>NZ_CP151958.1:5007500-5792808 GCF_038593055.1 Paenibacillus sp. FSL L8-0502 | reverse complement strand
AGACGTCACTCCTTTTAAATCCTGACATTTTACCGAATTAAGCTGCAGAGAGCTGCTCTCGGCGCTTCGGCAAAACGCCTAAAATCACAAAAATGTTGTTGAAGGCCATAAAAAGACATACCGCCGCCTAAAACATGCGGCAGTGTGGTGAGAGAACGCAGCACAAAATGACCCTGAAAAATAGCTAATGGAAATTCCGCTGCTGACCAGCAGAAGAAAGGCGATATTTCTCAGGAGGGAATGTGCGGCACGATCCGTTCTCTTGATCCCGCAGGCCAAAACGGGACTGCAATATGTCGAAATCAAATGAAAAATGTAGAATATATCCCCAGAATCCCGAATCCGCACAAAAATAAAAAGATGGATAAATTGAACTTGTTCACAACTTTATCCACAGGGTGTTGATAATATGGAGGGTAAAACAACATATTCACATTCAAAAGTAATATCATCATAGCAAAAGAAGCCTTGTATTTCAATGACTCGTGGTTATTTATCCACAAATTCAATCTGTTGTGTACAATTTTTATTCACAACACAAGATATTGTTTATAATTTGTTCAGTTTTCGACAATAACTCTTTTTCGCTCTAAAATGTTATGCACAGGTTATGACCATTTAAATCACAATTCAGTTCTTTTTGTGAATCTGTGTATAATTGCTGTTGCCTTTTGGTCACAGAGGCTTATTTTTCTGTTGAAAATTTCCGGTAACGTTTCCGACAATATTTTTGAACGAACCTGATAACGTCGATCTGAAAATAGGATGGATTCAAGTTACAGAATGAATAAATGTAAAAAGGACAGTTTTGGAGGAGTGAAAACTACAAATAGAATGCTGATAATGGAGGAAAGACGAAAGGAATTTTATGAAATAAGGGAATAAAAGAGTGAAGTGAGTCAGCGGGGTAAAGAGGAGGAGGCTTCCTGAAGGGGAAAAAGAGGAAGAGGGTTTATAAGTACATTGACTTTGACCGCTATTTGTGGTTAAATGTACAAAGGTGTTTTTTGTGGAGATTGCTATGTTAGGTATATTCCATATAAAACGTATTCCTTGTAAGGAGGTGCAGCACAATGAGACCGACTTTCAGACCGAATGTCAGCAAACGTAAAAAAGTTCACGGCTTCCGTAAAAGAATGAGCACGAA
This sequence comes from Paenibacillus sp. FSL L8-0502, assembly GCF_038593055.1. Taxonomy (NCBI): domain Bacteria; kingdom Bacillati; phylum Bacillota; class Bacilli; order Caryophanales; family Paenibacillaceae; genus Paenibacillus; species Paenibacillus sp. FSL L8-0502. Next base: position 5,791,661 of record NZ_CP151958.1, on the reverse strand, counting down.
GAATGGCCGTAAAGTTTTGGCAGCTCGTCGCCAAAAAGGTAGAAAAGTATTGAGTGCGTAATGCGTGCATAAAGACCACTACGGTGGTCTTTTTTTTCATAATTGAGGTATTCAGGGATGCGATCCCTTCTTCTTTTGTTGTAAAAATGTAGTGAAAGAAGAGGGAGAAGCCCAGCATCCTGTCCTATATTAGATGAAGCTTTTGAAAACGGATATAAAATAAGCGAGATTACCATGTTGGAATGTTGTCCATACTTCTTACTATATAAAAGGTAAAGGTTAGCTTACCGACATGTGTAAAAGAGATGAGCAAGGAGAAGCGCCGTGCAAAAAAAATTGCGTCTACGAAACCGGGCGGACTTTGGGCGCGTATACCGCCATGGCAAATCTTTTGCCAACCATCAGTTTGTGGTGTACTGGTTCCGCCGCAGAGAGGTAGAGCAGTTCCGCGTCGGAATTTCGGCCAGCAAGAAGATCGGCAATGCAGTAGTTCGCAACCGGATGCGCAGAATCGTTAAGGAAATTGTGCGCCATCATGAGCATGAATTGGTGGAGCAGATTGATCTGATTTTTATCGTTCGTAAGGGTGCAGTTACTAAGTCGTATCAAGAGCTGGAGAAAAGCGTGCTGCACGTTCTACGCAAAGCCTCGCTGCTCAAGTCTTCACGCCGATAGTCAGTATCTTTGTCCTACAGGATATGGTATGATTTACGTTGGAATGGATTGGTTAAGAAAGGGGTTATGAAGTGTCGCGTTTGAAGACTCAACGGGGAAAATGGTTCCTCCTGATTGCCTTATTGGCACTTGTTGCTGTGCTGTCCGGATGTGCCCAGACGGCCCACAATTCTTACACGACGGCAGACTTGGCCAATGGATCAGTTTGGCAAAGATATGTCGTTTACTGGTTTTCGTATGCGCTAGATACATTTGCCCAATGGTTCTCTGGAGAGTATGGCCTGGCCGTACTGGTTCTGGTGATTATCGTGCGAACCATTATTTTGCCGCTTACACTCAAGCAAGTACGTAGTTCCAAAGCTATGCAGGCCATTCAGCCGCAATTAAAAGAAATTCAAGCGAAGTACAAGGATACGCCTGAGAAAGTCCAGCAAGAGACGATGAAGTTGTTCCAGGAAAACAAGGTCAACCCGATGGCTGGCTGTCTTCCTTTGGTAGTACAGATGCCCATTTTCATCGCGCTTTATAATGCCATTTATTATAACTCGGCATTGCGGGATCATGACTTCTTGTGGCTCCAGTTAGGTAAACCGGATCACTTGTTTATCTTGCCGATTTTGGCGGCGATTACGACATTTGTCCAAACTTGGATGATGATGAAAATGAATCCGACGCCGCAGCAAGGACCGATGCAATTTTTGCTGTACGTCTATCCGGTGCTGATTCTGTTCATGTCGTACAACTTCCCATCCGCTTTGCCGTTATACTGGTTCTACAGTAATATTTACACGATCATTCAAAACTATTTCCTTTATCGGAATAAGGATAAAGAAGCAGCACTGGCAAATGTGAAAACAGCCAGTCTCGCGAAAACGGGTTCCTCCAATAGTAAGAAAAAAGGCGGCAAAAACACGAAGGGGGCTAAAAAGTCGAGATGACCAAAGTCGTGACATCAGGAAAAACCGTTGAAGATGCTGTAAGACAAGGACTCTCCCAACTGGGAGTAAGCCGTGAACGGGTAACCGTAAGCGTGTTGGAACAGCCGTCAAAAGGATTCCTGGGGTGGCTCGGGGTCAAGAAGGCGAAGGTGGAGCTTACGCTGCTCTCTGAGCCGTCTCCTGAAACCACACACGCGGCTGAATTTCATGTATCGGCTCAAGCACCTTCTAGCGTGGGACAGGCTTTATCAGAAGAAACTGGGCCTGTTGCACAGGAAGCACAGATGAACACAGAAGCACCTTCGGGACATGTAGATCCTTATGAAGAGGCGGTGCGTTTCATCCGTGAAACAGCAGCAGGAATGGGATTGGACGTTAAAGTTGATGTCCGCCACCGCAAGGATGAAAGTACACTGGATATCTCCGGTCCGTCGCTCGGTATGTTGATCGGCCGCAGAGGACAGACATTGGATGCATTGCAGTACCTGACGAATATCGTTGCCAACCGTCATTCTGACAAATTCATCCGAATTGTGCTGGATGCCGAGCAATTTCGTGCACGTCGGCAAAAAACGCTGGAGGATTTGGCAGATCGGTTGGCGAACCAGGCTATTCGTTATGGCAAGGAAGTGGTGCTGGAGCCAATGCCGTCACAGGAGCGGAAGCTGATTCACGCCAAGCTCCAACAGCATGCGCTGGTTAGAACATACAGCAAGGGGGACGAGCCCAATCGGCGCGTCGTCATTGCTAAAAAATAATCCGACGCAATGGCTCTCTGCAAGATGCAGAAGCCATTGCTTTTTTTCTTATATTTCTCGCTGAAACGGCTGCCGTCCTTGATGAAGGACGGCAATGTCGTTTCTACTTGATAGGAGGTAGAAACTTTATGCTGAGCGATACTATAGCTGCCATTGCAACGGCTGTCGGCGAGGGCGGTATTGCGGTTGTACGGGTCAGCGGGCCAGATGCGGTCACGGAAGTGGAGGCTTTGTTTCGTAGTAAAACGCCTCTAAGCAAAGCTCAAACTCACACGGTACATTATGGACATATTATAGATCCCCAAAGCCAGGAAAAGGTGGAGGAAGTTTTAGTTACAGTAATGCGGGCGCCACGCTCTTTTACGACAGAAGATGTCGTAGAAATCAGCACTCATGGCGGGGTCGTAGCCGTCAAACGGGTGATGGATTTACTATTGCTGCAAAATATACGTCTGGCTGAGCCAGGGGAATTTACGAAACGTGCTTTTCTGAATGGTCGTATTGACCTAAGTCAGGCGGAGGGTGTCATTGACTTAATTCGCTCCAAATCAGATAAAGCTTTTTCGGTGGCTTTGAAGCAGGTAGATGGACAGCTGTCCCAGAATATTCGTCGCTTGCGTCATGTTTTGGTGGAGACACTTGCTCATATTGAAGTGAACATTGATTATCCTGAGCATGATGTTGAATCTTTTACATCTGATTTAATCAAGGATAAAAGCAGTCAGGTCATGATGGAAATTGATCGGCTGCTGCATATGGCGGAGCAGGGAAAGATTTTGCGTGAAGGGTTGACCACAGCGATTGTTGGAAGACCAAATGTGGGGAAATCATCACTGCTGAACACATTGGCTCAGGGCGAGCGGGCCATTGTGACCGATATTCCGGGCACAACCCGTGACGTTATTGAGGAATATGTGACGATTAATAATATTCCACTCAAGTTGCTGGATACAGCTGGGATTCGTGAAACGATGGATGTTGTGGAACGGATTGGAGTAGAACGTTCGAGAACGGCGGTTAGTGAAGCAGATCTGCTACTCATCGTCATTAACGCCAACGAACCACTGCATGAGGATGAAATGGCATTAATGGAACAAATCCGCGGTAGACAAGCGATTGTCATTATGAATAAAATGGACTTACCGGCCCAGGTAGACCGGGATTTGTTGCTGCGTTATGTTCCTGAAGAGCTTATCGTACCGATGTCTGTGAAGGAAAATGAGGGAGCGGACCGACTGGAGCAGGCTATATCCAAGTTATTCTTTAGCGGCAAGCTGGAATCAGCGGATATGACATATGTCAGCAACGTACGGCATATTGCTTTGTTGAAGAAGGCGCGCCAATCGCTGGTAGATGCCTATGAAGCTGCTGATCAATTTGTTCCGATCGACATGATCCAGATTGATGTAAGGCTGGCATGGGAGCATTTGGGTGAGATTGTAGGCGATACTGCGCATGATGCGCTAATAGACCAAATATTTTCACAATTTTGTCTAGGCAAATAGAACATTTAAGCATGGCTGATATAAGCCTGCTATCGTTATAGATATACAAGAGCATATTCGGCGTGAAGACCGAAATGTATAAGGAGGTAAGAAAGGTATGGGTTACCAAGGAGGCGACTATGACGTGATTGTCGTAGGCGCGGGCCATGCAGGTGTAGAATCGGCCTTGGCAGCAGCACGGATGGGCTGTCGCACGTTGATGATCACAATTAACCTGGATATGGTCGCGTTCATGCCCTGCAACCCGTCTATTGGCGGTCCTGCAAAAGGACATGTGGTGCGAGAAATTGATGCACTAGGCGGCGAAATGGGTCGGAATATAGACAAGACATTTATCCAAATGAGAATGTTAAATACTGGTAAAGGTCCGGCGGTTCATGCATTGCGTGCACAAGCAGACAAGTTCTCTTATCAGCATGCGATGAAGGAAACGATGGAAAAGGAACCGAATTTGGCCTTACGCCAAGGTATGGTTGAAGAACTGATTATGGAAGATGGTCATTGCGTAGGTGTAATCACGAAGACGGGCACAGAGTATCGAAGTAAAGCAGTTGTCCTGACCACAGGCACTTATCTGCGCGGGAAAATCATTATGGGCGAGCTAATGTATGAGAGTGGTCCGAACAATCAACAGCCTTCGTTGAGATTGTCTGAGCATTTGAGAGAGCTGGGTTTTGATCTGGTTCGATTTAAGACAGGAACGCCACCACGTGTGCATAAGGACACGATTGATTTTAGCAAAACGGAAATACAACCGGGTGATGATCAACCGAAGTTCTTTTCCTATGAAACGAAGTCTTCGGATAATGAACAGCTTCCTTGCTGGCTGACATATACTTCAGTAGAAACACATCAGATTATTAATGATAATTTGCACCGTGCGCCTATGTTCTCTGGTCTGATTGAAGGAACGGGACCACGATATTGCCCATCTATTGAAGATAAAGTGGTACGCTTCAGTGATAAGCCTAAGCACCAAATCTTTTTGGAGCCTGAAGGTAAAAACACATCTGAATACTATGTTCAGGGCTTGTCGACCAGCTTGCCAGAGGATGTACAATTAGCTGTACTGCGTTCGATTCCGGGGATGGAAAAGGTAGAGATGATGCGTAACGGCTATGCTATTGAATATGATGCAATGGTACCTACGCAGTTATGGCCTACTTTGGAAACGAAGAAAGTCCCAGGCTTGTTCACAGCAGGTCAGATTAACGGTACTTCCGGTTACGAAGAAGCTGCGGGTCAAGGAATTATGGCAGGGATTAACGCAGCTCGTAAGGTGCAGGGCAAAGAGCCTGTCGTATTGGACCGTTCGCAAGGCTACATCGGGGTCCTGATTGACGATCTGGTGACGAAGGGGACGAATGAGCCATACCGCTTGCTGACGTCACGTGCAGAATATCGTCTGTTGTTGCGTCATGATAACGCTGATCTGCGATTGACTCCGATTGGGCATGATATTGGCCTAATTACGGATGAACGATACGAGCGCTTTTTGGATAAAAAGCAAAAGGTAGATCAAGAGATTGAACGCTTGCGCTTGGCGAAGGTTCGTCCAGTTGATATCAATGAGATGCTGGAGCAAGGCGGATCTGCACCGATACAGGATGGCAGTAATTTGTTAACGGTGCTACGTCGACCAGAGATCAGTTATGCGCAAGTAGCACAAATCTCACCTTCACCTATAGCTCTTACTGAGGAAGAACAGGAGCAGGTGGAAATCCAAATTAAGTATGCGGGCTACATTGAAAAGCAATTGATGCATGTGGAGCGTCTGCAAAAGATGGAGAAGAAGAAGCTTCCAGAGGATATTGTATACAATGAAGTTCAAGGACTGGCCATTGAAGCCAAGCAGAAACTTGAAAAGATCCGTCCGATGTCGATTGGTCAGGCATCCCGTATTTCGGGTGTAACCCCTGCGGATATTTCCATTTTGCTGGTTTATCTGGAGCATTATAACCGCGTAACAGCAGCAAGGGGATCATAATGGACGCGATACAACAGCAATTTAAGCAGCGGCTGGCAGAGCATAGTATTGTGATTAATGACAGTCAGTTAGAGCAGTTTGAAGCATATTACCGTGTGCTGGTTGAGTGGAATGAAAAAATGAACCTGACGGGTATTACTGAGCGCGATGCAGTGTACACCAAGCATTTTTATGATTCTCTTTCCCTGGCTTTTTATGTTCCGTTAAAAGATGTGGAAAGCCTGGCCGATATTGGGTCAGGTGCAGGTTTTCCAGGTATTCCTTTGAAAATATGCTTTCCGCAGATTCAGTTGACTATTGTAGATTCGTTGAACAAACGTATACAGTTCTTGGCCCATGTAGTAGAGCAGTTGGGTTTGGAAAATGTTGAACTGGTTCACAGCAGGGCAGAGGAATTGGGGCGTAAACCAGGATACCGTGATAGCTATGATCTAGTGACAGCCAGAGCGGTTGCTCGTCTCGCCGTATTGAATGAATTTTGTTTGCCGTTTGTCCGTGAAGGAGGACACTTTGCCGCGATGAAGGGCAATGATCCTACCGAGGAAATCAAGGAAGCTTCTTACAGTTTGAAAGAGCTAAAGGGAAAAATCAAACATGTTCAGGCCTTCCAGTTACCTGTTGAAGATGCAGCCAGACATATGATTATTATTGAGAAAAGAGCGGCGACACCACGGAAATATCCGCGTAAGCCGGGTACTCCTTTGAAGGCGCCGTTAGTGTAAATGTTTGAAAGAAAGTGAATGTTTCACGTGAAACATTCACTTTTTTTATGGCTGATAGACTCTTTACATAAAAGCCTCTTTGCTAACATGCGTTCTTGTTTACATTTGGGGATCAAAGAGGATGCATAATTTATTCTCTGATCCTTCCGAAAAGCTGGTAGAGACGATAGGATTATGGCTGGAAAAGTGATAGAATAGAGATAATCGTTTTAATGTAAGTTGACTGCTCCTATACCCATGAATTCAGATATACATATAGGGGAGTGGGACAACAAATGTCGGGTGAGTACGTGGAGTGTACCCGCTTACGGCGCTGTTTCATATAGAAGGGTCTACGATCCGCGTAAGGAACTGTTTTTCACGAAGCGCTGTTAGTATGGTGCTATTATGAAATTAGGTGGTATTATACGGAATGAAAGAACAATTTTCCAAGCTATTTGGTTTGACGGAGCGATCTACTGGGGACGAAATAAAACAAATTCCAGTTCGGGATATTGTCAGCAGTCCTTATCAGCCCCGTACCATATTTGACGACGAGAAGATTGATGAGCTATGCCAGACCATTAAGACGCATGGTGTAATTCAACCGATTGTCGTTCGTTTCCGTAATGGGCAATATGAGATTATAGCAGGGGAACGTCGTTGGAGAGCTGTCACCAAGCTGGGTATGGAATCTATTCCAGCTATTGTTCGTGAGTTTAATGATTCACAAGCTGCATCCATCGCGTTGATTGAAAATCTTCAACGGGAAGGGTTAACTGCGATTGAAGAGGCTGTAGCTTACCAAAAGCTGATTGATCTACATCAGCTCACCCAGGAAAGCCTCGCTCAACGACTTGGCAAAAGCCAATCCACTATTGCTAACAAGATACGGCTGCTTCATCTACCGGAGAGAGTGAAAGAGGCTCTAATGGAACGGAAGGTATCCGAGCGTCATGCTCGTGCATTATTGTCATTAGAGACTGAAGAACTACAGTACAAGGTTTTAGATGAAGTCATTGCCAAGGAACTCAATGTGAAGCAGACAGAGGCACGAGTTGCCTTTTATAAACAAGTATCTACTAATAAGAAATCGAAGCGGATTTCCTTTACCAAGGATGTCCGGCTTGCGCTGAATACAATTCGTCAATCCATTGATATGGTGTCTGGCTCAGGCTTGGATATCAAGACCAAGGAATCTGATCATGAGGATCACTATGAGATTGTCATTCAAATTCCCAAACGTAAGTAAGGGATGAAGCGTACAGGCGGCAGCAATTGCCGCTTTTTCTGTCTAACGCCGAATAAAACCGCAGCATACTCAATTCTATTCTGAAATTGCCGTTATCCCTAAGATAAGGACTAAGTAACGTCTCCATAGAGCGTTTTGCAGGTATGGAGTGTAGCAGGATTCCGATTAAATTATGAGGTGAATGAAGTGTCAAAAATAATAGCCGTAGCCAATCAAAAGGGCGGAGTAGGCAAAACAACTACTTCCGTTAATTTGGGCGCCGGACTTGCTTCCCTCGGCAAAAGGGTATTGCTCGTGGATATCGACCCGCAAGGTAATACAACCAGCGGTGTGGGTATCAATAAGGCGGATGTGGCAAATTGTATTTATGATGTACTCATTAACGAGGTTGATCCTAGCGAAGCTATTGTCAGTACACAGGTTGAGGGATTAGATATAATTCCGGCAACCATTCAGTTAGCAGGCGCGGAAATTGAACTGGTGCCGACTATTTCCCGTGAGTTGAGATTAAAAAGATCGCTTCAACTCGTTAAGCATAATTATGATTATATACTAATTGATTGCCCACCATCGCTGGGTATTTTGACGCTCAATTCATTGACGGCTTCCGATTCAGTCATTATCCCAATCCAGTGTGAATATTACGCATTGGAAGGATTAAGTCAATTGTTGAATACCGTGCGATTAGTGCAAAAACATCTGAACACCTCATTGCAAATTGAAGGTGTGTTGTTAACCATGTTTGATGCTCGCACGAACTTGGGTATACAGGTGATTGAAGAAGTGAAAAAATATTTTCAAAGCAAGGTTTATCAGACGATTATTCCACGCAATGTGAGACTCAGCGAAGCACCTTCACATGGCCAGTCCATTATTACGTATGATCCCCGTTCCCGTGGGGCAGAGGTATATATTGAGTTGGCAAAGGAAGTGGTATCTTATGAGTAAACGGTTGGGAAAAGGACTTGATGCACTCATTCCCTCCCTTACGGTCAATGAAGAGGATAAGGTTGTTGACATTCCGCTAAGCCAGTTGCGTGCGAACCCGTACCAGCCTCGCAAAACGTTTGATGAAGAGTCCATTAAGGAATTAGCCGAGTCCATTCGTCAGCACGGTGTTATCCAACCTATTATTGCACGTAGTGTATTGCGAGGATATGAAATCATAGCCGGGGAAAGACGATTTCGGGCATCTCAATTTTGTGGGAATCCGACGATACCTGTGGTTGTTCGTAATTTTACGGATCAGCAGGTGATGGAGATTGCTCTGATTGAGAATTTGCAGCGTGAGAATTTGAATGCTATGGAAGTAGCAGTAGCTTATCAGGGATTAATGGATCAGTTTTCTTTAACTCAGGAAGAGTTGTCCATGAAAGTGGGGAAATCACGCTCTCATATTGCCAATTTCCTTCGCTTGCTCGCATTACCTGAAGAAGTTAAAGATCATGTTTCACGTGGAACATTGTCTATGGGACATGCTAGAGCTATTGTTGGCCTCAAAGATCCAGACATGGTGAAACAGTTAGCACAACAATGTATTGAACAGCAGTGGAGTGTTCGCGAGCTGGAGGAAGCCGTACAGCAGTTGGATCATAAGCCTGGTGAGGCGAAAGCCAAAGCAAAGGTACGAAAAAAGGACCCCTATATTGACCATATGGAAGAGTCCTTGCGTGAACGCTTTAAAACAACTGTGAAGATCAAGCACAATAAAGATAAAGGCAAAATTGAATTGAATTATTACAGTCAGCAGGATTTGGAAAGATTACTGGAGCTATTACAGTAGTTTGTTGAAATATGGACATGTCTCCTTGAGCAAAATGGAAAGTGAGATATGTCTTTGCTTTGTCTGGAATTGCAGGAATTAGAATGGTTTTGATGGATAAACTAATAGCCTTGTGTTATTTGTTTCGCTGTTCTCAAACGTATAAAATATAAGTATGCAGTAATATGATTTTTGGGGTAGAGGAGTAGAAGCAAGCATATGGCTGAATTGAATGGACTAATCATGGAACAGCTTGCCGGAATCGTTGCAGGGATCGTGCTTATTTTGCTCATCCTGTTGATTGTTATTATTGTGCAGGGTGCAAAGCTAAAGAAGATGCGGCGAAAGTATGAAACCATGATGGCAGGCAGTGGTGTCGAGAATTTGGAAACACTGTTGATTGATTTGAAGGTACAGATGGATACGATTGAGGATGAGCAGGAAACCCATCGTGCAAGTATGAAATCACTACGTAGTAAACTGACAGGCTTGAAGGGACATATAGGCATCAAACGCTATAATGCCTTTGGTGAGAGAGGAAGCGATTTAAGCTTCTCTCTGGCTATTGTAGACGACAATCAGGATGGTATGGTATTAACCGGCATTTATAACCGAGATGGCTCATATGTGTATGCCAAGCCTCTAGAAGCGGGACAATCCACCTATTCCTTATCACCTGAAGAAAAAGAAGCCGTCACTCTTGCGCAGCAAGCAGGACAGAACGGTAGTGCCACTCCTTAATCGCGGAGTATAGGCTGCCAGCAATGATATCTGATAATTTCATTACTAAATTTAGTCTTGTATTTTGCAGCACGAAGTATTCCATGAAGCCGCCGACGTTAACGATACCAGTCAAATGGATATCGCCGACCGGCGGTAATTCTTTATTTACACCTGCTCCAGGCTTGAGAGGACCATCTGAAACCTGAATGCATCCAACGCTGGAGGTTTGTCCAAGACATGCATCTATACCAATGATATAAGGCTGTTCATATCGGGCTTGTATGCCGTTCAGTGTCGTTTGCAGGTTCATGGCATGTACAGGCTCTTCTAATGTACCGTATAGGTTAAACAGAGGGCTTTTGTAGCGTGATAAATGCGTACCTACGAGCGGACCCAGACAATCTCCAGTAGAACGGTCAGTGCCGATGCAAATAATGACGATATTTTGCAGACTCGGTGCCTGATGGAGATGGAACAGTAGACGATGGATGATGGCTGATTGGATCCCGGGATCTGTGTGTGGTATTTTTAAACTTAGGGGTTCTTGCCCCGGAATGAAGTCAGATGGATGAGTCATGGAATCTTCCTTTCGCTCTGTAGTGGAGTGTGAAGGTTGCGCTCGCAGTACCTTGAGATAACAATTAGCCTGCGGGTAACATTTATGCTCAAGATAGTAGCTAGTATATGGATAAACTTATGCTTTTATACTCACAGGAAGTAGAATATTCATAGCCATATGTTTGAAGTCGGTAGATAAGCTTATATAGTGAGGATTTTGCAAAATAGAATTCGGGAAGCAGGAAGAGTAGTTCCCTTGTTTAAGGAGGAGTACAGCATGACTTTTATACATTGGTTAGCCGGTAATGTAGGTACGGATGACGTAGTGAAAGATGCGATTCACTGGAAGGATGCTGTATGGAAATGGCTTACCGATAGTACGATGTGGTCGACCCTTTTGTTTGTGATTTTGAAAATCGCGATTATTTTTATCATCACACGTATCTTTATTCGAGTTATTAATAAAATTATAGATAAGTCGATGCAACAAAAAGGAGACAACGGCAGGTTTCGATTGAACACAAGGCGGTTAACCACTGTTGGGGAATTGCTGAAAAACGTAACCAATATTGTATTTAATTTCATTTTAATTATGCTGGTACTATCGCAAATGGGCATTAATCTCGGCCCTCTGATTGCTGGAGCTGGAGTGCTTGGATTGGCTGTTGGTTTTGGGGCACAGAGTTTGGTTAAGGATGTAATTACCGGATTTTTCATTATTTTTGAGGATCAATTTGCCGTAGGAGACGTCATTCAGACAGGTACTTTCAAGGGTACAGTGGAAATGATCGGGCTGCGTACAACCAGACTGGTGAGTTGGAAAGGTGAGGTGTATATTTTACCGAATGGCTCAATTACAACGGTAACAAACTTCTCCATGTCCAACGCGTTGGCGGTAGTGGATGTGCCAATGAAGGCCGAGCGTAGCCTGGAGGAAGCAGTTGGCTTGGTAAAACAGGCAATCCAAGGCATTGAAGAATCCAATGTACAGATACTTAATATACCGGATGTGTTAGGGGTTCAGTCCATGACCACCTCAGAGTATATTGTGCGTGTTGTGGCAGAATGTATGCCGAATACAGGGGCAGTGGTAGAGCGTGATATTCAGAATAACATCAAGAAGGCTCTGGAGGATGAGGAACATCGTCAGGCAGCATTGGAGACGGCGGTAACCCTAGAAAAAGAAGACGAACAAGGAAGAAAAGGGGGAGAGAAGGGTGGAGCGTAAGTCATTTGAACTAGGGGACATTGTACAGATGAAGAAGCCCCATCCGTGTGGAACGAATGAAATGGAAATTATCCGCATGGGGATGGATATTCGAATCAAATGTGTCGGTTGCCAGCATAGTGTGCTGATTCCGCGTGCCAAGTTCGAAAAAAACATGAAGAAAGTGCTGCGATCAAAGGCTAACGCCGACGAGCAAAACACAGAAGCAAATTGAGCCAAGAAAGATGAATGGCGATGAACCAGAATCAGCTTGCGTCACAGTTGCAATGATGATATAATTATCCTTGCTGCGGAAAGGTACCCAAGAGGTCTAAGGGGGCTGACTCGAAATCAGTTAGGCGTCGCAAGGCGTGCGTGGGTTCGACTCCCACTCTTTCCGCCACTAACTTCATTAAATAAACCAATCTCTTACGTCTGTGACGTAGGGGATTTTTTGTTTGTGGAATAAAAGGTCAACAGATTGTGATAAAGTGAAAAGCACTAAGATAAACCATGAGGGTAAAGGAAGAAACGATTACAAATCTATTGGGATGAATAAGGCGTTATAACAAAAAAATGCTCCTGACAGCGGAGAAATTATTGCCGTTAGGAGCACTCTTTTGTTATAGCTGGTTAGGCGGGTAATGATAACGTTTTGTTTTTTTTGAGCCAGAGATCATCAGAAGGATCGCCGCAATCAAATGGAGAGCCCAGCCCACAAAGGGTATCCAGGCCAGCAAAGAAGTGAGTACTCCCCATACAGAGCCGTAGATCGCCTCCTGATTGCGTAACGATAGGATAAGTGTTACTGCATGCAGGATAAGCATAAATCCCAGAGCCGAGTAGCCGGTCCCCATGACAATAGCTCCCCCCACAATTGGTACGGCAAGCACCAATTCGAATATACCTGATATCCACTTTAATATTCGAGAATAGCTCATCTTTAAACCTCCGTAGATAGTAGGTCTTTGTACTTGGATATATTCTAGCAGAAGGAGCTCAATTAATCTGCATTTTACCAGGATATGCAAAAAGTCCGATAATGCAACAAAGGAGGACCACAAAGGTCCTCCATCGTAGGCGATACATTTTTAACAGGATACGATCTGTCCAATCACATCATGAAACTCGGTGTACTGACCAGCAATACCGTGTCGAAAAGACAGTGTCCTTTTACACAAACCTAACGCTTCTAATGCCCGGAATGGATCTCCTAACAGTTTGTCCGGCTACGTCGTCCAACGGAACCACACCTCTCTGTTGTATCGCCTAATCATAATATGGCCAGAACTCCTAAGAAATATACATTAGTGGACACGAGCTTTCGTTTTTTTCTTCCATTTGCGATTATGGTTGGTGGTCTCCGGAAAAGAGTCGCCTCTTTCCAGCGTTACTTGTTGCGGGTTTTGAATTTCAGTATGGAAGCTTTTTTCTCCGACCTCCATATATACGCCGTCGTTTGGGACGTTATCCCCTGGTTCGAACTCAGTCTTTTCACCCATATGGTGGCACCTCCTTAGATAAATGAATTTGGACTGCAACGGTTATTGTGCGCTGTCTTGAACAGAAACATGCGAAACCGGGTATACAGATAGTGAGTGAATCAAATGATTTCCTTTATATATGCGAAATTTTTGATGTTATATAAAATTGTATAAAGCTAATGATATGCAGTATATTTAGCTGTTTTAGGCTTATGTTTCGAATTTGTAGGTTGCATTCAGTTGTTGGATTTGGTAAACTGTTTTAGTGCGAGTTTAGGCTCGTTCCTTGCTCTCAACTGAGATTGAGGGCCTTATGTCCACAAGGAGGTGTAAAGAATGCGCAAATATGAAGCGATGTATATTATTCGTCCTGACATTGAACAAGAAGCTGTTCAAGCGACAGTCGATAAATTCCAAGGTATCATCTCTAACGGCGGTGGCGAAATTACGAGTCACGATGTAACTAAACGCCGTCTTGCGTATGAGATCAAGAAATTCCGTGATGGTTCTTTCGTTCTGGTAAACTTCACAGCAGAACCTGCTGTTGTTACTGAGCTTGAGCGTATCATGAAAATTTCTGACGAAGTAATTCGTTATCTCATTACGAACGACGTAGCTTAATTATTGTACGTGATTATGTAATGAACAACGCTCAAAGGAGGGGATTGGATTGTTGAACCGTGTCATTCTGATCGGTCGTTTGACCAAAGATCCAGAGCTGCGCTATACACCGTCTGGTGTAGCAGTAACCCAGTTCACCCTGGCTGTAGACCGTCCGTTTACGAGTCAAGGCGGCGAACGGGAAGCGGATTTCTTGCCGATCGTAACCTGGCGTCAGCTTGCTGAAACATGCGCTAACTATCTTCGCAAAGGTCGTTTAACGGCTGTTGAAGGCCGTGTTCAGGTGCGTAATTATGAGAACAATGAAGGAAAACGTGTATACGTGACTGAAATTGTAGCTGATAATGTGCGTTTCTTGGAATCTAACCGCGATGGCGGTAACGGTGGCGGCAATAGCGGTGGAGCTGCGCGTGAGGAGTCTCCTTTCGGAGGCGGTAACAGCAATAGTGGACGCGGGAATAATAACTCGCGAAACAATCAGGATCCTTTTTCCGATGACGGAAAACCGATCGATATTTCGGATGATGATTTACCATTTTAACTGGGAAAGGACTGACAAAGAATGGGCTTCAGACAAAGAGAAGGCGGAGACGATAACAAAAGACCAGCTCGTCGTGGTGGTCGCAACAAACGTCGTAAAGTATGTTTCTTCACTGTGAACAAAATTACTCACATTGACTATAAAGATACAGACCTGCTTAAAAAATTCATCAGCGAACGTGGAAAAATTCTTCCTCGTCGTGTGACTGGAACAAGTGCGAAATATCAACGTATGTTGACAATCGCTGTTAAACGTTCCCGTCAAATCGCATTGCTTCCTTACACTACTGAATAGTAGTGGGTGGAAAAAAAGACGTTCCCGATCCCGGGAGCGTCTTTTTTCGTGATTTTTTATATTGACAACAAGTCCCATCTATTGTAACTTACTAATAATACAATCCATGTTTACCCATAAACGATAGTATACCTTTTAATGGCTTGTGAAATTGCAAGCTCCCCAACTCGCCAGAGTAAATATTTCGGCATTCTGAAATGTTATTTTATATTACATAGAGTCCTGTTTTTTGTCATTTTCCACAAGTAAAATTCATAAACTTTACATAAATAGATGTTTTGCATTTGTATATTACATAAAAAAAGATATTGACGTGATATTATTTTACACTTAAGATAAACCTTAATAAAAATGTAATGGTTGTTAGTACACAAAATTGACCAGAGGTCTAAAACACGCGTTTACGTTATTAGGACAGTAAGGAGGATGTGCAACTTCATTTTCAAACCTCAAGCTTTAACGAATCACCGCAGGAATGAGACAGGCTGTTAAATAAAGAACCGACTAAGGGGGATTAACAGGATGATGCAGACGAAGAAATGGGTTTCTTTGCTTATGGTGCTTACGATCGTTGGTGTTCTGTTTGCAGGATGTAGCGGAGGTGCTAATGAGGCACAGCCACAGCAAGGCAATGCGGATAATAAAACAGAGGGAAATGAAGGTAGTGCACCCGTTACAGAGGGCGTTATTAAAGCGACTGATCTGTCGCAAAATCCTCCGGGAGCGACGAATCGGAAAGATAACATTGTAGTAGGTATGACATCACCTAAAGGGGTATTCAACCCGCTATTCTGGCAAACAACTTATGATTTATATGTGGTCAGAACAGTATTTGATTCCTTCTTACAGGTGAAGGCAGATGGTACATATGAAAATAGTTTGGCTGAAAAGGTTGATGTATCGCCGGATGGTCTAAAATATACATTCCATCTGAAACCAGGTGTGAAGTATAGTGATGGCACGCCAGTAACCGTGAAGGATTATGCTTTTGTCCTCAAGGTACTGCATGATCCGAATTATGATGGAGAAACGGATGTTTTATCTTTTAAGATTAAAGGCGGTAAAGAATATCACGATGGCAAGGCGAATGATATCTCGGGTATCAAGGTCATTGATGATAACACGGTAGAGGTAACGGTTACAGAAGCAACAGCGTATACAAAGGATTTTCTGGGTGAGCAATACTTTATGCCAGAAGCTTATTATGGAAAAGGATTCAAAAAGGGTAACCTGGACAGCATCAAGGCGCTTAATAATAAACCAATCGGTTCCGGGCAGTATGTGCTGAAAAGCTTCTCTCCGGGTCAGCAAGTCGTTCTTGAAGCGAATCCAAACTACTTCAAGGGCGCACCAAAGGTGAAATCAGTTATTTTTAAAACAACAACAGAAGAAACGAACCTGTCTATGCTGCAAACGGGCGAAACGGACATGGACAACATCACAGTTACGGAAGACAATGTAGAGGAATTAAAGGCTCTAGGCTTCTTGGACGTGAATATTATGCCGACAAATGGCTATGGATATATAGCGTTTAATCACAAGGAAAAGAAATTTCAGGACCCTAAAGTACGTCAAGCTCTAACGATTGGTTTGAACCGCAAAGAGATTGTGCAGGGCGTGTATGGTCCATATGCGAATGTTATTAACATTCCACAATCTACAGAATCTTGGTCTTATACGGATGAAGGTATCAACAAATATGAATTTGATACAGCAAAGGCGAAGGCTTTGCTGGAT
This sequence comes from Paenibacillus sp. FSL L8-0502, assembly GCF_038593055.1. NCBI lineage: Bacteria > Bacillati > Bacillota > Bacilli > Caryophanales > Paenibacillaceae > Paenibacillus > Paenibacillus sp. FSL L8-0502. The sequence goes on along the minus strand of NZ_CP151958.1, from coordinate 5,774,918 downwards.
GAGGCAGGCTGGAAGGTTGGTGCTGACGGAATTCGCGAAAAGGGCGGAGAAAAGCTGACCATTAACTTCTCTGCGACTGCTGATAATCCAGTTGTAGAGGCCTTGCTACCGATCATGTCCAATAACTATAAGGAGCTAGGCATCAAGCTGACTTCCGAAACTTTAGATTTTAACGCCATTATGGATAAGAAGGATACGGGCAAGTTCGATATGTTCTTCGCGGCTTGGGGCTTAACTCCAGACCCGGATACAACAACTTTTATTACGAATGGTGCACAAAATGATATCGGCTATTCCAATAAGAAGGTCGATGAACTAACGCTTGCTGGTAAGCATGAGCTGGATCAAGAGAAACGGAAACAGATTTACAAACAGCTCTATCAAGAATTGAACAAAGATCTGCCAACTATTTTTATGTACCAACGCAGAGATATGTGGCCAGTTAATGGACGTGTATCTGGCTTAGAAATTACGCCATACAAAGATTTTGAGTTCACTCTGCATAACGCTCAGATCGCTCAATAAGGGTTGCCAAACGTATGCTCAGCTCTCACGAGCTGGGCATATCACTTTATTCGTCTGGAGGAATGAATATGAAGCAGTACATTATTCGAAGACTGCTGCAACTCATCCCCACACTTATTGGCATATCTATTATCGTATTTGCGATTTCAGCCATGGTGCCGGGTGATTATATTACAGCCAAGCAGAACCCAAATATGACCGCCGAAAAGGCGCAGCAGCTACGACATATCTACGGGCTGGATAAACCGGAATACCAACGCTATTTTATATGGGCCGGTAATATGTTAAAGGGGAATATGGGGGATTCATTACAGCATAAGCAGCCGGTAACGAAGGTCATTGGCAATTATGTATGGAACTCATTTATTATCGCTTTTTTTAGTCTTATTTTCAGCTGGTTGATTGCGGTTATTGCAGGGGTATTTTCAGCCAAGTTCCAATATTCGTTATTCGATAAGTTTGTCACATTATTTATTTTCTTATGTATGTCGCTGCCTTCATTTTTTATTGGTCTATTGGTCATCAAAATATTTGCCCTGGAGTGGGGAATTCTCCCGGTTGGGGGCATGACCACAGCAGGGATGGAGCCAGGCTCATGGGCTTATATGGTGGATGTTCTCAAGCATATGTTCCTGCCGACACTCGTACTTACGATGCTGAGCACAGGAAGCCTGACCCGGTATTTCCGTACAGGCATGTTGGAGGTCATTCGTCAGGATTATATTCGTACCGCACGCGCCAAAGGCTTGAAGGAACGGACAGTTATTTTCAAGCACGCACTGCGCAATGCACTGATTCCAGCCATCACACTACTCGGCTTCGAGCTTCCGGCCTTATTTGGCGGGGCGATGATTCTGGAGAAGGTATTTGTGTGGCCAGGTGTGGGTCAGGTTTATCTGGAGTCGATTAGTATGCGGGATTATCCGTTTATGTTGGGCTTCACGATTTTCTTAGCGTTACTTACGCTTATCGGTAATTTGCTCTCTGATGTATTGTATGGCATGGCAGATCCAAGAATTCGCTTGAAGTAGGAGGGATACTATTGTCCGCAGAAACAGTCACGATTGAAACGAATCAAAAGGCGGCGATCCGTCCTGAAGCGTCTCCATGGAGAATCGCCGTTCGCCGTTTTAACCAAAACCGTCTGGCTTTGGCTGGTCTCGTTATATTAATTCTGATGGTTGTCATTTGTAGTTTTGGACCGATGATTTCACCTTATCATTTAGATGATTACAGGCTAGCTGACAAAAACTTATCGCCTAATGCTAAGTACTGGCTCGGTACGGATAAGTTTGGTAGAGATATTTTGCTGCGAACAATGCTGGCTGGCCGTATTTCCTTGACGGTAGGGCTGGTCGCCACGTTTATTTCGGTCATGATCGGCGCAACGCTGGGTGCGCTGGCAGGGTTTTATCGTAAAGGCGTGGATACGGTTATTATGCGGATTGCCGATATTTTCATGGCACTCCCTACATTACCGCTGCTTATTATTTTAGGTGCTGTTCTGTCGGATTTGAAGGTCGATCCGTCGAATCGCATTTATTTTCTGATGCTCATTATCGGGGTCCTGAGCTGGACTAGCTTGTCCCGTCTGGTCAGAGGGCAGATTCTTACGCTGCGTGAACAGGAGTTCATGCAGGCGACGGAAGCGCTAGGCTTGAGAGACCGTCGCAAAATATTCCGGCATTTGCTGCCGAACACGATTCCTACCATTATTGTTACGGCTACGCTTGGAGTAGCGGGTGCGATTATTACAGAATCTGCGCTCAGCTACTTGGGAATCGGTGTTGTGCCGCCCACACCTTCGTGGGGGAATATGATATCGGCTGCGAATAACCTAATTGACTTCCGCAAACGGCCTTGGATATGGGTTCCACCGGGAATGTGTATTCTCATTACAGTTGTAGCGATTAACCTGATTGGCGACGGTTTGCGTGACGCACTGGACCCTAAAATGAAGAAGTAGGAGACGAACGTTTATGAAAAATGCTTTGATTGAATTTCGTAACCTGAAAACCCACTTTCATACCTCTAGCGGAACTGTCAAAGCGGTCAATGACGTCAGTTTTAAAATTCGTGAGGGTGAAACGCTCTGTGTGGTAGGGGAATCTGGCTGCGGTAAGAGTGTAACAGCGATGACGATGATGCGGCTGATTGATTCTCCCCACACCTCAGACGGTGAAATCTGGTTTGAGGGCAAAAACCTCTTAACGCTTAATAAAGGTCAAATGCAGCAGATTCGCGGCAATGACATTTCGATTATTTTTCAGGAGCCCATGTCTTCTCTGAATCCCGTGCTTACGATTGGGGAACAGATCACGGAGCCATTGCTGATGCATACATTAATGAGTAAAAGAGAAGCACATGCTCGGGCAATTGAGCTGATTAATTTGGTGGGGATTTCACGATCGGAAGAAATATTTCATTCCTATCCTCATGAATTGAGTGGCGGTATGCGCCAGCGGATCATGATTGCCATCGCATTAAGCTGTAATCCGAAGCTATTGATTGCGGATGAACCAACAACGGCACTGGATGTTACGATTCAGGCGCAGATTCTGGATTTAATGCGGGATTTGAAGGATAAGCTTAAAACCTCCATTATGCTCATCACGCACGACTTAGGCGTTGTGGCAGAAATGGCTGACTATGTGGTCGTTATGTATGCTGGAAACGTCATTGAAGAGGCGCCTGTCATTGAGCTGTTTAAAAATCCGCAGCATCCATATACTCAAGGCTTACTAAAGGCGAAGCCCGTCATTAATCAGAAAATGGATCGACTGTATTCCATCCCAGGACAGGTTCCAAACCCGATTGAGTTGGGGGAAAATTGTCATTTTCATGATCGGTGCTCCCATTGTATGCAAATTTGCAAGGATCAGGCTCCTCCCTTGAATGAAAAGGAGAATGGTCATAAGGTTGCCTGCTGGCTATATGAGAAAGAAGGAGGGCAACGGATATGAGCGAGCCTTTGATTCAAGTGGAAGGGCTGAAAAAGTATTTCCCGATCACAGGCGGGATTTTTCAGCGTACTGTCGGACATGTGAAAGCAGTCGATGATGTATCCTTTAACATTCATAAGGGTGAATCCTTCGGTCTGGTAGGAGAATCGGGTTGCGGCAAAAGTACGATTGGACGAACAATTCTCAGATTGATGGATAAGACAGAGGGATCGGTACGATATAAAGGTGAAGACTTGCATGCGTTAAACAAAGAGCAGATTCGTGCGCTTCGTCCGAAGTTGCAAATCGTCTTTCAGGACCCTTTTAGCTCACTGAATCCGAGAATTAAGGTCGGTGAAGCCATTGGAGAGGCGTTGCTGGACCACGGGTTGATTGATCGTAGAGAGCTGCGGAAGAAGGTCAATGAAACGCTGAACATTTGCGGGCTGTCCTCGTATCACTATGATCGGTATCCGCATGAGTTCTCTGGCGGTCAGCGTCAGCGGATCGGGATTGCACGGGCTTTGATTTTGAATCCTGATTTTATTGTGGCTGACGAGCCGGTATCTGCTCTGGATGTGTCTATTCAGGCCCAGATCATTAATTTGTTAAGTGATTTGCAGCAGGAACGCCAATTGACCTATCTGTTCATCTCGCATGATCTAAGTGTAGTCGAGCATCTTTGTAGCCGGATTGGTGTGATGTATCTGGGTTCAATGGTAGAGCTTTCCTCCAAGGAGGAACTGTTCAGTAATCCACTTCATCCGTACACGAAGGCGCTGCTATCGGCAGTACCGATTCCCGATCCCACGATCAAGAGACAACGGATTGTGTTGAAAGGAGACATCCCATCTCCGGCCAATCCGCCTTCAGGATGCAAGTTTCATACACGTTGTCCTATGGCAGAAGCGCGTTGTAAAACAGAGACTCCAGTATATCGAGATGCGGGCGATCACCATTTCGTAGCCTGTCACTTTGCCTAAAACATATAATTAGGAAGCAAAATATCCGTCATCCTGAAAGCAGGATTGACGGATATTTTGGCGTGGAATAAAAAAGGTAAAAAAATTGTATCTTTTTTTCGAAAAATTGCAGACAAAATGGATTTTTCATCGTCTAATAGAGTATGGAGGTTATTACGATGATGAAAAAACACTGGATACGTTGGGCTATTGTCGTCCCGTTACTTATTATATTGATTTTTATTACACTTGGACCCCGCCTGTTGATCGGAAAGCCGAATGTGGATGCAGAGGCAGCGGTGCTGATGGACATGCATACTGGGGAATTGCTGATGGATGTGAACGGTGATACACCTATGCCTTCCGCAAATATGTCCAAGCTCATGACCGAGCTATTGGTGCTGGAGGATATTCGGGCCGGACGGTTAGGTTGGAATGATGAAGTGCGAATTAGCCGTTACGCGAGTACGGTGGGTGGTGTAAATCTATCTCTTCGGTATGGTGAAAGGATGACCGTATCCGAGTTGTTCCAGAGTATGGTTGTGTATTCAGCGAATGATGCCGCTGTCGCGTTAGCCGAGCGTTCAGCAGGGAATGAATCAGCTTTTGTGAAGCGTATGAATGGAAAAGCTGCCCAAATAGGGTTGTCATCCGATAGTCGCTTCAGCAATGCCTCGGGGGCAGGTCAGAGTGAATTGGGGCCCAATCACCCTGAGGATATTCGGGGCGAAACGAAAATGACAGCAAGCGACACGGCGAAGTTGGCCTCCTATTTAATTACGTCACACCCGGAGATTTTGAGAACGTCCAGCCGTACGCAGATGGAGTTGAAGGATAAAGGCATCTACATTAGTAATACGAACTGGATGCTGCCTTCCTTGGCTGGACCGTACTCTTACGCAGGAACAGACGGACTGAAAGCAGGGTACACAAGCGATGCTGGATACTGCTTCACGGGTACCGCTGAGCAGCATGGAAGACGGCTAGTTGCTGTGGTGCTGGGTGCTCCGAGCAAGGAAGAGCGTTTTGAGCAGACCCGGAGGTTGTTCGATTATGGTTTTGCCCTGTCGACTTCTTTTCCGGTGCGACTACAAAATTTGGCGAAACTGGCTCCACATTAAGGGAAAAATGACTTTGAAAGCTACATAGGATACGAATAAAAACATGAATTGGGGCTTTGACCGTGAGGTCGAGGCCCTTTTTGGTATGAATTCGAGGAGCTGACCACGCCATGACACTTTTGACAACAAGGTAGCAGACCTTTTATGCTTTGAGGGGAAGTTTTCGCTTCATGAGGGATCAATTCGGTTTAATGAAGAGATGGGATTTGTGACGGAAAGAAGGAAGGTACCGGTTATGGAGAGAAGACATAGGAGAAGGACCCGTGGAAAGACCAAAAAGAAAAAGAGGTTTACCGCTCTATATATTTCATGTATTGTTTTATTTTTGATTGCATTGGGAGGCTACCTGTTCCGCAAACAGCTGACACTGGTGGCTTTTGACTGGTTTGTATCACCGACGTTGGAAAGCAAGCTGGAGAAATCCTATCAGCCCCGACAATCCGGGGAACAGCAGCAGCAAGAGACAGTAGCTTACCGTAAGGAACCTTTTTCGGTACTGTTATTGGGTACGGATCAAAGACCCAATGAAAAGGCGCGTGGTCGCTCGGATACGGTTATGTATGCGGTAGTACGGCCCGCGGAATCGCGTGTGCTTCTGGTTTCTATTCCAAGGGATACGTACGTAAAGATTGCCGGACATGATCCGAATCGCGATGGCGAGGATGATTTTGATAAGTTGGGGCATGCTTATGCGTTCGGAGGCGAAGATATGTCCATGGCTACAGTAGAGAAGTTGATGGAGCATAAGGCCGATTATTATGCTACGATTAATTTCCAGGGTATTCAGGATGCGGTGAATGCAGTGGGTGGAGTTGTGCTTCCAATCGACAAGCCCATTGAGAATAAGAATCCGCTGCATATCAAGTTCCGTATTGAGGCGGGCAAGCCGCTTTATAATGGTGAGGAAGCCATGTATTATGTTAGATATCGGGAAGATAGCGACTTCAACCGTACCAAACGGCAGCAAATTTTCCTGAACGCTATGGCGGATAAGCTGCTGAATATCAACGGAATTACCAAGATTCCAGAGTTGCTCGATATTATGGGAGCCAATTTCAAAACCGACATGGAACCTACTTTTATTACTGGGCTTGGCAAGCAGGCTATTTCACAGGGGAATCCGCAAATTTCAAGTTTTACGATTACGGGGGAAGGGTTCAAGAAGAAGGGCCTGTATTATGACCGGGCTAATGAACAGGAACTTGAATATGCCAGACTCATAATTGCCAACTGGCTAGATTCCGATACAACCCCGCAGACGCTGAGGCTTCCCGACAAGCAGGACATTCAGTGAATAATCAATTGATTTATATTTGATTTTGAGGGGGATTCGTTTCTCATGAATATCGCTTTTTTCTTGCTTCCCAAACAGGAAGTTGCTTGTGTAACGGCGGATGCTACTTTACGGCAAACGTTGGAACGGATGGAATATCACCGTTTTACAGCGGTTCCTATTTTAGATAAGGAAGGTAGATATACAGGTACGGTTACAGAAGGTGATCTGTTGTGGCATATGAAAGAGTCCGAGGGAAAAATCACCTTTGAAAACGCTTCTAAGTTTATGCTTAAGGACGTTCCGTTGCGGGTTACGATGAAGCCCGTATCCATTGATGCTAACATGGAGGATTTAATCAATTTGGCTAAGGTACAGAACTTTGTGCCCGTTGTAGATGATATGGAACGGTTTATTGGCATTGTACGTCGGAGCCAGATTATTGAGTATTGTGAAAAATTTGTATCCAGGGAATCGCTTAATACTTCAAGCTAAAATAAGCAACAAAGCTGCTCCGAAAATAACAATTTACCCTATGGGGTAACAGTTATTTTCAGAATAGGATATGCTATAATGGAGAATAAAGCTTTTTCAGAGGGGTGTGACTCTTCATCATATGCCTAAAGAAATGGATGTAGTTAAACGAGCCAAGGTTATTGAATGGCTTAAAACAGAGGTGCTGGACCAAGTCTCCCGTTTGTTTAAGGCAATGTGGGAAGGCAGTACAGCCCGCATTGGTGATTGCTTGGCGAGCTTAGTGATGAGCAGTTATATTTTGGGGAGGCGCCTTGGAGTGTCTTACCGTGAATTGGATGATCTACTCATCGACAAGCTAAGAAAGCACAGAAAAGAAGGACACCAGCTGGAGGATTGGTATCAGGACATTTCCGCACTGGAAGAACATATGCGTAAGAGGTGAAAACGTTGAAATTCCGCTTGGCAACTGTAGCATGGAGCGTCATTTATTTGCTTCTGCTGCTGACTCTATTGACACCATTAAGAATCATTACCGTATTTTTGCTGATTGTGCCTGGCGCTGTATTGTTTTCATCGCTGCCTTTCAAAGGATTTCTGGTTCACGTCATACCGGTGCTGTTCATTATAGCGCTACTCGATGTGTATTCGCTGCTCCCTGCGATTTATTTTCTGATTCCTTCAATCATGATGGGACGGATATATAAAAAGGGAGGACCTGCTTTTCAGGCGTTGATGACCGGAATGGGCATTATTTTAGCTGAGTTGTTGGTTGTTCTGTTTATCGCTACGTATTCCTTTGGGTTTGATCTTTCGCAGTATCTTCGTGATCAGGCTGCGATATCGGCAAGTATTGTACAGCAGGTTTTGAGTGTTAATCCGATGTTTTCAAACATGAATTGGACGGCAGAGGATACGCAGAAACTCGGCACAATGCTGATTGGAAAAATTCCGTATGTGCTGATCATGACCTCGTTCATATTGGCAGTGATTACGCATGCTTTGGCACGTCCGGCATTGAGCAGTCTCGATGTACCAGTACGCAAAATGAAGCCTGCCCGTGAGTGGAGGCTACCGCGCGCGCTGATCTGGTATTATCTGCTGGCAATTGTAATTGAATGGATAGCAGGGTCTTCCGATAGCAGCTGGATTCAAATGGTCTCCATTAGTATGCTGCCGCTGATTCATGCATGTTTTATTATCCAGACGATTGGTTTTGTATACTTCTGGACGCATAGCCGTAAAATGAGCCCGGTGATTGCGTTGCTGCTGTCGCTCGTCGTTCTGGTGTTCCAGCCGCTCCGCATTATAGGTATTATTGATTTGGCCTTTCCGCTGCGTGAAGCTATTACAAGATCAAAGAAATAGGGTGAACAGTCATGCCTAAATTTCTACAAAAACGCTGGCACGGCTATCAGACGGTCTGGGCGTTTTTACTGCTGCTGGTGCTTGTCATATGTATTTCCATGTACAACTGGGAACTGGGTGTGATGGGACTGCTGCTATCATTCTTGCTCGGCGGGCTGATGCTGAAGACGGAATTGGATTTTCGTCGGGAACTGAATCAATATATCAGCGGTCTTTCCTTCCGGATCAAGCGGGTGGAAGGGGAAGCGATTAGTACATTGCCGTTCGGCATCATTTTATACAGTGAAAATCGAACGGTAGAATGGCACAATCGGTTTGCCGGGGAGATGTTCGAGGAGCAATCGCTAATTGGTGAGTCTCTTCAAGATTTGTTTCCTCAACTCGCAGGTGCCCTAAGCACCAAAAAGGAAACAAAGGAGCCTGCTCGTGAGCTGAAGGTGGAGCTACAGCATGATGAGCGTCATTATCAGTTTCTGATCGTGCCCGATGAGCGTCTGATATATTTGTATGAAGTAACGGATTTGGCGGTGCTACGCAAGCAGTATGAAAACGAGCGATTGGCGCTCGGTATCGTCATGCTCGATAATATGGACGAGGCTGCTCAGGGGATGGACGATCAGCAACGCACCGCGCTTATTGCGAAGGTGTCAAGTGAGATTACATCCTGGGCTAATCAGTACAATATTTATTTGCGTCGATTATCTTCTGAGCGTTATCTCATTATGCTAAACCATAAAGCACTTCAGGAGCTGGAGCAGAGTCGATTCGTCATTCTGGATACCGTAAGGGAAATGACGGCGGATTTGAAAGTACCGATGACACTGAGTATTGGCTTGTCCTTCGGTGCAGAGAGCATCAAGGAGCTAGGCGAGCTGGCCCAATCCAGTCTGGATATGGCGCTTGGACGTGGGGGCGATCAGGCAGCAGTGAAGGCGGGACAACGCCTGTCCTTTTACGGAGGCAAGTCCAATGCTGTCGAGAAGCGTACCAGAGTACGTGCCCGAGTGATTGCACATGCGTTGCGTGATCTGATGCAGGAGAGCGACCGCGTGCTGATCATGGGACACAAAATACCGGACATGGATGCGGTGGGAGCTGCCATCGGTGTGTGGAAGGCTGCGGCACTTTACAATGTAGAGGCACATATCGTACTCGATAAATCCAATCCGTCTATCGACCGAATGATGGAGCAGGTAAACAAGGATGAGAATCTATCGCAAGCGCTCATGACACCAGAGCAGTCGCTCCAGCTGATGACTGAGCACAGTCTGCTGGTCGTGGTGGACACGCACAAGGCCTCCATGACGATTGAGCCGCGTCTGGTGCAGACAGCTAGTCGGGTGGTTGTTGTTGACCATCATCGTCGGGGCGAGGAATTTATTAACGATTCGGTTCTGATCTACTTGGAGCCCTATGCGTCATCGGCCTGTGAGCTGGTGACCGAGCTGCTGCAATATATTCATGAGAAGGTCCAACTGACACCGCTGGAGGCAACATCACTGCTGGCAGGGATTACGGTGGATACCAAGCATTTTTCCCTGCATACAGGCTCGCGTACATTCGAGGCAGCCGGCTTTTTACGGCGTAGCGGAGCAGATACAGTTATGATCCAGCGCATGTTAAAAGAGGACTTGGATGAATATATTGCTAAGGCGGAAATTATTAAGCATGCTAAAATGATATATGGGCATATCGCAATTGCGGTAACTGAGCCCGGACAGAAAATACCGCAGCTCCTGATTGCTCAGGTGGCGGATTCATTACTCAATATGACGGATGTACTGGCCTCCTTTGTGGTCAGTGAACGTCCTGACGGCCTGGTGGGGATCAGCGCCCGTTCACTCGGACGCATGAACGTACAGGTCGTCATGGAACGGCTAGGCGGCGGAGGACATCTGACGAATGCGGCGGTTCAGCTGGATTGCCCGCTGGAGGAAGCTAAGCGCAGAGTGGTCGACGTGCTGGCCGAAATTGATGGGGAAGAGGGGTTATTTGAATGAAAGTGATATTCATTAAAGATATGAAGGGCCAAGGCAAGAAGGGGCAAATTAAGGAAGTGTCGGACGGTTATGCAGCGAATTTCCTGTTGCCGCGTGGTGTTGCCCGTCCAGCGACAGAAGGAAATATGAAGACGCTGGAAAACCAGAATGCTGCTGAGGAAAAGCGCAAGCAAGAGGAAAAGGAAGAGGCGCAAGCGCTCGGCAAAAAGCTGGAAGAGACAACGGTTCAGCTCAAGGCGAAGGCTGGTGAAGGTGGACGACTGTTCGGCGCGATTACAAGCAAGCAAATCGCGGAGGCAGTAGCTAAAACTGGTATCAAGCTGGACAAACGCAAAATTGAGCTGGAAGAACCGATTCGTACGTTGGGCGTGACTCAAATGACCGTTAAGCTTCATCCTGAGGTCAAAGCTACGCTGAAAGTACAGGTGACTGAAGAATAATTATGGGCGGCGAATTTTTTGATCGGATTCCTCCGCAAAATCTGGAGGCTGAACAGGCGGTTATCGGGTCTATTTTGCTCCAGTCTGAAGCACTGATTACCGCAATGGAGCGGGTGCAGACCGAGGACTTTTATGATAAGGCTCATCAGATGATTTACGAAGCAATGATTGAGCTGGGTGAATCCGGACAGCCGATTGACTTGGTTACGCTGACCTCGAAAATTCAGGACAAGGGACAGCTAGAGGATATCGGTGGTGTCAGTTATCTGGCGAAGCTGGCTCACGGGGTGCCAACAGCGGCTAACGTAGATTACTATGCCCAGATCATTGAAGAAAAAGCGATGCTTCGTCGCTTGATTCGTGCAGCTACGCAGATTGTGAGCGAAGGCTATAGCAGTGGCGAGGATGTCGCTGGTATGCTGAGCGATGCTGAGCGCAAGATTATGGAGATATCCAACGGGCGCTCAGGTAGTGGTTTTATTGCCATCCGCGATGTCGTGATGGAAGTGTTTGACCGCGTTGAATTGCTGCATCAGAACAAGGGCAATACGACTGGGATTCCGTCCGGGTTTGTTGATTTGGACAAGATGACGGCGGGGTTCCAGCGCAATGACTTGATCATTGTGGCCGCCCGTCCATCCGTAGGTAAAACAGCGTTTGCTCTGAATATTGCGCAAAACGTTGCGGTTCGGGCAAAGGAGACAGTAGCCATCTTCAGTCTGGAGATGTCGGCCGCTCAGCTCGTGCAGCGGATGATTTGTGCCGAGGCCAATCTGGACGCGAACGTCATGCGGACAGGTGAGTTTAAAGGCGACGACGATTGGGCGAAGCTGACGATGGGCATTGCAGCCTTGTCAGAGGCGGAAATCTATATCGATGATACACCCGGCATCACTGTGGCGGATATCCGTGCCAAATGCCGCCGTCTCAAGGCGGAAAAGGGACTGGGTATGATCGTAATCGACTACTTGCAGCTTATTCACGGACGAGGCAAAGCAGGCGAGAACCGGCAGCAGGAGGTATCTGAAATCTCACGGACATTGAAGCAAATCGCTCGTGAACTTGAAGTGCCTGTAATTGCCCTCTCCCAGCTGAGCCGGGGTGTGGAGCAGCGTCAAGACAAGCGGCCGATGATGAGTGACTTGCGGGAATCGGGTTCTATCGAGCAGGATGCTGATATCGTGGCGTTTCTGTACCGGGATGATTACTATAATCAGGAAACAGAAAAGAAGAATATTATTGAGATTATCATTGCCAAGCAGCGTAACGGCCCGGTCGGTACGGTAGAGTTGGTCTTTCTCAAAAATTATAATAAATTCGCTAATTACGAGCGTGCCCATTCGGATGCGTTCGCCGGATAACATATTAGTATCATTAAAAAAGGCTCTTTCGACGCGGATTTCGCGATCTCGAAGGGGTCCTTTTTTATAGAATTCACATATTTTCATATAAGGAATGAAACTCTCAATTACGAACAATACTATTTTCATGTAATATAATGTTCGCTTTTTATTTGACTTTAAAAAATGGTGCTGTTACACTTATAGTGCTGCTTCAACGCAGTGGGGAGAACATTACGCCCGGGGCTTTCCGAACCTACGGAATGTCTGCGACGGACGTTTTTTCCTGCTGTCCGAGAGCGCTCCATATCTGCTCGCTCAGGCGGTTGAAGTCGGATATGCGTAGTGTGTCAGCTCAAAATCAGAGTGTCTGTGGGCACTCCACGGAGGAATGAAACATGTCAACTGTAGTCGTTGTGGGAACACAATGGGGAGACGAAGGCAAAGGTAAAATCACGGACTATCTGGCGGAAAGCGCTGAAGTAGTGGCCCGTTACCAAGGCGGAAACAATGCTGGTCATACGATTCTCATTGACGGTAAAAAGTACAAGCTGAGCCTGATTCCATCCGGCGTTTTTTATGAAGATAAAAAGTGTGTTATTGGCAACGGCATGGTCGTAAATCCAGCCGCTCTTATTGAAGAAATTACTTACATTCATGATAATGGCTTTTCCACAAAAAATCTGGTCATTAGTGACCGCGCACATGTGATTATGCCGTACCATATGACGCTGGATGTGCTGGAAGAAGACCGCAAAGGTCCTAACAAAATTGGTACTACCCGTAAAGGGATCGGCCCTGCTTATATGGATAAAGCTGCACGTAACGGTATTCGTATTGCTGATTTGCTGGATGCAGAGGAATTCGAAAAGAAGCTGCGCCATCAAACGAAAGAAAAAAATCAAGTGATTGAACAAGTATATGGCGGCGAGCCATTGGATGTAGAAGCAATACTAAAACAGTATCTGGAATATGCTGAATTTATCCGTCCTTATGTAGGAGATACATCTGTCGTGTTGAATGATGCAATTGACGCAAATCAAAAGGTACTGTTTGAAGGTGCGCAAGGCGTTATGCTTGATATCGACCAAGGTACGTATCCTTACGTTACGTCCTCCAACCCGTCGGCTGGCGGCGTATGTATTGGTTCCGGTGTGGGACCATCCAAGATTCAACAAGTCATCGGTGTAGCTAAATCGTATACAACTCGTGTTGGCGATGGACCCTTCCCAACTGAGCTGAACGATGAAGTCGGCGATTACATTCGTGAAACAGGTCATGAGTACGGTACGGTTACAGGTCGTGCTCGTCGTGTAGGCTGGTTTGACAGCGTCGTTGTGCGCCATGCCCGTCGTGTCAGTGGATTAACGGGTCTTTCCCTGAACTCGCTGGACGTATTGACTGGCCTGAAAACGGTGAAAATTTGCACAGGTTACAAGTACCGCGGTGAGGTGATTACGCATTATCCGGCTAGCCTGAAAATGCTGGCGGAGTGCGAAGCGGTATATGAAGAAATGCCAGGTTGGAGCGAAGACATCACTGGCGTGAAAACGCTGGAGGAACTGCCTGAGACTACACGCAATTACGTACAACGCGTGTCTGATCTGACAGGTATCCCAATTGCTATTTTCTCGGTTGGGCGTAATCGTGATCAAACGAATCAGGTGCTTCCGATTTATTTGTAGGACAAGAATGATATAGCTATTAATACATGTTCAAAGAGAGAGGCTGTTAGCAGCCTCTCTCTTTTTTTATTCTGTGAAGTGTTAAATGGTATCTTTCCCTTTACATAATCTTATCTTCCTTGTCGATTTGTGATAACAAACCCTCTCTATAATCCAAATAGAAAAGAGATTTGGACGTCTAGACGTCTTGAGAGGGATGAATTATGAACTGGTATCTTCGCTCACTCGGCACACGCAAAATTGTTGAATTCATCGTGCTTATCATTTTCGTCATCTTTTTCCTGGGGCCTCTGACCAATCTCCTCCTCTTGGCGGTTTCAGGAAAATGGCAGTATCCTGCACCGCTCCCGCAGAGCTTGTCACTGGAATGGTGGAAGTTTGTACTTACCCAGGATGATGTAGTCAGCTCGATTTCCCTATCCTTCCTGATTGCGATTACCGTTACGGTCTGCTCCATTATCGTATGTATTCCTGCTGCTTATGCCTTTGCACGAATTTCTTTCCCGCTCAGTAAGTGGTTTCTTTTCTCATTCCTGCTTACACATGCTTTTCCGAAAATGGGTTTGTATGTGTCCATTGCCGTACTGTTCTACCAATTCGGGTTGATGAACACTTTTGCAGGCATTGTGCTCATCCATATGGTAAACACACTCATGTATATGACCTGGATTCCATCCTCTGCCTTCCGCAGCGTACATCGTGCACAGGAGGAGTCGGCGCGGGATGCTGGAGCCGGACCCTTTCGGGTGTTCTGGAAAATCACCTTTCCTATGGCGCTGCCCGGCATTGTGGTTGCCTCCATCTTTACCTTTCTTGCTTCACTGGATGAAGCACAGGGGACACTTCTTGTCGGAACGCCGGACTATAAAACAATGCCAGTCATCATGTATTCCATCATTGCTGATTATCCGAGCACAACAGGTGCTGTTTTCTCAGTCATTCTTACCCTGCCAACGATCATTCTGCTATTGGCAGCCAAGCGTTTTGTAAGTGCGGATGTCCTGGCAGGCGGATTTCAGGTGAAGTAACGTAATTGGTCAAAAGAGGAGTTTACAAAATCCTGAAAAGGGAGCCTAAACTAATGCCCATTCAATTATCCATTCAAGAGTTAACCAAGCGCTTCAAGACAGGAGACGGAGTCAAAGGCATTTCACTTGACGTGATGAAGGGAGAGCTGGTGACACTGCTGGGACCTTCCGGCTGTGGTAAAACAACCGTGCTTCGCTCCATTGGCGGTTTTTTGGACCCGGACAGTGGCGACATTCAGATTCAGGGTAAAAGCGTACTCAAGCTGCCGCCCGAAAAACGTCCGACGGCTATGGTGTTCCAAAGCTATAATTTGTGGCCGCATATGACCGTGTATGACAACCTGGCTTTCGGGTTGAAGATTCGAAAGGTGAAGAAGACAGAAATTGACCGTCAGGTGAAGGAAGCGCTAGCGCTGGTTCGGCTAGAGAGCGCAGAGCGTAAAACGCCGGGACAGCTCTCGGGAGGTCAGCAGCAGCGGGTAGCACTCGCTCGGGCTTTGCTGCTAAAGCCTGATGTATTGCTGCTGGACGAGCCTTTTTCCGCGCTTGATGCCAAATTGCGCATGGAGATGAGAGAGGAGCTGCGTGATATTCAGACCCAGACAGGAATGACGATGGTGTTCGTCACCCATGATCAGGAGGAGGCGCTGTCCATTTCCGACCGAATCGTCGTTATGAATACGGGCCGGATTGAGCAACTTTCTTCGCCGCAGGAGATTTATGACAAGCCACAGTCCCTTTTTGTAGCGGGTTTTATTGGCCGTATCAATTTATTAAAGGGGGTGAGCACAGGTCGCAGTGTCTCTGTGAGCGGAATACCGTTTGCACAAGAGCATGAATACACAGGTGAATCCATGGTTGGTGTAAGACCAGAGGATATTGTTCTGACGACGGAAGAAAATGGTTCTCTAGCCGGAACAATCAGACAAGTGATGATTCTAGGGCATTATGCGGAAGTTTCGCTGGATAGCGGTACCCATCATCTGAAAATGTTTGTGCCGCGTGAACGAGCGGCCGAGCTGCGCAGTGGAGAGCACATCAGATTCAGCTTCAGTAAAATAGTTACTTTTCCAGCAGCACAGTGAAGATTCACGATCAACCTCTATATCGCATCAATGTCCGTCACGAACGCATCATCTGATGATGCTGCGAACTTGTGCAACTATCTAAAGGAGGCAACAACGTGTTTGGGAAAAAGAATATGGGTCTGGTTTTGGCAGGGGTACTTAGTTTATCGTTGTTGGCTGGTTGTGGTAACGGCGGTAATGCCGCCACGGCTACAGGGGAAGCCAAGTCTACAAAAGCGGGGGCCGCTACGGGAACGACGGAGATTTCCTTGTACACTGGAGGGTCTCTGAACGTCAAAGAGCTGTGGGAAACGTTAATCAAGGACTTTGAAGCTAAAAATGATCACGTTAAGGTCAAACTGGTGTATTTGCCAGCAGGAACCGGAGGTGCATCTACACTGGATCGTCTGATTGCAGCCAAGAAAAGTGGACAAACCGATACCGATATCGACCTGTACGAAGGCAGTCTGGATGACATCACCAAAGGGGTAGGCGAGAAACTGTGGGAAACGGTAGACGCCGCCAAGGTTCCAAATTTGAAGAATGTGGATGAAACGTATCTCAAGCAAGTCAACAATCAGGCCATTCCATACCGTGCCTCTTCGGTTGTCCTTGCCTATAATAGTGCAAAAGTAGCGACGCCTCCGAAAACAGCCGACGAGCTGTACACGTGGATTCGCCAGCATCCGGGCAAGTTTGCTTATAACGATCCGTCTACGGGTGGGTCAGGCAGCTCGTTTGTGAACACGGTGATCTATAATTTCCTTCCGCCAGAGGCGATGAACAGTGATGATCCGGCAAATATGAAGAAATGGGATCAAGGCTTCTCACTGCTCAAGGAGCTGGGCCCTTCAATGTACCAAAAAGGAGTCTATCCTAAGAAGAACCAAGGCACGCTTGATATTTTGGCGAGTGGAGAGGTTGATATGGTTCCAGCCTGGTCTGATATGGCGCTCGAGCAGCTGGCTAAAGGGCTACTTCCAGACACGGTGAAGCTGACACAGATCGACCCTGCTTTTACAGGAGGCCCTTCTTATCTGATGGTTCCTTCGCTCTCCTCCAAAAAAGGAGCCACTCAGGAATTCTTGAATTATATACTGACGCCTGAAGCGCAAACGGTGGTTATTAATAAAATGTACGGCTACCCGGGGATTAAGTGGAATCTGATGCCAACGGAGCTGCAAGAGAAATTCAACAGTGTATCTTCTGGATACCGCAGCTTTAACAGCGGAGAGCTTCAGCAGGAAATCTACAAACGCTGGCAAAGTGAAGTAGCGGGCGGTTGATCATGAGTTCATTGTCAAGAAGGGGGATGCTGGGGCTTGCCCTGGTCATCCCGTCTTTTCTCATTTTGCTGGTCGTCGTTATTATTCCGATTCTCTATGCCGTGAAGGAAAGTTTGATTGATCAGTATGGAACGGGCTACGGGTTGGCCAATTATATTCGGCTGTTCACGGAACCTGCCATGCGTAGAAATATCATGTATACGATTAATGTCACGTTAGTCTCGACGGCCCTTACTCTGGTCATCAGCTATGCTTTGGCGATTTATCTAAGATTCGGCAAAGGGGTTGTCGTGAAGTGGATAGGCCGGTTGTATTTTATTCCGATGTTTGTTCCCGGTGTAATTGCAACGTATGCGATCATTACCATGTATGGTAATCACGGTTGGGCTGCACGTCTTTTGCTGCCGCTCGGCATTGAAACGATTCCGAGGATTATTTATGACTACAAAGGGCTAGTGCTGGCTAATTTGTGGTTCAACATTCCGTTCGCAACCATGCTGCTCAGCTCGGCACTTGCCAGCATTCCAAACGCTGTCGTCGAAAGTGCCAGAGATGCTGGGGCCAGCACGATGCAGCTGTTTGGTCGCTTTATTTTACCCCTTTCCTATAAAACGATGTGGGTTGCGGTGACCTTCATTTTCATGGGAATCATGGGCAGCTTTACGGCTCCCTTCCTGATCGGTGCCAACTCACCACAAGTGTTGGGTGTTGCGATGCAGCAGGTGTTTTCCAGCTATCAGGAGACGCATACGGCCAGCGCAATGGCAGTATTTATGTTTTTACTGTGTTCTTTTATGGGCTACTTTTATATTCGGACAATGGTGAAGGATGCGGATGCCAGCTAGACTGCCGTCATACACTAAGGAGGTTACAGGGATGAATAGCCAAGCAGAGGTACAAATTACCGGGTTTAGTGGGCGAGTGTGGGAAAAGGATTTGCTGGATTGCGGTTATCGGATTGCCTTACACAAAGCGGAGGTTGAGCTCAGCCCGGGAAACGGGTTCCGGTTTAGGTTCTCCATGCCAGAAGACGGATACGCGGAGCTTGATCTGTTCGCCAGATCAGACAGTGACTGGGCTGCGACAGATCGAGAATCTGCCTTCGTACGCCTCTACCTGAATGAAGCCTATAATCAGGATGTCATTTTGTACTATGGCAGCAGTCAGGGAGTGTATACCCGTTTGTTGGGATACCTAAAAGAAGGCGATTACGAGGTCTATGCTGAATTCCGCGAACTGGAATCGGCTCCGCTTGTATCTCGAGCATGGATTGACGGGGTTGAACTGCGCTGCGTGGCTGATTCCTCTCCAAGATCACTGATTTATCGCCATACCCCGCTTTTATATGGCCGCAATCTGTCACATCCCTATGAGAATCGCTTTACGGATACACCACTTGTTTTGTTCTATTCCATAGAAGTGAACGAGGGGAAGACGGTCATCGAATACCAGATGATGTTCAGCCATGAAGATGAGGGAACGCCCGCGCCGCTGCTTATGAGCAAATGGGGAAGAACCACCGATATCGAATGGATGTACCGCGTCGAGCTAGATGCAGGGGGCAATGTCCTGGAAGCTGTTTTCCAGAGGGCACATCATATTACGACTGCGTTTAATGGCAGTTATGATCTGGGTGGCCATCCTGTTCTCCAATCCGCAACAACCAATGGAAACTTTAAGGATGACATTTCATCGGACTATCGTTTTATGCTGCCGCCTGCTTTCCAGTGGAAACCAGAGGAAGAGCCGCGTGAGGCGGTCATGAGCCGTTTTCCTTTTGTCTATCAGGTCACTGGGTGGGAGATGGAACGTCAGCAGGAGCTGGAAATGCCGTCACAAGCGTCTTCCATTGCACTTGCACACCAGCGTAGCTATGTGTTTATCCAGACTTCCAAACGTCCCTTACGGGATTCAGGCAGAGAATCGTCTCCAGGATTCAGGCCGGGCTTCAATCGGCGCGAGGAAGATGCATGCGTCGATATCCAGCTTCGTCTTCACGGCTCGGAGCAGTGGTATTCATCATGCCACCATGATCTGAGACTCGGGGAGTTTAGAGCCGCTTATGAGGGGGCAGAGTCACATTTTTCTACCACGGTCAAGCTATCTGGAGAGGCTGTGCTTGAGGATATAGCTGAAATTAGAGCCGTATTGCTGGAAGGCGGTGCGGACAGCATGGAAGTGGCTGGACTGTGTGCCTTTACGTTAAACGAGGATAATCTCCCGCAGTTTCCAGGTATTCATACAGACCGGGTGATTGAGCTGACGCGGCTTCAACCCGTAGGTGTTTTATGGACAGCCGACAAAGACGTGTCGGGTGATGAAGGACATCCTGTGAATGATATGGTGAAGCAAGTTGTGGATGAACCGTCCAGCCAGGATGGGCATTCATGAGCAGGCTGCTGTATGTGGAGGGAACGGTCGATAGAACCTGCACCCAGAGCCATATTACGTACTCCTTCCATATTCCGCAGCCGACTGAAACGATTCGTATTCACTTCTCTTACACGCCCAAGTTATTGGAGGATCAAGAGCAAGCACGAGGAATCATTGAGGAAAGCATGTGCAAATACGGATACGACGAGCCGGGGCATTCATCCGATCTATGGAAGAAGTATATACCGCTGCAAAATTTATTAACGCTGTCTGTCGATGATCCTGTCCGTCACCGGGGAAATGCGCACCGTCCCGAGATGCAGCAGGAGCATTGGCTCGGTTCGTCTGCGGCTTCGCCGGGGTTCCTTGCAGGAGATCATCCGGCGGGCATGTGGCGGATTACGGTCAGTCTGCATGCCGTTGTGACCGAGACGCTTGCCTACCAAATTCATGTATTGGGGGAGGAAGCAGCATATGCTTAAATGGATTCCAGCTGAGCTTCACACCCATACGCTTCACAGCGACGGCAAGCACACGCTGGAGGAGCTTGTTCAAAGCGCAGTGGATCTGGGACTTGAATGCATCGCTATGACGGATCACAACACGCAATCGGCACTTGCGGATCAGGAAGGGGTTCAGCGGCAGTTCGGTCTCCCGATCATTTCAGGGATGGAGTGGACGACCTTTTACGGGCATATGCTGACGCTTGGGGTTGACCGCTTTATCGACTGGCGTGTGCTGGGGCCAGATGACATTCATGAGGGGATTCGGCAGGTGCATGAGCAGGGAGGCATTGCAGGGATTGCCCATCCGTTCAGGATCGGAAGTCCGATCTGTACGGGGTGCTTTTGGGAGTACACGATTCAGGATTGGCACGAGGTGGATTATATAGAGGTCTGGTCAACGCTGATGCCATCTATTAAGCGGGATAGCCAGCGGGCGTTTGCCATGTGGACCGATTTGTTGAATCAGGGGTATCGCATCACTGCCGTAAGCGGTCGGGACTGGCATGTATCTAAACCGGATGATTCACTTCCGGCTGTTACATATCTGGGAGTTCATGATGAAGCAGAAGAGCGAGAAGGTTTAGAAGGCCGGGCAGTTGAGGCGATTCGCCACGGTTCAGTGTCAGTTACGATGGGACCGCTACTGACGATGTGGGCGCAGATTAAGGGCAGAGAACATCGTTATCACATCGGCGAATGTATAGAGCTGACTGTAGAGGATCCACTATCTGTGACGGTTCAATTGAATGTAGAAGCAAGAGCAGCCCATTATAATCTCAAGCCTCAGAATCTTCGTCTTCTGCTGACAAGTAGTCAAGGCATATGCTCGGAGATTCAGATCCCTGCCCAAACAGGAGAATATACGCTGTCATTGCAAGACCCGCTAGGAAAGGGCTGGATACGAGCGGAGCTTTACGGCTGCATGGAAGACTGCGTGATGATGATTGCTTTTACGAATCCGATTTATATGGCTTAACACAATAGAAAGGCTGGGCTTCGGACGGTGTCAACAAAACAAGAGAACATAAAGCGGCGTATAGAAGAATATATGAAGGTTAATCAAATGGGTCCGGGGGATCGGCTGCCGTCGGAAACTGCACTTTCCCAATCGTTTCGTGTCTCGCGTACGACGCTACGGGGAGCTATTCGCCAACTGGAATCGGAAGGTAAGTTACTAGTAAAACACGGGAGTGGCACGTTTGCGACTTGCCCGCTACCGAGTATTCCAAGCTCGCTGGACCGCCTGTACAGCATCGGGGACATGATTCGTTCGGCAGGGCTACGGGAAGACGAGCAGCTGGAATCCATTCAGAGAATTTCGGTTTGTCCTCCTGATATTGCCGAACAGATGAGATTTTCCGAGCATGAGCCCATGATTGCTCTAGAGCGTACACGTACTGCCAACGGAGAGGCTGTAGCCCACTCTATAAACTGGATGCCAGAGAAATTAGCCGCTCCCATTTTGGAAGATGACTCTTTTTCAGGCTCGCTTTTTCAGAGTCTTGAGTTCAAGGCGGGGGTACGAATTGTTGGAGCCTATTCCGAGCTTACCGTTCCAAACTATGACGACGCACATATGACACGTCTGCTGAAGCATCCGCAGGCTACGGTATTACTATTGAAGCAGCTTCACTATGATGAAATGAACAGGCAGGTGCTGTATTCCCTCGATTATGTCCGCAGTGACATTTTTCGTTTCTGGGTGCGTCGTACACGCTAATTCAATTAGAATGTGGCATCTCCTATTGAATGGTGCTAGTTTTACATATTTCATGGGTTAAAAATCGTCATATCTCGTCAATACTGATCTATATGCACTTCATGATGATACACAAATGGCAGGATGCGTATAAGGAGGTAACGGGATATGAGGTGGCTTGGATGGCTGCTCAAAAAAGGAATGACGGTCGTGTTGGTTAGCGCACTAACGCTGGCAGTGACAGGTGTAGTCGTTAATGCTTATGTTCAATCGCTGCTACGGCAGTTTAACATTCAGCTTGATCAACAGCCCATATGGGGATTGGGTTGGCTAAAAGGCAGCGCGGGCACTGACCCAAGCACAGACACGGGGAAGAACAAGACGACAGGAAGTGGCTCGGGAAGTGTAACACCGCCTGATGATGCGTTGCCTGTCATGGGACAGGGCTTAGAAGAAAGCGGAAGTGAGGCAGGTGGCGCAGCCAATGGCAAGGTATCTCAGAAGGGGGCTGTGTCGGCCGGAACATCAGGCAACGAGTCACGGAAGCAGGCAGAAGGTACAACTACACCCGAAACGAGTATTGAAGGCCATGATTTAGTGATTACGCCCGACCATTTGACAGAGAAGAAGAACAACTTACCGGCTGCACAGAAACAGGAAATTTTTGCAATTCTGATGAATAAGCTGCCGCCGGAGGAGATGCAGAAAATATCAGCCGCGATGGAAGGCGGTCTCACTGAGCAGGAGCTTCAGGATATTCAGCAGGTGCTTGCGAAGTATTTGACCAAAGAGGAATATAACAAGCTGATGGCTTTGCTTAAATAAGTATTTTACAAAAATCCAATAAGCGACTTCCAATGAACAAGATATAGAGCGAAATGGGTTAGTTTGTCTAGATGAATTCATGGGCAATGCTTATGCTCAAAATAGGACTGTAGAATCCGCGCCATGCGCGGATTTTTTTGCGTGTCAGGAAGTAATTGGGGTGTAGTTGAATTCTTTGTAAAGGCTATGTTAAAGTAAACAGTGTTGTGAAAAGGTTAAATTTTTGAAACCTTTTACGCAACTATGCAATGATAGATAGCGACTAATATCATAGATGCTTGTGAATACAGGCTAAATTCATAGTGTGAAAGACCAATAAAGAACGCATTTATATAGAGATAAGATATGCTGAAAAGGAGAGAGTCATGAAGGTTTTGAGGGAGCAGGATTCACCAGACAGCAGGAATGAAGGCTCAAACGTTGCAGACAAGCCTGCTGTGGAAGCGGGGAAAATAGCAAAGTGGTTGAGCGGTCGGAGAAAATGGTTGAGCTGGACGGCAGGCGGTGTGGTGATTGCAGGGAGTCTTATTTTTGCGAGTAATCAGTATGTCGGAGCTAACACAGTTCCTTATTATAAAGTGTATGTAAAAGGCGTCGAGGTCGGAAATATCTTGAATGAGCAACAGCTTAAGCAGCTGTACGCAACGAAGAACAAACAGTATAAGGACAAGTATCCCGGCGTGGATATGGTGCTTAATACGAGCGCAGTAACGACAGGCATCGAGAAGGCGTATAAAGCGGATATCGACAGCGCAGCCACGCTGAAGAAGCTGGATGGTATGCTGACAGCGTATGCCAAAGGGGTAGAAGTGAAGGTCAACGGACAGACGGTTGGTATTGTAAAGGACAAAGCGACTGCACAGGCGGCTTTAAAGCAAGTACAGAAGAAGTACACACCTGTGGGTGAGGGTACATCTACAGGCATCAAGGGGCTGGTTCGCAAAACATCCGTGGGCAGCAGCCATGCGAGTGCTAGTACTAAAACCCCTAAAGCATGGCTGGAGTCTGCCAGTATCCGTGAGAAAATCGCGTACGAGCCTGTGAAAGCAGACCCGAACAAGGTGCTGACGGAGACTGAGGCAGTCAAAGTGTTGACTGAGGGGCGTGAGGCTCCTATCACGTATACAGTGCAAGAAGGCGATTCTCTGTCGTCGATTGCAACTAAATTTAATATGACCGCTTGGGAGATTAAGCAGAACAATCCCGGCTTGCGTGAGCTGTATTTGCAAATTGGGGACGAATTGAAGCTTACTGCTCCAAAGGCTCCGGTTACGGTGCGAACAGTAGAGAAGGTCGTCGAACAGATTGCCATCGAGCCTGAGGTTGAGATTCGTCAGAGCGATGAACTGAAGGCAGGAGTTACCAAAGTGGTCAGACCGGGACAAGCAGGTCTTAAAGAGATGGACTATCGTTTGACCAAGGAGAACGGTGAGGTCGTGCAAGAGGAATGGCTCGGTCAAAAGGTGCTGCAGCCGTCTATTACTGAGGTGGTTCTTAGAGGAACGAAGGTTGTAGGAGAAGGCTCAGGACAGTTTGCTTGGCCGGTGTCCGACGCATCGATGTCGAGTAGCTTTGGCGCACGTTGGGGACGTATGCATGAGGGTGTCGACTTGGTCGGTAGTGCTGACATTCACGCATCAGATGAAGGCGTGGTATCATTTGCAGGTCAGCAGAATGGATACGGCAATGTCATTATGATCGATCATGGCAACGGCTACCAAACCGTGTACGGGCATTTGAGCAGCATTGGCGTTCATGTAGGACAGGTGGTTCAGCAAGGCGAGTCGATCGGGGTCATGGGGAACACAGGGCGCTCGACCGGGACGCATCTGCATTTTGAAATTCGTAAAGATAATACGCCACGCAACCCAATGACGTATTTAAGATAGGTTGGATGTTTATAACGAGAGTTACATGATTTATGAGGATCAATGAGAAAGGCCATGTTTTTCTGCATGCTTAACAGTAGGTGCAGGCATGGTTTTTTTCTGCGTAAAGAAAAGGGTCTGAAGAAGTAATGGAATGACGCACGGGTATGATAGAATAGAATAAGCATCTTATAGGTACTGACAAACGAAAGTTATTATAGATGATGATCCGTGAAAAGAGGTGAACGCTGTATGCAAGGAACGATTCTGGTAGTGGATGATGAACAGCCCATCGCTGATATTTTGAAATTTAATTTGGAAAAAGAGGGCTATCAGGTGATTTGCGCCTTCGATGGAATCAGCGCGGTGGATATTGCGGTCAAGCAGCAGCCTGATCTGATCCTGCTGGACCTGATGTTGCCGGGCATGGACGGCATGGACGTATGCCGCGAGGTGCGCGGGCATCAGCTCCAGACGCCGATTATTATGCTGACCGCTAAGGACGGCGAAATCGACAAAGTGCTGGGGCTGGAGCTGGGCGCGGACGATTATGTAACAAAGCCGTTCAGCACGCGGGAATTGCTGGCACGGGTGAAGGCGCAGATGCGCAGACAGCAACGCGGCGGGGCAGGCGCGTCGGAAAGCCGACCGCAGGAAGATAAGCAAGGGCTGCGTGTGGGCGACCTCTTTTTTGATACGGATATGTATACAGCTTACAAAAACGGAACACCGCTTGACCTGACGCACCGCGAATATGAGCTATTGCACTATATGGCGAAGAATGCTGGAAAAGTCATGACGCGGGAGCATTTGCTCCAGGCAGTATGGGGCTTCGAATACTACGGGGATGTGCGGACAGTAGATGTGACCATTCGGAGGTTGCGCGAGAAGATTGAGGAGAATCCGAGCAAGCCGGAGACCATCCTGACACGCCGTGGCCTTGGATATATCGTGAGCGGGGGCAAAGGTGGCCTGCGGGCATGAAATGGCTGTCTTTCTTTCGTACCATTCATGCAAAGCTGATTATTATTTATGTGCTACTTATCTTGGTGGCTATGCAGCTGATAGGGGTTTATTTTGTCAGCTCGATGAAGAACTCCCTCACGAGTAATTTTACGCAGGATTTGCAAGCACGGGCGGAGATGCTGTCCGTGCTGGCGGAGCAGGATCTGAGTGGCAGCGACGGCAAAATGGAAGAGGACAGCGTGGAAAGTCTACGTGCACGCGTGAATAATTTATTCGATTTCAGCGGCGCGGAAATTCAGGTGCTGGATGCCAGCGGGAAAGTATTAATTACTTCCCAAGGTTCACACGCCGATTATGTCGGACGCAAAAATACGCAGACAGTAGTCAGCCGCGCACTCCAAGGAATCCGAGATAACGAGGAATACATGGTGGACGAAGATAATGTCCGCAAGAAGGTCGTTGCCAAGCCCGTTATCAGCCAAGGCAAGATTGTCGGCGCGGTATACATCGCCGCTTCGATGACCGAGCTCTACGATACGATGAAACGCATCAACAATGTGTTTCTCTCAGGTATGCTCATTGCGCTTGCGTTAACGGCTGTGCTGGGCGTGGTATTGGCCCATACGATTACGCACCCGATCAAGGTGATGACACGCCATGCAACAGAGGTTGCCGAGGGAAAATTTGACCAGCAGATGCCGGTGTTTGGTGAAGATGAGATCGGTAGGCTCAGCGTGGCCTTTAACTATATGACAGGCCGTCTGCGTGAGGCGCTGTCCCAAAATGAAGAGGAGAAGGAGAAGCTCTCCTCCATCTTGACCAATATGAGCGACGGTGTGGTCGCTACTGATGACAATGGCCGGGTCATTCTGGTCAACCGTCGGGCCAGCGCCATGCTGGGCGTGAACGAGAACGAAATGACCGGCAGGCATATCGCGGTACTGCTGGGGATCGACCCGGAGGAAACCGAGGCCCTGTATAGCGGTTCTTCGGCCTCCACGCTCTTGCAGCTGGAGCCAGCTGGTCAGGATGAACCCATCGTCATTCGTGTGACATTCACGCCGATTCATCGGCGGGAAATCGGCATTACGGGGACGATTGCCGTGCTCCAGGACGTGACGGAGCAGGAGGAGATGGAGACGACACGGCGGGAATTCGTAGCGAATGTGTCCCATGAGCTGCGCACTCCGTTGACGACCATCCGCAGCTACGCTGAAGCGCTGGATGACGGCGCGATGGCTGAACCGCAGCTTGCAGAGCGTTTTGTGGGCGTGATCCGCAACGAGACAGAGCGTATGATCCGGTTGGTTACGGATTTGCTGCATCTGTCACGGCTTGATTCCAATGAGGCACCTTTGCGGATGCAGCCGGCGGATGTGATGGAGATGCTGGACGAAGTCGCAGATCGGTTTTCTTTTCAAATGAAGCAAAAACACATTCGCTCAGGGATGTTCGTAGAGCAGGGAATCGGTAAAGTCGTGATCGACCGGGACCAAATTGGGCAGGTGTTGGACAACCTGATGTCCAATGCGCTGAAATATACGCCAGATGGCGGAAGTATTCGGATCGAAGCTCGCCGCAACAGTGAAGGAATGCTGTCTATTTCGGTACAAGATACCGGAATTGGTATTCCCAAAAAAGACCTGGACCGGATTTTTGAACGGTTTTATCGTGTAGACAAGGCGAGATCGCGCAATATGGGCGGCACGGGACTGGGACTGTCGATTGCCCGGGAAATTGTAAAGGCGCATGGGGGCCAGATTTTTCTGGAGTCGGAATACGGTCAGGGAACCTGCACGACCTTTACACTACCCATGTCGAGTGAAGGGAGGGAAGCACAGTGAAGGAACGTTTGAAGTCCTGGACGCTTATTTTGCTGGTTGCTTCCAGCCTGGTACAGACTTACTTTTTGATTTACCGCCTTCCAGGCAGTGATTCTGTACTCACTTCAGAAACGAATTATGTCAAAACCGAAAGCATGGGGCAGGAGGAAAAGATTGAGAACCTCGTGTTTCCTGATAAAATGCTAATTCACCAAGGTGATAAGAAGCATACCGTTTTTTATCCGGGTGTTACTTTTTACGATTTAATTTATACACGGCTGGAAAGCCGAAGCTTTAACAACTTTCAACGTCGAAGTATTCAATCGGCGGACTGGGCACAGATTCGCAGCCAAAATGAAGGCATTGAATTATCCTTTTCAGGCGGAGTCCCGGTTTCATTACTGGAGCGGGTTATGCGTCTGACGCCGGATTCGGTGTTTCAGGGAGAAACGATTAACCGCATTTGGATCTATATAGACGAAAAGAATGCCAAGCCACACGCGCTCTTTTTCAGTGCCAGAGGCGATGTGGTGTATGAGGCGAACCAGTTCGATATGACGGTAGAGGACATCCGCCAGCATGTGAATTTCGGTAAAAATGCCCCGTTGTACGAGCTGGTGAATAATCAGTACTACATTCCCGTGGATGATCTGGAAACTACGCAGCCTGTAGTGTATGCTGGATTGTTTACGACAGAGCAAATGCAGCGGAATTTGTTTTTCGATCCGGGGATTACGCGTAATATTCAGGAGAAGGACGGCTCCCAAATTTATACGGATAGCAAACGTAGTCTGCAAATCAAGCAGGAGCAACGTTGGATGAGCTATACCGATCCGAGTGCGCCAGGAGCGGGTGGAAGCAGCCCGATTAGGGATGTGCTGGCCGCAGTTGATTTCGTGAATCAGCATGGCGGTTGGGATGCTTCGTATCAGCTGAAATTGAGAAGCAGTGATGAAAATCGTACATCTGTGATGTTTCAGCAGTATTATGGTGCTTATCCAGTGCTCGACACACCATCGTTCCGCTTTGGTACGATTTCGCTGCAAATCCAGCAGGAAACGGCTTCTGTCTATGAACGTTCGTTGCTGTATCTCAAGGGAGGAGAGCAATCCTCGAAGAAGGTTATGCTGCCGGGCGGCGAGCCTTTGAAGAAGCAACTGGAGACTGTAGGCAAAGGGAAGACGATTCGAGATCTGACTCCCGTATATCAACCGGAGCTGACCAATGATGGATTGAAGCTTGCTCCTGAA
The DNA here is from genome assembly GCF_038593055.1 of Paenibacillus sp. FSL L8-0502. NCBI lineage: Bacteria > Bacillati > Bacillota > Bacilli > Caryophanales > Paenibacillaceae > Paenibacillus > Paenibacillus sp. FSL L8-0502. The sequence continues at coordinate 5,746,097 of NZ_CP151958.1, read as the reverse complement.
TGGCGCGTTACGTTCGGTGACGGTTCTGTTGCAGAAATTCTTGCTGTTCCTGTAACGACAGCATCCAACACAACACAAACGAAGCCAGACCGGGAGACAAAGAGGTGACAGGAAGGGGGAACGGGAATGGATTGGAGCCGCGCCAAAAACGTATTGATCTGTACATTTTTGCTGCTCAATGTGGTATTGGGTTACCAATTGTGGCATGATGCGCAGGAAACGGCAGGGCCGAGTCTGGATTTTACTTCATTGGATGAAAATACGCAGCGTTTAATGGAAGAGAAAAGCATTCAGGTGCTGGCTCCGATTCCCGGCGATACCCCGCAGCTGCCTAAACTTTCTTACACATACGTTCATAGTGGAGAAAAGGATGATCGTGTGCAGCTGGTGAAGCCAGTGGATAGCAAACTGGTATTCACCCATGATGCGCTAGTGGAGGCATTGGAGCCACAAATCAAGGATATCGATAACTTTCAGTACGATCCGCTGGATGTTCAGGAGGAATTGGCATCCGGACAAGCAGATGCTTTTGTACTTCATCCGCTGGTTCAGGGCAAATGGCCGCTATTTAATGTGAAGCTGGCTCTGTTTTATAGCAATCAAAAGATTACAGGGTATCGCAAAATTAAGGTCGAGCTCCAGCCTTCGGATGAGGCAAAGAAAATGCTGCCTGCGTCCAAAGCACTGGCAAGGCTGATCGACGGCTATTTGCCGCGTGATACGATTGTGAAGGATATCCGGCTCGGTTATTACGGACAGACCTTTAACTCCGATAGCCAGGTGGCTGCCCCCGTGTGGCGGTTTATGCTGGATAACGGGAAAGGTGTGTATTATGTGCAGATGAACGGAGATGTCATTAGTCCAAAGACAGAACATACAGAAGGGTCTTGAACAGATATGGGGATTTCATTTACCGTGCTGTCGAGCGGTTCGACCGGCAACGCTACCGTAGTGCGGAACGAAGACACGACATTGCTCATCGACGCAGGTCTCAGCGCGAAGCGTATTGACGAATTGCTGAAAGAACGCGAGCTGAGTGGAGAAGAGTTGGATGGTATTTTGGTCACGCATGAGCATTCCGATCATGTTAAAGGACTAGGCGCCATGGCGCGTAAATATAATTTACCTATATATGCTAACGAGAAGACATGGTTTGCCATCAGCAATGCTGTTGGGCAAATTGCAGATGATAACCGTAGAATATTGGAGACAGGCGCAACGCGGGAATTTGAATCATTACGCGTGGAGTCTTTTGGTATATCCCATGATGCGGCCGAGCCTGTAGGATATAGCTTTTATGATGGGGCGGAGAAGCTGAGTGTAGCGACCGATCTTGGCTATGTCAGCGACAAAGTGAAACAGGCGATATCAGATGCGGATGTATTGGTGCTGGAGTCTAATCATGATGTGGAAATGCTGCGTATGGGTCGTTATCCGTGGAACATCAAGCGCCGTATTCTCAGCGATATCGGTCATTTATCTAATGAGATGGCGGGCGCGATTCTTAGCGAGCTGCTGACAGGACGGACGAAGCGAACGTATTTGGCACATTTGAGCCGCGACCACAATATGATGGAACTTGCGAAGCTGACTGTGCGTGGGGCGATGGAAGACCGCGGCTGTTTTTACAAGGATAGTGAGTTTCGATTGTGTGATACGTACTATGATCGTCCTACACCTTGGGATAAGGTAAGTGAGCCATAAAGCTGTCCAGCTCGGCGGCTTTGCGTTCTACCTCTTCACGGGTCACTACGCCTTTGTCCACCAGTAGTTCAATCAATGTACTTAGCGCCAGTGTATTGCGGTAATGCTCGTCTTTCAAATCCGCCAGCTTGGCAGCCATGCGAACTTCATCCATAGCCGAACGATGTGAATTCATCATATATTCCTCCTAAAAAATATTTTAGAAATGGCGTGCAATGAGCTTGGTTCTGCCTGTGGTTTTGCTAAGTGCTGTGATACAATAAAGCTAACAACGGAAAGCTTTCTGAAGGAAGGCTCTCATCGAAAGTATAGGCAGCTTTAAGCGGACGGGAACAGGCCAGAACGTCTCTATGAGACGATCATTTTGTAATAGAATAGAAGACTTGTTACTATTGTAGTCCATTGGTTTGGAAATCATTCCTCTTTTTTCCTCTATTCGGAGTCAGATTCGGCGTGTATGCTAATTTATGAGATTCGGTTGCTTAGGAAGGCACCATTTGTGGTGATTAATAAGTAGGCCGGAACGATTGGTTGCTGGATTCCGATGATAAGGGATATTCAATCCATTTGAGATGTTCAACGGAGCAGGTTCTCTGTAGCATAGGTTGGCGCAAGCCCGAATAGCCCTAATTTTTTAGTGAGTGTCGGTGCATGACAACGAAGGGGAGAGGATTAGCATGGGCTTGTTTGAGGACGATTTTTATTCAACGAAGGTATCCACACGTGCGGCTAAAAAAATGGCATTTAAGGCACGCCGTGGAGGACGGGGACGTTGGCCACACAGGAAGCGTGGAGTAAGTCCGGTGCAAGCTGCTGTCATTAGCGGTGCAGTCAGTGCAGTGATTGCCGTGCTTCTGTTCAGTTTTATTACAGGTCTGCCCTCCACTACAGCGGTAAGCGGAGCCAGTCACTATCCCTTGCGGCAAGCAGCGGGTGACCCGTATGACCGGATTGTGCAGGCGGCAGCCAAGGTGCGCCCAGCCGTCGTTAGCATCGTGAATCTGAAAGATGAAGAGGGTAAAAGTACGGAACAATCCGCGCTTGGATCGGGTGTCATTTTCCGAGTGAGTTCGGGCAAAGCCTTCATTATGACGAATAACCATGTGGTCGAAGGATCAGATGATCTGGATATTGTAACGGTAGACGGTGTCAGAAAAGAGGCAAAGTTGATCGGGAAGGATCGCATTAGTGATATCGCGGTACTGGCAGTTGACGATAAAGGCATTAGCACAGTAGCGGATATCGGCGACTCCAGCAAACTTCGTCTGGGTGAAACGGTCATTGCTATTGGCAACCCGCTTGGCTTGGGAGATACGCTTACCTCCGGTATAGTAAGCTATACGAATCGCATCATTCCGATTTCCATTAATCAGGATGGGGTATATGACTGGGAGCAGCATGTCATCCAGACCGATGCGGCGATTAATGAGGGAAACAGCGGCGGCGCGCTGGTCGATCTGGACGGACGTGTGATTGGCATCAATACGATGAAAATCGCTGATACTGGTGTTGAGGGACTTGGTTTCGCTATTCCCGCCAATGAGGTAATGAAAACGGTGAATGAACTGGTTGAGGACGGCAAGATCACCCGCCCTTATCTGGGGGTATACACGGTCGATCTCAATAATGAATATGCACCGCTGGATGAAACTCAGCGCAAGGAGCTCAAGCTGCCGGACAGCGTGAAGAATGGAGCAGTCGTTCTGGAAGCCCACGGTCCTGCCAAGGAGGCTGGCTTGAAGCTGAACGATGTCATTACAGCGTTTGATAGCGAACCGATTAACTCTACGCTTGATTTGCGTCGCTACTTGTACGATAACAAGAAAATTGGCGATGAGCTGAAAGTTACTTTTTACCGGGCAGGCAAGGAAGAAACGATGACGTTAAAATTAACAGATAAGCCGGAAGGCTAAGGTATGATTATAGGCTTAACTATAAAAAGGCGTTCACCGGCTTAGTTCCGGGAACGCCTTTTTCGATTTTCTGCTGCGCCTTAGATTAAGATGTCGTTCCCGTTACACGGGTTCCGCTCTTAGTGATCTTGTATGTCACCACATCGCCGCTCCAAAAATGGAACTTCAGCGTGACTTCACCATCTTTTACACTATTAAAAAATTCAGGCAATAGCTTGATCCCATTGGCATCATAGGCAGGGGAAAAGGTATTGCCAAATTCTTTATAAGGTGTCCAATCCTGTGGACCGGCATTACCACCATTCGTATACACGGCTTCCATCGTGGCAAGCTGGCTACCACGGAAGTCTGTTGGAATGGTAAAGGCTTGAGTAGTCCCTTCGACAGCACTTAATTTTGGGGTATCATACACGACGACTCTAAAATTCCAGTCTGCCCCCTTGTTAAACTTAGCGGTAATGGCGGCATTCTCCCCATATTTACCGGAAGTGGTCAGGCTGGTGAGCAAGCTGGCTTTGAAGGTTAATATGTCTCCGCTCAGCGTATAGTCGGTGCCCTGTGTTAGTTGCTTGCTGTTAGCACTGAGTGTGTTCAGCTGATTGCCGTTCAGGTTTAAGGTGACCTTGGTGTCCTGAGCAGAGGTGCCTTTCTTCAAGTGAATGAGGTCACAGTCTGCATTGGAGGAGCGTCCTTTTAGGCTGGACTTAATGACATTAAAGAGTTCAGGGTCAGACCATTTGTACGTTGTGCGATTAAAATGCTGGCCGTTATCCCAGAGTATGCCTGTTATTTTCTTCTCCTTCATATAATAGGTCAAAAACTCGAAGAATTTTAGCTTTTCGCCCTGTTCAATCACGCCTGTATGTTTATCGAAGCCGAGCAGGCCATATTCACCGACAATGACCGGAATCCCCTTGGCTACAAAGGTGTTATAGACGTTATCAAAGGTTTGGATGATATCGTTTTTAGTATCTTTATCAAAAGTAGTATGGCCTGCAATATTTACACTGAAAGGCCAATAACCATAATAGTGGACGGTGGCAATCAGGTTGGGATCGTTCAGCTTGGTTATCGTGTTGTACAGCTCATTGATTTTGGTCTGAGCAGGTGCGGTGTCCAAACCAGGCAGAACAAGGGGACGAGTGGCATTTTTACCGCCAGAAGCACGGACAATTTTGTGGAAGGATATATTCAGTTCCTGGAGCATCTGGTTCATTTTCGCTTCATCCGTAGTCCCTCCTTCGGAGAAACGAGGTTCGTTAATGCTTTCAAACATTAGCTTGTTAGGCTGATCTTTAAAGCGCGGGGCAATTTGTGTCCATAATGCGTTATAGCGAGCCAGCACCTCATCATGTTTGGGTTCCATACTGCTTACCCACGTCCATGAATCATGATGGACATTGATCATGACGTACAGATTGGCGTCCAGTGCCCAGCGAACAACCTCTTCCACACGGTTCATGTAGGCGGACTCAACGGTATAGGTTGGTGCGGCTCCAATGTGCTTATCCCAGGTGACGGGGATGCGTATGCTTTTGTACCCTTGGGCAGCAATTTGCTGAATCAACGCCTGAGTAATGCGCGGATTACCCCAGGCTGTCTCATCTGCCCCGACAGCATCCAGAGAATTTCCCAAATTCCATCCAGGCTGCATGGCTTCCACATACGATTGCAGGCTGCTCGCAGCCGCAGCTTGCGGTGCTTGTCCGTCAGATTCGGCAGCAGCGGCAACGGATGCGAACGTAGATAATAATAGGGTGATGGCAAGCGTCAACGACAGTAATGAAACGGGTCTTCGTTTTAACATAACAGGCCCCTTTACAAAGTTATTTTTGAAAGCGCTTTCTAATAAACACTACCACACTATTTGAATATGGAATACCTGTATAATTTATATAAAAATCATGTGTTAATTAGATATTTTAAATTTGTAAGCGTTATTATTGAAAAAATACAGAAATGAGTGTAGAATCTATGGCCCTACGTGGATTGTAGTATAGCATCGGATTTGTAAATACAAAAGAAAGAAGGAGATGAATATGAATAAGTGGGACACGGAAGAGGCCATTCGACGCTGGGATATGCATGCAGAAAACTTTACGGCCAAGTACACGGAGGAAGGGGATCGGTCTCGCGAAGTCCTGCTGAATCCGGCATTGCAAGCTTGTATGGAACCCCTTGAGGGCAAAAAAGTGCTGGACGCCGGCTGTGGCGAAGGCTATCTAAGCCGGAAAATGGCCAGGGCGGGTGCTTTGGTAGAGGCTGTCGATTACTCGACAGAGATGCTGAGGCTAGCCAAAGAGCGAACGCCGTCAACGTTGGGAATTACATATCACCATGGCAATCTGGAAAAGCTGGAGATGTTCGGGGACCAGAGCTTTGATCTGATCGTGTCCAATATGGTCATTCAGGACTTGGCTCATTATGAGCGGGCGATTGCCGAAATGCGGCGGTTATTAGTTCCGGGAGGCAGCTTTATTTTTTCTATTCTGCATCCGTGCTTTCTGACGCCGCAGAGTGGATGGGTGAAGGATGAGACAGGGAAAAAGCTGTATTGGAAAGTGGGTCAATATTTCAATGAAGGCCCATTGGAGCAAGCGATTCCTTATGATCAGGAGGAAAAGCTTTTGTATTTTCACCGTACGCTGAGCAGCTATGTACAGACCATTGTTGAGGCGGGTTTGTTGTTGGATGGGATGATCGAACCGAAGCCGTCTGCTGACATGCTGGAGAAATATCCCCATTTCCGTGAAGACCTGAACCTCAGTAATTTTCTCATTTTTAAGACCAAACGTCAGGGATAGTGGGCAAGCCCTTTCCTTTCCGCGTCAAGTGTGGTAGAACAAAAGAAGGCAGTTTTGACACACTTACAACAGGAAGAGCTTCAAACGGAAAGGGATGCAACTGGAATGTACGTGGTATGTAAAGAGCATGTGGAACTGGCAATTGATATGTTCGTCGATGAATACGAGGATGCACCGGATGTCGTCGATCTCAAGGAAACGAAATTTTCGGATTGGGACCCTCCAGTGAAGTGCAAGGAATGTGAGAAGAAAGCCGAGTTTTTGGTCGTCTAAAAAACAAGCACGGGCGTTTCGGGCAGAAACGTCCTTTTTGTATACCAGGACTTATTGCAAAAACACTCATACATAGAGCTATATTTATCCCTACCACGTACTGAGACAGGAGTGAACGATGGATGGACCCTTTACTGCATTCGTTATTTCGTCCGCTTCAAGTCAATGGAAGTGATTTGTCCACGTATTATATCGAACAAAAGCCGTCTGCCGCGCTGAAAGCTTACGTGGCCTGTTATTGGGAGTCCGGTCCGGCTAATAGGGTGGTAGAGGGGAATCTAGCAGCTTCGTACGAAGACACCGCTTTGTTAAGCCTGCCGCAGGAAGAAACCATGGAGCGGGTATTACCTGACGGCTGTACGGATATTCTATTAGAATACGATTCGGTGAATAAGCGTCAGGAACTCTCGTACTGCGGGACATTTACGCAACCATTTGTGTCTGCCAGACAAGCAGGGTCCGAGACACGTATTTTTGCGGTGCGATTTTTTCCGGGCGGGGCACATTATTTTCACGGGATGCCGACTCACTTGTTTACAGGCGGTAATTATCGCTTGGAAGATCTCTGGCCCGAAAGCATAGGGGTTATGAGTGAACGTATTTTTGAGGCGCAGGACTTTAATGAACGGGTGCGCATAATGGATAAGTATCTTAACCAGCTTCTGCTGCGCCAATGCACGAACGATTGTGACCTGATGAAAAACCTGCTGCATCGCATCTTCATGAGCGGTGGGAGTGTGGGGGTTAAGGAGCTTGCGGAGCGTGAGGCGATCAGTGAAAGGCAGCTTAACCGTAAGTTTGGGCAATGGATCGGAATCAGCCCCAAAAAGTTCAGCGAAGTCGTCCGCTTCCAGAGCGTTCTGCACAGTATCCAAAGCGGCGGGGGGCTGGATTGGACGGAGATGGCATTGAAGCATAGCTTTTTCGATCAGGCGCATCTGATCCGCGATTTTCGCAGGTTTTATGGAGACTCCCCGCTTACCGCAGCTAAGGATTTACGGAGGTTGTCCGATTTTTACAATACACGCCCAGAGGCTTCGGCTATACTCAAAATATGAACAAGAATGGCAAAGGAGAGATGTGAATATGAGTGGAACGCTGCAAGTTCGAGATCATTTGCTGAATGAGCTGGAGACGGGAGTACGGACGGGGGAAGCCTTGATCCGTAAAATACGCCCAGAGGATTGGAACTTTCGTCCGCAAGAAAATTTCCGCTCACTACTGGAGTTAGTACATCACTTTGTGCTTATTCCTGCTTCGGATCTTGCGATTATGCAGGAGAAGTCTGAGGGTGAAGTGGGAAGCATTGAAGGCAGCCTGTCCGGGGTGGAAGATCCCGAGCGCTTAGCTACGACTTTCAGGCAGAATTTTGAGGCTTATAAGGCTTACATTCTATCGCTTAGCGAAGAAGATTATCTGAATCGCTCGACGAAGGCCTTTTATATGGAGCATGGACATCTACAGGTCCAATGGCAGATCGAGACCGTGACGCATGTGTTCCATCACCGTTCGCAGATCTATAATTATTTGAAGCAATTGGGGCATGAAGTGAGCTTTTTTATGTTGTATGCTTAAGTATTTTTATAAAAGGTTTAGAGGGCACCTGTGAGGTGCTCTTTTTTTGTTTTATTCAAGGCTTTTTAGGGTGGGAATGGCTTAGTCGAACGCGCGTGAAACTTCTTTACTAACTCGTCTGAGAATGCCGATTTGCTCCTCATTCAATCTGCTGGTCAACGCGACAAATTCATCTACTGCCTCTTGCCGAATCGTTTCGTCTTTAGTCATATGTTCTTTGGAAAACATCAATTCACTGATAGACACGTTTAAGGCAGTTAACACTTTCTCCAAGGTATCAATAGAAAAGTTTCTTTCGCCACGCTCTACCGATCCAATATATGCATCATCTAATCCTGAAAGTTCCGCAAGTTGTTGCTGTGTTAATCCCTTAGCCTTCCGAATCGTTCTAATTCTTTCTCCAACCGAATTCCGTAATTTTGTCATATTAGCCACCTCTCCTAAAGGTTAGGAGAGTATCGATGTAATTAGCAGAGACATAAAGGCGGTAAAATTTATTGAAAAAACTGCGATTAAGTACTATAGTTAATTTATTGTACTACTTATTTGGAGTTTCACAAAGGAATATATTAAGAGCGAGTGCTTTTTATCCTAGTCATTTTAAAGGAGGAACCCTCTTTGCGAACTTCTATCCTGAAATCACTCAAACCGGACATCATTGTTGAAATGTTAGAGATGGCTGTGGCTTTTGAAAACTGGAAAAAGGTGATGGAGACGGCGGATATTTTGTACCAATGTGTACAGCGTATCTATGAAGAACGGCAGTATCATAAAGCAATGAAATTACCCATCCCGCATGTCCATTTAGAACGTCCGTTGGTATATTATTTCGGGCTCAGTCACCTGATGTGTGGAATGGCTCACCAGAACCAGGGTACATATGAGCAGGCAAGGGAGTGTATCTATAAGTATGCTGAGCTGGGGTGGATGGAGGATTTAAAGGAAGAAGACATTCAGGTTGTCGAGGAGTTCAGGTTTTTAGCCAAAACTAATTTATATGCAGTAGATATTTTGTCTGGAAATATAGAGCTGATCGAGGAATACGTAGCCTTTTTGCAGGATAATCTAGAGGAAATATTACCGGGACTGAATACCATTTTACAGGCAGCGCTTATGTATCATTTGGATGTAGGGGATATTTTACATACGTTTGCAGAGCAGATTGATGAATTCGGGAATTATGAAGATGCAGAGAATGTATCTTACTATTATAGCTACTGCTTTCATTTGGCTTTGTACTATCGGAAGTATGATAGGTTACAGGATGCGGTGAAGCTTACTGTGCAGGCGATGCAACTAGCCGATCAGTCGGGTAACGATCGTAATTTCAAGAAATGTACAGCATTGTTTGAGTCCCTGCGCGAGTCTGCGAAAGCTGAACAAATCAGCGAATATCGGCAGATGCTAGTGCAGTGTCTTGATGAATATGAAACGGATAGGCATTTCATTGTGAAGAGCATAAATGAATGATCCGCTATAATCTGAACAGGGAATAGGCTCGTAGTGGAGAGGAAATAGATAGGTAAGAGACGTTTCAGGTGCTAAAATAACTATGTTACAGGTATGTTTTTAAGTTAGGGATCGTAATTACGATTTTACATTATCATTCGACATAGATAGGGGTATGGAATTTGTTTATTCAACTTATAGGTGTGGGGAAGTTAAAAGAGAAGTATTTGGTCATGGGCATTCAGGAATACGCTAAACGGCTGGGGCCATACATCAAGTTTCAAATGATCGAAGTAGCCGATGAAAAGGCTCCTGACACACTGAGCGAAGCGGAGGTTCGACAGGTCAAGGAGCGAGAGGGAGAGCGCATCCTTGCTCATGTGAAAAATGAAGCACATGTCATTGTGCTTGCCATCGACGGCAAACTGTGGAGCTCCGAGGAACTCGCAGAGGAATTGGACAAGCTCGGCACCTACGGTACAAGCCATGTTGTCTTCGTCATTGGCGGAAGCCATGGACTCTCTGACGAAATCATCCGTCGCGCCCAGCAGAAGCTGAGCTTCGGAAGAATGACCCTGCCTCACCAGCTGATGCGATTGGTGCTGGTAGAGCAGATTTATCGGGCGGTGAAGATTAATCGGGGGGAACCGTACCATAAGTAAATGAGTTTTATTGTTTGTTGCTCTAATTTAAATATAAGAAGTATTCTTGTATCTAGTTGAAAATAAAACAAGGCAACACCTCTATAATGGATGTTGCCTTAGTAATTTACGAAATAATGGATTATTACATCAAAGGGCAATTTGTTTTAATAAACGAATTTAAAAGAATATTGAAATAGAAACGCCTTACGAAGAAAGTGGTAAGGTGTTATAAAAGACTATATTAAAACTAATGAACTAGAACTATTTTTTTTAATCACTTTTAAGTTTTTTTTTGCCCAATATGCTAAAGGAATTGCCATCGCCTTTGCTAACATAACTGGTACAGCATTCCCAATCTGTTTATATTGTTTGTCTAGTCTATTATTTTTTTGTACATTTGTGTTTCTTCCATCGGAAAATATAAACCAGTCTGGAAAAGTTTGAATACGAGCAATTTCTTTTACAGATAAACGGCGATGTAGAGATTCATCTCCAGGAAGATTCCACTTATCCTTTTCTAACTTTATCATTTCAGGACCGCCAGGATGTAAAGGTGCTTGTCTACCAGAAGCTTGAATTGTGAAACTTTGTTCAATCCACTTTTTCTTTCTGTTTCGTGATAAGTAAATTGGCGAAAATCCTCCTTCAAACCAATCTCCAGGATTTATTTCGAGGTCCTCAATTGCGTCCTTTAATGTTACAAAGGGTAGTTTTCCTTTACCGTGGGTCGGCTCTGGATAGTCATATTCAAAATCCAAATCGTCTCGGATTCCAACAATAAAAACCCTTTCTCTCAACTGTGGTACACCGTAATCTCTAGCATTAACCAATTTGAATTTTACATTATAACCAGCAGATGCAAAATCCTGCACAATTTGATTAATAACTTCACCTTTACCTAACGTCAGCATACCTTTTACATTTTCCGCAATAAATGCAAATGGTTTTGCATGAAAAAGGCAACGGATAAAATGTATATAAAGGAAATTTCGCTCATCATCTATTAATCGTGGACCAGCTTCACTGAACCCAGGACAAGGGAATCCTCCAAGGACAAAATCCGCCTTTGGAAATTCTTTAACTTTTCGTATATCTAGTTGTTGTTGAAATACTGGAGGGAAATTTAACTTGTATGATTCATTTGCTTCTTTAAAAAGGTCATTTGTATATATTGTATGGAAGATACTTTCCTCTCTAACTGAGTTATACCAATCCTTATCTTTAAAAGCTCTGAGGGCCTCCTTTTCCCCAATAGCTGCAGCAAGTCCCGCCAACTCTAGTCCTAAGTCTAAACCGCCACAACCTGAGAATAAGCTAATTACATTTATTTTATCTTCTCGATAATCCAAGTTAGGTAGTTCAAAATCATCTTTTATATTTTGAATTGTTTCTTGTTCTTCTTTAATTTTTTCTAGAAGGAGTTGCCTTACCTCATTTGAGTCGTAATCTTTTAAAGGTCGGTATTTAGCTCGTCCTCTTTCTTCAACTTTCACTACCCATACCTCCCTAAAGATGATAATCTACTTTTATTCTAACATCTACAACGTGATAAGGCCAGTATTTTCTTTTATATAGGAATTAATTAACAGTATAATGTAATTAAGTTATAATATTTGGGAGGTAAGATTTATGAAAAAGAATCCTAGACTTATTGGGGATGAACATGTTAAAGATGTTTATCAAGCCCTGCTTAAATACATAAAGAACGAATCCATTGATTACTATCCAAAAACAGTTACTCAAACTGTACTATATATTACAAATCTTTATCCTTATATAGAGTCTGTTAAGTATAAATTTGACACAAATAATCCTGATCAGGAAAAGGATTTGACTTTGTATGTTAATAGCAACCAAACAATATCAGTTAATCTTTTTCTTGTTAGAAAAGGCGGTAGAATTCAACAAAAAAACCCTGGGGCAAAAAGCTTCTTTTCAAAATATTTTTTATCTGAAAGACTGCAATTGAAGTTTAATCAACTATTTGAGATGAAATACCAAAACTTTCTAAATGAACTCGTGGAGTTAAAATTAGGGGAGCATTATGTAAAAGATATAAAGGAATTAAAAAAACTGGTATCTGGGTACTTCCCAAAATTTACAGATGAAATTAACCCATATAGGGATTTATTTTTATACAATTTAAGAGAATTATGTTTCTCCTTGCTGAAGGATTTCTACAACGAAAGAAATGAGGGCTTTTTTCATGCGTATAATGTTTTTTTTATGACAGAAGACGTTAATATTATAACAAGCTATGGTAAAACCCAAAATGATGTTAATGTAGAACAGTTTGATCCAGGTACACCTCGATTTAGCGATATTCAAATATATAAATCTGGAAAGAATGCAGTTGGGATTAAGTATGGAGAAGTAGCACTAACTTTAAGGTTTAAATTTGAAAGTAGCCCAACTTCTTCAATAAAGCTCGCTGCAAGCTATGACAAATTTCCGGATGAATCCGAAAAAGAAGAAATTAATTTTGTTACAGTAAAGGAAATGCAGTATTTATTAAACAACCATCAATATACACATAACTCAAACAGTAGTAATGCAATTGGAAAATGCCACGAAGCTATTACCTACTTCTATTTCTTGAAAGAATTCCCTAATGTTTCACAGGTAGAACCAGATGAATGTGTTCAGTTGATGAGGAAGTATTATTCACTTGTGAAACCACAAGTGTTAGAAAAGTTATATAATTCAACTTCTTCCCTCGTTCCAGTTATAAGAGAAAAATTGTCACAAAAATATAATAATTTCCAAATAAAAAGCGTTGAGCTAGTTCCTGAAAGTTACATTAATGACAGGCTTGATACTGGTGATCTGCAGCTAATTCTGATAGTCAATAAAGAGTATATTGTTGAAAGCATTTCTCTAAAAGCCCTAGCTAAAAGAAATAGTAACATTACTACTAAGAACCCAGGAATCGGAACAATAATTGGTCCAACATATTTTAACATAGGCACTCTGGAACCTGTAGTAAACGAAGTAAAATCAAAATTCCAAATAGGTGAGTTAAATCATAAAGAGAGTTTAGAAGTTTTAGCTGCAGAACTTGGGTTAAAACTAAAAGAGGCAACACAGGAACAATTAAAAAGGGGCATCGAAAATCTCCTTGGCAAAGCTATGTTGGCAGTTACATTCTATGATGACAATGTGAGTATTTGTAAGGAACATTCAAAAATTGATGGTAATATAACCGTCTACATAAAAACACCTACAGCAATTCAAAATAAACTAGCTTGGCATAATGACTTGGAGGCAATTAACCTTCGTGTAAAGTTTAGTCGCGGGCAAAACCATGGCTGGTCTACAGTTAAATTGACATCAGAGTACCGATTAAAGTAATATATATTACTTTTGGAAGGGAGGGGAAATGAATTTCAATGATTTGAATTTCGAGAGAAACCCGGACATCGTCGGTTGGCTGAAGATTGACGGCACCCTTAGTACCCGGTCATACAGAATCCACAGGATGCGCAGTACTATCTTAATTATGATTTCGATAAAAAGAAAAGCAAAAGCGACTTCCCCTTTTTGGACGAGCACAGCTGGATCAACGCCTCGGACATTTTGCTGATTCACGGGCATCACATGGAAAGCGGCTTGATGTTTAAAGATTTGATGAAGTACAAGAAAGAAAGCTTTTATAAGGAGCATGCTAGTGTTCGGGAGTAGCTTTCTCCTAATTGTAGTCATCGCTATCGAGGTTTAAATTTCGATTACTTTTTGGGGAGCCACGTTCCCGCAATTTTGAGTTAATAACTTTGAATTTTAACCAACTAATAATCCGCTTTACTAACTCCGATGGCCGTAAAGACTGCATTCGAGATGGTACTCTGAAATCACCGAATCAATCTCTGAACTTGCCAAGCTCACTTTAAAGGTATGTTTGAGGGAAGTTTCTTTCATGCAAGCGGTAAATCAGTTTCAAGGTTCCGTTCAAGCATTAGTATATTAATTATATTTTAATCTGGAGAAATCACTCAACATAAATGTAACTCGTTAAATTTATCCTCTGTCTATGAAAAAAGACCCTCTCAAAACCAACTCCTACCCACTCTTCCGATTTCTATGCTTTAATAAAATGAGCAGTATCAACAAGAAGCGTTGAAAGTGGGATTCTATGAAGCGACTAACGATTGGCCTGTTCGCCCATGTGGATGCAGGTAAGACAACTTTTGCGGAACAGCTGCTGTACCATACGAACAGTATCCGGTCGCGGGGGCGGGTGGATCATCAGGATGCGTTTCTGGACAGCCACGACATCGAGCGGGCAAGGGGCATTACGGTGTTCGCAGATCAGGCGGTAATAGAATATAAGGGAGATAGCTATTACATAATAGACACGCCTGGACACGTCGATTTCTCCCCGGAGATGGAGCGGACGATTCAGGTCATTGATTATGCCATCCTGATTGTAAGCGCAGTTGAAGGTGTCCAGGGCCATACGGAGACGGTCTGGCAGCTGCTGCGCAAGCATCGGATTCCGACGTTCTTCTTTATTAACAAGACGGATCGGATCGGCGCGGATGCAGGCAGAACCGAGGAGGATATCCGTCAGCAGTTGACGGGGGATGTATGCTGCATTACACAGAGCTTCGCTGACGGCATAGTCGGCGAGCCGCTGCGGGAGTGCATGGCGGAGCGGGACGAAGCCTTGCTGGAAGCGTTCCTGGAGGGGAGAGAGGATACCGGCTTCTGGCTGGAGGCCCTGCAGAGGATGATAGCGGCGAGTCTCCTCTTCCCCTGTGCTTACGGCTCTGCACTTCAGGATACAGGCGTCGTTGAGTTTCTGGATCAGCTGCATCTGCTGACAACAACCACTTATGACGAGAATGCTTCGTTCCAGGGGCGGACTTATAAAATTCGGCACGATGCAGGCGGAGCGAGACTCACGTTCATTAAGGCGCTGGGTGGTCGGCTGAAGGTGAGGGAACAGCTTAGTTACGAGAGCGGCGGGGTTCAATATGACGAAAAAGTTACGCGGCTCTTCTTGTTTAACGGCCTTAAATCGCAGCCGGTGGAACAAGTGGAAGCCGGCGATTTGTTTGCGGTTGCCGGCTTGTCCGCCGCCGAAGCTGGGCAAGGCCTTGGGTCGATATCAGACAAGTTAACTTACGATTCGGAGCCGACGTTACAGTCCAAGGTATTATTCGACAATTCAATACATGTACAGAAGGTGCTCGGTGCTTTTCGCACGCTGGAGGCGGAGGAACCGTCTCTGAACGTCGTTTGGGATGAGAAATTGCAGGAGATTTCTATCCGCGTCATGGGATTGATTCAACTGGAAGTGCTGGAGCAGCTTGTTAGAGAGCGGTTTGGCTTTGCTATCTCTTTTGGACAACCGGAAATCTTGTATAAGGAAACGATTCAATCGGCTGTGAAAGGGTACGGCCACTTCGAACCGCTCAGGCATTATGCGGAAGTGCATCTGCTGATTGAACCGGGAGCAAGGGGCAACGGCATCATGCTCGATAGCAGATGTCATGCCGATGATCTGAATGTCAGCTATCAGAATTTGATTCGGAATCACCTCTATGAACGGGAGCATCACGGACTGCTGACCGGCATGCCGGTCACCGACGTGAACATTACGCTGCTGAGGGGACGCGCGCATAAAGAACATACCCATGGCGGCGATTTTCGTGAGGCTGCCTTTCGAGCACTACGGCAGGGTCTGGAGAAGGCGGACAACGTGCTGCTGGAGCCCTTTTACGATTTTAAAATCAAGGTCGCTATCGATGAAATGGGCAGGGTGCTGTCCGATATTCAGCGTGCTTCAGGTACTTTTAATCCGCCGCAGACAACCGGAATGCAAGCGGTGGTCACGGGCAGGGTGCCCGTGTCGACTTTCATGAACTACAGTGCCGAATTTGCATCCTTTACGCATGGACGAGGCAGTATCCGCTGCGTGTTCAGCGGCTACGACCGCTGTCATAATACGGAGGAAGTCATAGAGCGGATGGGCTACCGCAAAGAGGCAGACCCATTGTATACATCCTCCTCTATCTTTTGCGCCAAGGGGGCGGGTTACTCGGTGCCATGGGATGAGGCGGAAGCCAAGATGCACCTTGAATTAGAACCCTAATCGCACATATTTCCAGGATTCAGGTGAATAGTAGGTAGATTTAGGGTGAACAATCTTTATAATGGAAATAAGATATATTTTATAGGGCTAAGGAGAAATTGTCGTGAAACCGACGCAAGGAATAGAAGCGCTGGCGGCGGAGATTGCCGAGGTGGCTAGGACGTCCTTTCGTACTCTTTTTGAAAACGGCGAACGTTACTATTACTGCACGCTATTTACTACTGGAGAGGGACATGCGCCAAGCATCTCCGCCTGGTCATGGGAGGCCTTGGAGAGGGAAGCGGCCAGGCAAGGAGACGAAAGCGACACGCCGGGATCAACGATTGCGGAACTCATCAAATGGTCTTATGCCGATTCACCCTATTGTTGTTACGAGGAGGAGGACTTCGATGATGTTAAACAATTATTTATGGAGCGTCCTTCCATTGCGGAGCTTGAAGCTGATGAATGGAATCGTGAATTTGATTCGAGGCTGAAGGCCATGGAGCTGGCGATGAAAATGCTCGATAATGAAGGCGTGTTTGCCTTGAATCAACCGCGAGAGGCTGTATGCGTCCTTGTCGAGGTCATGCCGCCGGATGAGATCAACACCGAAATCGCCCTGCGTTTGAATCAGGCGGAGTCTCCGGCAATGCAAGCATGGTTGGCGGAAGCGGCGGAGTGAGGGCATTCGTGTTTCTTGAGGGAGATGTTGTAAAATGCCTACGGAAAATCAAATGAATATTTTAGTTGAGAGAACAGATTGTATTCTTTATTATGCGGGATCGCCTCTATCGAACGAACATAGTGCAGGCTGGATCGGCGGGAATGCACCCGAATTTTTTGATGATCAAGAAGACCTCATCCAAGAAGGTAACCCAAAATATGTTTTTTACTTGAGCCTCGTCCATCCCTTTAAACCTGAGAGCATGATTTCGATCTTCATCCCTGAAGACTATGAGGAGTATTTGGAAAATAACATTTATCCTAATTGCCCGATCAAGGTGATTGAGCATCCCATTTCGACTGAAAGCGTCAAAGATATGTTTACTAACCCGGGTCTTATAAAGCATGTAATTTCAAACGGGGAACTAAGCCATGACGAAAAGTCGATGGATCAGCCTTATTTGATCAAAGTAGGCGGAAACCCGAGACTTATTCAAAATGAAGACTATTATTTTGCGAAGCTGAGGGAGGAGTCATTCTCTTTTTTATTTCAGGTAGATGAAGATGGCTACCCCGAAACGTTGCTTCAAGAGGATTACAATTATCCTTTTGGTTTTGGATCACTATATATTTTTGCCAAAATGGGGACGACTGAGATACAACATCCAGTAGCGGGTTTTTGGCAATTCTCTTGATATAGCGTGGGGATCCTCGGGAGGACTTGAACGGCGGTGAGCCCGCCAAGCGATTTTTGGCGTGCGTATGTCCTATTCGCACAAGCAGGCAGCCCGCCCCTGGCGTAAACTGAATTATAATCAGTGAGCGAGGTGAACTTCCATGGCACAATCGAAGGAGATGCGTGCACGGGCTAAGAAATTTCAAGGCCGTCCGGTCTGTGTCACCCTGCACAGCGGAGAGACCTACGTCGGCTACATCACCGACGTTAATCGCGGCGGGTTGATACTTGCCAGTGCTGGGGCTCCTCCACGCGCTTCTTCCGGGAGGCAAAATAATTCCCAATCTCTCAAACGCAGAGCCAGTTCGCATGCCCCGGGCGTCCGTCTCGGCAACCGGAAAAGCGGCGCACGTAAACCGTCTGGCCGTTCGCGCTCCCGCAAGCCGGACGCCAAGGTGTCGGCATTCCTGCCGATGATGGGCTCGCTGTTAGGCGGCCTTGGCGGCTCCACTGCAGGCGCAGGAGGGCTTGGCGGTATGCTCGGCGGCGGTTTGCGGCTGTTCGGCATGATCCAGAAATTTGTCCCGGTCGTGAAGATGGGCTACGGCATGATCAAGTCCATTCGCCCGTTTCTCGGCGCCGTTAAAGGCTTGATGCCCCCGGCCAGTCCGGCCACGCCGGATAACGAATAATCGTATATCTGTGAACTGTAAGCTCCCTTTGAGTGGTCAAAGGGGGCTAGTCCACAAACCATTATCACTACCACTGTCTAATCCAAATCGGTTTTAACTCGGAATAGCCCATTTCCTTTAGTAAATCCCAGGCATGATCCAGAACGTGAGGCTTCCCCTGGACCCAAAGTTCTTGTCGTTTTGCCATCAAGAAAGAGATGATTTCAGCAATATGTTTGGGTTTACCTAGATGGATGACAGTTTCTATTTCATTATTTTGGGCTGAAATGTCATAAAAGGACCAAAAAGTATGAGGCTCTTCTTCAGGAGGATTCGCCTGAAAGATGAGCGTGATTTTGATGTTTTTATTCTCTTTCGGAGATAGGTTTAGGATGAAGCGAGACCCGCCTGAGTACCAATAAACGAAGGCATAACCGTCGACCGTAATATTTCTTAATTGGCTTTTCATTATTTTCTCCCTCACGATATGTTGTTTAAAATGAGCTGCGTTTGATGAGTCTCTAGATACATAACACTTTAAAGAGGTACGTCCCATAGAAAAAATAATAAAATTGCTGGATAAGCAAACAAAGGAAACCTGGCTATGGTCAACAGGAGGGTTCAAATATGTGGTTTGGCAAGAAAGAAACGCAAATGGATCGAATAAAAAACAAACTGAGCCAAGCTATGCGCAAAGACGCGGATTTCTCAGTGTTTGGATCATCCTCACATCAATACAGGGTTAAAGAGAAGCTTACAGCAAAAGAACTGGCGGACTGGCAAGCCCACAATCAGGTCACACTTCCTGAGCCTTATGCGCTGTTTTTAACGAACATCGGCAATGGAGGCGCCGGACCTTATTATGGAATATATTCAATTGGAAAGGCAACTTCCTACACCGAGTGCCAAGCGCTCCTTGCAAAATCCGTTCTGTACCCCGGGATGACCAAAGAGGAATGGAACCGTCTAATTGAGCCCCTGACCAAGGACGAGGACATTCCCGATGAGGAATACGACGACACCTGTAATAAGGTGTTGGGCGGCATGTTGTGCATAGGCACCCAAGGCTGCGAATACGACATGTATCTCGTACTTGAGGGGAAATATAGGGGGAGAATTGTGTACACCTCCGATTTTCATCCTGATCATCCTTTTTTCTTTGTCTATGAAGACAGCTTTCTGGACTGGTACGAGCGCTGGCTGGATGAAATTATTCTGGATTATGATATCGGGTGGTTTGGCAGTCGAATGCCGGGTGATGAGAATGCGCTGATCCAGATTTATCAGAGCGCTCCAAACGAAGAAATCCAAGCCAAAGCGCTTGATGGAATGTTCAAGTTTAAGAAAGTCTCTCAGCTAACCCTTGCTTTTTTGAAAAAAATTGCGGAGCAAAGCCCCAAAAATCGGACCACAGCCATTTGGCTCATCTGCCAAACTTCTTTTGACACGGGTAGAAAATATCTTCTGGGGCTGTTGCAATCGGATGAACACGGGGATTTTCTGCAAGCTTTACAGATTCTGCACGCTACCAGTAAAACTGAGGATTTAACGGAGTTTATTCCAGTGATCTTGCAAAGGCTTGACCGGATTCACGACCCGGAAACGTTGCGTTATGCAGGGTATATCTTGGAAGAGTACGGTGCGATTACGCTCCAGAACTTTGCACCTTTCTTGTGTCACGCCGACCCGAAAATGCATACCACTGCCATCTATGCCGCGCGCAGTTGCGAAAACAAGCTGGGAAGCTGGCAGATCATTGAACAGATGTTGATGGGGGGCGGCCCGCAGGTTCTGAATAACTTGATTTTATACTGGGGCATTATTCCACATGAGAAGCTGCTGTCTTACTATAAGGAGGTATGGCCGAAATACAAAAGCAATCCGAATTTCAGAGAAAAATTTATCGGTTGTTTGCGAGAACTGCATTTGCCAGATGATTATTTCGACAAAGACGAATCGTAATGAAGGCGTACATGCATTATCCATAAAATGTAAACGAAATCGGATTTACGAGGAAGCCGAAAAAATGCTAAAACGCTACTGACATCCCGTTGTCAGTAGCGTTTTTGTATATTAGGAGTATGCGAATATCGCAGTGCTTTGAGAGGGGGCGGCCTTTCTCAAAATCTTATTATAGAGGTGGAACTTATTCATGAAAAATATCAATTGGGAAGTTGATCCGGACCACAGCTCCGTCGAGTTTTCGGTGACGCATTTAATGATTAGTAGAATTAAAGGAGTATTCGAGCATTTCCAAGCGATCTTGAGTTTTGACCCCAACAATTTAAAAACCATGGGTATTCAGGCTTCCATAGATGCAAATAGTATTACAACTCGCCAATCGCAACGAGATGAACACCTGAAGAGTGACGACTTCCTTCATGCAGCCAAGTATCCAACCATTACGTTTCAAAGCACCAGCTGCGTCCTTGCTGGCGAAAGGCAATATGAACTTACGGGCAATCTAACTCTGCATGGAGTAACCAAACCCATCACTTTTCATACCTTTTTTGAAGGACTAAACAAAGACCCTCGTGGCCGGGAACGTGTAGGATTTCATTCAACAGCCAGTATTGACCGCAATGAATTTGGCTTGACATTCAACTCGCCTCTGGAAAAAGGCGGGGTTATCGTCGGAAATGAAGTGAGAATCGAGCTTTATATCGAGGCAATTAGAATAGAATAGCAGTCCTAAAGGCCATCCTTTTAGCGGGGTGGTCTTTAAACTTGCCGTTACAGGTAGGGCGGTGAACCGTATCACAAATAAGGGCGGAAATTTTGAAGCAAAACAGTTTTGTTTTCCATAAGCATGAATTAGAATGTGGACTAAATGCAAATGCTTCGATAGAATATCATTCTATATTGTTGTGTTTTTTATTAAGGCGGATTGGGGAGGTAATCATGGGAAATACGGATAAGTTTGAAATGATAGCTAATGTATATGACACTTCTGAAAGAATTCAAATTGCAAAGGCATCATCTGATGCCATTCGTGAGTATGTAGTTGACGCTAATAGTAAGAATGCTATTGATTTTGGGTGTGGAACAGGTCTTGTCGGAATGAGCTTGTTAAATGATTTTAATTCTATGCTTTTTCTGGATACTTCACAAAACATGATTAATCAAATAAAGCAAAAAATTACTGATCTTCACATTCAGAATGCAGATACATTATGTTTTGACTTTGAAAAGGAAGGTCTAACGGATTTACATGCGGACTATATTTTTATGGCTCAGGTTCTGCTCCATATTCATGATGTTGAATTTGTTTTATCCAGATTATTTGATGTTCTAAATGAAGGAGGACATTTACTAATCGTAGATTTTAATAAAAATGAAAAAGTAGTTTCAGATATAGTTCATAACGGGTTTAATCAAGAAGAGCTGGCTGACATTATGACTAAAATAGGGTATAGAGATATTCAATCCAAAACTTTTTATAATGCAAGTAAAATATTCATGGGACAAGATGCATCTATGTTTATCCTTGATTCTCGAAAATAAACTTTAGGCAGAAATCAGCTCTCCTTATAGTTAGCGGTTCTAAGGTACAACGAAATAAAAGGCCGCCCCTTATGAGACAGCCCATGCTTCTTGTACGGTTTTAAACTTATGATTCAATCTGTGCCTAGTAATGAATTAATTATGTTCAGGTGGCTTTTTTATAAACCAACCCAGCGCCAGAATAAGTATTGCCAGAATAAATTCAATCCAAAAAACCGTTTGTAGACCGGAAACCATGCTTTGTGTCTTCTCATGCATCGCAGTGGGATTGAGCGAATGGTGAAGATAATGATTGGCTCCAGACGACATGATGCCGACGAACAATGCGATGCCAATTCCCCCTGCAATCTGTTGGAGCGTATTATATATGGCTGTACCATGAGGAACCAGGTGACGTGGAAGTTGATTCAATCCTGTCGTCTGAGCCGGCATGACGACGAATGACATGCCTAAGAATAACAGGATATGATTGAACAGAACGGAACCTTGTGTTGTATCACTGTCGATGCCGGTAAACAGCCACAACGATATGGCGATCAGGAATAGTCCGGGCACAATGACGAGTCTCGGCCCGAATTTATCGAGTAATTTCCCCGATACCGGCATCAGCATTCCGTTCAAAATGCTACCTGGCATTAGAAGTAAGCCTGTCGCGAATGCTGTCAACTTCATCACATCCTGCATATAGAACGGCAGCAATGTTGTTGTGGCGAATAGAACCATCATCAGAATTACAATCAATACCGCAACCAGAGAAAAAGTGGAATGCCGGAATACGGAAAGATTGATCAACGGCTCTTTGATCTTAAGCTGGCGCCATACAAGCAAGAGCAAGAAAAGGCTACCTATTGCAATCGATCCGTAACCTTCTGGCTCAAGAGAGACACTTGTTTGGCTGAAGCCATAGGTGACGCAGCCGAAACCGACGGTTGACATCACAATGGATACAAGATCGACCCTTGGCTTGGTCAGTTCTGTCACATTCTTTAAGTACACGAATGCATAAATCATCGAAAACAGTGCGACAGGAATCACCATGTAGAACAGCCATCGCCATTGAAAGGTATCGATAATTAAGCCAGACAAAGCCGGCCCGATGACAGGGGCGACCATGATGACCAGCCCCATGAGACCCATGGCGGCACCCCGACGTTCTGGAGGATAGAGAGCGAGAATCGTATTCATCATCAACGGGATGAATAATCCTGTCCCGCAAGCCTGAACAACCCTGCCCATCAGCAAGATTCCGAATCCCGGGGATACTGCACACAAGCAGGTACCGGCTAAAAATAACGCCATCGCAGACATAAACATCTGGCGAGTCGTGAACCATTGCTGTAGTAATGCGGTCACCGGCACCAGTACACCGATCACGAGCATATATCCCGTCGATAACCATTGTATGGTCGAAGCAGCAACGCTAAATTCTCTCATCAACGCAGGAAACGCATGGGTAAGTAAATTTTCGTTAAGAAACGCGACAAATGTACCGATGAGTAGAGCGGTTAATATTGCCCCTCTCTTCATTCCTCTTGCATCTTGATCCTGATTGTCCATCTTCTACCTCCCGATTGTTCATTACGTTCCGTCCATTGTTTGTATATCGCTTAACCCGCAACGCCTTGAAGATCATTTTACGTGAAGTGGGATTAATTGGAAAAAGTGAAATTGCCCATCATACTCGGAAATTCATTCATATTTCGAAAGCATAAGGGGGGCTCCACCACGGTGTCGCTCATTCGCGCATTATTTCTTGACAAGATGAGGTTAGGGGATTATGATAACGTGCCGGTCAACTCTATAAGGCAAATAAAATCAAAAAGGCTGACTTTTCGTAGTGCCTTGGCACTGGAATCGTCAGCCTATCGTGCAGATTATCCTACACCATCACTTTCTAACAAAGAATAAAAATTATCACGGTCTTGGTCATCAAATTACCCTAACAACTTCATGTCCGCCATACATGTCTATTTCCTCACCGTACCTATTGTAGAGCGCGATCATATTGCCATCCTGATTCAACTCCAAGTACCCATAACATTTTGTTTCAGGAACTTCACCGTAAAAGAGCGTAAATTTGATTTTGATCACTCTGTGCATGCAGATCCTCCCTTCCTGTCTTTCGTATTGGCTTTGAATATATATAGTATTCTCCATAAAATGTCAAGAGATAAGGTTTCTACGTATCTCTAAATGTTATTCAATTAATAATGGCAAGCTCAATATATGGATAGTGTAAATTTCAAGCTTCTAAGTTTTTGGTGGGCAGTTTTTGTTTAGCCGTGCGATCCAAAATTGCCGTACACACAGTAACTACTGTTGTTTTTCCCCATTAGGTTCGCAGACCGCTTTTGCTTTGTGTCATATGACATTATGGCACTGGCGGATTTGACATCAAGAGCCGTAGGATACGATGACTACTTGTAAAGGATGTGAGCTCTTTGATGACAAGAACCGTCGTCAGCTTTATTCAAAATGGCTATTTCCTACTGCTTACTTTCGCTACCGGATTGTTTTACTTTTGCTTTTATCTGGTCGCTCTTACATTAGGCTTGAGTCTTTCGTTTACCGTCGCGGGCGTTCCTCTGATTACTCGCATTTTGCGAACTACAAACACCTTCCTGCAATTTGAACGCACACAGACCAAGATCTATACGGATATTACCACAGAGCTTTACGTTAAACCAATAAACACCGATGCCTCTATCTGGCTTCAAGCAAGGAAGGAGCTGCTAAATCGGCGCAACTGGATCGCTATCGGCTGGCTGATGCTGAAGCTTCCGGTGGGGATTTTAAGCCTCATTAGTGCAGCCTTGCTTTATATAACTCCACTCGCAATGATTGCGACCCCGCTCCTCTTTCCGCTATTTAATTATTATTTTATGGGTGTACCTATAGATACTGTGATAAAATCCGTACTGGTTTCGGCCTCAGGAGTCATATTCACTATGGTGAGCTACAGGCTTGCGAACAGCTTCACGCGCATGCTAGGAGGCTACACCCGTCTTATGATCAAGAGTGTGAACCGGTAGCCGGAATGTCCCGGTCTGGATTTAAAAGTATTGTTGGATGATGATCTGCTCTATAATAGTTACGTAATGTCATACTGATAGTTCTTAGGGGTTGATGGTTTTGTTCGATATGGTAAAGCAGTGGTTCTGGTACGACTGGTTCATGCTTATGATCCGCCTGATTTGCAGTACTTCTCTCCTGCTCACTATCATAGAGCGGCAAGCTCATTTCACGCTGCCGCTTTGGGTTCTTGTGTTTTGGCAGCTTATTGCTTTTTCCGTTCCCTGGCTGTGCTTGCAGCTCAATTATAGATACTACCTGCTTACCGAGATTGTGATCCCGGGCGGGCTCTGCCTGTATTTAGTTTTGTTCTTTCCAGAAGCCTACCTCACATTCCTGGTATATGCATTTTTGATTGCCTCTAATAGCAAACAAAGAACATATCTTTGGTCAGGTCCTTTATCCATACTGCTCCTACCCGCTATAGTTAAGCTGCTTGCAGAGCAGATTGATTTTTGGATTATGACCATTCAATTCGGGACGGCTTATGCATTCGGATTTTCCTTCCATTTATTGATGGTCAATCATCGTCAAAGTGAAATTATACGCGAGCAAAATGCGGTGCTGGAGCAGTACTTGTCCCAAATCGAGCGCATCACGCTGGCCGAAGAGCGGAATCGGCTCTCCAAAGAGCTCCATGATACCGTCGGCCATGCGTACACTTCCCTCATTATGGGGTTGGAAACCTTGCGCCCCGAGCTAGAAACGGATACAGGAACGAAACGACTCGATTCCCTATTGAACCTGGCCCGGAAAAATATGGATGAAGTGAGAGGCTATGTGCATCAAATCGAATCGTCGCATGAAGAACTCCCACTGCTTCAGTCTTTGCGGAAGCTGGCAGAGGAGTTTCAGGAGCATGCTAAGGTGTCGGTTCGTTTCCAGGCCTTCGGGGAGGATTACCCTGTAACGAAGCAAGCGAAGATAGCGCTGTATCGCTGCTTGCAAGAATCATTGACGAATGCCGTGCGTCATGGACACTCGACGGAGATTACGGTTTCGGTGCAATTCGAGCCTCAGCAGACGAGACTGGAAATTCAAGATAACGGCCGTGGGATGGAACATGGACGGGATGGTTTCGGCTTGAACGCCATGAAAGAGCGAGCGATGAATTTGCAAGGTCATGTTGGCGTCTATACCCAACCGGGCGAAGGCACCCTCGTTACCTGCACCCTGCCACGACAAACGGAGCTTAAGGATGATGTCATCCGTCTGTTGGTCGTCGATGACCAGCCTTTTATCCGTGAAAGTCTACGGACTCTTCTCGAGGAGCAGCAAGATTTGCAAGTCGTCGGGGTGGCAGAAGATGGCGAGCAAGCCATCGAACTGTGCAGGCAGGTTCAGCCTCAGCTGGTGCTCATGGATTTGGACATGCCGAACCTGGACGGAATCTCCGCATCCCGTACCATAAAACAAACGTGGCCCCACATCCGCATCTTGATTCTCACCACGTTCGAAGATACTGGACAGGCTCTGGAAGCGCTGCGAAGCGGAGCGGACGGATACCTATTGAAGTCGATGAAGCCGGTAGAGCTCGCCGAAACAATACGCACGGTCTATCGCGGAGGCACGCTGATCGATCAGGAGATGTCGCACAAATTGTTTGCACAGCTGGAAGCCGCGAAGAGCGGAGACGTTCCGTCGACAACCAAAGTGGCCGCGACCTATGATTTAACTTCACGGGAGCTTGAAATTTTACAGTTCGTGTCGAAAGGACTGCGATATAAAACCATTGCTTCCAAATTGTATTTATCCGATGGTACGGTTAGAAACTATGCGTCATCGGTCTATCTGAAGCTGGGGGTTCGCAACCGAGAGGAAGCAGTGCAAAAGGCCCGGGAGGCAGGGCTTTTGGAATAACTTTCGGTACGCCTCCTTAGGTGCCTGCTAGTACCGTGCCCTTATCGGTTGGCTTTTGCTTGCCCATAACATCCTCGAATGGGCGAGATGAGCCAAAAAGCGCGAGTCATGGGGAAATCCCCCCTGCACTCGCGCTTTTTTTCGTTAATCCCGAAGTAAGCACTGTCCTTTACGGTAGAAAATTTACTTAATCCTTTTGAATTAGTGACTGATTGGCAACGTATAGTAATTAAATGCTTGATCCAACAAGGCACTGGCTTCTTGACGCTTCAAAAGCTGTTTGGAGCGGAAGTCTATGGAGCCGTCTAAATTGATCTTGGTATTCGGGTCCATGATACCTTGGGAAACAAGAGCTGTGATGGCTTTAACTGCCCAAGCATCCGTTTCGCCACCCAATTTAACCTTAATTCCAGGCTCAACCTGTTTCAGGTTCTGGATCATTACCGCCGCCATTTGTCTAGTGATAGGAGAATTAGGCTGATAATTACGTAGTCCGGCCATCATCTGTTTTGTATTCGGTTCAATCATGAAAGGTTGTTTATACCACCCGTGGGCGCGCAGCAGCACTTCTGAGAATTCTCTCTGAGTCATCGTTCCTTTCGGATCGAAGAGGTGGGCTGATTTTCCGCTCATGACTTTCAAAGCATTAAGGTTGTTTATATATGGAATATATTTACTATCCGCAGGTACATCAGAAAATGGTGAATCAATGTTTATTTTTTGCGCATAAGCAACGAGGTCTGGGAGTTGCATGTAATACAAATATGCAATATGGCCTGCTTGATTTTTATTAAACGTCAATTTATTACCTGATTCATCTTCAAATAATAAAGGGTGGATCATTTTTAGTGTATGTTTGCCTGATGTTCCTGTCTCCATTATTAATTTCCCGTCCGAATACGAAACCTTCGTCCTTAAGGCAGCGATACGCGTGTTTTGGTATAATCCCACGTAGTCTTGGGCCTGCTGCTCACTTATTGTCGCGTAGGTTGACTTTGGAAGTTCTGATTTTCTCGGATAATAATGATTCATAAATTCTTCATACACGTCAAGACTCATCATGGAGTCGTTATTGTAGGACATGTACATTGCTGTATTCTTCTCAGGCAGAATAACAATCAAGGAAGAATGCCCTGTAACATTTCCTCCTTTTAGAATCACATGCTGATTATTCATCTTCTCTTTGAAGTAGCCTTCGAATCCAATTGTTGTGACCGGGAACTCCTTATCAGGGAATAATTGGTATGTGTGCATTTGCTCTATGCTCTTTGGACTCACTACTTCTTTACCTTTGTACTTGCCTTTGTTCAGGTGCATAATAAGGTACTTCGCCATGTCATCTGCTGTTGAGACGATACCGCCTTCAGGTTTTTCCGTTGGTTTAAACCCGTCCAAGGGTATCAGTTCGCCTGTTGGTCCATAGTGAGCAGCCATTCTGCTTAACAATGGGGGGGTAAACCGCACATTCGTCGAATTCATGCCTAACGGTTTGAAAATATTCTTTTCCATATATTTGGAATATGACATACCCGTTACGTTTGCTACAGCATATCCCGCTAGCATGAAACCAAAATTGTCATAAGTGTACGCTTCTCCTGGAGTCCTGACAACAGTTGGCATATTTGATGCAATGAACTTCTTCATCGGAAAATATTTGTCCGCGTATTCTGGATGCATTTCCATGGAAATATCTGGTTCATCAAATCCACTTGAATATGTAAGTAGATCAAACATCGTCAGTTTTTTTCCTGTTTTATTCGGAACCTTTATTCCTCCTAAATACTCTTGGATATCGCGTTTTAAATCCATTTTCCCCTTATCGACCAACTGCATAGCTGCCAATGCAGTGAATGACTTTGTAACAGAGCCGATTTGGAAAACGGTATTTTTATCAACAGGAATTTTTTTGCCCTTGTCGGCATACCCGTAACCTTTGCTTAGCATCACTTTCCCACCTGCAACGACCACAAAATTAGAACCAACTGTATTATACTTCTTCATCTTGTCCGCAAAAACGCCATCTGCAAAAGCTTCTAGTTCCTTAGCATCTCGCGGTCCCTCCAAGCTAGCCTTCTCAGATGCAACTGGTACGTTAACGGGTGCGGCAACTGATGCGCCGTTGGGTGCCATACACGCGGTAGTTACCGTAGCAGATAATAGTAGAACCGCGAGACTGGTGTGAATCATTTTTTTCATGAATGATTTCTCCTTGAAATGTATTTTTGCCTTATAGCGTCCGGCAAAACCAAGTATGGCAAAGGACTTGTCATACCAACAAGTTACATTTCGCCACCCACCATACCAAGTCACTCCAAAGTGTCATATGACAATTAGGCACTAGGTTTAAAGGGCGATGGGTCATTCAGAAAAAACGGAAATTCACCACAGTTACATATCCTTTTTTACCTCAGTTCTTCTTAACCGTCTCTCCTTCAATTAACACAGGCTGATAATAGGTGTGGTTACGTAGATCCTTTTTCCCTTGAAGTTTCTTAATAACCCAATCGGCGGCATCACGTCCCATTTGTTCCTGGGGGTGCGTTAATGTCGTTAGTTTGATGTTTGCATTCTTGGAAATATAGGAATTATCTTGACCAATAATGGATAAGTCTTCGGGCACAGATATCCCAAGTTGTCTGCATACATGTACAACTTCTAGTCCGACCTCGTCGTTATAGCAGACAATTGCGGTTAAATCGTCTCTTTGTTCGGTCAGGAATTTCTTCAAGTTGGTGGATAGGTCCTGCTTTGTCTCTGTATAGAATGAGAGCACTTGCTCTGGGTGAAACCGTAATTTGGCTTCTCCAAGCGCTTTGATATAGCCCTTCATTCGATACTTTCCTTGTAAATCGTCCATTTTGGCAATGATGCCAATCTGTGTGTGTCCGTTAGCGATCAATTCTTTGGTCGCCAGATAGCTGGATTGTACGTCATCGAGGCAGAAGTAAGGAACTTCCAACTCTTCATAATAGGCATTAATCATGATGAAGGGAACATCCTGTTCCTTGAACGTCAGATAATAAGCGATATTGGGATTATATAGATTGCTCTTCGTAGGCTCAATGATCAAACCATCCACACCAAAGGACAGCATCATCTCCAAGGCTTTCTTTTCCTGGGCGACATCATTATTGGTACTCGCTAATAGTAATGAATAATTATCTTCATTTAATCTGGCTTCAATCCCGCGAATTATCGAGGGGAAGATGTAATCAGAGATGTAGGTCGTGATGACTCCGATGGTTTTATTACTGGAGTTCCCACCAGTCTTTGAGCGAAATTGGTTACTGACATAGGTGCCAGATCCTTTTTCACTTCTTAAGAAACCTTCGTTGGATAGTTCCAAAATAGCCTTCCGAACCGTCTGGCGACTAACTTTATACTTATCCTGCAAAGCGAATTCCGTTGGAATTTGTTCTCCTACGCTGTATGCCCCTGAAAGAATATTGCTTTTTATATCCTCAAGGATGACCTGATACTTTGGTTTCACTTTATTCCTTCTTTCCAAGTTGTTCTAATACTAATTAATGCATCTATAATATTTGTATGTACATATTTTAGCATAATTATGAGTTTATTATAATCTATTGTCCTATCTGTATAAATACTAAAGTTAAAACTAGAAAAACACTCGGTTTGTCAAAGTATTTGTAAGTATAACTATGGTTTTGTGTTGACAAATGTACGCACAAAAAATATACTAAGGCTGTAAACAAAAGAAAGCGCCTTCTTTCAATTATTGCGATTATAACAGTTGTTCAGAGAGAGGAGTAACGTGAGCATGGATCAAGACATTAAACAAGCGATTACTAAGGGAGAAACCTCACTTGGTATCGAATTTGGATCCACACGTATCAAGGCAGTGCTGATTGATCATCGTTTTGAAACCATCGCATCTGGAAGCTATGAGTGGGAAAACCTCCTGGTAGATGGATATTGGACGTACAACTTAGAGAGTATTATTATGGGCCTGCAAGAGGCTTATCGTGAAATGAAGCAAGAGGTTGAGCAAAAATATGGAGTCACCCTTCGTACGGTTGGTTCTATAGGATTCTCTGCAATGATGCACGGCTATATGGCTTTTGACAGCAAGGGTGAGTTGCTTGTTCCGTTCCGGACTTGGCGGAATGCGACAACCGGGGCTGCAGCAAAAGCTTTAACTGATAAATTTCAATTCAACATTCCTGAGCGATGGAGTATTGCTCACTTGTATCAAGCGATATTAAACGAAGAGCAACATGTCCCTCATATTGATTTTATGACGACGTTGGCTGGATATATCCACTGGCTGCTGACTGGCGATAAGGCAATTGGTATCGGAGACGCTTCGGGGATTTTCCCAATTGATGAGACTACACATGATTATAACGAGTCGATGGTTAAGCAGTTTGATGAACTCATTGCAGCCAAAGGCTACGATTGGAAGTTACAAGACATTATTCCTAAAGTTCATATCTCAGGCGAGCAGGCAGGTGTACTAACCGCAGCGGGAGCGAAAATCTTAGATAAATCCGGAGACTTACAACCTGGTATTCCGCTTTGTCCTCCAGAAGGTGATGCGGGAACAGGAATGGTCGCTACGAATAGTGTGAGAAAACGTACTGGCAACGTGTCTGTGGGAACTTCGGTTTTTGCCATGATTGTATTAGAGAAGGACCTTTCAGCGGTATATCCGGAAATTGATCTGGTGACCACACCGAATGGTAATCCGGTCGGCATGGTTCATGCCAACAACTGTTCAAGTGATCTCAATGCTTGGCTGGGCTTGTTCCGTGAATTCTATGAGGCCATGGGGCACAAGGCGGATCCGAATCAATTGTTCAGTGTGTTGCTGAATAAGGCTTTGGAAGCGGATCCAGATGGCGGTGGTTTACTCAGCTATGGCTATTTGTCAGGGGAGAATATCACCGGAATAGAGAAAGGCAGACCGTTGTTTGTCCGCTCTCCTGAGAGCCGTTTCAATTTGGCCAATTTCATGCGGACTCATCTGTTCACTGCATTTGCTGCTTTGAAAATCGGAATGGATATTTTGACGAAGAAAGAATACGTCGCAATTGACAGCATTCTGGCTCACGGTGGTTTATTTAAAACCCCTATCGTCGGACAAAAAATTGTTGCGGCTGCTATGAATGTCCCGGTATCCGTGATGTCAACAGCTGGAGAAGGCGGAGCGTGGGGTATGGCTATTCTGGCTTCTTACATGATGAACAAGGATCAACAAGAAAGTCTGGAAGACTTCCTCGACCAAAAAGTATTTAGAGATGTTGAGGGACAAGAAATTCATCCTGACGGTTCCGATGTTAAGGGATTCGAAACATTCTTAGAACGCTATACACAAGGCCTGGCGATTGAGCAGGCTGCTGTAGATAATCTAGTGGAAAACTGGAGGAATTGACGTGTTAGAGCAGCTGAAAGAAGAAGTATTTCAAGCCAATCTGGATTTGCCTAAACATGGACTCGTGAAATACACCTGGGGTAACGTAAGCGCTGTTGATCGTGAGCGTGGCTTATTCGTTATCAAACCGAGTGGTGTTAGTTATGACACGATGAAACCTAGCGATATGGTGGTTGTTGATTTTGACGGCAATGTTGTTGAAGGAGAGATGAGACCTTCATCGGATACACCGACTCATGCCGTACTTTACAAGCACTACGCAGAGATCGGCGGTATTGTGCATACGCATTCGACTTGGGCGACGATTTGGGCTCAGGCAGGCCTGGATGTACCTGTAATGGGGACTACTCATGCAGACACCTTCTATGGTTCTGTTCCCTGTGCTCGTTTCTTGACACAAGAGGAGATTGATCGTGGCTACGAAGCCGAAACCGGCCGTGTCATCATCGAAACTTTTGAGCAGCGCGGGCTGGATATTTTAGCAGTGCCAGGTGTCCTGCTTAAGGGTCATGCTCCCTTCACTTGGGGTAAGGATGCGAAATCTGCAGTCATGAATAGCGTCGTATTGGAAGAAGTTTCGAAAATGAATTTATTCGCACGGGAATTGAATCATTTTGCCGAAGAATTGCCGCAGCGGATTCTAGATAAACACTATTTGCGCAAACATGGGAAAGACGCCTACTACGGGCAAAAGTAAGACCAACTAAACTAACAAACGAAGAAAAGAGGATGAATGTTATGTCAACAGTAGGTACAAAACAGTTCTGGTTTGTCGTAGGTTCACAACATCTGTATGGAGAAGAAGCATTAGCAGAAGTCAAAGCACACGCACAAGAAATGACCGATGCCCTAAATAAGAGCGGCGTTCTGCCTTATCCGCTTGTATTGCAAGATCTGGCGGTTAGTGCAGACAAAATCACCAGCCTTATGAAAGAAGTCAACTATCGTGATGAGGTTGCTGGTGTCATCACTTGGATGCATACTTTCTCACCTGCAAAAATGTGGATTCGCGGTACTAAATTGCTGCAAAAGCCGCTACTTCATTTGGCCACACAGTACAATGAAAGCATTCCTTGGGCTACAATTGACATGGACTTCATGAACCTCAATCAGGCAGCTCATGGTGACCGTGAATATGGGTTTATCAACGCCCGCTTGAAGAAACAGAATAAAGTGGTTGTAGGTTACTGGGAACGTGCAGAAGTGCAAAAACAAATCGCAGAGTGGATGGATGTAGCGGTTGCTTATAACGAAAGCTTCAATATCAAAGTCGCCCGCTTTGGCGACAATATGCGTAATGTTGGCGTTACGGAAGGTGATAAGGTCGAAGCCCAAATTCAATTTGGATGGACTGTTGACTACTTCGGAATTGGCGACCTCGTTCAGTACGTCAATGCTGTGAAAGAAGAAGAGATTGATGCTTTGTTTGCGGAATACTCTGAACTTTATGAATTCGATTATGGTACTTATAGCAAGGAAGCTTGGGAAGCCAGTGTAAGAGTGCAAGCAAGCTATGAAATTGCTATTAAACGATTCCTGGATCATGGCGGCTATACTGCCTTCACTACGAACTTCGAAGACCTCTATGGTATGAAACAGCTCCCTGGTCTTGCCGTTCAACGTTTGATGGCACAAGGATACGGATTTGCTGGTGAAGGAGACTGGAAGACTGCAGCGCTCGATCGCCTGCTTAAAGTCATGAGCCATAACCAATCCACTGGCTTTATGGAAGACTACACCTATGAATTAGCGGCTGGTCAGGAATCGATCCTTCAATCCCATATGCTTGAAGTTGACCCAACGTTGGCGAGCAACAAGCCTAAAGTCATCGTTTCTCCGTTAGGTATCGGCGATCGTGAAGATCCAGCCCGTCTGGTATTTGACGGCAAGGCAGGAGACGGTGTGGTTGTTTCTATGGCTGACTTTGGCACTCATTATAAACTGCTGATCAATGAGGTTACGGCATTTGAACCGACAGTTCCTGCTCCAAATCTTCCGGTAGCCCGTGTACTGTGGAACGTGAAGCCTAACTTCCAGGATGGAGTTAAGGCATGGATTGAGAACGGTGGCGGTCACCATACTGTGGTTTCCTTGAATCTAACCACAGACCAAATTGTGACTTATGCAAAACTGGTTAACCTGGAATACGTAATTATTAAATAACTAGAAGATAGCCATCTATAAAAGCATTGGGTCAGTCCTTAGGATCCAATGCTTTTTATTGGTTTTCTAAGGATGTCGAGATAAAGGAAAGGTTCCTAAGCTATCTGGCGATATAACGAGATAATTGGATTCTCCTTAAGGTAATCATTTAATTCATAAGGATGTGATACTATGGCGAATGTACCAGCTACGAAAACGAAATTGGTTATCGTCGAAGGCATACCTGGCTCTGGCAAATCCACATTATCTAGATACATACATGACATGTTAAATACACATCAAATAGAATCGGAACTATTTTTAGAAGGAAATTTACGGCATCCCGCTGATTATGAATCGGTTGCATGTATGCCGAACGAAGAACTTGATCGGCTCCGATCAATCTATTCCGAGGTGTTTCATTACATTGATCCGTTCGTATCTTTGAATGGCAACGACTCTTTAATCGCATATGCGCTTGCGCAGCAATCAGCCCAAAATAAAATTCCTTCTAGTTTGTATGAGGAAATCCAGCGTTATGAAATCTACGATGGAGTACCCGTGGAAAAGTACTGCGAATTGATGATCCAACGTTGGAAGTCTTTTGTTAAAGATCAGCGAGAAAAGGAAAAGCTAATCATACTCGAATGCTGTTTTTTACAGAACCCAGGGTGTGCATTACTCGCCCGGCATGATGCTGGAAATGATCGATTTGTTCGGCATGTATTACAGATTGCGGAGCAAATTCAGGAGTTAAATCCAATTTTGTTCTATTTGAAGCAACCTGATGTGCGTGAGACGATTGAGCGAGTAAAAACGATGAGATCTCAAGAATGGTTAGATTTCACGATTTGGTACCATACAGAGCAAGATTATGGAAAGAAGAAGGGGCTTCATGGGTACGAGGGATATATTCAGTTCCTTGAATATCGACGAGAGCTAGAATTACAAATTATTGAGCAACTTCCTTTTCAATCGTTTGTTATGGATAACTCCGATTATGATTGGGTGAATCAACAACAGACTGTTTCGAATATCATGATGAAGTATTTATAAACCATGAAGCTCATTCGAGGAAACGTTAGTGCAATTAGAAAGGGCCTGTCCCGTAAAGATTGGCCCAAAAACTTGCCGTTACAGGCAGCCCTGTGACTCTCATGTTTTAAAAGTTCAGTAGAGAGAAGGTTATAAGCTATGAGTGATTATGGTCCAGATCTATTTAAAGGTACCGCTTGGTACTACTCTAGGTATCGACCTCCTTATCCTTCGTCGCTTATTCGGTTTTTAGTTAACAAGTTTTCTCTGAATGGGGAAGGTCGCTTGCTTGACTTAGGATGTGGAACGGGTCAGCTAGCTCTAAGATTTAGTGATTGGTTTGAAGAAATAGTAGGTGTAGATACTGAATCAGAAATGCTAGATGAAGCAAACCGTTTGTCCAGTGATAAAAGGTTGGACAATGTTAAATGGGTACAAGGAAGGGCGGAAGAGCGCGTATGTGACTGGGGTGTCTTTCGCCTCGTTATAATTGCGAAAGCATTTCATTGGATGGATAGAGAGTCCATTCTTGACATTCTGTATAACAGTTCTGATACTAATGGTGGCGTAGCTATTATTGATAATACTGGGAAGCAGGAACCCTTACTTTGGCAACTCAAGGTCAACGAAGTAGTGAGACGTTGGCTAGGAGACGCAAGAAGAGCTGGTAATAGCACTTACACTCCCCCAAAGGAGAGGTATGAGGATATTGTAAGAAAATCTGGATTCAAAAATGTCCAAAGACATATTTTACCGAGTTATTCATATACATGGACTGTTGATTCGATCATTGGAAATCTGTACTCTACATCATTTGCTTCAAGACGCCTTTTTGGTGATAATTTAGTACGATTTGAAAATGATTTAACATCTGTTCTACTAGATATGGACTCCACGGGTGTGTTTACCGAAGAATTGTCAGTGTCTGTTATTACTGCTAGTAAGTGAAGCCCCAATAATACAGCGTGTTGAGATCCATTCTTATTATTTTGCAAAGAAAATTCTCACTTTTTAGCAGAAATGATTTATAATTATCAGATAATAGACAATATAATTTTTAAAAGATTATATTTTAGTTATAATAGAGACAGAAAAGATATGTTCCTGAGTGGAGCCTTGCTTCTTGTATCACCTAAGCAGGAGGGCCTGCTCTTTTTTGCAAATATAAGAGATAAGGAAGGTTTTTATGAATAGCATTCAGAAAAATACAGACGTTATCTTAATTGGTGCCGGAGTCATGAGCGCGACTCTGGGATCATTGCTAAAAGAGTTAGCACCAGAATGGGAAATTAAAGTGTTTGAGAAACTCGCAAACGCAGGAGAAGAAAGCTCTAACGAATGGAATAATGCAGGTACAGGCCATGCTGCACTGTGCGAACTGAACTATACATCCGAAAAAGCTGATGGATCTATAGATATTCGTAAAGCTGTAGACATTAATGAGCAGTTTCAGCTTTCAAGACAGTTTTGGTCTTTTCTTGTAAACAGCCATTTGATTCGTAATCCTCAGGACTTTATCAAGCCAATACCTCATATGAGTTTGGTAACAGGAGAGAAAAATGTATCTTTTTTGAAAAAAAGGTTTAAAGCGCTTTCAACTATTTCTCTATTTCAAGGCATGGAATTTTCCGACGACCCTGAAAAGCTGAAGGAATGGATTCCGCTAATTATGGAAGGCCGTACATTGAATGAACCAATCGCGGCAACCAAAATCGACTCTGGAACAGATGTCAACTTTGGTGCTTTAACACGCATGTTGTTTGAGCATTTAAAAAGTAAAAACGTTGAGATCAATTACAAGCATAGTGTAAAGGATATTAAACGTGCGAGCGACGGCTCGTGGAAAGTCAAAGTCCATAATCTGGATAACGGTAAAATCGAATACCATACTGCCAAATTTGTCTTTATCGGTGGTGGGGGTGGAAGTCTACCTTTGCTACAAAGAACCGGTATTCCTGAGTCCAAATATATCGGGGGATTCCCGGTAAGTGGACTATTTATGGTATGTAACAATCCTAAGGTTGTCGCCCAGCATCATGCGAAAGTATACGGTAAAGCTAAGGTTGGTGCTCCTCCCATGTCTGTTCCGCACCTGGATACAAGATATATCGGTAACCAAAAAGCACTGCTA
This sequence comes from Paenibacillus sp. FSL L8-0502, assembly GCF_038593055.1. Classification (NCBI taxonomy): domain Bacteria; kingdom Bacillati; phylum Bacillota; class Bacilli; order Caryophanales; family Paenibacillaceae; genus Paenibacillus; species Paenibacillus sp. FSL L8-0502. The sequence goes on along the minus strand of NZ_CP151958.1, from coordinate 5,708,510 downwards.
TTTGGACCATTTGCCGGCTTCTCACCGAAGTTCTTGAAAACGGGTTCAAATTTGGATTTGATCGGTTCTGTAAAACCCAATAACCTCATCACGATGTTGGCGGCAGGCGCAAAGGAGATGGCATTGACCAAATACCTGATCCAGCAAGTGATGTTATCGAATGAAAAGCGTCTGGAAGAATTACGTGAGTTTATTCCGAACGCCAAAATCGAGGACTGGGGGATCGTGGTAGCAGGTCAACGTGTGCAGGTGATCAAAGATACGGAGGGTGGTAAAGGAACACTTCAATTTGGTACAGAAGTGGTTAGTGCCGCTGATGGTTCGATAGCTGCACTGCTCGGCGCTTCTCCGGGTGCTTCTACTGCTGTTCACGTTATGCTGGAAGTATTGGAAAAATGCTTCCCACAACATATGGAAGAGTGGGAACCAAAAATAAAAGAAATGATTCCTTCTTATGGGGTGTCACTAGCGGAAAACCCAGAGCTTTACCAAGAAATTTATGACTTCACAACGGAGGTGCTCGGTCTGGGCGAAAGGGAACCGCTTCATCGTTAATTTTTACATGGCTAGTAACTCGATCATCCAAATATTTTTAATAAAAAGCACAGTAATCTTACGATATATTTTAGAGTCCAATAAGCAACAACACCAAGCGGTGGGGAGAAGTCCCCACCGCTAAAAATGCTTGTTTAACAATACAAAGTTTTGCAATCCTTCTGCATTTTCGATGTCACATGGATGAACAGCTTCCATGGTAAAGCTTTATGTATGAATAGATAGGGGCTCACTCACAAGAGGAGGTGCCTCTATCTATTTATGTTATATTTGTGCGGTTGGGCGGATCACGATTTCGTTCACATCAATGTCAGCAGGTTGTTCAATTGCGAATCCAATTGCGCGGGCTACCGCGTCTGGTGTCATGGCTAGTTTATCCCGGATGACGGCGAGTTGATCTCTTATAGCCGGGTCTGTTAAACTTTCGGTGAAATTTGTCTGCACAATACCTGGCGAAATGATGGTCACGCGCAGCTTATCGCCAGCCTCCTGGCGCAACCCCTCTGAGATGGCGCGTACGGCGAACTTCGTACCAGAGTAGACCGACTGGTTCGGAACGGTCTTGTGTCCTGCAGTAGAAGCAGTGTTCACGAAATGTCCGAAACCCTGTTTGCGAAAGACAGGCAACGCTGCAGCAATGCCATACAAAACGCCTTTAATGTTGACGTCAATCATGTGCTTCCAATCTTCCACGCGCAGATCATCGAGAGGGGATATAGGCATAACGCCAGCGTTGCTGACGAGAACATCCAGCTTCCCGTATCGTTCGCAAGCCAAAGTAACGAGGTTGCATAGATCCTCGCGCCGTCTCACGTCAGTGCGTGCATAGACAGCTTCGCCACCCCTATTCGTAATACGTGTCGCCAGTGCTTCAAGGCGGTCCACCCCGCGCGCGCCAAGCACGACTTTTGCTCCACGCTCGGCAAGCAACAGTGCTGTTGCTTCTCCAATTCCGCTGCTTGCACCTGTAATCACGACGACTTTGTTCTCTATTCTTCCTTCCAAACTCATAGCCCCATCCTTCTTTCTTTGATCTATTTGCCTTAGGCCCTTTGTTGGCCTTGCAAGTAAATTTTAAGTAGAATTCAATTGAGACAGGTAGACCGATCAAGTCCAATTCTTGCCTAATCCTATTCGGCGTGCATATAATTAGCACATCAATATTAGCGTTCAACGGAAAGGAAGGTGAAGCATGAATGGTTTCGTCTCCTCCCCCCTCTGATATTTCTACGAATCTACAAGAACTGATTCGTCTGATTGATCAACGCGCGTCTTCGGACGGTACGTTTGTTTCGTCTGTGCCAGGACTTTATTTCAGACGTGCAAGCCATGTGTCCGAGCTGAATCATACGGTCCATATGCCCTCCCTGTACGTGGTTGCGCAAGGCTCAAAGACAGCAATGCTGGCTGGAGAAAACTATGTGTACGATCCAACAACCTACATGGTCACATCAGTTCAACTTCCCGTAACTGGTAAAATAACTCAAGCCTCGTCGGAGCTTCCTTATCTCAGTCTTCAATTATCCATTAGTCCAGACGCCATCCTGGACATTATCAAGAAGAGTCCTCCTCCATGTAACGTTAAGACTGGACGCGGCATACTGGTGAGCCAATTTGACCCTCTGCTGCTTGATGCGCTGCTTCGGCTTGTCAGACTTTCGGATACGCCTGCGGATATTCAGTTTCTTGCGCCGCTTATCACGCACGAGATCCTTTATCGTGTATTACAAGGTGAGCAGGGAGCTTTAATCAGGCAATTTGCCGTAGTTGGCAGCTATGCACATAGCATCTCCAAAGCGATCCATCTGATTACCCGCGATTACTCTAAGCCTCTTGTGATCGAGGAATTGGCGAAGGAAGTAAACATGAGCCCTTCTTCCTTACACAAGCACTTTAAAAAGGTAACGGCTATAAGTCCTCTGCAGTATCAGAAGGCCATTCGACTGCAGGCTGCACGCCGCTTACTGCTCTCGGAGGGATTGGAGGCCGCCACTGTAGGCTTTCGCGTTGGCTATGAGAGTCCTTCGCAGTTCAGCCGAGAATATGGACGCATGTTTGGACGGCCACCGATGAGTGATGTTAAACATTTGCGTAATTCTCTTAGTGTCTCAGTTGATTGAGAAGTTTATCGGGTGATCCGTGGAGGTTAATATGAAAACTTTCATTTACATGGTGAGACATGGCGAATCACCAAAGACGGAAGGAAATGAAAGAACAAGAGGTTTGACTGATAAAGGTAAGTCAGATGCTTTTCAAATAACTGAGTTATTGAGAGGAGAGGGGATCGAGGTTTTCGTTTCAAGTCCATATCAACGGGCAATCCTAACCATTCAAGAATTAGCTCAATGCTCAGGACAAGAAGTTTTAATACTCGAGGATCTTAAAGAAAGAATTTTTTTGAATGAAGACAACCGAATGCCTGATGATGAATTATTCCCTTTGTTAGATAAGTCATTTTCTGATCCCAACTTTGCTTTAACGGGAGGAGAGTCTAATGCAGTTTGTCAGAATCGAAGTATAACAGTCTTAAAGGAATTGCTAAAAATCTACCGAGGACGGAAAGTCGCATTAGGCACTCATGGAGCTGTAATGACTTTAATGATGGGGTATTATGACAAGCAGTACGATTTGGATTTTTTACTACACACATCCAAGCCAGACGTATACAGAATGGAATTCAATGATCAGGAATTAGTTGAGGTGAAAAGATTGTGGAACATGCCGTAATAGTTTGTGAGGAAAAGGTATAAGGACTATTCTCCAAAAAGAGACCACCCCTAAAAAAGGATGGTCTCTCTTCAAAGCTTTTCTTTTATAGCTATTGCGGTGAACCGTTAAGCAAATCCTCGGCTATTTTTACCAGGTCTTCCTTGGTCAGTGGACTGTCCTGGTTATCAGATATGTTGAAGTGTAACCGTCTTTTTTCATCAAGCCAGCCCAGTCGGTTTTTTCCGGCCTCCAAGGGATTGCTTGTTTTGCTTGCCCTGATGTAATAGGCCTTGGTTCCTTTAATTGTCAGTTGCTCAGCCGAATCCTGTTCATTTTGCATGATGGTTGTCTTTGTGACTTCAGGAGTGTATTTGGTGACGGTAATGTTTACATAGTCGTTTCCTCTCGCATACCGGGCAAAGGAGGTGTCTGACTTGTCCCAGCTCAGCTTTTGAATAAACAGATGTTCACCCTCCGGTGCAGCTTTGGCCTGTTGCATCAGTTTATCGGTTAAAGCTCGATATTCCTTTTTATCCATCATCCTAGGATATGCAGCGCCTGGATAGACGTATCCGAATTCAAACTGATAGCCATCTGGTAGATGAGTGGGGTTGCTGAATAATGGAGCCTCAGTTCGCTTGATTTCATCTTGTAAGCTGTTGAAACTTGAAAGTTCAGCTGGCTTGTACGCAAACAGGGCCGGATTAGATAGGTTGTTCTGATTCATAGAATCGTCCTTGACGTAATAGGCAGCATACTCTCCGGGCTGCAAGCGATCTTTCACTTTTTCGTTCCACTGTGCGTAGGTGGAGGTATACGTTTTCGAGGCGTCCGTTTCGGCAGGTGTTTTGGCGGTATTTAATACAACGTCGCCCTTACTGTTGCGGAATTCAAGATATTGCGAAGCGGCGTATCCGGTCACAGAAGCCCCTAACACAAAAAGTAAGATCATAATGGGAGCGGTAATGCGCGGTTGAAGACGCATTTTTACAATGAACCCCTTTTTGGGCGTCACCTTTTGGTAGACCTGTTCCATCACTTTGTCAGAAACGTCAAAAGCTTGGATTTTTAGGACACTTTCTGGTTCTGTCAGCTTGTCCATGTTTTTTAAGTCTTTGTCTTTTGGATCGGTGTATTTCAGATTTTGTTCCTGATTTCTGCCTTGTAATTCACGCATTTCGGGTCCTCCTTTATGGGTTCCATCATTTTTTTGAGCTTTGTTTTTGTTCTGCCGTATTTTTTCTTGATAGCTTCCTCGCTCTTGTTCATAATTTCCCCAATTTCTCCAAACGTTTTTTCTTCAAAAATGCGCAGCACCAATAGGTTTCGTTCTTCTGCATTCAGTTGGTCTAATGCCCGGCTCAGCGGTTCACTGAAAAGCTGACGTTCCAAAACCTGCGCAGCACTGTCTGAAGTCATATTAGTTGAGGTGAACAGGGTAATCTTAAATTTGCGCTGTAGATTCTTCCTGCGAATCAAGTTCAGGCAGTGATGATAGGCCATTTTATACAGCCAGGAGGAGAAGCCCATTGTCAGTTTGTACATGTTAATTTTTTCAAAAGCTTTGACCAAAATATCCTGTACGGCTTCTTCTGCCTCATGCTCACTTCCTAATAGCCGCCAGCAATACACAAATATCTGACGCTGATACTCCTTCACAATGTAGGCGTAATCCTGGATTTCGCCAGCTTGAACTCGTTTGATTTTGTATTCGATTTCCTCATTCAAAAATTTAGGCACCTCCTCTGATCAAAAAGAAAACTATACCTGTATAACAAATGAAGATGACCGAAAGGGACACCTTTTCTAAATTTTTTTAGTATTAAATCTACTCTCTAAGAGAGTACGATAAAGCAGAACAATAATCACTCACGTAGTTAGTTTTATAGAGTTAAAGGTATATTGTGGAAGTGGGGGGTGTTAAAATGAAATTAAGATATTGATAAGAAGGAGGTCTACGGAATTCTTCATAAAAAGCCTTATGAGGACGCTTTGGGGCCATCTCGTAAATAAATAGGAGAGGATACGGTTTCTAATGAATGTAAGTGCTAAGAAATATAATTTTGATAATGTGATGCTTTACCTTCATGATCAAATGAAGCTGCTGCCTAACCTAGAATCAAAATACATTGGATTAACCATGCCATTTCCTCGACAAGTTGCGCTACGGAATAGGGTGGCTGAGAGTATTGAGACATTAATAGCATACGATGAGGATGTTTGTATTGCTGTTCATTTTAATCAATCTGCTGCTGGGGCTATTGAATATGAGAAAATAATTTTTATAGGAATTGATTACTTGCATCTCAAGAGAATCGCTGATTTTATGAAAAGACAAGATATAAACCTGAATATCAAAGACACCTGCATACTTTATAGAGAATGTACTGCTGACTTGAACATAAATTTGAAAGGCAATCATTCCAGAATAACAAGTTTAAATGACTTATTTGCAGGAGTCGAAATTCATATTGGTCATTTAGAGGCTGGGATGGGATATCAATATGAAAATAAACAAGTGAATGAAGATATTATTCATTACTGCTGTCATAAAGATGGTGAGGAAGGTAAGGAGCATGGATACCAATTATTCGTAAAATCGTTAGATTACTTTTCCAGGAAATTGTTAGCTGAAGGATTTGTATTAGGGTACCCTGCTGTAGATTCAAAAATTAAAATGATGAAGGCTTCTTGTTCAATGTGTTTTTATCGGGATTATTATTACATTAGTGGAGCACATATATCACTCAGAACCGCTATGCAGCAAGCGGATTGGCAAATATGCGAACCATTGATGCAGATCCAAATGACCTGTAACAAGCTATATTTTGAAGAGAACTCCTTTTTTAGAGGGGTAGAAAATCGATGTATACTCAAGGACGAAGATGACTATAAGTTATCATTTAAATCTAGACTTTCCTCAATTATCGATATCCTAGAAGAGATGTATGACCATAAAAAAGATGTTTCGGACTTCCATATAGAATTAAACAGCTTTGTGCCAATTGAAGATGATACTCAGTTAACAGAAAAATTTAAAGTGATTTATGATATCGATAAATGGAAAGATGAATTAAACGATCAAGAGGTAAACTCGGCAATCCCGCCCGTTAGTTAACGAAAACTATCGGCTGTACGGGCGGGGTTGCCTCACCTTCTTTTATGCAGCATACTTCTACTTATTATTCCCTTTGCGTACCTTTAACAGCTTACCCTTTACGGTTGTATTCTTCATAATCTCAAGCACCAGTGGACCTTTGCCATTCAGAATCTCGACATCTGTCACATTATCCAAAATCGTAATAATCCCGATATCATCTGCGGTGACCCCGTCAAGCTTAGCGATAGTCCCCACGAAGTCGACTGCTCTAAGTTTTTTCTTCTTACCACCGTTAAAATTCAGCTTCATAATCTGTTGGTTTAATTGCTCGCGCTTATCTTTTTTGAGTGCGGTTTTTACATGCAGTTTTTGCTCAAAATCTTCTCTACGGAGGTCAACAGCCTCTTCTGAGGGAGCCTTTACCTGCGGAATCGCGAATCCAATATATGCTTCGATATCAGCTAATCTTCGGCCATCCTTAGGAGTGATGAGGGAAATGGCCTTCCCCGTTTTGCCAGCACGTCCCGTACGTCCTGTACGGTGAACATAGCTTTCCTTCTCAAGGGGAATATCGTAGTTAATGACATGGGTGATATTCGTGATATCAATTCCTCGTGCGGCAACATCTGTTGCAATCAAGTAACGAAATTGACCCCTTCTGAATGCATTCATTACCTCAAATCGCTCGTCTTGCTCCATGCCACCATGAATGCGATCACATGGATATTCAAGATCAGCCAATGCCCTGAATAATGTATCTACATTCTCCTGCGTACGACAGAAAATAATGCAGCTGTCAGGATTCTCAACAATGAGCAGATCTTGCAGTAGTGCCAGCTTGTCTGACTCCTTCACCTGAATAAGAGAGTGATCAATTGTAGCGGTCGTTATACCAGTCGCTTTAATCTCAATTCTAACAGGATCTTTCATATATTTACGTGACAGTGTGGCTACGTCCTCAGGGAAGGTAGCGGAGAATAACATGGTAACCCGATCACTAGGCAGCGCTTGAATAATCGACTGAACTTGCTCGATAAAGCCCATATTCAGCATCTCATCAGCTTCATCAATCACGAGATAGGCAATCCGATCTAACGATAGCGTGCCTCGTTCAATATGGTCCAGTACACGCCCTGGCGTACCTACAGCCACATGCGTCCTTTGTTTTAACTCAGCCTTTTGGATATGAAAAGGATGTTTTCCATAAAGGGGAGTTGCTTTGATCCGCTTAAAGCGTCCAATATTCGTGATGTCTTCGGTGACCTGTAACGCGAGTTCACGAGTTGGCGTCAGGATTAAAGCTTGGGGCTTATTCTCATTCCAATCTACTAGCTCACAGATTGGAATGCCGTATGCTGCTGTTTTGCCGCTACCTGTTTGCGATTTGGCGACAAGATCCTTCTTTTCAAGCGCCACAGGAATGACTTCCGTCTGAATCTCTGTTGGCGTCTCATAGCCCAGGCTATTCAGCGCTCTTACAATTTCTTCACTTAATGCGTAATCTGTAAAATGCTTCTGACTCATTTTCAACCTCTTCTGTGCTGTATTTAAGTACCATTACATATATCATGTCATCGTGTACCGAACTTATACTCATCTAGTATACTCTATATCCAGACAGCAAAGGGAGGCCATGAAGGCACGGGTATCAGCATGTTTCCATATCCGCATGCGTGAAAACATGTGTTACGAACAAAGGGCACCCAATCGGGTGCCCTTTGAACTGCCGTTAGCGCGGAAAATCGTATCAAAAGTATTGTTACGATGAAAAGTGAACCCAATCTCTCCCTTGGACAGCATCCATCTTTTTAAAGAAAATTTGAGCGCGTTTATTCTCGGTAGAAGTTATCCAGGCCATATGAGCATAGCCTTGATTTCGTGAGTATTTTTGACATTCTAAAAAAAGCTGTGTTTCTACTTCTGTATCTCTAAATGGTTCCAATACAAATAGATCGTTCATAACAGTGACTTTGTCTGCTTTCATCGTGCTAAAGGTAAAGAATAATGTAGCAAAGCCGATTAATTCTCCATTTTGTTCCGCCACAAATTGTATACCGCTTTGCTGCTCAAAAAGGGTGTGTATCAAATTATGGATTTTTTCGATAGGTGGCCTAGGGTTTTGATAAAAACCAACGATGTATTCATACATTAACTCGGTTAAACTGTTTAAATCATCAGGCTTAGCGTTCCTTATTAAAAATGACATTAGATGCACTCCCTTTTTTATTAGTTTTGAATTATTATACATAATAAAGAATATATATTCAAAACTGAATTCATTCCGAATTACTTAAGAAGTGTAAGTGTCACCTCTATCGTGTTATCAATAAATGATCGTTCTGGACGAGACTTTATCATTACGGTCAGTCCAATTAACGATACGACTAGCGCCTGTGATACAGCCTTCGCATTGAGCCCGATCTCAAGCTCACCTGATTGTATACCTCTTTCAATGGTTTCTTGAAATATAACCGCTAGGTACATTTGATGCTCCCTTGTAAGAATTTCAAACTTCTCATCATGGGGCGCAAGTTCAACCATTGTATTAATGCAAAAGCATCCTTTTCTAGGATTTTCCGCATATTCCTCATCGACCACACCTTCAAAGAAAGTCCGAAATGCTTCTTTTACAGATGGATTGCTTTGAAGTTTGGTTCGGATCAGAGAAGCACGGGACATCATGTATTTGCGCAGCGCAGCTTCGAACAATTCTTTTTTGCCTCCAAAAGTGGAATATATACTGGGTCGTTGAATTTCCATTCTGGAAGTTAAATCACTCAATGAGGTAGCTTCATATCCCTTCTCCCAAAATATTTGCATAGCTGCATCTAATACTTTATCTTCGTCAAATTCGCGGATTCGTCCCATAATCAATACCTCTCATTGTTCGTAATTTTATTCTTAATTCCATGACTCTGATCATAATTGTTAGGGGTCTTTATTTGCGTACCAGTTAGTATGTTATTATCTTATAATTAGCCCGTTATATTGTCAAATGCAGATTGGTTTATCGCACCAAGGAGATATCAGTATGAGGATAAATCAAAGATTTTTACTATATTTATTGACAGTACTCTTTTTAATGAGTTATATTTACTGGGAAAAATATTTTACCGATCGGTATGATATTTTACCGGTATTTAATTAACATACAAAGAAAGCTATTAGAATAGGAGAGATGGACGATGGAGATAGGTATTACTTCGTTTGTAGAAACAAAGCCCGACGTTCAGACAGGTGAAGTGATAAGTCACGCACAGCGATTGCGCGAAGTTGTCGAGGAAATTATCCTTGCTGATCAAGTGGGGCTTGATGTGTTTGGTGTAGGTGAGCATCATCGGAAGGATTATTCTGCATCTTCACCAGCAGTTGTGCTGTCAGCGGCTGCAGCGCAGACGAAACGGATTCGGCTGACCAGTGCAGTGACAGTGCTTTCTTCAGCTGATCCCGTTCGCGTTTTTCAGGATTTTGCTACGCTGGATGGTATTTCGAATGGACGTGCGGAGATTATGGCGGGTCGAGGTTCCTTTATTGAATCTTTTCCACTGTTCGGCTATGACTTGGAAGACTATGATGAGCTGTTTGAACAACATTTGGAATTGCTCCTTAAAATACGGGAGTCCGAAAAAGTAACCTGGAAAGGCGGACATCGGCCAGCAATTAACAATTTGGGTGTGTATCCACGGCCGGTTCAGAATCCTTTACCCATATGGGTTGGCAGCGGGGGCAGGCAGGATTCTGCTATCCGGGCAGGTCTGTTAGGACTGCCCTTGATACTGGCGATCATTGGCGGGAATCCGGTAAATTTTGCACCACTTGTCCAGCTTTATAAGAAGGCAGCAGCGCACGCCGGTCATGATGAATCAAAGCTTAGGGTTGGGTCGCACTCGATAGGATTTGTCGGAGAGAATAATGAGCAAGCTGCAGATACATATTTCCCTTCTACGATGGCAGGTATGAATAGATTGGGCAGGGAGCGGGGCTGGGCACATTATGATCGTTCTAGCTACGATGCCGCGCGCAGCTTTGAAGGTGCGCTGTATGTCGGCGATCCAGAGACTGTTGCCCAGAAGATCATTCACCTTCGCAAACATGTAGGTGTTACTCGCTTTATGTTGTATGTTCCGTTAAGCACGATGCCGCATGCCGAAGTGATGAGAGCCATTGAGCTGCTAGGAACAGAGGTAGCACCCCGAGTTCGGAAGGAAATAGCCAAGTGGGAAGCGGAGACGGAGAAAAGATTGTAAAAACCAAACATAGGAGTGATTTGCATGGATTTTGAAAATCGTTTATTACCAGAATTAAGGTCAGTAATCGCACAATTTCCTGGTTTTCAACTGGAAGAGAATTTAGAGCTGAGCAGAAGCTATTTGTCTAGTCCTCCTATTGAGCAGTCGGAGCACGTACGCACGACAAGCCGGATGATTCCGAGTGTAGCAGGCGAGATATTAGTCAAAATCTACGAACCTGCTCAGCGAACTGACGTTAGGCTTCCGGCCATGCTGTGGATTCACGGGGGAGGCTATGTGATGGGCCATCCTGATATGGACGATGCTTTGTGCGAACGCTTCGTGCAGGCGGCCAAATGCGTCGTCGTATCGGTCGATTACCGACTTGCTCCTGAGCATCCCTACCCGGCTGCCATCGATGACTGTTATGCCGCTTTGACGTGGATGACCGACAAAGCGGAGCTGCTGGGCATTGACTTAGATCGGGTCGCCATTGCAGGAGCAAGTGGGGGCGGCGGGCTGACCGCAGCACTTGCTTTAATGGCTCGTGACAAAGGTGGGCCAGCCCTCATTTTCCAAATGCCGCTGTATCCGATGATCGATGACCGCAGTATTACGGCGTCAAGTCATGAAATTACGGCCGATAACGCACCATGGAACCGGAAGAACAACTTGGCGGCCTGGAACATGTACTTAGGCAATCGTACCGAAGATAGCGAGGTGTCCCCATATGCGGTGCCGTCGAGAGCAGAAAGCTTGGCTGGCCTGCCGCCGGCTTATACGTGCGTAGGCCAGCTCGATCTATTCCGAGATGAGACGATCGAATATGTGGGACGCCTTGCCCAAGCGGGGGTGGACGTCGAATTCCATCTGTATCCCGGCACATTCCACAATTTTGAGGGAATAGTTCCACAAGCAGAAGTAAGCCAACGTGCTAGCCAAAGTTATGTAGACGCAATTGCAAGAGCCCTTAATCCTTAAACTATTAAATAGGCAGTCTCCAAAGTGATATGTTCCCAAAAGAGTAGGCAGGTTAAAACTTGCTACTGTAAGGGGAGCATATCACTTTTTGCATCAACCTTTTTTTGTCATTTCGGAGTTGTTTGGGATAAAGGAGCACCAGGTTTTCAGTCGCCCCGCAATGATGTAAAGTTTTTCGGGTAAAATCTTTACTTTTACATGTAGCAGATAATAACCTTACATTCTTATAATTGGAAATGTAAGCGATTTATTTAAGAGTAGGAATATTAAAAAACTATACGTATGAGGAGGAGATTGTATGTCGAAATTTAAAGTGGGCAAGTTGGTAAGCGGCTTGGCGTTGGCGGGTGTGTTGTTATCATCAGTTCTGATAAACCCGGCTAGTGCCAGTATGGCGAACGGTAGCAAATTCCTGGGGAATGTCATTGCGGGCAGTGTCCCTCCTAGTTACGGGACATACTGGAATCAAGTGACGCCGGAAAACTCGACTAAGTGGGAATCGGTTGAAGGCAACCGTAACAACATGAACTGGTCACAGGCCGATACCGCCTACAATTATGCCCGTAGCAATGGCTTCCCGTTCAAGTTCCATACGTTGGTATGGGGTGCCCAGGAGCCAGGTTGGGTTAGGGGGCTGTCGGCTGCTGATCAGAAAGCGGAAGTGACTCAGTGGATTAAAGCAGCAGGTCAACGCTATCCGAATGCGGAGTTTGTAGATGTGGTGAATGAGCCGCTGCATCAGAAGCCGTCCTATCGCAATGCCATTGGTGGTGACGGGTCGACCGGATGGGATTGGGTCATATGGTCGTTCCAACAGGCCAGACAAGCCTTCCCCAATGCTAAGCTGCTGATCAATGAATATGGAATTATCAATGATCCTTCGTTAACCGACCAATATGTCAATATTATTAATCAGCTCAAGAGCAGAGGCCTGATTGACGGAATTGGTATCCAATGCCACCAGTTTAGCATGGACACTGTTTCAGTTAACACGATGAACACTGTACTGAACAAGCTGGCGGCAACAGGATTGCCAATCTATGTGTCGGAGCTGGATATAACTGGCGACGACAACACCCAGCTTGCCAGATACAAGGAGAAATTTCCGGTATTATGGAAGCATTCTGCGGTGAAGGGAGTTACGCTCTGGGGGTATATCCAGGGACAAACTTGGAAGCCGAACACACATCTGCTGAACTCTAACGGCACGGAACGTCCCGCGCTCCAATGGCTGAGACAATATCTGCAAAGATAAGCTATGGGTGGCACTTAAACCCCAACAGATGCAAACTTTTGCCAAATGTCTGGGCTGGGTAGATGTTTATTTGAAGAAGTCTTGGCTGAAATGTTATACGCCCAAGGCTTCTTTTTATTTAGCTTAAACGAGGAGTGCCCTAATGAAGGGAAGGAACCACTTCATTAGGGCACTGGAGATTTACTACCACTATCGATCACTGCCAGTTTGTATGAAAGGACCCTGCTGCATCACTTCGTTCATAAGTATGGGCACCAAAATAATCCCTTTGTGCTTGCAAAAGGTTAGCATTTGAAATGCCTGTCCGGTAACTATCGAAATAAGTAAGTGAAGCACTTAAACATGGAAACGAAATAGCAGAATTAATACCCTCACAGACTACTTTTCGCAATCCCAATTGATATTCTTTAACCTTTTCAGCAAAATACGGGGCGATTAATAGATTAGCCAAATTCGGCTGTTCTTGATATGTTTCGCTTATTACATTTAAGAATTCGGCACGAATGATGCAACCACCACGGAAAATAAGGGCAATATCCTGTAAAGGTAAATTCCATCCGTAAAGCTCAGAAGTCATTTTATATTGTATAAATCCTTGCGCGTAGGCACAAATTTTACCCATATAAAAAGCTTGTCTAATGTACTCAATCCACACATTTTTATCTAAACTTCGCTGATCAATCTCTGGGCCTGTCAGGATATTTTCTGCATAAACTCGTTCTTCTTTTAAAGAGGAGATGTAACGGGCAAACAATGACTCTGTAATAATGGATGATGGGATTCCATGATCAATTGCTTGAATACTTGTCCATTTACCTGTGCCCTTTTGCCCTGTTTTATCCAGAATCACATCGATCAGAGGTAAGCCTGTTATTTCATCTTTTTTTCGTAAAATCTCTGCGGTAATTTCGATTAAATAACTTTTCAGTTCCCCTTGATTCCATGTTTCAAAGATGTCGGCAATTTCATTAACAGATAAACATAGCCTCTTTCTTAAAAATGTATAGACTTCTGCGATTAATTGCATATCTGCATATTCAATTCCGTTATGTACCATTTTTACAAAGTGACCGGATCCTTTTGGACCCATATAAACACAGCAAGGATCTCCGCCCACTTGGGCTGCTATTTTTGTTAGAATAGGAGCTGCTTTTTCATATACGTCTTTATCTCCACCAGGCATGATCGAAGGTCCATGTAAAGCCCCAACTTCGCCGCCGGAAATACCGATTCCTAAATAACCGATTCCTTTTGACTTCAATTCATCATATCTACGTTCCGTATCTTTGTAATGGGAGTTACCACCGTCCATGATCACATCGCCTGCTTCAAGGAAGGGGACTAATGTACCTATTACCGAATCGACCGGTTTGCCCGCTGTTACCATAAGGAAAATTTTCCTTGGAGTTTTTAAGGAGCAAACAAAATCTTGAATTTCGTAGTAGGGATGGATGGAGTGACCTTCACTTTTTTTGACAAGATCGTCCGTTAAATCCCTCGTATAATTATAGACAGCGACTTGCTCACCTTTACCAGCCATGTTTAAAGCGATATTACGGCCCATTACCCCTAAACCAATAACACCAATTGTATTGAACATTTTTTTCTGCTCCTTTTTGTGAAATGAATAGGCCGTAGATCCCCACTTATAAACTTAGAAGATTCTAAGAGAAATAAGTAGGGATCTACCGCCCGGGAATCGTGGTTTATACGAATAAACTTAGTACTAAAATAAATCCTAATCCGGCTACCGAAATGATGGTCTCAAGCAATGTCCATGTTGCAAATGTTTCTTTCATGCTTAAACCAAAATACTCTTTAAACATCCAGAAACCAGCATCGTTAACATGTGAAGCTATTAAACTACCCGCTCCCGTGGCAAGCACAACTAAAGCAAGATTAACGTCGGATTGTCCTAACATCGGTATAACTAAACCAGCGGTTGTTAAAGCTGCAACAGTTGCAGAACCTAAGGAAATACGTAAAATTGCAGCGATGATCCAGGCAAGTAAAATGGGTGATAATGTAGTTCCATTGAATAATTCAGCTACATAGTCGCCTACGCCGCCATTAATCAGTACTTGTTTGAAGGCTCCGCCGCCCCCAATGATTAAGAGCATCATCCCAATATGAGTAATAGCCGTTGTACAAGATGCCATTACATTTTTGATTGGGATTTTTCTTGCTATTCCCATGGTGTAGACAGCTACCAGTAAGGAAATTAACATGGAAGTTGATGCATCACCAATAAAACGGATCGCTGCTAGTAAACTATTATCTTCAAATCCCATTGTTTTTTGAAGCAAAGTTATAATCGTAGCAATAGACATTAAAATGACAGGAAGCATTGCAGTAAATACACTGATTCCAAATCCAGGAGTTTCCTCGGACTTAAATACTTTTTGTTCACCTAAAGAGGCAATATTACCAGTTTTCGTAAATGATGCAGGTACGAGTTTTTTGGCAAGCTTCGTAAATACAGGTCCAGCTAAGATAACGGTTGGAATGGCAATAATGAAACCGTAAAGTAAAACCTCACCAAGGTTCGCGCCATATTCACGGGCAATAACTGTCGGCCCTGGGTGTGGAGGTAAGAAACCGTGTGTTACGGATAAAGCTGCAATCATCGGAATACCGAGATGTAAGATAGAAACCTTTAATTGTTTTGAAATGGCAAATACGATTGGAATTAATAATACTAATCCTACTTCAAAAAATAGCGCTACACCGATAATGAATGAAGCAGCTACGACCGCCCATTGAATATTTTTTTCACCAAATTTGTCTACGAGGGTCATGGCAATTCGTTGAGCACCACCAGAATCAGCGATCAACTTCCCTAACATCGCTCCAAGTCCAAAGATTAACGCTAAGTGACCAAGGGTTCCGCCTAATCCGGCTTCGATGGTTTTAACAATTTCTTCTAAAGGCATTCCAAGTGCTAAAGCGACGCCGAACGATACAATGATTAATGAAATAAAGGTGTTCAATTTGAAGCCCATGATTAAAACGAGTAATGCTAAAATTCCAATCCCTACGATAACTAATGGCATTGTAATTACCCCCTGCTTTTTATCTTTTTAGTGTTTAATTAAGCTTCTTTGATAATTGGAAATCCGTGTATAATCGTCTTCTAATACTCTGGATAGGTTAATGAAAATCGGCAGCAATTTCCTGTATTCCTTGGTTGCTTCTTCTTTTGGTGTATGTTTGTTGGTACTGCCAACCATTTCAGAGACGACTTCAAAGGACTGGATTTTTCCGGTGGCATACAAGCCTAAAATACAAGCTCCTAGACAAGAACTTTCGTAGCTTTCTGGAACGACGACTTCAGATGCGAATATATCGGACATCATTTGCCGCCAAACATCTGACCTCGCGAAGCCTCCAGTAGCTTGAATTCGGGTCACGGGACCGTCCATGCATTCAGTTAATGCCAAAAATACGGTGTACAAATTGTAAATGACTCCTTCTAGGGCTGCGCGAATCATATGTTCTTTCTTGTGTGACATCGTCAAACCGAAGAATGAGCCACGTACATCTGGATTCCATAATGGCGCACGTTCACCAGCCAGGTATGGATGGAATAACAATCCGTCAGATCCTGGTCTTACACGTTCAGCAATCTTGGTTAGTACATCATATGGATCAATTCCTAGTCTTTTCGCTGTTTCTACTTCTGATGAGGCAAGTTCGTCACGGATCCAGCGAAGGACCATCCCGCCATTGTTCACCGGCCCCCCAATAACCCAGTGCTTTTCTGTTAAGGCATAACAAAATATTCTTCCCTTTTCGTCTGTTTGAGGCTTGTCTATAATGGTTCGAATGGCACCGCTTGTCCCAATTGTGACGGCAACCTCGCCTTTTCGTATCGCATTTACACCTAGATTAGAAAGGACTCCATCGCTAGCTCCAATAACAAATGATGTTTGTGGATCGATCCCCATCTTTTTTGCTAAATCTGAATCACAGTTGGTAAATATCTGGGTTGTTGGCACGAGCTCAGATAATTGAGAAGGGGTTATACCCGCAATTTTTAATGCTTCTTCATCCCAATCTAATTTTTCTAGATTCATCATGCCCATGGCAGAAGCTAGGGAATAATCCACTACATATTGATCAAAGAACTTTTTGAAAATATATTCTTTAATTCCGATATACTTTTTAACCTTGACAGCGGTTTCAGAAAGATCATTCACAATCCAAGCTATTTTTGTTAAGGGTGACATGGGGTGAATGGGTGTTCCTGTTCGTTTATAGACTTCATGGCCATTCAGCTCATCTTTTATTTTATGTGCCCATGCTTCACTTCGATTATCTGCCCAAGTGATACAAGACGTAAGTGGGAGGTCATGTTCATCCATCGCAATGACACTATGCATGGCACTGCTAAATGAAACAAACGATAGCTTTTTTTGTGAGTGATGTTTCATGAGATTCGAAATGGCCTGTAGGACCGCCTGAAATATCTCTTCTGGATTTTGTTCAGCTGTCGCTATGTCCGGTGTATAAAACGGGTATCCAATATTCTCTTGTTGGATGACTTCGCCCTTTTCGCTAAATAGAACGGCTTTCGTACTTGTGGTCCCGATATCTACACCCAACATATAGTTAGTCATTTGGTTGCACGACTCCTTTAGATAGCATTTGTTGTGACATCCATAGGTCTTCTACTTTACCTTGAACATCATCAAAGTTTTCATGTAAAGACTTGATCATGAGGTCTCTATCTTTTGCTTTGATTGCTTCAATATAAAGTTCGTGATTGTTTATAATCCGTGTAAAATCTTCATACTTTTCTTTGAAACGCATACGCATCGACAAAAGAATGAGACTTTCCATAACAGGCTTTAAATTATTCCAAATCATCAGAATTTGAGAATGATTGACTGCACGAATAATCGTTTCATGGAATAAGACATCTTGATATGAAAACTCATCAGCATCACCATATTTGATGGCGACTTTCATCATTTCGAGTATTTTACTAAGTTCCTTCGCCAAATCATCAGTGTCCATCTTTACAAGACGTTCAAATACGAAGGATTCTATGAGCAGACGGACATCATAAATTTCTTCTATTTCTTTTTCTGATAAACCAATAACAACGGCTCCCATTCTTTCTAATCGAATGATATTTTCGGATGCCAGTATTTTTAACGCTTCACGAATGGGTGAGCGACTTACAGTGAAATCAGCAGCTAGTTTATTTTCAGATAATATGGTACCGCTTTCAATCCCGCCAGAAATAATGCGCATTCTAAGCTCGGAAGTTACGCGATCACCAGCTGAGGCTTTTAAAAGCCATTTGGAGGGATATAGGAATTCTGATTCGACCATCATTTCACCTTCTCAATTAATCAAGTATACTTGTATACAGGTATTATAATCTTAAATTTTAAATTTGCAAGCGTATTCATTAAATTTGTTTTGTAAGCCTGTTCGGACTTTTTTGTGCAAATGCACAATCAATTTCGTCTGTTCTTCAATATTTTTCACATACAGCAATCGATATAATGAAAGCGTAATCAAAAATTGCCCGGGGGGTTAGACAGATGGAAGGATTGACGATCAGTTGGATAGGGGCTCTGGCAGGGCTGGCTATTGCAATTATTCTGATATTAAGAAAGCTGAATCCGGTTTATGCTTTATTTTTGGGAGCTATTGTAGGCGCTTTATTGGGCGGAGCCAATCTGGAGCAGACGATCAGCGTGTTAATAAGCGGTACGCAAAGTGTGATGGGGACGGTCATTCGTGTGCTTGCCGCAGGTGTATTGGCAGGCGTAATGATGGAATCCGGGGCGGCGGAGACGATTGCGCAGGCTATTGTAAAGAAATTTGGCGGTAGTAAAGCGATACTCGCACTAGCCTTAGCGACGATGATTATTACGGCGGTAGGTGTATTTATTCCCGTTGCCGTGCTGATTGTGGCACCTATTGCATTGTCGGTCGGTAACAAAATGGGGATTTCCAAGCTGGCCCTCCTGTTGGCTTTGTCTGGAGGCGGAAAAGCGGGGAACATCATCTCTCCCAATCCTAATACGATTGCGGCGGCGCGCGGATTTAATCTGGATTTAAGCCACGTGATGTTGGCGGGCGTGGTTCCTGCGATATGCGGTTTAATCATGACTGTATTGGTGGCATCTATGTTGAAAACCAAAGGTGTGAAGGTGTCCGACCAGGATATTATGGACAGTGATGTCGATACATCGAAATATCCAGCGTTGGGACGGGCGATTGTAGCCCCGCTGGTAGCTGTTATTTTGCTGATGATTAACCCGATTGGTTCCATCTCCGGCATTAAAGCACTTTCGAGTTTCAAGGTGGATGCGATGTACATTTTGCCGATCGCCGGGATTGTGGGTATGCTGGCCATGGGACAAGGGCGCAATATCCTGAAGTATTCGGCCTCCGGTTTAAATAAAATGACAGCGACTGTGCTGATTTTGATCGGTGCAGGCGGGATTGCCGGTCTGATCTCTGCCTCCAACTTGTCTGCACAGGTGGTTGGCCTGATTGAAGCTTCGGGAGTTTCCGGTACATTTTTGGCACCGCTTGCAGGTATTCTGATGGCAGCCGCCACGGCGTCCACCTCGACGGGAGTTATTTTGGCGACAGGCTCGTTTGGGGAAGCCATTCTGAACATGGGAACGGCCCCGCTCGCCGCAGCTGTGATGGTGCATACAGGAGCTACAGTCATTGATTCCTTGCCGCAGGGCAACTATTTTCACGTCACGGCAGACAGCATGAAAATGAGCATTAAACAACGGATGGGATTGATTCCTTACGAAGCTATTGTGGGTGGGACGATGGCAATTGTAGCGACACTCATGTATGGATTTTTACTTTAATATTTACAATGGGGTGAGAAGATGAGAGAGAAAACATTTGTGCTGGCACCAGATTCTTTTAAAGAAAGCATGACGGCTAAAGAAGTGTGTATCGCGATGGAGAAAGGACTGCGCAAGGTCTATCCAGCAGCGAATTACGTCCACGTACCGATGGCGGACGGCGGTGAAGGAACGGTGCAGTCACTGGTGGATGCGACAGGCGGACAGGTTCGTTATATTGAGGTGACAGGACCACTTGGAGAACCTGTAACTGCTGCATACGGCTTGCTGGGAGACGACACCACGGCGGCAATCGAGATGGCATCCGCCAGTGGAATCCATCTGGTTAACAAGGATAACAAGAACCCGTTAAAGACAACCACCTACGGTACAGGGGAGTTAATCCGTGAATGTCTGAACCAGGGAATTCGAAAAATTATCATCGGCATTGGCGGAAGCGCGACGAATGATGGCGGTACAGGAATGGCGGAAGCACTGGGCGCCAGATTTCTGGATGCAACAGGCAATACTCTTCCGCGCGGTGGCGGTAGTCTGGGCGAGCTGGCCAGTGTCGATATTTCATCACTGGATGACCGGTTGCAGCAGGTACAACTGATTGTAGCCTGTGATGTGACAAATCCGCTGTGCGGAGAGCATGGGGCCTCTCAAGTATTCGGGCCACAAAAAGGGGCAACCCCGGAGATGGTGCAGCAATTGGATGCCAATCTTGCCCATTATGCCGATGTGGTGAAGCAGCAACTAGGCAAGGATGTGCGCGATCTCCCAGGCGCAGGCGCAGCAGGTGGATTGGGTGCGGGCTTATTGATTTTCACTCAAGCGGCGCTGCAAAAAGGCATTGAAATTGTGATTGAATACACCGGTTTAAAACAAAAGCTTGCCACGGCCGATATCGTTTTGACGGGGGAAGGCGGTATTGATTTTCAGACTAAATTCGGTAAAACTCCTTATGGAGTAGCTCAGGCGGCCAAACAGTCTGGCAAAAAGGTTATTGCGGTTGCAGGTTATATCGGGGAAGGGATCGACACGTTGTACAAGGAAGGAATAGATGCGGTGTTCGGCATCGTACCGGGAGCCTCGGAGCTCGGTAAGCTGCTGGCCGAAGGGCCGCAAAACGTAGAGCGTACGTGCGAGAATATCGCAAGAGTACTTCAATTCAGCGAGAAGTGAACCGAATAATACGAGCGCTCGCCTGTAATCCCGAGCTTAGCTAAAGCCGGATTGACTGAGAAATTGGGAGTGCGGCGAGCGGATACATGATATTTCTGGCGTATGGTCAGGGGCGTGAAACAGCTGTTCATTGATACAGTGCCAATAAGCCGTGCGTAAGCTCAAAAAGCTGAAGGAGATTCCGGGGATCTTTACCAGTTAAGGTATGGATGCGCTTCAGGCGGTATTGCAGCGTATTTCGGTGAATGTTTAATTCATCTGCCGTAAAGGAGACACTGCCGTTATGGTTAATAAAGCTTCGCAGCGTATCCAGCAAATCCACGGTATCCTCCAGCTTGCTCACCAGATAGATCGTGTTCGTCAGGTTCGTTTGACTCAATTTGACCAGAAATTCGACTTCCGCAAAAGAAATTTTTTGCACAGGCGGGCGCAAAGCCAGTAAAACATTCATAGCTGACTTGGCTTGCATATAAACATCCGCAATGTTGTGCTCTTGTCTGCTGACCGTAATCAGCACATCGGGATGGCTGCGCACAAGTGGCTCTAGCAGTTTGTCTGTCGGTTCCTGATTTTGTATTAGGACGAGATAACAATCTTCCTCCATACGAAAGGATGGATGCTGCATGAATATATTGGACAACTCGGCTAAATGAGCTGGATCAGCAGGCAGATACTTTACATATACAGCCGAAGTTTTTAGAAGCAAATCAATGTGATATTGAGCTGCTTCTTTTTTTATTTTTTGCGTATAGGCTCCCTGATGATTCAATAACATTTCCAGCACAGATTTTTTGCGATTGGCTTCATAGGCCAGATGCTCCAATGAGATGCGCTGTTCAATCAGGAGAGATACTGTAGTTTTAACAATATTGCAAAAAGGACGCACTTCATCGGGATTGCCTGAAATACCAATCACGCCAACTAACTCATGATGAATGACAATCGGTTCGTTGGTTCCCCTTTTCTCATAGTGGCCGTCCTGCCACACTTCAATCATTTTCCCGGTTTCGAGCGCCTGAACAGCGCCTTGGTGAATGGTTCCGATTCGTTCACTCTCGCCGCTGCCAATGATGATGCCTCGTTCATTCATTATATTGATATTGTATGGAATATCCTTCATCATTTTGTCTACGATGTCTTGGGCTTGTTTTTCGGAGAGCTGAAACAAATCCGGATTCCTCCTTTATCTATCGTGATATAGTGTACCTTAATGTACTACCTTTATGAAAGGGTTTCCAATTTATTGTGCATCTGAACAATATGATAAGGCAGGTCGCCGAGCATGTCAGTCCATTTTATCATAGATGTGAAGAATCGTTGTACGCAAAAAAACAGGGCTCTAAGGAGCACCTGCTTTTTGTGTCTATCCTTTTTATTGCCAGCCACGCTGACTAATGACGAACCTCGCGGAAGCTATAGATAATGTCGTGTAGTTCTTTCTTTAAACGGCCGTCTTTAGACGCTGGGGCATATCCTAGCACCTGGTAGTAATCCTTTTCGGTCTCAATAATCGCTACATGGGTGATATATTTATCCACATCTTTTTTACCTTTAATCGCGAACTCAAGGGCAGGATATCCATGAATAGTTGTATTAGAGACAGGTCCTACACTGGACAGGTTCCACTCTTTGGTTAAGTTATTTTCAGCTTTCTTACCATACTGTTGGAGAGTTATATTGCCCAATTGCTTTTTCGAGTGGGATAGTACCACAACGGACTTTTGAATGTACGGATTAAATATCGCAATCTCTGCTTTTCCTTCACGGTCCGGATCTGTTGACCAGTCCAGTGGGGCTGTGATTTGAAATCGTCCATCTTTACTCACATAGCTTTGCTCTTTCTTGCTCACTGGAGCTTCAGGAGGCACGTAACTATTTGCCAGTATAAAAATAGCATTTACAAACGAGGCTCCCAAGATCACCATGGCGGTAAAAAATATAAACAGCGAACGTTTCATTGTCTTTTTGCTAATCGGCTCTAAATCCCGTACCTTTACAACATATGTACCTGCAGCTAAATCACCAATTCGTTGTCTAGATGCAGTTACTAACACGCTGATAACAGCAGGTATCCCACCCATTAGCAACGGATTGGTATCGATTAGCCTGAGCAGCGTACGAATGAGTGATTTAAGAAAACCAGGAGGCCTACCTTCCCCGTTAACCACCTTAATACGAAAGACGAACTTACCCAGCGTATAGCCTGTGTAACCTTCCAAAAGCAAATAATAGCTGAAGAAAGCAATAAGCAGAATACAACGGGATGCAATCGCTAAAGGCCAAAACCATCTATCCGTTATTTGAATGACAGAAATAAAGAAACAAATATACCCAAGATAAAAAAATATGCAATCAAAAACTGTTGCTCCCCACCGTCTAAACAGAGTAGAGTTCCCGTATGTTTTTGATAACGCCGCCATCCTGTTTGGATCTACCCCATAATTTTGACCATGCCGAATGTACATCTGTCTTGAAGATTCCTGCGGGTTGTGTGGTACGTGCTGTTCGTCCAAAAAATACACCTCTTCTTAATAATTAAAAACACACTCCTTATATTAACGGTCATTTTACAATCCATGTTTAGGAAAACATTCTATAAACAAAGAAATTATTATAAATATCCCTTCCTCTCATTTACTCTATAATTGGAAGAAGAAAGTAACGATAGACTCGGGAGGTATGGGTATGCAAGAAGAGCTGGCAAAAGCGAACAAGGCAGCAAGAGGTGAGAATGTGAAAGGTGAGTTTCCGGTTATAACGACCGAACGTCTCGTATTACGAAAAATGGTAGCGACGGACAGCAAGGACATGTTGGAATACTTTTCAGATGAGCAGGTTATGAAGTTTTATGGACTGAGCCCGTTTGAGTCTGAACAGGATGTACTGGATGAGATCAGTTGGTATGATCGGATTTTTGAGACAGATCAGGGAATACGCTGGGCTCTTCAAACGAATGAAGGTAAAATCATCGGTTCTTGCGGGTTTCATAACTGGGACCAACGTCATCACCGGGCAGAAATGGGCTATGAATTGTCCAGAGACTATTGGGGCCAAGGGTTAATGTTGGAGGTACTTGCAGCTGTAATCGACTATGGGTTTAATACCCTCTCATTGAACCGCATTCAGGCGCTAGTAGAGCCAGAGAATGCACAATCCTTGCGTTTGCTCGAAAAAGCAGGCTTTCGGCAGGAAGGGCTCCTCTCCCAATATGAATTTACGTCCGGGAAATATGATGATCTTTACATGTGCGCATTGGTCAAATCAGAGTATATCAATCGTTCTCAGAAATGATAGATGAGGTGAATCAAGCGGGGGAGCATGGGTAGGAAGAAGGTTGATCATTGTACAACATGATCGACCTTCTTTTTGGATAAAGCAATAAAAAACCCCTTAAAAAAGGGGATTGGTGCTGGGGGTTGTAGGGTTACAATTCGTGTCGCTAAGATCAGGATTGGTAGAGAGGTCGCGATAATGGCTGAGCTTATATTCAATAATTTTTTGGGTCTCCATCAGTCTGGAGATTTCTTGTTGAATCTTCTGATTATGTTTTTCAAGTAAGGAGTGTCTAATCGGAATGGTGCTGTTGCCTTGCATCGAAAGTTCTCGATAATGCTTCATTTCCTCTATGGTCATTCCAGTGGCTTTTAATCGGGTTAGAAAGATAATCCCCAGAACCTGATCTCTACTGTAGAACCTGTGTCCGTTAGCCTTTCGTTCTGCATAGGGCAGCAAGCCAATTCGCTCATAGTAGCGTATGGTATCCTCTGTTAAACCTGTTAGTTCTGCAGCTTGACTAATAGAGGTTATGGTCTCCGGAATTTCCTGCAAAGTATCCCACTCCTTAATTGTAACGATTACCAAGGAACTTCTCCAAACGCGTCAAAAAACCCTCCTGACGGCCCGTCATTATTTAAAGTGGCTAAACGAACAATGACAGCAGCAGCTTGTTGTACAGAACCCGGTCCTGTAAAGCCATTTAAGTCAGTGGCGGTAAAGCCAGGATCAGCCGAATTAACTTTGAGAGGTGAGTCTTTGAGTTCCTTGGCAAGGGTGACGGTGAACATATTAACCGCTGCTTTGCTGCTATTGTAGGCAAGCAAATTAAATTGGGCATGCTCATGTTCAGGATCGCTATTATAGGTTAATGAACCGAGGCCACTCGACAAGTTAACGATTCTACCGCATGGAGATTCTTGCAATAAAGGCAGCATGGCTTGCGTCACGGCGACCAAACCGAAAAAGTTTGTTTCATACGTTTCTCTTAAATCGTCCAAAGAAAACTGACTTGGAGGAGTGGCTCCTCCCAAAGATATACCGGCATTGTTGATGAGTACATCAAGGGAACCGAATTCTTGTTTGATCTGTTGGACTGCGGAATCAATCGTACTGTGATTCGTCACGTCTAACAAAATCAATCGGGCTTTTACTCCCTCATTAGCCAACTTAGCCACCGCTTCCCGGCCGCTCTGCTCATTCCGTGAGCCAATCAGGATTGTATAACCCATACCCCCCAATTGTCTGGCTGTTTCATACCCGATGCCTTTGTTGGCCCCAGTAATAAGAACTGTTTTTCCAATGGTCATGAGTGATTCCTCTTTTCATTATTCTTGAATTTGGCGGCCACCATGCTTTAAATGTACTACTTGGAGTATACTTAAAGTCAACACAAAACCAGCAAAAATATAGCTCGAAATGCCGTGGACATTCTTTAACTTGGAAGATGGGAGAATGGAATGAATAAAAGGCAAATGGAAATTTTACGCATGTTGTTAACTGAACCGGACAGGTTGTGGTTAGCGCAGGATCTGGCGGATCTGACCGACTGCTCTGAAAAGACGATCCGCAACGATCTGAAAGTAATTGAAGATTATATCGTCAAGCATTCTGATGCCAATCTGGTGAGAAGGCCGGGACGCGGCATTTATCTGGAGATGGGTGAAGCGGATCAGAATGAATTGTTCCATCGACTGTATGCGGACGAGAGTACGGCCCAACATGAGTCGGATGAGGAAAGGGTACTGCATCTCGCCTATCGGCTCTTGATGAATGCCAAGCCTGTGACCATCCAGGATCTAGCTTCACAGTATTATGTGAACAAGACGGTAATTCGTAGAGATATGGAGAAGATTGATGGCTGGCTACACAGCTTTGATCTGGCCTTAATTACCAAGCAGCGCGTAGGCTTGACCATCCTAGGCTCTGAGAAAAATAAGCGCATCGCTTTGGCGCGGATGAACCAGCTGATTGACAGTCCTGAGTTAACAGGACAGTTGATGCGCAAACAGTTTGAATCGCACGAGATTACAACCATAAATCATGAATTAAAAGCATTGCAAAAACGCAATGAGCTCAGCTTTACTGACGAAGCTTTCGAAGCTCTAATGCTGCATATCCTCTTAATGGTCAAACGAACCAAGATGGGACAACCCATTTCCCTCTCCAAGCAGGACATTGCCTTTTTGCAGGAGAGACGCGAATTTACATGGGCTATGTCTTTTTTGCAGCAGTTGCAAAAGTTGTTTGCCGTGCCTTTTTCCAAGGAAGAGACAGCGTATTTAACTCTGCACCTGCTTAGCGGGAAGTTCCGTTACCAGCAGGAGGAAAGAACAGGAAAACAAGGTGAGCTGGCAGATAGCCACCCGCTTTTGCCTGAGTTGATTGAGCAGTTAGTCCGGCGGATGTCCGAGCTGAATATGATTGCCTTTTCCAAGGACAAGATGTTGCTGAAAGGATTGAATGTCCATTTATATACGACCCTGAACCGTCTTCAATATGGGTTGACCGTGTCCAATCCTATGCTGGCCGAGATCAAGAAGATGTACCCCTACATGTTCGACCGAGTTATTATTACGCTGGAAGAGGTGGGGAGATGGGTCCGGCTATCATTCCCCGAGGAGGAAGCGGCGTATTTAACGCTGCATTTTCAGGCTTCTGTGGAGCGATTGCACCGGAAAGAGAGTCATCCCCAGAGAGCCATTATCGTGTGTCACATGGGCATCGGTATGTCCCAACTGCTGCGCACCAAGGTGGAACGTAAATTTCCGGCTGTACATGTGGAGACCACCCTTTCCAAAGCAGAAGTCCAGGACTATCTGGCAGCCCAGGAGGTGGATCTCGTCATTACCACTGTAGATCTCCCAGAGATGAACATTCCGCACATTCTCGTCTCTCCCTTGCTGGATGCCAAGGACGAACGTCGACTGGAGCAAGTGATCCGACGACTGGATGAGCCGGAACATAGGGCAGCAGAAGAATCGGTATTTTTTAAATATACAACACCTTTTTTGGTCTTTCCCCAGCAGGAAGTGCAGCATCCGGAACAATTGATCTCCAAGCTGGCGCAAATACTGGAGGACAAAGGATATGTGGAGCCCGGTTATGTGGACAGCGTACTGGCGCGAGAAAAAATGTCGGCTACGACGATTGGGGGAGGCATAGCCATCCCGCATGGCGGTTCTGAGTGGATAAGGCAGTCCTCTATTGTAATCGCTACCTTGAAGCAGCCGCTTACCTGGGGGACCGAGAAAGTAGAGCTTGTGTTCTTGCTTGCGGTTAAACAGGATGGGCGGGAAGAGATGCGCCAGTTATTCAAGGAATTGTCCCTGATCAGTGAGCAACCTGCTTTGGTTCATGCCTTATCTAAGGAGACCGATGCGATGAGATTATTAGGGAGAATGAAGGGATAAACTAAAATCAAAAGCTGTACTCTGGAGCAGGACTTATAGATAAGTCCTGCTTTTTGTCGGTATAATTCCGTTTTTCCGAAAGTTCCGGTAAAAAGTTCGTCCGATAACAGCAAGATAGGCGTTTATACTATCAATGTAAGCGGAAACAACAGAGAGAAGGGGAATGACTATGAAGATATTAGCGATTACCTCATGTCCTAACGGAATTGCACATACGTATATGGCAGCTGAGAATCTGCAAAAGGCAGCAGCAAAGCTGGGCATCGAAATGAAGGTCGAGACGCAAGGCTCCATTGGAGTCGAAAATCAACTGACCGAGCAGGATATCCGTGAGGCAGATGGCATTATTATTGCAGCGGATAAAACGGTGGTTAAAGACCGCTTCGTCGGTAAGAAACTGCTGGTCGTTGGCGTACAGGATGGCATTCGCCGTCCAGAAGAATTGATCCAGCGGGTGATGAAGGGGAATGTACCTGTGCACCAAGCAGAGTCACGTACTGCCGAAGGTAGCTCACAGGAGAACAAACCGAAACAAAATCCCATCTACCGACACTTGATGAACGGTGTGTCCTATATGGTACCCTTCATCGTCATTGGGGGATTGCTCATTGCCATTGCGTTGACGATTGGCGGTGAGAAGACACCAGGCGGTCTGGTTATACCGGACGGTTCATTTTGGAAGACGGTTCAGGATATCGGCTCAGCTTCGTTTACCTTTATGATACCGATCCTCGCCGGATTTATCGCAATGAGTATTGCGGATAGACCGGGGCTTGCACCGGGTATGGTTGGCGGATTCATTGCTGCGAACGGCAGTTTTTATGGAAGTGAGGCGGGGGCCGGATTTATCGGCGGGATTATCGCTGGTTTTCTGGCGGGTTATGTTGCACTGGGTATTCGGAAAATGAAGGTTGGGCGAGCGTTACAGCCGATCATGCCTATTATTATTATCCCTGTATTGGCATCTTTAATTGTTGGATTAATCTTTGTCTTTGTGATTGGTGCTCCAGTCGCACAATTGTTTGAAGCTTTAACGGGTTGGCTTGCAGGTATGCAAGGTACAAGCTCAATTCTACTGGCATTGATTCTAGGTGCGATGATCTCCTTTGATATGGGCGGCCCTGTGAACAAAGTTGCTTTCTTATTCGGTTCGGCCATGATCGGCGAAGGGAATTATGAAATTATGGGGCCAATCGCCGTTGCGATTTGTATTCCGCCGATTGGGATGGGACTTGCAGCGATGATCAACAAACGTAAATTTGCACCTGCGGAACGCGAGGCCGGGAAGGCAACATTCACGATGGGGTTGTTCGGGATTACCGAAGGTGCGATTCCATTCGCGGCGCAAGATCCACTGCGTGTTATTCCCAGTATTATGGTAGGGTCCATGGTCGGTTCTGTCATCGCCATGTTGGGAAATGTAGGTGATAAGGTAGCTCACGGTGGACCGATTGTAGCTGTACTTGGTGCAGTGGACCATGTGCTTATGTTCTTCATTGCCGTTATTGTCGGCGTAGCCGTATCGGTTGTCCTGGTGAGCTTGCTGAAAAAAGATATTGCAGCAACTGTAACTCCGGATGCTGCTGGGGAAGCGATGCCTGGACATTCTACCGCAGGAGCTGGGCAATCTGCGATTACTACAACGACTGCTGCGGCGGAGTCATCTGCATCAACAACTGTCACAAATAACGGGCCAGCAGTGTCTTCGCAAGCCATGCACATTGAGAAACTGACGGATATTGTAACGATGGATCTGATTAATTTGGATCTGGAAGGAACGACACGAGATGCTGTGGTTGATGAAATGATCGGAGCACTTGAGAGAACTGGAGCCGTAAGCTCTGCCAGTGATTTCAAACAGGCGATATTAGCCAGAGAGGAAGAAGGCTCCACAGGCATTGGAATGAATATTGCCATTCCTCATGGCAAATCGGAAGCTGTCCTGAAGCCAAGCGTGGTCTTTGGCATCAAGCAAGGCGGTGTTGACTGGAATAGTGCAGACGGAAGTGAAGCAAAACTGATCTTTATGATTGCCGTACCGCGCAACAGCAAGGAAAATGCGCATCTGAAAGTGCTGCAAATGTTATCGCGTAAGCTGATGGACGATCATTTCAGAGAGGCGCTTCTGGCAGTTACTACGAAGGAAGAAGCATATCAATTGCTGGATCAGGTGCATTAATTCAATGCGATAAGAACCTAAAATAAAGAAAAGAGGCTCCCGAAGTTTCAGCCGGGAGCCTTTTTTTGAGAAGGTCTTTGCGTGAGTCAGCGGCGTTCACCGCGTGATATAAGTATGATGCCGAGAAATACAAAGCCTGCACCAGCCAGATGAGCAAATGAGAAGGATTCACGGAGGATGATATAGGACAGCAGCAGTGTGCTGACGGGAATACAACCCGTGTATACAGCTGCTGTACTAGCCGGTACTCTTGATACACCCCTAAACCATAATACGTAGCCTAATGCGGTGACAAAGATACCATAATATAAGACTAGCCCAATCTCCCCTACACCAACGTGGTTAAAGTTGAACTGTTGGGCCTCCACAAAGGAACAAGCCAGGAACATGAGGAATGAAAAGAGTGTTATATACATGGTTCCAAGCAGGGAAGAGACATGGCTGGATAGCATCTTGCGTAACACTGTCAGTGCCGCTTCTCCGAACACAGCAGACAGAACAAGCAGCAGGCCAATGAACGAGGTTGCGTTAGGAGCATTGAACCAGAGCGCCGATATGTGAGGTACTTGTAGTGCCAAAACACCGAGCAGTGAACAGGCAATCCCTAGTCCGGGGCGGAGCGTAATCTTTTCTCTCAGCAGCACATACGAAAGAAGTGCAACAATAGCTGGGGTTAAGCTAGTTAAAATTCCGCTTTCAGAAGCAGAGGCGTAGGCCAGCCCGTACAGCATTAGGACACGGAAGAGAAACATGCCGACCAGTGCTTGAATGAACAGGATTAAGGCATCCCGTTTGCTGATCCTTAATGAATACTTCTTGATGAATACAATGGGTACCAAGAACAGAAGGGCAACAGCCAGACTGGCAGATTGCGATAAAAAAACAGGCAGCTGCATCACGACCAGTTTGCCGACTACCACAGAACTGCCGACAATGGAGGTGGCGATCACTAATTCCATGTAAGTCGAAAAGGTTGGTTTGTTCATTTTATCTCACCTCTTGTACAGATATTGATATATACTGTAGCAATAGAAACTGGGCACTTGTAGATCCAGTTGAAGAGGTTTTCGACAGTACCGCTTGGGGGGTAGCTATGTGGTTATCTATCGATAAGAATGTGACAGTTCCGATGCTGCGTCAGGTATATCAAGCAATACGGGACCGTATTTTAGCTGGAGAACTGAATGCAGGGTATAAACTTCCTTCGACCCGGGTGCTGGCCTTACAGTTGAACGTTTCCCGGAATGTTATCCTCGAAGCTTATGAAATGCTGCTAGCCGAAGGCTTAGCCATTGCGCGCTCAGGTTCAGGAACTTATGTAGCCGAAGGGGCCGTCCTTCCAGGTTATGTATCCGCACCGCCTATCGAGGCGTCTGCGTCTGCAGTGGAATCTGCATATTCAAATGAGATGTCGGTAATTTCCTTCCGGACAGGCCTTCCTGCATTGGAATTATTTCCGCGCAAATCATGGGCTGACTTGCTTCAGAGCGTATGCAAAGAGGCTCCTGATCTGGCACTAGGTTATGGCGATCCTGCTGGAGAGCCTGAGTTACGCAGGGAGCTAGCCGACTATTTGATTCACACCAGAGGAGTGAAAGTCAGCCCGGAACATATTGTAATCACTAGCGGAGCAGTACAAGCGATTCAGCTTGTCACCCGTCTGTTACTGTCAGCTGGAGATGAAGCCCTGGTAGAGGAACCGACAAATGAAGATTTAAAAAGCATTCTGGCGGCCACAGGAGCCACACTGCGGAGTATGACTGTTGATGATTCGGGAGTTATAACAGCCGATCTGCCGCAAAAGAAACACCCCAAACTGGCATATCTGACACCCTCGCACCAGTTCCCGCTGGGGGGTATCTTGCCGATCCAAAGGCGGATCGAGCTAATTCAGTATGCAGCCCGGACAGGATGTCTTCTGCTCGAAGATGATTATGACAGTGAGTTCCGGTATGACGGGGCGCCCGTCCACTCCTTGCAGAGTCTGGACCCAGAACGGGTGCTATATGTCGGGACGTTTAGCAAAATATTATTCCCCGCGCTGCGGATCGGCTATATTGTTCTTCCCTCGTCACGAGTCGCTGATTTTATCCGTTTAAAGCAACTGGCGGATTACCAGACGGCGAGCCTGGAGCAAATTGTGTTGAGTCGGTATATCAGGAAGCGACTCCTTCATAAACATGTACATAAGATGAAGAAAGTGTATGCCAAGCGTCGTCAAGTCCTGCTTGATAGCCTTGAGCAGCATTTTACAGGGCAATATCGGGTGTGTGGCCGATCGGCGGGTTTACATTTGGTAGCAGAGTTTCAGTTCCCGTTCCGAGAGGATTTGCCGAAATGTCTCCATAGTCAAAATGTATTTGCGGCACAGCTTGAAGGGAACCGGCTGCTCATGGGCTATGGGCATCTAAAGGAAAATGAAATTCGTGAAGGGGTTCGCAGAATCAGGAACGCACTGCAACGGTAGTAAACGCGAAAGCAGCCTATCCTTAGGTGAGGATAGGCTGCCCTTTTCATAGCAAGA
This sequence comes from Paenibacillus sp. FSL L8-0502, assembly GCF_038593055.1. Taxonomy (NCBI): domain Bacteria; kingdom Bacillati; phylum Bacillota; class Bacilli; order Caryophanales; family Paenibacillaceae; genus Paenibacillus; species Paenibacillus sp. FSL L8-0502. The sequence continues at coordinate 5,676,274 of NZ_CP151958.1, read as the reverse complement.
TATTGTGTTCCATCATCACTATTCATACGAGGTTTGAGCCACGCGTACTAGCATATGGGCAAGCGCATGCTGCTGCTCCTTGTCCCCCGCTTTCCACAGCTCCTGGAGGAGCTTCTCCTCGCTGTTTCGAGGTTCTTCTTTGGCTGCCAGATATCCAGCTATCTTCTCAGCTGCTTTTGCGATCAATTCTTCATTCAAACCAATATTTTGAGCCATTTCAATCTTGTCGCTCAAATAACTTTTGAATGAATCAAAGCTGCCCAGAATGTCATCCTTTTTGTTGTCGTCTATCCGATTTAATACGTCATCTACCTTGTTCAAGGCCACTTCGCCTTCCTTATTCACAACATGATTGTGCTCTGCCATTTCTAACGCCTCCTCAAGATCGTTTTCTAGGATAAGGACTGCTTACGGTACGGTAGTACTTACCCCGGCTAACCAAAATGAAACCGATGAGAAGCGGAGTATTGCGGAGGTAATCGCTACATAAAGTCAAAAAAATAACGAATTACGTGGAAAAAGACGGGTGAGGTGTAGGTCAAACTATCCACCCGGCTTAAATAGCTTTTTTTCAAAGCATCGAACTTATCATCATCGCCGATTAATAAATCCCGCTTCAGCACGGAAACCGTTAAACTGCCAAAGAAACCGCTCAAGCTGATCAGCATGCCGAAAATAATTCCAAATTTCAGGTCAAACGGCGTCAGGTAAGGATAGATGAAATAGGAAGCCGCTATAGTTACGGGAAAAGCGAATGCAAAGCCTTCCCAAGTTATATTGGGATTGGATGTCGGGACGATTTTCCGTTTTCCGAAATAGAGTGATGCTAGATAGTGTACGACATCATTGAGCTGCGTCAGTACCACTAGAAAAAGTACAAGTTTCGCTCCGTATTGTGGCGTAGCAAACTGAAAATAGGCCAGATGACTCAACCCGAAAACCATCAGCATGAGTCCCCACTGGGTCGAGCTGACACTGCGCAGAAAACCAACCGTTCCTTTGTTGATCAATCGTGGGAGCGGTAGCAGTAAGAATACATAGATAGGAATAAAAACAATAAACATTCCGTACCACCCGATATAAATCCAATAAAATTGTACGGGAATCGCCAAGTACGCCCATAGAAACAATCTGCGATCAGCTTTTCTGGATCTAATCATGGAAAAGTATTCTTTTAGCGCAAAAAAGGTGAGTGCCATCAGGGAAAGCAGTGAAACAATCGGATTGAAAAGAGTTGCCAAGCAAAAGATAAAGAACATACCCCACCATGTCTTGATGCGAAGCCCAATCCCTGCATAGTCTTTGTCTGGTTGTGTTTTGACTACTACTATGTAAATCAGATGGATGACCAATAAGGCTGTAAAAATAAGGATTAACGTTAATATCGAACTGTCCATTACCACTCACCAACTTATCGCGAAATAGGGTTCCATTAGGGTTCCTATGTTATTATGAAGGAATAATTCCAACTTGATAAGGGGAAATTTCGTAAATGGTAGCAGATCAATCCGTCTTTATCTTGCTTACGAATACGGGAACGTTTCTTACGAGAGTCATTAAAAGCTATACGAGAGCGCCATACAATCACGCCTCCATTTCCTTCAACCGGGAACTTTCGGAGTTATACAGCTTCGGCAGAAAGACCCCTAATAACCCTCTGGATGGTGGTTTCGTGAAAGAGGATATTAAGACAGGTACATACAGCAGATTTCCGAATACAACATGTGTTATCTACCAGCTTCAAGTAACCGACCGTGAAGTTGAAAAAATGAAGCGAGTTTTACATGTATTTATCCGAAGTCGTCAAAAATATATGTATAACTTACTGGGTTTGATTGGTATTGCACTCAAAGAACCAGTCGAGTTCAGCAATTCTTATTTTTGTTCGCAATTCGTCGCGGAAATTTTACAGCGATCCGGCATAAAAATATGGAACAAACTGCCCGCTCTTGTTACGCCAGACGATTTTCGGCAAAGTGATCGATTCCATTTGATCTACGAGGGGAAATTAAGCGAGTATGATCCTCAAGCTTGAGGACCAGCACCGCATGACTTAAACGTCTTCCGGCACAATTACCTCGATATGACGCGGTAAAATACCAAGCTCGATAGGCAAAGACGGCCCTTCCTCACCATCTACATTCGTACTTATCGGTTCTGCGGAGCTGACACTTACATGCTTTGCAGTAAAGTAAACGATATCACTATGATCCTTCAGGTTGCCTAAAAATAAGGATATGCTGGCCGTCACGGTGTTCAATATATTGAGGTTTTTAAAAATAAAGCAGTGAAGCAGACCATCGTCAACAGTCGCATCGGGTGCCAGTTTCTCGAATCCGCCAACTGAATTGGTTAACGTGGCCAAAAAGAGTGGGGACTTTCCTTCCCAGGTCTTGTCATCATAGCGGACGATAAGTGAGTGGGCTGGATGGCTGATAAGCTCTTTCATGCCTTCTTTGAAGTAGGCAAATGTGCCAAACATGGATTTATCGTCTGACGATACAGCTGATAGCGATTCAGCAAGCGAACCTGTAGCAACAACATTGGCAAACATTCGGCCGTTTAAGAGGCCCATATCTACGTTTTTCACGCGGGCAGAAGTCAGTGTACGGATCGCCAGCTCGGGACTTAGCGGAATTTGCAAGGCACGGGCAAAATCATTGACTGTCCCAAGGGGGATAATCCCCAGTCTTGGACGGTGGTCTTGATCCATGAAACCGTTGATGGTTTCGTGAAGTGTGCCATCTCCACCGATGGAAACGACTAGGTCACAAGCTTCCTCACACGCATTAACGCAAAAACGGGTGGCGTCCAGTTCCTTCTCTGTCTCTTTAACCGTAACAACGTATCCTTGATCACGTAGAGTTTCTTCTACGTTTCTGACATGTTGGAGGGATTCCTCTTTGCCGGAAGAGGGATTTACAATGATCATAGCTTTCTTCATATACATGTTCCTTTCTCTAGGGGAAAGTTTGGGTTACCCACTCTTACCCGCAAAGCAGACCTTTAGACTCTAGATTAGACATGTGTTATATTTTTTAGTTACTATATAAAAGTAAATAAAATCTGAATGGAGGATTTCATATGAAAATCGCATTAACAGGAGCAACAGGGCAACTGGGTTCCATCGTGGTAGATACGTTGCTTACATCTGTCTCCGCAAACGATCTTATTGTTAGCGTAAGAAATCCAGAAAAAGCAGAGAACTTACGGTCTCGTGGCGTTGACGTTCGTCACGGTGATTTTGATAAACCGGAGACGCTGGACCAAGCGTTTGCCGGAGTAGATCGACTGCTGATTATATCCGCAGACGGGGATAATGATACTAGAATTCGTCAGCATAAAGCGGCTGTTGATGCTGCTGTGCGTGCTGGAGTAGGCTTCATCGCTTATACTAGCGCTGCCAATGCCGCTGACAGCACTCTATTTCTTGCGCCCGTACATCGCATCACGGAGGAGTTCATTCGCGGGTCAGGTATTCCTTATTCCTTCTTGCGTAATAATTGGTATCTGGAGAATGAGGCAGGCACGATCCGATCCGTACTCGCGGGTGCTCCTTGGCTAACCTCGGCAGGGTCCGGTAAAGTAGGTTGGGCTACCCGCGCAGATTATGCGCAAGCAGCTGCAACTGTTTTGTCTGGTGAAGGACATGAGAATACAATATACGAGCTCTCCGGTAAGCCGATTACCCAAGAAGAGTTTGCAGCGGTACTTGCTGAGGTTCTGGGCAAAAACGTTCCTGTCCAGCAGGTGGATGATGCTACGTATGCCGAGGTTATGCTCGGTGCGGGAGTCCCAGAAGGAGCAATCCCTATTGTGGTTGGTATTCAACAAGCGATTCGTGAAGGAGCCTTGGATGTCGTAAGCAGCGATTTTGAAAAGCTGTTGAAACGCTCCCTTACACCGCTTAGCCAAGGAATTAGTGAACTGATCAAGCAAATCCAAGCATAATAAACGTGCCGTAAAACGGATGCTGCCTACCTAGGCAACATCCGTTTTTAGTTATATGTTCACCTATGGACATTTTCAGCAGACAGAACGCTTACATATGAGGTGCAACAATACTCAGATTAGTTTCATCCATGAGTGGAATCGTGACGGATTATCCAATATACTTGTAGGGAACTCCAAGGAAGACTTGGAGCAAGCTTGGTCTATCCAGGGAAGCTTAGCACAGCAGTAGAATTTGAAAATGAATGGAGTACATAATACCATGTCTAGTTTACCAAATTGTCCTGAATGTAATTCAGAGTACACTTATGAGGATCGCAGTCTCTTCATTTGCCCGGAATGCGCTCATGAGTGGTCTACCGAGTCAGAAGCAAGCAGTGAAGACGTAAAGGTCGTCAAAGATGCGAATGGTAACATCCTGCAGGATGGTGACTCTGTAACGGTCATTAAAGACCTTAAAGTGAAGGGAAGCTCATCCGTCTTAAAAATCGGCACCAAAGTAAAAAACATCCGTCTGGTGGATGGCGATCACAATATTGACTGCAAAATTGATGGTTTTGGAGCAATGAAGCTAAAATCGGAGTTTGTAAAAAAGAATTAAAATGTAAGAAAGGAGAAGCCTAGGGCTTCTCCTTTTTTGTGTTTATAATGGTGCTAACCATACGGTTCCGGTTCCCCTGTACACATTTACCAGCCCTTCGCCGGAAGCAGCAGAGCCCATTTTGGTTTTCCCGGATTTTTCGACGGTGAATTGTAAGGTATTGGACCACATGAGGGCAAAGTTACCATCCACCTTCAGCACATCATTTTGCAATTCTATAACGACCGCTTCCTCGGAAGGGATTGGAGCTTGAAGTGCCAGAACTCCTTTTCCGCGGGCGCTTAAATTAAATAACCCTTCTCCACCCAGTGCGGCAGAGGAAAGATTACTACGTGCAACGACGGATATGTCTAGCGTCGTGTCACAAGCCAAAAACAAGCCGTCTTCGATGGCAATATCATCATTGTCGACATCAATAAGCCAAATATATTGGTAGGTAGGCTCCAGCATGATGGTACCCGTGCCTTTATAGTGTGGCTTAATGGCACCTGTCCCGGTTACAGCACCGGACACCAAGTTTCGCATTAAGCCTCCCACGCCTTTTACACCGGTAGTCATTTCCATGCTACCCACAGTATATTGCATGGCTCCCGCCTTCATCATAATCTCACTATTGTTGATTTCGATCATGAGCTGTTTGCGGCGCATGTTACTTTTGCTCATATAGTAATTGTCTTGCGCAGCCGCAACCGAGGTGCAGCTCAAATCTGTTATGTATTCCAGTACCGTAAATCCGCCTAATTGGTCAGTGATAGCAACATTGCTGTTATCCTTTAAATTATTAATAACAAAAGCCATAAATGTAAGTGCCTCCTTGTTGTATTCATGGTGTGGGGATGGGAAACTTCTTTGTTCCATACAATATTCGACAAAGAGACTTCTTTTCCTGCGGCGAATCTTGACACTTCCCTTGGCTGATTTTCAGACTCAGAAAAGGAGAGCTTGAAAAAGATGCGAAAAAGGTTCAATATAAAGATATCGGTTTTTAAAATGATTGGCTTCGAAAGCAGCCGAATGAGAATGAAACATGAAAATAGGGGGTAGAGCAAGTGGAGATAGGGATAAGCACGTTTGTAGAAACAACGCCGGATCCCCAAACGGGGGAGGTTATCAGTCACGCACAACGAATACGTGAAGTGGTCGAGGAGATTGTGCTTGCAGATCAGGTAGGGCTGGATGTGTACGGCGTCGGGGAGCATCATCGTAAAGATTATGCGGCATCTGCACCTGCTGTTATCCTCGCTGCTGCTGCTGCACAGACCCAACGGATTCGGTTAACCAGTGCAGTTACGGTACTTTCATCGGATGATCCCGTACGTGTGTTTCAGGATTTTGCTACACTGGACGGCATTTCGAATGGACGAGCTGAGATTATGGCAGGCCGGGGCTCTTTTATCGAATCGTTCCCGTTATTTGGGTATGATTTGGATAACTACGATGAGTTATTTGATGAAAAACTGGAGCTGTTATTGAAAATCCGAGAATCCGAGAAAGTCACCTGGAAGGGCGGACATCGGCCTGCAATTCACAATTTGAGCGTGTATCCGCGTCCAGTTCAAAATCCGTTGCCCGTATGGATTGGGAGTGGGGGGAATCAGGAATCTGTGGTTCGTGCAGGATTGCTCGGTTTGCCATTGGTTCTGGCGATTATCGGGGGTAGCCCTGTACAGTTTGCCCCGTTGGTGGAACTATATAAAAAAGCCGCGAGGCATGCCGGTCATGATGCATCGCTGCTTCCGGTTGCATCACACTCACATGGTTTTATCGCAGAGACTACTGAGCTGGCAGCGGATAAGTTCTTCCCTTCCACTCAGCAGAGCATGAATGTGCTTGGGCGTGAACGCGGTTGGGGCCCTTACACTCGCTCCAGCTTCGATGCCGCACGCAGCTTTGAAGGAGCGTTATATGTAGGTGATTCAGACACGGTTGCCAAGAAAATCATTCATCTCCGTAAACAGGTAGGCATTACACGTTTTCTGTTGCACGTGCCCGTCGGTACGATGCCGCATGACGATGTCATGAGAGCTATTGAGCTATTGGGAACAGAGGTAGCACCACGGGTTCGTGAAGAGATATCCAAGTGGGAATCCGAGAGTAAATAGGTGGATTGATCTCAGTAGACAAAGGAGAAAGGGGCAGACCATGAGCGATATGGCCGCTCCTTTCTTAACTCTAAAATAATCTATATATGAGCTGATCAGATCATTTTTTATTTTGTCCGTTTTTTATGCGTGATGCGCTTTTGCAACAGGGTTTTACCTTGTTTTAGTCTCTTAGGTTTAGCAGGGACTCTGCGCAGGATAGGTTTCTCTTGGGTTGCCTTGGAAGGCAATGTCATGCGATGTGTGGATGATGCAGGTTTTCTTTGACTGCTGCTCGTTACAAAGTTGATGGTGTAGTCCAAGACGAATGGACTAACTGCGATTCTCCGCAGTCCCACGCTTCTACAAGTGGTACAACCTGTATCCCAGCACCAATTGAAGGCATTCTCAGGAACTTGAGTGAAATATGAACCCCGCCATTCGCGTCCAAAATCATCTTCAGCGTAATAAAAGAACGTATTCCCTCCTGCGAAGCCGCTCCAAACCTGAATAGTCTGTCCAGGGTTAACACGGTACCAGCCTGCTTTAGAATAGTTAACAGGAGTACAGCTGAAGTCCGGATAGGCAAAGACCACAAAGATAGCCGCATTGGTACTGTTGCGAAAATTGAGACCCATTTGTCGTCACTTCTTTCCTCATATAGTAATCCTACAGAGTATTCTATGAGAGTTTTGAAAGAAGGGAACGGACACGAGTCTCTTAATCGCTAAAATTGAACCATTTGCTGATGTCTATTTTGTTATGTTCATTTATAGATCTCCATTCGTTTGATTCTGGTTGATAGGTATAATCTTTTTGCCAGGTCACGATGTTTTCCACGATTGCCCGTATGGAAGAGGCGATATAGGAGACTTCCTGATTTGTCATCATGGGATGGAGCGACAGACGCACCCAGCCCGGTTTTCGAGATAAGTCTCCCGCATGGATCAGGTCTGTCATTTGTTTGGATGTTTGTGGGTCAATGCCCAGCAAATAATGTCCGTAGGGGCCTGCACAAGAGCAGCCGCCCCGGACCTGAATGCCAAACCGATCATTCAATAGTTTTACGATCAGGTTATAGTGAATAGGACCGACAACAAAAGAAACGATTCCCATTCGTTCTTGGCTGCTTCCTCCTAAAATGTGTAGTCCTGGTATGGTACTCAAGCTTTTTAGTAATAATGATGTCAGTTCCTTTTTTCGCTCCAACATTCGGTTGTATCCCATTTGTTCTTTCAGCCGAATGCAGAGCGCCGTTCGAACGGCCTGTAGAAAGGCAGGGGTTCCTCCATCCTCACGGGCTTCAGTATTATCTTTATACTCGTATCCACCCCAAGGATTGGTCCAGCTAACTGTACCCCCTCCGGGCTGATCCGGAGCACAACTAAGGCATAGTCTCGAATCCATAATTAAAACGCCGCTTGTACCGGGACCCCCAAGAAATTTGTGGGGTGAAAATACAATCCCGTCCAGTTTCTCGAGAGGATCTGTGGGGTGCATGTTAATCTCGGCATAAGGTGCGCTTGCTGAAAAATCAATGAAACAAACGCCGCCATGTTCGTGCATTTTGCGAGATAGCTGGTAAATCGGTACTTCGAACCCTGTAACATTAGAGCAGGCGGTAAAGGCGCCGATTTTGATAGGGCGATGCCGGAAATAAAGCAGCAGTCGTTCGAGATGAGTTGGATCGACAATCCCGCCGGGACCCGGAGGAAGACATACAACGTCTCCAACGGTTTCTGCCCAGGAAATATGATTGGAATGATGCTCCATATGTGTAACGAAAATAACGGGGCGCTCTTTTTTGGCGATGGGGTAGAGGGGCTTTAATTTTTCATGTATTTTCAATCCTAATAGCCGCTGAAGCTTATTCACTGCACCTGTCATACCTGACCCGGCGAACAGGATGATATCATGTTCATTGGCATGAACGTGGCCCTTAATGATTTGTTTCGCTTCTTCATAGGCTTGGGTCATCAGAGTTCCTGTCAAATTAGACTCCGTATGCGTATTCGCCACAAAAGGGCCTAATTCATGAGCTATTTTCGACTCGATGGGTCCATACAGACGGCCACTGGCTGCCCAATCCGCATAAATCAGCTTTTTTTGCCCATATGGAGATTCAAAGGTCTGGTGATATCCGATTGTACTTTCGCGATACCTTTGGAAATAAGCCTCGTTAGAAGGCTGATACCTACAATTACTGCTTCCAATTCGAGCCATGAGCATACGGCGCCTCCCAAGTCGTTCTGTCTTCTTAGGGTACGTAAGTAGGTCCGAATGGGTTAAAAAAAATAGGCGAGTGTCATCATTTAGTCACAATAAAAGCCTCATCCAACAGCCGGATAAGGCGCAAGTCTATCCTATATAAACAACTGCATATCGGATTCGAGCGCATCTTTTAGATACGTTTTGGCCTCGATAATTTCCAGTTCAGGTATAAATTCTTCCGGTTTAAAACCCATAATATCCACCGATAGCTTACAGGCATAAAATTTGACGTTTTTCTTCCGGGCACCTTTTAGGAAGTGGATCAGCTTTGGGGCTTCATTGTCTTCCAACATTTCCGTTAGCATCAGTTTGCCCAGACCACTAAAATTCATATGGGACAGCGGTAAGGATTCAGGCCCTTTGGGCGTCATCAAGTCCATGAGTTTCTCGTAAATCGTCTTATCCTCAAGCGTCATCTTCTCGGGATCACGAACCAGTGATAATCCCCAGAACGCAAAAAACATCGTCACATCCACATCCAATTCCCGCGCTGTATTTGCCAGAATCAGTCCAGCCATTGCCTTATCATAATCGCCGCTGAACATAAGCAGATTCATCCTTTTATCCACAATTCCCGCCTCCATTACCAACAGATATATTCAGTATGGATTTGGAAATGAAAACTATGCATGGTTCACTGTGTTGTCTGAAGCCGCAAATTTTTCTCACGGCACACTCGACAACTCAGCAAAAGATATCCTGTCTACAATATCAAAACCGTTTCCCTGTCCTCTTGGCTTCACAACTACAGTACCCAAGTTCGGAATCTCGCCCAAACCAATGCCTTGAGGGAAACTGTGAGCAATGATAACTTTGTTGGTCCCAGAAGGTGGAACTTTCTCTAACACAGAAGTCAGTTCGGCTAATGTACTTTCCTTCTCTGCTGCGGTTACATCACCACTTAGATTGTAAATTCTAACCCAGAAGGGATCTACATGAACATTTTCTGCTCCAAAAGCTAATTCTGCCGTTTCCCTTGTTCGACAAAAGGGACTTGCTATAACTGGGGTTTGAATGGGGATTTGTAAGCTCTTTATCCTTTCCCCAAAAAGTAAGGCTTGTCTTTTACCTTCCTCGGAAAGATTCCTTTGGAGTGAGCAATCGCCGAAGACGAGATTAGGTTGATCTTCTCCTAGCGTTGCTTCACCGTGCCTAACGAACAGAATGTATCCACCCTGACGAAGAGAACTTAGTAACTCTGGTTTAACTGGTCTAGCTTCCGCTGTATTTATAGCTGCTCCCACGATTTGTATCGGAGTCATAAGAAGTAAAGAAAGCATGCATGCATAAACTAACCTTTTCATCTTCGCATCTCTCCCCCTAAGAATACAATTTTGAGATATAGTATATGTATTGAGGGAAGAAAAAAACGGGGAATAGTATAAGTTACTGTTTCATAGGCTAGGCGGTTGTAACCCTCTAACATTGAGTTTTTTACTATTTAACAATATGCTGCCAATCCTTTTCTGCGCTTTTTCTGCAGTTCCCTACCCAAAACATGACGCTACTTATGCAACGGTTCGCCGTTACCAATGTCATATCTACAAACCGTCCCATTCTGTATAATCTCAAGGGGAATTCAAGACACAAGCCTGAGATCGGGAGGATCATGAGAAAGTGAGTATAGAGAACAAATATAAAGCACTTGAACTGGAAAAGCCGGGCATCTACGAGCTGGAGGGACTGGAAGTCGGGGTCACCTCTAATTGCAACTTCAAGTGTGATTACTGCTGCGCATATCAGCGGAACGATGGGCAATGCATTAGCAGCAAAGAGGTCATTGATATTATTGATGACATTCCAACGTTAAAACGTGTGCGACTGTCCGGGGGAGAAGTGACCCTGAAGTATGAGGATTGTCTGGACATTGTGGCTCACTGTTCGAGCAAAGGAATCGCTACCCAGCTCAACACCAATGCCAGCTTGCTCAGCCCTGAACGAATTGAGAAACTGCGTGATGCAGGTCTTTCCAACATTCATATCTCCTTCAACTTCACGGATGCTGATAAATATGCAGCATATTATCATGTTCATCCTCGCATGTATGAGAAAATTGTTCAAAATATCCGGTTATGTACCGAGGCCAAGCTGGAAACGGTGTTGGAGACGTTGCTGTTTGCGGAGACACAAAACAACATGCCAGCTATTAGCGAAATGGTATATGATCTCGGTGTGCGCATCCATGAAATCCAAAACAGCATTGTGATGGATCATACCAACTGGAACGCTATTTCCACCAAGGAAGCGCTCGTCCGTTCCGTTCATGACCTGATTGCACATAAAAAAGATGATACTGTATTGTATTTCACCTGTATGGACCGTTTCGCAGAAGCACTGGGTTTCAAGGAACAGCCGGGTGTGTATTTTTCCAATTGTGTTGATGGTAAAAAACAGCTCCATCTGCACGGGAACGGGGACATTCTGATCTGTGAGCTATGCCATCCTGTGGTCATCGGCAATATCTATAACGGAACATCCTTAAAGGATATTTACAAAAACAAACCGAAGCAGCTTCAGGAGTTTCTCGACAAACTGCCTTGTCCTGCATATGATGCGCTTTTTCCTGTAGGAAGCAAGTAGACATGATTTGAGATTGTGAGACTAAAGCATCTACCACCCTAACAGTCAGGGTGGTAGATATCCTTCATGTAACTCCATGAATCCTTTATCAATGATTTTAATGAAAGGGTTTACATGTTAAAATATAAAAATATAATTCTCTTATGAAAGAAGGAGTAGATATGAAATATAGAAATGTAGGCAACAGTGGTCTTAAAATTAGTGAAATCGGCTTGGGGAGCTGGTTGACGTACGGTACAGCCGCCGAGCAGGAAGCAGCTCATACCTGTATTGCCAAAGCCTTTGAACTCGGGATTAATTTCTTTGATACCGCGAACGCGTATAACCGGGGAGAAGGCGAAAAGGCTATGGGAGCTGCCTTGAAGTCTTATCGAAGAGATAGCTATGTATTATCTACTAAGGTGTACTTCCCTATGGATTCCGGTCCCAATGACAGGGGACTGTCACGCAAGCACATTATGGAGCAATGTGAAGCGAGTCTGAAGCGTCTGGGTACGGATTATATCGACATGTACTTTTGTCATCGTTATGATCCGGACACTCCTTTGGAAGAGACGCTGCGAGCGCTCGATGACCTTCAGGCTCAGGGTAAGATTCTGTACGCTGCTGTCAGCGAATGGAGTGCTGCCCAGCTCATGGATGCTTATGGGATTGGAAAAAGGCTGAATCTGCGCCCGCTGATTGCCAATCAGCCGATCTATAATATGTTCGAACGTTACATCGAGCATGAGGTACTTCCGGTATCCGGGCAGGTAGGCATCGGCCAAATTGTATTTTCGCCTCTGGCCCAAGGGGTCCTCACGGGGAAATACAAGCCTGGACAACCTTTACCGACGGGTAGCCGCGGGGCTGATGCCTCTGTCAATAATGTCATCAGCAGTTACATGAACGATACCGTTCTGAACTGTGTCCAGGAGCTGGATAAGCTGGCGAAGAATTTGGGTGTTACCCTGTCACAGCTCGCGCTTGCTTGGATTCTGAGAGAACCGGGTATCAGCGCTGCACTTATTGGGGCTACTAAACCGGCACAAATTGAGGAAAATGTAAAAGCAGTCGAAGTGACGCTGCAACCGGAGACATGCGCGGAAATTGAGCAGATTCTTAAGCAAGCAGAGGGTTTTGAACCTTTGCGTTAAGCATTCACACGAGCCTCTGTAGAGGCGAACCATTAACTAGCTCCAAGTATGGCATAAATACCTGAACCCACACTAAATACAATCCCGCTCACTAGAACGAGGATTTGCTTCTTTCTGAGATCCAGCGGACCAAAAAAGATGGGTAATAGCCATTTTAGGGTGATGACAGACCATAAGCCCTCCAGTAACCCTAGCATCAACACCTTTTGTCCCCAGTGAAACTTCATTTGCGGTGTTAGCGGACCTGCTAGCATCAAATCACCTGAGGCGCGGATATTCCAGAAAACGATAACCATGAATACAACAAGAGTTAACAATGTGGACATAATATAGGTGATATCCTTTTTAGCCTCTCTGGTGTGCTTGGGCGATTTTTTAAACTCAGGCAAGCCAATCAGGAAAAAAACGATTCCCATAAAAATAGCTGCGCCTATAAAGGAACCGAGTATGATATTGGCCACGATGCCGATGCCATTGATGATTAATAATAAAATAAGCTCTCCCCCTTTGGGGTTACGATGATAGTTATTTTATTGTACATGTAGGAACGAAAATGCTCAAATATTTGGAAAAGCCCCAGCACTTTCGCCTGGGGCTTTTTTGCTTTTTGCCGATTATAATGCTGATTTAATGACCTTTTTATAATACAGGATGGATAGTATCCCGAAAATGGAATATAAGGCGGTGTACAGCACCATAACGATAATCATAGGCATCCAAATTTCGGTTCCAAACAAGAACCAGCCGGATTGAACGGCGAAATAGCTGTGTGATAGGCCAATCACTAATGGAATGCCAAAGTTAAAGAGTTGTTTTATTTTAATACCTCGAAGCAGGTCACTTTGGGTGAACCCTAACTTTCTTAACACCGTATAATTGGCTTTTTCATCTTCGCTCTCATCCATTTGCTTAAAGTAAAGGATACAGCCTGATGTAATGAGAAAGGTGAGTCCCAAAAAGCCAACTACAAACATGATCACTCCCATGTTCCGCTTCTGATTGCTGCTCATTTCAAGGCGGGATGTTTGTTGATCATTAAAATTCGCAGCTGCAAAGAGACGATTGGCTTCTTCAATCTGTTCTGCATTTATCATATCAATTCCAATATATAAGGATGATTTCTTTTGAATCTCAGGATTTACATCTTTCTTTAACCGCTCAAAGATGGTTTCGTCTACAATGACAGTGGGTACTCCCCCGGCTGCAAAATAGTAGGGAATGACATAATCCTTTTTTAGACCCACATATTGTTGAGGTATGACTTCTGTTTTCCCCTTCAAATCCAAGGGGCCAAAGTCTTTCAAGGACATGAATTTCTGTAACATATCATTATAGCCCGTTAAAACCGTTTGGCCTGGAGTTACATCCGTACCCTCCACAGATTGGTCGCTTACGACAGGCAGTGTCATGGAATCCGTACCATCATTTAATTGTTCCATAGGAGTCTCCATAATTTGCGCTGTCTTCACACTGACTTGAATCACTTCAATTTTCTTTTCACGATACTTTATATCATGCTCATGAAGTAACGCTTTGAATTTCTCCGCATCCGGTACATTCGTCATGGCAAAATGGGAAGGTACATTGTCCTCAGCTGCTTGATCCGCAGAATAATAGGCGATATAGCTTAAGGAAAGTAAACCGATGGCAAGTGCCGATACTGTCGTAATAATGGTCAACAACAAAGCATTGGACTTCATGCGGAACATAATGGACGAGAGGGACAGCACCTCATGGATGTTTAAATATCCGCCTTTACTCTTTCTGATGATATTGGAAATAAAGCGGATAGATCCTTTATAAAAAAGGAGTGTTCCGATGATGACAGTGCCCAAAATAAACACCATAGCCATAAACAATTCATTTATGGATGTAAAGTCTCCACCAAATAATTTGGAGGAAACATAGTAACCTAAAGCGATGAGAGAGATGCCAATGATCCCGATGATCATCTCAAAGATCGATATTTTCTTGATTTTCCCTTCGGTGGTTGAGGTCACTCTGAACAAGGACAAAATACTTTGTCTTTTGATAAAAGAATAATTCATGAGCATGATCAGCAGGTAGATGACAACAAAAACGATGAGTGTTTGAGTCAGTGCTTGGTTAGAGAAATATAGAGTGGCAATGGCTTCGACGCCCGTCGTCTTAAATAAAATCATAATCACTAATTTGGAAAAGGAGAATCCAACCCCAATCCCAATGAAGAGGGAACTAAAGTATAAAATTAGGTTTTCAGCACTCAGGATGCGAAAAATTTTACTTTTAGTCATTCCGATCAATTGAAATAGGCCAATTTCTTTGCTTCGTCTTTTTATAAAAATATTATTGGCATACATAAGAAAAATGCAGACAATAGCGACCAGTAAAATGGAAGCTGCCCGTATGGAAGCTGCACCTTTAACAGACCCCTTCACTTCGTCCATGGAGGGATCGTACTGTAGTGTGACAAAAGCGAAATAGAGTGCAACACTGAAAATGAGGGCAAAAACATAAAGGTAATAATTTTTCAGGTTTTTTTTCAAATTTTTTAGAATGAGCAGGTTAATGTTCATATTGGACCCCGCCTAAGACCCCTTGGGTTTTCATGATATCCTGGAAGAAGCTTTGTCTTTCCTGCTCGCCTTTGTGAAGCTGCGTATACATTTGCCCATCCTTAATAAAAATAACCCGACTGCAATGGCTGGCAGCGACAGGATCATGCGTGACCATAATAATGGTTGCTTTGCGTTTTTGGTTCAACTGGCCCAGCTTGTTTAATAAATCGGAAGCCGACTTGGAATCCAGTGCACCCGTAGGTTCATCGGCAAAAATAATACTGGGCTCATGAATAAACGCTCTGGCCGCTGATGTACGCTGTTTCTGTCCACCCGAAATTTCATTGGGATACTTATCTTTCAACTCATAAATCCCCAATTCTGTAGCCACTTCCTGAAATCTTCGGTTGGCTTCTTTCTTAGGCGTTTTGGTGATGGATAACGGTAAGAGGATGTTCTCCTTCACCGTTAGCGTATCCAGCAGATTATACTCCTGAAAAATAAAGCCTAAATGCTCTTTGCGAAATTCAGCCAGTTGCTTTTCTTTCATTTTCGTCATTTCGATATCATTGATTCTAATGGAACCTTGGCTCACTTTATCAATAGAGGAAAGAACATTCAGCAATGTGGTTTTACCTGAACCGGAGGCTCCCATAATACTGACAAATTCCCCTTCTTCAATAAGGATATCTATTCCCTTCAAAACCTCCTGCATATTGAACTTATTACCGTAGCTTTTACGGATTTTATGAGCTTCTAAAATGTTCACTTCGATGCACTCCTTATTGTTCTTGTAGCCTTATTATAAAAATAGAGCCGATGTTTTTCCTTTGATTGGGCGAACAATACATAAAAGCATGTGACATCTCTGTCACATGCTTACCACACTCACGAAATCATTTCGTTTGGGAAAAATTAAAGTGAAGGTTGTACCTACGTTCGGTTTGGAGTGCACATCTATATGTATGAGCAAGGTTTGTGCTGCCTTTTTCGTTAAATATAACCCCATACCCGTTGAAGTGTGATCAGAATGTTGGGTTGTGGAGGTAAAACCTTTCTCGAAGATACGCGGTATATCCTTCGGATCAATACCGCGTCCAAAGTCTTGAACCTCAAGCTGTATTCGATCCCTTTGTTCATAGCTGTGAATGATAATATCACTGGCATCGCTATATTTGATGGCATTGGTTAAGAGCTGTCTGATGATAAAAGCCAGCCATTTGGCATCACTCAGCACTTCCATGTGCTCAAGTTGGATGTCAAAACCGATCCCCTTTTGGATGCACCATGACTGTAATGCTTTGATCTCTTTAAAAACCAGAGATTTTAAATCCACTTGCTCGACATACAGATCATTTTCAATAAAAGATATTCGTTTGTGATGGAGCTGCTGATCCAGCAGTAAGTGAATTCGTAGCCATTCATAGGTTAACTGAGCTTTTAGGGACTTGTCGTCCAACCGCTCAATCATCAAATGCATGGTGGTCAAAGGTGTTTTTACCTCATGAATCCAGGATAATAGTTCATCTTTTTCATGTTCAAGTGTCAATTGATTTTGCGAGATGATCTGTTGTAACCGTTCGTTCTGGCCCGTGATTTTTTGTTCAATGATTTGCTCAAACGGACTCTCCGGTTCGCCTATACCCGTTAGTTCAAGAGAACTCTCCCATTTTTCTAGTGTGGTATAGAACTTGGTTTCCTTGGGATAACGAATGATTAAAAAAACCAAGAAAATCATCATAGATAAGAAGACGATATAAAGAATCGGCACTAACGGAATTGCTGCATCCACATAAGCAATGAACAGGATCAGGAATTGCTGACACACAAACAGTAGAATCCAGCTCCGCCTCTCTATAAGGTATTTTTTAATCATAGGCAGGTGCCTCTTCTGTAGCCATGTAGCCTTGCCCGACTTTCGTTTCAATGAAACGGCCCAAATCCAGCTCGTCCAATTTTTTGCGCAGGCGGTTCAAGTTGACGGTCAGGGTATTGTCGCTGACAAAACGTTCATCATCCCAGAGGCTTTTAATTAATTCCTCACGTGCAACAATTTTATTTTTTTGTTCGATCAGCAGCTTCAAAATAAAGATCTCGTTCTTGGTTAATTCGATGGAGCCAGTCTCATTGGCTACTACATTTTTTTCATAGTCGACCGTTGCGCCACACCATGTTTTAAGGGAGACAGGTTCTGTATTGTAATTATATACGCGGCGGAGTGTCGCCTGTAATTTGGCAATGAGTACATCAAAATGAAACGGTTTTTGGATAAAATCATCCGCTCCAAGCTGCATCGACATCACCATATCCGTAGGATGATCCCGTGAAGATAAGAAGAGGATGGGGACGTTAGAGTGGGATCGAATCATTCGACACCAATGAAACCCATCAAATTTCGGCAATTGAATATCTATCACGACCAGATCAGGCTTTATCGTTGTGAATTCCTGAATGACTTTATTAAAGTCCTGGATGCCATACACATCATAGTTCCATTGAGTTAACCGATCCTTCATTTCATGGAACAAAGTTTCATCATCTTCAATTAATAAGATTTTGAACAACGAATTCACCACTTTATATTTTTTTCAGGATTTTGCAAATTCCTCTTTTATAAAGTGTATAGCAAAAATTGTGTATATGCTACATGTGTGAATTCCACTTGATATTGCGATAATCTGCTGTTAATAGTTGAGGTTTATAGTGGGATTTAGATTGACTATCTCATATATATATTAAAGGATGGATGCAATGATGGGGATTCACACGTATTTTCGGTCGCTAAATGAGCTGGAAAGAATCATCCGTTGTCCGGGTAAGTTTAAATTCGAGGAACACAGCGTATCGGCACATTCTTGGAAAGTCGTACAATACGCCAAAACGCTGGCTGATATTGAAGAGAGAAATGGTGTCCGTATTGACTGGAAAAAGCTATACGAGATTACGAGCAGTCACGATTACGGGGAGATTTTTATTGGAGACATCAAAACGCCAGTTAAGCACTCCTCTAAGGAACTACGATTATTAATCCAACAGGTCGAAGAGGGTATGATTGAGTATTTTATTGAAGAGAATATTCCCGAGGATTTTAAGGCTATTTTTCGCAAACAGCTAAGGGAAGGTAAAGATGATTCTGTAGAAGGTTTAATCCTTGAAGTTGCGGACAAGATGGATCAGGTATACGAAGCATTTGCAGAACTTCAGCGGGGAAATACGGAAAAAGAATTTATAGTCATGTACCGTAATGCACTTGTAAAAATCAAGAATATTCAATTACACTGCGTTGAGTATTTTTTGGAGAATATCCTGCCCGATATGGTCAAGGAAGAAACGCCTTTATCCATTGATATCAAGAAGATTACGGAAGAAGCCTTAGCTTTGTAAGTGAATCTCCCTACCGTCCAGAAGCTACCGACCGCTTCTGTTCATACATAATAATTCTCGTTTCAAAACGAGACAATGCTTGACTTCAAGTTAACTTTAAGTAGTAACATACGGAATGTGACGTGGTGCTTAGGAAATACGATGACTATTCTGAAAATTTAGGAGTGATAGAAATTGAAAAAGAAACAACTGGGTAACAGTGACCTTCAAGTATCTGCACTGGGTCTGGGCTGCATGGGAATGTCCGAATATTACGGTGAGTTGAATGAGCAGGAGTCGATCAAAACACTTCATCGTGCGCTGGAGCTAGGGATAAACTTTTGGGATACTGCCGATGTCTACGGTGTGGGGGAAAATGAAAAACTGATTAGCCAAGTCCTGCGGAGCCGCCGCGACGAAGTCGTATTAGCCACTAAATTTTCCATTATGCGTGGGGAAGATGGCGCATTTATGGGTGTAAGTGGCCGTCCCGAATACGTAAAAGAGGCATGTGATCGCAGCCTGCAAAGACTGGGTGTAGATGTGATTGATCTGTACTACCAGCATCGTGTTGATCCGAATGTGCCTATCGAGGAAACAGTTGGTGCGATGAGTGACTTGGTTCAAGCAGGAAAAGTCCGCTATTTGGGGCTGTCCGAAGCTTCTCCTGGGCTCATTCGACGCGCTCACAAGGTACATCCGATTACAGCGCTGCAAACGGAATACTCCTTATGGAGCCGAGAAGCAGAAGATGAAGTTATACCGGCGTGTAAGGAACTAGGCATCGAATTTGTGGCCTACAGTCCACTTGGACGCGGCTTTTTGAGCGGACAAATTCAGAAGTTTGATGATTTTGCAGAAGATGATTTCCGTCGCTCTGTGCCACGTTTTCAACCTGAGAATTTCCAGAAAAATCTGGATCTCGTGCAGCATGTTAAGGACCTTGCCGCCCAAAAAGGGGTCAAACCTTCTCAACTGGCGTTGGCATGGCTGCTTGCGCAAGAGGGAATTGTACCGATTCCAGGAACCAAGCGGGTTACGTATTTAGAGGAAAATGCAGGATCCGTCGATGTTGTTTTATCCGCACAGGAAATGGAGGCTATTAACGCAATCATTCCAAAGGGGATGGCAGCGGGTCTTCGTTATCCTGCAGAACGGATGCCGAATTGGCAAGCTGAATAATTAAGATAACACGTTGATCCCAAAAGCCGCCCTTAACGCGTATCGACGTGAAAGGCGGCTTTGTGGGTTTACATATACTGCTAAGGGTTGGGTGTGCTTTTAAAATTCCCAAGGGACGTCCTACGGGCAGGAATGTACGACCGAAGTGAGCGTCCTATCCTTATAAAATGGGGGCTTGCAATGCAGTATTGATATTTTGTAGATCCATCGAAAGCTGCTCTTTTACGTTCCAAGGGTGATACCAGCCGCGTTCAATCATGTACGTGGAAATTTGCTCATGCGTATCAATGGCTTCATCCAGTTGCTTTGTAAGAATTGCCTTAATTTCTGGAGTTCCCGCTTCTGTTACGGCCATAGCGTAATTTCTCACACCGCTTTTGGCCGCGTTCAGAAAATCGGCTGCAATGACTTGGTCCGTTAAGGTATGCAGTCCGGTCAAATGCTCCAACAGTGTATTCATGGCTTAACCTCCTGTGAAATGGCTTGATCTAAGAGGGTACCGAGTTCTTGTAATTGGCGGGTCGATAAGTCAACATCCTGCTGTAATATAGCTTTGAGAGTTGGATCAGAGATTAATGCTTGCATGGTTTTAGACTTGGTAAGACACACTGTTTTGAACGCTGACAATTCATGGACTTCAAGTGTTTCGTGCAGGCCATACACCATATGACGTTTACCTCCAATGCTCCAATATATAGTTAAGGTTTAAGTACAACTTTGATGCAATTGTCCTGTCTGGTATCAAAAATTTCATATCCACGTTTGGCGTCGCTTAACGGAATGACGTGTGTAACAACGTCTCCTGGGTCCACCTTTCCCGTATCAATCAGCTCATACATATATGGCATATAGTGAATAACGGGAGCCTGTCCCGTACGTAAATTAACATTTCGCTGAAAAATGTCTCCCAAAGGAAAACCGTTATATCGTCCGCCGTATACACCGGTAACTTGAATGGTGCCACCTTTGCGCACAGCCTGTGTAGCTATGACTAGTCCTCCTAAAGCTCCGCTGTGAAGCTTGAGACCGGAAGCGAGAGATTCCAGCGGAGACATTTTACCGCTCATGCCGGAGCAGTCAATAACTACGTCTGCGCCTCCTTTGGTTATCTCTTTGAGGTAGTTGCCGACGTTTTCTTGCGATTCTACATTAACAATTTCCACATGATTTGTACGCTTCGCATGTTGCAGACGATAATCCAGATAGTCTGCCGCAATGACTCGTTTTGCCCCTTTGAACCAGGCGAACTTTTGCGCTAACAAACCTACCGGCCCACAGCCAATAACAATGACAGTATCCCCCTTCTTCACTCCGGCATTATCGACGCTCCAAAATGCAGTAGTCATGGCATCAGCAATCAGGCAAAGCTTCTCGTCAGGATGTTCACAACTCTCCGGAATTTTGAAGTGAGTGAAGTTGGCAAAAGGCACACGTAAATATTCAGCTTGTCCACCCGGATATCCACCAGTTGTTCCTGAATAGCCGAAAAAACCGCCCATATCTCCATGCTCATTAGAATGATCACACTGACTTTCCAATTGGTTTTTACAATAAAAGCATTCACCGCACGCTATGTTGAACGGAATGATCACGCGGTCTCCCTTTTTCAAGTTGGTTACCCCGCTGCCGACTTCTTCTACAACCCCCATCGGCTCATGCCCAATTACATAATCCTCTTGTAGATTCGGAATCATTCCATGAATGAGATGCAGATCTGAACCACAAATAGCGGTTGTCGTCAGTCTGACAATCGCATCGTCGGCTTTTTGAATACTTGGGTCCGGAACCTCTTTAACCACAACGTTTTTGATACCTTGGTAGGTCACTGCTTTCATGCCTGGTTTCCTCCCATATGTTCGTCCGGCGTGCGATCAAACATACCCTTGCGGGTGGTATCGTCTGGGAACAGTTTCATTTTGCTGATGTCCACCGTCTTGTTGGCTGATAGTTGATCCAATTGATACTGCTTTTGCAGATCATAAGGATGAAACCATTTTTTTCGTACCATAAGATCAGTGATTTCCTGATGAAGAGCGATGCCTTGATGCAGTTGATTGCGCAACAGAGTTCTGGCATCTGGAGAGACGGTTTCCGTCAAGGCTACGGCTGTATTTCGAACTCCTTCCTTGACGCGAATCAGAAAATCCATCGCTAAGGTCGTGTCTGCCATTTCCGGCATGTTTAATGAGTTTTTTGGATCCACATAATCCATTTTAGCGGACTGGGTCTGATCTAATGTCACATCATTCACCTCAATTTAAAATTGGTGTTGGTCGGAATTCTGGAACAGGTGCCTGAAACGGTGCTTTAACATACAATGCTTGCAAATCGGCAATAGCTTGTATAGATTGCTGAACATCTTTTTCCATTAGATCCTTTAGCTCTTGATCGAATACCAAGCCCTGCATTAATTTGGACTTGGCTAAGCATAACGTTTTAAAATTAAGCGCTTCGTGGATTTCTAAGGACTCATGCGCCGCTAATGTAGACTGTTGGTTTATCATCGGATCACCTTTCTTTTATGTTTCTCAAAGGTATGTTATCCAGCCTAACTAGGTTTATTCGAAAGGATCGTGCTATTCGGCTTCAACCTTGCCAAGTGCTTTTTTGGCCGGTCCTTCAATGACTTCGCCTTGATATGAAAAGCGAGAGCCATGACAAGGGCAATCCCATGTTCTTTCCGCTTCATTCCACTCGACTTCGCAACCCATATGGGTGCATGTCGTGTCCACTAGGTGCAATGCTCCTTGTGGGTCTCGGTATGCGCCTGCTCTTTTGCCGTTTACCCGGATGACCGACCCTTCGTCGTGTTCCAGTTCTTCGGCTTTTTTGTAGCTGATGTCTAACTTTCCAGCAATCAAATGTTTAGCCACATTTGCATTTTGAGTTACAAATGTTTTAATGTCGGGGTCCATATGAAACCTTGAAGGGGAGAAAAGATCCTGGTAGGGGCTTTCCTCTCTGGTAATCAGATTCGTATTTAATAAGGCTGCCGCTACACTTGTGGTCATCCCCCATTTTCTATAACCCGTAGCAACGAGGATGTTAGAGGTGTTGGATAGTTCCTGCCCAATATAAGGGAGCTTGTCTAGCGTATACAAGTCTTGGGCCGACCAGCGATAAACGATCTCCTTTAATCCAAATGTTTGCTCCGCGAACTTTTGTAAAGCTTCATAGTACTGGAAAGTACAGATTCCTTGTCCCGTTTTGTGACCTTCCCCACCGACGATAACCATTGGTTCTCCGTTTACCATTACGGAGCGAAGTGAACGTTTTGGGGTTTCTGCACTTAGATACATACCACCTGGATAGATTTTATCGGTTTTGACCGCGAGTACATAAGACCGCTCGGCATGCAATCGCGCAAAATAAAGACCGTTGGGATCATTGAATGGAAAATGTGAGGAGGATACGACATGGTTGCAGGTAATTTTCTTTCCGTCGCTGGTTGTAATGATGGCAGGGTTTCCTTTTTCAACATCTACAACGGTGGTTTGCTCATAAATTTCCCCGCCCTGATGGATGACTTGGTTTGCCAAATATCTTAAGAAAGGTACAGGATTAAACTGGGCCTGGTTTTTCATCTTAATAGCTGCTTTAGTTGAAAACGGCAGAGGCGTTTGTTCGACATAACTTCCCGGGATGCCAAGTTGCTCGTAAGCTTTATATTCGTCGTCGATTTTTCCAACGTACGTATCTTCACATGTATAAACGTAGGCATCTTCTTCTGTAAATTGACAATCGATATTAAACTCTTCTACCGTTTGTTTGATAAATTGAAGAGCGTTGTGGTTGGCTTCGTAATAGAGCCGGGTTTTTTCCTTGCCAAAATGGGAAATAAACTCGCTGTAGATCAAATCATGCTGTGCGGTAATTTTGGCGGTAGTATGACCGGTTGTCCCATGAAGTATCCGCCCTGCGTCGACGACGGCGACGTTTAATCCTTTTTTAGAAAGTAAATAAGCAGTGGTAATACCGGTAATCCCCGCACCTACAATGGCAACATCCACCTGAATATCCTCACTAAGTTTGGGGAAGTTAGGGATGTCAGTGGAAGCTAACCAATACGATTCGGGAAATTGCGGAAATGCGATACGAGATTTGCTTTGTGTCATTTTTACAAAAACCCCTTTGAATACAATTTATGTATATTGTTATCATTGTGGGGTTTTATATTCACTAAACGACTCTCTTTAGTATTTTTTTGATACAGGGGGGAGTGATGGAAAGGAAACAAAGCCGTCCTTAACGCGGATCGGCGCGAAAGGAGGCTTTGTGGGTTTAAATATGCAGCTAAGGACGTGGTTTGAAAATGCCGAAAGGACGTCCTACGGGCAGAAATGTTCGGCCAAAATGTGCATTCAGAACGGCAGCTCCTGTACCGTACAGCGAGAGTAGACCAATGCCCATTTCAGCATAAGCGGCGATGGTATGGAACACCTCTGGGGCGATGCCGAATGCATCGAAGCTAAGGCCGAGGAATAGAAAATCAATCAACACGAAAATAAAAAATAGGACCTTGTGCGTCTCCATGGCTCCAATGGTCATGAAGAGCGTGAAGATGAGATAGCCGGCAAAGGCAAAGCCGAGCTGTTTGCCATCTACAGCAGATGCTAGCTCTGAGCCGAATACGCCCATTTTAATCATCCAGCTACTAGCTACGGCTAACCAGAAGAAGGCGTAAGCACCAAATGCCGTCATGCCAAAGGTATTGTTATGCTTTGCATCCTGAATGCAGGCAAACAGCTGTGCAAAGGCACCAAGGAAAATAGCCCAAGGGATAATAAAGCTCAAGCCTTCAGTGAGACCAAGCTTTTGGGATGAAGCTACAAGTGTTACAATAGCCAAGCCAAACAGGCCGATCGCACTCGGATCGGCCGTTATGATTTTTACGTTAGCATGAGATTCATTTTGCATGAAAAAATAGAAGCCTCCAATAATGTTCAAATACGCGTCAATCTGCCGATGCCAGAATCACACTGACATATTGTAACGGAAACCGGCGTGCTCGCATAGTAGGGAATTCATAGATTTCTATCTATTACGGTGCCTGTATTAACGTTATTACGACCATCCTCGATACTGACTGAGGTAAAAGGAATACTTTCAGCTTGCTTTAATCTTGTTTTAAGCTTGACCAGGTACACTCAAGGCAATTTTCCTAGGAAGGATGTATAACAAATGAAGACGAAAAGGGCCGTTTGGATTCCAGCTATGATTGCAGTTACGGTAGCAGTTCTACTCGTCATCTACTATTACTACATGTCATCGCTCTCCG
Source organism: Paenibacillus sp. FSL L8-0502 (assembly GCF_038593055.1). Classification (NCBI taxonomy): domain Bacteria; kingdom Bacillati; phylum Bacillota; class Bacilli; order Caryophanales; family Paenibacillaceae; genus Paenibacillus; species Paenibacillus sp. FSL L8-0502. Next base: position 5,651,294 of record NZ_CP151958.1, on the reverse strand, counting down.
GCGGTGGACCTGGCCCACGGCTATCAGAAGGTGGGTCTACAGGGCCTGTGGGCGTACATCCTCGTGGAGAAGGGCGTGGGGGCAACGGGGAAATATTCAAGACTTTGGGTACGATTTCCGTATTTCTTGGTGCGGCCGCTTTCTCTTGGTTCTGGTTTAAGAAGAAGCTAAGATCGCCATCAATGTTGGTTAGAAGAGCCGGGCGGTTGTTACATTCCCTCCATAAACTTCTGGGTTGGGCGACCTTGATCCTGATTGCCGCTCATGGTATTTATTTTTTGATAACCAAGCTTCAAGATAACAAAACCTATACCGGGATTGCGGGATTTGTCATTCTGCTGGCGATCGCCGGGTATGGCTTCTTCATTAACAAAGTTCGTAACAAGTGGATGCGGACCGTACATCGTTTGCTCGGATTGCTTTGGGTTCCCGTGTTGCTGCTACATGCTGGCGGATCGGCGATTATGGCGGTCATCGCCAGCCTTGCAGTGGGGGTACTTGTCTGGGTACTGGAAAGAATCGTTGAGAAAACGACGAAGCCTGTTCCAGGGGACACTCCCTGATTATCTTGAATGGTGTTACCGCAGGATTTGTGATAATATTTACACCTATATAGAATGAGGAAGTGACATAGTGATTAATATAACAATTCCAACTCCGGATATCACGATTACCAAACAGGTTAACCCTGAGCTCAGCCATATTTACGGGTTTACCGACTTTCACCTGATCCCTAGAGATAAGGCGGGTATCTTTATGTTTTACAATGCGCAGGAGGAACTGCTGTTCGTTGGTAAAGCAAGAAAGCTAAGACCAAGAATCAAAAAGCATTTTGAAGATAACGTATCGCCGATCAAGGACAAGCGGAATGAGGTTGCGATTATCGAGGTTTGTATTGTAGAAGATGCGGTAGAGCGAGAAATTTATGAAACCTACATTATCAATTCACAAAAGGCTAAATATAACGTTGAAAAAGTATTTTTTAAGTAATGGAGTAACTTCCGTATGAAAAAAAGAGCAATAAGTCGCAGTGACTGTACTGCCCTTATTGCTTTTTTGTATTTCTGCATTTTAGATCCTTCCAGAGAGGGGCCATGGTATGAACAAAACAGATCGTTTGCTAGCGATCTTGCTAGAGTTGCAGCGTAAGGATATTTTACGAGCTGAGGATTTGGCAGCTATATTCGAAACGAGTGTGAGAACCATCTATCGGGATATTCAGGCTCTAAGCGAATCGGGCGTACCGATTGTAGGAGCACCGGGCATTGGATATTCCTTGATGGAGGGGTATTTCCTGCCCCCAGTGAGCTTTACCGCAGAAGAGGCTGTGGCGTTGCTAATCGGGACGGATTTTATCGAACAAAAATTTGATACAGACTACGGTATCAAGGCGCAAACCTCCCGCAGGAAAATTGAAGCCATTTTACCAGAGAGCGTCCGCAGGGAAGTTTCCCGGGTGCGTACAACCATGAGATTACTCGCTGTGGGTGAAGGGGCAAACCATAGAGAGAAAACCTACTTGGAAACGCTGCGTCTTGCTGTATTGGAAAAACGAATGGTACGGTTTGGTTACTCCAAAAGAATGCCAGAGGCTGACGGGAATCGTCAAAGTGTGCGTGTGGTCGCTCCCTATGGTCTGGTATTGCTTCGTGGTTCGTGGGTATTAATCGGGCAATGTGAATTGCGGCAGCAGCTTCGCCATTTCCGTCTGTCACGTATGGACGAGCTTATGGTACTGGAGGACAGGTTTCATTTGCCTGTCGATTTTCATTTGCAGGATTATAAGCAAACCGATGACCGTCATGTGACTGTTCGCATACTAGCACGCTCCGATATCGCAGATAAGGTGAAGGAAGCGAACAACTTTTATATGGAGGCTATAGAGGAGCGTGCAGATGGATTGCATATACTTTTCCGCGTTAGACAGCCGGAGGAATTACTGCAATGGATACTTGGATGGGGCGCGGATATGGTTGTGCTGGAGCCTGAGTCGCTCCGGGAGCGGATACGTGCGGAAGTGGAAAAAATGTTGAAATGCTACTGACATAATGCTGTCAGTAGCATTTTTGTATAGTAAAGCTACTTTAATAGAGAGGGGCAGTCACTAATATATGAATACAACCGAAACATTGCAGCGTTTTGAAGAAACGGCACAACACTATCTTCTTGAATTGGACAGCTTTAGCTTGGAGCAATTGCAGTACACACCGCAGGAGGACCAATGGTCGCTTGGACAAATGTATCTTCATTTGGTGAACTCTGCTCTGTATATGCACCTGAAGAACATTGATGTTTGTCTACAGCCTAATGGGGAGACAGGGGTTAAAACGGAGGCGGGTACGGCCGTTTTTAATCTAGGAGGGTTTCCGCCCATACGTATCCAAGTTCCACCATCTCCGCAGTATACTCCCCCACAACCGACGAGCAAAGAAGAAATTGTGGAGGGTTTAAATGCTGTGATCCGTAAAATGAGAGAGATTGAGCCGATCGTTGGGAAATCAACAGGGCTTTCTACCGTCTCTCATCCCAGATTCGGCGCGTTGAATGCTGGAGAGTGGTTTTCGCTCATCGAGATGCATTATCGTCATCATCTTTTGCAGAAGGAGCGCTTGAAGCACGCAATAGCCGATTAATCGTCTCCCGGCGTAGCCCGATAAACTGGCCGATTTCCTCCTGCGTCAGCACGTCCGTTAACGTGGCGGGTGCGATGTAGGAGTGGAACCAGCGTTGAAGCTTCCGAAGCTTTTCGGCAGGTGACACCTCGGTGAGCTGGTCAATTCGTTGCTGCATCATGCGCAACTTATCCTGTAGCTGTAAAGCGATAGCCCGACATTGAGTCGGGTCTTGCTCCAGCGCCTGATACCATTCTTTTTGTGACAGAACCTCAACCTCAGAGGTTACCAGCGCGACTGCTGTACCATAATAAGGATTGGGGCTGATCAGGGAGTGGTGCGGGATGATTTCATCGGGCACAATCACATTAACTAAAATTTGCGAGCCGTCTTCATGGACTCGGACAATTTTTAACAAGCCGCTCTTGAGGTGATATAAAGGGCCAGATTCTCCTTGTCGAAATAAGGTCTCACCTTTGTGTAACATCATGAACGTAATAACCTCCATTCCATGTATTCCAGCTTTTTAGATGAACCCGCCATTGACGCGGATTGTCTGCCCGGTAACCCACTGTGATTTGGCGCTGACCAGAAACTCAATCACATCAGCGATATCTTCCGGTTCGCCGAGCCGACCCATAGCATTCATTTTTTTCATGCCTTCGATTTGCTGCTCGGTTTTTCCAGCTTGGAAAAGCTCGGTGTTCACAGGACCGGGAGCCACGGCGTTGATCGTAATTTGTTTGCTTCCGAATTCCTTGGCTAGCTGACGGGTAAATTGCTCCACTGCGCCCTTGGTACCTGCGTATACGCTATAGGTCGGGAACATTTGTCCGATCACGGATGTGGACAGGTTCACGATTCTTCCGTAGTTCTCCATATATTTCATGGCTTGCTGACAGGCAAAGAAGGTGCCCTTTACATTCAGTGCGAATTGTTTGTCAAAGTCAGCTTCGGTTACCTCAGCCAGAGGTTGGGTGATCATCAGCCCAGCGTTGTTAACCAGAATATCCACTTTACCGAATTCAGCAATCGTATTTGTAAATAATGCTTCAATATCACTCATTTTGCCCAGATCAGCGTGAAGTGCTATGGCTTTGCCGCCTTTTTGAATAATCCTCTCCACGACTTTTTGAGCTTTGTCCGGACTGCTGGCATAATTGATGACTACATTAGCGCCCAGATCAGCCAGTTGCTCGGCAATGGCACGTCCAATTCCTCTAGAGGACCCGGTGATAATTGCTGTTTTTCCGTCCAAATGCTTCATATGTGTTTGGACCTTCCTTCCATATCTATTTTAAGTGATTCCTTTTTCTAAAAGCATCCACACATCCGAAAACTCCCGATTAATCACGGGATTCTTCCATTCGTAAGCATGAGCGGGATGATGAAAACGGGCTGTGGCATAGAAAAGGGTACGCGCCAGTTGGGCTGGCTGATCCGATGTGATGTCTCCGCGTATAATGATATCAGCGAGCTGATCCACAATGTGGGCGATATGCTGGTCGATTAAATCAGCCGCTTGCTCGGTGACCCTCGTATACATCTCAAACATTTCCTCGTCGTCGCGGGCATAATACTGCTTAAGTTCGACCAAGGTCTGTATATATCGTTTTAAATGTGGCGTTCCCAGTATAGATGAATTCTGACAGACCTCCGTTAACGGGCCGATAATCTTTTCATTCAGCCATTTTTCGGTCACACCTTCAAGAAGCTCGGCTTTACTTTTAAAGTGTCGGTAAATGGTACCATGACTTACTCCCAATACTTTGGCAACATCGGTCACGGAGGTTTTGGCTATACCAAAACGCCTAAGTGTGTCTTCTGTAGCGATAAGAATCTGTTCCTTGGTTAGCACATCTGAGGATTTTTCCATAGGGACACGGTCAAGTGCCGTGTGAGTCACCTCCTTAAAGTCAGGATAACATAAAGGGTATCAAATGACAAATATACGTTTTTGTCATTTGATACCCTTTTTTTAAAGAATCCAAAGAAGTGAACAGAAATACTACAATAACGATTCGATGACGGGATCAATGGCCCAGGGCTCCGTTGTTACTTCAAATCTCCCTTGCACATGGCCATCGCGATCGACCAAGAATTTAGAAAAATTCCACTTGATACCGTCGCCAGCGTATATATCCGGATACTTATCCCGCAGGAAATCCTCCATCCATTGACCGTCTTTGGTCTGGATATCGAAGCCTTGAAACGGTGCCTGTTGGGTCAGATATTGAAATAAAGGATGAAGAGATAAGCCTCTTACATCCGTCTTCTCAAATAGTGGGAAGGTTACTCCATGGTTAATTTGGCAAATTCCCTGAACCTCCGAATTGCTACCCGGCTCTTTTTTATTGAATTGGTTACAAGGAAATGCAAGGATTTCAAAACCTTGTTCCCTCCGTTTTTCGTAGAGCTTTTGCAGATCAGTGAATTGACTGGAGAAGCTACACATGCTGGCAGTGTTTACAATAAGGAGAATCTTACCTCTATAGTCTGAGAGTTCAATCGGTTCCCCATTAATTGAGGTTGCTTGAAAATCATAAATAGACATGTTAACGTTCCTCCTCACGTTATTTTTTAATACATCATATATCCAGAATTGTTATTGGTCTAATATATTATTGGAATCAACCTTATAGGTATTTGCAATAATCTTGTCATGTAAAGACACATTGTCCATCTCTCTCTTGAAACCAAAGAAGACTCGACTTGAGAAAGTGGGAGATTTGCCTCTTCATAGCAAACTGTGGCATTCGCCGTTACCAAGATAGAATATAGATGCATATTCATGTAGTGTGTGCAAAAACCCAACAGAATCGAGGGATATTCGTGCCCATTGGAAAGATGATTCAATACAAGGAAATGCGACAACATCCCATTTTACGTTCTCACTTGCCCGAAACCCGCTGGATCAGTAATGCAAGGACTTTACGGATGCTGGATACCTATCGCACAGTCTTCATCAAGCCTAATTATGGGAGTGGAGGGACTGGCATCATACGTGCGAAAAAGCTGGGGAGGAAATATGAGGTTCGTTGTGGCTCCAGTCGCAGAATCGTTAGATCTCACGCCGTAAGAAGAGCAGTTAGAACCTATCGAAGACCTCATCGCCGTTATTTGGTACAGCAAGGACTTAAGTTAGCCAAGTACAAAGGTTCGATTTTTGATGCCAGAGTGTATATGCAGAAGCCGGAATCGGAATGGGTCATTTCAGGAATAACCGGCCGTGTCGCTGCACCTCGAAAAGTCGTTACCAACTATCGGAAGGGAGGACATGCGGCGCCGTTGTCCAAAGTGCTTTTAAGGGTCTTTAAAAATGACAGAACAAAAATGAAAGAGATTCTGGACCAGGTCACCGAGCTTTCTAGAATCATTGCCGACACGATAGATAAAAATCATCCGGTTCGCGAGTTGGGCATCGATCTTGCTATTGAGAAGAGCGGCCAAATTTGGATTATCGAGGCCAATCCGCATCCCGGACATATGTTGTTCAGGCAGCTCCCCAATCACAAGATGATTCGCAACATCTTGAGAAACAAACGTCGTATACATCATTAGGATAAAGTTTGTGAAATCATTCATGGATAAGAAAAGGAGGAGAACGCCCAAGCCAAGGTGCGGGAGCGTTCTCCGTTTTTTTTGGTAAATGACTGACAGATTTAGGACGAAGCTTTTATGTTAAAATGTGTCCGCCATCCACATGAAGGACTGTTCCGGTCACAAACTGATTTTGAATCAAATAAAGTACGCCTCGTGCAACATCCTCCGCAAGTCCAACTCGCTTCACAGGGAGCTTATGCGCGACCGTATCATAGAATTGATTGCGTGTATTTTCAGGCATTTTGCTACGGGAAGGTGTGTCAATAATGCCGGGTGAGACGACATTCACGCGGATGGGAGCAAGCTCTAACGCCAAGGTTTGACCAAGATTCGCAACGGCTGCATTCACAGCACCGAGCGCAGAGGAGCCGATCATCGGCTTGTAAGCCACCACTCCTGAAAATAAGGTAATGGAACCCTCGGCTGAGAGTTGGGAAGCCCCGTATTTAGCTGCATAATACTGTCCCCAAAATTTGTTTTCGAATAGCTTGCGGGCTTGATCTGTCTCCGACTGAAGGAATGACCCACCTGATGTTTCTGCCGCGCTAACGATAAGATGATCATAGGGGCCGACTTTTTTGAAGAAAGATTTTACCTGCTGCTCATCTGACGTGTCCAGCACATGTATTACAGCACGAGGGCCCAGCATTTCCTTGGCCTTGTGCAATTTATCCTCCGACCGGCTGGCGATTACCACTTCCGCTCCAAGCGAAATGACTTGCTTAGCTGTTTCTAAACCAATACCTGAGCTTCCACCAATAATGACAATCTTTTGGTTTTGCAAATGGATTCCCTCCTAGTATTCATCTGGATTTGTTAATCATGTAATACGGCTTGTAGATGTGTATCAAGATCAGCAATAAATTTAGGTATATTTGGATTTTTAATAACATCGTAGCATGCAAAGCTTTTCAAGGGCTTCATACCGAGAAATGTATGCGCAGAATGCAAATGACGGAGTGCAGCTTCTAGACTAGCCCCATTAAAAAATTGAGTTGGATCATTAAAGGCTTTTTCCGGAGCATTCCAAGTTGTGGAGAACATATATTTCTTGTCGGTTAATAAACCTCCGCTCCCATATTCATGAGCACCCGTGAAGAATACACCGTAAGCATAGACTTCATCCATATAAGTCTTTAATAATCCAGGAACGCTGAACCAGTAGATGGGGGTTTGGTAAATGACTACATCCGCCCATAAAAATTTTTCTTGTTCTTCGCTGAGGGTATAGCCGTCTTGAACAGACGTTATTTTGATTTTGTTCTCTTCACTTAAGAGACGCACCATATTGTCTATCAATGTTTGGTTCAATTTCCCTTCAGACGAATCATATTTTTGATGACCGTTAATGATTAGTATATTTTTCATCTCTTCACCTCCTTGTATTAGAGAAAACGTTAGTTGCTACAGCGATATTGTATATGTAGTAAGTTTATTTAGGGAAGTAGTGATATTTAATTCATATAGTTTCCCTAAAGGAACTATTGTGATATCATTGGATTTAACAGATAATTTTTGGGGGAGTTCCTATGCACGACCAAGAACCTATTGAATTGACCAAAGGAATACCCGGCAAGCCGTGCCCTATTGCCCAAACACTTGATTTGATCGGAACGAAATGGACTTTTTTAATCATCCGTGACCTGCTTATCGAAGGAACACTGAGATTCAGCCAACTTCAGAAGTCCATGAAGGGGATTAGTCCCAAAACGCTTTCCCTACGCCTGAAAGAGCTTGAAGATAACGGTCTGTTAGAGAGAAAGGTATATGCCGAGGTTCCCCCGCGTGTTGAATATTCGTTAACGGAAAAAGGGAAGCGACTTGAAGGTGTTTTTATTGAGCTGAAGAGATTTGGCTTAGATTTAAAAGCAGATCATTGAGGGATATGAACTGCAACATTCCAAGGTATCGTTGAGCTGAACGATGCCTATTTCTTATATTCTAAAAAAGAAAACGTTTGCCAAAAAGTTCACAGAAAGTTCACTTATGTGGAGGTTTCGACTATTTATATAATTACCAAGGTACACAGAAGGGATGATGGAATTGCCAACGACGAAGAAAGAAGATTTTTACTTTGGTTTCATGATGTGCTTGGGGATGGTCGTATTCATGACATTTTATAATCTATATACAAATGACTTGATTGGCACAATCTCTCTAAAATTAATGGTTTTTCAATTTATTTTATGTTTTATCATTGCTTTCGTATTGGAACTATTTATTGTCGGTCCATTAGCAAAGAAAATAGCCTTCTCATTACCATACGATAAATCCAAAAAGGTATTTGTGATTCTGTCCCTTTCATGCTGTATGGTCATTGGAATGGTTCTCTGTATGTCACTTTATGGATTGGGGACAGCTTACTTTTTTAATGGTCTTTCGGGAGATTCATTATTTAAAAATTACTTATCTTTAGTTTTTAAGAATTTTATTTTTGCTTTCCCTCTGCAGCTCTTAATTGTAGGGCCGCTTGTTCGGTACTTATTTGCTAAATTCGTGAAAGGTACACGAATTGCGGTATCTTTAAGCTAAAACGTAGTTTAACGACGGTATACGATAGCTCAAAAGCCGCCTTCTGTCTGAGAAGGCGGCTTGTTTTTACTCAGAAGTCCCAATATCTTTACAGTGTTTGTCCGCTGTCTACCGTAATAATCTGGCCTGTCATGGCTTCCTGTTCCAAAGCAGAGCAGATCATGCTGGCGATATCTTCGGGCGTGGAAATGCGCTGTAGGAGTAAATGAGGAGCCAATGTTTTCATTTGCTCTTCCCTGCCTGACCACCATCTTGTCGCTACAGCTCCCGGCACGATGCAATTGACGCGAATATCCGGCGCAAGTGCCCGTGCTAAAGATTTGGTCAGCCCGTGGACGGCCGCTTTGGATACCGCATAGGGAAGCGAAGAACCTAGCCCTGTTTGCCCTGCTATACTTCCCAGATTGACGATAGCTCCTTGTTTACTACGCTTCATAAAAGGAGCTACGGCTCTGGCACAGTAAAACATGCCTTTTACATTTACATCAAATAGATCATCCCATACCTCTTCCGTGGCTGCCTCCAGATCATCCATCGGAATGTGATGTGTAATGCTAGCGTTATTCACGAGTATATTAATCGTACCGAATTGCTGGACAATCTGGTCAACCATAGTTCGAACTTCCTGATCTCGGGAAACATCTGCCTGTAATGCGATAGCACGTCCGCCCTTTTCAAGGATCATACGTACAGTTTCCTCTGCATCGTTTTTAGAGCGGGAATAGTTTACGACTACCGTAGCTTTTCGATCTGCCAAGGCCATACACACGGCTCTCCCAATTCCTGTACCTCCACCTGTAACCAATGCTACTTTTTGATGTAAATCCATGTAAATTCGCTCCTTCTCCATCCAGTTCATTTGCGTCTGAAAAATAATACGATCTGATATGTATCATTGTAGAGGAGGTATTGTATTCTGTATAATTGAATTAAATGAATTTATAATTCAATAAAATTGAATCAATTGTTTATACAGGAGTCTGATAATGGACATTAAAACACTCAAAACATTTCAAATGATTGTGAATTACGGAAGTTTTATGCGTGCAGCGGAAGAGTTGAATTATGCACAATCTACCGTGACGATGCAAATACAGAAGCTGGAGTCCGATATGGGAATTCAACTGATCGAACGGGGCAAGAAAATAAAGTTAACTGAAGCGGGCAGGATGTTTTACGAGCAAAGTCTACATATTGTAAAGGATATGGAGCAATTGCAGGAAAATATGGACAATCTGCAAAGAGGGACCGCAGGCGACATTCGTATAGGAGTGACCGAACCGACTGCCAGTTATCGACTACCAGGAATTTTAAAACGTTTCTTAACCCATTATCCGAACATTCGGGTTTCTGTTGAGTTTGGAAATACCCCTACCTTAAGCGAGCGTATTCTCAAGGGGGATATTGACTTAGCGCTGTGTTCCACACCAGATTTGGGCACAGAGCTATATTTTGAGCCTTTATTTAGGGAGAAATTTGTAGTTTTAATGCCTGAAAATCACCCGCTTGCGGAAAAAGAAAACATTGGGCCGGAGGATTTACAGGGGCAGCGGTTGCTTATTACGTCGGCTACTTGTCCCTATCGTCGCAAACTTGAAATGGTCATGAAGGAATATGGAATAACCACGTTAAATACGATGGAAATTGGCAGCATGACGGCTCTGAAATTTTATGTGGAAAGCGATTTAGGGATTGCACTTGTGCCACAACTTCTGGTCAGTTCTGTCCCGGCAGGAACAGCGGTGAGGGAATTAAGCGGTAGCATGATCGATATGACCTTCGGACTTCTCTGCAAAGCAACAGACTATCCGCTAAAGCCGGCAGGTTCAAGGCTATATTCTGTGTTGAAGCAGGAGCTTGGGGGATTGCATGCGACCATTAAGCTAGAGTAACGAGTATTAGGGAATTGTGTTTTCTGTCACCATATGATGTAAATGCAGTACAGCAGAAAACCGACTGCCGTGGGCAATCGGTTCATTGGTTTACTTTTTATTAATCGGAACCCATACCTCGCACCGGTAGTCTTCAGCATGTGAATCTCCCATAGTATACACTTCCAGTTCCGGGCCGCCTGAATGCTCATAATTGCTGGCAGGGAACCATTCCTGAAAAATTCTTTGCCATACCTTTTGGATCGAGTGAGGCATAGGGCCGATGGATGTAAACACTGCCCAGGTTGAAGCCGGAATGGTTCTGGATTCCAGCCCATTCGCGGTCGCTACTTCTTCGCTGCCTTCTGCGGCGATTAAGTACGTGAATTTTTCTTCCCCATGCTTGAAATCCAAACAAATACCGAGTATATCGTCGCCTATTCCCAAGGCATGAATCCGATCCGATGTACCATCCGCATTCAGTTCGTTCCAGAATTTTGGGATTTCTCGAAGATTATCGCCGTTCTTAGTGGTGACTTGAATGGACTTGCCAATGACCGTAAAGGCCGCTTTCTCTACAATTTTGTAATCCATTTCCTGATCTCCCTTCAACGATAGATGGAAGGTGATGCGTGGAAAGGCTTTCAGGTTCACCCCAGGGCTTCTGGCCTCAGAGGGAGAAATACCGTGTACCTTTCGGAACGCTTTAGAAAAAGATTCGGGGGAATCATATCCGTATTTGAACGCTACATCCAGCACCTTGGCGGAAGAAAGACTCAATTCCTGAGCAGCCAAGGTCAATCGACGTTTGCGCACATATTCTGCTACCGTGACGCCAGTTAGCATATGAAACATACGCTGAAAATGAAAAGGAGACGAATAGGCTGCCTTTGCAATTTCATCGATATCGAGTGGCTGCTGCATTCTCTCTTCCATCAGATCCAGTGCGTTCTTGATCCGAAGCAACCATTCCAACCGCATCACCTCCTTGGTTGTAATCATATCATTAGGAGTATCTGTAATCCTGTCTTTGCGTGCTCTTATTGAACAGGAAAAACAATGTGCCTGCCCCCTTGTGTTCATAATTAAAATTTGGGACAATGAAAGAGGCGTTTAAATAGCGCAGACTGCTTAAACATGCTATGATGCAATGATCGTTGAGACGAGTCGTGATGGCTAGGGTTTATATATAGAAATACGAATTTGATTGTTTTGAAAAGAGGATCGAACATGAAAAAAGAATCCATTTATGGATTAACGCTAGATCAATTGACAGCATGGCTCATCGAGCATGGGCATAAGAAATCCCGGGCATTGCAGGTATGGGACGCATTGTATCGGAAGCGGGTTACTGATTTTGCAGCGATGGCAGATGTTCATGAAGATTGTACTCGCCTGTTGGCAGAGCACTTTTCCATTGAAACACTTGAAGAACACGTGAAGCAACAGTCGGCAGATGGGACGGTCAAGTTCTTGTTCCGGCTTCAAGATGGTAATTTAATTGAGACCGTATTGATGCGGCATAAGTTTGGCTTATCCGTATGTGTGACTACCCAGGTAGGATGTAACATTGGGTGCAGCTTCTGTGCGAGCGGACTGTTGAAGAAGAGCCGTGACCTGTCTAGTGGTGAAATTGTAGAGCAAATTATGAAGGTCCAGCTGTATCTGGATCAGGAACGTCCGGGCGATCAGGTCAGTCATGTTGTTGTGATGGGAATTGGCGAACCGTTTGATAACTTCGTGAACCTGTCCGATTTCATTCGGGTCATTAAGGATCACAAAGGGCTAGCGATTGGGCCACGGCATATTACCGTTTCCACAAGCGGATTGGCTGATAAAATCATTGAATTTGCAGATTCAGACCTGCATGTCAATCTGGCGATCTCCCTCCACGCCCCGAATAATGAGATTCGTACTCGCATTATGAAGATCAACCGGGCGATTCCGATTGAGAAACTCATGCAGGCGATTGATTATTATTTGGACAAAACAAATCGTCGAATTACGCTGGAGTACATCTTGCTGAAGGATGTTAATGACGGTAAGGAGCATGCGCTCGAACTGGCTGAGCTGGTGGGCCATCGTCGTAATCTGGCCAATGTCAACCTCATTCCGTACAATCCAGTGGATGAGCATAGCCAATACCAGCGGAGTGAGTCGGAGTCGATTACGGGCTTCTATGATGTGCTGAAGAAACAAGGTATTAGCTGTAGTGTTCGGCTGGAGCATGGAGTCGATATTGACGCAGCCTGCGGACAGCTACGCAGCAAACAAATCCGCAAGGATGCCAAGGGTAGCCGCGATGCAGAGCGCGAAGCCATTAGTTAAATACACAAGCGTACTCTCTAACAGGAGTACGCTTTTTTATATCACGAGCCGTAGGGCGAAACGTTACCCAGAAATGTGAAAATAGTCACGTAATAGTTGCTGCTTTTACGTTATAGTGAGTGGTTAGTGGAGGGGTTATATGGCTAACGTAATTTCGAATGTGGCGCTCGTTCCGGGCATTTATGTGATGAAAATAGAGGGAAAGTTTAAAGGGAACATGGGGCAGTTTTACATGCTGCGCAGCGGGACAGGTTACCCACTGCTGCCCAGACCCATCAGCATTTATGATATCGGGGAAGAGAGTATTTCCTTTTTGTATCGGGTTGTTGGAGAGGGGACAAATTTGTTTTCCCAATTACAGCCTGGTCAGGAAATTCAGTTAGAAGGACCTTTCGGAAACGGTTTTCCGCAGGTAGAGGGTAGTTTGGCTTTAATCGGCGGTGGCATGGGTACAGCTCCGTTGCTGTTGGCTGCAAAGTATTACCCGCATGCGCATGTTTATCTAGGGTTTGCACAGCAAGCCTTCGGGGTTGAAGCGTTCGAAGCTGTGGCGGCATCTGTACAGGTCAAGGTAGGGGGAAGTATCGTCGAACAGATCGATCCGACGCTCTATGCAAATATGTTTTCCTGCGGGCCAACTCCGATGTTACAAGCACTCGCTATAAAAACGGTGGATACGTCGTCCCGCTTATATATTTCAACTGAAAGACACATGGCCTGTGGTATTGGCGCATGTTTGGGCTGTACGATGCGTACCCGTGGAGGCAATCGGAGGGTATGTAAAGAAGGGCCTGTATTCCCGGTGGAGGAGGTGGAGTTCGATGATCTCCATGGCGTGTAATATTGCGGGTGTACCGTTCAAGAACCCGATCATCATGGCTTCCGGTACGTTTGGATTCGGACGGGAGTATGCGGAATTTTATTCTCCTGAATTATTGGGCGGCATCGTCGGCAAGGGACTAACCCTGCATCCGAAGGCTGGTAATACGGGATCACGAATACATGAGACAGCATCCGGCATGCTCAATAGTGTGGGGCTGGAGAATCCGGGTGTTGCCGCCTTTTTGAAGGATGAACTGGATGACATGACTCACTGGAACACGGCTGTTATTGCCAACGTGGGCGGTTCCAATCTGGAGGAATATGTTCAGGCCGTAGCGATGATTACGGAAAATGCACAAAAGCGTCGCACGATGAACCGCAGAGGCGTTGATATGCTGGAATTGAACATTTCATGTCCCAACGTGAAGCAGGGTGGAATGCAATTTGGTATCCAGACGGAGGTAGCGCGGGAGGTTGTGCGTCAGGTGCGCAATGTGACGGCACTTCCGTTGGTTGTCAAGCTGTCTCCCAACGCAGAGAATATCACGCAGATGGCGGTTATGTGCGAGGAAGAAGGCGCAGACGGAGTTTCGTTGATCAATACATTTTCTGCGATGAAAATTGATATACGTCGGCGTCGTAGTGTTTTTGCCAATACGTATGCGGGTCTTTCCGGCCCGGCAATTAAGCCGATTGCTTTGCGTATGGTTCACCAGGTGGCACAGGCGGTGTCGATTCCGGTGATCGGGATGGGCGGGATTAGCTCAGTGGAAGATATTATTGAATTCACCATGGCAGGTGCCGCTGCCATTCAGGTAGGAACGTACAACTTTGTCCATTTACATGCAGGGGCCGAGCTGGTACATGGCCTTGAACAATGGATGCAGCGGGAAAAGGTGCAGTCATTGGATGAGATACGGGGAATTTTGTGAATTTGGAACCTTTTTGCATACACTAATTCATATGAGGATTTTGCAAAATCCTGATATAAAGCCGGCTTGTCTTTTAAAGACAAGTCGGTTTTATTTATTTTACTGAAGTAGCCAAGCTTCAACTAGGTGTTAATATCGCATTTGCTCAAGATGAACGAAATTTGCCTTTCCAGCCGATGAATGGTTTGCGAAATAAGAAGGAAATTGTCAAACGATGTCGAATAACAAGGGATTATAGGGAAAGAAATAGGCTCTTATTCCTAATGGAGAGCTTAACAAAAAAGCTAGGTGATGGGGTTGCGGTCAAAAAGTAAATCGAAACCGAGACGACAATTCAAAGTTTCGCTACAATTCATGATTATTATTTTGGTTGTTTTAGTTATCATTATTTCCTTAATTATATCCTTGCTTCTCATTCGTAATTTTGTGATTAACAAGCATTTTGATAATACGAAGGAAAAACTTTCGGGTGTTGCCAAGATGGTTGCCAGTGACAACGATGTTATTCGTAATGTCGAGCAGGGAATTCCTGTGAAGCAGATTCAAGACTACTCGCTTGGAGTCATGCATAACGTTAATGTGGATTTTGTTGTCATTCTGAACCACGATTTAATTCGGCTATCTCATCCGAATGCAACGATGGTTGGCAAACCGTTCTCGGATTTAAATGATGCCAGAAGAGCGCTATCCGGTCAGGGACATTTTTCTGAGAATATAGGTATTTTGGGCAAAGGTTACCGATATTTTACGCCGATATTTAATCAACAGCATGAGGTCATTGGCATTGTATGTGTAGGGCTGACCATGAGAACCCTAAATCACGATTTGATGCAGGCGCAGTATACCATTTTTGGGGGGCTGATGCTGGGGCTCTTTAGTGGAGTTTTGGGTGCGATCATTCTGGCTCAGAAAATCAAAACCATTTTATTTGGGCTTGAGCCGCAAGAGATAGCAACACGATTGCGCGAAAAAGAAATTATTGAAAATGAGGTGGCTGAAGGAATTATAGCCATTTCGGCTGACAAGAAAATTATGCTCATGAACAAAGAAGCTCAGGCCAAGTATCAACTGGCAAACCAAGAGATGAAAGCCTCGATTGGCAAGCAGCTAGATACCAACTTTTATAACGTGCTCTTCAAGAGAGTGTTTGATGATAAAAAGAAAATCAAGGATCGCTCATTTTATGTGAATGGTATAGAAGTCATTGCGACAGTAACCCCTATATATATTGAAAATGAGTTTTTTGGGGCGGTTGCAACGCTGCGCGACCAATCCGAGATGATTCATCTTAGCAACCAGTTAAGTGGTACTAAATATTATATTAACTCCCTTCGCGGACAGACCCATGAATTTATGAACAAAATGC
Organism: Paenibacillus sp. FSL L8-0502; assembly: GCF_038593055.1. Lineage (NCBI taxonomy): Bacteria > Bacillati > Bacillota > Bacilli > Caryophanales > Paenibacillaceae > Paenibacillus > Paenibacillus sp. FSL L8-0502. The sequence continues at coordinate 5,635,228 of NZ_CP151958.1, read as the reverse complement.
ACGTAATATCCGGGTTGATTGAGATGAGGAAATATGCGGAGGTCAGTCAATATATTCAGCAGCTAAATCACCGGTATCAAGATGAGGTAGGCTTTCTGACTGAGAGAATTAAAGTTCCGGCATTAGCAGGTTTTATTATGGGTAAAATCAACGAAGCACGCGAACAGAATATTTCGGTTCTTCTTGCAGAAAGCTCGGATATCTCTAATGTGGAGATGCAGGATATCGTTCATGATGTCATACACATCCTGGGCAATTTTTTTGACAACGCCATAGATTCCATCTTACAAAAAAAAGAACCCGGCAAAATTGAACTGAAATTGAACTATGAGAGTGAGGGAAATGTATTCATTTTGGAAGTGAAAGATAATGGGTTGGGGATTGATTTTGAGATGCAAAAAAGAATATTCGAGCATGGTTTTTCAACCAAAGGAGAAGACAGAGGCTACGGCTTGAATCTGGTTAAAACCATGGTGGAAAATCATCAAGGAATCATTGAGCTTGATAGCCAACCGGGTCTGGGAACAAGTATATATGTAGAGTTGCCCTGTACATTGGAGGTGACAAATGAATGAAAGTTCTAATTGTTGAGGATGATCCGATGGTTGCTGAGCTCAATCAACAGTTTATCGAGCGCATGGACAATTTGGACGTTGTATGTAAGGCAGATACCGTCAAGAAAGCACAGGACTGCCTTCAAAAATGGTCACCGGATCTGGTATTACTGGACGTTTATTTACCTGGAAAAAGCGGATTAACTTTATTATCACATATGCAGGAGCATCAGTATCATGCTTCCGTTATTTTAATTACGGCTGCAAAAGATATTCAGACGGTGAAGGAAGCTGTTTTTTATGGTGTTGCAGACTATTTAATTAAACCCTTTACATTCGAACGCTTTAGACTGGCTGTTGAGAAAATCCAGCGTCTGGCCACGGTGATGGAGGAAGGGAACGGAATTAATCAAGCTGTTATTGACCATTATTTTAATAAAGAAGAGCATGCGGGTGTGGAAAAGAAAAAACCTGTTGAACATCCATCGCATAATCTATCGAAAAACCTGTCTAAAAATTTGTCCAAACTGACCATGACCACAATACTGAAGAGTATTCAAGAGCTGGACGGACCCTTCTCGGTTGAAACGTTAGCCAGAGAAGTGGACTTGTCCCGTATCACGGTAAAAAAATATATTCAGTTCCTGGTGGACGATGGCTTTCTCGTTGAATCGATAGAATACCACAAGGTTGGTAGGCCGCTAATGCTCTATCAGTTGAATCCTGATATAAAAGAACCGCCATTTCCATTGTAATCTGGAAATAGCGGTTCTTTTTTTGTTCAACAAAGGTGCCGAGCTTCCTAATTATTTATTTCATAGAGAGGACAGGAAGTGGGACCAGGTTATCTGAAGAATGAGTTGTAACGATATCATGGAAGTTGTCATAGCTAGTTTCAATCATGTTGGATAACGCCGTAACGGTATTCGAGCCAGCATGAGGCGTTACCAAAACTCTTGGATACAGCTCCACAAGCTTCTGGATCGTTGGGTCCGGGAGCATTTGCCATGGTTCAAAGGCTTTGAAAAATAGTTCTTCCTCTTTAGGGAAGACATCTGTCCCAAATCCCTCCAAATGATTACTGAGTAAAGCGTCCAGAATGGCTTGGTTATCTTGTAATTCTCCACGTGAGGTATTGATGAGGATAGATCCCTTTTTCATTTTTGCTAAAAAGCCAGCATTAATCATTTGGTCGTTCTGTCCCGGCAGATAAGGAACATGCACACTAACAATATCGCTCTCTGCCAGTAGCTCATCCAAGGTTGTGAATGGAATGACTTCCTTGGCTGCGTCGGATTGGTACACATCATAGCCGATAACAGAAGCTCCTAATCCTTTAAACAATTTGGCCTCTGTCAGACCAATGCGTCCAACCCCGATAATCCCAACTTTACAGTTATGGATCTCTTTGCTGAATGTATGCTCATCCACAATAAAATTTTTGAAAGAGCTTTTGGTAGTCATATAAGCGGTGTGGCGGAACAGCATCATAGCCAAAGTTAAGGAGAGCTCAGCGATGGCATTCGGAGAGTAGGATGGCACGCGTGCCACCTTCATTCCGAATTCGCTACAGGCATCCAAATCAATGTGGTTGATTCCGACTGTTCTGGTGAAAATATATTGAATGCCGTATTCATTGAATTTTGTGATATTTTCCCGATTGGCAGCACAGTTTCCTCTTAGCAAAACGGCATCGTGATGCTGCGCCAATTCTGCATTGCTGGTGGTTAACAACTCTTCTACCAGCGTTAGTTGGAAGTTATATTTATTGAGATCCTGGAAATAGGGTTTCTCATAAGAACGGACACCATAGCAAATGATTTTTAACATGTTGTTTACCCCCTGATTTAGAAAATTCCAATTTTATCAATGACATTGAGCGTAATGATCCACACTGGAATCATGACGACAGAAGTGATAGTTGATAGAAGTGATGCATTGGAAGTCAATATGGCTTCCTTATCAAAACTGATGGCATAGGCTGCGGCTACGGTAGCTGTAGGAGTAGCCATCATGATGACAATAGTAGCTAAAGCGACAGAATCAACTGACAGAATATGAGATACAGTCAACAAGGCCAGCAAGACGATGTTAACAATAGGTACAAGCCAAACCTTAACGATGCTGTAATACCAAGAGGTCTTATCCGTAGCTGCCGACTTGAAGCTGATCTCCCCCAATGTCGAGCCAATCGATAACCAGGCTAACGGAGAAGCTAGTCCAGCAAGGTAGGTCATGGGCTTGAACAGCCAGACAGCCGTTTGATCAATTCTTAGAAAGGCGAACTGCTGAATGGCCCCATCCTCTGTAGCTACACTCATCTGTGGCAAATAACCTTGAAATAACCAAACAAACAGGCCTAGAAACGTGGCGATAACGATGGGATTTAAAAACATGGTTTTGAGATTTTTAAGCTCCATTTTTAAGCCGCTCATTTTGATATAGCCGTAGGAGTATAAGAAAATGCGGTACCCTATATTAAAAATGGAACTGTACATCACTCCGGTAGGACCATAAATGGCTCCTACAATTGGAATTCCGAAGAAAGTAGTAGAACCGAAAATGGTTAACACCCGCAAAACATCCTGTTTATCCTTGTTGTAGCTGAGGAAGAACGGTTTAGAAATAAAGATGAGAATAATATAAATTAGAACTCCCCATATTAAAACATTCATTCCTTGTTTTAACATTGTAGGATTGATATCTTGCATGAAAGAATTAAAGGCTAGCGCTGGTAGAGCCACGGTTAGAACAACCTTGGATAACATCTTTCCTACTGCTGCGTTAAAAATTCCCTTCTTGCGGCAAAAGAAACCAAGAAGGATAATAAAAACGGTGGAAGCGATAGAACTGACAATTTTGTTATCTGTTAAGGTCGCGGTAATCATTTCTAGTAAAGACATAAATAAAACCCTCTCTTGTACCTTTTTTCACATATATGACGATGCAGAATGTGACGATGCAATGCCATGATCTTTTGGCCAAAGTGTTGGTTTGCACCTTTATAGTAAAATGACTTTGTGAAAAAAAGAACAATATCTAATTAATTTAACTTATGAAACTAATTTAAAAAATTTATACGTTACATCAGATAGCAAATGAAACGAGAGGGGGCGTCTTCACTTCACAAAATGATTATTTCTTGGCTTTGTGAATGCTCATCAACATCCGTGCTATAATGTAAATCATTAAACCCTACTTGATTAGTGGGTTAAATAGAAAAGACGAGCAGGAGGGGCCGCATGAATCCGATACAACATATACTGAACGAATTTCAGCTGATCGTGCTGGATGGCGCAATGGCGACCGAGCTGGAGCGTCATGGACATGATCTGAACGATAGCTTATGGTCAGCTAAAATCCTCCATGAGCATCCGGAGTCGATCAAGCGTGTACATAGGGATTATTTTGAGGCTGGGGCAGACTGTGCGATTACTGCGAGCTATCAGGCTACCGTTGAAGGCTATGTTAAACGAGGCCTAAGCGAAAATGAGGCGCTGGAGTTGATTCAATCATCGGTGCGGATTGCTGTGCAGGCACGCGATGAGTTTTGGGCTGACGTGACGGCTACTGCAAGTCAGCGACATCGTCCCAAGCCGCTAGTCGCAGCTTCTGTTGGCCCTTACGGGGCATTTTTGGCAGATGGATCAGAGTATCGCGGCGATTACAAGCTGAGCGAGGAACAGCTAGTGGAGTTTCACAGGCCGCGTATGAAAGCTCTGATTGAGGCGGGTGCAGATATTTTAGCTTGTGAAACGATACCCTGTCTGGTTGAAGCCAAGGCCATCGCCCGATTGCTGAAGGAATTCCCTGGTACGTATGCCTGGATCAGCTTTAGCGCAAAGGATGGGCAGCATATCAGCAATGGTGAGTCTGCCGCTGCATGTGCTGAGTGGCTGAATGGGCATGAGCAAGTGGCCGCTGTAGGGGTCAATTGCACTTTGCCGAAATTCGTTCCATCGCTTATTCACGAAATACGCAGCCACACGGATAAGCCTGTGGTGGTATATCCCAATCTGGGAGAGGAATATGACCCGGTCACCAAGACATGGCACGGTAGCACTTGTACAGAGACGTTCGGACAAAGTGCCCGCCAATGGTATGAAGCGGGAGCTCGTCTGATTGGTGGTTGTTGCCGGACTCAGCCGCAGGATATTGAGGAAATAGCATCATGGACGAGAGATGTATAAACGAGGATAAGCGTAGCGTAGGGATAAAGGTTATCTATAAGAGGGTAACTCGATGACCCGAAAAAACAAGCAGGCTGAACCAAGTGGTGCTCCAGCAATGGAGCAGCTTGGTTCAGCCTGCTTCGTTAACTATCTGCGCCGATCCGGTCAGCTTTCTGCCAAACGTTCCAGCAGTGCGTCTCCATTGCGGCTCACCCGAATATGGGCAAAATGTGCGTTCTGTTCTACAGTACGTCCGGTTCCCTCAGGGATGAAATAATTCTCAATACCGTACACAATACGAGAACCATACCACTGTCCATTTAGAATGACCTCATGACTGGCAAGTTTTTCGCCATCTTGATAGAGGCGGTCTGCGACGTATACTCCTTGGTTATCTGGTGTGAGAACGACTTTGACCTTGCCTCGGCTCCATTCTTCCTCCTGAAGAGGGGTCTTGGAAGGAGGGGTAGATATGTCGTAATTCAGTGCCACATAATCGCCTTGTAGCAGGGAGCGCGGGTCTATAGGAGCCAGTTTGAGCTTAATGGAAGCCCCTGTGGCGAGCAGGGTTTCGCTTCTCACCGTCTGATACCCGATGATCCCCAGCTGTAGCACGATGACAATGGCAATGAGTAACGGGCTTAAGCGCATAAAGCTAAAGCTGCGGTGATCGGCATCGAATGCTGCTTTGCCGCTATGGGCCATTCGCCGATCCGCCCACCAGGTAATTCCGAGCGCAATGATCCCCAGTAACGCCAGCGTAAAAGATTTATACAGTAGCGTCCACAATAAATCATAGTATTTGAAGCCGATAAAAATAAACCAGAAGACAACGCCCATGATGGCCTCCGATTTTTGTTTCACACGGGCAAAGGCAAAGACCATCCCGGTAACGATAACAAAATAAAAAATGTTAATGAACATATAAGAGTGTGGAACGACATCCTCGAAAAACGTCGCCCAAAACAGGAACAGCAAGCTGAAAAATAATGAGCTATTCCGCAGATGTTCTTTTAACTCCGTCTTGGATATAAAGTAACTTACCCCATATAACACGGCATTGACGATGAAAAGAGAGAAGATGATGAACTTATAGGTCCAGTTCCAACCATCCCACTCCTGATACTGCTGAAATAAAATGGTCGCCAGATTCAGGTTTACAAAGGTGTAGGCAAAAAACAACTGCCTTTTCCCCTTGGAGCGAAACCATCCAGCGATGGAAACGATCAGAAATAATACCGAAAGCATCGACTGATCTGACCATAGAATGGCCGCCAAGCCTGTAATATAGCTGATGGTTAGCAGGGTATAACGTATGACCGAATCCAGCTTGGATTCCGGTATGACAATCATCAAAATCATAAGTAGCAACGACACAACCAACAGTACATATTCGGTGTGGTTTACATTCGTGCTAATCATAATCAATCCGATGAGAGATATACTTCCGATCAGCACCCCAACCACTTTGATTACACGGGATACGGTTTTGCTGATCCATTCACTGCCACGTTCCTCGGGAACGATTGTTTCCACATCGGTTTTCGCGATATCCCCGTTTTCCCCATTGAATATCTCCCCTGTTTCCGGCGGTGTTTTCCCCAAACGATTCAAATAACGGAAAAACCACACGTTACCGGTCAGCAGCAGCGCCACAAAAATCAAACCAAAAACAAAAAACAGAGATGAGTAGTAAGCCTCTGCTAGCTCTATAAATTTAAAGACAGCAAACGCTGAGAGCGCCAATGCATTCAAGGTCAGTAGTGTTTTATTCAGCCGTACCTTGATAAATATATAAAATCCTAAAGCAATCACAGCGATATGCGGTATATTCATGACCAGGCCATACCCATCAAATGCAAAAGAGTTGGTCATCGCCAACATCGCTATATGAAAAACAGTAAAGCTCATATATTGTAGTGGAGCAGAATGTATACGATGAAGGAACGCCAATAGGAACAACAACAGATTGACCAGTGCGAACACTCCGGCAATGGACAACGATTCCAGCTCGCTATAAGATGCACTTTGCATCGTAGGGTAAAAATAAAGCCACAAACCGAGGTGAATTAGTACATAAGACAGCATATAAAAAGGATTGTAGCGAGTAATCCAGCTAAGCAGTAGAGCTGGCACCGACCAAATGAAAAACAACCCGTAGCTGTCCGCATGGGAATTGTAAATTTGACCGAGCAATGCCACAGAAACGCCAAAGGCTATACAGCCAGCCACCAAAAACATATTTGACAGAAAAGCTTGTTGACCGGGAACAGCACGTATCCGTGCAAATACAAAAGACAAGCCATAGAACAGAACAATAAGCGCAGCAGCCAGTACAATTTTGACTGTCCGATCCAGTCCGCCCCAATTGGAGGCGAAAAAATAAATAATCGCGGCAAGTACCAGTGAGATGCCCAGCAGATAGCCCGTACGTATCGCATTGAATCGCAGCATGGATTTCACGTACCTTTCCTGTTGGTTTGATGCTTATTATAACGTTGAAAGGGCTCAGAACCAAGTACTAATTAGGATCAGGTCATAAAAAAAGAGAGCCACCGTATACGGCGGCTCTCTTGAACGTTACTGGATTCCAGCTAGGCATTGACGGTACGAATCTCTTGCCGGGACTGATGTCGGAAGCGATACTCACGCGGTGGAATCCCTGCTGTTTTCTTAAATGCTTTGGAAAAGGTGGACATATCGGTATAGCCGATGGACTGGGCTATGATCGACAAATTGTAAGTTGTCTGCTCCAGTAATCTTTTGGCTTCGTTAATCTTAAGGTTTTGCAAATACTTGGCGGGAGAGATGAGGAAGGTGGAATGGAACTTACGTGAAAAGTGGGCACGATCCACACCTACATGCTCGGCAATTTGCTCAATCGTAACACGGTCACAATAATGCACTTCAATGTAATCTTTCCCCTGCTGGAGCCAATAATCAGAGCATACAAAGTTGCGCAGTACGTCAGATGTGTTGCGGGACAACTCCTCGAAGATCTGGTGCAGTATAATCAAGCGGGCCAGATCGCTGCCCTGTCTGTTGTTGTCGTGTACGATGGAAAACAGGTTAGAGATAAGTTCGAGGATTTCCTCACTCACGGCGTTAGCCATAAATGGCGTGGAGGGATTAATTCCGATCCGCTCCAGTAGCGCGAGGGATTTGGGTCCCTCAAAGGCAATCCATACCTTTTGCAAAGGGTGCTGGTGATCGGTGTAATATTCATGGGCAACATGCGGAAAAAAACAGAATAAATCAGACTTTTGGACACGGTACTTCTGTTGCTTATAAATAAACTCAGCCTGACCTTCAAGCACAAAAATCAAATAAAAATAAGGAACAGCCTTGGGACCGACATGGCAGCTTGTTTTCGAAATATCCATACCCAGTCTGACAGGCCAAATGGCGCTGGACTTTTCCAATTCGGTAGCTGTGAAATAATGGTCTTCCACGATGTCGAAGTGATCTTCATTTTTTGCTCTTTTCATAACTTGTCACCTCTCCTTTGGTGGAGATAAGGGAATTTTGATTTTATTGTATATAAAGGAAAGCACAATTACAAGTTAATTAATTGGAATTGAGGGTTATATAATTAAAACTGCGTATGCCAAAGGCTCCATGGCCGGTTTGAGATGACCCGTGGAGCCTTTTAAGTTCTGTATTATGAGATGGGGATTAGCCTATATTTATACGTTCAAGATTCCTTCTTTTGGAGTAACGTTGAAGGCTTTGGCTAGATCGGCCAATTCCTGATCTGTAATCCGTTGCTGGTTATCATGGTGAGCAATGAGCATGTAAATTTGCGCCGCTTTTTCAATCGTCTCAATGAGACCAAACGCTTCATCAATGGAGCTGCCCGTTCCGAAAATGCCATGATGAGGCCATAATACAGCGTGATGATCCTTCATTTTTTTAGCCGTTTCGCGGCCGATTTCGCTGGAACCCGGTACCATCCAAGGGATTACACCGATACCGTCTGGAAAGACGACAATACATTCGGTACACATTTCCCACAGCGTTTTGGTGAATTGGTTTTCGTCCAGACTATGAATGAAGGTCATGGCAATAACATGGGTGGCATGATTATGAATCACCACGCGATGGTTAGGAGCGACCTTCAAGCGCTCAATGTGGCTCATAAAATGGGAAGGTAACTCACTGGTAGGCACTGCGCCATGTTTGAGGCCCCACAAGACTTCCAACTGTTCGCCATCCTGGGAGACACGAAGGACCCCTAAGTTTGCTTCTGGATCTGCAATTACGTTTTTAAAATATTTTCCTGATCCGGTGACGATAAAATACTTACCAGCCAGTTCATTCACCGGGAAAGCAGGTTTAATCGTCCGAATGACCTGATGAATATCTATATATTTTGCAACCTCAGCTTCATCCAGAATATAGCTTACATTACCTCCATTGCGTTCATCCCAGCCGAATTTCCACATGTTTTGTGTAATTTCCGCCATCTCGCGAACAAATGGGATATCCAGTCCCGATTTGCGTTCTTTTTGATTCTCCAGCACAGTAGTCATGGATGATCTCTCCCTTTGGATGATATGAATATAAGCATTATCAGTGCAGTAGTTACCGTTTCAGCAGTTATCGTTTCAACAGTACTTGTTGTTCATAGTTTTTAACTTCGGCCAGCCATTCCTCACGAACGGGAACGCTGTTTTGAGCGCAATAGTAATCCCATATCGCACCAAACGGATACGATTTGAACTCTTCGACTAGAGCAAGACGAGTGGTGAAGTCTCGTTCCTCTTCCGCCTGCTTTAATGCTTCAATCGGTTCGAGCATAGCGCGAAGCAGCGCTTTAATCGTGTTGCGTGTTCCGATGACCCATGCTGCCACATGGTTGATACTGCCATCAAAGAAGTCGAGACCGATATGGGTTCGGGAAAGCAATTCACCGCGAACCAGCTCACGGGCAATGTCCAGCAATTCGTCGTCCATTGTCACGACATGATCACTGTCCCAGCGAACGGGTCTGCTGACATGGAGCAATAATTGATCGGTGAACATCAGCACAGAGGACAGTTTGTTCGAAATGACTTCGGTTGGATGGAAGTGACCCGCATCGAGACAGATAGATTTACCGCGTGTCAGGGCGTAACCCATATAGAATTCATGTGAGCCCACGACATAGCTTTCCGAGCCAATGCCAAACAGCTTGCTTTCAACCGCATCGATGTTGTATTCCTCGCTGATTTCCTCGCTGAAAATGTCGTCCAGCGCATCACGCAGACGTTCTCTTGGAGCCAACCGATCAACCGGAGTATCTTTATAGCCGTCCGGCATCCAGTGGTTTGTGACACAGGGCTGACCGAGTTCTTTGCCAAAATACTCGGCAATCCTGCGTGATTTTTTGCAGTGTGTGATCCAGAAATCACGGATTTCCGAATCCTTGTGACTCAGTGTGAAGCCGTCTTCCGCTTTAGGATGGGAGAACAGGGTTGGATTAAAATCAAGCCCAAGTCCTTGCTGTTTGGCCCAGTCTACCCAGTTCTGAAAATGGCGTGGCTCCAGTTGATCCAGATCCACTTGTTCTGTGGTGTCCGCATAGATGGCGTGCAGATTGACCTTGTGTTTACCCGGAATGAGTGATAAGGCTTTTTCTAAATCCTGACGCAACTCATGCGGCGTGCCGGCTCTGCCCGGGTAGCTGCCCGTTACGGCAATCCCCCCGCTAAGCTGTTTGTCTTTGAACAGGAATCCCTGAACATCATCTCCCTGCCAGCAGTGCAGTGATATTTTGATTTGTGAAAGCTTCCGTAAAATGTCGTCCACTTGAATACCGTGGCGGGCATACAGCTTTTTCGCTTCGTTATAACTGGCTTCAATGGCTTCGTTCATGGCTTTACTCCTTTATTGAGATATGTGAATAGAGGATGTTGCTTGTATCTTAAGCTGCTCCCAGCGATCCAAAAGTTCTTGCACGCCTTCCACCGATTGTGGCTCATATAGCCGAGTCGGAAAGGAGCGGGCGATGGTTCGGCCCGCAGCCTTGAGATTCTCAAGAACACCAGAGCTAATTAATTGCACGACAATATTGCCGATGGCCGTAGATTCGGAAGGACCTGCCTGAACCTCAATTCCCAAGAGATCGGCTGTTAGCTGACATAGTAATTCGTTGTTAGCGCCTCCGCCGACAATGTGCAATCTGGTAATCGTTTCGTCTGTTAAACGTTGCAGTTCGTGTAAGGCATCGCGGTAGCTTAAGGCCAGACTGTCAAAAATACAGCGGGCGAGTGAGCCCGGCGTCCTGGGGATGGGCTGGCCTGTTTCTTCACAGAATCGCTGGATTTCAAGGGTCATACTATCCGGGTTTAAGAAGGATGAATGGTTACAGAGGACAAGACTGACAAACGGTGCTTCTGCTGAGGCCAGTTGGGCCAATTCGGCAAAGCTATGTGCACAGCCCCCTTCTCTTCTGACCTCCTGAATCATCCACAATCCCATAATATTTTTCAGAAAACGGTACGTACCGTAAGCGCCCCACTCATTCGTGTAGTTCGCCTGCATGGCTGCCTTCGTATTCAAGGCTTCGGATCGTTCCATTCCCAGTAGTGACCACGTGCCGCTGCTAATATAAGCCCAAGATTCTTCCCGCTGTGACGGAACACCTGCAACGGCCGATGCAGTATCGTGAGTAGGCGCAAGAATGATCTGACAGTCCGGAAGATCGTATTTTTGAACAAGCTCCGGCAAAAGAGAACCCAGAACCCGCCCAGGCTCGGCAAGCTCTGAAAACTGATTGCGCCGCAGTTGGAGCAGGGACAGCAGGTCTTCATCAAACTCTCGGGTGTTCACGTTGAGAAGCTGCATCGTGGACGCATTCGTGATTTCATTGGTCATGATGCCTGTCAGGCGATAGTACAGATAATCAGGGACCATCAATATTTTATCCGCCTGGGCAAGCTGTTCCCGATCATGGACAAACAGTTGATACAGGGTATTAAAGTTTAGTTCCTGAATGCCTGTTTTCTCATACACAGCCTCTCGACTGATGAGCTGGTGCAGCCTGTCGGGTGCGTGGAGGGTACGTGCATCCCGGTAAGCGTATACCTCATGAATGCGGTTACCTTTCTGATCAAGCAGCACGTAATCTACAGCCCATGTATCAATGCCGAGCGTACAGGAATGAATCCCCTTCTGCTTAGCTTTTTGCAAGCCTTGAATAATCTCATTCAATAGTTCCTCGATATTCCAGTAATCGTGCCCGTCCTTTTCGGTAAAGGAGTTGTTGAAACGGTGAAGCTCTTGTAAGTGTAGCTGGTCACCTTGCAGAGTTGCCCCTACGAGCCTACCGCTTGAAGCTCCAATATCAACAGCAAGATAATTATTCATATCCAATCTCCTTGCATGGATAAAATACGGGCAGCCTGAAAGTCTGCCTTTTGTTTTCTTAACTAACTCCATACTACTTCCGTTTTTCTTTGTAGTCAACAGAAACGGAAGTCTATTTTGTGGTTTTATTTTTGTATTTGAAATAATAATTAAAATTAAGTGTTGTTTTGTATGTATTTTTGTTTTTTAACATCTGTTTTCTACTATATATATACCTTCAACAAAGGTCGATGTGATTTACGATATTCCAATTGTGGAAGGTTCTCCAAAAGCCGCTGTCTGTATGAAAAATAATCTTGAAACCGTCCGCCAGAGGGTGTAGTATACAAGATATCAATTTCATATGACTCGTATAATATTGGGGATATGGCCCAAAAGTTTCTACCGGATGACCACTGTAATCGTCCGACTATGAGTGATAGCGCATCGGCTTCGGATGAATGCGGGCATTTATTTGTGCGCCAATCCGTCAGGGATTATAACCCCAAGGACAGGCTTCACTTGAGAAACAACTCAAGGGAGCCTGTCCTTTTTTGGTTTTGGCAGGTTTTACTGTTCAGGATTTTGCAAAATCCTCACTATTTTAAAGTACAGAAGGAGCGATACTCGCATAATGAAAGTTTTGGAGGAACGTATTCGTCAAGAAGGACAAATTTTATCTGACACCGTATTAAAGGTGGATTCATTTTTGAATCATCAGGTAGATACAGCATTAGCATTAGAGATTGGTAAGGAGTTTGCACGCCTGTTCGGCAGTGCTCCGATCACCAAGGTGCTTACCATTGAAGCTAGTGGTATTCAATTTGCAATGGCTACTGCTATTGCCTTGGGGGTCCCGTTCATTTATGCGAAGAAAAAGAAGGCCATCACGCTGAATGAGCAGGTATACTTCGCAGAGGTTCATTCGTTCACTCGGCAGGAAACCTATCAGGTGAGTATCTCCCAAAAATACCTTGATGCCAGCGACCATGTGCTGATCGTAGATGATTTTTTGGCAACTGGTGCAGCATTGGTCGGACTTACGGATATTGTAAAGGAAGCAGGAGCGGAGCTGGCCGGGGTTGGCTGTGTGATTGAGAAGAGCTTCCAGGAAGGCCGTGGACTGTTGGAGCAAAGAGGCATCGCCGTACGTTCTCTTGCGCGTATCGCTTCCATGGCACCAGGCGAGGTCGATTTTATAGAGGAAGCTGGCGTAGTAATTGCTCCTGTTAAGGAGAATGTGGGATGTTAAGTAAACAAAAGTTATTCGCACTGGGCTTCCAGCATGTCATGGCGATGTACGCTGGAGCCATTGCTGTACCTCTAATTGTAGGGGGAGCATTGCACCTGACGCCAGCCCAGATGGCTTATTTGGTGGCTGCCGATCTGTTCACTTGCGGGATTGCTACGTTATTACAAATTATGGGCACACGCTTTTTCGGTAGTAGACTGCCTGTCATTTTAGGCTGTACGTTTACGGCAGTAGGGCCTATCATCGCGATTGCTTCGACCTCAAATTTGGCGACAGCGTACGGTGCCATTATTTTGTCTGGTATATTCGTGGTGCTTGCGGCACCGCTGTATGGCAAGCTGCTACGCTTTTTCCCGACGGTCGTTACGGGTTCGGTCGTTACAATTATCGGTCTATCCCTTATTCCGGTGGCGATGAACAATGTAGCAGGTGGCCAGGGCAGCGCGGATTTTGGACAGCCGCGTAATTTGCTGCTGGCGCTGGTTACATTATTGGTTATTCTGCTTGTGAATCGGTTGGCAAAGGGCTTTATGCGCTCGATTTCCGTGCTCATCGGTCTGTTTGCAGGCACGGTGGTTGCTTATGCGATGGGAATGGTGCATTTTGCTCCCGTGGCAGATGCGTCATGGGTGAGTGTTGCGCAGCCATTTTATTTTGGTAAGCCAGAGTTTAGCATTATGGCAGTTTGTACGATGATTATCGTCAATATTGTCAGCATGGTCGAGTCTACGGGTGTTTATCTGGCAGTAGGCAAGGCGATTGATCAAAAGGTAGAGCAAAAGCAGATCGTCAATGGACTCCGTTCGGAAGGACTTGCGATTATGCTTGGGGGTATTTTTAACGCGTTTCCTTATACAGCCTTCTCGCAAAATGTGGGTCTGATCTCGCTCACACGCGTCAAATCGCGGAACGTTATTTTTGCTGCGGGCGGTATCATGGTTGTTCTCGGTTTGCTGCCTAAGCTGGCTGCTTTAACGACAGTGATTCCTAACGCTGTGCTGGGCGGGGCGATGATCGTCATGTTTGGCTCGGTCGCTGCATCAGGCATGTCTATTTTGTCAGAAGTGGATCTGCGAAAGGAAAGCAATCTGCTGATCGCAGCATGCAGTATTGCCGTGGGCCTAGGCTCTGCCGTTCTGCCACAAATGTTCGACCAGCTGCCGAGCTTTGCCAAAATGCTGCTGCAAAATGGTATCGTTTCGGGCTCGATTACAGCGATTGTCTTGAACATCGTTTTGACGAGAAAACAAGGGGAATCGGTCAAAAGTGTGACGGTTCAGGAGGTTCCACAGAAGGTTTGATGATTGGAATCAGATAAAGAAAGCCGGAGAGAAAGCGTAAGCTTCTTTCCGGCTTTTTGGCATGGAGTTACCCAGAATGGGTTATTTATTAAGCAGCATGAAGTTATTGATGAAACCCTCTTCCTGTATAAAGATCGGGGTTTGGATTTTCGAAGTAAAGTCATAATAGTACACGCCGCGTCCTTCCTCCTGATTTTTCTGAGAGGCGCTGCCTAAATAGTAGATCCCCTTGCCGTCTGGGGACATATAGATAAAGCTGCGGGATGAAATGGGTAGCTCTAATTTGGTGCGTTTTCCAGTCGCAATATCAACAAGGCTATACTCGGGGTTGCCGTGATTAATGAAACGGGCAGTTACTAGGAGCAACTGATCATTACTGCTGGACATTGATAAGATTTGTTCGTTCTTTAGTGTAATGACAGACCGCTCTTGTTTAGTGGCGTTGTTGATCTCTGTAACCTTGTAGCTTGCTGGCATAGTAAAAGTATTGTTTTTTGACGCAATATCTGACCGTTTATCTTGCTCTTTCTCTGAAAACTGTGTAGTATAAATTGTTTTTTTTTGCCGGATTATAGGCTATAGACCAGGTGTGTTTATCTTGGTTTTCATCATGTAAGAACTGCATTGTATGAGTCGATTTATTGTAGAAAATTGTTTTAAGTGTACGCTCTCCTTTTTTGACTGCAGCTAGTATAAGTGGACCTTCTGGAGTAGTTGGCACTATACGATTAATGGCAAATAAATTATCGGATAATTGTTTAGTTTTTTTGAATTTAAGTCGTACGAAAATAGTTGGTCTCCCTTATCATCCACATCGGCAGAGTAATAAATTTTGTGATCAGGTAAGGACACCAGGGAAAGCGGGTATTGAGAGGTATAAGGAACATCGGCCAGTTTGGTCATTTTTTTACTGCTTAAGTCATATGTCATGACTCGCATAACCATACCTTTATCTGTATTTTTCCCATTCACATATTCTGTATAGGTCATGGATAGATATTGGCCTTGTTCTGAAGGAACTGTTTTTTTTCCTGATAGAACTTCTTTATATGGGACTGATTGCGTTGATGGAGCAGAAGATGGTGAGCAGGCAGACAATAGAGTTGGAACGAGCAAGTAAATTATAATGAAGCGAAAGCTGCTTGTTTTCAAAAGCGAACATCCTTTCTAAAGATGAGAAATTTACTAAATCGATTATGTTAAGAAAAAAGGGAAAAGGACAGGGTGTAGGCCCTATCCTTGTTTCACATGAAGAAATTAGAACGTATAAAAATATCGCCCCGAAAATGAGAGAGACGAACTCCATGTCAAGCCCAAATCCTGTACACCTGTTTTCCAAATATCAACAACAGCATCTGGCAGACTCCCATTGTCAGCCTTAGTGAAATCATGGACATTATTGTTGTCAATATTTCTTACGGAGATTTTTGTTCCAAACTCAGGGTTATCAATAGCCCCTTTTGTTGCACAGTCGCCTCTTTTTAGTGAATTGGAATTCTCACCAGTTGAGTCCGTAAAATTTGTCCCTCTACCTGTGCCTTGAACCTTGCCATTCGAAGTTCCGGTAATGACAATTTCATTATTATGCGCTCCGTATGTATAAGTCCCAGGTGCTTTGCGTGTACCGCGTGGTAATGCCTGAAGTGAAACACTATTAGTTGTAATCGCATTTTCCTTTTGATCAGGTAAGATAATATCTTTGATGTAACCTTCACCATCATAAATTACTTTTAAACCAGGCTGAGGTTCAGGGTTGTCAATATGATATACCGGCAGTGATTTGGCTTCTTCTTTGATTTCCTTAATTAGTGCCTCTTCTTTTTGTAGCTCAATTTGTTGTTCAGCAGTAAGTGGAGCAACAGCAGCTAGAGATTTTTGTGGTTCAGGTACAGGAGTTCCTTTTTCCAATACAACCATGTTATTGTTCTCGTCATATTGGATGATTGTACCCGCCAACATTTGGTCAGGGATTTTTTCCCCTTTCTCAGCATGAGAGATTGCTGGACTGACGACTCCCCAAGAAATGAGTAGCGTTACAGCTAGAAAAGCTTGTGGTAGATACTTTACTTTCATACAAAGCTTCTCCTTGAAAAATTTGTAAATCCATAGATAGCATAAATGAGCTCACATACTATGTCAACCTTTTAATGGAATATATGAATATATTTATCTATATTTTTATAAGCGAGAGTTCATTAGCCTGACATATACGACATTTAATGACAGTTTTATAACAGCAGATTTGATAGTCCAGTAGGAGTAAGAAGCTAAAGGAGTTCTCCAAATGAACATTAGGAGCTTATTAATCTACTAGAACAATTTGCTAGAGTGATGGGTGATATCATGGTATAATTTACCTTATGGATTTTGAATAGTGGTGGATGTTTTCGGACCACGGTGTAGCTTCCTGAGAGGGGGTGAAGCCGATGGTCAACCTTGTGTCGTGCTACGATGTGTTGCGTTGGATGGTTACGTTACTAAGCCTGGTGTTTAGTATTCGTAAACTTTATCGCTGGCTACGTCGGAAATTTCGGAACAAGCGAAAACCCACCGCGTAATTAGGTTGGCCCCTAACGGTGGGTTTCGTTTGCATTAACCATTAGTTATGCAGCGCGCCGTGGGTGATCCACAGCCTTTCAAGTCCTAAGAGTCTTTGCCGTTGGCGCGGCGAAGACTCTTTTTAGTATACGGACACGGTGGTTTACTCTATACCTAATTTTAACACTTCAATTGCGTACACGCAATTGGAGGTTAGGTCTTGTTTCTACCTTATCGTTCAAATTTAAATTATTGTGCAGCCTTTATTGACAAGCCTGTGACAACAAAATAAGATCGTAATGAAAAGAAATAAAGGAAGAAAACAGGTGTGAGCCGGACAACTCTATGTATGGGGTTTCGTAGAGACGATGTACATAGTTGTTGAGCATGTTCACTTAAAAGGGAAGTTCGGTTGATTCCGACACGGGCCCGCCACTGTATACAGGCATCAGCAGGATACTGCTGGAGCTTTCAGAACAGCCACTGGAATTGTGAAGAACCGGGAAGGCCTGAAAGATACGCCTGGAGTCAGGAGACCTGCCTGTTTTGACATCACTGTCAGACCCACGGGATGCTGGGGAGGTGGTTAGGCGTGCTGCATACGGAATGTCTGAAACCGATCTGATCCCTTCTATGTTTTTGGAGTTGGCTTCGAGGTGAGTTCTGACATTTTATATTGAAGGCATTTCTGACTGCTAATTAAGTGGTCTGGAATGCTTTTTTCGCGTTTTGCGTTAGGTTTATGCGATTTTACAAGATAGAGGGGGATTCATCGAATGATAAGCAGTCGTAGTAGGCGTTCATGGTTGATATGTACAGGGGTGATGCTGCTGCTGGCAGTTATGGCTCTTTCGGGATGTGCCAGCAATAGGACGTCGGATAGCTCCGGCAAGGGTGAAAACGCGTCAGCACAACAAACAGCGACAGATAAAAAGCTGGTAATGGCGTATACATGGAAACCGTCAGGCGTTGACCCGCATGGAGATAATAGCTGGGATGTGATGCGATCCGGTGCAGGTGAGACACTGGTACGTTTGAATGAAAAGCTGGAGCCTGTGGCTTGGCTGGCAAAGGAGTGGAAGCAGGATAGCCCTACAGTTTGGACGTTCAGCTTGCAGGATAAAGTCACTTTTCATAATGGAAAAAGTATGGGTGCAGCAAGTGTAAAAGCGTCTTTGTTACGCTCTATTGAGAAAAGCCATCTGGCGAAGGATTTACTGAATGTGAAGTCCATTGATGTAAGCGGCCCGCTGGCCTTGAAGATCACGACAAACCAGCCGAATGCGGCGTTGGTGTCTAATCTAGCTGATCCATCGACGATTGTACTGGATGTGGCATCGATGAAAGATGAACAGAGTTACCCAGCGATGACAGGCGCCTTTAAAATCAAAGCGTTCAACAAGGACCAATCGTTGGTCGTGGAGCGTTATGACGGATATTGGGGCGAGAAGGCACGACTGGCTGAAGCGACGATGAAGTTCATTACGGACGGGAATTCGCGCCTGATGGCGCTGCAATCCGGCGAGGTGGACGTAGCGACGGATATTCCGGTTGATAACGCAGAGGTACTGAAAAAGAACGGCAAGCTGCAAGTGCTGTCAGCTCCGTCCTTGCGCACCCATATGATCGTGTACAATATGGAATCGCCAGTATTCAAGGATGTGGCGAACCGTAAGGTGGTGGACAGCCTGATTCCACGCGCATCGATTGTGAGCGCCGTCATGAGGGACTTCGGTACGGAGGCAAGCAGCCCGTTCCCGAGCATTCTTCCCTTCGGTAAAGTTGAGCGTAAAGCGCTGGACGGAACGGCAGAGCAACTGTTGACGAAGGATGGCTGGCAGAAGGACGCCCAAGGGACATGGACTAAGCAAGGCAAGCCGTTCGAGGTTACGCTGCTGACTTTCCCTCAGCGTCCGGAGCTCTCTGTTATGGCTGAGGTCATCCAAAGCCAATTGCTGAAAGAGGGAATCCAGGTCAAGATTCGCAAGGTGGAAAATATCGACGAGGCGTTGACCAAAAACGATTGGGATTTTGCTATGTACAGTATGCTTACTGCTCATACAGGAGAGCCGCAATATTTTATGGACATGTTTTATTCTTCGAAAAGCGAAGCCAATGTAAGCCGTTATAGTTCCAAACCGCTAGAGAGTATTCTGAACAGCTTGAAGCTGGCGAAGGATACAGCGCAGCGTAATGCCATGACACTACAAGCGCTGGATATCATCAATACGGATTTGCCACAGTCGTTCATTGTGCATCCTGATAATGTGTTTGGCGTGAAAAAAGGGGTGGGGGGGTTTACACCGCATCCGATCGAGTATTACTACATTACAGCGCAATCCGATATTGCGGAATAACGAGCTGCGTATCCTATGATTCGTTTTATACTGGAACGTGTGGCGCAGCTGCTTATCATTGTATTCGTGGTGTCCACGCTGACTTTTGTACTGATGCGGCTGGCCCCTGGAGACCCTGCTACCATTTTGCTCACCGCGCATAATATCCCTGCCTCTGAGGAGGCGTTGACGACGCTACGAAAGGAACTGGGCTTAAACGAACCGCTTCATATTCAATATGTGAACTGGCTGCGGGATGTGTTCACAGGGCATTGGGGCACTTCGTATGTATCCAAGGAGTCGGTGCTAGCCGAACTGTGGAACAGACTTCCTGCTACTGTGGAGCTAGCTGCTGCGGGCTTCGCCGTCATGACGGTGCTTACGCTGGGGCTGGGGCTAGCTGCCTCGCTAAAAATCAGCGGCCCACTGGATCGTCTGGGCAGGCTGTTCGCCCTGCTGGGATCGTCGATCCCCTCTTTTTGGTTTGGTTTTCTGTTGATCTATCTATTCTCCGTTCGCTTGGGCTGGCTCCCATCCATGGGAAGGGAGGACTGGACACATCTAGTGCTCCCAGCGCTGACTCTTGGCGCAGGTTTGGGAGCTGTGCAAGCACGCGTACTGCGCGCTCAAATGCTGGAGCTGGGTGACCGGAATTTTGTGAAAGCAGCGAAGGCTCGAGGCTTTTCACGTTTGCATATCCTGTTTTTTGAGATATTTAGGCATGCGGTTCTGCCTATAATTACACTGCTAGGTACCAATCTATCATTTATGCTGGCAGGTAATGTGATTGTAGAGACCATTTTTTCATGGCCGGGGTTGGGCAAGTATTTTATAGATGCGATTACACAGCGAGATTATCCGGTGATTCAGGGGTATGTTATTTTCGCCGTATTTTTAATTGTAGGAGTTCAGTGTTTGGTGGATGTGGTCCAGACGGCGATAGATCCGAGGCTACGTTTGCGTTAAGGAGGAAGCTGAAAATGAAAAAGATACGGCTTTCCTTTCAAGGGAGCTTGCTGGCAGGAGGCGTACTGTTTGGTCTGATCGTGCTGCTTGGGTTATTGGCTCCATGGGTCGCTCCTCATGATCCTCTCCAAGTGGACCTTTTGAACCGTCTGGCACCACCCAGCCGGAAATATCCTTTCGGTACGGATCATCTGGGCCGGGATGTGCTATCACGGCTAATTTACGGGATTCGGATGAGCGTGCTAATCGCATGTGCGATTACTGTAGCTACGTTGTGCTTCAGTCTGCCTATAGGGTTGCTTATTGGTTATGTGCGCGGACGCGTGGACCAGCTGGTTATGCGAGGAATCGACGGGGTACTGGCTTTTCCTGATATTATTTTAACAGTGGCAATTGTCGGTATTTTGGGTCCGGGTTTTGTTAACATGACCCTTGCGATTATTGCGGTACGGTGGGCGGGCTATGTCCGATATATCCGTAGTCTGGTTCAAAAAGCTTGTCAGGAGGACTACGTTCGGTATGCCCGTTTATCCGGCAATTCACACGTACGTATACTGAGCCGTTATGTATTGCCACAAGCGTTGCCGCAATTGTTGGTTTATGCGGTATGGGATATCGGACGCGTGGTGCTGATGATCGCTGGGCTGTCCTTTCTTGGACTGGGGGTACAGCCGCCCAAGCCAGAGTGGGGCGTGATGCTGCATGATGCCACCTCATATTTTCAGGTGGCTCCGCATGTCATGATTTTCCCAGGCTTGGCGATTATGCTATTCGTACTTGCCTGCCAGCTTTTGGGCGACCGCTTTTCGGAAAAGGAGGCGGCCAAATAGTGGAGGATCAAACAGCCCTTGGGGGCAAGGATACGATAGAACAAGTGGCAGGTCGAAAACCGTTGTTACACGTGGAACATTTGGAAATCTGCCGCACAGGCGTAGGAGCAAGCAGAAGTGGGAGCAAACCACTGCTGCGTGATGTGAGCTTTTCCATATATTCAGGGGAGATTGTGGCCCTGACCGGACCGAGCGGATGCGGCAAGAGCCTGACCGCACACGCAATCGCAGGCATGCTGGAGCCAGGTATCGGTGTTACGCATGGGCGTATCTACTATAACGGGGAAGACATTCTCCCGTTCCAGGAACGGCGCTGGCAAAGGCTGCGACGAGAGGATATTGCCCTGCTCATTCAACAATCGCTGAGCGGGTTAAACCCAATCCGGACTGTCCGCGCCCAGCTGATGGATACGCTTAGACTGCACGGGCGGCGTTGGATGCCGCATGACCAGATGGAGCCGGAGCACGCTGGTGCTGCATTATCCCACAATGCACCGCAGCAAGTCCACCCACTGGGCGTGCTGCCACGGATACGGCAGATGCTGAGCCGTGTCTCGGAGATAGCCAGAGGAGGCGCTAATCCAGTGCGGGAGGCCTATTTGCGCTCTCTGCTCTGCAAGGTAGGGTTTGAAGATCCTGAGCATATTTTGTCGTCGTATCCTTTTGAACTAAGCGGAGGCATGTGTCAAAGGGTGCTGCTGGCTGCCATGCTAAGCTCCGGTCCGAGCCTCTTTATTGCCGACGAGCCGACTACGGCGCTGGATGTGATCAACCGCGATAAGGTCTTGGCATTGCTGCAACAGTTGAGAGAAGACTTTGATCTCACCATATTGTTGATCTCACATGATCGCCAGGGTATGAGTCGCATAGCAGATCGAGTGTTGGAGATGAGCCCGGAAGGAAGGATGCACCAGTGATGCTGGAATTGAAGAATGTGACCAAAGCATACCCTGTCCGCAAACGGAGAAAAGGTTGGTTCAGCACGCAAGATAGCGAACAGGCCGTGAAGAAGGTGAGTCTGGAGATACGACAAGGAGAATGTCTTGGACTGGTTGGAGAAAGTGGAAGTGGCAAAAGCACGCTGGCACAATGTATTCTGGGGCTGGAGTCGTTGACCTCAGGAGAGATTTGGCTGGATGAACAGCCCATTCACACCGGAAAGATGAAGGATGTTCAGCTGTACAAGCGAATCCAGTTGGTTGCACAGGATTCGTCCTCCTCGCTGCATCCCCGTATGACCATTCGAGATATTTTAATGGAGCCAATCCACAACTATTTCCCTGAGCGAAAAGCGCAGGCGCTGGATATTTGTCTGTCTCTATTGGAATCGGTAGGATTAGAGGCTGACAGTCTGGAAAAATACCCAGCTCAGCTGAGTGGCGGACAAAAGCAGCGGGTATGTATTGCCCGAGCTTTGGCGGTGGAGCCAAATATTATCTTGTTCGATGAATCGATCGCCAATCTGGATACGACAACGCAGTCTTCTGTATTGGACATGCTCAAGAGAATGCAGGTGGAACGTCAGTTGTCCTACCTATTTATCACTCACGATCTCCCATCTACTCGTCAGTTTTGTGACCGCGTTGCCGTCAT
Source organism: Paenibacillus sp. FSL L8-0502 (assembly GCF_038593055.1). Taxonomy (NCBI): domain Bacteria; kingdom Bacillati; phylum Bacillota; class Bacilli; order Caryophanales; family Paenibacillaceae; genus Paenibacillus; species Paenibacillus sp. FSL L8-0502. The sequence goes on along the minus strand of NZ_CP151958.1, from coordinate 5,612,357 downwards.
GGTTCAGGGGGAGATTGTGGAAATATTTAAGGAATGGGATGAAGAATTGTTACAGCATGAGTACACGCGTACTCTATTTCAAACGTTGGCGAATTAAGCCATAAGTTTAGGATTTCAAAATCCTCATTCTACAAATTCAAAAGAAATAAGAGGGTTGCTTGTCGAATAGTGTTGACAAAATTGAGCGTGATACCTATTCTAAATATGATTATGATAATCATTATCACATATATAGAAAAGGGGAAATACATTGATGTCCGTTCGACACCGCAAGACTGCTACCCTTATGTTGGTGGCGCTCCTCTTATTATCCGTTGTTTTGGGCTGCGCAAAGCAGGAGAACACACCTGCATCCACCTCTACTGACGGAGCTGCCAATGAAAAGTCGATCACGCTATCGTGGCCGCGTGACATTGGCACGATGAATCCTCATGTATACAATCCTTCCCAACTTTTTGCACAATCCATGGTTTATGAGCCGTTAGTCAGCTACAAGCAAGGAGGCAAGCTGGAACCTGCTTTGGCTGAATCCTGGACTATTTCCAAGGACGGTAAGACATATACGTTTAAGCTGCGCAAAGGTGTAAAATTTTCGGATGGGACACTATTTAATGCGGCTATTGTCAAAAAGAATTTTGACGCTATCATGAAAAATGAGAAAACACACAGCTGGCTTGGTATAGTAGGCGTTCTCGACAAAACTGAAGCTGTAGATGACAGCACTTTCCGAATGATGCTCAAAGAGCCATACTACCCAGTGCTTCAGGATTTGTCTGTCGTTCGTCCGTTCCGTTTTCTGGGTGAAGCTGGGTTCCCGGATGATGGAGATACGTCCAAAGGAATCAAGAAACCTGTAGGTACAGGACCTTGGATGCTGGATGAATACAAGCAAGATGAGTATGCAACCTTTAAGCGTAATCCGAACTATTGGGGTACTGCACCGAAGGTGGATAAAATTACGGTAAAAATCATTCCCGATGGCGAAACCCGTGTGATGGCCTTTGAAAAAGGCGACCTGGATCTGATTTATGGAGAGGGTGTCATTAGTCTGGATGCCTTCAAACAGCTTCGCGACACGAATCAGTATGTTACCACGCTGTCCGAGCCTGTCGGAACAAGAAGTCTGTTGCTCAACTCGTCCAATCCCAAGCTGGCAGACCTTCGGGTACGTCTGGCCCTCCAGCATGGCTTTAACAAGCAGGCAATGGTGGAAGGTGTGACTTCAGGGCTGGAGGAAAAAGCGGATACGGTTTTATCCAAAAACTATCCGTATACGAATGTAAACCTACAGCCTGTTGGCTATGATGTGGAAAAATCCAAAGCGTTGCTGGATGAGGCTGGCTGGAAGCTGCCCGCAGGCGGTACAGTACGGGAAAAAGACGGACAACAGCTGGATTTTGAGCTGATTTTTGATAAAACCGATCCAATCCAAAAGGCGATGGCTGAAACCATTCAGGCCGAATGGGGAGAACTGGGTGTCAAAGTGAACCTGACCGGACTGGAGCTGACGGTTCAAATTAAGCGCCTTAGATCCAACCAGTTTGATCTGTACTTCTGGTATAACTATGGTGCGCCTTATGATCCGCATTCCTTTATTAACGTCATTGCCAAGAAGAGCTTCGGAATTTCCGAGACGCTGAGCGCCCTTCCGATGAAGAAAGATCTGGATCAGCAAGTACACGAGGCGCTCTCATCGACAGATGAAACCAAGCGCCAAGAGCTGTATGCTTCGATTCTGAAGACGCTTCAGGAGCAATCTGCCATTGTGCCTATTTCGTATATTAAGAAAACGGCAGTGTATCAGAAAAAGATTACGAACTTTGTATTCCCGGCCAACCGGGATGAAAATCCGTTTGGTGGGCTTGAAATCGGGAAGTAGTTAAAAACGAAGGGTAACGTTCGTTTACAGGATAGGAGGACAACTCATGATCAGCTATATCGGGAAGCGAATGGTAGCGGTCATTCCTATTGTTCTCTTTGCCACCCTCGTTACCTTTGCACTGATTCATATTTCACCAGTTGATCCGGCCGAGGCCTATTTGACGGCTGCTCATATTTATCCTACTCCAGAGATTCTGGAGCAGAAAAGACATGAGTTCGGGCTGGATGAGCCTTTGCTGACGCAGTATATGCATACACTTCAAAGAATCAGTCAATTGGACTTTGGTACTTCGTATCTGACCAACAAGCCGGTATGGGATGAGGTCAAAGTTCGGCTGCCCGCCACTTTTGAATTGGCTGTGAGCAGTATGGTGCTATCTATTCTAGTGAGTATCCCGTTGGGCGTGCTAGCGGCGATGCGTAAAAATGGCTGGATCGACATGCTTAGTCGAGGAATTTCATATTTTGGGGCGTCTATTCCCCAGTTCTGGCTGGGATATTTGTTAATCTTCTTTTTCTCTGTCCGATTGGATTGGCTCCCTGTAGAGGGGCGAGGAACGTGGCAGCATCTGGTGCTGCCCACGTTAACCCTGTCGCTGGTTCTGATTGCTTTATATACGCGCCTGCTGCGTTCCAGTGTGTTGGAGCAGCTGCAGGAAACGTATGTGCAGTATGCCAGAACTAGAGGACTCCGTGAGCGGGTGATCATGCTCAAGCATGTACTGAAAATTGCCATTGCTCCACTGATTACAAGTATGGGTATGAACCTGGGCAAACTTTTGACCGGAACGATTATTGTGGAGCAGGTGTTTTCATGGCCCGGGTTTGGCCGTTATTTTGTGGAGGCGATTTTTAACCGGGATATTCCCGTCATACAATGCTATGTGTTTTTGGCGGCATGCCTGTTCATCGTATGCAATTTGCTCGTTGATCTGGTGCATTTGTATATGGACCCCCGAATTTCATCGAAGGGACGAGCAGAGCAGTGATGATAAGATTGCGTACAATGTTCAAAGGTCAAAAGGTAATCGTGGTCTGCTCTGTCGTACTGGCTGCTCTTTTTATTATTATGGCGCTAGCTCCTTGGCTGGCTCCCCATGATCCGGTTAAAGTCAGTTTACTGCACAAGCTGGAGGGACCTTCCAAAGAGTACTGGTTGGGAACTGATCATTTGGGTCGGTGCAATTTATCCCGGTTGCTGTATGGCGCACGGATTTCGCTAGGATTTGCAACCTTAATTTTCCTGTCCTCGCTTAGCATCGGCGTTGTGGTCGGGTCGCTTGCGGGTTATGTGGGCGGCTGGGTCGATAGTGTGCTGATGCGGTTTTGTGAAGGTATTATGGCGTTTCCGAATTTGGTGCTTGTGCTGGGCATTGTCGGTATTTTTGGACCGGGCCTCATGCAGGTGCTGCTTGCATTAATGATGGTGCAGTGGGTGTATTATGCCAGAATGTGCCGCAATATGGTCGTCAGTCTGAAAGAACGGAATTTTATAGCTGCCGCAAGGATCAGCGGGTCCTCCTCAGGAGCCATTATCCGGCGGCATATTATTCCGAATGTGCTGCGGCCGATTGTGGTCATTGGTACGCTGGAAATGGGCTGGGCGATCATGGATATTTCCGCGTTGTCGTTCCTCGGTTTGGGCATCCAACCGCCGACTCCCGAATGGGGAGCGATGATTCATGAGGGAACGGGATACATCCGCAGCCATCCGGAATTAATGATCTATCCGGGGGTTATGATTCTGGTGGTGGTGATGGCCTTCAATATATTGGGGGAGGCGCTGTCCGACCGATACGGAATTGCCAAACGTCAGTAAAACAGGAGTGAGTTACAACGATGGACGACAGGGCGAAGGTGCTGGAGGTCAGCGACTTACAGGTGAAGCTCAGAACCGATGCAGGAGCGGTGTCTCTGCTGGAGCCAATTCATTTTGAGCTGAGAAGGGGACAAGTTCTGGGTCTTGTCGGCGAGAGTGGAAGCGGCAAAACGGTGACTTGTAAAGCGTTGCTCCAACTGTTGGATCGCCAGACGATGGATATAGAAGGAAGTGTCCGTCTGAATGGGCGCGAGCTGAACGAAATGGCGGCCGGTGAGATGCGGCGTATTCGGGGCAAGGAAATCGCATTTATTATGCAAAACCCGATGAGTGCCTTTACGCCAGTGTATACGATCGGAGCTCAGTTTATGGAAACGGTTCGCACGCACACCGGATTAACCAAACGACAGGCCCATGAACTTGCCATAACAGCTCTGGAAAATATGAATTTACCCGATCCAGCCAAGCTGATGAAGCGTTATTCGTTTCAGTTGAGTGGCGGGATGCTGCAACGGGTCATGATCGCCATCTCCATGTGTCTGCGGCCAGCAGTGGTTATTGCCGATGAACCGACGACGGCGCTTGATGTGGTCAATCAGCTACAGGTGCTAAGAGAGCTGGATCGCTTGCGTACGGAATACAATACGTCCATTTTGCTGATCTCGCATGATCTGGGCGTCATTTCCCAATTGGCGGATGAAGTGGCTGTCATGCAGCAGGGTCGTATTGTTGAGCAGGCTGAGGTCCATCAGTTGTTCAATCACCCGCAGGATGAATATACGAAAATGCTGCTGCATGTCAGACCCAAGTTGTCTCTTCGGGGCATAAATCAGGTAGGTGGTTAGTCGCCTGTTCGACGGTCACACTTTCAAAAGGGGAGCGAATGCGCATGCTACAAGTGAAGGAAGTAACCCATAGCTATGGAAGGCGCAAATGGCTGGGCCGCTCTGAACCACGTCCCCCTGTGTTGGCTAACGTTTCGCTTACTATAGAGAGTGGATTTTGCCTGGGCTTACTTGGAACCAGTGGAGCTGGTAAAAGCACGCTGGGCAAGATTATTCTAGGGCTGGAGAAGCCGCAGGAGGGTCAGGTTCTGTTCCAGGGACAGGACATTTATAATGCGAGTCCCCAGGTCCTCAGGGGACTGCGACGGGATATGCAAGTCGTATTTCAGGACTGCCACTCTGCTGTAAACCCCCGAATGACCGCTGGGCAGATTATTGGGGAGCCTTTGGACAATTACGAACGGTTATCGGCGCAGGAACAAAAAAGAACAGTCGAAAGCCTGCTGGAACGGGTTGGCCTCAAGCCAGAGGATCGGATTAAATATCCGCATCAGTTCAGTGGCGGACAATTGCAGCGGATCAACATTGCACGGGCGATTGCGCTTAAACCAAAGCTGATCGTGCTGGATGAGTCCGTCAGCAGTCTGGATATGGTTCACCAGATGCACATTTTATCCCTGCTGGGAGAACTGAAATCTTCGTTTGGATTGTCATATCTGTTCATCACGCATGATATTCGGGCGGCATACGCCGTCTGCGATGGCATTGCTGTGATGGAGCACGGGAGATTGATCGAGCGCTGTGATGAGAAGGATCAGATTTTTGAATCTGCTCATCCTGCTGTACGGCGGTTGATCTCGTCCATTTTGCCAGAGCATCCAGCAGAGCGTTTTCCGCTTCATGGATAACAGTGGACCCGCAAGGGTCTTTTTTTGTGCAACATATAGCTAAATAATCAATATGAAATTTACTTGTTGTATTATTTGAATAACCCGTTATAATATAAAATCATAGTAAATTACTTGGATATTAAAAAGGGGATGTCATAATATGAAGAAATCTGCTTTGGTAGCAGCGATTGGCCTATCTCTTGTGTTATTAACGGGTGCCTTGAGTGGATGTTCCTCGAAGGATGCGGCATCGGGGGATAAGGTCATCTATGTCGGCACACAAAATGACTACCCACCGTTTGCCTTTACGAATGATAAAAATGAGCTGACCGGATACGATGTGGAAGTAGTCAAGGAGATCGACAAGAAGCTGGACGGGTATAAGATTGAATTTGTACCTTCGGGTTGGGATGCGATATTCCTTGCCCTGGATTCGAATAAAGTTCAGATGATTGCAGATGAAGTTGCCAAAAATCCTGAACGTGAGAAGAAGTATTTGTTCTCGGATGAGTCCTATTTCTCGGCTCAGTCTGTTATTATTGTGAAAAAGGGCAGAACGGATATTCATTCCCTCAAGGATTTGGAAGGCAAGAAGGTAGCAGCCTCGGTAGGCGACTCCTACACACAGTTGCTGGAACAGTATAATGCGAAGAACGGGAATAAAATTATTTTAAAATACAATGATACAGGCACTTCGTCCGATAACCTTCAAGACGTGCAAAATGGCCGAGTGGACGCTTATGTGAATGATCCGGTTATGGCGGCGGCAACGATCAAGAAGGAAGGTTTGCAGGTGGAAGCTGTGGGCGAGCCGGTGCAAAGTGATAACATCAACCTGGTGTTTAAAAAGGATAAGCAGGGCGAAGAGCTGAAAGCTAAAATCGACCCGATCATTAAAGAGCTGAAAACGGACGGAACACTGAAAAAATTGTCTGAACAGTGGACAGGTGGAGAATTTATTCCTCAGTAATAACAATGTAAAGGGTAAAGTGGGGTTCCTATGGAAAAGCTGTTTGATCTTGATTATATGTTGAAAAGCCTTCCCCAGATCGTCGAGTATCTCCCCGTGACCTTATGGATTGCGTTTGTGTCCATGCTGCTGGGTGGGATCATCGGGTTAGCTACGGCTTTAATCCGGATATACAAGGTGCCTGTCTTGGCGCCATTGTCTACGTTGTATGTCTCGTACATTCGGGGAACACCGCTCATTGTGCAGCTGTTTCTCGTATATTACGGAATACCCAAGTTTCTGTATTATTTCCAGAGCGAATATGGATTCTTACAGCAGTTCAATGTCTATGTCATTCCGCCCGAGCTGTTTGCGTTGCTCTCATTTTCATTGAATCTCGGGGGATACCTGTCGGAGACATTTAGGGCGGCGATTCATTCGGTCGATCGGGGACAATTTGAGGCTGCTAATTCCATCGGCATGAGCCAAACACAAATTATGCTCAAAATTGTACTGCCGCAGGCGTTGACGGTGGCTTTGCCCAATTTGGGAAACACGCTGATCAGTACAGTGAAGGATACGTCTTTTATTTTTATGATTGGTGTCGTCGATATGATGGGACAGGCTAAAATTATGGGCGCGCGGGCGCTGGCTTTTTTTGAGGTGTATGTTGCGGTGTCTCTGATTTACTGGTTGGTGTGCATTATTATTGAGCGCGGACTTGTCGTGCTGGAGAAGCGTATTCGAATTTACGAAAGAAGTGAGTAAGGGTATGATTCAACTTCATCAAATTCATAAGTATTTTGGACAGCATCACGTGTTGAAGGGCATAGACCTGACGGTGGGCAAGGGAGAAGTCGTGGTGATCCTGGGCCCAAGCGGATCGGGGAAGTCCACGCTGCTGCGCAGCATTAATTTTTTGGAACAGCCGACCAGTGGTGTCATTGAAATTGACGGTGTAAAGGTAGACGCGGCCAAGGCGGGAAAAAAGGACATTCTCGGACTACGGATGGCAACGGCCATGGTATTTCAGCAATATCAGTTGTTTAAAAATTTGAATGCACTCCACAATGTGATGATTGGTCTGACCAGTGTGAAAAAGCTGGATCGTAAGCAGGCGAGGGAGATCAGTGAAGGCATTCTGGAAAAGGTCGGGTTAAAGGATCGTATGACTTATTATCCTGCCCAGCTTTCGGGTGGACAGCAGCAGCGAGTTGCGATTGCCCGTGCTTTGGCACTAAATCCGCAGGTGTTGTTGTTCGATGAACCGACATCTTCACTTGATCCTGAACTGGTAGATGAAGTGCTGTCCGTGATTCAAAAGGTGGCGAGTGAAGGCAATACGATGATTATTGTCACGCATGAGCTTGGTTTTGCGAGAGATGTAGCGGATCGGGTTGTGCTGATGGAGCATGGCGTGATCGTGGAGCAGGGACCCGTGGAGCAGTTTTTCACCAATCCGAAGGAAGAACGGACACGGCAGTTTCTGGGCAAAGCGTTGGTACAGAGAGTGCCACAGGAGCAGCCTGTATCCCCATAAGAAGTACGTGGATGGCTTATAGGTATGTGCAGCGGCGCTGTAGACTTATTGCACCTATGTAAAAAGCACGTTAGACAAGTCGCAGGAGGAAGGAAAGCCCGCGCTTGTTTGTCGTGCTTTTTTGGCCCCTCATATCTCCAATTCTTTTCCATTGCAAAGTAGCTTATCACACTTATTCATGATAAATTCTAAGAACAATACAGTGAAGATGTAATCGGGAAGGAACATTGGATATGAAAAAGGTTTTGTTCATTAATACCGGAGGGACCATTTCTTCCTCCTATCAGGAAAACGGCCTGACACCGACCCAATCGGCTGAAAATATTTTGGCGGAAATTCCGGAACTGAAGGAGATTTGCGAGATTGATGCCCATAATCTGATGAGCATTGATAGCACAAATACACAACCTGAGGATTGGGCTTCCATCGCCCGGATGGTACATCGTTCGCTCGATCAATACGACGGTATTGTCATTGCACACGGCACGGACACGATGGCTTATACAGCATCAGCCTTGAGCTTCATGTTGGGAACTGTAGACAAACCCGTCGTCGTGACAGGTTCGCAGGTTTCTATTTTGGCGGAGCACAGCGATTCCAAAAAGAATGTAATCGACTCATTCCTGACCGCATGTGGCGAGGTGGCCGGGGTTTTTGTCGTGTTTAACGGCAAAATTATCAACGGTAGCCGCAGTTCAAAAATCAGAACACGCAGCTATAATGCTTTTGAGAGTATTAACTATCCGTATATCGGACTCGTGGAGAACGGTAAGGTGATCTATACGGAGGGCGTATTTGCAAATCGCGGTACCGCTCGTCACCCATACAACGACGGGTATGCTTCGGAGGTATTTCTGCTCAGGCTGATTCCGGGTACGAATCCGGCGATCTTCGATGCCATTCAGGGCTTGGGCTATAAAGGTATCGTCATTGAGGGCTTTGGTATGGGCGGCGTTCCTTTTAAAGAAAGAAGCCTGATCAGCAAAATAGAGGAGCTGATGAAGGACGGTATGAGTATTGTCGTGACTACTCAATGTCCTTATGAGGGCGGGGATTTGACGATTTACGAAGTGGGGCAAAAGGTACTGGAGAAGGGTGTTATTCCGGGGTATGACATGACAACGGAAGCGCTGGTGACGAAAATGATGTGGGCGTTGGGGCAGACGGACGACCCGGCAGGGGTAGCCAAGATTATGGCAACGAACTACGCGGACGAAGTTTCCTTGCCTGCGGATACAGCTTCCTTATAGGAAGCTGATTTCCGTAGATGAGGATTTTGCAAAAATACCGGGTTAACGCTGGGCTTGCCCCAGTCTGCTTTTAATCTCAATAGCCACTTTCAGCGCTTGTACAGCTGACTCCAGTGGAATCAGGCTTTCCGGATGTCCACCAAAGCATTCAAGTGCATGGTCCAAACTTTTTTCGTATGGATTGGCAGATTCGAGGTTGATTTTTTGCTGTCCTGATGCGGTATATTCATATAATGCGGTAGGTATAAGATCGTTTTCGTCGCTTTCATGAAATACCAGCTTGGCCTCTTCAAAATATGCCTCATAGGCCACTGTGAATGGGTAGCTTCCCGGCAAGTGGGATGAGGCCATGACTTCTGTGAATGTATCCCGATGCTGAAAGTAAGCCCGAATCTGTGCTTGTTCAGGATGAGTAACTTCTGTACCCCAGACTGTACAAGGATCACAGGGGCCTAATAGCCAGGTCAATAAATCCAGTTCATGAATCATGAACTGAGCAGGGATGGAGCTTAGTCCAAGATCCCCCCACAGAGGAGACGTTTCTCTTTTCAAAGATAAGGAAATGAGCTTCCCGTATTTCTGTTGGCGGTATGCTTCATACAGATAGGTATAGGCAGGGTCAAACTTAATGAACTGGTTGACCAGAATCTTTTTGTCATATTGCTTCTCAGCTTGTTGCATAAGAAGAGCGTCTTCGAGATCAAAGCAAACGGGTGTTTCACAAAATACATGCTTACCGTGCTTCAGCGCGTCCACCGCATATGACCTATGCAGGTGGGAAGGCAGGCATAGATCGACGATATCCACGTCTGGATCCAGCAGAATATCCTCTATATTTTGTGTGACTTCTACGTTTAGCTCCTCTTTCAGCTTTTGCAGCTTGGCTTCGTTCCTTCCAAATACCATGATTCTGTTTACCTTGGGATGGTTGTTTAACAGTGAGGCATGATACGCGCCGAATCCCGTCCCCAATATTCCAATATTCATCATCCATCACACCTCTTTACTTCTATGATACACACCTATTACTGCCAACAGGGTGTCAACAATCTTTGCATTATCTTTTCAATTCGGGTTAACCATCTATTGTGGAGGAATGATTGTGAGACTGCATCGTTTAATCGCGATTTTATTATGTATCGAATCTAGAGGGAGAATGAAAGCCAAGGAATTGGCGTTGGCACTGGAAACCTCTGTACGCTCCATCTACAGGGATATCGACCTCCTGGCTGAAGCCGGCGTTCCGATTGTTACCGCTTCCGGCCCGAAGGGCGGAATTTATTTAATGGAGGGTTATACGGCGAACCTGAAACAGTTGAATGGCGGGGATGTCATTCAGTTGTATTTAACAGGGATGGGCATTTATACAGGCGGGCCCACGGAATCGGGTTTGAAGTTAAAGAATGCTCTGCTCAAACTGGAACAGACGATGCCAGACTCGTATCAGTCCGATATTAAGAAAGCCAAAGCGCGGTTTTATTTTGATGATACGCCGTGGTGGACGGAACGTATAGCCATTCCTTGTCTTGAGTCCGTAAGAGCTGCGGTGTGGGGGGCCCATAAAATAAACATTCAATATGAAAAAGCTGACGGAATCTGTTCTTCCCGTCATGTGCATCCCTACGGACTTGTGGTGAAAAAAGGAGATTGGTACCTCATTGCCTTCTGTGAAGTTGGGCGGGAGGTTCGGACCTTTAAGTGTGAGCGAATCAAGGAGGTTCAGCCGTCTGCGGAAGTCTTTGAGGTTCCGGAGGATTTTTCGCTGGAGCATCATTGGATGAGACAAGAAACCGCGTTTAAGCAGCTTTGTGCAGAGAAAGAATACTATCCCGTTCTGATCCGAACGAATAAGAAGCAAGCGGAAATCATAGCGAAAAGGATGGAAATCATCCAGTCTGTACAGGAAGGCACTCATTTCATTCTAACGGTCAACATGTATAGTTATGAAGCGGCCTGCCGCGATGCTATGGATTGGATTGGCAGGGTTGAAGTTGTGGAGCCTGTAATACTCCGACAGTTTGTGAAGGAAGAAATTAACCGACTTCAGAGGATATATGGATAAATCATTAAAAAAGCACCTGCCTAGGGCAGATGCTTTTGCTTGTTAAGTCCAGGCCCAGAGAAATCCGTCACGATCCCAGGCGATTCTGCCACCATGAAGCTTGCGAAATGCTTTTTTGATGTCTTTTTCCAGAGATACATGACCATGCTCGCTTATAAACACATACTGCTCTCCATACTTAGAGCGTACATATGCAATTGCATCTTCTTGTTTCAGGGTGCCCACTTCACGGATCTGCGCGACCATCCATTGTGCAATTTCTTGTTCTGCTGTAGGGGTGTTGTCCATTTGTCGTATCCTTTCCTGCGTACCGATTGGGTGTAGCTGCTCGGCTCACCTCCCCGTAGTATACGGCAATTCGGAGAATTATTGAATTTTTTGATATAAATTTACTGGAGCGGTTGGCTAAGCGAGCTTTCTTTTGTATAATTAAGGGAATATTCACGGGAATTTTCTTTTTTTGTATTGTAATCATGCAAGTAATCCCTGGGGGTGCCTGGTTTGAAGGAAACAACCACAATTCGCGCAGAGCTGGAACAGTACATCAGACGAGAAGGAATTACGATTAGTAAGTTTGGGGAGAACACAGGTATTAATGCAGGAACGATCAGTGCCATTATTAACGGTAATCGTCCGATTGCGATGCTGCTGTTGGATAGGATTGGTGCAGGCATGGGGCTTGAAGAAGGGAGCCTCTATGAGTTATACATTGATGAATTTATACGGAATACGGCACCGAATTGGCGACGGGTTCGTCCCTTTTTGCATCGCTGTGCAGAGCTGAACAAACTGGATTGTATTAAGCAAGTCGTGGAGTTTATGATGGACTATCTCATATACGCCCCAGCTTTGTTTGAGACAGCAGAAGAATTATTCAGCGAAGGTAAGCTCGAGGCTGCTGCAATTATTTATAAAAATGTTTCGGAAAGTGAGAAGTACCAACATTCAGAGCGTCTGGCGCTCTGCCAATACCGTTTATTTACGATTGCCGTTGGTGATGACCAGGACGAAAATTTATGGGCAGCCACACATTTCGAAAGCTTTGTGGACCGACTGGGTGAAGCAGACCAACTGGATGCCTTAAGAGACTTGGCTAATACCTATGCCTCCTTGCGGCGTTGGGATAAAGTAGAATGGTATGCTGAAAAAATGGCTCAAAAAGCCAAGGTACAATACGAGCAAAAATACGGAAATACCAGAAGACCGGAGCGTGGCAAGGAACCTAAGGGTCCTTTGTTTATGTATATTGTATATTCTTACGTGCTGCGTGCCGGGGTGTGGGATGAGCGCGGGGATTATCAGAAGGCACTGGAATTTGTATCCCTATACTCTGATTTGAGCTGGGTGCAAGAGGATACGGAAGAAGCTCGGCGTTTGAAGGCCCTTTGTAGCAACTGGGCTGAGGCCAACGGGTATTTATACCAGTTGATGTCCGGCAGTCTGGATGTGATTCCACAGTATGTAGATTATTTGGAAAAAAACGAAGGCGAAATTCTCGTGGGGTTACATAAAATTATGGTAGCGGCCAACCGTTATGATTTTAATGTAGACCATGTACTGCAACGTTTTGAAAAACAAATTGAGGCATTTGCAGATCAGCATGTTAAGGTAGGCACTTATACGGAGCAAATGTCAGCAGATCTCTATGCACGATTTTTGGCAGAGATGGCTTGTTATGATCTCAACAAACACCGTTATACCAAAGGTATGAAATTCTTGCTTGAGAGCCTTTCTTATTCCGTCGTGCTGAATGGTAATCCTGTCACCATCAAATGTGTAGGATTATTTGAAAAGTATCGGCATACTGCCACTTCTCAGGACAAAGAGGAATATAAAAACTTACTTGGAGAGGTAGAGTACATCCATGATAAAAAAGATCGTTTTTTCTCTGCTCGCATTTAATGTTTTTATCCTGTTGAATTTTCCACCCGTTACCCCTCCTATGGAAGATCCTAGCGATGTCCACAGTCATGGGTTGGGGGGATGGGCGCTTTCATCCCTTGAACCATCTACTTGAAAAGGTCTGGATTGTCGTAACCCAAAAGGTATCCTCTTGTGAAAAGAGGATACCTTTTTTTGGTCATCCGATGCGCTTGAATGGACCGCTTGGCTCAAGGCTTGGATGATGGAGGTACAGCAGGTGGAAACCAGACATGACGCAGATCCACCCAGCCCTGACTGTTAAAAGATACGCCGCGCACAGAAGGGAGATAGGCCGTCTGAACGGGTTTTTCATATAAAATATGCAGCTGGTGCTCATCCATGAGCCGAGTTTCGATATGTTCAAATTGCTGCGCCCTAACAGTGTGATCGGCCTCCCGTGCAATTTCACGCAGCAGTCTTTCGATATCCACACGGCTATGAGGCTCAACATGTCCGGATACATTCAGATACAAGTCAAACAGGCGTAATTGCTCATCACGGTCACGAAAGAGAGAAAAGATGATTAAGTCTGACTCCATACGGATAGATGAGCTTTTGAATTCATTCATAGATGCGGCCACGATGTTACAGGTATACCCACAGGATTCGAGCTGAGCCGCAACCCGGTCTGCGTCCGCTTTATACTCGGGAATGGTAGCAATTTGCAGTGCCGCCAGTGGTTCAAAAGAATCGTTAGATGAATTTACTGCTGGAGGAAGGGAGCGATGATCCAGACATGCTACAATGCGGGCACGTATTTCTGGGTTACGCAGCGGTCCATCCTTGTGTGTATTACATGTGATAAATTTGCGTACCGAAGCCGCTGAGTGAATCTGGCTCCATGCGGTATCCGTATCTCCCGCCGATACGGGATTATGGATAATGTGAAAAGAAGAAGCGGTGTCTTCCGTATCCGGCGATTCCAGCTTAGTCGCCCACGGGAGTTGGACAATTTCCACTCGGTCCAGATGAGCTCGGCCTTGAAAATAAGGTGCGAAAGCCTCCAGTGTACACAGGCTCTCGTTCATTTCCGTGACTTTGAATGCCCCTGTACCGACAGGGTGGATGCCAAAGGCGGCTTCACCCACCTGATTAAGCTCACGCGGCACAATCGCAGCCCGGCTGGTACACAGGAAGGATAGAAATAGCTCGTTTGGCTCCTTTAGTACGAAACGTACCATCGTCGGACTTAACGCCTGGACGTGCTGAATTTGCCGGACGATAAAATGGTAAAGTCTCCTTCCCGGGGCCCGACTCAGTCGCTCAAAGGTATAGACGACGTCTTCAGCGGTGAGTATTTTTCCGTTATGAAACAGCACTTCTTTACGCAGGAAAAAAGTCCACTGTGTACGAGTGGTGTCCACCTCCCAAGCGTGCGCCAATCCCGGCAAAATCTCGCCGCTTTCGTTCGCCCGACGGGCCAGGCCATCAAAGACGTGGCTGGATACGAAGGACTCGGCAAGCCAGTTCAAGTACAACGGGTCCAGCGTATAAAGTTGCTGGCGAATAGGCAGACGCAGCGTGTCGATCTGCTGCTGATCACTGCGCACCTCCGCGTGGTGCCCAAAATAATTTAGCAGCCAGCCTTGCAAATGCTCTTGCATGGTGGAGGAGCGCGAATGAACTCGGATCTCATCCAGCGCGCGTTTGATATCATGGCGGTCTATGGCTTGCATCATGGATTGCACGGCAATGTCTTCCGGCTGAATAAGGAAGCGCAGACTGGAGCGGCGGCCTCTGCCTCGGCGGGGAGTCCATTGTATCCAGTCATGCTGCTCCATTTTCTGAATGATCATCAAGGCGTTGCGGTGAGTACAGTCAAAAATAGCTGCTAGCTCATCCAGCGTCGTCTCTATAGTATGGTTTTCGTCCTTGTCGTCAGCTGCGTGTGAGTGAAGTCGTAAAAATTGGGCATGGAGTTTCATTCAAGGTTGCTCCGGTTCCCCTATATTTGATTAAAAGCGTAGCCACTTTTATAAAATAGGAAATTTTGTTTGAATTAATTTCTCTTTATCTTCTTATTTTATCATCTACAATAAGGGTTATAAAGCATATTTGCGGAGGTATTTATCATGCATGACAAGATGAATGGAACGTCTTTGCCGAAAACGTCGTTTCTGTCTGCCTTTGCTGGCGCAATTGTGTTGGCGCTGGTTCATCAATATCTGTTCTTCGGACATGGGCTGGGCGTGTCTATGCCAATTTTTGTTATTGGGTTTTACGCCTATATGTATGCCTTTAATCGAGATCGTTTCCAGCTCAAATCATGGATAGGGCGTTTGCTGTTTGTGATCATTTTCATGCTGGCATTGACATACGTGCTGTTCAATAATCCGATCCTATATGTGTTAAATGCGCTGGCGATACCTGCTCTGATTAGCGTACATATGGTGCTGCTGTTCGGGGAGAAAAGGCATGGCTGGTCAGAACCCGGTATTATCGGTCAGGCGCTAAGCCATTGGTTTTATCAAAATTTTCGCCATATCGTGACTCCGTTTCGAATGTTTAAGACGGCAGCCTTTCGGAATGTAAAGGATGAGCGTAAGCGTGTATTGGGTAAAGTGATAATCGGTCTACTTATTGCCTTGCCGTTGCTACTCATTATTATATCTCTGCTGGCTTCGGCAGACGGGATGTTCGAAAAGTTGTTATCTGGCATACCCGAATGGATTGGCACATTGACCTTTGGGAGTGGTTTGCCACGGCTGATCTGGATCTGCTTTTTCACCTTCTGTTTCTTCTGTTACTTGTGGGGATTTGTACAGCCTGCTCCGCGTAATACGCAGAGAGAAACTCAGTCATCAACAGTACCTTACCACGAGCCGGTGGCGATCAAGTTTGATCCTGTAATTACCGCTACGGTGCTGATTGTCATGAATTTGGTGTATGTTGTGTTCGTCGTGTTGCAGTTCGGATATTTGTTTGGTGCATGGGAAGGTGCTCTGCCCGAAGGAACCTCGTATGCCGAATATGCGAGAAGAGGATTCGGGGAGCTGGTTATGGTAACAGGTATCAACTTTGTGCTGATGATCAGTGTATTGAAGTGGACTGAATTTGGCTCAGGTATAGTGCAAAAAATGAACAGCGGCCTGCTGTACATACTCGTGGGTTGTTCGGGTGTGATGCTGTATTCGGGATATACCCGGCTGGTTATGTACGAAGAAGCATACGGCTATACGTACACCCGCTATTTGGTACACGCGTTTATGATTTTTCTGGGCTTGCTACTGCTTATTGCAGCAATGCGCATTCATTTCCGTCAACTGCCGTTGGCGAAATATTATATTGTACTCGCTCTGGTCGCCTATGTCGTCGTGAACTATGTGGGCATTGATATACGGATTGCTGAAAATAATCTCGAACGGTATCGCACGACATCGGTGATAGATAAGGAATATTTGAGTGAGCTATCGGCGGACGCGATTCCGCTGCTGATTGACTTTAGCCGTAAGGAACATGGAGCGCTGGATGAGTTTTTACAAGCCCGTTTGACGAGCATGACGAGAGAAGAATCGGCTTGGTCTGAATTCAATTGGGCAAAGTATCGAGCGCAACGAGAATTGCACAACTATATTTTGGAATGAGAGGTGTTTGGGAATGATCGGAACAGATACAGTGGAGGGTATGGTATTGGAGCTACAGGATGAGATGTCACAGTATCAGCATCAATTTGGTGTAAGACGAAACCATTTTCTTGCGGAGGCGATGTCCTACGGAATGAGTGAGGAGGAAGCTCGGTCTTATGCTATCCAGAGTATCGGTCCGGTCGTTCCCGTCGCCTATATGCCTACGTTGGCCCCGGGTAAAACCCGACCGCTCAGTCCGATGCTGGCAGCGCGGTACCGATATGCGGGGGATTGGAAGGACATCGACGAGCACCTGCTCCTGCCGGATGAGGTGCTGCGGATCGCAGGTACAGAGCAGTTTCGCAGCTGGATCAGCGATATGCGGAATTACTGGGTGGAATCGGCTCCATACCGATTCGGGGATGATCGTCTTTCGCTGCTGTCGGTTGCAAGCGAGGAAGAGGGTCACTTTTCCATGCTCGTCTGGAAGGAACCCGGTGAAGAGCCTGAAGTATGGACGTATGCTTTGCAGCATGAATACCGATTCAGTCATCTGCTCCATTGGTTCAAGTGGCTGAACGGGCGAAGTGAAGAATGAGAGGTACAGATGATGAAAAAGAATCGTAATTGGGTCGTGCTATTTATCGGCATCGCTCTGATGATGGGGGCAGCAGACTATTTAACACAAGCTAAGCCTACGACTCCTCCTGAGCTTATCGTTCCAACCGTAATCAGTGAAGAAAGCCTTCAGTTAAGTGATGATTAGGCTTTTTCTTCTGCCTGTTCGTATCGTTGGATATTCGGGAGGGAGTCTGGCTTATTAAGGTAAAAAGCATGAACGTACCCATGATTCTCCTTTAACGCGTAACTGTGCGCTTTGCTGGGAGGTTTTCCTCGGCAAGGCGCTTTATATTTTCTCCATGTTGAACACGGTTTTTTTCCGGTTCTTGCCATGTCATGAAAAATATTTACTTATTTCAAGCATTTATGCCTATTTTTGAGCTACTGATATTTTTGAAATAAGGAGGTTGTTTCTTGGATCGCGTAGGAATGGTTA
The DNA here is from genome assembly GCF_038593055.1 of Paenibacillus sp. FSL L8-0502. NCBI lineage: Bacteria > Bacillati > Bacillota > Bacilli > Caryophanales > Paenibacillaceae > Paenibacillus > Paenibacillus sp. FSL L8-0502. Next base: position 5,594,635 of record NZ_CP151958.1, on the reverse strand, counting down.
GGGACTTGGATAGCTTAGGTCGGATTGTCATCCCCGTGGATATAAGAAAGCGTCTGGGGATTGGCAAGCATACAGCCATGGAGTTTTGGATGACGGAGAGTGGTTTGATCATGCGACAATGCACGGGGAAAGTTTGTACCTTATGTGGCGAACTTCAACATCTTACATATTTTAAAAATGCTTGGATCTGTATCTCTTGTATGAATGAATTGAAAAATAAACGATAAAGCTGGCAATCGGATGATTTGGCAACTATGTTACAATAAAAGGGCGAGTGACCCACCACAAGTTTCTCGCCCGGTCGATTGCCTTCAAGCAATCGGCTTTTTTAATTTTGCATAGTATATCCGATTGTATTGATTAATCAGTTCGTCCAAGACCATAGATTGACGGAGTACATAGATATGCTCTAGTCCATATTTCGCTTGCAAATCATAGAGCCGCTGTCGATTTTTCTCCAATCGTTGTTGCAAAGTTTCTTCACTTCCCATCATACACCCCTCCTTAGGTGATACTTATTTTAGGATGCCATGTGTATTTATGGGAAAAGTGAAAGTACATGAGGAATATCTTTTCTAGAAAACAAAAAAACGGCTCGTCTAACTCTGATTATTTGATCGATAAGGTCAATGTAAAAAGGAATTATGCTCTCATAAAGTTTTTTTGTGAATATTTCTAAAGAAATTAATACTGTTTTGAAACTTGGAATCTGTACAGATTCCAACATTATAAGATTCCTACCATTTCAAGCGTAAAGCAAGGTAAGTCAATGGGTATCAACAAATGATAGTGTATTAGAAATATGGGATTTTATTTGGTTTATATTGGTATATGTATAGTCTTCTAGTTAATGACAACATGAATTTTTTTCACTATAATATGGATAAATAAGTTGATAGATTACATAAATAGAAATCTACATCTTGCACTTCGAATTTAGATATTAGGGAGGCAAAAATGCATAAAGGCAAATGGAAAATTGTTTTTATTCTAATCAGTATAGTTCTCATCGTTGTAGTTTCAAATTACTTCACAAGAGATAAATACACCGCCATTAATGAGGATACAATTAAAAAAGTTTCAGGCAAAGAAGAGTTTGAGTTACTAAACTACAAAATAGTAAATAATGTAGACAAGCCATTTTCTCTAATAGCTTACAAAGATCATAAGCGTATCGGAGTCGGAATGTTAACTATAGTAAATGGACAAGAGGAATTTGTAAGAGAATTAGAGATTCAGGAAGATAAAAAGCAGGTAGTGCAAACCATTGGACGCAAAAGAGGCTCTCCGTATTTGGCGCTTTTTATTAACAGTGAGGAAATCCTTATGTATGGCAAAACTATATCTATTACCTTTCCAAATCAGCGTACACAGACAAAAAAAATGGATGTTAAAGAAACAGTATATATCTTCATAAGTGATAGTTCTGATACACGTTTTAAACCAACTGAAGTAGATATACGAGATGGTCAAGGTAAAGTGATTTATAAAAAATAATGAAGTGAGACTGTATAGTATTTTATACATACATTTATTACTAATAGAAACAACTTTTTATATTTAATTGTTAGGTATCCTATCTGTTCTGGTATGCAAACTCAATTACACTATGAGTTGTAAGGGAGTTTTGTATAAATAAGCTCACAAAAAGGAGAAAAAAGACTATGAAGAAGAGAGTTTTATTGGGAACGCTGGCTTTAACTTTTATGTTTTCTGCTTCCGCTTTTGCCACTGAAGTATCGGAAAAAGACTCAGAATCTGTAAAAAGTTATTCCTACACTAATGAAGACAATTTTATAGTTAAAGTGCAGGAAAAAACTTTTACACCTTTGTCAGACGGAAGTGGGATTACTTTGGCCGCTTCTCCTGATTGGACGTGCAGCACAAAATTAGGAAAAGCTTTTAAATTTCCTGTTCCTCAGGCACAGCTATTTTCAACAGGAGAAACAAGATCTTCGTTTGTTGCTAGTAAACTTGGCGTAGTGACTCGTTTATATCACAATGGAGGGATATTAGCGACTGCTTCTGACACACAATCGAATACTAATCTTGCTGCTGCTACAGCATGGCAAGGTACAATGATTTTGCCGAGCTATGATGCTTATGGTTATTCTAATCACTCATTTGAAAGTAAAGGCTATAGTAGTTGGTATCCAGAAACTAGAGAAGATTATAACGGTTGGTAGTTATGGCTAATTACTCTTAAATATAGAAAAAGAGGCGGGAACCAATTTCCTGTCTTCTTTTTCAAAAAATAGGATGTGGATAAAACTGAAAAAGTTATGTATATTTTTGTTATTTATATTGTTTGTAGGCTGTAGCAACGATACAAATTCAAGTATCGAGCAGAACATAGTACCCAATGAAAAGAGGGCGCAGGGCTATTCCTTAGGTCTTTACAATAGCAATTCTACCATAGAAGCCGAGCGTTCATTTGATATAAAAGATGAAATTTTTGAAAAAAATATTATATTTACGAACAAGACTAATCAGGACAGGGTATTTATATTGCTTGTCTTTGATAATGGAAAGCAAAGAAACTTTAAAATACATGATAATGATATGCGGTACTTTCGCTTTACTTTAGCTAAAAATCAAAGTGAGACAATTCCTGTGAAAATAGAAGGTATCACAGACGGATTCCATGCGACAAATTTTATTATTCTCAAAAATCCAGATGAAGTTGTGACAGATAGCAACACATTAGCAAAGGCCGATTCTCTATCTCAAACATATAATATTCGAGTAAATTTGTTTAAGAATTTGGATAAAATTCCTATGGAGCGGCCTCAACAAGTGAATAGTGAAAAATTAAAAGAAGCGCGTATAGATGGTATTTTTGTAGGTAAGCAAGGTGATGCTTATAAAGCCTTGTTACAAACGGAGGATGATAATCTAAGATTCAACGTTCTGTACGGCAACTTATCGGAGGAGTCAATTGATTTTTATATTGTATCGCTAGTCGATTGGGAGCAAGTAAATATAAATAGCAATCAAAATATTTATGATAAACTCGCTAAAGGAGAGAACAAAAAAATCACTGTATCTATAGACAATAAGAAGAATGGAAAAGTCATGATTTTATTCATGCTGACTAATCCATTTTCGCCCTTGCCTGATGATAATCCTTATACAGCAAGTCCTAATGCAAGTTTTAAAGTTAAGCTGATAGATTAATTTTTTTGAGCTACTGCATTTTTTTGTTTTCGCCCAGTCGATTGCTTGAAGGCATTCGGCTTTTTTAATTTTGCGTAGTATACCCGATTATATTGATTGATCGCTCATGCTCTTGGGTTGGAACATAATACAAGTAATGATGTAATGTACGCGTTTGTTACGTCCATAACAATGCTCAGCGCTAATGATAAAGCTTCATTCGTTCTTGCTTATAAAAGATACTAATTAAGGAGGTACAACCAATGAGAACTAGCATGAAGAAAATATTTATGTTCCTGTCCCTTTTCACAATGATTGCCATGCTGGCTTCCGGTTGCTCCAATAGTAATGTAGACAAGAATATAACGAAGGCTGGCGAGGTTCCGACCAGTTATTTACATGCTTCATTTGATATAAATGTAGATAACTCTAAAGAGGTTGTAGGTTTTGCAGATTATGTATTTGTAGGATTTGTAGAAGAAATGACTGGAACTGATTATAAATTTCCTGTAACGAAAGAAACGGAAGATGGACCAAAAGAATTGAAAAGTCCCTATACGAATTATTCCATTAAAGTGCTTGATAATATAAAAGGTAATCTAAAGAAAGATGTTTCCATTCCTCTTCAAAAGTCCGGGGGATTGAGTGAAGATAAGAGCACATATTTCTTATTTGAAGATGATTCCCTACCACAAAAAGGAAAGGTGTATGTGTTTACTGCGACCGCAGAGCAGGATGGTTCTTTACTAGTATCAGGACCTAATTCTAACATAGAGGTAAAAAAAGATTTTTTTTCGAAAAATAGTATCCAGAAGCTTAGTGAAGAGAGCATTGCTAATGAACTAGCCAAAACAGAGGAGTATAAAACGTATCAAGATGCTTATAAAAACGAGATTGTTAAAGATCGAAAAAGATTTACATCCAAGTATGAAGCTTCTTAATATGAGCATTATGCATAAATTCCCAGAGGAAATCGGATGAGGGGAAACTCTGAATAACAATTTCTGATATAGATTCTTGTAAAGCATATCCCAGTGGTGAGGTACTCTGCTTGAGCTTATCAACTGGAAAAAGGACAAGATTGTGTTTCACATAGGTAAGGAGGATTTACACGAAGTATTTGTCTTTAATCAAACGCTTAACATGGATGCTGATCAAGCTTCCGTAGATATTCCCGATAGGAAGCGTCCAAAGATTGAAAAGGACAGCTCAGTTTCTCAAAGCATTTCATTTGTTACTGTAAAAGATCCTCTTCAATATATATTAGTTGCCGGTAGAACGATAAAAACAAAAGATGAGCTTAAGTAAAAAGGGAAAATAAATTATTTATAGCGCTTTCATTGGAAGGCGTCAGGCTGTCGAGAAGTCTTGGTAGCCTCCTTTATACCTACGATAGAGCAAGCTTCGCGCATGCTAAAGACCTTCACGGGTTTCGCTATTGCCGTTTGCGCGGACTCCCCAATCTCTGGGAACAAGCCTTGAATAACGGCAGCCGTGCAGAACATGAAGAAGATGGCGATTCACCTGGATTGCCTGGAGAGACGGTGGTAACCCTCTCGTTTCTCAACGTTACACATGCCAGAACATAAAGAGAAACCCAAGGTCTTAAAATGATCTTGGTTTCTCGACAATCTGAACCAGCTCGAAGAGCTGGTTATACAGTAGAGTTCCAATTGTAGTAGTAGCCATTTGGTTGAGGTGTCAAATTCAAAGCAACTTGCATTTCTAAAAGTAGAATAATCTTTCTTTCCGCACTTCAGTGATTAAATTGTGATATTCTAAACATATTTGTTTGGTTGAATAAACTTTAAATTGCTCAAACAATCCCGTACATTTGATGTAGAATACTTCATTATTTAATGAAGCAGATTTTCTTAAGCAGTCTATTAGGTATTTAAAACCGTGAGAATACATAGCTCTATTTAAACAGTAGTGAGCCAATTCGTATAGTAAACGAATGAGCTGATCAGATATATTTTGTGGGTCATATACGCTTTCTGGGTGTTGTTTAATATACTCTGTGATCTCTAATTTAAAGCGTTGGATTACATTATCTACATTAATATGATATCGGTTAGCAGCTTCAAAGATGTTGCATAAGGCTATAAGAGTTTCATCCTTTTTTGATTCAATATATGTTACATAATCCGAAATTACGCTCCCATCCCCGGACAAGAGCTTAATGACATAAAAATTAGCCTCTGCCCACTCTTGGAACAGTTGCTTCCAATGTTGAGCATCCTCGCTCGTCTCCACTACCCAACTCACATCTCCATAAGTGCGAATATATTGTAGTGTTCTCTCATAGTCACCTTTCGCTTCACAAACACATGCATGGAGCAAATTTGAATAGGCTATGTAGTAAAATAGCGGTCTGATGGGTCTCTTTGGAGTTCTCTTTTTCTTTCGCTCCTGATGGTAAGTCAAACGATACTGAATTTGAGCCTTATAGTCCATTACAGATGCCCACTTATCTAGCTTATCCCATTGGCGCAACGAGAGATATATATTCGCCAAATTTCTTAGTGCCTCCAACTGATCGACCTCATTCAGCCGCTCAACATAGGGCTCAAACTGATTGGCAGCTTCGAGATTTCGTACATGATCGTCCCCTTGCTTCGCCATAAAAATGCGGTACTGACAAAGGGCTAGTCGCTCGGAGTGCTGCTTTTTCTCACCAACGGCTACGCTCTCATAAAGGATGATGGACGCTGCAAACTTTCCTTGTTGGAAAAAGTCCTCAGCTATGGTAAATAGGGCATCACCGTATGTTAGCTTCTCCATGAGCAAGATGACAACCTGCTCAATGCAATCCAACATGTTCAACTCTGCACAATTGTACAAAAGGGGTCTGACTCTACGTATGTTAGGGGTTGTTGCACTCAAAAATTCCTCAATATAATTCTTGTAAAAATGTCCTTTGGGGTGACCCAAGGTGGCTGTAATACGATCTAATTGTTGAACGGAAAGTGTACGGTTGCCTGTGACGATCCCGCTTACTGTACCCGGGTTTATACCTGCCACCAGACCGAATTGAGTAATGTTTAACTCATTCTGTTTCATGAAGTTTTCCAGTTCTGCGCGTATCGTGGTTGTAGGTTCCAAGTGTAACAACCCCTTTAACGTAACATTTTATGTATTCCGTTAGATAGCGATCTATAAGGATATTTATTGGGACAATCCGATGCTAAAATATAAGTCCATTCTGGGAGATATTATACCATCTTATGGATGTATTATATATACTTTTCTACTAATTACTTTTTTGTGAATTTTGATCATTTCTTTGCGTATTACGTTGTTAAAGTAAGCCGGAAATCACCCTAATAGTTGAGAGGGAATTGAGGCCAACATCAATGAATGTGGAGCCATTCAGATGTTCAAGCGACTCCGTCGTTTCCTCTACAACTTATATTCAGGGGGAATTTCAATGGCTAGAAGTGCAAGTACTTACGCATCTGTAATTGACGGTTTTAAGGTAGAAACGAACAAAAAGTATTCGCCAGTAGGTGGAACGAAGTGTAATATTTTTGCACAAGATGTGATGTCTGCGATGTCGGCTTCCCTGCCAAGTGGCTTAGCCAATCAAATGGCTGATGCTTTACTGGGCAACAATGCGCCGGGATGGTACACTGTAACCTTTCAGGATGCTCAAAAAAGAGCAAATCTCGGGTATCCTACCATCGGAATCAAAAAAGCAGATGGGCATGGTCATGTGGTTGTTGTCAGACCGAAGGGTTCATCGATCACGATTTTGAAGGAGGTACAGGTTGCACAGGCGGGGACCAAAAATTATAACAGTAACACCATTAATTATTCGTGGGTGGCAGCAGATCTGCCTGGGGTAAAATTCTACACACACGACTAATTGTATACAAGATATTGGAAATCTAATGACCCCGGAAGCAGATCCACTCGATCTGCCTCCGGGGTCGTCTTTTTTATTTTGAAACGGAATGTTTAGATATAATAAACGCTTTGCCTGGTTTGATAAAAGCAACAGCATAGCCATTGGAGAAGGAAGAAGATTCGGATCTGTACTCAAGTTTAGTTAGCAGTTGCCCTTGACGATTGATGTAACCGAATTTGCCGTCTGAGACGGATGATTGTGTTTGTTTACCGACTAAAGCTAAGCCTTCCTTGAATGGAGAGGTAACGTCAAATTTTTGTTGATATTTAATGACCAATGCTCCGGTTTTATCAATAAATCCAACCTCATTTTTTGCATTTTTCACACTCGCCAAGCCTTCACTAAAATCCTGTGCATCCGTAAATTTAAAGGGAATTGCGACTTTTCCCTGTTTATTGATGAATCCCCATTTTCCCTTGGTATTTTGCACCGGGGCCAATCCTTCCGAGAAGTCTCCACCGGATTGATATTGAGGAGGAATGACTTCTTTCCCTGCTGTATTGATATACCCGTACAGCCCTTTGCTATTTTGAACAATAGCCAAGCCATTCGAGAAACCACGACTGTATTTGTATTTATAAGGAATCGCTAGTTGACCAGAGGCATTCACAAAACCGATCTTGCCAGTGTTGGGGGCGTAGGCGAGGGCCAGACCGTCTGTAAATACATATTCTGACTCCCCATTTTCTTTAAAATGAGAAAGGATTTTTCCCGTTCGATCTATAATTGCATTTTCTTTGGTGTCTGCTATGGTAACCTTGGCTTTTCCTTCGGAAAAGAAATTGGCTTCGGTATATTGGCAAGGGACGACCAGTGTCCCTTTGGTGTTAATGTATCCATAGAGATTGGTTTTTGTATTTTTGACGACGGCTCGCTGCTCATGAAAATCGCCAACGGGTTTAAGCTCGGCGGGAAGTGAGAAAGCTTTTGCTCCTTTGGTATTGTAATACACAAGGTTTCCAGCGGATGTTTCAGCGGCCAATAAGCCATCATGAAAAGCACCATCGCTCAGCGGGCGAGCAATGTTGTAATCCAGAGCAGTTTTAGAAACTTCAATGGTTGTTGTGCTGGATGCGGCCCAGCCTGTTCCAATAACGGAGAGGCTAGTAACCAGAATCAATGCAGCTAATCCTAACTTTTTTAACATGCATAAGCTCCTTTGTGAGTTGATTTTTTAACTTTGGGCTTCGGAAAATCTTACCCTCATACGTAAGGTCTTCCATAATATAGACGATAAAAATGTAGGAATGTTTCTTGATATTCTAAATTTTTCTAATTTTCAGCTATTACTGAGAGATTAAAGATAAGAGATCACGTTCATTTTCAAGAAAAAAAGTGAAGAAGTCGTGTCATTTTAAAAAAAGTCTATACATATAACCTAAATGTATAGACAAATGAAAAGACTGGATTTATAATTACGCTGTAAACGTTTTCTAGTACTTAACATCCAATAATACCTTGAAGGGAAGGAATAATCATGAAAAAAATTTTACTGGCGTGCAGCTCAGGTATGTCTACAAGTTTGCTGGTTACTAAGATGCAGGAATATGCTAAGTCCATTGGGGACGAGGCTGAAATTTGGGCAGTAGGTCAAGATCAGGCGGCAGAAGACATGGCTAAGGCTGACGCGGTATTGATTGGACCACAAATGAGTTTTCTGAAAGGACAACTGGAAAAGGAAGCAGCTCCATATGGTATTCACGTAGAAGTGATCGACATGATGGCCTACGGAATGGTTGACGGTAAGAAAGCCTATGAACAGGCCGTGAAGCTGGTGGAACGCAAAAATGGATAAAGTCAATATAGCTGAACTGACGGAAGAACAGATTAGTTTCCAACTTATTCTTCATAGTGGAAGCGCTCGCAGTAAAGTAATTCAGGCGCTGACTGAATACCGAAATGAAAATGTAGAAGGCGCGGACGAACTGCTCAAACAAGCCAAGCAGGATTTACGTGCTGCACATGATATCCATTTTCAAATGGTTAAGAAGGAAGCGGGAGGTACCCAAACTCCCTTCTCGCTCCTTCTGATGCATGCCGAGGATCATCTGATGTCCACGGTTACCATGAAAGACCTGGTTCTAGAATTGCTGGAGCTGTTCAAATCCAGAAATTTATAGCGAAACATATAAGTATGTGAAATTTAGGACATAAAAAGCTTGCAACCCTATTGATGCAAGTCACTTCGCGGGGAGGAATAGGCTTTGTTTGAGAAATTAAGCCGGATACTGATACCTATTGCCGGTAAACTGAACAACAACCGCTATCTTACTGTACTACGTGATGCATTTATGTTGTCATTTCCATTAACAGTTTTTGGCTCCATCATCGTCGTTATTATCAATCTGCCGTTTCTAAAAGGGTGGATGGGCGACGGCAATTATGCGACTTTTAACAGTCTGCTGAACATTGCGCCGAGTGCCACACTGAACATCATGACCTTATTCGTGGTTGTCGGGATCGGCTATTATTTATCCCGAAGTTATAAGGTCGAGCCCATATTCGGCGGCATGATCGCGTTGGTCAGCTTCTTGATGCTCACCCCGTTTGTGCTGACACAAGAAAGCGGTGCCACGATTGCTGGTGTCATTCCGTTGGATCGGATTGGGGCCAAAGGCATGTTCCTTGGCATGATCGTTGCTTTTATAGCTGGTGAAATTTACCGAAGAGTGACACAGCGGAACATTATTATCAAAATGCCTCCAGGCGTTCCGCCGGCAGTTGCCAAGTCATTTGCCGCTTTGCTTCCGGCATGTATTACATTGGGCATATTTTTGATCATTAATGTTGTAGTTACACTGACCCTTCATAATAACCTGCATGATCTGATTTATCATGCCGTACAGGCACCGCTGGTACATTTGGGCAGTGGCATTATCCCTACATTGATTGCTATTTTCTTTGTTCAGCTTTTATGGTTCTTTGGTCTTCATGGTCAAATCATTATCAACTCGGTTATGGAGCCGATCTGGAATACGCTGGCACTTGAAAACTATGAAGCATACTCCAAAGGAGCGGAACTGCCGCATATTATCACCAAGCAGTTTGTGGATATTTATACCGTAGGTATCGGTGGTACAGGTATGACACTGGCAGTCGTGCTCACGATTCTGATCTTCCTGAAGAGCAAGCAATTGAAGCAGGTCAGTAAGTTGGCCATTGGACCAGGTCTGTTCAATGTCAATGAACCCGTCATTTTCGGTTTGCCGATTGTGATGAATCCGCTTATTTTTGTCCCATGGGTCATTGCTCCAATGATCGTTACGCTGATTACTTACTTCGCGATGTCCACCGGGCTTGTACCACCGCCTAACGGAATACAGGTCCCTTGGACGATGCCGTTGTTCTTTAGTGGAATGATGGCTACGGGATCTCTAATGGGAGGCCTACTGCAGTTGTTTAATATGGCTGTCGTTTTTGTCATTTGGTTCCCATTCCTGAAATTTATTGATCGGATGAACGTTCGTAAAGAGCAGGAAGAGGAGCTTAACCAAGCAGCCATTGCAGGTAAGGATCAAACTGTTGGAATGTAATGTGAATAAGCTGCTGGATTAGCAGCTTATTCATGCAAAAGAGAGAGGAGTAGAGCTGTGAATCATACCGAAATGAAAGATAACGAGCAGCAAACCATTCAATACCGTTTTCCATCCGACTTCTGGTGGGGCTCATCGGCCTCGGCTACCCAGACAGAAGGAACCATGGAGGGAGACGGCAAAGGACCGAACATTTGGGATTATTGGTTTGAGCAGGAGCCGAACCGTTTTTATGACGGGGTTGGACCTGGCGAAACGTCCCGTTTCTATACCCGTTACAAAGAAGATATTGCACTCATGAAAGAGCTTGGTCACAACTCCTTCCGGTTCTCTATTTCCTGGTCGCGTCTGTTTCCAGCGGGAAGGGGTGCGATGAACCAGAAGGCGGTTGATTTCTATAATGCCGTCATTGCAGAGTTGCATCAGGCGGGGATTGAGCCATTTGTGAGTTTGTATCATTTTGATTTGCCGATGGCTTTACAGGAAAAAGGAGGATGGGTGAACCGGGAGACGGTCGAAGCTTACGTAGATTACGCTAACACTTGCTTTGGGCTATTCGGAGATCGTGTGGCCAAATGGTTTACGCATAATGAGCCGATTGTCCCAGTGGAAGGCGGCTATCTGTACGATTTCCATTATCCGAATGAAGTGGATTTCGGTAAAGCTGTACAGGTGGGATACCATACCCTGTTATCGAGCGCGAGTGCCATTAAGGCATACAAAGAGGGAGGCTACAAGGGCAAAATCGGAATTATTTTGAACCTGACGCCGACCTATCCGCGTAGTCAGCACCCGGCAGACGTGCAGGCTGCTGAAATATGCGATGCGTTCTTTAACCGTTCCTTTTTAGACCCATCTGTGACGGGAGAATTTAACCCTTTGCTCGTGGAACTGTTGCGCCAAGAGGGCTTTGTACCGCTGATGGAAGACGGGGACCGGGAGATTATACGTCAAGGCACGGTGGGCCTGCTGGGGATTAACTATTATCAGCCTCGCAGAGTCAAGGCTCGCGAAAGTCTGCCGAATCCAGATGCGCCTTTTGTGCCGGAACGATTCTTCGATTATTACGCTATGCCTGGCCGTAAGATGAATGAGATGCGGGGCTGGGAGATTTATGAGAAGGGCATTTACGACATTCTGACCAATGTCAGACTGAATTACGGCAACATTGAATGCTTCATTTCAGAAAATGGGATGGGTGTTCAAGGCGAGGAAAAATTCAGGGATGAGCACGGCATGATCCATGATGACTATCGCATTGATTTTATCCGTGAGCATCTCAAATGGGTTCAACGGGCCATCTTGGAGGGCTCCAATGTGAAAGGCTATCACTTATGGACGTTTATGGACAACTGGTCCTGGACGAATGCTTATAAGAATCGCTATGGTTTTGTGTCTGTCGATCTTCAGGACGGCGGCAAAAGATCCGTTAAACAGAGTGGGCACTGGTTCAAACAAGTGATCGAAAATAACGGATTCTAAGGTGGTGGGTGGTCCTCTGGACCGCCTTTTTTTTATCACCGTGCCAAGTTACTCTGTATACTGCTGGTGAGAAAGTATATTGTTCGGTATACTTACTTATACCGTAATACCTCGATGTCCCCGCCTGCAGAACCAAAAGAACCAGCGCTACCGATTTTTTTGGTAAAATGCTGACATAAAACAAATTTTAGTACAGGTGGTAGACAGATGAATAAATACGAACGGATTGCACAAGAGGTCAAGAAGCGTATTATAGATAAGACCTATAGCAGTGATGATCCGATTCCCGATGAAATTTCACTGGCCAGTGAGTTCCGGGTAAGTCGGATGACGATTAAGCGGGCATTGGATACGTTGGTGTCGGAAGGGCTGTTGAATCGTAAAAGAGGACACGGAACCTTTATCGTCAAATCGGTCTACAATGTCCCGGTTAATGTCGTTGTGAATGAAATGCTGGGGCTGACAAACGTACTGCGCGGGAAAGAAATCAAAAGTAAAATCATAGCGTTTGACGTTCAATTTCCATCTGAAGAGGTAGCGGCGCATCTATTTATTGATGCCAATTCTCCTGTGTATCATGTCGTCCGTCTGCGTATTGTAGAGGGCGAGCCCTATGTGATAGAGCGCACATACATGCCTACCAAGCTGATCAGCGGTATTACCGAGCAGGTGTTGCACGGCTCAGTGTACAAACATATTAAGGAGGAGCTGGGCCTTAATATTGTCAGTTCACATCGTACCATCCGCGCGTCCAAGTCGACTGAGCTAGATTGGGAGTATTTGGACTGTGGTGTGGATGATCCGGTTTTAGAAATTGAGCAGGTAGGTTATCTGGATACGGGTATACCGTTTGAATACTCATTCTCACGGCATCGGTATGATAAATTTGTGTTTACCACAGTAAATCGGATACGTTGAGCGAATGAGTACGAAACAGGTGGTAAAGCAAGCATGGCAGAAGAAGCCTATTTGATATGGGATTCTCCTGTCATGTTCTTTTTAATGAAGCAAGTTAATTGCCAAGCAATCTGACTTCATGCACTGTCGGGGTATACCAGTTGTTCGGATTATTGAATAGCACTGCATTTACAAGGTTGATTCGCACGTAGCGAGCTTGAAAATTGACTTTGTCACAGGTAAAACCATATGTGGTATTACCTGTGCGATCAATCGTGGAGTAGTTGACTCCATCCATGCTGTATTCAATTTTGTATTTGTAATACGCCTCAGATCCTTTGTACATAAACCATGAAATACCCACTTCGCGGATGGTCTTGGAATTGCCCAAATCGACCTGCCACCATGCAGGCCAGGATGCGGAAGTAGCCTTCCACGAGGTTTGGGCGTTGCCATCGTTCGCCAGTGAAGCTGGAGAACCGGATGCGGCTGAGCTAGCAGTCGCTGTTTTGCCCTGTGCATGATTCACAAGGGACGGTAGAATTACTGCGCCTGTCGCAGCATCCAGATCCCAGCTACTGTACCAGTTCAGGGTTGCTGTTTTGTTGGCGTCATTCAGAGTTAGTGGCAACCAGATGAATTTGTGGTCGCTCAGATTGAGCGGGTTCCAGCGGTCGCCCATATAGATGTAGCTGGTTCCCGCGCTACCCGTAATCGTGGCGATGGAGTGGATTTGCGATCCATAAGCCGCCGGATCACCGAAGGGCGATAGAGCAGACCAGCTTCCCGTCATGGAACTGGCGGTTGCGTAAGCGCCCTGATTCGGATACCAGCCGGATGCCTGCGAGGTGAACAGGTAGTAGGTGTTGTTCTTTTTCACAACAGCAGGAGCTTCGCGATAGCCATTTTCAAAAATCCAGCCAACAAACGACTGCACGCCCGTATAATCAGCTGTCAGCTTGAAGATCGCCATCGTATCGTTGGCGCCGCCATTTTTACGGGAAGCTGTAATAAGGTAGCCGCTACCGTCAGTATCCGTGAACACCGTCATATCACGAGATTCGTAATTCAGCGGGCGAAAGCTGCCTTGGTAGGCAAAATTTCCGTCGGGTGTATCGCTGGTAGCGACGGCTACACGACCTAGGGAGTAGTCCGTGCCATTTTCATAGTGCGCCCATAATACATATTTTCCGGTGGTTTTGTTGTAGATGACTTTGGGACGTTCGATTTTGCTCGAATTTAGCTCAGGGGCGGAACCTTTGGTGAGAATAGTGCTGCGGAAGGACCAATTTTTCAGATCGGTTGAGGTATACACGTTCACTTTTTCAAATTTCCAGTTTTCGGCGTGCTCGCCGTACCAATAATAAGTGGAACCTACTTTTAGGATATTACCGCTGTTCGCCTGAATGGGGTTACCTGCGGTGTCTTTCCAATCCGTTCCGTTCGTAATGGCCGTGCTTGCTGTTGCGCTCAGGGATAGTTCGGCATTGGCGACGTCCAAACCATTCAGCGCCTGGTTCACTTCGGTCCCGTAGGTTGCTTGCGTAACTCCTGTTGTATGGGCATGGGCTACGTCGGGTTGAAGACCCGCACTGGACACTGCGAACAGGATACAAATCCATGCGGCTAACCATTTGCTGCTGTGGATCCACTTCACGATATCATCTGCCTCCTTTAACACGAATAGGATGGGCCGTAACGGCTTGTCCGGCACCTCATCTTCGATTTTATCCCAATTGGAAGCGTTTACAAGTGGAATAAATTGAAGTCTTTAGAATGGTGAAACTGTTGTTAGGGGAAAGTGCGTTCGTTATATCGGAATTGTTTTTAAATGTGCGTTTTGTCATTGACATGTTCGAATAATTCAAATTTAAAGTGACTAGAATCACATAAACGGTTACTTTAGTTGGGTATACTTGCTTTAAATTGAGGATTAACAAATGGGGCATATGTTGATACACCCTTTGTTGATCTTATTTTGGAGAGAAGAGGGATACAAAGATGCTAAGTGAGCAAACCATTGCAACGATCAAATCGACTGTACCTGTTTTGGAGGTACATGGAACTACAATCACCAAGCGTTTTTACCAGATGATGTTTGAGGCCCATCCCGAGCTTCTCAATATATTCAATCACGCGAATCAGAAGCAAGGACGTCAACAAGGGGCGCTGGCCAATGCTGTATACGCAGCTGCACAGCACATTGACCGTCTGGAGGAAATTATTCCGGTGGTACGTCAGATTGCACATAAGCATCGCAGTTTGGGAATTAAGCCCGAGCATTATCCAATTGTCGGAAAATATCTGCTCGCTGCGATCAAAGACGTACTGGGAGATGCGGCTACAGACGAGATCATTGCCGCATGGGCTGAGGCCTATGGTGTGATCGCTAATGTATTTATAGACATGGAAGCTGAAATGTACAAGGAGGCTGGACAGCAGCAGGGAGGCTGGTCAGACTTTAAGAGCTTTGTTGTGCAGAAAAAGGTTAAGGAAAGCGACCAAATTACGTCCTTTTATTTGGTGCCGCAGGATGGACAGGTGCTGCCTGAATTCGAGCCTGGGCAATATATCAGCTTAAAAATGGAAATTCCGGGCGAACATAATACCCATATTCGTCAATACAGCCTTTCGGATGCACCGGGCCAATCCCACTACCGGATATCTGTAAAGCGCGAGGATGCCGTAGAGTCACGTCCGGCAGGTAAAGTATCCGTATATCTGCATGAGCAGGTACAAGAGGGCGATGTGCTTCAGGTATCTGCACCGGCGGGTGATTTTACGCTGGATCGGGCAGATCGCAGACCTGTCGTGCTGATCAGCGGCGGGGTCGGGCTAACCCCAATGGTCAGTATGCTGGCTTCCTTGGTGAAATCTGCTCCGCATCGGCCTGTCACCTTTGTCCACGCAGCAGTCAACGGAGATAACCATGCTCTGCGCAATGAGGTGGAAAAGCTGGTCGCCACACATGCACAGGCTGCAGTTCGTTGGTGTTACAGCAGACCAACGGAGCAAGATCGGCTGGCACAGGCTTTTCACAAGGAAGGTCGTTTGGATCTGGCCTGGTTGCAATCCGTGATACCGGAACGTAACGCACAATATTACTTTTGCGGCCCTGAGGGATTCATGCAATCGGTATACGGCCTGTTGAAGGAGTGGAATATCCCTGCTTCGGATATCCACTATGAATTCTTTGGCCCTGCCAGCGCTTGGGAAGCAGAAGCACAATGACACAATGAAACATCAAAAAGACGAAGGATATTTGTCCTTCGTCTTTTTTGCGATGATACAATGGGAAATCCTGCTCATGGGGTACTACTTTTCAAAGTGCACTCCTGTTTTCATAACAAGGGAGTACGCAAAAATTCCATACCTCGCGGCATATATGGACGTAAAGCCTCCGGAATACGGATCGAACCGTCCTCTTGCTGGTGATGCTCCAGCAACGGAATCAAAATCCGGGGCGAAGCAACCGCTGTGTTGTTGAGCGTGTAACAATATCGCAGCTTGCCGTCCGCATTACGGTAGCGGATGTTGGAACGACGCGCCTGAAAATCAAGCAGTTGCGACGACGAATGTGTCTCGCCGTAAGCTTGACGGCTAGGCATCCATGTCTCAATGTCCACCTGCTTGTAGGTTTTTTGCGCCATGTCGCCTGTACAGACAGCCATCTTACGGTAGGGCAGTTCCAGCAGTTGAAGCAGGTCCTCCGCATTGCGCGTAATCTCCTGAAACATCTGCTCTGAAGCGTCCAGGCTGGCTTCACAGATGATGACCTGCTCGACCTTGGCAAACTGGTGCACACGATACAGTCCGTGCACATCTCTTCCGGCCGAGCCGACCTCATTGCGGAAGCATACGGACACGGCTGCCAGCCGAATCGGGTCCGTAACATCCACGATCTCACCGCTGTAATACGAGACCAGCGGCACTTCCGAAGTGCCTACAAGCCACTGATCCTCTCCTGTGATGCGATACGTCTGATCCAGTCCGAGCGGGAAGAAACCAGTGCTGCGCATCGCCTCTGCACGTACCATCAGCGGAACATCCAGCAACTGAAATCCGCGTTCAGTCAGCAGATCCACCGCAAGCTGCTGCACAGCCCGATGCAATGCAACCCCTGCTCCCGTCAGATAGTAGTTACGGGTACCGGCTGTTTTGACACCCCGAGGGACATCGATAAGCTTGTGAAGCTCACCAAGCGCCATATGATCCTTTGGCTCAAATCCGAAGTTCGGAACCGTTCCAACCCTCTCCAGCTCTACATTATCCTCATCTGATCTCCCCCGTGGTGTATCTGGCGATACGATATTAGGCATCAGAAGCAAAAGCTGTTGAAACTGTTCTTCTACTTCCTGTTGCGGGGCCTCCAGAAGATCTAGCTGTCCGTTAATTTCTTTGACCTGATGCTTTGCTCCTTCGGCCTGCTCACTCTTACCAGCATGGATTAGCGCACCAATATCCTGACTACACTGATTTCGCTTCTGCCGAAGCTGTTCCACTTCCTGAAGCAGCTGTTTTCTCCGCTCATCCAGAGTCAACAGCTCTGCGACCGATACTTGTATTCCTTTGCCGTCTGCTGCCGTCTGAACCTGTTCTTGATGCTCTCTGATCCATTTGATATCCAACATGACACCGCACTCCTTTTCGGATAAAAATACAAAAAGCGCCCTCATCCATAAGGGACGAGGAGCGCTTTGATCTCGCGGTGCCACCCAAATTGACCGGACAGCATGACAGATGTCATGACTCTCCAATCCACTTTGCTCCGCTGTAACGGGCGGGTCCGGTTTACTTAGGTACATATCGCCATATCCTACGCTAACGTATGGTCCTTGGCGTAAACGCCTCCGAGTTGGATGCTCTTCACAGGCATAATATCGTTTGCTTTTTTGTTAGTATACTGATTTTCGGCAGGGTAATCAAGGGCATGACTCTGCAACACATCCATGCGGGTTTCATGTTTGCGAAGGGAAAAGGTAGGCTTTATTTCTTATGTATATTCGTCCTGCTTTTTTTGTGATGATGAAACTGGAAGAAAATTTAAGTAAAAGCACCAATTTAACGCTCAAAATAGGCTATAGTCTCTATAATGCCTTTTTAATTTCATGTAAAATGTAATGATTACCAAAATGGACAGCGATGGAGGAGAACATGGAGGATTTTAAAGATCGTTTACATACGATCCGCCAAGAACAGAACAAGCTGCTCAAGGAGTATCAAACATTAATCGCAGACTATGAAGCCTCAGATATCATTTTGGAGAATGAGGTTCTGCGAAAAAAGTTCGAGGATTATCAGGCTCGCTGCATTCACTTGGAAGAGCGAGTACGACATATTGAGCAGGAAAATGGAAAATTGCGCACTGCGCTGACGGAGCAAATGCTGAGCGAAAAGGCGAATATGATTCGCATTTCGCGTGAAAAGCTGGAGACCTATTTTGCTTCCAGAACCACAGAAGGGGAAAATCGGCTGACATCCTTTGAATATGGGGCTAAAAACCGAGTGGACCAGCTTATTCAGCAAACTACGCATGAGCTTAAAGAAGATCAGGACGAGATCGTCGCCCGATTACGACTGTTCTCAGAGGAGATACGAGACCGAATCATGGAGCAACGCAGGCGGTTTCAGGAGGCCGAGCGCAAATTGCTTCATCAGACGGCAAGCGAGTTCCAGCAGTTCGGAGAAGAAGAGATCAGCGAAGAAACGATGCAGAAGCGCATGAAGCAAAATCAGTTTGAAATGAAGTTAGGCTTGAACTGGATCAACAAGCTGGGGATTTTGCTCATTATATTGGGTGTGGGAGCCGCATTTAAATACTCATACTCGAACTGGTTTACAGGAAATATGAAGGGCGTTGCCTTCTTTCTGCTAGGAGCGCTGATGCTGGGCGGCGGCGAATGGCTGTACCGCAAGCAGAAGCAGACCTTTGCGCTCGGTATTTTGGGCGGCGGTATTTCTGTACTGTACGGATCGATTTTTTACAGCTACTTTTTGTTAGAAATCATAGGAATGTATACAGGCATAGGCTTGTCCGTACTCGTTACAGTGACCGCTGTGCTACTGTCATTAAGGTATGAATCCCGAACGATATGCTCTTTTGGTTTAGTAGGGGGATATCTTCCGCTCTTTTCCTATATGGCAGCGAACGGGCTGGAAGGGAACGCCGTGTATATCGCCATGGGCTATTTGTTCCTGTTAAACTTGCTGATTCTGCTTGTATCCTTCCGCAAACGGTGGGTCGTCGTGCAATATATCAGCTTTTTGCTTAATACGCCCTTGATGATTGTGCTGGCGTGGTTATCGGAAAGCGCCGTAGCGAGCATGCTGTATGCAGTCATTACATTTGCGATGTACCTCGGGATGACACTGTGGGTGCCGTTCCGTTTAAAAACAAAACTGTCATGGCTGGATTTCTCCCTATTGGCTCTGAATACAGTCGTGAGCTGTTCCGTTCTGTATTCTCTGTTCGGTGATGCAGGCCTGGATGATTATAAAGGCTTGTTGGCTCTCGTCTTTTGCTTGGTGTACGGGGGTCTGGGACAATGGGTCCGTCGATATATTCCAGAGGAGAAACAAACCAAAATATTATTTTATGCGACTTCGTTGACCTTTGCCATCCTTATGATTCCGTTCCAGTTTGGAGTTAGATGGTTATCCATGGGGTGGTTGATCGAAGCGGTTCTTCTTACATTATATGGCCACCGTTACCGGTTGAAGGAATTGGAACGAGCTGGCTGGGGCATTTTATTACTGTGTCTGGGCGCATTCTTTTTCGTCGATTTCCCTATATATCTGTTGTCAGGATTTGAGACGGATTATTTTGGACTCAAATATACGCTCATTACACTGGGAATGTTGGTCGTTACCGTCTTCTATGCGATTGAATTTAGCCGTCCGAATGCTTTCAAAAACAATCGGTTGTACGAAATGCATATCATGCAAGGATTTAAATATGTAGCTTTGGTGAACGTGTATTTCTACCTTTTGTATGAAGCCGGGCATTGGTATAACATCGTTGTATCCGACGAGTTTGCCCATTACACCTTGTACAAAGTATTGTTGTACACCTGCGTATCGCTGGTGTTGGCTTATTTCCTGCCTAAAGTGAAGCTGCTGTACGATCGGGTGATTAAATACTACAGCTTGGCGTTGTACGTCATAGGCTATGCGCTGGCACTGGTGGCCACCGTAGCGATTCCAACTTTGCATGAAAATTATGCGCAAAATACGGCTGCTGATTATGTGGCGTTGGTGGTACTTGCTGCCTTCAATGTGCTGGTATTCTTCAGTAGCAGGGATTTCTTGAACGCACTGATGACCCGACATTATAGAAGTAATGAGTTATATCCGGTCATTATGGGTGTATATTTGCTGGGCATCATAACCGCCTTTCTCGGAGTTCAGTTCCGTCTGGGGGATGCTGGTCTTGTGTTCAGTCTGGTGTATTTGCTACTGGCCATTTTGTATATTGTATACGGCTTCCTCAAGCGAGTGGTCTACATTCGCAGATTTGGATTGGGCTTGACCTTGCTGTCGACAGGTAAGCTGCTGTTGTATGATCTGCACCTGTTAACGACAGGAAGCACGATTGTAGCCTACTTCTCTTTTGGTGTTGTACTGTTGGCGATTTCGTATATTTATCAAAAAGTATCCAATCGCATGGGAGAGACCATAATAAAGAAGGATATTGAAGAAAAAATGTAGTTTTCTGTTGTATTGTGTAGATACCGAACATTATGAAAATAAATCCGGTAATAGTGAAAAATTATGCAT
This sequence comes from Paenibacillus sp. FSL L8-0502, assembly GCF_038593055.1. Lineage (NCBI taxonomy): Bacteria > Bacillati > Bacillota > Bacilli > Caryophanales > Paenibacillaceae > Paenibacillus > Paenibacillus sp. FSL L8-0502. Next base: position 5,573,881 of record NZ_CP151958.1, on the reverse strand, counting down.
GACCTTACATCCTACTTACGCTATAATGAGTAAAAATTATTTATGTGCGCATGCTCATGTTTATGCGTAAGTAGAGAGAATGAGGGGGATATAATGAATTTGAGCAAGGGGCAGAATAGCCTGTCTGATAAAAATGAACGCTTCTCGTCAGCTGGATTTATATTGGCGGCGATCGGAAGTGCGGCAGGACTAGGTAACATTTGGAAATTTCCGTATATTACAGGACAATATGGCGGAGCTGCATTTTTCTTATTGTTTATTGTCTGCCTGTTGCTTGTTGGTTTGCCTGTACTTTTAGCAGAGCTTGCGCTTGGTCGTGCAGGTCGAGGAAGTGCTGCTTCTGCAATGGTAAAAGTAGGCGGTCATCCGATTTGGGGCAAGATGAGCATCATGTTTGTTATCGTACCGTTTGTTATCTTGTCGTTCTATGCCATTGTAGGAGGCTGGACACTGCATTATGCCGTAGAGGCATTTAGCGGAAATCTGTTTTCAAATAATGATTTTGCTGGACAGTTCGCTTCTTTTTCCTCCGGCTATGCGCCGTTGGTTTGGCTGTTAGTTGTTTTTGCATTTACAGCAGTCGTGGTTACGCTTGGGGTATCGAACGGGATTGAAAAGTTCAATAAAATTTTGATTCCTGCCAAGGTCATTCTGCTGCTCGTGTTGATGATTAACGCTCTTATGCTGCCAGGCTCTGGTGCGGGCGTATCCTTCTTTCTGAATCCCGACTTCTCTAAGCTAAGTATAGAGTCTGCATTGGTTGCTTTGGGACATGCCTTCTTCTCACTCTCACTTGGGATGGGGATTATGATCACGTACGGTGCATATGTGGATCGCCGTCAATCCCTGGGTGGAGCCATGCTGGCCGTTGGTGGTGGAGATTTAATCTATGCGTTTATCGCAGGTATGATTATTTTCCCTACAACCTTCTCCTTCGGAATTAACCCGGCTCAAGGACCATCGTTGGTTTTCATTGCTTTACCGGCTGCTTTCTCGGCAATGCCTTTTGGTGCATTCTTCGGCGGTTTGTTCTTCGTACTGCTGGCGGTTGCTGCGTTAGGTTCTATGGTATCCTTGCTGGAAGTTCCAGTAGCCTATGTCATGGAGCGTATGCGTTGGAGCCGGGTTCGCTCGGTTATCGTCGTATCGGTCCTGTGCTTGATGCTGGGCGTCCCTTCTGCATTGTCCATGGGGCTGGTGCCAGAGTTAAAAGTAGGGGATAAATCATTCTTTGATTTCGTAGACTTCACCGCGTCCAACATCTTCTTACCGTTAGGCGGTTTGTTGATTGTTATATTCACAGGTTACTACTGGAAGACTGCGGCTGAGCATGCGAACATCAAACCCTTCTGGTTCAATGTATGGTTATTCGGTCTTCGGTATGTTGCACCGATCCTGATGTTGTTGGTCTTCCTTCATACCTCAGGTATCATCAAATTTTAAGAGAATAGAATACGAATAAAAAGGCATTTTCTTCCTAAGGGAAGAGATGCCTTTTTTTGTATATCTATCAGTGGTTACCTAACTGTGGAAAGGAATGATATAATAAAAACATTGTCATTAATTTTAACTTCAATGAAATCATTACGATTATGAAGTTTTATATAATGAATGAAAAGGCTACAGGGCATCGCACAGACGATGTGCAGGAGAGGGAAAGGGCAGAAGAGCATTGAAACAGACAGGGAGCTTGAATTTGCAAGAAGGACGGCGGCTGAAATGAAGTCTAATCGGTTGTCGTCACAACGTCGTTATATGCCAGGTTTGGATGGTTTAAGAGCGCTGGCGGTCATCGCAGTCATTGTGTATCATCTGAATCCGGATTGGTTGCCGGGCGGTTTGTTGGGTGTAGGCGTGTTTTTTACGTTGTCGGGGTATCTGATTACAGATATTTTGGTTAGTCAGTGGGATACATATCATAGTTTTAAAATGAAAGATTTCTGGCTGCGTCGTGCCAGAAGGTTGCTGCCTGCCATGTTGACGGTTGTGGCTGTCATCGTCCTGTGCTCGTTGCTCTTCGATCCGTCACGGCTAACGGCCTTGCGCGGAGATGTTCCTGCCGCATTGGTGTATATGAGTAATTGGTGGTTTATTTTCCATCAGGTTTCGTATTTTGAAAGTTTCGGCCCCCCTTCTCCGCTTGGGCATCTGTGGTCGCTGGCGGTGGAGGAGCAGTTTTATATCCTGTGGCCTTTACTGCTGGCGCTCGGGCTAAAATTCATGCCCAAGCGTATTGTGCTTGCAGGCTGGGTGATTTGTCTGGCGTTAATATCTGCACTCCTGATGGCCGTGATTTACGTACCGGGAAGCGACCCGAGCCGGGTGTATTACGGCACGGATACGCGTGGATTTGCTTTACTAATTGGTGCAGCGCTGGCCTTGGTGTGGCCAAGCGGCAAGCTGAAAGAGCAAGCTTCTGCTAAGGCGCGTATGCTTCTGGACAGCATCGGTGCGATAAGCTTGCTGCTGCTTTGTCACTGGGCGTGGGCCTCGAATGAATACGACCCATCTCTGTACCGGGGCGGCCTGCTGGGCATAGCCTTGGTCACTGCTATTGTGGTCGCAGCGTTGGCTCATCCGGTAAGCCACCTTGGTCGTCTCCTTGGAATCAAGCCGCTACGCTGGATTGGAGCCCGTTCCTACGGTCTGTATCTGTGGCATTTTCCGGTTATTACGCTAACGACGCCTCAAGTAGATACCGATGGCGTACATATGACGCGTATCATTTTACAATTGCTAGCTACCGTATTGCTGGCATCTCTCTCGTTTAAATATATCGAGGAGCCGATTCGCCATGGAGGATTCCGCCACTGGATTACAGAAATCCGTTCAGCGGTTCGTAGACAGGCGCAGTGGAGATGGATGCCTACAACTACAGCGGCTGTGCTTTTTGCAGGTATTCTCATGGGTACCGTCCACCTGTACGTGGCTTCTCCTGATGCAACGATTCAGGCGGCATCAAGTGATGAGAAGCCAGTTGCAAAGGCAAAGGCGATGCCGCCACTTCACGGAACGGTATCCGTGGCTTCCAAGGAGCCCCAAGCCACCAAGCTGCAAGGGTCCGAGGGTAACAAGGCGCAGACCCCAGCCCCGTCTCAAGCCCAGACGCCTAAAAACACGGTGGTCCAGGCTGGTACTACGGATGATGTTACGAAACCGTCGGAACCTTCGGACAAACCCAAAGAAGTTACGCCTATGACAGGTGATGGGTCGAGTGTGACCGCCATTGGAGACTCTGTCATGTTGGATGTACAGTCGTACCTTCAGGAATCCTTCCCGGGAGCTGTTGTAGATGGGCGGATCGGCCGTCAGATGGCCGAAGCGCCTGCCGTACTGGAGCAGCTAAGACAGAACGGACAGCTAGGTAAGACAGTTATCATTGAGCTGGGCACGAACGGCGCTTTCACCAAGGATCAGTTGGCGAATTTGCTCGCCAGTCTGAAGGATACGAAGCGTATTATACTCGTGAATACCCGTGTGCCTCGGCCATGGGAGAGTATTGTGAACAAGCATCTTGCCGAAGCTGCATCCCAAGACCCACGAATTACAATGATTGACTGGTATGCAGCAAGCTCTGGTAAAAATTCATATTTCGAGCATGACGGAGTACATTTAAAACCTAAAGGTGCTAAAGCTTATGCGTCCTTGTTAGCTCAGGTCCTAACGAAACAATCGTAATAAACTGCAATGATACTCGTAATTATGCAAATGCAAGACAAGAAAGCCACCGGGAGTAGGTTGTCCTCTGGTTGAAGTGCATCCCTAAATTTTCACCGGCTTAAACCTAAGGGTTTTTCCAATGTCCATTCTAAGGTGTGTACATCCACCCTGATCCGGTGGTTTTTCTTATTTTAGTGTGGAGGTACATAAGCTAATGGAAAAGGGCTATTCACATAGTAGAACGAGTGAGCACCGCTTGAAGAGGAACAGAAGAAGGCTGATACTGATTGCTATTATATTATTTGTGGCAGGCTGCATTACTTTCATTGCGATAAAGGTTTCGGATAGTAAGCCACACGCGCCGACCCAGGAGCTTGCTAAAAAAACGGATTCCGGATCATCAAACGTTAAATCCAGCGCAGGGGCAAAGGGTAAAGCGGCCTCTCCAAAAAACGATCCCGATGTAGAAGACGGTGCCTTTGTTGAAAAATATTTAAATCAGCAAATGCTAGGACAAATGCCCGATGGAGCTGATGGTAAAAAAGTGGCCTACTTATCCTTTGATGACGGACCATCCGTGACGGTCACACCTCAGATATTGGATATTCTGAAAAAGCAGAAGGTCAAGGCAACTTTTTTTATTGTAGGTAAAGAAGCCAATGAAAATGAGCATACCAGGAACCTTATCAAAAGAATTGTCAAAGAGGGTCACGCGATAGGAAACCATACGTACTCACATAATTATAAATATTTATATCCGAACAGACGAGTAAATACGGATCATGTTATGCAGGAGATCGAGAAGAACAATCAGGTTCTAAAAAGTATTCTGGGGCCAGAATTCTCCACCAGAATGATCCGCTTCCCTGGGGGGCACATGACATGGAACAGAAGAGATCCACAGGGAATGGCTGCTCTGGATAAGGTTTTGCGTCAAAAGGATTACCATCAGGTGGACTGGAATGTATTAACGAAGGATGCAGAGGGAAGATCCAAGAAAGCACCGGCACTAATCAACCAGTTTATAAGGTCAGTCAAAGGTCGAGAAAAAGCAATTATACTCATGCATGACACCTATGGTAAAGAAGAAACAGCCAAAGCATTGCCGCAAATCATAGAATATCTGAAGAAACAGGGATATGAATTTAAAGTTATGAAGTAAGTAAGATAGGCATAAATGAGGAAAGGACGGGGCTGATCGCCACCGTCCTTTGTGCTATCTAAGAGTATATAGTCCGCATCGTTTAGATGCGCTCCGCTTCACCCATCGCCTGAATGAAAGCGCCAATACCTTTGGGATCGTTAGTTATAATCGGCTCACTGATATAGTAAGCGAAGGTACCGTCCCGACGATCTTTACCACCCAAACCGCTTACTTGCACCGTTTTGTTCAGATTCACGAGTCCTTCTTCAGTAATCGTGATAAATTCATCGATAATTCCCTTACGGATGATTTCTGCCTCTTGACGATATTGCTCTGGCAGATAGCCTTTGCGAACGCCCTTGGCAATAGCATAAAGAATCATGCAGGAAGCAGAGGCTTCCAGATAGTTGCCTTTCACATGGCCCAGGTTGAGCACTTGATAAAAGACTCCACTTTCTTTATCACGCACTTTCAGCAGGGCTTCCAGTGTTTCCGTCAGCATATCGATCAGGACAGGACGGTCTGCATGATCCTCTGGAATATAGTCCAGCACGTCAACGAGTGCCATAACGAACCAACCCATCGAGCGTCCCCAGAAATTTTTGGAACAGCCTGTTTCCGGGTTGCACCAATGCTGCTCACCCTTCTCATCCCAAGCATGGTAGAGCAGACCCGTTTCAGGATCACGCGTATGCTTGTAGCAAAGCTTGAATTGTAGGGTCACATCGTCAAACTCTGACGGATCTCCGAATTCGCGGATAAATTCAGCGTAGAACGGGGCACCCATGTACAAGCCGTCGAGCCAAATTTGATACGGATAAATTTGCTTATGCCAGAATGCGCCCTCGCTTGTGCGTGGGTGTTTTTCCAACTGACTGCGTAATTGGTAGGCAGCCTTTTTGTATCGTTCATCTCCTGTGGCACGATACAGAGAGAAGAGCAGCTTGCCGTTATTCACGTGGTCAATATTGTACTCATCTACTTTATAGCGCTGAATTACGCCATTTTCGTCAACAAAATGATCCATATGTTTTTTTATAAATTCCATGTACTTGGGATCGCCTGTCAGTTCGCCGACCCATTCCAGACCTCTGTAAATCACGCCATGGTCATATTCCCATTTTTCATAAAATTCCGGGCTCCGTTGTAGAACGGAATCGCTCATACGTACAGCCCAAGAATCTGTTTTTGTAGGGCTGGGGGTTGGTTGTGATGTTGGATTTGCCATGATACAGTCACCTCTTTAGTAAATGTTTAATCTGTAATTGTTATTGTTGTTACATAGATGGAGTGTGTGTCTTAGGGTCAACGGGTTTGTTCTTGAAGCCCACATTATTGTTACCCCAGCACCGATCGTAATGGAAACCTGTCAGTTCCTCGAATACCTTCCGGGCTTCCGGTTTAGCTGATTTCATGGAACCACCGTTTTTGAGGCGGTCAATTTCGGCGATTAGCTTCTTGTGGCTGTCAATATCCAGCTTCATCACGACAGAAGCAATCATACCGATGATCGCGAGAACGATGGTACCGACCACGAGTACATAAAAGATGGCGTGCTGAGCAGCGACGGGCTGACTATCAGCCCCGGATACAAAGCCAAAGTGCTGTAACACCCAGCCGAGAATGAAGACGACAACGGCCCGCACCATTTTTCCGGCAAAAGTCATCATACCTGCATAAATTCCTTCCCGTCGACGGCCAGTCAACGCTTCATCCACATCGGCAAGGAACGTATATTGATTCCAAGGGATATAGTAGACGCCCCCTGTACCAAGTCCCATGAACAGTGTGATGACATATAGCCATACCATCGTATTAGAGGCTCCCGTTATATAGAGCAGGCCATAGCCTGCTACGCTAAAGCAAACGACAACGAGTGCAGCGATGAATGGCATACGGAATCCTTTACGCACACAGAATTGGATGAAGAAATAGGTAGAAATCAATTGAATGACAGAGTTAAAGCTATTCAGATTGGACACCATCTCCGAGCTTTGAAACAAGGAGAAGACAATAAAGTACGTAAAAGCAGAAGTAAACAGCCACTCAGCTGAAAAGCCGCCCAGGTACATCCCGAGATGATGACGGAACGTCTTGACCCGGAAGGTAGAGGAAATGTCGATAAACAACTTTTTCATCGAATCTATAAAGGAAAGCGGAGCTTCACCTTCCAGTTCCTTTTGCAGTTCCTCACTTGGACGTTCCCAGGAGTTTTTGTACAAGAATGCCATCGCAATCAGCAAAATAGCTGCAAAAACGAGACCGGTATAAAAGAAAGGCAATGGAGAGTCTTTGCCATACTCAGCAATAAAGCGACCAGGGATAAAGGCAGCGGCAAAATTGGCAATTTTGCCAAACATGGCCTTCCATCCAGTTAATCTGGAGCGTGCGCCGAAGTCGCGGGTCATCTCTGACGCTAGTGCTTCATACGGCACCATGACTGAGGTATACACCAGTTCAAACAGCACGTACGTACTCAGGTAATACCAGAAGCCCAACCCATCTACCCAAAGCATCGGATACACGAGCATCAGCGGGATACCCATCATGATGAAAAAGCGTCGTCTGCCGAATTTACGGCCCAAGCGGGTTCGGTGAAAGTTATCGCTGATAAAGCCCATGACCGGATTGCTGACTGCATCTATGATGCTAGCAACAGAGAAAATGGCCGCGGCCTGAACGGGAGACAGTCCGCAAAAGGTTGTATAAAAGTACATTAACCATGCACCGCTAATCGCAAGTGCGCCACTTCCCAGCATGTTACCGCTTCCATAGGCGAGTGTATGTTTCAGTGTGATTCTTCGTTCCATGATCTGTTCACCTCATATTTTGTCTGGTTATGAGGACAATCACCGGTCGCTATATTATGCAGAATTGTCTAAGTTGGTAGATGGGCCAGGGCGTCCTGATTAAGCTGGGCTTTTAACGTGCCCCTATATTTTTTCCGCTCGGAGTACCCGAGCCGATCAGATCGCTCCCTTTGGCCAGCTTAAGGAAATCACCTAGCTGGATGGAACCGTCTGCACCTCGAGTGATAGAAGGCGTGAGACTAACAAAGTCGTCTGCACTGACTACCAGACCTTTGGCATTCGTCGATTTTTTGTTTTTCCACCAAACGCTAGAGTTGTCTTGATCTGTACCGCTTGTTTTGTCACTGGCGCTTCCCTCAAAGGAAAGATTGTTAATGAACACGTGATCACCCTTGTCAAAAGCAAAATTACTTTGTCCATTGTCCCACGAGGTATTATTGGTCAACGTAATGCTGCCGGGGTTGCTATTGTAGGTGAAGCCGTGTTTTTTGTTCTGGAAAGCAATACCGTTTTTCACAATATGGTTGACTTTGATTTTGTCTCCACCCAGCTTAAAGCCATTGCCGTCGCTGTTCGCGGTAGACGTTCCATCTGCGGTCTGCCCGTTGTGGTGGGCCACACTGTTCAAGATGGTTACCTCACCGATAGGGCCTGTTTCTGTTTTGCTATACAAATCCCAACCATCGTCTACGTTGTACGCAGCCAAGCAGTTATCAAACACATTGCCTGATCCTACAGTCAATTTGGCCGCGAAGCCATCGGCATCCTCACCATTATCGGGATCAGCGTTATCATGAGAGTAAGAATTCAAAATCAAATTATTCGAAGGCCACTCACTAGTGGAAGCGTTAGGAGAGTAACGCCCAAGCTGAAGTCCAGTATCCCGGTTGTGGTGGGTTTCCACGTTTTCGATTCGGTTATTGCTACCGCCGATATAGATACCATTATCTCCGGCACCCTTTACTTCAAGGCCCTTTACCAGCCAAAAGTCTCCGTTAAGCTGAAGTCCACGATTGGCTGAACCAAAGGCTTGAGCAGAGAAATCAAGTACCGGCTTTTCACTACCGTAAGCGACCAACCCTTTGAGTGAGCCGTTATTGCCGCTATTTTCACGCTGAATTGTAATCGTTGAGGAGTAGGTGTAGTTGCCACCGCGCAGGTAAATGGTTTTACCAGGAGCAATTTGTGTAAGAGCTGCTTCGAGTGTGGTAGGACTAGATATGGTGCCCGGATTGGACACGTTACCATTTGGCGCCACATACAAATCTCCTGCCGCTAACGTTGTGGAGACGGTGGTTGAGTCAGTTGTACTAACTGCCTCTTCTGTGAGTGCGGAAGAAGGGGTGTCGTTGGGTAACGTATCTGCGTAAGCGGTTCCAATAATACAAGAAGAGGCGAAAACAAAAGAAACACTGAGTCTTAGAGCGTTAAATCCGTTTTTTGGACGATCATTCCGTTTAAACATGTAAATTCCTCCTCATTTGAGTTCTTATTTTAAAAGAAGATAGCATATATAAAAGTGGCTCATGCTGTCTTACCAGTAAAAACAGGACACCTCCTGGGGTGACAGATTGATCTAACCTATGTCTAATACGCTCTATGAAGTATATGCACAGTGTAATATATGTTAACGTTTGCATCAACAGTTTTTTACTGTTTTTTTAATGTTGTGAAAAAAAGTTCACACTTTTGTTTCAACTAAAAATGCACTTTTGTCAGACTGGGAAAATTTGATTATACTTAAACATTATACATATAATAGGAATGAAGACTGTGGGAAAGGGTGGTTTTAGCGCATGGAGAGTGGAAATCATTTGACAGATTCAACTGTCGAACAATTGCAGGAAAAGCAGCCAAGAGTGAAAAAGGAGATGATCGATTGGCTTAAGGCCATTATTGTAGCCATTGTGCTCGTGTTCATTATACGTTGGCTATTATTTGCGCCATTTATTGTTGAGGGAGCGTCCATGGAACCGAATTTCAAGACAGATGAACGAGTAGTCGTGAACAAGGTGATTTACGATTTTCGTGATCCCAAGCCGAGTGAGGTTGTTGTATTCCATGTGAGAAAGGAACAAAGAGACTTTATTAAGCGTGTTATTGGGGTGGCTGGCGATACGATTCGGTATCAAGGCGACAATCTTTATGTGAACGGTAAGAAAGTAGAGGAGTCATACATTCAGGGAGCTATTCAGGATGCGCACGCCAAGGGAGAACTATATAACAATGTGGACTTTCCAAATGGAACCATAACCGATTCCAAGGTACCTGAGGGGTATATTTTTGTGATGGGCGACCACCGCAATAATAGTAGGGATAGTCGTGCTATTGGCTTTGTTTCTATTAAAGATATTGTTGGCCGTGCGGATGTGATTTTTTGGCCGGTGGATAGCGCGCAATGGGTTAAGCATAAATAAGGCCAGAGTACAGGCATGGACATCACGAAGACAAGAGGACTTGCGTAAAGTTTACGCAAGTCCTCTTTGGGTCATCTGTAAGGGTGTAGTTGAATCAGCCTTTGACGGCTCCGGCAACAACGCCTTTGACAATGTATTTTTGCAGAAAAATAAATACGATAATCGAAGGCAGCACAGCCATTACCATCGCGGTCATGGCGTATTGCCAGTCGGATGTATACTGTCCGACGAAGGTATAGGCGGCCAGCGTCAGCGTCTTAGTGCTGGGTGAGCCGTTAACCATGAGTAACGGAAGCAGGAAATCGTTCCAAATCCACATCACGTCGATAATGACAATGGTGGCGGTGACTGATTTCAGCAAGGGGAAAATTACGGAAAAGAAAAGCCGGAAGCCCGAGGCCCCATCGATTTTGGCGCTTTCGTCGATCTCAGCCGGAATACCTTTCACGAAGCCGTGATAGATAAATACTGCCAGTGGAGCGCCGAAGCCCCAATACAGCAAGCCAAGTCCCCAAGTGCTGTCTGCCAGATTTAAGTCTTTCGCCAGTCGCAAGACAGTGAGCATGATGGACTGAAATGGAATCAGCATCGGCATAATGCACAGCATGTAAATCACGGAGCTCCATTTGCTCTTGGTTCTTGCCAGCTTGTAGGCCGCGATGGAAGATATCAGTACGATACCTGCCAGGCCGACGACGGTAATAATGGTGTTATTCAGAAATAAGCGTGGATAGTCAATGAATTTCCATACATATACGTAGTTATCCAGCGAAAGCTGCTTAGGCAGGGCAATGACGTCGGTCATGACCTCGGCGAAGCTTTTGAACGAATTGTTAATGGCGAGAAACAGCGGGTACAAAAATAACAGTGATAATACAATCATGCCCGCTTCTAGCAAAATACGTCCCGTACGGCTGCGTTGCATCAGGCTTCAACCTCCCTGCGTTTGAAAATAGACAATTGAATAATCGTAATGATCAGGACTGCAACGAATAAAATCAATGCTTTGGCTGTTCCGTAGCCATACAGATTGTTCTGGAACGTGTCCCGGTAAATATCATACGCAATGCTGTATGTCGTACCTCCCGGCCCACCGCCGGTCAGAGATAAAATGACGTCAAACACTTTGATTGAGTTGGTCAGTGCCATGAAGACTGAGATCGTAATGGAAGGTGCAAGCATCGGTAGAATAATACTGAAAAATCTCCGAATCGGCCCCGCGCCATCGACAATGGCAGCTTCTTTTAGATCCTCTGGCACAGATTGCAAGCCTGCAATATAAATGACCATGTAAAAGCCAATGGATTGCCAGATCGATACCGCCAAAATGGAAACAAACGCGAGCCCTTCCTCACCCAGCCAACTGAGCTGGAAGATGCCCCAGCCTGTACTGTGACCCAATGACTCAAAGCCTTGCATGAAGATAAATTTCCATATGAATCCAACAATTACAAGACTGAGGATATAAGGGATAAAGAAGGCCGCTCGCAACCAAGCCGAGCTTTTCAGCTTCATATCGAGAACGAGCGCCAGCAAAATGGCCAGCACATTCACCAATACAATGTACAAAATGGCATACTTGACGGTAAACCAGGCTGCATGTGCAAAATTGGCGTCTCCAAGCAAGATTTGCTTGAAGTTATCCAGACCTACAAATTTCGGATGTTTGGATATGCCGTTCCACTTGGTCAGGGAATAGCGTATCGTCATCAAAAACGGAATATAAAATGCAATCGTAATGCACAAGATTACGGGCAGTGTGAATAAACCGAATTCCAGTTTACTGCCCTTGTCGCCCCGGGTTCCCCTTTTTTTCAGCATAACGCACCTCTTTTTCTCAACATTTTCCGCTCTTACGTTCCAAGCTGTTTAAGATATAATGAAAGTATAGGATAGCTCTAGGGCCGGACCAATGGATTTAAGAAAACAGTTGAGGGTAAAAATGTGTACGCTTTCAAAAGGGGCGATTATCATGATGTCAGAGCGTGTAAGAACGTTTCTTCGCTCTATGTGGAGGAGAATCACGCAAAAATTAGTGAACAAGCTCATTCTACTTTTTACCTCGGTGATTATTCTGGTGGTGGGCTCACTCACAATTATTTCCTATCAGATGATTGAAAAGGAGTCGGTTAACCATAGCATCGCCAGCACGACGAATAATCTGCTGCTGGTCAATCAGAATTTGGAGGATTACTTGGAGGGAATGCAGCAGTTGGCTCTTCCGCAGCTACGTTACAACGATATTATGAACGCGATTGCCAATGAGAACTGGGACTATGCTTCGAGAATGGTCATTGAGAATTACTTGCGCAGCATGTTTTATTCGCGTACCGATCTGGAAGCGATCTATCTGTACGTGGCGGACCGACATCAATACTATGTGGTGACCAGGGAGACGTATAACATTACGGTGCGCAAAGGAGTAAATACAGATATTTCCAATCTTCCTTGGTATAAAGAGGCGATGGCCAGTACCACGAATGAATCATTTCAATCCTTTGTGGGGTCCCGCTCTGATATGGGCTATGTGGCGCCACAAGCCAGCTTTATGGCATACCATCGAGTGCTGAGATCGATTGCATCCCGTCACCCGCAGGCGTTGCTGTCCTTTTATTACAATACGAGCACCGTGGATGAAATCATGCAGAACATCCCACTGGGCAAAGGGGACCAATTGATGCTGATGAGCCCTAAAGGGGTTCCCTTTTATGTGAACAGCTTTCCGCTATATGAGCGGATGCGTGATTCCGGAGTGTTGGCACAGATTGGCAAGGGGGGAAGCGGGCGAGTAACGTGGTCTGATCGCAGTGGCAATCAGGAGTATTTGGTCGTCTATGATGCTGGCGAAAAGGATGGGTGGCAGCTCATTAAGCCCATCCCATACCGCCAGATTTATGAAGCAGCTACGACAACACGAAACTGGAGCTATGCCATTGGGGCTTTATTTTTAGGTGTGTCTATTATATTAGTGACACTGACCTCGAACGCCATTACCCGACCTTTACATAAGCTGTCCACCCAGATGAAGCGGTTTAGCACCGGAGATTTTGGAGCAACAGCTCCTGTGAAGGGACATGACGAGATTGCATATTTGTCACTGCATTTTAACGAAATGGTTCAAAGAACCGAAGAACTTATTAATGAGCGCTATCGCATGAAGCTGGTCGAAAAGAACGCCATACTCAAGGCGTTGGAGGCTGAAATTAATCCTCATTTTCTGTACAATGCCCTGCAAGCCATATCCACACAGGCATTAAAGCGGGAGATGTTCGACATGGCGGATATGGTGGATGCGTTGGCCCAAACGTTACGGTATTCCATCAACGGCAAGGATATCGTAGCTGCCCGCGAGGAGCTCAAGCATATTGAACGATATATAGGTCTGCAAAAAGCAAGATTCGGGGCGAGACTGCGGGTCGAAGTGGTATGGGAGGAAACGCTGATGGAGCTGCCGATTCCGAGATTATCCGTGCAGACGTTGGTGGAAAATGCTATCAAGCATGCGTTGGAAAAAGTATCAAGCGATATTCTGATCGTCATTTCAGCCGATTCGAGTTCTACAAATGCCACAATTACAGTCAGGGACAACGGACCTGGATTTTCAGAGGACAAGCTGAGACTGGTGCTGGATTCATTCCATGAAAAATGGGAAGAACGGGAGAGCGAGCATATTGGTTTGAAAAATCTGAACACACGGTTGAAGCTTTTGTATGGGGATCAGGCAGGATTATTCATCCTTACGGATGAAAAGGGAACGGAAATGAGGATGCAAATTCCCCGGGGAGGAAGTAGTCATGTATAACGTATTGATTATTGACGATGAAGAGCCGTTGCGCGAAGCCATTCGTATTATCGGGGACTGGGACCGTCTGGGGATCGAACATATTTATGAAGCGACGAATGGAAGATTGGGACTGGAGCTGCTGGGTCAGCACCCTATAGATGTGGTGATGGTCGATATGAAAATGCCTGAGCTGAACGGTATCGAATTTCTCCGTGCCATCGAGAAGGCATATCCCCATCTGTTGACGATTGTCATTAGCGGCTACAACGACTTTGAATTTACACGGCAGGCGATTCAATCCCGGGTGGTGGATTATCTGCTCAAGCCTATCAATCGTCAGGATCTGAACCAGGCACTGCGCAAAGCAGTGGACATTCTGGAAAGCCGAGAGCAAAGCAAAAACAAGTCCATTAGCCAGAACATTACGCTGAATATGTCACTGCCGAAGCTGAAAGAGAAGCTATATTTGTCCATTTTGGACGGTAGCTTTAAAAGGCAGGCCAATACGGCGTTGCTCCCATTGATCGGAGCGGATCAGCCGGGGAATCGCTTTGGGGTGATCGTGCTGCGGCTGCTGAACAGGGATGAGATTCGCAGGACACGTTTTCATGGCGATGTCGATCTGATGGATTTTGCTGTAACGAATGTATTAGCGCAGACATCAGATGAACGGTTGAGTTGTTTTAGCTTCCCCCATCCGCGACGGGAGCGCGAGGTCATTTCGATCTGTACCCTGGCCCCAGGGCATGAAGAACATATGTCCCTCCTACTGGCACAAGTGGCACAGAAGGCGGTTGTGAACCTGCATGGGCTGTTCTGTATGGTAGTAGCGGCCGGAGTGGGCAAGCTCTGTACAGACGTAGTGGAGCTGGCTTCTGCCTATAGGGATGCCAAAACGCTTATTCACAGCACGGATGTATTGAAGCTGGAAGGGGAATCTATTCTCCATACGGTGCCCCGGCAAATGGCTACGTCAGAGGAAATGTCATGGACGGAGCAACTGTTGGCGATCCAAAAGGATGCTCAGACAGGTCAGGCAAACCGGGCAAAGGTGCTGCTGGGTGATCTGCTGAAACAATTGGCAACAGGTCCTGTTTTCCGTTTACAGGATGCAGATCGATTGATGCGGGAGTTCCATTTTCTACTGAAAGAGGCAGCGATTGAGTTGGGTGCGTCTACGTCAGCGTTGAATCAAGATGGAGCTTTGGAAGAACCGGAGCACGTGGGGGAAAGCGATTTGTCTGCTGATTTTACGAGCTTTGTTCACTACGGTCAGAGATTGAATCGGATGCTGGAGCTTTACATTGCTGGGGTCCAACATGCTCAAGCGGGGAACCAGCCCTTTGATATAACAGACATCAAAAGGCACATCGACCGTTATTATTTTGAGGATATTAAAATTTCGTTCTTTGCTGAAACCTATTTTTTGAGTCGGGAATACTTGATGAAGCTGTTTAAGCAGCAGTTTGGTTACGGTATTCACGAATATGTACAGAAGGTTAGGATGGACAAGGCGAAAGAGCTACTGGGCGATTCTAGCCTGAAAATACAAGAAATCTCGGATATGCTCGGCTACAAAGATAAAAATTATTTCAGTAAGGCTTTTCGTAATTATTATCAGGTATCACCGTCTGAGTATCGTGTGAGCTTGCAATAAACCACTTTTTTACCCTTAATGCTTCACTAATCTGCCTTTTTAAATTGGAGTATATTTTTTAGAATGATCGCATGGACGTTGATCACAAACAAATGGGGGAGTATCCATGTTAAAGAAGATGATGGCGTTATCCGGCAGTTTGCTTTTGACGGTCGGTTTGTTGAGCGGATGTGGAAGCAGCGGCGGCACGGATGCGTCGAAAGAAAGTGCTGGCGGCAAAGAAGATTTGAAAACGGTTACAATAAATATGTTCACAGCCTCACCGGAGTATACCGATGCCTTTAACGCGTATATCGAGGAGTATAAGAAGGTCAAACCTAACGTGAAGATCAATTTGGAGATCATGCAGGCAGACTACAACACGATTCTGAAGTCGAAAATAGCTTCAGGTAGTACACCGGATGTATTCCAAACGACGGCAGGAGGCGACATCGACACGTATGCGGATTATAGCGCCGATCTGACCAATGAGCCGCTAGCAGCAGCCATGACGGATGCTGTTCGAGCGAATATGAGTTCCAGTGACGGAAAAGTGCTCGGACTCCCGGTGAAGGGGAACCTGTTTTCGTTGATTTACAACAAAGATTTGCTTACCAAAGCTGGGATAACCTCCCCGCCAAAGACGATTGCAGAAATGCAGGACGCGGTCACCAAGCTGGAGGCGAAGGGCATTACTCCATTTGCGAACGCATATAAAGAGTGGTGGGTATGGAAGCACATCTTCATGCACTATGTAGATGCTGCTGCACAGGATGCAGGCGTGGAGTCGAAGCAGCTCGTTAGTGATTTTATCGCAGGTAAAGCAAAAATCAAGGACTACCCAGTGCTGTACAACAACTTCTTTAGCTTCATTGATTTGACGGTGAAACATGGCACAGATAAGCCGCTGGAACGGGACAGCAATGCGGGAGTAAGTGATTTTGCATCTGGAAAAGCTGCATTTATGACGGGTAAAGGTGCGTGGGATGAGGAAGCGATTAAGAAAATTAACCCTGATCTCAAGATTGGCATCATGGGGTATCCGGTGAGTGACAAAGCTGATCAATCGGTCATCATTACCGGTGCGGATCAGGCACTGCGTATCAATAAGGATTCCGAAGTATCGAAGGAAACGATTGAATTTTTCAACTGGCTGTACACTTCGGAATACGGTAAGAACTGGTTCTCCCAGGTAGCGAAGGTGATTCCTCCAATTAAGGATGCACCGCTTCCTGATCTTGAAATGCCTAAGGAAATGGAAAGCATTTTGAAAACGTCGAAGTCCGGTGATCTGTCTGTTAACTACTCCTTGGATACATTCCATCAAAAATTTGGCGAGCTGATGCAGGCTTATATCAGTGGTAACATGAACAAGGATCAGGCGGTTGCAGAGATTGAGAAGGCATGGGTGCAATTAGGTTCAGCACAATAAAACTGGTTTCGCAGAGGCGTCCGTAAGGGCGTCTTTTTGTGTTAGAGTTAGGAGGTCGAGAGAGTGTGAACAAAAAAATATTTAATAATATTTAAATATTTACTTGCAAAAAGTTATTAGGTTGTGGATAATAGATTGTGTGCAATACATCTACAACCTTACGATATACATAATGACTGCACGGTGCAAATACGAGGGAGACCCCGGTTGGGGAATCTCTTTATTTCGTTTGGACTGTGCCGATTGTGCTTATAATAGACCGTGTAATTTGGAACGCATTTTTAGTTATGTGGTAGAGATGAAAAAGGAGATGAGCGTTTTGAAGACTTCGTTGTTTACACCGTATACAATCAAAAATTTGGAGTTAAAGAATCGTGTGGTCATGGCACCGATGTGCCAATACTCGGTCACAGCCAAGGATGGGATTCCGAATGATTGGCATCATGTTCACTACCTAAGCCGAGCAATTGGAGGCACGGGGCTGATTATTATAGAAATGACGGACGTGGAACCGGATGGACGAATTACCGATTATGATCTGGGCCTTTGGTCAGATGAACATATTCCGGCTTATAAGAAGCTGGTTGACGGTATTCATGCGCACGGGTCCAAGGTAGGCATTCAGATTGCTCACGCGGGCCGTAAAGCTGAGGATGCAGCAGAGCCGGTCGCTCCCTCGGCCATCGCATACCCGGATGCGAGTTATAAGCAGCCGCGCGCACTGACCACAGAGGAAGTCCGTGGCATGGTACAAAAATTCGCAGACGCCGCCCGGCGTGCGGTTCAAGCGGGCGTGGATACGATTGAGCTTCACGGTGCACATGGTTACTTGATTCACCAATTCCATTCGCCGGTTACAAACAAGCGTGATGACGTGTATGGTCAGGAGCTATCCCTTTTCGGCGTTGAAGTCATTCAGGCTGTGCGCAAGGAAATGCCTGCGGGTATGCCGTTAATCTTCCGCATCAGCGCGGTGGAATATGTAGATGGTGGATACGATGTGGATCATGCTATTGAGCTGAGCCGAGCATATCAGGCTGCAGGCGTAGACGTGATCCATGTCAGCTCGGGCGGAGAAGGACCGGCAGGCGCCAGAAAGCCAGGCAACTATCCGGGCTATCAAGTGCCGTTTGCTCGCCAAATCCGCGAGGCGCTGAACATCCCAGTCATCGCCGTTGGCGCACTGGATGAACCGGCCTTGGCGCAGTCTGTTATCGGCAATGAAGATGCCGATCTGGTCGCTGTGGGACGCGGATTGCTGCGCGATCCATATTGGGCTACTCATGCAGCGGTGGCACTGCGCGGCGAGAAGCCTTCCATACCTGAACAATATCAACGTGGCTACTGAGGCCTAAGTAATCCCACGTTGTTTATATATAAACAAGGCACCTGCAACGAAGTGTACGCTTCGTCAGGTGCCTGTTTTGTTTTTATCGGGATAATGATTGGCAAATGAATAAATGTGATGGTTTTTACATTTTGTGGATGATTCAATCTGTATAATAATTATATTTGGTGTGTATAGGAGGATGAAAGAAATGCAGTATGTTATTGAAACGAAGGGCCTCCGCAAACAGTTCGGGATGTCGGTAGCTGTAGACGATATTTCCTTACACGTGGAGCGTGGCAGTATCTACGGTTTCCTCGGTGAGAATGGGGCTGGCAAAACAACGACCATCCGCATGCTGATGAGGCTGATTGAGCCTACAAGTGGGGAGGTTTTTTTATTTGGCGAGCGGTTGGAGACGAATTATCCATCTATCTTTTCCAAAATTGGAACGATTATTGAAACACCAGGTTTATACGAAAACCTGAGTGCGCGTGATAATCTGAGAATATGCTGTAAGTACATGGGAATGAAGGATGATGGAAGAATAGAACGTACCTTAACCACGGTAGGTTTAGAGCATACCGGTAAAAAGAAGTTCAAAGATTTTTCCCTAGGGATGAAGCAAAGATTGGGGATTGCGAGGGCGCTTGTTCATGACCCTGAGTTGCTCATATTGGATGAGCCAACAAACGGACTGGACCCATCTGGAATTAAGGAAATTCGTCAGCTATTGAAGCGGTTGTGCGAGGAAGACGGGAAAACAATTCTTATTTCCAGCCACATCTTGAGCGAAATTCAGCAGTTAGCTACACACATCGGGATTATACATAATGGAAAACTGTTAGCGGAAGATCGTTTGAGCCGGTTAGAGGAAGGCTTTGAGCAATATACAGATGTAAAGGTAGACGATGCAGAAGCAGTGCAAGCATTTCTGCAAGAGCACATGAAGCAGCTTCAATCTAATGTGATATCCCCCACAACAACTAAGAATTCATAGTCCGATTGAAAATACATCTGCGTTAAATAAACAGTTAATAGATCATCAGTTTTCAGTTTATGAGATACACACCACAAAGCAGACGCTAGAGGAGTACTTTTTGACTCTCATTTCAGGAGAGGGTGGGCGACGTGATTAGAGCAGAGCTCATTAAGCTTAAAGGCTCTAAAGCCTTCTTGTTGAGTTTTATAATATTGCTGGCTGTTGTGTTGCTGGAATTCGTAACAAGCGCCGTTTTTTACCGATATTCAATTGATAAACGGGGTTGGACCTACTATTTTGAAGGCATAGTTCTTTTCGTTAATGTTGCAGCCGGATTTGTCAGTTATTACATTTTAACGGGTCATATTTTTGCGAGAGAGTACCAGGAAAACACGCACCTCTTTATGTTTACTACGCCTGTCACCAAGGCAAAATTTTATTTTAGTAAATTGATCATTATTTATGGATTTATTATTGTGTCGCTATTTATCGTTCTGTTTCTGTCTGCAGTATTAGGCATGCTTATTACAAATCGACCTTTAACGATGGCTATCTGGGTATACCAAATTCAAGTGTTTGCCAAAATGTGTGTGATGCATGCGATGTTAATCCCAATTGCCTCTTTTTTTGCTATACGCTGGAAGAGCATTATGGTGGTTGTACTCGTAGTTTGTACTGTTATATTTTTAAATTTTATGTATAAAAGTGAATGGTATCCGTGGATTGTACCCTATCTTTTGTCGCCCAATGAAGGAAGTGCGATTATATTCGTCAATATTCTCATAGCGTGGTTGAGTTTATCAGTAACTTTTCTTCTTGGATTGTTTTTATCCCTATGGGCATATCAAAGAAGGGGCTAGATGGAGAGAGCTTTTCAAAGGAGGTTTGTTATGTTTGCCCTGTTTAAAGCAGAGTGCTTGAAGCTGAAAAGAACTAAGATTCTTTTGTTGAGTGTAATGATTTTAGTATTAACCATTGTGGTGGAATTTTATAGTTACACGGGTAGTCCCAAGTATTCGATAGATCGTGATGGTTGGAATGACTATTTTATGAGTATTGTTACTCTTATTAATTTCCTAACTGGGTATATGAGCTATTATATTTTGACTTGCTATATCTATGCGAGAGAATATCAAGAGAGGACCCATATGGCCCTGTTTACAAGCCCGGTTCGCCGGAGTCGTCTTTACTTCAGCAAGCTGCTTGTTATTTATATGTACATCGCTGTTAGCCTTTTGTTGGCATTTGCGCTATCTGCGCTATTGGGTATGTTAATTACGGACAGACCGCTAACCTTTGAAATCGTTATATATCAGCTTGGAATCTTCACTAAAATGATTATTATGCACGCTATGCTCATCCCGATCATCACGTTCTTCGCCATTCGCTGGAGAAAATTTGTGCCCGCCATTATGGGGATGTGTACCGTTATGTGTTTAAATTTTGTTTTGGTTAATACACCTGGAAATACCTTTTATCCATGGACCGTGCCGTTATTGTTTTCTCCACACGGCACACTGGGCAGAACATTTACGAATGTTCCTGGAGGAATCATCAGTATTTGCTTCATTTTTGTGCTGGGCTTTTATTGGCGTTAAGAAGCTATACCCATATAGAGACACAGTAGAATGTGTAAGCAGCAAAGGACGATGAGTGTCCATATAAGATTGGCTGGATGAATCTGTAAAATGTTGTCGCTTAAGGACGGATTTACGTGCTATAATTCCAGTAACAACAGAATGGCTTAGGTGGGCGGTCGGCTAATCTCCCGGAAGGGAGGTGATGCCTGTGGAGGTTAAGGATGCTCTGACATTAATGATGATGTTCGGCACGCTATTAATAGCGTTGATCGGATTAATCGTTACGATTGTTATTGCGTTGAACCAAAACAAAAAGAAATAGACCGCCCTGCTCAAGGGGAAAACGGTCTATTTCTGTAGATCGCCTTTGAACAGCCGACCGCTCTTCAAAGCGGCTGTTGCCAAGAGTAGGGATGTTACCAGCATCCTTGCTCTTTTTTAGTATATCCTTCTATAACTCATTTTAGCACATCTGAATAACCAATGTAACCGAATGGGACCGTTACTTGGTGAAAATTTTAACTTCCTTTGGAGCAAGAGTCACGGTAACCGAACCGTTGTTAATCTGAACGGAATCGTTGCCTAATTGGTTGGTCAGGCGAGTTCCGTTGGACAGATTATCGAAGTTGCCAATCGTGCGGGTTTGACTATTCCAGGAGTTGTTGATAAATACGATGGCCTCGTCACCGTTTTTAGAGCGCTGAAAACTGTAAAAGGAGTCGTCCACCCATTTTTCCTTTTGGCTGCCGTTTTGCAGAGCAGGGTGGTTGTTGCGCACATTGTTCAGCTTAGCGATGTACTGATACAGGTCATGGTTGGAGTTGAAAGCCATATTCTCCCGATTGCCGGGATCATCTCCGCCATTAAAGCCTTGCTCAGTACCTTGGTAGATGATTGGAATTCCGCGTGATGTCAGAGTAAAGCCCAAAGCAGTTTTGAGCTGTGGCCATTTGTCATAGTTAGCACCCGGCTTGCCGGAGGCGTCATTCAGGAAACGTTTTACATCATGATTGTCAATAAATACACCGTTGGTCTGGGCATCGCGATAGTAACGATCATCGGAGTAGCGTTCCTTGATTTTTCTCATGGATTGATCGTGTCCGAAGACATCCTTGATTGTATAATACATCGGAAAATCCAATGCGGCATCGAGATACCGGGTGTAATCCCCCACATAAGCAGGGTCGCCATGGAAAATTTCACCCATGGTGAAGGTATTGGCGGCTTGGTCAAAATCCTTTAGAAAACCCTTCGGTACATGCTTGGCGGTATCCAACCGCAGTCCGTCGATGCCTGTCTCATTCAGCAGCCATTTGATCCAGTTTTTAAGCTCATTTGCGGTAGCGGGGTTTTCATGATTTAGGTCATCCAGTCCAGCCACATCACCGTTTTCAATTTTCCATTGGTTGTTAGAGTTGTAGTCCCCACCTGTAATTTCACCATTGTGATGATACCAATCTGTTTTATCAAAAGGGGCCTTGGCGATGCCGTTCCCCGGTTGGAAATCACCTGTGTGATTCACGACGACGTCCAGCATCACAGCGATATTTTTGTCATGTGCCTTACCAACCAGCTCTTTGAACTTGTCCATTGTACCGAGATGCCCGTCTACCGCATAAAAATCATACGTATGATAGCCGTGGTAAGCGTATTCACTCTTTTGCATCGTTACCGGGGTAATCCAGATCGCGGTAAACCCCATATTTTTAATGTAGTCGAGTTTGTTAATAATACCTTGAAAATCGCCACCATGCCACTTGCGTTGATCGCTGTTGTTGGAATTGAAGCCACCGTAGTTATCGTTGGACGGATCTCCGTTGCTAAATCGGTCTGTCATGATAAAATAAATGCTTTGTTCGCTCCAGTCTACGTTGAGGGGAGTGGGCTTGGAAAGGGTACCCGGATCTATAGGAGTGAAGGCGCCTAAAGGCGCCTCCGTTTGAGCAGTTACTTCAACTCCGTTAACATTGGGTGTGTAGGTAGAAGTGCTTACGTTTAAGGTTACACCCGAAAGTTTTTCTGTTGGGATAGGTCCTGCCACTTCGTTGAGGTCGGTTGCGTAGGTAGAAGCCCCTACGCTGAGGACGCCCCCCGAAGGTGCCCCCGTTCGGATAGATCCTGCAGCCCCGTTCAAGCCGGGTGTGTAGGTAGAAGTTCCAGTGCTGAAAAGGTAGTTCTTCGAGTTATTGCTGTCCCAACTGTTATTGCCGTCATTAAAAGCAGCTTCCAATTGGGAGGCAGAACCGATATCAACGGTAATTTTGGCATAGCCGCTAATCTCGGCATCCTGCATTTTCACACCGGGTACGGCAGTCCAGTTTCCGTTAGCTGGGCGGTAGTGAATATAAGGCGAGTTAAAGCCTTTTTTGTAGTATACCGTTACCTTGTTAGTTGTACCGCCGCCATCCCCGGGAATCGTACCCGCTGGAGCGCCAGATGTGATCGTTCCCGCATTGCCGCTGTTACCGGGCGTGTACGTAGAAGTGCCCGTGCTGAAGGAGTAGTTTTTGGTGTTGTTGCTGTCCCAGTTGTTATTGCCGTCATTAAAAGCGGCTTCCAATTGGGAGGCAGAACCGATATCGACGGTAATTTTAGCATAGCCGCTAATTTCGGCATCCTGCATTTTCACACCTGGCGCTGCAGTCCAGCTTCCGCCAGCCGGACGGTAGTGAATGTAAGGTGAGTTAAAGCCTTTTTTGTAGTATATCGTTACTTTGTTGCCTGTACCGCCATTATTGTCAGGCTTGGCTTTGCTGATGATATATTGTTTGAATCCACTCAACTCACCGGTTGGTGAGCCATCATTGTTGACGAGATTGTTGATGCGCAATAACGTAAACCCGTGATAACCGAACTTCGTGATTTTCTCCTCGATTTTTTGGAAGCCGCTGCCGCCTGTCGGGAGTGCATTTTCACCATTCAGGCGAACACCCTTGGCATTCGCGATGGAGGAGACGGTATCAACCAGGGTGGACGGCAAGGAATAATTCGGTGCTGTGCCACTGTCACTCATCTCCAGGCAAGTAAATGTCAAGTCTAGATCGGCATCCTTGAATTTCTGAATGAGACGGTTGTAATCATAATATCCACCTGCTTGTTCTGTGCTGTGCGGCATAGCAGGATTGTTCATTTGCCAGTGCAGACCGGAAACTTTGGCCCCGATCCGGACACCAAACACAGAATCGAAGTTTTTGTGGGCCGCTGCTCCGATGACACCTAAATGCTTCTCAAGTACACTTTGGTACCACGACAGAAAATCCTTTCCATATGTGGAATTATATCCGCCATTCGTGTAAAATCCGTCCCCATCGGTCGGTGGATTGATTTGGCTAAGGCTGGTAAGTTTGGTGCCCCAAGCAGCATTAATCTTGTCCAATGATCCGTACTTGTCATTCATAGCTGTGCGGAATGCATTTTTGGCTGTTTCAGTATAAGCTTGGAACTTGCCTCGTCCCGGGTAGCTCCACCCTGCTGCTGGATAGTAGGACGGATAGCGCAATTCCCCAGAAGGACCGCCGCTCAAATAAATTTTGGGAATGATACTTTTATATCCGGCAAAGTTTTCAGCGAATGAGGCATACAGCTCGTCATATTGTTTACCGGTTCCGCTCCACAATGGGGAGAGGGCTTCACTATTGGCATAGCCGCTTTCGTCCTTGAATTGCATTTCATCTGCACTGCCCTTGCTCGGCAGCCAGCTTGGCAGTGGGATGTTACAGTCATCTCCCACATTTCCTCCACACTTATGCGTAGAGATAATAGGAACCCACTTCAGTCCCGCTTCTTTCACGGCATTTGCATAGGTCTTGTAGTAGCTCCAATCGAACTGGTTATCTCCTGCGCTCTCCACATAGCCCCACCAGACGTCGGTAGTGATGGCATACACGCCATTGTTTTTCAACGTTTGTAGCTGCTTTTTAAAGGAACCCCAGTCATTGATTTTCGCCAGCGGTCCCATGACGGAAGCTTGAAAATCATCTGCAACCGCTGCGCTCGCCGTATTAGAGGGTGAGCCAATGAAGGCAGTCAGAGACAGCACAAGGCTTAGTAGAAGCATACACCCTTTTTTCCATAGACTTCGATACAATGTCAAACCGATCATCCTCCCCAAAGCATAGTCTAATTCGACAACATTTTGTAAACGTCTACAAAAATAGTATAAAGCAAGCGGTTGCATAAAAAGAAGAATTTATTGCGCACTCAAGGTGGACAAATATGACATTTTACGTAAGCAACCGTGTGCCTAAAAGTCTACAGGCAAAAAAAAGGCATAGGTCTGAGGAGACGCATGCCCTTTAGTGATGTGCGGATAGCCAAGCCAGTATAGGAGAAAATGAACCTAAGCGTATAAAAGTCTTGTTCCAGTCTGTATGGAAAGTATTGCCGAGACAGCCTGCTTAATAAATAGGGCGATCCTTCTGGTCGGCAATACCGCTTTTACGGTAGAAATACGTATTGATCCGATCCCGCCATTCTTTGGCATGCTCAGCCTGATGCTCCAGCCGCTCCAACACCTGTTCATACATGGTATCATTCAGCTGCCCTCGTAGACTAACCCATGTGTCTCGAAGATGGGCCGCACGTTCTGCACCTTCAAAATGGGTATCATAAATGTGCTGTATGATAGTTTGGCCGGAATGGAGCAAGTGTGTATAAGGAACATGGTGAAAGAATAAGAGCAGCTCATCCGGACAGGTGTCCGTAGATTCATAGATATCGGCATGGGGAGCAAAATATTGTCCTGCATAGCCGGTCCCGGTTGCGGTCGTGCGATCTACTCCAATCCCTCGGCAATCAGCAAAATGGTAGGTTCCCCACTTGGAATATTCGTACCCGTCTACATCCGGCCCATAGTGGTGATCGGGACTGACCATCCAGCCGACCCCCAGAGGGGCGGTGTAGGATTCGTAGATATTCCATGAATCGAGCAGCATCTGCTTAATGGTAGAAATTAAATCTGTGTCGCCTTCGCTATTCCCTTGTCTGCCAAACGTCAGCCGAACCCACTCATCAGCGATTTCCTCCGCAGACAGCTCCGGGTCCCATGCCAGTCGACCATAGCCATAAAGATTGGACTGGGCGAGCAAATGTCCGGTCCAATTGGTGTCTGCACCAATATTGGATACAGCGGCTATTCCATAGTTGGTAGGTTTGGGAGAATGCAGGGCGCCACTCACAATACGCTTGATGGTGGAGCCTTTTCCTTGGGCGTAAGTATCAAAATCCAATACTTCCTTCCATTGCGGAACAAGGTAACATAGATGCTTCTGTTGGCCGGTGTACTCTTGCGCAATCTGAAATTCCAGTAGCACCTGAGTGGCTTCCAGCCCACCGAACAGGGGGGAGACAGGCTCCCGCACCTGAAAATCCATGGGACCATTTTTGATCTGTAAAATGACATTTTCCCGAAACAGCCCATCCAGTGGTTTAAAATGGTTAAAGGCTGCGCGAGCTCGATCCGTCTTGCGATCGCGCCAGTCCTGCTTGCAATTGTAGACAAAGCAGCGCCAAATCACACGTCCGCCATAGGGCTGCAACGCATCTGCCAGCATATTGGCTCCATCGGCGTGATGGCGCCCGTAGCTGAACGGTCCGGGCCGATTTTCGGAATCGGCTTTGACCACAAAACCACCCAGATCAGGAACGGCGGCGTAAACTTCCTGGGCTTTGGTCTGCCACCATTCAGCTACAGCTGGTTCCAAGGGATCGGCTGTAGTTAACCCGCCGAGCTGAATAGGACTGGCATAGTTAATGCTCAAGTAGATCTGTATGCCATAGGCGCGGAATACCGCAGCTACTTTGGCCACATCCGGTAGGAATTTATCTGTAATCAGCTCGGTTTCTACCTGATGGACATTCACATTGTTAATGGATAGCGCTTGAATGCCTACAGAAGCGAGTAGACGGGCATAGTCTCGCAGGCGCTCCATATTTGCAGTAAAGGCATTATTGTCGTAGAAAATGGACCCACCCGCATACCCGCGTTCAATACTACCATCCATGTTATCCCAGTGGTTGATCATACGGATGGGATTAGCTGGATTAGACAATAGGTCTAGAAGGGGAGCGTGCAATGATTCCTCGGCGGCGGGTTTCAGTTTGCCGTCTAATCCTCCTTGAAGGTAGCGCAGCAGATGAAAGACTCCATACAATACGCCTTTGGAGGTCTGCCCCGCGACTATAACGTACGGTCCTTTGAACTCATCGTTACTGTGCAAAGCTGAATATGCCGGATCTGGCATCTCTAGCCCGCGAATTCGGTAGCCTTCCGCGCCCACTTCTGCCTGTTCCGTCGCACTGAATCGTTCTGCGACCAAAGGATGCGTTGGGAACGTACCCAGCGCAATGAATGGCGCATTTACAGGAACGGTACTGATTTTCGGCTGCTGTCCAAACATGGAGGTCAATCCGTGCTGAAGCTCACTCGCAGCCGATTGAAGCACTTCATCTGTCTCATGGACCACGATGACCCTGCACCAGGCGGGCAGCTTTTGTACCTTACTATTGCGGCTGTAATGCAGCCAAGCCGCATAGCCGCTTTCTTTTGGCATATCCATAAGCTTGCTCATATTGGAGCCTCCTTTTGGGCAGGTGAAGATGATCCTCAGACATGCTGTTTCTGATCCTGACTCATATGCTCTGGGAGAGTCAGACGGTTGCCGTTGCCTTCATACAGCCACAAAATAGCGGTAACTCCGCGCGGATAATATTTACTGCCGTGGGCAATGCCGGAGAGTATCTGATCGCTCCAGCACCAATAGGATTCTTCAGGGTGAAGGAGCCATGAGACGTGGGCAGCGTCTGCGGCCTGCCCAGCTTCTTCCCAAGGCAGCTCTAGCAGCTCGCGGGCAATAAACTGTGACAGATAGATTTTGCTCAGCCAGGAGTTGTTACTGGTCGAGGACAGCTTCCAGCCTCCGTCTTCAAACAGACAAACTCCCGGTACCAGTACAGTTTCCAAATGGCGCCGCAATGCTTGGATATATCCACTGAACCGTCCATCAGGCTTAAGCGCATCCTCACATCCTGTAAAGTAAGGGAAGATCAGCCCCTCAATGGCAGGAATAATCTGCGAGTCATTGCCTTCTTTAATAACTGCAGGAATATAGCCCTTGTCTGTCATATGTGCTGTGATTGCTGCTGCGCATTTGTCCGCCTGTAAGCCAGCCTCCTGTGAGAGGGAGTTAAGCCCTTTTGAGGCAAATATCTTTTCCAGTGCAACATATACCGCCCAGCATTTGCTGCCCAGATAAATGTTGTTGCGGGACTGACCCAGAGATACGTCCAGACTGTCGTAGGTCGTAATTTCCGCGCCGCCCCGGGTTCTAGAGCTGTCCAAGCCCATCAAGCCGTTTCGTTGTGCCGGGTCGGGGTGATCCCGTCGTAGCATGCTTTCGAAGCAGTCACACAAAACAGGTAGCATACGTGTCGTAAATGACTGATCCTGTGTCTGCTCGATATATACCGTGGCGCAGCAAAGCCAGTTCACCAGTTCCTCGTGGCTCATGTAAGAGAAGCAGTCGTCAATCCCTGCCAGCTCATAACAGGAGTATCCCTGCCGGGAGAACACGTTGGCTACGCCCATATCATGGGTAAACGTGATACCACCGGGATAGGTCTGTTCCTCTCCCGGAAAGCGTACCTCATCCCGATAGCTGTACCTTTGGACAAACCACTCCAGCTCGTTGCGTACCGTCCATGGATTCAAAATCAATTCATAATAAAGCTGATCCGCCGTCAGATCGAGGGTATTCATCATCCGATACTCGCCTTCGTTCACAATCCAGATCGGTTCTCCGTCCGCTTGGTGACTCAGCAGTTGAGTACTGCCGTAGTAGCTGTGGATCGCCTGAGCGAGCATAAATTTCTGGTCCGGGCTCAGGTCTGCCGACTCCATCCAGCGATTAGCCTGAACACAGGCTGCAGTCAGGTCTGTAAAATGCTTCAACGCATAGTTTCCCACGTCCTCAATATCCTTGAACAGCTGGGTATAGTAATACGACGCTTCGATGCCTGTTGTCACAATGCCGCCGCGATAGAAGCATATGGCGAAGGCATATGTGCGCTTCTCACCTGCGGGAACGTCCATCAGGAGCGCACCCGTCGTGCCCAGGCCAAAGGATAAATTCTCGGCCATGGTCTCCCCAAGCAGCTTCTCCATTGCAAATCCGCTGGCAGGTACTGCTTCGCTGCTGTTGGTCACAATGGCTGTACTGCGCCCTTGGCCGATGCCTGTGAGTCTTTCCTCCAATGGGGTAGAATCCGTAGTGTCCCTGCGCGGATCTTCTCCTATAATGCGTATGCCGCTATACGGATCACTGCCCTGATAGCCGAAAAAAGCTCTTCGCGCTGCAGTCCCCTGCGTGTTATCGACGGTTAGCTCGGCGAATACCGCCGGAACCAACGCTGCTCGCAGTTCATCCATACCTGCAATTCCCGGCTCGGGTACCGGGCGAACAGGAGAGTACAGCCGGAACGTCAAATCGCCGGCCTGCCATGTATCCGTTCCTACTTTTAGCTCACGGGTAATGTCGGAATCAGCAAAGGCCATAAGCTGCGGTTCCGTTCGTTTACCCTTTTTCTCCACGTCGTAGCGGGCACTTTCATCCTGTGTGGATGCAAAGAAGGGAAGCGCCTCGTATGATTCGCCATCTCTGGATTGCAGCCCGATATATACATTTTCGTCGGCAGGCTTGCCCAGCTCCAAACCAAGTCCGCCGCGATTACCCTTAAACCCAAGTGTAAAGCTGGAAAAAGAACCGATAGGTGCATGCTGTGTGTTATAAAATATATTTTTCGACATATAATGAAACCCCTTTCATGATAAAGTTCAACTTTGATTAACTTCACTTAGAGCCTAGCATGTCATGTGGTGGGGAACCATTGTCAAATCGCTCAACTATTTATCCAAATCGCGCTGAAAGCGATATACTGGAGTATATCCATGTAAGTAAGCCAGGAGGGAAAACATGTCGTCACCACGTTTACCGAAGCGTCCCCATCATCCGGACCTTACAGCTGCCGGAGAGGAATTCTTTTTTCCCGATGTGCGGACCACAGTCAATCTATTTGCCATTCATACACGAAGTGTGGGAAGAGACTGGAGCTATCCGCCACACGAGCATCCTCAATATGAAATTAACATCGTGCTTGCGGGAGAACAGATCATGGTTGTGGATGGTCGTAGCTATACCCAGCGACAGGGTGATCTGGTGCTGCTGCGCCCGGGGATTGTTCACTCCAGTCATAGTAACGGAAAGGGATTTACGTATTTTTGCATGCATTTCGACATTGATGATAAGCTGTTTCTCTCGCTGCTGAGTCGTCTGGAACAGGTGCTGTTTCCAGCTGAAGGCACAGTGGCAGGGCAGATGGGACCAGCGCTGGGCAAGTTGCTCGATCTTTCAACGCCGGAAGACATAGGAGTAGGTAGTGATTCGGTGGCAAAGCGAATGCGGATTCAATCTGCTGTGTTTGAACTGTTCGCAACGTTGTGGGAGGCTGTATCCAGCGAAGCCGCTCATCTGCCGGGGCGTGGATATGTGCAGGCAGAGCTTGCCCATCAGATTGCCAGTCGTCTTCAGGGCAGAGTGAATCAGCCCTATGGGCAGGCTGGCTCGGTGGAAAAACAGGATGGGATCGAGGGGATTTCATCCGAGCTAGGTATTAGCGTATCCCATTGTAATCGTGTTTTCCGTAGTGTTTTCGGCGTTTCTCCCCGTGTATATCTATCCGGGCTTGTGCTGCATGAGGCCAAGTTGCTGTTGGCTGATCCGCAATGGTCGGTGCAACAAATTGCCGATATGCTCGGCTATGGGGATATTGCGCATTTTAGCAGACAGTTCAAGCGCTGGTCGGGCCAATCGCCGACATCCTATCGCAAAAGCTCGGTGCAGGAAAGCCCATCTGAATAAAAATAAGTATTCCTTTAAAATAGTTATGATATGATCCCCATAGAGTAGCTGAGAATAATACGAATTTACATAATCAACATGCTTAATAATCAAATAGAGGAAGAGGTTCAGGCGTTTTTTGAAAAAGTCGGAGCATTCGACCATCTGTTTACACCGGGGTGGGGTATAATGAGGAAATTGCACATACTGTGTTGTATCTGATGGCGAACAAGCTTACCACCGGAAGCGTGCTGTTCCCGGATGGTGGTTATACGTTGATTTAATTCGCAACGAAGTGCATGTTTCATTCTAATCCAATCCGACAGGCAGGAATAAATCATTAAACAAAAACCGGTTCAACACCATACAAAGTGTTGACCGTTTTTTTTTATGATAACAGGCTTGGCCCTCTTGCAACTTTTTAGTTTTGCACATCTAACCTTTTATATTTCGAAAAATACGTGGATAAATTACTCTAGTCCCGATACATACCATCGCCAGCATGGCGAACAGCAAACCGCTCCACAGCGTCCCCTGGATGCCCGCTCTGGCAATAAACCATCCCCCTGCCAGCGAGCCCAGTGAAACCCCCAGGTTAATAAACGAGATGTAAAGACTGTTGGCAAACGCGGGAGCTTCTTTGGCCTCATCAATCACCCAAATCTGGGCGACAATCAGTCCGCTGGTATGAGCGGCCCCCCACACAATAATGATGAAGAGGGTAGGGATGAATGAAGAACTGATCCCGTACAGCAGCAAATAGGTGCCCCCCAAGACTACTGGATGAAAAAGAGCGGTGCGTACCTTATGCAAGCCCATGAGCTTGCCAGCCAATAGATTGCCGAGCATTCCGCCGATGCCGAAAATAATAAGCAGAAAACTGATAACATTGCTGCTCATCCCTGTGTTTTGTCCCAAATATTCGGCAGAATAGCTATACACCGAGAACATGGCTGCAAAAATAAAAGTAGCTGCCCCGATATTGAGCCACAGCGGTATTTTACGCAAAATGCCAAGCTGCTTCCGATAGGAGAACATTTCGGCTTGTGGTGTATCCGGCAGCATGAATAAAATACCAATCCCTGCAATCCCATTCGCTACCGCAGTAAACCAGAAGGAGGCCTCGTATGAAATTTGATTGGCGATATAGGCCGTAATTGGAATACCGAGTACCATTCCCATGCTCGTGCCGAGAAAGGCTTTGGCGGAAGCTTGCGTTGCCTTTTCCGGGGGATACAACGCAGTAGCGGCGACAAAGGCAAGCGAGAAGTACACCGGGTGAAACAGAGCCGGAATGATACGTAAAATCACTAGTAGATAAAAGTTGGATGTATAGGCTGACAGCAAGCTTGTTATGGCAAAAACAAACAACGACATTGTCATGATTCGCTTGCGGTTAAACCTGGACATCAATAGCACCATGAAGGGACCGAACAGCGCGATGATCAATGCAAATGAACTGACAAGAAACCCGGCCTGAGCTGCCGTAATATGAAAACGTTCAATGATGACCGGCAAAATGCCAACCACACCGAACTCAATCGTGTATACACCAAATAGGCCAAGTGCGATGAAAAGCAGAGGCTTACTATATTTCATTAGTTTCATTCCCTCTCCATGTCCTCCTACTTTACGTCCTTGATTTTGCATGCTAATATTTCATTAAATCATAAAATAATAAGTCAATATTCGAAATACTACATAATAATAATTGCGTTTATGCAATATTACCTTGGATTTAAGGAGATGGATTTGATGGACCAAGTGGATCATAAAATTTTGTTGTGTCTACAAAACCAGGCGCGTATCTCCATGACCGAGCTGGGTAAGGAGGTTGGACTTTCCCAGCCTGCCGTAACGGAAAGAGTACGGCGCATGGAGGATAAAGGTATTATCACCGGATATCGTGCCACAGTTTCACATGAGAAAGTTGGAAAACCGATCATGGCTCACGTGCTCGTGCACACGAATCAATGCAATTCATTTGTTGAGTTTTGCCAATCTGCACCTGAAGTCATTGAGTGCCATAGAATCAGCGGCGAGCAAAATTACTTACTGAAAGTCATGGTTGAGTCTATGCTCAAGCTGGAGCAGTTCGGGGATGAGTGTGGAAAGCATGGGCACTCTACCACGTTAATTGTCCTGTCCTCGCCTGTAGACCATAAACATGTAACCCCCACTTTATTAGACCCTATTTGAGCTACCGTAAATGGCTTGGCAAAGCTCAGTTGTAAACGGACCTGACATCCCTTCAAACGCTGTATTGGTAAAGGCGACCACACTGAGTCTTAGTGCGGGATCAACGAACCACGAATGACCATAAGCTCCTCCGAGACGCCACGTTCCGGGTGATTCTGCTGTTCCGCTTTCATCGGGATTTTGGAGTACGGTGAATCCTAATCCAAAACCCCGCCCCGGCCAGCCTGCCAAGGGAAGGTTCCCGGTCTGGATGGTGCCCATTTCGCGGACCCATTCCTCTGAAAGTAACGGATTGCCGCCGTTTCGCAGTGTTTCCAACAGTCGCATGAAATCTTTTGCGCTGCCAATCATACCCGAGCCACCAGAGTGGAAAGCCGTGGGATCAAAGGCTCGTGCAGGCTGAAAACGTAGTCCTGCCGTGCCCTCAAAAACCTGTGCAACCTCAAGCTCACGCATTCGCCGAGGTTCTGATATATCGTTAACATAAGGAGCCGCAAGCCGTCCGGCATCCGCGACCGCGAAACTGGTGTCGTGCATACCGAGAGGTTCGGTAACGAGTTTTTTAACAGCTGCATCAAGGCTTGTGCCACATACGCGGCTAATGATAGCGCCGAGCACATCAGTAGCAATCGAATATCCCCATGCTTTACCCGGTGTATATAACAGAGGCACAGAAGCCAAACGTTGCAAGTTCTCCTCCAGCGTAAGATTTGAAAAATCCATGCCATCTGATACGCCTGCACGATGATAGGGACCCCCGCCTTCTTCCTCTAAAAAGCCATAGGTCAACCCGGCAGTATGTGTCAGCAATTGGCGTACTGTAATGGAGGGCTGCTCACGACTGGTTAATCGGGGGCGAAAATCGGGCAACCAGCGTTCAATAGATTCATCGAGCTTAATCAATCCTTGGGCTGCCAAAACCAAAGCCGCAGTAGATACAATCGGTTTGGATACAGAAGAAAGCCGAAATAAAGCATCCTCATGCATAGGACGTTGTTCTTCTCGATCAGCCAGCCCCGCCGCTCGGACATACACGGGTGAACCATCCATATATATCATGACGACTGTGCCGATCAGACGCTTTTCGGCAAGGGTTTGATCTATAACTGCATTTACACGTCCGTCCAGACCAGCTTGTATCGCAAAAACTCTATTATCCAAACTCATAAATATCTCATCCTCTCTATGATCCAGCGGTTACCGCTTGATGGAACTTAGTTTACAGGATGGGAAGAAGACATTACATAAGGTAACAAAGGTGTTCAGTGAGTATTTACGTTAAAATAAAATTATATTAAAGGCATGACCTTGGTTTTAAATGAATGGGACTTTACAAGAAGTTATGCCGCGTTTTATAGCATCTTTTTAAGTTGAGATACGTTGAAAATAGGTGGTAAAATTTACAACAAAGAGGGTTTTGTTTATTGAGGATTGTATCGCGTAATAAGTTGGCTTGCTTGGTTGTCTTAGGAGGGGGTTTGACCGTAATTGTTACGGGTTTTGGAGGGGATAAGGAGCCTTATAAACTTCCCGATAAGCCCAAGGAGACTGCTGTCTCGACATTTTCAGAATATATGAACGCTTCTATGAGTCGCGATTACAATAAGATGCTTTCACTGTCTGATGATTATCGCTTTGAAACAGAACGGTCGAGTTTGAGCCTGACAAAGTAGACGACAATTTAGAAGATAACTTCAAGTGATTTTAGTTTTTCAATTTTCTAATCAAACGATCCAAAACGTATCCAATAAGATACCAGAAAACTAGTGTAGTGAAGTAAACAATGGCTATGGGGATGTCTGCTTCTCGCACAAATCGAAATGATTCATACATCCAAACCAACGGGCTAACGATAGCCAATAGCATATTATAGTCGTCGTTCCCCATAATATTTACAGTAATAACTAGACACGAGATTAGGACTAGCCAAAAACGAAAAGATTTCATTGCCTATACCTCCAAACCAATATTGTATCAATTTATTACCACGTACCAGCTTAGATTCTGGTCTTTATTAATGTAAGAGGAAAAGAACGCATGCAAAGTCAATTCGATCATTTTTGTTCATCAGGGATATCAAAAAAGAAATTTGTTGGATCAACTGGTTTTTGCCCTGGGTTTATCTCTTTCCCAGTATTGTCAATGAGATTGTAACTGATTTCTCCAACAGCGGCCATGAAATTAAAATGGGTTATTCGCCCTTGAATTGTAGGTTTCTGGCCGTCTTGTTCCACTAATTTATAAGGCAAAAAGGATAGACCACTGCTCTCCCTTTTGGTTGAGTCAAAACGTGCTGTCCATATTAATACACTACAATCGTTGCTGATTTTATAGTATGAAATAACATCCATCTCCTGAATAAAAAACGAATTTGATTTGCCTTCAGGAAAATAATAGTCTGTGTTCAGATTTTCATACCCTTTGGGTGTATATTCTTTTAAATTGCTAACTTTGGGAAGTTTGATTGCTGCTCCTCTGGATACATTAAGCTTATCCGAAGTATATTTGTTTTTTATTTCATTGTTTGCTTTCGCTACATAGGCCGTCTGAGATTTTGGATTCCAGGAGACATACGCATTGGATGAATCAGCAATGAATCGGAGAGGGACCATAATCCGTCCGTTTTTCAATGTAGTGACAACAGGCAAGGTTATATTTTTTGAACCAAGCGTTGCACTTTTCTGCCCAACTTTTAATAGTGTTTTTTCACCGTTACGATCTATTGTGACTGTCTTGGTGCTATTATTCCATGTGATGGATACACCAGGTAAACTTTGAACAGCATTTAATGGGACCATGGTAATCCCATGAGATTGGTAAGTTTCATCAGAGGATACAATTGAATTATTAACGATAATATGTGTCGAAGAAGCTTGTGCTGCTCCCGCACCTAAAGTAAGACCTAAAATAGATATGCAAGCTATTTTTGAGACAGAGCTCATATTCTATACCTCCACAATTGTATTTGTTGTTATAGACGAATAAAAAAGCTGAAAGCAGCTTTTATTCCAAATTTATTTAATAAAATGTATTAAAAAGAACGATATTTAAATCACTGATAGTTACTTGCAAACTAAAAATGCTGATCAAGAATAAACCGACAACTGTATGATTCAGTGAATCGGTTTATTCTGTATTTACATCGGATTGTGTCCACAATGTCAATTCGATGTGTATTGCACCTCAAAACGGAACCCGTCAGTAATAAACTGTTATTATTTTTCAACAGACTTTAGCAAGACGATGAACAGCATCCTGATCGTAGCGGCTTCTTCGGATTCTTTTTCTCTACACTTTTTTTACTGGACGTAACACTGCGTATCCGTATCCTTCTGGGAAATGCCGCTGATAATCTTGCTTTGTTTCCTCATCCCATTCATACCCCAGGCTGCTAGGGTCAAAGTTCCAAGCTTTCTCCTCCACCATTCTCATAACGTCTCCATTGTTTTTTAAATAATTGAAGGGTGGGTGGAAAAACACCAGGTAATCTGATTCGGGGATGTCCCGGCACCTCATTCCTGCGGGAATCTCTCCGGCGTAGTCAGCGGCAACCGGTATTCCATAGAGATATCCCTTCTGACCATCCTGATAGAACCAGCCCGCAGTTTGGCCCAATTGTTCGGGAAGCTTGAGATGAGACATGCTTTCCAATGTTCCGCAAATTTCATCACAATTGTGACCGTTTCTCCAGAAATCACCGTAGTTTCGAGAAGAGGTATCCCAGATTCCAATAAATTTGTGTGCTGGTATATGCTCGATTTTGACTTCAGCTTCTTGCAAATGATCCTTAACCATCTTATCCCGCTCCTTCAAATGGTAATGATAAGGAGAGAACACCTCAACGCGAATGGCTAACGGAATAGGTCGGGGCTCCTTCTGGTATACAGCCGGAGTTACCTCGAATGCTTTTACAAATGCCCGTGTAAAAGCCTCCTGTGAAGAAAACCCATACTTTATTGCAACATCGAGGATGCGGACATTGCCATCTCGGAGTTCTAGCGCGGCACGGCTAATCCGGCGCATCCACACATAATCCCTTAACGTTATTCCTGTAAGGGAATGAAACTGTTTTGTACAGTAGTAAGGGGAGTAGCCTAACTGATTGGACATTCTCAACAACGAAGGTGCTGAAGTAAGATTATTATCAATCCAATCGATCATAAGCTGAACCATTTCGTTCCATTCATACACGAGCGTTCCCTCCTTTCGACTCCATCTTAACAGCCGGAATGCAGGAATATTTGACTTGAGTTGCATGTGTTTTTTTCTCTTGTTCTGCTTTACTCCTCTACATAGCGGATATATGGGTGTTGAAAGTACCTTTGATCAGACACGAAATAATATTGTTTGCCTATAACCAGAGGAGGGATCGCGGACTTTGAGGAAATATATAATTCTTTATATCCACCTCCGTTAAAAGTATCTCTCTGTATGACCAAGTAATCATCTGTAGTTTTAACTAGCTTAGCGATTTCTGTCGAGTGATGACCTGAATAATAATAAATCCAGCTGAAAATTAGTGAAAAAAATATAATTTTTAAAATAGTTGCAGCCGTTTTATTTTTTGTAATCAACATTCGCACCAACCTCCCATAATCCATTCTTTCATTTGTAATAAAATATGTATGATTGGTTATTTATCCTGTTTATGTATATTGTAAGGTGTATGATCCGATGTTGAAAGTAACTTTTACACAAAAAGCCTATCTGCCATTCTTCCGGCAGATAGGCTTTTATAACATAAACGTCAACTTACTTTGTGTTTATACGCAGTCTGTGCCTCTTCATAGGATTGCACCGACGGCATAGCTTTATTGTCAATTATTTTTACGTTGGCGTGCGCGAGCCTCGCCGCCTTTGCGGCCTGCTTCTTCCCTACTCATTTTCCCGTCGCTATCACTTTGGTCTGAATTGCCACGGGCTTCGCCGCCCTTGCGTCCGATTTCCTGATAGAATTCCTTGTCATGGTTTTTGGAAGTGGCTTCGCCGCCTTTTTCACCAATTTCCTGGTAGAAGTCCTTGCCATGATTTTTGGAAGTGGCCTCGCCACCTTTTTCGCCAATCTCTTGGTAAAATTCTTTGTCGTGATTTTTAGCAGTAGCTTCTCCACCTAGACGTCCTGCTTCTTCGCGACTCATTTTGCCATTTTGGTTGTTGTTAGCCATGTTCAATCACTCCTCATCGAATTTTAGTAAAGCGGGTACGTGTATCTATTAACCTTTGTGTCAGGAATTAAACATGTCCCTTTTATTTTGCCAAATAGCAGATAACTGGGGATATTCACCTGATTAGCGTTCCCATGCTTCGGGGTGCAGTTGTTGCTGGCGGTTAAATAATGCCGGATAAATGAACAGGCTGAGTAGCACGCTGGTCAAAATAGCAGAGGTCATGGTGGTAAATACGATGAGCAATTGCAAACGCACAGCGGCAATCGGATTGGCACCTGCGATGATTTGTCCGGTCATCATGCCGGGAAGCTGGACAAGCCCCAGCGTTTTCTGCCCCTCAATGGTTGGAATCATACTGGAACGTATGCAATCCTTGAGTATAGGGAAGATGGCTTGTCTAGGCGTGCCGCCTAGTGCCAGAATGAGCATGATTTCAGGCTTGCGCAGCAGGACTTCCGACTTGAGCCGGGATACCAGCAGACTGGACAAAATCATGGAGCTGCCAATGATCATACCGCTAATCGGAATCATATATCGGGCTGTCGCCGGAATAATATGCAGGCCAATGAGGAATGTCTGTGTAACGATTTCCACACACAGCAAAGTCAGGAATGACTTCCACATGAGACCGGGGATAAATCGTCCTTTGCGCGCAACATTTTGTGAGGCTACGGTAATCATGAGCAGAATGAATAATACGATAAACCCGTAGCTTTGCAACCCAAAAATCAAATGCAATACATATCCAATCGCCAGCAGTTGAACCGACGCTCTGATCGTGGCGATGATCATGTCTCGGTCCAGACCGAGTTTGAAGGATTTGGACATGACAATGGCGATAAATACAAAACCAAGAGAGAGAATCAAAGCAACAATCGTCATACCCATTCTCCTGCTACAAACTTGCGGGTCTCACTATGCTGCGGAGCATTAAAAAACGTCTCCGTATCCGCTTGTTCTATCAGTCTTCCGTCGATCATTAGCCATGTTTCGTGGCCTACTCTGCGGGCTTGTTCCATGTGATGCGTAATCCAAATCATCGTTGTTCCCTCTTCTTTGTTCATTTGTAGCAGCAGTTCCTCAACCTCTTTGACCGAGGCAGGGTCCAGTGCAGAAGTAATCTCATCCAGCAGTAAAATATCCGGGCGGTTCGCAAGCGTCCGCGCCAAGGCCAAGCGTTGTCTTTGTCCGCCAGACAGTTCCTGCGCCTTCTGTTCCAACAGGTCGCGGGTGAGCCCTACGCGTTCCAACAGGCTGGCAGGATCACCCAGCACTGTACCGTGCAGCCGTTCTACGGTTTGGAGATTGTACAGGACAGTTCCCTGAAGCATGGGGGCATCCTGAAAAACCAATGCGACTTTCCGTCTCAGTTCAGGGATCTCCCACTCCGATATAGGTTTGCCGAGGACACGGATTTCCCCTTCATCCGGTGTCATTAGGAGGTTACACAGTGAAAGCAACGTGCTTTTACCAGACCCCGATGGACCGACCAACGTGGTGATTTTGCCGGGGGAAACTTTTGCGGTAATCCCGTTCAGAACCGCACGTTGTTGTCCAGACCCGGTGAAATATTTGATGATGTGGTTAAATTCAATAGCTGGAAGTGGTTTGGGTTCCATAGATATAGCTAGCTCCTTTGTAGGGGATCGAGGAAGGGATCAGATCCGTTCTATGATCTTATTTTTTTATTATATCAGTAATGACTGCTATGCTCTTCTGTAAAGATTCGATGCAGGTTGGCTGCGGTAAACGGCATTTTCTTTGTATAAACTAACAGGATTAGTTAAAATAGAATCTGGATCGATTCTGTACATGTATAAGGAACCGAATTACATAGAAATTCGATGAAAGGAGACAGGATGATGTCGCCTAGAAACGGAGTAAAGCTGCAAGATATTCTGCGGGCTGCCGAGGACATTGCCAATGAACAAGGGATGTGGGATGTCACGCTCACCACGCTGGCGCAAAAGTTGCACATTCGCCCTCCGTCTTTGTATAACCACGTGGACGGATTGAATGGACTGCGCCAAGTACTGGCATTGCACAGTCTCGAACAGTTGGAGGAAGCTTTGATGAGCGCAGCAGTTGGTAGAGCGGGCGCAGATGCGCTAACCGCTATGGGGAAGGCGTATATGCGGTATGCTCGCGAGCGACCCGGTTTGTATGAAGCGATGCTGTATGCAACTGATCGAAATGATACCGAAATGAGGCAGGCTGCGGATCGCGTGGCCGAGCTGGTCATTACCGTCCTGTCCAGTGGTTACGGCTTCAAGGAAGAAGATTGCATTCATGCAGCGAGGGGATTCCGTAGCCTGCTTCATGGATTTGCCTCGCTTGAACAAAAGGGCGGGTTTGGTTTGCCTGTCGAGGTGGACCGGAGCATTGAGGTGATCATGGCTACCTTTTTGGCAGGTCTGCGTGTGCAGCAAAAGCGAGATGGTGAGCTGACCAAAGAAGTCTGATTTCAACCTGATGCAGCTAACATGGTTGCGTCGCAGACCCGAAGGGTAAAATACATCTGTATAATGTAGATGAGAGACTCTGAATACAGGAGGGATATGAGTGAACGTACTGGTGATTGGCGCAAATGGAAAAGTAGGCAGACATCTTGTTCGTCTACTGGGGCAAAATAAATCGCATCGTGTAAAGGCGTTGATCCGCCATTCGGATCAGGCCGAAGCGCTTGAACGTTTGGGAGCAGAAACAGTGGTAGCTGACCTCGAAGGGACGGTTGGTGAAATTGCCGCAGCTATAAAAGGCAGCGATGCTGTCGTATTCACAGCAGGCTCCGGCGGAAAAACAGGTGCAGATAAAACGCTGCTTATCGACTTGGATGGAGCGGTCAAGGCGATGGAAGCCGCCGAACAAGCAGGTATCCAACGCTTCGTAATGGTCAGCGCCCTACATGCGGAGAATCGGGAGCAGTGGCCCGAA
The DNA here is from genome assembly GCF_038593055.1 of Paenibacillus sp. FSL L8-0502. Taxonomy (NCBI): domain Bacteria; kingdom Bacillati; phylum Bacillota; class Bacilli; order Caryophanales; family Paenibacillaceae; genus Paenibacillus; species Paenibacillus sp. FSL L8-0502. Next base: position 5,532,915 of record NZ_CP151958.1, on the reverse strand, counting down.
TCCATTAAACCGTATTATGTGGCGAAGCATTATGCAGACCGCCTGTTGGAAGCGAGCAACCTAGACTACACGATTCTTCGTCCGGGTGGCCTGACGGATGATGTGGGCACCGGCAAAGTTGCTACCGGTGAGGATTTCACCAGCCACACCATTTCCCGTGAAGATGTGGCGGCAGTGGTCATAGCAGTGCTGGAGGAACAGCAAACGTATCATCGTTCAATTAATCTGGTGTCTGGCAGTACGCCTATTGCTGAGGCAATCCGGCTGTAATTACGGATGAAGTTGTTGGATCCATTTCTTTTGGGAATGTTTCTTCAAAGCTGTCTTTTTTCTCGTATAAGTTGTACCAAGTTTCTGCAATGATATCTGGATCTCCTGACATCTCGATATCACCATTCCCAAGACTGGGCAAAGGGAGCGTGCAGGAAGATTCGTATCTAAGACTAATTTTTGCTTTGAGAGGCATCCACGGAGGCAGAGTTCCGGGGATGCTTTTTTGCTGTTTTTCTCAGTGTGATCGTCCCCGTAGTAGTCCCAAGCTCCAACTCCGGCTGAATAGCAGCAAAAACAGTTGCTTAAAACTAATTATATTAATTATAATACTAATATAATTAGTTTGTGATGAAGACAAGGAGATGAGCTGAAATGCGTATTGTTCAGGTACAGCATCTGTATCAATTGACGTTTATGCCCCGGCTGTTCCCGGTGAACTGTTATTTGGTGGAGGAGAAAGAGGGGCTCACCTTAGTAGATGCCGGATTGCCATACAGTACCCGTGGTATAGAGCAGGCTGCGGCGCGGATCGGGCAGCCGATTATTCGAATTGTACTTACCCATGCCCATGGGGATCATGTGGGTGCGTTGGATAAGCTGAAGGCAAGGTATCCTGACGCGCAAGTATTCATTTCAAGGCGGGACGCACCGCTGCTACAGGGCGATGTATCGTTGGAGGCAGGGGAACCGGATACTCCAATTCGGGGCGATGTACCGAAGCATATCCTTACCCAGCCTGACGTTTTACTGGAGGATGGGGATCATGTAGGTTCGCTGTTGGCGATCAGCGCACCAGGACATACGCCGGGTTCGATGGCATTTTTGGATACTCGTACCCGAGCGTTAATTGCAGGCGACGCCATTCAGACCCGAGGAGGTATAGCGGTATCGGGAAGGCTTAAACCGCTGTTTCCTTTTCCGGCACTGGCTACCTGGAACAAGGAAATTTCGCTGAAAAGCGCCAAAAAGCTGGCGAGTTTCGATCCATCTTTATTAGCTGTCGGTCACGGCAACATGCTGAAGCATCCACAATCTCAGCTGGAAAGGGCGATTATGGAGATGGAACGACAATCTTCAGTGTGATGATTCCGTATTCAGCCAACATTCAGCCAGAACTCACAAAGTCCTAAGCTAAGGCAGATACAATATGGGAAAATAGAAACAGAGAGAGGTGCATCGGATTTGAACGTTTGGAAAGCGAACGGTCTGAAATATATACTTCTATTTAGTCTCATATTGTGTGCTGTCGTTAGTGTCGTTTCGTTATGGAGTTATTCAGGTAGCTCCGCGTCCCAGTCTGCGGCTGTTAGACAGGGCCCATCCGGCGGGTTTGGGGGAGGAGGCGGACCTGGCGGAGGTATGAGGGGGCTGGATTCGGTGAATAGCGCTGACAGCAAGGATCAGGGGACGACAGGCCAAACTACCGACTCCTCCACTGAGGGGACATCAACATCGGGTGACCAAGGTACAATGGCTGGAACGGATACGTCTGCATCGGACAGCAGTGGTGCCGCCAGAGACGGCCAGCACAGAGGCCCCGGAGGCATGTCTGGTAACGGATCTGGCATGGGCGGTCCTGGCGGTGGTGGAAGAAGTGGGAATTCTTCATCTGCTTATGCGACTCCGCTGGCGGTTTTCGCCGCTTTGTTCTTCGGTGCATTCGTGTTTATTACGTACCGTTTTCGGGCTCGTGATTGGAAGCTCGGGGAACGTAATCGAGGACTGATGCTGTGGACTGTGCTGGGTGTGGGTTTCTTTTTAAGAATGGCGATCGCCCCATGGATTTCGGGTCACATGGATTTAATGCTATTCCGGAACTGGGCTACGACAGCAGCGGATAGCTTATCGGGCTTTTACACGAACGGATCAAGTGATTATCCGCCGTTCTATATTTATATTTTATATGTGATCGGTCAAATCGGCTCTACGGATGCTTTCAGTCCCTATATGTCCGTGCTGCTGCGGCTTCCAAATATATTAGCCGATATCGTGACAGTGTACATGCTGTACCGGTTGGCGAGCAAACGGGTCGGCTATGGAATAAGCCTTGGATTGGCTATATTCTACGTGTTTAACCCAGCTGTATTTATCAATTCGACCTTCTGGGGGCAAGTGGATTCTTTCTTTACTCTGCTGATTGTGGGCATGATTGTGCTGCTTGTGGAAAACCGGGTGGGCTGGTCAGCCGTATTGTTTACGGTAGCGGTATTGATGAAGCCGCAGGGAATTATTTATGGGCCAGTTTTGTTTTTCGAGCTGCTGAGACAACGCAAAATACAACCTTGGCTGTTGTCCATTGGCGGTGCCGTTGTGACGACCATTCTGGTTATATTGCCATTTTCGTGGGGGCAGGAACCGTTATGGCTACTTGACCTATACAAGGGAACGGTCGGCGAGTATCCGTATGCTTCGGTGAACGCGTATAACTTTTTTGCACTGATCGGAGGCAATTATACGCAGGACACTACAACGCTGTTCCTGTTTAGTTACCATACATGGGGTATGATCTGCATTGTGCTGGTGACTCTGTTCACGTGGTGGATGTATATCCGTAGTCGCAAACCACAATTTGCAGCGGCAGCTGCACTGGTACTCATTGCAGGTGTATTTACCTTCGCTTCCAGCATGCATGAAAGGTATTTGTTCCCTGCGGCGGCGTTAGCTGTACTGGCGTATCTGTATTTGCGAGACCGCAGATTTTTATGGCTTGCAGGTGGATTCAGTCTTACGATTTTCCTGAATACCTTTGATATCTTCTATAGCTCCAATTCTCGGGATCAATACGGTATTATTTTGTGCGTGACGTCATTGTTGAATGTGTTATTGTTTGGGTATTTGGTCAAAGTAGTGTGGGATTGCTCCCAATCGACCACGATTGAGACTGCTCCTTCCACAGACGGAGTTTCGCCAGAACTTCCTTCAGCGCGGCCTGCATGGGGAGCGTCTTCCCAAGGCGTGAACACGACAATTGATCGTTAGTGGAGTATAAAATATGGTAAAAACCGCCTTTTAACGAAATGGAAGTGGTTGATAGATCAACTGCAATCCATAAGTTAAAGAAGCGGTTTTTTGTTGTTCTCATGCCAGAGTAACCTGGTATATATATGTCTCAATCCATATATTCGTTCAGTTTTTGTACATCGCAGATGGTAATCTCTCGTGTACCCTTGCTATGAATAATCCCCAGCTGTTCAAATTTTCCAAATTTACGGCTGATGGTTTCGCGGGTGACACCCACATAATTAGCCATTTCTTCGCGTGAAAGGGGGAGATTTATTTTAATATTGGAGCCATCCGGCTTGCCGTATTTATGTCCAAGCTCAAGAATCATATAGGCGATACGGATTTCCGGGTCTTTGGTAGCTAGGCTTTGAGCCAGGTTTTCGGTATGTGCCAAGCGTTTAGTAATGGTTTTGAGCAGCTTCAAAGAGATATCGGGATTGTTGCGGATCAACTGCTCCATATCATCCTTGGTGAGCATGCAAATATCAGTATCTTTTAAGGCATACGCACTAAAGTTACTCAGCTCATCGCTGTTAAATATGTTCAACTCGCCAAAAAAATCGCCAGTTGTTAGAATGTGCAGGATTTGCTCCTTACCCTGAGGCGTCATCTTCAGCAGCTTGACATGCCCGCTTTTAATAATGTACAGCGTATCGGATGCTTGTTCCTCGATAATTAGGGCCTCACCCTTCTGATATTTTCGGTGTCGGATCATGGAGCTGACCTTACACAAATCTTCGCAGGACAAAGAGGAAAAGATAGGTACTTTGCGGGCACAGGGCTCCTTTTCGCACTGGCAGGGGCAGGACATCTCATTCACATTCATTCACTCCATTCATAAACCGGAAACTACAGGTTATAGTGCATGGTTGTTATTCTGTATCATCTATTGGGGCAAAATGACTTTGATCCTCACCGCAGACTGGACAAACCCAGTCTTCTGGAAGATCCTCAAACGCTGTACCGGGCATAACGTCTTCATCGGGGTCGCCGATAGCAGGATCATAAATGTATCCACAGGGCTGACATACATATTTTTTCATCTCTAGTTCTCCTTGTCATTTAAAATTTTTGTGAGCTCTGGTGCATCCGGTTTGAGTCCCTGCATGATGGCTGTTTTGTATGGTAGTGAAGCAAGGGCATCCCCAAAGCCAATCACGCCGCAGATAGAGCCGTCTTGTATGAACATACGTGTATAAGAAGCTTGACTTTTAGTAATCAGGCTGGTGTCGCAGACTCGTTCATCTACTAGACCGATGGAAAAGAGAGGGGATTCGTAGCAGTTCGACAGGGTTACAGGGAGGGGACGCTGATAGCTGACGGATGCGCCCGCCATATTGGCGCCTGCTATTTTTCCTTGCTCCATTGCGCTTTCCCATAACCCATCTACTCTACCCTGAAATTCGGCTGCATCACCTGCTGCATAGATATTGGTGGCGCTGGTCTCCATCTGCGCATTCACCAGAATGCCTTGTCCAATACCAAGGTCGATTTGGCGAGCAAGCTCCGTATTAGGTACAATTCCGATAGAGTACACGACATGCTCGCAGGGGATAACGGAGCCGTCTTGAAGTTCCACACCTTCAACATGATCTGTGCCTTTAATACGTTGTACGCCTTGTCCAAGGTGTACCTGAGTACCCCGATCGGTCATACGATCGGTCAAAATAGTGGAGGCCTTTTCATCTAGCTGGCGGGGCATAAGCCGATGCGAGGCTTCCAGTATGGTTACAGAATACCCTGCTTGCTGGAAGGACCAGGCGGTTTCCACGCCTTGAATACCACCGCCGATGATGCATATCCGGTCTCCCTGTCGCAATTCCGCTTTAAGGCTATCTGCATCTTGTCGAAAACGGATATTGTGAACATTCCTTAGAGAAGCCCCCTCTAGCACAAGCTTACGGTTGTGAGCTCCTGTACACAGTAGCAGCTTGTCATAAGCAACGGTTTGTCCATTTATGGTTTGGATAGTACGATCCTCAGGATGTATCTCGGTTATCTTGATACCGGAATACACATGAATTCGTTGATTGGCAAACCATTTTTCCTTTTTGATCAGGATTTTGTCACTGTGCAAATCAGTAAATAGTCCCTTGGAAAGTTTGACTCTGTTATATGGAAAGGATGCTTCCTCTCCGTAAATAGATATTTCAGCCAGCTCATCATGATCTCTAATTGCTTTTGCTGCGTTGACGGCGGCGACACTGCCTCCGATAATAACGTAATGTGGGTTACCCATTCAGTATCTCTCCTATTCGCTATATGCTACTGTGTTTTAAATAACACTAAGCAGTAGATCTGAGACAAATTCAGCGGCATTTTTAATTTTTTTCACTTTTTCAACATCTGTAGGAGAGAAACGAATACGTACCGGGAATTCCACATGGGTCATACCTGTTGATTTGATTACATCTGAAGTGCTTTGGACCTTCATATTGGTACCGTTCAAGTAATCTTGTACGACTTCAATGGCTTCCCCGCTCCAGCCGTAGGAACCAAAGGCAGCAGCCAGCTTGCCTTCCAGATTCATCTTTTGCATTTGTTGCAATAGGCCTTCCAATTTGCCTGTCATATCAGCATATTTGGTAGAGCTACCGACAAAAACAGCATCCGCTGAGGCAATACTATTCAATATCTCCGTTTCATCGGCTTTATCCACGTCCCATAGCTCCACCTTGATTTGGTTCTCCAAAAAGCAGTCTTTCAGAATGTTTGCCATTTTTTTAGTGTTATTTTTTAGGGTGGCATAAACAATCGCTACTTTTTTATCCTCCTTGGTTTCGGTACTCATAGAGGCGTACACATCAATAAACTTGGCAATATCATGCCGGATGGCGAAGCCGTGGGAAGGTGCAATCATCTCAATATCCAGATCGGCAACAGCTTCAATTAATGTGCGCACATATCTGCGATGTGGATGAATAATAGCCTGATAGTATCCGACAAAGTCCTCGGTGATATCAAAACCAGCCTCGTCGGCAAATAGATGCTCTACAGCCACGTGTGTACTGAAAATATCGCAAGGGAACAAGATTTTATCTTCTATGCAGTACGTAATCATGGTTTCTTCCGTATGCAGGTAAGGTGTTTCTTTGAACAGCAGCGTTTTGCCTCCAATGTCCAGTTGATCTCCATCCTTGATGACGAGGAAGTTGCGATGCTGAAGCTTGTACATTTGTTGAATTTCCGGAACGGCAATCTCAGTGCAGACGATCGTAGCGTTTGTTGCCTTGGAGGCGAGTGCCGCCAATCCACCCGAGTGATCTGGTTCCGTGTGATTGACGATAATATATTGAATATCCAATGGATCGATCAATTCGGCAACAGCCTCTGCAAATTCTCTACCGAACGCCATATCTACGGTATCTACAATGGTCGGTTTTCCGGTTTTCAATAGATATGCATTATAGGTTGTGCCCTTAGATAGTAGAAGACGATGAAAGGGAACCTCACGATTATCAATTTTTCCTACCCAATAAATATCCTTTGCCAGTTGGAATCCTGGTTTCATAGGAACAACCTCCTGCTTGTTTTTGTTTGTCTAACACAATTCGATTCTAGTTGGATGTGTCGATGAAAAAGATGATTGAAATCAAATTTTTAAATATTTCAAAAGTATTTTTGACTTTAGGATTTTGCAAAATTCGATTCCAGTCGCCCCAAAGTACAATATATAGACGAACTAGACCATTTCGATCTATATATTTTGTTCATTGAAAGTCGCTTATTGGATTTTTGCAAAATCCTCCTTAAATTTAGTTTTGTGACTGCAATCACAAGGCGAGCGAAATAATCCAATACAATAAAGGTATAAATCCATCTTAAGCAATTTAATTCCAAACAGGAGCGTGAACCAATATGAAAAAATCAAACCTCATTCAATTTCAGGAATATAAGGAAGCAGCCTTTACAAAACGAATTGTGCATAAGGAAGCCGACAATGTAATTTTTATTCTCAACTTTACTCCTAATGCCGAGCTGCCAACACATAATCACCCGGGAGCGAATGTATATTTGCTTGTTCTTGAAGGCAGCGGTACTGTAACTGTGAACGGCGAAGCAACGGAAGTTGTCCAAGGGGATATCATTCATGTTACAGGCGATGAACACTTTTCCTATCGTGGCGGTTCAGAGACGAATTCCAGTCTGCATGTAGTGTTGACCCAAACTCCAAGTGAAAGCTATGCACAAAACATATAAAAGAGAACATAGCAGCAAGATGCTCATATAAAAAAAAGAAAATGGTTATTTTTTTTACACTCGTATTGATAATGAATATCATTATCAAATTTTGAGAAGAGGTGTTAATGGCCAATGCAGACAGTAGATTACAATCAGGTGCCAGGGCACTGGGTATTAGCAAGTCTCGGTAAGCGCGTGCTTAGGCCCGGAGGGTTAAAAACGACACGTTGGATGATAGAGGGACTTGACGTAACCGGGCAGGATGAGGTCATTGAGTTTGCCCCCGGATTGGGTATAACTGCCCAAATCACACTACAGCTTAATCCCCGCCGTTATATTGCGATTGAACAGAATGAGAAGGCGGCCTCTATCGTAAAAACGTATGCAAGCGGAGCAAACCGGGAGGTCATTATTGCCGATGCTGAACAGGTTCCGTTGCCGGATGCCTCTGCGACGGTGGTATATGGGGAAGCCATGCTGACGATGCACACAAGGGCCAAGAAAGCGCAGATTATTTCGGAAGCCAGGCGGCTTTTGAAAGTAGGCGGGAAGTTTGCTATCCATGAGATGTGCCTTGCTCCTAGCCATATTGAGCCTGCGCTCAGAAAGCAAATTTACAAGGACTTGGCTGTAGCCATGCGAGTTAACGCGACACCGTTGACGGTGTCAGAGTGGGAACAGTTGCTGAAAGAGGAAGGCTTTAAGGTCGTTAAAATCTATACGGTTCCCATGCACTTATTGCATCTGCCACGTATCATTCAGGACGAGGGCTGGTTGAGACTTGGAAAAATCACCTTTAACCTTATGCGTAACCATGCTGCCCGGACAAGGGTTATGGGTATGCGCAAGCAGTTTGTAAAGTACGCCGACCATCTGCAAGCGGTCAGTATCATCGCTGAGCGATAGCCTGAATTCACGAATAAGAGAATAATAGAGCTTTTTACGCAATAGCAAAAAAAGGAGACGACCCCCCATTCAGGGATTCGTCTCCTTTTTGTATATTTGCTGCTTGGCTTGGCTGCTGGTGTGCGCATGCTTTGCACCCCTCTATTTGTCATATCATAGGTGTGGTGAAAATTTCCAATCCCTGATGTTTTTACATTATCATAGTGACTAAGATCGTTGGAATAGTTAACTAAAATAATAAAATAGGCGTACATCAAAAGGAGGAAGCGTGTTATGAAGCTGCATCAAGCCATTGTGGTAGATGATGAAACCTTTACTCGTAAAGGGCTGCTTCAACTCATGGATTGGCAAGCCTGTGGTTTTGAAATCGTAGGAGAAGCTGATAACGGTGAGGATGCGCTGGAGCTAATCAGCCGTATTCACCCGGACCTGGTCATTACCGATATTCGTATGCCTGTGCTCGACGGATTAGAGCTGATTCGATCTGTGCTCGAACAGAGTACAGAACATCCCGCGTTTATTATCTTAAGCGGCTATAGTGATTTCGCTTATGCGCAGCAGGCAATCCGCTATGGGGTTCATGATTTTATGCTTAAGCCGATTGATGAGGGTGACTTTTCGGCTACATTGCGCAAGCTGAGTGAGAGACTGCATCGTGAACAACAGAATGCGCAACGATATCAGAATCACCATGCAGGTGGGTTGTTAGAGACTGTGATGATGAACCCAGTGGATGATGTAGTGGTGACACAGTGGGAGCAGCAACTACGGCTTGAGGAGGCCACTTCTATGTACTATGTACTCGTCGAGCTGAATGACCAACATCCCTGGCGCTCTGGTGACAATAATATTATGCTATCGCTTTTCCAATTCAGGGAGCTTATAGAGCAAGCACTTCATCATTTAATGGATGGCAAGTACCCTCTCTATGTCCATGAGCATCGCAACCGGATCGGTCTTATCGTACCGGACTTCTTTTTGAACTATTTTGAAGGCAAGGTCGAAGTCTTTATGAAAGCGCTACAACAGGAGATAGAGGGGATGAAGTCACTAAAAGACCAGCTGGGAAGTCGGGTTTTCATTTATGCAGGAGAGCCTGTGAATCGGTTGCAGGATATCCAGCAGTCCTACGCCTGTGCGAAGGAAGCAGTGCTCCATAAATACATTTATGACCATAGCGGTATTGTTGTATATCTACAGGAGGGAATGCCACCACTCCACTATAAGACCATACATCAGGACGTACTGGATCGCATGACGGAACAAGTCGAGGAACTGCGGTTGGAGGAGCTGCGTGTGGCCGTGGATTATTTATTTAGCAGCTTTCGGGAGGAATGTTATGCACCTGAGGCTGTGAAAATGAGTTTGCATCAATGCGTACTTAGTATCGTTCGGGTCATTCAAAACATGCAGGGAGATGAGCGCTCACTTCGGTCACTAGAACCGATGATGAACTGGCAGGACATGAACCTGTCCCTGGGTGAACTACAGCGATTGTTTACAGCTTTTGCAGAGGAAAGTGGAAGGTATATTGGGGTTCTGCGCAAGGATTGTCAGCAGGGAGGCATCCAGCACATCCGTGCTTACATTGAGCAGCATGCAGCCGAGAATATAAGCCTGAAAAGTATTGCGGCTCGCTTTTACATGAACCCGGTGTACCTCGGTCAATTGTTCAGAAAAACGTATGGTGTGTACTTTAACGAATTCTTGCTGAAATTGCGCGTTCAGGAGGCAAAACGTTTGTTGCGGCAGACGGATCTGCGGATTTATGAAATTGCGGAGCGCGTGGGCTTTGGCAGTTCAGACTATTTTGTTACCCAGTTTGAAAAGACGGCGCACGCCACGCCTAGTGAATACCGCAACAGCTTGAGTATTGGCGACGAGCCAGAGAGGGCCGGCGAATGAAGATGCTGAGGACGACTCTTGATCATGTGCGATTGCGGGATAAAATGCTGCTGCTTTATTTTCTGTGTGTTTTCGCGCCTGTAGTGTTGACCAATCTGGTTTTTTACCATGTTACCTCACAAAATGTGAAAGAACAGCGTATTCAGGATATTTCGCGTGCACTGGAACAGATTAAAATTGAATTTTACCGTGAATTTGAAGATGCGATGGAAATCTCGTCTATCTTTTATACCGATCATCAGCTCAATGAGGTGTTGGAACAAACATATCCCCACCCTGCTGATTATATTGCTGCCTATGACTCTTATTTACGTCGTATCTTGAACAATAATTACAGTCCTGTATACCATTCCGTAGGTGGAATTACGATCTACACCGATAATTCAACGCTGCTGGATTCCGGGGGAGTCAGCTTTATAGATGAGAGGGTCAGAAGCTTGCCCTGGTATACCAAAATCCCGTCTGGGCGCCAGTCCAAGCCTATATTTGTACGTACCGATGACAGTACAGGCGAACAGCTGCACCCTTTCAGCCTGATTCGGCGGATGAACTACTTTTATTCCCAAAATGGTCGTGAAAAAATACTAAAAATAGAACTGCGAATGTCGTCCATTCGTGAGATTTTCAACAACCTGAATTTGCAGGGAAGTCTCTTTCTGCTGAACGAACGAGGGGAAATCGAATATACAACGGATCCCAAAGTTGCTATAAACCACAAAAGTGTGGCCTATAGCACCCTCAAGCTGCCCGAGGACACGATGGAGTTCAAGACGAATTATGTGCTTACGAGCAATCTGAACGGCTGGAGCATTGTGGCAGCGGTATCCAGAGATGAAATGCTGTATGAAATGCAGGAATCCCGCAACTTTGTGCTCTTGTTAACCTGTGTAAATATGCTGTTACCTACATTAATTATTATCTGGATTACACGTTCGCTGAACGTGAGGATTCATCGTATTTTAAAGCACATGAAAAAGGTGAAAAACCAGCATTTTGAGCTGATTCCCGATACAGAGTCGCGAGATGAAATCGGGCAATTAACAGGTGAGTTTAACCGGATGACGCTGAAAATAAAACGACTGATTAACGATGTGTATATGGCCGATATTCAACGAAAAAATCTGGAAATTCAGCGCAGACATGCCCAGTTGAATGCACTTCACAGCCAGATCAACCCCCATTTCCTGTTCAATGCGCTGGAGACGATTCGCATGAGGAGCTTGATGAAGCATGAGGATGAGACAGCGCACATTATTCATAACATGGCACGGATATTCCGCAATTCGCTGGTGTGGAACAAGGATCGGGTTACTTTGCGGGAGGAGCTGGAGCTGATCCGTTGTTTTCTGGAAATCCAGCAATATCGCTTTGGTGAGCGAATACAGTACGAAGTGCAGGCGCGCTCTGAAGACTTGGACAATCTGCTTCCCAAAATGGTCGCGCTGACACTGGTTGAAAATGCAAGTATCCACGGCATTGAGCCGCTAAAGCATGGGGGACGCATTGAGATTCATTTTGAGCAGGAGGAAGGGCAACTGATTCTAACGGTTCGAGATGATGGGGTGGGCATGTCTGAGGAACAGGTACAACGTTTATATGGTTACATGCAAAGGCAGGAAGAAATGGGTGAGCGTATAGGTCTGCAAAATGTCATCTATCGTCTTAAACTTTACTACGGGAGCCGCTTTGAGCTTGCCATACGCAGTGCCCCCGGCGTGGGTACGGAGATACGAATTAGGATTCCTGCGGATCGGGAGTGAGGTGGAGAGCGGTACCTATTTTGCTTTGAAGGACCTTTACCTATAGTTTCCTAAGTAACACCTTTAGATTGGCAGGTGAACGAAATGGACGGCATTTTATAAAATGAAAGTGCTTACAATTTAGGGTGTGCGGGATTCCCAGTGCTTGCGGTACGTCCGCACGATATTCACACACAATCGACAAAAGAGGGCGAAAGGGGAAGGTCTGGCATGACAAGCAAAAGGTTCGGAATCATCGGTCTGGTAATGGTTATGATGGCATCTATGATCACTGCTTGCTCAGGGAGCTCGGGCAAGGAGCCAGCGTCAGGAGATAGCAAGGAGAAGGTCACATTCACGTATTTTAATGCCACTGCGGGCAGGGACATTAATACCAATGAAACGCGGATCGGCAAGATCCTGGAGGATCAGACGGGGGTAAACTGGAAGCTGGAGCATTTGGTGGGTGATTCCAATACGAAGATCGGTACATTTATTGCCAGTAACGATTTCCCGGATGTGATAGTACCGGATGGCACGATCGATAAGCTGCTGGATGCCGGGGCTTTTATTCCCCTGAATGATTTGATCGACAAATACGGACCGAATATTAAGCGTGTATATGGACCGTACTACAACTTGATGAAGGCGGAGGATGGGAACATTTATTTTCTTCCGCTCAGTGCGGTGGTAGGCGATTATTTACCTGCGCCTAACTTGGAGCAAGGAGCCTTTTGGGTGCAACGCAGGGTATTAAAAGAAGCGGGATTTCCAAAAATCAAAACACTTGACGAGTATTTAGCCCTGATTCGTAACTATGCGAAAAAACATGCAGATGAGGGCTTGACTGGGTACCTGGCGTTAACCACGCAGGATAGGTTTTATGCTCTTACGAACGCGCCGATGCATCTGGCAGGCTATCCGAATGATGGCGGCACGATTATTGATATGAAGACACACCGGGCCACGGATTATGGAGATATGGAAATCACAAAGCGGTATCTGAAAGAGCTAAATCAGCTCAATGTAGAGGGCCTATTTGATAAATCGTCCTTTGTGGACAATTACGATCAATATTTGGCGAAGCTGACTTCGGGTAAGGTGCTGGGCTTTTTTGACTACCGCTGGCAGGCGGGGCAGGCCCTGAATAATCTGCAAGAGGCTGCCAAGCAATCGGGCAATGATGATATGGAGTATATAGGGCTGCCTATTGTATACGACCAGAATATAAAGGATCAGTACATTGATCCGTCGTCATTCGTTAATAACCGAGGCATAGGAATTACGGTCAGTGCCAAGGACCCGGTACGTATCATCAAATTTTTTGACAACCTGCTGACGGACGAAAACCAGATATTATCCAACTGGGGAATCAAGGGGGAAACCTATGATGTAGATAAAAAAGGACGCTTTTACCGGACTGAGGAGCAAATTAAGCAGACTGGTCAGGACGCGTTCCGCGAATCATTCGGGTTCAAATATTTTGAATATAGTTGGCCGCGATACGGTAGCGGTTCTACCCTGCCTGACGGTAACTCGGTTGGCCCCGGACGGCAGCCTGAGGTTGCGCGTATGTCCTACACCGAGGGAGATAAAAAGCTACTAAAAGTCTATGGTGTAGAGTCCTTCTCGCAAATGTTTTCCGCACCTGACGAGCGCCCATGGTATCCGGCCTGGAGTATTCCGATTGCTCAAGGCTCAACTGCGCAGCTCTTCCAGCAAAAGAAGGGGGACCTACAGCGCAAATATTTCCCGCGTTTGGTGCTGTCTGCACCGGAACAGTTTGATGCGATTTGGAATGAATACACTACTGAATTCAACAAGCTGGATGTAAAGGCGTATGAGGAGTTGATCACGAAGGAGGTTGCCAAAAAAATCGAAAATCCCGGTAAAAAATAAAGGAGGAAGCAGCTATGGGCCACTCGTCACCACCACCTGTCACGATCTCCCCGGATCATTTTCCGCCCTCGCGGCGAACCGGCTTTAGGGGATTTATGCACAAGCTGAATCAGCAACGGGCACTAGTATGGATGTCCGTCCCTTTTTTAATCTGGCTGTTCATCTTCAAGTATTTGCCCATCTGGGGCTGGACGATTGCCTTTCAGGATTTTAAGCCTGCCCGCAAGTTGCTCGATCAGCAATGGGTTGGATTAAAGCATTTCCATTTTCTGTTTCAGGATGAACACTTTCTGCGGGTCATGCGCAATACGCTGGCGATGAGCTTTATTAATTTGGTGTTGGGCTTTGTCACCGCTATAACACTAGCAATTTTGCTGAATGAGCTTCGTCAGCTCGTATTTAAGCGGGTGGTACAGACGATCAGCTATCTACCGCATTTTATTTCGTGGGTGGTCGCGGCCAGCATCATTAGTACGGCGCTATCTGCGGATGGCGGCATCATCAATGAGGTGCTGATGTGGCTGGGATTGATTAAGGAGCCTATTCTGTGGCTGGGCGAAGGAAGCTATTTCTGGGGCATTCTCGGTGCATCGGAGGTATGGAAAAATGTCGGCTGGAATACCATCATTTATTTGGCCGCGATGACGATGATTGATCCCTCGCAGTATGAAGCGGCTGAGATGGATGGAGCAGGGCGTTTTCAGCGGATTTGGCATGTGACATTACCCGGATTGAAGCCTGTATTTATCATCCTGCTCATTATGAACATCGGCAATCTGCTGGAATCCGGCTTTGAGCCGCAATACTTACTGGGCAACGGTATGAACGTGGATTACTCGGAGAATCTGGATATTTTTGTGCTGAAATATGGTATCCAGATGGGTAATTTCTCGCTTTCCATTGCTGCCGGGATGTTCAAAACGGTGGTCAGCTTCATCTTACTGTTTAGCGCCAATCATATTGCGAAGCGGTTAGGGGAGGAGAGATTGTTCTAAAAAAAGAGTGAGTTTCTGGGGAGGGCTCGTTGTCGCTTCGCGTGCGGATTGTTCTTCCGATCGCTGTTATCCCCGTATTTTCTTATTGGAATAAAGATCATAGGTTAAAATCCGGGGATAAAGGCGAACGCTCCGCTTCTTCAGAACAATTCCGCCCGCTCCGCTGCTACCCGCCGTAAAGTCACTTTTTTTGAGAACTGAGGGTAGTGGCAAGGGGAGAACTTAGGGAAGGCGCGTGACTCGCGCTTCCTTGGGTAAATGCGCCATGATGGTTGGCTCAGCTTCGCTTTCGCTTGTTTTTAGGACTGCTAGTGGTGGTGATAACAGAAGGTGCGAGCTCATTCATACTACGGGTGCAGGTCAGTGGATTTTTAACAGGCCGCTTAGCTGACCTTATCAGTCAGATGATTAGGCTATTTTTTAGAAAGGAGCGGAAGTCATGGGTAAAGGGAAGGCTGTACACGGGCGGTTTCGGGCGCCCTCGGATCGGATTTTTGATGCGTGCAATATTCTGTTTATGCTCTGCCTGATGGTGTTCACGCTGTATCCGTTCTTGAATACGCTGGCGGTTTCGTTGAATGAAGCGAATGATTCGATACGGGGCGGGATTTATTTGTGGCCACGTGAATTCACGTGGAGTAATTATGAATTTGTGTTCAAGGAAGCGACGATTTTTCATGCTACGCTGATTTCTGTATTACGTACGGTTGCGGGCACGGTGACTTCGGTGTTTTGCTGCGCGATGGTGGCGTACACGATCAGCCGGCCGGAATATGTGCTGCGTAAATTTGTTTCGATTGCTTTTATTTTAACGATGTATTTTAGCGGTGGACTGATTCCGAACTTTCTCCTGATTCGTGAGCTTGGGATGCTGGGGACTTTCTGGGTGTATGTTGTGCCGGGATTGATTGGGGTGTTTAATGTGATTGTTATTCGCTCCTTTATTGAGGGATTGCCGGAAGGGATTTTGGAGTCGGCGCGTATTGACGGGGCTGGGGAGTTTTCCACTTTTATGCGCATCGTTTTACCGCTGTGTGTTCCCGTGCTAGCGACGGTGTCGCTGTTTACAGCAGTCGCGCAATGGAATTCCTGGTTCGATGTGTTTTTGTACAATTCGTCATATGAACAATGGAGCACTCTTCAATATGAGTTGATGAAAATACTGCAAAATTCCAACACGTCTGTTAACACTCAGGACTATGCGAGCCAATTCGCTGGTTCGGAAAATCTAGCGAAGTCGGTCACGCCTACCTCAATTCGGGCCACGATGACGATTGTCGCTTCAGTGCCTATTATTTTAGTTTATCCCTTTTTGCAAAAATACTTTGTGAAGGGTATGACCTTGGGCGGTGTCAAAGGATAGTAAATGAAAACCAATGGTGCCAAATACCAATTCCAAAAAATCGGAGTACGGGAGGGATTGCTTTGCGGTCATGTTGGGTTAAGCCTTTTTGTCTGGTACTGGCTGGAGCGCTGTTGTTATCGCCTGTCGGTTGGTGGGGGGCGTCTGTAGTAAAGGCAGCTCCGTCTATAGAACATTCCCCGCCCGTTTCGGATACGGTGCTGTCAGCGGGTAATATCCATAAGACCATTGGAACGTATGGATTTGAGCAAGGAAACAGCGACGGCTGGAAACCCCGGGGAACTTATACCCAAATTGCATCCGTCACGGAAGCAGCATATGGCGGCACGCACAGTCTGAAGGCAACCGCCCGCACAGCGGCTTGGAACGGGGCGGAGCTGGATGTGAAGTCGCTATTGCAGCCGGATGTAGAGTATGAAATTAGTGGCTATGTGAAGCTAGATGGTCATTCTGCGGTTCCGAGCATGGTTAAACTTACAGTGGAGCAGCAGCCGACAGACGGGACTACGACATGGAAGACGGTAGCGCAGACGGAGACGGCGGATACATCGTGGATTAAACTTCAGGGGAAATATACTTTTACCGGGGGGATGGATGCATTGAAGCTGTATGTGGAAAGCTCGAATCCCGCGCAGGCCTACTATGTGGATGAGGTAGAAATAACACAGGTATCGAAGACGCCAACGGAGCCGGCCCATGGTATCGTATCCGGGTTTGAAGAGGGTACGGCTCAAGGATGGGTGTCCCGTATGGGAGCCGAGACCGTGCAGGTTTCGGATGCCGATGCACGAAGCGGCTCATACAGTCTGCTGACAACAGGCAGACAAAAGACATATGCCGGACCGAAGCTGGATGTGACTGCTACGATGCAAAAGGGCAGCCGATATACGGTCAGTGCCTGGGTGAAGCTGGCGCCGGGTGAGCAGCCTGCCAAGGTGAGGCTCAGCGTGCAGCGTGATCACCAAGGGAATAGTTCGTATGAAACTGTTGTAGGCGACACGGCTACTACGACAGGGGGATGGATGCATTTATCTGGTACGTATACGCTCGCGCATGATGCAGACACTGTTTCTATGTATTTGGAAACGGCAGAAGGAACGTCTTCCTTTTATATGGATGATTTCGAACTGTCACTTGTACCACCACTGGCTATTGAAAAGGACATTCCTTCTTTGCATGGATTATATGGGGGACAGTTCAGCATCGGCACGGCGATTGAAGCTTTTCAGACCGAAGGGGCTTACGGAGAGTTGGTACAGAAGCATTTTAACAGCGTCGTTGCAGGGAATGCGATGAAGCCAATCTCCTTACAACCGTCCGAGGGACAGTTCCATTGGGAGGAAGCAGACCAAATTGTGCAGTTTGCTAGACAGCACGGACTAGAGATTCGCTTCCATACCTTGGTGTGGCATAACCAAACTGGGGATTGGATGTTCAAGGATAAGAATGGACAGCCGATGACACCGACTGCTGAAAATAAAAAGCTTTTGCTGGATCGGCTGGAGACGCATATTCGCGCTGTTGCAGCGCGGTATAAAAATGTCATCACCGATTGGGATGTGGTGAATGAGGTCATTGATCCTGATCAGCCGGATGGCATGCGCCGCAGCAAGTGGTATCAGATTACCGGTACGGATTATATTGAAAAAGCATTCCGTGTCACGAGGGAAGCGGCGGGCCCGAACGCACGACTATTCATTAACGATTACAACACGCATGAGCCGAAGAAACGGGATTTTCTGTACAATTTGGTACGTGATCTGCTCGCTAAAGGTGTACCGATTGACGGGGTAGGCCACCAATCGCATATCCGCCTAGAGTTTCCCGCTATTAGCGAGATTGAGCAGTCCATCGAAAAGTTTGCTTCGCTTGGTCTGGATAATCAGATTACCGAGCTGGATATGGGTCTTTATTCCAATGACACAGATCGCTATGAAACGATTCCAGAATCTATGCTGATCCGGCAGGCTCACCGCTATCGGGCGCTGTTCGATATGTTTTCAAGGCAGCAGGATCATATCAGCAATGTGACGATTTGGGGTACGGATGATGGAAATACGTGGCTCAGCACGTTTCCAATAGCCCGGCTGGATAAGCCGCTATTATTCGACGAACAGTTAAAGGCCAAATATGCCTATTGGGCACTTGCTGATTCGTCCAAAGTCCCGCCGTTGCCAGCAGGGAATAACGAATAAATGGTTTGAATACATGCCGGCCTTTGTTATCTCACCTGAACGCAATGGCGGTTTTACGGAAGTATGGATTGGCATGTATGCTGTATCGAACGTCCGCTTATACAAGCATAAAAGCAGGCTGTCCTTTACATTTCACATGTGAAGGACAGCCTGCTTTGTTATCGTAAAGGAATCGCGGTTTATTCCAAGTTAGCGTGTTGGCCAAACATAGATTCGGAGGTCAGCTTGCGCAGCTCCATCGTTCTGAGTACCAGTGCATCACCGTACAACAGCAGGGTTTGCTCAAACAATGAGCCCATAGGCTGAATCGTCTGGTAATCCTTGTTGGAAGGATCCTTGGGTGCACCGGGCAGCTTGACGATGATATTGGCCAGTTTGCCGATGGTAGACTCGGGGGACGTGGTTAGAAGCGCCAGAGAGGCCCCGAGTTTCTTTGCTTTTTCTGCCATGGAGATCAGGCTTTTGGTTTCGCCAGAGCCTGAACCAATAATGAGCAGGTCGCCCTCGCCCAAGCCGGGAGTTACGGTTTCACCCACCACGTAAGCTTGAATTTCCATGTGCATCAGTCGCATCGCCAGCGAGCGAATCATGAACCCTGAGCGGCCCGCACCTGCCACGAATACCTTATTCGCAGCGTTGATGGAGTGGATCAGCTGTTCCGATTCCGCATTGCTGATCAACTGTGGAACCCATTGTAGCTCGTTGAGTACCTCTGATAAATATTGAGAGGTTTCCATTGGGGTTAACCTTGTTTGATGAGCTGTTGCATTTGGGAAGCTACAGCCTTTTTGTCGTCCTCGCCAGTGATACCACCGCCGACGATAACCAGATCCGGTTGAGCCTTCACGACTTCAGCCAATGTGCTCAGCTTAATACCGCCAGCCACGGCAGTTTTGGAGTTTTTCACGACTTGTTTGACGGTTTGCAGTGCTTCGAACGGGCTTTGTCCTTCAGCTTGTAGATCGTAGCCTGTATGCACACAGATGTAGTCAACGCCCAGAGCGTCAATTTCTTTCGCGCGTTGCTCCAGGTTTTTAACACCGATCATATCCACCAGGATTTTTTTGCCGCCTTGTTTTTTCGCTTCTTCTACTGCACCTTTGATTGTTGCATCTTCAGCTACAGCCAAAATCGTAACGATATCTGCACCAGCCTCGGAAGCTTTTAGCACTTCATAGCCCCCTGCATCCATAACCTTCAGGTCAGCCAGCACTTTCAGATTCGGGAATGCTTCTTTCATTGCTTTTACTGCATGAAGTCCTTCATTGATGACAATCGGCGTACCGATTTCTACGATGTCAATATACGACTCTACTTCTTTTACCAATGCAATCCCTTGCGGGATATCTACTAAGTCTAAAGCCAATTGAAGTTCCATGTTATTAACTTCACTCCTTAAGTGAATTTGTATTTTGATGAACAGGTACATGCTCTGTTGAGTATTACTCTATACTTTAATTTCATGCACAGGTTTGATTGTAAGGCCCAGCTATCCGGTTGAAAAGTACGCACTAATTCGTAACGTAGTTACCCCCACGATACTATAGCATCATAAAAACCATCCATGAGAGAGCCTATACTTTGTCTTTTTTAGTATTATTTCTATAAGGAGAGTCAACTATTCGTAACCGAGGATTTTGCAAAAATCCCATAAGCGACTTCCAATGAACAAGATATAGATCGAAATGGTTTGGTTCGTCTATATCTTGCACTTCGAAGCGACTGGAATCGAATTTTGCAAAATCCATAACCGTACACAGCAATGTAAGGTTGCAAAAAAAAAGAAGATAGCGATGATTGAATTGACTTCAAGTTAGGTTTTGACTATATTTGCAATATACGGTATGCAAAAATGGAGGCTAGCAGCATAACTGCCCTGAAAAATAGCCATTGGGCTAGGGGTAACCGCAATTTTCAGGCTAGGGAGGCGGGGTCTAATGGAAGAGGTCTTGAACCAAAGGGAAGCCATTTATTTGTTGTCGGACAGTCACGAACTCGATAAAGCTTGTGAGTTGTTTAGACTCAGCTACACACATAATGATTGGGATGAAGCGAACAGAGTAGCAGACTTTCTGCATACGTTGGCTGAAAACCTGTATCACACCCAACTGAGAAATGCTGCAGACGGCAAGTATGAGACATTGGACACCAAACACCCGCTAGTGTTTTATTATGCTTACAGTTATCTGGCGAAGTCTATTTACTATCAGAATATGGGCAAGTATGAGGAAGCTAGAAACTATATTATGAAGTATAGCGAAATGGGCTGGTTTATGGGGCTGGATCAGAGCGGTCACGAAGAAGTAGAGAGATTCCGTTTCCTCGCCAAGGCCAATTTATTTACGATTGAGTTACTTTCGGGGAGAAGGGAACTTTTGCCTGAGTACGTTCAATTTCTTCATGACAATGAAGAGGAGTTACTTCCAGGATTGGTTGGTATTGCGGAAGCGGCTAACTTGAATAATTGGAATATAGACGACCTGCTGAACGATTTTGCTGATGATATTAAAATATTTGAAGGTTATGAAGATAGAGCAAACCGCGTATATTATCTAAAACTGGTCAACCAATTGGCCATTTACCATTTCAAGAAGAAGCAGTACTCCGTTGCCTTAAATTATGTTCTTGATTCTCTGCAATTCTCTGCCAATGTAGAAGTGGATGCCAATTTCAGGACATTGGTTGCTCTGTTTGAGACTTATCGAGATTGGGCAACACCATCACAGCAAGAGCAATACCAAACCATTTTATTAAGGGGGCTTCATGCTGAAAAAGGCATTAATCTCGGTAACTATGGCCTTGGCGTCTCTTAGTATTGCTCTTCCGGTGGGAAATATTTGGGAAGGGTTAGACCCTGTGATTCCTTCAAATCATGGTGTTTTTTCTTTTTCTTATCCTGCTTGAGTTTCAGATTTAGATCCTTAAGCCCGATAGGCCTTTTGTACATAAAGGGAGCACACTTTTACGCATTTTGCGATCCGTGTGCTCCCTTTTTTATGCCAAAATTTATTTTACGACATACGAAGTCAGGCTATTGGCCAGATGTTGCATCGTTTCACTCGCCTTTTGCATACGGTCCATCACTTCAGTGAAAGAGCCTACCAGAGTCGCCTGCTCTTGAGAAGAAGAAACAATTTGCTCAATTTCCTGCTCCATTTGATGAATGGAGTTCTGTACATCCTTAAGGGCCCCTTCAATATCGACCGTCGCCTTTTTGGATTCTACGGATAGCTTGCGCACCTCTTGAGCGACGACACCAAAGCCTGCTCCTGCTTCTCCGACACGCGCGGCCTCAATCGCTGCATTCAATCCAAGCAGGTTGGTTTGATCGGAAATTTCCTTGATGAACACAGCTACCTGATTGATTTTACCCGAGTTTTGCACAGCGATTTGGGTGTTTTTCAAAATTTGTTCACTGGTTGCCTGAAGTTCCTCGGAATGAGCTGCTACATGCTGTACCATATCAATGAGCTGCTCGGTGATGGAGCGGTTCTCGGATACGAATTGATCCAGTTGATTTTTGTTAGTCAAATTATAAGAGGCCGCAAATGCTGCAATGACTTCACCTTTCTCGTCCAATACAGGAATACTGATCATATCCAGAGGAAAACCTAGAATTTCAGCAGGAATGTGGGTCAGGCTGGTCTCACGTCCATTTTTAAGCATGGCAAAATTCTTATAGTCCTCGAGTAGCTCCGAGCCTGTTTCAAAGCCGAGGTCCATACCCTCCGATTGGGTATACATAAGGACATGAGTTCGGTCGAAGAGAGCAAGGGTCACTTTCTCACGCATGATCTGTTGTATGTAGGGAATGGCTGCAATTAATGCATCTATTGTATTCAAATAGATAACCTACCTTTCTTTACTAGGTATATTTTTTATAGTCTCGTATATAGTTGTCGGTCTAAAGATGGATAAAAGTTATAAAGATATTGAATCTTTAAGGAAGTGAAAGCATCAGAAAAAAAGGCATACCATTTCCATTTCGAAACGATATGCCTTCTATTTAATCTGAACGTGTCAGTGCTGCGTATAGGTAGTTCACTTGCCGCGTTGCTCGAACAGTTGTGCGATTTCCACAATAACCTTGGTAGCGAGCACCATGTTGTCCACCGACACATATTCAAACTTACCGTGGTAGTTCTCCCCACCTGTAAAAATATTCGGTGTAGGCAGTCCCATGTAGGATAGCTGTGAACCGTCTGTACCGCCACGGATCGGCTTGATAATGGGTTCGATATTCAGCTTTGTCATTGCTTCATAAGCGACATCGACGATATGCTTGACTGGCTCTATTTTCTCTTTCATGTTGTAATATTGATCTCTCAGCTCCAGTGCAATACGGTTTTCTCCATATGCGGCCTGCAGCTCTTTGACTACATTTGTTAAATAAGCTTTCCGGTTTTCAAAGCTCTCGCGGTCAAAATCACGGATAATATAGTACAGTTTAGCTTGTTCTGCGGTGCCTGTAGAATCCAAGAGATGATAGAAGCCATCATATCCGTCTGTATATTCCGGGGCTTCGTTTGCAGGTAACCGACTGTGCAGCTCCATAGCGATTTTGGCAGCGTGAATCATTTTGTTTTTAGCCGTACCAGGATGCACATTCACACCGTGAATGGTAATATGGGCGGCTGCGGCGTTAAAGCTCTCATACTCCAGTTCTCCGAGCGGTCCGCCGTCTACCGTATAGGCATATTCAGCGCCAAAAGCGGCTACATCAAAGCGTTCCGGTCCTCTCCCAATCTCTTCGTCCGGTGTAAAAGCAACGCGAATTTTGCCATGTTGAATTTCTGGATGGTCAATCAGGTAGTGGATAGCTGTCATGATTTCTGCGATCCCGGCTTTGTTGTCTGCACCGAGCAGGGTGGTACCATCTGTTGTGATCAGGGTGTGGCCTTTATATTGAGTCAGTTCGGGAAACTCACGTGGAGAAAGAACCACACCAAGCGAAGCATTCAGCGTGATATCGCCCCCATCATAGTTTTCCGTCAATTGCGGCTTTACCCCTGCACCAGTCAGTTCGGTAGCCGTATCGAGGTGAGCGAGAAAACCGATGACGGGAACCACTTTATCCGTATTGGAAGGAAGGGTTGCCATCACATAACCATGATCATCAATGGTTACGTCTGTCATACCAATGGCTTTCAATTCGTCCACCAAAAGGTTGCCCAATGTAAGCTGTCCAGGTGTAGTGGGGCAAGTGTGGCTGCTTTCATCAGATTGGGTATCTACCTGAACATATGTAGTCAGGCGGTCAATCAGTTCCTGTTTCATGTGGATATCCTCCTTGGTGTCATTTCTATTATGGTAGGTATTTTATCATGATTAGGCTTATAATATGAAAAAAATGGTTGAACCTTTTAGGGATAATAGTAAAATAAAAGTAAAAATAGAGTAAAATCTTAAAGGAGTCTGCAATGCCTACGTTAAAAGATATCGCCCAGGAGGCAGAGGTTTCGATATCCACGGTCTCCCGAGTGCTAAATTATGATGAGACACTGTCTGTATCAGAGGAAACGCGGCGCAAAATTTTTGAGGTTGCCGAGCGTATGAAGTATACGACTGTTAAACGTAAAAATGGCGGTATTGGTCGTCAGCCCCGCAAGAAGGCAGATGGACCCATTCGGTTGGGCATGGTGCACTGGTTTAGTACGTACGAGGAACTGGAAGACCCTTATTATCTGTCTATCCGGTTTGGCGTGGAAAAAGAGTGCCGCCAAAGCGGGGCACAGCTGGAGCGTATTTTCAGAAGAGAGGACCTGACTGCGCTGAAGGCGTCATCCGAAGGGCTGCATGGGCTGATCGTGCTGGGGCATTTTAGCAGCGAAGAGGTAGAACGTATGCTGGAACTGCCCATTCCTTGCGTTTTTCTGGATCATTCGGTAGAGCGCACAGGGGCAGACTATGTGGTCATTGACCTTGCTCGCGCTACAGCTGATGCACTGGATTATTTGATGGGCGCAGGCCATCGTCACATCGGATATGTAGGTATGGGCAAGGATGAGCAGTCCCATGATTTCGAACGAGCGGATCTAGATGCTCGCTATGAGACATTTTTGCGGTATCAGGAACAGCACAGGCTGTGCACGTCGGATGATATTCATGTGTGCGGCGGAACGGCGGCAGACGGCTTCCGTGCGATGGAAGCGGCTATTTTGGCAGGACCAGAAAACCTGCCTACAGCTTTCTTTGTTGCGAGCGATTCGGTGGCTATTGGGGTGTTAAAGGCACTGGAGCGGCATCACCTTGCGGTGCCGGAACGGATCTCCATTGTTGGCTTCAATGATATTCCGACAGCGGAATATTTGACCCCATCTCTGTCAACGGTCAAAACGCATACCGAACTGATGGGAGAAACGGGTGTTCAGTTCTTGCTGCATACGGTACGCAACGGTCCCAACGAGGTAGGGCGCAAGGTCATCATTCCGACCGAGCTAATGATTCGCAACAGCAGTGCGCCGCTACATACCGATGCCCCATAAAATCAACGTTATGGATTTGGACAGCCCTGCCTTCCGGGGCTGTTTTTTTGATTGTAAAAAGATACAAAAATGGATTGACAATTGTCTTGTAAATGCTTACATTTAACATATATTTATTTTACCAAGTTTTACTCGTTATTTTTACTCAAATATTTTACTATGGTATAAGAGTGAAAAATAAAAGGTTGAGGTGACTGCCCATGCGTACCATTTTGCCGTTGAATGACCAATGGTTTTACCTTCCTGAATATGTCGAGAGCGAAGTAAGCGCAGGCATTGATGCGAGTCGGTATGAGCCAGTTCAGCTGCCGCACACGAATGTAGAGCTGCCGTACAATTATTTTGACGACAAGGCATTTCAGTTTATTTCTACGTATAAAAGAGAGCTGGACATTCCGGCAGATGCCAAAGGTAAGCGAGTGTATGTTGATTTTGAAGGAGTCATAACCTATGCCCAGGTATATCTAAACGGGGTAAAAGCGGGTGAGCATAAAGGTGGATATACACCGTTCAGCGTTGAATTGACCGAAGTTGCCGAGTATGGCGGCTCCAATGTGCTCACGGTCATCGTCGATTCCACGGAACGGGACGACATCCCTCCCTTTGGGGCAGTCATCGACTATCTGACCTACGGCGGTATTTACCGCGAAGTGCAGCTGCGAATAGTGGAGCCTGTACACCTCGGAACGGTATTCGTCCAAACGCCGGAGCCGCTTGCAGCAAGTAAGACGGTACGCGTCGTCGTGGAGCTGGAGGGCGCCAGCGATCAGCAGGACGACTTGACGGTCGCGCTGCAACTGCTGGACAGAGCGAGCGTGAAGGCGGAGACCGAGCTGGCAGTGGTGACGGCGGCGGAAGTGACGCTGGAGCTGAAAGAGCTGGGCGACCTGCAGCTTTGGGGTATAGATAGTCCCAAGCTATATGAAGCGAAGCTGACGCTGCTACGAGGCGGAGAAGAGTTGGATCAGGTGACCGTGCGCTTTGGCTTCCGCGAGGCCGAATTTCAGCCGGACGGTTTTTACTTGAACGGGCGGAAGATCAAGCTGCTCGGCCTGAACCGTCACCAATCCTATCCGTACGTTGGCTATGCTATGCCCAAAAGAGCGCAGCGTCGTGATGCAGATGTGCTCAAGGAGGAGCTGGGGCTGAATATGGTACGGACATCCCACTACCCTCAGTCCCGTCATTTTCTAGACCGCTGTGATGAGATCGGATTGCTCGTTTTCGAAGAGATTCCGGGTTGGCAGCATATTGGCGGTAAAGCGTGGAAGGACCAGGCGGTGAGGGACGTCGAGGACATGATTATCCGTGATCGTAATCATCCCTCCATCGTCATCTGGGGCGTACGAATTAATGAGTCGCAGGATGATCATGATCTGTACACGCGTACCAATGAGCTGGCACGAAAGCTAGATCCGACCCGTGCTACGGGTGGTGTGCGTTATATTGTAGGCAGTGAGCTGCTGGAAGACGTATATACGATAAATGATTTTGTTCATGATGGTGGGCACAAAAAATATTTGGCGAAGGAAATCCGCAATTTTGATACGTATGACGATACAGAAGGCGTAGATGGCGAAACGACAGGCTTGCGCCAGCCTTCTCTCGTTACAAAGCTGGATCATCCGGTCCCTTATCTGGTAACGGAATATAACGGGCATATGTACCCGACCAAGCGTTTTGACCAGGAGGAACGGGTAATGGAGCATGCACTGCGCCATACGCGGGTCCAAAATGCTTCCTATGCCGATGAGGGCATTGCCGGAGCGATTGGCTGGTGTGCTTTTGACTATAACACGCATGCTGATTTTGGTTCCGGTGATAAAATCTGCTACCACGGTGTCATGGATATGTTCCGCCTGCCTAAATTTGCAGCGAGCGTGTACCGGAGCCAGAAGAACGTCGAACAGGAAGTCGTTATGGAGCCGGTCACTTACTGGTCGCGTGGCGAGCGGAATATCGGAGGCATCGTGCCGCTGGTCGTGTTCACCAATTGCGATGAGGTGGAGTTCATCTACGGTCATGAGCGCAAAGGTGTTTATCGTCCGAACCGAGAGAAGTACCCAGCGCTTCCTCACCCCCCTGTCGTGATCGACGAGTTGACAGGCCACTGGGGCATGAAGTGGGAAGACGCTGTATTCATTGGGTACGTAAATGGGCAAGAAGTAATACGTAGATACTATTCACGTAATCCGGTGCCGACAGAGCTGCGCGTAGCTGCAGATGATACAGTGCTGGAAGCCGGCGATTGGGATGTCACTCGAGTGGTAGTCGATGCTCTGGACGAATACGGCAATGTATTGCCGTTCTATGCAGATCCCGTTTCGGTGGAGGTCGAGGGAGTGGGTGAATTGATCGGTCCTTCGAGCTTATCTCTGATTGGAGGACGTATTGCATTCTGGATTCGGTCGAAGGGGGAGGCTGGACAAATTCGTGTGAAGGTTTCTGCGCCTTCCCGTTTCGGTCCGCAGGAATTGAGCCTTCACGTGCAATAATGAAGCAAAGGCAACATACAATCCTACTAGCCACTTTTTATAACGTTTGAGCCTTCCATTATTTAAAAAAGGAGTTGTCCGCAGATTCTGTAAAGGATCTGAGGGGGCAACTCTTTTTTACATATATAGGGTACGTTAATCTATGAGTCTTTTAAATTGTGTCTTATTACTGAGTCACTTAACGTTACGTTCATAGATTGGAAGCATAGAATACACTATCAAAAGCAAGGGAGGTGAAAACTATGGCGATTCTTTTACCTTCGCAATTCTACAATCTTGCTGCTGGTGTGGGTAAGTCCTTTTTTGAAAACCTGAGAGGCGGTAATAATGCTACAATTACCGTGAATAATACGGGTGCCAATCCGGTTGATCTTGTGGTTACCCGTGTCAATGCTCCTGTGATCACTTATGTTATCCCGGCGGGCAACAGTCTAACGTTAGAAGTTGCTTTGCTGCTGGTAGCTGCTCTTCAGGCGACTCCAGTTGGAGCAGTAACAGGTACAATCCAAATTGCTACATCTGATTTCTAACTTGTAACGACCTGACTCTCTAACTCTAGCTTTGCCGAAAGGCAAGGTTAGAGCTTTTTTTGTTTGAAATTTTCTGAAACTTTTTTCATATTGTGCCGATATATACATATAGCATAGCAAACAACAACATCGAAAAGGAGTACCCTGTATGAGCTTTAGCAATCCGGTTTTACGTGATGACATCTTTTTGCGCGAAGATGAAAGAGAAGCTAGTGAACAACGCATGACCATTGGAGGAACGGTGAACAAAACGTTGCTTCTGCTGGTTCTGCTCATCGTCTCTGGCAGTATTACCTGGTACATGACCTATGAAGGAACTGTAGAGGTGCTATCTTTGCTGACGGCAGGCTTTATTGGTATGGCAGGCGTAGCACTTGCGATATCCTTTTTTCCCAAGACGGCTCCGTTACTCTCTCCTGTATATGCGATTCTGAGTGGTTTTGCTTTGGGTGGCGTTTCAGCCTTTATGGAGTATGAGTACCCGGGAATTGTGGCTAATGCCATTTTGCTGACCGTGGGTATTTTGTTCTTGATGCTCTTTATGTATACACAGCGAATCATCAAGGTGACACGCGGCTTTATCTCATTCGTGGTCCTGTGTACGATGGCGATTTTTCTGGTGACGCTGGTTGATTTTATGTTGAACTTTTTCGGTATGAATGTTCCGTATATCCATGAAACAGGTTGGCTGGGCATCGGCATCAGTTTATTTATCGTGATCATTGCGGCTTTAAATCTGCTGGTGGATTTTAATTTCATTGAAGAGCAAGCAGATCAAGGTGCACCCAAATACATGGAGTGGTATGGTGCTTTTGCATTGCTGGTGACTCTAGTATGGCTGTATGTACGGATTTTGGACCTGTTGGCCAAGTTCAGTAAGAGGGACTAAGTGCAGGATGAGAAGAAAGGGATGGCTGAATGCCGTCCTTTTTTGTATTTTAAATAGACGGTTTAAAAATTGCATTTTACGTTAAATACATAGAAGTTGGGTAAAACATTAAGACAGACAGGAGAGGAGTGAGTACATGTATCAAGTAGTGCTGGTTAGGCATGGAGAAAGCGTGTATAACCGACAAAACCTGTTTACGGGCTGGACGGACGTGGACCTGACTGAACAAGGGACTCATGAGGCCATTGAGGCGGGACGTATTCTCAAGGAGGCTGGTTATACGTTTGATTTGGCATTTGCCTCTGTGCTAAAACGATCTATCCGCACGTTGTATCACATCTTGGATGAACTGGATCATCTGTGGATACCTGTGCAGAAGTCATGGAAGCTGAATGAACGCCATTACGGTGCTCTTCAGGGGCTTAGCAAGCTGGATTCTGCCGTTGAATACGGCGAGGAGCAGGTTCATATCTGGCGGCGTAGCCTGACAGTGCGGCCCCCCATGCTGGATGAGAAAGACGAGCGGAGTCCGCATCGGGAAGAGCGTTATCGCAATATTAAGCCAGAAGAGCTGCCGCTTGGGGAAAGTCTGGAGGACACAGTGCATCGGGTCGGCGAGTTTTGGAAGCAGCGGATTGTACCTTTGATTCTCAAAAAGGATCGAGTTATCATTTCTGCACATGGTAACACTTTGCGGGCCTTAATTAAGTATATGGAGAATCTGGACGAAACCGCATTGCTGGATTTGAATATTCCGACAGGCATTCCCCTGGTGTACGAGCTGGATGAGCATATAGATCCCATTCGGCGCTTTTATCTCGGTGATCCGAGTCATGTAGAGGCTAAGAAGCAGGCTGTGGCCAACCAAAGCAAGGTAACGGAGTGATTTTCTATACACAAAGAGGACAGGGCGCCTCCTCGCATCCTGTCCTCTTTGTGTTGGGTATAGATTAAGCGTTCGCTTCTTCTTCTTCTGATTCCTGGCTGTCTTCCTCTGCGGGAAGTGCCCACACCGACACACTGCCGGCACGAACGGGAAATATGCCGTAGCCATCCTGCCCGATCTTTACGATATGATCGTGATGCCCGGTCAAATCTATCCATTCTTCCCCTGCACGTTGTTTACCTACGAACATGCGCTTTTCCCCGTCATTTGCGTTGGTGATCACCACAGCACATCCGGAGCCTTCCAGCTCAGGCACGCCATGACGAACCCATCCAATCGTATGGGGATCATCGAAATAATCTTTTTGCTCACCATAAGCTTTATGGTACCGGGCATATAGTAGCGGGTCTAGCTCAGCTTGCTTGCCTTTCACGGGCGTTTGCCCCTGAATACCGTAGTAATCGCCGTAGAACACGCAGGGATAACCGTCCTTGCGCAGCAAGATAAGTGCATAGGCGCTGGGCTTAAACCAGTCCTCCACCCAGGATTCGAGCGCTTCGTGCGGCTGGGAATCATGATTATCGACAAAAGTAACCGAGTTCAGGGGATGGGTATGAACCAGCGTATCCTCGAAAATGGTGCTTAGATCGAAATCCTTGCCACCCAAGGAAGCGCTATGTAGTTTGTAGTGGAGGGATACGTCAAACAGGTCGATTTTATAATCAATGGTATCCAGGAACTTTTGACATGATTCCAGATCCGGTTTCCAAAACTCGCCTACCATATAAAAATCCTGCCCGCGTTTTTTAATCATTTCTGTAGCAAACTCTCGTACAAATTCATGATTAATATGCTTGATTGCATCCAGACGGAATCCGTTGCATTGCAGAGTGTCCACCAGCCATTTGCCCCAGCGGATCATCTCTTTGCGCACATCCTGATGATTATAGTCAATATTGGCGAACATTAAATAATCATAATTGCCGAATTCATCATCTACATTTTCGCTCCAGCTTTTATTTTTACCTAAAATACGATAGATTCCTGTCCGGTCCTGGCTCGCATCGTAATCGGTTCCGTTAAAATGTTCAAAGTTCCA
Source organism: Paenibacillus sp. FSL L8-0502 (assembly GCF_038593055.1). Lineage (NCBI taxonomy): Bacteria > Bacillati > Bacillota > Bacilli > Caryophanales > Paenibacillaceae > Paenibacillus > Paenibacillus sp. FSL L8-0502. The sequence goes on along the minus strand of NZ_CP151958.1, from coordinate 5,502,071 downwards.
TTGAAATGTGGAATACTTCCCTTGTCGGCCGGGGAATGTAAATTTAGTCCAGCCTTCGATATCAAAGGGCTCGGAAATGACCTCATTGCGGTTATCCGGGTTGACCTCGACGACCTTGAATACTTCGGTTTCATCCGCACCAGCTTTATGGTTCATGACCAGATCGACATAGACGGCCACACCGTGACGAACGCAGGCAGCAACAGCTTCCAGCAGGTCTTCCCTGGTTCCGTATTTGGTGCGCACCGCGCCTTTTTGGTCAAACTCGCCCAGATCGTAAAGGTCATAGACGCCGTATCCCGTATCCTCGGGCGACTGGCCTTTGGTGACAGGTGGAATCCATATCGCGTCAATTCCTTTGGCCTTCAGTTCCGGTGCCAGGCGGGCAAGCTTCTTCCAGTGAGAACCGTCAGCTTCGACATTCCACTCGAAAAATTGCATCATCGTATGGTTCCTTTTCATGTGCGTCCCTCCTTTATATATAACAAGTTACCCACCAAGTGAGGGGGGCTAAACGTCAGACGGTCAATATGATGCTGAATGAAGAACAAGGATCGCTGTATAACGTATGCTAAATCATTAAAATTTGTTATACCTGAGTGTTCATAATGTCTCAATAGCTAGAAAAGGGAACGTGAAAACGGTAAAATGAATCTAACTTAACAATAGTTCGGGTTTTGGGCAAACCGTGGAGCGCGAGCAATAGAAGAAAGGAGGGGTGGACGTGACAGAACCGCAGCAGAATAAGGATGAAACGAGCAAAGCGCTGATAAAAAAATGTACGTATTGTCAGGAGATGAAACCTTTAACGGACTTTCAGCGCAGAACGGGTCGCCGGGCGGGTCCTTATTCCCGGCGTGGTCCTTGCCGTTCCTGCCGGGGGTTGGCCCCGCAAGAACGTGCGGCTACGTCCGCTCCTTACGGCGAGGAAGCGAACCTCTCGGCTGCTCCCGTGACGCAGCATAGCCTTGGAGCAAATACGGCTGTGCACAGCCTGGAGGCGTCACTACCTATGGAGGCACAGCGCCCCCGCAGGAAGCCGGTCACGGATAAAGCGCGTGAGCGCCATCGGCAACGGGTTCGGCATCTGCTTAGTAGGCTGAAGCCTGCGGATACTCGGGCGTTGCGGCTCAATCGTAATGGCATGATTCGGCTAAGAGGTAAAACCGATCAGGGGAGACGCTGGCATCAAGAGATTGAGCTTGATCTAGCCATGACCCTGGTCAGAGAGCGTATGGCGGTGATTGTTAATCCTTACACCGTGCGCAGACTGTATAGCAACAAGGAATTTCGCCAATATGTGCTTAAGCGTGACCGCTATACTTGTTTCTTTTGCGGGGGCTACGGTGACACGATTGATCATTTACTGCCTCGGGCAAAAGGGGGTCACACGACGCCCGTCAATTGTGTATGTGCTTGCAATGAATGCAATCAAGTTAAGGCTGCCCGCGATGTAGAGGAGTTCATTGAGTCTGGTGTGCCACAGCCGTCTCCTGATGATTTCGAACCATCTGATATTCCTGATGCTTCTGAAGACACCCTACGTAGGTAGGGCGATTCTGCCAATGCAGCTTGTCCGCCCGACCCACAAGTAATGATGATCGGGCCTCTGTATGAATATATTTTGGGTTATTTTCATATTATCGAACTGAAACGTACGCTCTCTATTACCCTCCTCTAGTCTAAAATGACCCTTTTTCAAGGGAAACTTGGACAAAAATCGAGCTTATTCTAATTTTTATCTAAAATAACAATAAAAAATTTGCAGAAATTTGTGCAAATTTAAAATTTCTTCGACGATTGTGTTGTGAAAGGTGTAATATAGAGGTATAGGGTTCCGTTTCGGCCTGTTGTAGTCACGAAGGAACGCTTCGTGAGATATTCCGCAGCAGTAACAACAGAATAACGTCTGAGCAATATACAATTGGCATCTGCGATAAATCAGTCTTGCCCTTTAGGGTATAGGCCGGTTTAAGCTGTGCTTCTTGTATGTTTAAGGGCGTGAATTCAATGAACGTTTTATTGCTAGAGTTTATGGATACAGGTTACGAGAGAGGATGGACTTCTATTTTCACAGTAAAGGAGGACGTTCACGCATGTCTGAAAACCAACAAGAGGTGGCAGTAACACAAGAAGCTACCAAAGAGTCTCGGGATGTACTGGACCAATTGATGAAACCGGAGGTTCAGCAATCGCTGACCGTACTGGTAGAGAATCTGCCAAAGTTGACTGAGATGGTTACTTTGATGACCGACGCTTATGATGTAGCTCGCAGTCTGGCAACTGACCCTGTCTTTATCGGAGATATGAAAAACTCCATGGGAGAGTTTGTGAAGCCTGTAACAGAATCGGCTAAAGGATTGGCTTCTGCTGCGATTGAAGCAAATGACCGTGTACAAACTACGGATGGCAGTGTAGGTCTGTTCGGTCTGCTCAAAATGCTTAAAGATCCGAATGTACAAAAAACGCTGCGTTTCAGCCAGGCTTTCCTGGATATTCTGAATGAGCGCCAACGCGAAAGCAAATAATTACCTGACTGAGAACGGAGGATGGACATGTCGAAGCAAATTTTGATCTTGGGCGGCGGATACGGCGGATTGCTGGCCGCTCTTACAGCACGCCAGCATATGGACGCTAGCCAAGCCACCATTACAGTGGTTAACCGCTTTGCGTCGCACCAAATTATTACGGAACTGCACCGTTTGGCGGCAGGTACAATTGCCGAAAAAGCTGTGGCGCTTCCTTTGGAAAAACTGCTGCGTAACAAAGATATTATCCTGAAAGTGGATACGGTTTCCGAAATCAAGCCTGACGATAAAAAAGTAACCTTGGCCAGTGGTGCTACGTTGAGCTATGATGCTCTCGTTATTTCCCTGGGCAGCGAAACGGCTTACTTCGGTATTCCAGGACTGCAAGAGCATAGCTTCACGCTGAAATCAGTGGCAGAAGCCAATCGTATCCGTGCACATGTGGAAGCTCGTCTGGATGCTTACAAGCAATCCGGTAACCAAGCAGATGCTACAATCGTTATCGGTGGTGGCGGTCTGACAGGCGTTGAGCTGGTGGGCGAATATGCTGACAAATTGCCTGCAATTTGTCGCGAAAAAGGTATTAACTACGAAGATATCAACTTGTATTGTGTAGAAGCTGGACCATCTATTTTGGCAGGCTTCCCTCAACCACTGGTTGATCGTGCAGTAACAAGCCTTGAAAAACGTGGCGTTCAAATCGTAGCGGGTGTTCCGATTACAGAAATGAAAGCTGACGAAGTTCTCTTGAAAGACGGACGTTCGATCAAAACGAACACACTGATCTGGACAGGCGGCGTACAAGGTAATGCACTGGTTGGCGCATCTGGTATCGAAGTAAACCGTGGTCGCGCAACTGTGAATAGTGCACTGCAATCGACTTCTCACGAAGACATCTTCCTCGCTGGCGACAGCGCAGTGGTGTTCCCGGCTGAAGGCGAGCGTCCATACCCTCCAACGGCACAGTTGGCTTGGCAAATGGGCGAATTAGTTGGTTACAACATCTTCGCTTATTTCAACGGAGCGAAAATGGAAAGCTTTACACCAGTATTCTCCGGTACACTGGGCAGCTTGGGCAGAACAGACGCGATCGGTACTGTAGGCGCGAATGGCACCCAACTGAAAGGCGCTGTAGCCACTTTGATGAAAGAAGGCAGTAACATCCGTTACTTGTCCCACATCAAAGGACTTTTTGCATTGGCCTATTAATATTCCTTATATTTTATATGTTTCATTGGAAGAGAGCGCTATTCAGCGCTCTCAGGCTGTCGAGAAAGTCTCGACAGCCTATTTTATGTTAATTTTGTTTAAGACGACACCGCGTTGATGTTGTATAATATAGGTAACTATTGTAGAAGGGATGGTGTTGATATGCTACGTTCCAACCGCGAAAAACAACAATCCTACGAATTTGTTTCCATCGAAGATCTGGTTCCTCAAGATCACTTGCTCCGCAAAGTAGATAAGTATATCGATTTTTCGTTTATCGATGATAAAGTTCGGCCACTGTATTGTGCAGACAACGGGCGTCCTGCCATTGATCCTACCGTATTGTTTAAAATGATCTTTCTCGGTTATTTCTATGGCATTCGCTCAGAACGGCAACTCGAGCGAGAAATTCAGACGAACCTAGCTTATCGTTGGTTTCTGGGGTTGGGCTTAACGGATAAAGTTCCGGACCATACGACGATTAGCTGGAATCGTCGCACTCGCTTTAAAGACACCACGATCTTTCAAGATATCTTCGATGAAATTGTGCTGCAGGCGATCTCTCACCGAATGGTGGGTGGGCGTGTTCTCGTCACCGATTCCACACACGTCAAAGCCAATGCTAACAGGCACCAGTACATCAAAGAACAAGTGTTGCAGAATACTAAAGACTATATGGACGAGCTGAACGAAGCGGTGAAGGATGACCGGAGAAACCACGGAAAAAAGCCTTAAAATCCCGAGAGGAAGTGAACGAAGAAAAAGAAATTAAAGTGAGCAAAACAGACCCGGACAGCGGCTATATGATCCGTGATGGCAAGCCCGAAGGCTTCTTCTATCTGGACCACCGCACGGTGGATATGAAGTACAATCTGATTACGGACGTGCATGTGACACCAGGGAATGTACATGATTCTGTCCCCTATTTGTCCCGTTTGGATCGCCAAAGAGAACGTTTTGGTTTTCAAGTAGAAGCTGTTGCACTAGATTCAGGTTATTTAACAACGCCGATTTGCCGAGGTTTGCAGAACCGAAAGATTTTTGCCGTGATTGCTCACCGAAGATTCCATCCCAGACAAGGACTGTTTCCGAAATGGAAGTTTGAATACGATGCCAAACGCAATGCGTATAGATGCCCAGCCCAACAGGAACTGCCCTACCGAACGACGGACCGTAAGGGATACCGGCAGTATGCCTCTGACCCAGCTCAGTGCCAGCATTGCCCACTGCTAAGTCAGTGTACCCAGTCTCGAAACCACCGCAAAGTGGTGACTCGGCATGTCTGGGAAGACAGCAAAGAGTGGGTACGGAGCAACCGGCTGAGCCCATCTGGTAAAAAGCTGTACCGCAAACGAAAAGAGACGATTGAGCGAAGCTTCGCGGATGCCAAAGAGCTCCATGGGTTTCGCTATTGCCGTTTGCGCGGTCTTCCAAACGTCAGGGAACAAGCCCTTATGACGGCAGCCGTGCAGAACATGAAGAAGATGGCGATCCACCTAGATCGCCTGGAGAAACAGGGGTAACCCCCCCTGCTTCTCCAGAGACCAGAGCATTATGATGTAAAAAAGAAACCCACGTCTCAAAATGACGGGGTTTCTCGACAATCTGAGAGCGCTATTCAGCGCTCTCTTTTTTGTAGCTTTTCTTTTCGACACTAGAGTTACTCACGATTCATTAGTCTTAATTCACTTCATCTTCGCTAACTCTGCCACCTGTACAGGGGGGAGTGCACCCTCAAATATACTCAGCTCATCAATAGATCCTTTAAACGCAGGGTCCCACCAGTTGACACCTAAGCTGAATGTTCCAGATCTGGAGGTAAAGACATCTGGGAATCCTGAGCCGGTAAATTGAAGCTTGCCATTCACATACACGGCTAACACCCCACGATCTACAGTGAAGGCGAGATGGGTCCATTCATTTGTTTTGATCTTTAGGCCGGTACTGCCGGTATACCAAGATGAGCTACCCGACCACACCATGGTGTTATCCTTCTCCGGTCCTCTGGGCAAAAGGCTAATCCAGTGATTACTATCCATAGCTCCAAAGAAGGTTGGTGTATGAACAGTTAATTCGCTTGGTTTTACCCACAGTGACACGGAATATGCTGAGCTGGATATGAGTCCTTCAGGTAGAGCAATGCCTGACTTTCCATCAAGGACTACAGCTTGGCCTCTTACGCCTTCAGCGTAGGATACACTTCCACCCTGGCGATCGATTCGGTCACCGATAACTTCTCCATTAGCAAAAACATCTTGCTGATCCTCCAGATTATTTTCAAATGTGTATGATGCAGTCAATGTTGCCTTCTCATAAGGGGATACCGTGATGTTAAAAGTTTTGTCCCGACTACGTTCTCCTTTGGTAATGGTAGCCGTCAAAGTGGCAGATGCAGCCCTTTCTCCGATCCCTGGGCGCTTGATTTCACCTGTATCCGCAATGACGCTTTGGTCTGAAGTTTTCCAGGTAATCCGGGATTGCCGACTGCCTTCCTTCGGAAGATTCAGGCTAGCCGTCACCCGACTTGTATCGCCAAGATTTAACTCACGATACACACTGTCCACTACTGTCGTATCCGTCATATCAGGGAGCTTACTGCCCCAGGCCATTTCACCTTTATTCGATAGAACTGTAAACGCCAAAATATATTGGTTCGTAACCTGGTCCCATTGTCTTAAGAATACTCCATCATATATAGCACCATCCAGTGTTAGTTGAACATTCGCATCCCCCGACTTGCGCCATGTTCCTTGCACATCACCTTCGATGGTATGATCTGCTCTAAGCTGAATGAATTGTGTGTTTTTGATCGTCGCTGACGAATCACTGCCATGGTTAATATATTGAAAATCCCCAATCAGTTGCTGCTCATCCAGCTTTGAAAGAGTCTCGCCACCGTAACGATAAGGAGCTACAACAGGCCAGTCATTCTGATTCATGAACATTTGGTGTACACGCAGCTCATGTGTCTCCCCCTGCTGAGGGAATCGGGTATGAAAGACGACAAACATTTGTCCAGTAGCAGGATCAGTGTATACAGAATTGTGTCCAGGGGAAACATAGCCGTAGCCAGCACCTGTACCAGGGTCACCTATTTTACTATCGAACAAGAAATTACCTATCAACTTGTTGCCATAAGTTATATTTTTGGTGTTTGCCGGCAGAACAGCATTCTGTCCTTTGGCATCCTTATAAGGTCCTGTCGGACTCTTGGAACGGAACAACCTCATGTTATACCCTCCGTCCGCTGCAAGACCGCCGTAGGTTACATAAAAATAGTAGTACCCCGTCTCCTGGTTGTATTCAATATATGGACCTTCCCCTGACTCACCGTATCCACCTGCGATCTTGGTGCCAAAATAACGGTCAATGAGCCGACCGTCTTCTGTAGTTCCATCTTGACCTGGGTACATGGGTTTGCCAGTTGCCTTATCCAGCTCCAGTAAAAATATTCCCCCAGACCATGATCCATACGTCATCCACAAGCGCCCGTTTGCATCGTAAAAAACGCTTGCATCGATTGCATTTGGGAACATCCGATTGGCATAGGAACCATCGGTATTAAACCATCCCGGTCTGAGACCCTCAAGCTTGCCTTCCTTAATGAGTTGTTGAATCGGCGTATTTGTCCATTTTTTATCTACCTTGCTATCTTTATCGAATGCAGTCTCCTTCGTAAAACCAGTGTATATAATGGTATCCACATATTGATATGGACCCTCAATTTTGGGTGCAACTGCAATGCCGATCGCGGAACGAATGTAGGTGGAAGATGCACTATAATAAATCATATATGCCCCTTTTGTCCCATCCTTATTGACATAATGCTCATTCCAAAATACATCGGGCGCCCATACCGAGAATCCTCCCTTACTGTCCGCATCATTCTCACCCGCCCAAGCGAAAGATCCAGCCAGATTCTTCGATAAATCCCCGTAAAGTGTATTCCCAGGCGTAGTGTAACCGTTTGCAAAAGAAGTCCAGTTTATAAGATCTTTTGACTTCGCCGCGGAGATATGTGACCCAAATACATAATAAGTGTCACCGTCTTTGACAATCGAAGGATCATGAACCGATACATTAGAGAAGGTTGGCACATCCTGTTTATTGTTCTGGTCTGGCAGCGTTGCCGCCGCGTCTATTGCACTTGCACCTAATGGTACGCTTGCGATTGCTAATAATAATGTTAGTGTTATTGCAATGCTTTTCCTGACTTTACGTTTAACAAAACTTCTCATCATACACATTTGCCCCTTTCTGAATTGGAGTACAGTGATATATTCTGCTTTCATTGCTAAATACCTTTCTATTTATAAATATTATTAATATATTTATGAATTAAATAGCGATAGGAAAGATATCGGCACCCAAGAGCCGTTGTATACCTGTAAGGCGGTTATAGTAAAAAAGCTAAGAGGCTTTGAAATGTCTTTGACCACTATTCCTCTCTTTTTTTTGATATGTAGTTGAGCCTTCTATACACTATGATATGTAAAATACTCCGTTCTACTTTTAGGTAAAAATTATAAATTATGGTTGACGTTATATAATTGTGGAGGTATGCTAGTTTTGAAAAATAACTAGGAGGTTTGTGTATGTTTAGGAAAAATAAGTTTTTCAGCATGGGATTAGCAACTATCCTCATGTGTTCCGCATTCTCGGGAAGCCTCGCCTATGCGGAACCTAAGTCCACTACGTACGATGCTTCATTTTTTGAAAATCTCAAACAGCGGGCCATAGTCCATGAGCTTCAAGAACACAAGATCGCCGTTAACCCGAAATCATCTATTGCTGAACTACTGAATACAGCGGATAGTACATCACTAAAGAGTAAAAAAAATAGTGATCTACAACAAAGTCTGGAGAAGCTTAACGAATCGGAATACATATATCTTACTCTCGATGGAGAAGTATACAGCTCAGAAAAAGGTTATGTAGGCATGGCGGATAAAGTTGAACCAAAAGACGATAGTGTGACGGGTGCTACTTATACGGAAACAAGCTCTTTGAGTGAATCAAGCAACAATCATGATGTTTCCATATCAAGTAAATATAATCCCACTCCATCACAAGTAAGTGGAGGGACAACGGGAACTTTCTCAAGGGTTCAATTGGATTATGATGGTTTTGATGGGGTTAATGCAAATGTGATTACGCCAAGGGCTAAGTACCTAGGAGCAAACGAACAGCCATGGATGTATTACGGTTTTGATGCAAAGAATGGACGGGGAATTGAGGGGGGATTTTCCTATCAAACAGGCAGAGAAGTATGGCAGGGGTATATTAGGAACGATAATGGTTTCAAATACTCTTTAGAGACGTGGAAAAATCACGACATAAATGATTCAGTTAAATTTTATATTGATAATAGTACCTATAACGCTTATCTGTTAGCAAAATACAGAGACATCGTCGTTATGCAAACCTCTTTTGACTCTTCAGACCTATCATCCATGTCGGTTAAGAGAGTGACGGCAATAGCGAAAAAAAACTTTGATGGCAGCAATATCTTTGGAAGTTCTATCAATGGAGAGTTTTCAGAATTGGTAGTCTCAAAGTTCAATTCAGATTATTATTATCCATGGGATGACTATCGGGATTACTCTTTTTGGGATGGAAATCAGTGGTTCGGCACGATTGATTGGCCCGCCGATTATATTACTCATTATGGTCCAAGTGTGTGGATCAACAACCGATAAGAACAATTAGTTAAACAATGGCTCAAGCTAAAATATACTGAATAGCATCTGTCATTTCCTTTGTTGTTGGGTGGGACTTACAACAATGTGGCTTGGCAGATGTTTTTCCATGTTAAGCTTACTCAACTGGACTCCTCCACCATAATTTTGGTTTTGAGCCTAAACAAAATGATTAGGAGGGCATTATGAAAATCAGGTTATTAATCGGTATTATGATTGTACTAAGTTTTGCTACTACAAACTCGAATTTGGCATCGGCTCAAGATCATACCCCCATACACTTGAAGGTCAATGATCATTACGTTTTATACACCTTCCCTGCATCCCCCTTTGTGGATAAGAAGGGAAGACTGCTTATACCGCTCCAAGTGGCTGAGGATATACTGGGCGGTAAAGTAACTTATAATGCAGCGAACAAAACCGCTTCTGTTGATCTGTTAGACCGTAATGTAACGGCAACGATTGGATCACCCGATATATCGGTTAACGGCGAACCCATGACAATGGACACAGTCCCTATCATGCTAAGTAATGCAATGTTTTTACCGGTATCCATTTTGTTGAAAGATACAGATGCGAAGATGGAGTGGGATTCCAAGCGTGGCTTATTGAAGCTAAGGCATGATAGCTTTACGGAAAGTCCAGTTCTTATGAGGTTTAAGGGACAAGACTTGGCCCAAGTCATTGATGCGAATGCATTTGATCTTATTGCCTTTGACTGGGATCAAAGGCAAGGTGTATTGAATATTCATGCTACGTATAAGAGTGACTTATCGCCCGCCTTTAAGCAAATTGACTTTAATCCTATGATTGTATATAGCAAAGGGACCTATACTGTAGATCCTTATTCTAAACCCGGTTCATTTCACAAAGTGAAAATAACCAGCCACGGTCATTTGGTTTATACAATGAATATCGATACAATTGACGCTGATAATGATTATATAAAATATATCACTTCCGTAGGCAGGCTGATTCAATAATTGAATGCAGGTTGCTTGTACATTAAAAAAAAGCGACAAAGGCTTTGTAGCCTTTGTCGTTTTTTTTGAAAAAAGTGCGATTTAGAACGAAGTTATCGTGTTGCTGTTTTCGCTAGACTTAATTTTACCCACTACTCGAGATACCGAGTTTCTGTTTTTAAGCTCATAAAGAACATTCTCTATAAGAGAGTTTCTTTGCGCATTAGTAAGTGTATTGTTCCAAGCGTCAGTCTTTACATATACATCCACGCTAGCTTCACTGCTGTCGCCTCTTACTGTGAAATCAAAGCCAACGCCAGCGTAATTGCCATATCTATTAACCAAATCGCGTTGAATCGTACTTGCATCCAAGGAAGAAGCTACATCCTTCAAAGTAACATCGCCTCTGCTGTTGGTTGTGAAGGTCGCCATTTTATCTCTATTACTGGAGTTTTTAACCGTACCCTCTACATCGGCATCTTTATACTCTTTCAAAATATCTTCCACGATGTCCTCCAGGAAGCTTTCCTTTCTGCTGTCAGATAGCTCAGTCCATCTGGATTTTGTCATTTCGATGGTCACCGTAATATCGTTTTTGTTACCATCCAGAGTGATATCCGAGTTGGTGTTGTAGTCATCGCTGTGATCATCGTTCAGCTTCTTTTGAAGATCCTTCAAGGAGCTGGAGCTATTTTTGCTTGCTTCATCTTTTAGCGTCTGGTTGTCTTTTTGCAACTGAGCGATGGTAGCGTCCTTCGTCGTGTTCGCTGCTTTCGCTGTGTTGAGCTCTTGAGTCAGCGTCGTAATCTGGTTGTTCAGCGCCGTAACTGTAGATTGATCAATTGGAACGCCGTTGTCAGCAATGACTACGCGTTTGTTTGTGCCATCCCATGTTACCTTTTTATCCAAAGCTGTACCTGCCAGCTTCAGCGGGATATACGTCACGCCATCCAGCAGAAATGGTTCTGTTTTAGCATCAGTAGGAACCTCGGTTCCGTTGTATATAATTTTGATATTGTTATATACTGCTTGGATCGGCTTAGTCACTTGTGCGGCATATGTGGATTGGCTGAAAAGAGCCCCGGATATGGCCAAGGCGGATACGGCAGTGATGATGACAGGTTTTTTGATAGATTTCAGTGATTTCATTCGTTGGTCTACCCCTTTATTTAAGAATTATAGCCTGGTTCATAGACTAGAGTAACATTAATGCATACAAAATCCAACAGGTTGGAAGAGTCATTATGGGTTGTGCTTATATTGGTTAGACGCAACAGCAACCGTAAAAGTTGCCCTGTTTGCGCAAAAGTTTTTCCAAAAGTATCCGAACAACACAAAACAAGCCCGCTGCACAAGACAGCGAGACTTGTTGGTAAAACAGTGCGCCGAGGTTATCCATTCAGAATTATTTGCCGTCCTTCAGTTTTCCAACTGTTTCCTGAAGGTGGCCTTTGGCCTTATCCAGTTTACCTTCGGCTTGAAGGGACTTATTATCGGTAGCGTTCCCGATTTGGTCCTTGATTTCACCTTTGGCTTTGTTCACATTACCTTTGATTTCACCTTTGGCTTTGTTCACATTACCTTTGATTTTATCGCTAGTTCCGTTATCCTTCATGTTGTAGCCCTCCTTATGTGATCGAACTTTCATTCAGCATGCTGTAGTTAGTCATTACCCGAGCGAGGGTAATACGAAACCAGAGGCTGTATATCACAGACGAGGGTATAATGTGGGATACGGGTTAAATCAGAACGTGAAGTGGGGAGTGAGCGCATGCTCAAAATTTTATTGTTTATTCTCGTTATTCAAATTATTTACGTGTCGGCGTATACACTGCGCATGATTCTGACGCTGAAAGGACAGAAGTACATTGCTGCGCTCATTAGCACCGTGGAAGTTACGGTCTATGTGTTGGGCTTGAATGTTGTGCTGAAGTATCTGGATCAAGTGGCAAGTCTTGCGGTATACGCCATTGGCTATGCATTGGGTATTCTTATTGGAGCATGGATTGAGGAAAAAATAGCGCTTGGTTATGTCACCGTTAAAGTGATCAGCAATGAGATCAATGGAGGAATTGCCAATGCGCTGCGGGACAAAGGATACGGCGTTACAGCCTGGCTGGGCAGTGGACGTGATGGAGAGCGCCTGGTGATGGAAATTCTGGCTAAACGAAAAAACCAGAATAAGCTGTATCAGTCCATTTTGGAGCTGGACCCCAAGGCTTTTGTCATTACGGTAGAGCCGAAGCAGTTCCATGGTGGCTTCTGGACCAAGGCTATCCGTAAATAAACAATTTGGTAAAATGCGCATATTTTTTGGAGGTTGGAGCATATTAATACTCGCACAGGTGAGGATTTTGCGAAAATCCAATAAGCGACTTTCAATGAACAAGATATAGATCGAAATGGTTTAGTTCGTCTATATCTTGCACTTCGAAGCGACTGGAATCGAATTTTCAAAAATCCTGGCACAGGTAGAAATTAACAGTAATACGACAGGGGATATTACCCTATAAAAACCGAGGGGGGATATAGATGTACAGACGCCAGGCCCCGGAAATCATTCCAGAGGAAAATACGGCTATTTGGTCGTGTACAAACGAGGGTTGCAACGGTTGGATGCGAACGGATTTCACCTTTTTGAACGAGCCATCTTGTCCATTTTGCCAAGCCTCGATGGGGCAGGAAATGCGGATGTTGCCGATTCTCAATCGGGCGGGCAATTCCTTTGTCGCCCAGCGCTCCTAATCCAGGATTTTGCAAAATCCACAATTGAAAGTGAGTACGATGATCACACTGCAAAATTTATGAACGTCAAAAGCCGCTCCAGCGACATGCTGAGCGGCTTTTGGTTGTAGAATATTGGAGTAGGGGTGACCTGTTCCCTAGTAAAGTGTGCGTTGATCATGTTCTCTCGATGGGCTTGACGGAGTCACGATATACAATATGACCTTGCACCAGAACTCGACCAAAGCGGCTGCCGGGATGGCTTATTTTTTTCATCATCGAATCAATCGCGGTACGTGCCATCTGCTCGATGTCTACTCCGACTGTGGTCAGTTGCGGGACAATAAGAGTGGCGTATACATCGTTGTCAAAGCCGACCACAGAGCAGTCCTCAGGTACGCGGTATCCCAGAGCAATGAGCTTGTGTACCAGATTGTGAGCGACCTGATCGCAGTTACATACAAAGGCAGTCGGCAGCGGCTGAGGCAGCTCCATTTCAACAAAGGCACCTTCGTCGTCCCGGTCACTGAGCACCCACTCGTTACGGAGGGGCAGTCTGTGCTCCAGCAAGGATTTATAGTAGCCGAGGAAACGATCCTGAATACTACTGGTGGAATAGATATTTCCCGCATAAGCAATATCCCGGTGCCCCTGGGCGATCAAATAGTTGGTCAGCTCGTAGGCTCCGTAAAAATTATCCGTCACCACAGAGTCGATATCGGCATGTTCATCATAAAAATCGAGAAACATTTTGGGTAGATCCATGGTTTGTACAAGCTCAATATATGGCTTGCTCACTTGGCCCAGGAGAATGAAACCGTCCACCTTGCGGTCGTAATAGATACGTGGCAGATTAAGCTGTTCTTCGTCTTCACGATGGAGGATGTGAAGGATGCCGTAGTAGCCGTATGGCTCCAGTGCCCGTGAAATTTGCTGGTAGATGTGCAGATAAAACGATTGGCCGGGGCCGGTAAAGCGTTCAGGGATGACAACACCAATGTTGTAGGTGAGGCCCTCCTTCATGGACTTGGCAACGGTATTGAAACGATAACCCATTTCGCCCGCGAGCGTCTTAATACGCTCTTTTAGCTCCTCGCTAACCCCATCCTTGTCATTGAGCGCCTTCGACACGGTCACGCTGCTTACTCCCAGCTTATCTGCAATATCCCGCATCGTAACGTTGCTCTTCATTCCTGTTCCGCCTTCCAATTTTAAAAAGATAAGCATTTTGCCTAATCCAGAGAATGGATGCAAATGCTGGGGAATATATCAGTAGCTTAGCCGCCTGTACAGATACAAAGACTTAGCAGCAAAGTTGTCTTGTAAAGATACAAAGACTGGCAGCCTGGCTGCCCATAGAACAACTGTTAGCCTGCGGGTAACAGTTGTTCTAAGGATAGTATACATGGTTCCGCAAGCAGGATAAAGCCTGCGGCTTATGTCTGCTGAGAAGGACGGGAGTGCGCTTTCAATAGCGCTTCATTGTGATGAATCAGATCACGGCGAACAGCGGCGCTGCTGAGAGAGCGCAGCGGGTCGGATGGTGTATTGAAGGTGTAGTCCTCCAGTCGAGCGATGGTGGTTGTCGCTACGTGGATACGGGTGTCACTGGAAGCGTAGTAGATAAAGACTTCATCTTGCTCGTTAACAACAGCCCCGTTGCAAAAAATAACATTCGAAACGTCGCCCACGCGTTCCTCATCATAAGGAGCTAGAAAGTGCCCACCGGGCTTAGCAATGACGCGCGTAGGGTCTTCCAGACTGGTGGCAAAGGTATACAGCACATACCGCAGCCCGGCGGCCGTATTGCGTACCCCGTGAGCGATATGAATCCAGCCGCGGCTGGTCTTAATCGGGGCAGGCCCCTGTCCGTTCTTGGCTTCGTACACCGTATGATAACGGCGCTCATCAATGACGGTTTCGTGTTCAATCACGGGCTGTGTAATATCTTTGCACAGGCCGAAGGCAATGCCACCGCCCGAGCCGGTGGAAATAAACCCGTCCTGAGGACGAGTATAGAAGGCGTATTGACCGTCCACAAATTCAGGGTGCAGAACAACGTTGCGCTGCTGTGGGGACTGGGTAGTAATGTTGGGAAGCCGGGTCCATGTACGAAGATCACGAGTACGGACCAGTCCGGCCTGAGCGACAGCACTGGAGGTATCGTGAGGTGGCGCGTCAGGGTCCTTTTTTTCCGAGCAATAAATACCGTAAATCCAGCCGTCCTCATGCTTCACCAGCCGCATATCGTACATATTTGTTTCTTCTGGGTCGATATCCTCCCATACTAGGGGGGCGTCAATGAATCGAAATTGATCAATGCCGTTATCGCTTTCTGCCAAAGCGAAAAATGATTTTCGATCCAGTCCTTCGGTACGCGAAACAAGAATGTATTTTCCTTCATGATAGATCGCCCCTGGATTCAATGCTGCATTTACACCCAGCCGCTCCATGAAAAAGGGATTAGTTTGCGCATCCAGATCGAACCGCCAGTGAAGTGGAACATGATGGCGTGTGAGCACTGGATAGAGGTAGCGCTCGTAGATACCATTGTAAAAGGTAGTTTTAACCTCATTAGGGCGTGTAATCAGTTCCTCTTGCTGCAATAGCAGCTCATCGTATTTGCTATGAATCATTGGTTTTCCATCCTTTCTAGCATTTCTATGCAAAATCGGCTGTTGTGATAAGGGCACTTCCAAGGGCCTGCAATCTCTCTCGCATCAGGCTTACCATCCGCTTGAACTGACCAGAACCATTCGCCTCCGGGGCGCGGATCTATGATATATTGCCGAGTATAGGCCCACAGATTACGCACAATTTGCAGAAATCGTTCGTCATTTGTACGTTGAAACGCATTGTAAAAACCAACCATCCCCTCGGCCTGTACCCACCAAATACGTGAGGTGTCTACCCGCTCTCCTTCCCGCTCGTTGATGAGCGATCCGTCTGGCTGAACAGCGCGCTCTGCTACCGCATTGGCAATATCCATCACCATATCCACGTATTCTGACGGGTAATAACCCAGCACATTCATAGCGTCCTCAATCAACCAGCTGGCTTCGATGTCGTGACCATATGAGGTCAGGTCAAGCAGAGAGCGCCATTCACGATCGAAGAATACCCCCAATCGTCGGGCAGAAGCATCGTAAACACGACGATATAAAATATCCAGTACGTTCGTCAGTGCATCTCGAACCTCTTCATTTGGCCAGACGCGCAGCAATTGGGTATACGCTTCCAAAACATGAATATGCGTATTCATGGTGATATGCGCGGTAACTCCATTTTCGCTGAGCAGCTCATTAGGCTGCGTGTTCCACAAGCGGTCATATTGCTCGCCGTATGCCTGCCGGGCGGGATCATATCCTTTTTGCTCCAGCAGGTGGAACAGCTCCATAGCTAGTGGCAATGCATTCGGGTCGTCTGTGGCACGTGCATACTCTGCTAGCGCATAGATCGCGAATGCCTGCGCGTATACATGCTTGCACGTGTCCACGGGTTGCCCGGTGTAGTCCACCATCCAATACATTCCTCCATGTAATGGATCAAGCAGGTGATCTCGCAGGAATGTGAATGCATCTCGTGCGGCTTCTGCATAGGTATCTTCCCCTGTTACACGAGCAGCCGCCGAGAAGGACCAGAGTAACCGTGCAGTGGCAATCCCGCCTTTGTCGGCTTGGTTATGAGTGTGCAGATCCACATCCACCTCGCCGTAAAACCCACCGTGTGTCTCATCCTTCAGTCCAAGCCAGAATGGGAGTATGTGTTCCTTCCATTCCTGTCTAATTTCGTCCAGTAGTGTTGCCAAGAGACAAAGCCTCCTTCGGGAAAAATATTAGGTTATCGTTAACTTTACAGAATTATCATATCTAGCTGTTTGTAAACTGTCAACCATGCTAAATTGGTGTTTTTTCATAAGGTGTGACCGATTCCACTTCACAAAAAAAGAATATTGCAATTGACATAGTAAGCGCTAACATAATAAAATGATTTTGTTACTTTAACGATAACCTTATTAAAAAACAACAGGAGGAGTCGTCTCATGAAGTTGTCCAAGGTTTTGATGTCATTACTATCTGTGGTTTTGTTAGCTGGGCTGTTTACTGGCTGTACCTCAAAGAAGGATGAGCCAGCTGCCAGCTCTGATCCAAAGGCCGTGGAAGGTGAAATTACGGTTATCACACAGCGGACAGATATTGTGGATACGGTATTTCAGGACTACGCTAAGGAATTTAACAAGCTTTATCCGAACGTGAAGGTCAATTTCCAGGCATTGGCCGATTATGATGGTCAAATTAAAATTCGGATGGGGACCAGGGATTACGGGGATGTTTTGCTGATCCCTGGCAGTATTCCAGTTGAAGAGCTGCCCAATTTTTTCGAACCACTGGGTACTTATGAGGAGATGAAAAACAAGTATACCGGCATTGAAGAACGTACGGTGGATCATAACAGCTACGGTATTCCGATTGCGATGGTTTACTCTGGTGTGATTTATAACAAAAAGGTGTTCAAGGACGCAGGAATCACGCAGCTTCCCAAAACACCGGACCAATTCCTGACAGCGTTACAGCAGATTAAGGACAAAACCAAGGCAGTGCCGCTGTTTACGAACTATGCCTCTGGTTGGGCACTGACCCAGTGGGAGTCTAGTCTGGCAACATTGGCGGGTACAAAGGAATACGTGAATGTCACACAACCGAATACAGATGACAATTTCACAAAGGGCCAGCCTCACTATGAACTGTATAAGGTCCTATACGATGCAGCTAAAAAAGGCCTGATTGAAAAAGATCCAACGACTACGGATTGGGAGACCTCCAAGGCAGATCTTGCTCAAGGCAAAATCGGTACGATGGTGCTTGGCTCTTGGGCAATTGACCAGATCAAAAGCACAGCTCCTAACAAGGATGATATCGGTTTTATGCCTTTCCCGACGAATGCCTCCAAGGTACTTGTGCCGCTGGCTGGTGACTTTAACCTCGGTATTAACGTAAACAGTGAAAATAAACCAGCGGCCCGTGCCTGGGTGGATTGGTTTACCGAAAAGTCCAACTATGCTGTAGAGCAGGCAGGCAGTATTAGTCCGCTGAAGGGTGCTCCAATGCCTAGCATTTTGAAGCAATACGAAGATCAGGGGGTCGTTTTTGAAACACTTACTTCATCTCCAAAAGGACAGGAAGGAATTGTTGATAAAATCGACAAAATGGGCGAAATTGGTTTGTGGCAGCCTGATTTCAAGAAACGCATTATTGAGGCAGCGGTGGGTAACCGCCCGGAATCGTATGACGCCATTATGAAAGATCTGAACGATGCATGGGTGAAGGCGCGTGCTGAAGTGGCTGCTAAGGAAGCAAAATAGCCATCTGAACTGACGAAAAGAAAGGATCGACGTAGCAGTCGATGGACGGATAGCCAGGAGGTGCAGCATGTTAAAATTTTCGAATCTCAGCTACTCCAAACAAAGATTGGCGATTATTGTTGCCTTTTCATTTATTCCGCTAGCGCTGCTGATCACTTTTGCGTACTTGCCAGTGATCAATATGTTTAAGTACAGCTTTTCGGACTGGAACGGCTATAGTAAGCGTCTGGAATATGTGGGTTTTGAAAACTATATCAAAATCTTTACCGATCCCGAGTATTTCTCGGTGTTTAAGGTCAGTCTGTATTACTTTGTAGCCACGTTTGTACAGATGGGTCTGGCCCTTTATTTTGCAAGCATTCTCAGCTTTCAGACCTGGTTTAAAAATTTCTTTAAAGGCGTTTTGTTTTTTCCTTCCCTGATGAACGGGGTGGCCATTGGTTTTATTTTTCTATTCTTTTTTAAGCCAGACGGCACGCTCGATACACTGCTTCAGGCAGTGGGGCTGGGTTCGTATGTCAAGCTGTGGCTGGGCAACCCGGAGATTATCAATATTTCGCTGGCGGGCACGTCGATCTGGAGATACATGGGCTTTAACTTTATTGTGTTTCTAGGTGCGATTTCTTCCATATCCAGTGATCTGTATGAAGCAGCCGATATCGATGGGGCCAACCGCTGGCATCAGTTCCGCTCAATTATTTTGCCGAGCATCAAGCGGATTTTGCAGTTGAACCTCATCTTGGCCATTAGCGGTGCGGTCAGTGCATTCGATATTCCGTATATTATGACCGGTGGCTCCAATGGTAGCGAAACATTCGTCATTCAGACGCTTGATGTGGCATTCAAATACAGCAAGGTCGGTTTGGCCTCGGCGATGGCGGTTGTTCTGCTGCTGATCGTAATCGCTGTTACGCTGCTTCAACGGTTGCTAATTCGGGGAGAGGAGGACTAATCATGTATAAGCTGAAAAGAATACTGGCTAGCAGCATCAAGTATGCGGCGCTACTACTAGGTGCGTTCATTGCACTGCTGCCGATTGTCGTAATTTTGTTTGCATCTTTGAAGACGAAGACTGAATATGCGGCAACCAGTCCTCTGACTCCCCCTGTGAACTGGCTGAATTGGGCTAACTATACCAAAGCCTTTATTAACGGAAATATGCTGACCGGATTTGTGAACACAGCTTTTATCCTGTTGATTTCGATCATCGGAGCCACGTTGACGGGTTCCATGATCGCGTACATTTTGAACCGCTTTAAATTTAAGGGCAAAAGTCTTATGCTGGGTGCGTTCCTGCTCGCAACCCTCATTCCGGGGGTAACGACACAGGTATCGACATTTCAAATTATCAACAAGTTGGAGCTGTTTAACACGCCTTGGGCGGCGATCTTGCTGTATTTGGGAACGGATATTATTGCGGTGTATATTTTTCTACAATTTCTGGATTCCATTGCGGTGGCGCTGGATGAATCGGCCATGCTGGATGGGGCCTCCTATCTGACGATCTACTGGCGCATTATTTTGCCCCTGCTGAAGCCTGCCATTGTGACGGTGATCATTATCAAGGGCGTTAATATTTACAACGACTTTTACACCCCGTTCCTGTATATGCCCAAAACAAGCCTTCAGGTCATATCGACGGCGCTGTTCAAGTTTAAAGGACCCTATGGATCACAATGGGAAGTCATTAGCGCGGGCATTATCATTGCCATAATTCCGACGCTGATTGCATTTTTATCCTTACAAAAATATATCTATAACGGATTCGCTCAGGGTTCGGTGAAATAGAATAACGCTGAACAAAAAAATGGTGAAATCAAGTATCTCGTAGAGAGGGGAATAAACGTATGAATAAATTGAATGTGGATTTGGGAGTAAATAGCGTGCGAATCGTGGGAGACAGTCTGCCGAAAATGCCGTGGCAGGATAAGCCTGAGGGCAGTGAGGCTCCGGTATGGAGACATACTGAGAATCCGGTCATTGGGCGGAATCCGGTGCCGGGCATTGCCCGTATTTTCAACAGTGCAGTAGCTCCGTATGAAGGACGGTTTGTAGGGGTATTCCGGGCTGAAACAATTAACGGACGTCCGCATTTGCATCTAGGCTGGAGTGACGACGGGTTGGCTTGGGACATTGAGACAGAACGGTTGCATTTGGTTGATGAGGAGGGGCATGATTACCAGCCTAATTATGCTTACGATCCGCGTCTGGTCCGCGTGGAGGATACGTATTATATCATCTGGTGTACAGATTTTTACGGTGCAGCGTTGGGGATAGCCCAAACGAAGGATTTTAAAAGTTTTGTACGATTGGAAAATCCATTCTTGCCGTTTAATCGTAATGGTGTGCTGTTGCCCCGTAAGCTAAACGGAAACTTTATGTTGCTATCCCGTCCGAGTGACAGTGGACATACACCGTTTGGCGACATTTTTCTGAGTGAAAGTCCTGACTTGGTCTACTGGGGCAAGCACCGTCATGTCATGAGTAAGGGCGGACAGGGCTGGTGGCAATCGGTAAAAATTGGCGGCGGACCGGCACCGATTGAGACGACCGAGGGCTGGCTGATGTTCTACCACGGGGTGACAGGCACGTGCAATGGGCTGGTATACAGCATGGGGGTAGCCGTTCTTGATCTGGATGATCCATCTAAGGTTAAATATCGTTCCTCCAACTTCGTGCTGACCCCGGAGGAATGGTATGAGGAGCGGGGCTTTGTGCCGAATGTGGTGTTCCCGTGTGCTACGCTGCATGACGCGGACACTGGAAGAATTGCAATTTATTATGGAGCCGCTGATACGTATGTAGGTATCGCATACACGACAGTATCCGACATTATGAAGTATGTCATCGCAACGGATGAAGTGGTCGGAGACGACCGTGAGTCGGGCCGGATGTAGCATGTAGGAGGGAACGTGAATGCCGGAGGATATGTCTTTACAGCAATTGCAGTCGTACATGGGGAGCAGCCCAAAGCCACCGGATTTTGACGCATACTGGGAACGGGCGCTACTGGAGCTGGAGCAGCAGCCAC
Source organism: Paenibacillus sp. FSL L8-0502 (assembly GCF_038593055.1). Lineage (NCBI taxonomy): Bacteria > Bacillati > Bacillota > Bacilli > Caryophanales > Paenibacillaceae > Paenibacillus > Paenibacillus sp. FSL L8-0502. Next base: position 5,480,556 of record NZ_CP151958.1, on the reverse strand, counting down.
TGGAATATACACTGGAGCCTGCGGATTTTGTCTCTCCGCTGGTAGAGTGTTACCATCTATATTTTACCGGAGTGGGCGGAGCAAGGGTTCATGGGAAGCTGGCTCGTCCCAAGCACCTTACGGAACAAGGTCCAGCTTTGGCCATGTTTCATGGATATTCCTGCGACAGTGGTGATTGGTTCGACAAGGTAAGCTACGCGGCACACGGATTCACCGTGCTGGCTATGGATTGCCGGGGGCAAGGAGGGCTGTCCGAGGACAATTTGCAGGTTCAGGGAACGACGGTGCGCGGCCATATTATCCGCGGAATTGACGACCCGGACCCGGATCGGTTGTATTACCGCAATGTATTTTTGGATACCGTGCAGACGGTGCGCATTCTGATGTCTATGGAGCAGGTCGACCCTGAACGGATCGGGGCATTTGGCTGCTCTCAGGGAGGGGCCTTGACGGTTGCTTGCGCTGCATTGGAGCCACGTGTCCGTATGGCAGTTCCGGTATATCCGTTCCTATCGGACTATAAAAGAGCCTGGGCGCTGGATGCCACTACATCCGCATATGAAGAACTGGTTTATTATTTTCGTTGGTTTGATCCGAACCATGTGCGCGAGGAGGAGCTCTTTCACCGACTAGGCTACATCGATATTCAACATTTGGCAGACCGTATTCGTAGTCGTGTGTTGTTTGTGACAGGGCTGTCGGATATCATTTGTCCACCCTCCACGCAGTTTGCGGTGTACAATAAAATCGTATCAGGCAAGGAAATACTCCTGTATCACGAATACGGTCATGAGTATCTACCTTATCTGTCGGATCGTGCCATGAGTGAATTTTTGCGGCTGTAGGGGGTTGAACTTAGCCACAGGCTCCTTTATAGTAATAGCTATAACCTTCGTGAATGCGTAATAAATGAATGCCCCATTTGTATAACCTCAATAATATGGTTTGAGGGTCTCTACCAGGAACCGATAAATCCTGATTACAAAAAGTGTACGTCTTGTACATTTCTTGTGGTCAGGATTTTTTTGCGTAATACGAGGGAATTTACATGACAGCAAAGGAGCTAATGTAATGAACTTCAAAGTAGTTATTTTAACGATTGCGACCTTTACGGTGGGGTTGGTGGAGCTGATTATCGGTGGCGTGCTGCCCCAAATTGCACAGGATTTGAATGTCTCCGTAAGTACGGCAGGACAGCTTATCATGATCTATGCGCTCGTGTACGCTATTGCTGGGCCAACTTTGTTGGCGTTGACCGCCAAAATCGAACGAAAACGACTGTACCTGTGGTCGATGTTTATCTTTATTCTGGGAAGTCTGCTGGCCTTCTGGAGTCCGAATTATGCAGTCCTGTTTGTATCCCGTATCATTACCGCTGCAAGCGGGTCGCTGATCGTGACATTGTCACTGACCATTGCAGTCAAAGTGGTGTCCAAGGCTTATCAGGCCCGTGTCCTCGGTGTCATCTCCATGGGGGTTAGCTCCTCCATCGTGCTTGGTATTCCAGCCGGGGTGCTGATTGGAAATGCGTTTGGCTGGCGGGTGCTTTTCCTGATTATTGCCTTGTTGACGGTCGTTGCTATGATCGTTATCAACTTGTTTATGGAACGGATTCCGACGGAACATGTTGTGCCTATGCGTGATCAATTGAAATCCTTAAAAAATGTTAAAGTCATCAGTGCTCATCTGGTGACCACGCTGACACTGGCGGGCCACTACACGCTATATGCGTATTTCACTCCGTTTTTAGAAAATATGATGGGTTTAAATGCTTCGTGGGTTAGTGTGGCCTATTTTGTCTTTGGGCTGGCGGCAGTGAGCGGTGGTTTTATTGGCGGTTCTTTGGCAGATCGGTTCGGCACAGCGAAAAGTATTCTAGTCGTCGTAGGCGTGTTTATCGCCGTGATGTTCCTGCTGCCACTCTCAATCCACTCGGTTTATGTATTTGCGCCACTATTGATCATCTGGGGCATACTGAGTTGGGCCTTGTCGCCCCCGATGCAAAGCTATCTTATTGAAAATGCGCCCGAATCGGGTAGTATTCAGCAAAGCTTTAATTTCTCCGCACTCCAGGTCGGGATCGCTCTGGGTTCTGCCTTGGGAGGCGTAGTAATTGAGAATAGTGAATCTGTTGCCACGAACGCTTGGGTGGGTGGGGCATTTGTGATTGTTGCTTTTGTCTGCGGCGTATTTTCCATTACCAGAGCCGGGACATCGCAGGCTGTCAGAGGGCACCACTCTGTTTCATAGTTCGCTGAACCATCGCCCTCTTTTATAATACGAGCAAACATGTTATACTACACACAATTATGAAGAAGGAGGTGAGGTAGGTGAATCACGAGATGCTGAACAACCGTATTAGCCAGCTGCCGATTGCTATGGCTGGCATTGTTCATGCTTTTCCATACAACGGGAGAAGTCTGTCCAATTTTAATCATATGGTTGTAAACATCGCGAGAAGACGCCTACCTTAACTCGAACGGATTGCTGTATCTTCCGAAGAGTCGCGGGGTTGCTCCTGCGGCTCTTTTTGTGTTACCCGGGTAAGGGTCTTCCTAAATAAAGGAGAGCCTGAACATGTATATAGTTAACGGTCAACAATTGAAAAAATACCACGCTGCCAATCTGATTTTGGATGGTGCATCGTTTGATATCCATACGGGAGAAAAGGTGGGACTCATCGGCCGCAACGGAAGCGGTAAAACCACCCTATTACGCCTAATCGCACGCTTGTCCCGCCCGGATGAAGGGCAGCTCGTCATCGCCAAGGATACGAAAATCGGCTATTTACCGCAAATTCCGGCGGAGTTTGAGAGCTTCACCGTGTACGAAACGCTGGCTTACGCCTATCGTGAGCTGAAGGATTGCCGCAATCAGATGAGCACACTGGAACGGGAAATGTCAGATCCGATTGTGGTAGCGGATACGGGTCTTCTGGAGAAGCTGCTGCAATCGTATGCTTCCCTACAGGAACGGTTTGAGCGCAACGGCGGCTATGAAATGGATGCAAATATTGATCAGGTAGCGGATGGTCTGCGTATTCCCAAAGGAATGTATACGCGCAGCTTCGGCTCGCTGTCTGGTGGAGAGAAAACAAAAATAGCGCTGGCATCACAGCTCATCGGACGACCGGATTTGCTGCTGCTGGATGAGCCGACCAACCATCTGGATTTGAAAGGGCTGGAATGGCTGGAGCATTTTTTGCAGGGCTACACAGGCGCGTGTGTGGTTGTGTCCCATGATCGTTATTTTCTGGATCGGGTCGCCGTTAAAATGATTGAGCTTGAGGATGGCGAGGCGTTTACGTATTATACGAACTACAGCGGCTACGTTAAGGAAAAGGAAGAACGATTGCTACTGCAATTTGAAGATTATAAGGAACAGCAAAAGCGAATCAAAAAGATGAAAGAGGCCATTCGGCGTTTTGAAGAGTGGGGTCGCAACGGCGATAACGAAAAGTTTTTCAAAAAAGCAGCCTCCATTCGTAAAGCACTGGAGCGTATGGAGCTGGTGAAACGACCTGTACTGGACCCACAGGGGGCAGAATTTCACTTAAAGCTGGAGGATCGTTCCGGTCGCCGAGTGCTACAGTTTGAAGATATTGTTAAAGCTTATGGAGAGCGTCAGATATTAAGCGGGGCAACGGGCAGCCTGGAATTCGGTGAAAAGGTAGCCTTGTTGGGCGATAACGGCGCAGGTAAAACGACGCTGCTCAAGCTGTTGCTTGGTCAGGAAAGCGTAGATGCAGGCACGGTCCAGTGGGGTACGCGCGTAGAGTACGGATATTTGGCGCAGCAAGAGAGAGAACGGAATAGCCGGGCGACTGTGCTTGCTTACTTCAAGGAAGAAGCAGGGGTGGAAGAAGGCGAGGCACGCGGATTGCTAGCGAAGTATTTATTTTACGGTGCCGATGTGTTTAAACCCGTGAGCATGCTGTCCGGTGGCGAATGGTCCCGCTTGCGGCTGGCGTTGCTGGTCATAAAAAAGCCAAATTTGTTGGTGCTGGATGAGCCGACGAACCACCTGGACATTGACTCACGCGAGGCGCTGGAGGAAGCGCTGGACACCTACACGGGAACGGTGCTGGCGATTTCACATGACCGCTACTTTGTGAACAAGCTGGTAGGGCGCGTGTGGGAGCTGGAGGCTGGAAAGCTGACCTTTTATCTAGGTAGCTTTGATGAGTACCGAGCGAAGAAGCGTGAGCTGGAGAACGCTCGTTTACAGAGCGACGGGGATACCGGGACACGCCCGACATCTGCAAGCAGAGCCGCATCGGGTGGCAGCTCAGGCTCGGGCACAGCTGTACATTCTAGCGCAGCGAGCAATGGCGCGGGGACGGCTGCGCGGGCAGGAGCGACCAGCGGAGCCGATGCGAGCCGTGCTCGCTCCGGGTCCGCTGGTCGCTTGGGGGCACCCGGAGCGAAGGCCGCGAAGCTAACCCGCTCGCCCGCTGTGTCCAGCGAGCGCTTGGAGCGAGCGATTGCCGCCAAAGAAGCAGAATTGGCGGCGACAGATGCCGAGCTGGAGCTGCTCGGCACAAGCAGCGACACGATGCACATGGCGGAGCTGTGGGACGCGCGTGAGCGACTGCAAGCTGAGCTGGACACGTTGCTCGGCGAGTGGGTTGAACTGGAGTAAGTGATAGGCTGGTTGCTGAAGATAGGCAACGTATATTTTATAAAGGGATAGCCCTGAGGTAGCGCGTCTGCTGAGGGGCTATTTTTATATGGTAAAGACTAATGAGAGCGTGGGAACGGAATAACCATATATTAAAATAAATTGGTGTTAATTATTTTTTTATTATGTATGTTTACATATAAAGTAATAGATTTACATTTTGAAGCATGTGATATTGTTTTATTTGTAAGAAGGAAATAATCACTGTTAGATAAATTTTTATAATGGTCAACTAAGATCATACATAAGATTTTCCGCATTGTCATATATGGATATTCCTTGAGTAACGATCTGGTCAGGGTGTGGTTCTAAAACTTATTTGATCTGGATATTCAAGTGAATGAAATTTAAGGCTCATTTGAGCTTCAAGACCGCGACCGAGCGAGTACTCGGTATGAAATGATTTCGTCCATCAAGAAAGGATCCATCTACAATAGGTATTTATAATCCCTTACTAAACTTGCTTGTTGCCAGGTTGTAAAGCGGACTTCGCTATATCTTACTCCCAAAGTCGTTTTCGTGTACTTTTAGGACACGCATCAAAGTTGGATCAAGGCCTTTTATGCATCTTGAATATTGAAGTATATCTTCCAATCTTGAATTCATAAAAAATCAGTTACTAAATATGTTTTAAATAATACATAATTTAACTATACATATAATTATGTATTAGTATATATATTTCTTTTTACTCGATACAAGGAGTTTTGATTAGTCATTTGCAGGATTTTTTTCGGCATAATGCCTGAATAAAGTGTCTAACCATATAAAGAAGATGTCATATGAGGATGTTTCAATAGGTGACGATCTGTTGAGATATCTTTCATATAAATTAGCCTCCTAGATTACACAAAATTATTGTATTTATTATTAAAGATGAATATCGAGAGGAGTTTGGAAAAAATGGAAAATAATATTTTTGATTTGGATGTACAAATTAACAAGTCTAAAGGTTCAGTAGAACCTCAAGTAACAAGTTTGGCGTGGCAATGCACCGGAATGTGCGGCGGAACAGCCAACACTTGTGCTGAAACAGCAGGTGTAAAATGTTTTTCTAATATTGGAGCATTGTGTTGAACAGTGTAACCATGGAATTTGAACTCGAATCCTAATCGAATTAGGGTGAAAAATGGAAGGAAGGGGTCTTTTTAGTCCCATCCTTCCCCTCAATTATGATAGATTTGGAAGGAGAGAAAGAATGTCTAATGTTGTTATGGAGGTTCAGCAAATCACTAAAGTGATTGGGAAGCGTCAAGTAATTCACGATTCTTCCTTTCAGCTTGACAAAGGAAAGATATATGGTTTTATTGGTCCGAATGGAGTAGGGAAAACGACGTTGATGCGCATGATGACAGGGTTGATGCATCCTACAAGCGGGCATGAATGCTAGAGAAGTACAACATCTTTCCGCCAAACGGTAAATAGGTGATGTCCGTAACGAGCTTTTGCAGGGGCGCCTCTGCAAGGAATTGCCGCTTCAGCAGATTTTCTGCTGGATAAGCAGCCTGCAGGCTGCCCAGTGACCTTTCGTTTCTTCATTCTCACGCGGCACTGTAGCCCCTCACGCTGCATCATCCGCTGAACTCGTTTGTGATTCATTCTTTGCTCTGCCCGAAGGAGTGCGGTGATTTTCTGGTAACCATACCGAAACTTATGATGGATGCAAAGCTCTCGGATTTTCTCCACCGTAGCATCTGTGCGCTTTGTCTCCATAGTTGCTTTCCAGCGGTAGTAGGTCGCTCTTGCGATCCCGAGCCATGTACAAGCCTCAGACACCGTCACTTCGTCTCGAATGGATTCGATCCAGGCCACGGCGACTTCTGGTTCCACCTCTTTTCCAGTTCCTTGTACTTTTTTAGCAGGTCCAATTGCTGCTTCAGGAATCGATTCTCCGCTTTTACTTTTTCAAGCTCCGAAGAGTGTTCCGGACCTTTTCTGTAGCTGTATTGTTTACCTACAGGCTGCTCCAGACGATGCACTTCGCCTTTTCGATACCACCTCATCCATGTTTCTAGCTGTGTCTTATTCCGTATTCCCAGTTGCTCCATAACCTCTCTTACCAGAACTCTTGCCAATCTCATTTCAATCGCTTTCATCTTTATTTCTAAGGGATAACTCACTCTCGTTGCCAACGTAAAAACACCTCCAAGGTTATCTCCATATCTTACGACATGGCTTGATTCTCTTGAAGGTATTTTGATGTGTCTCACGTTATGGGGTCAGTCCCCTTTTTTGTATGGTAAAGAGAATGAGAGAGTGGGAATAGAATAACCATATATTAAAATAAATTGGTATTAATGATTTTTTATTATGTATGTTTACATATAAAGTAATAGATTTACATTTTGCAACATATGATATTCTTTTATTTGTAAGGAAGATATAAATTATTATTAGATGAAGTGTTTGTTATCAACAAAGATCATACATACGGTTGTCTACGTGATATATGGCAATATTTCGAGTAGGTGACGATCTGGTCGGGGTGTTGTTCATATAAAATCCTTCTCTTCTATTGCGAGAAGGAAGGCTTTGGCGGGGTAAACATGAACCTCGCTGAAGGCTGATGGTATATCTAAATGAAAGGGGGGGAATGCAATGGCTGAAAACTTATTTGATCTGGACGTTCAAGTAAACAAATCTCAAGGTTCTGTAGAGCCTAAAATTAGAAGTATTTGGAATTGCTCTAGCGGCTGTGGTGGCGGTAATACATCCCAAACTTGTGTTGAGACATGTTCACCTTGCTTCAGTAATTTAGGAACACTTTGTTAATAAATTTTAGTTGTTTTGCAACTTGCAAAACCTTTATATTGGATAACTATTTAATTTAGCAAAGGAGGAGGGACCTTGAAGTCCCTTCTTCTTCTTTGAGAAAACCTTTGGTTTCCTGGTTGTGAATATCAGAGGCATCCTTATATTTGGATTTAGTAATGGAGGGAAAGTGTAATGTCGGATGTCTTATTGAAAGTTGAAAAAGTATCCAAAAAAATGGGGAAACGGGCTTTATTAAGTGACATTTCCTTCGAGCTTGAAAAGGGGAAAATATATGGTTTCATTGGACCGAATGGAGCCGGGAAAACAACAATGATGCGGATCATGACGGGGTTAATGCATTCAACCAGTGGCTCTGTAAGGATAGCTTCATATGACGTACAGGCGGATCGGGAAAAGGCGCTCTCCAAAGTAGGCGCTATCATTGAGTCCCCGGTCTTTTTTGATTATATGACGGGTAAACAGGTGCTGCGTAATTTGTCTCGGTTGCATCCGAATATTAAATCTTCCGATCGGGAAAAGCATATAGAGGAATTGTTAGAAAGAGTAGGCCTGGATTTGCGTGGAGACGACAGGGTGAAAACTTATTCTTTGGGCATGAAGCAACGCTTGGGCATTGCCCAATCTATGCTGGGTAACCCGGAGCTACTGCTGCTCGATGAGCCTTCCAATGGTCTCGATCCTATGGGAATGAGGGAGTTGAGAGATATTATCCTTCGTTTGCGAAATTCAGAAAATTATGCATTTTTTATCTCCAGCCATCTGCTGGATGAGTTGCAGCAAATGTGTGACGAATTAATTGTGATTAAAGAAGGAACGCTAGTTTGGAAGGGACCCGCAGATCAATTGGTTGAGGAAGGTCAACGGCTAGAGGATGCTTTTATGGAGCTAATGGGATTATGAAGACACTCATTTACAGTGAGTTCGAGAGATTGTATAGCAGAAAATGGTTCTGGCTTCTGATTTTATGTACCCCTGTACTCGCTTATTCCACAGCCAGCTATTTTTTGTATCTCAAGACTTCGGTAGAAGTGTTGTCCAAAGTCTTTGTCATTATAGGCCTGCAAGAAAATTTGTTTTTAATATGCAATATTGCTGTAGCTGCATTAGTAGCGACTCTATATACGGAGCAATTTCGGGGTGGACAGTTGCGTCTAATCTTCATGCGGCGTTTTACTCGGGGACAGATTTTCTGGAGCAAGCTATTGGTTTTACAGGTTTCTGTTCTATTACTCTTACTTATATTGGGTCTGTCTCTTTGGGGTGTCGGAGTATGGCGATTTCCCTATTCTGAAGGCGAAACAAGGCAATATGGAGAGCTTATAATGTATGTATTTCAATATTATGCAAAGGCTTTTGTCTCACTTATGGCTATTGGCTGTCTGTATTCCTATATTGCCATGTGTAGCAAGAGTGTAACCCATGCAATTGGTATTTGTACGACCTATAATCTGTTCTCTTTGCTGTTCGATGGCTTATACCTTAAATTAGCATCTCTATTTTCTCATATTCCCTACATACATGATCTTATAGTCTTTTTATTTATTCCTTATATGCAGTATAGAGGATTGAAGACATCCTTATCCGGAAACCTGTCTGCAAATGGGGCGATTGCCACCGTTGTTATTTTATATCTAATCCTTTTTACATGGGGAGCATATCGTCGTTTTACCAAGGATGATTATTTGTATTAGGAGGATTTTTCTTATGCTAGGAATTTGGCGAAGTGAAATGGAACGAATATGGAATCGAAGATCTACTCTTTTATTATATACAATTTTTCTATTGATGGTTATTGCGAATATTGTCAGTCTTAAAATTAATGGAACAATGAAATTCCGCTTTGGCGAAGGGATTGCCACTGTTAATAATCTGAACTTGCCGTGGCTTATGATGAGTGAAATTTCCCTATTTCTGATCCTGGCATTGTTGCCTATTTTGTATGTGGATCAGTTAAGCGGGGATATTCACTCCGGGGCGTATCGTTTATATGTACTGCGTCCATACCGTCGCTTTCAATTTTGGCTTGGAAAACTGTTCGCATTATCGGTCACGACGATCGTTTTTACGGGTACAGCCTTGCTCATAGGCATACTGGCTGGTTGGACTATTTTTCCCCGTAGCTTAACCTTTTTTAAATACGGCTCAGCAGAGGCTTCCACCTCATTAGATGCTATGTCATATACACTTGTGTTTTATTTGGTATTAACGTTGGTTTGCCTGGCAAAGCTCATGCTAAGTAGTGCAGTGTGTTTGTTCATATCCAGACCTTTATTCTCGTTTATTTCTATTTTATTTATATCTATGTTTATCTACCCATTTTACAAGCCACTTGTGATGTTAATAGATCCTTTCCAGCAAATTATGCTTGCTTTAAGAGTGGATGGTTCCACCAGATTCTGGATGTGTCTAATCGTGATTATATTGATTTGTTCGACTATTAGCTTTGTTCGTTGGCAAAAGAAAACAATTTAAACGTTTGGCTTAGAACGGAGGTTTAATGGGAATGGAAGAGCATCTTTATAAAACCCTGGATTTTTTTATGCTTCGTACTCCTGTGCTACCTATGGAAGAGTTCGGAAAATGCTTTCTAACCAATGTCGGAGAGACTGAAGGAATCAGACGAGTTGCAATAAATCGTCTTACGGAATTATCTCGTAATCCATTTATTCGTGAAGCGTTAGCTGCCTCCAGCCCTACTCTGCTTGAATCTTTAGTACATATCAGCGATCAGGACAATCCGCGCAAACAGGAACAAGTTATCAAATCCTTTATGCGTTATATCACTAGAATGGCTACACGACCTACGCCGTTCGGATTGTTATCTGGAGTCACATACGGGAAATTCGGAGAGCAGTCTCAGCTCATTTTACAAGAGCCAGATATGTATCGAAAGCGTGCAAGACCGGACATGGAATGGCTAATGAAAGCCGTTGAAATGGTCACAAGCAGTAAGGAGGTTGTCCGCCAGCTGCGGGTTCAGCGTAATACATTAATTTATCGTCAGGGTAACCGGGCTAAAATCCCCTACACGACAAGATGCGGCAGTATAGTCGGTGGAGAAGATCAGAGTGTGTCCGTTCGTGCGACTCAGGTATTTGATTGTGTGATGGAAGCAAGTTCGACCCTCATACCTTATCAGGAACTGGTCAACCATCTACATAAGACATTTGAAAGAGCTGATATCGAGACAATTGACCGTTATGTATGGCAGCTATTTGAGCAAGAGTTTTTGATATCTGAGCTTATTCCTCCTACCACTACTACCGAACCTCTGGATCATATACGATCCGTCTTGAAGTTAGTAACGGGTATTGATGAGTTAAAAGAGAATTTTAATAACATCGCGGATACTATTAATAAATATAATCGTCTCCCTATAGGCCAAGGGGAAGATTCGTTGGAGCATTTAAGACGAAAGATGGGCAAAATGTTCAGTGCAAAATCAAGCTTGCAAATCGACCTTTCCCTGGAGGATCGAGGAGTTGTTCTTCCCCAATGTATCCGTAAGGATGTTGAATGTGTTGCCGAATTACTAACTAAGCTTTCGTCGCGAGAGAATAGACCTTTGGATGAATTTTGTATGGAGTTTTTGGAAAAGTATGGTCCATATCGGGAGGTTCCTTTGCTGGAGCTTCTTGATGAGGATACAGGGATGGGTGCTCCGGCAGGCTACAAACATCCATTGAGTAACCGAACACGGCTTCAAAACATGTCACCGTCCCAGTCGAGATCACATCAGGAGAAGCTTTTATTTCAATGGTTCGTATCTTGCATCCATGAAGGAAAACATGAAGTGGTACTTACAGATGCCATGATAGACGAAATGTTAAAAGGGCAGAAATCAGGCAAATGGTTGGCAGCACCTTCTATGGAATTGTTTTTTCAATTGGTCGCCCCTGATCAGCAGGCTGTAGATCGCGGCGAGTATATTTTACTTCTGGCACCTAATCAGGGGTCAGACGGGGCGGGAAAGACGTTCGGGAGATTTCTGGATTTGTTTGACGAGCCTTTTACTGATATGTTCTCCAGCATTCAATCGGAAGAGCAACGGTTACAGCCTGAAAAGCTGTTAGCCGAAATATCGTATTTACCCAGTTCGGGAAGATCGGCAAATGTAGTATTAACGAAGCATACTCGCCCCTATGAAATCGCAATAGGAACCAATCATACCCTGCCAAAGGAACAACAGATACATGTTTCGGACCTTGCTGTTGGGGTACGTAATGATCATTTTTATTTGAAGTCGATAAGTCGCAATCGTGAGGTCATTGCTAGGGCTGGACATATGCTCAATGCTGAATTGACTCCTAACATACATCGTTTTCTTTTGGAGGTCAGTGAGGATGGTTATCGCCATTGGTCATCTATGGAGTGGGGATTCGCCACCCATGCTCCTTTTACCCCACGTCTAAGATATAAGCATGTCATTCTCAATCCGGCTACATGGAGAATGACATGGGATGCGGCAACTAGCCCATCCAAGAATATGATTGATTCGGAAAATTCAGTGTATAAATTCCAAAAAGAATGGAATCTGCCACGTTATGTATATATGATTGAATTAGATAATCGAATCCTGTTGGATATGAATCATCCATTGCATGTTGAACAGGTTTGTAGAGATCTTCAATCCAAAGGAAAAGTTACTTTAATCGAACACATAGGTGAAGTCGGTGAAACGCCAGTCTCTCGTCACAGTGGACGCTTGGCGGCTGAATTTGTATTTCCATGTATACGTAAACAGGCTGTAGCAACGAACCATTTTGAGGAGGAAGTTGCTGCCACACTAGATAGAAGGCATGAGGATACAAGTCGTCTTTCCTCAGAGGCAACCTGTACTTATCTTCCTGGTGGTCCTTGGTTCTATGCCAAATTATATGGTATGAACAGTCGCCAAGATGAGTTTATTGGTGGTTATTGGGATGAATTTGTGCGGAAGCATCAAGAGGACGGTAACATCCTTCAGGGGTACTTTATCCGATACGCTGATCCAGATAAACATATTCGTGTCCGGTTTAAGCTACCGGAGTTTCAGGAGGGAAACTTGTTTCTTCCCGTGTTTCATCAATGGACAGAGATGCTTTTAAATGAAGGCATGATATCCAGAGTTGTGATCGATACCTATGAGCCAGAAGTAGAGCGTTACGGTGGAAAGAAGCTCATGATGTGGGCAGAACGAATGTTTTCTTGTGACAGTGAAGTGACAGCCAAATTGATACGTCTCATTAGATTCAACCAGGCTTCTTTACAGAAGGACGTTATAGCTATTTTAAGTGTGATCAATCTTCTCTACCAGTTTGGTTACTATGAGGAAAGTGCGTTTCAATTCTTAAATCGTCAATTTGACTTCAAAGACTATTTGAAAGACTTTCGCAGGGAACGGAAGTTCTTTTTAAAATGGATGGGATCGGATCAGGAAATGACAGCTTCGACTGCATCCAGTCGCGAATCCATAGAAAATATTTTTTATGCAAGAAAAGAAGCAGTAGAGCAATATAATTATATACTCCATGAGCAGGAACGGGAGGGGGGAGCTACCAATACAAGAGAGGATATTATATACAGTGTGATCCATATGCATTTGAACCGATTAATTGGAATTGACAGGGATCGGGAGCGCAAAATAATGATCATGGCCAGACATGCTATGAACAGCCTGGTTCAATATCGGGGGAACCGCTAATGAGTAGCGTACAAAAAAGTACAGATCGGCGGACTTCTTCCATATGGAAGTCTGTACGTCAAGGGCTTAAGCTTTTTGCCTTAGTATTTAACATGAATAAGGTCTATATGCTTTCTAGCATTTTTTTGCATATCATTCAAGGTGTGATGCCCGTACTTACTTTGGTTATCATGCAAAATTTACTTAATAGTATTGTTTCTTCTAGTCCTCATGATATCTCTATAATTATGCTACAATTTGGTCTCTTTATATTTATTCACGTTTTAAAAAGTCTAGTTACGATGAGTCAGAGTTATGTAGAGGGCGTCCTTGAATCTGTGCTGTCCAAGTCATTAAATATCATGATTGGAGAAAAATCAGGCTACTTGGGACTGGCGGATTATGAAAATTCTCAAATCAACGACCAGCTAAAGCGGGCTTCCCAAGAAGCTTCCTATCGACCTTACCAATTATATACACAAATGGCTGGTATTTTATCTAGTCTAGTTACCATGCTGTCTTCGGCAGTTTTACTTTTCTTATGGAAATGGTGGGTTGTGGTTATTCTATTTGTGATTTCACTGGTGTCGGTTTACTCAATTTTTAAGTTAAACAAAGAACAGTTTGAAATCTATATGAATCGTACCCCGTTATATCGACAGTCATGGTATATGACCTATTTGCTTACAAATGATCGTGCGGTCAAAGAAGTGAAGATTTTTAATTTGGGTCCTTATTTACTAAAAAGATATGAGAATTTACTGCAAAGATTTTTTGTAGAAGACAGGCGTATATTGGGCAAAAGAGTTAGAATTACTTTCCTGTACAGTTTGCTTGAACTTTCTGTTCTGTTATGGATAGTGTGGATCGCAATCCAGGAAACCTTTGTGAAAAAAATATTAATAGGGAACTTATATGGCTACATTCAAGCGATTATGCTGACCCAAAGTCAAATGCAGGCACTAATCCAAGGTATTGTTCAATTTTCACAAAATAATTTGTATATGGAGCAGTTATTTGTATTTTTACAGTTGCCTACATCGGACCCCATTCGGCGTCAAAAGGAACAGGCACTTCTGGATCACCCAAAGAGCAGCACCGGATTTTGTATTGAACAAATTTCAATTGAAGGGGTTTCCTTTACATACCCGGGTCAATCGAAGGCTTCTATTCAGGACATGCATTTAACAATGACTAAAGGACAGACGATAGCCATTGTAGGGAAAAATGGATCAGGAAAATCGACGCTTATGAAAATCCTGATGCAGCTTTATTCTGATTATAATGGCGTCATTAAAATTAACGACCGTCCCGTTCAGGATTATGATCTGCAGCAGGTTCAAGACAAAATTGGAGTCGTGTTTCAAGATTTCATGCATTATGAAATGTCAGCACGTCATAACATTGGGTTTGGATCATTAGGGCGTATGGAGCAGGATGAGGAGCTCATCCATGCAGCCCAGTGCGTAGCTATAGACCAGATTATAGCCAAACTTCCACAAGGTTTGGACACACAGCTTGGTAAATGGTTTGAGGATGGCTACCAACTCTCAGGAGGCCAATGGCAGCGAATAGCAATCGCACGGGCTTTCCTGCGTAAAGCGGATGTGTATATTTTGGATGAGCCAAGTTCCTTCTTGGATCCTGTGGCAGAACAGGATTTGTTGGTATTATTTTTGGAGTTGATGAAGGATAGCATTGGTATTTTTATTACTCATCGGATTTCATCAGCACGTCTGGCACATAAAATTGTGGTAATGGACAATGGTTTAATTGTGGAGCAGGGAACACATAAGGAGCTGATGTTACTCAATGGGCTATACGCAGAGATGTACAACATTCAGGCCAGCTCATTCGATGAAGAAGCTTCCTTAATTGAAAGCGGAGGGAGGGTGCTAGGATGACGACGACTTCATATATTTGTGATAAATGGATACCCATTAATTTGGATATGAAGGATAAAGTAACTGTAATCTTACAAGAGATTTCCAATCGTTACAAAGACCCCGATCAAGTGCGTATGTATATGAAAAAAACGCCCCCGATAGAGTCTGATGGGATGAAGATGGACCGTTGGTCAGATGAAAGTTTGGGAAGTGGGTTCACGGGCATCTGTTTGTTAATGGGTCAGTTGGATCGACTATACCCTGAGGATGGTTGGGATATTGTAGGACACCAATATTTAGAGCGAATTCGTATGATCGTGGAGCAAAAGGGTGTCCATGACTTATCCCTGTATAGTGGATTATCAGGTATTTTGCTGGCTATTTACTCTTTATCCAGGAAGGGCACACGTTATCAAGGAATGCTTGATTCTCTTGCCTCCTGGTTCGAAGAGGCTGCTTTACATAGCTTGGCCCTATGTCGGGAGGAATGGGGAAGAGGACAATTACAAATGAGCCAGTATGACGCCATATCAGGCTTTACAGGGATCGGACGCATCGCCATGTTATTTTCTGACCGCCCGACTATGCATACCATATGGAACCAGACGATTGAATTGTTTCAGATAATGTGCAGCGACCGTACTTGGAATGGACATCCTGTACCTGGATGGTATATTACCACGGAGAATCAATTTCAAGAGAATGAAAAGAAACAATATCCGCAGGGAAATTTTAATTTAGGGCTTTCGCATGGTATCGCGGGTCCATTAGCTTTTCTGAGCCTGTCTGCTCTTAATGGAGCCGACTCCCTCCCTTTAGTGGGCGATATCAACAGACTGTCACAATTTATACATCATTGGCGTGTTCAGGATACTGAGGGCGTGATTTGGCCTGGGCGTGTTTCCCTTGAGGAATGGGTGGATAACCGTCTGCAGCCTGAAAGCACGCAGTATTATCGTGATTCCTGGTGTTATGGCGTACCAGGCATTGCACGTTCGATCTGGCTGGCGGGACAAGCTCTTCAAAATAAAGATTGGATCGAAACGGGACTACGTGCATACTTGGATATAGAAAAAAGGCTCTATCGTAAAGGAGGACTATCTTCTGCGACATTGTGTCATGGTATTGGGGGATTGTTGCATCTGATCCAGCGTATGTATTCAGATACGGGCCATGAGCAGTTAGGTATGATGCGAGACAGGCTACTAGAAGAAGTGCTGGATATGTTCGATACTAATTCGGCGTTTGGCTTTTATGATCATAGCCTATTGGATGGGAGGCTAGCAGAAGTAGATGAGGCTGGCTTTCTGAATGGAAGTGCTGGAGTTGCCTTGGTGTTGGCTTCATTGATAGGAAATGAAAATCCGGATTGGGACGCTGCTCTTCTAATTCGCTAAGATATGTCATGTTATTCCCTAACCTGAACATAATAAAAGTAAGAAAAGATCCAATCGACCGTTTGAAGGCCGGTTGGATCTTTTTTAACATACTAATTCCTCCTGAGACTCAAGGTATTTTCATTAGCATCCTTCAAGCTGGTTCCGCTTACATGGAATCCCAAGGCAGTATATGTTGTACTCCCATTCAATAACCCAATACCTGAACAAAACAGAAAAACAAGAGCGAAGATGAGTACCCTTTTACTATATAACCGCCAAACACGGTGTATCGTTTCTTTTCCATAAGGGACGGGTATTAATTGTTTAGTCCTGCATAGATTGACATAGGGGAAAAGGAGGTATGAGCATGTGGAGTTGGGCCAAAAAGCTGTCTACACTGGCGGCGATCCTTTTGTTGGCTGTTTTTGTGAGCGCATGCAACAAGGGCGATGATTCAGGTAAGGTGAAAATTGAATTCTTTCAAAACAAGCCGGAGGCCAAGGGTTCATTCGATAAGCTAATCTCTCAATTCAATCAGGAACATCCCGGTATTGAAGTGACACAGGTCAATCCGCCAGAGGCAGAGACCGTGTTATTGACACGGGTTGTCAAAAACGATGTACCTGACATTGTGGGGCTTGGGGCCACCGATACCTACTCCATTTTGGCACAAAGCGGTATTTTTACGGATCTGGCGAATACAGAATTGCCACGTACGATTGATCCGATTTACCTCAAGATGCTTAAGGATGTGACCGGGGTCGATCCCGTGTATGGAATTCCTTATGCTGCGAATGCGAATGGTGTGATGTATAACAAAACGCTTTTTAAAGAAATGGGATTACAGGTGCCCAAAACATGGGATGAGCTGATTGCAACAGCGCAAAA
This sequence comes from Paenibacillus sp. FSL L8-0502, assembly GCF_038593055.1. Classification (NCBI taxonomy): domain Bacteria; kingdom Bacillati; phylum Bacillota; class Bacilli; order Caryophanales; family Paenibacillaceae; genus Paenibacillus; species Paenibacillus sp. FSL L8-0502. The sequence goes on along the minus strand of NZ_CP151958.1, from coordinate 5,463,286 downwards.
GATCAAGGCTGCTGGCAAAATTCCTTTCTATTTTACATATAAAGATGATTGGCAAACGAACCTCCCCTTTAATGCGTTGGGTCCGAATCTGGTGGGCATTGATTTTTTCCTGCAACGGCGTGAGAATCAGGTCACCTTTCAGGGCAAGTACCGCGAGATTGCGGAAAAGCAGCTGGAGCTACTGAAATACGGACATAGTGATAATTTTGGCAAAAACTATGCTGACGGTAATCGTGCTTTCGCTAACGGGCAGGGACTGATGTACATTCAGGGCTCGTGGGCTATATCTGAAATTCGCAAAGCTAACCCGAAAGTGGAACTCGGATTTTTCCCGTTACCCACAGGGAATGACGCAAAGGCGGTCAAGCTGGTGTCTGGTATAGACACGCTATTGGCCGTTTCGGAAGGCACGCCGCATAAAAAGGAGGCGGAGGAGTTCCTTGCCTTCTTATTAAAACCGGAGAACAGCAAGCAATACATTACGGAACAAACGTTGTTTTCAGCGGTGAAGGGAGTCACGCAGGATGATCCGAGTGTGGCAGAGCTGCTGCCGTATTTTAAATCAGGCCGTGTCATTGATTTTGCCGATCATTATATTCCCAAAGCGGTCCAATTGAATTCTATTGTGCAGGCTTTCCTGCAAAACGGAGACATCGATGCCTATCTAGCCAAGCTCGACCGGGAGTGGAATAAGGTAGCTAACCGCCGATAAGAGAGGAGGAGGAGACATGAATAAGCGACTAACGACTTTTTACTGGATGACGGTGCCGGCGGTGCTATTGTTTTTTGTATTTTTGACCCTGCCTGCTTTGCAGGGATTTTATTATTCACTCACGAACTGGAACGGCTTTGGTCATCAGTACCACTTTGTCGGGTTTAAGAACTATATTAATTTGTTTCAAGACGACAATGTGGGCAATGCTTACTGGTTTACTTTCAAATTTGCGATTGTGGTTACCATTGCGATTAATATTCTCAGCTTGCTGATTGCCATGGGGCTGAACGCTAAAATACGTTTCCGTAATTTCTTTCGCGGGATTTATTTCTTACCTAATATTTTGAGCGTGTTGATCGTAGGTTACATATTCAATTACCTGTTCTCGAATGTATTTACGATCTGGGGACAGAACTTAGGCATCAGTTCATTATCGACAAACATCTTAGGCAGTGAGCAGTTGGCTTGGGTAGGAGTGGTCATCGTAGCCGTATGGCAGGGGATTGCCTTTAATACGATTCTCTATCTGGCTGGGCTGCAAACCATTCCGACAAGTCTGTATGAGGCGTCCAATTTGGACGGTGCGGGTAAATGGCGCGAATTCTGGAGCATTACCTTTCCATTAATTGCACCGTTTTTTACGATCAATATGGTATTGGCGATGAAAAATTCCCTGATGGTGTTCGATCAGATCGTGGCTTTGACGAATGGTGGGCCGGGACGGGCCACGCAGTCGATATCCCACCTGATATACACCGGGGGCTTTAGAGGTGGAGAATTCGCTTATCAGTCGGCTAACTCTGTTATTTACTTTATTGTGATTGCGATCATTTCCATCTTACAGCTTCGATTCCTCCAGAGAAGGGAGATGGATAACTGATGAAAACTAGTAGACGTACGAACTGGCCTGTGCTGCTTCTGGTAGCATTGGGGACAATATTCATTCTGTTTCCCCTCTATATGACGGTGACGATAGCCCTTAAAAATCCCGAGCAGATGGCACATTCCTCCTTTGCCTTTCCGACCGAACTGCATTGGGAAAATTTTAGTCGTGCAGTGGAAATGACCAATTTCTTCAGCGCTTTTCGGAACAGTGTGATGGTCACGACATCGACGGTTATACTCACTTTGCTAACCAATTCGATGGTTGCTTATGCCATTGCTCGTAATATGCAGCGGCGTTTCTTCAAGGGGTTATATTTTTATTTTGTGAGTGCCATGTTCATTCCGTTCCCCATCATCATGTTGCCGATTGTAAAACTGGCCTCGGGCCTTCATATGACTAATCTGTTGGGTCTCATTATGCTGCATACGGTGTATGGTTTGGCGTTTAATGTCTTCGTGTATGTCGGTTATATTCGCTCCATTCCGGTAGCGTTGGAAGAGGCAGCCACGGTAGATGGTGCGACGACATGGGGCACTTTTTGGCGCATTATATTCCCGCTGATGGCGCCGATTAGTGCTACGGTGGGGATTCTCACTTGTCTGTCCACATATAATGACTTTTTGCTGCCGCTCATTATTATCAGCGATGCGGAGCAATATACACTGCCGCTCGTACAGTATGTGTTCCAAGGACAGTTCAACACAGACTTCAATCTGGCTTTTGCCTCGTACCTGATGGCTTTGCTGCCGATGATTATCGTCTATCTGATTGCACAAAAATGGATTATCAATGGCGTTACGCAAGGTTCTGTGAAGTAGGGCAGGAGCCAATCGTTTTAGGCAGACCGTGCCTTACCAGGAAAATAAAAAGGGGCTCCCTATACCACGGTTCACACAGGTATAGAGGACCCTCTTTTTATAGCATTACTATTTAGATGCTTCGCTGTTGCTTGTCAGAGGCTGCAAGGATACGGTTGTCTCTGCTTCCGGGTCGTCCGTTGTATAGTAGAACATATAGATAGAAGCTTCCTTCCCTTTGAAGTTCTTGTAGACATCCACTGCCTTGTTATTGCCGTCTCCGGCAAAATTGGCTGTGATCGGCTTGCCAATGATCCGTTCTTTACCCAGGCTAATATGCGTCTGGTTAATCCCTCCAAAGTGAGCGTCCTCGCTTTCGGTTTCTACGAATAAGTCTGATTCCTGTTTGTAGTAAGTCCACTTCACAGGATAGCCACCGATTTGCGTCGTTAGTGTCTGCTTCTGGTCAGATATATCAGTTAAAAGCTGTGGTGTTTTGTCATCCGAATGGATCGTGACTTTATATTTGCCTGTAAAAGTAATAGGAGTGTCCTTGGTAATCACAAGATGGGACGGTCGTTCAAAACGGATCGTATTCAGATCGTGCTCCTGATCAGGTGAAGACCAACGGTTACCCTCTAACGTTGTGCCGTTCACAGAAAGAAAGTACTTTTGATAAGGTAACATGGCGAATTTCTCCTTGCTTCTGATCGTGACACGGATTTGTGTAGGTGTGACAATCATTTGTTCTAGCAAAACATTCCGATTGTCTTTTTCCAATGGGGTATTCAGCACGCTTTTAATCGTCCCGCTTTCCATCTTCTTCTTGCTTAGCTGCAGGTCGAATTTTATGGGTTCATGTATACTTTTCTCAGTTTGCGCATATTGCAGTTTGAAAGCAGTCTGTCCTTCCGGTATATCTGCTTTAGAAAAATACTGCTGGGCTGTATACTCCCCGTTATCTCCGGGTTTGCCAAAAGTCCCCCCAGGCTGCGACATCACGGGCTCACCGCCTTGGTAAGCAACGATTTGTGGATTGTCCCATTTCTTGGGTATGGAGGAATCGAAGGTGATTGCCGAGGACAGCATCAGCTTATCCTTCCCTTGTTGAAATACCTGTACCTTCATATCTTGTAAGCCGTTACGATCCAGCTTGAATGTCTGCATCTGAGGCGATGTGACATCGAGCGGCAATTCCAGTTCCTGAACGCTGGTGAGCTCTATATGATCTACGGTCAGCCGCATGTTCTCTGTTTCTTGCTGCGGTGTCCAGTCACTTTCAAAGTATCCGTTGTACCGTTGATTTTTCGGGTCCCATTGCTGAAAGTTATATTCCCCTGCACTGCTTTCCCCCGCAGCACCTTTTAGCGATACGCCTTTGACATTCCAAAACTCGTTCTCTGCCCGTTTTCCGACCTCCAAGCTGTACAGAATCACGGTCCGGTTCTCATCGACAATAGCGGTATGCAGCGTCAGCTTCACTCCGTCTCTGGTTACGGATTGCTCCAAGGGCTGTCCAAGGTCTTGATTTAGTGCCGTCTGAATGCCGCTTCTTCCGTGCAGCAGATTGCCCCAATTATAATGGATGGCGGCATAGACGGGAACGGCAACGAGAAGCGCACTCAGAGAGGCGGCGATAGCTATTTTGCGCCAATTTCTATGTCGGTGCGGAGTGAATGAATCGAAAGTGTCGGTTAGCGTAGGGGCAGTATGCCCTGTCTGTTCCATCCGGTTCCACATCTCATCGAAGTCAGGATAGGCCATTTCCGAATCATTATTTAACTTGCGCTTCAATGCCTTTTCTACGTTGTTCATAGTTCTCTCCTTCCATCTCGGGAATTTCTACACCTGCATCCCGCAGTATTTGCTCCAATAACTTTAGCCCTTTATGAGTCCTCGATTTGACGGTTCCCAGCGGAATTTCCAGCAGTTTTGATATTTCTGCCAGTGTGAAATCATGCATATAGCGGAGGGTCAGCACAGCGCGGATTTTGGCTGGAAGGCGATTCATATAAACGATCCATTCTTCTGTCGATTCGCGTTCTTCCACCAGCTTGTCTACAGGCTTACCTTCCGCCCCGCTAAATAAATAGGGATTAGCCGATACTTTCAAATGCAGGCTTTTCCGGCGTTTAAGGTAATTCAGACAATGATTGACCGTAATTTTCATAATCCAGGCTTTTAGTTGTTCGATCTGTTCACGATTGCTGCGAAACAGGGTGATAAACACTTCCTGCGTTAAATCCTCTGCATCCGATGCGTTATGTACCATGTAGTAGCAGGTTCGGTATACATCTCGTTGATACAAATCAAACAACTCTCGATTACTCTCCAATGATGTGCTCTCCTTTCTTGTGCAGTTTATCTATATAACAACTGAGGCCCTCATAAGGTTCATTTGGTTGCGAAAAGTAAACCGTCTGATTCGATATATTTTGTTTTTCTTCAAATGTATCACACGAAAAAAGAAGCCTGTAAATCTCAAAAGTTCAGATTTACAAGCTTCTTATGTTTTGCAAAGCTAGACTCTACGGAATGAATATTTCCTCACGCAAAACCAGGTTAACAGATAGATTGCCGATATCTTTCTGCTTAGTCAGCCAGTCGTACAAGCGTTCTTCCTTGCGAGCGGGCTGCAAGGATGTCTTCGAGCGCGCTGGGCAGGTCGGCCAATCCGACTTCGCGCTCAACGAGCTGCTCTAGCTGTTCCGGCTTCCATTCGCTGCCAAGTCGCTTCCAGATCGCTACACGGGTGTCGTATGGGCAGAAGACAGAGTCTATGCCCAGCAGACTTACGCCGCGCAAAATAAACGGCAGCACCGTCGTAGGCAGCTTGGTTCCTGCCGTCAGGCCGCTCACGGCAACGGAGCCGTTGTAGGCGATCTGGCTGAGCAGCGAAGCGAGCGGCTTTCCGCCTACAGGATCAACAGCCGCTTGCCAAAGCTGCTTGCTCAGCGGGCGGATGCTCTCCGCGCCGTCGTAGACCTCCTCGCGAGAAATAACCTCGGCTGCTCCGAGCGCCTTGAGGTAATCATGCGCATCGGCCTTGCCACTGCTGGCTACGACATGATAGCCTCTCTTGTTCAGCAAGGCAATAGCTGCCCCGCCTACGCCGCCCGTCGCTCCGGTGACAAGTACCTTCCCCTGCTCCGGAGTAACGCCGTTTTGCTCCAGCCGATATAACGACAGGGCCGCGGTGAATCCGGCTGTCCCGAAAATCATCGCCTCTCTCGGCGTGAGTCCGTCTGGAAGTGGAACCACCCAGTCCGCAGGCACGCGTGCATATTGGCTGAATCCTCCGAATTGAGACACACCCAGCCCGTATCCGGAAACGAGCACCGCTTGTCCTTCGCTAAAGCGGCTATCCTCCGAAGAGACGACGGTTCCTGAGCAATCTATGCCTGGTACGAACGGATAGGATTTGACGATATTGCCATCCTTGCGGGCAGCAAGCCCATCTTTATAGTTGATGCTGGAATAAGCGACACGAATCAATACTTCTCCAGCAGGTAAACTGCTAGCTTCCAGAGAACGCACCTCTGCTTGAACTTCACCGTCCTGCGTCTGATCGACGACAAGGGCTTGAAATGATTGAGTCATCTGTAAAAGCCTCCTTTATTACCTTTTAACCCTATGAATGTCCTATATATTCCCTCTTTAATTCGCGAATTATGCTTAGGAAGCGTACAACAATTTTCACAACCTGTCAGCGGCAATGCTCACAGGCTCGTATTCTATTATACTCTTTAGCTCATAATTGCGTCGATAAGCCCAGATTTGCCGGTATATTCTTGTAATATCCTGTTTCAATAAAGTTCGATAATCAATTATAAAGAGGGTGATAAATGAATTCTTACGCATTTTGCAAATCATTTTACGTAAACGGGATGTATTTTCAGAATGACTATGCTAACATACCTTTTGATTGTTAAATAAATCTATGAAGAAAGGTGAATGAATGACAACCAGAGCACTAAAAAATGGTTCGGTATTGTCCGAAGCCAAGGAACTGAATTTGTTCCGTTTGACATGGCCTATTTTCCTTGAATTATTCCTGTTTATGTTAATGGGAAGCGTCGATACATTCATGCTCAGCTCTGTATCTGATAATGCAGTGTCGGGTGTGGGCGCGTCCAATCAAATTATTTCAATCGCTATCCTTGTACTGGAGGTTATCGGCAACGGCGCTGCTATCGTCGTAGCTCAATATATCGGTTCTAAGAAACTAGTCGAAGCGGCCCAGGTTACAGGTACGGCCATTACGTTGAATTTGATGGTAGGTCTTTTGCTAAGCGTAATTTTTCTTGTGTTTGGTACGCATATGTTGCAATGGTTGAATGTCCAGGGGGACATTCTTACGTATGCGGAATCCTATATGAGCATCGTCGGGGGGGCTATTTTCCTTCAGGCATTGATTAACGCGCTGGCGGCGACCATTCGTACGCACGGTTTTACCAAAGAAACGATGTATGTATCGGTTTTTATGAACGTGATCCACGTGGTCGGCAACTATGTTTTGATTTTGGGGCATTGGGGAATGCCAGCACTCGGTGTAGAAGGTGCTGCTATTTCTACAGTAGGTAGCCGCTTTATTTGTCTCTTGATCTTCTTCTGGCTGATGTACCGGGTCACTGAGGTTCGTGTCGAGTGGAAATATTACGTTCACTTGTCCAAAAAGTTTATCTCTAAAATATTGCGTATTGGTGTACCATCCGCGCTGGAGTCTATCATGTATCAGTCGTGTCAGCTCATATTCACACTGTATGTGACCTATCTGGGCGCAGAAGCGATGGCGACACGTCAATATGCCAATAATATTTCGAGCTATATTTATTTGTTCAGTATGGCCGTCGGTATGGGAACGGCTATCGTAGTGGGAAGGCTCGTGGGAGCCAGAGAGAAGGATACGGCTTATAAACGTGTATTGAACAGTGTGAAATGGGCGCTACTCGTGACTGTGATTATTGATGCGGTGGTTATCTTTTTCCGTGTACCTTTGCTCGGTTTATTTACAGAGAACCCTGAAATCATTCGTTTGGGAGCGCAAGTCATTTTACTTAGCATTCTGCTAGAAACTGGCCGGACGACGAATATCGTCATTATTAACTCGTTGCGTGCTGCTGGAGATGCCAAGTTCCCGGTTTTTATGGGACTAATCTCTATGGTCTGTATGAGCTTGCCGCTGGGTTATCTGCTGGTGTTCAAGCTGGATATGGGGCTCGCCGGTGTGTGGCTGGCGATTGCTGCTGATGAATGGACTCGTGCTGTCATCATGTATGCCCGCTGGAAAAGCCGGTTATGGGAAAAGCATGCGCTGATCGAGCACGATACACCAGATCAGTCTGCAACGCCTGTTCCAGCACACTGATCCGAGTAGTATTTAGGGCCAACTGGAACCTAGCTTTTCGATAGAGTTGTATACGTGGAGGCAGTTCAAGAGAACATCTTGAACTGCCTCTTTTGCTGCCGGGAGAACCATCCTTTTATACAGTGGCACGATAGGCAATTTTGAAGTTCAACTTATATCATAATGGCTTTCATAAATAGAAGTCTGGTAAATTTACTAAAAAAAAGATATACTTTTGTTGCACTAACGCAGTACATGAAAGACAAGGAGTGTACCGATGAAGAAGCCGACGATTGAAGATGTTGCCCAGAAGGCAGGAGTGTCTAAAAGCACTGTCTCGCAATTTCTGAACAAACGATATAAATATATGAGCGACCAGACAAGGGACCGGATTGCCGAGGTTATTCAAGAGCTGAATTATCAGCCTAACGGGCTGGCCCGCAGCTTGAAGCAGAACCGGACGTTTATGGTGGGAGTCATTGTAGCCAACATTGATTATACGCTGTCGATCCAGTCTATCCGTGCGATTGAGGAGGAATTGCAGCTTTTCGGCATTCAGGTGATCATTTGCAACGCCGATGAAAACCCCGACAAGGAAGGCCAGTATATTGAGATGCTCAAGGCCCGTCAAGTGGACGGCTTAATTATCTTCCCGACAGGAAAGCATGCAGACATTTACAACCAGCTCATTCGTGAAAAGTATCCATTGGTGTTTTTGGACCGCTTGGTGGACGGTGTCAATACACGTAGCCTGCTGCTGGATAACGAAATGGCGATTAAGCTGGCGATTCAGGAACTTGTGGCTCACAAGCATGAGCGAATTGCGCTGATTACCTTGCCCCTTGGCTTGAATCGGATTACTCCACGAGTGGAGCGGCTCAGCGGATACAAGAAGGCGTTGGAAGAGCATGGTATGCCATTTCGAGAAGAATATATGCACAGCGTGCCGAGAGAAGAAATCCAGCAGACGCTGAAGGAGCTGTTCCAACTGCCTGAGCCGCCGACTGCGCTGTTGGCCGGGAATGATATCGTGTTGGCTGAGGTGTTGAAGTATGTGAATGCCCGACGTATACGCATTCCGGCAGAGCTGTCCATTATCGGAATTGACGATGCGGAGTTTGCCCATATTTACAATCCGCCGATTACGACCATTACGCAACCGATTGCGGATATGGGGAAGCAGGCGGCAAAAACGCTGCTGTCCAGTATTGAGGAAGGCGGCGAATCGGTTCCGATTATTTACCGATTTGTGCCGGATATCAATCGGGGAGAATCCGTCAAAACGCTGTAGACGAGCATCATGTCTTATATTATAAAATAGCCCGTATTCCTTTGTACGACCTGAGTATGCATATGCTGCTCAGGTCACACAAATGCGAATACGGGCTATTGGAAGTTAAGCCGACTTTGGATGCGGCCTTTGTTGAGCTTGCGCTCATAGTAGTGAAGGTTACGCGGGGGATGATCCCGGACTAATTTGTGCTGGCGCTGAGCAAAAAAGATTCCAGTTCGGCTCGCGTCGGATAGCCATCCATGTCTCCGGCTGACATGACAGCCAGCGCACCAAGTGCATTACCGCGTTTGACTGCCTCTGCCAGGGGCAAGCCTTCCAGTAGCGCGCTGATAACACCTGCGGCAAATCCGTCACCCGCACCGACGGTATCCACGACTTGATCTACGCGGAAGCGTTTGACATATCCCTCAGCATCTGCGGATTTGTAATATGCGCCTTCGGTTCCCAGCTTGATGATGACCAGTGAGGTACCACGGTCAAGGTAGAACGAAGCAATATCCTCGGGCGAAGTATAGCCCGTCAATATTTTACCTTCATGAATCCCCGGTAGAAGCCAGTCGCATCCCTCAGATGCTTCGTTAATCGCCTCCACCATCGTTTGTGTGTCAGGCCATAATTTGGGTCTTAGGTTAGGGTCGAAGGATACAGTTTTGCCTGCCTTCTTCATGAATTGCCGCGCATGTCGTGCGAATTCGCGGCATTCAGCGGAGAGGGCAACGGAAATACCTGTAAAATGCAGATGGCGAGCCCCGGCAAAGTAAGCTTCGTTAAAATCAGCGATGCTCAGTGTGGAAGCGGCGGAATGCTTGCGGAAGTATTCCACCTCGGGGTCCCCACTTATAACTTTGGATTTAATCAGCATCCCGGTAGAGTGGTCTTTGGTAAACATGACATTCTGGGTGTCGATTCCTTCCTGACGTAGCGCATCGGCAATGAACTTGCCGAACGTATCCTCGCCGAGTTTGGTTACGAGTCCGGCTCGTAGCCCCAAACGCGACAAACCTGCCGAAACATTCGTCTCTGCCCCGGCCAACGCTTTGGTGAATGAACGCACCTCATCCAGAGAGCCTGCTTCATTGGCGTAAAACATGGCCATCGGTTCTCCGAAGGTAACAGCATCCAATGTTGCGGTCATTTGAATTCCTCCTTGTGTTTAGTAAACTTAATCTGTAAGCGCATGCACCAACTGAATAAATTGAAATTATCACATAAATCGGTTTTTCACAATGATGAAGTTGATATATTTGCTAAAAACTTTTTGGATAATATAGATAAAAAAATGTGGTTTTGTTTATCAAAAGGTAAAAAACGTGTGAAACTTCGTGTGTATTAAGGGTTTTTCTAGGAAAATCGAAGTTTTAGGTTGACACCCCCTTAGATAATTATTACAATTCTAGCTAAGAAGTAGAGTTAGAAACCGCTTTTATAACAATTCCGTTGATAAAAAAGTTTATCTAAACAGGAGGAATGTTTTTATGGAAATGCGTTATTCAACTCATCCCGAACATGCCAAACATTTTACGACTGAAGAGTTGCGTCAGCACTATCTAATCCAGGAACTGTTTGTACCTGAGGAGGTAAAGCTGGTCTATACGCATGAAGATCGTGTCATTATCGGGGGCATTTATCCCGTGAATAAATCTGTTGCACTGGAAGGTAACGATCAAATCAAAGCGGAAACTTTCCTGGAGCGCCGCGAACTGGGCATTTTTAATGTTGGGGGTAGCGGTACGGTCAAGGTGGACGGTGAAACTTACGAGCTGGCCACAAAAGACTGTCTCTACGTAGGTAAAGGTGGCAAGGAGTTGATCTTTGAAAGCGATTCCAGTGGAAAGCCTGCGAAATTTTATATCGTTTCGGCCCTGGCTCATACCACGTATCCGACGACGAAACAGTCTTTTGCCGATGTACCGTCTGAAAGTCTGGGTTCGCAGGAAACAGCTAACAACCGTACGTTGCGTCGCTTTATCCATGATGAAGGCATTCAAAGTTGCCAATTGGTTATGGGGATGACGACGTTGGAAAACGGCAGTGTATGGAACTCTATGCCGACACATGTTCATGACCGTCGGATGGAAGTATATTTCTACTTTGAACTGGATGAGAACGCAAGAATGTTCCACCTGATGGGTGAACCGAACGAAACGCGCCATCTGGTAATGAAAAATGATGAAGCCGTTATTTCTCCACCTTGGTCTATCCACTGTGGTGCGGCTACGGGCAGCTATACCTTCATTTGGGGCATGGCCGGTGAAAATAAAACATACAAAGACATGGATCAGGTTGCCATGAGCGAGTTGCGTTAATCCGATTAGTGTATTGGAGCGTAAACCTGCAAGCGGCTGAGGTACATGGTCATCCCATTCGTGGAAAGGATCAGGAACATGACGAAAAAGAAAGTTTTGGAACATATCACTTCGGTAGGTGTCGTCGCAGTCATTCGAGGAAACACGGCGGAGGAAGCGTATCTCATGTCTAAAGCCTGCATTGAAGGCGGCTTGGATAATATTGAGCTTACATTTACGACGCCAGATGCGGATCAGGTCATTCGAAGATTGAAAGATGAATTTAAGGATCGGGCAGTGATTGGTGCAGGAACGGTACTGGAATCACTGACGGCGAGAATTGCTATTCTGGCCGGAGCAGAGTTTGTCGTGAGTCCTTCTTTTGAAGAAGAAACAGCGAAGCTATGCAATTTGTACGCGATTCCTTATATGCCTGGCTGTATGACGCTGAATGAGATCAAGGAAGCCATGAAATTGGGTAGCGATGTCGTGAAGTTGTTCCCAGGCAGTGCAATGGGGGCGGACTTTGTGAAGGCCGTTAGAGGTCCAATGCCTCATGTACAGATTATGCCAACGGGTGGTGTTGATCTGGATAATATGGAAACCTGGCTGCGTAACGGATGTGTAGCTGTGGGAATTGGGGGTAATTTGACGGCTCCAGCCAAGGAAGGTCGCTACGACTTGATCACAGAAAATGCAGCACGTTATGTAGCTAAATATAAAGAAGTACGCGCAGCGCTGTAGGCTTCAGGAAATATAGGTTTTTATACTAATTTGTGATGGAGGCGTAGACATGGGTCTGGACCATTTTTCATTGGATTTTTTCAGTCTAAAAGGTAAAACGGCGATTGTAACAGGAGGCAACACTGGTTTGGGTCAAGGGTATTCCGTAGCTTTGGCCAAAGCGGGTGCAGACCTGTTCATTGTAGCTAACAATGATGAGTATGAAGAAACAAGACGTTTGCTGGAGCCAACGGGTGTGAAGGTTGCCTTTTATCAGGCAGATCTGACAGAGAAAGAATCCATTAAAAAAATTGTAGAAGAATGCGTCAATGAATTCGGTAAAATTGATATCCTTGTAAACAATGCAGGTACGATTCGTCGCGCCCCTCTGCTGGAGTATAAAGATGAGGATTGGGACGCTGTCATGGAGATTAACCTGAATGCCGTATATCATCTGAGCCAGGAAGTGGCAAAGGTGATGGTAGAGCAAAAAAGCGGGAAGATTATCAATGTCGCTTCTATGCTTGCTTTTCAGGGCGGCAAATTCGTTCCGCCGTATACAGCGAGCAAGCATGCGGTAGCTGGTTTGACCAAGGCATTTGCGAACGAGCTGGCAGTTCATAACGTTCAGATTAATGCGATTGCGCCGGGTTATATTGCTACGGCAAATACAGCTCCAATCCGTGCGGATGAAAATCGCAATCAAGAAATCCTGTCGCGTATTCCTGCGGGTCGTTGGGGCGATCCGTCTGATTTGATGGGAGTTGTGGTTTTCCTCGCCAGTCAGGGTTCCGACTATATGAACGGTCATATCTTGGCGGTGGACGGCGGCTGGCTGGTACGTTAAGCAGCGCTGGTCGCATCGAAGTTTATGAACTGGAAGCTGCCTCAAAAGGAAACGATCCTTTCAGGCAGCTTTTATTTTTTCAATGAAGCTATATGCTGAACTTGAAGACTTGGGGCGCTGTGTCGATCCGTCCTATGCATATGGCACGAATGCCTTTATAATTTAATGAGATAAAAATTGCTAGGCTCCAGCCGTACACTTGGTTGGAGCCTTTGAGCATAACACAGATAGATTGGAGAATGGAGAGATGAGTTCACAGCAACACCAACGAGCTTTGGTATACAAATCTTTGTGGCATGCCGGTCCTTGGGTGCTTGCCGTAGGGATCATTCTGGTAGGTGCCAATCTGCGCGCCTCGATTACCTCGGTAGGACCTCTTATCGGTTTGATTAAGGATTCTTTGCATATTTCGAATACACTGAGTGGCCTATTAGCGACATTGCCGCTGCTGGCTTTTGCCCTGTTGTCGCCTTTTGTAGCCAAACTGTCGCGCCGCTTCGGATCGCCTCTTATTATTTTTGCAGCTTTGCTGCTGTTGACCGCAGGTATTGTAGTGCGCTCAACGTTAGGGGTTACTGCATTATTTGTCGGGACTGCTATGCTGGGACTAGCTATTGCCGTCTGTAATGTGTTGCTGCCCAGTCTGATCAAAGAGGAGTTTCCTCGCAACAGCGGACTGATGACCGGTGTATATTCAGTATCTATGAACGTGGTCGCTGCAACAGCATCCGGGCTGAGTATACCGCTGGCTCTGAACGGAGGTATGGGATGGCGAGGTGCTTTGGGAATATGGGGGATTGTAGGTGTCGTAGGGATTTTACTCTGGGTGCCACAACTCCTTAAGGCAGGAAAAACGGCTAATAAAGCGGCGGTGTCTGCCCGAACCGTGAATGTATATACATCGTCTTTGGCTTGGAAGGTGACGCTGTTTATGGGGCTGCAATCTGCCTTGTTCTATGTTCCTGCCGCTTGGTTTCCCGAAATGATGAGCGGACAGGGAATGGATTCAGAGACTGCGGGCTGGATGCTGTCTGTGATGCAGTTTGCGCAAATGCCATTTACTTTTATTGTGCCTATTTGGGCGGCGCGAGTGAAGGATCAGCGGGTATTGGTTCTGATTATGGCTGCGCTGTATTTTATCGGTCTGGGTGGATTTCTGCTTGGGGCTACACAGTGGAGCGTGATTTGGGTCATATGTATCGGTATAGCGGGTGGTTTTGCTTTCCCGTTAGTGATGATGTTCTTCAATTTGCGGACGCGGACACCGCAGCAGGCAGCAGAGTTGTCGGGTATGGCGCAATCCTTTGGGTATTTGCTGGCAGCGACCGGGCCGACACTGTTCGGTTATTTGCATGATGCGACACAAGGCTGGACCATTCCGCTGTTGCTGCTTTTGTGCCTGAGTGTTCTGCTTATGTTTATAGGGCTGGGTGCAGCCAAGAAACGATATGTCGGAGGCGAGGTGGATGATCAGGCTACAATTTGATGCAGATGGCTACAGTGTGGTTTGTAATGCAGATCGTGTTATGTTGTTGGCTAAAGAATTTGCGCTGTTGCGCTTTCTGTACGATAACCGGAACCAGGTGTTCACCCGTGAACAACTGCTGGATCGGGTGTGGCCGCTGGAGTATCCGGTGGAGCGTACGGTAGATGATCATATCTACAGATTGCGCAAAAAACTTAAGTCATGGGATGGTCTCCGTATTCATACGGTCAGAGGGTATGGCTACAGCTTGACCTTGACTGACGTGCAGCCACAGAATCATCCGTCCTTGCACGATCAGGAGGTGCAAGACGCCGTACATGGACTATTCCGCAAATACCAGCTGTTGGGGCAGGGAAATTCCATCGTAGCGCTGGCTGCCCAGCAGGAGCAGATGGGTTTTGAATTGTCTGTCTTTTATCAAATGTATACCCGTTTTGTACAGGCGGATGTGCCTTGGTTCTTGGAACGGGAGGACTTTGCTCCCGCAGATCGATTGTATTGGATGCTACTGCTATATATGTGCACAGCAGGGGTGACGGATGAGGGGCTTGTCCTATGTGAGCGTGCGCTTTCCAGTGGATTGCTATCTGAAGCGCAGGAGCGGGAATTGCGTATTCTCAACATTCTGGAGGCTTATGTAGAGAACGGACAACCTGAACACGCCCAGGAAGGTCTGCCACTGACCATGATGGTCATGGAACGGGATAATCTCGATAATTTTGTGATGCCTGTTGCGCTGATGGAGATGTATATGCATCTGGTTGCCAATCATATGGAAAAGGCTGCCGAACTGTCTGATCGTCTGGAATGCATGCTGTCGGAGGTCCCGTTTTTGCGCGAGCTGGGCCGTTATCGCATGATGCGCGGGCTTATGCTGTTGCGTACTGGAGATGTGGATAACGCCGAGCGGCTCATGGATGAGGGATTGGATACCCTTGATATGGCTAAACAGGAATTACTAAAAATCAAAGCGGTATGTCAAATTCGCTCGTTCCTGAAGCTTTGCGGTTCCTATCCAGCGCTGGAAGAGAAGTATGCCGCTCAATATGATCAGCTTGACCGGGACAACAGTTTAACACTGCATCGTTCGGCGCTAAGGCGCTGGCTGGAGCAGACAATCTCAATGGCCTGATTTTTTAGCTGTCTGACTTTCCTCTGATATAGACCCGCTAGAATGTTCTTATTGCTAAAAAAAGCTGAAAATGAGAGCAGGGTGAGTAGATAATGAAGGAAAAGAAAGAACTGCAATCCGCGCGTAGCATTTGGCGCAATGGCCGTTTTCGGCGGATGTTTGCGGCACACACGGCTGCTTCCTTTGGCGATTGGTTTGATGCTATCGCCATTCAGGTGCTTGTTGCCTACCGCTGGGAAGCTGACCCTATGCTGATTGCGCTGATTCCGGTAGTGATGGCGCTACCGGGTCTGCTGCTCGGTTCTATCGCGGGCACGTTAGCTGACCGGGTACACAAGGCCCGGCTGATGATCGTCTGCGATGCAGCTATTGCCTTATTGACGCTGGCCATTCTCGCCGTCCCAGGTCCGGTGTGGCTGCTGCCTTTGCTCGGTCTACGCGCGGCGGCTGGCGTATTTCAAATGCCTTCACAGCAAGGCTTGACCCGCACGGTAGTCGCCAGCGACGACCTGTTTCGGGCGACCTCGCTGAATGGGTTGGTCAATCAGGCCTCCAAAGTGGCAGGGCCATTACTGGGCGCTATGACCTTGACTGTGTTGTCTCCCCAGGCATGCATTATTCTCAATGCATTGCTGCGCCTCTGTTCCGGACTGCTGCTGTGGCCGCTGCGCGGAATCGGTCCGGCGCTGGTCAGCGCAGACCAACAAGCTGTTGCAGCCGAGCAGCAAGGAAAGTCGGCTACGCATACAGCGCCTGAGGCTGATGAAGTCCAAATGCGGGAGGAGCATGTTCGCGCATCTCGTTTTTTCAACCAATGGCGTGAGGGCTGGGCGTTCTTATGGCGCAGTCGAATGCTTTTGCATACGCTCATATTCGGACTTTTCGGCTTAATCGCCATTCTCATGATCGACTACCAGTTCCCTACATTGCTGCGAGTGCTCGCTCCGGGTAATGAATCGCTGCTTGGCTGGCTGGTTTCAGCCATTGGTGCTGGCGCCGTCGGTTGCATGCTTGCGCTTAATCGCTTGAATCGCATAAGCGCAGGCTGGGGGCTCGGTGGTGGATATGTGCTGGTTGGCGGAGCAATTGCTGCTTTAGGCTGGGCGCAGCCCGGAACAGGATGGCCAGTCCTACTTATGATCGGGGCTGTGCTGGGCGTGGGCAATGGCCTGTACATTATCACCCAGAACTATATATTACAAGCCAAAACCCCTGCCGATATGGTAGGACGCGTCTTCGGTATCCAAAGTACCGTGATTGGAGCAATCATGGTCGTTTCGCCGCTTGCCGGGGGAGTATTGATCCGAATAGCAGGGGCGGGAACGGCTTTTGTCTGGATCGGGATGACTGTTGGAATCTTGGGCTTGGCAGGCCTGCTGCTTCAATCCGTAATTTGGCGCGAGTCCCTCGCTGATTCTAGCCTGACTACGGAGCAAAATGCAGACCCTGCGTAGTCGAACTTGCGCAATAATTTGCTTTGATTTTCGTCATTCATATTTTTAGCAGGGGAGAGATCATGATGACTCAACAAACTTCAGCCTCAGAGCCTGTGGCACGGTTACTTGAAGGATCACGGGTGTACTTGCGTCCCGTTAACGTAGAGGACACCGAGCTATACTATAATACATTGTTCCATCAGGATGTGCGGAGGCTGACAGGCACACAACGAAGCTTTACCAAGGATCAAATTGCCCGTTATATTGAAGCTAAAGGACAGGATGCCTCAAGCTTGTTGCTGTTGATTGCGCTTCGCGAAGATGATCGTGTCATTGGGGATATAGCCCTGCAGGATATGGACAGCCTGAACCGCAGTGCCAACATCCGTATTGCGATCAATGAGCAGGGAAATCAGGGGAAAGGTTACGGCACTGAAGCGCTTGTACTCATGCTGGGTTACGGATTCGGTATCTGTAATCTGCATCGGATTGAGCTGAATGTATTTGATTTTAATGAACGTGCCATTCGTTGCTATGAAAAAGTAGGCTTTCAGCGCGAAGGTGTGCAGCGGGATGCTTTATTCTACAATTATGAATACCATGATTCGATCCTGATGAGTATGCTGGACCACGAATACCGCAACCGCTATGTGAAAAAAGCAGACAATTGATTCAACACGTTTACACGGGTTTGCAGAAGAGATAAAATTGCTTGTTTGCGCAAATATGACAGACAACATCAAATGAATATATGAATTTACTGAAGGAGCCTGTCACCAAGGCTCCTTTATGTCTTTTTTAGGGGAACCTGCTGCTGATGTTCATTGCTGGACTGGAGACGGATCTGGATCAACTTCGACGTAATTGGAAGCCTGCGGTAGCTGTGGCGGTTGGAGGCATTATTTTACCGCTAATTTGTGGTTTTGGTGTAGGGAAGCCTTTGGATTCTCGGTGCATGAAGGCTGGTTTCTAGGAATTTGGGTGCGCAGTGCTGGATGATGTGCTTGTCGTGGTGCTGCTAGCGGTAGTAATGAATATATTCGGTATGGGTGGAGAAACTTCGCTGGGACTTCTTGTTGGCAAAAGGCTAGTTTTCTTCGTCGTAGCTACGGATTAAATGTTTCCTTTGAGGGAGTAGGGCAGCAGCTCGGATTTGTTGTTGTTTTGACACTGATTGCGCTGGTGACGAAGTTAGTGGGAGGAGGCCTCGGCGCGCGGCTGACGGGCTTCAATAACCGTTCTTCTCTTGCGATTGGCTCCGGTATGATATCACGTGGCGAGGTCGCACTTATTATTGCAGCTACCGGTCTACAGTCGGGTCTGTTGGCACAGCAATATTTTATATCCGTGATCATTGCCGTCATTTTGACAACGTTGGCTGCACCTCCAATTCTCAAGCTGTGTTTTAGCGATAAGAGGGAGACTTCCGCTCACGATACAGAAAAGAAGGCCAGCATTGATAAGTTGTAATGAGAGTATCAACAGGTCATAACAAAAAGACCCTTCGGGTTCAGTTTCTCATAGTGTGCATGGAAACATGGGCGAAGGGTCTTTTTTATGCTAAATGTGCTGCAAGAATAGAGAAATTAGGACTCGGACACCACTGTGAAGCGTTGGTTCAGATGTTGTGGTTTTTCGATTTCGTCCACTACGGCAACTGCATAATCTTCGTAACTGACATAGCTTGCACCTTTGGAATTAACCAACAGTGTGTCTTTTCCTACTTGGTAAGAGCCTGTACGTTTACCCAGTGCAAATTCCGCAGAAGGGCTAATAAAGGTCCAGTTCAGGTCGCTGGTACCACGCAAAATTTCCAGGTTTTTTCCTTGGTTGTTGGCTGTTGGATATACGAAATCAGGGAAGCCAGGAGCGTCTTTTACCAAAAGTGTTTGGGATTCATCAGTGAACAAGCTGCCTGCACCACCTACGACAATCAGGCGAGTACCGGATACATTACGCAGGGCTTCGATCAGTACGTTACCTGCATCGACATGCAGATGCTCTTGTCCGAGTGGAGCGGCAAATGCATTAACAACTACGTCAAAACCTTTCAGATCATCTGTTTTCAGATCAAAAACGTCTTTTTGTACCACAGTAGCACGACTTTCTGTTACTTTGGACGAGTCACGGACGATGGCGGTTACTTCATGCCCTCTGTCTAATGCTTCTTTTACGATATTATTTCCTGCTTTACCGGTTGCACCAATAACTGCAATTTTCATAATAGATAGCCTCCTATAAATATGATGTGGATGATTCATTCGTTTGATCGTAAGTGTACTCAGTGCATTTACGAACTTTAATATGTAACTATTATAGTTACAATATAAAATAAAAGTCAAGCTCTTCTGTTGGGCAAACTAAAGTCCTCCGATTGGAAAGAGAGGAACTCGTTTAAATATATAAGGTAAAACTGAATGAGCAAACTTAAGCCAAAATGGATATATGTAGACCACAGAAAAGAAAGGAAGAGTGAATCGATATGAGTAAAAAAGTACAGCTTGAACCCGCAGCACAGAAATTTGCAGACGATAATGCCAAGCCTCCGTTTCTATATGATTTGGGTCCTGAAAAAGGACGTGAAACGGTCAATGAGGTTCAATCCGGCCCAGCAGACAAACCTGCCGCAGATGTAGAAGATCTAACTATTCCAGGCGGGCCTGGCGGTGAGGTGAAGGTCAGAATTGTTCGCCCACAACAGGTGACAAGCGATCTCCCGGTCATTGTATATATTCACGGAGCAGGCTGGGTATTCGGTAATGCTCATACGCATGATCGCCTGATTCGTGAATTGGCAGTCGGCTCACAGGCAGCAGTTGTATTTCCAGAATACAGCTTGTCCCCTGAAGCTAAATATCCGACGGCGATTGAGGAAATTTACGCGGTCGTTCAATGGGTGGCACAGCACGGACGCGAGCATGGGCTGAAGCCCGATACGCTGACGGTAGCCGGAGACAGTGTGGGCGGTAATATGACGGCGGCCGTAACGCTGCTGGCCAAAGAACGTAGCGGCCCTACCATTCGCCAGCAGTTGCTGTTCTATCCAGTGACGGATGCTTCCTTTGACACAGAATCATATCATGAGTTCGCCACAGGATATTTCCTGAGCCGCGAAGGAATGCAATGGTTTTGGGATCAATATACGACGGATCCCAACGAACGAGCGCAGATCACGGCGTCCCCATTACGTGCCACCACAGAACAGCTCGAAGGGCTACCACGTGCGCTGGTCATTACAGGTGAGGCCGATGTGCTGCGCGATGAAGGCGAGGCCTATGCGGACAAGCTACGTGAAGCGGGGGTGGATGTGACCGCTGCACGCTTTCAGGGCATCATCCACGACTTTGTGATGCTGAACTCATTGTCTGAAACCGCGGCCAAGCGCGGTGCGATCATGCTCGCTACCTCATGGCTGCGCCAAGGGTTTGAGGGCTAGTACACTATAGAGCATTTTAAGGGTGCCGTCGTGTGATTTGATCCAGTTCTTTGAATGATTAGGCTGTCTTCTTCCTGCTGACATCTATTGCAGGGAAGGCAGCCTTTATACATATCTGCAATGAAACCGCTTCACGTTCGTCGAACAGAGTGATAATATAAAATTTGAACGAGTTTGACCGACATTCAGCCTAAGGGGGATATCCATGCCATTTCAGGGACAACGCATTTTACCTGCAGCTAAGCATATGAAGCAGCTGGAGGGTATTTTGGACAGTTCTTATGAGTATGCGGTTTTTCTGGATACGCATGTAGCGCAGCTGCGTAGCCTGTACCAGATGGCTAGAAGTCGCAGCAAGCAAATGCTCCTGCATGCCGATCTGGTGCAAGGCTTGAAGAATGACGAGTATGCGGCTGAATATTTGTGTCAGGAAATTAAGCCATTTGGGATTATTTCGACCCGGTCCGGGGTGATCGCAACTGCTAAAAAGAAAGGAATTCTTGCTGTACAGCGGGTGTTCCTGCTCGATACGATTGCACTGGAAAAAAGCTACGCGCTGGTAGAAAAAACGCGTCCGGATTATATTGAGGTGCTGCCCGGTGTTGTTCCACCGATGATTAAGGAGGTCAGCGAACGCACTGGCATTCCTATTTTGGCAGGCGGACTTATTCGCACCCCTGAGGATGTGGAAGCAGCGTTGGCCGCGGGAGCTACAGCAGTTACGACCTCCAATAAACAGCTGTTCGAACACTATAAGCAATAGCTTTTATTTGTATCAAGTGGGTAACCATACATAATAAGCAAGGAGGCTGGGAAACGATGGAGCAATACATTCTTGCCTTAGATCAGGGCACAACCAGTTCGCGGGCCATCTTGTTTGATCGGCAGGGAAAAGTGGTATACAAGGCACAACGGGAGTTCCCACAGTATTTTCCCCAGCCCGGGTGGGTAGAGCAAAACGCCAATGAAATATGGAGCTCTATTTTGGCCGTCATCGCCTCCTGCTTGTCAGAATCAGGTGTGAAAGCCAGCCAAATTGCCGGGATTGGTATTACGAATCAACGGGAAACCGTAGTAGTGTGGGATAAACATACGGGTCTGCCTGTATATCATGCACTGGTATGGCAGTCACGGCAAACAGCCGGGATCTGCGAGGAATTGAAAAGCCGTGGATTTGATCATATTTTTCATAGCAAAACGGGACTACTCATTGATCCCTACTTTTCTGGCACCAAGGTCAAATGGATACTCGACAACGTCGAAGGGGCACGAGCTCAAGCGGAGCGTGGGGATTTGCTGTTTGGTACGATTGATACCTGGCTAATCTGGAGATTGTCTGGTGGTAAAGCACATGTAACAGACTACTCCAATGCGGCCCGCACACTCATGTACAACATTTATGAGCTAAAATGGGATGAGGAGCTGCTGGATATTCTCGGCGTTCCTGCGTCTATGCTACCAGAGGTGAAATCATCTTCTGAGATATATGCGCATACGGTGGATTATCACTTTTTCGGACAGGAAATCCCTATTGCCGGAGCGGCAGGCGATCAACAAGCAGCTCTGTTCGGTCAGGGATGCTTTGACAAAGGTATGATTAAAAATACATACGGTACGGGATGCTTTATGCTGATGAATACCGGAGATGAACCCTGTGACTCGGAACATGGACTGATTACGACCATTGCATGGGGGCTGAATGGTCAGGTGAAGTATGCGCTGGAGGGCAGCATTTTTGTAGCCGGATCTGCTATTCAGTGGCTGCGTGATGGGTTGCGTATGTTCCGCGAAGCCAAAGATAGTGAAGCGTATGCGGCGCGTGTGACCTCCACAGAAGGGGTATATTTTGTCCCGGCCTTTGTGGGTCTGGGCAGCCCGTATTGGGATAGTGACGTGCGCGGTGCGACATTTGGTTTGACGCGGGGAACGACCAAGGAGCACTTTATACGAGCGGTACTGGAATCGCTGGCCTACCAGACTAAAGATGTCCTAACTGCCATGGCGAGCGATTCGGGTGTACCTGTGCGTTCATTGCGTGTAGATGGAGGTGCAGTGATGAACGAGTTCCTGATGCAGTTCCAGAGCGATATTCTCGATCTGCCTGTAGAACGGCCTGCTGTGAACGAGACAACTGCACTCGGTGCGGCGTATTTAGCGGGACTGGCAGTCGGCTTCTGGAGCAGTCTGGATGAAGTCCGGGGATATGCGCAAAGTGATCATACCTTTACTCCGTCCATGAGTGAAGACGTGCGGGCTGATCTTTATGGTGGCTGGAAAAAGGCAGTTCATGCCGCAATGGCGTTCAAGTAGCAGGCAGATTTCCCTTTTCATAGCGTATCGTGTGTGCTACGATATAGATAAGTTAATACTCGTCAGGAGACTTGGAGAGACCATGAACCGCTCGGCATCCGCCGCAGCGATGTTCGTGGTCTTTTTTTGTACCTTATGATGAGTCGGTTGGCAGATTGCATCGTGAATATATACAAAGCTGGAGGGATACATGATGGGAGAACAGGGATTTGCTGCGCAGGAGAGAACCGCTGTCTTGGAACGTATGGGACATGAGCATTTTGATATATTAATCATTGGCGGCGGCATTACAGGGGCGGGTATTGCGCTGGATGCGGCGGATCGTGGTTTGAAGACAGCATTGGTGGAGATGCAGGATTTTGCAGCAGGTACGTCCAGCCGCTCGACCAAGCTAGTGCATGGGGGTCTTCGTTATTTGAAGCAGTTGGAAGTTAAGATGGTAGCTGAGGTGGGGAAGGAGCGGGCAATTGTATTCGAAAATGGTCCACATGTGACCATACCGGAGCGTATGTTGCTTCCTTTTCACAAGTGCGGCACGTTTAACGCATTTACCACCTCTGTCGGGCTGCTGGTATATGATTTCCTTGCTGGTGTTAAGCGTAGTGAGCGCCGTCGTATGCTGGACATCCAGGCTACACTAGAGCGCGAGCCTTTGCTGAAGCGTGATGGACTGAAGGGAAGCGGCAGCTATGTGGAGTATCGTACAGATGACGCTCGCCTGACGATTGAGGTCATGAAGGAGGCTGTTACACGAGGGGCGCTGGCGGTGAACTATGCCAAGGCTGACAAGCTGCTGTATGACGAAGGACGAATAAGCGGTGCAAGCGTAACGGACCGGGTAACGGGAAAACCATACGAAATTCGAGCTTCGCTGGTTATTAATGCAGCTGGACCATGGGTAGACACGCTGCGGGAAATGGATCGCTCCAAGGAGGGTAAGGTGCTACGCCTGACGAAAGGTATTCACCTAGTGTTCGATGCTGAGCGCTTTCCGCTCAAACAGGCAGTGTACTTCGATACACCGGATGGACGCATGGTATTTGCCATCCCGCGTGATGGAAAAACTTATGCAGGTACGACTGACACGGTGTATGAGGGGGATACGGCGCATCCCCGGATGACCGTCGAAGATCGGGCGTATGTGCTTCAAGCGATCAACGGAATGTTCCCGGATGTGAAGCTGACTGTTACGGATGTAGAATCCAGTTGGGCAGGGGTACGGCCGCTCATTTATGAAGACGATAAAAGCCCTTCAGAAATTTCACGTAAGGACGAAATTTGGGAATCCCGTTCAGGTCTGATCACGATTGCAGGCGGCAAGCTGACGGGCTACCGGAAAATGTCCGAACTCGTCGTGGATCGTGCGGTACGGGAGCTGGGGCGCTTGCATGGGCAGAGCTTCCGGGCATGCCGCACCAGACACATCCCGATTTCGGGTGGCAGCGTAGGCGGCTCGGCGGGCTGGGACGCGTACGTAGGTAAGCAAACCGCAGCAGGTGTTGCACTCGGCCTGTCGCCTGAAACGGCTAGAGCATGGGCAATCCGCTATGGCTCCAACACAGAGCGGCTGTTTGCGATAGCGGCACGCAGCATGAAGGAGACTACCGAGAAGGAAGCGGCACTGCCTGTGGAAGTGCGTGTCCCGCTCCTGTATGCGATGGAACAGGAAATGACGGTGACACCGTCTGATTTTTTCATACGGCGAACGGGAGCACTTTTCTTCCAGATTGACGAGGTGAAGCGCTGGAAACAGCCCGCCATCGCATGGATGTCTGAACATGCAGGCTGGAGCGCCGCGCAAGAACGACAATATACGGCTGAGCTGGATGCTTACCTGTATGAAGCTGTAACGCCTTTAGAGGTACAGGTGAAACAAGGTGACGTTAAAGCCATCTAATAGGAACGAGGATGCGTATCCTTTACCGCTCCGCTTCTCTACCATCGTTTCGTTCTCACCGCTGCTTTATGCGGAAAAGGGGCCTACAAAACAAAAGCAGCGATTCTCTATTTTTAAGAGAATCGCTGCTTTTGTTGTATGCAGATTGTTTACAGCATCAAGTGGAACAGGAACGGGGCGGCTGCCAAGGTAAAGAGAGCGGCGAGCACCATCGAGATGCTGGATATCGTCCCCGTCAGCAAACTGAACTCGAATGCTTTGGAAGTGCCCGTACCATGAGCACCGGTACCGAGCAGTACCCCACGGGAGACTTCATTTTCGATACGGAACAGTTTTACAATCACTGGACCGATAATAAGACCGCTCAATCCGGTCAGAATAACGAATACAGCTGTGACCGTCGGATTGCCGCCAATCGTTTGCGATACATTCATCGCAATGGGTGTCGTAATGGAGCGAGGAATCAGGCTGCTCAGCAGGGAAGAATTCAGGTGCATCCACTTGGCAAGCGCCATGGAGGACAACACGGCTACAACAGATCCAGACAGCACGCTAAGCACGATTTGGGTAGCGTGTTTTTTTAACACTGGGAAATATCGGTACAAAGGGACAGCAAATGCAATCGTAGCTGGCTGTAGCAGCATGGACAGCAAGTGGGCGCCCGAATTATAAGAACGGTAATTCACACCCGTCAGCGTCAAAATCAAAATGATAACAACAGGTGTAATGAGCAATGGAGACAAATACACCTTGGGCAGTGTGCGGTACATGCGTTTGGCCATCCAGTAAATAGCGAGTGTCAATACAATACATAGAAGACCGATCATGATGATTTATGCTCCTTTCGTTTACCAAGCAGACTGGCGACCATACCTGTGCAGGCCATCACCAGAAAGGTGCCGAGCAACACGACCAGCATAATGCTCATACCATCGTGTTCCAGCATCGGCCAATAATTCATGACGCCGACAGCGGAGGGAATAAAGAATAATAGCAGCTCGGCCAGCAACCAGTTTGCGCCAACTTCAATCCAGCTTAGCCGGACCAAGCCGGTTTGCAGCAGAATAAAAAGGATTAGCATACCAATGATACTACCGGGTATAGGCAGGTGGAGCCAGGAGACTACCGCGTTCAGGATGAGCGAAAAGGCCATCAGGACGGCGATCTGGAGGACACCGCGTATGAAGCTTTTCATATATAATGACTCCTATCTTTGTGATCGGTTATTTTCAAACTGTAATGAAATTTTACATCACAAGCTTTCATGAGTAAAATGCATATAAAGAATATAATCTATTCCGTTTATCTATGGGAGAAGGTGTAGCTTTGGATATCCGACATTTACAATATTTTTTGGAAGTCGCGCGGTTGCGTAGCTTTACAAAGGCAGCCCAGAGCATGTTTATTACCCAGCCGACGATCAGTAAGACGATTAAAAGTCTAGAAGATGAACTGGGGGTCGCTTTGTTCGACCGAATTGGCAAAAGAATCGAATTGACGGACGCGGGAAAGGTCATTGAGCTTCAGGCACAAGCAATTGTAAAGTCCTTTCAGAGCCTGTCCTCGGAGCTGAGTGATTTGATGAACCTGAAAAAGGGACATATCCGTATTGGCCTGCCCCCTATGGTCGGATCGAGCTTTTTTCCGCGTGTCATTGGAGAATTCCATAAGGCATATCCTGATGTGACCATTCAATTATTTGAGGACGGGGCGAAGAAAGTGGAACGGGACGTAGAAGCCGGGGCATTGGATATCGGGGTGATCGTGCTGCCCGCAGTTGGAGATATGTTTGAGACATTTCTGTTTGTGGAGGAAAAGCTGAATTTGCTCGTTCATCCTACGCATGCATTGGCAGAGTGCAAGGAGGTACCGTTATCTGCGTTGGCGGAGGAGGCATTTGTACTGTTTCGTGAGGATTTTACGCTGCATGACCGTATCATTGCGGAATGTGTTCGTGCCGGCTTTCAGCCGCGTGTAGTGTACGAAAGCTCACAATGGGATCTGATTAGCGAAATGGTTGCTGCAAACCTGGGAGTAGCTCTGTTGCCGGAGGCCATTTGCCGAGATCTGGATTCTGAGCGCTTGCGTGTTCTTCCATTGGTAGACCCCGTCATTCCTTGGCATTTGGGGATGATTTGGCGGAACGATCGCTACCTGTCCTTTGCCGCCAGAGAATGGATATCGTTCACACAGCAATTGTTGCGGACGGAATAGGGCGGGAAGTAGTCAGTCCGCGAGAAGGTGAGTACGATGCAGAATAAAAAAGCTGCCCTGAGGGGCAGCGATGTAGCTTGCTTCTATGAGTGTGTTTGGTTTATTGCACGCTTGGTGTGAAGGTACTTGTCCATAATACGGTCAAGTCTGGAGGATTTGTCCAATACACGTTCATCTTTTAATCCGTGTAAGTCAGCCATGCGATTCAGTTCACGGCGTTCTTTTTCCATGAGTTTTTCCAATTGTTCGAGGTTCACAAAGCCCACCCCCCATGTCGATTGTAAGGCATGTCTCCACTAGCGGCAGAAGTTTTTTTGATAACGATGTTATTTCCATTTTACCACTTTTTATTAACAATAATCCAGCTTTCCTGACATTTAGCGACTAATATCTATGGTTTTGCCAGTTTCACCTGATTGCGTCCTGAACGCTTAGCTTCATATAGTGCCTCATCTGTCTTTTCCAGTAAGTGCCTCGATGCAATGACAGGCGAACTACCTGCTCCAAGCGATACGGTTAGAGAGATCGAGGTTCCGTCATTCAAAAGAAAACGTTCATTTTCCACAGCTTCCCGAATCTTTTCGGCAAAGCTTGCTGCTTTCTGACTATCACAATTTCCAATCAGAATGGCAAATTCCTCTCCGCCCTTACGGGAGGGGTACGCCCTCGTTGTAGATTCCCGGGTTAACAGCATTCCCAATTGGCTTAAGACGGTATCTCCGTTCAAATGACCATACGTATCATTAATATTTTTAAAGTGGTCAATATCCAGCATCACGAGTCCAAAGGGTTGTTTTGTAGTCTTGGAAGTATGAAAAACCTCTTCGAATAGCGCATCGAAAGCACGCGGACTGTAGAGTCCGGTTAAATGATCCCGGTTTGCAGCTTCTTCCAGTAGATGAACAGCCCGTTCGGTTTTTTTGATATGGGACATCATAAAATAAGTGAACAGGCCGCCAAGCAACTTAACAGTTGTGATGATTATCATGGATTCATTATCAGGAGGGTTAACTACATAGAAAGTAGATAACAGCGACACTACAGCAGCTCCAATCACGGCCGACATCCACTTGCGGAGTGTTAGGCTTTTTTCTCGAATAAAGATAAGTGAAATGCCCAGTGTCATGAAACAATTGACGGTAGCAGTCAGAGAAACATCTGTCCAACCACCTGTAATGTAAATACGGTACAGGATTATGATCAAAGTGGTCAGCAGACCGGATACCGATCCTCCCATATAAACAGATATGATAATCGCCAAATGGCGCAGATCGACCACAAAGTGCCCGCGGATCCATAAACCGGTCATCATTAACAGAATGCCAAACAGACCCAGCATTAAACCGTTCATTACCCGATAAATGAATATATGTTTTTTTAGGTAACGTTCATATTTGCGGAAAAATAAATTTCCAAAGAATAAGAAGCTTGTTAATAACGCAAAATTGTTAATTAATTCTTTTAACATATCCCTATCCTTTATGCTGTAATGAGAGTTGTAGTATTGTGGGGAATAAAGCAAAAGGCCTCGTTTCTATATTTCGGTAAAAAGTAGGCATGAGTGAATACCAATCGACCATTAAACGATTCTTCTGTCCCTTACGTTTCGTTTATCTACGTGGTACAGTGAAAGGACTATGACCGGAACGGGTGATCGTATGAAGGAACCAATTCACATATCGGTGCGTCCACTTGTGGAATATGTGCATCGGAGCGGCAGCATTCATAGCGGCTTTCGATCGAATAGCAGTATGCTCGAAGGAACTCGCGTGCATCAGGTTATCCAGAAAGGTTACAAGGAGCATGACCGCATAGAGGTACATTTACGTACAGAAATTCAGTATAAGGACGAATTGTTTATCATTGAAGGCCGCTGTGACGGACTGATTGAGCTGGATGGCGTATGGACGGTCGATGAAATTAAATCGATCTCTTTGCCTCTCGAAGATATTCAGGGTGACGGTCAACCCGTACACTGGGCGCAAGCATTTCTGTATGCCTATATGATTGCTCGTGAGGAACAACATCATTCCATGCAGGTCCAGCTTACTTATGTGCAGGCACACAGTGAAGACATTCGCCGATTTAGGCGCGAGCTATCCTTTACTGAGCTGGAAGCTTTCGCGCAGGAGATGATTGCTGGTTATGCACCGTATGCATTCCTGCTGAGAGCACATGCGGAAAAGCGGGATGCCAGCATTGCTATGTTGAATTTTCCCTTTGACACGTATCGTTCGGGACAGCGAACGCTCGCGGGTTCGGTGTACAAGGCGATTGCCGAAGGGGTTAACCTGTTTGCCAAAGCGCCTACGGGTATCGGTAAAACGGTATCCACTTTGTTTCCCGCGATCAAGGCGATCGGTGAGGGGCAGGTTAGGCGAGTATATTATGTAACGGCTCGTACCACCACTCGGGCAGCAGCCGAAGAAGCTTATGCCAGAATGCAGGCCCAAGGGCTGCACATGCATGTGGTGACTTTGACTGCGAAGGATAAAATTTGCTTTAAGGATGAAAATGATTGTGACGCTGGATCATGCAGCATGTGCGAGGGCTACTACGACCGGATCAACGGTGCGGTATCCGATATTTTGGCGAATGAGACGTTAATGACCCGGGCGGTGATTGAGCGTTATGCGCGCAAGCATAAGGTTTGTCCCTTTGAATTTTCGCTGGATGTGGCGTATGCCTCGGATGGTATAATCAGTGATTATAATTATGTTTTCGATCCACGGATTTCTCTGAAAAGATTGCTGGAGGAGCACAAGCGAAAAGGTGTCGTACTGGTGGATGAGGCGCATAATCTGGTAGAACGCGGCCGGGACATGTTTTCGGCGGAAATTTTGAAATCTTCTTTTTTGGAACTGAAACGAGAATTTAAGCTGCTAAGTCCAGAGATTGCTGCGACTGCGAGTGCAGTGAACGCACATATGATTACGCTGCGCAAGCAATATGCAGACACAGGAAAAGCAGTGGAGACAGTAGCGCCGCAAGAGGTGCTGGAGCTGCTGGTGCCTTTTGTGAAAGCTGCTGAACGTGAACTGGTAACGGGGAGTAGTACAAGTCGCGCAAGCAGTGAAAGTACGGCCTACGCATTGCTTCTGGATACGTATTTTACTGCTCAGAATATGCTGCGGATTGCTGCTTTATATGATGAACGGTACGTTACTTATGTGGAAGCAGGGCGCAGTGAAGTGAGGGTCAAGCTGTTCTGCCTCGATCCTTCTCACTTGCTGGGACAAGCTATTAAGGGCTACCGCTCAGC
This sequence comes from Paenibacillus sp. FSL L8-0502, assembly GCF_038593055.1. NCBI lineage: Bacteria > Bacillati > Bacillota > Bacilli > Caryophanales > Paenibacillaceae > Paenibacillus > Paenibacillus sp. FSL L8-0502. The sequence continues at coordinate 5,433,219 of NZ_CP151958.1, read as the reverse complement.
CATTTATTTTTCCGCGACGTTGACACCGCTTGCTTATTATCGGGACATGCTCGGAGCAAACGAGGAAGATTATACGTTACAGGTTCCTTCCCCTTTCCATCAGGAGCAATGGGATGTACGTCTGCTGCCGCTCTCCATCCGTTATCGGGATCGCGAGCGTTCCAAAGGGGCGATTGCGGATATGCTGGCTGCATTGGTTGTGGAACGGAAAGGAAATATGCTTGTGTTTTTCCCGTCCTATCCATACCTGCGTGAGGTATATGAGGAGTTCATGCTTCGGGACGTGTCCGCAAATACGTTGGTACAAAGTCCGGGGATGACCGAACCAGAGCGGGATCGATTCCTAGAGGCCTTCCAGCCTGGGCAAGAGCACACCTTGCTTGGCTTTGCCGTATTGGGTGGTGTGTTTGCTGAAGGTGTTGATTTACCCGGGGATCGCTTAAATGGGGTAGTCGTCGTCGGCGTTGGCTTGCCGCAAATTGGAGCAGAGCGAGATGTGCTGCGGGATTACTTTTCGGAACAGGGACGGAATGGTTTCAACTATGCGTATGTATATCCAGGGATGAACAAGGTTCTTCAGGCAGGTGGCAGGCTTATCCGCACAGAGCACGACGAAGGATTGTTGGTCCTGGTAGATGATCGTTTTGCCAAGGAACCGTATGCTTCTTTGCTGCCAGATGAATGGAAAAGCTACCGTCTGACGGAACAAGCGGGATTAAGGAAGGAATGGATAGACTATGAACTTTAATTTTCATAATGACTCCATACGCGGGGTGCTGCGTAGCTTTGGACATGAGGATGCCGAAGTAGATAATATAGAGACTTTTGTGACATTTGCGCGCTTGGCTAACGGTATTTTCAGAGAAATGGATACAGATTTGACCAAGTTGGGGGCTTCTCAGGGTCGGATTATCGTGCTTAGCCTGTTGCATTGCCACTCGCCGCATCGCATGACACCATCGGAGTTAGCGGAAAAAGCGGATGTCACGCGTGGGACCATGACGGGACTGATCGACGGATTAGAGCGAGATGGCATGATTGAACGTGTGGCTCATGAGAGTGACGGACGGATGGTGACTGTCGGATTAAAAGAGGCAGGACGAGAGCTATTAAGTAAGATAGTCCCTTATTATACGAAGCTGATTCGGTCGTGTATGTCTGAGTTTACGCCGCAGGATCATCAGATGATGAAGGGTTTGCTGGGGAAAATGAAAGGCGGTTTTGAGCGGTCCTTGCCGAAATGCTGAATTCCTGATATAGGGAATAAGGAATAGGAGAGAGAACATGTTCTTTTATACAGATGAGGTCTATGAAGACCGTGATTTTGGATCAATGGATGCCAGAGAAGGCGAGTGGAAAAATTGCGAGTTTACCCGATGTCGCTTTCGGGGTGTGGAGATGAATGAGTCCCTTGTGGAAGGCTGTACTTTTGTGGACTGTGATTTTACCGGGGCCATTCTGAATGCATCTCACTACAAGGAGTCGGCTTTTACCAATTGTTTGTTCACCAGCGCCAATCTGTTTGTAGTCCGGTTTGATAACTGCAAGCTGGTAGGTTCAGATTTTGCGGGGGCGAATATGGATGGTATCACAATTACGGGCGGAGATTGGTCTTATACGAATTTGCGTCATGCAGATTTAAGAAAACAAGATTTGCGAAAAATACGATTCAAGGAAGCCGACTTATCCGAATGCAATTTGGAAAAAGCAGATTTGCGAGAGGCTGATCTTAGCCGGGTAAGACTGCACAAAGCCCATCTTCAAGGAACAGACCTGCGCGGTGCGAAGATGGATGGCGTGAATTTTAAAGATCTGGACATCACCGGAGCCAAGTTGGATATCGAGCAGGCAGTAGCGGTGGCTCGCTCCTATGGAGCCAAGGTAGAAGGCTAAAAAGCACGGGATACCGATGCTGGTTTTGATCTGGAGTACCCCGTGCGGGTGAAATGGACGGTTGATTCGAAATTGAAGGACTTAATCTTTAGTGGATGCCGGCAGTAGTGGAATTGCTGCTTCCGGGTTCTGGTTTGGCAAATGATCAATTCCCACAGGCTCTAGAGGCTGCTGTGGAACCGTCCAGTTGCGCGCGATATCTACGGCAGTTCGCTGTTCCAGCAAGCGTTTGGCTACTTCATAACATTGATCGACATGCCGATTGCCAATGGTTCGCATAGCAGTAAAGCCAATTGCCGCGGCTAGCCCTTGCCCCAGAAGGGGAACAAACTTGCTAACCTGCTTGGTAGCGATCCGAATGCCCATCTTTTGCAAAATCTGCACGATAACTTCACGGGTGATGAGTCGCCCAATCAGCTTGCTGCCAATCGAAGTGATAAAACCATACACCATGGATTTGGTTTCTGCGTCCAGACCTTCCAGCTGCTTCTCAGATAATCCGAACTTTCCATTAATGGCTGGCAGTAGCTGCATCAAAATGCCAACATCAGCAAGAACGTCAGCCCCTGGAACTGGAACTAATACCGCTCCACCCGAAGCCGCAGCTCTTTTTGTCACCATGGATTTACACTCTTTACGGATCTGCTCCAACTCTTCTATTGTTTGGGCTGTCATATGCATCTCTCCTTCATACGCTTCCGATTAGGACCCATGATTCTACCCTGTTATTACACACATTTCTACCTATCTTAAGCATGGCGCAAGCAAAAAATCCCTGATTCACGCACTATCGCACATTTACTCCTGTGAAGCGATCAGGCATAATGAAGGGTGGTTGCCGATAAGAACAAGCCTGCTTACGGGGATAAAGGAAGGAAGAGACAGATGAGTCAGACAAACGTTTATTTTAATCATGATGGTGGAGTGGATGATCTAGTATCCCTTTTTATGCTGCTTCAGATGGAGCAGGTTCATTTGACCGGAGTATCGGTGATTCCAGCAGATGGTTATCTGGAGCCTGCGACGGATGCCAGCCGTAAAATTATTGATCGTTTTGGACAAAATAAAGGGCCTGTGGAAGTCGCAAAGTCTAATTCACGCGGTAAAAATCCGTTTCCTGCCGCTTGGCGTTTACATTCCTTCTATGTGGATGCATTACCCGTACTGAATGAATCGGGGCGTATGGAAGCACCGCTTTCATCCCTGCCAGCTCATCAGCATCTGATCGAAAAGGTACGCGGAGCTGAAGGTAAAACGCTGTTGCTATTCACTGGACCGCTAACCGATCTGGCGCGGGCGCTGGATGAAGCACCGGATATTGAAGCAAAGATTGAAAAGCTGGTATGGATGGGCGGCACCTTTGAAAAAGGGAATGTGGAAGAGCCGGAGCATGACGGCACAGCAGAGTGGAATGTATTCTGGGACCCAGAAGCGGCATATCGGGTGTGGCAAAGCGGCATCACGATTGATCTGGTAGCGCTGGAAAGCACAAGCAAAGTACCATTAACTCCAGCAGTACGCAATCGTTGGGCTGCCGAGCGCCGATATGAGGGCGTGGATTTCCTAGGCAACTGCTACGCGGGATGTCCGCCGCTCGTCTATAGCGAAACGAACTCAACCTACTACTTGTGGGATGTACTGACCACTGCATCCGTAGGACGCCCGGACATTGTCAAGAAAAAGACGGTGCATTGCAGCGTGATCGCAGAAGGGCCAAGTCAGGGCAGAACGGTGGAACAGGCGGATGGACGTCCTGTGAATCTGGTGTATGATACAGACCCGGAAGCCTTCTTTACGTATATGGCGGATTTGGCCAAGCTGGCTGCTCCCAAACGTTACTAAGTCTGGCAATGTACAGACGTGCGGCATAGGGCGATAATACTGCCTAGTGAGACGTACCCATAACATAAAGCCCGTGAACGTTATGCGTCACGGGCTTCTATTACATGATATACCATATCATCACTAGCTAATTTCAGTTTTAGGCTGACTCCTGGTATGTTTTCAGGGTGAATTGGAGCGTTATCTCCGTCCCGCTACCAGGTTCACTCCTCCCTGTCATCTTACCCTTCATTCGTTTTAATAGATGTTTGGTAATCTGCCAACCCAAGCCTGGATTACCATATGAGGGGGAGTACCCACGGTCATGTTCAAGCCACAATTTCAATTTATTCGGAGATATACCGATTCCAGTATCCTTCACCTTTAATTCCAGTTCAACCTCAGGTGCATCGGTCACAGATCGGGTGTTTGCAGATAAAGTGACGGTTCCTGTGTTTGTAAACTTCACTGCATTATCTACCAAATTAATCAACATACGGCGAATTTTAGCCTCATCCCCGATAAAAATAGGCGAGCTGGTGAGATTCCAGTCAAGCTTCAACTCTAGATTCCGCTGTGCGGCTACCTCTGTATACAGACTCAATACATTTTCCATCATCGTTCTCAGATCAAACGGATCTTCAATATCATCGATCTGCCTGGACTCTATATTGCTGTAATCCAAAATATTACTCAACAACGTCATAAGCGAGCGACTGCTCGACTCCATGATGCTCATATATTGCTGTTGTTCCTCTGTTAACTCTGTCGTCAGCATGAGGTCGGTGGCTCCCCATATTTCGGTTAGCGAAAACCGAATTTTATTACTCAGGGAAGAGATCAAATCCAGCTTGCTCAGGGCAGAGATCTCAGCATCTATCTTTTCTTTCTCCAGTTCCACCACATAACCCAGAAATACAGCCATAGCCTGTAGGGCCTTCAGTTCGGATTCTGTCAAATGTACAGATGGTGCGTCCAAGATACAAATGGTTCCGTAAGCCTGACCATTTTTCATGCGAATAGGGATTCCTGTAAATGAGTGGTTTCCGATAGTTTTAGTCACATCTAAGTCGCATGTGTGCGGGTGAATGGACGTTTCCGAAATGGTGAGGTAATCCGCAGAATGGTTCAGCACTAGACTGCAATAGCTAAGCTCAAAAGGAAGCTCCTCTCCATTGTGAACCAGCACCTCTTCCCGGTTAAATGAATCTACAATCACATTTGTAACCCCGTCATTAGCGGCAATAAAAATGGTGTTTACATGTAAAATATCACTTAGCACATCAATGACGTGCGCGGTAGCCTCTTGAATACTATTATAAAAACCTGTAGGTGAAGTAGTCATGTATCTCCAATCCTGATGCAAAGTGGTGGTTATCCAAAAACTTTAGCAGTTTGTGTATCCCATTCTCGATCCTCTGAATGTGCTTTTGGAGCGTATTGTTAATTATACATGATTATTTCATTATAAACCGATCTTTCTACTTCCATTTACCTATTCGCTTGCGCAAACCTTCATTTTTTAGGTCTAATGCTAGCCTTTCTGGGAAGGTTTTTGTTTGTATTATTACACATTCACGAAAATATATGATTATTTTCATTCTATTTTCATAAATTCATATGTAATCTCATGATATGAAAATTGTGTAATAAAATAGGAGGATAGAACCAGTAATATCATGTAAATATTCTATATAATAGGTTCAGAGGTGGAATTATGAATAGACAAGAAGCCCTAGAACACTTCCTTAAGACCTATGCAGAAGATGTATTGAACCAGAAATTACATCAGGCAGCGTCTTTGTATGAACAAAGAAAAGATGAGCTCATCTCTTCTTTTATTCAATCCTTTCAATCGATCTGCCTGCAAGCCCATTCTTCAGAAGTGGCTAAGACAAGGATCGGATACATTACTTATTCTATGAGGCGCACGTATCTGGTGGATCGCAACTATAACTATGTCGTCGAAGCCTATGATAAAAATTGGTTCTTTGATCCTCAACCTTGTTATGGAATCTATGATGCAGGCTGGGCATTCAGCTTTTTAGCAGAATTGGAGGATGAATTGAATCAGCTTCGAAAACCTTATATGAACAAGATTTTTCAGCCTGATGTGGAGCGATTTGTACTCCAGGCTGCAGGGGAATTTCATCAATATATTCTGAAATTAGCGAAAGATGCTATTCAGCAGGTTGTACATTTACCTGAATTCAAGGCCTTGAAATGTGAGGACGATTTGGAAGTAAGAATAGGGGAGTATAAAGGAATCAGTGAGGTGGTGTATTCAAGAGCTTATGGAGTACTACATGATTCAACAGGATAATCGTATTACGGAGTATATGTATCCAGTAGGGACGAATCGCCGGCAGTTATTGGAATGGGCAGAAAGCTCATCATGTGCCGATGAAGAATCTATTTTACAATTTTATGTATCAGGTGATGCGGACTATATTGATTTTATAGAGCATCCGTTACCCATCGTTTCGGAACAACTAAAGGAAATCTTTGATATATATCAAGCCGGATTAAGCTGGAAGTTAGTTGTTTTTGCCCATATGCAGCGAATGCAGCAAACAAGGTATTGGCTGGCAAATCCGCCTAGCCTGATGTGTTTATCACCACGCAGTGAATATCATAGGGACGGTACACTGAAGAAAATCATTTTAGATGAATATGCAGTCGAGAATCATAAAATATTCAGGGTTCAGGGTGCCAATCATCATATCATTGTAGACCTCGATGTGGCTGAATGTATTTTGAAGTTCAATCAGGCAGGCTTGAAATTACAAAAGGTCGATACAGAGGGGCCATCTATACAAAGGAGAGTCTAAGAATGAGTGAGAGCTATGTAGTGGATGGGGCACAGATACATTGCAGCTATGGAAGTCACACGGGAAGATTTAGTGTTTCAGCTAACAGGGGAATTAGTATTGGTGACAAACTACAAGGGAATATTCAGGATTTTCACCCGCAGACGCATATCCCTTCTTTCGGAATGTGTCGTAGTATGCATAATCCTGCAGTCTCTTCTGCTAACAAAGGGAATTCCGGGAAAATCATTCCGCAGTCCTGCAAACCGAGCGTTTCTATGCCTTGGTTGAATGGAAAAAAGGATGTATACGTAGATCAATCTCCGGCTCTGATGAGCTGCTCCACGAACTTATGCATGTGGTGTGGAAAAATCTCGTTCACCACAGACGGGCAGGAATAGTTAACAGATTGTAGGATTTGCATCACATGAAAAGCAACCGGGGGGAGTAAGATGGGACTGGCAGGAACTGTGCTGACTTATGGAAATATTAAAGTAAATGCACCGTATGAGATTATCAGGCTGCTTGATTTTGAATTGACACAGAAGATAAATGAGCACGGCAAGGTGTACATTACTGCTCTCATACCGGATGAGGACCATGCGAAGTATGACGGTTTAGCACATGATGAGGATGTGCTAGAGGTATATGAGATGGATGAAGACCGAGGGACAGTTAGCATCTTTAAAGGAATCGTCACCAATATTAGAATTGCATTCAAAAATGGCGTATATCACATGTACATCGAGGCTGCCTCTTTTACATATCTGATGGATCAACAAAGGAAAAACCGTTCGTTTCAAAACGGCAAATTGACATATTATCAACTATTCCGCGAACTCATAGATGCCTATCCACATGGGGATTTTATTGACCTGACGGACAGCAATCAAAAGTTAGATGGCTTTACTATTCAGTATGGGGAGAGTGACTGGGAGTTTCTGAAAAGAATGGCTTCTCATTTGCACACTGGGCTGATTGCCGAGATTACGTCCGTGTTCCCGAGACTATGGCTAGGTGCCTCAAAAGAACAGGTGAAAGGTGAACTGCGCAGCATTAACTTTTCCCTCCAAAAAACAAAGTCAGGCCCTCGGTATACATATGCTGAAGTGGAGGATACGAAGCGTTTTGAACTTGGAGATGTCGTCGTGTTTCGACGAAAGCATTGGGTTATTGATCAAATTCATGCAGGGATGAAGCAAGGTATTATGACATATGACTATGTTCTCGTTCCTGAAGAGGGTATTCCGAGGGAGGTCATACATAATCAGTTTATTAAAGGTACCTCTATTGAAGGGAAAGTTATTGATTTAAATAGTGAAAACGAATCCGTTAAACTTCATCTGTCCGTGGATTCCATGCAGTCCAAAGTTGAAGGGTGCTGGTTTTCTTACCCCACTATGTATACCGGAGATGGGATCGGTTGGCATTGCATGCCTGAGCTGGGGGATCATGTCCATTTGTATTTTCCATCTAACAAAGAAAAGGAGGCTCGTGTAGTTCAATCCCTGTGTAAGAGAGACTACAAAGGAGATGAAATCAGTCAACCGTCAAGAAAGCTATTTCATACCAAAACACAAAAAGTGGCGAGATTCGATGATAAGGAATTAGCCCTCTCCACCCAGAAAGACAAGATACTGGTACGCTTAAACCCTGCATCTGGTATTCATGTGTACAGCCATCACGATCTCACCTTTCACGCCGATACAGACCTAGTGCTGCATGGCAAAAAGGTACAGATGACCGCTACTCGCGAAATATCTCTGACGTGCAAAACTAGCTATATCCGAACCGATGGAGCACTTCATATCAAGGCTAGTAAGTTCATGAAAAATCAGGTGCCTGATGCCGAACTGAAAGCTTATAAATCCCTGATTCAAGAATTGAAGGGAAAAGGGTATCCGCAATGGGTGCAGAATTTGCTGCTTCAATTTAAAACGGACTACTACAAAGCCGTGGCAGCCGGGGACAAAAAAGGGGCCAAGGAAGCAGCATCCAAGGCCAAACAATTGCGTCAGCAGGTGGCAGAAATAGATCGTATGCCTGCCTGGGCCAGAGCGCAAATGCATGAATACACGTCCCAGTGGTGGGAAGCGCATGGAGCCAACGACAAGGCCAAGCAAAAGCAGATGCATCTTCTCGCCAACCAACTGCGTGACAACGTGCTAATCAACGAGCTGATTCGTGGTCATTCAGCCAAATCCTATCTGGATGCGAATCGGCTGGAGGAGCTGTCCGGACAATACGCAGATGCGGCCCATAAGCTGACCATAGCTGATCAAAAGGCTCTAGCCAAGGAAGCGGCCGATCTGCGGAGTAAGTATGGCGTAAACAGCCTGCTTGCCAGAGAGAATTTGAACAAGCTTGCCAAGAAGTATCCAGACAGCTTCTCGTACAAGCTACCAACTACAGGCGATTGGGATAAGGAGTTCAACGCCGCTTTGCATGATTTTGCGAAAAAATACGGCCTGGAAAATAAGGGATATGGTCGTGATGTGCTCGCAGTGTACCTGCATCAAGTAGCCAATGGCATTCTTCCATGGCCTAAGGTTAATAAGACTGCAACGCCAACAGTTCCAGCAACAACAACAACGAAAACGGAACCGGGCAAGAAGCCGCCGACTACTCCTGAAAAGCCAGCGAAGGAAGAACCAAAGCCTACTCCATCCAACAGTTCTGCCGAGGAAAAAAGGAAAGCAATTGTAGAATTCGCTAAGAAGTTTTTAGGCAAGATTCCTTACTGTATGGATACTAAAATTACAACGATGAAGCTGGACCCCAACAATCCACCTATTTATATGGACTGTTCTGATTTTAGTTCCTCGGTGTACTTTACCATATTAAATGTGCGTATAGGCGGTACTACAAGCGATCAAATCCATCGGGGAACAGAGGTTGACTACAAAGCTTTACGATCCAGTGGGGATTATAAAAATTTGAAGTTAGGTGATTTAATCTTATTTGATTGGGGGAGTGGGGGGAAAACCAAATTCAAAGTAGATCATGTAGGAATATATGTGGGAGATGGAAAGTTCATTCACGAGCATGGTAATGCACAAACTCTTGCTGAAATGAAAAAGGACCTCAAGCCATCTCATAATGTAACAATAGATAAATTAAACACAAATTGGGGAAAAGGTTATGGTCTTATATATTCAAACGTTATCGCAATTAGACGTATTATACAAGATGATGGCTCAATAATTAACAAATAAGAAAATAAGAAAATAAGAAAATAAGAAAATAAGAAAATAAGTAGTAGCTTAAAACATCATAATAATATTTGATTCCAAGGTATTCTCAGGAGAAAATAGTGCTGCCCCGTTTAGCTAGGTAGGCTTTATTGAGAACGGAAGAGGGAGTGGTAAGAAAGTGAATTTTATAAAAATCATATTGATTGTTACTTTTGTAGCCATTATATCGGCATGTAGTGGGTTTAAAGGAGAGGAAGCTTTCTCGTCTCCTCACCCCCAAGAAATATCATCACACAGGGTCACACAAGATAATAGAAATGTTACTGAAAAAGAAGCACGGTGGCTTTTAAATGGAGAAGAAGACCCATATCCGACTCAATTTTTGACCAATTTAGATGATCCTACAGGGAAGACCTATATACGAATCGATGACTTGGTAGATGCGATGCAAACTAAAGAAGAGCGAATAAAATATCGCGGCTCCCAAGTAACTGTCAGTAGAGTATCAAATGATGGAAGTCGAATGGCGATCGTAAGGACAATCTCTGATGTGGAAGAAGGGGGCGAAAAACACATTCTTGAGGTATATGATCTGAACTCAGGAAAAAAAGAGTCCGAGTTTGAACTGCCTTCAACGTCTTACCCTGTAGTCTCTCCTGATTTAAGTAAATATCTTTATGAGTTGAATGGGCAAGTGTATTTATATGATGCAGTAAAGAGGAAAACGACAAAAATAGACATTGGGAAACGTAAAATAGATTTAGGTATCATTAGTTCAGGATTATTTTCTCCAGATGGCACTAGATTCTGTTTTGAGGAAAATGACCAACCAGGCATCATTATGCTGAATCTGTCCGGTATTAGTGGAGTAAAACGTTTACTTACAGGGTCTATGGTTTCGCTTTTGCAATGGGATCAAGAAGATAAATTAATTTATACAATTTCTGAAGAGGACGACAATTACACAAAAGATGTCTATTCATTTGATATAGAGAGCGGAGAAAAAAGGTGGATAACTAAAAGTACGGCACCATTTATACTATCCCCTGATCAAAAATTGGCGCTGTCCGCAGAATACGAAGCATCAAAAATGTATCTGGTTCATCTGAGCGATGGAAGAAAGGAGGATATATCCTCTTTTACTAAAAACCAAGGAATACGCACGGCTCCAATACAGTGGATCGAAGCAAAAACCAATTATATGAAGTATAGCAACAAGGTTAAAGTGAAAAGAATTACTGCCTCTTCTACGCTACCTGATCAGGGTATTCGTTCTTTTAATGTGGACAATTTAACGGATGGAAATTATTCAACCTCTTGGTGTGAAGGAACCAAGGGGGGCGGAGTAGGGGAAACGGTAACTATAGATTTGGGTTCAACTCAAGAGATGAGAGGTATAGATATAACCGATAACTTCATGTGGGTTAATAATAAGTATTTAGACGTAAGTAAAATCAAAAAAATGAAACTTGATTTTTCGAATGGGCAATCTGAAGTGTTTGAGGGCAGTGGGGCACGTTTCAAATTTGATGAACCTATACGGACTTCTTTCGTTAAGATTACCATCCTGGAAGTGAAAAAAGGCGCGGACTTCCCAAATACATGTATAGGTGAGCTGAAGTTATTGTGATGAACAGTAGAAAACGGAAAAAAACTGCAGTATGGATAAGTAAAATTACGTTATTGGTCATGATCTTTTCCATGCTATGCGGGTGTATACAATCGAATGAGGGGCAAAAAGTAGGACAGGAGCGGAATGAAACTTATGCTTCTGTCTCTCAGTCCAAGAAACCTCCTCCAACAAAAAGGGCTGTAAATTGGTTGCTCTTTGAAGCGGAAAATGAAAACATGCCTGTGGACTATCTCGTTGATATGGATGATCCTACAGGCAATACGTTTATTGATACAACTGATATTATTGATCGGTTGTACGCAAGTGAGAAAGAGGATTTCCCTAGAAGTGAGCTGGAAATAATGCGATTTTCTAGTGACGGCAAGACTATAGCACTGAGCAGATATACACATATGATAGATTACAGTGCCATTTTTATTTATGACTTATCCACATATAAAAAGTTGTATGAATTTAATATACCTGATAGGGAATACGTCGTAATATCACCGGATTTAAGTAAATGTGTGTACACCAATAATGGAGATTTTTTTCAATACAATATTCAGGGACGAGTCACTCAAAAACTATCTATTTCCAACTATACTGGTTCGGAAGAATCTATTGGATATAGTGTGTTTTCTCCTAATAGTTCAAAATTATGTATTGAAGATAATGGTACTCTATATATTTTTGATCTGATGGCGAATAAAGAGGTTCAACGAATCACAGTGACCAAGGCAATGCAGGTTTATCAGTGGCTTTATAATAATAAGATAGTTTACCGTTCCTATGATGACGAAAAGTGGTACATGTTGAATTTAGATGACGGAAAGAAGAGGATGTTGGCAGAATTCTCTGAGAACCCTGTTTTAACTTTAGATAACCACAGGGTTGCTTATGTGAATTCGAAGGGTGAAATGCAACAACGAAACATCCAAACAGGTTTGCCTATAAAATACTCCAATCTATTTCACAGGATAGGCTATAACGTGTCCCCTACACAATGGATACAAACAACAACGGATTTAATGAAATATCGAAAAAGTATCCCGGCACGGAAAATCATTGCCTCTTCTACACTTCCAGACCAAGCAGGAAATTCCTATGCTGCCCAAAACATCATGGACGGAGATGCGAGTACAGCCTGGTGTGAAGGAGTTAAAGGAGACGGGATCGGGGAGTGGATCAAAATTGATTTCGGCTCTATGCAAGAACTGAAGGGGTTTGAACTTTTTAATGGTTTAGCCAAGTCATCCAAAGCCTTCCAAGCAAATAATAGAGTTAAACGAATGAAACTGGAGTTTTCAAACGGGCAGACCAGGGTGATAGATAATGATTTTATAAGAAACGAATTTCTTGATAACCCCATTCATACCTCTTTCGTGAAAATAACGATTGAGGCCGTAGAGCGAGGAACTAAATATCACGATACCTGTATGTCGGAGATACGATTCTTCTAGCATTTCTAACAAAGGAGAAGACATATGAAATGGAAAGAGCCAACGTTTGGTGCAACCCCTATGTTGAGAGCTTTAACAACTGCTAATGCACACAGGAAAGCACAGGCATTTGATCTTGCAGCAGAACAGAAAAAACAAAAACTAAGCTACCCAGACTGGGCCCAGACCTGGATGCGTAAATACAAAGAAGATTGGTATATTGCTCAAGTCAATGGTGACGAGGTAGGTATGCGTAAAGCGCAAAAACTGGCAGAAGGACTTCGAAGCAAATTACGCGAAATGGCCACATTCCCCAAGTGGGCTCAAGAGCAAATGCAAAAAGAAACCGTTCGTTGGATGACTGCGGAGGCAAGTGGAGATATCAGGGAAAAGCTGGCTGCCGAGAAGGCGGGACGAGCTATACGCGAGAAGCTAGGTCTGATTGATATGAGTACTAAAGCATCACCACCATCTGATGATACTAAGAAGAAAGAAGAAGTTAAACCTCCAAATACGCCAAAAACGGACGGGATTGAAACAGGAAAAGGTGATAAAAGCAGTTTTGGATCTGTTGCTGAATTCAAAAAGAAGTATGGTGACGTTATTAAAAAACTAGGAGCAGAGTTAAACGTCGATCCTAACTTACTTGGAGCCGTTATTCTTGTTGAATCAGGAGGCTCAGGTTTTAGAAATGGCAAGTTAGTAATAAGATTTGAAGTGCATCATTTTGTAGAGCATCCAACTTCATTGTTTACATTTTTAGATAAACCAAAAAAACATTGGAAGGAGCATAGATATCGAGAAAGTGTTGAAATGAAGTGGAAAGAAGTGCACACTAATCAGAGCAGTGAATATGCTACTCTGAATTTTGCCATCACTCAGAATGAAAAAAAAGCTTATGCTTCTATAAGTATGGGATTGGGGCAAATATTGGGCTCTAATTATAAAATGGCGGGATACAGTTCTGCTAAAGATATGTTTCTGGCATTCAGTTCTGGGCATGAAGAGCAGATAAAAGGGTTCTCCAGATATATAAAAAACTCTAAAAATCTACTTAGTTCTTTACAAACAAATGATTTAAGACGCTTTGTACGTGGATATAACGGACCAGCAAAAGTAGATGATTACACAAAAAAGCTAAAATCAAATACTGACTTGTATAAGAATAGTTAATATATATGTTTAAATGAAGAGCTCAAGGGGGCAAGTGCATGTATAGAGTGTTTATCTTCATAATTGTTATATCCAGCTTTTTAAATGGGCTTAAGGCTATGGGATTATATTCAGCTATTCCTCAAGAGACTGCAACCTTAACTAAACCGATGCAAAGTTCTATAACGCGTAACAACGTAAATAGTAATATCAAAAAACTAAACACAGATAAGTATACCATTAACGAGGAGCAGTCTTTTCAAACTACTCTTGAGGGCTTTGGGAAAGTACGGTTTGTATCGACTAAAACAAAAAAAGATGAAATTCCTAAAAGCTTCTTTTTTCTATTAGATGACCGAGAACGAGTTGTATATTCATTTCCTGATTTATATGGGAATGAATGGTGGTATGCTGATGAAGGCATAGAAGCGGTGGCCTTCAAGGATCTAAATAAGGATGGATTAAAAGACGTTATCATTATCGCTTATTATGAAACGGGGTCTGGACCAGATGGTGCAAAACCATTCCCTATAGCGGACATTTATTTTCAGAAAAAAAATAAAACTTTTACCACAATTCCTGCATTAGATGAGACCCTTAACGATAAGGGACATAATCAAACTATTAACGATGTCATTCAATACGTAAGCAAACAACGGATAAACGTAAACTAACCGACAAAAGGGAGCGGTAACATGGGATATCCAATCATCAAGTATAATGGAACGGTTTTATCTCTTAAAAATCCAAAAGTTAAAGTTGTACAGAAAATGAATGAGCATGTGAAAGTCTTTTTGACAGGTGTGTTAACGGGTGCCCAAATGGAAGAGTACACAGATCATATGGAAGCAGGGGCGAAGTTAGTCGTTTCTTATGTGAATGATGATCAAAAGCAGAGTGTATTATTTAGGGGATTAGTCACGCAGTTCAGAATCAAGTTGGTGTCCAATGTAGCTTATTTGGTCGTCGAGGCCCTCTCCTATACAAGCCAGCTGGATGAAGTGCTTCATAGACAATCCTTTCAAAATGTGAAGATGAAGGTGCAGGCATTACTTGAACATGTACTCAAATCCTATCCCAAAGCCAATTGTACGAGCCGCTTAAAAGATCAGCTTTTACAGGAATTTACGATGCAATACGACGAAACGGACTGGTCGTTTCTAAAACGTATAGCGTCTCGGCTTGGTTGGGGACTAATACCTGATCCGATTGGTGAAAAACCTCAGTTTTATTTTGGATTGCCGGATGGCGTCAATCAAGGTGAGCTCAAACAGTATAACTACTCGATGACGAGAAAAACCAAACCAGGAGCCAGCAAGGATGACAACCTTCTATATTATAAAGTGCAAACAACAGGGGCTAGAGATGTCCTGCTGCAAATTGGGGCGGAGGTTAAATTTAAAGGGAAAGCTTTATACGTCCTGCAGTCTGTTGCGTTTATACGACATAGTGCTTTGTGGCATGAATATGTGCTGACTACAGCGGATGGAATGAAACAGGATTTGATTGTAAATGAGGACATTCGGGGCATGTCATTGAAATCCAAGGTCATTGGAATCGAGCAGGATCATGTGAAGGTTTTCTTTTATGAAATGGATAAGGTCAAGCCTAACGTCAAGGAAACCTTCGCTTTTCCAACGGCTACATTTTATACATCGGAAGGGAATACGGGATGGTACTGCATGCCGGAGCTGTTTGATTTTGTAGATATCTACTTTCCGACCTCTAAAGAAAAAGACGCTATTGTGACCCACTCGATCAGAAAGAGATCCAAAGGCGGTGACTTTATTAAGGACCCGTCGACGAAGATCTTTATGACCAAGTACCGCAAAGCTATTATTTTTGAGAAAAATGAAATTTTAATCACGGGGAACAACGATGAAGTGGTGATTCGACTGCTGGATGACCATGGAATTGAACTACGAAGCAAAAAGGATATCCGTGTAAAAGCAGACGGGAACCTGGTGTTCAATGCGGGTAACACAATACAGGTCACCGCGAAGGATGCTATCGGTTTAAAATGTAAAACGAGTTTGGTAGAAATGGATGGTAACATCAAAATGACTGGAGAAAAGATAAAGACGCAATAACTAAAATCAACAAGAGAGGGTAAACCAATGGCTAAAGTAACTACAGGAGCAATCGTAAACGAGAAACCGCCAACCCAGGAAGATATGATTCAAGAATGGAAACGTAAAATAAGCAAAGGCGAATATCCTTTTATTCATGTAACTAAGCATAGCACCAAAGGTGAAGAGCGCTAAATATGACTAACGACGACTGGAAGAGGCCCCTAAGGGGCCTTTTCTGCAATCATGGTTCAATATTCTACTTCTTTTTAGGATTCCTACTGTCGATGAACCAAGCAGGTCCTAATACATCTAGGACTTCTTTTTTTTCAAAATCGTAAGCAATGGATATCGAGTGACCTTCATGTCCTTTTATATAGCCGATTAGATAAATCGTGTTATTAACATAGCTACCTATATAGTCATAACTCTTAAATATGAAATCTGCCCTATAGTATTCCTTAATGTACTCTTTTCCAATAGGTATGCCTGTCCGAACGATTTCTTCTTTTTGGCATTCGATGCGTACTGCATGTAAAAGAAAACTCCTACCAGAATGACAAGTGATATAAAGACAAAAAGCCATAGTTGTTTCTTTTTCAAGTTGAAGTATTCTCCTTAAAATTGAGCTAAATATGCTATAAGCTTTCTTAGGAATAAGGTGCATTCTTATCTATAACCTTACTATTAATAAACCAATCCGGTCCCGTAACATTGACGATTTCTTTTGAGTCCAAGTCATAGGATATCCTAATTAAGTCTGTATCGTTTCCTTTTATATAGCCGTAAAGATGTACTCTTGCAAAGACACTGTTTTCTTCAATATTGTAATTTTTTAATACGAAATCCGTATTATAGTGAGTTTTAATATATTTGATACTGACAGTAGTAGCAGACTCCACTACCTCTTCCTCTTGAGCGGTAGAAAAACCACAACCGCCCAGAATGGTTAATATTATGATGAGAACTGTGCAACATTTAAGGATTGTGTTCATTTACGCAACATTCCCCTAACATGCTATTTATAATTTAATGTGAACTACAACCAGAATGCAGTGAACAATGACGTGGTTCTTATTTTTGTTGCAAATATCTCTCAGTAACAGGAAGTATTTTAATGATATTACTTCTTCATATTTAGGAAAAAGTCATCTGTTAGAGGGCATTTGAATACAGACTTGATTTTAGAATGGCGGAACAATTTTATTAGGATTCCTACTGTCGATGAACCAATCCGGTCCAGTTACGTAGAGTACCTTTTTTTTCTTATAGTCGTAATTTAGTGAGATTATCTGACCGTCATGTCCTTTTATATAGCCACGAAGATAAACGGTAGAGTTAACATAGCCGCCAATAAAGTCGTAATTTTTGTATATAAACTCGGCATTATAATGTTTTCTAATGTATTCTTTTCCAATAGGTATGCCAGATTGGACGTACTCTTCTTTTTGTACATCCTCCGTATATTGCATGTAACAAAAGATTCCAACGAGGATTGAAACTACTATAAAGATGCTTCCCCAATCCTTTTTCTTCTTCAAGTTGAATTCTTCTCCTTAGTATCTCCTGACTATAAACTCATAACATTAGTGCTTTTTATAATAATAGTAGGATAGCTCATTTATTTAATAAAAGGATTAGCTCGGTACAACGTTTAAAAATTGTGTTCATATACGCAAATCTCTTCTAACATACAGTTACAAAGTCCTAATCGTTATTAGGTATGAACTGCGACCCAAAATGCAGTAACCAACGACTTTATACTTATTTTTACTTTCAACTATACCGCAAGTAAACAGGAAGTATTATAATGATTTCACTTCCTTAGATTGGAAAAATATATTCTTGAACTGGAATGAATCATATGTGTTTTTTTTTTTTTGCATACAAATCTTGATATTTAAAATGGTGGAACATTCTTTTTAGGGTATCGACTGTCAATGAACCAATCCGGTCCGGTTACACTAAGCACTTCTTTTTTTTCAAAATCGTAAGCGATAGATATCGATTGATCTTCATGTCCTTTTATATAGCCGATTAGATGAACCGTATTATTAACATAGCTACCTACATAGTCATAACTCTTAAATATGAAATCAGCCCTATAGTATTTTTTGATGTACTCTTTTCCAATAGGTATACCTGTTCTAACGGCTTCTTCTTTTTTTATATTTGATGCGTAGTGCATGTAATAGAGAGCTCCTATTAGGATGAAGAATAAGATGAGAGCAGTAACCCAAATTTTTTTTCTTTTCAATTTTTAGATGCTCCTTTTTTGAAAGTATCAACTTTTTCTAACTTTATAATATATTAGGTGATTAGACAAGGTGGGGTAATAATTGCAGTATATTAGTGAAAAAACATACTGGAAGATAGCAGATGAGGCTTACCTATTGGATATTGATCCAAAGACTTATAAAAATGAAGATATTCCTGGTTGGAGGGTTGTTGATTTAGACGAAAAACTATTACATGACACGAACGGTTCTGGATTTGATGCGACCGTTTTTCACAATGAGAATAGCAATCAGGTGATTATAGGATATAGGGGAACTGAACCAGGGGGAAGACCAATATGGAGTAGAGCGATGGACATAGGAACGGACATTAGCGATGTTGTGGGCGGACGAGCGAAAAATTTAAATCAAGTTCACGATTATTATATAAATAATCAAGAAGAGATAAAAAAGCTCCCCCCACAGGTACAAAGTTCATTTCATCAGTATGAGTCACAGTATCAGGATAATCAATTTACAAAAGCCCAAACACTGTATGACGAAGTGAAGAAGAAGTACCCCGCTGCTGAAATTTCTACGACAGGCCATTCTTTAGGCGGTGCAGAAGCAGAATATATTGCAGTGAAAAATGGTTTATCATCCGTGAGTTTTGCTGCTCCGGGTATTGTACATTTATTGCCTGAAGATCTTCAAAAGAGGGTAAAAGCAGGAGAATTCAAGAAGACTAATGTGGCTTTTGCCCATCCCGGAGATAGTGTTGGTGGGGGAGCCACTAAGGCTAACCAACATGTGGGGGAAACGTATCATATTGGGAGTGATTATAAGACTGCCAATGTAGCCAAGTTTACTATTCCTGTTTCAATTCCCTTGGAAAGAAAAACCGAATTGGAAAGACTAATTCTTGGCCCAAAATGGACTCCTATTGTTTATGTTCCGATTACATTGCCTATGATACAGCAAGATGCATTCACCAAATTCTATAATTCTGTATTAGGTGGAGAGAACACTCATAGCATGGGAAACTTTACGTTTGATGAAAATGGCAATATCAGCAATCCACTGTACACGATGGACGGTCAATTGGTGGAAGGCAATCCACGGGTGCAGGCATACGAGCAAATGCTGGCCGCGCGAGCAGAGCTCAAGGAAGTCATGGGCGATCTGGTTGAACGCTATGGGGGACAAATGGGGGCCTTCGGGCAGTTTGCTGCTACTGCACTGGGTGTGAATTTGATGGGAGCAGGACAACAAGATGGTCGCACCCATGGTGGGGCATATTTTGTGGGCAACAAGAATGCAGGCACAATTCAATTAACACCTGAGGAGCTAAAGCATGCGGCTAATCAGATGCGTTCTAGCTTGCATGGATTTTCCAGTGATACCCGTGCGTCCATTCAGTTATTTCAGGCTCATATCGGGACAAGTGAAAGTCAGTCTTTGACCCCGCTTGCGCATAGTGCAACGGCAACGTTAGATCGGATTAATCGCTGGTATCAGGAATCGATTACGGAGATAGCAGAATATATAGATCGTAAGGGCCAGGAATTTACGATGGTGGATCAATAAGAAAGAGCAGCTGGAAGAACACAACGGGAGGCGAAAGAGATGAGCAGAATATCTTTGAGCCTGGGGGATCTGCGTAGGGCTGTTCAGCAATGCGAGCAGCTAAAGCAAAGACTTCAGCATCAGGAGCAGCAGATGAAAAATATATATGGTAGGCTGCATGAATGGCGGGGAGAATCAGCTGCTGAATTAACACGTAAAATGGAGGTGTTTCTCCAAGGAACCACGGTACGAATACAAGAATTGGACGAGCATAAAGAGCAGTTGAAACGTTATATTCGCAAAATGGAAGAAGCTGATCGGCGTGAGGAGAGACGCAAACGGGCTGCACAATGGTGATACAGGCGGACTGCAATAGTTAGGAGAACATCATGAAAGATCAAAATGCATTTGTCATTTTACTTATATTGAATATCGTTTATGGCTTAACGCTATTTGCCTATCCGGCCATGCTGATGGTGGTCGCATTTTCTTTCGATGCACCAACAGCTGGAGATTATCTCAGCAATTATATTTTTGCCTATGTCATAATGAGCTACCCGATAGGAATATTCATATCATGGAGCTGTTGGTATTTTTATCATCGTTATGCTTTTAAGAGGGCGTATATCATAGCTAACTTTATGCTGCTGTGGCCGGCTACTCTTGTAGTGTCCTCGTGGATTCTATCGGCTTTTTCTTGAAGGGGTTCCCATCTGGCCAGTCAGCTATATAACATAAAAAAACCGTACAATCGCTAGGGGACTCCCGCGGGGTACGGTTAAATGCATTTAAGTAAAAACTACATATATAGTAGAAGGAAAAAATTTCCTCTGGAATGACGACGATAAAACCCTTGGCCAGAGATTTACCGGAGTCTACTTTAAATTGCCCTGTGGGCGAATATAGCAGCGTTCGGAAGCTTGAAGATGAGTTAAAAAAGGTGTAAAAATGTTGAAAAGCTACAAAGTTCGACATATTGTTCGCTTTTTCGCATTGAATGTGATTGGATTAGGGATTTTTGTTTGCTATTTATCGTATATTTATGTATAATCTATCGTGTTGAAAGATTGATTGTACGTAATATGCTGATGAGGGTGGGTTCATGACGCTGCTCGACAGTAACGAAAGCAAGAAGCGGATGTGCCAGATTTACAATGAAGTTTCAAAGGAACTGTTCGGCTTCGGGACCACGCTGCTGCGGGCCACCGTTGAGAACAACATTGTTACCTTTGTGGCGAAGCACCGGCGTTCTCCACGCTCGGCAGCATTGGAAGTGGAAGCCCCCGGCTTGAAGCTGGAAGTGGATTTCCGAATGTCCATGCTGTACAAGAAGAGACTTCGCGAGAAGCTGATTGAGGATATGGAGCTCGATATAGATGCTTTACTGCGTGATTATGATTCAGCAACGCAGTGGGCTATTACGAACATCATTCTGAAGGAATCCTAATAAAATTGGATATTCGGCTTTTCGCTTCGGATCTATCTGAGGGGAGAACCTGTTATAACGCGCAGCGGGATCAACTTATTCTTTGTTTACGAAGAAAAGTATTCTTGTTTTACAAGAGTACTTTTCTTTTTTGTGTCATAAGGTGTGCATAATAAAAAAATAGGGGGAGTTTCATATGAAGAAATGGTTTAAAGGGTTTATGGCTGTGACCTTGGCATCCGTGGTACTGGCAGGTTGCGGCAGTAATGCTACTGGCGGTCAGACAGATGGAAAAGATGGTTCAGCTGATGGGAAAAAGAAACTAGTTATTTCCACATGGGGCTTTTCCGAGGACTTTTTTAACAAAGAAGTGTACGAGCCTTTTGAAAAAGAACATAACGTTGACATCGTGGTCGAAATTGGAAATAATGCGGAACGGTTGAACAAAATCAGTCAAGGCAGCACAGATGTCGATCTGATTTATCTGTCTGATTATTATGCTCAACAAGGAATCCAACAGGGATTGTTTGAGAAGCTGGATCGCAGCAAGGTGCCGAACCTGAACCAAATTTATGATATTGCCAAAGCACCGCTGGGTGAGGAGTATGGTCCTGCTTATACGGTCGGGCGTCTCGGTATTGCCTATAATCCGGAGCTGGTGAAAAAGAATGTGACCTCTTGGGCTGACCTGTGGGGAACTGAGTTCAAAGGAAACGTGACTTTGCCGAATATTACGGCGACTGCCGGACCGATGATGGTAGATGCAGCCTCCAAGGTAGCGGGTAGTAAGGAGTTTAATGAAGACCAAGCCTTCGGAAAACTGAAAGAGCTGAGTCCGAATATCGTTAAGTTTTATAGCAAAACATCTGAGTTTGTGAACATGTTTAGTCAACAAGAAATTGCCGGCGGTCCAATCATGGAAATGTACTTCAAAGATTTGCAGGCGGCTGTGCCAGGAGCGAAATTTGTAGCTCCTAGTGAAGGTGCATACGCAGTAATGAACACAATTAATGTAGTGAAAGGCTCCGACCAGAAGGAACTGGCTGAGGAATTTATCAACTGGCAGCTGAGTAAGGAAGTTCAAGAAAAGTCTGCCAAGGCAAAGGTTGATTCCCCGGTGAATACGCAGGTGGTACTGTCCGGTGCGGATACAGAGGGAATTACGTACGGTACAGAGGTAGTGAACAAGCTGACCAAGCTGGATATGAAGTTCGTTAACGATCATATCAAGGCATGGACAGATCGCTGGAACCGGGAAGTTGCACAATAATGAAGAAGGTTATATTAGATGTAGATACGGGCATTGATGATGCGTTGGGTATTTTACTAGCCGCCAAAAGTGGTCAGCTGGATATCCAAGCGATTACTACGGTATGCGGTAATGTTTCACTTAAACAAGCAACATTGAACACATGCAAAATCCTCGACCTTTTGGATAGACCGGATATTCCGGTTTATCGGGGGGCGGAGGCCCCCTTAATACGTAAAGGCCTGCACGAGCATCGTGTCCATGGAGAAGACGGCATTGGAGGCGCACTGAGTGGAGTAGTCCCAGCCATGTCTGCGTCCGAAGGTTTTGCATCGGATATCATTATTGACACCGTGATGGCTCACCCGGGGGAAGTGACGCTCATTTGCACCGGGCCACTCACCAATCTGGCACTGGCGCTGCTGAAGTGTCCCGAACTGACGGATCACGTCGATGAAGTCATTTTTATGGGCGGTGTTATTCACGGGTGCGGCAATATTACACCTGTAGCGGAGTACAACATGTATGCTGACCCTGAAGCCGCACGAATCGTATTTCATGCGGGATTTGGTCGGTTGATACAGGTGGGACTGGATGTAACACGGAAGGCTCTGCTGACTGCCGATCATATTGCTCGTCTGTCCCATCCTGGAATTCGTAATTATGTAGCTCAAAGCACGGCCGTTTATACCAAGCGTTATGAAGAACGCAACGGGGTAAAGGCGTGTGCGCTTCATGACCCGCTTGCCGTGGGTGTCGCATTGAATTCGGGGTTAGTCGATACCTCGTCGTTGTATGTCGACGTGGAAACCTCCAGTCGTATATGTGACGGACAAACGGTGGGCGATGTGCAGAACCGCCTCAATCATAGCCCCAATATGAATGTATGTGAACAGGTGGACAGCGAAGCTTTTCTGGAGCTATTTATCCAGGTGCTGAATAAGGAATAACATTTTGATAACCGCAAGGAGCTACCCATGAAGAAAACATACTTGTATTGGCTGCTGCTGCCAGGTCTGCTCTTTCTGGCGGTGTTCATGGTCATTCCGATTGTGTTGACGATCGGTTCGACCTTCGTACAGAACAGCTCATTCACCCTAGAAGGCTATCTCCATTTCTTCAAGGACCCTTACTTTCTGAAAATATTGCTGACTACGCTGGAAGTCAGTGTCGTAACGACACTCGTGTGCGTATTACTTGGCTTCCCGACGGCTTATTATATTTCGCAAAAGGCCCCGCGTCGTAAAGGGATTTTGTTAGCGCTGGCTATCTTCCCCTTGTTGACGAGTCCGGTGGTGCGGTCATTCAGCTGGATGGTCATTCTGGGTCGCAAGGGACTGTTAAATAACGTGCTCATCGGTTTAGGACTTGTAGATGAGCCGCTGAATATTTTGTATACTCCGGCAGCGATGATTATTGGTCTGGTTCATTTGTTTTTACCGCTGATGATTATTTCACTGATTGGTGTACTCGAAAATATCGACGGTGATCTTGTTCATGCTGCTCAGAGCCTCGGGGCCTCCAGATTCAGCGCATTTCGTAAAATCGTATTTCCGCTGTCTGTGCCTGGCCTGATCATTGGAAGCATTCTCGTTTTCGTGGGCAGCCTGACTGCATATACGACACCAGCACTACTTGGAGGAAAACAGCGGGTTATCGCTACATTTTTGTATCAGAACGCGATGACGCTAAACGACTGGTTTTTAGCTTCTGTTATTGCAACAATTATGATTGTTATTACATTTATCGTGGTCGGTCTCTTAAATAAGGCGGCCCATAAACTCAATCCGAAGGGGTAGGTGGATATGCGGGAGAAACATTACGGACTAGGCTTCTTTAGCCTGCTGGTCTTCATCTTTCTGCTCGGTCCGCTGTTGATCATATCGGTCACTTCTTTCGAGCCGGGCACGGTATTAAAATTCCCTCCGCAGGGCTTTTCCTTGCGCTGGTATGAAAATATTTTTGAAGTGGATTTGTTTATGTCCACGTTCAAAACGTCCATTGTGGTCTCTCTGCTAGGCAACATCTTGGCACTGCTGATTGGTATGCCTGCCGCCTATGCGCTTAGTCGTTTTTCGTTTCGTGGGAAGGATGCGCTGAATGCTTTGTTCCTTTCTCCGTTGCTCATACCGGGTATTGTGCTTGGTTTTACACTGCTGCGCTATTTGATCATAGTTTACCATTTACCAGTATATGCTGGACTATTGATCGGACATACGGTGATTATGTTGCCGTTCATTATTAGAGTCATTGCATCCAGTTTGTCTAACTTTGATTTTGCGATTGAGGAAGCAGCGCTTAGTTTGGGGGCTGGACGGCTGGAAACCTTTTTCAAAGTGGTTCTGCCCAACATCCGCTCAGGCATTATTGCGGCTATCCTGATTGCCTTTCTGGAATCATTCAACAATGTCGACATTTCCGTCTTTATGACAGGACCGGGATTCAGCACCCTGCCCATTCAAATGCTGACTTACGTCGAAAATTATTTTGACCCGACGATTGCGGCGATTTCGGTTATGCTGATGATTTTAACCGGTATCCTGATGTTCTTGATTGAACGACTGATGGGATTGTCTTACTTCACTAAAAGGTAATGGAGGCTTCAACCTTATGGCACTGCTTACTCTGGATCGCGTATCGGTCGCTTATGACAACCAACTGATCTTGCAGGATTTCGATTTGCAGCTTGAACGGGGGCAATTGCTCTCGTTGCTCGGACCGAGTGGTTGTGGCAAAACGACCACACTTCGTCTCATTGCAGGATTTCTCGAAGCTAAACAAGGAACATTTTTGTTTGGCGATAAGGATTATACTCGGGTTCCGGTGAATAAACGGAACTTCGGCTTTGTATTTCAAAGTTATGCACTCTTTCCGCATTTGTCTGTTTTTGATAATGTTGCCTTTGGTTTGCGGTTACGCAAAGTAAAGGAAGATGATATAAAGCGCCGCGTTATGAAGATGCTGGGAACGGTTAGCCTGGGGGGATTTGAAAAACGTTTCCCCGGTGAATTATCAGGCGGACAGCGTCAACGTGTTGCGATTGCGCGAGCGCTTGTGATTGAACCCGATCTGCTGTTGTTTGATGAACCTCTGAGTAACTTGGATGCTAACCTGCGTGTAAATATGCGTGTGGAAATCCGCCGTATTCAACAGGAACTGGGCATCACTACCGTGTATGTATCGCATGATCAGGAGGAATGTTTTTCGATTTCTGACCAGGTTGCGATTATGAATAAGGGGAACATCGAACAATTAGATGCTCCATCGACCATTTTTAAATATCCGACGACCGAATTTGTCGCCCGTTTTATTGGGTTTAATAATTTTCTAAGCTTTGACGAGCGTACTGAAGAAGGGGATCGTATTCGACTGAATACAGGTGATCTTTCATTCGGCGTAGCGCGTAATCAGGGTACGGCCCAGCTGGGTGCTCGTCAGGGCGCTATTCGTCCGGATGATTTGGTCATTCGAACAGAAGGCAACGAGACAGGAGAAAATGAGCTCCCCGGTATTATTAAGGTAAGTACTTACCTGGGGCGTAGCTATCAGTATGTGGTAGAAACGGCGAAAGGCAACTTTACGGCTAATCAGGAAATGGATACGCCCTACCTGAGTGGTCAGCGGGTTACCCTGCATTTTCCGGCAGATAAAATGGTGCTGGTCCAATAATCAGCGGGTTCGATGAAGGAGATACATCATGCGTGCAGACAAAATGATTTTACAAGTTAAGGTGTATAACAGTTACTACAAGACGTTCGAAGAAGGTAATGTAGCTATACTTGATGGCAAGTTTATGTATATCGGTCAGCGTGGTCTGGAGTCTTTCGAGGCTGCTGAAATTGTCGAAGGGCACGGGAAATATATGATTCCCGGCCTGATCGACATCCATTTGCATATCGAAAGCACAATGGTGACACCGGCAACCTTTTCCTATGGACTGATTCGCAATGGGATAACGACGATTGTACCAGAACCGCACGAAATGGCGAATGTTTTCGGATTGGAAGGCGTCCAGGAAATGATGGAAGCCAGCAAGGATTGCGTGGCTGATATGTTCTACGGCATCCCAAGCTCTGTCCCGGCAACGCCGCTCGAAACCTCAGGAGGCGAGATCGGTATTCCCGAAATTGATGCGCTGCTGCAAACGGGTGAAATGATCTGCCTGGGTGAAATTATGAACTATGTGGATGTCATTCGTGATCCGGAGAGCAAAACGAATCGCATCTTACGCCATGTTCGTGAGCACTACCCGGAGCTGATCATTGAAGGTCATACGCCACAGTTGCTTGATCTGGACCTGCATCAGTTGATCTATGCGGGGATAGGCTCAGACCATACTCACCAAAGTATTGAAGGTATGAAGGCGCGGATGGCTGCGGGGATGTTTATTGAAATCCAGGAAAAATCCATGACCCCTGAAGTGATGGACTATCTTATTCAGGAAGATGTGGCACAACATTTTTGCTTTGTAACGGATGATGTGATGCCAGACTCTTTCGTAGAGCGAGGGCATCTAAACCATATTGTAAGTAAAGCAATCGGAATGGGCATGAAGCCTGAGGATGCCATTTATGCAGCTACGTTTACTCCTGCTGCACGGATGCGTATGCATGACCGCGGAACCATTGCACCGGGAAAAATAGCTGACTTTGTACTGCTGTCGGATCTTGGTCAATTTGATGTGGAGCAAGTCTATAAGGACGGACTCAAGGTATTCGATAAGTTCGAGGAATACCATCAAGCACCAATAAAATGCCGCTTCCCCGCCCACTTTTATCAAAGTGTGAAGCTCAATCCGCTCACGGAGCAGGATTTTACTGTAAAGATGGATGTAGCTGATGGCACACATCAATGCCGTGTTATGATGGTCAAAGATGGCTCTACTTTTACAAGTGAACGGATTGCACCTGCACAAGTAGAGCAGGGGGAACTGGTATGGGAACATGGTGAACATGGACTGATTGCTACGTTTGAGAGGTATGGAAAGAATGGCAACCGTGCTTACGGTTTGATCGGAGGAGATACGATTAAACGTGGGGCAGTGGCAACCACCTATTCGCACGATAACCATAACTTGCTGGTCGTAGGGCATAACAAGCAAGATATGATACTGGCTGCGAATACGGTTCTTGCCAGCCAAGGCGGTTTTTGCGTAGTTGAAAATGGCAAGGTGCTGTCCCATTTGCCTTTAACCGTAGGCGGGATCTTAACAGAAGGACCGCTGGAAATGGTTGCGGCGCATGTGAAGGAGCTGCGTTCAGCCTTGCTGTCGCTGGGCTACCGCCATTACAATCCAATCATGTCGCTGAGCACGCATTCTTTGCCGGTCAGCCCGGCCTTGAAAATTACCGATCACGGCCTGATTGATGTAAATGCTGGCAAGGTTGTACCTTTAATCGTGGAAACTTCAGAGATGCAAGAATAATAAAAGAGCCGACCCTCTTATGGGCCGGCTCTTTTTTGATGCTTTAGCAGACAAAGTTAACATCTTCTATCCTCCTATTGATGTAACCTATGTATAAAAGATAAACAAGTCTTGATTCTGGGTACCCGATTGCATGTAGAGTTTGCTTTACAATTAGTTCATGTAATCTTCATGATTAAAATCGAATAAGGACTTGAAAAACATCGTCACAGTGTTATAATTAAAACAGGATTTAGATTAAGTCTAAATTAATTGATTAAGATTTATTGGATTGACGCATGGAATTTTGAAGAAAATCAGACACTACTGCTAACGAGCATCCAAGCTTTACACCAACTATATTTGAACGAGAGGGGATTTTAAACATGAGTACATTAAATCATACGAACGCACCTACACAAGAGGCTATTCAAGAATTGCACAAGGCATTGAATCGTCAGGTAGCTACCTGGTCTGTATTGTACACGAAACTGCATTATTTCCACTGGTATGTGAAAGGACCTAAATTCTTCACATTGCATGCTAAATTTGAAGAACTTTATAATGAAGCAACAGCTAATCTAGATACGATTGCTGAACGATTGTTGGCTATTGGTGGCCGTCCGGCTGCGACCTTGAAGGAGCATTTGCAACTTTCAGCTATTCAGGAGTCCGCAGGTGAGCAGACAGCTGAGGATATGGTGAAGTCCGTTGTTGCTGATTTTAAAACCATCACTGTTGAGCTGGCTAATGGGATGGAAGCAGCGGAAGCGGCACAGGATAAAGCGACAGAGGATCTTCTTAACGGCTTAAGAGAAGCAATGGATAAACATATCTGGATGCTGAGTGCGTATTTGGGATAACCCATTGGTATAGACTTCCATGTATATGGAGATCAGGTGAACAAGACACACATCCCGTTGGTTCCACTCTGCCACTGGAGTATAATAACGAGAAGGCGTGGAAGACCACAGGCTCTAGAGTTATAGAGCTGCCGGGATGGGGTGTGTGTTATGGAAGTGAAACAACAGCTTTTGCATGAAGCGGAGCAGTTTATATATACATGTTATGAGGAGCTGGGCCGAAGCCGCGATGAAGCGGAGGCCCGGCTTCTTAATATTCGTCACGACATAGAGACTACGGGAACGTATGATCATACGTACGAAGAGCTGGAGCACGGGGCACTTATGGCTTGGCGCAATAGCAATCGTTGCATCGGTCGCTTATTTTGGGACAAGCTTTTGGTCAGGGATGCGCGGGGCGCGTCAGATGCAACGGAAGTGGTTCGCGAGCTCTTGGAGCATATACGCATAGGAACGAATGGCGGTAAAATTAAGCCAACGCTTACTGTATTCCGCGCCTCCAAGCCAGGGCAGCCGAATATCCGCATCTGGAACCATCAACTCATTCGTTACGCTGGATATGAAACCGATCAAGGGGTCATCGGGGACCCGATCTCGGTAGATTTTACCAATGCTTGTAAAGACATGGGCTGGCAAGGAGCGATGACCCCTTTTGATATATTGCCACTGGTTGTGGAAGCAGGCGGGCGGCCTCCCGAGCTATATGATATTCCTGAACATTTGGTTATGGAGGTGGCCATTGAGCATCCAGAAATCTCGGGTTTCGCTTCCTTGGGATTACGTTGGTATGCTGTGCCTATGATTTCGGACATGACGCTGGAGATTGGCGGTATCATCTATACAGCGGCTCCCTTTAACGGCTGGTATATGGGAACAGAAATCGGCGCCCGCAATTTTGCGGATACCTTCCGCTATAATATGTTGCCACAGGTGGCTAAGCTGATGGGGCTGGATACGACGAGTGAAACAACGCTTTGGCGTGATCGGGCACTGGTGGAATTGAATATTGCTGTGCTGCATTCTTTCAAAAAGGCGGGAGTCAGCATTGTCGACCACCATACCGCAGCGGCACAATTCAAGCTGTTTGAGGAACGGGAAGCCAAGGCTGGGCGCGCACTGACAGGCAATTGGACATGGCTGATTCCCCCGCTATCCCCGGCGACAACGCATATTTTTCATAATTCCTACGATAATCGGCTTGTGAAGCCGAATTTCGGAGTTCAAGAGAAGTCGTATATGTCGAGACAGGCTAATACAGCATCAGATACAGTGCTTCAGCAGAAACGCCAAGGCTGCCCTTTTCATTCCGGATAACGATGGGAATGACCTGATTGCTGGATTAGGACTCGAGCTTATCCCATGCAACGATAAATAGGGTAGCCAGTGGTCCTATTAATAGGGAGAGAAAAAACCAATTTAGCCCGCTCCGATTTTTGGATTGTGCCAAGCCGGCATTAATCAGGGCAAGTGTTCCCCAGCCTACATAATAATCTTCTGACATGGTATTCTCCTTTGTAAAAAGGTATAATATCGTACTGTGTATGGTATGAACACATCCATGATTTCATGAATTTAGAGTAAATATCACTTTATATATTCTGGTTTGAGGAGCGAAGTTAAGTTGGAAAGATATCAGGCAGAGCGCATTGTCGCTGAGCTTTTGGAACGGGCTGCTATAGGTGTGGCAGTCAAGCTGGAGAAACGTTTTCCTGGTGGAAGGCTGATTGGGGGCAAATATGCTATGAATGCTCACGCCATTACCATGTATACGGACGTTATCGAAACACAGTGTTTACAGATGTTCGGCAGCATTGATCGAGTTGAGGAGTATTTTACAGTTGTGCTTGCACATGAGATTGGGCACGCCGCCGATACGGAATTAGTGAACCTCTCCGATGCGTTGGAGCAAGAGAGTGGGATAGGGACCCGGCAACGACTTGCGCTGCAAATTGAAGAAAACGCATGGAATTATGCGCTTGGGCTGGTGCCTGAAATAGATGCAACGTTTATTTCTGCCGTAATAGACGAGTCCTTGCTGGCCTATCGGGTCCCGATTATGGAGCAGTCTGACATTGCGTAACAAAGATGATCCGAGAGCCGTCAGGCTCTTTTTTTGTTGATTAAAACAGACGAGATTGGGTCGGATGATCTAAAGGAGTAGCTTTTTAAGCTGCGACACGCGTCCCTGGGATAGTTCGAGCATTTCGGCTAATTCTTTTTGAGATACATTTGGGTGCTCCTGCATGAGCTGTTTTAGTTTATTCAGGAGATCATTCTGATTTCTGTAACTCCTTCTTTTCTTGGGCTGGACAGGACGTGCTTCACTCAAATGACTAGAAGGATTATCGCTCTTCAGATTTTCAATACAACTTTTGCATATCAGATGATCCCTGAAATAGCTCAAATGATCTACGGCACCACAAAAATAGCAAGAAACCCCCGTATACTTGCGAATCATCAGTCCCTCTGGGGTAATAAAAAAATCGAGGGCATCTCCAATATTAATATTCATAGAATTGCGCAGCTCCTTAGGCAGCACAATGCGGCCTAAATGGTCTAATGGCCGTGTCATTCCTGTGTTCTTCATCATTTTTCCCCTTTCCTGAAATGCGCTTATAGTTGTAGGAATTGTATGTATATATGCTGGAAGTACAAAGCGCTTATATTACAGTTTGTTTTGGTATAGCTATGCTGAAAAAAAAAGCTCCGGCATGACGAACAATTACGTCTGCCGGAGCATTGTACAGCCAATGAATCTAAGATGTCATGTCGAACTACTGTGGGTTGGTTGTCCAAATACCGGCTACTTTTAATTGAACTCGTGGAGGCAGTTTCAATGTGGCTAATGTCAGATCGGCCAAATCCTGCGGTTGAAGCATGCGATCCTCATCACCAATAGGTAATCCTGCGTTTGCCGCCAGTTCTGTATTGACAGTGCTTGGAGTCAGCGCGGTGACGCGAATGTTAGATTTGCGAACTTCCTGCATCAGTGCTTCCGTGAAGCCCATCAAAGCAAATTTGGATGCGCAATATGCTGAGCCTGTTGCAAAACCCCGTTCTCCTGCCGTCGAGGAAATATTAATAATGTTTCCGCTCTTTTGCGCCAGCATGCTTGGAAGCACAGCATGTGTGACATAATAGGTTCCCATCAGGTTTACGCGAATAATACGTTCCCACTCTTCGGGGTCCATCTCCGCGACTGTGCCAAAGGTAGCAATGCCTGCATTGTTGATCAAAATGTCGACAGCGCCTAGCTCATGTTCCAGTGAGGCTACAGCGGCAGCGGCCTGTGAGCGATCCGATATATCTGCAACAGCACTCACCACTTTCACACCGTATGTACTCCCCAGTGAATCCTGCAGCTTTTGCAGGTCAGTCAATGTGCGTGAAATTAATCCCAGGTTAACGCCTTCCTTAGCTAAAGTTTCGGCAATTGCTTTACCGATTCCTTTACTGGCTCCTGTAATAATAGCTGTTTTATTCTTAAGTTCCATCCAGTCTCCTCCTTATTAATCTATAATGTGGTTGTGCATCTGGGCACATGGTTACATTATACAAGGTTAAACTCATTGAACCAAACTTCGCCTCTGATGAGGCATTCATTTAGAGGTCTCTATTTGGAAATATAAATATCCCCTGAAGTGGTTTCGACCTTAATCACGTTCACACTACCGGGAACAGATTCGGGAGTATTGATACTCCCAGAGTCAGAGCGGACATTATAAACACCTTTAAAATTGGGAGCTTGCTTAATCTTCACGTCACCAGAATCAGCATTCACTTCCAAGTTGGCTACGGCACGTTGCGTAATATTTGTCTCCCCTGAGGTTAGGGAAATAAGGCCATTACCGCTATAATCACGAATGGTAACATCACCTGAAGTAAGCTTTAACTCCATATCTGCTGCAAGCTGACTGGCTGTAAAATTGCCGGATGTTAAATTTGCGATCAGGTGGGTACTTTGGAGGTTTGTAATCTCGGCAGTGCCTGAAGTAGCGGTGATGGAAGTATTCTGCACGGAGGCATCCTGAAGTTTTACATTCCCTGAATGTGCATCTACCTGTAGGTCAGTTAGTGTTTCGCCAGAGGGCATCTCTACGGTAATCGTTTGATCCAAATCAGGAGTGATCGAAAAGAATGACAAGGAAGGGGCCGGCTCCGATTGAATCGTAAGCTTACCGTTCTCAATTCGGGCATTATGAATTTGGTCGGCTACCTTTGTCTGAACTTCTCCACTAATGCGTATCGTACCTTGGTCGCCAGAGCCAGGAGTAAACAAAATAGAGACATCATCGGAGCTGTCCACTTTCAGCTTCTGTAGCTGACCACGTGTAAACGTCCATTTTTTGTTAATCGCAGTTGTTTCCTTCATGACTTGTTGACTCCATGGGGCACCGTAGGCCACCATTCCGGCTACACCGATGACAATGCACAGACCTGCTGCAATAAACCACTTTTTATTCATGTTGTTAGTAAGCTCCCCTCAGGGTAGTCTGATTCCATTTCCAGTATCGTACAGTGCCCCTGACCATAAGGAGTAAGAGATAACGTACTCCAGGCAGCAGCAATAGACCTATACCCGTCAACGTGATAGAGAAAAAGAATTTGGCCGGGTAAAAGGTGCTGTTTAGCGCATAATCAGTAACAGCGAGAAGGGGGGCTACAATGAAGCTGATCGATACCACAGCCAATGAAGCCCATACTACCCATAGGGTAGCCATAATCGGGATGGAGATCAGCAAGTTAAGAAACAACAGCCCTAGGAAAGTAAAAATATTGCGTGCAAAGCTTCCCTGGCGAAGCGGAGGAGAAGCGTTCCAGGCTGCATTGGGATCATCCAACGCTTCTCGGGCAATATCCTCTGGGTTACCCAGCTCATTGGCAATCTCACTTTCGCTTTTGCCATTAACTAACCCGTAGTCAAAATGCTGGCTCAAATCACTAAGCAGCTCATTGCGTACCTCTGCAGGGAGAGGAGAAAGACGCTGTTCCACCTCTGTAAGAAACTGTTTTCTATTCATCGGTATTTCCTTCCTCCAGTAGGCTTGCGACATTATGGACAAAATCATTCCATTCCCGCGTAAGTATTCTTGTATAATGACTGCCAGTATCGGTCAGCCGATAATATTTGCGAGGAGGCCCCTCGGTCGATTCCTGTAAATACGTTGTGCAGTATCCTTCTGATACCAGACGGCGAAGCAGTGGATATAGGGCTCCCTCGGCTACTTCAATATGACGGGAGACGGCTTGCGCCAACTCGTAGCCATAACGGTCTTTGCGTCCAATTAGAACTAGAACGCACAGTTCCAGTACCCCTTTTTTGAATTGGATGTTCACATTCACGAGCGGTGCTCCCTTCCTGGATGTTATCAATAATTCATAGGTGTCGTTCGGAATAAGGGAAAGAAACGTGTGTTTGTGCATAATTTGTCACGGGTACTAATTATAGAACAGTAGTCAGGTATAATTTAACATCATGTACTGATTAATGCAAGGTACTAAATTTTTAATAATAAAATATTTGTGTCAAAATGGACAGATTTCCTTCCTTGGAGGCTTTATTGAGTAGCGAATGTTGTAGAAAAAAGTATTTTTATTTGGGAATTCATCGAAATATGGCTGGAAGCACAGATAGGATGCCGCTTTAATTTCATTCATTAAAATGATAGATTGTAAAGTATTCAATACGGTTAAAGATACTTTTTATGAAGAGGTGGGTAAAGGATGGATTGGAAACAGTGGTATATGGAACTGGAACAGGATGATGAATCTTGGGATGTATCTGAGGAGATTGTTCTGCGTGGTGTAGTACAACTTAATTTTTGCGGGCAACCCTCGGAAGTAGAAGTCGAATTTATCGTGGGAGCCGACTCCGAAGAACAGGCACAGACGATAGAAGAACCTACACAGTTGCAAAAAAAGACATGGGAGCAGTATATGGAATATTCATCAGCTATTCATCCTCAAGTGTTGGAATCCATACACCATCATTATGCTGGCATCGTGGAAAAGTATCGGAATGCTTACAGTACATGGGGAGAGGACCCAGACGAATATGCGCCTTATGTGGAGCGGCCGGAACAATTGTTGGATCGAATACAGCTTATGTCTGTACTGATTTCCGACTCATCGGCAAAGGATGAACTATATTTGAATTTTAGTTGCTCCTGGGATCGAGAACATGGCTTAGGCGTACATATGAAACAGATGAAAACGGAGCATATTCAAGGCGTATATACATTATATGATCTAGAATAAATCCCCTTCCTGGCTTTTAGCAAAAAGGCCGGAAAGGGGACAGGATAAGCTCAAAATGATGGCGCGATTCGATACGATAAAAAAATTAGTTGGATACAGCCAGTGCAGCTCGGGCTGCTTGAGCCGCTTGTACCATTTGTCGCAAGGCGGCGACAGATTCTTCCTTGGTGCGGGTTTTCAGACCACAATCCGGATTAACCCAGAACAAATCAGATGGCAGTACGCGCAAGGCACGCTGGATCATGCTTAGCATTTCAGATACATCGGGGATGCGCGGACTGTGGATATCGTACACGCCCAGACCGATGCCTTTGTCGTATACCTGATCTTCAAAGCTGACAATCAGTTCTCCGTGGCTTCGCGAAGTTTCAATAGATATAACGTCGGCATCCATGTCGGAGATGGACTGAATCATATGCTGAAATTCGGAATAGCACATATGCGTATGGATTTGGGTCGCAGGTTCAACGGTGGCCGTGGTCACAAGGAAGGCTTGAACTGCCCAATCCAGATAGGCTTGCTGTTGTTCTTTTTTCAGCGGAAGCCCTTCACGAATTGCGGGTTCATCGACCTGAATCATGCTGATGCCCGCTTGTTCCAGTGCCTCTACCTCTGCCCGTAATGCCAGAGCCAGTTGTAAAGCAACTTGGCTTCGCGGAATATCATTACGTTCAAAAGACCAGTTCAAAATGGTCACAGGGCCTGTAAGCATTCCCTTAACAGGCTTGGAAGTTAACGATTGAGCGAATGCCGTTTCTTCCACAGTCATGGGCTGATCGAAGGAGACGTCTCCGTATATAATCGGCGGTTTGACACAGCGGGAGCCGTAGGACTGCACCCATCCGTTTTGTGTAAAAGCAAAACCGTTCAGCTTTTCGCCAAAAAATTCAACCATATCGGTCCGCTCAAATTCCCCGTGTACAAGCACGTCAATGCCAATGTCCTCCTGAATATCAATCCATTCCTTGATTTGCTGTTGGATGAACGTCCGGTATTGCTCGGCAGACCATTCTCCTTTGCGATAGTGCAGGCGGGCCTTGCGGATCTCGGCGGTTTGCGGGAAGCTACCAATGGTCGTCGTAGGCAGTGGAGGCAACTTCAGCTTATTTTGCTGAATCTCACGACGCTCGGCGAAAGGAACGCTGCGTGTTAGAGGCTCCTTTGCCAGCAAGTCAGCCAGATCGTCAGCTGTTTGTACGCGTGCCGCTGAGCTGTTGAAACGGGCTACCGCATCTGCACTTTGTCCAAGCTTGGTGAGTGCGGATGGATCGTGTTTGCCAAGTGCAGCCGTCAGGACGGCGATTTCCTCAAGCTTTTCATCGGCAAAAGCCAGCGCTTGCACCAGTTCTCGATCCAGCTTGTGCTCTGCTTCCAGACTGACTGGCACATGCAGCAGACTGCATGATGGCTGTACGATAAGCTGCTCGGCAGTGGTCTGTTCTGCTAACTGACCCAGCAGGGTAGCCACAGCGTTAAGGTCGCTGCGCCATATATTGCGCCCGTCAATGACCCCAGCGCCCAGCGTTTTTCCTTTAGGGAAACCATACTGCAATATATGCTGGAGATTTTCGCCATCATCATACACAAAATCAAGACCCAGTCCCTGTACCGGAAGTGCGGACAGACGCTCATAATGGTCCAGGCTGCCAAAGTAAGTTTGCAGCATTATATTTAAAGAGGGCGCAGCTTGGGCCAAAGCTTCATAGACTTCCTGAATAATGTCCAGATCCTCTACTGGGAATGAGGTGGTCAGGACAGGTTCATCGATTTGGACCCACTGAACACCTTCTGCTGCTAGTTCAGACAGGACACGGGTGTATAAAGGCAGGAAGGTTCTTATAATAGAAGCAAGCTCCTTGCGATCATAGCCTTTGGAAAGGGTAACGAATGAATAGGGGCCGATGAGGACCGGTTTCCCATCAATGCCTAGCTCTTGTTTTGCTTCACGATAAGCCCGTAAAGGTTTATTTTCAGTGAACACCGGGACTGCGTTTGCCAATTCAGGAACGATGTAGTGATAATTGGTGTTCATCCATTTGGTCATTTCACTGGCGGTTGCTCCCTTCTGTCCACGAGCGATCCCGAAATACACGGACAGAGGAATCGGACCTGCGGGACGATGGTTGAACCGTTCGGGTACGAGACCAAACATCACAGATGTATCCAGCATGTGATCATAATAGGAGAAGTCTCCGACAGGAATGCGATCAATCCCCTTGTCACGCTGCTTGCTCAGATGCTCCAACCGTAATCTTTTCATTTCCGTTTGCAGTTCGCTTTCGCTAATACTGCCGTTCCAGAAGCGTTCCAGTGCTTTCTTCCATTCCCGGTTTTCGCCGATACGCGGATATCCTAGATTACTGCTAATTAAGCCGGACAATTCAGGCCATTCAATGACGGACATGTACTTTTCCTCCTAGTGGGTGGCTGTTTTATTTTTACGTACCAAAAAAGGCATTCTTCCCCCCAGAGTTAAAAATAAGTAGGGGAAAGAATGCCTCCGTGATTAAAAAATCAAAAATACGGCGACTGCTCTTAACACCTCCCTATCTTCCGTAGGTACTTGCGATGTTGTTAAAATAGGCAGGTCTCCTGACTTACGGATCATGACTCTCAGCATCCCTTCCCGGTCTGTGGACCAGTGGTTGTATGAACAGCTGAAAGTTCCCCGTTTACAGTGGCGGGACCGTGCCGGATTTGCACCGGCTTCCCTTTTAAGCCTGATCTGAATAGAACAGACACCTATCTCCAAGCTATGCGGTTAAGGTATGACGAATAATTATGCACTCGTATACTTGTTCACCATCATAAGTGAAACTTGCAGGATGCGCAATAGAAACTACAATGGAATCTGTTAGGGATATGCAAAAAAAGACAAGCCTCATCCATGATGGAGACTTGTCCTAGATTAGATATAGCATTTGCCGAGTAACCTTCGCCTTAAGTCAATGAAACGGTGTAACCTGCCTGAATGCTGGCTTTTACATCTACCAGACGCTGGTTGCGACTGCCCCGGAAGGGAAGGGTCAGGTCCTTTTGCTGTTCTACAAAACGACCATCCACAATCACATCGCACAAAAGCGCTAGCTCCTGTCGCTCCTGATCTGTGAGTAGATCTTCATAGACAAAGCCAGTGTAAGCCCACACGGTTCGGTCGGGACAGGCCGCACGGAAGTCGCGCACAAATTGCGAGCATTCTGCTGCTGAGAAAAACGGGTCTCCCCCGCAGAGAGTCAGTCCATCCAACAACGGATTATCCATGATGTCACGAATGACTTCCTGTTGTCGTTGGGGTGTGAATGGCTCACCTGCACGGAAGCTCCACGACGCTGGATTAAAGCATCCGGGACAGGCATGACGGCAACCGCTAATGAACACGACGGTGCGCAGGCCGTATCCTTCGTTCAGAGATTCCGGAATGTAGCCACACAAATTCACTTATGTTTCACCCGGTCTCGAACTTCTGCCTGTTTTGCAGCATTAAAGCGAACGGTATAATCCCCTGTCAGATATCCGGTTACCCGACGTAAGCGCTGAAAGTGTGTGTGCTCCTCATCTGTGCCACATTGGGGGCAGCTTGTCCCGATAATCCCTTCATAACCGCATTCTGTACAACGATCCACCGGATGGTTGATGGAGAAGTAGCCGATATTCTGATGCAGCGCGTATTGAACAATTTTAAGAAACGCATCCGGGTTATTCCGCGCATTACCGTCCAGCTCAATGTATGATATCGCACCAGCGTTGCATAGGTTATGGAACGGAGCTTCCAAGCTGATTTTACGAGCAGCCGGGAGCGTGTAATACACGGGAATATGAAAAGAATTCGTGTAATATTCTCGATCATTCACCTCAGGAATAATCCCGAAATCACGTTGATCCAGCAAGGTGAACTTGCCCGACAGACCTTCGGCAGGCGTAGCGAACAATGTAATATTCAAATTGTGATATTCACTCATTCGATCGCAATACACGCGCATAGAAGTGATGATTCGTTGTGCCTCTCGGTATACGAAATCATCCTCCCCGTGGTGTTTCCCGTATAGTGCCTTCATGCACTCAGCCAGTCCGATGAATCCGATCGAAAGCGTACCGTGTTTTAGTATGCTTCCCACCTTATCATCTGGCTCTAGTTGTTCTCCACCTTCCCATACCCCTTCGCGCATCATAAAGTCCGAGGCTTTGGCCGGCTGGCTGGTCTGGATTTGATAGCGATGGATTAAGCCATCCACCGCAATGCGCATAACTTCTTCTAGTCTCGCATCAAAGCGATCACGGTCAGGTGTCAGGCGTTTGCCTGTGCAAATACCATACTCAATGCCAAGCCGCACCAGATTAATGGTATTGAAGGAGAGATTTCCCTTACCACTCTGCCGATTTCTACCGAAACGGTCAGAAATGGTGCGGGTACGGCAACCCATTGTCGCTATAATGGTATCCGGGTCATCAGCACGGTAAAAAGGCAGGTTAAAGGTGGCATCCACATTCACAAAATTGGGATACATCCGTCTGCTAGAGCATTCTACCGCCCGTAAGAACAAATCATAATTGACGTCGCCTTCTGCCTGATTGATTCCCTCTTTGCATTGGAAAATATGCTGTGGAAAAATAGGAGTTTCCCCGCTACCCAAGCCGCGAATCGTGGCCTCCAGCAGCGATTGAGTAACAAGCCGTCCCTCAGCAGACGTGCACATTCCGTAATTCAGTGAAGTGAATGGAATCTGTCCACCCGCGCGACTGCTCATGGTGTTCAGGTTATGAATGAGCGATTCAGCAGCCTGTCGGGTTTCCGTCTCCGTCTCTTCGCGAGCGAATGCGTATGAACGAGGGCAGGCTTCTTGCAAATGGGGATTGGCCATATGTAGTTCATCGTCAGTCAGACTGGATTCTATCTCTTCCTCGAACAGCCGAAGTCCCTTGCGCAGATGCTTGCGGAAGGACCGGGCAACGTATGGGGCAAGGTCCCAATCTATTTTATTGGCGGAGACACCTCCGAATTGGCTATTTTGCTGAGACTGGAATATGATGGCAACTAGTGCCATAGCGGACATAATCGTTTGCGGTGTGCGTACAGAGCCATTGCCTGTATTGAATCCGTCTTGTAGTAACCGGCCAAAAGGGATAAAGATACAATTCGTAGTTCCGAGTGCGTATTGGTCCAAATCGTGAACATATACATATCCGTGATCAATCGCGTTCGTCAGTTCAGGCGGAAGTACCCGCAGGCGCGCATACCATTTGGCATACTCGGACCCAAGCTTGCTCATTTTGCCGCTGAACGATTCTCCATTCAAATTTGCATTCTCCCGCAGCATGTCCAGATCTTGTGCCCCAATGACCCGCTCGCCGATGTCGTATAATTGATGTTCCTCCAGCACCTTCATCGTAAAACCCT
The DNA here is from genome assembly GCF_038593055.1 of Paenibacillus sp. FSL L8-0502. Taxonomy (NCBI): domain Bacteria; kingdom Bacillati; phylum Bacillota; class Bacilli; order Caryophanales; family Paenibacillaceae; genus Paenibacillus; species Paenibacillus sp. FSL L8-0502. Next base: position 5,392,849 of record NZ_CP151958.1, on the reverse strand, counting down.
CCATATAGTAAAATATATATATTTTTCACAAAAACAACATATTGATGATATCTAGTGATAACCAATTGTTTCGATCTATATATTGTATATACGTATACATCGGGAGTATGTGACTATTGTCACATTAGCAAGAGCGGCCGACACGAAAAAGCCAGGTATAGAGTAAGGGGCACATCCGTAGATATGCGCCTTACTCTATACCTGGCAATCGAAGTTGTGACAAAAAAATGAATAGGGTCGTCGGTACATTGTGTATGATTTTGGGATATAGATTTAGAAGGTTTAGAGTAGCTTTTTCAACTGGGACACCCGGCCTTGGGAGATATCGAGCATTTCTGCATACACTTTTTGTGGCAGGTTCGGGTGATCCTGAATTAGCTTGCGAAGCTTTTTTACCATTTCACCTTGCTGCACTCTGGATTGCTTGGGCTGCCACGTTGTGTTGTTTCGGATCGGCTGGGTATGTTCTTGAGCCTGGATAGCATCATTGCTTGTGGCATGCACATTTTCATCGGTCTTTAATAATTGAATGCAATCAGCGCAGATAAAGCTGTCCCGAAAATAAGTTAAGTGATCCACCGCGCCGCAAAATTTGCAGGAGACACCCGTGTATTTTCTTAATACAAATCCTTCTTCATCTACGAAGAATTCAAGCGAATCACCGATATTGATATCCATTGTGGTGCGCATTTCCTTAGGGAGTACAATTCGCCCCAATTGATCCAGGGGCCTTGTCATTCCGGTATTTTTCATCAGCGCTTCCTCCTTCAATGATATATCCTGATTATACCAAAAAATATTATTTTTAGCTTTGTATATTGAAGGTAAAATGCAACTTTTTTTGTCTTTGCTGCGACTCTCTTTCATCCAGTATAGGATGTTTACGGTATTGTTGCCGGGATACTCCTTTTTAGCTATGATATATAAAACGCTTTCATGTATGCCTTTTCATTATATTCTTAAATGGAATAAGGAGATGACGGATATGAGTCATGAAACAACGGATATCGAATATTTATTTCAAGATCCGAAGATTCATCTGGATGAGCGTGTACGGGATCTCGTGTCACGACTAACCTTGGAGGAAAAGATCGAATCCATGTTGCAATATCAGCCGGCCATTGACCGATTGGGAGTCGCAGCTTACAAGCACGGTACGGAAGCGGCGCACGGGATAGCATGGTTGGGTGAGGCGACTTCATTTCCTCAGCCAGTAGGATTGGCATGTACTTGGGATACGGAATTAATGCGTCAAATCGGATCTGTTATCGCAGATGAGGCGCGTGTCTACTATCGTCGTGATCCCAAATTAAACGGTCTGACCTTGTGGGCACCTACGGTGGATATGGAGCGTGACCCAAGATGGGGACGCAATGAGGAAGCTTACGGCGAAGACCCATATTTGACGGGAGAACTGTCAAAGGAGTTAGTCAAGGGGATACAGGGCGATCATCCGGTATATTTGAAAGCGGTTGCCACTTTAAAACATTTTCTGGGTAACAATAATGAAGTGGATCGGGGAAGTGGCTCCTCCAGTATAGATCCACGAAACCTGCGAGAATATTACCTAAGAGCCTTTGAGAAGCCTTTTATGGAAGGCCGCGCCCAGTCGATGATGACTTCCTACAACCTGATTAATGGAACGCCTGCTACGTTATATCATGGGGTTAACGATATTGTCAGGGACGAATGGGGGATGGACGGCTTTGTCGTAAGTGATGCGGGTGATGTCATGGGGATTGTCAACGATCATCAGTATTACGATTCCCACACGCCAGGTGTGGCCGAATCTATTCGGGCGGGAATTGACAGCATTACAGATGATGCGGAGCTCTCCAAGCGGGCGATTCGAGAAGCTTTGGCACAAGGATCGCTGCAAGAAGAAGACTTGGATCGGGCATTGTTTCATACGTTCCGTGTCCGTTTTCGGTTGGGGGAATTTGATCCGGCTGCAGACAACCCCTATGCCTCGATCGGAGAGGAAGCTCTCATGACAGAGCAAGCCCGTGAATTGTCGTTGCGTGCGGCGAGGGAGCAGATCGTATTGCTTAAAAATGAGCATGAACTCTTGCCATTGGACCCTGCCCGGTGTGGCAAAGTAGCGGTCATTGGTACGCATGGCAATGAGGTGTACCGCGACTGGTATTCCGGTACGCTGCCCTACCGGGTTACACCGCTGGAGGCGATTCGTACCAAGCTGGAAGGCGAGGACGAGAAGGAACGCGTCGTGTACCTTGATGCCAAGGATCGCGTGACCTTGACGGCGGCGAATGACGGATCGAAGCTCGCAGTTGATTCTTCTGGTGAGATGCGCCTATCCCAGGATGGAGACCCAACGGTATTGACCATGACGGATTGGGGCTATGGCAGTGTGACGTTACATGATGAGCATCTGGGTACTTACGTGACGAGTGATGAAATAACGCTTCGTGTGACAGCTGATGAAGCGTATGGCTGGTATGTCAAAGAGGTCTTTGGGCTGACTCCTGTTGGACAAGGAGAGCATCTGTGGACGACATGGAATGGAAAACCAGTCATTGCCGGAACAGAGGGCTCATTAAAGGTAGGGGAGGCTGAAAAATCCGCACTTAACGCTGTAGAGTGTAACGTCTCAACAGCCTCGACAGTTTCAGGACAGAGCCATACAACATTCCAGGTAGAGACGGTGTCAGATGGTTTAGCGGAAGCGATAGCCGCTGCGCAAGCGGCAGATACAGCCATTGTATTTGTTGGAAATCACCCGCTCATCAATGGAAAGGAAGAGAATGATCGCCCAGGCTTGGAACTGGCAGCTTCCCAGCAACGGCTTATCGAGGAAGTGTATCGTGTCAATCCGAATACGATTGTGGTTCTGACGGGTAGCTATCCATTTGCCATCCCTTGGGTTCAGGAGCATATTCCAGCGATCGTATACACGTCTCATGCGGGACAAGAGCATGGTACGGCAATAGCGGATGTGTTATTTGGAGATTACGCGCCAGCGGGGCGTTTGAACATGACCTGGGTTCAGAGCGAGGATCAATTGGGCGACATCAAAGATTACGATATTATTCGCGGTGGTCGTACCTATCAATATTTTGAAGGTGTATCCTTGTATCCATTTGGCCATGGATTGACGTATTCGCCTTTTGAATATAGTGACCTGCGTACAGATGCCCTGAAGGATAGCGTAACATCTATTGCTGCACTGGATGCCATGGATACGCTCCAGGTGTGGGTAGAGGTGACGAATCGGGGCGTAGCTGCTGGTGAAGAGGTTGTGCAACTCTATGTACGGCCTGGTGCCTCACGAGTAAAGCGACCATTGAAGACATTGTGCGGTTTTCAACGTATTCGCTTAGAGGCAGGTGAGACGCGAACGGTTTCCTTTACGATTCGGATGAAGGATTGGGCGATCTGGGATGTTACGCGGGATTGCTATTGCGTTGAATCGGGTGAATATACACTGCTGGCTGGTGCTTCCTCAGCGGATATCCGATTGGAGCACCCTGTGTACGTTCGAGGCGATGTCATCCCACCACGCCAAGCCAGACGAAGTATCCGCGCTGAAAACTTCGATGATTGCTCCGACATCGTACTAGATGAAAGCAAGGAGCAAAAGGAGGTCTGTGTACGTCCGCGCGCACCTCAACGTTCTGGTTGGATTGCCTTTCATGGCGTAGACATGGATACGGTGAGTGTGGCCGAGCTTCAGTGCCGTGTGTCAGGCAACAGCAGTGATGCCACAATTGAGCTGTGTTTGGATGCACCCGATAGTGAAGCCGTGGCACGTGTGAACGTGGGCAATACAGGAGGGGCACAAGCTTGGGTTACACTCTCCGAAGCGGTACATTCAGTCTCTGGCATACGTGATGTATATCTGTTGTTGAGCGGGGAAGTGCGGTTAGCTCATTTTATTTTGGATGATCATGCTACAGAGGATTCCGGCTTTCAGGCTTGAACTTACTTCTGACATCACGTACAATGCATTCAACGAAGTTTCTACAGCTTAGGGGTGTCATCTCATTTGAATAGTGAAAAAAGACTACGCACCGCAACGCCCAGATGGCTTGGGGTGGCGGTAAAGGCGCTTGTCTATTTGGAAAAGCACGGAGAACTCTGTGCCAGCGGTTCTATTGCCCGTTCCATTGACTGCGAAGTCACTTTGGTGCGCAGGGTGCTGACGCGACTTGTACAGGCAGATTTGATTGCAGCACGCGAAGGTCGTGAGGGAGGCTATGTGCTTACCCGTTCGGCCGACCATATTACACTTGCCGATATATACCACGCCATTGAAATATGTGATCCAATTTTCCCGGGTATGATGCATGAACCGGAAACCAATCCTTTTTGTGAGGAGTTGGCGATAGCCGTATCCGAAATTTTAGCCGAGAGCGAACGACGTATGCTGGAAGTATGGGGGGCCCATACGCTGGCTTCGCTTGCCAAGCGTACATCACTCGTGGTGGGGAAATGCAATCATAATGAAGATTCAAAATGATAATAGCCGATACAACTCTCAAAAGAGGGTTGTATCGGCTATTTCTATGAAATGGTCATGCCTCAAATTATATTTCATATGAGCAAACCCGGTTACGTCCTGCATTTTTAGCTTCGTATAGAGCTTTATCTGCCTGCTCCAATAGGGCTGCCCCGGACATATCTTCCCCGGTACCTGGAAAGGTTGTCACGCCGATGGACACGGTGACTTTAAGAATAAACCCGTCCGCTAAAACAAACTCATACTGATTTACTCCGCTAAGAATTTGATTAGCTATGCGAAGTGCTTGCCGAAAAGCGCAATTCGGCAAGAGTACGGTGAATTCTTCTCCCCCGCTGCGGGTGACTACATCATTAGGACGACATTTTTCCATTAAAATCTGTCCAAGCTGGCGCAGCACTGCATCTCCTGCGGCATGTCCGTAGGTATCGTTGACTTCCTTGAAGTGATCAATATCCAACACCAGTACGGATAAATGCTCATGACGTTGGCGAGCTTGAGGGAGCTTCTCTTCCAATGAGAACTCAAGCTGCCTTCTGTTGCTTAAATTAGTGAGATGGTCTGTGTAGGAGGTATGCTCCAGACGAAGTAACAGCTCATTGGATGTGTTGATAGATTCAGCAATGAGGTACAGAAGACATCCGCCGACCATGGAAATGAAGAATTGGAGCGGATACACGTGCAGAACATCATCAAGATTTTTCAAATTAATCATAAGGGGACAGAATATAATGCCCAAAGCAAAAACGTTCATAATCATCAGCTTGGGTAAACGTGACCAGGACAGATGTGACAATAAAGCGCACCCCAGGCCAACGAGTATCATAAAAATAGCGCCTACGATGGCTTGATCGTTAATACCAAACAGCAATAATCTACCTATACATATAAACAGAGTAGCCGTGAGCGCTGCTGGGCCGCCGATGTAAGTGGCGGTAGCTACGATGGCCAGATGACGAAGATCGGCAATCGTATTAAATCCTACTGGAATTGAATAGTACATCATGACAATGCCGTAGCACCCAAAAAGGGCGCCTCCAATCCAATGCATCTTACGCTTCAAGGTGTGCAGACGGATTTTATATCTTTGTGATATGAGGCCGGTTATGTACAAAAAGGTGACAAGGATACAGGTATTTACAAAAAACGTACTGAACAAGATGTTAACCCTCCCGAGAGGCATATTTCTTCATTTTATCAAAAAAACTGACATTAAGCTTGCAAATGAAGAATTTATTGAAATTTATTACGCGGGTACGCTTATAACGTTTCGTTCACGTATTTGGTGCATAACTGGGAATAGATTGAGCATACTCCAAAGATACAAGAATAAGGAAAAATGGGCGGTATCTATTGCTGCCTTACTGGAGATGAGGTTTGCTCATGATTCGCTATCCCTATCGCAAACATAATAAAAAGTCGGGTGCGGGTAAGAACAATGGAAATTCTCCGCGCTATCTAAAAATCGATACTTGTTTGGAAACCAACTTGCAGCAAATTAAGAAATTGACGTCAGATAGCCCAGACTTTCTGATGCGTCGCTTTAAATTGGGGCTGAGGGCGGAGGTTCCCGCCGCTATTGTGTTTCTAGATAGTATGGCTAAAACGGATACGGTGAATGAACTCATCATGAGATCCATGCTTAGCCGCCCATCTGCTGAAGTGGCTGCTGAGGCGGAGAATGCAGAAGCGCTGTACGTAAGAATACAGAGTCATGCGCTTGCACTGGGAGAAGTGAAGGACTGCGATGATTGGAGTTCCATGATGGAACAACTGTTAATGGGGGACACGATCATCTTATTGGAAGGCTGCGAAAAAGCGATTGCGTGCGGCACGCGTGGGGGAGAGACACGCGCAGTCAGCGAGCCAACAACACAGACAGTCGTCAGAGGACCGAAAGAGGGATTTGTAGAATCCCTATTCACGAATATTTCTCTGGTCCGGCGACGGATTAAAAGCTCCGATCTTACACTGGAGATGTTCCAAGTGGGAAGCACGTCTCTCACGAATGTGGCCATGCTGTACATGAAGAACATTGCAAATCCAGGCGTCGTAGATGAGGTTCGTAAACGGATAGAAAACATCAATATTGACGCTATATTTGAGTCCGGCATGGTTGAGGAGATGATACAAGAAAATCATTTCACACCATTCCCAACGATTTTTAACACGGAAAGACCCGACACCATCAGCAGCAATATTATGGAGGGCCGAGTGGCGCTCATCGTAGACGGGACTCCGTTTGTACTGGTGATGCCTACAGTATTTGCCCAATTTTTTCAGAGTTCTTCGGATTATGAAGAGCGTTACGATATGGCGACTGTTGTTCGGCTCATTAGATATATCAGCTTCATTATTCTTATTCTAGGGCCTTCTCTCTACATTGCCTTAACAACATACCATTATGAAATGATACCGACTCCACTACTGATCAGCATATTGGCTCAGCGGGAATCCGTTCCTTTTCCGGCATTTCTAGAGGCGTTTATTTTGGAGATTACCTTTGAGATTTTGCGTGAGGCGGGTATTCGAATGCCGCGTGCGGGTGGTCAAACGGTATCCGTTATAGGAGCGCTTGTGTTGGGTCAAGCGGCCGTGGAAGCCGGAGTCGTCACCCCGCTGCTCACAATTGTAGTAGCCCTGACGGGAATAGCCAGTTTCGCAATCCCAGCCTATAACATGGCAGTGGCCGGGAGATTGTGCCGGTTTATTTTCATGATACTGTCAGCGTTTATGGGGCTATACGGCATTACATTGGGGTTGATTGCGCTGATTGCTCATATGAACAGTCTGAGTTCTTTCGGGGTGCCCTACATGGCGCCTTTCAGCCCTTTTGTGCTGGAGAGTCAAAAGGATGCCGTATTGCGACTCCCGTTCTGGATGATGAGGAAGCGTCCTAAAAGCATTACATCTAAGAACCAGAAAAGAATGAAGGATGGAAGCGGGATTTCCTCTTCTGATAAAACCACACCGATGCAGGAGGGGGGCAATCAGGGTGTATCAGCGGAAGAGGAATGAACAAAGTGCAGTAACTTTTAAGAGGAGAATAGGGGGGCTGTGTTTGGTTTTACTACTGTTCGCTCCCTTGTTATCCGGTTGCTGGGATTCTGTGGAGTTAAACCAGAGAGCAGTAGTAGCTGGGATAGGAATTGATTTGGTTGGGGAGTCGGATTATGAGGTTTCCCTACAGGTGATCGTAGCAGATGAAATCGCCGGAGCCAAAGCGAGAGGAGATACTCCAGTCGTTTTGTATCGGGAAAAGGGAAAAAATCTGTTTCAAGCGCTCCGCAGAGCCTCACAAAGGGTTCCGCGGATCATTTCTTTGGCGCATACCAAACTGATCGTTATTGGTGAAAAGCTGGCACGGGCTGGAATCGGCGATATGATGGATTCTCTGGAAAGGTCTACAGAAATCCGGCTGCCGGTGAAAATGCTGGTGGCACGCGGTAATACTGGGAAGGATGTACTGGCAATCATGACCGCAATCGGTCGTATTCCCGCCAATGATATTTCAGGAAAGCTGGAAACATCGGAGCGTTTGTATGCCGGGGATTACGCGGTGACTATCGACGATGTGATTCGCAGCATGTCTCATAAGGGTGGCGGTCCTGTGCTGACGGGCATAGGGGTCAATGGGAATTTAGAGCAGGCCTCAAGCAAGAACAATGTGGACAATATTTTACCGAAAGCTATTGTTCATATTAAGGGAATGGGGGTGTTCAAAAAGGATCGGCTTGTCCGCTGGTTGGATGATGATCAGGCCATTGGACTGTCTATGATCAACAACAAGGTGAAAGGTGCCCAAACAACACTGAGCTGCGGTAAGGATAGGGAAACCATTGGCATCGAAACCTTGTTCTCTTCAACCAAGATACACACACGGATGGAGCAAGGGGAGCCTGTTTTTGTGATTAACCTAAAACAGACCGGGGCGGTACAGGAAGCCGAGTGCTCGATTAACTTACAAAGTCCGGAGGCGATGAAAAGACTGCAGGAGAAATGGACAGAGGAGACGAAAAAAGTGATCACTTCAACAGTCAGAGAGGTTCAGCGTACCCGTAGCGATGTAATAGGCTTTGGCCTTGCGCTGGAGAGGAGATATCCCAAACAATGGAAAAGACTCTCTTCCGAATGGAGCCGTAATTTTGCGGAAAGCACCGTCCGTATTCAAGTGACTTCTGTACTGAAACACACTCAGTCGCGGACTAACCCATACTCCAAGGGGGAATCAGACTAGTGAAAATAGAGCAAGGAGGGAAGGCCATGAAAAAAAAGACACGGATAGGTGCAAAAGAGATGATCTCTCTTATGGTGTTGTTTGAGATGGGCACATCCATGATGTCTATTCCCGGAAGGAATGCGGGCAAGGATGCGTGGATCGCCATCCTCATTTCCACGGTTTTGGGGGCAATGCTTTTTGTATGCTATGGCAGCCTTCACCGACGTTTTCCCGACTTGCTAATGACACAGTACTGCAGAACCCTTTTGGGCAAGAAAGCAGGGAGTGCGCTTGCTTTTTTATATATCGTGTTTTTTCTTTACGGCGGAGCACGGGATCTTCGGGACACGGGGATCCTGATTGCCGACCGGACGCTTCAGCATACGCCGTTGACAGTCATTTGTGCCTTAATGATTGGACTTGTCATGTATGTGGTGTATTTGGGAATCGAGGTTGCAGGCCGGACGGCCATTATCATGTTAATTTTGCTGCTACTGCTGGGCCTGGCTACGAATATATTAATTTTGTTGGCAGGCATTGTAGATGTCGGCAATATATTGCCCATAGCCGAGCATGGCTGGCAGCCGATATGGCAAGTTGTTTATTCGCAAGCCGTGATGCTACCGTACGGCGAGATGGTTACGTTTGCGATGATTCTCCCCACATTAAAAAAAGGCTATCGTGCCAATGGGGTAGGGGTCTCTGCTATATTGCTGGGAGGGCTGCTCCTGTCTATTGTTACACTGTCCAATGTGCTTGCACTGGGGGAAGATGTGTTCAAACGGGCGACTTACCCGCTGCTCTCGATGATCAGCAAGGTCGAAATATCTGATTTTATCGACAGAGTCGATGTCATCGGCGTTATGAGCGTTATTATCTTTGATTTTTTTAAAATTTTCATCTTCTATTATGCCGCGGTTAAAGCCGCAGAGGATGTATTGAGAGTGTCTTACCATAAACTGATCCTGCCATTTGGGATTATCATGTTAGTCTCTTGTGTATTGATGGCACTGAGCTATCAAGATCACCTTCAAACAGGCGAGTTAGTGCTGAAATGGCTGTTTCCGATATTTGCCGTGTTTTTTCCTATCTTGCTGCTAATCGTGTCGTGGCTGAGAAAGACCCGGAATAAAAAAGGAGAGGAAAATGTCTCATGAGTCATCGTCTTGCCGACAAAAAATACATCGGTACCGGTCAAATGCTCATTTTGATGTTCCATTTTATTCTGGGAGATGTGGTCATTATTAATATGGATAGTGAATATGAACGGAATACATGGATTGCCACTTTGAATTTGGACGACTGTCCCTCATCTATATTCATCCATTATTTGTTTGCGTTTTCCCTTGTTTATTCTTTCTGATGGCTCTGTTGCGGAGAATCAGAGGAAGAAGTAGGAACTTTGAGGAAACGTGACCATTGTGAGAACAGGAAGCGAAATGCGTTTCCTCTTGGCTTTTTGCCCACATTTATAAAGAACACTATAAGCATTCCTGCCAGGACGACATATTCTGATGGTCGCATAGTGAAAAAAGCCAATGAAATAGGCTCCCAAGGATGATGAACACCAGAAAGCCATTTTATCGATATACTTGTTCCGAGCATTAGCAGCATAAAGAGCGTGAATATCCACACTATCTTCATAAAATATCCCTCCGATTATAAATAAGCTAAGCATGTACTCCTGTATACATTGTGTTGCAAAGCCGTTCAATTTATCCGATACCATTGACTTGAAATAAATTAAGATTTATACTTATTCTAAATTGATCTTTAATATGATTGTAAGTTTGTAATTAATATAATCTGCGTTGGTTAAGGGAGATGCGGTATGAGAACTTTAAATTTAACTTCGCAGCGCCAAGCGGTATATGATGTGGTTCGTGAAGCTCACGATCATCCTACTGCGGCCGATGTTATGAATCGGTTGATGGAGCGCGGATATAATCTGGCCTATGGAACGGTATATAATTCACTGCGTTATTTGACGGATAAGGAATTAATCCGTGAATTGAAGCTGGGGGAAGCTGCGAGTCGCTATGACGGGCGGATGGACGATCATCAGCATATTATTTGTCAGGTATGCGGCCGAGTAGATGAAGTGATGAGTGAAGTCCCACATGATTGGATTGACACGGTTGCGCATGAAACGGGGTATAATATTGCCCATGCCCATGTCGTATTCGGAGGAGTGTGTAAGGAATGTCAAAGCAAGCGAATCAGATAACAAATCGTTTCAAAGTGGCTGACATGCCTAGACGGGTGAAGGGCAGTTGGACATCGATGTTAGCTGCTCCCTCTACACCTACGGTGCAGACCGTTCCTTCCAATGAGCCCTTGTATTGTCCAACTACACGTCGTATCATTCTGATCAGTTCGGTACCGGGTGTAGTTCACGGGTTGGTGCGTACGCTGTCAGATGCGTGTTTTGATGTGATGGTTTTCCATCGCTGGGAACCTGAAGTGCAGCGTCATCTGGGAAGCGATCTCTTGATTTACGATTTGACCGCTACCGAACCACAGAGTGAATTACTGGATATTCGCAATCGTCTTGAGGTAGAACACATGAAAGACACACCAGTTATGTACGTGGTTCAGGATCGGGTGTCTGTACATGCTCATGAGCTGCTTCCTTCAGAAGAGGTGCTGGTGTGGCCGCTGGCTTCCAATCATATGGTGCATGACATTGAACGGATGATTGTACGCCATCCTGCAACTTCCCGTCAGGCAGCGCAAGCCAGCCGTCGTACGGTGTTCAAGGACATCTGGATTGACCGAGATAAAATGCTGGTATATAAAGAAGAGAGTCAATTGAATCTGACTAAAACAGAATACGATTTGCTGCTGAAGCTGATTGATGCTCAAGGCAAAGTGATCTCCCGCGAGCAAATGATGCACGATATCTGGGAGACGGATTTTGTAGGCGGCAGCAACGTTGTAGATGTGCATGTCAAAAGTTTGCGCAAGAAGCTGGATGATCGGCCTGCAGAACCTGAATATATTGCAACCGTAAGAGGTGTAGGATACAGATTGGCAGATTGAACTGAAAGTTATGAATACCGATGAATTTCCGCCGGATGGAGACATTCGGCGGTTTGTATATGATTCCATGAAGAAACTGACATTAGGTGTGACGGTTGACTTTGTCAGGAGATATACACTACAATCGGTAGTGTGAGGTGCTTCTTATGAAACGACTGAATTTTAAAGCTGGCGAAACCGGGCTTAACCGATTTTTCGGACCTCTGGAAGCCAAAATTATGGATATTTTATGGTCCACTTCGGATCGGAGTATCAAAGAAGTGCAGACCGCGTTGGAGGGGGATCGGGACTTTAACTTCAATACGGTAATGACCGTGATGAACCGTTTAGTGGAAAAGGGAATACTGAGTAAGAGTATACGTGGGAGAACGTCTTTATATCGTCCAGTTTTAAGCAGGGAAGAATTCATGGATGAGCAATCCAAGGGACTGAGTCACGAATTGGTGGACGAATTTGGTCCGCTTGCTGTCAATCATATGATTGATGCTCTGGAGGTGGCCGATCCGAAGTTGATCGAACGTCTGGAACAAAAAATTAAACAATGGAAAAAGGATATGTAGCGATGTGGAAAACACGTTCTAAATTACTGTTTACAGCAGGCGCCTTGATTTCGGGTTTCGCCCTTATACAGATGGGTATGTACGCCGGACAGCATGTTTTCGGCTGGAAATTGAATTATAACGTGTTTCAAATTTGCAGAAGTTTGTTACAGCATTACGGAATCGGCTACATGGTGGATGCGCTCAGCGGGCTGGTTTTCGTTACCTTCGCTATCGCCGGAGGAGAAGCAGTCAGACAGTGTATGGCTACCAGGGCAGCTTTTCGCAGACTGCACCGAATGCGTGACCTGCCGCTGACCGAAGCACTGGGTGAGCGATATGGTGAACTCGGGACCGATCGGATATGGGTCATTGATTATGCCAAGCCAGCCGCCTTCACCATGGGATTATGGAAGCCACGTATTGTATTGTCCTCTGCACTATTGTCTGTACTGGACAAACACGAAGAAGAAGCTGTCATATACCATGAAGCCTATCATATGAAACATTATGATCCGTTGAAGACCTGGTTGCTGCAAGTATGTGCTAAACAGCTGTTTTACTTGCCGGTGCTACGTCACATTACCCATCATTATAAGACGGCCCGTGAAATTTTGGCTGATAACGAAGCGATTCATCGAGCGGGTTCACCAGTTGGGATTGGGAGCGCATTGCTCAAGCTTCTGAGTATGACGCCTGCCAATACTCGCCTGGTAAACTCCGCCGCTTGTTCCTCGTTTGCAGAAACGTCCATTAACTATCGTATCTCACGTATTTTAGACCCTCAGCAAGAACCTGTCATTCAAATGCCTTGGCGTTCGATTATGTTTTCCAGCTATGTGCTAGTGATGTTGACACTTATGTTTGCACTGGCGCTAATCTAAGTTTGGCAAGATGTTTCCTACAGGTGGCGCTTTTTGCGCTACCGATTCTCAATGTGTAATACACTACAGTGTGTAGTTTATTGCAGAATTTTTATACAATTTAAAAGGAGATGAGCAAATGAATCAAACGCTTATGAATATTGGATTATTGTTGGTACGGATTTTTACAGGGGTTATTTTTATCGTTCACGGTGCACAAAAGTTTCAGGGACTAGACGGAACCTCCGGCTTCTTCCAAAGTATCGGACTCCCTGGCTGGATGGCTCCTGTGGTCGCTGCGGTTGAACTGGTTGGGGGTATTGCACTGGTTCTGGGAATCGGAACACGACTGGCTGGAGCGGCATTGACCATCGTTATGATCGGTGTATTGCTAACGGCTAAAAAAGGACAGCCTTTTGGCTCGATTGAATTTGATCTGCTGATTCTGTTCACCAGCCTTCAGCAAGCGCTTGTCGGTGGACGCTTTCTGGCAGTGGATCAGTTATTTGGCCGTAAAAAGGCTGAAAACATTAACGTACAGGTCTAAATGTTCATATAACCGCGTCCTTAGTCTTATAGGGCGCGTTTTTGTTTTTCCCCTTTGTGAAATTTCATTGTAAATCATTTGCTACTTTCAACCGATATAACTAACACGGAATGTAATTCAAATATATCGTTTTATGAGCAAAGGGGAAAAAACATGGGAACAACGCGAAAGAGAAAAACGATATGGACACTCAGGAACAAGCTAAGTTTAGGCTTTTTACTTGTTTTGCTGATTCCGAGCTTAAGTATTTCCATTGCGACCTATAAATCATCATATAATGCTATGGAAAAACAGCTCCACGGCAGTGCGAATCAGGGGGTAGCGACAGCTAACTCAATTATTGAATACGCAATCGCCAGTAAAATTAAAGATGCGAGTTATTTAGCGGAGCGTCTGGACGGCTCGATGATAGATGGTCGAAACAGCCCTTTGATTCAGCCGAAGCTGATCCAATACAAGGGTTTGCACGAAGATGCCACGGATATTTTTGTTGGTACACCGGAGGGGCTGATGATTCGGGGGGTGCCCAAGGAGGATGAAGGGACTTTTGATCCTCGCACACGCCCATGGTACATCGAAGCGATGAAGCAGCCCGGTAAGGTTGCAATTACGCCTGTTATCATTAATTCATCGGGTATTCCTGTTGTCGTAGTATCTCAGACGCTTTCCGACAAGTCCGGGGTTATCGGGATTTCTCTAAATCTGGAAAGTGTACGTAAACTGGCCTCCATCAAAGTGGGCCAGGAGGGGTATATCATCATTTTGGATCATACGAAGAAATTCGTAGTCCATCCTACGGCTAAAGCGGGCTCATCTCCTCAGGAGAATTCGCTTGATACGTTGTATACTGCGCCGAGCGGGAACTTCAACTATATGCATGAAGGTCGCGAGAAATATTTGACCTATGTAACGAATACGGATACTGGTTGGAAAATTGCAGGTACCTTCTATCAATCCGAGATTAGCGATGCCACGGCTGCCATGCGTTATGTAACCATTTTTGTGCTGGCTGGCTCATTGGTGATTGCGCTACTCGCGATTTTCCTGATCACCCGTTCTGTTCTGGTACCAATTCGTAAGCTGCAAAAATCAGCAGAACGAATCAGTGAAGGAGATTTGACGGGCGATTTGGAAACTGGAAAAACGGATGAGGTAGGCGAATTGTCTGCTCACTTCCAAACCATGGTCGACAGTTTGCGCACAATGATTCGAAGCGTACACGAAACGACAGATCGGGTAAGTTCTTCAGCGGAGGAACTGGCTGCGGGTGCAGATCAGACAACTCAAGCGATTGAGCATGTCACCATTGCTATCCAGGAAGTGGCTGTGGGCAGCGAACGTCAGGTGCAGAGCGTTAAGCACGGCTCTGTAAATATGGAGGAGCTTGCTCAGCAAGCAGCGAACGTATCCGAGCGTATGGTGGGCGTATCTGAACATGTGAAGATGAACGCCGAGTCGGCTCAGGAGGGCAGCAAGGCTGCTACGCAGGCTGTACAGAAGATGCATGACATCGATGAGACCGTTAACGATCTCGGACAGGCTATGGACTCCCTGAATGAACGCTCCAGTGAAATCGTGAATATTATCAGCGTTATATCGGGTATCGCCAAACAGACCAATCTGTTGGCACTGAATGCGTCCATTGAGGCCGCACGTGCCGGAGATCATGGTAAGGGATTTGCCGTGGTCGCTACGGAGGTGCGTAAGCTGGCTGAGGAATCAGCAAAGTCGGCTACTTTGATCTCGGAGCGCATTGAAGCGATGCAGGTGGATATGAATCATGCTCTGGGCGCTATGCATCAAGCGCGGACACGGGTGACGGAAGGCATTGATTCGGTAACCACGTCTGAGCAATCCTTTGCGGAAATCAGCCAAGCCGTGGAACGAGCTATGGGGCATATCAATGACATTACGGGAGTGACTCAGGAAATGGCACGAGGGACTGTAGGTGTCGTAGATATTATGAGCGATATTGCCCACATTTCGGACGAGGCAGCGAGCAACACCGAGTCGATCTCAGCAGCAGCTGAGCAACAGCTTGCTTCTATTGAGGAAATTGCTTCATCTACAGCGGACCTGAGCCAAATGGCAGAGGAATTGCGCGAACTAGTTGGACGTTTTCAGGTTGAAGGAAAATCCTAAAATGATAAAAAGCGCCCGGATACAGGAGATTGTACTCTGTATCCAGGCGCTTTTTTAATGTTTTTAGCATGATTTTTGGTTTGCAGAGTTAGAAGTTAACGTTGGAAGGACTTGCGGCGGTCCAGACGGAAACGGACATCCCGTGAGTCGGAAGGACGCAGCGAACTTCTCTGAAACATATTGTTCAGAATCAGTGCGAAAATGACTAACACTGTCCCATATAGTTCAAAACGGCTAATGGCATAACCTTGGAAGTACATGAGTACCAGCGTGGTAATCGGTACAAAGTTAATAAATAGAATTCCGTTCAGTGGAGATAGCTTTCGGATTCCGGCATTCCAGCTAAGCAGGGCCGCTAACCCTGGAAGCAGGATCATAAAGCTCATTTCGTATTTAACTGACCACACAGCCTGCCAGTCCGGCACCACAATCCAGTTGAAAGCAGAGGAAAATGTGACGACTACGAAGGAGACGAGAGTTCCGAGCAGGCAGGTTAGGGTTGAATACCGAAGAGTAGACCATCCTGCAAAATGGCTGCCTCCCATGGAATATACGACCCATCCGACGACGCCTACGAAAATAAGCAGCAGCGGTAGCAAATGTTGTCCGGCAAGTGTGAAAAAGGTCCATTTTCCGTTCGTGATCACCAGTAAAGCCCCGGCCAGCGCAATCACCATGCTGATTAGTGTATATCTCGGAGGCATTTTACGGGTCATGACCCACACCATCGCAATAGAAATCATCGGCATTAGCACTTCCATTATAGAGGCAACCAGAGTGCCTGCTGCCCCCATCGCGTGCTGTCCCTGGAAAACGGCCATATTATAAATGGTGAATCCCATGGTCCCGAAGAATAACAACGTCTTGCCCTTGCCCTCAAAGCGAAATGCAGTCCTTCCCTCTTTAAGCCACAATAGTACGACTAAAATGAGTGTAACCGATAAATAGCGCAAAAATGAAAAGTACAGTGGATTGATGTGTTGTAATGCAATGTGCGAAACCGGAAACATCGCTCCCCAGGACATACTGGCGATTAGGCATAATAAAGATCCGGTCATGATTTGTCTGTTCATGGTGTGCAAAAGCTCCTCCTTGCCGGTCTCAGCGGACATATCTTATGGACAACATCATAAAGGATGGGAAGCTATTGGTAAAATGATTGAAAATAAACATTATGATCATTTAAAATGATAATAAGTGACAAGGCGCGTCAATTTTGATGGCCCCTTACCCTTCACAATAAGGAGGAGCAGTAGTGGATCTGAACGATTTAAACATTTTCCAGACGGTGGCTGCGCATGGCAGTGTCAGCAAGGCCGCAGCCGAGCTTAGTTATGTCCAGTCCAATGTAACGGCCAGAATCAAGCTGCTCGAAAAGGAACTGCAAACACCTTTATTTAATAGACATAAGCGGGGAATGATCCTCAATGCCGAGGGCAAGCGTCTGCTGCAATATACGAAAAGCATTTTATCGCAATTTGAGGAAATGAAACATGCGTTTCAGAATACCTCTGCACCTTCGGGGGTACTGGAGATTGGCATTGTGGAGACTGTCATTGCCCTCCCGGCCATTTTACATGCTTACTATAGCAAGTACCCGGATGTCGAGTTGTCCCTCAAGGCTGGGGTTACAGAGTCTCTGGTGCAGGAGGTTGCAGAAATGCGGCTGGATGGAGCCTTTGTGACCGGGCCGGTCAAGCATCCGCTCATTGAACAGTTTGATGTATTTCAGGAAAAGCTGGTCCTTGTATCCCAAGGAGATGATTTTTCCGTTGAGGATCTCACGACTCGTCCGCTTCTCTTATATAAAAAAGGCTGCGGCTACCGGGGACGGCTGGAAACCTGGCTCAAAATGGAAGGAATTATTCCCAAACAGATTATGGAGTTTGGGACATTTGAGACGATTATCGGCAGTGTGGCGGCTGGTATTGGAATGACCGTATTTCCCGAATCTTCGATCAGCGGGCTGGTGTCTCAAGGCCTTGTGTGCGGTCATGCAATGCCTGAGCCGTACAATGAAGTAACAACGGTGTTTATCCGACGTAAGGAAGCCTTTGTTACCAGTACCTTGCAGTCTTTTATAGATGAGATTATCACTCAGACAGAGGCGTAGCTTTATCGCTTGGGCTCGGGTACAATGAGAGGGATTTGATCTCATTTTTCTTCCTGAAGGAGGGCTATTATGTTTACAATATATCCGGCGGCTTCCCGATTCAGCTTCGATAAGGGCTGGCTGCGGGGGAGTCACAGCTTTTCATTCGCGGAGTATCAGGATGAGAACAATACAGCGTTTGGTCCTATGCGTGTCTGTAATGACGATGTCATCACACCGGGACGGGGCTTTGGGGCGCATCCGCACAGTGATATGGAGATTGTTTCGATTGTGCTGTATGGGGAACTGCGTCATGAAGACAACCGTGGACATGTAGCAGTGACCCGTTTTGGAGGCATTCAGCGAATGTCAGCGGGCCACGGCATCATTCATACGGAGCACAACGCATCACAAACGGAGGATGTCAGTCTGCTGCAATTGTGGTTTAGCCCGCATACGAGAGGACTGAAACCGTCATATGAGGCCACAGCGTTCAATCCTGAGCGTCTGCACGGTCAGCTTCTGCCTGTCGTTGCCGGAAAACGTGTACCGGGCACAGAGGGTGAAATTGCTGCAATCAACCAGGATTTAACGATTTATTTAAGCAAGCTTCAGCCTGGAGAGCAAGTAGAATTCACACAGGCCGAGGGGCGACGCGTGTTCCTGTTCGTCATTGAAGGCTCACTGCGTGTGAACGGTGAACATATTCTGCAAGGGCGCGATTCAGCTCGTATTGAGCAGGAGCCAAAGCTAGCACTGGAAGCAGAGGAGTCTGCTTTTTATATGTTGATTGATTTGCCCTAAAAGGAGGTGCGCACATGGCGCAGCAGGAAACATGGCTGATCAAGCATGCCGTCACGGGACGAAGCTTTGCTGACAGCCGCAAGCAGGTTTTCGATTGCCGTTTGGAATCGGTGGACGGCGTGTTTCGCTTCACGCTTCAAGGGCTGCCGCGTGGGACGGCGGAGGCGATTGTGCGTTATAGCGGGGAGTTGAACGTATTTCGTTTTGTAACGCCGGTAGATGATGGACCCGTGGTGAAGCATTGGTATTACGTCACTCCGGAAAGCGTGGAATATCATGATCAGACAGATGAGCTTACGTTCAAAGCTGGTTCTGAGATTGAATACCATCCCGAGGAGTATTGGGGAGATTAATCATTCCTTTATCATAAATCTTCAGATATATAATGGATTTTTCGAAGGCCCTGCATCATTGCAGGGTCTTTTTGTTATCCGTTCAACATGTTGAGTTCATTGGATACATAATCCTTTGCAGGCTGGTACATCCTATAGGTCATATTATCTGTTCGGCTCATTCGTAAAGGGGGAATAACGATGAAGAAAGGGCGCTTTCCCAAGTTGCCGAAGCTACCGTGGAGCCGGAGAGCGATTCCAGCCGCAGACCGCAAGACACGAAATTCCAATGTGCCTAAAGGACTGCCTGAGTCTTCGTGGCTGGAACAGCCGCTGCGTAGCAATGTGGAAAACAATTTGATTGCTTTGCGTGACATTTTCAAGGATTGCTCTGATATCGTCTATCGAGAGCTCATGATTTCCCCTGAACGCAAAGGGTTGTTGGCTTATTTTGAAGGTACGGTAAAATCGGAGGATTTGCAGGATCATATCCTGCGGCCTGTCATTCTGGGCATGATGCTCAAGGACCCTGAAGTGAACGGCAAATTGGAGCCGTTGGATGAAACTCGTATCTCCATGTCCCAGACTAAAACGATGGACGAATGGAAGATGGTATCAGCAGCGATACTGGACGGCAATGCCGCTTTGTTTGTAGATGGTACGCCTCGTGCTTATATTTTTAGCGCCAAGGGTGGTGTCCGCCGTGGCGTGGAGGAACCTCAGACAGAAGCGGTTATTCGCGGGCCGCGTGAGGGCTTCACTGAGACCCTTCGCGTCAATACAGCACTGTTGCGTTTCAAGTTGAAGACCTCCAAGCTCAAGATGTACAGCATGACCATCGGAACAGAAACTCAAACGAGCGTCGTCCTTACCTATATTGAAGGGATCATAGATCCCAAACTGGTGGAGGATGTAAAAAAAAGGCTCAGCGATATTAAAATTGATGGTGTTTTGGAGACTGGATATATTGAGGAACTGATTGAGGACCATCCCTTTTCTCCGTTTCCGCAAATGGAATATACTGAACGCCCGGATACCGTCACTGCCCAATTACTGGAAGGACGTTTTGCCATTTTTGTTGACGGAACGCCTTTTGCCCTGATTGGGCCGGTCACGATGTGGCAGATGATGCAAGCAAGCGAGGATTATTACGAACGTTTTTTCATCAGTAATATGGTGCGCTGGATTCGTTTTCTTTTTCTCATCATGGCTCTCTTTCTGCCAGCAATATATGTAGCGGTTACGACCTATCATCATGATATGCTGCCGACGACACTCATATTGAGTATTGCAGCGGCTCGTGAATCCATCCCTTTTCCAGCACTGGTGGAGGCGTTAATGATGGAAATTTCTTTTGAGGCATTACGTGAAGCAGGGATTCGTCTCCCCAAAACGGTCGGTCAGGCAGTCAGTATCCTTGGCGCACTCGTTATTGGGCAGGCTGCAGTACAGGCAGGGATTGTATCGGCACCCATAGTCATTGTTGTGTCGCTCACAGGTATTGCTTCGTTTACCATTCCACGCTTTAACTTTGCCATCACGATTCGCCTGCTACGATTTCCAATCATGCTGATGGCGGGTTTATTCGGATTGTTTGGGATCATTATTGCGACAACGCTGATTGCTACGCATCTAACCAAGCTAACATCGTTTGGTGTCCCTTACATGAGTGGATATAGCCCGTACAACCATACGGATCAAAAGGATATCGTCGTCCGTGCACCTTGGTGGAAAATGACTAAACGTCCTTCCTGGATTGGTAAAGACAACAACAAACGAGCGAAGGAAAAGATGAATGGAACGCCTACCACCGAGGAGGGATGGTGATGAAGCCCAAATCGAATACACAAAAAATACGTAAAGCGGCTGTGCTCTGTTGTCTGCTGCTTTGTTCTGTTCTTTTGGGAGGATGCTGGGATCGCCGTGAAGTGAACGATGTGGCCTTTGTGATGGGTACCGGGCTAGACAAGGAAGGCGATCAATACCGGGTAACGATGCAAATTGCTTTGCCTGGACAACTCGGATCTTCGGGCAGCACAGGAGGAGGGGGAGGTACAAGCGGTACGAAGTCCTACTATCTGGAGTCCAAAACAGGTCCAAGCTTTCGAGGAGCAAGTACCGAGGAACAGCGCGGGGTTTCGCGAACACTTAATTACTCCCATCGGCGGGTACTGCTGTTCGGCGAGACGCTGGCACGGGAAGGGATTAGCAAAATGATGGATGTCATTGCACGTATTCCGCAGAACCGTCTGTCTTCCCTGGTTGTTATCACGAAGGGGTCAGCGATGGAAGTGCTTCAGGCAGATGCTCCGATTGAGCAATATCCAGCGGAAATGGTGCGTGAGCTTAACTTTTCCTATATGAAAAAACCTCGTTCCGTTAAACTGCTGATGAATTCCGTCCTGCTGGAAGGCATTGACCCGGTGGTGCCAGTAATGTCTCTGGTGAAGAATGGGCCCGCTAGTCTTAAAGACAAGAAGACGAATATTCAGATCGATGGATTGGCAGTCTTTCGACAAGACAGGTTAACAGGGATTATTGATAACCATCTCAGTCGATTTCTGCTTTTGGGTATGGAACAAGCCAAGGAGACAGAAATATTTATCCCCCCTCCCAAAGGTAGAGGCTATATATCTGTACACCTCATCGAAAATAAAGTCCATATTAAGCCCTATATTCAGGGGAATGAGATTCGAATGACCGTTCATATGAACTGCAATGGGAATGTGAAGGAGAATGAGACGGATTTCGATATTTCTAACGAGGAAAATTTGAAGTGGCTGGAACATCAGACAGCCGAGGAAATTAAGAGGGAACTGGGAGAGGGTGTCAAGGTAATCCAGCAAAAGTATCACTCAGACATACTTGGTTTGGGCCGGGCTATTATTACGAGTCACCCGGATGAATGGAAACGGATTAAACCTCAATGGGAGCAACTATATCCCAAGGTGGAGATCACCATAGATCCGGTCGTGCATATTGAGAATATCGGTGCGGTCACCAAACCATTCGGGGTCAAAAAGGAGAAAATCCAGAATGAATAAAGTATTCTTATTACCTTTATTGCTGGCTATGCTCTTCATGTATCTGATTGATCGCAAAAGTATTAATAGTGCACCTGCCATCAATCGTTGGGTCTCCCGCGTATTGTATGTTATTAGCATTGGTATCTGGATTTACGGAACATCGACGAAGAGTTCCGTTTATGTGGCTACATGGATTACCCGTTTTATTGACTTGTGGCTCCCCCCTACGTTGTAAATCGTGTATTGGATGCCTGCGGAGAAAAGGAGGATGACCTGTATGAAACAGTTCACAACCAGACAAATCGTACTGCTGGGTGTATTGATGGAGGTCGGTATTACCCTTATACATGCTCCGGCGCAGGCAGCGGATCACGCGAATCAGCATGCCTACTGGACCTGTATAATTGCGGCTATCGTGCTATGCTTGCCGATCTGGGCGATGTTGAAACTCAAGCGTCGTTTTCCTGACCAGGATCTAATGCAGGCGATGGTGAGCTCTCATCCTGTGCTGGGACGTATGCTGCTTGCAGTCTACCTTATTTTATTCCTGATCATTTTTGCACGGGATTTGAGAATTATCACGGATTTAGTGGAGGTTGTGCTTTTGCCGCTGACTCCGATTGTGGTCACTTCTCTTATTTTGCTGTTGACTCTGGTATTTATGGCCAAAGGCGGAATAAGCACCATCGTGAATATGGCCGAGATTTTTTTGCCGATGTTGATTTTGACGCTGTTGACCATGCCGCTTTTTTTTGGGCGTAATATGGATTTTTCGATGCTGAGACCCTACTTACATCCAGAGGTAGAGGGAGTGATCAAGGGCAGCTGGCGCATGCTGGGATATATGGCCGATATCCTGATGGTTCCCTTTGTTATTTCTGGAAAGAGTTATAATGGACGTAGTGCGTGGTATGGGCATTTGCTCGGAACCGCTTTTCTGATCATGCTGGTGTTGCAGTCGGAGTTGGTTATTGGTGTTCCTATCTTGTCACGGCTGTTCTATCCATCGTATGAACTGGTGCGTCAATTGCAGCTAACGGACTTTCTGGATCGGTTCGACTTGTTCGTGGCAGCACTGACCGTACCAACCTTTCTTACGAAGATCGGAATTGATCTGTACGTTACCAGTTTGGCGGTAAAGCGTATGTTCTCCCATGCCTGGGGGAGTCTGATGGTTTGGCCCGTAGGTTTGTTAGGTTATGTCTGTTCGTTTATGCTGTTCTCCAACATCGTGCAAGTTTTTGATTTCAGCCGGGAGTGGACCGCGGTGATGATCATTTTTTTTGTACTTATGCCCTTGGTACTATGGATGTTGCTCCGACCCAAATCTAAAGGGAAAGGCGGAGATGATAAGGCATCTAACGGAGAGCGGGATAGCAGTAGTCAGCTAGAAAGCCGGCAGGGAGATAGAACAGGACACACCCACTTATAAGATTACTGTATTCATCGAAAAAGTAATTCTTATTTGTCTTTTACCCCTCTGATTGTATACTTGGTAGAAAGAAATACGACTTCTACTAGGGAGGAAACAGAATGGCACAACGCATGGCAGGTAAGAGAGTCGCTCTTGCTGGTCCCCGTAAAGCAGACGAAATGGCGCTGCTAGTTGTGAAGATGGGAGGGGAGCCAGTACATCGTCCGGCCCAGGGCACTGTTTTTCTAGATGATATCGAGCTGCGCAACGCTGTTGTATCGTGGGTAAAGAACCCTCCGGACTGGTACATCTTCACGACAGGCATGGGGCTGGATGCCCTGTTCGATATGGCAGAGGATATGGGTGTGGCTGAGCAGATTATAGAGTTGCTGCAATCTTCCAACATTGCAGCGCGGGGCTACAAGACGGTCAATGGACTCAAAAAGCGTGGCTTTACGCCAGCAGTACGAGACGAGGACGGAAGTTTGATCGGATTGACAGGAGCTTTCGCCCCATACGATCTGAAGGGGAAGGAAGTGCTGTTGCAACTGCATGGCGATCCAGCCCCACGGTTGGTAAAATGGCTGGACGAGCAGGGGGCAGTGACCCGCCAGGTACTTCCTTATAAGCATATCCCACCTGAGGAAGCAAAATTGCAGGCGTTACTAGAGGATGTTATCCATCGTAATGTTGATGCTGTTACGTTCACAAGTGGTCCGCAAATTCGATTTTTGGCCCAATATGCCAGAGAGCAAAACCGAATTGAAGATTTGCTGGAAGCTTTTCGTGAAGATGTCATTGCTGTATCGGTAGGCAAAGTGACCGCACAGTCCATTGTGGAAGAAGGGATTGAACGAATCGTGTTCCCAACTGAAGAACGCATGGGCGCGATGATGGTGGAGCTGGGCAAATATTTTGAACATCGTGATTCGGCGCATGGCTACGGTCTGAAGAGTGTGAACGGTCATTTGAAATGAGTTAGAAAATGATAGTGCTGTAAGCAGAAAATGAACTTATATTTACTAATCCAGAGTAAAATAAAGATAAGGGCCTACGAGGTCTTTATCTTTTTTTGTTGGACATGCATCGATAAAGTTTTTTGTTATAGCGAAAATATTTGTCTAATATAATGAATAAGTTTCGATGCATGATACTTGAGGACAGGAGCTGAGACGTTAATGAATTCTATTTGCGTATTTGCCGGGTCCAGACCTGGACATTCATCGGTATATGTTGAGGCGGCAGGCAAGCTGGGGGAAGCCATGGCTCGCCATCATATCCGTCTGATCTATGGTGGCTCTAGCAGGGGGTTGATGGGAGAGGTGGCGGATGGACTGCTGGCGGGTGACGGTCAGGTCACCGGTATTATGCCCACCCTGTTATTCGATGCAGAGATCGTACATCGGGGAGTTACCGAGTTTATTGAGGTAGCAAGCATGCATGAGCGTAAAGCGGCAATGAGCGAGATGGCCGATGCTTTTATTGCCCTTCCGGGTGGTTTGGGAACCTTTGAGGAGCTGTTCGAGGTATTGTGCTGGGCGCAAATTGGCATTCATCGCAAGCCTATTGGGCTGCTGAATGTAAATGGATATTTTGACCCGTTGATAGAAATGGTACGTCATAGCGTTCAGGAAGGGTTTACCGGAGCTGATCATCCAGCGCTACTGAGTATCTCTGCGGACCCGGACGAATTGCTACATATGTTAAAAAAGAAAGCAGAGAACTTAAAATAAAGCGTTTTTCGTGCTTGCACAACTGATTGAGGCAAGGTTATGATAAGACCCATAATCAAATAGCGGACAGACAAGGTGCCTTTGCGGTTGAGCAAAGGGTAACAGGGAATCGGGTGCAAATCCCGAGCGGTCCCGCCACTGTAAGGAAGAGGATTTTTTTAATTGGTCACTCGTGAAAAACGGGGAAGACGAAAGAATCCGTTGATGCCAAGCCAGGAGACCTACCTTGATCTGTATGCACCGTTAACCTTCGCGGAGAGGATGGGTGTACGAAATCAGGAAATCAGGCACACGTTGCTTTTTCCATGTTGGCTAGAGGTTTGCGTGGATATGAACGTGCAGCAGCGTTTGAAGCGTAAACAGACAGATGGAAAACAACGGCAGGCTGGAGGAAGACAAATCGTGTCTTCTTACGCTGTTTGTTCGTCTGATGAGAGATACGTACATAGAAGCCCCATCCGGGTAGGATGGGGCTTTTTTGAGTTACAGGATGTCCAAAAATCATTGGAATAGATAGCATAGCTGCCCTGAAAAGGATGAATAGGAGGAGCCCGATGAGCCCATTAGGAAAATTGTTGGTGATTGGATTTGGACCAGGAGATATGGAACATATCACAAAACGGGCGCTGGATGCGCTGGCCGAAAGTGAGGTCATTATCGGCTACAATACCTATGTTGATTTGATCCGTCCGTTGTTGAACGGACAGGAGATTGTACGTACAGGGATGACAGAGGAAGTGAGCCGTGCGCAGGAGGCGGTTCGCCAAGCAGAGATGGGCAAGAAGGTAGCCGTCATTTCCAGTGGAGATGCAGGAGTCTATGGCATGGCAGGGCTGGTGTACGAAGTGCTGATGCAAAAAGGCTGGCGACGCGAGGACGGAGTTGAAGTAGAAGTCGTGCCGGGGATCTCGGCTATTCAGTCCTGTGCATCACTGTTGGGGGCGCCAGTTATGCATGATGCGTGCACAATTAGTCTGAGTGATCATCTGACCCCATGGGAAACGATTGTGAAGCGCGTAGAAGCAGCGGCTTCGGCCGATTTTGTGATTGCATTATATAATCCGCGCAGTGGCCGGCGTACCCGCCAGATTGTGGAGACGCAGTCCATTTTGCTGCGTTACCGCGATCCGCAAACTCCGGTTGGGCTGGTGAAGAGTGCTTATCGTGAACGTCAGCAAGTTATTGTAACGACGCTGGAAGATATGCTGAACCACGACATCGGGATGCTGACGACTGTAATCATCGGCAATTCCTCGACGACGGTGTATGACGGCTTGATCGTGACTCCGCGCGGATATCAGCGCAAATACACGCTGGATGCGACCGAGCAGGCGCTCAAGCCACATCAGCGGCTCCGCACGGAAGCGGAGCCGTGGTCGCTGGGCGCGCAAGAGGATACACCGCAGGCAGGCGCAGCCCCCACTACGCCCGCTGGACCCTCCGCGAGCGGCGCTGCGGTTGCCACGCAGGCACGCCCGCAAGCGATGGCTGCCGTGCAGGCAACGACTGCTGTGCAAACCGGCGTAGCCCCGGCATCGCTGGCGGCAGAGGCGCTAAGCCGCCTCGCTATCGGCGGTAAGCTGCCTGGCGAAGCCAACGCTCGCTGGAGCGGGCAAGCGCCTGCCGCCAAGAGCACCGCCGGAACGTCAGCGGTGGCCGGAGCGGGAGCCCCGGCCGTGATGGCGACAGGCGGCTTTGGCAAGCCTGCGCTATTTGAGGTGGGCGTTTCCCCGGGTGTGGGAAACAAGAAGTTCACCGCTCGTCAGATGGCGCTGCTCGCCGAGGTAGCGGGTGATGATGGCGAGCTGGAATACACGCCGGATCATCAGATCGTGCTGCGCGTGCCGTGTGCAGACCCCGAGGAACTGGTCGGGCGGCTGCGGGATGAACGATTCATTGTCATGCCGATTGGCGATGTGTTTAAGGTAAAGGCGTGCGACTTCTGCAATATGGAGAAGGATGACGCTGTGCCTGTGGCTGAGCATTTACAGGTTGTACTTGGCGGATTACAGGCACCCAAGGAAACGAGCATTGCTTTGAACGGATGCGGTATGGCCTGCTATGGAGCCGTACTGGAGGATATCGGAATCGTCTATCGCAAGGGTGGGTACGATCTCTTCCTCGGTGGCAAAAAATTCGGCCGCAATGCTCATGCCGCTCAGCCTGTAGCGGAAGGAATTCCGGGTGATCAGATTACGGACATCGTGGAGCATGTCATCGCTGAATATAAGGAAAAAGGACATCCGAATGAGCGCTTTCATAAATTTTTTAAGCGTGTAGGTGTCGTTGCGGGGTTCCGGCATGAAGATGCACCAGTAACGGTAGAAGTGAATGCGGTTTGTGGTGATTAATGGACTGAAGGCCTGATGAACGGGATACAAGCATATATATAAAATAGGGCGTCATGCAGGCTATCCCTATTAAAGAGGAGGAAACAACAGCAGTGGATGCAATATTGTTGGTTGGACATGGAAGTCGGGACCCGGAGGGGAACCAGGAACTGCTGGAATTTGCACAGGCAGTGGCAGATCGGGTACCGGATATGTGCGTGGAAACCTGTTTCTTGGAGCTGGCACGTCCCAGCATTGCTGATGGGATGCAAACTTGTGTGGAGAAAGGGGCGACGCGTGTCGTTCTTATTCCGATTATTTTGTTCGCAGCGGTACATGCCAAAATTGATATTCCGATGGCTATTGACCGGGCAAAGGCGAAATATCCGCAGGTGGAATTTGTATACGGACGTCCGATTGGTGTTCACGAGAAAATCGTCAGCATTCTGCTAAGCCGCTTGAAAGAGGCCCAGCCGGTTGCAGTTCCAGCGGGGATGATTAGCGCTGTCGAGGCATCTGTCGAGGTACCTGACGAGGAAACGGCGGTACTTGTATTAGGACGCGGAAGTAGCGATCCAGATGCGAACAGTGACTTTTTCAAAATCACCCGTATGCTGTGGGAGAAGCTTTCTTATACATGGGTAGAGAGCAGCTTTATCGGTGTGACGCAGCCTTCCTTTCCCGATGGATTGGAGCGTTGTGTACGATTGGGGGCCAAAAAGATTATCGTGCTTCCCTATTTTCTGTTCACGGGTGTGCTGATTAAACGCATCGGAGAAATGACCCAGGAATTTGCCGAGGCTCACCCTGCATTACAAGTGGAGATGGGCGGATATTTTGGTTTCCATCCCCAATTGGTTGAACTGGTGCTGGAGCGAGCTAAGGAAGGTTTGTTCGGCAAGGTTACGGCCAATTGTGATAACTGCCAGTTCCGTCTGGAGGCGCAGGAGCACCACCATCATCACCACGATCATGACCATGACCACGATCATCATCATGAACATGAACATCACCACCATCATGCACATGAGCACGACCATCATGATCACCATACACACAGCCACGATCACACTCATGAGCATGTCCATGCTCACAGCCATGATGACCATAATCACCATCACGAGCATTCACATACGCCATCTGTAGTGAATGGAAGCGGGCAGGTGAAGGGCTCATGATATTCATGCTATGCGGAACGAGCGATGCTCGGGAATTGGCGCTGCAAATCCGTGACAATGGCTTCAACGTATTGACCTCAGTCGTAACCGAAAGCGCGGCAGCCAGCTTGTCTGAAGCGGGACTAGACGTACGCACAGGCCGAATGACAGCCGATGAAATGGCTGCAATGATTCGGGAGCTTGGAATACAGGCGGTTGTTGATGCCAGTCATCCTTTTGCAGAAGAAGCACATGCGAATGCGATGACAGCCGCTCGCGAGTCCGGGGTTCCTTATATTCGCTATGAGCGGACAGGACTTGTATATGACAATCATCCGTTGCTCCACATCGTGTCTTCCTATGAAGAAGCCGCATTACAAGCGAAGCAACTCAAAGGTTCTGTAATGCTTACGACGGGCAGTAAGACGCTCGGCACGTTCACCAAGCATTTACTCGGAGACCCGGAGATTCGTCTGGTTATACGCATGCTGCCGCGCCTGGACAATATGGAGAAATGCGGCGAACTGGGCATGGAGCAAAAAAATATTATTGCCATGCAGGGACCCTTTTCCCGCGAGATGAACGAAGCATTGTACAAGCACTATGGCACGACCGTGATGGTCACCAAGGAAAGCGGAAGCACGGGAGCAGTGGATGAAAAGGTTCAATCTGCATTGGAGCTGGGGATTCACGTACTTTTGATTTCCAGGCCGGAAGTGGAATTTGGCACAGTATTTGATCATTTCGACGGAGTCATCAACGCACTGCGTACAGCAAAAGAGAAAACTTCAATTTGAGTTGAGCCTTACCCCTGCGAGTCCAGTTCATCAGGAACGACTTCTGGCATGTATTTAAAATATAGTCATCTTAAAACAGGTGTTTTTACAGGTATCCATGATTTAGTAGCAATGAATTGTCATTTTCCTAAACTATTTTCTAATTTTCCATAAGGGAGTGGTCTACCATGGATTTCAAAACAGAATTTAAACCGCTAACGGTACAGCCGCAGGAGATTGAAGGCAAAAGCTTCGAGATGATCACAGAAGAATTGGGA
Source organism: Paenibacillus sp. FSL L8-0502 (assembly GCF_038593055.1). Classification (NCBI taxonomy): domain Bacteria; kingdom Bacillati; phylum Bacillota; class Bacilli; order Caryophanales; family Paenibacillaceae; genus Paenibacillus; species Paenibacillus sp. FSL L8-0502. The sequence continues at coordinate 5,363,075 of NZ_CP151958.1, read as the reverse complement.
GAGCATCCTTTTACAGCAGAGCAATATCCCGTTGTACAGCGTGTCATTCATGCATCTGCTGATTTTGAGCTGGGCCGCAGCATGGTGTTTCATCCAAAAGCGATTGAAGCCGGGATTGCAGCTATTCGCGCAGGCCAGCAGGTAGTGGCAGATGTGCAGATGATTCAAGCGGGGCTGAGTAAGGATCGTATCCGTCAATTTGGCGGGGTTGTGCATGTGTACATATCTGACCCTGACGTCATGGAAGAAGCGAAAAGGCTGAATACGACACGCGCCATTATTTCGATGCGCAAAGCGATTCAGGCGAGCGAAGGTGGTATCTATGCGATTGGTAATGCGCCGACAGCGTTGCTGGAGCTGATTCGTCTGGTGAAAGAAGGAGCGGCCAAGCCCGGACTGGTGATTGGCATGCCCGTAGGCTTCGTATCGGCGGCAGAATCCAAGGACGAGCTGCGCAAGCTGGATATTCCGTTCATTACGAATATTGGACGCAAGGGCGGCAGTACAATTGTCGTAGCAGCATTGAATGCGATCTCCTTAATGGCTGTCCGCTAGATGCGATTGTCCGTTTGCTGTATCATGAAATGAATTGGAACATGATCAGCAGAAGAGGTTAAGGAGGAATTGGCATGGAAAAGGAAGCGGCGTCCGCCGACAAGCCCAAACGGATGAAAAGCGGTGAAGCTCCCGCACCGGACAAGCCAATGCGGTCAGGCTTTACGACAGGAGCTTGTGCGGCTGCAGTAGCCAAAGGAGCGGTACAACTGCTCATCACGGGCATTCCGCCGAAGGAAGCAGTGATATCGCTGCCCGCGGGCTTCGATCATGCGTTTGAGCTGATTGAGCCTGTGTTGGACGCGGACGAAGCTTCCTGCACGACGATCAAGGACGGTGGCGATGACCCAGATGCCACGCATCAGGCGAGAATTATCGCGTCCGTTAGCTGGCGCGAGGAGCCGGGCATTGAACTGGACGGTGGCATCGGCGTGGGGCGGGTAACGAAGCCCGGTCTGCCTGTGCCTGTCGGAGAAGCAGCGATTAATCCGGTGCCGCGCCGGATGATTACGGAGGCTGTGACAGGTGTGCTTGAGGAGCACGGATCGGCCAAAGGTGTCCGTGTCGTCATCAGCGTACCGGACGGTGAAGAAATTGCCAAGAAAACGCTGAACGGGCGGCTTGGCATTCTTGGCGGTATTTCCATACTAGGCACGCGTGGTGTGGTCGTTCCGTTTTCCACGTCTGCTTATAAAGCCAGTGTCGTGCAGGCCATATCAGTTGCGCAAGCGATGAACTGCCAGGAGATAGTCCTGACCACAGGCGGCAGCAGTGAAAAATACGCCATGCAAATGTATGATCAGCTGACGGAAGAGGCCTTTATTCAGATGGGGGACTTTGTTGGCTTTGCTATAAAGCATGGGAAACGGCTGGGAATGAAAAAGATTATTCTCGTCGGTATGCCCGGTAAGCTGTCCAAGGTCGCTCAAGGTATCATGATGGTTCACTCCAAGAGCGCTCCGGTGGATTTTGGCTTTTTGGCTGAGGTCGCGCGTGAAGCGGGTGTGGATGAGTCGCTTGCAGCGGCAGTGGCAGAGGCGAATACAGCTACGCAGGTGGCGGATATGATGACCGAAGCGAATGCGCTGAGCTTTTTTGAAAAGCTGTGTACCTATGGATGTCAGCATTGTCTGGAGCATGCAGGTGGTGGAATCGTTGTGGAAATGGTACTGATAACGCTGAAAGGGAACGTGCTGGGGAGGGCGAGAGTCGGTGAGTAAAGTGATCCGTGTCATTGGTATCGGTGAAAATGGAGCGGCAGGTCTGTCGCAGGAAACATTGGAGCAAATTGAGCGTGCGGACCTGCTGGTTGGTGGAGAACGCCAGCTAGGATTTTTCAAGGCAGCCGCAGGGGAAAAACGAACATTAAAGAGCGGCTTATCCGCCGTGGTGGAAGAATTGGGACGGTTGCGTGAGGACAAGGATATTGTCGTGCTTGCGTCCGGCGATCCGCTTTTTTTTGGAATTGCAGGTTATTTGTCTGCCAAGCTGGGGGCGGAACATCTGGATATTATGCCGCATCTTAGCTCGGTTCAGCTGGCGTTTGCGCGTCTCGGTGAAAGCTGGCAGGATGCGGTGCTGGAAAGCGTACACGGTCGCCCGATGACCGGACTGGCGCAGCGGATTGACGGACAGAACAAGGTCGCGCTGTTGACGGACGACCGGAATCATCCCGGTGCAGTCGCTGCCTATCTGCTGCATTATGGCATGACGGAATATGATGCTTTTGTCGGCGAGCATTTGGGCGGACCGGATGAGGTGTATCAGCATTATACGCTGGAAGAGATGGCGCAGAGAACGTTCCAACCATTGAATGTGGTTATTTTGCGCCGCCGTAAGGGGGAAAACGTGCCTGCAATTCGGCGGGGATTTGGCTTCGAGGATGCGGAATTTCACCAGCGCAAGCCGGAAAAAGGGCTGATCACGAAGCGTGAAGTACGCGTATTCAGCTTGTCCGAGCTGCGATTGACCGAACGAAGCATCGTATGGGATATCGGCGCAGGCTCTGGCTCTGTAGCGGTAGAATGTGCTCGGCTAGCCAGGTATGGGCAAGTATTTGCCATTGAGAAGAACGAAGGTGATCTGGCTAATGTGGAAGCGAACAAAATCAAATTTCGCACCGATTTTCCGGTTATTCATGCCAAAGCGCCTGCCGGATTGGAAGATCTGCCAGACCCGGATGCGGTGTTTATTGGCGGGAGCGGGGGAGAATTGGCTGAGCTGATTCGTCTGTGTGCTTCCCGTCTGCGTAAGGACGGACGAATTGTAGTGAATGCTGCAACGGTTGAGACACTGCATGACGGTATGAAAGCGATGCAAGCAGCAGGTCTCGAAACTTCGGTGACGTTATTGCAAACAGCGCGCAGCAAGCCGATTTTGAATATGACTCGTTTTGACGGACTCAATCCGATATATGTGATTACAGGACAGCCGTCGGTGGACGTGGCTGACGAAGTAGTAGGGGAGTAAGCTGGTAATTCAAGAGGGGGAGAGAGACAGCATGAATACGGCGGCAACAGGAACACTTTACGGCGTAGGCGTGGGGCCGGGTGATCCCGAGCTGATTACAGTCAAGGCGTATCGCATGATTCAGGAATGTGCAGTTGTGGCTTATCCGAAGAAACGCCGGGGAGGCAAATCGTATGCTCACGAGATCGTGGAGTTGTACGTCAACCCGGAGGAAAAGGAGATGCTGGGACTCATTTTTCCAATGACCAAGGACCCGGTTGTACTGGAGCGGGAGTGGAACAAAACGGTGTTTGCTTGCTGGGAGGCACTGAGTCAAGGCAAGGATGTAGCCTTTGTCACAGAGGGAGACCCTAATCTGTACAGTACCTTTATTCATTTGGCACGGCTCATGAAGGATCTTCATCCTGAGGTGCCGATTGTATCTATTCCGGGCATTTCGTCTGTGTTGGGAGCGGCGGCAGCGCTGGAATTGCCTTTGGCAGACGGAGATCAGCAGGTCGGTATTATTCCGGCTACGGATGATCGGGAAGCGATGAAGCGGGCGATTGAGAATCACGATACGGTTGTATTTATCAAGGTTGCCAAGGTACTGGATTTGATTTTGGATGTGCTCGATGAACTCAATTTGGGGGACCGTGCATCTGTCATTACCAAGGTCACTTCTCCTTATGAAATGGTATGGCGCAACGCACGTGAGCTGCGCGGACAGGAGCTTGAATATTTGAGTTTAATGGTGGTGAGCAAATGACGTTGGAGCCCAAAGTATATATCGTAGGAGCAGGTCCAGGAGACCCGGAGTTGATTACGGTCAAAGGCTCCCGGATTCTACGCACGGCTGATGTGGTATTGTACACGGATTCACTCGTGAACGATGAGCTGATTGCCACGGCCAAGCCAGAGGCGCAGGTACTGCAAAGCTCAGGCATGGATCTAGAGCGGCAGGTCGAGATTATGAGCGAGGCTGTGCAGGCTGGACGCAGCGTAGCTCGCGTACATACAGGCGATCCGGCAGTATACGGTGCGATTTTGGAGCAAATGGTGCTGCTGAAGCAGCGCGAAGTAGCCTACGAAATCGTACCGGGCGTCAGCTCGGTCTTTGCTTCTGCGGCTGTGCTGGGTGCAGAGCTAACTGTGCCTGATCTGACGCAGACGGTCATTCTGACGCGTGCCGAAGGCCGTACATCTGTACCGGATCGGGAAAAGCTGCGTGATCTAGCTTCTCATCACTGTACAGTGGCTTTATTCCTCAGCGCGACACTGGCGAAGAAGGTGGTCGTTGAGTTTCTGGCGGCAGGCTGGAGCGAGGACACGCCTGTAGCGGTTGTGCAGCGCGCGACCTGGCCGGATCAAAAGATCGTGCGCACGACGCTTGCTCAATTACCCGCCGATTTGCGTGCAGCAGGCATAACGATGCATGCCATGATTTTGGCGGGCTGGGCGCTCGACCCAGAGCTGGTGGACAAGGATGCGCACCGTTCCAAGCTGTATGATAAGTCGTTCACCCATGGCTACCGGAAGGGAGTGAAGTCCGGTGAGTAATCCATTTGCCGCTGTGGCGATCACGAAGCATGGAGTGGAAATGGTTCGCAATTTGGGAGCCAACTTTCCGGGCACGGATGTGTATTATATGTCCAAGTTTGAGCGTGGCGATGAGCAGGAGCGTGGCATTCAGTTGTTCGAAGGATCGGTCAAACTGATTTTGCCGGATTTATTTAAACAATATAACGGTATTATTTTATTTATTTCCCTCGGTGCAGTGGTTCGTATGATTGCACCGATTTTGGTGGATAAAAAGGTAGACCCCGCCGTGGTCGTCATTGATGATCGCGGAGAACATGTTATTAGCGTACTGTCTGGGCATTTGGGTGGCGCCAATGAATTGACCCGCCATGTAGCTGCTGTACTGGGCGCACGTGCGGTAATCACAACTGCATCGGACGTGCAGGGCACGATTCCGGTGGACATGTTTGGGCGTGAATTGGGTTGGGTGATCGATAGCTTCGACAAGGCCACTCCTGTGAGCGCCGCTGTTGTGAACGAGGAGCCTGTTGCGCTCATACAAGAGACAGGCGAACGGAACTGGTGGCGTTATGACAAACCTGTACCTGGGCATATCAAGGTATATGCTTCGACGGCAGAAGCATTACAAGAACCGTTTAACGCCGCGTTGGTCGTGAGTGACCGCTTATTGGAGCCGAAGGAAGAAGATCAGCTTCTTTCTAATGGCGTGCTGTACCGTCCGAAAAGCTTGGTGCTTGGCATCGGCTGTAACCGTGGGACTGCATTGGAGGAGCTGGAGGCGGGTGTGCTGGACACCTTGCAAGAGCTGCGTTTGTCTGTGAAAAGCGTACGGAATATTGCCACCATTGATCTGAAAAAGGACGAAGAGGGCTTACTTGCCCTTTGCGCCAAATACGGTTGGGAACTGGTGACGTATACTCCGTCAGAGCTGAATACGGTGCAGCTTCCCAATCCATCGGAAACCGTCTTCAAATACACTGGCGCATATGGGGTCAGTGAACCATCAGCCTTGTTGTCTTCTGGTGCAGACCATTGGCTACTGGAGAAGAAAAAAAGCGGCAATATGACGCTGTCTGTAGCGCGGGTTTCCTATGACTGACATCATGAAGCAGGCTGTACAGTCTGATCCGTCTGCCGCTACGCGCAGAAGCCGTATTGTTGTTGCCGGAACAGGCAGCGGCGCAGGCAAAACGACTGTTACCCTCGGGCTGATGAAGGCGTTCGCCGACAGCGGCCTGCGAGTGCAGGGTTTTAAATGCGGGCCGGATTATATCGATCCGACCTATCATACGGCCGCGACAGGGACATCTTCCCGTAATCTGGATTCATGGATGACCTCACCGGATACGGTGCGTGAAACCTTTATCCGTGCTTCCGAAGGCGCGGATATTTCCGTGATTGAAGGCGTCATGGGGCTGTATGACGGCAAGGACCCGCTCAGCAATACCGGCTCGACCGCTGAAATCGCCATGCTGACGGACAGCCCTGTATTGCTGGTGGTCGACGTGCGCAGTATGGCACGAAGCGCCGCTGCTATTGTGCTTGGCTTTCAGCGCTTGGAGCCCAAGCTACGCATTGTGGGCGTAATTGTGAATCGCTGCGGTAGCCAAGGGCACTATGGCATCGTCAAAAAGGCGATCGAGCAGGAGTGCGGCATCCCTGTGCTCGGCTGGTTAAAGCGTGATGACGGGCTGGATATTCCCGAGCGTCATCTGGGTTTAGTACCCGCTGTGGAACGCGGCGAGCTGGAGCCGCTTTTCCAACGGGCGGCAGAGCTGATCCGCGCGGGTACGGATCTGGATGCACTGCGGGCATTGGCAGATTCGGCTCCGCCGCCCAGCCCGCCCGAGCACCCATTATTTTCCCTGAATCGGCTTTCATCAGCAGGGCATGAAGCTGGTACCGGGGAACGACCCGTCATCGCCGTCGCTAGAGATGCGGCGTTCAATTTTTACTACCCGGAAAATATGGATTTGCTGCGTCAGGCGGGAGCAGAGATTGTCTATTTCAGTCCGCTGGCGGGAGAACGCGTACCTGAGCAGGCAAGCGGCCTATACCTGGGCGGCGGTTTCCCTGAAGAGTTTGCCGCAGATATCGCTGCAAATACGGGTTTTTTGGAAGATATCCGCAACGCGGTGAGCCGGGATATGCCAGTATTCGCCGAATGCGGCGGTTATATGGTACTGGCACGGACACTTACGGATCGTATGGGGAATGCCCATCACATGGCCGGAGTTATTCCGTCGGACGTCCGCATGCAGGAGAAACGGGCCGCACTGGGATACCGTGAAGCAACCGCTTTGCAGGATTGCTTACTGCTGGAGGCTGGAGAGACCATTCGGGGACATGAATTTCATTATTCTGTCATGCACTATGACGAATCATCCGCCCCCTACTCCTACGCCTATCAAACCAAGGGGATGCGTGGTCTTCAGAGCGAAGGCTATACGAAAGGGAATCTTTTGGCAGCCTACACGCATGTTCATCTCGCTTCTCTTCCCAAAGCGGCAGCACGTTGGGTGGAACAATGCCGGGCTTACAGTCCATAGTTTTGCAAACGAGTCCACCATTTCATATAAACAAAAAGAAGCCGATTCCCTGAAAGGGGCCGGCTTTTCTAAATTTCAATAGATTTAAACCTTACATGGTATGGAAGCGTATACATTACTTTTTTGGTGGTACGCTTACATGAGCTTTTTCAGCTGGGAAATCCTTCCCTGACTCACGCCAAGCATGGAGGCGAGTTGTTTTTGTGAAGATGCTGGATGTTCTTCCATAAGCTCTCTCATTTTCTCCAAAATAACGTCTGTGCGCTGATAAATTTTTTTCATATGCATGTTTTGCTTAAGTGGGGGTGAATGGGTTTCAGTCGCTGTGACCGGAACTAAATCTTCCGTTTTCATCGAGGCCGCACATTCATCGCAGATAAACTGATCTTTAAAATAGGTGTTAGTATCAACCGCACCGCAAAATATACAGTTGGTTGATTTGTACTTACGGAGCATGAGTGTCTGGTCTTCAATAAAAAACTCTAATGGATCGCCGATGTCAATCTCCATCGTCATGCGCAACTCTTTAGGAAGCACAATTCGCCCCAAGCTGTCCAAGGGCCGGGTCATTCCAGTCCTTTTCATTCATGCAACCTCCCCGGTTTTTTAAGATGTATAGAATGTATAAGGTTTGAGGCAATTCTTATCAATTCTATAACCGCAAGCATAAATTTCTTACAAAAAGCGGCCCTTTATTGTTAATCAAGCATGGACGCACTTTTTTTCTTACGAGTATACCATAAAGAGGCCGAATCGCCATCGTTCAGATTTATAAATTTTGAATAAGTTTTAATAAGTTTATTCCGAGCGAACATATATGCTATAATCTTCTGCTAAAGGATTTAATAGGCCGTCTGTAGAATTATTTATATATGCCGTAGCTCGGACAATGATGGCGGTGTTATGGGAAATGAATGAGGGCCAAACAGAATTTTCTGAGCGTTTTGACCCCACAAACAAGAATGAATGACACGGACCCCGCCTTTAAAGTCCTTATATACAAGTCAGGCAAGGAGGATTTATCATGGAAAAAAGAAAAGCATTGTTGTTAGGAGATTATTCGTATCCGGAGTTTCACCCGCTGCAAGGGGTGGACGAAGAGATTAGCCATATTTTACAAGATTGGATGACGGTACAATGCAGTGAAAATCGTAAAATGCTGCTCAAGGAAAATCTAGCCTCATTCGATCTATGCATCTCGTATTGTGATAGCCGTAAGGAGGTTCTGTCTCCTCAACAAACAGCAGGACTGCTGTCCTATGTTAGCGGCGGAGGTGGACTGCTTGTGCTGCATAACGGAATCACATTGCAAGGACGTTATGAAATAGCACAGCTCATGGGAGCACGCTTCCTGCGGCATCCGGCAGCGGAGCAGCTTTCCTTCAAGGTAACAGAGCCGGATCATCCGATTATGGAAGGAATCGAACCGTTCGAGATGCAAGAGGAGCCATATCGTTTTGATTTTGATCCATTCACTGAAAAAACACTACTGATGGAATACGAGTATGAAGGTCAGTGGTGGCCGGCTGCATGGTCACTGTCCTATGGCTTGGGTCGGGTCGTCTACCTGATGCCTGGACATAATCAGCCAAGTTTCCAGCACGAGGGATACCGTAAGCTGCTGCTTCAGGCTGCTAAGTGGGCTGGACGCTTTCCGGGTTAAACATAGATCATTCCATTCATTGAGGAAGGGGAGCTGCGAGCTTTATGCGGCTCCCCTTTTCAGGTTATACTAGTAGGTAATCACAGGTAGGGGAGGATATATTATGAGCGATTTGTTCAAAAAAGCCATCTCATTGGGGTGGGGCCTCACCGTTGTCAGCAAAGAAAAGGTGGAGAAAGCCGTCGAGGGTCTTGTAAACCGCGGAGAACTTGCGCCTTCGGAATCCAAAGCACTGGTCGATCGTCTGATCGAACGAGGGGCAGAGGAACAGGGACAATTCAAAACAGTGATCCGCGAACAGGTTAGCCGCATTTTGCAGGAGCTGGAAGTACCTACCGAAAATGATGTCACAAGTTTGGAGCAGCGTGTGGCATTGTTGGAAAAACAGGTAGCGGAGCTGGAAAAAGAAAAGGCGGCGCTTACGGGTTCGAGCGACGCTGAAGAAGCGAACCGGCTGGATTAAAATGGCGGTTCGTATGAAGCACGCCGGTCGTTACCGGGAAATTGCCATGGCGCTGGCGCGTCATGGCTTTGGCTATATGGTGGAAGAAATGGGACTGTTCCAGCTACTGTCACTGCCTCGCAAGTGGCTGACGAGAGAAACTCCCGAGTCCAAAACGTTAGGTGAACGGATTCGACTTGTGCTGGAGGATCTGGGGCCTGCATTCATCAAGCTTGGACAGTTGGCAAGCACACGTGCTGACCTGCTGCCGGAGCCTATTATCCGTGAGCTGGTTAAGCTTCAGGATCAGGTACCGCCGTTTTCATCTGAAACGGCGCGTGGCATTCTGGAGCAGGAGCTGGACACGTCATTAGAGGACATACTGGTTCGTTTTGACGATGTTCCGCTGGCCGCTGCTTCGATCGGGCAAGTGCATTTGGGCAAGCTGCACAGCGGCGAAATGGTCGCCATTAAAATCCAGCGTCCTGGCGTTAATCGCATCATTCGGCGAGATTTGGACATTTTGCGGGAACTGACCGCAATGGCAGCCAAGCGCTGGGAATGGGTAGAGCGGTATCAGCTTCGCCAGATGGTAGAGGAGCTGGGGAGATCGCTCATTCAGGAGTTGGATTACAACCACGAAGCCCGTAATACAGAGAAGATTGCGCTCCAATTTGAGCAGGACCCACATATCTATATTCCGAAAATATACTGGGATCATACCTCTTCCCGTATACTGACCATGGAGTTTCTAGACGGAACTCACTTGGGTAGTCGTGAAGAGCTATTACGCCGTGGATATAACTTGAAAGAACTGGCGCAGCGGCTGGTGAACAGCATGTTGCATCAAATTTTTATAGAGGGATTTTTTCATGCCGATCCCCATCCGGGGAATTTACTCGTTCTGAAAAATGGTAGTCTCGCTTATTTGGACTTTGGCATGACGGGAAGGCTGAGCGAAGAGATGAAGAATCATCTCGCTTCCCTCATTATTGCCCTGATGCGCAAAAATACCGATGCCATGGTTCGGTCTATCGCACGTTTGGGGCTGGTCGAACCGGATACCAACCTGAATGCGCTACGTGCCGATCTGGACAAGATACGCGAAGATTACTCAGACGTTCCTTTTTCACAGGTCAGTATTGGTGATGCTTTGAACGACCTGTTTGGCGCAGCGCAGCGCCATCGGATTGGTTTGCCGTCGGACGTCCTGTTGCTAGGCAAGGCGTTGCTGACACTGGAGGGGGTCGTGGAGCATCTGGACCCTGATCTCAGTATTATCGCTTTGGCTGAGCCCTTTGGTAACAGGCTGCTGAAGGAACGCTTCAGCGGTCGTCGTATCCGAGGCAAGCTGCTCGGCGGTGCGACTGAGCTGGTGGAAGCGCTGATGGAACTGCCAGGACAGGCGAGGCATTTAGCCTCGATTATCGGCAAGGGCAAGCTTAAGCTGGAGGTTACTGTGCCGGAGCTGGAAATGCTTCTGCGCAGGCTGGATCAGATCAGCAACCGCCTGTCATTCAGTATCGTGCTGTTAGCGTTCAGCATTATTATGGTCGGACTGATTATCGGTTCATCGCTGAATCATCAGGCGACCATGCTGTGGAATGTACCTGCTATTGAAATCGGCTTTGTTGTCGCTCTCTTAATGGTTGCCTTTTTACTGTATTCCATTTTTAAATCGGGAAGGTTTTAGATACCGACCAGAAAGGAGAGTTATGGATACTCATAAGATGAACACTGCCCTAATGGATGGTCTCCAAATTGCAGAGGTGCCTTGGCACCGCCTGACTACTCCTTATGGTAGAGGCACGGAGTTGCCACAATTGATATCCAATGGGGAGTACGCAGCCATTGCTGATCTGATAGAGCATCAAGGCACACTGTGGCAGGTTACGCCGTGGGTGTTACTCTTCTTATTGCGTAATTTGCATACGAGAAATTCGGATGATATCACGCCGAGTGAGTTGGAACTGTACCATGCGGTTGTTGGAGCATTGGACATGGAAAATGCACAAGAGGATTCACAGAAGTCTGTTGAATCCCTAACCATGCTGCTGGACGAAAAATATCTATGGTCAGCAGACAGCGATCCAGAAGAAGATGAACTGGAATGGGAAGAGGAAGAAGCACGTGGTTATGATCCGGTAGCTTTTTGGAGTTATTATGACTATAGCTATCGATTATTGAAGCAAGCACTGCCTGACTTTGAGAGTTTACTCCAGCACCATGCAGACTCTGAGATTGCTGAAGCCCTATCGGAGCTTGTACAGGAATTGCGAAAATTTTAAATATAAGAAAACGAATAAGATGAAGATAATGATCGATATTTCAAGAGAATAGATGATTTCTTTCTATAAACAGCCTTTTAACTCATTCGTCTCTGCGAACCCCTTACGTTATAATGATGGACTGAATGTAACGGACCGGGTCGTTTGAGAGAGACGAACTGAATGATAGGAGAGCCTTGGCGATTGGCAGCTGGACGGATGCCCGAAACCACACGGGTTGCGAGTCAACACGCTACTCTCTGTAAATATAGGAGGCTGGAACGAGACAGTATGAATCTTAGACAACAATGGTTCGGTAATATCCGGGCCGATATACTTGCGGGCATGACCGTGGCGCTAGCACTAATTCCCGAGGCGATTGCCTTCTCGATCATTGCGGGGGTCAATCCCATGGTCGGACTGTATGCCTCCATCTCGATGGCTATTGTCATCTCTTTTGCAGGTGGACGTCCGGCGATGATCTCGGCAGCAACCGGGGCCGTAGCTGTACTGGTCGTTGGTCTGGTGAAGGATCATGGCGTGGAATATCTGTTTGCAGCTACCATTTTGGCAGGAATCATTCAAGTGGTGCTGGGTGTTCTGAAAATAGGTCGCTTTATAAGCTTTATTTCACAGCCAGTCATGACCGGGTTTGTGAATGCGTTGGCGATCCTCGTCTTTATGGCTCAGCTTACTCATTTTCATGGAGCCAATTGGATCATGTACGCGATGGTAGCAGGTACGCTGCTCATTGTGTATATATTACCGAGATTTGTGAAAAGCATCCCCGCTCCATTGACGGCAATCATCATCATGACGATCATTACGTATATATTTGGATTGAATGTGAAAACGGTAGGAGATATCGGGACGCTGACCAGTTCGCTGCCTTCATTCCACTTGCCGCAAATTGAGTGGTCGTGGCATACTTTGCGGATCTTGCTGCCGTATTCCTTTACGATGGCACTGGTTGGACTGCTGGAATCGCTGCTGACAGCCAGCATTTTGGATGAAATGACCGAAACGAAAAGCAATAAAAACCGGGAAGCCCGTGGGCAAGGGATTGCCAACTTTGTAAATGGCTTTTTTGGGGGTATGGGTGGCTGTGCCATGATCGGACAATCCGTCATTAATGTCAGCTCAGGTGGAAGAGGGCGTTTGTCCACTTTTACGGCAGGAGTATTCTTGGCCTTTCTGCTGCTCGTACTTGGTGGAGTTGTGAAGGAAGTACCCATGGGCGCATTAGTGGGAGTTATGTTCATGGTGTGTATTGGAACTGTGGATTGGAAATCGCTGCGAAACATTGCCAAGGTTCCCAAAGCAGATACGTTGATTATGGTGGTCACGGTGATCATCGTGGTGGCTACGCATGATTTGTCCAAGGGCGTAATCGTGGGCGTACTGCTAAGTGCTCTGCATTTTGGCTGGAAAATGGCTAAAATCCGTATCAGTACGACTGAGGATCATGAAGAAAAGGTGTACCATGTCAGGGGGCCGATGTTTTTCGCGTCAACGTCTCATTTTGTTGATCATTTTGAACCTTCGGATGACCCGGACCGCGTTGTAGTGGACTTTAGCCATTCGCATGTTTGGGATCACTCGGCGGTTACTGCTATTGGCAAGGTGCTTCAAAAATACAGAAACTCAGGTAAAACTATTACCCTACAAGGGTTAAATGAGGAAAGCCGTTTAATTGTAGAGAAGCTCGGCGGTCCTGTAGTTACAGAGCCACTCGTGTGATGAATCGTATAGCATAAATCAAAGCTTGAAGTGAAATTTATTCATTTCAAGCTTTTTTATTTATTTCTGAAATAAAACAACACTTTTCTTTCCTAAACCATAGATAAATATGACAAATTTTCATCAAAGTATTGACGTAATAATTGGGCAGGAATACAATCATTGTTATTAAGCAAAGCAAATACATAGGAATAATTGAAAATTGAAAGGTATGCACATATGAACTTAGACTGGGACTTTATTGTAGAGAGCTTGCCGCTATATGGAGAAGCCATGTGGCTGACGTTGAAGATCGCCTTTTTTGCTATTCTGTTTTCACTAGTCGTCGGTTTGCTATGCAGTATAGTACTGTATTACAAGGTGAAGGGAATTAGCGGCATCATTGTTGCCTATATTGAGCTTTCCCGAAATACGCCGCTGCTTGTTCAGTTATATTTTCTGTATTACGGGTTTACGAAAATAGGTCTGCATATGAGCGAAATGACGTGTGCCATTGTGGGCATGACCTTTTTGGGCGGGGGTTATATGGCTGAGGCGTTCCGTGGTGGAATCGAAGCCGTAAGTAAAACGCAAACGGAATCCGGGCTGAGTCTCGGACTGTCCAAGATACAACTGGCGAGATATGTTATTTTGCCACAGGCTTTTACCATCAGTGTTCCGTCTCTGGGAGCGAATGCGATTTTTCTACTCAAGGAGACCTCCATTGTTGGCGCCATTGCTTTATTAGATTTGATGAATGTGGCAAAAGACCTAATCGGTATGTACTACAAAACGACAGAATCGCTAATTCTGCTGGTATTGGCATATCTCGTCCTGCTTTTACCTTTGTCGATACTGCTGACTTGGGTGGAAAGGAAGGTGCGATATGCTGAATTCGGGGATTAATGTGCTCTTTGAAGGTTCCAATTTCGAGCGTCTATTAGGGGGATTACTCGTTACGCTGGAGATTGCGTTACTTTCCATTATTATCGGTACTCTATTAGGCATTCTGATGGGATTGCTGCGCACCTTACAATCAAGACCGATTCGGTTTGTGCTGAGATTATATTTGGAGACATTCCGCATTATTCCGATTTTGGTGTGGTTGTATGTTGTATATTTTGGATTTACGCCTTTGTTAAATGTGAATATCAGCGGAGAATTGACAGCAATTATCGTATTCAGCCTGTGGGGAGCAGCCGAGATTGGTGACCTTGTTCGGGGTGCATTGGAATCACTGCCCAAGCATCAGGTGGAATCCGGGCAGGCACTGGGACTGACATATGGGCAGTTATACCGCCATGTACTCATTCCCCAGGCGGTGCGCCGAATGCTTCCCGGTTCTATTAATTTGGCGACACGGATGATCAAAACCACTTCATTAGTAGTGCTGATCGGTGTAGTAGAAGTGGTCAAGGTCGGACAGCAGATTATTGAGCTTGGTGTAATCAAAGCGCCCTCGGCATCCTTTTGGGTGTATGGCTTTATTTTCATATTATATTTTCTCGTATGCTATCCGTTATCCAGACTTTCCAAAAGATTTGAACGCAGATGGCAAAATTAGCAGGATGGGGTGGGTGTCATGGGAGAGGCTGTGGAGGTTTTACTCGAAATTCGAGGGCTGCACAAAAGCTTCGAAGACCGAAAAGTATTACAACAGATTAATCTGGACGTAACGAAAGGGGAAGTCGTGGTCGTTCTCGGTCCTTCGGGATGTGGAAAAAGCACACTCCTCCGATGTCTCAATGGTCTGGAACCAGTTCAGAGCGGAGATATCCGTTATAGAGGGCAAGACCTGACGGACAAGAAAGTGAATTGGCGTGAGGTGCGTCAGCATATTGGAATGGTGTTCCAGAACTACGAGCTGTTTCCGCATATGACGGTCTTAGAAAATATATTGCTCGGCCCGCTTAAAGTTCAGCGGAGAAATAAGCAGGAGGCACTTGAGCAAGCGGAGCAGCTATTGGAGCGAGTGGGTCTGCTGGATCGCAAAGATGCGTATCCGAGACAATTATCAGGTGGGCAAAAGCAACGGATTGCGATTGTGCGCGCCCTGTGTATGAATCCGGAAATTATGCTCTTTGATGAAGTCACCGCATCCTTGGACCCGGAAATGGTCAGAGAGGTGCTGGATGTCATGCGAGAGCTGGCCCAACAGGGCATGACCATGATTATCGTGACGCATGAAATGGGATTTGCCAAGTCGGTAGGAGATCGTATCGTTTTTATGGATCAAGGACAGATATGCGAAATGACTACGCCGCAGCAATTTTTTACCCAACCGGAAACAGAGCGTGCCCAGCACTTTCTGGATATATTTCAGTACGAAACGATATGAGCATTTTGCATCAATTCCATGAGCGACTTCCAATCACAATATAGAGATCGACATGTTTCTATTGGTCTCTATATTGCACCCAGAAGCGAAAGAAACCGAATGATGCAAAATGCTGACAAACAGGGGGAGGAATACAGATGAGAAAAGGAATGAAGTTCACGACGTTATTACTGGCTTTGAGCTTGCTGCTTGTTGGTTTGGTGGGATGTGCAGGGGCTGGTAATACCAACGGTAGTTCAGGCTCGGCTAAATTTGCTTCGATTGAGGATATTAAAAAGAATGGCAAGATTCGAATCGGTGTATTTGCAGATAAGCCGCCTTTTGGCTACGTGGATTCGGAAGGGAAAAATCAAGGCTTTGACGTCTATATTGCGAAGCGGTTTGCCAAAGATCTCTTGGGTGACGAGTCCAAGGTGGAATTTGTTCTGGTGGATGCTGCCAGCCGGGTTGCCTATTTGGAATCCAACAAGGTAGATATCATCATGGCTAACTTTACGGTGACCGATGAGCGTAAAGAAAAAGTTGATTTTGCCAATCCGTATATGAAATTATCCTTTGGCATTGTGTCACCTGATAGTGCTCCAATCACCACGATTGACCAATTGAAGGGTTCGGATCAAAAGCTGATTGTCGCAAAAGGAACGACGGCTGAAACCTATTTTACGAAAAATTATCCTGACATCAAGCTGCTCAAATTCGATCAATACACAGAGATTTTCTCAGCCCTCAAAGACAAACGCGGCGTTGCCATTGCCAACGATAATACAGAGCTGATCGCCTGGGCAAAGGCCAACCCCGGCTTTACCGTAACCATCCCGGCCTTTGGTGGTCAAGATACGATTGCACCCGCAGTAGCAAAGGGAAATAAGGAGTTGTTAGACTGGATCAACAATGAGTTGGCAACGTTGGGTAAGGAAAATTTTGTCCATCAAGCCTACAAGGACACACTGACCTCCGTTTATGGAGAAGGTTTTACAGATCAATTGGTCGTAGAGGGCGGCAAAGTGGATTAATCATCATATAAGGTACTTATTAAGCATAAAGAAGCGTTGGGCTTGCTGTCCCAACGCTTCTTTAATATGGGGAAAAGAGGGCTTTAGCAACCTTTTATTTCGTCATGGAAATGCCCTCTTGGCTAATAGTAATCCTCATTCTCATATTATAGTCTCACTGTCTCTCCATTTCATCTTCGGGGATGTATTCTATAATATCAGCAAGAGTAATAGTCCTTGAAAATCTTCGTTGATGGGCAATTCTGTTCAAAGCATCAAGTATATGGACAAGTGTTTCTAATTCAAGTCTTTTGGTTTTGCCATTTACCATATCTATTACAGTAGCCGGACGTATTTTTGCTTCTACGGCTAGTTTATTTCGGGAAATATCAAGTTCTTCTAAAATATCGCCAAGTTTAAAATGATATCTCTCATGAACATTCATGATGGAAAATACTCCTTTATCAGTATAGATTCTAGCCACACGTACTCTGAAATAATGATAACAATTATGCTAAATAACAAGGAAAAAAATATCCCTGCCAGGGGCAGAGATATAAGATGCAGCGGACTATTCTGTGAATGTATCAGTGTTTCTCTGATTCATTCTCAGGTATATATTCGAGAACATCATGTAGGGTTAATGGACGACCAGAGAGCCGAATCAGTGTTTCCATCACGGTATTAAATGTTTTAAATTCGATTCGCTTGGATGTATTGTTACACATCTCATAGATGGTATTAGGTCTGATTTTTGCCTCACGAGCGAGAGCATTTTTAGTAATCCCGATTTCTCGAAGTAATTCTTCAAGTTTAAAAACAATTCCCATACATACACCTCATTATAGAAATTTAAATAGAAATAGCATTAACTATTTAAGTTTATCTTCAAAGGATATAAAATAACTACAAAGGTTAATCTTAAAAGGTTATAAAATTTACAAATCTAATCTTTAGTAAAGACCGATTTAATAGATGTGAAGGGAGCTAATCTAAATGAACAAAGGTAATTTTGAAAAAGTAAGTGTCATTCTTGGTCCCTGTGATCTTCCGCATATGTATGAGCTTTTTGAGGGCGTCATGATGATCGACAATAGCGTGCTTACTCTTCGACATGTAAAAAAGGGAAGACATCATTCACATCTATATGTTGATGGCGATACAGGCAGCATCACTCTTGCCAGATATGTACAACGTGAGGACATAGATGTGATTACCGAGTTAGTCGAACGGTTGCGCAACATGGATGCATTAAGTTTTCTTACAGACGAGTTGTTATGGAACACATGTCGAGAAGATATAGACTTTGATTTAGTTCGGAATAAAGAACTATGGAAAAATGGCGAACATAAATTCAGCTTCGAATTTTTGTTCTCGTCTTATTTATATAATGTAACACAGAAGCGTAAAAGGGTGAAATGAACACTGCCGTAATAAAGGTACATATTTCCCCAAATGCTTTTGCATTCTAGTAGATTTAATTATATAATCTTAAATGATAATGAGAATCATAATCATTTAAGTCTTTAGGCACAGACTCCCAATATGAGCCTAAGTGAATAGGGTGGGGTATGTACACATGGCGAGAGAAGATGTGGCAACTGCCCGAAGACAGCCCAGCTGTCCTCATAAGGTAACGCGTAGACGAGCTTTGAGAACGCTCAAAGCTGCGAAGCGCGCGAGTTAGAGGTTCCAAGTTAACTGCAAATGGCAATATCAGTGTCAAATTTTTTAGTCTCCTCGTTTTATTTTGCACTTGCTCTCCTGATGGTGGACACAGGAAGGCAGGTGCCTTTTTTTGATGCAATAAATATAGCGCCAGGCGGGTTTCGAACCGTTCTGGCGCTTTTATTTTTAGAACTGTATGAGCCAAACTCATATATTCTTTTTATATCATGTGCAATTTGCTATTGAAGTAGTTGGACGAGATTTTCCCTGCGCTTGGCAAGCCTGCTCCCGAGGCTTACTCCTGCTAAGCTACATTGATTTTCATTATAGTCGTTCAGCATTAACAGCGACATTTAGTTCCATAATAGACTCCAACGCTCAGGAAGACTGTTCCTGAACGTTGTTTTGTACTTAGGACTATGTCTCTAGCAAGGTCTTTCCTGTCTCAGAAAGGTCATATCCCTGAATGGCTCCCAGTTCCCGCCGGAAGCTGTCCGAATGAAGAATCTGCAATATAAGATCAATCCATTCCTGTCGCTCTGGTGTGCGCAGCATGACGATATCGTACTGCTCCTGAATGAGTGGAATAAACTGCACGGACCCCACAATACTGGCGGCCTTCTCGATTCCGATACCAACATCGGCTTCGCCGGAGGCGACCTTGCCTGCTACAGCCATATGATGCGTCGATTCGTCTTCATATCCGAGCAAGGCAGTGCGGTCTATGTGATGAAGACGAAGCTGCTCGTCGAGCAGGATGCGCGCGCCGGAGCCCTTCTCGCGATTCGCCAAACGCAGCCCCGGAAGCGCCAAGTCCTTCCAGCCCTGCAAACCATAAGGATTCCCTGTCTGGACATACAGCCCTGCTTGCCGGGATAACAGACGGATGACGAGGTACGAGAAGCCGTTCAGAATTTTGCGAATATAAGGCAAATTATACTCACCGCTGTCGCCGTCCCACAGATGCGTACTGACGATGTCTGCTTTGCCCTGGTACATAGAGATGAGACTGTCCAGACTACCCCCATATGAGCGGAGCGGGCGAATGGACGTCTGTTGGCTCTCAAGATGCTTGACGAGAATGTCGAGGCTGATATCCTGGCCAGTAATGACTGCTGTACTGGAATTCTGCGTCGAACCGCCGGATAGCGAATGCGGCGGGATCATCATGGATATGGGTGTGGGTGATGGGTCGTGCTTCAGCAGTTGGCTTTTGGAGCGCTGCTTGTAAGCTTCGAGATCACTGGCATCCACCCGCATTTGCTTACCTACCCGGTACGAGGGGATCTCTCCTTTTTTGATCAGATCATAGACGGTCAGCTTGGATATCTTCAGTAGCTTGGCTATTTCCTCAGTCGTATAGGATACAGGAGAATTCATAGTAGACCTCCATTAATAACAGTATGATTGAAATGTATCAATTTCTGTGATGTATCATGCACAGTGTCTCATATATTGTACACCAAATCATCTGGCATAACAGAGGCTGGCGAAAAAGTCAGGAACATCAAGCTTCTAAACAGGCATAAGTGATACTTGCCAACTGCTCTTTGGTGGTTTACAAGGATTACCTTCATAGCTATAATGAGATATGAATTTATACTAGTTATATCTAATTATAACTAAACATGATTGAACGGGGGATGGAATTTGAGAAGAATCAAGTCTACGATTGGAAGTCTAGTAGCTATATGGGCACTAGTGGTGTTAGTTGCTTGCGGTTCCCAGAGTGCTGCGCCCGCAGCTCCTGTAGAGCCGGCGGCAACAGCAGCACAAACAACAACGGAGAATACAGCAGGCACGAAGGCACCGGACCAGCAACAGGTGGAGTTGACGATCTCTGCAGCGGCAAGCCTGACGGACGCCCTGAATGAGATTAAGACCGGATATGAGCGGGAGCACCCGAATGTGAAGCTGAACTTTAACTTCGGCGCCTCCGGTGCACTTCAGCGTCAGATTGAGCAAGGAGCGCCTGCAGACGTCTTTATCTCTGCCTCTACCTCCAGCATGAAGGCGCTTGAGGGAAAAGCCCTTGTCAAGAAGAGCAGCACGTTGCTCGCGAATGATCTGGTATTAGTCGTTCCTGCTAAGGATGGAGTGGCGCTCAAGAAACTGGATGACCTGAAGGGACAAGACATCAAGACAGTCGCGATTGGCATTCCTGACAGTGTGCCTGCGGGGAAATATGCACAGGAAGCGTTAACGAATCAAAAGCTGTGGAGTGAATTGGAGCCGAAGCTGGTACAAGCCAAGGATGTGCGACAGGTGCTGCAGTACGTAGCAACAGGTAACGCGGATGCGGGCTTCGTATACAAGACGGATGCACTTTCCACGAAGGATACAAGCATTGCGTTAACAGTGGACTCCAAGCTTCATTCTCCGATTACCTATCCGCTCGGTTTGGTAGCTGCCACAAGTCATGAGGAGGATGCACGTCAATTCTACGATTATTTGCAAACCGAGTCTGCGCTCCAGGTGATGGAAAAGTACGGCTTCCGTAAGGCGGAATAGTTGTTGACTGCTGTGAATTGGGCGGAATTTTGGCCTCCGGTACAGCTATCCCTGCAGGTCGCTTCTCTGTCCTGTGTGATCGTGCTGGTCCTAGGAGTACTGGCGGCCCGCTGGATAAGGCGAAGCCGCATACGTGGTAAGCTGGTGCTGGAGACCATTTTCATGCTTCCATTGGTGCTGCCTCCGACGGTAGTCGGGTTCCTGCTCCTGGTCATTCTGGGACGTCGAAGCTGGTTAGGACAATGGATCGAATGGCTGTTCCACGCGTCAGTCATCTTCTCCTGGTGGGCGGCGGTGCTGGCGTCTATCGTGGTGGCATTCCCGCTCGTCTATCAGACAATGAAGACGGCATTCGATGCGGTGGACCGTTCACTGGAGGACTCGGCCAGATCGGCAGGGGCTGGCGAATGGCAGATGTTTCGCTACATTACGCTGCCGCTGTCCTATCCTTCACTGCTGACTGCCGCGATACTGGGCTTCGCACGGTCGCTTGGCGAGTTTGGAGCGACGCTGATGATTGCCGGGAACATTCCGAATAAGACGCAGACGGTACCTACGGCGATCTATGTAGCTGTCGATGCAGGGAATCAGACGATGGCCTGGGCGTGGACGATTGCCATTGTCTTAATTTCATTTATTATGCTGCTTGTTGCGAGAAGGAAGACTTGAGCAAATGAAGCGTAATGATGTGTGTAATGCAGGCAATGAAAGCAGTAAAGTTAATATAGCCTAGAGGAAGTAAAAGAAGCAGAGGTAGTGCCTTAGACTATAAAGCTGTTTGCGCAGGACTGAATACGTATGAACCACCCCACAGGCTAGCGGAATGGATTGAAGAATCGTTGGGATCGTAATAGACTTTTTCATGGAGTCGCCCACCTTTCAGTTGGTTTGTAAGGGTACAAACCAACTAAAAGGTGGGCGACTTTACTTTTACCATTTAGTGGTTAATCAACAGGCCTGTACATTTATTTCTTTTGTGCAAACAGCCATTCAATCATATCCTGATTTTGCAGAGCCGGTACCCAGGAGAAGTGTCCTGTAGGTTTGATAATCCCTGCTTCGTATTCAGTAAAATGAATGAGGTTACCGTTTTGTGCTTTTATGGCAGCTACCATTTCTTGCGAGTTTTTAGGACTAACTGTGGTGTCGTCTGCAGCATGGAAGGCCCAAATCGGAACGTTTTTCAGTACTTCAACGTGTTTAGGATCGACAGGTGCATACATGTTAACGGCTTTTTCATAGTTGGTCAAACCGGCAATGGGTACACCTGCGGCGAACAAGTCAAGATTCTTTTCCAGCAGTCTCCACGTACCCATAGCTCCTTGAGAAATACCAACAATATAGATTCGGTCGGTGTCGATTGGGTATTTTAACGCTGTTTCACGTACCAAATCGGCTACAGCGCTGTTGCGTGGTTCATCCGCCCAAATGAATTTATGTTCCAAGTCAATCGGGCTTTGTGGTGCGATTACGAAGGATGGGTGTTTGGCTTGCTGCTCAGGAGAAGCCCAAGTAACAGCTCCGGCGTTTGCCAGCAAATTTACTCCGTTTCCGTCACCACGTTCGCCGTTTCCGTGCAGGAATACAACCAGAGGGTAGGTTTTGCCGGGCTCAACTTTAGGCTCAAACGTAAAGTAGTTCAGCTTGAAGCCTTCTTTATTTTCAAAGATGCTTTTTTGGAAATCGTCTACGATCGGTGTAATTTTATCTGTTGCTTTTACAGTCTGTGCAGAGGCTGGGATGACTGTTTTCTTTGAAGTTGCAATATCTTTCTTTTGACTAATAATATAATTCAACGTGTTGATGCGGTTAACTGCGCTTGTTGCATCGTAAGTAAGGGTACTTGCATTTTTATCTTGTGTATCCAGCTCAATCACGACATATTTACCATGAGTGCTGCGGTTGGTGATGGCTCCAGTATCATTGGTATATACACCGGTCACGGTTCTATCTGTATATACATCATTGAGTACAGATTGAACCTGAAAGCTAGACGTGGATAAAGATGCCCCGTCAATATTGGTGCTGTATTTCAGTACAACAGCAGAAACGACTTCACCCAAAGGCTGTACCTGTGTAAGCAAGGTAGCCTGTGGCGCTGGGACATCTGTTGCTGCTGCGGCAGAGCTGGCGGATGGGAAAAAGATCGTTAGCAGGAACACAAAAGATAATAAAACAGGGGCAAAACGTCTTCTTTGCATGAGATTAATCTCCTTTGGTGTCATTTTTTTAAAGCGCTTACTA
This sequence comes from Paenibacillus sp. FSL L8-0502, assembly GCF_038593055.1. Lineage (NCBI taxonomy): Bacteria > Bacillati > Bacillota > Bacilli > Caryophanales > Paenibacillaceae > Paenibacillus > Paenibacillus sp. FSL L8-0502. Next base: position 5,340,137 of record NZ_CP151958.1, on the reverse strand, counting down.
CATGTTCGGGATGGTTAACTGTATGCTGTGGAATCCATACAAATTAAAAAAAAAGGCAAACTCCGGGTACACAAGTGTACTCGGGTTTTGCCTTTTCAGTAACAATCCCACTTGAAGGATAGCACCTTCATTGGAATCTGACAAGTGAAAGCGCTACATTTTTGATGTTTTATTAAAAAAGTTTTACTTTGGCAACGGTAATATTATGGTATATAATCTCCTTAACTTAACACTGTTAACTTATATAACGATGTTAAAAAAAGGGGATGAAATCATGAACCAATATGATGTTATTGTCATCGGTGCAGGATTGGGTGGCTTATCCTGTGCAGCAAGACTCTCTGCGCTCGGTTACCGAACAGCTGTTTTTGAGAGCCATACTCTGCCCGGCGGTTTCGCAACTGAATTTACAAGAAAGGGATATACCTTTGATGTCTCCTTGCATGGTGTCGGCGGACTCGAGGAAGGAAGCTTTGGTCAGATGCTGAAGGCCTGTAATGCGGACCAGCGAATTGTTCCTCTCCGCAAAAAGCACCCTTACTCCATTCGTTGGGAAGGCCAGAACATTGATATTCCGTCCGATGTTCAGGAGTATGTGCAGCTCCTCAAGAACATGTTTCCTACTGAGGTGAAAGCCATTGACAGTCTATTCGCGGGCATTCGTCGTTTTGAAACAGGCTTTTCTGCTTTTTCTACTCTCACTTCCTGGCGCAAGGCGGTTGGCCTGCTCAAAGCTGGGACCTTTTTCCGCTGGACGCAAATGACCACCTGGGAAGCTGTAAGCCAGTTTGGGTTATCTGACCGCTTCACGGAATTTTTCACCGCGCTGTGGGCCTATTACGGATTGCCTCCAAAGCGACTTGCGGCCCTGTATTTTTTTATTCCCTGGATCGGCTACCACATGGAGGGGACGTATTACATTGAGGGAGGCGCACAGGCTTTATCCAATGCACTGGTTGACGCTATTAAGTCAGCGGGAGGAGAAGTTCACCTGCGCAGTCAGGTATCTGAGATTATACTCGAACGTGGTAAAGCTGCTGGTGTCCGTCTGAAAAAAGGGGATGTATATAAAGCCAACTGGATTGTGTCTGGTATCAGTCCCCATCATACCTATGGCCGTCTACTGGAAAACCATGATGCTGCCCGTCGTGAGCTGGAAGCTGTCAGCAGTTTGGAGACTGGCACGTCTCTCACCCAGCTATATCTGGGATTATCATGTGAACCTCATGAGCTTGGCATCACCGAAGAAGACTTAATCCTGCGTAATGAGCCGGATTCGGAGACAGATTATGAAGTAATGATGAGCGGCCAGTATACGAAAGGCAACTGGATGCTCACGAATTATAACGCCATGGACCCTAAGCTCAATGAACCGGGAAAGGGTGTCATCGCAATTACATTTTTGGACAGATTGGAGAACTGGCCTGCCGCACGTCCCGAATACAAAGCCAAAAAAGAAGCCGTGACACAGCAGATATTGGGATGCCTTGAACAGCTGTATCCGGGTTTTAGCAGCAAAGTGATGGTAGCCGAATTGGGCACACCACGCACGATGCAGCGTTATACCGCTAATCCCGACGGGGCTGTTTATGGCTACGCACAAACGGTTCGGCAGTCCGGTATAAAAAGGCTCAAGCACAAATCAGCAGTAAAGCGTCTATCATTGGTAGGGGCCTGGACACAGCCTGGGGGCGGGTTTCAAGGGGTTATGGAATCGGGTATAATGGAAGCTGATCGTATCGCCGCCAAATTGGGGTAGGCAGAAAGGGCAAGTACATCTACTCATGAAACATATCAAACGCCGAGAACGTGAAAGCAATGAGATCCGCCGGAAAATCATTGAGGCCGCCCGATCGCTTTTTCTGAATCAAGGGTATGCTGAAGTCTCCATGCGCAAAATTGCGGATCAGATCGAATATTCACCAACAACTATTTATCATTATTTCGCCAATAAGGAAGCAATTGTAATTGAACTCCTGCTAGAAGGAAATGCCTTGTTTCTGCAGGCTCTTCAGCAACGTGCGGATGAAGCACAGGCAGCGGGATTGAACGCTCTGGACACACTGAAGGCGGTGTCTGATGCGTATGTTCGTTTTGGAACGGCTAACCCGGAATATTACAACATTTTGTTTATCAGCAACCTGGAATCTGTAAGCTTGGTTAGTCTTATAGACAGTGGGAGCCTTAAAGGCTTTGAGCTTCTTGAAGCTGGGCTCAAAGCCGTTATGGAGGAGGGTTCCATCATTCAAGGAGATGAGCGCTTGTTCGCCAGCTCTGTATGGAGTATGCTGCACGGCTTGACTTCTTTGCTCCTGAATTTTGATTTTCCTATGGCACAATCAAATGATGAATTGATTTCATTTACTATAGATACTTTCCTCAAGGGGTTAAGCCGCTGATGCAGCGGCTAACTTTCTTTACCTCACATCACTGTACATGTGAATCCGCATACGACCCTTCCGAAAGATTAACGAAGTTCCAAATCTGAAAGCTGCTTAAGCACGGCTTCAATACGACGTTTATCTTTTTTGAGCATCACGAGCTGCAAAGAAGCAAGAAGCAGATCTGAGATATTGGCCCAAGCGTCTGCTTCCAGAGCGGGCAGAAGATCCCGATGAATCATAATATCTAGCCCCTCCGTTGCAATCTTCTGATGAAGCTCACTACTGGATAGCCATTCAATCACCTGCTCAGCTGTAGGACAAGAGTAGGCGAAAAGTACTGCCCAGCCATCGACCGGATGATTGACCTTATCCCGTATCCAGTTAATGACCTGCGGTGAATGAAAATGCTGTAGCTGCCCATTAGCGGTGTATCCTTCTAATTTGCCATCTGCAACCGAATGCTGTAGCAGGTGATTGCAAACACATACCAAGCCTTCCTGCCCGGGTAGGCAGCGGGCGCTCAGATAGGCGCGTGTGGACGCAAATGCACCCTTAGCATGTAGGGTATTGTTTTGTGCTAAAGATGTCCATACTTGCGCGGTTTCCGGTTCCCACAAGGAGCGGACCCAATCAGCAGCCCCAACCCCTGCGGTCTCCCCTACCCAAACGGCCCATGTAGAGAATGGAACCTGGCTATGTTGAATGTTCTGCCAGTGCTGCTCCCAGGCAAGAAAAATATCCTTTGGATCATAGGCTTGAAAAGCCTGCACCACAGCAGGATGATCTACGCCATGCATGGTGGTGTAATGGATCAGCGTCTCCAACGACTGCGCATCCTCCAGCTTCATCGTACAAAACATGTCCAACCAGCGTTGCCACAGTTGTAGTGGTGGACTGTTTAGCTGAATGCCATGCTCGTCTGACACATTAGACCAATCCCACAGCCATAGTCCGTGCAAGGTGAGCATGGTTTCTATATAGGCAGGTAGATTTTCCGCGAGCAGCGTAAACTGATCCAACTCATGATCATAACAGAACACCGCTGGCTCTGTTGCGGATGTCGCCATATCAAGCAGTATCGGATCACCCGCACCATTATAATTAAGGATCAGATATCGTTGCTCGTCCGCTGCTGAGTCGGTATCTTCCCCATAAGATGTAAAATAGCCAATATACTCATGATTCCAGCCAAATTCTCCTGTGATATCGTCGAGGATATTCGGTTCTTGTTCAAGGCCATTACTGCTTTCATATGAACAAGCCGGTTCATCGGCTACAATACAGTGTTGAGGGAGGCACCATAGCAAATGTAAGCTGCCACACCGCTTTATCAACTCAGACAGGGAGGCAGGCAAAGGCATCTGCAGCCGTTCCTCCAGCTCAGTTAGTTCACTTGTAGAAATCCCCTTCGACCATTGGTATACCACGTCAGACATCCCACCTTGTCTCAGACGATCGGCGATCTGTCCCAGCTTTTCTAAGGTTCGTTCAAAATGTACTGTCATTCGTATTTGTCCTCCTCTTACTCTACAACCTGGCAATGCTCTTTTTGCAAGAATGCTAGAATTTCATCACGAAGTGCTATCGCTGTGGGTTCATAAATGATCGCCACTTCGCGTCCATATGCATAGTTAAAACGCACATATCCGCCTAGAGTCTGAAGAAAAGCCATGCAGATATGCTCGTTTTCAATCCATAGATTTGAGTCAAAATGCTGTTTAAAACGCTGAGCCAATACCTGTATAGATGCTGGAGCTATTTGCAAGGCTTGATCGTTCGGATGGGCTGAACCGCAAGCTTCCTCCGTCTCGGGTGGATTAAATAGTAGAAATGTTGCTGCTCTATCCAGACTGACAGGTTCGAAATAACGGGGGAATGGCTCTATTCTTCCGAATTCATCCTGTAGTATATGCTCCAGTGTATCTGTAAATGGAACCTGAACATCTAATGGCTTCTTAGTAATGACCTCCGAATGTCGCGGTAGCCAAAGCAAACCTTCGACCTGAGGGTGCACCGCTAGGAAATCCCCATCTATGGAGCTACCGATGACCACGCACTCGCCTAGCTGTTGCACGGTGATCGGACAGTTATCATCATGCCTCCACAGTTCGTAATCCGCATAGGATTGTAATAGTTGAGCATCAGGCGGTTCAATCACCAGCAGTCCGCAAAAGGTACCAGGCCCATAGCGGGTGAGGAATGCTACATAGGGAGGTGGTAAAGTTAATCCATAGGTATGTTCGAAAGTTGTCAGTTCTTCGGCAGCCACCGTCGTATGTTGTGTGGAAACCCAATACATATGAATACACCTGCTTTCCGGCACTCTATCTATAGGGGTAGAGTCCAAAAGTAAATGAGAGATATGCTATAATCAGGAAATAAAATAGTTATAGATTAGTCTATCTTAATTCCGTAGGAACTACAATTTGTGAGGGGACGAAGGAGGAACACATCTTATGACATCAGGGGTACAAGCCTACATCGGTCCAATTTTTGAGGAGATTGACCAGACATACGCTTCTGAGCAAAAGCGCATCGCCGAATTCCAAATCAAAAGCGTCCTTCACGAAGGGATTCATGAATACTTAAAAGTTACTTGTAAGAAGGATGGGCTGTGGGTGGATACCCACGAACCGTTTGATTGGGATCGTCGTAGACCGGATGCGGAAATTTCTGGGTTTACAGATGGGGTAACATTGCAGCAGGTGCAGGACGAATGGATGCCTATGTTCAAGGAAAAGATAGAGGCGCTATTTAATTCGGAAGAATTCAGCTCCATGTTCTTTCGTTATCGACTGGATTTTCATCTGGAAGTGGTCTTGGAGAATAAGGCCAATCATTTTACATTCTCACTCCTAAATGAAGATAAACGGCAGCAACTGTTAGCCACTATCCAACAGTTTGTAGAGCAGAAGCTCAACCCCTCCAGTAAAGCTATCCCGAAGGAAGAGGACGATTTCTTCTTAGTGAGACACTTGCTTGATCCTCATTTGTACCCTGTAAACGCCCAGCGGATGAATGAGTTGCTGAATCGAATGGATGCCAAAGTGAAGGTCAGCCGCAAGCGTGAGGAAGCATGGAGGTATCAGCTCAGCAGTGGCTTAAAGCATTGGGCTGAGGATGAATTTCTGCTGAAGTATGCGGATCGGGAAAAAAGCTATGGACTGGATTATAAAGTGAAGCCCGATATTCTCCCTTCGGAAATTCCCGCGCCAGCCATGGAGATGTTCCTGCTTACCGCGATGCGGGTGGGCTCGACCGATGCCGATGCACGGCAGAAGTATTTGGAGATTGCTGCACAGTTGGGTTCGGATCAGGCAGCCCAGTGGCTTAAGAACGGATCAGGAAGCATCCCAGCGTTATATACAAGTGAGCGAGTCATCTGCCAAGCCAATGATATTTTGCAAACGCTGGAGGTTCAGATTCGTTCAGAGGAAGAAGAGAGCTATAGAGAAGCACTCGTATATTTATGCGATATTTTAAGAAAGGGCTTTACCAAGGAATATCGGATGAAGTTCAAAAGCAAGGTGAAAAACTACCTGCCTGTACCCAAGTTGGCTAAATCTACGTTGCATCGTTTCTTCGCCAATGCACTTGAATATCCTGCGCTGCATCCGTTGCTGGCTGAATATGCTGAGGTCGTGATGGAAGAGTTCAAGTGGTATAACGATGTAGAGCCCGGTGAAAAGTCGGCAATGCCGGGAACCTATGCGGTGATGGGACTGGGCCTAAAAGGAAAGAACTATTTCCCATTAGTGAATCGTTATATGAAGCTGGTGGACAGTGAACATCAGTCCGTACAGGACGGTTACGCCGCTGTATTTGCTGACGCACACGGACTGACACCGGACACGATACCCGTTTGGACGAGGGTTCTACTGGCAGGCAACGAGTCTGCCAAACCACTGAAGTCATCCGGAATTGAAACCGTAGAGCAGGCACAGGTATTGGTGGAGGAGCTTAAGAAGCTGGAGAACTACGAACAAGAGGTGCTTGTTTATCGTATATGGGGTGGCGCGAAGAAACTAAAAAACAGCCTGAAGCAGGCTGTCCCTGAGGTAAAAGAGCTGCTGGAAACGCTTATTCCATAAAAGCATCATATTCATGATAATATCGCAGTCCTTGCGCAATGCGTTCAATATCCGGCTCGCTTCCGCTGTGGCGTAACACTTCAATGACATCCTGTACAGTCGCCACCTCCAGCCAAGATTGCACCTGATGGTCTGGCAGAGATGCAGGTATACTTTCATCACGATGATTGGTGACGGTGAGACCGGCATCCTCCAGTTCCCACAATTCTTCCTCGGGAATGATGTAATAGGTAGAATTGAGCGGATTACTTTGAACATGTTTCAGATTGGCAAATACCCATTCATTGATTTCTGTTTGGTCAACGGCATGGACCAGTGCTTCAAGGCTGTCAAAAGTTTGTATGCTCATGTATGGAGACTCCTCTCTTAGCCGCTGGCTTATGCTGTAGCTTTTGTAATATCTTTAAGATGGACTGGCGATTCTTCGCATCCTTAATGTACCTGGGAATGGAGTGGGAAGCCGTACGCATCATACCGGATGCAGGCTTTTCTCGCAACTCGGCAGAGATATAGGAGAGCAGGTAATTCAGGTGTATCCGGTTAAGAGCCCAGACAGGTTTCCCCCGATAGTAATCTAGGAAGTACAGCTGGAGCTGGAAAATAGGGTCTTTTCCGTTTTGGATCACGTTCGTATGCCATTCGCGTGATTGCACACGATGCACCGGAACCTGATTGCGTGTCTCACAGTGCGGACAGTTTATATTTGTATTTTTATGGAGTTTCGTTCGGTCATCATGGATTTCGATATTAAAATACCGTTCGCAATGGTTGCATACGCCGCGTGCATAGAATGTATAAGATTCGGGCTGCTGATATGTGTAGTAACAATGAGAACATCGAACGACGTAATAACAGTCTTTTTTGGATATGGAAATAAAAGCTTGGCCCTGACAACGGGGGCAGTGAACAGTTACCTGTTCTCCTCTTCTAATCACGGCGCTAAAGTCATATTTGTATCCATATTCATCTTTGAAGCGTTTTTGCTCCATGTTCGTTCCTCCTTTTCGGAAAGATCGTAAAAACGTACTTTTTATATTTCATATGTTATAATATTCCTTAACAACAGAATGGCTTAGATGGGCGGTCGGCTAGTCTCCTGTGAGGGAGGTGAGGCCTGTGGAGGTTAAAGACACCTTAATGTTGATGATTCAATTCGCAACGTTGGTGATTCTGATTCTTTCCTTCCATAAAAAGAAATAGACCGCCCGTGGTAGGAACCGGTCTATTTCGAATACCGTGAACTTGCAGCCACCGCCCTTAAAAGCGGCTGTTGCCAAAGAGTGAGGATGTTGACGCATCTTCACTCTTTTTTAGAATATACATCTTATTCCCATTTTAACACTTGAAAAAGACCTTTTCAATGTGCCTAAGAGCGAAAAGGTGAATAAAGATGCGCGAAAGGAGAGGGCGAGCATGAGCATTTTTACAGGACTACAGCGTCCGCAATTCCAGGCTTACTATGATGAGGCTTTTCTAATAGAGCATCGTTTTGAAAATGGTATGGGCTTTCCGCCTTCTTATATAGATTATGTCAAAACTCTTGGTTACGGGCGACTATGCGGCTTATGGAACATTCATATTCCTCTTGGCGATCACCCGGATTCATGGCTTCATCGTTGTCATAACTGGCGGGCCTGGTTTGATGATGTACTGGAATCAGAAGAGGTTTTACAAGAAGCGGCGCTGGAGCCAGATGGTTTTCCGGAGCTTTTGGAGCATGCGGTCCCTTTCGCTTCCAGTGGAGAGGATGACTTGCTGATCTGGGATATTCAATCGCCTGGTGAACGGGGGGAATTCCCAATCTATGCTTTGAATCTGCGCACATGGGGCAATTTTCGGTATGCAGCCTCGGATTTGTATAGCCTCGTCGAAGCGTTGGTGGATGAAGAGCGCGTGAAGTCGGTATTGGGGACAGAGCGTACATCATTCCCATATACGTTTGAACCCTTTTAACAGGTCAAATAACCACCTTGGCATTCAAACTTCAAGGTGGTTATTTGTGCTGCTATTCTTCCTAGCGGTCATCATATTGGGCTAAATATTGCTGTACCAACTCATATCCAGCCACGCCCATTACCGTATATTGATTATATTCTTCCAGTTCCAGATTGCGTATATATTCATCCCCACAGTATAGATGGCCCGCGCAATTAAAATATTTTAGCTGCTGTTGTTCCTCGGAAAGAGGGCGATGATCGATAATGGGCCATACTCCTTTCGTCAGATTTTGGGTGGCGGTGAATATAACTTCAAATCGGCCGCGATAATTTGTAAACGGAAGATATGTCGTTTCACCTCCGTACGCTTGATTCTGGCCTATGGATAGAACCCCGAAGGAGAACGCTTTTTTGAATCTACCATACAGTGCGCAGATCACCTGACATACCGCAAATCGGCCGTCATGCAGGGGGATAACAAAAATATCGCCTTCCTGATGTTTGATTCTTTTGAACACCATCGTCAGGCCAGCTCTTCCTGAAGGATCTCTGTTTTTAGACCTTTAGCGCTGGTAATCGTAATGCTGATCGCATCATAGCCGTTCCGCTTCGCATCTTCAAAATCGCATCGTTCGCCATTGATCAGCTCTAACTGCCCATTCTCATCTACATCGTCTGCAAACTCGTCATCCCAATCCACATTATAAAAGGCAGTTACGCTTACCTCGAAAGTATCTTCACCATCTTCGTCCAGATAGGGCAGCAGGGGAGTGCGATTGTTCTGCTGCTCCTTGGTATAAACTTCGCATAGCAGAGCATCGTAACCATGGCGGGTTCCGTCAAAAATCACGATCTGTTCACCTGTGACTGCATCTTCTGCAATAATGAGTTGGGGTGCAAATTCAGTACCAGTGATCAGCTCGTCCATAAGTTCTCCGTAATAAAAAATGTGGAATTTCGTATGTCCTGCCTGTGAACGAAGCGTACCTGTCCACTCCTGCTCGACCCATGCCTCGGGGTTTTCGGGTACAACCCAACCCTCCAAATAAGCCGGTCCCTGCTTAGCATTATGTATTTCTGTCATCATTAGGCCTTCCTTTCTGCTCGTTGAGTCGTTCAATTACCTGATTAAAAAACGTTGTAAAGTCTGTTGCCACCAGATACAAATGTCCGCATTCGTCCTGCTCTGCAATATCATAGTTCAGTTTGTCATCATAGGCATGAAGATGTGTGCGGTCCCAGTAGTACACATACGGGGTGTAGTCCTTACATGTCAGAACGTAAAAATTGTCGCCCGCATCTGCACCAATCAACAAAGCGCTCTCGACATGATTGATTTCATCCAGAAATTCATCATTAATCGCTAGAAGGTCATGATTTTTGTTGGATACCTCATATCCGAAAAAACAAGTCAAATCAATGTCTCCGTTATCCACTCGATCGAAGGGCACATTGCAATAAAAAGGGGCGGCTACATAAAATCCGTTATATTGTGAAAGAAAACGTTTATAGCCAGCGGGCAATATATGCTGTATCTGTTCCTCCAATGCTGCGATCTGGGCAGGCAAAAGCCCTGATTCAATTGCGAATGACATCAACAACCAGCCCCCTTGATTCTAGTAAACCATAAATCTCTTTTTTGGAAATGAGACGACGCAGCGGTACATCGTATGTGAAATCATGTCATCGATAGGGTGACGATTTTGTTGTCCTCATCCACATCTACCTTCACATTCACTCCTAGCTTATCCTTAAACAGCTTACTGATATTGATATAGTCATCCTTAACCGGACGGCTTGAATTACCAGTTGTGCGAGTCATCCCAGCGGTGATGATGGAACGGACGTATGTTTTATCGAGCTTGGCTTCGGGATTATAGGTATAAATCATCCGTTCCTGCTGATTATAAAAATGGGTTAATTCCGTGTAGTCGTTAGCATTCTCATACTCCTTTTCCTCACGCACATACTCGGGATGATCCATGGTATAGTGGACTCCTCCGTCCAGAAAAGGATTTTCCTTGGAGGGTCGGAGTTCATATTGTCCATAGGCTAGCTGAAACAGATACTCTAAGCCTGAGCCCTCCGCCTGGTAGTAGAGCTGACGACTGTCCCCTCTTTTATCTATAGCGGCATAGCTACTGATTAAAGGCCAGGCATCATACTTTTTATCCTTTACCTCAATGGCAAGCTTGTAATGTACAAGCACCTTTTCATTTTGAAATAATCCAAAGCTGCTCATAATAAAATACGCAGGCACACATATAATTCCGATAATAAATATGAATATAAATATTCTTACACGCATAAGTAGAGTGATTCTCCTTTGGTTGTCGATTATGTGGAAAGCTCCCGTTTGGCAGATGCACGGAATTCTTCATGCTCAACTAATTGTTTCAGAGCATGTTGTGCGAAAGGCATGCTTTTATGTACGCGAAGCAATGCAAAAGCGGCCCCCTTGACTAAGATATATGTATCACTGCGGATCAACTCTCGTGTCTGTAGTTCGATAAAGCTTCTTCTGGTCCGCCACCCTCCAGCAGTACCATAACCGCATAGGAGATCGTATCAATCCAATCGTCAAGCGTACTAATCTGCTCTACGGTCAGCAGGTGATTTCGCTGCAGCATACCATCAGGATGCAACGCCCATGCCCGTGTATACTGGCAAATCCCCCACAGAGCGGATATAAGCTCCCGTTCTACGGACGGTTTCTCCAACTCATCTGCCAGAACTTCAATGATAGTCATGAGCTCATGAAAATTATCCTCAATCAGTTCGCCTTGAAAGGGGCGAAGCATCCCTAGAAATCCGCTTCGCATTTTGGGATGCTCCAGATCATCGTGAATAAAAGAATGACAGCGTAACAGCTCGCGAGCCTCCTGTTTATTCATTCAGTTCCGTAATCTCTGCGCGGATACCTCTGCACAGAAAGCTGCCTGACAGCCCTGACAAGGCATCGATGTCAACGACCATATCAGCCTCTTCATAACGGAAGTCAAGTTGCAAAATGATATTTTCTGTTTCTACAGGGCTTAATACATGCTCTTTAGTTTCCAGAAATGTAAAAGTCACTGCATAGCGTGGGACGTCTTTTGCTGGAGCTTCAGGGATTACAGGTGCCTCAGTTGAAGGCTCCAGATCCGGTGATTTAGGGACAAGCACGCTAGCGTAGGATAGCTCAATCGTCAGCGTAATCTGGTCTTTCGTCATATTAGCAGCTGTAATTCGGTCATAATGAAAGGGAGGGAAATAGCCAAGCTTTTCGACAATGCTGTCTGCACCTTGAATAGAAACAGTTGGAGAGAAAGCCAGCTCCAGTCCGATGGACCCTGCCAGTTGGTCTTCATATTCCGGATTAATACGGACAAGGGCCTGTTCCGGCTCTACTTTCAAAATCGTGCCTATAAAATACTGTTTGCCATGGATCAGAACAATATCATGCGGAACGAACGGCAACGCTCCCCCGGCTTGATAATGAATGAGATATTCGTTCTCTTTTTTTTCAACCTTTTGAACTTGAATTTGCATAAATTGCAGCCTCCTGGGGTTAATAGTATGACGGATTGTTTAAGTGTGTGGTAAAGGGAACGGAGTCCACGATTGAAAAACATACTTCATATCCGGGGTATCGTGTTCGAGCATAAATGGAAGAATATCCATAATGGCGCGTGCTTTACTGCCAGCATAAAAGTTGCGCGAGCTATGTAACAGTTTGTTTGCCTTTATTAACTGGCTGAGCCGCAGCATAACGTCTTCCACGCTTGTTCGGTCAATACGTTTATAAACGTCCTGACGGATCGAAACAAGCATCCCGCAATTGTTGGGAGATTGACCCATAGGGCCATTGGACAAAAGAATGTACACTTCCGGCGTCGTCCCTTTGTTATAGGACGATTTGATACTAGGCGCCTCTATAACCAGCATCAAAGGAGTCAATTCATCATCGGTCACAATGCGGAGCAGTTCCTGCTTGTCCCAGCGGATCTTACCGTGTTTGGCTTTCTTGGATTGATAGATAGACACACGGGTATTGCGGATTCCTGATATATTCAGGAGCGTTTCAAAACAATCGAACAGGTTAGTAAAGCACTCTTCAGCAAACAAAGTGTGCTTCTCCGACAAGGAACCGGCCATTATAAAATTATAATGCAAGTTGTTAACCACAAGCATCCATCCTTTATTCATGAATTACCAATTCTTATACCATAATATATGACATGAAGATCGAATTCACCTTTTATATAGACTGTGGTCCTGTTCATTAAAATCGTTTGGAAACCAGTTCAACTTCGCGTATACTAGGAAAGTCATATATGGAACGGCCTGAGCCGCCTTGCGGCCGTATGTTGAGTTACATGAACAGATTCAACGATAACGGATATGCTCCCTTCCTGAAAAGGGGAGAATGAGAACCGATACAAAAATGGGAATTCTGAACTATGGAACGATAGATGTCATATGGCACATGAACCTATTTTACGTGACACATATTGAATACAGATAAGGGAAGTGAATACAACTTGAAGAATTTTACAGCATTAGGTGTGGAGCAACATTGGGTAGAAGCCTTGAAAGAGCAGGGTATCTCAGCGCCAACACCTGTACAGCAGGAGTCCATTCCACTGTTGATGGAAGGTCAGGATGTGATTGCCGAGGCACATACGGGGACAGGGAAGACGCTTGCGTTTTTACTGCCGATTTTACAAAAGCTGAATTTGGACAAGCGGCACCCGCAGGCGCTTGTGATTGCACCTACGCGTGAATTGGCACTCCAGATTACAGAGGAAGCTAAATGCTTGGCTGCTGCGGAGCCGAGTTTATCTCTACTAGCTGTTTACGGAGGACAGGACGTGGAGCGTCAGCTTCGTAAACTGAAAGGTGGCGCACAACTGATTATTGGGACACCTGGGCGACTGCTGGATCACCTGAGACGTGGCACGCTGGATCTAGGCGGCATTAAAATGCTGGTCCTGGATGAAGCCGATCAAATGTTACACATGGGCTTTTTGAACGATGTGGAGACGATTCTTCAGGAAGTTCCTTACCGGAGACAGACGATGCTGTTCTCCGCTACGATGCCAGCCGGTATTCGCAAACTGGCTCGTGTATATATGAACGAACCTGTAGATGTCAAAGTGAAATCCGCTTCTTCCGTTCCGGTGAGTCAAATCCGTCAGGTCGTTGTGCAAACAACAGACCGTGGTAAGCAACAGGCATTGGTGGATATGCTGAATACGGATCGTCCGTACTTGGCTGTTATTTTCTGCCGTACGAAGCGCCGGGCTGCCAAACTGAACGAAGAGCTGCAAGAAATGGGCTTTCAGAGCGGTGAGCTTCACGGGGATTTGTCCCAGAACAAGCGGGAGCAAGTGATGAAGGCGTTTCGTGAAGCGAAACTCCAATTGCTCGTAGCGACTGATGTAGCTGCACGCGGCCTGGATGTAGAAGGCGTCACGCATGTCTTCAACTACGACATGCCGCAGGATGCCGAAAGCTACATCCACCGCATCGGGCGTACCGGCCGTGCCGGAGGCAAAGGCGTGGCGGTGACGCTCGCTACGCCAAGGGATATTCCAGAGCTTCGGAACATCCAGAAAGTTGCTGGTGTCACATTCACCAGCAGTGAGGGCGGCGGACAGCGTAGACCTGCTTCCGATACGGCTGATCGGCAGGGTCGAGAACGCCGTTCGGGCAGAAACGACCGCCGTTCCTACGGTGGCAACGACTCCGGCGGTGGACGCCGGGGCAGCGGCCGCGAACAGGCGGGCCGTCGTGACAGTGCAGGCGGCGAACGTCGCTCTAGCCGCGGCAGTAACGAGCGCAGCGGATATGACCGCAGCAGCGGTTCCGCACGCGGAGGCCAAGGTCGCTCGGCGGGACAAAGCAGCGAGCGTGGCGGGTATGACCGTAGTAGCGGCGGTTCTGCACGTGGAGGCCAAGGTCGCTCGGCAGGGCAAAGCAGCGAGTATGACCGCAGCAGCGGCGGTTCCGCACGAGGAGGCCAAGGTCGCTCGGCAGGACAAAGCAGCGAGCGCGGTGGGTATGACCGCAGCAGCAGTGGTTCTGCGCGCGGAGGCCAAGGTGGCCGCGGTGGACAAGCCAAAGGCGGCCCGCGTGGTGGTCAAGGACAAGGAGGCCGTCGCGGACGGTCCAGATAGATAAAATAGGAGTATTCTCATAGAATGCTCCACTATGGTTATCATAATAGCCCCGGGGAGGCTCATCTTCCGGGGCTATTGTAATCTTCATCCATACCGCTGAAAGAGCAGCGCCATAAGATAAATTCAAAAGATAAATTTGGAGGGGTTATACATCATGCAGGAACAGGATATGGGCAAGCGCGCCATGGTCTCAGCATGGATCAGCCTGATTAGCAACATCCTATTAACCGGCATTAAGATTATTACAGGACTTATGTTCAACAGCAAGGTGCTGGTAGCCGATGGTGTGCATAATGCTGGGGACGTGATTGCCTCTGCAACGGCACTGGGGGCGATGCGCATATCTAGCCAGCCGCCGGATGAGGACCATCCTTATGGTCACGGCAAGGCAGAAGTGATCGGTGCAAGCGTGGTGGCGGTCATATTGTTTGGAGCGGGTATATTCATCGGCTATCATTCGATTGCAGCACTGTTCGAACCGATGCCACAGGAGCATATACTGGCATTGGTGGCCGCCATTATTTCCTTGCTCTGGAAACAGTGGCTGTATATCTACACGATTCGTATCGGGAGAGCGGCCAATAGTCAGGGTCTTATTGCAACGGCAAAAGATCATCTCGCTGATGTGTACGCCTCTGGGGCTGCTGTACTGGGTATCGGATTGGGGCTGATTGGGGAGCACTGGGGCATTTCAATCTTATCTTACGGTGACCCTATTGCGGGATTCGTAGTGGCATTGCTAGTTCTGAAATTGGCGTGGGAAATGGGCCGTGAATCCATAGATGTGCTTATGGAAAAGGCGATTGCAACGGAGGAAATTGAGAGCTACGCCGCAGCCGCACTGAGTGTAGCCGAGGTTCAACGTATTGACCGTATCCGTGCCCGTGAGCACGGCCATTATATTATCGTGGATATCCGCGCTTCAGTGGATGCCTCTTTGACGATTCAGCAGGGACACGATATTATTCGACTGATTAAGGGGGCTGTCATGAAGCGGGAACCGCGGGTTTATGAGGTGCTTGTCCATTTGAATCCATGGTATGCGGACGACCACTAGAACAGACGGCGCGAATTGACAGATAACTTGCAGGAAGGGTATGCTTTTAAAAGCCGAACGATGATGAATAAAAGCGAGGTTACCCGAAAATATGCGAAAATTTTTAAAATGGTTAGGCATTTCTGTGACTGCGGCGGTTCTTTTAGTGGGCGGATATTATACGTATTCTATATATCATTTTACGAATCAAATTTCAGTTGCTTCCGGACAGGATTCGAAATTCAAACCGCAGGCACAAACTCAAACCAATGTACAACCTGTAGAGGTATCGCTCCCACCGGAATGGGATGGGACAGAAAGAGTGAATATTCTGCTGCTAGGCGGCGACTCCCGTGGAGAGGATTCAGGGCGTTCTGACTCCGTTATGGTTGCTTCTATTGATCCGGTTACGAAAAAGGCTACACTGATGTCGATTCTTCGTGATACCTACGTCAATATCCCAGGTCATGGGCAAAGTCGATTGAATGCTGCCTTTTCCTACGGGGGACCGGATTTGACCAGACAGACCGTGAGCGACCTGCTGGGCATACCAATTCAATATTATGTATATACTGATTTCAATGGTTTTATTGCGCTGGTTGATTCTGTGGGTGGTATTGACCTGGATGTCGAAAAAGATATGCATTATACCTCCAAGGCGGATAAACACCAGTTTGATATTGATTTGAAAAAGGGAATGCAGCACATGGACGGTAAAACAGCCTTGCAATATGTACGCTTCCGTCATGATGCGACTTCCGATTTTACGCGTACGGAGCGGCAACGCAAATTCATTACTGAGCTTGGCGGTAAAATTCAGTCAACCTCATCTCTAATCAAACTGCCGAGTATTTTAAATAGCATTTCTCCTTATATTGAAACGAATCTGAGTACTACGGAAATGCTGCAATTGGCTTCATTGGGCTTTAATATCGATGCAACAACAGTAGCGAAGCAGCAAATCCCGCCGAATGAATTGGTGCGCGGGGAAACCATTAAGGGTGCGCAGGTATTGGGTGTAGACGAAAGAAAGCTCAAGCGCTTCATACAGAATCTTTTTGAACAGGAGAACAAACCTGTGACCACGACGGTGGATGCTGCAACCACGATAAATGATACTCCATAACCCTCGAAAGCAAGCGAAGTTCGTACGATGACGTACAACTTTGTTTGCTTTTGTGTTTATTTGGGTATAACCTTGTATATTTTGTTCCAAAAATATATCGTATCTATGAAGAACGTATACTCATTTGTGTAAAGAGAAGGGGAATGTGGTGTGGAAATAACTCCGGCATGGAAAGACCGATTCAAGAAGTTTTTTCTGAACAACAAGTTTGTGTTATTCCTGCTGGTACTGCTGCTGATCGGCTTGAATATCTTGGTTCTTACCAAAATTTCATACATATTCACACCTGTCATAGTGCTGTTAAAAACGATCATTCTCCCTGTCATATTATCCGGCGTGTTGTACTATCTGTTCAACCCGTTGGTTGATGTACTGGAGCGTAACAAGGTGAAACGAGTATACTCCATTGTTGTATTGTTTTTGCTTATTATAGGGGTTATTGCGATTGTGGTTACATCGGTGGTGCCTGTGATCCGTGATCAAATACAGGGGCTTATTCAAAATTTCCCTGCCTATAGCGAGCAAGTACAACGACAATTCGAGAAACTGATCGGCAGCGATTTTGTAAACCAGTTCCAGAACACGATTCAAATTAATCCATCAGAGCTGGCCTCCAAAGCTTCTGAAAAGTTATCTAGCTTTATTAATAATGCATGGACGGGTGTGGGCAGCTTTTTGGGCGTGGTTACAGAAACGGTACTTGCGATTGCCACGGTTCCATTTATTCTGTTCTACTTGCTAAAAGATGGACACAAGCTACCACAGTTTATCCTGAAAATGCTCCCGCCTATGTTTCGTAAAGAAACAGATCGCATTATGACCGAGATGAATCATCAGGTCAGTTCCTATATTCGTGGGCAGATTATTGTCAGCTTCTGTATTGGGGCGCTGTTGTATATTGGTTACCTAATCATTGGATTAGACTACTCTTTGACGCTTGCAGTCATTGCATCCTTTACGAGCGTTGTCCCCTACTTAGGTCCCGTCATTGCCATTACACCTGCGTTAATTGTAGCCTTGGTTACCTCACCGATTATGCTGCTCAAGATGGTTATCGTGTGGACAGTCGTACAGCTCATTGAGGGTAAATTAATTTCTCCACAAATTATGGGCAAATCTCTTCGGGTACATCCGATCACGATTATCTTCGTTATTCTGACCGCAGGCAATTTGTTTGGTGTGGTGGGAATTGTACTGGCGGTTCCGGGGTATGCTGTCTTGAAAGTAATCGTTACACATTTGTATAGTTTCTTTAAAAAGCGTTCGCATCTCTATGAGGCGGATAAAGGGAACGCAAGTCTTTACGAAAAATAAACTTTTCCACTATAAAATTGATATGGGCCCCTCTTGGGTAACTGTGGCTACGCGTGCTATAATTAATGCCTATCCTTATTCCCAAATAGAAAGGTCAGACTTTTATGATAAAACTCAGCATTCTTGACCAATCTCCGGTATCGGAAGGCATGACGCATGCGCAGGCATTACAAAAGACCGCTGAGCTTGCTATAGAGGCGGAACGCTTGGGTTATCATCGCTTTTGGGTATCAGAGCATCATTCTGCAGCAAATCTCGCTGGGTCCAGCCCGGAGGTACTGATTTCACATCTGGCCGCCCGTACTCGGGCCATTCGAGTGGGGTCGGGTGGGGTGATGCTGCCTCATTACAGCGCTTATAAAGTAGCGGAAAACTTTCGTGTGTTGGAGGGATTGTATCCGGGACGCATTGATTTAGGTCTGGGACGGGCGCCTGGAGGAATGCCCATTGCTACCAGAGCCCTGCAAGAAGGCAAAATGCGAGGGGGTGTAGATCTATACCCTGAGCAGTTGGATGACCTGTTAGCTTATTTACATGACAGCACAGGCAATAATCACCGTTTCGGTTCGCTACAGGCGATGCCGCTTATAGAAACTGTACCGGAAATGTGGTTGCTCGGCTCCAGTGGTGATAGCGCAGGTCTGGCAGCCGAGCGTGGCGTGGGCTTTGCGTTTGCACAGTTCATTAATGGTGAAGGCGGCACAGGGGCTATGAAGGAATACCAGGAAAGCTTCCAGCCTTCCCAGCATAGTGACCAACCACGTTCGCTTGTTGCCGTATTTGCGATCTGTGCGGATACCGAAGAGGAGGCCAATCGCTTGGCTTCCAGCATGGACTTGTCTCTTGTACTATTAGAGCAGGGAATGCGCTCCGCTGGAACACCTTCCGTGGAAAAGGCACTGGCGTATCCGTATACGCCGTTTGACCGGATGCGGATACGTGAGAATCGCAAACGTATGGTGGTCGGTTCGCCCGAACAGGTGAAGCGTCAGATTGAGCAATTAAGTAAGGACTATAATGCACAGGAGATCATGGTTGCGAGCATTATTCATGACTTTGATGCCAAAATGAAATCTATACGTCTCATGGCCGAAGCATTTGGACTGTCTTCTGTACAGTCATAATGCAATTCGCCGGATTTGAAAGATCACAGCTTCGAGGAGCTGTGATCTTTTTTTGAATTTTTTGAGGAAATATTGGATGATATGCACTGTATGATATAGGAAATAAACCAGTTAACACTTGATAATGATTATCAATATCTTTATTATATAAAGATAGAATGAAGTTTTGATGAAAGTCGTGCGTTAAGCCCGTGACTATATATATTGGATAAGGGAAAGGGATGATTCCACATGTTTCGTCTGAAAACGGCAAATCTGGATATTGCTTATGAAGATCGATTGATTGTAGAAGATCTGAACGTAGAAATACCGCAAGGGAAAATCACAGCCTTGGTGGGCGCAAATGGTTCTGGCAAGTCCACTATTCTGAAGACGATGGCTCGCATCATGAATCCTAAGGGCGGCAGTGTTCTGCTTGACGGTAAATCCATTCATAAGCAATCCACCCGGGAAGTAGCTAAGCAGCTGGCTATTTTGCCGCAAAATCCGACTGCACCGGAAGGATTAACCGTGACGGAACTGGTATCTTACGGACGTTTTCCTTATCAAAAAGGTTTTGGTTCCATGAAAGCGGAAGATCGCAAAATGGTAGAGTGGGCCATTCAAGTAACGGGAATGAGCGAGTTCCACGATCGTCCGATTGATCAGCTTTCTGGCGGTCAGCGTCAGCGTGCCTGGATTGCTATGGCACTTGCGCAGGATACGGATATTTTGTTTCTGGATGAGCCGACGACATTTTTAGATATGGCGCATCAACTGGAAGTGCTGCATTTGCTGGAGTATCTAAATACTTCGGAGGAGCGCACCATTGTTATGGTCGTGCATGATTTGAACCATGCGGCCCGGTATGCTCAGCATATGATTGCAATCAAAAAAGGGAAAGCTGAGGCGGTAGGAACTCCAACTGAGGTTATGTCCCCTGATGTGCTGCGTGAAGTGTTCGGGATTGAGGCTGATATTGTAACAGATCCTCGTACAGGTGTACCGCTCTGTCTTCCGTATGCTTTGGCTGGACAGCCTGCGGTAAGCCAAGCCATAAAAGAAATGAATGTGGAAGATAAGCAACCTGTGGGTTCTGTTGCTGAGCGACGTGATGCTAGAGCACAAGTAGCGGCAAGAGGTTAAAGGGGACATACCATGAAACCACTGGATTACGATCAGCTTGAGCAACTAGCAAACATAGTGAGAGTCACGCCGGAGGATGCAGTATATTCCGGGCCAGTGGCCGAATGGCTTGAACCAGATAAGATCCGCTCTGTGATGGAGTATTACGGCGATCTTCTGCGTGCTGAAGACGTTTTAACCGCAGCCGTTTATTTTGTGAACCAGTTGCGTGGCCTCGTGTTTGCGCAGCATTTTATGGTATCCCTGTGTGAACGCCGTTGGGACCTGTCCGTTTCTAATCTCAGATTTCATATTTGTTATGAAGGTCAATATCCCTCTATTAGTCTTCAGGTCATCGACTTAACAGAGCTGGACAATACGTGGAACAATGGGGATCACCGTTCTTCCGAACAGGCCCAGCAAGTGTTACGAGACTTTTACAGTTTGCAGATGCGGCCCCTATTGGAAGCAATTGCTACAGTGGGGAGCGCATCTATCGGCCAAATGTGGGGACAGTTTCCGTTGGCATTGCTGTATTTTAAGGATAGAGTACAGCCATCGTTGACTGATCCTCAGGATGTGGAGCGCTTTGAACAAGATTATATGTATGTGACACGTGAACTTGAGGGAGAGATATTCGGGCGTAAAAGAAATCCGTTTACGGTTCGTCTCGTTGAATTGGACAATCCTTACCGCCTTGGTGAAAATACCTACATGAAACCGTCCTGTTGCCAATATTACAAGACAGGTGGAGGTCAGCGGTATTGTTATACTTGCCCCAAAATGTCCGCTTCCGAACGCGAAGAACGCAGACTCGAAGTGGTGGCATCACGGTAAAGTCTCTGTGGATGTTGGCATGTCCGTCACCTTTTGGTTAAAATAGGTTATGTAACCTAAACCAAGCGACACGAAGGAGGATGCTGTATGTCTGTCTATTCACATAATGCCGTAACACCAGCGAATCAGGAGGTTTCTCTGAATACTTACGCTGGTAAGGTGCTGGTTATTGCGAATACCGCCAGTAAATGCGGACTTACCCCGCAATATGGGGATTTGCAAAAGCTTTATGACGAATATAAGGATCGGGGATTAGTTGTATTAGGCTTTCCTTGCAACCAATTTGGCGGTCAGGAGCCGGGCAGCAGCGAGGAAGCGGCTGAATTTTGCCAACTGAATTACGGGGTTAATTTCCCGGTATTCGCCAAAGTGGACGTCAATGGACCGGGTACAGCGCCTCTGTTTGAATATTTGAAAAAGCAACAGCCTGGAGAACAGGAAAATGGGACAATTCAGTGGAATTTTACGAAATTCATTGTGAATCGTGGAGGTGTACCTGTGGGTCGTTTTGAACCGAAGGAGTCACCAGAAGCGATGAAAGCAGCCATTGAGCAATTGCTATAGTAGCTTTGCCTTCATTCCAAAATATATGTTTAAAAAGGTCTGATTTCCGGCATGTCTCCGGGAAGCGGACCTTTTTTTGTTCTCTACATGTGCATTTGTCTAAGGTGGGAGCATCATGTGAAAGTCGATTCCATGGGCATAATCAGGCCGCCTACAGGGGAAACTGAATGGAGCAAAAAAACATTTCAGCAAACAGTTGATCTCTTATATCCTTTCTTTTTTAAATGTGGACAAATTGTGAATATCACAAAAAGCTATTGTAATGTGAAAAATATCACACTATAATAAGTGCATGAAGTGAAATAAATCACAAACACTAACGAGCTGTTTACGTGAAACTATTCACAATTATTATACAGTTTATGCCCACACACCAAGGAGGAATTCAACATGAAAGTAGCAGTTATCGGATGTACACACGCAGGCACAGCAGCTATCGTTAACACAGCTAAATGTTATCCAGATGCAGAAATTACCGTTTACGAGCGTAATGATAATATTTCATTTTTATCTTGTGGTATTGCGCTGTACGTAGGTGGTGTCGTCAAAGATCCGCACGGCCTGTTTTATTCGTCTCCAGATCAACTGTCTGACTTGGGTGTAGTGACCAAGATGCTTCATGAGGTAACGAGTGTGGATACGGCTGGCAAGTCGCTGCATGCCCGTAATCTCCAAACAGGTGAAGAATTTACAGACACATTTGATAAACTAATTGTGACCACGGGATCATGGCCCATTATTCCAAAGCTGGAAGGCATTGAACTTGATCATATTTTGCTCTGTAAAAACTATAATCATTCCAATGATATCATTGAGAAAGCCCAGCACGTACAGAACATTACAGTCGTGGGAGCTGGATACATTGGTGTTGAATTGGTAGAAGCTTTCCAAATGAATGGTAAAAATGTAACGCTGATCGACAGTGCTGATCGTATATTGAATAAGTATTTGGACCATGAGTATACAGACCGGATTGAAAGTTCCCTGAAGGAACATGGCATTAAGCTGGTACTTGGCGAGACGGTGAGTCGTTTTGAGGGTACGAACGGTAAGGTAAGTAAAGTCGTGACCTCTAAAGGAGAATATGAAACAGAGCTTGTTATTCTCTGCATCGGTTTCCGACCTCAAACGGATCTGCTCAAAGGTCAGGTAGATATGTTGCCTAACGGTGCGATCATTGTGGATAACTATATGCAAAGTAGTTGCCCGGACGTGTTTGCAGCAGGCGACAGTTGTGCAATTCGCTATAATCCGACCGGCAAAACGGCTTATATCCCTTTGGCAACCAACGCAGTTCGTATGGGTACGCTGGTGGCACGTAATCTGGTGCAACCAACCATTGCCTACATGGGAACCCAAGGAACTTCGGGTATCAAAATTTACGAAGACAATATCGCAGGAACAGGCATGACGGAAGCTGCGGCAACAGATGAAGGCATGACTGTAGAAGCTGTAACCATTGAGGACAGCTACCGACCTGAATTTATGCCAACCTCCGAAAAAGTGTTACTGAAAGTGGTATATGAACAGGGGACGCGGAGAATTCTGGGTGCTCAAATTATGTCGAAGGTGGATTTGACGCAATCCATTAACACGCTATCCGTAGCCATTCAAAACCATATGACCATTGACCAGTTGGCCTTTGTCGATTTCTTCTTCCAGCCGCACTATAACAAGCCTTGGAATTTCTTGAACGCGGCAGGTTTACAAGCATTGCCTACAATATCTGAACGGAACCCAGTTACTGTATAATTAGATTTGTCTGTGACATTGTTCATAAGTTTGTCAACAATCTGAGGCGTACGGATGAATCCTTATAGTACAATATAGAGTAGCATAAGGATCAGGGGGGAAGTAACTTATGGGTTTGTTTTATATCCTTTTTCTTGTAGTCGTGGCCATGGTAGGCCTTGGTGGAGTTCTTTGGTTCTTAAGAGCAGTTGAAAAGGAAGAATACAATTAAATGTAAAGCGCGTAGTAGCGCAGTAGATGTAATAATACAGAAAAACAGTCCTTTTTTCAGGGGCTGTTTTTTTTATAGTTACGAAAGTGATTTTTTTCACAAACTTAATCACTGATTTTAAATAAAATATGAAAGAAGAATATTTTAGTGAATAGATATTAAAGGAGCGGGGATATATGGCGAGCTATAAACCGGGGCAAATTGCTGAAAAGACGGTGGAAACAGGAGTGGCCAAGGCGAACAACCCGTGGACTGTGGCGGTGGTACTGGGGTTTTTGGCAGGTGCATTTATTGCACTCGGGTTTTTGCTGGATATACGTGTTATTGCAAGTGCGCCTAAAGAATGGGGAAGCATTGCCACCTTTATTGGAGCTGCGGTGTTCCCTATTGGTCTGGTATTAGTTTTGATCGCAGGCGGAGAATTGCTGACCGGCAATATGATGGCGGTCCCTTTGGCGAGATGGGCAGGACGGATTAAGACAGGAGTCATGTTTCGTAATTTGGCGATTATTACGCTCAGTAATTTTGCAGGTGCGTTATTCGTTGCATTTTTCTTTGGGCATGTGCTGGGTTTGACAGAAATGGGCCCTTATCTGGACAAAGTGGTGGATATGGCAGGACATAAGCTACACGAAAGCTTTTTGCAGTCTTTTATATCGGGTATAGGATGTAACTGGCTCGTAGCACTGGCTGTATGGTTGGCATATAGCACAGACTCCATTGGCGGCAAAATTATGGGGATTTGGTTCCCGACCATGGCCTTTGTGGCTATTGGATTTCAGCACGTTGTTGCCAATATGTTTCTCATTCCGGCGGCTATTTTTGCAGGCCACTTTTCATGGGCAGATTATGTTATGAACTTCATTCCGGTCTGGCTGGGGAATTTGGTAGGAGGTAGCCTGTTTGTGGCTGGAGCCTACTGGTTGGCCTATCTGAAAAAGCCTCAAGCCAACGCACATCCAGTGAATGAATCTCCAACTACTTCTTCGGTTGCACATCCAATCCGTTGATTGATCCTACCTAATCACAGTACTTTAAACAGCAATGAACAAAGCAAATCCGCCATGACAGGCCCGGGGGAACGAAACCTGTCATGGCGGATTTTTTTGGGAGTGGTCCATGATTTGGCATGGAGGATGAGTGTGCTCTCGTCCATGATGCCTTGATCTTTTTTACCCTCAGTAAGATATGATGAAACAGGATGTTGAAAAAAATTATAATTCTTAAAAAATCCGTTTTGCTCTATGCAGCAGACGGATTTTTTTAATATTTTGGAGAGCGGCTGTGTGGGAAAATCCTTCTCTTGCCATAGGCCAAAGCTGTGGATATGATAAGATCAGTGTAATTTTTGGAAACGGTAACGGAAAGGAGCATCAACACTATGGATCATCGCAATAGCGCGCCTCGTGAGGCCACGCTTCAACAAGACTTACAAGGGGGACAGCGGATGACGGAGCAGCAGGACGGTATTTTTCCGGCTGTATGCCCGTTAGATTGCCCGGATACGTGTGGGCTCCTGCTTCACAAGGAAAAAGGAAAGATAATCAAGGTGACTGGAAACCCAGATCATCCCATTACCAAAGGGGCTATTTGTAACAAAGTTCGCAATATGACGGAGCGGGTATATGATCCTGATCGGGTGCTCTATCCGTTGAAGCGTATAGGCCCCAAAGGAGAAGGGAAGTTTGAACGAATTAGCTGGGAGGAGGCGGTCAATACCATTACAGGTCGGTTCAAGGAGCTGATCCGTACGGACGGACCGGAATCTATTCTCCCCTACAGCTTTTATGGCAATATGGGCGTATTGAGTGTGGATGGAATGGATCGCCGATTTTTTAATGCGCTGGGTTCAAGCCAACTGGATCAGACGATTTGCAGCGTGGCTGGGAATGAAGGCTGGGCGTCCGTTATGGGTTTTAAGGGCGGCACCAGCCCGGAGGACACGGAGGATGCAGACCTCATTATTGTGTGGGGTGGTAATGTCATTAGCACCAACATGCATCAGGTCGTTTTGGCTGAGAAAGCACGTAAAAAAGGTGCTAAGGTGGTCGTTATTGACGTTCATCGTAACCGGACGGCGCAATGGGGGGATTGGTTCATTCCGTTATATCCGGGGACGGATACAGCGCTCGCGCTGGGTGTTATGAATGTACTGTTCGCTCAAGGACTGACGGACGACGAATTTTTACATCGCTACACAGTAGGTCATGAGGAACTGCGCGAGCATGTTAAGACATATACACCAGAGCGAGTTTCGCGGATTACCGGCGTGCCGGAAGCGGATATTATCCGTTTGGCGGAAATGTACGGAACTGCAAGAGCAGCGTATATCAATATCGGTAATGGGCTTCAGCATCATGATAATGGCGGTATGAACGTACGTGCGGTTACATGCTTGCCTGCGCTCACTGGACAATGGCTGAAGCACGGCGGGGGAGCGTCACGCTCCAACGGCGCTTATGCCAAGATTAACAGCGCCCATCTGGAGCGTCCTGATCTGCGACAGAACCCGGATGCCCGGATGATTAACATGAACCGGATCGGAGAAGCGCTGCTACAGAAGGAACAGCCGATTAAGGCGTTATTCGTATATTGCAGTAATCCGGTAGTTGTAGCCCCCGATTCGGAACGGGTGACTAAAGGATTTGAACGAGAGGATTTGTTCACAGTCGTTCATGACCTATTCCTAACCGATACGGCCCGCTATGCAGATATTGTGCTGCCTGCCGCGTCTTCTTTTGAAGGAACAGATCTATACAAATCGTACTGGCACCACTATATCCAAATGCAGCAGCCCGTCATTGATCCGCTTGGGGAAAGCAAAAGCAATTATGAGCTGTTTAGCCTGCTCGGACGGGCAATGGGCTTTGATGAAGCTGCCTTTACGGAAAGTGAAGAGGAGATGATCGCAGGCGCGCTTGATAATCCAACGAACCCTTATCTCAACGGTGTGACCTTGGAAGCCTTAAAGAAGTCACCTTTTGTAAAGCTTGATATGACGCCAAAGGCCACTTATTTGGATCGTTTAACCACGCCTTCAGGCAAGATTGAGCTATATTCGGAAAAAATGAAACAAGCAGGTCTGCCCGCGATGCCTTCTTATGTGCCGCTGATTGAAGGGTACGACGGAGAGCACCGACCGCAAGCGGACGAGCGGTATCCATTAATGTTTATTTCACCGCCAAACCATAATTTTCTGAATTCTACTTTCGCTAACTTGCCCAAGCATCAGCGACTGGAGCGGGAGCCTTTGCTACAAATTCACCCGGAGGATGCTCAGACAAGAGGCATCGCGGACGGGGAGCCGGTTACCGTATGGAATGATCGGGGGACGTATGAGCTGAAAGCCAAAGTCACCGATCTGATGCTGCCCGGTACAGTGATTAGTCAGGGATTATGGTGGGAAGGCAAAGGACGCAGACAGCGTGTCAATGTGTTAACCTCTGATCGGCTGTCGGATATGGGACAGGGGGCTACTTTCTTCTCAACGGTGGTGAATGTGAAGCGCCAATGAGATTATGCCTTTTATGGCGTCAGATGCAAAAGGAGAAACAAAAGATATGAAATGGTTGGAGTCTTATCCGAAAGAAGTGAAAGTGTTTCTCATTGCCAGCCTGATTAATTCTGCTGGAAGTTCCCTGATGTGGCCGTTGGTTAGCATGTATGTGTTTGACGAGCTAAACCGTAGTATGGGAGATGCAGGAATTGCGATTTTAGTGCAGTCTCTGGGCGGAATTTTTGGTCAAGTGTTGGGCGGAGCCCTCTATCACCGTATTGGAGCCAAGAAGCTGATTGTTGGCTCACTCGCGATGAACGCGCTGGGACTTCTCGCGCTTCCATTTACCAGCGGTCATTGGGTAGCGTTTGTCATCATGATGGGCTTTATCGGCTTTTTTAATGTCGTATCTGTACCTGCGATTCAGGCGTTTGTAGGTTTTCGTTTCGCTGACCGTCGTGGAGAGCTATTTAATATTATTTATGTCGCTAACAATATTGGGGTTGCAGTGGGTACGGGATTGAGTGGCGTTCTGGCTGACCTCTCCTATCAGCTCAGCTTTGTGATGAACGGAGTGACTTCTGCGGTATTTGCCGGATTCTTCTGGTCTTATCTAAGCAGGGTGGATCGGGAAGAGGGAGAAGTACAGCTCAGCAAGTCTGTGAAGAAAAGAGAGGAAATCCCAGCTCGTTTGCTGTTTCGTGATACCAGATTGTATCTCTTTGTGGGGTTAGGCTCACTTTTTTTATGGTTCGGCAATTCGATCTGGAATACAGGAGTGTCTCCCCATATTATTGAGCAGGGCTTGCCTAAAACGATGTATGGGTTACTATGGACACTGAATGGTATCCTTATTTTTGCCGCACAACCCATTATTTTTTGGATAAAACGACTGTACGCTCATCACGCTTCAGCGCAAATGACATGGGCCGGAGGATTTTATTTGGCGGCTTATATTGTCATGCTGGGCACACAGAACTATACTGGAATGATATTCGCTATGGTTCTGGCGACCCTGGGAGAAATGCTGATTGCACCTGCGGTTCCAGCATTCCTGTCTGATCATGGAGGTCGGGGTGCACCCTTTTACATTGGGCTTGTGGGGGGCATTGGCGCAGCCGGACGGGTAATGGGGCCTTATATTATGGGGAAGTTGTATGATGGCGGTGGGTTACCGCCTACACTTTGGCTTGCATCAGGCGTAGCGGTGTTGTCGATCCTGTTTTTCGTCCTGCACAGCTGGTTGAACCGTTTCCGGCATCATTCGGATACTTTGAATACTATGACGTCCAAGGCGGATGTTCCCAGTTCTTAAGTCCTAATAAAAATGCAGTATTATGCTGTAATTATGGTACAATAAGTGACGGATGATTGTAGTTATTGCTTCAGGAAAGCCTTCACAGGAAGGATTGAAAGGAATTGTTTACAAGTCAACTCTTGACGATACGTCATTCGGAGATGAAGGATGCTCCTGATCTGATTGCGCTGGATGAATTGGTATGGAATGAACGCACGGCTCCCGCCTCGCTGTCCTGGAAGTCGCGCGGGGAGTTTCTGCGTAATACGCCTCCAGGCTCTCAACTGGTCGCCATCGAACAGGAAGTACTCTGCGGGTATATTGGATTTCGTCCTCCAACGCTGTTGGCTAGTAATTGTCATGTACTCGAAATAAATATAGCTGTACATCCAGCTTATCATCGCAAAGGCATTGGGACGGCGCTCATGAACTCCATGAAGGATATTGCAGCTGCGGAGGGCATACGTAAGTTGAGTTTGCGTGTACTCTCATGCAACACGGAAGCCCTTATGTTTTATGAAAAAAGTGGTTTCGCGATTGAAGGACGTTTGCATGAGGAGTTTTACATAGCAGGCCAATTCGTAGATGATGTGTTAATGGCCTATTTCTTAAAATAGGCGGGAGGCTACAGACAGCAATTCGGTTGTATGCCCGGCCTAAACCAACAACGCCGCAGACCTGCTCAGGTCTGCGGCGTTGTTGTACAATACAATATTACCGAAGTTGCTTCCATTCATTTTGGAGCATACCGTACACTGCGTGGTTCATGTAGCCGTCGGGCAGCAATTCCGCTTCGCGTACAATGCCTTCGAGCACAAAGCCCAAACGTTCCGGAATACCGCGGCTACGGCGGTTCGTCGTTGCAGAGCGGATTTCGACCCGATGCAAGTCCAGCTCCATCAAAGCATATTCAACGAATACGCGGCAGGCGCTGGTCATTAGACCTTGTCCTTCGTACCCGTGTCCAAGCCAGTATCCGATGCTAACGGAGCGGTGAGTCCAATTGATCTCATGGTAGCTGATGATGCCAGCAAGCTCGTTGTCTATCCAAATTCCGGCGGTCAGACTACCGTTCTCTGCGGCTTGTTTCAAGGCGCCCTGCACGAACTGCTCTGTGTGGCTGATTTCCGTGGTAGAGTCTACCCATGGAAGCCATTGACGCAGGCGGTCACGGGACATTTCGATCAGCTCAAACAGAGGCTGCACATGCTCCTTGGTGAGCGGCCGAAGGACTGTGCGTTCGTCCAACGCATATGTAAACATGATTGATCCCCTCTTTCACTCGGAAAATCGCTAAACCAGCCAGTCTAGCATTTAATCCCATGCTACCTTATTCTGCGAGAGTCGTCAAAAGGGAGAGGAAGCTTCAAATTCAATAGGTCCCACCCGGAACCGTTCATGCTCGTATACATATCTCAGATCCAAATCCCCTACAAATTCGGTTGGGGATACACTGCCAGATACAGTGGCTTGCAGAGGA
Source organism: Paenibacillus sp. FSL L8-0502 (assembly GCF_038593055.1). Taxonomy (NCBI): domain Bacteria; kingdom Bacillati; phylum Bacillota; class Bacilli; order Caryophanales; family Paenibacillaceae; genus Paenibacillus; species Paenibacillus sp. FSL L8-0502. The sequence goes on along the minus strand of NZ_CP151958.1, from coordinate 5,310,220 downwards.
AGCTGTTCGGCATCATACATTACGACAGAGCTAAAATCGAGATGCTTTGTAAATTGGGCTGGATCATCGTAAAATACTGATGCTTTAGGGTCCATCGTGTGTGTGACACCGTCAATCGTGACAGCAATATGAACCTGGCGGTTGTGGTCACGTGGCTCCACTGAGCTGTGAACGCGCTGGGACACAGCATCTGCTGCCGATTCGACTGCATATTCTTCCATCGTCCGTGCGTTAACAATATGCAACTCCTGCAATTCGACACCCGTTCCCGAGGCACGCGTGAGGACCACGACGGCTTCACGCACACCATCCCCATTCACATCCCTATAATATAATTGTGGTGCGGTGGAGATATCTGCCGAGCCCGACCATCGGAATGTGTGGCGTTGTTGGCCGATTTCCAATACAGCTGAATGGAATAATCCCTGTGACGGACTAACAGCATATAAGCGGACGGATGAGTCTTCTGAAGCGCTGGCTAGTGGACGAGATTGTACAGTTCCGTTCACCGGGTCCGGTGAAGGATGGCCGGAAGTCATGACGGAAGAGGACAAAAGCATAGACAGCAGGATCACAATGAGCAGCTTAAACACGGGTGGGTCTCCTTTTCCGGGCAAAATAAAAGATATATACACTATAACGAATTTATTTGCCGAAAATGTTAACTCTTTTTCATAACTTGTCACTTTTTTTGCTGAAGAGAGCATAAGGATTTTCATTTTATTGAGTTATGCGGTGTGAAAGGGTATATTTAAGGGAACATGTTTTACACAGATTATACGGAAGAAAGGTTGATTAGCGTGGAGAAGCCGATCACTCCCCCCAATTTTATTAAAAATGTTATTGAAGAGGATCTACGTACGGGTAAGGTAAAGGAGGTTGTTACACGATTTCCGCCTGAACCTAACGGATATTTGCATATTGGACATGCCAAAGCTATCTGGATCAATTTCTCGTTGGGAGATGAATTCGGAGGACGCACCAATCTGCGTTTTGACGACACCAATCCGGCGAAGGAAGACACGGAATACGTGAACTCCATTCAGGAGGACGTGAAGTGGCTCGGTTATGAATGGGAGGAAAAACATTTTGCCTCCAATTATTTCGAAGAAATGTACAAGCGTGCCATCCTGCTGATCCAAAAGGGTAAAGCTTATGTGGATGATCAAAGCGCGGACCAAATCCGTGAAACTCGTGGCACACTGACCGAACCGGGGCAAAATAGTCCTTATCGGGATCGCAGTGTGGAAGATAATCTGAAGCTGTTTGAAGAGATGCGTGCAGGCAAATACCAAAATGGTGAAAAGGTGCTGCGTGCCAAAATTGATATGGCTTCGGGAAACATTAATTTACGTGATCCAATTATTTACCGTATTTCACACACAGCACATCACAATACAGGCGACACATGGTGTATCTATCCAATGTACTCCTATGCTCATCCGCTGGAAGATGCGATTGAGGGAGTAACGCACTCGCTCTGTTCGCTGGAATTCGAAGATCAGCGCCCGCTGTATGATTGGGTTGTAGCTGAATGTGAAATGGAAAAGGTACCGCACCAATACGAATTTGGACGGCTGAACCTGGCTCAAACCGTAACCAGCAAACGTAAGCTCAAGCTTCTGGTCGATGAAAAGCACGTAGATGGTTGGGATGATCCTCGTATGCCGACGATTTCCGGTTTACGTCGTCGCGGCTATACACCGGAGGCCATCCGCAGCTTCGTATATGAGACAGGTATTTCCAAAGCCTACGGAGTCATTGATTTGCAGGTGCTGGAGCATTTTGTACGTGAGGATTTGAAGCTTAAGGCACCTCGCACCATGGCAGTCATAGATCCGTTGAAGGTGGTTATCACAAACTATCCTGAAGGACAAGTTGAAATGCTGGAGGCGGAAAATAATACGGAAAATCCGGAACTCGGTACACGCCAAATTCCGTTTTCCCGGGAAATTTATATCGAGCGTGAGGACTTCATGGAGAATCCGCCGAGCAAATACTTCCGTTTGTTCCCTGGTAATGAAGTACGTCTCAAGCATGCTTACTTCATTAAATGCAACGATGTGATTAAGGACGCAGACGGAAATGTAACGGAAATCCACTGTACCTATGATGTAGAAACCAAGAGCGGATCAGGCTTTACGGGACGTAAAGTGAAAGGCACGATTCACTGGGTAGAGGCTACTCAAGCGGTTCCTGCCGAATTCCGTTTGTATGAGCCTTTGATTAACGCAGAGGACACGGATGAGATTGAAGAGGATGCAACAGAAAAAACATTCCTTGACCAATTGAATCCGAACTCATTGGAAATTGCTCATGGCTATGTCGAGCCGAACATGAAAGAAGCTCAATCACAGGACAAGTTCCAATTTTTCCGACATGGTTATTTCAGTGTCGATCCGAAGCTTTCCAAACCGGGTCAGCCTGTATTTAACCGTGTTGTATCGTTGAAGAGCTCTTTCCAATTGCCTAAGCAATAGGCTGTTGGAAAGCGTGGGAGAGATGGTAGCTTCGTGCGACCAGTTGAAAAGGAGTCTGCCGTTGGCAGACTCCTTTATTTTACGCATGCACGCTCTTTATACATTTGGCGATACTTGCTAACAAGCCAGAAGGGAAGAGGGGATACCTCATTCCTCTAGTGTTGTTAAGGGGCACTTTCTATTCGTTTGTGCCCGCTGGCAGTCCTGGCTGATAACCGTTCTTGTACAGCATGTACCACATAATGGAAAATCCCGCAGAGCCAAGTAGGGCGAAAAAGACCCCTGCATGGTACATCATTTCTCCACCAAAGTTCTGGAATAGCCAACCTCCCGCAAAACCTGCTACGATACCGGATATACCACTCCAGGTCAAGGTATATACGGCCTGTCCGGATGATCGGTATGCTGCAGGGGTAAATAGGACGGTCAACTGGGTGCCTACATAGAAGTATCCACCGAAGGTGACGCAATGAAGTGCCTGAATAAACACGATCTGAATCGGGTCTGTGGCCAGAGCCATCAGTTCCCACCGTAAGGCAAACAGCAAACTGACGAGTGCCAAACAACCTACCATCACGGTCATCTTTTTCTTCAAGAAGCGATCAAACAGCAAAAATACAATAATTTCGAATACCGATGACATAAAAACAGCAAAACCAAGCATCTGTTTGGACCCACCCAGCTCGGTGATGTACAGGGACATAAAGGCGCTGTTGATCGAATTTGGGATGGATACAAGGATGCCCAATAAAATAAAAGATATAAAGTATCCGTTCATTAAAACGCTGCCAAAGCCACGCAAATGAATAGTTGCTGTCTCCACAGTGCTTTTTAGTGGTGGGATCGACAAGGTGCAGATCAATGCAGCCAGAAGAAGTACCGTAAAGATGGTGGATATGCTGGATATCCCCGTTTGGTCAATAACGATGCCGGCAACTGCTGCTGTCACTGCCCAACCGAAAGAGCCCCATATACGGAATGCACCAAATTTCCGGTCTGTGCCCTCAATATAGCTGAGAATCAGGCTGTTGCTTTGCGCAAATAAAGGGCTTTGGAAAAAATAAAAACCAATCATCGACACATAAATCATGATATACGTATGGACATGAAATAAAGCTTGCAGCAATAACAAGGTACCTATAATCATAAATAGCAGAATACGTCGGAGGTTACGGCTCCGGTCGCTTGTATAGCCCCAAAAAGGGTTCGCAAATACGGATACAAAAGGCCCGATGGCCATCAGACTCCCGATCTCCAGCTTGTCCATGCCGATATCTTGCAGATACAACGGGAAGAAGCTGGAGAAAATGACCATAGCTCCATATAGAAAAAAATTATACAGTTTTAAGGAATATAGAGGAGTCTCTTGAATTTCTCTCTTTTGCAAGACAAGCCATTCCTTTCTTAGCCCGATAGAGAACTGCGCATCGATGCCGATCTGTGGGAGGTTCTTTATTCCAATGTATCATGTGTTGAAAGGGTTAACAAACCAATTAATTAACAATTATGTAATAATTATTAGAAGATACTAATTTGATATTGATCTAAGTAAACTTAAAAATTATTTCGCTATTTTACTAGTTATTGTTTTTGTTGTTCCAAGGGGCGACATGTAGACGAACTACAGCATTTAAGACTATATATGGTTAGTCCAAGTAAATGCTTGGTTAGTTACAAAATCTTTATTTATAAATAGGTTCTTAAGACCTAAAGTTTATACATAGAATAACCGATACTTAATCCATAATCAGGAGAATTTAGGATTATTTTTTTCTGAATAAAAATACTTGTCGCAGATATTACATAAAATCAGAATATTATGCTTCATGAGAAACTACATAGGTTTAATCGACTGGCCTATATAGTTGGTTTTATGAAATATCGGGTGGAAAGGAACGGAAAATGGCATTACAGCATCGTAGAGGCAATTCCTTGTACCACCGATTTCCTCGGCTTCTTTTGCTTCAAGCAGGAGGAGGAGGTGAGTTGGTGACTTCTGAAACCAACAAGCCCAACGTAGTACTGACTCGTGAGGGAAAATCATATTATTTGCATGATCCAGAGCAACCTGGGCGGGAAGCAGAATTATTTGTTTCAGGTTTTAACGAAGTTAAACCTCAAACGCACGTGATCTTTTTTGGTGTAGGACTTGGGTATCATATTCGTGAATTTCTGCGTAGACACCCAAATGCCAGCTTCTCCATCGTCGAGCCGGACATTGGTGTGATGAATATTTTTTTGCAGTATCTGAATGAAAACGACTGGCTGGCTGATAAGATGATCGAAGAGGTTATGGTAGGAGGAATGACTGGAGAAACAATCAATATACTGCATAGGTTGATTGACCGTGTATCTGGGGTCCTAGTTGTTCCATGGCTCCCGTATCGCCCCTTATTTGCTGCAGAACTGAAGAAGTTTAATGAAATATTGTACAAAATGGTCTCAAACAAAAAGGACAAAATGGCTATCAATAGCGTGTACGAAAAAAAATGGGCGTTAAACAGTATTCATAATTTCCCTTATATTTTACATAGTTCGAATTTTCTGCACGCGGGCTCAGAGCATATTAGGGACAAGCAAGTCTTAGTAATATCTGCTGGTCCTTCGCTTAACGACGAAATTGAGCACCTGCGACATATTCGTGAGAACAATCTTGCTTATCTGTTTACAGTAGGATCGGCAGTGAACACGCTGGTGGAGCATGACATTTATCCGCACGGCACGTTCAGTTATGACCCGAACGAATATAACGTAAATGTAATTCAAAAGGTGATCGACAAGCGAATTGATTCAATTCCACTTATTTTCGGCAGTACGGTCGGTAAACACACCCTTGATCATTATCCAGGTCGTCTTATGCATATCATTATCTCTCAGGATGAACTCTCCAAGCACGTATTACGGACACCTGAGGGAAATAAACCAACGATTATTAACGATGCTCCTTCTGTAGCGGTCATTGCACTCCAATGTCTGATCGAGATGAAAGCAGACCCTATTGTGTTGGTGGGGCAAAATTTAGCTTATCGGGATGAACAATATTATGCTGAGGGGATTACTCATGCCCAAGGTGTTCCAGCTAGTGCAGATTTGCCGCGTGTACAGGGCGTTCATGGCCAACAGGTGGTTACACGACATTCATTTATTAAAATGAAAACAGAGATGGAGTTTTACATTAGTACAGTGAAGGGAACTGAAATTATAAACACAACGCGTGAAGGCGCTGTTATCAAAGGAACATCTTTTCAGAACTTGGAAGAGGTAATCCAGACGCGGTTAAAAAGTGTTATTGACGACGCGTGGCTGCAAACCAGCAACAATTCGGAATACGATCTCTTGTTTCTGAGGTCACGCATTGAAGAGCTTCAGCGGGACGAAGAGGTTTTTCAAACCACTATGGAACAGATTCACCATGCTTTACTCGGCATTAAACATAAGCTCAGTCTGAAGCAGGCCAATATGCTGAACGCGTCCTTTGGACAGTTTGATGACTTATTTGCCTCACTATTAGGTAATTGTTTTTTTAAAATATATGTTCTGCCTCGCCATCGTATGCGGTATGAGTTTTTGTACAGTAAAATGGACGCCATTCAGAAAAGTAGGAATCCTCTAATCAGAGGGGAGCAAATTCTGCTGTACTTCGGGGATTTCATATGGAAATGCCAGCAGGATTATATGGAAATCAAGAATGAGATCCATGAATTTCACCGTTCCATACACCTAGATAAAAAGGAGCACATATATGAGCAAGAAGAATAGAAATAAGAATAGAAGTAAAAATCGTGTAAATCGAATGATTAAGGCAAGTGTACTGACAACACAGGTACTCAACCTGGCGAACCCATATATTTCAGCTGCATTTGCATCGGATAGCGTAAGTAATACGATGGAGAATGTATCAGTGTCGGACGGATTCATACAAGACACTTCTTCATCCAGCGTGGTTTCATCGGTCTATATGCGGGCGCAAATGGACGAGCCCCCATACTATACATGGCTTTCACCTCACGCAAGCGGCGTTTCTTTTTATGAAAATCTGTATATGGCATTCAGTGAAGAGGTGCAACTGGGAGCAGGCCATCTGGTGGTGCATCAAGAAGATGGAAGTGAAGTGGGAAGAATAAACATAAGTGGGGGAACGGTCACAGGGGGAGATATCCACTTTAGTGGTCATAATGTGGTGATGAAACTGGATCATCCACTGGAGGACAGTGCCCAGTATTATGTAGAGGTCAGCTCAGGAATGTTTGTAGATAGCGCTGGACAGGGAACAAATGCCATTTGGGATAAGAACACGTGGAGCTTCCGGACAGCAGATACCATCGCACCAAAGCTGGTGAGGAAGGGACCGGAGGGCCCGGACATGAGCGGCGTGAGTCCCTACGATGCGAACTTTATGCTGGAGTTTAATGAGCCAGTGAGATGGGAGCACGGTTACGTAAGGCTGCACGAAGCTTCGGGAGGAGCCGTGGTTCGTGAGTTACCGATATCGGGTCAGTGGGGAACGGGGAAATCCCTATCAGTCTGGGAAAATACAGCCTACTTTTCCTTTTCGGGTGGGCTGGAAGAAGGAAAGTCTTACTATCTGGAAATTACTTCGGGAGCCCTAACCGATTTGGCGATGAATCCATATGTAGGGATGCATACTTCGGAGGACTGGACGTTCCGCACACGAGATGAGAAACCACGTTATACGCATCTGTATCCAGAGGGGAGCGGTCAAACGCTCACCCCGAACCTGCATATGAGCTTCAGTGAAGAGGTGCAGCTAGGTACAGGCCATCTGGTGGTGCACCAGAAGGATGGAAGTGAAGCAGGTCGGATTAACGTGAGCGGAGGTACGGTCGTAGGTGGCACGGTACATATCAGTGGTCAGCATGTGCGGATGGAACTGGATCATCCACTGGAAGACAGTACCCAGTATTATGTAGAGGTTAGCTCGGGTATGTTTGTAGACCGTGCGGGTCAGGGGACAAATGCGATTTGGGACGAGAATATGTGGAGCTTTCGGACAGCAGACACCACCGCGCCGAAACTGGTGAAGAGAAGAACGCCTGAAGGCTTGGAACTCAGTGGTGCAGGCCAGTATGCAGGCTTTATATTGGAGTTCAATGAGCCGATGAAGTGGAACCAAGGTTATGTAAGGCTCCACGAAGCCTCAGGTGGGGCAGTGGTTCGTGAACTGCGAGTATCCGGTGTAGGAAATTTAAACAGTACGTTAGAAGGACAAGACAATGTAGCCGAATTCTTGCTGTCAGGTGGGCTAGAAGAAGGAAAGTCGTACTATCTGGAAATCACCTCGGGAGCATTGACGGACTTGGCGATGAATCCGTATGTGGGTACGCGTACTCGAGAGGAATGGACGTTCCGCGTACAAGATGAGAGGCCCTATTATACCTATATGTCCCCTCACGGCAATGTGTGGACGCTCGCACCGGAGTTGGGCATGGCATTCAGCGAAGAGGTGCAGCTAGGTACAGGCCATCTGGTGGTGCACCAGAAGGATGGAAGTGAAGCAGGTCGGATTAACGTGAGCGGAGGTACGGTCGTAGGTGGCACGGTACATATCAGTGGTCAGCATGTGCGGATGGAACTGGATCATCCACTGGAAGACAGTACCCAGTATTATGTAGAGGTTAGCTCGGGTATGTTTGTAGACCGTGCGGGTCAGGGGACAAATGCGATTTGGGACGAGAATATGTGGAGCTTTCGGACAGCAGACACCACCGCGCCGAAACTGGTGAAGAGAAGAACGCCTGAAGGCTTGGAACTCAGTGGAGTAGGCCAGTATGCCGGTTTTATGCTGGAGTTTAATGAGCCCATGAAGTGGAACCAAGGTTATGTAAGGCTCCACGAAGCCTCAGGTGGGGCAGTGGTTCGCGAACTTCGGATATCGGGTGCAGGGAAATCGAACTTTACGTTAAAAGGCGAGGAAAATATAGCGTACATTGAGCTATCAGGCGGGTTGGAAGAAGGAAAGCCGTACTATCTTGAAATCACCTCAGGAGCGCTGACGGATATAGCGATGAATCCGTATGCGGGGATGCATACGCCAGAGGAATGGGCGTTCCGCGTACGAGATGAGCGCTCACATCGTTCTAAGCATAAAGAAACGTCAGCTCAGGATACTTCGTCTGCGGCTTCACAAACGGAGACAAAGACTGGTGCCAAATTAACAGACGCTAAGACAGCATCAGGTAAGTGCGGTACTATTCAGTTTATCGATTTAAATGATGGAGACGCCAGCCAAGCCCTGAATGTTACAAATGTTGACCAGAAAGAACTGGTAGTTGATGCCTCGGAATACAGCAAAGCAGCAAAAGTGAGTATACCTTCTGACTTTTTAAAGAAATATGAGAAAGAAAATACAAAGGTGCCGATTAGCATTCACACAGCAGTAGCCCAGTTTACTCTATCTGCTGAATTGGTTAACAAATTGGTCTCATTATATCCTGGAGATAACCTTATCATCGAAATTTCAGCGTTGTCAGGCGAAAACGGTGCACAAGTGCGACAAGCTATTGCTGACACGGGTTTAGTGAATGTTGTGGTAAAACCGATTGATTTTAAGCTTATGGCTGGAGATCAAGAGATCACTGAATTTTTCGGGCATTACGTGGAACGGAAATTCATTCTCGATCGTGAAGTGGATCCTAAGCATATAGCGGCCGTTTGGTTCGATCCTAAGACAGGTGTATTGTCGTCTGTTCCCGTGTTGATTCAGAATGTGGATGGGAAATTGGAGGCAATCATCAAATCAAATCATAACAGCATTTATGCAGTAGTCTCAGCAGATAAAAAGTTTAAGGATCTAGAAAATCACTGGGCGCAAAAAGATGTAGAGATGCTGGCAAACAAGCTGATTGTCCAAGGTGTTCAGCCTGATATTTTTGAACCGAATCGGGCGGTGACAAGAGCTGAATTTGTGGCAATGCTTGTGCGCGGGCTTGGTATGCAGGAGAAGCCGCTAACAGAGCCCTTTACAGATGTGAAAGAAAATGCCTGGTATGCTGGTAGTGTTGGAGCTGCGGTAGAAGCTGGTTTGATCCGTGGTTACGGGAATCAGTCATTTGGGCCAGAAAGATTAATTACGCGTGAAGAAATCGTGGTTATTACCGAAAAGGCTGCACATTACGCTCAAACACTGAATGCTGATCCTACTAATGAGAAATATAAAGAGATTTACAGCGATGCATCCGCTGTTTCTCCTTGGGCTCAAGATGCTATGGCGCATGCTACAGAGCAAGGCTTAATTAAGGGTGTCTCTCCCGACTTGCTTGCGCCCAAACAGCAGGCGGCCCGGGCGGAGGCTACTTCCATAATAAAACGATTTTTGCAACTTATTAAGTTCACGAATTAAAAGTAATGAACTAGACGAATAGGCTCCCTCTTTTTTGGCGATCCAGGTGGATCGCCATTTTTTTATACTTTAGATAGATGATATTATTAGATGTATCCGTGTTTAATGATAGAATTTGTCTAGCAAAAAGGAGGTGCGATGGTGATGGTGGAGGTGACTGGAATTATCGTGGCAGGCGGACGCTCTAACAGAATGGGACAGGACAAGGCGCTGCTTCAGCTGGGAGGCGTTACGGTACTGGAGAGAATAGCAGCTGTGCTAGGGCAGGTAGCAAAACGGGTTATTGTAGTGACTCGGGATACGCAGCAGTATAGGGAGCTTGATCTGGAAACGACAAAAGACCTGTATCCTGGCTTAGGCCCCTTGAGCGGCATTCATGCGGGACTTTCTGCTTCCAGAACAGAGTGGGGCATTGTCGTTGCCTGCGATATGCCCTTCGTGCAGCCAGAGATATTGTGCGCTTTGCTTACTCGCGTAACGAACTGGACAGCGGCGCAAGAGACAAGCAGTGAACAAGGAAAACAACAAGTACAAGGAGATCATGCAACCTTGACAGGAAAAGGCTCATTGCCCCAGCCAGCAGAACCAGCATTACAGGCAGTGATCGCCTCTGTGGATGGACGTATACATCCGCTGCTAGGTGTATATCATCAAAGTGTGTTGCCGTCTGCCGAGCAATGTCTGCGTAGTGACCGTCTTCGTCTGATTGACTGGCTAGATTCATTGAACGTTCGTTATGAGACAGCGGGAGATTGGCCAGGTGCGAGCTTAGAGATGTGGCGGCAAGCTGTGTTTAATATGAACTACCCGCAAGATTATCAGACTACAGTGGAGCAATTAAGGGGTATACAAAAAGGTATCGAACGTGCACAGAGTATGGAAAATCCAGAACGATAACCACCTCAAAAACGGAAAGAAATAACGAAAGATGAGAGAGAAGAAGTGTAATGGTTTTGAGGGGAGTACATAACATGCTGGAAGCTAGTATCCATGCTGTTTTATTGGCGCTGGGTTTGATTTTGCCTTTGGGGGTACAAAATGTATTTGTGTTTAATCAAGGGGCGTGCCAGTCGCGGTTTCGCAATGCATTGCCTGCTGTCATAACAGCGGGTGTCTGTGACACAATCCTGATTACGCTTGCGGTTGGGGGCGTATCTCTTATTTTGCAGCAATTTCTATGGCTCACGAACGTACTCTATGCGGCGGGCTGTTTGTTTCTGCTGTATATGGCCTGGACTTTATGGAGATCGAAGGCAGCTTCCTCGGAAGAAAGTCAGCCAATGCGGCCGAAACAACAGATGATTTTTGCTGCTTCCGTATCGCTATTGAATCCACATGCCATACTTGACACGGTTGGCGTAATTGGAAGCAGCTCCCTTCAATATGACGGTGGGGAACGCTGGGCCTTTGGTCTAGCCGCCGTGTCCGTATCTTGGATATGGTTTATTGGTCTGGCAACGGCGGGGCGTCTCGTGGGACGTATGGATTCAGAAGGGAAGTTTGGGACTGTGCTCAATAAAATATCGGCACTGATTATTTTAGGCTTGGCCATTTATATGGCGATAAATTTCATTACCAGTATGTGACCCAATCCTTGTTAGAGGAAATACTTCAATACAGCGAACACCCCGCTCAAAGCAAAGGGAACACCGATCAAAAATAGCATAAAGGCCAGACAGCCTGCACCATTTATACCGCCTGCAATTCGGGCGTCCCGAGGGTTGGATGGATTGTAAATCGGAAAAGCGCATAGTTGGAATATAGAACATTCGGAATCGGAACAACTGTGTTTGTGGTATGAAAATGAGCGAATGTGTAGATGAAATAAAAAAGTGACGCTGAATTACAACAGCGTCACCGTAATGCCTTGCTCCAGACGCTTCACGTCCTGGAGCTCAATCTTCCCGGCCATGGCGTGCAGAGCTGCCGCTGTGCCGCAGGCCGCTCCCTGCCGTAGCATGGCAGGGAGATCCAGCCCCGTCGCCGCGCCGGTGACCAGGCCGGCGACCATGGCGTCACCGCTGCCGAGCGCGCTGACAATGTCCGCGTCTGGCAGGCTCACGCGGTAGCGCGCATCATGCGTTACCGCCAGCGCCCCGCGCGCGCCGAGCGAGATAACGGCCAGCTGCGCTCCGGCGTCCAGCAGCTTCGCTGCCGCCGCTTCAGCGGCATCCGGGCGCGCTGCGTCGATTCCCGCAAAGTGGGCGGCCTCGTCCTCGTTAGGCTTCACGAGGTCGGGCTTTCCGCGCATCCCCAAGCGCAGCGCCTCACCGCTCGCGTCCAGCGCCACCCGCGCGCCGCGCGCCTTCGCTAGCGTGCACAGCTCGGCGTATAGATCGGGCGGGCAGCCGGGTGGCAGGCTGCCGGAGAATACGACCCAAGCCGAATCCTCGGCAAGGGTCTCGATTTTGCGCCGCAGTGCGGCTAATTCAAGCGGCCCAACGGTCGGTCCGCTCTCAATCAGCTCGGTCTGCGTGCGCGCGGACGGGTCGAGCACGGTAATGGCGAGACGGGTCTCCCCATGTGCCGTTTCAATGAAATCGGCGCTTACGCCTTCCGCGCTCAACCCGTCAATGAGCAGCCGTCCGGTGTGTCCGGCAGCAAACCCGGTTGCTCGTACTGGCTCGCCTAGCGAGCGGATGACGCGGGCGGCATTCACGCCTTTGCCGCCCGGTACCGTCAGGCCGCCTTCAATGCGGTGGACGGCATTCAAACCGAAGCCTGCAACCGTGTAGATTTTATCCACAGCCGCGTTAAGCGTTACGGTGGTAATCACAAGGCATCACTCCTTTAAGATCAGCAATTTGCAACATTTGATGCCATTCGTTTATGTTAAGATATCAGCTTTAATCCCAATGCTGCGGCAAGAATCATGGCGATGAATAAAACACGCAGTACGCTTTTTTGCTCACCGTACAAGAACATGCCTGTAATCGTGCTGCCAACCGTTCCGATGCCTGTCCATACGGCATAGGAAGTTCCCATAGGCAAACTTTTCATGGCATAGCTGAGCAGGGAAAAGCTAAGAACAAAGGATAAGACCATAAGCACTAAGGACTTCCAGCCTTTGCCCACCGTAACTCCCTTCATACCAATGACTCCTAATACTTCCGAGCATCCCGCGATAACCAAAGCAATCCAAGCCATTATGCGCCACTCCCTTCCTGAACATCACGGTCGGTAACTAACTTCAGGCCGACCACACCTGCCAGCAAAAGGGCGATTAACAGCGTTTTGGACCATTGAAACGGTTCCCCGAATAGCAGCATTTCGCCTACGACCGTTCCCCCTGTCCCTAGTCCAGTAAATACAGCATATACCGTGCCTACAGGCAAACGCTTCGCGGCCTTCATGATCAAATAAAAGCTGGCCACCACAGCCAGCACGGTTACAGCCCAGGCGAGTATAGAATCCGCATGCTTCAAACCCGATACCCATACGACCTCAATCAGGCCGCCAACAAAGACGTAAATCCAACTGCGATTCATGATGAATATTCTCCTCAAAAATAAATTTTATAAGTTCGACGGCTTCATGCTTCATGAGGTGAGGTTAACGTAATCCCACGCCAAAAAATAGGCCATGCAGCGTCCAGTCTTCGGTGGTAGTTGACGCTTCCACTGTACAGGAGCTCCACCATGACTCCGTCCACCAGTGTCATAAAGGCTAAAGCCACATCCACTGGCTCCATATGCCCAAAGGGTTCCCGATCCCGTGCATTACGGAGGTGACGAGTTAATTTTCGCTCCATTTTGTCCAGAAAAGGATTAACAATATCCAGCACCTCGTTATACAACGATACAGGCGGAAAGAAGGAAAAGCGAAGCATAAACTTGGCTGAGTCGTTGCTCTCATATTCCTGTCCCATCCAAAACAAGAAGTCATGCAGGGTATGCTTAAGCGGCTGATCTTTACGTTCCGTAAAGTACTCGAAAATACGTAGATTCTGCTCTTGAAAAGCATACCTCGCTACCTGTAGGAACAGATCCTCTTTGCCTTGGAAATGCGCGTATATAGACGGTTTTCGGATACCGACCTCAGCGGCAATACTGCTCAAGGATGCTCCTTCATACCCATTGGTGGCAAATTGAAAAAGAGCGGCCTTTCGAATCTCTTCCATTCCCATTATTGTCACCTACCTAACGTTCGTTAGTTTATTCTTGCACGAAAAAAAGTAAGTGTCAACCCAGCATCATTGTGTTTTGTATAAAGCTTTTCTTTGGATTTTTTTATCAACATTTTAATAAAAAAGTGGGAAGAAATAAGGGGCTCATGTACAATATAATGAAGAATACTTGTCGAATGCAGTCCACTGGAAGTGAGGTTAGTTATGAGGCGAAGCTTACTAGCCGTATTGATCGCGGCTATGGTGTTTATTATTTATTATTTTGGCTTGTTTAATTACATCGGCAAAAATGAAGGAACTGTCATCAGTATTTTTTCCACCCTGACAGTGATCTCCATCAGTCTGATTATTTTTACGGAGAATCGTAATCCCTCCACTACGATGTCCTGGATTTTGCTGCTGGCATTGCTGCCAGTTGTTGGACTTCCTCTCTATTTTCTGTTTGGGCAAAATGTATTCAAGCGTCGCAAGTATGATAAAAAGGCATTGCGTGACCAACAGGCTTACGACCGCATAGAAAAGGATGCTTTGCGAGTCAAACGGGATCTGACCTGCTTTACAGATGAACAGCAGCAGTTGATGCGTTTGGCACGCAGACTGGCCCGCTCCCCGATTTATTTTGCGACCGAAACTCAAATTCTGAACAATGGAGATGAAACCTTCTCCACTTTGCTAGAAGAGCTGCGCAAGGCGCAGCATCATATCCATATGGAATATTACATTTTCCGTTCGGATGATATCGGTACCAGCATTCAGAAAATTTTGATTGAAAAGGCTAAAGCGGGTGTTAAGGTTCGGTTTATGTACGATGCGGTGGGCAGTATTCAGTTGTCAAAGTCATTTTTGAAAGAAATGAGAGATGCAGGAGTAGAGGTTGTTGCGTACGGCGGCGCTCGGATCTTGTTCTTCTCCAGCCGGGTAAACTATCGTAATCACCGTAAAATTGTAGTCATCGACGGTAATATCGGATTAATTGGTGGTCTAAATGTGGGAGATGAGTATCTCAGCCGCAACAAAGCCTACGGCTTTTGGCGTGATACGCATATGATTGTGAAGGGCGAAGCTGTGCGGACGTTGCAGCTTATATTTCTACAGGATTGGCTTCACATGACGGGTGAGTCGGTGCTCGATAGCGAATATCTGTCTCCCAGTATTGAACCCATTACAGA
Organism: Paenibacillus sp. FSL L8-0502; assembly: GCF_038593055.1. Lineage (NCBI taxonomy): Bacteria > Bacillati > Bacillota > Bacilli > Caryophanales > Paenibacillaceae > Paenibacillus > Paenibacillus sp. FSL L8-0502. The sequence goes on along the minus strand of NZ_CP151958.1, from coordinate 5,295,085 downwards.
CGGAGGCGTGCAGATTATTGCTAGCGGCCCGGATAATGAGCGGAGAGTGCTTAAAAATCTGTTTTTCTCCATGATCACGTCCGCCCGAAAATCAGTCTGGATTGCCACTCCTTATTTTATCCCGGATGAAGATATCCTGACTGCCTTACGGATGGCTGCCTTGTCCGGGTTGGACGTACGTATTCTGTTTCCCGCAAAACCGGATAAATGGCTACCTTTTCTCGCGTCTCATTCGTACTTCCAGTCGTTACTGGAGGTTGGAGTCAAGGTATATGAATATGAAAAAGGGTTCCTCCACTCCAAGCTCCTCATCATTGACGGGGAAGTTGCGACCATCGGGACAGCCAATATGGATATGCGTAGCTTTCATTTGAATTTTGAAGTTAACGCTCTGTTAATTCAAACGCACAGTGTGCAGCAGATGGTAACAGACTACGAACGAGATTTGCATTCTGCCAGTCTGATCGTACGCGAAGAATTCATGAAAAAACGTCTGTTCAAACGTTTGATGGAATCGCTCGCGCGGCTGCTTTCACCGCTGTTGTAGGTCATAAACGAATTCGCTACAGCACTATTCGGTAGTTAAAATGTAGTAAAGCCTAAAATATCCTGTAGACGGTATATAATATCTTTCCAAAATGTTGAATGATCCTCGTAAGCTGCTAGATCCAAGCTGTATTCAGCCCCCTGATTATTCCATAGCTTATCGAAATAGGCCGCAACCTGTCGGGTCAGCTTGCTGTCCGCCGGAGCGGCCACCCACAATTCATTTTCCAGATTCAAATCATCCAGATTACGGGGCGTCAGATTGGTAGAGCCACCCCAAATGATATGCTCTCCTTGCGCCTTGGCGATATAAATCAGTTTGGTATGGAATTGCTCATGGGTGGTATGATACCAGCGAATTTGAATGTTCCCGCCCGATTTATCGGACAACTCTTGGGCGACCGGACGATTGGGGATGCCGATTTTTTCCTGACCAAACGCGTTCTCATTGGGGTCCAGCAGTAATTGGATGTTTACACCGCGCGCAGAGGCATCCAGTAGGCTATTCAATACTTTGCGGTCAGCCAAATAAAACATGCCCATATGAATGCTGTCACCTTTCTTCGTCTGCCCGATGCTATCCAGAACCGAGGTGTACACCTTGCCCTCAGTTAGATATTTGATTCGATAGCTGTCCTTACTCGATGGAACTTTGGGTTCGGCCTGTGGTGTATAGGCAGGAAGCTGCCCACCGCCCGAAAAGTCCAACACCGCCTGTTCCGTTTGTAAAATGTCTCCGATGATGGGCCCCTTCACCTCCAGCGCTACATTGGAGTGGTAGGCGCTCGCGTCGTGCACATTGCCTGTAGAAATGAGCGCTGTCTGTTCGCTGACAACCAATTTTCGGTGATTGGCCTTGACGTTTAACAGCTTAAGATAGGAGCGAGCCGTAACATCCGGTCCGTCACTGGCCATCAGGTTGGGAATCCAGCCTGTGCCTTGCTGCCCGAACCATTGGAAGAAGGTACGCCACACCGCCGAATAGATGGGTGTAGAGTCCCGCAGGGGATCTACATCGGTCTGCACGACCTGAATCCCTGCTCGCTTCATATTTTCCAACAAAGGGTTGGGAGCAGAATTGTAGTTGGTATTGACTTCATCTGTAATGAAAAAGATAGGCATATCAGGATGAGCTTTCTTTTTGGCAATAAGATGATCGGTCATTTGTGCGCTAACTTGGGGGAAGTGCTGACCTTTATGCTTATAGTCGTTGAACAGAAACAGATCGATGACGATAAATTGCTCGGCTTCATCAATGATCCCGAGCATACGCTTCAAAATTTGTCCTTCATGCTGTGCAGTACTACCATCCCCGGTGGGATAGGTCAAATCCGTCCAGAAGTTTACCTCATGGGTTGAATACTCCTGGCTCTCATAAGAGACGAACGGAGGCAAGGGTTTATGGGTCTGATACAGCATGACGGCAATCAGCCAAAGGATAAGTACCAGAATGGCAATTTTAAGGGCACGGCCCTTATGCCTGGATTTTCTTTGATATTCCGGCTTAGAATGCAGCGGATCACGTGTAGTCATATGACGATCAACTCCTCAATTGGATGCTGCATTCCGTTTTACCGTGCCGGAACATGCAGTTTTATGATGGGATACTGTCAAGTTATTAACGCAAGTGTGCAGGATTGACGCGGATACTGAATGAAATGAAGGATGTTTTACTATTCGTTGAGGACATATGTCCTTTATAGAGAGTCTGCCCTATAATTTAATATATAGAAAAGTCATTTACATGGGGAGAATAACGATTTATGAGAGGAATCTTGTTTGCTTTTCTGGGAGGAGCGTGTATTACGCTACAAGGTGTAGCGAATACACGGATTAGTCAGGATATTGGTACATGGCAGGCTGCTGCTGTTACTCAGCTAATAGGGTTTATTTTGGCAGCATTAGTCTGGATGTTTACAAGGGATGGCAATGTGGCTGAAATGAAACAGGTGAAGCCAATGTATCTTTGGGGCGGTGCCTTTGCAGCTATTATTATATTTAGTGAAGTCACGGCGATCCAACATATTGGGGTTACGTTCACGATCTCGGCGTTGTTGATTGCGCAGTTGTGTTTAACCTTTCTGGTAGATATTAAGGGATGGTTCGGTATAGTGAAGCAAAAGATGAAGCTGCCACAATTTATAGGTATTGGTATGATGATCGCGGGTGTAATTATTCTGAAGCTTTAAAATAGAAATTTAACTTGTAAAGAAAGCTTAGAATGTAGAGATTGAAGGTGAGCTTAGGAATGAGAGAAATTCAGGATCAAGAGCAGCTAAAATATTTTTTGCAGCTGCATGAGTTGGAATCCATACTCTACGAGCCACTACATCCTTATTTGTCGTTGCATCGTTTGGAGCAAGGGGAAAAGCTCTGTTTACAGGGGGATCCCATTGAGCATCTATATATACTGGTGCAGGGCAAGGTCAAGATTTATACCAGTTCTACAGAAGGGAAAACCCTGATCCTTTGCTTCAAAACACCGATCGAGGTCATAGGAGATGTTGAATATATTCGGAATAGTCACGTCATCAACACGGTAGAGGCAGTGTCTCCGATCTATGTGATCGGTATTCACCACCAATGGATGAACAAATACGGCAAAGACTATGCTCCTTTGCTGCAATTTCTATTGGATGTTGTCACGCGAAAGTTTTGCCTGGACTCCGACTTTTCCAGTTTTAATCTCATGTATCCGGTGGAAGTCAGACTGGCGAGCTACCTGCTATCGGTTTCTTTTGACGAATCGAATACAGCTTTTCATGAGGAATTACGGGCATCCAGTCTGGTAGATGTGGCGAATTTGATCGGAACCAGCTATAGACATCTCAACCGTGTTATTCGCAAAATGATTGAAGATGGATGGGTTGAACGGACAAAAGGCTATATTGTCATTCGGGACAGAAAAGGTTTGAGTGAACTGGCAGGACATAATATTTATGAATCATTGTAATAGGAGCATGTAGTAAAAAACAGAAGAATATCAAGGATCATCAAGGGAGAGTTAACATATGTTATTAGGAATTGTATTGGCGGTTATCGCAGGTGCCTTGGTCAGTCTGCAAACGATATTCAATAATAAGGTGAATGAACGGACAGGATCGTGGGCCACAACAACATTGGTGCTGGGCACAGGGTTCTTGGCTTCCTTACTCGGGAGTCTTATTTTTGAAGGGAAAAATACATTTGCTTTACAGCATATGCAGCCGTGGTACTGGTTCAGTGGCATGATTGGTGTCGGTGTTGTGTTCTGTCTGGTACAAGGAATGAAGCGACTTGGCCCGACCTATGCGATCTCCATTGTATTGACAGCGCAATTAGGGACCGCCCTGTTGTGGGATTCATTAGGATGGCTAGGATTAGAGAAAATTCCGTTTACCATTAACAAGCTGATCGGTGTATTGGTCATTATCGGTGGTATTCTTGTGTTCAAATTTGGACACGGGCGTACGAAGGAGCAAGGAGAAAGCATTTCATCTGTACCTGATTCGATGAAGGGATAAAGGAGAATGTAATGACCTTTATCTTGCTGGGATAGGGATCATACTTTCGAGTAGGCATTTTGTAGAAAAGCTGCAGCTCAATTAGGGGCGGCTTTTCTGTAAAGTTTCCGAAATAACTGGTTTATGGCGTATTTTGAACATGATCTATGGGGGAGAAAAAATGTTCACGATCGTGTATATATTTTCCCATCCATGATACAATGAGAGTATCTTAAAATAGCCACTTTAAGGGCATACGATATTTGTATAAGAGACGATAAATAGATCGGTTACCGTGTTCGGGAACGGTCTTATTTGTGCTTCTTGAACTTGATACAATAAACAGAGTGACTTTGGATGAGGTGGAACATAGATGAGTAGTACAGAGAATAAAAAAGGAGCACCTGACGGCTTTAACAGATCCGGCTCTTTGTTGCCTGCCGCGCGGACAGGCGAACGGAAGATTGAGCACGTCCGCCTTTGTTTGCAAGAAGATGTGGCCGGACAAGGTATCACCAGCGGGCTGGAGCGGTATGTCTTTAAGCACTGCGCTCTGCCGGAGTTGCATTTTGACGAGGTTCGCCTGGATACTACTTTTTTAGGACAGGCTGTACGAACACCGTTGCTTATTAGCTCCATGACAGGCGGCAGCGCCGAGACAGGAGCGATTAATGAGCGATTAGCAGAGACAGCGGAGAGACGCGGCTGGGCATTGGGCATCGGCTCGGTACGGGCTGCGGTGGAAAGGGAAGAATTGGCTCCAACCTTTGCAGTCCGCCGTCTGGCACCCAGTATCCCGATCCTTGCCAATCTGGGTGCGGTGCAGCTGAACTACGGATTTGGCGTGGACGATTGTCGCCGTGCAGTAGACATTGCTGGAGCAGATATGTTGGTGCTGCATTTGAACGGATTGCAGGAGATTTTCCAACCCGAAGGGAATTTGGATTTTAGCGGCCTGCTTAATCGTATCGAGGAGTTGTGTCGTCAGCTTTCAGTGCCTGTAGGAGTGAAGGAAGTAGGTTGGGGCATAGATGGCGAGACGGCATCAAGACTGTATGATGCGGGTGCAGCCTTTATTGATGTCGCTGGTGCAGGCGGGACAAGCTGGAGCCAAGTGGAGAAATTTCGTAACCCTGATCCTGTGCGTCGTGCGGCGGCGGAGGCGTTTGCGGACTGGGGCAATTCGACCGCTGATTGTATCGTGGAAGTCAGAGCCGCTCAGCCACATGGTGCTCTGATCGGCAGCGGTGGACTGAGAGACGGTGTCAATGCAGCGAAGGTGCTTGCTTTGGGAGCTGACATGGCAGGCTTCGGGCGTTCTTTGCTCGGTTCTGCGGTTGCCTCTAGTGAAGCGCTGGAGGCACGTTTGGAGCAGGTCGAACTGGAACTCCGCACGGTCATGTTTGGTATTGGGGTAGATGGAATAGAAGGGCTCAAAGATACAACTCGACTAAGAAAGAAGGTAAATGGATGAGCGGACTTATTACATTGGTTCCGATGAATGCGGAGCAATATGATCGATTTGAACAACGCTCGCTTGCCGACTATGCGGATGAGAAAATCCAAGCAGGTACATGGACGGTTGAAGAAGCACCAGAGCGAGCGGCAGAAAGTTTTGCTCAATACCTGCCACAGAGACTAGACACACCTCATGCTCACCTGTATATGTTGATGTTTTCCGATGACGGGGGGCAGAGTCAGGAGGAAGCTGGCTACATCTGGTTCAATATTACGGACGGCGTGCAAGGAGAAGAAGCTTTTCTACTGGATATCCTTGTATACGATTCATACCAGGGGAGGGGTCTAGGTACGATGGCGATGGAGGCTTTGGAACAGGAGGCTCGCAGGCTGGGAGCTGTCCGCATCGGGTTGCATGTATTTGGGCATAATGAGCGAGCTTTGCATGTATATCGCAAGTCGGGCTATCGGATTACAGATATCCAGATGAGCAAAGAAATCTAAATAGGGATATAGTAAAATCCTGAATTCCATAACCGTATGCTTGCCGCGTGTATAGGTTCTCATATATAATGTGGGTTGGTAAACTAACGGATGGCATAACGCATATTTTATATAAACGGGAGTTGTTCTGATTATGGCTTTAAAAGCGGGGATTGTGGGCTTGCCGAACGTGGGCAAATCAACACTTTTTAACGCAATAACGCAGGCGGGTGCGGAATCCGCAAACTATCCATTTTGTACGATTGACCCCAATGTAGGCGTCGTTGAAGTACCGGACGAGCGGTTGGATAAGTTGACCGAACTGGTTGTGCCGAATAAAACGGTGCCAACGGCTTTTGAATTTGTTGATATTGCAGGACTTGTGCGCGGTGCGAGCAAGGGCGAGGGTCTGGGTAACAAGTTTCTGGCTCATATTCGTGAAGTGGATGCGATTGTACATGTGGTACGTTGCTTTGAAGATGAGAACATTACCCATGTAGACGGCAAAATTGACCCGATCAGCGACATTCAGACCATTAATTTGGAACTGATTCTGGCGGATATCGAAAGCGTAGACAAGCGTATTGAACGTTCCCGCAAAAACATGAAGGGTGGCAACAAGCAGTACACCCAAGAAGTTGAAGTGCTGGAGCGGATCAAGGAAACGCTATATGCTGATAAACCTGCGCGTAGCTTAGAATTGTCGGATGAAGAACGGCTGATTGTACGCGATCTTCATTTGCTGACGATGAAGCCTGTACTCTACGCCGCTAATGTTAGCGAAGATGGTGTAACGGAAGCCGACAGCAATCCATATGTGCAAAAGGTACGCGATTTTGCTGTGGCTGAAAATGCAGAAGTGGTGCCGATTAGCGCCAAGGTAGAATCTGAAATTGCTGAGCTGGAAGGCGAAGACAAGGCGATGTTCCTCGAGGAGCTGGGATTGGCTGAATCCGGATTGAACCGTTTGATTAAAGCAGCATATCGCTTGTTGGGCCTGTATACGTATTTCACAGCAGGTGTGCAGGAAGTACGCGCTTGGACGATTCACAAAGGAACGAAGGCACCGGGTGCTGCGGGCGTAATTCATACGGATTTTGAACGCGGATTTATTCGTGCCGAGGTTGTATCCTACAACGATTTGGTCGCTGCTGGTTCGATGAACGGGGCCAAGGAACGGGGTCAGCTTCGTCTGGAAGGTAAGGAATATGTAGTGCAGGACGGAGACGTTATGCATTTCCGTTTTAATGTTTAATATAAAATTTCTAGAGTACAATACTCGATTCGGATATATAAAAGACGATGTCTCAAGTATGTGTGTTCTAAAATGTGCTAGATAATGCGGTCGCTGCCTATATTAGGCGGCGACTTTTTTTATTGAATTACATGTCGTGTGGATTTTTGCAAAATCCTAAATTAGTCAGTATTTCTTGTAGCTAATTCATGAATTAGTTGGTATAATAAAGAGCTGTAGCCAGTGAAATTGAAGCTGGCTTCATATTAATTTAACTGAAGAGGTGAATCGCTTGTTGGACCGATTGCAATCATTGGCGGACCGCTACGATAAACTGAGCGAACTGCTCTGCGATCCGGATGTAGCGAACGATAGCAAAAAACTTAGAGATTATTCCAAAGAACAGTCTGATTTACAGCCTGCTTATGAAGCATATACCGAATATAAAAATGTCGTTGAAGAGCTGGAAGCTGCAAAAACCATGCAGGGTGAAAAGCTGGACGACGAGATGCGTGAAATGGTCAAAATGGAGATTGAAGAACTGAGTGTTCGTAAGCGGGAGCTGGATGAAAAAATCCGTATTTTGCTGCTGCCGAAGGACCCGAATGATGATAAGAACGTTATTATTGAGATTCGTGGGGCAGCGGGTGGTGACGAAGCGGCACTATTCGCAGCTGATTTGTACCGGATGTATACCCGTTATGCCGATACCCAAGGCTGGCGTGTAGAGCTGATGGACGCGAACATGAATGATCTCGGGGGCTTTAAAGAGGTTATTTTCATGATTAACGGCCGCGGTGCATACAGCAAAATGAAATTCGAAAGCGGCGCACACCGCGTCCAGCGGATTCCGACGACGGAATCAGGTGGACGTATTCATACATCGACATCTACAGTATCCGTTATGCCTGAGGCAGAAGAAGTGGATATTGAAATTTCCGACAAGGATATTCGCGTGGATACGTTCTGTTCCAGCGGTGCGGGCGGACAATCCGTTAATACGACCAAGTCGGCGGTGCGTGTAACGCATATGCCAACAGGTATTATGGCAACCTGTCAGGACGGAAAATCCCAGAACTCCAATAAGGAGAAGGCGCTGCAAGTTTTGCGTGCCCGTATTTCGGATATGTTGCGTCAGGAAGAGGAAGCCAAATATGCAGGCGAGCGTAAGAGCAAAGTAGGTACCGGGGACCGCAGTGAGCGTATCCGTACCTACAACTTCCCGCAAAGCCGTGTAACGGATCATCGTATTGGACTAACTATGCATAAGCTGGACCAGGTGATGAACGGGGAGATCGAAGAAATCGTATCGGCGCTCACGATTGCAGAGCAGGCTGATTTGATGGAACAAGAGGTTTAAGTTTTGGGGAACGAGCGCGATTGTGTGTATCGGATGTCGCCGGAACGAAACATGAGTGTCAGAGAAGCCTTGGTTGAGGCTTCTTCTTTTTTAGGAAGCTGTGGCGTTCTGGAGCCCCAGCATAATGCCCGTTTGTTGCTGGAGCATGTGCTCGGATTGGAAGGTACGGCGTTTTACGCCGCTCTGGGTGATCCGTTCCCTTCCACCGCCAAGGAGGCGTGGGAACGGATCATAGCCCGCAAAGCTGCGGGTGAACCGGCGCAGTATATTATCGGACGGCAGGAATTTTATGGCCGCCCGTTCGCGGTTTCGCCGTCGGTGCTGATTCCGCGCCCCGAGACAGAACTGCTCGTCGAGGCGATACTCCAGCACGGCGATCGGCTGTGGCCAAGCGGTGCTCCTCAGGCGCTCGACATCGGCGCGGGCAGCGGTGCGATTGCCGTGACGCTGGCGGCTGAGCGACCGAGCTGGCGCGTAGCGGCAGGGGATATTTCGGCTGCCGCGTTAAAAGTAGCGGCTTATAACGCTGCTGCGAACGGCGCAGCCGTAGAATTCCGCGAGGGCGATCTGCTGGCGCCATTTGCGGGAACGACGGTGGACATTCTCGTGTCCAACCCGCCGTACATCCCGGCTGCTGACATCGCTGGCCTACAGCCGGAGGTCCGCGACCACGAGCCACGGATGGCGTTAGATGGTGGTCCTGACGGGCTCGGCCCGTATCGGGCAATGCTGGAGCAGCTCGGACTCCTTCAGACTCCGCCCCGGCTAATCGGGTTTGAGCTGGGGATGGGACAGGCCAGAGACGTGGCTGGCCTGCTGGAACAGGCAGGTCATTGGAAGGATATTATAATCGTTCCTGACCTTGCAGGGATTGAACGACATGTCCTAGGCGTCTCGGAGTAGTGGTGCATTTTCTTTTTGCGAGTCTTTCCTTTAGAATAAGAGGAGTATGACCGAGAAACGGCTCAGGGGGAAATCATGCTTCAGAAATTGAAAAAAATTGACGGTCCGGTTATCTTTATTCTGGTTTTGCTCATGGCGATTAGTATCATAACGGTATACAGCGCAGGTAGGGGCCCTACGAACTTGGCAGAGCACGGCAACGACTATCAAAAGATGATCGGGTATTATATATTGGGTTTTGTGGCGATCTTGGGTTTAGCGATGGTCGATTTTCGGATATTCATTAAAAAAGCCCTGTACGTATATGGAGGCGGAATATTCCTGTTGGGTCTCGGATTTTTTGGTGGGACGGTTAACAACTCTCAGGGCTTTCTGAAAATTGGTGGCTTGAATCTTCAGCCTGCCGAGGTATTCAAGCTGGTTCTTATCATTTTTCTGACTTATATGCTGATCAAAAAGCGCAAGAGCAGGCTGTATTTCATTCAGGATGTTCTTCCAGTGGCTCTGGTGAGCTTTGTCCCGTTTGCCATGGTTATGGCACAAAATGACTTGGGTAATGCGCTTGGTTACATTGTCATCGTCATTGGTATGCTATGGATTGGTAATGTGAAGGCATCCCATGCGTTAATCGGATTCATCGTATTTGCAGTCGCCGTTGGCGGCGGGATCAAAGCTTATATTTCGTTTCACGATGAGATTGATTCCTTTATGAAGGGGATTGGCCGTAGTCACTGGGTTGAGCGGTTGGACCCTTGGTTGGTACCGGAAGAGGCAACCGCGAAGGCGTCTTATCATACCAAAAATGCCAAGCTGGCGATAGCCTCTGGCGGGATGATGGGCAAGGGCTTTTTGCAAGGAACCTCGGTACAGTCCGGGCGTGTTCCTTATACGTATGCGGATTCTATTTTTGTGGTCGTAGCGGAGGAATTTGGCTTTGTAGGCTCTTCAGTGCTGTTATTGTTATATTTTATTTTGATTCACCGAATGATCCTGATTTCGCTGGAATGCCGGGATCGCGCCGGACCGTATATTATTGTCGGGATTGTGTCCATGTTACTGTACCAGATTTTTGAGAATATTGGTGCGTTTCTGGGCATTATGCCGCTTACGGGGATTACGCTCCCGTTCATAAGTTATGGTGGTACCTCGTTGCTTATTAACATGGCTAGTATCGGCTTGGTTATGAGCATTAAGGTGCACGGCCAAGAGCTGGAGGATGATCTGCCACAGCCTTCCAGATTGAACTTGACGAAGGCGAAAAAAGCCTAGTACAGTTGGATTGTGGCTAGATACTGATTGGTATTTGTGTGTGAGTTGAAACGGTGCAACGCGAGAGTCCAGATTGTGAAATCTGGGCTTTTTTATATTCCTCGGCGAGGGTCAGAAGCTTGGTGTAGCATGATTCGAGGGTGTATTGAAGAAAATCTGTAAAGTGGTTATGAATATTTTACAAGACTTATAGGTTTAGACTCTCCCAAACCGGACAAACTGATAGACATGATAGAGTTTGGGTTTGGGGGGACGAAGATGAGAAGTTGGGTAAAGCAAGCTGCAATGATATTATTTTGTATTTCGATATTAATGATGTCTTGGGAAGGTCAAAAAACGGATGCTGCTATGACCACTGGAACAAGAGGAACCTTAGCATCAGGAGTGACTACAACAGGGCTGGAAGTGATTCCACACGACTCCATTCGACTGCGTATTTTGGCCAATTCGGATCGCCCGGAGGATCAGCTGGTTAAACGCGAAATACGGGACGCTATTGTGCAGCAGATGAATGCCTGGGTGGGTGAGCTGGAAAACCCGCAAAGCTTAGACCAAGCGAGATCATTGATTGATGCTCATTTACCTGAAATTGACCGTTTGGTAGGTACGGAACTGGCTCGTCGCGGCATTGCCTATGATCATCAAGTGGAACTGGCGAGCGTACCTTTCCCGACGAAAATGTACGGTGGTCTTGTCTACCCGGCAGGGAATTATGAAGCGCTTCGGGTTACGCTGGGACAAGGAAAAGGTCAAAATTGGTGGTGCGTGCTGTTTCCTCCGCTGTGCTTTATTGATGCAGGCAGTGGGGAGGCAGCGGCACAAACGGTATCAGCAAAAACGGATCATGGAGATAGTCGGACGAATGCCACTGACAAGGAGCCGGAAGTGCGTTTTTTTCTGTGGGATGCACTTGCGGGACTGTGCAGCTGGGTGAGTGGCTTGTTTGCCTAAACGTTGAGGAGTGTAAGTTTCCCCATATGCTATAATGGAGCTTACGATAGATATACACATGGCAGGGCCAAATAAACTGATCTTTCAAAGTAGCCTTATAAGATCAAGCGAAATCACTGGCCTGTATACGACAATAAGATATGGGATGATCTGATATGAGTGATAAATCGAATCAAATGCAAGACTTGCGCGGAGATTTTGTGCAAAAGGAAAAATCGGAGCAAAAGCTGGACGAACAGGGGAATTGCGAGCTGAAGCAGGCATTGAAGTCTTCCCATACCCAATGGTGGGATGTCAGATGTTTGGTTCCTGTGAACAACACTGACGGGGGTGTTTCTGACGAAACTTCGGCTGAACAGACTCGGATCGCGGCGGAAAAAGGCATACGCGAGGCTGCTGTACTCCTCCAAGCTGGAGAGACGGTAGCCTTTCCTACGGAGACCGTGTACGGACTGGGAGCCGATGCTCGTAGTACAAAAGCGGTGGAGGCGGTATTCGCTGCCAAAGGACGCCCTTCCGATAACCCGCTCATAGTACATATTTCTGATGCTGATCAATTAGAGGGTATGGTAGCAAAAATAAACGATACAGCCCGGACGTTGATGAATATGTTCTGGCCGGGACCGCTGACTCTCGTATTGCCAGTGGTGCCGCAGGCACTGTCATCGCGTGTAACGGCCGGGCTGGACACGGTTGGTGTGCGTATGCCAGATCATCCGATAGCGCTGCGCTTGATCGCTGAAGCGGGTTGTCCGTTGGCTGCGCCAAGCGCCAATCGTTCGGGAAGACCCAGTCCCACCCTTGCACAGCATGTGCGGGAGGATCTGGAGGGCCGCATCGGCGGCATTTTAGACGGAGGTCCCACAGGTGTGGGGCTGGAGTCCACGGTGGTGCAGGCGGGTGACGACGGAACGGTCACCATCCTGCGCCCCGGCGGCGTGACGGCTGAGCAGCTCGCTGCAGTTGCTCGCGCCGTCGTGCTGGACCCGGCGCTGGCCGCTACGCCCGGGGAGGATGCCGACAGCCCGGCGCCGCGCTCGCCGGGCATGAAGTACACACACTACGCGCCGCGAGGCCGCTTGAGCGTGGTACAAGGCCCGTCGTCCGTTGAGGTGACGGGGTGGATTCGCGCTGCGCTGGCGGAGGCTTCCGCGCGCGGAGAGCGCACGGCAGTGCTCGCGTTCGACGAGCATACCGCCGGCTACGCCGGAGAACGCGTCTACACGCTGGGCAAGCTGGACGCGCTCCATGAGGCAGCGCAACGCCTGTACGGCGTGCTGCGTCGCTGCGACGAGGACGGCGTCACCTACATTTTGGCGGAATCCTGTCCGCCGAAAGGATTGGGAGACGCCGTTATGAACCGCCTGCTTAAAGCGGCAGGTCACCGAATCGTCCGCCTGTAGCTTCTGTCGAATCAGAGCCTCTTATATTAAATTTTCCTCCCTCCTCGTCTCGGTATTGGGTACTTTCAGTGCATGCTTGTACTGATTTGCCTCTTGTCCGCATAACGTGTACAAGAACAGACGGATAATGGAGGGATGGAGTATGCTGGCAGCCTCTGCCCATGCCGGGCAGGTTGTAACGATTCTGATCATGGCGGTAGCGCTAGGAATGGATGCGTTATCGCTGGGCGTAGGGATCGGCATGAAGGGGATACGCCTGCGAGACGTGCTGCGCATCAGCACTGTTATTGGCTTTTTTCACATTCTGATGCCATTGCTGGGAATTTTCACGGGCCATTATATGAGTTCTTTATTAGGTCATGTGACGACCTACTTCGCAGGGGGGCTACTCATCCTTTTAGGCGGGCATATGGTGTATAATTCCTTCAAAGGGGACGGCGTACAGGTATTGGATCATCGTTCGCCTTTAGGTCTTTTGCTGTTTGCACTTGGGGTGAGCGTGGATTCATTTTCTGTAGGAGTGTCACTGGGGATGTTCCAGAGTGATCTGGTGCTGTCTGTTCTGGCATTTGGTTTTTGCGGGGGAGCAATGGCGATGTTGGGCCTGCTGCTGGGTCGCAAGGTCAGCCGCAATCTAGGAGATTACGGGGAAGCAGTGGGCGGTGCCATTTTGCTGGCATTCGGCTTTATGTTTATGTTTTGATTTTAGCTCAGACAGTGTAAAATAAGTGCAGGGTTAAAGTAAGGGATTAGGATTATAGTAATCCTCTGTTTATATATTTTTTAACATACGGGGGGTGAAAACGTTGAAGAATATCTTATTTGTATGCACTGGGAATACCTGTCGTAGTCCAATGGCTGAAGGGATGCTGCGTAAGTTGGCTGCTGAGCATGGACTAGAACTGGAAGTGCGTTCTGCGGGAGTGGCAGCGATGGAAGGCACGCCGATATCCCGACATGCAGAGGCGGTTCTACGTGATCACGATATATCCGATCAGATCACTTCAACCCCTTTGAGCGACGGGCTTGCCGGGTGGGCACATCTGATCTTAACCTTGACGCAAGGACATAAACAGCACGTAATTCAGCGCTTTCCCCAAACGGCGGGCAAAGTATTTACGCTTAAGGAATATGTGGAGAACCGGGATGCGGTGTTGAATGATGTACAGGAGTTGGACGGTTTATATGCTTCACAGCAGTTGATGGCTTCACTTGGACAAGAGCTATCGGCGCAGGAGCGTGAACGAATGATTGAATTACACCAACGGATTCCGGGCTTTGATATTTCAGATCCGTTTGGCGGTTCACGAGAAGACTACGATGTCACAGCTGCGGAAATCCGCACGGCGCTGCATAAGCTGCTGGACAAGCTAAAGGCCTCTTCCGAATAAAATCGCTCTTACTCATCTATTTTGTACGGAATCTGTTGATTTTCGACGGTTAATCCGTTAAGATAAGGTGGAAAAATGAGAATCCGATGTAACTGGCGACAAAAGTGGGATTAACCACGATGGAGCATCGGATATACGGCCGGTCGCCTGGGCAAAAGAGCAATTCCACATAGGTGTGGACTGCTCTTTTTTCATATACAAGTTATGCCAGATGTTTAGCTGAGGGTTGATTCCTTCAAAGGTTCTTCCATTTTTTCTGCTCGAAATCTGAAACATCGGCTATAATATAGTGAGATTGTGATCAGGAGAGAGTGTGTTGAACTTGGGGCATGAGACCGTGCCTAGTCTCTGAGAGGCTGTTCAACCAAAGGAGGTTCCAATGGTGGGACAATTGGATCATGAGATTTCGCTAGAAGCACAGACCACTTCTGTTGTGCGGGAAATCGCAGAAGCAGCCAGTCTCAGGGCTGGTCGCCTGCTGGTTATCGGCGTTAGCACAAGTGAAGTGGCTGGAAGTCGAATTGGCACGGCGGGAGCGCTCGATGTGGCTCAACAACTGTTATCTGGAGTAGAGTCCGTTCGCAGGCAGTATGGCTTTGATGTAGCGTTTCAATGCTGTGAGCATTTGAACCGAGCGTTGGTCGTTGAACGGGCTGTACTGGAGCGACTGGGACTGATGGAGGTTGCGGCTGTTCCTGTTCGTACAGCAGGAGGCTCTATGGCTACCGTCGCCTATCGTTCTATGAGCGACGCGTGTTTGGCGGCGAACGTGCAGGCTCATGCCGGGATAGACATCGGCGAAACGCTGATTGGCATGCATCTGCGACCGATTGCTGTTCCGTTTCGCCCAAGCCTTCGCTGGATTGGCGAAGCACGTGTGACAGCGGCGTTCACCCGTCCTCCACTTATTGGCGGACAACGGGCGGTGTACAGTCTGGAGCAAGAAGTCGGCGGAAACTGCGATTAGCATTTGGCATGGCGGCATGTTTGTACTAATCGTTTTTGCAATGAGGATGAGGTACCCAACAGAGGAGCAGGCGTTAGCTTGTATACCCAACAATTGACTATGGAGAGGGAGTAATCAATCATGATGGAACACCTGCGTAAAAGTGACCCAGCAGTGATGGAAGCAATGGGACTTGAACTGAAACGACAACGCCACAATATCGAGCTAATCGCATCCGAGAACATTGTCAGTGAAGCAGTAATGGAAGCCATGGGCTCCGTGCTGACGAATAAATATGCTGAAGGTTACCCAAACAAACGCTACTATGGTGGCTGTGAGCATGTAGATATCGTTGAAGATATCGCACGTGACCGCGCAAAAGAACTGTTCGGCGCTGAGCATGCTAACGTGCAGCCTCACTCTGGAGCACAAGCCAACATGGCAGTGTATCTGGCAGCTCTCAAACCTGGAGATACTGTACTGGGTATGAATCTGGCGCATGGTGGCCATTTAACACACGGAAGTCCGGTTAACGCTTCCGGCTTGTTGTATAACTTTGCTGCCTATGGTGTCCGCGAAGACAACTTCCGCATCGACTACGATGAAGTGCGCAAGGCAGCCTTTAAGCACCGCCCTCGTCTGATTGTAGCTGGCGCGAGTGCATATCCGCGTACTATTGACTTTGAAGCTTTTGCTTCCATTGCCAATGATGTAGGTGCTTTGTTCATGGTGGATATGGCACATATCGCAGGTCTCGTGGCAGCGGGAATTCACCCAAGTCCAGTTCCGCATGCCCAATTTGTAACAACAACGACACACAAAACGCTGCGTGGTCCGCGTGGAGGTCTGATTCTGACTCGCAAAGCATGGGCGCAAGCGATTGATAAAGCTATTTTCCCTGGTACTCAAGGGGGGCCACTGATGCATGTGATCGCGTCCAAAGCGGTTGCTTTGGGTGAAGCGCTCCAGCCATCGTTCAAAACCTATGCGCAAAATGTAGTCCGCAACGCACAGGTGCTGGCTGAAACACTGTTGGCTGAGGGGATTAACATTGTATCCGGTGGTACGGATAACCATCTGATGCTGTTGGATACGCGCAATTTGAATATCACAGGTAAAGAAGCGGAGCATGTATTGGATTCCGTGGGCATCACGGTCAATAAAAATGCGATTCCTTTTGATCCGACCAGTCCATTCGTAACAAGCGGGATTCGTATTGGTACACCTGCTGCAACATCTCGTGGGATGGATGAAGAGGCTATGGTCAAAATCGGTAAAATCATTGCTGAAACCCTTAAAAACCCGAAAGATGATACTGTATTGTCCAAAGCAAGCCAAGCGGTTGGCGAGTTAACAGATAAGTTCCCGATTTATCCAGGAACTCAATACTAATTCATCGACAATCATAATCTTTATATTATAGGCTGTTTTCCTTCCGTAAGCCGGAGGAGAACAGCCTTTTTTTGCTTCCAAACGACTCGAAACTTACATTTTTGGGTAATAAGCGATTACAGTAAAGGTTTATGCGCGCTTTCCTTTATATCTACGACAAAGGAGTGATTACATTGAGTCAAAGAAAATCCGCGCAATTATTGCAGCAGCTCGTATTTGTGGGACCGATGGCGTTGTTTTTCGTCTTGATTATGGTCATTCCGTTCCTGCTGGGGCTGTATTATTCCATGACGAACTGGGATGGAGTATCTGAAAATATCCGATGGCTCGGGCTAGGGAATTACGTTCATATTTTTAGGGACGATCCAGATTTCCGTAATGCGTTCTGGTTTACGGTTCGGTTTACCGTATGTGGTGTCATTCTGACGAACCTGATTGGCTTTTTCCTAGCCTATGCACTTACCAAACCGTTGCGTACCCGTAATGCACTGCGAACTGTATTTTTTATGCCCAATATGATTGGCGGCTTGCTGCTCGGCTTCATCTGGCAATTTATATTTGTACGCGGCTTTTCTGCGGTAGGGGAGGCAACAGGGCTTTCCTTTTTTAAACTGCCGTGGCTGGGTGATGGGCCAACTGCTTTTTGGGCAACTGTCATTGTGTTTGTATGGCAATATGCAGGTTATCTCATGGTTATTTACATATCTTCGTTAAATAATGTACCGTCTGCTCTGATTGAATCGGCTCAAATTGACGGCGCGGGCCGAAGACAGATTTTGCGTCATATTGTAGTGCCACTTATTATGCCAGCGGTGACCGTCTGCTTGTTCCTAGCGATATCCTGGTCCTTTAAAGTATTTGAATTGAATTTGGCTCTCACAAAGGGGGGACCTTTCAAGTCGACAGAGTCTGTAGCGTTGGACATATATAATGAAGCGTTTACAAATAATCGACTTGGATTGGGAACTGCCAAGGCTATGATTTTCTTCGTGGTCGTTGCGATCATTACCAGCATTCAGGTGCGTCTCACGAAGAAAAAGGAGGTCGAAATGTAATGGAAAAAACGTCAAACTACCGTTTGGGCACATGGGTTGCTGAAATATTGCTTATTGTGATCGGGTTAATTTTTCTGGTTCCATTCTATTTTTTGCTCGTAAACTCCATTAAATCCTTTGGTGACATTTTGGCCCATTCCGCTTCGTGGCCGACAACCTTCCGTTTTGAAAACTATGCTAACGCCTGGAATAAAATAAACTTTCCCACAGCACTGGGGAATTCACTGATTGTCACGATCGTCAGTAATGCGCTTTTGCTGCTCATCAGCTCGATGGCCGCTTACCAGATGGTTCGGCATGACACTCCTTTTAATCGGTTTTTATTCGGTTTACTTGTGGCAGCAATGGTAGTTCCCTTTCAATCGATTATGTTGCCGCTTATGGAAGTGTCCAACGTATTGAGCTTAAACAATAGTATACCAGGACTGATCCTATGTTATCTGGGTTTTGGGGCGCCTTTATCCGTTTTTCTTTTTCATGGCTTTATTAAAACGGTACCTATTGAGATCGAGCAGGCGGCAAGGGTGGACGGTTCATCCCGGTACGGGGTGTTCTTTCGCATCGTTTGTCCACTCCTGCTGCCTATGTTCGTAACTGTGCTTATTTTGAATACCTTATGGATATGGAATGACTATCTGTTGCCTTCGCTCATTTTGAATGATCCTGAGCTGCGCACCATTCCGATTGCAGCCTATATGTTGTTTGGTCAGTACACCAAGCAATGGGACTTGGCGCTGCCAGCACTGGTGTTGGGGATCACGCCAATTGTTGTGTTTTTTCTGGTGATGCAAAAATACATCGTTTCTGGCATTGCAGCCGGTGCGGTCAAGGGCTGAAGGGAGGGATATCCGATGAAAAGAACAGCGTTACTTGTCATCTCCTTGATGGTGCTGCTCGCATGTACACTTGCAGGTTGCGGAAATACGAAGGCTCAACAGAGTGAAACGAAAACGATACACATTTATCAATTCAAAGTAGAGATTTCGGAACCGCTAAATAAGCTGAAGGCAGAATATGAAAAAGCGCACCCTGGCATCAAGTTGGATATCCAATCTGTCGGTGGTGGTACGGACTACGGTGCTTCGTTGAAGGCTAAATTCGCATCAGGCGATCAGCCGGACATTTTCACAAATGAGGGCTACCAGGACCGCGATACGTGGTTGGAGTACTTGGAGGATTTGTCGGATCAGCCATGGGTAAAGGATCTGGACGATTTCGCTCGTAAGCCGATGACGGTTAACGGTAAGATTTATGGACAGCCTATGAACCTAGAAGGATTTGGTTTTGTTTATAACAAGGATTTGTTCAAAAAAGCGGGCATAACCAAACTACCTCAGACGATAGATGAACTGGAGGAAGCGGCCAAGCGACTGAAAGCGGCAGGGATTATACCTTTTGCTAGCGGGTATGCGGAATGGTGGGTTCTGGGGAACCATTTTATCAATATTCCGTTTGCCAGACAGCCGAACCCGGAAAGTTATGTTGAGGATTTAAACAAAGGAACGGCTCGCATCCCCGGTAACCCGGTGTTCGATCAGTGGGTGAAGTTGCTTGACCTGACTATAAAATATGGGAACCGCAATCCGCTCACGACGGATTACAATACACAAGTGACGCTGTTTTCGACAGGTAAGGCTGCTATGATGCACCAGGGGAACTGGACGCAACCGCAAATAGATGGAATTAATCCTAACTTGAATTTGGGTATTCTGCCTGCGCCTATAGACAATGATCCCTCCACAGGAGGTAGACTCGCGGTGGGAGTAGCCTCGAACTGGGTGGTCAACAAAAATTCGCCTGTGAAGCAGGAGGCAAAAGAATTTCTCAATTGGTTGGTCACATCAGAAACAGGCAAGCATTATATCACCAAGGAGTTTAAGTTTGTTCCCGCCTTCAAAAGTATTACGTCCAGCGACGAGACGACAGGCGATCTAGGTGCAGAAATATCTCGGCATGTGAGGGAAGGCAAGATATGGAGTTGGAACTTCCAACGCTTTCCGAAGGGGCTGAATCAGGATTTAAGCAGCAGTATGCAAGCCTATATTGCAGGGGTTATCACAAAGGATGAAATGCTTCAGCAATTTCAGGGGGCATGGGACAATTTGAAGTATAGATAAAAGAATACCTCTGCATGAGGAGGCAAAGGCTATAGCTCGGGCAGGAAGTATAAAGCCTTCAGGCTTTGGCGGTCAAGGGCCGTCAGAGCCTTTTTGTTGTGTTTTTATGTGACGAAAGTCACACGTAAAGCGGTCCTATTCATTATTTTACATGTCATATCTTTCCCTTGACAAAAGGTTACGGTGGCAGGTGTTAAATCAATCAAGGGAATGTTATAATAAACAGGATTTACAGGCACGCATTGCATCTGTGCTTATTTGGTTTGTACAAATAGGTTACATAGATCCTTTCGACTCAGGATAGTTCGATATGCTGGTGCGAAAGAACGTGACGATAATACCGGAGGGAATATATTATGGCGAAACTGGTGGTTTGTGATCACCCTTTGATCCAACACAAACTTACATTTATCCGCGATGTGCGGACCAACACCAAGGATTTCCGCGAGCTGGTGGATGAAGTAGCAACATTGATGGCTTATGAAATTACACGGGATATCCCGCTGGAAAGCATTACGGTGCAGACACCGGTTGCTGAGACAGAAGGTAAAGTGATTTCCGGACGTATGCTGGGGCTTATTCCGATTCTGCGTGCAGGCTTGGGTATGCTGGATGGCGTAGTAAAACTGCTGCCTGCAGCAAAGGTGGGCCATGTGGGACTGTTCCGCGATCCTGAGACGCTGCAACCCGTAGAATACTATACGAAGCTGCCTACAGATGTAACTGAGCGCGAATTGATCGTGATTGATCCGATGCTTGCAACGGGTGGCTCTGCAATTGCGGCGATTGATGTGTTGAAAAAGAGAGGCTGCACTCAAATTAAAATGATGAATCTGATTGCTGCTCCTGAAGGAGTCAAAGCTGTGCAGGATGCACATCCTGATGTAGACATCTATGTCGCTGCACTGGACGAGCGTCTGGATGATCATGGATATATCATTCCGGGTCTTGGTGACGCGGGAGACCGCTTGTACGGAACCAAGTAGACTGCCTTTGGCAGTTCGGCAAAATCTATGGACGTTATACAGGTCCTTATTTTAAATAATGGAAGATCTGTGAAGCGGACATTTATTATGAAAAGGGGTTCAACAGAAAATGTCCAAAATCAAAGTGATGACAATTTTTGGTGTGCGTCCGGAAGCAATTAAGATGGCTCCTCTTATTTTGGAGCTTCAGCGTCACCCGGAGCATATCGAGTCCGTGGTATGCGTTACAGCTCAACATCGCCAGATGCTTGATCAGGTTCTGGAAGTTTTCAATATTCACCCTGATTATGATCTGGACGTAATGAAGGATCGCCAGACACTGAATGAAATCTCCATGCGGGTACTTCAAGGTCTGGAACCTGTATTGCGTGAGGCCAAGCCCGATATCGTGTTGGTTCACGGTGATACACTGACGACTTTCCTCGCCAGCTATGCAGCCTTTATGCAGCAGATTGAAGTAGGGCATGTGGAAGCGGGTTTGCGAACGTGGAACAAGCTTTCTCCATATCCTGAAGAAATGAACCGTCAGCTCACAGGCGTGCTGTCTGATCTGCATTTCTCGCCTACTTCTTTATCGGCTGGAAATTTGCGGAAGGAAAACAAGCCTGAATCGCGAATATATGTTACAGGCAATACAGTAACTGACGTATTTCAGTATACGGTTCGCCAGGATTACGAGCACCCTGTACTGGAGTGGGCTCAGGGCAAACGCCTGATTCTTATGACAGCACATCGCCGGGAATCCCAAGGGGAACCGCATCGTCAGATTTTTAATGCGGTTAAGCGAATTGCGGATGAGTTTGAGGATATCGCTATTGTTTATCCGGTTCATCCGAGTCCGGCTGTGAAGGAACCTGCATTTGAGATTTTAGGCAACCATCCGCGTATTAAGCTGATTGATCCGCTGGATGTCGTGGATCTGCACAATTTTTACCCACATACACATCTGATCCTTACGGATTCCGGTGGGCTTCAGGAAGAAGCGCCTTCGTTCGGAGTACCTGTTCTGGTGCTGCGTGATACGACTGAAAGACCGGAAGGAATTGAAGCGGGCACCTTGGAACTGGTGGGTACGAACGAAGAGAACGTGTACAATCGGACCAAGGCACTTTTGACAGATTCCGCGTTGTACGATTCTATGAGTCAGGCAGCGAATCCTTACGGCGATGGAAAAGCATCAGTAAGAATTGTCAATGCGATTTTGCACCATTATGGCGTTCAATCCGAACGTCCTGAAGAATTTCACACAATGTTCACAAAAGGTGTTCGTCCGATATAATTATTCTTTACAAGGCAAGCATACAGTTAAACTGTACGGTTACCAAGGGATACAGCAATTTAAGATGCTTTGTCGTTTGATTTTATACTTTAGGGCGCTAAAATATCTCAATTGACAAAGCATCTTATATTTAAGTAAAATGGACTGGAATTGCAGGGGTGACATGGAAAAGTGGTCAAACCTTCCAAGCAAAACAACAACCGAAATAACACCGGAAATGCCTTCAAGGCAATTGGATTGGTGAGCGCGATCGGCATTGATTTGGCGATATGCACACTGGGTGGTTTCTATGCCGGAAATTGGCTCGATGCCAAACTTGGTGGCTCCGGAATTTGGATTGGCGTAAGCGTTCTCGCAGGCTTGGTTGTAGGCGCATTAAGTATTGCCCTTGTGATCGGAAAGGTATTGAGGGATAACCATGAATGAGATGACCCGTATGCAAAAAATGTTATGGATCGTAGCGCTTGGTATTATGGCTCTGTGTTTCCTGGTCTCCGCCTTCATGCCCCAACATCGTGACATTGCTCACGGAATCATTCTGGGAACGGGAGTAAGCTGTCTAAATGTGCTGTATATGGCCTACAAAATTCGACAGGTTGCGAGTGCGGCCGCCGGTGAAAGAAAGAAGAGAGTGTATGGTATTGGCTTTGGCGTTCGATTAGGGACCTCAATTTTGGCAGTGGTGCTGGCGATAGAATTTCCGGCCTACTTCCATGAGATCGCTGTAATGGCAAGCCTGGTGACTGGGCAATTTCTTCTGTTAATTATAGGCATCATATTCGCGCTTCAGGAAAAATGATAGCTCAACTGAGAAAGGGGTGAGAAAACATGTTGCATGAATCACCGATTATCCAATTGGGCGGGTTTAACATTGACTTGTCCGTCATTATTATGCTTATTGTGACCTGCGCGATTGTATTTGGACTGGCATTTGCTGCAACGCGCAATTTGTCTGTGGACAATCCAAGCAAGCTGCAAAATTTTATGGAATGGGTCGTCGAATTCGTTCAAGGACTGATTACCAGCACAATGGATTTGAAAAAAGGGAAGCCATTCCTCTCTTTGGGGATGACGCTGATCATGTTCATCTTCGTGGGAAATATGCTGGGATTACCGTTCGGGATTGTGACCGAATTCGATAATGTGCAAAGTGCCCAAGTATTTGGACATGAAATCATTCCGGTCAAAGAAGCATTAGAACAAGCACAGGCGTCTCACCCGGGAGAAGCTGCCCATGTAGGCATCAGCTGGTGGAAATCACCTACCGCAGATGCAGGGGTATCCATTGGACTGGCTTTGATGATCTTTGTCCTGGTTCATTTCCTGGGGATTTTCCGTAATACCAAAGCTTACTTCAAGCATTACGTTCAGCCATTTCCATTCTTTTTGCCAATTAACTTGATTGAGCAGTTCTCAAAACTGTTGACACATGGTATGCGTCTATTCGGTAATATTTTTGCCGGCGAAGTTTTGATCAGTGTTCTGCTGAAAATGACAGCACTTGGTGTGGGAGGTATGGTTGCTTCCGTATTGGGACTCGTGGTCTGGCAAGGATTCAGTATTTTTGTCGGCAGTATCCAAGCGTTCGTCTTCACGATTCTGACGTTTGTATATATTTCACAGTCTATTGACACGCATGAAGAAGAGCATTAGACAAGCTCGTTTTCTGGTTTTAAGTTAAGTTCAGGAGTACGCTTCGCTCTTAACTGCAAATACATGTAACACACAAATACACATCACTAAGGAGGATTTTTTAAAATGGGAGTTTGGGCATATATCGCAGCTGCAATCGCAGTAGGTTTGGGCGCTTTGGGCGCTGGTATTGGTAACGGTCTGATCGTAAGTAAAACAGTTGAAGGTATCGCTCGTCAGCCTGAAGCAAAAGCAACGTTGCAAACGGTAATGTTTATCGGTGTAGGTCTGGTCGAAGCCCTGCCAATCATCGGGGTCGTTCTGGCATTCATTTTCTACGCAGGTGCTTAATTGAATGGAAGCAAGGTTTGGCGGGGAAGGCACAGCCATCCGCGCCTTCTTTGTTCGTTTGAACATGAAAGATCCAGAACCGACGTTCACCGGAAAGGAGTGACTTCAATTGAGTTTAAATTGGACAAGTATCGTTTTCACAATCATTGCATTTTTGATCTTGTACTGGTTACTGACGCGTTATGCATTCGGACCTCTCTTTTCCGTTATGGAGAAGCGGCGCCAGCTTGTATTACAGCAAATGAATGAAGCGGCACAGACGCGTGAACAGGCTGCTGCTTATGTTGAGGAGCAAAAGCAGGCTCTCCAGCAGGCACGTAAGGAAGCCTACGACATTATTGAGCAGTCAAAACAAACAGGTAACAAACAAGCGGAGCAAATTATTGTTCAGGCTAAAGACGAAGCTGTCCGCCTGAAAGACGAAGCTGTTCGTGAAATCACAAGCGAGCGTAATAAGGCGGTTGCCGAACTGCGCAGCGAAGTGGGTAAAGCTTCGGTACAAATTGCTTCCAAACTGATTCAAAAGGAAATCAAGGAAGACCAAGTCCAGGGAGAGCTTGTCGACCAATACCTTAAAGAGGTAGGAGGCAAAGCATGAGCCGGGATACGGTAGTAGCCAAACGGTATGCGAAAGCTTTGTTTGAAGTGGCAGAGCAGGAACAGACCATTATGGAAACCGAGCAGGAGCTACGTGCTTTTGTAGAGGCTGTATCGGGGGATGCTGAAATCCGTAAATTCATTAATTCTCCTAACATTACGGAAGCGGTCAAGCTTCAAGTTCTGGCTAACAGTTTTGAAGGCAAGTTGTCTGCCTCGCTAATTAACACGATCAAACTGTTGATTCAGCGTAGTAGAGCAGATTTGTTTGAATCTCTCCTTGCCGGATACCTCGATATTCAGGAATACAAGCTGGGACTTGCTCATGCAAAGGTGTATTCGACTTATGCTTTAAGTGATCAGGAAAAAACAGCGGTAGCCGAGGAATTCGGAGCCCGTGAACATAAAACAATCCGTGTGGAAAATATAGTGGACCCGAGTCTGCTGGGCGGATTAAAAGTGGTTATCGGCGATACACTGTACGACGGCAGTCTGGCCGGCAAGCTGGATCGTCTCGAGAAATCCTTTAACAGACGAGTATAGAAGATAGGGGTGAACACACT
Organism: Paenibacillus sp. FSL L8-0502; assembly: GCF_038593055.1. Classification (NCBI taxonomy): domain Bacteria; kingdom Bacillati; phylum Bacillota; class Bacilli; order Caryophanales; family Paenibacillaceae; genus Paenibacillus; species Paenibacillus sp. FSL L8-0502. The sequence goes on along the minus strand of NZ_CP151958.1, from coordinate 5,269,687 downwards.
TGAGTATCAAACCTGAGGAAATCAGTTCATTGATTAAAAGTCAGATTGAACAATATAAAAATGATATCGAGGTCGTTGAAGTCGGCACTGTTGTTGAAGTCGGCGACGGTATTGCTCGCGTCTACGGACTGGAAAAAGTTATGGCCGGTGAATTGGTTGAATTCGACACTGGCGTATTGGGCTTGGCGCTCAACGTGGAAGAAAGCAATGTCGGTGTTGTTATTTTGGGTCAATTCTCCGACATTCGTGAAGGTGGACAAGTAAAACGTACAGGCCAGATCATGCAGGTCCCTGTAGGGGAAGCAATGATCGGACGTGTAGTTAACCCATTGGGACAACCAGTAGACGGTAAAGGACCGATTGCTACAACAGAATTCCGTCCGGTTGAAAGTCAGGCTCCAGGCGTTATGGCCCGTAAATCGGTACATGAGCCTATGCAGACGGGGATTAAAGCTATTGATGCGATGGTTCCAATTGGCCGTGGTCAACGTGAGTTGATCATCGGTGACCGTCAAACAGGTAAAACATCTATCGCAATCGATGCAATTTTGAACCAAAAAGGTAACGGCATGAAATGTATTTATGTCGCTATTGGTCAAAAACAATCCACGGTAGCTCAAGTTGTTGAAACATTGCGTCGTCACGGTGCGCTGGAATATACGATTGTCGTTACGGCATCAGCTTCCGAGCCATCACCATTGCTGTACATTGCTCCTTACTCTGGCTGCGCTATGGGTGAGTATTTCATGTACAAAGGCGAGCATGTTCTTGTTGTTTATGATGACTTGACTAAACAAGCGTCAGCTTACCGGGAATTGTCCCTGTTGCTGCGTCGTCCACCGGGCCGTGAAGCATATCCGGGTGACGTTTTCTATCTTCACTCTCGCTTGCTGGAACGTGCAGCGAAGCTGAATGATGAGTTGGGCGGCGGATCACTTACCGCATTGCCGTTCATCGAGACACAGGCTTCCGACGTTTCTGCATATATTCCAACCAACGTTATCTCCATCACAGATGGACAGATCTTCCTGGAAGCTGACTTGTTCTATGCAGGACAACGTCCGGCGATCAACGTAGGTATTTCCGTATCTCGTGTAGGTGGTTCAGCTCAGATTAAAGCGATGAAAAAGGTAGCAGGTTCCCTGCGTCTGGATCTTGCTCAATATCGTGAGCTTCAAGCGTTCTCCCAATTCGGGTCCGACTTGGATAAATCCACAAAAGCCCGTCTGGATCGCGGCGCACGCATGATGGAAATTCTGAAACAGGGTGTTAACCAACCGCTTGCTGTAGAGCAACAAGTAGTGAGCTTGTATACTGCTGTAAAAGGCTTCCTTGATGATATCCCTGTAGCGGATGTAAAACGTTTTGAAAAAGACTTCCTGTCTTTCATGGTGTCTGACCATCAGGACGTGCTTCAATCTATCCGCGACACGAAAGACTTGGTGGCTGATAACGAAACGGCTTTGAAGGCAGCTATCGAGAAATTCAAAAAATCATTCGCCACGTCGGTATAATACATTGGAATTTGCCTGTTTATGATGAAAGATGTTCTAAGGAAGCGTGCCCTCCGGGTTTTGGCTTCCTTGGCATGTTTTACCCTCAATAACAGGCCCTTTAACATATGCCCGGCTGGATTTGAATCTTACGAAGTTAGCTTTGGCTTTGCCAAAGCTTGAAGGTGGTGAAATCATGGCAAAAGGTATGCGCGAGATTAAACGTCAGATTAAAAGTGTGCAGAGTACGAAGCAGATCACGAAAGCGATGGAAATGGTCGCTGCATCCAAGCTGAGAAAAGCTCAGGAGAAAGCGGAGTCGGCTCGTCCTTACTCGGAAAAGCTTAAGGAAGTTGTGAGTAGCATTGCTTCTGGAGCGAATAACATCAAGCATCCAATGCTGGAAACGCGTCCGGTTAAAAAGACTGCTTATCTCATCATTACATCTGATCGTGGTCTGGCTGGTGGTTATAACGCCAATATTTTACGACAGGTTACGCAGACGATTTCTGAACGTCACCGTTCACAGGATGAATTTGTGATTTTCATCATTGGGCGAAAAGGACGGGATTATTTTAGACGTCGTGAATTTCCTATCGCTGAATCGGTAACAGATCTGTCGGATACACCTGCTTTTGCAGATATCAAAACGATTGCAAGCAAGGCTGTACAAGGCTTTGAACTTAAAGAATTTGATGAGCTTTATCTATGCTATAACCGCTTTGTCAACGCATTGACTCAAATTCCAACAGTTGACCGTCTGTTACCAATGGCGACACCGGATTCAGCTACAGCTTCATCCTCAATTAACTATGAGTATGAGCCTTCACCAGAAGGAGTGCTGGAAGTATTGCTGCCACGTTACGCGGAAACGCTCATTTACGGCGCTTTGCTGGATGGTAAAGCTAGTGAACTGGGAGCGAAGATGACGGCAATGGGATCTGCTACGAAGAATGCTTCCAAGTTAATTGGTGAGCTTTCCTTGACCTATAACCGTGCTCGTCAAGCGGCTATTACCCAGGAAATTACGGAAATCGTTGCAGGAGCAAGTGCTCAGTCTTAATCAGGCTTATAGCGACTGTTTTATAGCAGAGTCTACACTATTATGATAAATTGCGGGCGCAAAACAAATCAGAGTGGTTCGGATTTGCGGCTGTGCAAGCTTGTAGGAGGGAAACCAAAAGATGAACAAAGGACGCGTAGTGAGCATCATGGGTCCGGTTGTCGACGTTGAGTTTGAACGTGGACAACTTCCGGAAATCCTGAATGCCATTCATATTGGGACTGTGCTGGAGAGCGGAGTCAAAATTGACCTGACGCTCGAAGCTTCAAAACATCTAGGTGACAACCGTGTGCGTTGTATTGCCATGTCTTCCACAGATGGTTTGGTTCGTGGAGCTGAAGCCATAGATCTGGGAGCACCTATTTCAGTACCTGTCGGCGAAGCAACTCTTGGACGCGTATTTAACGTACTTGGAACGCCAATTGATAATGGTGCTGATATGAGTGAAACGGCTAGAAACCCAATTCACCGTCAAGCTCCTTCTTTCGATGAGCTGACAACTCAAGCAGAGATGCTCGAAACGGGTATTAAAGTTATCGACTTGCTGGCTCCTTATGCCAAAGGTGGTAAAGTCGGATTGTTTGGTGGTGCTGGTGTAGGTAAAACCGTAACCATTCAAGAATTGATTAACAATATCGCTCAGGAGCATGGTGGTATTTCTGTATTTGCGGGTGTAGGTGAACGCACACGTGAAGGAAATGACTTGTACCATGAAATGAGAGATTCCGGCGTTATCAACAAAACAGCGATGGTGTTCGGACAAATGAACGAGCCTCCGGGTGCACGTTTGCGTGTAGCTCTCACAGGTCTGACGATGGCGGAATACTTCCGTGACCAAGAAGGCCGTGACGTGTTGCTCTTTATTGATAATATTTTCCGCTTTACCCAAGCGGGTTCTGAGGTTTCTGCCCTGTTGGGACGTATGCCTTCAGCAGTAGGTTACCAGCCTACGCTGGCTACTGAGATGGGTCAATTGCAAGAACGGATTACTTCTACTAAAAAAGGTTCCGTTACTTCCATTCAGGCGATCTACGTGCCTGCGGATGACTACACTGACCCGGCTCCTGCTACAACGTTTGCCCATTTGGATGCTACAACGAATCTGGAACGTAAAATTTCCGAAATGGGTATTTACCCGGCGGTTGATCCACTTGCATCAAGCTCCCGGATTTTGGCTCCAGACGTTGTGGGTGAAGAGCATTACAATGTAGCGCAAGGGGTAAAACAAATTTTGGCCCGCTACAATGAGCTTCAGGATATCATTGCCATCCTGGGTATGGATGAGCTGAGTGAAGAAGATAAAATGTTGGTAGCACGTGCACGTAAAATCCAGCGTTTCCTTTCTCAACCTTTCCACGTTGCCGAAACATTTAACGGCTTCCCAGGTAAATATGTGCCGGTTAAAGAAACTGTACGAAGCTTCAAAGAAATTTTGGAAGGCAAGTATGACCACCTTCCAGAAGCGGCCTTCCTTTTTGTGGGAGCCATCGAAGAAGCAGTTGAAAAAGCTAAAACGCTGTAAACATACAGGCAAAGATTAGCCGAGCCTTACGAAGTGAGCTGTCTGCGGACAGCTTCCAGGAGGGATTCAAGTGAGCACGTATTTACTAGAGATTGTGACGCCGGAGCGCCTGGTCTATACAGAACAGGTAAACAGCATCAGTGTTCGCGGCTCGGAAGGCGATCTTGGGATTTTGCCCGGACACCTTCCCTTGGTCACTCCCTTGAAGATTGCACCGATACGCATTAAAATCGGTGGTCAAACCGAAGTGATCGCGGTCAATGGGGGCTTTCTTGAAGTCCGCAAGGATAAAGTGGTCATTTTGGCTGAGAGCGCGGAACGTTCCGAAGAAATTGATGTGGAACGTGCCCGTGCGGCAAGGGAGCGGGCAGAACTGCGGCTCCAGAGCAAGCAGGAACAGATAGATCATCATCGGGCGGAAGTAGCTCTGCAACGGGCGCTTAACCGTCTAAATGCTACAAGCATCAGAACCAATAAGAATTAATATTGGAGTTTAAGTGGAATTTTAAAAGGGTTCGGCATAGTATACGGATGGAACGACAAGGAGACCAATTCATAACTTCTGCCAGAAAATGTCCGGTAGAGGGTGAGGAGGAACCTTGCTTCCTTCGATCACTGTGATCGGACTCTTTTTTTAGCTGTTATGACCAAATGTACAGTCCTATTTCTTGCCTGGCTGCTAGGTATTTAGTACCTTTTAAATTCACGAAACAGAAGTGATTAATCACATTTTGTCGAAATAAATGTCCTAAAAACAGAAATAGCACTGGCATATTAGGCGTTCGCCGAGTATTATAAAGAAGTCTGTGACGCAGATGGGGGGAATTATGGTTGAACGGGAAACAGCAATTGGCAGAACAGCTAAGTCAATCGGCGAGTATGACCGCGCTGATCTCTATGATCGTATCGCTCATCTGTATAGCATTAGCTTGGTGGGCTTTACAGAGCTTAAAGCTGGATTTGTTAATCCGACAACCCAAAGGACCGCAGGGCAGATTGCTGCACTTGTTTCTTGCTATTATTTTGGGACAGTTGGTTTCGGGGTTCCTGTTGAGCTACATCTCTTGGAGCCAGATGCTCTAGAATTTGTTTTAACATGAAGTAGGCGGGTTATATGACCTTATGACTGTGTCTCTGCGGGAATTGTCGAATAACATCGCGTCATATTGTTAACAATGGTAAACAAAAGAACCATACATGTATAGCTGGCTGAATCAGTTAGAGTACAATGGTCGTCAAGTACAAAAAAACGCTTGTATACTTGTTTTAATCAGTGGTATGATGGCAGTTAGGGTATTAGTAAAATCTTGTTTTTTTATGTAATGAAAAAGCAAGGCATGAAAATAGCGGAATATGTTCTTTTTTTCCAGAATGGAAAAGAGAAATGACGCGCGGAGGGAACCATAGATGAGCAAATTTATCGTCCGCGGTGGCAACAGATTGACCGGGAGTGTCAAAGTCAGCGGAGCCAAAAACTCAGTTCTGCCGATCATCGCCGCTTCTCTGCTAGGAGAAGAAGGAGAAAGTGTTATTATTGATGCACCTCCTCTAGACGATGTGATGACCATTAACAAAGTGCTGGAGTCCTTAGGAGCAGGCGTTACATACCAAGATGAGGTCATTCGTGTTGACGCGCGGAAGATAATTTCCTGTGAAGCCCCTTACGAGTGGGTTAGGAAAATGCGCGCTTCATTCTTGGTTATGGGACCGCTGCTTACACGTTTGGGACGCACAAGAATCTCGCTTCCAGGCGGATGCGCAATCGGAACGCGACCCATTGATCAGCATTTGAAGGGTTTTGAGGCATTGGGCGCGGAAATTAGCCTGGGCCAAGGTTTTATTGAAGCTAAAAGTAACGGGCGTCTGCGTGGAGCTAAAGTTTATTTAGATGTAGCCAGCGTAGGGGCAACCGAGAATATTATGATGGCCGCTACTCTTGCTGAGGGCGTAACTACCATCGAGAATGCTGCTAAGGAACCTGAGATTGTTGATCTCGCAAATTTCCTGAATGGAATGGGTGCCAAAGTGCGCGGTGCGGGCACGGGCGTTATTCGTATTGAAGGCGTTGAGAAGCTGCATGGTGTAAAACATACCGTCATTCCCGACCGGGTAGAAGCAGGTACTTATATGGTTGCTGCTGCGATCACAGGCGGGAACGTATATGTAGAAGGCGCAATATCCGATCATTTGGGTCCGGTTATTTCCAAGATGGAAGAAATGGGTGTAACCATTCAACCTGATGAGAACGGAATTCGTGTCATTGCAGATAAGCCGTTAAAAGCCGTTGATGTTAAAACGTTGCCTTATCCAGGTTTTCCTACCGATATGCAGTCACAGATGATGGCACTTCAGCTTGCCGCTGAAGGAACGAGCATTATTACGGAAACCGTGTTTGAAAATCGTTTCATGCATGTGGATGAATTTCATCTCATGAATGCGGAGATTAAGGTCGAAGGCCGTTCTGCCATTGTAACGGGTAATGCTAAGCTGACAGGTGCGAAAGTAACCTCTACAGATTTGCGTGCAGGTGCTGCGTTAATTCTGACCGGACTCATTGCAGAAGGTACAACGGAAGTATCTGGTGTACATCACATCGATCGTGGTTACGTTCATTTGGCTGAGAAGCTGACCGGATTGGGAGCGGACATTTACAGAGTGACCGTGGAAGAGTCCAAACTGGATCATTCACCCAGTACAGAGCGCGTAATGCCGGAAGAGGCGTCTGGGAATCTGTTTAAGAAGATTCAGCCTTCCCTCGCCTAAGCTTTAACGCATGTAGCTTCATGTTGCATACGTATATTCTTAAACAACGAAGAACCAAGTCCGAGAGGACTTGGTTCTTTTTATTGTTTATAGCCTGTCTTTTTCATTCTTTCAGTTCTCTTAAAATGGTTCTATCAAAGTGGACGACTTCATATGATTGAAAATATCTGCTGGAGTATATCTATACTTCCAGCCGGACACTTAGCCCTTTGATGGAGGTTTCAGCCTATGAAAGATTCACAGGTTCGCATCCGTATACCCATTCATCATCCTAAGGAACATCGCCAGGCTTCACTTGCGGAGGAAGACACTGGCTCTATAGCTACCTTGTTACAGAAAAATAAGCTTATGCAACAGCAGTCGGACGCAAGAGGTACATTGCCGACTGGCGTCAAGCCCAATCGGCGTACAACAGCCGTGCCTTCCGCTGTGAACTCCGTTGATACGGCTCTGCCTATCGCTGGAGTAGCGGCCCATGACACACGCGCTGCAAGCCCGCTGCCGCACCTGCGTCCTTCCACCGGGCGTGCCCCACGCTGGGGCAGCCGCCGCCCATGGCTGCCATTCGCCGCCATGGCAGGGGTGCTGGTGCTTGCCATGGCTGTGCCCGCGCTAATGGCGTGGCCTCGCCAGACGGCGCAGCCGGTGCCGCCAAGCAGCCGCACGGCAGCACCGGCTGCGCCTAGCGTGACGGCAAAGGGTGAGGCGCCCGTCACGCGCTTACCGGGCGTCCCGCCGATGCCAGCGGTGCCCGCGGCTCCAACGCGCAGCGTGCCGGTGGCGGCAGAGCCGGACGTGCGTGTGTATGTCACGTCCACCGGTCGCACGGAGACGTTACCGCTGGAGCAATACATTGTCGGCGTAGTAGCCGCCGAAATGCCGCCCAGCTTCGAGGGGGAGGCACTGAAAGCGCAGGCTATTGCCGCGCGTACCTTCATTGCCCGGCGCTTGCTGGCTGATGACACTAGCGGTGCCCCTGCGGGAGCAGATGTGACGGATACTGTTAAACATCAGGCTTATATCTCCAAAGCTAAACTTACTAGAGAATGGGGACATTCTGGTAAATCCGCAGAGCTGGCTAAAATTCAGCAGGCCGTACGAGACACCAAGGATACGATCATGGTATATGAAGGCAAGCCCATTACGGCATCTTTTTTTTCTACTAGCAATGGCTACACCGAAAATTCAGAGGATGTGTGGGCGAAGGCAGTGCCCTATTTACGAAGCGTATCAAGTCCATGGGACAAGCAGTTGGCCCCGCGTTATTCAGAAACCGTCACACTGAGTCGTCAAAGCGTGTTCGATAGATTGGGGTTAAGTCGTACTGCAATTGCCGCCTCTACTGGAGGAGGAAGTATGCCAGAAATTCGTATACTCTCCAAGACAGAAGGACATCGCATCAAGAAAATTGAAGTTGGTGGCTCAATCTTTACAGGACCTGAGATCCGTAACAAACTGGGGTTGCGTTCGGCTGAGTTTACGTGGAAGGCTGAAGGGGACCGGATTGCTATAACAACCTATGGCTATGGTCATGGTGTTGGTATGAGTCAGTGGGGAGCCAATGGAATGGCCAAAGAAGGTCATACTGCCACTCAAATACTCCTTCACTATTATACTGGCATTTCTTTTGCGCAAGCCTCTCGTATTCTAAGTTAGTAAATATTTCGAAACTTTGAAGTATAAAAGAGTTGCACCCGGTAACACTGGTTACTGAGGTGATGAGCAAATGAATGAACAAAATAAAAACCAGAACCAAAACCATGAAGAGACACCCAAAACCTTTCAGGGTGGAAGAGCTTCGCGGCCGTCTTCGTGGAAAAAGCTGTTGTCCAAAAGGTGGGCATACCCGGCAGCCTACATTGCCGCAGCAGCCATTATACTAACTTTAGTGTGGGTCTATCAGGATGCCAGCCAGAAGTCTTTCAAACCTGACCCAGCTAGTCCATCGGTACAAAGCACAAGTGCAATGAATACCGATGTTAACGGACAACAGCCAGAAAGCGTGGAAGTCGTTGCCCAGTCGGAAAATATCGCATGGCCAGTGGCAGATGCTGGCGCAGTACAGGTCGTAAAGCCGTTCTTTGATGAGAATGCGACCGCTGATGAGCAGGCGGCAGCTATGGTAGAGTACGATAAAACATTTACCGCTAACACTGGGATTGATCTTTCCCGGACTGACGATCAGGCGTTTGAAGTAAGAGCCGCCCTGAGTGGCAAAGTATCTCGTGTGGAACAACATCCGCTGGTAGGTAATGTCGTAGAAATTACGCATGATAATAATCTCAAAACGGTGTACCAAAGCTTGAGTGATCTGAAAGTAAAAGAAGGCGATCAAGTGAAACAAAACGATGTGATTGCTTCAGCGGGTCGTAACGAGCTTGAAAAGGATTTGAAAACACATTTGCATTTTGAAGTGTATCAGGATGACAAGCCTGTGAATCCAGCAGGTCTGCTTCCTAAAAAATAAATCTGGTCATGGCTTTGCATGCAAAGCGGGGAATCCATATTCCCTGCTTTTTTCTTGTGTAGTTTTTGTGCATAAGGTAAACATAAGCTGCTTTTGCCAAATAAATAGGCCTTCCGAAGCATGTCTTCCCGCCAAACCGCGAATATATAGGCACGCTCCTCATATAATGTACCAAACTATCCACAGTAGGGAGGCGGGAGCGTGCACGATTACATCAAGGAACGGACCATCAAAATCGGTCGCTGTATCGTGGAAACAAGGAATACGGTCCGTACGATTGCCAAGGAATTTGGTGTCTCCAAGAGCACGGTGCATAAAGATCTGACCGAACGGCTGCCTGAAATCAACCCGGATCTTGCCGATCAGGTGAAGCACATTCTTGAATACCATAAATCCATCCGCCATCTGCGGGGGGGAGAAGCCACGAAAATTAAGTACAAAAAAACGAGTGGCAAACGAAGGGAAATTCTCGTTTCCGGCAAGTCCTAAAAATATATAGTGAATTGGCTGGCAAAGCCATTGAATCAACCCCCTGAAGTATGATATGTTAAAAGATGGTACAAGACGAAAAATGACATGTAACCGTAGGTTTATACATATATTTGCCGCTTCTTGTCGAATCTTAGCTTTTTAAAATATCACTTTGGGGGCCTTTTTAATATGTTCAGTAATGATATCGGTATCGACCTCGGTACGGCCAACGTGCTTATCCACGTCAAAGGGAAGGGGGTTGTTCTTGACGAACCTTCCGTTGTCGCGATAGAAAGCGATACAAAAAGAGTCCTGGCTGTCGGAGAGGAAGCGCGCCGTATGGTGGGACGTACTCCTGGTAATATCATAGCCATCCGTCCATTACGTGATGGTGTCATCGCCGATTTTGAAGTAACAGAAGCGATGTTAAAATATTTTATCAATCGGGTGGGGGGAAAAAGCTGGTACAGCCACCCTCGTATTCTAATTTGTGCGCCAACGAACATTACCTCAGTGGAGCAAAAAGCGATTCGTGAAGCGGCGGAACGTAGCGGGGCCAAGGAAGTATTTTTGGAGGAAGAGCCAAAGGCGGCTGCCATCGGGGCAGGAATGGATATTTTTGAGCCTAGCGGCAACATGGTAGTGGATATTGGTGGCGGAACGACTGACGTTGCAGTCCTCTCTATGGGGGATGTCGTAACAGCTTCTTCCATTAAAATGGCAGGGGACAAATTTGATACAGCCATCATGAAATATGTAAAAACGAAGTACAAGCTTCTGATCGGAGAACGTACGGCTGAAGATATCAAGATTGCTATCGGAACTGTGCATCCGAGTGGACGTCGTGCAGAGATGGACATCCGTGGACGGGATATGGTATCCGGATTGCCCAAAACGTTAAGTATATCTGCAGATGAAGTGCAGGATGCACTTAGAGATCCTGTGTCAGCGATTGTTGCTGCGGCCAAGTTTGTATTGGAGCAGACCCCACCGGAACTGTCAGCTGATATTATTGACCGTGGTGTTATTTTGACTGGTGGCGGTGCCTTGCTTAGCGGATTGGACGAGCTACTTGCTGAAGAACTGCGCGTTCCCGTACTGGTTGCCGAAGATCCGATGCATTGTGTTGTTAAAGGTACAGGAATTATGCTAGATAATTTGGATCATGTGGTTAAGAAAAAGTTCTAATCTGCCGATAGTGACTATAAGAGACTCGTGTGCGGTCAGGCAGGTTGCCTAGCATTTTGGCCTTCGTGCCTCCGCGCGAGCATATGATTTTAGCAGAGTATAGGATTGGGGTGCACGTTACATGTTGAGAGGTTTATATACTGCGGCCGCCGGATTGATGACACAACAACGACGCCATGACACCGTGACGCAAAATATTGCTAATATGAATACGACGGGATACAAACAGGAGAACAGTGTTCAGCGTTCTTTCCCCGAAATGCTTATATCCATGACGGGTGGTAACCCTGATAACCCGGACCGTACGGTCGGCAAGCTCAATACTGGCGTTTTTGCTGAGGAAAGCCTCTCCCCTTACATTCAGGGAGCATTAAAGGACAGTGGACAAGCGACGGATTTTGCGATACAGTCCAATATTAATGTGAACGACCCAGCTACTGGTCAACCTATGGCTTTTGATCAGGCGGGAAAATTCATCAATGCTAACGGTGAAGTCACCTACCGTCCAGAAGCGTTTTTTTCGGTGCGGGACAGTAATGGGAATGTTCGTTATACACGTGATGGGCATTTTCAAGTAAATGGAGCGGGAGCATTGCTTTCATCGACTGGCTCAGCGGTGCTGGATACGAATGGAAACCCAATTCAATTGACCGGGGCTGTCTCAGAGCTTAAAGTAAATGAGCGGGGCGAATTGGTAGATAGCCAGTCCAACCAGACATTGGGGACGACGCTCGGTATTAGTGTCATTGATCGTCCGTACCAGCTCGTTCGTGAGGGTAATGGGAATTTCCGTCTGAATGATACTGATGGTGCTACAGCTAGGATGATGACCGCTAATGATGCTGTATCCGTTCGTCAAGGTTACCTGGAGGTATCTAATGTAGATGCTTCACAGTCAATGGTGGATATGATGGCTGCGTTAAGAGCGTACGAAGCGAATCAGAAGGTAATTCAATTTTATGATAAAAGCTTGGACAAGGCCGTTAATGAAGTAGGCCGTGTATAACAGGGGGTAAGTGATGAACAACTCCATGATTGGTGCAATGGTATCTATGGCCAGTGTGCAGCAGCGTTTGGATTTAATTGCCGATAATATTGCCAATGTCAATACAGTTGGTTATAAGAGTAAACAGGGTTCCTTTGAAGATGTATTGGCCAATGTGAAACAACAGCCTTCAACGTATCTCCAAAATGGACGGGCCATGCCGCTCGGTTATAATTTGGGCTACGGAGTTAAAACGGCCGCAATCATGAAAAATATGGAGCAAGGTCCGCTCAAGGAGACGGGACTTCCTACTGATCTGGCGATCCAGGGTAATGCCATGTTTGAAGTTCAAGGAAATGGGCAAAAAGCCTGGACCCGTGATGGTAGCTTTCATTTTATTCCTGATCCGAATGATAGTGCGACGATGATGTTGACCACTGCTGAAGGCTACTCCGTGCTGGATAACAATGATGTTCCTGTGACTGCTCCAGCGGGTTCCAAGGTGGCTATTAACTCGGATGGCGAATTGCTGATTCGTGCTAATGGAACTGGGATTCCGACAGTTGGTCAGAGAATCAAGCTAATGGATGTACAGCGTCCAGAGGGACTGGAACAGCGGGATGATAACCTGTTCGTGTTGTTGAATGGTGTAACAGAGGCAAATGTATTCGGAGCTGCAGGTGTGGCAGGTGCTGTTCCAGCGGACGTATCTGTGCGTTCCGGTTATCTCGAGGAATCTAATGTGGATTTAGCGGGCGAAATGACGGATATGATGCAAGTTCAGCGGATGTATCAAATGGCGGCACGGGCATTAACTTCTAGCGATACGATGATGAACATGGCCAACAATCTGAGGGCTTAAGGATTTGGTGATGAAAGAAGAACAATCTGATTCCCGTCCGGTGCCTGTAAAGACGAAGTCCCGCTGGCGTACTGCTCGTTATTTCATAGTTCCGTTGCTGCTCCTGTTATCGCTGTTAGGCGGCTTAATTGCAGGATATGTAATTGTAGGTAAGCAAGGGTTGTCAGGCGTATTTGAATGGAGAACCTGGCAGCATGTCATTGATCTTATTTTTGCGCCTTAAGTTTACTTTAAAAGAATGGGGTGGCGGGAAAAGACCGCTCCGCGAATGATTTGATCTTATGATCGCTGTTGTAACGCGATTTTCCTAATTATTAAGTTTTTAGATGTGAAAATCCCGTTGCAAAGGCGAACGCTCACGCTTCTCCAGATTCAAATCTTTCGCTCCGCTGCTACCCGCCATTAGTGCCACTCTTATTAAAATAAACCACCCGCCATTGTGTGGGGAGTATAGACGAACAAAACCCTGTGCCAACGGCGCAGGGTTTTGTTCGTCTTCAATGGCAGGAAACTCCCACGCATGGATTGCGGTCAGTGAAGGCCATCGCAGAGGCCTTCACTTTTGTTCCGCCTTTCCCGACAAGCGAGCATTATTGAAGCGAGGCTTTCCTTTTGAGCTAAAAGTAACTCGGCGGAGGGGATGGAATCGTTCTGAAGAAGCGATAGCTTCGCCTTTAACCTCGGATTTTACCCTTGAATTCTTATACAATGGGAAATCCGAGGTTAACAGCGATCGGAAGAATGATCCATCCCCGTAGTCCCTCCCTTTAGCTCAAATGAATTCCCGCTTTACACCATATTAGGAGCACACAATATGGTACTTCCGCGTAATTTTCTTTTTGCATCTGATAACTGTATAATGATGGGGAAGTTTATAACACTGCGGGGTAAAACCAAGCACGGGCAAAAGGGCTTCTTCGCGCCTCAGGTTGCATAACCGGCGGAAAAAGCCCCTTATCTCAACCTCCACTTCTGCAGTAGGTGAAGGATATCTAACATTGTTGCCGCCAAGAGCTGTTTTTATACAGCGTAGGCGGGGTAATATTATGCTTGCAGTAACTCATGATTGATACAGAGTCAGACCTGCAAGCGGGAGGAGTTATTAAGGTAAATGGACAAATTGCAATTGGATGTTAATCAAATTCAGGAGATTATCCCACATCGAGCGCCATTTTTATTGGTTGATCGTATTATTGAGCTGGAGGAAGGGAAAAGAGCAGTAGGCATTAAAAATGTAACGATGAATGAGCCTCATTTCATTGGACATTTTCCGGGGTATCCCGTTATGCCTGGTGTGTTGATTACCGAAGCACTGGCTCAAGTTGGGGCAGTCGCATTACTGCACCTAGAGAGCAATCGTGGCAAAATCGGGTTCTTGGCAGGATTGGATGGTTTCCGTTTCCGAGGACAGGTGGTTCCTGGTGATACGTTAACGCTTGAAGTGGAAATCACTCGTTCCAAAGGCGCATTTGGCAAAGGGAAAGCTACGGCTAAAGTAAGCGATACGGTAGTAGCTGAGGGCGAAATTATGTTTGCTCTATCTGACCCTCCCCAATAAATAAAGCTCTGCCGACATAAGCACGAGGTCTGAACCGAGTGCAAGTGTACATAGAAATCCTGTTTTGATAAACCAAAAATGGAGAGGGGAAATTCCGTATGACGCAGTTGAGTAAAAAAGCATTAGAAGGCATTGAGAGCTGGCTGCAAGACCCTTATATTGATGAAGAAACCAAACAGGAGTTGCGCGCATTGGAAGGCAACGAGCAGGAACTGGAGGATCGCTTTTACAAAGAGCTGGAATTTGGCACAGGCGGTCTGCGTGGAGTGATCGGAGCAGGGAGTAACCGGATGAACCGTTACGTCATTGGACGTGCGACTCAAGGGCTGGCTCGCTATATTTTAGAACAGCATGCTGGTAAAGAAGGCAAACCTTCGGTTGTCATTGCGCATGATTCGCGTCATTTTTCACCAGAGTTTGCACTGGATGCAGCTTTGGTGCTGGCGGGCAATGGTATCGTGGCTAAATTGTTCCCTTCCTTGCGTCCAACGCCACAGCTTTCGTTTAGTGTACGTCATTTGGGAGCCAGTGGAGGGATCGTTGTAACAGCCAGTCACAATCCTCCTGAGTATAATGGATACAAGGTATACAACGATGAAGGGGGTCAGCTTGTTCCTGATCAGGCTGAACAGGTAATTAGTTATATCCGTGAGGTTCCTTCTTTTGCTGACATTCGCAGTCTGACACGTGAGGAAGCAGAGGCACAGGGATTGTTGGTTTGGCTTCGAGAAGAGGAAGATGAAGCGTTTGTAGATACGGTAGCCAGTGTGAGTGTGAACCGTGAGCTGATTGCAGCCGGACCAGGCAAAAATTTCAAAGTTGTGTTTACGCCTCTCCATGGCACTGGAAATGTACCGGTTCGTCGCGTACTGGAGAAAATCGGTTTTGAACAGGTGCATATTGTGCCTGAGCAAGAGCTGCCAGATGCTGAATTTTCGACTGTTAAGTCGCCAAACCCAGAAGAACGCGATGCGTTTAAACTGGCAATTGCGCTGGGTGAGAAAATTGGTGCAGATCTGTTGATCGGAACAGACCCTGATGCTGACCGTATGGGTGCAGTTGTGAAAAACCGTGATGGCGAATATGTAGTATTGTCCGGTAATCAGTCTGGTGCGATCATGGTTTACTACTTGTTGAATCAGCTGAAAGAAACAGGCAAGCTTCCGAATAATGGGGCTGTTATCAAAACCATCGTAACCAGCGAAATGGGTGCAGTTATTGCCGAACATTTTGGAGCAACCGTGTTTAACACGCTAACTGGCTTCAAGTATATTGGCGAGAAAATGAACCAGTTTGATCAAACTGGCGAGTACACCTACTTGTTTGGCTATGAAGAGAGTTATGGTTATTTGGCAGGGAATTATGCTCGCGATAAGGATGCTGTCTTGGCGGCTATGCTGATCGCTGAAGCTGCTGCTTATTACAGCACACAAGGTAAGACGCTCTATGATGTTTTACAAGAGCTGTACGAGCAGTTTGGCTACTTCCTTGAGAAGCTGGAGTCTCGTACTCTTAAGGGTAAGGATGGAGTGGCACAGATTCAGGGCAAAATGACCGATTGGCGTAGCAACGCGCCTCAAGAGATTGCAGGCGTGAAGGTAGATAAGGTACTGGACTACTCACATGGTCTGGACGGTCTTCCACAGGAAAATGTACTCAAATTCTTACTGGAGGACGGTTCGTGGTTTTGCCTGCGCCCTTCGGGAACAGAGCCGAAAATCAAAGTATACTTTGCGGTACGCGGTTCCTCGCTATCAGACGCGGAGCAAAGAATCAGCCACCTGGTCGATGCTGTTATGTCTCGCGTAGACGCTTGAGAAAAATCCCTTTATAATAGAATAGGTTAAGGTAATTGGATAAGATATAGTAATCGGTGACCTCTCACGGCAAAGGGCAGTACGCCGTGGAGGTCATTTCTGTATTGCAGAATAACCTGGAAGAGGCTTTGGGGAAAATAGGCTTATTCCGGCAGCGGAGGATTTTGCAAAATTCAATGAGTGACCTACCAAAAGGCTGAGTACGACAAGGTGGGCAGCATTGAATTTTGCAAAATCCCGAATATTAAGGAGGTTCTTTGGTGTATCAGAAATGGCAGTATTGGAATACGGCTTCTCGAAAATGGTTATGGATTTTGGTGGCTGTCGGCTTGCTGGCTTCCATTCCAGTCATCGCCGATCGTGTGAAGACAGAATCCTCGAGTAAAAAAGTAGAGATTGTATTCGATTATCGGGATTTGACGGAGGCAGCCTCGTATCAGGCTCATCCGCAGGACTATCTGAATGAGCAGCTTGACCGCTTACAGCAGGCGGGTGTGAACAGCATGGCGATGTATGAAAGTACGTTGGATGATTTTCGTAAAGCGGGCCGTGTCGTAACCTATACGACTCAGAACGTTGCCGATATGGAAAAACGGCTTTCACCTGCAAATGAGAATTTTACGTATATTGTTTTTGCTGACAAAGAAAATGCGGAGGCATTAAAGCCGTTAATTTTACGTACGTTTACAAGCCTGGACATTAATGTAAAACCTTGGACTTATCAGGGACAGGAAGGGTTAGTTGTGGAAACATCTCCAGAGGATGCGTACCTCAAGCCCATGCAGCCTGACCCGATTGCGATGAAGCAGCTTCGGAGCAAAGGATTTTTTATTGTTCCACGGATGAGCGACAGTCTTCCTTATAACCAGGAGTTGACAGAAGAGATGCTTGCTTCTTTTCAGCAGAATGGTGTAAAACGCATTTTGTTTGAAGGTGATTCAGTCAAAGGCTTCACCGATAACGAGAAAGAGCATAGCTTAGCGGCATTTGCTAAATTGCTGAACAAATACGATATTGGCCTAGCTGCTATCGAAAACTTAAAAAAACCGCAAGCAGGCTTCAATAAGCTCGCTTACGATATCCACTATAACGTTGTGCGTTTATACTCATTGAGCGATAAAGATGCAACGCTGGATGTGGAAACGTTGGCCGATCGTTTTGCTCTGGCTACCAAGGATCGTAATATTCGCATGTTGTATCTGAATACCGCGCCTAGCCGTAGTATTGCTGAAGCCAAGGTGAAGGATTCGGTAGATAACCTGATCCACAGCTTGGATAAGCCGGGTAACGCTGTACAACGGATGGAGAAAAAGGGGTTTGAACTCGGACAGGCTGAACCATTCCAAGTAGTCGATTCGTCCATTCAGCGCTATTTGAAAATGATTGTCGTACTAGGTGCACTGGCATTCTTCTCCATTATGGTGTCCTATTTCGTCCCGGCATTGACTTTGCTGGCATTTGCACTCGGTTTGGTAGGTTCAGCAGGACTTTATGTTTTGAACTCCAGCTTGATGGAGCAAGGTCTAGCCCTACTCGCGGCGATTAGCGGACCAACGGTTGCAATGATCATTGCTGTGCACACGATTAGAATTAAACGTGAACAGGGGGCTGAACTTTCTGCAGGTCAGCGTTTGGTTCAAACGCTTATACTGTACGTACGGACAGCGATTTTGTCGCTGGCTGCAGTACCATTTGTTATTGCTCTGTTGAATAGTATTGCTTACAGCCTTGTGCTGAACCAATTCAGAGGTGTAAGCTTGCTTCACATTCTGCCGATCTTCTTGGCAGCGATATATATTTTCTTTTATCGTGGCGTTTCTATACGAGAGGAGATTTCCAAGCTGCTACGTACGCCGATTACTGTATTGTGGGTGATCGCACTGGCTGTTATCGCAGCCGCAGGTTATTACTATTTGACTCGTACTGGAAATGCGGGCACAGTGTCGAATACGGAGCTGGCATTCCGGAACTTCCTTGAAAATGCGTTTGGCGTACGTCCACGCAATAAGGAATTTTTGATGGCTCACCCACTGTTTATTGCAGGAGCGTTCCTGAGTTTGAAATATCGCAAAGCAATCTATTTGCTGATTATAGCTGCTATTGGTCAAGCCTCTATGGTGGATACCTTTGCTCACATTCACTCTCCAGCGGCACTGTCGCTTAGTCGCGGGCTGTTAGGATTGGGCTTCGGTCTGGTGCTGGGAATCATCGCAATTGTCGTGTGGCAAGTGCTGGAAGGGTGTTGGAAGAAATGGTCACCACAGCTCAAACGATAATCATCTCGGGTTATTACGGCTTTCACAATAGTGGGGATGAGGCGGTGCTCAAGTCGATTTTGACAGCTTTAGAGGAGGAGAGCCGTCAGGCGGGTATCACGGTCAAGCCTGTTGTTCTATCTTCTGACCCTGCTTGGACACAGAAAATGTACGGAGTAGAAGCTGTACCGCGGATGAGTTTGGGGGAAGTTCGTAGAGCGATTAAAAACAGCGATGGGCTAATAAGTGGCGGCGGGAGTCTGCTCCAGGATGCAACAAGCCCTAAAAGTATTCCGTATTATCTGGCGATTCTGAAACTGGCCCAATGGGCTGGAAAGCCGACGTTTGTATATGCTCAGGGCATTGGTCCAGTACAACGGAAGATATTTTATCCTATGATCCGTTCTGTGTTTCAGCGCTGTGAATATGTTTCTGTAAGAGATGAGCAGTCTGCCGCACTACTGGATACTATGAAACTAAAGAACCCGGTTGTCGAAGTTGTTCCTGATCCGGTAATGGGGCTTCCATTGCCCCGAGGTTCCGAGCTGCATAAAGCAGCAACTGAGACTGATCAGGATCAACCCCCGATCGTTGGCGTATCTGTACGTTACTGGGATAAGGAACGCCGCGATTTGAAGGCTATCGCGGAGGGCTTAAAAAAATTAGCTGCTGAGCGCCGTGTACACTTACGTTTTTTACCTTTCCATCTGCCTGATGACGAGCAGGCTTCAAGGATGGTAATGGATTTGTTGGGGGATATTAGGGGGACGGGAAGCATTGTAAGCATGTGTGATCAAGTCACCGATCCTCAACAGATGCTTTTGGAAGTCAGTCGTTGCAGTTTGATGATCGGGATGCGATTACACAGCTTGATCTATGCAGCATCCCATCAGGTGCCTCCGTTGGGGATATCCTATGATCCTAAAATTGATCATTTCCTCAGCCGTGTCGGTAGCCAGCCTGTAGGCACTACAGAGGCACTGGATGGACAAAAACTGGCTAATGAGTCTATGCGGTTGCTGGATCAGCGAAGTCAATGGATCGAGAGCCAGGGAGCGGCCATTGCTTTGTTAAAAAGTGAGGCTCGCTTACCGGCGCAGCATATCGTTAATTACTTGTGTCGCAAAGGATGATGGATACAGTGACAGTTGATAAGGTTACGAATGTGCCTACCGTCCCGATTTTCGGTGTTCCGGTATCAAGGCTTAATATGAAAGATACATTAAATGTATTAATTCAAGCAGTGGAGTCTCGCCGGCCCCATCAAGTGATCACTGCCAATCCGATAATGGTAATGGCAGCATTGGAAGATCCAGTGTACATGAACGTGATGAAACAGGCGGAGCTGATTGTCCCGGATGGGACCGGCGTAGTGTGGGCTGCAAACTATGTAGGACATCCTGTACCTGAGCGTGTAGCGGGCTTTGACTTGTTACATGAATTACTTGCAGCTGGCGAAAACTATCATTGGAAGGTTTATTTACTGGGATCAACATCTGAGGTGATTCAAGCGACCGCAAAGCGGGTACATGAGCTTTATCCCGCAATTACGGTTTGTGGCAAGCGTGATGGTTTTTTTGGACCAAAAGAGGATGAAGCCGTAATTGCAGCTATTCGTGAAGCAAATCCTGATTTATTGTTTGTAGCACGTGGAGCGGACACACAGGAACCCTGGATTGGTAAATATAAGGAAAAGTTGGGTGTACCGGTGATGATGGGGGTTGGCGGCAGCTTCGATGTTATATCAGGCAGAACCAAACGCGCACCTAAATTGTTTCAAAAGCTACGGGCTGAATGGTTATATAGACTCCTCAAAGAGCCAAGCCGTTACAAAAGAATGCTTGCGCTGCCGAAATTCGCCGCGAAAGTGATGCGCGAAAAAGAAAACGTCACAAAAGTGTGATAAATAGCTTGAATCTGCCTCCAAAACCCGCTAATTTGCCAGAATATGAAGCTTGGTATTTATTTTTGATCAGAGTATAATTCAATGCGGTTACATCTGAAAAGGGATTGCTTTAAAATTGGGGGTCGAATGATCAAATGTTATTGATCTATATTATTGGGTTCATCATGGCACTGGGACTTGCGCTGTTACTGACACCGCTCGTCAAGAAATTCGCTGTGAAGGTTGGAGCCGTCGATGTACCGAATGCCCGAAAAGTACATACCCGAATTATGCCGCGTCTTGGCGGACTGGGGATTTTCTTGGCATTTCTGTTGTCCTTATTGGCGGTGTTACCTTTTGTGCCTGACGGAATGCTGTCCTCTCGGGATATTAACTTTATCGCAGCCTTTCTGATTGGCGGTACGCTGATTACACTGATTGGTGCTCTCGATGATCGTTTCGATCTCAATGCAAAATTGAAATTTTTGGCTCAAATTGCCGTTGCGTGTATGGTCGTGTTTGCTTTTGATATTCGTGTAGATTTTGTAAATGTACCTTTTCAGGATGCATACTCATCTTTGGAAAGCTGGATTTCCATTCCACTTACGATTTTTTGGATCGTAGGTGTAACGAATGCCATCAATTTGATTGACGGTCTGGATGGACTGGCTGCAGGTGTCTCAGGCATTGCGATTGGAACTATTTTTGTGATGTCGATATTGATGGGTAATTACATGGTAGCTATGCTTTGTCTTGTGCTGCTGGGCAGTATTATCGGATTCCTATTTTTTAACTTTCATCCTGCAAAAATATTTATGGGTGATACAGGGTCATTATTTTTAGGTTTCTGTCTGGCCATGCTATCCATGCTTGGTTTCAAGCAAATTGCTATCGTATCTTTTATTACGCCATTGATTATTATCGGTGTACCATTGTCAGATACATTCTTTGCTATCATTCGTCGCAAGTTGCAGAAAAAACCGATTTTCTCTCCGGATAAAGGTCATTTGCATCACTGCCTACGCGAACTAGGTTTCAGTCACAGACAGACGGTGTTGATTATCTACGGTATTGCTGCATTTTTCGGTGTATTGGCCGTGATTCAATCGTCTGCTGCGCTTAATGAAGCGAACTGGGTTACCTTTGTCGTGATTTGTATTATGATGTTCTTCCTACAGATCGGTGCAGAGGTTATTGGTCTTGTTGGCAAAACCAAACGCCCAGTTATTAACACACTGATTCGGTTGTTGGCTAAGCCAGATTCCCAGACGCGTTCGAAATTATAATTTTAATTTAAAAGTAAGCCTTCAAGCTTGGCGGTATACCGCGGGTTTGAAGGCTATTTTGATGTTTTCTGTAAAAAAACTCCCTCCTTTTTTGAGAATTTACTAATTTTTTGTATGTTTACTACCGATAAAAAAAGTATTGAATGATTACGTACCCCAAGGTGCGACAGAATCAAAGGAGGACAATGATTTGAAACGATTGCTATCCATGTTGCTGACGGTTGGTCTCATCATTGGCTTGGTGCCGGCGGCCCTGGTAGGTACGGCTCATGCTGCGACGGGAACTTATTTTATTTTTCCAAGTGAGAAATATGATGTGGATTCGGCTAGAATGGTAAACACTGACCGTGTTACAGTTAACGGTACGATTAACGGAGTGAACGGAAGCACGATATCTTATAGTGTATTCCAACTCTCTAAAAATGGAACAAACCTTAACGTAGTTAATAAAAATGAGAGTCAAAAAGGCGGAATTACGGTCAGTGGCTCTACGCTTAAAGTTACAGACATTAAACTGTTTCCTGGTTTGAACCGGATTACATTTCAAAGTAGCCAAAATTCGGCTGATATGAAGGACTCCATTTACATTGAGTATCAGGATGGACCCAAGCTTTATGATCTATCTGCCACGCTGAATGGTGAAACCGAGCAGTTGCTAGAGAATCAGACGGCAGTGCTGACAGACGCACGCAATAGCGGTACGGATGATGTGAAAGTAGTCATTCAAGGTACGGCTCCTAATGCTGACAGTGTAACGCTCACGTCTGCAAAAAGCAGTAATACGTATAATGTCAGCTCTTACACTGGCTATAAACTAACGGGTAGTGTTGTACTGAGTCCGGGTAAAAATATAGTGACCATTAAAGTGAATAACGGAACTCAGGCTCTTACAGTTACACGTGAAATTACGATATATACGGGTAAACCGGAATTTTCTGATTTGACCTTGAACAAGGATGGAAATGTTTCTGCTGATCTGACCACTTCACCAGACTTTACCGTATCGTCTACAAGTGGTGTGGTTTTAAAAGGTAATGTTTTGGTGCCAGGCGGTGCAACCGATCCAGGAGTGGCCACAATCAATGCACGTTTTACCGATGTGAGTAACAATGGTAGTGCTGTGGGTAGTGCGACTGGGGTTGATGCCACAATTGATACTGCAAATGTAGTTACATCAAATGGTTATAAAGTATATCCATTTCAGGTGACTGTACCTTCGGAAGCTGTACTTGATCATTTGACCAGAGCATCCCTGGGCATAACTTATACGGATAGCAGTACACCACCGGCTCCATCGGCTGTCCAATTTACATTGCGCAGCAGTACTCAGCCGTATATTGATGATATTAACTATCTTCCTGATTTTAATACTCAATTGCTGAACAGAACTAAAGGAAGCGGGTCTGATCAGGCAGCTGCCCTAGATGAAGCTATGAAATTAACAGGTAGCTCTATGAAGAACAAGACTACAGATGCTGCATCTGTACCTGTAGGTATGGAGTTTATCGTTGTTAATGGTGCACCTTCTTCGATTAGTGAGCTTTCCGGAGTAACGGTTAATATTGTAGGGTCGCCTCAAGATGTGATTCGGACAATCAATGGTAAGTCAACGCAAGTGAAGAAAATTGTTGCTTATGTAGACACTTTGCCTAAAGAAGGACAAAATGTACTGAATTTTTATCTGAATGGTGACTCAACTAAGTTCATTAAAGCAACGGTGAATCTGTTGCAGGGTCCGTTTATGAAATACGACACGATTTATGATGGGCAACAAATCCCGTTGAATACATCCAGCTCAAACTTGAATACCTATAAATTGACTCAGCTGGGCAACTTTAAAGGTAAATTGCTTGATGTGAGCAACGCAGCAGATATTCATTACACTGGAAGTAACCGAAATGTATTCCTGTATATTAATAATGTATTGGTTGATTTGGATGGTTCAGGAGCGGACTTCAAGCTTGCTGCTTCCTCTGAGACAGCCGCAGCCAATGCCTTGGCGAACGGGAATAATGAAATCAAGTTTGTGTACAAGCCAGGTATTGAGTACAGCAATACGGTAAAAGTAAACTTTACACAGACGAATATTCCAGTAATTCCTGTTCCAAATACACAAGGAATCATCCCTTTTACACCAGTTAGCGGCTTGAGCAATACACCGAAGTATAGCGAAATTGCTCCGAAATCAAAAGATGCTAATTTCACCAAAGTGGATGATACTAACTACAATACATCTCTGAAAAATATCAATGTATTTGGTACTTTCAGTATTGCCGATTTGGGTAAAGCAGATCAGGTAAATGGTTCGTTAAGTGATATTGCCAATAAAGATCAATATATTTTGGAGATTAAGGGATCGGATGACAGTGAATTCAACTGGACGTTGAGTAACGAGTTTTTCTCAGCAGAAGATGCTAAGACAACATACAATTCCGGTTCTACTACAGATAAATTTACTAATAAAGATTTAAAAGACCTGCTTGTGTACTACCATCCGGACAAAAAGTATTTCAGCTTTGTGTTGAAAAACCAAACTATTTCGCAAGATGGAACACCAGTAGCTTATAACATTACCTTGTACAATAGCGGCAAGAGCGGACCATTTGCTACTTTCCGACTGCAAGTATCAGGTCAATCTACATCTTTTGATATTTTGCGTCCGCTCCCTGAAAAGAGAATCGTGAATCAAAACTTTGTGCAAGTTGTTGTGAACGCAGGTAACGCAGATAGTGTTATGGTAGGTAAGGAAAAAGCGGTTCAAGAAGGATTTGATTCTGACTATGATGGTACCGTTGATTACCCATCAACTTACAAAGCCATCGTAACAGGTCTAAAAGCCAACAAAGATAATAAAATTGACGTAGTGGTTACAGTAGGCAAAGAAAAACTGAAACAAACCATTACTGTTAAATATGTGCCTACAAATATTCCTGGCGAGCAGTACATGGAAGCGATGAAAACATCGCACAAAGTGTTCGATGGTAATCTTACACTTGCTTTTGCGAAGGGAACGAGTCTAATTCGCCGGGATTACGATCAACCACAGCAATTCAAAAACCAGGTTTTCTCTGGGCATACTTTGTACTTTGCGATAGCAAATAGCGAAGATGGTGTGGTAGACCGTCATGAATTTGAAACTGAAAAAGCATTGTCCGATATGCGGAGCTTGATTGCAGACGGAAGTAGATACTTCAACCGGGATTTCCCAAGTCGTTTTACCAAGTCCAGTCCAGTATTCTGGATTGACCCAGGTACCGCAGATGATATCAAAACGGATGCTTACGATCCAGTGACATATGGTGCTGATCCTTATCAATTGGCTAACAAGTCGCAAAATGACAGCAGCAAGATCAAAAACTTCTACTGGCGTGACCCATCTAACGAGTTAGTACCTTCCAAGCGTGCTACATTGACGCTGACGTATGATAGTAGTATTGCTCAAGATGCAGGGAAACAAATGTCGGTGTTCTATTTTGATTCTGATCTTAAAGACTGGCAGAACATTGGTGGTGTGGTGGATCCGAAAAAACACACCATTAAAGTACCGTTTGATCGTTTCGGTTACTATGTAGTTGCTAAAGTTGGAGAAACGTATAGTGATGTCATTAAGCACAAATACGCCAGAGATTACATCGAAGCCATTTTGGCTAAAGGTGTCATGAACCCAATGGATCCAATTAATAGCTTTGGACCTGACAGCTACATTAAAAGAGGCGAATTTACGTCTATGATCGTCAAAGGTCTGCAAATTCCGCTTAATTTCAGCGGAGCGAAGCATTTTGACGACGTGTCTATTCCAAATACGATATCAGCAGATGCGCTCTATGATTATCGTTATATTGAAACAGCTGCACGCGCTGGTATTGTCAAAGGTTCGCAACCAAGAATCTTTATGCCGGAAGATGTAATCACACGCCAAGATGCAGCAGTCATTATCGCTAAGGCATTGAATTTGAAGCTTGAAACAGATCATGACAAGATCATGAAGAATCTGTCTAAGACCTTTAAAGATGCGGACAAAATTGATTACTATGCACAGGCATCTGTGTTGGCTATTGCCAAGAAAGGCTTTATTACGGGTTCACCTGTTGATGCAAGCGATCTGAAAAAAGGATATATGTTTAATCCTACTTCCCTGACCTTGCGTGGAGATGCAGCCATTATTGTAGCTAAAGTTATGGCTGATAAAAAGCTGCTTCCTAAAATCTAATTAACAAAACACCTGAAATTATTAAACATCCCTCCATGCGAAATGGAAATTCCCTTTCATATACATGAGAGGGATGTTTTTTATAAATCAGCTATTTGACTGGAATTAAGGGCCTATGCCATAATATCAATGAGGTAAGAACTTTGGATTAGCCTTACAACGTTTTTTATTTTGGATTTAGCTTAAACGTCTGTAATTAATTTCTTTTTTTTAAGCTTTTATCTCAAAATGTGTTTATTATTTTTTTATATGTTTTTTTGCGCATTTATCTGAAACTTTACGCTTATTTCATCGTAGTAGTGGATGTGTGTGCTTAAATATTACATAGAGAAGTGAGTGGGGAGTGATGAGATGTCTCAGTTTTCAATACGCCGTCCTGTAACAGTATTTATGTTAATTATTGCTTTGTTAATCGGGGGCGGTATTTTTGCGTTAAGACTTCCTGTAGAGCAAATGCCGGATATGAAGTTGCCATTCGCTGCAGTGGTGACTAGTATTCCAAATGCAACGCCTACAGAAGTTGAGGAATTGGTTACTAAACCTATTGAGAAAAGTCTGGCTTCTATTGAGAACGTGGATAAAGTCATGTCCGAGTCTTCAGAAGGAACATCTATGGTCATGATTCAATTTAACTGGGGAGTAGATATCAATCAAGCAACCCTCGACATGCGAGATAAAGTTGATGGGGTTAAAGGGTCTCTTCCCAAGGCGGCTAATTCGCCGCGTGTCCTTAAGGTGGATCTCAACGCAACGCCGGTTATTACGCTCTCTCTTACAGGAGACCAGGATATTAACAAGTTGAAGCCTATTGCTGAAGATATTATTGAGCCGCGGCTTGAAAGAATTGCGGGAGTAGCTGCAGCCAACATGTCAGGTGGGCAGGCTCGGCTTGTGAAGATTACCGTAGATCAAGCCAAACTTCAAAGCTATGGCATTACGTTAGATCAAATCAGCCAAGCGCTATCGTCTAATAACGTAGCGGGTTCTGCTGGTTCGGTGTACCGAGGCAATACAGAAATCCAACTTCGGGTTCAAGGTGAATACAAAGCTGTTTCAGAAATGGGTGAAACGCCAATTCCAGTAGGGAAGGGAAGCATTAAGCTAAAGGACATCGCGAAAGTTGAAGATTCCTTGGATGATGTTACAACCATTTCTACCTATAACGGAAAGCCAAGTATCAATATTTCTGTTACTAAAGCTACAGGAGGGAATACCCTTTCAATCGCCGATTCTGTAAAGGATAGTTTAGATTCGATACGGAAGGAATTGCCTCCGGGAACTCAATTGGAGATGGTAACAGATGCATCCAAACCCATTAGTGACTCCGTACACTCATTAGTAGAGCATGCTATATTGGGAGTTATTATCGCAGCTATTGTGTTGCTGTTATTTTTGAATAGTATACGTTCTACCATTATTGCTACTATCGTTATTCCAATTTCCTTCGTAGCTACGTTTATGATGATGTATTTCACCGGACAAACCATTAATATTATTTCACTGAGCGGTTTGCTTCTGGGGTTAGGATCCTTTGTCGATTTTGCGGTTGTTATTATTGAGAATATTTTTAGACAGCGACATGAAGGGAAAAGCATGCTACAAGGGGCTA
Source organism: Paenibacillus sp. FSL L8-0502 (assembly GCF_038593055.1). Lineage (NCBI taxonomy): Bacteria > Bacillati > Bacillota > Bacilli > Caryophanales > Paenibacillaceae > Paenibacillus > Paenibacillus sp. FSL L8-0502. Next base: position 5,242,253 of record NZ_CP151958.1, on the reverse strand, counting down.
TTGATGGCTCCAAGCAGGTGGGTAATGCCGTTATGGCATCTGCACTTGCGCAGATCGTAGTATTTTTACCAGTTGTTTTTGTTGACGGAATTGCGGGAGTTCTATTTAAACCGTTGGCGTTAACCGTTATTTTCTCTCACATTGCAGCCTTGCTTGTATCCCTTATGATTGTGCCGATGCTGGGCTCACGTTGGCTACCTACCGTGCCAGATGAATCCATTTATTCTTCAGGTACTTATAAGGGTGTTAACCCTATTGTGTGGTTTAATATTGGCTTCGAGAAATTTAAGAGTGGGTATCGCCGTATACTGAAGTGGGGAATTAACCATAGAAAATCTGTGTTAATTATTACTTTATTAATGTTTGTGGCAGCTGGGGCTCTAGTTCCTTTCGTTAAAGCTGAATTTATCCCAGCATCCGATACTGGGGAATTCACAATTAACGTGAAACTTCCTAATGGAACGGTCTTGGAAGAAACGGAAAAGGTTGTTCAAGATATAGAAAAAGAAATTTTGAAAGTTCCGGATCTAGATAAAATGACAGTGACTGTTGGTTCTGGTGGCAATTCTGGTTATTCAGGGGCAGCTCCAACTAATTCGGCGGATCTAAGCGTAACGCTGAAGGATGGACATCAGCCAACAGATGGTGTAGTTGAGGGCCTTCGTAAGAAATTTGATAGCATTCCGGATGCAGAGATTACAATGGCGTCTACAACAGGCCTTTCAAGCGGAGCGGCTGTTAATATTAACTTAAAAGGTGACGATATTGACGTCCTGAGAGAACTTTCAGACAATCTCGTTGCGGACGTAAAAAACATACCGGGTACGGTCAATGTGAAAAGTACCTTGAGTGCTGTTCGCGAAGAATATGAGATTACCGTTAATCGGGAGCTTGCGAGTCGATATGGCTTATCAGCAACTCAAATTTTATCAGCAGTGAATACTTCTTTTAATGGATCAGTCGCCACAAGCTATCGTACAGGTGAAGATCAGATTGATGTGAAGATATCGTTGCCAGAGCAAAACCGCCATGATTTGTCAAATCTTAAAGCCTTACGGATTACCACTTCGCAAGGTATTGATGTACCTTTGTCTTCCGTAGTAAGTATTGATAAACGGACTGTACCCGATACTGTTACTCGTGAAGACCAAACGCGTCAAGTGCAGATTACAGCTGATATTGATGGAACAGGGGATATTCTTACTATTAATCAAAAAATAGATGCTCTTTTGAAGAGTACTCACTTCCCAGAAGGCTACAGTGCAGACACGGGTGGTGGACAAAATGAACAAATGCTGGAGTCTTTTATAAACTTAGGGATAGCTATTTTGCTATCTGTCGTGCTCATTTATATGGTTATGGCAGGACAGTTCGAATCGTTGCTCACACCGTTTGTTATTATGTTTTCCGTTCCACCTACGGTAATTGGTGTGCTTATCGGTTTAGCTGTAACCGGGGCGAGCCTCAGCGTTTCAGCTTTGACGGGTTACATCATGCTCGTCGGTTTGGTCGTCAACAATGCCATAGTTATGATTGACTTTATAATTCAGCTCCGAAAAGAAGGCCAAGATCGGGATGAAGCTATTATTCATGGAGCGTCTGAGCGGTTGCGTCCGATTTTGATGACCACGCTGGCTACTGTACTAGCTTTGCTCCCAATGGCATTCGCTACAGGAGAGGGTAACGAAACACAAGCACCGATGGCAGTTGTTGTTGTATTCGGGTTATCCTTCGCAGCTGTTATTACATTGATTCTTATTCCGGTAGTCTACGTCATCATGGATAATATGATACAAAAACGTAAGAATCGGAAATTAAAAAGACAAGCGAAGAGAGAATTGAAAAAAGAAGCGAAACTACAAAAAAGTGTTCATATATAAGGTGAGGTGGAGAAACATAATGAATAAAAAAAGTGCTCTGATTGCTACAACTTTGCTTTTATCAGTTGCATTAGCGGGTTGCGGTGGGGGAGAGGCCCCTGCCGCAACGACTACGGCGCAGCAAGCCATTCCAGTTCAAGTAGCAAAAGTGGCTAAAGGTAGTATTAACGATTCAACAGGTATTATTGGAAGCTTTGCTCCCAAAGAGACAGCTCAGGTGTCTCCGAAAATTAGTGGTAAAATTCAAAGTATTAACCTTACAGTGGGCCAAAAAGTAAATAAAGGCGACACATTGTTTACTATAGACCAAAAGGACTTGCAAGACTCGATTAAGCAATCCCAGGAGTCTTACCAGGTTGCCCTGGCCAATTTAAAACAAGCAGAGTCAGGTGCAGCGCAATCGGTACAGCAGGCAGAATCCAGCGTGGATCAAGCCAAAAGTGCGCTTGTCCAGCAAGACAACACTATCACCCAAGCTCAGACCAGTCTGGTCGATGCTCAGAGTTCCGTGCGTGATGCTCAAAATACGCTCAACCGCAACCAACAGTTGTTTAGTGCGGGTGCTCTATCTCAATCTGAGTTAGAGCAGTCTCAAATAGCGCATAGAAGGGCTTTAACTGCAGTGGAGAATGCGCAGATCACACTTCACAATGCACAAACGTCCAAGCAAAGTGCGCAAACAACATATAGCAATGCTCAAAAATCATTACGACTTGCCCAACAGAAAACAGGCATTGACGTAGCTCGTGCTTCTGTCAATCAAGCTAAGTCCAGTTTAGACACAGCACGTAGCCAACTGGTGGATACTGTGGTCAAAGCTCCGATTTCCGGTACGATATCGGTAGTAACAGGAACCCAAGGGCAAATGGTTAGTGCACAATCCGCGGTTGCTACAATAGCGAATACCAATCCTATTATTGCTAAAGTTAACGTTTCTGAATCTGAGCTTCTCAAGATGCAGGTGGGTTCATCTGTGACTGTAGGCGTGGACTCGTTAAATAAGCGAATTGAGGCCAAAGTATCGGCTGTCAATCCGGTAATGGATAATGATCTGAAGGCATACCCTGTTGAGGTATCAGTTCCTAATGGTTCTGGCGAATTAAAATCAGGGATGGTTGTAACTGTATACATGAAATCAGAAGCTCCTAAAAACATTTTGGTATCGCAGGATGCCATTACGGAGCAGGCAGGGAAAAAGTATGCTTATGTAGTGGAAGGAACAGTGGCTAAGCGGGTAGAGGTACAGACAGGCCAGGAAAGTGCCAAACAGGTTGAGGTAACCAAGGGGCTTGCTGAAGGACAAAATGTTGTCGTTAAGGGCGTTAGTCTGCTTACGGATGGCGCGAAGATTAATGTAGTGAAGTAATTTGTCGCGGCTATATTTACGGTAAATCACTGTTACTCCGTCATTTCTACTACCTAAAGTGTATTAGAGTATTAGATTTCGAGGGAATCTGTAGACTTTATGTACTTTATATATTCTATGGATAATTCTTAACGAATATACTCCATTAAAGGCCGATTTCATGTACGAAAATAACCCTTGTACATTTAAGGTTGATAAGGTAAAAGTTGTAGGATGACGGAGGAACAGGTTCAATAGTATAATTATGACTGTGGAAAGCGGAATACATAATTCAAAAAAAATAATTTTTTTTTGAAACAGACGCAACTTTTTGAACCCATGCTACGTCTAATTGGGTGAGTATGAAACAAAGGGGTACAAAAGCGTAAAGACAAAATTCGCTAAAAAAAATCTTTACTGCATTGTTATCACATTGTATAATACTGGAGTACGTCATAAATGGACGCTTTCTTTCAACTAGATTCCAAGCTTCTGTGATATTGTCACAGATATCATTTTATAAGGGTTCTCATAAAGCTCGGAAAGGAGGTGTAACGACTGATGAGTGACAAGATCCGACAAAAAGACAAAAATAATATTTCTGGTTATATTCAAGGAGGAGAAAAAAAGGTTATGACAAAGTTTAATAAAAAAATGATTAACGTGCTGGCAACAGCAACATTGGTTGCTGGTGTAGCAGCTCCAATCGCAGCATTGACTGCACCAACTGCAATCCATGCAGCTTCTAGCTTATCAAACCTGAATAGCCCTAGTATTGGTTCTAGTGCAAAAACGAATGTTGAATTGGGTAGAGCAAAAGTTAGCATTAGCCAAGCTTCCATCAGACCTGGTGCATCGTTTACAGTAACATTGCCAAAAGGTTTTGAATTTTCTGGCGCTGGAAACGGTGTTAGTCGCGTAAGAACTGCTACTGACGCTACTTATGGTTTGGGTGTATATCTTGATGCAAAAGATAACGACGACGCTGAAAACCTTGAATCTACTGGATATAAAGATGCAGATGCAATTGTAGTTACTAAACTGACTAACAAGTCTGCAAAAGTTGAATTGAATTTCAGCAACTCTGCTGATGCTGCTGATCTTTATCTGAACTTTGGTAAAATCAATGTTACTGGACCTAGCAATGGACCTATCAAAGTTGCTATTGATGCTGCTTCCGCAAGCGGTTTGACTAGTGGCGAAGTAGTGATTGGTAACGTGGTTTCTTCTGGTCAAATTTCTTTGAGCGCAGCTGATACTGTTTCCAGTGAAGAAAACTTTACTGCAACTTTGAAAGTTAAAGAAGAAACAGCTGGTTCATTGGGTAACAACAACATTAAGTTGAAATTGCCTAGCGGTTTCAAATGGGATTCTGCTCCTAAATCCGCAGCTACTATTCTGTTTGGTACTGATATCAAACCTGAAAACGTAAAATATTCCACTGACGGCGATACTTTGACTTTGTCCTTGGATAAAGTAAGTGGTGAGCAAACATCTTTCCAATTGCCTGTAGGATTCTATGTTGATGATGAAAACAGTGCTAAAGAAGGCGATGTTACTGTTAGTATCTCTGGTAATGCAACAACTGATGTTAGCTCCCTCGTAGTAGGTAGCTACGGTCAAATCGGTGGTGGCGTTTCTGTTGCTACTCCATCAACAATCCTTGCTGGTCATGACGAGCAAAAAATTGGTGATGTTACAATTAAAGAAACTGTTGCTGGCTCTTTCGTAAAAGGACGTACTGTAACTTTGCGTTTGCCTGAAGGTGCTCGTTGGCAGTCGACTTTTGAAAGCAATAACCCAGGAAGTAACTTCTCTGGTTCTATGGAAAACACTAACGGTTTGGGTGGAGCAGAAGTTTCCTACACTGACTCTGACAAACGTACTTTGAAATTGACTTTCAATAGCGCAAACAGCACAACTGACGCTGGTACTTTGAAACTGAAGAACGTTGAAGTTGCAACGCAACCAGGTTTCTCCGGCGATCTGAACGTTGATGTTGCTGGTAGCCAAGGTCTGAGCGGTACTGTTAAGGTTGCTACTGTGAAACAAGCAGTTACTCTGGCTGCTGCTTCCAAACCAACCCTGACAATCGGTCTGGGCGATCAACAAGTTGGCGATATCACAATCACTGAAGCTGCTAAAGAAGCTTTCGTTAAGAAAGACGGTAGCCGTGAAGTAATCTTGGAATTGCCAACAGGCGTACGTTTTGCTTCTACTCCAGAAGTAAAAGTTACAGCTGGTGACGTTAAAGTGAAGAGCGTATCTACTGATACTTACGGCGAAAGCAACAAAGGCCGTCTGAGCTTCTACATCGACAGCGAATCTGCTACTCCAAGTACAATCACAATCTCGGCTCCTAAGCTGACTGTTGACCGTACTGTAGCTCAAGGCGACATCGTTGCTAAGTTGAAAGGTAGCGCAGTTTCTTACACTGCATACAAAGGCGCAACTGACAACACTCAAAACTGGAAAGACAACAACACTGCAGCTGCTGAAGTAGCAATCGCAACTGTTGGAACTCCAGCTCCAGGTGCTACTAAAACTAAAGCTGTCTTCACACTGGGAAGCACTTCCTACACTGTGAACGGCGAAAGTAAAACTTCTGATGTAGCTGCTTATGCTGAAAACGGACGCACTTACTTGCCAGTACGTTATGCAGCTGAAGCTTTGGGTGTATCCCCACAAAACATCCTGTTTGACAAAGCAACTTCCACAGTTACCCTGATTAAAGGTGACCGCGTTGCTCAAATCAAACTGAACACAAACCTGTTGACTATTAACGGTTCTGTGGTTCGTATGGACGTTAAAGCTGTAACTAACAAAAACCGTACTGTACTGCCTATCTTCTGGGTGAGCAGAGCGTTGGATGCATCCATTAACTACGATGCAACTGCTAAAACAGTAACTGTTGAAAACAACAACTAATTTAAGAGCAACTCTTTTGAGTTAACTGAATTAGATGAGAAGAGGGTTCCTTTTGGAGCCCTTTTCTTTTATTAGTCTTATTGACAAAGGAGAGAAATTATGAAACGTTTTGGAGTGGCAGTACTGTCCACACTGGTTCTTTCTTCTGCGTTCGCCAGTCTTGCAGGAGCTCAACCAGGTGATATAAAGGTTATTATTAACGGCGTAACTCAGCAATATACCCAGTCCCCGGTTGTTAGTCAAAATACAACCTTGGTGCCTCTGCGTGGAGTTTTCGAAAGCTTGGGTGCGAAAGTCGATTGGGACAGCAAAGCTAAAAAAGTGACAGCATCTAAAAATGACGATACGTTAACTTTAAATGTTGGTTCTAAACTTGCTTATAAAAATAGTAATCCTGTACAGCTTGATGCAGCTACTCAAATTCAAAAGGGTCAAGTACTCGTTCCTTTACGTTTTGTGAGCCAATCATTAGGCGCCAAAGTAAATTGGGAACAGGCTACACGAACAGTGACCATTTCCAATCAAGCTAATGGCAGTACTACTGACGACCAAACCAATAGTTTGTCCAGTAAGCCTCTCGCAACTCCTGTGACCCAAGTTACTTATGATACCTACTATAATGACTCTTTGACCTATAATGATGCAGTTAAACTGGCTGTAGCTGATAGTACTTCAGTTAAAACTGCAGCAACGAATATCGATCAAGCCGGAAAAATCATGAAAGAAGCTGGCAAGGATATTAATTTTGTTCCAGCAGAAGCAGGTGATGAAGCGCAAGACAAAGCTTTTAAAGGTTATGCCCAAACGAACCTTAATTATGAGGCTGCTAAGAAAAACTTGGATATGACCAAAGAGAGTATTGAATATAATGTGAAGGATCTTTATAACAAGCTCCTACAAAAGCAAAATGCCGTTAAGCTGGCTGCTTTGAATATTGAAGATGCAGAGCGCAAGCTTAAAGTTGCACAAATTAAAAGAGATAATCAAATGTCGAGTGATTATGAGGTCACGCAAGCGACTAATCAGTTGACTCAAAATCAAGCTGCTTTAGAGAAGGCAAAAAAAGATTTAGATAGTGCATATGTATCTTTGAACCAAGTGATTGGTTACAAACCAGAGCAACGTTATGAACTGAAGGATAAGCCTGTCTATTCTGAATTTAAAGATAATGTAGAGACAAAAGTAAGCCAAGTACTTACTAGCAGTACTGCTATTTGGTTGAGTGAGCAAAAAGTGGATTTGGCTGAATTGAGCTTGAAGCTTTACAACTTCAATACTCCAGGAAATACCCCTTATGAAGCTGAACAACTTAATGTTGAAAAAGCTCAATATGCTACAGAAGGCACAAAGAGACAACTCGAAGAAGCTGTAAGAACAATTTATAACAATATCAAAGCATTGGAAAGTCAATATTCACAGATTCAAGCTGGCTTAGTGAGTGCTAGAAGTGCGGCTGATATGGCTAAGAAGCAATTTGATGTTGGGTTGGCTACAGAGCTTCAGGTTTATGAAGCTAATTTGAAAGTAACTACTGCTGAGCAACAGGCGGAAGATATAGTTTCAAGTATTGATACTTTGAAGGTGGCTTTCAATAAGCCTTGGGCTATGCAAGGTTCCACTGGAGCAAGCGCGCAATAATTAAAACTTAACTATACTTGCTATAACCTGCTGTAGGAGGACTTCATGAAATCACGCTATAAAGTATCGTTGGCTGCAGCTTTACTTGGGGGAGGAATTGTAGCAGGCTCCTTAATGAACAATTCAGTTAACGGAGCCTCCAGTTCTGGACAACCTGGTACAGCTGATGATCCAGTCGTAACCAAAAGCTATGTTGACCAAAAAATTGCCCAGGCAATCAAAGGTGGAGTGCCCGCAAGTAACACGAGTAGTAAAACGACTAGTTCGCCTACTCCAGCGACAAACGCTACCTCTAACACAACGGCGTCAGGAACTTCTAGTGCAGGAAAAACTTCCACACCAGAGCAGACAGAGGTTTTAAAGGTTGTTGATGTAAAGCCTGGTCAAAAACTGATTGCCAAAGTAGGCTCGGAATTTATTTTACGTAATGGTTATGCTGTTGTGTATAGTATGGATGCCAGTGGGGCTATTGATATTACTTCTGGAACGGAAATTGTTCATAATCAGGCTGTCGAAAAAAATCATTTATTATCGTTTCCTAGAGAAGGAAGAGGTATTCAAGTAAAAGAAGGTCAGAAGTTTGGTCTGGTCGTTATGGTACGAGGCGGTTATTCTGTTCAGTAAACTGTTTTGTATTTAAGCTGCTTTCGGCGGCTCTTTTTCTTAAATACTGTTTGGGATAGCAAATTGTTCTTGGCTAAGTTGAACCTAATCGCTGCACACTAACCCCATGAAAGACAATACATTTAGTGGAGGGTGTATACGAGATGGCGTCAAGAGGTCAAAGACGATTAATTCCCGAGAGTCGTGCCAGGTTAGATGATTTGAAGTATGAAATTGCTGCTGAGTTTGGGCTACCTGTTTATAATCCCCAATATACACATATACAACCTAAGGCTGACAGTGAATTTGCTGCAGAATTGGGGGAGTTTGCGGGGGGCGGGAATGTAGCATGGCGTGATTTAACTTCAAGACAGAACGGTTCGGTTGGTGGTGAAATTACTAAGCGACTGATAAAATCTGCTGAACGTAGCTTATCTGAATATGGTACATTGTAAGTTGCAATAATTTCTACAGTTTTTGAACATATAGTAGCGTAAAATCTGGGGTAATTTACATGTAAATCAAAAATGGTTTGCATGTAGATTTACCCTAATTTCGAATGTTGTCATTGGGTGACACGAATTGACACCTTGTTTTAAATAAGATATCATGGCATTTGAGGCTTGTACGCAACCTTTTCCTACCGGAGAAGGTTCATTTTTTATTAATCAGGTGTAACAAGATACCTCCCGCCATTTGATGGCTTGAAGGTATCTGAATAATGCCATTACCATGTCAGGATTTTTTTATTAAATCCTCATGTATTTTAATTGTGGGAGGTTGAAATTCATGTCTGTAAAAGGCCGTCATTTGTTCACGTCCGAGTCTGTAACAGAAGGCCATCCGGATAAAATCTGTGATCAGATATCCGATGCTGTATTGGATGCCTTTCTGGCTAATGACCCTAATGCACGGGTAGCATGTGAAGTATCGGTAGCTACTGGTCTCGTTCTCGTCATTGGTGAAATCAGTTCCAAATCGGAGTACGTGGATATTCCATCCATTGTACGTAATACGATTAAGGAAATTGGCTATACACGTGCGAAATACGGTTTCGACTATAATACTTGCGCTGTATTGACTTCTTTGAATGAACAGTCGCCGGACATCGCTCAAGGGGTTAATGCTGCCTTGGAAAGCCGTGATCCTGCTGAAGTAGATAAAGAAACGGAAAACATTGGGGCTGGAGATCAAGGATTGATGTTTGGTTTTGCTACGAACGAGACGCCGGAGTTGATGCCTTTACCTATCGCTATGTCTCACCGCATTGCACGGCGCTTGTCTGAAGTGCGTAAGGATGGAACACTGAATTACCTTCGTCCTGACGGTAAAACCCAAGTAACGGTAGAGTATGAAAATGGTAAACCTGTTCGTATTGATGCTATTGTAGTTTCTACGCAGCATGCGGAGGATACTACTTTGGAGCAAATTCAAGCAGACATCAAAGAAAAGGTTATTTTGCCAGTTGTTCCTGCCGAATTATTGGATGAGCAAACCAAGTATTACATTAATCCGACAGGACGCTTTGTTATCGGTGGTCCTCAAGGAGATGCAGGTCTGACAGGCCGTAAAATTATTGTGGATACGTATGGTGGTTATGCACGTCACGGCGGGGGAGCATTCTCCGGTAAAGATCCGACCAAAGTGGACCGTTCCGCTGCTTATGCTGCTCGTTATGTAGCGAAAAACCTCGTAGCAGCTGGATTGGCAGACAAAGTGGAAATTCAGCTTGCTTATGCCATCGGTGTAGCTACGCCTGTTTCGATTAACGTCGATACATACGGTACGGGTAAAGTGAGTGATGAGAAGCTGGTTGAATTGATCCGAAATAACTTTGATCTGCGCCCAACAGGTATTATTCGCATGTTGGATCTGCGTCGTCCAATTTATAAGCAAACTGCTGCCTACGGTCACTTTGGACGTACAGATTTGGATGTACCATGGGAGAGCGTAGATAAAGCTGAAATTCTAAAAGAACAAGCGGGGCTGTAATTCCTCGTATGTTATCAAAATAAAAGCAATAACCCAAAAAGACTGTTTCATGCTTTGCATGAACAGTCTTTTTTTTGATGTGTTTCGCTGTTAAGTACGAATTTGTTCTGATGTACCGAATGCTGAGTGACTACTCGGATATCGGAGCATGGTCCAATAAATTTTTAAGTAAACGACAAACCTTTTGCAGTTCCTTGTACTGCTCCAAATACGCAAAAAGGGCTTTCAGGAGGCCTTTCTGAGGGTTCGATTTCAGAGCCTCTTCCTTTAAATGAGCGTAGATTTGCTGACACTCCTGTTTCTCCTCTGAACTCCAAGAAGACAGCAGTATACTGTCTTCCAAAGAGTGGAGAAGGCTGTTAATTTGACGGCCTTGATCAAAAGGATTACTTAGAGCACTTTCGGGTAACCAGCCTTGCTTGCTCCAGAACAAATGTGGAGCTGAATCAGCATTGTTCAGGCTGGTTGCCAAGGAACTGGATAAGAAGATAATAAACTGTGTTAGATGTTCAATCGTTTCATCATTCATGCGATCGGCAAAGAAGCGAATATATTCAAACACAATGCTTTTAAGTACAAAGGTCACGTCCCATGCATGATCTTCAATGCTCGGTCCAAAAATATCAATCAGGCAGTCGCGAACCCATCTGTACAATTTGTATTCATGATTCTCGAATGCGTAATTAAGTTGTTCATTCTGGAAAATAAGCATGGAAGGCTCAGGAAGATCCATCATGAGATACACTTTGTTTTCAACGAGATTTTTCAAGTAAAGTACAATAAAACCGTGCAGTTTATCGTGCTTAGAAAGATCAGGTTTACTGTAGAGAGCCCGGATGTCTTGTTCAATGTTATTTTCCAGAATGATACACATTTCTAGAGGGAGTTCTTCTTTTCCCTGAAAATATTTATAGAAGGATGCCTTCGCCATCCCACTTTCTTTAGCGATTTCTTCAACAGATGTTGAATAATAGCCTTTTCTGGAGAACAGCCGAATGGCGGCCTGTAAAATATCATTTTTTTTACTTTCCATACATACTTCCCCCTAGGGACCGACTAACTCGACAGCATGCGAACTCACTTCATACATCATAAAGATTGATCAGGTGTGATAACTGTGTGCTGCTGTTTTTTGAGTTGACGGCGCATCTTGTATTTGGCCATGATCATATACAAGGACGGCACGACAAACAAGGTTAACAAGGTCGAGAATAACAAACCGAAAATGACGGTAAACGCCAGTGGCTTAAAGAGCAGGCTTCCCAATAGTGCCAACGGAATCATACCTACAATGGCGGCCAAGGATGTCAATAAAATTGGTCTGAAGCGAGCGGCGGCCGCCTGTATTACGGCTTCCTTCAATTCCATTCCTTCATGTCGTGCATCCTCGATAAATTCAATTAACACAATCCCATTCCGCACAACAATGCCCGCGAGTGCAATGATTCCCATGATGCTCATAAAACCGATAGGCATATCGGTTAAGAAAATACCAATAATCCCGCCGGCTGCTGCCAGGTACACGGTCGTCATAATAATAATAGGAATGGAGAGAGAATAAAATTGCATAGTAATCAAGAGTAAAATGAGCAAGACTACAACGATAGCCAGCTGTCCTAAGTCCTTGAATATGGTCGATTGGTCAGAGGTTTCCCCACCAACCTCCCATTTGTAGCCTTCTGGGAACTTCATTTGCGCCAGCTTACTTTCAACATCAACCATCGCTTCGCTTGCAGTTCGTCCGTTCAAATCGGCTTCCACCGTAATCGTCCGCTCCATATTGTAATGCTTGATTTGCTGAATAGCAAATGACGGCTTAATCTGGACAAGCTGGTTTAATGGAATTTGCTTACCAGCTGCATTAACTACACTTAATTGTTGGAAAAGCTTACTTGGCTCCTCGTCGCTGTGATTCAAATACATTTTAATATCTACCAGACTGTTTCCAGTATCAAATTGACTGACTTGGGCTCCTTCTTTTAATAGAAGCAGGGTGCGAGTCAAATCTGTGTAACTTACCAGGTATTGATCCATCGCTTGTTTGTTGACCTCAAGCTCCAGTGCATATCGTTCAATTCCTATATCATCCACGATGCCTGTTGTGCCCTCTACTGTCGCGATCTGCTCCTTTGCCTTTTGGGCAAGAGTTTGCAGTTCATTCAGATCCTGACCTGAGATACGAATAGAAACGGGCTTACCCACTGGAATCCCGAGACGAGGAACATACATCGTAACTGTAACTCCAGGGTAGGATTTCTTAACATGTTGTTCCCAAGCATCAACTGTCGTATTGAGATCGAATACGTTTTCTTTGCCGACGACAGCAATCTGCCCCACCGTTTCGTTATAACTAATATTTCCACCCGAACTATTAATGTCACTAAACAGTTGTGGGGCAGTCCCTCCAGTGCTGTAGACGACCTTGGAAGTTTCAGGTTGCTTTTTCACCCAGCCTGCAAGGTCTTTAACGACCTGGTCCGTTTCCGCAATTGAAGTGCCTACAGGCATTTTTACATTTAGTGCAACATGAGGATCTTCCGACTCAGGAAAAAGTTCAACTGAGGTAAAGGGAACTAATCCATAGGCGGCTGTTCCAAGCATGAGTCCGACCATGGCTGTCAACAAGGGACGCTGAATGACCTTAGGCATCAGTTTTTGTGAATAGAGCTTGTTTAAAGAATGAATCTGCTGGCCGAGCAAGCCTGCTGGTTTAGATTTACCCTGAGGGTGACGAGCCTGTCTGCGCTTCTCATACCATTCTCGAAAAATAGGGATGATGGTGAGCGACATGATCATAGAGGCAAGCATGGTCAGGGAGACAATAGCAGGAATAGGTTTAATAAAGGCACCTACATTTCCAGGAAGAAACAACAATGGCGCGAAAGCTGAGATGGTAGCCAGAGTTGCAACCAAAATAGAAAGCATGACCTCTTTGGTACCTTTTACAGCTGCGACTGAGGGCGATTCTCCTAATTCCGTAAGTCTACGCTCAATATTATCATTTACAACTACGGCATCATCCACGAGTATGCCGAGTACGATGATCAGACCGACAACGGAAATCTGATTTAGAGTGATGCCGAACATAGGCAAAAAGATAATGGCAATCGAAACCGAAATAGGAATGGCCAGTGCAACAAATGCAGAGGTGAGCAAATTCAGCCCCAACATACAAACGAGAATAACGGCCACAATCGCAAGAATCGTTTCACGCTTTAAGTCGTCAAAGATATGGCTTACCTGATCCTTTTGTGCAAAAAGAGTTTGAAAGTGAACACCTGCGGGGAGTGTTTTTTCCAGTTCTTTGAGCTTGGTATTGACCTTTTCGCTCATAGAAGGGATGTCTGTGCCTGTTTCTGCTCCAATACTTAACGTAATGGCCGGTTTACCCTCTACATAGGCAAAGTATTCTGTATTAGGATGGGCCAGCTCCGTTATGCCGATATCTCTCAAATAAACAGGATTACCCTCTTTGGTGCGTGTCAAAAGGACCTGATTCAATTCATCAGCTTTTTCGGTCTCGCGAACAATAAGTTGATAGGTACGTCCGTTGTATTCAATATTACCAGTAGGGACCCGATCAATTTGAGCCTGAATCGCTTGAGCCACTTGTCCCCACGAAAGCTGGTATTGCTGAAGTTTCTGATTGTCAATATGGACACGTACTTCTTGATCAGGGAGACCATTGAATTTGACGCTAGATACGCCAGAAATGGTATTGAGCTGATCTTTCCAAGTCGTTGTTAAATCATTTAGTTTATACAGCGGTGTGGAAGAGTCAGCCGTCAGGGCATAGGAGCCGATAAAAGAGCTGGTTAGTTTGTCATTTACAACAGGTACTTCAACGCCTTGAGGAAGATCAGCTTGTGCATCTTGCACTTTTTTACGCATATCATCCCAAACCGTTTGAGGATCAACTCCGTTTTTGGATTCGATTAAAATAGAGGAGAATCCGTTACCAGAAGTCGAACTAATCGTTTTAACACCTTCAACTTCCTTAATGCGTTTCTCCAGCTCTTTAGTTACGGTTTCTTCTACTTTTTGTGGTGAAGCACCAGGGTAGACTGTTGTTACCATAGCATTCTGTATGGTGACATCCGGCATTTCCTGCTGTGGTAACTGGAAAAAGCCGAAGATTCCGACCAAAATCAGCATGACAAAAAACAGCAATGTAATTTTTCGTTTTTTTACGATGTACTCAATCATGGGCGTCCGCCTTCCTCCGACTGAATCGCATTTCCATCAAACAGGTTTTCTGCCCCTTTAACGATAATACGTTCGCCTTCACGAAGTCCCGATACGATTTGCAACTGATTATCTACAACCTGATTACCAAGCTCCACAGGGGTTTTAACAGCTTTTCCTTGAATGTCTTTGAAAATAAAAGGCTTGCTTCCCGTGTTAATGACTGCTTCGGCAGGAACGAGAATCCCATTCTTGTCGGTCACCTGTTGAGCAGCTTTAATGACCTGACCGGGTAACCAGTCTCGCTGTGGATTGTTTATAACAATCTCTACGTTAACCCTTCCTGTGTCGGTGCTGGTTGAAGGATAGACGTTAGACACCGTACCTTGACGGGTCTCTTCATAGAGCGCCACTTCTACTTGTTGACCCTTTTTCCAATCCTTAATTTCACTGTCTGGTACAGGAAGTAGTACTTTGAGGCGGTCGATGGTGCCTATGCGATAGACGGCTTGCCCTGACGCGACCAAATCACCTGTATTCACGATTTTTTCTAAGATTACACCGTTCACAGGAGAGATTAGACGTGTGCGTGAAAGTGCAAGTTCTGCCTGCCCCTTGGCAACAAGGGCTTTTTCGTAGTGGGCATGGGCTTGTTTTTGGGAAGCCACAGCCTGTTCACTGGCCGCTAGGGCTTTGCTTTTACCTGCAAGCGCATCTTGAAAGGAAGCTTGGGCGGATTGATGATCTTCGGCTGTGGCCCCTTCCAGCAAAAGGGACAGGGATTCCTTGGCTTGTTCCAAGTCTTTCAGGGCTGCGGTAGCATTCAGGTGAGCATTTTCATTATCTGATGCGGTAGCAGCGCCTGCCTCAAACAGCTTCTGTGTGCGCTCGCTATCCGTCTTGGCCTTGTTATAAGCGCTTTGTGCCTTATCTACAGTAGCTTGCGCTTGTTGTTTCTCTTGAGCACGTGCGCCTTTATTGACCTTGTTAACATTCGCGCGAGCTCCTGTAATGCCGGCATCGGCGGATTGAATCGCGGAGGTAGCAGCCTGTAAATTAGCCTGTGCGTTATCTATACCGGCCAAGGCCTCTTGAATAGAGGCTGTCGCCTGTGCAACCTGCAGTCTATAGTCAGCGTCATCTAGACGGGCAATGGTTGTACCTTTCTGTACAGCCGTCCCGGTAGTGATTTCTGCGCTAGCGACGATACCTCCGTTCTGAAAAGCCAGTGTACGTTCTTCATAGGCTTGAAGAGTGCCTGACAAGTTATAGGCAGTATGAAGTGGCGTTGATTTGACGATTGCGGTCCGCACAACGGTTGGCTGTACAGATGAACCTAGAGCGGCATCTTTTTTTTCTGTAGAACATCCGGTCATTGCGATGCACAGGGATAAAGTAGATATGATGATGGCCCGTTGTTTATTCATGATTATCAATCCTTCCGATAGGGTCATAATTAGAGAAGTGAACTAATCAGTATTATTTGAACTAACAAGTTCAAATGTATTATAGTGCGCCGATATTGCATTCGTCAATTCATCGTTTTAGATTTTATGAATTAGTTGACGGGACTTTCGTAACTTTTGCCTATATAATAAGTCTATTAACATAAGAGGATTTTTTTGTTTATTGATAGAGTACATGCGCGGAACAAAACCGTTTAAATACATTGAAGATGGGAGCTATTATCCAAATGTTTTTAAGTAATAAGAAACAGAGTGAAGTGAAAGTTAATGGCAGAGGAATCGCTAAAAGATGGGCCGTGTTAACACTGGCAGGGGTATTATGGGTCGGTCCGGTTGCTGGAACTGGGGCTCTAATTCCCTTAAATGGTTGGATGTCTGCTCCAATCGCAAGTGCAGCCTCTGGTTCAACTGTAAAATTGGGAGAAGAGATCATTACTTCGGGTGCAACATTATTGAAATATCGTTTTAAAGGGTCCAAAGGAACAGCACTGGCTGATATCATTCGAGTAGACTTGCAAAATCCGTACGTTAAGCTGGATGTCATGACGGGGAAGAATGGACAGTTTACGACCCGGCAGAGCACAGGCGGCATGGCAAAAGAGACTGGAGCGGTTGCTGGTGTAAACGGGGATTATTTTAATACCTCAAGCGAGGGAGCTCCGATCGGTGGACAAGTATCCAAGGGTGTGTTGATGTCTACTCCATCTGATTTAACGGGCATGTATGCCTTTGCTGTAACCAAAGATGGTTCTCCGATGGTGGAGCAGTTTACTTTTGAAGGAACAGTAAAAGCTGGAGACGGGTCGTCTTTCTCTTTGGCGGGGATGAACAAGGCTTCGTATTCGCCTGAGACGAGCGGGGGCAGTTATAGTCACTCTAATGCTATGTATATTTATACATCTGCTTGGAAAGCAATTGAGCGGCCCAAAAACAGTTCGACAACGCCTACCGAGGTATTGGTACAAAATGGTGTGGTTACGCAAGTCTCCGACAATGCTACATTGAATATGACCGTTCCGCAGGATGGCTATATTTTACGTACTCACGGTAAAGCGGCTGATTATGCCAAAGCGCATCTGACCGTGGGACAGACCGTAGAAACGAGCTATCGCCTTCGTGTTAAATCGACAGGGAGTGAAGTAGATCCTTCCAACCTTCAGATGATGATTGGTGGACATACCATATTAGTAAATGACGGTCAGAAAACCTCTTTTTCCCGGAGCACAACAAGCATAGGCGGGACGCGTGCGCGTACAGCTTTGGGATATTCCCGTGACAAGCGTTACGCTTATGTCATTGCCGTTGAGAAGAATGGGAACAGCGTTGGTGTATCCCTGAGCGAGCTGCAAACGCTGATGAAAGATATTGGCGTCTGGAAGGGTATGAATCTCGATGGGGGCGGTTCTACGACCATGGTGACTCGTGATTTGGGGGATACGACAGCGGGACTTACGTTCAATACGGAATATGGTACAGAGCAACGTAGTATCGTAAATGGAGTGGGGGTATATACCAATGCTCCTAAAGGAACGCTCAAAGGTTTCACCATCAAGGGCAATAAAACGCTGCTGATTGGTCAGACCGGAAGCTATTCCTTCAAAGGCTATGACAACTACTACAATCCCTTCGATACCTCAAAAGTACAAGTGACGTGGAAGTCCAGCAACCCGGCTGTTGTGTCAGTGAGCGGCGGCGTTGTGAAGGGGGCCCAACCGGGAACGGCTACTTTAACGGCATCCAGTGGCTCAGCCAGCGCTACAACTAAGGTCACCGTGCTTGGAGCAGATGAAATTTCATCACTCACCGCAGGGAGTGGAACTGGCTCGCTTACCGCTGGAGCTAAAATCGCTGTACCGGTAACGGCAAAGACAAAAGATGGACAGAGTGTCAGCATTACGTCAGATGCGCTCAAATGGGAGTTCATTGGCTTTAAGGGAAGCGTTAAGGACAATCAACTTACAGTAAATACGGTGGATGCAGGCGTGAAAACGGGCTATGCCATCGGTCGCTATGATGGTTTCAGCGCTGTCGTCTTCTTGTCTGCTGGTGGAGCAAGTACAAACAATTGGGAGAACTTCGAAAATGTTTCGTATCCGGTTGATTTTACTTCGAATGTGGAAGGTGTTACCGGCACAGTGGCTGTTGTACAAGGAGATGGTGACCATGCCAATTCCAAAGTGCTGGAACTGAACTACGATATGACAAATGGCAGTGGTAAAATGTATGCTTACGCCCAATTGAACGGCACGTCCGGGAAAACGCTTGAACAGGCGGCTACTTCCATCTCAATTGATGTCAGAGGGGATAAGAGTCTGAACTGGCTGCGTGCGGAGCTAGAGGATGCCCAAGGCAAAACAGCATATATTGATCTCGCTAAAGTGATCGACTGGAACGGTTGGAAAACCATTAATGCAGATATGAGCGGTTTGAATATTTCGTATCCAGCGAAGCTGAAACGTCTTTATGTGGTCAATGTGGCGGAAGGTCAGGACGAGCGTGCTAAAACAGGCAATGTTGCTTTTGATAATATTTCTTTTAATACACCGGGAACGGTCGGCACAGAAGGACTTAAAAAGGGAACAGCTCAAATGACGATCGGACAAAAATCAATGACAGTAAACGGAACACCTACAACAATTGATGCAGCTCCGATGACTCGCGATGGTTCAACGTATGTTCCGATTAAGTATGTGCTGGACGCATTTGGCGGACAAGCCAAATGGAATGCGGGCGATCAACGGATCACCGTTATGCGCGGTGGTGTGCTGATGGATTTGACCGTAGGGAAAAAAGAAGTTGTTCTGAACGGGAAGCGTCAAAGTACTGATGTTGCACCCGTTGTGCTAGGGGGTAGGACTTTAGTCCCGTTGAGACTCGTGTCTGAGCAGTTAGGAATGACTGTAAAATGGGAACAAGAAACGAAGACCATCACCCTTCAATCATGATATGGTATGATATATACTTGAAATGCTAGGATTGGAGTAGAACATTTGTGGACTTTCAAGCCGATATCATAGACCGAGTCATTAAAAATGCCATCCAGGTGATGGAGAACAGCAAATATCAGATGTTCGAAATATTGGACACGGCCCGGACCGAGCTGGTCACGTTAAATCAGGAGCTCCAGAGCGTCTTGAAGGAAACAGCAGAAACGATCGAAAAGGTGGACCAGCTGGAAATGAACTATCGGCGGTCCCGCATTCGGTTGACTGAGGTCAGCCGTGACTTCGTTCGCTATTCGGAAGAGGATATCAAGCAGGCTTATGAGAAGGCAACACAGCTTCAACTCGATGTGATGATTTTCCGCGAGAAGGAAATGTATCTCAAAGCCAGAAGAGATGATCTTCAAAAGCGGGCCAAAAGTGTTGAGGCTTCTGTCGAGCGCGCCGAAACCATCGGTTCGCAGATGGGAGTCGTGCTGGAATATTTGTCGGGCGAATTGGGACAAGTGACGCGGATCATCGAATCGGCTAAAAACCGGCAGTTTATTGGTCTGAAAATTATTTTGGCTCAGGAAGAGGAGCGCAAACGCATATCTCGTGAAATTCACGATGGACCTGCGCAGCTCCTTGCGCATCTAGTGCTTAGGACGGAAATTGTAGAAAGAATGATCGCCAAGCAGGAATTTAAGATGGTTCAGGACGAAATAGTAGACTTGAAGAAACAGGTTCGCTCCAGTCTTGAGGAAATGCGAAAGGTCATTTTCAATTTGCGTCCTATGGCCCTGGATGACCTGGGACTTATTCCGACGCTCCGGAAATATGTGCAGGATTTTGAAGAAAAAACGAAGATTAGATCGCTTTTTGAAACAAGGGGCAAGGAACACCGTCTCTCTTCCGCGATGGAAGCAGCCATTTACCGTCTGATCCAGGAAGCTTTGACCAATGCTGCCAAGCATGCTTATCCTACCTATGTGCTTGTTGAGATTACCTATCAGGCGCAGCTTGTAAAAATCGTGGTGCAGGATAATGGTTTGGGCTTTAAGCCAGAGCTTTTTCAGCAAAAAAGCAAAGATCATGGGCATTTTGGTCTGATTGGTATGCGGGAAAGGGTTGAACTGCTCGAGGGGAGAATGGAGATCGAATCAGCTGAGAATCAAGGCACCAAGATAGTGATTCATATCCCAACCAACGTGGAAAAGGGAAAGGAGTAACAACATGGAAAATCAGGAAATTAGCAATACACCCATCAAAGTTCTCTTAGCGGACGATCATCAGTTGTTCCGTGAAGGACTTAAACGTATTTTGAATATGGAGGACGACATTGAGGTCATCGGAGAATGTGGCGATGGTATTCAAGTGTTGGAATTCTGTAACGTAGAGAAACCGGATATTGTTCTGATGGACATTAATATGCCAATCGAAAATGGTGTAGAGGCAACCGAAAAACTGCGTGAGATGTTCCCAGATGTCAAAGTGATCATTTTATCCATTCATGATGATGAAAGCTATGTATTTGAGACGTTGCGCAAGGGAGCCAATGGTTATCTGTTAAAGGATATGGAGGCCGAGTCCCTCATTAATGCTATTCGTTCGGTTCATGAAGGCTATGCGTTTATCCATCCGAAGGTAACAGGTAAGCTCATTCAGCAACTCCGCCGGATGACCTACTTGAATGAAACAGGGGCTATGGCTGAAGGTCATACGAAGGAAGCCGGCGTGAAGTTTGTCGCAGGTGAAAATAATCCATTGACCCGTCGTGAAGCTGAAGTATTGCGTCTGATGGCTGAAGGTAAGAGCAACAAGATGATCGGTGAATATTTATTCATTAGTGAGAAAACGGTCAAAAACCATGTCAGCAGTATTTTGCAAAAAATGGAGGTTGATGACCGTACACAAGCGGTTATTAACTCAATCAAATATGGATGGGTTACGCTGTAAAGTGTAGTTTTTTCATGCATTAGACGATGCAGCTGCTAATAGATATGAATGCTGTACCGCCTTTCACTCCGGGCGATATGTCCGCTCATACAGAAACCCAGTACATAACCGTGACACCTCTTCCTGTTATACGGCATATATTGTCGCTATAGGAGGAGGTGGAACCCTCGTGACGGCTCACTTGGTTTGGATATTGCTTATATACGGTGTGGGGGCCGCTGTCGTGCATCTTATGTATATACGACAGGCGGTTCAGGCTTATCACAATGGCGAAGATTCATGCGCGATATCTTCAGGTCATCGCGCGATTCGCTATATTGTGATTACGTCCAATGACGGAGATCGTGTGGAATGGGTGATGCGTTCGTTGAACATACTTGCCTGGCTGCACCGGAGGCCGCTACATGTGACGGTACTGGATGATGAATCTATGGACGATACGCTACCGATTCTGACACGGCTAGTGCGCTATAGTCATATGGATGTTTCAGTCATTTCAAGTCGTTTTTCACCGGGGAACCCGGTTTTACCGAAGTCAGGCGGTGAAAAGCAGGTTGTTATTGATCTTAGAACAGTCAAGTCGTTGGCGGACGCCCCGCTTGTTCCTTAGCGACAGGGGATTGTGGACATCGTGGTCAAAATCGGATATAAATGTTTATAAACAGTTGTATAGGCAAGACAATAGGGATATCGTTGAGATCTACTTGATGTGAAGCACACTTCAGGCTATTAGCCACAGAAGTGTGCTTTTTTGCTGTTCTCTGGGGTGATAAGAACCCAAAAAGTAATGAATGGGGGGAGAAGGGGAAGGTGAAAATTGCAGTATATGCAGTGAGGTATAAGGGGAATTGGAATCTCCGATTATCTGTGGATATTCGAGTAGATATGACATGGTGGATGAATCCAGATGAGGGGCAGGGGAATGTTGTCGAAAGGTGGGTGTTATTAGGAGATGAGCTCCCCTTGTCCTGGGGAACAAAGCTGTGTGAAACATTTAAGGAATTAGTAGGTATGGAGCGATGGGGGAAACGGCAGTGGTGGGCTTATATTATCGCACAGCTAAAAAGTGAACTGGCTCTTGAACCTTTTGACGGAGAACGAATTTTATCTGGAAGAGTAGAGAATATATGCATTTGGGATCATGTACAAGGTTGGACTTCTCGCACAGAAAGTGGGGATGAGAGACGAGAAACAAAGGGAGTTTTACGTTCTATTCAAAAAAGGGACCTCGTCACGGGAATGGATGGATTGGAGAGGGAGTGTTTAACACGACAAGCGAATGAACTGGCTAATTTGTTGTCAGGACGCCAGTTACTCGTTCCAGAAGTCGAAGCGCTACTGGCAGAGGCAGCGCCAGGTTTGGAGCGTACTTGGCGATCCGCTGCACAACTTGCATATCTGCAAGGCCGACTCAGCTTTGCTACTGGCCTCGATCCAGCACCTCGCACGCGCTGGTCTGCCGCGCGTACGCATGAACTCCGCTGCAACCGTTGTGGCAGCGGGATAGTGCACCGCACGAGCTGCGCATCGTGCGGCCGTAAGGCGTGCGCCTACTGCGAGACATGTCTCGCACTTGGACGCAGCCGTGAATGCTCGCTGCTGCTGCGCGGTGCAGCGAAACCCGCGCTGCCGTGCACAGCAGGCATAGCCCCGGCGACGGAACTCGACCGCTGGGGGCTAAGCTCAGCGCAGCGTGCCGCCGCCGAAGCGGCGCTGCGCTTTTTAGCCGCACCGCACGGCGGAGTGCGGGGACATTTTCGCCCGGAAGGCCGTGGGCTCCGGGCGTTGTTCCGGCGCGACATGGTTGCGTGCCGGGGATCAGATGCTGCCACTTCGCAGGGCAGCAACCTTGCCCGTAGCAGACAGTCTTCGCCGAAACCTGGCGAAGGTGCGAGGCACAACGCTGCTGATCAGCAGGTGCCTGGTACTAAGGTAGAGCGTTTTTTGCTCTGGGCCGTAACGGGCGCAGGCAAGACGGAAATGATGTTTCCGCTCTTGCAATATGTGCTAGACCACGGAGGAACGGCACTTGTGGCAACACCACGCCGCGACGTGGTACTGGAGTTAGCCCCTCGTTTGGCCATTGCTTTTCCCGATGTGAGCATGGTGACGCTCTATGGGGGAAGCGCAGAACGCTGGCAAAGGGGACAGTTGACATTGGCAACGACACATCAGCTATTGCGTTATCGTCAAGCTTTTGATTTGGTTGTGATTGATGAGATTGACGCGTTTCCTTATCACAATGATCCTATGCTTGCCTTTGCTGCACGAGCAGTATGTAAGCCGAAGGGAAAGTTTATCTATTTGTCTGCTACACCACCGCAATCCTTGCAGAAAGAGGCTGCACGCGGTCTGCTGCCACACGCCAAGGTTCCCGTTCGTTTTCATCGTCATCCTCTACCTGTCCCATTTCGTTTGGGGACTGCTTCAGTGCAACAATGGCTGCAAAAAGGTCGGCTTCCCGCATCCTTTATTCAACGCCTACGCGTATCCATACAACGTGGGGCACAGGTTTTCCTGTTTGTGACACGAATCTCACATATTCAGGGACTTGTGAAGCTGCTGATTAAACAATTGCCTGATGTACCTATTGCGGGCACCTCCTCACAGGATGAAGAAAGAACCGCTAAAGTACGCTTATTTCGAGCTTCTGAAATACGTGTTCTGGTTACAACGACTATTTTGGAGCGAGGGGTAACTGTTCCATGGAGTGATGTGTACGTATTAGACGCGGACAGTAGTCTTTTTGATGAAGCCTCTCTTGTCCAAATGGCTGGTCGCGCGGGCAGGTCCAAGGATGACCCTTGTGGAGTTGTTATTTTTACATCCCCCCAATGGACACGAGGTCAAAAAAGAGCAGTTAGACAGATTAAACGTATGAATGAACTGGCTCGGAAAAGAGGATACCTGAAGGAGACGAAGCACTAAATGCATTAAATAAAAAAAGTTTTTTTGGAAATGTGAAACCTGAAACAATGTCGGTACGTAAGCTACCAAGAAAGGTGCATTCTGATATGGGGATGATTCCAACAACCCGTCTATTTTTGAATTGGTTATTCCATCGCCAGTCCCAAACATGTATGGCTTGCGGCACTCTCACAGGTCGTTTTTCCGAATTCCCCGGGATTTGTACTTCTTGTTCACTTCAAATTCCTTGGGTTTGCGATATTCGTTGTGTTTATTGTGGACGTCCGACGTCTTGCCCGGATTGCATAAGGCTTGACCGATTAGTACGTTACTATGTATGCAATCGGAGTGCAACCAGCTATACACCAATGATGAGAGAATGGATTGGGCAGTTCAAATATCGCGGGAATGAAAAGTATGGTTCCCTGCTGGGTGAGATCATGAATCGAGCCTATCAGGCGATGAGGTATGAGTTTGCAGGTCTTAAACATTCTCGTTTCAAGCGATCTTTGTGGAGTGTGGATGTAGTGACCTATGTTCCGGTAAGTGAGAAGAGGCTGACAGAGCGAGGCTTCAATCAGGCTCGGATCTTGGCAGAAGAGATTGCTAAGCGGAATAAGCTCCCCTTCCTATCTTTACTTGCTCGTCCGCAAGATACAGGCAAACAAAGCTTTAAATCAAAAAAGGAACGCATGAACACAATGAATAATGCGTTTTCTGTTCCCCCCAATATGACAAATTTGCTGAAGTCTTTTATTTTAAAAGCTAAATCTCAATGTGTTACAGAAAATAAGCTTTCCGTTACCGTTTTGCTTGTTGATGATATTTATACAACGGGGAGCACATTGCAGGCGTGTGCACGTGTTTTGAGAGAAAAGGCATTAGAGCAAGGAATACATTTGACTATTTTTTGCCTGACCTTAGCAAGATCATAAGTCTAAATATCTGGTATTCCCCATGAAATTTCGCTTGAAACTATGAAAAAAAGGTTATAATTCTCTTGAAAGAAGGGTTAAATGATAGAGCAAAAAGTCTTTTAAACCGTACAATCAGCAGGATTTGACAACAAGCTAGAGAGAGGTATATAATAAAAAATATAGAGACAAACAAAAAGTAAGGAAGTGAGGGATGAAAACAGAATATTTCAATTTAGAGGTTGATTTTTTTGGAAAAGAGGAGTACAATTTCTATCTGTTGATAGCTAACATGATTGGTAATAAGTGATTAGCTAATGACTAAAGAGCGGACATTGGGAGTGTCTCGCTCAGTAGTAAAGCAGTTAATTAAAATTTAAAGTTAAAAAGAGGAGAGAATAAATCATGAAAAACGTAATGAAAAAAGTAGCAGTATCTAGCATGTTGGCAGTTAGTTTAGGTGCAGTATCTTTGTTGAGTCCACTTGCAACAGGTCAAGTAATGGCGAAGTCCAGCTCCGATGACGAAATTCAGCAATTGGAAGACCAACTCATAAGAGAGCAGCAAGAAGCAGCACAGAAAGCATTTGAAGCTAAGTTTTTTAAAACTGAAACTACTGAAAATGCAGCGACTGTAACACCAGCTCAACCAGCTACTGAGAACAACAATCAAGCAACAACCACAAAACCAGCAACAACTACAAATGAAACACCAGCAACTGTAAATACAATCACAGTAAATGTTCAAGAGGGCGACACACTGGCTTCTATTGCTGAAAAATACGGTGTAACTGTTGAAGAACTGGTTAAAATTAACAACCTAGTTAAAGCAGGCCAAGAACTGCAAGTACCGCAAACAAAAACAAATAAATAATTATCATTATAAATGTATAATGAAGTATGTTTTTTAAACCAAGCGTTTGACTATAGTATACGGGAAGGCCACTATTAAAACAATGCTTTTTTGAATAATTATTTGTGAAATAGCTTGTTTTTTTGGGTTGCAAATTTCCACTGGTGCATCTAGCTTGATTTCAGATAGGTTATAAGTTGAGATGATGTTAGGTCCATGAGATTTATGAATACCCACACTCCATGTGCGGAGCATTCGTATGGGCGCCGTTCCCCCGGATTTACAGGACTTTCTTGATGTCATTCGGGGCACAGGTGAACATGAATTCTTCTGAGGATTGTTTCGCCCGGTTTTTCCCTCATCTTGATAATTAATTTCTACATTTACTCATATTCATACAGCTATTTTAATTGTATAATGAAGCGCTATTCCCGAAAATAACTGGAATGGCGCTTATTTTATTTTCTATCTAAAGTACGGAGCAATGTTTGACGATAAATAGACACAGACACTAGACTGAGTTATTAGCTTTCATGGGCTTTCTTTATTTTTATGTCATTGCATATTGATGCATATAGATGTAGAGAGACTTTTGCTGATGGGTCATTCTCTCTTATACTTTTAATATGATAACTTATAAGATGTGCAATTGTGTAAAATCTGAAAATCTCTTTTTGAAATATTTGCTAGACGAGGCTCTTCATTATAAGGTAATGTAAGGATAAAAGTATTTTAAAGATCGGAAATTGGAAAGGGGCGCTACAGAGGATGAATTTGGATAACTGTCCTCGATGTGGAAAGCTGTTTATTATGAACGTCAGGGGAATCTGCCAGAACTGTATTAAAGAAATTGAAATTGAATACGAACGCTGTGTCAAACATATACGTGAGAATAAGGGCATTCATATGCATGAGCTTTCGGAGGCTACTGAGGTATCCGTAAAGCAAATCACGACATTTATACGCGAGGGACGTATTTCCATTGCTAATGCGCCCAATATGACGTATCCTTGCGAGGTATGCGGGATACCGATTCGTGAAGGGCATATGTGCGATTCTTGTCGAACACGTCTGACTAAAGACCTGCATCAGGCTGTACGCGAAAGTAGTAATCAGGATCAAAGTAATAATATGGGCTCAGGTACCTACAGCGCGATTGATAAACTTCGTGGAAAGTAGTACAGGGGAATTAAAAACACATTCAGCTATTCAAAAAGTTTCAAATACCGCCGATAATCTTTATAGAGCTTATCGGTTTTTTTATTTTAGCAACCATGCACAAAATAAAGAAGTGAGGCATAATACGAACCATGTTCGACGCTATGTCGTCTGATACATTCTGACCATATCAAATAACTAAGGAAGGTGGAAGTTATGAAAATTAACGAGACCAACCGCATCGGAGCTATTAATCCATACCAACGAAATATTGAAACAGGGCGTCAAGAGGAGCTTAAGAAGTCTCGCCGCAAGGATGAGGTTTCGATTTCTCCAGAAGCGATGGAAATGCTGAACCGCAGCAGTGATGCAAATCGCGTTAAGAAAATCCAGGAGCTTAAGCAACAAGTAGCTTCTGGAACCTATCGTGTAGATGCCGATAAAATTGCAGAGAAGCTGTTACCTTACTTCAAGCAGTCTTCCGAAAGCTAGGTGAAAGATTATGCCTTTAGAGCGATTGATTGATGTGCTGGAGCAGCTTAGAGAGGCTCACGAGCAGTTGATTGCATTAGGAACTCAAAAAAAAGAAGCACTGATATCAAATAAGGTAGATCAGCTCATTCTAGTCATGAATCAGGAATCGAAGATGTCCAGACACATTGAACAGCTGGATGAACGACGCCTGCAGGCAGCATATGAATTTTTGCAGGAACGTGGTATTAAGTCCAAGTTGAATCTCAATATTACGGAGTTGTCTCGTCTTGTGTTTGATGTAGAAGATAAGCAGCGCCTCCTTCACATTCAAAAAAATCTAGCGGATACGCTTGAAGAATTGAAAAATTTAAATGAGTTGAATCAACAGCTTATACAACAGGCGCTTTCCTATATTGATTTTTCTATTGAGAGTATGTCATATTATGCGGAATCTGAAGCGGTTTATCAGCGTCCAGCTGATAAGAGCACGTCATCAGTACGGGCGGGACTATTTGATACACGCGCCTAATTGAAGGAGGAAAACATGGTCTCAACATTTCATGGTATAGAAACAGCGAAAAGAAGCTTAAACACACAAACAGCTGCATTAAATACAACCGGACACAATATCTCGAATGCCAACACAGCTGGTTACTCCAGACAAGTGGTTAGTATGAAGGCCTCGGAATCTATGGAAGCCTATGGTTTGAACCGTTCCGTTGTACGAGGTCAAATGGGTACAGGGGTTGAATTCACTGCTATTGAGCGTGTTCGTCAGACGTTCCTCGACGATCAGTATCGTAATGAAAGTTCTTCTCAAGGTGGATGGGACATCCGTTATGACACACTGAACAAGCTCGAGACCATCATGAATGAGCCTTCCGATACAGGTATCCGTAAGGTCATGGATAATTTTTGGGATTCATGGTCCGATCTGAGCCAAGACCCCCAGGATGTCACGAATCGCAAAATTGTAAAAGAGACTACACTTGCTCTGACAGATGCGATGAACCAGGCTAGTAAGCAACTGGATGCACTCAGTTCTGATTTGACTAATAACGTTACATTAAAAACATCTGAGATGAATTCGTTGTTGCAGTCTGTAGCGGATTTGAATGGCAACATTTATAAATTAGAACAGCTTGGGGATAATCCAAATGACTTGCGGGATCAGCGGGATTATGCAATTGATAAGTTGTCCAAGCTTGCGAATGTGCAGGTAACTCAACTGGATAACGGTTATCAGGTAACGGTGGCAGGACAGATAGCTGTAGCTGGCACAGAGGTAACTGCTATTACGGCGGCTGGCCTTGAGGCTGCATATCAAGGTGGAGCGTTAACTGGTGGCGAAGTGTACGGTATGATTTTATCCAGAGATAAATATGTAGCAGATTACAAAACCCAGATGGACCAGTTAGCTAATACATTGGCAAATGGTAACATTGAAATTACTTTACCTGCAGGTACAGTTCTACCTGAGGGGACGGTATTGAATTCAGGTGTCAACAATGCAGCGGTTACTTACTCAAATGCGAATAACAACAGAACCTTGACCGCGGATTTGAAAGTAACCGTACAAGGAATTAATGGACTCCATCAGTTGGGATACACACTTAGTGGTACGACACCACAAAAGGGCGGGGCGTTCTTTACCTCCAAAGATGGAGCTGCTATTACAGCAGGTAACATTACGTTGAATAAGGATATTCAAGACGATCCAAACAAAATTGCCAGTTCTTTGCGTGTAGATGGAACGGGAACGGCCAATGAGAAGGTGACCGTAGGTAACAATGCATTGGCATTGTCTATGGCGAGCCTGAAAAATGTAAAGTTTGGTTTTAATACAACTCAAGCGCAAACCACCACTGTAGATGACTTCTTCAGTGCAATTGTTGGGCAATTAGGTGTTCAAACTCAGGAAGCAGAGCGACAATCGCAGAATGCACAGTTGTTGACCGAGCAAGTGGACTTGAACCGCCAATCTGTCAGCGGGGTATCACTGGATGAAGAAATGTCAAACATGATCAAGTTTCAACATGCTTACAGTGCAGCTTCCCGGTTCATGACAACTTTTGATCAACTGTTGGAAAAGCTGATTAATGGTACAGGTCGCGTAGGTCTCTAGTATAATGAGAAGGTGGAGTAAGCCATGCCAATTCGAGTGACTTCAGGGATGACTAATATGCAACTGCTCAGTAACCTGAATCGAAATAATAATAATATGGGTAAAATGGAGAATCAGATTTCGACTGGTCGTAAGTTGAATAAGCCTTCAGATGATCCAGTAGGGGTAACTTATGCGCTACGGTACAGAGCCGAGTTGGCTTCTAATGAACAATATAAGACAAACTCAGATGCAGCTGTTAGCTGGTTAGATTTCACTGATACAACCATGCAACAAGCCAGTGATGTAATGAAGCGTCTTAAAGAGCTGACAGTTCAAGCTTCAAGTGAAACCCTTCCTCAATCCGGCTTGGATTCAATTAAACTGGAAGTTGATCAGTTAAAAGAACAAATGATGAATATTGGTAACAGCCAGCTTCGTGGGAAGTATGTTTTTAATGGACAAAATTATGATCAGGCGCCGTATCAGCTATCTGCTACGGTAACAAGTTATGATCAGATTAATCCGGATCAAGCCGCTGTTAGCTATGCAGTTGGAGACCAAGACGCATTTCGGGTAAATACGTCCGGTAGCGATTTTTTTGGGAAATCGACAGATGCTGATAATGTTTTTAAGGTCATGGATGCTATATCTTCTGCACTAAGCAGCGGAAATAGTACAGCAATATCGAGTCAACTTACAAGTATTGAATCCCGCTTTACTAAAATGCAGACAAGTTTGTCTGAAGTGGGAGCGCGTACGAATCGGGTTGAACTGATACAATCCCGTTTGGAAGAGCGAAATTTGAATTTGACGACACTTCAAGCTAAAACGGAAGATGCGGATGTTGCTAGTTTGATGATTCAGGCTACATCTGCCCAAACCATTTATGAAGCTGCCCTAAAATCATCTGCTAAGATCATGCAGCCATCTTTGATGGACTTTATGAGCTGATTTTTATCTTTGACATTTGTGATTTGAAGCTATGGACGAGTGGTCCGTAGCTTTTTTGTTACTATTTATAGGAGGAGTTACTTATGACCCCAGAACAGAGATTAGATGAAGAGAACCGAGATGAAAATACTAGTCTTTATGTGTTTCCGAAAGGAATACCAGGATTTGAACAACTTCGGGAATTTCAGCTACAGGAGCATAATGAATTATTTAGTCTTTTCAGTGCAGTAGAACAGCCAGCTACTATTTTTATCACCGTAAATCCATTTGATTTCTTTGAAGATTATGAATTTGAGTTATCTGATGATGCTCTAGAGGATATTGGGATTACAAGTCAGGAACAGATATCAGTACGATGTATTTGTACATGGAACAGTGATCAATCCAAAACAACAGTTAATTTGCTTGCGCCTTTAATTTTTAACATTGAACAGCAGACGGGAAAGCAAATTGTTTTGCAAAATACGAACTATACAATTAAGCATCCCTTGTGGAATGAAATAGAGTCCAGCAAAGGCGGTGAGTCCTAATGCTGGTATTAACACGTAAAAAGGGTGAATCTATTGTAATTCAGAATGATATCGTCATTACAGTTCTTTCTGTTGAAGGAGATACTGTGAAAATCGGTATTTCTGCCCCCAAGGATATCGATATTTACCGAAAAGAAGTCTTTGATGCTATTCAGCAAAATAATCAAATTGCTGTTATGGATTCGAATGCTATTCAAAATGCAATGTTGGAAATGGATAAGAGAAAGTCTGATTAAACAATAATAGTAGTACACTTTCATTGAGAAAGGCCGACACGAGTAAAGTGTCGGCCTTCAATTTTACGTTTATTCATCTGGAAACAGTGCTTGATATAATCTTGTATTCCACATTTATCACCTGGGTGATTGTTTAATGGCTTAAGTCAGGTGTAGACAGTTCGGATTTGGGCAAGGTCATCATTATAGAGATGTTGACTTTTAATCGAAATAACCGAGTCGTAGACTTCTAAGAAAATATTTCAAAAAAAATCTGGAATGCTATAAACAATTCTAGTCTTAGGGTCGATATATATTTTAGAGCGGTAATTCTTCAGGGCGGCCGACCTGTGAAGACGCTTATACCACAAGGACGTGGGAATTAAACCATTTCAGGGAGGAAATTAAAATGATTATCAATCACAACTTACCGGCAGTAAATACACACCGTAACATGCAATTGAACAACACGGCAGCAAGCAAAAACATGGAGAAATTGTCTTCAGGTCTGCGTATCAACCGTGCAGCTGACGATGCTGCGGGTCTCTCCATTTCCGAAAAAATGCGCGGTCAAATCCGTGGTCTGGAACAAGCACAACGTAACGTTCAAGACGGTATCTCTTTCGCACAAACAGCTGAGGGTGCAATGAACGAAGTATCGTCCATGCTGACTCGTATGAAAGAATTGAGCGTTCAACAATCCAATGATACTTACAGTACTGGCGATAAGTCCAACATCAAAGCAGAACTTGGTCAATTGGGTCAACAAATTGATGCAATTCTTTCCAACACTAAATTCAATGGTATCGCTATTTCTGGCGGAACAGGTGTGAAAATTCAAGCCGATGATAGTCTCTTTACTATTACTATTAAAGGTATCAGTTCCGCTGGTTTCCGTGGCCTCAAATCTGATGTAAAACTTTCTGCTACAACAGCTGCAATTGAAGCAGTTGCTAAGCAACGTGCGAACCTTGGTGCTATGCAAAACCGTCTGGAATACACTTCCAACAACTTGGGCACAACTGTAGAAAACCTGACAGCTTCCGAATCCCGTATTCGTGATACTGACATGGCAAAAGAAATGGTTGCTCTGTCCAAAAACAACATCTTGCTGCAAGCTTCGCAATCCATGTTGTCACAAGCAAACTCCGCGCCACAAGGCGTACTGTCGTTGCTGCGTTAATTTTAAACGACAGCCGTTACAAAAAAAGATCCTGCTTTTGCAGGATCTTTTTTTTGTTTTATTTTAGTTTTTTCATAAATAATTACACGCTTTTACCGATATATAATGTATTGGCTTTTCAAATATAGAACGGTTTTATGTGTGAAAAACTACTAATGGAGGTTATTCTATGGACTCGATGATCCCCCCTAGCACCGGGAATCTGTTGCCGGTTCAGTCATCAGCAGGAATAAAACGGGAAGCCCCTTCAGATATCAAAACAAATTATGCTGCTGCACAAGATGCTGTCCTCAATAGAGGTGGTGCTGGTCAGAAGCAACCGACACATGAAGAAGCAGTGTTGGAGTTACAGAAAGTAATTGATGCTATACAAGGTCCGCAGAAGATGTTTGAGATCTCTGTGCATGAAAAGACACATGCAATCATGATAAAAGTGATGAATAAGGAAACCGGCGATCTGATCCGTGAGGTACCTCCCGAAAAAATTTTAGATATAGCGGCTAGAATGATGGAAATTGCAGGGATTATTATCGATAAAAAAGTATAGGGGGATATAACCATGGTAACTAGAATAAGTGGGCTTGCTTCAGGCATGGATGTTGATGCAATGGTTAAAAAACTGATGACTGCTAAGCGTGTACCTCTCGATAAGCTGACTCAACAAAAGCAGCTAATGGAATGGAAACGAGAAAACTATCGTGAGTCCAGTACTAAAATTGTTTCATTTCTACAAGATAAACTGACGACATTAAGCCGTACTGCTTCAATGAATCCGCAGAAAGTAACAGTATCGGGCAATAGTGATGCCTTGTCTGCATCGGCTTCATCGTCTGCCAGTGGAGTATTGGATATCTCAGTAACCAATCTCGCTACTGCCGCAAGATCTGTCTCAGACAGTTCATGGTCTGAAAAGGCAAGTACTGAGCTTGCCTTTGCCGATGGGGTAGCTCGTACGGTTCAGGTTGGTGGGGCCACCATTGATGTGGATGCAAACGAAACGATTGAGTCGTTTGTCAAAAAAATTAATGATAACAGCAAGACAGGAGTAACTGCCCTGTACGATCCCAAATCTGGTTTGTCATTAACTAGTAAGACCACAGGCTCGCAAACATTTAATATTGATTCTCAAATTAGTAATGAATTTAAATTATCTTCAACAAACGGAACCGATGCTGTGCTAAAGGTGAATGGACTTGAAGTCAAAAAGTCATCAAATAATTTTACCATTAATGGCATTGATATTACGCTGAAGGCAGCCGGTGGTGCTGCGACAAGAATCGAAGCAACCAAAGATACCGATAAGATTGTCGAAAATATTCAAAGCTTTGTCGATGCATATAATGATGTTCTCGCTACACTCAATGGCAAGGTTGGTGAGGAGAGATATAAAAAATACGCTCCGCTTACGACGGAACAAAGAGCTGCTATGAGTGATGATGAAGCCAAGCTCTGGACAACCAAGGCCAAGAGTGGCATGCTTAGAAACGATCCTATCCTGCAGGATACATTATCTGAAATGCGTAGTGCTATGATTCAAGGTGTAGACATCGGCAGAGTTGATGCAAATGGTAAGAATATGCCCTTAATGATGTCTGAGCTTGGGATCACTACGGGTACGTATGATACTAAAGGCAAACTTATTTTGGATGCAGACAAGTTGCGTGCAGCGGTTGAAAAGGATCCAGATGTTGTCGCGAATTTTTTCGGGAAACAGGACCCAAGTACCCTATTATCAAATAAATATACACAACAAGATGGTGTTCTTGCTAAACTTAAAAAGATTTCGAATGCCTCACTTCAGAGAATGGCCGATACAGCTGGTACTTCAAAAGTAAGTAAGGATCTAACATCTTCATTTCTTACTACGAGCACAATGGGAGAGCAATTATCGAGTCTGGATCGTCGAATTAGTGACATGACTAGCCGTCTAACAATGATTGAAACTAACTATTACAAAAAATTCACTACGATGGAAACGGCAATCAGCAAGTATAATAGTACATCTTCGAGTCTTACAGGCATGTCGTCATAAAGGAGGTTTTATAATTGATCAATACACCCTATCAGAAATACCGGCAGACTCAAGCGCAAACTGCTTCCAAGCCTAAACTGCTAATTATGCTGTACGATGGGGCTATTCGTTTCCTTCGTGCGGGAATTGAGGGGATAGAGAATAAGGATAATGAGAAGGCAAATAATAATTTGTGTAAAGCGCAAGCTATTGTACACGAGTTGATATCTGCGTTGAATTTTGAATATCCAATATCCCATGACTTATTGCGATTGTATGAATATATGCTGCATGAATTGATCGAGGCGAATGTCCACAAAATAGCCGCTCCGGCACAAGAGGTGCTGGAACATTTGACTGACCTACGGGAAGCTTGGTTGGAAGCTGCGAAAATGCCTGGTGTAGTTGGTAGTGTGTGATGGCAGATCCTAATATGCAAGTACTCCTTGAAGAGCTGCAACATAGGACAGAAGCAGTGCTATCTAACCTTCTGAATATAAGTGAGGAAGAGTTTGAACAGTTTACAGATCAAAGGCAACGCATTGTAGAACAGATGCAGCCCTATCAACCATCGTTAACGGAAAATGATAAGCAGAAAATTCGTGACATACTAAGTAACGATTCCGTAATTTTGCAGCGTATGCATGCACTAAAGGATGAAGCTGGCTACTGGATGGAGAAACGCGGAGCCATTCGTGTGCAGCAGCATGCATACCAGCAAGCTTATTCTGTAGACAGCTTGTTTATTGATCATCGCAAGTGAAAAATGTTTTATGAAGCGTACCCCTATTCGGTTTAGAATGGGG
Source organism: Paenibacillus sp. FSL L8-0502 (assembly GCF_038593055.1). NCBI lineage: Bacteria > Bacillati > Bacillota > Bacilli > Caryophanales > Paenibacillaceae > Paenibacillus > Paenibacillus sp. FSL L8-0502. The sequence goes on along the minus strand of NZ_CP151958.1, from coordinate 5,207,228 downwards.
GTATTTTTGTGAAAAGGTTCATTCCATTAAGAGTAAATCCGATATACTAATTAACAAATCTTAATGCGAAACGGTGGTAATACCTTGTCTCAATTACAAATAAACCATACAATTCTAGGGCAGAGGTTTCCTCATGTTGCAACCCAAATCAATAGTTTGCCGAATGATGACTTATCTATATCTTTGTTTACTGAGCCCTTTGAAAGGGATATCGCTTGGCTGAATGCTGTTGAAGGGGCTATTGGAAACGGGAAAGTTATTTTTGTATATGGTTTTGAAAGAGGCCTTAGCATTGTTGATCTCCTCGAAATGTACCCGAATCACTGGTTGTTTGTATACGAGCCAGATGAGCAGCTGTTTAGGAAGGCAGTAACGGACTATGACCTCAGTCTTTTATTGGGGCATCCCAATTTGTACTGGCTAGCAGTTGGTGATTCTCAGCTCGATATGATGTTTCATATGCTGAGCAGTTACATGATGGAAGATTTAGTGTTTATTGCGCTGCGTAAGTATCTAACCGATGATATGAGTATGCTACGTGAAGTAAAGGGGAAATTTCAGGAGTACCGTGCGAACTTTATGATAGATAAACATACAGAGCATCGTTTTCGAGAAGAATGGACGAGAAATTTTCTGTATCATCTATCTGATGTATTATACACCCCTTCCATTGAACGGATTTTTCATGCTTTTGAGGGTGCAACGGTGATTGTTGTATCATCAGGCCCATCTTTGCAGGAAGATATCGAATGGCTGAAAAAATCACGTCCGCACGCCCTGATTATTTCAGCAGGCTCTAGCATTCAGGCATTAATAAAGCATGGAATACGGCCTCACCTTGCTGTAATAATGGATGGCCATTCAGTCAATAAGAAAATCTTTGCTTCCTCTGAAACGAGAGAGCAGCCTCTATTGTTTACTTCCTCATCTTATTATGAAATCTCTGACCAGAACAGCGCAGAGAAAATCCATAGTATTATGAAAAGTGATGCTGTATCTCAGTATTTCCTAGGACTCAGTAAAGAGGAACTTTTTATATCCCCTACAGAAACAGTTGCAGGAACGGCTATTCAAGCAGCAGCATGTCTAGGGGCTAAACGGATCATACTTGCAGGTCAGGATTTGTCGTTCCCTAATAACAAATTTTACGCAGATGGAATTGAACATTTTGCAGCCGAAACTACAGATAAAAAAGTGCAGGAAGCGCCTAAAAAAGTGCTAAATGTAAAAGGGACATACAATACTACAGACGAAAGTTTCTCCCTGATGAAGGATGGACTCGAAAATCTGATTAAGGCACTTCCGAGGATTGAATTTATCAATTCAACTAGCAATGGTGCAGTGATTGAGGGAGCCCCATACGAACCGATGGAAGAGATGTATAAATTGTTAGCATCAGAATCTGTTAATCCTGATGCAATTGCCGATTTGATAAATGAAAAAAAAATTGCTGTTGATATGAATAAGGTCCAGGATGTCAGAGATAAGCTGATAGGGACACGTGAGGATCTTTCCGCTGTACGCACAGAGATTGCAGCCATCAACAAGCTTATGAATAAGATACGTGAGTTTAGCCGAACTAAACCGGCAAAGGCTCAAAATATGGTGGAATCCATAGAGCAAATGTGGGGGTTGATTGCCAACAGGGAATGGTTCTCACCTATATTTGAGTCCATTATGCCTATCGAAATTGCGCGTTTTGATCAGGTGCTCCCTGTGATTGTGACAGAATATCAGTTGACTCGTAAGTCTGATCTAATCTATGAGCATCTAGGTAAGCTGTTACAGGATATTACAGCACAAATCCCGATACTCCAAGAAATGTTTTCGGAATCGATTCGCCGTTTAGATAAAAAAACAGATAGCGATGCAGTGATCGATAAAGATATATAAATTAATCGTTTTACACTCCGGAGGTCATTATGTTTACCAACAAGATTGTACTGGTTACGGGCGGCACAGGTTCGATTGGAAGCGAAATTGTACGTAATATTTTATCGTATAACCCTAAAGCCTTACGGATTTTTAGCAGGGATGAGAGCAAGCAGTTTGATCTGCAGCAGGAATTAAAAGAATATACGAATATCCGTTATTTGATCGGTGATATTAGGGACAAGCAAAGACTGAGTTATGCTATGGAGGATGTGGATTATATTTTTCATGCTGCTGCTCTCAAACATGTGCCTGCATGCGAGTATAACCCTATGGAAGCAGTAAAAACGAATGTTATTGGCGTACAAAATCTGATAGAGACGGCTATTGAGCATAATGTAGAAAAAGTAGTAGCCATCAGCACAGATAAAGTGGTAAATCCAACGAATACGATGGGAGCTACGAAGCTGCTATCCGAACGTTTGATTTCTGCCGCCAACTTATACAAAGGGAGCAAACGTACCATCTTTTCTTGTGTCCGCTTTGGAAATGTTATGGGATCCAGGGGTTCTGTTATTCCTCTATTCCGTGATCAGATTGCTAAAGGGATACCGGTGACGGTCACACATGCAGAGATGACTCGATTTATGATGTCTATTCCTCAAGCCGCTCAATTGGTCATAGATGCGGCCCACTATTCGCAAGGCGGGGAAGTATTTGTACTGAAAATGCCGATTCTCAAAATTACGGATTTGGCCCAATGTTTGATTGATTCGTATGAAGAGGCAGTTGGTAAACCTTATGGTGGAGAAATCATTGAGACCGGAATCCGGCCGGGAGAAAAGCTATATGAGGAACTCATGACGCTTGAGGAATCGGAAAGAGCGTTGGAGAATGGACAAATGTATATCATTCCTTCGTTATTTCATACCGCAGAGCAAGAATATGAAGGTTTTCAAAAGGCAATTCGCCAAGAATATTCTTCGATGACTGCACCACAGATTTTCCCGAAAGCCATCCGGGAGCTTATTGAACAGAACGGATTGGGCTTTATAAAAGGTATTGTATGATGAGCAATCACAAATGTTTGGCAATTATTCCTGCGCGGGGTGGATCAAAAGGTTTACCCGGTAAAAACATAAGATTGTTACATGATAAACCGCTCATTCAATATAGCATTGAAGCCGCGCTAAACAGTGGCTGTGTAGACGAAGTTATAGTTTCAACGGACAGTAAAGAGATTGCTTGTGTGTCGGGCCAAGCCGGAGCGGCTGTTCCGTTTATAAGGCCCGATGAACTGGCTACCGATGAGGCTAAAAGCATTGATGTATTGAAGCATGCAGTTGAATTTTATGAGCAGACGCAAAATCAATTTTTTGATGTTATTATGCTGCTACAGCCCACATCTCCACTGCGAAATGCTATGGACATTAAAGAAGCATATAAAATATTTTTAGATCATCAGGCTGATTCACTTCAAAGTGTCACTTTGTCTGGAGTGCAACCCTATTTACTAAGGGAAATGGATAACGGACGGCTTACGCCCTACCTGAAAGGTGAAAGGGAGCATTTGAGGAGACAAGATCTCAAAGAACTACATGCTTTAAATGGAGCCATCTATATCGTGAAAAGAGATCTGTTGATAAATGGTGACACTCTGATTGGTCCTAATAATTGTGGCTACATTATGCCTAAAGAACGATCTGTTGACATAGATGACGAGTTTGATTTAAAAATGGCAGAGTTTTTTTGGAGAGAATCCAATCACAAGGAATCCTTGCAGTAGGAGGGAGGAATATAACATGAAAAACCTCTTATCAAATAATAGTAGCCACTCCATCTATATTATCGCGGAGGTAGGAGTCAATCATAACGGATCATTGGAGCTTGCATTCGAGTGTATTGATCAAGCGATTTTATGCGGTGCCGATGCAGTGAAATTCCAAACCTTTAAAAGCGAAAAGCTGGTAACCAAGTACGCCCAGAAGGCTAACTATCAGACAGAAAATACCAATTCAGCTGAAAGCCAACTAGATATGTTAAAACAGTTGGAATTGAGCTTTGAGGATTTTGTTCTTTTGAAAAAGTACTGTGAGGATAAAGGGATAGATTTCCTTTCCACACCCTTTGATGAAGAAAGTGCTGAGTTTCTGAATTCAATTCATATTGACGCATTCAAGGTAGGATCAGGAGATATGAACAATATCCCCTTTCTTCAGAAGCTTGATAGCTATGGGCGTCCGATTATTCTATCAACCGGGATGTCTAATTTAGATGAAATTGGAGAATCGTTACAAGCATTTAAAAAAAGTGAAGTACTATTACTACACTGTACTTCTGACTATCCGGCGCCTTTAGAAGATGTGAATCTGCTAGCTATGAAGACAATATCTACAGCTTTTAATAAGGTCACAGGTTACTCAGATCATACGGCTGGAATTGAGATCGCTGTAGCTGCTTCAGCACTGGGAGCTAGAATTATTGAAAAACATTTTACACTGGATCGAACCCTTCCAGGTCCTGACCATAAGGCTTCACTGGAACCTGCTGATTTCTCAAAAATGGTTCTTGCGATTCGAAATGTGGAGCAGGCTCTAGGGGATGGTGTTAAAAGGTGTATGCCTTCCGAGGAAAGCACCAGAGCCGTTGCAAGAAAAAGTATTGTGATGGCAACACCCAAAAAAACAGGTCAGTTGCTAACACTAGAAGATCTAGTTATCAAGCGTCCGGGCACTGGAATAGAGCCTAAATATATTGATGACTTGGTTGGTAAGCAGCTTTTAAAGGATGTACATGAAGACTATTTGTTATCATGGGATGATGTGCAATGAAAAAAGTATTGGTGATTACCGGAACACGAGCTGATTACGGGATATATTACCCGGTTTTGCGGGCTCTTGAGGAAGAACATGCTCTGGAGCTCCACCTGTTGGTTACAGGAATGCATTTATCTCCACAGCATGGGTATACATTAGACGCTATCCAAAAGGACGGATTTCGTGTATCTGCTAAGGTAGACTGTCTGCTGCAAGGATCTACTCATGCTAATATGTCTCGCTCTATTGGAATAGCAATCATGGGCATGACACAAGCCGTAGAAGCTTTGGAACCAGATTTTATTGTTGTATTAGGAGATCGGGGAGAAATGCTTGCAGCTGCGATTGTGTCCTCTCACATGAACATTCCGCTTGTTCATTTGCATGGTGGAGAAGTCTCCGGCACGATTGATGAGTCTGTACGGCATGCGATTAGTAAGTTGGCCCACATTCACTTTGTGTCTACAAATGGAAGCAGAGAGCGCCTAATTAGGCTTGGCGAAGAACCTTGGAGAATTCATGTAGTCGGTGCTCCGAGAATTGAAACGATGATGAACACTTCCCTGCCTGAGCTAGAGAGGACGAAACGTAAATACGATCTGAATATAGATAAAGATTATGTGCTGTTTGCTTATCATCCTGTCACCACGGAAGAAGCGGATATGCACATCCTTGGTAAGATGATGGAAGTTCTCTTGGCTGGGGAGAATGAGGTAATTTGTGTGATGCCCAATTCGGATGCTGGAGCTGATGCGATCGTTGATGTATATAATCGGTTTTCTGCAAGAAAAGGGATGCATCTTATAACCAGTTTTGAGCAACTTGACTATCTGACGATGTTGAAAAATGCAAAAATATTAATTGGAAATTCTTCATCGGGGATTATTGAGGCAGCCTCCTTTCATGTTCCAGTCATTAATATTGGAACTCGTCAGACAGGCAGAGAGCGTTCTGTGAACACAATAGATATTGCAGCTGACGAGCTCGAATTGACTTCTGCAATAGAGTATGCAATGTCTGAGCCTTTCCAACAAATTGTTAAAGCAGCCGACAATATTTACAGTAGAGATAACACCAGCTCTCGCATCGTAGATATATTGAACCGAACATCCAAGTCAGAGCAGCTTATTCAAAAGACCATTACCTATTAAGGAGGATCGGCCTTGAGCTATATTGTTTTTGGAGCAGGAGGGCATGCCAAGGTTATCGTGGATATTTTACGGTCCTGTGGTGAAGAAATCATTGGTATTCTGGATGACCATTGTAAAGAAGAAGCATGGAACGGATTGCCGATCTTGGGGGGCCGTAATCAAATTGCTCAACTATTATCTCTGTATCCAGAGGCGCTGTTCGTTGTGGCAATCGGAGATAATACAACCAGAAGGAAGATTGTAAGTCAATTAAAAGTTGCTTCAGTCCAATTTGGTACTGCTGTTCACCCAAGCGCTGTAGTCGCACCCAGCGCATTCATTGGGGAGGGGACGGTTGTCATGCCTAATACTGTAATTAACGCTGACGCGTTTGTTGGAGAGCATGTCATTGTTAATACGGCGGCTACTATAGATCATGATTGCCGAATAGAAGACTTCGTGCATATTTCCCCAGGTGTACATATGGCAGGTGGAGTTCAGATCGGGTGCTGTGCTCATATCGGAATAGGTACAAGTCTTATACCTGGTATTCGTGTAGGGTGCGATACCATCGTTGGTGCCGGTTCATGTGTCATCCGCGATTTGCCAGAGAACGTCATAGCTGTGGGTTGTCCGGCCAAAGTAATAAAAAACCTATAAGGATAAGGAATGAAACAAAATGTCCAATAGAGATAGAATTTATTTATCTTCACCGCATATGGGCGGGCTTGAACAACAATATATCGCAGAGGCCTTTGAAACGAATTGGATTGCTCCACTAGGTAAAAATGTAGACGCTTTTGAATCAGAGGTGGCAAATTACTTAGGATGTGGAGGCGCAGTTGCCCTAAGTTCTGGAACAGCAGCAATTCACTTGTCTTTGATATTGCTTGGTGTGGAGAAGGATGATATTGTTTTTTGTTCTTCTCTTACCTTTGTTGCCAGTGCTAATCCGATCTTATATCAAGGTGCAATTCCTGTCTTTATCGATTCGGAACCAGACAGTTGGAATATGTCCCCTGAGGCACTAGAGCGAGCATTCAAGACTTATGCAGATAAGGGGAAAAAACCTAAAGCTGTAGTTATAGTCAATTTGTATGGGCAGAGTGCAGACTACGATCGGTTGAAAAAAATATGTGATTATTACGAGGTGCCAATTGTAGAAGATGCTGCGGAATCACTCGGAGCAACTTACGGCAATCAGATGAGTGGAACGCTTGGGAAATTCGGTATCCTTTCATTTAACGGAAATAAGATTATTACTACTTCCGGCGGAGGTATGCTGGTTTCAGATGATTTAGAAGCACTAAGTAGAGCGCGACATTACGCAACTCAGGCGAGGGAAAAGGCGATACATTATCAGCATGAGGATGTAGGCTTTAATTATCGTCTCAGCAATGTCTTGGCTGGTATAGGAAGAGGGCAGCTTCGTGTGTTGGATGAACGCATTCAACAGAAACGAGAAATTTTTGAAAAGTACAGCTATGAGCTATCAGGAATTGATGGAATACAATTTATGCCGGAAAAGGGTTTGGGTAAGTCTACACGATGGTTGACAACAATGATAATAGATCCTGAGATTATTGGCACAAGCGTTAGTGATTTAATAGGGTATTTAGGAAAAGATAATATTGAATCTCGACCAGTATGGAAGCCGCTTCATCTGCAACCACTCTTTAAAGATGCTGTGTATTTTGCTCATGAAAGTGGCATGGATATCAGCAAAATATTATTTGAAAGTGGAGTTTGTTTGCCCTCTGGAACAAATATGTCGGTGGATGAGCAGAGCTTTGTTATTAATCAAATGAAGGCTTTTTTTCGATGAATATAATATTGAACTCAATTAGCACAGCTATGTTTTGCATAAAAAGAGCATTTACTCAGACATTATCTTTATAATGCTTATTTCGGAAGAGGTGTAGAATTTGATTGATAAAGCAAAGGTTGTTATTTTTGGTGCAGGGGACGGAGGACTTCGTGTTCATTATCTATTAAGTGATGAATTCGAGGTTATCGCATTTGCAGACAATGATGTATCTAAACAAGGTTCCAAATTTTTGTCCAAACCGGTCGTTGCTCCTAATGAAATTTGTAAGCTTGTATTCGATTATGTAATTATAGCGAATATTCATGGAGAATCAGTTTTCAAGCAGCTCACTGAAGAGTTGTCGATTGAGAAGGGAAAAATTATTGACTATTTTATGAGCTTGAAGTTTGATACTAGGCTGGCCCTATTACGGCAAATCGCTGATGAAATAAATGAGTGCGGAGTAAAGGGAAGTGTAGCAGAGCTAGGTGTGTTTAAGGGGGAATTTTCTAAGTATATTAATCGGGTTTTTCCTGATCGTCAATTATATTTATTTGATACCTTTAGCGGTTTTGACCAGAAGGACATTGATAACGAGAATAAAGGGGATTTTTCGAACTCGATTGCAGGAGAGTTTTGCAATTCTGATGTGGACTTAGTTCTGAATAAAATGATGTATAAAGAAAATTGTATTGTGAAAAAAGGTTATTTTCCAGAGTCAGCAAGTGATGTGAATGAAACTTTTGCATTTGTGAGTCTCGATGTGGATTTATATCAGCCAATTCTGGAAGGATTGAAATTTTTCTATCCTAAGATGTCAGATGGAGGATATATTATAGTCCATGACTACAATAGCACTCGATTTCATGGTGTAAAACAAGCGGTTAGAGAGTATTGTAGAGAACATGGTGTTAAGTACACGCCTATAAGTGACTTATGTGGTAGTGTCGCCATTATGAAGTAATTTGAGCATTGATTTATGGGGGATGACATTAAAATGAAAAAAAACAAACTATTAATCCTCTCTGATTTAAATCTAAATCCAATGGTTCGTTTTCTAGAGGGATCTTTTGCAGATTTCACGCTAGAGGTAACTGAGGCCCCTTACAATCAAGTAAACCAGGTTCTTATGGATTCTGATCACTCTGTATGGTCGGAAAAAAAGGATATGTTGCTTTTATGGACAAGCCCGGAGAAAGTAATCCCTTCATTTAATAAATTACTGGAATATAAGGAAATTAATATTAGTGATGTTCTTATTGAAGTCGATCAATTTTGTGAGCTTATTATCGGGGCTGAGGGAAAAGGCAAAGATATTTTTGTTGTGTCTTGGTCCCTCCCACCTCATTATCGTTGGATACAATCGATGACACTAAAGCACAATGTAGGATTAAGTAATGTGCTTATGCAAATGAATCTACGTCTTTCAGAGCGACTACAAAAACATGATCATGTTATTATTCTTGATTCTTCTTATTGGTATGCAGCAATTCAGCAAAAGAGCTATGATGCTAAAATGTATGCACTTGGAAAAATTCCGTTCTCTCGCGATTTTTTTCTCTTTGTATCTAATGAGCTTAAATCAGTCATTAGCGGACTATATGGACAAAGTAAAAAGTTGATTATCTGTGATCTTGATAATACGCTCTGGGGTGGGGTGATTGGTGACGATGGCATTGACAACATCAAACTAGGAGGGATAGATCCAGTTGGTGAGAGCTTTAAACTTTTTCAGCAAGAATTGTACAGATTAAGTAGTCGAGGTATTATTCTGGCTATTTGCAGTAAAAACAGCGAATCGGTAGCATTAGAAATGATAGAACAGCACCCAGATATGATACTGAGAAAAAAGGATTTTTCTTCAATTCGAATCAACTGGAACGACAAAGCTGCCAATGTGGTTGAAATTGTAAAGGAGCTCAACCTAGGTCTGCAATCTGTTGTATTTCTAGACGATAATCCATCTGAAAGAGATCGTATCAAGCAGGCTCTTCCAGAAGTATATGTACCTGACCTACCTATTGATGTTACTCAATACCCTGTTTTTATTAGCAGGCTGGATTGTTTTGAGACTCCTGCTATAACTTTGGAGGATCGTAAACGAACAGACTGGTTCAAACAGGAGCAAAGGCGAGAGTCGATAAAGTTAAACGTAGATTCATTGGAAGAATGGCTGCATTCACTTGAAATCAAGCTGACTCCACATAAATTAGATAAATTCTTACTAACACGTGCTGTGCAGTTAATGAATAAAACGAATCAGTTTAATATGGCAACCCGCAGGTTTACGATCGAAGAGTTTTGGTCTTGGAGTGAACAGCCGAATAATCATGCATTCTTATTTGAAGTGGAAGACAAATTTGGAAATGCAGGTTATACAGGTCTGATTTCTGTTTCATGTGATGATGGAGGTCAAGCTGAAATTCATGATTTTGTTATGAGTTGTCGTGTCATGGGCAAAGGGATTGAGGAAGCAATGCTTTATTTAGTTATCAAGCATCTATCTCCCCATAATATTAAGGCTACGTATATAAAAACAGAAAAGAATAACCCCTTTTATGACTTTATTTCAAAGAAGTATAAAGATGTATCTAAAAACAATGAATTAAATCTAGGAGAGATATTTCATCCACATCATATCTTACTTAAGGAGTGCTCTTTTTGAATAAATTTGAGTTGGTTCAAGTGATAATTTCTAAAATTATGAATGTGTCTGTCGAAAAGGTGACGTTGGAATCGGTAAAAAGCGACTTTGAAAGTTGGGATTCACTCAATCAATTAAATTTAGTGATGGAACTTGAAGCTAATTTTAATGTGTCTATTCCCATTGATGAAATAGCTAATATAGATTCAGTACAAAGTATTTTGCATATTTTAAATAATATTCATAATTAATAATTTGTTTGGAGTAATGTAGAGAAATATAACGCTTGAAAAGGAGGGAAGAAGCTATTGGAAATTGTAAAATATAAAGATTCTGATTATGAGTCGCTGGTTGCGTTTATGAGAATAAATTGGTCCCAAGAGCACGCTATCTATAATAAAGAATTGTTTGATTGGCAGTATCGGATTGACGAAAATGGTTTATCGGAAAGTTTACTGCTGATTGACAAGGGTTGTATTGAGGGATTCCTTGGTGTCATTCCTGGTGAGTATAGTTCTAACGGAGAACAATATAAAGGTATCAGTTTTGCCATGTGGATTGTATCAGAAAAGTATAGAAACAGTGGCTTGGGTATTATGCTTATGAAAGAAGCTGAAAAGTACAATTCGGTGTGCTTGACCTTGGGTTGTAATTTTGAAGTGGTGCCTATGTATGAGCGTATGGGATATTCTTATTCAGATCATTTGAACCGTTATGTCATTCCGCTCGATGTGAATGGTTATGTAAGATTACTAAAGGACCCGGCTGATCAAGCAAGTATTAGTCAATGGTTGTCGGATGTCGAGGGGAAATTGATACATTCATACAGCCCAATACTCAATATTACGGGTGAGGAGTTAGAGCGATTATACGTTAAAAGTATTCAACATCGCTTCTCACTTTCGCAGTACCGTAGCGCATCCTTTTGGGAATGGAGATATATAAATAGCGCGGGCTATAAGTATTTATTTTTTGGGGATTCTACTGCCGAAGGGATTGTAGTTGCACGCCTAGATAGAGTATATGCTCCAGAAGAGAGTATCCACGGCACAAAAGTGTTAAGGATTATAGAAATCATCCCAGCTAATGCTGATGTTTGGGAAGGAATAGCAGATCATCACTTGATTGAGATGGTATCCGGGGTTTTGTCATGGGCTCGAAACCAAGGGTGTGTTGCGGCGGATTTTCAGTTAAGTTCAAATCATTTAGAGCATGTTCTGGAATCAATCGGTTTTAGAAAACAAAGTATAGACTACACGCCAAAGGAATGTGGATTAGCAGGCCTGTTCCAGCCTTTTCGCTATCGTGTTAATCCTATTAATTTTGTGTGGAAAAATAAGAATAATGAGGGTTATCTTCAAAATACGGAAGTGAATGACATATATCTTGTTAAAACTGACGGAGATATGGATCGTCCCAACATTTGGCCACTTCCTAAAGGGTGGAATTAGTAATGGGTAATATTGCTGCGATGTATCACTATGTACGTGAGAAAAAGGGATGGGATGGGATTGCTCCCATGCATCCCCATGATTTTGAAGAACAACTAGATTTAATTAGCAAGACACATCGAATTATCTCGTTAGACGAGATTGATAGATTTAATTCGGAACCATGGTGTGTACTAACGTTTGATGATGGTACAAAAGACCAATATACGTTTGCTTTTGACATCTTGAAAAGAAAAGGGATTCCTGCATATTTCACAGTCATGTCTGGTCCACACCTCACAGGTAACGTTCCATTAGTTCATTTGGTACATACGGTACTCTCTTACAAATCCGATGAAGAGTTATGGGGATTATTGAGTGGGACATATGATACGAGCGGTGTGGAAGAAGAGAGCCAAATCTATAAGTACGAACAGAAGAAACTTCGCAGATACAATAAATTTATGCTTAATTTTAAATTATCTGTTACGGAAGCCACTATCTTTCTTGAGTCTATTTTTCAGTCCTTGTTTCCCGATAAGCAAAAATTTATAAATAATTTTTATCTAAGTACAGAAGAAATAGTCGAAATGAGCCAGGCAGGAATGACTATAGGTGTGCATGCTCATAATCATATTCCTTACAATGGCGATCCACAGGAATTTTATGATATTGAAATCGGTCCTTGTAAAGATTGGATGAAGAGTGTTTTAGGTATAAACCCGATCTGGTATACGCCTGCTTTTGGTGGTGGAGTCAACCAAAAGTTAATGTTGGACAAACTAACTCCTATTCTAGTACAGAATGGATTTGTTGGTGCTTTCAGTACAAGAGAAGGAGGGGTTTCGGACAATAGAGAGTTTTGGATGGACAGAATAGACTGTATACGTCTGCCTCCCCTAGGGACATCATCGTATTTGTGATCTGTGGGATGTGAATGGGGAACGAACTACTATGTTGGTTCCTTGTGTTTTTTATTTGAAATTGGGTTGCTTTTTGGGTATGAAAAGAGAGATGAGAGACTGTCTGGCTTTTTAAGCCTAAATGCGGTTTTCTCTGTAACTCCTAATTATAAAATGAAAAGAGGTTACTAATGAGCTACTCTGAGGCAACACTTGAAATAGAAAAAATACTGTCAAATGATAAATTGCCGAATGTGGAAGTATACAAATTACTAGATCATGAACTAACCAAATTAAATGAAAACTTTGAAAATATAAATTCAAATAGTCGTCAAGAGATAGTAACTGAAATCGAACAAATGACATCAGATTATAAGAATTGGGGACTATATTTAACGTCATTTCTACTCACATGTACAAAGGATCAGAAGTTTTTAGATGATATTTTTGAATATATAGAAAAAGAAGTAAGGATAGATGTGCTTCATTTTGTTTACTGGCAAATTACGAGCTTTCTTTTTACTACTCCTAAATTGAAAACGGAGCAAAACACTAATAGACTGAGAAGGATATATCGAAAATATTTTGAGTATTTTAATAGTCAAATTGCAAACGAGGCGAAATGGATTCCTTATGAAGAACGCAACAAAGATCTTGTAGTTGTTGTAGCCGGACAGGTGCTTTCTATGTTACATAGCCCAACACAAGTAGCGTTAGATCATTGCAAAGCTTTATATAATCTCAAAAAAAATATTTTCCTTATCAATACCGCAGACATGCCCCGCTCTATAGCCACGCCTTATTTCGGAGCTGTCCTATCTAACTATGTTGAGGGATACAATCAAACTGACAAGCTAATGTATGAAAATTTAAGTGTTCCATTCTTTCAATGTCGAAAAGAAATGCCAAATGGCAGTCAAATAATGGAACTTATGAAAATGATATTGCATTTAAAGCCGCTCTTTGTTTTATCCATCTCAGGCTCCAATCTAAGCTCCGACCTATTCTCTAATTTTGTGCCCGTAATTACTCTGCCATTGGCTTATGATCTTCCCATCTCCGAGAGCACATTTTCAATTTTGCCCAGAAAAATAAACCAAGCAGATTTGAACACGCTAGAAGAATTAAATAGGTCTCGGGAATCCGTTATTGAGAGTGTATTTACTTATAAATATACGCCTCCACAGACTAAAATGCATAGAGAGTATTGGGGGTTAGCTGAGGATAATTTTGTATTGGCCGTGGTAGGTAATCGCCTTGATACGGAGCTAGACGATTCTTTTTTAACAGAACTAGATGATCTATTGAGATGTAATGATCATACCCGCATTATGTTTATAGGAGAACTTGAAAATTATAAAAAGATAACGAATCAGTATGTCACTCTTGAAAAACAATCTGTCCATGTCGGAGTTCAAAGGGACTTAGCCGCTGTTTATGAAGTGTGTGACGCGTATTTAAACACATTTCGATCTGGAGGCGGTACGTCTGCTGCCATTGCTTTGCGGCAAGGGCTACCCGTTTTTACATATGCTTTCGGAGATGTTGCTCATACAGCAGGAGAGCACTATCATATTGACAGTTTTGAAGATGTGAAGACATTTATAAAAAATTGGGATAATCCTGTGTTTAGGGAACGCGAAAGATCTATAGCTATAAACAGGGCGAATGAAATTTTTGATAGTGAAAAGGTTATGAGAGAGATCATAGAGTCTATGACTAAATCACCACACTTTTATTAGGCTGCATGGGCTTCACCACATAATTTGCTGAAATGAGAGATGATAATGATAAATTTCAATGTACCAGCAATCGTAGGTAAAGAAGGAGAGTATGTCGAAAAGTCATTTTCTAGTGGACATCTTTCGGGGGATGGAGAATTTACGCGTTTATGTGCAAACTGGTTTGAAAGAATTTTTGATGTGAAAAAAACATTAATAACGACTTCTTGCACACATGCTCTGGAGATGGCTGCTATTCTCTTGGATATCCAACAGGGTGATGAAATTATCATGCCTTCTTATACATTCGTATCCACTGCCAATGCCTTTGTTTTAAGAGGAGCTAAGATTGTATTCGTGGATATTCGACCTGATACTATGAATATCAATGAAGATCTTATAGAAGATGCGATCACTAATAAAACAAAAGCAATTGTCCCAGTGCATTATGCTGGAGTAGCTTGTGATATGGATAAAATTTTAGAGTTGGCGAATAGATACAAGTTGGCAGTTGTAGAGGATGCAGCACAAGGAATTCTTAGTGAATATAAAGGAAGGAAACTTGGCACCCTTGGTCACTTAGGATGTATCAGCTTTCACGAAACCAAGAATGTACATTGCGGGGAAGGTGGCGCTTTGTTAGTTAATGATGAAACATTTATGGAAAAGGCTGAAATAATACGTGAGAAAGGGACAAACAGATCTAAATTTTTTAGAGGCCAGGTAGATAAGTATACTTGGGTTGACATAGGTTCTTCCTACCTCCCTAGTGAACTAAACACTGCATTTTTAATGGCACAACTTGAAGCCTCAGAAATGATTACAAAAAATAGATTGGTTAGCTGGAATTTATATTTTAATCTATTACAACCTTTGAGTGAATTAAATTTAATCGACTTACCATGTATACCTTTTAATATTACCCATAATGCTCATATGTTTTATATTAAAGTAAGAGATTTAGAAATAAGAACCGAACTATTAAATTTTTTGAGAAGACATGAAATCATGGCTGTTTTTCATTATGTGCCGCTTCATAGTTCCGAGGCAGGATTAAAGCATAGTTCTTTTACCGGTGAGGATGTCTATACAACTAGAGAGAGCGAGCGTTTAATTAGATTACCTCTCTATTTCAATATAAAAGAGTCAGACATAAATAAGATTGTAGAATGTATATTCGACTTTTTTCGACAGTATAGTTGGAGGGGTTAGATGCTGAGGCTTTTGCATTGGGATTCTATTTTTTTTGCTATGAATATGGCGGAGATTGCTAATACTTCCCCAGTTTCAAGCTCATATTTTCAACACGTTATAGAAAAGAATCAATTAGATTTTATACAAGCACTTTGTAAAATTGATGATATAACGACCATTCATTTTCTCGAAAATGAAAATTTCCATATAGCGGATACTAAAGTGACATTTGAGACTACAATTGAAACTAACGTACAAAGTAAAAGTTCTCTCGTATTAGCTACGGAGCATGACTTTTCTATTTTACAAAATATGATGACTGGATTATTTAAAGATAGTAGATATTCTTGTTATCCACATCTTTTTGATAAAGGGAAAGTGGATGAGTTATATAAACTATGGGTGAAAAAGTCTATTACGGGTGCGTTCGATGACTATTGTCTTGTCATTAAATTAAATGAAGAAATTATTGGATTCGTGACAATTAAAGAAGATTTAATAGATAGAAAGGCAAGGATCGGTCTTTTGGGAATTGATTTGAAACATCAAAGCAATGGAATAGGTACGAAATTATTAACAGAATTAAAGGTGTTTCTTGAAAGTAGGCCGATTGAACAACTAGTAGTTTCAACACAAGGTCGAAATTATAGTGCATTAAATTTATATATAAAGTGTGGTTACAGAATTCAAAAAATGGAAAGTTGGTATTATTGGACGAGGGTGCTGATCAATGCTCGTTCATAGATTCAATGTAAGATAGTCTAAGACGAAACCTTAGAATAAAGGATAATTAAGTATTTTATAGAATTAGTACATCATCCATAGGAATTAATTTCAATCTATGAATAATTTTAAGTATTCTGAGAAGGGATGATGTTTATGAAACGGGGAAAATATCTTTCTGGAATTTTATTAGTCATTTTAGTTTTAAGTAGTATGTCAGTAGCTCCAGCCTCAGTTGAGGCTAACTCATCAAGTTCAACGGCGAAGGATATGGCTACGTCACTTTCGCTTAATACGACTCAAACGCTGGAACCTACCAGCACGACTGAGGCTGTATATGGTGAGACTCTTAAAGTGAACAATCATCGTGTTTCATTAATGTCTAATTTTAATGTGAACGGTGACCTCATGAGTTTCGAAGATTCATTAACGACAGCTGATCCAACAGATTTTTGGTTCTTTAACGTACCTACGGATAGAAGCATTCTGGCTCAGATCAAATCCAGTAATCCCAATTATAGATTTGATTTGTATTCGATTGATTGGAGCACGGGAACAGCAAGTTTGACGGGTTTTGGAGGAAAGGCCTCTGAATTGAAGTTTGCTACAGACTTAAAAGCAGGGGACTGGGGACTTCGTGTTACTTCCACAGGAACGGTAGGTGAAAGCTATAGTATCCACATGAATGCGGCCTCGCCAGCGGATACACCGATTAATGGTAAGACGGCCAAGCTAACATCTTACTCGAACAATTTGTTATATACGGTCATTGAGTATCCAAATGGAGATATTAAGGTGAATGGGACCCAAATTGCCAATACAACGGTGGCAAACCCGAATTTGGAATGGTCAAGAGAATTCAACTTCTCCAGTGGTGGCAGTTATTCTTCAAGAAGTCATAATGTATCAGATGTTCGGATTAAAAGTATCACTACGCCTGTGAAGTATACCTCAAATTATGCAAGCTCAGATAATGCTGTTTTGATTGTTCTAAATGCTGACACGCTTTTTACCTATTTTGAATCTGCATATAGTTCTGGCAATCCACCATATCACAGTTCCTCTTTTGTTGACACCAGTGGCAGAACTACGCCGAGACGTCTAGATATTATTGATATGGCTGGAGATCCAGACATTCTTGTGTACGATCTGGATACAAAGAAAGTAATTGATTTTGTAAGTAACTTGAATTACTACTATGCAAAAGGAATTGAGCCCCAGCCAACGGTAGTTTACTATAATTAAGTAAAAAAGAAATAAGAAAAATTTTCAATGTTTTTTCCCTAGGGGTTTCAAACATTTACAAAGAGTTTACTATACTTGTATAGTAAACTCTTTGCTTAATATACCATTTCAATCTATAGAAATAGATTGCTTTGTAAAATTGGAATAACTATGAATGAAAACATTATCAATTCCAATTGACAATGGATAACTTTGGGTGGTATAGTCGGAAATGTGGGCGAGAGCTTCACTTCATTTGATGACGAAGGGAATGTTAGTGCATGCAAGGTAAAGTAAAATGGTTTAACGCAGAAAAAGGTTATGGTTTCATTGAAACATCTGACGGCGGCGACGTATTTGTACATTTTTCCGCAATTCAAACAGAAGGCTTCAAAACACTTGAAGAAGGACAAGACGTGGAGTTCGACATTGTCGAAGGCGCACGTGGACCACAAGCCGCTAACGTAACCAAATTATAATCATCCCCGGCATAGCCGACCTACATAATTGGTAAGATGGTTAGCAATGGATAACGCGCTAGCACTGCCCTGGAATTTATTCCAGGGCTTTTTTATGTTTTCTAATTACATAAAAAAGCCCCTTACCCGGTGGTAAGGAGCTCAACGCAACAGAACATTTACTCTAGAGAACCATCAAAGTCAGCCATTTCCACAAAAATGGTATTGGAAGAGGCAGATTGTTTCTCTACGCTTCCGTCTGGATAACGGAATTGATAGCGCAGAATAACTTGGGCGATCAGATACGCACGGAGCGCAGATTCGATGTCGAAAGAGAATACGATGACGGCTTTGTAGTCTGGGTCAAGCCGACCTAACGGTATATCTTGGAGCAGGTTAGGATGCGGAAGCGGCACAGAATTCACGGTGACCGTTCGCAGCAAAATGAAATCTTCGGCTGCAAATGGTGCAGTGAGCAAGAGCTCTTCCAGCGGGGTATTGCCGATGTTTTCCACATGGACGGTGAAAGACAGGGTATCTTCTTGGCCGACACGCAGAGCGCTGGAGCTAAGCGTGAGTTTAGGAATGGCTGCAATAACGGTCACGCCAACGGTGTTGGTCTGGGAGGTTTCCTGGATGGTCTCTCCTCCACTACGACGTGAGGTATATTCGATGATGGCCTGGTTGCTGAATGTTCCATCCGCAGGTGCTTCACGAATTTGCGTCTGAAGCGTAAGGGTGAGCGTCTCCCCTGGTGCAATATCCGGGAGCGTGATACCTGCGGCGGGATTAGCACCTGGCTGTGCTTTTTCTTGGATAGTTAGGCTGTTGGGTACATAAATGAGTCCATGCGGCAACGGGTCCGTGAACAACGGATATTGTGCAGAGATCCCCCCTTTGTTAGTAATCTGAATGGTGAAGGTGAGTGTGTCGCCTACAGAGGCATCTGTGGTGTTCACCTTTTTAACTAATTCGAGCAGTGGGGATACAATTGGGATCGTAACGGCTTTGGTAGTCAATGTCCCTGATACGACTCTTCCTCCAGGTAGCGTAAACGAGTAGGCAAAGGCAGCTTGATTTACGATGTAGCCAGATGGAGGCGTCTCCGATACGGTCACTTGATAAGTCAATGTCAATGACTGTCCTGGTTCCACATACCCTAGGCTAACACCGATAGTTGGATCGGCTCCCGACAGTGATTGACCGTTCAACTGTATGCTGTCAGGAATCAACAGAGTCCCGGCAGGAATGAAATTTTGCAGTGTAACTTCGGATGTTACGTTGCCGAAGTTGTTGAGCAGTACCGTATAGGTAAGACTTTCTCCTGCGATGGCCTCCGTATTTTCCGTGGAGATACTTGCGGCAAGCTGTGGATCGAAAACAGCTATAGTCACGGTATTGCTGGTAACCTCGCTAGCACCGTCACTGCCAGCATATTGAAGCCGCACGCTATTGTTTAGACGTCCTCCGAGAGGCAGAGACTGAACGTTCACGCTGTAGGATACATCAATTGTCTGTCCTGCCTGCAAGCTGCCGATAAATAATGGTTCACCCGGCTTGCTAGAAGCAGGTGGAGAACCGCTAATTCTCAAGCTACTCGGGTTTATGATGGTTCCATTCGGTACGTAATCGGCTAACACTACATCGGTAATGACCGAGCCTCCATCATTAACAAGAGTCAACTGATAAGGCACAGCATCGCCTAATGCGACAGTAGACACTGTTGTGCGTAGCACGGCTGACAAGGCTCCTTTAGCAGTAGGGGCTACTTTAACCGAGACAGAAGGTGAAGCAGTTACCAGATTCGTGCTTCGTCCGTCCGGCAGCTGGTAGGAGTAAGCCAGCGAAGCTTGATTCACCAGTGTGCCAGACTCGGAGGCACGAACGACAAGCGCGGAGAAGAGGGTAGTCGTCTTTTCTCCTGGTGCGATAGTGCCTAGGGCAATGCCTTGCCCTGGACTGACGCCATGTTGAGGGATTCCATTAACCGAAACAGAGCCAGAAACAAAAGAAAGCTCCGATGGCAGTGAGTCCGTTAACAAGCCAAATGCACCGATATTCCCAGTATTTTCTGCAATGATGGAATAGGTGATGCTTTGACCTGGCTGTACGCTCTCCGTGCTGGCTATTTTCGTCAGTTTCACTACAGGCTGAAGTAAGGCAATGGTGACAGCATTGGACAAAACGGCACTCGCTTCTTCACCATTTGAGAGTAACAGGCGTGCCTGATTCGTACGTGGTCCTGGCTGTTCTGTCGCTGTGATACGGACATCAAAGGATATGACAGTCTTGGAATACGCTTCTAACGGTGGCAAAGGTATACCGGTGCCGGGATCGCTTTCTGTTACCGTAGATCCATTAATCTGAACTGAACCTGTAATAAACTCGATGTCTTCTGGCAAAATATCCAGCAAACGGGCATCTTGCACGGTATTTGTATCCTCGTTGAAGATCACGAGTTCATACGTCAAGGTTTCGCCAGTAGTGGCGAAAGGTGAGCTTACGCTTTTACTTAATGTGATGTCTAGCGGTGACACGGCAACCTCAACAATGTTGGATAAACGGAAACCGCCTGCCTCTCGCCCATTTGGTGCATTAAAGCGATAGTCTACCTCGGCCTGATCAACCAGCAGTACGGTTGCAGGGATGGAAGATACCAGCACTTGGAAAGTGACAGTTGCCGATTGTCCTGGTGGTATGGCTGGAGTCGGGATGCCGGAAACCGGGCTTGCACCGGGAGCTGCAATGCCATTAATCGAGACGGTGTTGGGAAGGAATACAGAGCCGTCTGGAATATTGTCGCTTACCGTAGTTGAGGCTGCAATGTTACCCGTGTTGGATACGACAATCGTATAAGTGATGATGTCTCCGACGGTGGCATTATTAGTATTGCTTGTTTTGACTGCTGTCAGGATCGGCTGGAAGACTGGAATAGTTACCACATTAGATGTTGAACTGCCAGTAAATGCCCCGCTGGTAAAGCTAACGGATGCCTGATTGGTTAATTGTGCCGATGTGGGCAAGAAATCAACTCGAGCCTGGAACGTAACGGTAGTAACAGCTCCTGGAGCGAGCGTACCGATGGCAATACCAAATCCAGGATTTCCATCAGGGAAGGAGGTTCCATTTACAGTAACACTGCCATTCACAAAGGAGCTTCCTGCTGCAATGATATCTGAAACCACTATATTATTGGCGGTACTGATTCCATTGTTGGAAACGGCCAAGGTATAGGTGATGATATCGCCGACAATGGCGTCTGTAGCTGCTGTTCCTTTGACAATGCTCACATCTGGTGAGGATACAGAGATACTAACTGTGTTGGATACCGCAGATCCGGATACTGTTCTGCCATCTGGTGGTTGGAAAGTGAATGAGCCTGATGCCTGATCGACCAGTACCTGTGGATTAGGCAGAGTATTGATAACGGTTTGGAACGTTACGGATACCGTTCCGCCTGGCAACACGGATCCAACGGGAACGCCAGTTTCGATGGACAATCCAGGTTGCGGACTGCCAGCAATGCTGACACTGTTGGCAAGGAAAGTCGATCCGGCTGGGATGTTATCGCTGATGGTAAGTGCTGCTGCAATATTGCCGCTATTTACGGCCGTAATCGTGTACGTCAGTGTATCGCCGACGGAGGCGTTAAGAGTGCTGGATGCTTTAGTAATTGCAATTAGCGGTTGGAACACAGGTACGATGAGTGGATCGGAAAAGGCAGTGCCAGTGAACGTTCCGCTAGTAAACGTGACGGCTGCAATATCTGTGAGCAGGGGTGGTTGCGGCAAAGACTGGACAGTCGTTTGGAAACTGACGACGAATGTATTTCCAGGTGCGACGTTTCCAATGGCAATTCCAGCAATCGGAGAGGCATTAGGGAAGGCTACTCCGTCGATGAGGACACTGCCCGGAACGAAGGAGGTACCTGCAGGAATTGTATCGGTCACGACAGTATCTGTGACTGAATCCACACCGCTATTCGTGATGCTCAGTGTATATCTGATCGTATCTCCGACTACAGCGGCTGCCAGACTGGATGTTTTCGTCACCTGAATATTAGGTGCAGACACAGCAACATTGACTGTATTGGATGTGACGGAACCACTCAGCACCCTACCATCTGGTGGTGAGTACGTAAAATTCGCTTGCCCTTGGTCGGTTAATATAGGCGGAACTGGCAGAGACGAGACGATGGTTTGGAAGCTCACTGTAATACTGCCTGAAGGGGCCAGTGATCCGAGCGTTATGCCTGTAACTGGCGAAGCTCCTGGTACAAGGATGCCATTAACGACTACGCTGTTAGGCAGTAGCTCAGAGCCAGTAGGAATGTTATCCGACAGCACAGGTATAACGGCAATATTTCCGGTATTGGTGAGTGTCAGGGTATAGACCAATGTTGATCCGATCTGTGTATTGACGGTATTGACGGTTTTGGTCAGGCCGATGATTGGCTGATAAACAGGCAAGGTCACCGGATCGGATTGCGAAGACGAGGTCAACGCGCCCGAAGTAAAGCTGACGGTTGCTTGATTAGTTATTTGCGGCGGCTGCGGCAGACTAACGACGGAGACCTGGAATGTAACGGCTGCCGAGCCACCTACTGCAATGGTGCCAACAGGGATACCTGAGCTTGGTGATGCAGTAGGTACAGATGTGCCATTCACGGTTACACTGCCAGAAACAAAGCTGGTGCCGGGCGGCAGCTGATCAGATACAACGGCATTGACGACTTGACTGATTCCGTTATTCGTAGCGACGACAGTATACGTAATGGTATCTCCGACTACAGCATCTGTAGCGGAGGCTGTTTTGATAACGTCCACATCTGGCGAAGAGACCGAGACGGTCACGGACGGAGATACTGCACTTCCAGTCAGGACACGACCATCTGGTGGTTGATAGCTGTAAGCTGCGGTCGCCTGATTGACCAATGTACCTGATGCGGGCAGTGAGGTAATGACTGTCTGAAAGGTCAGAGTGACGGTCGTAGCTGCACCTATGATACCCAATGGGATCCCAACACTTGGATCTGAACCAGGTGCTGCGGTGCCATTGATCACTACACTATTAGGTATAAAAGCTGCCCCTGCCGGAATGGGATCACTAAGTACGGTATCTGCACCGATGTTTCCAGAGTTCGTAACGGAGAATGTATAGGTTACAGTATCTCCAACTGTAGCTCTTCCCGCTCCCGCGCTTTTAGTTACAGTGACGATCGGTTGATACACAGGGATGGTAACGGGATTGGATACCGAAAATCCATTAAATGCACCTGAAGTAAAGCTGACGGTTGCTTCATTAGTGATGGACGCCGGTGTCGGCAGGGATTGTACGTTAAGCAAAAAGCGAATCGTGGCTCCGCCACCAGCTCCAAGCGTTCCGACAGGAATGCCATTTTGTGGGTTGGCTGTAACAACAGGAGTACCATTAATTGTAACGCTGCCCGGGACAAAGGCGGTTCCGAAAGGAATGGTGTCCGTAACGATTACGCTAGTAACCGGATCGAGTCCGTTATTGAACGCAGTTATGACATATGGGACAGAATCGCCCACGACAGCGACAGCCACCTCAGCTGCCTTCGTGGCTGTAACATTCGGTGACGAGATTGGAATGGATACAGGCAGGGCTGCTCCGCTTCCAGTCAATGTTCGTCCATCTGGCAATTGGAACGTGTAGTTCACAGTGGCCTGGTTGGTCAGTATAGAGCCAGGTGGTACTGATATGACCACGGCGCTAAATGAGACGGTTACCGTCGCGCCTGGTGCGATTGAACCGATATTAATGCCTGTAATAGGGTCTGCTCCGGGAATGGGCGCACCGTTGACCAATACGCTATTTTGATTCAGGCTAAGCGAGCTGGATAACAGATCAAGCACGACCGTTTCTGCAGGCGCGTTGCCGGTATTGGTTACAGTGATGAAAAAACCAAGTGTATTCCCTACGGTAGCACGATCCGCACTGAGGGTATTGGTCACATTCAAGATCGGCTGTAATACAGGCAGGCTGACTTGATTCGAGATGGATTGACCTGCAAAAGCCCCGGAATTAAAGGATACCGTTGCCTGATCTGTTGACAAACCTGATGCTGGCAAGGATGTTACTGTGGCCTGGAAGGTAACCGTTGCTGAGCTGCCAGCTGGAACAGTGCCTACGGACACACCTGTAGCAATGTTGGCTCCTGGTATAGTGATACCGTTGACTTGTACGGAGTTAGGTATAAAAGTAGTGCCATCAGCTATCGGGTCGATAAAGACCGTCCCTGTTACAGGTTCAATGCCTCCGTTTGCTGCGGTAATGGTGTACGTAATGGTGTCTCCAAAGGCTACAGAAGTCTGATTGACTGTTTTGGTCACGGTGACATCTGGATTGGATACAGGAATAAACACCGGATTGGATTGGACGCTTCCGTTTAATGTGCGACCGTCAGGTGGCTGGAAAGTGAATGTGGCCGAACCTTGATTTAACAGGCCCTGGCCAGTGGGGACAGCGTTAATGACCACTTGAAAGGTAAGAGAAACAGAAGCCCCCGCTGCAATGTTTCCGACTATTACCCCTGATTGGGGATTGGCTCCAGCAACAGGCAGACCGTTCACGGTGACGCTATTCGGTATAAAGGAGGAACTAGATGGAATGGCATCGGTGAAGGTGGCGGTCGCTGCTAGATTACCTGTATTTTGGGCAGTGAGTGTATAGACTACGGTGTCGCCTACCGTTGCTTGACTCGTATTTGCGGTTTTAAGAAGACTGATAATAGGCTGGTAAACAGGGACGACAACGGTGTTGGAGAGTGATGTGAAGTTCAGTGTACCGCTGGTAAAAGAAACTGTAGCCTGATCACTCAGCTGAGGTGGGTCAGGCAGGCTGTTGACAGACACGGAAAAGGTAACGGTTGTTGACGCTCCAGCAGCGATGGAGCCAATTGGAATCCCCGTTAAGGGGCTAGCTGACGGCAGCGTTGTTCCATTTACGATAACGGAGCCAGGAACAAAAGAGGAGCCTGTCGGAATGGTATCGGTCACACGAACATCTGTTATGATTTCGATGCCACTATTGGTAGCTGTAATAGTATAGGTTATCGTATCACCAGGAACGGCATCAGTTGCCGAGGTGCTTTTACTGACCTGCACATTGGGTGACGATACAGGAATTGTGACAATATTGGACGAAACATTGCCGTTAACAATCCGGCCATCCGGCGGTTGAAAGGAAAAGCTGATATTCGCCTGGTCGGTGAGTTGGGGAGGTAAAGGCACGGAAGTAATCACCACCTGAAAAGTTGTTTGAGTTACGGCTCCAGGTGCAATGGAGCCAATAGACAGACCTGCTTCGGGACTGGTACCAGGAATAGGAACACCGCTGACGACCACACTGTTCGGTACTAGTGCTGAGCCTGCGGGAATATTGTCTGTCAATGTGGCAGCAGCAGCTATGTTACCATGGTTGGTTACCGCCACGGAATACGTTACGATATCGCCAACTGTTGCCCGTAGGAGGTCAGCAGTTTTACTTACAGTTAGCACTGGAGCATTGACGGCTACTGTCACCGGGTTAGATACTGACACGCCGGAAAAAGCACCGCTCGTGTAGCTGACACGCGATTGATTGGTGAGCTGCGGTGGACTTGGTAATGGAGAGGATACCGTTACCCTGAAGGTGATCGTAGCTCCCCCTCCAGCGGCAATGCTCCCAATTACGATACCTAAAGAAGGATCTCCACTGGCTATTGTGGAGCCATTCAGCGTTACGCTACCCGCAGTGAATTGAGAGCCGGCCGGGATAGGATCGGAAACGACCACATTGTTCACGGTCTGGATTCCGTTGTTAAGTACGGTCAGGGTGTATAATACCGAATCACCTGGAATGGCGGTGAAACGGTTTGCAGTCTTCGAAATGGACACATTCGGCGCAGACACAGGAATGGATAGCACGTTGGACGATGTGCTATCTGTTCGCACCCGCCCATCAGGCAACGTAAAGGAAATGGCGGCGGTGGCCTGGTCTGTCAGTTGAGATGGTGTTGGAAGAGAGGCTACTACGGTTTGGAATGTCAGTGTGATAGGGCTTTGCGGCGACACGGTTCCGATGAAAATGCCTGCTGCTGGACTGGCTCCGGGCTGACTAACACCATTGATTACTACGCTGTTCTCCATAAATGTGGAACCGGCAGGAATAACAT
Source organism: Paenibacillus sp. FSL L8-0502 (assembly GCF_038593055.1). Lineage (NCBI taxonomy): Bacteria > Bacillati > Bacillota > Bacilli > Caryophanales > Paenibacillaceae > Paenibacillus > Paenibacillus sp. FSL L8-0502. The sequence goes on along the minus strand of NZ_CP151958.1, from coordinate 5,181,128 downwards.
CTGTCAGCGTTACAGAAGCATTATAGTTACCGTTGTTCGCGACCAACAATGTATACAGAATTGTGTCGCCTATCGTAGCTGCTGTTGTATTTGCAGATTTGACCACACTGATACGAGGCTGATAAACCGGCACAGAGACGGTATTTGTCTGGGATGTTCCGGTAAAAGCACCGCTGGTGAAGCTGACACTGGCTGTGTTTTGCAGCGGCTGTACGGACGGAACGGCGTTGACTAGCACGGCATAGGACACCTGCACGGATGCGCCTGCGCCAATGGTACCGACTGGAATGCCACTTCTTGGATCGACTGTGCTCACAGGTGAACCACCGACGGTTACGCTTCCGGGTACAAATGACACGCTGCCGGGGAGTGGATCGGTAATCACGGTGTTTGTGATGGGGTCAATTCCGTTATTAACGGCGTTCACGCTGTAGGTCAGCGTTTCGCCAACACTAACGGATGTGAATCCCGCAGACTTGGTTACGGCTACGTTGGGAAGCGAAATCGATACGGAAACAATATTGGAAAAAAGCGAGCCCGAGAGGGTTCTTCCGTCTTGCAACTGATATGAATATTGGAGCAGGCCCTGATCGTTTAATCCACCCCCGGGTGGTAGGGAATCTACTGTCGTCTGGAATGAGGCTGTAATTTGTGCACCAGGGTTTACGGTGCCCACTGAAATTCCCGTATTAGGATTGGCGCCTGGCACTGAGGATCCGCCGACAATGACGCTTCCGGGAATAAAGGTGGAGCCTGTCGGTACAGTTTCCGTTAAGGTCGTGTTTAATACGACTGTTCCGGTATTAGCGATGAGGAATGAATAAGTAATTATTCCGCCAACGCTGGCACGGTTGGAGCTTGCGCTCTTGGTAATTGTCGGCGCCGCGATAACGACAGGTATGGTTACAAGATTGGACAAAGATGATCCGGTAAAGGCCCCAGAAGTGAAGCTGACAGTTGCACGATTGTTGATCTGTGCAGGAGAAGGCAGAGAATTAATGGCTGCCCGAAATACAACCGTAACCGATGCGCCTGGAGCTAAAGTACCGATCGGAATGCCGTTCACAGGTGTAGCAGTCGCAGAAGCAGTTCCGTTCACGGTGACGCTACCAGGTACAAAGGCAACTCCGTTTGGCAGCGGATCGGTAACGACTACATTGGTCACATTGGCGATTCCGTTGTTTGTGGCGGTTAGGGTAAACTGAACAGTCTCTCCGACTGCGGCTGCTGCCAGAGAAGAGGCCTTTGTCACGGTCACATTTGGTGAGGAGACGGGAATGGTGAGCGTGTTGGACGTCCCGCTTCCGTTCAATACACGTCCGTCAGGTGGTGTGAAGGTATACGTGTAAGCCGCCTGATCGGTCAAATTACCAGAGGCGGGAACCACATTGACCAGGGTCTGGAAGGTCACGGGTATAGTAGCACCTGTATTAATCGTTCCTACTGAAAAACCAGTAGCGGGATTGGCAGCAGGCACGGAGGAACCGCCAATGGTCACACTACCCGGTATGAAGGATGATCCGGCGGGAATGCTCTCCGAAAAGCTGAGATTTGCAGCAATGCTGCCCGTGTTGGATATTTGAAACGTGTACGTAATCGTATCTCCGACTGTAGCAGCCGTTGTATTGGCACTTTTAACAATCCCGATGACGGGCTGGTAGATCGGTGTACTGGCAGTGTTGGACGGAACGTTGCCAGAAATGACAGGCCCTCCAGGTACAGTTTGGAAGGAAAAGGATGCGGATGCCTGATTACCTAGCTGGGTGTTTGCTGGCAATGAAGTGACGGTTGCACGGAATGTAATGGTCACCGTGGAAGCAGGAGCTACACTGCCCACTGTGATACCTGTAGCGGGATTGGCCGTTGGCTGGGCTGTGCCCGCGACAACAACACTGCCAGGTACGAAGGTAGCCCCGGCTGGTATGGTATCGGTAAGTACTGTGTTGGAAGCACTGACGAGTCCCGTATTCGAAATGTTAATCGTATAGGTAACTGTATCGCCAATAACCAATCCTGTAGAGCTGGCAGTTTTGGTCAGGGTCACCAGCGGAGCATTGATATCAATTTGAATGGCATTGGCATTTACAGTGTAAATGTCGCCATTGGTTGTCAGCTGGAGGACACCTGTCGTTTGGCTGTTGAGCAGCGTGGAGGAAATATCGACATTGGTAATGTCCCAGCCTTGCCGTCCGCCGGTCACCTGCGTTCCAGGTGTCCCATTTACGGCATTAGTTGTACCGAAGGTCCCGGTCGTGACCAATGTACCGTCATCTCCGTTTATTTGCGAAGCGAAAAAATTAGTCGAAAAATTATTAGGCCCAGACAGCGCAGTCAAACTGGATGTGGTAGGTCCAAACAACGCACGGTCACCAGTGATGTCCACGTCACCCTCTTGGGCGCTAATCAGCGCCCTGCCGCGCAGAGTTCCCTGTACAGGAGTGGCAAAGCCACTCACTACAACGTTGACCGAGCCAGTAGCACTGCTGACCCCCTCACCGCCTACACGCAGCGACAGGTTACGGAAGGGCAGAGATGGGTTATTGTACACCACAGCCAGCGTCCAGCCGGCATGGTTGGTGTTGGTGGAATCCGGAACCGTGATGGTGCCCGTCACATTTCCGACCGTGTATGCCCCTGCACCGCCTTGAATGACCAGATTTGTGACATTTGCTGTTCTCACATAGGTACTGAGACTGGTGACGTTGACTGATGTTGCAGATTCAGGGCTGACCGTGGTAGATAAAGCAGGTGTCTGAAATGTGACCGGGTTACTGGCGCTGGACAATACATTGGTGCTGCCGTTGGCATAACTTCCTCCCCAAATAAGCTCAGCATACAGCACTGTACTGCCCGCAGGGAGCACAAGGAATGCTGTCGATGAGTTACTGGTAAAGGTAGAAGTCGTGCCAAATGGATACGTGCCGAAGCGAGAGGCTGTATTGGTTGTGATGAAAGCGCCAATGCTGGTCGCTGTTCCCGGCACTCCTACCGAATTAGAACGTGCCAGCCCAAGTGTATTCCCTATAAAGGTGACAGCCCCCGTCTGGTTCGTTACGTAACGCTGAATAAAAGCCATGGATTAGCTTCCTACTTTCCATCTCTTCCAAATCTGTTATCTTGAGATCTCCGTATAGGAAGAGCCAGCTAGGCTGGGTGTAATAATCCTTTCGTATAAATTGTCTGGGTTGTAACCAGGCCTTGCATACCGCACAAGTCCATGTACCTGTCCAGCGGGAAAGGGACACCCCCTTTTTCGATAAAATCGCTTAGCATGAAGCCCAAAATAGTTGTTTGTCATGACGTCAGCGGAGCAATATTCGTATATGCACTCATTATTCACATATGTATGCAAGTCGATTTTAAACATACCTGTTTTCAAAGAATGACGTTATGGGAAGCGTTTTAGCGAAAAAAGAAGAATTTTGTAAAATAGCTTCGAAATGTTGGTCTCTTTTTTTACTTGGCGTTAACATATGTGCTATACTGAAGGGGCAAAGGAGGCGTGCCCTATGAACTTAACAGTACGAGGTCAACAGATCGAGGTTACCGACGCTTTGAAGGACTACGTTGATAAGAAATTCAGCAGACTTGAAAAGTATTTCGATGCACCCCCGACGTCTGATGGAAGTGTAACGTTAAGCACAACCAGAGATTTGCACACTGTAGAAGTAACCATTCCTTTGCCGGGGCTTGTACTCCGTGCCGAAGACGAGAGCGATGACATGTATGCATCCATTGATGCCGTGGTAGACAAGCTTGAACGGCAAATTCGCAAGCACAAAACCAAGCTAAACCGAAAATTCCGTCAGGAAGGTAGTTTGAAAACACTTTTTGTGGAGGATTCGGCAGGTGGCGTGGCTGTTGCTGAAGATGAGGATGTAGAACTGGATGAGCTGGAAGTCGTCCGCACCAAGCGTTTCTTATTGAAACCTATGGATGTGGAAGAAGCTATTCTTCAAATGAACATGGTTGGACATAATTTCTTTGTATTTTCCAATATTGATAACGAAGAAGTTAACGTAGTTTACAAGCGCAATGATGGTAAATACGGTCTGATCGAACGGGAATAGCCTGTAAGTAGGAACTTTTCACATTTTAAAATGTCTAGAACGATTTCGATTGAAGTATGCTTCATGGATATTAGGAAAATGAAAACAAACACGAGCCTTATCCTTGCGAACCTGGCGGGATAAGGCTCTTTTATATGTTTTTTTGTAAATGTAAGGAAAATTCAACTTGGATAAGTGTAACCAAGTTGTGTATTTCGTGCGTCAATTGTTTTGGTATCTTTAACCGGATGCAAATCTGGAGGCTGCTTGTGTTGCGGCATGTCCTACAAACTGTTACAATTTATGCAAAGAACATCGCACGATGGGCTGGTACAGCCGGGCCTGTCAAACATATCGGGAATCAATTTCATCATGGACCCTTTCTAATTGTGAAATTGATTCTATTAATTGTTTTGCGCGAAAGGGGTAAACCATGCTAGGAATTGTTAAGAAAATCTTCGGAGATACCAATGAACGTGACGTCAAGCGTTTAATGAAGACGGTTGAACTGATCAATAAGATAGAGCCGGATTTTGAAAAGCTCTCGGATGAGGAGTTGCAAGCAAAGACGGCGGAATTTAAAGCTCGGGTCGAACAGGGGACTACGGCTGAAGAAATCTTGCCAGAAGCTTTTGCTACTGTTCGCGAAGCGTCCAAACGGGTGCTGGGTAAACGTCATTATGACGTACAGATGCTCGGCGGTATTGCGCTGCATGAAGGTAAAATTGCCGAAATGAAAACCGGTGAAGGTAAGACACTGGTAGGAACACTGCCGGTTTATTTGAATGCTCTGTTGGGCAAAGGCGTGCACGTGGTTACGGTCAATGACTATTTGGCGCAGCGTGACAGCGGAGAAATGGGACAAATCTACAACTTCCTGGGGATGACTGTAGGACTGAATTTGGCGAATATGGATCATGCCGCCAAGCAGGCAGCGTATGCTTGTGACATCACATACGGTACAAACAACGAGTTCGGGTTCGATTATCTGCGCGATAATATGGTGCTTTACAAAGAGCAGATGGTACAACGTCCGTTGTTCTTCTGTATCATTGATGAAGTGGATTCCATTCTCGTCGATGAAGCCCGTACACCATTGATTATTTCAGGACAAGCTCAGAAGTCGACCGAGCTGTATTTTGCAGCTGACCGTTTTGTGAAGAGCCTGAATGTTGAAGAAGACTACACCCTGGATATTAAGGTGAAGTCAGTTGCATTGACCGAAAACGGCGTATCCAAAGCTGAAAATTTCTTTGGTCTCGAAAACCTGTACGATCAGGAAAGTGTTACAATCAATCACCACATTGTACAAGCATTGAAGGCTAATGCTATTATGCGTTTGGATGTGGACTATGTCGTGGCTGACGGTGAAGTCCTAATTGTCGATGAGTTTACAGGTCGTTTGATGGCTGGACGTCGTTACAGTGATGGTTTGCACCAAGCTATTGAAGCAAAGGAAAACATCATTGTACAAAATGAAAGCATGACATTGGCGACAATTACATTCCAAAACTATTTCCGTATGTACCGCAAATTGGCGGGTATGACGGGTACAGCTAAAACAGAAGAAGAAGAATTCAAAAAAATATATGGTCTGGAAGTGCTCCAAATTCCGACGAATAAGCCTAACCAGCGTGTAGATATGCCTGACATAGTGTACAAGAGCGTGAAAGGCAAATTCCATGCTGTGGTAGATGAAATCCTGGAGCGTAACAAAAAGAACCAGCCGATATTAGTAGGTACGGTTTCTATTGAAAACTCGGAGCTTCTTTCTGAAATGCTGAAACGCAAAGGCGTTCGTCACAAAGTGCTTAACGCCAAGTATCATGCTGAGGAAGCTGAGATTATTTCCCGTGCAGGTGAAGCAGGCGCAGTTACCATCGCTACCAACATGGCCGGACGTGGTACTGACATCGTACTGGGTGAAGGCGTATCAGAACTTGGTGGTTTGCACATCATCGGTACAGAACGTCATGAATCCCGTCGTATTGATAATCAGCTTCGCGGACGTGCAGGACGTCAGGGTGATCCGGGCTCCACACAGTTTTACTTATCGCTGGGCGATGAGTTAATGAAGCGTTTTGGTGCGGACAACGTACTGAATATGATGGAGCGTTTGGGCTTCGAGGAAGACCAACCCATCGAAAGTCGCATGATTACACGTGCTATCGAATCAGCTCAAAAACGCGTCGAAGGCAACAACTTTGATCAGCGTAAAGTTGTTCTCCAGTATGATGATGTAATGAACCAGCAGCGTGCTATTATTTACAAACAACGCCGTGAGGTGCTGGAATCAGAGAACATCAAGGAAATTGTGTTTGACATGATCAAGCCTGTCATTGAGCGTGTGGTGGAAGCTCATTGCGGTGATGACATTCCTGAAAACTGGGAGCTTGAAGAAGTAGCAGAGTATGTGAATAACAACCTGCTTGAGGAAAATACACTTACACGTGACGACCTGTGGGGCAAGGAAAAAGAGGAGATCGTGGATATGATCTTCGAAAAAGTTACCGACAGATACCACAGCCGTGAAGAAATGATTGGCGAAGATATGGTACGCGAGTTCGAGAAAGTTATCGTACTGCGTGCGGTCGATAGCAAATGGATGGACCATATTGATGCTATGGATCAATTGCGTCAAGGTATTCACTTGCGTGCTTATGGCGGTACCGATCCTCTGCGCGAGTATCAATTTGAAGGCTTCGAAATGTTCCATGCTATGATTGCTAGCATCCAAGAGGAAGTAGCGACATACATCATGAAAGCACAAATTGAATCCAATCAAGAGCGTCAGGCTGTCATCGACGAAGACAAAATCTCGACGAGTGGTGAACCAGCTGCTCCTAAAAAGAAATCCGCTCCTTCGCGTCCGCGTAGAAAATAACGGATTGAAATTAAGGGAGAGTCTTGAGATACACTATTCCCTGCAGTGCATATAATGGCAGGCGGCAGTTCAACCACTGACCGTCGGCCATTTTGTGCCATACAGGGGATGCACTGATGTTTTCAGCTTATAGTGTTTTTGTTGGAGGATCAGTTTGAATATTTTTTTCTTGAGAAGATTGTCCCTATTTCTATAATTATGACAAGCAAGCGGGTCTTAGCTTGCTTGTCAGTTAATTCAGCTCTTGACTCGGCTCACATACCTGAGCCGATTATCTATAAGTCGTTTGACTTTACGGCGGTCGGTAGCGAAGTGAAGGATTTGAATCTGGAGAAGCGTCAGCGTTCGCCTTTGCAGTGAGATGCCCACCTTTGAATGTGTTAATCCAATCAAGGGCATCTCGCTGCAACAGCGATCGTAAGATCAAATCATTCGCGCAGCGTCTCTTCACCCAGCCGTAACTCACAACGCTTTTACTTCCCCTAACCATATATTAAAAGGAGAATGACAGCATGATTGATCCAAGTGTAAAGCATGATTTGCGAGAAATAGGCAAGAAACTAACAAACCTTAGGGGGTCTCTTTGACTTAGATCTCAAACAGGAAATGATCGCAAACTTTGAAGTAAAGATGGCTGCACCTGACTTTTGGGATGATAATGATAAAGCCCAAGGTGTAATTGCAGAAATGAACGCTGTTAAGTCTTCAGTAGACAGCTATGAACAGCTTCGTCAGGAATACGAAGATGCCGGCATGATGGCTGAGCTGGCTGATGAGGAAGGCGATGAAACACTGGCTGGAGAAATCGAGAATAGTGTCAGTTCTCTGCTGAGCAAGCTTCAGGAGTTTGAGTTGCAATTGCTTTTGAATCAGCCGTATGACAAACTTAATGCCATCCTGGAGTTGCATCCGGGAGCAGGCGGAACGGAGTCCCAAGACTGGGGACAAATGTTGCTACGGATGTATACTCGCTGGGCTGAAAAACGGGGCTTTAAGGTAGAGACCCTGGATTATCTAGCGGGTGATGAAGCAGGAATTAAGAGTGTAACACTTTTGATCAAAGGTTATAATGCCTATGGCTATTTGAAAGCGGAGAAAGGCGTGCATCGGCTTGTTCGTATCTCTCCATTTGATTCCTCCGGCCGTCGGCATACATCGTTCGTATCCTGTGATGTGGTGCCTGAAATTGCGGATGATGTGGACGTTGAGATCCGCACGGAAGATCTTAAAATTGATACGTACCGGGCCAGTGGTGCGGGCGGTCAGCATATTAATACGACCGATTCAGCCGTTCGGATTACGCATTTACCTTCCGGTATTGTCGTGACCTGTCAAAATGAACGCTCCCAGATCAAGAACCGAGAGCGTGCCATGACGATGCTCCGTTCCAAGCTCTACGAGCGTAAGATCGAAGAGCAGCGTCAGCATTTGGATGAAATCCGCGGAGAACAGTCCGATATTGCATGGGGCAGCCAAATTCGCTCCTACGTGTTCCATCCATACAGCATGGTTAAGGATCACCGTACTAGCGTGGAAACTGGCAACGTAGGGGCTGTCATGGATGGCGATCTCGATCCCTTCATCGATGGTTACCTGCGCAGCCAAATTAAGCTGGACGCAGAATAATAGCCTGTACGTTTTCCTACAGTCCGCAGACCATGTGCCTGCAGACTGTAGGAATTTTTGTGTAACGGTATTTTTTAATTAAAGGAGAACACGAATGATGCCTCAATTGAATCCTCCCGCTGCTCGCCGAAGACGACGCAAGCCTCTGATTGCCGCCAGCGGACCCGCACGCAACGTGACCGATATTTTGCTGATTATACTCGGCTCTTTCATTACAGCGCTGACCTTTAACATGTTCTTGCTCCCAAACCGGATTGCATCCGGGGGGGTATCGGGCTTGTCTATCTTGGGCGAGGAGCTGTTTGGCCTGGAACCAGCCTATACGCAGTGGGGAATGAATATTCCATTATTTATAGCAGGGGTCCTGCTGTTAGGGAAAAAATACGGTTTGCGTTCTCTGCTGGGAAGTATTATGCTGCCGCTATTCGTTTATGTTACGAAGGATTGGGCAGTTCCGACAACCAATCCGTTGCTGGCTTCGCTATATGGTGGAATCGGAGTAGGATTGGGTTTAGGTACCGTGTTTCGGGGCAGGGGCTCGACGGGTGGATTGGCTATTTTGGCGCAGATTATTCAAAAATATACGGGTTTTAGTCTTTCTCTCTGTGTTATGTTGATGGATGGCACGGTGATTACACTGGCTGGTTTCGCCCTCTCGCCGGAACGGGCGCTGTATGCGTTGATCGGCTTGTTTGTAACGGGTAAGGTCATTGATGCCGTGGAAATGGGATTGGGCTACTCCAAAGTGGCTTACATCATATCCAATCAGAAAGAAACGATCACGCAGGCTATTTTGCAGGATTTGAACCGAGGATTGACAGAGCTGGCAGGACGGGGCGGTTACACGAACGAAGAACGTCCTGTGCTTATGGTTGTAGTCGGACAAAACGAGGTAACTCGCCTTAAAACGCTCGTCCGCTTGGTAGACCCGGAAGCTTTTGTGATAATAAGTAATACTCGTGAGGTATTGGGTGAAGGGTTTAAGAAGGAAAGCTGAAACAAAGAGGGCTTTCTGGAGGCATGCTCTTAACTGAATCCATGCAGGAGAGCCCACTAATATAGTAGGCTCTTCTCTCTTCAGCATGCTTTACTAGATTCATTTTACCAATCGTTCAAGCCAATTTGCCGTTTGTCCTTGATTAAAATACGAGGTAGGCGTTCCTTTTACCCCTGTCTTGACCATAAATAGGCCGCCTGCTAAGGGTTGATCGGCACTATCATCATCTTGAGCAGTCGTAATATATAACTCATCCAGCTGTTCACCGCCAAAAGCGCACGAAGTCACACAATTGACGGGAAGTGATACCTCAGCAATTACTTCTCCATGAGCAGGATGGATACGGGAGACACGTTTACCACCCCATCTCGCGACCCACAACATGCCCTCTGCATCGATTGTCATGCCATCTGGATACCCTTCACTTTCATCCAATCTAGCCACCAGTTGCTTATTCCTAATAGTGCCTTGCACCACATCGTAATCGAAGGAGACCACCTCCAATGTTGGAGTATCAATGTAATACATTGTACGATGATCTGCGCTCCAGGCTAATCCATTAGATATGGAAGCTTTACCAACCAGTAAGGAGACCTTGCCTTTTGTGTTCAGACTATACAATGCTCCTTGCGCATGTTCGCCATTTAGACTCATGGTTCCTGCTAAAAAACGTCCGGCAGGATCGCATTTTCCATCATTAAAACGATTACCTAGTCTACCTTCCTCAGGATCATGAATTAATACTTTGGCCCCTGTCTCAATATCTAAACAATATAGACCGCTAATCAGCGCTACGATCACTTTATTTTTGAGATAAGGTACAACTGCACCAATATGTTCACCAACATTTATTGTACGATCTGTGCATGTAGAAGGATCGTAGATATGCAATTGAAAGCCTTTAATATCGACCCAAAATAAACGTTGAAACCGCTGATCCCAGCTGGGACCCTCGCCTAACTTTGCTTTTGCATCTATAACGATATTCGCTGTATATGTTTCGATGTGTAACACCCCTAACGTATAGGTTTATTTTCGACCCCAATTATCCGCTTCAGCGGTTCCTCTGAGCAGATTCACTAGATGCAGCGCATGTGATTTCCTCTTGTATGTAGTGCTACATGTACTCCCTTCATGTTCAACAAGTCCATAAAGTGCAGCAAATGACCAATCGAGATGAACTCCAATAAGTGAGATCATGTAAAGGGAATATCTCCCTTATTCTTTATGCAAAGTGGCAAGCTGTATTCAAGAAGTTCGCTGTCTATTTTTTTATTTACTTTATTATAGCTCGTATAGCTTGTCGGTCAAAAGAATAGACAAGAGCGCATATTTTAAATTAGGGGGAATAACATGACATGAGGTGTTGTATTTATATAAATAGAGTCGTATAATAATACATATTTCATACGAACGGAATGGAGGAAGGTCTGTGAGCAGCAAGTTAAAAGTGGCAATTGTCGGTTCCACCGGGTATGGCGGGGTGGAGCTGATTCGTTTTTTGGTTCATCATCCGCAAGTAGAGATTGTATCTGTTATTTCTTCGTCCAGCGCGGGTGTCCCAATCAGTGACGGATTTCCACATCTGACGGACATTGTGGTGCAGGATTTGGACGGTGTCGAAGTCCACGAAATTGCTGCTAAGGCCGATCTGGTTTTCACTGCTACGCCATCGGGCGTTAGTACCAAGTTAGTGCCGCAGCTTCTTGATGTCGGACTGAAGGTCATTGATCTTTCCGGGGACTTTAGGCTCCGAAGCGGGGAAATGTATGAAGCTTGGTATAAAAAGCCTGCGGCTTCCCCCGAATATCTCAAGCAAGCGGTATACGGACTCAGTGAGGTGTATGCAGAAAAGCTGGCGGGCGTTTCTTTTATTTCAAATCCGGGCTGTTATCCGACTGCAACATTGCTGGGGATTATTCCTGCGCTGAAAGCGGATTGGATCGACCATCGGTCGCTGATTGTGGATGCCAAATCCGGGGTATCCGGCTCGGGTAGGGGAACAAGCCTCGTTTCGCACTATGCGGAAATGAACGAGAATTTTAAGGCTTATAAGGTGAATAAGCACCAGCACATCCCTGAGATCGAACAGGTACTGGGCGATATTGCGGGCGAGGACGTTACGATTACGTTTACAACACAACTTGTTCCCATGACCCGAGGAATTATGAGTACGATTTATGTCACGCTGAAGGGTGACCATACAGATCAAGATCTTATCGGGTTATACCGGGATTATTATAAAGGCCATCCTTTTGTCCGTGTACGTGGCGAAGGTATATGGCCAGCAACGAAGGAAGTAATGGGTTCGAATTACTGTGACATCGGTTTTGCAGCAGATGCCCGAACCGGGCGTCTTACGATTATTTCTGTCATTGATAATGTTGTGAAGGGTGCCGCTGGGCAGGCGATTCAGAATTTAAATTTGATGATGGGATGGGAGGAGAACCTCGGGCTAGGCTTCATACCGGTATATCCGTAAGTAGCAAGTAACTGCAACATGGATACGGATAACGGCAGCGAGCGGGAATTTGGAATACAAACAGCTGTCATTCATCGAATATGTTGCGAACGAGGGCACATAATTATGGGCAAAGTAGAGTTTACAGTAGTGAACGGGGGTAACATCGTAACTCCGCGTGGTTTTACAGCCGGAGGATTACACTGCGGGCTAAAAAATTCGAACCGCAACGATATGGGCGCGATTCGTTGTGAGGTAGAAGCGACAGCTGCTGCGGTGTACACCACCAATGTGTTTCAGGCTGCACCGCTGAAGGTGACCCGCGAGAGCTTGGCAGATGGTCGATTGCAGGCAGTAGTGGTGAACAGCGGAAACGCCAATGCCTGCACGGGACAACAAGGAGAGCAGGATGCCTACGCTATGCGTTCGGCTGCGGCTCATGAACTGGGTGTTGCTGAGAGCAATGTAGCCGTCGCCTCGACAGGCGTGATCGGCGAGCATTTGAAAATGGATTGTGTGCTTGAAGGTATATCCTCCTTACCTGACCGTATGAACGGGGCAAACGATGGAGCAGAGCAATTTACCCAAGCCATTCTGACAACGGACTTGGTTAAAAAGGAAGCATGTGTGGCGGTTGAAGTGGACGGTGTGACCGTGCACATCGCCGGGGCGGCCAAGGGATCGGGCATGATACATCCGAATATGGCAACGATGCTCGCTTTTATGACCTGTGATGCAGTAATCGGACAGACGGCGCTTCATCAACTATTAAAGCAGGCAACGGATACCAGCTTTAATATGATTACGGTGGATGGGGATACGAGCACGAACGATATGCTGATTGCTATGGCAAGTGGGCTGGCTGGCAACCGTGAACTGCACGTAGGGCATCCCGATTGGGACGCTTTTGCCGAGGCGTTCACCTATATCTGCCGAGAACTGGCGAAGGCAATTGCTCGCGATGGAGAGGGTGCTACGAAGCTAGTAGAGGTGTCTGTAAGCGGAGCGGTAAGCGATGCGTCCGCTCAAGCGATAGCCAAGACGGTGGTTGGGTCTAGTCTGGTCAAGTCAGCCGTCTTCGGAGCAGATGCGAATTGGGGACGGATTATTGCGGCCGTAGGGCGTGCTGGAGAGCCAGTTAATCCAGAAACGGTAGATATTCGCTTGGGTGATATTGTTGTGCTAAGCCAATCAAGTCCGGTCGCTTTTGATGAAGAAGAGGCGCTAGCCTATTTGCGGGGAGATACGGTGCAAATTATTGTTGATTTGCATCACGGAGACGGAACCGCTACAGCATGGGGCTGTGACCTAACCTATGATTATGTGCGGATTAACGCAGCTTATCGGACATAGATACCCGAATAAAATACGGATTGAATAAGGATAGTAGTTAATAGAAGCAAAGAGCGGATATAAGTCCAGCATCATTTAAAAATTGCACGGATATGCGGAGAAGAAAAGGAGAGATGATATGCAATCGGCAGTGGAACACGCGGATCAAGCGAATCATGCGGGAGTGGCACGTCGTAATTTTGTGATGAAATGCGGAGGAAGTACGCTGGCTGCGTTACCTGATTCCTTTTTTGAAGATTTGGCGCGTTTGCAGTCGGAAGGTCTTCAACCTGTCATTGTACATGGCGGTGGCCCTGCGATCTCCGACAACTTGGCGAAGCTGGGGATCGAAACAGAGTTCATTCATGGATTACGCAAAACGACCGAACCCGTGCTGGATGTCGTGGAGATGGTACTGGCGGGTAGCATTAACAAGCAGATTGTACGTAGAATAGGACTGCATGGGGGCCGAGCGTTGGGGTTGTCAGGTAGTGATGGTTATTTAATCGAAGCCAAGCCTGTGTCGAATGCTGCTGAGGTCGGTTGGGTCGGAGAGGTAACATCTGTTCAAGCCTCGATTATTACAGGTGTCCTGGATATGGACTATATGCCTGTAATTGCCCCCATCGGGATTGATCGATCTGGTCAGCGTTACAACATTAATGCGGATACAGCGGCGGGTGCGGTAGCCTCTCATCTGGGGGTCAGTCGGATGATCGTCGTTACAGATGTACCAGGCATATTGAAGAAGTATGGCGGAGAAAAGAAAGTGCTGGACTCTATCACCGTACAGGAAATTGAGGATATGATTAGCACAGGTGAAATATATGGGGGTATGATCCCGAAAGTGAGAGCGGCTATTGCCTGTATCCACGGCAAAGTGAAGGAAGTCGTCATTGTGAACGGTAGCGAACCGCAGGTACTAAGTCGTGTGCTAGGCGGAGAATCGATTGGAACACGCATCGTGCGTATGCAGTAATTGTAATATATATAGCTCGACCTATATAACCAAACGATAAAGGAGCGTGAACATAATGAGTAAGGAACCGAATACGCTGGTGAGCAAGGAAATGCCAAGTACGGATGGAAGTGGAGTGCAAGCGGAAATGGAGCCGGCAAAAACGCAGACAAATAGCTCTCTTTTTCCAAACTACGCAAGATACCCGCTTACACTGGTGAAAGGACAAGGAAGCTGGCTGTGGGACGATCAGGGCAAGCGTTATCTGGATTTCATGTCAGGCATTGCCGTTACCAATCTCGGCCATGCGCCTCAAGCAGTAGCTGAACGATTGAAAAAACAGATCGATGAATTGTGGCATGTATCCAATCTGTTTCATATTCCAGGGCAAGAACGGGCTGCTGCCTTGCTGACAGCAAATAGCAGCGCAGATGCCGTGTTCTTCTGCAACAGCGGGGCCGAAGCCAACGAAGCTGCAATTAAGCTGGCACGTCGTTACCACCAGAAGGTAAAGCAGACCGGTCGCTACGAAATTATTACGTTCACGCAATCCTTTCACGGACGGACGCTGGCAACCTTGACCGCTACGGGTCAGGACAAAGTGAAAGAAGGCTTTTTACCGCTTCCCGCCGGATTCAAAAGCGTTCCGCTTCATGATCAGGCTGCGCTCGAAGCAGCCATCAGTGAGAATACGGCGGCAATTATGCTGGAAATGGTGCAAGCCGAAGGCGGCATGTATCCGGTAGACCCTGCTTTCGTAGATGTGATCACAAAGCTATGCCGCGAGCATGGTTTGCTGCTGATCATTGACGAAGTGCAAACAGGTATGGGACGGACGGGCAAGCTGTTTTCCTTTGAGCATTATGGTATAGAGCCGGATATCTTTACATTGGCGAAAGGACTGGGCAGTGGGTTCTCTGTGGGTGCGATGCTAGGTAAAGGATATTTGCGTGAAGCGTTCACAGCGGGCAGTCATGGTTCTACCTTTGGAGGTACGCCACTTGCTATGGCAGCGGTTCAAGCTACTATTGAAACGATTATTGATGACAAGCTGCCAGAACGTGCAGCTGAGATGGGAGATTACCTCTTCCATAGTCTGCAAAAGCAGCTTGGAGATAGTCCTTTTGTAAAGGATATCCGTGGAAAAGGTCTGATGGTCGGCATTGAGTGTGTAGAACCGGTAGCGGAGCTTGTTTTGGCAGGACAGAAGAAGGGCATTCTGTTCATTACAGCAGGACCGAACGTGATTCGTCTGTTGCCTAACTTGTATGTAACGAAAAACGAAATAGATCAGGCTGTAACATGGATTGCTGAATTGATTCGGGAGCATGTGGCTTAGTGTAAAGGTTAAATTATCCTAGACTAGAGTGTAAAAGGAGACGATAGCATGAGCCAGGGCGGCGCACTGCAGCAGATGAATTTGAAAGGGCGGGACTTCCTGGAGCTGGACGATTACTCGCCAGAGGAAATCCAGTATTTAATTGATCTCGCTGTTGAAATTAAGCGTAAGCATAAAAACGGGGAAACCTATCAGCCGCTAAAAGGGAAAACGCTCGGACTGATTTTCGAGAAATCCTCTACACGTACACGGGTATCTTTTGAAGTCGGTATGTATCAATTGGGCGGGCATGCTCTTTTCCTCAGCAAAAATGACATCCAGCTGGGACGCGGCGAACCGATTAGCGACATGGCCCAAGTCATGTCACGGTATCTGGATGGCATTATGATTCGTACCTTTGGGCACGATAATGTGGTAGAGTTGGCACGTTATGCATCCGTTCCTGTGATCAATGGATTGAGTGATTTGGCGCATCCGTGCCAAGTGCTAGCTGATTATCAAACCTTGTATGAGCAAAAGGGCAAGCTAAAAGGGCTCAAATTGGCTTATATCGGAGACGGCAACAATATGGCGCATTCTCTCTTGATTGGTGGAGCGAAGCTCGGAGTGCATGTCTCCATTGCAAGTCCAGCTGGATACGAGCCTAACCCGAGTGTGGTCGCAGCTTCCCGTGAAATTGCCAAACAGACAGGTAGTGAGATCGTTATAACCCAAAGTCCGCAGGAAGCAGTACAAGATGCGGATGCGATCTACACAGATGTGTGGGCGAGCATGGGGTTTGAGGAAGAGCAGAAGGAGCGGGAGCTTGCTTTTGCCGACTTTCAGGTGAATGAAGAGCTGGTCAAGCTGGCAAAGCCGGATTATTTATTCCTGCATTGTCTCCCTGCGCATCGTGGGGAAGAAGTGAGCGCAGGCGTAATCGATGGTCCGAATTCGGTCATCTTTGATGAAGCAGAAAATCGTCTGCATGCGCAAAAAGCGCTGTTAGTTGCTTTAATGGCATAAGATTGATAGGTATTGATAGGTAAAGAAGATAAAGGCTAGAAGCATTCGGGGAGGACTTTAACAATGGCAAAAGAAAAAATCGTACTCGCATATTCCGGCGGTCTGGATACGTCGGTTATTCTGAAATGGCTCAAAGAAACTTATGATGCTGAAATCATCGCTTTCACCGCAGATATTGGTCAAAAAGAAGAACTGGACGGTTTGGAGGAAAAAGCACTCGCTACAGGGGCTTCCAAAGTGTACATTGATGATCTGCGTGATGAATTCGCCAAGGATTTTATCTATCCGATGTTTCAGGCGGGTGCCTTATATGAAGGACAATATTTGCTCGGAACGAGTATTGCACGTCCATTGATCGCTAAGCGGATGGTCGATATTGCGATTGCCGAGGGAGCAACAGCCATTGCTCACGGGGCAACAGGCAAAGGTAACGATCAGGTACGCTTCGAGCTGAACGCGGCGGCGTTGACGCCGGATATCAAGGTGATTGCACCTTGGCGGCTGGAAGAGTTCCGCAATCAGTTCCCGGGCCGTGCAGAAATGATTGCCTATGCGGAAAAACACGACATTCCGGTAACTGCTTCTGCAGCCAAGCCATACTCCATGGACCGTAATCTGCTGCATATCAGCTATGAAAGCGGCGTGCTGGAGGACCCTTGGTTTGATCCAAGTGCTCCTGAAAATAAAGAAATGTTCTTGCTCAGTAACGCGCCTGAGGACGCTCCTGATGAAGCAGAATATTTGGAGTTGGAATTTGAAGCAGGTAACTGCATCGCTTTGAACGGAGAACAGCTTAGTCCATTGCAAGTGATGGAAAAACTGAATGAGCTCGGCGGCAAGCATGGTATCGGACGCGTGGATATGGTGGAAAACCGTTTTGTTGGTATGAAAAGTCGGGGAGTCTATGAGACGCCGGGCGGTACGATCCTGTTCACAGCTCACCGCAAAATGGAATCCATCACGATGGATCGCGAGGTTATGAATCTGCGTGATAGTCTGATTACCCGTTATGCTACCTTGGTTTACAACGGTTTTTGGTTCGCACCGGAACGTGTCGCTTTGCAGGCTCTGGTTCATGAGAGTCAGAAAAATGTTAGTGGTACCGTGCGCGTGAAGCTGTACAAAGGCAACATTATCGGCGCAGGCGTTAAAAGTCCGGTTAGCTTGTACAATCCGGACATTGCGACCATGGAAGCCGATCCGACACAAGCCTACGATCAAGGCGATGCAACAGGCTTTATCCGCTTGAATGCTCTGCGTTTGAAGGTTAACGCGGGTGTAACACAAAATCATAAATAATGATGTAACCTAAAAAATGTACGGGATGCGGGCCGTTCTTGTCCAAACGACGAGGGCGGCTTGTATTGCAGAGAGGGGATCATACAATGAGTAAGCTATGGGGCGGACGGTTTACGAAGCAAACGAACAAGCTGGTAGAGGAATATACGGCTTCTATCGGGTTTGATCAGGCGTTGGCGGAAGAAGATATTCAAGGCAGTTTGGCTCATGTGGCCATGCTGGGAAAATGTGGAATTATTCCGCAGGAGGATGCAGACACGATCAAGGAAGGACTGCACACCGTTCTGGAGCGTATCCGCCGTGGGGAAATTGAATTTTCCGTTTCGGATGAGGATATTCACATGAATATCGAAAAAAATCTAATCGAGGCCATTGGTCCGGTCGGGGGTAAGCTGCACACTGGGCGTAGCCGTAACGATCAGGTAGCAACGGATATGCACTTGTATTTGCGCGGACGAGTGGTATCGCTGGTGGGTATGCTGCATGATGTACAAGCTGCATTAATCGGCCAGGCAAAGGATAATCTGGACACGATTGTACCTGGATACACACACTTGCAGCGTGCGCAGCCTATTTTATTTGCACATCATCTGCTGGCGTATGTGTCTATGCTGGAGCGTGATATTGACCGACTCAAAGACAGCTACAAGCGGATTAACGTGTTGCCGCTTGGCGCGGGTGCTTTGGCCGGGACCACTTTTCCGATCGACCGTCATTTTGTAGCCGAGCAACTGGGATTTGATGGCGTATATGAAAATAGCCTCGATGCCGTCAGCGATCGGGATTTTATCGTAGAGTTCCTGGCTGGCGCCTCGCTGATTATGACGCATTTGTCTCGTCTGAGCGAAGAATTGGTGCTATGGAGCAGCACGGAGTTTGGTTTTGTCGAGCTGGATGATGCTTTTTGTACAGGCAGCAGCATTATGCCGCAGAAGAAAAATCCGGACGTACCGGAGTTGGTACGTGGTAAAACCGGACGTGTCTATGGAAACCTCGTGGGCTTGTTGACTGTATTGAAATCCTTGCCGCTGGCATACAACAAGGACATGCAGGAAGACAAGGAAGGGATGTTCGATACCGTTGCCACGCTGGAAGGAGCCTTGCAACTGTTCGCACCGATGATCGCCACGATGAAGGTGAACAAGGATCGCATGCGTCAAGCGGTCAACCAGGACTTCTCCAATGCAACGGATATTGCGGACTTCTTGGTCGGCAAAGGGCTTCCGTTCCGTCAGGCGCATGAGGTCATTGGCAAAACCGTACTGTATTGCATCCAGCATGGAAAATATTTGCTTGATCTGACACTGGACGAATTTCAGCAGTTTTCGGATTTGTTTGATGAGCGTATCTATGAGGTACTTCAACCGGAAGCGGTAGTGAATGCACGGAATGTATATGGTGGAACCGCTACCGGTCAGGTACAGGCAGCCATTGGGCGCAGTGAACAGCTCCTGGCGAATACATCAACATGGTTTGAAGGGCACAAGCCGAAAAATTAATCAGTAAAGAAAGATATTATTCTCTTGCACAGTAGCGGTATACTGTGTAAAATCAAATTTTAAGGAATTAGCAATCAAAGATTCTAAGGCACCGTTCGCGGTGTCTTTTGTGCTTTTTGGGGCATTAATTCATAGTTCCAAATACCTATTACTACACTAGTGTGAAAGTTTCTAGAATTTACATTTTTGTATACTACGTCTACGGTGATTATGGTAGAATAGCACTAAGTTTTTCATTGAATTACCAATTCAATAGGACAAGAACTATATTCAATAAATAAATGTCAAGTTACTAGGGGCTCTTTTGGTCAAGTGAATTTCATAAATGTGTAAATGAAGGGCTTGAATGAGAATAGAGGTATGTCCTGGTTTTGGGAGAACGGCATGTATATGCTTTAAAGTAGTGACGTAGCAAAAGGCAGAGTCGGGATGATTCAGGGAGGTATTATGAGAACTAAAAGGACGGCGCGTCAGTTAAAGAGCGCTTGGATCGGTTATCGCGCTTCTGAAGCCGATCAACTGATATCTTCATTGCATGAGGAACGGATACAAGCGGAGGAGTTACTGCGCGAGGAGCGGGAACTTTTTCACGCGGCGCTGGAACGGAAAAAGCAGCGGGATGCGGAGTTAAAGCAGCTGCTTGCAGATGCGCTTGCGGAAGAGCGGCGCTGGATTGAAAGGGCGGGAATTCATGGGTGACAAGCTTAGGTGGCAGGTTGGAGGAGTTTCAATTCGCCAAACCAAGAGAAGAATAAAAGAAGAGCGTCAGCGAATCGAACAACTGCAACAACAGCTAGAGGCTCAGCGGTCAGAGCAGGCTCCGGTGCTGTACAAGCTTGATTTTCATATCGAAGAGTTGGAACGGCGACTTCAGGATACAGAACTTCGTATCGAGGCTATACGGAACGCCAATGATACAGCAGCAGCTGTGGAACAATTGCTGGATGAAGGGATACAGGATGGACAGGCGCAGGAGGCTCAAGTCCAATATGCATCTGGCCAGGAACAGACAGCAGCAGGAGCTGCTATGGTCACTGCTTCCAGTATCCCTGGTACGGAAGGCGAAGAGGCAGCAACAGGAACGCGGAGCGGCCGAAACGGCAAGGCCCGTCTGGGGGATCAACTGGTGGAGAACGGGATGATCACCCGCGATCAGCTGACAGATGCCATCCGCAACCAGAAGCGCTACGGTGGTAGGCTGGGCGATATTCTTGTAGAAATGGGCTTCATTACAGCCGAGCAGCTACAGGAACAGGTTGGCGGCGACGAGTCCAAGGAGCGCCTAGGCGATATGCTGGTTCGTTCCGGTTATATATTGCCGGAACAACTGGAACGCGCACTGGAGTTCCAGGCGAAGAGCGGCGGGCTGCTGGGCGACATCTTGCTGTCATTGCAAATGCTGGAACCTGCGGATTTGTACCGCGCGATTGCTACACAGAACCGGATCGGGCGTATTGGTGAGGAACTCGCGCTGGATGCGGCGTACAAACTACCCGAGCAAGTGGCAATGGCTTATGGCGTGGTCGTTATCCATCAATATATGAACCGATATATTGTGGCGGTCAGCGATCCGCTGCCAGAAGAGCGACGCTTGAAGCTGGAGGAAATTCTGGGTATGCCGGTAGAGCAGGTGCTTGCTACGAAGGAAGAGATGGAGCAGCTCTGGGGTAAAATCTACGGTGAAGAAATGATGCAGGAGAGCACGACCGGGCTGTTGGAAAAAGAACCGCACAATTCGGCGCGGACGACTTTTACAAAGGGACAACTTTGGGTGTTCGCAGCCATGGGTATGATTACACTGCTCGGTCTCTTCTGGAACAGTTGGAAAACGGTGTTGATCATCAATATGATGATTCAGCTGTTTTATTTTGCGATGACGCTATTTAAATTTGGCATTATTTATCTTGGTTCCCGGCGTGGGGCGCAGCTTCGTTTTACGAAGGAAGAGGTTGACGCCATGGATGAAAAGAAACTGCCGATCTATACCATTCTTGTACCTATGTATAAGGAAGCGGGCGTGCTTCCGATGTTGTTGCGAAATTTGGAGCAGCTGGATTATCCCAAGTCCAAGCTGGACGTGCGGCTGCTGATTGAAGAGGATGACATTGAGACGATCGAGCTACTTCGGGAAATGAAGCTGCCGGCCTATTACACGACACTGGTCGTTCCAGACGGTTTGCCGAAAACCAAGCCGAAGGCATGTAATTATGGACTTATTCGGGCACGTGGCGAGTTTGTCGTGATTTACGATGCTGAGGATCGTCCCGACGCTGATCAGCTTAAAAAGGTCATTGCAGCGTTCGATTCACTCCCTGAGCATTATGCGTGTATTCAGGCGAAGCTCAACTATTTTAATAGTACACAAAATTTGCTGACCCGCTGGTTCACTCAAGAATACAGTATGTGGTTCGAGCTACTGCTGCCGGGTATTATGCAGTTAGATACCCCAATTCCTTTAGGTGGCACATCCAATCATTTTCGGGTATCTGTATTGAAAGATATTAATGCGTGGGACCCCTATAATGTAACCGAGGATGCCGATCTGGGCATACGTCTGTATAAAGGCGGCTACAAAACTGCTATTGTCGATTCCCGTACATGGGAGGAAGCTAACAGCCGCGTGGGCAACTGGATTCGTCAGCGGTCGCGCTGGATCAAGGGGTATATGCAGACGTGGCTGGTTCATATGCGCAATCCGGTGAAGCTGGTGCGCGAAGTGGGCTGGAAAGGTTTTTTCGGCTTTCAGGTGATGATTTTGGCAACTCCAATGTTGCCGTTGCTGAATCCGATTTTTTGGGGATTGCTTATTTTATGGTTTGGCTGGGAATTGTCCTTTATTCCCAAGCTGTTCCCGGGATATGTGTATTACCTGGCCAGCGCGGAATTTTATATCGGTAACTTTCTGTTCGTATTCAGTAACGTGGCCGGAATGTATTGGGTCATCGGGGAACTGGAAGAGCGCGGTGAACGAACATTTTCATACGCGATGGTCAAATATGGGCTACTCTCGCCGTTATATTGGGTACTAATGAGTATAGCTGCGGTGAAAGCAGCTTGGCAGCTCATTACCAAGCCGTTCTATTGGGAAAAGACGACACATGGTCTGACCGATATGCACGACTTGGATGATACCCCGGCACAGTCCTCCTGAATATGAAGAAAGAAGGAGCAAGAATGGAGACAAAAACACCTTTTTTATCCGTCGTCATTCCCATGTACAATGAAAGCTCGCATCTTGAGCGTTCGCTTAAGGTGATTGATGGGGTACTGTCTGTTGTCACCTCACGCTATGAACTCATCATTGTAGATGATGGTTCCAAGGACGATACGTGGCTTAAATTGTCTGAATTATCCCATCGAATGCCCTCTTTGCTCGCGCTCCGGTTGAGTCGGAACTTCGGTAAGGAACTGGCGTTGTGCGCAGGTCTGGAAAATGCCTCTGGCGATGCAATCATTGTCATGGACGGTGATTTGCAGCACCCTCCTGAGATGATTGGAGAAATGGTGCGTTTATGGCAAAATGAAGGTTATGATTTGGTCGAATGTGTGAAAGAATTCCGGGGAGAAGAGTCGGTGGGCAAAAAGCTTGGAGCTTCTTTGTTCTACGCGACCTTGAACCGCTTGACGGGCTTTAATCTCAAGGATGCCTCCGATTATAAGCTACTGGATCGACGAGTGGTGGATGCCTGGATGGCGATGCCAGAGCGGATGCCGTTTTTTCGCGGAATGACGGCCTGGCTCGGTTTCCGTAAAACCCAGATTTCATTCCGAGTGGCTCCACGCGAAGAGGGTCCAAGCCGCTGGAGTCCGTTAGGGCTGACTCGACTGGCAGCAGAAGCGATCGTTTCGTTTTCGACAGTACCATTGCGGGTTGTAAGTCTGATGGGCCTCATTTTTATGCTGATTTCAGTCGTATTGGGGATTCAGACGTTAATGCGTAAATTAATGGGTGACGCTGTGACCGGTTTTACCACTGTCATTTTGCTGCTCTTGATTATCGGCAGTGTACTCATGCTGTCGATCGGAGTAGTAGGAGAATATATTGCCGCCATATATCACGAAGTCAAAGCTAGACCTCGCTATCTGATAGCAGATAAACGGGCGAATGCTGACCGATTGTGGGTGGACAGGGAGTTTAATCAACATGATCAGACGTTCATATCTAAAGTATCCAATCATTAAATACGGTATTGTAGGACTGCTGGGTACAGGTATCCATGTTGGTGTACTTGTGCTGCTGGTGGAGCTGTTTACGGTACCTGCAGTAATGGCTACTACAATAGGATTCGTGGTTACGCTGCTCGTTTCCTATGTGCTGAACCGAAACTGGACGTTCGAGCCTACCGGTGAGGGAAGCCGCACCCAGTTTCTTAAATATTTATTGGTCTGTACCTGTGGCTTACTCTTAAATGCCGCCCTGATGTACGTGACCATTCACTGGATCGGTTGGTCGTATCTGATCGGTGAAGTACTAACTACCATCATCGTGCCTGTTCATAATTATTTCTGGAACCGCTACTGGATCTTCTCCGTTCCGCAACAGCGTCAGAAAGAGGTTTCATGATTTTAAGAAAACACGGAAAATTGCTGTCATTGTTTGCTTTTATTGCTGCTCTTGAACTGGCGGTGGGTGTGTATTTTGCATGGCATCTTGGCTATATGCATACCGATGCGCTCAGTCGAGTGGCTAATGCATTTTATGTGCTATACAGTCGTGATCCACACTTGGGTGCTATCGGGTTTGTATGGAATCCGCTGCCCAGTTTGATGGAACTGATCGTGCTGTTGTTTTATCCTTTATTTCCAGTACTCGCTTCCCACGGGCTGGCGGCAGTGATTGTGAGCAGCCTGTTTGCAGGGGCGAGCGCGGCATTATTGTATGCGACGGGCAAACAGTTGGGGCTTCACGGTGCAACCAGCTTGCTGATTGCGCTATTATTTTCACTGAATCCATTTATGTTTCTGTTTGGCTTCAACGGCTTAAGTGACTCGCCATATATCTTTTTCATCCTGTTGACAGTGAGTCGATTTTGTATGTGGTTGAAGGATCGCAAGGCGGCGAATTTGATCGTATCCGGTTTTGCACTTGCACTCGCTTTTTGGGTGCGCTATGAAGCGGTTCCGCTTGGCGTTGCGATGGCTTTGGGTGTATTGCTGACGATCTTTTTTCTGCATCGGTGGCGTACAAACAGAGAGAGCGTTAGAACGCAATTGTTTTTAAAAGAGCGCCTGTACAAGGTAGAAGCGACATGGCTTCTATTGTTGCTGCCGCTTGTCTTTTCCGGTTTGCTGTGGCTCTTTTTTAACTGGATTATCATGGGCGACCCGCTTTACTTTTTACGCTCGCAATATTCCAATTCCACACAATCAGCGGCTTTGTTAGAGGATCAGCGCTTTGTAGAAATGTTTGCTCACCCTGTGCTGATGCTAAAGTTTGTCGGGCAACGAACCTTATGGTATGCGGCTCCGTTAATTTCCATTTTGCTTATACGCCTATTGGACAAACGTCTGTGGAGTTGGAGCACGCTTACGCTATTAGCAATCTTTTTATCGGTACCCGGGCTTCAGCTTTTACTGATGTTTAAGCATTCTTCGTTTGGCTGGTTCCGATATTTTATGTA
The DNA here is from genome assembly GCF_038593055.1 of Paenibacillus sp. FSL L8-0502. Classification (NCBI taxonomy): domain Bacteria; kingdom Bacillati; phylum Bacillota; class Bacilli; order Caryophanales; family Paenibacillaceae; genus Paenibacillus; species Paenibacillus sp. FSL L8-0502. Next base: position 5,156,058 of record NZ_CP151958.1, on the reverse strand, counting down.
TGTATTCCCGATTACGGTTGCTTGGCTGCCGTATGAGCTTAGTCTGTTGAAGGGGAAAATGCGGGGGATCGGAATCTCACTGGTAACGGCAGGGATGTTGGTAACAGCAGGCTTGTTATCCTACGCACTGACGAACCCCGCGATTGCAGCAGATGAACACAGCTATTTGACGCATAGTGGTAATGAAAGCTACGAACGTCAAATTATTGAGCGGAAAATAGCGCCGTGGCTGGATGAGTATTATGGTTCATCTCTTATTTTGACAGATTCTTATGCCGCCTATCCGATCATTTTGAGCAGCAAAATTCCGAAGAAGTTTATGATTACGAGTGATTATGATTTTGGGGAATCTTTAATAGATCTGCCTGCTTCCAAGGTGGATTATGTCTTGGTCACGCGCTTGGTGGATGGGGTACCGCTGGATCAGGTAAACCGGAGCTATCCTGATTTATTCGAAAAGGGAGCGCCGTGGGCCTCGTTGGTACATGACTTTGACGGGCAGTGGCGACTGTACAAAATAGAGTATGAAGAATCGAAATAATTATTATATTTTAGTGCATCGTAGCGGAGGGAAGAATACAGCTGTAGGGTGTGAGTGGGCTACAGCTGTATCACCGCAAGAAGTTTGAGGGGGAACGAGAGGAATGTCCTTTCGCAAATGGTCTGCAAGCAGATGGATGGCTATAGGTCTGTTTGTATTTATACTTGCATTGGAACTTTCTGCGGGCATCTATTTCAGCTATGTTCTGGGATATATGCACACAGACGCGCTCAGTCGCGTAGCTAACGCATTTTACGTGCTGTACAGCCGCGACCCGCATCTGGGCGCCATCGGATTTATCTGGAATCCACTACCCAGTCTTCTGGAAATGGTGATTCTACTGCTGTATCCAATCTTTCCGGCATTAGCCACCTATGGATTGGCTGCTATTATTTTGAGTGCTACCTTTTCTGCTTTGACCGCTATGTTGCTATATCGGGCGGGTGTCAGAACAGGGCTTAGCTCTAGTATGAGCTTGCTGCTGGCTTTGTTGTATGCACTGAATCCGTTTATTTTACTGTTTGGTGCCAATGGGCTGAGTGATTCGCTATACATATATTTCATTATGATGACGGTGATTGAGTTTGCATTGTGGCTCAAGGATCGCATGACGGCAAGTCTGATTGTTTCTGGATTAGCGCTTGCCATGGCGTTCTGGACTCGTTATGAAGCGGTTCCTCTGGGCGTGGCAATGGCAGGTGGCGTGGTCTTGGCGGTTTTGTTTCTCCATCGAAACATGGGCAGACGCGAGCTGGCCTTGCGAGAAAAACTGCACAAGGTCGAGGCAACGTGGTTACTGCTTCTGCTCCCCGTGGTCTTTTCCGGGCTGTTATGGATTTTCTTTAACTATCTCATTATGGGGAATGCTTTTTACTTCCTGAATTCGGAGTATTCGAACACGGCCCAATCGGCAGAGCTGCTGAATGATGATAAGTTTGTAGAGATTTTCTCCAATCCGCTGGTAGCCTTGAAATTTATTGCTTCCAAAACACTTTGGTATTCGGTACCGTTGTTGGCTATTCTGTTCATTCGTCTGTTGAGTGGACGCTTGTTCCGATGGGGAACCCTGATTATTTTGCTGCTGTTCCTATCAGTGCCGGGATTGCAGTTTTTACTTATGATGAAGCAATCTTCGTATGGATGGTTTCGTTATTTTATGTATGTATTCCCAATTACCATAGCCTGGTTGCCTTATGAGTTGAGCCAGCTTCAGGGACGATGGCGGAGGGCAGCCTTTGGCCTGGTATCCGTCAGTCTGCTGCTTACCGCTGGATTACTTTCCTATGCGTTGACTCGCCCGGATATTGCACCGGATGAGAACAGCTTTCTCACACGGACAGGTAATGTGAACTATGTGAGACAGGAGTCAGATCGTAGGATTGCCGTTTGGTTGGATGAGCATCTGCCGAAGTCTACCATTATGACCGATTCGGCTTCAGCCTACACCATGATTGTTTACAGCCAACATCCTAAACGCTTCCTGATCACCAGCGATTATTCGTTCAATAAGGCATTAAGTTATCCGCAGGATCACCATGTGGATTATATCCTTGTACCTAAGATCATGTCAGGCATGCCACTGAGTAAGATCAATATGGTATATCCGAACTTATATGAACATGGTGCCCCATGGGTTCAGCTTGAACGTGAGTTTAATGGCGAGTGGCGCCTGTATAAAGTACTGCCTAAGTCACTAACTAAAGAATCTCCATCAACGGAGACCACAACAAATCCCTAATGTGCATATAATAAATCCCCGAGCCTATCCCTTCGCCATGGTGCGATGAGAGAAGCTACGGGGATTTTTTTAACCTGTTTAGTGCTCTTTGAGCGGTAGCCATGCCAGAACATCCTGAATTTTCGCGTCCCAGTATCCCCATTCATGCGCTCCAGGACCTTCTTCGTAGGTCAGCGGAACCCCGACGGTACTACATGTTTCACGAAAAGTCTGATTCCCCTTATATAAGAAATCCTCCGTACCGCAGCATTGGTAGAGTCGGGGGAGTGAGGTCCCCAAGGCAGCATGACGTTGTAGCAACTCTAGCAAGTCGTGATCTGTTCCGCGTATTTCATCTGGCCCAAAAATGTTAAGCCATTCCGCTGGACTCATCGCATTTTGCATAGGATCGGTGCGTGATGCGTGTAAATCCATGACTCCCGAAAGACTGGCAGCGGCTGCAAACCGCTCTGGATGCTGGAGTGCCAGTTTGAAAGCACCATATCCACCCATAGAAAGTCCGGCTACAAAATTATCCTCACGCTTGTCGGATAGAGGAAAGAATGAACGTGCCAAAGCCGGCAATTCTTCACTGATAAAGCTCCAATAAGCCGCTCCTTGCTCCATATTCGTATAGAAACTCCGATGTACTTGGGGCATAACGACAGCCAGGCCCAATGAGGCCACATAGCGTTCAATGGAGGTTCGACGCAACCAGGTTGAATCATCGTCCGATAGGCCATGCAGCAAATACAGCGTCGGATGTGGCCCGGTTCCTTGCTTGCCCTCTAGTCCAATTTGTGAACGGGTTGCCTGAGGAAGAATAACATTCATGGATGTGCTCAGACCAAGAACTTCCGAATAAAACTGACATTGAATAAGAGCCATAAGAAGACCTCTTTTCCTAGGGGTTTGTGACCTCATTGCGGTGTTCAGCATATGACTGAGTATTCATTCAGTATACCTTAGCCTGTCTAAATATACATATCCAAGTGAGCGACTAGGTATTAAGTCCCGTTTCTTATTTATCCTACATTAGGAGGGGGTATGGTTATATGGGACGATTTTTTTAATTTGGGGGTTATTTGGGTTTGATTTCTGGTAAAGTGTTTAAAAAAGAATGATGAATCCAATCAGAGGAGGAATTTATAGCATGGGAAAAAAGTTAAGAAATACAGTTACAGGTGTATTGAGTACAGGTCTTATTCTTAGCGCATTCAGCGCAGCGGCAGCTGCTCCTCAAACTACAAATGGACATTGGGCAGGAGATCAGGTGCAACGCTGGTCAGCCACAGGACAATTGGACGGCGCGGTAAAACCGGATGCGGCAATCACACGTGCAGAATTTATTGTTCTTCTGAACCGCAGCTTGGGTACGTTCACGCAGGATACTCCAGCTGTGACAGACGTAACGTATGCGGACAGTGTAAAAGTAAACGGTAATGGAGGCAGAACGTTCACAGATGTACCAGCTTCTCACTGGGCATACAACGAGCTGACAAGTGCCGTGAATGCAGGTTACATAAGCGGCTATGCAGGTAACAAGCTCAAACCAAATGGTAAGGTAACACGTCAAGAGGCTGCGGCTATCGTAGGCAAAGCTATTGGACTCACTGCGGGTAACGCAGCAGATGTTACTAAATTTATTGACTCCGACAAAATTGGATCTTGGGCAAAGAAAAGTGTAGCGGCAGCTGCGGAGCAAAAAATCATCAACGGTTATCCGGATGGTAAATTTCAGCCACTGAAGTCGCTGACTCGTGCAGAGGCAATTGCTATTCTGGACGCTGCTTCCGGCTACAACCTGAGCCCTGTTGATAATCTGACGACGACTCCTGGTGGAACGGTAACGGATTCCACATACAGCAACGTGACAGATTCCACTTATGGTAACACGTCGACTACTTCTGGCAGCGAAACAGAAGATAGCAGCACAAATACCAGCACAAATACCAGCACAGATAGCACGACTACGAACAACTCTACAACAATAGATACCAACACAGATGCAGACACAACTACGGATACGACTACAGATAGCACTACAGACACAGTTGCAACTACGGGAGTACTGAAAGTCAACGATGTGTATGACGGAGAAAGTACAATTACGGGGACAGCTAAAGCAGGTTCCACAGTAACCGCCTATTCCAACGAACTGCCTATCGGTAGTGCAGTAGCCAAAGATGATGGCACATTTAGTATCAGTGTGCTTACTCAAAAAGCAACGGTTAGACTGGTAATCAAAGCTAAAGATGCAGACGGTAACGAAAGTGAGCCTGTAGAAATTTCTGTTTTGGGTAAACGCAGCGAGTAATTTATAGCTAAAATCCCCCTTTCATTCTGTCTGGAACAAGTCCAGCCGACAATGGAAGGGGGATTTTTCGTTTATTCGCTTATACCATCCTCGACAATAGACTTCTCGGGTTCACGTGTTTGTGGCTCAGACGATGTGCCACCGCCATAACTAGCTATAATGCGTTGCTGCGCTCGGTACGTATCGCGGCTGATTCGGGTGCGCTCTACGGCTTTTCCGTCTACCTTTTTTACTCGAAATGTTTCTACCACATACCCTTCTTTGCCCTGCCGAAGTACTTGATAGAAGCCGGGGGAAAGTGAGTCATTACGGAGTCTTTTCTCCGGTATGGGAAGTACGCGAACCGTATGGGATTCCAGTTCATACGAAATATTGGACGGAAATGTACCAAAAAATTTAACAGTAAGTGTTCGGTTTTGGACAGCCGCACGAAGTAACAAATGCTTGCCTGTATTGTTTTTAAAACGGAAATTAATGGACCCCGTAGCGAAAGTCGCATCCTGACCTTTGGGCAGATAGCTGACCGGCAAGGAATGGTTGCGGCGCTCAACAATGTCCAAACCGACTCGCAGCGCTGCATTATACACCGTGCTGGATACCTGACAAATCCCGCCGCCTATACCGGACTCCAACTGACCGTTCACGATCACTGGAGCTTCACGAAAGCCATGAGTGCGCTCAGCCTTGGCAATCAATTGGCCGTAGTCGAATATGTCGCCAGGCTTGAGAATTAAACCATCAACGGTGCTTGCCGCTGAGTTAACGTTGTACACGCGTCCTTCCGAGCTGCTGCCTAGACTGGTGGAGAACTGGACGATTTTGCGCTCAATCCCTTCGTTACGCAGACTGTCTACTGAAATTTTCGGCTCCAGCTGACGGAAAGGTAATTCCACTCGTACGGGCTCTTCCGAAGCGGTAAAATCCTTGGGCAGCGCCTTATCTAGTGCGGCGTCCAATCTGGGCCAATCTAGGCGTCGGGCAGAGCGCCCCGGAATATAACGAACCTGATCATTCCCGTCAATCTGTCGCACAGCATTGATAGGCATGCCATATCGTTGCTCCTCCCAATCGGCTCCGAATTGGGCCCTTAATATCTCCTCCTGTCGGAAAGATGTGATAGACCATTCCTTCTCGAAGCTAAAACGTGTCTGCACACGAGTCCATAGATGCTCCGAGCTGAGTGCCGTCACGGCATTCCGAAATGCCTCCGCTTTATAATGAATTCCTGCTTCCCCGAGTGTAATTTTTATATCCTGTGCACTGCTGTCACTGTCCGTCAGAAGTAGTGGACGTTGCTTCAATGCATCCAATTTTTTATCCACCAGCCGAAGAGCGGCTGTGTGATCCATGCTTCCTACGTTAATTCCTCCGACCCTCACTCCCTCCGGCAGTGTTTGTCTGTCGGCGTACAGATGAAGTCCTCCCCACAACATGGCTAGCGCCAGAACACCAGACCATATCCAAATGACAGATAAATGAATTTTTTTCATAATGCAGATGTCTCCTGTCTGATAAGCTTGATAGCGTACTCGTGTGCCATAATATTCATATATATGTGCCAAAAGCAGAAAACTTTCGGTACTATTTAGGTAACAAATTTGTTACAATGATAAACGGTATGATGAAATAGAGAAGTTTTTAAAGGAAATGCATGGAATATGTCGAATGGATATTAGGTTATGCGTAATATGATTAAGCAACGGGAAGTGATCGAGTGATTGAAATGCAGGATGTGTGGAAGACCTATACTAACGGAACCCACGCACTTCAAGGAGTATCGGTCAGAATTGACCGCAATGAATTTGTATACGTAGTCGGCCCGTCTGGAGCGGGGAAATCGACTTTTATGAAGCTTATTTATAGAGAAGAAGTACCTACCAAGGGGCAAATTTCAGTCAATGGTTTTAATATCGGGAAGCTCAAGCAGCGTAAAATTCCCTACGTTCGTCGTAACATCGGAGTCATTTTTCAGGATTTCCGGCTTTTGCCGCGTTTGACGGCTTATGAGAATGTGGCTTTTGCTATGGAAGTTATTGAAGCTCCCAAGAAGCTGATTCGCAAACGGGTACCCGAAGTGCTTGAACTGGTTGGCTTGAAAACAAAAATGAATCGTGAGCCTGCCCAGCTTTCCGGTGGGGAGCAACAGCGTGTAGCGATTGCACGGGCCATCGTAAACAATCCTTCCGTGATCATTGCCGATGAACCTACGGGAAATCTGGACCCGGAAACATCGTGGGAGATCATGCAGTTGCTGGACGAAATTAATTTTCGAGGCACGACCATTGTGATGGCGACCCACAATAAGGACATCGTGAACTCTATGCGTAAACGCGTGATTGCCATTGAAAATGGCAACATCGTAAGGGATCAGGTAAGAGGGGAGTACGGATATGACTTTTAACACCTTCTTACGTCATGTGCGGGAAGGTTTCAAAAACATATTCCGCAATGGCTGGATGTCCGTGGCATCCGTCACCTCGATTATTGTGTCACTGCTCATATTGGGCGTATTTATCATGCTGGTGCTCAACGTCAATTCCCTGGCTGATCAGGCAGATAGTCAGGTGGAGGTTAACGTATTTCTGGAGCTGAATGTAGAGCAAAACATGCGTGAAACACTGCAAAAGGAAATCGCGGCGATGCCAGAAATCAGCAAAACGACCTTTGTGACTAAAGCTCAGGGTTTGGAAGAGCTGCGCAAAGATTTGGGTGACAGCGGCAAGGAGCTGCTGGAGGGTTTTGACAAGGACAGCAATCCACTGCCGGACAAAATTGTGGTAGAGGTTATTGAACCAACAACGGTTCCATTTGTGGCCGAAAAGATTGAGAAGCTGAATACGTTGCATCCAGAGAAACCGATTTTAAAGGTTCGTTATGGAAAAGGCACCGTAGAGACGCTCTTTACGATTACGAAGCTCATTCGTAATGTAGGCTTTATATTCGTCGCTGGACTGGCGATCATGTCCATGTTCCTCATCTCGAATACGATTCGCGTGACCATATTGGCACGACGAAGAGAGATTGGCATTATGAAGCTGGTCGGTGCGACCAACTTTTTTATACGCTGGCCGTTTTTTATTGAAGGAGCGCTTATCGGTCTCATTGGTTCCTTGATTACCGTAGGTATTTTATTTACTGGCTATCAGCGTTTGCTCACAGCCGTTCAGGGCGATATAGCTCTGAATATGTTGAAGCTTATGCCACTTGAAGGCATTTGGATTCAGTTGAGTGCATTGCTGATTATTTTGGGGATGCTGGTCGGAATTGTTGGCAGTACCCTGTCCATGCGCAAGTTCTTAAAAGTATAAGAAGCGCTGGTTGGACGTCGTGGTCGATTTAATAGAACGGGGAAGCCCGGTGTTATTTTGCGATAAAGGATGGGGAGTGCAAGTTGAAAAAAACAGGATCTGTGTTGGCCGCTACCTTGGTAGCCGCATTGCTAATCCAGCCTTCTGACGGATATGCCAAAAGCATGAGTGAGATCAATTCGCAGCTGAACAAATTGGAAAAGCAGGCCCAATCTGCCAAGCAACAACAGGAAAAGGCTGCTCAAGATAAACAGTATGCCCAACATTACAAAAATAAAACCGTGCAAAACCTAAAAATTGTGCTTGCTCAGATTAACAGTGTCAGTGATCAGCTGACTCGTGTTGCGGTTCAGATTGATCAAACGGAAGATAATCTGCGTGCGACTAAAAAAGATTTAGCTGAGGCCATTGATCGTATCCAGTCACGGGAAAAAATGCTGGAAACTCGTGTGCGTTTGATGTATACGGATGGAACCGTCTCATATATGGACGTGCTGATGTCTTCGTCCAGTTTTAGTGACTTTCTTAGCCGGGTAGATTCCCTGAAAACGATCGTGGAGCAGGATCAAATCCTGTTGGACGAGCATAAAAAGGACAAGGCTCTGGTCGTAAGTAAGAAGAAGCAGCTGGATACGGAATATAAAAATGCCAAGAAGCTGTATGCGCTCAAGCAGGGCGCCAAAGCAGAACTGAATTCGAAGGAGAAAGAGAAGCAAAGACTGATTTCCAATTATGATCATGATATTGCGGAGTCAGATGAAATCAGCGAAGAGCAAAATGACATGCTGGTAGCCCTCGCGAATAAACGTGTGGGTCTGGTGCAGGAGAAGAACAAGCTCAGAGCGGAGCAGGCTGCCAAAGCAGCACGCGCCAGAGCAGCTGCACGTGCGGCTGAAGCCAAACGATATGCATCTTCTTCCTCAGGCGCTGCCTCAAATTCCAGCCATGCGGCAGCCAGTACGTATACGGGTGGATCAGGTACGTTGGCTTTACCTGTATCTCATTACAGACTCTCATCTACTTTTGGCATGCGGGTACATCCGATTACTGGTAAGCTTAAAGGCCACACAGGTATTGATATGGCGGCTCCGCAGGGAACTGATATTCATGCAGCTGAAGACGGTGTTGTCATTGTTGCCGAGTGGTGGAGTGGTTATGGAAACACAGTTGTAATTGACCATGGAGACGGACTATGGACCCTATACGGACACATTCGCAATGGCGGTACGGTGGTTCATACGGGGCAGACTGTGAAACGTGGTCAAAAAATTGCAGAAGTTGGTTCGACGGGCAATTCCACAGGACCTCACTGTCATTTTGAGGTGCGCGAAAATAATAAACCTGTAAATCCGATGAACTATTTATAGTAAAAAAGGTAAGCCCTATTTATAGCCATTACGGTTGTAGATAGGGCTTTGCTGTAATGGTTAATATCCGATGAAGAACATGTGCATTGAGACACGGAGTAGGATACAATTAACATATTCCGTACAAGCTAGACGTATACTTCGTGGATGGATATGCGTTGTAAGGCAATAGGATACAAGATAATGAGAAGGCGGTGGACGATTAGATGTTGAAAAAAAGTACAGCGATACTCTTGATGGTGATCGGGCTGCTTGGCGGCAGTCTGCTCACTTTTGCCTATACTGGAACGACTACAGTAGGGAACAGCGCTCTGGGCGAAGGACTGCTGGCGAGTGTGACAGGTAGCAGTTCTACTTCCAGAAGTGATATCCGCAAAATCGAAACGGCGATGGACCTGATTCAGGGACAATATTATCAGGATGTGGATCGTACCAAGCTGGTGGATGGCGCCATCAATGGTATGATGGAGTCGCTCGGCGACCCGTATTCCTCTTATATGGGTAAAGAAACTGCACAACAGTTCGAGCAATCTATAGAAGGCTCTTTTACCGGGATCGGAGCTGAAGTAGCGGCTGAAAACGGAAAAGTAGTTGTAGTCACGCCAATTAAAGGCTCGCCGGCTGAAAAGGCAGGGCTACGCTCTAAGGATATTATTTTGTCTGTTAATGGTGAAACACTGGACGGATTGGATCTGAACAAGGCCGTTTCCAAAATCCGTGGACCTAAAGGCAGTCAGGCGAAAGTCAAAATTCAGCGCAGTGGCTCTCCTGATCCGCTCGAATACACGATTACCCGTGACAATATTGATATGGAAACTGTAACAGCTCATATGGAAAGCGACGGTGTAGGCGTCATCACGATCACCCAGTTCTCCTTGAATACAGCAGAACGATTCAAGGAAGAGTTGGCGAAGCTCGAGAAGCAAGGGCTAAAAGGGCTCGTCATTGACGTGCGTAATAACCCGGGCGGCGTGCTTTCCGTTGTCATTGAGATTGCGCAGCAATTTGTACCTTCCGGCAAAACGATTGTACAAGTGGAAGACAAGAATCAGAAGCGTGAAGAAGAGAAATCCAAAGGTTCACGTAAAAATTACCCTGTGACTTTGCTAATGAATAAAGGTAGCGCAAGTGCGTCCGAAATTCTGGCAGGTGCTCTCCAGCAATCAGCAGGTGCTGTGTTGATCGGGGAAAACTCCTTTGGTAAAGGTACTGTACAAACCAGCTATGACAAGCAAATGGGTGACGGTAGCCTGCTCAAAATCACGATTGCCAAATGGTTAACGCCAAATGGAACGTGGATTCATAAAAAAGGGATTAAGCCGAACATCGCGGTGGAACAGCCTGAATACTTCACAGCAGCACCGCTGAACAAGGAAAAGTCCTTGAAATACAATATGAATAGCAGTGATGTGAAAAATGCACAAATCATTCTGCAAGGTTTGGGTTACAAACCAGGTCGCGAGGATGGCTATTTTGACAAAGTAACTGAAAGCTCTGTTATTGCTTTTCAAAAACAAGCGAAGCTGACGGCTAGTGGCATCATTGATGCGAAGACAGCAGCAGCGATGGAAGCCAAGCTGATTGAGAAAATTCGTGATCCGAAAAATGATAATCAACTCAAGCAGGGGATTGAAGAGATTCGGAAGGAAATGAAGACAAGCGTAGCGAAATAATAGTGAGGCTACAACAAGGGGGCTGGAAACAGCCTCCTTTTATATTGGGATTTATTTGCAGTCTGTCGGTTTGTCTTCCCTACGTTGGCAATTTCATATAGAATAAATGGATATGAAGTGTACGTGATCCGCTATACAGCGGGCCAGGGGCATAAGGGAGTGTGAATGGACTTGGAATGGGCATTACAATGGGGATGGAGCGTCTTGAATGCTTGCTTATACCTGCTTATGCAGCCGTTTTATTATATCTCAATACTCATTGTGGCACTTGGTTATCGTCGGCAAATGCTGCTGGAGCGCAAGCTATTTCATACTAAAATGCATAGCTGGGCCTCAGAGACCTGGCGTGTCGTATGGAGTGGTTTGCTTGCTGGAATGGCGCTATCCGCTCTGGGAATGTTCGTCAGCGTGCATCTGAACCCGGCTTCCATCGTGTGCCTGTGGGTAGCAACATTACTGCTCATGCTGGTACGCGTCCGTTACCTGTGTCTCGCTTATTCGGTAGGTCTGCTAGGTGTGGTTCAATTTTTCCTAAATGTGGCCAGTGGCTGGCAACCTGTGGGAGCGCTCGGAACTTCAGTAGCGGCTATCCGCGGATTGGATATTCCAGCACTGTTGGTGTTGGTCGCCGTGCTGCATGTGGCTGAGGCGCTGTTGGTTCGCTGGCAAGGGGGGAAAGCTGCCACTCCACTGTTTGTCGAGGGCAAACGGGGGAGATTGGTTGGCGGCTATCGGATGGAAGATCTCTGGCCCATTCCGTTGTTATTGCTGGTACCCACTCAGGGAGGATTCATGCTTCCCTGGACACCGTTGTTCGGCGGCGATGCTGGAACCGGGTATATGCTGGCAGCCTTGCCAGTCCTGATGGGCTTCAGCAGCGTGACGCTAGGCCAGCTACCACGACAGAAGGCGGTACTCACTTCGAACCGCTTGCTCCTATACAGTGTGGCTTTACTTCTGTTGAGCTTGCTGGCGGCATGGTGGAGTCCGCTGATATTGTTAGCAGCGTTATTCTCTTTTCTGGCTCATGAGGCGCTGATCTGGTATGGTAATATGGAGGAAAGTCGTCTTAGCCCGATGTTTGTCCATCCGGAGCAAGGGATGCGTGTGCTCGCTGTGCTGCCAGACAGTCCGGCGACAGCCATGGGCATATTGCCGGGCGAGGCCATTTACCGCGTGAATGGGATTGTTGTGAATACCCGTGCCGAGTTACACCAGGCCTTGCGGATCAATTCTGCCTTTTGCAAGCTGGAAGTACGCAATCTGCAAGGCGAGAGCAAGTTTGTGCAGCGAGGCATGTACGATGGCGATCATCACCAGCTAGGGGCCGTGCTTGCACCAGATGCAGACGCGAGCTGGGCCGTATCCCTACAGCCGGCCTCCATCTATCGGATTGTTGCCATGCATATAGGCGCACGACGACGTAAAGCTGGACAGGCATCGCAGGCAGAGGGTACACAGTTGGATACCATGAACAAATAGATGTTACAATAAGAGGGTAGTCATTATTTGATTAGAGTCGAATAAGGCTACGCTCTTTTTATATGCCGACAGTAGCCTGCTTGAAATCAATATTCTGATCGGTATACAATGAATATGTAATAAGAAGCGTCGATGAACCGAATGTCTATCATGTGTGTCAAGCAGGGAGAGGAAAAGATGAACGCGATTCACTTTATTCGAGAGTACATCAGGCATCCACGCAGCGTAGGCGCTGTTATACCCAGCTCAAGACAGTTGGCCAAACAAATTGCCACACCGATTTACTTTGACAAAGCATCGTGCATTATTGAATATGGTGCAGGGACCGGTGTGTTTACGCAAGAGCTGATTTTGAACAAGCGTCCAGAAACGCTACTTTTAGTGATTGAAGCTAATGAATCGTTTTACAAAACGCTACAAAGCAAGTACGGACACTTGGAGAAGGTACACATCATTCATGGATCGGCTGAGCATGTAGCGCAGTATATACGACAGTATGAGGTTCCAAAAGTGGATTATGTCGTATCAGGGCTCCCTTTCACCAGCCTGCCAGGCGCGTTATCTAGCCTTATTTTGGGACAAACGGCTGAGGTTTTGGGTCAGGAAGGCAAATTTATTACGTTCCAGTACAGCAAGGTCAAACACAATTTTTTCCGCACCTTTTTTGCTGACATTCAGATTAAAAAGGTAAACTGCAATGTCCCGCCCGCTTATGTGTTCACGTGCAGCCTGTAACCTTGCAGCTATGTAGAAGATTAGAATAAATACGAATGCGATTATACGGATGATTATGAGAAGACTTGGTCAGCGTCATTAAGATACTGAAACGGTCTTTTTTTGTTGTCCACTTTCATAGATATATAAGAAGGGGATATGTTAAAAAGCAAAATTCATTTAAGGAATCATATTTTAAAATGGGGCTTAACCTATATATTACATAAGATGGAACCCACTAGATTTTTGTAAGATTCATGATAAATCTGAACTTTTGTTAAAGGAGATTTATATATGGTAAAACCACTGATATTCATGCGTTGGTGTGAGTACTATAAGTTAAGTGATCGTGAGACGGACTTTGTATCTTTTTTTATGATGAATTTCTCGGCTGCCCGTTCAGGCAATCAACCGAAGCTTAGGGAGCAGTTTGTTGAAATTCAGAAAAAAACCTTTCCTGAGTACCCGTTTGATATTACCCCGGAAGAACTGGATTACTCCAAATTCGAAGGTTTGATGAAGCAGGTGTTGAAAATTCATTTTGACACGGCCGAGCTACTATACTCCTTTTACCTCCAAAAGCTGTGCGCACCTTTGGCAGAATACATTTTATCCACTGGAGAATCAGAGCCTGCGCGCATCTATTATAAGCTTATTCAAAAGGATAAAGTACGGTAGGAAGGACGAGTGTGGATAAGCAAGAGCTATTGGGATACTCAAGCAATATGGTTATTTAAGAAATTAATACTAGCTAATTAAAACAATAGTTAAAAATGTCAATATACCTTTGTGTTAAGGTAATATTATAAATCCAGTTTCAAAGAAAGAGGGTGTTGTCTTCGGCTGGAACATTTCAAGCAGGGATATGACGCTGTACCAGAACGATAAACTCGTTTGGAATCAGGAGCCTTAAAGCCTTGTAGAGCGGCACTCGTATGGGTGCCGCTCTTTTCAAACTTAAAGGAGGAAAGCGGCATGAAGGAGAAAAATAGTAGTGGTATTTGGTCCAAACGTTCCAAATGGCTGCCGGTCGTCATGGCATGCACGATTATAGTAGGGGGGGCTCTACCGACTCCAACTGTAGTTCACGGTCAAACGGCAAAGACCGTTACCATTAAAGTCGATACATCCAAGGATCGTAAGCCGATTAGCCCTTATATTTACGGTACGAATCAGGAATTGGCAGGCGATGAGAATCTGACTGCCAGACGACTTGGTGGCAATCGAATGACCGGATATAACTGGGAAAACAATATGTCCAATGCAGGAAGTGACTGGATGCAGTCCAGCGATAGCTATTTATGCGACAACGCCGGATTGACAAAAGCCGAATGTGAAAAGCCAGGTGCGGTGGCAACCTCGTTTCACGATCAATCGCTGAAGCAGGGCACATATTCTTTAGTCACGCTGCCGATGGCTGGTTATGTGGCCAAGGATGGAAACGGAAGTGTGCAGGAAAGTGAAAAGGCCCCTTCTGCTCGTTGGAATCAGGTCGTAAACGCTAAAAATGCGCCGTTCCAACTACAGCCTGATCTGAATGACAATCAGGTTTATGCGGATGAATTCGTCAACTTTTTAGTGAAAAAGTACGGCGTTGCTTCAACAAAGACGGGAGTGAAAGGATATGCGCTCGACAATGAACCCGCTCTCTGGTCGCACACGCATCCGCGCATTCATGGTGAAAAGGTCGGAGCCAAAGAGTTGGTAGACCGGTCGGTAAGTTTATCCAAAGCTGTTAAAGCGGTTGACGCGGGTGCGGAAATTTTTGGGCCCGTTCTTTACGGTTTTGGCGCCTATACAGATCTTCAAACCGCACCTGATTGGAACTCTGTAAAAGGCAACTACAGCTGGTTCGTGGACTATTACCTGGATCAAATGCGCCTTAGCTCGCAAGCTGAAGGCAAGAGATTGCTGGATGTTTTCGACGTCCACTGGTATCCCGAAGCGATGGGCGGAGGCATACGAATTACGAATGAGGTAGGCAATGACGAAACGAAGAAAGCCAGAATGCAGGCGCCTCGTACTTTGTGGGATCCGACCTACAAGGAAGATAGCTGGATCGCTCAATGGAACAGTGAATTCTTGCCTTTATTGCCTCGATTAAAGCAGTCGGTGGATAAGTATTACCCGGGAACCAAGCTGGCTTTGACTGAGTATAGCTATGGCGGCGAAAATGATATTTCTGGCGGTATCGCTATGGCCGATGTGTTGGGCATCTTGGGCAAAAACGACGTTTATATGGCAAACTACTGGAAGTTAAAGGAGGGTGCCAACAACTACGTTAGTGCCGCTTACAAGCTTTATCGCAATTATGACGGAAAAAGCTCTACTTTCGGTGATATCAGCGTTAACGCGCAAACGTCGGATATTGTTAATAGCTCGGTGCATGCTTCCGTAACAGATGCATCCTACAAAGAACTGCACCTCGTTGTCATGAATAAAAGCATGGACAGCGCATTCGGCGCCCAATTTGATCTTTCCGGCGAGACGACTTACGGTTCCGGTAAAGTATGGGGCTTCGACAAAAATAGCTCGCAAATTAAGGAATCCGCACCAATCACGCAAATTTCAGGCAACCGCTTTACCTATACAGTACCACCATTGACGGCTTATCATATCGTCTTGACTGCTGGCAATGATACGTCTGTGCCACCTGTGGAAGGTCCTGAAAGCTTTGCGCTGAGGGCTGAGGCTGGCGATGGGAAAGTCGATTTATCCTGGGACGCTTCCAGCGGAGCTGTAGGGTACAGTGTACAGCGGGCTACGTATGAAAACGGTCCTTTTACTGCTGTAGCATCCAACTTGGTCGAAACGTCTTATACAGATACCAACGTAACGAACGGCACTTCTTATTATTATAAAATAACCGCAAAAACAAAGGCGGGAATAAGCGAATCCAATGTTTTGAAAGCGGTTCCTCGAGCGCCTGTAGACGGATCCAATCGCTATGAAGCCGAAGAGGGCACGCTGAAGGGAACCATTGTGGAATCCAGCGGGACTGGCTTCTCAGGTACTGGTTATGTAACTAATTTCCACAATCCGGGGGATTCCCTGGCGATGACGATTCAGGCAGAGGC
Source organism: Paenibacillus sp. FSL L8-0502 (assembly GCF_038593055.1). Taxonomy (NCBI): domain Bacteria; kingdom Bacillati; phylum Bacillota; class Bacilli; order Caryophanales; family Paenibacillaceae; genus Paenibacillus; species Paenibacillus sp. FSL L8-0502. The sequence goes on along the minus strand of NZ_CP151958.1, from coordinate 5,139,862 downwards.
GGCAGGCTTGTACAATCTTACAATCGGCTACCGTTCTCCTCATGATGACAAACGCACGAACTTCTCTTTAAACGGCAAAGCGTCTGGCGAGCTGATACTTTCGAAATCGGCTGATTTTAAAGAGACTTCCGGTGGTAAGGTTCTGTTGAATGCAGGGGCCAATACGATCGGTTTTGAAACAGGCTGGGGCTGGTATGATATCGACTATGTCAAGCTGGAGCCAGCTACTGACCGTCCACCGCATGCGGTAACCAAAACGCTCATTAGTCCGAATGCGACGATAGAAGCAAGAGCATTGATGAACTACCTGGTTGATCAATACGGGAAGAATATGCTCTCTGGTCAGGAGGAGATAAACGAAATTGATTGGCTTCAAGCCAATGTAGGTAAAAAACCAGCAATTGCAGCGCTTGACCTGATCGACTATTCGCCAAGCAGAGCGGAACACGGTCTTAGTTCCACAGAGACGGAAAAGGCGATTGCATGGGATAAGCAAGGGGGCATTGTTACCTTTGCATGGCATTGGAACGCACCGAAAGGTCTGATCGATACGCAGGGAAAAGAATGGTGGAGAGGCTTTTATGCCGATTCAACTACATTCGATATCGAATATGCGATGAATCATCCAGAGTCCGAAGATTATACATTGCTTATTCGCGACATCGATGTAATTGCGGGGCAATTGAAGAAGTTGCAGGATGCGAAAGTTCCTGTGCTGTTCCGTCCTTTGCACGAAGCGGAAGGCAAATGGTTCTGGTGGGGCGCCAAAGGCCCTGAGCCTGTTAAAAAATTGTATATTTTGATGCATGACCGTTTGACGAATGTGCACAAACTGAACAATTTGATTTGGGTATGGAATTCTGTTGCTCCGGATTGGTATCCGGGAGATGAGTATGTGGATATTTTGAGCTTTGACTCTTATCCGCAAGCAGGCGACTACAGCCCGCAGATTGCAAAATACGAAGACCTTGTTACATTGGGCAAGGACAAAAAGTTAGTTGCCATGAGCGAAAACGGACCTATCCCGGACCCTGATCTGATGAAGGCGTATCAAGCCCATTGGAGCTGGTTCGCTACATGGTATGGGGATTTCCTGAGAGACGGCAAACAAAACAGTCTGGAGCATCTGAAAAAAGTGTATAATCATCCGAACGTCATTACGCTTGAAAAGCTCCCGACTAACTTAAAAACGTATGGCATTACCGAGCAACCATCAGTACCGGGCAGCTTCACGCTGAACGCAGCGGGCGAAACGGCGAAAGTAAAGCTGAGCTGGACAGCATCGGCGAATGCCGCAAGCTATGAAGTGAAGCGTTCGACGGCTGAAAACGGTACGTTCGCCACCGTAGCGAGCGATGTATACGAAAGCAGCTACACCGACACAGCCGTAACGGCAGACACGATATACTATTACCAAGTCGTAGCGAAGAACGATGCAGGTCAAACGCTTTCGAACACGGCTAGCGCAGCACCGAAAGCGGATACTCAGCAGCCGACAACGGGACTGGTGCTCCAGTATCGCACAGCGGATACAAATGTGAACGACAATCACTTGAACCCGCATTTCCAAATTGTAAACAAAGGTACAGCCTCCGTACCGATCAACGAGTTGAAAATTCGCTACTACTACACGATCGACGGTGACCGTGAGCAGACATTCAACTGCGACTATGCAATGCTGAGCTGCTCAAAGCTGAATGGTAAACTGGTTAAAATGGATAAGGCTGCAACCGGTGCTGATTATTATTTGGAAGTCAGCTTCAACTCAGATGCAGGCGTGTTAGCACCTAGAGGAAGCACGGGCGGAATTCAAACTCGTATTCATAAAACAGACTGGTCGAACTATAACGAAAGTGACGATTACTCGTATAAAGGCACGCAAACTTCATTCGCCGATCATACGAAAGCTACGTTGTATCATAATGGGGTACTTGTTTGGGGAACCGAACCGACAGCTAATTAAAATGATATAAATACTATCGCTGAAATGAGCAGGGGGATTTGTATCCTACCTGCTCATTTTTTTATACGAGAAGCCATCTATATGATTATTTTGTAAAAAATGAAATGATATGTTTATTTCTATTCTTTTTGTAACATATCAAGAATTAGAATGGAATTAATTAGAAGGAAGGGGGTTGGAAAATGTAACAGAAACGTAGCCACAGACATAAAGCAAGGTGTTTAGTAGCTTAAGAACTTTTAAAGAAGACTATTAAAGAGGAGAAATGACAAATGAAAAAAGCAATCTTAGCACTATCAATTTCCGCGTTAGCTTTATCTTTAGGGGGAGTAGCTTCGGCTTCACCAGTAAGTTCAACAATATCTGTTGGAGCTCCAGCGAAAGTAACCGTAACCTTTAGTCCTGCCAATGGAGAAAAGCCACCTATTACAAAGCAAGATACTCCCCCACTTAAATTAGGTATAGGTAGCTCATATGCTATGGAAGGTTCTAACTGGATGATTTTGTATGGAAGTGATGTTGTCGAACTTCATGGAAATAAAGCTAAGATGATCGGTTATGGAACAGCCCAAGTAGCCGCATATAAATCTAATGGAGACAAGCTTGGAGTTTATACTTTTGATGTTAGAAGATAGATAGTACTTATATGCAGTGAAGGAGGTGAAGTACGCTTCACTTCCTTCACTTATTTATTATCATGGATTAATCGGGTAAGTAATCTCTAGATCAGGGAAATACTCTATTTTTGGATTTCCATCTTTGTCTAATTCAAATTTGCTCTTATCATCTTTTCTTAAGATAACCTTGTCGACCTTTATAGTAATTGATTTGGGGAGAGAGGTGAAAGGTTCAAAACGTGAATCAGTTATCAGAACGTTTCCATCCGTAGCACTCCAACCGTTGTTGCTTATAAATTTTAGTTGTTTTCCTTTATCATCGTAAATTTCATACTCCAAAAAAGGAAGTGACGAAATTTTCGAATTAGTAGGTAGCTTTATGCGAGTAGTGATGCTGGTTGTAATCGGTGTGAGCTCAACTTTTTCTAGGGTATAGTCAATGTTTGAATACTTTCGCTTAAGAGACGGTGTAAAAACCAAGTTATTCTTGGTGTTCTTTTCCACAGGAATTTCTATTTTAAATGGTTGCTTAATGCCGGAGACAGGCATGGAGACTGTTAAATTAAACTTATCTGGGAAAGGCTTCCCTCCCTGGTTACGTAAATCTGAAAATTGTATAATTGTTGAATTAGAATTTTTCCCAGGTATCGTATAAGGATCAATGGAGTTGCTAGTGTTAGCAGGTGCATAAGAGTGTATGTCTTCTCCATTAATGGAAAGTATTAAATCATCAAGTAATAAGGGTAATTCGGTGTTTAAAAATCTTTTGTCAGTGGTTTGCCGTTCTAAGGCAATGGATATACGTGTTCCATCAAACATAACTTCCGGTACGCTGAGAGTCAGGCCATCGTGAGTGTCACTAAGATTTGGTTTGGATAGTAGCCCTTTTTCGTCCGCTGTTTGTAAACCAAGATCACCAGCTAGCTGGAATATAGAATTCATACCTGGAACTTGTTTTAAGGATGCAGCCATTGTTGGTGAAATGAATCCAGTACTAACGACAAGTGTAAACGCCATTACAAGTGCAGCAGAGGCTCCGAAAAAGGCATTGCGAACTCTTTTTGAACGAGAGTTAGAGCGCTTATAACGTCTTGTTTTCATATTGCTATAGCGTTCCATAGTTCTATCTATTAAATCCACTTGTAATGGAGTATTCCGAATAAGCTTTTGTAAGTGCTCGATTTCTTTATCTTCCGGGTTTAAATGAATGCTCAATTTGTTTTCCTCCCTTTTCATTGTAGTTAATTAGCTTTTTACGGAGTCGCTCATATCTTTTTCGGATCGTGGATGATTTCAGTCCCATAATTGTAGCAATCTCTTCGTAGTTGTAATCCTCAAGCGAACGTAATAATAAAATCTGGCGATCTTTTAATGTTAGCTGGTCCAGTAACTCGTGAATTAAATTTGTATATTCATGTATGGGTTGTTGCTTTAGGTTCAGTTTGTACTGAATGAAGGATTTGAATGTTCTAGCGTTTCTTTTTAATAAGTCAGTGCAGTGATTTTGAGCGATTTTGTAAAGCCAAGCTGAAAAAGAAACTGTAGGTACGAACTGACGGATGTGCTCAAGCCCTTTGATGAATATTTCTTGAGCGGCATCTTCTGCTTCTTCCTGATTTTTAAGTAAGTAGTAGCAATATAAAAAGATCTGTTGTTGATAACGCCGTATGATATGTGTGTATGCTTGTTTGTCGCCTGCTTGGATCTGCTCTATGACAAGATTGATATCTGTGTCTTGATTATTTGCATGTAGTTTTTCCATTAACGTCCCTCCCTTCTGCCTATATAACTGAAAAAGATATACATTTGTGACATTCAAATAAAAAAACTTGAAGTTTGTTTTTAATGGTTCTCCAGATGTACCTCATTTAACTTTTCAATTATCACGGAATTCGTAAAAAAAAGGCTTCTTTCTAAGGCATCATAAAATAAAATGACTTTATAGACCATATATTTCACTATTTTAATTATTTTGTAATGAAATGAAGTTCTTACGACCGAAATCACATGTTAAGTATGACTTACGATATAACTGCAACTATATTGAGGGGGATTGAAATGAAACATACACCTACGATCCGCTCGACGATAGAGACCGAACTCAAGCAAAGGGGATATACATTTAGCAGCTTTAGTAAAATATCTGGTATTAACCGTGGTACATTCAGTACCATGCTGAACAGTAACCCACCCAAGCCAATCTCCGTTCGGCAGATGGACTTGATCACTAAGGCATTAGGGTATCCCGAAGGCTGGTTGTATGAGTTGTACATAGATGAATGCTTTTACGAAGGGAAAGGGCACTGGAAACGGATCAAACCTTTTTTATTGCGTTGTGTAGAGTTAGGAAAGGGAGACTGTATTCAAAAGGTATTGACGAGACTAACGGAGGATTTGTTCTATGTGTCGACAATATTTGAGCTTGCAGAAGAACTACACGAAGTAGGTAAGCAAAAGGAATCTATCCCCTTTTACGAGTGTGTAATAGAAAATGAAAGGTATTACCACTCGGAGCGCTTGGCCATTAGTCAATACAGATTGTTTTGTTACTCGCTTACTGAAGATTTAGAAAGCAGCTTAAAAGCTGCTATTAAATTCGATCCATTTCGCAAAAGCTTGCCAGAGAATCATCAGTTGGATGGATTATTGAAGTTAACCAATGTTTATTTCAACACAAGTAATTGGGAGATTGCGATAAAGTATGCGAAAGAACTTCGGACACTGGCTATAAGTGTCTATCATCAGCAAGTTTATAGTTGTTCGAAAAATAGGAAACTGGATAACATCAATAGTGAGAAGCCCCTTGTCGTATACTATGGTCTAGGGTATTTATTGCACGGGAACGCGTTGGAGAATCAAGGAATGTATGAAGAGGCTTTAAAATTCATTCCCTATTATGAAGATTTGTCATGGTTTGAGGGATTGGATGAAAATGGTCTACAAGGGGTGAAAATGCTCCAATTATGGGCAAAGGCTAATCTTCTTAATTTAAAAGTTTTAATTGGAGATGTCAGCAGCTTAGCAGCTTATGTCGAGCTTATACAGCAAAATCCCCAAGAAATTTCTCATGGTCTAATTACCATTATAGAGTCGGCAAACAAGTATAATTTCTCTTTAGAAGATGTCCTAGATGTTTTCTCTGACGAAATTGCTGATTATAAGAAATTCGTCTCAACACCATCACACTATCAAATAAGTACTCTTTTATGGAATTATTCCCGCGTGTATCTGGAACTTGCGCGTTACTATTTCAACATAGGCAGATATTCAGAAGCTATTGACAATATAATAAAAAGCCTTAGGGTATCCACTCAGTTAAATACGAAGAGTAATTTTATTAAAGGAGTAACCTTGTTATTCGAAAAACTAACAGGCCATATTACACATGAACAACTTGCAGAATATGAAAAAGTGCTTGAAGAAGTGCGTTATGGTATGAAGCAAATGGTTCTCTAAACTAATTTGAACAGTCTCAAAGTATCCTCACAGTTGAATGATAAGGCTTACTATATCAAGTCTATCACGTTATTGTTTGAGAAATACAAAAACCATTCGACACATGAACAACGGGCAGAATATAAAAAGTACTTAAAGCTGTCGAATATAACATTAAGCAAATGACGCCTTAAAACTCAAAAGGGCTATGTACATTTCTACTATAGGTAGAGAAACATAGCCTTTTTTGACATTTAAAGAGTATGGTGCACGGCTAATTCTGAGAATTTAATTTCTCATTAGCATCCGAATCACCTGAGTTACTCACTAAAAGCTCACTCTCTGACGAGAAAAGTTCCTTCAATATGCGATAAGCTTTATTTTGCCCCGCTTCATTCTGCTGGGAAAGGATATGAATGCATTCCCAAATCCAAGGCTGGCTTTTGAGTTCTTCATATGGATTATAGTCAAAAAATGCGAATACATTTGTGTCCAGCGCCTCTGCTATTTTCTCCAATGTCTTGATCTGCACATTGACCTCACCGCGCTCCAACTTGCCGATATAGGAACCTGTTGAATCGGATGCTTCTGCTAACTGTTCTTGTGTAATACCCTGCAATTTTCGAAATTGGCGAATTTTCGTTCCTATAAGTTTCGTCGTTTCCATAGACCTCCACACTCCTATAGTATGAGTGTAGACAAAGCCAGATCAGGCGTGGAGGTAATTGTATTGCCTAAATTGTTATATATTTAGTTTTTGTGAGAACTATTTAATAAACATCAAATTCCATAATATAATAAAACAGTGTAGAAAAGGGGTTGACCATCATCCAATTTATTCATATAATTTCTAGTATATTGTAATTGATTGTCGAGGAGGGTGATTTTTTAAAATCATCTGAATATGCCGGGGGTGTTTTTATTGGAAAATGCAACCACGATTCGTTCGGAAATTGAGAAAGAATTAAAACTTGGTGGCTACACGTTTAATAGTTTTGGACAAGCTACGGGGCTTAACCGGGGTATATTTAGTGCGATGCTTAACGGAAATCCACCTAAACCTATATCTGTAAGACAAATGGACTTGATTACCAAAGCCTTTAATTATCCAGAGGGCTGGTTGTATGATCTGTATGTGGATGAATGTTTTTATGATGGAAGACCACATTGGAAAAGGGTCAAGCCGTTCCTGATTCGTTGTGTCGAAGTGGGAAACCTGCGATGTGTTGAGAAAGTGCTTTCACGCTTAATGGAGGATCTTAACCACATTCCAACAATCTTTGCTTTGGCAGAGGAGCTTTATGAAGAAGGGAAGTTACAAGAGGCAATTCCTTTCTATGAATGTGTCATTGAAAATGAGAAATACCAACATTCCGAGAGATTGGCTATCAGTCACTATAGAATTTTTTCAATATCTGTTAGTGAAAATATGAAGATAAATTTGGAAGCCGCCTTAAGATTTGTACCCTTTAGGAATCGGGTACCCTTAGATTATCATTTAGATGGTCTGCTTAAACTGTCAAATCTTTATTACAACTTGCATCATTGGAAAGAAGCAGAGCGTTATGCAGATGAATTAAGAGCGCTTGCAACTATTGTATGTAAAAGTAGAGAAACTAATAAAAAGAATTCTACATTGAAAACTGAGAGACATTTAGTGGTCTACTATGGTCAAGGTTACTTGACGAAGGGAAATGCGTTGGAAAAGCAAGGGAAATACGAAGAGGCCATGCAGTTTATTTCTGGCTATGCTGATTTGAGTTGGTTTGAAGATTTAGGGGAAATTGGACAAAAAGAAGTGCAAAGGTTCACACTTTGGGCAAATGTTAATCAACTTAACTTGAATATTCTTATGGGTGATACAAGTAGTTTGCCAATGTATATTCAATTTCTTAAAAGTAACCCACCCGAGATTTTGTTGGGTTTATTAACGATAGTAGAGTCGGCTAACAAGTATGGTTTTTTGATAGAACATATTCTACAGCAGTTTTCTAACGAACTGATGTCCTTTAATACTGAATTATCTGTTGGTACGAGTTATTATAAGCAGTCATTTAGTTATGACACTTATGCTGATTTGTGTTACCAACTGGCCATATATATGTTTAATAACCTTTTCCATGAGAAAGGTGTTTATTATATTTTAAAAAGCTTAAGAAAATATCTTGAAATCAATAACAAAGAAAAGTGTATGGTCTGTACAGCTTTGTTCGAAAGATTCAGACTTGAGGCCACGAAAGACCAAAAAGCAGAATATGAAAGTATCATGGAGGAGGTTTTAATCAATGCAAGTAAAAAACCTGAAATACATGCTAATTATAGGGCTTTTTAGTTTCTTTGAATTGTCCCATACTATTACTGTTTTTGGACATGGAACTGGAGCTTAATAGTTATCAAGTTATCAAAAAAGCCAATTCCTATGGATTGGCTTTTTTGGTTCATCCCGTTAAAGGGATGAATTGGGTTTTATTATATTTTTAACCTGTAGGGAAGGTATCAGCTTGTAAACTAATGTAAATACCACACCGAACAGGAGGTTTATTGATGTGAAATGGAAACAATTGGAGGAATGCATCGAAGAAAAGCGGAAGGAACTAAATGATTTGGCGAATGAGGTGGGATTGAAGGATCGGCGGGTGTTAATCAAGTCCATGGAGTTAGATCGACTTCTTAATAAATACAGCGACTGGAAATATAGCTATCGTAGACAACAGAGCATCCCCCAAAGTTCACAAATACAAGAGAAGCAACACGAGCTTGTCCTATCTTATTAATCTTCAAGCATCATGACAAGATAGAATCTAACTTCACCAGGGCTTCTAATACATAGTGGGATATAGAATAAACAAAATAATCTCTATTGCATCTCGTACGCTGCTCTTATCCACGTTGTTCGTACGGTTTATTGTTCTGCGTCTACATCAGGCGGAAGCCATGTATTAATGATGAATATGTATCAAAAAAACCTCCCGATTCACGTTATTACGTGACTCAGGAGGTTTTTGGGTTTTACTGTTGAAGTTGGCGTAGTACGGTGATTTCGACACGGCGGTTTTTTTGTCGTCCAGCTTCGGTGCTATTGTCACCAACCGGTCGGGTATCTGCATAACCTGCATACTGAAATCCTGTGGGTGAAAGTTGCTCTCGGTCGAGAAAGAATCGGAGTACAGACAGTGCCCGTGCGCCGGAAAGCTCCCAGTTATCCTTATACATCGATGAGTTTGATGAGCGAGTGAACGGAATGTTGTCCGTATGGCCCTCAATGCTAATCGGTGTTTTCAAATCTCGAAATAGACTGGCCAACTTGGATAACGTGTTTGCAGAACCCTGCTTGAGTGCCGCTCTGCCTTGGTCAAATAGAAAGCGGTCATTCAGCGTAATGACAATACCACGCGGCTGGTCTGACACAAAAATCTGATTTTCCAGTTTGTTGTCCGTAATATATTCTTGAATGACACCCATTAAATTTTGCAGCTCTTTTTCCTGCGTGCGGAATGCTTGTTCACGTTCGGTAAGCTTTGTCGATCCGGTTTCCTTTTTATCGGCTGCTGGTTGCTTGGTCGTGGGTGGATTCTTGCTGGTATAACGATCGGCAGTACCTGTAATGCCCGAGCCTTGCTCCAAAATAGAATCTCCCTTGTGGAACGTATCCTGAAGGGATTGAACAACGACATCGTATTTTTTAGCATCCAAACTACTCATGGCATACATCACAACGAAAAATATGAGCAGCAGGGTGATTAGATCGGCATAGGTAATCATCCAGCGGTCACGATGGTCTCCGCCGCCTCCTTGACCCCCACGGCGCTTACCGCGCGTTCTCATGGAAGTCCTCCTTTGGAGATGCGTCCTCAGTGCGTGAGCGACGAGGCGGTTTGCGATCTATATTTTGCTCTGAGCGGATAAAGAACTCCAACTTTTTGCGTACAAGCTTTGGATTCTCTCCGTTTTGGATAGCCAGAATACCTTGCAGCAGCAAATCCATCGTGATAATTTCACTCTCACTGGCTGCTCTTATTTTGGATGCGATGGGCAGAAAGATCAGATTGGCGCTAGCAACGCCGTATAGGGTTGCGATAAAGGCAACAGCAATGGACGGACCAAGCGCAGTAGGCTCGGTCAGGCTGCCCAGTACATGGATTAGGCCCATAACCGTACCGATAATCCCCATCGTAGGGGCATAACCGCCTGCGGATTCAAATATTTTGGCGTACCCTTCATGTTTGTGTTCAATGGCATCTAACTCAAGCTCTAAGATCTGTTTGATCTGTTCCTGCTCGGTGCCGTCGATGACCAACTGAAGACCTTCGCGCAAAAATGCATTCGGATGCTCTGATGAAATACGCTCTAGCGCAAGCACACCGGATCGGCGTGAGGTGGCAGCCATGGAAACCAAATCTTCTATATATTGCTCCGTAGGATTGTCCTCACGGCTAAATGCCATCCGTAGAGCGGTGGGGATCGTCTTCAGCTTGGAAGCGGGGTAGCTGATCACAACTGCGGCGAAAGTTCCCCCAAATACAATGAGAGCCGATGTACCTTGAAGCAGCCCGGTAAATTCGCCGCCTTCCCATAAGAAGCCACCGATTAATGCTATGATTCCTGCGATGATGCCCAATACGATGGTGATATCCAAAATTTAATTCACTCCTATTCAAGACTTATCGTTTGCATCCGCAGTAAGAAAGAGGTATAATACGGGAACAAACATTCTTATCCAACCATATTTCCCAAGTATCATTGCTCGGGAAATATCGACATAGAGTTACAGGTAAAGACGTTAAAGCTCGACTGGTGTAAAATCATGATGTTTCCATTTTAGACGATAAGGGTGATGCAGGGCAATGAGTGATATCGTTGTTAGCGATAAGACTTTTGAAATTCAGTCGGAATTCCAACCTCAAGGCGATCAGCCCCAGGCCATTTTTGAATTGGTAGAGGGAATTGCAGAAGGAAAGAAGCATCAAACGCTATTGGGTGCTACGGGAACAGGTAAGACGTTTACCATCGCACAAACCATTGCCAAGTTAAATCGGCCTACGCTGGTTATTGCACATAATAAGACTTTGGCTGCTCAACTGGCGAGTGAGTTTAAAGAATTCTTTCCGAATAACTCCGTCGATTATTTTGTCAGCTACTATGATTACTATCAACCGGAAGCATATATCCCGTCTTCCGATACGTATATTGAGAAGGATTCCAGCATCAATGAGGAGATTGATAAACTTCGCCACTCAGCGACAAGCTCTCTGTTTGAGCGTCGTGACGTTATTATTGTAGCGAGTGTCTCCTGCATTTATGGTTTGGGTTCGCCGAAAGAATATTCAAGCCTGCTGCTTTCGCTTAGAGTTGGCATGGAGAAACCCCGCAATCAGATTTTGTCCCGCTTGGTCGATATTCAATATCAGCGGAACGATATCAACTTCGTGCGGGGTACTTTCCGTGTACGGGGGGATGTTGTTGAAATATTCCCGGCTTCCCATGGGGAACATGCTATACGTGTAGAACTATTCGGGGATGAAATTGAACGAATTACCGAGATTAATGTGCTTACAGGTGAATTGATCGGTGAACGTGATCATATTGCTATTTTCCCGGCATCTCACTTCGTTACTCATGAGGATACGATGAAGGTAGCATTGGTCAACATTGAACGTGAGCTTGAAGAGCGGTTAGCAGAGTTGAAGGAGCAAGGGAAGCTGTTAGAAGCGCAACGTTTGGAGCAACGTACCCGCTATGATATCGAGATGATGAAAGAGGTTGGTTTTTGTTCCGGTGTCGAGAATTATTCAGGTCCACTGACATTCCGTGAGCGAGGAGCAACACCATATACGCTAATGGATTATTTCCCGGATGATATGCTGATCGTCATTGACGAGTCCCATGTTACATTGCCGCAGATTCGTGCCATGTATAACGGTGACCAAGCACGTAAGAATGTACTGGTGGATCATGGTTTTCGTTTGCCGTCTGCATTGGATAATCGCCCGTTGAAGTTTGAAGAGTTTGAGGACAAGGTAAGTCAGATTATCTATGTATCAGCTACTCCAGGACCCTATGAGATGGAGAAGTGCGAAACGATGGTGCAGCAGATTATTCGTCCTACCGGGCTTCTTGATCCGATTATTGAGGTGCGTCCGAGCAAGGGGCAGATTGACGATCTTATTAATGAAATACGGCTTCGCATAGAACGTGAAGAACGGGTGCTGGTGACCACACTTACGAAGAAGATGTCCGAAGATTTGACTGACTATTTAAAAGAAGTAGGCATCAAGGTCCGGTATATGCACTCCGAGATTAAGACGTTGGAGCGGATGGCTATTTTGCGGGATCTTCGTCTAGGGACCTTCGACGTGCTAATCGGGATCAATCTTTTGCGGGAGGGTCTTGATTTGCCGGAAGTATCTCTGGTCACGATTTTGGATGCAGACAAAGAAGGCTTCCTGCGTTCTGAGCGCTCTCTGATACAGACAATCGGACGGGCAGCACGGAACAGTGACGGTCGTGTTATTATGTACGGCGATAAGATTACCGATTCTATGGATAAAGCGATAAAGGAAACGGAACGTCGGCGTGCGATTCAAATTCAGTATAATGAAGAACATGGGATTACCCCGCAAACCATACGTAAAAAGATTCGTGATGTTATTGAAGCAACTAAGGTGGCAGAATCGAAGAATGATTACCTTCCTAATGAGACGGGTAAACTTTCCAAGAAGGAGCGCCAATCACTCATTCAGCGTCTGGAAGCAGAGATGAAAGACGCCGCCAAGAACCTACAGTTCGAGCGGGCAGCCGAGCTGCGTGATGCTTTGCTGGAGTTGCGAGCTGATTAAACATTGAGAATAAGCTAGAAGCAAAACATATGAAAATAAAATGTTTGATTGCTTTGCTTTTAAAAATAGTGAGGGCGGCCTATGTGGTCGTTCTCTTTGCGATATATCACTTCCATGGGATAATCCAATGCGATATAGCATGACGTGAACTACGGCTAAGGAGATGAAACATTTGGCGAATGAAAGCATCATCATCAAAGGCGCACGCGCGCATAATCTCAAAAATATTGACGTGACGATTCCACGGGACAAGTTCGTCGTCCTGACAGGGCTTAGCGGCTCAGGTAAATCGTCGCTGGCTTTCGATACGATCTATGCGGAAGGGCAGCGGAGGTATGTGGAATCTTTATCTGCGTATGCCCGTCAATTTCTCGGGCAAATGGAGAAGCCGGACGTTGATTCGATTGACGGTCTGTCTCCTGCCATTTCCATTGACCAAAAAACAACAAGTCGGAATCCGCGTTCTACTGTCGGAACAGTTACCGAAATCTATGACTACCTGCGGTTGTTGTTTGCCCGGGTGGGTCATCCTCATTGTCCTGAACATGGCATTGAAATCACGTCACAGACCGTCGAACAGATGGTAGACCGCATTTTGCAGTATCCTGAGAAGACACGACTGCAAATCCTAGCTCCATTGGTATCGGGTCGCAAAGGTGAGCATAAAACACTGTTTACGGATATAGCCAAGCAGGGCTTTGTGCGGGTACGTGTGAATGGCGAACTGCGTGAATTGTCTGAGAAGATTGAGTTGGAAAAGAATAAGAAGCACTCGATTGAAGTGGTCGTAGACCGCATCGTTGTCAAGGAAGATGTGCGTGCGCGTCTGTCTGACTCTATTGAGACGGCATTGAATCTTTCAGGCGGGCAGTTGCTTGTAGACATTATGGGGCAAGAGGAGTTGCGGTTCAGCTCCAACTTTGCATGTCCTATTTGTGGATTCAGCATAGATGAACTGTCTCCGCGGATGTTTTCCTTTAATAGTCCGTTCGGCGCTTGCCCGGATTGCGATGGGTTAGGAGTTAAAATGGTGGTTGACCCTGATTTGCTCATTCCCGATCCTGAAAAAAGTGTGGAAGATGGGGCGTTTCAGGCTTGGAGTGGGGGAACTTCCACTTATTATCCTCAATTTTTACAGTCAGTATGCGAGCACTACGGTATTCCACAGGACATTCCTGTTAGTCAATTGACGACAGAACAAATGAACCTCATTTTACATGGAACGGGTGAGCAGAAGATCCGTTTCCGCTATGAAAATGATTTTGGTCAACGTAAGGAAGCCTATGTGACCTTTGAGGGGATTATCCCCAACTTGGAGCGTCGGTATCGTGATACGGCTTCTGAGGGCATACGTGAATTTATTGAAGGCTTTATGAGTGCAAAGCCATGTAACACCTGTAAGGGACATCGACTGAAAAAAGAAAGCCTGTCGGTAACCATTCAAGAGCGCAATATTGCTTATGTAACAGCCCTGTCTATCGGTGAAGCCTCAAACTTTTTCCATACACTGGAGCTGAGTGAGAAGGAGAAGTCGATTGCCAATCTCATTTTAAAAGAAATTAACAGCCGACTGGGATTCCTCGTTAACGTGGGTCTGGAATACCTGACTTTAAGCCGTGCGGCAGGCACGTTGTCAGGCGGTGAGGCACAGCGTATCCGATTGGCGACACAGATCGGGTCCAGTCTGATGGGTGTGCTTTATATTTTGGACGAGCCTAGTATCGGGCTGCATCAGCGAGATAATGATCGTCTGATTAGTGCTTTGGAGCATATGCGGAATCTTGGCAATACCTTGATCGTGGTGGAGCATGATGAAGATACGATGATGGCGGCGGACTATATCATTGATATCGGGCCGGGAGCTGGAATCCACGGTGGGATGATTATGTCGCAGGGGACCCCGCAGGAAGTTATGGAAGACCCGAATTCCTTAACCGGGCAGTATTTGAGCGGACGCAAGTTCATTCCGGTCAATACCGAGCGGCGCAAGCCTGCTGATAAGTGGCTGGAGATTCGCGGAGCCAAGGAGAACAATCTCAAAAATGTGAATGTCAAAATTCCGTTGGGTGTTTTCTCGGCTGTTACTGGTGTATCCGGCTCTGGAAAGTCGACGCTGGTCAACGAAATTTTGTACAAAACGTTGGCGCGTGATCTGAACCGGGCGAGAGTGCGTCCAGGGCAGCACAAAGAAATTCGCGGGCTAGAGCATATCGAAAAGGTTGTTGAGATCGATCAATCGCCAATTGGCCGTACACCGCGTTCCAATCCTGCAACGTATACTGGTGTATTTGATGATATCCGTGACTTATTCTCGCAGACGAACGAGGCCAAAGTACGAGGCTACAAGAAAGGCCGCTTTAGCTTTAACGTTAAGGGAGGTCGTTGTGAAGCTTGTAGAGGCGACGGCATCATCAAGATTGAGATGCATTTTCTGCCAGATGTGTATGTTCCATGTGAAGTGTGCAAAGGCAAGCGTTACAACCGGGAGACCCTGGAGGTTAAATACAAAGGAAAAAGTATTGCCGATGTGCTGGAGATGACGGTAGAGGATGCGACGGAGTTTTTTGAAAATATTCCGAAGATTCATCGCAAGATCCAGACGCTGATGGATGTAGGTTTGGGGTATATCAAGCTGGGTCAGCCTGCGACTACCTTGTCTGGCGGTGAAGCACAGCGTGTGAAGTTGGCCTCCGAATTGTATCGTCGCAGCACAGGCAAAACCATTTATATTTTGGATGAACCGACAACTGGTCTGCATGTTCACGATATTGATCGATTATTGACGGTGCTGCATCGTTTGGTTGATTCAGGAGAGACGGTGCTGGTCATTGAGCATAATCTGGATGTGATTAAAACAGCCGATTATCTGATTGATTTGGGACCGGAAGGCGGAAGTGGCGGTGGAACGATCTTGGCTACCGGGACACCGGAGCAACTCGTGAAAGTCGAAGAATCCTATACAGGTCGATACTTAAAGCCGATCCTTGAACGGGATACAGAGCGTAGCCAAGCGCTTCAGACAGTCGATCTATAGATATCGTTTAACGTACGCTTTAAAAGCCCTGCACAGGCAGGAAGGCAGAATACGAACTACTGTATTTATGCCTTCGCCTTGGCAGGGCTTTATTTTTTTTGTAAAAAAAGAAAACTTTTATCAAATTCCTGCGTTAAAGCATGTGACACGTAGTTTACCAAGCGCTGGGATAATAAATCTATACGTATATTCATCGACAGAAAGTCTCTGAGTAGTCTCTAAATTTTGGAGTTTTGGATGTTTAGGTTCGGACTTGAAGAGGTAAATATATAAATCGTCATAGCATCATACAAAGTTCCGTGCCCACGTGACACCATTACAAGTTGAAGCGAAACCGTCTCTAGTTTTATCACATCTAAGGTTCATACAACATCTCTGAGGAAGTCATGAAGGGAGCTGGAACGCTTGAAGGTTAAGCAAAGTAGAGTTTTACGTACACGTGTGTATACATGGGCAGCAGGAGCTGCTTTGGCGGCATGCTTGATGGGATATAGTGCTGCACCGTCCTATGCCTCCGAGGTGTCCGAGGCGTTTGTGCCCAAACAAGCCGAAATCGAAACAAGTGCGGCCATTGGCAGTATTAAGGATTTAGGAAACGCTCACAATTACATTCAACCCACAGCAAATGGTGGGTTTTTAACGCTGAACGTCGAGGACGATACAGAAGCAAGTGTAGTACACGTCACATATGGCAAGCTGGACAGTTCTGTGGAGGCTGTATGGAAACATCAGCAGGATCTGAACGTACAGCCTGGAACAAGCAGCAGGGGAGTCCAGCGGGAGACGTCGGATGGTGGCTTGCTGTTTCTGATTGAATATACAAAACCGAACGGAATACGAGAGTTGCAGGCTTCACGATTGGACGAGGATGGAAACACCTTGTGGTCCAAAACATTACCCACAGATGGCTTGATATCTCATGGGGAGGATTCTCAGGTTGGCTTGGAGCCACTGGAGGATGGCGGTTTCCTGGTCTCCTATCTGAACCTTGCGGAACAGTCCTTCACTGTACTCAAATACACTGAAACTGGCGATATACAATGGAATCGAACGACGGCCGGAGTGACCTCGGGTTGGCTGGTCGGCAGTCACAATGGATATTATGCGCTTTTGAACAGCTCAGATGGTCCCGTGGGGGTACAAGCAGATGTATATGGTCGCGATATCCGTGACATCCATCTGGACTTGGGATCAGGTAAAGAAATTGCCGCAGTACGTGAGTTGCCGAGCGGTCATATTGCTGTAACAGGGCTTAAAGGAAACAGCAAGCGTACACAGGTGCTAAGTAATAGTCTGCAATTATTTAGCAATACAGCGGACTACGGGGCTGACCAGGTGTATCTGCCTGAGGAGCAGCTGTATGTCCAGTTCAGTGATCAATATGATCCACTGGGGAAAACGACGAAGATGCATGGCATCACCATTACAGGCTTGAAAGAAAACGGTACGAAGGTGTGGGAAACGAGGACTCATTATAAGGAGGACAATTCCTTCGGCATCCGGTATGATACGGGATTGATATATAAGATACCTTCAGGCTACGCGGTGGTGACATCTACAACAGGCGCTCATAAACCGACAGTGCTTGATTTTGCGAAAATATTGATACCGGAGTAATCCGGTGTCTTTTTTTTGTGAAAGTGAGGGAGACGATATTGCGGGGCTGTATGGCGATAAGAAACAGCCTGCTTGTATATGGGATACAAGCAGGCTGTTAATAGGCTCTATATTTAGGATGCAACGTGGCTGGACTGTAAAATGGCAGACAGCTTTTCCTGGAAAGTCGGAATACCTACACGCTGTACATATGCGTAAAAGCTTTCGCCAGCGCTCCTGTTTTCTTTGTAGAACAGAATGAGCTCCGCCAGCACAGGTCCAACCTGATCCCCACGTACGCGACCTTTGAGCGCCTTGTTAAACTGGGCGCCTGCCCCAAGCGCTCCGCCGACAGCGATGTCGAACGCGTCGACCAAGCCTTCCGGTGTCTTTATGAGCGAGCCTTGCAGACCGATGTCCGCAATATGCTTTTGACCGCAGGAATTTGGGCAACCGATAAAATGAATGCGCACCTTTTCATCCAATTGTACGTGCTGATCCAAATACTCGGCAACGTCAACCGCCCGTTTTTTGGTTTCCACAATCGCCAGATTGCAAAACTCATTTCCTGTGCACGATACCGTACGACTCATAAAATGCTTGGGTCGTGGTGTCAGGCGTTGCAGCACGGGAGCTTCCAGTAGTTCATCCACTTGCTCATCCGGCACGCCGCTCAGCAAAATATTTTGCGACATCGTGGTACGAATCTGACCATCGCCATAGCGGTCAGCCAGTTCGGCCAGTTCATGCAACTCGTCAGCGCTAAGGCGACCGACAGGCACGTTCAGACCGACATAGTTCAGGCCTTTCTGGGCTTGAGGGTGCACACCGTCAAAATAGGCGGCTTGCCAGCCAATCGTTTTGTCTTCACCTCGTCCGGGCATTTCACCGATGTACTCGGTGAGCTTAGCCAGAAATTTGTCTGAGCCCCAATCGGTAACGAGGAATTTCAAGCGGGCATGGTGCCGCTTTTCCCGATAGCCGTAATCACGGAAAATGGTGGTGACAGCAATAGCAACCTTCAGTACTTCCTCTGGACGAACAAACAAATCCAGAGACTGTGCCATATGCGGCTTGGCGGACAAACCTCCACCAACCATCACATGGAAGCCGATCACTTCTTTTCCGTCGAGGATCTTGGTGGCCGGAGTGAAGGACAGGTCGTTAATTTCAGCCTGTGCATTGTTGTACGTATTACCGGAGATAGACATTTTGTACTTACGCGGCAGATTGGAGAAGTCTCGATTTAATAAGAAAAAACGGTTTACTTCATCTACAATCTCTTGGGTATCCACCAATTCATTGGGATCAATACCAGCCAGCGGATTACCGACAATGGTACGCGGGCAGTCTCCACAGGCTTCGAAGGAATACAAGTTGACTTTTTCCAGTCTTTCAAAAATATCGGGCAAGCTTTCGACTGTCAGCCAGTGGAATTGAATCGCCTGGCGAGTGGTGACGTCCACAAGACCGCGTCCGTATAGCGCGGATATGTCTGCCAGTGCATGTGCTTGTGCTGAAGTCATGATCCCTGTGTTGATGCGGACTCGCATCATGAAATGACCATCCTTGGGCTTTTGCTGATATACCCCAGCCCATTTGAAACGATCCATATCGTCCGCAGAGATCGAGTCATAGCCTTCGTTGGCATAGTTTTCAATAATGGTACGGATAACGTCGAGACCGTCCTTTTCCAGCTTGACTAACTCGAATTTGTTAAGCTTATCGGGATGAGCGTTCCAGATTGGTTCGTAGGCCATTCTTTTAACCTCCTGTAGGTGCTTATTTATACTTTAGTGTTTTGGATAGAGGACTCATGATTTTATTCTTTATTTCCGACAATAAAACTAAGATATAATGTGATGGTATCATAGTTGGTTATGCCCGTAAATGAAGGAATGACCTAAACGGTATAACGATTATTTATCGTTTTTGCTTATTTTTTTGATATAAGGATTTGGAAAATTTATAATATAAATAGCATGAGAGGACAGGGATGCAGCAAACGGCGCCTTTTAGAAAAAGATAGGGCTTAAAGCGATTGTATACGTGTCCCCTCTATGGTAGATTTGGACTAACTGATAGAACAGGGTCATGTAAGAGAGGGAATGGTGAGTATATGCGTAAGATGGGGAAAAGGGCAGTTGTTCTGGCTTTGGGCAGCGCTCTATGTGTTTCTGGTACGGCAGGTGCAGCCAGCAGTGGGACTGCGTTAAAGGCCAAAGTCATTAATGGTGGGGTCTATGTTAACGTAAGCGATATGAATAAGGCATTAGGAACCAGCGGCGCATATAACAGCGCAAATGGTACATATACGTTATCGGCCGGTCGTGTGCCGCAGGTGGTTAAAAATGTATCTCCTTCTGTGGTCGGTATTATTGGCCGTTCAGCCACGGGAGAGACCGTAGCAGGAGGAGATCGATACAACCTGGCTCACGGCACGGGTGTCATCATTCGTACAGATGGATGGATTGTGACGAATGCGCATGTTATCGAAGGATTAGGTGATGCCGTGGTCGTAACCTCGGACGGAAAATCTTACGGAATCACCGACAGCTATAGCGATCCGATCAGTGATTTGGCATTAGTTAAAATCAAGGCAAGCGGCCTCAAACCCGCTACCTTGGCAGCTTCAACGAACAGTCTACAGGTAGGGGAGCAGGTAGTGGCTATTGGTACGCCTATATCCTTTTCACTTCGCAATTCGGCAACCTCAGGTGTGGTTAGCGGGCTGAACCGTGGTGTCAACGCTGCTTATCGTTTGATCCAAAGTGATACCGCGATCAATCCTGGTAACAGCGGCGGTCCGCTGGTCAATCTCAAGGGTGAGGTCATTGGGATCAATACGATGAAATTCTCGGCGGTCGGCATTGAAAATATGGGCTTTTCGATTCCGGCGGATACGGTGAAATATGTCATCGGCCAATTTTTCAAATACGGAGAGGTTCGGCGCGCTAGTCTTGGTCTAGGGCTGGAAGAAAGCTGGTCAGCTATCGTCGGATTACCTACCGAGGATCCTTTGAAAGTTACGAAAATTACTTCAGCCAATGCCGTTCAGGCCAAAATCAAGGAAGGCGATGAGCTGTATAGTATTAACGGTAAGCGTGTAGCTTCCGCTATTGATGTCAATGAACTGCTTAAAAACTATCAACCAGGTCAAACGGTGAGTGTACTTATGCAGTCTGACGGTGATATTGTGAAGCGCAAGCTGGTACTGACACAGGATAATGGTGAAATCTATGAGTCCATTCAGTCTGGAGAAGATAGTGAAGATTCGAACGGTTCGGAAGCCGCTGAAGATGGTGGTGTAGCGCCTTCTAAGGAAGCATCGGAGCCAGCTCAAGGAGCAACTACTGGAAAGTGAACAATAATGCCTCTTGAATCTATAAAATAAAGCTAAAGGGAGATTTACTGTGAAGCATATTCAAAGAAAAATGATGCGTAAGCTGGGGGTCGGCGCTGTCGCATTGTCCCTTCTGCTTTCCGCTTTGCCAGCAGTTGCAGCAGATCATGATAAAACCATGCTGGAATTACGGTTGCAAAGCGGCAGCAATACAGCCATCGTGAACGGTCATAATGCCAATATTACGAAGCCGTATTCCAAAAGTGGTGCACTGATGGTTCCGGCTGGTGTGTTTAAAAAGGCATTTAACAGCAAAATTCGATTAGCTGAAGATAATGTGGTTAAAATCACTAGCGGAACTCATGTTGTATCGCTAACCATTGGTAGCCGTACAGCGTGGGTGAGAGGTCACAAGGTGACACTTCCAGCTCCACCGGAAATGTCATCAGGTATTCTCATGGTGCCTCTGCGTCAAGTAGCAGAAGGGCTTGGCGGTAAGTTGGAGAAGAATGGTGCCGGAATCATTATTCGGATGGAAGCACAAGAAGAGGCAGGCACGGTAGCTGAAGAGACACCGAACATTGATAATGATGAGGGTAAGACACAGATCGGGAACAGTTACTATGACTGGTCTATGAACTATCCAACAGGGCTCGTCATCGGTCAGGGAGGTGGAGATGAGAGTATTTCCACATTTATGGACGAGAACAGTGCGTATTATATGGAAGTGCACACAGCGTCACAGCCGGTTCCACTGAATGCGGACGATCTGCTGCAACAATTGGTGCAGGCAGCCAAGGAAACGGGAGAAACTGTGATCGATCGAAAATCCTTCCCGAAAGCGAAGGTACCTTATGCTCGTGTCATTACGAAGGATGGGGACGGCGTGCTGTGGGAAAATCGTCAGTACTATGACAACGGACGATTGTATGTAGTTTATTTTTCCGATGCTAAAGCAACGAATTATAAAGATCTGGCCCAGTATGCGGGACTTTTAAATTCCTTCAAGACCTCCTTTAATGCGCAGGATAAAAGTATTAAAGACTTGTCTACTGTCGTAGGAGGCACACGCGAGGCCGGGAATCCAGACTACGGTGTGTCACTCAGCATACCCGCAGGCTGGAAAATGGACGATCAACGGATGCAATATGAAAGTAATGATGGATCGAGCTTCCGTGTGAAAGTAACCTCAGCTCCAGCAGATGGAAAATTGGAGAACTGGGGCCAGCAGCTGCAAAAATGGCTGAGCGATTCATTTGTGTCCACGGCTTATGAGGCACAGAAGACGTATCCGCTGGAGGTTGCAGGCGTTCAAGGGTTAGTACAGGAGTACCGCTATAATTTTGGCGATGGATGGGTCAAAGAGTACAATGTGCTGATTCAGCAAAATGGATACCGCTACTTGGCTGAATACGCAGTGCCTGAAAAAGTAAGCAAAGGAAATGATCAGTTCAACGCGCTCATTTCCTCGCTTCAAATCGATTTTCAAACCGTAGCGAGTAACTTTGGACAGTTGGAAGAAGACGACTATTTGACAGACAAAACGAAAACGGTCAAAAAGACGTCAAAAGCCTATGAATATACAGTGAATATCCCACGATATTGGACCGCGATTAGCGATCAATTTGAATTGGGCGATGTAGAGTACCAGTTTACCGGAGGACGCTTTTCCATCAAAATCGACAACGACCAATCATTTGAACTAACGGTATCCCAGCTCAAGGACTTCTACGATAAGCAAGCAAAGAACTACAAAAACCTCAAAGTTGAGGAAGTTAAGGACGTAACATTTGCTGGTGTTCCGGCAGTGTCCTTTACATTCCATCGTATCGAGGAAGGCATTGGCTACACAGGCCACCAATTGGTTTTAGAACGTGATGGAAAAACGTATACCGTGACAACGACATTGAATGATGCGAACAACACGGCTGTACAGTCTAACGCACTGGATTCGACGTTAAATTCGTTTAATTTTGTGAAGTAAGAGGGTGTAGGTAAGAGATTAGCGAGGTTGTGGGGGAAGCGCTACGCGTGCCATTTGAGCCTACGAGCGCTGACGCTTCTTCGGATTCAAATGGCCCGCTTCACTGGCGCCCGCCAAATACCGCCAATCTTATAATGAGTGAAGTAAGCACTAGGGAAGTCGATACGGATTTCCCCGTATAGGAGGAATCCAAAATGATTACGCTAAAAGCAGTCGACAAACATAATTGGGAAGCATGTGCCGAACTTGAACCGACACCTGAGCAAAAAAGATTTATGGTATCTAACCTTTTTTCGATTGCGGAATGTCAGTTTTTAGATGGATTTTTATCTAAAGCAATTTATAATGATGACGAATTAATTGGTTTTACAATGTATGGTTTAGACCCGGATGACGGAAATTACTGGGTTTACCGATTTATGATTGACGAAAAATTTCAAGGTCAAGGTTATGGCTACAATGCGATGTTGCTGGTTATCGACGAAATAAGGAAAGCCAGTGATAGGACGGATGTTATCATGATTGGGTATAAACCAGACAATGAACTAGCTAGAAAGCTATATAGTAAATCAGGCTTCAGGGAGAAGGGAATATCACCCTGGGGAGAAATGCTTGCGAAGTATAGGTTTGCCTAGTTAATGATAGGATGACTCACCTCCAAAGCACCGTTTGACGGGATTGGAGGTGTTTTTAGTATTATTTTTTAAAGGAATCGCTTGGAAAGTGTAGAAGCTTAGGTCGCAGTCTGGTACACTAGATTAGTTACAAGATAAGAATGATTCTGCCGCAGATGTTTGTGATGCGGATTTTTTGAGTTAGATGTAATTCACGCGAGGAACCGATGGTTCAGTGTGTGGATGATCGGACAAGATGATAGAGACGGATAGGATTTAAAATATGATTCTTAGTAGGCTTCCATTCCCCTGACTAAACATGATCAGCTTTGGAATGAGTCTATGGAACATCCATGAGATTACCAAGTAAGCAGCATAGCTGCCCTGAAAACAACGATTATTCCTCGGGGGATCATTCGTTTTCAGCATATGGGGAGGGCAATAATGAAATCAGCAGTACGAAGAGAAGATGTCGAGCTTCTGGCACCAGCCGGTGACTGGGATTGTATGCGTGCGGCGGTGGCAAACGGGGCTGATGCGATCTTTTTCGGGGTGGAAAAGTTCAATGCACGAGCACGAGCGAATAATTTTCGCATGGAGGAACTGCCTGAAATTATGGCGTTTTTGCATAGCTATGGAGTTAAAGGTTTTTTAACATTCAATATATTGGTATTTGAAAACGAGTTGGAGGACGCTAAGGAGCTGGTCGATGCCTGTATTGATGCCGGAGTCGACGCCTTAATTGTCCAAGATATGGGCTTGGTGAAAATGATCCGCGACATTTCACCGGATTTCCCGATCCATGGTTCTACCCAAATGACGATTACCTCGCCGGAAGCGGTAGAGTTTACAAAGCCGTACAATATGGAACGGGTCGTGCTTGGACGCGAAAACAACCTGAAACAGATCCAAAAAATAGGCGACCAGGCGAGACTTCCAATGGAGGTATTCGTACATGGAGCGTTATGCGTATCTTATTCTGGCCAATGCCTGACTTCAGAAATGTGGGGCGGCCGCTCTGCTAACCGTGGTGAGTGTGCACAGGCATGTCGTTTACCTTACGATCTGATGGTGGACGGAGAGCAGAAACCAATGGCAGATGTGACGTATCTGCTGTCACCTAAGGATCTGGCAGCGATTGACTTGATGCCTGAACTGATCGACGCGGGTGTTGTTTCTTTTAAAATTGAAGGGCGACTGAAAACACCTGAATATGTGGCGAATGTGGTCAGCAAGTACCGCAAGGCCATTGATAAGTATTTTGATGGCGATACGTCCAAGACCAGCAAAGAAGATATCCGCGAGCTGCAACAGAGCTTTTCACGCGGCTTTACGCACGGTTTTCTCGAAGGGACCAATAACAAGAAGCTGGTTGACGGTACGTTCCCGAAAAGCCGGGGGGTGTATCTGGGCCGAGTGGAACAAATCCTTCGTGATGGTGTAGTGTGCCGTATTGATGCCCCACTCAAGCGTGGCGATGGGATTGTATTCGATGCGGGAGATCCCACGCAAAAGGAAGAAGGCGGACGCGTATACGATATCCGTCGCAAGGGCGTGAAGATTGAAGGCGAAGCCGGAGAAGGCTGGATCATTGACATCGTAGCGGGACGAAACGATGTGGATCTGCGCCGTGTGCACGTGGGCGACCGCATTTGGAAGACCAACGACCCAGCGCTGGATAAACGTCTGCGCCAGTCGTACGACACGGACAAGCCGTACCGGGTCTTCCCGGTACATGTGCGAGTCAGCGGCTCCCCAGGGCAACCGCTGTCGACGTGGTGGACCGATGTGCAAAAGGGCACAACGGTCCGCGTGGACTCCGAGCTGGAACTCGAAATTGCCCAGAAGCGTCCGATGACGCACGAACTGCTCGAAGAGCAGTTCGGCCGACTGGGCGGAACGGTGTTCCAGCTGGAAGAACTGGACGTCCATCTGCATGGGGACGTCATCGTGCCGATGCGCGAGCTGAACGGTATCCGCCGTCAGGCGGTGGAACTGCTCGCGGGCGAGCGTCCCAAACCGCCCGTGTACACGAAACGGGCGGTCGAGGTGTATGACGATGCATCGGCTCCGGCATCGTCTGTGGCACGCGGTCAGGCAGAGCTGACCGCGTTGTGCCGCAGCCTCCCTCAGGTGGAGGCTGCGCTCGAGGCCGGCGTGGAATTCATCTACGCCGACTTCGAGTTCATCAAGCAATTCCCAGCAGCCGTAGAGGCTGTGCACGCTGCAGGCCGCCGAATTGCGCTGGCGACCCCGCGTATTCACATGCCGGGTGAAAATGGCTACCACAACAACATCCTGCGCTTGAAGCCGGATGCTGTGTTGGTACGCAATCCAGGGGCACTGTATTTCTACTTGCGACATCGGTTGGAGAACCCGGACGCACATCACCCGCAATTGATTGGTGACTTCTCGCTGAACATAGCCAACCATAAAGCGGCTGATCTGTTCCTGGATTCCGGCTGCGACCTGGTTACGCCTTCGTACGATCTGAACATTCAGCAAATGGTCGATATGCTCAGACGTACACGTACTGATAAGCTGGAGATCGTGATCCAGCAGCATATGCCAATGTTCCATACTGAACATTGCGTATACTGCACCTTTATGAGTGAAGGCACCGACTACACTAACTGTGGACGTCCATGTGAGGACCATCGCGCATCCCTGCGTGATCGAATTGGTATGTCTCATCCGGTCCGTGTGGACGAAGGCTGCCGCAACACGGTGTACAACGCGATTGAGCAATCCGGCGCGGAATATCTGTCCAACTTCCTGGAGCTGGGCGTGTCCCATTACCGCGTGGAATTTTTGGAGGAGACACCGGAGCAAGTGCATGAGGTTATTGATCTCTATAACCGTGCCCTGCGCGGAGAAATCAGTGGAACACAAGTATGGAAGACGCTGAAAGCGACGAATCAGTTGGGTGTTACACGTGGGCAGCTGGTGAAGTAAATAACTGTATATTTGTTCGGGAGCCAGAAAGATTCCGGCAGCATAATATATTCATATAGAAAGCAAGTGATTAGAAGACATGTTCTCTTTGAGGGAAGATGTCTTCTTCTTTAACCTATCAAATTCATCTATCTTCCTGTTATAATCATAGACAGTATATCTATCCCGTTATATTGAAGACAAAAGGAGTTTTAACCTATGAAAATCCGTAAAGCGATTATTCCTGCTGCGGGATTAGGAACCCGGTTCCTTCCTGCTACAAAAGCGATGCCTAAAGAGATGCTTCCCATTGTAGACAAACCAACAATTCAATATATTATTGAAGAGGCTGTTGCATCTGGTATAGAGGATATCATTATCGTTACTGGTAAAGGCAAAAGGGCGATTGAGGATCATTTTGACTACTCCTTTGAGCTGGAGCATAATTTGACTGCGAAGGAAAAATGGGATCTGCTCAATGAAGTGCGTAAACCATCGGAGATGGCAGATATCCACTATATTCGTCAAAAGGAACCTAAAGGGTTGGGGCATGCCATCTGGTGTGCACGTAAGTTTATCGGTGACGAACCCTTTGCCGTCCTTTTAGGGGATGACATCGTTGAGTCTGAGAATCCATGCCTCAAACAGATGATTGACGTGTTCGATGAGTATCAGCGTTCTGTTGTAGGTGTAAAACAAGTGGATTGGAACGAGGTACATCGTTACGGCATAGTTGAAGGTCATGCACTTACTTCCAAAATCTCTGAGGCGGAACGATTGGTAGAAAAGCCAAAGAAGGAAGAAGCAACCTCCAACTTGGCGATCATGGGACGTTATATTCTGACGCCTGATATTTTTGATATCCTGGGTCAGCAATCGGCGGGAGTAGGCGGGGAGATTCAGTTGACGGACGCATTGTCCAAACTGGGAGAAAAGAATCCGATCCTAGCCTACGAATTTGACGGCAATCGCCATGACGTTGGCGAGAAATTAGGATTCATTGAAACTACTATTCATTATGCTCTGCAGCATAACGAAATCAAGGATGAAGTACTGGCTTATATGAGACAGGTTATTGAAAAAATTGATGGTAATGTAACAAAATTGTAATTGTATGCGATAAAAAGATTTTTTGGATTTTTGAGTATTATATTAAAATAAGAGAGGGATATTCCAAATATTATCTTATTTTAGCGAAGGAGGTATAGAGATGAACCCTTTAGATCTATTCACTTTGCAACAAAAAGACACCCTTGATTTGGACTTGCAGATTAGTGCTTTATCAGTTAATTCTGCACCTCAATGTAGTGTTACTCGCTCTGTTTCCTGTGCTGCTTCTTCTTGTTATAGTTGGAATAAATACGTAACTTGCAACTGCTGTGTTTAGTTAACAAAACAACCCCAGATATGATTCTTATATCTGGGGTTATTTACGTTAAGGAGGCTCATGAGCTATGAAGAACGCTGAGAGCAGGAATACAGATATGAATATGTTCAAAGCTTTGGAATTTTTTTTAGTTAGAATTCCGTTGTTGTCTATTGAACAGTACAAAGAATTATTCAATGAACCTTGGAATGAAGGTTTGCAGAATAGACTATTCCATATTTTGGAAGATCCGATTATCCGTGAGGCACTTTTGATTGCCAGTCCCTCATTAATGAACTCTGTTAATCAAATAATGGACAATTCAAATTTAAAGAAAGTAGATAAGGTTATCAAAGCATTAGCTTATTATATGATTAGGCTTTCAACACGAGCTACCCCTTATGGTCTTTTTGCTGGTGTTGCTGTGGGTTCCTTTGATAATGAAAACAAACTTGTATTAGGAGATCTGAGCTGTAACAGAAAAGTAGCACGTCCAGATATGCAATGGTTAATGAATCTCGTAAAGAGTTTGGAACGTATGAGGCATGTCGTTAAGCAAATCAAAGTACGTATGAATCCGATCTTTTATGTTTCCGGATCGCGTATGAAGTTACCTTATCTTAATTATATAGATCATAGTGATTCCACTAATGAAATCAAAAGTAGTTCAATCCGCATTTCCAAGTTTGTGGACTATGCCGTTCACTGTGCGAAAGAGCCTATTCCCATAAAGTTGTTAATGATTAAGATGCAAGAAGAGTTCCCCACTATAAATCGAGAGCAGTTATTTGATTTTTTGATGAAGTTAGTAGAGCAAGAGTTTTTAATAAGTGATTTAAGGCCGCCTCTATCCATTCGTAACTCTGAAATGCCGTTTGAATATTTAAAAGGGCAACTAGCATCCGTAACAGGTATAGACGATCTCAAGACTTCCATTCAAAAGATTCATAACCACGTACAACAATATAATCGAACCTCTGTAGGTGAGGGGGAAGAGCTATATATAGACATAAGCAACAGTATGAATAAAATGTTTCCTTGCAAAGATCCACTCCAAATTGATATGGAAACATCTATAATAAGTGCAACTTTAAGCCACAGTATAGCTGAAGAGGTTGCCGAAGCTGCCGAAATTTTATGGAGACTATCGAATGATGTGTGCAATCCGCATCTTGAGACCTATCGGAGTGCTTTTATTGAGAAGTATGGATTACATCGGCAGATTCCCTTGTTAGAACTGTTGGATGAAGATATGGGATTAGGAGCTCCTCCAGGTTATGAATATCCTGTGAGCAGACGAAGTTGGGAAATACCTGCTACCAATACTGACAGAGATAAACAATTAGCATGTTGGGTTGGAGAAGCGATCAAACAAGGTAGTATCGAGATTGAGCTTACAGATGAAAAGATCAAAAAAATAGAAAGTGTTCCATCTGATCTCATACCTCCGCCATCTTTAGAGATGTATGTTACCATTGCCGCTTCGAATTCGAATGATCTGGAAAAGAAGAGTTATAAATTGATTATAAATCCCAATTCAGGAGACCCAGGTGCAGGCAAAGCATTTGGCAGATTTGGTCCGATTCTAAATGAAGTTGCACAAGGGAAAATCTCCAGTATTTATGAGCTACAATCTGATCAGGATCCAAACGTAGTTTTTGCGGAACTTATTTATTTAACAACTAATAATAGGCATTCAAACGTTGTTATAACAAATCGATCTTGTTCTCATCAGATTATCCTTGGAACGAATAATTACACAGATGATGGAGCGGCAACCATCCCTTTATCTGATTTATATGTAGGTTGTACACACAACTCTTTTTATTTAATATCACGTTCTTTGAATAAGAGAGTGATTCCTATATCTACAAATATGCTGAATTATTATAGGGCGCCTAATATTTATCGATTTTTACGTGAAATTCAACAGGAAGGGCAAAGAAATATTTCATCGTTTCAATGGGGAAGCCTCTCAGGATTTCCGTTTCTGCCCCGCGTAAGGTACGGTAATACTATTCTTTCACCAGCGATGTGGTCCTTTAATGCAGGTATGGAGGCTTTTCAGGGATGTCATACCAAAAGTGATTGGGCTCATGCATTTGAAAGGTATAGGAAGGAGTGGAGTATTCCGCGGCACGTGTATATAACCATTGATGATAACAGATTATTAATGGATACTACACATGATTTTTGTATATCCGAACTATATGATAAATATCAAAAGCTTTCAGGTCCTGCATCCCTTTGGTTGACTGAATGCGGTTTTGAATGGAATGAAGTATGGGGAGAGTCCACTAAAGGACACCACATTGCTGAGTATGTCATTCCTTTAGTGAGAATGAATGGAATAGTCCCGTCTGGTATAAAGGATCTTGTTCAGCCTAGTGCTATGCAAAACCCCATCAGTACTAGTAGGATGAATGTCTACTTTCCGGGAGATGAATGGCTTTACGTCAAGCTGTATGGCATGTCTGAGCGTGAAAGGGAATTTATTGGGAACTACCTCAGACCGTTTTGTGAGTTGGCAGAAAAACAAAAAATTATTGATCGATATTTTATCGTTCGATATAGAGATTCTGACGATCATGTACGTGTGAGATTTCATGGAGATGCAGCAAGGTTGTGTGCACAACTAATTCCTGCTATTCAATCGTGGGCGAACAAGCTCAAGCAGGAAGGACTGCTGAACCAAGTTGTGTATGATACATACGTGCCAGAGGTGGAAAGATACGGCGGAGAAAGCCTGATTCAACTGGCAGAAGAGATTTTTGCCGAGGATTCCAAACTTACTTCTGAATTCATCTTTTTGCAATATAACAAGAAGTTGAAGATTGATTTGGAACATATTGCGTTTATTAGTGTGGTTGATATGTTAAATCAATGGATACCTTCATTAGCTAAACAGGCTGAATGGTCTCAACAGAAAGATTGGAACAATAATCACACCAAAACATTTCAAAAAAATCGTATATGGTACATGTCAATATCCGATGTTTCAGATCAATGGAGTTCATTGAGAGCATATGATTATGGTGAATTTATGATAGAGCGCTTTCAACCTCGTAGGGAAAAACTAAAGCAATATAAGGAGAGCTTCCTTCAGATAAAAGAGGAAACATACGGGGGTGAACCTTTATTGGATATTATGGAAAGTTTTATTCACATGCACCTGAACAGACTGATAGGCACGGATCGAATGAAAGAGGCGAAAGTAATGTCACTATTGAGTCATGCCCTTTATCATCTGAATCGTGCTCAGAAGTACACAAAGCGAATGAATAATAAGGAGAACTGAAATATGATCACAACAGGAATATCGGAAGATTTGCGTCAGACTATTCTGGAGATTGTACAAAGAGTTGCAAGAAGATTGGAAGACCCAGAATATGTAATTTCTGTATGCTCATCAAAGACAAATCAAACAGCCTTACAAGAGGATTATAAATGGGATGACATAAGTCTTGCGAGTGGATTTCCAGCAGTGAGTCTACTGTTCGGGAGGTTGGGAGCTGTATTTCAAGAGGATACTTTTACACGATATGCACATCAATATCTTATAAATACAAGAGAAGCACTTAAGCTAGAGGAGAACATCTCATTATCGCTATGGAGCGGGCTGTCGGGCATCGGGTTTACGGCTTATGCGTTATCTGACAAGCTTCGTAAATACCAAGGTTTTATTCAACAGATTAATCATATAATCGTTCGCTATGGCCCAGCTCTGTTGGAGAGCTCAAGAAACAATCTAGAAACAGGGGTCAATTTTCATGACTATGATGTCATTTCAGGGTGGAGTGGAATAGGTAGATATCTGTTATTGTTCCCAGATGTACCTGAGATGAGAGATCTCCTTAAAGATGTTCTCAGCTATCTTGTCATGTTAAGTGGAGAGAGAGCTTGGAAGGGTGAGGTTCTTCCAGGCTGGTATATCCCTGTTCACAATTTACCCTCACATGAGCAGTTGAGGTATCCCGAAGGATATTTTAACATGGGGTTGGCCCATGGCATTCCTGGTCCGTTGGCCTTACTGTCGATAGCCTGGCACCAAAATGTGAGAGTATCAGGCCATAAGGAGGCTATAGAGCGATACAGTTCATGGTTGGACCATTGGAAGCAAAAAAATGATTATGGGTGGTATTGGCCCAATAATATAAGCTACAAAGAGTATATGAACGGAATCATTCCCGATGAAACAGAACGTGAAGCCTGGTGTTATGGATCTCCAGGGGTTGCTAGAAGCTTATGGTTGGCAGGGAGGGCACTAGAGAATGAAGACTTAAAGTCGCTTGCTGTGGATGCCTTTAAATCCATATACGCACGTCCCCGCGAACGTTGGAGTATATATTCTCCAACGGTATGTCATGGCTATTCGGGATTAATAAAGCTTACCCATCAGATGTATCTGGATACGGGAGATATCGAGCTGTGTGAATATGCCCGAGGTTTGCTTTTAGAAGTCGTTGAAAAGTTTGATAGTGAATTAGCGTTCGGTTTTTGTGATATCGTTAAGGATACCCAATCGGTCAAACATTTGGATTTCGTAGGTTTATTGGATGGTGTTTCAGGTATTGTTATGACTTTGTTGGATAGCCTTGAATCCGAGGAAAGTTTTTGGGGAAGGAGCTTATTAATCACATAGCAGGAGGAAGTAAAAGTTAGGATGAAAAAAGGAACACCAGAAGTGAAAAACTTCTGATGTTCCTTTTTTTTTGGTTGATGTAGCTCTGTATTTGCATTCAATGTTAAACGGTATACCTAGAGCTTTAAGGACTTTAACTTCTCAATTTGCTCCTTCTCTTTCGGATCAGTTTGAATCAGTTTGTTATATAAAACTTCGTCGTCTTGGCCCTGCTGCTGTAGGGCAGCAACGTAATAACGAGCAACCTCACGATTCGTAACATCGCTCAGGTCGTCCTTCAGGCCGTTTTTAAGGATGCTTGCAGCCTCAGCAGGCTTACCTGACATGAACTCAATCTTGCCAGTACTAAGCGCAATACCTGAGGTTACTTCAAAGGTACGTGTCAACTCAATTTCAGGTGGAATCGTCTTAAGATGGGCTACCCCATCAAGAACATTCTGATAAGCAGCAAGACCTGCTTGGAAATACTTCCGTTCCTTGGCTGTATCCTTCTGCTCACGTGCCTTATTACCAATAGTGTAGGCCTGGGTAATCAACATATTGTACCAATCATTGTCCCAGTTAAATTTGTGAATATTATTTTCCAAAATGCTGAAAGCTTGCTCATTCTCACCTTTTGCTTGTAAAAGGTTAACTTTGAAGTTATACATGGTTTTATTATACGGTTCTGCCTTCAAGCCCGTATTTAGTATCTCTATTGCAGCATTATAAAATTCCTCTTTTTTCGTTTGATCATACACATTTTTGTATAGTGCAGCCAATCTCAGAACAGAATCGGGGTGTGTAGGGCGAAGTTCAAGATCTTTATTAATAGCACTTTGAATTTCCTCAAAAGATGTGCTGACCGCTATGATCTGTTTGCCATATGAAGCGGCATTAGCCGATTGCACAAAGCGAAAACCTGAGAATAGCACGACGATACTCAGAATACCAATGACTACACTGTACGTGATCCGAAAACCGGAAGCACTCATGGATAAGCGTTTAAGAGGCTTGCTGTCCATAGCAACGGCCATGCCGCCTAGACTCACAAATACCAGTATGCCCATGAACACGTAACTCATATTAAAGTCCAGTAAGCTGTGGAGTAAGATTGAGAGTGCCAGAATAAGGTACAGAAAGTGAGAATCCCGCTCTTCATCATTTTGTCTAATATAGCTACGAGTATATTTGTAGAAAATATATAAGATAAATAACATTAAAATTACAAAACCGAAAATACCTACTTCAACTAGGTACTGCATGAAAAAGTTATGGGCCTGACGGCTGCTATAAGGATAATCCTGATATTCTTCGTATAAAGATGCCCAACCGCCGCCGCCAGTGCCAATAACAGGATGATCTTTAATCAATTTGGCAGCATCCTGATAGAATGCAATTCGTTCAAGTACACTATGCTGGCGAAAATTAATGTTTTCCAACCGGACCTGAACATTCTCCGGCAGTACGCTGCGCAGGCCAGTTCCTATTAACAGAAAAGCCAGCAAGCCAATCACCACAACTGATCCGACAGGTAGCCACAGGTTGGAGAATTTGCGGGAGGTCCATCCTTTGAGGACATTTTCCAGCTTTGGTGCCAGATAACGTTCAACAAGCCACAGTACAACAGTTACAGCCAGGGAGACACCAATTAGTAACCCCCAAGCCTTCGCAGCCTCTCCGCCGTTGTAGGTCTTGTTGAGCTGTAAACCCATATTTGTAATCGGCGCCAAGATAGATATTGACGCTATACCAGCAATGGCGCAATGTAAAATCCATATAATTTGGCGTGCTGGTTTAAGGAAAAGCAAAAGCAGCACGAATACGACAGGCAACATAACCAGACCGCCCCGAGACAAAGTCAGGAATAGCGAGACCAGAATAGGCACCAACATGAAGCTGTGAATAGCCTTGCCATACCATAGTTTTGATTTCATCAAACAGAAAACGGCAGCGAATAGGATGGCCATTAGAAAGGCAGCGTATGTATTCGCATATTGAAACACTGATGTTAGCCGGAGACCATTTGTATCTGTCATAACTGCATTGATATAGCGATACTGGTACACATATTGGGTAAACCAGCCTACCATCTTGCCGGCAAGTACCCACTGTCCAAACCAGTTAATGAAGCCAAAGCCTACAATGACATAAGCAACAGTCATAATCAGGTTGTGAATAATCTTATTGCCTAAACGATCCTGGAGTAGATAGATTGAGATGATAAACAGGGCGGCATATATGCACTGTACCACCACCATATTCATGGCCAGGTAATGTGAAGCTGCTGAAGTCAGTGAAAGCACATAAGTCAGAGGAAGCAGTAGTACTAATACAGCCAGCCAATCCCTTTGCTCTTCCAGCTTGAATTTTTTATAATAGGTTACGATTCCTAAAATCAATAGAATCGTGCTGATGATCAAAGCCCAATACAGAGGTTTCTCAAAATCGAGCATTTGACCATTAAAAAGTGCAGCCTGGAAGGGGGCCCAAGCTAAGAACAAAATCATGCCAACAATTAACACCCAAAACATAGCCGGCCTTTTATCGTCACGGGTCGACGTTTTGGCCTGTTTCCCGTATACTGGATTCGACAAGGTTTACAATCTCCTTTTCTTGTAGATACGTCAATATTTTAGCATAAAAATTTGCTTCTACATAGCTCTGCTCCTAGAGAGTGTAGATAATGTTAGAGCTTGGGGACAGTTGTGTCCGGCCTATACTAAACTTAATGTTTTATTATTAAAGGTAGACTTGTTCCAATAACCGAGGATATTATGCCTAAAGATTGTATTGAAAAATAAAGCTCTGCTTGGAGATGGGGTTGACTTTATGTTAAAGAAAATAGCAAAAAAAATTCCACAATTAAACAAGATAGTTGATGAGAGAAATAGATATGCTCTTGATAGCGAGAAGAAATATGAGAAGATTTTAGAATTGGAACGTATTAACGCAGACTTAGTGTCTAGAATTGCATTGGATAGGAGCTTCAAAGATGACTTGTTGAAGCAAAATGAAATTGTTAAATGGAAGTGTAAAGAGAACAGGCTTGAAAATCAAATTTCAAGCTATTTAGACGGAGACGGGAGTATCATAGATCATTCCTTCATTAGACTTGCAGAAGATCAACATGTTGTTGCGTTCATTCCAGTTGAGCTACTTTTCACGGAAGACAAAATTACAGCATATTCCAAAGTGGATCAAATAACGGCGAATTGGGAGCATCAAAACACAGTTTGGGAAAATATTAATTTGGTTAGATTAAAACCTCATCGGGACCTAATGAATTTTTTTAAAGGCCTTGAAAAGAGCCCTGATGCCTATATTAAATGGTTTGAAAACTTATTTTCTTCAAGAGGGCTAATTTCGGAATCTTCAATAGCTGTAATAGATAGACGTCATAGAGAATTTCAATGCATGAGCAAGGAGCTAAATAAAGGAATTGATTTTTTTGCGGATAATCCAATAGAAGTCAGATGGAACCCTAGCGGTTATTTTAATATAATCGATGGTCATCATCGCGCAATGTTTCTTTACTGTTCTGGAATGAGGTTGATTCCAGCAAAAGTTAGCGTCCAAGAGTTTATAAATTGGAGAAATAAAGAAAAAGCTTTGGAATGTCTTGAATTAATTAATGAACAGGAAAGAAGCGAATTTTATACACCTATTTGTAATCCATATTTTTATGATAGGCCTGCTTATCGTGATAATTCGTATAAATCAAGATTAGACCATATACTTGAATTTTTCAATTCGCAGAGGTTTAGTAATTATAAGATCTTAGATATTGGTTCAAACCTAGGATATTATTCACAATTTTTTAGCAGAGAAGGAGCAAAAGTTACTGCTTTGGAACCTGACAAACAACACTATGATTTGGCAAAATTATTAACGGAGCTTACACATACAAATATTACGTTACTTCAAGATAAAATTGAAGAGTATGAAACGAGTGGAACTTACGATGTTGCGATATTTTTAACTGTTTTTTATCATTTTTTCGAAGATAAAAGAGAGCTTATTATCCAGAATCTTGATAAGTTGATCACTTCATTTATTATCTGGGAATCTGGCGATAATCCTCAAATGGAGATCGATTACATTACCCAAAACTCTAAATTTACTTATTACAAACAGATTGCCGACACATATGGGACGGATAAAATTAGGGAGTTAGGTGTTTTTTCCGTGAATCCTTTTTGAATAATAATGAGCGCATAAAGTACAAATTTGTTATGGAGTGATTGATAATGAAGATATTAATATCTGGTGGGGCAGGATTTATAGGGTCAAATGTTGCTGAACAATTGCTAAATTTAGGGCATCATGTTTTTGTAATTGATAATTTATCCACTGGAAAACTAGGCAATTTAGATGACAGAGCTGTTTTCTTTGAAGCTGACATTACATCTGAACAACTGGATAAATTATTCAATCAGATTAAGCCTGATCAAGTATTACATTTTGCGGCCCAAGTAAATGTGAATAGATCAATTGAGGACCCTCTGTTGGATGAGGAGACTAATATTAAAGGAACAGTTAACATATTGGAAAACTGCAAGAAGCATGGTGTTAAAAAAATTATATATGCTTCTTCTGCGGCGGTTTATGGTGTGCCTCAAAACTTACCTATTGCTGAGAGTCACGTTATAGACCCCATTTCTTTTTACGGCATATCCAAATTTGTACCTGAGCAGTATATTAAAACTTATGCTGCTCTTTACGGACTTAAATATACGATTTTAAGGTATTCTAACGTTTTTGGACCTAAACAAGATCATATTGGTGAAGGAGGAGTAGTCTCTATTTTCATAAACAAGATGTTAAAAAACGAATCCCTTACTGTTTATGGTAATGGAGAGCAGACAAGAGATTTTATTTACGTCCAAGATGTTGTTAGTGCCAATATCGCAGCTATTGATAGCGAGATTAATGGAGTATTTAATGTGAGTACAAATACTACAATTAGTTTGAATGAACTTGTGAGGATTATGTCTGAGTTTAATTCCCAGAAAGTGGAATTGGTCTATCAAGAAAGTAGAGTAGGGGATATTATCCATAGCTGTCTTGATAACAGTTCCGCTATTTCACATCTTAACTGGAAGCCTAAGTACTCTTTAGAAGAAGCATTGAAAGATACTTTTGATTATTACAGAAGAGAAACAATTAATAACGAGTTTATATGAGGAAAGGACTTTTAATGAAAACTTATTGGCAAAATTTTACTAAATATAGATTTCTTCTACGTGAATTAGTCGTTAATGATATCAAGTTAAGATATCGGAAATCAGTTTTAGGTATTATTTGGAGTGTGCTTCATCCGCTAATGATGATGTTTGTTCTTACAATGGTTTTTTCTAATTTGTTCAAAAGTGATGTTCCGTATTTTCCGGTATACGTTTTTACGGGTAGGATTATATGGGATATGTACTCACAATGCACGAGCATGTCTATGAATTCAATTGTAGGAAATGCATCACTAATAAAGAAAGTATATATTCCTAAATATATTTTCCCTCTTGCTAAATGTCTATCAACATTGGTCAATTCAGGATTCTCTCTAATAGCTTTATTGGTTGTTATGTTATTTGTAGGTGTGAAAATAACTCCTGTGCTTCTATTGGTCCCGCTAGCTATATTTTACGTTTTCTTATTCGCAACCGGAGTAGGCTTATTGTTATCTGCCTACACAGTGTTTTTCAGAGATATTAGTTATTTGTACGAAGTTATACTGACGGCCTGGATGTATTTCACTCCATTATTTTATCCTGCGTCTGTACTTCCTGAGAAATATCAGTTTATTTTTTATATAAATCCGTTATACTATATGGTTGATTTTTTTAGACAGATTGTAATGTACCGAACTTTTCCGAGCATTTTTGAAAATGCGATCTGTTTTTCAATAGGGTTTTTAACATTCATTGTTGGTTTTTACGTTTTTTATAAGAAACAAGATAAGTTTATCTTACATGTTTAGTAAGGAGCGAATTAATGAAGGAATCTATTATAGAGGTCGAGAATGTTTCCATGTTGTTTAATTTAAGCTCAGAAAAAATTGATAACTTCAAAGAATACTTTGTAAAGTTGCTTAAAAGACAATTATTTTATAATGAGTTTATTGCTCTTAAAGATGTGTCATTTAAAGTGGAGAAAGGTGATATTCTAGGTCTTGTTGGTCTAAATGGAGCTGGCAAAAGTACGCTCTTAAAAATCATTGCAGGTGTGCTTAAACCCACAACAGGAAACGTTTCTGTTAAAGGAAGCATGGCTCCATTAATAGAGTTAGGAGCAGGATTTAATCTTGATCTTTCTGCAGAAGAAAATATTTATCTTAATGGGGCTGTATTGGGATACTCTAGAGACTTTATGAAACAGAAATATAATGAAATTGTTGACTTTTCTGAGTTACATGAATTTATGAACGTTCCTATTAAAAATTTTTCTTCAGGTATGATTGCCAGGCTGGCTTTTTCAATCGCAACTATAATTGAGCCAGATATACTTATAGTAGATGAAGTTTTAGCCGTCGGTGACTATAAGTTTCAGGAGAAATGTAAAATCAAAATTAACAGCTTACTTAGTAAAGGGACAACTGTATTATTCGTTTCACATTCTTCTGCACAGGTAAAAGAGATTTGTAATAAAGCAATTTGGATTGAAAAGGGGAAAATTATAATGGCAGGCACAGCTGACGAGGTAGTTGATCAATACTCAATGGTCTAATGTCAGAGAATTGCTTTTAGAGAGGTGCATTGAGTGGAAGCTAAAGTAGCCATCATTATGAGAACAAAAAACAGACTTATTTTATTAAATCGAGCAATTCAGAGTGTTATAAGTCAAACCTATGATAATTGGGAGATTCAATTGATTAATAATGGTGGTGATATCGTTCAACTTCAACACCTTTTAAAGCAATATGGCTCTGATGTTCTTAAAAAAATAAAAGTAACTCATACTAAGAGTGATTTATATATGGAAGTTGCTACTAATATTGGTTTGGCCAATAGTAAAGCTGAGTATATTACTTTATTAGATGACGATGACACTTGGAGTCCTGACTTTTTAAGGGTTTGTATAGAAAGTCTAGAAGAAAACAAAGAATTTGATGGAGTTGTGACTTTAACTTATCTAATTCATGAAGAGATATTTAATGGAAACATTACTCAGAAGTTTAAAACTATATTCAATCCAAAACTAAAGAGAGTTTCACTGTTGAAAATTGCAAAAGGCAACTTGTTTACCACAAATTCTTTTGTATATAGAAGAAAGGCTTTGGGTTTGACTGGAGAATACAGAGAAGATCTACCGGTTTTGGGTGATTGGGAATTTAACATTAGATTTATTTTTAATTGTAATGTTGGTGTAATAACTGAACCTCTATCTAATTATCATAAAAGGATTGTTTATGATAATTCAAGTTATAATAATTCAAATATACAGCAACATATTCAATATGATTATAAATTAAGAATGGAATACTTCCGTAAGATTTTTAAAGGTGGATATTTTATTTTAGGTTTTACAATGTTATCGTTTGGATTTGTTAATTCATTTAAGAGATTAGTGAAAAAAATAATCAAAAGATTTAACTAGATTGCGAATTTAAATAGTAAGTAGGCGGTATTTGATGAATGGAAAGGTGATAATATCAGTTATAGTACCAGTATATAACGTAGAGAAATACTTGCGAAAATGCCTAGAGTCTCTGGTCAACCAGACGATGGAGAACATTGAAATTATTGTAGTTGACGATGGAAGCACGGATCAATCATCCGAAATTATCAAAGAATATAAAGAGGCACATCCTGATAAGATTGTTTCCCTGACAAAACCGAATAGTGGATTAGGCGGTACTCGTAATTATGGGTTAAAGTTTGCTAAAGGGGAATATATCGGGTTTGTGGATTCCGATGATTGGGTAGATCGGAAGATGTTTGAAGCGATGTATGGGATGGCGAAGCAAGGCCATGACATTGTGTTATGTGACTTTATGGTGGTGCAAGATGGATGGGAGACTGGTCATGTCGCAAAAGGCTTTCGAGGGACACATTTCAATCCCCAGGAAGTAGTTATTAATTCGATTGATCCAGCGACAGCCTGTAATAAACTATACCACAGAAAGTTTTTCCAAATTGCTGAGTTTACTGATGGGTGGTATGAGGATATTGGGACGACTCCAATCCTGCTTTCATATGCTCATAGTGTGGGTTATTTGGAGCTGGCTTTGTATAATTATAGACAGCGAAGTGGTTCAATCACTTATAGTGCAGATGAGAGAACGAAGGATGTAATTAGTTCTTGGCAGCGGGTGCTGGATAACGTTCACAACAATTTTAGAAAAGAAGCCATATTTGCAGTATACAAGAGCATAGCAACATTTATAGAATTCAAGCCAGCATTTGCGGATGATTTTTTGGAATACGCTCATCAGAAACAAGAGTTGTTTCAACAAAATGATTACTATCAAAAGAATACGCGAAGTAAATCGATAGTTGATTTATTTCAGATGAGGCTAATTCCTAAAAAGTTACATTATTTCTGGTTTGGACATGGCGAGAAGAGTGAACTGATTAAGCGTTGTATGGCATCTTGGGAAAAGTATGCAGGTACGTATGAAATTATTGAATGGAATGAAAGTAATTGTGATATTAACGAAAGTCAATTTGTAAAAGAGGCATATGAGGCAAAAAAGTGGGCATTCGTAGCCGATTATTTTCGGATTAAGGTGATATATGAACAGGGTGGGTTTTACATGGACACGGATGTAGAACTTAAAGCCCCGCTGGACTCATTAAGAACAAGCAATTTCTTTTTTGCTTTCGAAACAAGAGATAATATTAATGCGGCTATATTTGGAGGAATACCTAGATTTGAGTTAGCAAAGAAATGGTTGAAGACATACCAGGAAGAAACGTTTAAAAAGGAAGACGGGACATATAATATGAGTAATAATATTGTAATCCGTCTTACAGGATTGTTGAGGAAAGACTATAAAATAAAGTTAAATGGACAAATGCAGACGTTAAGGGATAATGTCAAAATTTATCCTGCAAACAAGCTAACCATTGATGTATATGACGGAAAGAATTTAGCGGTGCATCATTTTGATGCTTCTTGGTGGGATGTAAAAGATGAAGTATCCTACAAAAATGTCGTTTTACAGGATTATTTTAATAAAGGATTCTTTAACTGGGAATACCCCAGAGGTGTGCTTAAAAAAAATTACCACCAGTTAAAAAATAGAATTTCAACTAACTCTGATTTAACATCTAGAATATTGGATTTAGTTTTAAAGGCTTTATTTAAAATTTATAAAAGTATTTTTAAATGACGATAATGAGAGGGAGGATTGGGGAATTTGAGTATAAAAAAGATAATTATTAATTCATTACCTCCTCTAAAAAAGGTTATTCAGGAGAGGGAAACTTACTATGAGTCATCTAGTAATCTTTATCGGTTACTTGAAGATAAAATTAGAGAGCACGAACAACTCGTTAGAGACAATGAAATACTGAACAATACCTTAAAAAAACTCCATCTCCAAAATGAAAATTTACAAAGCGAGAATAGCGTTCTTTTCAAAGAGAAGAACATTCTCGGAGAAAAGCTTGAGTTGCTTATCAGTGAAAATGAAAATTTATTAGATAAAGTGAACGATTTATCGCGTATTAATGAAGAGTTAATTCAAGAGAATTTCAAACTTAAACAGCAAGAAAAGAAAATTTTGGACATAAGTTCAAGTGAATTTTGGGATAGTCACTATAAAGAAGGCTATACCTCTGGAACAGGGTCATACAATCATCTTGCTGAGTTCAAAGCCAATATAATAAATGAATTTGTTGCAAGCCACCAGATTAATTCTGTAATTGAGTTTGGCTGTGGTGATGGAAATCAACTTTCACTTATGAACTATCCCCTGTATATAGGAATAGACGTTTCTGAAACAATTATCAAGAAAAACAAAGATAAATTTGCTGACTTTGATAATAAAGTTTTTTTTCATAGAGATGAAAAAGATAAATATATGAAAAAAAAGCATGACCTTGCTTTGTCTTTAGATGTGATTTTCCACTTGGTTGAGGACCATGTTTATATAGAGTATATGAAAGATTTATTTAATGCATCAAGTAAGTACGTGATAATTTACTCGAGTAATCATGAGGAATTTACGAGATGGCCGGAATTTAGAAATCGGAAATTTATGAGGTATGTTCAGGAAAATGAAAAAGATTGGAAAATGATCGATTTTATAGCTAATAAATATCCTTTTGAATTAGGTAATGAAGATATGACTTCTCCATCCGATTTTTATATTTTCGAAAAATTATAAGTAGAATAGCTATAATCGAAAGAATAGGCGGTTATTATGAGAAATGATATTAGTGTGTCAGTTATAGTACCGGTATATAACGTAGAGAAATACTTGCGAAAATGCCTAGAGTCTCTGGTCAACCAGACGATGGAGAACATTGAAATTATTGTAGTTGACGATGGAAGCACGGATCAATCATCCGAAATTATCAAAGAATATAAAGAGGCACATCCTGATAAGATTGTTTCCCTGACAAAACCGAATAGTGGATTAGGCGGTACTCGTAATTATGGGTTAAAGTTTGCTAAAGGGGAATATATCGGGTTTGTGGATTCCGATGATTGGGTAGATCGAAAGATGTTTGAAGCGATGTATGGGAT
Organism: Paenibacillus sp. FSL L8-0502; assembly: GCF_038593055.1. Lineage (NCBI taxonomy): Bacteria > Bacillati > Bacillota > Bacilli > Caryophanales > Paenibacillaceae > Paenibacillus > Paenibacillus sp. FSL L8-0502. The sequence continues at coordinate 5,096,827 of NZ_CP151958.1, read as the reverse complement.
GGCGAAGCAAGGCCATGACATTGTGTTATGTGACTTTATGGTGGTGCAAGATGGATGGGAGACTGGTCATGTCGCAAAAGGCTTTCGAGGGACACATTTCAATCCCCAGGAAGTAGTTATTAATTCGATTGATCCAGCGACAGCCTGTAATAAACTATACCACAGAAAGTTTTTCCAAATTGCTGAGTTTACTGATGGGTGGTATGAGGATATTGGGACGACTCCAATCCTGCTTTCATATGCTCATAGTGTGGGTTATTTGGAGCTGGCTTTGTATAATTATAGACAGCGAAGTGGTTCAATCACTTATAGTGCAGATGAGAGAACGAAGGATGTAATTAGTTCTTGGCAGCGGGTGCTGGATAACGTTCACAACAATTTTAGAAAAGAAGCCATATTTGCAGTATACAAGAGCATAGCAACATTTATAGAATTCAAGCCAGCATTTGCGGATGATTTTTTGGAATACGCTCATCAGAAACAAGAGTTGTTTCAACAAAATGATTACTATCAAAAGAATACGCGAAGTAAATCGATAGTTGATTTATTTCAGATGAGGCTAATTCCTAAAAAGTTACATTATTTCTGGTTTGGACATGGCGAGAAGAGTGAACTGATTAAGCGTTGTATGGCATCTTGGGAAAAGTATGCAGGTACGTATGAAATTATTGAATGGAATGAAAGTAATTGTGATATTAACGAAAGTCAATTTGTAAAAGAGGCATATGAGGCAAAAAAGTGGGCATTCGTAGCCGATTATTTTCGGATTAAGGTGATATATGAACAGGGTGGGTTTTACATGGACACGGATGTAGAACTTAAAGCCCCGCTGGACTCATTAAGAACAAGCAATTTCTTTTTTGCTTTCGAAACAAGAGATAATATTAATGCGGCTATATTTGGAGGAATACCTAGATTTGAGTTAGCAAAGAAATGGTTGAAGACATACCAGGAAGAAACGTTTAAAAAGGAAGACGGGACATATAATATGAGTAATAATATTGTAATCCGTCTTACAGGATTGTTGAGGAAAGACTATAAAATAAAGTTAAATGGACAAATGCAGACGTTAAGGGATAATGTCAAAGTTTATCCTGCAAACAAGCTAACCATTGATGTATATGACGGAAAGAATTTAGCGGTGCATCATTTTGATGCTTCTTGGTGGGATGTAAAAGATGAGGTATCCTACAAAAATGTCGTTTTACAGGATTATTTTAAGAATCATGTTTATACTTCATCAGATATACAAAGTGAGATTCAAAAATATCAGCAGCTCATTCACACGTATGAAAACACATTATCTTGGAAGATTACCTCACCATTAAGGAAAATTAGCGCCTTGATAAGGAAGATAAAAAATGATGGTTAAAAAATACGGGCTACTAGTAATCATACTTTTTTTTGTAATATTAGCTGATTCGATTTATTTAACGGATGTGCTGACTCGATTTACTGTTAATTCGATGTTACAGTATACTTTTGTCTTACTGTATTTTTTCTTGCTGTTTTCTATTATATTTTGTTTTACTGTTATTAAGATTAAGAAAGAAACCTCTCGTTCGAGTTATAGGAAAAAATTACTTTTTTCTGTAATAAGTGCAGCTATATTGCTTGTACTGGGGAATTCCATGCTGGTGAATCATTTGTATAAACCATCAACTCTTGAAATAGTAGCTAGTGGGGAAAAAAATGTTGAATCTAAATCAACAGAAGTATGGGTTACCGACATTTTTATTAATGGAGATAAAGCTAATTTCGATTATTTGCCTTGGAGTGGTGGTTGGCAAGTAAAAGACAAAGCTTTATTAAGTTCTGCGAAAGTACCGCAGTCATTAAAGATTAAACTGCCGGCTTCAAAAGATATAAGGGTGAAATTTTTGAAGCATGAGTGGTCAGGCATTGTTGTGATTAAAGATGGCGGTAAAGAGAAATCGTTGGATCTCTACTCTTCCAAAGCATCTAGTTATGAATACAAAGTGAATGGAAGTGAGAATCATCCTTCTGATATAAGACGGATTTCTGATTTGTTTATGGCTTTTATTTTATTATTGAGTATTTTCTTTTTGGTCAGTATTTATATAAAAAAATAGTTTACTAAAATTCATAAGGGGACCTATGTAAATGGAAATTGCAGTTTTAATTCCTTGTTATAATGAAGAACAAACGATCGGAAAAGTCATACAAGATTTTAGGAAAGAATTACCTTTTTCGAAGATTTATGTTTATGATAATAATTCTAAAGATAAGACAGTGAAGGTTGCGCTTGAAAATGGAGCCATTGTAAAGCATGAGTATAGACAAGGTAAAGGTAGTGTAGTTCGATCTATGTTTATGGACATTGAAGCTGATTATTATATTATGGTTGACGGGGACGACACTTACCCGGCTGAGTATGTGCATAGATTAATCGAGCCATTAAAAGAGAATAAAGCAGATATGGTTATTGGAGATAGACTTTCAAATGGGACTTATGCGAATGAAAATAAGCGGAACCTCCATGGCTTTGGTAATGATTTAGTCAAAAATATGATTAACTTTCTTTATAAAAGTAATGTAAAGGATATTATGACAGGTTATAGAGCTTTTAACAAATTTTTTGTTAAATCATTTCCGGTTATGAGCCCGGGATTTGAGATTGAAACTGAACTAACCATTCATACGTTGGATAAACGCTTCTCCCTAAAAGAAGTTCAAATTGATTATAGGGATCGGCCAGAAGGTAGCGAATCTAAATTAAATACATTAAGAGATGGCTATAAAGTTCTGAAAACAATACTTATGCTTTTTAAAGAGTTTAAACCTTTGTTTTTTTTCAATATTTGGTCTGCTCTTCTTCTTATATTAGGCCTTTTAGTGGGGGCACCCGTTATTATTGAATATATATATACTAGTTTTGTTACAAAATTACCATCAGCTGTTTTAGCGGTGGGTTTTGTTTTACTGTCTATCATTAGTTTTACTTGTGGTTTAATACTAGATACAGTGGTAGCGAACTATCGAAAACAGTATGAATTGGAATTGCATCGTATTAAGCAAGAGGTAGGTATAAAGGTATGATTTTGTTTAATAATCTAGCAACTAAGGTTAATTTCTTTTGTTTAGTTCTGTCTATTGCTTTAGGTAGTGGCTTGGTGTATCTTCTCACTACTAATGTTTCGTTAATAAAATGGTTATTGAGCATAATAATTGTTTTCGTTTCTTTAATTCACCTTGTTATAAGTAAGAATTTGAATAATTTAGAAATAAAGCCTTCGCTGAAATCATGGTATAATTATATTTTTTGTCTAGCACTTACTCTTTTTCTATTTGTTAGTTTAATGGGATCTTTTTTTAAACGTGGTTACAATTTATTTGGTTTTGCGTTCATAAGTATTACTGCATTTATTGCTTTGTTTTGTATTGTACTCGCTTTAACTCAGTTTTTAATGAAATCAAGGTCAGGAATTTCATGCGTTGAAGGAAGAAAAATTAAAATTTTGTTTTTTGCGACCCCCTCGTTTGTTATTTTTTTAGTTTACTTTCTGGCTTTTTATCCTGGAGTTTTGTCGCCAGATTCTTTAGATCAATGGTCTCAAATATTCACCGGAAAATTTGATGATTGGCATCCAGTAGCACATACGTGGTTCATCATGTTTACGACTCTGTTAGGGGACACACCAGCAGCTTTCTCAATTATCCAAATAATTATTATGTCCTTGATAATAGGATACTGTGGGTATACTTTTGAGAGGTATGGAGTTAAGAAGATTTTTGTTTATTTATCTGTTGTTTTTCTATCTTTCGTTCCTATTAATGGAATTTATTCCATCACGATGTGGAAAGATATTTTGTATAGTGGGCTTCTTTGCTTAATAAGCTTATATATTGCTAATATTGTTATTTCTAATGGACTATGGCTTGATTCTAAGTTGAATGGAATTTTATTCGTTATAGCTTCGGTTGGAGTAACACTTTTTCGACATAACGGATTTATAATTTTTTTATTGACATTGCTTATTTCAATCGTAGTTTTCAAAAAGAAGCTTATGAAATTCTATTTATGGTCAATTCCGGTACTGTTAATTTATTTTATCGTTACAATTCCTGTTTTTAATGCTTTGAAAGTCACCTCCTCAGACCCTAACGAAGCTCTTGCAATACCCACACAACAAGTTGCTAGTGTTATTGCACTTGATGGCAAAATGACCAATGAACAATTAGAATTTTTCGCCAACATATTGCCGATAGATGTCTGGAAAAGTCAATATAATCCATACACAGTAGACCCTTTGAAATTCAATAAGGAATTTAATAGAGGATTCCTCAGAGAGAATAGAAGTGAGTTTCTTAAGAAGTGGTTAACATTGTGCATACAGAATCCTAATATTGTAATAAAAAGCTATCTAAAACAAGTTTCGAATGTTTGGCAGATAACACAATTTAACGATGGTGTTACATCACTATATTCAACATCAATAACCGAAAATAATAACTCAATTAAATATGGTTTATCAAATAAGACCATCAGTGTCGGGTTGACAGAAAATGTATCTCGGATTTTAGAATTTTCAAGAAATAGTATAATATGGAGAGCTGCCTTGTACAATGTATTGATTATATTATCCCTATATATAATTGTACGGCGTAGAAACTATGCGTTAGTCATAGTAGCACTGCCTGTAACGCTTAATACTCTAACCATCATGGCTGCAACACCAGCTCAGGATTTTAGATATTTATATGCAAATTTGCTTGTTTCTATTGTTGTTTTTCTTACATCTTTTCTGAAATTTGAAAAGAAGGCAGTTCATTAAGGAGGCGTATTGGTAATTAAAAGATTTAACTTTTTTTATAGAAATAGCAGTTTGGGAATAATACTTATTTTATTTTCTGCTTTACTTACTGCTGTTGGACAAGCATTATGGAAGGTTTCTGGAACCAATAATTTATATATTTTAGCTTTAGGATTAATTCTGTATGTATGTGGTGCTGTTTTAATGATGATTGCTTTTAGGTTTGGAGATTTATCTGTTCTTCATCCGCTTTTAAGTTTTGGCTATATATTTGCTGTATTAATAGGTAGTTACTTCTTAAAGGAACAGATAGGATTCAAGGAAATCATAGGTATAATTATGATAGTTTTGGGGGCTGTCTTAATCAGTGTGGAGAGAAAATGAAATATTACTCTTTGTTTTAATGACCATGTTTGGTGCTTTGGGAGGACTTTTTCTTAAAAAACTCTCTTTGTACACAATAGGAATCAATAAACCTTTTTTAATGCATTTTTTTTTGGCAGGTTTTCTTTACGCTTTGGGGGCATTTCTCAATATTATATTATTAAAGTTTATTCCATATACAGTTGTGTATCCTTTAACCGCCTTCACTTATATATGGACATTAATATTTTCCAAAATATTTTTAAAAGAAACTATAAGTGTTACAAAGATTGGGGGGGTGCTTTTGATAATTTGCGGAGCGTTTGTTTTGATTCTTTAAATATATCACTATTGTAATATGAGGACTTTCTTGCATACATCGTAGAAGAGGATGAATTTTATTGACTGTAAAAGATGGGAAAATCGATTTTATACAGATGTTACGAGGGATTGCTGCTGTTTCTGTAACAATATTTCATGCGAGAGGCCATCTTCCTAGTCAATCGCCTTTTTCCCAGTGGCTGTTTTCTGCTGCATCGTCTGGTGTAGATATATTTTTTATGATTAGTGGCTTCATTATGGTGTATACAACTAGGAATAGTAACGGTTCTTTTTTGTATTTTTCTAAATTTATGCTAAAAAGATTTGCGAGAATTTGGCCTATGTATCTTGTATTGACTTTCTTATACATAATACTTATGCTGCTAAGTGCTTACATTATTAACCGAGTGGATGTCGATCCTTCAGTCACAGACATACTTAAATCCCTATTCTTTATTCCATTAATTTTAGACAAAAGTGACGGGCCTTTCTGGGGAGGTTCTGTTCTTCATACGGGATGGACTCTTAATTTTGAGATGTACTTTTATTCATTCTTTGCAATATCGTTACTGTTTGGAAGGTATAAATGGCTATTGTTTTTTTCTTGGGTAATATTCACTCTAATATTACTTCCGAGTATGGCAGGGGACATTTCTTTAGATCCCAAGCACTATTATGGTTGGGACTGGGGATATCTTAATTTAATCACTTCCCCTTTGATTTGGGAATTTGTTGTAGGCGTCATCATAGGATTGATATATTTTTCTAAACTCAGAATAAAAAACACTAAAATATGTTGGTTGCTCTGTTTACTGGCTTTATCCTTTACAATGTGGTATTTTCTTGGGGGTATTAACCCCGGCTTTGGAATAGTTAATTGGGGACTGCCTTATGTAATTTTGTTTTCTATTTTGGTGATCTCAAGCAAAAGTATCGAGATTAAAAGCCCTTATTTTTTAGTGTGGCTTGGTAATATTTCTTTTTCATTATATCTAATCCACCCTTTAGTAATTCATCCTCTTGCCAATATTGCATGGGAGTTTGAATCGCTAAGAAATTCTTTACAGGATATGTCATATATCATTTTTCTAACTGTTCTAAGTATTTGTTTTGCGGCAGTTGCTCACGAATTTTTAGAGAAACGGTTATCAAATTGGTTCCGTGATAAACTTTTTACTTTACTAAAAATTAAGTCTTAAGGTCGTAAAGATGTTTCATCTAATTAATTTTTTCTGAAAATCATATTAATATATGTATTAGTACAAGGAGGGCGCTATGAAAGGTATTATTCTTGCGGGCGGGACTGGTTCTCGCCTTTTTCCTTTAACCAAGGTAACCAATAAGCACTTGCTTCCTGTCGGTAAGTATCCCATGATCTTTCATTCCATATATAAGCTAAAAAAAGCTGATATTACGGACATCCTTATTGTAACAGGTAAAGAACACATGGGGGATGTTGTAAATCTGCTTGGAAGCGGTCGTGAGATGGGCGTAACTTTTACATATAAGGTACAGGACGAAGCGGGTGGCATTGCGCAGGCGTTAGATCTGGCAGAGCATTTCGTTGGCAAAGATCAAATGGTCGTTATTTTGGGGGACAATGTGTTTGAGGATGATATCTCTCCGTTTGTGCAAAATTTTCGTAAACAGAATGTTGGTGCTAAATTATTATTGCAAAAGGTCCATGATCCGCAGCGATTTGGTGTGGCAGAAATTCAAAATCAACGTATTCTATCTATAGAAGAAAAACCTCAGATGCCTAAAAGCGATTATGCAGTTACGGGCATTTACATGTTTGATCATAATGTTTTTAATATTGTGAAAACCCTAAAACCTTCGACACGTGGAGAATTAGAGATTACAGACGTTAACAATGCGTATATTGCTAACGGAACATTGACCTATGATATTCTTCAAGGTTGGTGGACGGATGCAGGAACGCATACTTCGCTTGCCAGAGCAAATGAACTCGCGCAAAATATTATATTTGGTGAGGAATTTGGTAAGTTAAAGTTGTAATGCAAAGTTTCACAGCATTGAGGGAAGGACGTATAGCATGAAAGTGATACCTTTAAAATTAACAGGTGCAAGTATAATGGAGCCGACTGTTCATGGTGATCAACGCGGTTTTTTTATGGAAAGTTATAATCAACAGGTAATGCAAAGTGAGGGGATTAATCATACTTTTGTTCAGGATAACCAATCTCTTTCTGCTGATGCAGGAGTTATACGTGGGTTGCATTACCAATTAAATCCGAAGGCACAAACGAAACTTATCAGGGTACTCACAGGGGCTATCTATGATGTGATTTTGGACATTCGAAAAAGTTCTCCTACGTTTGGGCAATGGATGAGTGTCATTCTAAGTGAGCATAATCGTCGCCAGTTACTGGTACCTAAGGGGTTTGCTCATGGTTTTTGTACGCTTGTTCCCAATACTCAGGTGTTGTATAAGGTTGATGAATATTACTCTCCTTTGCACGACAGAGGGATACGGTGGAATGACCCTGCATTGAGTATTGACTGGCCTACCTCCAAGGCGATACTGTCAGAGAAGGATAAACAGCAGCCTGTTCTGACAGATGCGGAAATCAATTTTGATTAGAAGCTAACACAAATTAATACTTTGAATGCTTTTGAGTTAAGAAAATGAGTCAGAAGTCTAATATACTTTAGACATTGCTCAGCTTAGGAGGTCTGTATGAAACTTCTTGTTACCGGTGGGGCCGGATTTATAGGCAGTAACTTTGTATTGTATATGCTTAAACAGCATCCAGATTATGAAATTGTAAATATAGATGCTCTTACCTATGCAGGTAACCTGGAAAATTTGAAATCCATTGAAAGTAACCCCAAACATAGCTTCATCAAGGCAGATATCACTGATACTCAAGCGATTGACCAGCTGATGCAGCAGGGAATTGATGTGGTGGTTAATTTTGCAGCGGAGTCACATGTGGATCGGAGTATTCTGGAACCGGAAGTGTTTGTGAAAACAAACGTATTGGGTACGCAAGTGCTACTGGACGCGGCCAAGAAATATAACGTGGCCAAGTTTGTACAGGTATCAACAGATGAGGTGTATGGATCTTTGGGAGAAACAGGCTTGTTTACGGAGGAAACTCCGTTGCAGCCTAATAGTCCTTATTCTGCATCCAAGGCAGGTGGCGATCTGCTAGTTCGTGCATATCATGAAACCTTCTGTTTACCAGTGAATATCACGCGTTGTTCTAACAACTACGGCCCATATCAGTTTCCTGAGAAATTGATCCCGCTAATGATCTCACGTGCATTGAGCGACCAACAGCTACCTGTATACGGGGATGGCTTGAACATTCGCGACTGGTTGTATGTAGAGGATCATTGCAGCGCAATTGATCTAGTCATTCATCAGGGTAAACTGGGTGAAGTATACAATATCGGGGGAAATAACGAGCGGACAAATGTGCATATCGTCAAAACAGTATTAGAGGAGCTGGGCAAGCCAGAATCTCTGATTTCGTATGTGCAGGATCGTCCAGGACATGACCGCCGTTATGGCATTGATCCAACGAAGACCATGAATGAGCTGGGCTGGAAGCCAAAGCACTCTTTTGAAACAGGCATTAAAGAAACGATTCGCTGGTACTTGGACAACGAAGAATGGTGGATTCGCATTCAATCCGGCGAATACCAACAATACTATGCTAAACAGTACGGTTCCCGCTTGGGGGATGCGTAAAATGAAGGTGCTGGTTACTGGAGCATCCGGTCAACTTGGTAAAGATGTAGTAAACGTTTTTCAGGGTCAAGGACATGATGTTCTTGGATACGATCGGGAACAGCTGGATATCACGGATTTGGAGCAGGCTGTGAAGATCGTTGAACAGTCCCAACCTGATGCCGTAATCCACTGTGCAGCGTATACGGCTGTGGATGCAGCGGAGACCGATGTAGACGGGGCTTATCAAGTCAACGCGGTAGGCACACGTAATATGGTACTGGCTGCGGAAAAGGTAGGAGCCAAGCTGGTTTATATCAGCACAGATTATGTGTTCGATGGAACGGCAAAGCAGCCATATCATGAGTACGATAATACCAATCCGCAGAGTATCTACGGAAAGTCCAAACGGGCGGGAGAGGTATTGACCCAAACACTTTCCTCTAGGTATTTTATTGTTCGTACATCTTGGGTATATGGAATGCACGGAAACAATTTTGTCAAAACGATGCTGAAGCTTGGACAGGAGAAGCCGCTCCTCCAGGTAGTGAATGATCAGAAGGGTTCACCTACCTATACGGTGGATCTGGCACGCTTTTTGGCGGAATTGATTCAAACGGAGAAGTACGGCGTATACCATGCATCCAATAGCGGCTCCTGTACCTGGTATGAATTTACGCAAGCTATTTTACAGGATGCGGCGGAAATATTAGATGCCAAGATCACAGCGAAATTGGAGCCATGCAGCACAGAGCAATTCCCCAGACCAGCAGCGCGGCCACGTAATTCTGTTATGGAGCATGTAGCGATTCGAACCAATGGATTGAATGATTTGCGCGACTGGCGTGAGGGATTGCGTGATTTTATACAGAATTATTGCAGTCAATCATAAGGGAGATTTTACTGTGCACCTATAAGCTTAGAAATAGGCCTAACTTCAAATATATTTGGTCTCAATAATCATCTGAAAAAGTCGAGTTCATACTCGGCTTTTTTTGTTTTATTGAAACATTTTCCATATCACTGCATCTATTGTGGTATATAACAATCTATAGACTGTAGCAGCTCTTTGAAATTATGCTGGTTTGCTCTATGATAGGAATAAGAACATCTGGAGTAAATACGCCAAAATCTCATAAACGAGGAACATGAATCTATGATTAAATCCGTAAGTGTTCATATTGTAACGTATAACAGTGAAAAAGATATCCAAGAGTGCTTAAAGGCTGTCAGCAAGCAAAGCTACCCCCTACAAGCAGTGGTTATCATAGATAATCAATCCAAGGATCAGACAGAGGAACAAGTTAAAGAAATAGCGCATTTGTTTGGTTCAAAATTCAAGTTTGTCTCTAATGTCCAAAATGTTGGTTTTGCCCCTGGCCATAATCAAGCAATAGCGTTGGACGATACGGACTATGTGCTAGTACTTAACCCAGACGTTACTATAGAACCTGATTACATTGAGCGCCTGGTTGCAGTGATGGAGCATAATCAGCGTATAGGCAGCGCTACAGGTCAATTGCTGCGTAAAGCGAACCGGGAGATGATAGATAGCACGGGTATTGTTATGAATTCAGCCAGAAGAGCTTTTGATCGAGGAGCAGGAGAGCCTTCAGTTCAGTGGTCAGAGTCAGGAAAGGTATTTGGTGTTTCAGGCGCAGCAGCTTTGTATTCACGGCGAATGATTAATGACATTGGTCTAAATGGTGAGTTTTTTGATGAAAGCTTTTTTGCATACAAAGAAGATGTAGATGTGGCTTGGCGAGCAGCCTTGCTCGGCTGGGAAGCTTACTATGATGCTAGAGCAATAGCCTACCATGAACGTGGTTGGAAGGAAACGAGTCGTACATCCCAATCGTTGTTTGTGAGAAGACTTTCATATATTAATCGTTATAAAATGATGTATAAAAATGATACTTTCTCTGAATGGATGAAAAATATTATTTTTCTCCTTTCATATGAGATAGCAAGTAATCTGTATTTTCTTTTCAGAGAGCCAAAAGTACTTGTAGCTTGGAAGACTTTTTTTAAAGAACTGCCCGAGCTTAGGGGGAAAAGAAGGCAACTTAGAAAGAAGATTACCCTTCATCATCATCAAAATAAATCAAAAGCTCAATAATACATTGAATTTATCAAAATACCATCGAATGCGTGTTCCTTTATGGAAAAATATAGTATAATTGAAACGTGCAACCGATAGAGCTGCCAAGAGCGGTCGGCTAACTCTCCCGAGGAGGGGGGTGAAGCCTGTGACAGTGTTTGAGGCGCTCAGTTTAATGCTGACGTTCGGGGCGTTAATCGTCACACTGTTAGAGTTTAACAAACGAAAATAGACCGCCCCCGCAAGGAAGGGTCTATTTTCGGCCTGATTGTTCCAAAACCGTCCGCTCTTGGAGCGTTGGTTGCGCAGGGGCTGGCTGGCACCAGCCCTTTTTCCATGTATATCTTACCACGATGAATTTTAGACCTCAACCGAGGATTTTACAAAAATCTAATAAACGACTTCCAATGAACAATATATAGATCGAAATGATTTCGTTTGTCTATATTTGCGCTTTGGAGTGACAGGAATCGAATTTTGCATAATCCTTCTAAACTATGTAAGGTTACAAGTTATGTGCTTTTTTGCGCCCCGTGGTCTGCGCGGTATGCTATAATAGGCGATAGTAGAATAGATTACTGAATTTGTCAGGAGCGTTTTAAATATGGATGTAAGCATACTGGTCGTCAACTATAATACGTGTCAATTGACGCTGGATTGTTTGCAGTCGGTGTATGCGTCCGAGACGCAATACCGATATGAAGTGATTGTTATTGATAATCACTCCAGTGACGGATCTGTTGAGGCTATTCGTGCTGCATACCCGGAGATTATGTTGATAGCCAATAAGGATAATACAGGTTTTGCCAAGGCGAACAACCAGGGGATGGAAGTAGCCAGCGGGCGTTATGTATTGTTATTGAACTCCGATACGTTGGTGCAACCGGACACGCTGGATACAATGATCCAGTTTATGGATACGCATCCGGAGATGGGGGCATCGGGCTGTAAGGTCATCCTGCCGGATGGATCATTAGACAAGGCTTGTAAGCGTGGTTTTCCAACGCCATCAGCTTCTTTTTACTATGCTTTTGGCTGGTCGAAGCGTTACCCGGATAACCCGAAGTACAATCAATATCAGCTTGGGCATCTAAGCCCGGATGATGAGTATCCAGTAGATGTACTGGTAGGTGCTTTTATGCTGGTGCGCCGAGAAACGATTGACCAGGTCGGTGGCTTGGATGAAACCTTTTTTATGTATGGTGAGGACATTGACTGGTGTTACCGGATTAAGCAAGCCGGGTGGGGCATTTACTACTACCCGCGCACATATATTATTCATATCAAAGGGGGCAGCGCTCGCCGTCGTCCTTTGAAAATTATTTATGAGTTTCATAGAGCTATGTGGGTATTTCATCGTAAGCATTATAAACAGCAATACAGTTGGATCACCAATATGGCTGTATATGCGGGGATTGCCGTGAAATTTGGAATGGCTTTCCTAAAAAATAAGTTGTCCGCACCGGTCAAGCCGGACGGCGGGGAACAATCTCATACTGAGGTGAAAGCATGATACGCAGAAATCAGCGTTTTTTAACCCAATTATATATTGTGGCGGATTTCGCGGTCATTCAGTTGTCCTTTCTGATCGCTTGGTTTTTCAAATTTGAAAGTGAATGGATCACCTATACAGAACCGCTTCCTATTCAAGTATATGGAGGCTGGAGCTTAATCTACGGCCTGATTGCCGTAGTGCTGGGGATGTTGTTTTCGCTCTATTCGCCCAAACGCAAAAAACGATTTGCAGATGATGTATTTCGCGTCACCCAGATTCATATCGTTGGACTGTTCGTGCTGTTGAGTGTGATGTTCTTCGTGAAACAAATCGACATCTCGCGGTCCTATCTGGCAATCTATATGGTTGGAAACGTGCTGCTTATTTTGTTTTATCGATTTTTCTTGAAGCAAGTTCTTAAAGCTCTCCGTCAAAAAGGGTACAACAAACAATTCATGCTTATTCTCGGGGCGGGTACTCTAGGGCAGCGATTTTATCATAACCTTGGACAATATCCTGATCTGGGATACGAGGTAGTGGGTTTTCTGGATGATAAGCGGCATTGGAGTGAAGAGGAAGAGGCGCATTTCCGCCCGATTCTTGGAGGCTTAGATCAATTGGAGGCTACGCTGTCGCGTCTGATGATTGACGAGGTCATTCTGGCGCTGCCGCTGGATGCTCATGATAAGTACCCCAAGATTATCAACATGTGTGAAAAGGCTGGAGTGCGCACGCTTATAATCCCCGACTTTTTCGATTATTTGCCGGCTCGCCCGTACTTTGATAACTTTGCAGGTATGCCGATGATCAATGTGCGGGATATTCCACTGGATGTAGCGGGGAATCGATTGTTTAAGCGCCTATTCGATATTTTATTCTCTTTATTCGCGATTCTCCTGACCTTTCCGATCATGCTAGCAGTAGCGATTGGTGTGATGATTACATCCAGAGGGCCCATCATTTTTAAGCAGGAGCGGGTAGGCTTGAATCGTCGCACCTTCCGAATGTACAAATTTCGTTCGATGAAGGTGTTACCACCTGGAACTGAAGATACGGGCTGGACGACTGCTAATGACCCAAGACGCACACGTTTTGGTACTTTTATTCGTAAAACGAGTCTCGACGAGCTGCCGCAGTTTTTCAACGTTCTGCTGGGTGATATGAGTGTCGTTGGTCCACGCCCAGAGCGGCCCTATTATGTGGATCAGTTCCGTGAGGAAATTCCAAAATACATGGTGAAGCATCATGTTCGTCCCGGAATCACAGGCTGGGCACAGAGCAACGGGTTGCGCGGAGATACATCTATTGAGGAACGGATTAAGCATGACATCTTCTATATTGAGAACTGGTCGCTCTTATTTGATATTAAAATTATTTTCCGCACGATTCGCAACGGTTTCAAGAACGCGTATTAATACAGAAGCACCCTTCGGTTTAGCCGGAGGGTGCTTCTGCGTCTGGCAGTTGTTTTGAGCATGCGTATGTGGGGTATTGACCTGTACGAAAAGGATGTGACACCCTATGAAACGACTGATTGCTGCGGTCATTCTTTTAATGTTAACCGGCACATTTTTACTGGCTTACAAAGGGCAATCTACAGAAGAACAGACTGACTTTACCACGCACCGCGTAATTTCGCATGCCATGGGAGCCGTTAATGGTTTGGCCTATACTAATGCGCGTGAAGCGTTTGTGGAAAATTATAAAAAAGGCAGCCGCGTATTCGAGGTCGACCTGATGTTTACTTCGGATGGACAATTGGTGGCGCGCCATGAATGGACAGAATCTTTTACAGAGCAAATGCAACAGGAACAAGCAGTTGCTACAGAACAGGGCGGAAAACCGTGGAGCTACCATCAATTTAAGAACACCCCCATACACGGTTCTTATACTCCAGTAGATTGGAAGGATGTATTGGATTTATTGGAAACATACCCGGATGCTTATATTGTGACCGATACGAAAGAACAGGACCCTGCCCAGATCAAACAGTTGTTTGCACAACTGACCCGTCAGGCGCAGGAGAAAAACCCCGAGCTTTTGTCTCGTATTGTTCCCCAAATTTATAATGAAGAAATGCTGCAAATGTTGCGGAGTATTTATCCCTATCCATCCGTTATTTATACGCTCTACGCCACAGAGGATAAAGATGACCAGATTATTCGATTTGTACAACAAAATGATATAACGGCAGTAACTTTACCAGAGAATCGGGTGAGTGGTGCTCTAGTGGAAAGTTTGCGTCAGGCCGGAGCGGTATGCTACGTAAATACCATTAATGAGTTGAA
The DNA here is from genome assembly GCF_038593055.1 of Paenibacillus sp. FSL L8-0502. Classification (NCBI taxonomy): domain Bacteria; kingdom Bacillati; phylum Bacillota; class Bacilli; order Caryophanales; family Paenibacillaceae; genus Paenibacillus; species Paenibacillus sp. FSL L8-0502. Next base: position 5,081,784 of record NZ_CP151958.1, on the reverse strand, counting down.
GGATGCGGCTGAGTATGAACAGATGGGTGTGCAAGGTTTCTATACAGATATTTTAACGGAAAAAGAACTTAGTAAACGCAGTTGGTTGTATGCGCTACGCCCCTAAGCTGTCTGAACGGGGTGTTCCCATTTGATACGAACATTGACACCTTTTAAGCACTGTCATAGACTTAGCATAGAACGCTTTTGGATATTGGAATTCGGTTCGACTGGATCATGACAAAAGCAATGGATGCTGGAGGAATGTGTGTTGGCAGATTCAATTCAATCATGGAGGCATGTGTTTAAGCTTGATCCTGAAAAGGAACTGGATGATGAGGCACTTGACGCCGTGTGTATGTCTGGTACGGATGCGATTATGGTAGGAGGTTCATCAGGTATTACCTACGAAAATACGGTGGATTTGCTGTCGAGGGTTCGACGTTATGAGGTGCCGTGTGTGCTTGAGGTGTCCGATCTGGAAGCTGTAGTACCAGGGTTTGATCTATATATGATTCCTATGGTACTGAATACCGCTGACAGTAATTGGATTCTAGGACAGCACCAACGTGCGATTGAACAGTTTGGTTATATGATCCCTTGGGATTTGCTTGTGACGGAAGGATATATTGTTTTGAACGGTGATTCTACAGTCGCTAAGCTTACCGGAGCAGATACTTCGCTGGATATTTCGTCTGCCACCTCATATGCACAGATTGCTGACAAGCTCATGCATCTGCCGATTGTATATGTGGAATATAGCGGTGCTTTTGGGGATATGGAGCTGGTGCAAAAAATACATCGCAGTACAGAGCGCTCTCGTGTCCTATACGGGGGAGGAATCGTGGATAAATCTACCGCGTTACAAGCGGCTGCCGTTTGTGACACCATTGTAGTAGGAAACATCATTTATCGTGACTTGGCGAAAGCGCTGGAGACGGTAGCTGTGAAATTGGAAGTATAGAACGTGATTTTATGGAAGCTCAGGGAAAGGAGCATGCACGCATGCAATCAATAGATATACACGAGGCGGTAGCTCGCCTTAATCCGCCTCAGCGTCAGGCTGTGGAGGCGGTAGATGGTCCGCTGCTGATTATGGCTGGCGCAGGCAGTGGTAAAACACGGGTGCTCACGCACCGAATAGCCTACCTCATCGCAACCCGCAAGACGGCTCCATGGGGCATTTTGGCGATTACCTTTACGAACAAGGCCGCGCGTGAGATGCAGGATCGCGTATCCAAGCTGATTGGCCCACAGGGAAGAGATGTGTGGGTATCCACCTTCCACTCGATGTGTGTGCGTATTTTACGTCGGGATATCGAGCGGATTGGATTTACCTCGAATTTCAGCATTTTGGATTCTACGGATCAATTGTCTGTCATTCGGAGCTGCATGAAGGATCTGAATATAGACACCAAAAAATTTGAACCCAAAGCGGTTCAGTCTATGATGAGTACGGCAAAAAATGAACTGGTCACTCCCGAAATGTATGAGCGCAAGATTGGCGACTATTTTGAAGGGATTGTGGCGAAGGTATATACCAAGTACCAACAGCGGCTCAAAAACAACAACTCTCTTGATTTTGATGATTTGATCATGGCAACGATTCAGCTGTTTAAAGAAGTACCTGAGGTACTGGACTTCTACCAGAAGAAATTTCAATACATTCATGTTGATGAATATCAGGATACAAACCGTGCGCAGTACATGCTGTGCAAAATGCTGGCCGACAAGCATCACCGGATTTGCGTAGTAGGTGACAGTGACCAATCCATCTATCGGTGGCGAGGTGCCGATATTAGCAACATTTTGAATTTTGAAGAGGACTACCCGGAAGCGCGTACCATTTTGCTGGAGCAGAACTACCGGTCCACCTCGAATATTCTCAATGCTGCCAATGAAGTCATTGGTCAAAATACAGGCCGCAAGCCGAAAAAACTATGGACTGACAAAGAAGGCGGCGCCAAGATTAAGGTTTACCGTGCTGATTCTGAACATGATGAGGGCTACTTTATCGCCTCAGAAATTCATAAGAATATTAAAGCGGGCAAAACCTATAGCCATCATGCCATTTTGTACCGTACGAATGCTCAGTCTCGGGTTGTCGAGGAAATTCTGATTAAATCAGATATTCCTTATCAGATCGTGGGCGGTATCAAGTTCTATGATCGGAAGGAAATTAAGGATTTGCTGGCGTATCTTCGCCTGCTCTCCAATCCTGACGACGACATCAGTTTGATCCGAATCATTAATGTGCCAAAACGAAGCATCGGAGACACAACTGTCGGCAAATTGCAGGCAGCTGCAGCGGAACGTGGAGTTTCGATTTTCCGTGTCCTTCAAGTGGTAGATGATTTGGGCTTTGCAGGACGTACGCGTAATGCGTTGGTAGAGTTTTACGATATGATCGAAGGTTTAAGTCGTATGGTAGACTACCTGTCGGTTACCGAGTTAACAGAAAAAATGCTGGAAACCACCCAATATCGATTGGAACTGCAAAACGAGAATACACTCGAGTCACGCTCGCGTTTGGAGAATATTGATGAGTTCCTGTCGGTAACCATGGAATTTGAAAAAGGTGCGGAAGACAAGTCACTCGTCTCCTTCCTGACCGACCTTGCGCTGATTGCTGATATTGATTCCATGAATGACGACGAAGAAGAGCAAAGCGATGCGGTTGTATTGATGACCATGCATAGCGCCAAAGGTCTGGAGTTTCCCATTGTATTTATTGTCGGTATGGAGGAGGGAGTGTTCCCTCATAGTCGTGCCTTTCTGGATAACGAAGAACTGGAAGAAGAGCGCAGATTGGCGTATGTCGGCATAACCCGTGCAGAGGAGCAACTGTTCCTTACATGTGCACAGATGCGCACTTTGTTTGGACGCACCACGGCTAACCCGCCTTCCCGCTTTCTCGAAGAGATTCCAGACGAGTTAAAAGAGGATACGATCATCAAACGTGACCGCTACCGCCGTTCAGGCAATGTAGGCGGATCTTATGGTGGGCGCGGACTGAATAAAGGTAGTGGCAGCAACTTTGGTGGAGAACGCTCGTTTGATACGATGAGCCGCAGTGGTTCGTCCGCTTCCGCGTCACCCCGCGTAACCGTAACGACATCTTCATCCGCGAAACCGACTCCGGCTGCTTCGGCAGGAGGCCCCTCCATTTTTGCTGCTGGAGACAAGGTGCAGCATGGCAAATGGGGAATTGGAACCATTGTAGCTGTAAAAGGGACTGGCAATGATATGGAACTTCAAATTGCTTTCCCGGCTCCGGTAGGGGTTAAACGACTGCTGGCTGGCTTTGCACCTATTACAAAAGTAGAATAAATCTCAAACATCATTAAATCTCGAACCTCATGAGTGGCAGTTTGGCTTAGGCCTCTGCCCTGATGAAGTTCCCGGAGGGATACGCCTGCATGAACCCAATGCACAGAATGGAGCAGCTTGTTGCTGAACTGAACACATATAACTATCATTACTACACACTGGATGAACCCAAGATCAGCGACAAAGAATATGATGTGCTTTATGACGAGCTGGTAGCGCTCGAACAGACGAGCGGTCTTGTGCTGCCGGATTCGCCGACACAGCGTGTGGGTGGGGAGTTACTCAAAGGTTTCACACCGCATCGCCACCTTGCCCCATTATGGAGCCTTGATAAAGCTCAGAATATGGAACAGCTGCGTGCATGGAACGCGCGTGTTGTGAAACTGGTTAATGATTACAATACCAAGAACCCGGAGAAACCTTTGCCATCTCCAGGCTATGCGATAGAACTTAAATTCGATGGACTGACGCTGAACCTGACGTATACAGATGGACAGCTTGTACAGGCTTCTACCCGCGGTAATGGCGTAGTGGGTGAGGGAATACTGGCACAGGTGAAGACCATTAAATCTGTGCCACTTACAATTCCTTTTCGAAATGGAACCATTGAAGTACAGGGAGAAGGGATCATGAATCTCTCTGTATTGTCCAAATATAATGAGACTGCCGTGGACCCTCTTAAAAATGCACGCAACGCCGCAGCTGGTGCTTTGCGCAACTTGAATCCCAAAGTGACAGCAGAGCGGCGCTTGAATGCATTTTTCTACAATGTGGGATATGCAGACCGTATCCAGTTTAACAGCCACCAGGAAATGATGACTTTCCTGCGTGAAAATCATTTTAAGGTAAACCCTTACCTGACTTACTTTGATAATTTTGAAGATGTAATGGAGCAACTGATTGAGATTGAAAAATCTCGTGCCGGATTGGATTACCTCATTGATGGGGCAGTATTGAAAATTACAGATATGCGCACACGTGAGGCTCTCGGGTATACCGATAAATTCCCGCGCTGGGCGGTGGCCTATAAGTTCGAAGCCGAGGAAACGACAACGGTGCTTAACTCGGTTGAGTGGAATGTAGGACGAACCGGTAAAATCACCCCACTCGCAAGGGTAGAGCCGGTAGAGCTGGCGGGAGTCACTGTACAAAATTGTACACTGAACAATGCTGGTGACATCGAGCGCAAAAACCTGAAGTTTGCTTTGGGTGCACGTGTGTTTATCCGTCGCTCAAACGATGTCATTCCGGAGATATTAGGAAAGGTAACGTCTGAGAACGACGGGGAGGAAATTGTCGTACCAGATCATTGTCCAGCCTGCGGGTTTCCGTTACAGCAGCGAGGTGCCCATTTGTTTTGCGACAATAAGCTGGGGTGTAAACCACAAATTGTAGCTCGTATTTCCCATTTTGCTTCACGTGATGCTATGGATATTGAGACATTCAGTGACAAAACGGCCATACAGCTGCATGACGAACTGGAAGTGCGCGAGCCTGCGGATTTGTATACACTCCAATATGATGATCTTGTGAAGCTGGAGCGGTTTGGTGAGAAAAAGGCCAGTAACCTCTTGGCGGCACTTGAAAAGAGTAAAGAGAGAGATTTGGCTTCTTTCCTTTATGCTCTGGGTATACCGAATACCGGTAAAGCAACAACACGCATGTTGGCTGAACACTACCGTGATTTGCACAAGACGATGTCCGCTACGGTGGAAGAACTGATAGAACTACCGGATGTGGGCGGGATTGTAGCCGAAAGCATTGTTGCTTTCTTTGCAGATCCATTTACTCAGGCGGGAATTGAAAAGATGCTGTCTCTAGGGGTGAAAGCTCAGGCCCCTGAAGCTCCGCAGGAGAAGAAGACAGACAGCTTTTTCAGCGGCAAAACGGTCGTGCTTACAGGTACCTTGCATCAGCTTACGCGTGACGAAGCTGCATCCAAGCTGGAGGCACTGGGAGCCAAAGTTGCGGGGTCTGTATCGAAAAAGACGGATCTAGTCATAGCTGGTGAAAAGGCTGGGAGTAAGCTGGCTAAGGCCCAACAGCTCGGAATTGACACCATAGAAGATGAGGATGAATTTATCAGACTGCTGGAACAAGAATAATAGTTTTGCAATGAGTGCAGTCATTCCGCTCTGGGGCGGGGTGGCTGCCTTATTATCTGTTGTATAGTAGGAAATAAAATAGATATAAATAAATGCTTGCTAAATAACTTTAGGCATGATATATTATTAGACGTTGCTTTGAGAGTATCATTTCTTGAAGCGAGGTTGCTGAAAAGATAATCGAAAAAAAGATTTGACAAGAAAGTAACTAACATGATATGATCTAATTCCTGGCTCGTTGAACGAACGAGAACAGACAAGTTCTTTGAAAACTGAACAAATGGATGATGAAACAAAGATTTCTTCTTTTATAAAGAAGGATCGCTAGCATTAAAAAATGAGCTTATCGCTCTTTCTATAAACCAACTTCGGTTGGTCTTTAATGGAGAGTTTGATCCTGGCTCAGGACGAACGCTGGCGGCGTGCCTAATACATGCAAGTCGAGCGGGGTTATTTAGAAGCTTGCTTCTAAATAACCTAGCGGCGGACGGGTGAGTAACACGTAGGCAACCTGCCCACAAGACAGGGATAACTACCGGAAACGGTAGCTAATACCCGATACATCCTTTTCCTGCATGGGCGAAGGAGGAAAGACGGAGCAATCTGTCACTTGTGGATGGGCCTGCGGCGCATTAGCTAGTTGGTGGGGTAAAGGCCTACCAAGGCGACGATGCGTAGCCGACCTGAGAGGGTGATCGGCCACACTGGGACTGAGACACGGCCCAGACTCCTACGGGAGGCAGCAGTAGGGAATCTTCCGCAATGGGCGAAAGCCTGACGGAGCAACGCCGCGTGAGTGATGAAGGTTTTCGGATCGTAAAGCTCTGTTGCCAGGGAAGAACGTCTTGTAGAGTAACTGCTACAAGAGTGACGGTACCTGAGAAGAAAGCCCCGGCTAACTACGTGCCAGCAGCCGCGGTAATACGTAGGGGGCAAGCGTTGTCCGGAATTATTGGGCGTAAAGCGCGCGCAGGCGGCTCTTTAAGTCTGGTGTTTAATCCCGAGGCTCAACTTCGGGTCGCACTGGAAACTGGGGAGCTTGAGTGCAGAAGAGGAGAGTGGAATTCCACGTGTAGCGGTGAAATGCGTAGAGATGTGGAGGAACACCAGTGGCGAAGGCGACTCTCTGGGCTGTAACTGACGCTGAGGCGCGAAAGCGTGGGGAGCAAACAGGATTAGATACCCTGGTAGTCCACGCCGTAAACGATGAATGCTAGGTGTTAGGGGTTTCGATACCCTTGGTGCCGAAGTTAACACATTAAGCATTCCGCCTGGGGAGTACGGTCGCAAGACTGAAACTCAAAGGAATTGACGGGGACCCGCACAAGCAGTGGAGTATGTGGTTTAATTCGAAGCAACGCGAAGAACCTTACCAGGTCTTGACATCCCTCTGACCGCTGTAGAGATATGGCTTTCCTTCGGGACAGAGGAGACAGGTGGTGCATGGTTGTCGTCAGCTCGTGTCGTGAGATGTTGGGTTAAGTCCCGCAACGAGCGCAACCCTTATGCTTAGTTGCCAGCAGGTCAAGCTGGGCACTCTAAGCAGACTGCCGGTGACAAACCGGAGGAAGGTGGGGATGACGTCAAATCATCATGCCCCTTATGACCTGGGCTACACACGTACTACAATGGCCGGTACAACGGGAAGCGAAGCCGCGAGGTGGAGCCAATCCTAGAAAAGCCGGTCTCAGTTCGGATTGTAGGCTGCAACTCGCCTACATGAAGTCGGAATTGCTAGTAATCGCGGATCAGCATGCCGCGGTGAATACGTTCCCGGGTCTTGTACACACCGCCCGTCACACCACGAGAGTTTACAACACCCGAAGTCGGTGGGGTAACCCGCAAGGGAGCCAGCCGCCGAAGGTGGGGTAGATGATTGGGGTGAAGTCGTAACAAGGTAGCCGTATCGGAAGGTGCGGCTGGATCACCTCCTTTCTATGGAGAATCGTTTCCTGCAACGGAAACATTCAAATATGAAGCGTAAGCTTCAAAATTCATCATTCCATTTGTTCAGTTTTGATGGAACTTGTGAGGGGCCATAGCTCAGCTGGGAGAGCGCCTGCCTTGCACGCAGGAGGTCAGCGGTTCGATCCCGCTTGGCTCCACCAATTACAATTTCATCATAAACTGTAAGAGAATCGTTAACTCCTTGGAGATTGATTGATAATCAAACAGCCTTGCACCTTGAAAACTGGATACCGAAACGAATTTGCGTTTTAGAATATTCCTTTAAGCTGATCTTGTGTAAACAAGTGAAATAAAGGTAGCAGGTAAGGAAAGATCTTTTGCCTTTGGAAAAAATCATTCTTTATCGAACATCGACATTTTCTTTATTTGAAAGAAAAGTCTAGGTTAAGCTACAAAGAGCACACGGAGGATGCCTAGGCGCCAGGAGCCGACGAAGGACGTGGCGAACAACGATAAGGCCTCGGGGAGCTGTAAGCAAGCTTTGATCCGGGGATGTCCGAATGGGGAAACCCGGCTGTCTTCATCGACAGTCACTTTCTGCTGAATACATAGGCAGAATAGAGGCAGACCAGGGGAACTGAAACATCTAAGTACCCTGAGGAAGAGAAAACAATAGTGATTCCGTCAGTAGCGGCGAGCGAACGCGGATTAGCCCAAACCAAGGAGCTTGCTCCTTGGGGTTGTGGGACGTCTCACATGGAGTTACAAAGGAACCGGTTAGATGAAGAGGTCTGGAAAGGCCCGCCAGAGAAGGTAAAAGCCCTGTAGTTCAAAACTTGTTCTCTCCGAGACGGATCCCGAGTAGTGCGGGGCACGTGAAACCCCGTATGAATCCGGCAGGACCATCTGCCAAGGCTAAATACTCCCTGGCGACCGATAGTGAAGCAGTACCGTGAGGGAAAGGTGAAAAGCACCCCGGAAGGGGAGTGAAATAGATCCTGAAACCGTGTGCTTACAAGAAGTCAGAGCCCTATTTATGGGTGATGGCGTGCCTTTTGTAGAATGAACCGGCGAGTTACGTTCCCGTGCAAGGTTAAGGTGAAGAGCTGAAGCCGCAGCGAAAGCGAGTCTGAATAGGGCGAATGAGTACGTGGACGTAGACCCGAAACCGGGTGATCTACCCCTGTCCAGGGTGAAGGTGCGGTAACACGCACTGGAGGCCCGAACCCACGCATGTTGAAAAATGCGGGGATGAGGTGGGGGTAGCGGAGAAATTCCAATCGAACCCGGAGATAGCTGGTTCTCCCCGAAATAGCTTTAGGGCTAGCCTCGGAAAGAAGAATCGTGGAGGTAGAGCACTGATTGGGTGCGGGGCCCGCAAGGGTTACCAAGCTCAGTCAAACTCCGAATGCCATAGATTTAGTTCCGGGAGTCAGACAGTGAGTGCTAAGATCCATTGTCGAAAGGGAAACAGCCCAGACCATCAGCTAAGGTCCCCAAGTGTGTGTTAAGTGGGAAAGGATGTGGAGTTGCACAGACAACCAGGATGTTGGCTTAGAAGCAGCCACCATTGAAAGAGTGCGTAATAGCTCACTGGTCGAGTGACTCTGCGCCGAAAATGTAACGGGGCTAAACACACCACCGAAGCTATGGCTTGATGCTTTGCATCAGGGGTAGGGGAGCGTTGAATGCGGGTTGAAGGTGTACCGTAAGGAGCGCTGGACTGCATTCAAGTGAGAATGCCGGTATGAGTAACGAAAAGATCTGTGAGAATCAGATCCGCCGAAAGCCTAAGGGTTCCTGAGGAAGGTTCGTCCGCTCAGGGTAAGTCGGGACCTAAGGCGAGGCCGATAGGCGTAGTCGAAGGACAACAGGTCGAAATTCCTGTACCACCGTAATCCGTTATGAGCGATGGGGTGACGCAGTAGGGTAGTGACGTGGACTGATGGATGTCCGTCTAAGCAGTGAGGCTGATGTGTAGGCAAATCCGCATATCATTAAGGCTGGGCTGTGATGGGGAGCGAAAATTATAGTAGCGAAGGTCATGATCTCAGACTGCCAAGAAAAGCCTCTAGCCAGGAGAAGGTGCCCGTACCGCAAACCGACACAGGTAGGCGAGAAGAGAATTCTAAGGCGCGCGGAAGAACTCTCGTTAAGGAACTCGGCAAAATGACCCCGTAACTTCGGGAGAAGGGGTGCCTCGGTAGGGTGAATAGCCCGAGGGGGCCGCAGTGAAAAGGCCCAAGCGACTGTTTAGCAAAAACACAGGTCTGTGCGAAGCCGCAAGGCGAAGTATACGGGCTGACGCCTGCCCGGTGCTGGAAGGTTAAGGGGAGTGGTAAGCCCTTCGGGGCGAAGCTATGAACCGAAGCCCCAGTAAACGGCGGCCGTAACTATAACGGTCCTAAGGTAGCGAAATTCCTTGTCAGGTAAATTCTGACCCGCACGAATGGCGTAACGACTTGGGCGCTGTCTCAACGAGAGATCCGGTGAAATTTTAATACCTGTGAAGATGCAGGTTACCCGCGACAAGACGGAAAGACCCCATGGAGCTTTACTGCAGCTTGATATTGAATTTGGGTACGATCTGTACAGGATAGGTGGGAGCCGTCGAACTTTGAGCGCCAGCTTGAAGGGAGGCATCCTTGGGATACCACCCTGATCGTATCTAGGTTCTAACTTGGTACCGTAAACCGGTGCGAGGACAGTGTCAGGTGGGCAGTTTGACTGGGGCGGTCGCCTCCTAAAGAGTAACGGAGGCGCCCCAAGGTTCCCTCAGAATGGTTGGAAATCATTCGAAGAGTGCAAAGGCAGAAGGGAGCTTGACTGCGAGACCTACAAGTCGAGCAGGGACGAAAGTCGGGCTTAGTGATCCGGTGGTACCGCATGGAAGGGCCATCGCTCAACGGATAAAAGCTACCCTGGGGATAACAGGCTTATCTCCCCCAAGAGTCCACATCGACGGGGAGGTTTGGCACCTCGATGTCGGCTCATCGCATCCTGGGGCTGAAGTAGGTCCCAAGGGTTGGGCTGTTCGCCCATTAAAGCGGTACGCGAGCTGGGTTCAGAACGTCGTGAGACAGTTCGGTCCCTATCTGTCGTGGGCGTAGGAAATTTGAGAGGAGCTGTCCTTAGTACGAGAGGACCGGGATGGACGTACCGCTGGTGTACCAGTTGTTCCGCCAGGAGCACCGCTGGGTAGCTATGTACGGAAGGGATAAGCGCTGAAAGCATCTAAGCGTGAAGCCCCCCTCAAGATGAGATTTCCCAATTAGTAAGACCCCTTGAAGACGACGAGGTAGATAGGTTGGGGGTGGAAGTGCAGTAATGCATGGAGCTGACCAATACTAATCGGTCGAGGGCTTATCCTAAGATAAAACGCAAATGAGTTTCGGATCCAGTTTTCAGGGTGTAACCTTGAACGTATGTACAAGAGACATACGACAAGCGCATGGCTATTCATTCACACGATAAGTGATGAAGCGAATAACCGTACGATAGAATTTGCATAGCAAATTCATGTTTGGTGGCGATAGCGGAGGGGTTCCACACGTACCCATCCCGAACACGACCGTTAAGCCCTCCAGCGCCGATGGTACTTGGACCGCAGGGTCCTGGGAGAGTAGGACGTCGCCAAGCAAAAGTGAAAAGGATGATAATCTCAATGAGATTATCATCCTTTTTTATGCATTTTTAGATGGCCACCTGCTTCTAAGGTTGACAGAGAGAATGGGGTTTGCCACACTCTAAGTGTGTAATCTTTTTTATGGATGTCCAAGTATACGAGCGAGGTGATGAAGATATGGAGATCAGACAATTACAGCGTGAGGAATTTGAAGCGGCTATTGAATTATCTCAATATGCTTTTCAGTTTACAATGTCCCTAGAGGATCTGGAAAAGGCCAAGAAGAAATTCAAACCAGAACAAACATGGGGAATATTCGACGGACATGACTTAAATGCTAAACTGACTTTGTTACCGCTTCAGGTATACATAAATGGTCAGGTTTTTGATATGGGGGGCATTGCTGGTGTGGCGACGTGGCCAGAAAAGCGTCGCGGAGGCATGGTATCACGTTTATTGACGCATGCACTTGAAGAGATGAAGTCTGCGGGACAAAGTCTTTCTTTTTTGCATCCATTCTCCTTTGCCTTCTACCGTAAATTTGGATGGGAAACGTATACAGAGTACAAAAAATACGTCATTCCCATTGATAAATTCCCTGCAAAACTTAAAACAGAAGGTATAGTCAAACGCGATATCAAGGATATTTCAGAACTGGACCAAGTGTATCAAGCGTATGCATCTCGTTATAATGGCACGCTGGTACGAGATAAGGAATGGTGGCAAGAGCGGATTTTAAGTGAGAACTATCGAACTGCGGTATATTACTCAGAAACAGGCGATCCGCAAGGATATGCACTATACAAAATTGAAGATAAACAGTTGAATTGTGATGAGTTGGTATATGAAAATGAGACGGCTCGTCGGGCTTTATGGACTTATTTTGCAAATCATGACTCAATGATAACCCAAGGTAAATTTATTTACGTTCCAGCAGATGACAATTTGCCATTTTTACTTGATGATCCTCGAATTCAACAGGAAACTGTGCCTTATTTTATGGGGCGTATTGTGGATGCAGCTGCTTTTGTAGAAAGATTCCCTTTTGAACAGCTTGAAGAGGAAACAAGTTTAACCTTAAATCTGACAGATCGGTATGCTCCATGGAATGATGGATTATGGAGATTAACGATTACTACGGAGGGGCAAGGACATCTGGAGAGAGTGGATATAAGCAATTCATCTGAAAACGTCATAGTAGCTGACTTGAAACTTGGGATTCAGTCACTGACGACTCTGATGCTTGGCTATCAGCAGGCTGATGATCTGTATAAGTGGGAGCGGATTGAAGGGAGTAGTGAGTCTGTGTCTGCCCTTAAACGCGTAATACCAGTAAATCAAACGTTTTTATTAGATTTTTTCTGATAAAGGCCTATTTAGATCTTTTAAGCTCATCTTTCAGAGAATATAACTTGTGTGGTTATCATTATTTTCAAAACTCTTTCTGTAATGGGAAGAGTTTTTTTATGGTATTGTATAAAACATAATTAGATTGCGAAAAATGGTATTGACCCCTTGGCAAAAATGAATAATGTGCTATAATGTGAATATAGTCAAAGAAAGTCAAAGTCAATCAAACCTAGTGTGATTCTGTAAAAGTATTATGCTGATGGATTGGCCGTATGAAGTAATTTCGATAGTAAAGAAGCAAACGAGGATTGAAATGATTTGCGTATAGTTAGGAGCTGACTCTTATGAACATAAGAGAAGTGTATGATTAATCGCAAATAAAGGCCACACTAGAGACAAAACGGTACATTTCAATGAATGTAGAACAGGCAATAGCCTAAATACAGCTTAGATTCGTGACTTTACCGTTTGGTTAAGTTCAATATACGGCGGACTCTGTGGAGCGTGAAATGTACTTGAATACTTGCGTTTCCGTTAGTGGAGGATGATGAAATGCGCAATGTTTCCGATATTATTGAACAATATTTGAAGAGTATATTGCTGGAAAGTCCCCAAGGTTTAGTGGAGATTCAGCGTAATGATCTGGCTGACCGCTTTTCCTGCGTGCCGTCGCAAATTAATTATGTAATTAGCACCCGGTTTACGCTGGAAAAAGGCTATGTGGTGGAAAGTAAACGCGGTGGTGGAGGCTACATTCGTATTCAGCGAATTCAGCTACCCGCACAGCATGCCATCCATACACATCTTCATCAGAGCATCGGGGAGGAAATTAGCCAATCAGCAGCAGAAGGACTGATTTATCAGTTAGAGGAAGCCCATTTTTTAAGCAAAAGGGAAGCTAATCTAATGAAGGCTGCTTTATCGAGGGATACATTATTACTGAAGCTTCCCTATCGTGATCAACTGCGAGCAAGATTGCTTAAGGCTATGCTGATCTCATTGCTGGCGACCAAATAATGTGTGAATAGAGACTAATTTTTGGATGTAGGGTGGGTATTAAATCCTGACATTGAAGGAGGTGCTTTTATGCTGTGCCAAGAATGTAATATGCGGCCGGCAACTTTGCATTTCACCAAAATTGTGAATGGCGAAAAGACAGAGTTTCATATTTGTGAGACGTGTGCGAAGGAAAAAGGGGAGATGATCCCTGGAACACCTAACGGCTTTTCAATTCATAGCTTGCTGTCGGGGATGTTGGATTTTGACTCCAGTACAAAGAGCCAGTCACCAGGCCACAGTGGTCCGCAGAACCTGCAATGCAAGGATTGTGGCATGACCTATGCACAGTTTAGTAAGCTGGGACGTTTCGGATGCCCGTCGTGCTATCAATATTTTGATAATCGTCTGGACCCTCTGTTCAAGCGTGTGCATGGCAGTACGAATCATGTTGGTAAAGTTCCGGTTCGCACTGGTGGCCGACTGAAGGTTAAACGGCAAATTGACGATTTGAAAAAAGAGATGCAACAGCATATTGTACAGGAAGAGTTTGAATCAGCTGCTGAGCTTAGGGATCAAATCAGAGAGCTTGAAAAAGAAATGACTGAAGAGTAAAGTTTGTGAAGAGTAGGAGGGATGCGTAATGCCCAATGTTCGGTTTACGGAGAAGCCGCTAAGTGACTGGATGCGTGGTGATGCTGCGGATTCGGAGATTGTCATTAGCAGCCGGGTAAGAATTGCGCGTAACTTGCAGCATCTGCCTTTTCCCATGCTTGCTACCAATCAGCAGTCGGCAGAAGCACTTCAGCGCTTGACGGATATCCTTCAGTATGATGATTTAGGCGGTTTTGGTACTTTTCATACGTTGAAAATATCCGAGTTGGATGAGATCGACAAGAAGGTGCTGGTTGAGAAGCATTTGATTAGTCCTAATTTGGCGAACGAATCTCGTAACGGTGCTGTCTTAATTAGCGATGATGAATCGGTTAGTGTTATGATAAACGAAGAGGATCATCTGCGTATCCAGTGCTTATATCCGGGATGTCAGGTTAGAGAAGCTTGGGAACGCGCTATGGTTATTGATGATGCATTTGAAGCGCATGTTGATTATGCATTTGATGATCGGAGAGGTTTTCTAACCAGTTGTCCAACGAATGTCGGCACAGGTATGAGAGCTTCGGTGATGATGCATTTGCCCGCATTAGTCATGACTCATCAAATCAATCGTATATTGTCTGCTGTTTCACAGGTAGGTCTTACAGTTCGCGGCATTTACGGTGAAGGCAGCGAAGCGGTCGGAAATTTGTTTCAGGTGTCTAATCAGATTACACTGGGACAAACCGAAGCGGAGATTATTGAGAATCTACATGGCGTGGTGCTACAAATTATTGAGCACGAGCGTTCTGCCAGAGAAAGGCTAATGAATGAATCTATGCTGCGAATTACAGATCGGGTGATGCGTTCATTCGGTATTTTGTCGTATGCAGCAGTATTGGATTCCAAGGAGGCTGCACAGCGGCTGTCTGATGTACGTCTTGGCGTAGATTTGGGGATTTTGGAGCGTCCTTCCACCGCAGCGATGAATGAGCTGAATGTGATGACACAACCCGGGTTCCTGCAAAAAAGCTTTGGGGATAAAATGAATACCGAAGAGCGCGATATGTACCGGGCGAAGCTGATCCGGCAAAAATTAGGCACAACCCTTTAATATATAAAATGATCTGAAATACACACTGTGGAGGTGCAGGATATATGATGTTTGGAAGATTTACGGAACGTGCACAGAAAGTGCTTGCTTTGGCTCAGGAAGAAGCAGTTCGATTGGGACACAACAACATTGGTACAGAGCACATTTTGCTAGGCCTCATTCGTGAAGGTGAAGGAATAGCAGCGAAAGCCTTAATCGGTTTGGGCCTGGGACTGGAAAAAATCCAGGATGAAGTGGAAACGTTGATTGGACGCGGTCAAGAGCAACCGACGAACATTGCCTATACTCCACGTGCCAAAAAAGTCATCGAACTGTCTATGGATGAAGCCCGCAAACTGGGCCATACCTATGTAGGTACAGAACATATTTTGCTTGGTCTTATTCGTGAAGGCGAAGGCGTAGCAGCACGCGTACTGAACAACCTGGGCATCAGTCTGAACAAAGCGCGTCAGCAAGTGCTTCAATTGCTCGGCAGCAGCGAGGCTGTTTCCAGCCATCACGGTGCTCCAGCTAATGTCAGCACGCCAACCCTGGACAGTCTGGCACGCGATCTGACGGCATCTGCGAAGGAAAACAACCTGGACCCTGTTATTGGGCGTAGCAAGGAAATTGAACGCGTAATTCAGGTGCTCAGCCGCCGTACAAAGAACAATCCGGTTCTGATTGGTGAGCCTGGGGTAGGTAAAACGGCGATTGCCGAAGGATTGGCTCAAAAAATCATAGCGAATGAGATTCCCGAAACATTGCGCGACAAGCGCGTAATGACACTGGATATGGGCTCTGTGGTAGCAGGCACCAAGTATCGTGGCGAATTCGAGGATCGTTTGAAAAAAATTATGGACGAGATTCGTCAAGCGGGTAATATCGTGTTGTTCATTGATGAGCTGCATACGCTGATTGGTGCTGGTGGAGCGGAAGGCGCAATTGATGCGTCCAACATCCTGAAACCTGCTCTAGCACGTGGCGAGCTGCAATGCATCGGTGCGACCACGCTGGATGAATACCGCAAATATATTGAGAAAGATGCTGCTTTGGAGCGTCGCTTTCAACCCATTACAGTGGATCAACCTTCTCCAGAAGAGGCGATTCAAATTCTGTATGGTCTGCGTGACCGTTACGAAGCGCATCACCGTGTAAAGATCACAGATGAGGCTATTGAAGCAGCCGTAAAATTGTCAGATCGTTATATCACTGATCGCTTCCTGCCAGATAAGGCTATTGACCTTATTGATGAAGCGGGCTCCAAAGTAAGACTGAATTCTTACACTGTACCGCCAAACCTGAAACAGCTGGAAAACCGTCTGGAAGATATCCGGAAGGAAAAGGATTCAGCGGTACAAAGTCAGGAGTTTGAAAAAGCGGCAGCCCTGCGTGATACAGAGCAAAAAATCCGTGAAGAGCTAGACGTGACCAAAAACCAATGGAAAGAACAACAGGGTCGTACAGATTCTGAAGTTACACCAGAGGATATCGCTCAAGTCGTTGCAATCTGGACAGGTGTTCCAGTCAGCAAGCTGAAAGAGGAAGAAACACACCGCTTGTTGAATATGGAAGAGTTGCTGCATGAGCGGGTAATCGGACAGGACGAAGCAGTTAAGGCAGTAAGCCGGGCGATTCGCCGGGCACGTGCCGGACTGAAAGATCCGAAGCGTCCAATTGGGTCCTTTATTTTCCTCGGTCCAACTGGGGTGGGTAAAACAGAGTTGGCACGCGCCTTGGCTGAATCCATGTTTGGAGATGAAAATGCGGTTATCCGTATTGATATGTCTGAATATATGGAGAAACACTCCACGTCCCGTCTGGTAGGAGCGCCTCCAGGGTACGTTGGATATGAGGAAGGCGGTCAACTGACCGAGAAGGTACGTCGTAAGCCTTACTCTGTTGTATTGCTGGATGAAATTGAAAAAGCACACCCAGAAGTATTCAATATTCTTCTGCAAGTACTGGAAGACGGTCGTCTGACAGATTCCAAAGGTCGTGTCGTTGATTTCCGTAATACACTCATCATCCTAACATCAAATGTTGGTGCACAGGCGATTAAACGTAACTCCACGCTTGGCTTTACAGCTGTAGTGGACGCTGGAGCGGATTACGATAATATGAAGGGCAAAGTGATGGATGAGCTGAAGAAAAGCTTCCGTCCTGAGTTCTTGAACCGGATTGATGAAATTATCGTTTTCCATTCTCTCGAAGAAAAACATATTGCTGAAATTGTGTCACTCATGTCTGAGGAGCTGCGTAAACGCCTGAATGAGTATGAGGTTGACTTCGAGTTGACAGACAACGCTAAAAAATTCCTTGCGAAGGAAGGCTTTGATCCAGCGTATGGTGCGCGTCCATTGCGTCGTGCAATCCAGAAGCATATCGAAGATCGCCTGTCCGAGGAATTGTTGACTGGCAACATTACTAAAGGTGACTCTCTCTTCATTGATGAGGAGAACGGTACATTGACTGTAACCAAAAAGGATAATGTATCTGCCAAGTCCTAAAGCAGTTTACTAAATAAACAGTAGAAAAGGGTGTCTCGCAGGCTGGAAAGCTATTGCGAAGGCACCCTTTTTGTGTATAAAACACGGTGAAAAGGTTGGGTAAATGCTTTGGGAAAGTTTGTGATATTGCTTTACGTCCGCCAAGCTTCAATGGTAAACTTTTATTGTTACAGCTCTTTCTGGGCTGTATGAACATAAATTTGACATCATCGTCGTCAATAAGGAGCCAAGGAACAAAGTATGGCTAAAGTGAAAACTAAGTTTTCCTGTACGGAATGTGGTTATGAATCGCCCAAATGGTACGGAAAATGTCCTGGATGCCAGGCATGGAATTCCATGGTCGAAGAAACAGAAAGCGTTGTAAAAACTCAAGGAATGGGGTCTTCCCTTCTTACTCATAGCACAAAAGACAAGCCACTCCCTATTATAGAGGTGGAGAGCGGTAAAGAAGCACGAATTTTGACGGGAATTGGCGAATTGAATCGAGTACTCGGTGGAGGTGTGGTGCCGGGTTCACTCGTTTTGGTGGGCGGTGATCCGGGAATCGGTAAATCTACGCTTATGCTGCAAACATCTAATGAGCTGGCTTTAACTGGTTTAAAGGTGCTGTACGTGTCTGGTGAGGAATCTGTCCGTCAAACGAAACTACGTGCAGATCGACTCGGTGCCTTGTCCCCCAGCCTATACGTATTATGTGAGACGAATTTGGAGACGATTGAAGAAGCGGTGGACAGCTTGAAGCCGGAATTTTTGGTCATCGACTCGATACAGACTGTATATTTGCCTGAGGTGACGAGTGCACCAGGTAGTGTGGCTCAGGTGCGAGAGTGTACTTCACGCTTTATGCGAATTGCCAAGGGGCTAGGTATTGCTACGGTATTGGTAGGACATGTGACCAAGGAAGGGGCCATTGCAGGTCCGCGTTTGTTGGAACATATGGTTGATTGTGTACTTTATTTTGAAGGAGAGCGTCACCATACGTATCGGCTTTTGCGTGCAGTTAAAAATCGTTTTGGTTCTACAAATGAAATTGGTATTTTTGAAATGGCTGAAAGCGGTTTGCGTGAGGTTTCGAATCCTTCTGAACTATTCCTGTCTGAACGGCCACTGGGGGTGGCAGGTTCTACTGTTGTAGCCAGTATGGAAGGAACCCGACCTGTATTGGTTGAACTGCAAGCATTGATTGCAGCTACACATTTTCCATCTCCACGCCGAATGGGCACAGGAGTCGACCATCATCGAATGGGATTAATCATAGCCGTGCTAGAAAAGCGGATGGGCATGTTTTTGCAAAACCAGGACGCTTATCTCAACGTAGCCGGAGGCGTGAAGTTGGATGAACCGGCGGTGGATTTGGCTATAGCTGTGAGCATTGCTTCCAGCTTTAGGGATGCTCCTACAAAGCCGTATGATGTGATTTTTGGCGAGGTGGGACTGACAGGTGAGGTGCGCGCGGTATCCCGAGCAGAACAGCGAGTACGAGAAGCGGAGAAACTAGGTTTCAAACGGGTGATCATGCCGGAGAAAAGCTTGAAGGGTTGGACACATCCGAAAGGGATACAAATTATAGGAGTAGGAACGGTGGCAGATGCACTAGCAGCCGCATTAGATTAGGGGGCATTGAGAATGAAAGAAGCGAGCCAACTGGATAAAATGAACGATTTGCTGCGGCTTGTGGCACCGGGAACTCCCTTTCGCGACGGGTTGGAAAACGTTTTGCGTGCCAAAACGGGTGCTCTTCTGGTCGTTGGCTATAGCCCAGAAGTTATGGAAGTCGTGGATGGCGGTTTCTCCATCAATTGTGATTTTTCACCGAACTATTTATATGAGTTGGCTAAAATGGACGGCGCAATCATATTAAGCGAGGATTTAAAACGAATTTTATATGCCAATACGCAACTGATTCCGGACTCCTCCATTTCTTCAATTGAAACAGGAATTCGGCACCGGACAGCAGAACGAGTTGCAAAGCAGACTGGCAAATTAGTTGTGTCTATTTCCCAGCGGCGTAATATTATTACCTTGTATCAGGGGACATTACGGTATGCGCTCAAGGAAATCGGGGTTATTTTAACGAAAGCCAATCAGGCTATTCAGACGTTAGAAAAATATAGATCTGTGTTGGGGCAAGCCTCTACGAATTTGACAGCATCTGAATTTGAAGAGCTGGTTACCATGCCGGAGGTCGTTAATGTCATCCAACGGATCGAAATGGTGCTGCGCATCAAAATGGAGATCAAACGATTTATTAACGAGCTCGGAAATGAGGGCCGTCTAATTAGTATGCAGATGGAAGAGCTTGTCAGCAATATTGAGGAAGAAGCATGGTTGTTGTATAAGGATTATGCCAAAGACGATAGCGACGAAAAGATTCGTGAAATTATATTGGGACTCAAACGTTCTACGGACGACGAATTGTTGGATGTGAATCATATTGTACGTTTACTAGGCTACCCTTCTTCAGCTGCGACATCAGAGGAGTATATTGCTGCACGCGGCTATCGGGTACTGAACAAGATACCGCGTTTACCGAATGTGATTATTCATAATCTGGTAGAGCGGTTTGGACGTTTTCCACATGTCATCACAGCAACGATAGAAGAACTGGATGAAGTGGATGGTATTGGAGAGGTTCGTGCGCGTACGATTAAAGAAGGTCTTAAACGTTTGCAGGAACAAGTTTTCATTGACAGGCAAATGTAAATGTAATACAGTGAAAGGATTATAATGGAACAATTCATACATTGAGGTGAAGAGATGATTACCAAATCAATTCCGAACTTGTGTACCTTAGGTAACTTGTTTCTCGGAATGATCGCCATTTTATTGGCTGTAGACGGAAAATACAGTCTTGCCGCTATTATGGTTATTGTCGCCATGTTGTTGGACGGACTGGATGGAAGAATGGCCCGGGTCCTGAATGCCCAAAGCGAATTCGGTAAAGAACTGGACTCCTTATCAGATATGATATCTTTTGGTGTTGCTCCCGCAGTTATTATGTACATGGTTGCTTTTCATGATGCGAATTCGGCTCTCGCTTGGACGGTTACTGCCATTTTCCCGATGTGCGGAGCGTTGCGTTTGGCTCGATTTAACGTACGTCCTGGTGTACCAGGTTATTTTACGGGTCTACCAATTCCGGCAGCAGGTGGCGTATTAGCCACTTTGTCCTTATTCCATAACGATATTTCTTTGTTATACATGTCGATTGCCATGTTGCTGGTCTCTTATTTGATGGTCAGCTCCATGAAATATCCAAATTTTAAAAAGGTTGGCCTCCCGAAAAAAGCAATTTGGGTGGCTCCATGGGTCGTAATTGCAGCGGTGGTGTTGGCTGTTAAATTCCCTGACCAGCTGTCGAAGCTGATTTTTGTGCCACTGGTGCTGTATGCATTGTATGGTATGAAGCTGAACATTCGTAAACTATCACGCAGACGTGGGCGTGATCGGGATCGTTCCAGTCAGGAAGAACAGGACGATCAATATCGTCATTCACAGCGGTAGTATCAAGCAAGTATAAGCATTTATTTCCTTGAATTATTTCAAGGAGATAAATGCTTTTTTTATGCATAAAAAGTGAAAACACAGGGTTAGTTATGTGGGAAATGGATCATACTGGTAAGAGAAATGCTATGTATCCAATAAATAGCAGACTAATGAAAAGAAAATAAAGGAGGTATAGAGATTCAATGTGGAGAAAGGCTATTTTAACTTTTACAGGATTGTGCGGAGCATGGTTTGGCTATACGTTATACCAGCGGGTAGGGGGCATTGTATCGTGGATGCCAGAATGGTTGAGTGATGGGTCTTTACCGGGAATGGTTGTTTGGATGATGGCGGGAGCAGTGTTATTTATGGCCGGGTGCTCATTCGCAGGAGCATCCGTGGCGAACCGGTTGCAACAGGGCATTGAAGGCTTGGTACGAATTCCGATGAACGAGATGATGGCAGGTGTGATTGGTTTAGCGGTGGGATTGATACTTTCCTTAGCAGTCTATCCGCTTTTTTCATGGTTGGGGGCCCCGGGTCAACTTATCCAGACGGCTGTTACCGTGATATGTGGATATGTGGGATTGATGGTTGGACTAGAAAAGCGGGACGAGCTGTCATCCTTTTGGAGTTCTGGCTTTTTTGGTCGGGGAACGGGTGCAGAAGAACGCAAGCTGGAGGAACATAAAATTTTGGACACCAGCGTCATTATAGATGGGCGTATTGCAGATATCTGCAAGACAGGTTTTATTGAAGGAACGATTGTGATTCCTGAATTTGTGTTAGAGGAGCTTCAGCATATTGCAGATTCATCAGATTTACTTAAGCGTAATCGTGGACGACGGGGCCTGGATATTTTGAATAAAATCCAAAAAGAGCTGGATGTGAATGTGCTCATTTACGAAGGTGATTTTGAGGAAATTTCAGAGGTTGACAGTAAGTTGGTCAAGCTGGCAAAGGTGTTACAGGGTAAAGTTGTAACTAACGATTTTAACCTGAATAAAGTATGCGAACTGCAAGGTGTATCAGTGCTGAATATTAACGATTTGGCGAATGCAGTGAAGCCTGTCGTACTACCCGGTGAGGAAATTATGGTGCAGATTATTAAAGACGGCAAGGAGCATGGGCAGGGTGTAGCCTATCTGGATGATGGTACGATGATTGTTGTGGAAGGCGGACGTGACTATATTGGCTCTCTTATGGAGGTGCTGGTCACGAGTGTACTTCAGACCTCTGCCGGACGTATGATCTTTGCCAAACCGAAATTATTGGAAAAAGCTCAATAAACGCGGTATGATGAAGTAGATGTGTTATCATACGGATCGTCCAAGTGCGATCAGGGCAGGAGTTATTTGAATGAACAATCGGGTAGGAGTTGTCATTGTGGCAGCAGGGCGCGGCTCCCGTATGGGGACGCAGGAGAGCAAGCAATTTCTGCTTTTGCGGGACAAGCCCATCTTCATACATACACTTGAAATATTCGCAGCTATGCCCGAAGTGGATGAAATGGTGATGGTGACTGGGACAGCAGATGTGGAACGCTGCCGAGATTGGATTCATCAATACAAAATCGGTAAAAATGTACGGGTGGTAGCTGGTGGCAGTGAACGCCAGCATTCGGTCTATCGCGGTCTGCGCCACTTACAAGCGGATTGGGTGATGGTGCATGATGGTGTGCGTCCACTCATTCAACCTGAGCTTGTACGTTCATGCCTTGAGGCAGCCCAGCGTACTGGTGCTTCTGTAGCGGCAGTACCTGTAAAGGATACGGTCAAGCAAGTGAACGGGGATGGTATCATTACAGCAACGCCGGATCGCCGAAGTCTGTGGAGTATTCAAACGCCACAGACTTTTCGTCTTTCCGATCTGCTGCGAGCCTATGAGGAAGCGGAGCAGTCGAGATTCTTGGGAACAGATGATTCTATGCTGATAGAGCGGCTAGGCATTCCGGTTACTGTCGTTCAAGGCAGCTACAAGAACATCAAAATTACTACACCGGAGGATTTGGATATGGCGGCGCTATGGGTGAAAACAGAGGGAGAGGATATCAAATGATCAGAGTGGGACAAGGATTTGACGTCCACCAGCTGGTGGAAGGAAGGCCATGCATCATCGGAGGTGTGAATATTCCGTATGAAAAAGGTTTATTGGGCCATTCCGATGCAGACGTACTGCTGCATGCCATTAGCGATGCTATCCTGGGCGCGCTTGGCTTGGGAGACATCGGGAAGCATTTTCCAGATAATGACCCAGAATTTAAGGATGCTGACAGTCTTAAGCTACTGGAGCATGTGTGGGGGCTAGCTAAAGAGCGAGGATATCGCTTGGGGAATATCGATTCTACGATTATCGCACAAAAGCCCAAAATGGCATCGTATATTCCGCAGATGAATGAAGTCATCGCTCGGGCGCTGGAAGCAGAGGAGCTATCCCAGGTGAACGTCAAGGCGACCACGACAGAGCAACTCGGGTTTCCCGGCCGGGGTGAAGGAATCGCGGCTCAATCGGTTGTCTGTCTTATCAAGTAAATGCTATCATCTTGAGTAATTCAATTTGGAGGAGATTATATGAGCACGGAAGTTCGTGTACGTTATGCACCAAGCCCTACAGGGCATCTGCACATTGGAAATGCCAGAACGGCATTATTTAATTATTTGTTTGCCCGCAATCAAGGTGGGAAATTTATTATTCGTATCGAAGACACAGATGTGAAGCGCAATATTGAGGGCGGAGAAGAAAGCCAACTTAAATATTTGAAATGGTTGGGTATGGACTGGGATGAGAGCGTAGACGTGGGAGGAGAGTTTGGACCTTATCGTCAGACTGAACGCTTGGACATATATAAAACATACTGGCAGGATTTGCTGGATCGTGGTTTGGCTTACCGCTGTTACTGCACTGAAGAAGAGCTGGAGCGCGAGCGTGAAGAGCAGACGGCACGTGGGGAGACACCGCGCTATTCTGGAAAACATCGTGATCTAACAGAAGAACAGTGCCAGGCATTTGAAGCAGAGGGCCGTGTACCAAGTATTCGTTTTCGTGTACCGGAAGATCGTGAATATACGTTTGACGATATCGTTAAAGGACAAATTACGTTCAATTCCAAGGAAAGCGGCGATTTTGTTATCGTCAAAAAAGACGGTATTCCGACATATAACTTCGCTGTATCAGTTGACGATTATTTGATGAAAATATCGCATGTACTACGGGGCGAAGACCATGTTTCCAATACACCGCGGCAGTTGATGATCTTTGAAGCTCTCGGGTGGGAACCGCCACGCTTCGGTCATATGACGCTGATTGTAGGTGAGGATCACAAAAAGCTCAGTAAACGTAACGAATCCATTATTCAGTTTATGGAGCAGTATGACAAGTTGGGCTATTTGCCAGAAGCTATATTCAACTTCATCGCACTGCTGGGTTGGTCCCCAGAAGGCGAAGAAGAGATCTATGATCGGGAACAACTGATTTCGATTTTCGATCCTAATCGTTTGTCCAAAAGTCCAGCTGTGTTTGATACAAATAAGCTTGCTTATTTGAACAATCACTATATTAAAAAGGCTGATCCTGAGCGAATTGCCAGCATGGCGATTCCACATCTCCAGACAGCGGGGCTGTTGCCTACTGAGCTGTCTGCGGAACAACTGGATTGGGCTAAGGCCCTTGTTCGCTTATACCAGGAACAGATGACATCTGCGTCCGA
Source organism: Paenibacillus sp. FSL L8-0502 (assembly GCF_038593055.1). Lineage (NCBI taxonomy): Bacteria > Bacillati > Bacillota > Bacilli > Caryophanales > Paenibacillaceae > Paenibacillus > Paenibacillus sp. FSL L8-0502. The sequence goes on along the minus strand of NZ_CP151958.1, from coordinate 5,057,102 downwards.
TATTGTAACGTTGTCTGAGTTGTTTTTCCGTTCACATCTGGAACTGGATGCTGAAGCAGCAGCTGTATTGGCCGAAGAGCAGGTTCCTGAGGTACTTAGAGCTTTTGCAGGTAAAGTTGAAACGAGTGAGGAATTTACAGCTCCACAAATGGCTAAGCTGATCAAAGAAGTTCAAAAGGAAACCGGTTTTAAGGGGAAACAATTATTCATGCCGATTCGTGTGGCTCTTACAGGCCAAACGCATGGACGGGATCTGAATGAAACTATCTTTTTGCTTGGACGTGACAAGGTACTGGATCGTCTCAAGGCACAAATTAAAGGCTGATATTTCTTGTCAATTTGTTGTCTTTTCGCTATAATGACTCCATTGATACGGATTGATATTTACGTGTAAAGGCTGCGAACAGGAGAAGTACACTGCATAAGGGCATCTGCCAGAGAGGACGGTCGAGGGGAAACCCCAGGCTGAGAGCCGTCCAGTTGACCTGCGGAGGAAATGCGCCTGGGAGCCGTGCGCCCGAACCCTCATTAGCATCAAATGCTGATGTGACAAGGGCGTGCCGATTCGTTCCCGTTACAGGACGCCAAAGACGGATTATCTGCTTTTTATGCAGCAGATATGTTCGAAAGCAGAGTGGGACCACGTTCATGCGTCTCTGCAGCTTAGGCTGCGGAGGCGCTTTTTCTTTTTTATCAGACTCAGACTCGTTATAGATAGAAAAATGTCGAAGAGTGCTGGTGGATGCGAAAATTGGCGGAACGTGAAGTGTTGTGATGATGCGGCAAGGATATGAAGGGAATAGGAGGGCGACATGTTCAGACATTTCAAATCCGACATTCAGACTGTTTTGGATAATGATCCGGCCGCCCGGAGTAAGCTGGAGGTCATTTTTACGTATTCCGGTGTTCATGCCCTTTGGGCACACCGAATCGCACATTGGTTTTATTTGCGAAACTGGTGTACTCTAGCCCGTGTTATATCCCAGGTATCAAGGTTTATGACAGGCATTGAAATTCATCCTGGCGCTCGTATCGGAGATCGGCTGTTCATTGACCATGGCATGGGAGTTGTCATCGGGGAAACCTGTGAGATTGGCGACGATGTCGTATTGTATCAGGGGGTCACACTCGGCGGGACTGGGAAAGAGAAAGGGAAGCGCCATCCGACCATTGGGAATAATGTTGTTATCGGCTCTGGTGCGAAGATATTAGGCTCTTTCACGATTGGGGCACAATCCAACATTGGCTCTAATTCGGTTGTGCTCAAAGAAGTTCCACCAAACAGTACGGTGGTGGGCATCCCGGGGCGAGTTGTCAGACAGGATGGTAGGCGTCCAGACCGACTTAGTCATCAGTTGCCTGATCCGGTTGTGGATTCTATGCGAGAGCTTCAACGGGAAATAGAACGTTTGCGTGCAGAAATGTCTGATTTGAAGGATGGGGCATCCGCTCAGAAACATCAGGTGGCCCAAGAGAATACATTAGAAAAATGATTTTCATGAGGGAGGAACATAACAATGCCGCTTCAAATTTATAATACAATGACGAGGAGTCGGGAGCCTTTTGTGCCACTGGAGCCTGGAAAGGTTAAAATGTATGTATGCGGTCCTACCGTGTATGATTACATTCATATTGGCAATGCACGACCTGTAATTGTATTTGATGTGGTGCGTAGCTACCTGGAGTACTTGGGCTATGATGTAAACTATGTGGTGAATTTTACGGATGTCGATGATAAACTAATCCGCAAAGCTCGGGAACTTGACATGAATGTTTCGGCAGTTGCTGAGAAATTTATTGCTGCCTACCATGAGGATCTGACAGGATTGAATGTTCCTGCTGCCAGTATGAACCCTCGTGTAACAGAGAGCATGGATCTGATTATTGATTTTATTAAGGAATTGGTAGACAAAGACTATGCCTATGAGAATGATGGCGACGTGTTCTATCGGACCAAAAAGTTCAAAGATTACGGACAACTGTCAGGTCAAAATCTGGAAGAGCTTCAGTTCGGAATTCGTATCAATGTGGATGAACGCAAGGAAAATGCCGAGGACTTTGTACTCTGGAAGGCAGCGAAGCCGGGCGAAATTCATTGGTCGAGCCCTTGGGGAAATGGACGACCAGGCTGGCATATCGAATGCTCTGCTATGGCTCGCCATTATTTGGGGGATACACTGGATATTCATGGGGGCGGACAGGATCTGCAATTTCCGCATCATGAATGTGAATGCGCACAATCCGAAGTGATTACAGGTAAGCCATTATCCCGCTACTGGATGCATAACGGATATATTCGCATAGATAATGAAAAAATGTCGAAATCACTCGGTAATGGTATTTTAGTTAAAGATTTGCGCGCTCATCACAAGCCTGAGGCTATACGTTATTTTATGTTGTCGACGCATTACCGAAATCCGTTAAACTACAACCAAGAGACTATGAGTCAGGCGGAGAACAGTGTCGAACGGGTCGCCAATGCAGTTGCCAATGTGAAGCATCGTTTAGCTAATGCGCTGAAAGGTAATGAGGGAGTATCGACGGAACTGCAAACGAAGCTCGACGGAATTTTGCAGCAGTTTGGCGAAAAAATGAATGATGATTTCAACACACCTGATGCGATTACTGCTGTATTCGATTGGGTTAGCGAAGCAAACCATTTGTTGCAACGAGATGTCGTACATCAGGCAGAATTACAAGCTGTATTGCATACCTTTCATTCGATGAATAACGTGCTTCGCATTTATTCGGAGCCGAGTGAAGAGTTGCTGGATGACGAAATTGAGCAGTTAATTGCAGAACGTGTCGAAGCTCGTAAGACCAGAAATTGGGGTAGAGCTGACGAAATTCGCGATCTGTTGGCTGCAAAAGGCATTGTGCTTGAAGATACGGCGCAGGGGATGCGGTGGCGGCGAAAATGAATGATAAGCCACTGAACTCAGGAGCATCGGAAGGTACGGGGAACTGGTTCCCGTACCCTGCGTCCAAGCCAGCACGTTTGATGCCTCCCATTGCACTAGCTTACATTGGTGATGCAGTGTACGAGGTAGCTGTCCGGCAATATTTGTTGGCACAGCCTAACCTGCGTCCAAATCATCTGCATCGGCGAGCCACAGGGCTAGTCTCCGCCAAGGCGCAGAGTCGCATGTTAGGGCTATTGGAAAATGTACTGACGGAAGAAGAACGCGATATTGTCCGACAAGGAAGAAATGCTAAATCAGGAAGTTTGCCCAAAAATGCTGATGTGCTTGAGTATCGGCACGCCACTGCACTGGAGGGGTTGATTGGATCTCTTTATTGTGATGGACATTTGGACAGATTAAGAGAGTTGATTACGTACGGAATTGCACAAATGGAAAATACAGGAAAATAATAAATGGGAATGGACTGGATGGAACAAGTATCAGCCGTTTCCCGGGAGGAAGCTAGAGATGGAAGAAGAATGGATTGCCGGTAAGCATTCGGTAACGGAGGCATTGCGTTCAGGCAGAACAATAAATAAAATTTGGATTGCGGATAATGCGCAAAAACATTTGACACTGCCGATTACAGCTGAGGCGAAAAAAGCAGGAATTATTGTTTTGCAGGTGGACAAGCGTAAGCTGGATCAAATGGTTCCGGGCATTCAACATCAGGGAGTGGTCGCGCAAGCTGCGCCTTTTGCCTATGTTGAAGTGGAAGAATTGCTCGCAACTGCTCGTGATAAGGGAGAAGAGCCGTTTTTGATTTTGCTGGATGAGATTGAAGACCCTCATAATTTGGGCTCCATCCTTCGTACAGCGGACTGTACTGGAGCGCATGGTGTTATTGTGCCGAAAAGGCGTTCTGCAGCTGTAACTGTAACGGTGTCCAAAACATCGGCAGGTGCTGTGGAGTACGTTCCGGTGGCGCGTGTAAACAATCTGGGACAAACCATTGATCGTCTTAAAGAAGAAGGTGTATGGGTAGTTGGCACGGATGTTACAGCGACAGACCCTGTCTTTGGGAATGGAGTATTCACGGGACCAGTAGCCATTGTCATTGGTAACGAAAATAAAGGTATGGGCCGTTTGATTCGTGAGAAATGCGATGTACTCGTCAAGCTGCCAATGGCGGGGCAAATTAATTCCCTTAATGCTTCTGTAGCTGCAGGTGTTGTCATGTACGAAGTATTGCGCGGACGACAGGCACGGGGCTAACGATATGGCTGACACGCGGGATGTTCTGCTTGTGGACGGTTACAACATGATTGGAGCCTGGCCCGAACTTTCCGCACTGGTACAATCTGGTATGCAGGAAGCGAGGGACAGACTTCTTGAACGACTGGCGGATCATCAGGCGTATTCCGGCAGAAGAGTCATCGTCGTATTTGATGCTTACAGGGTGCCAGGATTAGGTAAAACTTTTGCTCAGAGCAAAGTCCAGATTTATTTTACCAGAGAAAAAGAAACTGCTGATGAGTGCATCGAGCGATTGGTTCGGGAGCTGAGCAGTAAAAGAAGAAGTATTTACGTAGCGACAAGCGATCAGGTAGAGCAACATGTCGCATTTGGGCAAGGTGCACTTAGGGTGTCGGCGCGAGAATTACTGATCGAGATTGAGGAATCCGAAAGAGAAGTGCAGAAGCGAATCCAGCAGGATAGTGCTAAATTGTCCCGTAACTCGCTAGATGCCAAACTGAGCCCGGAGCTTCGAAAGTTGTTTGAACGATGGAGAAGAGAATAAACCAATAATTGGACGCCACTCCATTTTGAAACCATTGACAATTTTGTTAGCGCTCTTCTTTTTTAGGTTGTTGTGGTTGACGGTATTAGGTTACATCGCGTATACTTGTCGTATATTTGAGAGAGTAACGGGTACCTTGCGTTGCAGCCGGAGGGATTGTTAGTGAGTGTGGACCTCAAGGATATCATGTTGTCAAAGTTTGATTACAAAAATGATGAAGACATTGTCGGAGCAGTCCATGAAGGTGATGGGGAAGCGCTGGAGTTTCTGATCAACAAATACCGGAACTTTGTGCGGGCCAAGGCCAGATCCTACTTCCTGATTGGTGCTGATCGCGAGGATATTATTCAGGAGGGTATGATTGGTCTCTACAAATCCATTCGTGATTTTAAGGGAGACAAGCTTGCTTCGTTCAAGGCTTTCGCCGAGTTGTGCATTACACGACAGATTATTACGGCAATTAAGACGGCTACACGACAAAAGCACATCCCTCTGAACTCTTACGTGTCTCTGGACAAGCCCATCTATGATGAAGAGTCAGACCGGACGTTGCTCGATGTGATTTGCGGAACACAAGTAAGTGACCCTGAAGAGCTGATCATCAATCAGGAAGAATTTGTGGGCCTTGAGGACAAGATGTCCGAGATTCTGAGCGAACTGGAACGCAAGGTACTTATGTTGTATCTGGACGGACGTTCGTATCAGGAGATTGCAGAGGATCTTGACCGCCATGTGAAATCCATTGATAACGCGCTGCAACGGGTCAAGCGTAAACTTGAAAAGTATCTGGAAGTAAGAGATAGTTGAAAGTAGAGGCTGACAGGGAAAAAGGCTCGAGTCCGAGTCTTTTTTTATTCGTTATAGGTAGGCTATGCAGGTTTATAAGTGTTACAAATGATTTATACTAAAAAAGACGAATAATAGATATCGCCTTGATTTTTGAAGCGGCTTTTCAGAGAACAGTTTAAAAGGATGCACAGATGTTAAAATGCACCACAGTCGGGACTGCGAATTGTATGCAAACATTCGTTGACATGGAAAACCCCGTGTGATAAAGTGTTTTAGGTAGGCCTAAATTCGCGGTTTTTTTTAGGATCAATTATGAGACTTCCGGTGTTGGATGTCTTCGGGAGGTGCACATCATGCGGGTAATTATTACTTTGGCTTGTACAACATGCAAACAAAGAAATTACACAACGACGAAAAACAAGCGTAATCACCCCGACCGCATGGAGATGAAGAAATTCTGTAAGTCCTGTAACGAACAGACTTCTCATCGGGAAACCAGATAGTTTTTGGAGGTGTAGTCGGCGTGAAACGCAGTTTCAAGTCTCTGTTTTCCTTTTTCTCTGAAAGCTGGGCTGAACTCAAGAAGGTTCGCTGGCCCAATCGTAAAGAACTGACCAACTATACGCTGATTGTCATAGGGACAATTGCGTTCGTCACGATTTATTTTTGGGTTCTCGACATCGGCATTTCCGCTGTGATCGAAGCGATTATCTAGGAAGGGTTCCAGGTGGCTTGATATGGAAAAAAGATGGTACGTCGTTCATACCTATTCAGGGTATGAGAACAAAGTCAAAGCCAATTTGGAAAAACGCGTTGAGTCCATGGGCATGGAAGACAAGATATTCCGTGTTCTTGTTCCTATGGAAGAAGAACTGGTAACCAAGGACGGTAAGAAAAAAACCGTTATGCGTAAAGTCTACCCTGGTTATGTCTTAGTCGAAATGGTCCAAACCGACGACTCTTGGTATGTTGTACGCAACACACCAGGTGTTACGGGATTTGTAGGGTCAACAGGCTCGGGTTCCAAACCGACGCCATTGCTTCCAGAAGAAGTTGAACAGATTCTGAAGCATATGGGCATGGTAGAGCCGAAACCGAAGATTGAATTCGATGTTAAGGAATCCGTGCGAATTAAAGTTGGTCCTTTTGCGAATTTTGTGGGCTCCGTGGAAGAAATTTTGGTTGAGAAGAGCAAGCTTAAAGTTCACGTCAACATGTTTGGACGGGAAACCCCGCTTGAGTTGGATTATACTCAAGTGGAGAAAATATAGATTTTTCTTACAGGTTTCTTGTGGGAGGATCGATAGGTCCGTCTACCACTATTGAGTCAAGGAGGTGTCATCCATGGCAAAAAAGGTAATTAAAATGGTAAAACTGCAGATTCCTGCAGGGAAAGCTAATCCAGCGCCTCCAGTAGGTCCAGCTTTGGGTCAAGCAGGTGTCAACATCATGGCATTCTGTAAAGAGTTCAATGCTCGTACTGCTGATCAAGCAGGCCTGATTATTCCGGTTGAAATTTCGGTATTTGAGGATCGTTCTTTTACGTTCATCACCAAAACTCCACCGGCTGCTGTTCTGTTGAAAGTTGCTGCTAAAATCGAAAAAGGTTCCGGTGAACCGAATAAAACGAAAGTTGCAACTGTAAATCGCGCTGCTGTTCGTCAAATTGCAGAGCAAAAAATGCCTGACCTTAACGCAGCTTCCGTAGAATCGGCAATGCGTATGGTTGAAGGTACTGCTCGCAGCATGGGTATCACCATCGTAGATTAATTTTATTAATCTACGTGTGCCGGCAGTTTGACTGTCCGGCAAGTGTGGGAGGAATATCCGCTAATACCACATAAGGAGGAAAACATTATGGCTAAACATGGTAAGAAGTACCTGGAAGCTGCTAAGCTGATTGACAGCGAAGCAACTTACGAGCCTTTAGAAGCCGTTGAACTGGTGAAAAAGGCTGCGACTGCTAAATTCGACGAAACCGTTGAAGCTGCAGTTCGTCTGGGCGTAGATTCCCGTAAACAAGACCAGGCTGTTCGTGGTGTTGTTGTCCTGCCGCATGGTACGGGTAAAACACAACGCGTTCTGGTATTTGCAAAAGGTGACAAAATGAAAGAAGCGGAAGCTGCTGGCGCTGATTTTGTTGGCGATCAAGATATGATCAACAAAATCCAACAAGGCTGGTTTGAATTCGACGTCTGCGTTGCGACACCTGATATGATGAGTGAGGTTGGTAAACTGGGTCGTTTGCTCGGTGGTAAAGGTTTGATGCCTAACCCTAAAGCAGGCACAGTTACTTTCGACGTTGCCAAGGCTGTTCAAGAAATTAAAGCCGGTAAAATCGAATACCGTCTCGACAAAGCCGGTCAAATTCATGCACCAATCGGCAAAGCTTCCTTCAGTGCTGAACAGCTGAACGAGAACCTTAAAGCCTTGGTTGAAGCCTTGAACCGTGCGAAGCCAGCGGCTGCTAAAGGTGTATACCTGAAAAACATCGCTATTTCTTCGACTATGGGACCAAGTGCACGTGTGAACGCATCTGTTTACAGATAATATTTTGATTGACATGTTCAATCAAAATTGTTATTCTATAAAAGTTGTGAGTCCTTGTGACTGACCATTAAAGTTGAATATGCTTACCGTAGACAGTAGGTGCCTTAGGGCTTAATTTCCTACCGAGGTGTTATGATAGAACGTTTCATGTGACGGGCTTGTCCCGTCCATGTAGATTTATCAAGCCTTCGTACTCTACGGAGGCTTTTTTCATGCTTATGAAAGCAAGCTTTGTGAGATCACCAGATCGGGTGCTTCGAACAAAGCGGATAAATTGATCAGGAGGTGTACAGTTTGGCAAATGCAAAGGTGATTCAAGCAAAACAAGAAGCTGTTGAAGTTGTAGCTGCAAAATTACGTGAGAGCGTAACGACTGTGGTTGCAGACTATCGCGGTCTGAATGTTGCCCAAGTAACTGAGCTGCGTAAGCAGCTTCGCGAAGCCGGAATCGAATTTCAAGTGCTGAAAAACACACTGCTCCGCCGTGCAACTGCGGCAGCAGAATTGACTGAACTGGACGCAGTATTGACAGGTCCTACTGCAATCGCGTTCGGCAAAGATGATGCAGTGTCTGCAGCTAAAATCTTGAACGATTTCGCTAAGAAGAACAATGCACTGGAACTGAAAGGTGCAGTTGTAGAAGGTCGCGTTATCGGTGTTGAGGAAATCAAAGCACTGGCAGAACTGCCATCCCGCGAAGGTCTCCTTTCCATGCTCCTCAGCGTGCTTCAAGCTCCTGTGCGCAACTTCGCGCTTGCAGTTAAAGCTGTTGCAGAAAAAGAAGAGCAAAGCGCATAAGTTAGGGATTAAACCTGCTGTATAGCAGTTGAGAACAAAAAAATACGAATTTAAATGGAGGTTCAACCATGAGTAAAGAGCAAATCTTGGAAGCAATTAAAGGTATGTCCGTATTGGAACTGAACGATCTCGTGAAAGCAATCGAAGAAGAATTCGGCGTAACTGCAGCAGCTCCAGTAGCTGTAGCAGGTGGCGCAGCAGGTGGCGCAGCTGAAGCTGAGCAATCCGAGTTCGACGTAATCTTGACAAGCGCTGGCGGTTCCAAAATCAACGTTATCAAAGCAGTTCGCGAAATCACAGGTCTTGGCCTGAAAGAAGCAAAAGAACTGGTTGACAACGCTCCAAAACCACTGAAAGAAAAAATCGCTAAAGAAGAAGCTGAATCCATTAAAGCAAAATTGGAAGAAGCAGGCGCTTCTGTAGAAGTGAAATAATTGACTGCTTTCTAGCAGACAATGAACTAAAACAAACCCCTTGAGGTGATCTTCAAGGGGTTTGTTGCTGTAAAACGGTAGTGCCAGCATGTCTGAAAGGTAATTGTAAAGGCTATGATGGTAGTACAACCGAAAGAGGTGGGCATGAATGGCTGATCATTACTACTCCAAGCGGCCAGAGACGGCGCATGAAAGACGGAGCCTGGAAACAGTGCTGCGGGGGCGGTCATACCGTTTTGTCAGCGATTCAGGCGTTTTTTCGAAGCAGGGCATTGATTATGGGAGTCGCGTGCTGATTGAAGCGATGCAGCTTCCTGCACAAGCCTCGGTATTAGATGTAGGATGCGGTTACGGGCCGATTGGTTTGGCGGCAGCCGCGCTTGTCCCAGAAGGACACGTCACAATGGTTGATATTAATGAGCGAGCCGTTCAACTAGCGATAGAGAATGCGGAACGTAATGGGGTTAAGAATGTCACCATTAAGCAAAGCAATTTGTTTGCGGAAGTGAAGAATGAACGTTTTGACGTGATTTTGACGAATCCTCCTATACGTGCAGGAAAAGAAACAGTGCATACCATTTTTGAACTTGCTTATGAGCATTTAAATGAGGGTGGAGCTTTGTGGGTAGTCATTCAGAAAAAGCAGGGGGCCCCTTCGGCGAGTGCTAAGATAGAGAGTCTTTTCGGTCATGTGGAGGAAGTTACAAAGGATAAAGGCTATCGAATTTTGAAGGCCAAAAAAAGTTTTTAAGAAAATGCAATAGGACCATTGACTTGAATCCTGGTCTGTGATATCATTATAAAATGTCAGTATTAGGATGCCCTCCATGGCTTTAGTTTGTTGAAATGTCAATAGATTTATGCGTAGTAGGTATAGTATTTATCACTATTACGTATAATACAACCATTTTGGGCAAATCTACAAGTGATGAAGATCTTCCGGTAAGAAGATTCTGCAGATACGTTGCTCTTTTTTCGAATGCATTCGAGTAAGGGCTTTTCTGTATTTGTAAGATTGAATCTTCTGTATGTGTCTTATTATAAGGTCACAAACAGAGGTTCGCAATGTATTTTTAAAGTGAGTAGACATGAGGGGTGAGTTTAAGTTGGCAGGACATCTTGTTCAATATGGTCGACGCACTCGGCGCAGTTATGCACGTATTAATGAGGTACTCGAGGTTCCGAACCTGATTGAGATCCAACAAAAATCCTATGATTGGTTTTTGGAGGAAGGATTACGGGAAATGTTTCGGGATATTTCACCAATTCAAGATTTCACTGGAAATCTGATTTTGGAGTTTATCGACTATTCTCTCGGAGAACCCAAATATACCGTTGACGACGCAAAGGAACGCGACGTTACGTATGCAGCACCGCTTCGGGTAAAAGTCCGGCTTATTAATAAAGAGACCGGGGAAGTGAAAGAGCAGGAAGTATTCATGGGAGACTTCCCGCTGATGACTGAAACGGGTACGTTTATTATTAACGGTGCGGAACGGGTTATTGTCAGCCAGTTGGTTCGCTCTCCCAGCGTCTATTTCAGCACAAAAGTCGACAAGAATGCGAAAACAACATACACCGCAACGGTAATTCCTAACCGGGGGGCTTGGCTCGAACTGGAGATGGATGCGAAGGATATTATCTATGTCCGGATTGACCGTACCCGTAAAATTCCGGTTACGGTGTTGCTGCGTGCACTTGGCTTTGGCACTGATGCTGAGATTCTGGATTTGCTCGGCAATGACGAATATATCCGCAACACACTTGATAAAGACAATACGGATTCCACGGAGAAAGCGCTGATTGAAATTTATGAGCGTCTTCGCCCGGGTGAGCCACCTACACTGGATAACGCAAAGAGCTTGCTTGTTGCACGCTTCTTTGATCCAAAACGTTATGATCTGGCCAACGTAGGCCGTTACAAAATCAATAAAAAGCTTCACATCAAAAACCGTCTGTTCAATCAACGTCTTGCTGAGACATTGATTGATACAACAACTGGTGAAATTATCGCTGAAGCAGGACAAATGGTGGATCGTCGCCTGTTGGACGAGATTCTGGCCCAACTGGAGGAATCAGTAGGACACCGCACGTATCATGTTGCTAGCGGCGTGCTGGAAAGCAATGATATTCCACTTCAAACGATTGATGTGTTCTCGCCAATCGAGGACGGTAAAGTAGTAAAACTGATTGCTAACGGAAATATTGATAAATCGGTTAAGAATATTACGCCTGCCGATATTATTTCCTCCATCAGTTATTTTATTAACTTGCTTCACGGTATCGGAAGTACGGACGATATTGACCATTTGGGTAACCGTCGTTTACGTTCTGTAGGTGAGTTGCTCCAAAACCAGTTCCGTATCGGTTTATCCCGTATGGAACGCGTGGTGCGTGAAAGAATGTCGATTCAGGATGCTAATGTAATTACGCCACAAGCGTTGATTAACATACGTCCAGTAATTGCTTCGATTAAAGAGTTCTTTGGTAGCTCGCAGCTGTCACAGTTTATGGATCAGACAAACCCGCTTGCTGAATTAACGCACAAACGTCGTCTGTCCGCACTCGGACCCGGCGGTTTGACGCGTGAACGCGCAGGCATGGAAGTGCGTGACGTCCATCCAAGTCACTACGGCCGTATGTGTCCTATCGAGACACCAGAGGGACCAAACATTGGTTTGATCAACTCTTTGTCCACATTTGCACGTATCAACGAGTACGGATTTATCGAAGCTCCTTATCGTTGGGTAGATCCGAAAACCGGAAAAGTTACAGACCAGATTGATTACCTGACTGCTGATGAAGAAGATAACTACATCGTAGCTCAGGCGAACGCGGAATTGACGGAGGAAAACACCTTTAAGGATGAGGTCGTCATTGTCCGTTATAACAAACAGTCTGATAACATTATTCCAATGGCTAGTAGCCGTGTTGATTACATGGACGTATCACCTAAACAGGTCGTATCAGTTGCGACAGCACTGATTCCGTTTCTGGAGAATGATGACTCTAACCGCGCATTGATGGGTTCCAATATGCAACGTCAGGCTGTCCCACTATTGATTCCGAAGTCTCCATTGGTCGGAACAGGAATGGAGCACAAGTCTGCAAAAGATTCTGGTGTTTGCATTGTATCCAAATACAACGGAGTTATCGAACGCTCTTCGGCTAACGAAATTTGGTTGCGTCGTATCGAAACTGTAGATGGTGCTGAAGTGAAGGGCGACATTGTTAAGTATAAATTACACAAATTTATGCGATCTAACCAAGGAACTTGCATTAACCAACGTCCGATTGTGAACAGAGGAGATATTGTCAAAGTTGGCGATATTCTTGCAGATGGTCCATCTACGGAGATGGGTGAGTTGGCGTTGGGACGTAACGTTGTCGTTGCCTTCATGACTTGGGAAGGTTACAACTACGAGGATGCGATCCTGCTGAGTGAGAAACTGGTCAAGGAGGATGTATACACCTCGATCCATATTGAGGAATACGAATCCGAGGCTCGTGACACGAAACTTGGACCTGAAGAAATCACTCGTGACATTCCAAATGTCGGTGAAGAGGCGCTTCGCAACTTGGATGAGCGTGGAATCATTCGTATTGGTGCCGAAATCGGTGCAGGTGACATTCTTGTTGGTAAAGTTACACCTAAAGGTGTGACTGAATTGACAGCTGAGGAACGTCTCTTACACGCAATCTTTGGTGAGAAGGCACGCGAGGTTCGCGATACTTCTTTGAGAGTTCCTCACGGAACAGATGGGATTGTTGTAGATGTAAAGGTGTTTACACGTGAAAATGGTGATGAACTGCCACCAGGTGTAAATCAGTTGGTTCGTGTATATATTGCTCAAAAACGTAAAATCTCCGAAGGCGATAAAATGGCTGGACGTCACGGTAACAAGGGTGTCGTTGCCCGTATTTTGCCTGAAGAAGATATGCCGTTCCTGCCGGATGGCACACCAGTACAGGTCGTTCTGAACCCGCTGGGGGTACCTTCACGGATGAACATCGGACAGGTGCTTGAAGTCCATCTGGGTATGGCTGCAATGCGTCTTGGTATTCATGTGGCAACTCCAGTATTCGATGGTGCCAAGGAGTATGACGTGTTCGATACAATGGAAGAGGCAGGCATGCAGCGTAATGGTAAGACTGTGTTGTATGACGGACGTACGGGTGATCGTTTTGAACGTGAAGTTACTGTCGGTGTCATGCACATGATCAAACTGGCGCACATGGTCGATGATAAAATCCATGCTCGTTCTACAGGTCCTTACTCTCTCGTTACGCAGCAACCATTGGGTGGTAAAGCTCAATTCGGTGGACAGCGCTTCGGGGAGATGGAAGTATGGGCATTGGAAGCCTACGGCGCGGCGTACACGCTTCAGGAAATTTTGACTGTGAAATCCGATGATGTGGTTGGACGTGTTAAAACTTACGAATCCATTGTCAAAGGTGAAAATGTACCTGAACCGGGTGTTCCAGAATCATTTAAGGTCTTGATCAAAGAGCTGCAAAGCTTGGGTATGGACGTGAAGATTCTGTCTGAAGACGAACAAGAGATTGAAATGAGAGAGCTTGATGATGAGGATGACACAAGCGGCGATAAGCTGAGTTTGAATCTGGAAGGCTCTGAGGTTGGCGTAGAGTAGTTTGACTGCTAACTGACTCATATCAGCTTTGTTATATACCTTGATCCATTCTAGGATGGGTCAGGTTTCTTGATACCGCCCGGTGCTGCTGGGCGGTATCAAACCTAAAAACTCAGGATTTGGTTAAGGAGGGTTGCTCCTTGTTGGACGTTAACAATTTCGAATATATGAAAATCGGGCTTGCTTCCCCCGAAAAGATTCGTTCTTGGTCCCGCGGAGAAGTCAAAAAACCGGAGACGATTAACTATCGTACGCTTAAACCGGAAAAAGAAGGACTATTTTGCGAGAAAATTTTCGGACCTACGAAAGACTGGGAATGTCATTGCGGTAAGTACAAACGTGTACGCTATAAAGGTGTTGTCTGTGACCGTTGTGGAGTAGAAGTTACTCGCGCTAAGGTTCGCCGTGAGCGTATGGGCCATATTGAGTTGGCTGCTCCTGTATCGCACATTTGGTACTTCAAAGGCATTCCAAGTCGTATGGGTCTTGCTCTTGATATGTCTCCAAGATCTCTGGAAGAGATCATTTACTTCGCATCTTATGTTGTAACCGATCCAGGAGATACGCCTTTGGAGAAAAAACAACTCCTGTCCGAAAAAGAATACCGTAGCTACCGTGAGAAATACGGCTATGGCTTCCAGGCAGGTATGGGTGCTGAAGCGGTTAAAAAGCTTCTTCAAGATTTGGATATAGACAAAGAGCTAGAATTTTTGAAAGAAGAGCTGCGTACAGCTCAAGGACAACGTCGTAACCGTGCGATCAAACGCCTTGAAGTTATTGAGGCCTTCCGTAACTCAGGCAACCAACCGGATTGGATGATCATGGACGTACTTCCTGTTATTCCTCCTGAGCTTCGTCCAATGGTACAGTTGGATGGTGGTCGTTTCGCTACATCTGACCTTAACGACTTGTATCGTCGTGTTATTAACCGTAATAACCGTCTGAAACGTCTGTTAGATCTGGGTGCGCCAGATATTATCGTACAAAATGAAAAACGGATGTTGCAGGAAGCTGTTGACGCCTTGATTGATAATGGTCGTCGTGGTCGTCCTGTTACAGGTCCAGGTAACCGTCCTTTGAAATCCCTCAGCCACATGCTGAAAGGTAAACAAGGACGTTTCCGTCAAAACTTGCTCGGAAAACGTGTTGACTACTCTGGTCGTTCCGTTATCGTTGTAGGTCCGTACTTGAAAATGTATCAATGCGGTTTGCCAAAAGAAATGGCGCTGGAACTGTTCAAACCTTTTGTTATGAAAGAACTGGTGAACAAAGGTTTGGCGCACAATATCAAGAGCGCGAAGCGTAAAGTAGAGCGTGTGAGTGCAGAAGTATGGGATGTGCTGGAAGAAGTAATCAAGGAGCATCCGGTTCTTCTGAACCGTGCCCCTACGTTGCATAGACTCGGTATCCAGGCGTTCGAACCGATTTTGGTTGAAGGTCGTGCGATTCGTCTGCATCCGCTCGTATGTACTGCATATAATGCCGACTTTGACGGTGACCAAATGGCTGTTCACGTTCCGTTGTCTGCGGAAGCCCAAGCTGAAGCTCGTTTGCTTATGCTGGCATCCGGCAACATTTTGAATCCGAAAGACGGCAAGCCAGTTGTTACACCTTCCCAGGATATGGTTCTTGGTTCTTTCTATCTGACTATGGATAACAAAGAAGAAGAAGGAAGTAATATGATCCTTCGCAACATGAATGAAGCTATATCGGCTTACCAACGTGGTACAGCTGGACTTCATGCTCGTGTAGCTATTCCGGTTAAAGCTTTGAATAAAACGAGCTTTACGGAAAAACAACAGGAAGCGATGTTGATCACAACGGTTGGTAAAATTATCTTTAATGAAATTTTCCCGGCAAGCTTCCCGTACATCAATGATGCTACCCGTGCGAACCTGCTTTATGGTACTGCGGAGGAGTTCTTTGTTTACGAGAAGGGTGTAAATCTTACAGAAGCCATTCAAAACGCTCCGCAAGCTAGCGGGGTAGGCAAGGATTACCTTGGTAATATCATTGCCCGTTGTTTTGAGACTTACCATACAACAGAAACAGCTGTAATTCTGGATAAAATCAAGCAGCTTGGCTTTACGTATTCCACTCGTGCAGGGGTAACGGTTGCTGTATCGGACGTAATCGTGCCGGTGGAAAAACAAGAGATTCTTAAGGGATCCGAAGACAAAGCGCAAGTTGTAACGAATCAGTACCGTCGTGGTCTGATTACGAATGAAGAACGCTATGACCGGATTATCGATATTTGGTCTAAAGCGAAAGATGATATTACTGAAGTATTGATGAAGTCCATGGATCGCTACAACTCCATCATGATGATGGTGGACTCCAAAGCGCGGGGTAACAAATCACAGATTACTCAGCTCGGCGGTATGCGTGGTCTGATGGCGAATCCATCCGGACGTATTATCGAACTCCCAATCAAATCAAACTTCCGTGAAGGTCTGACAGTACTCGAGTACTTCATCTCCACTCACGGAGCGCGTAAAGGTTTGGCGGATACTGCCCTTCGTACGGCTGACTCGGGTTACCTGACTCGTCGTCTCGTAGATGTGGCACAGGATGTTATCGTGCGTGAAGAAGACTGCGGAACGGATAAAGGCTTCACAGTAAGTCGTATCCAGGATGGTAAAGAAGTAATTGAAGATCTCTATGACCGTCTGGAAGGTCGCTATTGCTTTGAAACGGTACGTCATCCTGAGACTGGCGAGATTTTGGCTAGACGTAACGAATTGATTGACTCCGACAAAGCTGAAGCGATTGTTAAAGCTGGCGTACACAAAGTTCAAATACGTTCTGTATTAAGTTGCCGTGCTAAACATGGCGTCTGCAAGAAATGTTACGGTCGCAATCTGGCGACTGGTAAACACGTTGAGATTGGTGAAGCAGTTGGTATCATCGCTGCACAATCCATCGGTGAGCCGGGAACACAGCTTACTATGCGTACGTTCCACACAGGCGGCGTAGCGGGTGACGATATTACACAAGGTTTGCCTCGTATCCAGGAGCTTTTTGAAGCGCGTAATCCTAAAGGTCAGGCAACGATTAGTGAAATTGACGGTACAGTTAAAGAAGTTCGTGAAGGTAAAGACCGCCGTGAGATCGACATTCAGGGTGAAGCTGAAACGAAAACATACTCAGTAACGTATGGTTCCCGCCTGCGCGTAAGCGAAGGTATGACTGTTGAAGCTGGGGACGAACTGACGGATGGTTCAATTGATCCTAAAGAAATGCTGCGTATTAAAGGTATTCGCGGGGTACAGAACTATATCCTTCAGGAAGTTCAACGCGTATACCGGAACCAGGGCGTAGAAATCAACGACAAGCACGTAGAAGTTATGATTCGTCAAATGTTGCGTAAAATCCGTATCATTGATGCGGGCGACACAATCTTACTTCCAGGCTCCTTTGTTGATGTCCATGAGTATGAAAATGCGAACAAGATAGCGATTCTCAGCGGCCAAGAACCAGCGGTAGCTAAGCCAGTACTGCTCGGTATTACCAAGGCATCTCTGGAAACTGACTCCTTCTTGTCAGCAGCATCCTTCCAGGAAACTACTCGTGTCCTGACTGATGCAGCTATTAAAGGCAAGGTTGATCAGCTGCTTGGACTGAAAGAGAACGTAATTATTGGTAAATTGATTCCTGCGGGAACAGGTATGAACCGTTACCGTAGCGTGAAATTTGCCCAGCCGGAAGAGGGGCAGCCTCCATCTGAGGAGCTCGAACCAATTTCGGCAGAGTAATACAAAAATAGTATGATTACCGGAACACCGCTGACATAAGCTTTGCATAAAAGCTGCAGTAGACGGTGCTCCGGTGCTTTTTTCAAAAATGAATCGTGTTATTCTGTTTAAATGAATTATGGTTTATATTTGTCTTGACATTAATTATAGTCAATGCTAATATAGCAAAGGTGCGTGAGCAGCCTATATGCTATTGGGTCTTTTCGGAGGAATGAGATATGTCTAAAGAACAGGGACTGCAAGATGCTCATGTCAAAATCGGTACCAAACAAACCATTCGTATGGTAGAATTGGGCTTTGCCTCAGAAGTATATGTGGCAGAAGACGCAGATCAGCGTCTCACTTCCAACATCATTGCTTTGTGCAACAAGCAAGGAGTCAAAGTGACTCTCGTAGACACAATGAAAAATCTCGGAGCTGCATGTGGGATTGAAGTGGGAGCCGCAATGGCTGCTATCGTAAAACAATAGGGTAAGGAACGTTTTTGTCTAAGGAATCGTTATTCTTGGCGGCAAAGACTTTTCATTTGTTCTTTTATGAACCGCCTGGGTCTGTGGGCTTAGATAAGGTTTGTAAAGTAACAGCAAAAATTGAGGAAGGGGGTGGCAACCAACATGCCAACTATTAACCAACTGGTTCGTAAAGGACGTCAAGCCAAAATCGAGAAATCGAAATCACCGGCTTTGCAAAAAGGTTTTAATGCCTTGAAACGTGAAGCTACCGACATCAGTGCCCCGCAAAAACGCGGAGTGTGCACTCGTGTAGGTACTATGACTCCGAAAAAACCAAACTCCGCACTTCGTAAATATGCTCGTGTTCGCTTGACGAACCGTGTAGAGGTGACTGCTTACATTCCAGGTATTGGACATAACCTTCAAGAACACAGCGTAGTGCTGATTCGCGGCGGTCGTGTAAAAGACCTTCCGGGTGTGCGTTACCATATCGTTCGCGGTGCTTTGGATACTGCAGGCGTAAACAACCGCATGCAAGCTCGTTCCAAATACGGCGCAAAACGCCCTAAAGCTAAAAAATCCTAATGAATATAAACCGCGTATGTCGGTTTAACATGTAAGAAAGGGGGATATCCATGCCACGCAAAGGTCCAGTTACCAAAAGAGACGTGTTGCCAGATCCGGTATACAACAGCAAGTTGGTTACCCGCTTGATCAATCGCATCATGCTCGACGGAAAACGAGGCGTTGCTCAAAGCATTCTGTACAATGCGTTCAAGCTTATCCAAGAACGTACGGGGAATGACCCGATGGAAGTTTTTGAAGCAGCTATCAAGAATATCATGCCAGTCCTGGAAGTTAAAGCACGCCGTGTCGGCGGTGCCAACTACCAAGTACCAATCGAGGTAAAACCAGAAAGACGTACGTCCCTGGGATTACGTTGGCTCGTAAACTACTCCCGCAACCGCGGTGAGAAAACCATGGAAGAGCGTTTGGCGGCTGAAATTATCGATGCTTCCAACAACACAGGCGCTTCCGTGAAAAAACGTGAAGACACGCACAAAATGGCTGAAGCGAACAAAGCGTTTGCTCACTATCGTTGGTAGGATTCAGCTCAAAAAAATAACTTCAATTTTGAAGGGAGACCCATTTCATGGCAAGAGAGTTCTCCTTGAAAAATACACGTAATATCGGGATCATGGCTCATATTGACGCGGGTAAAACCACAACAACAGAGCGGATCTTGTTCTACACAGGCCGTACGCACAAAATCGGTGAAGTTCACGAAGGCGCTGCGACAATGGACTGGATGGAACAAGAACAAGAGCGCGGAATCACGATTACTTCCGCTGCGACGACCGCTGCCTGGAAAGGTCATCGCGTCAATATCATCGACACCCCGGGGCACGTTGACTTCACTGTTGAAGTTGAACGTTCCCTTCGTGTATTGGACGGAGCAGTTGGTGTTTTCAGTGCGAAAGAAGGCGTTGAGCCTCAGTCCGAAACCGTATGGAGACAGGCTGATCGCTACGGCGTTCCACGGATCGCATATGTAAACAAAATGGATATCATTGGTGCCGACTTCCTGAATGTTGTCTCTGACATGCGTGATCGCCTTCAAGCGAACGCAGTTGCGATTCAATTGCCAATCGGCGCAGAAAATGATTTTACTGGTATTATCGATATCGTTGAACAAAAAGCTCATATGTACAAAGATGATCTTGGTCAAGATATCGAAGAAGTAGAAGTTCCTGCGGAATTCAAAGATCAAGTTGAAGAACTTCGTAATGAATTGATCGAGAAGGTTGCTGAACTGGACGAAGAATTGACAATGAAATACCTGGAAGGCGAAGAAATTTCGGTTGCCGAAATTAAAGCCGCTCTCCGTAAAGGTGTTGTAGAAGTTAAAATCTTCCCAGTTATCTGTGGATCTTCTTACCGCAATAAAGGTGTTCAGCTGATGTTGGATGCTGTTCTCGACTATTTGCCGGCTCCTATTGATGTGCCAAGTATTCAAGGGCATTTGGAAGACGGTACGGAAGTTGAACGTCACTCTTCCGATGAAGAGCCATTCTCCGCATTGGCATTCAAAATCATGACGGATCCTTACGTTGGTAAGTTGACATTCTTCCGCGTATACTCCGGTGTTCTTCAATCCGGTTCTTACGTATTGAATGCAACAAAAGGTAAACGCGAACGTATCGGACGTATTCTTCAAATGCATGCGAACAGTCGTCAAGAAATCACTGTAGTTTACTCTGGTGATATTGCGGCTGCCGTAGGTTTGAAAGATACAGGTACAGGTGATACACTGTGTGATGAGAAGAGTCCTGTTATTCTCGAGTCCATGAACTTCCCTGATCCGGTTATCGAAATCGCGGTTGAGCCTAAAACCAAAGCTGACCAAGATAAAATGTCTGTAGCTCTCGGTAAGTTGACTGAAGAGGATCCGACTCTTCGCGCTCATACTAACGAAGAAACAGGTCAAACCATCTTGGCGGGTATGGGTGAGCTTCACTTGGACATCATCATTGACCGTATGCGTCGTGAGTTCAAGGTAGAAACAAATGTGGGTAAACCACAGGTTGCTTACCGTGAAACGTTCCGTGCTCCAGCACGTGTCGAAGGTAAATTCGTTCGTCAGTCCGGTGGTCGTGGTCAATATGGTCACGTATGGGTTGAGTTCGAACCGCTTGAGCCAGGTACTGGTAGTCAATTCGAAAGTAAGGTAGTCGGCGGCTCTGTTCCTAGAGAGTACATCGCTCCTGCTCTTGCTGGTATTGAGGAACAAATGAAAAACGGCGTTATCGCAGGCTTCCCGCTTGTGGACGTTAAAGCTACAATCGTGGACGGATCATACCATGATGTCGATTCCAATGAAATGGCATTTAAAATTGCCGGATCAATGGCGCTGAAAGCAGCGAAAGACAAATGTAAACCAGTATTGCTCGAGCCGATTATGAAAGTTGAAGTAACGGTTCCTGAGGAATATATGGGTGACGTAATGGGTATGTTGAACTCCCGTCGTGGTCGGATTGAAGGTATGGATTCCCGCAGTGGAGCTCAAATCATTCGTGCGAAGGTGCCTTTGTCCGAAATGTTCGGATACTCGACTACACTTCGCTCCGGTACACAAGGACGCGGTGTGTTCTCCATGGAACTTTCTCATTATGAAGAAGTTCCGAAGAGCATTGCTGAAGAAATCGTTGCCAAAACCAAAGGCGGCGAGTAATACAATGTATCAGCTGACCGGTATGCTCTGGGTTTTACCAAAAGGGCATCCGGCAGCCTAAAATAATACAAGTTATTGAGGAGGAATTGTTCAAATGGCAAAGGCTAAGTTTGAGCGTAACAAACCGCACGTTAATATCGGTACTATTGGTCACGTCGATCATGGTAAAACTACTTTGACTGCTGCAATCACAACTGTATTGTCCAAAACTTACGGTGGTGCTGCTGTAGCATTCGATCAAATCGATAAAGCTCCAGAAGAGCGCGAACGCGGTATCACAATCTCCACTGCACACGTGGAGTATGAAACACCTAACCGTCACTATGCACACGTTGACTGCCCAGGTCACGCCGACTATGTTAAAAACATGATCACTGGCGCTGCACAAATGGACGGAGCGATTCTAGTTGTATCCGCAGCTGACGGCCCAATGCCGCAAACTCGCGAGCACATCCTGTTGTCCCGCCAAGTTGGTGTTCCTTATATCGTTGTATTCTTGAACAAATGCGACATGGTTGAAGACGAAGAGTTGCTGGAATTGGTTGAAATGGAAGTTCGCGACTTGCTGAGCGAGTATGACTTCCCAGGCGACGACACTCCAATCACTCGTGGTTCCGCTCGTGAAGCACTGCAAAACCCAGATGGCGACTGGGCTAAGAAAATCGTTGAAATGTTCGAAACAATCGACACTTACATCCCAACTCCAGAACGCGACACTGACAAGCCTTTCCTTATGCCTGTCGAGGACGTATTCTCCATCACTGGTCGTGGTACAGTTGCTACAGGCCGTGTAGAGCGTGGTACAGTTAAAGTGGGCGACGAAATCGAAATCATCGGTATTCAAGAAGAATCCCGTAAATCCGTAGTAACAGGCGTAGAAATGTTCCGTAAATTGCTTGATTCCGCTCAAGCTGGTGACAACATCGGCGCACTGCTTCGCGGTGTAGATCGTGCACAAATCGAGCGCGGCCAAGTATTGGCTAAACCAGGTTCTGTTAACCCACATACAGAATTTTCAGCTCAAATCTACGTTTTGACTAAAGAAGAAGGCGGACGTCACAAACCTTTCTTCACTGGTTACCGTCCACAGTTCTACTTCCGTACAACTGACGTAACTGGAATCATTACTTTGCCAGAAGGTTCCGAAATGGTAATGCCTGGTGATAACATCACGGTTACTGTTCAACTGATCAACCCGATCGCTATCGAAGAAGGAACTAAGTTCTCTATTCGTGAAGGCGGACGTACAGTTGGCGCTGGTGCCGTAGCAACAATCTCCAAATAAGAAGGCTTTTGCCTTTAAATAGAGCAACAGTGTACTGGAACGAGTAACGTTGTATTGGAACGAAGCTTAACGAGCCCCTGCCCTGGTGCGGGGGCTTTTCTCTTGAAAAAATCGCGAGCTGCGAGCACAATTGTATCTTTTGAAAATAAGATGCATTGTTTTTTTCGTTTTTGCTTGCAATAGGCAGAACTATTCGATATAATAACTAATGTTGTTTGTGACTGTGCGATGATGTGAGAGGTTACTGACACACCCGGCCCCTTTGCCATGGGAGGGCTGTCGGAAAATTTTCACGGAGTATGTCCGATACCAAATTGGGCGATAGAAGGAGGGACTAAAATGGCAAAGCAAAAAATTCGTATCCGTTTGAAAGCTTACGATCATAGAATTCTTGATCAATCCGCTGAGAAAATTGTTGAAACAGCAAAACGTTCGGGCGCAGGTGTATCCGGGCCAATTCCGCTGCCAACTGAAAAACAAATCATTACTATTCTCCGTGCGGTACACAAGTACAAGGATTCCCGGGAGCAGTTCGAAATGCGCACACACAAGCGTTTGATCGACATTGTTAACCCGACTCCACAAACTGTGGATGCCTTGATGCGCTTGGACCTGCCGTCCGGTGTAGATATCGAAATTAAATTGTAATATGTAATTAGGAAAAGAAATGAGGTGTCAACATGAAAGGTATCTTAGGAAAAAAACTCGGAATGACTCAAGTGTTTACCCCTGAAGGTAACGTACTTGCTGTTACGGTTATCGAAGCAGGTCCTTGTGTTGTTCTGCAAAAGAAAGATCTGGAAAACGATGGATACGAAGCTATCCAACTCGGTTTCTCTGATAAAAAAGAAAAAAGATCCAACAAACCTGAAGCAGGACATGCGAAAAAAGCAAATACTGCACCTAAGCGCTACGTTCGTGAACTTCGTGGCATCGACCTTGCTGCGTACGAGGTTGGCCAAGAACTGAAGGCTGATGTCTTCACAGAAGGCGAGTTCGTTGACGTAACAGGTATTTCTAAAGGTAAAGGTTTTGCCGGCGTTATCAAACGTTGGGGACAAAGCCGCGGACCAATGGCACACGGCTCGCGTTACCACAGAGGTCCAGGTTCTATGGGTTCCATTCAAGCTAACCGCGTTCCTAAAGGTAAACACCTGCCAGGACACATGGGGCATGAAACGGTAACTATCCAACGTCTTGAAGTTGTTAAGATCGATACAGAACGTAATGTGTTGCTCGTGAAAGGTTCCATTCCAGGACCTAAAAATAGCTTCGTTAAAGTATTAGAAACGGTGAAAAAATAAACAACTGAAGAAAGGAGGAACACGAAATGCCAAAAGTAGCACTATTTAATATTAGCGGCAGCCAAGTTGGTGAAATTGAATTGAACGACGCAGTGTTCGGTATCGAGCCGAATAAGCACGTTCTTCATGACGCTGTTGTTATGCAATTGGCTTCCCTGCGTCAAGGTACTCACAAAGTAAAAGGACGTTCTGAAGTACGTGGTGGCGGACGTAAACCTTGGAAACAAAAAGGTACTGGCCGCGCTCGTCAAGGTTCGATCCGTGCACCGCAATGGGTTGGTGGCGGTACTGTATTTGGTCCGACTCCACGCAGCTATGCATACAAATTGCCTAAGAAGGTTCGTCGTCTGGCGATCAAATCGGCGTTGTCATCCAAAGTGATTGAGAATGAAATTATCGTATTGGACGCTCTTACACTGAACGGACCTAAAACGAAAGAATTCGCAGCCATTTTGAATAACCTTAAAGCTGATCGTAAAGCATTGATCGTAGCTCCTAGCTATGATGATAATGTAGCACTGTCCGCTCGTAATATTCCTGGTGTGAAGTTTGTAGCCGCAGATGGCATTAATGTTCTTGATGTGCTCGGACACGACAAACTGATCATTACGAAGGAAGCAGTTCAGAAGGTAGAGGAGGTGCTCGCGTAATGAAGGATCCTCGTGATATTATCAAACGTCCGGTTATCACCGAACGTACGGCTGGTATGATGAATGACTTGAAATACGTTTTCGAGGTTGACATTCGTTCTAACAAAGTCGAAGTTAAAAAAGCAATCGAAGCCATTTTTAACGTGAAAGTAAGTAACGTAAATACGCTTCGTGTTCCTGCAAAACCAAAACGCTACGGACGTCATTCCGGCTATACGAGCGAGTGGAAGAAAGCGTTCGTAACGCTGAGCAAAGACAGTAAGCCGCTTGAGTTTTTTGAAACGGTATAATTGAAACTGTAAAGTAAGGAGGGAAACTCAGTGCCAATTAAAAAGTATAAACCAACGTCCCCGGCCAGACGTGCTATGTCTGTATCTACTTTCGAGGAGATTACAACTAATCAGCCCGAGAAATCGTTGCTGGCACCTCTGAGCAAGCAAGCTGGACGCAATAACCAAGGTAAAATTACGGTTCGTCATCATGGCGGCGGACACAAACGTAAGTACCGTATTATTGACTTCAAACGTAACAAAGATGGAATACCGGGCCGCGTTGCTACGATCGAATATGATCCAAACCGTACGTCCAACATCGCACTTATCCACTATGTGGATGGTGAAAAACGTTACATCATCGCTCCTAAAGGTCTGAAAGTAGGAGACGAAGTGGTATCCGGTGCAGGTTCCGATATTAAAATCGGTAACTCTTTGCCATTGGAAAACATTCCAGTAGGTACGGTTATCCACAACATCGAATTGAAACCGGGTAAAGGTGGCCAACTCGTTCGTGCCGCTGGTACGGAAGCCCAACTTCTTGGTAAAGAAGAAAAGTATGTTACAATTCGTTTGACTTCTGGTGAAGTTCGCCGCATTCTGAAAGTTTGCCGCGCGACAATCGGTTCTGTAGGTAACGAAGACCATGAACTGGTGAAAATCGGTAAAGCTGGTCGTAGTCGCTGGTTGGGACAACGTCCTGAAGTTCGCGGTGTTGTAATGAACCCTAACGATCACCCACACGGTGGTGGTGAAGGTCGCGCTCCAATCGGACGTAAATCTCCAATGTCTCCATGGGGTAAACCAACCCTTGGTTACAAGACACGTAAAAAAGGTAAAGCATCTGATAAGTACATCGTTCGTCGTCGTACTAAGTAATAAAACGTGCGCTTAAGTCGCACGTTAACATATTAAGGAACGACTACGTTTTAACGAAGGGAGGATTCATAAATGGGTCGCAGTCT
Organism: Paenibacillus sp. FSL L8-0502; assembly: GCF_038593055.1. Taxonomy (NCBI): domain Bacteria; kingdom Bacillati; phylum Bacillota; class Bacilli; order Caryophanales; family Paenibacillaceae; genus Paenibacillus; species Paenibacillus sp. FSL L8-0502. The sequence goes on along the minus strand of NZ_CP151958.1, from coordinate 5,031,260 downwards.
CAAAAAAGGACCATTCATTGATGGTTACCTGTTGAAAAAAGTAGAGGTTTTGAACGAGTCGGAGAAAAAAGTGGTAATCAAAACTTGGTCCCGTCGCTCTACGATTTTCCCGCAATTTATCGGACATACGTTTGGTGTATACGATGGCCGTAAACACGTGCCAGTATACGTAACGGAAGATATGGTCGGACACAAATTGGGCGAATTTGCTCCAACACGTACGTACAAAGGCCATACGGATGACGATAAGAAAACAAGAAGATAATCAACACAGCGTAGTGTTTGAGAGGAGGTAAACTCAATGGAAGCAAAAGCACATGCTAAATCCGTACGGATTTCTGCTCGCAAAGTGAAACTTGTTATCGATTTGATTCGCGGTAAGCAGGTTGGTGAGGCGATTGCAATTCTTCGTCACACTCCAAAGTCCGCTTCTCCAGTCGTTGAGAAATTGTTGAATTCTGCGATTGCAAATGCAGATCACAACTACTCTTTGGACGTAAATAAATTGGTAGTATCTCAGGTTTTTGTAAACCAAGGTCCTACAATGAAACGATTCCGCCCGCGTGCAATGGGTCGTGCAAGCCGTATTAACAAACGCACCAGTCATATTACTCTGGTGGTATCTGAAAAATAAGGAGGGAAAACGTGTGGGCCAAAAGGTAAATCCCGTCGGACTCCGAATCGGTATTATCCGTGATTGGGAATCCAAATGGTATGCAGGCAAAGATTTCGGTGATCTTTTGCTGGAAGACGTTAGAATTCGTGAACATCTGAAAAAAAGATTGAAAGACTCCGCTGTATCCCGTGTTGAAATCGAGAGAGCAGCTAACCGTGTCAATGTAACGATTCACACTGCGAAACCAGGTATGGTTATCGGTAAGGGTGGTTCCGAAGTTGAAAATCTGCGTAATGAAATTACTAAAATCGCAGGCGGTAAAAAGGTGCACATCAATATTTCTGAAATTAAAAATCCTGAACTGGACGCAATCTTGGTTGCTGAAAGCATTGCACAACAATTGGAACGTCGTGTTTCTTTCCGTCGTGCTTTGAAACAAGCGATTCAAAGAACTATGCGTTCCGGAGCAAAAGGAATTAAAACTCAAGTAGGCGGACGTCTTGGCGGTGCCGAAATCGCTCGTTCCGAAGGGTACAGCGAAGGAACTGTTCCACTGCATACGCTTCGTGCCGACATTGACTATGGTACAGCGGAAGCTCATACTACTTACGGCCGTCTTGGCGTAAAAGTATGGATCTATCGTGGAGAGGTTCTTCCTCCAGCTAAGAAACAAGCTCCTCAGGAAGGAGGCAACTAATCATGTTGGTACCAAAACGCGTAAAACATCGTAAACAACAACGTGGTCATATGAAGGGTCGTGCAAAAGGCGGTACTACACTGAACTTTGGTGAGTACGGTTTGCAAGCTACTGAACCTGCATGGATTACTAACCGTCAAATCGAAGCTGCTCGTATTGCGATGACTCGTTACATCAAACGTGGTGGTAAGGTTTGGATTAAAATTTTCCCTGATAAACCAATTACTCAGAAGCCTCTTGAGGTTCGTATGGGTAGTGGTAAAGGTAACGTAGAAAAATGGGTTGCAGTAGTGAAACCAGGCAAGATTATGTTTGAACTTGCTGGTGTTCCGGAAGAGATTGCTCGTGAAGCAATGCGTCTTGCCGCTCACAAACTGCCAATCAAAACTAAGTTTGTGAAACGTGAAGAATTGGGTGGTGAAGCAAATGAAGGCTAGTGAATTCCGCAACCTAACCACTGCTGAAATCGAACAAAAGATCTCCGGTTTTAAAGAAGAACTTTTTAACCTTCGTTTTCAACTCGCTACCGGTCAGCTTGATAACCCGACTCGGATCGGCGCTGTGCGTAAGGAAATTGCTCGTGCTAAAACTGTGATCCGTGAAAGAGAACTTGGGATTAGCTAAGATATCAGACCGGGTGGAAAATCCGCCTGTAATTAGGAAGGAGGCCAACAATGAGCGAACGTAATGCCCGTAAAGTATTAGTCGGTAAAGTAGTCAGCGACAAAATGGATAAAACGATTGTGATTGCTGTAGAAACTTACAAAAAACATGATCTCTACCATAAACGCATTAAAGTAACTAAGAAATTCAAAGCTCATGATGAAAACAACACTGCACAAATCGGTGATACTGTTAAAATCATGGAAACTCGCCCTTTGTCCAAAGACAAAAACTGGAGACTGGTCGAAATCGTTGAAAAAGCTGTTATAATCTAATGTAGTGTAGTTTTTCCGAAAGGAGGATAAATAAATGATTCAACCATTTACACGTTTGACTGTAGCTGACAATTCCGGCGCGAAGGAACTGATGTGTATCCGTGTGCTCGGTGGTACGGGACGTCGTACAGCTCAAATTGGTGACCTGATCGTTTGTTCCGTAAAACAAGCAACACCAGGCGGCGTTGTCAAAAAGGGTGATGTAGTAAGAGCGGTTGTTGTTCGTACTAAACGTTCTATCCGCCGTAAAGACGGTTCCTACATCGGATTTGACGAGAACGCAGCAGTGGTCGTTAAAGAAGACAAGAGCCCACGTGGTACTCGTATTTTCGGACCAGTTGCTCGCGAACTTCGTGACAAGGACTTCATGAAAATCGTTTCCTTGGCTCCGGAAGTGATCTAAACTCACCTTAAAATGTGCCCGTAGGAGGTGTACGAAATGCCAAAAGTGAAAAAAGTTCTGGAATCCCATAACAACAAGCTGCACGTCAAAAAAGACGACACTGTTCTGGTGATTACAGGTAAAGATAAAGGTAAAAAAGGTCGCGTTATCGCTGCTTACCCTCGTCAAAACCGTGTGCTTGTGGAAGGTGTTAACATGATTAAAAAACACCAAAAGCCTAATCAGCTGAATCCACAAGGCGGCATCATCGAGAAAGAAGCTCCGATTCACGTTTCCAACGTTATGCACATTGATCCGAAGAGCGGAAAAGTAACCCGTGTTGGTTACAAAGTTTTGGACAACGGAAAAAAAGTGCGCATTGCAAAACGTTCTGGCGAAGTGATCGACTAATTATTTTTTAAAGAAAGGAGGTATATGATTCATGGCTACAACAAGAATGAAAGAACGTTTCTTGAAAGAAATCACTCCTGCTTTGATGCAGAAGTTCAACTATACAACAGTGATGCAAGTGCCTAAAATCGAGAAAGTTGTAATCAACATGGGTGTTGGCGACGCAGTCCAAAACTCCAAAGTGCTTGATTCAGCTCTCAACGACATGCAGCTGATCGCTGGTCAAAAGCCAGTAATCACTCGCGCGAAAAAATCTATCGCAGGTTTTAAATTGCGTGAAAACATGCCAATCGGTGTAAAGGTAACACTTCGTGGCGAGCGTATGTATTATTTCTTGGACAAATTGTTCAACATTACTCTTCCTCGCGTACGTGACTTCCATGGTGTATCAACAAAAGCTTTCGACGGACGTGGTAACTACACGCTTGGTCTGAAAGAACAGTTGATCTTCCCGGAAATCGAGTATGATCAAGTTGATAAAGTTCGTGGTATGGACATCGTTATCGTAACGACTGCCAAAACTGACGAAGAGTCCCGTGAGCTTCTGACTCAGCTGGGCATGCCTTTCGCAAAATAATGTTGGCATAACGTTTCGGGCGTCTGATTTTAAAGACACCCTGTTCTCCGAAACTATTTAGGAGGTGTCAGGCTAAGTGGCAAAAACTTCGATGAAAGTCAAACAACAACGCGCACCAAAGTTTAAAGTTCGTGCTTACACTCGTTGCGAGCGTTGTGGTCGTCCACATTCGGTACTGCAAAAGTTTAAGATCTGCAGAATTTGCTTCCGTGAATTAGCTTATAAAGGCCAGATTCCTGGCGTGAAAAAAGCAAGCTGGTAAAAAGTCCTGTTTGGGAAGGAGGTTTATACACAATGACTATGTCTGATCCAATTGCAGATATGCTTACTCGTATTCGTAACGCGAACACAGTTCGTCACGAAACAGTAGAAATGCCTGCATCTACAATGAAAAAACAAATCGCCGACATCCTGAAACGTGAAGGATTCATTCGTGATGCGGAATTTGTTGAAGATAGCAAACAAGGGATCATCCGTATTTTCTTGAAATACGGTGCGAACAACGAGCGTGTTATCACAGGTTTGAAAAGAATCAGTAAACCAGGTCTTCGCGTTTACACGAAGAGCAATGAGATTCCACGCGTACTGGGTGGACTCGGGATCGCAATCATTTCAACATCCAAGGGTATCATGACCGACAAAGAAGCACGTCAGTCTAAAGCCGGCGGAGAAGTTGTTTGCTACGTTTGGTAAGATAACGTTTAAAAGATAGGAGGTGCAACAGATATGTCCCGTATTGGTCGTAAACCAATCACAGTACCAAGTGGTGTTGACGTGACTTTGAACAACACAGCGATCACAGTTAAAGGTCCTAAAGGAACATTGACTCGTGAGCTTCATAAAGACATGTCCGTTACTGTGGAAAACAATGAAATTAATGTAGTTCGTCCTTCGGACAACAAACTTCACCGCTCTTTGCATGGAACAACCCGCAGCGTTGTCAGCAACATGGTAAGTGGTGTAACTGAAGGATTTTCAAAATCTCTGGAGCTGGTTGGGGTCGGATATCGTGCAAGCAAATCCGGAGATAAAATCGTTCTGAACGTTGGATATTCTCATCCGGTTGAAATCACACCGGAAGCGGGCATCGAATTCGAAGTTCCTTCGAACACTAAAATCATCGTTCGCGGAATTGATAAAGAGCGTGTAGGTGCCTACGCTGCTAAAATTCGTTCCGTTCGTGAACCTGAACCGTACAAAGGTAAAGGGATTAAATACGAAGGCGAGCGCATCATCCGTAAAGAAGGTAAAGCCGGTAAGAAGAAATAAGTTTCTTACCGACTTTGTGCGGTCTTTCTGCTGGAAGGACTTCGTACTTCTTTTTTACCCAGTGCGTCTTAGTATAAAGTTTTAAAAGGCAAACTGAAGGGAGTGAAAACTTGAGATGATTACAAAACAAGATAAAAATAAAGCACGTGTCAGAAGACATCTGCGTGTACGTAAGAAAATCGAAGGTACGGCTGTACGTCCTCGTTTGAACGTATTCCGCTCTTCCAAGCATATCTACGCACAACTGATTGATGATGTAGCTGGTGTAACATTGGTATCTGCATCCACTATGGATAAAGAACTGAGCAGCGAAATCAAAAACGGCGGTAGTGTAGAAGCAGCTCGTAAGGTTGGCGAACTCGTTGCTAAACGTGCGAAAGAAAAAGGTCATGCTAACATCGTATTTGACCGTGGTGGATACTTGTATCATGGACGGATTCAAGCTTTGGCTGATGCAGCTCGCGAAGCAGGCCTTGAATTCTAAGACATTTCTCAAAAGGAGGTTAACGACTTGCGTGTAGATCCGAATACTTTGGAACTGACTGAAAGAGTAGTAAATATTAATCGTGTAGCTAAAGTTGTCAAAGGCGGACGCCGTTTCAGCTTCAGTGCTCTGGTAGTAGTGGGCGACGGCAACGGCTGGGTAGGCGCTGGAATCGGTAAAGCTGGCGAAGTACCTGATGCAATTCGCAAAGGTATTGAAGATGCTAAGAAAAACCTGGTTCACGTTCCACTCGTAGGAACAACAATTCCTCACCTTGTTACAGGTAAGTTCGGTGCTGGCCGGGTTCTGTTGAAACCGGCATCGGAAGGTACTGGAGTTATCGCTGGCGGTCCGGTTCGTGCTGTACTGGAACTTGCTGGTGTAGGTGATATCTTGACAAAATCTTTGGGTTCTTCGAATTCCATGAATATGGTCAATGCGACTTTGGAAGGTTTGTCCCGTTTGAAACGCGCTGAAGAAGTTGCAAAATTGCGCGGCAAATCCATCGAAGAGCTGCTGGGCTAAGGAGGGAATATCATGGCGAAATTAGAAATTACCCTCGTTCGTTCGTTGATCGGCCGTCCTGGTAATCAGAGAACGACTGTTAAAACGCTCGGCTTGCGTAAAATCAACCATAAAGTAGTTCAACCCGACAATGCAGCTATTCGCGGGATGATTAATCAAGTTAGCCATTTGGTTTCTGTTAAAGAAATTGAGGCTTAAGTAATAAAGTATTTTAACAATAATCAAGGAGGTGCAACGAACGATGAAGTTACATGAGCTTTCCCCAGCTCCAGGCTCCCGCAAAGAACGTAAACGTTTGGGTCGTGGTCCTAGTAGCGGTACGGGTAAAACTTCTGGTCGTGGTCATAAAGGTCAAAACGCTCGTTCCGGCGGTGGTGTACGTCCGGGCTTCGAGGGTGGTCAAAACCCACTGTATCGTCGCTTGCCTAAACGCGGTTTCGTAAATCCTACTCGTAAAGAGTATGCGGTTTTGAATATCGAAGATTTGAACAGTTTTGCAGCGGGTACAGAAGTAAGCCCTGAGTTTTTGCTGAACAATGGCATTGTGAAAAACGCCAAATCCGGAATTAAAATTCTGGGTAACGGTGAAATCACTGTGAAATTGACAGTTAAAGCGAACAAGTTCTCTCAATCTGCGGTAGAGAAAATTGAAGCTGCCGGCGGTAAAACCGAGGTGATCTAATGTTCAAGACCCTGAAAAATATATGGCGGGTTGAGGATCTTAGAACCCGAATCCTGTTCACCCTGTTTATACTCTTTGTATATCGTATTGGCTCCTTCGTGCCGGTTCCCGGCGTGAACAAGCAAGTCTTTACTTCTCAGGATCAAGCAGGAAGCGAGTTGTTTGGACTCCTTAACACCTTCTCAGGGGGCGCATTGTATCAGTTTTCGATCTTTGCCCTCGGGATTATGCCATATATTACAGCGTCCATCATTGTACAGTTGCTGTCAATGGACGTGATTCCGAAACTTGCGGAATGGGCTAAACAAGGAGAGCATGGTAAAAAGAAGTTGGCTCAAATTACGCGTTATGGTACGGTAATACTTGGCCTGATTCAAGCATTCGGAACGTCGATTGGCTTTAATCGACTGTACGGTGCAGCGATGATTCCAGGAGCCACTTTTGCAGATTATCTGGTCATTGCCATTGTGCTTACAGCAGGAACTACGTTCCTTATGTGGCTCGGTGAGCAAATTACCGAAAAGGGAATCGGCAATGGTATCTCTATTGTTATCTTCGCAGGGATTGCGGCGGGTATTCCAAGACATATTCGGACGGTTGTAGAATCTCAGTTTATTCAGGCGGATCAGCTGTTTATGAATATTCTGAAGGCAATTATAATTGCTCTGGTGATTGTTCTGATTATTGTTGGTGTTATCTACATCCAGCAAGGTATTCGGAAAATCCCGGTACAATACGCGAAACGTGTAGTTGGCAACAAAATGTACGGTGGCCAGAATACGCATATTCCGATGAAAATTAATGCGGCAGGCGTTATTCCGGTAATCTTTGCGGTATCATTGCTGCAATTCCCGACAATTATTGCGAGTTTCTGGGCAGATCATGTTTGGGCTAAGTGGGTTACCACTTACTTGTATTATGACAAGCCGCTGGGCATGGTTTTGTATGTCGTAATGATTATCGGTTTCACATTCTTCTATACCTTTGTACAGATGAATCCGCAGCAAATGGCCGACAATATGAAGAAAAACGGCGGTTATATTCCGGGAATTCGTCCGGGTAAAGCCACGGAGAAATACTTGACACGAGTAATGTCACGTTTGACAATGACAGGAGCTTTGTTTCTGGCAGTCATATCCGTTTTGCCGGTATTCTTCGGTTCGCTTTCGGGCTTGCCTCGTTCCGTGCAAATTGGCGGTACTTCATTGCTCATCATCATTGGTGTAGCATTGGATACAATGAAGCAAATCGAAAGCCAACTGATCAAACGCCATTACAAAGGCTTCATCAACAAATAGGCAATAGGTACCGGCTTAGGATGTTCGCATGCTTACCGGCACCTTTTGTGCTGTTTCTTGTGTAGGGGTCGTCTTGAGGAGTGACAGATTGTGAATATTTTGATCATGGGCCCTCCGGGGGCTGGTAAAGGTACACAAGCAGATGTCATTGTGAAGGAATTCGGCATTCCTCATATCTCGACAGGTGATGCTTTTCGCCTAGCGATGAAACAGGGAACACCTATTGGCATTAAAGCTAAAGAATATATCGACAAGGGTGAACTTGTTCCGGATGACGTAACAATCGGCATCGTTGAAGAACGGCTGCAACAGCCAGATTGCAAGAAAGGGTTCTTGCTGGACGGTTTTCCAAGAACTTTGGCTCAGGCTGAAGCCTTGGATCAAATTTTGGGTCGTTTGAATACGAAGCTAGATGACGTTATTAACTTGAAAGTGGATAGTGACAACTTGTTGGCACGAATCACAGGACGGCGGGTTTGTAAAACCTGCGGAACTAGCTATCATATTGTCTTTAATCCTCCTAAGGTTGAAGGCATTTGCGACAAAGACGGTGGGGAACTCTATCAGCGTCCTGACGATAATGAAGATAGCGTAAGAACACGACTTGACGAATATAGTAATAAAACAGCACCACTCCTCACGTTTTATGAGAACCAGAATCTTCTGCGTCATATCGACGGAGAACAGGATATTGATGTGGTTTCCCAAAATATCGTGTCCTTGTTGCGGGGTTAGCTGTAATGATCATTTGCAAGTCGGGGGCGGAATCAAGCTTTATGAGGAAAGCTGAGAGAATAGTTACGGAAACGGATCATTTCTTGGCAGGACACATCGAGCCCGGTATTACGACCGGTGAACTTGATCATTTAGCTGATCGGTATATTCGCAGTCAGGGAGCTGTGCCGTCTTTTAAAGGTTATAACGGTTTTCCTGCTAGCATTTGCGCTTCAGTCAACGAACAACTGGTGCACGGATTTCCCGGCAAACGCAAGTTAAACAAAGGCGATATCATCGCGAAAACTCGCCAGTTTACAATGTCGCATGCCATTCGGCAATATATTGAGAATCCAAACCGTGGTATTCCTGAGCAGGGGCCGAGGCTGAAAACCGGCATTGTGCTGGCTATTGAATCTATGATTCAAATAGGTTCTCACCATGTAGGGACGCTGGAAGACAACTGGACGGTCGTTACGATGAACGTAACCTCATGTGCTCATAACGAGCAAGCGGTGACGTGCGAAACGGGCGGCATGGACATTTTCACGAAACTGAGTGCGTAGGTGATTGGAATGATTCAGCAAGGAAACCTGCAAATCGGTCAGCTGGTGAAGATTCTGAAAGGCAGAGGTGCCGGACAGATTGCGGTTGTCGTTTCAGTAGCAGATAGCAGGTTTGTATATATTGCGGATGGGGATAAACGAAAGTTTGATCAAGCGAAGAAGAAAAATGTTCTTCATTTGGTGCCTCAGCCAAAGATTAGTAGCGAGATTGTAAACAGTTTAAACGAAAGCGGTCGGGTGACGAATGGAAAGCTGCGCCATGCAGTGAAAACTTTCCTGGATTCGTCCGAATACCAAGCTGAAGAGAAAGGAGACTGACTTTGGCCAAAGAAGATGTCATTGAGGTTGAAGGTACGGTAATCGAGCCACTGCCGAACGCTACGTTCAAGGTAGAGCTGGAGAACGGTCATCAAATTCTTGCTCATGTTTCCGGAAAGCTGCGGATGCACTTTATCCGTATTTTGACAGGCGACAAGGTGGTTGTACAGTTATCGCCTTACGATTTAACCAAAGGCCGTATAACGTACCGCAAGTAATTCATGCAGGTTTTTATTAAACGTATATCATTTAAAAAAACTTGTTTTGCTCGGCAAAACGATGTGAATGTTCACGAAGCGAGTTTTACCAGGGTAAAGCTTGGAGGAGGTAATCAACATGAAGGTAAGACCTTCTGTAAAACCTATTTGCGAAAAATGCAAAGTCATTCGCCGCAAAGGGAATGTAATGGTTATTTGCGAAAATCCGAAACACAAACAAAAACAAGGTTAATAGAAGGGGGTGTAGCGTAAAATGGCTCGTATAGCTGGTGTGGATTTGCCACGTGACAAACGCGTTGAGATCGCCTTGACTTACATTTTCGGAATCGGTAAAACGACTTCTCAGAAAATCTTGAAGGAAACAGGCATCAGTGCAAACACGCGTGTTCGTGATTTGACTGAAGATGAAGTGAGCAAATTACGTGAAACGATCGACAAAGAAGTTAAAGTAGAAGGCGATCTGCGTCGTGAAATTTCCTTGAATATTAAACGTCTGACTGAGATTGGCTGCTACCGTGGTGTTCGTCACCGTCGTGGGTTGCCTGTTCGCGGACAACGTACTAAAACTAATGCTCGTACGCGTAAAGGTCCTCGTCGGACTGTAGCGAACAAAAAGAAATAAGAAGGGAGGATAACATTCAATGGCTAAACCGAAAAAAGTTGTACGTACAAAACGCCGTGACCGTAAAAATATCGAGACTGGCGTGGCACACATCCGTTCCACGTTCAACAACACGATCGTTACGATCACAGATCCACACGGTAACGCAATCTCTTGGGCCAGCTCAGGCGGCATGGGATTCCGTGGTTCCCGTAAATCTACTCCATTCGCAGCGCAAATGGCCGCAGAAACTGCTGCTAAAGCTGCTATGGAACACGGCATGAAAACTGTCGAAGTCATGGTTAAAGGACCTGGTGCAGGTCGCGAAGCAGCAATCCGCTCTTTGCAAGCTGCTGGTTTGGAAGTTAACCTGATCAAAGACGTAACTCCGGTACCTCATAACGGATGCCGTCCTCCAAAACGTCGTCGCGTCTAATGAGATTTCTCCTCTGCGTGTAGTATAGATCCGGCACAAACTGCCAAGAATGGATGTTTAGGTATACTGCATGATAGACTATGGATAAGGTGAATGTTTCATATAGGAGCGACGTTTTGAAGGAGGGATATTGCAGTGATAGAAATCGAAAAGCCGAAAATTGAGACGGTTGACGTCAATGATGATGGCACCTATGGAAAATTCGTAGTAGAACCGCTGGAACGCGGATACGGTACGACGCTTGGAAACTCGCTTCGCCGTATTCTGTTATCCTCGTTACCGGGGGCAGCAGTCACATCGGTTCAAATCGATGGGGTTCTGCACGAGTTTGCAACGGTTCCCGGTGTGAAGGAAGACGTAACGGAGATCATTCTGAACTTGAAAGCTTTATCGCTTAAAATCCACTCGGATGAAGAGAAAGTACTCGAAATCGATGCGGAAGGCGAAGGAGTTGTAACGGCAGGAGATATCCGTGCGGATAGTGATGTGGAAATTCTTAATCCGGATCTTCACATTGCTACGCTCGGACCGGGTTCGAGACTTCACATGCGTATTTTTGCCAATCGCGGTCGCGGTTACGTTAAGCAGGATCGGAACAAACGTGATGACCAGCCGATCGGCGTCATTCCCGTCGACTCCATCTACACTCCGATTGCACGCGTGAACTACGGCGTAGAAAATACGCGTGTCGGCCAGGTTACGAATTATGACAAGCTGACACTTGAGGTTTGGACTGACGGAAGTATTCGTCCCGAGGAAGCAGTGAGCCTTGGAGCCAAAATTTTGACCGAGCATGTGATGTTGTTCGTGGGTCTCACGGACGAGGCTAAAGATGCTGAAATTATGGTTGAAAAAGAAGAAGACAAGAAAGAAAAAGTTCTTGAAATGACGATCGAAGAGCTGGATCTCTCCGTCCGTTCCTATAACTGCCTTAAGCGCGCTGGTATCAATACGGTACAAGAACTCACGACTAAATCTGAAGAAGATATGATGAAGGTCCGTAACTTGGGTCGCAAATCTTTGGAAGAAGTACAAGAGAAGCTCGAGGAACTTGGTTTAGGACTTCGTACGGAAGAATAGTACAGCAACGTTTTTGTGAAGGAGGGGAAATTACATGGCATACCAAAAATTGGGCCGTAACTCCAGTGCCCGTAAAGCTTTGTTTCGTGATTTGGTAACCGATCTGTTCTTGTATGAGCGTATCCAAACTACTGAGGCTAAAGCAAAAGAAGTTCGTTCTATTGCTGAAAAACTGATCACCAAAGCGAAAAAAGGAGATCTGCACGCACGTCGTCAAGTGGCTGCGTTCGTTCGCCGTGAAACTTTGGATGGTGAGCAGGATGCAATCCAAAAGCTGTTTAGCGAATTGGCTACACGTTACACTGAGCGTCCAGGTGGATACACTCGTATCTTGAAATTGGGACCTCGTCGTGGCGACGCCGCTCCAATGGTATATCTGGAATTGGTTGACCGCGCGTAAACAGGCGAAGATGAGGGAAGGGTGGACAGAATCGGCTTGATTCTGAACAACCCTTTTTTTCTCTTGGAGGAGTCCTTGAGGGACTTCTCCTTTGTTATGTTCGGTTATTCCTTGTAAGGCCAGAGAATACCCCTATAAAGGTGTGAGAAGCATGCGGAACTTGTGCATGAAGGTGAACTATGACGGAACCCACTATGATGGCTTTCAGACGCAGCCTAACGGTAACACTATTCAGGACTGCCTTGAACATGCTATCTACTCATTGACGGGCGAGCGTCTTAAAATTACAGGCTCAGGCCGTACAGATGCAGGTGTACATGCATACGGGCAGGTATTCAATTTTCACACTGAATCGCCGATTCCAATACAGCGCTGGTGTCTGGCACTTAATGCCTGGTTGCCTCGTGATATCATCGTTACGGATGCGAGAGAGGTGCCAATGTCCTTTCATGCACGCCGCATGGCGAAGCGGAAGACATATCGGTACAGTATTAATGCGAACCGGTTTCCGGACATCTTTCACCGTCGTACACAGGCCCATCATCCAACGAGTCTGGATGTAAGAGCGATGGAGGAAGGGTTGGCTCATTTAGTTGGCACCTTTGATTATACTTCGTTCGCATCTCGACGTTCCCAAAAGACGAATCATGTTCGCACTATTTACGAAGCCTATATGACAGTAGACCATTCCTTTTCACGTCCGGGCTCGGATGATCAGGGAATTATCCATACTTATATTACAGGTAGCGGATTTTTGCAGCACATGGTTCGGATTATTATGGGGACTTTGCTGGAAGTGGGAGAAGGCAAAAAATCGTCGGATGATATTCCTTCCATTTTGGAGGCGAAAAATCGTTCAAAGGCTGGACCTACGGCCGTCGGACACGCTTTAACTCTCTGGAATGTAGAGTACGACGAAAACATCAAAAAACATTGATTTTACTCTTGCGGAATTGATGGTTATCCTGTAATATAAAAGTTGTGTTTTCTTAATGGCTTTCCCACAGCCCCAATTAAGATAATCACTTTAAAGTAACATCTAATCCATCAATAATGCAGCAACTTAACGAACGAAGATAAATGATGATTTCTGTTAACGAACTTAAGGAGGATACTTTTCATGCGTACTACGTATATGGCGAAGCCAAATGAAGTTGAGCGCAACTGGCACATCATTGATGCCGAAGGCAAAACGCTCGGCCGTCTGGCAAGCGAAGCGGCTGCGTTGATTCGCGGCAAACACAAGCCACAATTTACACCACATGTGGACACAGGTGATTTTGTTGTTGTAATCAATGCGGAAAAAATCGTATTGACCGGTAAAAAAATGGAGAACAAGAAATACTACCGTCACTCCCTGCATCCAGGTGGTCTGAAAGTAACGGTTGCACAAGAAATGGTTAAGAACAAGCCTGAGCGTATGTTGGAATTGGCTGTTCACGGTATGCTTCCTAAAACTCGTCAAGGCGAGAAAATGAAGCTGAGACTTAAAGCTTACAGAGGCACTGAGCATCCACATGCAGCACAAAAACCTGAAGTTTACGAACTTCGCGGATAATTAAAAGGGAGGACAGTTTCATGGCACAAGTACAATACTATGGGACAGGTCGTCGTAAACATTCGGTAGCTCGTGTTCGTCTCGTACCGGGTGAAGGACGCATTGTCATCAATAAGCGTGATATTAATGAATATTTCGGTTTGGAAACTCTCAAACTGATCGTAAAACAACCACTGAACCTTACAGAAACAGTTGGCAGCTATGACGTACTCGTTATTGCTCATGGTGGTGGTATCTCTGGTCAAGCCGGCGCAATTCGTCACGGTATTTCCCGTGCTCTGTTGAAAGCAGATCCAGAATTCCGTCCAGCTTTGAAAAAAGCAGGCTTCTTGACTCGTGACCCACGTATGAAAGAACGTAAAAAATACGGTCTCAAAGCCGCTCGTCGTGCACCACAGTTCTCGAAACGTTAATATTTCGAATACAGAAGAACCTTTTCCTTATGGAAAGGGTTCTTTTTTATTTAGTCATTTCCTGATCCTTATCCACATGTGGATAAGGAGACCTACTCTATAAATTACAAGCTTCAGCATGTTTCAGCGAATACATAAATAACCGCATGCAAATGCACGGAACACGAAAAGTTATCCACGATCGAATTGAAGATGATATTGTTATACACAAATACAGTTTGCAATTTCAACGCAGTTTATTCTGTAATGTGTATAACCTGTGACTAAAAATATAATGTTCGGCTGTTCAATATAGCCTCATTTTAATATTCTCTGCTAATTGCTGTTTCACGAGGGATACTTTGCTTTCACTTGTTTATGTGAAGTCCTCCTTGATATGTTCTGGCTGGCACTGTCTATGCCTCTTGTACAGCTGTTTTGTGCGTAGCTAGGGATACAGCAAGGAATACCTCTTTTTATTTGTGTGCACGGGGCAGAACGACGGTCCTTAGCCTAGCACTGCCCCTTCCTAGCTACTGCAATTGCAACGGCGATGACCTGGTAATGGAAATAGTCTATTCAGTAATCGCTTCAAACTATAACTGGGAGCACAATGTATTGTCCGACTGTCTACCCTCATAAAATCGCCCTCATTGATGACAGGCTTTAAATAGGCTTCCAGTAGCGATAAGAGTCTTGCTTGTGTTCAGTGATCAATTCCTCGGGAATTGCCGCTACGAGCGCTTTAGGATTGAATAGAGGTGTAATAAGAGTTCAGCGTGCAGTCATTTCTTTTGTAATTTTCAGAATGAAGGCATCGCTGACGCTAGAGCTCCAGAATAGTATAGTATTTCATCTGGTAAAAAAATTTGAGTAAAGGCTATTTTGCCTTTGAATTCATCTGAACCTCGTCCACATACCAACTTCATCTTTGGAATGCAAAATAAGAGCTCTGAAACCTAAAGTTATTTTCACTTTCCTCGGTTAGCATCCTTCGATAATCTTAGATTCAGAAACGATGCTTGCTTTCTTCTACAGATGGTTCTTGCTTGATCAAAGCAACCCAAAGCTGTTCAGCATTACCGATATGCTGCCGCGCAATGTGCCTATGGGCCATTCCAAATGGTTGGTATAAGAATATTTTATATAAAGTCAATGAACTTGGTTGGATACGCAAGAAAGCATTAAAGAATGCTGACAGAACAACATTCCTACAAGTTTGGGTGGATAAATGCTTGCAGCAGGACATTTTGCCTTGGATTGACAATGATTAAGAAAGTTTTATACTATATTTAATCTTATTAGTTTAGTCGGTATTGGAGTAACACTATTTATGAATCTTCATATGGAGGCGCATTGATAATGAATTTATTGGAGAAAGAAGCGTTGATTAGAGTCAAGGCAATTGAACTGGAAGATGCTACGCCAGAGGAAATTATCCAGTATGCTGTTCTTACATTTCCCAATCTTACCTTTGCTTGTAGCTTCGGAGCAGAAGATGTAGTACTAGTAGACATGCTTCAAAAAATTAGCCCTTCCACCGACATTTTTTACTTGGACACCGACTTTCATTTTCAAGAAACTTACGATACGCGAGATCAGATGAAGGCCAGGTACAACTTGGATTTTGTTAGAGTCTCTCCCTTAATTACTCCCGAAGAGCAAGCGGCTAAACATGGAGAGGAACTGTGGAAAACAGATCCTAACACATGTTGTGGTATACGCAAAGTTGAGCCGCTGACACGCATTTTGTCGCAATACGATGCATGGATTACCGGTATTCGCCGCGATCAGGCCCCTACCCGTGCGAATTCAAAAAAGATAGAGTATGATGAAAAGTTTGGACTCGTCAAATTTAACCCCTTGGCAAGCTGGACATCCGAGGATATATGGAACTATATCCGCACTCATGAAGTGCTGTATAATCCATTGCATGACCGCAATTATCCCAGTATCGGTTGTGAGCAATGTACCCGTGAGGTCCTACCAGGTGAAGATCCTCGTGCAGGTCGCTGGTCTGGCAATGAGAAAACGGAGTGCGGGCTCCATCAATAAAATGATATTCAGGTAGCTATGAGTCATATTTATGAAGAAGAAGGGAAGTGCATTATGACTGCAATTCTTCCGCATGGCGGAACACTTGTTGATAAAATCATTACAGGACCGAAGCAAAAAGCACTTTTGCAGGCCGCAGAGGATTTGTTTCCTATCCGTGTAAACTCATGGACCATTTCTGATCTGGATTTGATTGGAGTGGGGGCTTTCTCTCCTTTGACGGGGTTTATGAATGAATCTGACTATCGGTCAGTGGTAACAGATATGCGTCTTGCCGATGGTACAGTCTGGAGTATTCCCATTACTCTTGCAGTTGCAGAAAGTATAGCCAGTGAATTGAAATTAGGTCAGCAGGTGGCTTTAGTGGGGGAAACAGACGGTACCATTTATGCTGTACTTAATATTGAAAGTATTTATCAGGTAGATCAGGCTGAGGAAGCCAGAAGAGTATTCAAGACGGATGACCCGGCTCATCCTGGCGTAAACAAACTGTTAGATCGACCTGCTACGTATGTTGGTGGATCTGTGCAAGTGCTGAATCGGCCGGAGGCCACACAATTTAGTGAGTTTTACTATACACCATCACAGACACGCGACTATTTTGCAGAAAAAGGCTGGAAAACAGTGGTCGGTTTTCAAACACGAAATCCGGTACACCGAGCACATGAGTACATCCAAAAAAGCGCGATGGAGATTGTGGATGCATTGTTTCTAAACCCACTCGTTGGTGAAACCAAGTCAGATGACGTTCCGGCAGATGTGCGTATGAAGAGCTATCTGGTGCTGCTGGACAATTATTATCCGGCTGATCGGACTTTTCTGGGGGTATTTCCTGCTGCCATGCGATACGCGGGCCCTAGAGAGGCCATTTTTCATGCTATTGTGCGAAAGAACTATGGCTGCACCCATTTTATTGTTGGAAGGGATCATGCTGGTGTAGGAGACTATTATGGTACCTACGAGGCACAGGAAATTTTCAGGCACTTTACACCTGAAGAGCTGGGGATTACTCCATTGTTCTTTGAACACAGCTTTTATTGCACCCGATGTGGAAACATGGCTTCAAGTAAAACATGCCCACATCCCAAGGAGCAACATTTAACGCTCTCGGGCACCAAGGTACGGGAATTGTTGCGCTCTGGGGTTTGCCCGCCACCTGAATTTACACGACCGGAAGTTGCTCAAGTGCTGATTGAAGGTATGAAGGAATTTGTTCATGCCTGAGTTGTACTATCTACACGCCTCGTCCCATATAGATTATTAGTATCTGTATAGGACGGAGGCGTTTTGTTATGCAAAAAAATAATCGTAAAAACGAGGTTACACTGTGGATTCGCTATCGGACGTTGCAAAAAATGCTGTTGGGCTGTTGCCTCGCCGTTCTATTTATTACGCTGGCATTGTATGAGATACCTGCTTCGAGAGCTTGGACCCATTGGAGTTTACCCCTTACAGGTAAAGTAATTGCCATAGATGCTGGACACGGAGGGCCTGATGGAGGGGCGGTTAGCAAAGAAGGGATTATTGAAAAGGATATTAATCTGGCAATCGCTTTTTATTTGCGGGATTATTTACAGCAAGCAGGTGCTGTTGTTGTCATGACACGTGAGGATGACCGTGACCTGGCGCAGCAAGAAACGAAAGGTTATTCCAAAAGAAAAACGGAGGATTTGAAGCAGCGTGTGCGTATAATTGAGGAGCAGAAAGCAGACCTCTTTCTAAGTATTCATATGAACAGTATCCCGTCGAGCCGTTGGAGTGGAGCCCAGACCTTTTACGTACCTAACCATGCAGATAACGAGAATTTGGCGTCTTTAATTCAGGAAGAGATCAAACGTAACTTGGAAAATACGGACAGAGTGGCTAAGACCGTGAACACAGTTTATTTATTGAAAGCTCTCAAAATGCCATCAGCCCTTGTTGAAGTCGGATTTTTGTCCCATCCAGAGGAGGCCAGACGACTAAGTGACGTGAACTATCAAAGACAGGTGGCGGCGTCCATATATAAGGGGATTTTGCGTTACTGTGCCGGGGAAAAGGGGATCTCACCAGCACCTGAGGCCAGATAGTGGTATACTGTAAGTGTTTACCACTCCGTAAATTCATCAAAGCAGAGGTGCTGATAAATCATGCAATCAAGAGAGCAAGTTATAGAGTTACTTCAACAAGTACGGGAGCCTTATACAGGACGCCGTCTAGTCGATCTCCATTTTATTCGGGATGTGGTTGTTAAAGAGGATCGTGTATCCTTGACCGCTATTAGTCTGAATAACCAGGAAGAGACGCTTGCAGAACTGGAGCGGGAAATCCGGCAGACTTTAGAAGAGGCGGGATTAAGTCACGTCCATATTCGTATTCGTGAGGCATCTGAGCATGAAAAGTCCGCAATTCAAGCTGGGGAGAATACCGAGGACGCCGCTGACCCGGTTTTGACCAAAGGACATGCTGTCGGTATGGAAGAACATGAGCTGCTTAACCCAGCATCTGGCGTCCGGTTTATTGCTATTGCAAGCGGAAAAGGTGGTGTCGGAAAATCGACAGTAGCTGTAAATTTGGCTGCTGCTTTAGCTAGACATGGGAAGCGTGTGGGTTTAATTGATGCGGATATCTATGGATTCAGTGTGCCGGATATGATTGGAGTAGAGGATGTGCCTTCTGTCGAAGAGGGTATCATTCAGCCAGTGGAGCGATTTGGTATCAAAATCATGTCTATGGGCTTCTTTGTCAGAGAGAACAACCCGGTGATCTGGAGAGGTCCCATGCTGGGGAGAATGCTCAGACAGTTTTTTAGTGATGTCGAATGGGGAAAACTGGACTATATGATTCTCGATTTACCACCAGGCACTGGCGATGTAGCGCTTGACGTACATCAAATGATTCCGCAGAGTGAAGAAATCATTGTCACTACTCCACATGCAACGGCGGCTTTTGTAGCTGCACGTGCAGGCGCAATGGCGCTTCAAACGGATCATAAGGTCATCGGTGTTGTGGAGAACATGTCTTATTATGTGTCCTCCACTGGAGAAAAGGACTATGTTTTTGGGCGAGGAGGAGGGGGTATGCTGGCAGACACTCTTCATACAAAACTTCTTGCTCAAATTCCGCTGGGTATTCCAGATAATCATCCGTCAGAAGCCGACTTTTCTCCATCAGTATATAAATCCGAGTCGGCGACAGGAGCCATTTACAATGATATTGCTGCTCAAATTATGATCTTGCACACGAAATCTAAATAAAGAAAAAAGGCTGGTTTTTAAACCAGCCTCAGGCTGTCGAGAAAGTCTCGACAGCCTATTTTATGTTAATTTTGTTTAAGACGACACCGCGTTAATGTTGTATAATATAGGTAACTATTGTAGAAGGGATGGTGTTGATATGCTACGTTCCAACCGCGAAAAACAACAATCCTACGAATTTGTTTCCATCGAAGATCTGGTTCCTCAAGATCACTTGCTCCGCAAAGTAGATAAGTATATCGATTTTTCGTTTATCGATGATAAAGTTCGGCCACTGTATTGTGCAGACAACGGGCGTCCTGCCATTGATCCTACCGTATTGTTTAAAATGATCTTTCTCGGTTATTTCTATGGCATTCGCTCAGAACGGCAACTCGAGCGAGAAATTCAGACGAACCTAGCTTATCGTTGGTTTCTGGGGTTGGGCTTAACGGATAAAGTTCCGGACCATACGACGATTAGCTGGAATCGTCGCACTCGCTTTAAAGACACCACGATCTTTCAAGATATCTTCGATGAAATTGTGCTGCAGGCGATCTCTCACCGAATGGTGGGTGGGCGTGTTCTCGTCACCGATTCCACACACGTCAAAGCCAATGCTAACAGGCACCAGTACATCAAAGAACAAGTGTTGCAGAATACTAAAGACTATATGGACGAGCTGAACGAAGCGGTGAAGGATGACCGGAGAAACCACGGAAAAAAGCCTTAAAATCCCGAGAGGAAGTGAACGAAGAAAAAGAAATTAAAGTGAGCAAAACAGACCCGGACAGCGGCTATATGATCCGTGATGGCAAGCCCGAAGGCTTCTTCTATCTGGACCACCGCACGGTGGATATGAAGTACAATCTGATTACGGACGTGCATGTGACACCAGGGAATGTACATGATTCTGTCCCCTATTTGTCCCGTTTGGATCGCCAAAGAGAACGTTTTGGTTTTCAAGTAGAAGCTGTTGCACTAGATTCAGGTTATTTAACAACGCCGATTTGCCGAGGTTTGCAGAACCGAAAGATTTTTGCCGTGATTGCTCACCGAAGATTCCATCCCAGACAAGGACTGTTTCCGAAATGGAAGTTTGAATACGATGCCAAACGCAATGCGTATAGATGCCCAGCCCAACAGGAACTGCCCTACCGAACGACGGACCGTAAGGGATACCGGCAGTATGCCTCTGACCCAGCTCAGTGCCAGCATTGCCCACTGCTAAGTCAGTGTACCCAGTCTCGAAACCACCGCAAAGTGGTGACTCGGCATGTCTGGGAAGACAGCAAAGAGTGGGTACGGAGCAACCGGCTGAGCCCATCTGGTAAAAAGCTGTACCGCAAACGAAAAGAGACGATTGAGCGAAGCTTCGCGGATGCCAAAGAGCTCCATGGGTTTCGCTATTGCCGTTTGCGCGGTCTTCCAAACGTCAGGGAACAAGCCCTTATGACGGCAGCCGTGCAGAACATGAAGAAGATGGCGATCCACCTAGATCGCCTGGAGAAACAGGGGTAACCCCCCCTGCTTCTCCAGAGACCAGAGCATTATGATGTAAAAAAGAAACCCACGTCTCAAAATGACGGGGTTTCTCGACAATCTGAGGCTGGTTTTTAAACCAGCCTTTTTATTATTGGCTTCCTCCTTGTTCTCCTTCGCCCCCACCTTCGCCGCCCCCACCACCTTGCTTATCGCCGCCTGCACCGCCTTGCTCACCACTTTTTTTCTCAACCTTGGGTTGAAGCTCCTCTTGTACGACGGTTTTGAGTAAATTCATAACCTCAAGTCGGAAAATCGGATTTTGCATGGCATCATGCATGACTGTCATAGATTGTTTGCGATATTCAGGGGTTTTAGTTAAGTCCATATACATTTTGGTTAATTCTGGCGACTTGAGCATTGCTTCAATTGATTTTTGATAAGAAGGGTCTTTTATAAGTTGCATATGAAGCTGTTTGCTTTGGCTGTTGATGGCTTTGGCAAATTCTCCGGCAAAACGCGGATCAGTCATAATCTTTTCGATTTCTTTTTTATATTCAGGTGATATCAAAGTATCTTTGACTGCGATCTTCATCTGCTCAGCCGATTGCATGGGCATAAGCATCTTCATTCCCATGCTGCCACCAGCCCCACCACCAGATCCACCCTCTTCACTGCTTTGACCGGATTGTCCTTCTTTGGATGAACTGTTTTCCCCAGTTAAAGCTTCCTCTACCGCTTTTTTTCCGTCATCACTTTTCAGGATATCGACAACCATCGTTTTCATCTCTTTATAACTGTTCTGGGGGGGCGCAGAACCCTGATCCGAGCCGCATCCACTCAGTGCAACGCCCAGTACGCATACCGTGCTAACAAATCGCAAACGAGTCCAATTCATGGCCGTATTCCTCCTTCATCATGAATGTGGATAGTATGCGGATGAATGGGGAGAAATATGTCGATTTGCTTTTGGTTTTTAGCTGAGAACGATGTAAAATAACTCCTTAAAGACCCAGTGCCTGATCGCGTACCTCTTTGCCTTTTACTGTACCCTGTTGAAGCAGTTCAGATACAGTCACGAATTCATAGCCCTGTGCACGCAACTTGTCGATAATGGCGGGCAAGGCTTCATGCGTTTGTTTACAGGAATCACTGGCATGCAGAAGGACGATATCGCCAGGATGCGCTTTATTTACAACACGGTCGATTATGACCTGAGTACCAGGGTTTTTCCAATCCAGGGAATCTGTATCCCACTGAATGGTTTTGTAGCCTAAAGTGCCGGCAACCTGAAGGACCCTTTTATCAAAGTCGCCATTAGGCATACGGATCAACTTCGGGGACTGTCCCGTCAGTTCGGTTAATGTGGTATGAGCAATTGAAATCTGCTTACGAATATCTTCATCGCTTAAGCTACTGTAATTTTCATGTTTATGGCCATGACTGCCGATTTCAAATCCACTTTCTTTAATCTGATTCACAAGCTCTGGATGTGTTTTACTCCAAGGGGCAGAAAGGAAAAAGGTGGACTTGGTCACTTTTTTATCCTCAAGGACTTTTAAGATGGGGGCAGTACGCTTATCTCCCCAACTAATATCAAAGGTGAGAGCGATCAACTTTTTGTCCGTGGGTACACTATAAATAGCGGTTGGTGCTTCCTCGGAAAAAACCGTAACATTATCGGTTTCTACATAAATGACTCCAACGGTAAAGACGGCTGCAGCCATTACGATTAAGAATCGTTTGATTTTTTTACCGTTTAATACATAGAAAAAAGAATTCATGGTTAATAACGCTCCTTTCATCCTAGAAGTGCTTGTTTACTTAAAGCTATGCCGGGGGTTGTCAATTATTCCATTGGACTAATAGGAGGAATTATCAAATGGGACTAAAAGCTTTTTTTCACGATTTACACACGACAAGACGGCTAATTTTTATCTCTGCAATTCTTTTCTGCACAAGTATTATAGTGGGATGGTTAAGTACAGGCACTATTCAATCCATGCTGGCGCAACAAATGAAGGGGCTGGGAGAAGTAGCGCAGCGCTTGCAGAATTCTGAGCATCCACAATGGAGTTTTTTTGTATTTATCTTTTTCAATAATGCAATTAAATGTGTGCTGGTTATATTTATGGGGGCTGTATTTGGAATCGTACCGTTTATATTTTTGATTGTGAACGGTATGGTATTAGGGTTCGTAGTACACTTGCAGACAGATATAGGAAGAAGTATCTATGAGGTTGTTGTAAAAGGGTTACTGCCTCATGGTGTGATTGAATTGCCAGTTTTGATTATCGCCTGTGCTTTCGGATTGAAGTTCGGAATCAACATAATGTCTACTATAGGTACAAGCATAGGGCTAAAGCGTAAAGAAACTGGCCTGTCGTGGGATGTATTTATGAAACAAACGTTGAGGGTGTCTATATGGTCTGTCATCTTACTGCTTATAGCAGCTGCAATTGAGAGTGGCATAACTTATCGTTTATTGTCACAATAAAATATTATGGCCAATTATTTATATATTTCTTGAAAATTGAACATAACAAAGGGGAGAGCCTAAAGAGAAGCTAAAGATTAATCGGGGTAAGTTTGAAACCTTAGCAGTTGAGTTTAAAAACAGGTAAAGATTGGAACAATAGTTGAGCAAATATAAGTACTTTATAATCTGCTGATAAGGGAGTATGGTCATATGTTGGGAATGCTGTTTAACGAAAAAGAATGCAAGGAACTTGACTACGTTCTTCGTAAGGAGCTAGATGAAATGCTGCTTGATATGAGCGATACTCGATTGGATCAAGATATTCGCTACGCAATCGCACTTCGATATAAAACAGTCTTCCGCATGT
>NZ_CP151958.1:2480000-5005000 GCF_038593055.1 Paenibacillus sp. FSL L8-0502 | reverse complement strand
AGGTCAGGGGTTCGATCCCCCTTGGCTCCACCAAATAACTGCATGAATATCATCCACTCGGTTGAGATGGACCGATGTTCGCACAGGCTACAGTTTCGATGAAACTGCATTGCACCTTGAAAACTGGATACCGAAACGAAATTGCGTTTTAGAATATTCCTTTAAGCTGATCTTGTGTAAACAAGTGAAATAAAGGTAGCTGCCTTGAATTTCATTCACACGTAAGTGTTGAACCGAAATTCAAAGCAAATCGTATTTACGATGTAAATACTAGGTTAAGCTACAAAGAGCACACGGAGGATGCCTAGGCGCCAGGAGCCGACGAAGGACGTGGCGAACAACGATAAGGCCTCGGGGAGCTGTAAGCAAGCTTTGATCCGGGGATGTCCGAATGGGGAAACCCGGCTGTCTTCATCGACAGTCACTTTCTGCTGAATACATAGGCAGAATAGAGGCAGACCAGGGGAACTGAAACATCTAAGTACCCTGAGGAAGAGAAAACAATAGTGATTCCGTCAGTAGCGGCGAGCGAACGCGGATTAGCCCAAACCAAGGAGCTTGCTCCTTGGGGTTGTGGGACGTCTCACATGGAGTTACAAAGGAACCGGTTAGATGAAGAGGTCTGGAAAGGCCCGCCAGAGAAGGTAAAAGCCCTGTAGTTCAAAACTTGTTCTCTCCGAGACGGATCCCGAGTAGTGCGGGGCACGTGAAACCCCGTATGAATCCGGCAGGACCATCTGCCAAGGCTAAATACTCCCTGGCGACCGATAGTGAAGCAGTACCGTGAGGGAAAGGTGAAAAGCACCCCGGAAGGGGAGTGAAATAGATCCTGAAACCGTGTGCTTACAAGAAGTCAGAGCCCGATCTAGGGGTGATGGCGTGCCTTTTGTAGAATGAACCGGCGAGTTACGTTCCCGTGCAAGGTTAAGGTGAAGAGCTGAAGCCGCAGCGAAAGCGAGTCTGAATAGGGCGATTTGAGTACGTGGACGTAGACCCGAAACCGGGTGATCTACCCCTGTCCAGGGTGAAGGTGCGGTAACACGCACTGGAGGCCCGAACCCACGCATGTTGAAAAATGCGGGGATGAGGTGGGGGTAGCGGAGAAATTCCAATCGAACCCGGAGATAGCTGGTTCTCCCCGAAATAGCTTTAGGGCTAGCCTCGGAAAGAAGAATCGTGGAGGTAGAGCACTGATTGGGTGCGGGGCCCGCAAGGGTTACCAAGCTCAGTCAAACTCCGAATGCCATAGATTTAGTTCCGGGAGTCAGACAGTGAGTGCTAAGATCCATTGTCGAAAGGGAAACAGCCCAGACCATCAGCTAAGGTCCCCAAGTGTGTGTTAAGTGGGAAAGGATGTGGAGTTGCACAGACAACCAGGATGTTGGCTTAGAAGCAGCCACCATTGAAAGAGTGCGTAATAGCTCACTGGTCGAGTGACTCTGCGCCGAAAATGTAACGGGGCTAAACACACCACCGAAGCTATGGCTTGATGCTTGCATCAGGGGTAGGGGAGCGTTGAATGCGGGTTGAAGGTGTACCGTAAGGAGCGCTGGACTGCATTCAAGTGAGAATGCCGGTATGAGTAACGAAAAGATCTGTGAGAATCAGATCCGCCGAAAGCCTAAGGGTTCCTGAGGAAGGTTCGTCCGCTCAGGGTAAGTCGGGACCTAAGGCGAGGCCGATAGGCGTAGTCGAAGGACAACAGGTCGAAATTCCTGTACCACCGTAATCCGCTATGAGCGATGGGGTGACGCAGTAGGGTAGTGACGCGGACTGATGGATGTCCGTCTAAGCAGTGAGGCTGGTGTGTAGGCAAATCCGCACATCGTTAAGGCTGGGCTGTGATGGGGAGCGAAAATTGTAGTAGCGAAGGTCATGATCTCAGACTGCCAAGAAAAGCCTCTAGCCAGGAGAAGGTGCCCGTACCGCAAACCGACACAGGTAGGCGAGAAGAGAATTCTAAGGCGCGCGGAAGAACTCTCGTTAAGGAACTCGGCAAAATGACCCCGTAACTTCGGGAGAAGGGGTGCCTCGGTAGGGTGAATAGCCCGAGGGGGCCGCAGTGAAAAGGCCCAAGCGACTGTTTAGCAAAAACACAGGTCTGTGCGAAGCCGCAAGGCGAAGTATACGGGCTGACGCCTGCCCGGTGCTGGAAGGTTAAGGGGAGTGGTAAGCCCTTCGGGGCGAAGCTATGAACCGAAGCCCCAGTAAACGGCGGCCGTAACTATAACGGTCCTAAGGTAGCGAAATTCCTTGTCAGGTAAATTCTGACCCGCACGAATGGCGTAACGACTTGGGCGCTGTCTCAACGAGAGATCCGGTGAAATTTTAATACCTGTGAAGATGCAGGTTACCCGCGACAAGACGGAAAGACCCCATGGAGCTTTACTGCAGCTTGATATTGAATTTGGGTACGATCTGTACAGGATAGGTGGGAGCCGTCGAACTTTGAGCGCCAGCTTGAAGGGAGGCATCCTTGGGATACCACCCTGATCGTATCTAGGTTCTAACTTGGTACCGTAAACCGGTGCGAGGACAGTGTCAGGTGGGCAGTTTGACTGGGGCGGTCGCCTCCTAAAGAGTAACGGAGGCGCCCCAAGGTTCCCTCAGAATGGTTGGAAATCATTCGAAGAGTGCAAAGGCAGAAGGGAGCTTGACTGCGAGACCTACAAGTCGAGCAGGGACGAAAGTCGGGCTTAGTGATCCGGTGGTACCGCATGGAAGGGCCATCGCTCAACGGATAAAAGCTACCCTGGGGATAACAGGCTTATCTCCCCCAAGAGTCCACATCGACGGGGAGGTTTGGCACCTCGATGTCGGCTCATCGCATCCTGGGGCTGAAGTAGGTCCCAAGGGTTGGGCTGTTCGCCCATTAAAGCGGTACGCGAGCTGGGTTCAGAACGTCGTGAGACAGTTCGGTCCCTATCTGTCGTGGGCGTAGGAAATTTGAGAGGAGCTGTCCTTAGTACGAGAGGACCGGGATGGACGTACCGCTGGTGTACCAGTTGTTCCGCCAGGAGCACCGCTGGGTAGCTATGTACGGAAGGGATAAGCGCTGAAAGCATCTAAGCGTGAAGCCCCCCTCAAGATGAGATTTCCCAGTATGTAAGACCCCTTGAAGACGACGAGGTAGATAGGTTGGGGGTGGAAGTGCAGTAATGCATGGAGCTGACCAATACTAATCGGTCGAGGGCTTATCCTAAAGATAAAACGCAAATGAGTTTCGGATCCAGTTTTCAGGGTGTAACACCTTGGAAGTATGTACAAGTGACATACGACAAGCGCATGGCTATTCATTCACACGATAAGTAATGAAGCGAATAACCTTACGGAAGAATTTGCATAGCAAATTCATGTTTGGTGGCGATAGCGGAGGGGTTCCACACGTACCCATCCCGAACACGACCGTTAAGCCCTCCAGCGCCGATGGTACTTGGACCGCAGGGTCCTGGGAGAGTAGGACGTCGCCAAGCAGAGCTTTATGCTTAATATTCCCTGATAGCTCAGTTGGTAGAGCACTCGACTGTTAATCGAGTTGTCACAGGTTCGAGTCCTGTTCGGGGAGCCATTTGCTCTCATAGCTCAGCAGGTAGAGTGCATCCATGGTAAGGATGAGGTCACCGGTTCGAACCCGGTTGAGAGCTTGTTATAGGATGGCCCGTTGGTCAAGGGGTTAAGACACCTCCCTTTCACGGAGGTAACAGGGGTTCGAATCCCCTACGGGTCATAGGGTAGTATGGAGGCTTAGCTCAGCTGGGAGAGCATCTGCCTTACAAGCAGAGGGTCGGGGGTTCGATCCCCTCAGCCTCCACCATTTTTCATCCTCTTACCTGGATGAATTCTTGGGGAATTGTGAATCATATGCATATTGGGGATTAGCCAAGCGGTAAGGCAACGGACTTTGACTCCGTCATGCATAGGTTCAAATCCTATATCCCCAGCCATTAAGAGCCATTAGCTCAGTTGGTAGAGCACCTGACTTTTAATCAGGGTGTCGAAGGTTCGAGTCCTTCATGGCTCACCATTGTATTACATGCGCGTGTGGCGGAATTGGCAGACGCACTAGACTTAGGATCTAGCGTCTTTGACGTGGGGGTTCAAGTCCCTCCACGCGCATATTGTTTTTGCGGACGTGGCTCAGCGGTAGAGCATCGCCTTGCCAAGGCGAGGGTCGCGGGTTCGATTCCCGTCGTCCGCTCCATATTTGCGCCCTTAGCTCAGCTGGATAGAGCGTTTGACTACGAATCAAAAGGCCGGGAGTTCGAATCTCTCAGGGCGCGCCATATTTAAAAAAGTATAATATCGGGATGTAGCTCAGCTTGGTAGAGCACCTGGTTTGGGACCAGGGGGTCGCATGTTCAAATCGTGTCATCCCGATACTAATTTGCGGGTGTAGTTCAATGGTAGAACTTCAGCCTTCCAAGCTGATAGCGTGGGTTCGATTCCCATCACCCGCTTACCGATTACCTAGAAGCCGAAAGGCTTCTTTTTATTTTGTCCACATTACATTTACTTCTATGTATATAGGCCAATGCAAATATGTCTCCTGTCATGCACAGTTGGGGATGACTTGTGTATATTGTACATAGGCTCTTGTTACTTTTGACACCTAGATCTCGAATTTCCTCCTCTAACGTACCCCTTTCTCCTGCAGTAAGGCTAATTTCGTGATCAAATCCTTTAAATATAGGAATCCTATAGCTATTATGGTGCGAATTTATGGTGATAACTCAACAGTTGCTCTTGGGTTGTGCACATTTCCCTTTATTTATGTGGGTAAAAATCGGAGTGTTAATGAGGAAATACCTTAGAAACACTGAGAAAATGGCTAATTTGTGTATATCTTTGTGGATAGAAGGCTAATGGAGTTGACTTTGTCAACAAATAATAAACATATACACACTACGTTGCATGAATTTGTACCTTTAAAAACACACTCTTTATAAGAGACTGTGCATAATGTTTCACGTATCACTAGTGTATACATTAATTTCTATTTATTAATTTCATATTTATTCATAAGAATCCAATATTTTCTCGAAAGAAGTAATTCAAAAAGATGATTTTTTACTGTAAATTTTGCAGCTTTTCATGCGGTTTTATTGTATGATGTTAAGAAAGTGTCAAATTTCGTGTGTATACGTACCTTTTCTACAACTGTATATGGTGTGGAACAGATCAGATGGGGGGAAAAGCATGACTGAGCTTACGTTAACCGCTAACAAAAACCAATCCAACAATCTGCTGCGGCGGGACGTTCGTTTTCTAGGGAATATTCTTGGTGAGGTATTGGTTCATCAGGGTGGCAACGAACTTTTGGATATCGTGGAGAAAATACGTGAGACAAGTAAATCGTTACGTGCCGGGTATCAGCCGGAGTTGTATGAGAATTTCAAACAAATGGTCAGCGGACTGGATACGGATATTCGTCACCAGGTTATTCGCGCGTTTGCGATTTATTTTCAGTTGGTGAATATCGCTGAGCAAAACCATCGTATTCGTCGTAAGCGGGATTATGAGCATTCGGCTGGTGAAGATGTTCAACCTGGTTCCATTGAAAGTTCCGTTCAGGAGCTTAAACAAGGGGGCTTCTCCGCTGAGGACGTTAGTAACTTGCTGAATGAGCTCTCTTTGGAGCTGGTCATGACCGCACATCCTACAGAAGCGACACGACGAGTAATACTTGATATCCATAAGCGCATTTCCGAGGACGTCATGCTGCTGGATAATCCGATGCTTACCTTGCGTGAGCGGGAACAGGTACGGGAGAATCTGCTAAACGAAGTAATTACGCTGTGGCAGACAGATGAGCTGCGTGATCGCAAGCCAACTGTATTAGATGAAGTAAGAAATGGAATGTATTATTTTCACGAGACCTTGTTTCATGTACTGCCAGATGTATATCAAGAATTGGAACGATGTTTAGACAAATATTATCCCGAACAAAAATGGCACATACCCACTTATCTGAGATTTGGTTCCTGGATCGGTGGAGACCGGGACGGCAATCCGTCTGTGACATCTCATGTGACTTGGGAAACGTTACGTATGCAGCGCAAGTTGGCTTTGAGAGAATATCAGCACACGTTAAAGGAACTCATGGGTTACTTGAGTTTCAGCACCAGCATTGTGCGAGTTTCCGATGCTCTGCTGGCTTCTATTGAAGAAGACCGTACTCACATTACACTTAAAAAGATGGAAGTATGGCATAACGAAAAAGAGCCTTACCGCATTAAACTGGCATATATGATTGCTAAAGTGAACAACATCCTGGATGAAAGCAAACAGGGTACCAATGAGCGTTACAATTCTGCGGAAGAGCTCATTGCAGACCTAAATGTTATTGACCACAGTCTGCGTCATCATTTTGCCGATTATGTGGCAAACACGTATATTCAAAAGATGATTCGCCAGGTAGAGTTGTTTGGATTCCATACAGCTACGCTGGATGTCCGTCAGCATAGTCAGGAACATGAAAATGCGATGACTGAAATTCTTTCTAAAATGAATATTGTGTCGGATTACAGTAAGCTGTCAGAAGAAGAAAAAATTAATCTGCTGGAAAAGCTGCTGAATGAACCTCGTCCGATTACTTCACCTTATTTAAAATATAGCGATAGCACACAGGAATGTCTTGATGTATATCGTACGATTTATTTGGCTCAGGAGGAATTCGGCAAGCAGTCCATTACAAGCTACTTGATCAGTATGACTCAGGGAGCTAGTGACTTACTGGAGGTTATGGTCTTATCCAAAGAGGTAGGCCTGTTCCGCATCGAGAAGGATGGCACTGTTATCTGTACGCTGCAATCTGTCCCTTTGTTCGAAACGATAGATGATCTGCACGCTGCACCTGATATTATGAGAAGATTGATGAACTTGCCTGTATATCGACAATCTGTGGCTGCGATGGACCAGCTTCAGGAGATTATGCTGGGATACTCGGACAGCAATAAAGATGGCGGTGTGGTTACAGCGAACTGGGAACTTCGGGTCGCTATGAACAGCATTACGGAAGTAGTTAATGAGTTTGGCGTAAAAGTGAAGTTTTTCCACGGTCGTGGAGGTGCGCTGGGTCGTGGAGGAATGCCACTTAATCGCAGTATTTTGGCTCAACCTCCTCATACGATTGGAGGCGGAATCAAGATTACGGAGCAAGGTGAAGTACTATCATCCCGATACTCGCTCAGAGGTATCGCGTACCGGAGCTTGGAGCAGGCAACATCGGCGCTGATTACGGCTGTAGCATATCATCGTTCCGGGAAGAAGGAAGTGTTTGAGGAGAGCTGGGAGGAGATTATCGCCCGCATTTCCCAAGTATCACTGGATAAGTATCAGGATTTGATTTTCCGAGATCCAGATTTCTTCAACTTCTTCAAAGAATCTACACCGTTGCCTGAGGTGGGCGAGCTCAACATTGGATCTCGTCCGTCCAAGCGTAAGAACAGCGAACGTTTTGAGGACTTGCGCGCCATTCCATGGGTTTTTGCATGGACACAAAGCCGTTACTTGTTACCTGCATGGTATGCGGCTGGAACAGGTTTGCAAAGCTTCTATCAAAACAATGAGGATAACCTTAAAGTGCTGCAAACGATGTTTAGGGACTCTGCTTTCTTCCGGTCACTTATTGATACACTGCAAATGGCAATCGCTAAAGCGGATTTACTGATTGCAGAAGAGTACGCTGGGATGTCGGATAATGAAGAGGCCCGGCAGCGTATTTTCGGGCAGATTTCAGCGGAGTTTAAGCTGACATCTGAGTTGATTTTGAAAATAACCGGACAATCCGAGATTTTGGACGACGTGCCGGTTATTCAGGAATCTATCCGCTTGCGTAATCCTTATGTCGATCCGTTAAGTTACTTGCAGGTTCAATTGCTAAGTGAGCTACGGGAGTTGCGGGATCAGAACGGTGATGATACGGAGATGCTACGTGAGGTATTGTTGACGATTAACGGAATTGCCGCAGGCTTGAGAAATACGGGCTGATATAGTGCGGTTGTACGAATACAGGCAATCGGGTACTCATGGGGTACCCGATTGTGCTGTTTGTATATTGAAGGCAGGCGTGCTTGCAGTTAGTAACAATACTACAGTTGATTTCCGGATAAAATTAAACTACGATGAATAATCATAAACATATAATAAGTAACCCATCAGCAAGTCTGGGGGAGTATAGAGTGGATAATATGGAAAGCCGCTTGGTAAGGCTGGTACAGAAAGGCGATCAGCGAGCTTTTGCGGAGTTAGTCGAGTTATATAAAGATCGGATTTTTCATCTTTCCTACCGGATGCTAGGTAATCGCCATGAGGCGGAGGATCTGGTGCAGGAAACTTTTTTGCGTGTGTATCGTAATTTGGAAAAATACGATCATGGACAGAAATTCTCAACTTGGATTTATCGAATTGCTACAAATCTGTGCATTGATCGTCTGCGAAGGAGAAAACCTACATACTCACTTGATGCTGAAATGAATGATCAGGAAGGTGTCGATGGGTACGCCATGCTCGCCAGTGAAGAGCTTACCCCTGAGGGGAGCACGCTTCTGTCTGAAACACAGGCCTTGATTCATGACGCCATCGACAGCCTTCCGGATAAATACAGAACGATTATGGTTTTACGGTACTTGCAGGAGCTTTCCTTACAGGAAATCAGCGATGTGCTCAATCTCCCAGTCACCACTATTAAGACAAGAGTACACAGGGGACGGGATTTTCTGCGCAAAAAACTGGAGCACAAGCTATAGATCATGCGCATAGATTCTAGGAAAAGAGTCTGCGTAGATGTTTTTATGAAACATAATGCTCGTTGTAACGTATGTAAGATGAGCAAAGTTTCTAAGCCGGAGCATGTTATGTTGAGAAACACGGAAGAATATTAGAAAGGATTGGCTCATATGGATTGCAAACAAGCCGTCTCTTTTATGCATGACTATCTAGATGGCGACCTGTCTGAGCAGGACAAACATGAGTTGGAACAGCACTTGTTAGACTGCCCGGAATGCCGCATGCGTTTTAAAGAGCTGGAGCGGACGGATGCGATGCTTTACGGTACACGCTATCATCAAGTGCCGTGTGTATCGGATGAGCTGACATTTCGCATTATGAATGCTTTGCCGCCGCATAAAAGACAGACTGCGGTGCCTATGCTGACCTGGGTGAAAAGGCATCCCGCTGTAACAGCCGCCGCCTTCTTCCTTATTGTTATATGCTCAAGCATGGCCAGCTTTTCTAGCACGGACCATCAATTGGTAGTCAAAGGAAGTCATCTGGATCAAGTTGTTATTCAGGGCGATACTGTGATTGTGCCTGAGGGGAAATCCATTGCCGGAGATTTAACAGTGCAAAATGGTGAAGCCCGTGTATACGGCGAAGTGGAAGGAAATGTCACTGTAATTGATGGTTCTTATTATCAAGCGTCCACCGCCCATATTGCAGGACAGGTTAAAAGTATTGATCAAACCTTGGATTGGATTTGGTACAAGGTTACTGATTTATTCGGGGGACCTTCTTCTCCATAAAAGAAGCTTGAAATGGCAAGGACGATATCGAGCGCCTCTTTCCGCTGGAAAAGGCGTTTTTTTGTATATGAAGCTGGCGAATTGTACTGTATTTTACTGATTTTGGCGGTTCTTTTGTCACACAGCTTGCAACGTGAGCCTGATCGTTATAACCTAGATAGAGAGAGCACACTGTGTACATATTACACCCACTCACTACAGAAAATTGCGGGGGCATGCGCATGTTGGATTATTTTGCGGACCTGACTTGGAAAGAGTCCATTAAAGATATTATCGACATTTTGATCGTAACCTATATTATGTATCAGCTTATTTTACTTGTTCGCGGAACGCGTGCAGTTCAATTGTTGAAAGGGATTCTGTTTCTGGTTGTCATTTGGGCGGTTAGCACCTGGTTTGATTTGTATACGCTCAAGTGGTTGATGAATCAGATGTTCACCTTTGGTGTGGTGGCTATCTTTATTATTTTCCAGCCTGAGTTGCGTCGTGCACTGGAGCAATTGGGGCGTGGCAAATTATTTGGGCGTTCGTCTGCGGATGATGAAGAGATTAACAAGTTAATCGGAGAAATGATTAAGGCGCTGAATTATTTATCACGTAGGAAAATAGGAGCTTTGGTCGTATTTGAGCGCGAGACCGGGCTAAACGAATATACGGAGTCTGGTATCAAGACACAGGCTGTAGTCAGTTCTGAACTGCTAATTAACATCTTCATTCCTAATACACCTCTGCATGATGGTGCGGTGATTATTCAAAATAAACAGATTGCTTCTGCGGCCTGTTATTTGCCATTATCGGAAAATCCGTTCATTAGCAAAGAGCTGGGAACCCGTCACCGGGCTGCGATTGGGGTGAGTGAGGTAACGGATGCCGTAACTGTCGTGGTATCGGAGGAAACAGGACAAATTTCTTTGGCCATTAATGGACAGGTCGTGCGCGACATTAAGGAAGAATCCCTAATCTCCAAGCTGTATGAGGAGTTGCGGCCAACACCGTCTTTGAAGGAAAAACGCGGCTCATTCTGGAATCGGAGGGGAGGCCGTGGAAATTCATGATGGACAAATGGATTAACAATAATACGATTTCCAAGATATTGGCGCTTGCGGTTGCTATCCTGCTGTGGGGAATGGTCCATCTAGATACAGGTACACCTTCATCTACGCTGACCGTTTCTTATAATAATAAAGTGATTGATAATGTAGCCATTCAGGCCAGTGGTCTGGATGATTCAAAATATGTATTGTCAACCATGGATACTGACCATGTTAAGATGGAGGTCAGAGGACAGCGTTCTGTGTTGACTTCCTTTTTTGCGGATAATTATCAAGCAAAGCTAAACTTAAACGGCCTAGGAGCAGGTACTAAAACATTGTCACTCGAACCGGACTTGCCGGATGGAGTGGAGTTGGTATCTATGACTCCTAACCGTGTTACAGTGACGATTGAGGAAAAACAAACGAAATCATTTAATGTATCTATAGTTCCTAAAGGAAACCCAGATGCGGGACTGCAGCTTGGTAAGCCTGTGATTGCTCCTCAGACCGTAAAGGTCACCTTGCCCAAAAGCCAGTTGAGTACCGTCACTGCCGTTCTGGGGGCTGTTAATACGGATGGCATCTCAGAAAAGTTTGAACAGAAGCGTGTAAAACTGAAGGCTTATAATAAAAAGGGACAGGAACTTACGGGAGCGGTCATTGAGCCGTCTACTGTGTCCGTTGAAATTCCGGTAACTCAGCAGGCGAAGTCTGTGCCTGTTAAGATTGTCTATTCCGGAGAGTTGCCAGACGGACTGGTGCTTTCTAAAGTGAATGCAAACGTGAAGGAAGCGGCGGTATATGCATCGCAGGATGTATTGAGCAGCCTCAGCTCTTACGTCACGGCTACATTGGATTTAAGCCAATTTACGGAAGCGGGGACTCGTACAGTTCAAGCTAATTTGGCAGCCCCCTCAGGTTCTGATAAAATCGAGCCAGGGTCCATACAAATTCAGGTGACTGTTGTTCCTTCCAATGAAGTCACAGATACGGAACGGACGCTGTCAGGCATCCCAATCGTTTTACAAGGTGCAGGAGATGGAGCGACTGCGACTGTTACAGCGCCCGCAGGCAAGACGATGGATGTTACTGTGAAGGGCCCGCAGGATCTGGTAAACAATTTAACCAATGATGATATTAGTTTGGTGGCAGATGTAAGTGGCCTCGCGGCTGGTCAACACGAGGTTACTCTGAAAGTAGGCTTGCCTAAATATATTACGCAAGCCGGAAATGCTGGCCAACTAAAGGCAACGATCAACATTGAGAGCCCTTCTACGCCTGCTGTAACGAATCCGAATAGTGAGAATGAATCAAACCCCTCTGGTAGTGGCGAAAAGGGGCAGGAGAGGCCACAGGAGGGGCAAGGCAATCAAAGTGGAAACTCTGACGCTAAGACCGGGGACAACGCAGCTGCGGAGGATAAAACAAATCCTCATAACGGCGCAGATTCTTCTGCGAATGGAACCCCGGAGAACAGTCAGCCATAACATGTTTTATCTGTAGTAAATAATCATGATTTATTAGACAAAAAAAAGGGAGTCATTTTACATGGGGAAATATTTTGGTACAGATGGTGTACGAGGCGTTGCTAATCAGGAACTTACAGCCGAACTGGCATATAGCATTGGCCGCTGCGGCGGATATGTTTTAGCAGGTAATGTAGAGAAACCGACAGTTGTTATTGGTATGGATACACGGATATCCGGTCTGATGCTGGAATCGGCTCTTGTAGCCGGTTTGCTGTCCATTGGAGCTAATGTGGTTCGCCTAGGTATTGTTTCGACGCCTGGGGTGGCATATCTCACACGTCAATTGAAAGCTGACGCTGGTGTAATGATCTCAGCATCACACAATCCAGTTGAAGATAACGGCATTAAGTTTTTTGGCGGTGACGGTTTTAAATTGACAGACGAAACGGAATTGAAAATTGAAGAGCTCATGGATGCAAAAGAAGACCAACTGCCTCGTCCGATTGGCGGCGGATTGGGAACGGTTGTTGTAGACGAGCATTCCCGTTACGATTATCTGGAGTTCTTGAAAACAACAATTAGCCATTCTTTTGAAGGAATAAAAATTGTACTGGATTGTGCAAACGGAGCAGCTTATGAGCTGGCGCCGAAGCTTTTTGCAGAATTGGGAGCTGAGGTGCACACCATCGGTGCCGAGCCTAACGGTTTGAACATCAATGATCATTGCGGCTCGACTCATCCTGAAAAGCTGAAAGAGGAAGTGCGCCGCTTGAAAGCGGATATTGGTCTGGCCTTTGACGGCGATGCCGACCGTCTGATCGCAATTGATGAGAACGGGGAAGAGGTAGACGGCGACTATATTCTCTGCATTTGCGGAGATGCAATGAACCGCGCTGGAAAACTCAAGGACAGCACTATTGTATCGACAGTGATGAGTAATATCGGTTTTTATAAAGCTACTGAAAAGCTGGCACTCAAGACTGCAAAAACTGCGGTCGGGGACCGTTATGTGATGGAAGAAATGCGTCGGGGTGGATTTAATCTGGGCGGTGAGCAGTCTGGTCATGTTATTTTCCTGGATCACAATACGACAGGCGATGGCATGCTGACTGGGATTCAGCTGGTAGATACCTTGAAAGCTTCCGGCAAGAAAATGAGTGAGCTAAAGTCGCTCATGAAACAGTATCCGCAAGTGCTCGTAAATGTGCGTGTGCAGGACAAACGCAATTACGAGGGGAATCCTGCTATTGCAGAAGCAATTGAGCAGGTGGAACAACAATTGGGCGATAATGGGCGTGTACTGGTTCGTGCTTCAGGCACAGAATCGCTCATTCGTGTGATGGCCGAAGGCCCGGATAAAGATGAGCTGGAGCAATTTGTCGGTCAGATCGTAGATGTCGTGAAGAAAGAATTAGTTTAAAATTTTGTAAACGTCGGTTGCCTGTGAAAAAGAAGCAGGCAACGGCGTTTGCGGTTATTTACTAGCGATTTATTGCCTTCATGGTGTAATTATGAATAAAGTGTCATTGCCAAATGATACTTAGCTGAATATAATATAGGGATGCTGTGACTCAGATAGAGAAAGCGAGGGTTGTAAGGTAACGTAATACAAGCGCCAGAGCTTGATTTTGTGCGGGGGAACTTGGTGGAGAAGCAACGGATTCAGTTGAAATAAAGTTGCTTGCAGATCGGTTCACGACAAAACAAGCTGACGAGGTGAAGGTGTTCGAAACATTCGGCGGGGACCTTCCGGTGAAGCATCAAGCCGTAAACCGGCAGCGGAAAATGAACAGGCAACTGTTTACACAACGCACCGGTAGATGCCTTTATTGTTTTATAACCTAAATTATAAGATTCATTTCATGAATGTGCGGCCATCATCATTGGCGTGCGCGGTTTGGGAATTTCGTTACATTCGTGAAGAGATGCCTGTAAATTCTATAGTTATCATTGACAACTTCATAGATGAATGAACTTTATTCCACAATCTACCGCACACGTTAGTCCTGTGATGAGTCGTCTTGTGAAATGATGATCGGGAGGATAACGAATATGTGTGGCATTGTAGGATATATTGGTAATCAGAATACGCAAGAGGTATTGATTGACGGATTGAAGAAGCTGGAGTATCGCGGTTATGACTCTGCGGGTATTGCCGTGTTTACAGATTCAGGATTGCAAGTAGCCAAGGCTAAAGGTCGTCTGGCGAATCTAGAAGCTAAACTGGATGGTACGCCGTTGGTAGGCCATGCAGGTATCGGACATACACGTTGGGCAACGCACGGTAAGCCTTCTGATGAAAACTCCCATCCACATTTGGATGAGAGCCAAAAGTTCTCTGTAGTTCACAACGGAATCATTGAGAATTATCTGGAGCTGAAGGAGCAGCTGATCAGCGAAGGTCATACCTTTATTTCCGAAACGGACACCGAAGTTATTTCCCATCTGGTTGCGCGTGAATATAAAGGGGATATCGTTAAAGCAGTACAAAAAGCAATTACCTTTATGCGCGGTGCTTTTGCACTGGGTGTGCTGACAGAGCATGAGCCTAATAAGCTGGTTGCTGTTCGTCAAGCTAGCCCGCTGGTTATTGGTGTGGGAGAAGGCGAGAACTTTATCGGTTCCGACATTCCGGCTATTCTGAAATATACACGCAATGTATTTATTTTGAACGATGGCGAAATGGCTGTTTTGACCAGTGATGCTGTCGAATTAATGACAATCGAAGGCCAATTTATTTCTCGGGAAATGATTCATGTCGAATGGGATGCTGTAACAGCGGAAAAAGGCGGCTATGAGCATTTCATGCTGAAAGAAATTCACGAGCAGCCTAAGGCTTATCGTGACACAATGTTGGGCCGTATCGATAAAGATACTAAAAAAGTTGTTCTTCCTGAACTGAAGCTGACAGAAGAACAAATTAAAAATATCCGCAACATTCAAATTGTTGCGTGTGGTACAGCTTACAATGCAGGTTTGATTGGCCGTACGGTTATTGAAAGTCTGGCTCGTATACCGGTAGAGAATGATGTGGCTTCCGAATATCGTTATCGTTCACCTATCGTAACACCAGAGACATTGGTGATCGTGGTGAGCCAATCCGGTGAAACTGCTGACACGTTGGCAGCACTGCGTGAAGCACAAGCAAACGGCGCTCATGTACTGGCGATTACAAACGTAGTCGGTAGCTCCATCGCTCGTGATGCAGATGATGTGTTGGTTACACTGGCAGGACCGGAAATTGCCGTAGCCTCGACTAAAGCCTATTCTTCGCAGTTGATTGCGTTCTATCTGTTTGGTTTGTATCTCGCTCAAGTGCGTGGCACACAAACGGATGAGCAAGTAGCCCATGTGCTGGCTGCTATGGAATCTCTGCCAGAGCAAGTGGAAGAGATGCTGGGTAAAGCAGATGCGATCAAATCCTATGCTGAGCAAATTGCAAGCCACAAGCACCTGTTCTTTATTGGTCGCGGTCAGGACTATGCTGTAGTACAGGAAGGCTCCCTGAAGCTCAAGGAAATCTCCTACATTCATTCCGAGGCATATGCTGCGGGTGAGCTGAAGCACGGTACACTGGCATTGATCGAAGAGGGAATTCCAGTTATCGCTTTGGTAACACAGGAATCCGTGTTGGAGAAAACCGTGAGCAACATTAAGGAAGTCAAGGCTCGTGGTGCAGATGTTCTTGCGATTACGTACGAAGAGCACGCAGTTGAGTTGTTGAAGTCCGTGGATCAGGTATTTGCCATTCCGAAGACACTTCCAATTCTGTCTGCTGCAATTTCGGTTGTATCTCTCCAACTGTTGGCTTACTACGCTTCTCTTGCGCTGGGTCATGATGTTGATAAACCACGTAACCTGGCGAAAAGCGTTACCGTAGAATAAGCTTTAGTAAAATTCTAAATTAATTGTCTGGTGTTCGGTTACATTAAAGTTGGTAAATGAACATTAAAGTTGGTAAATTGACATTATAGTTGGTAAATTGACATTATAGTTGGTAAATTGACATTATAGTTGGTAAATCAACGACAGTGGTCATTAAAAATAAAACTAATAATGTCTAATAAATTATTAATCCTGATGTGTTCCGACAATAAAGTTGTGTTCTAATTTACAGCAGCTTGTGATTGATTATTATTAATTGTAGATTTAGAAATTGGTTTTTAAATGCCGATAAATATATTTAATTATAATATATCCGTTTATGACTAATTAATTATAAAATTCGTCTATAAAAAGCTTAATATCCAAACTTGAACAGTCCCGATGAAAAACTCTTGATCGGGACTGTTTGTATTTTATTGATTGTGGGTGGATTAATGAAAACTTTGGGAGAAAAGATAAAAATTATACGAAAAATGAATAAGCTTAATCAGATGGAATTTTCATCAATTATTGGCGTTTCTCAAGGTACATTAAGTGAATTGGAGAAAGATAAGTACAGGCCATCTGTTGAAACAATAATTGCTTTAAAACTAAATTTTGATATTGATTTAGAATGGCTGCTACTTGAGGAGCCAGTGAATTCTAACATAGGATTATTCCATATTCAAATAGATGAGTTTGAGCTAAACTTGGTTTCAAATTTACGAAAGCTAAACTTAGAAGATAAACAAGAAATTGGAGAAATAATAAATTTGAAATTAAAACGATATAATAAATAAGAACTGTTTGCCCAAAGGGGATAAATTGTTAGAGTGAAAATGAGAATTAGATTGTAAAAACGAAGTTAGACTAGAGTATAAATGTAC
Organism: Paenibacillus sp. FSL L8-0502; assembly: GCF_038593055.1. Taxonomy (NCBI): domain Bacteria; kingdom Bacillati; phylum Bacillota; class Bacilli; order Caryophanales; family Paenibacillaceae; genus Paenibacillus; species Paenibacillus sp. FSL L8-0502. Next base: position 4,988,225 of record NZ_CP151958.1, on the reverse strand, counting down.
GGTTAATAAGGAAAGTCGCATGCTTTAAATTGAAGAGTAGTGCCCTTAAGATAAAATGGCCAGCTCCTGCGAAAGATAGCAGGAGCTGGCCATTATGCCCGCAACCGTGGGCTAAAATAAAGACAGCTACTGCTGACATTTTCCGCATTATTTAATACTTAAATCAAGAAGTCCATTTCCTTCGCGCTTTTTACTCTCTCCTAACGAGACTGTATGTTTAATAAGCTGTGCATAAATTTCGCGTTCTGTTAATCTTCGACCTAGTTCCCGTTCAATAGTATTGATGAGAAGAGCAAGTGCCCCTGAAACATGCGGCACTGCCATTGAGGTTTTCCAGCCCATACCATAACCGCCATTTGGGGTCGTTGAATATATAGGAGCATTTTCATCACCACCAGGAGCTACAATATCAACCTGTGAGTTTGTTGCACTGTAGCAGGGAAATGACTTATCCAATTTCACGGCTCCGACAGAAATCACTTCTGGATAAATACCTGGGTAGCTAATTTCATCATTTTCAGGACTACAATCCCCACCTTCATCAACATCACCATTATTTCCCGCACATGTAACAACAGGAATATCATTATCTATTGCTCTTTTTATAGCCTCATGATAAGCTTCATCGCCCTCTTCACCTATTATAGACATAGAGATCACTCTTACCTTCTCTTGATTAGGACCTCTCCAAGAAATTGCATAGTCAATTGCTGCCACTTGCCAGTCAGTATTGCCAATTGCGTTTTGAGGATTATCCTGATCTATTCTAAGTACTTTTAAAATCAAAAGTTTTGCCTCAGGGGCAACCCCAACAACACCTTTTCCATCTAGCTTAGCAGCAATAGTCCCTGCGACATGCGTTCCGTGCCCATGTTCATCTAAATAATCATCCGGGCTTCCAATATCTGTGAAGTTTTTACCCGCTATGACCTGCCCGTTAAGATCAGGGTGACGCCAGTCACATCCTGAATCAAGGACTGCTATGATTATTCCTTTTCCGTACTCACCAATCTCCCAGATTTTGGGGGTATTGATCAATTTTACACCGGGCACGTTATCTATTTCGGATACATTTCTTCTGAGGACTTCATTTACTTCTGTAATGATGGGTTGAACAATAACCATTTTACCCATTTGTATTTCAACTCCAGAAATTTTATTAGGGATAGTATGTTTCGTTCCAGAATCGTTTATACGGAATGGAATGTATCTTTTATATAAAGAATCACATAATCAGTTAAAACCGTGATTCTTAGCAGCGACAATAATATAGGGCAAAGCAGGTATGCTCTACAGCCGACTCCTCCTGGCCGGACACGAGCAGGGACTGGTGGTGCAGCCGGTGAGACAGGTGCTGGAGGAATATCCTGAGATGCAGGAGGCCTATACCTGGATTCATCAGGAGCATGTTCCTAGCGTTGGAACGATACAGTTCCTGATCCGGATGGTTCAGCCTATGCAGGATACTCTGCTAAGCATAAGAAGGGAAGCAACCGCCCTGATTATTGATTGAGTGGACAACAGTCGTTGAATCTGTCCAATCTAGCAGCTGATCCTGGCGATACGCACTGTGGCCATTTGCTGTGTCGCGGGAACCGCAGCGTTGCAGACCCTGCGACTACCGGAGCAACCGTGGATTCCGGCAGGCAGCATCGGCGCAAAAGCATGACGGATCCAGACGGATCAAGGTGGCGAGGTTGCAGCTATTTGTGTACGGTCATTGCATTCACGTTGACTTGCTGCCATAGATTGTGCAGGCCTTCTGCAATCGGGGTTATGACTTTGCTGCTTGTGAGGTAGCCATTGTGGCATAAGGGATTCCAGCTGTCGATCAGCGTTCCGACGTTGACGTCACGGTCTTCACTAACGGCCTTGTCGTATTCAGGATGAACGCTCTTCAGCGGATAGCCCAGAACATCGTCTTTATCATAAAAGTTGATCCATTCGCCCGGGATATCGGGATATTTGGCGGAGAAGTCCTTGCTAGGCACTTGGATCGGCTTGTCAAACGTGGCGTAACGCAGGCTCCACAAGGGCAAGGTAGATCCGCAGGAATAGAACAGCGACAAGGTGTCCCCCCGTTCCAGAGCGGAATCCGGGTTTACGATTTCAGGTTTCCGCCGGGCATATTGCAGATCATAGAAGAAATTGCTTGCAATAACGCTACCCAGACTATGTGAAATAACGCAGAGCGGAGCATCCGCTCCGGCTTCAGTACTTAGCCGGTTCAATTGCTTGCTTATCGTCCGATGAACCGCTTCATAGTTCTGGTCCCCGCTTTCTAGGGGTTGGTATGCGACAGCATCCGCCAGATAGTGAATCATGAATTCTCTTAGCTCTGTGTATCGCAGATTGTACGGAGCGCCTACCAGCTTCTGTTTCAATTCTTCTTCCCGCTCAGCAAAGACAGAAGCCCACCACACCGGCTTGATCACCATTCGCGCCTCCGGGTTTTTCTCGCCGCTGATTCGGAAGAAGGTCTTGTGCAGATCCTTAATGAAAGCTGATGCAAAGTCCTCATGCTGCTTGCCTAAACCGTGAATAACAATGACCGCCAGTTTTTGTGTCATGTGATCTTCTCGCCTTCTTAATTTGTTATATCAAAGCAGGAGCCAACCCATAAAGTCGGCTCCTTTTAGTTTGCCTTAATGGACAGGCGTTAATTCAGCCACGAGTTGAACCGCCCGATTGGCATCAATACGGCCAAAGCCGTAGCGATCATGCCAGCCGTTCGCCATTGATCTAGCCGACTTGCGGAGAATCTCATGGATATCTTCAATAGTCAAGGAATTGCCGTGCGCCTTGGCCTCTGCGAGCATCAGGGCAACAATACCGGTTACTGCCGGGGCAGCCATACTGGTGCCCATCATATCAGTAACACCATTTATGGATCCGGATTTAGCGGCCATAACTTTGAATTGCTTAGGTTCATTTCGGGTAGCATTTCCTCCCGGCGCACTAATCTCCGGCTTTTGTCTTCCGTCACGTGTCGGACCGGCGCTGGAAAAGTAGGAGAGCGGTGTACCCGCTTCCTTGGCACTGTAAGACCCGACAACGATGGATTTTTTGCCACAGCAGATGGAACCAAGGGTGTGGGTATTATCCAGCGGCTGCTTGAAATGGGATTGGTTTTTATAAAACACACCGTTAGCGTCTTCCCAATTATCATCCCGTTCAATCCAAGCATGATATTTACCCGATTGAATTCTTATTCCCCGCAGTTTAAGAGTCCATGAACCAGGTAGTAAATTTCTCTCCATGAAGATATTGATGACGTTGTCACCGTTGTTCGGATCTTGTTCGCGGTGGGAGATAAAGATCAGGATCTCGTTCTGTTCCCCGAGCACCTGATGGTTCGTGCCAAGCTTAATCTCCCCGAGGTTTAACCCGTTTGGCGCGATCAGTTGGCAGGAGAATTCATCTGTTTTATCGTACCAAATTTCGATTTCATTCGAAGTTATGTCTGAGCTTTCAACGATCCAGTGGAGATCTTGGGTTTCATTCTGCTGGATTGTTCCGCTCGTGTGGATGCCGTCGGCATAAGAGTTGCTGGCCGCCAGTACAATAGCGCGATTGTTAGCAGCACTAACGAGAGTATCGAGTCCAGCCTCAACCAGGGAAGTGCCGTCATGCGGGCCGCCATTGGTGCCCAAACTTACATTGGTGACACAAGGCCGGTTGTCAGCAAGCTTGAAGATGTATTGCAGAGCCTCCAGCAGATGAACCGAACCTCCAAAGTTCCCCTCAACTGCCTCTGGCCCCCGCCACGGAACATCTTTGTCATTTAATTGCACAAAAACGATATCTGCTTGCGGCGCTGCTCCGGGCACTTTGGTTCCGTTACCGTTGCCGGCAGCAGTGTCCATAACATGGGTTCCATGCCAGGGTTCTTCTTCATCTTTAGGGTTAGGAATCTTTAATGCGGCAAACGGGTCTTGTGTTTTCAAAGCGTTGGTCAGTTGTTCTTGTGAGAACACCTTGCCATATCCAAACTCGGTATCGCTGGAGTTTTTAACTGTCTGGTCCCAGTAGCTGAGGATACGGCTTGTCCCATCTGGATTAATGAAGTTTTGGTGTGTAAAGTCACATCCGTAATCCACAATTCCGATGACTACCCCTTTGCCGCCGTTACTTTTAGTGTCTTGAGGCAGCAAGTCAGCACGGGCTTTGGTTTCCTCAATGGATTTAAATTGCTGAGGTTTTAATAACTGCGAGGCCTTCAAGCTCATGACCGTCGGGGATTTGCGGATCTGTTCAATCTGGTCGGCGGCAATTCGTGCTGTCACAAGCCGCACGTTCTCCTGCTCCTCAGGTACACTGCCCAGGTCGGAAATTTGCCGGACCCCGGACAGGTTTTTCCACGCCTCGATATCCTTCACTTTGGCGATGACCGCTATCTCATTGGCGTTTTTATCCGCTGATTCTGCGTTGAATGCATGCCGTCCGGCAGCTTCCGTCCCGCTTTGATTGAAAGCAATTACCCGCTGCAGTCTGGGGTCTAGATTAGCCGGAATCTCATTCGTCGTTTCTTTGAATTTCATATCAAGTCTCCCTTGTCTGAATTGTACACGGGAAGGTGCACCGTATATATGCTGTCACCAAATAGAATTTTTATAAAAGCCATTTTTCGGCTTTTAAGATGTTACATGCCATGGGAGTAAAGGGGGGCAACACTCTCTATTGTCGGAAGAAAATAAAGTATTAGACTGGAGTTGTTGATTCGATGCGGTTTTCGGTTCTGTTGATCGTCAGGTTTTGAAAAATAAGTTTTAGACTGAGGCATTAAGTGAATCCTTAAAACGAATCAAACCAGATAATAAGTATTAGACTGTGAAGCTTCGCGCAGCAGTTGGTCGTCGTGACCGGCTTTCGATTCCCGCGCGCCCGGTGTATCCTTTGAGAACCAAGAGTGGCAAGCTGAAGCATTGAGGAGCAACTGGCCGACTTAGCCAGTCGCAGATCGCTTCGCCGAGTCTAATACTTTATTTTCTCCATACATCTATGCCCTGCAAGTTATTCTCCATTACTCGGGGCTTCAGAGAGGAGTACTAGGAGCAGTTCACGGTTTTCCGGCTGTGACTATCTGAATAAACGGATTCTACCACTTCGTTCTTTCAATATACTCTTGGGACTCAGATGGGGGGATCCCAAGACGTCAGCCGGGTTTGTTGTTTGGCGCATGCTGACTGTTAGGATTTTAAGTATGGAGATTAATGTACTGTACACAGTTGCAACGGATGTTTATGGTAGAAGAACGAAATCAGGAACCAGATTCACGTTAGCGTTTACTGATACGGGAGTCTAGATAAAGAAGAGCAGGGCTACCATGGCAGCTTTGTGGGTGCAAGGGTAACCCTGGTACAAGTGATTGGGTTATTGAGTGGAATTACAGTGAGCAACATGTTTAACTAAGGGTAAATAATAGCTCCAAAACAGCTTAATCTAAGACTTTTCTAGATATATATAATTACTAGGAACTATTTATCTTCTAAATAATTTTTCGGAATTTTAAACTATCTTATAAAGATCGTTATCCAGCTCCCCGACAAACTGGGAAAATGGAGTTACAGCAATAAGAGAAAGCGTCAATCGGGCACGAGTCATGGCCACATACAGCTTGCGACGTTCGGTCGCTACGTGAGCATCGGGATCATCGCCTGGATCTGATAGTTTGATAGGAAGTTTGCCCTCCTGAAGACCGGTTACGATGACATGATCGAATTCCAAGCCTTTGGATGAATGAAACGAAACAAGTTTAACACCCTGAGTTAGAAAATCGGCCTCATCCGACTTTATTTTTATTGCAGCAATGTTTACTTTGGCTAAGGCAAGTGCAATATCATCCAATCGGTCATTTGAATGTGCAATCACTCCAATTGTATCCGTAGGGAATTCTGTAATAAGCTCTTTAATTTTTTTTATAAGCTGCTTTTTTTCTTCGGCAGTTGAGCTGACCATGCTTAATTCTGGAACTGGCCCCTTAATATCCGGATCTGTGGATGGCAGAAATTCTGAATCGTTTAACAGTGTCTTGTCGTGAGCCTGCAAACTTTTCGCAAGTTGAATAATTTGTTTGGTGGAGCGAAAGCTTTTATTAAGTATTTTACTTCGTGTCCCTTTTATATCAATATCCACGCTTTTCCAAGTAAAAGATCTTCTATATATTTGTTGTCCTTTGTCGGCTGCAATTGTAAGACTCTTAACAGCAAGCAACTTGACGACCTTTAATTGCGCAGGAGACAGGTCTTGTGCTTCATCGATGAGTACATGTAACGGTCTCCGATCAACAGTGATTTCGTGTTCATGTATCAGTAACAGAATGGCAATATCATCAAAATCATGTGCGTTTTTGCTTGTGAGTATGGACTGGTATTTCTCATAAACATCAAAAATGGATTCACGATGCAATTTAGTAACCTGAATTTGATTTCCCCGTCCTGTACGAGCACAACTTAAATATTTCTCTCTCTCATTCATGTTGTTGTTCTTAATCCAGGATACTTCCTCCTTAAGAAACTTTATTAATTGGTATTCGGTCATCTGTGGTGTTTTTGCTTTAATGTTTGGAAAGGTGGGGTCTCCGTATTTTGCGATTGTCCTTTTTGCGTAAGCAATCATTTCCACTTGTTCTTTTCCAGCAATATTTCTGGTGTTCAAGGCCCCAATCTCTTTTAGAATCTGCGCTCCCCAAGTATGAAAGGTTAATGCTTCAACAGGTGTTTGTGTGGTTGCCTTTTTAGCAAGTTGTCTTAAATAGGTAGACAAAGCCCGATTAAAAGTTAAAAATAAAACATTTCGTTCTCCTTCATTAGACTCTAACTTGTTCAGATAGTTCGCTCTTTCAAGAAGAATTGTCGTTTTTCCGGCACCCGGAATACCCCTTATCAACAATTCTCCTTTTGGAGTAAACTGCACGCACTTTTCTTGTTCTTCTGTCAATTTAATTAGTTTTAGTGCCATATTTTATTCTCCTTGCCAGCTTGATTTTAGAAATCATCCCCAAAAAAATTTAGCACCTCGGTTTTATACTTCTGTTCCGCTTTTTCCTGGAGCTTTTTCGCATTATTAATAAGCTCTATGTCGCCCAATTCGAGTATCTTGTCGTCATCTGTGGAAGTCGGTGTAAAACCGTTAAACTCATAGTGTTCTATCAACTCCGTACCTTCCCCCATACACTCATCAAAAAAACTATCAAAGTGTATTCCTGGGTGCCCAATTACATAAAGCTTTTCCTTGGCACGGGTTAAACCTACGTAAAGCAATCTTCTTTCCTCGTCTATATCTGGAGAACTTCCATTTGGAAATGTTCTGTCACCGAGGTACAAAAGAAAGACAACTTTAAACTCTTCTCCTTTGGCTGAATGAATTGTCCGAATCTGTATATTTGCATCCAGTATACTCGGTTCGGGCTCGTTCCCTGATTCGATGGTATTATATATCTCTTCCGATATTTCAAAGCAGAATTCAAGTCCCATTTTCTGAAATTCCGTAATTTCATCTCTGATATCTTCAGATAGAATGCCTTCTGGAATATCGGTAAGTAAGCGATGTGTATCTGCCTTAATAAACTCGACAATGGTCATTCCATAGTAGTCGGGGCTCATACAGATTTGAGAAATATAATTGCGTATTTCACGTTTGTGATCAACATCGGAATCCCTTATCACGTTTGCAGACAAATTATGAGCATTTAACGCTTCCATCACAATGGTTCCTTGGGGAGAATGCTCTGTGTTCTTTCTGACCAACACACAAATCTCCTGTGGCGTAATGTCACTATTTTCGAAGAGAGTTGAGACTTCAGATGCAATATAATCACCTGCAAGCTGAAGAGATGGTGCATGGATCAACTTTACCGCCTCATTAACAAGTTTTGATTCCGGTATCAATTTATTAGCTATTCCACTGATCAGGTTTATTCGGTTTGCAACCTTTATAATATTCTCGGTTGATCGGTAGTTTCTTATAAGAGAAGTAGAAGATAGTACCTTCTGTGCCACAGATCTAGCCCGATCTTCAAAATTCAGAATATTTGATATGCTTGAACCATTAAACGTATAAATGGTTTGTCCAGCATCGCCTACAACATTAAGGCAAATATCATCCCGGGAAATAGAAAACAATAATGATTCTTGTGCGCGCGATGTATCCTGATACTCATCCACCAAAATATATTTCAGTCCGTTTCTCAACCGTTTTAATGTTTGTCCATCTGAATTTCCGAGTACACGAATGGCTTCGGTAATCAAACCACAATAATCTATGCAGTTGTTAACTTGAAGCAGGTTATTATATCTCGCCCATAGCTTCTTTAGATCATCGGTCTTGATATTAAAATTTCTACTACCGTCAGTCCAGCATATGTGCTGATTGGAAGGTAGTTCATTAGGTTTTGTAAGGCAATCCATGTCATTTGAACCTTGTCGAAGTTCATCCAATATCTTGAGGTAACAATCAATAGGGACTTTTTTGGCGCTCTCCAGTTTATCGAAAAGATAATCAAAATTATTATTCAATATCTCATTGCCTTCTATCAGCCTGAAATTTGGACGAAGCCAAGTTTCATTACATTCAATTGCCAATCTTAGTATACGATATGACAATCCATGAAATGTATATACGGGTACGGTCCTACCCATACCAATTTCCATACAAAATTCTTCAAGCTTTTGCAATAATCGACTTCGTGCGGTTCTAGAGAAAGATAAGGCTATAATTGAATCAGCCGGTATGTTCATTTCAAGTTGCAAATATAATATGCGTGCTGCTAAAGTACTGGTCTTACCCGTTCCAGCAGCTGCATTAATTGCCAAGCTTCCCAAAGGGGCCTTTATTACTTCCTGTTGTTCTTTGTTGAATCGGGATATTAAAGTATCAAGAGTCAAATGCTACATCCCCCAATAATATAATTTCAGAATATAGTTCGACATAAAAGGACTTTATTCCTACTTTTAATGAAATATTAAAGTATAATAATTCCATAGGGAGTGATATTTATGGGAGAACAGGAAAAGGTTAATATTCGTAATGACTTAATAGATCGATTGACATTGGAGTTGGTAGGACCAAATTATGAAGATGAGGAGATCGGGGAATCTCCTTCCCAGAGATATTTGACCGGTATACTATGGCCGAATGGTACCTTAATGGAAAAGGAAGATGATGAAAAGACAGAGACGGATGACAATGAAGATGGCCATGGCACCCCCGAAGCTATTGCACCTTTAATGCAGGCCATGAAGCCTTCTTCAATCGGCTTGTCTTTTGTTGTTGAAGCCGGTCAGGAGAAGATTCGCGTGTTCTATGAATGGGGCGAGTACTTTAAGCTGGGTGAGAAGAAAAAGTCACCTTGGAAAAGAACTCCCATTAAGGACAAAAAAACAATTGATTTAATGCCGGCTGATGGTTTGAGGCGCATAATTGCACTGAAATCAGACGCTATGGGAGAGGTTAATCTTGAATGGCTTGCCCGTCCTCTCAAAGATGGATCAGGAAGATTGGCGGTCAGCTTATTTTTGGTCAATCGGAGAGAGAAACCGGACACTCTCAAGGATGCATTTTGTCTTTATCAGCCTCTGTTAAAAGTAAAGGGATATGGATGCGAATACCCGTTCTCGGTAAGGAAATTAAACATGGACCGGGGTTATCAGGCTCCCGACGTGGCGGCAGACAATTTGTTGTATAGAAAACAGCGTGTTTTCGCAGTAGGGCATGGTGTTGCCGTTGACTGGAATGATTTCTCGAATGATGAAGAACTCGTTGGCAGTCTATTTACCAAAATCATACCCGTATATGAAATTCCGCGTGTTATCCCCCCTGACTGGCTGGGGAATGGATCGCTTGATATGAAGGAAATATCGAAAGCAAGGAATGGCGATGAAATCTATAATTGTCTTAACCCGATGCTCGATGAATACGAAGGATGGATTGAGGAACAAGGCGATATCTTGGAGACGATAAAAATTGACCTCGATGAGGAGCAATATAACACGGGGGAGGAACATTTGCGATTGTGCAAGGAGTCCCTGAAGCGTATGAGAAAGGGACTTGGCTTAATAAGGGATGAAGGGAGGGACAGAGAGGTATTCAGAGCGTTTTGCTTTGCCAATAGGGTCATGTCAAAACAACGAATACAGAGTATTTGGGCACGAAAAGCAAGCAAAACCAAAAATTGGTCCGAGGAACCAAAGGGAATACGTACTCAATGGAGGCCGTTCCAGATCGCATTTATTTTGCAGTCCCTTACGGGCATCGTTGAACCCGACCATGATGACAGAAAAGTCGCTGATTTGCTGTGGTTTCCGACAGGTGGTGGTAAAACGGAGGCATATCTCGGATTGTCGGCATTTGTAATGGCCCTGAGAAGACTTCGAAAAGAGCAAAATGGAAAGCGTGGAGATGCTGGTGTAACCATCCTAATGCGCTACACCCTGAGGCTATTGACCATCCAGCAATTCCAAAGAGCAGCAACCTTAATCTGTGCATGCGAAATGGAACGAATACAGGACAAGGATTCTTGGGGGGAAGAGCCCTTCAGAATTGGATTATGGGTGGGTAGCAAAAACACCCCGAATGACTTCGATGAAAGTGTAAAGCTAATGGAAAATGAACAACCAAGCCCTGGAGCACCTACTCCCGTTCAGTTGGTTTCATGTCCGTGGTGTGGTTCGGAACTGCACAGTCGTAGTAACTATTTTCTTGATAAGAAAAATAGGAGAATTTTAATCGGATGTTCAAGACGTGAATGCGAGTTTCACCGTTTGAAAAATCCAGAAGGGATTCCGGCTGTGGTTACTGACGAGGAAATATATAGATTGTTACCAACGCTTTTAATTGGAACTGTTGATAAATTTGCCCGACTGCCATGGGTTGGAGAAACCCAGTCACTATTTGGAAAAGTTAAAGGTCAAATTCAGCCTTGGGGATTTGTTCCTGAAGGGGCTGCTCCAAACACTCAAGGATGGATAAAAGATGTTTTGAAAACAAGTACAATAACAGGTGATTCCATGGATCAACGTGAGTTACTTCCCCCGGAACTAGTTATCCAGGATGAATTGCACTTAATTTCAGGGCCTTTGGGAACAATGGTGGGTCTGTATGAAACAGCTATAGATTATCTATGCAGTGGAATAAGGAACGGAGTGGAGGTAACACCGAAGGTTGTAGCATCGACAGCCACAATCCGACGTGCAAAAGAACAGATCCAGTCACTTTTCGCAAGAAGCCTTTCCATTTTTCCAAGTCCTGCTCTGGATTCGGGCAACTCCTACTTCGCAGTAGAGCAACCAACTAAAGAACTACCAGGGCGAAACTATGTGGGGATATTTGCTCCTGGTCGAAGCGTTAAAACAGCCTTGGTCCGGGTATATGCAGCTTTACTTTCGTCAACTGGGGCAATGAAACATTTGGATGAAGATCTTGATCCCTACCAAACACTTGTTGGTTATTTCAATAGTTTGAGAGAACTAGGCGGAGCTGTAAGATTAATTGAAGATGACGTAAGAAGCAGAATGAGTGTACTGTCATCTTCCAATCGCGGACAGAAATATCAATTTGTCGATCGTAAACTTAAGGAGAATGTACCCGAACTTACAAGCCGGGTGGATTCATCACAGATTCCGGCATTGCTTCAAAGGCTGGAGCAGCCCTTCCATGTGGACTCTCCAAATCATGTTAATCCTGTTGACGTTGTATTTGCCAGCAACATGATATCCGTAGGGGTTGATGTTAGTCGTTTGGGCCTGATGGTAGTGACGGGACAACCTAAAACAACTGCAGAATATATCCAGGCTACAAGCCGTGTGGGGCGCGAACATCCAGGCTTGGTCATTACGGTTTATAACTGGGCGAGGCCAAGGGATGTATCACATTACGAGCGTTTTGGCTCATATCATGCTGCATTATACCGATATGTGGAAGCAATTAGCGTTACCCCTTTTTCATCCCGTGCACGTGATAGAGCCCTTTCAGCAGTCCTTGTTTCAATGACAAGATTGTCCGAATATAAACTGTCCAAAAGAGAAACTGCCAAAAAATTCAGGTCCAATGCAGCGTATATTGAAAGCATTATGGAATTTATGAGGAAGCGGCTTGAGAATATGGGATTACAACGTGAAGATGAAGTGGAAGAACATTTAAAGTCCTTGATGGACAAGTGGGAATCCAAAACTTTCGGAACAAGTCTGACATATACCGGAGGTAAGGAGAAATTGTTATATCCATTAGGGGAAAAGGCCCCTGCTTCAACATTTTCAATTCCAAATTCCATGAGAGACGTGGAGTCATCAGTTGGAATTTATTTATTAAAGGAGTAGACTCATGAACGGGAAAATAGGAGAAGTTAGAAACAGCCAGCTTGTATCTACTTTTGGCCCTGGGGCTATCATGGATTTGCCGGACTTTTCAATCATAATTGCCGGAGTGGATGACTGGAATCTGAAACAATGTGTTCCAATAAATGAACCGAGGTTAACACGGAAACTGGGTATTCAAAAGATTTACACACCTCCCATGGTGGAGAGTAAGAATGAAACACGGCAGGGATCGCTTCCAGCCTATCGTTTCCCTCGATTCCTTGTGTGCCCAAAATGCAGAAAACTGTCACTCGCCAAAAACTTTTTCAAGAAAGAAAATGAAAATGTAAGTTATTGTAAATGTGGTGAGGAAAACGGCTTAACAAAAGTTTTTCCTGCACGTTTTATTGTGGCCTGCTCTGCCGGACATATTGATGATTTTCCATGGGATTTCTATGTACACAAGGAGGACAAATCAGAAAAGTGTAAGGACTTGTTATACCTGAATGACAAGGGTGCTACAGGTTCAATTTCCGACGTGGAGATTGAGTGCAGGGGATGTGGCCAAAAACGTTCACTTGATGAAGCTTTTATGGGTAAAGGTTTGGGAAAATGCTTGGGGCACAGGAACTGGCTGGGTCCTTGGGACACCCAACCTTGTGAGGAAGAACAGAGGGCTTTGCTCAGGGGTGCTTCCAATCTTTATTTTCCTGTAGTGGTGAGCGCACTTTCCATACCTCCCTATTCAAGTCCCATACACCAGGATGTTGCGGGTGTAATGGATCGTCTAACCAAAGTGGAAAGCAAGGAAAATCTCCAGATGCTTATTGATATGGGGGTTTTTGCAGAGTTTGAGGATAAAAATGTCGATGATGTATGGAGTGCCATACAAAACCAGCGCTCACTCGGAGAAGGAGTGGATCAGGATTTGTATTACCCTGAATGGCAGGCTTTGTTGAAGGGAACATCCATGGATGCCAAGCATGATTTTGAGATAGAAGAACAGGGAGTGCCAGAACGGTACAAAGATAAATTATCCAATATTATCATGGTTAGAAGATTAACAGAGGTTAGAGTCCTGGATGGATTCAGCCGAATTGAAGCCCTCCCGGATAACATTGAAAAAGCAGATAGCGAAACGACAAAAGCTTCGTATAAGGCGTCATTGAGCAAAAAGGATTATCTTAACTGGAGACCCGGAATCATTACAAAAGGAGAAGGGATATTCATAACTTTAAACGATGATGCATTGAAAATATGGGAAGAAAAATTTAATAGCAACCAGATTCCAATGGCAGAGGCGTTCAGACAATATTGTGATGATAGAAACATGGAGTACCCCGGAGGTCCTGAACCCAGATATGTACTTCTCCATACCCTTTCGCACGCATTAATGAGGCAATTATGCATGGATTCTGGATACTCCGCAACTTCTTTGAGGGAAAGGATATATTCCAGAAATACCGATACAGAAAGAATGGCAGGAATTCTTATATATACAGCTACACCGGATTCGGAGGGCAGTCTGGGGGGATTGGTCGAACTGGGTAAGAAAGATAGGTTTGAGGAGATACTCTGGAGTGCTCTTCAGGAGGCTCGTTTTTGTTCTGGTGACCCATTATGTTCCGAACATAAACCGCATGCTATTGGTGACTTGAATGGTGCTGCCTGTCATGCGTGTCAGCTTGCCGCAGAAACATCGTGTGAAAAGTCAAATCGTTTTCTGGATCGAGCGTTTCTGGTTCCCACCGTTTCGGAAACTGAACTGGCCTACTTTGAATAGGGGGAAAAATGCAGAGCGAATCCATTGCAAAATCTATTTCTTCCATTACATGTTCCTGCTCTTTAGCTGATCTTGAGAGAATAGTCCAGTACATCAGGAGTGGAGAAATCGATCAATATACCAGCCTGGCTGAATGGAAAAGAGCAACACTTCCTGCCAACGTTCCACTGCCATTAATTCAGGATTTAATATCTCAGTGGAGAAAGCAAGAATTACATCCGGATGTGATTATTTTAATTTTTCACTCGGCTATGCATACTAAAAGGAATATGGAAATGAGTATTCCAGAAGTGGAACTCGCATGGTCGGGTCCATTTGCCAACCCCATGTCTTTAGCTAGAAGCAATTATGCACTCATTAAAGAGATGATTGAACGTGCAAGAAGGGAAATCTTTTTAGTGGGCTATAGTTTTACAGCTAATGACAGGACACTTAGTATTTTGGATGCTCTTGCTGCTGCCATCCTCAGGGGATGCAGTGTAAGGATTGCATTACATGATAATGGCAGCAATATTAAAGAGTTTCTAGCAAACTGGAAGGGAAATATTCCAGAACCTACAATGCTGAAATGGATTGGAAATGCTGATGATCCCTTGGCGAGTCTTCATGCCAAGCTTTTAATAGTAGATAATATCGAGTTATATATTGGGTCCGCAAACATGACCTATCATGGCATGGGATCCAATATCGAATTAGGTTTGAGAATTGAGGGTGAACCTGCAAGAAAAGTCTCCAGGCATTTTTTTGCTCTTGAACAGGCGGGAGAATTAGTTAAATATTAGGGTAATGGTTTAATTTAGCATAAAAAAATATAAACTGGTTATCTTTATCGATTCCTGTTTTTGGCATCAATGTCCCCTTCACTCCAATATCCCAAAGAATAACGGGGAATTTTGGAAGGAAAAGCTGTTGGGGAATGTAGAAAGAGATAAAAAGGTCACTGGACACTATGTAAGTTCCGAATGGAAGATACTACGAATCTGGGAGCATGATTTCAAAACAAAATTTGACGAGACCGTTTCTCTAATAGCGGATTTTATCATAAGAAACAGGAAAAGTGAGTGAACCAATTTGGAGAAGGATTTCAGGGATTATTCAGAAGACTTTAAAAATTATGTAGATGGGCTGGCAAAAGAACACGATAGGGAACAGCAGGGGGTCTTCACGGAAGTTGTTCTTGATTTTATAAGGGAATCCGGAGAAATTGGCGATTTTGAAGTGCTTAATTTCAGAAGAACCGGTATCCAGGTTAATGGTTTTTCCATTGTTGAGGACAATGATCTTTATGCCCTAACCTTGGTTATCTCTCTGCATACAAGGATTGCACCTCCTCTTGTACTGAGGAAAAATGATTGGGAACCTGCACTCAGAAGGGCCGTTTCTTTCTACAAAAAAAGTATTGGTGGGCTTTATAAAGCGTTGACCACACAAAGTGAAGTCTTTGAATTAGCCAAGTTTATATACGATCATCATGAACAAATTCATCAGTTGAAAATAGTTTTATTGACTGACGGTATGGCCAGAAATGTTAAACTGGATGAAACTAAGACAGGAATCGCTTCTGTGGAACTGCAGATCTGGGATATGGAGCGTCTTTATCGACTTTTAAGTTCAGGCAAGGGCAGGGAGCCAGTTGAGTTCGATATATTAAGCAAGTTTGGGGCCGGGCTGCCATGTTTGAAGATGCCTTTGTCCAATGAGATATACGAGGCATATTTGTTGTTTATTCCAGGTCAATTACTTGCCGATATATATGAGGAATTTGGAGAACGTTTAATTGAACGAAATGTACGTTCATTTCTTCAGATGAGAGGGACTAATAGGGGGATAAGAGACACCATCATAAATGAGCCGGAAATGTTTGTGGCATACAATAATGGGATCTCTGCAACTTCTGACAGAGTGGAATTTGAGGAACGAAAAGACGGGAGCCTTGTTCTATCGAAAATTCATGATTTTCAGATAGTGAATGGCGGGCAGACGACAGCCTCCATATATCACACACTTAAAAAGAAAAATGATGTTTCACGTATAAATGTACAAATGAAATTAACAGTAATAAAGGATTCGAAAAAATTGGACGAGATTGTCCCCAGAATTTCGGCTTATGCCAATAGTCAAAATAAAATTCAAACGGATGATTTTTTCGCAAATGATCCATATCATAGAAAGATTGAACAGTTTTCCCGAACTATATGGGCTCCCGCTACTGAAGGAAAGCAAAGGCAAACCAGATGGTTCTATGAACGTGCTCGTGGTCAATACCTTGATTTGAAAGGGAGAGACAAAACACGTAACGCTCGAATACAATTTGACCAAACTTATCCCAAATCTCAATTATTTACAAAAACTGATTTGGCTAAGTACATTAATTCTTGGGATCAGATTCCTCATATTGTAAGTAGGGGATCGCAAAAGAACTTCCTCGAATTCACAAAAAAAATATCTGTCATGGACGTATCCAAGATAGAACAGGATTATTTTAAGGATTTGATATCAAAGGCAATTCTATTTAATGGTGTATCGAAAAGAGTCCATTATAAATACCGAGCAAATATTGTGACCTATACTATAGCCTGGCTATCCTATAAGACGCAACAGCAGATTGATTTGGAATTGATCTGGCGCAAACAGGCAATTCCCGCGAGTTTGGAAGATGTGATTGACAGAGTGACGGATGCAGCATATCGACACATTGTTGACCCTCCCGGTGGAGAGAATATAACAGAATGGTGTAAAAAAGAAGAATGTTGGAACCAGTTCAGGGACATGGACGTGGAGATTATGCTCGGAATTTGAAATACTTATATGATTCCGTAATTTAACCTGGTATAATTTCTACATAACGAATTGGGAGATTTGAAAATGAACTTTATTGACCTATTTGCCGGTGCTGGTGGGCTTTCAGAAGGATTTGTGAGACAGGGATTTAATCCAATAGCTCATGTTGAAATGGATTCATACGCAGCCGAGACAATTAAAACAAGGACTGCCTATCATTATTTAAAAAGTAAAGGCCGCCTTGATGTATATAAGGAATATTTGAGAGGAAATATAACTAAGGAAAATTTATATCAGGAAATCCCAGCGAGTTTATTGGAAAGTATAATAAACCAAGAGATTAATGATGACACGATTCCGGATATTTTCAATAAGATTGACGAGTTGTTACTAGAGAATACCGGCCAGACTCAAAAAATTGATGTTTTGATTGGCGGTCCGCCCTGTCAGGCCTATTCGCTTGTTGGACGAGCCAGAGATCCACAGAAGAAGGAGAATGATCCGAGGAACTATCTCTATAAACAGTATGTGAAATTTCTGGTCAAATATCAGCCTGATATTTTTGTGTTTGAAAATGTACCTGGTATTTTAAATGCTGGTGGAGGATCTTATTATAGGGATATTCAAGATTTAATGAGAGAAATCGGATATGAAATCAAACATAAAACCTTGGATGCTTCTCATTACGGAGTGTTACAAAAGAGAAAGAGAGTTATACTAATTGGATGGAACAGGAAGTTGGGATACGAATATCCGCGTTTTACCCAAATCGAACAACTTGCATTAGTCGAAGATATTTTTTCGGACCTGCATCCACTTGTACCAGGTGAACAATTGAATGAATATGTTAAAGAACCAACATCATACCTTAAGGATACTAATATCAGGAATGAAGAGGATATATTAACACAGCACTTAACCAGAATGCATAATGAGAGGGATCTTGAAATATACAATATTGCAATAGACCTTTGGAATCGAGAAAAAAAGCGTTTGAAGTACACAGATCTCCCAGAAAGATTAAGAACGCATAATAATCTTAAGGCTTTTCTGGATCGATTCAAGGTTGTAGCAAGAGATTTACCTTATTCACATACAGTAGTGGCTCATATAGCCAAGGACGGGCATTATTATATACATCCGGATATTAACCAGTCCAGATCAATATCTGTCAGAGAGGCAGCGAGACTTCAGTCGTTTCCTGATAATTTTTATTTTGAGGGACCACGTACAGCTGTATTTACACAGATAGGTAATGCTGTTCCGCCGTTGATGGCTGAAACTATAGCTATGGAAATCAAAAAGATGTTAATTGGTGAAGTGCAGTTATCATTTATGGTTTAGTTTTTAAAAGGAACCCTTAAAGGGTTCCTTTTATTTGATTTGCTCGACAAATGCTAGATTTTATTAAATATTTATAAGAACTACTTTGTTTTATCATCTTAATTCCGATACTCTTAAGTTTTGAATTTACAGGTTATGAAATGCTACATAGGCATCCTATAACAAATAGAAACGAAATTCCACTCAAAATGAAGTGAATACATTTTTTGGGGTCATCTACATAATGATTTATATGAAAGATACAATTTGTTATTTATGCAATAATTTTTTGTTAAATATTGTATAAAATTAATTGTTTATTCCAATAATAGAACAAGAACGAGATTTTCAGAGCTGCAGAAGAAATTACTTACAAATATAAGTTGATATCGGAAGGAAGATAGCCATGAAATTAAACTTTTTTTCACCACCAGCAAATTTGACAGATTTCGATTCCATTCCAAATCAGAGAGAAGCTTGGAGTGAAGCCATCTCATACTTTTTTAATGAAGGAATAAAAAATGTTGAAGAAAAACTCGAACAAGGTAAAAGTCAGTTTTATAATCCCTTATTTACGGAAACAACACAAGACGAAAAATCCCGCGTTATTAGTTGGTTAGGTTTTCCAAGGGCGCTTTTGGAAAAAGTTCACCCTAAAGAAGCAGCATATAAAGTTGCAGAAGAATTAAAGGAGATCTCTTTAAGGGAGGATGATCAATTAATTTGGGGTGTTAATTCTGTTAAAGTCCGTCAACAAGATGAATACTTGGAGTGGCATACTTTTTTTGATCAAAATGGCAATGTAAAAAAAGTTACGTTTACCTGTGAAGGGCCTGAATATTGGGAAGCTTTAGCAGGAGGATATCCACTTTTATATAAAGGGTCGAAAACAGCTGGTGCTAAGGGGGATAAAAATAAGTTGTTAGCCCTATATCGTCAATATATAAGTCCAAATGTGCAGATGGAAGATCTTTTTTTAGAAGGTGTTTATTTTCCATATAATAAGTGGAACACTACACACGGTTGCTTACATTTAATACAGCCAAATAATACTTTGAATGCAGAAATTGACATTGCTGCAAATGCAACAGTTTTACGTAAGAAGCAAGATGGAACACTTATTACTGATGCTAATGAACTAATTTGTTGTGCACAATATGGTGCGCCACTCAGAGCTAGTGATCCTACAATTGGTGGCCAGGTAAATGCGTTAGCACGTAAGGGTGCATCAATTACACTTAAAGATCCAGTAGGTCTTTATATAGATAGTATTGATACAGATGGATTTGTAACTCCGGATGGTTCCAATGCAATGGACTATTGGAAAATTTTAAGGGGACAAGATGGAATGATTGTACGTGCTGTTTTTGAGGTACCTGATTCAGCTCCATTCACTGTAAGTGACATCAAGATCGGAGGTACAAATATTAAATTTGGAGGGCAAATTGCAGAACATATAATTATTAAATTGACAGGGATTGCTTGTCGTTTCGGTCAAGCACAAAATCAGGCAGTTGATTGTGAGTCAGGCACATTGGATGGATGCAGACGTCTGTAAAAAATAAATGTTTTTTCACGAATTCGAAAGGAGATGTTTCATAGTGTCTATAACTGAACCCTTATTAGAAGCTGATGATATTCAAGGAAATATCCTTGCAGGATTCAATAAAGATCACCAACAATTTATATTTTTTGAGATTGAAAAACCTGATTTGGTTAAAGATTGGCTCCGTTACATTGAACCCAAAATTTCCACGTTGAGAGAAGTTGTTTCATTTAATCGCTTATATCAAACTATGTGGGCTCGCCAAGGAAATGAGCCTAAGGGCTTAATAGCCACATGGATGAATTTGGCATTTTCATATTCGGGACTTCAAAAAATTCTACCAAAGGAAAAATTATTGGATTTCGGGCAGGAAAGTGCATACGTAAAGGGATTACAAAAACGTTCGGGAGATTTGGGAGATCCAACTGATCCTACAGCAGAAGGCCATCCGAATAAATGGGTTTTGGGGGGAAGTGCTAATAATCCTGACATATGCTTAATTATAGCAAGTGATAGTCACAATCAACTTGAGGCAATGATTTCAACAATAAAATTAAGCATTGATAAAGTTCCTGGTTTTGGTAAATCCTCTGGTTTAAAAATGGTTTTTGAACAAGCATGTAAGACACGTTTTGATTTACCAGGTCACGAGCATTTTGGTTTTAAAGATGGTGTATCCCAACCAGGAGTGCGTGGAAAAATTTCTGTTGCATTAGATGATTACTTAACAAAACGATTTATTGATTCATCTGATCCTCGATCACAAATTGAAGCTAGTCCAGGACAAAAGCTTATCTGGCCAGGAGAGTTTGTATTTGGTTACCCGAAACAGAAAGATGATGATCCAATAACTCCTGATCAAATAAAAGATAGTGATCTTCCTAGTGTATATTCTGTACCTGTTTGGGCGAAGAATGGTTCGTTTTTGGTAGTTCGACGTTTACGCCAAGATGTAAAAGGTTTCTGGGAGTTTTTAATTAACGAAGGGCCTAAAGTGGGTATTTCCGATCCTTTTATGTTTGGCGCAAAATTAGTAGGACGTTGGCCAAGTGGAGCACCAATAATGAGATCACCTACTCAAGATAACAAAGAATTAGCTAAGGCTGATTTAGCGAATAACAATTTCAATTTTCAAAACGATTCATCAGCAGCTAAAATCCGTTCTGATATTGATTTTAAAGATGAAATTGATCAAGCTAAAGCAGATGAATTTGGGGAAGTTTGTCCGGTCTCCGCACATATTCGAAAAGTTTATCCACGAGATGTCGATACAGATAGGCCAGCAAGTGCAAATTTAACCCGTAGAATCATTCGCCGAGGTATACCATATGGCGAACCGTTAAATATAAATTTAGCTCTTCCACCATATGAGGATTCTCAAAACGGTGATAGGGGACTTATGTTTCTTTCCTATCAAACCTCTATAGAGGAACAGTTTGAATTTATTAGTAATAAATGGACGAATTCAAAAAAACTGCCTAGAGAAGGGGGAGAAGATCCAATCATTGGTCAAAATAATGATCCTAGTCAAAATAATCCTCGTACACGCACATTTGATTTAAATGGTTGCCCAATTAACCTTATGAATGATTTTGTCATTCCAACGGGGGGCGAATATTATTTTCAACCACCAATATCTGCTATTAAGTCCATATCTCTGTGATTTGAATTTTAAGATCATGTTTAGTCAGACTGGTTCGCTTCAGATTTAAACCAGTCTGGATGAGGATTCAAAAAGTGAGTGCTGTCAAATTATGAAAGAAATATTCATTTGCAGTACATATCCTTGCCAAGTCTCATTTGTAATGGTTCAGGTCATATGATGCCCTAACTTTAAAGGTTTTCCAATAGAAGAACAGTCTCATAAAATGAGCAGAAGCATCTGAAAAACCACAATATAAATGGTTTTTATAGATGCTTTTTTATTCATTGGAGATTCCTGATCTACATTTTGATTTAAGAGACTTATTCGATTGGTCACGATTTCAAAAAAATATTGGAGACGGGCATAGTTTTTAGTTTATTGAAAATAAGGAAGACCTTACTTAGTGCATTATTTTTTTGTGAATTAATTTGCAAAATTGGTTCGCAGTACTTTTTCGGAAGACGGGGGCTCGGTAATTCTCACTGTTTTTTGAATACGGGTATCTCTGAATATTAGCTTGAATTGGAATAAATAATGAACGCTAATTATGTAAAACATAACTTACAGGAAGAACAGTAAATTCTTGAAGGGAGATGTATGTAGTGGCGCATATTGAAATGTGGGTTAATGAAATTTGGCAAGCTGATATGAAGCAAAATGGTTTGCAACCCTTGATTAAAGGAGTAAGTGATAATGAAAAAAATGCAAGTGATGGATTTGTTATCGTTGATAGGGATCCTTACCCTAACGAATCATCAACTCCTAGTAAAGAACGGCAAGTTCACGTACTCACTGAAGTTTATATTCCGAATATAAAAATGAAGTCCTATGAATTGTTCAGAAAACTGCATGATAATTATAATTGGCGTAGACATCAGGATGACTTGCTTACAACAGAAGAAGCTAATGAAATAAACAATTTCTTGCAATTTGCAATAACAACTGAACCGATGAAAATCGCAAGGATATATGCAGAAAAAAAGGGTTTTTTATCAAATAATAGTTCTAACGTAGAATGGATAGAAAAATTGAAGTCTATGTGGTTCGAGCAATATAAATACGATGATACGAGTACATCTGCTTTTGAGCATGTCTTTATTGGAGAGGAAGGAGACTCACCTGGTAAACTTGATGGACATCACTTCTGGTATCATTATTATATTAATGATGGTCCTTTTGAAATTACTGCTCTTGAAGACACGATTTATTTCTTGAAATATGTGGAGGTTAATCGATTAGAGAAAAGCAATAAAGCTGAATTTATTACTATTCAATACAACTATACAAAAAAGGATAATCAGGGTGAGGAAAGACTTCTAAAACTAAAAGGTGGTTTTTTTGTCGGACTTAGTGCTGAAGGCTTACTAGCAATCGGTACTGTTGCTTTCTTAAATGGTAAAGAGAAAATATTAGTAGAGGTTAATGGAGAAGAGTTTGACTTAATTGTTTGGAGAACACAGGATGAGGAAAAACATCCCAGAACATTTTTTCCGAAATTCAGGTCTGCTGTACCCGTTTAAAATAAATTACCATAAAAAAATACTAACATTCATTACACAAAATCAGATGAAAAGGGCGTATGTGAAGTAGTAATAACATATGAGGAGGCTTATGTATGAAGACTGCATCTTCAGCCCCCAATTTTAATTATGGATATCCCACCCCGGGTCCCCAAAATCCTACGGGTCCCCAGGTTATGGATCATGTTTTTTTCCTCTCTCAAGAGGAGTGGAAGCGGGTGCGTGAGGAAGAGAGGTTCAATTTCATCATTATTGGAAGTGGTTTTTGTGCTCTTGGTTTTGCAGATCGTGTATTGCAAAATGATCCTCACGCTCGAATCCTGATCATTGAACGTGGACCTTTTTTCTTGCCAGAGCATTTTCAAAACTTGCCACTCCCATTTCAGCAAACATTAGGTGGGTTGTCTGAAACGTTTCCATGGACTCTTTCAGCATCCACAATCAACCAGCAGTATATTAAGTGGCAGCACGGGATGGTTCCCTTTTTTGGTGGTCGATCGACACTTTGGAGTGCTTGGTGCCCACGTCCAACACGTGATGAGATGAGACATTGGCCTGAGGAGGTTATCAACACAGCTCAAGAATATTTTGAGCAGGCAGAATACCTGCTTAACGTGATTCCGGCTAATGAAATCGATAAAGATTGCACGGCGCTTCCGGTAGGATATCGTCCAATATTTGGTGTTTTGCAGGAACAACTCACCAAACGCCTCGAAAAGAATTTGAACAAAATTGGATCGGCCACAAGGGTTATTCCCGCCCCATTGGCTGTTGGGTCGTCAACCGTGCAAGGTATAGATTTCAATAAGTTTTCTACGCCGGCACCCCTTCTATCATTGCTAATGAAGCAGAGACAGTTAGAGCAACAAGAAAAAGGGGGCTCTTTGAAAATTGCAACTGATTGCATAGTAAGCCGTGTTGTGCAGCAGGAAGGCAAAGCTACTGCGTTGGAAACAAGCCGCGGGATTGTTAACGTGGGTGATGCAAAAGTAATCCTTGCAATGGGTACGCTTCCTCCCACAACCTTGATATTGAATTCTTTTCCACAGGTAACCAATGCGGGAAGCCGATTTACGGCACATTTCATTAGTTCTATTGTGGCTCGTATCCCGCGTAACGACTATGAGTTCAACTCTGAACTGGAAGAGTTAGAGTTAGCTGCCATTTATTTAGCGGGAGAGAATGAACATACTCAGGGCCAGTATCACATTCAAATCACAGCTCTGTCGGATCGCGATCCACTAGCCAATGCCGCTACTGCTGCACGTCATATGCCAGATGTAGTAGCTACCGCATCGATGCAGCAGCTGCTATCGTCCAAAGACTATGTTGTGTTTGTCTGCGCTGTGCTAGGTGAGCTTGATTATAATAATCCAAGAAATAGAGTTCGAAAAACGGAAGGGAATGACCTCACTAGTAATGTGCTCCTGCAGGTAGAGGAAAATGAAAAGGATCTTGCCGTATGGGACACCATGGAGGAGGGAACTTTTGAAGCCTTAGAACGCGTTCTCTCACCCCAAGGTCCAGGCAGAGTAGAATATTGGCATGGAGATGCTAATGGATCAGGCACATGGCAAGCCATTAGGCCAGATCCCTCAGAAATAAGAGTGCCAGGCATGGTACACGAAGGATCTACCCTATACATTGGTTCCGATGAGGATGCAGTTGTAGGACTGGATTATCGACCTAAGGGCGTAGAAAATGTGTACGTTACTGGTGCATCTCTTTGGCCTGTTAGTGGTTCTTGGAATCCAACTTTGACCATGGTAGGTTTAGCACAGCATTTGGCCGATACTTTGAGTAGACAGTCCAAGTCTGAAATACCCCCTTTAAAGGAATGGTCACTTGAGTCAACCAAAACTAGTTCGGTAATGAGCTGACTTTGATGTCATTATGGCGTTATGATGAAGAATGTATGTAGTGTAGTTATCTGTTTAAAATGGTATATAAGTTATCGATTACATGAGAACTCGTTATTTTCAGCGAGTACAGCCTTTCAAGGTCAAATTACAAAACAAAATTCAGAGGTTCATGTCCACACTGTGAAATGTTTACACAAAATATCTTACAGTTCCGTTAGACATGTACTGGACAATTGTGCAACTGGTAGCAAGGCGGAATGTCATCGTCGAACATGCCAGTGGCTTGAAGAATCAGATGCACCAACAATTAAGCTATCACTATCCGTCTTACAAGAAAGTTCTTCTGTGACATGCAGAGACCTTAGCTAAAGAAAAACGTCCGAATATCCATGTCAAGCAAGAAATGCGTGATGTATTGAAGGGATTTTATCCTTCCAAATAATTAAATCGATACAGCAAGGGACTATTTCCTATGGGAGATAGTCCTTATTTTACCTTAAGATGATGATGATATTTTTATCATCTGAGCTTTACCAGGGGAATCATTTTTTCAAACGTAATACGTGTTGTCTGACTTCTTTCGTTGTGATTTATATTGTTCTGTCATTTCGGCATGTTGTTTTTTTTGTTCGCTGTGATTCCAGTTTTTAATGCTTGTTATTGCTCTATGATTTCTGAATAGTAGCCATCTGGATCAAGTTGTTTTTTCATCTCATTCTTTCCCCAAGACTCTCCATCGAACCAAGCCATTTGGAGTTGAAAAGCAACTTCATCTGCAAGTACTTCGGTTGGAAGCTCCATGATTAATGCTTCAGCGACCCTATCTCCAACACCACACAGTATCTATTGTTGAGTATGATTGAATAGTACAATCCGGAGTGCCTCCTTTTTGAATGTTGTTTTATCACACGAAAATCTCGGTTAAAAGACGAAATTCAGTATGAAAGCTGACTTTACCTGAATAAAGTGTTAAGTTCATTTCTAAGGTGAAGCCTATTCAGTATTATTTATATTCGGATATTTTATTATGTAATGAATATAAAAAATCTTATTGTCAATAAATATAGATATAAGCTAAAGGGAGGAACGATGATGCCCCTGAAATCAGATTGTTTTAAAATGTATGATTTTGCTTCAGTAACACCTATGGGTATTCGGTATCAGCAGCTTTATTATACTTGTTCCAAAGCGATACGAGAGCGTTGGTTTGAGATAGCCCAAAGAGACGGGGGATGGAATATCCGCATTCAATATACCCCAACTGACTTGAGTGTTATTTATCTAGAAGCGGATTCCGAAGAACTTGAAGAATGCAGAATTGTTGTAAGAGAGTCATTGCAAGGTCTTAACTTGGATGAGTATGTACAGAGTGTCCAACTAATGAAACTAGCTAAGCAGATCATAAAAAATAACGATTAGAGTCCTATTTTTTGCAGGGCAAGCACTTGGTAACCATAGATATGCATTTACACAAGGAGCGATGTACCAGTGTATTTAGATCAACTTGAACGGTTTATTAAGGAGGGGAACTATAAAAATCTAAAACGAAGGGAAAAGAAGTTGGCATTATTACGTAATAGTGTGATGAATCATCAAGAAAGTCTAGGTCTGAAACGCATGGTATGGTTAGAGCAGAGAGTTGTGGGAACGTTTTGCTTGTTACATACCTATGAGGAAGACAAGAGAAATCTGTTCGATTTTTTAAATAGTTATGGTTTACTTTCTCTGGTTTTAAACATTGAATGGGACAAACTTATGCCCGAGGAACAAAAGAAGCTTGAACAGCTTTCAATTCCAAAACAGTCTTATTTACGTTTTTCGCCCAAAAAATCATTATGGATTGATGCTGACGAGTTAAGGGGCTTCGAGACACACGTTAAACAGCTAGACATTATACAGCAGATCGAGGAGTGGAAAAGAATCCGTCTCTTTTATGACCAGGAATTACGACGGTGGGATGCTCTGCGGAAAAGCACGGTACGAGAAATGAAAGAGGAAATTCAAAGAGTAGAGCTTCCTTCTGGAAGTTTGAATGTAGTGATCCCAAGTCCGCAGCTTAAAATCATCGATGCACTGGGTCAATTAAGTGAGGATTCTTTAGTTTGTGCTGGGCGTATTAATTATGAGTTAGTGATGGAATATGCTGCAAAAGGTTTCTTTAAAAAATCTGAGATCAATCGGTTTCGTCAGTTAAAAAATATAACGAGTAGATATATACTGACCAACCTGGAGAAAGACGGATGGATGCATGAATTTTTTCTTAAAAAGCAACTTCGATTATCACGATTTAGTCAGGAAAGTTTATGGAAGTCATAGACGATTCATGACTTGCGCATATTTATGAATGATAGGGTATATTCTGTTTTAGATGCTTCAAATTACGTTAAAATACCATATAAACCTAAATTGAAACAATATCATCTCGGTGCATAGAGCGGTTTCAAGACCGTTTCTATACATGTCAGAAAGCACTGAAAGAACATTGGTACGAGAGTGCCTTCATTTTGGGATGGATGATACCTGTCTTTCAATATAAAGAACAAGAAGACATACTGATTCTACAATTCAACTCTACTATTGAGCATCATATTTTATGTTATCGTATTGGTAACAATTGCAAAAGGTACGACGAAGACAAAGGCAAAGAAAAGATCGTATAAATTCGTAATCTGGCGAATTCCCTGGACAAATTTATACAAAAAGGATTATAAACCTAATTACACTGTGATATGATGAGGAAAATATACACAACTAGAAGGCACATAACATCAATGTTGTGTGCCTTCTTTTGAGAAAGGAGCACGTAGGAAATGGCTATTCATCCAACTCATTTTAATCGTTTAAAGGATGGAAGAGGACAAGGCCGTGGGGAGAACTATATTCCCTTTATAAAAGCCAATGATAATAAAGTAGCATCAGAGGGATGGTTGACCCGTACTTTAGGATGGCACTCCAATCGTATCCACCATACCCTCTCTAAATATGAATATCAATATTTGCTTGTTCAGGAATGGTCAGATCAGGTTGTAGACATCAGAGAGCAATATCCCCTAACACCAATCGAAGTTACTCAAGAAATTGCAGCAAAGCTGAATATAAAACACCCTCAATATGAAGGTAAGGATATAGTTATGTCCACTGATTTTATGTTAACCACGATGAGTAGTGATGGAGAACTACAGGAACATCCGCGGACCATCAAACCAACCCATAAATTAAGTAAACGTACCTTAGAGCTATTTGAGATTGAGCATCAATATTATAAAGAAATGAATTTACAGTGGAGAGTTGTTTTTGATGTTGGAAGACCTGTCTCGTTCATTCAAAATATTGATTGGTTGTACGATGCGAAACGCCTTGATGCTAGGCCAGGCTTAGATAAGGAAATGGTAAGCATGTTAGCAGAACCTATACTGCTAAAACTTCAAACACTTGGTAAAGACTTATCTATCAGCAAGAAATGTCTTAACTGCGATAATCAATTGGGCATAGAGCCAGGAACATCAATGTTCATGGTAAAACATATGCTAGCCAACAAGCATTGGATCACATCAATGATGGAACCAATACGTGAAAGTGCCCCTCTGCATATTGAAAGCTCAGTTTAATTACAAAGGTGGTGCAACCATGATTCATCTCAATTCTGTCGTTGCTTTTCGAAAGCATAGTTCGGACGATGAAGAAGTAATGTCCTTTGAAAGAGTCCTCTGGATTGCTCCTGATCAATCGTACGTTGTTTTGATAAATATTGATAATAAACGAAAAATACATTTACCATATTGTAGAGATTATAAAGAACTGCTCAATCTGTTAGAGGTAGAGGCCGCCAGCTTATATTCTTATGAGCCCGATCTAAAAATCTTACACCCTACGGATGACTATCTAAATAAATATGGAGCAGAGAGAGAGAAGAAATTTGCATTAATTAAGTCTATCGCAAGTAAAGAGCCAGAAATTTATTTTAGCGTATCACGCGGGCCATTAATTAAAGAAGAATCTGAACGAACAGGAACACCCCCAAAAACAATATATCATCTATTAAAAAGATATTGGTTCTATGGAAAATCAATTAATGGTTTACTTCATGATTATCATGACGTAGGTGTTGCTTCGGATAAGAGAAAGATAAGTAAAAAGACAGGACCCAAACCAAAAGGAAACCATAATTATGTAATTACGGACAAGGATAAAGAAAGATTTAAGGCTGCGATAAAGAAATACCATGTAAGGTTAAAAATGAATATCATTGCTACCCATAAGCATATGTGTGAAGAGCATTACAACGAAGGATTCTACCGAAAACACAATGTTATGGTGCCCATTGTAATTATGGATAATTGTCCGTCACTTAGGCAATTTAGATATTGGTATGAAAAGGAGTATAACAAAAAGAGACGTCTGGCTGCAAAACTAGGGGATCGTAAAGCGGAGATGAAAGCGAGAGCGTTGCTAGGGTCACCCGTTGAAGCCATTCATAGCCCAGGTGCACTTTATGAGATTGATGCTACGCCAGCGGATGTACTTCTACTTTCATCTGATTATAAAACCGTAATTGGCAGACCTCATGTGTATTTTGTCAAAGATGTAATGAGCCGTCTAATTGCAGGAGCTCATATTTCTAAAACGAATGCTTGGTCCGAAGCAATGGTCGCACTCGAGAATGCATCTACTGACAAAGTAGAATTTTGCGCTCAATACGGAATCACAATCAATGAAGAAGACTGGCCGTGTAAGCATCTTCCGCAGATGGTAGTCGGTGATCGGGGGGAAATGAAGAGCAAAAACTCCAACAACTTAGTAAGTTTAAATGTGCGTGTGGGGAACCCTCCTTCTTATCGGGCAGATTTAAAGCCATACATTGAGCAACAATTTCGTTCTTTTTGTGGGCGTGTGAAGGAATTAATTCCTGGAGCAGTCCATAAGCAGCACCGTGAAAGAGGAGACCTTGATCCTTCAAAGAACAGCGTGTATACATTCGAGGCTTTTATGAAGATTGTTATTTTATTTGTTCTGGAATACAACCGTAAGGCACTCAGTGATGATTATCTTGTAACTTCTGAAATGGCAAGGGACAATGTCGAGTTAACACCACTTTCCATGTGGAATTGGGGGGCAAAGCGAAGCCTGCTTCAGGAAAAACCTCGCGAAATGATCCGGTATATCCTTCTGCCTAAAGTAAAAGGGACGGTTACACGTCGGGGTATTATGGCCAATAAATTGAATTATGCTTGTGAACTCGGTGTAAAAGAAGGTTGGTTTGAAGATGAGTTGATAGAGGGTAACCATGAAATTGAGGTTAGCTACGATCCCCGTAACTGCAGCAGCATTTTTATAAGACTCAAAAATGGATCTATTATTCCATGCAGTCTCACGACTAAGTTCAAAGAATATGAAGGGCTACATGTGGATGATGTGAAAGCCCTCCTAAATTTCAAAAAGAAACAATTGAAAGCGGCAAAAAATGAGCGATATCAGATTGAATCGGAATTGGATGCTGTTGCAAAATATATGACTAAAGTTGAAAGAAGTGCAATGGAAGAACGTCGACAAGGGGAACCTAAGTCCACTAGATATAAAAATAAACGGATCAAGAGGAAACTTGAGTCTCGTCTCCATGGAAGCTCCATCTCATGGGCAGCGAAGCGGAAAACTGAAGAAAATCCAATCGAATTTACAGAATCTCGATTAATGTCACCGGAGACGTCTTCTCATACTCCTCCTATAAATAAGATGCAGCTTTTTCTTTTGAGTAAAAATAAAGAGAGGCGGTCTATAAATGAACAGTAAATCAGATCGTTTTATGTATCTTAAGGGGAGACAGATCGAGGCAAAGTACCATCCACAAATAATTGAATCCTATCAAAACAACCCCTTTATTGAAGCTATCCCACCTAGACTGACTCAAGATCAACTTTACCAACTCTTATATTCAATGCCTCGATTTACAGGGGATCTTTCTCAACTGAACGATGAAGAACGCGTGGAACTTGTCCAACAAATCAAGCCCACCTACTGGCAACCTTTAGTGTCCCACTTCGAGAGATATAGAAATCTATACACCATGATTAAGATTGGTTACCAGTCGAGAAATCCAATTAGCCCCATGTATCAAAGGCAGCTTTCTATTGGTTTAGATCATATATTGTCCGCAGGGACCAATGAAGATGGAGAGAATTTAGCTGGCAATATTCAGACAGCTCAGCAAATGGCTGATATAGGTCTAAGTGGGATGGGGAAATCCAAATCTTACGAGAGAGTGTTGAGTCTAATTCCCCAGGTTATTCACCATACCAAGTATAAATCCGACTATCTGGCTTGTAAGCAAGTCGTTTGGCTTCATATTGAATGTCCAAGTAATAAATCGGTAGGGGCACTTTGTCGTAATTTCTATTTTGCTGTGGATAAACTGCTAGGAACCTCCTATTATGATGACTTAGCTGAAAAGGATGGACGTGCAGAAGTTCTGGCTAAACGGATGTCGAAAGTAGCGGGACAAATCAATTTAGGTGTACTTGTTATTGATGAGATACAGCGCATACATCGAGGTCACTCAGGTGGAGAAGAAAAGATGATTGATTTCATCACGGAACTGACCAATTCAATTGGGATTCCGATCGTTATGATTGGAACGTTTAAAGCACTGTACCTATTTAAGAGTTCACTAGCTAACACCCGACGAGGCATACCTGATGGTTATGCTGAGAACATTACTGACCGAATGAAAGATGGCCTGGAGTGGGAGCTCTTTTTGCAAGGACTATGGGATTTACAGTATACCAAAACATTTACGCCTCTAACACCTGAGTTGAAAGCCGCGATGTATTACCACACCCTTGGTATTCCTGATTTCGCTGTAAAACTATTTATGCATGTGCAATGCCATACGATTCTGTACGGGGATACAGAAAAAATCACGATGGATGTGCTTGAAATGGTTGCAAACAAAACATTTAGACTTGTACAACCCATTTTTGAGCGCATACGACGCGGCGATGAAATAGATCCAGCTGAGTATGAAGATTTAAAGCCCGATTGGATCGCTTTTAAAAAATATATTATGGATGCCCAGCATCGAATTACAATTGATGGCCATCTTTCTGAGGAACATAAGCTCATATTAATTCAGCATAATCGGAAGGTCTTGATCGAACAATTGTGCACATTTGCAATGAAGATGGGTGCTACGACTGAAAAAGCCACGTTTTTTGCGGAACAAATTGAATTAGAAAACCGAAATATGCAAGTGGATGTAGAGTTACTATACTCACTGATTGCTCAAAAAGTTCTCGACAGTAAAAAATCAGAACCAGAGGAGGATTCAAAGTCGTCAATTAACCAAAAGAAAGCAATAAGAACGAAGTCTAAAACCAAAGATATATTGAGACCTGATGATATGCGTTCCATTTGTTCCGAGGCCAATAAACAAGGTATTTCTTCAGATGAAGCTATTAAGCGTGCTGGACTTGTTGCGGCGTTTGATGAATTTATATGAGAGGAGGAGGGGGAATGGGGAAAATTATATATTTTCCACCCACGTACCCGGATGAGGATTTCCGGAGTATTGTTCACCGGTATTACTTGAGATCTACAAAAACATATGCACTTAGTAAAATAGAGCTTTTGGGGAACTCCGTACCAGAGCGGATCATCTATCCCCAAAATCTTGCTCGTATGTCATTAGATTTAGGTGTTACAGAAGACTTCGTGGATCATATCATTGAGAATCATAGTTTTTTTCCAATCATAAGACCATTCCTTACAAAAGAAAAGCAAGCAGATACTCAAGAAGGTATGAGAGTAAACTCATCGAGAAATCAATTGAACTCCCGTTCGCTGTATTCTTTTATTAGCACAGAAGGTAGATACTGCCCTGATTGCATGATTGAAGATTACAATCAATATCGTGTGGTATATCTTCATCGTTTGCATCAGTTCTCATTTTTGAGTCAGTGTCTGATACATGGGTGCGACCTGATTTCTAGATGTAACACATGTGGAGAATCACTAATCAAAAAAAATGGAAAGGAAATGTTACATGATCTCTATTGTCCTTTCTGTAATCAGGATGTTATTGAGAATAGAGTCTTAAACAAGAGACAGGTAGACCAAGCATTATTGAATGATATTAATACATTGCTGAATGAAAAGGGATTAGATATAGAGTCAATCCATTTAAAACTAATGATCTGTATCGGTATACGGGGCTTCATTCATTTTCGTGGAGATTTTATATATAAAAAAAAATTAATGCTTGAATTTATTGAGTTCTACGGTGAAAGGTATTTGCTTGAACTAGGAATACTTACGGAAGAGTTGCTGAGTGAAAAAAATATAACACGATTATTTGATAAAAGATATATGGGGAGCTTTATAATTGTATACATTCTTATGATGAGATTTTTATCAGGCTCCGTAAAATCATTTTTAAATAGTCAAGAAAGTTATTCGATAAAAATCCCGTTTGGGGTCGGTCCTTGGCCATGTCTTAACCCAATTTGCGCGCACTATAATGAGCTTGTGATTACCAATATTAGACGAAAAGCCCATGAGTGGGTTACAGGCAGATTTACTTGTTCGCATTGCGGTCTTATCTATACTCGCAAAACAAAGCCAAATGAAGAAGAAAACTCTGGTTATTCCATTGAAACTTGGGGTTTTTTGTTCATACAGAAGGTAATAGAATACTTTGAAATGGGGATGACTCTAGAACAGATTGGTGAAAAATTGTATTCTAACCGAACCACTGTTCGGAAATATTTAAGACCATATATGGGTCGACGCAGAAAACATAAATACCCTAGAGGGATTGAAGAAGAAAAGGTATTGGAAATCGGTTTTTTCGAAGCAGCAGTTGCTGCAGAAGATAAAGTAACAACTTGTAAGGAAACTATCTTGGAGGCGATCAAGACATTAGGGAACGATGCCACCAGGCCCAAAATTCGAAAGTATAACATGCATAGATATGATTGGCTCATGAAGAGAGAAAGAGAATGGATGGAGCAACATCTCCCGCCTAGGAAACCAATATCCACAGCCATTAATTGGGAAACAAAAGATGATGAGATGTATCAAGAATTGAAACAAGCTATTACAAAAGTCTATAGTGAAAATCCACGTGAGCGAATATCTGGAATGGTTATCTTCCGAGAGCTCTCAAAAGCTAAGTATCAGCTGTACTATGCTTACCGATCTAATCTCCCACGTAGTAGGGGGCTTCTCGAATCGAAGATCGAGACAGAGGATGCGTATGCACTACGTACAGTTAGTCGAGTCATTGAATGGTTTAAACAATCTCGATATAAAAATCCTAGTCTTAAATTAGTTCAGAATAGGTTTCCTCTGTATAAAAAATGTTCGAAAGAAGTACAAGACTGGGTTATTAAAGAAATAGAACGCCAGACTAGATAGTTTGCAGAAAGGAAACAAAGACATGATCAACTTCCCAACTCCATTACCAGATGAAGTATTGTATAGTGTTTTTGCAAGGTACCATGTTAATTCTGGTAATGAAAGCAGTAGAAAGACATTAAGGGACTTGTTTTCTACATCTAATGATTCTGCTGTAACTGCGTATTCCGGTCATCTATATGCTTTACACACGCGAATACCAGGGAAGGCTATCCCTGTTTCATACTTATTGGAGCACCACACGCTCATTCCTTATTATCGTCCTTTTATTCTCGAAAATCGATATAATCGTATACTTCAAAGTTTAGTACACACGAACTGCCAATCTATCTATATGTGGATGGGCCTGCCTGCAAGCGGAGTGGAAAGCCCACTTTTTCTTAGATACTGTAATCAATGTGTGTCGATCGATCGTTTGAAGTTTGGGATAGCTTACTGGCATCGTTCTCATCAACTAACCGGTGCCTTCGTGTGTCCGGAACATCAGTGCTATCTTTTGGAATCTCCCATTCTCTATGCACAAAAAGGGAAGAAACACGAGTTTATACCTCTTGAATCTATACTTCAAGATATTGTTCCGCTTGCCCTCCAAGGTAGTGACAAGGAAATCACTATAGCTCAGAAAGCAGTTGATCTCCTAAAAAACAATTATGGCTCACTTGATATGGAAGCAACCAGAAAATATTACCTCTACAGGCTTCAATATATGGGATTCCTAACTGCTGCAGGCAACATCAAATTTAGAGACCTTGTTCCTCAGTTCAATTCCTTCTATAGCACGACTATGCTTGAAGACTTAGGTTGTAAATTGAATAAAGGTAGTCAGGATACTTGGCTTCACAAAATGTTAAGGAAGCCTCGCCACTCAACTCACCCTCTAAGACATCTTTTAGTGCAGTATTTTCTAAATGTGGATATGAAGGACCTGGAGGTAAAGAACCAATATATTAAGGCAAATGCGTTTGGCCAAGGACCTTGGCCATGTTTAAACAAAGCAGCAACCCACTTTAGGAATAAAGTAATTAAATCTGTCTCAGTGAGCAGATGTTCAACAACTGCCAAACCTGTTGGAACATTTCAGTGTAGCTGCGGTTTTATCTATTCACGGAGAGGTCCAGATCAGACTGAAACGGACATGTATCGAATCGGAAGAATTAAGCAGTTAGGTGCCGAATGGATGGACAAGTTGAATGAATTGTCCTCAAATCCAGCCTTGAGCTTGCGTGAAAAAGCAAGAAGGTTGGGAGTTGATCCAGGAACGGTCAAAAAGTACTCAAATTATTCAGAGTTAAGTTTAGCGACTTCTTATCCAAATACAAAGCATCAATGTGCTCGTCGTAAACCTATACGTCAAAGAATAAATCGTGATGATCATAAAGTTCCTTATAAGCGTGTAGATTGGGGAAAAAGAGATGAGCAATTGCTACAGGCCATTGAAAGAATAGTTACTTTATTGAAAACAACGCATACCAGACGTATATCACGTTCTGAAATAACAAGGCAGCTTCATTGTACGACGATGATCTACACTAAACGTCAAAAATTACCCCAAAGTCGTGCTAAGCTGGAACAAGTAGTTGAAACTACAGAACAGTATCATGAACGAATGCGAATTATGAGAGAAATACAATGAGTATGTAATGATTAATTAAAAGGTTACTTGTTGTTGGAATCAGTTTGTTCATTTAAACTAACTAATATAAATGGGAAACGAGGTGTCATATGATATTCGAAATTACGGATCAAATGCAAGAACAAATACGAGAGTGGGATTCGTGCAAACCGATTGATGTATCGGGAGCAAAATTTTCTTATACGTTTATTCCTACAGGGATTGGTCTGGTCATTGAAGTGAAATGTGATGTTTGCAAGAGGAAGTTGTCATTCTCTGACTTTTAATTTAAGCTTGTTTATGCTGAAAATAATAACTGTTAAATCATTGATCCAAAAGGAGGAGTGACTGTTGATTAAGTTTGTCATGATCAATAAGAAGAATAATCGATTTGATTTTTATAGCTATACAAATGAGATTATGAATAATTTAAAGATTGAGTTAGAGTCCAATGGATTGGAGTTTTATTTAAATAAGGAAACTATTCGTAAAGCTACCTTTGAATATAAACAAAAAGAATTCTTAATTAACTTTACTGTTGTAGCTACTTCCGAGACAATCCAACTTAAAGTAGATATTACTCTACCTACTAAAGATACTTCAAATCTTGAACTACATGATGTAAAGATAAAGATTAAAGATCTAATGATTGGAGAATGGGAACAATGTGTATGGTTAGAAGACAGCCAGTCTGAACTTTTTGCAGAAGAGTTGTATAAGAAAGTACATAATGTGGAGAATTCTCTGAGAAGATTGATCAATAGCATATTGTTTTTTAAATTGGGAGGAGACTGGTGGGGAAATTATATGCCTGCTGATTTAATAAACAAATACAATCAAAGAAACGACCAGTACAGACGACGAACTCCAAGTTTTGACAATATACATACTAACTTAATGTCCATTGATACAGGAGATTTAATTCGCATATTGAGTTACAAAACGTATAAACTACGAAAAAATAGCATATTTAGAGATGACGACATGGAATCTAATCCATTTGAAGGTTTCGCAGAACCAGCAAATGCACTTTCCCGAGACGAGAAAGAAAAACTATTTCATTTCCAAAGCACAATGAACAGTATCTTCTTCAACTCAAAATCAATTGACAAGTTACATCTTAATTTAATAGAAGCTTTGAGAGATCAAATGGAGGTGGACAAAGATTTTTGGAAAGATTATTTTTGTCCCTGGTTTTCATGTGATTTTAGAAGGTTCAGCGGTCTGTGGCATGAGTTTACAACTGACCGAAACCACGTGGCTCATAATAAACTTATAGATGTAAAATTGAGTGATAAATTCAATAAAAGTATGACTGAACTACAAAAGCTTATTACAGAAGCTGAGGGTAAGTTTATTACATATACGGAGACAGAAGCAGCCAACTACTTGGAGGAAATCAAGTTTGAAGCTGAAGCAATGGAGAGACAGCGTGTCCAAGATTGGAAAGAGTATATAGAAGAAGAGGCTGGAGTCCGCATTCTTGATGAAAGTGAGATCATCGAGAAATATCAAGACTACATATCTACAGCTTTCGACGAATTAATAGATAATTTTTATTATCGTACAGATTTAGAAATCATATATTTTGAACCTGATCTTAAAGAGGAGTGTGACATATTAGTAATTAAGCATAATTTAATTGGAAATGACCTAAAAGTGAGAGTTATCCCGTATATCGACTCTTCAGAAGGGGTTACAAGTACAGTTACATTAGAAGTATTATCCGAGGGTTTTAAAGGTACTTTTAATCTTGATTACACGAATGGAGAAGTAGAATATAACCCTGATCAAACGAACTATATGCCACTAGTTCAGGATTACTGGAATGTAGCATCTGCACTCTCAAAAATGGAGAAAATTATATCTTCGTTAATAGAGCGACATTTTCCTGAAATTAGGGAGAATGAGATAGCAGATGTATCTTGTAAGGCATGTGATTCATATTCAATATATTATAGGGATGATTTATCGGAGGCAGAGGAAGATGGGAAATTCGCCATTGGGCAATGTCTTAAATGCGGCAAGAACAATACATTAGGAGTTTGTATGAGGTGTGACAGGATTTTAAACCAAGAAGATGATGGACTTTGTGTGAGTTGTGGAGAATATATAGAATCTCAATGAAGGGAGTATGAGTATAAAGTCAAATTCAATCATTAATATTGATGAGTTTATACAATGGTATTATTATGGATTTACCAACTATAATGTAACTTTAAATTGTGAACTATTTGGATTTACCAACTATAATGTCATTTAGTTTTTGATAAAACGTTGGAAAAGTACTGATATTGCTCGTTTTTTCATTTACCAACTATAATGTAATCGAACATCTGGTGATAAAAGAGTGTGGAACCAGTAAAAGATGTATGGAACCAATAAAAAAACTGTGGAACCAGTAAAAAAAGTCTGGAACTAGTCATTTTACAAACATCAAGAAAGATCCCGATGATATATCGGGATCTTTTTAGCTTAGGAGGGCAATTATGTCTACAATAGGCCAACGAATTCGAACTATTAGAAAAACAACAACTTAAATTAAATAAAGTTTGCAAATATAATTGGCATTTCTCAAAGAACGTTGAGTGAGCTGGAGCAAGATAAATACAGACCCTCTCTTGATATAATTATAGCAATTAAAGAAAACTTCAATTCCCATATAGAGTGGTTAATCTTTGGAGATACGCCTGTATCAATTGAGCCCACACAGTAGGGAACGTCATTCGATTAGCAATACAAAGTAAATAATCAGTTGTAACGTCAAAAACCTTTGCTAAAGATATTAAATGATTAATTTTAGGCCGTGCTACGTTTCGCTCCCAATTAGAAACAACCTGTTTAGTTACCCCGATTTTATTAGAAATTTCCTTTTGTATCCATTCATGGAGTAGTCTCGAATTTTTACATCGCTGTTCCAAAGTATTCATGAATTCATCTCTATTGAGAAAATCAAATAGCTTTTACCCGACCCATCTGCTTACTAATTATACTTACTTATAGCCCATATTATAGCTTATTCATACCCTACTGTACCCTACGAGTAGCCTATGAATAGGCTACGAAGTAAAATATAGCTAAAAAATATTACTTTGCTATTGTATAAAGCTGTGAGTTGTTATATTCTACATTTGTATTTTGAAGTAAAACTAAAATATATCTTAGGAGTAGAAAAAGATAACTGAACTTTACTCTGATTTAGTAGTTCTAAAAAGAAGGTAAATAATGAGCAAAATTCGATCAAGTAACTCTATAGCATCTATTCAACGGAAAATCAAAGAAGGAAGAGGTCAAGGCCACTTTTCGGAATATAAACCTTGGTTGACGGTACATGATGTACCTTCAATAGGGATAGTTACTCGAATTCTTGGTTGGAAAAGTGGTCGACTTCACCATTATCTGTCTGAACACTTTGAATTGGCACATCATTGCCAAATGGAAGTGGTCAGAGCAAGTGATTGATATTCGCGAACAATTTCCTTTATTACCCCTAGATAAAACCCTCTATATTGCATAAAAGTTAAACATCCAACTGACCCCAAGAATAAGCTTCCCATCATTATGACTACAGATATGTTACTTACAGTAAAACAAGAAAAAAGTATAAAATTTATTGCACATTCTATCAAACCTTCTAACAAGTTGACAAAACGAGTTGTAGAGAAATTACAGATTGAAAAAGAGTTCTTTAAAGACCAAAAGATAGAGTGGGCACTTATTACGGAAAGGCAGATAAACTACAATTTATTCAGGAATGTCGAATGGCTTCATAATGCTAAAAACAACGATAAGTTGTCAAATCACCATATAAATAGTCTCGAAGATAATCTCTATTATGCTATTCAACAAAGTGAAAAACCATTTGCGAAAGTTACAAGAGAACAAGATGAATTATTTGGTTTACCAAGTGGGTACTGGATATGACTCATCTAATACAGCCTACTCTACAATCCATGATTATTTTAGAAAATAGACGCAAGCGCAAGGATTCGGAGCACCAGCAGAGAATGTATACAGGGAAGATCTCCCAAATTGGCCGGCACCCCGCCTCAGTGTCGACACGCGTCGAATTCCCCGATTGATGGCAAGCCATTCCCAGTGTTTCTTCTCCATTCGCTCTTTTTAGGCAAAATATTAACACTTTATGTTGGGAAGACCCAATTTAACTAAAGTTTTACTATACATTATTGGGAATTTTGATATAATTCTACCTAGGTCAACCTTCCAATTATGATAGAAAATAGAATTGGATGGTTTTTATACCTGTCCAAGCTGTGCCGCGAGAGACCAGTCCACTGGCAACCCAGCAAGCTGGCATGCGGAGACCGACAATTGTGGAAAATGACAGTCGAGAATATGTTGCTCCATGACGTCAGAAGGTTCAGAAAGGATGAAGCCAACCTTATCCCAATTCCGATGGAAGATGAAGCGCGTGAGCATTTTTGAAAAGCTGGAATTCACCGCCAATCCAAGGGCTGTCCCGTTCATGCCATACGGAGCATTCTTTGAGCCTCATGCAGCACCATCGTCACATCTAATCGTCAGGAAAAGCTCACTACCCCGCAGCCGGATCTTTACTTATCCACACCAGGCGGGGGAATACACAAATCGTACATAGAGTGTATCAATATCCTTAAACATAGGCTTCGACAAAGGCAGCTCGGGTGCCGAATCCGGAGGTACGGCCGACTTTCTGCTGGCCGGCCGGAACCCTACAGCAAGTCTTACATCGATGGGAGGAACATCCCTTGTCCACCCCCAAATCCAATTCCGAACCCAATGTTAAACCAAAGCCCGTCTTCGGGCGGCTCGTCCGCAGCAAGCATATTGAAGCAGAGGAGCCGGAAGCAGCCGCATCTCTTGCGTAGAACAATGCTCTTTGTTGTCTTTCACGCATGGGAGCCGAGCGGGACAGCTGCTAGGCAGAGGATTGCCGCATGCGATCAACCGGGCAAGCGAAGCGGTGACCTGGCGAAAGCCATTGACATTGTTGTCACATGTTTGAAAAGGCGGGGAGCGAGGCTGGAGCGTTGCTGCGGCATATGCTCCGCCGGATTGCTTTTGCCGATGAAGAGAGGGGAACGATCCAGATGGCTTTTGAAAAAGAAACGTTGTTTTGGAACGAAAAATTCGGTAGCGACGATTATACCTTGACGCGGCTGCCTTACAGCAAAGCTCCAAGCTCCCTGGCGCCCATTATGACAACCGTCGGCGGTTCGCTTTCGGAGGAAGTGGCGCAGCGCGTCCTTCAAATGAGCAAGGGGGCTCCACTGGCCACTTTTATGATTTTGCTCGCCGGTGTTCAGTCGCTCTTGCATAAATATACAGGCGCTTCTGACATTCTGGTCGGCATGCCAGTTGTACGGAAACCGACGGAGACGCGCCGATCCGTTAATCATACGGTCATTTTGAAAAACTCGCTTTCGGTGGGTGCGACTTTTAAAACGCTTCTGAGCGAGCTGAGGACTTCCTTGCCGGAAGCGATTCAGCACCAACATATTCCGTTCTTGAAAATGGCGGAGAAGCTGGACCTGCAATATGCAGACGGGATACCCGTCATCCATACGCTAGTATCCCTTAAGGAGCTGCATCTGGACGAAATCGGGCAAAACGTGGTCACGGATTGTTCCTTTGAATTCAGCTTAACCGGCGGGACGATACAGCTAGCGCTGTCATATAACGAGCACTTATATGACTCCGAGTTCATGACTCGGGTCGTCGGCCATCTGAATCGCCTGCTGGCCGTGGGGCTTCACGAGTTGGAGCTGGACATCGTGCGGGCGGACATGCTGTCGGAGGACGAGAAATTTCAATTGCTGCAAAGCTTTAACGATACCGAGAAGGACTATCCCCGTGATCGGACGATTCATCAGCTCGTGGAGGAGCAGGCGAAGCGGGTGCCCGAAGCGACGGCGGTTGTCTTTGAGGGGCGGCGGCTTTCGTACGCGGAGCTGAATGAACGGGCGAACCGGCTGGCGCGGACGCTGCGATCGGTCGGCGTGCTGCCCAATCAGCTGGTAGGCTTGATGGCCAGGAGATCGCTGGAGACGGTCGTTGGCATTCTGGCGGTTCTGAAAGCTGGCGGTGCCTACGTGCCGATCGACCCGGAATACCCGGAAGAACGCATCCGCTACATTCTGGAGAACTCGAACGCGCAGTTGCTGCTGACTCAAAGGGAGCTGCTGCTGCAGGTGCCGTTCGAAGGGACCGTGGTGGCGCTGGATGACGAGCAGGCCTACAGCGACGATGGCTCGAACCTGGAGCCGGCCAGCGGTCCGAACGATCTGGCTTATGTCATCTATACATCAGGTACGACGGGCAAACCCAAAGGGGTCATGCTGGAGCATCGCGGGCTGGTCAGCCTGAAACTGACGTTTGCCCATACGCTTCACACGACCGAACAGGATCGAGTGCTGCAATTCGCCAGCCTATCGTTCGATGCGTCGTGCTGGGAGATGTTCAACGCCCTGTATTTCGGGGCGACCTTATATATACCGTCAACCGAGACGGTTTTGGATGATCAGCTGTTCGAACGTTTCATGAACGAGCATGCAATTACGATCGCCACTTTGCCGCCAACTTATGCGGCTTATTTGAATTCAGACCGCCTGCCGAGTCTGAGCAGGCTCATCACGGCGGGCTCCGCCGTTTCAGCAGAATTCGTGCAGCAGTGGAAAGACAAGGTACAGTACTATAACGCGTACGGTCCGACGGAAGCCTCGATCGCCACATCCGTGTGGGCGGCGTCTACGTATGACACCGAACGCAGAGCGATACCGATCGGACGTCCGATCTGGAACCATCGCTTGTATATACTGGGCGCACAGAATCAGCTAGCGCCTATCGGAGTGGAGGGAGAATTATGCATCGCGGGCGTCGGCCTCGCCCGGGGATATTGGAACCGGCCGGATCTGACGGCGGAGAAATTCATCGAACACCCGTTTGAGCCCGGAGAGAGACTGTACCGGACGGGCGACTTGGCCCGCTGGCTGCCGGACGGAAATATTGAGTACTTGGGCCGGATTGACCATCAGGTGAAAATCCGTGGATTCCGGATCGAGATCGGCGAGATTGAAGAGCAGCTTCTGAAGATCGACTCCGTGCAGGAGACGATCGTAATCGCGCGGGAAGGCAAAAGCGGGCAAGAACTGTGCGCTTACCTGGTCGCGGGCCGCCCGCTTACGCTCGGCGAGCTGAGAAGCGAGCTGGCGCAAAAGTTGCCGAATTACATGATTCCGGCGCATTTTGTTCAGCTTCCGCGGATGCCGCTCACGCCGAACGACAAAATCGACCGCAAGGCTTTGCCCGCCCCGGAAGGAAACGCACTGACCGGCGGCGCGTACGTAGCTCCCCGCAATGAAGCGGAGCGGACGCTTGCCGATGTGTGGCAGGCGGTATTGAACGCCGATCGCGTTGGGGTAACGGATCATTTCTTCGAGCTGGGCGGAGACTCGATCAAGTCCATTCAAGTATCTTCGCGGCTTCATCAAGCCGGGTACAAGCTGGAAATCCGGGATTTGTTCAAATATCCGACTATCTCACAGCTCAGCCTGCATGTGAAACCGATCGGACGTACCATCGATCAAGGCGAAATAACGGGTGAAACGGCGCTGACGCCGATTCAGCATTGGTTTTTCGAGAGCTCCTTTGCGGACCCGCATCATTTCAACCAGTCGGTGATGCTGTACCGGAAGGAACGCTTCGACGAAGAGACGGTGCGTCAGGTGCTGCAAAAGCTGGCCGAGCATCATGACGCCTTGCGGATGGTGTTCCGCAAGACGGAACAAGGGTTTAGCGCGCGGACCCGCGCGATTCAGGAAGGCGGGCTGTTCACGCTGGACGTGTTCGACTTCAAGGATGCGGAGAATACCGCGCAGGCTGTGGAAGCGAAGGCAACGGACATTCAAGCGGGCATCGATCTGGAGAACGGGCCCCTCGTGAAGGCGGGACTGTTCCGGTGCGCGGACGACGATCATTTGCTGCTCGCGGTTCATCATGCCGTGGTGGACGGCGTGTCTTGGCGCATTTTGATGGAGGATTTCGCTCTGGGTTACGAGCAGGCCGGCAAAAGCGAGGAAATTCGTTTCCCGGCCAAAACGGATGCGTACCGCACTTGGTCCGAGCAGCAGGCCGCTTACGCGCAAAGCCCGGAGATGGCGAAGGAACGGGCCTATTGGCAGGCCGTGGAACAAATTGCGGTTCCGGCCGTGCCGAAGGATCTGGAGGCGGACGTTACGACGCAGCAGGACAGCGAATCGCTGTTCGTGCGTTTGACTCCCGAAGAAACGGAGCTGCTGCTGAAGCGGGTTCACCGGGCCTACAACACCGAAATGAACGATATTTTGGTAAC
The DNA here is from genome assembly GCF_038593055.1 of Paenibacillus sp. FSL L8-0502. Lineage (NCBI taxonomy): Bacteria > Bacillati > Bacillota > Bacilli > Caryophanales > Paenibacillaceae > Paenibacillus > Paenibacillus sp. FSL L8-0502. The sequence continues at coordinate 4,944,102 of NZ_CP151958.1, read as the reverse complement.
GGCGCTCGGCATAGCCGTTCGCAAGTGGACGGGACACGAACGGGTGCGGATCAATCTCGAAGGACACGGACGCGAATCGATCGGAACGGATATCGACATCACGCGCACAGTCGGCTGGTTTACGACCAAGTTTCCGGTCGTCCTAGAGCCGGAAACCGACCGGGATTTGGCCTATCAGATTAAACAGGTCAAGGAAAGTTTGCGCCGCATTCCGAACAAAGGGCTTGGGTACGGCATATGCCGCTATCTCTCCAAATCGGAGGATGGCTTTGTTTGGGGCGCAGAGCCGGAAATTAATTTTAATTACCTCGGCCAGTTCGACGATGATGTCAACCAGGACGAGATCGGTATATCTTCTTATTCCAGCGGCAGCCCGGCCAGCGACCGGCAGGCCCGCAGCTTTGTGCTGGATATCAACGGCATGGTGCTGGACGGCGCTTTATCGCTTGATCTTAGCTACAGCCGGAAGCAGTATCACAAGGTAACGATGGAAGCCTTCGCTCAGCGGCTTGAGCAAAGTCTACGAGAGCTCATTATCCACTGCGCAGGCAAAGAAAATACCGAATTGACGCCTAGCGACGTGCAATTTAAAGGCTTGACCATCGCCGAACTAGAGCAAATCGCCCAGCGCTCGGGCCATCTCGGGGAAATCGAAAATATTTACTCGCTTACGCCGATGCAGAAGGGCATGTGGTTCCACAGCGCGCTTGACCGGCAAACGGCCGCTTACTTCGAGCAGACGCGATTTACGATGAGGGGAGTACTCGACGTCCAGCTTTTCGAGAGGAGCTGGACGGAACTTGCGAAACGTCATTTGGTGCTGCGGGCGAATTTTGTGCAAGGACCGGCGGGCGAGCCGCTGCAAATCATATACCGCGACAAGCCGGTCGGCTTTGAATATGAAGAGCTGCTTCATTTGCAGGCGGACGAGAAACAAGCGTATTTGGATAAAAAGGCCGAGGATGACAAACTTCGCGGCTTCGACATGGAACATGACGCGCTCGTTCGGGTTACGATCCTGCGCACCGAAGAGCAAAGCTATCATGTGCTGTGGAGTTTCCAGCATATTTTGATGGACGGCTGGTGCCTGCCGCAGCTGACGCAGGAGCTGTTTGAGACGTACTCGGCCTTGGCATCCGGCAAGCAGCCAGCGGGAGATAAGGGATCGGATTATGGCGCTTACATCGAATGGTTGGAGAAACAGGACGATCAGGCGGCATCCGGCTATTGGACGGCATTCCTGGCAGGTTATGAAGGGCAAACCGTACTCCCGGGACAAAAGGAATCGGCGCCGAACGGCAGATTTACGGCTGATCACGTCACCGCCGAGCTGGGCAAGGACTTGAGCGAGCGGATGGACCGGGTGGCGAAACAGCGCCTGGTTACGGTCAATACGCTGCTGCAAGCCGCTTGGGGCGTTATGCTGCAAAAATATAACGGAACAAACGATGCCGTATTCGGCAGCGTCGTGGCCGGAAGACCGGCGGAAATCCCGGGTATCGAGTCCATGATCGGGCTGTTCATCAATACGGTGCCGGTCCGCGTCACGAGCGAAGCGGACACCGTGTTCGCCGACCTGATGGCGAAGCTCCAAGAGTGGGCGCTGGAGTCCGGGCGTTATGATTACTATCCGTTGTATGAAATTCAAGCCCGCAGCGTGCAAAAGCAGAACCTGATCAACCATATCATCGCTTTCGAGAACTATCCGGTGGACGAGCAGATGGAGCAGGCGGGCGACCAGCAGCACGGCGACCTGACGATCGCTGACGTTCAGATGGAGGAGCAGACGAACTATAACTTCAACGTGACCGTGGTGCCGGGAGTCGAAATCGAAATCCGGTTTGACTTTAACGCCGAAGTGTTCGATAAAGACAGCATCGAGCGGCTCAAGGGACATCTCGTCCATCTGCTGGAGCAGGTGACGGATAACCCGGAAATTACAGTGGGCGAGCTGGAACTTGTGACGGAGGCGGAAAAGGCCGACCTTCTCGGACGTTTTAACGACACCACCACGGAATTTCCGCGCGAGAAGACGCTCGTTCAATTGTTCGAAGAACAGGCGGAGCTTTACCCGGACAACGTGGCCGCCGTCATGAACGAGCGACAGCTGGCTTACCGCGAGCTGAACGAGCGATCCAACCGCCTTGCGCGGAAGCTGCGGGAGACGGGAGTAGAAGCGGACCAACTGGTAGCGATTCTGGCCGAACGCTCGCTCGATATGGTCGTTGGCATTCTGGCGATTCTCAAAGCGGGCGGAGCATACGTGCCTGTCGATCCGGACTACCCGGAGGAGCGCATCCGCTTCATGATCGAGGATTCGGGCGCGCCGTTATTGCTGATTCAAAAGCATCTGCACGAGAAGACCGACTTCGCAGGAACGCGCCTCGAATTGGACGATTTCGTTTGGGGCGACAGAGGGGCGGACTCCGAAGGTGCGTTGGACGCTTCGAACCTGGAGCCAATTTCCGGGCCGGGCAACCTGGCATATGTCATCTACACGTCGGGAACGACCGGCAGACCGAAAGGAACGCTGATCGAGCATAAGAACGTCGTGCGCCTCCTGTTCAACGACAAGAACCTGTTCGACTTCGGGCCGTCTGACACGTGGACGCTGTTCCACTCGTTCTGCTTCGATTTCTCCGTCTGGGAAATGTACGGAGCGCTGCTGTACGGAGGCAAGCTGGTCATCGTACCGCCGCTGACGGCGAAAAATCCGGCCGATTTCCTGGCGCTGCTGGGCCGCGAACAGGTCACGATTTTGAACCAGACGCCAACGTACTTCTACCAGCTACTGCGTGAGGTCTTGGCGGACCATCCGTACGATCTGCGGATTCGCAACGTCATCTTCGGGGGCGAAGCGCTGAGTCCGCTGCAGCTCAAGGGCTTCAAGACGAAGTACCCGGAGACGAAGCTGATCAATATGTACGGCATTACCGAGACGACTGTTCACGTTACATATAAGGAAATCACGTGGGTCGAAATGGAGGCGGCGAAGAGTAATATCGGCAAGCCGATCCCGACGCTGAAGGTGTACGTCCTGGATGAAAACCGCCGCCCTGTGCCGATCGGCGTAGCGGGCGAAATGTACGTGGCCGGGGAAGGCCTTGCGAGAGGATACCTGAACCGTCCGGATCTGACGGCGGAGAAGTTCGTCGATTCCCCGTTTGCGGAGGGGGAGAAACTGTACCGCTCGGGTGACTTGGCGGCTTGGCTACCGGACGGCAACATCGAATACCTGGGCCGGATCGATCATCAGGTGAAGATCCGCGGGTACCGGATCGAGCTGGACGAAATCGAGACGCAGCTGCTGAACGTCGAGGGCGTGGAAGAAGCGGTGGTGCTCGCCCGTCAGGACGGCGAGGGCGAGAAGGCGCTTGTTGCCTACTTTGTGGCGGACCGAACGCTGACGGTCAGCGAAATGAGAACCTCGCTGGCCCAGGGAATGCCGGGGTACATGATCCCGTCGTACTTCGTGCAGTTGGAGCGCATGCCGCTGACGACCAACGGCAAAGTGGACCGCAAAGCGCTGCCGGAGCCGCAAGGCGGCATACAAACGGGCGTCGAATACGTAGCGCCGCGTAACCGGACGGAGTCCCAGCTTGTGAAGATCTGGGAGGAAGTACTGGGCTACTCCGGCATTGGAGTCCTGGACAATTTCTTCGACCTGGGAGGCCATTCCCTGCGGGCGACGACACTGGTGAGCAAGGTGCATCAGGAGCTGAACGTTGAGCTGCCTCTGCGCGACGTATTCCGCTACTCGACGATCGAGGAGATGGCTCTCGCCATCTCCTCGATCGGAGAGCAGTCGTTCTCGTCGATTCCGCTGGCAGGCACAAGAGCATATTATCCGCTTTCCTCAGCTCAGAAGCGGCTGTTTATCCTGAATCAACTGGAAGGGGCCGATCAGAGCTACAACATGCCGGGCGTGCTGCTGCTGGAAGGATCAATTGACCGGAGCCTGCTGGAGAAGGCTTTCCGCGGACTGATCGCACGGCACGAAACGCTGCGAACCGGCTTTGAGATTGTACAAGGCGAAGCAGTACAGCGCATTTACGAGAGCGTCGACTTTGCCGTCGAGTACCGTCGTGCGAGCGAGGAAGAAGCGCCTGAAGTCGTGCAGGCCTTCATCCGGCCTTTCGACTTGGCGAAGCCTCCGCTGCTGCGGGCGGAGCTCGTAGGGCTGGCAGCCGAACGTTATTTGCTGATGTTCGACATGCACCATATCGTCTCCGACGGGGTTTCGATGGACGTGTTAGTCGAGGAACTCGTTCGTCTGTACGGCGGCGAGTCATTAGAGCCTTTGCGCATTCAATACAAGGACTATGCGGTATGGCAGCAGTCGGACGAGCAAAAAGTGCAGTTGAAACGCGAGGAAGCTTACTGGCTGGACCGTTACCGGGGCGAGCTGCCGGTTCTGGAAATGCCGACGGACTATCCGCGTCCTGCCGTGCAGAGCTTTGAGGGACAAACGCTGACGTCCTTCGTGGACGAGGCAACGAACGAAGGCTTAAAGCAACTGGCGGCCCAAAGAGGAACGACGCTGTATATGGTGCTGCTTGCGGCATATACCGTGCTTTTGCATAAATACACAGGTCAGGACGATTTGGTCGTCGGAACGTCGATTGCGGGCAGAACGCACGGAGACACGCAGCCTTTGATCGGAATGTTCGTCAATACGCTGGCGCTCCGCAATTATCCGGCTTCGGAGAAGACCTTCCTCTCGTATCTGGAAGAAGTGAAAGAAACGACCTTAGGCGCTTACGAGCATCAGAATTATCCGTTCGAAGAGCTCGTCGATAAAGTGCAGGTCAGCCGGGATTTGAGTCGCAACCCGCTGTTTGACACGATGTTCTCCCTGCAAAACTTGGAGGATAAAGAGTTTGAGCTGGAAGGGCTGAAATTGTCCCCGTACCCTAGCGAATACGGCACGGCCAAGTTCGACCTGAGTGTGGATGTTACGGAAGAAAACGGCGGCCTGGAGTGCAGCTTTGAATTCGCAACAGCTCTTTATAAAGAAAGCACGATCCGGCGGCTGTCGACTCATTTCGGACATTTGCTTGCGGCGATCGTAAGCCGTCCGGATGCGAAGATTGCCGAGCTGAACTTGTTGACGGCAGAGGAAAAAGAGCAAATTCTTGGCGCATTTAACCCGGCGCAGCCGGAAGCGGCTCCTGCGGCCGCGTTCCACCAGCTGTTTGAGGAACAGGCAGAGCGCACGCCGGAAGAGGCGGCCGTCGTGTACGAGAATGACCGGCTGACGTATGCGGAGCTGAACGAGCGGGCGAACCGCTTGGCGGCCACGCTGCGCGCAAACGGCATCGGCCGGGAGACGATCGTCGGCATTCTCGCCGAGCGTTCGGTGGACTTGCTGGTGGCCGTGCTGGCCGTCTGGAAAGCGGGCGGGGCGTATGTGCCACTCGACCCGGATTATCCGGCGGAACGCGTGCGGTTCATGCTAGAAGACAGCGGAGCGAAGGTGCTGCTGACGCAAACGCCGCTGCGAGAGCGTGCCGAAGCTTGGCTCGGCGAAGAGGAGCTGGCGCTGGCGGCGGTGTTGTACCTGGACGACGAAGCGTCGTACAGCGAGGAGCGGGCGAATGCCGACAGCTTCCATGAAGCCCGTCCGGAGGATCTGGCGTACGTGATCTACACGTCGGGAACGACGGGCAAGCCGAAGGGCGTGATGATCGAGCACCGCAGCCTGGTGAACACGGCGGCGGGCTACCGGCGGGAATATCGGCTGGATCAGTTCCCGGTGCGGCTGCTGCAGCTCGCAAGCTTCTCGTTCGACGTGTTCGTGGGAGATATCGGGCGGACGCTGTACAACGGAGGCACGATGGTGATTGTGCCGAAGGAAGACCGGATCGATCCGTCTCGTCTGCACCACTGGATGGAGCGGGAGCGGGTCACCATCTTCGAATCGACGCCGGCGCTGATCGTGCCGTTCCTGGAGTACGTGCACGAGCAGCAACTGAATATGAGCTGGATGGAGCTGTTGATCACGAGCTCGGACAGCTGCAGCGTGGCGGATTACCGGATCTTGCAGGAACGCTTCGGCTCGTTGTTCCGGATCATCAACGCATACGGCGTGACGGAAGCGGCGATCGACTCCAGTTTCTACGACGAGCCGCTGACGAAGCTGCCGCAGACAGGCCATGTGCCGATCGGCAAAGCGTGGCTGAATGCGAAATTCTACATCGTGGATGCGCACCTGAATCCGGTGCCGGTCGGGGTGCTGGGCGAGCTGGTCATCGGCGGAGTCGGAGTGGCGCGCGGGTACTTGAACCGTCCGGAGCTGACGGAAGAGAAGTTCGTAGACAGCCCGTTCGCCGCGGGCGAGCGGCTGTACCGCACGGGCGACTTGGCGCGGTGGATGGAAGACGGCAACGTGGACTTCATCGGCCGGATCGACAACCAGGCGAAAATCCGGGGCTACCGGATCGAGACGGGCGAGATCGAGTCGCAGCTGCTGCGGGTGGAAGGCGTGCGCGAAGCGGTGGTGCTGGTTCGAAGTGACGCGAACGGGCAGAAAGCGCTGTGCGCGTATTACACGCCGGATACCGGAGCGGAGCTGGCAGTGAACGATCTGCGCGGCGCGCTGGCGCAGGAGCTGCCGGGCTACATGATCCCGTCGTACTTCGTGGAGATGGAGCGCCTGCCTCTGACGCAGAACGGAAAGATTGACCGGAAGGCGCTGCCAGCGCCGGAAGGGGAAGCGGGAAGCGGAACGGAGTACGTCGCACCGCGCAATGAGCTGGAAACGAAGCTGGCGGCGATTTGGCAGGAGGTGCTGGGGCTTGCGAAGGAGATTGGCGTTCACGACAACTTCTTCGACATCGGTGGTCACTCCCTGCGGGCGACGACGCTGGTCAGCAAGATTCATAAAGAATTGAGCGTGGATCTGCCGCTGCGCGACGTGTTCCGCCATTCCACCATTGAGAGCATGGCCGCCGCCATTTCCCGGCTGGATGAGCAGACATTCGTTGCCATTCCGGTGGCGGATGACCGAGAGGTGTACCCGCAATCTTTTGCTCAAAAACGTCTCTTTATCCTGAATCAACTGGAAGGCGCGGAGCTTAGCTACAACATGCCAGAAGCGATGTTGCTGGAGGGTGCTTTGGACCGGGCAAGGTTCGAAGAAGCGTTCCGTAAGCTCGTGGCGCGGCATGAAACGCTGCGCACCGGGTTCGAAATGGTGGACGGCGAAGCATCGCAGCGGATTTACCAGGACGTGAATGTTGCCGTGGAGTTCTATCGAGTGGATGAGCAAGAGGCCGAAGAGATGGTTCGCCGTTTCGTCCGTCCGTTTGACTTGGCGAAGCCTCCGCTGCTGAGGGTAGGCCTTGTCGAGCTGGCTCCGGAACGTCATATTCTAATGTACGACATGCATCATATTATTTCCGATGGCGTCTCGATGGAAATCTTTGTTGAAGAATTCGTCCGCTTGTACGGCGGCGAGCAATTGGAGCCTCTGCGCATTCAGTACAAAGACTACACCGTTTGGCAGCATTCGCAGGAGCAGAAAGAACGGCTTCAGCGTCAGGAGGCGTACTGGCTGGACATGTTCCAAGGCGAGCTGCCGGTGCTGGAAATGCCGGCCGACTATCCGCGTCCGGCCGTGCAGAGCTACGAAGGCCAAACGCTGGAGTTTTCCTTCGACGCTTCGAAAACCGACGGCCTGAAGCAGCTGGCCTCGGAAACGGGCACGACGCTGTTTATGGTGCTGCTTGCGGCGTATAACGTCCTTCTGCATAAATATTCAGGTCAGGAAGACGTGATCGTCGGTACGCCGATTGCCGGAAGGAATCATGGAGATGTGCAGCCGTTGATCGGGATTTTCTTAAACACGCTGGCTATCCGCAGTTATCCGGCTTCGGAAAAGACATTCCTGTCATACCTGAACGAAGTCAAAGAAACGACCCTCCATGCCTTCGAGCATCAAAACTATCCGTTCGAAGAATTGGTGGACAAGGTGCAAGTCACCCGTGATTTAAGCCGCAATCCGCTCTTCGACACGCTGTTTACGATGCAGAATACGGAAAACGAGGAATTTGAGCTGGAAGGGCTTCGCCTGATTCCTTATCCGAGCGTATTAGATACCGCGAAGTTTGATATCAGCTTGGATGTGGGCGAGGAGAACGGCGGCTTGGATTACAGCTTCGAATATGCGACGGCTCTCTACAAAAGGGAGACGATCGAACGGCTGGCGAAACATTACGAGCAGCTGCTCGAAACGATCGTAAGCCGTCCGGATGCGAAGATTGCCGAGCTGAACTTGCTGACGGCAGAGGAAAAAGAACAAATTATCGGCGCGTTCAACCCGGCGCAGCCGGAAGCGGCTCCTGCGGCCGCGTTCCACCGGCTGTTTGAGGAACAGGCGGAGCGCACGCCGGAAGAGGCGGCCGTCGTGTACGAGAACGACCGGCTGACGTATGCGGAGCTGAACGAGCGGGCGAACCGCTTGGCGGCTACGCTGCGCGCAAGCGGCATCGGCCGGGAGACGATCGTCGGCATTCTCGCCGAGCGTTCGGTGGACTTGCTGGTGGCCGTGCTGGCCGTCTGGAAAGCGGGCGGGGCGTATGTGCCGCTCGACCCGGATTATCCGGCGGAGCGCGTGCGGTTCATGCTCGAAGACAGCGGAGCGAAGGTGCTGCTGACGCAAACGGCGCTGCGAGAGCGTGCTGAAGCCTGGCTTGACGAAGAGGAGCTGGCGCTGGCGGCGGTGCTGTACCTGGACGACGAAGCGTCGTACAGCGAGGAGCGGGCGAATGCGCCGATTGGCTCGGGCATAGTCTCCGGCAAGCTGACGGATACTGTGGACGACGGCGATGAGAGCCATCAGAATGTTGGCACCGACAGCTTCCATGAAGCCCGTCCGGAGGATCTGGCGTACGTGATCTATACGTCGGGAACGACGGGCAAGCCGAAGGGCGTGATGATCGAGCACCGCAGCCTGGTGAACACGGCGGCGGGCTACCGGCGGGAATACCGGTTGGATCAGTTCCCGGTGCGGCTGCTGCAGCTCGCAAGCTTCTCGTTCGACGTGTTCGTGGGAGATATCGCGCGGGCGCTGTACAACGGAGGCACGATGGTGATTGTGCCGAAGGACGACCGGATCGATCCGTCTCGTCTGCACTACTGGATCAGCCAGCAGCAAGTGACGATCTTCGAATCGACGCCGGCGCTGATCGTGCCGTTCCTGGAGTACGTGCACGAGCAGCGGCTGGATATGAGCTGGATGGAGCTGTTGATCACGAGCTCGGACAGCTGCAGCGTGGCGGATTACCGGACCTTGCAGGAACGCTTCGGCTCGTTGTTCCGGATCATCAACGCATACGGCGTGACGGAAGCGGCGATCGACTCAAGTTTCTACGACGAGCCGCTGACGAAGCTGCCGCAGACAGGCCATGTGCCGATCGGCAGAGCGTGGCTGAATGCGAAATTCTACATCGTGGATGCGCACCTGAATCCGGTGCCGGTCGGGGTGCTGGGCGAGCTGGTTATCGGCGGAGTCGGGGTAGCTCGCGGGTACTTGAACCGTCCGGGGCTGACAGAAGAGAAGTTCGTAGACAGCCCGTTCGCCGCGGGCGAGCGGTTGTACCGCACGGGAGACTTGGCGCGGTGGATGGAAGACGGCAACGTGGACTTCATCGGCCGGATCGACAACCAGGCGAAAATTCGGGGGTACCGGATCGAGACGGGCGAGATCGAGTCGCAGCTGCTGCGGGTGGAAGGCGTGCGCGAAGCGGTGGTGCTGGTTCGAAGTGACGCGAACGGGCAGAAGGCGCTATGCGCGTATTACACACCGGATCCCGGAGCGGAGCTGGCAGTGAACGATCTGCGCGGCGCGCTGGCGCAGGAGCTGCCGGGCTACATGATCCCGTCGTACTTCGTGGAGATGGAGCGCCTGCCTCTGACGCAGAACGGAAAGATTGACCGGAAGGCGCTGCCAGCGCCGGAAGGGGAAGCGGGAAGCGGAACGGAGTACGTCGCACCGCGCAATGAGCTGGAAACGAAGCTGGCGGCGATTTGGCAGGAGGTGCTGGGGCTTGCGAAGGAGATTGGCGTTCACGACAACTTCTTCGACATCGGCGGCCACTCCCTGCGGGCGACGACGCTGGCGGGCAAGGTATTTAAGGAATTAAACGTCAACCTGCCGCTGCGCGACGTATTCCGTCACTCGACGATTGCGGCGATGGCCGAGGCGATCGCCCGGATGGAACGGCGGGAGCATGAGGCCATTCCTCAAGCGGAGGAGAGAGAGTACTACCCTCTGTCCTCCGCGCAGAAACGGCTGTTCATTCAGCACACGCTGGATGGAGCGGATCAGCTTTACAACATGCCGGAGCTGGTGCAGGTGGAAGGCGAGTTTGACTTAGACCGGTTGGAAGCCGCCTTGCGGAAATTGATAACACGGCATGAATCGCTGCGCACCGGTTTTGAAATCGTGAAGGCCGAAGCGGTTCAGCGGATTTACCCGCAGGTCGATTTTGCTATCGAGCATCATCAAGCGGATAAAGAGGATGCGGCTCAAATCGAGCAGATCGTCCGCAGCTTCGTTCGTCCGTTTGATCTCGGCAAGCCGCCGCTGCTGCGCGCCGGGGTCATCGAGCTGGAGCCGAACCTGCATATTCTCCTTTTCGACATGCACCATATGGTGTCCGACGGCGTATCGATGGCGATTGTGATCGATGAGTTCTCGAGTTTCTACGCCGGGGAAGAACTGCCGCCACTGCGCATTCAATACAAGGATTATGCCGTTTGGCAGCAGTCGAAGGCCCACCGAGAGCGGATTGGGCGGCAGGAAGCGTACTGGCTGCAAACCTTCGAAGGCGAGTTGCCGACGGCGGACCTGCCGATGGACTACGAACGGTCTGCGGCTCGCAGCTACGAAGGCGCGCATCTGGAGTTCGACGTCGAAGCTTCTCTCTCTGCGCGGCTGCGCGAATTGGCGGCCGAGCGTGAAAGCACGCTGTTCATGGTGCTGCTTGCGGCTTATACCGTGCTGCTGTCCAAGTACAGCGGGCAGGAGGACTTGGTCGTGGGTACCCCGGTGGCGGGAAGAACGAACGCTGATTTGGAACCGGTCATCGGGATGTTTGTCAATACGCTGGCGATCCGCAATCGTCCGTCGGGCGACAAAACGTTCTTGTCCTACCTGGAAGAAGTGAAGGAAACGGCTTTGGGTGCTTTCGAGAACCAGGATTATCCATTCGAGGAGCTCGTGGAGCGTTTGAATGTGAAGCGGGAGCCGGGTCGCTTCCCGCTGTTCGATGCCGTTTTCGACTTGCAAAATATCGAAGAACGAGACGCCGAGCTGGAAGGGGTCAGCCTGAAGACTTACGAGCTTGACCATTTGGAAGAAGCGAAGTTCGATCTGACGCTGTTTATGTATGAAAACAACGGGGCGCTGAGCGGGGGCTTCTTCTACGCCACCAAGCTGTTCAAAGAAGCGATGATCCGCACCTTGACCGAGGATTACCTGCGGGTACTGTCTCAAATTGCGGAAAATCCACAACTCGAGCTAAGCCGGATTGAATGTCATAAACCGGCGGCAGGCGCAAAGAGTGCCGTCGATACGATCGAATTCGCGTTCTAATCCTACAAGCGCGCCTCCGCCGTCAAGTGAAAGCGGCGCGCATCCCAAGGAAGACGGCGAACAACATCCAAGCCCGTAAACGCGCAGGCCGAAAGCAAGCTTTTTCGGACCTGCGCCGGGGCATGCGGTCACTTCATTTTTAGGGGAGGTACAAATGAAATCTTTGTTTGAAAAGGAAGAACGGTACTGGAGCGGCAAGTTTGACGCCGATGACAGCCTGAGCTTCCTTCCCTACAGTCAATCCTCCAAATTATCCGCCGACGGGGAAGCTGCGGCCGAGCCGGGCTTGCTTCACCGTACTCTGCCGAGTGAACTCTCGGAGAGAATCATTAGCCTCGCCAACGGTTCGGATTTGGCTTTGTACATGATTGTTTTGGCAGGAGTAAAAAGCCTGCTGTTCAAATATACCGGGCGGGACCAAGTGCTGGTCGGCATGCCTTCTTATAGCGCAGACCCCGACGGGACTCCGCCGCCGCATGACATCTTGGTGATCAAGACGTCCGTAAGCCGCCAGACTACGCTGAAAACGCTGCTCGGGGGCATCAAAGCTTCCATCGGCGAGGCGCTGGAGCATCAACACCTGCCTTTTCGGAAAATGGTGGAGCCGCTCCATCTGGACTATACGGGGGACGGCCTCCCGGTCGTCAACACCGTCGCATCCTTCGCCCCGATTCATCCGGAACCGCTGGGTAACCGGGTGGCGGCCGATACAGTTTTTCGCTTCGACCTTCAAAACCACTCCATTGAGCTGGAAATAAGCTTTGACGGGCAGCGGTACGAGCGGGCATTTGTGGACCAGGCGGCCGACCATCTTGTTCGGCTGCTGTCCGTGCTTTTATTTCAGCCGGATCTGGAGCTCGGACAAGCCGATGTGCTGTCCCCAGACGAGAGGGAGACGCTGCTGAAGCGATTTAATGACACCGAAACCGGGTTCGAGCGGGGGAAAACGATTTACGGCTTGTTCGAAGAACAGGCGGAGCTTTACCCGGACAACGTGGCCGCCGTCATGAACGAGCGGCAGCTGACCTACCGCGAGCTGAACGAGCGATCCAACCGCCTTGCGCGGAAGCTGCGAAAGACGGGAGTAGAAGCGGATCAGCTGGTAGCGATTCTGGCCGAACGCTCGCTCGATATGGTTGTCGGCATTCTGGCGATTCTCAAAGCGGGCGGAGCCTACGTGCCTGTCGATCCCGACTACCCGGAGGATCGCATCCGCTTCATGATCGAGGATTCGGGCGCGCCGTTATTGCTGATTCAGAAGCATCTGCATGAGAAGACCGACTTCGCAGGAACGCGCCTCGAATTGGACGATTTCGTTTGGGGCGACAGAGGGGCGGACTCCGCCGATGCGCTGGACGCTTCGAACCTGGAGCCAATTTCCGGGCCGGGCAACCTGGCATATGTCATCTACACGTCGGGAACGACCGGCAGACCGAAAGGAACGCTGATCGAACATAAGAACGTCGTGCGTCTCCTGTTCAACGACAAGAACCTGTTCGACTTCGGGCCGTCCGACACGTGGACGCTGTTCCACTCGTTCTGCTTCGATTTCTCTGTCTGGGAAATGTACGGAGCGCTGCTGAACGGAGGCAAGCTGGTCATCGTACCGCCGCTCACGGCGAAAAATCCGGCCGATTTCCTGGCGCTGCTGAGCCGCGAACAGGTCACGATTTTGAACCAGACACCAACGTACTTCTATCAGCTGCTGCGTAAGGTCTTGGCGGACCATCCGTACGATCTGCGGATTCGCAACGTCATCTTTGGGGGCGAAGCGCTGAGTCCGCTGCTGCTCAAGGGCTTCAAGGCGAAGTACCCGGAGACGAAGCTGATCAATATGTACGGCATTACCGAGACGACGGTTCACGTGACGTATAAGGAAATCACGTGGGTCGAAATGGAGGCGGCGAAGAGCAATATCGGCAAGCCGATCCCGACGCTGAGGGTGTACATCCTTGATGAAAACCGCCGCCCTGTGCCGATTGGCGTAGCGGGCGAAATGTACGTGGCCGGGGAAGGCCTTGCGAGAGGATACCTGAACCGTCCGGATCTGACGGCGGAGAAGTTCGTCGATTCCCCGTTTGCGGAGGGGGAGAAACTGTACCGCTCGGGTGACTTGGCGGCTTGGCTGCCGGACGGCAACATCGAATACCTGGGCCGGATCGACCACCAGGTGAAAATCCGCGGGTACCGGATCGAGCTGGACGAAATCGAGACGCAGCTGCTGAAGATCGCCGCCGTGCAAGAAGCCAAGGTGCTCGACTGCGACGACGCGAACGGCCATAAGCAACTTGTCGCTTATTACGTCGCAGAAACGAGGCTGGCGGCGAATGAACTCAAAGAGGAGCTCGCCAAGCAGCTTCCGGGTTATATGATTCCTTCGTACCTCGTGCAGCTTTCGCGGATGCCGCTGACCCCGAACGGGAAAATCGACCGCAAAGCGCTGCCCGCGCCGGAGGAAGCCGCGGACGGAGGAACGGAATATGTCGCGCCGAGAACGCTGCTCGAAATGAAGATCGCCCGCGTCTGGCAGGATACGCTTGGCGTTCCGCAGGTCGGCGTAAAGGATAACTTTTTTGAGTTGGGTGGCAATTCGTTAAGTCTGATGAGGCTCGTTCAAGCCGTTTACGATGAAACGGGCATTGAGATACCGCTGAACCGCCAATTCCATAATGTAACAGTTGAAGCCATGGCTTTCGGAGAGGGGGATCAGGGCCTGGATAAAGGAGGAGACTCCTTCATTAAGCTGAATAAAGCAGGAGATCTGAACGTGTTCTGCTTCCCTCCGGGCAGCGGCTTTGGCATCGGTTATCGAGAGCTTGCAAGCAGGCTCGACGGCGGGTTCGTGCTCTACGGCATTGATTTTATCGACGATGCCGTCGATTACGAGGCCATGCTGAACCGTTATGTGGACGAGATCGTCCGCATCCAGCCGGAAGGACCTTACGTGCTGCTCGGCTACTGCTTTGGAGGCAACCTGACGTTCGAGGTAGCCAAAACGATGGAGAAAAGAGGCTATTCCGTAACGGACGTGCTCATGGTGGACTCGTGGATTAAGGACACGCTGACGTCTTCCGAAACGTCGGAGAAAGAGCTTGAAGAAATGCTTGCCGATTTCGACGAAGAAGAGAAGGAATTAATGAGCAACCCGCTCGTGCGGGAGCGGGTTCATCGGAAGGTCAAAGCGACCTTGGCGTACGAAGCGCAGCTTATTAATTCCGGCACGATCCCGGCCCGGATTTACGAACTGATTGCGAAGGACAGCGAAGCGTTCCGCCTGAAGCACCAATTGCCTTCCTGGCGGGGGGCAACGACGCAAGCTTACGCCGATTACCGGCTGGAGGGTGCGCACGAGGAATTGCTGGAACTCGCGCGCGTGGAAGAAACGGCCGTCGTCATCCGGGACATCTTAGAGCAAGTCAAGCGGCAGATCGAAGCGGAGGCCGGGGTACTGCATGGAAGCTGACCGCCAGCCGTCTGCTCTAGAACAAGGCACAGCGGCGCCTTCCAAGTCCCAAACCGCTTATGCCGCCTGGAAAGCGTTCCGCTGGTTGATGTCCTATGTAAGCCGTCACAAAGGCTGGATGATCGTCGGTGTCTTGTCTGCGATTGCCGCCGCCGTTATTGAGATATGGACGGGAAGTTTGATCGAGCAGCTGACCACCCAGGCCGAGAAGGGGGCGGGGCCAATCGTTCTGCAAATCGTGTACGCGGTCTTTGTGGTCATCTTGATCGGTGTGCCGGCGAAGTTTTTCATGAGCTTCGGCGTGGAGCGAAGCAGCGCCTCTGCGGTGCAGGATATCCGCAACCATGTCATGCGTCATATCGGTAAACTCCCGGTCTCCTATTTGGAAAAGCAGCACTCCGGCGACGTATTGTCGCGGATCAACAACGACCTGCAGCTCATCCAGCAGTTTATGATTCGGGACCTCGCCCAGTGGTTTTATCATCCGCTGTTGTTCATCGGCTGTTTCGGTTATTTGATCTACCTCCAATGGGAGCTGATGCTGTACAGCCTGCTGTTATTTCCCGTAGCGCTGCTGGTTTCCCAATGGATCGGCAAGCAGTTGGAGCGGTTGACGGAGGAAGCCCAGGCGAACATGGGCCGAATGAACGTCAACCTCCAGGATACGCTTGGGGGTATGCCTATTGTAAAAAGCTACCTGCTATCCGGCATGTTATCTCGCTCCTACCAAGTGCTGCTGCAATTGACGGCCCAAAAAAAGCTGGCCGTGAAAAAGCGGGAAGCCTGGGTCAACCCGCTGCTTTCCACGCTGATGATCAGCCCGATCATTTTCGCCGTCAGTTACGGAAGCTATTTGATCTACAAAGGGCAGCTAGGCGCGGGAGAGCTGATCGCCTTCCTGTACTTGCTGAATCTGTGTCTGGAACCGCTGGAGCATATTCCCGAGCTCATCACGCGGACGTTCGAAATGACCGGTGCCCTGAGAAGGGTCTCCGAAATCGTCGAGCAGCCGACCGAAACGGAAAATGGCCGTTCGCTTCCGAAAGCGAGCGCCGCCCCCATCGAGTTTCAGAACGTAACCTTCGGGTATGAGGAGAGCTCCCCGATTCTGCGGAATGTTAGCTTCTCGGTGCCGGAAGGGAAGACGATCGCGCTTGTCGGAGCGAGCGGCGGAGGGAAGAGCACGGTGTTTAAGCTTGTATACGGCTTTTATCCGCTTCCGGAGGACCAGGGCGAGATCCGCGTGTTTGGCAGCCTGATCCACGGCGCTGATCCGGAGCAGCTTCGGTCGCATTTTTCCGTGGTAACCCAGGATTCATATTTGTTTAGCGGCACGATCGCTGAAAATATCGGCTACGGGCGGGAAGTAGCGTCGATGGACGAGATTATCGAAGCCGCCAAAGCCGCTCAGGCGCATTCCTTCATTATGCAGCTTCCCGACGGCTACCAGACATATGTTGGAGAGCGAGGAGGCTTTTTGTCCGGCGGACAGCGCCAGCGCATTGCAATGGCCCGGGCTTTCCTGAAGGATGCTCCTGTTCTGCTGCTGGACGAGCCAACGTCGGCTCTTGATCCGGAGTCGGAAAGCGCGGTTCAGGAAGCGCTGGGCGTATTGATGAAGCAGAGAACGACGATGGTTATTGCCCACCGGCTTTCTACAGTACAAAACGCCGACGAAATTTGGGTCATGGAACAGGGGAGTATTGTTGAAAAGGGCACTCATGAACAATTGTTGAAGATGAAGGGACTGTACGCCCAGTCGTACTATCAGGAATTTACTGAGTCTGCCGAACGCAGGGAGGTGGCGTACACATGAAAAAGTGCGGATGGCTCTCGCAAGTGAAAGAACTCGGCTACTTGCTGATGTTTATGAACCGCAAGCGCAAAACCCAGTACGCCATTGGCCTGGCCGTGACGGCGCTCACCCAGACATTGTTCCTGATCGCCTTCAGCTTGGTCGTACATAACTTGGTTGATTTCGCCGTGTCCCGAGATACGTCCCTGATGGTGGAAGCCTTTATTATTTTGGGCGCGGTCTTGTTCCTGGAAAATGTGATTTCTCCCTGGTTCATTTACTTATACCAGCGCAGTGTCGAGCTGACTGTGCTGAATATCCGCGAACGTCTTTATGACAAGCTGTGCCGGGTGCGGCCGAGATTCCTGGAGCAGACGCACCATGGGGACTTGCTGTCGCGGGTGAACAACGACGTAACGACCGTTGAGTTTACATTCTCGCAGGTTTACTTCGTTTTGCTGCTTCAAGTTGTCTTTTGCATCGGCTCCATTGTCTCCATGGTGTTGATCGATTGGCGGTTTGCCGGCGTATCCTTCGTCATTCTGCTGCTGTCCTCCGTGGTCAGTCTGAAATTTGCGCGGGATATTCGCGCCTTGTCCGAACAAGGCTTGCAAACGCTCGGTAAAATGACCGAAAAATTCAAAGATTTTATGGGCGGCATTCAAATTGTGAAGCTGTTCCGCATCCGCACGATTTACGGCCAGTACGAGGCGTTGAACGAACAAATGACGCAGACGCTTCGGCAAACCGCGCAGAAGAACGGCATGCAGGCTGCGGTGAATCATTTTATCAGCTACGTTACGTTCTGCGGCATCATCGTCATCGGCAGTCTTCTTTATGCCTACGGACTGATGGGAATGGGAAGCGTCGCCGCCCTGGCGGTTCTGCAAGTGAATCTGACGCACGCCTTGTTGAACTTGGGGATGGTTCTGTCGATGACCCAAAATTCGCTCGCGGGCGCTCATCGGATTCAAGAGGTACTAAGAGAGGAAGAGGAACCGGAGCGTTTGGGATCTCCTCATAGCGAGCTCGTGTCGGAGGCTGCGGTGGAGTTTCGCGATGTGGAATTTTCCTATCAGGCGGATAAAAAGGTGCTTGTCGACATCTCCATGCAGGTGTTTCCCGGCCAGGTCGCCGCTATCGTGGGGGCCAGCGGCAGCGGCAAAAGTACGCTGATCAAGCTGCTGCTTGGCTTTTATCCTGTGGACAGCGGAGAAATCCTGCTCCAAGGCAAACCGTTCGGCCATTACACGCTGGACGAAATCCGCAGGCAGATTGCATACGTTCCGCAGGAGCCGTTCTTGTTTACCGGCACGATTGAGGAAAACATCCGCTACGGCAACCCGGATGCAACGGATGAAGAAGTGATCGAAGCGGCCAAAGCGGCGTACGCTCACCATTTCATTCAGGAACTTCCTGAACAGTATAAAACGCCGGTGGGAGAGAGAGGAGCGTCGTTGTCGGGCGGACAAAGGCAGCGAATTGCGATCGCACGGGCGATTCTCAAAAACGCCCCGATTCTGCTGCTGGACGAAGCGACTTCCGCGCTGGATAACGAATCCCAGCATTGGGTACAGCAGGCCTTGAACGTATTGATGAAGGGGCGCACCACCATTCTGATCGCCCACCGACTCAGCACCGTGGAACATGCGGATTTGATTACCGTCATGAACCAAGGGACGGTCGTCGAGCGGGGCCGCCATCAGGACCTGCTGGCGCTCGGAGGTTTTTACGCCCGGCTGTACGGCTAGATCCGCTTTACGGCGGGCGGCTTCTTGCTCGCGAATGCGACAGAGTCTTTTAGTAATCCAAGGTATGACTTTATAACCGGTAGTTACCAGAAAACGTAGACACGAAAAATGAGGAAGAGTCCGATGGAGCCGTTCCGGGAATGGCCTGCGCGGTTCTTCTAAGAGTGACTAAGTGACATCTAGGTACAAAGCCTATCTATAAAGAATCTCTAAACCGGGAGTGTGTCGATGTGACAGAGAATACCAACGAGCAATATGGATTAACGCAAGCCCAGCGCCGAATATGGTTCATGGAAATTATGAATCCGGGAACGTCCATCACGATGCTTTCCGCGACCTACCAGATTACGGGCGAGATCAACACACAGCTTCTGAAGCAAGCGGCGGCAGAGATCGTCAAAACCTATGACGTTTTCCGAATCCGCATTAGCGGGGATTTGCAAAATCCAACGCAGTGGTTCGAAGAGCCGGAGAATGTCCAAGCTAGGATAAGCCGCCTCGAAATAGGCACAATCGAACAATTCTATGCTTGGGTGAAGGAAGTAAGCGAAAAACCGGCCAGCGTGTTCGACGAACACCTCTACGAATTTACGATTATTCATTTTGCGAACGGCCAAGTATGGCTCAATTTGACGGTAAACCATATTATCGCCGACGGCTTGTCCGTCAATGCTTTGCTGCATGCGGTGATGGAAAAATACCTGGAACTGCGCAAAGGCATCTCCAGCAGTTACCAGCCCCCTTCCTATCTAGATTATATTTCCGCGGAGCGTGAATATGAGCAATCGCAGCGTTATCAGAAAGGCAAGGAATACTGGCTGACGAAGTACAACACTTTGCCTGAAACGACCGGCATTAAATCGTATCCGCCATTCTCGATCGGCAGCGAATCCAATAAACTGTCCATCACTTTGGACGGTTCCCGGTATGAACGCATTCTGGCCTTCAGCGAACAATATCAGGTCAGCTTATATACATTATTTCTGTCCGCCATGTACGCCTTATTGTACAAGCTGACCGACAGCACCGATGTTCCGGTCGGCACGGTTTTTGCCAATCGCACCAGCAAGAAGGAAAAAGAAACGATTGGCATGTTCGTCAGCACCGTGGCTACGCGGATTCGTCTGAATCCAGACAGGAACGTGCTTTCCTTGATCCAAACGGTTTCCAAGGAAAATACGGCGGATCTGCGGTATCAGAAATACCCTTATAACCAATTGATCCAGGATTTACGCGAACAACACGGCCGCAACGATCTTTCGGGGCTGTTCCGCACGTCTCTGGAATATCTGCCTTTGAAAATCGTGGAGTACGAAGAAATCAAGGTACGCCTGGAGGCTCACTTCGCTAGGCACGAGATGGACGATTTGCTGCTGCGCTTCGACCATATGCTGAATGAAGGACATGTCATTCTCCATGCTTCCTATCGTACCGGCTTGTTCGAGACGGCCGAGATTGATCGGATTATGGAACAGTATGTAACCGTTCTGGACCAGTTTCTTCAGACTCCCGAACTGCCGGTACGCGAGATTTCTCTGCTGAGCGATGAGGAGAGACACCGCATTCTCAACGTTTTTAACCCGCCGGTGGCAGGGCTGAGCGAGGGAGAAGCGTTTCATCGGTATGTTGAAAAGTTTGCTCGAGAAATTCCAGATCATCCGGCAGTCGTCTACATGGACAAACAGCTGACCTACGGCGAATTGAACGAACGCGCCGAGCGGCTGGCTTCTCTCCTTCGCGAACAGGGCGTGGGAAGGGAGACGATTACGGGGATCTGGGCGGAGCGTTCGGTGGAACTGCTGGTCGGGGTGCTCGCCGTTTGGAAAGCCGGCGGAGCCTATGTACCGCTGGACCCCGATTATCCGGCGGAGCGGATTGAGTACATGCTCAGCGATAGCGATGCATCGGTGCTGCTTACGCAGCGTCATCTGTTGGAGCGGGCCGGAGGTTGGTTGGCCGATGACCGGCTGAAGCTTCAAGCTGTCTATGCCATGGACGATGAACAGATTTATAACGGGGATGCCTTAGCCGTGGAATTTGAATCTGCCGACAGCGCCCCGCAAGACTTGGCTTATGTGATTTACACCTCGGGTACGACGGGACGCCCGAAAGGCGTCATGATCGAGCACGGCAGTCTCGTGAATACGGCGGATGCGTACCGTCGCGAGTACCGGTTGGATCAGTTTCCGGTGCGGCTGCTGCAGCTGGCCAGCTTCTCGTTTGACGTGTTTGTCGGAGACATCGCGCGGACGCTATATAACGGAGGCACGATGGTGATTGTGCCGAAGGATGACCGGATTGATCCGAACCTCTTATACGGCTGGATTCGGGACCAAAGCATTACGGTATTCGAATCGACGCCTGCGCTCATCCTGCCGTTCATGCAGCATATTTATGAAGAAGGGCTGGACGTTAGCTCCATGCAGTTGCTGATTACCAGCTCGGATGCTTGCAGTGTCACCGATTACCGATTGCTGCAGGAAAGATTCGGCGGACAATTTCGCATCATCAACAGCTATGGAGTTACCGAAGCGGCCATTGACAGCAGCTTTTACGGTGAGCCGCTGGATAAGCTGCCGCCGTCGGGTCATGTGCCGATCGGCAAAGCATGGCTGAACGCCCGGTTTTACATTGTCGATGCCGCGTTAAAGCCGGTTCCTGTAGGGGTTCCGGGCGAGCTTGTCATCGGCGGCGCCGGGGTGGCGCGCGGGTACTGGAACCGTCCGGACCTAACCGCCGAGAAGTTTGCGGACAGCCCGTTTGTGCCAGGCGAACGTCTGTACCGGACAGGCGATTTGGCCCGCTGGCTGGAAGACGGCAACGTCGACTTCATCGGCCGAATCGACTATCAGGTGAAAATTCGCGGGTTCCGGATCGAACTCGGCGAAATTGAAACGGCCCTGCTGCGTTTCCCGGGCGTCAAGCAGGCTGTGGTGACCGACCGTACGGATGAGCAGGGGCAAAAGTATTTGTGCGGCTACGTGGCGGCGGATGCTTCCGTGCAGCTGAGCGATCTGCTGTCCCAATTGAAGCAAGAGCTGCCGGCCCATATGGTCCCGGCCCGGCTGGTGTCTCTTGATAAGCTTCCGCTCACGCCGAACGGCAAAATTGACCGTAAGGCGCTGCCTGAACCGACCGGAGAGGTAGAAGCAGGCCGTGAGTATGTGGCTCCTCGCACAACGCTGGAAACAAGACTTGCTCTCATTTGGCAGCAGGTGCTGGGTATTGCGCGAGTTGGAGTCCAAGACGATTTCTTTGACTTGGGTGGTCATTCCTTGCGGGCCTCCACGCTGGTTTCCAAGATTCGGAAAGAGCTGCAAGTCGAGGTTCCGCTGCGGGAAGTTTTCCGCTACACCACGATCGAACAGTTGGCCCAAAGAATCGGCGGTTTAAGGCAGCAGGAGACGTATGAGATTACAAAGGCGGCTGAGGCCGAGTACTATCCGGTTTCATCCGAACAAAAGCGTCTGTACGTCCTGCGCCAGCTTGACGGGGCTGAGCGCAGCTATAATATGTCGGCGGCGCTTCTTCTCGAAGGCAAGCTGGACTGCACGCGCGTCGAGCATGCGTTCCGGGCGCTGATTCAGCGCCATGAGACGCTGCGTACCGGGATCGAGCAGGTTCAAGGCGAGCTTGTCCAGCGCATCTATGACGAGGTGGAGTTTGCTGTGGATTATTTCCAAGCGAGCGAGCGGGAAGTGGAGCAAGTGGTAGAAGCTTACTATCACCCGTTTGATCTGACCAAGCCGCCACTTCTCCGCATCGGCCTGATCGAAGTCGCCGAGGATCGCCACATTCTGCTGTTCGATATGCACCATATCGTCTCGGACGGCATTTCGACAGCGCTGCTCTTCGACGAGTTCAGCCGCCTGTATCGGGGCGAGGAGCTGACCCCGCTGCGCATTCAATACAAAGATTATTCCGTTTGGCAGCATTCCGAAGCTTACGGGCAGATGCTCCAGCCGCAGAAGGAGTATTGGCTGGAACAGCTGTCGGGCGAGCTGCCGGTCTTGGAGCTACCGACGGACTTCCCGCGGCCTGCGGTGCAAAGCTTTGACGGCCGAACCGTGAAGTTTTATATCGAGAAAGATCGGACGGAGAAGCTGAAAGAGCTGGCGGCACGGACAGGGACGACCCTGTACATGGTGCTGCTGTCGGCTTACACCATCCTTATGCATAAATATTCGGGTCAGGAAGATCTGATCGTAGGAACGCCGATTGCCGGAAGAACACAGGAAGAAGTGCAGCCGATCGTAGGGATGTTTATCAACACGCTGGCCATTCGCAGCCGTCCGGAGCGTTCCAAGCCGTACCTTTCGTACCTGGAAGAAATCAAGGAAATCACGCTCGGGGCTTTCGAACACCAAAATTATTTGTTCGAAGACTTGGTGGAAAGTCTTCACATTCCGCGCGCGACTGGCCGGAATCCGCTCTTTGACACGTTCTTCTCCCTGCAAAATACGGAGAACGAGCAAATTGTCATCGAGGGGCTGGAGCAATCATTTTATCCGCTGGAAAACCGAACATCCAAGTTCGAGCTGCTACTGGACATTTCGGAGCTAGACGGTCAGCTCGAATGTCGGTTGGAGTACGCTACGGCTTTGTATAAGCAGGAGACCGCGGAGCGGTTCGCCAGACATTATGACAAGCTGCTTGAAACCATCGCAGCAGCGCCGGACGGGGATATTACCTCGCTGGAAATGCTCAAGGAGGAGGAAATCCGCGAGCTGGTGCGCGGTTTCAACGATTCGGAGGCGGACTACCCGCGGCGGCAGACGATTCACGGCTTGTTCGAAGAACAGGCGGAGCTTTACCCGGATCACGTGGCCGCCGTCATGAACGAGCGGCAGCTGACCTACCGTGAGCTGAACGAGCGATCCAACCGCCTTGCGCGGAAGCTGCGGGAGACGGGAGTAGAAGCGGACCAACTGGTAGCGATTCTGGCCGAACGCTCGCTCGATATGGTTGTCGGCATTCTGGCGATTCTCAAAGCGGGCGGAGCCTACGTGCCTGTCGATCCCGACTACCCGGAGGAGCGTATCCGCTTCATGATCGAGGATTCGGGCGCGCCGTTATTGCTGATTCAAAAGCATCTGCACGAGAAGACCGATTTCGCAGGGACGCGCCTCGAATTGGACGATTTCGTTTGGGGCGACAGAGGGGCGGACTCCGAAGGTGCGCTGGACGCTTCGAACCTGGAGCCGATTTCCGGGCCGAGCAACCTGGCATATGTCATCTACACGTCGGGAACGACCGGCAGACCGAAAGGAACGCTGATCGAGCATAAGAACGTCGTGCGGCTCCTGTTCAACGACAAGAACCTGTTCGATTTCGGGCCGTCCGACACGTGGACGCTGTTCCACTCGTTCTGCTTCGATTTCTCCGTCTGGGAAATGTACGGAGCGCTGCTGTACGGAGGCAAGCTGGTCATCGTACCGCCGCTGACGGCGAAAAATCCGGCCGATTTCCTGGCGCTGCTGGGCCGCGAACAGGTTACCATTTTGAACCAGACGCCAACGTACTTCTACCAGCTGCTGCGTGAGGTCTTGGCGGACCATCCGTACGATTTGCGGATTCGAAACGTCATCTTTGGGGGCGAAGCGCTCAGTCCGCTGCAGCTCAAGGGCTTCAAGACGAAGTACCCGGAGACGAAGCTGATCAATATGTACGGCATTACCGAGACGACTGTTCACGTTACATATAAGGAAATCACGTGGGTCGAAATGGAGGCGGCGAAGAGTAATATCGGCAAGCCGATCCCGACGCTGAAGGTGTACGTCCTGGATGAAAACCGCCGCCCTGTGCCGATCGGCGTAGCGGGCGAAATGTACGTGGCCGGGGAAGGCCTTGCGAGAGGATACCTGAACCGTCCGGATCTGACGGCGGAGAAGTTCGTCGATTCCCCGTTTGCGGAGGGGGAGAAACTGTACCGCTCGGGCGACTTGGCGGCTTGGCTACCGGACGGCAACATCGAATACCTGGGCCGGATCGATCATCAGGTGAAAATCCGCGGGTACCGGATCGAGCTGGACGAAATCGAGACGCAGCTTCTGAACGTCGAGGGCGTGGAAGAAGCGGTGGTGCTCGCCCGTCAGGACGGCGGGGGCGAGAAGGCGCTTGTCGCCTACTTTGTGGCGGACCGGATGCTGACGGTCAGCGAAATGAGAACCTCGCTGGCCCAGGAAATTCCGGGATACATGATCCCGTCGTACTTCGTGCAGCTGGAGCGCATGCCGCTGACGACCAACGGTAAAGTGGACCGCAAAGCGCTGCCGGAGCCGCAAGGCGGCATACAAACGGGCGTCGAATACGTAGCGCCGCGTAACCGGACGGAGTCCCAGCTTGTGAAGATCTGGGAGGAAGTACTGGGCTACTCCGGCATTGGAGTCCTGGACAATTTCTTCGAGCTCGGAGGCCACTCCTTGCGGGCGACGAACCTTGTCAGCAAGATTCAGAAGGAAATGAACGTCGAACTTCCGCTGCGCGATGTGTTCCGCTATACGACGGTAGAGTCGATGGCCGGGGCTATTGCCAGCTTGGAAGAAACGCGGCACTGCTCGATTCCGAAAGCGGAAGAGAAAGCGTACTATCCGGTTTCCTCCGCGCAAAAAAGGCTGTACGTCCTGCACCAGCTGGATAGTTCGGAGCTGAATTATAACCTCCCAAGCGCCTTGCAATTGGAAGGGGCTTTGAACGAGGTCAAAGTGGAAAAGGCGCTGACTACTTTGGTGGCCCGGCACGATATGCTGCGCACCGGTTTTGAAATCGTGAATGGGGAGCCGGTTCAGCGTATTCATCCGCTCGTAGCTTTCAAGGTCAAGAAGCTTCAAGCAAGCGAAGATCAGGTTGCGGCCATTCTTGAAGGCTTCATTCAGCCTTTTGACTTGACCCAGCCGCCTTTGCTGCGCGCCCTGCTGATCGAACTGGAGAAAGAGAAATTCCTGCTCGCGCTGGATATTCATCATATTGGTTCCGACGGCCTTTCCATGGACGTGCTGCTGCGCGAATTCGTGCGGCTTTACAATGGGGAAGAATTGCCGGAGCTGCGGATTCAATACAAGGATTACGCCGTTTGGCAGCAATCCGAGGAGCAGCGCCAGCGCATCAAACGGCAGGAGGAATACTGGCGCGAGGTATTCAGCTCCGAGCTTCCGGTTCTTGAGCTGCCTCTCGACTTCTCCCGCCCGGCCGTCCAGCAGTTTGACGGTCAAACGCTCACGTTTACGCTGGATGCGGAGAAAAGTGAAGCTCTCAAACGGCTTGCCGGCGATTCGGGGGCGACGCTATACATGCTTCTGCTGGCTGCGTACTCCGTATTGCTTCATAAATACGCGGGACAGGAAGATATAGTGGTCGGCACTCCGATTGCCGCCCGTTCTCACGCCGACCTGCAGCCGATTATCGGCATGTTCGTCAATACGCTGGCCCTTCGCTTGGGTCCGGCGGCGGAGCGGACGTTCCTGGATTACTTGCAGGAAGTGAAGGAAACGACGCTTGGAGCCTACGAGCACCAGGACTATCCGTTCGAGGAGCTGGTGGAAGCTCTTCAGGTGAGCCGGGATTTAAGCCGGAATCCTCTGTTTGACACCATGTTTTCTTTGCAAAAGCACGAAAGCTTGGATTTAACCCTGGAAGGCTTGCAATGGTCGCTGTTCGACATCGAGGAAAAGACGGCAAAGTTTGATCTTAGCTTTGATATCGTGGAAGCCGATAACGAGCTGGTTTGCAAGATCGAGTACGCTACCTCGTTGTTTAGACAGGAAACGATGGAACGGCTGGCGGGTCATTACGAGCAGCTTTTGGCGTCGATCTTGGCTCAGCCGGGTGCGCGGATTTCAGATTTGGATATCTTGCCGGACAGCGAAAAGCATGATTTGCTGGTCGGGTTTGACGTGTCGTCTTCGGCTCTTGCGAAGCAACCCGCCGCAGAGGGTACAGGTTTGGAAGCGGATGAGTCGTGGAGAGAGAGAACGTTCCACGAGCTGTTCGAGGAGCAGGCGGAGCGCACTCCGGGAGCGCTGGCGGTTGTCTACGAAGACAGCAAGCTGACGTATGCGGAGCTGAACGCCAAAGCGAATCGTCTGGCGTATGCACTGCGGGCGCGCGGGGTGAAGCCGGAGCAGGTGGTCGGCATTTTGGCCGGCCGTTCGGCGGAGCTGTTGATCGGGGTGCTCGCCGTATGGAAAGCGGGCGGCGCTTATGTGCCACTCGACCCGGACTATCCGGCGGAGCGGATCGAGTATATGCTCGCGGACAGCGGGGCGTCGGTGCTGCTCACGCAGACCCGCCTGCTGGAGCAGGCGGAAGCTTGGCGCAGCGACGGAGCTCTAGTGCTGCAAACGGTGGTTGCGCTTGACGACGCCACGACGTACAGCCTCGGAGCGGCTGTGGGCGTACAAGCTTTGGGCGAAGCAGGCGCAGAGGCGGAGGCTTTGGCGCAAGCGGAAACGGCTTCTGCCGAAATGTCCGCCACGGCAGAAGCCGAGAAGAACGTACTAGCGGCGGATCTCGCATCGAATCCGGCGAATGTGAACAAGCCGCGCGATTTGGCTTACGTCATCTACACCTCCGGTACGACGGGCAAGCCGAAGGGCGTGATGATCGAGCACCGCAGCCTGGTGAACACGGCGGCGGGCTACCGGCGGGAATACCGCCTGGATCAGTTCCCGATCCGGCTGCTGCAGCTCGCGAGCTTCTCGTTCGACGTGTTCGTCGGGGACATTGCGCGGACGCTGTACAACGGCGGCACCATGGTCATCGTGCCGAAGGACGACCGGATTGATCCAACCCGCCTCTACGGCTGGATTCGCGACTACGCCGTGACGGTGTTCGAATCGACTCCGGCGCTGATCGTGCCGTTCATGGAGCATGTGCATGCCGAGGGTCTGGACCTCAGCTCGATGCAGCTGCTGATCTCAAGCTCGGATGCGTGCAGCGTAGCGGATTACCGCACCTTGCAGGAGCGCTTCGGCTCGCAGTTCCGTATTATTAACAGCTATGGCGTAACGGAAGCGGCGATTGACTCCAGCTTCTATGACGAGCCGCTGGAGAAGCTGCCGAAGACGGGCAGCGTGCCGATCGGGAAAGCGTGGCTGAACGCCAAGTTCTACATCGTGGATGCGAATCTGAAGCCGGTGCCGATCGGGGTGTTGGGTGAGCTGGTTATCGGCGGAGCGGGTGTGGCCCGCGGTTACTTGAACCGCCAGGATTTGACGGCGGAGAAATTCGTAGACAGCCCGTTCGCCGCTGGGGAGCGGCTGTACCGGACGGGCGACCTGGCGCGCTGGATGCCAGACGGCAACGTGGACTTCATCGGCCGGATCGACAACCAGGTTAAAATTCGCGGCTATCGGATCGAGCTTGGTGAAATTGAAGCGGCCATGAAAAATTTTGCCGGCGTGCGTCAAGCGCTTGTCATCGACCGGACGGACGAGCGGGGGCAGAAATATTTGTGCGGGTATGTCGTAGCGGATTCCAGCTTCGATCTGGAAAGGCTTGTGGCCCATCTGGACGCCGCGCTGCCTTCCCATATGGTGCCTTCGCGCATCATGCGCCTGGATCAAATGCCGCTTACGCCGAACGGGAAGATCGACCGTAAAGCGCTGCCTGTGCCGGAAGGAAGCATTCGTGTCGAGGCTGCATACACGGCGCCTCGTACTCCTGCCGAGCAAGCACTTGCGTCGGTCTGGCAGTCGGTGCTGGGCGTGGATCAGGTCGGCACGATGGACAATTTCTTTGCGCTCGGCGGCGATTCGATCAAGGCCTTGCAGGTATCGTCCCGTCTTTTGCAAACGGGGTACAAGCTGGTCATGAAAGATTTGTTCCATTACCCGACGATTTCCGCCCTTAGTTTGCATCTGCAAACGGCGGAGAGAACGGCAAGCCAGACCGAAGTGACGGGAGAGGTCATCTTGACCCCGATTCAGCGCTGGTTCTTTGAACAAAATCCGGCTGACGTACATCACAGCAACCAGGCGTTCATGCAGTTCTCCAAGCAAGGCTTTGACGAAGAAGCTTTACGCCAAGCGGTGCGTCAGCTTGTTGTGCATCACGATGCTCTCCGTACGGTTTACCGCCAAACCGAGAACGGCTATACCGCATGGAACCGTGGCGCCGGGGAGAACGAAGCACTGTTCGATCTGGAAGTTGTCGATTTCAAAGGAGTCGGCGACGTGAAAGAAGCGGTAGAGGCTAAGGCGAATGACATTCAAGCGAGCATCGATCTGGAAAACGGTCCGCTGGTGAAGCTCGGCTTGTTCCGCTGCGACGACGGCGACCACCTGCTCATCGCGATCCATCACTTGGTCGTAGACGGCGTATCCTGGCGGGTTCTGCTTGAGGATTTTGCTGCCGGCTATGAGCAGGCGCTGCAAGGGCAGCCGATCCGTCTGCCGCTCAAAACGGATTCATTCCAAACGTGGGCGAAACAGCTCGCTGATTATGCGAACGGTCCGGCGATGGAAAGCGAGAGAGAGTATTGGCAACATATCGAGCAATTGACCTATGAGCCGCTTCCGAAGGATTTTGAACAAGGCAGATCCAAGCTGAAGGACAGCGGGCTCGTGACCGTTCGCTGGACGGCAGAGGAAACCGAACAGCTGCTGAAGCAGGCACACCGTGCTTACCATACGGAAATGAACGATTTGCTGCTTGCTGCGCTTGGCCTCGCGGTACAAGCTTGGAGCGGCCGGGAACGCGTGCTGGTGAATCTCGAAGGCCACGGCCGGGAAGATATTTTGCCGGATGTGGACATTACGCGCACAGTAGGCTGGTTTACAAGCCAATTCCCTGTCGTTCTGGAGCCGGGTCACGCCCAGGCGCTCGGTCATCAGGTGAAACAGGTTAAGGAAAGCTTGCGCCGCATTCCGAACAAAGGAATCGGCTACGGCATCCTGCGTTATTTGTCGGCGTCGCGTGACGGCGAGCGCTTCGCTTTGGAGCCGGAGATCAGCTTTAACTATTTGGGTCAGTTCGACCAGGATTACGAAAGCAGCGACTCGCAGCCGTCTCCGTTCAGCCCGGGCTCCGATTCAAGCCCGAATGCAGTGATGGATTTTGTCCTCGATATTAACGGTATGGTGTCGGAAGGAGTGCTGGAACTCACGATCCGTTATGGGGAAACCCAGTATAAACGGGAAACGGTAGAGCGCCTGGGCACCCTGCTTCAATCGAGCTTGCGTGAAGTCATCAGCCATTGCGTATCGAAAGAGCGGCCGGAGCTTACGCCTAGCGACGTACTGCTTCAAGATGTGACGGTGGAAGAACTGGAGCGGCTGTCCGAACATACGGCGGCGCTCGGCGAACTGGAGAATGTATACACCCTGACTCCGCTGCAAAAAGGGATGTTGTTCCACAGCCTGCTGGATGCCGATTCGGAAGCTTACTTCGAACAGGTGACCTTCGATCTGTACGGAAGCCTGAATGTCGAAGCCTTCACCCAAGGATTGGATACGCTGGTGCAGCGGAATGAGGCGCTGCGGACCAACTTTATTACTGGCTGGAGAGACGAGCCGCTTCAAGTGGTATTCCGCGAGCGGAAGTGTGAAGTGTACTTCAAAGATATTCGCTCGGTAAGCGATGAAGACCCGGAGAAGACGATAGCCGATTTTGTCAGCGCGGATAAAGCGAACAAGTTCGATTTGGCCCGAGGCTCTCTTATGCGCGTGACAGTTTTGCGCACGGGCGACGAGTCCTACCATGTGATCTGGAGTCACCATCACATTTTGATGGACGGCTGGTGCATGTCCTTCATGATCAAGGAAGTGTTCGACACCTACTTCGCGTTCCACGAGAAGCGGACGCTGGAGCTTCCTCCGGTTACCTCGTACTCCCGGTATATCGAATGGCTGGAAGCTCAAGATGCCGCGAAAGCTTCGCGTTACTGGTCCGAGTATTTGGCGGGTTACGATCAGCAGACCAAGCTGCCCCAGGAGAAAACGCAGCTGAAGCAGGGCGCTTTTGAAGCAGCTGAAATCGATGTGGAACTCAGCAAGGAACTGACCGGGCAAATCGGGCGGGTGGCGCGCCAGCAGCAGGTGACGCTCAATACGTTCATGCAGACCGTATGGGGACTGGTTCTGCAGGTATACAACAACAGCGAGGATGTTGTATTCGGCTCCGTCGTATCCGGGCGTCCGGCGGAAATTCCGGGCATCGAAAGCATGATCGGCCTGTTTATTAATACGATCCCGGTCCGTATTCAAGGCAAAGCCGAGGAGACGGTAGCCGATATCTTGAGAAAAACCCAGGACCAAGCGCTGGCATCGGGAGCTTACGAAACGTTCCCGCTGTTCGAGATTCAGTCGCTGAGCGAGCAAAAGCGCGACTTGATCAACCATATCATGGTCTTTGAAAATTATCCGATGGAAGAACAGATTGAGCAGGTCGTCGGCGGAGACAAAGAAGCGCTGAAAATCGCTAATATCCATTCGCCGGAGCAAACGAACTACGACCTGGACATTACCGTCATTCCGGAAGAGCATATTTTGCTGCGGTTTACGTACAATGCGCTGACGTTCAGAGAGGAAGACATCAGGCTGATCCACGGTCATTTTGCCCGGGCACTGGAGAAGGTTGCGGCTAACCCGAACATCCGCGTGAATCAGTTGGAGCTTTTGACGGCGGCGGAAAAAGAGCAAATTCTCGGCGCGTTTAACCCGGCGCAGCCGGAAGCGGCTCCGGCGGCCGCGTTCCACCGGCTGTTTGAGGAACAGGCGGAGCGCACGCCGGAAGCGGCGGCCGTCGTGTACGAGAACGACCGACTGACGTATGCGGAGCTGAACGAGCGGGCGAACCGCTTGGCGGCCACGCTGCGCGCAAGTGGCATCGGCCGGGAGACGATCGTCGGCATTCTCGCCGAGCGTTCGGTGGACTTGCTGGTGGCCGTGCTGGCCGTCTGGAAAGCGGGCGGGGCGTATGTGCCACTCGACCCGGATTATCCGGCGGACCGCGTGCGGTTCATGCTCGAAGACAGTGGAGCGAAGGTGCTGCTAACGCAAACGCCGCTGCGAGAGCGTGCCGAAGCCTGGCTCGGCGAAGAGGAACTGGCGCTGGCGGCGGTGCTGTACCTCGACGACGAAGCGTCGTACAGCGACGAGCGGACGAATGCCGACAGCTTCCATGAAGCCCGTCCGGAGGATTTGGCATACGTGATCTACACGTCGGGAACGACGGGCAAGCCGAAGGGCGTGATGATCGAGCACCGCAGTCTGGTGAACACGGCGGCGGGCTACCGGCGGGAATACCGGTTGGATCAGTTCCCGGTGCGGCTGCTGCAGCTCGCAAGCTTCTCGTTCGACGTGTTCGTGGGAGATATCGCGCGGACGCTGTACAACGGAGGTACGATGGTGATCGTGCCGAAGGACGACCGGATCGATCCATCTCGTCTGCATCACTGGATGGAGCGGGAGCGGGTCACCATCTTCGAATCGACGCCGGCGCTGATCGTGCCGTTCCTGGAGTACGTGCACGATCAGCAACTGGATATGAGCTGGATGGAGCTGTTGATCACGAGCTCGGACAGCTGCAGCGTGGCGGATTACCGGACCTTGCAGGAACGCTTCGGCTCGTTGTTCCGGATCATCAACGCATACGGCGTGACGGAAGCGGCGATCGACTCCAGTTTCTACGACGAGCCACTGACGAAGCTGCCGCAGACAGGCCATGTGCCGATCGGCAAAGCGTGGCTGAATGCGAAATTCTACATCGTGGACGCGCATCTGAACCCGGTGCCGGTCGGGGTGCTGGGCGAGCTGGTTATCGGCGGAGTCGGGGTAGCGCGCGGGTACTTGAACCGTCCGGAGCTGACAGAAGAGAAGTTCGTAGACAGCCCGTTCGCCGCGGGCGGGCGGCTGTACCGCACGGGAGACTTGGCGCGGTGGATGGAGGACGGGAACGTGGACTTCATCGGCCGGATCGACAACCAGGCGAAAATCCGGGGGTACCGGATTGAGACGGGCGAAGTCGAAGCGAAGCTGCTGAGTGTAGGTGGCGTGAAGGAAGCGGTCGTCGTCGTCAGGGAAGATCAAGAAGGTCAGAAAGCTTTGTGCGCTTATTATACAGCGGAAGAAGGCTTGACGGCGGCGGACCTGAAGCGGGCGATTGCCAGCGAGCTGCCGGGGTACATGATCCCGTCGTACTTCGTGGAGCTGGAGCGCCTGCCTCTGACGCCAAACGGGAAAATCGACCGGAAGGCGCTGCCGGCACCGGAAGGGGGAGCAGGCGTAGGCCGCGAATACGTGGCGCCGCGCACCGAACTTGAGGCGAAGCTGGCCGCCATTTGGCAGGATGTGCTTGTTCGGGAGAAGGCGGTAGGCGTGACAGACAACTTCTTCGACCTCGGCGGACACTCCCTGCGGGCGACGACGCTTGTCAGCAAAATGCATAAGGAGCTGGGCATTGAATTCCCGCTTCGCGACGTATTCCGCTACTCGACGGTTGAGGAAATGGCCGCGGCTATGGAGCGGCTGGAGATCGGCTCGTTCACGGCTATTCCGGCTGCGAAACCTAACGAGTATTATCCGCTCTCTTCCGCTCAAAAACGTCTCTATATCTTGAACCAGCTGGAAGGAGCCGAGCTGAGCTACAACATACCGGGAGCTATGCTGCTCGAAGGGGAGCTCGACCGGCAGCGGTTTGAAGAAGCGTTCCGCGGGCTCGTAGCTCGTCATGAGACGCTGCGTACCGGCTTTGAGATGGTAAAAGGCGAAGCGGTTCAGCGGATTTACGAAGAAGCCGCCTTCCAGGTGGAATATGTGCAGATCAGCGGGGAGCAGGCGGAAGAAACGGTGCGCCAATTCGTTCGTCCGTTTGATCTAGCGAAGCCGCCACTTCTGCGGGTAGGCCTTGCCGAACTGGCGCCGGACCGGCACATACTAATGTTCGATACGCATCATATCGTATCCGACGGCGTTTCGATTGACGTACTGATCGAAGAGTTCGTCCGCTTGTACAGCGGGGAGCAGTTGGAGCCGCTCCGCATTCAGTACAAAGATTATGCGGTATGGCAGCAATCGGATGAGCAGAAAGCTCAGCTTGCCAAGCAGGAAGCCTACTGGCTCGACATGTTCCGCGGAGAGCTGCCGGTTTTGGAATTGCCGACGGACTATCCGCGCCCGGCTATGCAGAGCTACGAGGGCCGCACGCTGCAATTGTTTATGGATAGCGAGAAAAGCGAGGGTCTGAAACGGCTTGCAGCCGAGAACGGCGCAACGCTTTACATGGTTCTGCTTGCTGGTTATACAATATTATTGCATAAGTATACAGGGCAAGAAGACGTGGTGGTCGGTACGCCGATTGCGGGAAGAAATCACAGCGACGTTCAGCCGCTGATTGGGATGTTCGTCAATACTCTGGCCATCCGCAGTTATCCGGCTGCCGGTAAAACGTTCCTTGACTACTTGAAGGAAATCAAGGAGACGACGCTGGGCGCTTTTGAACATCAGAATTATCCGTTTGAGGAACTGGTGGATAAGGTGAACGTAGCTCGCGATTTAAGCCGCAATCCGCTGTTCGATACGATGTTTGCTTTGCAGAATACAGAGAATTTGGAAATCCAGCTTCCCGGACTCCATTTGTCGACGTATGCCAGCGAAGAAATTGTTTCTAAATTCGATCTCAGCTTGGACGTCACGGAGATCGAGGAAGGCTTGGAATATCTGTTTGAATACGCCACTGCTCTTTATAAAACCGAAACGGTGGAGAAATTGGCCGCTCACTACTTGCAGCTGCTTGAATCCATTCTCCGCAACCCGTCGGCGACTATTGCCGAGATGGGTATTTTGACACCGGCGGAAAAAGAGCAAATTCTCGGCGCGTTTAACCCGGCGCAGCCGGAAGCGACTCCGGCGGCCGCGTTCCACCGGCTGTTTGAGGAACAGGCGGAGCGCACGCCGGAAGAGGCGGCCGTCGTGTACGAGAACGACCGGCTGACGTATGCGGAGCTGAACGAGCGGGCGAACCGCTTGGCGGCTACGCTGCGCACAAGCGGCATCGGCCGGGAGACGATCGTCGGCATTCTCGCCGAGCGTTCGGTGGACTTGCTGGTGGCCGTGCTGGCCGTCTGGAAAGCGGGCGGGGCGTATGTGCCACTCGACCCGGATTATCCGGCGGACCGCGTGCGGTTCATGCTCGAAGACAGTGGAGCGAAGGTGCTGCTAACGCAAACGCCGCTGCGAGAGCGTGCCGAAGCCTGGCTCGGCGAAGAGGAACTGGCGCTGGCGGCGGTGCTGTACCTCGACGACGAAGCGTCGTACAGCGACGAGCGGACGAATGCCGACAGCTTCCATGAAGCCCGTCCGGAGGATTTGGCATACGTGATCTACACGTCGGGAACGACGGGCAAGCCGAAGGGCGTGATGATCGAGCACCGCAGTCTGGTGAACACGGCGGCGGGCTACCGGCGGGAATACCGGTTGGATCAGTTCCCGGTGCGGCTGCTGCAGCTCGCAAGCTTCTCGTTCGACGTGTTCGTGGGAGATATCGCGCGGACGCTGTACAACGGAGGTACGATGGTGATCGTGCCGAAGGACGACCGGATCGATCCGTCTCGTCTGCACTACTGGATTGAGCGAGAGCGGGTCACCATCTTCGAATCGACGCCAGCGCTGATCGTGCCGTTCCTGGAGTACGTGCACGAGCAGCAACTGGATATAAGCTGGATGGAGCTGTTGATCACGAGCTCGGACAGCTGTAGCGTGGCGGATTACCGAACCTTGCAGGAACGCTTCGGCTCGTTGTTCCGGATCATCAACGCATACGGTGTGACGGAAGCGGCAATCGACTCCAGTTTCTACGACGAGGAGCTGACGAAGCTGCCGCAGACAGGCCATGTGCCGATCGGCAAAGCGTGGCTGAATGCGAAATTCTACATCGTGGACGCGTACCTGAACCCGGTGCCGGTGGGGGTGCTGGGCGAGCTGGTTATCGGCGGAGTCGGAGTGGCGCGCGGGTACTTGAACCGTCCGGAGCTGACAGAAGAGAAGTTCGTAGACAGTCCGTTCGCCGCGGGCGAGCGGTTGTACCGCACGGGAGACTTGGCGCGGTGGATGGAGGACGGGAACGTGGACTTCATCGGCCGGATCGATAACCAGGCGAAAATCCGGGGGTACCGGATTGAGACGGGTGAAGTCGAAGCGAAGCTGCTGAGTGTAGGTGGCGTGAAGGAAGCGGTCGTCGTCGTCAGGGAAGATCAAGAAGGTCAGAAAGCTTTGTGCGCTTATTATACAGCGGAAGAAGGCTTGACGGCGGCGGACCTGAAGCGGGCGATTGCCAGCGAGCTGCCGGGGTACATGATCCCGTCGTACTTCGTGGAGCTGGAGCACCTGCCTTTGACGCCGAACGGAAAGATCGATCGGAAGGCGCTGCCGGCACCGGAAGGGGGAGCAGGCGGAGGCCGCGAATATGTGGCGCCGCGCACCGAACTGGAGGCGAAACTGGTCGCCATCTGGCAGGACGTGCTGGGGGCGGTCACGATTGGCGTGACGGACAACTTCTTCGACCTCGGCGGTCACTCCCTGCGGGCGACGACACTGGTCAGCAAGGTGCACAAGGAGCTGAGCGTGGACCTGCCGCTGCGCGATGTGTTCCGGCACTCGACCATCGAAGCGATGGCCGAAGCGATCAGCCAATTGGAGCGGCAGGAACACCTCTCCATTCCGGTTCTGGATAAGAGGGATTACTATCCGCTTTCCTCCGTGCAAAAACGGCTGTACATCCAGCAGCAGATGGAAGGCGCCGAGCTTAGCTACAACATGTCCGGCATGACGGTTCTCGTCGGGCGCTTGGAACGGAATCAATTCGAGGCGGCGCTCAAAGAATTGATAGCTCGTCACGAAATTTTGCGAACCGGCTTCGAAATGGTCGACGGCGAACCGGTACAACGGATTTATCCGGACTTGAAGTTTGCCGTCGAGTATACGAAAGCGACGGAAAGTGAAACGAAGAGCATCGTAGACGGCTTTGTGCGCGTCTTTGATTTGGAGCGGCCGCCGCTGCTGCGTGTGGGCTTAGTCGAATGGGAAGCGGAACGGCAACTGCTCATGCTGGACATTCATCATATCGTCACGGATGGCATGTCGATGGGCATCTTTGTCGAAGAGCTGCTGCGCCTGTATAACGGCGAGACTCTGGAACCGCTTCGGATTCAATACAAGGAATTCGCCGCTTGGCAGCAGTCCGAACCTGTAAAAGAGCGACTGAAACGTCAGGAAGCCTACTGGCTGGACGTGCTGGAAGGCGAACTGCCGACGCTTGAACTGCCTACGGACTTTGTCAGACCTGCCGCTCGCAGCTTTGAGGGAGATGTGCTGCCTTTCAGCATCGACAAGCAGATGACCGACAGCTTGCAGCGCATCGCCGATGAGAACGGCGCCACCCTTTATATGGTGTTATTGGCGGCCTATTCAATCCTGCTCAGCAAGTACTCGGGACAAGAAGACTTCATTGTAGGCATGCCGGTTTCGGGCCGCACACATGCCGACCTAGAGCCGCTCATCGGAATGTTTGTCAACACTTTGGCGATTCGCCATTATCCGTCCGGGGAGAAGACGTTCCTCGCTTACTTGAACGAAGTCAAAGAAACGATGCTGGGGGCCTACGACCACCAGGATTATCCGTTCGAGGAGCTTGTGAAAAAGCTGCAGGCACCGCGAGATCAAAGCCGCAATCCTGTATTCGATGTCATGTTTGTTCTGGAAACCAAGGAAGATAACGTTCAAAGCTTCGGGGATATCAAGATCGAATCTTATCCGGAAACTCATACGGTTTCCCAATTTGATCTTACCTTGGTCATTTCGTTGCTGGATGAGGGAATGAACGGGCAGTTTGAATATGCTACCAAGTTGTTTACGCGCAATCTGATCGACAATTTCGCTCAGGACCTGCTCGTGATCATCACCCAAATTTGCGAACAGCCTTCGGTGCTGTTGAAGGATATTTCCCTGAACGGGCAATCCGAACAGGAGCAAGATGTGCTAGAGGCCATTGATATTATTTTCTAATCCCTTACCCGGCTTGGGTGTATGCCGTATTTCTCTCGGTACGCATCCTGCCGGGTGTTTTTTTTCAAATAAAGAGGAAAAATCCACCACAGGAATCTGACGTCAAGTGCCGCTGAGTAACTATTTCAATTATTGGAAAATCGACAAAACACAACAGAAAACTTAGTTTACCTTTGGGATACTAAGAATCAAACCATTTAAACAGAGATAATTCCACCATAAAATCCGAATACACGAAAAACGAAAAGAAGTAATTGCCGATCGTTGCAGACGAGTTTAATCTTTTGACTATGACACCAGAAGAACAACAAAAGGCACACGAAGACTACAGGAAGAAATACAGATATCTGAAATAAGAGGTTTAGGAAGCGGAGCTTCTCCGCATTCCATAGAAGGCTTTAGAAGAAGCTTTAACTGACATCGTTAGCTACGGAGTTATTTTCAAAAGGCAAATTCAATTAGAATGTAAATACGTTATGACTATTGAAGAGTTGAATATATTCTTGACTGAATTGTATTCAATTATTGATATTCGGATATTTATTGTTTCACCTGAAATTGCCGGACTCCTTATAATAGAGTCCGGCAATTTCAGGTTCTTCCCAATTTAACATGACTATTAGCCGTCTATCCTTGTAAGTGAGCCCTGGAGGGAGAGATGAAGGATGACGGATATATGGGATTTACATCTTTATTATACTAACGGCGGCTTTCCTGAAATAAGGAGAGCTTTTTTATTCAATAAACGGCTAGTTGAAAATAGAATTACAATAAATACTTGACTCTCCCCATTAGGGGAGACACTAAACTCAATTTGTAAGCTAATCAATTAAAAGGAGGAAGTCAAAATGAACTTAGATATTAGAGACATTAGAAAAGAGGATATAGAACGTATTAAAGCGATTATTGCAGATACCTGGAACGCAAAGGATTTTATAGAGGATGACGGCATAATAAATGCAGCAGTTACAATGAAGTTCATAAGTCCAATATTAAATAAAAGTACTTTTGGAAGAGTAGCTACATTAGATGGAGAAGTTATTGGTGTAATTTTTGGTTCAAGAGTTGGTGAAATAACATCTTATAGATTGCTACAAGAAGATTATACAAGTGAATTGCTACAACTCTTAAATCTAAATGACATAGAACGAAAAGTATTTGTTGAACTCACCTCTATGACTAATGAGGCATACAGCAAGTTAATTAGAGGAAAAGAAGATGAGTTTCAGGGTTGCTTAGAATTCTTTGCTGTTTCTGAAGAAGCTAGAGGAAAAAAAGTAGGGAAAAAATTATTTAATGAGCTCATCTCTTACTTAAGAAATACAAAAGCAAATAAAATTTATGTGTATACAGATACAATGAGTAACTATGGATTCTATGACCATAATGGATTTGTTCGTCTTGATGAAGAAGTAACTGTATTTAATCTACCTAACGGTAAACTCGAAAATACAAATTTTATTTATGAATACAAACTTTAAGCAGCTAAAAGTCAGCCTACCTTATTTATGGGGTGGGCTTTAGACTTATTTGAAATTGGGAGAAGTGATTATATTGATTAAAAACATCTGTCACTAAATAAAACAAATAAACCTTATTACACGTCAAACTGTTTTTCTCCAAATATTCTTTTACCAATTGAAATATTTCAATCTCAGTATCTCCCGTACAATTAACAGTTAAATATTCTCCTTTTGGTAATTCAGATATATTAAAGGTATCTTTAAGCAATCTATAATCATCTGATGTTATTAGACGAAATACATCACTGATTTTCCAATTATCATACTGACATGAATAAATTAATCCACACTGAAACGTATGAGTTGCGAATTCGCCTAATTTTTCATCTAATTTATCGAATGACTTTATCTCATTAAGTTCTCCACCTGATGTAGGTAAACTTAAAAAGTATCTGTCTTCAAATGTCTGAATATTAAATCCATTGTTCATAAGTTCATCTTCAGATGAATGGATAGCTGCCTTTAAAATTTCTATTTGTTTATTAAGTTTCTCTAATTTCTTTATTTCTTTATGAATTTCTTCATTTTTCTGTTCTAAGTAAAGTTTAAGGTAATTAGTATCGGCTTTAGCAAATAAGGCTTTAATTTCTTTAACACTTACATTACTTTGCTTACAAATTTTTATAATATCCAGATAGATAAATTGATTAACTGTATAATAGCGATAACCGTTATCGGGATTAGTGTATGCAGGTATTAATAAACCAATATTATGATAATAACGTAAGGTTTTTATCGTAACATTTTTTAATCTGGAAACTTCCCCAATTGAAAAATACCTTTTATTATCCATAAATTCCTCCAATAATTCTTATGTGTGAAAGTTGTTCTGCTGATACATCAATTCCTACCCTCCTAATAAATCACAAGTTGTGCTCTTATTCAACTAACGGGGCGTTAGAAGAATTAAACGATTACTACCGGATTACGCAACTGGAAGATCGAGTGCTTTAGTGTGGAACAATCTCTTTTCTAATGCCATAAAGTTAGCGAGCCAAGCGTTAAGGTGACTGTTAGACTGAAAATAGAAGAAGGATTTGCAGTAGTGAAGGTTTCGGATACTGGCTGTGGTATCAATCTGGAAGTGAAGCGAGTGGTAGATATTGTGGACTGTGAAATCTCTGTTGAAAGCAAAGCGGGCAAGGGGAGTACCCTCATAATAAAAATGCAGAGAGATTTGGATGGAATGGTTTAGGGATATGTTACTCTGTTTGTGCGAAGATGTTTGCTTTTCTAGCGGATAAAGGTTAACTATGGCGAGTGAATTAGCAGGGTTCAAGCAGAGGAGTCTTGGAAACTCTAAATTTTTAGGTTAATTTTAAAAAGAAAAAGATAGACAACAAACATGAAAGATGTTCACGAAAAAGTGCCTGCTCCATCTATTTTAAAGAGGCAGGCACTTCATTTCCATGAGAGTAAAGCGAAGATTGCAAAAATCCAGGAACGGGCATATGATCAACCTTTTATATCCGCGGAAAGTTAAGGACATCATCCGGCGGTAACGGAAATGACGCTCGAATATAAGTTGTTGGAGCTATTTTTTGATGAACGGGCAACATCCGTTCATGTAGGTTCTTCTTGGATAACGATTTATAAAGTATAGATATAGCTGCTGCGGCTATTTTCTCGGATGGTATATCGATGGCCGTAATGGGCGGTGTAGAATATTGGGTAGCATCCGGTCCGGTCATCCCGATCGATATAATAGCAACTTCCTCAGGGATTCTAATATTCAAACGGTTAAATTCATGGGTCATTCCCAGAACAATGGTATCCGATTCACAGAATATAGTTTTAGGCCTATCCGTCATTTGGAGATATCTCCCGGCCGCTGCAACTCCACCGGCAAGCGTATTTGGTGCCATCATAATATGTGGTTGATCAACCGAAATATGCTGCTTCCTACACTCTTCAAGAAACGCATTGATACGCTGGTTGGAAGCAACATAAGGACTTTCCACTGCAACCACTCCGATTTGTTGTACCGACTGTTTAGTAAGCAAAGAAACTGCCTCTATTGCAACTTCGCCGGAGTCAACATAAACTGTGGAGAATTTTTTGGATTGGCGATTAATCAAAACGATTGGCATGCGGGGCGACAATGACTCCAAATACGCAAGATCCGCCTCGGAAGTAGCACCTATAATAATTCCATTATACGTATTGTTCATGATCTCTTTAGCGTCTTTTGCGATTTGATCATTCGTATAAATACGTATAACAAGCTCGAAATCAAATTGTTTTTTTTCTATTTCGGATTGAATCCCCGCCAACAGTGCCGTGAGCATGTTCGTCCGGGCATCTAATGTCCAATATAAGGCAATGATCGGCTTGGCCCGATCTAAATTGCGTAAACGTCTTGCACTAACATTCGGCTGATAACCTAATTCATCTATGGCTTTCATGACTTTATTGTAGGTTTTCAAGGGAATATTCCGTTCCTTGGTTTTGCCGTTAATGACAATGGAAACCGTCGAAACGGATACCTCAGCCAATTTAGCAACATCCTTCAGTGTAACCATCTAAAGGTCTCCAATCTAATAAATAATTGGTCATACTTTCCTTAAATATAATCATAATCTAATTTTCAGTAAATGTGAACAATTGTGAAAAGTAGAACATAACCTTGATTTGCTCATTTTATTGATATAAAATGAGTCTGTCAATAAGTACAACGTTATACTAAAACGTTGTACTAAAACTCAATTCTAAAATTCGGCCGAATCCTTAGAAAGGAGAATAGTGATTCATGGTGATTTTTTAGTACAACGTTGTACTAATCGTAATTATTTATATGCTTCAACAAATCCAAGGAATATAACGGTGATTGCTTTGGAGGATTAAAAGTATTATTCCGTAATATCAAAAAGAGAAGATGAGGTAGATGGCATACAATATCTCGGTTATTTATGGAGATGGTATCGGTCAAGAAATCGTTGATCAAGCGATCAAAGTGATGAATGAAGTCGGCAACGTATTTCATCATACGTTTCATTTTGAAAGATGTGAAGCTGGAACCGAGGCCGTTCAAAAGTACGGCGAACCCCTTCCTGATAAGAGCCTAAGACAATGTCAAGAAAGCGACGCGATATTATTAGGCAGCCTTTGGCTAGACCACTATCCGGAATTACCGCAAGAGAAGCGTCCTAGCTATGTTCTTTCTCTACTTAGGAAAAAGCTACAGCTTACGATAAATATTAGACCCATCTCCGTGTATAAATCATTGGCGGATTTGAGCCCTCTGAAGAACGGTATCATTGGCGAGGGGTTTAATATTCTTATGCTTCGTGATCTGGCTGGGGGCATGCTCATGTCCAAAAGATACCGGGGAATCGGGGATCATGGCAAAGAAGCATTCGATACAGAGTACTATAATGAAGAAATTATCAAAGCGAATGCATGCGCCGCGTTTGAAATTGCTCGTGGGCGCAGCAAGAAGGTCACAAGTTTGGATAAGGCGGTCATCTTGGAGAGTTCGAAATTGTGGCGTGAGGTTGTACAGGAGGTTAGCGCAGATTATCGGGATGTCAGTCTGGTGAATCAGTATATTGATGATGCCGCTGCGCAGGTCATTACCAATCCTCATAACTATGACGTCATTCTAACGTCTGGTATGTTCGGAGATATCCTTTCGGATGAAATATCGGCATTGGCAGGAACACCGAATGTACTTCCGTCAGCAGAGCTCAATCACCAAGGCAAAGGTTTGTTTACACCTAACCAAATACACAATAAGGATTATTCCATTATAGGCGGAGATATCGCCAATCCGATCGGTTCTATTTTATCTGGCGCGATGATGTTGCGGTTTGCTTTCGGTTTGGAAAAAGAGAGCCAGACCATTGAGAAAGCAGTTAGACAGGTATTAAATGAAAAATACGCAACAAAGGACATCTGCTTACCAGGAAGTAAACGGATTGGGACAAGCGAAATGGGGTCTATCATATCCGAAAAGATAAGGGAAATAGGGAAGGAGCTGGTTTGATATGACGATGATCGAATCTATTTTGAACGAAAAGTCCGGAGCAACCACAGTAATTGAACCGAACTATATTGTTTTAAGTGACAGTTTACCATTAGAAATTGTAAATGAATTAGAAAATATAAAGCGGCTTGAGGCACCTGAGCGGGTGATCGTAATGCTCTATTTCGATACTCCCGCTGGGAATTTCATATCGGCTGAAA
Organism: Paenibacillus sp. FSL L8-0502; assembly: GCF_038593055.1. NCBI lineage: Bacteria > Bacillati > Bacillota > Bacilli > Caryophanales > Paenibacillaceae > Paenibacillus > Paenibacillus sp. FSL L8-0502. Next base: position 4,900,788 of record NZ_CP151958.1, on the reverse strand, counting down.
TACAGAAGAAACTCATCCAGTTTGCTCGCAAGCACGAACTGAAATTTGTCCAATCCCAAGGTATCGGATATCACATTCTGCTGGATCAATATGTAAATCCTGGTGACATCATTGTTTCGCCAGGCAAACACAACAGCATTTTCGGTGTAGAGCAGGCTCTTGGTTTACATGTGAATCCATCCGAATTGCTTCAAGTGTGTGCCAGCGGCAAGATGAGTCTAGTGGTTCCGGAAACCGTGTACATTGAACTTAAGGGTCAACTCAAACCAGAAGCGTCCATTAAAGATTTCTTAATCTCTTTTTTAGCATCAGAAGAGCTTAAATACGCCGGCAAAGCTATCGAATTTTATGGCAAGGGCTTAAATTCCTTATCCCCGAAAGAAACAACAGATCTTTGCCAATTGGCTTCGAGAAGCGGTGCTGTAACAGCTTTTCTTCAAACAGATTATCAAGGACCGGGCCAAGAAAGCTATGATCTAGGAGATGTGCAGCCGATGGTTGCTCTGCCGGGGGCGATCCATCAATCGCAACCTACGGCTGAATTGAAAGGCACTCCACTGTCGGCTTGTTTCATCGGCGGATGCACAGGAGGCAGTATTGAGGATTTGAGAACAGCCGCAGCGATTCTGAAAGGAAAACGGATTCCAATTAATATGCGGTTATCGATTGGACCACAAACTAATGAAGTTTACAAGCAGGCTATTTCCGAAGGGTTGATTCAAACTTTTATCGATAGCGGTGCGCAAATCTTGAGCACAGGCTGCGCCAGCTGTGTGACAACCTCAAAAGGTGTTATCGCTGAAGGCGAAACGATGCTATCTGCTAGTTGCTGGAATTACAAGGGATGCAACGGCTCAAAGGACTCGCTGGTTTACCTGGCTTCCGCAGAGTCCGTTGCCAACTCCGCGTTGAAGGGCTGTATTACATTAAATTCGAAGGGATGAGAAGTCTTTTATGGAAAAGAAATTTAGTGGTAAGATATGGAAACTACCGGACGATGTCGATACAGATACTATTATTGCAGGTCGGCACGGAGTTATCCTCGATAAAAAGGAAATGGGTTCGCACTGCCTTGAAACACTTCGCTCCGAATTTGCATCTCAGGTACAACCAGGAGACATTATTGTAGCTGGTAAAAATTTTGGCTGCGGATCATCACGGGAAATGGCCGCCGAAGCGATTAATGTACATGGTGTTTACTGCATCATCGCTAAATCCTTTGCCCGCATTTTCTTTAGGAATGCGATCAATAACGGAATGCTGCTGATTGAAAATGCAGAAATACCTGAGCACTGCGAAGAAGGGGACATCCTGACTGTCGAAGTGAACCAGTCAGTTACAGTCAACGGCAAGAGCTTCAGCATTCCCAAGGTGCCCGAGAACTTGTTTGAAATTATTCAAGATGGCGGACTAATCCCCAACATCATTAAACGAATGGAAAAAGCTGAAGTAGAAGGGAGATAACAAGCAATGGGATATACACTGGCTGAAAAACTATTAATGAAAAATACGGGAGAACAAAGTCTGGCCCCAGGCGATATTGTAATCGCTCGGCCTGATCGATATATGATCCATGATATTTATACTTCGTTCCTAAAGCGCGCTTTAAAGGATATGCATGTGACCCAAGCGATCTATCCGGATCGCGGAGTAATTATCTTTGACCATCTGATGCCGACCAACCAAGCTGATACCGATCCTGCTCATTTTGTGGATGGACTTGAGTTGGCCGAAAAATTCCAAATTAAAAACGTTCATAAGGGCGAGGGAATCTGCCATTCTCTGATGCATGAGCTGAGATACGCAAGACCAGGTGAAATCGTCGTAGCGACAGATAGCCACACAACGACCTATGGCGGGGCGGGCTGTTTCTGTACTGGCATTGGACATACCGAAATGGCAGCAGTTATGGCAACGGGCGAGATTTGGCTCAAAGTTCCCTCGGCCATCAAGATTGTGCTTGAAGGTGAATTTCAAGAGGGTGTCGGAGCAAAGGATATTATCCTAAGAATCCTTGGTGACATCAAATCGGACGGCGGACAGTACAAGTCGATGGAATTCACAGGAGCTGCCGTGCGCAGCATGAGTATGCAGTCACGATTCACCATAGCCAACATGGCTTTGGAAGCCGGTGCAAAGGTAGGATTATTCGAAGCAGATGAAAAAACAGCCGAGTATTATGACATGGACTATAATGATATTTCCTGGCTGAAAGTGGACGAAGACGCCGAGTATGAACAAGTTCTTCGTTACGATGTCAGCAAGCTCGAGCCCCAATTGTCATGTCCGCAAGGGGTTGATAATGTCCATCCTATATCCGAAATTGAAGGAACGAAACTGAATCAGGTTTATATCGGTTCTTGCACCAACGGTAGCATTGAAGATATGGAGACGGCAGCGAAAATTCTTGAAGGTAAAAAAATAGCTCCTTTCCTGAAAATGATCGTGATCCCGGCAACCACCAACGTTTACAAAGAAGCGATGGAACGCGGTTTTATTCAAACCTTCATCGATGCTGGTGCCAGTGTCTCGCACCCTTGCTGCGGATTATGCTGCGGTCAACCATATGGTTTAATGAGTGACGACGAGGTGGTACTTGGCACTAACAATCGCAACTTTATCGGTAGAATGGGAACCAAGAAGTCGCTGATTTATTTGTCTTCCCCGGCAGTGGCCGCGGCATCCGCGTTAATGGGGGTCATCACTCATCCAGCTAAACAATTTGCGCTATAACAATAATCAGATGGGAGTTTACTATGGATAAGCAAATTGGGGTTACCGCTATGCCGCCGAAGTCGAATTTCATAACTCAATTAAAAAGAATAAAGATTTCAGGGTTGCCGTTAAAGTACTATATTCCCTTTTCTATTATCATTTTGCTTGCGGTCTATACGGGGAATTTGAATAAAGATATTATCGGTTCGATTGCATTTCTCTTGATGGCTGGTGGTTTGTTCTCATATGTTGGAGGCATCATCCCCATTTTTGGAAGTTGGATGGGAGGGGCAATCCTCCTGCCGTTATTCGCTGGCTCCGCACTCGTGTATTTTGGCCTGATCCCGGATTACGTGCAGACGAATATTTCTGGTTTGATTGGATCGGGCTTTGTCAACTTATTTTTGTCGGCAATCATCATCGGTTCGATCCTCAGTATGGATCGGAAGGTACTCGTCTCCATCTCATTACGGCTATTACCATGCATTATTGGTGCTCTGGCCTTTGTGTTCATCTTCTTATTTCTAGGATCGCTCCTAACAGGTTCAACGCTGCTGGAGGGTCTATTCATGATCGGTTTGCCGAATTATACCGGAGGCTCTTCTGGTGCAATCGCTGTTGTTCCGTCCATTTACAGCCCAATTCTTCACAAGCCGGCAGGAACTTTTTCTGGGCAATTCCTTGTATACATGAACATTTCGAACCTGATTTGCGTCATTTTCGCCGGCTTGCTGCATAAACTTGGGAAGCGCTATCCTTCGCTAACAGGTAATGGCGAATTACTGAAGAATGTGCACAAAAATGCAGACCAACCCGTTGAAGAAAAAGCTAAAGTCTCGAGTGATTTGAAAAAAGATATTACGAAGTTAGGTACAGGCTTGTTTGTTTCGGTTGTTTTTATAATTGCCGGTAACATTTTGCAGACTCTCATACCACAGCTTAACTTTATAGCCTGGGCTGTAATTTTAGTCATTATCGTGAAAGCAACTGGATTCTTGGATGATAGCTTGTGCCAATCTAGTGACTACTGGCAAGGGTTTATGGTTCGAAACTTTTTACCGTTCCTGATCACGGGGATTGGGATTGCATCGCTTGATTTGAGCCAAGTGTCCTCCTATTTTACAGTATCAAATTTTACCATTATCATCTTTGGGGTTATCGGCTCTGTCGTAGGTTCATTAATTGTCGGCAAGCTTATGAAATTCCATCCTATAGATTCGATGATCGCCGTAGGTCTTAATTTAGGAAATCTGGGAGGAACCGGTGCTATCGGGGTATTGTCAACTTCGGAGCGGATGGGGATGATGCCATTTGCAACTATCGCCAACCGGATCGGCGGAGCCATAATGGTTATTGTTATCAGCTTGCTGTTGCCATACTTTTTATAATCCACCACTTTAAAATGTTTCCACTATTCGGCTGACGTTGGACGATATACGGACAGTATAATGTGAAAATGTTCACATTATACTGTCCGGTAACGTATTTCCATTTTCCATGATGAGGCCAATCACCGAAAGGAGTTTTCAACCTTGAATAAAATCGTAGTTTATCAAACGCGTCCTGACGAAGCGGCATACTTCGAAAAATTTGGGAAGAAGTTTGATTTGGATATCAAATATGTGACTCAAGAGTTAAATGCCGAGACCGCAATTCAAGCGCAAGACGCTGAGGCTGTAACGATACAAGGGAGCAATAAAGCGGACCGAGCAACTTTGCAAGCTTTAAGTAAGGTTGGGGTCAAGTATCTCGCATTAAGAAGCGCTGGATACAATTATGTAGATAGAGCTGCGGCTAAAGAGTATGGCATTCGCTTTTCCAATGTTACCTACTCGCCCAATAGTGTCGCGGATTTTACCACGATGTTAATTCTAATGTGTGAACGCAAAGCACAACAGATTTTAGCACGAGGCACCGTACAGGATTACACTTTGGCAGGTATTCAAGGAAGAGAAATCAGAAACTTAACTGTGGGGATTATAGGTACCGGTCAAATTGGAGCTACTGTTGCCAGAAATCTTTCCGGATTCGGATGTAACCTTATAGGTTACGATATTTACGAAAATGATAATCTAAGAAATTTGATAGAGTATGTTTCGCTGGAAAAGCTATTCTCCACTAGTGATGTGATTACCCTGCATGCACCATTATTCGATAGCAACACCCATATGATCAATCGGGAAAGCATCGCTAAAATGAAGGATGGCGTCTGCATCGTGAATTGTGGGCGGGGACCATTAATCGATACCGAAGCGCTGATTTATGGGATTGAGACGGGAAAAGTAGGGGCTGCAGGACTAGATGTGATTGAAGATGAACTGGGCATCTTTCATGAGGATCACCGTTTGAATGTCCTGAATAATCACCAACTGGCCATCTTAAAGGCATTGCCCAATGTCATTATAACGCCACATACCGCATTTTATACGGATCAAGCAGTGAGTGATATGGTAGAAATTGCGCTAAAATCGCTCATATCTTTTATGAATAATGGAACTAGTCGGTGGGAAATACAATCATAGATCAAAAAATATCCTTTGTGATAATTGAATCGCAAGGAGAATGTATAGATAGAACAACAGTTCAACGGCAACAACATCATTAATGTTCCTGTTTTATTTGAGATTTTCCTTAGTTACTAACTATAATGTAACTGAAAAATGACTGTAAATCCCTTTGAAACATTGTTATTACTGGATTTTGCAGGAACCAACTTAACATTAAAGTTGGTTCCTGAGTTATAAACCGATTGGTGTTTGTGTTCAAAGACATTAATGATGGTAACACACTAAATATTATAGTTAGCAACCGTAATTATTTTCTAGGGCCTGTACGCAAACCTATTTGAGCCATAAACGAATTGAAAGCAGCGTCAAAAAAGCCATGAACATGTTCGCTGTTTTTTCATAGCGAGTGGCCAAGCGTCGATAGTTTTTTACTTTGTTGAAAAAGCATTCAATTAAGTGTCGCTCTTTATACGTTTCAGAATCTAACGGGCGCTTTACCCGCCGATTGCGTTTGCTTGGGATAACCGGAGTGATCGCTCGGCTTTGCAAAAGCTCCAGAATGGCATTGGTATCGTAGGCGCGATCAGCCAACACTTCGCCCGGGCAGAAGTCCAGTTCATGAAGAAGGCGATAGCCGGTGGCAGAATCGTGGTCTTGTCCTGGCGTCAATTCGAAACGCAGCGGATAGCCGAGCGCATCCACCATCGCATGAATTTTGGTAGTTAATCCTCCGCGCGAACGTCCGATTGCTTGCCGGTCCTGCCCCCTTTTGCGCCCGCTCCATGTTGATGGACGCGGACGATGGTGGCATCGACCATGACCTGCTCCCAATCCGGCTCGATGGCGACATGCTTCAGTATTTCACCCCAAATATTCGCTTTTTGTAGCCGCCAGAAAAAGCTGTAGGCTGAAGACCAAGGGCCATAGTAACTCGGTAAATCCCGCCATGGCGCGCCCGTTCGAGCAACCCAAAGCACGGCATTGAGCATCTGGCGCCGATCCTTGGGCGGACGTCCTCCCTGTTTTTTTCGGGCTGGGGGCAACAGGGGGTCAACTATATTCCATTCTTCATCCGTTAACTCGTATCTTCGTCTCATGTGCCTTATTTTACTAGATTTCTACGAGTTGTACAGTTTGCGTACAGGCCCTAGTAAGTATTTAACAAAGGCCCGATGAGCAAGTATCATCGGGCTTTTTTATTAAATTCAAGAGGCGACAGCTTTGGCTCAATCAGAGTGAGTATAGTTACATGAACCCTTTCCTGTATTGGTATCTTTAAAGTAATTGAAGCAGGAAAATGCTAACCACCCGTAAACATATGGGTTAAACTGGGGATTTATTAAATACCTGAAGGGCTGCTTTTGTACTACGGCCTAATTGCTCGTGTATTTTACCCAATCATATTCAGCGTATAGCGGATTCGCTCCATTATACGAACCTAGCCAGTCGTCAACGCCAGTGCCATTCCATAAATTCATCATAATCTTGCCTGGCGTGCTTGGTATGTTTGTAGTTGCCGTATGCTTTAGAACCCCGTCAACATACCACTTAATGTATCCTGGCTGCCAATCGAAAGCATAGGTGTGAAAGCCTCTTGATGCATCAAAGCCCAGATCAACAACCTTCTCGTGACCACCGACACCGTTTGTATAATAGTTGAATTGCACTTTTGTCGTGTCTTTGCCTAAAAATTCAATATCTATTTCATCCCATTGCGTGCCATCAGTAGGCCCCGTATACGTAAAAAAGGAAGATACGATCCCTGTATTTTTAGCAGGCTTCATGCTGACCTCGTATAAGCCGTATCTGTAAGTGTTCGTCGATCGATACTCTCCGCAGTCAAACTTATTGTACGCAGAACTCGTTAAGCCAAGCTTCATTTTGCCATCGTTCGTAAAATTAACATTATTGGCACGCCAAGTGCAATTAAACATGTTCCCATTGGAATATCCGTCTGCCTTTTGCCATGCCCCCGAATTGAAACCATTAAGTGGTTCCCAAAAAACATTCCCCGCATAAACGCTTACCGAAAAAAACAGAGAGACAATACCCGTGACCATTAAAGTGAACCAAGACTTCTTCTTCATTTTACACCTCCATAAAAGATTGACCAAACATGAAAGAAATGGCTGGTAATGATACATTATTTCAAGTATTGACCATCTTACCGAAAAAATAAAGCGCTTCCAAATTTGGTATCTTCATTGTAGTTTGAAATGGAGTCGTCCACAATAGCAAACTTAACACTTGAGGCATAATTTTAAAAAAACTAAATTTTATCAAGTTGTGGTTTAAAAATGTAAGTACTACAATTATATACAAGAAATGAAAATCAGGATTAAAATATTCTATTAAGGGGGGAAATGACGATTTTGAAATGGGATAGACTCAGGAAGCGGAGCCACTACATGTTTATACCATTTTATTCTTTTGGTATAATAGTCAATTAATTTTTGAAGAGGAGGCCTTTCTTTGAAAAAATTAGGTATGGTATGTAAAATAGCTCTGATACTTGTATTCTTATTGCCTTTAACACCGGTCTTTGGCCAACATATAGATGCATGGTCAGGTATGCCTATGGGAAAGCTCCATGTCAGGGGCAATCAATTGGTGAACAGCAGCGGAAAACCTGTTGTTTTAAGTGGCTGGCATCAGCCGTCGGGGGCATACTGGACCTATCAAAATAGTAATTATTATCTCAATTTAAATGGTAACAATCGTCATGCAGCAATTTTGGCTTATTTGAAGGATATCACTGACACCTTTGCAGACACCAGACCGAAGTATGGAAGCAACCACGGCTGGTATATGAATCAGGTCCGATTGTTTATTGACCGCCAGGATATGGGAGATGTGGCCGCAGGGTCATACAATTTCTCAGGTTTACAAGCAGCTACACAAAATGTGATTATTCCATACATCAATTATGCGAAAACAAAGGGCATTTATGTTACCCTTGGTCTTGATTTCACTTTGGCTGACGACCAGGCTACAACACAATCCAATCTGGACAAATTCAATCAAATATGGGGGTATCTTGCCTCGCAGCCGGCTATTAATAGCGCGGATAACGTCATGTTTGAACTGATCAACGAGCCTATTAAGTCATATGCGAATGGGCATTGGGGAGGCTATCCTGGTGAAAATGATTTTGTTGACCATTGGAATGATCTGAGAAGATTCCAAAACTCTATCATTTCCACGATTCGAAGTAAAGGAGCGGATAATGTCATCTGGGCTGCAGGACTTGGATACAACCAATTTTACAGCCCGGCGGCAAAACACCCGCTGATAGATCCATTGAACAACTACGGCTATGCTGTCCACTGGTATCCGGGCTACGGAGCGCATGATAACAAGGACAAGCTACAATCGCAATGGGATTCCAACATTAAGGCGGCAGCTCAAGCCTATCCAATAAATATCACAGAATTTACCTGGTTCAAAACACAGCCCGGCGATTCGGAGTACTGGAATTTGTTTAACGGCTCTAATAATGGATTTGGGCAAAACACGAAGTCCATTTTTACAGCAGCCGGTAATGTCAGCATGACCGCACACATGAATGGCTTTCTGCTGGAAGCTGGAGCAAGGAGTTCATTTGCGGACCCAACAGCCGGGTTAAAGTGGGATGGCGATAACCGACGTCAGGCGATGGCCCGCTTCTTGTTTGACTGGTACTATGAGCGTGCACGGACCTATCCGAGAGCACTACTCCAGAACAGTGAATCAGCAACGGATGATGTGCCTGTGGCTGCACCGACCGATGTGCTTACAGATACATACATTAATGCACCGACGGACGCACAATCAGAATGATGTTAATACTTTCAGCTATTGACAGCCTTTCCAATTGGATAGGCTGTCGTATTATCTTATAGAAATGACTAGTGTAAGATTGACGGCCATTATGAGGCCTTCCGTTATGTAAAGTTGTTGAAATGATGGGGAGAGAGTATAGTTTGTATGTATTTATTTTGTACGGGAAGAGGTTCATATGGCGACAATTCATGATGTAGCATTAAAAGCGGGCGTGTCGGTCACCACCGTATCCCGTGTAATGAATAACCGGGGATATATCAGCGAAACTACACGCAAAAAAGTGTTCGACGCAATGGAGGAACTTAATTATCAACCAAATGAAATAGCACGATCTCTGCTACGTAAGCAGTCCAATATTATTGGCCTTATTATTCCCAATGTCTCGCATCCTTTCTTCAGTGAGCTTGCCAATCAGGTTGAGTATTACGCCTATCAGCATGGCTGCAAGGTCCTGCTGTGCAATTCACATATGGATCCCGTGAAAGAGAAAGTGTATATTGATATGTTGAAGCGGAACCGGGTGGATGGCATCATTATGGGTAGCCATACATTAGAAGTAGAAGAGTACCGACATTTGAATTCACCGATCGTGACGTTTGATAGGCAGATTGACCCGTATATTCCTTACATATCCTCGGATAATTATCGCGGAGGCGAGCTGGCTACGGAGCTGCTCATTCGCAAAGGCTGCCGGAAAATTGCCCATATCTGCGGAAATCTGGAGCTGAACATGCTGTCCAATGAGCGGACCAAAGCATTCCGGGATGTGGTGGGTAAGCATAATGTCCAGCATGTGATTGTTCAAACGGACTTGAATGTGTTCGACCAGAAGGAGTACGAGCGGATCATTTCAAAACTCGTTTATGAACATCCAGATGTGGATGGGGTGTTCGCAACAAGTGATATTATTGCTGCTTTTGCGCTGAAAGAATATATTCGCGCTGGAAGGCATGTGCCAGAGAATGTGCGTATTGTAGGCTTCGATGATGTAAGTGTTGCTTCCTGGCTGACGCCGGAACTTACATCGGTAAGACAGCCGATTGCAGAGATCGGCAGGCTGGCGGTCGAGCTGATCCGCAGGCAGGCGGAGGGGGAGCAGGTACAACCTGTCAATCTGTTGCCTGTTGAACTAATTGAGCGTGCAACGACCTGAATGAAAATCTGTTCCTCTAACAAGGGGAACAGATTTTTTTTAGTACATGCTAAGGGAATAACATGTCAAACGATTGACACAGGTTAAACCTTTGACATATAATCCGTTTGTAAGCGTTTTATTTAAGTGTTCAGAGCCATTATATAAATAAGGGGATGACAACAGTGAGTAAATTCAAAAGAGTTCAATGGATGGTAATGCTGCTTCTTTTAGTTATGGTGGTGTCTGCATGTGGTGGCTCCGGTGGAGAAGGTAATTCGGCTTCTGGAGGGGGATCAGGGGATTCGAAAAATGTGAAGATTACGCTTTTGAACTCCAAAGGCGAAATCCTTCCACAGCTGGAGGAAGCCGCTAAGGCCTTCCAGAAAGACAATCCGGGTATTACTGTTGAAATCCAACCGGTTCCGACTGGTGGGTCGCCTTTTGAGCGTGCCTCCGCTTTGTACGCATCCGGAAACCCGCCGACCATGATCATGCTAGATACAGGTGATGTGGAGAAGTTCAAGGACCGTATCCTCGATCTGAGCGGAGAAAAGTGGAATAAGGACACAGTTGAAAACGCTACCACAGCTACGACGGTTGACGGCAAAAATTACGCGTTTCCGCTGGCTGTTGAAGGCTACGGATTCATTTACAACAAAGCCGTTGTAGATAAAGCGGTAGGCGGAAGCTTTGATCCTACCACAATTAAAACCCGAAATGACCTTGAAAAACTGTTTCAGCAAATTGAGGCATCTGGTAAGAAAGCATTGGTGATTTCACCAATGGACTGGTCTCTGGGCGCTCATTATTTGCCTCTTGCTTATGCAGGCCAGAACAAAGACATGGCTGAAGTGGACAAATTCATGGCGTCACTAAAAACGGGCCAGGCTAGCTTGGCTAATAATCCTGTATTTAACGGACTTATGGATACATTCGACCTCATGATGAAATACAACATCGATCAGGCTTCTCCGCTAGCAGGAGCTTATGAACGCGGACCGGAGCTGCTCGGCAAAGGTGAAGTTGGCATTTGGTTCATGGGCAACTGGGCATGGCCGCAAATCAACAGTTTTGATACGGCTAACAAAGAATATGGTTTCTTGCCTGTACCCATCAGTAACAATGCCGATGACTACGGCAATCAGGAGATTTCGTCCGCTGTATCCAAGCGCATTGTTATTGACAAGGAGAAGACTACTCCGGAACAGCAAGATGCGGCGAAGAAGTTCCTGAACTGGATCGTATATGATGAGAAAGGCCAGGATTTCCTCGTGAACCAAGCGAACATTATCCCGGCGTTCAAAAATATTACACTACCTGCGGCCGACCCGCTTGGCAAGTCCATCCAGGATTATATTGCAAAAGGCAAGTCAGAGCAGTCGATGAGCATGCTGCCTGCGGACCACTGGTCTAAGACAGGATCTTCCATGCAAAAGTATCTGGCGAAACAGGGAGATCGTGCAACACTGGTTAAAGAAATCGAAAACTACTGGAAAACCGTTAAATAAGGTTGTTTTCAAATTACCTGGAATAGAGAGAGAAACCCGAAACAAAGGAAGGGATCATCATGATTACGGAAAAAGGAGTATGGAACCGGCTGCGGACGCGGCTACTGTTTACGGGCCCAACCTTGTTTGCCTTCATAACGGTAATGATTATTCCATTTTTGTATGGCATCTATCTGACGTTCACAAACTGGGATGGTATTTCCACCACACTATCGCTGGTAGGCATCCAAAACTATCTGGCTGTTTTTAGAGATATCGAGTTTTGGAAGTCATTCGGCTTGACGCTCAAGTATGTGTTTTATACCGTTGTTCTTATCAATGTGATCGCTTTTATGCTGGCTTATGTGCTGACTAAAGGGTTAAAAGGGCAGAGTATTTTCCGGGCAGGATTTTTCCTGCCCAACCTTGTCGGGGGCATTGTACTCGGTTTTATCTGGCAGTTTATATTCAACAACGTGCTTGTCTATTTGGGACAACATGCCAGTATACAGTCGCTCAGCACGACTTGGCTGGCTGATCCCGACAAAGCGTTCTGGGCACTCGTGATTGTAACGGTGTGGCAGAACGCGGGTTACATGATGGTCATTTACATCGCGGGATTGACGGGTGTGCCGAATGATATTATGGAGGCCGCAAGCATTGATGGGGCAAACAGCTGGACCAGACTGCGGAAAATGGTATTGCCCTTGATGGTTCCTTCTTTCATCGTATGTATATTTTTGTCCCTGCAACGCGGATTTATGGTCTATGACGTGAACCTTGCGCTCACGAAAGGTGGGCCGTTCAGCAGTACTCAAATGGTGTCGATGCATGTGTATGAAAAGGCATTCCTTTCCCGTGATTATGGTGTGGGGCAAGCAGAAGCATTCGTGTTGTTCCTGATGGTTGCTCTCATCACTCTGCTTCAGGTTTATTTTAGTAAGAAGTTGGAGGTGGAGGCGTAATGACAAGAAAAAGAGTTGCTTCCTCCGTAATCAAATTCATTGTGCTGACAGTCATACTCATATTGTTCATCGTACCGTTCGTCTTTCTGCTGATCAATTCGTTCAAAGAAAACATGGCCATCACCTCAAATCCGTTATCGCTTCCAGAGAGCTTCAGTATGGTCAATTATATGAATGCATTTGATAAAATGAATTACATCGCTGCCTTCACCAACTCATTGGTCATAACGGTGTTAAGCGTTCTGTTTATATCGCTGTTTGCGGCGATGACGGCTCATTATTTTGTCAGAAACAACACCAAGTTCAACCAATATACATTTATGCTGATGGTTGCATCCATGATCATTCCATTCCAGGCTATCATGATTCCATTGGTGAAAATCTACGGGTCACTTGATCTGCTGAACAGTAAGTGGTCGCTGATTTATATGTATATCGGTTTTGGTAGCTCGCTGGCCGTCTTCATTTATCATGGTTTCGTAAAGAGTATTCCAAAAGAACTGGAGGAAGCGGCGCTAATTGACGGCTGCACGCGGGTTCAAACATTCTTCCGGATCGTGTTTCCGGTACTGATGCCCACGACTGCCACCATTTCCATTCTCAATGTGCTGTGGATCTGGAATGATTTTCTGCTGCCTTCCCTCATTCTGGTCGATCCGGAGCAAAGGACACTTCCGTTGTCCACGTATAACTTTTATGGAACCTATACAGTGGATTATGGTCCATTGATGGCAAGTTTGGTACTGACGATATTTCCGATCATTATCATCTATCTGTTCGCCCAGAAGTATATTATTCAGGGTGTTATGCAAGGTTCGATTAAATAATTGTAGGAGTAGGATGCCTTATCAAACAGACTAGAACGTATACGAGAGAGCGTGCAGATCAATTTATTTCCCAATCGAAGCATATGCTTCGGCCGGATTATCGGCTGAACTACCATTTAATGGCTGAATTCGGCTGGATGAATGATCCGAACGGCTTCATTCAATATAACGGGCAGTATCACTTGTTCTATCAACATTACCCGTATAAATCAGTATGGGGACCGATGCACTGGGGACATGCAGTCAGCCGCGATCTTATGAAGTGGGATTATCTACCGGTCGCTTTGGCACCGGACGGCGAGTTCGACCAGGATGGCTGCTTCTCTGGCAGTGCGATAGAGCAGGACGGGAAGCTTGTCCTGATGTATACCGGACATGTTGTAACCGGGCCTGACAAGGATCAGGATTACAAGCAGTCACAAGGGATTGCAGTATCGGAGGACGGGGTGACATTCGAAAAGTGGGAGGGCAATCCGGTCATCGGTTATGACGCCGTACCGGACACGATCAGCCGTAAAGACTTCCGTGACCCTAAGGTGTTCAGGCACGAAGATCAATATTACGCCGTTCTTGGTTCTAATGATGCCCAAGGGAACGGACTTGTACTGCTTTATCGTTCTGAAGACCTGAAAAGCTGGACGTATGTCAATGTACTAGCCGTGAGTGACGGACGTTTCGGCGATAATTGGGAGTGTCCGGATTTGTTCCCGCTTGGCGGTCGGCACGTATTTATGCTGTCTCCACAGCGCATGCCCCCTCAGGGAGAAGCATACCGCAATCTGCATTCCACCATGTACGGTATAGGTGATTTCAATGCGGAGGCTGGAACATTTACGGCAGAGCGGTATGCTCAGGTAGATCACGGATTCGATTTCTATGCCCCGCAGTCAACCTTGGATGATAAAGGGCGGCGAATCGTCATCGGATGGATGGATATGTGGGAGTCGGAGATGCCGACCCAGCAAGGGCACCATTGGGCGGGTGCAATGAGTCTTCCGCGGGAAGCGGTTATCGACCACGACAGATTGCTGTTCCGTCCGCTTGAAGAGGTGGAAAATTACCGATCCAATCTGTTCGAACAGCGGGATATCTTGCTGACAGGCGAGCAGATCATGGAAACGTTCGGAGATAGCTACGAACTGAAGGCGGTATTTGAGTTCGAAGCCAGTAACACCAATGAATTCGGCTTGAAGCTGCGAGTGGGCGACGAAGAGGAGACTGTACTCTCGTATCGTCCCGATGACGGTCTGTTCCGTTTTAACCGTGAGCGTGCAGGTATAGGCCCGGGCGGAGAGAGAAGAGTGCCTTTAAACTTAAACGAGGGCCGTCTGGAGCTTCGGATTTTTGTCGATAAAAGCTCGGTGGAAATATTCATCGGCGACGGTGAATACGTCCTCACAGGAAGAGTGTATCCGGGAGCAGAATCTACAGGCATTCGAGCGTTCACGAGCGGAAAGTGTACGATGGCTTCGTTTCAGAAGTGGGATATCTCCACATAGAAATGCATGATAAACAGGAACCCGACCCTTGATGGTCAGGGCTCCTGTTTTTTTGTAGAATTGTAATCGTGTGATTTACACAAGCTTATTTTGAAGATAGGCATCAATTTTTGCGAGGGCTTCTTCTGTACCGCCAGATTGCTGGAAGCTATCATTTATTTTTTGTACGCCCTCTTTATACGTTGCGTTCGACAGTACCTCATGTACGGCATCTCTTAACGATTGTACATTGATGTGGTCTTTGGTTATGCGATAGCCAGCTTGAAGTTCTGTTAACCGCTGCGCGACCATGGGCTGATCCTTGTCCTGCGGCAGTACAACCAAGGGTACGTTAAAGTGAATTCCTTCATTTACACTATTCATTCCACCATGAGTAATAAACACATCTGAATGACGTAATACCTCCAATTGGGGAACATAGGGCGAGATGATAAAGTGCTCTGGCGCCGGATTGATTTTCGTAAAGTCAGCTTTCTCGCCAGCTGCAATCACGACGATACCTTCAAAATCGGAAAAAGCTTCAATACAGGTGTTAAAAAAGTCTTCAGTATGGTCCAGAACAGTTCCCATCGAAATATACAAAACCTTTTTATCCTCTAGTCTGTCCAGTGGAAATGAATTTTCCCCTTTACGTTCTGGAAAGCTGGGACCAATAAAGAGATTCTCGTCACCATACTGTTCACCGTCTGGTTGGAAATATCGACTGGTATATACAACATTCAAAGCCCCTGTATTGCTCATAAATTGAACCATATTTTCGGGAGCAACACCGAACCTTTCTTTCATGAGCTGCAGTGAGGTCGTGGCATGTTCATCAAGTTGAAACGGCTCTTTTTCATTAAAGCGAAAGAGATTGGTAGCCATCCGATTCTGTGAAATCAGAAAAGATGGGGAGGAAGCAATACCAGGGATTTTCAAATAGTCTCTAACTAACTCGCCAGCTCCGAATCTATCATAGAATACAAAGTCAAAATCAATGCTTTTAGACAGTTGCTGAGTAATTGCTAATATGTCCAGCGAAGTCTGAATATGAATTTTCATAAATGCACTCAACCCATCCGGAGTATTGGAATCAATAGAAGCGGTCCTGACCAGATCAGAATGCAGGTGAACCTTCGCTCCAACTGCTTCGAGTCTGTCCTTGTATTTCTCAGTTGTAATGTAATGTACTTGGTCCCCTCGTGCTGCAAAGGCTTGCGTCATCCCAATCGTAGGGTTCACATGTCCTTCTGCCGGAAAGTTAACCATTAATATGTTTAACATTCATCATTACTCCTTTTCTCTACAATTAAGATTGCAGTTTTCACTGAATCTCTCAATCCATAATAACAATAATATTTATTTTTTCAAATGATATCCTTTCAAGATCGTGAAACACATGTTGGCATGAAATATGTATAACAAATATTTACCTCGTGCATAGTAAGGGGGAACTCTACTTAGCAAGGGAGGTTTTTTCTAAGTGAATGTTCAAAGAGCGCAAGAAATAGCGTCTTCTTCCATAATGGCGAATGTGTTGTGTGATGGGCTACCCATTTATATTCAGCATGTGAATGAACAGCGTGAGACGGCACGGATCTATGCGCTGAACAACCCGGAAGAAGAACGGGAAGTACCTTTGTACGCGTTAACAGAACGAGATCAGACCCTTGAATAGAAAGGAGCGACGTGAAAAATGAAACCGAACCAACAGAAAGAGATTGAGGCAGATCGTTTGAACTTTCGTGATCAGACGGATGATGTGGTCAGAGAAGTACCGGCCACAACGGATGCCAGCGAAGCTGTTGCAGCAATGACTTCACATATCAATAAATACGATGTACCAGATGAGTTGGAAGAAGAATAGTAAGTGGTCAAGCGCGCACAGGATAACCTGCTGCGTGCTTTTTATATGACGCATAACTTGGATGGTATCAAACAAAAAGTATTCAATGCCCAAACGTACAAGTGAAGCTGCCCATGTGTACGTTTTTTTCTTTTCGTTTTTTTGTAAAATAATATATAAATGATTTCTGTTCAAACTAAATGGACTAGGCCGTCATAGTGCCATTATCTCTATTAAGTCGAAAAGCCGAATTTAGAATTGTAGGAGGGAATTATGAACGATGAATTCAATGTACAGGTCCAGAATGTAGATCCGGAAATAAGTGAAAGTGAAGGTGAATTTGAGAAGAAAGATATTTCAAAAGTATTAACTATAATATGGATTTTTATAATTTATAGTGAGTCTGTCATTCTTCAACATTTGTCTAGTGGTCTAAATCTGCTGCAAAGTGTCTTATTTACTGTAATCGTCATATTACACATCCTCTTGTACTTGCATGCTCAAAGAGTTGCAAAATATTTTTCATGGGCTTATTTTGTTGTGCAAGGGGGATTGATCTTTTCAAGTGCATTTCTTCTACCTGACAGTTTCTCCATTGTGCTGGTTGGGTTAATGCCAATTTTGGTGGGTCAGAGTATAGGTATTTATTACAAGCCGCTTAAGGTCATTCTTGTATTTTTGATTTCCTATGTACTTTTTTGTGTGGCTGTAGTCTGGCATAATGATGGCAGGCAATTTGTATTGTTCATCCCGCTATTTTTTCTCATTGCAGTTGTTATAGTAGCTTATGCCATTCTTTTTCTCAAACAAGTTCAAGCACGAATCCGAACGCAAAACGTTCTTAAAGAACTTGAAATCGCACATCAAAAGGTCGAAGAACTTACAATCGCTAACGAACGACAACGTATGGCCCGTGATCTTCATGATACGCTGGCGCAGGGACTTGCTGGGCTAATCATGCAACTTGAAGCCATTGATGCTCATCTGACAAAAGGAAGTACGCAAAGAGCTCAGGAGATCGTCCAACAATCGATGTCACAAGTGCGAAGAACATTGTCTGATTCAAGGCGAGCTATAGACAATCTGCGTTCAAAAACCATCTCGGAAGTTGATTTTGCAGAAGCCGTGGAGGAAGAAATACAGCGATTCACAATGGCTACGAGCATTCGTGTAATCCGCAACATCAAAATTAAAGCTTCGGTTCCCAGACTGGTGTTCGAACATGGATTGTTTATTATAAGCGAGTGTTTAACCAACGTAGCAAAGCATTCACATGCGAATACTGTATGGATAAGTATTTTGGATAACGAAGGCAAGATTGAAATCGAGATTCGTGATGATGGAAAAGGATTTGATACGGATATTATTGCCAAGCAAACAGGGCATTACGGAATAATAGGTATACATGAACGTGTACGGATGCTGGGTGGAAAAATAAATATCAACAGTATATTTCAAGAAGGTACGGCTATAAAAATAGAGGCGCCTCTTACTAAAGGAGACCTATTATGAAATACAAGATTTTAATCGTCGATGATCATTGGGTAGTTAGAGAAGGATTAAAGCTGGTGCTGGAGACCCATGACAGCTATGAAGTGATTGGTGAGGCTGGAGAAGGTGTAACGGCTCTTAAATTGATCGAAGAACTTCAGCCGGATGTCATCCTGTTGGATTTATATATGCCGCAAATGAGTGGTTTGGAAACCATGAAGGCCCTCAGAGAAAAACAAAATGAAACGCCAGTCATTATCCTGACGACCTATAACGAAGATGATTTAATGATTAAAGGACTCTCTTTGGGAGCAAAAGGATATTTGTTGAAAGATACCAGTCGGGAAAACCTATTTCGCACGATTGAGTCTGCGCTAAGGGGTGAAACGCTGCTTCAGCCAGAAATAACAGCAAGGGTATTTGCTGCCACGAATAAGAGAGAAGCTGAGGCAAAGTCACATGAAAGAAACTTAGTTCTGACTGATAAGGAAAGACATATATTAAAGTCTGTTGCACATGGTTTTAAAAGTAAGGAAATTGCGTTTGATATGGGAATTTCCGAGCGTACCGTAAAGGCACATTTAACGAATATTTATAACAAGCTTGGTGTTGATTCCAGATCTGAAGCCGTTGCTGTTTCGTTGGAACGTGGTATTTTACAGCTTTAGAAATAATAACTGAAAATATGTTATTTATTTGCCCAGTCGTACATAAGGTGCTTGCCCCTTTGTACGATTTTTTTGTTTGTTCATTGTTATAACATGAAAAAAGGATGAAAAGGTTTACTTGACCCACGGGTTGCTGATAGCACCTTTAGAAGAGAGAATCAGGGAGGATGACATGAAGTTGAAGAAAAAAGGAATTAGGATAATGATTGCAGGGGTTGCATTAGCTATCGTAGCTTCCGGTTGCTCCAGTGCAACGGAGAACTCTGTAACAGAAGCCAGTCACCCGGTGAAAGTGGAGAAACTTGCAATGAAACCTTTGGCCAATGATTTTAATTTGGCGGGGACATTGCAGGCAAGTAATGAGGCCAATGTTTCCTTTGAAGCGGATGGACGTATATTGAGCACTATGGTTGAGGTTGGGGATTCAGTAGAAAAAGGGAGTGTCCTTGCGAAGCTAGATACATCCAATTACCAGTTGCAGCTGGATCGGGCAAAGGCAACCATGGAAAAGGCAAAGGCTGGTGTTAGCCAAGCGGAGGCTTCTGTCCAATCGGCACAGGCGGGCATTCATAGTTCGCAATCCCAGGTCAATGCGGCCCAATCGAAATTGCAGGAATTGAACAATGGCGCCAAAAAGCAGGAGATAGCACAGTCTCAAAATGCGGTTACTGTAGCAACTAATAATTATAACAAGAAGAAAGCGGATGCCGCACGCTCCCAAAGTCTATTCCAGGCAGGTGCGGTATCTTTAACGGAAAATGAGAATGCGCAGCTGGAATTAGCAAACGCACAAAAAAGCTTAAGTGATGCGCAAGAGAAATTGTCTCTTTTGCTTGCAGGGGCATCCCAGGAACAGCGTGCCCAAGCTTCGGCCGGCGTAGATCAGGCCAGAGCAGGGCTGGAATCGGCTAGGGCTACTATACAACAAGGGCTAGCCAGTAAAGCTCAGGCACAGGCTACCTATGAGGATGCATTGGCTGCTTATGAACAGTCATCCTTGTCACTGAAAAAAGCGACTTTAACCTCCCCGATCACTGGTGTTGTGATTGAAAAAAAGATATCTGATGGTCAACTGGGCTCCAGTGGAAGTGAGGCATTTGTTGTCGGAAATATCAAGACTTTAAAAGTACTCCTCCCCGTACCAGACAGTGAAATCTTATCGTGGAAGAAAAACCAAAAAGTTAATATATCTCTCTACGATGAAATGAGAACAGGAACCGTCACCCAGATCTATCCATCGACGAACTCCAAAACGGGAAGCATCAATGTGGAAGTTAGCATTCCCAATCCCGAACTGAATTGGAAGCCTGGTCAAGTCATCAGCGCATCTAAAAGCCTAAATCAAAACGAAGCGCTTTTAGTGCCCGTAGAGGCCGTAATTAGTACGGGAAATGATCCTTATGTCTTTAAAGCTGTAAATGGAAAAGCTGTCAAAACACCGATTAAACTGGGGAAAGTGACTAATAATCAGCTCGAAGTGGTCTCTGGGCTACACGCAGGAGATCAAATCGTTACGCAAGGAGCAGGAACCTTATTTAATGGTGATTTACTTGGGAATGGTGTACCTGGGAAATCGGAGGAGTCGTCCGAATGATTAAATATATCGTTAAAAAGCAAAAAATTACACTCATTTTCTTCGCCATGTGCATTGTGCTAGGGCTCTACAATTTTACATCGTTACCTAAACAGGAGCAGCCTGATGTTATTCCCTTGTCAGCCAGTGTTACAACCATCTATCCAGGCGCTTCACCCGAAAGAATCGAGCAAACCATTACTAAGGTCATGGAACAGAAAATTAAAGCCGTACAAGGTGTCAAAACGATTTCTTCCACTTCATCTAAAGGACAATCTAGTATAATGATAGATGCTTTTGAAGATGCGGACCCGACAAAGGTGTGGGCTGATCTTCGTACAAAGGTACAGGATGCACAGTCTGAGCTTCCAGCAGATGCGATGCAGCCCATTATTAATGATAGCATGACAAGCTCTTTCATTGGTTCATACGCGATTACTTCTGATAAAATTGAGAATTTATACGCGTTAAATGAATTGATGAACAAATGGAAAGATCAATTAAAAACGGTCTCGGGTGTTTCGCAAGTTAATATTCAAGGAATACCAGATCAAGAAGTACGAATTAGTTTAGACACACAAAAGATGCAACAATATAACATCTCCTGGGAGCAGGTTGTTCAAGCAATCAAAAATGAGAATGAAAGAGTTCCTACAGGAAGTATGGATTTCAATGAGCGTACTTATCAGCTGACGGTAAATGCCTCTACCGATCCATCCATTCTAAATAACGTCCAGATTTCAAGCAATGACGATGGATTCCCGATATCTCTGAAGGATGTAGGGACAGCCTCACTTGTTTTTAAAAAAGCGACTAGTTATACGTATGTGAATAACAAGCCTGCTATTTCGATCAGTGTGAGCGGAGATACAGGCACAGACGTGCCAACGGTATCTAAGGCGACTACAGCCAAAATCAATGAACTTGTGAGCGGTTTGCCGAAGAATGTACATTTTGAGCTACTTTTTGCGCAAAATGATCGAGTCGATGAAATGTTTGGAAACCTGACCAAAGAGATGATCATCGCTATTATATCGGTCATTGTTATATGTACATTAGGTTTAAATTTGCTGACTTCTGCATTTGTGGCCTTGGCCATTCCTGTTTCCATCGCCATCGGCTTTATTTTCTTACCCACAACAGGAATCACGCTGAATCAAATTTCAGTCATTGGATTAATTATCGTATTAGGGATATTGGTTGATGATGCCGTCGTGGTCAATGACAACATTGAACGCCGACGCTCTGAATTTGGGGAAGATGCTACGGAGGCGGCCATTAAAGGGACGAAAGAGGTATCCTTATCGATCATTACAGCTACGCTAGCTACGGTTGCGGCATTTGCCCCGCTTTTATTCCTGCCGGGCACTATTGGTGACTTTATTAAACCGATACCTACCGTTATTTCATTAACGATGCTGGCTTCCATGATTATGTCGTTAACAATTATTCCTATTTTCCGTCAATGGTACGATCAACGTCGTAAAGGTAAAGAGAGTAGTAAAACAGTTAAGCCACCTGGACTTCTGGGGAATCAAATACAATCTCTATCCAATGTGTATTCTAAAAACTGGATGCCTAGAATACTGCGACGTCCACTGTTAACAGCGCTTATTGGTCTTATGATGGGTACAGCAGCTTATGGACTACTTGCTGTTGTTCCCATTGAATTATTTCCGGATTCCGATCAAGCGGATGCCACGATTAGCGTAACGATGCCAGAAGGAACGTCGTTGCAGGCAACCAATCAAGTTGTAAACGAGATTGGGAGCTGGGTCAAAAAACAGCCAGAAACAGAGCGGCTGGCGGCAACGGCAGGTGGAGGAGCGCCTCAGCTGTATAGTGATGTTGCAGGCGGTCATGGCTCTGGGGGAGCGGTCAACGGCCAAATTGCTGTCGTTGGAAAAGAGGGGATATTTGATCTCAAAAAAACAGTAGATAACTGGACCCATACGCTACAAGCTAAATATCCATCTGCATTAATCAGCATTCGTGTTCCCCAATTAGGTATTCCGGTCGGCAGTGCGGTGTCTATCCGTATTAAAGGAGAAGATATTGATAAGCTGCAAAACATGACAACTAAAGTCAAAGAAATGGTTGCGGGGACCCCCGGAGCTGTAGATGTGACCGATAATATGGGTATGCAAAGCTATAATCTGAATTTCCAAATCAATCAGCAAGCCTTGGATAAATATCAGGTTAGTTATTCCGATTTAACGCGTACTTTGCTATTAATGGGTGACGGGGTGAATGTAACGGATTTTGATACGGGTAAGGAATTGCTTGATGTCAATATATACATGAACAAACCAAACCAAGATCCTGAGGTATTATTCCAACAATTAAGTGTGAACAATGCGGCACGGGAGCAAATACCTTTATCCCAATTAGCCACGATGAAACCGGACTTTTCCATCCAACAAATCCACCGTTATGATCTGGAACGGACGGTAACGATCTCAGCCAATGGTAACGGGCGTACGGCTACAGAACTCACTAATGATATCCGTAGCAAACTTACAAATACCCAGTTTGAACCAGGCTACACCTGGGAGATGGGAGGGGAAACATCTGCGCAGTCTGATATGTTTAAGGACTTGGGCAAATTAGCTGTTATTGTTATTTTCCTTATTCTCCTCTTGATCACCATGCAGTTTTACTCGGTGTCCACACCACTCATTATTATGACTACCGTTTATCTGGCAGCGGCAGGGGGAATCCTTGGAAGTTTTATTTCAGGGATGCCCATTGGATTCATGAGTATTATGGGGATCATTTCACTTGCTGGTATCGTCGTGCGTAACGGTATCGTGTTGATAGAGTTTATTGAAGATGCACGGCGTGAAGGCGCTGATTTAACAGACGCCATTCTAATGGCATGCTCTGCCCGTTTCCGTCCGATCTTGCTTACTTCGCTAACTGCGATTGTGGGTATGATTCCTATTGCCACAATAGGGGAGATCTTGTTCAAACCGTTGGCAACAACCATTATTTTCGGACTGATTTTTTCAACTATTTTAACATTGTTTGTAGTTCCGACGCTGTATATGGTCGTAGCTCATCTGAAGCTGAAACGGAAGCATAAGAAGCAAAAGGCTATAAATAGCGATAGTTCATTGAACTTGTAGGTAAATATATAATACAGGATCGTACATTAGGCGAGAGTCTTAATGTACGGTTTTTTTATTTCATTGACATAGTCCACAAAAATCTTTACTATAATTGTTGCAAAAGTCCACTAAATAGGGGGAGTTATGGTCAATATAGATGCTAATATCATAGCGGATATGAGGCGTTTTAATCGGTTCTATACGAATATACTGGGTGTTTTGGATAGACATGTGCTGGATAGCGGATATTCCTTTACCGAGGCCCGTGTCATTATAGAGATCGGGTTGATCGAGCCATGTATAGCGAATACTTTAGTCGAATCTCTTAAAATTGATCGCAGCTATATGAGTAGGATCATTGCTAAATTTTGCAAAGAGGGCTTTCTTGTTAAGGAAAATTCAACGTTGGATAATAGAACAAATCTGATTCGTTTGACTCCTAAAGGAAAGGCGTTCTTTAACCAACTGAATGAAAGGTCTGATGAACAAATTCTAAAATTAGTTCAAGGACTCTCAGAAGAAGAGATAAAAGAATTACATGCTTCTATGTTGTTAATTCAGAAGAAATTGGATAATTTGGAGAGGATACAGAATGATACGATTTGAATGCGACTATACCGAAGGTGCCCATGAGCGCATATTAAAGCGACTACTGGAGACGAATGATGAACAAACTCCAGGTTATGGTGTGGATGATCATTGTGAAAAAGCTAGAGCATATATTAAAGAAGCATGTGACTCCCCAAATGCGGATGTACACTTTTTGGTTGGAGGTACACAGACCAATACCACCGTCATTTCTTCTATTCTGCGTCCGCATCAAGGCGTCGTTGCTGCAGTTTCTGGACATGTGGCCGTTCATGAAACCGGAGCGATTGAAGCTGTTGGACATAAAATACTTACTTTGCCAAGCGGAGATGGGAAGATCCGGGCCGAGCAGGTACAAGATTTGTATGACGCTCACTGGAATGATGCCGCTCCTGAGCATAGTGTACAGCCCGGGATGGTTTATATTTCCCAACCTACTGAGAATGGAACGATCTATAGCAAAGCAGAGCTGGAAGCATTAAGTAGAGTCTGTCAAGAATGTGGTTTACCACTGTTCATAGATGGAGCCCGATTGGGCTATGGCTTGGTGGCCGAAGATAGCGATGCATCTTTAGCGGATATAGCACAGCTTTGCGATGTGTTTTATATTGGCGGGACAAAAATTGGAGCATTGATGGGAGAAGCCGTAGTCATTCTAAATGATACATTGAAAAAAGATTTCCGATATATGATCAAGCAAAAAGGGGGGCTGCTGGCTAAGGGAAGAATGTTGGGCATTCAATTCGAAACTTTGTTTGAAGACGGTTTATACGTTGAAATTTCCAAACACGCTATAGATATGGCAATGCTGCTTCAAAACGGATTATCTGAGCAAGGTTTTTCTTTTCAATACCGTTCTACAACCAATCAGCAGTTTCCGATTTTACCAGATCGTATACTAAAGGCATTGAGTGAAAAATATACTTACTCCTTTTGGGAAAAGGTTGATGATACACATAGTGCAGTTCGATTCTGTACCAGTTGGGCTACGAAGAAAGAAAATGTTGAATTGCTGATTCAGGATATTAAAGCATTGCAATAATGGTCATGGAAAGAGTAATTTATAATTTTAAAGATGTAAAATGACTATGTAATAGCCATACTTCGGTGCACGCATTGCAGCGAAGTATGGTTTTTTTGTGCATTTTACTTATTCCAACGCGGCTTGTATTTAGTTCCATGAAAGAGCAAGTGGATATAAAAATGGAAAAACAAGACAAGAGCGGAGGTATAAAATTGGTGTCTAATTCTTTACACTGAATATCTACCGAACCTGCTTGCGGTACTGAAGAGGAGAGAGCCCAGTTATTTTTTTAAAGATTTTATTAAAGTGGGAAGCATGACCGAACCCGACATCCTCTGCAATATGCTGGATTTTGTCTTTGGTGGTTCGAAGTCTGGTTTGGGCCGCCCTGACCCGCACTACGCGGATGTATTCGCTGAAATGAAAACCAGTCAACTTTAGAAAGATACGGCTTAGGTAAGCTGGACTAATGAAAAAGCAGGCAGCCACTTGTTCGAGAGTTAACGGTTCATTGTAATGATCCTGAATAAAAGAAGAAATTTCCGTGATTTTCTGATGCATGGGATGAGAGGAGACAGGTTCACTACGCTCGATTGCTTCCGATCGGTGCACCAGGATAAGCATTTCCAGCAGTAAATGCTGTACGCAACGGTCATGCAGAGGCTGCTTATTCCTGCATTCGGTATTCATCTGTAGGAATAAACGTTCAACCTCCACTTGCTCTCTCGCAGGTAAGCGAAGTAACGCGGATTGCTGGTATGGCGGCAGGTCAAGAATGTCATGATCCTGCTGTGGGAGAAACGTCGGAGAAAAATGAATCAAAATGCGCTCTGTTTCCTGCAATTGCGTACTGGCGGTAGAGTGCAAGTCGTGAGGAAGGATGAATATCAGATCCCCCTTGCGAGCGGTGTATACCTTGCCATTCATAAAATAGATGCGTTCGCCTCGCAGTAAAAGATACAGCTCATAGTTCTCGTGGACATGAGGCCGGGGCATAACTGTGAAACCGGTACGATAGATGTGATGAATGGAGAATTGTTGTTCGCCAATGACATATTTATCTTCTTTCACTTCATTCATGTGCTTCTTCCTTTACAAATTAAGATAAGTAAGCGCATTCATACATCAACAGTATATATGACAACCTGCCAATGATAAAAGCAGAAAAGATTGATGAAAGGAGGTGAAGGCGCTTCTGAACGTCTCGGATCGTGTTTTTATAAAAATATGCGCTGATGTGGAAGAAAATCTTAGGGAGGAAACAGAATATGAGCAAGCAGCGTACGTGGAAAAAGGTGCTATGTAACGTGGTTGTGGGTTCATTGTTGTTGACCTTGTGCCCGCCACTAATCCAAGCGGAGACTGCGGTAGGAACAGAGAACGCAAAGGGGGCAAAAGTGGCGACGGATATTCCGGCGTTTCCTGGGGCTGAGGGTGGCGGTAAATATGTTACCGGTGGACGCGGAGGTGAAGTGTATGAGGTTACCACGCTGGCAGACTACGGCAAAGGGGAGCAGATCATTCCCGGATCTTTTCGCGCAGCGGTCAGCTCCGATAATCGGACGGTCGTATTCCGGGTGGGTGGAACGATTCATCTCAAGGAGCCACTTAAGATCTTGGGAAACAATCTGACGGTTGCGGGTCAGACAGCTCCTGGCGACGGTATAACTGTAAGCGATTACACAACAGGGATTGAAGCAGATAACGTCATTCTCCGTTACCTGCGTTTCCGATTGACCGACCGTTACCCCAGTGAGGATGACGCATTGGGAGCCAGATACCATAAAAACATAATGATTGATCACTGTTCCTTTAGCTGGTCGGTGGATGAGGTACTGAGCCTGTATGACAACGTCAATACAACGGTACAATGGTCCATTGCGTCCGAAAGTATGCTAATGACTACGCACCAGAAAGGTCGCCACGGCTATGGCGGCATATGGGGTGGACGAAATTCCACCTATCATCATAACTTGTTGGCTCACAATGCAAGCCGTAATCCGCGTTTTCCAACCGATAAAAAACAAATCGACGCTGTGGAAATGACCAATAATGTCATTTATAACTGGGGATTTTTCTCCTCATACGGCGGTGGTGAAGGATCGTATAATGTGCTAAATAACTATTATAAGTATGGCCCTAACACATATGAGGGCGTTCGCGGTCAAATTTTTGTAGACGTGGGTAGTAAAAAATATAAAACACGCATCTTTATTGGTGGTAACTATATGTACGGCAATGACTCGGTTACGAAAGACAACTGGCAGCTTGGCACATCCATTGGGTCCATTATTGATCCGTCCACCCGTTTGGCGGAGCCGATTGAAGTCAGAGGGGAATACGACAACGGAATCTCACCCGATGCGTACGGTCCATATCAAGCGACAGATGCACAAACCGCATATACGGAGGTGCTTGCCGGCTCAGGAGCCACGCTGCCAAGAAGAGATGCGGTGGACGCCCGAATTATGAATGATGTGAAGAATGGAACGGGTGCATTTATTAACTCTCCGCGTGAAGCAGGGTGGATTTATGACGATTCTAACGTAACGACGACGGAGCTTTCTGACAGTGACCATGATGGAATGCCGGATGAATGGGAACGTGCCCATGGGCTGGACCCCAATAATGCAGATGATCGTAACGGTCAGGGGCTTGCCGGCACAGGGGCGTATGCTCATTTTGCCAAGGGTTATACGAATCTGGAGGTCTATTTAAATGATCTTATTGAGAAGCTGTCGAATGGAAATGAGGTGAATAATCCAGAGGCTGTCGTTCAGGTGTCGGATGCAAACGGACGTTCACTAAAGCATAACGATATTTTGGAAGCAGGCCGGGATGCGACCATAACAGCAACAGCCAAGGACAAAGATGGTATTGCTCATGTTGAATTTATCATTGACGGCAAACTCGCTGGAAAAGTAGAGACTGCGCCTTATCAAATGAATTGGAACCATGTGACGGACGGGACCCATTACATTGTTGCACGGGTAACAGATCACAAAGGGACTGCCGTATTTTCCAATCCTATCACCATCCACGTTAACACGACTGCACCAACAGGAAGCTGGCTCAGCGAGGAGGTTGGCTCTGAGGGCCACAGTGGTTATATAAAAGGGCATACTCAGGTC
The DNA here is from genome assembly GCF_038593055.1 of Paenibacillus sp. FSL L8-0502. Classification (NCBI taxonomy): domain Bacteria; kingdom Bacillati; phylum Bacillota; class Bacilli; order Caryophanales; family Paenibacillaceae; genus Paenibacillus; species Paenibacillus sp. FSL L8-0502. The sequence goes on along the minus strand of NZ_CP151958.1, from coordinate 4,872,421 downwards.
TTAAAAGAAGATGCAAGCGGCAGCAGTATAAGACTGAAGTCAGCGGGAGACGTTGACGGTAAGGCAGATATTTTCCATTATGCTTATCAAAAATGGGAAGGTGACACTGAAATTACAGCCCGTGTGGAACATATTACCCCAGTGGATGATAATGCCGAAGCGGGTGTAATGATTCGTGAATCGTTGAAGCCTGGATCAAAAATGGCTTTTATGTCTTTAGCATTTGTTAAATATGGCAAACAGGGTATTCTTATCAGTCGTGATCAAACGGAGGGTAAGACGAAACGTGCGTCAATGGAGACGTTTATTACAGCGCCATATTCGGTTCGTCTGGTACGACAAGGACCAAAGGTTACCGGCTGGGTGTCCGCAGATGGTGTGACGAACTGGGAGAAGGTTGGTGAAACGGTTATAGATGTGCCGGATCATCAACCGCTATTGTTCGGGTTGGCTACTGATGCATCCAAACCACAAAACGATGTATGGAATTACAATACGTCGGAATTCAGCCATGTCACCATCCGCAACCTGACAGACTCAGGAGGAACTCGTCCTACTAGTGTGGTGGTAGCGACCTATGGTCCTGCTGACTTTACATCTCTCCAGGCAGCTATTGACGCAGTCCCTGACGACAGCAATACAAGGACAGTTATCCATCTCAAAAACGGTACGTATCGTGAGAAAATAAAGGTGAATTCCTCTAAGAAAAACCTGAGTATTATCGGAGAAGATCGGGATAAAACGATCATTGCTTTTGATGATACGGCCAAAACCGTGGTGGATGGAAAAGAATTAGGAACAAGCAACAGCTATACCATGCGTGTGCAAAGTCCTGATTTTGTGTTGGAGAATGTCACGGTTGCCAATACAGAAGGAACCGGGCAGGTGCAGGCTGTAGCGTTATATGCCGAAGGCGATCGTGGTAAGTATCACAATGTCAAAATTACCGGCCTACAGGATACGTTGCTTGTGAACCGTGGCAGACAGTATTTCAAGGACAGCTACATCAGTGGCAGTGTAGATTTTATATTTGGCAATGCACCCGCTGTGTTTGATAATTCGATCATACACAGCCTGCGTGCCGGATATGTGACAGCAGCTTCAACAGAAGAGAACAAGCCGGGCTTTGTATTTATTCAATGTCGTCTGACAACAGAAAATGGCTTGACAGGCAAGGTGGATCTCGGACGGCCATGGCGCCCTTACGCTCATGTTACTTTTTTGAAGACCTATATGGATGACCATATCAAGCCGGGCGGCTGGAATAATTGGGGCAAGGAATCCAATGAGCAGACCGCAAGATTTGGAGAGTTTGATAACTTTGGACCAGGTGCAGGAAGTAGCGAACGTGTACCTTGGGCCAAACAGCTTACTGCCGATGAAGCAAGCCAGTACACCGTTGAAGCTGTTCTGAGTGGACCAGATCATTGGGATTGGCGTCTTTAAATTTGATGTTCAGTGGTTAAGCGGGGCAAGCGCTTCTAGCGTTCAGCCTCGCTTATTTCTATCGTTTGAGTGGAGGATACATATTTAATTTTTAGGTATTGAAAATACTTGTTTATATGGTAAATGTTTGCTATGTTAAAAGTGCATTTATTTCAAATTGTAATTTATTTTTGATTTTGGAGGTGTAACGTATGGCACGTGTGTTAGTAGTGATCACGCCTGCTGAAGGCCATGTTAATCCGACACTAGGATTAGTGAAAAGGTTGGTAGACAATGGGGAGGATGTTGACTATGTGTGTACGGAAGAATATCGTACGAGAATTCAACAGACAGGAGCACAGATGATCACCTACCCTTTTGTGGATGATGCTTTTTCCAAAGACTCTGATTTAAAGCCAGCAGAATACAAACATCATTATCAATTTGTATACATGATGGTAAAAGGTATGATTCTTCCGATTATTCCAGAGGTTTTGAGAGTTATTGAAAACAGAACTTATGATTATTTAATCTATGATTCTTTGATGGGTTGGGGAGGCACGATTATTGCTGAGAAGCTAGGAATCCCTGCTGTGTGCTCTATCGCTTCTTTTGCTTTCGTAGAGCCATTGGGATCGGGGCAAGGCATGAATGACAATGATCCGGAGGTAAAAAAGTTATACACGGCTACGATGCAAATAACGCATCAACTGGCTAATGAGCTTCAGGTTGACGCTCCGGCTATAGAAGAGATTGCTCCTCATGGTGGACGCTTAAGAATCGTTTATACAAGCCGCTATTTTCAACCGCAAGCCGAGAAACTGGATCACAGTTTTATTTTTACAGGTCCTTCTATTGTACCGCGTAAAGATGCTCCTTCCTTCCCGTTCGAACAACTTCGTGTTCTGCATCCACAGGCGGTGTACATTTCAATGGGTACTATTTTGAATAAAGACTTGGAATTTTATAAGCTTTGTTTTGCAGCATTTCGCGATTTGCCTGTGCAGTTTGTGCTGTCTTCAGGCAATTATACAGACATGGAGCCATTGGCCTCGTGTATCCCTGACAATTTTATAATCAAGCCTTATATTCCGCAATTGGAAATGCTTCAGCATGTGGACGCTTTTGTTACACATGCGGGGATGAACAGTACAAGTGAAGCTCTGTATTACAATGTGCCGCAGGTCATGATTCCTTTAACATCGGATCAGCCCATCGTAGCTAGTCGGGTGCAGGAACTGGGAGCAGGTGTTGTTGTGGATAAAAATGAGCTTACACCCGCTAGTTTGAGAGCTGCCTTATTAGAGGTATTGAGTCATCCAACCTATAAAGAACAGGCTCATGTGATTGGCGAATCATTACGCCAGGCTGGTGGGTACAGTCATGCGGCAGATACAATCATGAGCCATTTCTCCACCATAGAAAAATAAGCGGCAGTCTATATACTGTGATTCCTTTCTTTTAAAGTAGCAGATTTTTCAAACTCTAGTTTCTTTGAAATCGCCAGAAGACCAAGGGAGCAGATGATTAGGGCCAAACATACCCAATAGGTATTTCGGTAACCAATCCATTGAGCGGTTAATCCGCCCATCAAGCTCCCCACCAGTCTTCCGATGGTTGTCGCATTGGAATATAGCGTCGATGCGTACCCTGGAAGAGAGGGCAACAAATCCTGCATGTAACTAATGCCAATGGCAGAAATCACTGCAACAAAGAAGGCTAGAAGAAGCTGCCCCACGAATAGCTGCCACATCTCCGTAGACATAAGGACAAGGAGATAATAGACAACTCCTGTTAATGCCCCTAAAAATATAAGCAAACGGTTGGAGTATTTAGCTGCTAGTACGCCTAACATGAGCATCAAGGGTATTTCTACAATTGCGCAAATACTGGATACTAGAGCAACGTCACTCGTGTCGCCTTGTAAATTGTGAATGATGAACAAGGAAATATTCAAATTATTCATCCAGTGAGACGTATAGAGCAGAGTAAGAACGGAAAAGGGAATCAGAATCTCAATATTTTTATGTAATGTAATGTGATGAAGTGAAAGTTGATTGTTATGTTTAAGTTGAGCGGGAGGCTGCTTGATAAAAAAGAATAGAAGCACAGCAATGAGAACAAAAATAGAGGTCGTTCCCATAAAGATACCCTTAAAGCCCGTATGTGCAATCAAAAAGGAACCAAAAAGCGGCCCGGTAATAAAGCCAAGAGAAAACATAGACCGAAGCGTTGAATTAGCAAAGGCGTGATCCGCAGATTTACTGCGATTTACTGCTTCACGTGCACTGGCAAATAACTGCGGCATCCCAGGAGCACCAATGGCCGTAAAGATCGTCATATAAACAAAAAGCACATAAAAATTTTGGATTACAAGATATCCTGCAAAGGCTACGGCATTAAATAACGTACAAATCACCAAAATTTGTTTGCGATCTAATCCGGTATCAGAACGTTTGGCAATCAGAGAGCTTATCCATATGCCACAAATCAAACTCACCGCTGTAAACACACCAAAGGTTCCTACAGATACGCCAAGTGTACTTGTAAAATATACAGCTAAAAAAGGTGCGCTGATGGATATAGCCATGCCTTGCAATAACATGCAGATCATGAACAATGGGTAGTTAGGTATAACAAAAAGATTTTGAATACGCTTTAGCATTTCATTTTTACACCCCTTCAGATTTAGAAGCAGAATAATACATACCTATCCCATCTAAACTATATATGAACTTAGCATAATTTGTATATTTACATGGTGTAAAATATTATATAATTTTTTTCACTTATTTGAGTAGGTCATATACAGGCAAAGATACAGTATCAGGATGGGGGTGTAGATGTGTATACGATTTTCCCCGTAGGATGTGCCTTAAAGGCTAAAGCGGTTTACAAACTGCTTGATCAGTTCATTCAATGATCCGGCGGCCTTCGTAGGAAGGCGATGATCAGCTTTCTTAAGGAAAACCAGCTCACTATTTCGTAATTGTTGATGCAATATTTTGGCATAGGGATGAAAGTGCTTATCTTCTGCACCGTAAACAAGCAGGACGGGAAGCTGGATTTCCCCGAGTCGTGAGGTGCAGTTGTACTTCAAGCTGTATCGATAATATTGCTCGACATTCCTGGGATTTCCCTGCTTCGCATCGCTGAATAACTTACGGAACAAAGATAGCTGTTTCGTTTGTGACCAAGCAATAGAAAGGGCAAGTGTACCGACTGCGCCGATTTTGGAAAGAGCAATGCCCAAAGAAATTTTGTTTCTTAGTCGCCCTTCGTTTACTTCTGACATTCCACTGATAACAATGCCTCCCCATGCCCGATCTGGATAAGTCAAGAGGAATTCAAGTACTATCGAGCCTCCGGTAGAATATCCACACAGAAATACTTTATCAAGGCTCATCCGGTCCATCAAATGTTTAATATCCTTGACAATGAGAGGATAAGTAACCGTCTGTTCGGAAGGCTGACTTTTACCGTGTCCTCTGATGTCAAAAGCTATAGTTCGAAAATGGGGCGATAGCCCTTGGATTTGGTATGTGAAATTTAAGCTTGTGAGTACCGGAGGGTGAATGAATAGGATGGCGATTCCCTCTCCGGAATCCATATAATGCATGGAGTATTCGCTTATGTTTGTAGTAGTCATCGTTAGGTACCTCCCTGAATGGTTATGTTCTTAAATTTGACCTATTAGATCAAAACCATTCAGGGAGGTATAACTTTATTTGCATGAGATACTCTTTTTCCCGATGATCCAATGCAGGAATAATTTTTTTAGTACAAGAAAAAAATAAGAGGATCAAGTTTTTCTAAGAAAGGGACACATACATGGGCATGAAAAATAAAGTTACCATAGCACTAGTGCTAGGTTTATTGTTGTTGGTCTTGGGGTGTAGAGCGGACTCCAGTCAACAGCTAAAACAACAAAGTGTGAAGCCACCTATCACAGTAAATCAAATGGGCAAAAAACCTGTCATTGTGATCTTGATTGATTCTTTAATGGATAAGCCTTTGCAAGATGCAATTCAAGAAGGCCGTGCACCCGCAATGCAATATCTCCTTCATCAAGGGCAATATTTTCCGCATGTCGTGAGTTCATTTCCCACGATGTCTGTGACAATCGACAGCACATTATTAACGGGAACGTATGCAGACCAACATCATGTGCCCGGACTCGTTTGGTACAGCAACCAAAAGAAACGCATGATTCTCTACGGCAATGGTGCCAAAGAAGCCTTAAAGATAGACCAACTACAAGTATTCTTAGACGCAATTTACCAATTAAACCAAGTCCATTTGAACAAAAAAACGAAAACCATACATGAGGAATTGGCTGACAAAGGAAAAGAATCCGCGTCCATCAATGCTATTGTCTTTAGAGGGAAAACGAAACATGCCTTAAAAGTGCCTGACTTCATAGCGAATAGCAACAGGGTGCCAGAAAAAATGATAGTAACAGGGCCTAAATGGTTATCTTATGCAGCTCTGGCACAATTGAATCCGAAAAATAACTGGAATACTCCTTTGTGGAAATAAATTTGGGATGAACGATGAATTTTCCGCAAAAGATGCCGCTTTTCTAATCAGCCAGAAGAAACTTCCAGACGTAACCATCACATACTTTCCTGAGAATGATAATTTGGCGCATAGAAAGGGCCCGACTCAACTGAAGGGAATCGAAAAAGCAGATCAAGCACTGCAAACTGTGTTGAACGCATATGGTTCTTGGGAACAGGCTGTAAACAATGCGATATGGATTGTCATGGGTGACAGTGGACAAAGTGCGGTTTATGATGATCGACAGGCAGCAACGGTTGATATAAGGCCTCTTTTGAATCATTACCGCATTGCAAAATTAAATCAACCCGTAAGAACTGAAGACCAAATCGTGATTGCCGCTAATGAACGAATGGCGTATATCTATGCGATTAACGATAACGTGGAGTTGTCTGACGTGGTGAAGTTTTTACAAAATGAGGACAAGCTCGACATTATCGCTATGAAAGATGGTAAAAACAATATTCATGTTACAAAGGGGAAAACGGGTAAGCTATTTTCTTATCATCCCGGTGGAAAATTCATTGATGAATATGGACAATCGTGGACCTTGTCGGGCGAAGAGGACCTTGTGGATATTAAGGTGAATAACAACCGGATCAAGTATGGAAAATATCCAGACGTTTTGGCGAGGTTACACGGGGCAATGAATTCACATGAAGGAAGATATGTTGTCGTCACGGTCCAACCCGGATATGAACTCGTCGGTGAAAGTTCTCCCACCCACATCGGTGGAGGTGCTCATGGATCGCTGCATGAAAAGGATTCCCTTGTCCCATTAATTATTTCCGGAACGAATACACGCCCCAAAACACTGCGAATCGTTGATATAAAAGACTGGATTCTGCAATTGGTGAACGGCTGAGGGGGATCGCCAATATAGCAATGTTCCCCTTAGCACATTGATTTTTAAGCTTTGGTGGCTTTTATAACGGCGGAAACAATGTAATCATCCACGTTTGCACCAGGCATCCAATCCTTGATAAATGATTTGGATTCATCTTTAGGTTCGATACTAATGCTCGTAAATCCACTTTGCTGCAGCATAGATTCTACTTCTTCCAACGAAGAGGCCCCGGATATACAGCCGGAATACAGCTCATCCAGATCGTTTTTTATTTCAGGAGGGAGTTCTGTAGTCGTAATGATATCAGAGATCGCCAATCTGCCGCCGGATTGCAGAACACGAAAGGCTTCGTGAAAGACCTGCTGTTTATCTGGTGAAAGGTTAATCACGCAGTTGGAGATGATCACATCCACTGTGCGATCCGCTACCGGAAGGTGTTCGATTTCTCCTAGACGAAAGTCAGTGTTTGTAAATTTTCCTTTGAGGGCATTACTCCGGGCGCGGCTGACCATATCTGGCGTCATATCAACTCCGATCACTTTGCCAGTGTCCCCTACTTGGCGGGAAGCCAAAAAACAGTCAAATCCGCCGCCGCTGCCCAGATCTAGGACGACTTCTCCGGCTTTCAATTCTGCAATGGCCTGCGGGTTACCACAGCCAAGTCCGAGATTTGCTCCTTGAGGCACAGCTGTTATTTCCTGGGTGGAATAACCCATTTGGGATGAGAGGCTATCCGCATCTGACGGAGATCCACAGCAGTTGCCTACTGCGGGGGGATTGACTTCCTTAACAGCAATCTGTTGGTAATGGTTCCGTACATTTTGGCGGATTTCATCATTAGTAAGTTTATTCATATTCACTACTCCTTTAGGTCGGATAGGTAGAACGAAACTTGAACGACTCTCTACGTTTTAGTCAGCAGGAAGGCGTACAGCAGATAGAGGTTTAGTAGATTAATAAAATTGTAATTTGCAAATACTCAAGGGGAGTATTATCCTCTTACCGGAAAACAACATTTACTGGATTGGGCCATGGCAGCGTTAAAGAGTTTCACAGATCGTATCACGGTTTCTTTTTCAAAATCAGATAAAAACGAAAAGACCTCGTTCAAGTACTCGTTCATTTGTGCGTCAATAGTAGTCGCTACATATTTACCTTCCACGGTAAGAGACAGGGTATAGACTCTACGATCGCTAGGGTCCGGCGTTTTCTCAACCAGATTCATCTTGGTCAAGCTCAGAACCTGTCTGCTAAACGTAGTGATATCTGTTCCAAGGGTTTCAGCAATTTGCTGCATGGAAGGTTTATGCTGACGGTCAATTTCATAAAGAATATGACTTTGAACCGGAGAAATATCATGCCCACCCACGGTACAACAGTTTTTGTTCAGTAAACCTAACCGACGGGTCATGTTTTGGAATAATTCTCGTGTATTTTCCATTTATGTTTCACCTCATGCCTTATTTATACGTTATTAATTTGCAAATTGCAAGTATTATTCGTTCTTGATATTAAAATCGATATATATTAGCATATAAGCATGTAGTTATATAAGCGGAAGGAGGTCACACATTGGAGCAACTTGGTTATGTAGCCGATCATTTAAAGCTACTGGGGGATAAAACCCGGTTGGCCATGCTTTCCCTGCTAAGAGAAAGAGAATGGTGTGTTTGCGAATTTGTAGATATCTTTGATATGTCGCAGCCAGCAATTAGCCAACATTTGAGAAAACTAAAGTCGCAAGGGATTGTAAAAGAAGAACGACGAAGTCAGTGGGTATACTATTCCCTAAATGTAGACGATAAGCCGCATATTCAAGCTGTTCTTGAGCGTATGCCAGACTCCAAGCAAATTTTAAAATGGCTGAATAAAGAGGAGCCGATCACATTTTGTGAACCGGATTCCTCAGCTTGTTCATCCTAAAGACTGTTCCGTGTATCTCCTTGAGGGATAACGGTGCTATTATATAAGTATATGTTTATAAGGTAATATATTGGAGGTTTAGAACATTGATTTTGTTGGCATGCATTATATTTTTAGCCACTTTAGTATTGGTGATCTGGCAGCCTAAAAATCTGTCCATCGGATGGTCTGCCTGTGGCGGTGCCATACTCGCCTTGCTGGTGGGTGTCGTCGATTTGCATGATGTTTGGGAAGTTACTCATATTGTCTGGAATGCGACACTGGCTTTTGTAGCCATTATTCTGATTTCGTTGGTGCTTGATAAAATCGGCTTCTTTGAATGGGCGGCGCTTCACATGGCACGAGCTGCGCGAGGAAGCGGAACCCGGATGTTTGTTTATGTGACCATTCTTGGCGCCGTTGTTGCTGCTTTTTTTGCGAATGACGGTGCGGCCTTAATACTGACACCGATTGTACTGGCGATGGTTCGGGCACTTAAATTGGATGAGAAAATGATTTTTCCTTTTATTATAGCGAGCGGTTTTATTTCAGACACGACGTCGCTTCCGCTTGTGGTCAGCAACTTGGTCAACATTGTGTCAGCCGATTTCTTTGGGATCACCTTTATGGAATATGCGAGTCGCATGATTGTACCTAATTTATTTTCTTTAGCAGCCAGTATAGGAGTACTGTATCTTTTTTTCCGTAAAAGAATTCCGAAAACGTTTGATACGGCACAATTAATCACGCCTGCGGAAGCGATTAAAGATCCAAAAATGTTCCGTATGTCTTGGATCGTTCTCGCGGTTTTGTTCGTTGGCTACTTTGCATGCGAATTTTTTAACATTCCCGTTTCGGTGGTGGCTGGTATTATTGCTATCTTTTTCTTATTGATGGCGCGTAGAAGCCCTGCAGTGCCGATGAAAGAAGTCATCAAGGGTGCTCCATGGGCTATCGTATTTTTCTCCATTGGGATGTATGTTGTGGTGTACGGTCTACGTAATGCGGGTTTGACAGATCTTCTGTCTCATGTGATTCAGGCGGCTGCCGATCAAGGTATGTTTGTGGCCACCATGGGCATGGGTTTTATTGCGGCGATTATCTCGTCGGTCATGAATAACATGCCTACGGTCATGATTAATGCGCTTGCCATTGATGCTACCCATGCAACCGGTATGGTCAAAGAGGCGTTGATTTATGCTAACGTCATTGGTTCTGATCTGGGACCGAAAATAACTCCGATCGGTTCATTAGCCACGTTGTTGTGGCTGCATGTGCTCCGTTCGAAAAACGTAAAAATTTCTTGGGGGACTTATTTTAAGACAGGCATTGTCTTAACCATTCCTACACTTTTTATGACCCTACTGGGCTTATATCTATGGTTAATCATTTCATAATGGAACATTGAAGGAGACGGTAATGATGGAAAAAAAGACAATTTACTTTTTATGCACTGGTAACTCTTGCCGCAGTCAAATGGCAGAAGGCTGGGCCAAAAAATACTTGGGAGACCGTTGGAATGTATACAGTGCGGGTATTGAAGCACACGGCCTTAACCCTAAAGCGGTGCAAGCGATGAATGAAGTAGGGTTGGATATTTCCGGTCAAACTTCAGATATTATAGATCCTGCTTTGCTGAACAGCGCGGATTTGGTTGTGACCTTGTGCGGAGATGCTGCTGATAAATGTCCTATCACACCTCCGCACGTTCGTCGTGAACATTGGGGATTTGATGATCCGGCTAAAGCACAAGGAACAGAAGAAGAGAAATGGAGCGTATTCCAGCGTGTACGGGATGAAGTAGGGGCTCGTATTCGGAAATTTTCGGAGACTGGTGAATAAACAAGGTACACAGCTTAGGTATAGTATTACAGCAAGCACGCCTCCTTAAAGGGGTGGTGCTTGTTTGGCGTTTTTCTCCTTCACAGAATACTCTTCCAACACCTTTGTTTTATCTCCATAGATCCTATCCAAATGATCTTCTCCCCATAAGCAAAAACGATCAAGCAGATCTTTAAAATCCCATCCATATTCACTAAGCTCATATTCCACTTTGGGGGGAACTTGGTTATAAATGATGCGGTGGATGATTCCATCCTTTTCAAGCTCTCTAAGCTGTTGGGTGAGCACTTTTTGGGTGATTTTCGGAATGAGTTGACGAAGTTCGTATGTACGTTTTCTGCCGCTGGTTAAATGGTGTAGGATAATGCCTTTCCACTTTCCACTGATGACCTCCAAAGTTGCCTCGATCCCGAGCATATAGGTTTTGGCTTTGTCTTCCATAGACTTTTCCCCCTCTCCGATCTGTAGTACAAAAAGCACTAAGGAACCTTAAAGTACCTACAGTACATTGAAGTGCGTACTTCACACTTTAATGTATAACATCCATAATAGCATCTGTAGACAGGGTTCACCAATTATGAGGAGAAAGAAGGTTACGGATACATGAAAGTTTTATTGGTCGTCACGCATCCTAGAGAAGATTCACTAACCCTTGCGGTCATGAATCGTTTTGTAGAGGGATTGAAAGAGAATAAGCACGAGGTAGATATTTTGGACTTGGATCGGGATGGATACAATCCGGTGTACAGCGCTGCAGATGAGCTGGATTGGAATACGACCCATAAACAATATGCTCCTGAAACACGGAAAGAGATGGATAGAATAGTGGCTGCGGATGCTCTGGTCTTTGTGTTTCCATTATGGTGGTATAGTGTCCCGTCCATGCTAAAAGGGTACCTGGATAAAGTGTGGAACATAGGTTTACTTCAGGAGTTCACGTCAAAGCAGGTTTTGTGGATGTGCTTGGCGGGAGGGACGAAAGAACATCTGATCAAGTATGAATATCACGATTTGGTTACTAATTATTTGAATAAAGCCATTGCTGGTTACGCAAGAGTAAGAGAGTCCAAGGTGGAGTTCTTCTATGATACTTTGTCCGAATCGAAAGAATACATTGAAGGATTACTGGAGCACGCTTATCAATTAGGTCGGGCATATAAGTGAATTCTATTCTGATAACAATGAGAATTTAATATTATTGAGGATTTTGCAAAATCCTGATTATTGAAAAAGGGTTAAGGCTCGTTAGACGGCACTTAACCCTTTTTTATTTTACAGACGAGACTCTATCCTTTTACAGGCTCGTGCGTAGGTGCTGACGGTGCCCCTTGCATAGATAACCCGCCGCCAGTTGTGCTTGCTGGAACAACGGGATGTGGTAATCCCTTTTCAGAAGCAGTGCCCGCAGTCTGCTTGGCCAGCTTCTGTTTCTCCCATAGGGCTCTGGCGATCACCAGCAAGGAGAGTACACCCACATATAGTAACAGAGAACCGAGTTCGGGAAGCATCTCCTGCAAAGGTGCACCACGCAGACCCATAGTGCGCAGGAATTTATACATCCATACAAAGGGGAAGAAATCACCGATTTGAATCGCTAAAGGTGGAAACAGTGATCTGGAAAGAACAGCCCCTGATAGAACAAAAGCAGGCATGAGTATCATCACCATTCTGCCAATGGCTATTCCCGGATGTGCAGCGCCCCATGCAACCAGGACATTGATACAAACGGTACCGAATACATACAGGACAACTGGAATTATAAAGAGAATTGGATTGGCCTCGAAACGGCCTCCCCCAAACACTTTAAGCATCCCTAGAGAGAAGATTAAGCCAGCCGTCGAAAACAGCGTATAAGGAAGCATACGCAGCAGGATGTTGAACGGATTTTGCAGCTCAGCAGCCAGCCTCTTGGAAACCCGGAGTCTGGCGACCAGAGGTAAGCTATTTATATTCAGTATCATAAAAGAGAACATACAAGTGAATGCAAGTATCGTCGTATTCTGATAGTCATTCGTTGGATTAAACATGGAACGCACTTCCAAGGCGATACCATTGAGGGCCCCTTGAGCCTGTTCTGCGTTCATCCCGGTTTTCAACATAGCTGGAACAGACAGTTCCATATTCTCGGAAACGCTAATTTCCTGCATAGCTGTACGAATCGAAGTAATAGATTGTACATTGGTATTATCGAGAATGAGACCCACGCGGCTGGAGAGGGAACGATTGTGATTGTCCTCTAAACCATGCGGCAATGAAATAACAGCCAAATATTGCTCATGATAAAAATACTGTTCAGGGTTGTCCGTATACGAAACAATCTCAGCTACGTTCATATACGGGGAAGCATCTATTTTCTGAATGAACTCACGGCTGTAAGCTGTGTTATCTTGATCCACCACTACCACGTTAGCGTCGTTAATTTGGCTGCTTGGGAGCAACAGTGAATACCCCAGTACGGCAATCAATGGGAAGATAATAGCTATAATCGGATACTTGGAGTGAACCAGATACGACCATTCATCACGAAGAGATTTCATTTGTATTCACCTCAACTGTCATGCCTGGTAGCAAAGCTGCTTCTCTTGTTACATATACACGTATCTGGAATGTAGCGGTATCTGCTTCTCCTTTTTCACGGGACATCTTCACATTAGCGAATTGTGGTGCAGCAGTTACATAGCGTACCGTACCTTTCAAGTCCTTATTGAGACCAGAGATATGAGTTTTAATTTCTTGATTGGCCTTGAATTTCCCCGCTTGTTCTTCATTCACATAGAGATCGTAATATAAATCGTTGGTTTCCAGGGTAATCACAGGAGCACCTTGCGCCACATTTTCGCCGACTTTGGTACTAATCGAAGTCACCTTGCCATCCTGTGGTGCTTTTAACACCAGGCGTTCTTTTTTGAGCAGCAACGTTTTAAGCTGAACTTCCTGTGTGTCTTTTTGTTGCTTTAAAAGGTCAATAGCCAGCTTCTGATCTGCCAACTGTTGACGACTCTGCTGAATGGTTTCCAGCTGGGTCTTGGAACGATCGACGGACAATTGGGCACCGCGAATTTCTTCCTCGGCTTGTTTTACCGAAACGGCTGCTTGTGTCGTCTGTTCACTGGCCTGCATACGTTCTTCAGAAGTGGCACCATGAAGTAGCTTTTGTAGAGCCTCTTTTTGCTGACTCAACTGATTTGTCGCTAAAGTCAAAGAGGATTCGGCATCATCCAACGCTGCTTTGGATGCACTTCCTGCATCATAGAGTGCTTTATTACGCTTATAGTTGGTCTGCGCAGTCTGAACGTTTTTGGTTGCTGAGGCTACAGCAATTCGTTGCTGCTGAACATCTTCATCCCGAACCCCGTTATTGACCTGTTGTTCCGCAGCAGTGGCTTGACGCTCAGCCGCTTGTGCCCGCTGCAATGCTGCCTGACTTTTACTCTCAGTCACTTGAGCTTGCGCGATATCTAGCTGTGCCTGTTTTTCCTGAGTTGCTGCCCGTGTATAGCCTAAATTGATGGATTGTTGTTGTTGGCTGATTTGCGTATTGAACTGGGCAATTTGTGTCCGCAGCTGCTCAATTTGCAGATCCACATCTGTGGAATCCAAAGTCATAAGGACAGTTCCTTTTTTCACCTTCGTTTCTTCTGTTACCGGGATGTTCAGGACTTTGCCTCCTACTTGTTCAAAAGATACATGAATGCTATCCGCATTTAGTGTTGTGCCTTTAACGGATCGCGAAGCATTGACTTGATCTTGTCCGTTGGTCTGGAGCAGGAAACCCCCGCCGATCAGACAGGCGATAGAAATGAGAGGGATGATGAGGCTGGTGGCTTGTGTGCGATTCATGGGTAATACGCTCCTTAGATTCATAAAATGGGTTAAACATAGACTCGAATAAATATCCTGATATGTACATTTTATTTATTCTTTTATTTAATAATTTAAAAGTTAGTCGGCTAACTAAAACGCAAAATTAAAACTTATTCTGGTTTTGTTGCTTTATATATCTCTTTTGCTTGAGGGATGCCACTTTCTATTTTTTGCAGTAACGTCAGGAGCAATTCCTTTTCATCGGTGGACAGGTGGCTCATCAGTGTGGAAGTGCTTGTAAAATGTATAGGCAGCAGTCTTTCCATCATTTCTGTTCCTTGTTCGGTCAGTTTAACAATGCTCATACGGCGGTCGGAAGGATGAACAGATCGAATAATAAGCCCATCGCGTTCCAGGCGGTCAAGCAGACCGGTAACAGTAGGCTTGCTAACCCCTACTTTCTCCGCAAGCTCTGTAGCCAGCAATCCTGTATGGATGTTGCGGTACAGAAGAATTAATATTGAAAATTTCCCATGAGATATACCGAACTTCTCAAAGCCCTCAAAGCTGACTTTAAAGACGCTGGAAGATACCCGCATAAAAAATAGCATAGCTTCTGTTGCTCTTACATCAATCTCGGGGATACGCATAGAAAATTCTTGTAGCGCCTCACGAGTGGGCAAGTCCCGTAAATCAAAATCCATAAGGTTCTCCTTTCTTCTTACAGTATGTTCCAATCAATAAATTAGTTAGCCGACTAATCTTAATCTATTCAAAAATGAATTTCAAGCTAAACTTTGTTAATCGTCATGCGATTGTTCACCATATGGAGGTTGTTCGTGCCATGGTTCAAGCTTTTCCCTACATTGATATTTACAATGAAGTGCTTGATAATAAGTGGATATCGCACGAGACCAAAAACCCAAAAGTGAGGAACCTGGAATGACGACAAAATTATACTACACTGCTCCAAATCTTACGGAGTGGGACACTCATATTACACAGAGCATGGAAAGAGACGGAAAATATTTGGTTACGCTGGAGGAAACGGCCTTTTATCCGCATGGTGGAGGCCAGCCTTGTGATACAGGAACAATTCAGGGCGTCCGTGTATTAGATGTTGTTCTCGAAGAAGGGGATATTTGGCATCAGGTAGAGCGTTTGCCGGAGGATCGGAAAGTAGCCTGCCGATTGGATTGGGAACGCAGATTTGATCATATGCAGCAGCATAGCGGGCAGCACTTGCTGTCAGCGGTTTGTCTAGAGTTGTTGGGTGCCCGTACGGAAAGCTTTCATCTGGGACAAGAATATGACACGATTGATGTGAACTGTTCGGATATAACGCCTGCGCAGCTATCGGCAATCGAGCAGGAAGTAAATCAGCAAATCTATAGTAATCGCAGCATAAAAAGTTATTTTGTAACCCGTGAGCAATTGAAGGACATTCCGCTTGTGAAAACGCCCAAAGTGACAGAAAATATTCGGATTGTCGAGATCGAGGGCATTGAATATAATGCTTGCGGTGGCACACATGTAGCTCAGACCGGGGAAATTGGAATCATTAAATGCTTAAAATGGGAGAAGCAGAAGGGGATGGCAAGAATCCATTTCAAATGTGGCGCTCGCGCACTCCAGGATTTTAACGATAGTGTTCAGATATTGGACGTGTTATCTATGAAGTTCAATACCGGGCGAAAAGATATTTTGACCCGATTCGAAAAGTGGGAGCAGGAGCATAAACAGCTTAAGGCGCAAGTGGAGCTCCTACAAGAGGAAAATGCTTCGTACCAGGCGAAAGAGTTGCTATCTGCTGTGCGGGGGCATGTTCTTGCTCATGTATTCGAACAAAAATCCCTGCAGGACATGCAGCAATTGGCTACCAAGCTGACAGCTGAGCATGATTTGCTTGTTCTATTTGCCACAACAGCAGAAAACAAAATCCTTCTGGCACATAACGGCACCCAGTCTGTTAGCTGCGGAGCATTTTTGAAAGAGAATCTGGGGGCATTTCACGGTAAGGGGGGCGGTAGCAACCAATCAGCTCAGGCTGCATTCCCGTCCCGTGAAGACCTTTTGAATTTCTTTGAAACGGCCCAGCGCCAGTTCGTTCAGGGCTGATGTAATGAAGGATTAGTGGCGTAGGGGAAGCTTCCACTTTTCCTTTTCTGTAAATAAAATAAAAGAAAAAATAAGTGCAACAACAGCGCCCCAAACGGCTTTATCCCCAATTGTCAAAGTTAGAAATCCCCCCAGCAAGGCTCCTACCAAGAAGGCTGCCAGGATGACACCATAACGCATCGCTCGAATGGCAGCGTTCGTGTCCTTGGTCGTTACGGCGACATACACAGCCTCGATAGCTGATCGGAGGTTACCGGTGCTGACCGTGGAGGTGTACGGCACATCAATGAGCTTGCGGAAGGAAGTCATTTGCACGGAAGCGACGAACGAGACGATCACCACCACTACCGTATTGGGAACTCCTTGCGGAATCAATCCCACGATGAAAAAAATCGCAATTTCCAGTAAAAGAATTGCGCGGGTCCAGTCCGGAGTTAAACGGTGGGTTGATTTTCGTTTAATCCCTTCAGCAACAAAAACCCCCAGTGAAAAGGCGATCAGGGGCGGGATATAGGATAACGCCTGAATCCAGTGCCCCTGAATGACTTTGACAGCCAGCAGCACGATATTGCCTGTCTGTGCGTTGGCGAAAACACCGCCTCTTCCAACAAAGGTATATGTGTCCAAAAAGCCCCCTACTAATGATAGTAAGGCGCCCAGTCGCAACGATTCGGACGTTACCTGATGTAAATGTATTTTGCCTTTCATAAACACGGCATATAAGCCTCCTATGCTAAACGTCGATTGTTTAAAGCTAACACGAAAATCCAGGACCATACAATTAAATTAATCACTTAAGCATGAAAATGACACAAAAAAGCCACATCAGGTCCCATACAATAGAAAGGACGTGATGCGGCTTGTTGGAGTGCTGTTTAAAGTGTCATCTGGAACTTCGAGAATGTGCTTATTGCAGAGCTTGAACGAGGGCTGCGCCGAATTCCTGTGCACCATCTGGGCCATCGGCTGTAATAATGTCGCTATGCGCAACGACATGCTGAGCGAGATATTCGGCTTGATGCACTTGAAGCTGATCCTTTTGTATATCCACTGGATAGCATGTAGCCGTTCTACCAGAGAGTAGTCCGGTTTGAGCCACGGCTACAGAGCCTGCGCAGATGCCAGCCAATAAAGTCTTTTGCTCATGAGTTTGTTTTAGCAGAGTTTGGAGATCCGCGTTATTCCACAGATGGTCATTCGTACCTGATCCGCCGATCACAGATACTACATCATAATCAGCCAGCACAGCGTTTGTAAAAACAAGATCAGCTGTCGCTTTACCGTTGTAGTCACCCGTGATTTCGCCTGTTTTTGTACTAGCTAGGGTCACGGTAACGCCTGCTTGCTCCAGCGCTTCCTTCGGTTTAAACAATTCATCCTCATTAAAGCGCTCTGGGGGTATAATAAAAAGAGCTTTTTTACTCATACTTTATTCCTCCTTGAATGTGTAACGTTATCTACTATTGTAGGATGGCTTCGTCAGGCTGTGAAGAATGCACTTTCAAGTACGGAGGTTACCTGCAGGTTACTATTAGAGTGCAAGACCATGATGATTTAGAAGGAGTTAATTATATATGTCTGATACGCTAAGAGAAGAAATACGGGAGAAGATCGTTAACGGAGACTATAACTGCGAAAAGGAACTAACCTTGTCAGTGTTAAGCGGAAAATGGAAGGTCGTCATTTTATGGCATCTGGGTGTGGAAGGAGCGCATCGTTTCAGTGACCTGCAAAGGCTGTTTCCGAAGCTGTCGCATAAAGTGCTGACCAATCAGTTGCGGGAGTTGATGGAGGACGGTATTGTGCACCGGGAAGTGTATCCCGAGGTACCTCCAAAGGTGGAGTATTCGATGACCGAGCTGGGGATGACGATTTTACCCATTGTGGAGATGATGTATGACTGGGGGAAAAAACGGGTGCAATCCATACGTGAGGAAATGCAACGCAGCGGTGAGGGAAACGTTTAAAGTTCCTTCATATGAAAAATAGAACGCCTTGCACTATGAGTACAATTGTACTTAGAGCAAAGGCGTTCTTTGGCATGTTAGCAGTCTGTGTTTTTATCATATTAGTCTAGGAACAATAGCGGTAGACGTGAAGCTGCTTCAATAAGAATCATTGCTGTTCAAGTGCTGGTAGAACCTCAATCCAGCGTGTAGCCCAAGTACCGATATGGTCAAACAAAGGAGCTAAATCGCGTCCTTTATCCGTAAGAGAGTATTCAATCCGTACGGGCTTCTCAGGATAAACCATACGTTGTATGATTCCTTCTTCCTCCAGCTCTTTCAAACGGTCCGAAAGGACCTTTCCACTTAAATTAGGAATTGAATTCTCAATAGCGACGAAACGTTGCGGACCATTCGTTAGTTGAAATACGATCAATACCGTCCAACGCTTACTCAGTAGTTCCATAGCCTTTTCAAACCGTGGACACATCTGCGGAATGTTCATGTGATCACCTCATGCTTATTATTAACGATTCACTGTTAAAAGTAAATGATTTTACTTTACATAAATTTATTACTTGACGAAATGATATGATATAAATATACTTTGTTACATAAAGTAACTTGTTAGCTTTGAGACGGAGCTTAAGATATGAATACTTAAAATTTAAACTTAATTTGATGTTATTTTTGATATTATTAATGATGTAATTAAATGAACAGGTACGAACTAATCGTTGAGGTTATGGTTTGGGTGTAGGGGGAAGTCGGATGAAGCTGGAATGTGAAGTGTGCGTAGTTGGAGGGGGACCCGCAGGGACTTTGTTGTCCTGTCTACTGGCGGCGCAGGGTGTATCCACGATATTGATTGAGCGGCAGAGCATAGCGGGAAAGGCCTTTCGCGGTGAAATCTTAAATGATGAGGGTCAGGAAGTGATCCAAAGGCATAAGCTGCTCGAACAAATTCATGAGAACTATGTTCTCGCCTCCACAAGGATCGAATATTGGGGGCATCAGCGGCAAGTGAAGACGGTCAAGCCAGTATCAGTAGATGGTAATGTGGGGGTTCATATTCCACAGCCTCGATTTTTGGAGGCTTTGCTCAAACAGGCGTCAACCTACGAGTCCTTCCGTTACCTGGCGGGTACAACTGTGACTGCGTTGGAAGGTAACAGCGAGCAGGGGTACACGGGCTTGACCGCCCGCGATAAGAACGGTCATGAGATCACGATTCACAGTTCGTTGATTGTAGGGGCAGATGGTCGCTATTCGACTGTGCGCAAGCTGGCGCAGATGCCTGTGACGAACATTCGACACGGCTATGATCTGCTATGGGCGAAAATTACGGCACCTGCTGGGTGGGAGCCCGTCACTCGTCTGGCATGGGTCAACGGAGGACAATTGGCTTTATTCTCGCAGGCTGAGGGCTATATTCAAATTGGCTGGAATGTGGAGGAGGGTAGCTTTCTAACCCTGTTTAAGCAATCCTTTGAACCATTTATACAACGGTTTACAGAGGCTTTTCCAGATTTGAAGCATAGTGTGCATGATCATATTCGTTCATGGAAGGACTTCGTACCGTTGGATATTTTCAGCAGTCGTAGTGACACCTGGACGCAGAACGGACTGGTCCTTATTGGAGATGCGGCGCATACCATGACACCTACCGGAGCTTTTGGCTTGAACGCAGCTTTGAAGGATGCCGATGTGCTAGCCAGTGAGCTTCTTCGTTTACGACAGAAGAGCTATACCGCCGGAGACCTAAAGGCGTTCGAAGACGGACGACGGCAGGCTGTCACCGAGCTTCAGGAACGGCAACTGACGATGGAATCCACGTTTCATGAACATTTCTTACACAGAGTTCAATGATTTATGACCCTAACAATAACGATTAGCCTTTGAAGAATTAGGCATTTTCTATATAGAGCTTATATAAAGGATGGTGCAAAGAGATGAACCAAAAAGATGTAGCTACGCTACTTAACGATAAAATTCAAACCGTTCGTGGAGAACAATCTTCGACGATTTTGGTTGGACCGATCAAGCTGCCAGTTAATTTGGAAGGGGAAACGGTTGTTTTTCAGTGGTACTGCTGGTTGCCTGTACGGGATGAGGAAGATCGTCAGGACTTACTGAATGCCACCGCTGAGACGATTGTGAAGCGATTGTCCACACTGGATTTGGCAGAGGGACAACAGTCAAGCGTTTTGGTGTACGGCGATCTCGAGCAGTCGGAAAATGCATTAGTTCGCATGCATAGTATTTGCCATACTGGAGATATTTTTGGTAGCAAGCGTTGTGATTGCGGATTTCAACTCCACCAGTCCATGAAAATGATCGTGGAACATGGAACGGGTGCATTGTTCTATCTGGCTAACCATGAAGGCCGCGGAATTGGTTTGTTTAGTAAAGCAATGGCTTATATTCTGCAGGAAGAAGGCATGGATACCGTGGAAGCCAATCATCAATTGGGTTTTGAAGATGATACACGCAACTATGCGGATGCCATTAGTGTGCTCCGTCACCTGAGACAAAAGCCGGTAACCCTGATCACAAATAATCCCAAAAAACTGGATGCCTTGAAAAAATCGGGTATGAATGTGGCGGGTCGTATGCCGCTCTGGGGCGATGTGTCGCAATATAATGAACGGTATTTGAATACAAAAGTGGAACGATCCGGCCATTTGCGGGATTCCGATCTCAGGGAGGTTCTATGACCACTCACGAAAAATATATGCGCCTGGCACTGGAAAATGCCAGAAGTGCTAAAGGGCAAACAGAACCGAATCCGCTCGTCGGATCAGTCATTGTCAACAACGGCCGTATCGTTGGGATCGGCGCTCATCTGAAGCCCGGCGAGCCACATGCCGAGATTCATGCGTTGCGTATGGCGGGTGAACACGCTCAGGGAGCGACGATTTACGTAACGCTGGAGCCGTGTTCCCATCACGGCCGGACAGGCCCGTGCGCGGAAGCGATTGTGAAGGCTGGTATTCGTCGAGTGGTGATTGCAGCGCTGGACCCGAACCCGCTGGTTTCCGGCAGAGGGGTGCAGATTTTGAAAGATGCAGGCATTGAGGTCATTGTCGGCGTATGTGAGCAGGAATCCATCCGCATGAATGAAGTGTTCAATCAATATATCGTGAGCAAGCGTCCTTTTATTACGATCAAATCAGCAGTAACGCTGGACGGTAAAATTGCAACTCGAACCTCTGAAAGCAAGTGGATCACATCTGAGGCTGCACGGGAGGATGTGCATCGTCTTCGTCACGAGCATGTAGGAATCCTGGTCGGTGTACAGACCGTGATTCATGATAATCCTCAGCTTACGACTCGTCTACCAGAAGGACGGAATCCGATTCGTATCATTCTGGATAGTAAGCTTCGAATTCCATTGGATGCTCGTGTCATTACAGATGGGGAGGCTCCGACCTGGATATTCACAGGACGGGCCTACGATGAAGGCAAGCGAAGCCAGCTGGAACAGCTGGGTGTAAAAGTATATCCGACACAGGATGAAAACAGCGATCGAGTTAACCTGCCGCAAATGTTGGATATTCTGGGGGCAGCGGAGGTGTCATCGGTGTTCGTGGAAGGCGGAGCCGAAGTGAACGCTTCGTTCGTGCAGCAAGGGCTGGCAGACAAGCTGGTGCTGTATATGGCGCCGAAGCTGGTTGGAGGACGTGCAGCCCCGGGATTTCTCGGGGGAGAAGGCGTGTCTGCGATGAGCGATGCGGTGGCATTGCATGATTTGAGCGTGACACAGGTTGGTGTAGATTGGAAAATAGAAGGGTATTTTGAGCGGGGAAAATGAGTGAGTTGTTTTCGGGTGGAGGAGGCGCTTCGCGGAGAGGTTGATCTTCCGATCGCTGTTGCAGTGGGATTCTTCGGATTGTATGAGAGATTTAAAGGTAAGAATCCCACTGCAAAGGCGAACGCTTCCGCTTCTCCAGATGCAACCCCTTCGCTCCGCTGCTGCCCACCGCAAAGTCACTCTTTTTCCGAAATGTTGTGGAGCATGGGAAGGGCATAAGAAACTAAATACTCAAAAACTCAAAGGCTCAAAAACTTATAAATTCAAAACAGAGGATCTGAAGGGCTAATAGGCCTGGAGGATTCTTTTTTTATATACTAAACGTTTATTAGGGTGAATGGTTAATGGGATGAATAACTTATAGGGTGAATGTCTTATGGGGTGAGTTTGAAAACATAATTACGCGAATGCCTACCACTGGATCTATAATTTGGATGCTGTAGGCAACATCGACCGCAGCATCACCGCTAATTCACCTATTTATGCCGTATTTCATAAGAACGGTGTAAAAACTTATGTGGCCTACAATTTTACAAACCAGGTCAAAACGGTAACCTTCTCAGATGGGCACAGTATTACCGTGCAGCCGAACAGCTTTAATACCGGAAATGGAAGCGGCGGTGGCAATCCGCAACCTGATACGGAGGCTCCGTCCATCCCGGCGAATGTACGAGTTACGACCAAAACGGCATCGACAGTCACTCTGGAGTGGGATGCAGCTACAGACAATGTTGGCGTTGCGGGGTATATCGTTTATAAGGACGGGGCACAGGCGGCAGAGATAAGCGGTATTTTCGCTTCAATGACAGGGCTAAATGCAGCTTCCACTTACAGCTTTACCGTTAAAGCTCGCGATGCAGCTGGTAACCTATCTGCAGCAAGCCATGCTATATCGGTAACTACGGAGACAGCATCTGGCGGTAATGAGGGTGGCGGAGAAACGGAGGATTATAAAGCAGGAGCTCGTTTTGTCAGCGATCGTGAAGCATTGCTTCAATTTACACCCAAAAAAGCCTCGGCCTATGTTGACGTGCATTATACTTTAACGGATGGACAACAGCTCAATTACCGGATGACCAACAACGGCGGTGTCTGGGAGCAGCGGGTAACAGACCTCGATATCGGGAAGGGTGTCAGCTATTGGTTTACCTATGAAAAGGCGGGATTGCAATACGAGACCCCTCCATTCAGCTATACACACCAGCAGATTGCCTCAACAACGACAGACGTTCCAGAACTTCCAACACCAGGCGCTGATCCCGTTTTCGAAAAAACATCCTAGTGGATCAGGCCTAAGATACGAACGCGACTAGTTAACTATAGAGAGAAAGACACGAGGGAAGCACATATGCTTCTCCTGTGTCTTTTTCGTTTTTTATAGGGTCGTAATACTTTCGCCATGTTCGCGAGTTCTAGATTACGCGATAATGATAAAGGCTGATACAGGAAGATATTACCGAGGCGCGGATTTCCAAAGGTCCCGCAGTGCCTGCCCTGATGGGGTCAGGTATCCTGTAAACTTGCGTATCCACCAACAATTAGGGTTCGATTCCCAATCGCCTTCCACGCGACTTCTGGTAGAGTATTCGAATGATCGAATAAAAACAATGAAAAGACCCGGATAAGAGCATCCCATGTCTGGTCTTGATGACAGATACCGGGGCGATGGCTATGCGGCCAGCGGATACCGGAGAGAGCAAGCGCCGACAGGGCCCGAGGCTTCGGAGATACGGATTCACAGTCGATGTTGGGCTGATGAATCCCATCCCTAGAACACGAAAACAGGCGGTATCTTTCTTTTTCCTCAAGCTTGACCCCGCCGTTCACACCGGAGGGATGCTCTGCAAGGGTCCTAACCCTACTACAACAAATAAAAATAAAAAATCCTCATTTTAAAAGTGTGTTAATTTTAAGGCGGGCAGCTACGGAGCGGTCCATTTGAATCTGAAGAAGCGAAGCGTTCGCCTTTTGCCCCTGAAGTTTAACCCTATAAGGGGTTCATCAAATCCAAAAATTCAGGGGCAACAGCGATCGGAAGATCAAATGGATCGCGGAGCGCCACACGTAGAAAAAAGCACTCTTTTAAGTTGAGGATTCTAAATACTAGGAGTGATACGATGTTTAAGAAGATAACAATTAAATCCGATGAGCGCGGATTGCTGTTCAAAAAAGGAAGCTACCACAAATTGTTGCAACCAGGAACTTACCTATTGAAGACATTTCAGCAGGAAGCGGTTGAAATTTTGAATGTAGCCGAACCATTTTTTGTACCGGACCATGATATTCGTTTGTTTTTGACAGATCCCCTATTGCTTGAGCAATTGAATGTCATTGATGTAGAGGACCATGAATATGTGCTGCATTATGAGGATAATCGGTTTGTGGAGCTGATGACGGCTGGGAAATATGCTTATTGGAACGTGCTCAAGGAACATCGTTTTGTTCGTGCAGATACTCGGCAGCCTGCAATTGATAAGGCATTGGGGCAAGCATTCTTGTCCAAGACACCGGGCTTCTGGAAGGCGCTTCAGGTGGGCAGCTATGAATTAGGATTTTTGTATTACGATAATGTGTTGCAGGGTGAGCTGAAACCGGGTAAATATTATTTCTGGATGTCCACGGTGAATACAGAGATCAAAACGATAGATATGCGACAACAGCAAATGGACTTGATGGGACAGGAAATCATGACAGAGGACAAAATTACGCTGCGCCTCAACTTCGTCTGTCAGTACCGTATCATCGACCCATTGCGGGCATTAGAATTCCGGGCATACGAGGAGCAAATGTACATTATGCTTCAACTGTTGTTACGCGAATACGTTGGCACGATGAAGCTGGATGATTTGCTGAAAATGAAGCAGGAGATTGCGGTATATGTTTTGACTCGACTGAATGAGCAGAGCGACGAATATGGAGTGACTTTTACGTCAGCAGGGGTGAAGGATATTATTTTGCCGGGGGATATCAAGGATATTCTGAATACGGTGCTGTTGGCAGAGAAGAAGGCACAGGCCAACCTCATCACACGACGTGAAGAGACGGCATCCACTCGTAGTCTGCTCAATACGGCCAAGCTGATGGACGAGAACGCCACTCTCTATCGTCTCAAAGAGCTAGAATTCATGGAAAAAATCTGCGAGAAGATTGGCACGATTTCGCTAACTGGCGGGAATACGTTGCTGGAGCAGCTGAACACGCTGGTTCACATGAAAGAGGGGCAGGGACTCCAATAACTGAAAATACTCCCGAACGATGAGTGCAAGCCGCCTCAAGGTTCGGGAGTATTTTGCGTTTTAGTTCGTCTTGGTGGATGCGAGAAAAGCGTCCATATCGATCACCGGAATGAGGGTACCCTGATGCTCCATCACGGTAGGGAACAACTCGCGCTGCCACTCTTCCTCATTGCTTTGTAGCTGACTGTCCTCGGCAGAAGCCGTGTCCTCCACCTGATCGACAAGCAGAGCAATCTTCGCACGGCTGAGCAAAATCATTTTGTCCTCGGAGGAATCGCTGGATGCAGGAAGAAGCAGTTTTTTGCGTAAATTAAGGATCGTAAATACATTGCCGCGAATAGTCACCATTCCTTCATGCCATGCTTCGGAAAAGGGAAGCGGAGTTCCCTTCTTAGCATTCATGACTTCTTCTACTTCCACAAAGTTTAAAGCGAACTTTTTGTCTGCTAGACTGCACACAATAAATTCAGACATAACAATTCTCCTTATCTATTCAGATGAGCCATCACAGGTTGTGATTGAGCGGTAAAATGGGTTAACTATTGCGTTTTGACAGATGGAACGATAAAGTTGAGGATGCGGTAAAATGGTTGTAGTTACTCACAGAATATCACAAACGAGCAGTTAAATCTTCCAAAATAACAACCATACGGCCAAGGCGTGGCTTCAAGTTTCCCTTCATATATAATGTTTGGGACTAAAGCTGTGTCCGATGGCACTACATTTTAAGATAAGCGGGTTGAGGTAGAGTGGATCATGAAAAGCAGCGATTAAGTATCGAAGCAGCCAGATTATACTATCTAAACGACTACAGCCAGCAAGATATCGCGGTCAGACTCGGGGTTTCGCGTCCTACGGTATCGCGGTTACTTCAGGCTGCCAAGGAACAAGGATACGTGCGGATTAGTATTGTGGACCCGATGGAGGATATGGACGCGCTCGGAGAGCAGGTGAAGAAGAAATACGGACTGGATACTGTGTTAGTCTGTTATTCGCCGTTAAATGAATATCAGGAGATCAAGAAGCATATTAGCAAAAAAGCAGCCGATTATTTGCATGAAACGGTACAGGATGCTGATATTATTGGAGTGACATGGGGAACAACCATGCATGCCGTGGCGCTTCATCTCCAACAAAAGCAGGTCAAGGGAGTTGAGGTGGTTCAGCTCAAGGGAGGCGTGAGCCATTCACATGTCAACACATATGCTGTGGAAACCGTGAATTTGTTCGCAGAAGCCTTTCATACCATAGCAAGGTATTTGCCGCTGCCTGTAATTTTCGACAGTCACGCCGTTAAGAAAATGGTCGAGGAGGATCGGCATATCCAGCGTATCATCGAACTTGGCAAGCAGGCGAACATCGCGGTGTTTACGGTGGGGACGGTCAAGGAGGATGCGTTGCTGTTCCGATTGGGTTATTTTAACGGGGAAGAGCAGAAGCTACTGCAAAGAATTGGCAAGGGCGATATTTGCTCACGCTTTTTTGACGCTGAGGGCAACATATGCAGTCAGGAAATTAACAGCCGTACCGTTGGGATTGATTTGCCTGATTTGCGAAAGAAGGAGAAGTCCATTCTCGTCGCTGGAGGCCAGCGCAAAGTGGAGGCCATTCGGGCATCGCTGCGTGGCAAGTATGCGAATATCTTGGTGACGGATCAGTTTACGGCAC
Organism: Paenibacillus sp. FSL L8-0502; assembly: GCF_038593055.1. NCBI lineage: Bacteria > Bacillati > Bacillota > Bacilli > Caryophanales > Paenibacillaceae > Paenibacillus > Paenibacillus sp. FSL L8-0502. The sequence continues at coordinate 4,845,259 of NZ_CP151958.1, read as the reverse complement.
AAGCACTTTTACAATAGAGCAAGTCGCCTCCATCCAGCAAAATACACGGTTATGGCGTGTGCCTACAGGGTAATATGAATGGTAGGTGAACGCCTTATGTACAAGCGTGAACATAATTTCAAAATGTGTTTTACATATGTTCAAAGCCGTGCTATGATGATCTCATCACAGAGAAATAAAGGACTTTTGTCTTCAACTATTTATCTAATGAAGGAGCTTTTAGATATGAACATTGCAGCATTAATCGACCATACATTGTTGCGTGCAGATGCGACGAAGGATGAAATTACTAAATTGACTGCCGAGGCAAAAAAATATCAGTTTGCTTCTGTATGTGTGAACCCGGCGTGGGTAGCTTATGCAGCAGAACAGCTCGCAGGCACAGGCGTAGCCATCTGTACAGTTATCGGTTTCCCGCTGGGAGCGAGCACGTCCGCAACGAAAGCATTTGAAACGAAAGATGCTATTTCTAACGGAGCGACTGAAATTGATATGGTTATTAACATAGGTGCTTTGAAGGCACGTGATGTACAGCTCGTCGAGCAGGATATCCGTGCGGTCGTGGAAGCAGCTGCTGGTACACTGGTAAAAGTGATTATCGAAACCTGCCTGCTGACTGACGAAGAGAAGGTACTGGCATGTGAGCTGTCCGTCAAAGCGGGGGCGAATTTTGTGAAAACCTCGACAGGCTTCTCTACAGGTGGAGCTACTGTGGAAGACGTTGCCTTGATGCGCAAAACAGTAGGGCCTGAGATTGGTGTAAAAGCTTCTGGCGGCGTACGCAGTCTGGAAGACGTGCAAAAATTAGTAGAAGCTGGCGCAAGTCGGATCGGTGCAAGTTCCGGTGTGAAAATCATCGAGGGCGAGCAGTCTACATCTTCCTACTAAGTTCATTTTAAAGTCATGGAGGGATTCGCAATGAAGGATCAATTGATTCAGAAAGCGCTTGAGGCGCGTAACCAGGCATATGTTCCGTATTCGAATTTTCAAGTGGGTGCTGCGGTTCTCGGAAGCGATGGCACGATTTATCACGGATGTAATGTGGAAAATGCCTCCTACGGCTTATGCAATTGTGCAGAGCGGACAGCGATTTTCAAAATGGTATCCGAAGGTTGCCGGAAAATTGATTCGATTGCGGTTGTAGCTGATACGGAAGGGCCTGTGTCTCCATGTGGGGCCTGTCGTCAGGTCATTTCCGAATTTGCTCATCAAGATACCAAAATTTATCTGACAAACCTTCATGGCAACACGGAAGAGTGGACGGTGGATCAATTACTGCCGGGTGCCTTTCGACCTGCGGATCTGGGGAAATAAAAAAAAGAATGCCTCTTTGGGGCGCATTCTTTTTATGGGTAATGTAAGCGCTTAATGTAATAAGGGGGAATTGAAATGAAATATGTAATCGCTCTGGTGGGACTGCTTGTTGTATTTGCACTTACTTACGTTGCCAGCAGTGACAAGCGCAAAATCAGGTATCGTCCGCTGGTGGTTATGGTTGTGTTGCAGGCGGCGCTAGCTTTTGTATTGCTGAATACAGGGATTGGTGAAATTCTAGTCAAAGGTTTTGCAAAAGGGTTTAATAGTCTGATTGGTTATGCTATGGAAGGGATTAACTTTGTTTTTGGCGGAATTGCGAATGAAGGAGCAGCCCCGTTCTTTATCGGTGTACTGCTGCCAATCGTGTTCATATCCGCGCTGATTGGTATTTTGCAATATGTAAAAGTGTTGCCTTTTATTATTAAATATATCGGGCTTGTCTTGAGCAAAGTAAACGGAATGGGTAAACTGGAATCCTACAACGCTGTAGCTTCGGCTATCTTGGGTCAATCCGAGGTGTTTATTTCCGTTAAGAAGCAAATTGGTCTGCTGCCAAAACATCGGTTGTATACGCTGTGTGCGTCTGCGATGTCTACGGTGTCCATGTCGATTGTGGGAGCTTACATGCAAATGTTAAACCCCAAATATGTGGTCACAGCTTTGGTATTGAACCTGTTCGGCGGCTTTATTATCGCTTCCATTATTAATCCGTACAAGATTGAGAAAGAAGATGATTTACTGGAGGTTCAGGAGGAAGAGAAGCAGTCCTTCTTCGAAATGCTCGGAGAGTATATTATGGACGGCTTCAAGGTTGCGATTACGGTAGCTGCGATGCTGATCGGTTTTGTGGCGCTGATTGCCATGGTTAACGGGATTTTCTCCTGGTTGTTTGGAATCAGCTTTCAGGCGCTGCTTGGATATGTGTTTGCGCCTTTCGCTTTTGTCATGGGTATTCCGTGGAACGAAGCCGTTCAGGCGGGCAGCATTATGGCTACCAAACTCGTATCCAACGAATTTGTGGCTATGCTGGATCTGACCAAGCAAACAGGCTTGTCGGAGCGCACGGTCGGGATCGTATCGGTATTCCTCGTATCCTTTGCTAACTTCTCATCCATCGGTATCATTTCCGGGGCTGTGAAGGGTCTGCATGAAAAACAGGGAAATGTGGTGGCCCGCTTTGGTCTGAAGCTGTTGTACGGGGCAACGCTGGTTAGCGTGCTGTCGGCAACGATTGCAGGGTTGTTTTTGTAGAAAAAAACAGCGAGTCAGGAAAGGATTTTTATAATGTCTAAATTCAAACGGATTCACTTGGTGGTTATGGACTCGGTTGGTATCGGCGAAGCGCCGGATGCTGCCCAGTTTGATGATTACGATGTAGATACACTCGGTCATATTGCGCGCGAACGTGGCGGCCTGAAGATGCCGAATATGGGCAAGCTCGGTCTGTCCAACATTCGTTCCATAGAAGGGATACCAGTGGCCGATAAGCCACTCGCGTATTACACCAAAATGCAGGAAGCGTCCAATGGCAAGGATACGATGACAGGTCATTGGGAAATCATGGGCTTGAATATTGCTGTTCCTTTCCGTGTATTCCCGGATGGGTTCCCGGATGAGTTGATTCAGCGCATTGAGGAGCACACAGGCCGCAAAGTGATTGGCAATAAGCCTGCCAGCGGCACGGAAATCATGGATGAGCTGGGCGAAGAACACGTGAAAACTGGAGCGCTCATCATCTATACCTCGGCGGATTCTGTGCTGCAAATTGCGGCGCATGAGGAAGTTGTACCTTTGAAGGAGCTCTATGAGATTTGTGAGTTCTGTCGTAAAATCACGCTGGAAGATCCGTACATGCTGGGTCGCATTATTGCCCGTCCGTTCGTAGGTGAGGCAGGGAATTTCTCTCGTACCTCCAATCGACATGATTATGCGCTCAAGCCGTTTGGTCGCACCACAATGAACGAGCTGAAGGATGCAGGCCTGGATGTGATCGCCTTGGGTAAAATCTCTGACATTTATGACGGTGAGGGTGTGACGAAGGCGGTGCGTACGGTGTCCAATATGGATGGCATGGATAAGCTGGTGGCCACGCTCGACGAGGATTTCACCGGATTAAGCTTTCTGAATTTGGTGGACTTTGACGCTGTGTACGGTCACCGTCGTGATCCACAGGGATATGGTCAAGCTTTGGACGATTACGATGCGCGTTTGCCAGAGGTTTTTGCTAAAATGACCGATGACGATCTGCTGATCATCACTGCAGACCATGGGAATGATCCGACGTATCGGGGAACGGATCACACCCGCGAATATGTACCTTTGCTGGCATATTCCCCGCGTTTTACAGCTGGGGGCAAGGAACTTGCGGTTCGTAAAACCTTTGCTGATATTGGAGCGACTGTAGCGGATAACTTTGGTGTGAAACTGCCTAAACACGGAACGAGCTTTTTGGCAGAGCTTCAGTAATCCAGGGCCCGCAAGAGTCAAGCAAGATTACAAAGATTAATGTAACGGTATAAATAACGATACAAGCACGGACAAATGGGACGGAGGAATAAAAACATGAGTGTACACATTGGAGCCAAACCTGGAGAGATTGCAGAAACGATTTTGCTGCCAGGAGACCCGCTACGGGCAAAATTTATTGCTGAAACATATCTGGAGGACGTGACCTGCTACAACGAGGTGCGCGGAATGCTCGGATTCACGGGTACGTACCAAGGCAAACGCCTATCTGTACAGGGAACCGGGATGGGGCTGCCGTCTATCAGTATTTATGTCAACGAACTGATTAGCGAATACGGTGTGAAAAACCTGTTCCGCGTGGGTACATGCGGCGGAATGAAGGAGCATGTGCACGTTCGTGACGTCATTTTGGCACAAGCATCCTGTACGGATTCCGGTATGAATCGCCATATTTTTGGTGGCTACGACTACTCGCCGATTGCCAGCTTCGATCTATTGAAGGGCGCTTATGATCGTGGTGTTGCCAAAGGCTTGAACATGCATGTCGGCAATGTATTCAGCTCAGACAGCTTCTACCGTGATGACAAATCAGTGGTACAAAAGCTGATGGAATACGGTGTGCTGGGTGTAGAGATGGAAACTTCAGCTTTATACACGCTCGCAGCCAAGTTTGGCGTAAACGCACTGACGATTCTGACGGTAAGCGATCATTTGCTGACGGGGGAAGAAACGACCGCAGAAGAACGGCAAACGACCTTTAAAGAAATGATGGAAGTTGCACTGGATACAGCAGTATCTCTGTAAACGATCATACGCACAGTGAGGAGAAATGACATATGAGAATGGTAGACTTGATTGAGAAAAAACGTGACGGAAAAGAACTGAGTACGGAGGAAATTAATTTTATTATCCAAGGCTACACTCAGGGTGAAATTCCCGATTATCAAGTCAGTGCATTGGCGATGTCCATTTTCTTCAAAGATATGACTGAACGCGAACGCGCTGATCTGACGATGGCGATGGTTCATTCGGGTGATACCATTGATCTGTCCGCGATTGAAGGTGTAAAGGTCGATAAGCATTCTACTGGCGGCGTGGGTGATACGACAACGCTGGTACTGGCTCCGCTCGTAGCGGCCTTGGACATTCCGGTAGCCAAAATGTCAGGACGCGGCCTCGGACATACCGGAGGAACGGTCGACAAACTGGAAGCTATTGCAGGCTTCCACGTCGAAATCAGCAAGGACGAATTTGTGGATTTGGTGAATCGCAGCAAAATTGCGGTTATCGGACAAAGCGGTAACCTGACACCTGCGGACAAAAAGCTGTATGCCTTGCGTGACGTTACGGCGACGGTCAACTCGATTCCACTGATTGCCAGTTCGATTATGAGTAAGAAAATCGCTGCTGGCTCCGATGCCATCGTGCTCGATGTAAAAACAGGTGCAGGCGCATTTATGAAAACTGTAGATGATGCCAAAGCACTGGCACATGCCATGGTGAGCATCGGTAACAATGTGGGTCGCAAAACGATGGCAGTCATTTCCGATATGAGTCAGCCGCTGGGTCTGGCCATCGGGAACTCGCTGGAAGTGAAAGAAGCGATTGATACGCTGCGCGGCGAAGGACCCAAAGATCTGGAAGAACTGTGCATGGCTTTGGGCAGTCAGATGGTATTTTTGGCAGGGAAGGCAGATTCCCTCGATAACGCCGAAGAGAAGCTCAAAGAAGTCATTCGTAATGGCAAAGCACTGGAAAAATTCAAAGAGTTTATTGCGAATCAGGGCGGTGACGCTTCTGTAGTGGATCATCCTGAACGCTTGCCGCAAGCACAGTATCTTATTGAGGTGCCTGCGAAGCAGGACGGTGTGGTAGCTGAAATCGTGGCTGACGAAATCGGTACCGCAGCGATGTTGCTTGGAGCAGGACGTGCGACCAAAGAATCCGAGATTGATCTGGCTGTCGGCTTGATGCTGAACAAAAAGGTCGGAGATGCTGTTCAAAAAGGCGATTCACTGGTTACCATCCATGCGAACCGTGAAGATGTAGCTCAAGTGCTGGAGAAAATCTATGCTAACATCCGTATTGCAGATCACGCGGAAGCGCCAGTGCTAATCTACGGAACAGTGACAGAGTAAGCGATAAGCCCTACTCATAAAGTCGTATTAGTAGCATGCATATGAAGCCGGAGGCCCTAAGTTTAGGGTGCTTCCGGCTTTTCTGTTGTCCTCGTTCTGTTCTCAGACAATTGAACGGCAGAATTTAAAAATGGGGTTGTCAATTTCAAGTGAGGGTAATATACTGAACCCATAAACTGACGACCGTTCGTAAGGTATTGGAGGAAAAGCATGACACTACAGAAAATTAAAACAGTTAGCTTGCAGCAATTTGCGAAAAAGGGATACGATGCGTCCTCTCTGCAACTGATAGCTGATGAGGTAGGGATTAAAAAGCAGTCCATTTATGCTCATTTTAAAAGCAAAGATGATTTGTTTTTAGACATATTTAAGGATGCGGTGGATCAAGAGATTTTGGAACTGGATCGTTATTTTCAAGATCAATCCGAACAATCACTTGAAGTTGTCCTGCGCGGACTAATCGTTGAATTTAAGGAACGCTATGAGAGTGCTATGAATTTGCGTCTGATTCTGTATATCGGCTTTCTGATTCCATCTGCACTGGAAAGCCAGGTTCAGGCTTTGGTCACACGCTACGTACAGCATAAAACCAGCTTGGTACACGGGCGACTGGCAACTGAAACATCGGTTAAACTTCGTGTTCCAGCTCAATCTGCCGCGACAGCCTATATGAATTTGATTGAAGGCATGCTGGTAGAACTGGTGTACAACGGCACCGACGGTTTTGATCTGCGTCTGGAAAGATCTTGGGATATTTACTGGCATGGCTTGATTCGGGCCTGAGCAACTGAGCAGTTGAAGTAAACATGATTGTATTGGGGGAAGAGAACAGTGTCTGTGAAAGAAAGCTTTTGGTCCAGAAACTTTATTTTTTTGATGATATCCAACGCTTTATTGTTCATGGCATTCGAAATGCTTATGCCTACGCTGCCGCTGTTTGTGGAAAGTCTTGGCGGCAGCCCATCCCAGATTGGATTGGTGACTGGCGTGTTTATGTGTTCTGCTATATTGATTCGTCCATTTTCAGGTACGCTGATCCAGCTCTTGGACAAGAAGTATGTTCTGATTATCGGAGTTGTGATTTGTATGCTGGCAACGGGAAGCTACATGCTTTCCAGTAGTTTGGTACTGCTGTTAGTATTTCGGCTGGTACATGGCTTTGGATTCGGCATTGCGAGCACGTTGTATGCTACCTCAGCCTCAGATGATTTGCCGCCTCATCGTATGGGGGAAGGAATGGGCTACTTTGGCGTAGGTGAAACCGTAGCGATTTCAGTGGGGCCACTGATTGGTATATGGATGCTTCACGCATCAGGTTTTAACGGACTGTTTTCCACGGGAGCTATAATTCTACTGTTGTCGCTCGTGATGAGCGTATTGGTTCGTCGCCGTGCTCCGAAACCTATGTCGGCGGATACAGTGCAGGGCAAAAAGAAGGTTCCTTTTAAATTATTTGAAAAAAGAGTGCTGCTGCAATCCTGTCTTGCGTTGCTGGTTGGCGTGGTGGCAGGTGGAGTGATGTCTTTCGTGGCTTTATTTGCCAAGGAGCAGGGCTTTACCAATGCAGCATGGTTCTTCTTTACTGTGGCTATGGCAAGCTTCCTCGTCCGACTGGTGTCAGGTAGAATTTTCGATACCAAAGGCCCAGCTTATATCCTGATTCCTGCAGGGATTGTGCTTATCGCCGCCATCGTTATGGTGGCCTCATCGCGGACCGAGTTACAATTTTTGATTGCTGCTGTGATGTATGGTTTGAGCTTTGGAGCTATTTTCCCAGCTTTGCAGGCTTGGGCAATCAGTGTGGTCGGAGAAGATGAGCGAGAGGACGCTGTAGGCTCCTTTTATAATTTCTTCGATTTGGGCATTGGAGGAGGCTCTTTGGTTCTGGGGATGGTTGCTGGATTAACCTCTTATAAAACAATGTATTTGTTCTCCACTTTGCTGATTGCGGCTTATCTAATTATATTTGTGACGTATATTGTATTGGATAAGAAAAAGTCCCATAACACGTTGAACGTATAAGCTATGATTACGGAATACGAAATATATGATGGAGCGCTTGCGTTTGGGTGCCTTTGATCAAGTTTGAAAAAAATGACAGACGGACTCATAATAGATATGAGTTCGGCTTTTTTTACGAAGGAGGAAATCAAATGGTGGAGAAATGGGTTTGGGTTGGGGTTGCCGGAGCAATCGTGGGTTATGTCACTCTTGCCAATATATCGACTACCATGCATAGTCATCATCGGTGAGTCAGGAGCACCCGGCTGCTCCGTTAAGTGCACAGAGTGAGAATGGGAGCGCAGCGAAGCGTATTGTACATGATCAAAGAATGCATTTTGAAGGACAAGGCGAAACGAGCTTTAAATTTGAAGAGGGGCGCAAGCTGTACATCAGTATCAAGAATACAGGTAAGCAGCCCATACAATACAAGCTCAACAGTTCGAATGGATCGGACTTGCAAGGTACAACGAGCGGATTTTCCAGTCGAACGTTGCAGCCAGGAGAACGCCATGATCTGCTGTTTGTAAAGCCAGAAGGGCAGGATGAAGCAGCAAATGACTCCTTAAAAGAGCTGATTTTGAAAGTAAGTACGGACGATGGATCGCAAGGAAATGTTAAAACCTTCGCATATATCACACTGTAAGCTCCTTCCAGAAAGGGCACGACATGCGGTCATTAGTCTACTTATGTTACAATAGAACGGTTGAAGACTTAATGAACAGAATAGGTCAGAGCAGAAAGCAGAAAGGATGACCCGTTGTGCCCAAAAACCATGAATTCGGTAATCAAAAGATGTCACGGAGGCTGTCACTCACAGCCATTTTACTTACACTTACTTTTGTAGCACTTACTGGCTGTGGTCAGGATAAGAATGCTGAAACCATTGATACTGGAAGCAGTACAAGCGTGATCGAGAATGGAGCCGGTGGTAATCGTAGCGGTTCAGCCCAAAATGACAAAGCAGCGAAAGAGAGCGAGAGTGCAGAAAACAGCGATACTGATGCACAAAAGTCAGCTCCTTCGGCTCCAGCTGCTTCATCGGATACTTCTTCTTCTCCGGCAGCCTCCAATCCATCGCAAAATCCATTTGAGGTAGCAGGTATTCAAGATCCTAAAGCGTTTTTGAACACGTTCAAAGCGCTGCAGAAGGCAGTTGCCGACAATGACAAGGAGAAAGTGGCCGATTATATTTTGTACCCTCTGCGTGTTAATGATAGTGAAAAGTCGTTAACGATTCCGAATAAGAAAGATTTTATTGCCAAGTATGATCAGATTTTTACGGACGCGATTCGCGAGGCGCTTGTGAATCAAAAGACAGATGATTTGTTTGTTAATTATCAGGGAGTCATGGTGGGATCAGGTGAACTGTGGTTGAGAAGGGCTACGGACAATCCGAAGCTTTTTGGAGTCTTTTCGGTTAATCTTGAAACGGTTGCCAACTAAGTCGTACCCCGTGTGTAAATGACCTCTAAACGGTCGGAAACATATACAATGTTTCTGACTGCCCCCCTTAAAGAAAGAAAAGTACAGATAATGCATACCAAAAAAAGGTTTGACATCACTCCTAAACTCTCGTATTATATCCGTATAACTCATTAAACAGGTAGGAATTAAAGAATTAAAGTTTGATCTCGCCATTTTGGCGGAGAACCTCTAGGAACAGCAGGCAGACACTGTCCACACGACAGGTTTGACCTAACAGGGCTGCATCAGGGAATTCTCCGCTCTTTTTTTAATTATGTCTGTAAATAACAGGCGTAAATGAATACAAATTACATAGAATTCGGGGTGTCTTGATGAAGAGGCAATGGAAAAGTGGACTTATTCTCGGACTATCTTTGGTTTTAACGATGATGCTAAGCGCTTGCGGGGCAAGCAAGGGAGGGACGGAGGTAGATGGTAGCTCTGCTGCCGTGGAGTTGCTCAATGTTTCTTATGATCCGACCCGTGAGCTGTATGAGGCATATAATAAAGCATTTGCCGCCCATTGGGAGAAGGAGAAAGGACAGAAGGTGAAGGTTACGATTAAGCAATCTCACGGAGGATCTGGCAAGCAAAGTCGTTCTGTGCAGGACGGGCTGGATGCGGACGTGGTCACTCTGGCTCTGGGCTATGATATTGATGCGCTACAGGAAAAAGGACTCGTTCAAGAGGGATGGCAAAGTAAATATGAGCATAACAGCGCCCCGTACACTTCAACCATCGTGTTATTGGTACGCAAAGGGAACCCGAAAGGGATTAAGGACTGGGACGATTTAATCCGTGGCGATGTGCAAGTCATTACACCGAATCCTAAAACTTCGGGTGGAGCACGTTGGAACTATCTTGCAGCCTGGGCTTATGCGCTCAAGAAGAACAATAATGATGAAGCCAAGGCCCAGCAGTTTGTACAGGAGCTGTATAAGCATGTGCCGGTATTGGATAGCGGAGCACGTGGAGCGACAACGACTTTCGTAGAGCGTGGAATTGGCGATGTGCTGATTGCATGGGAAAATGAAGCACTGCTCTCGGTGAAGGAGCTGGGTGCGGATAAATTCGATATCGTATATCCATCGATCAGTATATTAGCTGAACCTCCGGTAGCAATAGTCGATAAGGTGGTAGATAAAAAAGGTACACGCGAGGTAGCGGACGCGTACCTGAAATATTTGTACAGTGAAGAAGGGCAGACCATTGCTGCTGAAAATTATTATCGCCCAACATTGGAGAGTGTGACGGCAAAGTTCAAGGATCAATTTCCTAAATTGGAGCTCGTAACCTTGAAGGATGTATTCGGGACATGGAAGGAGACGCAGCAGAAGCATTTCAGCGACAAAGGCATTTTTGACCAGATTTATGTACCCGGCAGTTCATAAAATAGGTGGACTGTGTAGACGATTGGATTGGTAGCCGCGAGTGTCATAGTGAATGAATTCAGAGAGGGATGGGCAGAACATGAGTCAAGTGCAAGCCACTCGAAAACGCGTACTTCCCGGGTTCGGGTTAACAATGGGTTATAGTGTGCTGTATCTCAGTCTGGTGGTGCTGGTGCCTTTATCGGCACTGCTTCTGAATTCAACTGGACTGACGTGGGAGAAATTTTGGGACGTGGCGACTGATGTCAGGGTGCTGGCTTCCTACAAGGTTAGCTTTTTGTGTGCCGCGGCTGCGGCGCTGATCGACCTGTTTCTCGGTTTATTGATAGCCTGGGTGCTGGTGCGTTATGAATTTCCGGGGAAACGAATTTTTGATGCGGTGATTGATCTGCCCTTTGCTTTGCCTACTGCGGTAGCGGGGGTTGCTCTAACTGCCCTATATGCGCAGAACGGCTGGATCGGTTCGTTGTTCGAACCGCTTGGATGGAGGATGGCGTACTCACAGACGGGGATTACGCTAGCATTGATGTTTATTGGCATTCCGTTTGTCGTACGGACAGTTCAGCCGGTGCTGGAGGAACTGGACAAGGACGAGGAGGAGGTCGCTGCTACGCTGGGAGCTGGCAGATGGCGTATCTTCTGCAGCGTTATTGTGCCGGAGCTGGTGCCACCGCTGCTGACGGGTTTTGCGCTCGCCTTTGCCCGTGGCATTGGCGAGTACGGCTCTGTCGTCTTCATCTCTGGCAATATGCCGATGAAGACGGAAATTGCTCCACTGCTCATAATGTCCAAGCTGGAGCAAAATGACTATGCAGGAGCTACGGCGGTAGCGTTGATGCTGTTGGTGATTTCATTCGTGCTGTTATTCGTGATTAACAGCATTCAGCGCTGGTCACGGCGCCGTGCAGTTTAACGTAACTGCCTAAACGCAACTGTTAATATAATTGTTTAACGTTAATATGCAGGGCTGCGCATAATACCCGCGTTCTAAGGAGGGATACACCATGTCACAAGCAATAACTGGGCAGGAGCTTGCTTCTGCACCAGTGCCTTCATCTGCACCGCCCAACAGGGTCACAACCGAAGCCCCTTGGGTGAAGTGGACGCTGATTGGTGCTGCTTTTTTAGCTTTGCTCTGGGTACTGGTATTGCCGCTAATCGTCGTGCTTACCGAAGCGCTCAAGCAAGGATGGGGCGTCTACGTCGAAGCGTTACGGGACCCAGATGCCATGTCTGCATTGCGGTTGACGCTGCTGGTGGCAGCGATAACGGTACCGCTGAATACGGTATTTGGTGTAGCTGCCGCTTGGCTGATCACGAAATTTCAATTTCGCGGCAAAGGCTTACTGGTCACCTTGATTGATTTACCCTTTGCCATCTCTCCTGTCGTTGGAGGGCTGATGTATGTATTAGTGTTTGGTGCACAGGGCTGGCTTGGACCGTGGCTGGACGAGCATGATATTAAAATTATATTTGCTTTGCCTGGTATTATTTTAGCGACGCTGTTCATCACCTTTCCATTTGTGGCGCGAGAACTCATTCCAATGATGGAAGATCAGGGACAGCAAGAGGAAGAAGCAGCGGTCACGCTGGGCGCGCGCGGTTGGCGTATTTTCTGGAAAGTGACGCTGCCGAACATCAAGTGGGGTCTGCTGTATGGCATCATTTTGTGTAATGCACGAGCCATGGGTGAGTTTGGTGCGGTCTCCGTTGTCTCTGGACATATCCGGGGAGAGACGAACACACTGCCGCTGCATGTGGAAATTTTGTATAACGAATATCAGTTCTCGGCATCTTTTGCGGTGGCCTCGTTATTATTGTTACTTGCTCTGGCAACCTTGGTGCTTAAAAGCTGGTTTGGACGCAAACGCGTGCATTAATTTATGATTTTGTATATGATCCCTCAGGGCCTCTCTTTGCATCTATCGTCTGTTAACGGCGAGAAGATGGGAAGAGAGGCCCTTGTTCTAAGGTGGCTGATATGGATAATAAAATGATCATATCAAGGCACGTTGGTGTGCCCAGGAGGAGCGAAGGGAAAAATGAAACATCCGTTTCAGTCCTACCGTCAGCTGTTTCCAGTGCTGTCCTCACATATCCATGTAGGGAGCTGTTCCCAAGGGGCCGTATCGAGGCCGGTTTCCGCTGCCATTGAGGAATATCATCGAAGTTTGCTGCAACACGGTCATAACGGTGATCTGTCTATGGCACGTTTGGAGGAGGCTAGAGGGCATTTTGCCAAGCTCATCGGGGCGGAGACTGACGAAATTGCGGTCCTGTCCTCAGCCTCTGAGGCGATTGCCGGGGTGGCCACAGCCCTTCCTTATGTATCGGGAAAAGAAGGCATTGTGTATGCGGACACCGACTTCCCGACAGTGGGACACATCTGGCAGGCACAGGAGATGTTCCGTGATCACATCTGTTGTATCCCCTCCATCGAGGGAGAAGTGATAATAGAACAGTATGAGGAGCATGTTACGGAGAAAACTGCGCTCGTTATGGTGTCACAAGTGAACTATACCAACGGATTTCAGCAGGATTTAAAATCCATTGCAGATATAGCTCACCGAAATCAGGCGTTGCTGTTTGTGGATGCCTATCAGTCAGTAGGGATTATTCCAGTGGATGTAAAGGCAATGGGCGTAGATATTCTGGTCGCTGGAGCACGCAAATATATGCTTGGAATTCCGGGCGTGGCTTTTCTTTATGTAAGCAAGGATCGAATAGACCGCTTCAAGCCCCGTCTTACGGGCTGGCTTGGGCAGGAGCCCGCTTCCCGGTTTGATATTGCTCACCCGGTTCCGGCGGCGGGAGCCCGACGCTTTGAGACGGGATTGCCTTCTTTCATTAGCATTTTTGCCGCCAATGCGGCCTTAAAGCTGCTGCTGGAGATTGGAGTCACGAGTATTCAGGCCTATATGAGTGAGTTGTTGGATTTTTCCGTTGAACATGGACGGCGCAAAGGGTTACACATACGTGTACCTTACAGGGGAGGCACATTACCAAGCCTGCTCGCTGTTGAAGTAGCCGACGTGTCGGCTGTAGAGAGGCGATTGAGAAGCCAAAATATGATCGTTTCAGCACGAAAGGATGTTATCCGTGTGGCTCCGCATTTTTACAATACGGCTGAGGAAGTCCGACGGATCATAGATGAATTGGCAGAGAGATGTTGAACGGCAAAAGCCTCTTCCGAGTGAATGGGAACATAACATGTCCCTTTTTACACAGGAGAGGCTTTTTGGGTGTTTAGAATTCTAATTATACGATCCGTTTGCGCAGCCAGCCGGAAATCAGATCCGTCAAAATGATCAGGACTACAATACCGAGCAAGATAACGCCTACACGGTTCCAGTTGCGCATTTGGAGTGCAAATAGTAGTGGAGTACCGATACCGCCTGCACCGACCAGACCGAGCGTGGTAGCGGAACGGATGTTAATTTCAAAACGATAAAGCGAATACGAAAGAAACTGTGGAATCACCTGCGGTAGCACGGCGAAGAAAATCACCTGCCAACGGTTGGCACCGCACGCGATCAAAGCTTCCTGGGGCCCGTGATCGACACTTTCGATCGTTTCCGAGAAAAGCTTCGCCAGCATGCCGATGGAGTGAATGCCGAGGGCAAGCACACCCGCAAATGAACCGGGTCCAACGGCTTTGATAAACAAGATGGCGACGATCATTTCGGGAAATACCCGGATGACACTAAGCACAAATTTTCCGCTACCTGACAAGGGACGCAGACGGGTCATATTGCTGGACGCCCAAAAGGCGAACGGAAGACAGACAAATGCGGACACGAAGGTTCCGAGCACTGAAATGACCAGCGTATCCAGTAACCCGCGCAGTAAATCCTCTCCCTCAGGAATGTAGACGAACGACCAGTCGGGATGAAGGAAGCCGTCCAATATAGCGACAGAGACACTTTTGGCCGTTCCCTGTAATCCTTCAAACTGCATCCCGCGAAAAGCCCAAATATAAATGATGATTAGCAGAATAGCTATCGCCCATAGGCGCAGGCGGGAGCCCATAGGTCTGCGAAGCGTAGGATCATTCATAATAATTTCCTCCGTAGCAGGTTACTGCCGTAATCAATCGCAAGGACGATGACGAGGGTCAGTAGAATAATGATGCTTGCCCGATCATATCGGAACAGCCCCAGAGAACGGTCAAGCAACAGACCGATACCGCCAGCGCCAACCAGGCCCAGAACGGAAGCCGCGCGCACATTGACCTCAAAGGTATACAGCAAGTACGACACAAAATAAGGCAGAGCCTGCGGAACCACACCAAAGGCGATGACTTGGATGCGGCTCGCGCCAACAGCAGTCATGGCCTCCAGTGGTCCGGGATCAATGGCTTCAATCGCCTCAAAGGTCAGCTTGGCTATAATGCCAAAGGAGAAGAAGAGCAGGGCGAGCATCCCTGCAAACGGCCCGATGCCGAATACCGCCACAAAGATCGAGGCGAACAGCAAATCGGGAATCGTCCGTACTAGATTCAGGATCGTGCGCATCGGCAGCGAAATCAGCTTGCGCGGCATTACATTATAGGCACACAGCAACGCGACAGGGATCGCCAATATGGCTCCCAGTGTCGTGCCGACAATAGCGATCTGGATCGTTTCCAGCATCGGTTTCCAGATGGTAGGCAAGTAACTCCAATCAGGAGGAAACATTTCCTCCAGCAATTTGCCCATCTCCGGTAAGCCAACGATCAATTGGTAAGGCGTGGCATCCGTATGAATGGAGCAGGCTACCAGCACTACGATAAAGATCATCCAGGTGGCGTAACGCTTATAGCGTCCTGGCAAAGGTGGCCCTGCGGGCGGCTTACTTGGCTGCGGCGGTCCAGCATGCGGTGACGGTTGCGTCGAAGAGAGCGGCTGGGCAGTAGAGTCGGGCTTCATGATCCCACTCCCAGCAGCTCATCATGCTTGATGGCCCGGCCGTAGATCTCCGCAAAGGCCTCATCCGTAGCCTCCTTCGGTGTGCCGTCAAAGACCACTTCTCCGGCGCGCAATCCGATGATCCGCGTTGCATATTCGCGCGCGAGATCAATGAAATGCAGATTGACGATGGTCGTAATCTGCATTTCACGGTTGATGCGCTGGAGGTCATCCATGACCTGGCGGGTGGTCAGCGGATCCAGCGATGCGACAGGCTCGTCCGCCAGAATGATTTTAGCCTCTTGCGCAAGAGCGCGGGCGATGGATACGCGCTGCTGTTGGCCACCCGACAGTTCATCTGCCCGGCTGTAGGCTTTTTCACGGATGTTCACGCGCTCCAGCGCTGTTAGTGCCAGTTCGATATCCTCCTTCGGGAAGAGGCCGAGAATGGTTCGCAGCGTCGAATGATAGCCGACACGGCCGGAAAGTACATTGCGGAGCACCGTCGAACGCTTAACCAGATTGAAGCTTTGAAAGATCATGCCGATATCACGGCGAATGCGCCGCAGCTCGCTGCTTCCAGCAGACGTGACGGACCTGCCACCCACGATAATGTCGCCGGACGTAATGTCATGCAGTCGGTTAATGGAACGCAGCAGGGTAGACTTACCTGCACCGGATAAACCGACGATGACGACCATTTCTCCCTCCTGAATCGTCAAATTAATATTGTTCAACCCTTTGGTGCCGTTCGGGTATGTTTTCGATACGTTTCGAAATTCGATCATATGCTCCCAACTTTCTCCCCCGATGGGGTGGAATGAAAACAACACCGCCATGAATACATGGACGGTGCTGCCCTGTCATTCGTAAAGCCTGTTTCGTAGCTGTTACTTCATTACAGTACCTTGCTTGCTCCGATTACTTAACCGCTTGACCAACAGCTTCGGCGTATTCACGCACGGAGTCGAAGTTTTTATCGTCGCCCTTTTCATAACCTACATGGGTGTAAATCTCTTTAATGATTTCGCCGCCTGCTGGGTCTTTGGCAATGTCAATAAAGGCTTGGCTGATCTTGTCTCTCCACGCTTGATCCATATCAGAACGTACGCTGACGGTGTCATTTGGAATTTTAGCTGTGTAATGAATGACGCGAGTTTTTTCAAATACATCCGGGATTTCCTTCTTCACCGTGTTACGTGCATCTTGGAAAACAGCTACCGCATCAACCTGACCGTTCAGCAACGCCAGAATAGCAGCATCGTGGCCTTTGATTGTTACACCCTGCACATCCGTGTCCGGGTCCACGCCAGCTTTTTTCAGCTCTGCTGCAGGGTACACGTAGCCTGCGGAGGAGGTTACATTTTGCCAGCCAACCTTCTTGCCTTTCAGATCAGCTAGACTTTGAATCGGAGAATCCTTTTTCACTACGATCATGGCTTTATAAAAGTTCACTTTTTCAGTCGTGTCCTTGCCTGTGGCATCTTCAATTCCGTAGCGTTGAGCTTGCAACAGCAAGTCGGCTGCTTTACGGTTATCGTGGGCCAGTACATAAGCATTCGGCGGAAGGAATCCTACATCTACCTGTTTGGAAGACATGGCTTCCACAATCGTATTGTAGTCAGGAGATACGGTTACTTTCACCGGGATTCCAAGCTTGTCACCCAGTAGATTTTCGAGCGGTTTGGCTTTGGCTTCGAGCGTATCTGCATTTTGAGAAGGAACGAACTGTACCTTTAACTCCTTAGGAACATAGGCTGTGCTTTCGTTTTTAGAACCATCTGTACCCGGAGTGGACGCGCTGTTGTTATTGCTTGCATTGGAGCCACAAGCGGCTAGACCCGCTGCCAGTGTGAAGGTCATGCACAAGGTCAGTGCTTTTTTGAACAAAATAATTTCCCCCTAAACATCGTAATAACGAAAATAAAATTAAAAACCTGTAAATGCTGTGACAAACCAAATCTTAACAGCTAGTCCCGCTGCTAGGGTAAAAACCACTCCTGACTTTGGTAAAAATGATGTAAAATTTATCATATTAACATTCTCTTAACAGTGCTCTGTTAGACTTGTTCAAGCTCTATGACCGAAGCTGAGGGAGAGAACAAGATTGAATGTTTTGGATATTAACGAAAAGGCAGGCCATGAAAATGTAAGTCCTGTGAGAGTGAAATTCCGTATTATGGTTACAACCGATTTGCATGTCAGCTTGTGGAATTACGATTATTATACGGATCAGGAAACGCTGCATTACGGTCTGGCGCAAACAGCCAGCTTGATTCAAATAGCCCGGGCGGAGGCACCCAATCACCTGCTGCTGGATAACGGAGATGTGATTCAGGGGAATCCAATGGGAGATTATGCTGTACAGCGACTCCGACTGGACCCGAGCGCGGTGCATCCCGCCTATAAAGCCATGAATCTGCTTGGGTACGAGGCAGGTAATATCGGGAATCATGAATTTAACTACGGACTGGAATACTTGCAGACTTGCCTTCGAGGAGCGCAATTTCCATATGTGAATGCCAACATTTATATAACGGGAGAACAAGAACAAAACTACTTTACACCTTATCTATTGCTGGATAAGACGGTAGAGGATGAAGCAGGTGGTAAGCATCTGTTGAAGGTAGGGGTCATCGGCTTTGTCCCTCCGCAAATTATGCAATGGGACAAGGCGTGGCTGGAGGGGAAAATCATTGTCAAAGATATGCTGGAAACAGCAAGACGGTTTATTCCAGAAATGAAGGCAGCGGGAGCCGATCTGATCATTGCCATGCCCCATGCTGGCTTCGAAGATATTCCCGAAACACTTGATATGGAAAATGCGGTGCTGCATCTGAGCAGGGTGGAAGGGATTGACGCCATTGTGTTTGGTCATGCCCATAAAGTATTTCCAGGATCTTCGTTTATGGGAAAAACAGGTGTCGATCTAGAGCGAGGTACCATCCACGATATCCCAGCAGTGGAGCCGGGCTTTTGGGGGGATCATCTGGGGATCATTGATCTGGAGTTGACCTTTAGTGGAGGAAAGTGGCAGGTGGTTGCATCTGCTGTCGAGGTACGCCCGGTGTATGATCCGATACGCAAGGAGGCGCTGGTACAACCGGATACTGCCATTCAGCAGTCGGTAGCAGAAGAGCACGCCGGAACACTAGAGTATATTCGTGCACCTGTAGGTCAGACGACGGTGGCGGTGAACAGCTTTTTTGCTCAGGTGATGGATGATGCTTCGGTTCAGCTCGTGAATGATGCGCAAATGTGGTATGTGAAGCAGCAGATGCAAGGGAGCGAGTACGAAGGATTGCCCGTTCTGTCGGCAGCAGCTCCTTTTAAAACAGGCGGCAGATATGGCCCATCGTACTATACCCATATTCCGGTGGGAACGTTGGCGATCAAGCATATCGCCGATCTGTACAATTTTCCGAATACGCTGCATGTCGTTCGACTGACCGGAACGGAAATCCGGGAATGGCTGGAGTGGTCTGCTGGACAATTCCGGCAAATTGATCCTTCAGCAGAACAAGAGCAAGGGCTGATTAATTCTGATTTTCCAAGCTTTAATTTCGATATCATCGACGGTATCAGGTATCAGATTGATGTAACACAGCCAGCCAGATATGATGCTGACGGGGGCCTAAAGGATCCAGATGCACACAGAATCATTCAGATGTCTTTTGATGGCGAACCGATGGATATGCAGCGACATTATCTGGTTGTTACGAATAACTATCGCGCGTTTTCCTCTGCGCTGGTCAATCCGGGTGGAGAGCGAATTATACTTGCTTCACCGGATGAAAACCGTCATGTGCTGACCGAATACGTGCGGCATATGAAGACGTTGACGCCAAAAGCTGACGGCCATTGGTCCCTCGCCCCATGGTCAGGGCGTCCGCATGTGACGTTCCTGACCTCACCGCAAGCAACGGATGCCGCTAATGCCTATTCGGAGTTGCTTTATGAAGGGTTAACGGTAGAAGGGTACGCTAAGTTTGCCGTCGATTTCGGACGTTCACGGTAGAACTGCTAACTAGTTTTTGTCCTATAAGTCCACAGCATCAAAATAATAGAAATAGACTGTCCCGCAGAGGACGGTCTTTTTTCATAAAACAGATTTAAAATCGTACAAAACTCGTGATTTTATATGTCCTGAGTCGTGTTTAAAGTTATTGACCTCTCGTATAAATAGACATATACTTTGATTAAACAAATTTTGGTTTAAAAGGTAATGAAAAAGTCACCATCATTCGTTTGAGGGGGTGTCCCTTTGGAAAAAAACACCACGATCCGCGCAGAAATAGAAAAGTATATTCAAACTGAAGGCATTTCAATGCAGTCTTTTGCAGATGCTTCCAAGGTAAATCCGGGTACACTTAGCGGTATACTTAATCGGAACCCACCACGGCCGATCTCAGTCAATCAGCTTGATCTGATTACCGAGGCCATGGGATTGGAAGAAGGATCTTTGTTCGAGATGTATGTTGATGAATGTTTTATTCATTCCTTGCCGCACTGGAGGAGGTTGCGTCCGTTTCTCCTGCGTTGTTCAGAGTTGAACAAGCTGGAGTGTATACGCAGTGTACTTGCCTATTTGATGGACGATTTATCGAACGTTCCTGCCATTTTTGAGACCGCAGAAGCGATGTTTGAGGATGGCAGACATGAAGCCGCCATGCTTCTGTATGATTGTGTCATCGAAAGTGAGAAGTATACCCACTCTGAACGATTGGCGATCAGCTATTTCCGTATATTCCAGATTCAGATTAAGGATAACCAACGGAACTTGAAGGCTGCTGTACAATTCCATTTGTACCGTAGTCGTCTACCGGAAATTTACGCATTGGAAGGCTTACATATGCTATCTCAAGTGTTTGCTTTAAAAATGCAATGGTCCGAGATGGAAATGTATGCGGACGAGCTAAGAGAGCTGGCGCAGGCATTGTATCGCAATCGGAACCGTTTCGGAGATGAGCACCTGGAGCTGCTTAAGCCGCTCGTTTATTACTATGCTCAGGGGCATCTGCTCAAGGCCAGTTGCTATGAGTTTCAGGGTAGATATGAGGAATCCAAGCAATGGATTGAAGGTTATGCAGATTTGAGCTGGTTTGAGGGTTTAGACGAAGAAGGCTGGAAAGTGGTCAACCTGCATCGTGTATATGCACAGGGCAACCGACTTTGTATTGAAATTAAAATGGGCAACACTTCTGCAATCTATGAATATATTACTTATCTGCGCGAGCATCCGGATGAGACATTGGAAGGCTTGAACACCTTGCTCGAATCGGCGAACCGGTTCGGTTATTTCGTGGATGCCGAACTGGGACTGTTTAGTCAGCAACTCAAGAACTTCTGGGAGCTTGCACCGGAACGATGGGATACTCATTATCGCAAGCACTTTAATGCATTTCGTTTTGCATCCTTTTGTAAGGTGTTTGCAGAATATTATTTCCGAAAAGGCGATTACCCCGAGGGAGTGGGACAAACACTGCACTGCTTGCAACTGTCCGTTGATAATAGCTATACCGAACATATCATTGGTTGTATGGCTTTATTTGAGCAGCATCGGAATTTTGCTACACCGGAACAGCAGCAATTGTATCAGAGCCTATGCCTGGGCGTACGTGCAAATGAAAAGAATCATGCCTATGATCACAGTACCGGCGGATATTTATAATTCTAAATTTCCTTCAAATTCTTCATATAACACGTTATTGCGAGGATATTCCCGTTTCAAAAGGGGATGTTCTCGTTTTTTAGCTGCTGCCGTCGCTTGTGACTTTTAGCATAGAGAGGACCGTTTTGCGCGTTGACAAGTTTCGCAAGCGGGATTAGGATAAATGCAGCACAGAAAGTGAAGGAGAGCATGAACAAATGACGATTCCCAAAACATTAACGATAGCCGGCTCCGACACAAGCGGTGGAGCGGGTATTCAGGCAGACCTGAAAACCTTTCAGGAGCTTGGCGTATATGGTATGACCGTATTGACAACCGTAGTAGCGATGGGGCCTAAAACCTGGGACCATCTTGTATATCCTGTTGCGTTGGATGTGGTAGAAGCGCAGCTGCGTACTGTATTGGAAGGTATCGGCTTTGATGCGATGAAAACCGGCATGCTAGGCTCGGTTGATATTATCGAGCTGGTAGCCAGCCATTTGAAAAAGCATGATTTGAAGCGGATCGTAATTGACCCGGTCATGGTCTGCAAAGGCACGGATGAAGTGCTTCAGCCGGAAAATACAGAGGCGATGCTGGAATTGTTGATCCCTGGCGCTGACCTGGTAACACCGAACTTGTTTGAGGCTTCGCAACTGGCGAAGAATGGACCGATCACGACACTGGAGCAGATGCAGGAAGCGGCTGCGATTATCCATGAGCGTGGAGCTAAGCATGTACTGATCAAGGACCGTGGCAAAATTCGTGCAGGTAAAGCGATGGATCTGCTATATGACGGAATCACTTTTGACTGGTTTGAAGCCGATGTTGTAAAAACAAACTTTACCCACGGTGCAGGCTGCACCACTTCGGCAGCGGTAACGGCTGGTTTGGCACAAGGGCTGACTGTACGTGAAGCAGTGGATCAGGCCAAGAGATTCATTACACAGGCCATTGAAGGTGGCTTCAAGCTAAATGAATTTGTCGGTCCGACCCTGCATGCGGCACATCGTTTGCAAAATCAATAAAGCATGAAGGTCTGCGACATTAGGGAGACTTATAAATCCTCACCAGGCTGTATATATATTTAGGTTGCTTTAGGCAGCGACATCTATGATATATAAGTTAGATTAGGCTCAAAAGCCGCAATACATTGTATTGCGGCTTTTGAGGTTGTATTTTTTTGGAATTTCGGCTTCCAGTTTAGTCTAATCGTACTGTATAATAGGCATCAGATTTATTACATTTAAGGAGGAACCGAAGCAATGACATTATTCAGCCAAATGGCTTACAGCCGACCAGAGCAACCTGAAATTGAACAGCGGTTTAAAACGCTGTTGCAGCAGTTTCGTGAAGCGGACAGCGTAGAACGTCAAAATGAAGTGATTCATGCGATTAATAAGCTGCGCAGTAATGTGGAAACGCAATTGCAATTGGTGGAAGTTCGGCACTCCATTAATACGGAGGACGCCTTTTACAAAGCGGAGCAAGAGTACGCTGATGATTTCATGCCGGTTATTCAGGAGTATGTAACCGATTACTACCGGGCATTGGTGGATTCTCCATTCCGCAACGAGTTGGAGAGTCTATGGGGCAGCCAGCTTTTCAGTATTGCCGAGGTAGCCCTCAAGTCGTTCCATCCGGATATTATTGAGGATTTGCAGCAGGAGAATAAGCTGACTTCGGAATATGCTCAATTGATTGCTTCAGCGAAGATCCCGTTCGAGGGGGAAGAACGCACATTGTCACAGCTCCTGCCATTTGAAATGGCTACCAACCGGGAGACACGCAAACAGGCCTCCGAGGCTAAATATCAATTTATGAGTGAGCATGAGGACGAGCTGGATCGAATTTATGATGAATTGGTCAAGGTACGTACGCGCATGGCACACAAGCTGGGCTATGACAACTTCGTAGAATTGGGCTATGCCCGCTTAGGACGTACAGATTACAATGCCGAGATGGTAGCCAATTTCCGCGAGCAGGTGCTGAAGCACATCGTTCCTTTGGCAACCAAGCTGAAGGAGCGCCAGCGCGAACGGATTGGAGTAGATCAGCTTCGCTATTACGATGAAGGCTTCAACTTCCTGTCAGGCAATCCTACGCCTAAAGGTGACCCGGAGTGGATCCTTCGTAATGGAGCACGCATGTATGAGGAGCTTTCAGCGGAAACACATGAATTTTTCAGCTTTATGATCGAACGTGGATTAATGGATTTGATCAGCAAAAAGGGAAAACAAAGTGGAGGCTATTGTACATTTTTGAGCGAATATGGCACGCCGTTTATTTTCTCCAATTTCAATGGTACGTCCGGTGATATCGACGTATTGACGCATGAAGCAGGTCATGCCTTCCAGGTCTATGAAAGCCGACATTTTGAAATTCCCGAGTACCATTGGCCAACGATGGAGGCGGCTGAGATTCACTCTATGAGCATGGAGTTTTTTGCATGGCCCTGGATGAATCTGTTCTTCGAGGAAGATACGGACAAATATCACTTTGAACATCTATCTTCATCGTTGCTGTTCGTTCCTTACGGCGTAGCCGTGGATGAATTCCAACATGCCGTATACGAACATCCGGATTGGACCCCAGCCGAACGTAAAAGCGCATGGCGCTCCATTGAACGTAAGTATAAACCGCATCTGGATTATGAAGGCAACGAGTATCTGGAGCAGGGCGGATTCTGGCACAAGCAGGGGCATATTTTCCAATCTCCGTTCTACTACATTGACTATACACTCGCGCAACTGTGCGCGTTCCAATTCTGGAAACGCATGAGTATCGACCGGACAGCAGCGTGGGAAGATTATTTGAAGCTGTGTCGTGCTGGGGGAAGTCGATCCTTTACCGGATTGGTTGAGCTGGCTGGACTCATCTCGCCATTCCAAGATGGTTGCATTGCCTCAGTAATCGGAGAAATCGAAGCATGGCTGAACAGTGTGGATGATAAAAAGCTGTAAGCTAACTAAAAAGGGCATTTCACTTACCTGTCAAAGCGGAAAAGCATGCAAATGACATGTTTTATAGGTAAAAGCAGGGCAATTGCACGAAAAAAGCCGGGAACCTCTACATGATGTAGGAGTCCCGGCTTTGTGTGATTTTAGAGCAAATATAACCCTATTAATGTTTAGTGTTAAGCGGTTTAAGATTGGCCTCAATCGAAGCACGGCGCGACTCCAAAAATGGAGGCAGTGATAGGGATTCGCCCAGAAACTCCAATTCCTCATCGGTGTCAAACCCCGGTCCATCGGTAGCCAATTCAAACAGAATGCCGTTCGGCTCACGGAAATACAATGAACGGAAGTAAAAGCGATCTACAAAACCAGAGTTGGAAATTTGCAGCTGCCCAATACGCTCTACCCATTGTTTGAGCTCTTCCTCGGTTTCAACACGGAAAGCTACATGGTGCACACTGCCGCGTCCTGGTCGCTCTTGTGGCAGATCGTTGCGCTCTTCCAGATGCACCTCAGTTCCTGTACCGCCTTCACCCGTTTCATAGATGACCACATCCGCTTGTCCAGCAACAGGGGAAGGGTAGGAGCCCTTTTTGCGGAAGCCCATAACCTGTTCAAGAATAAGAATGGTATTCTCCGCTTTGGGAATAGTCAGATGAACCGGTCCAAGTCCTACAATGCCGTATTCGGCAGGGACAGGGCTTTTCTCCCAAGGCGTGCCGCCACGCATTCCGTGATCATGCTCATCTGAAACGAGGAAGAAGCGTTGTCCTTCAAAATCCTCAAACGAAAGTGCCAGGCGGCCCGCTTGATCCGTAATTTCGCCATGTTTTACATCCAGCTGCTCGAAGCGGTTTTTCCAGTAATCCAGTGCCTTGTCATTTGGTACCCGTAGGGAGAGAGCTGAAATGCTGTTATTTCCTGTACGAGTTTGTCCCGCATGTGGAATTTCAAAGAAAGTGACTTCTGTACCCGCAGTTCCACGCTCATCTCCGTAAAAAAGGTGATACACACTAACATCATCTTGGTTCACCGTTTTCTTGATCAACCGAAGTCCCATTACCTGAGTATAAAAATCAACATTTTTAGCCGCTGCTGCTGTAATCGCCGAAACGTGATGTAATCCTAATAGTTTCATGTCATTATCCTCCTTGGTTTTTATATGATTAGGTTTTTCTAAACAAAATAAACAGTCGAAAAACTTTTCTTTATATTTATTATCTTGATATTAAGATATATTATTTTTGATTGTTTGTCAACTTAAATTACGGTCTTGCTTCAAAGACGGACAAAACTAGAAATTCGAAATAATGCAAAAGGAGATACAATAAAGCTCAATATAGCCCAATATAGCCCAAAGTAGATAGAATGAATTTTATTATAAAAGGAGTGTACTCAATGTATACGGATAAGGATTTAACGATTAGGCCCGTTAGAGAAGAAGACCTATATGCCCTTTGGACGTTAACTTTTAAGGAAGAAGCACCGGAATGGAAGCAGTGGGACGCACCTTATTATGAACATAAGCCACTTTCTTTTGAGGAGTATTTAAAAGAGAAGGAAAAGCGAATCGGGCAAGATGACTTTTGGATCATTGAAGTGGAGGGTAAGGTCATTGGATCGGTTAGCTACTATTGGGAGCATAAGCCGTCCCTATGGCTTGAGATGGGGATAGGTATCTTTGATTCGCAGTATTGGAGCGGTGGGTATGGTACGAGGGTACTCCGACTATGGATCACGCATTTGTTTAATACATTGCCTCTAGTAAGAGTAGGCTTTACAACATGGTCAGGAAACCATCGGATGATGAAGGTTGGAGAGAAGCTGGGTATGACCCTCGAAGCCAGGCTTCGCAAGTGCAGATATTATAATGGAAAGTATTATGATTCGATCCGAATGGGGCTACTGCGGGAAGAATGGGAACTGTGATTAAAATATAAAGTATAGAAGACTCGCAAGAAGGATCTTTTTTCAAAATATCCCATCTTGCGAGTCAAAGTTTCAATGATTTGAATCGATCATTTTGAAATGGGAAAGGTTACTGAGGACAATTGGCAAAAATAGTTAGCAATTCATCCGCATTTGGTCCAGTATCAACTTGTTGGGCAACGACTTTTCCATCTTTAATATATGCTAATGTCGGAGTAGCTTGTAAATTGATGTGATCTCTAAGAAATTGCCGAATGACTGGTTTCCAGTCCCCACCATCCAGATTGTAATAATAGATGGGTTGTGATATACGGACAGAAAATTCTTTTAAAATGGGAGAGAATTCACGACAATCGGAACAGCTAGGTCTACCAATATAAAGGTAAAAACCTTCTCCCGAGTTGAATTTGTCCATGGTTTCATTCGCATTAAGTCTAGGTAAATCTTTTACATCATTCTCGTATTCTTCAACAGTCGGAATATTTTTATTTTGTTCTATAGTCGTAAAATTCTTATGTTCTGCAGCATAGTTAGTATCATTAGCAATGAAAAAGCTTGTCAAACACATACAGAATATAAAAGCAATTTTGAACGGTAGAAATTTTTGTTTTTTTATCATAAGGAACCTCCAAATTATTTTTTTTGCGTGATTAACTAATTTTCCGGACATATAATTATTTTGATTATCACCTTCTTAAAATATTTATACGGAGCCTTAACAGACTATTGAGATTAATTGCTTCCAGATAGCCTGTATTCTTAAGTTGTAGTTAATCTATGAATAAGGTTACTATAGTTGATCTATCTAGAAATATTACTGTAATAATCAGCGCATATTGTGTCATTTTGCGTCTTGCTATACTCTAGTAACTCGTAATTATAAATGGTCAGCATTGAAATTTTAATACATTTTTATCGGAAATTTGCTTTTTATAGCATGAAATTGGTTATTTTATCACTTACACATTCTATATCAAACTAAAGTGCTAATTTATATATAGCATTCTATAAATTTGATAGGATAGGTGAAGACTATGTTTAACAACAAACAAGTAGTCATAATTGATACTGGAATGGACATGACGAATCGTAGTTTAAGTAAACATGTTATAGATGGAGTGAGATTTCAATTTTCAGGAAACGAAATTATCGAGGATAATGATTTTCAGGATGACCATGGGCATGGAACATCTGTGGCAGATACGATTATGCAAGTTTTTAGTGAGGCTCAATTTTACATCATAAAAATAGCAAATGAAGAAGGGAAAACGAGTACTAGACTCTTGCAGATGGCGTTGAAGAAATGCCTTAATCTGAATATTAAATATATTTGCATAAGCATTTCGGTTACTTCAGAAGGATACTATCAGCAACTTAGCCAAATTACACAGCAGTTAGTAGATCAAAATAAACTTATTTTTGTATCTGTAAAAAATGGTAGTCAGAGTAGTTATCCAGCTAGTCTGCCTACTGTCATTGGTGTAAATGGGCAAATGTTTTGTTCAATTGAGTCATTTTTATATTCAAAAAACAAAGAAATTCAAGCTGTATTTGATGATGCCCCAATTTTTGTCTATACACTTGCCGAACGGTTTGCCTTTTTTAAAGGTACTTCTAAAGCGAATGCTCTTTGTGTGGGGAGAAGTATGCAACTGATCTCTTCTGAGGTGAAGAACTCTGACATTTATAATAAAGATATCACGTTTTCAGAGGTTAATGATATTCTTGAACGCAGTGCTTTGGAATATGAGGTGACAGTAGCTGAATTTAAACCTATCCTTGATGCTGACATGGATAGTAACTTAGTAAAAAAATTTGGCAGGTATATAGAAAAGGCGATTTATGAAACCACTAATCTTGAAATTGACATCCATACTTTATATAAAGTTCCTTTTATTTGTGAGTTGACGGGAATAACTTTTAAAAATTTTGATGATTTTTGGAATAGCTTAGAAAAAGAGTTGAATCATACCTTAAACGATTATCACAATATACATATATTAAATGTATGTTCTCTCGCTGCATTGTTGAAATACTTGGAGGAGCTAGATGTTTAATCAAATTAAGCTGTTTGAAATCTATATTTTTAGTATTTAAATAAAAATATAAAAATGTATTTATTTAGAAAAAAGATTTGATTATAGAAAACTTGAAATGGTATACTATATATGTAATTAGTAAGCGCTATATAATAAATAAGGTTAACTTTGAACCTCCATAATAAACCCAGTAAAGAGGGGATTGGAATTGTGCTGGGCATGACCGAAAATCATATTGTTCCTTGCAACTGAGAATTAATTCATTGATGTGAAGTTCATAAGTTAACTTATACACGATACTTTACAATTAAGAATAATTAATGTATGTAGGGATGTGATTGGATGTTAAACATTGCTCTGTGTGATGATACAAATGTAGAACTGGCCCGGGTGGAGAGGTTTACGTTAGAATATCCCTTTACTAAAGTAGAAGTAGATACTTTTGGAAGTGGGCAAAAGTTGCTGCAATATGTAGCTAAGAATAAAACGGAATACAATATTTATCTGCTTGATATTGAGATGGCGGATATGGATGGCATTAGTTTAGCCAAAAAGGTAAGAGAGTTTGACAATAAAGCTGTAATTATCTTTGTAACCAATTATGACGAATACATGCCAGATGTATTTAAAGTACAAACCTTTGATTACATACTGAAACCTGTGAATAAAGAAACCCTTTTTGAGGTTCTTCAAAGAGCTGATCACTATTTACATAGTTCACATAGTTATTTTGAGTTTAGCTATGAACGAAATAAGCTCATTATAAACGAAGATGAAATTATGTACTTTGAGAAAAGTGGAAGGGCTGCTCATATTTATACAGAGACAAAAGAATATAAGTGTAATCAGACAACTTCACAAATACTTGCTCAACTTGATCCGATGGCTTTCACTCAGATTCATGCTTCGTATATCATTAACCTGAAATACGTTGTGGGAATAAAATGCGAAAATATTATGATGAAACGGATCGTAAATGGTGAAATTCAGGAAACTTATTTGGAACTACCGATCAGTAGAAAGTATAAAAAAGATTTTAAACAAAAAATGATGAATTATATGAGGAAGAGATTCTAATTGGAAAGAGTCATGTTTGATTTTATACTAAATTCTTTTGATATTTTCATTATAAGTAGATTTCTGAATAAAGTTTTATTTACTAAAAAGGGACTTTCGACGGAGAAAATCTGGCTGTTTACGATTGCATTAATAGGTCTGACAGTAGTCGGTATGTACTTTTTGAAAACAACATTTGATGTTATGCTAAATGTTGTTCCAGTGTTCACTATACTTTGTTTTTACCCAAAAAATCATATAACAACAAAACTGTGTTGGGGTACAGTTGTAATTGCAATTGAAATCTTATCTGTAGGAGTATGTTGCGCCATCATGAATGCTTGTTTTCCAAATGTACTCCTTACATCAGATAATGTATCTTATTATTACGAAGCGGGTGCTCTCCTCTCAGAAATCAGTAAATTTTTCTTTTTTTTATGGGTCCCTTTACTTTTTAAAATAGATGTTTATAAAAGAGAAACTACTCTGCATTATTTATACATGTGTTTGTTTGCAGTTCCTATCATAACTCTTTGCATGTTGTGCAGTCATTTTGATTTGATTTTAAGATCAGGTAAGAACCCAAATGAGTGGTTAAGTGTAATTTCTATGATTGGTGTTTTATCAATCAATATCATCATGTTAATTATTTATGAACAATTAAGCCGAATGTACGGCGAAATGATAGAGCAGGAATTATTAAACTTCAATCTTAAAGCAGAAAATAAACACTATGATAATCTGGAGAAATCGCAAAAAGAAATTCGGAGAATCAGGCATGATATGAGAAATGAACTGTTGACCTTAAAAGGATTGCTGAAAGAAAATAATGTTGAGGCAGCAGAGGGGTTTATAGAAGAAATTCTCTCAGATATTAAATGTACTGAAACTCAGAAATATTCACCGAACAATGTACTTAATTACGTACTCACCGAGAAAATAAATTTGGCTACTAAAAAAAGCATTGTAGTGAGCATTGATAGTTTTCTTCCAGAAAAATTTTCTCTAAATAATAATATTATAGCCGTTGTATTTGGTAATTTGCTGGATAATGCAATAGAGGGCTGTGACAAGGTAACTGAAGGTAAGAAAACAATGGATATAAAAATAAAATATCATGCAAAGCAACTTTATATAGAGATTTCCAATACGTTTAATCCGCTGTTTGTAAATAGTAATTTTATAAGTAATAAAAAGAATAGAAAAAATCACGGTTTTGGATTGAAAAGTGTCAAGCAGATTGTAAAAGAAAACTCAGGAATCCTGGATATAAGGACCGTGGAAGACCGGTTTTGCGTCAATATTATTTTATGGGACTTAGAATAGGAATCGAATTCGTGAAAGGGCGTAGACGCTTATGCAGCTACGTCCTGCTCCTGCATTACAACAATATTTGTTCATATTTACTCCCTAGTTCACTATCATGTGTAATTAATATAATGGTATGGTTGTACTTTAGATCATCTAATAGATCAATAAAGTTCTTTTTTACAACACCATCTAAATTTGAAGTGGGTTCATCAAAAATTAATACTTCTTTATTAGTATAGATATTCCGCAGTATCGAAATTAATTGCTGTTGCCCTCCTGATAAAGAAAAGTTTTTACCGATTATTTGATCTTTTTTACTTTCTTCGATAAATTTCTTGGTATCCAATAATTCAATATATGAATTCAGTTGCCTCATAGGGATGCCTGGTTGCCCCAAAGTTATATTGTTAAAGATCGTATCTACATACATGACGGGTTCCTGGAAGCATATGCCTATTTTGCTGATAATATCTTTACGTTTCCATTCTCTCATTTCCTTTTCGTTCACTAAGATATCACCTGTATAATTACAATTAATCTTGGTGAGTAATTTTAATAGTGTGCTTTTTCCTGCCCCGTTGCGTCCTGAAAGGCAAAAAATATGATTTCCATGAACAGAGAACGAGACATCGGATAGCGCTTTTTCCAAACCGTTATAGCTATAACTTACATTTTTAAATTCTATGTCCATTTTATTTCACCTCTTCAGCTCTTATAATCGACTCAATTCTTTCGATTGATACTTTTGCCTGCTTCCAAGCGGCCACATAGTTTGTAACACTTTTGATCGGACTTATGATCTGATTTGAATAATAAACAAATACCGTCAGTACTCCCATACTTGTTTGGCCTTTCATTACTAAAATTGTACCCATCCCCAAAAGCAATACACTTCCAATAGAGGTAATGACAGAAGGGACAGTGGAAGCTACGATAATTGTATTGCTTCTCTGTCTATAAGCTTCAAGTGACTTTTCCTCTAAAGGCATGTACCTTCCCAAAATATAGTCTTTTATATCCATTCCAATAGAATACAGAAGTGTTCCAAGCGTATGCCTAATATAAGAAATAGAGTCATCATAAGCATTCATGACTGCTTTTGTCTTTTGAGTAATTCTTTTATTAAAGAATATTTGACTAATCATTGTTAAAAGCATGATTAAAAATACAAGTGTAAATAATTTGTAGTTGAAAAAAAGCAATACAACACAAATAACAATTAGAAAAAGTAAGTTTGATATTAGCATAGGGATACCGTGGGATACTAATCTTTCGATGATTCCAATGTCGTTAATAAACAGGGAAAATAGCTTATCGTTGTTTGAAGTAATGGTCTCACCTGGCAAAACAAAAAACTTTTCTAACAACTTTTTTTTCATAGCATAAGAGATTCTTTTACCTAATTCGGCAAAAATGAATTCACAAAGTAAACTGCATAAGTGAGATAGAATAAATAAGCCTGTTGCTATTCCTATAAACTTCACAATTAAGGAGAGATCTTTGGATATTAATCCAGAGTCAACAATCTTACTTATGTATTGGGGAATTATCATGCTAAGTATTGTATCTAAAGCTTGAAAAACTAAAATAAGTACAATAAAAAGATAAAATTTATGAACTTCTTTAAGAATCCAGTTATATTTTCTAAGCATAAATTTCCATTCCGCCCTTCTGATACAAATATATAAAGAAGCTACTTCTCATTCTACTATTGAATATCTAATAATTATATTTATGGTATAAATGACCTCTTTAATGTCGTGAAATACATCTATGTATACGTTTTTTACGGATGTAGCGCAACTTTCTCTCATCCCCTCAGATACTCTAAAGAATCCATTGTTATTTAACTCTGATTATTATCAATTTATGGCATTAAAACATTAGATTATGACATAACAGTAAATATCAGAACAATTCATGATCTATTTAATAGAATGGAAAATGAATTTGGGATGTATGAGAGGAGAAAAAATCATGGTATATCTTTTAAATCCTTACTCACGTGAACTGTTTCATAATCATCAAGTCATTATCGCGAATACAAAATCAGGAGCTTTTTTGAAAACCTCTAAATCTTATTATCTTGTGCTGAAGGATATGGTTAATAAAGGGGAAATTGAATCATTATTAAATCCTACCAAAAGTTCTCAACATGCTGACGTTATTCATAATTTAACAAGTCTCTTTTATGAATTAGTAAATATCAAATGTATTCTAACCGAAGAACAATTAACAAATATTCATGAGGAGGTCTTAGATGTTGTCTATCTAGGATTAACAAATAGATGTAATTTACACTGTAAACATTGCAGTGCTTCAGCGGATGCTCATTTTACCGATGCACTAACAACTGAAAAAGTGAAAGAAATCATTGATCAAATCATTGTACTTAAACCCCAAGCCATCAATGTTACGGGTGGAGAGCCTATGATGCGATTAGATATCATGGAGCTTTTGGCGTACATAAGGCAAACATTCAACGGAGCCATTTTGCTCTCTACCAATGGCCTTTTTATAACCCCAAAAAATGTGGAGCAATTGATTAGGTATGTAGATAAGGTTTCCCTTAGTCTGGACGGTTATGATGAAGAAACTTGCGATCAAATTAGAGGCAAAGGTGTTTTTAGTAGAGTTATAAAAAGTATAAAACTAATGCAAAGTAAAGGGTTAAAAAAAATAGCATTATCAATGGTTATTACAAAATATACTTCTGACGGAGGTAGAGAGAAGTTTATTGATTTATGTGAATGTTTAGAAGTTGAACACGTAGTGCGTATCTTAACATCTGCTGGAAGGGCAGGAGAAAATAGTGAAGAAATTTTTCCGGAAAATTCTTTTGTAGATGATCTGACCTCCCAAGATGTTGCCTGTCGACTTTGTTCACCAGGAAAAAAAGAATTATTTATTGGAGGAAATGGAAACATCTATCCCTGTGGTGGGTTGATGGAGTCTGAAGATTTTGTTTTGGGAAATATATTTGATGATAATTTATTTGAATTAATGGCTAAAGGCAATCAAAAAGCAGATCATAATAAAATCGGATGTGTAAGGCCATGGAAATTTGAACCCTGTAAGAACTGTGACGTTAATTTATTTTGCCACCACTGCATTAGCAACATCTATTATTTGCACCAAAACCAAGAGTTGTTCGATATCATATGTCAAAAACAAAAGAAGCAACTTCAAGAATTAGTTTGGAATAACTAAATCTTTATATAAGGAGAGTGATGTCATGAACTTCACATATTGGGTAACCGAAGATTGTAACTTGAGATGTAAATATTGTTATGTTAGTAAAGCCCCAAAAACGATGAGTAGGGAAACGGCGGCAAAAGCTATTGATTTTACGGAAAAAAAGCTTGCTGCAAATCCTTTGGATCATAAAGATAAAATACGCATAGCATTACATGGGGGGGAACCATTACTTAATTATCCGATCATTCATTATCTTGTAGAAGAGTTAAAACAAAAAATTCATGGCGAAATTTTTTTTACAATGACAACGAACGGCACCATTTACAATCAAGAAATACTTGATTACGTTTCCGAAAATATCGAATTAACGATTAGTTTGGATGGGAAGCAAGAAAGTCACGATATCAACAGAGTGTATAGAAATGGGAATGGAAGTTTCAATAGAGTGATTGAAACTATTGATTACATTAATCATCAATCACATTTTTTCCGAGTAAGAATGACCGTTACACCTAATAATGTTTCCTATTTTGCTGACAATTATATTTTCCTCTCTGAAAAAGGGTATCCGGTTGTCACCTTTGCGATGGATGAAAGTGATCCGAATTGGAGTAAAGACCTTATGAAAGTTTATCATAAGAATCTTAACGAAATATTTTCATATAAGGTGAGTAACAATCTTACCAAAGCACAGTACTTCTTATATAATTTCAAAAACGAACATTTCCGACCAAGAGGGGTCTGTGACGGCTGTCATAACAGCTTTCATATTTCCAGTGAAGGGAATATATATCCTTGTATTCTTGCAGTAGGCCACGAAGAGTTTTCCATGGGAGATGTATTTTCCGATATAATTGAACAGCGTTTATCCAATTTAGACGAAATCAATCAAATGGACCAAGGAGCTTGTATAAAGTGTGCTATGTATAATAATTGTCGTAGCAAAATATGTAAAATAATTAATAAAATACAAACTGGAAACTATTATGAATCATCACCTGTATTTTGTGCAACTCAAAGGATACACTATTCAATAGTGAAGGAGTATGAATATATATTAAAGAACTTCGAGCTTCTTCTCTCTAACCACTGATTTATTATGCTATTTATTCGTGGCTTCATAATCGTATTTTGGCTCTAGAGTCACTAGATTTGATTTTGAAGAAATGTAGTTTTCTGAGGAGAATCCTGCAAAAACCTTAAATGGGTTATGACCTGGAAAAAAGGAATCTGTGAATTAAAAAGTAGTCCATCCTCAGATGAGGGCGGTGATATTATCCCCTTAGGTAGACGGTGTTAAAAGAGCACATGTATGATGTGATCTGGCACTATTTTTCTAAAGGGGATTTTTGTCATGTCCATTAAAGGACACGAGTTTAGAATGTAACACCAGAGTTCAAATTGAAGGTGGTACGTATGCATTTTATCTGTTTTCTCATTATTATAATAAATTTCAGGGAGGTTAGAGAACGGGGACTAATTATACAGTTGAGTAACTAAGAAATGACCTAGCTATAAGTTTTGCTAGGTCATTTCTTTTCTTAACTAAGGAGTGTTTATTCTGCTGTTCGCAGTCGTTCTACGATAGTTTTCCGGTCGCTCAGAGAATAAATAGCGAGAGGAAAACATATCCCAAGAGCGAGCAGAACAGGCAGCACGAGGATCAGCGGCCAGATAATAAATCTATAACTCATAAACCATATTTGAGTACTCAAGGGTCTCGCAATCAAGACGGAAAATAGGCTTCCTAATAAGATGGAGCATATGCTGGTGCCGAGCACATAGTACATCCCCTCATAAATGAGCATTGTTTTTAATTGTTTGTTGGTCATGCCGATGCTTTGTAGTATAGCAAATTCTTGATGGCGGGTCAGAATGCTAGTTAGAAGCGCGTTTGCAAAATTAAGAATGCCAATCACACCAATAATAATACTGAGCGTACCGCCGATCATCAAAATTGTTTTTTGCATACCTGAAAGCTCGGCAATTGAGGTGAATTTGGATTTATAATGCATCGTTGGCTCCTTTATTTCGGTATAGTTCTTTAAGAAGCTCTCCATCGTTTTTTCTTTACTATCGGATACATTAAAGGCATAACTCATCACCACAGGCTTCTTCACAAGCGTTTTATAGATATCCGCCGGGAGATAGAAGTTAGTATAAGTAGGAACGGCTACACCAGAATTAGTTAATTTTACGCCAACATGACCAAGCACTGTGAATTCATGGCTCGTATACTCCTGGGCATTTGCTGTGCCCATATAGTTATGAAGAGTAACCTTTTCACCTACTTTGTATACGGATAGTGCCATGTCAGGATTATCGTAATCGTCTAACCCGACCCCTTCCAAAATATACTTTCCCGAAGCTAGCTTGCCATAATCAAGTTCACCATCAATTAATTTTAGTCGGTGAAGGGGGAGATCTTCAAGCCCATACACTACTGTAGATAAGTTGCCACGAGCGTCAGGAGTGACGATTTCCCCGTACAACTTCATCCCCTCTTTGTTCTCTTTATGCTCGACAGTGAATAAATTGCTGCCACTGTACAATCGTCCACCTTCTTCAAAACCGGGTTGTGCCTGAACGGCCTGAATATAGCTTTCTGTCGTTGCATTGTCAGGGCCTGTGAAATGTTCTTGAAAATAATCAGCATGTGCAATTAGAAAGTCAGTGTCATGGCTTTTAGACACATACTTATTCATATCTAGACTTTGGGATAATGTAAAAGTAGTATTCAGTAGCACTAGACCTAGAGAAAGGCTAAGTAGCACCAAAGTAGTCCGCTTCTTATTGCGCCCTAAGTTGACTCGAGCCATCAGCGGCATTTTAGCACCGTTAGTTGATTTTTTTAGTTTATTCTTACCCTTTTTGGTAGCTTCGTCTACGTATCTTACTGCCTCGATCGGAGACACAGTCGCCGCAATTCTGCTAGGCTTATATGCACTGATCATAACTGTTATGACTGCAAACAGAGCGGAGCCGATAAAAATCCATGGGCTGGGGGATATGGTTACCTCAGCATTTGCGTGCCTATAATTGTTCATAAGCAGCAGAGGGATAAGCGATTTGCCGACCAAAAAACCCGCGAGCAAGCCGATGGGAACCCCGATCAAGGAAAGAAATAATGCCTGTCTGCGGATGATTCTGCTGATTTGCCTGCTGGTTGTGCCGACGGTTTTTAGAAGACCGTAGAAACGAATATCACGCATCACCGAGATTTGGAAAATATTATAGATGATCAAGTAGCCAGTAAGCATGATCAGTAACAGACCACTGGCTAGGGCAAAAATGGTTCCAGGGTTTGAACTGAAAGTGTTGGAAAGATACGCCCAGTTAACATTACTGTTTATAAAGTTTGGTGCATTTTTGTCAAGGGAATAACCGCTTTCTGTAATCACTTTATTAAGATTTTCCCGCATATTCGAGCTGTTATCGAACATGATAGTAGCAATGATGACTCCGGTTATATCATGATCCTGCTTATATGTGTTGCGTAATTCTTCAGCATGGGCATCCACATAAGCTTTAGAAGCAATGATTTGCCCTACGTTTGCCACGGCGGCGGAGTCACTCTTCCACCAGCCGGAGAGGATAAATTTGCGCTGTACCATCTTGCCGTGAACCTTAAGCTTCAAGGTCAATGGAGCGCCCTCTTTCAGGGGAATACCCAGTAACTGTAGGGTATTAGAGTCCGCGATAACTTCATTTTTCGCCATCGGTTTGTGGCCTTTTTCTAGCTCAAAAAATCCTAGCTTTAGCCCTACATCGTCATAATACCAGAACTCCGCACGACGCTTTAAAAATTGCTCGTTTATCACCTTTTCACTTAACACGCGGCTATATGATATCTCTTTAATAAGAGGATGATCTTTGACGTGATTAAATTCCTCATCGTTGATATATTTGAGATAACCCTGCCCTCCCCCACCGGCCTGCCGCATCGTTGCCTGCTGGAGGCTTTCCATCGCGCCAAGCCCCATAGTAAACAGAGATGTAAATAACAAAGTGGTTAAGGCAATAGCGATAATCGCAATAATATTGCGGATTTTATTCGCTTTAAAACTTTTATCTGATAAATTACGAACCGCCTTACTGTTTTTTAATTTGATCATCTGGTCGCACCACCTACTATTTTACCGTCCTCAATGCGGATGATGCGATCTGCCATCTGCGCGATTTCTTCATTATGAGTAATCATCACCATCGTTTGGGCGAACTGTTGGCTGGATACCTTGATCAACCCTATGACATCCAGACTGGTTTTACTGTCCAGGTTGCCAGTAGGCTCGTCGGCCAAAATAATGGCTGGTTTAGTCGCCAGTGCTCTCGCAATGGCGACTCGCTGCTGCTGTCCTCCCGAAAGATTACTCGGTAGATTGTTTAATTTGTTCTCAAGCCCCAGCGTATTCGTAATTTGGGCCAGATAGGCTTTGTCTGGTTGTTTCCCATCTAGTTCAATGGGGAGCACGATATTCTCATAGACATTTAAGACTGGAACTAAATTATAATTTTGAAAAACGAAGCCGATCTTTCTTCGGCGGAAGATGGTCAATTCTTCATTTTTCAGAGAATAGATATCCTTGCCCTCAACGGTGACGTTTCCACTTGTAGGCCGATCCAGTCCACCAAGCATATGCAGAAGGGTGGACTTCCCGCTGCCGGATGTACCAACGATAGCGACAAATTCACCTCTCTCCACCTCCAGATTCACACCATCTAAGGCATGAACAGCGGTATCCCCGTTACCGTAACTTTTTCTTAGCCCTCTGGTTTCTAATATCTTCATTTTTTTGCTTTCCTCCCAATAAAAATATCTGCATCGTAATTGCTTACAACACAAATTTTATTATAATACCTCTTTCTTTCTACAATCTTTCTGAAATCTAACAGAGCTGAAAGATTATTTGAGTGAGAGTAGAAAGATCAATTTGTAACGGGTGGTGGGAAATGTAGGAGAGACAGACTCCTTCTGAGATATCTGTTTTTTGGTGCCTCTGCTTGAACTCAGCCGGAATCAAAGTATTTTTTGGTCTAATACATTCGCTTGCTTGGCTTCATTGTATTTCGTGGGATGAGGCTTGTACTGAGCGACTGTATACGAAAGTAACCATTTTTTTTATGTTATGCCGGGTAAATCAATTAGTGCAATTATTTGTTTTGAAAAAGTAAGACTTCGCGGTGTTGTTGGAAAAACACGAATAATGAATAAACGTGAATTTACGGCCTTGTTTTAAATAACAGAATGGGATATAAACAGTGCATAAGCCACTAATTATGCCAAATAACATACTGATTTTTACAATAGAATATTTAGAGGTATCTTTAATGATATTTTAATAGTGAAAGGAGGTGGAATTAACATGGAAAAAATCGAAATTTTAGATAATATGGATTTTGAAATGGAAGTACAATGTGATCCTAATAATTGCCATTATGATTGTCTCGAACCCAATGGACACTGTAGCTCTAATATTGTCCAGTGGGCTTAACGTGGGAAAAGTTGAGGTTTTAGAAATAATTGTCTCGAACCCACTGGACATTGTAGCTCTAATACTAGCCTAGGGTTTGATTGGTGAAAGAATGATTTTGCCTAACTAAGTATTAGTTGACCAATGAAAAGGAAGAAGTAAGAACACTTTTTAGCTTGTCTAGTGTCCTCGTCTTTTGAGACGAGGGCACTTTCTTTTGCAATCATATCTGGGAAAGTTGAGTAGTGCCGCTGGATGTAAACATTGTATAAACCACTAATTATGCCAAATAACATACTGATTTTTACAATAGAATATTTAGAGGTATTTTTAATGATATTTTAATAGTGAAAGGGGGTGGAATTAACATGGAGAAAATTGAAATTTTGGATAACATAGATTTTGAAATGGAAGTACAATGTGATCTTGATAATTGCCTTTATGATTGTACGGAACCCAATGGACACTGTAGCTCTAATATTGTCAGATGGGCTTAACATGGAAAAAATTTAAGTTTTGTGAATAATTACATCCAATCCACTGAACATTGTAGCTCTAATACTAGCCTAGGGTTTGATTGGTAAAAGAATGATTTTGCCTAACTAAGTATTAGTTGACCAATGAAAAGGAAGAAGTAAGAACACTTCTTAGCTTGTCTAGTGTCCTCGTCTTTTGAGATGAGGGCACTTTCTTTTGTATCATATCTGGGAAAGTAGAGTATTGCCCCTATACCTCTAGGCGATTCAGGTGGAATACCCTTCTTCGAAATTACATTTTTGTTTTTCTCCCAGACCCAAGCTATTACCAAAGATGAGGTATGCATTGACAATTATGTTTAAGGTTTAGAGTATATACAATTTTATCTATGGTGGCACGATTCTTTACTATCCAGTACCTGAGCACAATATTTTTCGTAGACATTCAAGGCAGGCATCAGATAATAATCTTAGAAAACGAAGCCGATTTTTCGCTGCAGAAATTGGTCAATCTTTGTCTTGCAGGGAAATATATCCTTGCCATCAATCGTGAAGCTTCCGTTTGTTGGACCATCAAGTTCACCGGATTCCACCTCCAGCTTCACGCCATCTAAGAGGCATGAACAGCAGTATCTCCGTTCCCGTAATGCTTCCTTAATGCCTGAGTTTTCAATAGGCCCATATACATTCTCCTCCAACAAAAAATGTCTGTATCGTAGTCATCTACAGTACAGACATTAGCACACTAATCTTTCTACAATCTTTCCGGAATCTAACGGTGTTGAAAGAATTAAGTATCCATAGGAAGAAAAATAGAGAAGGTAGAACCACGGTCGTAGTGTGACCGTACTTTGATGTACCCCCCCTCCGCAGCGATGATTTCTCTAGCTAAAAACAGTCCAATCCCGACGCCCTCCTGCGAGTTAACAGTAGGGGAGCGATAAAAGCGGGTAAAGATTTTACCTTGTTCTTCTTCTGCAATGCCTATGCCGCTATCGGCAATATCAATTCGACAAAACAATTCGTATGCCATCACTTTTATATCCATGTTTCCGCCTGTCTCTGTATATTTTATAGCGTTATCCATAATGTTATAGACAGCTTCACTGGTCCACTTTAGGTCAAAATAAGCATGAATAACGGTGTCCTCCCTAAAAACTGTTATCCCTTTGGCATCTGCTTTTGGCGTTATTTGCTCCAATGCAGCATCAAGGAGCTTATGAACAGATTCTCTCCTTGGCGCTACCGTGATAATCCCCGTTTCAAGCCGCGATGTTTTTAACAATGCCTGGATCAGAAAGTTAAGCTTTTCGGCCTGAGCAGATAGAGCTTTCACACAAGTGGAGGTATCCTGTGATAGTTCGTATTCGCTAAGTAGTTGGGAATAAAGCAGGATGTTGGCCAATGGTGTTTTCGTTTGGTGTGAAATATCGGAAATCAGCTCATTTATTTTATTCTTTTCAGCAAGCAGATTTTTGGAGGACACGGAACAAATGGAGAGAAATCTCACGAATTTAGCTTCTATTGAAGAAAGAACGGATTCATCAAAGACATCCTCTGAGAAGCTGCCATTTATCGCGGCATCCAGCATGTTCTCAATGGTTTTCATTGTTTTATGGATGCTCCTGCGATACAGCATAATAGCACCCACAGCGGTGCATACAGCAACAACGGCAATTCCAATACATATATATAGGAGTGTTGTCATTTCAACGCCCATGTGTAGCCCAGCCCATAAACCGTTTTAATATATTGTGGGGAAGAAGGATGATCCTCGAGCTTGTCACGTAGCCTTTTTATCGTAACCGACAAGGCATTTTCACCTACATATTCAGCACCGTCAGTCCAGATGCTGTCTATCAAATGATCGCGTGAAACGGTATTTCCTCGATTGTTGATTAGAATGCGCAACAATTTTTGCTCTGTTTTACTTAGTTCAATCGGTATATCATTCTTATTAAATTCCATCCTCTCAAATGAGAAGGAAAAATCACCTAGCTGAATGGAGTCTGCAAGCGAGTATTTGGATTTCTTAAGCTGAACACCAACTCTTGCTCTCAGTATCATCAGACTGAAGGGTTTGGTGATGTAGTCATCAGCACCCAGCTCAAGACCAGTGACAATATCTGTTTCCATATCATTCGCAGTCAGAACAATGACTGGTAAAGCTTTTGTTTTACGTATATGGGTTAAGAGGTCGAGTCCATTCCCATCCGGCAAGTTTACATCAAGTATCACTAGGTCAAAAGCAGTGATGTTCAATTGTTCTTTTGCAGCAGCAGTGTCATACGTTTGTGTAAATACGTTGTTAGGTTCTTTAAGAGCAAGAACAATACCGTTACTCAAGGCGATATCGTCCTCGACGATTAGTATGTGATTCATCATTCTCCTCCTGTTTTTTTGGTCCATCAAATTAATGAAACCCCAATTCCAATATTTTCTACAGTAATGAAAGAAAGGGCAATCCTAAATATTCCATCTCTATTTTACAGGATATTGTTTTTATTTGCTCATTCGCTCTTTAGACTATTCAGGTTTTGCTAACACCTTTCTTGATATGGTTTATTCATTGCAAAAAAATTTGACAGATACAATATCACTGATATAATTTATGCTAGTTGATTTTGATAATCATTATCATTATTGGAGGGGAGGACAGGGCCGAAGCTTGGTACAGGTTATTGGACAGGCTCCCTTAGTTAGAGATGAAATTGCGCTA
The DNA here is from genome assembly GCF_038593055.1 of Paenibacillus sp. FSL L8-0502. Taxonomy (NCBI): domain Bacteria; kingdom Bacillati; phylum Bacillota; class Bacilli; order Caryophanales; family Paenibacillaceae; genus Paenibacillus; species Paenibacillus sp. FSL L8-0502. Next base: position 4,802,787 of record NZ_CP151958.1, on the reverse strand, counting down.
TTTAATACTGGCTTTTCTGGTACTGGCTTTCGCCTCGGTTTTTATTGGTGTTCATGATGTAACTCCACTTGATTTGTTCCACTTAACCAACGATCAGGCGCAGGTACTCCTGATTAGCAGATTCCCACGATTGATCAGTATCATTATCGCAGGGGCGAGTATGAGTATCTGTGGATTGATCATGCAGCAGCTTACCCGGAACCGATTTGTTTCTCCCACCACTGCAGGGACGATGGATGCGGCACGATTGGGTGTGCTGATGGCTATTATGGTGTTTGGAGCGGCGGGATTTTGGACGAAAATGCTGACGGCTTTCGGATTTGCTCTAGGGGGAACACTGATTTTCATGAAAATACTGGATAAAATCCGTTTCAAGGACCCGGTATTTATCCCGCTTGTCGGTTTGATGTTTGGAGGCATTTTAAATTCGGTAACGACTTTTTTTGCTTACAAATACAATCTGATCCAGGGCATTTCTTCGTGGATGCAGGGGGATTTTTCTCTAATCATGAGTGGTCGCTACGAGATGCTCTATCTTAGTGTTCCTTTGGTTGCGTTGGCGTACATATATGCGAACCGTTTTACAATTGCAGGCATGGGTGAGGATTTTGCGGCCAATTTGGGCGTACATTACAAGCGCACCGTCAATGTGGGTTTGGTGATCGTGGCTTTGGTTTCCTCTGTTGTCATCTTAACGGTCGGGACGATTCCCTTTTTGGGGCTGGTTGTACCCAATCTCGTCAGCATGTATATGGGGGATAATCTGAAAAAAAGCCTGGCCCATACAGCGATCTTGGGCGCCGTCTTTGTGCTGTTTTGCGATATTTTGGGACGGGTGATCATTTATCCGTATGAAATTTCTGTAGGGCTTACGGTGGGTGTGATCGGGAGCGCGTTGTTCTTGTATTTGCTGCTGAGGAGAAGGGCTTATGAATCCTAAATTAAAAATCGGAATATTAGCTGCTGCCGCGCTTGTGTTGATTGCTGCTTTTGTGTTTATAGATCTTCCGCATACCTGGCATTACGCGCTGCCACGACGATTGAAAAAGATCGCAGCTTTCATTCTGACAGGTGGCTCCATTGCTTTTGCAACCGTTATTTTCCAGACGGTTACGAATAATAAGATTTTGACTCCGGGTATTATCGGACTGGATTCACTGTATATGCTGATTCAGACGACGATTATTTTTGCATTTGGCTCCGTCCCCTTCATTTCGACCAGCAAAGAATTGAACTTTTTGCTGTCGGTGGGGCTGATGGTGCTGTTCGCAGGAATGCTATACAAATTAATTTTCCGCAAAGATGGACGCGGGATTTATGTACTTTTGCTGATTGGTCTGGTGTTCGGCACGCTGTTTAACAGTTTATCTACCTTTATGGAGGTACTGATTGATCCGAACGAATTTGCGAAAATCCAGGACAAGAGCTTTGCCAGCTTCAGTAATGTAAACACTGAGCTGCTGTGGCTTTCTGTATTCGTGCTTGTGCTCGTATTTGCTTATGCGTGGAGATTCATCAAGTATCTGGACGTGCTGTCGCTCGGACGAGAGCATGCGATTAATTTAGGTCTCCCTTATGGTTTTATTATCAAAAGGCTGCTAATTATCGTAGCGATTCTCATTTCCATTTCTACAGCGCTTGTCGGGCCGATTACGTTTCTCGGATTAATTGTGGCCAATGTGGCTTATCAGGTGATGAAAACCTATCAGCATCGTTATATTATTCCGGCCTCTATCTGTGTCAGTGTTATTGCGTTGGCAGGATGCCAACTGCTGGCAGAAAGAGTATTCGACTTATCGACAACAGTCAGCGTCATTATTAACTTTATCGGGGGGGTGTACTTCCTGTACCTTTTGCTGCGGGAGAATAAGTCATGGTAGAAGTCAAAAACGTAACCAAACGCTACGGGAATAAAAATGTGGTGGATCAGGTATCTGTCACTGTACCTAAAGGCACGATTACCTCCTTTATTGGACCTAACGGCGCTGGAAAAAGCACCTTGTTGTCGATGATCAGTCGCCTGACTGACAGTGATGAGGGAGAAATCCTCATTGACGGGCAGGCCGTGAGCCTGACGAAAAGTGAGGAGCTAGCTCGGAAGATATCGATTTTAAAACAGACCAACGATGTCAACATCCGCTTAACCGTGAAGGAACTAGTCAGTTTCGGTCGTTTTCCGTATTCCAAGGGCAGATTGAACAGCGAGGATCGCAAAATGGTGGAGCAATCTATGGCTTACATGGGACTGGAGGATATGAAGGACAAGCATATTGATTTGCTTAGTGGGGGACAGCGACAACGGGCTTTTATTGCCATGATTTTGGCTCAGGACACAGAATACATCCTCCTGGATGAGCCACTGAACAATCTGGATATGAAGCATTCGGTTCAGATTATGAAGACGTTGCGTGGTTTAGTTGATGATCTCGGCAAAACGATTCTAGTCGTGCTGCACGACATTAATTTTGCATCCTGCTATTCAGACTATATTGTGGGGATGAAGGATGGCAGGTTGCTAAAACAAGGAACGGCAGACGAGATGATTGATAGTCAGGTATTAAAGGACTTGTACGATATGGATATTCCGATTCAACAGATTGGTGACCATAAAATTTGCGTTTATTTCACTTAGGGGGAATGTTAAATGAAGAAAAATATGATGTTTTTAACGCTGATGCTTGCATTGGTACTGATCGCGTCAGCCTGTGGCAAAGCAGCTCCGGCAACACAAGAGACGACTGGAAACGGCTCCTCTGCTGCAACAACGGAATCCAAAACCATCTCGGTCAAACACGCACTGGATGAAAACCCGGTACAAGTCAAAGTTAACCCCAAAAATGTCGTTGTCTTTGATTTTGGTTCATTGGATACGCTGGATAAGCTGGGTGTTGACGTTGCGGCAGTAGCGCAGCAGGATCTTCCTACGTATTTGAGCAAATATAAAGATTCCAAATATGCAAGCGCGGGCACGCTGTTTGAACCGGATTACGAGAAAATCAGTGATTTGTCTCCTGAACTCATCATCATAGGCGGCAGACAAGCTGATGCATATAAAGAGTTGAGCAAAATTGCACCTACTATTTCGATGGCTGTAGACACCAAGGATTACATCAATTCCTTTAAAAAGAACGTGGAAACGTTGGGGCAAATCTTCAACAAAGAGGATGCTGCCAAGCAGGAACTGGCTGCGATTGATAGCTCCATCAAGGGCGTACATGACAAGGCTGTAGCGAGCAAAGCTAAAGGACTGATCGTGCTGACAAATGAAGGAAGCCTGAGCGCATATGGCTCACAATCCCGTTTCGGTATCATTCATGATGCTTTTGGCGTAACCCCTGTAGATCCTGGCATTAAAGTATCCACGCATGGACAAAAAGTTTCTTTTGAATATGTACAGCAAAAAAATCCGGATTATATTTTTGTCGTTGACCGTGGAGCAGTGGTGGTCGAAGAAGGCAAGGAGCAGGTTACAGGTAAACAAACCATGGAGAATGAACTGGTGAAGAAAACCAATGCATTTAAAAACGGTCATATTGTATACCTTGATCCTAACTACTGGTACCTGTCAGGTAACGGTCTGGAATCTGTATCTGAAATGATCAAGGAAATAGATGCTGCATTGTAATGCATACATTTACATCATGGGGGACTGTGTAGGATGAAAGGTCATGTAGATGAAATTTCATTAGATGGGTATCTTGTGCACGTCTATACACCTCCCGTCTCCGTGAATCATAATGAGCTGTATCCGGTGCTGTATGTGCAGGATGGTAGCTCTTTATTTCTAAGCGGATTAGATGAGCTGGAAAGAGGTTTTTCTACGGGAGAGCTGCCCCGTGTGGTGCTGGTGGGTATTCAGCCCGTAAATCGGCTGGATGATTATACGCCTTGGAAGGCAGCTGCTTTAGTAGAAGGAAGACCTACTTTTGGTGGTGGTGGAGATGCCTATCTGGCGTTTGTGGTTACAAAAGTAATGCCATACGTCGAGGCAAAATATCCAGTGCATACTGGAACGGAGCATACGGGCATTATCGGCGCCTCATTGGGCGGATTAATTTCCATGTATGCCGCCTTCCAGTATAAGGACGTATTCGGACGCGTCGGTTCCATCTCAGGCTCGTATTGGTATCCGGGTATGATTGATTATATGCAATCTGCATCATGTGCAACTGTGAGGGATGGGACACAACGCTTTTATATATCTGTCGGGACCCGTGAAGGTGAAGGGAAGACGAATGTACAAAAAGATATGGTTCCGCTCACCCTCCAGGCACACGAGTTGCTGCGGACACAGGGACTGGATGCAAAAGATGTGCTTCTTGAGCTGGATCAGGATGCGGTACATCGTGTGGATTGTTTTCAACGTCAATTTCCTAAGGCCGTTCAATGGCTATTCGGATAGTACGAATTAATTACGAATTAATTACGAGTCGTATACAACAACCTCAAAGGATTGGAGAGCGTGGAGTCTCTATGCCTTTGGGGTTGTTTTTTTGTATAATAGAATCAATTTCATAATACCTTCAGTAGCTTTAATAAAGAGTACATATAGATCAAAATGGTTTAATTTGTCTATATGAAGTATACATTTCGTTAGTTTAATCATTTATGAAATTGATTCAATAGAGAAATATTGAAAATTTAAAGTTATACGTTATTGGAAGTGAGGGGAGCATAAATGAAAAGAAACCGCCTAGGATCATCAGATTTGCTGGTAGGTGAGATTGGCCTGGGATGTATGTCGGTCGGTACGGAGGAGCAGCAAGCTGTTTACTTGATTCATGAAGCGTTGGATAAAGGCGTAAATCTGTTGGATACGGCTGATTTGTACCAGCATGGACGCAATGAAGAAATTGTGGGGGCAGCGATCCGTGGACGGCGGCAGGATGTTATCCTGGCGACCAAGGTTGGGAATCGGCGCATACCAGGGCAGGAGGGCTGGGAATGGGACCCGTCCAAGAAATATATCCTGTCAGCTGTTAAAGAAAGTCTGCGTCGCCTGGGAACGGACTATATCGACCTGTATCAGCTGCATGGAGGGACAATTAACGATCCGATAGACGAAACCATTGAGGCTTTTGAGCAGCTACAGCGGGAGGGCGTCGTCCGTTATTATGGTATTTCCTCCATTCGCCCGCACGTCATCCGTGAATATGTCAAACGCTCGAATATCGTTAGTGTTATGAATCAGTATAGTTTACTGGACCGACGTGCAGAGGAAGAGGTACTGTCTTTGCTTCAGGAGCGGGGAATCAGCGTGATTGCACGTGGACCCGTAGCGAGCGGTGTATTGGCTGATAAGGGGGAAGAAAAGGCAGCGAAGGGATACCTAGACTACGAAGAAGCAGAGCTGCTGGACGTGCGTAAGCAATTAAAGGCTTTTGCAGGGGCGGACCGTAGTATGGGGCAGACAGCTATCCGTTATAGCCTTTCACATCCGACTGTCGCTGCTGTGATCCCGGGTGCAAGCTCTTTGGGACAATTGGAGCATAATATTTCTGCTGCAGATATTGCACTGCTAACTCAACAAGAGCGGCAGGCGCTACAGCAAATTAGCCGAGCCAATCGTTATGATGCGCAATACCGCTGATCCCGGCAATGATGGGACAAGTGTCAAACATGTACCCGTCCCAGTTGCAATTTATAAAAGAACCATTACAATATAAGAATAAGCTTCCGTTTATATAATTCCATATGTGAATATGGAGATGTTTTGTAAATACAACCTAGGAGGGACTAACGAATGGAACGCATCGAATCTCAGCAGCAATATCAGGATTTAATTAACGGTGACGGTCTGACCGTCGTGAAATTTGATACAACCTGGTGTCCGGATTGCAAGACACTGGATAAATTTATGGACGGCATTATAGAAGAAAACGCGGATAAGCGTTTCTTTGCGCTTGATGCGGAGAAATTCCAGCCGATTGCCGACGAAAATCAAGTGCGCGGCATTCCGAGTCTGCTCGTGTTCCGAAATGGCGAAAAAATTGCTCATTTGCACAGCAAATACGCTAAAACGCCAGCTCAAATCTCGGAATATTTGACTACACTGGAATCCAAACAATAATCAGAACGCATGATAGGGGGATCGTTCAGTACGATCTATCCTTTCTGCAAAATAGTAAAAGGGATATCCAAGGCTGATCATTCAGACCCTATGGATATCCCTTTTTAGTTATTGGTTATTGGTACCAAACAATGGCTTATAAAATAATGAAAAAGAACACAGCCGCCAGCACGAAGCGGTAAATGGCGAACGTAGTCAGGCTCAAGCGTTTGAGCAGACCGAGGAATGTTTTGATCGCCAGCATCCCGACGATAAAGGAAGTAATAAAGCCTGCTGCGAACACCGGAAAATCACTCATAGACAGATGATCCATACTTTTAATCATATCAATACCCGATGCACCCAGCATGACCGGAACCGATACGAGGAATGTAAATTCCGCGGCTGCCGTATGACTTACACGTGCGAATAGGCCCCCAGACATGGTTGAGCCTGAACGGGAGAAGCCTGGCCATAGAGCTAGGACTTGGAACAGACCGATGGTAAAAGCCTGTTTGTACGTGATCTCATCCAACGTATGTGATCTAATGGGCGGATGAAATTTCTCGGCCGCAATCATCAACAGGCCTCCGATGACTAAACTATAGAGAACCGTTTCAGGACCAAACAGGTATTGCTTAATTACATCACGGAACAGTACGCCAATTAGCCCAGCTGGGATCATGGCTAAAATAATATGTAACAGGTTTAGACGTGGCTGACTCGAGATTTTGCGTCTGAAATCAAACAGGCTCAGGAATCTGCGCCAGTATAATACGACGACTGCCAGCACAGCACCTAATTGCACGATAACCTCAAACGTTTTGACCGTATCATTCTCTGTGTTTAATCCTAGAAGATCAGCCGTGAGGATCATGTGACCCGTCGAAGAGACCGGCAAAAACTCTGTCAGCCCTTCAATAATTCCCATAATAATAGAAGATAAAATATCCACTTTACTAGCTCCTCCTTACACGCGTGCAGGGCAAACGACCTAAGCCGTTTGCCCTGGAGATATGTCATTTCAGTAGGAGTGAACACAAGTGTCAAGTGCAAAGATAAACGCTCAGGTCACACGGTTCATTCCCGGGAAGAAGTGTCCGATTCTGCTTCCAATTCAGATGCGGGGGATGTGTAGTGTAAAATAATCTCCACCCGACGAATACGATTTTTACCCATTTCACGAATGATAAATTTCACATCTTCTTCTATGAATTCCTTGCCCTGTCTAGGTTCCGGAACCCGGCTATACACCCACCCTCCGACAGTATCCACGTCTTCATCGTCCAATGTCAAGCCAGTCAGATCACTCAGATCGGAAAGCATCACTTTACCATCCATCAAATAACTGTTCTCCGTCAGTTTCTCGATTTCCTTCCGTTCATCCTTATCAAATTCGTCCCGAATTTCGCCAACAATCTCCTCCAAAATGTCCTCGATGGTAATGAGACCGGAGGTTCCACCGTATTCATCGACCAGGAGAGCGATATGAACCTGCTCCTTCTGCATACGTTTCAGCAGTGTGTTGACGGGGATAACTTCCGGAACGGTCAAGATCGGTTGAATCAGGCTGTCGAAAACAAGCTCGGGATTGCGATCATACTCAAGGAATAGCTGTTTGGTATTAATCATACCAATGATCTGATCCTTGCTATCTGTCGCCACCGGAAAACGGGTATACTGCTCTTCGTGAATAGTCAGCATGTTTTCTTTTAGCGAGCGATTCGTAAACAAGCATACCATATCTGTACGTGGCACCATAATTTCTTTGGCAACGGTCTCGTCAAAAGCAAAGATACGATTTACGTAGCCATATTCGGTGTTATTGATCTTACCACTTTCCACGCTTTCGGACAAAATGATCTGAATTTCTTCCTGAGAGTGCGCTTCTTCATGCTCACTAGCCGGTTGAAGACCAAACAGACGAACCAGACGATTGGCCGAGCCGTTAAGGAGCCAAATAAACGGATACATAATCCGGTTAAACCACACGATGACTGGAGAGGTTAACAAACTGACAGCTTCCGCTTTGCGGATCGCCAATGTTTTGGGAGCCAGTTCGCCGATCACCACGTGCAGGTAAGTTACAATGACGAATGAAATAATAAAGGCCAGGATATGTGAAAAATCCCCATTGATGTTGAGCTGTTGAAAGAGAGGCTCCAGCAATTTGACTACGGTCGGTTCACCGAGCCAGCCGAGTCCCAACGCTGTAATCGTAATACCAAGCTGACAGGCGGACAGGTAGCCGTCCAGATTATTGACGACCTTTTGTAGCGCCAGTGCGTTTTTACGGTTCTCCACAACCAGCTGATCGACCCGGCTGGAACGGATTTTAATAATCGCAAACTCGGTAGCCACGAAGAAAGCACTAAATAAAATCAACACCGCAAACAAAAATAGACTGACACCTATACCCATATAATTTTCACTCATCCCTTTTTCGTTCAATTTTTTTAAGGAACTCCATTTTAAGTTCACTTGAACTTATTTTAAGAACTTAAAAGAAAATATACAAGGTTCATATGGAATCGTAGCAGGTCGCCTACCTCCAATTTACACAGAAAATAAGGCATAATAGAACCCGCACGTCTCATTGCTTCACTTTACAAGCCTAGTTTGAGGGCGTATGATGAGTTCAAATGAACTTGAAATGTAATAAAGGGAGGAAAGCAGATGGAGTCTTTTACCCTTACTCGTCGTGATATGGCCCATTTGCTGCTGGCCATGGAAGGTCGCCGCGAATTGCAGCCTTTGGCCGTTCTGCAGGACGCCTGGAGGCGCACTCATAGCCATCTCGCCCGCTCCGGGAGCGCGATGCCGACATTTTTATACACCGATGTGACACCTGTGCTAGATAAAATCATCAAGGGTAAGCACAGCGCAGCCTTTTCGCTGCAAGAGATTGTTTCCCTGGGGCAACTAGTCGAGTACAGCCATGTGTCACTAGCATCTATGCAAAATTGGGTCAAACGCGACTTCAAGGAATTTCTCGGCGCTCCGAAGATCGGCAAAAAATACTCGGTCAACCAGGCAGCTATATTGCTCATTGTAGAAGATTTAAAATCATGTCTTGATTTTGAATCCATTCGTCAGCTATTTCATATCCTGTTCCAACAGCCCGAAGATGATACGGACGATCTGATTCAGCCGGTCGATTTGTACGCTGCCTACTCAACTTTGTTTGAGGAGCTGGATGCGAACGGAGACCAACTGCTCGATGTTGCTGGTGCAGGCTATGTAAAGGATAACGGAGATTCCGTTACAGTACAGCAGCGTCAGGAAGGTGCGACAGAGGAGTTGCTGGTTCAGGCGGCTGATCAATACACCAGTCGTTTACAGCATTTGACCCCTAACCAGTGTGAAGCAGTGCGTAATACTTTGCTGGTGGCAGCAGTAGCGGTGCAAAATAGTTATTTTTTGTCCATGGCACGTCGGTATGTGAATGCGACGTTGTTTCTGGACTTCCAAGGGTAAATAAGGATTGGCACTAGAAGCCAATCCTATTTTTTTGCTCTTTTTAGAGGATTGTCTACCCTTTTGGAGACTGAAAAAGTATACAAAAGAGGTATATACACTAAAACGCTGTCAAAGATACAATAAACATATATAATCCAGCAATTGGAAAAACTTTGAATATCTCTTCCAAAGCATCTGGATACACACACAGGAGGTAATGGCATGTCCGATGTCTCCATCATCATTTGTACCCGCAACCGGATCGAAGACCTGACACGCTGTATACAATCTATTGCAGTACAGCAGCAATTGGAGCATACGGCTGTAGAACTGCTGATTGTTGATGACGGTGATATTTCCGACCAACAGATCGAGCAGTACCGTCACATGGTATCCGGATTGCCTCAAAGCGTTTTGAAATATTATAAAAAAAGTCGTCCCGGCGTTTGGTTATCTCGCTATGAGGCCTTGTCCCTTGTGCGGTATGATATTGTGCTGTATTTTGACGATGATGCAGAACTGGACGATAAACTCTATATCCGGCGCTTGCTCGATACCTATGATCAGGATAAAACGATTGTGGGTGTTGGAGGGATTGCAAAGGGATTACATTCGAGCCGGGCAGGAAAGCTGCTGGGCGTTTTGACATTTCAGATGTCTTCATCCCTCGGCAAGCTCTCGCCTAGTAGTCTGGCAGGTTCTTTGCTGCGTTGGGGCGAAGCAACTGAGGTTTTCGATACAGAATTCTTTCATGGCTGCAATATGTCCTTTCGTAGGGATGCGCTTCGGGATATGAAGCCGTATCCGTGGATGACCAGTTATGCTGTGGCTGATGATTTGTACATGTGCCAGTTGGCGAGCCGTTACGGCAAATTGGTTATCAATCCTGACTTAACCATTATTCATCATGAATCTCCAAGCTCGCGCGATAAGGCGGGCAAAGTAGCCAAGGCTACAGCGATTAACCACTATTATTTTCTTGCCTTGAAAAAGGCTGGAGTGATTCAGTATGGAGCCCTTTTATGGACCTTATCCTACTTGATGCTCAAAGAAACGCTGCGTCGCAATTTTAATGCCGCAGATGGATACAAGCAGGGGGTGTTGTTCATTCTGAACCCGCGCAAGCAAAAATATAACGAATATTTAGGTCCGGCGGTTCAGTAATCTGTTTTTTTACACATTGACAGGATAAAGGGGGAGTATGATGTTAAGCTTGTCCATTGCTCTGTGCACCCGAAATCGGGTTGACGATCTGACCCGATGCATCAATTCAATTGCCATTGGGGGAGCACCGGAGGCATGTGAAACCGAGCTATGGATTATTGATGACGGAGAACTGCCGAAGCATGTGCTGGAACGCTATGAGCGTCAGTTGGGCAGAGCAGGAATTACCTACCGATATCATCGTAAGGAGCAGCCGGGATTATGGTTATCTCGTGTAAAGACAGCTGAACTTGCGCAGGGTGACATTATTTTGTTCCTTGACGATGATGTTGAGTTGCCGAGCAACTATTTAAATGAGTTGATGCGTACCTATGAAGCTTACCCGCAGGCTGCTGGTGTCGGCGGTATTGCACAGGGAATGAGTAACAGCTTCATGGGAACGATTCGATGCTTGCTGTCATTCCAGCAGTCTTTGTCCAAAGGGAGGTTGTCCCTCAGCGGTCAGTCCGGCTCGATGTATAACTGGCATAAGGCCAAGAAGACGTTTAGAACCCAGTTTTTTCATGGCTGCAATATGTCATTTCGCCGTGAGGCGATTCGCAGTCTGGAGCCGGTACCTTGGTTGCAAAGCTATAGCGTAGGCGAGGATCTGTTACTTTCGCGCATCGCAATGAAAAGCGGTCCGTTATACATTAACCCGGCGCTTACGCTGCTTCATCACGAATCGCCGTCCTCACGCGACAATATGGAGCAGGTTACTTATATGCGGGTGATGAATCATATTCATTTACTGCGTGATGAGGGATCTGGGCCGATTGGTTATGCAGCGCTATACTGGACGACGTTGTATCAGATTTTGAGAGAAAAGCCCAAGAAAAATCATACTGCCTTTCAAGGCTATAGAAGAGCGTTGAAAGCAATCTTTTCAAGTCCAAAGGAGCTTGTTGGCGGGGGGCAGTTGCCTGAACGCAATTCCAAAAAAACGGTAGGCTGATGGAGGTGCGTCAAAAGACGCGATGCGAGCATAGAGACGAGAGGCTTAATAAGGAACAGGAGTTGGACGTAACATGAGCACTTGGACAGCAGCAAGGAAAGTATTCACGGGTGACAGTCTCGCCAAAACGATCATGCGCACGAGCTTTAACAATTTTTTTGTGCTAATCGTCACGACCCTGACTTCCATCCTGACCGCACGTATGCTCGGAGTAGAGGGGAAAGGAGAACTGGCGGCAGTTCTGTTCTGGCCTACGCTGATCGGCAGTGTGTTGAGCTTCGGGTTACCAACGTCGTTAATTTATAACATCAAGAAGAAAACAGGCACGACGGAAGAATTGCTGGCGTTGTCGCTCTGGATTCAGTTGCCTGCCAGCTTGTTGGCAGGAGCGGTGGCCTGGATATGCATGCCGCTGTGGCTGAATGGTTATGGTGCGGACATCATCCAACTGTCCCAGCTTTATTGTGCGGCAGCCATACCGCTGGCAGTGCTTACAGCGCTGACGACAGCATTGTCGCAAGGGCTGGATCGATTTAGCGTATATAACGGCCTGTTGTTTTACTACCCACTACTGAATTTCATCGGTCTGGTGACACTGTGGCTGATGGGCTTGCTCAATGTGCAACTGGCTGGAGCAGTGAATTTTGCCGCGAGTTTCCTTGCACTAGTGTGGGCGTTCCTCCGTTTGCGCAAGTATATGAATTTGCGTACTTTCCGCCCATTTACCAGCCGCCAAGTGCTGCGCCCTTATTATAGCTATGGAGCACGGGTGTATGGGATGGAGTTGATGGGAACGCTGTCCACACAAACGGACAAAATCGTCATTGTGGCGCTGCTGTCACCCAAAGCGTTCGGTCTGTACTCTGTTGTCTACGCCTTGTCCCGTGTGTTCAATGTGGTGCAAAATGCCGTCACTAATGTAACCTTCCCGAAAGTGACAGGGATGGAACACAGCAAAATTGTCGAAACGGTGGGTCGTGCTTTTCGCATCTCTATGGCTGCGATGCTAATCGTCATTGTACCGGCTCTCTTTATTGGTCGATACATGCTGGGTTTGCTGTACGGGCCTGCTTTTCTGGAAGCATCGCTAACGTTCTACCTACTATCATTGGAATGTATTATTGGTGGTGGCTCATGGATTCTGGCTTCGGCTTTTAACGCACTCGGTCGTCCGGGACTGGTATTGTTCCGGCAAATTGTGGCCTATGCGATCACCGTTGGTCTGTTTTTTATTTGTACACCGATCTTCGGTTTGGACGGCATTGCTATTGCTTTGCTTGTGGGTGCTTGTGTACGCTTAGCGTTCTCGTTGTTCTCGTTCCCAATGTTTTTCAATGTTCCGCTATCCCGGATCATTTTTGATAAAAGTGATATTACATTTGTCTTGCAGACTATACAAAAGAAGCGTAGGAAGGGAGAACTGAAAGATGCCGAATTCGCATCCCATGGCTAAACTGAAAAATAAGCTGAGCGTCATTCTCGACGTAGTCCCTCAAGGTTCGAACATTATTTATGTTGATTATCCCGTCTATAACAACGGTGGAGACGTACTGATCATGAAAGGCACCGAAGCGTTCTTTAAGGATAATGGCATTCGTGTCCGTGCCCGTTATAGCGCCATGGATATTCCCGATCAGCTTCATATTCCGGGCGACTGGATTATCGTATGCCACGGCGGTGGCAACTTTGGCGATCTATATTCAAATCACCAAAATTTGCGAGAACGCATCGTTCGTGATTTCCCTAACCACCGAATTGTAATCATGCCGCAGACGATCCACTTCCAGTCTGAACAGAAGGCTAATGAGGTGGCTGCCCTGTTTAATGCTCACCCGGATCTACATATGTTTGTGCGGGATACACGCTCTTATCAGTGGGCTAAAGATAAACTGAACCAGTGCAGTATCAAATTATGTCCTGATATGGCGCACCAGCTGTGGCCATTGAAGCCGACTACGGAAACCGTGAAGGACGTACTGTACTTCCTGCGTACGGATATTGAAACGGTGGGGGGCCAAAAAAAATTCGATGACGAGGCTGATGCCTCACACCGTCTGGACTGGGATACTTTATTCACTCCGCTGGAAGTGAAGGGGATCGTCTATTTCCAAAAGTTTTACCGACTGAATAAGAAAATCGGCGGCCCGTTGCCTACCCGTACATTCTGGTACAAGTACACCGACCATCTCATGAACAAGGCGGTTACGCTGTTCAGTTCTTATCGCGAGGTTCGCACTTCACGGCTACACGGTCACATTCTGGCCTGCCTGCTTGATATGCCGCACGTTGTCATTGACAATTCCTACGGCAAGAACTCGCAATATTATAATACCTGGACACACCCGAATCCAAAGGCGAAGCTGTTTAGTGAAGCTCCAAGTGCGTTGGAGCAGCCATCTTAATAGTAAGAAAAATTATTTTCAAAAGCCTCCTGATCATTGAAATGATTTAGGAGGCTTTTATATAGAGACAAAATCATTTAATGTGATAAATAATAAAGGCAGTGTATATTTAATGACTTAATCTAAAAGAGTAGGACGCCCCCGTAGAGGTCTTTATTGCGCCAATTTCCCCCCCAAAAAACGTCGCTTTATTTTGACAATTCATTTCATGAATAGATATAATTTATGGGATAAAACTTGCAGAAAACCGGGAAATCCCACAGTTTTTGCACCGCATCACATATTACATGGCAGTACATCACATGAAAATATATTTATTTTAATGAATCGAGGCTGACGAATGAGTAATCAATCGATGGACATGCTTCTCACGAAGGATATCGTGCGTGAAGGGGAGTCTATTTTGCGTACGAAGGTTGATCCGGTATGCTTGCCACTATCTGAAGAGGATCTTCAACAGATGCAATGGATGCTGGATTATCTGAAAAATAGCCAAAATGAAGAGCTGGCTACCCGCTATGAACTGCGCCCGGGTGTGGGGTTATCTGCAAACCAGGTAGGTTTGAACAAAAGAATGTGCGCTATTTATTATGAAGATGGAGACAAAACGGTAGAGTATGCGTTGTTTAATCCGAAGTTAGTCAGCCACTCCACGTCCATGATTTATTTGGAACAGGGTGAGGGGTGCTTGTCGGTAGATCGGTACGTAGCCGGATATGTACCGCGTTACGAAAAAATTCGTATTAAGGCCACTTTACCAGACGGAACACAGGAGCTATTGACGTTCAAAGGTTATGCAGCGATTGTTGTACAGCATGAAATGGACCATTTGGACGGCATTATGTTCTATGACCGTATCAACCCGGAGGATCCGCACAAGCTACCGCAGGGAGTGCATATCGAACCTTTTGTACGTAAATAGTTTAGGAATCGTAAAGTGTGGTGACACTGTTCGCCACATTTTTTAAATTTTGCAAAAAATATAGATATAGAGGTTACGAAGCATTAAACTGGATACATACACATAGGTCGAGCTGGAGGATGTAAAACACGCAAAAAATGTAAGCGCTTATCTTGTGGGAGGGATGGCATGAATCGTGGAGTATGGCTTCTGATGAGTAATATGCGTATGCGGAATAAGCTGCTGTTCTCCTACGTACTAATTGTCATGATTCCGGTGCTGGTGGTTGGCGGCTGCGTTACTTTTTATTTGCGAGAGCAGGCATTGAATAGTGCAATTGCCCAGACGGTAAACAATGTGGAAAAGATCAAGAGCCAGACGGCAAATTTACTGCGTGTGCCAACGGATATTTCAAATGGGCTCATGTTCGATAAAAGGCTGAGGGAGATGGCGAACCGACGGTATCCGGGTATGGTAGAGCTGATGAATGCGTATCATCAATACAAGGATTTTAATGAGTATACTCAGCAATATAGAGAAGTTGCTACCATCCGGTTCTATTCGTACAATCCGACGCTTGTCAATAATCTGGAGTTTATTCCAGTGGACTCTAACATTGAGCGGCAGCAGTGGTTCCAGACGGCTTTGAAGGGGACGGCGATTAACTGGTTTTACATTCAGGATAAGGAGGATAACCCGGTTAATCGCTTAAGCCTGGTACGGCAAATTCCATTTCCCGAATACAATACCAAGGGAGTTCTGATGATATCGCTGAGCCAGACCGAGTTGAATCATATGCTGAGCAAGGAGCCTTTTGAAACATTGATTGCGGATCGTAACGGGATTGTGGTCGCAGCTACTCGCCCGCAGTCGGTGGGGCAGACGTTGGGCGATTTACATTTGGGCTTTGATGTCCAGCGTGCGGGTAAGGGGATATATGAAGCGAAAATCAACGGAATGCCCTCCAACATCATCGTGGATGAGCTGCTGCCCGCCTCCAGTGTGAGCGGATTTACGATTATTTCAGTGTTTTCAACGGAGCATATTGTACAAGGAGCCAATCGAATCAGTCTGATTGGTGCTTTATGTGTTCTTGCAGTGCTGATTATGGCACTGATTCTGATCACCATCATTTCCTGGCTGATTACCAAACGCCTACAGCGGTTGAGCTATGAGCTGGGTAAGGTAGCCGCGGGCGATTTTCATGTGGTATCGAGTGTGGAGGGAAGGGACGAGATCGGGGATTTATCCCGCCGTTTCAACTATATGGTGAGTAGTATTCGCCAACTCATGGCGCAGGTCTATGAGACGAGTGAGCACAACAACAGGCTGGAATTGGCACAAAAGGATATCAAGTTAAAAATGATGGCCAGCCAAATTAATCCACACTTTCTGTTTAATGCATTAGAATCTATTCGAATGAAAGCACATCTGAATGGGGAAGCGGAAATTGCAACGACGGTGCGTTTGCTTGGCAGGCTGATGCGCCGGAATCTGGAGATTGGCAGTGGTAAAACGACGGTACTACAGGAGCTGGATATGGTGCGATCCTATTTGCAAATTCAGCAATTCAGATTTGGAAATCGCTTGATCTATGAAGTGAATTTGGAAGAAGATGCGACGGACATGTCGATTCCTCCCTTAATCATACAACCGCTGGTGGAAAATGCGGTCATTCATGGACTGGAAAATAAGGAAGAGCCGGTTACCGTGAAGGTAAATATTGCAATAGAACAAAGAGAGTTGAAAATTAAAGTAGAAGATGACGGGATCGGCATGGAAGCTGGGCAACTGACCCGTCTGCTAGCTCGGATCAGGGGGACGGATGAGCCAGAAGGGAGTAGTATTGGCCTGCGTAATGTACATCAACGTCTGACATTGATGTATGGTGAACGTTATGGATTGCATATTGAAAGCGCATTACAAGTAGGAACAACCGTATACTTTTCCATACCAAGGGAGGAAGAGTCGAATGTATAAAGCGATGATTGTAGATGACGAGCCAGCGATTCGTGAAGGATTGTCCTCCATTATTGACTGGGGGGATTGTGGCTTCCGTATTGTCGATACGGCAGGGAATGGACGCGAGGCTCTGGATAAGTTCGGAGAGCATCGGCCGGAGCTAGTCATTGTAGATATTCGTATGCCCGGGATGAGTGGACTGGAGGTTATACGTAGTATACGTGAAAAGAACGGGGAGCCGTATCATTTTCTCATATTAAGCGGATATGCAGACTTTGATTATGCACGGCAAGCCATGGGCTTCGGAGTAGATGGCTATCTACTGAAGCCAGTTGATGAGGAAGAAATGACGTCAGAGTTGAAACGGGTACGGCAAAACATTGAGGACGAGAAAGAAGTCGGCAAATGGGGAAGTCCACCTTCCCATGAGCGTAATTGGATCGAAGCGCTATTGTTTCCGGTTCATCAAGAGCATGCTCGTAATGCTGTGGAAAGCAGCGATTATCTGCACAGAGCATCCAAGCAAGCTGAACATCAAAGCGGTAACGGAAAACATGGACAACAGCCAGCGTTACCAGCATTGGACTGGAGTAGCTATCAGATTATTCTGATAGATTTACGTATACCTGACTGGGATCGGCAAGCTCGGCAGTCGGCAGCAAAGCAGCGGCTAACAGAATTGTGCCACGAGCAGGGCAGAGGTATCGTGTTTGAGGCTGGAATATATATGGGTCTTTTGCTTCCCGCCACGTTACAAACGAAGAAAGATGCTGTTCAGTTACTGGCTACTTGGCGACAGGAGCTAAAACCGTGGGCAGCGGAAATTTATGTGGCTGCCGGTGATCCTGTAGCCACTCTTAACGACATTCCCAGATCTTTTGAGCAGGCACTACGATTGCTAGAACGTACGTTTTTGTTCCGGGCAGAAAGAGTCATGCTTTCCGGAGACCTACACGAATTGGAGACAGTCGAGACTGAAATGAGTGGAGCGTCTGATAATGCTACAGATGATCCCCTACGTTATGCAGAAAAGCTGTACTATGCGCTAGATATGGCTAATAGTGAAGCTGCAACCCGTGTCATTAAGGAAATGGAAGGCCAATTTCCACGGATTTATCGCACAGAATCTGCAATCAAGGCGGCGTTCGCACAAACATTCACACTGGCGTTGAACAAGTATGCAGCCGGACAGGATCACAGCCGAACCGTGCTGAAGGAGCACTCCAGCTTTATAACCGATGTATATGCTTATTCCACATTGGGCGAGCTGGTGGATCACTCGCTGGAGCATGTGTTGCAATGGATTGGACAGACTGATCCCAGTGGCAAGGACATCATCATGAAACAAATGATTGACTTTATTCATAGTCATTATGATGAAAATTTGCGATTGGAGTTACTGGCAGATATGTTTAATTACAATAGTGGCTATTTGGGCAAATTGTTCAAAAGTCATACTGGCGAGGCCTTTAATGCCTACCTGGATAAGGTGAGGATTGAGCGAGCAAGGGAGTTGCTTGCACAAGGAATTAAGGTACACCAGGTGGCGGAACGCGTAGGGTATGCGAACGCAGATTATTTTCATAGTAAATTTAAAAAGTATGCTGGAATGTCACCTTCCTCCTATCGTAATCGGGTTCAAAAGAACGGAGGAACAGATGGCTGTTGATAGAATCCTAGGTATAACGCTATGAAGTCTCTCTTGCAGATGTCGGAGGTACAACCTCCGAACGAAGAGGGGCTCTTTTTTATGGTGAAAAAACAGATAGATCAATCGAAAATGTCACATTTATTATGGAGTTTAGGTCGTTTTCATCAAATCGCCATCATTATGACACAGCTTTGACACGATGTTCACATTTTCGATTCTATTTCATTTAAATTTATTCTATATAATGGGGATAATCTGAAGCCGGATCATGATAACCATAGTGAAGGTAGTTGAGTGAGTCATTTTCTAAAAAAGTGACCGCTGCATATGTAAGAATGTGAATGCTATCACAAATGTAGAAGACTTCAGATTACAGACACTATAAATCAATGTTAAGAGAAGTGTAGGGGGAGGAGCAACATCATGGACGTATTGGATTTGGCACGGTTGCAGTTTGCAACCACAACGATTCTTCACTTTGTTTATGTGCCGATCTCCATTGGATTGTCGTTATTGGTGGCAATTATGGAGACTATGTATGTTATCAAGAAAAATGACTTGTACAAAAAAATGGCTCAATTCTGGGGAACGTTTCTGCTGATTAACTTTGCACTGGGCGTCGTCACCGGGATTTTGCAAGAATTCCAGTTCGGGATGAACTGGTCGGACTTTTCCCGTTTTGTGGGTGATGTATTCGGTACGCCTCTGGCGATTGAAGCGCTGCTTGCATTTTTCCTGGAATCGACCTTTATCGGATTATGGGTATTCGGTTGGGAAAGATTGTCCAAAACGGTCCATTTAATTTGTATGTGGTTGGTATCGATCGGTACGATGTTATCGGCATTGTGGATTCTAGCTGCTAATTCCTTCATGCAGCGTCCAGTAGGCTATGAGATTCAAAATGGACGTGCAGAAATGAAAGATTTTGCTGCTCTGCTAACGAATGAACAACTGTTATGGGAATTCCCACATACATTGTTTGCTGCTTTTGCGACAGGAGCATTTCTGATCGCGGGTATCAGTGCATGGAAGCTGATGCACAAAAAGAATATGGACTTTTTTAAACCTTCTTTTAAATTGAGTATTATTGTTGCCTTAATCAGTGCCATTGCTATTCCTTTGTTTGGTCATGGACAGGCTCAATATTTGGTGAAAACACAACCGATGAAGATGGCTGCCAGTGAGGGATTATGGGAGAACAGTGGTGACCCCGCTCCTTGGACAGTTATTGCAGGGATTGATCCTGAAAAAAAGGAAAATACCTTTGAGATTAAAGTTCCTTTTGCTTTGAGTTTTCTATCCTATAGTAAATTTACTGGCTCTGTGCCCGGTATGAATGAGCTTCAGGCAGAATATGAGAAAACCTATGGTCCGGGCGACTATATCCCGCCAGTACGTACCACGTTCTGGAGCTTCCGTATTATGATTGCGGCGGGATGTGGGATGATTGCACTCGCTTTATACGGAGCTTACCTGACGTTCCGTAAAAAGCTGGAAGGTTCACATCGCTGGTTCTTCCGTCTTATGATATGGGGGATATCCCTTCCGTTCATTGGAAATACTTCAGGTTGGATCATGACTGAAATAGGTCGCCAACCGTGGACGGTATTTGGTTTACTTCAAACAAAAGATTCTGTTTCGCCTACCGTTGTGGCAGGAGAAGTGCTATTTTCGTTCATCTCATTTACCACATTGTATTTAATTTTAACAGGTGTGCTGGCGTTCCTGTTTTATCGTACGGCTCGCAAAGGTCCGGATATCGAGCCACATCAACAAACGGTAATTCATGATCCATTTGCCCAAGGGGGTGACAATAATGACGCTAAATGACTTATGGTTCTTATTGATCGCAGTGCTGTTTACCGGTTTCTTTTTTCTGGAGGGCTTTGATTTTGGCGTGGGGATGGCCACGGGATTGGTGCCGCGTAATGACCAACAAAAACGTTTGATGATCAATACGATTGGTCCATTCTGGGATGCCAACGAAGTGTGGCTGATTACAGCAGCAGGTGCGATGTTTGCCGCTTTCCCGCATTTTTATGCAACCATGTTCAGTGGATATTATCTGGTATTTGTCTTTATTTTGCTAGGTTTGATTTTGCGTGGAGTTTCTTTTGAGTTCCGCGGCAAGGCTGAAGGGAAATGGTGGACAGGAACGTGGGATACCTGCATTCTGATTGGCAGCTTTCTACCGCCGATGCTGTTCGGTATGGCTTTTGCGGCTTTGGTGAAAGGTGTACCTATTCAGCAAAACATGGATTTGAAAGCTGGATTTTCCGATGTATTCAATGGATATACCGTATGGATTGGACTGACAGTGGTCGGAATGTGCCTAATGCACGGACTGACGTTTATTTCTCTGCGGACGATTGGAGAAGTACGGGATCGTGCTCGCGTGATGGCATCCAAATTTCTTCCGGTATTGGGCATTTTACTTGCGGGCATGGTGGTATGGACTTATTTTGCAACGGATTTATTTGCGCGTCGCGGTCCCTTTATGTATGCTGCGGTAGCAGTCGGAATTGTCGCCTATGTGCTGACGTGGTACTTCCTGAAGCAGCGCCGCGAAGGATGGGCCTTCGGGATGACAGGTGCAGTGATTTTGCTGACCTTCGTTTCGTTATTCGTCGGTTTGTTCCCAAGATTTATGGTGAGCTCGATTAACAGTGCTTTTGATTTGACGATTTATAATGCAAGCTCCAGTCATTACACACTGAAAGCCATGACGATTGTTGCAGCAACGCTTTTACCCTTTGTGCTGGCTTATCAGGCGTGGAGCTATTTTGTTTTCCATAAGCGTCTCAGTGAGAAGGATCATTTGGAATACTAATGGATAAGGCATGGTTTGAATTAAAGGGCATTCGGCCAGTGATGCTGCTACTGGCTGCCCTTTCCCTGCTCCAGGGGGCCGCAGTGATTGCACAAGCAGTCTTCTTGGCAAAGGCTGTTACGATTTTGTTTGAACAAAATCCGCTGGTGATGGCTTGGCCGTCGCTGGCGTTGTTTTTCGCTGCTTTTGCAACGAGGCATACGGCGATCTGGCTGCAACGCCGGACAGCAGGCCGTTTTGCTGAAGCTTCAGGCGCTTCCTTACGGGAGCGTCTGCTTGCACGTTTGTTCGAACGGGGACCGGGTTTTGCAGCGCAGGAAGGTAGCGGCAAGTTGGTGACGCTAGCGCTGGACGGCATGGATCGTTTTCGCACGTATTTGGAACTGTCCATTCCTCGTATGATTGACATGATGGCTGTAACTATACTTGTACTTGTGTATGTTTTCACATTGGATGTCATTTCAGGTGTGATTTTGACGACTACGATGCCGATTCTGGTAGGCTTCTTTATTTTACTCGGCTTGGCGGCGCGGAAGCAGGCAGACAAGCAGTGGCGTTCCTATCGTCTGTTATCTCATCATTTCACGGATTCGCTGCGTGGACTTCAGACACTAAGGTTTTTGGGTCGTAGCCAAGAGCATGGGGAAACGGTTGGGAAGGTCAGCGACCAATACCGCACGGCAACGATGCGCACGCTGCGGGTAGCGTTTCTTTCCTCATTTGCCCTTGATTTTTTTAGTATGCTATCGGTCGCATTTGTTGCGGTAGGCTTGGGTTTGCGCCTGATTAGTGGCTCGGTGGGTTTGGAGGCAGCGCTTGCGGTGCTTATTCTGGCTCCAGAATATTTTATGCCCATACGCCAGTTGGGATCAGACTATCATGCTTCACTGGATGGTAAGGAGGCTTGGGGAGCAATCCGCTCCATTCTCAGTAAAGAAGATGACGCGACCGAGCCGAATAAACAGGCAGCTAACGATAAAGGATTGGACATCACGGGACAGGACATTCTCGAGCTGTCCGATGTGTGCCTCCTTAATGAAGACGGTTCGGCTCGGCTTGAACATGTGTCTGCCAATGTTGAACCGCACATGAACATGATCGGCATCGTTGGAGCTAGTGGAGCAGGTAAAACGACGCTGCTTAGTCTGCTTGGCGGTTTTGCTGATCCCACTTCGGGCGAACTGCTCCTGAATGGATGCAGATTGGCTGGGGATGCAAAAGCTGAATGGCAACGGCATATTGCGTATATTCCACAGCATCCATACCTGTTTAGCGCTTCTCTGGCAGATAATATCCGTTTTTATGAACCGGAGGCATCCAACCAGCAGGTGGAGTGGGCGGTTGACGCGGTTGGACTGCGTGAACTGGTAGACGGTCTTCTGGGTGGAATGAATGAGCCCATTGGTGAAGCGGGTAGGACGTTGAGCGGAGGACAGGCGCAGCGGATTGCATTGGCGCGGGCGTTGCTCAGTAACCGTCCGGTCATTTTATTGGATGAGCCTACGGCGCATCTGGATATTGAGACAGAGTGGGAGCTAAAACAGACGATTTTATCGGTTTTGAAACACAAAAGAGTGTTTCTTGCCACCCACCGGCTACATTGGATGCCAGATATGGACTGTGTCTGGATGATGAATCAAGGTCGTCTGGAAGAAGTAGGTTCCCATAAACAATTGATTGCCCGTAAGGGGGCATATTACCGATTGCTGACGGGGATGTCGGAAGGAGGGAACGGACGATATGAGAGTAACGGATAATAGCAGACAAGGCTGGTTTGTGACGTATCTGAGACAATATTTTTGGGCCTTTCTGCTAGCTGCTCTTTTAGGCGCGCTGGCCATTGGATGTGCGGGCGCGTTGCTTTTTACGTCCGGTCATCTGATTACCCGTTCGGCCTTAAAACCGGAAAATATATTAATGGTGTACGTTCCAATTGTGCTTGTGCGAACATTTGGTTTTAGTAAAGCGGTTATTCAGTACCTGGAACGCTTGGTAGGACATGATGCCGCACTGCGTCTGGTGTCCCGTATGCGGGTACGCTTATATCGGGCAGTAGAACCGCAGGCGCTGATGATCCGCAGCAAATTCCGTACAGGGGATTTATTGGGGTTGCTGGCAGAGGATATTGAACAGCTTCAAAACATCTATCTGAAGCTAGTTCTGCCTGCGCTATCGGCTTTGCTGATTTATGCAGCAGGCATCTCGGCGCTCGGACGGATGGACGGAACCTTTGCCTTGCTTATGGCGCTATATGGAGGATTTTTGCTTTTTATTGCCCCAGCTATCTCACTATGGACCTCACTCGCCAAACGGCGAATGTTCAAGCAGGAACGGAGTAAAGCCTATCAGGACCTGACGGATGCTCTGTTCGGCATGAGTGATCTGGTGCTGAGCGGACGGACTGGGCATTTCCTGAGTACCTTTACACAACGGCACAATAGGGCTGCCGTGATGGAAAATTCACTTCGCCGGGGCGAGTGGCGTTCTCATTGGATCGCACAATGCGTTGTAGGTGGCGGGGTTGTGATTATGACTGTGTGGGCCGGAGGACTGGTAGCACAGAATCGTATAGAAGCCACATGGCTGGCATCCTTTGCCCTTGTGGCTTTCCCATTGCTGGATGCCTTCGTTCGCGCTGGAGAAGCAGTGGTGCATGCACCGGAGTATCAGGATTCCCTTCGACGGTTGAAGGATTCGGAGAAAGACACACCTACACCTGTGTCATCATCGCTTCCGGTTACTGTGGATGCAGGACACCCAGCAGCAGGCGGCACAGCTGACACTATAGATGAGCAGGCTGCCGCTCTGGGATTGGGCCACGGAGGAGACCTGCTGCTGAACAACGTAAGCTACCGCTATGCGGCAACGCAGGAATGGAGCGTGCGTGATATCTCCTTGCACGTACCGCAGGGGGGCAAGGTTGCATTGCTTGGTCGCAGTGGTGCGGGCAAGTCCACGCTACTGAATCTGATTCAGGGAGCATTGCAGCCTGATGAAGGGAGCGTCACTGTCGCAGGGATTCCCGTATACACAGGTGGAGCATACTCCAATCTATTTGCGGTGCTGAACCAGCAGCCGTATTTATTCGATACAACGGTAGCGAACAATATTCGGCTGGGACGACCCGATGCTACGCTGGATGAGGTGCGTGCAGTGACGGAGCAGGTAGGGCTTGGAACTCTAATTGATTCTTTGCCGGAGGGCTACGATACCCGAATGCATGAGACAGGCCTTCGTTTTTCCGGTGGAGAAAAACAGCGAATTGCACTGGCGCGGATTTTGCTGCAAAATCACCCGATTGTTTTGCTGGATGAGCCGACAGTGGGGCTTGACCCGCTGACAGAGCATGAGCTCATGCAGACGATGTTTCGTGTGCTGAAGGGCAAAACATTGATCTGGATCACGCATCATCTCACAGGAATGGAGCATATGGACGAGGTGATCTTTATGGAGCAGGGCACCATTTCCATGCGCGGCAGTCATGAGCAGCTGTGGCAGGAGCAGTCTCGTTACCGTAATCTGTATGAGCTGGATCATCCGAGCCTGTGAAATGAGGTATTTAAAATTTTGATTAACTTTTATATACTGGTTAGAGTTGATGCGTCACATGCAGACATTCAACTGGAGAGGCTGATATGAATGAAAACACTAATCTCTAAGCATTGGCATTTGATGCTGATTGGTTTTGTAGCCCTGAGCATGGGCGGGTTTGTCTTGTTTTATTTTCAGGGGAGCGTGTCGTCGTTTCCGGCCATTCAACCTAAACAAGCTCAGGAAGAGCCAGACAAAACTAAATATGAGATTGTTACAGTGGGTGTAAAAGGGGACGGTTTCTATCCTAAAAATATTGAAGTGAAAGCCGGCGTTCCAACCAAAATCAATTTCAAGAAAATGACATCCTTCACTTGCATTGATGAAGTGCAGTCGTTGAAGATCGGAATGGACGTTTACCTGGATCACGAAAATAATTATTTTACCGTCCAGGACTTGAAACCAGGCGTATATGAGTACAATTGCGGTATGTACATGTACTACGGGACCATCACAGTAAAATAAATCAAAAAAGCTTTCTGGCACATTGATGCCAGAAAGCTTTTTTTCCTTCAATCAATCATTAGGTTAATTGCGACAGTGTGTATATACCATCCACCACCTGTGGTGCAGTATGCATTATCCTTTTTGCATTATGCTTTATCCTTTACCCTTTACCTCTGATCAGCTTACATTGCTGATCTTTTGTTTTTTACAAGACTTCTTTCAGGGAATTTACATTAGAACGGAACAGGCGGAATGTGCTGGACAAGCGAAGCGGTCGCCTTAAAGCTTTCTGCAGGAAAGCTCGCATCGCAAGCATAAACTGTCCCCGGCTTTCTACCTTTGTGTGCTTATTCAAGAAATCCGGGGACAACAGCGATGGGAAGCACCATCCGCATGCGTAGTGGCACGAATGTAATTTTTTTCATCCCATATATCTAATTTTGAACTGATTTTTCTCCTAATTCGTCGGGTATCCGCTTCCAAGCCAGCAAAGTATGATAATAGTATCTAGAGATGAGGAGGAGCTTGTTATGGGATCTTCAACTGAAACCGCTTCCAACAATAGTGCTTTGATTCCTGAATCCAATAGGGGAAGACCACGCAAGGCTCGCGGCCCGAAGCCTGACCGTGGTAAAAAAGGCTTGTGGGACAGTGTGAAGCAGCAAAAGTATCTTTATTTTATGTCCATTCCTTTCGTCATATGGGTGTTTGTTTTCAGCTATCTTCCGCTTTGGGGCTGGACGATGGCGTTTCAAAATTATAAGCCAGCCAAATCTTTTACGGACCAGAAATGGGTAGGGCTGGATAACTTTATTGAGCTATTTCAGGATGAACGATTTTATCTGGTATTACGCAATACGCTAGCGATGAGCCTGATGGGGATTGTATTTGGTTTTGTCGTACCGATCTTCTTTGCAATTCTGTTAAATGAGCTGCGTGGTATGCTGTTCAAACGGTTTGTGCAGACAATATCCTATCTCCCGCATTTTGTATCCTGGGTAGTTGTGGCCGGCTTGGTCACCAAGATGCTGTCCATTGACGGAGGCATTGTCAACGATGTATTGGTAGCGCTTCATATTGTGGATGAACCGATTCAGTTCATGGCAAAGGGGAGCTGGTTCTGGTACATTGTAACCGCTTCCGACATATGGAAAGAGACAGGTTGGAATACGATTATTTATTTAGCTGCAATCACCGGAATTGATCAAGAACAGTATGAAGCATCGCGCGTGGATGGAGCGAGTCGTTGGAGACAGATGTGGCATATTACACTGCCGGGTATCCGCTCGACGATTGCCATTCTGTTCATTATGGCGATTGGACATCTGGTGAGCAATGGTTTTGAAAAGCAGTTCTTGCTTGGCAATAGTCTTGTGACGGATTATTCCGAGGTGCTGGATCTGTACGCGCTCAATTACGGGATTAATTTGGGGCGCTTCTCTTACGGGACGGCAATTGGTATTTTCAACTCGCTGGTTAGCATTCTGCTGTTGTTTACGGCGAACGGTATATTCAAAAAACTGACCAAAGAAAGCATCATGTAGGGAGGGAGAAGCGAAATGACGAATAAGGCATTTAATGCTACCCGGTCTGAGAAGCTGTTTGACCTGTTCAACTATATCCTCATGGCTCTGATCGTGGTGTTGACGCTGTACCCGTTTCTGAACGTACTTGCGATTTCCCTGAACAATTCAACGGACACGGTTCGTGGTGGTATTTATATATGGCCCCGCCAATTTACGCTCGAAAATTACAAAACGATTTTCCAGTACGATGGCCTTCTTCAGGGACTGCAAATATCTATTCTTCGTACTTTGGTCGGGACGGTACTCGGATTGATCTGCGCATCTATGCTTGCTTTTACATTGAGTCGGGTCGAGTTTCGTGCTCGTAAGTTTATTTCTACGTTTTTGGCGTTGACGATGTATTTTTCCGGCGGGATGGTGCCCGTGTTTATTTTAATGCGGGATTTGCATCTTCTGGGCTCGTTTTGGGTGTACATTTTTCCAGGCTTAATTAGCGCATTTAACGTGTTTGTCATTCGTTCCTTTATGGATGGTTTGCCGTATGCGTTGCAGGAGTCTGCCAAACTCGATGGAGCGAATGATTTTACGATTTACTGGAGAATTATTTTGCCGCTGTGCAAACCAGTATTGGCAACGATTGCTCTTTTTCTGGCAGTAGGTCAGTGGAATGCTTGGTTTGATACGTATTTATACAACGGTGGGGCGTCGCAATGGACGACGTTACAGTATGAGCTGATGAAAATACTGCAAAGTACGCAGCAAGGCGGCTCCAGTATGACGAATAGCAATGACATGGCTAAACAAATGGCTCAAATTTCACCAGAATCGATCAAAATGGCAATCACGATTACGGTTACGCTCCCCATCCTGATGGTGTATCCGTTCTTGCAAAAGTATTTTGTAGGCGGTATGACGCTGGGGGCAGTGAAATCATAAAAGCCAGGATTCTGGCAGTAAATAGTAGTTATTTGTAGGAGAAGTCATCATAAGAATATAGGAGGATTTATACATGAAAAAACACTGGTCCAGATTTGCACTGATTCCCTTGCTCGCGGTGTCACTTACCGCACTCGCAGGTTGTGGGGGAAGCGATAAAGCAGCGAAGGAGAGCACATCCAGCGGTACAGACCC
Source organism: Paenibacillus sp. FSL L8-0502 (assembly GCF_038593055.1). Taxonomy (NCBI): domain Bacteria; kingdom Bacillati; phylum Bacillota; class Bacilli; order Caryophanales; family Paenibacillaceae; genus Paenibacillus; species Paenibacillus sp. FSL L8-0502. The sequence continues at coordinate 4,774,680 of NZ_CP151958.1, read as the reverse complement.
GATTACGTTTAGCTTCTTCGGAGCAGATACAAGCCCACAATGGAACGGAATGAAGGATGAAATAGGCAAGGAAATCACCAAGAAAACAGGTGTAACCTTGAATGCGGAATTTGATGTCAGCGGTGGAGGTGGAGATGACCGAATTGCTTTGATGGCAGCAAGTGGAGAATACCCGGACTTGGTTTCTCCTAAAGCGAATATTAATAAGCTTGTGGATGCGGGGGCCATGATTGATCTGACAGATCTGATCAACGATCACGCACCTAATCTCAAAAAGCTATATGGACCCTATATGGATCGTTTGAAATACAGTAATAAGGATCAATCCATCTATGTCCTTCCTACGTATGCAGGTGTGGGACAGGAAAGTTTTGACGCAACAGGGGGATTTGAAATTCAGCATAAGGTGCTCAAGGAGTTAGGTTATCCAAAGGTAAGAACGCTACAGGATTATGAAAACGTACTCAAAACCTATACTGCCAAGCATCCGACGATCAATGGCAAAAAAACAATCCCACTCACGCTGGATGCAGATGACTGGAGAATTATGATTACCGTAACGAATCCTGCCTTCCAGACGACTGGAGCGCCGGATGATGGTGAATATTTTATTGATCCCAAAACATTTGAAGCCAAACTTCATTACAAACGTCCAGAAGAAAAGGAATATTTTCGTTGGTTGAACCACATGTACAATGAAGGGCTGCTCGATAAAGATTCGTTTGTGCAAAAAAGTGATCAATACAAATCCAAAATTGCCAGCGGCCGTGTCCTCGGTCTGATTGACCAGGAGTGGGGGTATCAGGATGCTGAAAATGCATTAAAAGCGTCAGGTAAGGCTGATGCCAGCTACGCGCATTTTCCAGTTACACTTTCGGAGGAATACAAGGATCGTTCCTTTCAGGATATGGGCTTCGTGTCCGGTTATGGTGTAGGTATTACGGAAAATTGCAAGGACCCGGTGCGGGCTATAAAATTCCTTGATTATTTAGCTTCCGATGAAGGACAGGTGCTAGTGAACTGGGGGATCGAGGGCAAGCATTATGAGATCAAAGATGGCAAACGCATCATTCCGGCTGATGTGCTGGAGCAAAAAACGAACAATGCAACCAACTTCAGCAAATCCACGGGTATAGATTTGTACACGCTCATCAGCGGACACTATGGTGACGGCGTGAAGGACCCTACGGGTAACTACTATACTGCCAAATTCCCGGAGCAAATTATCGCGGCTTATTCGAAGCCGGAGAAAGAATCCCTTAAAGCATATGGCGTAAAAACGTGGAAAGATCTGTTCCCAGACAAGAAAGAATTTGATGTAAAGCCTTGGGGCGCAGCCTATAACCTGACAACAGACAATGAATCCAACTATAACGTTACATTCAAAAAAACGACCGACATTATCCGCAAACGTATACCCGAAGCTATTTTAGCACCAGCTTCCAATTTTGATACGGTATACGACAACATGATTAAAGAACTGGATGCCGCCGGAGCTGTCCAAATGGAACAGCAATACACGCAACTGGTGAAGGACAGAGTGGAGTTATGGAGCGGCAAGGCTTCTAAATAGCTGACTGCTTTTAACGAAATTTTGAATGCCGGAATGACAGAGCGCTTGTCCTTAAGGTCCATACGGGATTAGCGCTCTGTTTGATCTTGATGGGGGAGGGTTTGATGTGACGAAAAGCGAAAAGCCACAATCCCTGCGTTTATGGTACCGCCAGCCTGCTGAGGTATGGGAGGAAGCATTGCCAGTCGGCAATGGAAGGCTGGGAGCTATGGTATTTGGCGGAATCAGAGAGGAGCATTTGCAATTAAACGAGGATACGCTCTGGTCCGGGTTTCCCAGAGATGGCGTTCAGTATGATGTATTGCGATATTTGCAGCCTGCCAGAAAGCTGATTGCAGATGGAAAATACAAGGAAGCGGAACAACTGATTAATACGAATATGCTAGGTCGCGATACGGAAGCCTATCAGCCTTTGGGAGATTTGTGGATTACGCAGGAGGACCTAGGGGAAATTGCACATTATGAACGGAAACTGGATTTGCTGACCGGAACCGTAGCCGTCACTTTTCAGAGTGATGGAGTCCGCTATACCCGTGAAGTTATCGCCAGTGCGCCAGATGGAATCATCATGGTGTCACTGACTGCGAATAAGCTTGGGAAGATCCATGCATCCGTGCGCATCACTTCCCCCCATCCTTGTGAAGACGAGGTTGGAGAGGAGGTACATTTTGGTGATTCATCCAAATGGGATAGCGATAAAGAGGATGATCCATCCGAGGAGCCATCCGGGGACTTTATGACATTGACTGGACGAGCGCCCAGTCATGTGGAATCTAATTATCACGGTGATCATCCACAGTCTGTCGTTTATGAAAATGATTTGGGGATGGCTTTTGCAGTTCAGGCGAGGGTTATTCCCGAGGGAGGAACCTTGACGAAGGACACTGATGGTGCGCTGATCATCTCAGGCGCGGATAAAATCACGGTGTATTTGGCAGCAGCTACTGGATTTAGGGGATTTCACGCTATGCCGAATAGTGATGCAACGGAGTCAGCAGAAGCATGTCAAGTCATTTTAGACGGAGCAATTTCGCTGGGAACTGAGCAGGTGCGGCAACGCCATGAACAGGATCACCGAAAGCTGTTTGACCGCGTTGCATTAGAACTGGGAGGTGATACTCTACCCGACGAATTCGTTCTACCGACCGATCTGCGATTAGAACGTTATCAGAAAGGTCAGGCCGACCCGGGGCTGGAAGTGCTGTTATTTCAGTATGGCCGCTATTTGCTCATGGGTAGCTCGCGTCCGGGGAGTCAGCCTGCCAATCTTCAGGGCATCTGGAATGACTGGGTGCAGCCGCCGTGGAACAGTAATTATACAACCAATATTAATACTCAGATGAACTATTGGCCCGCAGAGGTATGCAATCTTGCCGAGTGCCATGAACCCTTGCTGCACATGATTGGAGAAGTGGCTCGTACGGGACGGAGGGTAGCCTCCATCCATTATGGTGCTCAAGGGTGGGCTGCTCATCACAATGTAGATGTGTGGAGATACGCCGGACCTTCAGGGGGCCATGCCAGCTGGGCATTTTGGCCGCTTGGAGGTGTATGGCTAACTGCTCACCTATGGGAGCGCTATCTGTTCACCTTGGATACAGCCTATTTGGCAGAACAAGCTTATCCGCTCATGAAGGGGGCGGCAGCCTTTTGCATGGACTGGCTCGTAGAAGGCCCGGAGGGTCAGCTTGTGACGTCCCCATCCACATCACCTGAAAATAAATTCAAAACGTCGGATGGCGAGGATTGCAGTATATCTATGGGCTCCACCATGGATATGACGCTGATTCGAGAGCTGTTGGGGAACTGCATTCAAGCTGCGGATCTGCTGGAATTAGACGATGAGTTCCGCAACCGCTGCGAGGAGACACGAGACAGATTAATGTCCTATCAAATTGGTCGCCACGGTCAGCTACAGGAATGGTTTGTCGATTTTGAGGAAGCGGAGCCTGGGCATCGACATGTTTCGCATCTATATGGGTTATATCCTGGTCGACAAATTCACATCCGTGATACCCCGGAGCTAGCTGAGGCGGCTCGCATATCGTTGCGTCGACGGCTTGATCACGGTGGTGGGCATACCGGATGGAGCTGTGCCTGGTTGATTAACCTGTATGCTCGACTGGAAGATGGCGACGCCGCACATCGGTATGTTCGCACGTTGCTGTCGCGATCAACCTATCCTAATTTATTTGACGCTCACCCGCCTTTTCAGATCGACGGTAATTTTGGTGCGACGGCGGGGATTGCAGAAATGCTGCTACAAAGCCGTCCGGGAGAGCTAACGTTACTGCCTGCCCTGCCAACGGCATGGTCGGAGGGACGGGTCAGTGGATTGAAGGGACATGGCGGGATGACGATCGGCATGGAATGGTCAGGTTCCCGGCTTGTCCGTGCAGAACTGGCCACATCCATCTCAGCAGGAAGCTGCACGATTCGCAGTGCACATCCATTTAGCGCAGATGCTCGTCAGGCTCTGCCTGATCCTGAGCACGGAGGATTTATTTTGTCATGGATTTTTACCAAAGAACAGGAAATAACGAACGGGCATACGATTATAATTGAAGGAGAGGAATAGACAATATGACCATTTTTCAATTTCCGCAGGAATTTATGTGGGGCACCGCGACGGCAGCCTATCAAATCGAAGGAGCTTATGAGGAGGATGGGAGAGGCTTGTCGATCTGGGATACCTTTGCCCATACGCCTGGCAAAGTATTCAACGGTGATAACGGCAATGTAGCTTGTGACAGCTATCATCGCTACGAGGAAGATATCCGCCTAATGAAGGAGCTGGGCATTCGTACATACCGTTTTTCCGTGTCCTGGCCGCGTATATTTCCCAATGGTGACGGTGAAGTCAATCAAGAAGGATTGGACTATTATCATCGCATAGTCGATTTGTTGAACGAAAACGGAATTGAACCGTTTTGTACACTGTACCATTGGGATCTGCCTCAAGCGCTTCAGGATGCTGGAGGATGGGAGAATCGTCACACGATTCAAGCATTTGTCCAGTATGCAGAAACGATGTTCCGCGAGTTCCACGGTAAAATACACCATTGGCTAACATTCAATGAACCGTGGTGCATTGCCTTTTTATCCAATATGCTGGGTGTTCATGCCCCAGGTCTGACAAATCTTCAGACAGCCATTGATGTAGGACATCATCTGCTAGTTGCACATGGTCTTTCTGTGCGCCGCTTCCGTGAGCTGGGCACCAGTGGCCAGATCGGTATCGCTCCCAATGTCTCATGGGCTGTCCCTTACAGTACATCTGAGGAAGATAAAGCTGCTTGTGCGCGCACCATTTCCCTGCACAGTGACTGGTTTCTTCAACCTATTTATCAAGGCTCGTATCCTCAGTTTTTGGTAGACTGGTTCGCGGAGCAGGGAGCTACCGTGCCTATTCAGGATGGTGATATGGATATTATTGGCGAGCCTATTGATATGATCGGTATTAATTACTATAGTATGTCGGTTAATCGCTTTAATCCTGAAGCCGGGTTTCTTCAATCTGAAGAAATCAATATGGGGCTACCTGTAACAGATATCGGCTGGCCAGTGGAGTCGCGTGGGCTGTACGAGGTACTTCATTATTTGCAAAAATACGGTAACCTCGATATTTATATCACAGAGAATGGGGCTTGTATCAACGATGATGTCGTGAATGGCAAGGTTCAGGATGACCGTCGCATTTCGTATATGCAGCAGCATTTGGTGCAGGTACACCGGGCGATTCATGACGGCCTTCATGTCAAAGGATATATGGCATGGTCACTTATGGACAATTTTGAGTGGGCAGAGGGATATAATATGAGATTTGGCATGATTCATGTCGATTTTCGCACACAGGTCCGCACCCCGAAGGAAAGTTACTATTGGTATCGAAATATAGTAAGTAATAACTGGTTGGAGACCAGACGTTAAACGAAGAGCAATTTTTTTAAAAAATATAGCAAAGACGGATCTGTCTTCATTCCCTTTTGTTTGAATACTGGGTCTTCCGGGGTAATAATAGTCAGGATATGCAGAGGGTTGTTTCAGGTATGTAGAGACCAAAGGGAATAAAGAAGCAAGATGTGTGCATACTGACAAAAATACCGAACGAGGGCGTTAAAATTATTTTGGACCGAAGGGAGTGGAGGGGATGGCTGCAAATTTTAGAAAATCAGGATCAACTGACGGGCAGATGAGCCGTACGGTATCTGTTATCGCTTTGATCGCTTGTATTGCAGGTATTATCCTTATTTTGCTTGATATAGGAAATTTGACTGATCGAAATATATATTTAATGACAGGCATTGGCTGCGTTGTTGCCGGGATTTTTATTTTTCTCGTTGGGAAATCATTTGTCATTGCACGCAAGAAGGAAGACCAGGAAAACGGTCGCAGTTAATAAAATTAAAAATGATTTAAAGCAAATATATACTGAAAACAACAACGTGGGGCTTCGAGCAGTGTAGGATGATAACTGTAGGGAGTCCCGCTTTTTTCTTTAATATAACTTCTTTAAGATACACAAATAACGTTTTTAATATGTCATCTTTGAATTATAATATATTTTGAATTTGCAAGAGAAATTTTATTTTTAGAGATATTTTTCACAAAAATCGGACAAATAATCGACAATTCTGTTAACAATAAAAAAAGTGGCCGCTTTTCTGCTATCTTATATAGGGGCAACATTACAGGAGTTCGTTAAGTTTTGAGTAATTTATTATTTAAGGAGAGGGGAACAACATGAACAAAAAACCAAAAGCGATTATTGCGTTGGTTTTGACCGTGCTCACGGTAGCATTGCTCATTTGGACGTGTTTTTATGCTGGCGGAAAATACGTTGTTTTCGATCCGAAAGGACCCATTGGGCAAGCACAAAAAGAGCTGATCATTCTTACAACGGCATTGTCTGCGCTAATAATTGTACCGGTCATGATTTTGACTTTCTTCATCATTTGGCGGTATCGTGATACACCGACAAACAAGGTGAAGTACCAACCCCACTGGGATGACAGCAAAAAGCTGGAGACCACATGGTGGGCTATTCCAATTATCGTTATCTGTATTATTGCGGTTATTACTGCAAGATATACCTACTTGCTGGAGCCTTCCAAGCCGTTGGCAAGTACGCAAAAGCCAGTAACCATTCAAGTGACTTCACTGGACTGGAAATGGCTCTTTATGTACCCAGAGGAAGGTATAGCTACAGTTAACCAAGTTCACATTCCTAAAGGTGTTCCAGTCCGTTTTGAACTGACTGCTGACGCACCGATGAACTCGTTCTGGATTCCGCAATTGGGCGGACAAATCTACACCATGTCAGGCATGGCTATGAAACTGCATTTGCAGGCCGATCACGAAGGAACTTACTTTGGTTCGGGTGCAAACTTTAGCGGTGAGCATTTTGGACAAATGCGTTTTGATGTAGAGGTCCAGTCGGATGAAGAGTATAAAAACTGGGTCGCTGACATCAAGAAGCAGTCTAAGCCGCTGACGAAAGACGGCTATTTGGCGCTTGCAAAACCAGGTTTGTCCCAGCCTGATGAGTATTCTTCGATTCCAGATGGCTTGTTCAAAGAGATTGTCAACAAGTATGTAGTGGAAGGGGCTCCTAACCCCCATGCTGGACATGGTGGAGCTACATCCACAGAAGATTCAACCAAGTCCGGCACAGAAGATCATGCTGGAATGGACATGAGTCATATGAATATGAGCGGACACAATTAAATGATTATAAGGAAGGAGGCCCCCAATGCTTGACAAAATAAAAGAGTTTGCATCCACTTTCTTCGTTACTGGAGACCCAATGATCTATGGAGCGGACGTCTCCATCGCATTAGCGACGATCGGGATCGTGTTTGTGCTCACTTATTTCAAAAAATGGGGCTGGCTTTGGAAAAACTGGTTGACTACTGTTGACCATAAAAAAGTCGGTATTATGTATATTCTTGCGGCCATCTTGATGTTATTCCGCGGAGGCGTGGATGCATTATTGATGCGTGTTCAACTGGCTACACCGGATGTGACACTTCTGCATCCTGAGCATTACAATCAGATTTTCACAACTCACGGCACGATCATGATCCTGTTTATGGCGATGCCGTTGATGTTTGGTTTGTTTAATATCGCCGTACCCCTTCAAATTGGTGCGCGCGACGTTGCGTTTCCTTTCCTGAACGCATTGAGCTTTTGGCTTTTCTTTATGGGAGCGATGTTGTTCAACTTGTCCTTTGTTATCGGCGGTTCGCCAGATGCAGGGTGGTTGAGTTATCCACCGCTTTCAGAACTGCAATTTAGTCCTGGCGTCGGTCAGAACTTCTATATCTGGGGTATTCAGATTTCTGGTATAGGTTCATTGGCTACGGGGATCAACTTTATTGTGACCATTATTAAAATGCGTGCACCTGGTATGACTTGGATGAAAATGCCTGTCTTTACGTGGTCCGTATTTTCGTCATGTGTTATTATCATTTTCGCATTCCCGATTCTGACGGTTACTTTGGCATTGCTGTTCCTTGACCGCTTTGGAGGAGGACACTTCTTTACGCTTGATTTCGGCGGTAACCCGATGATGTATATCAACTTGATCTGGATGTGGGGTCACCCTGAGGTATACATTGTAGTTTTGCCTGCCTTCGGTATTTATTCCGAGGTCATCAGTGTATTCTCCAAAAAGAAATTGTTTGGCTACAAATCCATGGTTTACGCTATGTTCATGATTGCGATCCTGTCCTTCTTCACCTGGGCGCATCACTTCTTCACGATGGGATCAGGCGCAGATGTTAATGCATTCTTTGCGATTTCGACGATGGTTATCGCTATACCGACAGGGGTTAAAGTATTTAACTGGCTGTTCACGATGTATCGGGGTAAGATTACATTCAAGACCCCTATGATGTGGTCAATTGCTTTTATTCCGAACTTCTTGATTGCTGGTTTGACGGGCGTCATGTTGTCTGTAGCGCCTGCTGACTTCCAGTTCCATAACAGTTACTTCTTGATCGCTCACTTTCACTCCGCTCTGATTGGTGGTGTAGTGTTTGGTTACTTGGCAGGTCTGTACTATTGGTGGCCTAAAATGTTCGGTTTCACATTGCCTGAAACGCCTGGTAAATGGGCTTTCTGGTTCTGGAACATCGGTTTCTATGTATGTTTTATTCCACAATATTCTCTCGGTCTGATGGGTATGACGCGTCGTCTGAGCACTTATGGCTGGGATACCGGCTGGCAGCCGCTTAACCTCGTTTCGACCGTTGGGGCATTCCTGATGGGGATTGGGTTCTTGTTCCAGGTTCTTCAAATTCTTCTGGGCATCAAGAATTACCGCAAGCTGAAGGATACAACAGGCGACCCTTGGGGTGGCCATACGTTGGAATGGTCGATACCTTCACCTGCACCGGAATACAATTTTGCTACCATTCCACAAGTAGAAGAACGTGATGACTGGTGGGCAGAAAAAGATAAACGTGCAAAAGGTATTTTCAGAAAGCAACCGCCAATTGAAGCGATTCATATGCCGAAAAACTCGGCGATTCCATTCATTATGTCGGTATTCTTTTTCATTGCAGGTTTCGGGTTCGTATTCGGATGGTCGTTCTTCTATATTCCAGGGCTGATCGGTGTGGCAATTTGTATGATTTGCCGTTCGTTCTTCTCCTACGATGGCGACTACTATATCCCTGCGGATGAAGTAAAACGCACGGAAGCGGCAATAAGGGGGTCTGTATAATGGCACAAGCTGCAGCACATCACAGCCATGATCATGACCACGGGCATCACGATCCGCAAGAGCTGAAGATGCTTGGTTTTTGGATCTTCCTCGTAACGGACGTAATCCTGTTCAGTACCTTGTTCGCAACCTTCGTTGTCCTTCGGAATAACACGGCCGGAGGACCAGGTGGCGCAGAGCTGTTTAACATGACGGGCGTTATTATTGAAACGTTCCTCTTGCTCACGAGCAGCTTCACAAGTGGTCTGGCTGTGTTGGCTATGAACAAAGGAAGCATGAAGGGATTAATCAGCTGGTTAATCGTAACAGCGATCCTGGGTCTTGGTTTTATCGGTTTTGAAGTTTACGAGTTTGTTGAAATGGTACACGAAGGAGCCAATTTTGGAACCAGTGCGTTCTTGTCGGCATTCTTCACTCTAGTCGGAACGCACGGACTTCACGTTTCGTTAGGTCTGGTTTGGATGATTGGACTCATGTTCCAGTTGAAAAAACGCGGGCTTACACCAGAGACGAAGGGGAAAGTTTCGGCATTGAGCTTGTACTGGCACTTTTTGGACGCTGTCTGGATCTTCTTGCTGACAGTCGTCTATTTGATGGGGGTGATGTAGATGGCACAGCATCAATCAGGAGCGGGTTCGCATGGTCATGATGATTCTCACGGTTCAGTGAAATCCTATGTTATCGGGTTTATTCTGTCCATCGTACTGACCATCATTCCTCTCTTCGTGGTGATGAATCATATGTTGAGCCGCACTTCGACCATGGTTGTTATTTTAGCCGCGGCAGTGCTGCAATTTCTGGTTCAGCTTTTCTTCTTCATGCACATCCGTGAAAGCAATGGACCACGTTGGAATGTTATGACCTTGATTCTTGGTGTAGTGATCCTGTTGACCGTCGTTGGTGGTTCAGTATGGATTATGGAATACAACATGGTAGCACACTAAAAATCACACAAGTACAAACTAATTAGGAAAGAAGGAGCGGACTTAGAACCGCTTCTTCTTTTTTTGTGTTGCTTATTAAAATTAAAACTGTGGCTTCTTGAACTCAAGTTTACATATGTGTAAAATGGAATTGTATAACAGTAGAGTGAAAACGATAATACTAGTGGAGAGCGGAGGGAAAAGTAATGAACACAGAATTACTGTTTAAACCTTTTAAGGCAGGTAATTTAACTCTTCCCAATCGGATTGTTATGGCGCCAATGACACGAAATTTTTCTCCTCAAGGTATCCCAGGGCCTGACGTGGTGATGTATTATCGTCGGCGTGCAGAAAATGCGGTTGGTTTGATTATTACGGAGGGAACTGCTATTAATCATCCCGCAGCTGTAGAGCACACCAGCATTCCTAATTTTTATGGTGAGGGATTAAAGGGGTGGGCCAAGGTAGTCGAGGAGGTTCATGCGGTAGGTGGCAAGATTATACCGCAGCTCTGGCATGTGGGTACAGCTCGCGAAATAGGTGCGGATAACCAACCGAATCCCGAGGCATTGCCTGTCGGTCCGTCCGGTATTTCTCCTGCCGGTGAAAAGGTAGTTGAGCCGTTGACCGAGACCGAGATTGCTGATATTATCGCAGCCTATGCTCAGGCCGCTGCCGATGCCCAGCGAGTGGGTTTTGACGGTATTGAGCTCCATGGAGCACATGGCTATTTAATTGATCAGTTTTTCTGGGACAAAACGAATAAGCGTACCGATCAATATGGAGGCAATCTGGTCCAGCGTACTCGGTTTGCGGTGGAGGTCATTGAGGCTTGTCGTCGTGCAGTAGGGCCGGATTTCCCAATTATACTGCGATTCTCCCAGTGGAAGATGTACCACTATGAAGAAAAGCTGGCACAGACACCTCAGGAACTTGAACAGTTTCTCGCTCCATTAGTGAAGGCAGGAGTGGATGTATTCCATTGCTCAAGCCGCCGTTTTTGGGAACCGGAATTTGAAGGGTCCGATCTAAACCTGGCAGCTTGGACGAAAAAGATAACAGGTAAGCCAGTTATTACTGTAGGCTCCATTGGCTTGGAGAAGGCGTTTTTGAGTGATTTTGAAAAAAATAATAATCGTCAAACCGAACAATCCAGTAGTGTAGAGGCAAGATTAGAACAACTCGTGGGGCAAGTAGAACGAGAGGAAGCTGATCTGGTTGCGGTTGGACGTGCTTTGCTGGTTGATCCAGCGTTTGCGGTGAAGTTACGTGATCAACAAATAGAAGAAATTATTCCTTACAGTGATGAAGTATTAAAGACGCTGAATTAAGCTTTATGTACTGTAAAGCTATAGCGTTAGGCAAGCATTTGAGACTTGGAAGTCTTCTGTTACAGGGCAAGCTGTAATATAAGCTATTCGTAAACTCTACGAATTTGCTATAATAGGAGCATCAAGTCGAAATACACGGGGTGAAAAGGATGAATTCTGAAACGGAAGCTTTGGATTGCGAGCCGGCTTGTCACGGTTCAGATCAGGAAATCGAGCGCATAAAATCTTCCCTTGTTGAGGATTCCATCGCATACAAAATGTCGGAGCTGTTTAAAGCTTTGGGTGACCCGACACGAATCAAGCTGATTTATGCCCTGGCACAAAAAGAACTGTGTGTTCATGATCTGACCCAGGTGCTCAATATGGGACAATCTGCGGTATCCCACCAGCTTCGTTATTTGCGCAACCTGCGTATTGTCAAACGACGCAAAGAAGGCAAAACGGTGTTTTATTCACTGGATGATAATCATGTGGAGCAGATCTTTTTGCAAACCCATCAACACATATCACATCAATAATCTTTTGGGATAAAACAACAGAGGGCGCCAAGCGATTGGCGCTCTTTTGGCGTTTGTCCGTTGAAGTCGATTTTTTTGTTAAAAAGGGCTTGATGTCATTGACTTTTGACCCTGATCCTGAATATAATGACCTTAATAAATAATATATGAACAGTTGCTCATATATAGTTAATTGGAGGCCAATGATTATGGATGCTCTAAAAAGAACGGAACGGCATGAATGGATTTTGGAAGGTTTGGATTGCGCCAACTGTGCGCTCAAGATTGAAAATGGAGTCAGTAAAATAGAAGGGGTCATGGATTGCTCGGTCAATTTTGTTACGAAAACGTTGACGATGACCACAAGTTCGGATCAAAAAGAAGAGGTTTTTCGCCAGACGGAACGGAAGGTTCATAGACTTGAGCCACATGTTCGGATGGTGGTAAAAAGTGCCCGGGGCCACCTACATGAAGACAGTCGAAGCCATGCTGGTGCAGTACAATCAGATAGCGTAGAGGATTGTGCATGCGGTCATGAGCATAATGATGAAGGTGAAGGACATACACACGAGCATCACAACCACCATGCAGAACACAAACATGGTGAATCCACCCATGCTCATTCACATTCGCATGGAGATGATAGCCACGCTGGGCATACGCATGATCACGGTACGGACGGTATGCGCCGCATGATTGCGCGTTTGGCTATTGGTGCGGTCGTTGCGGCTGTTGCCTGGTGGTTACCTGTCGAAGGTGTAGGCAAGCTGGCCCTATTTTTACTGGCATATATCATCGTTGGCGGTGATGTTGTCTTGCAGGCTGCACGCAGTCTGGTGCGTGGAATGGCCTTTGACGAGTACTTCCTGATGACGCTGGCTACTGTTGGTGCATTTGCGATTGGGGAATACCCGGAAGGCGTAGCTGTCATGTTCTTTTATCAAATCGGAGAACTGTTTCAAGGTGTTGCAGTTAACCGTTCACGTAAATCCATCAGTGATCTGATGGATATTAGACCGGACTATGCGAACCTGAAGACGGCTGAGTCCGTACGGAGAGTGTCTCCAGAAGACGTTCGCATTGGGGATTTGATTGTGATTAAGCCAGGCGAGAAGATCCCGCTGGACGGTAAAGTTGTAGATGGTAAATCGCATGTGGATACCTCTGCGTTGACTGGTGAATCGGTGCCTCGTACTGTGGAGCCGGGAAGTAGCGTGTTGAGTGGATTTATCAATACGAACGGGCTTCTAACGGTAGAGGTTAGCAAAGAGTTTAGTGAATCCGCGGTCTCTAAAATTTTGGAATTAGTGCAAAATGCGAGTGCCAAAAAAGCGCCGACTGAAAAGTTTATCACGAAATTTTCCAGATACTATACTCCCGTAGTGGTTATTGTAGCGCTGTTGTTGGCGGTTGTTCCACCGCTTGTTGTGCCAGGTGCACAATTTGCAGATTGGGTGTACCGTGCGCTTGTTTTCCTCGTTATTTCTTGTCCATGTGCGCTGGTAGTATCTATTCCATTGGGCTTCTTTGGGGGAATCGGGGCAGCCTCCCGTTCAGGTATTCTGATCAAGGGCGGGAATTATCTTGAAGCTCTGAATCATGTAAAATACGCTGTTTTTGATAAAACAGGCACACTCACCAAAGGTGTTTTCCGTGTAACAGGGATTTATCCTGCCGGGGATTTTACAAACGAAACCCTGCTCGAAACCGCCGCTTTGGCGGAGCTGCATTCGACACATCCTATTGCTGCATCTTTGCGTGAATCCTACGGTAAAGAACTCAGAGCAGAACGGGTTCAGCAGTATAGTGAAATATCCGGTCACGGGATTCAGGCACAAATAGATGGTCGTCTGGTATCAGCCGGGAACGCCAAGCTGATGGAGCGGGAACATGTTGCTTTTAACGTGGCGCAGCAAGCAGGGACGCTGGATGAAGGAACGGTCGTACATGTGGCGGTAGACGGAACGTATGCCGGGTGCATTCTGATTTCAGATGAGGTTAAGGAAGACGCAGCCCAAACGGTTACTTCACTGAAAAAGTTGGGTGTGGTGAAAACCATCATGCTGACGGGTGACAATCGGACAGTTGCCGAGGCTGTAGGACGACAGCTGGGTTTGGATGAAGTAAGGGCAGAGCTGTTACCTCAGCACAAAGCCGAAGCCATCGAGCAGTTGTCTGCAAGTAAAAAAACGAGCGACAAAATTTTGTTCGTGGGCGATGGAATCAATGATACACCCGTACTGGCGCTGGCCGATGTCGGTGTAGCGATGGGTGGCTTGGGTTCGGACGCTGCGATTGAGGCGGCAGATATCGTAATCATGAACGACGAGCCTTCAAGGCTGGTTACGGCCATCCATATCGCCAAGCGCACACGTCGTATCGTATGGCAAAACATCATTTTTGCACTAGGTGTCAAAGCTGTGTTTCTTACGCTGGGAGCATTCGGTATTGCTACGATGTGGGAGGCTGTATTTTCCGATGTAGGTGTAACATTGCTAGCCGTATTGAATGTGATGCGTGTATTGAAGGTTCGTTCTTACGAGTAAAAAATAAACACCCCCGGGTTAACATCGGATGTAGGCATCCTGTGAAAACCGGGGGTGTTTATTTTATAGGTTCCTTTTTCGAGTGGTCTTGTACCAGCAGTATAGAGATTACTTGTGGGTTGTAGGGGAGCTGTGCCCAGATGTATAAATGCGTGGCGTGCCTAATACGTTAAGGTAGGGGCTTTACAAGTAAGGCCCATGTAAGATTCGGTTGCTCCATTATGAGTAAGCGTTTTCCTTATTTGGAGGGGTACTCAAATTCGTGTGTGCCAACTTGCTGACGGAAGAAAGGATGGATTAATAGCATGGAGGCTAAACTGATGCATGTATTCGCAGAGCTGTTGGGCGGCAAAAACAGCCGGGATCTCAAAGATCCAGAGTCGGTTATGGAGACTGCTGCACAGAGGTTGGCTATGGAGACGCTAAGGGCAGGCAGCCATGAAGTATCTGCTACGCAGGGGGAAGATCCGTTGGGCTGGCTGGTTGGTTTAGCTGAGCAGGGCGTAATCAGCCGAGCGGAGGCTTTGATGGCTGCGAATCCCGAATTACTTGGGGAAACGATGCTGAATAGCGGCAACGATATTGGGCAAGCAATGGGTACACTCCTAAAATGGAGCGATGAATACAGACGTACCTTCATACGGATTTATGCCGATGCTCCTACAAGTATGAGTCGTATAAGTACAGAGACAGCATCAGAAATAGGCAGTTTCGACGGTTATAGTCTTCTGCATGGCCCCTTGTCACAGGCCTCTGGCCGCGTTGGGGAATTATGCTATGCCTATCTGGACGTAGCTGAGTCTGGACAGACGATTCATGCCCCTGACGGGGAGCCCGACCCCATCCTTATTCCCGGCTCTCGTGCATCTGACACGTACAAAACCTTTAACCAGGCATCTGGCCTGCCTGGATTGTGTGAGCATTTGTCCCGCCGGATTATCAGCTTGCTGGAAACAGAGTATGAAGGCTTATTCGAGTCTCTGAACGGATCGCCACTCACTGTTGCCCTAATGGAGCAGAACAATGCAGTGGGTATTGGCAGCTTGCAAGATATGCAGCTGGAGGCATTACTGCGTGCGGCGTTGCGGAGCGTGCGGCAGGGGGGAGAACCCAAGCTGGAGATTATGGTACGCAATCCGGCTGACGTGGACGAATTCCGGGCAACCCGAGACTGGATTGACGGCGTTGCGGAGCAGACCTTATGCGGACGTCTTCGGTGCATTCCATATCGGGTAGGCGTGCTTTTGACAGTTGCCCCGTCTTTGGTGCCTAACATAAGCCCAACATGGAACAAGGAAGCCGCACGGTCGGAGGAGTCAGCCAACCCCAATAACATATCCAAAGTGGGTGCACGACATATCAAGCAGGTGGCTCAAGCTGCAGATCTGACACGTTTTGCCGATACGGTCATTTTAGAAGTCATACCAACTCCATCCGATGATATTAGGACTGAGGATCAGTTGATTCCACCCGGTGTCGATGGTCATGAGAATACTAGTGATACGATAAAATGCATAATGGAAGCTGTTCGACGTGTAAAGCCCGAGCTTCCTTTATGGGTAGCAATAGATGAAATTAACCAGTCTCTGGATGGGATTTCGATCTGGGAGAATGAGCTGACGGGGGTCATTTGCCCGGACACAGCAGTTCCCGCCGCACGCCTTGCAGCTGCGCGTTTGGGACTGCAACAGCCCGCAGATCGTCAGCGCACTTCTGGGGCTGCACACAACCATGCGTGGAAGTTTCCTTTAGCCTGAAGATAACCTGAATTCATGTAATAGAGGATTTTGCAAAAATCCAATAAGCGATTTTCAAAGAACAAAATATAGATCGAAATGGCCTAGTTCGTCTATATATTACACTTTGGAGCGACTGGAATCGATTTTTGTAAATCCTGAATCGGATGCTCTAAATATGGAGGATACCTGCGGTGTTTGCGCGGGTATCTTTTTTTATTTAGACCATTGCTGGTTTACAAGTGGAAAAGAAAAGGTATATAATAAAACAAAAGTTTCTCTAAACCAAAATAATTGTATAGACGCAAAAATGATTATCATTCTCATTTGCTAAACATGCTGCTTCGGGCTTCCCGAAGCAGCATGTGCTATTTTAGGGCACTTAACAATGGATATCATTCTCAATGAGATGCTAGTACAAGGAACAAAATATGGAAAGGAACGTGACATGATGCAAGCTGTTCAACGATTACAAGATACATTGTCTCCCTCTAACCGAACCCTTTCAAAAAACAGTGGCAGCGGACGACCCGGTCCGAATCGTAAGCCGCAATTTCAGCTTAAAAGTATGCTGAAAAACAAGGAGATGCAAGCTGCTCTAGGTAGTGGATTGCTGATGTTGATGGCATGGGGAGTCTCACATTGGTGGCAATGGCTATCGGTCATTCTGTATGTGGTGTCCTATGCCCTTGGGGGCTGGTCCAAAGCCAGGGAAGGAGTCGAAACACTGATCCGAGAACATGATCTGGATGTTAACCTGCTCATGATTGCTGCCTCCCTAGGAGCTGCGGCCATTGGCTATTGGAATGAAGGAGCCATGCTGATCTTTATTTTTGCACTCAGCGGTGCGCTGGAGAGCTATACCACCGAGCGTAGTAGTAAGGATATTTCTGAGCTTATGGCGTTGAAGCCGGAAACGGCTTTGCGCTTGTCTCGCGAGGGGACCGAAACGGTCGGCATTGAGCAGCTGTTGCCAGGCGACCTGCTGCTGGTGAAGCCGGGCGAACTGATTCCGGCGGACGGCCGAATCTCTAAGGGCGTTTCGGCAGTGAATCAGGCATCGATTACCGGTGAATCTATTCCGGTAAATAAGGTGGAAGGTGACGAGGTATATGCGGGCACCATTAATGGAGAAGGGGTGCTATATGTGGAGGTTAGTCAGTCCTCAGAGAACACTTTATTTTCGAAAATCATTCGTATGGTGGAAGAGGCTCAGACCGAAGTTCCTGATTCCCAGCGTTTTATTAAAACGTTCGAATCGGTGTACGCTCGAATTGTTGTTGCTGTCACGCTGATCGTCATTGCCGGTGCACCCATAGCATTAGGCTGGACGTGGGCAGCAGCGTTTTACAAGGCTATGGTGTTCCTCGTCGTGGCCTCCCCCTGTGCGCTCGTATCATCCATTATGCCAGTAATGCTATCGGCCATTTCCAACCGTGCCCGACGGGGCATCCTGTTCAAAGGTGGTGCACATGTGGAGAATATGGCATTGACTTCTGTTGTTGCTTTTGACAAAACAGGCACGTTAACGATGGGGTCACCTGTCGTCACGGATTGGATTACCGCCGCAGAATACGATGCCGATGAGTTATTGCATATGGTCGCCACAATTGAAAGCTATTCTTTGCATCCACTGGCGCGAGCGATTGTAGCCAAAGCCGAAGCTGATTTGGGACAGAGAGATCTTCTTCCAACCGAAGAAGTGCAGGCACTCACCGGATGGGGAATGGAAGGCATCATAGGTGGGGTGAAGTGGAAAATTGGGCGTACAAATGTACTGGATGAACCTGGTTCTCTGGCAGAGCCAAAGTGGATGGAGAGTCGGGCCCGGCTGGAAGCTGAGGGCAAAACCGTATCCATCATCCTCGCGAATGATCGGATTGCCGGAATGCTGGCACTACGCGACGAGCTGCGTCCGCAGGCCCAAGAGTCCGTGAAACGACTGCAAGCGCAGGGTATCCGGGTTGTCATGCTAACCGGGGACCGTCCAGAAACGGCCGCTGTGATCGCGGCGCAGGCCGGAGTTGACGCCGTGTATGCTGGCTTAATGCCGGAGGACAAAGTCAGCCATATTCGCATGCTGCGGGAGCAGTACGGGCATGTCGTCATGGTCGGCGACGGTGTGAACGACGCTCCTGCGTTGACAGCGGCAACCGTAGGACTAGGCATGGGGATGCATGGCAGCGGAGCCGCACTGGAGGTCGCAGACGTTGTGCTGATGAACGATGGAATCGAGGAGATTGCTCCGACGGTAGCACTGGCCCGCAAGGCGCAGCGGGTGGTTAAACAAAATATGATCTTTGCGGTAAGTGTCATTTTGCTGCTTGTGATCAGCAACTTTGTGCAAGATATAGCCCTGCCATTTGGGGTTATTGGGCATGAAGGTAGCACATTACTGGTTATTTTGAATGGCCTGCGCTTATTACGGTCATAGGGCTAATAATCACAAGAAGGAGCATTCATCCTCTTAAAAATTCAAGGGGTGAATGCTCCTTCTTTTGCAGCCTCGCAACGCTGTACGTCTATCTTCGGCGTGGCGTAGACCGTCGTAAGAACAAGGAAAACAATAGCCCTGCCAGCGCAATCCCTGTAGCAATGATAAAGGCATCATTAATGCCATGGATCGTCGATTCCGTAACAGCATTTCGGTACACCTGTTGTAGCGCCAACGATGAACCACTTTCTGTTGAAATACCCGCCGTTTGCGCGAGGGTTTGTCCCAACTGTGCTACCCCTTCGGTTAAAGGAACATTGGCGGTGGTAGCGACATTCGCATAATCCGCTACATGAATCGTGGTCCGGCTGCTCATTACAGTAATGAGCCAAGCGGTACCGATAGACCCGGCAATTTGCCGTACTGTATTGGACATGGCTGTACCATGGCTACCGAGATGGGGAGGCAACTGGTTTAGCCCTTCCGTCTGGACGGACATCATCAGCAGTGACATTCCGAAGCTGCGAATCGTATAGATGATCATAATATGTCCGTAGGTGGTGGCGTCGGTTAGCAGACTGAACTCCCATGTCGTGACTGCCGTAATGATCAGCCCAATGATCGCCAACGGCCTTGCGCCTATACGGTCAAATACTGCCCCTGATATGGGTGACATCACACCCATCAGCAGTGCACCCGGCAACAGCAGCAGACCGGATTGCAACGGTGTAAAGCCGCGTATATTTTGCAAATAGATTGGCAGCAGCAGCATACCGCCAAACATCGTCATGTTGACGGTAGCCCCGACTAAGGTTGATACAGTAAAAATATCATATTTAAACACACGGAACTCCAGCATCGGCTGTAGCATGTTCAGCTCGCGCACGATAAACAATACAATAAACACAATCCCGGCAGCGAGTGTGAGTATTACTGTATTGCTACCCCAGCCTTTGTCCCCAGCTGAACTAAAGCCATACAGCAGGAAGCCAAACCCAAGGGTGGAAAAGACGGTTCCCAGCAGGTCAAAGTTCGGTTTCGTTAGCTTGGATACATTTTTGAGCCAGCGTATGGCAAACAGAATATCAATGACCGCCAGCGGAATAACAAGTAAAAATAGCAGCCGCCAGCTGTAATGCTCCACAATATAGCCGGATAAAGTTGGTCCAATCGCCGGGGCAAACATCATGGCGATTCCCATAGTACCCATGGCAGCGCCCCGTTTTTCTGGAGGAAACACAGTCAGGAACACGTTCATCACCACAGGCATGATGATGCCTGCTCCGCTGGCCTGGATAACACGTCCAACCAGCATAGGCGCAAAGCCGGTACTGGCAGCACAGACGACAGACCCGGCAGTAAATAACCCCATCGCGGAGATGAACAGCGCACGTGTTCCGAAGGACTCAATCAGAAAAGCAGTGATAGGAATCAAAATCCCGTTGGTTAGCATATATCCGGTGGAAAGCCATTGAACTGTTGTGGCAGACACATTGAAATCATTCATTAAGTGTGGAATGGCCACGTTAAGCAGCGTTTGATTCAAAATCGAAATGAAGGCGCCTAGCAGCAGCACGGACAGAATACGTCCGACGGACATTTTTTGATCCATGACAGCCCCCTACTTGTGAACTCTGATAGTCGCACTCATTCCCGGGATAATACCCAGCCCCTTGTAACCTTGAATGGAAATATTGACAGGCACGACCTGCGTCACCTTGGTATAGTTGGCAGTGGTGTTGGAAGTGGGCAGTAGTGAAAAAGTCGATGCGGTCGCCAGGCCGATCTTTTCGAGTTTACCGCTCAGGGACGTATCCGGGTAAGCATCAATATATACATCTACGGTTTGTCCTACTTGAAGATCCTGTACAGCCGTTTCGTCTATATTGGCGGTAATCCATAAATTGTTTAGATCAAAAGCCTTCGCTAAAGGCGTGCCTGCCCCAACAATTGAGTTGTTGACCGCAGATTGCTGCACGATGGTACCATCGGTTGGAATCGTAACGCTAATTCGGCTTCCGCCTCCTTCTACATTACCCAGTGTGCTTCCAGCGGTGTAGGTTTTACCAACTTCAGCATTCCAGCCTGTGAGCTTGCCAGCGCCTGGAGAGGCAACGGTAACCGCTTGTCCACTCACTTGGGCATTATCGGTTTTTATGTAGTTGGCGGATTGATTGTAGTAATAGGCGGCGGCTCCACCTCCTGCCAGAATAATGATAATAACTAGCAAGTTGACTAATATGGCGCGTGAATTCATGTGTTAACATGCCTCCCTAGTTCTTGGATTTTCAAAGTATGCGTCAAACGATTCATAATATTCAGATGGATTTTGGGCAAGGTTAAGAGCGCATGCGAAAAGGATGATTTTGCTGACAAAGGATGATGCGCATAATGACGACGACCAGAATCATGATTGTATATGACAGTGAAAATGGGCATACCGAACGTCTCGCACGCTCAATTGCAGAAGGAGCACACCTTGAGCACACGGAAGTGTTGTTAAAGCATGTAAATGAGGCCGATGTGAATGAGCTAGTGAGTGTGGATGCGATCCTATGGGGTTGTCCGGGGCATTTTGGTACGATCAGCAGCGGTCTGAAAAGCTGGATTGATAAGCTGGGGTATCTGTGGGCGCAGGGCAAGCTGGTGGACAAAATCGGCGCTGTGTTTTGCACAACCGCTACCATTCATGGTGGATTGGAATCCACACTTCTGAATTTGATTACTCCAATGCTTCATCAAGGCATGATTATTGTAGGACTGCCCGCCAATATTACGGAAAATGCATTATACGGCTCCTATTACGGCGTAGGGATAACATGTCCGGTGGAGACTGAACCCAATGGACCACCTAATCTTCCAACGGGTGATGATCTTGCACTAGGCCGCTCTTTGGGCAAACGGGTCGCTGAAATAGCGGGACGGTACCGTAGCGCTGAAAGAGAATAGGAGGCTACCGATGACCATTGCTTTTATCGTAGTAGCTGCGGTTGCCTTTATTTTTTTGCTGGTATTTAATACGAAGATGACGCGCAAGTCCTCTTCCAAGACTCGCTCTACCGAAGAGGACTCACGGCAAAGAAGCAAACGTCCTTATCCTGTACAGGTGGAACCCGAGGCGCGTGAATGGATAGATCCTGCGCAAGAGACGCCTCCTAAGGATATCGATGTCGAAGAGCATCATGCGGAGGAACAACACAAGGTGCCTGATATCCAGACGGATAAGAAGGTGGAAAAAGATCGCGAGAATATTAAAGATGCTTACGGAGATCAGGATTATCGTGCGGCTTTACGTGGTTTTGCCAAAAAGGACGAAGAAAAGGAAAGACATTCCCCAATATCCAATGGAGAGAAGGAGACTCACAAAAGTGAGGACGAGCAGTATCGTGAAGCATTGCGCTCCATGAACCAAAAAAAATGAGGTATCTCCATGTGAACACGCCAAAAAGGCTGCTTATCTGTCTGGATTACAGGCAGAAGGCGGCCTTTTTGTGTTGCTCGGCTATAGCCATTCGGTTAGCCCAATCATCGTAATTAAGCCGAGAATAAAAGAGAATGTGGCGATCCGCTGGTTGCCATCCCCGTGACTCTCGGGAATCAGTTCCTTGTAGACGATAAACATCATGGCTCCGGCGGCAAAAGCAAGGCCGTAAGGTACCAGTCCGTTCACCCAGCTACTCAAATAAAAGCCGATCAGACTCGTAATGATTTCCACAGCTCCGGTGAGGGTAGCAATGCCCAAGGCCTTGAAACGGCCGATGTTTTGATTCACAAGGAACAACGCTACGATAAAGCCTTCCGGGGCATTTTGCAGGCCGATAGAGAAGGCGATCAGATTGCCGAGATTGTGAGTCTCACTCGCATAGCTGACCCCAACAGAGAGTCCTTCCGGTAAATTGTGCAATGTAATAGCTGCGATGATGAGAAAAGATTTGGATTCCAGTTGAAAGGTCTTGGAATCTGGGTCCTCCAAATCCGCATGGGGAATGTACATCTCCATCACCAGTAATACGAGGCAGCCGAGCAGAATTCCCGCAGTCAGCACGAACCAATTGGAATGCTGGATCGCTTCGGGAATGAGGTTATACACGGAGGCAGAGGTCATAATTCCTGCGGCATAAGCCAACAGAACATCGCGAAGCCGATGCGTGATATTACGCATAAACAGTATGGGCACGGCGCCGAGTCCAGTGGACAGGGCAGAAATAAAGCTACCTACAAAAACGTCATTCATAATCGGGATAATCCCTCCATACCTGATTTATCTTTAAGCTTCGCTTCACGAAAACTTCATTTGACTGTTTACAGCTATTTCCGCATAATGAAATTAGGATTTAGAATCAGTCTAAGTCATAAAAAGCTACAAAACAAGTGATTCGTTTTTGTAGTATCCGGGTGTCCACATTTTGGGATAAGCTTCTGGCGGAATTACTTTTAGAGTATATGCAGTTGCCCAGCGCCCGGTTCCGAAAACTCGTTATATAATACTTATGATATTTTAGGAGGAACCAAGATATGTACAAGTCCATTATTATAGGTACCGGCCCTGCCGGTTTGACCGCTGCAATTTATCTGGCACGCGCTAACATGAGCCCACTGGTGATCGAAGGACCACAGCCAGGCGGACAATTAACTACGACTACGGAAGTTGAAAATTTCCCAGGTTTTCCGGAAGGAATCATGGGACCCGATTTGATGGATAATATGCGTAAGCAAGCGGAGCGTTTTGGCGCTGAATTCCGCACAGGCTGGGTAAACAAAGTAGACACAACTGCTCGTCCATTTACTTTGGATGTAGAGGGTTTGGGTGAACTGGTTACCGATACGCTGATTATTTCCACAGGAGCGACTGCCAAGTACCTGGGTATTCCCGGTGAACAGGATAATATCGGACGTGGCGTAAGCACTTGCGCAACATGCGACGGCTTCTTTTTCCGTGGCAAAGAAATTGTTGTCATCGGCGGCGGAGACTCTGCACTGGAAGAAGCCAATTTCCTGACTCGTTTTGCCTCTAAAGTAACGTTGGTGCATCGTCGTGAAGAAATGCGCGCCTCCAAAATTATGCAGGATCGTGCTCGTGCGAACAACAAAATTGAATGGGCGCTTAATCGTACTCCTGTAGAAGTGATTGCGGACGAGAACGGAGTCACTGGCTTGAAAGTACTGAATAATGCAACAGGTGAAGAGGAAATCATTACAGTTAGCGGCGTATTCGTGGCGATTGGTCATCATCCGAATACGGGCTTCCTCGAAGGACAAATTACAACGGATGCGAACGGTTATATCGTCGTAAATCCGGGTACTTCCGAAACAAACGTGCCTGGCGTATTCGCTTGTGGCGACGTACAGGATACACGCTACAGACAAGCAATTACCGCAGCAGGTAGTGGCTGCATGGCTGCTATGGACAGCGAGAAATACATCGAAAGCCTGGAGCACAGCGCACTGGCCCTGTAATGATCCACGCAAGTTTGAATAAATATGATGTAACAAAATAAATGATGAGGTGATATTCATGGAAAAAGCAATCGTATACACATCTACAAACTGCCCGCATTGCCGTCAAGTAAAAAGCTACTTGAGTGAAAAAGGCGTGGAGTACGAAGAACGCAACATTGAAACCAATGAAGCTTTTGCTCAAGAGGTTTGGGATATGGGCATTCGTGCCGTTCCATTGACTTTGATCGGGGAAGAACGTATTTCCGGTATGAACAAAACCAAGTTTGAAAAAGTGTTGAACGCTTAATCCAACCTAACAGCAGACGACGGTCCTATGATCGTTATATGGTTAAGAAAAGGCTCCTATCGCAGCTACATACTGCAATGGGGGCCTTTTTACTTATAAGGACACGCGTACACGCCCGAGAAAAGGAGCGGTTGCTGCATAGGCGGCGCCTAGCATCGTCGAACGGCTGCCAAGCGTGGAGAAACGAATCTGTAGTTGCCGACGGTGATAGGGCAAGGCACGTTCGTCAATCACTTCACGCATACTTTGCTCCAACCAAGGTCTGGCTTCCGCCAGTGGACCGCCAATGATAAGCATCCCGGGGTTAAGGCTGTTCACAATGCTGGTAATACCCACACCCAAATATCGTCCAATATCTTCAAGGACGCTTAATGTACTCGCTTCACCTTGCTGAGCAAACGGCAGTAATTCCGCTGTATTATGTGCAGGCAGTTTCAATGTGGATGATGCATACGCCTTCTCTGAAGCATACAGCTCCCAGCAGCCGCGACTACCACAGGAGCAGAGCCGTCCGTTCCAATCAATGGTCATATGACCCGTCTCTCCGGCGTACCCCCAAGCTCCTTGATACGGTTTGCCGTCAATGATAATCCCGGCCCCGATTCCAGACCCTGCACTGATGTAGACCAGATCCCGCACCAGCTGTCGGTGATCGCCGTCCATACCATAGTACAACTCGCCCTGCGCGCCGACGTTGGCTTCGTTATCTACTACGACGGGCAGACCTAGCTCAGCCTCAAGCTGCTGCCGCAGCGGAACCCCTTCCCAGCCCAGATTGGGTGCGAACAGCACGGTTCCGGTCTCATCCACCATACCCGGTACCCCCAGTCCAATGCCGACAATACCATGAGGGGAGGGAGGAGTGACCTGCATAAGCTCCTGAACGAGCTTTCGAATCTGTTCCATAACAAAGGCGGGATCATGCTGGGTTAGAGAAAAGGTAAGCTCCGTTTCAATGGTACCTGCCAGATCGGTCAGAGCGCCCTTGATGTACTGTACGCTGACCTCAATACCGAGTACAAAGCCTGCACGGCTATTGAACAGCAGCATTAAAGGCTTACGCCCACCGCTGGATTCTCCTAATCCTGTCTCATACACCAATCCATCGGTAATGAGCTCTGCCACCAGATTGGAAACGGTTGCCTTGTTTAATCCAGTTTGACTGGATAACTGTGCCCGGGATAGCGGAGCATGAAGGCGAATACGCTCCAGCACAATGGATTTATTCAGCTTTTTGACAAGCGCCTGATCGCCAGTGACATTCATGGTTCATTCACTTCCTGTTGGTGTAATTCCTGATATTATATCATAAAAACAAACTTAGTTTAAGCAATAGACAAAGTCTTTTGGCTGTGCTAGAATCGTTTTTGTAAACGTTTACTATAAAGGAGGAACTTATAATGGCTTATTTCGAACAGGTATCTAAAATTAACTTTGAGGGCAAGCAATCCGACAATCCTTTTGCGTTCAAATTTTATAATCCACAGGAAATTGTAGCGGGAAAAACGATGGAGGAGCATTTACGTTTTAGCATGGCCTACTGGCATACACTGGTTGCAGGCGGCTCCGATCCTTTTGGTGTAGAAACAGCGGAACGTCCATGGTCCAAGTTTACCGGGCTGGATTTGGCGAAGGCACGTGTGGAAGCTGCCTTTGAACTGCTGGATAAGCTGAATTTACCTTATTTCGCTTTCCACGATGTGGATATTGCACCGGAAGGCGCGTCATTGAAGGAATTTTACAGCAATCTGGATACCATCGTGGATCTGATTGAGGACCATATGAAAGCTACGGGGAAAAAACTGCTGTGGAACACGGCGAACATGTTTAGCCATCCACGTTATTTGCATGGTGCTGCCTCGACTTGCAATGCAGATGTATACGCACACGCAGCTGCTCAGATTAAAAAAGGACTGGAAGTGGGCAAACGTCTGGGCGCAGATAACTATGTTTTCTGGGGAGGCCGTGAAGGCTACGAAACACTGCTGAACACGGATTTGAAGCTGGAGCAGGACAATTTGGGACGTATGTTCCATATGGCCGTAGACTATGCGCGTGAAATTGGCTTTGACGCTCAGTTCCTGATTGAGCCAAAACCGAAGGAGCCAACGAAGCATCAGTATGATTTTGATGCTGCGACGACGATTGCTTTCCTGCAAAAATATGATCTGGATCAACATTTCAAGCTTAATCTGGAAGCTAATCATGCCACCTTGGCGGGTCATACTTTTGATCATGAAGTGCGTGTAGCACGGATTAACGGCATGCTGGGATCACTGGATGCAAATCAGGGAGATTTGCTGCTGGGCTGGGATACGGACGAATTCCCGGTTGATCTGTATGATGCGACCCTGACGATGTATGAAGTGCTGCAAAATGAAGGCTTGGGCCGTGGTGGTATCAACTTTGATGCCAAGGTACGCAGAGCATCGTTTGAGCCAGAAGACTTGTTCCTCGCGCACATCGCAGGTATGGATACGTATGCGAAGGGGCTGAAGGTAGCTGCCAAACTGATCGAGGATCGTGTGTTTGAGGACTTTATTGAGAAGCGCTACAGCAGCTTTAAAGAAGGTATTGGAGCAGACATCGTATCCGGAAAAGCAACGCTTGCTTCTCTGGCTGAATATGCTCTGGCGAACGAAACACCACGTAAAAACGTATCCGGTCGCCAGGAATATCTGAAAGCAACATTAAATCAATACATTTTGGCTGACTAAGCATATATAAAATAAGGAATACACGATAACAGGGAAGGAGGAACTCCGATGCAGGAGAAGCTAAATCAGGAGCAGGAACGCTATGTCATCGGCGTAGATTTGGGTACCAGCGCGGTCAAAACGGTGCTGGTTAACCTCAAGGGTCAGGTGGCTTATGAAACCTCCCAGTCTTATCCACTCCATCAGCCGAAGGCAGGATATAGCGAACAGCATCCTGAGGACTGGGTCAGTGGCACGTTAGCATCACTGAAACAGCTTGTGGAGAAGGCCGGAATCGGCGGCACAGATGCCGTAGACGGTATTAGCTTTTCGGGACAGATGCACGGGCTTGTGCTGACTGACAAGGAAGGCCAAGTGCTTCGTCCGGCTATTCTGTGGAATGACACGCGTACGACAGCACAATGCCGTCGTATTGAAGAACAGCTCGGGTCGGACCTGCTGAATATCGCACGTAATCGCGCGCTGGAAGGCTTCACGCTGCCCAAGCTGCTGTGGGTGCAGGAGCATGAGCCAGACGTGCTGGCCCGTGCGGCACATTTTATGCTACCCAAGGATTATGTGCGCTACTGTCTGACAGGAGAGCTGGCGACGGAGTATTCGGATGCGGCGGGCACGCTGCTGCTGGATATTGCGAACAAGCAGTGGAGCGAAGAGATCGCTGCCGCGTTTGATCTACCGTTGTCGCTGTTCCCGCCGCTGGTGGAATCCTTTGATCAGACGGGTACGCTCTTGCCGGAGATTGCGAAGCAGATCGGGCTTTCGCCTGAAACGAAGGTCTTTGCAGGTGGTGCGGACAACGCATGTGGCGCGATTGGTGCCGGCATTTTGAGTGAAGGCCGCACCCTATGCAGCATCGGCACCTCAGGGGTTGTACTTTCTTATGAGGAACGCAAGGATATTGATGTGCAGGGGCGGGCGCATTTTTTTAATCATAGTGAGCAGGATGCTTATTATATTATGGGGGTTACGCTCGCGGCCGGATACAGCTTGACTTGGTTTAAGGATACCTTTGCACCAGAGCATTCTTTTGATGCACTATTGGCAGATGTGAATTCTATTGAGCCGGGCAGCCAAGGGCTGCTGTTCACGCCTTATATCGTTGGCGAACGTACACCTCATCCGGATGCAACCATTCGAGGCAGCTTTATCGGGATGGATGCGGGACATAAGCTTGCGCATTTTACACGAGCGGTACTGGAAGGAATAACGTTTTCGCTCAAGGAATCTATAGATATTCTTAGAGGGACGGGCAAAACGGTGAATGAAGTGATTTCCATCGGCGGCGGTGCGCGTAATGAGGCATGGCTGCAAATGCAGGCAGATATTTTTAACGCGGATATCATCAAGCTGGAAAGCGAGCAGGGACCTGCCTTGGGGGCGGCCATGCTGGCTGCTTATGGTAGTGGCTGGTTTGAATCTCTGCAAGCGTGTGCTGAAGCATTTCTGCATGAAGCAGCGAGATATTCGCCGAACCCGGACCGTGTGGCACAGTATGAAGGTCTATACGAGCTGTATCGTGAAGTTTACTTGCACACGCGAGAGCTAAATGAGCATTTGGCAGTGTATCGCTGAATACGGTGAGCTTTAAGCGTAAATAAGAAGCGGCTTCGGGTGTAAGAAACCCCCGAAGCCGCTTTTCATGTGATGATCAGTTGGAATTAAATACTTTTCTTGATTTTCGCATAATCTTCATGCATAGAGCTGGCTGCACAACCCGGACATGACTTGCTCGACGAACACCCCGCACAGGCGCCTTGACGGCTTTTTCGCAAAAATCGTACCAGCACCCACGCACTATAACCGAGGATCGCCAATAAAATGATGATATTGATCATGGAATTCACTTCCTTTTATTTACTATAGGGCCTGACTTTAACCCCAACCTAATAATCTGCCGCATTGATAGATCAAGACGGCAATGATATATGCAACGGCCAAAGGATAGATCACAGAAAATGCGGTCCAACGCCACGAAAGGGTTTCTTTACGAATGACCGCTACCGTAGCCAGACACGGAACATACAACAGAATGAACACCATAAAGCTAAGAGAGGCAAGCGGTGTAAAGGCATGTCTGACTTGTAGTTCAAGTCCCTGCATATCAGGAACGTGGTAAATAATATTCATCGTTGATACGACAACTTCCTTGGCCATAAAGCCTGTGAGCAGGGAAGCCCCTGCTTGCCAGGTGCCAAAACCGAGAGGGGCTAGTAATGGAGCGAACCAACCTCCAACGGTGGCAAGCAGGCTGTCATCCATTTCTACCCCGAAGCCCTGCGGACCGAAATTGGACAAGAGCCAGATGCCAACGGAACCTGCAAGAATAATGGTTCCGGCTTTACGGACGAAGCCTTTAACCTTCTCCCATGTGCTGCGGAATAGTGTAAGAGCCTGCGGCACTCGATAGGGAGGAAGTTCCACGATGAAGAGGGAGGGCTCACCCGACAAAATGGATACTTTGGAAAAAATTTTGGCAAGTATAAGTGAAACGAGGATTCCTAACACATACATCAGCATGATGATGCTTGCCGCATGTGTTGGGAAAAACACACCCGCAAACAACGCATATACCGGCAGGCGGGCCGAACACGACATAAAGGGCACCAGCAACGTGGTAATGAGACGCTCTCTGGGCTGTTCAATGGTGCGTGCTGCCATAATCGCAGGGACATTGCAGCCAAATCCGATGATGAAGGGAATGAAGCTTTTCCCGTTCAAGCCCACGGCTTGCATCAGACGATCCATGAGTATCGTGACCCGTGCCATATACCCGGAGTCTTCGATCACCGAGATAATCAGAAATAAAATAGCAATTTGAGGCAGAAAAACAAGCACACCCCCGACTCCAGCCACGATGCCGTCCACGACTAGACTTTGCGTAAAGGCAGACGCGTTCAAGTGAACGAGTAATTCAGAAATCCAACTGCTGAGTGCACCTGAAAAAAATCCATCCAGCATATCTGAAAGGATCGTACCCGCCCAATCGAAGGTGAACTTGAAGGTAGCGTACATCAGCAGCAAAAAGATCGGAATCCCCAGATACCGGTGAGTTAATAGTGCATCTAGCCTATCCGTTAGGCTGTGCGGCTTGAGCTTGGAGGTGTCGAGTGCCTTGGTACACAGATCAGCAATCCATGCTGTTCGTACAGAACGAATATGCTGAGCAGGCGTGATGGCACAGCCTTCACTGAGCAGCTCTTCTTCGCAACGGCGAATACGCGCAGTTACTTGTTCACGCTGCACCTCATCTGTCATCCATTCCATGACGACAGGATTGTTTTCCAGACATTGCAGTGCGGCCCATCGGAGTTGCGGTACAGATGCATTCGGCAGTAAGTTGCAAATATCATGAATAGCCGCTTCGACGGCTGGGCCGTAATCCAGTTGAAAAGTATTGGATGCATGTCTTACTTCTCGAAGAGATGCGAGCATTTGCTTACTTCCACTACCTGTGCGTGCCACCATAGGAATGATGGGAACGTTCAATTGTTCAGCCAACAATTCCTTGTTTACGCGAAGACCCGTGGCATCAGCTACGTCAGTCATGTTTAAGCCAAGTACAAGGGGACGGCCATATTCCAGTAGTTGTACGGTCAGATACAGATTACGCTGGAGCTGGGAGGCATCCACGATATTGATCAGGGCCGCAGGCGGCTCTTCCAGCAAATATCGGGTTGCAACACCTTCATCCAGCGAAAGAGGGAGTAAAGAGTAGGCACCTGGCAAATCCACCAATACGGCAGACTTGTCACGCAGGAGCCCTGTTTTCTTTTCCACGGTGACGCCGGACCAGTTCCCTACTTCTGCATACGTACGAGTCAGCTTGTTGAATAATGAGGTTTTTCCTGTATTGGGATTGCCAAATAGAGCGATCATGTCCATGTCGGAACGACCTCCAGTTGTTTCACTTGATTTTGACGGAGGCCGACCAGTTGGCCGTTGCATTCAATGACGATCGGGCCGCCCAATAAACTGATTTTTTTTAAGCGTATGATGGAACCTTCGTTGATGCCCATGTCTGTCAAGCGGCGGCGCAATGAGGGATGAAGAGGGTCAAGGGATTGCAAACGCACAGTCTGACCTAGTGGCGTACGAAGAAGTGAAATACATTCTGGCATGGTGTTCAGCCTTTCTGATCTAGAATGAGAATCAATATCATTTACTTCCGATGCCAGTACCATATCATGAGGATACTTAGATTGCTGTGATAAAATTCGCTGCGAACGACATGTTTGCCCCTTGCTCCCATCTGTTATATCGCCGAGTATGTGTGTCGCAACCTGTCTTTTTAACTGTCCCATTACTCGTCTGCAACCGACAAAACTAGAGCGTTTGGGGCAACTGTTTTTATGGTAAGATAGAGCTGTTTATAACTATGCTAAGAAGGGCAGGAACGCTCTGTATGAACAGAAAAATCGGGGTTAGGCTTGTAAAATGTCTGGTTGCGGGTGCAGCGCTGGCTGTGTTGCTGCCGCAGGCTGTGGAGTGGGGCAGCAATGTGTATGCGGCGTCGATCAAGCCGGCTCCATCGGTATCATCGCAGCAGCTTCAGAACAAGCTTTTACAGGCAATGGCTACGCGGAGTGAAACGCTGACCTTTACATATCAAGGGCGAGTGAACGGTCTCAAACAGCAATTACAGACGGCCATCCAACAGGCCATGGAGAGCGATCCGTATGTGAATTATACGATCAAAAGCTACGCATTCAGCTATACAGGCACAACGACCTCCGCTCAGGTTACGATTCGCTTAAGCTACCGGGAGACGAAGGAACAGACAGCTTATGTGGATAGCACAGTTAAAGCGGTGCTGGGGGATATTATTACGAAGGGAATGACGGATCATGAGAAGGTGAAGGCCATCCATGATTGGATCGTCGTTCGCCTGAAGTATGATGAAGCACAGCAAAAGTACACAGCCTACGATGGCCTGAAAACGGGAAGCACGGTCTGCCAGGGTTATTCACTGCTAGCCTATAAAATGCTGGAACGTGCAGGCATTACGAATCGGATTGTGGAAGGTAGAGCAGGGGGACAGCTGCATGCATGGAATCTTGTTTTATTAGATGGTCGATGGTATCACATGGATACGACATGGGATGATCCAACCCCAGATCGCGCGAACGAAGTAAGCACTTCATATTATCTGCTGACGGATACCGAAATGCGGCGGGATCACTCATGGGTGAAACCGTATCCTCAGGCGAATACATCGTATCGGGAAACCTTATCAGCACTGGTAGCTGCCGGAGGATTAAAGGCTGCTGTGTATCAAAAACTGTACAATACCCTCGAATATCCGCTGCAAGATGGTAAGGGTCTGGTTAAATCATCCGCCGACATCAAGGAACAGGTGCGTAAGATTGTAAATAAGGGAGGGACGACGCTTACCTTCGCCTATCAGGGAACAGAGCGAAGTCTCAAGGAGGATTTACAGTCCTTATATCAACTCGGCTTAAAATCCATTTCTTATCAGATTACGGACCTTGGAAGTACCGGCAATCTTCGGGTAACCCTGAAATGGACCTAATCATCTGCTGTAAAAAGCTACATTAACAAAGGAGTATTTTATTTATATGCACAGGCGTTCCTTTACCTATTTGCTTGGCACGCAGACCATGTCCAATGCGGCCGACATTCTTTATATTATGGCACTTGTGTCTTTGGTTTTTCATGAAACAGACTCCATCTTCTCTTCGGTGCTCGTTCCGTTGCTGCGAATGGGGGCACAGATGATCAGCGGCTTTTTAGCACCGCTCATTTTGGCCCGATTCCAGCTTCCTTTTATTTTATTCGTTTCTCAGTTCGGGCAACTGGCTTTCTTTGCTGTTCTGCTGGGCCACTTGTGGTCAGCAGGCACGGAGCCGATATGGGTGATTGTGTTTACGTTGGTGGCAGCCATGTCCTTTCTGGACGGATGGACTACGCCTGCGCGTAATGCGCTGATTCCTCGCCTTGCGTCCGGGGAAGGACTTATGCGGGCAAACAGTCTGGTATCGGTCAGCGATCAGACGGTGCAATTAGCGGGGTGGGGGCTTAGTGGTGTGCTCGTAGCCATGCTAGGTTCGGAAAAAACACTACTGGTTGCTGGCGGATTATATATGATAGCCATGATCTTCACCAGCCTGATTCGAGATCCACTAGAGGGCAAAGCTCATTATTTGCTGCAACCTGGAACAAGGGTGCGAGGTGGAGATGTCTCAGTTTTCGAAGCTCTAACTGAACCCGGGCAAGGGCATCATGACTTGCCTCCTGCACAGTTGGAAGATACACTATATGGCCCGGAATCTGAGAGCCCCACACTACCTCCCAAGCGTAAAAAGGAAATACTTCGTGAAGGCTGGAGCCTCATCGGAGCCAGTCGCAGACTGAAAGCTCTTATTTTTATGGATATGATTGACCTTCTAGGGGGTTCGGTTTGGGTAGGCGCGTTCACGCTTGCTTTCGCTCAGCAGGTCTTGCACAAAAGTGAGGCATGGTGGGGATACATCAATGCAGCGTATTTTGCAGGAGCGATTGGCGGCGGTATCGTGGTCCTCGCCTGCGTCAAGTATTTGCAGCGCAGACTGCTGCCCGCCATGTTGGCGGGGATGGCAGGTTATGGGCTGCTGACAGCTTGGTATGCACTGAACACATTACCGCCACTAACGCTGCTTATCGTGCTGTTGATGGGACTACCTGCGGAAATGTCCGTCGTATCCCGCCGTACGATGATGCAAATGAGTGTGTCTGTACATGATTTGCCTAAGGTGCTGTCCGCCCAGGCTACGCTGACAAGCCTAACGTTTTGTATTTCGCTGCTTTTAATGGGCTGGATTGCAGATCATTTGGGTATCGTTAATTTGTACTTGTTTTCAGCAGGGTTGACGCTGATTGCTGTCATATACGGTATTTTTAGTCGTCGTGCCTTATCTATGTCTTTATCAGCTGAAGTAGCTGCTTCTTCCAAATAAACAGAAAAAGAAAAAGAAAAGGCCCGTCTCCGGGCATATACAGGTGAACATGCGGATAAACAGTCTTGGACCAGGTTTACCAGCGCGTTCTCCCTGATATGTGGAGACGGGCTTTTTTTAATGTCTTCTATTATTTATCCGAAGAAGCATCCGGGCTCAAATCACATTCTTTTAATGGCACGATTTTAGTACGTTTGGTCCATTTGTAGCCGAGCCACAGCAGAAGGAATAGCGGCACACTCATGTACGTAGCGATCATCGTTTTCCAGTCAATCTCCTGTCCGGTGAAGGCATCCGCCCCTTGCCCGATAATGACAATGAT
Source organism: Paenibacillus sp. FSL L8-0502 (assembly GCF_038593055.1). Classification (NCBI taxonomy): domain Bacteria; kingdom Bacillati; phylum Bacillota; class Bacilli; order Caryophanales; family Paenibacillaceae; genus Paenibacillus; species Paenibacillus sp. FSL L8-0502. The sequence continues at coordinate 4,740,173 of NZ_CP151958.1, read as the reverse complement.
ACACAGAGCGAAGGCGAACAACGGGCCAAATGGGAACCAACGGGCTTTGTATGGAAGCTCACTCAGACTGTGACCCTGTGCATTAAAGGCACGGCGGAAACGATAATGGCTGACTGCAATTCCGACCCACGTAATAAATCCGCACATTCCAGAAGCATTCAGCAGCCAGTTATAGACTACACCGTCTCCATACAGGGAGGCGAGAAAGGCTAGCATACCGACAGCGGTCGTGATCAGCAGCGCGTTCATAGGAATGCCGCGTCTATTGATACGTCCGAGGAAACGCGGGGCTTTACCTTCTCGTGCCAAAGCGTACAGTACCCGAGTGGCCGCGTACATACCCGAGTTACCTGCCGACAATACGGAAGTCAAAATAACGGCGTTCATAACAGAGGCAGCAATCGCAAGCCCTGCTTTTTCAAATACGAGCGTGAACGGGCTGACCCCGATATCACTGATATCTCCCCGCAGCAGATTCGGATTGGTGTACGGAATGATCAATCCAATCACGAGAATTGCGAGAATATAAAAGAACAAGATGCGCCAAAAGATTTGACGGATGGCGCGCGGCACATTTTCACGCGGATTTTCGCTCTCTCCAGCGGCTACCCCAATCAGCTCCGTTCCCTGAAAGGAAAAGCCCGCTGCCATGAATACGCCCAGTACAGCAAAGAATCCACCATGGAACGGGGCGTCTCCTACCGTGAAGTTGGCAAAGCCGACCGCAGGACCACCCATAATGCCGAAGATCATCAGCACACCTACAGTCAAAAAGATGACCACAGTCACAATTTTAATCATGGCGAACCAGTATTCAGACTCACCGTAGCCTTTGACGGTCAACGCGTTCAGTGCGAAGATTACGGCCAGGAATAACAGACTCCACCAGGCAGAGTGACTTTCCGGGAACCAGTATTTGATCAGCACGGTCGCTGCTGCCAATTCGGCAGCAATCGTCACCGCCCAGTTGTACCAGAAGTTCCAGCCCATGGCGAAACCAAAAGCCGGATCGACGAAGCGACCTGCATAGGTGTTAAAAGAGCCGGATTCAGGCATAAATGTAGCCAACTCACCGAGGCTGGTCATAAGGAAGTAGACCATGAGGCCAACTGCTGCATAAGCCAGCAGGGCACCACCGGGTCCAGCTTCGGCAACTGCGCCTCCACTGGCGAGGAACAGACCTGTTCCGATAGAACCGCCGAGGGCGATCATCGTCATATGGCGGGCTTTGAGACTTTTACGCAAGGTTCCGTCAGATGTTGCTCTGTGTTGCACGTTCAAACACTCCTTCATGAAATTGTATTTCATGTCAGGGCAAGAGCTAGAAGGAGGGGGAGTATATAAATCAAAAAACCGCAGGGAATACGCCTGCGGTTTTGTCTATGCATTCCGCACCATACCTTCTTCTATAACAAGATAGCTCAACACACGTGTCTGTGTTAGGACAGCGTGTGACAGTTCTGCTCCTTTCGGTTAGCAGCCCCAGCATTCGGAGTATTTACAAAGAGTCAGCTCCGCATACTTCGGCGGGTGTACCTTTCCACTGGAATCTCAGACGGCTCTTATCGTCTCCTCCGGTGTACCGATTACATCCGCGACCTCTACCTCATCATAAAACAGGGTTGATGAGGTGTATGACATGATATTTTATTGTATAGCGAATTACAGTATATCGTACCTGTACATCTTCTGACAATCGACAATTTTTTGAAAATCACTCGTAGAATCTTAAATTAAGAGTTCCGCTTGGCCATCTGCTGCCAAACTGTGCCCGCGGCTTGTTCGCCTGATTCGATGCGTTCCAGCGCCATTTTAGCCTGTAGACTGACCTCGAATTCGGGATCATCGACCGCCTTCTCCAACGCATCACGCGCATCCTCGGTTCCCACCTCGTATAAAAAACGTGCCGCCCGCCAGCGCACCAACTTGCTGCTATCCGACAGGGCTCCGATCATTGCACTGGTAGCGACCGGATCGCCGATGTCCGACAACGTGTCGCCTGCGGTGCGGCGTACTGCCGCTGAAGGATCGCGCAGCGCCTCGGCTAGCAGTTCCATCGCCTCCGGTGAGCGAATATCGCCCAGATAGACGACGCCCAGTCGCCGCAGCTGCATTTTGTCGTCATGCAGCGCTTGTCGGATAAGCGGCAAATGCTCGGGCGTCGGTTCCAGCCGATCCAGCGCAGCGTAGCGTGTACGCCAATCCTCGTGTTGCAGGGCCTGCTCCAGCTCGGCATCGCTCCACTCGCGGCGTTCCTCCACGAATTCGCTGTTGTTTGCGCCGTGGGCAATCGCTTGTTGGATAATCTGCTCCAGCCGCTCTTGTGGAAAGGCTGCCTCCAGTTCCTGCTCAACCTCACGTGCAATGTCCGGCAGTTCACCATAGCGGACGCCGTAATCACTCAGCTTGCGTTCCTTAATCAGCGTTGCGCTCGCTACACGGGTAACGGCTTGCACAAAGCGGTCGGACAAGGAGATTCGTTCCTCCTGCTGCCCTGCCTTGACTCGAATTTGCATAGGAAGGCCGCGAAAAAATTGCACAAAAACCTGTGCCTCGCCAAACGCTTCTCCAGAGGTTTCCTCTGGCAAATCCCAATTGGCGTCAGCGCCTTCCTCGCCTAGCTGATCTCGGACTTGACCCAGAATGGTAGACCAATCTGCATTCCCTTTGCGGTCAAGGGCTACAAAATCTGTCGTGTGAAACACGCTTTTGACCCCTTCAATGCCCAACATGCGCCGGATAAATGGGGGAGCGGAACGCTCATTGTCCCGTGTATATGTTCTGCGGATACCCGCTTCCAGTCGCTCATCCAGATGCAGCATCATGGTGTTCGGACTGGGAGTTGGCTCGATAGATGTTATTTTCATAGCTCAGTACAGCCTCCTGTTCAAAAGTTCTCCATATATATCTTATCTGTATTGTAACTCATTCTGCGAATCTCTCCAAAGAGAAGTTGGCGTTTCCGAGGAAAACACAATGACATATCTCACACTAATTCAGGTAAACATGTCTGATGAATATGGAGGTTTTTTTAATAAAAACAGGATGCTATATAAGCCGAACTCGAAAAATTAACATGAAACGGAGTAGGCGGAATGGTGCTGTACAAGCGTAGCGGTCGCTTTTGTCCCCGGATTTCTACCCTAATCATAGGCTTTATTCTAGAAATCTGGGGGCGATGGGAAGCACCATCCGAATGCGCAGTGGCACTATAGGTATCTTTTAAGTTCGGTTTATAGTTTGATGCTGTTTATGCATTCCGCTTCAGCGGATCGTTCTGGTGGCTGCGAATGAGCAGGGAGGCGATAAATCCCACAGACAGAACTGCCGCCAGCAGCATAAATGTAGTCATCTGATTGCCGCCATTCCCCATCAAACGAATGGAGAGCATAGGAGCTAGACTTGTACCGGCAAACAGGATGAAGGTATATAGTGAGACAGCTATAGCTCTCGCTGCACCGCCGAGCTGGCCGACGATTGCTATGAGTGAAGGAACACTCAGGGCAATGCCGCTGACAAAGCATACACTCAACACCACGATAGTCATAAGAGAGTGTGTCATTCCCATCAGCGCCAAACTCAGAATGGAAAGAATAAGAGCTGTACGTAATATAAGGTGCACACCGTATTTCTGGGCTAGCTTTCCGGCGAATGGTGAAAGGAGCATGCCGATGATACCAGCGGATCTGACATAAAGCATCTGTCGGCTATTCAGGCCAAATTCAGGGCCGCCAAGATAGCTACCCAAAACCGTATACATGCTCACAAAGGACATCAGGAGAACAAAAGCAACCGTGTAGCTTAACCATAAAGGATACGAGCGCAGAACGGTCTCCAACTGACTGAAAGCTGCCCAAATGCGAACACCTCGTTGAGGGGAGGGGGGGTTAGGTAGGGAAAAAAGGACGATTAGGAAGGTAATTGCATACAAAATGCCTAGCATCCGAAATACCGTATTCCACCCCATTTGTTCGCTAATGACAATACTAAATACCTGACCAGCAATACCCGCTACTAGAAAACCGGTGCTGATAAAGCCGATAGCTGTTACCCGTTTTTCGGCCGGAAACATATCGACGGCGTATGCGAGAGCAACGGGGGAAAAGGTGGCTGCAGCCAAACCTTGAAGCAAGCGCAGTGTAACTAATACAGAATATTGACTGGTTAAGCTGATGGATAACGAAATAATCGTTAATGCGAGCAGTCCGATGACGATAACCTGCTTTCGTCCAAAGCGGTCAGACAATCCACCATAAACAAGACATCCCGCCGCAAAGCCTAAGGAAAAGATACTGCCCGGTAGGGCTGCTTCGGCAAGCGTTTTTCCAAACACTTTAGCAAAAAGAGGGACCAAAGGGATCGTCACATACAGGCTGGACATAACGGCAACCGCTGACCAGCATAGGATTACAGTCATCCATGCATAAGGGAGAGCCACATTTTCTTTCTGTATAACGGTATGATTGGTTCGTAATTTACTCATCAATTGAACACTCCTTGATCATAAAATAAGTGGCTTGGTAATACACGAAATTAAATATATTAGGTAACCTAATTATATGTTTAAAAAAAATTTATCTGCCCACCCCCAATCTGTTTTCCATATGATGATGGATTTTTTCTATAATCCGCGAAAAAACGACCTGCTCCTCAGGCTCCAAAATACTCGCTAGAGAAGCACAGGAAGACCAAAATACAGGAAGCACTTGCTGTACAAGATGAGATCCCCCTTCTGTAATGCGCACATGAATTTTGCGTCGATCTGAGGAATTATGTTCTCTGATAATCCAGCCTCGTTGCTCTGTCCAGTCTAGGAGAGATGTAACAGATGCACGACGAATTCCCAGACGGTCGGCAATCATTGAAGGGCTCATCTGAGCCTGGGATTGGTGTAGTGTCAACAGCAACAATAAATCTAGCTTACTCTCTGTCAGGCCATAAGCAGCTAGATCCAAATCTATTGCGTCGAGCGTATTATCACCCGTCCATAGCAAGAAGAGACCAATACGGGCGAGTTGTCGATTCGTTTCTGCAAGAGCAGTTTGATCCATTAGCTCCAGATAAGGTTCTGGACCCAGACGGGGAAGAGGTTGCTGGACGGTGTCCCGCATACTTTGTTTTGGTGGCATACATTCACTCTTTTCATATAATTAGGTTATCTAACTATATATCAATATAGCGTATTGAAATGCATAAAACAATATCTAAAAAGAAATACTGCTACATTCAATGCAGAAGCAGGGTTAAAACTCGACAGAATGAACCAAACTGTGAATAGGTTACCAAAATGCGCCAATAGATAAGTGAAGGAGGCGTTCCTATGTTCCGCAAGCAGGAAAGAACGCTCATTATTGTATGTATAGTAATTGCGGCCATTATGCTATATGCCGTAATTAAAAGCATAGCTCGCTTGACTCCTTAGTTGGTAATCCAGAGTGATCCGCGATGTTTAAAATGTGAAATGAAGGAGTGAAACCCATTTGTCTTCACTGGACCCTGTATTACTAAGCCGGATGCTGACCGGAATTACCCTGTTTGTTCATATCGTATTTGCATCTATCGGCGTCGGCGTACCCTTAATGATTGCACTAGCAGAATGGCGCGGGCTGCGAACTGGTGATCCGCATTATACCCTGCTGGCCCGACGGTGGGCGCGAGGGTTTGTCATTACCGTTGCCGTGGGTGTCGTTACAGGTACCGCCATTGGTTTGCAGCTCAGCTTGCTTTGGCCCACCTTTATGCGGGTGGCTGGACAAGCGATTGCACTGCCTCTGTTTTTGGAGACGTTTGCTTTTTTCATCGAAGCTATATTCCTGGGCATCTATTTGTATACTTGGGATCGGTTTAAAAGCAAATATTTTCACCTGATGCTGCTCATCCCGGTAGCGATTGCCTCATCTGCATCAGCGGTTTTTATTACGACTGTGAACTCGTTCATGAACCAACCTCAAGGCTTTACACTCAAAAATGGAGTCATGACAAATATTCATCCCATCGAGGCCATGCTAAATCCGGCTACGCCGACCAAAGTTTCTCATGTACTGGCTTCCTCGTATACATTGAGCGCTGGGGTGCTGATGGGACTGGCTGCTTACAGTATGCTGCGGGGACGTAATCACGCTTATTTTAAAAAGGCGCTGAAGCTCACTGCCACCTGTACCATTGTGTTTGCCATCAGTACAGTGATGATTGGAGATGCATCCGGTAAATTTCTGGCCAAATATCAGCCGGAGAAGCTGGCCGCCGCCGAATGGCATTTTGATACGATGACGCACGCGCCCTTCGTATATGGCGGATACATGGATAAGAACGGTGAAATCAAATATGCCCTGAAAGTGCCTTATGCACTTAGTGTGTTGGCCGGGAACCTGCCCAGTACGGAGGTCAAGGGATTAAATGATTATCCCGTAGATGAGCGTCCGCCCCTGTCTATCCATTATATGTTTGACCTCAAAATCACCACAGGGGTGCTGATTCTCGTCATTCCGCTGTTGTATCTGATCCGCAAGCGTTTGCCAGGTCGCAAACCATACCCCAGATGGCTGCTGTTGGCGCTCATTCTGGTGGGGCCGATGGCGATGGTAGCTATTGAGCTCGGATGGATGTTCGCGGAGGTCGGTAGACAGCCGTGGATTTTACGCGGATATATGAAGGTGTCCGAAGCAGCAACCACTTCTACGAGTGTTGGGTGGATGCTGGTGTTGTTTGTTATTTTGTATCTGGTGTTGTGCTTCTCGGCCATTAAGGTACTCAGCAAGCTATTTCGCAATAAGGATGCGGTGGAAGAGATAAGACAGCTCGGCCTGGAAGGGGCTGATGGTAAGTGAGCTATGAAATTGTAGGCATCGCCATTTTGTGGACGTTCCTGTTCGGATATTTGCTTATAGCATCTATTGATTTTGGTGCAGGGTTTTTCAGCTTTTACAGTGTGTTAACAGGCCACCAGAACAAAATCCACAATATTATTCAACGGTATCTATCCCCGGTGTGGGAGGTAACAAACGTATTTCTCATCTTTTTTGTGGTGGGATTAAACGGGTTCTTCCCGGATGCGGCATATTACTATGGTACGGCGTTACTCGTTCCCGGCAGTATTGCGATTGTACTTCTCGCCATCCGGGGAGTGTATTATGCATACAATACGTATGGGCATTCCGGCACCAATAATATCGTCTACATGGCGTTGTACGGTGCGACAGGGTTACTGATTCCGGCGGCACTGTCGACGGTCCTCGCTATATCGGAAGGCGGCATTATTGTGGAGAACAGTACAGGTGTGCACCTGCAATGGGGGCAGCTATTAAGCAATCCCTACACGTGGGCGGTTATTTTTCTGGCGTTGGTAAGCGTACTGTATATCTCGGCGATGTTTTTGGCCTATTATGCCAAAAGGGCAGGAGACAAGGTCGCTTTTGAAATCGTACGAGGATATGCACTGCTTTGGAGCGGTCCAACGATTGTTGCGAGTCTGCTCGCATTTTTTCAGATTAACAAACAAAATCCAGATCATTTTACCAATATGCTGAACATAGCCTGGATGTTTGTCGCATCCTTCATATGCTTTGCGGGAGCAGTTTATCTGGTATGGCAGCGGCGGCATCTAGGGGTTTCGTTCATATTGGTGATGCTGCAATTTGCATTTGCCTGGTATGGCTACGGCCGCTCGCATCTCCCGTATGTTCTGTATCCCTACATTAATGTCTACGACAGCTTTACAAATTCTACGATGGCGTATGCGTTGATTACGGCGTTTGTTGCGGGTCTGCTGGTGCTGATCCCTTCGCTGATCCTGATATTAAGATTGTTTCTGTTCGATGCAAAATATGTGCGCGGACATGAAGGGAAGAAAGGATGAGTTAGAGTGGCTGCTTTCGAGCATTTTACGATTATGTATGAGTCACCTATCATTATCGTCGTGGCGATTGTGTTTTTGTTTATTTATTCGGCACGCTTTAAAAATCCACAAGACTGACAACAACAGGTGGAACAGGCCTTCCTGATTGATCCGGGAGGTCTGTTTTTGCTGTATTATCGCAGAATTTCCTTTACAGACGTGATTGAATTATACTTTACATAGATCAGGATATTGCATCATTTTATGTTCACACTCGAATGACAATATATAGTTAAATTGAACCGCTGCGTTTTTTGGAGAACGGGTTCATCAGGGAGGGAGCTGCATCATGCCCAAAGTTCGTTTTAACAATATGGATCATGTAAATACCGATAAAACCATCAAGCAATTCAGACAATGGCGGCAAGAGCGACGCAGCAAAATAAAGGATTATACGTTCGTTGTGCCAAACCATCCCCCGGAGCTGGAGTTTCTGCATAGCAATCGGGAGATGGCGACAGCCACCTGGGTGGGGCATTCCACCTTTTTCATCCAGTATCTTGGGCTGAATATCGTCACCGATCCGGTGTGGGCAGAGCGTATGGCTTTTGATAAAAGGTTGGCCCCGCCCGGCATTCGCATCCAGGATGTACCACCACTAGACATCATTCTGCTGTCTCATTCACACTATGATCATTTACATTTAGAATCCTTACGGAAATTATATCGTGCAAATACGCTGATGCTTGTACCCACAGGGTTAAAGGCAAAAATGATCCGCAAAGGTTTTCGTAACTGTCATGAGCTGCAATGGTGGGAGCATTTTACGGTAGGAGGGGTACGATTTACATTTGTTCCAGCCCAGCATTGGACACGACGCACGCCGTTTGATACGAACACTTCGCATTGGGGTGGATACGTTCTGCAAAGTGAACAGCAGGTGATTGGCTCTGCCACGTCCGTCACGGAATCTCATCCTCATTCGAATACAGATTCAGAGCATACACCGACGTTGTATTTTGTGGGAGACACTGGATATTTTCGTGGGTTTAAGGAGATTGGCGAGCGCTTTGCCATTGACCTGACCTTTATGCCGATTGGCGCGTATGAACCGGAATGGTTCATGACCTCGCAGCACGTGACACCGGAGGAGGCATTGCAAGGGTTTGTAGATTGCGGCGCAGATCAGATGATTCCGATGCACTACGGAGCCTTCAAACTAGCGGATGATACGCCAAGAGAGGCGCTGGATCGTCTCGAAGCGGAGCGTGAGCGTATGGGTATTGCGAAGGAACGCATTCATGTTCTAGGGCACGGAGAGACGCTGAAAATTGGACGTCGCTGTTCAACTACAATCTGAGAGATTCGACATCATCCTTATATAAGAGGATTTTGCAAAATCCTGATAAACAAAGCGGCTCGGCGGACAATTAACTTTGCCTGCCGAGCCGCCTTTTTTGGTTTTTAGCTATAATGCAGGGTTAAACTGCTTCGGAATCACTTGCCAAAGAGGAATCGCTGTTGGCGATGGGATGACGAACGATTTTAACTTCATAGAACGTGATTTTATTTTCAATAATATAGTCCGGAATTTGACGATGGCTATGGGATTCGCGGAAAGCTTCGCTTTTCGTCCAGCCTTGGAAGTTCTCTTTTTCTTTCCATCGTGTACTGATCGTTACTTCCTCATAATCCTCCGTGTTTTCAGTCAGCAGCACTTCCAGACCGAGAAAGCCTTCCATTTTTTCAACTTTTCCTTCTTTGTTAAATCTTTCGATGAGTAGATGTGCATTGCCCGGTGTGATTTTAGATGTATTTGTTACGATAACCATATTAAATTCCTCCTGAATGATGTGGTATGGTCGGTATAATAACCGGATAGCCATCCTCAAATTTGATGGTAGCGTTCATTTCATAAATGTCGCGAAGAAAAGCAGACGTCAAAATCTCATGGGGTTCGCCGACAACGGCGATTCGTCCCTTTTTAAGCGCAATCATATGATGACAATAGGCCGCAGCTTGCTGCAAATCATGTAGTACCATAACAATCGTCAAGCCGGACTCGTGATTGATACGCCGCAGCATATCCATAACTTCAAATTGGTGGGCGATATCCAGAAAAGTGGTCGGTTCATCGAGCAAAAGAATACCCGTTTGTTGGGCCAAGGCCATTGCAATTCGCGCTTTTTGTTGTTCACCTCCCGATAGAGTATGGAACATCCGATCCGCATAGGGCTGGATACCCGTGATCTTCATGACATGGTCCACGATTTGCTGGTCCTGTCCGGTATAGCGTACCTTCAAGCCCTTGGCATGAGGAGATCTTCCGTAAGCGACCAGCTCGCGGACCGTCAATAACGGCAGCATATCCTTCATTTGCGGTAGCATTGTAATCGTCTGGGCAAAATCACGCCGCTTGTATTCCTGCACGGGCTTGCCCAATACGGAAACCTGACCCTGATCCTGCTTGAGCAACCGGGTCATAATCCGCAAAAGCGTGGATTTGCCTGAACCGTTCGGCCCGACGATCGCGGTGAGCTGACCAGCAGGCAAGGTGATATTCACATCGACCAGCTTGAAATACCCACGTTGTAAGGAGATATGCTCACCCTGAATGGCTGTCATCCGAAATTCCCCCGTTTCTTGAGTAAGATTAAGAAGAACGGTGCCCCAATGACGGCCAGCAAAATACCTACAGGCAGTTCAATCGGGTCAAACCAGGATCGCGCCACCGTATCTGCGAGAACAACCAGCGTTCCGCCGCCCACAATGGAAAGGGGAAGGAGGAAACGATAATCTTCCCCGATTAGCAGCCGTATGACATGGGGAACGACCAGTCCTACAAAGCCGATCAACCCGGCTACACTGACTGCTGTACCGGCCAGCAGGGCCGAAAGCAGGATAATGAGCATACGTTGAAGCTCTACTCGCTGGCCCAGCAGCTGTGCTGAATCGTCGCCCAGTAGCAGTAAATTAGCAGGTTTAATCGCAAAGAAAGAGGCGATTAATCCAATGATGGCGTAAGGCGCCATGAACTCCAGATGATGCCAGCTTCTTCCGTTTAATCCGCCGGATAGCCAAGGAAGAACGGCCTGTACGCGGTCGCTGAACATGACCATTACGCCGTTGGTGAGTGCGCCCAGCAGCGCATTGATCGCAACGCCAGCCAGCACAATTTTGACAGGCGACGCCCCTCGGTCCCAAGCCAGCAGATAAATGACGATTGCGCTCAGAAAGGCTCCCAAAAAGGCGGTTATCGGAAGAAGGTAACTGAGCTGGGGAAGCATCACCATCGTAATGACGGCGGCAAGTCCACCTCCAGCCGATACACCAATAATGCCAGGGTCAGCCAATGGATTTTTCATGACACCTTGAAGAAGTGCTCCGGAAGCTGCAAGACAAGCTCCTACCAGTAAACCTACTAATACTCTGGGTAGCCGGAGATCCATCAGGATCGTGCGATATGTAGATTCATCATTATGTAGCAAAACATGATTGATTTCTTGAAGTGGAATCGACACCGAACCGTAGGCTAGACCGTACACAGAGACGGCCAGCAGTAGAATCGGAAGGGTAATCCAGGCGATGGTGCGTCTTCTGGCGCGCTGTAGTTTGTTCATCGCCATCGCCTATTTCGCCGGATACAGCTTTTGATGCATCAAATCCAGCGCTTTAGTGACCCGTGTGCCCGGATTCGTACCGAACAGATCTGAAGGTAAAACCTCGACCTGATTGTTTTTGACTGCTCGGATTCCGTTCCAAGCTGCATTTTCCTGCATTTCCTTTATAAATGCAGCTTTAACATCTTCTGTATTGCCATGAGTCATGATGAAGATGTAGTCAGGGTCAGCCTGTATGATGCGTTCTGTGTTCAGCTGCGCATATTGCGGGAAATTTTGCAGGCCCGGAAAATCAGCGGCGATGTTAGAGCCACCCGCAGCTTCCAGAATGTTTCCACTCAGTGAATTCGGCAGTGCCGCCATGTACGTAGCCGGGGCTCCGTAGACGAGCAACACCTTCGGTTTGGAGGCAGAAGCGGTTTCCTTTTGTAGCTTGGTTACTTGTTGGTCAATTTGCTGGTTCAGCTTTACGGCCCCGGCTTGCTTTTGTAGTAATTGTCCGAACAGTGTAATTTGTGTCTGGATATCCTGAACTGAATTGGCACTAGTCAGCAGCAGCTGTGAACCTACTCCTTCAATGGCTGGAATGTCTTTTTCATTCATAGGATAATTGCCTAGCACGACATCCGGTTTGAGCATCGTAATTTTCTCCAAATCTACTTCATGAGTGGAGCCTATTTGCTGAACGTTCTCAGCAGCAGGTACGACGACAGGTCCATTGGAGTTGGGTCTTCCTACGGCTGTCCCGCCCAATGCGTATATAATATCCAGATCGCCATTGCTGAGCGCAACGATATGTTGAGGAACCTTTTGAAACGCCAACGTCCGTTTTGAAAAATCAGTAACTTGGATGGCTGCACTGCTTGTCGTGCCAGAAGTGGCAGATACGGAGGCACTGGTTGGTTTATGATCTGTGGTCGGGGCACCATTACTACATCCGGTAACTGCCAATAAAAGCACTGCGGACGACCACAACATATAAGATTTCATGTTATTCCTCCTGCAATTTTCGAGTTAAACAATAATGATAATCATTTTCAATTATATATAAGAGAATGATAATGAATATCACTGGGCAATGTCAATTAAAAAAACAAAATTTTTAAATAAATTTTGAACTAAAAATAAAAGGGATATATTCGAATTAAAGAAGAAGGAACTACAAATTTTTCTTAAAAAATAGCATATATCAAGGGATTTCGTACACGCAAATACATATTGACATTTTTGAAAAGTGTAAGATATATTGGTGATGGGTTTACTTTATTTTGCGAAATTATGGAATAGAGAGGTGGGGAGACAAGCTCGAAAAGAGCTATTTTTTTTAAATTACCAATTGAGAATGATAATCAATTAGTTTATTCTCGTGGGGAGGGACTGCTGTCAAAATGAAGAAGGGGTATTCTGCAATTATTGCTGTGTTTCTGCTGGTGAGTGTGCTGAGCTTTTGGCCAACTTCGTCATCTGTAGGAGCCGCTGCGGCTTCTCCAAAATTGGCGGATGGTACATACACGCTCAAATACAATATCCTCAAGGCAGAAAATGACTCGGTGTCCATGGCTAATGATTATTTTGAAAAACCAGCTAAGTTGTATGTGAAAAAAGGTCAAATGACCATGCAAATTAAGCTGAATCATAGCGAATGGACAACTGGGTTTAAAGTAGATTACAAAGGCAAAATCATCGATACCAAGGTCATCCATAAGGATGCCAAAACCGATACCCGCACCGTACAATTTCCAATTACGAGTGTGAACAGCCCGCTAATCTCTAAAATCCATGTTACTGTCCCTGCGTATAACTACGATCATGACTATACGATCCGTTTCGCTTTTGATTCCAAAAGTGTCAAAAAAGTAGCAGCCGTCCAGTCAGCAAAATCAACTAAATCTTCCAAGAAGTAAATTCAAGCCATCTCTATCGTTCATAAAATCAACACAAATTCAAGCATAAAAAATGGAGGAGTGTGTGTAGATATGAATATGGTAATGAATCGCTTTGAGCAATTTTCTTTTAAGAAGGTATTCGTAGCATTGATCATGACAGCGCTTGTTTTTGCACTTGTTGCTCCATTCTCAGCTAAAGCGGCAGCAGCCGACGGCACGTACAACGTAGACTACACCGTTCTGAAGGATCAAACCAATGAGACTTCTCGATTGGATAGCTACCTGACGAAGCCTGCTCAGGTTACGGTAGCTAACGGCAAAAATGTCGTTCGTCTGACTGTGAAAAGCAGCAATCTGATTACAACGTTCAAAGTAGAGCAAAATGGCGTACTGCAAGATGCGACTGTAGTGAGCACAGATACTGCTAGCAACACTCGTGTAGTGGAATTCGAGGTTGCTGATCTGAATGCAAAAGTGAATGCTTACGCTGAAATCACAATCCCAGTAATCGGCTACACAGGCAAGTATGATGTACAACTGCAATTCGACGAAATATAATCCAAAAATAAAACGTAAAGGAGATTAAGAACATGAACATGATTATGAATCGTATGGAAAAATTGTCTTTGAAAAAAGTAATGCTTACTGTACTGATGGCAGCGCTTGTTTTTGTGGTACTGGCTCCATTTTCTGCCAATAAGGCGAATGCGGCTTTGCCTAATGGAACGTATCAATTGCCTTATACCGTTTATAAAGATGGAACCACTCAGCCATCTTACATGGATACAAATGGTTATGTGAAAAAACCAGCCACACTGATTGTTACGAATGGTCAATATAAAGTGAGAGTAGCTATTACCAAGAGTGCATGGGTTACTGAATTCAAAACTCAACAAAACGGTCAGTATGTGAATGCGACTGTGGTAAGCACATCAGGGGATACAAGAATAGTCGAATTCCCTGTAACTAGCCCGTCTCAAAAATTGAACGTTAAACTGCATGTAAGTGTGCCTGCAGAATACACTGGTGGTATTCCGTACGATCACGACTATGTTGTTCAATTCCAATTCGACGACAGCGATATCTAAGGCTTCTTTTTGAAAATATAATTTTGAATTGAATACTCATTTGGAGCTTACTTTCAATGCCCCAAATGAGTATATTTTAAGTAGGGGGATACATCACCTTGAAAAGCCGATTTAACAAATACATTACGACATTCGCTGCTATTCTAATGTTGTTTTCTTTATTTTCACCATACGTAGGAGCAACCCCTGAAGTTGATTCCACTTCCCAAAATTTGCCCGATTCAAGCACTACAGTCACTAGTGCTACTTATGCTACTTATGAGATGCCGGTAGAAGTACCTAGCACATATGCTGAGCCTACCAATGCTGTAACTACCACAGATGCGACCTATGCAGATGGAGAATACCTGATTGATTACAAACCTTTAAGAAAGACAGTCAGCGGTAACACCAGAGATTCGAGTTTCAAAACAAACTATACCTATCCTGGAGATTTGATCATTAAGGATGGAAAATACCATTTTTCATTTAAGTTTGCGGAAACTCAAGGGCTATCGAAATTTTTAGTAGAACAAAACGGGGAAACAGTTCCCGCAAAAATAGAGGTGGATTCTGGGAAAGCTTCCGGGACTGTAAGCTTCGATGTTTATGATTTTCATCAAAATGTAAATACGGAGTTTGGATTTAATAGCAGTTCTCCGTGGTATGTAGATACCGATCCAGATCGTTCAGTGAAGGAATGGATTGAGTTTGATCCTTCCAGCTTGAGACTTAAAAACTCAACGGAGAATCCAACGGTTCCACCTGTAACACCACCGGTGACGCCTCCTAATGCAGGAGAAAAACTTTCTGATTTGGACTTTACCCTTTTGAAAGATGGAACCAATGAAAAGTCTATGATGGATGGGTATACGGAGAAACCAGGCTCACTAATTGAGCGTGGAGGTAAACAATATGCCCAGTTCACATTAAAGAACAGCAAACAGATTGATGGTTTTAAGGTAGAGCAAAATGGGGTGTTAACCGACACTTCTGTTGTAAGTGAAGATCAAACTGCGAATACACGAGTGATCGAGTTTGAAGTGAAAGAACTGCCTGCCAAGCTCAACGCATGGGTGAGCATCAACTGGCCTGAGCTGGGCTACGTGCATACTTATAATGTAGATCTTCAGATGTCTTCTGCACCCGCCCCATCAGATTTGGCGGATGGAACGTATTCTATTAATTTTAATACCCTGCACGCCACAAAAGATCAGCCATCAGCCATGGCACAGTATCTGTTGTCTCCGGCAACTTTGACGGTAGCGAAGGGACAAAAAGAAGTTTCCTTCACCATTAAAGACAGCACTACAGTGACGGAATTCAAAACTGAACAAAATGGAACGTTGACGGATGCAGATATTGTAAGTGTGGACAAGACCGCCAATACACGTATTGTGAAATTCAAAGTAGCGGATTTGGACGCGATTTTGAATGCGCAGGTACATGTGAGCACGACCTATCCAGGTGGGGTTTATGAGATGGACCATAAACTTCGTCTTCAGTTCGATAAAAACAGTATCTCGGGAACGGACAACGGTTCAACTCCAGTAACGTCAAATCTGGACTTCACGCTGTTAAAAGACGGTTCAAGTGAAAAGTCCATGATGGATGGATATACAGAAAAACCGGGTACTCTGGTTGAACGTAAAGGCAAGAAATATGTACAGTTCACTTTGAAAAACAGCAAACAAATTGACGGCTTTAAAGTAGAACAAAATGGAGTATTGACCAACACGACCGTAGTAAGTGAAGATCAAACGGCGAATACACGTGTTATCGAATTTGAGGTTAAGGAAGTGCCTGCCAAACTGAATGCATGGGTAAGCATCAACTGGCCTGAGCTGAACTATGTAGAAACCTATGATGTCGATCTTCAATTAGGAGCGGTAACAACCCCGGTTGATCCTGGGACGCCAGGCACACCAGGCACGCCCGGAAAGAATTTAGCTGATGGAACGTATTCAATCAACTTCGATGCGCTGCACGCAATCAAAGATCAAAAATCGGCCATGGCGCAATATTTATTGTCTCCGGCCACACTGACGGTATCAAAAGGCAAGTATGAAGCCTCCTTTACCATCAAAGACAGCACCACCGTGACAGAGTTTAAAACAGAACAAAGCGGGACACTTACGGATGCAGATATCGTTAGTGAGGACAGGAATGCTAATACACGTGTTGTGAAATTCAAAGTGGCGGATTTGGACGCTATTCTGAATGCACAGGTACATGTGAGCACGACCTATCCAGGTGGGGTTTATGAGATGGATCATAAGCTTCGTCTGCAATTTGACCGCAGTAGCATTACAGCTAAAGGACCGGATAACGGAACCACAACCCCAGTTGAAAATGGCAGATACAGCATTGATTTCTCCGTACTCAAAAACGGAAGCAATGAAATATCTGTGATGGATGGATATATGCAAAAGCCAGCCACACTGTTAAAACAGTCTGGTAAAAATATCATTCAGATCAAAATGGACAAGAGCAGCTGGATCAAAACGTTCAAAGTAAATGGTGCAGAGGCTCAGGTTGTCGATCAATCGAGCTCCGCAAATACAAGAACAGTACAATTTGAAGTGCCAAATCTGTCGGATAAAGTGACAGTGAACACGCATGTCATCGTACCTGGATTGGATTTGAGTGGCATCCCATATGATCACGTGTATGATGTGCAGTTCCAATTCGAGCCTGCTACCATTCGAAGCTTTGTTGAGCCTACCTCTTCAGGGGCGGCTGATCCCATGATTAAACTGGATTTTGACAAGCTTGCCAATGGTAAATATGCTTTGAAATTCAGTATTGTTTTGTCAGATGGCTCAACAGCAGCAGATTCACAGGCTCAACGCTTCATCACTGACGAACCGGCGCAATTGGTCGTGGAAGGCGACAAACGGTTTGTAGGTCTGAAGCTGCAAAACAGCAATGAAGTGAAGGCGCTGCGCATTTGGGACAACGCAAGCGGGGACTACCGAGATGCAGAAGTGACCCAGGAAGATGCAGCAAGCAATACGAAGCACGTTCGTTTTAGCGTAAGTGACTTTAAGAACAATGTAAAAGGCCAACTGGTTGTCTATGAAGCTCCTAAAGTGGCAAGTAGCGCTCCGATGGTTTTCAAGGCAGAGGATCGAGTAGAAAAGGTATATGATTTTGAATTTAAATTCGATACCAGTAATGTATCTTATCACAACGAAACCAAAACAGACGAAGTAGAACAGGGGAAAAATAACTTGGCCGATGGAGAGTACACTGCGAACTTCCGTGTGCTGGCGAACGGAACGGATAAGGATTCTCTAGTGGCTCCTTTTGTACAGAGTCTAGCGAAGTTGATTGTGAAAAACGGTAAGGTTCAGGCTCATGTAACCGTTACGAACAACCAGGCTTTGAAGCTATTCCAAACAGATTTTGAAGGTCGTTATGCCAATCCGACGATTATGGGTTCGGACACTAAAGGTGACACGCACACGATTGCGTTCGAAGTACCTGATCTGGATAAGAAGTTAAGTGTGTACACACAGGTATATCTGCCTGAGAAATACATTCTAAATGAGAAATTCGGCGGACAGATTCAATTTGACCGTGCATCGCTTAAAGGTGAGGGAGTCAATACAGCTACAACCGTAACCCCTACTGAACCGATAGTAGCTTCTACGGACAAGGCAGCAGAAACAACTGCATCTGTAGCTGAAACCAAACCAGTAGTTGAGCAACCGGTTCAAATGGCTTCCGAGAAGCAATACACGATTAATTACAACGTATTTAAAGACAAAACGAGTGAAGCTTCCGTTATGGACGGTTATCTCGACAAGCCAGCCACACTGATTGAAAAGGGAGACAAGCGCTATATCCAAGTGACTTTGAAAAATAGCTCTTGGATGCCAACTCTACAAGTGGAGCAAAACGGTACCCTGAAAGATGTAGAAGTGATCTCGACATCCGGCGATACACGTGTCGTTCAATTCGAGGTAGGGGACTTGTCCCAGAAAATCAGTGCTTACACACACGTTATTGTGCCTGGCTTGGTTCTTGGCGGAGTGCCGTATGATCACTGGTATACAGTTCAGTTCCAATTTGATGAAGCAAGCCTGAAAGCGAAGTAGCCTCAGGTTGTGACGTCAATGAAGCCCGAATAACAGCAAAGTTTGTATGCGAGCAAGTCTTGGTGCCTCGGCGTCAAGACTTGTCAGCATTTACATACCCGAGGAATTTGCAAAAATCCAATAAGCGACTTCTAGTGAACAATATGTAGATCAAACAGTCTAGTTCGTCTATATATTGCACTTTGGAGCGACTGGAATCGAATTTTGCTAAATCCTGATACCCGAAAAGTTAGGGTTCCTAATGCAGTTCTATATTTTGAATTGAGGTGACTGGATTTTCATGAAACGATATATAGCATGGGCTCAAGGAAGATCGTTTTGTTTGTATATGTTAATCGGCATCGTGATCTTGTTGCTGGCCGGATGTTCGGGAGGAGGACAGGCTGGACAGAATCAGAGCGATGGTTCGAAATCAACGGCAACATCTGATGCAACCGGAAAGTCGTCTGACGGTAAAGCTCAAGCTCCTCGTATTGTGGCGACTACGGTAGCCATTGCGGAAATCACGGATGCGCTGGGCTTGGATTTGGCAGGTAAGCCGACAAGCACGAAAGTGCTGCCGGACCGTTACAAGGATGTGCCTGATGTGGGTAATCCGATGAGCCCTGATATGGAAAAAGTGATGTCATTGAAGCCGACGGATGTACTGTCGGTGACGACACTGAAATATGATCTGGAGCCTAAATTTAAAGATTTGAAAATCAATGCCAAATTTTTAAATTTTGAAAGTCTCGCGAATATGCAAAAAGAAATTCAAAAGCTGGGAGACACGTTTGGCAAAGCCGATAAGGCCAAAGAGATTAATGGAGCGTTGGATGCCAAAGTAACTGAGATTCAACAAAAGATCAAAGGGAAGAAATCTCCTAAAGTATTGATTTTGCTGGGAGTACCGGGAAGCTATCTGGTGGCTACCGAGCATTCTTATATTGGGGATCTGGTTAAAATTGCAGGCGGAACAAATGTGGTTCAGGGCGAGAAGGTGGAGTTCATTGCCCACAATACCGAAGCCTTGCAGCAATCCAACCCTGATATCATTTTGCGCGCTGCACACGGGATGCCGGATGAAGTAGTGAAAATGTTCGATGAAGAGTTCAAAACCAACGATATCTGGAAGCATTTCAACGCTGTGAAAAATGGGCATGTCTATGATCTGCCTGAACCGTTGTTTGGCACAACAGGGAATCTAGCGGCAAACTCGGCGCTAGATGAGCTGATGAAAATGCTGTATCCTTCGAATTAAAGGAAGCTGATGACATGTCCAAAAAAGGTTGGAGTCTTATTGTTGTAATGGTCTTGCTCGTCGGCGTCATGTTATATTCAGCGATGACAGGTAGTCTCAAGGTGGATTTGAGTCAGTTGGTCACCGGATTGTGGACAGGTACAGATGATCAGGTGAATGTGGTCAAGGACCTGAGACTACCGAGAATTATCGTAGCCGTGATGGCAGGTGCAGCACTTGCAGTGGCGGGTGTCTTGCTGCAAGCTGTTATGAAAAACCCGCTGGCAGATGCCGGAGTTATCGGCATTTCTTCGGGAGCAGCATTGATCTCGCTGATTGCGGTGACGGTCTTTCCAATGCTTTATTTCTGGATGCCGTTCTTTTCATTTATTGGCGGTGCGATAGCTTGTTTAATGGTTTATGGATTTTCATGGAGATCCGGCTTGCATCCGATTCGTCTCATTCTGATCGGGGTAGCTGTGAATGCCATTTTTTCTGGTTTAGGTCAGTCATTTAATTATCGAGGCAGTTATGCGGTCACCAGCATTAACCAGGTTACTACTTCAACCTTGTCTATGAAAAAATGGGTAGATGTCGAGGTTATTGTGACCTATGGCGGGATTGGACTAATTTTGGCCATGCTCGTGTTCTCTTGGTGCAATTTCTTGTCCCTTCAAGATAAAACAGCTAAAAATCTGGGATTCAATGTAACACGCGCACGACTTTTGATTTCTGTGATTGCAGTGCTGCTTGCAGCAACGGCTACAGCCATCGCAGGAGTGATTGCCTTTATCGGCCTGCTCGTTCCGCATTGTGCCCGCTACCTAGTTGGCTCGGATCATAAGTGGTTGATTCCATTTTCAGCCTTATGCGGTGGCTTGTTGCTGCTGCTCGCGGATACTCTGGGGCGGACGGTGCTTGCTCCCAATGAAATCCCGGCTTCTATTATTATGGCCGTCATTGGCGGGCCGTTCCTGATATTCCTGATCAGAAAGGCGGATCGCAGCTATGGACATTAAGGATATAACCTTCTCATATGATCGGAAAACAGATCGTCTGCACGCTATTCATGCTGTTATTGAGTCAGGACGGATTACGACCATTATTGGTCCCAACGGATGCGGCAAATCGACGCTGCTCAGCGTGATGTCCAACAATGCTGTTCCTCGCTTGGGACAGGTGATTCTGGACGGCAAAGAAATAGCCCACTACAAGCCCAAGGAGCTGGCCCGTCAATTGGCGGTAGTCCATCAGCAGAACGAGGCACCTTCCGACCTGACTGTAGAAAAGCTCGTAAGCTTCGGCAGGTTGCCGCATAAGAACATGTTCACAGCGAGGCGTGACGAGGATGAGGAGGCGATTGAGTGGGCGATAGCCTGTACTAACCTGAACGAACGTAGAACTCGCACGTTGGATCAACTCTCAGGAGGAGAACGGCAGCGTGTATGGATTGCAATGGCCTTGGCACAGCGGACTCCCATTTTATTTTTGGATGAGCCGACCACCTATTTGGATATGTACTACCAGCTTGAAATTTTAGAGCTCATTCGGCAGTTAAACCAGGAACATGGACTGACAATCGTGATGGTGCTGCATGATATCAATCAGGCTATTCGGTATAGCGATGTAATGATTGCCATGAAGGAAGGGCGTATTATAGCGAACGGCCCACCTACAGAGGTCGTTACATCTGAACTGATCCAGGCAGTTTATGATGTGGAGGTCGTAATCAAACAGGATGATGAAGCGGGCATGTATCTCATTCCGATAGGAGTCGGGGCTTCCTGACATTTACAAGCATACGGAACATTATTGCTGCGACTGAATAACGCGTTTGTCCTCACGGCATTTCAACGAATTTAAAACATGAAAATGGCTCTGGTCCATGTGTTTTGTCAGGTGACAACCGTGGAGACAGAAGCATTTTTTATTTTATTTATAAGATATTGGATGAGATTCAGGGACGGTTATGCTTATACTACGGTTCGAATCCGATCTTTTGTGTGTTATACTATTGCCGTCGGTAATTTTGTGTTTAGCACTTAACTAATGATAAGGATGGTATGCTTATATGATCAGTACAAGCGGCGTAACGCTTCGTTATGGGAAACGCCCACTTTTTGAAGACGTAAATATCAAATTTACTCCTGGGAACTGCTACGGCCTGATTGGGGCGAATGGCGCGGGCAAATCCACTTTTTTGAAAATTCTTTCCGGTGAAATCGAAGCCAATTCAGGCGAGGTTCACATGACACCGGGCGAACGGATGGCAGTGCTCAAGCAGAACCATTATGAATACGATGAATTCCCGGTTCTGGAAACCGTTATTATGGGTCATACGCGTCTGTATGAAATCATGAAGGAAAAAGATGCGCTGTATGCCAAAACAGAATTTACTGAAGCAGACGGCCTGCGTGCCGGTGAACTGGAAGGCGAATTTGCGGAGCTGAACGGTTGGGATGCTGAGCCGGATGCAGCTTCCTTGCTGATCGGTCTTGGTATTCCCCGCGACCTGCATGACAAGAACATGTCTGAGCTGAGTGGTAATGACAAGGTACGTGTTCTCCTGGCTCAAGCGTTGTTTGGTCGTCCGAACAATTTGCTGCTTGATGAGCCTACCAACCATTTGGACCTCGAATCCATTCAATGGCTGGAAAATTTCTTGATGGACTATGAAGGCACCGTCATCGTCGTATCCCATGATCGTCACTTCCTGAACAAGGTATGTACGCATATTGCGGATATCGATTTTGGCAAAATCCAGATGTACGTCGGCAACTACGACTTCTGGTATGAGTCCAGCCAGCTTGCGCTTGCCTTGACGCGTGATGCCAACAAGAAAAAGGAAGAGAAGATCAAGGAACTGCAAGCCTTTATTCAGCGCTTTTCCGCGAATGCTTCCAAGTCCAAACAAGCTACTTCACGTAAAAAACAACTGGATAAAATTACGCTGGACGACATCCGTCCATCGAACCGTAAATATCCTTTCCTGAACTTCAAGCCTGAACGCGAAGCAGGCAAACAACTCTTGACAGTAGACCGCCTCAGTAAAACCGTTGAAGGCGAGCAAGTGCTGAATGAGTTCAGTCTGGTTGTGAACAAAGGCGATAAAATCGCGTTTGTTGGGCCGAACGGTTTGCCTAAATCGACGCTCTTCCAAGTATTGATGAACGAGATTGAAGCAGACAGCGGAGAATTTTCTTGGGGGATTACAACTAGCCAGGCTTATTTCCCGAAAGATAATTCCACCTATTTTGAAGGTGTGGACATGAATCTTGTGGAATGGCTCCGTCAATATTCCAAGGATCAGGACGAAACGTTCCTGCGCGGCTTCTTGGGACGTATGCTTTTCTCTGGTGAAGAAGCACTTAAGAAAGCAAGTGTACTGTCCGGGGGCGAAAAGGTTCGCTGTATGCTGGCGAAAATGATGCTGAACGGTGCCAATGTGCTGTTGCTGGAAGAACCGACCAACCACTTGGATTTGGAGTCCATTACAGCGCTGAACAATGGTCTGATTGATTTTGACGGTACTATATTGTTCACATCTCATGACCATCAGTTTATTCAAACGATTGCGAACCGCATCGTGGAAATTACACCAAACGGCGTAATCGACCGTACAATGAGCTATGATGAATACTTGGAAAATGAAGAAATCGCGAAATTGCGTGAACGTATGTATCCGGTAGAAATCGGCTAAAATTCCAACCGGCTATCTTCAACAACTAGATAAACGAAAGAGGAGCTCCTTTAGGCCATTGAGATGGCAGGGAGACTCCTCTTTTTCGTTTTTGTGCCATGCCCATAGCTTACTTGGCTCTGGCCGTGAGGTAAGATAGACCTCGCCAGACCTTTGGTACCCTATAAAGGCTATGAGGTGGCTTATGATCCGCCTGTACGACGGCGTTGGTTGTTCGGCTTCTTCGTATTTTGGCTTTTCAGTGTTTTGGTGGAACCGCCTTGAAAGCCGCCCTGCTGTGAAGCACCGGACTGCTGTTTTTTTTGTGCCAGCTTTTCCCGAATGGCATCTGCGAGATTAACTTTACGTGGTTCATTGGCATCGCTCATGAATAAATTCCTCCTGTTGCCGCCAGATTCATGTCAATCATGTTGGATTGAAGAAAAACGCGGCTGTGTCCTCATTTTATACGTTTTTAAAAGAAGGGACAAGGGCAACAATGATAACACCCATCTGGGGTGGGGCGGGAGAGAAAACGTCTGTTTTTTGTGTGAAGGAAAAAATGTTTTGTGTAACCTACAGGAATGGGGCCTGGCAATACTTTTTCGTTGTTCCTACAGCGATGCAGAGCGGAAAGACTGTTTCTCTAGACCCACACAAAGTTCGTCTGCTATCCTGAAAATAACAGTTACCCAAAGGTGAATTGTTATTTTCAGGATAGCTACGCTGCTTGTTTGAAAAGTTAATGTTGAGGGTTCAAGGCAGCGATGCTGCTATTTTTATTTTTGGGCCCGGTGAGGTCGTTCTGCTGGGAACTATATATTTGAAGGAGTGTCCTACGTTGTGGTAAATGTCTATGATGAAATCCGAAAAGGTGAGCGTGGGGCGTGGGTAAGCATTGCTGCTTATCTCTTGCTGTCCGCCTTTAAGCTGATTAGCGGGTATATATTTGCTTCTAGCGCATTGCGGGCGGATGGCTTCAATAATGTCACCGATATTGTAGTGTCGGTTGCTGTACTGGTTGGACTGAGAATTTCCCAAAAGCCACCGGACTCTGATCATGCCTATGGACATTTTCGGGCAGAAACGATCGCGGCGCTGCTGGCGTCCTTTATTATGGCTGTCGTCGGTTTGCAGGTGCTTATTGATGGGATCGGCAGCATTTTCAAGGGCGGAAAGCAAATACCGGATATCACCTCCGCGGGTGTAGCTGTGATTTGTGCCGTGATTATGCTGGGAGTGTACTTGTACAATAACAGGCTGGCACGGCAAATTAACAATAAGGCTTTGCTGGCAGCGGCCAAGGATAATCTATCGGATGCACTTGTCAGTGTTGGGGCAGCAGTTGGCATTATCGGCGCACAGTTCGGGCTACCCTGGCTGGATACTGTAGCTGCGATCGCGGTAGGATGTATCATTTGCAAAACAGCGTGGGATATTTTTAAGGATTCCACACACAGCTTGACCGATGGATTTGATGAGCAAGAACTGTCTGACTTACGAAGTACGATTGCCCGTATACCTGGAGTAGAGGGGATTCGGGACGTTAAGGCACGTGTACACGGCAATCATGCACTAGTGGATGTGGTCATTGAGGTGAATCCGCAACTCAGCCTGATTGAAGGGCATCGGATCAGCGACCGGATTGAGGAGCGCCTACAAGAGGTTCATAATACGATGCATGTCCATGTCCATGTAGAACCCAAATTATAGATTAATTATTAAATAGTTAGTATTAAAAGTGACTTTAGACCTATATGTAAAAGGCGTATACGCTTCCTTTTGTGACGTTTGGATTATATCTCTCTTCCTGCTGCTTTTACTATAATGAAGGCATGTCCGGCTATATTCGTCGGAATTGGATATGCTCTTCAAATTCGTAAAAACAGCCAGGAGGTGCAACATTGAGAAGACGCGTGATGGGAATGCTCATGACGTCAGCCGCGCTGTTGACAGCAATTCATGTGGCGCCGGGTCAGGTTGACGCAGCGGCATCAACAGCATCCACGGGACAGAAGGCGGTTATTCAGGCGGCTGTAAAGCTTAGATCCGGTCCTTCGACTACAGGGGATGTAGTCAGCTTTATGAAGCAGGGAGAGGCCGTAACGGTATTGGAGAAAACCAACAGCTATTGGTATAAGATCAAGACTTCTGATGGAGTAACCGGATACACTAGCAGCTCCGACAAGTACATAAAAGTTGGCGCTACCAGCGTCGCTGCTGCTGTCACCCCGTCTACCACTCGTAAATCGGAAGCCACAGAGTCAGTTAAAAATGTTTCAGCTAAAGAGGCTGTGGCCTCAGTGAATAGTTCTGCCGGTCAAACGAAAGCTACGATTCAAACGTCCGTTCGTTTGCGGGCGGAGGCATCCACTTCTTCCGAGGTCTTGGGCTATTTGAATGCAGGGGATGTCGTTACGATTACCGATCCAAGTAATGCCTATTGGTTCAAGGTTACCAATGCTGGTGGTACGGTGGGTTACGTCAGCTCGTCTCCACAGTATATTCGTATTGGTGAGGGCGTTGTTGTGCAGCAGCCTGTGTCTGCTCCGGTGACAACCACTCCTGATACTACTGCAATACCTGTGACAGCCTCTCCTGCGTCAACTATGAACATATTTTCCGGTGATGCAGCGGCTGCAATAGAGCAGGTTATTAACACGGGGATGACTTATCTCGGAACTCCATATGAATATGGTTCGGATCGTAGCAGTACGGCTACTTTTGATTGCTCGGCATTTACCCGTCAAATTTTCCGTCAGGCTGTAGGTATCCAGCTTCCGGCAGATTCTCGTTCACAGGGTGAGTGGATCAAGCAAAACAGTCAGCCGAATACGGACATGACTACGCTGAAGCGTGGCGATTTGCTCTTCTTTACAAATTATAATGCATCTTCCGGGGCGTACACGTCCTTGGATAACTCCTCCCAAACGATTACACACGTAGCTGTATATTTGGGAGACAACAAGCTTCTCCATACGTTTTCTGTAGCGGGTGGCGGTGTAAAAGTTACGGATTTCAGCAAGCCTTGGCAGGACCGTTTCCTGTTTGGGGGCAGCGTGATTCAATAAAAGCGCCGCTAACTGTTAAAAAGCTGCATCAAAAAAGGATGTTCCACAGCCCTGTTGACCAGGGTGGGAACATCCTTTTTTTATAGACATTTAGAATATTGCTTTTGTGCAGCTAGCATCCGATAACTATGAAACCCGTTTTCTTCTGGTGAAGAGTGAAATGACGAACAACACCAGAAATATCACAAATAATATTTTAGCGATTGTAGCAGCTACGGACACGACGATACCAAAAAAACCTAAGATACCGGCGATCACAGCAAAAATTAAGAATAAAGCGGACCATTTTAGCATGTTCTGTATCCTCCTTTAATTGTATATAATGTGGCATACTCACGCCCCGATAGAGCATGGTTGCAGATGATGGAGACTTCTATAGAATATTCGTGTCTGTGCCATCGTTATACGTTGTTTTAAACGGTGTGAGAGTCCGTGAATCATAACGTTTGGAGCGGAGAAGAAGCCAGCCTGGACGTTGTTTCGTGTCTGAATCTAAAGGGTAACTATGCAGTAATCATAAACATCATCGTGAAAGACGAAAGAGAGGTTACGCTATGTTAACACAGGTCAGCATTTTTATTATTGCTATCGCATTTGCAGTTCTCGTTATTTTCCTCATTAAAACGTTGAAAGCAGCACAAGGCTCTTTGGATAAGGTGACTCAAACCTTGCAGGATGTACAAAAAACGATTGATGAACTGAGTTATGAAGTAAAACAAACGGTTCGACATGCGAATGACATCACCGCAGATGTTGATCATAAATTGAAGCAAGTGGAGCCAGTGATGGAATCGGTTAGAAATTTGGGGGAGGTACTCAGCGAAGTGACGTTGGCTGCCAAGCAGGCTTCAACAGCCTTAATGACACGGTTTCAGAAATCGCATAGCGCTGCGAGTAATACTTCCAGAACGGATAACGCGATCAAGGCAACGACATCGAATAGACCTTTGACCGCAACGGAGCGGACGGTTCAGAGCTACAATGCGACTTATGAGGAGCCTGCGGCCAAGCCAGGTAAAAACTGGTTGGGTTATGTAGACATCGCTGCTGGGGTGTGGCAGAAAATGCGTCAGTAGCATAGTGGCTGAACCGTAAACTACAGGAAATTCATTGAAAGGGTGAGATTTATGATGAAGACGTTATTACTAGCTGCTGGTTTGCTCACTCCCTTTTCCGGACAGGATACGGTTCAGCAAACCGTTTCCCCGCAAATAGCGGGACATGTGGTTAGGACTGTGCAGACGATACCCGCTCCACATGCTGTACCAGCAGATTTTCATACCTTAAATGGCATATCTTTGGATGATACACGTGCTGATGTATTGAAAAAGCTGGGCAAGCCACAGCGAGTCAAAAAGGATAAGTTGCTGCTTTCTACAGAATACCAATATCCAGATGTTGTGGTAGGTATGCGTGAGGACGTCGTTTCTTATGTGCATGTAGATCCTGCTGCCGGTCGAATCAAGGTGAATGATAAGTGGCTGCCGCTGCAACGGAAAACGCTCGATCAGGCGCTGGGTGGCTCGCAATTCACGGCGGAAGACGGAGAGGTATATGTACGCGGACAACGTGCAATCAAAGTGTTTATGGATGAGACGTCTGATAAACCTAAGTATGTTGAGTTTTTTGATGAAACGGAATGGTAATTGATTTTTTTAAGGCATGACATAACATGGAAGTTTCAAATGGATATGTGAAGTGTAATAGTCAGAGAAGTCAATCCTTAAAGGAGCGTGAGAAACATGAATCAGACCAATCATAAATCTTATGCCAAAGTGGTAGATAACGGTGTACAAGCCGTTGAAGCAGTAAATGAGTTGCGTAACACAGGCTATCGTTATGAGGATGTGTTCGTGCTCGCTCATGATCAGGATCGGACAGATCGTATTGCCGATACGGTGGATGCCAAGGAAATCGGGATTAAGGAAGAGGGCGTTTTCGATTCATTAGCCAACTTGTTCCGTTCCCGCGGCGATGAGCTTCGCGCTAAAATTACTTCCTTGGGATTTACAGATACGGAAGCTGACTTTTATGAAAAAGAACTGGATCAGGGGAAAGTGCTGGTCATTGCTAAAAAAGCGTGATATCGCTGTTCACTATAAGAGCAGCGTGACATTAGATTCGAAAAAGAGGAAGTTGACCGCAGCACAAGTGTTTCGCGGGTCCTCCAAAAACATAGATAAGGAATGGGGTTCAGCCTCATTCCTTATCTATGTTTTTGGAATGCCTTCTTACGGAAACACTACTACTAATCAACAAGGGTGTTGCCGTTTAAGTAGGTATAGTATAATACATGAGTTACAGATAAGGAGAAGCCAATGAGAATTCTAATTGTTGACGATAACCCGACGAATATCATTATTATTCGTGAGATACTAAAAAAAGAAAATTATCGGGATGTGATCTCTGCTAACTCGGCCGCAGAAATGTTAGAGCATCTGGGAATAGGCGATCGTACCATTAGTCTCAGGCCCCGTTCTTCAGATATTGATCTGGTGCTGCTGGATATGATGATGCCTGAAATGGACGGCATTGAAGCTTGCAGTATTGTGCAGGAATATGAGCATTTAAAAGATATCCCGATTATTATGGTAACGGCTGTAGGTGATTCTAAAAAATTGGCTGAAGCTCTGGATGTGGGAGCCGTCGATTACGTCACGAAGCCGATCAACAAGGTAGAGCTAATGGCGCGAATCCGATCTGCCTTGCGTCTCAAATTGGAGAAGGACTGGCATAAGGATCGGGATCAGCGAATTCAGGATGAGTTGAAGCTGGCCGCGATGGTGCAGCAAGCGGTACTTAGTCCTGCCATTCAGGACCCGGTGCTGCAAGTAAATGCGCTCTATCAGCCTTCCTTTGAACTGGCAGGGGATTTATATTCTTGGTATCCGTTAGGGGAGGGGCGATATGCCATCATTTTGCTGGATATGATGGGACATGGCATTTCTTCTTCGCTGTTCTGCATGTTCATTGCATCTGTACTTA
Organism: Paenibacillus sp. FSL L8-0502; assembly: GCF_038593055.1. Classification (NCBI taxonomy): domain Bacteria; kingdom Bacillati; phylum Bacillota; class Bacilli; order Caryophanales; family Paenibacillaceae; genus Paenibacillus; species Paenibacillus sp. FSL L8-0502. The sequence goes on along the minus strand of NZ_CP151958.1, from coordinate 4,710,709 downwards.
AGGACACGGTGACCACGTATGTGGAGCCTGAGAAGGTCATACAAGAGCTGAATCGTCGTTTTAATCAACTGGATCTGGGCAAACAGCTGGTACAGTATTATTTTACGGCGATTTATATGGTGATTGATACCCGTGCACGGCGAATTGACTATGTAAATGCGGGACATCCTCCCGGTTTGCTGTTCAACCAGGATGGTAGCATTACCAAATTTGACCGTGCATGCAGCCCGGTTGGTTTATTTGATAAGATTGATGCAGAAATGCACACGATTCATTATGAAGGAACAGGGCATATCGCTTTGTATACGGATGGCTTGCTGGAGGCGGTGGAAGGTGAATATGAGGAGCAGTTGGAGTATCTGACTGAGTGTCTGCGTAAATATGAGCAATGGAATGAAGAAGCGATGCTGGATGCTTTTTTTCGTAAAGAGGCGCTACAAGATCGTGATGATGATAAATGCCTGATCTGGATTTCGTTGAAAGAGGGAGAGAGCTTGCATGAAAATCAGAAATAAACTGCTGATTGGCTTTGGATCGCTTATGGCGATCCTCCTTGTGCTGACACTAATCAGCTATGACCGGATGGGGAGCCTGAATGAGCAGTTGAATCAGGTTTATCAGGATCGATATATGAAAGTCCGGAAAACAACAGCTATTCGCGGGCAGGTGAACGATATGGCCAAAGTGATGGCCAATCTGATCTTGAATCCAGGTTCCTCCGTTAGTGAGGCCAAACGCGAGCTGGACGATATTTCGGCTACTGGAACGAAAGTGCTGGCTAGTCTGCAAACGAATTCCGGCACCAGTGAAGAGCAACAGCAGGTTGATCGGGTAGCCGTCGCGTGGAATGAATTTTTAAGTTACGAACAAAGACTGGTCTCTTTGTTGGGGCAAGATCGTATTGATGAGGCTAACGCTTTCCGCAATAGTACTGGTTTGCCTGCCCAAGAGGAGGCGATGGATAGTATTAATGCCCTTGCCGTTTTTCAGGATCGGGAAATTGATAGCGACATGAAGCAAGCCAATTTGGCGTATGAAGAATCTGTGCAGATTACCACAATTCTGATGGCCGCCGGCCTGATCATGGGCTTACTGGTTATTTTGTGGGTGCTCCCAAGTATTGCCAAAGGTCTAAATGTCGTGAATCTCATGATTAATGGTTTTGGCAAGGGAAAGTACAGGGCCATCAGCCGAATGAGTGTTGCCTCCAAAGATGAAATCGGTGAGGTCGCTCGTGTATTTCAACAAATGGCCGGAGACTTGGAAGAAAAGCGGAAATTTGAACATTCCGTCCTTCAAACGCAGAAGGACCAAACTTGGCTTAATGCCAATACTGCTCGGGTGACTGAGTTGTTCCGTGGCGTAAATTCACTGGAGCAAGTTGCTCAGATGTTCATTAGTGAGTTTACGCCCATCTTGGGAGGCAGTTATGGAGCCATCTATTTGCAAGGAAAAGATGTAGAAGACAACCGATTTAAGTTATACGGCTCCTATGCAAAGGTGACTGGCGAAAATTCGATTAGAGACGTTATCCAGGTAGGCGAAGGGTTGCTCGGACAATGTGTTTTGGATCGTAAGCCGATCTTGATTACAGAGGCTCCTGACGGATATTTGTCCATAGGCTCTGCCTTAGGAGAAAGTAAGCCAGTGGGAATTATGATTTTCCCTATTTTGTTCGAAGATGAGTGCATCGGTGCTATAGAAATAGCGTCACTGGATCGCTTCAGTGATCTGGAAACGAAGCTGTTTGCTCAATTAGTAGAGAGCATGGGGATCATTCTGAACAATATCAAGGGACGGATGCGTGTAGAGCAATTGCTGCGCGAGTCCCAGGCACTTACTGAGGAATTGCAATGCCAGTCCGAGGAGCTACAAACTCAGCAAGAGGAACTCAAGCGCTCCAACGAAAATTTGGAGGAGCAAACAGAGGAACTCAAGCGTTCAGAGGAATTGTTACAGCGTCAACAAGAAGAATTGGAGCATTTTAATACTGAACTAATTGCCAAAACCAGAGCGCTAGAAGAACAGGTACGAGAAGTGGAAGAAAAGAACGACGAGATTGAACATGCACGAGCTCAGTTGGAACAACAGGCCATGCAGCTAGGAATCACAAGCAAATACAAATCTGAGTTTTTGGCCAATATGTCTCATGAGCTGCGTACTCCGCTAAATAGCTTGCTCATTCTTTCTCAGCTCTTGTCTGAGAACAAGGAAGGCAATCTCAAGCCGAAGCAGGTGGAATATGCACAAACCATTTATATGTCAGGCGCGGATTTGCTGAAAATGATTGATGAAATTCTGGATTTATCCAAAGTGGACGCTGGAAAAATGGATATTAACCATGAAGCGGTCCACTTGAAGGAACTGGAACTGTTTGTGGAGCAGAATTTTGCTCCGGTCGCAGCCCAACGTGGGCTTCAACTGCATACCGAGATCGAAGAGAACTTGCCAGATGCCATTATCAGTGACGGTTATCGTCTCAAACAAATTTTACGTAATTTGTTGTCCAATGCATTCAAGTTCACCACGGAAGGATCTATTCGTTTCAGTGTATCTCGGGCAAATGGAGAACAGCTTCCGGGTCTGCTAAATCCACGAAGATCCTATCTGGCTCTATCTGTGCATGATACGGGCATTGGGATTGCTTCCGATAAAACGGATCTGATCTTCGAAGCCTTCCAGCAGGTAGACGGTACAACCAGCCGGAAATATGGGGGGACAGGACTAGGTCTGTCAATCAGCCGCGAGCTTTCCAGATTGTTGGGCGGTGTGATTACGGTGGAATCCGAGCAGGGACAGGGCAGTTGCTTCACACTGTATTTGCCGGAACAAACGCCTACGGCTGAGGATATGGATTCTCATTCGAGAGAGGAATTTAACGGTACGGATGTGAATTCGAATTTTGAGAATGTTGCAGCCTCGGCAGAAACGGACCTTCCCATGATTATGCCTGCTAAACAGTTGCCATTATATCAGATACATTCGAAAAACAAAGCGGAGGACATTATACATCCAGGGGACGACCGAAACGAGATTACCTCGCAGGATAAAGTGCTGCTGATTATTGAGGATGATATTAACTTTGCTAATATTTTGTACGATATGGCCCGTAGCCGGGGCTTTAAGGCACTGATCGCTCTCCAAGGAGACGATGGGCTCAACATGGCTCAGTCTTATTTGCCGGACGCTATTATATTAGATATTCAATTACCTGTGATGGATGGCTGGTCCATTTTAGGCGAGCTAAAAGGAAATTCATCGACACGTCATATTCCAGTGCATGTTATTTCAGTCATAGATGATGTGAAGCAGGGCCTAATGATGGGCGCGATTGCCTATCTCAAAAAGCCTTCCTCGAAGGAAAGTCTGGATAAGGCATTTTCACATATAAAATCGTATACAGACCAAATGGTCAAACGTCTTCTTGTGGTTGAAGATGACGATAATCAGCGTAAATCCATTATTGAGCTGATCGATCATGATGATGTTGCCATTACGGCGGTATCGACAGGTCAGGAAGCACTGAATGAGCTGGCCACTCAGCGGTATGACTGCATGGTACTGGATCTGATGCTGAGCGACATGACTGGTTTTGAGCTGCTGGATCGTATTCGAGAGAACGAGCAGCTAGCTGATCTGCCGATCATTATTTATACAGGCAAAGATCTGGATAACAAAGAAGAAACGCAACTTCGCAAATATGCAGAGTCTATTATTATTAAAGATGTTAAATCGCCGGAACGGCTTTTGGACGAAACAACGCTGTTCTTGCATCGTGTAGAGGCGAATCTTCCTGAGGACAAACGCAAAATTTTGCAAAAGCTATACAACAAGGAAGAGCTGTTTGAAGGTAAAAAAATATTGTTGGTAGACGATGATATTCGCAATGTATTTGCTCTGTCCAGTGTGCTGGAAAGCTATCGTATGGATGTTACCTTTGCGGAAAATGGAAGAGAAGCACTGGAACTGCTGGAACAGACACCTGATTTTGATCTGGTGCTGATGGATATGATGATGCCGGAAATGGATGGATATGAAGCGATGCGACGTATCCGGCTAATGCCACAATTCGAGAAGATGCCTATTATTGCCCTGACAGCCAAGGCCATGAAGGATGATCGTTCCAAGTGTATTGAGGCAGGCGCTTCCGATTATGTGAAAAAACCGATTCAAACCGAACAACTTTTATCATTAATGCGGGTGTGGTTGTATTCGTAACCCAAAAAAATGGGTAATATAAATCGACACATGATGGGAGCGGCACAGGCAAAACCTATTTAGGAATTGGAGAGAGATTATGACATCTAAGGATATGGCGGATAATGCTGCTAATGAAGTGAAATCGAATGATGCTGAGCGGGAATTGATTGAGATTGAGCTGTTGCTGGAAGGTATACATCGGCTGTACGGCTACGATTTCCGTAACTACGCTCTGCCTTCGATTAAGCGGCGTGTTTATTATCATGCGCAGTCCGAGAATGTAAGCACGATATCAGGACTTCAGGAGAAGGTGCTGCATGATCGCAGCGCCTTCGATAGGCTGGTTCAGAGCCTTTCCATTCCGGTGACCGAGATGTTCCGTGACCCGGAGCTGTTTCTGAATTTTAGACAGAAAATCATTCCTATTTTGCGAACGTATCCGTATATTCGAATATGGCATGCAGGTTGCTCCACGGGTGAGGAAGTATATTCTATGGCGATCTTGCTGCATGAGGAAGGCTTATATGATAAGGCCCGCATTTATGCGACGGATATGAATAACCTGTCTTTACAGCAGGCGAAGGAAGGCGTATACGGGATCGACCGAATGAAGCTGTATACCAAAAATTATTTGGAGTCCGGGGGCACACAATCGTTCTCTGAATATTATACAGCCAAGTATGATTCAGTGATGTTTCATCCTTTTTTACGGAAAAATATTATTTTTGCGGAGCACAACTTAGCGACAGACCGGTCCTTTAACGAGTTCAATGTTATTTTTTGCCGGAATGTCATGATCTATTTTAACGACGAACTTCGCAACCATGTACATGGGTTGTTTTATGATAGCTTGAGTCATTTTGGCGTGTTGGTGCTTGGGGCCAAGGAATCCATACATTTTACCGATTATAGTGATTCCTACGAGCCGCTGGATCGGATAGAAAAAATATACCGGAAGATTAAATAGAGATGCTTAGGAGGATTCCATGGGGCTTCATGAACCGATTCATATATTGCTGGTAGATGACAGACCTGAGAACCTGCTCGCTCTTGAGGCGGTGCTAGAGAGTGAACAATATAATCTGGTAAAGGCCACATCCGGGGAAGAAGCGCTGCGATGTCTATTAAAAGATGAATTTGCACTCGTAGTCCTGGATGTGCAGATGCCGGGTATGGATGGTATTGAGACCGCAAAGCTAATCAAGGCCAGAGAGAAAACGAAGGATATTCCGATTATCTTCATTTCAGCTAACAGCAAGGAAGCGGAGCATTTATTTGCGGGGTATTCAGCGGGCGGTATTGATTATATGGTTAAGCCGTTCATCCCTCAAATTCTCAAGTCCAAAATTGAAGGTTTCGTGCAAATGTATCTGACAAACAAGCGTTTGAAGACACAGTCTCATCTGCTTCATCAGAAGACCCAGCAGCTGGAGAAGATGAACAGCGAACTGATTGCCGCCAAGGAGGCAGCGGAGATTGCTGCCAATGCCAAAACGGAATTTCTGGCGATGATGAGCCATGAGATCCGCACACCTATGAACGGCGTCATTGGAATGATTGATTTGCTGATGGAGACGGAGCTGCAAAGCGACCAACAGGAATATGCCGATATCATCCGTCGTAGTGCAGACGCACTGGTAGCAGTCATTAATGATATTCTGGACTTCACTAAGCTGGAGTCAGGCAAAATGGAGGTAGAGGAATATCCTTTTGATCTGGTTTCCTGTATCAAGGAAGTTTTCAGCCTATTTACGGTAGAAGTGAACCGAAAGAACTTGGAACTGGTTTATTTTCTCGATGAACAGATGCCTCCTGTGTTATATGGAGATATGGGAAGATTGCGTCAAGTACTGATTAACCTGATATCCAATGCTGTCAAATTTACAGACCGGGGCGGGGTGTATGTCTTCGCATCTGTCAAAGAGCAAAGCGATAATGGACTTACCGTTGAGTTTTCTGTGAAGGATACAGGCATTGGTATTGATCCGGCTAAGGTTGGAAGGTTGTTTCAGCCCTTTTCCCAACTGGATTCTTCAATGACACGTAAATATGGTGGAACCGGGTTAGGACTCGCCATTTGTAAAACCTTAGTGAATATGATGGGCGGAGATATCCGTGTAGATACGAGCGGAGAACAGGGCGTGACGTTTCATTTCACAATGAAGCTTGGCTTTGCTCAGGAAAATGAACTGGAGGGAGAGTCCAGCCACGATTGGGAAATTCCACATCAGGAATCTCCAAGTCGTAGACCTGTACTGGTCGTTGATGATCATCCGATTAACCAGAAGCTGATGGTTAATATACTGGATAAGCTCGGTCTGGCTTCAGATGTGGCAGCAGATGGACAGCAGGCGCTTGATATGGTCACGGCTAATCAGGACTATGACTATATCTTTATGGACTTGCAGATGCCTGTGATGGACGGTCTGGAGTGCACAGGGAGAGTGCGTGAACAATTGGCGGGAAGATCGCAACCTGCCATTATCGCCATGACGGCTAATGTGATGGAGGGTATTCAGCCTCGATGTATTGAAGCGGGGATGAACGATTATATTAGTAAGCCCGTTAAAATCAGCAGTGTAAAACAGGCATTGCTACGGCATTCTCCGGACCATTTTCCAATGCAACCGGGTAAAGATCAGATCAATGAAGCTTAGATGGTGGCATTTGGTAGTGTTTAAAAAGTTATACCGTGATTCAAACGCTCGTATAATGGGTTAGTATGTAGGGAAATCTTTTTTTGGGAGAGTAGGCCTATGAATACAAATAAAAATGAGAAGTTTAATGCAATTACGGAAACAACCGATGGCGTAAATACCGTTTATCTGAGTGGAGAGTTGGATCTTTCGGTAGCACCTGATTTTCGTCTGGTGATGGAGCCTTTGGTGGGGGAATCCAGCCAAGATTTGATTATTAACTTGAGAGACCTTAAATACATTGACAGCACAGGTATTGGAATCTTGTTATCCATTTTAAAAGCAAGGCATGGGATGGAGTCTCGCTTTGCTGTTCAAGAGGTACCGCCTCAAATTCAAAAGCTATTTGATATGACTGGTATTGCCAAATTCTTTGTCCCCCAGGAGAATTCCCAATAGGAAAGGAAAGAAAAAGAAATGAACGCTCAAATTCAAAAAGTAGTTCTTAATTTGCCGGCAACTGCTGACTTTGTTGATATTGTAAGATTAAATTTATACGGTATTGCCGCGAAAATGGGATTCTCTTATGAGGATATTGAAGACATGAAAGTGGCTGTATCGGAAGCCTGTAATAACTCTGTCCTTTATGCATATGGTCATGAGGGGGGAGTCGTGGAAGTGACATTCGAATTTGATGAAGTTTCGCTGTCCATTCGTGTCAAAGATGAAGGGGAGAGCTTTGAACGCGTGGAGGACCCGTCCCGTATCGCATCCTTGCATGACAAGGAGTTGAATGATGCACAGATAGGCGGATTAGGCTTTTATCTCATGCAGGCGCTTATGGACGATGTCCATATCTTGAATGAGACAGGAAAAGGCACCGAAGTGGTGCTGGTAAAGCGCTTGACCAGAAGTGAGGAAAGAGTATGAATGAAAAGGTAACTCCCCCGGAGTCGATGGATGAAGCCGTTGGTCTAATCTGGGAGTACCAGCAAACCAAGGATAACGAGATTGCTACCGTGCTGATCCGCAAGTATGAGCCGATGGTCAAGATGGCTGCCGGGAAAATCTCCCGTAACCGTCCGGACTTATACGAGGATTTATATCAGACCGGTCAGATGGCTTTGATACGTCTGCTTCAGCAATACGATATCAGCTTGGGTATCCCATTTGAACCGTACGCTATGAAAAGTATGCTGGGACATATGAAAAATTATTTGCGCGACAAATCCTGGTACATCCAGGTTCCTCGCCGCATTAAGGAAAAGGGTGCGCTTGTTCAACATGCTATTGATGAACTGACCGTTAAGTTGGAACGCTCACCCAATGTGGACGAGATTGCGACCTATTTGGATCTAACCGTGGAAGAAACGATCGAGGTGCTTGCTGGTCGTGAGTGCTATCACTATGTTTCACTGGACTCGCCTTTATCCCAGGAAGAGAGTGCAGCTACGTTAGGCGAGCTCATTAGCTCGGATGCTAACGATTATGACACTGTGGAAAAACGAATGGATTTGCAGCAGGCTTTAAGCCAACTGAAGGAGCAGGAACAGAAGGTGCTTCTTCTGGCATTTCAGGACGGTCAATCTCAACGTGCGATTGCCCAGACGTTGGGCGTATCACAGATGAGCGTTTCCCGTATTCAGAAGCGGGCTACGGAAAAGCTGAAGCAGATTATGTCTAATTCCTCTATTTCATGAGAAAAACGCGGAATTCTTGGTTTAACATATTTGATGTCACATCGTAAGGACACGTTATTCCGATTTGGGGAAACGTGTCCTTTTTATAAAGCGAAAAAGGTTGGGAGGAAGGTTGGAATCCATGACAGCATTTGAACAGATTTCTTCCTTTCGTGGAGGATGGGAATGGTGGGACATCAGTGCTGGGAATTGGCAAGATTCGGTCATACAGCACTTGAAGGAGAAGCTCCCAGAAGCCGCAGAATGGCTGGACAAGGTAGAGGACATTCCATCCAGCTTTATATCTGTACGCTTTCCAGATGGCAATCAGCCCTTAATGTACGGGTCGCTGATCTACTCCGTTCAAGAGGAAATCGATAGTCAACGCAATTGCAACAAGTTTTATTTTCTGGTTCTAAACCAGAAGCTGGTGACGTTAAATTTGGATCAAAACACCCGTGAAATTATGCACACCGCGGAACGCCAAAAAATGCTGGAACAGTGTGAGGATGCAGCTGACGGCATGTTTGTATTGGCGAGAGCCGTGCTTCATTATTTTCATACAGGTATGGATAAGTTCGAGATCAACCTGAGAAGACTGGAAGAGGACATGGAGAAAAGAAATGCCCGTACACTGATGGATTCTATATTGAATGCACGTTTCGAGCTGTTGTATTGGAGCAATATGTTCATTCCTTTTTCAGAGCTGGTAACGGCTTCTCGGGAGGCATATTTGGATAAACTGGAGGAGAATCGCTTTTTTAAGCAGTTACTTTACCGTGTGACTCGGATGGAAGGACTTTTCCTGCATTATGAAAAGGAAATCGACACCCTGATCTCTATTGACGAGGCCATTTCCGCTTTTAGGGGCAATGAGATTACGAAGACGCTCACCATTGTGACCGCCGTTTTTACACCTGCCACTGTAGTGGGGGCCATTTGGGGCATGAACTTTGAAAATCTGCCTTGGATTAAAACAGGCTGGGGTTTTACCGCCGTGATTATTGCCACATTGCTATGTATGGCGGGAATGTACGGCTGGCTGATGATGAAGGGGTGGACAGGAGACTTATTGAAAACTAACAAGCGCAACAAATTGTAGCGGCTGCTTACAGCTGTTATAATTTACAAATAAAAAACGATCCATCGTAACAGGAAGCTCTTTGGGGAGTCTATATCGGTTACGATGGATCGTTTTTAATTGAGATAGGGACAATTACTTAGTACCTTGGCTCATTTTGATATATCCTAATAATTCGGCGATGAAATCTCCGATGACCGGAAGATTTAACTGTACCAGGAAACTGAGCAACCAAGCGAGCAAGGCGAGTATGACCACTGTACCCAGCGTAAGGCCGAGACCACGTGCAATCCCTGCAGTCAGATTGCTCATAATTCTTCTTTTCGTGCTGGAGTAGTTCTCTATAATATCTTTGAATTCTGCTTTTTCCAATGTATCTGCGATTTGATCTAGGCGTTTGTTAAGCCGCTTGACCTCATGGCGAAGTTCAAAAGGATGCTCATTTACATCAAAGTCTCTCTCCGGATCATGTGTTTTAACATGATGATGAGTAGAAGAGGTCTGCTTGGATGAAATCTCATCTGGCTGATCTTGAGCCTGGAGGGGGTGAAAGGTTCTCTTGTTGTTCCGAGCAAGATCATCTCCATAGGAGTTTGGTTTGTTCATTGTCATCCCAGCCTTTCTATCATTTAAAAACAGCCAGCTTCTTGCATGCTGGCTGTTCAGTGTTTGGATATTATTTTGGTTGTAATCGGAATGTGTTCCTATTAGGAATTTGCATTTAATTGTTTTTGAGTGTCCTTGGCTGCTTGAGCGGTTGCATCCATAACTTCTTTATCCGCTTTGGCCGCTTCATTAGCGACATCGGCAGAAGCTTTGGTTACGCTGGATACGATGTTGTCTTTACTCTCGGATACCGTTTTGGCTACATCTGCTGTTTTAGTGGAAACGGTTTTGGCCAAATCTGTCGCTTTGCTGCTAACTACAGATGCGACATCCTTCGTTTTATCGGAGACAACAGTCATTTTTTCGGACAGATCACTACGTAAATCGCGACCCGGCTTTGGAGCGAACAGCAGGGCTGCCGCAGCACCAATCAAACCTCCAATGAATAAACCCTTTGCAAAACCTGAAGTGCTTGCCATATTTTGATTGTCAATGTTACTCATGATATATCACTCCTTTTATAGAATAAAAATATATATAAATGTTAGGTAGCCCTTCTCAATAGCCTGGACGCAAGTCCGAGCAAGAATACGAACAATGCGGTTCCAAGTATGGCTGGAATGACTGCAAAATCTCCGATGACCGGGCCCCAGTCTCCCAACAGCATGACACCTAGCCAAGCTCCTACAAATCCAGCAATCATAGAGCCTGCAATGCCGCCAGGCATTTCATGTCCAGCTAGTGCATCGCCAATCAATCCGATAATAATGGCCATTACAATACTTAGTACAATTCCCCACACAAGGATCGCCTCCCTTATCCTAAGTTCACAAACGATAACGTTTTTGATAAATGCTGAGCTTCGATATTGCTGTGCCTTGCTTACTTCGTATATAAACGTCATGACCCGGAGTGAAACAAAAAGCCGAATCGGACGTTATGGGCGGGGGGGAGAAGAAAGTTGCATTTTCGCTCGCCAATAGATCATAGGAACGGTAAACGCCAGCCAAATGATGCCTGCAATATAACCACCCACAATATCTGTAGGAAAGTGAACTCCTAAATATATACGGCTTAGTCCAATCAATATAATGAGCAGTGCACCAAGAACGCACGGGAGGAAGAGCGAACGCTCACGAATCTTTCGTTCTATAGCCCAGATGGCAAATATCATGCCGTAAAATCCCATGGAAATCATCGCATGACCGCTGGGAAAACTGTAGCCCCCGGCTTCAACCAAATGTTGAAGTGACGGGCGTTCCCGTTGCAGAATTTCTTTAATGAGCGTATTCAGCACCCACATCGCCGTAAAGCTGCTTAGGATCGCAAAGGAATAAGCTTTTGAACGAAGAAAGACCCAGCATAAGGTAGCAGCACCGAGGGCGATAATTAACGACATGCTGAATGAACCGAAAGACGTAATGAATATAGCGATGGTTAGCAATTGGTCATGAGTAGCTGCTGTGTCTGGAAAAATAGCATCCTGTATACGCTCATCCCAATATAGAAAAGGAGCCGTGCCAATCCATTGCACAGAGTAGGCGATGAGAAGCATCACAGCGATCATGATAATAGATGCATACAGACTACGACGCAAATAGCTTGGTAGGAACCGGGATGGTTGGGGTTTATGGGATAGCATATGTAATAAATCTCCTCCTTATGGCTGTAATAGATTTAATTTTTCGTACTATTAACTTAACTAATAATGAACTTAAGAGCAAAACTCGACGGAGACGACAGGCTGATTGAGGCATTTAAGCCCGGGGTAAAGGGATCGTATCACAGTGTTTGCAATGCCAGGGCCGAAAGTGGAATAGTCATCACGAAGCAAGGCTGCTTTACGGAACTGTAATCCATGGAGGTGTTAAGGATGATTAAAATAGTGACATCGGCAGAAAGACATACCTCAAATAAAGGATGGATTCATAGTGAGTTTAGCTTTTCATTTGCCGATTATGAAGATCCGAGCAATGCCCATTTTGGTTGTATGCTAGCCCATAATGATAACAAACTTGAACCGCAGCAAGGCTTCAAAAGACATCCGCATCACGATTTGGAAATCGTCACTTATGTAATTGAAGGCCAATTGCATCATAGCGACAGCTTGGGACATGAGCAGGATTTAAAAAGCGGCTCGATTCAGGTTCTGAGTGCAGGCACCGGGATTGAACATGAAGAGCGAAATACTGGGGATGAAAGACCGGTTCGCTTTTTGCAAATGTGGTTTTTACCCGAGAGCCCTGACATTCAGCCTTCTTATCAGGTGCAAAGATTCAAGCACAGTGAACGCCTAAATCGGCTTCAGCCTGTTGTGTCTGGTTCAGAAGTGGAGGGAACGTTATCCATCGCGCAGGATATAAATCTGTATCTGAGCAGATTGGAAAAAGGCCAGCAGCTTGAATATCCGCAGCAAGAGGAGCGCCGCACCCACATTTATGTAGTTAGCGGTCATGTGGAAGTTACGTGCCAGGATGGAGATTTTCAGTTAGGGCCTGGTGATGCTGCACGAATTCAAAAAAGTTGTGCATTAAAGATACTAGCTACAGGTAATGAGGATATATCTGAACTGGTGTTAGCAGATTTACCTTGAAGCATCCTTGAGTGAAGAAGTGTATGAAAATGCGTATATGCAATCGAAAAATAAAGCTCGTATCCCCGTTGCGCGTCTGTTGAAGCGAGCGGAGGTACGAGCTTTATTTACGGTGACAGGGCCACTGGCATGAAGGCTGTTGCTCATGATGATAGGTTGTAATACAGCTAAGCTGTATTCCTATAGGCTGATTCAGGAGGACTTACGCAATCTACCCAGTTCAGAAACAATAGCTTCAACCTCGGAAATGCTCAGGTTAGGCTTGTTTATCACCATATCATAGACATCATGGATGTCCTCGTATTGCTCCAGCGAGAAAGCGGAAGCTTGCATAGCAGCACCACTCGCCATACGGAGCTTGGTTTTAATGCCCTCAATCATATACTCAATGTTGGCATGAGACGGTACAGACAAATCCATCGTTAATTTTCCATCCTTTCATAACAGGGGAAGTTGCCTGTATTGTATCATGTTTTTGTTGTAGAATGTACTGAAAGCCAGATTACCAATATACAACCGAATCAAGGAGGATGGGCAAAGTTGTCTTTGTATAATCGAGCTTCCGCACCCGGACGCTCGTCCTTAGAACATAATGTAAAGAAAACAGATCGAGATGGACTCGCGCCGTTTTTCCGAGAAATTCATCATCAGCATGCTATAGATAAGTTGACTTTTGTTTGTATCGGTACAGATCGCTCGTCGGGTGATTCACTGGGGCCACTGGTAGGCACCATGCTCAAGGAGCAAGGTTTTCCGCACGTGATTGGGACAATGTCGGAGCCCTGTGATGCGGATCATCTGGTTCCATACTTGGAGTGCATTCCCCAAGATCATCATGTGATCGCCATAGATGCTTGTCTTGGACAGCACGGCTCAACGGGAATGTTTCTTATTGCGTGTGAACCGCTAACTCCTGCGCGATCGGTAGGGCTGTCTCTGCCGTCTGTGGGTCATTATAGTGTTGCAGCGATTGTGAATGAGCGCAGTCCCAAACCCTATTGGACACTCCAAATGACTTCGCTTCACTTGGTCATGACAATGGCTGCGCATATTGCTAATGCGGCGGCTTGTGAATTTGGCTTAAAAACAGCTTCGCAAGATTTTCCAGAGGGTTACCGTTTCAGATATTGATCGTCTGCTTAATAATATACATCAGCATGTTCTACTCACTAATATATTCAGATCCAATAGATTATATACAGAGAAGGAAGGGTTCCACATGGAAAAGGTATTATGCGAAGGAACGACGATCTGCTATGCCGAACAGGGAAAAGGAGATCCGATCATTCTATTGCACGGATTTTGCGGAAGCTCCTCCTATTGGGATGAGGTTGTTCCCTTGCTGTCCCCAAGCTATCGTTGTATTGTTCCAGACTTGCGTGGACACGGACGCAGCGATGCTCCACTAGGAGCCTATACGATTGATCAAATGGCAGATGATGTGCTTAAACTTCAAGAACAATTGGACATCCCTCAGGCTGCCTGGTTTGGTCACTCCCTAGGAGGCTATTTAGCCCTTTCGGCAGTGCAGAGACATGCAGAGCGCCTTACAGCCTTTGGACTGATTCATTCCACAGCTTATGCAGATACGGACGAAGGTAAAGAAAAGCGTAACAAGGCTGTATCTACCATCCAAACGGAGGGGATTACCAACTTTGTAGATGGACTCGTACCGGGACTGTTTGCTCCTGATCATGTGGAGTCGATGTCCAGCCAATTACTTAAAGTCAAAGAAATTGGCTACAAAACACCTCCGCAAGGAGCTGTAGGAGCATCATTGGCTATGCGCGAGCGTCCTGACCGACGGGATGTGTTGTCGGCTTCTGCCTTGCCAGCTCTTTTAGTAGCGGGGGAGCAGGATCAGGCGGTTCCTCCAGCGCGGACGTTTACAACAGATCGGGCCGGAGTAACTCAGGTTACCCTGCCGGAAGCAGGTCACATGAGCCTGTTTGAGGCACCGGAGCTATTAGCTAATGCTATCTTGGCGTTTTTGGAGCAAAACTTGAAAAAGTAGACTAAGGTAAGCCCAAAAACCGGAACCCTTTGATGTGATCGTCAGAAGGTTCCGGTTTCTTGTATGCAAATTGTTTTTAGATGTGGTCACTATACATTCAGTTTATTTGAATTTTGCTGACTTGTTGTATCATATCGGTTATTGTGCAGAATACCTAAGTCATATTATTTTTGTTCAAGGCAAACGCCGTCGGCAAACCATCAATACTCTCTAAACTTTTCTCGTATGCATACTTTTTAAGTACTTCTTCGCCCATCTGAATCGCCACGTCCTTCAGCTTTTCCCGTTCGCTCGTGTAAGTCATGAAGGGAACTGCAAAACCACATGAATCCTGCACCATATGAACATCAACTACTATGATTTGTCTTGCTCCAGGAAGTGGATTAAAGAGAGGATACAGCTCATTCCAACGCTTTGTATTGGGCAACACGACTGTGCCAGTACCATAGAGTCTTAATACACTGGGCTCGCCTTCAAATGCACAGAACATGATGGTTACCCGTCCGTTCTCTATAATGTGCGCACTTGTTTCGTTGCCACTTCCCGACAAGTCGAGATAGGCTACCTCCTGATCTGACAAAATACGAAAGGAATCATATCCCTTGGGGGAAATATTCACATGCCCCGTCTCGGATATCGGTGCTGATCCTACAAAGAAAATATGCTGTCGCTGTATGAACTCTTTATATTCCGGTAGTATCGCACTGAATTTTTTTCCCATACTTAAACGTCCTCCCCTGTAAAATATCAATGCATAATTTTGTTTCGAATGAAAATAAATATTTTATTTTATTATATGAATCAATAAATAATAAAGATTATTTTTGTTTCGTATGAAACAAAAATAACACGAGACTAACGGAGAATCAATATCAAATTTTCAAATACTCTATTTCGTTAGTCCATGATCGGCTACAAAACACTGTACTAACGGAATGTTACGTGCCATACGTGATTTCTGAGTGTCGAATCTTTGATGCTATAAAGTATTTGTAATTGTGTTAAATGAAATTGCGGCATGGCGGTGGCATTTGGCTTTTAGACAAGGATGTCATACAATCAGAAGACAGAAGTTTCTGGTTGTCTAGGCATCGGGATGAAAGGAAGGAAACGGCTTGCTTAGAAAAGACTATTTGCTCAGTATGATGGAAGAATTGACATCCGCAGTAGCATCGGTGCTCGGTCTTAGGCGCGAAAATAAACACATCGAAGCGCTGAAACAGCTAGATGACCTGCTCAACAAGCAGTTTCGTCTTCGTTCAGATCTGCTCAGACGATTGCCGCCGGAACAAATTATTGAGCTTTTCCGATTGGGCCCTGGAATTGAAGCGGATAAGCTTCAGCAGGTGGCTCGCATTTTGGAGGAAGAAGCCGCGATTTACCTGGAAACCAGCAGAACAGACGAAGGTATACGAATCTTGATGAAATCTCTTCATTTATATTTGTACAGCGATACGAATGGCGCGACTCGTGATCTGCAGGTCCTGCCTGAACGAATAGCGTGTATCGTAAAGCTGGTGCGCGAATATGAGCTCCCCCCTGAAACCAGCAAGCTGCTGGCTGTTCATTACGAGCGAGAAAACAGGTTGGACGAAGCCGCCGATGTCTGGTTTGGATTGGCATGGGAGCAGCCAGAGCTGCTAGCGGAAGCGGAGACGTTTTATAGTCAATTACTGGATAAGACCAATGCAGAGCTGGAGCTGGGTGGAATTTCACGCCAGGAAGTCACCGAGGGTTTGACCGAGATCACCCAATTACATGAAAGAAAGTGAGATGTACCTTTTGGATTCACTGCGCGAACTTATATACCAATTGACCACGGGAGGATCCCTCATAACAGCGACGCTGAGTCAGCTTCGCAAACGGGAGGATGCTTCTTTTACTAAAGTACAAATTAAACCTGTAGAATTGAAAAACAAACTGCATTACCAGTTTGCTTTTCATTACAGCAACAAAGTCATTCATGAAAATCTGACCCCTGACGAAGCTAACGAGCGTATGACTGCCTTGTTTGAGGACACGTTCCGCCAAGGACTTTTATGCGCCAAGGATGCAGACTACCAAGTGCTGATCAGTAAAAAATATAAAGTATCCATTCTGACAAAGTCACCGAGCAAAAGTAAAGCGGACCTGTCTCATAATCGCAAAAAGCAATATGTGCTCGAAGAAGGGGAACGAATTCCTTTCCTGATTGAGCTGGGGATTATGAATGAGGATGGTAAGGTACTGGCCCGCAAGTATGATAAGTTTCGTCAAATTAACCGGTTTCTCGAAATGGTGCAGGATGTATTACCTAGCCTTCCGGTAGGCCGCCCATTGACGATTGTGGATTTTGGCTGTGGCAAATCGTATTTGACCTTTGCGTTGTATCACTATTTGGCTGTACAGCAAAAGCGACCATTGCAGATCGTTGGTTTGGACTTGAAGGCAGATGTCATTGAAGCCTGTAATGTTCTGGCTCAAAAGCTGCAATATCGACAGTTGGAGTTTCTGGTCGGTGATATCGCAGACTATAACGAACTGGAACAGGTGGATATGGTTGTTACCTTGCACGCTTGTGATACTGCAACAGATGCGGCGCTGGAAAAGGCTGTTCGCTGGGGTGCTTCCGTCATTTTGTCGGTTCCGTGTTGCCAGCATGAGCTGTTTAACCAACTGGAAAATCCGGTATTGGAGCCATTGCTTTCCCACGGCATTTTAAAGGAGCGTTTTTCTGCACTGGCAACGGATGGAATCCGGGCCAAACTGCTGGATATGATGGGATATCGGACACAGCTATTGGAATTTATCGACATGGAGCATACACCTAAAAATATTCTGATTCGTGCCGTCAAAGGGCAAGCGGGAGAACAATCCGTTCTGTGGCGTGAATACACAGCATTTCGGGATTTTATTCATGCTGATCCTTATTTGGAACGCGCTTGTGCGGACTTGCTTCCCGAAGGAGCGGGGAAAAAGCAGACACATAGCTAGGAATATAGTAAAAGTGGAGCCGCTGCGGGGTGGCTCCACTTTTTTGTAGTTCACAGTTCATGATTGCAGTACGCAAACATCTATCCGCCATAGGCATTTCTAAAAGCGGTGCACAAGACATCGCGATCCACCTTCCACAATGCCGCGAGCTCCTCGCTGACATCTTCATCCCACCAGTCGCACAGTAGTTTGCGATTACTATGGTTTTCCGCAATCCAGATAAGGTGTCCGACGACCTTGCGGCAGTATAGTTCTTCGCCCTGCTTGACCAGATCAGGAGCAATGTGAACAGGCAGACGTTTGCAGGTTCGATACAACTCTTTGGTACATGCGCGGCGGATACCACGAGCCGTGGGTAATCGGGATTGTGAATTGTCATGTTTGGGGAATTTGCCGGGAGGCATATTGTACCCCCTCCTCTCTCTCACAACTTATGCGGGCAGAGGATCCGGGGTCACTGACTTCCCTTTTTGGACGAAGTGGCGACTTGTTCTGCCGCTGTGATACACTAAATGAAAATAGAGAAACAGGCAGGGAGTGGGAAGAGAGATGGACCAAATATCTAGTATCATTAATTATTTGTTTGAGATCATTCGTAGTCTTGGGTATTTTGGTATTATGCTAGGCTTGATGGTGGAGGTCATTCCAAGTGAAATAGTCCTCGCTTATGGCGGTTTTTTAGTGTCCTCGGGTCATATTAATTTTTTTGGCGCAGTCGTGTTTGGAACGATTGGCGGGGTGCTGGCCCAGTTGTTCATTTACTGGATTGGACGCTATGGCGGCAGACCCGTTTTAGATAAGTATGGGAAATACATACTCATCAAAAAAAGTCATGTTGACCACGCTGAAGCCTGGTTCAATAAATATGGCACAGGGGTCATTTTTACAGCTCGCTTTATCCCTGTTGTTCGTCACGCGATCTCAATCCCTGCCGGGTTGGCTCGAATGAACGTATGGCGCTTTATTATTTTGACAACGCTGGCGATTATACCTTGGTCTGTTTTGTTTATATATTTAGGTATGCTGTTGGGAGACAAGTGGGAACAAATTGACGAAGTGGCAGCACCTTACATCAAACCGATTTTGCTGGTTGCTCTTGCGCTCTTGATCATTTATTTTGTTATCAAATGGATTGTAGCCAAAAACAAAAAAGGAAGTGTATAACATGAGCCGTACTAACGTATCGCAATATTTCGGAAAGGGCTTGAGTCCTGAACAATTTATGGAGGGCATGGAAAAGAACAAAGAAGCCTTCCGCTCTGGATACGATCAGTTTGTGTGGAGCAGCGAAGAGGATCGGGAGTTTTTTGAAAGCCTGAACCATCGTGATGATCTGCGTGTGCTTATATTGGCTGCCGACTGGTGTGGGGATGTAGTACGCAATGTGCCAGTTGTGTTCCGCGCGTTGGAGAATAGCGGGATTCCAACCGAAGTATTGATTCTGGAAAATCATCAGGCGCTGATGGACGACTTCCTGACAATGGGCGGACGTGCTGTGCCGATTGTGATTTTTGCGGATACGGGAGGTCATGTACTTGGCCACTGGGGACCACGCCCTGCACATGTTCAACAAATTATGATCGCATTCAAACGTGAAAATCCAGATCGGGAAGCCGATGATTATCAAGAAAAAATCGCAGTTGCTCGTAAAGAAATGGCTGGAAAATATGGGGAGGGAACCGAGGTCCATCCTGTAATTGTTCAGGAATTACGCGAGCTGATCTCGGGATTTTAACTTATGACATTATCTATTCGCAGTTTTAATCTCGGCCCGCTCCAGACGAATGCTTATTTGCTTCAAGGAGATGATCCGAAGCGCGCTGTTATTATTGATCCAGGGATGAATCCGGGTCCTTTGCTGAGAGCCATTGAGCCACTGACGATTGAAGCTATCCTGCTGACGCATGCCCATTTTGACCATATCGGAGGAGTAGAGGAGATTCGCAATGCCAAAGGCTGCCCGGTTTATCTGCACGCCTTGGAGCAAGACTGGCTTACATCTCCTAAGCTGAATGGCTCCTTGATGTGGCCAGAGGCATCCCCTCCGATCTCGACGGAACCAGCCGAATATGACTTGGCAGAAGGTCAACAATTGAACTTGATCGGTCACACGTTCCGGGTTTTCCATACACCGGGCCATTCACCCGGAAGTGTCAGCTTTTTATGCGGCAAAGATCTTTTTTCCGGGGATGTGCTATTTCGTCAGGGCGTTGGACGCACGGATCTGACGGGCGGCCGCGAACGGGATCTATACGATTCTATTCAGAACAAATTGTTTCCACTCGGAGATGACGTTACAGTCTATTCCGGTCACGGTCCCAAAACGTCCATCGGTTATGAGAAAGCTAACAATCCGTATATCCGGTAAATGTGATGAATGTTTTCAGTAGGGGCAAAATCAAAGGTGTGACAGGTTTTGCCCCATTTCGACAACAAATTATAAATTATGTATAGACAAAGGTTTTTATTTTTGTTAACATAAATTTATTGAAGTTACATACTAAACTCGCGAAGCACGCAAGCTGTGGATGAATCCCGGTTTGCGTTCTTTTTTTTGCCCATTAAGAGGATAAAGAGGCATGAGGCCGTCAGATCACAAGGGGGAGCAAGAATGAAAAGAAAACATATATATGGGGTACAACGTGAGATTGGAGGTAGTTTCCGGGTTCCCAATATAATAGATATTGAAGATTCTGTGGCAGATTCCGAGCCGAAGATCATAACTTGGAAAAAGGTGAAACGACGGGGCGGAATCCCTACACAAAACTGGCATGTGAGGCTGGATGAACACAGGTTGGGACGTGGAGACGGTCGATTATGAAGATACATAGATGATATAGACAAGCTACTTTTTTTTTAGTAGACTTAGCAGATAAGTTCAGACAAACGGGGGGGGCTAACGATGCATCATTTAGGATCTAGAATTATGATCGTCGCGGATGCTTTTGAGCAGAATCTTCCTGTGGGCGAACATGGTTATATCATTGCTTACGACCGTAATGCGGACAATGCTTTTGACTATGTCATTCGCGTACCGAAGGTGAACCGCAATTTTTTTGTACCATCCGGAGACATCGAGCTGGAAGAGAGTATTCTCAAGCTGGAAGCCGAGCGGATTGAGCGTGAAGCGCTGATAGATTACGCCCTTGCTACCCATAATGAGCAACTGTTCATGCATGTGATGAACGGTGGTATTGATTCGGTAGAGACTGAGGAAGAAGAAACCGCGGCGGAGTTGTTGTCACAGGCTGATTTTATCAGACAAGTCAATTTGCGTGCTTGGATATAGAAGTCGGCTACGGTCGATTCTTTTTAAGAATATATAAAGGGCACAATCTCAGCTCCTATAGTTTTCACGAAAGAGCACCGAAAGGTGCTTTTTTTATATTCTTTTAGCAACATTTACCTCATCGAAGTGCAGTTTGCTTCTGTACCGCGTCAAAGATTGAATTGTAAAGGGTTCTATCCTATAATTAAAAACGTTATTTCAAAGTTCGGTGCAGCATTTTTTAATATCAGGATTTTGCAAAATTCGATTTCAGTCGCTTATTGGGATTTTTTGCAAAATCCTCATATACATGAGGAGGGTTTTGTATGAACATTTCCACGGAAGATGTCCGTCACGTAGCCAAGCTGTCCAGGTTGAATCTGACCGCGGCTGAGGAAGAAACGATGACAGGACAATTAAACGCCATTCTCCATTATGCGGAGAAGCTGAATGAGCTGGATACGGAGCAGGTAAAGCCGACCACTCATGTGCTGCACGTCAGCAATGTCATGCGAGACGACGAAGTTCGCGAAAGTTTGACACATGAGCAAGTGATGCGCAATGCACCTGAAGAAGAAGACGGACAGTTTAAGGTTCCTGCTGTTCTGGAATAGATCTCATATTTGAAAGGAGGATGCAAATTGAGCTTGTTCAATAACACATTGCCCGAGATACATAACAAGCTGCATCAAAAGGAAATTTCCGTGAGTGATCTGGTAGGACACGCTCTGGAGACAATTGGTGCGCGGGAAGACAAGATCAGAGCTTATATTACCGTTGACGAGGAACAGGCCCGTGCATCCGCACGTCAGCTGGATGATCAACTGATTTCCGGAGAGGAAAGAGGGTTGTTGTTTGGCCTGCCAGTTGGCATTAAGGATAATATTGTGACAGAAGGGCTGCGTACAACATGTGGCAGTCAGTTTTTGAAAAATTTTGATCCCGTTTACGATGCCACAGTTGTTAGCAAGTTACGCGCAGCGCAAACCGTGACACTCGGTAAAATGAACATGGACGAATTCGCCATGGGCGGCTCTAACGAGAACTCCAGCTTTTTCCCTGCACGTAACCCTTGGGATTTAGAACGTGTTCCCGGTGGTTCCAGTGGCGGCTCGGCTGCGGCTGTTGCAGCGGGTGAGGCTTATTTCACGCTCGGCTCGGATACAGGGGGTTCCATTCGCCAGCCCGCTTCTTACTGCGGAGTAGTTGGCCTGAAACCAACCTATGGTCTAGTATCCCGTTTTGGACTGGTGGCTTTTGCCTCCTCTTTAGACCAAATTGGACCCATTACTAAAAATGTTCAGGATTCGGCCTATGTCCTACAAGCCATTGCAGGTTATGACCAGAAGGACTCCACTTCTGCAAAGGTAGACATTCCTGATTATTTGAACGCTTTAACCGGGGATGTAAAAGGACTACGTATCGCTGTGCCTAAAGAGTATCTTGGTGAGGGCGTCGATCCTCAGGTCAAGGAGAAGGTGCTGGATGCACTGAAAACGCTGGAAGGATTGGGCGCTGTATGGGAAGAGGTATCTCTTCCACACACGGAATATGCGGTTGCGACATACTACCTGCTGGCTTCATCCGAAGCATCGTCCAATCTGGCCCGCTTTGACGGTGTGCGCTATGGTGTGCGCGCTGACAATCCAGATAACCTGCTTGATCTGTACCATCAGTCCCGTACGCAAGGGTTTGGTCCTGAGGTGAAGCGTCGGATTATGCTCGGTACCTATGCACTCAGCTCCGGGTACTACGATGCTTATTATTTGAAAGCTCAAAAAGTGCGCACACTGATTAAACAGGATTTTGATCGTGTATTTGAACAATATGATGTGATTATCGGACCTACTGCACCGACAACTGCTTTCAAAATCGGCTCGCAAGTGGACGATCCATTAACAATGTATTTGAACGATATTTTGACGATTCCGGTGAGCTTGGCTGGTGTGCCAGCCATTAGCATTCCGTGTGGTCTAGCGGATGGAATGCCAGTCGGACTACAAATCATCGGAAAAGCCTTTGACGAGTCTTCCGTGCTACGCGTAGCTCATGCTTTTGAACAAAATACCGAATTTCACAAGCAGCGTCCGCAGCTGTAATTTGCCAAAAAGGAGGGAACCTATTTATGTCTACAACTACATCCAAGTATGAGACGGTCATCGGACTTGAAGTGCACGTGGAATTGCATACGAAGTCTAAAATATTCTGTGGATGCTCGACATCCTTCGGAGCACCACCCAACTCTCATACATGTCCGGTCTGTCTCGGTCATCCAGGGGTATTGCCGGTATTGAACCGTCAGGCCGTTGATTATGCAATGAAAGCAGCAATGGCGCTGAATTGCACCATTGCTGATGTGAGCAAGTTTGACCGCAAGAACTATTTTTACCCCGATTCACCTAAGGCCTACCAAATCTCACAATACGATCAACCCATTGGCGAAAATGGCTGGATTGATATTGAAGTGAATGGTGAGACAAAGCGTATCGGTATTACTCGACTGCATCTGGAAGAGGACGCAGGGAAATTAACACATGTTGATGGTGGCTACGCATCTTTGGTCGATTTTAATCGGGTCGGCACACCATTGGTCGAGATCGTTTCGGAACCGGAAATATCTTCGCCGGAAGAAGCCAAGGCCTATCTGGAAAAAATACGTGCCATTATGCAGTATTGTGACGTATCCGATGTGAAGATGGAGGAAGGATCACTTCGCTGCGACGCGAATATCAGTCTTCGTCCGCATGGACAAAAAGAGCTAGGAACTAAAGCGGAACTGAAAAACATGAACTCCTTCCGTGGCGTACAGCGCGGACTGGAATATGAGCAGTTCAGGCAGGCGCAGACGCTGGACGAAGGCGGAACAATTGTACAGGAGACACGTCGTTGGGATGAAGCACAAGGTAAAACTTTATCCATGCGTGGTAAAGAACAGGCCCATGACTATCGTTATTTCCCAGACCCGGATCTCGTTACTCTTCATATAGACGAGGAATGGAAAGAGCGCATCCGTGCTTCGATTCCTGAATTGCCTGACCAGCGTAAAGCACGCTACACTTCCGAATATGGATTACCTGAGTATGATGCCCAGGTGATTACGTCCTCCAAGCCATTGGCCGATTTGTTCGAGGATAGCCTTCAATTCACCAAGGATGCCAAAGCAGTATCCAACTGGATTATGGGGGATCTACTCGGTTATTTGAACAGTGCCGGTGTTGAACTGTCGCAGGTTAAATTGACCGGTCGGGGCTTGGGTGAAATGATCGGACTGCTGGAGAAGGGAACGATCAATAGCAAAATCGCTAAAACGGTCTTCAAGGAAATGCTGGAAAGTGATAAACTGCCACAGCAAATTGTCGAAGAAAAAGGGCTTGTACAAATCAGTGATGAGGGTGCGATCCTTACAATTGTCGAACAAGTTGTAGCAGCTAACCCGCAATCAGTTGAGGATTACAAAGCTGGCAAGCAAAAGGCCATCGGCTTCCTAGTCGGTCAAGTGATGAAGGAGAGCAAGGGGAAGGCAAACCCTGGCCTTGCTAATAAGTTGCTGACGGAAGTGCTGAACCGCTAATGGCATAGATTTGACAGGGGCTTGTCTTTTAGGGACAGGCCCCTTTTGCATAGCCGCTAAGAATGGTTGGCGCGAACAAGCTTTAGAACCTGATGGCATTTTATGAGTTTCCTTAGGAGGGAAAACAGCATGGTTACCCTATGTTCATTGGAAGATGATGATATCGTCAGTCAGATATGGCGTCTACAGCATGTTGCCTATAGGCTGGAAGCTGAGCTGATTGGGTTTGATGAAATTCCTCCACTGATGGATACATTGGATACGCTGAGAAGCTGTGGAGAGTCTTTTTATGGGTGGCTGGAGGACGGTGAATTGCTAGGAGCACTGGCTGTGCAGTCCGAATCGCCCGATTCGCTTACCCTTACACGTATGATGGTTCACCCAGATCATTTTCGTAAAGGCATTGCAGATTCTTTAATGAAGCATGTTTTGAATGAATATCAAAATATCCCGTTGTTTATCGTCTCTACAGGAACTCTAAATACTCCTGCGGTGGCGTTATATCGAAAACATGGCTTTCGTCCCGTATCTGCGGCTGAGGTCGCTCCAGGCGTGGAATTAACTACCTACCATCTGCATAAGGTGGAATAGCATTGAGGTATCAAATTGACATTAAAAATGCACATAAGCCCACAAACCGCGCACCCGGAGTGGGAAGCACGACATAACCGGGAGGAGAGACTCGAATGAATAATCCGTGGATTATAGACGATTCACATATCATTTTACGGCTTTTACTGTCCATGCTTCTCGGTGGATTCATTGGGTTTGAACGCGAGCGTTCCAATCACGCAGCTGGTTTGAGGACTCATATTATGGTCAGCCTTGGTTCGACGCTGATTATGCTACTCTCCATTTACGGCTTTGCCGATTTTATTAAAGAAGCTAATGTACGCATAGATCCCGCTCGTTTGGCTACCGCTGTGATCACTGGCGTAGGCTTTTTGGGTGCAGGAACGATTATGTTCACAGGTAAATCCATTACCGGACTAACGACTGCGGCTTCCATTTGGGTCGTGGCTGCTATTGGCCTTGGGGTCGGAGCAGGGTTTTATTTCCCATCTATAGCGGCGACAGTGCTCGTATTTTTAAATTTATGGGTGTTTAACAAAGTTGAACTTCGGTATATGCGTGGACGCAAGCGCCATCTTATTACATTGTACGGATTGGCCTCTCACGGATTGCTGGATCAGATTTCGACTTATTTAGAGCAAGAAAAAGTGGAAATACGTAAAATAATGATTAAAGAACATGAAAATGTCCCATTTCACGAATTACATCCAGATCGGCAGAGTATGGAGGTTTCCCTAGAGGTGCTGGCCCGTCATGATTTTAATCCTGTACGTATTGCAGCAGATTTACGACAATGGGAAGATATAGCTGCAGTCTCTGTTGAGTAATAGGGTACCTTTTTTTAACAGTTACTCTTAAATCTGATTGGGGTACTATGTAAGCATTGAAATGTTTTTCAGCGGAACCACGTATGGGATTCAAAGGGGAGGATGGCATGAACTCGGAACAACCGTTACCGTCTGGAGAGGCTGGACAGCTACAAGCATCGGAACAGCTGGAACAACCCAGACAGGGGAAGCGTCTAAAATACGCTAAATTTCGCAAAGTGATTGCCATTATCATGGCGGCATTGTTACCCGGACTGGGACATCTTTTTTTAGGACTGTTTATCAGGGGGCTTAGTTTTATTGTATTGCTCCTGCTAGATATTTTTGCGATGCTGTATGTTTCCTCTGACGGCTTAAGGATCAACATTCCATTACTTATTTTGCTTGGATTGTTCATACCTGTTTTATATTTTTATAATGTATATGATGTCTTACAGTCTGCAGATTATATGGTTCGCTATCGACGTAAGCCTGATCGTTATGTACGAATGGATGCTAGAGGCCAGCAAAGTAGTCCTTTTTATGCGTGGGAGAGAGGCTTTGCTTTTGCTGTGCTGATGGTGGCAGGCGGTGGGCTTATGATTTTGTTTCGCATGAAACCTCGCTGGTTGAGCAATTTCTTTGAGGATTATGGATTCCTTACGCTGGCTATTTTATTAATGATGATCGGTTTATTCCTTTTTCTAAGGGAAGCCTTTCTGACCTTTAAGCGTAAAAAGTTGAAAGAAAGAGGGTGAAGCTGGCGTGCACCGTAAAATAAGAGTCGGGCGCTACACCTCTTCGCTTCTGTTGATGGCTGTAGGCATTTTGCTTATTGTAGATGTGTTTCAAAATACTGAATATATGCTTCAACTCCTCGTTTGGTGGCCCGTAATCTTCGTGCTTTGGGGACTGGAGTATCTAATTTTTTTTGCTGTGTACTTTCGGAAAGAAGGCAAGTCTGACAATGGAAGGCGATTCAGACCTGACCTAAAGGGGATTCTGTCCGCTTTGGTAGTGGCAGCCTCGGTTTTTATCGTGACCCAGCAAAATCATTATATGTATCTGTGGAATCGGGTCAGTCTCAATCTGACGTCAGCCTCTATGGATTTTAGCCAGGCTAAAGAGAATCGGTATGATATGGGTGGTGTGCTGGTACCTGTAACTATGCAGACGTCCGATTTAATAGTTGATTCGGTTAATGGTGATGTAACACTGATCAGACGACCTGTGTCCAATATAGAGGTACGAGGGACTCTATGGGTGGATCAAGCGCCTGCTGCCGAAGCGGACAAGATTGCTCAAGCTTCTTCACTGACTTCTACCGACGGCAAGACTATCCAGATTCGTCCGGAGGCACAGTCATACGGAGCATCAAGCAAACGTCAGCCCCGTGTGAACATGCTGATCACCGTGCCTGAGGACCGACGGTTCAATATGCAGATTAGAACCTCCAACGGGAATATTACCTTGAATGGAGTTGATGCTATTGACAGCATTAGACTCGAGAGCGGTAATGGAAATCTCATCGTTAATGACGCTATCGGCAATGTCAAGGGAGGCACGCTGAACGGTCAGGTTAAATTGCATCGGATTTCTGGAGATGTGGATGTGCGCACGAACCGAGGCGACATGCAGGCAGGCGATATTGAGGGAGCTGTCACACTACATACCATGGTAGGTGACATTCAGCTTGCTCGTTCGGAAGGAGATATCACTGTTGATACTCAGAATGGGGACATGAATGTGTTGAATTCTACAGCCAAGCTGAATGCTAATTCGCTTAATGGCTCTATCAAAGTGCATAGCGAACAGGTGAGCGGAGATTGGAAAATATACAGTGCTGTCGGTGATATCGTATTGGATCTTCCGTCGAATGGAGATTTTCAGTTAGAGGGTTCAAGCAGTTATGGTAATCTTCAATCCGATTTTCCATTTAAAATAGACAGTAAAAGTATTTCAGGCCAAAACGGGACAGGCAAGTATGCGATCAACGTGGAGGGCAACAGTAATTTAACCATTAAAAAGTTACTGATGCCGTCGTTACCCGACTTGGAAGATTCCGGGGGTACGACTGCGCCCGATACATCTGAAATCTCTCCGGCTGAACCTAGAGCTCCCGAGACAGATACCTCTATAGGAGCATCCGGCGACAATACGGCGCGTTGACAAGAAACTTGAGTAGACCGTACAATGTGAGTAGGTTTAGAAGTAAGTTGTAAATAGATGCGTGGTAATTGATAGGATCGTAAGTAAGGGATAAGGCGGTGGACATATATGGCAGCACGCGTCCAGCATGCTTTGGAACTTCTAAAGAAGACAGGTGTACGCATAACACCCCAGCGTCATGCCATATTAAACTATTTGATGGAAACCATGGGGCATCCGACTGCAGATGAAATATATCGAGCGCTTGAGTCCAAGTTTCCAAGTATGAGTGTGGCTACGGTTTATAATAACTTAAAGATGTTTATAGAAGCGGGTATGGTACATGAGTTGACCTATGGAGATAACGCCAGTCGTTATGATGCCAATATTTCGGAGCACTATCACATCATTTGCGAAAAATGCGGAAAAATTGAAGATTTCAGTTATCCCTATTTGGCTGATGTGGAACGTCATGCTGCGTTGGAAACAGGCTTCGAAGTGCATGGACATCGTATGGAGTTACACGGAGTATGCAAAACTTGTAGTAACAAACAAACGTAACGAAACAAGGAATAGAGTTTTTTTGTGCGGTATGTATATATTGTAATGGATTGGAAACGTGAGCAATTCTCCGTAAGCGGGGATTTACCGCGTTTTTTTGTTTAAATCACTTTACTTTTGTTTCAAGTAATCTGTTGAGGTTACAAAATACGGAATTCAAAGTTCATACAATGGAGGTTCAATATTGGCCAGAAATCATTCCAGACGCCGCCGTAAACGTTCACGATTCAAAGGAGCGGCAAGCCTGCTATTATTTGCAGCGATTATATGCGCAATTACTGTCGTATGGTTTGGTAATCCCCTTCATGAGAAACCCGATTGGCAGGGCAGTGTCCGTCCTATTTTTATGCAGGGCAAGTTGACTGGGTATGAAGCTCAAAGCTCCGGCAAGAACATGCTGATGCCGCTTAAATTGGTGCAAAGTCAAATTGATCCTTCGGTTCGCTATGAGGATGACAGCCAAACCGTCATTATGGCGACGAGACAAAGCTTGCTCTATATGAAGGTTTCGAAGGCACAAGGGGAATTGAATGGTAAAACATATGCGCTGAGCGCAGCCCCCCAGGTGATCAGTAGAGAGGTATATATCCCGATAGAGGCTGTACGTGAAGTATACGGCGTTTCTATACACGAAGATTCTGTAACGGGTGCCGTTATCTTGATGAAGGCCGGCGAGAAGGTCAGGCTGGGTAATGTAGAAAAGAAGGATGGGCAACAGGATGCTAGAATTGCCTTACGTAAAGAAGCCTCTAGCCTATCTTTTATTTTGACAGATGTACCTCAGCGGACGAAAGTACGTATCTGGTCCCAACAGGGTGATTGGTATTTTGTGCAGTTAGACAATGGCTATGCAGGATACATTAAATCAGACCATATCGCTGAAGGAGAAGAGCTTGTGATTCCTTCGGTTAAGGACGATTTGTCCATATCGGAGAAGCATTGGGAGGGTAGACCAGTGAATCTCGCTTGGGAAGCCGTCTATAATCGCAAGCCCGATCCTTCCAAGTTTGATCCTATGCCTGGAGTAAATGTGGTGAGCCCTACGTGGTTCAGTGTCGTCGATCATGAGGGCACTGTAGAAAGCAAAGCGGATCCTTCTTATGTCAGCTGGGCACATCGCAAGGGTATGGAGGTTTGGGGGTTGTTGAGCAACAGTTTTAATCCCGAACTAACAACAGAAGCTTTGTCTACCTTTGAACGTCGAAAGTCGATTGTAGATCAGATGATTTCACTTGCTCAACAAAATGATCTGGACGGTATTAATATCGACTTTGAAAATGTTCATACAAAGGATGGCCCCAATGTCACCCAATTTTTGCGTGAACTTAAACCGATGGCTCGGGAACATGATTTGATACTGTCCATTGATGTTACGCCTAAATCTCAAAGTGAGATGTGGTCTGTTTTTTTGGATCGAAAAGCATTGGGGACTATAACAGATTATCTCATGGTAATGGCGTATGATGAGCATTGGGCGGCTAGTCCAAAAGCTGGTTCCGTCGCCTCGTTACCATGGACGGAAGCGTCAATTAAGCGAATTATTCGGGAAGATGAAGTGCCGTCTCAAAAAGTGGTTTTAGGTATTCCGTTATATACTCGCGTGTGGTCCGAGACTCCCAAAGAAGGGAAGATTAAGGTCACCTCCAAATCACTTGGTATGGAGTCAGCAGCCAATATCATAGCCCAATTTAAGTTGAAGCCCAAGTTTAGAGCTTCCGAAGGCCAGAATTATGTCGAGTATACAGAAGACGGCGTAGTCAAAAAGATTTGGCTGGAGGATCAGGTATCTCTGAAGGCAAGAGTAGAACTTGCCAAATCGCTGAAGCTCGGAGGAATTGGTGTGTGGAATCGAAGCTTTGCAGATAAAGACGCTTGGATAACACTGAAAAAAATAAGTGAATAAGATAAAAAAATTTACAATTGAAGAAGGAAGTTTCTTATTTATGTAGAAATGATCACATGTATCCAAATATCCAATTTGCGGTCATAGCCGCCTTGCAGGTATGGAGGGAGAAGTGCAGCTAACCAAATTAAACCTGATATATGATGAATTGTTGCAGGAGGATTCGATAGGTATTATTTCGTACAGAAAACCGGGAGAGTATTTTCACGGTTCGATGTTGTATGACTTTGATGAACTCATTCTAATTATTGGAGAAGGCACCAAGCCAGTCCGTTCTATTCAACACTTATTTGTGAATGGTTTAAGATGCCAAGTGTTGTACGCAACGCTCAGTTGTCTGAAGGAATGGATTATAGCTGGTGAACAAGCCAACATTATAGATTATGTGCTAGAAGGGCGTATTGTCTGGGAAAGGGATGACAGGGTTCGTTTTTTAAGACAGGAAATTGTTGATTTTAACGATCCACTGCGGGAGCAGAAGCGATTTCATGAGTTCTCCCGCTTTCTGGTCAATTACGTTCATGGTAAAAGAGCGGTGCGAGAAGGGCGGATCATTGACGCTTATCAAAGTGTTCTGAAAGCATTGGATCATTGGGCATCTATTGAACTCATTGAACGGGGGATTTATCCAAAGGTTCACTTATGGGTTCAGGTACAGCCTCTGGATCGAACAATTGACAAACTGTATAACGAACTCACATTAAGTACGGAAACCTTGGAACAACGGGTTGAACTAGTACTGCTTGCTTGTGAATTTTCAGTTATGTCAAAAATGGAGGAGTGCTCCTCTCCGCTATTCCGTATATTAGGCAGCAGACGGGAACCTTGGTCTATAAATGAACTTATTAACCATCCTGAGCTAAAGAATCTCCAATTGGATCTTACCGTCGTGCTCCGTAAACTGGTATATCGATCACTTATTAGAGAAACAGCTGCCGGGGATTTTAGGGATCGCGGGCAAAATCGTGAACTGCGTTACTCTCTTATTTGATGTATACAGGGGTTGATTTGTCAGGAAGAAAGGTTGTTAAACCGACTTTTCTTCCTTTTTTTGCACATGATCTAGTATTTATAAATAGTTAAAAAATATAAATTATTAATTTAGGTTGACGAGTATATAAAATATGTGATAAGTTATAACTCGCCCCATTAAGCAGCATGAATAGTTTTGAACTGTTTAAAGCAGGATAAACGTGTTGCATCAAGCGGAAAAAATAAGTTTTCAAAAAAAAAGCTTGACGAAAAATGAGGTTATGTGTTACATTATTTAAGTCGCCGCTGAGACGCGGTGGTGAAACAAAGTAAGACGTTATGTAGGTTTGATCTTTGAAAACTGAACAACGAGTGAGTAAAACGATTTTGCTTGCAAAATCAAACAAGAGATATTTTTATCTCGTCAGTTTCAACATGAGCTTATCGCTCTTTCTATAAACCAGCTTCGGTTGGTCTTTAATGGAGAGTTTGATCCTGGCTCAGGACGAACGCTGGCGGCGTGCCTAATACATGCAAGTCGAGCGGGGTTATTTAGGAGCTTGCTTCTACATAACCTAGCGGCGGACGGGTGAGTAACACGTAGGCAACCTGCCCACAAGACAGGGATAACTACCGGAAACGGTAGCTAATACCCGATACATCCTTTTCCTGCATGGGCGAAGGAGGAAAGACGGAGCAATCTGTCACTTGTGGATGGGCCTGCGGCGCATTAGCTAGTTGGTGGGGTAAAGGCCTACCAAGGCGACGATGCGTAGCCGACCTGAGAGGGTGATCGGCCACACTGGGACTGAGACACGGCCCAGACTCCTACGGGAGGCAGCAGTAGGGAATCTTCCGCAATGGGCGAAAGCCTGACGGAGCAACGCCGCGTGAGTGATGAAGGTTTTCGGATCGTAAAGCTCTGTTGCCAGGGAAGAACGTCTTGTAGAGTAACTGCTACAAGAGTGACGGTACCTGAGAAGAAAGCCCCGGCTAACTACGTGCCAGCAGCCGCGGTAATACGTAGGGGGCAAGCGTTGTCCGGAATTATTGGGCGTAAAGCGCGCGCAGGCGGCTCTTTAAGTCTGGTGTTTAATCCCGAGGCTCAACTTCGGGTCGCACTGGAAACTGGGGAGCTTGAGTGCAGAAGAGGAGAGTGGAATTCCACGTGTAGCGGTGAAATGCGTAGAGATGTGGAGGAACACCAGTGGCGAAGGCGACTCTCTGGGCTGTAACTGACGCTGAGGCGCGAAAGCGTGGGGAGCAAACAGGATTAGATACCCTGGTAGTCCACGCCGTAAACGATGAATGCTAGGTGTTAGGGGTTTCGATACCCTTGGTGCCGAAGTTAACACATTAAGCATTCCGCCTGGGGAGTACGGTCGCAAGACTGAAACTCAAAGGAATTGACGGGGACCCGCACAAGCAGTGGAGTATGTGGTTTAATTCGAAGCAACGCGAAGAACCTTACCAGGTCTTGACATCCCTCTGACCGCTGTAGAGATATGGCTTTCCTTCGGGACAGAGGAGACAGGTGGTGCATGGTTGTCGTCAGCTCGTGTCGTGAGATGTTGGGTTAAGTCCCGCAACGAGCGCAACCCTTATGCTTAGTTGCCAGCAGGTCAAGCTGGGCACTCTAAGCAGACTGCCGGTGACAAACCGGAGGAAGGTGGGGATGACGTCAAATCATCATGCCCCTTATGACCTGGGCTACACACGTACTACAATGGCCGGTACAACGGGAAGCGAAATCGCGAGGTGGAGCCAATCCTAGAAAAGCCGGTCTCAGTTCGGATTGTAGGCTGCAACTCGCCTACATGAAGTCGGAATTGCTAGTAATCGCGGATCAGCATGCCGCGGTGAATACGTTCCCGGGTCTTGTACACACCGCCCGTCACACCACGAGAGTTTACAACACCCGAAGTCGGTGGGGTAACCCGCAAGGGAGCCAGCCGCCGAAGGTGGGGTAGATGATTGGGGTGAAGTCGTAACAAGGTAGCCGTATCGGAAGGTGCGGCTGGATCACCTCCTTTCTATGGAGAATCGTTTCCTGCAATGGAAACATTCAAATATGAAGCGTAAGCTTCAAAACTCAGGTTTAGGCCTGTTACTCACTCGTTGCTCAGTTTTGAGAGCTCAAACTCTCAAGCTTCGACGAATACTTCATTCACACATTCGTGTGGAACCGAAATATTCATCGGGTTTCGCTTCGATGAAGCGAATTGCACCTTGAAAACTGGATACCGAAACGAAATTGCGTTTTAGAATATTCCTTTAAGCTGATCTTGTGTAAACAAGTGAAATAAAGGTAGCTGCCTTGAATTTCATTCACACGTAAGTGTTGAACCGAAATTCAAAGCAAATCGTATTTACGATGTAAATACTAGGTTAAGCTACAAAGAGCACACGGAGGATGCCTAGGCGCCAGGAGCCGACGAAGGACGTGGCGAACAACGATAAAGCCTCGGGGAGCTGTAAGCAAGCTTTGATCCGGGGATGTCCGAATGGGGAAACCCGGCTGTCTTCATCGACAGTCACTTTCTGCTGAATACATAGGCAGAATAGAGGCAGACCAGGGGAACTGAAACATCTAAGTACCCTGAGGAAGAGAAAACAATAGTGATTCCGTCAGTAGCGGCGAGCGAACGCGGATTAGCCCAAACCAAGGAGCTTGCTCCTTGGGGTTGTGGGACGTCTCACATGGAGTTACAAAGGAACCGGTTAGATGAAGAGGTCTGGAAAGACCCGCCAGAGAAGGTAAAAGCCCTGTAATTCAAAACTTGTTCCCTCCGAGACGGATCCCGAGTAGTGCGGGGCACGTGAAACCCCGTATGAATCCGGCAGGACCATCTGCCAAGGCTAAATACTCCCTGGCGACCGATAGTGAAGCAGTACCGTGAGGGAAAGGTGAAAAGCACCCCGGAAGGGGAGTGAAATAGATCCTGAAACCGTGTGCTTACAAGAAGTCAGAGCCCGATCTAGGGGTGATGGCGTGCCTTTTGTAGAATGAACCGGCGAGTTACGTTCCCGTGCAAGGTTAAGGTGAAGAGCTGAAGCCGCAGCGAAAGCGAGTCTGAATAGGGCGAATGAGTACGTGGACGTAGACCCGAAACCGGGTGATCTACCCCTGTCCAGGGTGAAGGTGCGGTAACACGCACTGGAGGCCCGAACCCACGCATGTTGAAAAATGCGGGGATGAGGTGGGGGTAGCGGAGAAATTCCAATCGAACCCGGAGATAGCTGGTTCTCCCCGAAATAGCTTTAGGGCTAGCCTCGGAAAGAAGAATCGTGGAGGTAGAGCACTGATTGGGTGCGGGGCCCGCAAGGGTTACCAAGCTCAGTCAAACTCCGAATGCCATAGATTTAGTTCCGGGAGTCAGACAGTGAGTGCTAAGATCCATTGTCGAAAGGGAAACAGCCCAGACCATCAGCTAAGGTCCCCAAGTGTGTGTTAAGTGGGAAAGGATGTGGAGTTGCACAGACAACCAGGATGTTGGCTTAGAAGCAGCCACCATTGAAAGAGTGCGTAATAGCTCACTGGTCGAGTGACTCTGCGCCGAAAATGTAACGGGGCTAAACACACCACCGAAGCTATGGCTTGATGCTTTGCATCAGGGGTAGGGGAGCGTTGAATGCGGGTTGAAGGTGTACCGTAAGGAGCGCTGGACTGCATTCAAGTGAGAATGCCGGTATGAGTAACGAAAAGATCTGTGAGAATCAGATCCGCCGAAAGCCTAAGGGTTCCTGAGGAAGGTTCGTCCGCTCAGGGTAAGTCGGGACCTAAGGCGAGGCCGATAGGCGTAGTCGAAGGACAACAGGTCGAAATTCCTGTACCACCGTAATCCGTTATGAGCGATGGGGTGACGCAGTAGGGTAGTGACGCGGACGGATGGATGTCCGTCTAAGCAGTGAGGCTGGTGTGTAGGCAAATCCGCACATCGTAAGGCTGGGCTGTGATGGGGAGCGAAAATTGTAGTAGCGAAGGTCATGATCTCAGACTGCCAAGAAAAGCCTCTAGCCAGGAGAAGGTGCCCGTACCGCAAACCGACACAGGTAGGCGAGAAGAGAATTCTAAGGCGCGCGGAAGAACTCTCGTTAAGGAACTCGGCAAAATGACCCCGTAACTTCGGGAGAAGGGGTGCCTCGGTAGGGTGAATAGCCCGAGGGGGCCGCAGTGAAAAGGCCCAAGCGACTGTTTAGCAAAAACACAGGTCTGTGCGAAGCCGCAAGGCGAAGTATACGGGCTGACGCCTGCCCGGTGCTGGAAGGTTAAGGGGAGTGGTAAGCCCTTCGGGGCGAAGCTATGAACCGAAGCCCCAGTAAACGGCGGCCGTAACTATAACGGTCCTAAGGTAGCGAAATTCCTTGTCAGGTAAATTCTGACCCGCACGAATGGCGTAACGACTTGGGCGCTGTCTCAACGAGAGATCCGGTGAAATTTTAATACCTGTGAAGATGCAGGTTACCCGCGACAAGACGGAAAGACCCCATGGAGCTTTACTGCAGCTTGATATTGAATTTGGGTACGATCTGTACAGGATAGGTGGGAGCCGTCGAACTTTGAGCGCCAGCTTGAAGGGAGGCATCCTTGGGATACCACCCTGATCGTATCTAGGTTCTAACTTGGTACCGTAAACCGGTGCGAGGACAGTGTCAGGTGGGCAGTTTGACTGGGGCGGTCGCCTCCTAAAGAGTAACGGAGGCGCCCCAAGGTTCCCTCAGAATGGTTGGAAATCATTCGAAGAGTGCAAAGGCAGAAGGGAGCTTGACTGCGAGACCTACAAGTCGAGCAGGGACGAAAGTCGGGCTTAGTGATCCGGTGGTACCGCATGGAAGGGCCATCGCTCAACGGATAAAAGCTACCCTGGGGATAACAGGCTTATCTCCCCCAAGAGTCCACATCGACGGGGAGGTTTGGCACCTCGATGTCGGCTCATCGCATCCTGGGGCTGAAGTAGGTCCCAAGGGTTGGGCTGTTCGCCCATTAAAGCGGTACGCGAGCTGGGTTCAGAACGTCGTGAGACAGTTCGGTCCCTATCTGTCGTGGGCGTAGGAAATTTGAGAGGAGCTGTCCTTAGTACGAGAGGACCGGGATGGACGTACCGCTGGTGTACCAGTTGTTCCGCCAGGAGCACCGCTGGGTAGCTATGTACGGAAGGGATAAGCGCTGAAAGCATCTAAGCGTGAAGCCCCCCTCAAGATGAGATTTCCCAATTAGTAAGACCCCTTGAAGACGACGAGGTAGATAGGTTGGGGGTGGAAGTGCAGTAATGCATGGAGCTGACCAATACTAATCGGTCGAGGGCTTATCCTAAGATAAAACGCAATGAGTTTCGGATCCAGTTTTCAGGGTGTAACCTTGAAACAAATGCTTAATATTCCCTGATAGCTCAGTTGGTAGAGCACTCGACTGTTAATCGAGTTGTCACAGGTTCGAGTCCTGTTCGGGGAGCCATATGGAGAGGTGTCCGAGTTGGCCGAAGGAGCACGATTGGAAATCGTGTAGGCGCCAAAAGCGTCTCGAGGGTTCGAATCCCTCTCTCTCCGCCATAATTCATTTGTAGCATGGCCCGTTGGTCAAGGGGTTAAGACACCTCCCTTTCACGGAGGTAACAGGGGTTCGAATCCCCTACGGGTCATAAAAATATCATAAAAAAAACTTGCAATAAAAATTTTATTATGGTATAATATGAAAAGTGTTTCGGTGTGGAGGCTTAGCTCAGCTGGGAGAGCATCTGCCTTACAAGCAGAGGGTCGGGGGTTCGAGCCCCTCAGCCTCCACCATTTGAAAATTTAATATTTATTATTGTCGCGGGGTGGAGCAGTTCGGTAGCTCGTCGGGCTCATAACCCGAAGGTCGCAGGTTCAAATCCTGCCCCCGCAACCAATTAAAAATTATTATGGAACTGTGGTGTAGAGGCCTAACATGCCTGCCTGTCACGCAGGAGATCGCGGGTTCGAATCCCGTCAGTTCCGCCATTAGTATTATAACGTGTAATGAAGAGCCTTATTCTAAGGCTCGGTAGCTCAGTCGGTAGAGCAGAGGACTGAAAATCCTCGTGTCGGCGGTTCGATTCCGTCCCGAGCCACTTTTAATTGAATATTTTATGTGCCGGTGTAGCTCAACTGGTAGAGCAACTGACTTGTAATCAGTAGGTTGGGGGTTCAAGTCCTCTCGCCGGCACCATTTTTGGAGGATTAGCGAAGTGGCCAAACGCATCAGACTGTAAATCTGCTCCCTTACGGGTTCGGTGGTTCGAATCCATCATCCTCCACCAGTTTTATAGGGGCATAGTTTAAAGGTAGAACAACGGTCTCCAAAACCGTTGGTGTGGGTTCAATTCCTGCTGCCCCTGCCAATTATTCATTACTTGCGGCGGTCGTGGCGAAGTGGTTAACGCACCGGACTGTGACTCCGGCATTCGTGGGTTCAAGCCCCATCGGCCGCCCTTTACTTATTGGGGATTAGCCAAGCGGTAAGGCAACGGACTTTGACTCCGTCATGCATAGGTTCAAATCCTATATCCCCAGCCATCTTTATGCGGACGTGGCTCAGCGGTAGAGCATCGCCTTGCCAAGGCGAGGGTCGCGGGTTCGATTCCCGTCGTCCGCTTTGTTACACTCTGGCGCCATAGCCAAGTGGTAAGGCAAAGCTCTGCAAAAGCTTTATTCCCCAGTTCAAATCTGGGTGGCGCCTCCATAATTGAATACGCCGGCGTGGCGGAATGGCAGACGCGCTCGACTCAAAATCGAGTGGGAAACCGTGGAGGTTCGAGTCCTCTCGCCGGTATTAACTAAAAGAGTTCATTAGAGACATTCTCTAGTGAGCTTTTTTTATTTGAGCTTTAGTACCCCACTCATTGCTTGAGCTGAAGACACCTTTGAGTTGTATTCCAAATGCGAATAAATATTTGCCGTTGTTGCATAATCGCTGTGGCCTAACCATTCCTGAACTTCTTTCATGCTTACCCCTAATACATCTACATAAATATACTCCAGGTATTCAAGACAATAAGAATTGTCAGAAGATAAGCGATAGGATTCCTGTTATTCCTTCATACGAATCAGAAGCTCATAGAACGTGTCCACCAGTGGCAGATTACCGGATGGAGTAGCCGCTTTTACTCTTACAGCATATCTTCGTATTCAACCGCGAGTGCTTGTCCTTCCATATGAGAATTCTTCCTGGCTTCCTGAAGCAAGATTTCGGCTCTTTTCTTGGTTCCTTTTATCTTAAGCCCCGTAGGGATCCATTTTGGTTATCGTTTACCATTCTCATCTTTACAGTTAGGCGGATGTCCCGTTGCGCTTTCTCCTCTTCCAACACCTCCAGAGGGTGAACCCGATCCTTTTTCAAATACCGGTTGAGCTTCGGAATGGATTTGCTACAAAAGTGGTAGCTGAATCCGCCGATGGATTGCTTTAGCGCCCAGAAGGTGCATTTGATTTTGAACCGGGCGGTATAATGTCCGATGATCTAGGTCGCCTCCAGTGTCAGATCGGTGCTGGCTAGAATGGAGCATCGCCTGTTCGGATTCACCAGCAAAAACCACAGTTTTTGGTATACTCTTTGGCCCCATAATATATCTAGACACAGGTAACTGACGGATTATTCATTGCCATACATGCTCACGATAGCGTACTCAAACGCGGCGATACGGCTTTAAAACAGCTCGGCCAAGCACCACCTTTGTCCTCTTTTTACGGTAGCGACCCCGGTCTGTGGCAGGTGTACCATGACGTTCATAGGCAACGGTATTGGACTTGGCTTCGGTTACCAGATCCATCCAGGTGCTGCCGAATTGGTTCCATTGTTCAACCCCCGCAAAGCAGGATTGATCAGAGGTATTTAAAACTATTTCCGGGACGTGCCCTAGTCAAAACACAGCATGAGGCCGATGACAATGACAACAAACTCATGAAAAGCGCCTCCAAAATTACGTCACATTCAACACAATTGATATTGATTATCAATATCAATTGTGTTAATATAATTTTGTTTACTAGTGAACAAAAAAATCTAATGGAGACACTGAACTTGGTCTCAACTACTACAAGAGAGGGGAGATTGGGAAATTGGAGTTTCAAAATCATTTTAAAGGTCATCTTTACGAGCAATATATTAAAATGCTACATCTGAATGAGCTGTATACTGAACAAGAATTTAACTCGTTTCGGCAACAGGCCAGAAAGTACCAGATTGACATGCTTTCCAACAATATTACTAGTGTGCACGTTATTGATTGCATTGGTGATTATGAACCGATAAATCATACCGGGATTGTGGAGAAGATGGGGTTGTCCAAAGCTAGCATTACTAAAATTAGTGCAAAGCTGCTGGAAATGGGCTTCATTATGAGAAGTCAACTGAACAGCAATCGTAAGGAGATTTACTTTAGTTTAACGGATAAGGGAAGACACGTTTATCATTTGCATAAAGAAATGCACAAAGAAAAAGAAGAAAGGTTTTACCAATTCATTGAATCCTATTCAGAGGTTGAGCTGCAGACTATTGGAAAATTTATGAGTGATTTGGTGGCGCGTGCCGAAGAATACTCCGAAGGGAAGTTTACGATAAATGACGACATTAAAGATTGAGGAATTAAGATCCAAGATTGAAGGGAAAGAAATTTTAAAAGGGCTCACACTGGAGATTCATGGCGGAGAGATTCATGCGATTATGGGGCCTAATGGGACGGGAAAAAGTACATTGGCTTCAGCTTTAATGGGCCATCCCAAATATGAGGTTACTGGCGGTAAGGTGACATTGGACAATGAAGACCTTCTGGAGATGGAGGTGGATGAGCGTGCCCAGGCAGGCTTGTTCCTCGCAATGCAATACCCAAGTGAAATTGCTGGCGTGACCAACTCGGATTTTCTCAGAAGTGCCATCAATGCACGGCGTGAAGAAGGCGATGAGATATCCTTAATCCGTTTTATCCGTGAAATGGAGAGCAAAATGAAGGGGCTGGAGATGAACCCGGAATTTGTGCATCGTTATTTGAATGAGGGATTCTCTGGCGGTGAAAAAAAGCGGAATGAGATTTTGCAAATGATGCTACTTGAACCCAAGTTTGTGATCCTGGATGAAGTGGACTCAGGGCTTGATATTGATGCACTGCGTATTGTGGCCAATGGCGTAAATGAGATGCGCAGCCCGGATAGAGGCTTTTTAATCATCACCCATTATCAACGACTGTTGAATTATATTACCCCGGATTTTGTGCATGTCATGATGCAAGGCCGGATAGTTAAATCTGGCGGTCCGGAGCTTGCCCACCGTTTGGAGGCTGAAGGGTACGATTGGGTGAAGGAGGAACTTGGGATTACGGATGAGACGGTAAGGGATGCTTAAAAGCCGGAGAGGAGGAACAGCACGTGGATATACAAGCTAGAGTTTCAATGAATGTGGACGATTTACGCGCATGGTCAAGCGCTAAGGATGAACCTCGTTGGCTGATTGAACGCCGCGTTCATGCACTCGAACTGGCAGGGACGCTGGAGTTGCCTAAAGTGGAGAAAATCAATCTTGAAAAATGGGATATCTACGAAAGTGGAGATTACAAAGCTGAGAATGCGTGGTCTAGTTTGGAGGAAGCGCCGGAGGTTGTTCGAGGTTTGGTTGCTTCTCCGGTGAAAGGCGGACTAATCGTTCAGCTCAACTCGGATGTAGTGTATACGAAATTGTCCGAGAGCTTAGCCGCCCAGGGAGTCATTTTAACGGATCTGCATACTGCGGCAAAAGAGCATGAGGAGCTGGTTCAACGTTATCTCTTTCAGGCAGTAAAGCCAGAAGAACATCGTTTATCTGCTGCACACAGTGCCTTATGGAGTGGTGGCGTTTTTCTATATGTCCCAGACGGTGTAGAGGTTGAAGCACCTATTCAAGCGATCTTTCTTAACGATACAAGCGGTGTGTGTTTTGCTCCTCACGTCTTAATTGTGGCAGGGAGCAACAGCAAGATCACTTATGTGGATAATTGTGTATCGAGTGGTGATGATGTCAAGGTATTGCATAACGGTGTGACGGAGGTCTTCGCGGGGGCGGGCTCAAAGGTGCAAGTAGCTTCGGTTCATCAGCTTGCTGTAACTACAACAGATTTCACCCAGCGACGGGCGGTCGTTCTTGCTGATGGGGGTGTGGAATGGATTATCGGTGAGATGAACAATGGTTATACCGTGAGCGAT
Organism: Paenibacillus sp. FSL L8-0502; assembly: GCF_038593055.1. Classification (NCBI taxonomy): domain Bacteria; kingdom Bacillati; phylum Bacillota; class Bacilli; order Caryophanales; family Paenibacillaceae; genus Paenibacillus; species Paenibacillus sp. FSL L8-0502. The sequence goes on along the minus strand of NZ_CP151958.1, from coordinate 4,668,937 downwards.
ACCAAGACTTTGCTACAAGGCAACGGGGCGGTCTCCGACAATAAGGTGATTGCTATTGGCACGGGCAATCAAAAATCGAGCTATACAACTCAAGCTCAGCATTTTGGCAGAAGCTCGGTAAGCCAGATGATTACGCGTGCAGTCATGCTTGAAGAAGCTACGGCCATTATCAACGGCATTACAAAGATTGAAAAAGGTGCAACCCATTGTGATGGTCAGCAAACAGAACGCGTGCTTATGTTAAGTCCTAAAGCTCGCGGCGATGCCAATCCGATCCTGCTGATAGATGAGGATGATGTAACCGCGGGTCATGCTGCATCCGTGGGGCAAGTAAATGCAGAGCAAATCTATTATCTGATGTCGCGCGGGATATCACGGAGTGAAGCCGAACATCTTGTTATTTTCGGATTTCTCGCTCCTGTCATTTCGGAGATCCCGCTGGAAGGTGTTCGCAGTCGCCTAAAAGATTTAGTGGAAAGCAAGCTCGGCAGATCATAGCAAATCAAAATGAATCTTGAAAGGTTAAAAAGGAGTGATACCAATGGCTAAAAAAGCACCAGATATGGGCGAATATAAATATGGGTTTCGCGACAAGCACCAGTCTATTTTTCAATCTGGAAAAGGTCTGACGGAAGAGATTGTCCGGGAAATTTCCCGAATCAAGGAAGAGCCGGAGTGGATGCTCAATTTTCGGTTGAAAGCTTTGAATCAATTCTACAAAATGCCGATGCCTGAATGGGGAGCGGATTTGACCGAGCTAAATCTTGATGACATCCAGTATTACGTTCGCCCTTCTGAAAAACAGGGAAAGACCTGGGAGGAGGTTCCTTCCGAGATCAAAGCAACCTTTGACAAGCTGGGAATCCCTGAAGCGGAGCAAAAGTTCCTGGCGGGCGTATCCGCTCAATATGAGTCGGAAGTAGTTTATCACAGCATGCGGAAAGAGCTGGAGGATCAGGGCGTTATTTTCCTTGATACGGATAGTGCATTAAAGCAATACCCCGAAGTGTTTAAGCAACATTTTGGGACGATCATCCCTCCCGCCGACAATAAATTTGCGGCGCTTAATAGTGCGGTTTGGTCAGGCGGTAGCTTTGTATACATTCCGAAGGGTGTTCAGTGCGAGGTACCTATACAAGGTTATTTCCGTATTAATTCTGAAAATATGGGTCAATTCGAGCGGACATTAATTATTGCCGAAGAGGGCAGCTTTGTCCATTATGTTGAAGGATGTACAGCACCTATTTATAGTACCAGTTCTCTGCATAGTGGAGTTATTGAAATTATTTGCCGGAAAGATTCCCGTGTCCGTTACACGACCATTCAGAATTGGGCTCCTAATATCTACAACTTGGTAACCCAAAGGGCTGTGGCAGAAGAAAATGCCACAATGGAATGGGTGGACGGCAACATCGGCTCCAAGGTAACAATGAAGTATCCGGCAGTATTATTGAAAGGACGGGGAGCCAAGGGGTCCATCCTGTCTATTGCCGTAGCCGGTAAAGATCAGCATCAAGATGCTGGCGCGAAGGTAATTCACCTTGCTCCCGAGACAACATCTACGATTATATCCAAATCCATCAGCAAGCAGGGCGGAAAAGTAAACTACCGAGGGTTGTCCAGCTTCAGCCGCGATTCCGCAGGGTCCAAGTCCAATATTAAGTGCGATACGTTGATATTGGACCACATGTCAACATCAGATACGATTCCGTACAATGAAATTAAAAACGATCAGATTACTTTGGAGCACGAGGCAACAGTATCCAAAGTGTCCGAGGAACAATTGTTTTACTTAATGAGCCGCGGGCTTACAGAACAAGATGCTACACAAATGATTGTAATGGGCTTTATTGAACCGTTTACCAAAGAATTGCCAATGGAATATGCCGTTGAAATGAATCGGTTGATTCAATTTGAGATGGAAGGAAGCATCGGTTGATTCATTAATTTAATAGATCAAACTTTTATCATTCTTTAAAGAAGTGCGAGGTGCTAGTAATGAAGAAAAATAATTCGGACGATTCAGAACTAGCTCAAATTACCCGAGAGATACGAAAACTTCAGTTCTGCCTCAATATGCTGTCAGGATTGAGCGCAAGTTGCGGTGTGATGATACCTTTAGACTCTATTCATACGCTTATAAGGGAACTTTCGGATCAAGAGGTCACTCTTAGGCAAAAAACCAAGGATCACTCAGACGATCTAGGGTGAAAAAAGGTCTGAATTGACGGTTGGTAAAACAATGGGAGGAGTTGGCATGATGGATGAAAATGGAGTTTTATTCGATGAAGTATCGGAAGTTCTTCTCAAACTACGTCCTTTCTTACTGCGTGACGGTGGAGATGCTGAACTGGTCGAAGTTGAGAACGGTATAGCAAAATTAAGATTTTTGGGAGCTTGCAATGGTTGCCCAAGTGCTACGATTACGTTAAAGGTTGCTATTGAGCGCGCAATTCTTGAGGAAATTGATGATATTAAAGAAGTTGTACAAGTATTCTAAATTCCTTGATACTGAGCAACTGAGTTAGTCCTGTCGCAGACCATAGCCACGGAAGTTGATCCCGCTGCTCAATACCAAAGTACATCGACAGATTACCTTGCGGGTCGAAATCGACGAGCAACGCTTATCCCCCTTCATTAAACAAGGTATTATCAAGATTGTATTCGGTATCGAGTGGGAAACCGTGGAGGTTCTAGTCCTCTCGCCCATACACAAAAGGGTGATAAAATGCTTAAAGGCATTTTATCCCCCTTTTTATTATATATTCATGATTTTGGCAACAAGGTTAACATGGACTTGACCAGCGCTTTGATCTTATCGTAAGATGATGGTACTGAAAAAACTTTTCTAGTTTACCGAGCGCGAAAGAAATGAGGGCGAATATGCAGGAAAGAATTTTGGAGGCTTTTGTAGATGAAGTTCATGAAAATGGATTGAAATTTACGATGGATGATCTTGCGAAAAGACTCGCTATTAGCAAGCGTACGTTGTATGAAAACTTTTCGTCTAAGACGCTTATTTTAGAAACACTTATTGAGCGTACAAATGATGATATGATTCGAAAAACTGAGCAGATTATCCAAAATAATGAGTTATCTTTGTTAGACAAGATTAAGCAGTCGATTAGGGTCATGCCTCTGTATTATAAGTTTTACGATTTAAGGATATTGGACCAGATGAAAAAGTATTATCCTGAACAATGGAAAAGGGTACATGCCGATTTAAATGATTGGTCTCCGATTAGAACATTAATTCAGGAAGGCATCCGAGAAGGAATTATTGTGAACAAAAATGAGGCTCTGATCATGAAGCTTATTATTGAATCTGTAAATTTAACGCTTGATCAGCGTTTCTTTCTGGATAACAGTGTGACGGTAGAGGAAGCTACTTATTCTATTGTAGATATTTTGTTGTTCGGTTTGGTCGAAAATTAAAAAATAGCCTCAACAATATGCTGCATATTTGAAGAGGCCACTTTTTTATATGAAAACTAAGAAAACATTTTTAGTTTCAATTGTTTTTTGAAAAGGGATAATGAAGTTTACCTGATATCGAATAAAGAGATACGGAAAAGGAAGGGTGGTAATATGTCTATACTCACAAGAAATCGAGGAGCAATGCTGTTATTGATGCTTAACATTTTTTTGGCATTCATGGGGATCGGCTTAGTTGTCCCTGTATTACCTAAATTTATAAGTGAGCTAGGGATGAATGGTTCTTCGATGGGACTGATGGTTGCAGCTTTTGCGTTGACTCAGCTTTTATTATCACCATTGTCAGGAAAGTTGTCTGATCGTTATGGACGTAAAAAATTGATTGTTTCTGGGATGTTCATCTTCATGTTATCAGAGCTTGTTTTTGGACTGGCTCATTCCATTCCTACCCTGTTCATAGCACGAATCATGGGTGGAGCAGGGGCAGCGTTGCTGACTCCTTCTATAATGGCCTATGTCGCTGACGTGACCTCGTTCGAAGAAAGAGGCAAGGGAATGGGCATGATCAATGCGGCGATCAACACAGGCTTCATAATCGGGCCAGGGATTGGCGGATTGCTTGCCACATATGGAATACGCATTCCCTTCTTTGCGGCAGCTGGAGCTGCGGGAATAGCAGCTATCTTGTCTCTGTTAGTGCTGCCTGAGTCTTTAAGCAAGGAAAAGCAACAATATAATAGAGAGCTTCCACGTCAAAAAGAAAATCTTTTGCAGCAATTTGCCAAGTCATATCAATCTCCATATTTCATGGGTTTACTCATTGTATTTGTCGTTGCTTTTGGGTTAGCGAACTTCGAAACCGTATTTGGACTGTTTGTTGACCATAAATATGGTTTCACACCGATGGATATTGCCATCATCATAACGACAGGCTCCATTTTGGGAGCAGTTGTCCAAGCGACTATATTTGGATGGATCATTAATCGTTTTGGAGAGAAAAAAGTAATTCACCTCTGTTTGGCCATTGGGGGCCTGTTCATTTTTCTAACCTTATTTGCTGAACAGTACGTGATGATTATGCTGACGACCTTCATCATTTTTCTGGCTATGGATATCCTTCGCCCGGCAGTAAGTACTTCTCTATCGCGGCAGGCCGGAGATGAGCAAGGCTTTGTGGCAGGCATGAACTCATCCTATACCAGCTTGGGTAATGTGATTGGACCATTAATTGCAGGACTGTTGTTCGATGTTCATATTAATCTGCCTTATATGGTTGCAGCTATAGCGTTACTGGCTTGTCTCGTCCTTTCACTACGTTCCAAGCAAGCGGGTGAGCAACATTCGATAGCCCGTGCAGCAGAACAGCATAGAGGAGGATAGCCGCAGGTCTATACTCATCCCCGACTTAGGTCTAGGTTCAAAAACCGTCTGGGGTCCGTTTTGTCAAACGCTTGTTCAGCGTACAATAAGGACATAAGCAAGACACAGTGAAAGGCGGTGAGAGATGATGAGAGTTAACAAAGGGAATGGGTTAGCCATTGTACTGATCGTGTTGGGTTCGATTATGCTGCTCGGTAAGTTTACTCCGTTTTTCGGTCACTTTTTAGGACATCTGATTGGTTACTTAATTCCGATAGCTATGGTTATGCTAGGCTACTACGGTGTGAAAAAAGGAAATGCGCTCTTCGGCTGGATCGTACTTGTACTTGGGGTACTGATTTTGCTCGGCAAACTGTCCTGGCTTCTGGGACCACTACTGGCAATCGGGTTGATTATATTTGGTGTTTCCCTGCTGAGTGACCGCAGAAGACGTTACTGATTTTAGCAGTTTAGCGAATGAAGAAATATTGCAGTAACGAAGTTTTAATTATGGGGATACGAATTGTGAAAGGAGCAGATGCAAATGAGTGTTTTTCGAAGAATGCGCGATATTACGGTAGCGACCTTCAATGAGCATTTGGAACAAAGCCAAGACCCAGTGCAACTGATTGACCAGTTCTTGTATAATACCCGCCAGGAAATTGCCGAAGCGGAAAAACTCCATCAACAGTATGCGATGCATACAAGACAGATGAAGCAGCAGTTGGATCATGCATTGTCCATGCAGACCAAACGGGAGGAACAGGCGCTACTGGCTTTGAAAGCTGATGAAGAACATATTGCGAAGCTGGCCCTACAGGAGAAAATGCTATATGCAGAAAAAGAAGAGCAGTATAGAGAATTGTGGGAGCAGAGCCGTGAATCACTACGTGAGCTAGAACAACAGCTAGATACGTTAAAGACAGAATATCAAACGGTACACAGCAAGCGTCAGTATTATGCGGCACGTGTACAGACGTTGAGACTCCAGCAGCAAATGAACGAACGGGCTGGTACATACGGTGGACGAAATGTTCCCCGAATGTTCAACCGCTTGGAAGACCGGGTAGCCGATATGGAAGCAGAAACGATGAGTCTGCGTGATTTACGTCGGGGTGAGGGCGACCATGCACAGGATGCCCAAGGCGGTGGATCGCTGCTCGAACAAGAGTGGGCGAGACTGAAAAGCAAGCTGAACAACAGCGGGAAGGAGTAATTTGATAATGACCCGAATTTACAGATCAAGCCGGGATAGAGTAATAACAGGTGTATGTGGCGGTCTTTCTGACGCAACAGGAATGGACTCAACATGGATTCGTATTCTGGTTGTGATCAGTTTCTTTATTACAGCAGGAACCACATTTATGATTTATGTGATTGCGGCACTGGTTATCTCCAAGGAGCCGAGATCTCCTTTCGATGGAGGATTTGGCCCTGACAGCGGGCCCTACCATCAACAGGATCCACGCTATTATGGCAGTAACAATACAAGATCGCAGTATGGGCAGGGAACTGGTTACAACCAGGGCGGTGCATATGGCAATTCGAACCCGTTTTTTGGTCAAGATGCCCGCAACTCATCCAAATTTAACACAGGTCAGAACAATGACTTGGATTCCATGATGGAAGATATTGAGAAAAAGGCAATGAAAAAAGAATTGGCAGAGTTACGCAAAAAAGTAGAGCAATTTGAGAAGGGAGATCGTAAATAATGGGGATCTTTAAAAGAATGAAGGATATGACAAGAGCATCGGTGAATGAAGTGTTGGATAAAGTGGAAGATCCGATTATTATGTTGAATCAATATCTGCGCGATATGGAGGCGGAAATTCACGAGGCTGAGGTAACGGTTGCCAAGCAAATGGCGAATGAACGACGTATGAAACAGCGTTTAGAGGAAGCGGTACGTGTATCCAATGAGCGTGAGAAGCAAGCCGAATCCGCATTGCGAAATGGTCAGGAAGAAGTAGCGCGCAAGCTGTTGGGAGAGAAGATTTATTTTGTGCAAAAGCAGGACGAATACCGCGACTTGCATACACAAGCTGAGCTTCAAGCAAAAGAATTAGTACAACAGCTTCACGACATGAAAGATGAGTTCTATAAAATGCGCAACAAGCGCAATGAGTTAGTATCCCGTGCTCAAATGGCGAAAGCCAAAAAGCAAATGTCTCAAATCAATAGTTTGCATACGATTGAAAGTGGGTCTGCTTCATTGGGCTTCCACCGTATGGAAGAAAAAATTATGCAAATGGAAGCTGAAGCTGACGTACTGCGTGCTCCTTACCGTCAAGCTCCAGGAGAAGCATATGTTAATCCGGCTGAGGCTGAAAAACAGTTTAAAGTGGATGAGCAGCTTCAACAGCTTAAGTCCAAAATTCAGACAGGTGTTAAACCAGTCGATATGAAGAAGGACTGACTACTCGGAAACAAGACATTATGATATGCTGTATGGAATGGACATTGGTCGATGATCGTGCCTAATCTGTATGGTTCAGGAAAGCCATATGGCGGAATGTTGCGCCACTATGGCTTTTCCGTCCTGTATAAACAAAAAGGGGGTGCAGCATGGAGAGAAGAAAATCAGCCTTGGCACTGGCAGGGATTGGCATCGGGATTATCATTTTATTCGGTCAGTGGATTGGGTTCCTCTCCGTGGTTGCACTGATTCTAATGTTGGCCGGAATATATAAGATCCGCAATTCCAAAATCAAAAAGGGTTACACGATGCTCGCGATTGGTGCTGGATTGCTAGTGCTGGATCATTTGTTCCTGTTTGTGGTAGTTACACTAGCATCATTAGCTATATTCTATTCACGTTCAAGGAAGCTGCATAAAGGTCAAAGCTCCATATTCAAGCACAATTTTATATCGAATCATAAATGGGATGAAGTGCCGTGGAGCCTGCGTAGCACAAGCATATGGCATGTGGTTGGCGATGTGGATGCCGATCTGACGTTGGCTCTACCAGAGGAACGTGAGTCCGTCATATTTTTACAAGGGATCTTCGGTGACATTGATATCACGCTACCGGATAATTACGGTGTAGAGGTGGAGATGTTCGTCCTGTTCGGACAGATTCAGTTTGACCGGGATCATGAGGCGGGGATGCTCAATCGACTGGTTTGGAAGTCTCCCCATTTTGAGCAGAGTGAATATAAAGTGAAGTTTGTCGTTTCGTACTTGGCGGGCGATGTCCGCGTCCGATTTTATTGAATCAGGAGGAGCCGGGATGAATCATAAAAAAACGTCCAACATGGTAACCCGCAGTATGGGTCAAGGTATCCTCCTGTGTGTTGTTGTAGGCGTAGTTGTCTTTTATATGCTGTATACATATGGATATGTGAAGTCGTTTCCAACCTGGGGAATGATATTGAAAGTTGCAGGAGCCGTTATACTGGTGTTGATTGGTACAGGGGCAATGTACGGATTTTATGAGAGCTACCGCTTTAAAAGCAGACTGGAAATGTTGAGAGAGACGTTGCTGATGTGGGAAAAGGGAACCCCTGCACGTGAGTTGCCGCCCCTAGGGCATGATGAACTTGGTAGACTGGGAGAGCAGCTGGAACGGATTGGACGTAAATGGCAGGAACAAGTTACGTCTTTACAACGCTTATCCACGGATAATGCTCAGTTGGCGGAACAGGCACGGATGACTGCGATTGTGGAGGAGCGGCAGCGGCTGGCCAGAGAGTTGCATGATGCCGTATCACAGCAATTATTTGCTATTTCAATGACCGCGACGGCTGTGGGGAGGACGCTGGATAAGGATTTTGATAAAGCACAGCGTCAAGTTGCACTAATTGAAGAAATGTCTTCTGTGGCACAATCTGAAATGCGGGCGTTACTACTTCATCTACGGCCTGTCTATCTGGAAGGGAAAAGGCTTGAGCAGGGGTTGCGTGATTTGGTACAGGAGTTGCAGGCAAAGGTACCCATGGAGATTGATTTTGAGATTGAAAGCGGAGTACAGTTGGTTAAAGGCATTGAGAACCACTTGTTTCGTATTGTTCAGGAAGCGATGTCTAATACATTGCGCCATGCCAAAGCAACCCGCATGGAAATTCGTATCGTGCAACGCCCGGATTCCATCAGGCTGACGATTCGGGATAACGGTATTGGTTTTGAACTGGATGAGAAAAAGCAGACTTCATATGGATTATCCACCATGCAGGAGCGGGTCAGTGAAATTGGAGGGGCTATTCAGTATATAACGGCTCCGGGAAAAGGTACACGGATTGAGGTGTCCGTGCCAGTTATTAATGATGAAAGCGGAAGGAACGATGATCATGGAAACGGAATTACCGATTAGCGTACTGCTGGTAGACGACCATGAAATGGTACGGATTGGTCTTGCGGCGGTGCTGGGGACGGAAGAAGGTATTGAAGTGGTCGGCGAGGCCGGAAGCGGAGAAGAAGGCATACGGTTGGCTTCTGAATACAAGCCAAATGTGATTTTGATGGATCTGGTCATGGATGGCATGGATGGCATCGAAACGACACGCCAGGTAACTCGTCTGCTTCCAGAGACAAAGGTGATTGTGCTGACGAGTTATTTGGACGATGAGAAAATGTATCCGGTCATTGAGGCAGGGGCATTCAGCTATTTGCTTAAAACGTCTCGCGCTTCCGAAATAGCGGATGCGATCCGTGCAGCTGCACGTGGACAGTCCGTACTAGAGTCACAGGTGGCCTCCAAGATGATGAATCGATTCCGCCAGCCACAGGCTGAAGCGCCCGCCCATACGGAGCTGACTGATCGTGAGATGGAGGTACTTCGCCTGTTGGCACAAGGGAAGTCTAATCAGGATATCGCAGACGAGCTGATTATCGGGATTAAGACGGTAAAATTCCATGTCACGAACCTTCTCGCTAAATTAGGAGTGGAAGACCGTACACAGGCGGCGATCTATGCCTATAAGAACGGATTAGCAGAGTAGAATGTAGAATAAACGAATACAAAGAACCGGAGACGATAATAGTTCTCCGGTTTTTTGTGTTCTATAACAAGGTGTTTAGATCAGGAGGAATAAAAAGGCGATTAAAGCCAGATCTAGTGCAAGCCCTGCACCGTATCCATATCCGCCGTACCCACCGCGATAGCCTGCTCTGCCATTTCCATAACTACTATAGCCATTTCCAGCAAATCCGCCTGCGTCATAAGGAAAGGATGGACTCAGAGGTGCATTGGGCGGCTTAATTAAGGCATTTAGTTTGGCAGAGGTACGAACTTTGTTTTTAGGATTCCTTTTTTTCTTTTTAGAGGAAATCTTTTTAGGGGTTTGTTTTCCTTTGTTACTGTAGCTCCCGGCATAGAGACTGCCAGGAAAGGAGGGTGGATATCCGTTCAACATCAGCTTGCCTTTGCTACACCCACTTAAGATGCCGATGTGTCGTGTACCATCACGCATAACGGCACAGACCAGACGTCCACCATGAGGTGCCACACTGGCTTCATTTACAGGATAAATCGGAAACATGATTTCACCTCTTTTGGTGTAAGATGCATTGTGATCATAGTCTATTCTTACGGTGCCTACGATGTATGGTCGAACACCCAGTAGGCAGATGAATATTTTAGAAGGGCTTTGCCGTATTGCTGTGTGTATAAAACCTCTGACAACGGGAATGCTATTAATAGATTCATAGATTTCAAACCAGCCGAAAAAGAAAGTATCCAGAGCGTAGGTGTGGGAATCGGATGGTTGTGGAGCGGGAGGAACGATAATGCTAAAAGCAGAGTTGATTAAAAAAGGGATCATTACGATTTTGGTATTAGGAACGGTGCTGATACTGGCTGGCTGGCGTTACGGAACCCTTCAGACAAACCGATATGATTCCCGCGAGGCAGAAACGGCTTTACGCTCATTGTTAACCATCTCGGACCAGGCCCCGGGTACGCTGGATAAGCTGGTTGTGAAGTGGCAAGGCGATTGGATTTCTAACCATGAAGAGCCGGCAGATGTAGCGGCACAGATAGCTGATCAGCTGAATATACCCACAGTAAACAAACTCGTGGAAAATGGACACACGGTTTATCGTTCTGTTCGTAATAGTGAGGATCTAAAAATCCGCTTAAATGTAATGGAACGTCAAACTGGGCAATGGTATGTAGTCGTTCAACTGGAGAGCAACGATGCAGGACGTGAGCCGTTGATTCAGCTTCATAAACTCTGTGCTGAGCAATTAAAATCTATGGGGATTCAAGCGCAGTGGAACACGGCCCTTCAGCGTTCGCTGCATACAAAGGAATCCAAAGATCAACTGTTGAAACTGACAGAAGCGAGCTTAACAGGGAATATCTCCATGCAGGCCAAAGAAAGATATACGGATGCGACTACTGTGGCTATATCCTATGAAGCTCCAGAGCTGCCGTTAATGATTCAAAGCGGTGAGCATCAGGTCCAGATGCAGATGGCTGTACATGAAGATAAGGAGCAACAGGATACACGTATAACGCTCGGTTTTCCGCTCATCACGATTGAATACTGACTTATAAGGTAAATTGATGATTCATCGGATAGCTTATCCATGGAGGATATGCTAAAATATCATCAAATCTTTAGTTCCATGTTTTTCGAAAATCAAGTATGATCTTGTATAAATATACACAATACTACATGCGGATTTCGGGGATTGTGGATTGCGGAATCTTGACATGGGAAGAATGAGGTACTACATGGCTGACATACCTGCTAAAGAATCTGTTGTGACGCAAGGCGCAGTTCTGTTTATTTTTGGCGCTACGGGCGATTTGGCTCGTCGCAAGCTTTTTCCTGCTATTTACAGCTTGTACCGCGAAGGCAAGCTTGCTGAGGATTTTGCCGTTATTGGCGTAGCAAGGCGTCCTCGCACAGAGGAAGAATTCCGTAATGACCTGTACGCTTCCATACAGGAGTTTAGTCGCTACAAAGCAGAAAATGATCAAGATTGGCAGGCATTTGCCGAGCATTTTGAATATAAATCGCTTGATATCAACAATGTCGAAGGGTTCCATGAGTTGAGACAGCAGACGGAGTCTATAGAAAGCAAGTTTAACATACCGGGAAATCGGTTGTTTTATTTGGCCTTGGCTCCTGAATTATTCGGAAGCGTGTCTAAGAGCTTGAAAGATGGCGGCATGATGGATGGCAAGGGGTGGAATCGTCTTGTCATTGAGAAGCCATTCGGTTATAACCTCGAATCTGCACAAGAATTGAACGTTGAAATACGAGAAGTATTTGCCGAAGAAGAAATTTATCGAATTGATCACTATCTTGGCAAGGAAATGGTACAAAATATTGAGGTGATCCGCTTCGCGAACGCCTTCTTTGAACCACTGTGGAATAATAAGCATATTGCCAATGTGCAAATTACGCTTAGTGAAACGGTAGGGGTGGAGGAACGCGGAGGTTACTACGATCATTCCGGCGCCTTGCGGGATATGGGACAGAACCATATGCTTCAAATGCTAACGATGATTGCGATGGAGCCACCTAGTCGTTTGTTGCCTGAGGATATCCGTGATGAAAAGGTGAAAGTGCTGCGTTCGCTGCGCCCTTTTGAAACGTCTGACGATGTGAAAACCAATGTGGTGCGTGGTCAATACATCGAAGGCAGTTATCGCGGTCAGCAGTTGCCGGGATATCGCCAAGAAGACAAGGTTGATCCGCAGTCAAACACAGAGACTTATTTTGCCTCACGCGTGTTTGTTGATAATTTCCGTTGGGCTGGCGTACCGTTCTATATTCGTACGGGCAAACGTCTCCCTGTAAAAACAACGGAGATTGTTGTGGAATTTAAGAGCATGCCAACGAACGTGTACCTCGGTCAAAAGCATAAGCTGGAACCGAACTTGCTCGTAATTCGGGTCAATCCAATGGAGGGCATTTACATTAAAATTAATGCCAAGAAACCTGGCTCGGAATCAGATATTGAGCCATTGGCTATGGATTTTTGCCAAAGCTGTATGGTGGGTATCAACTCACCGGAGGCTTATGAACGGTTGCTGATGGATGCCATTGAGGGTGATTCGACGTACTTCACGCGTTGGGATGAGGTTGCCACGGCATGGGGATTCGTCGATCGAATCGCCAAAGCATGGCAGCAGACCCCGGATACGCTGGAAACCTATGCTGCAGGCTCATGGGGACCGGAAGGTGCACACAAGCTATTGGAGCAGGATGGCTTCAAGTGGTGGCCGGTTAGCGGTCAGGATGAAGATAATGTCATCTGGCGAGTAGGCGGCGTTCAGTAATCCCGTTTTGTCCTGCATCCCCCTATGTCCTGTTTAGGACGTAAGGGGATGCTTTGCGTTCGGAGTGTGCTATAATAGCTTAGTCTCAGGTTTTCAGTTTGCAACTGATTATAAGTTAAAGGCAGGCTAAAACATGTAAATAGATCGTATTTATAATGAATATGGTAACGGGGTACGCCGAATAATGGGGCTAACGGCAATGAGCCGATAGAGCCGATGATTTTATGAAAACAGGCGTGCATCATGGCCTTTTTATGAATAGCTTGAGCAGGAATGCAATGGATTTGATCATGAAGGGATATGTGAAATGAGTAAAACAACAGATATACTTCAACAGGAAGTCGACAAACGGCGTACGTTTGCGATTATTTCTCACCCGGATGCGGGTAAAACGACACTGACGGAAAAGCTGCTGCTGTTCGGGGGCGCGATTCGTCTTGCTGGTTCAGTTAAAGCGCGTAAAGCAAGCAAACACGCCACGAGTGACTGGATGGAGATTGAAAAACAGCGGGGGATCTCTGTAACATCCTCAGTGATGCAATTTGATTATAATGGTCACCGCATCAACATTCTGGACACGCCAGGTCACCAGGATTTCAGTGAAGACACGTATCGTACATTAACAGCAGCAGATAGTGCAGTCATGCTGATTGACGTAGCGAAAGGTGTGGAAGCGCAAACGATTAAGCTGTTTCAAGTTTGTGCGAAGCGTGGAATTCCGATTTTCACCTTCATTAACAAACTGGATCGTGAGGGACGCAGTCCTTTTGATTTGATGGAGGAGTTGGAGCAGGTACTTGGCATCCGTTCGGTGCCTATGAATTGGCCGATTGGTACAGGACGCGAGCTGTGCGGTGTCTATGACCGTGTCAAAAATCAGGTCGAGCTGTTTCAGGGAGATGACCATTCCACGATTAAAGTACAAAAAGTGGAAGATTACAATGATCCGATCATTCGTGAGATGGCGGGCGAATATTTGCATGACCAATTATGCCAAGACTTGGAGTTGCTTGATGTCGCGGGTGACCCTTTTGACATGGAGAAAGTACAGCGCGGAGAATTAACACCGGTATTCTTCGGCAGTGCGATTAATAATTTTGGTGTACAAACATTTTTGGAAAACTTCCTTCAGCTTGCTCCTAAACCGGAGCCACGCCGTAGTACAGCTGGGGAAATTGAGCCAACAAACGAAAAGTTTACTGGCTATGTATTTAAAATTCAGGCGAACATGAACCCGGCTCACCGTGACCGTATTGCATTTTTGCGTATTGTATCTGGTAAGTTTCAACGCGGGATGAGTGTTAAGCATGTACGTATGGGCAAGGAGATTAAGCTGTCTCAGCCACAGCAGTTCCTGGCACAGGACCGTGATATTGTCGAGGAGGCTTTTCCTGGCGATATTATTGGATTGTTTGACCCGGGTATTTTCCGTATTGGTGATTCACTCAGCCAAGGTAGCGAGGTTGTGTTTGATGAATTGCCGACCTTCTCGCCTGAGATTTTTGCCAAGGTAACGGTGAAAAATGCCTTGAAGCACAAACAGTATCTGAAGGGTATTGACCAGTTGACCGAGGAAGGTATGATTCAGGTTTTCCGTACGGTAAGCTTTGACGATACGCTATTAGGTGTTGTCGGCCAACTGCAATTTGAAGTATTTGAGTACCGCATGAAGGGTGAGTATGGAGTTGATGTACAGCTTCAGCGTATGCCATTCCAATTTGCACGTTGGATTGTGGATGAGCAGATTGACCCGAGCAAGTTCCGTATTAACTCTACGCTGGTAAAGGATAAGAAGGGCAATTATGTCGCCTTGTTCGAAAACGAGTATGCCATGCGTACGGCTATGGAGAAAAACCCGACAGCTAAGTTTCTAGAAATGGCTCCGTAAGATTGAATAAGCAGAACAGTTTGATCTCAGTCATTTAGTGTATACAACGAATAGTCCACTCGATGTGAATGCGAGTGGACTATTCTCATTTTCGAATACGGGTAAAATAATGAGCACAATTAAATTGGAACAAAAAGTTAAATAGCTAGAGTTAGGTTAAAGGCACGGGTTTGATTTTATCGATTTGTTCATGTGCCAAATGGACGAAATCGTGCTGTTGGTTTGGGCTCATATGCTTCCAAGCGATTTCAAGAATGACACCCAATCCAGGCAGAGCGGCTTCAGGTCCGTCCACTGACCCAATAATCATATCCGTAAGATCAGCTTCTGATTTGCCGTGTACTTTGTGAACAATTGCTTGTCGTAAATCCATTGTAATGGGCATGTGTACCTCCCGTATGTTGTAGTAGTGATCGAATGTATTATGGCTTGGGCTGTTGTCCAGTATACATGGAGAAGCATTTGGCATAAGTATGTCAAAATTTATGTTTGTAGCATGATATGCTATACTATGACGGACAGTATGGTGATCGGGAGGTAAAGAAGGAATGGCAAAAAAACAGTATGCGGTCATTGGCATGGGACGTTTTGGTTCCAGTGTTGCCAGTGCGCTGAGTGAGATGGGTTTTGATGTGCTGGCTATTGACTCGGACGAGCAGCGTACACAGGAAATGTCGAATATAGTGACGCATGCGGTGTCTGCCGACTCGACGGATGAGGAAGCGCTGCGAGCGCTGGGTATCCGTAATTTTGACGTAATCGTAGTTGCGATTGGCGAAGATATACAGGCCAGTATTCTGACGACATTGATTCTCAAGGACATGGGCGTACCAGCTCTTGTGGTCAAGGCACAAAATGAGCTGCATGGAAAAGTGTTGCAAAAGATAGGTGCAGATAAAGTCGTTTATCCTGAACGGGATATGGGGTTACGGGTAGCCCATCATTTGACATCCCCCAACATTTTGGATTATATCGAGCTGTCCAAGGACTACAGTATTTTGGAGATGAGAGCCGCCGATTCCATGATTGGAAAAAACCTGAAAGAGTTAGACATACGTGCACGCTTCGGCTGCAATGTGATGGCGATTCGCAGAAATCAGGAAATGAACATTTCACCTTATGCCGAGGATCGTCTGGAGCCGGGTGATGTACTGGTCATTGTGGGCCACAAGGATGACCTGACCAAGCTGGAGCTGGCATTTGCAGCCTAATGAGGGCTTGTGTTCAAGTGCAAGTGATACATCATTTATTTTTATTGAAACGGACAAAGAAACGGAAGGTTAAACGAATGGAAATCATTTCACCGAATAATGCGCGTGTAAAAGAGTGGGCGCAACTGCTGGAGAAAAAGCATCGCACACGGCAGCATAAATATATTGTCGAGGGTATTCATCTGGTGCAGGAAGCGCTGCGTTCGGACGCGGCTGTCGAAACCGTCGCCTATGATTTGGACAAGGGCATTCCCGCCGAGCTGAATGGCCTGGATCCAGCAGACCAGCCGGTGGAATGGGTTCCCGTGTCAGCGGCGGTCATTGCAAAATGCACCGATACGAAGACGCCGCAGTCGGTCTTTGCCATCGTGCGTAAGGAGGAGCGCAGCGCATTCCAGGCATTGCTGGAGCAGCCGGATGCACTGGTAATGGTGCTGGACGGGGTGCAGGACCCCGGCAATGTAGGCACTATCATCCGCAGCGCGGACGCTGCTGGAGCCGCAGGCGTAATATTGGGTCATGGCTGCGCCGACCTGTACAATCCCAAAACGATCCGCTCCACGATGGGATCGTTGTTTCACCTGCCGGTGATTGAAGGCAGTCTGGAGGAGCTTTTGCCGCAGGCCAAAAGTAAAGGTGCCCGCTTGCTCAGCACCTCGTTGGATGCGAGCTTGTCATGCTATACCATAGATTTGCGTGCTTCCACTTGGCTTGTGATCGGAAACGAAGGCCAAGGTATTTCTGCTGCTACCGCGCGCATGGTGGATGAGTCGGTATTCATTCCGATGCAGGGGCAAGCGGAATCACTGAACGCGGCGATGGCTTCTACGGTGCTGTTATTTGAGGCCATGAGACAACGAAACTAAGAGAGTGAACATGGGGCTGTGGTTTATAACATCAATTGAGACTGTTTATACCATCTAAATGAGACAGTCAATGTCCCCGAAAACCCAATAAAACCGGTAATTAAGGCTAACCAAATACAAAATTATCTGTTAATGATTAATCTAAGTTTTCTTATTTTATGGTGAAAAAGGACAGAAAATTTTTTATAACAAGAAGTAAGACAAACATTATCTAAAGGGAAAATAACCTCTTCTCGGCTACAATAAAATTTTGTTATATATATTCTTACCTACAGGACATTTTAATATCTAACCTAAACAGTCCCGATGAAAAGCTTTCTATTTCGGGGCTGTTTTTACGTTATAGATGGTAGGTGAAATGATAACCCGTTTTTGGGAAATTGCTATTCCCATTCAAATCTCTTTCTGCTTTTTGGAGGATTACATCCGTCGATACTCAGGCAAAGTTTGTCTTTAGCTTTCGAGGATATTTAGATAATTAGCAAACCTGTTTTTAGATTGTATTGTTAAGCTGAGGCGAAACGGTACCCATCATTTATCTCATTTGTTGATTAATTCTGAGAAATATTAAATTGATATTGTCCGAAGAAAATAAAGTGTTAGACTGAAAAATAAAGTACCAGACTTAGAAAATAAAGTATTAGACTGGTGAGCATTTCATTAAGCCAACTGGCAGAATAGTGAGAGAAAATGAACATTCTTAAAGCGGTGCCACTGAGGGCAGAGGAATAACTGTGTTGATATTAAAGCTGGATGGATTACTATACGAAATATAAAGGTCAAATAGCCGGGTTCATTGAAAGGCAGCGGTACTCCCACTCAAACGAGTAAGGGTGTACTACTGCCGTTTCTTTTTCAGATTCGTTTTTAGATTCCTGGGATTATAGTTGCAAACTTATATAATCAATCTAAGTGAAGCACGGCTTTGCCCGAGAATTTCCGTTCCATAAGATTACGGGCAACGGTGTCAATTTCGGTCCAAGGCGCCTCCACTTGGATTCGTGGGATTAACCGCTCATCTGTGACCAGCCGGGCCAGCAAACTCAGATCGTCCGCGGCTGATTGACGAGTGAGTTCCTCACCTAAAAAGAAGCTGTACAAGGTTCTTCCTCCGCTGGTCACCATATTCTTCATATCGATCATTACGGTATTTGAAGAGGAAAATCCTACCGCAACGCAAATCCCTTGGGGCGCTAGCTGCGGCAGCAACGCCGCCAGTGCATTGCCGCCTACTGAATCGATGATCAGATCGTACGGCCCAAATTTGCTAGCTGATGAAATTGCGGAATATCCAATGATCACTTCGTCGGATCCGACCTCCCGAACAAGCTCAGCCTTCTCTTCCGTGCTTGCCGTACCTACAACGTATGCGCCGGATTGGACTGCAAGCTGATGGGCGAATAACCCAACTCCGCCGCTAGAGCCTGTAATGAAAATCCGTTTGCCAAGCAGCATGCCGCCTTTTCGAAGTGCATAAAGAGCCGTGAGCCCTGCTACGGGGAGGGTAGCCGCCTCCGTAAAAGTGAGTTTGTCTGGGATTTCGGCCAACAACGATACGGGAGCAGCCACTTGCTCGCTCCAGGCTCCCATCGGGAGCAAACCAACAACCCTGGCCCCTTTTTGCGGTCCTGCGCCGTTCTCTGCCGGCTCGATGACAATCCCGGCGAAATCCCAGCCAGGACGGCTAGAAATTTCCTGATTTTTAGCGTCACTCACTTCACCGCGGTTGAGTGAGACGGCCTTCACTTGCACAAGCGCTTCCCATGGCTTAGGCTGCGGGGCGTCAACTTCCTTGAAGGCCAAAAGAGACGGGGCATGCGGATCAACAACAATAGTACGAATCATATCGGTTTTCCTCCATGTTGGTTATGGTCATTAGATGACCTTCATTTCAATGAGGAGTATACTTTAAATAAAGGTTCGGCCCAAGTGCAGAACTACACTTCATAAGAGAAGGGAAGAGAAGATGGATATAGATACGGAGAATTCCAGACATAGAATCGTAATGGGAGAAATTGAAGCCCTGCGGATAAAACGCCAGCAAAAGCTTGTCGATCAACCTCAACCGTCCTTGAAACGATTTACTCAACAAGAGCTAAACGACGAGGCTTTTCCTTCGTATAAAAATTTGCTGGTTGGACGTACCCGCCGCATACCGACCCGCCAGACGATAATAAATATTGCAGAATATCTTGAGTGTACATCCAACGAGCGTAACGATTTGCTTTTGGCAGCCGGTTTTCTTCCAATTCAGACCGAATTGTATGGACGGTCGTTGGAGCGTGCATTAGAGTGGGCTCAGCAAACGATGAGGAGTATTCCTTTTCCCGCCATGGTCGTAACACATACTCAGGACATCAAGGGATTAAATGAGCCGTTTCATCAATTGTTCGAAATCCCTCTCGACCGTTCATATGACGGTTTAATGAATAGGGTCGATTTACATTTTAATTCTGGTTTTCCTATCCGGTCCCGCTCCACGTTTGACAAGGCGTCGTTTAAGCAGTGGGAGGAGCACATCATAAACGGAATACAAGCCTTTAAGAGTGAGCACATGCTCTCGCGTTATGATGCGTGGTATCAAAAATTGCTGGATAGAGTTCAGAAATATAACGCGTGCGAATATCTGAGTGTGCCGGATGTAGGGGGAAATGTTGATCAAATACAAACAATTCTAGCCAGAATGGAAAGCTCCGGAGACCTTATTCCCGTACGCTACAGACAGGTTTCGATTTCCGCAGGCGGCCGCTTATATCCGCAAATTGAGGTTTTCCTGCCAGTAGATTCTGCTGCGCGCACAGTTTTCGAGAACCTGGGATGTCCAGCTGATTGTGCATTTGTCTAATCCGACACTTACAAGAGGATGGAATCGAAAAGTTATTGGTAGCTGATAATTCAGAATAGGTGGTTGTTAGTTGAATGACAACAGCGGCAGTCTAAGGCTTTATTTATCAAGTCTTGGTCTGCCGCTGCTTTATATTAATTGTTCAGTCGAAAACCTATTTTTCAAAAGCTGACGATTCTTCAGTTCAAAAACCTCGCTAAATCAACAACTCTAGTCTAATACTTTATTTTCACCGAACAGATATCATATGTCTATTTCGTTTGCTATATGGCTATGCTGGTTATAAAATAAAAAGGGAGGAGATTAAGATTAATTATAAAGATATATATAATTTACATATTCAGCTTCTTAATGTATATGAGAGGAACCAAAAGGATCGCCATCCTTATCAAAAGGATATTAATTTTATTATCGACAGCTTAATTTTTTTTGTGAAGATATTGTACAAAAGATTTTTGTTTTAAACCAACTAATAAAAATTTATGAAAAGAATAGAGAGCCTCAAATTAAGTGGTGTTCAGATACTTATTATTCAAAACAAAATGAAGATATTGAAAAAGAACAGGTTGAAAGATGGTAAGACCAGTAGTGGTTTCATTTCATCGTAATTGAAAATATGGTTCTACATGTAATGAATGGATTCATACTTTGATTTATCTCTTGTTTCACGAGTAAACCCTAACTAAAATAATGAATTAACAGCTTCATTATCTAGAATAATGTTCGAATATGGGGACTGTTATAGAAATTCACAACAAAAATTACCGCTAGCAGCAGGCAAAATTGCTGCCTAAGAGCCTGTTTCAGTAAGCACTCACCATAGTTTAGACCTGCGGGAGAAGTTTCTCGTATGCAAAAAGATTGGATCGGATCCACAACGATCTAGAAGGGTGATAGATCAATTCATCGCTTATAAATGGGCGAAAGATTTGGCTCTTCAACAACACACTGCGAGTGCGAAAAAAAGTACTCTAATTTAGAGTGGGATTTGACAGCCAAGGAAACAGTTTGTTTCTGTTCCACTATTTGATGTACCTGTTTGTGCTGTTTCCCCAATTCCTGGATATTGGAGATCGAAAAGCATTTGATTTCCTTGTTGCCACTTTTTCAAACTTGGATATATTCTAGCTCTTCTCCCATCTGATTTATAGATAGGGGCTATTTGGCGTTTTTACGTATCCCGAAACTCAAGGAAAACTCGTTTATTAGTGCAATTCTTAGGAGAAGAAATGTTTAAAAAGAAATTGATACTGAAAAGAATGAATAAATGTTTAATTTCCTGGTAAGGATGATAATAAATCTATCATTTTTATGAGTTTTTTTACTCTGTTTTATCCTTAGGTAGTTATAAACATGGAGATTTAATATTCGGCATTGGCGTGCTTTTTTAGGGGGGCTAATGAAGAAGGAAGAAATAATCAGCTATCTATTAGATGATTTTTCCCAAGGGTGGATCGGCTACACTTAGTTGGGCAATAAAAATGAGGGCTTGTAGAATAAACCTATTATCCTAAGGAGCGGATTTCTACAATGCCAAAACAACAACGACGTACCTTTACAGCAGAGTTCAAGAAGCAAATGGTGCTATTATATGAGAACGGAAAGTCCAGAGCGGATCTGGTGGAGGAATATGACCTCACCGCCTCGGCTTTGGATCGCTGGATTAAACAAGGCCAAACGACAGACTCTTTCTCAGAGAAGGACAATCGCTCGCCAGAAGAGAATGAGCTAATCACTTTACGCAAAGAAGTTCAACGCCTCAAAATGGAAAATGATATTTTAAAGCAAGCCGCGCTGATCATGGGACGAAAGTAGCTATCATTCAGAATAATCGGGATAAATACTCGGTATCAGCATTGTGTGACGTCCTGCAAATCGCAAGAAGTACGTTTTACTATGAAGCCAACGAAGAGTCGCCAGAAGACGAAGTGACCACAGCCATTGTGGACATTTTTCACAAAAATCGAAAAGCCTCGAAAGATTAAAGTTAAGCTTCACGAGCGAGGGCTCGTGGTTTCCAGACGTCGAATCGGTCGGATCATGAAAGAGCAGGGACTGGTTTCGACATACACTGTGGCACAATATAAGCCCATAAAGCCGCTTGTAATGAAGCGGCTATAGCCAATACACTGAACTGCAAGTTCAACCAAACGGAAAGCAAACGTGTGGTGGTCAGTGATCTAACCTATGTGAAAGTCCAGAACGAGTGGCACTATATTTGTGTGCTTATCGATCTGTTCAATCGAGAAATGATCGGTCATAGTGCTGGCCCTAATAAGGATGCAGCACTGATTTCTCGCGCCTTTGCGACCGTGAAAGGCGATCTGCATCAGATTCAGTGGTTTCATACTGACCGTGGCAGCGAGTTCAAAAATCAAAAGATGAATGAGCTTTTAGAGACGTTTGAAATCGGTCGATCGCTGAGTGCGAAAGGGTGTCCGTATGACAACGCCGTGGCCGAAGCCACCTATAAGATCATGAAAACGGAGTTCGTGAACCAGATGAACTTTCAAAATCTTCGTCATTTGAAGTTGGAATTATACGATTATGTTCATTGGTTCAACCAGCATCGAACTGATAGAAGATCCATTTTCATTGAGCGATAAATTTACATTTAACAATCTGATTACCTATTTAGAAAAACAAAAAGTTTATAATAAAGATGTAATTGATAATTTGAAGAAAGTTAAAAATCTTAGGAATAAAGTTACGCATGGAACTCTCCCATTAATAACAGAATGGGATCCAGATGATCCAAGAAGTAGAGAGGAGAAATTGAATCTGCTAAGAGGAGTAAGTGAAATCCCAGAAGCAAACAAGATTAGTTTGAGAAGTGGTTCTGTGTATTTTGATTGTAGGGAATACGATCTGTCATTAAGATCACTCGATCCTGCAAGCAAGATTGCAGTTATTCAATTAGTATATATTCGAGAAATTTTGATGAGTATATTCAGTGATGAAATGCCCATCGTATAACATAATATTCACGCGGCGGGCATGCCCCTGGGCCCCGGCAGAGGGGTTTTATGGGAGTGGGAGCTGCCAGACACCCAGCATACGCTGGGTCGTGAATACAGAAATGTTATCTGAAATACCAGCAACACCAAACAACATAGGAAGCAGATGTTAGTTCCCTTCAGACTTTAGTGTATAATAAAGAACAAAGAAGTGCAGGAGGTATGCATAGTGAGCATTGAAGAGAAACTTATTCAAGACTTTTTGGCATTGCCTGATGACAAGAAAATTGAAGTGATTGATTTCGTTGAATTCCTAAAGAATCGTAGCAATAAGCAA
Organism: Paenibacillus sp. FSL L8-0502; assembly: GCF_038593055.1. Taxonomy (NCBI): domain Bacteria; kingdom Bacillati; phylum Bacillota; class Bacilli; order Caryophanales; family Paenibacillaceae; genus Paenibacillus; species Paenibacillus sp. FSL L8-0502. Next base: position 4,645,806 of record NZ_CP151958.1, on the reverse strand, counting down.
ATGGAGTCGATCATGGACGATATTGTGAATGAAAATATTGAGGCACTTAGGGAGTTAGCTAAATGAAGAGTCTTAGTCTGGGACAAATTCTTGAATTCCATACTAAGATTATTAAGGCAACTAGTGGCTCCGATGGAGTTAGAGATCTTGGACTAATTGAAAGTGCTCTAAAGAAAGCAGAAGCAGCTTTCGATGGACAGGAACTTTACGAAGGAAGTATAAAGGAAATATCTGTCATTACATTTGCTTAATAAAGAATCATGGATTTATTGATGGGAATAAACGAATAGGGGTAGCAACAATGCTGCTTTTACTACGTTTAAATGAGATTTCTGTAAAGTACGAGCAAGAAGAATTAGTTGAATTGGGATTGAAGACTGCAGAAGGTGAATTCACAGAAGAGAACATACAAAAATGGATAGAAGAGCATCAAGTGTAGAAGTGGCTTGGTGTTCTTTTTTTGTAAGAACGACTGAAGGTAATTCAAAGTAGGCCGTTACATCTAACATAATATTCATGCTGCGGACTTTCGTCCTGGGTCCGGCATTCGCTGAGTCGTGAATATAGGAACGTTATCCGAAAGAACCCTAAATCGATTAAGAGATGAGGAGCATTTGATGACCTATAAATCAATTTTAATAGATCAATTAACTGCATGTTATAACGAAAAGAGTTGGTTCATTCCTCTTGCGGATATACTGGATGATCTAACAGCAACGGAAGCAGTTACTGAGAATGACAATAAACAAACCATATGGTCTATAGTGAATCATCTTATTTATTGGAATGAAACATGGCTTGAGCGTTTTAAGGCAGGAGAATTTATATTAAATAATGCTATTAACAATGATGAGACATTTTCTTTGACTCAAGATCAATTGAATGATTTAGGCTGGAAGGAAACATTAAATAGACTTGAGAATGTATTTAGCAATTGGAGAGTTATTTTAGAAGAAACAGATGAATCAAAGCTCACAAAACAACTTTCAGAATATTTTAATGCTCCTTGGTGGGGAGTTGTTTCTAATTTAAGTATTCATAATGCATATCATATCGGACAAATCATGTTGTTAAAGAAACAAATTCGAGTTAAATAATGTTTTTAGGCTGTTCGCAGATGAGGGGGCAGCATATGCAGAGCTGGTCGTCCGGCCAGGAAGTGATTTGGCTTGGTAAATCAAGCTCAAAAAAAAGGCACGTTTTCAGTTTTGAAAATGTGCCTTTTTTGCCATTAATTTAAAATCGAAATGGCAAGCGTAACAATGAGTGTCATCTGCTTAATTTGCGCCCTTCTTTGTCAAGAAACAACAGTTCGTAGTATTTTTTGGGTCGCCCTTTACTGTTGTCTCGTTTTTCAAATACCGTTTGTACGTATTTACTTTCTTCAATTTTGTTAAGGATACGGTTTGCACCTCTGACGGTCATGGACAGGCAGCCAGCAACATCCTCAGAGGATAATTTATTTGTTCTCATGATTTCTGCATAGGACATGATTTTTTGCAAGTTGATGTTGTTTATTCCGATAGTTTTGGCTAACGCGATGATTTCCGGGTCCCCCTGTTCAGAGAACTGTATGACATTCATGCTCCGCATTGGGCCGATAACCTTCTGATCCTCGTTTATAAAAAAGCTGCAGCTGCCCGTAAAGGCTTCCGCCTGTCTGTGAGCTTTGGTGGCGTTAATGTTAGCTTGAAAATATTCATGTCCCGAGCCCCACCCGATCTTCACCTTGTCGCTTATGCGCTCTTCCAGATACTCCAGTAGGGTGCAGTTATGCGCGTTAGTGGTGATTTTCATGAAATTTCCGTAGGTGGTGTATAGTCTGACAAAGCCTTCCGAAATTTGGGCCGTGTCTGCCAGATTCACGCTGCGCAGAAACCTGCCGACAAGGACCTTTAGCTCATGAAGCTGCTCTTCAGATAGCGGATCCGCCGTTCTGGTCGATAAGCATGCGACAACTGCCCTCTGACTCTTAAGCTTGAGGATAGTAATCTCGTTGATGATCTCTCTTATGGTCTCTTTAACGTTTTCCAAAGTGGGCCGGATTAAGATATATCTGACTCCGTGCTTTTTGAGTTCTGGAACAAAGTGGCCGAACGCGGTGATGGACAAGTCTATTTTCTTGTCTTCCCATAGAGTGATATGGTTCTCCAGCATTGTCTCCACCCGTTCGAGCAGATCACCGCTGTCAATGGGCTTTCCCTCATGAGTCAGGTATTGCTGGAATTCGCTGAAAGACTTGATTATATACGCATAATCCACATAGATCCGGGATATATCAAGCCCAGGTTCTGTAACCAGCAGCCGGAAAAGTTCCCTGTAAAGCAGGTTTTCATCATCCTGCAAAATGTGAACAGGTACTTTTTCATCCAGGCATTCCTTATCGATTGACTCGTAAAGCATCCTGCCACTGATCACAAATCCATCCACCGAATCTAAGTTTTTGAGATAGATGTCTGTTGTTTCCCGGAAGTTACTGATTGTAAGAAACCTGAACTGACATAAGGGCCGCATTTCTTCTTCAATGGCGCGGAAATAGTCCATATGGGTCTCAGGCGTGATAATACCCAGCTTGATTTTCATGATAGATTCCTTTCATAAACAGTTCAATCAAAAGAGTTATATCACAATAAATGTGATATTTCAATGTTCCGGCAGCCTCTAAAATAATGTTCTTAAAATGTCTTATTTTATCTTGACAGCGAATGGATTTAAAAGTACGATAAAAGTGTTCTCAAAAAGTCTTAAAATATGAAGGGGGGAATGTTTACTCTGTTCTTACGTTCATTCAATTTGTGCTTTGGGAGATGTTTATTGTGATTGAAGAAGCTGGAGGTTTTTTGAGTATGGCCCATCAGCTGCAGGACAAATTGGTCAAGCACAGGCATCATCTTCATGCGGTTCCGGAACTTGATTTAAGTTTGCTGAGGACAACTGCCTACGTAAAAGAGGTGTTGGAGTCGATGGGGCTTGAGCCTACTCCCGTAGGAGAGTCAGGTCTAATGGTTACGATCGGCGGACAACATGCCGGGAAGGTGATCCTTATCCGTGCGGATATGGATGGGCTGCCCATTCAAGAAGAAACGGAGCTTTCTTTTGCGTCGTTGAACGGAAACATGCATGCATGCGGTCATGACTTGCATACTTCCATGCTGCTCGGAGCTGCGGAGATCCTGAAGGCCAACGAAGAGCAGCTTCGCGGGACGGTTAAGCTTATGTTTCAGCCGGGTGAAGAGACTCTGCACGGGGCAAAGATGATGCTTGAGAATGGGATTCTTGATAATCCTAAGGTGAATGCAGCCATGATGCTTCATGTGTTGACCGGAATGCCAATTCCTATCGGGCAATTTGTAGTGCCTGAGGCCGGTGGAGCTATCTCAGCTTCCTCTGATTGGTTCGAAATCATCATCCGCGGAAGGGGTGCACATGGAGCAATGCCGAGTGCCGCGGTCGATCCGTTAAATGTGGCTGCTCATCTTCATCTGGCGCTGCAGGGTATTCTCAGCCGTGAAATTCCGCCAGTTGAGAGTGCCGTCCTTACCATTGGCGTGATGGAAGGCGGAAGTACAAACAACGTGATTCCCGATACGGCCAGAATGAAAGGAAGCGTACGCACATTTAACGCCGCATTGCGGGACAAAATGGAAACCCGTATCCACGACATTTCTGCAGGTATCGGAGAAACTTTTCAGGCAAAGGTGGATGTGATCTATACCAGGGGATGTCCTGAGGTGAAAACGGACAGCGGGCTTAACCGTCAAATGAGAACTACGATTGCAAACACTTTTGGCGCCAGTTCCTTAATCGGTATAACCCAATTGATACCCGGCGGGAAATTAATGGGATCGGAAGACTTCGCATTTGTCTCACAAGCGGTGCCAAGTACCTCAGTATTTCTTAACGCAGGCAATACCGAGGAAGGCTATGGTTACCCTGTGCACCATCCAAAGACGATGTTCTCGGATGAGGTGCTGTACAAAGGGGCTGCGGCTTACGCTGCTTTCGCCAGAGATTGGCTTGAAAGTAATAGATAATATCTCAACAAAACCAGGAGGAATTGAAATGACAGAGAGACGTATGATTGGACCAACCAAATTTGAAGAGTACTCGGAGAAATACAAGGAATTTCTATTAATGACCCGCCGTGCCGGAATCATCGAAGTACGGTTGCATACCGACGGAGGGCCGTACAAGCATTCTTGGGAAGCCCATACGGCATGGTCCCATGCATGGTCAGATGTTGGCCGCGACCCTGAGAACGAGGTAATGATTATTTCAGGAACAGGGGATAAATGGGTAATAGGGGACCCTGAGGTCTGGAATACAAAATTTATGGACTGGCCGAAGCAAAAGAAGCTCGAACAGTATCATGAATCGCTGAGACTGCTTGAAAATTTGATATTCTGCATTGACATCCCCACCATCGGGGCGATCAACGGGCCGGGAACGCACTGTGAACTCGCAACTCTCTGCGATATTACCATTTGTACTGAAGACGCGGACTTTTTTGATCCTCATTATCTGGGAGGCACACCTCCCGGAGATGGAATGCTGCTCACACTGCAGAACATGATCGGTTTCAAGAAAGCAGCATATTACGCATACACCGGCAAGAATATCAATGGTCAAACCGCCTTGGACCTGGGCATCGTTAGTGAAGTCCTGCCCCGGGAAAAGCTTCTTCCTCGCGCATGGGAGCTTGCGGAGATGATCATGCAGGCACCGCGTTCAACAAGACATCTGTCCCACTCCATTATATCCCGTCCATGGAAACAAGCCCTGGTCAGTGATCAAGGGTTCCAGCTTGCCCACCAAATGTACGACATGGCCATTGATGAAGAAGGAGCTCTGGAGCGGCTGAAAAAAATGCAAGGACGTCTAATGGGCAAAGAAGTTCATTAGAGCTATGGCGGGACCTACACGATTCGTAGAATACTCGGAGAAGTACAAGGACTTGTTCTTCATGACAGAAATTGATCAATACCGCGAAGCTAAAAATATATCTACCGGATACATTTACACTGTGCTCTATAAGAAAATAAAAGGCATGAATTATTAAAAGATAAGAAAGATTATTGTCTGAATTGAATCCGTATCGTTAAATTACTTTAGATATTCTGAGGACGTTTTTAATTCAAGCTATATGTGGTTAATAACTGCCATAAGACACTTTGAAACAACAATTAAAAATAACACTAACGAGACGACGCTGCAGAAAATATGTAGTGTCGCTTTTTTAGAGGTTACATGTGAAAATCTCTATTCTTAATTTTATTTATGAAAAGATAAAAACTAGATCAGCTAATTAATTTGTTACCCGAAAGGAGAAGGGGATATATTCCTAAAGAGGAAAACCGCATTTTCAGCACGGTGTTTCTTGTCGAGCAACCGTATCTGATAACGGACTGTGGGCCAGAAGTCAAACTTAGCATTGCATTATAGCCGAGTGATTTACGCTTTGGAGGTTGGTAATATTGATTACCAGGAAGGGAGGTTTTCTACATGGAATCTTTAATGTGGAATAATAAAAACTGGCTACAAGAAGACCAAGAATTCTCACCAAAACGGAGAGTAGATAATAAAATCAGCTGGCAAAGGCCTCACATCATCGGAAGTTTTCACAGTAGAAAGATGAAGCGTACTGTCGAGTACCACTCATTGAATGAGTGTTTATTTTATTATTTTCTAGAGGTGGATGTTTCAACATTATATTACTATGTTCAACCCGTTGAAGTCCCCATCCCATATAAAACAAAAAAATTAGAGAAAAAATTTTGGTTACATGTGCCTGATGTTCTGGTATTTCGAAATGGTTATCCTCCTTTGTTATATCAGATAAAAGAGGCACCAGATGTGGTTCATAACATTAAATGAGACTAATTATATTGTCAAATGAGATAGGAACATCTACGCCTGCACCTGGTCTTTCTTCCGCCCTATAGTCCCAACCTAAATCCAGTAGAGGGGCTATGGCTGTGGCTTAAATCCAATGTGGCGAATAACGTGTTTTTTTAGAGGTTTTATAAGATTAAGCTTCATGTCGGCCAGTTTATGAAACGGATTAACAACTGGAAACAATTCGAGTTTTGAATATTTTGGAAGATACTATTTAAAATGTCATTTCATTTGAACATCCAAATAGAAAGGTATTTGATTATGATATTCATTAACAAAAAACTATTAATAAGCTAACTGAATCGCATAGAGAACCTAACATGCTTATCTGCTATTCAACTCCTCAAAGCCTTTCGGCTTGGACAAGTCGAGCTATATTACTCCTAAATAATGGTAAAATTATTATCCTTTTCCTCAATCTATTTTCCACTAAAGTAGTACAGAAAGTTGAATTTGAAGTAGCTGATTTACAAGAACAAAAATATCATTCCATATATCTGTCTTCTGCAATATGGTCATTTAACATTAAAGGACAGCATTGGAGGTTCAAGATAATCAAAAAAATTCTTCCTCTTGGCTCTATGCAAAGGGATTTTCTAAATTTCTTGCAACAAAATATCTTAAAATAGCGACTGAGTAGATCGGCGATCTTCGAAAACACGTGCCCTTCCAGACAAAGACGAACAGCCAGGTATCTTTCGTAAAGTCGTTTATCTGGGGTTTCCTTCATGGTTCAATTCATTACCCAATAGGCATTTGAATTAATGCTGTTGTATGATATAACCCACAGGGGCTGCGTGTCATTTATCAAATGAATTTGACAGGTTCCCAAATCTTTGTTAGAGTTTCAATCAAATACGTATAACCTTTTCATGGGATGTTACCGATAGGGCATAACCTGAATTGGCTTGTTTACACTGTAAGTGTACACAGGCTGGTTTGGGTTTTTTTATTGTCTGTCACCCTTCGCTACCCCTTTTATTACACATTTGGAAGGAGAATGTTTATGTCCAGTTATATTTTTCCTAAAGACTTTTTATGGGGCGGTGCTCTTGCTGCCAATCAGGCCGAGGGTGCTTATTTGGAGAACGGTAAAGGATTGAGTCTGGTGGATCTACTGCCTACCGGAGAGAAGAGAAGAAGCATAATGAAAGGGAATGTTCCTTCACTGACTCCACTTGAAAGCGAATTCTATCCTTCCCACCAAGCCATTGATTTCTATCATCACTATTGTGAGGATATCGCGCTATTTGCAGAAATGGGATTTAAGGCGCTGCGTGTTTCCATTGCCTGGGCTCGTATTTTTCCAACAGGAGAAGACGCTACTCCCAATGAAGCAGGTTTGCAATTCTACGATGATTTGTTCGACGAGTTGCATAAACATGGCATTCAGCCAGTCGTTACTCTCGCTCATTTTGACGTGCCAGTGGATCTGGTCGAGAAGTATGGAAGCTGGCGGAGCCGGAAGCTGGTAGGTCTGTTTGAAACCTATGCCAAAACAGTATTCACCCGCTATAAGGATAAAGTGAAGTACTGGATGACATTTAACGAGATTAACATGCTTCTCCATTTGCCGTTTCTCGGCGCCGGTCTTGTTTTTCAAGAAGGTGAAAACGTTAAACAAATTCAGTACCAGGCTGCACATCATCAGCTTGTTGCAAGTGCGCTGGCTGTAAAAGCGTGTCACGAGATTATCCCAGATGCGAAGATTGGCTGTATGCTTGCTGCCGGCAGCTTCTATCCGTATACGTGTAATCCCGAAGATGTATATCAGGGCATGGAAAAAGACCGCGAGTCCTACTTCTTCATTGATGTTCAGTCACGCGGCGAATATCCTGGTTATGCGAAGCGCTTCTTTAAGGATCATGGATTAAACATTGAGATGGAATCAGGCGACGCAGCCATTCTGAAAGATCACACCGTTGACTATATCGGATTCAGCTATTATTCAAGCCGGACGACCAGCACAGACCCGGAAATCGTCAAGAATATGACCAGTGGTAATGTATTCGGCTCCGTAGCCAATCCATATTTGGATAAGTCCGAATGGGGCTGGACGATCGATCCCAAAGGATTCCGCATCACAGCCAACCAATTGCATGATCGTTACCAAAAGCCTCTGTTCGTAGTGGAAAACGGTTTTGGTGCCAATGATGTGGTTTCGCCTGAAGGAGAAGTTAACGACGATTACCGGATCGACTATCTCAAGCGGCATATTGCCGAAATGGGTGAGGCTCTTCAAGACGGAGTCGAAATTATCGGTTACACAAGTTGGGGACCTATTGACATTGTCAGCGCTTCCTCAGGAGAGATGAAAAAACGTTACGGTTATATTTATGTGGACCGCGACAACGAAGGCGAAGGTTCGTTGAAACGGATTAAAAAGAAAAGCTTCCACTGGTACAAAAACGTAATTCATTCCGACGGAGAAAATCTGGGCGAATAATCGTACCACAAGTAAATAGGATCGGACATCCCGGGCCCACGGGGATTTCCGATCTTCGTTTCTTCATTGAAAGCGTTGACAATCGTTCCTCTTCGGGCTATACTTGACGCAATTCCATCATTTTTAGGATTGTTACTGCGTAGCAGGCAAAACCTAAGCCACAAATAAGAAGATGTTACAGTCTTGTTTATTTGGCGTGCTTCGGTTTTTTTCTGTTTACAATAAAGAGGATGGAGCAAGTGTGGCTCTTGCTGGCATATGGAACGGGGGATCAAGATGAACATAGCAAAGGTCATTAACAACAATGTAATCAGCGTCTACCAGACGGACGGTACCGAACTCGTGGTGATGGGTCGGGGGATTGCTTTTAAGAAAAAGCCTGGAGACAAAGTAGACGAAACCAGAATTCAGAAGGTATTTGCTCTGAAAAACAAACAGACGTCCGATAACTTTAAAATGCTGTTACGTGAGGTACCGCTTGATTTGATCATGATTGTAGAGGAAGTCATAAATGACGCCAAGCATAATCTGAATAGAAAGCTGAACGAAAATATTTATGTTTCGCTGACCGATCATATCAATTTCGCTGTTGAAAGATACCGGGAAGGATTGGAAATCAAAAACGCGTTGTTGTGGGAAATCAAGCAGCTATACAAAGAAGAATTTGCGATAGGTCTGAAAACGCTGGAACAAATCAAACAAAAGCTTGATATTGAACTGCCTGTGGATGAAGCAGCTTATATTGCCCTTCACATCGTAAATGCTGAAATGAACGAGGAAGTCATTACAACCATGAGTATCACGAAGTTTATCCAGCAAATTATCAATATCGCAAAGTACCATTTTAAGGTTGATTTTGACGAGGATTCTTTGAGTTATTTCCGCTTTATTACGCATCTGAAATTTTTCGCCCAGCGCGTATTTAAGGGAAATCACTATGAAAATAACTATGACCATTTGTATGACATGATTAAGGAAAAGCACAAGGAAGCAGCCGCTTGTACTGAGAAAATCGGAACCTTTGTAAAAAAAGAATACAATCACGAATTGACGAACGAAGAAAAGCTGTATTTGACTGTGCATATTGAACGAGTGGTGAACAGATAAGTTGAACTTTTTTAGTAAAAAAGAATCAAAAATATATATTAAAATGTTTTTGTTGACAAATATGGTAGATTAAATGTATTATGTGAGTAACAGGAATTTAATAATTTTTAACTGGGATTGTTACTGGTTATGCAGGCAAAACCTAAGTCATGAAAAATTGCGGGACTCAAGTGCCCACCATTTTTCAAGGCTTAGGTTTTTTGTGTGCCTAAATATGGTAAAAAGCCCCTTAGAACATGGAGGTGTCCATCATGAGTTATGAACAACTTGCTAAAGAAATTGTGCACCTGGTAGGCGGCGAAAAAAATGTAGTATCGCTCGTACACTGCGCCACGCGCCTGCGTTTTGTACTAAAAGATGAGGCAAAAGCAGACAAGGCAAAGCTGGAGAAAACTGATGGAATTATTACGGTCAAGCAGAGCGGTGGCCAGTTCCAGGTTGTGGTCGGCAACAAAGTACCAGAAGTGTATAATGCCATCGGCCAAGTATCCAACATTTTAAATGAAACTGGAAAAGAAGATCATTCAGCTAAAGGCAAGAAAGGGTTTGGCGCTGTAATCGACGTAATTTCCAGTATTTTTGCACCGTTGCTCGGAGTTATGGCGGGGTCCGGTATTTTGAAAGGTCTACTGCTGATTGCGAGTAACCTCGGCTGGTTGGTTCCGAAAGACACTACTTATATGATTTTGTATGCTGCGGCTGACAGCTTGTTTTATTTCCTGCCGCTCTTGTTAGCGGTTACAACGGCACGGAAATTTGGAGGTAATATCTTCGTTGCTCTGACCATCGCCGGAGGGCTGCTTTACCCGACCATTGTCACGTTGAAAACAGAAGGTACACCTACAGACTTTTTCGGTATTCCTATTGTGATGATGAGTTATTCATCTACCGTTATTCCGATAATTTTAGCCGTTATCGTCATGAGTAAGCTGGAAAAATGGTGCAATCGCGTGATCCATGAGAGTGTCAAAAACTTTATTACACCTTTGATTCTACTTGTAATTATGCTTCCTCTGACCCTGATGGTTTTTGGTCCAGTCGGGGTGTATGTGGGCAACGCAATCGCTACCGCGCTCGTTGCTGCGTTCAGCTTTAGTCCGCTGCTGGCTGGAGCAATTCTTGGTGCTTGCTGGCAGTTGCTCGTTATTTTCGGTGTTCACTGGGGTCTTGTACCTGTATTCATTAATAATATTGCTGTTAATGGCAGAGACGGGATCAAACCTTCCGCTGCGGCATCCATCTTTGCTCAAACCGGCGCTTCGTTCGGTGTTATGCTGAAAACGAAAAATAAAAAGCTGAAAACACTAGCGGGTTCCGCTACACTTACCGCTTTGTTCGGCATCACGGAGCCAGCAGTTTATGGGGTTACGCTGCCGTTGAAACGTCCGTTTATTGCAGGTATTATCGGTGGTGCTGTCGGTGGTGCCATTATCGGTCAAGCGGGAACGCAAGCATTTGCCTCCGGCGCACCTGGATTGCTGACCTTGCCGATCTTTTACGGTCCTGGCGGACAAGGCTTCCCAGGATTGATTTTAGGGATTACCGTTTCATTCCTGGTGTCGGCCATTTTGACTTATATTTTAGGTTTTGAAGATCCAGTTGAAGAAGAGGAAACTACTAACAATTCGGCTAAAGAATCGACATCTACAGTTGCAGTTTCTAATGAAGAGGTACTGAGCCCGATTGAAGGAACGGTGGTCGCTCTGTCGGAGGTTCCCGATCCAGCATTTGCTTCGGAAGCTATGGGTAAAGGTATCGCCATCCAACCGACAACGGGCAGAGTCGTAGCCCCGTTCGATGGAACCATCACCGTGGCGTTCAAGAAAAAACATGCGCTTGCAGTTGTTTCGCATCATGGCGCAGAAGTTCTGATTCACGTCGGAGTAGATACGGTCAAGCTGGACGGTAAACATTTTACATCCCATATCAAAGAAGGCGATCAGGTGAAAGCTGGGGACCTACTGCTTGAGTTTGATGTTGAGCAAATCAGGGCAGAGGGTTATCCTACGATTACGCCAGTTATCATTACGAATTCTTCCGAATATACTGAAGTCCTTCCAATCGCTCAAGGAGAGGTAACGGAGCAGGCCCCGCTGTTGAAACTGTCTAGCGCTCTGAATGAGAAAGAAAGCATTGCCTAAATGTCTTAAGGACAAGGCTCTGATGATCCATATTCCCGGATCATCAGAGCTTTTTTGTCGTCCTTTCAGGTAGCAGATAAGTCGATTTGTAATTGACAATATGTCAATTAAATTAGCTTGTACGGTTGTAAAAACTATTCTATAATTTCTTGTAAATATGAAAAATTTTCTGAAAACATTAACTGAATATGAATTGATGGATCAGGGGGAAATGCAAGGAATGTTAGAGAAGTGGGCAGAGGCAGTAAATGGCGTCATTTGGAGCAATCCTGTGGTATATGTCTGTTTGAGCGTGGGGCTATTATTTTCAATTATGACTCGATTTCTGCAAATCAGACATTTCAAAGAGATGATTCGCCTTGTCTTTAAAGGGAAAAGTTCTGAGGCAGGTGTATCCTCATTTCAGGCCTTTACGATGGCGTTATCAGGACGTGTAGGAACGGGGAATATTGCGGGGATTGCACTGGCAGTCGGTATGGGAGGACCCGGGGCAATATTTTGGATGTGGGTCATGGCTTTTATCGGATCGGCCACTGCGTTTGTTGAATCTACACTGGCTCAGATCTATAAGGTAAAGCGTGATGGTCAGTATCGAGGCGGCCCGGCCTTTTATATTGAAAAAGGGACAGGCTTAAAATGGTTTGCGGTTATTTTCGCAGTTGTAGCGTTGGTCGCTATGTGTTTACTGTTGCCGGGAACTCAATCGAATTCGATTGCGGTAGCTTTTCATAGTTCGTTTGGTATGGATATGAAGGTTTCCGGGATAGTAGTTGTGGTGTTGCTGGCGCTTATCATATTTGGTGGTGTAAAAAGAATTGCCAATGTGGCACAGGTAGTCATACCCTTTATGGCACTTGGCTACATCCTTGTCTCTTTCTATATTATGATGACGAACATTACTGCGCTTCCCGATGTATTTGCCCTTATTTTTCGCAGTGCCTTCGGTATCGATTCAGTGTTCGGTGGTATAGCAGGGACAGCCATTGCCTGGGGGGTAAAACGAGGCATTTATTCGAATGAAGCAGGACAAGGCTCTGGTGCCCATCCAGCCGCCGCCGCAGAAGTGTCTCATCCGGCAAAGCAAGGACTGGTTCAAGCATTTTCTGTATATGTAGATACCTTTTTAGTCTGTACGTCTACGGCTTTCATGGTCTTGTTTACAGGGATGTACAATGTGAAGGGACCAGGTGGGGGCTATATTGTGCAGCATCTTCCGGGTGTTGAAGAAGGAACTCAATATACACAATCTGCCATCGAATCGGTATTTCCGGGTTTTGGGTCGAGTCTTTTGTCCATTACATTGTTCTTTTTCGCCTTTACCACCATTATCGCCTATTATTATATCGCTGAAACGAATATGGCCTACCTGATTGCCGATCGTAAAGCCAAATGGCCTATGTTCCTGTTAAAGCTGGTTATTCTGGGTTCGACATTCTATGGAACGGTTGTCAAGGAATCTGCGTTGGCGTGGACACTGGGGGATGTGGGGGTCGGTATTATGATGTGGGTGAATCTGATTGCTATGATCCTCCTGGCCAAGCCTGCGCTTCTGGTGCTTAAGGATTACGAACGGCAACGGAGGCAAGGGATAGACCCGGTATTTGATCCGAAGAAGGCAGGGATTTCAAATGCCGATTACTGGTCAAAGGAATATCAGCCTCCTTCAGATGAGTTGACGATCACCGCTAAACCAAGCAAGCTTCAAGCCTAATAAGATAGAGAAGTAAGATCAAAGGTGGCTCCGCGGGGAGTCATCTTTTTTTCGTTATCTTGCCTTTACATTCCAAGAAGGGTACATATGTTCACTATTTAGTTTATAATTTAGACAGAGGGATTTTGAATAATCCTGCCATAGATATGTGGGAGGTCACATTTGCATCAGAGAGGTGATTTGAATGAGTACATCCGATTTATCCATAACTGACGACAAGTGGAGAGCTATCGTAGAAAACGACAAGTCTTATGACGGGATATTTTTGTACGCCGTGAAGACAACGGGAATATTTTGTCGCCCCTCCTGCAAATCCCGACCTCCCAAAAGAGAGAACATCCGTATATTTAAAACAGCGGAACAGGCATTGGCTGAGCATTTCCGTCCATGCAAAAGGTGTAAACCGACAGGACAACGATTGCCTGATCATGAATGGATCGCACGGGTTACAGAATACGTGAATTCTAACTATATGAAGGACTTAACATTGCACATCCTAGCTGAGATAAGTCATGGAAGTCCGTATCATTTACATCGTACCTTCAAGCGGGTCATGCATCTAACCCCGATGGAATATATACAGCAGACCAGGTTGGAACAAGCGAAGGAGCTGCTCATCTGCTCAGATATATCTGTTGCGGAAGTGGGGGAGAACGTAGGTCTGTCCAATGCACCTTACTTTATTACGTTATTTAAAAAGAATACAGGCTACACCCCATTGCAATATCGCCAACTCAAATCGAAAGCAACATAAAATGGAGGTACACAGCATGGCACATCAAATAAATAAAACGATCTATTGGTCATTGTTGACACATGAGGATTGGAATTTATATATTGCAGCTACATCGGAAGGATTATGTTATGTGGGCTCGCCCAATCATCCTGTAGAGGAATTGTTTTCATGGGCAGGAAGTCGATTTCCCGGTAGCCCTTTAGTTGAAGAGGATGCCGCTTTACAGCCCTATGCCAAGGAGCTGATTGAATATTTCCAAGGGGAGCGCACCCAATTTACATTGCCCTTTGACTTTCAGGGGACTGCATTCCAGCTGGCGGTTTGGAATGCGTTGTGTGATATTCCGTATGGGGAAACACTATCCTATTCAGATATTGCCAACGCTATTCAAAAACCAGCCTCTGTTCGTGCGGTGGGGGCCGCCATCGGTGCTAATCCGATTTTGGTTACGGTCCCTTGTCATCGGGTCATTGGTAAAAATGGAGCTATGACCGGATATCGTGGTGGTTTGGACATGAAGGTTAAGCTTTTGCAGCTCGAAAAGGAAAGAGTGGCGTTGGTTCAGTATGAAAAATGAGTATTACAAATCCCCAAAGACACTTCTGAATAAAGGGACCGGCTTCTTGTCAGGGTATACACACTCGTTGAACCCGTATACAGGTTGTACCTTTGGTTGCTCGTATTGCTATGTACGCCAATTGCCAGTCTCCACATTTCGGAAGGAAGCGTGGGGGACATGGGTTGATATTAAAAATCAGGCGGCAGATATTCTTCGCAAGGAACTTCGTAGAGCCAAATCCAAAGGTAAAGTCACGATTTTCATGTCGTCAAGCACAGATCCTTATCAGCCTGCTGAGTACAAGGAAGAGGTGACCCGGTCTCTGCTGGAGGTGATGGTGGATGAGCCACCAGATTTTCTCTTTTTACAGACGCGCAGTCCACTGGTACGGCGGGATACCGATTTACTGCTCCGATTGGGGGATCGTGTTCGTGTAAGTATGACTGTAGAAACAGATCGAGAAGATATACGCAAACATTTTACCCCGGAAGCTCCTCCCATCCAGGCTCGTCTCCAAACGCTGCATCTCTTAAAGGAGGCAGGTGTACCGACGCAAGCTACGATTGCTCCGATGCTTCCAAGCAGTGAACATTTTGCAGACAAGCTCGTGCCTCTGGTCAACCGTGTCTGTATTGATGATTATTTTATGGGAGATGGCAGTGGGGGGAGACGAACGCGTAGCTTAAAAATAGGTGCGCTGTACGAGTCATTGGGGCTGGAAGAATGGTATCATCCTGCTGCCTATAAGACGGTTTATGAACGTTTTCTCCATGTTTTCCCGAAAGAACAGCTCTACGTGAGCAAAGAAGGATTCGAACCTTGATGCAACAGCAGTCTATGCCATTGAATCAAGAGTAGACCATATAAGGGGGCAGCGGGAGAACGAATGCAAACTGTAATGACCAAAAACTTTGACTATGGGGAAAAGGAAATCAATTATCTAAAAAACGTAGATACCGTACTTGGTGCAGCGATGACGCAATTGGGCAAGGTAGAACGGGTGATCATTCCCGACCTGTTTGCGGCGCTCGTTCATGCGATTGTGGGACAGCTTATATCGGCCAAGGCGGTTCAAACCATATGGGCAAGGATGCAGGAGAAGTTAGGCGTGATCACTCCACAAAATATAGTCGTTCAAACGGCTTTAGATATTCAAAGCTGTGGTATCACCATGAAAAAGGCCACATGTATCCTTAATATAGCCCAAACGATCGAGCAGGGCTTGTTGGATTTACAGGAATTATATGAGCTTTCCGATGCACAGGTGATCCAGAAATTGTCCTCGCTGCAAGGGATAGGGCCTTGGACGGCTGAAATGATGCTGATTAATTGCATGGAGCGTCCAGATGTTGTCAGTTGGGGCGATATGGCTATTCGACGGGGAATGATGAAGCTGTACCAACTAGATACATTGACCAAGCAGCAATTTGAGGAGTACCGCCGAGTCTATTCGCCTTATGGTTCGGTGGCCTCTATTTATTTGTGGAGTATTTCATTTCGTTAAAAATCAGGGAGTGGAAACGATGGAGAAAACAATTAGGGAACAGATACTGTCATATGTGGATGTGGATTTTCAGAAATTTACGGCTGCATTGCTTCCGACGATTAATAATGTGCTGGGTGTACGTCTGCCAATGCTGCGTAAGCTAGCTCAAAATATCGCCAAAGGGGATTGGCGTCTCTATCTGGAGACTGCTGAAAGTGATCACTTCGAAGAAGTCATGCTGCAAGGCATGGTGATTGGTTCTGTAAAAACGGATATAGAGGAAGTTTTGAGTTATACCGCCAGGTTTGTTCCTAAAATTGATAATTGGTCCGTATGTGACAGTTTCTGTGCTGGATTGAAGATCACGAAGCAACATAAAGAACGAGTGTGGGAGTTTATTCAACCCTACTTGCTCTCCAAGAAAGAATATGAAATTCGGTTTGGTGTGGTTATGCTTCTGAATTTTTATATTGAGGAACAGTATATGAACCGGGTGCTTACTTTACTGGATCAGACCCATCGTGAGGATTATTATGTACAAATGGCGGTAGCATGGGCGATATCGATCTGTTATATCAAGCTGCCTGAGGCAACGATGGCGTATTTAAATCATAATACATTGGATGATTTTACTTTCAATAAAGCTCTGCAAAAAATCACGGAATCATATCGGGTGGATCAGGCCACAAAAACGACCATCCGCAGTATGAAGCGAAAAAGAAAATAGGATCGGCTCCCAGCTGTAAGTGTTATACTGAAAAAAACATACGTGTATAAGATCGACAGGAGGGGAGTCAGTGAATTCGATCCCGCTGGGAGTGCTTGTTGTAGATGATGAAACTAGACAGCGTCGAGGGTTGGCTGCCATGGTCAGGGATTTACGTCCAGAATACGAGGTATGGGAAGCCAAGAACGGGAAAGATGCTCTGACCATTTCTTTATCCAAACCGATCCAGATCGTTTTTACAGATATTCAAATGCCGATCATGAATGGACTTGAATATCTTCAACAATTGAGAACATCCGGTCAGCATGAGACCAAAGTTATTTTAGTGACAGTCTACCAGGAATTTAGCTATGCACAGCAGGCGGTGCGGTATGGGGCGAATGATTATTTGGTGAAACCGGTGCAATCACAGCAGCTTATTGAAGTGATTGAACATATAGAGAAGGTAATTGTAGAGGAACAAGAAGCATTCAGTGGGAATCAAACAGCGTTGAATCAAATTGAGCAGAGTATGCCTGCATTTGTGGAGCATTTGTTTAGCAGATGCGTGACAGACAAGTTACGGCCTAACGAGAAAAGTCTATTAAAAAGTCACTTTGGATGGCATGGGGTAGGAGAAGTTCTCGCGTTGGGAGTATCCGCAGCCCACCCGGAGGATATACATATGTGGGATTCCCGTCTGCGTGATACGGTTGTTGAAATATTGCAGCCTTGGGTGTCTTCAGTCGTATTTCCACTCGAATTTCATAAAGACCATATGGTCGCAGTGGTGAACTGGAAGGATAGATCTGAAGGCAAGGAGGCCAAAAGCGCACTTCAAGCTGGGCTGAAAAAGATGGAGCAACAGCAAGCGATTTCAATCTGGTTTGCTTGGGGTCAGCCTTTTGATTTTAATGAAATGCAAATAAGCCAATCTCACGAAAAGGCCGTCGGCCTAATCTCCATGCGCTTTTATACACCTCACATCAGATGTTTGAACCTTGTCGTTTCAGATGATGAGCAGCCAGTACAGGAAATGAGCGCACACGAACAAATGGCCTTTTTTAAATTTATTGAAAGCGCTATCTCTAATGGAGAGCCCGATCAGCTATTGGATCGGGTGCAGAATTTCATTGGACAAATGACGCAAGGGTATCCTGCACCTGAAGCGCTTAAAGCAAAAGTGGTACACCTTCTGTTGGTTAGTTTACAACGGTTAAATATAGGGTGGAGTGAGGAAGTCTACTCACGTTTTTCGGAACGGTTGAACAAAGCTGTCGAAGAGGCCACCTGTCTTCAGAACCTTGAGGATGGTGTTGCAACATGGTTAAAAGAGCTGATTCTTGAGCTTCATAGCGCCTCCAAAGGCGAACCCATTATGAAAAAGTGCAAGGAATTTCTAGATGCACATCTACATGAAGACCTTAGTCTGGAGATTGTGGCCCGGCGCTTCCACTATAATGCGTCCTATTTTAGCATTCTGTTCAAAAATTATTTTGGGCTCTCGTTCACGGAATATATGGTGAAGCTCAGAATGCAAAAAGCTCAGCACTTACTGCTGCATACAGACGCCAAGGTCGCAGAAATTAGTAGACAGGTTGGTTATAAAGATATCAAATACTTTTTTAAAGTGTTCAAAAAAAACGTAATGCACACACCGGAAGAATTTCGCAGGAAATTCAACTGATTGTTAGGTGAAAGGAAGATACGATGCGCCAAGTTAAATATATGTGTCAAAAATTTTTGGACAGTAGCTTTCGTACGAAATTGATGCTGTCCTATTTTTTGTTGTCTGGTTTTATCGTTTTGATCCTAGGTTTCGTTTACTTTGAAACGAGCGCACGAAATATTACTACAAATGTAACAGATAGCGTTACAAGCGTTCTGCGTAGTAATAACCAGCTGCTGGATAACAAGCTGACAGCTATTCAAAAAACCGTAGATATGATTCCGATCGACCATGACCTTCTTCAAACTATTACGGACGTGGACACTACGGATTCTTCATCGCTGTTACGAGCTGATCGCAGCATTACAAAAATTTTGTACAGATACTTTGGCAATATGGAGGAAGTATACGCTTCCCAAATTATGACGCAAAATTATGCATATGGAAGCACTGAGCGGATGTATATTCCTGTTCAGCCGTTCTATTCTTCTCCGTTGGCAACAACGGCGGTGGAAGCAGAGGGGGCTACCCAATGGATTCCCGCTTATTCGTATGCCGATACATTCCATCAGCAGGATTTAAAACGAGGCTCTTATGAGTTTAGTTCTTTATTTGCTGTAGTAAAGCAGCTCCATTTGACTGCATTAGATGATGCAGGAACCTTCCATACGCTTCCGGAGGGAAAGGAAAAACCTATACTTATATTGAATTTTCGTCCTGACTTGTTAAACGAGGGTTTTGAAGATTACGCAGCCCGTAGCGGATTTGCACATCTATCCTATGGCATGATTCAAGATAAAAACGGGATGGTCATGAGTTCAGATAGACAGCAACAAGTAGGGGAACCCGTGGCGGATTGGCTTAAGGATGCCATTACTTCGGAACAAGGGATGAAAATGGTAAACGTTAAAGGTCAAAGCATATTACTGGTTTACGAAGCCATGAAAACGACGGGCTGGGTATCCTATATAGCCATTCCTATGGAAGATGTATTGGGACATCTGTCAACGATTCGTACCTACACGGTGTTTTTTTTAGGCTTTATGATGCTCGTTGCTGTTATTCTTGCTTATTTACTGTCTGTTTATATCAGTAAGCCCATCACGGATATGAAACAGGCGATGAAAGTAATGGAGAAGGGACATTTTGATATTCGAATTCCTGTACGTGGCTATGATGAATTGGGAGATCTGGTGATTCGATTTAATCAAATGAATGAAAAAATTAAAGATTTAATCGAGGAAAATTACAAGTCGCGTCTGCGAGCCAAAGAGTCGGAGTTAATGGCACTTAATCTGCAGTTAAATCCTCATTTTTTGTATAATACCTTAACGACAATGTATTGGATTGCGTTAGAACATAAACAGCAGGAGCTGGGTCAATTGATCATTAATCTGGCGGAAATGCTGCAAATTACTACCCGAAACAAAAACGATAAATGGAGCTTGGAAACCGATCTGAATTGGCTGGAAAAATACATTTACATTATGCAGAATCGCTTTCAGGACAAGTTTACGGTGGAATATGATATTGATCCTATTTTGCTTCAGATGGAGGTTCCCAAACTTTTCTTGCAGCCTTTTGTGGAGAATTCAATTATTCACGGCTTCGCGGAAATGGAATCAGGAGGTCTGATAAGGATCACAGCCTGGATTGAGAAGCAATTGGTGTGTTTTAAAGTGGAGGATAACGGATTAGGAATTCAAGAAGATCATATACGCCGAATTCAAGCTGGAGAAATCAGATCAACGGGTATTAAAAATGTAGACAGAAGAGTACGGCTATTATATGGAATGGAATATGGCGTTACGCTCCACTCAGCAGGTAAGGGGGCATTCGTCCTGATTTGCATCGGAGAAATTCATAGATCTAATCAAATGACACCAATCCAATGAGAGTACGACTTTTAAAAATGTAAGCGTTTGCTAAAATAAATTTAGTGACGAAGCAACAAACGAAAAGATAAAAAAATAACCGGTTTGGGGGCGTTACTCATGTTAAAACGAAAATTATGGATCGTCTGCATGTGCTTGATCGTTGGGCTTATGTCAGCCTGTAGTTCAAATGAGAGCAGCAGCAAACCAGTTGATTTGCAGGGTCACGAGCAAGTGACACTGACCTATGCCAGTTGGGGTAGCACCAATGAAAAGAAGGTTCAGCAGGAAATCGCTAAAAAATTTACAGAGAAATATCCGTGGATCAAAATCAACTATATGCATATCCCCGGGGATTACGTTACCAAATTAACGACGATGTTTGCTGCCAATCAGGCACCCGATGTATTTCCCATTTATAAAGCACAGGCTCTGCAATGGGCTGAACAAGGCAAACTATATAATTTAAATGAATTTTTGAAGGAGGATAAGGAGCTAACGAAGGAAAGTCTTATTCCTAATTCAGTCATCTATTGGGATAAGGACAAAGTGGCAGGGGTCAAGGTAACTGAGGAAGCTTTCGCCCTCTATTACAATAAAGATTTGTTTGATGAAGCTGGTGTTGCTTTGCCACCGGTAAAAGCTGAGGACGCTTGGACATGGGAGCAGTTTTTAGAGACAGCACATAAGCTCACCATTGATAAAGCGGGAAATAATGCGCTCAGCCCCAATTTCGATGCAAGTAACATTAAACAGTATGGAGTTCGGTTTGATACATGGATGTGGCATTTGCTTGTGCCTTCCAATAACGCAAGTGTCATTTCAGACAAAGGGGATTCGCTTAATCTTGAGAGCCCTGATGTGATTGAAGCTGTTCAGAAAATGGCTGATCTGATCAACGTTTATCATGTGGCACCGTCGCCGACGCAGTCCAAAAATATACCTTCCCCGGCCGTAGCACTGCAAAGTAAGCGAGTAGCGATGGATCTGGATGGACAGTGGGTTCAATTGGATCTTGGAGAATCGAAAGTGAATTTTGGTGTAGGCGTGTTACCCAAGCTGAAGAGCAGCAAAACGATCCTGTTTGGCGAACCGGAAGTGATTTCTGCCAAAACCAAACATCCTAAAGAAGCATGGATGTTTTATAAATTCTTGCTGGATGCTGAAAGCGGACTTGACATGCATTCCAGCGGATTGTGGATGCCTGTCATGAAAAAGTGGTACACCGAACCAGACTTGATTAGCAAATGGGCCGATGTCAAACCAGGTCATGCCGATGGTTACCGTGATGCTGTAATGAACCAAACGCTGCATAACGGTGTCAATTCTTACGACTATTATCTGAAAAACTCGGAAAAAATCAATGCCATCATTAACCCGGCGCTGGATCAGGTATGGCTAGGCAAGAAAACGGTGGAGCAAGCATTTAAGGAGGTTTCCGCCAAGGCCAACGCGGAATTTAAGGGGACGTATCCAAAAGAATAGGATGAGTGTTTTGACAGAAAGAGAGGGATAGAATGCAATCATTATCTTCTATTCGTAAGCAGGAAAGTTGGTTGGGGTGGCTTTTTGCCGCCCCTGCTATTCTCGGCTTTGTCATTTTTGTTCTGGGACCGATGATCGCTAGTCTCTGGTTCAGTCTTACCGATTACAAGGTAGCTTCACAGGCTAATTTTATCGGTCTGGATAATTACGTCCACTTATTTGACGGTACGGATCAATTTTTTTATAAATCACTCGGGGTTACGTTTTATTATGTGTTTCTAAGTGTGCCCCTGCAAATTATTGTAGCTTTCTTTTTGGCGATATTACTTAATCAAAAGGTAAAAGGTCTGGCTTTTTTCAGGACTGTTTTCTATCTCCCTACCATTGTGCCCCTCATAGCATCGTCTATGATCTGGATGTGGCTGTTTGATCCGGATCTTGGGTTGCTAAATGTGGTGCTGCGTGCGCTGCATTTGCCCGAAAGTCAGTGGATCTATAGCGAAGGCTCGGTAGTCCCTACTCTGGTTTTAATGAGTTTGTGGACCGTTGGAGGAACCATGATTATTTTTCTGGCAGGCTTGCAAGATATACCTAGACATTATTATGAAGCCATTGAAATTGACGGTGGAAACGCTCTTCATAAGCTTATGTATATTACAATTCCATTGACATCGCCCACTATTTTTTTTAATACGATTATGGGCTTCATCGGTGGGTTTCAGGTGTTTGTTCAGCCTTACGTCATGACTCAGGGCGGACCCAATAACTCCAGCTTGTTTTATACCTTTTATTTGTTCCGCGAGGCATTTACTTTTTCAAATATGGGTTATGCCTGTGCTATTGCTTGGGTGCTCTTTATTGTCGTTTTGGTATTCACTGCCTTTCTGTTCAAGACGGCCCGAAAATGGGTGTATTACGAAGGCGGGGGGGCATGAAGATGAAAAAACGCGGTTGGAGTTGGAGCAGGAATTTACTCTACACAGTTCTCATAGTGGGCTCCCTGTTTTGTATGTTTCCTTTTTACTGGCTGGTGCGAAGCTCCATGATGGATTTAAGTCAGATTTTTTTGATCCCGCCAAAATGGATTCCAGAGCCTTTTGTATTCGAGAATTTTTTACAGCCGTTTGAAGAGTTATCCTTTGGGCGCTATTTTGTGAATACATTTATCGTCGTTGCGGGTACTTTGGCAGGTGTACTTCTGTCGAGTACCATTTCTGCCTATAGCTTTGCGCGAATGAGATGGAAGGGAAGAGATAAGGTATTTGCTCTATTATTAAGTAGCATGATGCTTCCGTTTGCAGTCACGCTGATTCCGTCGTTTATTGGTTGGCAGGCATTAGGCATGGTTAATTCGTACGTTCCATTGGTATTACCTTCGTTTTTTGGTGGAGGCGTTTTTAATATTTTTTTGCTAAGACAATTTTACATGACTCTACCACGAGAACTGGATGAAGCTGTATTTGTGGATGGAGGCAATCATTTTACGATTTTTACCCGTATTATTTTGCCTTTGTCGAGGTCGGCGATTTTGGTCATTGGATTATTTACGTTTCTGAACACATGGAATGATTTTATGGGGCCGCTGGTTTACCTTAATGATGAGAGCAAATTTACGTTGGCGATTGGGCTGCAGCAGTTTCAGGGAATATATTCAGCTCAATGGGGCGTTTTGATGGCCGCTTCTTTAATTGTTGTCTTGCCTGCTATTATTCTGTTTGCCATAGGACAGAAGTATTTTATGGAAGGGATTGCCTTGACGGGGATTAAAGGATAAGAGCAACTGCTAGGTACGCACTTTGCCTTTTTTGGAATTTAATAATAAAATGGAAGTAACTTTCGAAAAGGAGATGACGTGAATTGGCAGAGCAAGTGCGTCTTGGTAAAACAGATTTATATGTAAAACCAATCGGTTTGGGTGCAAATAAGGTGGGAGGACATAATCTCTTTTCCGATTTGAACAATGAAACGGGCAAAGAAGTCGTTCGCACAGCTTTGGACAATGGCATCAACTTTCTGGATACGGCTTTTATTTATGGACCTGAGCACTCGGAACGATTAATTGGTGAGGTATTGAAAGAGCGTGGTCAGCGTGATAAAGCTGTTATTGCCACGAAGGGTGCACACAAATTTGTGAACGGAGAGATTGTTTTTGACAACTCGCCTGCTTTTTTACGAGAATCCGTCGAATCTAGTCTGAAAAGATTGCAGACCGATTATATCGATCTGTTCTATATCCATTTCCCCGATGAAGCTACGCCGAAGGCAGAAGCAGTCGGAGAACTGAAGAAGCTTAAGGACGAAGGCAAAATCAAGGCTATTGGCGTATCTAACTTTTCCATTGAACAACTTAAGGATGCGAATAGCGACGGTTATGTAGATGTGCTCCAATCCCAATATAATTTGTTTCAACGGGAAGCTGAGAAGGATCTGCTGCCTTATACCAAGGAAAATGGCATTTCGTTTGTGCCTTATTTCCCGCTAGCTTCAGGATTGCTGGGTGGTAAGTATACGAAAGACATGACCTTCACGGACATCAGAGCGAATAATCCACTGTTTCAGGGAGATACATTTGCTCGTAATTTGGACAAAGTGGAGCAGGTACGGGAGATTGCCAATGCGTTGAATGCAGAGGTTGCTCACGTAGTGCTCGCATGGTATTTGACACGCGATTCAATTGATGCCCTCATTCCAGGTGCGAAGGGGCCGGAGCAGGTGCTGGCGAATCTGAAAACGCTAAATGTCCAATTGAGTCAGGCTGATATCGAAAAGATTGACCACATTTTTAAATAATGAGTGCACCTGAAATTTGCAATTGTATATGTATTCCATCTAGAGAAGCTGCCGGACGGGCAGCTTCTTTTTCGTCCCTTCCTTGCATATCCTTGTAGGGTAAGTTCAACGCTGCGGGGGGATCGGATGATGAGAAGACCGCAATGGCACAGCGCGCCCAACAGAAGGCGACGCGGCAGACGTAGAGTATTTTTGATTGTGGTACTGGCGCTGCTGGTAGGAATCATACAGGTGGCTGCTTATGTGGAGCAGCATTTAAAGCCGCCTATGATGCATCTGGCAAAAGTGCGGGTCAAACAAATGGCGACGGAGGCTATTAATTCAGCAATTACAGCACAGGTAGAGCAGGGGAAGACAGCTGATAATTTGATCGAATGGAGAACGGATGCACAAGGAAGAACCTCCGGCTTTGTTCTGAATTATGCAGAGCATATGAAAATTACGTCAGACACGCTCAAAGCAGTTAAGGCAACGATGGACAGCATGAGCCATTTTGATGAGAGCGTTCCGATTGGTCAGGCATTGGGCAGTCCATTGTTGGCAGCTTATGGCCCCAAGATTCCTCTAAAGGTGGAGCCGCATGGAGCGATCAAGGTGGATTTAAATACGCGGCAACAGGATGCGGGCATAAACATGATCTTGGTTGAAGTGTATATTCGGATTACGACGGAAGTGTCTGTGGTTATACCGTTTGAGATGCAACCTCAGATTGTGGAGACGGAAATCCCCGTTTCTTATTTGCTGGTGGTGGGCAACGTTCCGATGTACTACTATGACAATCAGGGAAAACCAGTAGGTAAAAATGGTGCAGCCGCTCCGCAGTTGGCGTTGCCTCCCCATTCCATAGAGAGTAGCGGCGCTATAGATTCCAGCATAGTAAGTGTTCCAGAGGTACAGGAAGACCCAAACTCCTCTAGTCAGCCCCCAACGCCATAGAGCAGAATGGAGTGACGTGAGTTGCTCTGGAAAAATAAAAGGGACCCTATGAGGAGGTCCCTTTTGTCTTTCCTTTTTTGAGCGCTTTGCGTTCGGACTGCTCCCACTGTCTTAATAACGGATACGGGTCAAAGGACCAATCTGCCCAGCCATTGTCCCGATATATACCATAGTGCAGATGCGGTGGAAACTTGCCTTGGGTACCAGGTTTTCCATAGCCCGAGCTTCCGACCCAGCCAACCGTCTGGCCAGGTGTAACGACGTCTCCGTTGTGAACGGTTTTGTCAAAGCCGGAAAGGTGCGCATAGTAGTGATAGCGGTTGTTGAGATCTCGGATTCCGATGCGCCATCCTCCAAAGGGATTCCAGCCCTTCATTTCAACTACACCGTAGCAGGTACTGCGAACTGGAACTCCGTAGCCAGCAAACAGGTCAGTTCCTTCATGTATACGGTAGCCCCCCCAGCTGCGACGGCTTCCCCATGTGCTGCGGTAGCTATAAATGCTGCCTAAGGGAAGGGGGAAAGCTTGGCTGACCAGATCCAGCTTGCCATACGTCCGATACAGCTTGGCAAACTGCTGAACTCTTTGAACTGCGCGGCTGTTATGGTAATATTCCCAAACGGCAATACCAAATTCATCCTCGTTGTTTCCATACTTTCCGAGATAAGATGCGATGCTGAACAGCAGATCCTTGTCATTATTGCGGTCAGCAATTCCATCACCCGAACCGTCTTGTCCCAGCCCGGAAAATAGTTCTATGGAACGTGGATTTTGATCCTCCGAATCAGGGTTCATCAAGCCGGACCAGATCGGTCCCGTAACGAAAATACCTATGGTTCGTTCTGCATGCTTGCGATCTTTGGGATGGGCCACCGTAAGTGTACGTTCATACTGGTCGATGGCGGCCAGCCTGTACCAAGGGACTCCTGTCAGGGCTTCGATGGAACGATATAAAGCAAGCCTGGAAATATACATTGAAGACTGTGCATGTTCAGCATCTACATTAACTGTCAGGCTGCTTCCGGCGGACGAGGACTGTAAGTGATTGGCAAGGGCATGGGCAGGAAGCGGACAGGCCGTTGTCAGTGTAGCAGCGCATATCAGCAGCGATAACAGACGAACAGCGCGGGCTGTCCGCGTAGGGTAAGGCACGTGAACCGACCTCCTATAGAAGGGCTTAACCGCCCAGTAAATTCTAGACCCTATTCAATAGCGTGAATAGGGCGCTTTTGTTTAGATTGAGCCATATCCGCCGCTTTTATCCATATAAAAAGTTTACTTTTTTCGGCATCAATGTCATATCAAAAAGGGAACAATGAATGGAGGTTTTTCCATGGCTTTCATGTTATAATGTATGACAATGACAGCTTAAGCTTATCAGAAAGAAGGTCTATGCCATTGTCTAGAAAAGAGAAGGAAGCTAAGCCCGACTGGATTCGTATTAAACTTACGACAGGCGATAACTATCAAGAAATCAAGAGCATGATGCGTTCCAAGACATTACATACCGTATGTGAGGAGGCACGATGCCCTAATATATATGAATGCTGGGCCAATAGGACAGCTACATTTATGATTTTGGGTGATATTTGTACGCGTGCGTGTCGTTTTTGCGCAGTAAATACGGGATTGCCTACGGAACTTGACTTGCAGGAGCCTGATCGCGTCGCAGAAGCGGCTGGGAACATGAATTTGAAGCACTGTGTCGTAACCAGTGTGGCTCGCGACGATTTAAAAGATGGGGGCGCTACTATATTTGCAGAAACGGTTCGTGCGATTCGCGGCCGGTTACCTTTGTGCAGTGTAGAAGTATTGATTCCCGATTTTATGGGCGATATTGAATCGCTGCGAATCGTCATGGATGCCAAACCAGATATTCTGAATCATAATATTGAAACGGTGGAGCGCATGTCCGACAAGGTTCGGGCTAAAGCGAAATACCGTCGCTCTCTGGAGCTGCTTCAACGTGCGAAGCAATTAAATCCGGCTATTCCAACGAAATCAAGCATCATGCTAGGTGTCGGAGAAGAGTGGGACGAGATCTTACAAGCCATGGATGATCTGCGTAAAGTCGATTGTGACATTCTGACAATTGGTCAATATTTGCAGCCGTCCGAGAAACATTTATATGTGCAAAAATATTATCCACCGGAAGATTTTGCGAAGTTAAAGGAAGAGGGATTACAGCGGGGATTCAGCCACGTCGAATCTGGACCGTTGGTCCGCAGCTCCTACCAAGCGCATGAGCAGGTGAAGTCAGCCGCTCAGCATAAGGAAGAAAGCGCCCTTTCGCAGGCTTGATCCGGGAAAGGCGGTCAGAATAGCTTGTTTCAAATCGGTGGTAAAAACTATGAATTGTTGCAGGATCACAAGAACGGATGGAATCCCGAAGCGTTTCGTGATCGGTATAGTGAAGTGCTGGATCGCTATGATTACATTATTGGTGATTGGGGTTACAATCAGCTGCGTCTGAAGGGCTTTTATCGAGACGGCCATCCCAAAGCAAATAAGGATACATCTATAGTGGTACTGGACGATTACATTAATGAATACTGCAATTTTGGCTGTGCCTATTTTGTGCTGCAAAAAAGCCGTGAAGTGATTAATAAAAACGGCGTCAATGATGAAATCGTTGCTCCAGATATTCAGCAGTTGGTAGATGCTCAAAGGGAACAAGCGGGAACGTTAGAAACCGAAGAGCAGCAAGAAGTATTGCAACATACAGCTGGAGAACAGGAGTGGCCGCAACCACAACAGGATTCCACAGCTACGGAGGAATCGCGAGTGGAGCAGCCTCGAGAATTCCGAGAACCACGCGAGTTGCAACGTCGGGAACCGAAGGATGCCCAGGAAGTACGTGAGCGACAGCCGCGTGAAGCTCGTGAAAGTCGTTCATCCAGAGAAGGACGTGAAGGAAATCGGCAACGTGAGCCACGTGAAGCACGTGATTCGCGCCAGCCAAGAGAACCACGTGAAGCGAAGGATGGACGCAATCCGGGTGAAGGGCAGCAAGCCCGCGAACCGCGTAGACAGCGCAATCAGCAAGGGAATTTCGATAAAAAGGAATCACGTGGACCACGCTATGAGCGTCAACCAAAGGAAAATCGGGAGGGACGGCAAGTTCGTGTCTCACGTGAACCTGAGGGCCAGCGTCAGACCCATCCAGCTGCTAAAGCCGAAAAAACTGAGGGTAGTAAAAAGAATAAAACATTTACTGCTCCACAACAAAACGGTTCCTGAATTTTCAGGAACCGTTTTGTTTGTAAAAAAAGAGCCAGAGTCGGCTCTTTTACAGGTTCTAATTAAGAAAGGCGTTGCGTACTCGATCCCAAAATGGGAAAGGACGGTAACGAGCGAAGCTGATCTTCTGACTTGCGACCTGACATCGAACAGAGATTAAGTCATCCACAGGAAAGTTCAGGTGATCTACTGTCAATAAAAGACGCTGATCTTTCCGTGAAAAAATATCACAATGATGATGTTTGGGCAGTAGCAATGGCGATCCTAGTGTCCGATACACGCGGTTATTAATGGAAGCGATCTCAGTCAATTGCAATGCTTCAATGGTGGGATGAACCATAGCTCCGCCAAGTGCTTTATTATAGGCGGTCGTCCCTGAGGGGGTAGAAACACATATACCGTCACCGCGAAACATTTCAAAGGTGATATCGTTAATATCTACTTGGGCAACGACAGTGCCATCCACCCCTTTTAACGTAAACTCATTCAAGGCAATAAAAGAAGCATTGCCTGATTTCTTGTGAATTTCCAACTCAATCAGTGGATACTTAACGATTCTCGGGTTAAGCGGTCCCTCAGATCCGCTTTGGCTCATCAGGTGGATTAGCTCCTCCAGCTCGTCCGCACGCCAATCGGCGTAAAAGCCTAGATGACCGGTATGTACACCAACAAAGGCAATATCCGGAATGCGGTCGATGAAGGTATGAAACGCATGAAGCATTGTACCATCGCCTCCAATAGACACGACGATTTCCGGCGATTCGGCATCCAGCTTGAAATTCTTTTCTTGGGCAAGACGGTGAAATTGCTGACTCAAGTCCATGGAGTGCTGATCCCCGCGATCCAGAACATAATATCTCAAGATGAAAAGCTCCTTTGTCATGGGTATATATCGATCATAATCAATTATGAGCAAGAACACAATCGTTCATTGCCTGTGTGTTCTTCTCAAACGTACGTATAAGCGACGGGTACCCACACTCAACCATGAGAGACTAAGCATTCCAGCCAGTATAAAGCCAAGAAACAGCAGACTTTGCAACAGCATGGCGGACGAGAAGCCAGGGGACCATACGATGTCGTATATTGGAAAAAAGACTGGAGAGCTTCCCTGTCCCATCAGAGGCTGCCATAACACGAGAGCGAGCAGTGCCGAGATGAAGCCGTGCGCAGCCCGGGCCAACAAAAATGGCATATAACGAAGATCCGTCATATTTAAAATACTTGCAACCTGCGCATGAACCGATAGCCCGCCCCAGGAGAGCACAAAAGCGGCTGCGGCTACCTTGAATGGTATCGCTGCCGTGGCTTTACCTGCGGCCTGCGCTCCTAAAGTGACTTCGAAAATACCACCCACAATGGACTCCGTTAACGTAGGAGGAAGACCACATGCAGTCAAGAGGTTTGCCGTAAGCAGATGAAGCCCGCTCATTAAACCGGAGTTCGTCAAAGCTTCTAAAATGACGCAGAAGAATACAACTAGCCCTCCTACGACAATAATAAGGCGTAGGGAGGAAGTAATCGCCTCACGGAGTAACTCACCCAATGGACGACCATCTTCCAAACGAGCTGTATGCATGGCATATAATGCTTGGCGTAGGGGTCCAGGCTGTCTATTGCGACCAGCAGCTTTTGTATTTGTGGACTTCGACCAGGCTTTTGGAGTAGGTTGAGGGCGGTCGCTGCGAGTATCTGTTTCCCCTGAACGGGAACCGTGGAAGCGCATAAGTAGCCCGATGATGAGCACACCACCATAATGAGCCGCGCCCAGTACGAGTGCAATTTCTGGTTGATGGAAGAAGCCAACGGAAACCGCACCGATCAAGAATATCGGATCAGAGGAAGTCGTAAATGCGACCAAACGCTCTCCTTCAATGCGTGTGATCCATTTTTGCTCCCACAGCTTGGCTGTTAGTTTAGCTCCAATCGGGTAACCGGATGCACAGCTGACCGCAGCGACAAAACCTCCACAGCCAGGTACACGGAATAGAGGCTGCATCAGCGGATCCAACAGCGCACCTATGAAATGAACAATTCCGAAACCGAGGAGAAGCTCGGAAATAACGAAAAACGGGAATAAAGACGGAAACAGCACGTCCCACCAGATGGCAAGCCCCCGAAGCCCGGCATTCAGAGAAGATTGCGGGTATACAGCCATAAGTATAAATAGGAATAGCAGTGAAAGGATGAGCAGAGGAAGCGAGTAACGACGGTATAGCGACATAGAGGCCCCTCCTTTGGAGTTGTACTATTATACCTATGTCGGGGATGGACAAAGAGTACAAAAAAACAAAGAAAACGGTTACATTTGTTGCTGTATTTTTGTAAAGAGTATGTTAAAATAGGAAAACAACGATCCATAACCTTAAGGATGGAGTGATCAGGATGAGTATCGTTGCCGGTCTGTTCGTATGTGCTTTTGTGTATGTTATTCGTGCCTCTCTCGTCCATTCCGGTGAAGAGGATTGGCGGAGTTATTAATTGTATTTATAGAATGACGAAGCTATGTGCAACGAAGCACATCCTCTTCATATGTTAAATTGATAAAATGGCGCTTATTTTTAGCGTCATTTTTTGTTTTTTGTTATAATACGGGTGTATATTTATTACCATAGCACAGAAAGTTGGAGGAAAAGTGAACCCTAGCCTGAGCATTTATGACAACCTTGGGGGCGCGGAAGGTATTCGTGCTATTATTGAGGCCTTCTACCCGAGAGTTTATAAAGATCCGTTGTTAAGTCCCCTGTTTCCTAAAGACATGGAACCGGTTAAGGAAAAGCAGTTTATGTTCCTGAGCCAGTTTTTTGGAGGACCGTCCCTTTTTTCTGATGCATATGGTCATCCAATGTTACGTGCGAGACATATGAAGTTTCCCGTAACGGAGGAGCGAGCAGAGGCATGGTTGTCTTGTATGGCAGGTGCGTTAACGGATACGGGCATTGAGGAGCCGCTTCGTTCCATCATACTTAACCGTTTGTCTGGTCCTGCGCATCATTTTGTAAATACCCCGTAAGCTTGCGGGGATTGCCGAATTTTGGAGAGGGTTGTAAAAACATTGGAACTTGAACCGTTATATCAGATTAAAATCACCTGCACACATTGTGAAGAAGAATTTCAGACATCTCGTGTCAGACCAAGCCTAAAGAAGGCCATTCGTACAGATTCAGATTTTTGCGCTTATTATAAGAATGAAAATCCGGATTTTTATGTCGTAAGGGTCTGTCCTCATTGTGGGTTTACCTCGACAGAGCACTCTACCGTTCAGTTAAGCGATCAGCAAACCAAGATTTTTAGAGATAAAATCGGTAATCGCTGGCAGTCTCGCGAATATGGCGGGCATCGTAGCTGGGAAGAGGCATTAGAAACGTATAAACTGGGTTTACTCTGTGCCCAGGTCATCGGAGAAAAGGAACGCGTAGTAGCCAGTCTATTACAGCATATCGCATGGATGTACAGATACCAGGGAAATGAGGAGCAGGAGCTTCGCTTTCTCAAATTTAGTCTGGATTCTTACGTTCGGGTTTATGAGCTGGAGGGTGTCGGGGCGAATAATGCCAAACTGCTGTATCTGATTGGTGAATTGCATCGACGTACAGGGAACTTTAACGAAGCGGTACGCTGGTTTTCGCGTGTCATTAATGACAAAAAGATTATGGATGCAGCCATGATCCGGGCTTCCCGCGAACAGTGGTCTGTACTGCGAGAACAAATGATGGCTAAAAATTTCCAACTGCCGGAGGAAATGCAAGACGCAAGCTCCTCCTGAAGAAATAAAGGTGTGCACTATGGCCGATTTAGGCTCATGGTTCACACCTTGTTTGTAAAACGGGTTATATTCTCTTACAACTCATGAATTAATGATGACGCAATGTGGTATCTGACAGCAAATAATCGTCATCACAATCCACTAAAGTAACCTTGTTATGGCAACATGGAAACACAAGCAGCTTTTTCATACCTTCGTGTATGAGCTTAAGTTCTTTAGGCTTCAGGGGCAGCAATACATTATCCTGGTCGCAAAACGGACAAGACTGTACATAAACGTCTCCCATGACGATGTCATAAGGCCAGGTTTTATGAAAAGGGATCATGATTTGTCCGATTCTCCGCCGTTCGGGTCAGCGGTTTCTTCTTTAGCCAGTTCGGCCAGCTTTTGCATCAAAATGTGCTGGGGTGTATGCATAAGGTGTTCCAGCGGAATACCGAGCTTTTCGGATAATTTCACAGCCGTTTCCGGCGAAATTTGTAAGGGTCTCATTCTGTTTTCCTCCCAATTGTAGTGATTTACTATCACGATGTAGCTTTATTGTATATGAAACCACATGAATTCGCCAAAAAAGAAAGGTGGAACTATTATGAAAACACCGTTAAAGCAAACATGGGATCTGGAATCTATTTTTAGCGGAGGGTCTTCCTCTGCCTCATTCCATGCATTTTTGGAAGAATTGGAAAGCAAGGTCCAACAGCTGCAGTCCCAGCTTAAAGCAGCTAAAGTACCACAAACGGTATTGGATACCGAGCGTCTGGATAGTGTATTGAGTAGCATCCAGGACCTGTTTAATGGCGCGTCGCAGGCGGGTTCCTTTGTCTCTTGTCTAACTGCTCAAAACCAGCACGACAAGCTGGCTGTTCAACTGGGGGCGCGTGTCAACACGCTGTATGCCCAAGGGAAAAGTGCTTTAGTATCTTTCCAGAACTTGCTGGCACAAACCAGTGAAGACATTTGGCAGAAATGGATGGAGCGCGAAGCTATCCAGCCGATTTCTTTTGTCCTGAACGAATATCGGAACGAAGCACGTGAAAAAATGGCTCCTGAGCTGGAAAGCCTTGCATTGGATCTGGCAGTGGATGGCTACCATGGATGGGGCGACTTCTATGATACCATTGTCAAAAATATGACGATCCCTGTACCAGAAAATGGCGAGATCGTAAACCTGTCTGTAGGTCAAGCAGCTAATAAGCTGGATGAAGCAGATCGCAGCGTACGTAAAGATGTGTTTGCACGTTGGGAAGAGGCATGGGCTCAGGTAGAGGACTATTGCGCGGATACATTGAATCATTTGGCAGGCTTCCGTCTGAAGCTATATGAAAAACGAGGCTGGACAGATGTGCTTAAAGAACCGCTGGAAATCAGCCGTATGTCCGCACAAACGCTGGATACGATGTGGCAGGTTATTAATGAAACAAAGCCTATTGTAGTTAAATACTTGGAGCGGAAAGCAAAGCTGCTGGGCTTAGAGAAGCTGTCCTGGCATGACGTTGAAGCTCCGCTGGGAACATCAACCACTAAAATCCCATACGACGATGCTGCTGTAACGATTGTTGAGCAATTTGGTAAATTTAGCTCGAGAATGGCTGACTTTGCCCAAATGGCTTTTGAGAAAAGTTGGATTGAAGCAGAGGATCGTCCTGGCAAACGTCCGGGTGGTTTCTGTACATCTCTGCGTCTAAGCAAAGAGACCCGTATTTTTATGACCTATGCCGGATCACCATCCAACGTTTCGACACTGGCCCATGAGCTCGGACACGGTTATCACCAGCATGTGATGAATGAATTGCACCCATTGAATCAGAATTATGCCATGAACGTAGCTGAGACGGCGTCGACGCTGGCAGAACTTATTGTATCAGATGCTTTGCTGGAAGCTGCCGAGGGTCAGGAGAAGGTAGCTTTGCTGGAGGATAAAATTCAGCGTGGTGTAGCCTTCTTTATGAACATTCATGCCCGTTTCCTATTTGAAACCCGTTTTTACGAGTTGCGGAAAAAAGGAGTCGTAGGAGCACAACAATTAAGCGAGTTGATGGAACAAGCGCAGCGTGAAGCGTTTAGTGGTATCCTGGATGAGGCTCATCCTCATTTTTGGGCATCCAAGCTGCATTTCTATATTACGGACACTCCTTTCTACAACTTCCCGTACACATTCGGGTATATGTTCAGTGCAGGAATTTACGCTTTTGCGAAGGAAAACCCTGACGGCTTCGCCGACCAATATGATGCCTTGCTGCGTGATACAGGTCGCATGACAGTCGAAGAATTGGCTTCCAAGCACTTAGGTACCGATTTAACACAGGCTGACTTCTGGCGTAATGCTGCGCAAGTTACTGTTCAGGATATTGAGCAATTTTTACAAATGACAAAATAACGGATTTACACTTTTGAAAGGTCTCCTATAAGGGAGGCCTTTTTTGTAATTTTTACAGAAGATGATGAACAAAGTCGCAAAATGTCGAAGTGTAATTAACATTACCTGTTGGCGAAATTTAAAATGATGGATATACTTAGAAAATAGTTATAAATACCCAATTATGTTGGTTTTGATTGTAAGGTTAAAAATCTTCGCATATAATTGAGCCGTAAGACCTATTAATTATTTTCGGACAAGGTATATAGGAGGGTTTTTGTAATGGATGAAGTAGGTCAATTGTCGTTGGCAAGGCAGATGGATATCGTTTTAAAAGAACTGGATAATGAACTGGCGGGTTTGTCGTCAGGCATCGTATTTGTACAAATACGTAACAATGTAGTTGGGAAGTTTGGGATTCGCCATAATCCGCTTGCAGGTAAGGGTGGCACGTTTGCAGCAGTAGAACCGGGGTTATCAGCAAAGCATCGGGAGGATTTTCGGCGTATGGCCCTAGAAACGCTAAATCATAAGCGTAGCTGGACTCATGGTGAGATTGCTTTCGATTTTGCTATCAGACAAGGAACGATTTTGGTAGATGCAACACTGGAGTCCAACTACAACATGGCGAATCTCATGATCCGCTACAACAAGCCTACATACCGAGCGGCTAATTCGGAATAATCATCAATATGAGGATTTTGCAAAATCCTAATTTAAAAAAGAGAAAAGGCGGCCTTCCTAGGGAAGACCGCCTATGTTATATGCCCGTTATAACGCATTTTGGTAAATTACGATGAACGGAATGCTCATGTGGAATAATGACGCTTATTGACCTGAACGTCCTGATAATTGCTGTTCGGCCAGCTGTACCAAGCGTTTAGTGATATAGCCTCCCAGAGAACCAGCTTCACGGGATGGCATGTCACCGTAGTAACCGTCTGCCGGAATGGTGATGCCCAGCTCTTGTGCAGCTTCATATTTCAATTGTTGCAGTGCGTTGTTGGCTTGAGGAACAACAAGGTTGTTACTGCGACGACTTCTGCCTTGATTAGCTTCATTCATGTGTAGTCACCTCCTTCGGCTGTGATGAGGTTAGTATGCGACAGAGTTATGAAAATATGCGCCGAAGGAAGGAAAGTGACTAGAGGGAAATTACGGATATATGATATGAATCTGAGTTTTGAGATCGATGGATTGCTTAGGCTCCAGACGGATCAGCCCGCCTCCTTCAACAGGATCAGGTAAATTAGGAGCATCTGACAGCCAGGTATAAGGCTCAATGCAAAGATACTGATTGCATTCACCTTTGGTGTATAACACCCAATACTTAAAGTATTGCTCATCTGCTGTGTAGCGGATTTGATAACCATCATCACGAGTCAAAAGAGCTACAGCAGGGCCTTCCGTTGCCCGCAGGAACGTATCTAGATTCGTTCCTTTCAGAGAAAGACCCGAAGAGAGCTGTTCCAAGTCATTCAACGAAGTAATGATACCTGTAGGTAGCTGTTCAGCATCCTGTTCATATACGCCGTTTACAGGTAGCTTTAGGCGCCAGCGCTCAGGTTCTCCGTCCACCATAAACCAAGTGTGATATCCCAAGCCAAATGGGGCTGCTTTTTCACCCAAATTGGTTACGCGCAGTGTTTGACTTAATATAGCACCCTGCAAGCGATACGTCATCTCCAGACGCAAAGGAATGGGGAATTGTTCCATCCAGTGCGGATCACTTTCTGTCAAAAGCTCGGTAGTGACACTGCAACCTTCTTCATCCTCTTCAATATCACTGCAGCGCCAGGATTGATTACGATGCAGACCGTGTATATGGTTGTCATTGGCTGTATTTCGGTCGAACTGGTAAGGAACACCGTCAAACTCAAATTGTCCTTTGCGAATTCGGCCAGGAGGAATCAAAATGGGCAAGCCAAAATGATAAGGCTTTTGTAAATAAAAAGCCAATTCTTCCTCACCGGGCCGACGTACGATATCCCTGTCGAGCTTCAGATCACGCACTGAGATAATATTATTCCCGAGGCGAGGGATCATCGTAACTTCCAGTTCACCACTATGTAAAACATACGTGTCGTAACCGTTCCAGTGTTCTTTGGTCACTTGTTTCATATCCATGCTCCTTTGTCCACTATAATCGGTTGAAGCTTCGTGTCATTATGATAACAGATTTTTGATCGTAGGGCACAATCGTCATTTGACAATAACATTATGCGGAATTATCATTAATGTAGTTTAGAAAGTAATGACATGGATAACGCGATGATGAGGACAAGTAAGCTTTCGCATAAGCTCTTCAGAAAGCCGGTGGTGGATGGGAACCGGTGAGCCTGCATTGCTGAATGGACCTTGGAGTGCCGCACAGAACAGGATTTTACAGTCCTCAGTATGACGGCCGATTGCTCCCCGTTAACGGAGCTTTAAGATTGCAATCAGTCATGGGGCATAGCTCCGACAAGCAAAGGCTGACGGCAATGAATAAGGGTGGTACCACGGTCTCGCGTCCCTTGAGGATGCGGGGCCTTTTTGCGTTCTAAAATATTGAAATAATCGGAGGAGGAAGAATATGAAAACTGTACTTTCAGGTATTCAGCCTAGCGGACAACTTACTTTGGGCAACTACATTGGTGCAATGAAAAACTTTGTCAAATTGCAAGAGGATCACCAATGTTACTTTATGGTTCCAGATCTTCATGCGATTACCGTACCGCAGGAACCAGCTCAATTACGCGAGCAGTCGGAGGCGGTAGCGGCATTATTTATTGCAGCGGGTATTAACCCAGAGAAATCCAACGTCTTTTTACAATCCCATGTTCCTCAGCACGCTGAGCTGGGATGGTTGATGACAACACTGACGAATATGGGCGAGCTGGAACGTATGACTCAGTTTAAGGACAAGGCTGCTGGCAAGGATTCCGTAGGAGCAGGGTTGTTCGTATATCCGTCGTTGATGGCAGCTGACATTTTGCTCTACAACGCGGATCTCGTCCCGGTGGGCGAAGATCAGAAACAGCATCTGGAACTGACACGGGATTTGGCTGGCCGCTTTAATCATCGTTATGGAGATTATTTTACAATTCCCGAGCCGTATATCCCTGAAGTAGGGGCAAGAATTATGTCCCTGGATGATGCATCCAAAAAAATGAGCAAGAGTAATCCGAATGCAGGCAGTTTTATTGCGCTACTGGACGAACCGAAAGTCATACGCAAGAAAATCAGCCGCGCTACGACCGATTCTGGCAGTGAGGTTAGATATGATCTGGTCAATAAACCTGAAATTAGTAATCTAATGAGCATTTACAGCCAGTGTTCCGGTTTGTCGCTCCAAGAAGTGCAGGATCGTTATGAAGGCCAAATGTACGGGACATTTAAAAAAGAACTGGCAGAGACGGTTGTGGCTATGCTTGAACCGATTCAGCAGCGCTATCGCGATATCCGGGAATCCGGTGAAATTGGACATATTTTGGCCCAATCCGCAGAGCGTGCACAAGAAGCTGCTGAAGTCACGCTGTCTGCGGTCAAAGAGCGCATGGGCTTTCTGCCACGTCTACGCTAAAGCATATTGAGGCGAAACGAATTAGGCCTTTTATAGGATTGGATTAGGAGCGGCGTTGTCGGGCTTTGACCACGAAACCCCAGCCAATATTGCCGACAGATAATAGCCCCAGTAGAATGGCAAGCCATGCGGAATAACTGATGGATATAGCGGCTGCGGTCAGCAGGACAATGGATGAAACGGCGAACCATAGGGATAAACCTTTGCTCATTGGTAAAAACCTCCAGTGTTCGAATGTTGAATTTCAGGAATAAGTAGTTGTAAGCGAGCCATAATAATCTTGCAAGCTTGCAATGAACCTCACTCACAAAGAACTGAAAGGAGATTCAAATATGAGCAGACGTCGTTCAAACAACCTGCAAGTACCGCAGGCCAACGCCGCTTTACAACAATTAAAATATGAGGCAGCTCAAGAACTTGGCATCACCATCCCTCAGGACGGTTACTTCGGTAATGTTGTTTCCCGCGAAACAGGTTCTCTTGGGGGATATATTACGAAAAAGCTAGTCCAACAAGCAGAACAATCCTTGTCGGGCAGCAGCCGTTTGCAGTAATACACATAAACACTCCATCTTGGAAGCTGTATTATGAGCAACTGTCATGAAGAAAATCCGGAGCGATCATGCTCCGGATTTTTTTTACGCATGGCTTATGACCATTGTGAATCACGCAAGTCCGCTTCGTCAAGAGGGCGCTTTCATGAGATGTGATTTTTGGCGCGAATGGCCAAAAAAACAGCAAGCTCCCAGATTAAAGGGGAACTTGCTGTCTCTTGTTCATACGGCTGGTTGTTAGCTTGTAAGCAGATTTTAATTCGTATGCAGGGAAAGGCGTTTTTGCATCTTTTCGTCACTGAGCCATCCGATATAACTGTTGATCAGCCCGAACTGCTTATCCATCGCGACCACAGCCACGAATGGATATTGCCTCCGGTGTCGATACCTCACGTCTCCCCATCGCACAATGTAGCCCCATTCCAGTTCTTCCACCTCGGCAACAGCAAAGGAGGAGAAATAGCGAAATGCCTGCACATCGCGATAGGATTTGGATGCTTCTACGGCAGGATGTGTGGATGGAATTGCGTGTTTCGTCCAAAATAAGTGCGAGCCATTTAATCCGCCAATGTCATAACTTCCATTCTGATGAGCTTTTACCACATGCCACCGGTTCCATGATACGGTGGGAATGATATAATAATTGTCGCCCTCCTGACGCTCGTTGTCCATATTACGTACCGCTTTTCTGGTTATAAAATGACTCCAGGTTCGCCAAATGTAATACAGGCCAATAATGACGTACAGCGTAATAAATAAGGGAGCGGGTGGAATCAATCCGGTGATCCACAGCATAATCGCAGCAACATGGGTGCCAAAAATAAAGGGATCGAAAATATGGATGATATTCCAAGATATCCACTTGTTTGTAAACGGCCGGAATGCCTGTGTTCCGTACGTATTAAATAAATCTGTGAATACATGCAGGCAGACGGCAATCGTTACCCATAATGCTACATGACCTGGGGGCACATCTCTGAAGATCAGGCAAATTAGCCCTGTTATGGACAAGATCCATATCAACCAGAAGGGAATTGAATGCGACAGTCCACGGTGATTGCGAATGTAGGCTGCATTATTTTTCAACCGAAGCAAAGTGTCAAAATCCGGAGCTTGTGACCCTACAACTGTAGCGAGCAGCACCACTGCGGCCAACTTTGGATCTCCGGCGACGACAGGGTCAGTGTAGGCCAGACCGGCCAATCCGATTCCCATGACAAAGTGTGTGGCTGTATCCATATCTGTCGCTCCTTTTGTATTGTTTCCTGTACTTATTACTACCCAAATTTACTGTAAACGATCAGCAGGGGCGATTTGCCATCGGAATTGTGAACGTTTTGTGCGTTTTCTGTCAAACTTTTTGGGGTAGGTATATGATAAAATTTATATCGGAGTTCAACTTACTCCCGAATTCATACATCTCTAAGGGGGAGTTACTCACAATGGATAATATAAGTTATAAGACTTCTTCGGATGCGGCTACCTATTCTGTAAAATCTAAACCACCCGGCAAAGCGGGCACTTGGAAAGATTTTATTACAGTTACCAAGCCAGGCATCCTTCGTACCAATCTGGTTGCAGCCTTTGGTGGTTTTTGGTTAGCATCGCAATGGGACGTTGACTATATAAAGCTAATTCTTACACTTTTAGGTACAATGCTGGTTATGGCATCTTCATGTGTTTTTAACAACTATTTTGACCGTGAGCTGGATTTGAAAATGGAACGTACACGTAATCGCTCACTGCCAACAGGGCGTCTGACCCCTACAACGGTGTTGTCATACGCTATTATTTTGGGTGTTGTCGGGTTAGCTGTTCTATTCTTCTTCTCTGGTGTAAAGGCAGGATTACTGGGATTACTTGGTATGTTCGTCTACGTCGGTATTTATACACTTTGGTTAAAACGTTCATCTACATGGAGTACATCCATCGGCGGTATTTCTGGTGCAATGCCTCCTGTAATTGGTTATGTGGCCGCTTCGGGTCGTATTGATATGGGCGCTTGGCTTTTATTCGCTCTCCTGTTCTTATGGCAGCCGCCTCACTTCTGGGCACTTGCTATTCGCAGAGTTGAGGAATATCGCGCAGCAGGATTTCCGTTGTTGCCAGTCGTAAAAGGTATCCATCGGACCAAAATTCAGATGATTCCTTATATTGTATTGCTGATTCCGGTACCCATCCTTATGTATGCTTATGGATATGCCGGTATGATTTTTATGATCGTGTCCGTGTTACTGTCCGTGCTGTGGGCATTCTATGCCTTTAAAGGTTTTACGATTAAGGAAGAAGAAACGGATTCCTGGGCCAAAAAAGTATTTTTCTTTTCCATTAACCATCTGACACTCAGCTTCTTGCTGATGATCGTCGATACGGTTCATAAATTCTAATGTCATTTTAGAGGCATTTTATAGTACACCATATAGCTGTCCAACAGGCATGAAAGCGGCCTGAGGACAGCTTTTTTGTTATTCAAGACTAAAGAACAGGTGGCGGGTATATAATGTATTCTTCTAATCCTGCTTTTTCCAATTGAGCGATCACATATTCGTCTGGAGTCCCTTCTACGCCAGCGTATCCTTTGCGGGTATACATATGGTAGGCATCTGGAAAAGAGTCTGCAAGCACACCCCTTATTTTTTTCCCTGAGCTGTCATTGTCCATAAATAAATATATTTCGTCGTGCTTGGCTCGCTTGTGGAGGGATTC
Organism: Paenibacillus sp. FSL L8-0502; assembly: GCF_038593055.1. Taxonomy (NCBI): domain Bacteria; kingdom Bacillati; phylum Bacillota; class Bacilli; order Caryophanales; family Paenibacillaceae; genus Paenibacillus; species Paenibacillus sp. FSL L8-0502. The sequence continues at coordinate 4,604,077 of NZ_CP151958.1, read as the reverse complement.
CAGTTTTATAGAGTTTAGTGTGCCGAAGGTGCATAAAATGTGAACCTCCGGGTCAAGTAATCGGCGAAGTTTGCTGCGGTCATTTTTCCCTTCGACGATCACGGTTATCGCCATTTAAGCTCACCCCTTGTCTGATACATATGCTCGAAATTCCCCGGGAAATGAAGAATATGAGTATAGTGTAGCTCCAAATAGGGTTCTCATGCAAAAAATAACAAAATAGCCTGCCAGAAGTGGCAGGCATGGGTACAAGGGACAACATGTTAGGGCAATTTAGACATTAAAACCAGCAAGTACGGAGAATGATGACGAGCAGAATATAAAGAACAAGAATGGTGCCAGTTGAAGTTCCAAAAACAGGGCAAGGGCTTACAGGATGACAGTGGCTCACAGGCTGCACCTCCCTTTATTAGTGAATGTTCAGTCAAAATAGTCTATGTGGATAGGGGTATAGTGTACTGTGCATCTGCCCTCTGGAACGGCATTTTGGGCTTTAAAGATAGCATTTTAGCATACCCACTGCCTCAGACTAGCTAGGAATGATAAGGTCCTGTGGCAGACAGTGGCGGCGTCGGAGATATGCGCTTAACGGGAACGAATAGCAGGCCAGCCATCAGAATCAGAAATGCGATAAAAAAAGGGGATATGTGATCCGGAAGCTGACCCGCCAGTACAGGCCCGGCAAAGGAGCCGATTGACGTTGCAATGGATTGCAGGGCAAAGGTTTTGCCCAATCGAGCACCTCCAATTCGTATGAAGAGAGAGGCCAGCGCTGGAAAAATGATGCCTTTGGCTGTTCCCAAAATAAACAGGATGATGCCTATTGTCGCTTCGGGCGTGGTGGCGAGTGCATAGAAGCTTAAAGACATCAGAATAATGCCACAAAGTAGCCTGACCATCGGTGAATATTTGTTCAGAAAAAGCAAACTAAGCGTACAGAGTGCTCCCAAACTGATGATGGAAAAAAGCAATCCGGTGGACATCATGGACGCAGAACCGTTATTTCGTAATGGGATCTCATAAAATAAAATGCCTTGTGCGCACGCCAAAACAAAAGGTAAAAGCAGGTAACGCCAATTGAATGGTAACCGCGTCTGTGCTGCCGAGAGTGGAGCAGGTGTCGTATGACCATCAGATAATTGGGCCTGCGGAGCGGGTGCTTTTTTGGGTAAGGTGAAATAAGCCATAAGCCCCGTGATTACGAGAATGATGCCAAGGGAACTAAATGTCTCGCTAAAGCCAAAACTGGCTACGATAAATGCGCCTGCGGCTGGAGACAGAACAGAGGCCAACGTATGGACGACACCATGCCCCGACATATATTTACCCTGCGTAACCGGATGATCAGACAGTTGCGCCAGCATGGCCAGACAGGCTGGAGATAAAAAAGCCAACACATAGCCACTAATCGCACGCAGAAAAAGTAATTCCCACGGTGTATGGATGTACGATTGAATGATCAGGATCAGGCCTGCAGCTGTCAGGCTGAACATAATATATCGGCGACTGCCGTGTTTGTCGACTTTGGGACCTGCCATCAAATTGCCAGGCAGGTGAGTCAGAGAGTAAATCCCCATCATCCAACCGATAAAGGTAGGAGCTGCCCCCAGAGAGATGGCGAATGGCGTCAAAATAGGATATTGCGCATGCAGATCAAAAAAGGCAATGAACAAAAAGAGATACAGCCAGAGGGCTGTTTTCATGTGAATGACCCCCTTTCCCTAATGTAAACTTTCATGTTACTTCGTATTGGCCCTTCCTAAGTTGTACGCTGGATTGAACGAACATAGACCACTTTGTATGGACAAGAATTGAAAGACAAGGTATGTATAAGACCTAAGCTGACAGGACATTGCGTAATCATGTATAATTACAGAGACAATTTTGCAATTCGAATCATGTAGTTGAAAACGGGAGTGTAGCGAAATGGATAAGGGCGTCTGGAGAGAGTTTTTGGAACATAATTGGCAGATTGTTCAAGATAATTGGCTGTATATATTAATTGGGCTTGTCCTATTGTTAGTCATATTGAAGGTTGTAAGAACTCTCATAAAATGGCTGATTGTCATCGTCGTAATTGCAGGCTTGCTTATCTACAGTGGCATTTCCTTTGAACAGGTCGGCAAGGTCGTTACTCAGGCAAAGGATGATGCGATTAACAAGGTTCAGAGCGAGGCCTTGAACATGATGATCAAAGAGGGACGGGATGCCCAATACACATCCAACGCGGATGGTACGTTTTCGGTAACCAGCTCCAACTTGGAAGTGAAAGGTCCATTTGATGGTGACAAGGTCAAGGTATGGTTTCAGGGGATGTCGCTGGGCGAGTGGAGTATGGGCGATACCGTCAAGAAATATATCGAAGGTGCGAAAGGCTCGGCTGTAACACAGTCGCCACAGTCGCCGTAGAGACAGGAGGAACACAATGAAACCATCCTGGCTGGAGCCTATTCTTCATTGGAATGGCGTGACGGTGTTTTTAATTGTCATTGTACTGCTGTCGTTGATTCAGGGCTGGAGACGAGGAGCTTCCAGATCTGTAGGGGCGCTGTTTAGTCTTATTGTGGATGGCATACTGACTGTAGCGGGTATTTTGTGCTCGCTCGGATTAGCCATGTGGCTTTCACCGAAGGTGCAACAATGGCTGGCAGCTTACATGGAGCATTTGCCACAGCGAAAACTAAGCGGGATTGAGCAATTTTATTATACGCTTGTGGCGGGGATAGAGGGTTTTCCGCTGCTGCGATTCGCCGTATTGTTCATGCTCAGTTATGCTATTGCCCAGTTTATACTGCGTGCCATTTATGTGTTGATGGTAGGTGGAAAATCAGATTCCTCCCTCCATGAGCATCCAAAAAAATCGGGCTTTTTCAGCAGGGTGGCAGGGGCCGGAATAGGTACCCTTATTGGTGGAGCTCGCGCCATGATGATCATAGCCCTGCTGTTCATAGGCGTTAGTCTGTACCCAGACAGCGGGTTTAGCAGCTACGTACAAGCTTCGCCGATTTATAAGCAAGGTGCGCAATCGGTCATTGAGCCGTTGTCCGGGACTCTGATTAAGGATAAGCTGCCCGTATTTACGCAGGCCGTTACCAAGGAATTGAATGGTATCATGCAGCGCAAATATGAAATAATCGACCGGGACATTCCAAGCGAAATCGTTCAGGCAGCGGCCAAGATTACAGAAGGGGCTAGCGGTGACGAGCAAAAAGCTAGAGCGTTGTATGAATGGGTAGGCACCCGTATTAGCTATGATTACAGTAAGGTCGAAGCCTATGAGCAACGTGGTGACTGGCATGAACAGACTCCCAGAGATACGTTTGATACACGTAAAGGAGTGTGCATTGATTATGCCCGCCTTTACTCAATGATGGCTCGTTCGCAGGGGCTACAGGTCAAGGTTGTAACAGGCCTTGGGTACAACGGACAGGGAGGATACGGGTCCCATGCCTGGAATGAGGTATATTTGAGCGGACAGGATCAGTGGGTACCGTTAGATCCGACCTGGGCGCAAAGTGGGGACTGGTTTAATCCGCCTGGTTTTGCCCAAACACATATCAAGGATAAAGTGATTTAAGAAGGAGTGGAAAAGGGCACATGAGAAAGATGGACAACGAGCAAGGAAAAGACAATGAGACATCCGACCGAAAAAGATTTAGCTTCCGGATCAATCTGTTCTTTTTCAGCTCGTTCATTATATTTACAGTCATCATTGTAAGATTGGCGATACTTCAATTCGTGGATGGACCTCAGCTCAAGCAGCAGGAGGCCAGCAATGTTACCAAAAATGTACCACTTACGCCGATTCGCGGAACGATTTATGATTCCACCGGGCAGAACAGACTGGCGTATTCTACACCTGTACAATCGCTGTATATCACGCTCTCCAAGAACTATAGTGACAGCGTGGAAGAAAAGCGTAATCCAGATAAAAAATTGTTGCCTGAGTTGGAAAATATGACGCAAAAGCTGGCTAATCGGTTTGCTGAATATGGCGATAAAAACGAGCCAAAAATGACAGCAGAACAAATTATGGATGCTATGGACCGGAACTATCAACGGCTTAGCGGCTTTACGCCTCGTCTGATTAAAACGAATCTCAGCAAAGAAGAAGTCGCCTATTTTATGCAGCATAAGAGCGAGTTTCCCGGAATAGATGTGGTCGAGGAAACCGTACGCCATTATGATCCTGATACAGTAGCTGTTCAAACGGTCGGTTATATTAAAAGCTACAAAAGTGCACGTGAAACGTTGGATAAATATAAGAATATTCAAAAATCCATGTCAGCTGAAGATGACCCGGGCCTCATTTATATGGATAACGAATCAGTTGGCTTTGATGGACTGGAATATCAATATCAGGAACAATTACGGGGGAAAAATGGCTATAAAACGGTTCCCATTGATCCGCGCAATATGCCGGAGGGTGTAGATTCTGTTACTCCTCCGCAAAAAGGGAATAATATTTATTCTACGATTAACAAAGAAATTCAGGTGAAGACTGAAAATGCCATTATGGATCAATTGAGATGGCTCCATTCACATGCTGTATCTGGCAAGACTCATCCTTATGCGAAAACAGGCTTTGCTGTAGCCATGGAAGTGGACACAGGAAATGTGGTAGCGATGGCCAGTATGCCCGATTATGATGCGAATTACTGGCAGACCGGAAATATATCCAGTGATAATTACAAGAAAATACAAAATGTATACTTGAATGGTACTATTCGCTCCTTCGGATCGGGCCAATCAGGTCAACATCCAGAGTCGGTTGTCCTACTTGGCTCCACCATTAAACCTCTTTCTGTGTTGATAGGTCTGGAGGAAAATCTATTTAGTACCTCATCCTACTACCAGGATACAGGAGCGGCTTATTTTGGGCGTAACAATTCGTCACGAGTTCGAAACTCTTCGGGTCATGTGTACGGGGGGTTGGACCCCGCTTCTGCCATTCGGCATTCCTCCAATGCATTCATGGTCGATATGGTGGGTAAGAGATTGTACAATAAGTACATTAATAATGCCAAGGAAGATCAAGGTGTGAATGTATGGGACCGCTACATGAAGGAATTTGGGCTAGGTGTGTCTACGGGTGTAGATTTACCAAGTGAATGGCCTGGGCGCAGAGAGTATGCTCATAATTCTAAAGAGTCCTCATTGTCAAAACTGGCATATGCTTCTTTTGGTCAGCAGGGTAAATATACAACGCTTCAGCTTGCGCAATATACAGCAGTATTGGCTACCAAGGGCAAACGGATGGAGCCGCATTTGGTCAGTCAGATTAAAGATACTAACGGCAATGTAGTTCAAACGATTAAGCCGAAGGTGCTGAATGAAGTGAAATTCCCGGATGCATACTGGAATGAGGTCATACGCGGGATGGCAACAGATGTCAGCGCATTTAAAGGTTTCCCTTATGACTTTGCTCGCAAAACGGGGACATCGCAGCAAAGTGTGGGCAGAGAACTAAAAGATAACGGGGTATTTATCGCCTTTGCTCCACGTCAGAACCCCAAACTTGCAGTAGCGGTTGTTATTCCTGAAGGGGGCTTTGGGGCCTGGAGTGCTGGGCCTGTTGCACGCAAAATCTTTGATGCTTACGATGAAGTGTACGGTCTGGACGGTGTTCCAAAGAAAAAATAGATTCAACCGATAATGATGGAAAGTAATACTGTAGAAGTAAATTAAGCAATTCGTGGTCTATGCGTATAGATTGAATAAAAGTCATCGTATCTAAGTATCCCAATGAGCATTAGTTCAACAGTCGTAGGGTTTGTCTGATGAAAGGAAAATCTGGAGAAAAACAATGAGCGTGAGATTTGATCAATAAAAGCAGATAGCTTAGTTCTTTCATTAATGGCGGCCCATCATTTGTTTCAAAATGATGGGCCGCTGGATATTTTAAAGAAAGCTATATACTATATATCACATGTGCTATTCCTGACAAGGAGACTTATAGAGCTGAAAATATATATATAGTAATATTTTCTTGAAATTATTAAGTCGAATCTTAAGATTCGCTACTTCTGAACTGGAAGGAAAATTTATATTTAGTGATTAATAGAAAAAATTAAAATGATAATATTAACATAAAATGATATATATACATAAATCCTTTTTGTGGCATTTAGTTATAAAATCAGGTTGTAGTTAATAAAACAAGGAGGTTTTTATATGCTAAATAAAAAAATGAAAGTCTCAGGAGTGTCGTGTCTCTTATTTTTAACAGTAACATCCTCAGCTTATGCGGATGTTTCCGCAACATCTTCAGCTCATGCGAATGCTTCTGTAACATCTTCAACTTATGCGGATGCCTTTGCCCATGAAAATAGGTTAATCAGCACAACAGGAACTTCAAAAACATATAATTGGGGAGACAGTAGTGATGCAATTTATTGTAATGGTAGAATAACTGTGCATACTTTTCCAAGTGGACATTATTCTGATGTACTTACTGTAGACGTTTGGCAACCAGGAGACCCTAGATCCTGGGATAGTTATACCTTACAAGACGGTGGTAAATACAATAATAATGTTTCTTTCAAAGGGCTTTATGGCTATTTTAAAGTAACAGTTGGTCCGAATAATGATACTGCAAAAGGAACTTTCTATGTTGAATACTAACAAGTTTTGAGATATTGGAATTAGAGGATGTTGAAACTTTTTTGCGGATTGTCAAGTCAAGTGCAAGAGAGCTTCTGTAGATGATTTATGAGCCGTTTTTCATTTACTAGACAATTTCGTGGATGGTTTTGATCAGAAGGAGGATATGTTCCAACTTCCACTTTTGACTTTGGCAAACTCCTTACCATTAGGTAAATCGCGTAAGGGATCATTTGAATTCTCATTGTCGCCATGCTGCCATAAGAAGCAGTAAAAGTTGATATTAAAAATAAAAAAAAATTAATTAAGCGGCGATCTTTCCCCGGATTCAACTGGGGAGAGGTCGCCGAGTTTGTTGTGAAAACTCTCTGTAAAACGCAATATAGTCTTCAATTTTAATAATACAAAAGTTTGTTGTAACAATTTAACTATTACTATTTTACATAAAAATTAAATTGAGCTATAAGTGATGGGAGCTGACTTTATGACTGCCAACAATAAAAAGATAATATACTACCTGGTTTTTATCGTGTTATTTATGAACTTGTTCTTATTATTCCTCTATTCCATTAATTATGATGTGTTACTTTTTAAAAAAAGTAGTTATCTAATACCTATCTTTATTAATATTATTGCTTTAATTTTACTTTCTACTATAAGTAGCGGAAATTTCTTGGTAACTTTAGTAATAATAATAGGATTGCTTTTGTTATTACTACTTAAGGCTTTGTTTACCCAATTATTTCATCCTTACAGCTACGAACATGTAACATCCCCTATAAATAACAAGGTTATTCTTACTGAATATCGAAAATCTCTACTTGATGGAAAGGTTTCGTTTTACAGGATCTATCAAGTGAAATTTGTTGTATTTACAAAACAACTTACTAAAAAAGAAATAGTTATTGATTATCCATATACCCTTGATCCTTCTCAAAAAGAAATATTTGATTACGAAGCGCCAGAATGGAGGGGAGAAAATACAGTAATATTCCATACAATAGAGGGACCAAGAAGATTTATCATGGATTAGTCAGAGAAAGTAGTTACGTGATGCTAAAACTAAGAAAAGTTGGCATGGAGAATTGGGTAAAATGTAAAAAACTAGGGTAAAGGAGTTTAACATAAGTAGTGTAGATCCAAGAGAAGGAAAGTCACTCAAAAAAATAATCTCTCCAGTCAGAAATGTTCAAAATTTATCTCGTCGTTAACCGCGTGGGATATTAAAAAAATTTAGAATCATAGAATGTAAAAAATATGAAGATCGGTGGCGACTGACGTCTTCTTTCATTGAATTAAGCACTATTTAATTATTCCAATGCTGTTTGGTACAACCGAAAATGCAGAATATGGGTAACTCTTTCGGACTTTTATCGTCTTCTTCTTAAACCCTTACTTCTTTTTAGTTAATCAAGAAGTGTGTTAATATATTATATAAAATATTGCGTAACCTAACGAAACAAATTATATTATAAGAATAAAACTCTAATATTTAGAAAAAGGAGTGTAATTGTGAAATACAATATTAATCTATTTGGAAGTAACTTTGATTGCGAATTGCATGTACAAGATAATGACTTGTCCATTACATTGGATGAGGACAATCAAAAGGCAATCAAATCGTATTTATCCAGGGTGCTCCAGAAATACACGGAAGTAAATATATCAGAGAAAAGTTCGTTAGAATTAATGGTCACTAAAGCTGTCCAAGTTGAAAAAAATATAGGTAGCCGAATGTCCGAGCCAAAGCTTAAATTGCCATATGAATTTGCACCTGAAACGAAAGAAAAACTTATTGAATGTGCGAATATACAGGAAACTTCAGCAACCCAGTTGTTAATTCGCTTAATTGACCAGAAGTATCATGAAGTGATGAATAACAACTAAGGGAAATAAGGAGAAAAGTAACATGGCTTATGGAAATAAAGTGAAATTCCATTATGATGTACCTGCATATATTAAGAAGGAGTTAGCGGAGACGGCAAAAAAGCTGGGGCTTACCGCTACCGAATTGCTTATTAGAATTATAGAAGAGGAATATCAAAGAGTGAAAGGGACAGGGCAGGACTCTAAATGAGTCCTGCTTCTCTATGCTTTAAATAGTCTAGTAAAACAGTTATGTAGGTGAAGGCTCTCGGTGATAGAAAAAGAATGGTAGCGATATTGGTCGTTATTTCTCTCGACTTGGTCCATATAAAAAAGGTGCATATTCCAATAATCTTCTTTTGCATTAGATATTATTAGAAGTAAGCTGAAAAGCTCCGGTTCATCTAAAATTTCTAATACAATTTTAGAATCTGATTGCTCAGTACTAATAATTTCACGGACATGTGCCAAAAGTGGAGTAGCCATCAAATTTTGAAGTATAAGAAAGCCTTCTTTGAGCGTAATATATTCCATTTCTAAATTCAACCCCCCAATCATTACCTTTTATTTGATGTATTCCATTGCATAGATTTATACAACATGCTAAAAAATCCTATTTATTTAATTATATACGAACATGCGTTTGATATCAAGAAAAGTGGTGTGTAATTTTTCAGCAAGTTTTATTACAGTAGTTGCATGTAAAGAGATATATGGGTCAATTCAATCAATAGTAAGTGAATGAATTTAGTATTTTCTCTGTTTTCTGAGAAAGTGTAATAATAGCAATTTGTAGGCTTCTAAAATCATGTTGGTGCACTTGTGCCTTCCTAAGCTATATTCTTGATTAACATTATTGAAGGCTAAGTAACTAGCTTTATCTTATGTTGTTGTGTTTCCGTAATGTATAGAAAAATATTTTGTAAAGTGGATTATATTATATTGCGTAACGCTACGCTATATAATATAATATTGATGAATAGATTATTTGTTTTCAATAATTAGATGCCAGATACATCTAGTTATAGGATATCTGAGCGAATAATCTATAACTAAAATGAAAGTGTCTAAAAGGAGGTTAACAGAAATTATTCTTTTAGATATTAGCTGCGCATCAACTTTTATTTTCGACTATGACAGTTATCTTAAAATTTAGAATGTAAGTCGTTGTGTTAGGGTAAATTCCTATGATCTTTAGTCCCGATAGACAGGTTATTATAACCAACTAGAAGCAGGAGGTAGTCATTAAGAGACAGTCTATTAGAAGATGAATTGCTGTGTTTACATTAGTAAAATAAATGGGAGGTTTTTATACATGGATGAAATGGTGAGGAAAGTTCAAAATTTTGTTAATGTAACATACTCTACAAAGCCAGGATACAAAATGGTTACTGCGGACGGAAACACAGGATGGGGGACTATTAAGGCTCTCATTCAAGGTTTACAATTTGAACTTGGAGTATCCCCTGCAGATGGTGATTTTGGTCCTGCGACATTGGCTGCTTGCCCAACTCTATCTTCTAGTTCTCCAGTAGGCAATTTAGTACTTATTCTTCAAGGAGCATTATATTGCAAAGGATACAGTACAAATGGTATGGACGGGCAATACGGTAATGGGACTCGCTCGGCAGTCTCCAGGCTTCAGGCTGATGCAGGGCTACCTAATCCAGATGGCATTGCAACACCTATAATTATGAAAGCTTTATTAAATATGGATGCATTCGTAAATGTAGGGGATTCCAATATTCGCGCAATGCAGCAAGTTCTAAATAGTAAATACTATAAATATATAACTCCAAAGCTTGGATTGATTCCTTGTGATGGTCTGTATTCAAGTAAAACTAATCGCGCTTTAATTTATGGACTGCAAGTAGAACAGGGGAACACCAATCCAGACGGTGTATTCGGGACCACAACATTGTCTCTTTGCCCCACGCTTAATGTAGGGAATACCAAATCGAATTTCATCTCTCTTTTGAAATATGCACTGTATGTGAATGATTTTAAAAGTATAACTCTGAATGGTGTATATGATACTCAAACGAAAAGTGTTGTTGCTGAGTTCCAACGCTTCTGTGCGTTATCATCTGACGGTATTGCAGGCAAACAAACTTGGGCCTCTCTCCTTGTTAGTACAGGTGACCGAAATAGAAAAGGAACAGCTTGTGACTGTGTAACTGAGATTACACCTGCGAGGGCGAAGGCGCTTAAAACTAATGGGTATACGACTGTAGGCAGATACATTGTTGGGGGAGATTGGAAGAGGCTAAAGCAGGAGGAACTTAATGTTATTTTATCTTCTGGGTTGAGGGTATTCCCAATTTATCAAACATCAGGTAACGGGGTAGACTACTTCAAACCAGGGCAGGGCATGAAGGATGCCATTGAGGCACATCATGCTGCTAATAAATTTGGATTTAAAGACGATACTATAATTTATTTTTCTGTGGACTTTGATGCAGTTGACTATCAAGTAACGAGCAATATTCTACCACACTTTAAAGCCATACATGACAAATTAACTTCACTTGGCTCTAAATATAAAGTAGGGATTTATGGGCCGCGTAATGTTTGTAGTCGTGTTGCTGCAGCTGGATATTCAGTAAGTAGTTTTATATGTGATATGTCCACAGGTTTTAGTGGTAATTTAGGTTATCCTCTGCCGAAAGACTGGGCCTTTGACCAAATTTCTACTATTTCTGTTGGAAATGAATCAGAAAATAGAATTGAGATAGATAATAATATTGCTTCGGGAAGAGATCAAGGTGTTAGTTCCATTAATACCGGGATTAATAATACGCTAGTAACTCAAAATAATTTGTTTTTTAAACAGATGGACGAGATTTATAAATATGCTCTTGAATATACTTCAAATGATATCTATCAAGCTAACCAAAGAGTTCTTGAGTACTATAGAAGCCGTATATACGATGGCATTCTCTGGGATATAACTGCAAATCCAGTTGATGAAAAATTTGTGAAACTTATAAATGAGAAAATACCTGATTTTAGAATGGAAGTACTCTACGATCTTGGAACAGAAAATATGATGGATGTTCCCCATATGCTTGCTACAGTTAACTCATATACTACATTAGCAGATAATTCGGTTATCGCAGAGTTAGGAGGATGGGCTGGGGATCTTCTTACTGCAGCTGGTGACGTGAGTGGCTCAGTAAAACGGAATGTGTACCCTACTGCCTATTCTGCTTCTCTTGAAATTATAGGTACTACGAAAAACAAGTCAACGTTTGACCTAATGGATTTAGTTGCTGATGTAGATGCAGTTTATCTCGTTTCAAAATTAATTAAGGGTTCCTCCTACTCTAAATTAAATGAAGAGATGCGTGATCGATACTCTACAGCAGTACAAATAAAAGATAAAATTTCTTTCTTTGTAAAAAATAAATTTGGGACATTAGAAAATGCTCAGACCCAAGCAGAGAACATTCTAATTAGTGAGCTCCCTTTGACTTTTAGTGCAACTAGAAAGGTATTCAAAACCATGTTTAAGAATATATACAAGGAAACAATTAGTTATACTGATGAAGAAGGTAAAGAAATTGCACGTGGATTTAAGGATGCTCTAGCATCTATGATGAATGCTTAACTATCTCATCGACTATAATATTGTACTACGTATTATTATTTCAGGTAAGCTTCTCTTAGCCTTTGGGCTGAGGGAAGCTTTTTTATGTTTTTTCTACGTTTTCTTACAAAATTGTCATCTTAGAATTCATCGTTTATTGTTTTAGATATGGTAGGATCAGGGAATATGAAACCTATTGGAAGGAGTAATGCAGCTAATATGGACAGAAGAAGTTTGGATAAAAAGTTTTCATTCAAAAAGAAAAATGTTGAAGAGAATGAAGAGTCACGAAAAAAACGGACGGTTTTACGAACCAACCTGCTGTTTTTTAGTGCTTTTGTGCTGTTTGCCCTGATCATTACCAGACTAGCTGTATTGCAGTTTGTACAATCGGAGGAGCTGAAAGGCCAGCAGCAATCCGTAAATACGAAAAATGTCCCGTTAGCCCCGAGTCGCGGCACGATTTATGACTCTACAGGTACGGTTAAGCTGGCGTATTCGACTTCAGTACAGTCCTTGTATGTAACTTTATCTAAGGATTATAGCAAACGTACGGAGAAAGACCGCAAGCCGGGGGGAAAGCTGCTCCCTGAGCTCGATGCTTTTGCTACCAAACTTGCTGCCAAATTAAACGAACTGGGTCATACCGAAGGGGAGCAACTTAATGCAGAGGAAATAAAAAAGCGACTGGACCCGGACTATAATCAATATAGGGGATTTACCCCGCGATTGGTCAAATCCGACTTGAGTCGGGAGGAAATCGCTTATTTTCTGGAGCATCGGACAGAATTCCCTGGTGTAGAGGTTGTAGAAGAAAGTGTACGCCATTATGACCCGGATCGGGTGGCGGTACAAACGATTGGATATATGTACAAGTTCAAAGGAGCTCGAACGAACCGACCCAAATATAAAGAGCTCTATGAAGCGAATTCGGAGGTCCTAAGACCGGAACAGGTGTATTCGGAAAGTGAAACGGTTGGATATGATGGCTTGGAGCTTCAGTATCAGGACGAGCTGAGAGGAAAAAACGGATATAAAACGGTAGAGGTCAATCCGCGCAGCATGCCGGAGGGCATTGAATCCATTACTCCACCGGAAAAAGGACATCATCTATATTCCACCCTCAACAAGGAAATTCAGCAGAAAACCGAACAGGCCATTATGGATCAGCTTCGCTGGCTTCATACTCATGCCGTATCGGGGAAGCTTCATCAAGACGCGACCACTGGCTTCGCTGTAGCGATGGAGGTAGAGACCGGAAATATCGTAGCAATGGCCAGTATGCCGGATTATGACTCTAATGTATGGAAAAGTGGGAGTACCTCGCCTTCGGTATATGACGAAATCCAGCATAAAATGGGAAATGGGACCATTAAATCTGTACCTAGCGGAAAAGCGGGTCCACATCCAGAATCCTCGGTGCTTTTGGGTTCAACCATTAAACCACTGACCGTGCTGATCGGGTTGAAGGAAAACTTTTTTTCTCCCGGACAAACTTATCTGGATACGGGAAGTGCGTACTACGGCAAAAATCGCTCCAGCCGGGTTGGGAACTCTAGCGGACATGTGTATGGTTCTTTGACACCTAGCAGGGCAATTGAGGTCTCGTCAAATACGTTTATGGTGGATATGATCGGCAAGCCGCTATATGGCAAATACGGAAGTAATGCAGGGGTGCATCAGGGAATTGACGTATGGGACAAGTATATGAAGGAATTTGGATTAGGCGTACCGACAGAAGTAGATCTGCCGGGCGAGTGGGCAGGCAGACTCGAGTATACGAGCAAAAAGGAAAGTGCGTTGACACGTTTGGTACAGGCATCCTTTGGTCAGCAGGGAAAGTATACGGCCATGCAGTTAGCCCAGTATACAACTGTGCTGGCAACAAAGGGCAAGCGTATGCAGCCTCATTTGGTCAGCAAAATTGTAGATGATCAGGGGAATCTTGTACGTGAATTTAAGCCGAAGGTGCTGAATGAGGTCGCTTTTTCAGATACGCACTGGAATACAGTGATTCGAGGTATGGCTACGGATGTTAAAGCCTTTAATGGATTTCCTTATGATTATGCCCGTAAAACGGGGACTTCCGAGCAGGTGGTGGGACGTACGGTTAAAGATAACGGGGTGTTCATCGCTTTTGCTCCCCGTCAAAATCCGAAGCTGGCAGTAGCGGTCATCATTCCTGAAGGGGGCTTTGGTGCGACGAGCGCGGGACCGGTTGCGCGTAAAATATTCGATGCGTATGACGAAGTTTACGGGCTAGATGGTACTCCTAAAAAGCCTCTGGCAGCAAAGTAAGGACTTGAATACTTTTGTGGGCTTCTCTTTTTCATGGTAAAATGTCGTTGGACATAAGGGACATACAGGAGGAAGAGAGACTATGGGAGAAAACCAATATAAATACAAACTGCTTGCGCTCGACATGGATGGAACTTTACTGAACGATGATCATGAAATTTCCTTGGAAACGATTAACTGGATTAACAAGGCGATTCAGGAAGGGATTCATGTATGCTTATCCACCGGACGTGCTGCCATGCATGCTCTGCCTTACGGTCAGCAACTCGGCCTGGAGACACCCATGGTAACCGTAAACGGCAGTGAGGTGTGGAAATCACCCCACGAGTTGTGGCGCCGGTATTTACTTGATAAGGAGCTCGTTCGCAAGATGCACCAGATTGCCGTAGAAACAGGCTCTTGGTTCTGGGCTTACTCAACCGAGGAATTATATAATAGGGATCGTTGGCCGGATACATTGGACACACAGGAGTGGCTCAAATTCGGTTATAATACGGAAAATGACGAAATTCGCCACCAAATTTTGCTGAAGCTTCAGGACATGGGTGGACTTGAGATTTCCAATTCTTCGATGACAAATCTGGAAATTAACCCGGCTGGTATATCCAAAGCCAGTGGCATAACTGAAGTGTGCGATCTGCTTGGCATTACCCTGGAGCAGGTGGTTGCCGTTGGCGACAGTCTGAATGACCTGGCTGTGATTCAAGCGGTTGGACTGGGCGTAGCCATGGGGAATGCTCAGGATACGGTTAAAGAAGCCGCTGATGTGGTCGTGGCTTCGAACAATGACGACGGCATTGTAGAAGTGATCCGTGATTATGTGCTTGTGTAATAAAACGAATGATGCAGCTAGCAGGATGAATGGACGAGAAGGAGGAGGCCCATGGACGTTGTAGGCTGGATTGTTGTTATTGTGCTATTCATTGTGGGCATGGCCGGGGCGGTATATCCCGTATTGCCGGGGGCGCTCGCCATCTATTTTGCATTTTTTGTATACGGCTGGTTTTTCTCGTTTGCTCCATACAATGCATTGTTCTGGATCATTCAGACGCTAATCGTCGTTGCCCTTTTTATCGCGGATTACGCTGTGAATGCCTGGGGAGTTAAGCGATTTGGTGGCTCGCGCCTGTCAGCGATACTGAGTACCATCGGGATTATTATTGGCCCCTTCGTTATTCCGGCATTTGGCCTGATTTTGGGACCATTTATTGGAGCTGTGCTAGGTGAACTGATAAGCAAAGCCCCGCTGGACCGAGCTATTAAAGTGGGCTTTGGCTCTGTATTAGGCCTTTTTACCAGCACCGTGATGAAAGTGATTTTGCAGCTTGCCATGATTATTGTATTCTTGATTTGGGTGCTATAACTCGAGATTCGTTATCATTTATTATGTTTTGCAGAGACAGAATCGACATGCGGCTCCGCACCGGTGATGGCTCAGGCCATGACTGTTTGTGCGGGGCTTTTGCATGCGTGTGAACAGCAAGAAAGAAGGGAACGCATTTTGTCCAATAAAGAAACATTCCTTAAAGGTACGCTTATTTTAGCTGCTGCCGCCTTGGTGGCCAGAGTGCTTGGTCTGGTACAGCGTGTTCCATTGGAGCATCTGCTAGGTTCCGTAGGGAACGCCTCGTTTACCATTGCGAACAACGCTTACTTGATGCTGCTCACGGTGGCTACGGCCGGCATTCCAAGCACGTTGAGCAAAATGGTTTCAGAACGTTATGCACTGGATCGGCCTTCGGAAGCGCGACGTGTGTATCGTGCGGCTTTGATATTCGCGGCTGCGGCAGGCATTATCATTACAGCGCTGCTGTATTTTGGAGCGCCTTATTTTGCCGAGCATGTAGCAGGGGTTCCGCAATCCGCTTTGGCCATTCAGGCTTTGGCACCAGCATTACTGCTGTTCCCTGCCATTGCTATGATGCGTGGATACTTCCAAGGGCGCGGTAATATGACCGCAGGCGGTATTTCACAAATTGTGGAGCAGGTTGCACGGGTAGCGACCGCTATTATACTCGCTTTTATTATTTTGAAGCTGGGTTATGGAGATCGCGAGGTTGCAGCTGGGGCCTCCTTTGGGGGTGTCATGGGAAGTCTTGGCGCTCTGGCGGTCATGTTGTACTACACGGTGAAATTGCGTCGTCAGGATCGCCAGGATCGTCAAGATCAATTCCAAGAGGAAAGCTCCGCGCTACCGATGATGCGCATCTACAAAGATATTTTCAAGCTTTCCATTCCGATTGTATTGTCGTCTCTGACCGTTCCGGCGGTTAACTTTATTGATACGTCGATTGTGGTGAGACTGCTATCTGGTCAAGTCGGATTGGATCAGGCGACTACTCAGTTGGGTTATCTAGGCTCTCGGGCACAGAGTGTGGCGGGAATTCCGCCGATTTTGGCCATTGCGCTCAGTCAATCGCTTATTCCGATCATTTCAGCGGCATTTGCCCGTAAGGATGAGCAGCATTTACAAAATCAGATGACGCTGGCTTTGCGTATCTCTATTTTGACTGGAATGCCGATTGTGCTGGCTTTATGTGTAACCGCCTATTCTATTAATGGTTTACTGTTTAGCTCGCTTGGAGGCAGTGGTATCATCGCTGTTCTGACACTCGGAACGATATTCCAGATTACAATGATGACTTCTAATTCGATATTGATCGGTATGGGCAAGCCGCGTATTTCAATGGTTAATGTCATGGTCGGGATCGTCGTCAAGTTTGCAGCGAGCTGGCTGCTGGCTGGTTGGCTTGGGATTTACGGGATCATTGCCGCAACCGGATTATGTTTCCTCGTGATCACGTTGCTGAATTTGCGTGTGCTTAAAGGGATCGTCTCCTTTTCCATCATGGGCCGTCGCTGGGCAGGGTTCTTAACCGCAGTCGTCGTCTCGGGAGCTATCGGATACGGCGTAAATGAAGCCTGTATTCTGCTGGTGCATCTGATGCCTGCGCGTGTAGCCTTCTTCATCGCATGCTGCATTGCCGGAGCGACTGTACTGGTATGCTACTTGGTGTTGCTGGTTGTATTGCGCGTATTGCGCAGGGACGAGCTGGGCAACTACCCACGTATGTTGCAAAAGGTACTACGTCCGTTAATGCGCCTACAGGGTGAGTCCACAGGACAACGAGGCTAAAAGAGTCCTCGAGTCTTTCAGTGGAAAGGTTGCAGGCTGTTATGGGCAACGTGGGCCATCGCTGTTTTTTGGATGCTGTGGCGATGCTCGTGGCGCATGGCAAATAACAGCGGTCGCCTTGGTTCGCTGAGATGCCCGAGTGTGGAGCCGTCCTGAAACCAGTCATACCGGGGAATTGGATCATAAGCTGTATCGGACCAGACGGCGTTCAGCTCCGGGCTGTACAGACGTTGTCCTGGCGGTAGCCATTCATGTGCTAAAAGCGTTGCACTTTCATCTGGAGAGTGCAACGCTTTTTGTTCATTCGGGGTGAATAGTCCGGGCCAATAGTCGCTGCGTGAACCCGTATGCGGCACACTGTTAGCGAATGCTGATACCTGGTCCAGCACCTGCTGATGGCCGAAGAGCATAGCATAGAGACTTTTGCCAAAGCCGATCCGCTCGTCCAAATGGCCAAAACGCTCCATCACTAGTCCAGCAAGTCCACCATTCAGCCCAAGTGGAAATATAACCTGATTAAGCTGGAGCCAGTCATGCAAATAAAAGCCCGGCTTGTGTGTCACAAATTTCTGAAAATACGGATCTCTTACCACACGTCCTTCAATATAGTTTTGTTCATTAATGATGAGCGCAACAGTCAACAGAGAGCTATCCCGCCAAGCCCAGAAGCGTTCCCAAAAGGGCTTCATGAATGGCGAAACGTGAAAATAAGGCAACAAATGAAAGCAACTCCGACCCAAATGGCGGCTGTGCATGTAGAGTTGCAACTGCGGATAAGCGTCCTGAAAAATAAGGGCGTTACAGCGCTCCAGTAGCCGATACAGCCATTCCTTTTCCTGTTCGCCGAACAGGTTGCTAATCAGTCCCCCTTTCAGATCGGTCATATTATAGCCGCCATTACGAGAAACCAGGTGGGCCAGTAATGCCCAGTGTAACTCCGGGTAGCCACGATAGCATTCAAGGTATGCGGCAGTCCGAGTGACGTTACTTCGATTTTCCTGTGCCGTATCGTTCTTGATCCGCTCCAGCAGCTCACAGTCTGTTTCGCATAAGGGCATATTCAGAGAAGAGGGACGCGTAGCGGGCCCGTTCACCAACATTAACGCTTCAGCTTCATTCATAGCGGCCTGTGCTGTATGATAATCCCACGCTAGTTCACGCAAAGGGTAGCGTAATTTGCGGGATTCGGTCCAGGCTGCCCGTTTGCCTTCCCAAGCTTCCTCAGCAACACGGGGAACGGAACCCAGTAACTTTAGCCCTCCTTGAAGCTGTCGAGATGCTGTGTGGAGCCATTCGGTAAGAGACATGACTAAATAACCTCCTTTCCAACTGCAAAGATCCCCGTATCCTGCTAAGTATGTTGGGTATGCTGTTAGGATGTCGTCGCTTATGTGGATTCTTAAGTATATCTTTAGTATGCCTCAATGAGAGGGCTTCCAATCGGTATGTAGGCAGAATGGGGGAGTGTGCAAAAGTTTCACTTGGCGTTACAATAGAAAGTGCAATCTTTTCAGTATAAAAAGAATTTAAGGAGGAATCATCCATGCAAAAAATCGTCTCTCATGAAGACTTTAATAAGGCAATATCCACTCCGGGCGTTACGGTGGCTGTGTTTAAGGCGGACTGGTGTGGGGATTGTCATTTTATTGATCCGTTCATGCCTGATGTGGAACAACAATATGCAGATAAGCTTACATTAATTGAGATTGATGTAGAACAGGCTGAAAGCGTCAGTCAAGAACAGAATGTATTGGGGATTCCTAGCTTTATCGCTTACAGTGAAGGGCGAGAACTGGTACGTCTTGTAAACAGATTGCGCAAATCCCGCGAGGAAATCGAGCAATTTTTGGATCGGGCTGTTGAAGTCCACGCGAGCTTGGCAAAATAATGAATGCTGTACATGCATACATGAAGGTTCCAAATTGAATTTTAAACATCAAGATATTCAGAAAGCCGCTTCCTTTCAAGGGGGCGGCTTTCTCACGAACACGTTCACATTTTGTCAACAAAGCTCGTATGTCAAGGAACGATATATCAGTTATAATTACTATAAGTGATCATTTCACAACATATAAAGTGAATAAATATTATATTTGGAAGGATACGGGTGAATTTGAATAACAAAATTAGAATATTAAAATGGCTGGCACTCGTAACATGTATTGTCATGTTTTTGGCTACCTTCGGTGGAGGTGTTGTGACGCGGACGGATTCGGGTCTGGGCTGTGGCCGGGAATTCCCGCTGTGCAATGGTAAGCTGGTTCCGGCACATACGATCGCATCCCTTATTGAGTTCTCTCACCGCTCCGTCAGTGCCATGGCCGGGATTCTTTCTATCGCCTCATTTGTTGGCTTTTTGCTGTTTATGAAGCATCGAAAGGATTTACAGCTATTCTCGCTGCTCACGCTCTTGTTTGTGATCATACAAGGTGCAATGGGGGCGTTGGCTGTCATATTCTCCCAATCAGCTGCGGTCATGGGACTGCATTTTGGCTTTGCGCTTATCGCTTTTGCCAGTGCGACTATGATGACGCTGGGGGCCTGGCAGGAGCATGCGGACTCACGCCACACTCCGCGTCTGATTCCTGGGCCTGTCAGTCGGGGCTTTCGTAATTTTATATGGCTATCGACGATCTATACCTATATTGCTGTCTATTCAGGGGCGTTGCTTAGTCACTCGGTCATCCAGAAGGTTGTAAATATTGGAGGCTTCATATCTCCACTGTTGCTTCATCAGATTTCAGCCGGTCTGCTGTTCGTCATTATCTTGGCTGTGGGTCACTACGCATACCGTTATCACCCGAATCACCGGGACATCCGTATATTGGGTGTTGTATCGGTCTTGTTAATCCTGCTTCAAGTGGTGATTGGAATTATCTTGCTGTACGTCAACAGACCTGAAATCTACATGTTTATCGTGCTGGGGCATATGCTGGTGATTGCATCGTTGTTCTCCATCTTGGCTTATCTGAGCTATCGTGTATGGCAATTGTCACCGGATCGCAAGCTTGTTCCGACCCAAGCACAACGTACCTAAGCATTTCATAGATCATAGTGAAGCGGATTTTTGCCCAAGTGGCGTTTAAACACGTATAATAGCATATAAGAAACAAACCAGGCCCACGAGTTTCTCGAGGGCTTGATTTGCTTAGGAGGAATCGTCCAGTTGATCTACCAGAATTTGCGCCAATTTATTGAAGCACTGCGTAAAGAAAATCATCTTAAAATTATAGAGGCACCTGTCGATCCTTACTTGGAGCTGGCTGAGATTCATCGAAGAGTCATTGAGGAAGAAGGGCCGGCACTGCTGTTCACGAATGTAAAAGGAACTCCGTTTCCTGTAGCCAGTAATCTGTTTGGCACGAATCGCCGTGTGGACATGGCTTTTGGCCCGCGCCCAGAGCAACTGATGGATGCGATTGTAGGAGCAACCAAAACATTGTTTCCACCTACACCCAAAGCATTGTGGAATGAACGTGGCCTGATTAAGGACATGCTAAAAGTAGGCCTAAAAACAGTATCTCATAGCGAGGCTCCTGTATTGGGAGTTCGCCGTACAGAGGCTCCGCTGGCACCACTGCCTAAAGTGACCAGTTGGCATGAGGATGGAGGACCGTTTATTACCCTTCCACTCGTGTATACCGAGAAGCCAGGTCAGCCCAAGGATCATAATCTGGGGATGTACCGCATTCAGATTTATGATGATCAGACGACGGGCATTCACTGGCAAATTCATAAAGGCGGCGGTTTCCATTATCATGAAGCGGAGCTGCGTAATGAGCCGTTGCCTACGACGATTATCATCGGTGGCCCGCCTGCTCTGATTGCGTCTGCCATTGCTCCAGCACCGGAAAACTTGCCTGAGCTGTTGCTGGCTTCGCTTATTATGGGAGGCAAGCTGCCCATGACAGAGGACCCGCTTGGGGGTCATCGGATTCCAGCAGAAGCAGAATTTGCAATCAGCGGTTATGTGCCACCTCATGAACGCCGTCCGGAAGGCCCGTTTGGCGATCATTTTGGATATTATTCATTACAGCATGATTTCCCTGTATTTCATGTCAAACATATGCATCACCGCAAGGATGCCATTTATCCGGCAACCATTGTAGGTAAGCCTCGGCAAGAAGACTACTACCTCGGTGAGTTTTTGCAACGTCTGCTGTCGCCTGCCTATCCGCTTGTGATGCCTTCCGTCAAGTCCCTGTGGGCGTATGCGGAAACGGGCGTACATGCGCTGGCAGCGGCAGTCGTACGTGAAAGCTACTCCCGTGAAGCGCTTGTATCCGGTTTTACCATTTTGGGTCAAGGTCAATTGTCATTGACCAAGTTCCTGATGCTGACAGATCGAGTCATTGATTTATCTGACTTTAACCTGCTGCTGGAAACCATTCTGGAGCGATTTAATCCAGCAAGGGATTTATTTATTTTCAATCACACGTCACACGATACACTCGATTACACAGGCCGCAAGCTGAATCATGGCAGTAAGGCGATCCTGATGGGAATAGGTGAGCCTGTACGTGAATTGCCTCGTGCCTATGAGGGAGGCGATCTGCCGGGGATTCGTGAAATTGAACCCTATTGCGGAGGTTGCCTCGTCGTATCGGGTGCGTCTTTTGAGCAAGAGCCTGAGCTGGCGGCACGTGTTTTGGAGCGATTAGCTGCGGGTGAGCAAGAGTGGCCGCTCGTTTTCATTGTGGACGATGCCAAAGAAGTCGTTCGTTCTCAAGCCTCGTTCCTGTGGACGGTATTCACTCGCTTTAACCCGGCTACGGATATGTACGCGGACAGCGAAGTGCGTTTGCATCACCTGAACTATAAGCTGCCGATTGTAGTGGATGCGCGTATGAAGCCGGGGTATCCGGATGAGGTGTTACCGCGTGAGGATATTGTTAAGCTTGTAGATCAACGATGGACAAGTTATTTCGCTTGACGCCCTAATTAACCTACAGCCGGATTTTACATTTATAAGGAGGCGTAAGCATGATACGCAAGCTACTGGGTGAGCCGCCACGTGTGAACAAGGGCATCCTGCTAGATGCCATGAATAGCATGTCAGATATGTTGAACCTGCTGGAGCGGCAAATTCAGGCTGGTGGAGATCCGACCCACGATTTTCGGAAGGCGGATATTTTGACACGCGGTCTAATGTCATCCTTGGATGAACTGGAGCAGAGCCATCATGCTGCCGCCTTTTTCCGTATGAAAGTGAAAGCCGGATATGCTGAAGATATGAGTGAGGATGAAAAATCCGACTATGCATTGTATGTTTTCTTTTATAAGGATGGGTTTGTGAGGGTATTTTCCATTTTGGATAAGCTGGGCAACTGGCTGAATGATCTGTATGATTTAAAAACAGGGCAGTATAAGGCGCATTATTCGTATTTTACCGTGTTGCGGCAACTCAAGTATCTCAAAATGCATCCTGTATTGACCGATAATTTAAATGATATCAAGGATACATACAACGATGCCATCAATCGGCTGCGTAAGCGGCGGAATACGGAGATACACTATATGAATACGGAAATGCAGGATGATCTCTGGCAACGACACCGAGCTTTGTATGGAAAAATCCAATTGGAGGACCTCGATCACCATTTGGAAGATTTGCAGCAGGGCTTGGAAATGGTGTGTCGGTCGTTGTCAATCGCCTTTACTTATACTGCGAAACAATGGGAGAACCGGGCAGTACGCCCAAAAATATGATAGAAAATATCCTTTGACAAAGCAATGTAAACTATCTATACTGAAACCTAGTTTCAGAAAAATGCTTGAATTATGTTTTTTTATATAAACTTAACGGACAGCTAAAGCTGGAGTTTAACATATTTTTCTTATCCAGAGAGGTGGAGGGACTGGCCCGATGAAGCCCGGCAACCCGTTCTTTCCCGGTGTAATACACTGGGAGGGAACATGATGGTGCTAATTCCTACAAAACCGCTAGAGTTATAGCGATTTTGGCAGATGAGAAAAGGATCGCAAGGTGGGGCCCTTTTCATTCTGTGAAAGGGGCTCTTTTTTGTATAAATAAATAGCGATTTTATACAATCCTGAGAGATGACAACTGGTAAAAAGGGTAAGGAAGAAGTGAAGGGGGTCGCAGCACGTTGATAGAGCTTAAGCAGTTAACCAAGCATTATGGCAAAGGCAACCGACGCGTTAATGCGCTGTCTGGGTTGAATCTTTCTATACAGCGTGGAGAAATATTCGGAGTGATTGGTCACTCCGGGGCAGGGAAAAGTACATTGATCCGCTGTATTAATTTATTGGAACGCCCTACTTCAGGTGAAGTATGGGTAGACGGGGTAAACCTCACTACTGTGAGTCAATCCCAGTTACAAATGCAGCGCCGAAAAATCGGAATGATTTTTCAGCATTTTAATTTGTTGTCTTCGGCGACGGTATATGACAATATTGCATTTCCGTTGCGGCTGGTAAACACGCCCAAGCAGAAGTTGGACCAGAAGGTTCGTGAACTGCTGGAATTGGTGGGTCTCGAAGAACACAGTGGAAAATATCCGTCACAGCTCTCAGGTGGACAGAAGCAACGGGTAGGAATTGCACGGGCGCTGGCTAGTGATCCTCATGTATTGCTGTGTGACGAAGCGACTTCGGCGCTTGATCCGCAGACGACGGGGTCTATCCTGAAATTGCTGCTGGATATTAATCAGCGTTTTAATTTAACCATCGTGTTGATTACACATGAAATGCATGTCATTCAAAGCATTTGTGATAAAGTTGGCGTCATTCATCAGGGCGACATCGTGGAGCAAGGTCCGGTGGCGGAAGTATTTTTGAAGCCGCAGCACCAGGTAACCAAGGACTTTATCCAGCGGGAGTCAGAACATCCCGAGGAGTTGCAAGCAGCGATTGCGGCAGCAGGTGAGGGCGAGTCGGCGCAGGTGGTACGTATCTCCTTCTTGGGCAGCAAAACATATGATGCGATTCTGTCGCGTACGGCTCGAAGCACTGGGGTGGATTTTGCGATCTTGCAGGGAACCATATCTACGATTAAAAATGTACCCTATGGTCAGCTAATCGTTCGTTTTGAAGGGAATCATGAGGATATAGAGCATACGCTGCGCGAAGTGTCTGGGCAAGGACTTGATGTGGAGGTGATCGGACAATGAGCGAACTTGATTTTTCACAAGTGAGTTGGGAAGAGCTAGGGAATTCTACGCTGGAAACCCTTCAGATGCTCGGTGCATCCGCATTGTTCACCCTCATTATTGGTTTGCCGCTCGGCATATTATTGTTTCTGGCGAGCCGCTCCTCGTTGACTCTGATGAAGGTGATATACATTGTATTATCATTCATCGTTAACATTTTACGTTCCGTGCCATTTATCATTTTGATCGTTGCACTTATTCCTTTTACACGATCGCTGGTAGGTACCTCGACCGGGGTGTTGGGAACCATCCCACCATTGGTTATCGGGGCTGCCCCATTCTTCGCACGTCTTGTCGAAACGTCTCTGCGTGAAGTGGACAAGGGTGTCATTGAAGCCGCACAAGCAATGGGGGCCTCGACAGGACAAATTATCCGGCGTGTGCTGTTACGTGAGGCACTTCCGGGACTGCTAGCCGCATTAACCATTACCGTCGTTACACTCGTATCCTACACGGCAATGTCCGGGATGATCGGGGGCGGTGGACTGGGTACACTGGCTATCAACTACGGCTATTATCGTTATGAAACGGCTGTAATGATCGTTGCGGTCGTGCTGATGGTCGTATTGGTTCAATTGCTGCAAATGGCGGGAGACCGTCTCGTGCGGCATTATACTCGAAAATAGGGAAAACATATAGATATCCTTATTGATCAGGACGTCTGCTCCTGAATATTACAAATTATTGGAGGGGTAATAACATGAAGAAATGGGTATTGGCTGTATTAAGCTTGACATTAATTGCGGTGCTGGCTGCTTGCGGCACAAAGAGCACAACATCGGATACAAACAATGCGGCCGAAAATACAGGCGGATCACCACGTGAAGTGGAGCTGAAAGTTGGAGCTTCTCCTGTGCCGCATGCGGAAATTTTGGAAGCAATCAAACCTCAGTTGGAAAAGGAAGGGGTTCGTCTTCAAGTCGTTCAGTTTAACGACTATGTACAGCCGAACGTTCAATTGTTTGACAAGCAGTTGGATGCTAACTTCTATCAACATGTACCTTACTTGAATGTTATGAACAAAGAGCGCAAAATGAATTTGGTTTCTGTGGGCGCGGTTCACCTGGAGCCTTTCGGCATCTACTCCCAAAAATATAAAAAGCTTGATGAACTCCCAGATGGCGCAACGGTAGCCATTCCGAACGATGCAACAAACGGAGGCCGTGCATTGTTGTTGTTGGAAAAACAAGGTCTGATCAAGCTGAAAGACGCAAGCAACATTGAAGCTACCGTAAAAGATATTACTGAAAATAAGAAAAACCTGAAATTCAAGGAGCTGGAAGCGGCTATGCTGCCACGTCAGTTGCCTGAAGTGGACATTGCGTTGATCAACACGAACTACGCTCTGGAAGCTAAGCTGAACCCGACGAAGGATGCACTGGCACTGGAAGATAAAGATTCTCCATATGCTAACGTTCTGGTAGCTCGTCCTGATAATAAAGATTCTGAAGCGATTCAGAAGCTGCTTAAAGCTTTGCAATCTCCAGAAACTAAAAAATTCATTGAAGATAAATACCAAGGCGCAATTATCCCGGCATTTTAAGTAGGGAACGAGAACACATTGCACGCAAACCCCAGATTCTCTTGAACAAGAGGACTGGGGTTTCTTTTGGATAGAGTTGTAGGGGAAGCTTAAATATTTTATACTTGGGGGTGACCGTTCTCTGTGAACAGGAGGAAAATTGTTGAGAGATAAAGTCGCATTCATAACGGGTAGTGCCAAAGGTTTAGGTAAAACGACCGCTCTGCGTCTGGCGAATGAAGGCTGTAATATTGCGCTGAATTATGTGCATAGCCAAGCAGAAGCCGAAGCGCTTAAGCGGGTGATTGAGTCTAAGGGAGTACGCTGCCTGTCTTTACAAGGGGATATCACTGTTCAGAAAGATATCACGAGGCTGATTGGTGAAGTCCAGGATCGGCTAGGCGGAGTCGATATTATGGTGAACAATGCTGGACCGTTCATCCGGGAACGCCGTCTGTTTGCGGATTACAGTGTAGCTGAGATTCATACCATGATACAAGGGAATCTGGTCGGTACCATGTTGCTGGATCATTTGGTATTGCCTCACATGCGTAGCCAGCAATGGGGACGTATTATTCATTTTGGCTTTGGTCATGCTGGAGAAGCGAGGGCTTGGCCGCATCGCGCCGTCTACGCAGCCGCCAAGGTGGGGCTGGTGTCTTTTACGAAGTCACTGGCTGTGGAGGAGGCTCCTTATGGCATCACGGTCAATATGATCTGTCCAGGGGATATTCGAGGAGCAAATAAGGAAATGTCAATTGCCGATGTCATCGGCATGCAGGATAAAGAGACACCGCGTGGGCGTCCGGGGAGCGGAGAGGACATTGCGCGAGTGATCGCCTATTTGTGTGAGGAGCATTCGGATTTTATAACAGGCAATATTATGGATGTATCGGGAGGATTGGACCCCATTCGGCCAACCATATAAGCTTGAGTGATCCCTCAGACGCTGTAACACAAAAAAGAGTCTTGAGCTTCGTTACCGAAGTCAAGACTCTCATGATCTTATGCATCAAGCATTAGAATACTTGTACCACTTCTTGGACGCCGTCGACTTCTTCGAGAAGAGCGCGTTCAATCCCTGCTTTCAGCGTGATTGTGGAACTTGGGCAACTGCCGCAAGCGCCTACCAGCTTCAGCTTAACGATGCCGTCTTCTACGTCAACCAGCTCAACGTCGCCGCCATCGCGTTGCAGGAACGGACGGAGCTTATCCAGTACATCTGCTACTTCATCATACATTTGAACGCTTTGTGTTTCGCTCATTAGAATTCAACTCCTTTCCTATACCTTTATTATTATATTACAAAGCGGGCCAAATTAAAATGCCCGTCATCCAAAGCAGGTGAAAAAATGTTAAGACCTATTATTGAGTTTTGCACCAGTAATATGCATTGGGGCACTGATGAAATCATGTCCAAGCTGGAACAGAATCCAGATTATGATGTGATTGAATACGGCTGCCTAAGCAATTGCGGTCAGTGTAACGCGGAACCCTATGCGATGGTCAATGGTGAGATTGTATCCGCAGATTCAGCAGAGCTTCTGTACGAAGTGATTATGAACAAAATTAAGGAAGCTGAAGCATGGGATAACCTAGACTTGGATTGAAATATAATGCTCTGTTAGCCCATACACGCAATATACAAAGAAGACCTGCTTTGGGAGCGGGTCTTCTTTGTTTGTTTAGCATGATCAGCCAAAATGGCGTTTGGACTTCCAGAGCACACCGCTTTTAAGCAGGCGTGGTACACGGCCGCGCAATGAAGTGCTGCCCATAAAGCCATAGCCGAACCCGGCCTTCTTGCCAAGTGCGCCTAATGTACCGCGCAGCTTTAAAGGATGCGGGTGAGGCGTTTGACCTTTCCATAGATCACGTACAATATGTGCGATTTGTTCCCCTTGCACCTCTGCTGCCTGAGCGCTTGGAGAGTAGGGAAGGCTCGCACAGTCTCCGACCACATATACCTCTGGATGATCTGGTATTTGGTAGTAATCGTTGAGCACGATACGACCCTGAGGGTCTTTAGGGACAGCTAAATCCTGCACGATTTTTACTGGCTGAATTCCGGCCGTCCATACCACTGCATCCGTTACAATTTGCTCGTCACGGTTATAAATAGCCCCCGGCTCAATACGAGAAACCGCAACATGGTTCAGGGCATTAACCTGATGCTCCTTGAACCAAGCATGTACATAGGCAGACAAACGTTGCGGGAATGCTGACAGCACCCGCTCGCCCCGATCCATAATGGTAATATTCAAATCCGTGCGGCTTTCACGTAACTCCGCTGCAATCTCAACACCGCTAAGACCGCCGCCTACAATATGGACATGTCCATATGGCTTGATTTCGTTCAAGCGCAGATAGGTTTGGCGGGTATGGTTAAACGACTGGATCGTACAGCTGTGTTCTTCAGCCCCCGGTGTATTGTGAAAGCGGTCGGTACAACCCAACGCAATGACAAGCTGATCATAGGGCAAGGGTTCACCGTCTTGAAAATGGACCATTTTATTCTCCAGATCCATCGAGGTGACCTCTCCGTATTTGCGAATAAGACGTTGCTCATCTGGAAAATGCACCCGCAAATCAAAATCAGAAACCGTACCTGCTGCGAGGGCATAGTACTCTGTTTTCAAGCCCTGAAAGGGCATTCGATCCACTAAAATAACTTGAACATCGTCGGGAATGTGTTTATCCAGCAATTCTTTGGCAATGGTAAGGCCGCCATAGCCGCCCCCCAGAATAACGAAATTTTTCATCAAAATCCGCCTTCCTTTCGCTACCGTGTCCCCGGCAAATGGTCTGGTGTCTCGTCGATCTAACACAAGTTTTTGTTGTTATAAAACCCGAGAATCGGGCCTGCCTGTGGCAGACAGACCAGCGTATTCCGGGGCAGCATGATGCTGCATGATGTGAGTAATGGGGATGATATGCTCGCGGGAAATCTGAATCCGATATTACATTTATTCGAAAACTTCAATTTCGTTATAGAAGGTGTCTCGTTCTACAGGTATGCGTCCTGCACCTTTGACCAGCCAGATCAGCTCTTTACGGGTCAATCCGGCAGGGGTCAACGCACCTGCGGCATGGCTGATCTGCTCGCGCACAATCGTGCCATGGACGTCTGATGCGCCAAAGGTGAGAGCGACCTGCGTCAATTGCGGGCCAATATTAATGAAGTAAGCTTTGACATGGTCGATATTGTCCAGCATCAGGCGGCTGATCGCAATGGTTTTGAGATCTTCGTAAGCGGAGTTACGACGCATAATGTTGGCGTTTTTGCTTTTCGGCTGCATGGACAGTGGAATAAATACCATAAATCCGTTCGTTTCGTCCTGCAATTCGCGAATTTGCAGCATATGTTCAATACGATCCTGATACGATTCGACCGAACCGTACAGCATAGTCGTATGAGTTTTCATGCCGAGATTGTGGGCCGTGCGATGTACTTCGAGATAGCGGTCCACGTTGGCTTTGGTAACACGCATCTTCTTGCGATATTCGTCGGACAAGATTTCTGCGCCACCACCAGTCAGGGATTGAAGTCCAGCCTTTTGCAGCTCCTCAAGCACTTCTTTAATACTCAAGCCGCTTATGCGTGTGAAAAAGTCAATTTCCGCTGCTGTGTAGGCTTTCAGTGTAACGTGGGGATATTTTTCATTCAGCGCCTTCAATGAGTCTACATAGTATTGGAAAGGCACATGATTATTATGACCACCGACGATATGAAATTCTCTTACCCCCGGATGGATGTGTTGCTCTACATAATCAATCATTTCCTGCCCGGACAACGTATAAGAGCCGTCCTCCCCCTGATCCTTGCGGAAATTGCAGAACGCGCAGCGCGCTTCGCATACATTGGTGAAGTACAGGCTCATGTTTTCGATAAAATAAACCTTTTTTCCGTTCTTGCGTAAATTAGCTTCGTTAGCCAACTGACCCAGTGTGAGGATATCGTCAGTTTCATACAAATATATACCATCTTCGAGGTTCAAACGAATCCCGTTCTGTACCTTTTCTACAATTTCCGCCATTCTGCGGTCTGTAAAAGGTGTAACTAATGTGGACATGCCTATTCCTCCTTCAAGTTGCTCTGTGCGAGGCTGTCCGCCAAATCAGCGGCACAAGCGCTTGATGCGCACAGGATGTCCCGTTCCGTCGGTAAAATCCGGCAGCGCGGATATACGATATGTGAAAAATGTTACAATGCCAGGCTACAATGATGAATATCTCAAAATATCGCCTTTGAAATGACAAATTTCCGACAGTTTCTTTTACACACTCTTCACCTATTATAAACCTCACACCACCGGTGTTCAATACAAACGAATAGAAAAACAGGTCTTGAAGCCTGTAAGGGAAGGACATTCCATGACTTGAGCACCTGCAAATAGTGGAGTATACTGAAGGAGAACATGAAGTAAAAGAGGAGGATGGAGCTATGATTAACATCACCGATTCCGCTGCTGAGCGTTTGAAGGATATGCTGGAGCAGCAGGAAACGCCGAATATGTTTTTACGTCTGGGTGTTACGCCAGGTGGTTGCACCGGATTCTCGTATGCAATGGGCTTTGACGACAACGAGACGGATCAGGATATATATATGAACGTACAGGATATGAAGATTGTAGTGGAAAAGGAAAGCATCCGCTACCTGGACGGTCTGGAAATCGACTTTGAAGAGTCTGGAATGTCAGGCGGCTTCACGATTCATAACCCGAATGCTGTAGCTACATGCGGCTGTGGTTCAAGCTTCCGTACGGCTACGGATGCCGGGAAACCGAACGAAGAGCCTTGTTAAGGTAGTTTAAAAGGGTACAATGAAATGAATTGTCTGCAAACCTGCATGATGGGGTGTTAACAATTCGAAAATGTAAATCAAGACCTCCAGAACGGTATAGTCACGTACTATATTCGTCCTGGAGGTCTTTTTTAATATGTAGAGATTACTTACTTAGGATCATTATCACTACGTGTGGATTGGACAAATTTACTCAGGGCATTAAAAAAGGCAAATGCAACTGTAAAAAGCAAAAGAGCTACGGGTTTAATTTCAATCTTAGAAAAAACACTATATAAAACTAAAAATGCAAAAAAGAGTACTGAGCTATTTACGTTTTGTTTTGTATAAATAGATTTTATAAAATTCATTGTATCACTCTCCAATTTGATTATAAGAATTCAAAACATATAGTATAAGTACCTCATTAACAAAATAGAAGTTAACTTGGTATATATACCATATTGCGAATGTATTTAATGAACGACTTCTTATACATAAATTACAGTATTGCATACAAACATTCAGGACTTATCAAATAAAAAATTCACATTATTTTAATTAGAGTTTTACTTCACTAGAATTTCAGTATAGGAACTTACAATTTGAATTCTGAGGGAGTGAAAGAATATATGAGCAATCCAGTTAGTTTAAAAATGGCTACCATGACATATGGACTTGATGATGATCCTCATATGTATGAATTATTTGAGGGAGTTCTGTATGATCGTAGTTATTTCTTTTATCTTGAACATGGGATACTGTGTCTGCGACATGTAAGAAAGGTAGAACAACCGGACCATCCACATCTTTATGTGGATGGGGAAAGTGGGGGCCTCCAACTAGCGAAGAATGTACAGCGTGGGATTATGGAAGTCGTTACAGAACTGATCGAGCGTTTGCGTAGTAAGGATGGATTGACGTTTTTACTGGACGAACTGCTATGGCTACATGGTCGAAGTCATATTGAACTTAACCTCGTAAAAAATAAAGGATGATATATTTCTGTTGAGAAACTAGCTGATTTGTAACCTTCCTCCACGGAGTTGGCACTTAAGACTAAGAACACGAGAGAAAAGAGGCTAGGGATGTATGAAGGAGTGGGTTGAAAAGGCACGGCAGGGGGATGAAGAAGCGTTCGGGCAGCTAATGCTGCATTTTCGCGGGATGGCCTATGCGGTGTCCTATGACATGCTGAAGGATGTTCATCTCGCGGAAGATGCCGTGCAGGATGCGCTCATAGAAGCTTATCAGAATCTGGAGAAGCTGCAGAACGCGTCCGCTTTTCCAGGCTGGTTCAAGACCATTGTCGTAAGACAGTGCCAGCGGATGCTGCGGCGCAAGCATCATTCGATGCTTCCTCTGGATGAGGCTATGCAGATATCGGGAGGAGTACCGGGTGTAGCAGAAATTGCGGAGCGTAGGGAGGAGAGCCAAGTTCTGCAACAATCGGTGAAGGCACTGTCTGCCAAGCTGCGCGTGCCTCTGCGGCTGTTTTATTTTTACGGCTATTCTCTTCAGGAAATTTCCGATTATCTGGGCACTCCGGTCCCGACGCTTAAGAAGCGGTTGCACGATGCTCGCCGAAAGCTGAAAGGTACACTCCCGGTAGCTGATCTCGTTTCTGTGTTCAATCATTTGTATGAGGGAGGGCAAAACATGCTACATATTGTTAACGGTGATGTTGTAGGCGAGATGTTGAAGCAGGGTGTTGTACAGGGTGATGTGCTTGTATGGAGAGAGGTATATCCGGCAGGACCGATATTTTTAAATCCAGCGGGGGCGGAAGAACGGGCATTGCGGGCCAGGGTCCTAGAAGAATCGATGGGTATTCCGACCAGCGAATATATTATGGGTTGTGAGGAACAGGAGCAGAAACTTCGTGAGTTTATTAAGTATGATGAAATCGTATTGTGGTTTGAGCATGACCTGTTTGATCAGAGCATGCTCGCCTATCTGCTCCACTGGTTCAAAAGACAGAAACTGGGCCGCACGAAGCTGAGCTTGCTCTGCATTGGGGAGTTTCCGGGAATCGAACGCTTTCATGGCTTGGGACAGCTCACTCCGGCACAGCTTCAGACATTATCTGGGACCTGGCGGACTATTGGGCGGCAAGAAATGGAACTCGGAAGCGAGCTTTGGAAGGCGTATGCTTCTCCTGATCCTGTTCAAATGGCTAATCTGCTGGAAGACAAGAAGGCAGAATTGGCAGCATCCGGCCTGCCTTTTGCCTATGAAGCTTTCACAGCGCATCTCAAGCGGCTGCCCTCGGAGCAGAATGGTCTTGGCATTGTGGAACAGACCACGCTTCAGGCCGTTCATAATGAAGTGAATACGGCATTGGAATTGTTTCGTCAGGTAACTGACGTTCTGCATGTGCTTGGCATGGGTGATCTCGAATACTGGAAATTTATTCGTGCTTTGGCGCAAGGCGAACATCCTTTGCTGATCATTGACGGGATTGAGGCGGGCTTGGATTTCAGACAAATTCCGGATTTTCTGAACCGAAAGGTAATTCTGACAGAGTTGGGTAAAGAGGTACTGAATGGATCAGCGGACCGCATTGCAGTTCAAGGGATCGATGAGTGGTTTGGGGGGCTGCATCTCCATGGACATGAGGTTTCTTGGCGCTGGGATGATGTAGCTGGAGGTTTGATCCGACATTGAAGGATAGCTATCATCAGTATATTCTCCTAATGTTAGGAACCGACATGGGCAGATGCGCATATACTTTCTAAAAACTAACATTAGGAGGAATAAACTTGTATCAAGTACCTTCTTACTGGGGAAATTCATACTATATGCGGGCCGATTTTGTACCGATCTGGAACACAGGATTTCCGAAAGCAGTACAAATGATAAAGGAAGCGGTACAAGGGGAGCGTAACGATGAGTTGTTCTACGATGAATTGATCAATTTGGCACCCTCACAAGAGCAGGTGGCTATTATTGAAAGCATCCGTAATGATGAGCGCGGTCACAATAAAATGTTCAGAGAGATGTATCGGGCTTTGACAGGACAGGAAATTGCAGGCATCAGTAGTGAGCAATATGAGAGGGTGCAATCTTATACAGAAGGTCTACAGCGCGCCTTGATGGGAGAGTTGGGTGCGGTGGAACGATATCGCAACATCTGGTTTGGTTTGCCTGCCGGTATCTATAAGGACACGGTGTACGGTATCATTTTGGATGAGCTTAAGCACGCTGCCAAATACAATTATCTGATTACGTTGAATCTCAGGTAACTATTGACCGAAAGTCAATACTACTCCACATCAATTGGATGCTGGATTTTATCCTTATATTCATCCACATAGAGTTGGCCGTTGCTGCCTTTAACGGCATAGAATACGTCCTCTAACTTTTTGTCGCGGGCCTTCAGTTGAGACAGCAGCCATGATTCGGGAATATGATTGGAGTTTAAATTGCCATGCAAAAGCTGTCCGTCGATTACAAGCTCAATTGGGAACTGTGTGGCATTACCTGCATTCAACTGCAGGTCTTTTAATGTCACGGCTTGCAGTTCCTTTTTCTTTTGAACAGATAGTTTTCCGTTAATCTCAAGGAGGGCGTACTGCACTTCTTCTATATTAAAAATTTCTTTCTGGCGAAGTTGTTGGTTTAAAGAATCCAATGTCATATTATTTTTTTTTAGGTTATCTTCGAGAATGAACCCTCCTTCTATGAGAACGGTGGGTGCTCCCTCTGTCCACATCTTAAAGTTTCTGAATTTCAAAAAAAACTTGGATAAAACATAAGAAGTAATTGTAAAAACAGACAGGGCTATTAATAGGTGGACAACTTCTATTTTTTGGTTAAATGCAAAATTAGCAGCCATAGCTCCTAATATAACTGCCGTTACGAATTCGTGAAAGTTCATATTGGAAAGGGTTTGCTTCCCCAATATTCTCCCAATTAGCATGAGGATAACGAATGCAGAAAAACTTCTGATCAAAATAACGAGATGATCAATGCAAAACCCTCCTAGTTTGAAAATTGCAGGTATTCAGCATATAGGTTACCCGCTGGGATGGGATAATATACCAATGTAATTAATGCATTATATGTGATGTATAAGCTTATAGGTTAGAAATTTAGCTATTTGGTCGAATGATTTGATTTCTCTGCATATGAATAGACCTCCTTATGTTCATAATCCAATGCTTCTACTGCTTCATATCCGTAAACAGCTCCTGCGCAGTACGCACAAATAACTGTACAGCCAGAGAAGCATTGTGCAGGGATGGTACAGCGATACCGATTTGACGTGTGATCAGAGGTGAAGTCTCCTTGACGGTCAGATCATGGGGGAACGTGGACAAGGCGAGTGAAGAAACAATGCCCATACCCAGTCCTTGTCGAACCATGCTGACCAAGGTGCTGACATTGTGAGTAATGAATTGTGCCTGCAACTGACTTTGTTCGCGTTCAAAACCTTCCATAATGGCGACCTCATGTCCACCTTTACAAAAGATCATATCCTGCTCATTCAAGTCACGGATGGCAATTTTATTGTGCGATTGTAGAGGGTGACCGTCTGGCAGGAGAATAACCATGTCATCCTGACATAATGGGATGATATCTACCTGAGGGTCTGGTAACAGGATGATACCGACTTCGATTTCTCTGGTATGCACCCACTCCTTGACTTCATTCGTGGAGCCTTCATGTAGATCGAAAACAAGGTTCGGATAATGCTGACGAATATGATGAATAATCGGGGGCAGAAAATAGGCTGAGGCAGAAGGAAAGGCACCGATCGTGATCGTGCCCACGTCTAGACCTTTTTCAGCAGCCACCTGCTGCTGTACCTTTTCCATGCTTTGCAGCATCATACGGAATTGCAGCAGTACCTTGTGCCCGATATTTGTCAGCAGCACTCCTTTTTTTCGGTCGCGCAGCAATAGCTGGACACCCAGCTCGTTTTCGATGCTGGCGATGGCATGGCTGACCGCGGGCTGCGTCATATGCAGCTCATGGGCAGTTTGGGTGAAGTTTAGCGTTTCAGCTACACGAACGAAGATCATAATCTGAGTAATGGTCATAAGTGAAAAGTTATCTCCCTTATTGAAAACATTCATTTTATTTATTAGTGACCACAGTATACGCTAGTAAAGCAAAACTTTGCAAACGGCTATTCAGATTTTAGTCGGTAGCAATGAGCGATGAAAAATCTAAGGGAGAGAAGACATCTATGAAAAAATTAACACCTAAAGCTACGTTGTGGCTTGTCTTGATATTAGTGATGGTATGGGGGATCAACTGGCCGTTGACCAAGCTGGCTTTGCCAGATACGCCGCCGATATTTTTTTCAGGAATCCGTACCCTGCTGGGTGGTGTGATTCTGCTATTGTTCGCTATACGTCACCGGGAAACCTTGCGTTTTAGACAAAATGCGTGGACTTATCTTGTGCTGTCCATATTTAATATTGCAGGCTACTATGGCTTGCAGACGGTAGGGCTGCGTTATTTGCCTGCTGGGTTATTTTCCACTTTAGTATTCCTTCAGCCGATCCTGTTGGGATTATTCTCCTGGATGTGGTTAGGGGAGCGCATGTTTCCCCTGAAGGTCATTGGACTGGTACTGGGTTTTGGCGGGGTGATCGTGATTAGCTCTGGTGGAATGGCAGGGCATTTATCGGTACTGGGTATTGTGTTGGGGCTAGCTTCAGGATTGTGCTGGGCGCTCGGAACGATTTATATGAAGAAAAAAAGTCAGCAGCTGGACTCCATTTGGGCGGTGACGATGCAGCTCGTATTGGGAGGGATTATACTCAATGGGATTGGATTTACGACCGAGAAATGGAGCGATATTCACTGGACGACCTCCTTTATCGCAATTCTATTGTTTATTTCGATATTCGTGATTGCGATGGGCTGGATAATTTATTTTAAACTGATCGACAATGGAGATGCAGGAACCGTCGGCTCATATACGTTTATGATTCCGGTGTTGTCCACAGTCTTTAGTATGGTAATGCTCAAGGAATCGCTTACTTTGACGTTTGTTGTGGGGCTGGTGCTGATTGCAGGCAGTGTGTATCTGGTAAATACAGCATCTCCTAGAAAACGAAAGAACCGAAACTCCAGGGCTGATGAAACGAATTCCTGTACAAATGCATAGAAATATGGAATTAGGAAAAATATACTAGATTATCAGAGGAGGGAATAGTAAAATATGACTATATAAGTAGAGAGGAAGTTTGGTATGGGAGAATTAAGCAGTCATGCTCAGTCTGTGGAGCCGCAAGCACATTCTGTTCGTAAGCTCGCAGTTGTAGCAACAGTCATTTCAGGAGTAGCTGTACTAGGATGTATAGCCTTGGCGGTGTGGAATTATAATCTGAATACGAAGGTCAATACTTTAACTAGTGCGAACGCTTCACTAAATAAAACAACACAAGCGTTAACGAAGCAACACAACGATACAGAGGCGCTACTGGGACGAGTTAGATTAACAGCTAACCTGTCAGCCATAACGCATATGTTAGAGCAGACATCTGTCGTTACCGATGATTTTGTATTGGAAAAAGTGACTTTTGATGTAACAGAGGATGGCACGTTGAAGGGTGTGCTACTGAATGTGAACAATCAACCTAATCTTGGTTTTGGCGGTGCTTATCAAGGTTATGGTAAATATAATATGTCCTCAGCTGCATTGACGAAGAAGGCGGAGGAAGTCATAAACATAGCTATGAAAGAGTACGGTACATCTGACAAGCTTCCGGTATGGGATAAGAATACGAGGGTGGAAATGACGGTTCAAAATTATCCGCTTGGGAAGCGGGAAGGCGGCACTTTTAAACTCACCGGTCAGCAGTAGGAGGAACCTAATGTATTCCGATGTTGGGTTTTGCAGATGAAGCGGGGGAGTTAAGAAATGGACAGATATACACCTACAGCGAGGGAACGTTGGCAGATGAAACAGAGCGAGCCGCAGCAGCAGGGATGGCTGCTCGCTTTCTTTGGCTGGATTTTTGCAGGTTTGGGGTTCATATTTAGTTTTTTTGTCTTTGGAGGATTGTTGGGTGTCTTAGGTTTGGTTTTTGGAATTTTGACGAAACGAATGGAACAAAGAAACACGCAGGGCATCTTCATTATTGTAATCAGCTCCGTTGCTATTGGCATCGGTCTATTGATTTTTATGATTTTTTTTACGCAAGGTTTTGTAGAGGGTCTGAGAGAAGGGTATAATGAGCATTATTAGGTCAGGGAGGTAACAGCATTGAGCGTCATTATTTCACAGCAAATCTCGGCAACGGGCGTGAAGGAATATACGAAGGTGATGAAAACATTTGATTCTCCGTTTACACCTTTAGTTGGACAGAAGATCAGGGACACGGCATTTGGCGATATGCAATATTACGATGTCGAGGACGTATTTATTGATCTAGCGGAGAATGAATATTGGGTTATTCTACCTGCCGTTTTGCTGCATACTGATGATATTGAGGATATACGAGACGCTGTGCGTGAGTATCGTTCACATGGTTGGGAATGTACGAAACCTCTGTAAATGCATACCACTTAGGCATCTATACGGAAACGTCTTTCTTTTGCGAGATAGGCGTTTTTTTTGTGTATTTGTGTAGGGGGTATTCCTAATGATTGGCATGAAAAGAAAGAATTTATGCTGAAAATGCGCAAATTTTATCATTTTTTATCATAAAACGACAAGTTGGGAAATGAAAACGGCCTTAATGTGTTATACTTAGTATATCAAAGGACAAGAGTCTAAAACGACCGGTAAGGCCCTTTCTTTGAAGAGCCTCTGAAAGGTTCAACGTTTATCCAAAATAAATGGTCAAAAGGAAAAGGGGAAATGCTAACGTGAGAGTGAATTTGAAATTTACCAACAAAGGGCAAGTTGCAGTTGAGAAGTTCAACAATGAGGAGCTTATCGAAATCTTTACCCGCTACATTAAAACGTTAAGCAAGAAGTATGATATCTCGGTTACCGTACCGGAGGATCTGAATGAGCAGATCTTGGAGGAGGGTACCGTGAAGGTCGTGTTGGATAAGATTAATTGTGACATGGACGCTTTTTTCAAGGAGCTGAGCCGGGATATCAAGGTGCCGCTGGTCAAAAGATTGGGTACCAAACTGGATAACGTATTTAAGACCGAGGTTGTGGAGCAGGAACAGAACTAAGTATAGGGATCAAGCGAGTCGAATGAAGATTCGCCATATGAAATGATAAAACCTCCCGAATGGGGCGCATGGCTAGGCCATGTGCTCGTTCGGGAGGTTTTATATGTTTAAACTACTCTATTCAGTAGGAAAACATGCAAGGCATGTCTCTCCCTTTTAACGTATTGTTGTGGATGTAGGGCGCAGTTGGGCTAAATCAAACGAAGGTACCAGCCCTTCCTGCGCGGCACGACCGAGCAAAGCTTCGATGGCGGCATATCCACTGTCGCCCAGATTGGCGGTAAAATCGTTAACGTACAGGTCGATATGCGATTGGGCGACATCAGGTGAAAGCTCCTGCGCATGAGACAATACATATTCACGCGAAGCTTCGGGATGCTGCCAAGCGTATTCGACAGAGGCGCGTATCCAGTTTGTGATCGCATCCAGATCCAGCGTACGGCGGGCAATAATAGCTCCGAGCGGGATCGGCAGTCCTGTATCTTCTTCCCACCAGTTCCCCAGATCGACTTGCTTACTAAGCCCGTAGGACGGATACGTGAACCGTGCTTCATGAATAACTAGTCCGGCATCTATCTTCCCGTCACGGACAGCAGGCATAATTTGGTCGAACGGCATCACGACGATCTCGCCGACACCCCCAGGCACATGCTTGGCCGCCCACAGGCGGAACAGCAGATAGGCAGTGGAACGTTCACTCGGAACGGCTACACGCTTGCCGGACAGGGCTTCCGGGCCTTTGACGGTGGAACCTTCCTTGGTCAGCACGAGTGGCCCACAACCCCGGCCCAGTGCGCCCCCACAAGGCAGCAGGGCATATTCATCCAGTACCCAAGGGAGTGCAGCATACGAAATTTTCATGATATCCAGTCCGTCTGGTGTGATCGCCAGATTGTTGGTGATGTCGATATCGGCGAATGTAATGTCCAGCGCGGGTGCGCCCGGAATCAAACCATGCGCCAGGGCATGGAAGACAAAAGTGTCGTTGGGACAAGGTGAAAAAGCAATTTGCATCTATATAACCTCCGTTAATGTAGAAAATGCGGCTTCCAATGCTTGCAAAGCCTCTTTGATTCGCCAGGCTGCACGGTCACGTGGACCGACAGCATTGGAAATCGTGCGGATTTCCATCGTCGGCAGTTCTAGCCTATTTGCCGCCACGGCCACGCCGTAGCCTTCCATCGCTTCGGCAGCAGCTCCAGGAACGCGTTTGGCCAGCCGTTCCGCTGTTGCCGCCGTACCGGTGGCCGTAGAGACGGTCAGGATCGGCCCCGCGACAGCCGTCTGTCCGGCGGCACGCAACGCCTGAACCAATCGCTGCGCGGTGGCAACGTTCACGGCAATTTTGCTTGAGCCGAACCCCAGCTCGTCCACGCTGCTGAAGCCCTCTGCCGTCTCGGCCCCCAGGTCGGCGGCAATGATCGCGTCAGCAACAACGACGCTCTCCAATGCAGCGACCTCCGCGAAGCCGCCACCAATTCCGGCGCTGATGACCAGACGGTAGTCACCAGCCGCCGCCAGTGCTAGCGCGGTTGAAGCCGCCGCGGACGGTGCGCCCACGCCAGCTAGCTCGACCACAAAACGGGTGTCGCCTTTCAGGCCCCGCAGTACAGCTTCCCGTTCGCCTTCAACCGCGGTCATAACCAGGATGCGCTCATCTGATGTTGTATGCTCCATCGGTTGATTCCCCTTTAAATTTAGGTAATATGCTCCCTTATCATACTGCTTTTCGAAACGATGTTCAAAAAAGGTCGACAAAAAAAGCGCTCTGAGGCGCTTTTTGAAAAACTGCAAGATTCAGCAGATATGAAAATCGGTAGTTGTAAACATAAAGCAATTCTAATCTGGAAGAACAGCGCAGGCATAGCATATAATAATTATATCGGCTGATCCTTTGTGATTAGCTGAAACATGGTAATATTGCGGTCATAATGGCTTGGGGTTCCATCTTGATTGCGCACCCGAATCATCTCGCTACTGAATAACTCGATATATCCACAGCCAATCTCACAGTATACACCTGTAGGGTCCTCTTGCCAGACCGTAACGAGGTGTTGAGACAGCGCTGCGGTGAAAAATTCGATGTTTTTTTGCAGTACGCGTGGCGTTTTCTTGGGTTCCATAACGTAAATCCTCCCTATATCATGCCATTTGAAAATCAGCAATTGAACGTGGCTTCTAAGTGGTTACTACACATCATAACGAACATAAACAACTGAAAAAGAAACGGTTCTTCAATCTACTCTATGAAACAGACGTAAACACTGTACCGCTTAATGCTATTTTTGTAAAGCATCCGAATGACCTTTTCAAATATCCAGTTTGTGTTTACACACATTTTACATTGCGTTTACACTACTGTGATGCTAGTGCGTTTCATCTAATAGTACAATAAAGGGTAACTATACTGCATGAATTGATGGAGGCCATATGTTGATAGAGAGTCAGAATAAGGATAAAGCCGGGTCAGAACGTTACTTTAACCGAGATTTAAGCTGGATTGAATTTAATCGCCGTGTGCTTCAGGAAGCTCAGGATGCAGATACACCGTTGCTGGAGAGAGCCAAATTTTTGGCGATTGTATCTAGCAATTTGGATGAGTTTATGGCTGTTCGTGTTGCAGAGACGCGCGAGAAAATCAAGGCGGGTTTTATGCAAAAGGATTTTACGGGATATACCCCCTCCGGTTTGTACAAACGCCTGATCAAGCGTACTGTCTCGATGGTATCGGAACAATACCGGACCTATCGTGATATTTCTCGCCTCTTGACGAAAAAAGGTCTTTTACTGCTCGAATATGAAGACTTAAATACGACACAGCGCAAGTCGCTGGATGCATATTTTCATGAAATTATATTTCCGGTGCTCACGCCGATGGCGGTCGATCAGAGCCGTCCTTTTCCACTCGTTCACAATAAATACGTATATTTAGCGGTCGTTTTGAGACGTCCGGGGGATACGGAGGAGGATAAACCGCTTTTTGCCATTGTGCAGGTGCCTTCGAATATTCCACGTGTGGTTACAGTGCCGTTACGTTCCAATAGCAAGAAGAAATCATTTATTTTAATTGAGGAACTGATCAAGCATCATATCCAAACGCTGTTCACTGGGTATATCCCAGAGGCCGTTCATGCTTTTCGTGTGACACGTAACTCCGATTTATCCATTAATGAAGAAGAAATCGAAGATTTGCTCGAAGAGATTGAAAAAGAGCTGCGTCGAAGACGACGGGGCGCGCCAGTAAGATTGGAAGTAGAAAAAGGGATTCATCCCTATGCCCTGATGGAGCTTCAACGCGAATTCAAGCTGTTCGACCATGTTTTTGAGGTGGACGGGCCGTTGGATCTGACATTTTTATCGTCTTTTGCCGATCATTTGGAAGGGTATTCGCATTTGAAATTCCCGGCAATCAAACCACTGTATCCGGAAGAATTGCCCCCGCAGGAGGATATTTTCAACGTACTTCGCAAACGGGACGTGCTCGTGTATCATCCGTATGAATCATTCGATGCGGTAACTGATTTTATCATTGAGGCATCAGAGGACCCGGATGTGATGGCAATCAAAATGACCCTGTACCGTGTCAACGGGGAATCGAAGCTGATTCCGGCATTGGCACGTGCGGCCGAATCGGGCAAGCAGGTAACAGTGGTGGTGGAGCTGAAAGCCCGTTTTGACGAGGAACGTAATATTGCCTGGGCGCGTACGCTTGAAAAAGCAGGCTGTCACGTAGTGTATGGGTTGGTTGGCTTGAAGACGCACGCCAAAATCATTCTTGTCATACGCCATGAGCGCAACGCACTCAAACGATATGTGCATGTAGGTACAGGCAATTATAATGAAAGCACGGCGCGTGTGTATACGGATATCGGATTGTTTACGTCGGATCCAGTACTTGGTGAGGATGCCTCCGAACTGTTTAATGAAATCACGGGATTCTCTGCGCTCAAGACTTTGCAAGCTTTTACGGTGGCTCCAACGGGAATGAAGAACAAGCTGTTTGAACTCATCCGTAGGGAAGCAGAGCAAGCATTGGCAGGTAAGCCCGCCCGGATTATTGCCAAGATCAACTCCTTATCCAATCAGGAGATGATCGATGAACTATATGCGGCTTCCCAAGCAGGTGTGAAGATTGATCTTATCATTAGAGGGGTTTGTTGTTTGCGTCCCGGTGTGGAAGGATTCAGCGAGAACATACGTGTCATCAGTATTGTAGACCGCTTCCTGGAGCATTCCAGATTGTTTTATTTTGAAAATGGAGGGAAATCCGAGTTATTTCTGTCCAGTGCGGATTGGATGACGCGCAATTTGACCCGCCGAATTGAACTGATGTGCCCGATTTATGATGACGGGATCAAAGAAATGCTGGCAGATATTCTGCATTTATCGTTAAGGGATAATGTGAAGGCGCGCCAGCTTTTGCCTAATGGCAGCTATCAATTTGTGTCCAGAAACGACAAAGAGGCTCCCATCAGGAGCCAATCTGAAGCGATGAAGGTTAGAAATTGGAAGAAGGTAGAATGGACCACGACAATGTGAGGTTCCACGCCTTTTGGAAATCTTTCGCAACGGATTCTAGTTCTCGTTGTTCTAATATGGGTTCACTCTTGCTTTCCAAACGAAGATGCATTGCGTCATCCCCTGTAGTAGGATTGATGCTGGTAATCATTCCGGACTCACTCCGATCCATGCCAATCGCGAGCTGGAGCAGCGAGCCGAGCCGATGTACACGTTCCTCGTCGGAAGGCTCCAAAATATCCGCATGTGTGCGTAGCAAACGGGGG
Organism: Paenibacillus sp. FSL L8-0502; assembly: GCF_038593055.1. NCBI lineage: Bacteria > Bacillati > Bacillota > Bacilli > Caryophanales > Paenibacillaceae > Paenibacillus > Paenibacillus sp. FSL L8-0502. Next base: position 4,560,173 of record NZ_CP151958.1, on the reverse strand, counting down.
GTCCGGTTCTTGGGATGGTAATCCGCGATCAACGCGGCTAGTACCGTTTCCCTATGGGATAGACCGCCAATGCCTGCATGTAAGATCCAGAACACGGAATTCTGGCGAAAATGATAGTAATTCAAGGCAGCTCCCGTTTTGTAAAGAGTTGCTGCGGTCAGTAACAAACGTTTGTCCATAGCAGCTGAGGTTCCGCTAGCTAATGTGTCATAGAGCCGGACGGCGTACTCGTTAACCCGCTTGACATGCGCTTCGCTAACCGGGACAGCAAACGAAAGGATATTGCGAATGGATGTGATAAGCGGATTAGCTACCACGGGCTGTTCAGCGTTGACCAGCTCATGAAATAGGCCGTCTCGCAGACCCGCTCCACTGACCAGATACGCGGAGCCTTGAGCAGCTTCAAATATCGTTTTCAATATAATAAGACCCGGTACAATGATGTCGGCTCTGTCCTTGGACAGGCCGGCTGTTTTTTTGCGTTTTTCATAGGGAAGATGGGGCAGACTGCCATAGAAGTAATCGACATCTTCTATCGTCATTTCGTAATGGTGCGTCACAGGAAGTGAGTAATCCTGCCGCTTCTGATTGATTTTAGCCAAAGTACGCAGGGTCCCACCTAGCCCGATGAATGGCAGATCCGGATTGGAGAAGATCCAATCATGATTTTGCAGTGAAGAACGGACAAAGCTCTCCATTTCCTCAATCTGCTGAGGAGACCATTCGCCATTCTTGACCTCACGTCCAAAGCGCCAGTTCATATTGACGGCGCCAAAGGGAAATGACACCGTATGCAGTCGCTTTCGATCGCGGAACAGCGTAATTTCGGTACTGCCACCCCCGATGTCAATGATGATTCCATCACTCACATTCATAGTGTTCACTACACCCAGAAAACCGGCATAGCCTTCTTGCTCTCCGCTCAGTATTTCCAGTGTTAAATTTGTCTCCTCCGCAATCCATTGGACGATTTCGTCCGAATTCGTGGCATTGCGGATGGCTGCTGTTGCTGCTGCACGCATACGGACAACCCCGTGCATATGGCATACCGCCATAAATTGGCGCAACAATGGAGCGATGCTTCGAATCGCCTCCCGTTCCATACGGCCGTTGGCCCCAACCTTTTCGCTCAGTCGGGCAGCTTCTTTGCATTCCTGCACAATGCGATAGGCTCCTGTCTCTGTCATTTCATAGATCACCAGACGTATGGAGTTTGAGCCAATGTCCATGATGCCAATTTTGCTATTCATGAGTTGACCTCCTTGTTGAAAAACGATTTGGCGGTAAATTCCGCTGTTCCGTGCAAATGGTAGTAGATTATTGTCATTGTACCAGTGATATTCGGTGCATGCTACCGTTCGCCATGATCTTGTCGAAATAGACACATGCCGCGGACAATCATCCAAGAATAGAATATTCCTGTTGAGTATGTATAAGTATACCTGACGGCGAAAGGAGAGGGTTAGATGAGACAACTTGCAAGCAAATGGCTAAAGACGAAGGCGCTGCTCCACCATCCACATACCGCCGTTTATATACCGGAAACCTGTCTATATAGTGAAGATCAATTGCGCATGATGCTGCGGCGGCATGCTTTTGTGTTTATAAAACCTGTAAAAGGAGGCGGAGGAATCGGAGTCATGCGTGTGGCAAAGGAGCGTAGGGGATACACCTGCACGCGTATGGAGCACACGCACCGGTTCAGTCATTTTAGAGCACTTGTAATCGGAATCCATAAGCTCCGAATCCAACGCCCATATCTCATTCAACAAGGGATCCAACTGGCAAGTATTCAAGGTAGACCTGTCGACTATCGAGTCAAAGTTGTGAAGGAAGGGCAGAGATGGGATTTTCGTGCGGTAGTTGCACGTCATGCTCGTCCCGGACTGGTCATTACGAATCTGTGCAGAGGGGGAACTTTGCTGAAGGGAACAGATGCGCTTCGAATGATATATCCCCGGCGGCTTGCTACGCGAAAGCGGCGAGAGATCATTGAACTTACACAGCGCTGTATTCCTGTGCTGGAAAAAAGGTTTCCTGGGATTGGACAACTAGGATTTGATTACGGGCTTGATCAGAATGGAAGGGTATGGATTTTAGAGGTTAATACAAGACCTCAATAAATTTCTGTTTTCTTCAATAAAATCCCAATTTAATCTATTAACAAGACGCTAAATATAATATATTTGTATAAATAATAAAAATATTTTTTTTGTGTTCAAGCTTCAAAATTCTGTGTATAAATATTGTCCACATTATCCCCTGTCACATATAAGGGTTAACGACACTTACCAACAATTTATACACAGGATTTCCACAATTGGCTGTGGATAACAGAACGCTTGTTCCGTTTTTGGTATTTTGATAGAATAGATTTTGAAATAAAAGGAAAGGTTGTGTCGAGGATGGCTATGCTGACGGATGAGATGCTTTTGGATTCCTATCAGATGGCAATCGAGCTTAAACTTGAATGTGACTTCATTGCACTGTTGCTGGCTGAAATTCACAAAAGAAATCTAGAGATGAATACAGCCGTAGTCCTTCATTAGACCGGACAAGCTCTCGTACTGCGACTGTAAAGTCATTCAGGGTTCGAATGGCTTTACGGACAATCACTGCAACGAATAGGCACACCGTAAAAAAGGGTATTTCACTCCAAACATTCAAATTTGGAGTAAAATACCCTTTTTTGTCATAGTCTAAACTAAACTACATTTTCATGTTACTGCTGTGACCAGGAGACAACTTGGCATCTGGATCTACATAGACCTTGGCGTTGTTGACTGCCGTAGGGGCTTCACCAAAGCCGACCGCAATCAGCTTGAGCTTGCCTGGATAGGTTGTAATATCCCCTGCGGCGAAAATGCCGGGAATATTGGTTTCCTGGCGAGAATCGACCACGATGGAATTACTTTCGATTTCAATTCCCCATTCAGCAATCGGGCCAAGTGTGGATACAAATCCAAAGTTAACGATCACATCGTCCACTTCGATTTCCTGTGTTTCTTTGGTTTTTACATGAGCAAGAGTGACTTTCGTAATCGTGTCTTCTCCATGCAATTCTGTAATTTCCGTTGGTGTAATAACATTTACTTTGGATGCGAGGAGGTTTTCGACACTGTGTTCATGCGCACGGAATTTGTCGCGGCGGTGAATCAATGTAACCTGTTCTGCAATTGGTTCCAGCATGAGTGCCCAGTCTACGGCAGAGTCACCGCCACCACTGATTAGCACTTTTCGGCCTGCAAATTTGCTCAGGTCGCTAACAAAGTAATGCAGGTTCGTTTTTTCAAAATGTTCGGCACCTGGAAGCTCCAGTCTGCGCGGCTCGAAAGCACCAACACCAGCGGTAATAATAACCGCCTTACCATGATACTCGCCACCTTTGTCTGTTTTTACGATGAAGTGGCGTTCTTCTTTTTTCTCTAACGATACGACTTTCTCTTCTAGCTGCACTTCTGGATTAAAGTGGTTCATTTGTTGAACCAAATTGTTGACCAGTTCCTGTGCAGTTACTTTAGGAAAGCCAGCAACGTCATAAATATATTTTTCAGGATAAAGGGCTGCAAGCTGGCCGCCCAGTTGGGGCATACTTTCAATTAAGGTGACGGATGCCTGACGCATTCCTCCGTAAAAAGCGGCGAAAATACCGGCTGGACCGCCTCCAATAATGATCAGATCGCGGATCTCCGCGCCTGTGGATTGAGTTGTCACTCTAAAAACACCTCCGAAAGGGATAGTATGGAATTTGTAATTATTGAATCAGCCGCATAGAGGTTCAGATAGCCGCCGAACGCATGATTCACTGTTTATCATTATAAACTGCCAGGTTCCGCTTGCAAAGTTAAAGCTATTAATATTTGATGAAGACTTTTTTGTGAGTGTAAATTAACCGTTTTGAGAGAACAGCTTTGAATAATTATGTATATCGGAAGGGGTAGAAGCATGAGCAGTATTCCCAAAATTGTCATTGTGGGCGCCGGATATGGCGGTATATTGACGGCTCAGCAATTGCAAAAGGAGCTCAAGCACAATGAGGCGGATGTCACGCTGATCAACCGTCATGATTACCACTATATTACGACACATCTTCATATGCCTGCGGCAGGTACGGATACGATTGAGCATTCAAGGATTCCGATTGCCCAACTGATCGATGAGTTCAAGGTGGATTTAGTCAAAGGAACGGTTAAGGAAATCATACCAAAGGAGAAAAAAATCGTGCTGGAGGACGGCTCGCTGTCCTATGATTATTTGGTCATTGGACTAGGCGGGGAGCCAGAAACATTTGGCATTCCGGGGATGGATAAGTTTGCGCTGACGATTCGCAGTATTAACTCCGTTCGCCTGATTCGGGAGCATATTGAATACCAGCTGGCCCTGTATAAAAATGATGGTAAACCAGGTCGCCTCAATTTCGTCGTAGGGGGCGCTGGTTTTAGCGGCATTGAGTTTGTAGCGGAGTTGGCGGATCGTTTGCCACAGCTAGCTAGAGCTTATGACATCGACTTTAACCGGATTCAAATCATTAACGTCGAGGCAGCTCCTACGGCACTGCCGGGGTTTGATCCTGAACTGGTGGAGTATGCGATGGATGTCCTTAAGCGTAAAGGGGTCACCTTCCGCATTGGAATTCCGATTAAGGAATGCTTGCAGGATGGTGTAATCGTTGGTGAGGGTGAGAAAATCGAAGCCTGCACGGTGGTCTGGACGGGAGGGATTCGTGGAAACGGATTAATTGAGAAAGCTGGATTCGAAGTGATGCGTGGAAGGGTGAAAATCGACGATTTTCTGCGTGCACCGGGCCACGATGATATTTTTATTATCGGGGACAGCTCCTTGATGTTTAATCCCGAAGGACGCCCTTATCCACCGACGGCCCAAATTGCGATGCAGCAAGGGGTCCTTTGTGCCAAGAATCTGGCCGCTACTCTTCGCAAAAAGGAGCTGCACAAGTTCGTATTTTCCAATAAAGGGACGGTTGCTTCGCTTGGAAAAGGCGAAGCCGTCGCCGTGGTGGGCAAACGCAAAATAAAAGGTTGGGTGGCCGCACAATTGAAAAAAATTGTGGATCTCCGCTATCTGTTCATCATAGGCGGAATTCCACTGGTACTGAAAAAAGGACGGTTTTTCTAAGGCCAGAAGGTTTCCATGACTCCTTGAAAGGAGCTTGGAGGCCTTTTTTATTTCAATGAACAAAAAAAGATATTGACTCATAACTATTTGACGTCGTATAGTATGATTACTAATTACAGAGGGGGAGCTTCACATTGAATTCTGATTTTAAAATCAATGCCGATCCCAAGAGAATACATTTATTGACTGAAAAGTTTCCAAATGTGGACTCCCAATCGTTGAATACGTGGGTACTTTTCGTGCAGGCAGCACATGAAGTGTACAATGGAGTGTCTTCCAGACTCTCGGAATATGGGCTATCTGTAGGCAACCTGAAAATTTTAATGCCATTGTTTTTACATGAACGTGCATTGACTCCATCAGAGCTGGCTGAATATTCAGGGGTTACTCGTTCAACAGTAACCAGCGTAATTGATAAGCTGGAACGGGACGGCATCATCCGAAGAAGTACGCTGACGGATCGACGTATGACCGCGATCTCCTTGACTGATGAAGGAAAACAGTTAATGACGGAAAAAATTCCGATGTTCATCCAGCTTTTTTCGGATTTAATGAATGAATTTACAAAGGAAGATCATATTCTATTTGCTACGTTATTAAATAAGTTTTCCTCAGGACTTGAACGGATAAAACGGGAGTAATCAAATTTCCCGGCTTAAATAGTTAGACGTCGTACTATCAGGTTCCTTATTTGTTTTTGACTATTATTTTTTAACTATCATTGGCTAAATCATCATGAAGGAGAGTTTATTGCAATGAATAAAAAGATCATTGTGTACGTGCTACTTGTTGTTGCATTAGGTACCGGAGGTACGCTGATGGCAATGAGCGGCAAGGATGCTGTGAGTATGGCAGCCCAACAAAAAAACACACTGCTTACGGCAGATACCGTAAATGTTGCTTTTCAGGGCGTAGGGGGAAGAGTAAACACGATTGAGGTGAAGGAAGAACAACAGGTGAAAAAAGGGGATGTGCTCATGACCCTCGATCCTGTAGACCTTGATTTGCAAATTGAGAAATTAAAAACGGATATCGCACAGGCTGATGTGAAAATAAAACAGGCTAAAGACGGACTGCAAAATCAGTCGGAGAAAATTTCAACTTCAGAAAAACAGGGACAATTGGACATTCAAGCCGCGCAAGCAGGAGAGTCCTTATTAAATCAAGGAACACGTGCGGAAGATATTCTAAGACAAAAGCTGGCTATTGAAGCAGCACAGCAATCGTTGGACGCAGCTCTGACAGGAGTAGAGACAGCCAAAAGAAATGCGGAAATCGCGCAAAAAACAGTATCATCCAGACAACAGGCTCTGGACTTGGCTAATGTGAATTACAACCGTATCAAAGCGTTATATGATGCTGGAGCTGGAACCAAAGCAGAACTGGATAACGCCAAAAACCAACTGGATAATGCCCAAATCGCGTTAGATACAGCTACAGATCAGGTTGAAGTTGCCAAAAACCAGATTATAGCGGCTAGCAAACAATCGGACATTGCTAAAAATGGGATCGCTCAGCAGCAAACCGCTTTGGATAAAATGGAGGCTGGCGCAACGGCTGAGGAACGCCAGCAGGCTCGTATCAAAACAGAAAAAGCCAAGGAAGCCTTGACTCAAACCTCGCAAACACGAAAAGATGTTAAGAATAGCGAATACAATGTGGATCTTCTGGCTCAACAAAAGCAGGCATTAAGTGTTCAACTCAAAACTTTGGAATTGCAGCGCGGACGTATGGTGCTGAAGGCATCCGCAGATGGTAAGGTGTCGCGTATTGTACCTAAAATGGGAGAGATCGTTTCTACGGGGGCAACGGGCGTCGTTATTGAAACCAATCAGCTATACTACGATATTTATGTGGGCGAGGATTCCATGTCACAGTTTAAAGCTGGGGGAAATGTGAATACGCACGTCGTAGCTTTAGATAAAGATGTCCAAGGCAAGGTGAGGTACATTACTTCTGCCCCTCAGTATACCAACATGAGAATGAGTCGGGACAAAGGTCTGTCGGATATAAGCTCCTTCCAAGTGCGGGTGGATGTCCAGCGAACATCTGAATTATTACCTGGAATGACGGTAGAGGTTGTGACGAAATGAAGGCGTTTATAGAAGAATGGAAGCTGATGATCAGTGGTAAGATGGTTTTTATCATGCTGCTCGTTCCTATCGTAGTAGCTGTAGCCTTTGGATTTGTTTTTAAAAATAATCAGCTTAACGATGCCTCTGTAGCTGTAGTCGATTTAGATCATAGCAGTTATAGCCGACAGCTTATTAATAAATTGGATGCATCGCAGTATATTGATGTACGCCATGTGCAAGAGAATGAAGCCGATCCGAATTTACTTTTATATAATGAAAAGTTTTTTGCGGTGATTTACCTTCCAGCTGGGTTGGAGGAAAATAGGATCAAAGGAGTTCAGAGCAACATCGGTTTCTATGTAGATAATACGGTAGGTCAGGCTACTGGAAATCTACGCTCGGCAGTCACAGAGATCATGGCGACGGAAAATGCGATGCTGGCTGGTGGTGGATTAAAGGGTATGGGAATGAGTGACAGCCAGGTTACAGGGCTTACTTCCAATATGCTGCTTCAGCAGCGCCTGTTATATAATCCTACCAATGCTACTTTGATGACCTCAGTTATGGGGTTCATTAATACGGTCATGATTTCACTGATGGGTGCTACTGTACTGACAATTGTCCCGCGATTGCGGGAGCAAGGAAGATTAAAAGAGGAGCTTCAGTTTTCGTATGGATTGATTCTTAGGGTGTTACCGTATGCGTTAGTAGGATGTGTCTCCTTTTACCTGTCCATTGGTTTACTTAAGCAAATTGGCGGACTACGCTTTGAAGCGAATGTATGGCAGCTCAGTATTCCATTTCTCCTGTACACGGTTACGTTGAGTTTGTTTGCGATGGCTTTAGGGTGGAATGCGGCGAATCCGGGAAAAGCTTCCCCACGCCTCATGCTAATTATACTGCCTTCGTTTTTACTGAGCGGCGCTCAATTGCCAGTAGCTATGCTGCCTACATCGCTGCAATATATTAGTAATATTCTTCCATTGACCTGGCATTTCAAGTTTTTGAGAGGGATGGGCTTCAAAGGTGGGAGCTTAAAATATTTTATTCCTGAGCTTGGCGGCTTTTTGATCCTATTAAGTGGTCTAATGCTTGTTATCTTTATTCAGATCGCTTTGGAGAAAAGAAAGCTGGCGAAAAGTGAGGATACATCCGTAGGGGTCGAGCCTGTGCTGCAATAAAAAAAGGATTCCGCCGTCCCGAAAGTGGGAGTTCGCGGAATCCTTAATTGTATGCTGCGATATGGTACTGACGGTTGTGCTTTACAGCTTCAACATGTCTTCAAATGATTCCTCATTCAACACGCTGCCGACATAGAAGGAGCCAAATTCACCGTAACGGGCACTGACTTCATCAAAACGCATTTCGTAGATTAGCTTCTTGAACTGAAGTGCGTCATCGGAGAACAGTGTTACGCCCCACTCCCAATCGTCAAAGCCGACAGAACCGGAAATGATTTGCTTTACTTTGCCAGCATAGCTGCGTCCAATTAAACCGTGGCTGCGCATCAAGGTGCGACGCTCGTCCATTGAAAGCATGTACCAGTTGTCATCTAGATCACGTTTTTTGTTCATTGGATAGAAACAAATATAACGGGCCTTGTTTAATACAGGCTTCAAGCGTGCGACAATTTGTGGATTTTGCATAGGATCTTCATCTTTGCTCAAATAATTGCTCAGTTCCACCACACTCACATAAGAGTAGGTTTTAGTTGTATATTTGGCGAAGGTTGTTTTGTTAAAATCATTTTCCAGTTTATTGAGGTCTTCCAGCGTTTCGCGCAGGTGCATCATGACAAAATCAGCCTTTTGTCCGACTACAGTATAGACAGCTGAGCTGCCCAGACCCGCTTCCTCGGTAACGTTCCATTCCTTCATAAACTCTTGAAGCTCGTCCAGTGCTCCGGCGCGCTCTTCATCGTCTGCGGTCTTCCATGCTGTCCAGTTGATGGACCGAAAATCGTGAAGCGCATACCAGCCTTCCAGTGTGGAGGCTACTTCGTTAGGTGTTGCTGGGGTTTGTTGAGGTTGATGTTGACTCACGATCTACACTCCTTTACGATCTGTAAATGGTAATCGGCTTAGCCGAAATATGTGTACTTCCTAATATCATTCCTGTATCCAATACGTGATACTTAACCATTATATTGTAGCTCAAAGTAAAGCTTTTCACCAATGAAAGAAGTGTGAAGAATTTTATTTTTACCATGATGCAGGTCACAAAGTCATAAAATAGTTAGTATTCTCGAAAAAAGTAGAACTCAGACGAATACGGCTGCCAAAAAGGAGAACAATTGCCCTTATTTTGTTGGTCCCACCAGAAGGCAAGTATGATAGAATAGAAAAACATCTTGGAGACCGTTATGTCAGGAAAGGAAGAATGTTGGAATGCGGATGAAAAACCTGCTGCACTATACTGAGAACCACCGCTACTGCGTTTATCGGGAATTTGGCTTGAGCGCACTGGATGAATTGATGCTGGGAAGCGTCTATCAGCCGATGGTAGGCGCATTTGCGGTCAGTCTGTATCGACTGTTGTTCCAGCATGTGCCAGTCGGACAAATCGGTTATTCGCCGTTGGAACAGCAGCGTCGCCTTTTTCTGACACTGGGACTGGAGCCGAGTGAGAAGGGACGCAAGTATTTGATTGAACAGACCTCCAAACTGGAGGCCGTCGGTCTGTTACAGACGTCCAGGCTGTATGCACCCGAAACGGACGACTATATGTATGAATATGAGATGCAGCCGCCGCTCGCACCTGCTGAATTTTTCAGAACACAGCATCTCACCCTTTTGTTGAGAGACAAAATCGGTAAGTTTGCAGTGCTTTCTCTGAGAGAATCATTGTGGAGCAGAGAATCTAGCGAATGGTCGCAATCTTCCTATAATAAAGAGAATATTTCGATTCCATTTTATGAGTTATTTGAACTGAATACCCATGTTATAGATTATGAATTGGAGCAGGCGTTGTCCGAGGTGTCTACTAGCCGTCAGACTGGACCACTTGCGTCAGAATCGGAGGAAGCATTGAATTATGCAGATATTATTCTCCGTTTTCCGCGTGAATCTGCCAATCGTAAGCACGTGGAGCGTCTTCGGTTTGAGCACGAGCAGTTAGGCATGGTCAATTACGTTGTTCGCAAATTTGATCTTTCTGTACAGGATATTAGCCGCTTGCTGGATGAGGACGGTATTTTTACCGAAGCAGGCGACTTGTTGCTCGACGAGCTTCAGCTTCGGGCTAGCCAGCACTCCAGACAGGATCGCAAGCGTCAGGAGGAGCAGCAGGTTCAAGCCGCCAAGGTAGTTGCTTTGCGCCAAAGGGAAGCTTCCACATCTGAAGAGCCGCCTGCAGAGCAAGCTGTGGAAATGGAATTTTATGTGGAGGTTCCCCCACAATTCACAGCCAAGTGTGACATTCACCAATATAATATGATGTTGCGCAACGAGCCTTATCGCCGTTTGCTGCAAACCTTTTTCCCCGGCACGGTTCCCGGTAACCTGCTGGATATATTCGAGAAAATTGATATCAGCTATAAGCTGCCAGGCGAAGTCATCAACGTGCTGATCCATTATTTGATGTCACTGCTCGTATCCGGGAGCGATCAGCGGATTAACCGCAACTTTGTCGAGGCCGTTGCTTCCAATATGCTGCTTAAGCAGGTAAACACTTACGAGAAAGCCGTTCAATATATAAGGGATCAAGCTAAGGTAAAAGGAAAACAGTCCTCTGCTTCTCCTTCCGGCGGTCGATCCCGCGCGTATGCCAAAAATAACGGGCCAGCCAAGCCATCCATTCCAATCGTTCAAGATCAACCTTCCGAGGAGTCTGTATCTGAGGAAGAATTGGATGAACTGCTGCGTCTGGCCGAACGAATGCAATCCGGTAAACAGAAAAAGGTGTAGGTAGATTTTAAGGTATCCATAACTCTGCACTTTTTAAGAAAGGAGGAGCGTTCTTGGAATCACTGGGCGATTTGCTGCAGCAGATGCAGAACCCTTCGTTTCGCCAGCGCACTCGCAATGTAGCCGATCAGGTTCTAAATGATCCGCTCGTGCAGGAGTTTTGTGCTGCGCATCCTGATGTGGACGAAACACAATTGCGACTCAACATGAGCATGCTCTTTCAGTATGCCCGAGATCGTCGAAATTGCGACAATTGTCCGGGACTGGAACGGTGTCCTAACGATTTTCAGGGCCACTTTTGCAAGCTGGGCGTGGAATATCCGAATGGAACTGCTGAAATTGTAGACATTCGGACCCCATGTGCGAAGCAGATTGCTTCCCAACATGAGCAACGGGTGCGTGAGCGAATTAAAAGCTTCTATGTGGATGAACGCGCACTTCTGGAGGGATATAACGCCCTTGAAATTGCGCGCAAAGATTCACAACGCATGCCTGCCGTCACACAGCTATTCCGTTACATTGAAGAAACGAAAAGTCAGGGTCTATCCAAAAAAGGACTGTATCTGGAAGGTACGTTTGGTACGGGTAAAACTTTTTTGATGGGCTATTTATTGCACGAGTTGGCCCTGTCGGGTCTGAACGGTGTGATCGTGTATATGCCTGATTTTGTGGAGGACTTAAAGTCCATGATCCAGGATGGGCAGAAGCTGAAGGAAACGACCGAAATGCTCAAAAATTGTGATCTGCTCGTATTTGACGATATTGGTGCCGAAAATTTAAGCCCGTGGGTACGGGACCACGTGATGGGCTCTATTTTGAATTACCGAATGAACCGCAAACCTACTTTTTATACTTCCAATTATTCGTTGCAGGGACTGGAGAAGCATCTCAGCTTTACGAGCAAGGATGGAGAGGAAATGTATAAAGGACAACGCTTGATGGACCGGATTCGTCCTTTTGTAGATGTCATTACCGTAAAGGGAAAAAATCAGCGGGGGTAAGCGTTTATCCGTCTGCTATTTCGATATCTTACAATTAAAAGACTATTGTGATATAATTAAAAGGTGTCGAAACAGACATTACAGGTTATAATAATCTTGACTTTTCTATAAAGGAGGAACATACAATGGCAATTGTTAACGTGTCCGATCAATCCTTCAACGCAGAAGTCGAAGGCACAGGAACCGTTTTGGTTGATTTTTGGGCGCCATGGTGCGGTCCTTGCAAAATGATCGCTCCTATTCTGGAGGATCTGTCCACAGAAGTTGGCGACAGCGTCAAAATCGCGAAGGTGAACGTGGATGAAAATCCAGAGTCTGCTTCCCGTTTCGGCGTGATGAGTATTCCGACCCTGATCGTTTTCAAAGACGGACAGCCTGTTGATAAAGTGGTAGGTCTGAACTCCAAAGAAGCGCTGAAAAGCATGCTTACTAAACACCAATAATCATTGCATGTGACCCATGCTCCCGCGGGGGCTTGGTGGAGCGGCCATGAAAGGTCAATGCCTCCGGTTGTAAATACCGGGGGCGTTTTTGTGTATTATTCCTATTATATTATAAGTAGTTAGTTGAGTAGTCATTAAGAATGGAAGGAGGAACCGGGCAAATGAAACCTTATGCGGAGGACTTGCAGAATCAGGAGAAGGCGCTGGAGAACATACGGCACAAATTAGCGTTACTGCCGGATGCATCAGGCTGTTACCTGATGAAGAATAGCGAAGGCACCATTATTTATGTCGGCAAGGCCAAAGTGTTGAAAAACCGGGTCCGTTCCTATTTTACAGGTAGCCATAACGGCAAGACGCAGCGACTGGTTTCCGATATTCGTGATTTTGAATATATCGTTACAGGCAGTAATATGGAGGCACTCATTTTGGAGTGCAACCTCATTAAAAAGTACCAGCCACGCTATAACGTGCTATTGAAGGATGATAAAACCTTTCCGTATTTGAAAATTACGAACGAGGCACACCCCAAGCTGGAGGTGACCCGTCGCGTTCTGAAAGATAAAGCAAAATATTTTGGACCGTACCCCAATTCCTACGCGGCACATCAGACGAAGAAGTTGCTGGACCGTATGTATCCGTTACGCAAGTGTGGTGTGATGCCCAAGGAAGTGTGTCTGTATTATCACATGCATCAATGTTTGGGGCCTTGTGTGAAAGAGGTCGAGAAGGAAACGTATGACCAGATTGGTCAGGAAATTGGTTCCTTTTTGAGCGGGGGACATGAGGAAATTAAAAAGGATCTTCAGCGTAAAATGCAGGAGGCCGCAGAGGAATTGTACTTTGAGCGGGCCAAGGAGTTGCGAGATCAGATTATCAGCATCGACGCGATGATGGAAAAGCAGAAAATCACCACATCGGATGCGAAAGATCGAGATGTATTCGGTTTTTCAGTAGATAAGGGCTGGATGTGTGTACAGATCCTATATGTCCGCAAAGGTAAAATGATCGAGCGCCATATGTCGACTTTTCCTTTCTACGGTGAGGCTTACAGTGATTTTATGTCCTATGTGACGCAATATTATAGTGACAACCCAGCAGTGCCGCAGGAAATATTGTTGCCGGATTCTCCTAAGCTGATGCAGGCGGAACAGGTCAATGTCGATCAACCGGTTGCGGCAGAAACTGCACTCTACAGTGCACCTACAGCCGATGTTACCGGACAGACAGATGAGAAAGCGATACAAACGGAGACAGAGCGTTCTGCTGACTCACTACTGGTGGCTGAAGAACAGGCAACTTATGCAGCGGCAACGAATCAAGATCAAGCTGGTGACCAAGATGCCGAGATAAAGGAAACAGAAACTCAACTATCCGGTGGACTGGAGGACCCAAGTACGGCGGCTCTCGCTCTGGCTGAATGGTTGGATGTAAAGGTACTTGTACCGCAGCGTGGACTGAAAAAGCAAATGACAGGCATGGCGACGGAAAATGCACGTGTAGCTTTGGATGAGAAGTTTAAGCTGATCGAGCGGGATGAGGAACGAACATCCAAAGCTGCAAGCAATCTCGGACGTGCCATTGGGCTGGATAGCTTGCACCGGGTGGAGGCGTTTGATAACTCCAACATCCAGGGTTCCGATCCAGTCTCAGCCATGATCGTGTTTATTGATGGCAAACCTGCCAAGAAGGAGTATCGAAAATATAAAATCCGTTCTGTGCAGGGACCCGATGATTATGAAACAATGCGTGAGGTTATCCGGCGTCGATATGAACGTGTGCTTAAGGAAAATTTGGAACGTCCCGACTTGATCGTTGTCGATGGTGGACGTGGACAAATTAAGGCGGCGACCGATGTATTGCAAAATGAGCTGGGTTTGTTCATTCCTGTATGTGGTTTGGTGAAGGATGCCAAACATAGAACATCCCAACTATTGGTGGGAGAATCCTCTGAGGCCGTGACACTTGCACGTAATAGCGAAGAATTTTACCTGCTGCAACGGATTCAGGACGAGGTTCACCGTTTTGCCATCACGTTCCACCGCGAGCAACGCGGCAAATCTATGGTAACTTCCCGGCTGGACTCTATTCCAGGCATTGGCGAGAAACGGCGTAAGTTACTGCTTAAGCATTTTGGATCGCTCAAAAAAATAAGAGAGGCCAGTGTCGAAGACTTCCGGCCTCTCTCTATTGGGGATAAGCTTGCGCGTCAGATTATAGCTGCCCTTCGGGAGGAGGAGTCGTAGAATGCGACTCCTCTTTTTGTATAGGTTCAAACATCATTCGATTTGGTTTTTTAGGACTAAACCAATAAATGATGTAACCCACGATGGCTGGAAGTAAGATCCAGAATAGACCAGCGCTCACATTCACAGTGTCTCCCAGACTCATCACACTAAGTCCCATTAGAATGCTGTCAAAAATAACGTGGCTGAACATAGCGGCAATAAAGCCGTAACGCAGGAACACAAAACTGAACAGCAAACCAAGAAAAGTCAGCTCAACAGGTCTGGAAATCACTGGATAGATCGGATAAAGTGTATGTCCCAGTGCCCAAATCAGCGTGGTGATCAGACAAGCAACAAAAGTATTTTTTACTATTTTTTTGACCATCGGAATACCAAACAGACGGTAGACAGTCTCTTCACCAATACCTGCCATCCAGGCCATAATCGGCAGTAGCCATGGATAAGCCATATTGTAAGGGGATTGCGTGGCATCTGTTGTGGAGAATGTATTAAATGTGCGCTCCAGTATAAAGAATAAAATGGATTGTACCCCGAGCAAAATAAAGGCCCACAAGTAGCCAACATACATACTGCGAAGCACATACAGCCCGTAGCCCGGCTCTTTCGCACGTGGCCATGCATTCAGTCCAACCTGACGCATAAGTCCGTCACCGCCGACCAAGGAGAAGTAGAGCGCTACAGCCATGACGAAGGTAACACCAATCTGGAAAACCATAAGAAATATAAGCATGCCCTTACCGCCTGCTTCTGCTTGCAATAAAGGCAGCATGTTCATGGTCCCAGCTATACTAGCAATAAAGTATATAACGGATAGAACAATGCCGCGTACAAATGAAGTATGTCGTCGGGTGAGTGATGCATACACAATGGCAAGTACACCCAGCGCAAAGCTAAACAGGGCATAACCCGCATAGGTCATCCAATTCGCCCAAAATGTTTGCTTTTCGATATAATCGGTATAGGACGACGGGGCCGAAAAGCTTTGAGTGAAGGAGCGAACATCACCGTTTTCAAAAGTAAAAGCCAGTGTAAGTACCGAGGCGCCGATTTTTTTATCGTCTATGGTATACTTTAATCCGCCTTCTTGTTCAGTGGTCGCGAGCTTTAAATCCGCCGGCTTAAAGCCAAAGCGCTTCACCCATACAGCGGCCGCCTGCTCCTTGGCTTCAAGCGTCATGCCGTCCTCAGCCACACGTACAAGCCTGTTACGTGCTTGTTCATCCGTAGAAATATCAGCCTGCGTGTAATTGGTGCTGGAGGTGATCCGTTTAAAACTAACGACCTTCCCAGTGGATAAATCTACATGAATTTGCAGCTTGCTCTTCGCTGAGGATTCAGGCAGATCGACCCGAAAGGTTTCGTAAGGGTAATTTTTCTTCCATGTACGGTCGTACTGTTGAAGCAGTTTTTCTCTAGATAAATAACCGTACAAATCTGTTTCGGCCTGATAGGTCACCAGAGGCTTCTCTGGCTGTGATTCAGTATATCCCAGCTCGGAGCGGGCGAAGTCCAATGCGTGTATAACCGCTTCTTGTTTGCTGATGACCTTTGCATTCATTACTGATTCTGGACTTGGATTGCTAAGCGAGGGAATAAGCAATTGAAAGATAAAAAAGCAAATCAGGCCAATCCCGCCCAGCAAGCCTAATTTTTTGAAGTTGGCCGTGAGCACGACCGGTTTCCCGATAGGATTCATAAGTTTCCTCCTTAATCTGTAAATAAGAACATCCATTAAAGATATCATACTGCACAGGTTCCCGCCAACAGACCAGCGATATTCATGAAAATAGAGTGAAAGCACTTTAAAGTTCCAATAAAATAAGATAAGCTGCGATTAAACGATGCCCATTCGCAAAATAAAGCCAATTTCACGTTTTTTCGACGAAATCGGTTTTGTGATCTGGATATAGAAGGATTATAATCTTGAGGCAATGCCTATAAAATACATAGGTAATGATATACAGTTGAGCCGAATTTCTATGGGAAAACGGGGGAACCATGTTACTGGGGTGAATTTTACAGCCGATCACTGGTGGATCGGAAGTGTAAATAGGGCATACTGTGCTGCCCGAATCCGTCAGCTAACCTCGTAGGCTATGAGCAGGAACCAAGTCAGGCACTCGGTTTTCCGGTGTCTTTTTTTGTGCGTATAAAAGTGTTTGGATTGGTTAGATAGACCGCTGCGGGTGCAGATTATTCTTCCGATTGCTGTTATCCCCGGATTTTTTGATTGTATATCCCCTTTAATGGTTAAAATCCGGAGATAAAGGCAAACGCTTCGCTTCTTCAGAACAATTCTGCCCCCTTCGCTACTGCCCGCCAATAGCATAGGGGGCCG
Source organism: Paenibacillus sp. FSL L8-0502 (assembly GCF_038593055.1). Lineage (NCBI taxonomy): Bacteria > Bacillati > Bacillota > Bacilli > Caryophanales > Paenibacillaceae > Paenibacillus > Paenibacillus sp. FSL L8-0502. The sequence continues at coordinate 4,543,026 of NZ_CP151958.1, read as the reverse complement.
AGTAGTGCTTGACATGCATTCTTCCTGTATTCAGGGAATGCTAATTATAGTTAACTAAGGTTTGGAAAAATCAAAAAATTCAGGGGCAACGACGATCGGAAGATCAAATGGAACGCGTAGCGAGCTTACACCGTATTAAATCACTGTTTTTATAGTTTTAAGGATTAGGAGAGAAGTGATGAATAGATGAATCCCAATGCAAGCTGGCTCCGGCTTTCTCCACCGCAGATATTCGTTGCGGGCTTTGCCATTATCATTCTAATAGGTAGTTTATTGTTAATGCTGCCGATCTCCAATACAACAGGAAAGCCACTTGCGTTTATAGACGCTTTGTTTACTGCCGCTTCCGCGACCTGTGTTACAGGGCTTGTCGTAAAGGATACGGGGACCTTTTTTACAACCTTTGGTCAAGTTGTTATCGTGGCGCTCATTCAGATCGGCGGCCTAGGCTTTATGACCATGGCTACCTTGATTGCACTGGTGTTCAAGCGTCGGATTTCCCTGCGGGAGCGTCTCATTTTGCAGGAAGCGATGAATCAGACTTCTGTAGAGGGAATTGTCGGGTTAATCCGTAAGGTATTACTGTACTCACTGGTTATTGAAGGCGTATGCGCTACGATATTCTCGGTTCGCTGGTCCTTTGATATGCCCGTAGGCAGGGCGATTTATTTTGGAATCTGGCATGCCATCTCCATGTTTAACAATGCTGGTTTTGATTTATTCGGTGAATTTCGCAGCTTGACAGGTTATGTATATGATCCGATTGTTAATTTTACAGCCATGTTTTTGATTATTTTAGGCGGCATTGGTTTTGTAGTGATGTCAGACCTGGCAGAATATCGCAAGCGCAAGAGACTGTCCTTGCATACCAAGGTGGTACTCAGCATGACGGGCGCTATGATTGTAGTCGGCACGCTCGTGATTTTTGTATTTGAGTTTACGAATCCGAAGACTCTCGGCTCGCTTGATTGGGGTGGTAAGCTATTGGGATCTTTATTCCAGTCCGTTACTCCCCGTACCGCAGGTGCCAATACCTTGGACATTGCAGGCTTGCGGCAGGCTACGCAGTTTTTTATCATCATACTCATGTTTATCGGGGCTTCTCCTGGCTCTACTGGAGGCGGGATTAAGACCACAACATTCGCCCTGCTCATTGGAGCGGTGATTTCGATGCTGCGGGGGCGGGAAGATATTGTACTGTTCAAGTACCGACTTGCGCAGGGACGAATTTACAAGGCTTTGACCATTACACTGCTGGGGTTGCTGTTCGTGATCGGGGTGACGATGATTTTGTCGGCAACCGAAGATCATCATTTTCTGATGATCTTGTTCGAGACGGTATCTGCGTTTGGTACGGTGGGGCTGTCGATGGGGCTTACACCTGATTTGACAGTCATAGGCAAGCTGGTGATTACCCTGACGATGTTTGCAGGTAGACTGGGGCCACTCACGCTAGCTTATGCACTGGGGCCGAAAAAGGGTAAAGAATTATATCGTCATCCGGAAGGTAAAATGATTATAGGATAAGGGAGTTTTCGAGTAGATATGAAGACGCAGCAGTTTGTAGTTATTGGCTTGGGGCGGTTTGGCTCAAGCCTGGCTTTGCAATTGGTGGATATGGGGTGCGAGGTGCTAGGCATTGACCGGAATGAGGATGTTGTGGACAGTATGAGTGAGATGTTGACACATACTGTCGTGGCGGACGCTACCGATGAAGACTCGTTGCGATCACTGGGCATCCGTAATTTCGATTGTGGCATTGTTGCTATTGGTGATGACATTCAGGTAAGCATCCTCACCGCCATTTTGCTGAAGGAGCTGGGTGTGAAAAAAGTCGTAGCCAAAGCCATATCTGTGCTGCACGGGCGTGCGTTAGAAAAGCTCGGTGTGGACCGGATTATTTATCCAGAACGGGATATGGGTATCCGGGTGGCTCACCAGCTAGTCACGCCTAATTTGCTCGATTATTTGGAGTTGTCTAAGGAATATAGTATTGTGGAACTCAATGTACCTGCATGTCTGAATGGCAAAACGCTAGCAGAGCTAAATGCCCGTACCCGCTTTGGTTGTAGCGTCGTGGCGCTTCATACGGCGAATGGTATCCTGATCGCACCGACGGCTATGGATCGATTAAAAGCCGACGATATTATGGTCATCATCGGCTCGAATGATAATATCGGCCGCTTTGAGGATGAGGTTGTTAATGTTAATGAAGAGGGCTAAACCCTTTACACCATACGGTAGCCTGCAAACGACGCACGTGTCTCGCTAATCCAGCGTCGTGCTGTCGGACCGAGATCGGTCGTCTCCGAGTAAATGAGGGAGGTCGTTCGGCGTGTCTCCTTCAAATCGGGCAAGTACAGTGCAGTGAGTCCATTATCCCGTAATAGTTCGCTGCGCAAATAGGATTTGGGTAGCAAGGCAGAAGCCTTACAGGTTGGAAGCAGGCGTACAATTGCCTCGAAGGAGTCGATTTCCATGCGGATATCCGGCATGATGCCGCTGCGCTGGAACAAGTCATCCGTCAGACTGCGATACCAGGTTCCTTTGGAGAAAATAATCATCGGCAGTCCTTGCAGATCTTTCATCGAGGCCGTTCCTGTCTTGACGGTTAATTCATGTCCAATGGAAACAACGAGCTCCAAATGATCATCAAATAGCGGAATGCAACGCAGTCCGACTTCATGAATGGCAGATCCGACAATACCGGCGTCTGCTTTTTTGTCACGTACAAAGGCGACGATTTCATGGGTTTTACCGGTGAGCAGCTTCAGCTCGGTTTGAGGATGCTTGCTCATAAAAGCTTCGACAAGGGTAGGCAGCGTTGTCTGGAGTGTCGTGAGACTTGCGCCGAGTGTAAGCATACTCTGGGCTTCATTTTTGTGCTGGGAGAGCTTTTGTAAGAAGCGAAGCTGTCGTTGCCGTTGCTCTAGTGCGAATGTATAAACAAATCGGCCAGTGGACGTAATTTCGAGCCGTTTGCCCCGACGATCAAAGAGATTCACACCCAGCTCTTCCTCCAGCTTGGCAATTTTGCGGGACAGGGCGGGTTGGGACAGATTCAGCAGTTTGGAGGCTTTATTCAGGCTGGACTGCTCGACAATGACGGCAAAAGCGTTCAAATCCTCAAACAAATCATCCACTTCCTCTCTATATGCAAAAAAGACATAATAATTAATACGTATATTGCAATTCCATTATAAGCCGAAAAGGAGTAACATGAAAGCGACACAAGATGTTCACACTTTTGTTTTTCCTAATAAGGGACACCTTGTTGGACATTTCCTGTCGGGAACTGTCATTTTATATGTTATATTACTATTGAAAACGCTATTATTGGGAGAAGGGAGCATGACCTAGATGAGAGGATTTTATTCCAGAAAGCTGCATTCGCTTCTTGGCGTCATTCCGTTGGCTCTATTTTTTGTTGAGCATTTGGTGACGAACTTCACAGCGGTGGAGGGCGGCAAGGAAGGATTTAATCGCAGCGTGGCCTTCCTGAATGGTTTGCCGCTGGTTATTGTGCTAGAAACTTTATTCATCTACTTGCCATTACTGTTCCACGGAATTTATGGCTTGTATATCGCTTATCAGGCTGACCCGAATGTAAAAAGGTTCGGCTATTCACGTAACTGGCGCTTTCTGTTCCAGCGTATTTCCGGCGTCATTACGTTTGTATTTATTATCTGGCACGTATACGACACACGCTTTCAGGTCGCTCTGGGTAATGTAACCCATGAGGAGCTAGGCGGCGTCATGCATGGCATCGTGACAAACCCGGTTTATTTTATTTTGTATTTAATCAGTGTCGTTTCGGCATCCTTTCACTTTGCTAACGGACTGTGGGCATTTATGGTCAGTTGGGGGATTACTGTGGGACCACGTGCGCAAAAAGTATCTTCTTATATCTGTATGACCCTATTCGTGGTGGTGTCTATCGGCTTCATCGCTTCCCTGCTTGCATTCCGCAGCGCGGAATTTCAGGAAACAGCAACTGCCTTGGTGCAATGCAGTACTTTTAAACAACTACTGTAAATGAGTCATATCCATTATACATTGTGTTGAAATTCTATTTTCAAACGTAAAAGGGGATTTGGTTAAAAATCCTGAAAAAAAGGAGTGAGCAGAAATGGCAGCATCCAACATTATTGTCGTGGGCGGCGGTCTGGCAGGTCTAATGGCTACGATCAAGGCGGCAGAGGCGGGAGTTCACGTTCATTTATTTTCTTTGGTTCCGGTCAAAAGGTCCCACTCCGTTTGTGCTCAAGGTGGCATCAATGGTGCGGTAAATACCAAGGGTGAGGGAGACTCCCCCTGGATTCACTTTGATGATTCGGTCTATGGCGGGGATTTTCTGGCCAACCAGCCTCCGGTAAAAGCGATGTGCGAAGCGGCTCCGGGGATCATTCATCTCATGGACCGCATGGGCGTCATGTTTAACCGGACACCGGAAGGACTGCTGGACTTCCGCCGCTTCGGCGGTACCCAGCATCATCGGACCGCCTTTGCTGGTGCGACGACAGGACAGCAGCTTCTGTACGCTCTCGATGAGCAGGTACGGCGCTGGGAATCTGCGGGTTTGGTGACCAAGTATGAAAACTGGGAGTTTTTACAGGCTGTACTGGATGATGAAGGCATCTGTCGAGGGATTTGCGGGCAGGATTTGCGTACGATGGAAGTGAAGACTTTTGCGGCGGATGCAGTTATTTTGGCATCTGGTGGGCCCGGGATTATTTTCGGTAAAACCACGAATTCCGTCATTAATACGGGCACAGCTGCCGGTGCGGTGTATCAGCAAGGCGTACGCTATGCGAACGGTGAGTTTATCCAGATTCATCCGACGGCTATACCAGGTGATGACAAGCTGCGTCTCATGTCCGAGTCGGCACGGGGAGAGGGCGGTCGTATTTGGACGTATAAGGACGGTAAGCCATGGTATTTTCTCGAAGAAAAGTATCCAGCTTACGGAAATCTGGTCCCTCGCGATATTGCGACACGTGAAATATTCAGTGTATGCGTTGATGATGGACTGGGTATTAATGGCGAGAACATGGTCTACCTCGATCTGTCCCACAAGGACCCGAAAGAGCTGGATGTAAAACTGGGCGGCATTATTGAAATTTATGAGAAATTCGTCGGTGATGATCCGCGCAAAATTCCGATGAAAATATTCCCGGCTGTTCATTATTCAATGGGCGGCATGTGGGTCGATTACAATCAGATGACCAATATACCAGGCCTGTTCGCGGCTGGTGAGTGTGAATTCCAATACCACGGAGCGAACCGTTTGGGTGCGAACTCGTTGCTGTCAGCCATTTACGGCGGGATGGTGGCTGGACCTAAGGCTGTGGAATATATCAAAGGCTTGAAAAAATCTGCACAGGATACAGCGTCCTCCGTATTTGATGCCGCAGTCAATCAGCAGACGGAGAAGTATGAGCGTATTTTGCATATGGACGGAAAAGAAAATGCCTATGTTCTTCATAAAGAGCTGGGCGAGTGGATGACGAACAACATGACTGTGGTTCGTTATAATGACAAGCTGGAAGCTACGATCCACAAGATCAAGGAGCTGAAGGAGCGTTATTCTAACATTAACATCAATGACGCTTCGCGCTGGAACAATGCGGGTGCGGCATTTACACGGCAACTGTGGAATATGATGGAGCTGGCTGAAGCGATGACCAAAGGTGCGCTGCTGCGCAACGAAAGCCGCGGGGCTCATTACAAACCAGATTTCCCGGATCGCAACGATGAGGATTTCCTGAAAACGACGATTGCGGACTGGACACCGGAAGGACCACAAATCTCGTATGAAGCGGTGGATGTTTCGCTGATCAAGCCACGCATTCGGGATTATTCCAAGAACAAATAACGGAAGGGAGTGTATTAGATGTCGGAGCAAGCAGTGAAGTCGAATAAAACGGTGAAGTTCGTTGTGACCCGTCAAGCTGATCCTAAAGCCAGTCCCTATACGGAAGAATTCGAATTGGCTTATCGTCCGGGAATGAATGTGATTAGCGCGCTGATGGAAATTCAGCGTAATCCGGTGGACAGCCACGGTAAAGAGACGGCTCCGGTGTGCTGGGAGTCGAATTGCCTGGAGGAAGTATGCGGAGCATGCTCCATGGTGATTAACGGCAAGCCGCGTCAGGCCTGTGCAGCGCTCGTCGATAAGCTGGAGCAGCCGATTACGATCGCGCCGATGAACACATTCCCGGTAGTTCGGGATTTGGTCATCGACCGCAGCCGGATGTTTAATGCGCTCAAGAAGGTCAAAGCGTGGATTCCGATTGACGGTACCTACGATCTGGGCCCTGGTCCTAGAATGGCTGAGAAAAAGCGTCAGTGGGCGTATGAGCTGTCCAAGTGCATGACCTGTGGTGTCTGTCTGGAAGCTTGTCCGAACGTCAACGAGAAGACGACGTTCATCGGACCTGCGGCGATATCTCAGGTTCGCCTGTTTAACAGCCATCCGACAGGGGAAATGAATCAGGAAGAGCGGCTAGAGGCGTTGATGACAGACGACGGGCTGGAAGGGTGCGGGAACTCGCAAAACTGCGTACGCTCTTGTCCGAAAGGCATTCCGTTGACCACTTCTATTGCCGAAATGAACAAGGAAACGACCAAGCATATGTTCAAGCGCTGGCTGACTGTATAGCACTAGACAGCGAATAGGTTATGCCCAAACAGGCTTTTTCTCAAACTGGAGAAAGCCTGTTTTTTGCGCTTAGGAATGATGGAGGGTAACATGGAGGAAGGAGCGCGGGATAGCAGTTATGGTATAATTATGGTATTGTGTATCGTTTTTGGAGAAAAGGAGGCTGGACAGGTGACTGTGCAACCGATAACGAATCGACCTGTCACTAGGTCGGATGTATTGAAGGGATTAGAGGATCTGGGGGTTCGGAGCGGCATGACATTGCTTGCTCACTCGTCGATGCGCAGCTTTGGACGCTTTGTTCCAGGCGGGGCCTCGGTCATTCTTGCCGCACTAACCGAAGCAGTTGGCCCGGAAGGGACGCTGGTGATGCCGACACAGTCACATGACTTGACTGATCCCTCGACTTGGATGAACCCGCCTCTGGATGAGTCATGGTGGGAACTGGTACGCGAGGAAATGCCCGCTTATGATCCGGCCTGGACGCTGACCGGAGGGATGGGCGTCATTGTAGAAACGTTCCGTGGCCTGCCGGGAACCAAGCGCAGCGGGCATCCGCATGTTTCTCTGGCGGCACGTGGACCCACAGCTTCGGAATTACTGGCAGCTCATGAGCTCGACTTTGGACTGGGTGAGCATTCGCCCTTGGCGAAGCTGTACGAGGCAGATGCTTATGTAGTGCTGTTGGGCTGCGGACATGACAGCAACACGTCCCTGCATTTGGCGGAATATCGAACAGCCTACAATGGACGTGAAGTGATCACCCATCAAGCTCCTATGATGGTGGATGGAGCAAAAGCGTGGGTATCTTTTCAGGATTTTAATATTACCTCAGATGACTTTGAGAAGCTGGGACTTGATTTTGAACGGGACTGTCCCTCAGCTTTTACGCGGGTGAACATTGGGGAGGCTTCATGTTTTTTCGCGAGGCAACGTGATTTGGTAGACTATGCGGAGCAGTGGTTGTCCACCCATCGCTAAAGCTTCTGGACGGTAAGAATTCGAATAAGTGAGATCAAGGAATAGATCGCAAGGGGGAACGCATATGGAGAAGACGCCGCACACCCGCCGCGAGAGTCAGGATGGCCCGCATCAGGGGGCCGCTATCCCTCCCGGTTCTTCGCGGCGTTCCGTTTCAAATGAACCAGCCAATCCTTCGCGCCGCCATTTTTTGAAAAAAGCGGCTTTATCCACAGCCGGAACCGCGCTTCTGGCTGGAGGATATGCTTCCTTATGGGAGCCTAATCATTTGGAAATTACACGCTTCAACTTGTCTATCCCTCGTCTTCCGTCTGCTTTTGACGGAATCAGGGTCGTACATTTCAGTGATGTGCACTTGGGTTTTCACATGGATGAGCAGGATCTACGCGAGCTTGCGGACCGGATAGCAGGTCTGAAGCCAGATTTGCTCTGTTTTACAGGCGATATTGTGGATGACTATGCAGTATCCATGAAGGCTGCTGTTCCAGTTATGGCTTCTATGTACGCCACACTTGGCAAATTTGCTATTCTGGGCAATCATGATTATAGAGGCTTACCCGCCGGAGTACAGGAATTGTATCCGAAAACCGGGTTTACGTTGCTGAGAAACGAGCATGCGATTGTAGAGCGCGCGGGGCAGCGTGTAGCCATGGTCGGTTTAGAGGATAACATTATGGGCAAGCCCAATCCGCAGCGTGCCATCCACGGACTACCTGATGAGATGTGCAAGCTCCTGCTGATGCATGAGCCGGACTATGCAGATGTGGCGGCGCAAATGTCCTTTGATCTTCAATTGTCGGGGCATACGCATGGAGGACAGGTTCGCTTGCCGGTCATTGGAGCGCCAATGCCGCCTCCGGGTGGACGCAAGTACATCCAGGGATTATTTCATGTGGGAACGGAGAGAATGCCGCTATATGTTAGCCGAGGCATTGGCATGACACATCTGCCGATTCGCGTGCTGTGCAGGCCGGAGCTTAGTGTCATTACACTAAAATCCGGCCAATAGGCCATGATTTTTTTTCATCTTCGTCATATAGTTTGGAACTACATAAAGATGGCTTGAATGTAGTGTAGAGATGTAGTCGTTTCGGACAAAGGAGTGAGGTTCAGATGGATCGTATTGCTGTCATTTCAGATATTCATGGCAATTGGCCTGCCTGTGAGGCGGTGCTGGAGGATATTGCTTCCCGAGGCATTAGCCGTGTGTTTTGTTTGGGGGATCTGATCGGCAAAGGGCCTAGCCCGAGCGAGGTTCTGGATGCTGTCCGTCAACGTTGTGAAGTGGTCGTGCGGGGGAATTGGGATGAGCTGGTCAGTATTACGGATGATCTCAATTTTAGCTGGCAAGCCGAGCGCTTGGGGGCAGAACGAGTGCAGTATTTGGCACAGTTACCGTTTCATTATGATTTCAGAATGAGCGGACGCCGTATCCGTCTGGTGCATGCCTCGCCGCAAAGTGTGTATCACCGTGTGCAGCCATGGGATGAGCCGGAAAAACGGCTTGCCATGTTCGATCCGTTAGCAGAAGAAAATGGAAAAGTTGCTTTTGCTCCGGATGTTGTGGGATATGGTGATGTGCACAATGCTTTTATCCAGCATTTTCAGGGGAAAACACTTTTTAACGTCGGCAGTGTCGGGAATCCGTTGGATGTTACGCAGGCTTCCTACTGCATTTTAGAGGGGGAGATGGGAGAGGAGCAGCCTACGTCCTTCTCCATTCATTTTGTACGTGTACCTTATGATATAGAACTGGCGGTAAAACAAGCGGAGGAAGCTGATGTGCCTTCTTTGCCGTATTATATTCGAGAGCTGCGTACAGGAATTTACCGCGGGATTCAGGACCTGGATTAAGTATGGAAACATTCATTTCTAAAAGCCAATCCATCCGCAGGAGGGAACATTGTGCTGACCAGAGAAATGCTTCGTCTTGGGCTACCAGAGCTTTACACCCGTCGAGTCCGATTGCGCCAGCTAAGAACGGAGGATTATCCCACGCTGGAACGGATCCTATCCGATCCATTGGTGATCCAATATGTGAATCGAATTCGCAAGCCAGTCTATGCACGAATGCGGCGTCTGGTTGCGCAAATTAAAATTTCTTCCGATTCACTAGATTCCCTGCATTTTGCGGTGGAATGGCATCCGAGAAATACAGAAGAAAGCAATCTACTTAGTGAATCCAATGAGCTTACCTCTTCACCGTTGCTCGGTATCGTCTCTTTTCAGCAATGGAATGAAAGAACGGGGGAGGCGCAATTGGGCTATATTCTGGATCGTCCTTTTTGGGGACAGGGGCTGGGTACAGAAGTGGTGGGAGAAATGTTGAATTTTGGTTTCGGATCTTTGAAGCTCCATCGGATCGAAAGTCGTTGCCAAGAGGATAATCAGGCTTCTATGCGCGTGCTTATTAAAAATAAGATGCGCCTGCTGCGTACCATTGGTGCTTATGATCCCTCAGGAGTGGTACCGAGTGTATTGGTATTTTCGATGACCCAAGGGGATTATGCATAGAAATGGCATTGGAATATTTTGTTACAAAGATGAAATATAACTGCAAAACAACTCTAACACAGGACGGGTACAATACAGACATGACCCCCTTTTGAATAATATATGTTGCTGGGCCCGACGATTCGGGTCCTCTTTTTTTGTTATCCTATAGTAGGGCCTTCTCTATTTCTGCGGAAGCGAGTAGCCTTCTTGCCTTGGCTGTGCTCAGTTATATTTCAATTTGTTACAAAAATGAAATATAACTGCAAAGTTACTTTAACATAGAGTGGGTACAACATAAACATGACCCCCTTTGAATCATATATATATATTGCTGGGACCCGGAGCTTCGGGTCCCCTTTTTTTTATGATTTTTAGGAACGGGTCAGGCTGGTTATCAGCTCTGGAAGCCATTCATTTAGGGAGAGAAATGAGTACCCCTCTGACTGGGCTTTGGACGTATCCATGTACCACGATTGTGTAATACCAAATGGAGACATGTGCTCGTCTGCTGTTTTTTCTTTCATCACAGCTTGTTTTCCAGTTACCTGCTCAATGATCGAAATGATCTCCCCAATCCTCACTGTACCGTCGGAGCAAGCATTTACAGGCCCTGTTAAAGGAGTGTGACCAAGCCAAAACAGAAAATCTGCGGCTTCATCGGAACGAATAAATGAGATTTGTGCTGCGGCATTAGGTACTCCGATTTCTGTTCCTTCACGAACATGCTCGATATGAAAATGAAGTCTTTTCGTATAATCGTCTGTCCCCAATACAATTGGAAAACGAACAGCAACTACAGGAAATGTAGCTTGCTGCATAAAAACTGCTTCTGCCTGCCGTTTAGCCTCCTGATATGTAAAATCGTCTTTCCCGCCCTTGCGAACCGGGTAAGCTTGAGGGTCAAAGATGCTCTCTGTCAGCACTTCCGGTCTCGAATCATAGACGGATAGGCTGGAGGTCACGATATACCTCTTGGCTTTAGCATCAAAAATGCGGCAGGCTTCGCTGGCTTCATCAGGAGAAAAGCAAATATTATCATAAACAACGTCCCACACTTGCTCGCCTACTGCCTTAGCGAGCGCTTGCTGGTCGGTACGATCTGCACAGATCCGCTGAACGCGGTCACCGAACGAATCGCTTGTTTGGCCTCGTGTGAGGATGGTAACGGAGTTCTCGGAACTCTCCAGCAGACGTTCCACCAGTCTCTTGCCAAAAAAGCGCGTTCCACCCAGTACAAGTATCTTTTTCATACTTACATCACTCCTTCTGAAATGGTTTTCATTTATATTAAGATAGACGGACTAATGAATGTAAAAGATACAGGACGCAATGAAAAAAAAGGAGGATCATATGCCATACGTAGAGATTCAGGATTTAGAAATGTATTACGAAAAAATGGGTACAGCTGCGAGGCAATGTGGCTTTATATTGTGCGGTGAAGCACCCTCAAATGTTTGCGACCGTTACGACCATAGGCTGTAGTGGAGTCGCATGTCCTGAGGGGGCAGATGAATTTGATTATGCGTCAGAGCGCACAGGATTGGCGCCAATATCCGCAATTGACACGTAGTGAGTTAAGTAGCATTACGTGCCCTGCATTATTTATCGCGGGTGAACATGACGATTTCGCCACAGAAGAGCAACTCCTGGAATTATGCTCAGGGGCCCAAGACTCACGTTATCTAATTGTTCCGGGTTGTAGTCATCGACCGCACATGCTTAGAGAGAAGCCGATCTTAATCAATGATTCTATTCTTTCATTTTTGAACAAACATGCGATTCGTTGAACCAATCATTCGCATAGCGGTGGAGCACCGCCTAATCCTACTCTCCTAGAAGCTTCAAGAAATTGGCCGGCACCGTAATTTGCTGATTATTAATCATAATCTTCCGAAGCTCCTCCATGGAGTCCTCTTCACCTCTAGCGTCTTTAATCTCCTTAATTTCACGATGCAGTCGCTCCATTTGGAGATCTAGCGCATTAGCGGAGTCTGCTGCGTTCTTTAATTCACGTGTCAGACTTTCGGGAACGGACTGGTTGTACTTATAAAATATTTTATGCTCCAGGCTGGCCCAGAAATCCATCGCAATGGTTCGAATTTGCACCTCTACGCAGACTAGCTCCTCACAATCCGACATGAATACAGGAACTTGAACCAGCAAATGCAGGCTCTGGTAACCGTTCGGCTTGGGGTTCTTGATGTAATCCTTAATTTCCAGCACCTTCAAGTCACTTTGTCTCTGAAGCATGTTACTGACATCATAAATATCAGAAATAAAAGAGCAAGTAATACGCAAGCCGGCGATATCCTTGATATGATCTTTGATAGCATCCAGCGATAACTCGCTATGTTTACGAATCATTTTATTCATGATGCTCTCAGGAGATTTAAGGCGTGATTTGGTATGCTCAATAGGGCTGTAATCGTGTAATGCCTGAAATTCCTGCTTTAATATTTCAATCTTGGTTTCCATTTCGTCGAGCGCAAATTTATAGATTAGCATAAATCGCGTGATGTCATGCTTTAGCTTTTTAAATTTGTCCATAGGATCTTCCAAGTGCATATGTAATTCTCCTCACACATAGATGTCATAATCTTGCTAAGCATTCGCCTTTGCAATGGAATTATTACCTTATAAATTACAATCCCCAACAATTCCATTGCAGCAGCGTTCGTAAGATCAAATGATTTGCGGAGAGGCAATTCCCACCTTGAATTTTAAAGCGCCACAGAAATTTTACGTTTTTCTTTAAAATAGACCCATTCCCGGAAGCCGATATCCTTCAGCATTGCCTTTACTTCTTCCCAGTCATCGCCTACCCGCGAAGGTTTATGGGCATCCGAACCAAAAGTAACCTCCACACCAAAATGGTGCGCTCTTTCTAAAATAGAAGCAGACGGGTACCATCCGCCACTCAGTTTGGTTTTACCCGAAGTGTTAATTTCAATTGCCACATTGGATTCCGCAATTACCTGCAAGGTTTCATCAATGGCTTCATCAGCAGGAATGTCTGAAAAGGCTGGAAAGTTCCCCTTCATTGCGTCAATATGGCCTAAAATCTGAAACATGCCGCTTCGCGCAGATTCCTGAATGAGCGCATAGTAGGCTTGTTTGACCTCGATTTTACGAGCGTCGCTTAATTTGTTCCAACGGTTACGGTTAAAAATGCTGTCCCCTTCGACATTGTGAATCGACCCAATGAGATAATCAAATGGATAAGGAGCCAGAGTGGAACGATATAATTCAGCAAAATCAGGAAAATAATCCGTTTCCAATCCGAGGAGCACGTCAATACGGCCTTCGTATTCTTTTTTAAGCTGTTGTACCTCTTCTACGTATTCAGCAAGCTGTGATTTGGCCATATAAATTTTAGGAAAAGCCTGATCCTGTTCGCTGCCCAGGAAAGGGGAATGGTCCGAAATACCAATCGCTTGTAAGCCCGACTGAATGCCTGCTTCAATGTAATCTCGAATGTTTCCGTCTGCATGACCGCAGCGGAAATGATGGGTGTGCAGATCAAATTTCATAGCCTGTCTTCCTTTCGTAATCAGGGTTTATATTGCGTATGTTGTTCATAGCGAATTACGTTATTCAGAACTGGTGAAATTCGTCTCCGGCATCCCCTTCAGATCACTTAAAAATTGCTGCATGGCTGAGTTTAGATATCGGCCGGATTTATAAATCACTCCTACCGGATGACTAACTTCCAGCTCAGGAATATGGATCATTTTTAATGTGCCTGCACGCAGTTCAGAAGTGACCGATAGTCTGGAAATAATGGCCGCACCGAGATTAATTTCGACCATCCGTTTGACTTCCTCACTGCTGGACAACTCAATCACGACATGAGGCACGATTTGGTGCTTTTTAAATACATCGTCTACGAATTTTCGTCCCACCGTATCAGGAGAGAGCAGAATCAGCGGAATTTCCCGAAGGGCTTCAATGGTAGCATGTGGTTGTGAAGCCAGCGGATGAGTAGGAGACACGACTAGCTCAAAGGAATCGTAATACAGAACCGAAGTGCTTAAATTAGGATTACGTTCGATCAGATAGCCGATGCCAACATCAATAAGTCCGTTCTCCACCTGCTGATAAATCATGGAGGAAGCCATGGATTGAATGGAGGTTTTGATGAGAGGGAACTGATCCTGAAAGTAGGAAAGCACGCGCGGTAAAATTTGAATAGCGATGGATGTTGTGGTACCCAGCGCAATGTGACCCTGTGGTGTTTCGTTTAGATCGTACAATTTTTGTCTTAATTCCTCAACAACCTCTAATATGCGCTCGGCATGTTCCAAAAAAACAGCTCCCCGGTCGGTCAGGGTGACAGGCTGGTTGCGGTCAATCAGGATGGTTTTGAACTCATCCTCTAGACTTTTAATTTGGGCGGACACCGCCGGCTGCGTCAAATTGAGAAGTTCTCCGGCTTTGCGGAAGCTCATCGTTTTGGAAATCATGATAAGTGTTTCGAGTTGACTGATGTTCATGAAGTTCCTCCTCTCTTTTCTTAATCTTATCGCAGCTGTATAGAATGAATATTTTTAGCCAATCCATAGGTTCATATGTAAAACCGTCGTTATGCTTTATTTCATTAAATTATAGGTTATTCGAGCAGGAAGGGCAATGAATCGAAGCAGAGCACCTTAAAGTGTGGTATATTGGGAAATAAAGACTAAAGTCCTGATATCCTTCAAAAATAATCAATCTAAAACCGGTAAGAAGTAAAGATATAGGACATTATTCACATTTTTTGTGGTTTAGCTATAAAAAATTACCGGGTAGCTGTCGATAAGTGATATAGAGAGCATTTTAATGAGGATCGATTCGTTTTACAGTAATATTTAATTAAAAAATTCTAATTTAAATGGGACTTTTGTTGTGTGTCTAAAAGCCCATCGTAAAGGGGCGCTTTGATCGTGAAGGCAGAAGTGATAAATCCTTTTTTGGAGTCGGCGCAACGGGTCATTGAACAATTGATCCAAGTATCTCCTTCATCCGGAAATCTTGGTGTGAAAAATGTCGAGCTGGTGGACGACCACATCTGGATTATGATCGGGATGACCGGACAGCTTAGCGGAAATATTGTGTTCGGCCTGAATGAACAGGTGGCGCTACGTATGGTATCAGCGATGATGGGCGGATTTGTGTTGACTGAAATTGATGAGATGGGAAAAAGCGCAATTTCAGAATTGGGCAATATGATTAGTGGTAATGCCAGTACGATTTTGTCCAGTCAGGGAATTGTCGTGGATATTACGCCTCCGCAGGTCATGAAATCAGAAAACTTGACCACTTTTGTGCCTCAGCGTGCCCTTTATATTCCGCTCACGGTGGAAGGAATCGGTGAGCTGGATATTCAGGTGATGATCTCTTAATATTAAAGGAGCAAGTTTCTTTAATGTGGAGGGATGAGCGTGAGTATACTACAGGACAAGATAGTTGTGATTACAGGTGCATCTAGTGGGATTGGCGCCCTTTGCGCTCAGTTGTTAAGCGAAAAGGGCGCGATTCCTATTTTAACAGCACGCTCGCAGGAGCGACTGAAGCAAGTATCTGCTGGAATCAGCGGCAGACATGAGCTTATCCAACTGGACGTCACCCGCCAGGAGCAGGTAGAGGCTGTTGCTGCACGAGTATTGGAACAGTACGGACGGGTCGATATATTACTTAACAATGCGGGCTACGGAAAGTTTGAGTATTTTAATGAAACCGACCTGACGGAGTTTGAACAAATGATGGACGTGAACTACATGGGTGTTGTTCGCTGCATCAAGGCGTTTCTGCCGCAAATGACAGAGCGGGGCCATGGACAGATTGTCAATGTAGCATCAATGGCCGGGAAAATCGGGACAGCCAAATCGTCTTCTTACACGGCGACGAAGCATGCGTTGCTCGGTTTCAGCAATGCGCTCCGGCAAGAGCTGCGCGGGAGTGGAGTGACTGTAACGACGATTAACCCCGGACCGATCGACACACCCTTTTTTGAGCTGGCAGATCCTTCAGGAGGATATGTTCGAAATGTAAGCTGGTTTATGCTACAACCAGATAAGGTAGCACGGCATATCGTAAGAGCGATGGAGCTTCGCAAGGAGGAGGTTAATCTGCCACGGTGGGTATCTCCTTTTCTCAAGCTGTATCAGTTAGCTCCCAGACTGACCGACAGGCTGGGTCATGGGGTGATGAATAAGAAATAAAAGATGTCCCGTAAGCCATTAGCTATGGTGAGGGACATCTTTTATTTTTGTGATTTGGTAACAGGGCTATTTTCGCATATAATGGAGAGTAACGAATTTACGTATAGGGGTTGGACCTTTTCATGACATTGAATTTTGAATCGCTCGGCGTTGAACAAGATCTGTTGGACAAACTGACTGAGCATGAAATTACACAGCCTTCGCCAGTTCAGGCAGAGGCTATACCGGAAATAATGAAGGGAAAGCATGTATTGGCGCGCTCACAAACTGGCACAGGCAAGACACTGGCTTATTTGCTGCCGCTGTTGCAAGCGATTGATCCGCAGAAAAAGGCTACGCAAAAGCTGATACTAGCTCCAAGCCAGGAACTGGCCATGCAAATTGTACGTGAGGGTCAGCGCTACGGTGAGCATCGCGGAATCCGTGTACTCGGTCTGATTGGTGGGGCGGCTATCAAACGTCAAATCGAAAAGCTCAAGGATCATCCACAGCTTGTCGTGGGCACACCAGGACGTGTACGGGAACTCATCGCTTCAAAAAAGTTGAAAATGCACAATATTACAGCCATTGTTATCGATGAGGTGGATCAGATGTTCCAGCTCGGCGGAGCAGGCGATGTAACCAATATATTGGGCACCGCCCAACGCGATCGTCAATTGGTATTCCTGTCCGCAACGCTGAACGACGAGATTCAGTCGCTGGCGAAACGGGAGATGCGTGAATACGTAGAAATTGGGATTGATCCCGACCAGAAGACGGCCAGTGGACTGGAACACTATTACTTTGTATCTGAAGAACGGGATAAGGTGGATATGCTGCGCCGTCTGGTACGTCATTTTAATCCGAGAAAAGCGCTGGTGTTCGTGAATACAACCAATGCCATCGGGGAGATTGAGGCCAAGCTCAAGCATATGGGGCTGACTACGGCATCCTTGTATGGAGATGCGGATAAAGTCACGCGTAGCAATGTGTTGGCCCGATTCCGTGAGGACAAGCTCAAAGTGCTGGTCGCTTCGGATGTGGCAGCCCGTGGTCTGGATATTGAGGGCCTTGAAATGGTTATTCATTTTGATCCGGCTACGGATAGTCAAGCTTATGTTCACCGTGCAGGACGGACAGGACGGATGGGACGCAAAGGATTGGTGGCATCGGTTGTCACTGACCGTGAAACGTTCATCATGCGTAAGTTCTCCCGTGAACTGGGCATTGACATCGCAGAGCGTGCGTTGCATGGAGGTCGAGTAGTTGTGCCGCGTCCGGCGGATGCCAAGCGTGCACCTGTAAGACCCTCCGAGGCTAGATCCTTATCTAACGGAGCATCGGCGGAGGACCGAAAGGCACCTGTTCGTGCCGAAAACGGACGTCCTGGCAGGAATTCCGCGAACGGTTCAGCTCCAGGCAAGAGCAAAGGTGCAGCCTTGTCCAAAGCAGGAAAAGCACAGCGCGAGCGTGATCGCAAAAACAAGGGTGCACCAAGATGGCTGAAGGAAAAAGGATCAAAACCGAACGAGTAAGGGAGAAGAGGGGGAGCCATGGAACAACAGCCTGTGTTGCAAATTAACGGACTGACCGGCGGATATAGCGCCAAGCGCCCGGTGTTGCATCAGATTTCGCTGGATGTGAAACCGGGCGAAATGGTAGGACTGATTGGTCTGAACGGGGCCGGGAAAAGTACGACCATGAAGCATATTTTGGGCCTGATGACACCGCAGGCCGGAGAAATTCGTGTGCAGGGGCATAAGCAGGATGAAAATCCCGAGGAATATCAGGGAGCCATTGCTTTTGTACCTGAATCTCCAGAGCTGTATCCTGAAATGACGGTGATGGAGCATATGGAATTCACGGCCAGAGCGTACGGAGTTAGCGAAGCAGATTTCCGCACACGCAGTGATCAAATGCTGGACTTGTTCCGTATGCGGGATAAAAGTGGAAGTATGTCGATGCACCTGTCTAAAGGGATGCGCCAGAAAGTGATGATTATGTGTGCATTTTTAGCGGGACCGCCGTTGTATGTCATAGATGAACCTTTTTTGGGTTTGGACCCGCTTGGTATTCGTTCCCTGCTTGACTTTATGTTAGAGATGAAGCGTTCGGGTTCGTCCATTCTACTCAGTTCTCATATTTTGTCCACGATTGAAAATTATTGCGATCGTTTCATTGTACTTCATCAGGGTGCCATCATTGCGCAGGGTACGCTGGACGAAGTGACAGCACAGGCGGGTAAGCCGGGCATGCCGCTGGAAGATGCATTTTATGAGCTGGTACAGGGCAGGGAATGAGCATGGATTTGCAACGTCTGCATAAAGAAAGACGTGTAGCGTTCTGGGGACAGGTGTTGCCTTATCTGGGCTATGTCATTCAGAGCGGTCTGGCGGTGGTGTTCGGCTTTGCACTGATTGCCTTTGCCGCATGGTACACGTCGCTACTAATGCATACTCCACCGGATTTGCCCATCCGCTGGATCATGCTTATTGTGGCTATTCCGATTGCTCATGCGAGCTTTCGTACGTATTTAAACGCAGCGGATATTGTTTTTCTCCGTCCACAGGAGCACGCAATGCACTATTATTTTAAGGCGAGCCTGATTCGGGGTGTGGTGTATAAAATATTCGGTTTGCTATTGCTGTCTATTATCGTGTGGCCGCTGTATATTCGCAGTGATTCCGCGCCTAAGCCGTTGCTACTGACCCTGCTACTGTTCGTGCTATTAAAGCTGCTATTCAGCTACGGCGGCTGGCAAGAGCTTCGTATGGTATCGATTGGCGGGAGTATAGGCTATCGTCTGCTTCGGTGGGTGTTGGCTGTGCTGATGGTAGCCGCATGGCTATGGCAGCCTCCACTACACAGCCTACCATTTATCATATTGGTCGGTGTGGTGTACGTGCTTGTTCTGCGTTTTCCGGTCAAGCTGCTAGTGGCTTGGGAAAAGCTGATTCGTACAGAGGGTATGCAGGCTGCTCGGGTGATGCGCACTTTGGGCTGGTTTGTCGATGTGCCCGCCCTTACGCAGAGAGTGACGCCGCGCCGTTGGCTATCCTGGTTGGGAGGTAACATACCTTGGAACAGAAGGGGAGCGTATCGTTATCTGCTGTTTAAGACGTTCCTGCGCACAGAGCCAGCAGGTATTGTCATTCGGCTCGGGATTCTGGGGTTGTTAATTATATATATCACCCATGCTAGTTGGATTGGTATTGCAGTATATTTATTTTTCATATTCCTCATTGGTGTACAGGTCACTTCACTAAGGCAGTATCACAAGGATTCGTTATGGCTTCAGTTGTATCCGATTCCTGCGCATAGTCGTCGTGCGTCTTTTCTCGACTTTGTTGTTCGGTTGACGTTGCCGGCTGCTGTGGTTCTGTGGCTTCCTTTTCTGGCAAAGGGAACGGAAGATCTACTGTCTACACTGCTCACGTTGCTTGGGGGAGTTGCAGTAGTGTTCCTGCTACGAGGCGCTCAAGCCAAAAAATGGCGTTTGGACGGTCAGGATGAAGAAGAAGTGTGATTTGTATCTATGTGAATAAAGTAAAGGCTAATTCGCAGGCAGCACTTGCTGCTTGCGAATTAGCCTTTTTTTGTACTGCTATCATAGCCGTGGGTGCAGATATCCGTCAGCTTATATAAAGATCGTTTTGCTGATGATAACTAATAAAATGAACAGTACCAGAATTGTTCCTGTGCTTGTGAATGCGCCGTAACCACCGTAACCGCCTCTTGTTTCTTCTGCTCCCATGCTCATTCTCCTCTCGGTCATTGTGATAAAGGATACATCGTATCTTATGAAGTGGATTTTCAGATTGCGTGGGCCATTGCTCAGGTATGTTGCTGAATCGCCTTATATTTTTCATCAGATGTAGGGGAGGAGAGAGGAAAAGACACGTATTGTCGAGAATAGAAGAAGTACGTAATCATTATCACTTGGAAAGTGGGAAAGACGAGATGCTGATAGATAAGCTGCTCGTGAACATATTTCTTGTGTTTGTACCGTTATTGGTATATAGCGCTTTGTCAGATCATCGGCATATGAAACATACCCCGTTGCTTATGGGAGGGGTGCTGGGTGTGTCTTCTGTGCTTTGCCTTATGTTTTCGTATATTTGGTATGGACTATTTTGGGATCTTCGATATGTTCCTCTGATCCTTTCTGTTTTATATTTTGGTCCTAAGGCAGGGCTTCTGAATATAACGTTGATGGTGATGGCTCGTATGTATATAGATCCTGAGTCTATAGTGGTGAGTTTTCCCAGCATGATGTTGTGTTATTTGGGACCTCTCTTGGTGAGAAAAAAGTTTATGCAGCTCAATAGTATATTGCTTCGGGTGGGCATGAATATGCTAATGAGTATATGGACTAGTATTGCCATGTTTATATTTCTGTTAATACATTCCTGGGTCAATGGAAGGCTAGATAAGGATGAGATCGAGCTGATCCGGGCAATACTCTGGTTCGGTATGATTCAATTCCTAAGCATTGGAGCCTCCTCTTTCTGGATGGAGTTTAGTTTGGAACGGGAAGAAATGAGAAGAAAGATTAAATATGCTGAGCATCTGAATACGTTAGGTGAACTGGCTGCCTCTATGGCTCATGAAGTACGGAATCCATTGACCGTTATTAAAGGGTTCTTGCAAATGGTTCAGTCAGGGCTAGAAGGGAAAAATCGCAGATATATTGCTTTGGCACTAGCAGAGGTCGATCGGGCTGAAAGAATTATTAGCGACTATCTGAACTTATCCAGACCGCAGATTGGGAACACAGAGCTGATGGATCTGTCTGGCATGGTTCAACAGATTGTTTTGCTTTTGAAACCGATGGCGACCAAGCAAGGCGTAAGACTGTATACTGAGCTAAGGAATGAAATATACGTACATATGGATCGTAATCAGCTGTTACAGGCGTTAATACATGTGACGAAAAATGCGATCGAAGCTGCGGATGATGGAGGCAGGGTATACATAAAGCTGGCGATTCAGGAAGAGAAGGCATGTCTGCATATTAGGGATACAGGAAAAGGCATGAGTCAGGAGCATCTGGAGCGAGTGGGTACTTTGTTTTTTTCAACCAAAGAGGTAGGAACGGGACTGGGAACGGTCGTCTCCTTTCGAATCATTGAAGCCATGAACGGAAGTATACACTATGAGAGTGAGCCCGGAGTCGGAACGGAGGTAGTCATCCTGCTGCCACTCGCACAAGAATCAATGCTCGCTGCTGAAGGATAGTTTGTTTCGAAGTGTGACTTACAATGGTTCAGCCCATTAAAAAGCGGTATGCCACAACATCCGGCATACCGCTAATGATGCTATATTGAATCTGTTACATATTATGCGTTCAACAAATCTTGTGCGCCACGGTAAACAATGTCATACAGGTCTTCCAGATACTCTTCCTCGATACATGAGAATGCGATTCGGAGATCATATTCACCCAGCGCAATTGTTCCTACCCCATATTGTTCCAGCAAATGTGTGCGCAGTCGTTCAGCGGACAAGCCGTTCAGCTTAAGGCACATAAAATAACCCGAATTGAAAGGATAGTAGCTCCATACATCTCCGTATTTTCCACTATCGAGCAACGCTTTGACTTTATTAGCCCGCCCCTTCATAATTTGGAACTTTTCATTTTTCTGTTGTTCAAAATCGGGTGATTTGAGGGCATCCAGGACGAAGGTTTGAGATGGGTGAGGACCGCTCGAAATCGTTGCCCGAATAATCCCTAATGTTTTTTGTTCCAGTGCGCTCAGTACATCCTGATGTTTCGAAGCAAAGGTAATAAATCCGACACGGAAGCCCCAAACGAATTCTTCTTTGGTAGCTCCGTCAATTTTGACGGGTAGAATTCTCGGATGAAGTCCAGCTAACTGACCGAATAGTGATTCATGCAGGGAGTCCTCGAAGAACAGACCAAAATAAGCGTCATCCGTCACAACTACGACATTGATGCCTGCTTCTGCGGCTTCCTGAATGGCAGCAACAATCGCTTTACCCTCTTCGACTCCCGGTGTGTAGCCCGTCGGGTTATTCGGGAAGTTCAGCACAACGATTGCTTTGCCGTATTCTTTCTGTGCCAGTAGCGCCTCGCGTAATCCTTCACTATTAAAACGTTGATCCTCTGTGAACAACGGGAAATTCACCAAACGTCCATGACGGCGAATACCGAAAGTCAGCTCATAGTTTTCCCAGTTTTTGTCTGGGTAAATGACAGCGTCCCCTTCATCCGTGAACAGGTCGGCAACGATGCTCAAACCATGGGTCAGCGCGTTCGTAACTACGGGAAGGCCATAACCTTTTCCAGCCAATGAAGGGTTTTCCTTCAGCATTTTGTCACGCCATACACTACGAAGTTCAGGTTTGCCCGCAGGGGGTGCGTAAGGGTATAAATCCTTGGGATTGTAAGCGGACAGCTTCTCCTGAATGACCTCCAAATGCATAGGACCATTACCTTCCGTAGCAATACCAATCGTGGCGTTGTACTTTTTAGCAAGCTTCCCGGCTTCTGCGGATTGACTCAAAATCCCCTCTTTTGGGAAATAAATTTCTTTCCCTAAAAGAGAAAGCATTTGATATACATGCTCGTTGCCTGTCTGAATGTTTTGGTTTAACTGCGCTGCCAGTGGATTCATTCCCGTTTCATCCTTCCAAGTCATTTTGATTACATATTATAGCATCACACACGGTAAGCGTCACGCAAAAGCATCTGGGCGCATAAAAACGCATTTTTTTGCTTAATGAAGGCGCTGAGCTTATATTATAAATTAACGGGATAGAGGACAACCAAAGATTAACAAGAGGAGGTGCAGATTTTGCTGGATACATCTGCGTCATCGTTTATCCTGTTGTCGGCCTTCGCCAAAATTGTGTGCGAGCCGGGCTGGAAATGGCAGGTACGCGAGAAGCCGATGCCAAACTATGATTTATTCTATGTATGGAGCGGAGAAGGAACAGTGGTCTTAAACGGAACATCGTATCCGGTGAGCAAGGGGAGTTGCTTCCTGTTCAAGCCGGGGGATGATACCCGTGCCACACATAACCCGCAAAAGCCGCTCATACTTACCTATATTCATTTTGATCTCATCGAACAACCAGAGCTAGTCCCTGCAAGCTACCGTATGCTGGAGGAAACGTTCGAGGTAGAGCATATGCTTGCCAGGTACGTTCGACTGCGCCTGGAGCGTGCTTACGGAGCTGACGAGGAAGGCAAGCTGATTCTAAAACAACTGATGATTCATCTGCTGCGTGCGGACCGTAAGGAGCCGCAGGAGCAACAGGCCAGTAACCAGCTCACCGAGGTCATTCGGGAAACGGCCAACTACGTGCGTCAGCATCCGGGACTTCCTCATCGCGTCGAGGATTTAGCTGCACGGGCAGGGCTGTCACCGCGTTATTTTTCGATTAAATTCAAGGAGCTGCTAGGTGTTTCCGCGCAATCTCATATTATCAGCATGCGGATTGAGCGTGCACAGCATCTACTGCTGCATGCGGGAATGAATGTGACCGAGGTGGCAGAGGCTTTGGGGTATCGTGACATCTTTTTTTTCAGCCGCCAATTCAAGCAATACACGGGGAAAAGTCCGTCTGAGATCCGGTAATGTTATAGACGGTGGACAAGCTGTTTCGGATTTAGGCATAATGGGAGTAACGCATGACAAATATAAAGGATAAATTCCAAAAAAAGGACCCGAGCCATTACGCCGGGTCCTTTTTTATATGAGCAATTTATATCATTCGATCCCAATGCTCATATGTGTAGCTATAATCCTGTTATGATATATTCACTTATGCTTTGGGATCATGTCGAAAGCAACCCAGACGTTGTCCCATTTTCACCACATCCCCCAGCTTCAATGCGGGGTCTGGCTCAAACGTACCGTTCTCAGTTAGCAAAACGACGGTTGACCCAAATTCGAAATAGGCGAGATCGTCTCCTTTTGTCCATGAGACGGCTTTATCATCCGTATATTTGATGCTACTCACATTCATTGCGCCAACCTTAACGACCGCCACCTCACCGTATTCGTGGGCGATGTACGTAATCTGTCGTTCATTGCGGCTAAGAACTGCTCGCATATGCTGCAAGCCGAAGTCATTCACTGGGTATACCTTGCCGCGCAGATGCTCTTTTTCTACCAGCGTACCGGATACTGGTGCATGAATGCGATGATAATCCGTCGGGCTGAGATAGAGTACAAAAGCATAGCCGTGTGTGTATTTTTCAAGACGCGGAGAGCGGTTAAGAAGCTCTTCCAGCGTATAGTCCTGCCCTTTGACATTCAAAAGAGTGCCGGACGTAATTGGGCCAGTGAAAGTAATCCGTGCATCCACCGGACTGGTCATCACCTCGGCGTTCGTATCAATCGGGCGCATGCCCGCTTTTAATTTGCGTGTAAAATAGGCGTTCAGAGAACGGTATTCCTTCCATTCCTGTTCAGCCTCATGCGTCTGGATCTGGTACGTACGTATAAAGGTGGGGATAAAAAGTCGGCTTGCACCGCTTTGCGCGAAGGAGCCCACAATCCGGCACACCCACTTGCGCGATGATAGCTCCGTCATGAGCCGCAGCCACTGTTTTGCCATTACAGATCCCCCTTGTTCATTTCCGAGCCGTCTTGGCCGGAACCTGTCCGGCCGCTCTGAACTATATTGACACAGAATGTGACGTAAATCAATACAGTGGACGGCCTGGTGAACGTTCGGTGTCTGACGAAGGCATCCGTTCGAGAAGCCAACGAGCGTAAGCCATCGGCTGAGTGTATGTTTCTTTCCAGACATTGTGCATGCCAGCCTGGCTGAAGCCATAGCGCTGGTCACGACCGTTGCATTCGATAAAAACAATCTTGCCTTCACGGGTAATTCCCAGATCCAGACCGACATCGGCGAGACGAGGAAGGGTTTGTGCCAGTCGGTGCACGATTTGTAACGAGAGCCGCTCTAGTTCATTCATTAACCGGACTGCGTTCGAAGTCTGAACCGTCTCTGTTTGTGATAACACCTCCAGTAAGGAACGGGCCGTACCCCCCTGTGCCACATTGGAGACAAAGGTGTGGGAAGGAGCAATTTTAGCGAACATGCCTGTCACACCCCAGATACCGCCATATCCGCGCTGAACCGTCACACGGATATCAAACGGACGATTGTTGTACAAAGCAAGCGGTATGGTTTCCTGTACGATATGAGGCACATGCAGCAGTCGTTTGTGTAGAAATAACGGGAGTTCTCCGACATGCAAACGTAGTGTGGACCAACGCTCAGGTATAGAAGGATGTGCACATTGCAAAGTCCAGCCTCCGCGGGAATGCCGCAGACGCATAATTCCTCTACCCACGCTACCGCTACTGGGTTTAATGACAACATCTCCGGTTTCCTCCATTAAGGTATGGATGGAGGAAAGGTTGCCTTGCAAGGTTTTGGGGAGGTGGATGCGTAGCAGAGGGTCTTCCTGCAGAATTGCATGTATATGGTCTTTGGGGAAACGGTTTTGTTCATTAAAAATATAGTATCCCTTTTGTACAAGCTTGTTGATATCTCTAGCATTTTCATTTTGCCGATAGAGAGTCCGATTGTGGATGACCGGCGGCAACGGAAGAGTCATTTGCCGATACTCGTTGCCGTGTTTAACAAAAGCCCGGCATGTTCCGGTCGCTATATGAATATCCTCCAGACGAAGAAAGCAGGGGATGAGCTCGTAGCTTAACCCGGCGTCCTCGTAATTGGCGATGGATTCATATCGCGTCCTCATGGCGGGAATGCCCCGGTAGGTTGCCGGGTTGAGCATGACGCCGACATGCAACATGAGTATGTCCGCCCTCCTTGTAGCACTCCAACTGATCATACTGTGATTGTAGTCCATCATATGTATCAAAGATCGGCCAGGCATGGACGCTAGCCTTGCGGTAAGCCCAAAGTTAGAAGCGAGGCACCTTTCAGGGAGGCAGACGATATGATACAAGATGAGTGTTGCAGAGTGTTGGAATAAGGTCAGAAAGTAGGTGTGGTGATGCAGAGGCCGAAGGTAGCAGTTGTTACACCGGGCTCCTTTGTTATACCTTCGCCCCGCAGCAGTTCTGTGGAGCGGGTAATTGCCCGCATGGTACCGCTGGCTAGTCATGAGCTTCAGGCGCAGATCTATGGCATAAAGGGAGCAGAGGCATCGGATCATGGCGATGTCGACGGAATTCCCTGTATGCGTTTTACGCGGGGAGCAGGTTATATTTCTGAGGTGATTGCCGATTTAAAGAGATGGTCACCAGCGGTAGTAGATGTACACAACCGCCCGGCAGTTGCGTATGCCATTCGCGAGGCTTTGCCCAATAGCCGAGTTGTGCTGACTTTGCATTCGACCACGTTCATCCGGGAGCCTCACCTTGAACGGAAGGACATGGGTAGGCTACTGGCATCAATGGATCGCATTATTGTGAACAGTGCGTATTTGGGAGCAATCGTAGCTTCTGACTGTTCCGAAGCAGTCAGGAAACGCATCGTCGTAAACAAGCTGGGTATCCATCCTGGCGATTTCCTGCCACGGTGGACTCCAGCAGCAGAAGCGGCCAGGTCGGCGCGATTGGACGATTTCGGCTGGTCAGGCCGCCAAATCGTATTATTTGCGGGCAGACTGATGCCAGGGAAGGGCGTTCACCGGCTGCTCAAGGCCCTGCGGCATGTCGTCCGCGCCTGCCCGGGCGTACTGCTGCTCATTGCAGGTAGTGCCTATTACGGGCATGACCGCCTCACGCCGTATACGGCGTCGTTGCATCGGCAGGTGCGTAAACTAAGGTTGGGGAAGCATGTGCAATTCCTAGACTATGTTCCGCATCCAGCATTGGCCTCGCTATATCAGCTAGCCGATGTGACTGTTGTTCCTTCAGTGAAGGATGAGGCCTTCGGGCTGGTCAATCTGGAAGCTATGGCAGCAGGAGTGCCGGTGGTCGCTTCACGAATCGGCGGTATTCCAGAGGTAGTACAACACGGCGAGACAGGCTGGCTTGTGTATCCGTCTCACGGTGAGCAGGAAATGGCCGATGCCATCATCAGGCTGCTCCAGCAACCTGACTTGCGACGACGGATGGGAGAAGCCGGACTTGGCGAGGTACGGAGACGATTTTTGTGGCAGCACTCAGCACAACGCTGGGCACAAATCATAACGGACTGCGTAACGGAGTGACGTAGGCGCTGTTACGCGCATAGGCTATCTTATAGGCATTAGCCATGATTCCCAGCCGGGTGAATGAAGCGGAGCGACCGCTGGTTCACTCCTGTGCCAAAGGAGCGGTCACCATGAACCATCGTACGAACCATAGCCCTAAGGATAAAAGAACAGCACGGCGTAACCTTTCCCATGCGGTTCCCTCCCCCCGTGTTAACAAGGAGAAAGCGGCTTCGACTTCCGGCAGTCATAGACCGAGCCAGCGCGGGACGGCAACGGTCCCTGCCCCTGTAGAGAAGGATACCTCGGTTCAAGCTGTAGAGGAAGCGGCATGGAAGAAGCATAAGCTTCCCAAAACGCTAGAGGAAGCGATGCAGATGAATCGAGCATCTGTACTGCTGTTGTCTGTGCCTGAGTCAGATACGGAATGCAGGATGGATAACGATAAACCGTCTATTACGATGGAAGATCAGGCAGAGCAAGATTCATTACTGGATTGTTCCATAACCAGTATTCACATTGCGGAAGGAAGACACCGCCCAAAGCAGCGCGTGGTCTTGCCTGAGCAAGATATCGATCTAGCTTTCGATACGGAGAAAGAATTAGACTTGAATGCCATTCGCGACGGATCAGCGACCAGTGACGAGGCTTCTGACGATCATATAGCTTCACCTCAATATGGGAGCATTTCTTTTCACCTCCCCGCACGGGCAGATAGGGGCGAAGTGAGCGTTGTATTTGAGAACCCTTTTGTAGATACACAATATGTAATCACCGCCAATGCGAGTGTACCGGGAGTGATGGTATCCGTCACACAACGTCAGAGGTATTCGGCAGTACTTACTGTGGAACGCATACACTCGGGACCGATATGTGAAGGGTTGGTCCTTTGGATTGCGATGGGGCAATAATAAGAAGCCAGGAATATAAGTGCCCATAATCAACTTTATAGTAGAAAAAAGGCGTCCCATAGTGGGACGCCGTATACATAAGAGGGAAGGGGGAAGACTTGTAATATCGGGGAAGTTTGTATTATTTTACTTATCTCACACCTACAGCGTCAAAAGACTTCATAGCAGAGGTTACGGCTATTGAATTTTCACCATAACTATCTTTGGCCGCTTGGATAACAGCGGCACGCGCGGTGGAGAAGTTAGACGTAGAAGTCAGATAATTGGTGAAGGCATTATAATAAATATATACGGCTGCATCACGTCCGATTCCATCTACCTTGACACCATGGAAGGTGCCTCCTTGTGCCAGTAGATAGTAGGCTTTATTAATAATGCCACTATTAATATGGGCTCCACCATAATCCTCGTTGTTAGGATCAGGATAGAGATTGCTGTAGTGATCGACTTGACCGTATTTGGCAGGATCGGAAAGGGAGCGAATGGCGTCGCCCTTAATATTAGGAGTATAAGCGACTTTGCCGAAATCCCAATTGGTGCGATCAATGTCGTTGCCTATAATATCTGAGATGGCTTCACTTAATGCACCAGATTCAGCGAAATACACGAGCCCTGATGAATGCTCGGTTACACCGTGTGTCAGCTCATGGGCAACAATTTCAAGATCGCTGCTAAAAGGGGCAAATAACGTGCCGTCTCCGTCTCCGTAAAGCATGTGAGTGCCACCCCAGTGGGCATTATTGTAGTTTTTTGCGCCGTAATGGACTGCCGAAGCGATGGCCATGCCATGCCCGTCAATGCTGTCGCGTCCAAATCTATCCTTGTAATAATCGTAAGTGCGGATAGCGTAAGCGTGGGCATCCACCGCAGCCGGATCTTCCCATACATTATCGGAATCTGTATACAGGGTGCCGGGGAGCGTCTCGGTGTTGTGGACGTTATAAGTTAGGATTCCTTTACCACGAGTCGTATCTTTTAGTTGATACTTCTTGCCCGAGGCTGTGGTTTCAAATGTTTTGGTATCGCCGAATACACCGCGCCCTGTGCCGATCACTTCGTTAAGAATGTCATACTTGAATACGATTTTTCCGTCATTAGCGTCAATAAAGTAACGTGTGCGCAGCAGAGTGGGCTGTAGAGTATTAACTTCGGTTACATAGACGAGACGTGTGGAGTCTCCATCGGGATAGATGTACAGTTCTGCTGTAGGGTCCACGCTTGGTTCCAGATTGGCAATCTTGGGAATAGAGGATGCAGGCTCTACCACTTCCAATGTACTGTTCTCCAGTTCAGCTGCTTTATCCAAATCCAAGGAGTCCTTATCAACAGAGATTGAAAATTCATTGTTAGATGCTGTTCCGTAAGTGTCTTTACTTACACTACTTGTACCCTCGTAAGGTTCAGGAACGATTGGGGCGGAGGAAGGGAGAGACTGAACCCGTATAGCTGCATCTTTATAAGCGGTATATACAGCCTCAGTAGCACTGATTTTTGGAGTTGTATTTTCTTTGGCATTGGCTTGTTGATCTTCTGAAATGACAGCTCCCAAATAAGAGGTGACTAAGCCAGATTTGTTCACATGAAGGGTCTGTTCGGCTCCAAATACGGGAATTCCGTCTACATATTGTTTTAACCGATAATGCTTTGTACCAAATTTGTCACTGGTGCGATCCACGATACGAAATTGCTCGCGCACATGGGAACCGATGTGGGTATCGTCCAGACTCAATAATGTTTTTTGTTGTCGATTTAAAAAGCTCCAGACCAGATTGTCGCCTGTTACCGTTGAAGGAGACTTCCAGTTCACCGTTTGGAATGTTGGCGTAAACTGAGTCGGATCGGGAACAGAATTTTCAGCTGCGGAGGCTCCAGGCGCAATAGATCCTAATAACATAGCTCCTCCTAGAAGTGAAACCCATACTTTTTTCAATTCATACTCACTCTCCCTAATTAATGTTGGGGTAAAAAACACCCTGTTTGCAGAAGCCTCGGGTCATATATGTAAGTCTTGTTGCTCCTTTGAAACGTGAAGAGGCTGGATAAAAATGACCTTATGTAAAATATTAAGGTTTATTTTTTTGCAATTTCATCGTCTCGGCTCTGATATTAGCACAGAGGTTGTCGAACGAGAAGATTAATTTCACAAAATACCCCAAGATGAATCTTTAGTCCCTGATTTACTGTTTATTTGTATTATTTAGTCGAAAATGATCGGAGGGACTCAATGAATATGAAAAGAGCGCCCCTTTGAGGGGACGCCATAAATAAGGGGGGAAGGGGCGCAGACTTGTACACTGCACCCCTATGACCACATGACAGTTGCACAACGGCAACGGTCTATGGACGAGAATATGAGGATTATAGCGTATATGATTTAGTTTACGCCTACAGCATCAAAAGATTTGGCAGCTGCAGTTGCTTGTGCCGAGTTCGCGCCGTACAGATCATTTGCCGCTTGGATCACAGCAGCGCGTGCGTTGGAGAAGTCGGAAGAAGAAGTCAGGTAGTTCGTAAAGGCGCTGTAGTAAATTTGGACCGCTGCATCGCGACCAATTCCATTTACAGTTACACCATGGAAAGTACCACCTTCTGCCAACAGATAGTAGGCTTTATTGATAATACCACTGTTCGTATGAACGCCACCGTTATCGGAGCTGCCTTTATACAAGTCGGAATAGTGATCTGGTTGATCATACAGCGTAGGATTGGACATAGAGCGCAGAGCATCGCCTGCAATGTTTGGCGTATAAATATCATCGCCTACAAGCCAGTTTTTACGCTGAATGTCATTGCCGATGACGTCTGAGAAAGCTTCATTCAATGCACCGGACTCTCCGTAATATTCCAAATTCGAAGTATACTCTGTGACACCGTGCGTAAGTTCATGCCCCACTACATCGGGGTCCCCGCTGAAGGCGATAAATGTGCTACCGTCTCCATCTCCATAAGTCATTTGGGAGCCATTCCAGAAGGCGTTGTTGTAGCGGCTACCGTAATGGACTGTCGAACGGAGTTGCAGCCCGCGTCCGTCAATACTGTTGCGTCCGAATTTGGACTTATAGTAATCATATGTTTTGGCAGCATATGCATGGGCATCCACGCCAGCTGGATCATTCCATACATTATCGGCATCGGTCAGGAGGGTACCTGGGATGCTTTGACGGTTGGAGGCCGTGTAAGTCACGATACCGTTACCGCGTGTTGTATCCTTTAACTGGTAGCTACTGCCCGAAGCAGCCGTGGTGAATGATTTGGTATCACCAAGCACACCTTTACCTGTACCTGTCGCTTCATTAATGATGTCATACTGGAATACGATGCTGCCATCATTGGCATCAATAATGTAGCGAGTACGCAGTGGGGCAGGTTCTAAAACATTGACTTCTGTTACATAAACCAGCTGCAGGTCATCCCCTTTAGGATAGAAGTACAGATCGGCTTTAGGATCTACTTCTGGCTGCAGATTAGCGATTTTGGCAATGGAACTTTTTTCTGTCTCCACCGCTTCAATTTTGCTATCTTTCAGGACAGATGCTTTATCAAGACTCAGCTCGTCCTTATCGGTGGATATCGTTTTTCCGTTGTTAGCTGCTTCGGAGTAAGTGTCTTTGCTTACACTGGTTTGCTCCTCAGCATCTTTAGAGATGGTATCGTCGGAGGTAGGGAGGGCTTCAATTCGTGCAGCTGCTTCTTTATATGCAGTGTAGACCGCTTCAGAAGCGCTGATTTTTGGAGTTGTACCTTGCGTAGCTTCAGCTTGCTGATCCTCACTAACCACCGCTCCTAAGTAAGAGGTGACCTCACCAGATTTGCCCACATGAATAGTCTGTTCAGCTCCATATACGGGAATCCCGTTTACATACTGTTTCAGCCGATAATGGCTCACACCGGACTTGTCGCTTGTGCGATCAACGATTCGGAATTGTTCACGTACACTAGAGTCGTCCGCACCCAATAACGATTTCTTTTGCCGATTCAAATAGCTCCATACAATGTCGTCACCCGATACCGAGGAAGGGGCTTTCCATTGCTCGGCGTGAAAGGTCGGTGTAAGCTGAGTTGGCCCCGAAACGGAACTCTCCGCTGATGCACCAGACGCGACAGACCCTAACAACATAGCTCCTCCAAGAAGCGAAACCCATACTTTTTTCATTAAAAATTCACTCTCCTCGATTAATGTCAGGATGAATCATCCTGTCTTGAATAAGGCATTGCGCCATTTATGTAGGTCGTGTTGTCGTCTGGAATAGAAGAAAATGGAACATGAAGAGAAATACCGAAGTGTTTTTCATGAAGCGTACGTGAAAAGAGGGTACTGCAGTATGAAGCATGTGGCCTAAAAAGGTGACAAACTCCTCCTTTCCTGTCGTATATAAAGAAAATAGAATAATGGTGGATAATGGAAAAAAATGACTTATGCAAAAAAAACTAATGTTGATTTTTTGAACTCCCATCATCTGGCTCTGATATTAGCACAGAGAATGACGGACGAGAAGATCTATGTCACAAATTTATCCAAAATGAATCTTTAGACCCTAATAACTCACTTATTTAATAGGATTAATAAGTTATGTAAAATAAAGTCGAAAATTGCTATGTCGAAAAGACTCCACGCTTGCCGTTACACACGGCTTTTGGACCGCATAGGTTATGTTGAACTGTCCTAATCATGCTGTCCATCTATACAGCAGGAAGGGAGGTGAGACGGGAGCATGAAGAAGCAGGGAAGAGCTGGATACAAGATCAAACGGAGGCGGCATTCCGGCGCATACTATCATTCTAAGATGTGGCTGCCGTTACGAATGCCGAACATGCATAAGACCCCTGCCATGAGGGAGGTACTCGACACGGAGAGAGGGGCACAGATCGGCGAAGAGCGACCATCTGGACCGTCATCAGTGGGAAAGTTTTTCGTATCTGTCATTATTCCGGCCATGAATGAGCAAAAAACAATCGGAGCTGTGATTCGCGAGGCGCGCCGTGTCCATCCACATACAGAGGTTATCGTCGTTGAGAACGGATCACACGATAGAACGGCGAAGGTGGCAGCAGCGGCGGGAGCTCGTGTACTTTCTTTCCCGGAACCGCTCGGACATGATGTTGGCCGTCGTGTTGGAGCGGAGGCGGCATCCGGACAGATCCTGCTTTTCCTGGATGGGGATATCGTCATTCCCTGCGTTAGACTCCGGCCGTTTATACACGCCATATGTGCAGGAGCGGATGTGGTGCTGAATGATTACCATGGACCTGTGAATCATACGCCCGTACATCCTGTAGTGGAGGCAAAGCATGTATTGAATATCTTGTCGAATCGTGCTGATTTAGGGGGGGCATCTATGACTGGCATTCCACACGCCATTAGTCAAAAGGCTCTAAACAAAATAGGTCCAAAGCCCTTGGAGAAACCTCCTTTATTTCAAGCTATGTCCATCGCTTCCGGGTTACGAGTGGTGACTGTATATGGAATAGCTGTCGGTAAAATAAATGCGACACGTAAAAAACAGAACGGCAAGGACCCGCTGGCAGGTGTAATTGTTCAGGATCATCTGGATGCCATTGCCTGGCTTACATCGCATCTGGGAACGCGTGCGGGCTTTACGGATTTGGAGCGCAAACGGATCAGAGACGAGGTGAAACTGTGAGTAGACCGTATCGCAGAGGGAAGCGTGAAGAACCGAGCTGGGGGATCAGACGTGTTCAGCGAAAACGAGGAACGACGACTTCAATGCATAGCCGTAGGGTGAGAAAGCCCACACCTCGGGCAACAGGAATGACCAAAGTGACTCCGCCTGTGGAACGCGAAGTTCCGGGAGATATTGTATTACAGGGAACCGCAGCGGCCGTGGTCAGCGCCTGTAATGAAGAGTCAACGATTGACCGGGTGCTGAGCGAGCTGGAAAAACTTCCGCTTACGGATATCATTGTCGTATTGAACGGCTGCACGGACGGCACGCGCTCCACCGTAGCCAAACATCATCCTAATGTGACTCTCGTCAACGTGCCCGATCGACTGGGGCATGATGTTGGCCGTGCAGTAGGCGCGCGTATGACGCAGGCTGATATTGTGCTGTTCGTGGACGGAGATTTGCCGATTTCAGCATCTGATTTGCTGCCTTTTCTCCACGCGGTGGATCAGGGAACGGATGTTGCGCTTAATGATCTGGGCAGACATTTGCCCCCCTATGCCCAGCAAGACAGCGTGACACGGTGCAAAGCATTCCTGAATCGCGTACTGCGCAGGCCGGATCTGGGAGCAAGCTCATTGACCGCCGTACCGCATGCATTATCTCGGCGTTTACTGGATCAGCTTGGCTCAGCCGTGCTTGCCGTACCGCCAAAAGCCCACGCCATGGCAATTCTGTATGGCATGATCGTGGCGGCAGTACATGCTGTCGATGTCATTAAAACAAACCGTAAGCGGACCTTCAATGTTGGCAAAGGGAACGCTATGGAACAGTTGATCGTCGGTGATCATGCAGAGGCACTGACGGCTGTGTTTCAGGTAGCCGGGTATTCCCCGCTCGGGCCTGTTCCAACACGGGTAGACGTTGCCAAAGGGAGGAATGCACAATGAGTCTGACGAGCATCATTATTCCGACTTATAACGGCCTGCATCTGTTAAAGCCGTGTATTGAGGCGATTCGGACACATACGATAGATGTACCGTATGAAATCATTGTTGTGGACAACGCTTCGAATGACGGAACGGATGATTTTTGCGCATCCGAGCGGCTGATCAGCATACGTCTTCCTGAAAACAGGGGCTTTCCAGCAGCATGTAATATGGGGCTCCGGCTGGCTTCGGGTGATCAGTTCGTTATTTTAAACAATGATGTGACGGTTACGCGGGGATGGCTATCGAATATGTTGGCCGCATTGCAGAGCGAAAGCATCGTGGGATTGGTGGGACCGGTGACGAATTGCGTCAGCGGTATTCAGCAGATACACGGCTTGGAAGGAGATTTGGCCAGCTGTCTGAGATATGCGGAGCAGAATAATGTAAGTAATCCCTCCAGGTGGCAGGAGGTTAAGCGGTTGGTCGGATTTTGTTTGTTATTCCGGCGTGATCTGATGGAACGGATCGGATTGCTGGATGAACGGTTCAGTCCCGGACATTATGAGGATGACGATTATTGTCTGCGCGCACGTGTGCATGGCTACAAGCTGCTCATGTGCAACGACTGTTTTGTCTATCACGAGGGGAATGCGAGCTTCTCACGCTCGGAAACTTCCTGGATCGAAGAGCTGATCGAGCGGAACTATCGTTTATTTATAGAGAAATGGAGCATAGATCCCAGAATGTTCATCGAAACTGGAAACGCTGGGGGTGTATGCACTGAACATGCTGTCGAAGGAGGAAGGAAGATATGAAAGGGGTTATTCTCGCAGGAGGAACCGGATCGCGCCTTCATCCGTTG
Organism: Paenibacillus sp. FSL L8-0502; assembly: GCF_038593055.1. Taxonomy (NCBI): domain Bacteria; kingdom Bacillati; phylum Bacillota; class Bacilli; order Caryophanales; family Paenibacillaceae; genus Paenibacillus; species Paenibacillus sp. FSL L8-0502. The sequence continues at coordinate 4,507,225 of NZ_CP151958.1, read as the reverse complement.
ACTACATTACTCAACAAGCATCTGCTTCCGGTCGGCAAGTATCCCATGATCGTATATGGTATCGAGAGGCTGCGACAGGCTGGGATTACGGATATGCTTATTATTATTGGTAAACAATCGGCCGGACTGTATACCGATTTTTTGGGCAGTGGCAGTGATTATGGTGTCCAACTGACCTACCGGATTCAAGAAAAGGCGGGCGGCATTGCAGAAGCACTCGAACTGGCAAGAAGCTATATGCAGGCAGAAGAGAAATTCACTGTTTTGTTAGGTGATAATTTGTTCAAGGAAGACTTGGGACCTGTGATCGAACGATTCAAGCAACAGCCCCCGGGGAGCGCCAGAGTGTTGTTGAAAAAGGTGGCAGATGCTCGTCGTTACGGGGTACCCGTGTTTGATCCTGAGCGTCCGGAGAGCATTACGCGGATTGAAGAAAAGCCACAGCATCCCCAATCCAAATACTGCGTTACGGGTATCTATATGTACGATACTGCCGTGTTCGATAAGATCCGGCAAATTACACCTTCGGCACGTGGTGAGCTTGAGATCACGGATGTTAACAACTGTTATGCCGCTGAAGGCAAGCTGGAATATGATATTTTACGGCGTTATTGGAGCGACGCAGGAACCTTCGATTCCCTTCAGGAAGCTGGATTGAAAATGAAAGGACTTCTACCTTGATCTCAATGAAACACCATCCTACCGGGCCAGGCATATAGTATAGGCATAATGCCACCCGGAGGAGTGAACGGCATGAAACGCCTGAATATGCAAAGGAAACACAGCAAGCGGCTCGGAAAGAAAGGCTATTGGTCAGGATATAAAAGGGGCCAGGAGCAAGGTAACAGGTTGGGTCAGGCTTCGTTCGGCAAAGTATTTGAAGGCGTCAGTATTATCATTCCGTCCTGCAATCAGCTTCAACAGCTCCGTGCATGCATTCACCGTATTGAGGAGAATACGAGCCATCCTCACGAAATTATTGTAGTGGACTGCGGCTCGACGGACGGGACATCCACCTATTTGCTCCGTAAAAGCATCGCTGTGCGTTATGCGCTGTTAAAAAAGGATGTGCAAATGATAGGTAGCCTGAATCAGGGGCTGATGATGGCAAAAGGCACTACTATTGTGGTACTGGATCAAAACTCCATGGTGACCCCCGGCTGGTTGGATCGGTTGTTAGGGTGTTTACACAGCGATCCGTGTATGGGTGTTGTTGGGCCTGTAACGAATGGTCCATTCAAAGAACAGCAGATCGAGGTTCCTGATATGAACGATAATGGAGCACGTCAATTTGCCATGACCTTCAATGTTCCCAAACCGGATGCATGGCGAGAGACCGAAAGCTTGGCTGGATTTTGTTTATTGCTGCGCAGAGAGACACTGAAAAAAACGGGCTACTGGGACGAAGGCTGCCACAGTATTGAGGAGGCCCATGCAGATTGGCTACTGCGTGTGCGTTTGTTGGGGATACGTATGGCAATTGCCGGAGATGCTTTTATCCATTATGAAGAAAGAGATCGGGATACGGTGTATGGTTTTCCTCTAACGACCGAAACAAGCGGTTCAATGGAGGAAAGCAGCCGGAACCGATCCTTTTTTGTACAAAAGTGGGGGGATGCGGATAAGCTGTTCCACAACCTGAAATTCAGTACAGCGGAGACGGACGGCCAGATCTCAACAGGTAAGGAAACACACGTATCAGCGGCAAGCTTTTACCCCATCGGAGCGATTGTTCAGGGACCGTCCGGTGTAGTATTTCGGTTAGAGCCGGGAAGAAGGCGGTATCTGCATGGAGTCAGTGCTGCGGGAGGTGAAAACGTGCAACCTGTCAGATTGTCTCAGCTGGACTTGTTGGCACTTCCCTTGGTAGGGAAGCCGGAGGTCACAGTTTCCGGCAGCACTGATGCACCTGTAGCTGAGTCGCCAGAGGAACCCTTGCCTGTGCTGGCGGCTCCTGAGCTGGGGAACATGTCCATGTTGCCCACACTTCATATCCCAGCTCAACGTAAGCGCTGGATCGAGTTACTGTATGCTGAAGGTGGGCAACTGTACCAAATCGGCAACGGCTGGAAAAGACCATTCCTTACCCTCTACGCTGTGATGAGCTGGCGGGCTGAGGACTATCCAATTCAATTTTTGTCCTCCGAAGAATTGTCGGCATTGACGGAGAAGCAGCCTATTATTGCTCCACCAGTGTTGCGAGGGCATTTGTGATGATCGAATAGGCGCTTTTAGGCGGAACCGACTACTCGCTGCGGCATACGCTGTAGTAGCGGAAAGCCCGTAGGTAATTCGTGCGTTCCGCACGGCGGAGCACATAAAGGAGGGGCTTATGCATAACGAGTTAGATAATTTGCTGATCCACATTTCGCACTCGCAGCAGCAGATGTCGAGGTTGTTGGATGCGGAACGGCAGGTGGTTGTGCGCATGGCGCAGATCATACATGAACTGCCAGATGAGGAGCCGCGTTTTGACGGAATTCCGGGCATTCTCGACAGCTCGGGACAAGTAAACAAAAGCATTGTGGCCTATCTGAACGGCATTGCCGATCTTCAGGAAGCAATGGCTGAAATGCTCGTTCGTGTCGTGAAGGAAACGGCATACCCGGAAGAGGAGTAACGTAACAACCGAGGGCAGGGAGTGAACACATGAGTAGGGAACAAGCAATGATTCACATGCTGGACGCGGCCTCCAAAATGCAGCGGAATGTGTCTATGATCCTGGAGGCCAAGGCGGTCGAAGCAGAAAAAGTGCGTAATTGGGCGCTGAACCATCTGGCGCCCCACGCCTTTGACACCGATGAAGAACAGCTGGGGCGACCTTTGGAGATTCACGAGCAAATGGTGGAAATGCTGGAGGGATTAACGCGGCTTCAGACTGGTCTTTGCAGCAATCTCAAAGCATTGCTGGATCAGGATGAGCAGCAGGGTGGCGGCATGGAAGGGATGATGGGAGGCATGGGCTCGGGGGATATGAACTAATGAGCATGAGGCGTGAACGTGAGATCAAGCTGGATATAATGGAGTCTATTGCTGCCAGCCAGCACGCCGTTGCCCGGATGCTGACCAGTCTTGCGGACTTGACGCCCCATGCGGATATGTCGGCTACCCGTCTGGAAGAAACCATTCGTATACTCAGCAACTACCAGGGCGAAATCACGCAAATGTTGGCGGGTATTCCATTAAGACGACAGGTATATGGAAAACCGACGAAGCCGTGGCTCCATGTGCCTGTTCAGAAAAATGAAACCACCACGAGAAAGCAAAGGAGGAATGAAAATGAGCACAAGGTGGGAACGCGCCACTCGGGAAAAAGCCCGCAAAAGACGTAAAGATGCCCGGCGTTCCAGCATTCGCAGATTAAAACGGAGAAGAAGACGTCTGCTTGCTCTAAGACGCCGTAAAAGAGGACATCATTCTGCACGTAGAAGACATCCTCTTTTGCGGCGGCGAAAAAAACCTCAAGCTAACCCGGTGGCAGTCCCTTCTGCGGAGAATCCACAGCCCGGGACTGTTGCATTGGAGCATGATCCGCAGGCATTTCAGCAGGGGTATGATGCAGCTTACAACGAGGGTTTCAATTCAGGCTTTGCCAAAGGTTATGAAGATGGACACCAGGTCGCTTACAAGGCTCAGTAAACTATGCAGAACATCCATGACAGCTAACCCCCGAAGCTACACAGCTTCGGGGTTATTTGCGGTTCGGCAGTTGGACGGGCAAACGCCAATTTTGTCCGGGCAGTGGCAGTCGTCCATGATGCGTTTGACCCCTCCGCATATAGTTTAGGAGTGACAGAAGTTTATCCTACAACAGGACAGGGTGAAGGATGTGAACGATCAACAAAGCGGAAATGAACGCGAAGCGTACCGATGCGGCTATCGGGAAGGACGCAGAATGGGCGGTTGCACGGCTGCTCTGTCACAGGTCGTGGCCATACAGCCTGCTGTTCGTCATTTGAAAGTGTTGTATATTCCGCAAGGTTTCGCAGCTATAGACACAGGTGTGCAAGAAGCATTAGGCCAAATATGCAGCTCATGCGCCATCGGTACGCCTGCTACGATGCTAGCTGACGCCGAGGCTCAACGTCCAGACCTCGTGCTGGTCATGAACGGGCTGCATGTTTTTCCGGCGGATCATCTGGAGCAGGTACAGCAAATACGAGCCCTAGGCATTCGGACGGCCATATGGTTTGTAGATGATCCTTACTTTACGGAGGATACGGCGTTGATCTGTCAATCCTACGATGTCGTATTTACGCACGAAATTTCTTGCCTGCCGTTTTATCGCGATCAGGGAGTAACGAGGGTTCACTATTTGCCGCTGGCTGCGTCAGCTCGTATCTTTTATCCTCGGCGGGTAGAGCGGGAGCATCAGCATGATATTTGTTTCATTGGAAATGCCTTCTGGAACCGTGTGAAGCTATTCGACCACCTAGCTCCCTTCTTGGCGGACAAAAGAGTGCTGATCGTAGGTGGGCACTGGGATCGGCTGACCCGGCGGGATGTGCTGGAACGCTTTATCCGTCCGGGCTTTATGGAGCCGGAAGAGACCGCTCAATATTATAACGGCTCCAAAATTGTCATCAATATGCACCGCCCGACAGACCCCGGACTGGATAATCGGAATACACACCAGCTTTCAGCGGAGTCCATCAATCCTCGGACATATGAAATTTCTGCTTGTGGCACGCTTCAAATGACGGATGTTCGGAAGGATTTGAGCCGTTATTACCGACCAGGCTATGACATTGAAACTTTCTCTGGAGCAGATGAATTGAAAGTGAAGCTGGACTACTATCTCAAGCATGATTGGGAACGCGAACGCATGGCCTGGCGCGCATTGTACACGACTATGCAAAAGCATATGTACTCCAATCGCATGGAAGAACTGCTGGACAAGGCGATGGCCTAAAGTAAACACCATAAACAGTGAGGAGTGAAAGTGATGACGATATCTACGACAGGACCGTATGACCCGGCTGTTCACCAGACGGCGGCAGCCTCCTGGGAAAAGGGGAGAACTGCGGGATTGCATGACGGATACGACGAAGGATATCTGCGCGGCCGTGCTAACGCAATTGTTGCGCGGATGAAAGCAGTTTTCCCTTTTCGACAAATCCATGTACTGTATGTCGTCTCAGGCAAAGGCCTTCCGTATTCTCCGCTGGATGAGGCGGTCATTACCACATTGCAGAGCATGACGGCTCAGGTTACCGTAACAGACCCACGTCAGCCGGTAGGAGATATTGCCGCTCAGCTCCGTCCGAATCTGATGCTGGCACTGGATGGAATGGATCTTCCGTTGGAGCAGGTTACTGCGGTACGCCAGTTGGGCATCCCCACCGCCATCTGGCTAACGGACGATCCGTATTACACCGACACGACGACCAAAATCGTTACGAATTATGATTATGTGTTCACGTTAGAAATGAACTGCATGGAGCTGTACCGTCAGTTGGGTTGCACGTCTGTGCACTATTTGCCCTTTGGAGCATTTCTGACTCACTATTTCCCCCTCAGCTCGCCCGCTTCGGTACGACGTGAGATTGGGTTTACAGGCTCAGCCTACTGGAACCGCATCTATTTCTTTAATCCGATTATGCCGCAGCTCATGGCTCGTAACATTAAAATCAACGGAATCTGGTGGGATCGTCTCCCAGATTATCAGTCGTATGGCGACAAAATTGAGCTGGGTCGCTGGATGTCTCCGGGCGAGACCAATGATTCGTACAACGGCAGCAAAATCGTAATTAATCTTCATCGTTCCCATCAGGATGATTCGGTGAACAACAACTCACTGAAAATTCCGGGGGCTTCGCCCAATCCGCGTACGTTTGAAATTTCTGCCAGTGGCACGTTGCAACTGACAGATACAAGAGATGATCTGGCTCGTTTTTACAAGCCAGGGGAAGAGATAGAGACCTACAGCTCTCAGCAGGAACTGCTGGAGAAGGTTGAGTTTTATTTGACGCATGAAAAGGAGCGTCGTGAGATTGCTCTGCGTGCTCTGGAACGAACCCTGCGGGAGCACACGTATGGTCACCGGATTGACCAACTGTTGTCGGTCATATTTCCATAAGGTGATTCACACGTCCGGTGGTTGCTATTTTAAAGGAGGTGAACTCCGATCAAGCCGAAAATGATGTTATTCAGCCATGTTAGCAACGTCCGCAGTATTACGGGGGCCGAGAAGCTGCTATTGCAATTTTGTCTAGATATGCGTACGTACTTCGATTGTATTCTCGTAACGCCTGGTGAAGGGCGGCTGACCTCAATGGCCCGCAAGCGCGGAATCACCGTTCTGACACAGAATCTGTTCATGCTGCATGGCATGTATACCCCATATGAGGGATTGGCGCAGGATGCGGAGAATTTGCGGACCCATGTGGCGTATGCACCGTTGTTCCAGATGCTTCGGCATGCTCGACCTGATGTGGTGCTGGTCAATACCTGTGTGAACGTCATGCCTGCAATGGCTGCCCATGAGCTTAATATTCCGGTGATCTGGAAAATTACCGAAGTCATTAACCAGAATGCGCATACGCCAGTTTCTGTTTCTATCATTGAGCGCTATAGCCAATGGGTCATCGGCATTTCTCAAGCTGTAATGCGTCCTTTGCATGGTGGGGGACTGACACGTCCGCATACGGTGTTGTCTCCCTGCCGGGATATGGATATGCCGTCTCCCAGAGAGCATGTGCTGGAACGGAAAAGGAAACGTGAAAAACTGGGGCTGCGGGATTTTCATATTTGCATTGGTTATATTTCTTCCTTTATCTACGAAGCCAAAGGGCTGTTACCTTTTGTCCAAATGGCTCTAAAGCTGTGCGAAACCAATTCGCGGTGTCGTTTCTGGATCATCGGCAGCTCGGTGGACTCGGAATATTACGTAAAATGTGTCTCTTTAATCCGCCAATCTCGTTATAGCCGCCGCTTCCAGTTCAATTCTTTCGAGGAATCCGTGTCAACGGCCTATAGCGCAATGGATATTGTTGTGATCCCAAGTATGGTGGAAGAAGGCTTTGGTCTGACCGCCCTGGAAGGGCTAGTTTACGGTAAGCCCGTAGTAGCCTTTGCGCAGGGTGGACTTGTGGAATTGATGGAGGCTACCGGAAATACAGATTTTTTGGTAGAGCCGGGCAACAGCGACATGCTGGCGCAAAAAGTGGGTTATCTGCTCGATCATCCCGAGGAATTGGAACGGATTGGTGTCCGTAACAACAGTGCAGCTACACGTGTATACGGACCTGATTCCTACCGAAGCAGTATGCACCTCATGGTCAGTCAATGGGTATGTCATCATCCGCATTGGTTCCCGTTGATTCAGCAGCCGGGTGGACCTGTATGGACGAGGGAAGGCGAAGGGCTGCGTCAGGTCACCGCTATACCGGAGGGTTATACCAGCACGATTCGAGAATTTCCTGAATCGGTGGTGTGTCAGCTGCCTGTGCTGGGTCTGCCGCCAATCGAATATGCAGCCATTCAGGGCTTGCCACAACCAGCACCCCCTTTACCTGAGTCACCACCCGAATTGCCCCGCGGCAAGCGTAGTATTCGGGCGAGATGGCCAAAGGGCCGCAAGCGTACCAGACTTCGGAATCGCAGGTATAAGAGAAGCGGCGGCAAGAGTCGCCTTAAGAAAATTCACGGGTTCCCGTTGTCGAAGGGACTTTATCCGAAAACCAAGTCCAGACAGAAGCTCAAGCGGAAAATCAAGCACCGGTCACGGCGACACAACGCGCACAAACCGAAGCGAGTCACACTCAAGGCTGGACAGCATACAAAACAACGGTCCGGGTGAACCTACGCCGGACCTTTGAGATGAACGTTAAGCTGGAGCACAGCCAGTCTGCTGGATGGCTATCCTTCATTGAACGCCACAATTCAATGAAACAACGACAGCAAAGGTGGGTTCCAAAACCATGAAAATATTGACCGTGCTCGGCACAAGACCGGAGATTATACGGCTCAGCCTGATCATTCCGAAGCTAGACCGCCATGCAGATGAACATGTGCTTGTGCATACGGGCCAAAATTACACCGAAAGCCTGAGCGGGCAGTTCTTTCGCGAACTGGGACTGCGTGCCCCGGATTATGTACTTCAGGAGAAAGCGGGGACACTGGGCAAACAGTTGTCCGCCATGTACTCGCAGATGGAGGATATTTTAAACAAGGAACGCCCCGATCATGTGCTATTGCTCGGTGATACGAACAGCGCTCTATGTGCCTTACTTGCGGAACGTATGGGTTATCCGGTCGTGCATATGGAGGCGGGGAACCGCTGTTATGATCTGGATGTGCCGGAGGAGAAGAACCGGCGTGTCATTGATACGATATCTACCATTAATATGCCTTATACGGAGCAAAGCAAGCAGCACCTACTACGCGAAGGCTTCCCAAGCCAACGAATCATACTGACTGGAAATCCGATCTACGAAGTAATGCAGCACTATGAGAAAGAAGTAACCGGTAGTGGGATTTTGAAAAAGTTGGGACTGTCGCCGGGAGAATATTTCCTGGTCACTGCCCACAGAGCCGAAAATGTCGACCATCCACCGCATTTGCTGGCTATTTTAGATGGTCTTAACCGGGTAGCCCAGCAGTTCGGGCAGCGGGTCATTTGCAGTATTCATCCCCGGACTGCCGCCCGGATCGCAAGCCATCCGCCGATCCAGCTTGATCCGCTAGTGGAATTTCACGAACCGTTCGGTTTTTTTGACTTCGTTCTGCTGGAGCGGCATGCCCGCTGCGCTTTGACGGACAGTGGTACCGTACAGGAAGAATGCTGTGTCATGGGGGTGCCGACGGTTACGATGCGCCGGACGACTGAACGGCCGGAAACGGTAGATTGCGGCAGCAATATCGTGTCCGGCCTTGATGGCGAGGTTATAGCAAACGCGGTAGCCATAATGACCGGGATGACCCATAAGTGGCAATGTCCCGCGGGCTATCTGGTGGAAGATGTGTCGGATAAGGTAGTTAAATTTCTGCTTGGAGGGAAACGGCATGTTTGAAAACCAACGTATCTTGGTTACCGGCGGTACCGGCTCCTGGGGGCATGAGCTGGTTGCCCAGTTACTGCCGCGTAACCCCAAAGAGGTCATTATCTTTTCACGCGGAGAATCCAGTCAGGTTGCCATGAACAGGCAGTTTGAGGATGAACGACTCAGCTTCTGTATTGGAGATATTCGGGATAAGGATGCGCTGACTACCGCTTGTCAAGGAGTGGACTATGTATTTCATTTGGCAGCGCTCAAGCACGTGCCCGTCTGTGAGGATCAGCCCTACGAGGCACTCAAAACCAATGTCGTAGGCACTCAAAACGTAATCGAGGCCGCTGTCGTTAATCAGGTCAAGAAAGTCATTTATATATCGACCGACAAGGCCGCGAATCCGTCCAATTTTTACGGCATGACGAAGGCAATAGGAGAAAAACTGATTGTTTACGCCAATCTGCTGAATAGCGATACACGTTTCGTGACGGTGCGCGGCGGTAATGTTTTGGGCACAAATGGAAGCGTGGTGCATCTGTTCCAAAGTCAGATTCGCCAAAAGGGCAAGGTTTCGATCACAGATATGAACATGACGCGCTTCTTCCTAACCTTGCGTGATGCGATCAGTCTCCTGTTCAAAGCCTCGGTGGAAAGTGTTGGCGGGGAAATTTTTATCATGACCATGCCAACCTGCCGTATTTTGGACTTGGCTGAGGTGCTCATTGAGGATTCAGGTGTGGAAAACGTAGAAATTGTAGAAAAAGGTGTGCGTCCCGGTGAGAAAATTCATGAGATTTTGATGAGCGATTTTGAAAGCCTGACGACGGTAGTCTATGACGAGCAATATTTGGTCATTCTCCCAACGCTGAATATTCCTCAATTAAAGGACCGCTATAATCAGTGCCCTCCCGTGTCATTCAGCAGCTTTAGTTCGGAGTTTAATTTGATGTCGAAAGAGGAGATTCGCAGCATTCTCCAAAGCGGGGGGTTCATCAAATGAAGCTGCTTATTTTGGGTGGTAACGGCATGGCGGGCCATGTTCTGGTGAAGTATTTCCAAAACCAGAGCGGGTATAACGTGTTCTACACCACCCGTGATCCCGAAAATAAAGGTGGTCTGCTGCTGGATGTAAAGGACAGCTTTATGGTGGAGCAGCTGGTACGGAGTGTACGGCCAGACGTTATTATTAACGCGGTAGGTGTACTGAATCAGCATGCCGGGGAGGATCAAATTGCAGCATACCAAATTAATGGGTTGCTGCCACATCTTCTCCGGCGGACAGCGGACAGTATCGGTGCCCGATTGGTTCATATCAGCACGGATTGCGTATTCGAGGGAAATCGGGTACCTGGTTTATATAAGGAGACGGATCAACCCGATGGGACAAGTGCCTATGCTTTGACGAAAATACTCGGAGAAGTAAAGGCCGCAGGGCATCTGACTATCCGTACCTCCATTATCGGGCCGGAAATTCGGCCCAGTGGCATTGGTCTGCTGCACTGGTTCTTGCAGCAGAGCGGAGACGTTAACGGGTATCGCCGGGTCTTTTGGAACGGGGTTACGACGCTGGAATTAGCAAAGGCGATACAGGTGCAGATGAATGAGCCGCTGGACGGACTCATTCATCTGGTTCACCCTGAACCGATCAGCAAGCACGATTTGCTGCTGCTGTTCAAAGACATCTGGAATAGGGAGGATATTCGGATCGTGCCGAAAGATGAGCCGGTGCAGGACCGGACGCTTCGTTCTACCCGGGCCGATCTGCTCTACGATGTTCCTCACTACAGCATCATGCTGAAGGAGCTGCTGGAATGGACGGAAGCACAGCGGAACAACGTCGGCCTGTCATAGTCATTACCGGAGCGGCGGGCTATACCGGGATGCATGCCTGCCGCCATTTTGCAAAGCTCGGCTGGGAGGTAGCGGCGCTGACTCGCACTGCCGCTTCCGTCTCAGAACTGATCTTACTGGATCGCGATGATGAAAATAACAGCCCAGAGGCGGAGACTCGCAACTGTATTACGCCTTATGTGTGTGACTTGCTCGACAAGAAACGTCTGGGCGAAGTAATTAGACAGATTGCTCCGGATTATGTGCTTCACCTGGGTGGTAAAAATTCCGTCCCTGAATCTTGGGAGAGTCCCCTGCTATACATGGAATCCAATGTACTGTCCACCCTGTATCTGCTCGATGTACTGCGACCTTTCCCCAAAGCCAGAATTGTCGTGGCGGGTTCTCGGCTAAAGACGGCTTTGCAGGCTCCGTATCATCCAACACATCCATACAGCCTTAGCAAAAGCCTTCAAGAGGCAGTCGCGCTCTCGTGGGGCGCGCTGTTCGAACAATCCGTCATGCTGGCAGAGCCTTGCAACTTGATCGGTCCGGGTCCATCTACCGGATTTTGTGCATTACTCGCGGGGTATATCGTTCAGACGGAACGTAGGGAGGGGCAGTCCGCAACTGAAACTGTCCCGTTCCGGGTATCTTCCCGACATGCGCAACGTGATTTTCTCGACGTTCGTGATGCCGTTCGCGCATACGGTGTGCTATTGGAACAGGGTGTGCCAGGCCGAGTGTACTCGGTCTGCACAGGCCGCATTGTGGAACTGGGCAATATCGTGGAACGTATGGTTGCGCTGGCCAAAACATCTATTCCCATACAATGGGGGGATGTGGCAGAGTCAGCATCTACCGAGGCATACCGTGCGAAAGAGCTGGAGGACATGGGCTGGAAGCCGACCATACAGCTGAGGCAATCTCTGGAGGATATGATTCAATACCGCCGAGCCGGAAAGGAAGGAACGATATGAGACCGAAAGTAACGATCGTCATTCCCTTTTATAACTGTGCATATGTGGATCAGGCTTTGCAAAGTGCACTAGAGCAAACTTATGGCCCACTCGAGATTATTGTCGTCGATGACGGCTCCACGGAACATGTTGATATGCTTCAGGCCTATCTTCCTTATATACATTATTTAGGTAAATCCAATGGTGGAACAGCCAGCGCTCTGAATCATGGTATCCGACATGCCAGTGGCGATTATATTGCGTGGCTCAGTTCCGACGATACCTATCATAGGGATAAAATTAACAATCAGGTTTCTTTTATGGTGGAAAACGGTGCGTACATCTCCCATACCAACTTCAATTTCATCAATCAATACAGCCAAGTCACAAGCTACCAGGCAGCCGCCGTGTTTCCGTCTATGACGGAGTTTTACCGTTTTTTTCAACAAGGAAATCCGGTCAATGGATGCACGGTTATGTTTAAAAAGGAGCTGTTTGCACATATCGGTTTGTTTGATGAATTGCTGCCGTACACACATGATCTGGATATGTGGTACCGCGTGATGCTGGCGGGATATCCATTTCCTTTTCTGAACGAGTCCTTGGTTAACTACCGTTGGCATGATGAAATGGGAACCAAAAAATATTGGCCCGCTGTGGAGCGGGAGTACAACATCACCCAAGCACGTTATCGAGATCGCTTCAGTCAGGTATTGAGTGGTTTATCCTCATGAAGCCGAAAGTCTGTCAGGGGGGATTGATATGGTAGATACGGGGATTGTTATGCCACTGTACAAACAGGATATCGGCTATCTGCAAGCTGCAATCTCATCCGTACTAGCCCAGAGCTACAGGGGATTTCGCTTCATCATTGTTATTGACGGAGCGCCGGAAATGGTGGGGCCAGCGCTCTATGCAGCAATGGGAGACCCGCGCGTTCAGTTGGTTACACTCCCTCAGAACCAAGGAGTATCCCACGCCCTAAACCGGGGATTCGATGAGTTGTTTAAAGATCCTGGGATCAAGTATGTGACCTGGGTCTCCAGCGACAATGTTTATAATGCTTCCTTTATTGAACGATTGCGGCAAGAGCTGAAGCAGGGGCCAGACTCACTCGGTCTTGTGTTTTCTACCTTCCGCCAGGTTGACGCATATGGGAACCCGTTGTATGACGAGCAGCATCAACAGGCGTTGATCCGGTACCAAAGTCAGCCACATCACGAATTGCTGAACGCCAGCATTGTTGGGGTTTCATTTATGTACAAAAGCAAATATGCCCTCCAGATTGGCGGCTATCGGCTGCAACCCGTTGAGGATTATGATTACTGGCTGCGGCTGACCGAGACGTGCAATATGAAATTCATCCCGGAGATCCTGATGGATTACCGGGTGAATTCCACATTTAGTGTATCGGCCGGCCTACACAGCCAAAAGGAGCACCGACGCTGGCGGCGCGCATTCCAAATCGCCAAGTATGAGGCGAGAGCACGCCGGGGCATCCCACTTGAAATGACGATTTTAATGCCTGTCACGGATATGGCTCAAGCTGAATCATTGCTGGATAATCTGCTGGAGCAGCACTACAGCAATTGCGTGGTACGGCTGCTGGATTTAACGCCAGAACAGGAAGCTAGCGCTTTCCTGTCGATGATGCTCGACCCTCGGTTAATCGTAACATCACGGCAGCATTATTCGATCCAGGAAGCACTGGTTCAGGCTATTGGTGAAACCACGACTCGCTTTGTTGTATGCTTCGGTGTCAAACCTTATATTGCCGTGACGGATCTACTGTATCTCACGGATTTGTTGCGCCCATTACAGGATACACATGCCTTTTCCTACTATACAGATGACCATTCCACCATCGGCAGCGGACGAGGGGTTCAGTCCGTACCGCCAGAATGGAATTACGTGTATTACACCCACAGATTGCATCAGGCACTGGAACAGGGTGGCTTTTAAATAACAGGGGACAGTGCAGGGATTGTGGTCAGCTCGGACTGGAGAACACGGTGCTCCTGTACAACATTACCAAACTGATCCAGTCCAAAGTTGGAGAGCACGACATTCGCTGGAGCAGCGGAGGCCACGTTGTATTGTACCTCATAGGCAAGAACCCCTTGTATAAAGAAGGTACGGCGGGCAATGGAGTTTGCAGGCAAGTTAACCGATGTCACATACAGTGGTGTCTTGGTATCCGGTACAAGCGAGAAAAAAATTTGGATGGTCACGGTTGCCGCATTTACTGTGTCCTCATTGACCAAGTTCACAACAACATTGGAGCAGGCAGTACCAAAATCTCTAGTGTTCGTCATATAACCGGTTGTAAAAGCCAATCGAATCATCCTCTCAAAAAACAGAATATTGGATAACCCTTGAAGGGATGCTTTTATACTATGAATCTATTGAAAAGAAAGCTTGTATGGTTGTCTCTAGGCTGTGCTGAAAAAAGTACATTTTGATAGAAATACTTCAGGCGTATCTATTTATATAATGAAGGGAATGCTCGCGATGCCTTTGAATTTTCAGGTGACACCCAGCGGCCTGCCCAAATTTGAGCCTAGTGTTGCTGTTAATTTACTGAATCCGAATATTGTTATAGCTGTAGCTGTTGATTTTAGCAGTGGGCCTCCCTTGATTGGACTGTATCGCTCATTGGATGCCGGAGCGAACTGGACGGATACTTTATTGCCGATTCCGCCGGGTTATACAGGAGCCGAGGCAGGAATGGTAGCCTATCTGTTCCCCAATATTTTTATCGTATCCGCGCATGTATTTCCGGGCAATGAAAACGGGGCTATCGTGATCTATCGCTCTACGGACGATGGAGCCTCTTTTGCTCCTCCCGTGGTCATTAACCCGGGCTATGGAGATTACATTAATAATGACTGGACTAATATTACGACGGATAATGCGGGGGCAAGTCCCTATCTCGGGCACGTCTATGTCACGTATAACCGCCAATATAATGTGGATTTTAATGCTCAATCTGCGGCCTTCTACCAGCGTTCCACCGATGGAGGACTAACTTGGGACCGACCGTTAATGCTCTCCAATATCCAATCCTCAACGGAGCGGCCTGAGCCTGCGGTCGACAAATATGGAAGCGTATATGTCAGTTGGATTCGTACGGGACCGCAAACACCAGCTTTTTTTATCCGACGCTCCTTTGATGGCGGGGCAACCTTCAGCGGGGATATTCTCGTATCCAATATAACGCTTGTGCCCAATCCTTTGCCCGTTCCTGGTTATGACTTTCGGATATTGAATTTCCCCAGCTTGGCCGCGGACTGCTCGGGTGTGCCTTCCACAACAAATACGCTATATGCCGTGTGGCAGGACTTTGGTCAGGGATACAGCAATATTTTGTTGTCCAAATCAAGCGATTTTGGCGGTACCTGGAGTGCTCCGGTCATTGTGACAGACAGCCCGCCCGGCTCGCAAAATTTTTTCCCTGCAATTTCAGTGTCGCCCAAGACGGGACTGGTCGTTGTCGTGTACTATACCAATCGCGTGGACGGCTTTAATCTGGATGTGTTCGCCGCAGAGTCGTCCGATGGAGGTAACACCTTTACGAACAGTCGTCTCACGACGACCTCCTTTAACCCGAATGTCGGTGGAGGCGAATCAGAGCTGATCGGTGATTATATTGATGTCGCCATTGTACCGCCGAACAGCTATATTTCCGTCTGGACAGATACGCGCACAGGCAGTTTGACGATATTTGCGGGTGTACCGGGGGGTGGAGCCTGATGCCGAACGTACAGCTTACGCCTAACGGAAGGCTGGCCCAGGAGCCGAGTGTAGCTTTCAACCTGCTCGACGGTACCATTGTGTCTGCGGCTATCGATTTTACGACAGGGCCGCCGTTGACGGCGGTATACCGTTCAGGTAACGGCGGTGCCTCTTTCACACAGCAGATTTTACCGCTACCAGCCGGCTATGTAGGGGCGGAATCCCATAGCGTCAGCTACGGTTTTCCCAACTTGTTTGTCATAGCCTGTCACGTATTTACCGCAGACGGTTTGAGCGGTACCATCGCCACTTATGTGTCGAGAGACAACGGTAATACATTTGATCCGCCTGTGATTGCCCAGCGAGGGTATGGGACATTTGTCAATAATGTTGAGGTCAGCGTGAAATTCGATACTTCTCAGGTCAGCTCCTATACCGGAAATATCTATTTATGTTATACGCATCAGTACAATCCTGACTTTTTCGGCGGATCAGTCATGTTCTTCCAACGTTCGCAGGATGGAGGGATCACATGGGGGACACCCGTGGTGCTCACCGCTGGCTCCAATCAGATTACGCGGGGGGAAATCACTGTGAGCATTACAGGGGTGATTTATGTCGGGTACATTGTCACAAATCCGGTTAACCAATATCAGGTCATTGTGTCCTTCAATGGAGGGACAGCATTTAGTTCCTCGCTACCTGTATCTTCTGTGGTCCCGGTTCCGAGTCCGTTGCCCGTGGCCGGCTTTGGTTTCAATGTGCTGCCGGCAGCTAACATTGCCGTGGATCGCTCTACGAGCCCGAATCAGGGAACACTTTATGCGGTCTGGCAGGATAATCGGGCAGAGTATGCGGATGTGCTGCTTGCCAGGTCGGTGAATGGTGGATTAAGCTGGACTGCACCGCAATCGGTGACAGGGGCCAGTGCAGGGGCACAGCATTTTTTCCCGGCTATTGATGTTTCGCCTGTGACCGGCGTGATCAAGATCGTATATTATACCAATCAAATAACGACCTCTTTATTAGACGTATTTGTGGCCGAATCAACGGACGGAGGAAGTACATTTACGAACCTCAGAGTAACAGACAGCTCCTTTAATCCTAACGGGATTAGTCCGGTTCCAGTCGTTACAATCGGTAATTTTATTGATGTAACGATCGTGCCGAATAATGGGTTTTTTGCGGTCTGGACAGATGCGTTATCGGGTTTCCAGCAAATTTACGGAAGCAACGGAATGTAGCTCAGCGTACGAGACAGAGGAGGTGAGGCTGTTTTGAAAATTTTGTTGGCTACGTACTGGCCGATTCCTCATTTGGGTGGCGTATGGCCCTTTATGATGCAAATTAAACGGAGACTGGAGCTACTGGGTCACACGGTAGACTTGATGGGAAACGGACCGGATACACCTAAATACCATATTGTTTTTGAAGATAGGGAGCTACTGAAGGGTCAACTGCTGCCCCTGCTGGATACGAAGCTGAATGAATCGGCTGTCCCTGTATTACATTTGGATTCATGGGTGCAGACGGTGGAAAAGGATCGATACTGTATGGAGCTGGCAGCGGCGTATTTCGGGGTCGAGCAGTATGATGTGATTCACACGCAAGATGTCATTGCGACGCGTGCGCTAAGTCGGGTCAAACGCAAAGATAGCGCGTTGGTAGCGAATATTCATGGCTCGCTGGCTCGTGAAGTTATGATGGCTTTGGAGCGGGATCATGAGGAGGGTTACCGTGAGACGCTGATGTGGAAGTATTATTGGGCGCTAGAGCACTATGGCGCTCTATCCGCGGATATTACCATTACGTCTACAGAATGGATGAAACAGACGCTTGTGCGTGAGTTCGAAGTGCCTGAGCAGCAGATTGCTACTTTCCAATACGGATTGGATACCGAGCACTTCTGGGAAGTCCACGCCCGGGGAACGGACATGATACGACCTGAGGGGAAAAAAGTTATCATTTGTCCTTCACGGCTGGTCTATATCAAAGGGCTGCATTATTTAATGAGCGCTCTTGGCTTGCTGAAAGCAAGTCGTACGGATTGGGTTTGCTGGATTGTCGGGGAGGGAGATAAAAGGGAAGAGCTTCAAACACAGGCGAAGGAGCTAGGGCTGGAAGAAGACGTGGTTTTTCTGGGGCATCGTGAAGATGTACCTGCTCTTTTACAACTGGCGGACCTTTTTGTTCATCCAAGCATACAGGACAATCAGCCGTTTTCGGTCATGGAGGCGCAGATTATGGGGCTTCCGGCAGTGGTATCGGATGCAGGCGGACTGCCGGAAATGGTGAAGCATGAATACACCGGACTGGTCTCCCCTGTTGGCGATGTGGAGGCACTGGCAGCTCATTTGCAGCATTTGCTGGCTCAGGATAAAGTGCGGATAGTCATGGGGAATCGTGCCAAAGCATGGGGGACCGCGCATTGGTCTCTGGATGTTATGATTGAACGACTCGTGAATATTTATGGTCAAGCGCTGAATCAAGTACGTTGAATACGTTGATTCAATAGTTAGGAGGGAGAGCATGACTTTTCCTGTCGTTGGAGACTTGTACAACCGTATTTTTGAAATCCAGCAATCACACCCGGATCTGAAGGTCGATTACGCCATATGGAACCGAATTAACACTTCGTTGCCAGAAGATTATACGCTGCCGGACGCTGACATTTTAGAATGTCTGAAGCAATCCGCGCCATGAGAATACAGACCCTATAAAAAGGCAGGTTGGGCTTAAAACTCCCACCTGCCTTTAGTTATTTCAGCTCATTGTCCATCCGGGTTTTCGTCCATCGAATCTACATACACAGAGCCTCGAACCATGAGTGGTCCTGTAACAACAGCACGGCGGTCGGCTGATTGTACGGTTAGGCAGTATACATAAGGCTCTCCCTGTGTTCCCGTTTCCTCATAGATTAACTCGGCAAATCCCTCCTGATAACAGGAGTCCTGCAGCCAATCCAGCATAGGTCCCTGCTCATCGTTGCGGCGCAATCGAATGTCTAGCTCCCCGATATCCCAGTTGAGCAGCGGATTTTCCCATGCCAAAGAGACTTCAATGACAATACGTCCTTCAGCTTCACTTGCAGGAATGATCAATGTAGAGAGCACGCTCTCCTGTTCGGTGACCTGAAAAGGCAGTGCATATGTGCCTGGCTCAGCTTTGTTTTGAACTGAATATTTCAACATACCTTCTTCCTCCTCTGCCCGTTCATTAGGGTGTCACGGTAAAATGACTGGCTGTACGCTTAGCGACAACGTTCCCGTTTTCCAAAAATTCAGCCAGGATAAACAGCGTTTCTGGATTGTAAATATTCGTGATCACTCGCAGATAAAACGGATTTTGGGCTGCCTCCATATCCTTGAGTTCTAGCACGGAGTCAGCTTCGGGAGAAGGGCCCAGTCGAAGAAGTTGCCGCCTAAAAACACCACTGTCATTCCCCATTTCCAGCAACACATCGACGGCCCTCTTTTCACGATTGAAAAAGGTCACATGGCAGCTTTGTATATGGGCGCTGTGGTAAGCGAGATGGTGATCGATGGTTAAAAGAAACACGGACATATGATGATGCCTCCTTGAATTCCGTTAGGTTACCAGCCTTAATATGATATGAAAAATAACCGGGATTGGACTGGATAGTTGTACGCCTCTTTGACAAAAAGCGCATCGGTGTCCAACCCTTTTCGCCGTGCTGTGCATGTAATGTAGAGTGGAACAAACTACGGCCCGAAGTCCCTTTTTCGACTACAGAAGAAGGATAGAGTAGGAACTGAGAGAAGGGTCGTATTAAAAAAGGAGGCACGGCTATGAGACTCGCACAGCTGGCAGGGGAATATGAAGCGGTCTTCAGTCTGGGGCAAAACTGTACACCTGCCATTCAATTGGAAAAGAACCGTTTGCGGCCGTTTGCCGGGGTACTGGATTGGATGATGTCTGACACGCTGTCCGATGTGAACCGCTTGCTTGAAAATCGGTTTGCCGGATTTATGGAATTGCCCAATTTGAGTGTCGTTGGTACGAGCCAACTGAATTATATGGTCAGAGATATCGCTTATAATGTGATCTCGGTACATGATTTTCCGCAGGAGCGCAATACGTCCTCAGATCTGGTGACCTATCCCGAGTTCAAGGAAAAGATAGACCGTCGTATTGAACGTTTTTTTGCAAAAACACAGATGGCGAAGCGCAGCTTGTTCGTCCGTATGCTGGGAACCTATGAAGAAGTAGAGGAACTGGAACGTATTTTGTCAGGCATGGTAGCGAATGAATTTTGTTTGTTGGTAGTGAATTGTTCCGGCGTAACGGAGTTGACGGAGGTGGATTGGCAGCTTCCGCATGTATGCGCGGTGGAAATGCCTTTTGCCGATGTATGGAATTACAAGAGTGATCCGCATTGGCGTACTCTTTTTAAAGGGATGACCTTGTCTTCGGAAAGGGGAGGACGTCGTGCTTGAGCGGTTGCAGGGGGATTATGATGCTGTATTCAGTCTGGGTGGACATTGCTTGCCTTCCATTCAGCTGGATAAAAACGGACTGCGTCCCTATGCGGGTCCGCTGGACTGGATGATTTCCGGTAACTTGTCACAGATCAGTCGCTTGCTGGACGCCCGTTTTGCCGATTTTATGGATGTTGACAGTCTACGTGTCACGGGACATGATTACGGAGAACATAACTTCATGGTCGAGGATGCAAACTATGAGATTATAGCGGCACACCATTTTCCGGTTAGCCAAAATACATCGGAGCAGCTGACTTCCTACCCTGCATTCAAAACGACGCTTGATCGCCGCATCGCACGTCTACTGGATCAATTCACGCTTGCGTCCCGTCTGCTACTGGTTCGTCTTGGAGGCAATCGGGAGCAAGCGGTGGAACTACATGATGTGTTATTACAGAGGATTACACATGATTTTCGCTTGTTATACGTGGATTATACAGGGACTGATGGTGTGACGGAGTTGGATTGGGGATTGGAGCGGCTGGTTTCAGTGGAGCTGCCGCCTGAGGATATATGGAACGGTCAGGATGGGATGTGGCGTTATATGCTGGAAAATGTGAGACTGCACGTCTGAGGTGCTGAGATTCTAGAGACACACTATAGATTGTCTTCGGACTGTGCGTGTGCCTGCGCCAAGCTATAGGGAGTCGCATAACATGATGCGAAGGGAAGTCATATGCTTCGGTTCAAAAGGAGGGTGAGCTAGTGAAGGCTTTGGTCACCGGGGGAGCTGGATTTATTGGTTCTCAGCTGGTACGTGCGCTTGCTGATTCGGACATCAGAGTACATGTGCTGGATAATCTGACGACCGGAAATATGGCAAATGTGGACCCGCGCGCGGTCATGCATATTGCGGATATTCGCAGCTCTGAAGCTAGGACGTTGCTGATTCGGGAAAGCCCGGATATTGTGTTTCACTTGGCCGCACAGGCTGATGTGCAGCAATCCATCCATCAACCCGATGAGGACGCGGATGTGAACGTGCTGGGGACGATTCATTTGTTGCAGGCTTGTCATGAAGCTGGTGTGTCAAAATTCATATTTGCTTCCACATCTGGCGTATACGGAGAGCTGCAAAAGCAATGTATACAGGAAGACGATCCCGTGGAGCCCATTTCAGGCTACGGACTGTCCAAGCTGACCGCAGAATCGTATATTCGACTTTTTTATCGGCTGTACGGTATGAACTACACGATTTTGCGTTATGGAAATGTGTACGGTCCCGGTCAGGCCGCGAAGGGAGAGGGTGGTGTTGTCGCTCTTTTTATGGAGCGGCTGAAAAAAGGAAGCCCCTTGCTCATTCACGGCGATGGGACGCAAACTCGTGACTTTGTGTACGTCAAGGATGTAGTTCGAGCGAATATGGCGGCTATTCATGCAGCGGATCAACGCACAGTACATGTAAGTACGGGACGAACGACGTCCATCAATCGACTGGCCTACGATTTACTGAAGCTGCATGGTTCGTCTGTCCGCCCTGTGTATTCACCAGCGCGAGCTGGAGACATTCACCATAGCTGTCTTAGTAACGCAGTCGCCAGACATTGGCTTCGTTGGGAACCGCTATACGGCATTTCTGCCGGTTTACAGGAAACGTATGTGAGTAGTATGGGCTCAGGCAAAGAAGATATGTCGTGATAAAGAGCGCGCAACTCAAGAAAGAGACTGAGGGAATTCTCAGCCTCTTTTTCATTTGAATAGCAATTAGATGTTCTCGCCAGCCAGCTTAAAGGCTTGATCTAGGACAGCTGCACCGTTCCCTCTACCATAAGCCAACGTGTCAATGACATCTACTGGGATACCATAGGGAGCTGCAATTTCGGTGACTGCCTTTTTACGCATCCGCACTTGAGGTCCGAGCAAAATAACAATCACGGAATCTGTAATGCCTTCCAGCTCTTCCTTGATGGTGCTTTCGGGGATGGCTTCGATGTTCAGCTCTATGGATCTTGCTGCTGCTTCTTTTTTCATTTTAGAAACCAAAATGGATGTGGACATACCCGCAGCACATGCCAAAATAATTTTTTTCATATTTGAGCGCCTCCAGAATTCATTTTTAACTACTTGTACTCTTCATCCAGATCAGCAATAAATGAGCGTTCTTTGATCGCGGCCTGATACCAGTAGCCGGATTTCTTCAAATGTCGACTTCGATCATTGTCCAGGTTAATTTCTACCAGTCCATAGCGATTTTTAAAAGCATTCATGGGAGAAACGTTGTCTGTAAAGGCCCACAGCATATAACCTGTACAGTTGGAGCCCGCTTCTACAGCTTGTAATGTGTAGTACAAATGCTCTGTTATAAAGTCAATACGATAGTCGTCCTGAATGATGTGTTCCTCATTTTTGAAAGCAGCTTCATTCTCAATACCCATACCATTTTCTGCGACAAACCACTCGATATTGTGATATTCGTTCTTAATGCGCATTCCCATATCGTAAATGATTTTAGGATAAATCTCCCAGCCTCGTGACTTGTTCATTCTTTTACCCGGAAGATCAAAATGCTCATAGTAGTAAGAGGGGTGGAAGGGGGTGTTTTCGTTCCACGCTTTACTCTGCGCTTTGACCCGATGGGGATAATAGAGATTGATTCCGACGTAGTTAACGGTATTTTCCTTAATCACGGCCAGATCTTCCGTTGTAGCTTCAAATGCAATATCATGCTTGCCCATGAGATCGAACAATTCTTGTGGGTATTCGCCTTTAATAAGCGGGTCCAGAAATACTCGATTGTAAAATAAATCATACACATGTGCCGCATACTGGTCATGAGGGGCGCTTGATCGGGCATAAGTGACTTCAGGATTCAGAATAACGCCTATTTTAGCCCCGTGCTGACTATAGTTTTTTGCTTTGAAAAGCTGTACGCACTTTGCGGTTGCCAGCGTTTTATTATAGTTCCATTGCATCCACTTCCGCGTATTTTGTTCATAGGGATAGCGAAGGGCATCTAGATAGACACGAGTCTGTACAACAATGGGCTCATTAAACGTAAACCAGTGCTTGACCCGATCGCCGTACCGTTCAAACACTTTTTCCGCATATTTTACAAATAACTCCACTACATGCTTGGAAGACCAGCCTTCATATTTATCCAGCAGGTAGGCAGGGACCTCATAGTGTTCCAGACAAATCATCGGCTCGACTCCGCTTGCAATCAGCTCATCAATGACCCGGCCCATATAATCCGCATACGTTTCATCCACCACTACATTCTCATAATCCGTTAAGAAGCGGGACCAATTAATAGAAGTACGATAATGGGTTAAGCCAATCTGCTTCATCAGCGCAATATCTTCGGTATAGCGATTATAAAAGTCGGTTGCAACCGCGGGTCCATATCCATTGTGCCAGACATAGCGGCCATTTTTGTACCATTGGTCCAGGAATGAGTCCTGGCCTTCTTTTTTACCGCTCCATCCCTCTGTCTGCCAGGCGGAAGCCGCTGCACCCATGATGAAATTCGATGGAATTTGTATCGTATGTTTAGCCATGACATGTTTCTCCTTTTCATTGTATAAAGAATGCGTTTTCAATTAATTAGTGTATTTCTATAGTAGCGCATTATTCAGTCGTTCGCTTGTTGGCAATTTTGACGAACGGGAAA
Organism: Paenibacillus sp. FSL L8-0502; assembly: GCF_038593055.1. Lineage (NCBI taxonomy): Bacteria > Bacillati > Bacillota > Bacilli > Caryophanales > Paenibacillaceae > Paenibacillus > Paenibacillus sp. FSL L8-0502. The sequence goes on along the minus strand of NZ_CP151958.1, from coordinate 4,483,596 downwards.
TAAATGATAATCGCTACCACAATGCAAACGATCTGAGTGACGACGGCTCCAATGCTTCCACCTGTAGACAGGTAGGCATTAATAATAGGCGGAGTAGTCCATGGAACCATGACGACGGCTTTACCTGCAAATCCAAGCAACGTCGAGAAGTAACCAATCGTTCCTGTGATGAGCGGAGTAATAATGAAAGGGATAGCCATCAATGGATTCAACATAATCGGAAGTCCGAAAATGACAGGCTCATTAATATTAAACAGACCTGGGCCGAGCGAAAGCTTTGTTATTTCCTTCATATCTTCACGCTTGGAAGCGATCATAATACAAATCAAGAGGGCTAGCGTAATCCCTGAACCACCGATACTCATATATACGTCCCAGAAAGGCATCGTAATAATGTTCGGAATGGGCAGTCCTTGCTCATAAGCAGTCATGTTGACAGTAATCGCGCCAAGCAGCAGGGGTTCACGAATGGGCTTTACCATTTGGTTTCCGTGAATACCGATCACCCAGAAGATTTGCGCAACCAGCATCAGCACCAGTATACCTGGCAGTCCCTGTACTACGGCCTCCAGAGGTTTTTGCACCACATTATAGACAGCATCGTACAGATAGAGTCCCGTAAACTTATGAAAAAAGAATCCAAACATGGAGAAGACAGTCACCGTAATAATGGTAGGAATGAGTGCGGAGAATGAAACGGCCACATTGCTGGGAACACTTTCAGGCATTTTGATTTTTAGCTTGTCGGACTTACCCAGTTTGCTGTATAGCTCGACGGACAGGATGCTTATGAAAATCCCTAAGAACAAGCTCTTGGTATCCGTAAATTGACGGGCTATGACGTCTGTTACTTTTTGCATGTCACCGTTAACCATCAACTCTATCGTGGTTGGTGTCACAGAGATAAAACAGATTAAAGCAAGCAAACCGGGGAAAAGATTTTTCTCACCATTAATTTTTCCTAGCTCCAGACCAATCATGAAAACAGCCAGAATGGTAAGGATATTCAAGCTGGCATAGTTAATGCCTGAGAAAATCGGTTTGTACTCAGCCAGGAATGAGAATGGCCTAAAATGGGCCAAACCATTGACTGGGTCCATGACCATATTGGAAATCAGTACAGCAAAGGCCCCGACAATAATAACGGGCATCAATGTGATAAAAGCTGATTTGATCGCTATAATATATTTAAAATTGTTGATTGCATTTGCTACCGATGTGAGGCCGTCAACCAGTTTGTCTTTGAATGCCATGGGATAGCGTCCCTCCCTCTACGATTTCGGTACGAATTGATCCATGCGTTCATACAGGTCTACAAACTCTGAGGCCATATCGCGAATGGTGAGTGCATTCATCAAATGATCTTGAGCATGTACCATCATGACAGACATCTCTGTTTTTTCACCCGCTGCTTCCTTACGGATGATTCTGGTTTGAATCTTGTGGGAGGACACCAGTTCTTTTTTTGCTGAGGCTAATTCTTCTTTGGCTTCACGAAATTTCCCCGCCTTTGCAAGCTCAATCGCCTCCATGGCGGAGCTGCGTGCATTCCCTGCGTATAATATAATTTGGAATACAATCTCTGTATCATCCATGTCCTCCATGTTCACGTCGTGCTCTGTAGATTCATCATGATTCACGTGATCCTCTCTCCTTTCAATCCTCTCTTCGTATGGCTATTATGATTTGGAATCGCTTTCAACATAACACACATTATTTCCTCTTCTTAACGGAAATCAATCGTTCTTCATACTCCTTATGTTCAACTATTTTTATGCAACACTTCTATGAATTCTGTATACGTTTTGCAGCGAATAAGCTGCTGGACGAGCTGTTCATTATTTAAAATTTCAAGCAAGATATGATACATAGTCTGTAAATCTTCTGATTTCGTACGCTGTATACAGAGCATACAAATAAACTGTACCGGCTTGCCATCCCAATCGATTGCTTTTTGTAATGTACAGATGGCCCAAAATGTGGAATCTGCGAAAGGTTCCATCGGATGCGGGATCGCGACAAAGTTGCCAAATGAAGTGGGGGAAACGGCTTCACGCTCTATCACGGATTGCAGTAGAGGGCCTTTTACAAGATCTGCTTCGTGTATTTTTTCGGCTATAAATTCAAGCACTTGGAGTTTGTTCTCAAACTTCTGCTGAAGGAAGACCAATTTTTTTCGTACATACTGCACAGCAGGAAGTCTGACCTCAGAAATGGCTTGTTCAATTTTAGTAATATCAGAACTGCCCAAAAATGTATTCACATGGATCATAGGGATAGAAAGCGGTTCTGAAATGGGGATCGTGCTAATGACAAAGTCCAGTGTATCCAACGGCATTTGTTTCAGCTTATAAAGTTCAGTGGTTCCCACGATATCCAACCTTGAACCGAAGACCGATTGAAGCTTATAATACAGCAGCTTAGCACTGCCGAGTCCAGAAGCACATACGATCATACATCTTTTGGGTGCATCCTCCATTTTCTTTCTTTCCATCGCGACTCCGATATGAATGGCTAAATATCCAATTTCATTTTCCTCGATGTGTATATGAAGCCGCTGCTTGATGACCTCCGCAGCAATGATACCTGCTTCAAAGGCAAGCGGGTAATTGGCTTTGATTTCATCCAGCATAGGATTACGCAAATTCATTCCGTATTGATAACGGTTGATCACTGGTTTGAGGTGAAGGCAAAATGCAATCAGCAATTCTTGATCGTGTTGAATGTTCATCTTCAACTGCTGATCAATTTGGTCTAGTATTTCGATAGTCAGTTCGTAGATATCTTTATCAATGATCTTTTTAATCTCCACTTCATCCATACGTGCACTAACGACGGTCCTTACACCCAACAGGTGAACAGCAATGTACGCAACTTCAACAAGTGGAAAGGAGGGCTTCATGTTTTGTTCCAAGGCGGATACGATCTCAGTCGCCACCCTAAACTCTTTTTGCGCTTCGATTTTTTTCATCTCTTGCGGATAATACGACACATACCTTTCTTCACGAATTCGCTTACATGCTATAGCAATATGAATGACCAGATTGTTCAGGGCAATGTCCGATAACTGAATATCATGGATCTCAATACGATCCAGAATCACTTCTCTTATGAATTCCATCTCTTCGTTAGAGATCAGAGGAGGGTGGGACATCTGCTGCTCGCCTATTTCATCTGTCCTACTGAATATATAGTCGGAAATGCAATAACGCAGCTTGGCCTCATTCCCTTTGACTCGAATACCATGATAGGGTTTATTCTCCAGAGATAGTCCGTAAGTTGCCAGCAGCTTGCGCAGTTCTTTGAGGTCATTCTGTAAAGTGGATCGACTAACATACAGGATCTCGGCTAAATCATCAAGTTTGACATATGCATTGGTAAGCAATAGCTTTTTCATTAAAAAACGATTTCTAGCTTCAGAAGAACTCGCTAATGGATAGGGCCCATTATTTTCATCATCCTTTAATTGCTTCAGCAGATGATGAAATGCTTGTTCGTCCCGAATCTCTAACTTGTAGCCTGTTCCTTTAAGGGGTTTAACTGCTGCTCCATGCTTTGACAACAGCGCACCCAATTCCTTTAAATCCGTTCGTATCGTTCGAGAAGATACCTTCAATGCATTTGCCAAGTGTGCTCCTTTGACCATCTGTTCAGCAACCAATATACGAAGAATATCAAAAATACGCACAACGAGCCCCCTCTCTTAGCTGTTTCTGATGAACAGTATACAACGGTTAGAGCGTAACCAAAAGAAGGGTTGACAACAGCGTGAATCCTAGATGATCTTGACACACTCGCAGATTCGGCGATATAGTAGATACAATAAGTCTTTGATTGAGGTGTAGTTATGAAATTTACAAAAGCAACGAATTATGCTCTGCACACTATGCTCATGCTCGTTACTGATTCGTCGGTTAAGCCGGTAGGTGTTCAGCAACTGGCTGAATCCCAAAATGTTTCACCAACTTATCTTTCAAAAATTTTGACGAGGCTTGTGAAGGCTGGAATGATCGAATCCGTTTCTGGAGCCAATGGAGGTTATCGCCTATCCCGTCATAAAGATGATATTACTTTTTTGGATATTATCCATGCCATTGAAGGTACGAATTCTTTGTTTGAATGTGATTTCGTCCACGGTTCTGAGTGCCTGATTCAAGCTGTAATGAGGGAAGCAGAGGAGAAAATGGAACGACATCTAAAAAATACGAAATTGGTCGATTTGGCGCAAAAGCAAGCACAAGTGTAAAGTGAGCGATTTTATATAGAAAGAGGGTGGTTGCCAGTTATGTAAAGCGTTTTTTTTTGTTTTATTGGAGATATAAAGAGTCTTTAATATCTTTTAAAAGGAGTTGGGTGTTGTGATGTACGATTGCGCTATTATTGGGGGAGGGCCCGCCGGATTGAATGCAGCCCTCGTGCTTGGCAGGGCAAGGAGAAGTGTGGCCTTGATTGATAATAATCGGCCCAGAAATGCGGTTACGCATGCGTCGCATGGTTTTATTACAAGGGACGGCGTAACGCCATCTGAGTTCCGCCGTGTAGCTTATGAGGAAGTGCTGCGTTATCCGTCTGTTCATCATTTGCAAACCGAGGTTGTTTCGATTATGAAAAACGTATCCGGATTTGAGGGGTTTGATTCGTCAGGCCTTCGCGTTCAAGCGCGAAAATTGATATTAGCGACGGGCGTGAAGGAGATATTCCCCAAGATCGAAGGTTTTTATCCGTTATACGGGAAAAGTTTGTTTAATTGCCCTTATTGCGACGGTTGGGAGCTGCGGGATCAACCGCTTGTCCTTGTCTCTGAATCGGCGGCTATATTTCATACAGCCAAACTACTCCTTAATTGGAGCAAGGATTTGATCGTCTGTACGAACGGTCATGCATCCCTGTCGGACGAGCAAAAAGAACGGCTTCAATCCAAGGGGATAGTAGTAATAGAGCAACCTGTTGCGGCGTTCATCGGCCACAATGGAAAGCTTGAGCACGTGCGCTTTACGGATGGCACTCAAGTCCCGAGGATCGGCGGCTTCGTGACTCCCCAGTTTGTACAAAGTGCACCGTTTGGAGAACATTTGGGCTGTGAAAGAACGGAGTCGGGCGGGATCAAGACGGATGAAGCGGGGAGAACCTCCATACCTGGTGTATATGCTGCTGGGGATTCATCGTACTTCATGCCTTCTCAGTTGATTTTTGCCGCGGCCGACGGCAGTCGAACTGCTGCGAGCGTAAATATGGATTTGACAGAGGAAGATTTCAACGAATGACGAGAAATTGGAAATGTCCAATATGGAATCCGATAATAGAAAAGGCCGCCAATATGGCGGCTTTATTCTAAAATCATAGAGAGAGCAAGCAATAATAAACCAATGATCATAAAAATAAAGGACCATTTCCATCTGTTTTTTCTATCTTTCCCCTCGGGATCAGCTGCCTGTTCAACATAAAAGTTAGCCCGCATGCGGTCACCGCTGACCCCTGTTCCACTTAATATAATAGCCAGTATTATGCATGCGGCACCTGCCCACCATAAATAATCATATATCATGATGATCCCCCCATTCTTATCTTCTCTATTACTCCATTTCGTGCACCATATCATAGGTCATTCTGTGACTAAACAAGACCTTCTTTCAATAACCTCTGTATTCACAAGAACCTGAGTATGATGCCCCTGATGATGGTTAAGCCTCTCCATAAGCAAGTTTACAGCCGTTCGGGCCAAAATATCCTTTTTCACATGAATGGTTGTGAGTTCCGGGCTAATGACCTTCGCTTCATGTATATTATCAAAGCCCATGATGGAAATTTGTTCAGGCACTCGAATGTTCATTTCCTGAAACGTTTTAATGGCACTGATCGCCATATAATCATTTTCGCAAAATAGGGCCGAAGGTAGCTCGTCCAATTCATGAATAGCTGTTCTAAATGCGTCCTGTGACATCACAAGCATGGGATGCATATCAAATGTAAGCCCATTTTCTATGGAAAGATTGTGCTCCTCTAAAGCCGCCATAAACCCTTCCTTTCGTTTTTTAAAGTTCAGAATTCTGGTACTGGATTGTACGTATCCTATCTTTCTGTGTCCTGACTGAATTAAATATTGGCCTGCCTGATACCCACCGAGATAGTTATTAATAGATACGAAACTGGCATCGACGTGTTCAAAGCAAGTATCCAAAATAACAATATTGGAATGAATGGATTGTATGGAATGAATAATCTCGGAAGTTAAATTGGTGCCAAGTAGAAGTATGCCTGAAGAGGGCTGATCTTTTTCCAAAGCAGATAATTCTTCTTCGAGGCTATGGCTATCAAAAGACGAAAAAATCAAGGTGTTTCCATGTTCTCTCACCTGATTGGTAATATGATGAATTAATTCGTTAAAAAATGGAAGTGAATCATAGTGCTCTGTTACGATGTCTGTATTTTTACAGGCCACAAAACGAATCACATGATGATTTTTAATGGCTTCCTTGTTTGTCTTCATGGTGCGTGGTTTATATCCATGCTCTTGGGCTATTTTTAGAATGTGCTCCTTGGTTTCTTCACTGACTCCGGGTTTGTTATTAAAAGCAAGAGAAACAGCAGATTTAGAAACACCTGCAAGCCTTGCAATATCATCAATTTTCAATGTGGAACCCCCTATTGAACTAAACTACATAAATTATATCATTACTCAGCAAGAAAGTTTAGATCATAAACTAAACTAAACTAAATAACTAAAAGTAAAAATTCGTTGACCTTTTATAATTTATAATGTTAATATTCAAGTGTAAAGCGCTCTAATTTAGTTTATTTCACGTAAAAAACACATAAGTTTAGTTTCTTATTTAGTTTTGTTTAGATAATTTTGCGCATACAGCAAGAGAGGAACGGTGATTCATTTGAGTTTAAACATGGCTGAAAATCAAAGAAGTTTTACCAAAGAGGAAAAACCTTTTTTTTATTTGGCAGATACGGTGTGGAGTGTATTTACCAACGCGACGATAGAGGAGTGGAGCGATTATCTTGACTATCGGAAGATGCAAGGTTTCAATGTGTTGCAAATCAACATGCTCCGACAATGGGACGCAAGTGAATCGGATCTGAATCTACAGCCGTTTGCATTAATGGAAAATGGGGATTTCGACTACCATATATTAAACGAAGCTTATTTTGACCGGGCAGAAATCATGTTGAAGATGGCTACAGAGCGTGGATTTGTTCCAGCACTGGTTCTGTTGTGGTGTAACTATGTGCCGGATACATGGGCTGAGATGTTCCAAAAAGGTAATAAAATGCCGTTTGAATGCGTTGAACCCTATGTAACGTACGTGGTAAACCGTTTTTCTCCATTTGATCCTATTTTTCTGATTAGCGGGGATAGTGATTTTCCGACCGAACGTGCCAATTCCTATTATTTAAAAGCACTGGATATTGTACAACAATTAAGCCCTGCAAGCTTAACTACGCTGCATATTCAAGGAAGATTGAGAGAAATTCCTCCAGCCTTTGAGAAACACCAGGGTCTTGGATTCTATATGTATCAATCAGGACATAATTCCGAGTTCCAACATGTAGCCCATGAGATTGCTCAACATTTCTATTATAAGCCGGATATACGGCCTGTCATTAATGGAGAGCCATGTTATGAACAAATTAGTTACAGCCGCAATGTGTATGGCAGATACACAGCACTGGATGCCAGAAAAGCGGCATGGCAAAGCCTCCTTGCAGGCGGGGGTGCGGGCATTACCTACGGAGCGCATGGCATTTGGAGCTGGCACAAGAAAGGAAAGAAATTCGGCATTGTAGAAGGGGAAGGATTCGATAGTCCCTATGATTGGAGAACTGCATTGCAATTTGAGGGCGCATGGGATTATTCCTTTATTAAATATCTGTTTGAAATGTACAACCTGATTGGCGTAAAGCCGTTGGATATTGTTTTAAACAAGACAGAGGAAATCAGAGCTGCGGGGAACGAGAATACCATTGTGTTGTATGTCCCGGTTAACACAAAGGTACGACTAAGTATCAACGTGCAGGAATACAAGTTTACAACGATTGATTTAGCCGGGAAGCGGTTTGCTCAAACCGACGTGTCCGTCCAAAAGGATCAATCGGTGCTAGACATGCACAGCTTTGAAAGTGATGTTGTAATCATCGGAACGAAATAAAAACAGAGAAGAATGTGGATGGAGTGAAGCAACATGTGGAAAATCGGCGTTATTGGAACGGGATATTGGTCGGAGAAACATATCAAAGCATGGCAGTTTATCTCGGATGCAGAAATCAAAGGATTTTGTGATCGAAATAAAGGCTTACTTTTTGAAAAAGCAGATCAATTCCATGTCCCTACTGAATATTGTTATACCAGCCTGGAGGAGATGCTAAGCGAAGCGGATATTGATGTCGTGGACATCATTACACCTCCTGAGACACATCTGGAACTGGTTCGACTGGCGGCCGCAGCCGGAAAACATATTATGTGCCAAAAACCTTTTGCCCGTTCTGTTGAGGAAGCTGAGCAGATAGTAAGTATTGCTGAAGCAGCAGGAGTCAGACTTATGGTGACAGAAAATTGGCGTTGGCTTGAACCTTTTCAAATTATAAAAAAATTGCTGGCAGAGAATATCGTTGGAAATATGAATGTTATACGTTATACGCATACCGATTTTTATTCACCGAGGTTTGCTCCGGAAAAAGAGCTGCCGCAGCCATTTTTCAGAGATATGCCCAAGCTTTTGTTTTATGAAATGGGAGTTCATTGGCTGGATACTTGGCGTTTCTTATTCGGTGAACCTCGGCGTTTGTATGCGGAAACCAAGCGGGTCAGTCCATACACACAAGGAGAAGACACGGGCATTATCATGTTAGGTTATGAACATTATTTCGGTCTTATGGACATGAGCTGGGCGACTCGCAGGGAACTGGATGGGCAGCTGTCGGAACAGGTTCTTCCCGATCATAAAGAACAACTGGTGATTGAAGGCGATGAGGCTACCCTAAAACTGTACAACACAGGTAAATTATGTCTCATTAATAATCAGGGAGTCGAAAAAGTATTGGTTGAAAAGACTGAATTAAACTATGAGGAAAGCCATAAAAAGCTACAGGCTCATTTTATAGATTGCCTCAACACGGGAAAAGAATTTCAAACGAGTGGTCACGACAATATCAAGACCCTTCAGCTTGTATTCGACACCTATGACAGCGCAGAAAATCATAAAGTTCATGTGTATTAAGAGGCAACAGGATGTCCATTAACGATATTGTGATGTATGTTATCGCTCTTTTTTTAGTGTTGGGTGCATTGGATCAATGTTTGGGAAATCGCTGGGGTTTGGGACAAGCCTTCAACAATGGGTTTATGACCATGGGCTCTCTTGCTCTGGTCATGATAGGGATTGTTTCCTTGGCCCCTGTACTGGCCGCGTGGTTGATCCCCATTGTTTCACCGTTATATGTGGCAATGGGTGCCGATCCGGCATCCTTTGCTAATACGATATTGGCGGTAGATATGGGGGGATACGCACTTGCGGCAGAAATGGCGCACAGCCAGCAAGCGGGCGTGTTTTCATGGGTTTTTCTAGGGACCATGTTTGGCCCAACGCTCGTATTTACGATTCCGGTTGCCCTCGGCATTTTGGAAAAAGGGGATCATCCATATTTTGCAAAAGGTATCTTGATCGGTATTAGTACCATTCCCGTTGGCTGTTTCATAGGGGGAATGATCGCCGGATTTGACGTGATTATGATTTTAAAAAATCTGATCATTCCCATGCTTCTTTCAATAATCATTATGCTGGGTTTACGTCTATTTACGGAGTATACGATCCGATGGTTCAAGTGGTTTGGTAACGGCATTAGGCTTCTATCCCTTGTCGGTTTGGCAGCGATTGGGGTCGAAACCTTAACTGGATTTGTGATTATTCCCAATATGGCTCCGTTGTCTGTCGGTGTGCAAACGGTTGGAACGATTGCTATTGTATTGGCTGGTGCGTTTCCGTTGGTTGCTTGGATTACAAAAATATTTAAAAATCCGCTTCAACGGGCAGGACGTTTGCTAAACATAGATCCATCGGCTACTGCGGGTCTTGTGGCTAGTCTTGCTCATAATATTCCTACCTTTACTTTAGTTAAAGAGATGGAGCCCAGAGGAAAAGTGATCAGTATTGCCTTTGCTGTCAGTGGATCTTTCGTTCTCGGAGGACATCTTGGCTTTGTAGCTGGAATGGACAAGAATATGGTGATTGCCATGATCGTGGGAAAACTTACAGGCGGGATTAGTGCCGTAATTGTCGCAGTTATTGCACATCCAGCTACTACGAATAGAAAAATAGAAAGCGCATCCAAGAAGGAGTGAACATGATGGATCATAAAAAAACAGCCAAAGAAGTGTTGAGAGCCGTGGGCGGAAATGAAAATGTGAACAGTGTCATTCACTGTGTCACTCGATTGAGATTCAAACTGAAGGATAATCAATTGCCAGATAAAGAAAAGATCAAGCAGATTGACGGTGTCATTACCGTTGTAGAAAGTGGTGGCCAATTTCAGGTGGTCATCGGGAATGAGGTTCCCAAAGTATACGAAGCTCTTTTGGATACAATGGGAGTAAAGCATGGAGATCAGATGGTTGAAGACGATCAAAAAAATGAAAAAGCGAGCCTATTCAGTCGATTTGTCGATGTCATTTCAGGTGTGTTCATGCCCGTTGTGGGTGTGCTCGCTGCTGTGGGGATTCTAAAAGGACTATTGGCCTTATGCACATCCCTGGGCTGGATGACGGATCAGATGGGCACGTATAAAATTTTATATGCGACAGCGGACGCTATGTTTTATTTCTTTCCGGTTATTCTAGGGTTTTCAGCAGGTAAAAAGTTTGGAGGAAACCCGTACCTGTCCGCTGTTTTGGGGGCCGCCTTGGTGTATCCGACCATTACTTCGGCCTTTACGGATAAAACGGCGCTGTCCTTTTTGACCATACCTGTCGTTCTAATTAATTATACTTCTTCTGTTATACCTATCATTATTGGGGCGTTCTTGGCAGCTAAGGTCGAAAAAATGATAAGCAAGTTTGCACCTGCTTCCATTAAAATGTTCATTGTTCCTTTTCTGACCTTGGTCATCATATCACCGATTGTTTTTCTGGTTGTCGGACCGATCGCAACTATTATCAGCGATGGGTTAGCCAAAGGCTCTATGTGGATTTACCAGTTAAGTCCGGCTGTAGCTGGTCTCATTCTGGCCGGATTCTGGCAGGCTATTATTATCTTTGGTCTCCATTGGGCGTTTATTCCAATTCTCTTGAATAATGTAGTTACGAACGGGTTTGATCCGATTAACGGTATGTTGTTCTGTACTACGTTTGCCCAAACAGGTGCAGCTTTTGCCATTGCTTTGAAATCACGGGACCCTAAATTAAAACCCATCGCCACTTCTGCCACAATTGCGGGTTTGATGGGGGTTACTGAACCAGCTATTTACGGGGTTACGCTCCCCACCAAAAAACCGTTTATTTTAGCCTCGATTGCTGGAGGTATAGGAGGAGCTGCAGCAGGCTTACTCGGCTCAACGGCATATGGATTTGCCTCAGGCGGTATTTTTGGTATACCTCTATTCATTAATCCAAAAGGCATGGATGCAGGCTTCATCGGCTTTATTATATCTTTGGTTGTAGCTTTTGTAGTCGCATTTATTCTGACCTATCTTTTCGGTTATAAAAATGCACAATCTGCGTCTGAAATTAAGGTTGCAGATGAAAACAAAGAAGAAGAAAAAACGATATTCAGTCCTCTACATGGTCAATTGATTCCTTTAACCACAGTGAAAGATGAAGCTTTCTCCAGTGGTGCGATGGGTCAGGGAGCCGCAATTATCCCCCGAGAAGGAGTAGCTTACGCACCTTTTAACGGAACTGTTGTTACCGTTTTCAAAACAAAACATGCGATTGGACTGATCTCTGAGGATGGAGTTGAACTGCTCATTCACATTGGAATTAATACGGTCAGCTTGAAGGGAAAACATTTCACTTCCTTTGTGTCTGAAGGAGATACGATTCAAAAAGGGGACAAGCTGGTTGAATTCGATCCCAAAGCTATAGAGGATGACGGATATGATATTACCACATCCGTCATTGTAACCAATACAGCCGTGTACACGGATATTTTAGTTGAAGATTCCAAGGATATTCATGCAGGAGACCGCTTACTAAAGATTAGATAGATTCCAATTCCAATATTCAATAATAAAAAAGGCAAGATAAAGCTGACGATGCCCCGTATATAAAAAGGGTTGTCGTCAGCTTTTTTTTAATTACCTCACACCTAGCGTGTTCATCATCTGTCTGAAGGAACGCACATATTTATCCGGTGCCAACAGGTTAACGATTCGCGCCAGTCCTTTCTTGCGGATAGATTCGCGTTGAGGTACGTTGTTCATCAGGTCTAGTCCTTGCAGTATCGCCTGCAAGATGTCCCCCTGCTGATAAAATTTACCGGTTTCGTTGTGGTCAATGAATGCTCGTACTCCGTCTGAATCAGAGCTTAATACCGGGCAACGACAGGCCATCGCCTCAGCAACTGCATAGCCGAATCCCTCCACCAATGAGGTCGATAGCAAGTAGCCGCCTGAGTCGCCAATCATGGAGTAATACAGGGGCATATTGGCATGAGGTACGCTTTTAAAACGCTCGATAATGGAGGACATGCCAAGCTGAGTAAGCATTTTTTCGAATTGTATTTTATCCTCCGGCTGTGACAATGTTTCATCATAAAACATCCAGATTCGAAGATCCGCACGGTTTTGTAGCATCCAGTAAGAAATATCGACAAAATGCCTCCAGTTCTTGTTGGGCTCTAGCCGTCCAACCCAGGCAATAACCGGATTAGTTGGAGGAGTGTTAGGTACATAATTAAATACGCTGGTATCCAGCACGTTTGGAAACACATAGCGATTAAGCCATGGACACATGGTGGAGAAAAGATTCACTAAATGAGTCGTATCTGGTAGGAGCACTGCATCGGCGTAATTTTGAAGATACGGAACTGCATCTGCAACAACCCAAGCCGCTTCTTCGTGAGGGCCAAAGCCCTGCGATTCATAGATCAATATCCCCTGATAGCCCAACATTCGCAATCTGGGGAGCATAGGGTAGTCCGAAGAGACGATAATTGCATCGTAGCGATGAGTCTCCACCAGCTTTCGAATTTCTTCTTCAGAGGAAGTCGTGAACACTGGAATATCGCCGTGCAGGTTTTGCATCCCTGTACCCTGCTGATAATAGAGAAGATGACATTCGATCCCGTCCTGAATGAGCGCTTTACAACGCTGGCGGTTCAAGGTTTCTACGCCGCCGCTGGGTATATAAAAAGTAAATAGAACTTTGATCTCAATAACCTCCTTTGCCAACCACAAGCTTTAATACCAAGTTATTCAACCAACAGGACGGGGTGTGGGTTTCTATGGAAGCCTGGATTGAATTAGCGCATAATTATGACTGAGGCGAGAATCTTCCGGGGAGCGTTCTGTTGCTTCTTTCGCAAATTCACATGCTTTGTGTAAAAGGCCTAACTCGTAGCAAGCGAGGGCACCAAGATCATACAGCGTGGCGTCCCAGCAAAAATCCTCTTGCATGTACGTATCCGGTCGTGTAGAAATTTGCAGCGCTTCTTCAACCATATGATAGACGGCGGGCCAGTTCCGCGTATGATAGGCCAGCTGAGCCATTTCCGTGTAAGGTTCACGTAAATACGGTGCTTCCGCAATAGCCCGGTATAACCAACGTGTTGCCTCTTGCCATTGTTCACTTGCTTTATAGGCTCTAGAAATAAAGCGCATCGAAGCACTGCGTTCATCTGCCCAGCGTGCCTGCGGCATGGCAAGATGTTGTTGCAGCGTAGCAATGCACTCGTCCCAACGGCCATGATACATATATTCCCGCCCCAAGTAATGCATGTTGCGGTCATCCTCGGGAAACTCGCGCACAGACTGCTCCAGCAGTGGAAGGTATTGGCTGCGGGACTTGTGCGGATCGGGATCATGATACAAGCGGAGCTGGTCTGATCGGATGTTGCGTTCTTTACCCTCTCCGATATATTCAAGCACCTCGTGAACTGGGCGTACCCAGCGGTACCCGTGACGAGTGTGTATTTTTTCTTTCCAGAACCATGTATAAACGGTATCTTGCCCAGGCTGTCCATGTGTAAAGGCATATAGCATCCGGGTAGTTCCTTCCTTCCAGTAGCGTTCCAGCCGCGACCGCCAACCCTCCTCCCAGACTTCGTCCAGATCCGTACAGACACAAATATCTATATCATCAGGGACCAGCCGTAGGGACTCATTGCGAGCTTTGTCAAAACGCCAAGGAGTTACCTCTATACGATGCACCTCTGCACCCGCTTCGTGTAGCAGGGAAACAGTATCGTCTGTAGAGCCGGTGTCCGCTACAATGACAACATCGGCTTCACGCATGGTGTGCATCCAGCGTTTGGCGAATCGGGCTTCATTTTTGCTAATGGCATAGACAGCTATTTTGTACCGATTCGATTGTTGCATTCCGCTTGCTCCTCCTTTGACTTACTCAAAGATTAAGGGGTGAGTGTGGGGGACATTTTTATTGGGGAGGATTCAGGATTGAGCTGAAGAACTGTCGATTATGCAGGACGTACGGGTCGTTGGGAATGTAAATGGCAGCTTGCTCGTTGTGCCAATTCGCACGTGTGTAATCCTTCATCCGAAAATGGCAAATGCATAGCTGGATATGAGGAAACCACGTTTGGTACGCGTCTTGTACCGGGCCCATCGTGTCGGGAGGATTCAGAGTGGTAGCCATGTCGTACCAGTAAATAGCTTTGGAGATCTCATTTTTATGCAAAAAATAATGACCCATCCGACAGCACAGATCAGCCCTGGGCGTATCGAAGGTCAAACTATGGAGAGCCGCCGTAATGCTTTGCTCCAGCTTGCCAAGCTGTTGTAGACAATCAGCCATTTTGCTACATGCACTAATCGCGTCCTCTGCCCAGCATTGTCCAGTATACAGAAAATCCTGGTAAACCTGCACAGCCTGCTCATATCTTTTATTGTCTCTTAACTCGTTAGCGTAATAGTAGAGGTCACGAGGAGAGAAGGCATGACCTTGGGCGAGCAATTTCTCATAGATTCGCAGGTTTCGTCCTGGAGAGACCGTGTGTGTTCTAGTGTGAGTTATGGCGATATCGGCATGTTGAATATTCCCGTTTACGGCGAGGTACTCATGCACGGCTCCGTGCCAACGGAACCCGGCTGACCTTCTAACTAAGCGGTTTCGACGAAAATGTAGGGTGACATTGCCATGATCATCAAAGGCATAGTGATAATTCATAGACACGGAATCCACGATTGGTGTGGCTGAGGAATCAAGGGTTTGCTTCAGCTCAAGCAGCTTGACGGCGTCCTGTTCCTTCAAAATATCATCGGCATCCAGCCAGAGAATGTATTCCTGCGTAGCTTGTTCAAACGAATAGTTACGTGCAAGGGCAAAATGATCTACCCATTCAAATGGAAAAATTCGATCTGTAAAGTTGCGACATATGTCAATGGTCTGATCCTGTGAACCCGTGTCCACGATGTTGATTTCATCCATAATAGGATGGATCGATTCCAGGCAACGGCCAATAGTATTTTGATCATTTTTGACGATCATGCACAGGCTGATACTGATCAATTGAGTACCACTCCTTTGGGAACCTTCTAAGGATTCAGGTCGAACATAAAGCTTTATTTATCAAGAGGTCTGATTATAGAAGCCCTGCCGCAATCGCGGCAGGGCAAGGATGACAAAGCCTAAACGGGCTGTGCGGCTTTGTCGATAAGGTATGGTACGTCGCTTAAATATAATGTGGTAGAAAAAAGAACGTTAGAGTCCGGTAGGCCCTGTAGGTCCAGTCGGCCCCGTAGGTCCGGTAGGTCCAATCGGTCCTTGTGGACCAGTGTCTCCTGTTGGTCCAATCGGGCCAGTAAATCCAAGGCCAAACGGTCCGGTAGGTCCAGTCGGCCCTGTTGGTCCAGCGGGTCCCGTAGCGCCTGTGTCGCCAATAGGTCCGACAGGCCCGATAGGTCCAGCAGGTCCGGTAAAGCCGGTGGCACCCGTAGACCCGACAGGTCCGGTAACACCAGTGTCACCCGTGGCGCCTGTAGGTCCGACAGGTCCAGTAGCACCTGTATCACCCGTGGCACCCGTAGGCCCGACAGGTCCGGTAACACCAGTGTCACCCGTGGCGCCTGTAGGTCCGACAGGTCCAGTAGCACCTGTATCGCCCGTGGCACCCGTAGGCCCAACAGGTCCGGTAACACCAGTGTCACCCGTGGCACCCGTAGGTCCGACAGGTCCGCTAACGCCTGTAGCGCCTGTGGCACCCGCAGGCCCTGTAGCACCCGTAGGCCCGGCAGGTCCGGCTGGGCCCACAGCTCCAGCTGCACTTGCTTTAACAAGAGCAATAGAATCAATGGCTACATCAGCAGTGTTAGCCAAGGCATTTTTACTAATAACCAAAAAGGCAAAGGCTGCGTTGGCTGGAACAGGAGCTGTTACTTCATACAGGCTTTGCCATGTTCCGTTCACAGCGTCTGGCAATGTGCCTGCGCTCAAATAGGTAGTCAGCCCCGTGCTAAGGAAGCTAAAGGTTGCGTCATAGTAATACAGAAAAATGTTAACTTGAGGACTGGACAGGCTTCCTATTTTTGCAGCTGAGAGGCTTAATGTATAGCTTTCGCCTGGTGCAGCAAAAACGACCTGGGAAAGAGATGCATCTACTGCGCCTCCTGTCAGGATCGCACTATAAAAGTTTGTCTTTTTTACGGATAAGTTAGTGACGGTCACATTTGCAGCGTTCCAAAAAAGGGTAGATCCAGTCTCGAAGTCGCCGTTATTAACTAGATTGGTAAATAGTACGGTCATCGTTTTTTATACACTCCCTTCACACGTTGTAATGATAGTAGATGCGAATCCACGCCGTGGCGAACCGTACAAGTTTACGAGGGCAGATGCGCATTTCCATGTTCACATTTTAGACACATTATTTTAAGCTTCTATTTAAGTGACGTTAAGCTGGAGTTATATGTGGGGGGGTATCATTAGAGTTTAAAAGTGTAGCATGAGGCGAGGAGAGACCGTTTCGCGAAGGCTTTGGGCTTCCGATCGCTGGTGCTTCTCCAGCTCCAAACCCTCCGCTCCACTGCTACCCGCTACTCATGCAACATTTTAGGTGGGAGAGTAGTAGGATGAGAGCGCTCGCCCAAAGATTGATTTGGTCGTCCAAATCTATCGCTATGGAGTTTTTTTGATATGTGTGTGTAGTTCGATATGATTTGTCAATACGATAAAGGAAAGGGTGGAACATGTGCTCAAAGTACAGCAGGTGAGCAAGTGGTATGAGGGCAACCGGGGTGTACATAAGCTGGATTTTGAAATGCAGCGCGGTGAAATTGTTGGTTTCCTGGGGCCGAATGGTGCGGGTAAAACGACAACCATGCGCATGATTACAGGGTATCTTCAACCCAACGAGGGAGTGATTACGATTGATGGTATCCCGATTCAGGATAAGGGCAGACAAGCTCGTTCCAAAATCGGTTATCTGCCGGAGACGCCCCCTTTGTATGAGGATATGTCCGTAAGATCCTATTTAAAGTTTGTAGCTAGTATTCGTGACGTGCCTGCGAGAGAGCAGAAGCTGCGTATTTCGGAGATGATTTCCAGGCTAGGACTGAATGGGCGGGAAAAACAATTAGTCCGCAGTTTGTCCAAAGGGTATAAACAGCGCTTGGGACTGGCAGGTGCGATTATTCATAACCCGGATTTACTGGTGCTCGATGAACCGACCTCGGGTTTGGACCCCAATCAGATTTTGGAGATTCGTCAGCTCATTCAGGAGATTGGCGAAAATCATACGGTATTGCTTAGCACACATATATTGCCTGAGGTGGATGCGTTATGCAATCGTGTTCTCATCATTCATGAAGGGAAACTGGTCATGGATGGGCGCCCTGACACGCTCGGCGGTTCGATGGAAGATGGATTCAAGGTGAAGGTAGAGGTTAAAGGCAAGCGTGAGCAGGTGATGGATGTCCTTCGTACTTGGGGAAAAGTAGAGGTTGAATCTATGGCGACCACGCTGCCTTCAGCGAACACGGAGCTAAGTGCCGCAGAGTCAGATATGACTGGATTGCTACTCACAGGAGCCTCCGGTGAGGATTTTCGCGAAGAACTATTTTATGTGCTGTCTGATGCGAAGCTTCCGATTTTGGAGATGAAAAAAGAAAGCCTTAGCTTGGAAAATATCTTCCAGCAGTTAACGACACGCGAGACGGAAGAAGGTCAGGTCGACGATCCAGCAGTACAAGACCTACATTCCTCGAAGAATGCAGCCCCTACGGCTATCACGGTGGAGCATGGAGATGCTGCGTCCGGGGACGATAAGGCCGAAGAAGATAAGGATACAGGAGGTAATCGGTCATGAGGCGTTTGTTCGCGGTTTGTCAAAAAGAGCTGCAAGCCTATCTGTGGACACCAACGACCTATTTTGCGCTTGCAGTGTACATGCTGCTGACGGGGTTACTTTTTTATACCAATTTTGTTATGTATCAGCCAAGCATTCTGGACTATCGGCTGGTACTCGGTGACACCTTGTCCATGCTGGTGTTCGTCGTCCCATTGCTCACGATGAGGCTGGTTGCGGAGGAATTCAGGCAAGGTACGGATGAACTGCTGCTTACCTCACCTGTGAGTGTGACGGAAATGATCGTGGGTAAATTTTTAGCGTCGTTGGGCATGTTGCTCATATTAGTGCTGTGCAGTCTAGCGTATCCGGTCGTGATGTCCTTTTATGGGTCGCTGGATTGGACGCTGGTATTAACATCTGTGATCGGTCTGTTTATGCTTGGCGCAGCCATGATGGCGATCGGCTTATTCGCTTCGACGCTTTCACAGCATCAGATGATGTCAGCGGTCGTCAGTTTTATTATTTTACTTGTGTTCTGGATGCTGGATTCGTTTGGTGGACAGACGGGTGCATCTGCGGCGGTACAGCAATGGCTGGAACCTTTTTCACTAACCGCACGGTTTGACAGTTTCACCAAAGGATTGCTGAATGGAGCCGATGTGATGTACTACGTGACGGTGGCGGTACTCTTTTTGCTATTCAGCATCCAAGTGGTTGAACGGAAACGGTGGAGGTAATGAATATGAAAAAATGGCTGGGTCATACCAATAGTGTGGTACTATCGATTGCTGCTGTAGGGATTTTTATTTTATTGACGTTATTTCTGCGTTCGCTGGGTGGCTTTCAACTGGATCTGACGGCAGGGAAGCAGTATACGCTGTCTGACCAAACGTTGACGACCATCCAGGATGTAAAGGAAGACGTACGATTGATTGCCTTTACCGTATCCACCTCGCAAAATCAGAAGCTGAACCGGGATGTTACGGATATGCTGAATGAATACGCCAAGCGTAACAGCAAGCTCAAGGTCGAGCAATACGATCTGAATCAGGAACCGATACTGGCCAAGCAATATGGTGTTACTGCAGCGTCTATTGTGTTGGTGCAGGGGGAGAAGAAACGGGTTATAGATATTGGGAGTCTATTTACGCAAGCTCAGGGGAGTGGTGAAGGGGCATACCAATTTACGGGGGAAGAAAAGCTGACGAGTGGATTGTTGGGATTATCATCTACCCGTCAAGGAAAAGTGGCCTTTCTAACTGGACATGAGGAAATCCCATTGTCCCAAATGACTGAATTAAGTAGCTCACTGTCACAAGATAATGTGAAAACAGAGGAAGTTCAGCTCAATCAGGCGGGTAGTGTACCCAAAGATGCGTCTGTATTGGCTATTGTTGGACCAGAACGTGATATCAGTGCAACAGAACTGAAGAGTATTCGTACGTATCTGAATGGTGGCGGAAAGCTTTTTATGGCACTAGGCTTTCACCCGAACATGGGGTCCGATTGGAAAAACCTTGATGCATTAGCGGCTGATTATGGAGTGAAGGACACTCATGCCATCGTGGTGGATCAAGAACAGACGAATACACTTGGACCGCTATGGACGGTTCCTACCTTCGGCAGTCATGCGATCACCGATAAGTTGGCGGCTTCCAATCTGTACCCTGTTCTTTCATTGTCTATTGCTTTGCAGGCAGGAGAGCAGAAGGATTGGAAGACGACGCTTTTGATGAAATCTTCTGGAGCTAGCTATGGTGAAACGAATATCCAAGGTCTGCTGAACAACGAAACACAGAAGGATGACAAGGACCCGCAGGGGCCGCTGGATCTCGGTTATGCGGTAGAAGGGAAAGACGGCAAGCCCAAAGCCGTTATTCTCGGAACGTCTGCCCTCTTAAGCGACACTGAGATCGGCACAGGAGGCAATCGAGACTTTGTGCTGAACAGTCTGAATTATGTGCAGGAGCATTCTGATGGGCTCACTATTCGTCCTCGTCAGGAGCAGGATTATAAGGTAGCTTACTTGACTCCTGCACAAGCGAAAACGATATTGACCATATCTGTCATCGGATTGCCGTTGCTGTTCGCGGTCATCGGAATCTTATTATGGTGGAGGCGAAGAAGAGCATGAGAAAATGGATACCCACAGTGCTGCTGTTAGTTGTATTGGGAGCGGGTATAATCTATGCAAAGAGCCAAAACTTTTTTCATGAACAAGCGCCGGCTGCTCGTCAGCTGATTCAGCTTACGCAAGAGAATATTACGTCTTTCGCAATCACTGGAAAGGACGGCAAGTCGGTGGAACTTGAACAACATGATGGCCAATGGAGTATGAGCAAGCCACGGACTTACCCGCTAAACCAATATACAATAGACCATTGGCTAGCGGCGATTCAAAATGTAAAGTTGGGTGAAGTGGTGGAATCTTCCCCTACAGACGTAGCCAAATATGGGATCTCCGCTACCCATGATCAGATTGAGATTAAGACCAAGCAGGGTGACGTTCGTACCTTTGCTTTCGGTGAAACGTTGCCTTCCGGAGATGCTGTTTATGTATTATCAGACAAAAAAGAGATAGCTTCTGTACCTATAGATACTCTTTCAGGGTTATTGCTGGGTGCTGAAGATTTTATAGATACAACGCCGTTCGATTGGGACGATACCAAGCTGAGCGGAATAGAGTGGGAAGGCCAAAATGCTTCATGGATGCTCAAATCCTCCGGTAACAGCGGGACCGGAGACAGTGCCTCCACATCTTGGACGCTGAACGGAAAGTCAGTAGCCAGCGACACGGCGACTTCCCTCTCGCAGCAGATCAAAAACCTGGCCAGCAGTCAGGCCTTGCGCAAAGCCTCTGAGCTGAGCAAGCCTGTCCACCGCTTTACGCTAAGTGTATCGCTGGGTAAGGATGATTCCCAGCTGGTCTATCAGGGCTGGACGCTTAAAGATGATCCAGATACCGTATGGGTTGTACCGCCACAAAGTAACTGGGCTTATGGTCTGTCAGTATCTGACGTGAACCGTACTGAACAGAATGCCCACGACCAAGCTCAGGCTGGAAAATAACCATTAGTAATTAAATTAGCTGCACAAAGAGGCTCCAACGGCGGATGATCGTCGTCTGGAGCTTCTTTGTGTTTGTTATTCGTCAGGTTTGCTGCTTTTGGAAGAAGAGTTGTTAGTGTCGTTTAAATCTTGGATTACTTGAATCAGCTCATGAAGTGAGACGTCCAGCTTATCCAGCTTTTCCTCCATCGTGTGCAGGATGTGCCGCAACAAAATAAAACAAAGTCCAGCCGGAAAGCCTACGTTGGTAACCAGAGAAAGAGCATCATCCATTTGCAATGTATTCCCTCCTTTTTAGCCATATATAAAGGAAGGTAAATTAAACGAACCATATACAACCGATTGTAAAAATAGTATAATAAATAAGAACAAATGTTCTGTTTTTGGTTGTAAAATAGGTTTGGAAATTACCCTATAGTATGAGGATTAGAAAAAGTCAAATCCAAAGAGAAAGGGTGATTTACAATGGATCAGTCTCAGCTAACATTGGTAGAACAATATCGAAAGAAGCTGTACCGCATTGCCTGGAGAATCCAGTATCGTGCTCGGGTACAAACCAATCATGAATTTGTAATGGAAAAGAACGAATCCGTCAGTGGCCCATCTTTTACAGAATCTTCAAACTCTCATATGTACACATTACAGCTTATCAACTCTCTATCTTCTGAGATCGGAAAAATGATCATCTTTGACCTTTACATACTAGATAAAACCGAAGCACAGATTGCAAAAGAGTTAAAGCTATCCCAACAGGCGGTGAATAAATGGAAAAAGAAAATGCTGAAAGAGTTATTTCGGATGCTGAGTTCGTCCAATTGCTAAAATTAGTACAAAGTGGAGATCAGGAGGCCATGTATAGGATACTTCAATTGTTCGAGGAAGACATTCAAAAGACCAGTCGATATATTCGTATGTCCCGTGAAGATGCTGTCCAAAGCATTGTGACTGATTTTATAGAAGAACTGCGACAAGAGTTAAAGACAGTGAAAAGTGGACAATGGATATAGCCTTGGCTATCCTTATCCGTAGGTTTACTTATTTAACGGAGGGCTTATAAGTTTATGATTGATAACAGGGCTTCTTTTGAGAAAAGTATGAAGATGTACCCAGTCAACAGTATTCGTTCCAATGTCATCATTCTTGTTTTATTACTGTTAGATCTGTTTCTGGTTATCCCCTTAGTGGGAAATCCATACATTGCAGTTTACGTGTATGTACTGTTGCCACCGATTGTTTTGATAAACATTTGGGCTCTAGTACTGGTCATCATGCCACGCAAATTGCAATTGAATTACATTTTATTCCGTGGTGTATTTGGTTTGATTTGTTCTATGGGCTTCATGATCATGACACAAAAGTTTGCTTATGGCATGTTGGGTCTGGATACTTCATGGTATTTTATAGGTTCTTTTGCCCTTTATGGAGTCGCTTTGTATTACTTTATAAAATATAATTTGGCGAAATTCAAAGATCCTTCAAAACATAAGAAGAAACCAAAAGTTAAGAAAAAAAACAAGAGAGCGCCTCTAGTGACGATCACCACATTTACTGGGGCTGGTTATCTGATAGCGAATGTTTCCCTCGGATTTGCTACACAACAATTAGTTGCCACAGTATTGATCAGTGTATACTCCATGCTGGCATTTGTTCTTTTTCATTTTATTATGGATTTACACCGCTACTATTGGCTTCATAAGCTGAGGAATCAGACAACAGATTGAACACAATGAAAAAAAAGCCTGCAAATGCCCCAACTTAATAGGGATTCGCAGGCTTTTTAGGCTGTAGATTTATTTAGTCGACATACTTGTTGCCGTCTGCATCAATATAAATGGATTGAAGAGCTGTACGGCGGTACGGATAACCTGCCTCTGTGGTGCCGCTAATTTCATAGGTTACAGAATAGATGCCGGGCTTGTCCGCTTTGGATAGCTCAATTTGCCCATTAGGTTTAACCGTTTTTTGCTGTGCCGTCAAACCTTTAGGTGCAGAAGTGACTCCTTGCTGCGGATCACCATAATATTGAACTTGGTAGGTGACTTGTGTCACGCTGTCCGGGGAATCCTGTGTTTTCAGGTTTAGCTTCGGACCCACTGCATTCAGATTGTATTTCAGTTCAGGAACTTGAACAGCCTGGTAACGTGCAATCAGGAGATACGCTCCTTGATCAGGAACTGTGACGTTCAGTTTATAGGTGCCCGGTTTTGGATTTTGAATGACGGCGTTATGATGCCAGGCACCAGCAAAAATATCGTCATCATAGCCTGCTTTCAGATTAATAATTTCACTAGTACCGTCAGGCTTGGTTAGTTCCAGCTGACTCACACGTTTATCGCTGATCCAGTCCAGATCAATGGATTTGACACCATTTTCAACAGTCAGGGTTTCTGAGGCTTGTCCATTATAATCGCCGCCTCGAATAAAGTATGAATTGTCGATCTCGCTATAGGTGGCTTGTACAGCAGAAGCAGTCAGGGAAGATGCTGAAAGTGATTCAGTTTCCTGATTCAATGCTGGAGTGTTTGCTTGGAGGTAGGGTTGGATCAGGGAGAAAACGTAGGAGCCAGTACGAACCTTGGCATGATCCCAAGATCCGACTTTAACTACACGTCCGCCGGGAAGCTTAGCGTTGTCGACTGTGACCACTCCATCATTCTTACCAAAGGATGAGAGGTAAAGTCCGCCCATTATGTAGGAAGCAGTGCCGCCAGACCAGTTATCACCAGCAAACGTGAAGAATGGAATTGTAGTCGCATTACTGAGTGCATCGGTCTTGGATCGGAAATACTTCATATAAGATGTTTGTAAAGTGGAGGTACCGGGATTTTGTGAGCCGACGATATCTGCCAGCCATCCGGCCCAGCTACTGTAGGCGAGATCTGCAAGTTGTGAGCCATGATGAGGACTGCTGAGGGTGATGACACGTTGTACATAGGGAGCGGCTCCGTTATATACGAGAGCGGTTTGAGTATCCACTCCACCTTTGCTGTGGGCGATAACGATAAGTTTTTTTCCAAAGTGATTACTGATGACCTTAATTTTGTCGGCCAGAAGCTTACCATTGTCCCACATATCTTGGGAGGTGCCATTTGTATCGTACAGATTAATGGTGGCTGTCTGGTATCCGGCGTCACGTGCACGCTGAAGCATATCGTTATTATTCTTGGTCCAGACTTCAGCACTACTGTTCAAACCATGTACGAACAAAAGTGCTGGCTTGGTAGGATCAACGCGATTAGGTGGTGGGCCTTCTACCCAGCTTCCAGCGGGATCTTTCGGGGGTTGGGGGGTAGTGGAACCTGCAAAAGCGCCGACGGGGACAAGAGTTATTGATAACAAAAAAATGAGCATTAAAACAGTGATCTTTTTCAAACTGAAAATCCTCCTTTGTAAAATAAAGTATTTTTCAAGCTTATTATACATGCCATCTTGTGGTAAATCATCAATTGTATTTCATATTTACATTAAAATTTTATTTTTTTAGTCATTTTTTAGTCAGGATATCCCCATGATCCATGGCGCATGATAATCTCGTCACACATTTTATATGTATGGAGGATGAGTTCATGCCAGGAACTAAGAAGGTCATTAGTTTGACGATTTCTGCTGCTTTACTTGCAAGCATGGCTACTTTGACAGGATGTGGGACTGCGAATCATAACGTCCGCACGAACGCTACCCGCTATAACGCACAAAGCACGCACCATATGGATGGAGTGAATCGTTATGGCTTGGATGGTGTGAACCGTAATGGTATGGATGGTGTGAATCGTTATGGGGTTAAGTCGAATGGTATGGACGGGATGTCATTGAATGAAAATGGCAACCGAACCGGACATCCAGTCCGTAATCTGCAAGTCGATCGCAATTTGTCCAAACGTATATCCGAGATGCCGGATGTAAAGTCTGCGACAGTGCTGGTCGGTGAACGACATGCCTATGTAGCCGTTTCCTTGAAAGACCAAGCCAACGGAACAGGTGTCAGTGCTCCAAGTATTGACGGTACTCCAAGTGCAAACAGTACTGGACGTAACGGGAATGTACCGAGTGTGAATGGCGTTAATGGCACTAGAGGAAACCGTACTACGGATACTACAACGCCTGGAATGACAGACAATGGAGTTACCGGGAATGGAACACCTGCGCGTCGTGATGACGGTTTATTTGGTACGATGGGTACAGGATCGTACGGTATGTTGCGTGGCTTAACGGACAACAACAATCGCACAGATAACGGAAACACCACAATCGAGGGAGCAAGAACTGCATATGAACCAAGTGATGCAGTCAAGAGCCGTATCGC
Source organism: Paenibacillus sp. FSL L8-0502 (assembly GCF_038593055.1). Lineage (NCBI taxonomy): Bacteria > Bacillati > Bacillota > Bacilli > Caryophanales > Paenibacillaceae > Paenibacillus > Paenibacillus sp. FSL L8-0502. The sequence goes on along the minus strand of NZ_CP151958.1, from coordinate 4,457,766 downwards.
GAATAAAGTGAAGCAATTTGCACCTTCGATTGAACAGGTACATGTATCCGCTAACCCGGACTTTGTCAAACAAGCCACTGACTTTACACACAGTGTGCAAAATGGTCATCCGATTAGAGGCTTGAGCAATGGTATGATGGATGTAATTGAACGTGTATTCCCGACCTCGGCGGCTGATACAAACCGTCCAATGAATAATACAGCACCCACACGTCCACAAAATCATACCCCTGCCCCGATGAATCATCGCTAATTCAAACCCTATAATTGTGCAATGCCAAAGAAAGAGCTATCCATCTCAGCGAATACGCTGGTGGATAGCTCTTTAGTTTTGGGAGAATGATAACTATAACTGAATTATTTGCGCAATCCTTTAATCCATACGCCTTGCAGCTTTAAGTCTCCATCCAGTAACAGGATATCTGCTTGTTTACCTGCTTCAAGCGAACCTGTACGATCAGCAATGTGCAAGGATCGAGCCGGATTCAGGCTGGCCATTTGTGATGCCGCAGGAATACTCATACCCACGTGTTGAACCAAATAGCGGAAGCCTTCAATCATCGTTAGTGTGCTTCCGGCCAATGTGACGCCATCCTCCAGTCGTGCTACATCGCCCTGCACAATCACTGGCAAATCGCCGAGTGTATATTTCCCGTCTTCGAGACCAGTAGCAGACATGGCATCGGTGATGAGAATGAGATTATGATCCTGTTTTAACCTAGCGAGCAGGGAAATGGCGGCGGGATGCACATGAATGCCGTCCGCGATGATTTCTGCTTCAATGCGCGGATCAGCAAGTACGGCTCCGGCGGCTCCCGGCTTGCGATGATGCAACGGAGTCATCGCATTAAACGCATGCACCGCATGGTTCAGCCCTGCCGTCGCTGCCTGTTCAACCTCTTCATACGTAGCATCCGTATGACCGAGAGCTGCGGTAATGCCATGGCTGCGCAGCCATGCAATCAGTTCCAGCGCTCCTTCCCGTTCGGGCGCAAGCGTGAGCTGGCGAACAAGGCCCGGGTAGCGCTGCTCCCATTCTGCTACCCATGAGAGATTCGGTGGCACGATATGTTCCGGGTTTTGCGCTCCCGGCCACTTCGGACTGATGAACGGTCCTTCCAAATGTACGCCCTCCAGTTGCGCATAGGGCATAGGTAGTGCCATGTATGCATGAACTTCACTCAATACCCGGTCAATCTGTTCCTTGGGCGCGGTCATCGTGGTAGCCAGCATAGCTGTCGTACCTTGTGAACCGTGAAAGGAGGTGATCGTATCCAGCACCCTCGGATCGGAGTCCATAAAGTCCTCACCGTTCCCGCCGTGAACATGAATATCAATAAAGCCTGGCAGCAGATAGCCTCCTTCCAAACGCACAATTTTGGCGGTTTTCGCTGCGCTTTCTTCCTGATTTGCGAAGACTAACGCTGTCCAATCGGCGGGCAAATTCGCTTCTGAACCAGCGTATACAATGGATTGCCCCTCAATGACGACAACCCCTTTTTCAATGATGTCATTCCCAACGACAACTTGCCCATACAGTAGCTGGGGTACGGTACCACTCATTTCATCTGACTTCAATTGAACCATTCTCCTGCCTCCTGATCTAATAAAATAAGTACGTTGGGATGGCATTGCAGCAGGGAAGCCGGACACGCTGTCGTGACGGGTCCAGTTAAAGCCTGCTTTATAATGTCAGCCTTATCCGCACCAAAAGCCACCAGTATAATTTGCTTCGCCTTAAGAATCGTGCCTACTCCCATCGTAACTGCTTGCCTGGGTACAGCATCTATTTCGCCAAAAAATCGAGCATTCGCCGAGCGCGTACTTTCTTTTAAATCTACAACATGTGTAGCTCCAGCCAAGCTGTGACCAGGTTCGTTAAAGCCGATATGTCCATTATGACCAATGCCAAGCAATTGCAGATCCACGGGGCCATGATCCAGAATAGCCTGCTCGTGCGCTGCACATTCTGCTGCCAGATCCAGTGCATTCCCGTCAGGGACACGTGTGTGGGATATCGGAATATCGATATGTTGGAACAAGTGCTCATTCATAAAGCTTCGATAGCTCTGCGGATGTTCTGGGGGAAGACCAACATACTCATCAAGATTCACGGAATAGGCGCGTGCAAAACTGACCTGTCCCTTGCGGTACATATCTGCAAGATGTCGGTAAATGCCAATCGGCGTACTACCGGTGGCCAGGCCAAGCATGGCCTGTGGTTTGGATTGCAGCAAGCTAGCGATCACAGCGGCGGCAGTAGCGTTCAGGTCTTCACGGCTGTTCAAAATGCGTATGTTCATCTTAGTGACCTCCCGGTTGTTTTTTGAGCTTGCTCACTTGTTGATATGAACCTTCCAATCTCGGAATATATTTGTCAAAATCCGCGCTCACCATACCTGTAAACAGAATATCTATGATATGAAGCTGGGCGATGCGGGAGGCCATATCCCCACGTCGCATTCCTTCCTCCAATGAGGAGGAAAATAGCGCAATATCCGCAAGGCCTGCCAGCGTGTTGTTTCCGAAGGAGGTCAGGGATAGTGTCTTGGCCCCTTGTTCCTTGGCGCAGCGTAGAGCCGCAATGGTCTCCTGGGTTTCTCCTGAATAAGAGACGGCAAAGGCGACATCTCCCACTCCGAGCGAGGAGGCAGAGGTAATCTGCATATGTGAATCTGCAAAGGCAGTGCTGTTCTTGCCAATACGGATGAGCTTCTGGTAAAAATCCTGCGCCACAATCGACGATGTCGCCATCCCATAGAGATCAATGCGGCTCGTGGCTGACAGCCATGCAATAGCCTGCTCCAGCTTGTCGTAATCCAGCAGTCGGGTCGTGTCTGCAATGGATGCGGTGTGGTTCGCCTGAATAGCTTGCACGATTCGGGGAAGTGAATTTCCGGCGACAATATCCTGATAGGATTCTTCACCATTACGGTTGGAATGGGACAACTCGGCGGCCAGCTTCATTTTGAAATCGGGATAGCCTTTAAAATGTAGTGATTTGCAAAACCGCGTAACGGTCGCTGCACTCACACCACAACGCTCTGACAGCTCCCGAATACCCAGATGTAACACATCTTCCGGGGATTGCAGGATGGATTCCGTCAGCTTGCGCTCCTGTACGGGAAGCAGCTCCAGTCTTTGGGCTAATGTATGAAGAATGGGGGACATGAGCTGTGCTCCTTTGGCTGTAGAGTATTTGCGTGAAAATAAATATCGTTTATAAGAATGATATTAAGAAAAACATTTTCACGTGTATTGTAAAATAATTCTGTCGCTCATGCAAGAGATGTGAGAAGAATTTTTATTAAATTTTGCGAAAAAATAGCCAGCGAAAATTGTAGAAGTTATCATACATTAATTTACATATTGCGAGTTTTACTTACAAAACAACCTATTGACTTGTCTCTTCATTGGAGGAGTATAATTGAATAAAGTTCCAGTGAAGGAATTTTTCTAGGAGCTTTCTTTGCAGAGGGCATCGTTGGGTGGAACGAACAGAATCTCATTCACAAGGAGGAGTTTGCTATGCAAAGCCAAGTGATTGAAATGATCAGCGCAGTCAAGGAAGATCCTGAACTGGTCGCAAAGCTGGATGGACATTCGGACATTATTCATGATGCGGGACTGGATTCGTTGCAGTTGGTTCATTTCATGCTGCAAGTGGAGGATGCATTTGATGTGGAGATTGATTTTGATTCCTTTGAACTGGAGCATTTGAGCTCGGTAGATGCGTTTTGCAGCTACATTCAGGGGATCAGCGATGCGGAACAAGCGCCGCATCTGGAGGGAATGGAGACGGTCTGACGTACAGCTAGGTACATGTGCCTGAAAATCCATTAAACGAGGTGTTAGCATGCAGCCCAAAAGCAATGTGCTGATTGATGAGAAAGCGTTCAAGCTCATCAAGCGTAACCTGAAAAACGCTTCTGTATCTTACCGTAACGCCACACAGGACCCTGCTTTCAAAACGGACATGCCCCAGACGATCGGCATTAAGCTGACTAACCGCTGCAACCTGAGATGTACCCACTGCTTTGAATGGAACGAGGAAGGCTACCATCACCAAATGGATAAAGAAGAACAAAACATGGATCTTGCTCCAGACATGCTCCGGCAAATTTTGAGCGAAACCAAGGAAGCCAAGTCCAGACTGTACATGTGGGGCGGCGAACCAATGTTTCATCGGCGTTTTGATGAAATTTTGGACGTGCTGGCGGAAGATCGGCGCGAAATGACCTTTTGTACAAATGGATTACTTATTGATAAATATTTGGACCGGATTTTGGATTTGTCCGAAAATCTGGAGTTATTAATAGCGATTGAAGGTTTTGAAAGAGAACACGACCTAATTCGCGGTAAAGGCACCTTTCAAAAAACAATGCGGCAGATGGATAAGCTGATTGAACTGCGCGACCAGGGATTGTACAAGGGACGGGTAACTGTCCATGCGGTCATTAACGATAACATGATCGGACGGATGTACGAATTTCTGCAAATGCTGGAGGACAAAAGGCTGGATCTGGTGCTGCTGACGTTCCCCTGGTACATTTCCAAAGAGACCTCCCTCAAAATGGATGAATATTTTACACGTAATTTTTCTTGGCTCCGACAACTCGAAGAAAAAAATATTAGTAGCTGGCATGCTTTCAAATATAAAATCAACCCGGATAACATCGATCCTCTGATGCAGGAACTACAGCGGATCAATGAGCGAGTATGGAACATTCGCGTGCGCTATCAGCCCGGTTTGGATTATGAGGAAATTGATAAATTTATACATGGTGAGGAAATGGTCAGCCGTTGTTCCAATCATTGTTTGGCGCTCACCTCCAGAACAGATATTTTACCAGACGGGAAGGTCATGCCTTGCAAATTTTTCAGTGAGTTCACGATTGGAAGCATGCGTGAGCACAGTCTGAAGGAGATATGGAACTCGGAAGCGTATGAGAAAACCCGTCAAAAGATTAATCATGAAGGATTGACTCCGGTGTGCTCCAAATGCAGCGTATTGTATCTGCACGGGGCAGGCTCTCTGAAATACATTTAGCTTTCTATGAATGTTGTTTGTTACTGGATGGAAGAGAGAGGGATGATGATAAGTCGTGACGACTAAAACAATTAACCTTGTGGAAGCGCTTGCGCATGAACGGGACCATGGAGTCCTGATTTGGCTGTTTAATATCGGTGCAGAGCAAGTATGGCATCCATCCCCCCGCAAGGGGGGCATGGTAGACCGGGATGAACAGCAGGTCGTAAACCGGATGGAGGAAATGAACCTTCTGCTATGTCGAAGTCAGGATGTCATTGTACTTCGGGAATATCCGGATGAGGCGTTTCTGGACATGCTTCAACGGTTGGGCTTTAGCCTGCCGCGTATTGAGGTGCCAGAGCCTTCTGATCCGCTAACGCCGATTTCAGAGCTGGTGCTGGCGGATGAGGCGCTTTTGGCACGACTGCGTACGGTTGCAGATGCAGGCCACAGCAGCAGTGGAGCCAAAGCGTGGCTCGTCCCCTATGCGGTCACACCGCAGGAGGAAGCGATTGCGGAGCTTTGCGGGCTGGAGTTGATCGGCGCTCCATCCGCGGTCAGTGCTCAGGTGAATGATAAAATATTCAGCCGCCTGACCGCGCAAAAGCTTGGTTTTGCTGTCAGCGAAGGCGCTGTATGTACAGACGAATCGGCGATCCGCAGGGAGTGTGCCAGACTGGCTGACTTATCGGATGGACCTGTGAAGCTGATTATCAAGCAGCCGCACGGTGCCTCGGGACAAGGCATGTATATGCTGGACGAGCTGTCCAAGCTGGACACGCTGCTGAGTGTGATGAGGCGCTTTGGCGGCTCGTCGCCATCATCCGGCGGCTGGCTGGTGGAGCGCTGGCACAATAAGCAGATGGATCTGAACTACCAGCTCTGTATTGACGAGGGCGGTGGTGTGACGATGTTTTCGCTAAAAAGGCAAAACGTGGATGGCACCGTGTATATCGGATCTCAAGTGCCGGCTGAGATTGGCGATGCGCTGGAGGAAGAAGTGAGACGCTGCGCCTATCAGCTGGGTACGTATCTCTATTCCATTGGGTATACGGGAATGGCCTCTATTGACGGTTTTGTTGACGAAGAAGGTTTGCTGGTTCCAGTCATTGAGATAAATGGTAGATTTACGTTGTCTACCTATATTTCGTTTTTGTCATCCGTCCTGGGAGAGCAGCACAAAACATTATCCCGTTATTATCGTAACGTTACCGCCACACCTCTCACCTACAGCCGCTTGTGCGGGCTGCTCGCTGAGGAGGGCTTGCTCTATACGCCCGAACGTCCAGAAGGGGTGTTTGTGTATACAGCGGGTACATTGTCTGGTATCCCTGTGAAGCGGGGCTATGTGAACCGGATTTTCACACTTATTTTGGCAGACAGCTGGCAGGAAGCTGATGCGTATGCGCACAAATTGGAAGGTATCATTGCTGGATTAGGATGCTCATAAATGGGAGGGAATCAAGAATGAAAACAGATGTATACCATGTAGTACCCTTGCTGGAAAAGATTTTGAAGCTGGCTCCGGGCGAGCTGGAACAGTTGACTCCGGATCAAGATTTGCGAACCTTGGGGCTGAATTCCTTATCCGCTGTGGAATTAATTGTAGAGTTGGAAAATGAGCTTGATATTACGATGGAGGACGACGATCTAGTGCTGGAGCATCTATCTACACTGCAAGGCATTGAGCGTCTGCTGAGCAAATATGCATAAGGGCGCCGAAAAGACAAGGTTGATGCAGGGATCCGATATGGAGACTCGTCAAAATTCCGTTGTGGACTATGGTACAGAAGAAGTGGCAAACGCTCTTCCAGGGAAGCATTGTGTATATTCTTCCCTGCGTACCTCATTGCGGAGGTACGGGGTGACCATGGCCGAATCCGAGCTATTCATGCTGTGTGGGAGTATGTGCGCAGAGTATGGTGGAGATTTGAAGCGCTTCGGGCCTGAGAAATATCCGGAGCAGCTTCAAGAAATGGCAGCCAGTGGTGGACCTGTTATTCGGGTGGAACCGTGGGTCGCTGGTGTCAGTGATGAAACCGACTTGTTGCGGGTACTTACATCGGGCTACGGTACCATGCTGCATACGTCAAGCACCGCTTTAACCTATCACGATGTATATGTGAAAAATTACCCAAGGGGCCACGTGATTGAGTTGTGCGGGTTGGACTTGCAAGAACGGACAGCACAGGTGAATGATAGCTTCCTGCTCGATTCCTCGGGACATGCCATGACTTATGTGGGCTCAGCCCGGCTCGACGATCTGATGCAGGGCATTATTGAGTATGCATGGCTGGTGGAGCAGCCTGCCCCGCTTTCGCCAAGTGAGATGCATGCTGCGTGTGCTCACCATATACGACAGTATTTGACTGGACACGAAGCCATCTGGAGAGGCGTACCTACGTCTAATGAGTCGGTCAGTCAAACGGGGAAAGCTGTAACAGGCAAGCAGGTCAAGCGGGGAGATGAGGGGTACCGGGCATTTGTTGATGACTTCCGTCTGTTGGCAGACATGGAGGATCAGGATTTTCGGACGTACTGTCATGAAATCTATTACAATCTGCGATTGGGCAGTGCTCTTCATTTGACGGATTATACAGCTGATTATTGCCTGCTGCACCAAGCCACGCTGGGGCCACAAACACAGCATGTAATTGAATTGGCACAGGGGCTGTACGCGGATTGGCACAAGCTTAATCTGCATATTTACAAAACAGGGCTTCAACTGCGCAAGCATCGGATGCCTGAGATTACGGAACGAGCTTTGCATTTAATTGAAAGACAGCGGCATATGCTGGAGGAACTGATGATTTTAGCAGAGCAAGCAGCCGAGTAGTCCAAGCATTCGGTCGTATCAGACCGTTCATCCAGGTGTCCTGCACAGAGGAAAGAGGAGGGGGATTAATTGCCGTCCATTACATTAAACCAATTGTCGAAAACATTTACGTACTACAAAAAGGAGCCGGGCGTGCGCAAATCGTTGCAAAACTTGTTCAGGCGTGAGCAGCTGACCAAAGAGGCTGTGCAAAATGTCAGCTTTAGCATTGAGGAGGGGGAAATTGTCGGATTTCTCGGTCCAAACGGGGCAGGCAAAACAACGACGCTCAAAATGCTGTCTGGCATTCTCCATCCCACGGACGGGGAGGCATCGGTACTCGGCTTTACCCCGTGGAAACGACAAAAAGAGTTTAAACGTCAATTTTCCATTGTAATGGGACAGAAAAACCAGCTCTGGTGGGATTTGCCTGCAAGCGAGTCATTCGAGCTGAACAAGCTTATCTATGAAATCGATGAAAACCGTTATAAAGAGGCACTGGATGAACTGGTCACTTTGCTTGGGGTGGAGGAGCAGCTTCATGTGCAGGTTCGGCGGCTGTCTCTCGGTGAGCGTATGAAAATGGAACTGATCGCTGCGCTGCTGCATCGTCCACGGGTCATTTTGCTGGATGAGCCGACCATCGGACTGGACCTTGTTTCTCAGCGGCGGATTCGAGAGTTTTTCAAAGCCTATAACCGCACGCACCGGACGACCATCCTGCTGACAAGCCACTATATGAAGGATATTGAGGATTTGTGCAGTAGATCCATCATTATCAGCGGGGGCAGATTGGTCTATGACGGAGACTTACACAAGGTGAACGAGGTCATCGGTGCCCGTAAATTGCTCAAGGTTCGACTGGAGACCCCTGTATCCAACCTAACGTTGGCGAGCCTCGGCAAACTTCGCTCCAACTCGGAGCTGGAGGCGGTATTCGAGCTGGATGCAGAAGATACCTTGGCTTGGTCCAAAAAGATTTTGGACGCACTGCCTGTCGTTGATTTTACGATTGAGGACGTCCCGCTGGAAGAGGGGATAGCCAATTTGTATGATGGGGGCAGGCTGGCCGATGCGAAATAACAAATATGTGAAGGTACTCCAGCTCGGCATGCAAAATGAAATGGAGTATCGGGCTAATTATTGGCTCCAAATGGCGGGATTTATGCTGCCCATCATGACGCAAATTTTTCTCTGGCTAGCTGTATTTGGTTCTTCGGGACAAGCAAGAGTGCTGGGTTATTCTCTGCCAGAAATGCTAGTGTATGTGGTCATGGCGGGAGTCACTGGAAAACTGATTGCTACGGGCTTTGAATATGAAATTGCTACAGATATCAAGGAAGGTGGACTGGCAAAATTCATGGTACAGCCTGTGCATTATTTCGCTTACCGTTTTTGCCGGTTTATCGGAGGCAAAGTCATACAGTCCGCGGTCGTGCTGCTGGCGGCTGCTATTTTGCTGTTATGTCTTAGCCTGGAAGGACAAATCAGCTTCGGGCTATCGTACATCTTGCTTTACATATTGGCGTTGCCGGGAGCGCTTGTGCTTAATTTTGTGGTCTATTATGCGTTGAGCGGCATAGCCTTTTGGGTGACGGAATCGGCGGGACTATTTTATACGCTATCGCTTGTCATTTACGTAGCTAGCGGTACCGTGTTTCCGCTGACGATTTTTGGAGATGTTTTGGCCCGTCTGTTCAGTCTGCTACCGTTCAGCTACACCGTATTTTTTCCGGTGAATGCGTTGACGGGCAAGCTGACTGTACTGGAAGCCGCTAAAGGCATTGGCGTACAATGGCTCTGGATTGTAGCGCTGGCGGCCCTATCACGCTGGGTGTGGCAAGCCGGGGTCAAACGCTTTGTCTCGGTGGGGGGGTAACATGAAAAATGTTTTCCGAAACGTTAGGCGCTACATCAGACTGTACTGGAAGTTTGTCCAGTTTTCCGTCATGTCGCAGATGGAATACCGCATTAATTTTATAACTGCATTTCTGGTTGAAACGGCTTATTTACTCATCAAGCTGCTGTACGCATCGGTACCATACCGCGCCGGGACGGACATTAACGGCTGGTCTCCTGACGCCATATTGTTATATATCGGCGTGTTTACGATGATGAGCGGATTTTATAGTGGATTGTTCTACAGTAATTTTACAAGCCTGCCTGACAAAATTCGTACCGGCTCACTGGATGTGCTCATGACCAAACCCGTATCGCTGCAATTTATGGTGACACTGCGTCAATTTGAACTGGGCTATACCGTGCCAAATGTAATTGGCGGCGGAATTATGACGGGGATCGGCTGGTATCGACTCGGATTGCCGTTTAATTTTGAAACCGCAGGAGGGTTCTCTGTGCTGCTCGGATGCGGAGTGCTTACGGCATACTCCGTATTTTTGCTCCCCCAACTGCTGGCCTTCTGGATTATCCGCACGAACGGCGTTACGGAGCTGTCCAACAGCATTTTCGAGACAAACTATGTGCCGATGGCCGTGTACAGTAATCTGATTCAGCGTATCGGTTTGTTCGTGCTTCCGGTGTTTGTCATTTGTAATTTTCCGCCCATGTTCATTCTCGGCAAAATGGAACCCGGGTTGGTGGTATGGGCATTTCTCGCACCTCTCTGGCTGCTGGCGATCATCCGCCTGATATGGCAGTTTGCTCTACGTGATTATACGAGCGCGAGTCAGTAGCGCTACCGTGTAGTGGGCCAATAATGAAGCAGGAAAGGAAGCGAATCATATGAATGCGATACCGAATCAGCGTCATTTGTATATGGGAACATTCGAAGCGGAGGCTTACTGGCGGGATGCCCAGTTAGCTTCCCTGCCAGCCCTGCCTGACCGGGCTTCTTCAGCGATTGTAGCAGCCATGGATGAACTGCTGTTCAGCTTTTGCCAGCCGGGAGATGCGTTATTGACCCGTTATGCCATTTCGCCCGTACATCGTCAGTATATCGCGCAGTTGGGCTTTCATCCGGCTGTCAACGAACGGGATTTGACCGATGGCATGGAGCGTGCAGGCAATGTATCGACCGCTTCCGTATTTGAACTGCTGGGTAGTCGCAAGGCCGATGCCGGAGAGGGATTTCCTCAACTGGAAGGCTGTGTGCTTAGCCCGTTTGCGGGTTTACCGCATGTGGAGGAGGCTGCACGTGCTTGGGGAATAACACTACATCAGCCACCGCTGGAAACGATTCGCAAGGTAAATGCCAAAACGTATTCCTCTGATCTGAAACGCAGCCTTGGTCTGCGCAACCCGGGTTATATTGTGACTTCGTTTGCAGATGTCGCTGAGGCGGGGCGTAAGCTGCTGCGGGATGGAAGCTTTTTAATCAAGGATGATTTTGGCGTATCGGGCAAAGGAAACCTGCACATTACCTCGACACAAATGCTGGACCGGATCGTGTCGTATTTACGTGGACAGGAGCGCAAAGGCAAACAGGTGCTTTTCCTTTTGGAGCCTTTCCAGGAGAAAGAGCAGGATTTTTCATGCCAATTTACGATTGGTGATAATGGAAGTGTCGATATCATATCTGTACAATGGCTGGCTAACACACAATTCTCCTATCGGGAATCCTTGTCGCCGGACGGGGCTTTTTTGGAGCGACTGGAGCGCGAGGGCTATTTTAGCTTAATGCAGGACGTGGGGCGGCAATTGTATCAGGATGGTTATTACGGCGATGTTTGCATTGATTCCATGACACTTCGTGGTGGGAAGCTGGAGCCTATTATCGAAATTAATGCCAGAAAGTCGATGAGCTTGATCAAGCATCAGCTTGATACTTTTCTGGCCGGAAAAAATATGCGTGGCACGCTGACGAATTATTCACTGTCCCATGATGGCAGTCTATCCTATGAAGAACTGCTGGAGGGGCTGAAAGGTGAAGGATTGCTGTTCACAGGTGAACGTGAAGAAGGTGTCATGCCTCTGGGTGCCAATACGTTATATGTGAACACAGGTGGACGAGATGGCGAGAACAAGATTGTGGGCCATACAAGCACGCCAAGCAGAAATGCAACCGGGCGCGGAGGCAGATCGCCTGCCAAGCAGGTTCGTGTGAGCGGAATTGGGGCCAGCGGTGGCGGATCAGAAGGGATTGGCACGGCTAAGCCGGACTTGAATGGTGAAAAAGAAACCGCTGGAAGCGAACGGGCACGAGGCAAGGGGCGCCTTTATTTGGAACTGGTTGCCGCGAGCGATGAGGAAAAAATGCGATTGACTACAAAGCTGGAGCGTTTTTTGGCAGAGCATCATTTTACAGTGCTGAATTAAACGGGAGGCGTATGAGCATGCGTAGGAGTACCGATAAGCTTATGAAGGTAACGATTTTATGTTCCGGTTTCGGATTGGGCTTTTATACCCCTGGCTTGTTGTTGCAAGCGGGTCTTCGCAGGCTGGGCATGGATACGGCGATTCATGTATTTGAAAATGTACTGCCGGAATCGGCTCGTCTTAAGGTCGACAAAAGCCGCAAAGCTTACCATGACAATTTTGCGGTGGCCTTAATGTCGCAGAAGGTTCCGCAGGATATGCGTAATTCACTGGATCTCGCTGCGATGGAAGTGCTGTTGAACCAATGGATGGAGGAGGATCGGCGGTATTTTATATGCTTATCCGGTCATTGGATGTATGTGTTGGAGGAGTATCGCAAGCGCAGAGAACCTGAGTCGGTGCATGTGGACATCGTGTACATGGATTCGACGCCTTCCCCATCTTGGAAGAATCTAGCCAAGCATAATCCGCATTTTGCAGATGGCTGTGGAGAAACGACCTTTTTTGAAAATGATAACAATAGAGTCAGCTACTATATTGATATTCCGGCTGTGGAGTATGTTCCGTTTGAAGAACGGCAATCCCGCTTATTCGTACATGGCGGCGGTTGGGGGATGGGCACCTACCGTGACAAGGTTGGACGGTTAGAAGAAGCGGGCTGGGAGCTGGATCTGCTGTTGTATGATCAGGATCAACCGGATGAACAGCGGGACAGTATACGCTATTTTCAGATGGATCCGCAGTGGAGGACATGGCAGCGAAATGAAGCCGGGGAGCATACATTTCCACCTTTCGGAGAGGTGAAAAAGGGCGAGAAGACCGTGTATCAGGTCGGACCGGATTACCATAGCATGCTGGACCAAGCCTGTCATGTCCAGGCCATTGTCAGCAAGCCAGGAGGTGGCAGCCTAACCGATTCGTTCGCTACAGCCACTCCACTCATCATGCTGGAGCCATTTGGTGTGCATGAAAAGCATAATGCAGATCTATGGGAACGGCTGGGACTTGGTATGCGGTACGATACGTGGATACAAACCTATGACGGCAGTGCTCAGATACTGGAGGATATGCATCGCAGGATCGTAGAGCTGCGCAGTCGAACGCCGCGTTATATAGAGTCCTATGTGAATAGCATCCAAATGTTAGCAGGCTCACCGGGAATGGAGCAGGGGTCATGAACGCTGCGGCGGCTGCGCAAGAGCCTGCGATGCGAGATATTCGCTTTGGGATCATTGGCTGTTCTGCCATTGCTCCCCGTGCGTTGCTGGAACCGATCCGACATGTTGCAGGGGCACGCGTGACCGCGCTTGCGAACCGCACGGTTGCCAAGGCAGGAGAAATGGCAGATCGTTTTGGCGTCAGTGTCGTTTATCGGCATGCTGAGGATATGCTAAAGGACCCGGAGATCGACACTGTATATATTGCACTCAGCAACGACTTGCATGCCGAGTGGATTGGCAAAGCACTACGGGCCCATAAGCATGTGCTGGTGGAAAAGCCGTTATGCCTGAATACGGCTGATCTGGCACCCTTGGCAGCTATAGTCGAGCAGAGTAACGTTCACCTGCTGGAGGGTGTCATGGTGCAGCACCATCCGTGGCAGCGTGAGCTGCGGAGGATCGTAGAATCGGGGCGTTATGGTCGTTTATGCTCCATAGAGACGAGTTTATGTATTCCGGCAAAAGAAGGGCATGCGGACAATTACAGATCCCGTCCGGAGCAGGGTGGGGGATGTTTTTGGGATTTAGGCGTGTACTGGCTCCAATTGCTCCAGGCCGTCGTTGGATTAGATCAGGCGGAATTCCACAGTCAATCGGATTTCGATGGTCCGCATGGTTGTGACTGGACATTTCGTGCGCAAGCCCGTTATCCGAGTGGATTGGAGGCATCTGCCCTCTTTTCATTCGAGCGCCCTTATCGCTGTGCTCATGTACTGACCTTTGATTCGGCAGTAGTCACTTTAAAGGACTGCTTTCGAGCAAATTTAGGCTTTTATAAAATGACACTCAAGACGGAGATCAAAAAGAATATCGCGTCAAATATAACGGATGCGGACGCACTGCCTGTGTTATCACAGACATCTTCGCATACCAAAACGGTTTTCGAGCCTATGAACTATTATGTCAATCAGTTGAATACCTTTTGCGGTATCATCCGGGGAGAAGCGGAGCCCATACCATTTCGCGAGGCTGCGGAACGCGTCAGACTGCTGGCAGCCATTCATGAAGCAGCACGCTCGGGCGAGACGATCTATGCAGTATGAGCATGATTGTGTTTTCGAGCGGTGGGAAGCGAATGATGCAAAATACGGAGTATCAAGGCAAAGAGAGGAGGGGAATTCAGTAGATGGATAAAAAGGACGAAGCCTTACTGGAACGATTCGGCGAGCATCCGACGCCATTTTACTATTATGACGGGGACGCGCTGCATGCTCATGTCAGCTCGTTGCTGTCCCGATTGCACCCGGCTGTGCGTGTACATTACGCGCTCAAGGCTAATGGTAACGTAGCCTTGGCTGGGTTGCTGCGCTCGTTAGGTTGTGGTGTTGAGATTGCTTCGGCCGGAGAAATGTTCGTCGCTATGGAGGCTGGGTATGCTGCGGAAGACGTGCTGTACGCCGGACCGGGAAAAACAGTAGCCGAGCTGAACGAGGCGATAGCCTATGGAATCGGCTGTATTCATGTCGAATCGGTGAGGGAGCTGCGTCTGCTGGAGGACATTGCGGCCCAAGCGGGCCAGCTTGTCAGGGCAGCGGTTCGCATCAATCCTGATAACGATCTGTCTGGAGCAACGATTAAGATGGGCGGCGTTCCGCGCCCCTTTGGAGTAGATGAAGGACAGCTGGATCACTTTTTTAAGGTACTGGAAGATTGCCCACACGTCCATTTTCAAGGTATTCAGGTATATACAGGTACGCAAATGTTGAAATCGGATCAGATTTTAGCTTCATTTGCGAATACGCTGCAGTTGGCAGAACGGGTACAGGCTCAGTATGGTGTGGCAATGCATACGATCAATTTGGGCGGCGGGTTTGGCGTACCTTATTTTGCTCATGAGGAGCCGCTCGATATGGATCACGTCATTGACGGACTGAACGCACTCGCGGAGCAGACCCGAACCCGCATGCCCGGGGTTAAACTAATCATCGAAAGCGGCAGGTATCTGGTTGCTCAATCGGGCATGTATGTCTGCCGAGCATTGTATACAAAGGAATCCAAGGGAGAGAAGTTTGTCGTGGCTGATGGTGGCATGAATCACTACGCCGCAGCTACTTTTCGAGGACGCCGCATTAGGGACAACTACCCGGTACGAATTATGCGCAGGCAAGTGGGAGAATCGAAAGAACCCAAAGAACGAGAGTTGGAAGCAACCCTACAGATGGGGCAGAGAGACGTTTCTGCTCAAACGGCTGTTGCTGTCGAACAATCATTAGAAGAGATTGCAAGCCGAACAGGAGGGCCTTTGGAAGAAGCATCCATGGAGCTGGAGACGGTAAGCATTGTCGGTCCACTTTGTACACCCGAGGATTGTATTGTGAAAAAAGCGCAGCTTCCTCCGATTCACGAGGGCGATTATATTGCTTTTCCGAATGCAGGAGCCTATGGATTAAGCTATAGTCCACTACAATTTCTGGGACATGCTACCCCGGCGGAGCTGCTCGATTTTCGTGGGGAGGTACATGTCATTCGTGAACACGGTGACCGCACGGACCTGCTGCGTCATCAGCGCATGATTCCGTTGCCTGAGGATGTGATATAAGTGGGCATTTTGCATAAATCCCAAGAGCGTTTTTAAATCAGCAATATATAGATCGAAACGCTTTAGTTCGTCTATATATTGTACTTACGAGCGTTGGGAATCGAATGATGCAAAATGCTGAAGTATATAAAAAAAACGCCAAACTCATGGGAACCGATACAAATCGGACCTGTGATTTGGCGTTTTTTTACATGATGAGTAGGGTAGTATCGACTTAATGTTGCTTGGAGCTGCGCATTTCCTGACGCACAAGCTGCCATACCATAAAGATCAGTACAGCGATTTGTGGGACAAATGTTTCCCAAGTTGGATACATTCCCAGCCAGCTAATGGACGGAAGCGAGGAGGCAGTGTGCCCCGAAAGCTTGCCAGCCACCTGAAGCGAATGAATACTTTCGCCCAGAAATCGGAATACGAGATAGTAAATCAGTGCAGTGGCAGTCAGGAAAAAGGCGCGAATCGGCAACCGTACACTAAATTTAATGATCGCAAACGCCAGAATGACCAGAATAAACATCGCCGAGCTAATGCCGATCAGCAATTGCGAGGTTTCGATGGCTGGAGCCATACCGACATAAAAGATAGCTGTCTCGGCTCCTTCACGCAGAATTGCGAGCGCAGAAACCGCAAATAGCGACCACAGGCTTCCCCGTGCCAATGCGTTGCCCACGCTGTTTTCCACAAAGCGGTTCCATGCGGCAGCATTGGATTTGCTATGTAGCCAGCTACCAACGGTCAGCATCAGCACGACTGCTACCAGTCCGGTGACACCTTCCAGCAGCTCACGCATGCTGCCCGATGCGGCTGCTGCCACCAGTGTGGTGAACAGCACTGCCAGAATTCCGCTCAGCACCAGCCCCGTTCCAGCTCCTGCCCATATCCACCGTCCAGCCACGGCTTCGCCACTTTTTTTGGCATACGCCAGCAGAGCTGCGAGCACGAGGATGGCCTCCAGACCCTCACGCAGCAAAATCAGTGCGGCATCCCACGCAGTGTAAGAACGTTCTTCCGTCAACGGACGGAGCCTGTCCAGCATCTGATCAAGAGTCTGTATGGCTTTGTCTCTATTCGGTGGAGAAGACAGCAGATATCCGGAAGCCTCGGTCATTTCATTTTCAATCGCAGTGTAAGACGTCGGATCGGCAATTTGTACATGTCCTTCGACAGAAGGCCACAGAGCGATAAACTGCACTACCTTGTCAGCCGCTTGCTCTGATTGATTAGCTACAGCATCTTGGCGTGCGGATTTGAGCAAGGTGACTGCATCGCCCAAGGAAGCTGTCGAACCATTCGTCGTTCCGGTAGCCGTATTGCCTGTATTCGTTCCTTGACCTGTGTTCACAGATTTGCCCTGACTATAATCAGACAACAGAGTCGTTAATTCCTGCATTTCCCTGAGAGCCTGTTCTTGGCGAATGGGCTCAGCTTGCATGGAGATGCGAATGAGACTGATTTTAGTTTCGAGCGAACTGTATACCGGAAAATTGTCCAAACGAATCGGTGTTTCTACCTGATACCAGGCTTTGACGATTCGGTCGTAATCCACCCGGGCGGCAGCCCAATCGCCTTTTTGCATGGCGGCCAGACTGCCCTTCGCCATGGGAAGCAGTTTTTCCGCTGCTTTGGCTCCAGCCGGGGCTGGTTTGTCCCCTTCGGCAGCAGTGACGTACTCATTGACCGAGCGCGCTAGCACGGATAAGGCAGCTTTCGCTGATTCCCCGCCGCCACTGGCGAGTGTCTGCTCCGCATCGGTGAGTGCTTGATCTACAGTCGCGATGTGAGCTGAATCTCCACCATTTGTCTTGGCGGCCTCCCACAGCGTGCGGAATTCTTTCAGATCCTTGGAGGCTTCCGTCCATTGGGCTTGTCCCGCTTCCACCAGCGCTCCGCCCACTACAGGCATCAGCTGATCATTGGTGACAGCTTTGGCATCTGTTTGTGCAAAAGCGACCGACCCGAAGCTGGATAGGAACGGAGCTACGGTCAGCAGCAGAGCAGCCACCAACCCCAACACCCATCCCAAGCTTTTATTACGCCGATTCATATAAATCCCCTTCCTTGCCTGCTGCTAAAATAACGTATCCCCGATGTAGCCGCCTTGCGATACACCTGGGAAGCAGGCGAACACCGCACTGCCTTTGTGTACAATGTATTCGTTCAGCTTGTCATTGCGTGCAAGCTTCTCCTGAATATGAACGAACTGCTTGAATAGATCACGCTGATAGCTGATGAACAGCAGCCCGGCATCCAGCTGTCCAGTTTGCTTGTCCAATCCGCTTGAATACGAATAAGACCTCCGCAAAATGTTAATGCTCCCGTCCCCATGAGCCAAAGCCACATGAGAGGTAGGAGGCGTAACTGGCTTGCCTTCCGGATTTTTGGCCGCCAGATCAAGCTTGTCGAACTCCTTGACCTTACCGAGTGGGGCCCCGCTGCTGCGATGACGTCCAAAAGTATCCTCCTGGTCGCCCAATGTTGAGCGATCCCACACCTCTACCCGCATGCGTACGCGGCGTACAGCCATATAGCTGCCGTCGCCCATCCATGCTGGTCCGTCACTGGTCTGTGTCCACACCAGCCGATTCATCTCGTCTGCCTTGGAGGTGTCCGGGTTCCCCGTACCGTCCTTGAAGCCCAGCAAATTGCGTGGTGTGCTTCCCGCAGGATCAGCTTGTGCAGTCCGCTGAAAGCCTTCCTGCGTCCAGCGAAGCACCGCCGTTCCTCTGGCGATACGCGCCAAATTACGCAGGGCATGGAAAGCGACCTGCAAGTCATTGGCACATACCTGCACTCCGATATCGCCACCGCACCATTGCTCCTCTAGGGCATCCCCTTGAAAATGGGGCAGCTCACGGAACCCGGCAGGTTTAAGCCCTGCCAGGCCATATCGTCCATCAAAAAAGGATGGGCCCACACCAAAGGTGATCGTCGTGCGGGACGGCGACAATCCTGCCGCCTCGCCCGTATCGGACGGAGGGAGGTTGAGGTTTTCATTATCGTTGCCAAGGAGCACGCCAGAAGTCATTGTAGTGCTTGCTTCCGTCCAGGCTTTGAAGAGGCTACGCACCTGTTCCTTGTCGCTGGTTGTTAGATCGAAAGCGGCGAAGCAGATGAAATCCTGTGCCGGAGTCACAATACCTGCCTGATGCTTCCCGTAAAAAGAGATTACATCTTTGGTATCCGCATCCGTCATCATGCTTTCGAGACGTTGACCGGCTGACAGCACGGCTCCCACGCCCCCGCCGCCAAGCAGGAGACCTAGTCCACCTACCCCGGCCAGCTTCAATAGGTCTCGGCGTGATACGGATTTGCTTTTTCCTGACGGATCATCTTTCACTAGCGTCGCATCCTTTTTTACCAGATCGCCCTGTTCATTATGGGATTCCGCATACTGCGGCTTTTCTTGCCCTTTTTGCCGCTTAAAGCCTTTCATATCATTACACTCCTAACAATTTCCCCATTTGGGACAACGGTTCTGCCAAGGCATCGAGGTTTTGGCTCAGCTTTTTAACTTCTTCCGGTTTCAGTTTTGTATACGATACATAGCCTTCTCCGTCCTTGAAAGGAGCCAACTCCTGCTGTAAGGTCGTAAAGCGCTCACCGATTTGTTTTTCCAACGCGGCATCTTTTTGGTTCAGATCTGTTTTCAAAATGTCATATATCTTTTGCGCGCCCTCTACATTGGCTGCAAAGTCGTACAAATCCGTATGGGAGTATCGTTCCTCTTCACCCGTCACCTTCGAGGTAGAAACTTCATTCAACAACTCGACTGCACCCGTTACCATCAGGCTGGCGTCAATATTAACTGTTTCTACTTTGGCGCGCAGCAGCTTGGCATCACTCAGTAGTCGGTCGGAGAACTCGTCCATTCCTTTGGTTGTGTTTTCTTCCCATAATGTTTTTTCAATCCGGTGAAAGCCGCGCCAATCCGCTGCATCCACATCACCGTCACGTGCATCAATATTTGGGTCAAGATCACCCAGCGCTTCTGCAATTGGTTCAATCCGTTCATAGTACATGCGTGCAGGAGCATACAGCGCCTTGGCTTTATCCAGCTCGCCAGCTTTGACCGCGTTCGTGAATTCTTCTGTCTTCTTCACAAACGTATCGCATTGCTCGATGGCATAGGTGCGGTAAGCTGCTACCGCTTGATCAAAATTGGGAGCAGAAGCGGCAGGAGTCGTTGTCTGTGTTGTGGCTCCTGCATCTTTGGTCGTTGCAGCAGGCTGCTGAGTAGCAGTTCCGGTTTGTCCGCAACCTGCGAACAGAATAGAAGAGACCAGCACTCCGGCCGGTACGGCATAACGTAGTTTCATAATCAATGAACACCCTTTCTGGCCAAACTGGCCTTGAACCATAGTCTGTTGCGATATCTATATCAAATTATCATTTTGATAATGATTATCAGTCGCGGTTTTTCTTATCATAAGGCTGGCCCATATGCCTGTCAATACATAAATTAGACGCAGAGTCCAACCCTCCATCGAAGGGAGTTAGTAGGGTGCCTATGCCCATTTTTATCCGCATATTGAACCATACCTAAGCGCATGACATAAAATGTGTTGACTGTATCCCTTAACCTTGTTACACCACACAAAACCCGAGCAAGGAGGGGTGAAATTGACGAAGGGTAACGACCATAAAAACAAGTTTTTGTTAACTCACCGTGAACGTGAAGTATTTGAACTGCTCGTGCAGGACAAAACAACACGTGACATCGCCGGACAGCTATTTATTAGCGAAAAAACGGTCCGAAACCATATTTCCAATGTAATGCAGAAACTGAACGTAAAAGGTCGTTCACAGGCGGTCGTGGAATTAATCAGGCTTGGCGAATTAAAAATCTGACCTCTCGTTCCTTGCGGGGTACAAAGTCTTCTCGATGATCCTTCGACAATGAAGGGTGGTCGGGAAGGCTTTTGTTTTGTGGTATATAAAAAAGTAAAACGATTAAACCGCTGAAATATGTGGGAAATTGCGTGTAAATGATGTACTATATATAGAAGGAAGAAACTACCATTGGAGATCATGGTAAACTAGCAGAAGTGATCAAATCAGAAGAATTACCACAAAGTTATACAAGGCTAGAAATGCATTCGGTGATAGTCTAAGAATATAAATCCCTACAAAAACAGTATTCAGCATGACGACAGGATGGAAGATGGATTGAAGAAGAATCACAAGGCAGAAAAAGCTCGTTGCTTCAGGTAGCAGGAAGTAGCTTTTGCCTAGAGCTACCTGTGGTATATTCTTGATCGGAGGTGAATGTTAAGACATATGACACCCAACCAACACTTGATGACTTATACGCTGAACAGCGGTATAAAGGGAACTGTCGACCTAACCAGTAAGCAGGTGCAGGAATGGATCAAAGCATATCGAATTGGCAGCAAGTTTGTAACGGTTGTGGGAAAACAGTATTTTGGTTTAAACCCTGAGTTGGTAGCAGATTTCAAGGTACATAATGAATACTCGGAGCAGAGAGAACACATATTCATAATACAGCCTGTAATGGAACACAAAGCTGTAGAGCTGGACCCACTGGTAGAGGCGTACAGCCAGTATAAAACATTAATTCAGGTAGAATGTAAATGTGGTGCTTCCTATATAGAGGAGTCACCGCATAAAAGAACCAAGTGGTCATGCAAGGAGTGTAATAACATTGTGTTCCTGGATCGTAAAAAGGGCATGGTGGATACGGATAAAGGCAAGGCGTGGTACATGACCAACAAATACTATGTGGAAAGACAAAGCAACTGACAGATTGTCAGTTGCTTTCTAACCATATACTCACAATTGTTGTGTGCCTACCCAAATGATATAAGTCTTTTGGCAAATAATAAAATTGATGTTTTTTGCGCTTTGTAGTACATTATCAAGTGTATTATAAGGAGGCTTCTCATGTACGGACATAGACAAGATGATACTTTATACATCATGACTTACACATTAAATAGTGGTATCAAGGGCACAGTGCCTTTGTCTAATCAACAGATACAGGAATGGCTTGAGTGTTACAGAATCGGTAAGAAATTTGTAACCGAGATTGGCAAAGAGTACTTTGGACTGCATGCGGAACTGGTGGCTGATTTTAAAGTGCATAATCAGTATTCAAGCTATCAGGAGGTTATTATCCCCATTCAACAACCGGATACTGGCCTAAAAGAGTTGTCCCAGGCTTACAAATCAACAGAAACTTTAATTAAAGTAGATTGCAAATGTGGTACATCGTATGTTACAGAATCTCCCTTTAAGCGGACCAAGTGGTACTGCACCAAATGCCGGGAGATTGTTTTTCTCGACAACAAAAAGGGAATGGTGGATACTTCCAGAGGCAAGGCCCATTATATGACCAATAAGTATTTTGTGGAACGGGAAACAACTGGCGTATAAGCCGGTTGTTTTTTTGTTCGCAAGGTTTGTGTACGTCCTGACTTTTCAAAGCCATTGCGCTATAGTGAAAAAGGGGGCTTATGGAAATGTGGAGTATTTTGCTGAATCACGTTTTGTTGATAGGATTCCTGGCTGTTTTGATTCAACGGATCTATAAGCATCGCTTTCATCAGCAAAATGGTAGCAATTTTCTGCTATGCTTGTGGGGGATCTTGCTTAATCGGTACAATAGCTTGTTTGAACTGACCACGTTATATACGGTGTATACCGTTTTTTTTGCTGTAGGTGCATTGTGGTTTGGAGGTTGCTGGCTTGTGCAGCTATTGGAAAAGGGGAAAGATAAAGCTTGATATAAATGATAGTCAGGTGGTGAACGTCATCCGGGAAGATCATACGAATGGTGCAAGAAACCGCATGAGCACGAACAATGTGTACATACACGAAACGCTTCATTTGGAACAAATCATAAGTGACCTGCGGGTGATGGGCTATGTGGCTTTTCATCATCATCCGCAAATCACAGGTGACCTTGAAGAGCTGGAGGCGTTAAAAAAGCAACTATTGTCGTTTTTCCAACAGCATCATGTATTGTGGATTGAGCTTGACCCGCTAACACAATATGTGGTGGTGAATAACATGGGGAAGGCCACGGTGCTGAAACTCATGGGTCGGAAAATGAACCCGCTACGGGATCTGAGAGCAAACGCTGCTTTGGCTGGACAGCCGCTGCATGAGTTCGATCGGGAGATAGAACGGCTCAATCGGCTGGCTCATCTGTTGCGCTATACCCGTTTTTCTTAAGCGACAGAACTAACGAAAAAAAAGCATTCACGAAGCAAGGATGGTGCCATGCTGTGAATGCTTTTTAGTTTACTTACACCGATTTCAAAAACTCCACAATCGTCAGCAGACCCTTGTCAAAATTGTCCAAGTTGAAATGCTCGTTGGGCGCGTGCAGGTTCTCATCTGGCAAGCCGAAACCCATCAGCACGACTGGGGCAGTCAGCACACGGGAGAAAGTCTCCACGATTGGGATGGAGCCTCCATCCTTGGTAAAGAGGGCACGCACACCGTATACCTTCTCAAAAGCATCGGCCGCCGCTTGCAGAAACGCGTGTGACGGGTCGATGTTAAAGGCGTTCGCTTTTTCGCCCTGTTGAATATCCAGGGTAGCTCCTGCCTGAACATGGGCGCGCAAATGGCGCTCGATTTTGTCCAGAATATCTTGCGGATTCTGGTTAGCCACCAAGCGGCACGTAATTTTAGCGTGAGCTTCTTTCGGAATGACCGTTTTCGTACCTTCCCCTTGGAAGCCGCCGTATACGCCGTTCAGTTCCAGTGTCGGACGAGCCCCCACACGCTCAACGAAGCTGAATCCTTCTTCACCATAGAGGGAATCAAGTGCAAGATCTTGTTGCAGCTTGCTCTCATTGAAGCCTTGCTTCACGAATTCTTCTCTCATCTCTGCCGATAATGGAGCAACATCGTCGTAGAATCCTTCGACGCTTACGCCGCCTTTGTCGTCATGCAGGGTTGCCAGCAAGGACACCAGAGCATGCAGGGCATTCGGCACGCCGCCACCGAAAGAACCGGAATGTAGATCTGTGTTCGCCGTGTGAATGGCAACTTCCAGTGAACATAGACCACGCAAACCTGTGCAAATGGCAGGCTTTCCTTTTTCGATCAAGGAAGTGTCGGACACCAGTACAGCATCGGCAGCCAGACGTTCAGCTCCAGTTTGCAAAAACTCAAGCAAGTTCGGACTGGACACTTCTTCCTCGCCTTCAATGCAAAATTTAATGTTTAACGGCAATTTGCCTTCCTGCTTCAAAATGGCCTCAACTGCCTTAATGTGCAAGAAAACCTGTCCTTTATCATCTGTCGCTCCGCGCGCATACAATTTTCCATCACGGATGGATGGCTCAAACGGTGGCGTTTCCCACAGGTGAAGCGGGTCTACGGGTTGTACATCATAGTGTCCATACACGAGAATCGTTGGTTTACCAGGTGCGTGCAAATGATCGGCATATACCAGCGGGTGCCCTTTGGTTGGAATGATTTCCACGTTTTCCAGACCGGCAGCAGTCAGTTTGGCAGCCAGCCAATCAGCTGCTTGGTTAATGTCCTTTTTGTGCTCCGATAATGCTGAGATACTCGGAATGGACAACCACTCCTGTAACTCGCCTAGTTGTTGCTCTCTGGCTTTTTCAAAATATTCAGAATAACTCATAAACTATGTATCCTCCTTTTTCAATGTAAATCGTGTGAATGTTGCGCTATCCTCCGAACCGAGGTTGTGGACGATATGTCTAGTTTACTACGTTTTGTGCTGAACGAAAAATAGGGAGATAAAAAAACGATTCTACCCGGGTCTGTCCAGACCTGAGCAGAATCGCCCCTAACCAAGCATATGGATGTACTTATGCGCGAATGTCCAGTTGACCCCCGAGATGAGGCTGTACGCTTTTTTCCATCATCTGCACTAAAGCCTGTCCTTGTTCACTGGCCTGATCCTTAGCCATACTTAATACCTTCACACTTGCGGCTTGAGCCAAGCTGGTCTGACTCATACCTGTTGATAATGCTGCGATATCCATGTTCCAACCCTCCTTCATTGTGAAGACTCTTTCTCTGTATTTATCGGTTGGAACGGTTATTTTGTTTCATCTAATTGGAATTGTGTCAGTAAATCTTGAAGCTGCTCTGCCAGACGGGTCAAGTCTGCGGCAGACGAACCGATCTCTTCCATGGAGGCGAGCTGTTCCTCTGCGGCTGCGGACACGGTCTCCGTATGGGAGGCCGCTTCTTCAGCAATGCGTGTAATTTCCTCCATGCTACTAACGACTGTACTCGTTCCATCTGCGACGCCAGCGGTAGAAGCCGCGACGTTATCGAGCTGCTTCGCTGATTTGGCTACCGCTCTACGGATGCGAGAGAAGGAGCGACCGGATAGGTCTATGGAATTGATACCTTCGCTTACACGTTCCTTGGCGGATTCCATGGCAATCAGGGCTTCAGATACACCGCTCTGTATCCCTTGAATCTGTTCACGAATTTGTTGTGCGGAATAAGCTGAGTTTTCAGCCAGCTTGCGGACCTCTGTGGCCACGACAGCAAAACCTTTACCATGCTCCCCTGCACGTGCCGCTTCAATAGAAGCGTTCAATGCGAGCAGATTAGTCTGGCTGGCGATTTCCGTAATGACAGTAACAATCGTTCCAATTCGTCCAGATCGATCATTCAAAGCACCGATAATGGTGTCCAGTTCTTCCACGGTAGTGCGAATGCCATCAATGGAAACGACGCTGTTGCCGATATGCTCACTGCCTGCATCCGACGCCTGAATGGCCTGTGCGGAGTAAGTAGTCATTTCAGCCATAGTTTCGGTCATAGCGGTGATGTCTGTTGCCATGCCGCTAATCCGTGTCTGATTAGCTTTAGCACTGCCCACTTGGCGTTCGCTGCCAGCAGCCACATCTTGAATGGCTATGGTCACATGCTCGATAGCCCGGGTCGTTTGTTCTGCACCTGCTGCAAGCTCTTGCGAGGATGCCGACAAATTGCCTGTCATCGCTTGAATTTCTCTAATCATGTTACGCAGGTTATCTACCATTTGTTGGAAATATCTCGATAATTCACCAATTTCATCTGTACTGGTCGTAGCCACGTTAATCGAAAGATTACCTTGGCTGATGGCATCCATAGAATTACGTAATCTTTGGATAGGCTTAAGTATACTGCTGATTAACCACATTGCGAGTACACCAATGATGATGGCTGCAATCACCAACACGATGATCGTTGTGATAAGAATCGGTTGGGCGGAGGCACTGGTTTCTGCTTTGTCCATCGTTCCGGCAATTTTCCAGCCCGTCAGCGCATTAGTTTTGAAAATCAGGTGTTTATCTACGCCATTAAGATCGTAACTAAAGCTGCCTTCTTTGGAGGCAAACAATTCGGGTATCGTATCCCCCATTTTGGTACTTCCACTGACTTCTGTCGGGTGGGTAACGATACGTTTGGTACCATCTAATATCATAATATAGCCATTTTGTCCGATTTTTAAATTTGTGATTTCTTTTAAATTATTCAGGTTCAGCGAAAGACCGAGAACGCCACTGTTGTCGGGAAGTGTACGTGAAATATATACGACGGGGACCTTAGCCGTATTGAGTCCAACAGGGCTGATTACGGTTTGTCCGGGTTTCTCCATGGCCTGTTTGTACCACGGACGTTCACGAGGGTCGTTTGTGGAGCCTACAGCTTTGCCAATAATGAGTTTTCCTTCGGGAGTTCCTACAAACATATCAACAGCTTCGGCATGCATTTTCAAATAAACTTGTAATCTTTTTAGAATGGCATCATCTGCTTCAGCACTGTTATCACTAGCCGTCATCGTTGTAGAGTAATATTCGAGATCCGCGATTTTGGCTTGAATCGTTTGAGTAACTGCACGATCGGATGCAGTAACGCTAGTTGTCGCACTATCAAGTAATTGGCGGTCCGTCTGGTTATATGCTGCTTGATAAGAAAAAGAACTTACAATAATACTAGGAACAAGCATGACCAGAAGGAATGCTGCGGTCAATTTCTTGCGTAGTGTTAATGTTTTCAGTCGTTTCATCTAACCCCTGCTTTCTATCTATATATTCATTTCTAAAGCTTATATCATATGTATTTACTATCGGTTATTTTGAGCTGAATTGATAGATTTATTACTAATTTGTCCAATACGCCAAAGAATTTCTTGCATAACATGGAGTATCTTGCAATTTGGAGGGATAAGGTATGGGTTTTTTTCTGGATATGAGAAGCTCCACCAATTCATCAAAGACAGGTGAAGGTCCCGATATTCAACTGGGTCCTATACCGGAGCGATTCGGTTTGATTACTCTGCGAACCTTTCTTGTGCCAGGTCCGATTGTGACTTTTAGTGGTTCCATTGGTCTAATCGGTGAGCTTGGCGATACGTATGCAGTTGAAATCGTGCGTGGAGCCGACTATGATCCGAGCGAGGTAGTCTACCGCGCCGAGGGGGTACTGGGCGTGACCGGATCTAATGAAACGCAAGCTTTTAATGCACAGGATCTATCCGCTCCATTGGCAATACAAACAGTATATTCTTCTTATATTTCTGGTGTTTCGACCACTGTTCGTAATGGTCCAGAGGTATTCACGGGCATCGCTTCGACTCCGTTTCTGTAAATATATCAGGTGAATATTTCTTTAGTAAATACTCGCTGCCTGTTCGTGGTTCTCCTAGGATAGGCCGCTGCGCAGAAGCTCAACTAGCCACGAGCATAGACAGACAGCTGCTACAGACTCGTGGCTATAATTCTCAACAACACTGAGAGCACAAATGACCTAGTTGTTGTAATTTCCTTTATGAGCGTGTTCTACAAAGTTGATCGTGCTTCTCGGATTCTATTTCTTAAGAATCTCTCGCAAATACACTGTCAACTCATCTGCCGCTTTGGTATGGGCGGGGAGCCCGGGATGGCTGCGAGACCCTATCGTTTCTTCCGTCGTGTTAGGCAGTTGGAATACAGACACATTCCCATCCCTCGTTCTTTTCTTGTATGCATCTACTGATCGGTAGATTGAGGGCATCATAGGAGTATCCAGCATCCCATAGGCCCATACAATATGAGCCGCAGGATTGCAATTCCGAAGCTTGACAAGAAAACATTCGATAGCGCTTTCAAAAGCTTGTAAATCTTCTTCATTGAATGTGCCGTCCTCGTTCAAGCGTTGCTTGTACACTTTACCGCTTGCTGGGTCCGTCCATGCAGGAGAATAAAAGGCTCCCCCGTCATTAGTCCCCAAATTCACTACGACCACGTCCGGCTGCCATGAGGTAAAATCATGATCTGAAAATGCCCCTAATGCTTCATTTCTCTCACCGGTCAGCACACCACATATCTGTTCATAATATGCCGGTATGTGCGTATCGGGATTATTATCCCAGCCCGTTAGGACACCCCAGCCGCTTTGTGAAAACACTCGGTAGTCCGCATTTAGTGCTTCGGCTGTTATGGCTGTATAATTGCGTAGTGCTGTGAACAGCATGGGAACCCAGTCTGTCTCGTCCTTCGCTCCAATCGTTCCTTCTCCCGAGGTAATGCTGTCACCGATAAATTCCACCTTGAGGGGCTTATCAGTGACCGGTAGCAATTCTCCGTCAACCTTCAGGGCATGAATTTGCAACAAGCAGTGCGGGTCCGAACTCATAGGCTGGACATCCTTGACCACACGGACATTTTTGACTGTATCAGGGTTTAACCCTCTCAAAAGACAGATCCAATGCCGTCCTGCAGTCACCATCAGGCGACTCATCGGGACACCATTGATGACAATACTGATCCAGGGTTCATACACCTGGTAATCGGCCTCAATTTCAATCCACAGCTCTGAGCCTTTGATATTCAATTCAATGCCACTGCCTGTCCAAAATAGAGTAAGCGGTGTACGTGTTTGCGTAGTTCGACCATGAACCTTTATATGCTTTGCTTTTGTAAGTGTGTATGTCTTCAATCTCTTGTTATGTGACAATTAAACACCCTCCTCATGGTTTTTAATGAATGCTAGTTTCTGTAATATTGTAAAAGAAGTGACAGGAAATCTCAAATTCTATTTCTAAACAAGCAAGGGCTCAAAGCTTTATATGGATTATCCTTTTTGATCACGCTTTAGAACCACATATGATATCAAAAAGGCACCAGCAAAATTGAAATTTGCTAGTGCCTTTTCGATATACGGAGCAAAGATTACTTGCTAAGTGGATTTTTTCACAAATATTATTTTATCTATTAATTAGCTTTGCCGAACATGACGATATTAGTCGCCTTGCCGAAGTCTATACCTACTTTGCCAGTGATTTCTGCTGTTTTTTGTGCTAACACGACTGCATTGACACCACAAGAGAACAGGGCAATGTCAAAGTCATCTTTGTGTGCTGCGATCCATTGGAGTGTTTCAGGCATTTGTTCATATTGATGAAATGCCAGCGTGTGCGCGATATGCAGCTTGTACGGATCAGCCTCAAGAACAGGCTTTACTTCAGCGGCCGTCCGGGTGACCAGCAGAATGCGTCGATTTTTCAGCATGTCCCAGAAAGCGGGTGTCCCAGCCAAATACCGATTCAGGCAGGCGTGGCAGGTCAGCGGGGGGGAAAGAGCATAGTGAGCAAAGACCTGATCGGTCAGCTCCCGCTTCATATAGGATGGTGCTTTAATAGATTCGTCATCATATGGCAAAATGCCAGTAATGCTGGCTTTGCTCACTGCCTCAGCCACCGCGTCCCGTAGCTCCGTATTTGGTAGAAACAGTCCCTTTTGACCGAGATTGGCTTTGACCGCCCAACGTTCCTGTAACACCTTTTCCATCGGCCAGACGGTATCCTGCGCCAACACCAAATTTTCACCATCTCCAATACGAATGAGCGAAAAGGACTGGTGCTGATCGAGTGCTAGCTTCAAACGCTTCAGTACCTCGTCCATCTCCAGATACTTTGGATTCGTCATATCATGTTTCCTCCCTGTCGTTCCTGCTTGTTCAACTTTTCAGATGGAGTAAAAAACTTTGTATTCTATCATATGTCGAAAGCGAAAAGGTTTTTGTATGAACGGCTATTCTTTTTGGATTCTACCTATTTTTACAAGATTCGTTGTATCTGTACGTGCCGTTTCAGGAGCGTCTTCATAACTTGAGAGAAGACGGTTGAAAGGGAGGAAGATCAATGAATCGCAAGGTTGTAATTGAAATTAATTTTAATAACTATGGGATGAATCCCAACCGCCTGACACGTGAGTGGATCAGCGAGCGACTGGATATATTCAGAACCTTTACGCTGCGTAGTTTACTCAGTCAGACAAATGCGGATTTCCTATCTGTCGTCAAGCTGGCGGGCGGATGCAGTGACATCGTGGAAGAGGAGCTGGCCCGACATGAGCCCATTCCCGACCACATCCGTTTTGGTACGAGCATCGAAAGTAAACGTCGTATCCATGCGTACATCGAAGGTGCGGACGAACTGCTCATTGCTCGAATAGATTCCGACGATTTGTATCACCAGTCCTTTGTACAACAGTTGCATGATTACAAGTTTCAATCGGAGACGGTTGCGCTGGTGAACCAGATGGGTTACCTGTGGGATGCGGTTGAGGGGCAGATGGCACCGGTGTTTCACCGTTCGCCTTCTTTTTATGTGTTTCGCTATCAAGTGGAAGATTTTCTGAATGATTACCGTGTGGTCATTCCTGGAAAGGGTACGCACGGATATGTAACGGAGCTGCCGCATGAGATCATTCCACTTCGCAACTATGTGAACGTCATTCATGCTGCCAATACTTCGGTGAAAAAAGTGCCGGCGAAGGATCGGCTGTCAGAGAATGAAATGAATGCTGTGCTGGCAGAATTTCTGGGAACAGGCATTGCCAATTCGTAACGGTCAGGAGGAGATTATATTGTTCAAAGGAAAAAAACTGCTGGTGACCGGAGGAACGGGATCTTGGGGGCAACGCCTAACCGCTGAATTGCTGAAGGAGGACCCGGCGGAGATTCGTATTTTCTCACGCGGTGAATTTGCACAGATTGCCATGCAGCGGCAATTTCTATCGGATCCTCGCCTGAATTTCATGATTGGAGATATTCGAGATCTTCAGGCATTGCAGGAGGCATGTCGCGGAGTGGACTATGTATTCCATTTGGCGGCATTAAAGCATGTCCCTGTGTGTGAGAGACAGCCGGAAGAGGCTTTCAAGACGAACGTACACGGTACGGAAAACGTGATCCGGGCCAGCATTGAGCAGGGAGTCGCCAAGGTAATTGATGTCTCTACAGACAAGGCAGTAGATCCGGTGAATGTATATGGCATGACGAAGGCGATAGGTGAAAGACTGATGATCCGCGCCAACACTTTAAGTGAGCGTACTCGCTTTGTGTGTATACGCGGCGGCAACGTGTTGGGGACGAGTGGAAGTGTCGTGCCCCTGTTCAAGCGCCAGATCGCGGATGGGCAGGATTTAACGCTGACGAGCCCAGATATGACACGCTTTTTCCTCACGCTCGGAGAAGCGATTGGCTTGCTGCTGAAGGCTTCTGTCACGGCGATTGGGGGAGAGACACTTGTGATGAAAATGAAGGGCTGCAATATTGCAGATCTGGCAGAAGTGATGAAAGAACAGGCGGGTCAGCCTGCGTTGAAAGTGAAGGAGATTGGTATACGTGGTGGGGAAAAGCTGCATGAGGTGCTGATTTCGCCCTATGAGGTGCCGCATACGTATCGCTATGATGATCGCTATTTTGTTATTCTTCCCCAGCAAGCAGACAAGCGCTTACTGAGCCAATACGGTGGATTGGAACGAGTGAGCTTTGATCAATATCGCTCGGACGATGAGTTAATGGATCGCGCTGGAATTGCTGAGCTACTGCGAGGCATGGAGTAACGATGAAAGAGGTGGGTATTTTGCAGCTTATGGAAAAAATAACTAAAGGAACTGTAAAGGTTGCGGTAATCGGCCTCGGTTATGTAGGGCTGCCCATGGCAGTGGAAATGGCAAAGGCTGGTTATAATGTATATGGTGTGGATTCCGATCCCGTCAAAGTAGCCAAGCTGCTTCAAGGAAAGTCGTACATCATAGACATTGGTGATGATGCATTGGAAGGTCTGATCGGGCAGCAATTGCATCCGGTTACGGATATCAAGGTACTGGAGCATGCGGATATCGTCGTGATCTGCGTGCCTACGCCACTGACGGACGGACACCAACCGGATACGTCCTATATTGAAACGGCTATTGATCAGGCCATACCTCATTTGCGTAGACAGACACTGTTGATTCTGGAAAGCACCACCTACCCGGGGACGACTGAGGAATTGATTCGTCCGGTGATAGAGCAGCGCAGGGGCTGGACGGTGGGGAAAGATTTTTATGTGTGTTTTTCACCGGAACGTGTCGATCCGGGCAGTGTTCATTTTAACATTCGCAACACACCCAAGGTGATCGGCGGCTGCACGCCAGATTGTTTGGCAGTGGGAGTAGGTTTCTATGGGTCCTTTTTGGATCAAATTGTACCGGTCAGCTCGACAACCGTGGCGGAAGCCGCCAAGCTGTTCGAGAATACGTTCCGCAGCGTCAACATTGGAATGGTCAATGAGCTGACAGCCGCCTGTGAGAAAATTGGCATTAATATATGGGAGGTACTGGATGCAGCGGCCACCAAGCCATTCGGCTATATGCCTTTTTATCCGGGACCTGGCATCGGGGGGCACTGTATCCCGGTTGATCCGCTATACTTGTCATGGAAATCCGAGCAGCATGGTTTTCCATTGGAATTCGTGGACTTGGCAGATCGCATGAATCGGCGTATGCCGCTGTATATTGCGGAGCGAATTAAAGCTATGCTTGCTCAGAAAGATAAAGCCATAAACAAGGCCAACATCATTCTGGCAGGTGTGGCCTACAAAAAGGATATTGATGATGTTCGCGAATCCCCGGCTCTTGTCCTGTTCGAGCATTTAACTAAAATGGGTGCTTCGGTTAGCTTCACCGACCCGTATGTATCGAGTTTTAAGCTGAACGGCGAAGAAATCCCATCTCGGACGGCAAATGCCCAGCTATGGGAAAGTGCAGATATCGTAGTCATTACGACAGACCATTCTGTGGTGAACTACCAACAGTTGGTCGACCATGCCCCGCTGGTCTTCGATACACGTAATGCGACAGTGCATTGCACAGGTGGACATGTCGTGATCTTAGGACATCCCGGTGATGGAGGGGGCGCCGCTGTTGGCTAACCGTGATCAGGTAAACGAACGTTATTACGGGCAGATCAATTCGGAAGAATCTCATGAAGCCACCCGCAATAGAATTCACTGGATTTGCCGCCATGTACAGGGCCATACGGTGCTGGATGTTGGGTGCAGTCAGGGCATAACGTCCATTTTGCTTGCGCGGGAAGGTTTTGAGGTAACGGCCATTGATTTGGAAGAGGACAGTATTTCTTATGCAAAAAAAGAACTTCGTCGGGAATCAGCACCCGTCCGGGGAAGAGTCCACTTTCAGTTAAAGGACATTTCACAATTTGAGCGTCCTCCCGGTGGATTTGACACCATTATTTTAGGCGAGATTTTGGAACATTTTGCGCATCCCGACACTCTGCTGGCTCATGCTTATCGCTTGTTGAATAAAAAGGGAACGCTCGTCTTATCTGTACCTTATGGATACCATCCGTTTCATGATCACAAGCGGACTTACTATGCCGGGAGCCTCTCCCGTGTGTTGTATCCTTATTTTGATGAAAAAGCGCTGGAGGTGCATCACAAATATTTGTGCTTTGCCGGCCGCAAGAAGTCGAAAGAACTGCGTGAGGCCAAACCAAAGGTAGAGCATCTGAATGAGTGGATGAAACTGGACGAGGAGCAGTTTCGACTGGTGGAGCAGCAGCATGTTCGCAAAATGAATCAGCGAAAGGCTGCACTCGACAAGGCGGTACAGCGAATCCGGTATATGGAGGAACAACTTTTGCCGATGGAAAGGTATGCACGTGTCGAACAGTTAGACAAGACGCAGGCTGAAAGGAGAGTTGCATATACTGCTGGCGAGTCTACCGGAAAAACGAGGGGAGAATCAGCCAAAGGTAAAGGGGATGACGTGAAGTCATGACTGAGCATCCAATGACCATCAGCTTGTGCATGATCGTAAAGAACGAGGAGCACACACTTACCCGCTGTCTGGATTCGGTCTCAGACCTGATGGATGAAATCATTATTGTGGACACGGGGTCGACGGATCAGACGAAGACGATAGCGGCGCGCTATACGGATCGGCTATATACATTTGAATGGAAGGATGATTTTGCAGCCGCCCGTAATGAATCATTTGACAAGGCGACGTGTTCCTACGTCATGTGGCTGGATGCGGACGATGTGCTGCTGGAGCCGGATCGTGAGCGCCTGCGTGCCTTGAAGCAGCGTTTGTCTAAGGATATCGACGCAGTGGTGATGCCACTTCATTTGGCAGAGGGGGAGCAGGGTGAACTGTTGTTCACCTCACGCCGTATCCGTCTCGTGAAGCGCGAGCGACAATACCGCTGGGAAGGGCGTCTGCATGAGGATCTGGTGATACCTCAGGGGCAAATCGTTCATTCAGATGTGGCAGTAACACACCGCCGAATGCAAGACCACATGCTCCGTAACCAACGTATTCTCGCCCGGTGGATCAGCGAAAGCGGCAAGCTGGAGGGGCGTCTGCTGTATTTGCACGCCAATGAATGTTTTGACCGTAAAGAATATGCCGAGGCGGTAGAGGCGTTCAATCTTCTGTTGGAGGAGCCGAGCGGCTACCGTGAGGATCGGATTACCGCTTGTGCGCGGTCGGCGGAATGCTATCTTCACCTCGGGAAGCCGGAGCAACAGCTGGATCGTCTGTTACGTTCCTTTCGATACGGTGTACCGCAATCAGACTTGTGCTGCATGATCGGTGACTGGTTTTTCACAAGAAACGAATGGAGCACTGCCGCGTACTGGTACGAAAAGGCATTGGAGCAACAGCATCACCTTCCGGGTATGCGACCTGTTCCACTACCATGCTACTCCTGGTTACCTCATGTGCGGCTCAGCCATTGCTATGCCCATGTAGGTCAGCTGGACGCTTCGTATGAGCATAACCAGACCGCTTTACGCTATTTACCTGACGACCCGCATTTACTGGATAATGCACGCAAGCTCAAGGAGGCTATTTCCAACTCCCCACCCTCAGCCCGTTCCTCAAAATAGTTCAAGCTGTTCCGGCCCGTTATTCTCTTCGTGTGGCTTGCGAGGGGGAAAAGGTTTAGGGTCCATGCCAAGCATGGTCATGAGCTGCTTGGCATTAGCAGCGGCGTCTCCACCTGAGTTGTTGTTGAAAATAACACACACCTCGCGGCTTTGCTGCTCCAGCTCCAGCAACCTGTCTCTCCATTCGGTCAACTCTTGTTCATTGTACCGATACAGATAACGAACCTCCCGCCAATTCGGTGCAGAGCTTTGATTCCAGCCCGATATGTTCCGCCCGTGGAGACGTACGATTGTCAGATTACCGTCTGTAGCCAACGGCACAATGGGAACCGACCCTGGTCCTGCCTGCGGCTCGTCGCATACGCTGTGTATCCAGCCTTCTTCACGCATGAATGCCAGCGTTTGTTTCCGAAAATCGGGTGTGAACCAGCTTTGATGTCTGAATTCAAGTACGGATGGGACCTCTCCCATCCTATTTTTTGTGTCTCGCAGTACAGCGACATTCTCACGTGTACAGTCGAACCAGGGTGGGTACTGAAACAGCACGGCTTTGAGCTTGCCCGCTTCGTGAAGAGGCTTTATCGATGCATGCAGTGCTTCGTACATGGCATCTATTGTTTTGAAGTAAGGTTGCTTGCCGCGGGTATGTCCAGTCATGCCTTGGTAGGCTTTGACGAGAAATGAAAAAGAGTCAGGGGTTTCCGCCGCCCAGCGTGCCATACGATCTGTGGGCTGCACCGCATAGAAAGAGCTATCCATTTCTACTACCGGAAAATGGCTTCCATAGATACTTAGTTTTTGGTTAGCTTTGGTACCCGTTGGATACAAGTCATCGTGATCGCCCCAACCCGTAAGTCCAATTTGAATCATAATTTCCCCGCTCCTTTCCTTCATGAAAACTTCTAAAGGCGTTCCCATGAATCATTTTAATGATAAAATGGGGTGAATCACATGAAGTTGGTATGAAGTTCCTATGAATATTTAAGCTCAAATACGGTTATTGTAACATGTTTCCTTATTCAGGATTTTGCAAAACCCTTATTCGTAATGCTTTTGAGTTTCCAGTTTGAAAAAGCTAATATAGTATGTAATAGAGCGAAATGAGTTCATGGAGGAGAAACGATATGGCAGAATGGTACGAGCAAAGCTTTGGGGAAGATTATTTATTGGTATACAAGCATCGCGACTTTCAGGGAGCCTATCAGGAAGTGCAAAAAATGATCTCCTGGCTTAAATTACCGCAAGGCTCCAGCGTATTGGATTTATGTTGTGGGATGGGACGTCATTCGCTTGCGCTCGCAGATGCAGGTTATCAGGTGACAGGTGTGGACCTTTCCAATGTGCTGCTGAGAGAAGCTCGTGCAGCTGATTCCGAAGGACGGGTAAGTTGGCATCAAGGGGATATGAGAGAGGTGCCGCTGGATGAAAGCTATGACGCGGTGATGAATTTGTTCACCTCCTTTGGTTATTTTGAACAGGATGAGGAGCAGCTTAAAGTGCTAAAGGAAATATATCGGCTGTTGAAGCCGGGAGGACGCTTTATCATAGATTATTTGAACCCTGCTTACGTAGCCGCTCATTTGGTACCGCATTCGTCGCGGGAGGATGAAGGGAATTGGATTGAGGAGCATCGGGTCATTGAAGATGGATTTGTGAAAAAGAAAATTGCGATTCGGTCAGCTGCATCCGTTACGGGCACTGAGGCAGCCTCTGCTCTGGGCACGACTCCTACTGAGGGAGAACCTGCGCGCGTGTATCATGAACGAGTGAAGCTATATCCATATGAGAAGTTTCGTGGATTGCTAGAGCAAGCCGGACTATCTGTAGAGCAGGTACACGGAAGCTATAATGAAGATCAATATATTGAAGATGCTTCGCCTCGAATGATTTTTGTCGGCGTGCGGGCTTGAAACAGAAAGGCGGGTGGAAGCCATGAAAATGCCAGAGCTTACACCGTGTGAGCGAATAGACGGAGGCTTTCAGGTCAAAATATCCATGTCCTTTCCGCTGCGCTGGGTGAATAGCTATGTGCTCAAGGGAGAGCACGGTTTTACAATTGTAGACCCGGGGCCGCGCAATATGGACACCGAGGCAGAATGGGCGCATGTCTTCCACCAGCTGGGAATGTCCTTTGGGGATATTTCGGACATTGTGGTCACTCATCATCACCCCGATCATTACGGATTGGCGGGCTGGATGCAGCAGCAAAGTCAGGCTCGTGTACATATGTCAGCCCGAAGCCATAAGGAAGCGATGATGATGTGGGACGCTCCAGAATCGACGGTCGCTATGGAGAACAGGCTTCCCAGCTTTTTTGTCCAGCATGGTTTTCCTTTGGAGCAAGTGCCGGCCTTGGAATTACATATGCGGCAGGCTTATTTGCAAGTGAATCCACAGCCTGAGATTACCGTTATTCCTACCGGCATAGACGCTCGTCTGGAATGGGGTGGACGCAGTTGGCTGCCCGTCGAGACGGGAGGGCATGCGCCCGGACATATGTCCTTATATGACCCGAATAGCGGTGTTATCCTCTGCGGTGACGCAGTTTTGCCGCAGATTTCTCCTAATATCAGTCTGCTGCCGGGCAGTGATGCCCAGCCGTTGAAGTCTTATGTAGACGGCTTGCAGCGTCTAGGTAAGCTGGAGGTAGCGTGGGCATATCCGGGGCACCGCAATCCGTTTGGTTATTTTCGGGAGCGGACGCAAGCGTTGCTGGCACATCATGAAGAACGACTGGAGAAATTTCAGCAGCTGATCCAACCGGAGGGAAGCACAGCCTATGAGCTGTGCATTGCCATGTTCGGTGGCAAGCTGGGTATTCACCAGCTAAGGTTTGCCATGTCCGAGACGCTGGCTCATCTGGTGGAGCTGGTGCGCCGTGAACGGGCCTCTATGAGCGAGACGAACCCAATCACGCGCTTCTATCCCTTTTGCCGTCAATAGTCACGGAAAGTTGACCAACAAGTGACATAACGAAACAACATGACAAGCGGCATGCATGCCGGAAAAGAGGACTTTATGAATTTGCTGCTGCTGGGAGCTACCGGACGCGTAGGACGGTATATATTAGATTATGCGTTAGCGGACGGTCATACCGTTACGGTCCTTGTTCGTTCACCGGACAAGTTGGAGGATTACATACCTGGATATGGGAATCAGCTGCAAATCGTACAAGGCGATGCCACTAATGGAGAGGACGTAGCACAGGCGCTGAAGGGTGGGGCGACGACTGTGATCAGTGCGCTGAATACGGATGGAACGACTACCTTATCCGTTAATATAGCCCTGCTGATCCGGCTCATGCAGGAACAGTCCATTTCTCGGCTCATTACGGTAGGAACGGCAGGAATTTTGCAAAGCCGGACCGAACCGGACCTGTATCGTTACGAGTCCTACGATACCCGACGACGCAGCACTCGTGCGGCCCAGGAACATCGGCGAGTGTACGAATTGCTGCGTGAATCGGCACTAGACTGGACAATCGTATGTCCAACCTATCTACCGGACGGAGCGCGGACAGGTATTTATCGCGTGGAAAAAGATTTTTTGCCTGAAGGTGGCTCACAAATTACCACCGCGGATACGGCTGATTTTACTTATTGGCAATGCAAGAGTTACGAATTTATCCGTACACGGGTAGGTATTGCCTACTGATCGTGAAACACCCAACATAGCTTCATTTTTAAGCAATCAACCAGAGCACGGTAAGTGTATCTACTTATTGTGTTTCTTTTTTTATTTGACAAATACTCAGGCTTAGAATACTATGGTTCTTAACGGAAACACCGTTTCCCGAAAGTCTTGTGTAGTTCTTTAATTTATTATAGTAGCAACAAGCAACAGTTTTTAATAAGCCAGGATTTTGCAAAATCCTCAAGCAAAAGGAAGTGCATTCAATCATGTCCGAGCCATCGCCTCCCTATAAAACCTATTCGGAAGTGAAGCAACAGCAGCAGCAATTGCTACGTAAAAATGTCATCGATGCCGCATGCATCCTTCTTGTGGAAGAAGGGCCTGAGGCTGTGACCGTACGGCGAGTTGCGCAGAAATTAAGCTGTTCCACCAAGATCATTTACAATATTTTTGGCAGTAAGGATGGTCTTGCCAATGAGATGTACCTGGATGGATGTCGGCTATTGGCTGAAACCTTCCAGCAAGTACCTGTTACCGAAAGCGTACTCGCTGATCTGGAAGCTCTATGCTGGGCGTACTGGGAATTTGCACAGCTCCATTCAGCCTATTATAAAATGATGTTTGGCGGGGCATTGTCTGATTTCAAGCCCGATGAACAGAGCTTGGAGGGGACCACAACGGCACTGTCACGAATTCTGCAAACCGTCATACACGCTATGGAGCAGGGAGCATTGAAAGAGCATGATCCGTTGCTGGTTGTCCGGATGTTTTGGTCTGCTTTACATGGGGTCATACATCTTCAGTTTGCAGGTCATTTTTCAGATGTAGATATGGCTCAAGGGGTGTATGCATTTACACTGAAGAATACGCTCGTAGCATTTAAAACATCCTCATCCCCATCGTAAAAATGAAGTGTACTGAGGTCGTCATAGTAGATGACTTCAGTTCATTATAGAGTAGTGGTAACAATGTTTCTAAAATAAAACAACGATACTATGGAGGTTATCATCATGTTTATGTACGCAAACAAAACAGCACTGATCACAGGGGCATCATCCGGTATTGGCGAGGCATTTGCCTATTCGCTCGCAGCTAAGAAATGTGACCTCATTTTGGTAGCTCGGAATGAAACCAAATTAGAAGCGCTGGCCAAGGAGCTCATAGCTAAATATAACGTAAAAGCAACAGTGATTGCGCTGGATCTTTCCACACCCGGAGCATCCCAGACATTGCATCAGGAGGTTCAAAAACAACAGCTAAAGGTAGATCTCCTGATTAACAACGCGGGTTTTGCCACCTATGGATACTTTGAGCAGGTTTCAGGAGAACGACAGCATGAGGAAGTGATGCTCAATGTGGCTGCTTTAGTCGACATCACACATGCATTTATGCCTGATTTATTGCGTAAGCGGGATGGGGGACTCATCAATGTTTCTTCCACAGCCGCATTTCAGCCCGATCCATATATGGCCGTATATGGAGCAACCAAAGCATTTGTGCTTTCTTTTACTGAAGCGCTATGGGCCGAAAATCGGAAACGGGGGCTTAAAGTTTTGGCCCTTTGTCCAGGCTCAACAGAAACGCCGTTTTTTGATATTGTTGGCGCAAGTGAAGCGTCAATTGGAATTAGGGAAACTCCCCAAACCGTTGTGAAGAACGCGTTGAGAGCATTTGAAAAGGGACGTAGTCACATCATTTCCGGTCGCCAAAACTATTGGGTAGCTCAGGTGTCCCGGTTCTTCTCTCGTCAATCCACGCTGGGAATTGTAGAACGTGCACTGCGTCCACAAAATGGATTGTAATTTATGAATGAAGGTAATCTGAGCTTGAAATGTTAGAATGGCAATGAATAAGCTGTGAGTATTATGCACCGGGTCTGATCGTTTATAGCTCGACTTGAATCAGACCCGGTGTTCCTATTTGTATAGATCAAGCGCTTAGATCCTATTCTAGTCCTCGGGAATATAGTAAAATTCCATCCCGTTTCTCCCAGCCATTAGCTGACCAGAAGCGTTGACCCCCTGCGTTATGCTCCATCACAAACAGATGACATTTATCAATGCCTTCTCTCAGCAAAGCAGATAACGCTTTATCCACCAATCTGGGCGCGATCCCTTGACCACGATGTGCTGCAGCTACACCCAGATGATACAGAAACCCCCTGCGACTATCGTGGCCCGCTAAAATCGTGCCTATGATGTTTCCGTTGTACTCACAGACAAAGCTAAGTCCTTCGTTCCGTTGTAAAAAGCGTGCAATTCGCTCCGGTGAGTCGGCCTCGCTTAATCCCAATCCGTCTAAGCCATTCCACAGCTCAATGGCTTGATCATAATCATTAGCCTGCATCGTACGGAATGCATACCCTTCAGTAATGTTTGCCATGTCTAGTTCTCCTCTAACCCTTATATATCTGTTATATTCCCACGCGTTGTTTGTTATTTAGCATGTTGTTTAACGTGTTGTATTCGGTGCGCTTTCTTCCCCAAGCTCCTGCTCACGCTCTGCCTGTTTGCGATGGGCGATACGGCTGCTGGCCGAAGCTGCGATAGCGCCCACAATGTCGTCCAGGAACGTATGGATCGGCCCGAGGCTTTTATCATTCAGGCGTTCCAGCACACCTGGTTTGAGTTTATCGACATAACCGTAATTGGTGAATCCAATGCTGCCGTACACATTTACAATGGAAAAGGCCAGAATTTCATCCACCCCGTATAATCCCTCATCATTTTCAATCATATCCTGCAATGGGGGAAGAAGAGCGCCCTGTTCTGCAAGGATATCCAGTTGGATGCCCGTGAGCACGGCATTTTGAACCTCGCGCTTCATCAGTACCTTGTCCACATTCTCCATACATTCTTCCATCGTTAGGGTTGGGTAATATTTTTTCTGTAAAAGCATGACCAGTTCTGCGATTTCAGTCATGTTAACGCCACGCTTGTGCAGCCACTCGCGTGTGGCATCAGCTACCTTTTTACTGTTCAGGCTGTAAGGTACTTTTTTCTTGTCCATAAAATTGAAGTTACCCTCCTCGTATAGATCCTGATTTCTACTGCAATTATGACCAGTG
The DNA here is from genome assembly GCF_038593055.1 of Paenibacillus sp. FSL L8-0502. Lineage (NCBI taxonomy): Bacteria > Bacillati > Bacillota > Bacilli > Caryophanales > Paenibacillaceae > Paenibacillus > Paenibacillus sp. FSL L8-0502. Next base: position 4,416,014 of record NZ_CP151958.1, on the reverse strand, counting down.
TGTCCAGTCTGCTGAAAAAGTAGTTATTTTTTACGCGAGGCTTGTATACATATTAGTACAATCTGTACAAAATTGTTAGGGAGGAACTTCACTTATGAATATAAAACACCCATGGCGTATGACCTCTGTAGCTGGACTGCTATCCCTACCCCTGTTGTTGTCAGGCTGCAGCCTTTTCGGCAACGAATCGGCATCCATTGACCCCCCGCCGTCCACGACAGAGCAGTCCATGATTAAGGCTGTAACCGGAAAAGCACCTGCCAGTACAGGGCAACTGAGGGCTGTTTTTTTGCAAGATCATAACGGTTTGCTGGCCCCGGTATCTTTACCGATGGCTACAGGGGATGTACAGGCAGATGCCAAGTCGGCGCTGGAAGCCCTGGTTGAGGGGGGGCCGTATGCCGGATTATTGCCAGAGGGATTTAAAGGTGTAATTCCCCAAGGCACGGAAGTGAAAAGTGTGACAGTGGACAAGAACAACAAGCTGGCTGTTGTCGAATTCAACAAATCTTTCGCCAACTATAAGCCACAGGATGAACGAAAATTAATGGAGAGCTTGACCTGGACCCTGACCGACCGTCCTGATATTGAGAGCGTACAGATCTGGGTGGAGGGCAAAAAGCTGAACGAAATGCCTGTTGGCGGCACACCGCTGGATCATCCGTTGACACGTGCAGTAGGTATTAACTTGGAGATTGGTCATGGCGTAACACCACTGGATTCTAGTCCAGTCACTGTGTATTTCTCTTCATCTTCTCCTGCTGGAGTTCAATACTATGTACCTGTAACACGGTTGGTCAGCCCTGAAAAAGATCGTGTCCAGTCAGCACTGCATCAATTGATTCAAGGGCCGCAGACCAAAGATGGGTTACAAGAAGTGATGACAGGAGAGACGGCACTGAAATCAGTAGAACGCTCCAAATACAACGTCATTACGGTATCGCTCTCGGATGATATGTTTGCTAAGGGAGAAGCCGTGCCTGCTGAATTTTTGGAATCGGTTGTGCTGACAGCGGCAGACAATTCAGATGATGCAGTCAAAACAAAAATTCGGATTGAACTGAATGGTGAAAAAAGCGTGATTGGACAAAATAATCAAAATTATGGAGAGCCTGTAGCCAAGCCGCAGCATATTAACGAAATCCCTCTTTAAGGGCGTGTTCAAAAGTCGGCTTTTCAGGACCGAGAAGATTGGATGAAGCTAGGGACTGAGTAGCGGAGCGTAGACAGATCTACGTGAGCAACGGAAGGCCCGGCTGAATTCAAGATTCGACGTTGAATCCGCTTCTTGATTAGCTTCGTCATGGAAAGACGACTTTTTGAACAACCTCTTTAAGGGCGGGAATCGTCCTTGGGGTGCTTTTGCCTGCACACTTTGGTAAAATAAACATATAAGAACAGGTTGCATACGACGTAGGAGGAAAAAGCATGAGTAGATCTAACGGACGAAACGGTGATGAGCTGCGCCCGATGAAATTGACAGCAGGAGTAAATAAATACGCGGAGGGCTCTGTTTTTATAGAGGTTGGCGAGACGAAAGTCATTTGCACGGCTACTGTAGAAGAACGCGTCCCCCCCTTTATGAAGGGACAAGGAAAAGGCTGGGTAACCGCAGAGTATTCCATGCTTCCGCGTGCGACTCATAGCCGTAATCAGCGTGAAGCTGCGCGTGGCAAGCTGACAGGCCGTACCATGGAAATTCAGCGTCTGATTGGAAGAGCATTGCGTTCGGTGGTCAATTTGCAGGCGCTTGGTGAACGGACGATTACGTTGGATTGTGATGTCATTCAGGCGGACGGCGGAACACGTACAACCTCAATTACCGGTTCTTTCGTAGCGTTGGCGATTGCGGTCAATAAAATTGCTACCCAGCACAAGCTGCCTGTTTTTCCAATTACCGATTTTCTGGCTTCCGTCAGCGTAGGGGTTGTAGGTGAAAAAGCGTTGCTGGATCTGAACTATGAAGAGGATTCCAAGGCCAAAGTGGACATGAATCTTGTCATGACTGGCAGTGGAAAATATGTCGAGCTGCAAGGTACAGGTGAAGAAAGCCCATTTGACCGTAACGAATTGGATCAACTGCTTAGCTTGGGCGAACAAGGGATTCTGCAAATGATTGAGCGCCAAAAAGAAGTACTTGGACCGATTGCTGATAAGATCGGTGCTGGACGTACAGGAGCTGGCGCCTAATGCAGCTGGATGGCCCGGTCGTCATTGTCGCTACGAAAAATAAAGGAAAAGTGCGGGAATTTGCGCATGCTTTTGCGCCGTTTGGCAAGGAAGTCAGAAGCATGTACGATTATCCCGACATTCCTGATGTCGTTGAAGATGGCAAAACCTTTGCCGAAAATGCACTGAAAAAGGCTAAAGCGGTTGGAGATGTGCTCGGATTGCCCGTGCTGGCCGATGATTCAGGCCTCTGCGTGGATTTGCTGGACGGTGCACCGGGGGTATACTCTGCCCGTTATGCTGGAGAAGGTGCCAGCGATCACGAAAACAATATTAAGCTGCTCGACGTTCTGGAATCGAAGCAGCTGGGTGATGATACGGGACAGCCTTTGCTAAGCCCGGCTCAATTCGTCTGTACCTTGATTCTGTATAATCCGCAGACTGGCGAGACGCTGGAATCGACAGGTTCCGTGGAAGGCTGGATTACTACTGAAACCGCCGGCAGCGGCGGGTTTGGGTATGATCCGCTGTTTTATTTGCCAGAGTTTGAGAAGACAATGGCCGAGCTGACGTTGGAACAAAAGCAGGCTATCAGTCACCGAGGGATAGCTCTGCGGGATTTGGCAACAAAGCTGGGTAATCCACAGGCATAGCTTGGTAACAGGGGCGAAATTATCCCCCATTCACATAACGAAAAAAGGCTATCCGTCAGTCATGAGTTGCGGATAGCCTTTTTTGTATTTTTAGCTTATCGAATCGCAACCTTGTAAGTGCGCAACCAGTTATCCACTTGGGCCAAATAGGCAAACAACTGCGGACCCGACATCAGTTGACCAAACCAAGGCAGATTGGTGGATGCCTCCGGTGAGGCGGCAATATCGCGTACCTTTTTCGCATCAATCAGCTTGAGCAGTGGGGAAGAGGAGTCATCCAGCAGCTGCAGCGCCTGCTTTTTCACAGCCTCAAGGTAGGAAGGGTTATGCGTTTTTGGATATGGGCTTTTTTTGCGATACAGCACATCATCCGGCAGTACACCCTCAAGCGCCTTGCGCAAAATACCTTTTTCACGTCCGCCTGTCATCTTAATGCTCCACGGAATGTTCCATACATATTGCACCAATCGATGATCGCAATACGGTACCCGCACTTCGAGTCCGGCTCCCATACTCATCCGATCCTTGCGGTCCAGCAGAGTAGGCATAAAGCGGGTGATGTTCAAATAGGACATAACGCGCATTTGTGCAGCTTTTCCTGTTTCTCCTGGTAGCTTCGGCACTTCTCCTACCGCTTCGGAGTAGCGGTCGTTCAAATACTCCAGCGGCTTGATCCAGTCCCGCACTTCGGGAGACAACAGACTGGCTCTCATGTCGGGTGCAACTGCCCACGGGAATGTACCCGAATTCAGCATATCCTCCCGGTGGAACCATGGATATCCGCCAAAAACTTCATCCGCAGCCTCGCCGGAAATAGCGACCGTAGCCCCTTTTTTAATCTCCCGGCAAAAGAGATACAGCGACGAATCCACGTCCGCCATTCCGGGTAAATCCCGCGTTAGCGTGGAGTTGTTCAGAGCTGCTACGACTTCTGGCGTATCGAATTCAATCCAGTGATGATTTGTCCCTAATTCATCCACCATCCGCTGAATCCAGGGGGCATCGGCTCCTGGTTGAAACGCATGGGCTTTAAAATGCTTGTCGTTATCCACATAATCGACCGAATACGTATGAACTTGTCCCTGCCCGGTACGTTTGTAATAATCGACAGCCAATGCGGATAGAGCGCTTGAATCCAACCCGCCAGACAATAAGGTGCACACCGGAACATCCGAAATGAGCTGCCGCTCCACCGTATCCAGCAACAGTTCTCGTACCTTAAGCGCCGTTTCTTCGGTGTTATCCTCATGCGCAATGCTTTCCAGTGTCCAGTAGGCTTGAATGCGCACGCCGTCGCGGCTGTAAGTTAGCGTATGCCCGGGGCGTAGCTCCTTCATAGACGAATAGACGCCGTGTCCGGGGGTACGTGCAGGCCCGATGATAAAAATTTCGGCCAATCCCTCGGCGTCCACTGCTGCTTCTACCGCTGGATGCTGAAGCAGTGCTTTGGGTTCTGAGCCAAATACGAATACTTCTTCGGTCTGGCTATAAAATAGCGGCTTCACTCCCAGCCGATCCCGTGCCAGAAATACCTGCTCCCGCTCACTATCCCAGACTGCAAACGCAAAAATGCCGTTTAACCGATCCACACATTCGGGGCCCCATTCGATATAGGATTCGAGCAGCACCTCCGTGTCGCATTGTGTACGGAAAAAATGCCCGCGCTGTTGCAGCTCTTTTTTCAGCTCAGGCGCGTTATATATTTCCCCGTTATATACAATCGTATAAGTGATATCCTCCAGCTGCCGGATCATGGGTTGAGCGCCATTTTCCGGGTCCATAACGCTCAGTCTTCGGTGTCCGAAGGCACACGGATTGGATATCCAGGTACCCGCAGCATCTGGTCCGCGATCGGAGAGCGTTTGTGCCATATTCAGCAGCAGCTCAGATTGATGCATTAAGTCTCCGTTCCACTGTATGAAACCTGTAATTCCGCACATGTCTGTTCATCCTCTCTTTATCGTGTTCATCCAGTGTTGGAATGAATCAAAAACTAAATCCCCAGTTCAACAGTATATATGCCGAAAAGAAGCATAAAATGTCTGTCCGTTCCGAAAACTACTGATGGGGCAACCCGTCTACTCGCAAGGAAGGAGGAAGACCATGTACTACATCAAGGATGCCAAAATCCGCCGCTTCACTGAACTTGACGGAGTGCGTTGCGCTGAGGTAGAGGTGCGGCCTGGTGCCGCGGATGACCCGGAACTGCTGGTCTATATCACGGCCAAGGATCAGACGGATGGTCAGCATGACTACGACATGGTACGGATCATCCGCAATGACGCCGATCTGGAGCTGGATTGGTACGACAATAACCTGCATTCGGCATTTGAGGAAGTGACAGACAAGGCTTTTACCGATTCTACACACATTACTGCTGGTGAGGAGCGAGAGAAGTTCAAAAAAGAATTGCTCTCGTATGGGCAACTCAGTACAGAGTTCGCCAAGGAGTTCGGGGCATGAGGATATGGTGTGCTATGCCTCGGCTTTTGTTGATTTGGGCCCCGGCGCCATCGCCGGATCAGCGTGAAAGGAGGGGGAAATCATAGACGGCAAAGCGAATTATAAGAAAAATAAAGGCAGCAGTTATATTCACAACAATGAGTTTGCAGAAGAAGTGCTGGAGAAAAACGTAAGACATGAGGTGCGTAGAAGTCCTAAACGCTTTGGGAATAAATAAGCAGCCATAGCCATCGAACTAAATAGCAACAGCAACTCATCAAAAATAACCCTAAAGAAGCCTCTGTATCCCGCCAAGTTTGCGGAATATAGGAGGCTTCTTTTGAACTAAGCCGCTTCACGCAGCGTCATAATTCCTTTGTAGATGTTATACACAAAAACCCTGAGATAGACCACTACGAATAGCAGTACAAACCCGATCACTGAACCTGCATGATTCGCCGTTATAATAAAATACACTAGCGGAATCGCCGCAATAATGGGGAAAATATGCGATAAAATAGCTTTTTTTGCATGTCCCTGAACATATTCGTCCCGTACTGCAATCCACACAATGACAGGCACTAGAAAAGGTGCGAAGAAAATGCTGAAATAACAAAGTGACGACAAAAGACCTCTCACGGATTAACCCCTCCTTTATGCATGGTTCTTTGTACATAATACCCCGTTAGCGTCCAAATGATTCCTTTGCAGCCAGCTTCCCTACATCATGAAAAAAATGCTTTTGACAGTTGCTCGAAATGTGATATAATAATCAATGCGCTGAATACATAAAGTTTTATTGATCACCATCTTGTCCCAGTAGCTCAGCTGGATAGAGCAACGGCCTTCTAAGCCGTCGGTCGGGGGTTCGAATCCCTCCTGGGACGTATAGCAAAAAAAGCTTCCTACATGTAGGAAGCTTTTTTGTGTTTTAGTGGGATGATAGACGCCCTTTTTATACCGTTGCCTTCTCCTTATGAGCAAAGAATTGAGGCAGATGCTCTTTGTGTGCTTCTAGTAATTCATCCAGCACGGTTTGAGCAATGTCCCCGCTTGGTACGAGCGGATTCAGGGTGAAGGCTTGCAGTGCGGTTGCATAGTCACCGGTGACCGCCGCTTCTATCGTCAGCTCTTCCATTGCCTTCATCACTTGCAGCAAGCCCCGCTGTGCAGGTGGAAATTTGCCAAAGTTGACAGGTTCGGCACCATGAGCGCGAATGACACTGGTCACTTCGATGGCGCTATCATAGGGAACATCATCAATCGCACCATTGTTACGTGTACTAACCACCATCAATGTGCCTTTGTTGTTATAAATGGAATTAATGATCTCACAGGCTGCATCGCTGTAATGCGCACCGCCGCGTTTGGATAGTTCCTCTGGTTTGTAATCCAGATTCGGATCTTTATACAATTCAAACAGACTTTCTTCCAGACGTTTGACCACTTGGCCCCGAGTTCCTTCGTTTTTGGCTTCCTCTAATTCTTCCTTGAGCATGTTATCCGTCATATAGTAATACCGATGGTAAGGACAAGGCAGCATTTTCAATTGACGAACTTGATCATACAGAAAGCGCATGTTCTTAATATTTTCTACGACTTTCTCTGGCTTTGCGCCAGGAGCGTACAGTCCTTCAATGACTTGCTCTGTTAATTCAGCTCCGGTTTTGTCATAAACTTTGTGCCAATGAAGGTGGTTAATCCCTGCAAATTTAAAGAATAGCTCTTCTTCCGGTTTGTCCAGCACAGCCGATGCACTCTTGATCGCGCCGATTGGAACATTACATAATCCGATGACTTTATCCCACTGACCATAACGAAGCACGGCTTCGGTGACCATACCCGCAGGGTTGGTAAAATTAATCAACCATGCATTCGGACACAGTTCTTTCATATCTTCGACGATACTGAGGATAACGGGGATGGTACGAAAAGCTTTGAACATTCCTCCGGCCCCATTAGTTTCCTGACCGATCATGCCATGTTTTAACGGAATACTTTCATCCTTAATCCGGGCTTCCAGCAAGCCTACCCGAAATTGGGTCGTTACAAAATCAGCGTCCTTCAACGCTTCCCGGCGATCCAGGGTCAAATGTACCTCACAATCAATGCCTGCAGCCTTTACCATCCGTTTGGCCATGGCGCCTACGATCTCCAGTTTTTCACGACCTGCCTCAATATCTACCAGCCATAATTCCCGAATGGGAAGCTCTGTATAACGTTTGATGAAGCCTTCTACTAGTTCTGGTGTATAGCTGGAGCCTCCGCCAATGGTTGCAATCTTTATGCCTTTTTTCATAGTTAGTGCCTCCTAAGTATGTTTTGTAAACCGCTTTCTTAAGCACAAACTCACTGTAATCCCTGTAATGCATTACAGGTCAAGCGCTTTTAAAAAACTTATTTTGGGAAGGTGACAATTATAGGGCGGACACCACGAACATGCTAAAATAGAAAGAACGAGGTGAAAAAAATGGCGAATATTCATGAAATTGCAAAGCTGGCGGGGGTATCCTCGGCTACGGTGTCCCGTGTCATTAACAACCATCCATACGTAAGTGAACCAACAAGACAGCGTGTGCAGGAGGTCATAGATCGACTGGATTATGTTCCTAATCTTAATGCGGTATCTTTAAAAAAAGGCATGACCAAGCTCATAGGGATTATTTCACTTTCTTTTAATGATTCATTGGGTTTATTTGTGCGCGGATTTACAATGTATGCCCAGGAGCATGGCTTTAATATAGCGCTGTTTATTACCAATGGGGAGAAGGAACAGGAGCTTGAAGCGCTGGAAATGTTGCGGAGAAAGCAACTGGACGCCTTGGTCTGTATGATTCGCGTTAATGAGTGGAGTGTGATTGAGCATTATACAAAATATGGCCCGATTGTGACCTGGCAGCGTGTAAACATTGAGGCAATCCCGTCTGTATTTATGGATCAGTATCAGGGCTATACGCTGGCATTAGAACATTTGTACACCCGAGGATATCGGAAAATTGTGAATGTGTACGGCAGCATGCGGGGATTGAATACAAAAGAACGCATTCGAGCTTATCATGACTTTTGCGAAAAATATGATTTGGACGCTGAGGCCTTCCCGCATTTTTATGATTTAAATTCAATAGAAGCTGGTGAACAAATAGCTCATTGGTGGGCAGAACGAGCACCAACAGACAGGCCGGACGCCTTCGCCTGTTCTACCGATTATTTGGCAGCAGGTCTTTTGACTGAAGCGCGTAGGCTAGGTGTTTCTGTCCCGAGTGATTTTGCAGTAGTAGGCTTTGATAACACCGAAATCTCGCATTTGCTTGATTTAACTACGATTCATTACCCGATAGACAAGCAAGCTGAGAATGCGTTCATTATGATTCGAAATGCCCTCGAAGGGCTGGAAGAAATGATACATCATCTGGAATTCAAATTAGTAGAGCGAGCGACCACCTGATTCCAAAAGAGACTTCTTGTTAGTGGTTATTAATTACCATATTCAAGTTTATATAGTAGGAATAATGGAAGAAAAATGTTGACACATGTTAAAACTTGGTGAATAATTTGAGGTGAAAGTATAAAATTTGGATTTTTTGTATGAAGGGTGGTTATGACTTGGGACATACACCTACGATTTTGGCGAAGTTAGAGGATTATTTAGGGGAAAATAATTTGACGCTGGCACAATTTGCCGAACATTCAGGTGTTCATCAAAGAACACTTAATAATTGGATTGCCAAGCATCGTCCTGTTGCTATACATCAGCTAGATCGAATCACTTGGGCTATGGGACTACCAGAAGGTTTTTTTTACGAACTATACATAGATAACTACATCATTGAGCGTTCCCCGGATTGGAGGCGAATTGAGCCGTTGTTGTTTCGCTGTGCGGAACTGGACAAGTTGGATGCTATCCAGCTTGTAGTGGGACATATTATGGACAACCTTCTATATTCCCCAAAGTTATTTGATGCAGCAGAAAAATTATTCGCACAAGGTCAGCACAATGCCGCATTGTTGCTCTACGAAGGGATTGCGGAAGGCGAGAAGTACCAGCATTCTGAACGTTTGGCTGTCTGTCAGTATCGTCTGTTTACCATTCAGGTGGGTAACAATCAGATCCGAAATCTCAAGGCGGCTACACGATTTGAACCCTTTGTCGAACGTCTGAATGAAATAGATCAACTCGATGCGTTAAAGGATTTGGCGAATGTGTATCGTTCTCTGCGTGAATGGGACAAGCTCGATGCAACTGCTCGAAAAATGAGAGCCAAAGCGGAGATCCAATATTCTTTGAAACATCAACAGAAAAAGCGAGAGTGGGAGGAGGCTGAAGAGAGGCTGAGTCGCCCGATGTTTGTGTATATCACTTATGCCGATTTACTATGTGCGAGTGTCTGTGAAGCCCAAGGAGATTATCAACAAGCTTTACAATTTACGTACGCCTACGCAGATTTAGGTTGGGTGATCGAGTCAGACCAGGAAACCCAACACTGGGTCAACTTGTTCAAGCATTGGGCAGAAGGTAATATTTTTGTAAATAGACTCCTATCTGGAGATAGGAAGGTGCTTCCTCATTATGTTGAATATATTGCATCCACATCAATCACTACCGAGAATGAAAAGTTATCCAAGTTGCTGAACGTTATGATAGCTGCTAACCGATATGCAATAGATATCAATGATGTCCTTTCACGTTTTGAAGTGGAGATTAATTCTTTTGCTCTGCTATCACAATCTACTGATATGTACACCCAACAAGTGATGCCGGATTATTTTGCATGGTTTGGTTACGAACTGGCTTATTACTATTTGAAGCGGGGAATGTACAACGATGGCTTTAAACACTTAATATATGCATTGGTAAAAGCCCATATATTAAATAATGAGACTTATTTTATAAACTGTACGGGACTTTTTGCACATTTTCAAGCACATGCGCTTCCCGAAACAAGGGAAGAGTATTTCAAACTATTAGAAAAGGTGTGGTTAGACAATGTTGAAAAAAATGATTCTGCTGGTCATCGCAGCTAGTTTCTTGTTTATTTTCACAATGCCTGTTCAGTCGCATAACCAAAATCAAAGAATAACACCTCAAGTACAAATTGGAGGTGCTTAAACGGCTGCTAGTTATTCTGATTTCTATTGCTGGTGGAGTTCTGTTAATTGGAGTATCGTACAGAGGATATACACTGCTAGGATTACTTATTTCCGAGAAAGAGAACAATGAAATTAAACAAAATAAGGCTAATCTCTAGGTCAGATTGATTGGTATGCCTCAATAAACATTGGATTTCTTTATGAAAAGGACCTCTGTTACACTTATTAGTGGAACAGAGGTCCTTTTCACGTGGATTTAGGGATATCTTTGTTTATGCAAACTTTTGGGGATGTTCTTTTTTTGTTAGGCGCATTATTTGAAAATCCAAAAAACGTCTTTTTGTTATAAAATATGACATATAGGAGGGATCATGCTGATGAACCAAGGTGTGACTTTACTTTGTGTCGAACGAGCTAGGAAGAAACTGTATCAGGTCCAGAAAAAGTATGGATTTTTAACACATCCCAAAGTAATAGAACAATCTAAAAAGCTGGATGATCTGTTGAATCATTATCAAACATGTAGATCGGATCATTGAGAAATGAGACCATGTTTTTTTTGAATTCCTTGACCGTACCTCTAACCTGCTTTGTCTGTGTCACGGCTGAAATCACCGCTACACCATCTGCACCTGCACGTGCGACTTCCTCAACACGGTCGACTGTAATACCTCCGATCCCAACAATTGGCACATCAATTCCCGCTTTACGCATCTCATATAAAATTGCTGGCCCATGTACAGCATGGGCATCATCCTTCGAGAGGGTGGGATAGATTGGCCCGACGCCGAGATAATCAGCACCTTGCAGAATGGCTCGACGTGCTTCCTCAATGGTATGGGCAGAGACGCCTAGAATTCGATTTCCGATTCGCTCGCGGACGGTTTCGGCAGATTCATCGTCCTGACCGATGTGAACACCGTCAGCGTCGATTTCAAGAGCCAGCTCCACATCGTCATTGATGATGAAGGGGACACCAGCGTGGCGGCACAGTTCCTGTAGCTGGCGCGCAAGTTCGAACATAGGGATACCCGTTAATGCGCCATGGCCTTTTTCCCGGAACTGGACCATGGTTGCCCCGCCAGCCAGAGCCTCCTGCACGACCCAGCCTGGTTCCGCTAGGCAATTCACGCTTCCAAGCACCAGGTACATCTGTAGCTGGCGGCGCACCACCTCTGACAACATTCTGCCGCTCATAGAAGCATCTCCTGACGACGACGGAAGGCCCAATGATTGGTGGGCCCATGTCCCTGTCCAAGCTGCAAAGATTCCTCAATCGCCGCCTGGATGAAGGCTTTGCCATTCGAGATAGCCTCCGGTACAGACATCCCTTTCCCTAATTCCGCGGTAATCGCTGCCGAGAAGGTGCACCCAGTTCCGTGTGTATGGACAGTCCGTACTCGCTTGCCGCTCAGCTCTGTAAAGGCGGTTCCGTCAAAGAGCAGGTCAACAATCTGTTCGCTGCTCTCGCTCTCGTCAGCGTGGCCACCCTTGATCACAACGAATTCTGATCCCATACTGCTAATATGTCTTGCAGCCTCGCGGCGATCCTCCATCGTACGGATGCTGATCCCTGTCAGGGCTTCCGCCTCCGGGATATTCGGTGTAACGACCAGGGCCAAGGGGAGCAGTTCGTCCTTCAAAGCCTGCACCGCTTCCAATTGCAGCAGTTCAGCGCCCCCCTTCGCAATCATCACGGGATCGACGACGACCTTTTTCCAGCCGAACTTTCGGATCTGCTCACTCACAAGACGGATGATACCCGCATTAAACAGCATGCCAGTCTTCAGGGCATCCACTCCAAGGTCTAATCCTACAGCTTCGATCTGTTCCGCTGTTGCTTCCTGTGGCAGCGGATATACGCCGTGGACCCCTAAGGTGTTCTGTACAGTAATGGCCGTAATAGCTGACATGCCGTATACGCCAAGCTCTTGAAAGGTTTTGAGATCGGCTTGAATTCCGGCCCCGCCGCCACTGTCCGAGCCGGCAATCGTCAGTGCTCTGGGTACACGAGTGTCTGTCATCGCGCACCACCTGCTGTAGTTGTTCCAGCTTCACGGATCGTGACATGCCCCTCTAGCGAACCAGTATGTAGTTTGGCGAGCTCGTCGAGAAAGGCAATCTGGAAGCTGCCTGGCCCTAGCTCTGCGGTACGTGCTGCGGCTCGGGAAGCTGCTGCACTGTAAAATGCCAAGCCTGCTGTACCTGCGAGCAGCAGGTTGGGTTCAACAGCTGCAAAGGCACCTAACACAGAGGTCAGCAGGCAGCCTGCTCCGGTTACCTTCGTGAGCAGCGCGTCTCCGCCGCTTATCATTCGTGCTTCGGCCCCATCGGTGATGACGTCTTCTTTTCCAGTGATGACAACCATTGTATTGAGCGCTCGAGCAGCCCGAATTGCCAGATCGACATGGCCGCTGTCAGCACTGTCACCAGCATCTACGCCTTTAATCTCACGCGCTTCTCCGACAAGATTGGCAACTTCGGCTGCGTTGCCCCGTACCAATGAGATTTTGACTTTACTCAGGATTCGCAGTGCCGATTCAGTTCTAAAGCTCGTTGCTCCCGCACCGACCGGGTCTAGCAGGACCGGAACACCGTGTGCATTCGCCGATTGTCCAGCAATGATCATGGCATCCACCAGTTCGCGGTTCAGCGTACCGATGTTTAACACGACGGCGCCTGCTATTTTGGCCATATCTGCTACTTCCTCGGGTGCATAGGCCATCACCGGGGAGGCTCCCAATGCATACAGGCCGTTGGCGGTAAAGTTGGTGACTACCACATTGGTGATATTGTGAACGAGGGGTTTGCTATTTTGTACCTTCGTTAGGAGATCCGAATAACTTTTTTCCCATGTACTCATCATGATTATCCTCTCTATAGTTGGTGGTTCAACAGGACATTAACCGTACTTCACGCATCGAATTGACAGGCTGACTATTCCAAGACCGCTGCCTGCATCTGGACCGGCCATTCTTCCTGCTTATAAGCCATGTCCCAGAACTTATATTCCAGCTGGCAGCTCAGTATAAAATGCTCAATCATCCGCTCCCGCTCAGCAGCCGTTGCCCCTTCCGCCCAAGCATCTACACGTTCTCGGAACTTGAGTGTTGTATCATCAAGCTGGTCTCCATAAAAGCCAATCCATTCATAGAACGGATGGGACTTATCCGGCTTTACTTCATCTAGCAGCCTGCGGCCAATCTCGGCATACGTCCACATACATGGCAGCAGCACAGCCAAGATCTCGCCCAGGTTGCCCTCATGCGCAACCGTCAGCATGTGCCGGATATAGTGATGAGCCGACGGAGCGAGCGGATATCCCTGCAATTCTTCATAGGTCACCCCTGCGACAGCACAGAAATTTTGATGCGGGTGAACCTCGCTGTGGAGAATAAAAGAGATTTGTTCATTAAATACAGCCATGTCCTCCCGATTCGTGCATTTGGAGATTGCGATGCCGTATATCCGCATGTAGGCGTTCAAATATTCAAAGTCCTGTTTTACATAGTGAATCAGCTGTCCCCTTGTCAAACTTCCTTCAGCAATACCTCTCACAAAGGGATGCTCAAAAATCGCTTGAAAAATGCCGTCCGCCTGCCGACGGAGTTCTTGTGTAAAACTCAATTTCGCCACCTCCATAAAATTGAAGAGCAAGAAGTCCTGTAAGAATATAATTCCGGAACAACGCTAAAAAGCCGCCCCAGAAAAATGGAGCGGCTTCAACAATAGGCCCAATACGCAAAAAAACGCTTGAAACCTTATATATAAAGGCTCCACTTTCCTACGCTAGTACGAACTAGATCAGGTTCAAAGGGTCCAAGATACGTTCTTGTCTCAGCCATAGCGGCTCCCCTAGTGGACTTCTATTCTTTTGACTATTACTGTACATACGTTCATACGCTATGTCAAACATGTCTATCTGGTCAAGGGCCAAACGACAGAGCTGAAGTTCGCTTCCGAGAGGGAAAAGGGCGCTGGAGAAGTTCAGTTCCGTCTACACGAAGGAATTCGCGGCAGGCTCCAATGTCTAAATAATCAGCATTTATACCAATAGAGAAATCAGTACTGGGAGTGTAACGAGGGATGTGACAGCACTGATGACAAAGGAGGAGGCTGTTTCTGATTCCAGGCTTTCAAAACGGGTAGCAATCATAGCAGCGACTGCTGAACCCGGGAAGGAAACGAGCAGAACTGCCTTCACAGTATCGGCAGACGACAGACCGCACAGGTAGGCAATCAGCAGCATTAATAAAGGCTGCACAATTGTTTTTAACAGTGCGATGGCAAAGGCGCTTACGCTAAAACTTATGTTACGTACGCCAATGGTTACACCGACCGCGAATAAGGCTGCCCCGGACGTAATATCACCAATTTGATTCAACGATTTGTTCAACAAATCCGGTGAATGGAAGCCGAACAAGGTCAAAATTACACCAACCAGTGGAACCAGCGCCAGCGGTTCTTTTAAGCCGTGAAGAATGGAGTCCCGGATCAGTCTTCCAAGGTGACCGTTTCGTTCCTTGCCTGAATTCCTGCTGGCTACGGTAGCTATAATGGTAGCCGCCGGGTCAAGGACGGCATTGACTACGATCCCGGTAAGCGCAATCGGAATGGCGACAGCAGAGGAGCCGTAGATGGCTCCAAGCACAGGAATGCCCATAAAAGCAAAGGTCGGCTGTGCCGAGTTCAAAGCAAACATGGCGGCATCCTTCACTGACTGCTTCCCCGCAAAGCGGGACAGTAGAAGGAGAACGGTAAAAAAGCCGACAATGCCAATGAACAGGGCCAGCAGGAATGGCCATTGCTCGATGAGCGCTTTCCTGTCCGTTGTTGTAATACCGATGAATAGATGCGCAGGTAGTGCAAATTTGGTAACGAGCGCATTTAGGGTTTTGGAGGAAGAGGCATCAAAGCTTTTGTAATGCCCCGCTAACCACCCTAAAATAATAACGAAAAAAATCGGCACCAAAATGTACAAGATATGTCCGACACTCATAGATTGATTCTCCTTGCTTGAACTGACGTATTCTGCCTGTCTGAACAAGGCAATCCCTTTCCTAAATGGAGCATTAGTGAGGGTGATGTATTACGCTTTCCACTGCTTTGACCTTGACATATTCCGGTTTCCACATTGCATCCCGTATAGCTTGTTCAACATTTGAAATGTGTGCCTGAGCTACCTGATCCTGAATCGCTGCTTTCGCTACCGCAACCGCAACAACGTACGAAACATCACGTAATTTTTGGATATGAGGGAGCAACGCACCGCCAGGCTTATTCGAATCTACGCCATTGGCAACGGCATCTGCTGCGGCTGTAAACATCGCAGGGGTAATCCTTTTGGCTTTAACCACAATCGCACCCAGACCCAGTCCCGGGAACACAAAGGCATTGTTCGCCTGTCCAATTTCAAATTTCGTACCGTTATAAGTGACGGGGTCAAAGGGGCTTCCGGTAGCAATTAATGCCTTGCCATCGGTCCACCGTATTAGATCCTCAGGTGTAGCTTCTGCAAGATTTGTAGGATTGGACATGGGCATAATGATCGGGCGTTCTACATGCTTCGCCATCTCTTTGATGATCTCTTCAGAAAAGGCACCGGCTACTCCAGAAGTTCCGATTAATAGGGTAGGCTTCACCTGACGGATGACCTCCAGCAGCGGTATTTTGCCGTCATCCGACCGCGTCCATGAGCTGACTTCCTCTTTTTTACGTACATACGGTTTCTGATAATCCAGGACATCTTCCATATCGTCCGTTAACAGCCCGCGGTAATCAAAAGCCCAAAAGGACTTGAATGAATCCTCCTCCAAAAGACCATCCGCGATCATAGCGCCCCGAATTTGGTCAGCGTTACCGATCCCTGCTGCTCCTGGGCCGAAGACAAGTACCTTTTGCTCACGCAGCGGAGTCTTGGTGACACCCACCGCCGAAAGAATTGCAGCCAAGGTCACCGCTCCTGTACCTTGTATATCATCGTTGAAGGTGAGTATACTTTGACCGTATTTTCCTATAATATGGCGTGCATTTATGCTACCCACATCTTCCCAATGTAAAAGCGCCTTCGGGAATTGCGCTAACGTTTTGCTGATAAAAGTATCAATAAACTGGTTATAGGCTTCTCCGCGAACCCGTTTATGGCGGTTTCCGATGTACAGTGGATCATTCAGCAGCTTTTCATTATTCGTACCTACATCCAGTACAATGGGCAGCACCCGCCCGGGATGAATGCCTGCCGCAGCTGTATACACTGCAAGTTTGCCAATAGCAATGTTAATCCCCCCGACACCCCAGTCTCCGATGCCCAAAATACTTTCGGAATCCGTCACGACGATCAAATCCACATCTTCACCACTCAAACCAGAATTATAGAATGCTTGTTCAATGCCGTTCGGGTTATCTATCGACAAATATACGCCTCCAGGGCGGTTGTACTCGTGACTATATTCTTGAATCGCGGTTCCTACGGTCGGCGTGTAGACTACGGGCAGCATTTCACTTAAATGGTCAGTTAGCAGTCGGTAGTAGAGTACGACATTTCGATTATGAAGGTCGTTGAGAGAAGCATTTTTACGCAGCATGGTGGGTTGTGCCAGAAACTGCTGATATGCCCGTACGCTCTGCTTCTCTAATGAAAGGACGGTGGGAGGAAGGATTCCTTCCAAACCCAGTTCTTTGCGTTCTTCTTCTGTAAAAGCGACACCTTTGTTCAAAAGGGGATTTGCCAACACATCCTTTCCCCGCAATGGAGTAGATAATGACCCATCGCGATTGACATAAAAAGCTTCCATAGAAAGACCTTCTTTCTTTTCATTTTCATGATTATTCATGACGAAAGATGACATGTTGTCCATAGTATGGACGTGCGAATCTGTTTTATTCGTCTATCTTTCTATGACAAAATAACCATATTCATTTCTTCCTGTTGATCTAAAAGAACCAATTTTAGATATAGATCGGCTAACTAATTCTGACGATTTTGGTTCTAATGGATCAGGTCTAAATACTCTGCTTTTATCAAATATGAAAATCAGTTTTTCTTCTCTTATATTCTTATATATCATGTGGTGTCAGCTATTTTGTTAAGAAAATATGAAGTATTTGGACATTAATTTAACTCCTATAAGCAAACATTCTTAATTCTTTTTCAACAAAATAGAACTATTCGGAGGAAAAGGAGAGGTTTGTGTGCAGGGACCTATAGCCATTTTTAGCGATAACGACAGGGCTATTGATTATCCCAAGGTGATTTGTTTTTACCAGTATATACAGTGCGAGGACACGGAGACAGCTTCAGTCTACGAGAACGCATGTTGTTGCCTGATTGATTATAGGGAGCCGGGGCAGGCGGTGCGGAAAGCCAATCAGATCCGTAGCCAATTTCCGCAAATGCCATTGTTACTAGTGACGGATGTAACATTTCCGTTCAGTGATCAGCATATGGTGCAAATCACCGGAGTAGGTCGTTTGCGACTGCTATTTTGGCAAGCCAATGACACTGAAGAAATGCTTTCGGAAATACAAAGCTTGCTCTATCCCGAGTATTCGACCAAAAGCCAACATATTGCATTTATCTTGTCTGTATATAACGAAGAGCAACGTTTTGCTCATGTCAAAACCTTTGCTGAACGATTGCAGGTCTTTATCCGCAGCCATATTATTGAAGGTTCGATTTATCTCATTGATGATGGCAGCCACGATGGCACGAATGCCTTGATTAAAGCGCTGGAGACAGCCACGGACTTGTCCGTAAACCGGATTAATCAGAATCTTAGTCCGCTGCTTCAAACAAGGGAATTGGGACGCAATACACGTAAGGCAGGGACGTATCTGGAAGGGATGCGAACCATTGGTGCGGATTACTACGTATTTGTGGACGCGGACGACTCCTTTTTTATTGAGGATATTGCCAGAATGATTAATGTTGTTCAGCAGGGCTATTATGATGTCGTGATCGGAACCAAGGATATGACCGCCGAGAATCGATCTTTATTGCGATCTGTCGTCAGCTTTGGTAAGCGGGTTATTTCCCGTCCTTTTTTACCCACAGGTGTGGTGGATTCCCAAACTGGGCTTAAAGTGATGAGTTCGGTTGCAGTGAAACGGATGTTTCCGCATTTAAAGGAACAGCTCGGACTGGCCCTGGATCTAGAAATGATGTTTATTGCCAAGCGACTCCAGCTCCGTGTGCTGCAATTACCCGTCAAATGTATTGACCGGGATGGCTCGCACATCCATGTCTGGAAGGATTCTATTCGTTTTTTGCGCTCCATCATTGATATTTGGCGACTGGATCGGCGGGTGAGATAACAACGTGAACAACCGATTGCGATCATTGATGTTTCCTCTGTTTAATGTGCTGCTTAACGGATTTAATTTTTTCTTCCACATTGCAGCGAGTTGGTATCTTACCGGACAAGCCTATGGCCAGGCGAATGCGCTGCTGGCACTTTTTGCACTTTCATCCGTTTTGGGTTTATCCATCCAGCTATTAACCGCCAAACTGGTCTCTAAGGGAGACAAACAGCTTACGCTACGAAGCTTACCGCTTGGTTCTCTATTACTAAAAGTACCTCTGGTGCTAACCGTGCTTGCCATGATCATTTTACTCATCTTTCATCCGTTACTGCGTTCGCTATTGGGCGTCGAATTCGGCCCGTTGTTCATGCTGTATGGCCTGATCGGACTGCATATTCTTGTGAGTTCGTGCCGCGGAGATTTACAAGGCAGGGAACGCATGCTGGCGCTCAATGTGAACTATTACATTGAGGTATTAGGGAAGCTGAGCTTGTTTTTTGTTCTGGCTGCACTGGGGTTAAAGCTGGAAGCCCTACTGTTAGCGAGCTGTGGAGGAATGTTGCTGTCGCTGCTTCACGGCTGGACCGTTTCGGCTCGTGGCTTGTCCCTTTTCACAACCAGTGGAGAACATATCCCTTCTGGGCTATGGAAATCATTGGGTCAGGATTTCACTGATAGCCTGATGACGAATTTATTCATTTTGTTTTGTATCTCTATCGACATGTTGTATGTACAGCATTACTTTCCCGAGCAGGCCAGCAGCTATGCCATTGCGCTGAAGTACAGCCAGTTGGTCTATTACGTTTCGTATAGCCTCATTGCTGCTTTTATTCCAAAGATCGGTGCGCAGGGGCATGACCGCCAAGCTTTGGGCAAGTTGATGGCCGTTTATGCCGGATTAATGGCTGTAGCTGCAATCTGTGTATATGTGGGCACGACCTTTGTGTTCCCATCCTCCATTCCCATATTATTCGGAGCCTCTTACCAATCGGCTGAGGCCTATATTCCATGGGGAGGATGGGTGTACTGGCTATTTTCCATCGTGCTGTTTTTTGTGCATGTGCACGTATTGGTGGGCAGACGCAAATTTATGTTCAGTCTGATGGCAGGAGCCGCGGCTTTATTAGTAGCCTTTCATATTGCCCACACAGATCCGGTAGATTTTTTGCTATCTGAGTTCATTGTTTACGGGGCTCTGGCTCTCTACTTTGTGATAGACGCCTATGTTCATTTGTTCAAAATAAAGATAAAGGGGGATTTACCCCATGAATACCATACATGAACAGGACGGTAAAACCGTAGTTCTATTGCTTTCTTGGCGTGACATTCGTTCACCTAAAAGCGGGGGAGCAGAAATTTTCACCCACGAAATGCTTAAACGCTCACAGCAAGGCCGCTTCCAGTTCATTCATTTTTCACCTCAATTTGAGGGGATGCCTGAGCATGAAGTTATTGACGGTATTACGTATATTCGAAAAGGGAACATATACAGTGTTATTTATTATGCGATGCGCTATTACCGTCGTTATCGAAGGAAGATCGACTATGTGATTAACCAGGCGAATACGCATCAATTCTTTACCCGATTTTGGGTGGAGGCATCCAAACGGATTTTTTTCATACATCAGCTAACAAGGGAAATATGGTTTGAGAACGCCAAATTTCCACTAAATGTTGTTGGGTTTCATATGGAGCCCTTGATGCTTAAGCTGGCTCGTAAGGATCGGACGCTTACGGTATCTCCGTCTACCCGATATGATCTGCTTAAGCTGGGCTTTCACCCCGATCGTGTCCATCTTTTACCGGAAGGCATTGAGTTTGATCATTGGCCGCGCGAACAATTTTTAACGAAGGAACCTAATCCGACCTTCATGTACGCTGGGCGCTTCGTCAAATATAAAGGCATTGATCTGGTCGTTGAGGCCTTTGGGCAGCTCAAGGAAAAGTTCCCTCAGGCTATGTTATGGATTGCCGGAAAAACCGATAAAACCTATGTGGCAGAACAATTGTTGCCGATTATGAAACGGTATGGATTAACATACGGAGAACCGGATGAACAGGGGCAATCGCAAGCTGATATTACCTTTTACGGATTTGTTTCAGCAGAGCATAAGCTGGAGCTGATGAGTCGTGCCCACGCGCTGGTGTTTCCTTCCTTGCGTGAAGGTTGGGGGTTGACAATTACCGAAGCGGCAGCGGTTGGAACGCCCAGCATTGTCAGCAATTCACCGGGTCTGGTGGATGCAACGGATTTTGGGAAGAGCGGGTATCTATGCTTTCACGGCGACATCCGGGGATTATCTGAACAAATGGAAAGAGCAGCGAAGGGCGGCGAAGATTACATGGCCATCCGTGAGCGGGCGTATCAATATGCGTTAAGATTCCATTTTGATCATACGGCTGCTGCGTTTGAGCAGTTGATGGAAGATTGGGTAGAGGAGGCGGAACAGAGTGGACAAAGTGGTCATTCTCTTCTCCACGTACAACAATGAACGGACGATAGAGCCTTGTTTGCGAAGCTGTATGGGGCAAAATTACAAGGATCTGCATATTGTAATTGCTGATGATGGCTCCAATGACCGGACCGTCGAGACGATTCGTATGCTGTCGACAGGGAGCGCAGTACCCGTAACGGTATTGGAGCTTCCCCATGGGGAGCGGGGAGTCGCTAGGGTTAGAGCGGTTGAGGAAGCGAAACGCTTGGGTGCCGAATACATATTTGTATTGGATTCCGATATGATTTTAGCCGAACATCTGATTCAGCAGAGCATCGACTTTTTTGATGATCATCAGGATATTGGCGCTTTGGTCGTTCCGGAGGAGGCGTATTCGGAAGCGGACAATTTTTTTTCCAAAGTGAAAGTTTTTGAGCGAAATGTAATTAACAATGCGGGTGAGACCTTGGGAAAACGCTCCATTGAAGCGGCACGCTTCTGGCGAATGAGCGCTTATGAATCGACGGGCGGGTTTAATGCGGAGCAGATTGCTTTTGAAGAAATACAGCCGACCTTACGTTATATAGAGTCTGGTGGAGTCATTCGCCGGGCGGTATTTACACGGGTATATCATGATGAAAAACAGGTGTATCTGCACGATGTATTACGTAAAAAAGCCTACTACTTTTCAGTGATGGATCGTACGATGTCATCTGAAGAGGGCGGATTACGAAAGGCGCTGGAACGTTGGTATTTCTTCCGTCCGGTGCTGTATACGTGGGGGAATTTGAAAAACTATATCCGTCACCCGTTGCTGACGATGGGAATGTTGTGGATGTATGTATGCCTAACTGTGATTGGGGTAGCCGCCGTGTTAAAGGGCGGCACCCGTCACTCAGGCGATCTCGCTAAGGCGGATAAGGCGTAACGATGAATGTCCGAGGGTCAGCGTATCCAGCGTGTACAGGTCGGGATCGGAAGATTCCGACTCCTCATACGGTATGTATAATGAATGCGTGGTTAACTGAATACCTTCCCCGTCAGGATGACGTAGTGAGCGGCCAACAGGATACAGCTCAGCAAGTGCAATGTGTACAGCGGTTACGATATCTTGTTCATTCAGCAGCACATAGGGTCGGTACGGAGCATTCAAAATGCTGTCTATAAATACTGACAGGTCGGAAGCTACGTTCTGGTCTGCTGCATGCAGGCTGTTTCGATTGAGTTTGGCTTGATCAAGCGCCTCATACAGTATTTTTTTTAGCGTATCATCATCCAGCTCCAGCGGTTTCGTCAAAAAACGGAACACACCGACTTGATTAATCGCCGATAAAATGGACTGCGTATGCAGGTGACCAGACAAAATGATTCGTACGATATGTGGATAATCTTTCTTAATCATGCGAAGGAAGGTAATCCCATCCAGACCAGGCATGAGCAGATCGGAAACGACCACATCAATCGGGTGCTGTTCCAGCACTTGTAGGGCTTCTTTGGGCGTGTGAGCGGTATGTAAGGTGAATGCTTCTTGCGTCAAGGTCCGTTCAAGCAGGGACAGAACCATAGGGCTGTCGTCAACAAATAGAATGTTTTGGGGTGTCATAAGAACTGCGCAACTCCAATCAGGAAGTAAGAAATGAGGAACTACATGTATAATATCAGCGTTTTGGCATTTTTGAAAGATGTCAATACAGAACGGGCGTTGCGTCTTTTTTGTGAACGATTTGATTCGGCTGAGCATGCCCTCTGGGAAAAAGGTATGCGTCTCCTTCATCAGTATCATGCTGCACGGCATACAGGGGTGACCCTGGTTGTCTCCAGCGCACTTCAGCATATGGACGATCGTCATGATATTTACGTTGTTGATCTGCGGGAATACGACGAGGAAGAGTTGGATCGCTTATATATCGCAAAAACATGCGAGTTGATCCTACTGACGGACGGGGCAACGGAAACCGCTGCGAGGTTTGCTGCCCTCCAGCGCCGCACTCCCCGGTTGCTGTGCGCACGGCTACCGTTGGTCAGCTACGAGCTGGAATGCCTGATGCAGGCTATTTTGAGCCGTCGTGAACAAAATGGAGGGGACAGGGAAGCATGAAACAATGGGCTTTGTTGAAACCAGGTTGGCAAAAGCTGATCCTGTACCTGATCGTACTGGGTGTGACCGTGTTTTTGGCCGCTGTGCTTCAATGGTTTGTCGTGCGACAATTCAGTGTTCACTTGGCGGAGATTCAGAACGAACAGCTCCAGTATGAGGTACAGGAACTTTCTAGCAGCATAACCGAGCGTTATGCCGCATGGCAGGCTGAATTGAAGGAGCTGTCGTCCAGTCTGGGCAGAGATATGCTGAATCAGGGAACACACCAGTATCCTGAGGGGTTTAAGCGTGAAAGCGGGGCCTTTTATGTGCTGGATGAACAGTATCATGTGAGGGTCGGACGAGATAATCGTGAGATGAAAAGTGCGGTCCAGCAGATTAAGTGGCTGCAAAATGGTTGTGCAGTAAGCTCTTTTGTGACAGAGGATCATCAGCCTGCCCAGTATATCGCATGCAGGATTCAAGGAGCGCAGATGGGCGGTTTTATGGTGCGCAAGGTTGACGCTGATATGCTCAGCGGAATTATTAAAAGTAAACCGGTTAACCAGTATGAGACTTTATTTTATAACGGTCAATTTAAGGTCGTAGCTTCCCGAAGTAATCCGGATATTAACCGAACGGACATCACGGGCGTCACCCGTAGGCTGATGGAGGGCAATACAGGTGCCATTGAAGATGACGGTGAAAAATACGGGATAGGATTTAGCCGCATTGGGGAAGAAGCCCTTTACATATCGGTTAAGGATGTCAGCGAGGATACAGCACAGCGAATCAGCTCCTTCGGCAAACAGTTGTGGATGGTCATGGTTCTAATATTGATCATTCTGTGGGCCATGCTCGTACAGTTCCGCAAAAGGATTGTAAAGGATGCCATCGTGAATAATCAGGTGCGTGATCAACGGCGAGATGAAGATATGCGACAGCAGCAGGACACGTATTATTTGCCGTTAATGCAGACGATTGAGCAGCAGCTACAAGAGCTGCAAGAGCAGACTGGCCGTCTCACAGGCGGTGATGATTTGAAGCTGCTGGGATTCTATCATGATCTAGCAAACCGTTTTGAAGCGGCATCCAGTCAGGGAAAAGGAGCCTCTCATGAGGAACTGGAGTATTTTCGCGAGTTGAATGAAAATTTTATCCAGGGTCGTCTCAGACAGGAATCCTCACTGGGAGAGTTACTGACGGGAGTTCGTAGCTTGCGCGATGAGCTGGAAGAGAAGATGCATGATAATAGTGGAATTAGCTTTACAGATATGAATGAAGTATTGTCTGAGTCGCTGAAATGGGCGAACCGTTCATTGAACATGAAGAACATTCAAGTGATCTTGCGGCAAGAGCCTGTTCCATCGATTGCAGTACAAGCACCCATGCTGTACAAAACGATTCAGGGACTGCTGGAAAATGCAGTTCAGGCCATGGGCCAAGGCGGAGAATTGCCTGAGGATCAGGAACAGGGCCGAACAGGTCTGCGGTCCAAGCGACAATCCCAAGTGCTTAAGGTTAGTTCACGGCTGGAAGAAGGAGAAATTGTTATTATCATTGAGGACACAGGCGGCGGGATTGATGATAAAATGCGTTGGAGCTATTTCCAGCCAGACTATTCCCAAAACTCGCAGGAGCATGCGTTCAGCCTGTACCATATGGATGCATACCTGAAGACCATAGGCGGCCGTTTAAAGCTGCGTAATACCGATCAGGGCTTGCAGGCAATCGTTCGTTTGAGAAGATAGGCCCAAGATAACCGACAGATATACGAGAAGTTCAAGAGAGGGGGACAAGCATGAAAAAATGGGTATTTCACTATCGTTACGATATGGCGGCAATGATGTTGATGCTGATTGCGATTGTTGCATATCTTGCACCCATCTATGGACCAGGGCAAATTGTGTTTAGCGACATTGCTTTTGGAGCCACCTCTCATCGGTATCTGGAGGAAATAACCGGGGTATGGAACGAGCGATGGTCTACCTCGACCTTGTTCAATGCTCCACGTATCCTGTACATCTTGCCCTTCTATGGACTGTCACTCTTATTTGACGAAAGCGGACCGGTCTTGCTCAAGTCGTTTATTACAGGCTTGTTATTTGTTTCGGCATTTTCGATGTATGCCTTTGCCAAACGATTGGTTAGCGTGTATTATTCACCAAGCTTTACGAAGACCCGTATTTTTGCCATCATGGTCGGCTCGTTGTTTTATGCGCTGAATCCGTGGGTTATTTTCCGCATTCAGCATATTTATTTGCTCTGTGGATATAGTTTATTTCCGTTAATGATGCGATTCTTTTTCAGTGCGGTGGACCCCAAGTTTCAAATTCAACAAATTAAAAACTATCATCCCCACAAGTTGTATCAGCGGAACTGGATCGACCTGTTTCTGTTGGCTGCGGTATTCACCGTTAGTGCTGCGGCAATTCACTATTTTTTCTTCGGCATGATTTATTTGGGCTTGTTCACCATGTTGCTATTGATCAAGCTGACCTGGACCCACCGTAAGGCTGGTCGCACCTATTTGCAGCCGTTATACGGCAATTTTTTGCGTAAAGGGATCATTTTTGGCATGTTTTTCGGTCTGCTAAGTTTTTATTGGTTGTCTCTATATGTCGGTAGCATGTTGATGGACGCTCAAGCGTCTCAGCATAATATCAATGTCGTGGATACGTTGTCTCTGTTCAGCCGCAACAGCAGTTTAAATAATGTGGGTTATTTACTGAGCTATTGGTGGCCCATGTTTTCCTTGTCCTCACTGCCTGTCATGTTTTATGTAGGAGGGGGATTTTTGTTGCTATTGATCGGGTATGCGATGGTGACACGTTCACATAAAAATCCGATCATTCTGATCTTCTCGCTACTTACGCTACTGTTTCTGGTTGCAGCTACCGGGACGACGTTCCCATCGATTGCCAAGTGGTTTGTCATTCTGGTTACGAAAACCCCTGTGATTGGTTCGGTTTTCCGTGATCCTAACAAATTTATTGGACTGATTGCCCTTAATTTCGGGGTGTTGCTGACCTTTGGTGTCATTCAATTTATGGAATGGTTCGGATCATCGCCGCTACAGCGTGTATATAAAAAGCTGGCGGTCGTTATCGTCGTCCTGTGTCTGGGGGTATATTTTGCTCCCTTGCGCACTCAGTTCATTGAGGGGTACTACAAGCCAGTACAAGTGCCGGAGGCTTATGGTCAAATGGCTGAAAAGCTGACTGATCCGGATCGTTTCGATAGCAAGGCATTATACTTTCCGATTGCTGACAATATGATTCAGAGCTATAACGGAGTAGCCACGCCCAAATGGAATAAAGGGAAGACCGCAAACGAAAAGGCAACCGGAGATTTTCAGGTATACTCTTCTCCTAAAAATACGGTCTTTCATCATGAGGGCAATGATCCCGGTATTACATACTATATGAATTTTCTACAGTATGTCATGGACAACGGATTAAGCTCCCGATTAGGTTGGCTGTTCTCTACCTTTGGTGTTAACCAGTTGGTCTACCATGATGAATATGTGGGACAGGAGAAGCGTCAGGATTTCCACCTCTCTCAGCTGGAAGGTCAGACCGGGCTGAAACGTACGTACCAGAACGGGCTATTTTCCATATTCAATCTCGACCAGACACCACCCTATATGAACATCCTTGCGAGTAAAATTGTAACACCTTACGGTTTTAGCCGGCTGGAGAGCTACAGCCATCTGCCCGGTTTTGATTTTAGCCGCTTTGGAGTGCTGTTCAGTGCGTTAAAGCCTGAGCTAAAAACCGTCCAGACGATTAACAAAGGGGATTATGTGGAAGCGGTGTCCTTTAATGACTTGCTATTGTCACAGCTTCCAGCAGAGGATTACTTACGGCCTTTTGATGCCATTGAGGATGGTAATGCCTTTTTAAAATGGTCCAAAACCTTTGCCTCGACCAACGATTGGTTGTGGTATTTATCCTCCCAAAATATACGGAACTTTCCGTTCGATATGGAAATGGATGCAGGGATTGCGGTCACCTTTGCCAGTAAGAAGCTGGATGTGGCCCCGTATCAGATGAGCAGCATCGAAGGGAAGACGGTTGTGGACTTTGATTCCATGTTGCGGACCGAAACCTTCTTCAAGCCGGATAACCCGCAGTTGTTCAGTGTGCAGGCTAATCCCCGTGAGGAATTGAATGATGTGCCAACTCTGCATGGCGAAATTATGAAGGGTGACCCGAGTAATATATGGCAGGTCGCTCGATCGGGTTTGCTGGAAGCCAAGGAAAATAATCCGTATCAGTTCCAAATTACTGTTTCCGGTCGCGGAACGAACAAAATGCATGTGAAAATGAGATTTTACGATAAGCAAATGCGTGAACTGGGGGTTAGCTATGTCGTGGCGCCTTCGGAGGGATATAATTTTGACAGTGTGAAATTTTACGGGGAATACGTGTCGCCGCCCGGCAGCTATTGGATGCGAATGGATTTGTTAACCCTGCAGCGTCCACAGCAAAAAAATTACTGGTGGATTCATGATATCCAGCTACGTGATTTGGGGCAATATAGTAAGCCTAACACGTTTACGATGCACAAAAAACTGGATCAACCTCAAACCTCGCATGTATATGCCAGAGTGTTTATGAATAAGGCAGGCGGGAAATTACAAGTCACGTTACCGGACAAAGTGGTTAGTATCAAGACCCAGGATGATGGTTTAAACCAATTTCAATGGGTCGATCTGGGAGAACATGTTTTTCCAAAAGGAGATACTCCAGTCACGGTTAATAACCTGCAAGGTTTTAATGCGGTCAATCAATTTGCGATTGTGCCTGTGGATCAGCTAGATCGGTTATCTTTTCCAGTGGAGCAGGCATTGAAGCGGGGCAAGCTCTTTTTCACCTTGGAGGCAGAGAACGATTTTAACGCCCAAGGGAATGTGCAGACGGAGCGTGCTTTGCCAAGACTTAGTATGGGGCGAGGGATCAGCTATCAGAAGGGGACGTTAAGCAGGGATGTGGAAGTCGCCAAAACGGGAACCTATGCCACAGCTATTTTGGCTAATCTACCTGCAGGATACCATGGGTCATTAACGATGAAGTGGGTGAATGAAGAGACGGGAGAGGTGCTGACCAGAACGATTCGTACGGAAGAGTCGTATAAGCGGTTACCCGCTACCTCTTTATCTGAAAAGCAGGTTATTGAAACGGTGCCCGATCAGGATGGTTTTGCCAAGAAAATCATACAAATTCCCGGTCTGCTGAACGACTATGGCCGAATAGAATTCAAAAATCTGTTCCTAACCAAGGGAAAGTATCACTTAACCCTTGTGCTGGACAGCCAAGTACCGTCATTGAGCCGTTTTGGAGATATTCATCGAATGGGCGGGCAGGAAGTGACGGTAATGCCTGGGGAGAACACGAAGGAGTCATTAGACACGGATGTCGGATGTGTAGCGGATATACGACCTGGCCAGACGAACCTGTCATTTATGGACGAAGGACTCTCTATCCGTTACGCACCTAGCTATTCCTGTGACTGGAATATATATGCGTCCAAGAAAATGAAGGCCGAGCCGCTGCAAGAGTATGCCGTGCAGTTGGATGCGCGATCAGCACAAGTTGGAAGTCGGCACATGAAGGTCATATTTTTGAATAAAGCGTCCCAGGTTCTTCAAACCTCCTATATTGATGAGGTGGAGGAGAGAGATAAGGAACAATGGAATCATTATGATCAAATTGTGAAGGCACCGGCAGGAACCGCCATGATGCAGTTTCAAATTTTAGCGCATGCGCACAAGAAGCAGTCAGGCTTATTTCAAATGAAGGAATATTCCATTATCCCTTATCAAGCCATGATTACAGTGGATCAATTTACGTTGTTTGAGGGAACGGATATGGATACCTTTTTTATGGCACCACATGCTTCGGAAAGCATTCAGGCTACTCGTGAGAATTCCATGGAACGTAGTTTTACGCTATATAATCCGACGCATCAGCAGGTGCTGATCCGGGAGACCGAATCACCCAATCCACTATGGGAGTTCAGACTGGGTGGCGAAAATCAGCGAGCCCGTCTGTCTGTGAATGGAGTAACTACCGGATTCATTACCAATGGTAACGGGAACGGGAAAGTCGTCGTTATTCTGGCTTCCGCCTACCGTTTCGGATGGGGATTGTTCCTCATAGGGATACTGGGTGGAGCAGCTTGTTTTCTTCCTTATCGGCGATGGAAGAAGCGAAACCTTCCATAAAAAGCAAGCTGCTCAGTGGGGAAATGGGTAGCCATGATACGGCTACATCTCATATTTGTAGCCTCTGCCCCAGACGGTACGGATGTGCTGAGGATTTTTAGGGTCACGTTCTATTTTTTTGCGGAGGCTGGAAATATGTACGTCGATAGTGCGATCCAGATAAGCGCCATCTCCGCCTTTGATCCGATCCATCAGCTCACTGCGGGTAAAGACTTTACCTGGATTGCAGGACATTTCTTTTATAATAGAAAATTCGATTTGAGTGACTTCTATTTCTTGGTCATCGACTAACAGACAATGACGGTAATCATTCACCCATACCCTTACCTTTTTATTCTTTTGAGTTACCGTTTGCGATTCAGTGAGCATGTTGCGGCCGCAGCGGCGCAGCAGGGCTTTGATGCGGGCATTTAACTCTATCAGACTGAACGGCTTGCATAAGAAGTCATCTGCTCCGTCATCCAGAGCTTTTATTCTTATATTCAGCACGGTGTTATTAGAGATGACCAGCATAGGGACTGTGGTAAATTGACGGATTTGGCTGATCAGCGCACATTCGACTTTACCGGAAAACATTAGAGCGGTCACAATAATATCCGGCTTAAAACGCATGAGTGTAGGAATTGCAAGTTTAGAGTCATAAATAAGCTCGGTATGATAGCCTTCCTCCTGAAGGTGAAGAGCAATCATATCTGCCAAACCTTTTTGATTTTCAATGATGAGTATTTTTATGGGCATGACTGACATCTCCTGTACAGACAAAGATACAATAGCATTGCATAATCATGTATTTGCCACGATAATACATACTTATGTATTCGGCAGAAATGCGAAAAATGAACAGTCTTATAATGTAAGAAAAATATTAATTTACAGGAAGAAGGTTGCATCTTTGCGAATGATTTTATTATCTGGAGGTTCGGGTAAACGTCTGTGGCCCTTATCCAATGTGAACCGTCCCAAGCAGTTTCTTTCCATACTACGTCACGACGAACGGCCCGAAAGTATGCTGCAACGAATATGGAGGCAATTAGATGAGGCGAATTTGGCAGATGAGGCCTATTTTTCGACGAGTGGAACTCAGGCCGAGCTGATTCGAGGACAAATTGGCGGAGATGCTGTAGTGATTGAGGAGCCGACTCAGCGAGATACTTTCCCGGCCATTTCCCTGGCTACGGCCTACTTGCATGACGTTGCAGGCGCATCACTCGACGAGATCGTAGGGGTCATGCCTGTGGACGGGTATGCGGGAGATGAATTTTTTGAGCATCTGCGCAGGCTTCCTTCCATATTAGAGCAATCAGGAAGCCATATCGCATTAATGGGGGCTGCTCCGACGGAACCCTCTGATAAATACGGATATATTGTGCCTTCAGCCTCTCCTTCACTTGACCAGCCATATTATAGGGTTAGTTCATTTGTAGAAAAGCCGGATCTGATTCGTTCAGAAGCGTTGATCCGTGAAGGGGCCTTATGGAATTGCGGGGTGTTTGCTTTTAGACTGGGCTTTTTATTGGATATTCTGAAGCAAATGGGTATACCAGCCGACTATGAATCTCTTTCGACAAATTATGCAGACTTGCCTAAAACTAGCTTCGATATCGCGGTAGTAGAGCATACTCATAAGCTCTCTGTGCTTCCATATCATGGAGAGTGGAGAGACTTGGGCACATGGGATTCGTTGGTGAGAGAAGTAAGCTCGAAGCTGAGTGGTCCAGGATATATTTCAGAAGCTTCACATGACTCGCATATCATCAATGAACTGGAGATTCCGGTCAGTATCTGGAATGTCCCGGACATTATCGTCGTTGCCGGGCCGGATGGCGTGCTGGTTACGGATCGGCAGTCATCCACAGGAATTAAGGATATGGTGGCGGAAATTGAAATCGGACCACGTTTTGAGGAGCGCTTCTGGGGAAAGCAAACGGTGTTATCCCATCAAGCGGCAGCAAGTGGATTGCAGACAGTGACCAAACGCGTGGTCATTTCAAACGGGAGATTTATCAGCTATCATGAGCATCAGTTTCGTAAAGAAGTTTGGACTATAGTTTCTGGAACCGGGAGTGTCTCTATCAATGGCGTGATACAGACAGTCAGCCCCGGTGAGGTCATCGTCATTGAACCCGGTACAAAGCATTTTATAGGGGCAGTAGAAGGAGATTTAGAATTCATTGAGTCACAAATCGGACATATCGTATCCGAAACGGATATTATCCGTTATGAATTTCCTGATTCGATTGACGACCATACTCATGAAGTGTCTACAATATAGGGACTGATAGATACGAACGAGGTTTATCAGAAGGCAGTGAAGAGTAGTAGGAACTATTTTTTATTAGAGCTTAAATGCCTGTGCATTCCTAAAAAGGTATTCATGCGTTATACGAATGAATACCTTTTTTTGCATAAACAGTTCTCTGTGTTTGTAATGAATTGAATAGAAAAGAGACTTATAAAATAATAATTTTCTTGGAAGTCAGCCACTCTTTTACAGCATCCGTACTGAGGTCTCTTTTGGGCGTCCATTCTATTTTATCAACCAGCTTGCCGTTTCTGAATTCTGCAATAGTGGGGGTGTATTTAACGTTGTAATCCTCTTTGAATTTATTCCATTGAGGCTTGTCCTTATGGATTTTGTGAACGTTCAAAAAAGTAATTTTAGAGCCTAGATTATACTGTTCGATCATCTTGTTAAAGTTAGGCTCAAACCGATTGCAGTCGCCACAACTCGGTCTGCCGATATAGACAAATACACTTTGATCCTGTTGAATCAAACGCTTAAAACCATCAACTGTAACCGCATTCAAGTGGTCATATATTTCGGGGTAATTGCTTTTGCTCGCTTGGATTTCTTTGTCTTTTTGTTGAACAACCTGCTCCAGATCCTGAAATTTAACTACAGCTGAAATAGCGATAGCAATGACAAGCAACACAATGACACTTAACCCGGCGATATATCCTTTTTTCACAGAAATCCTCCTTTTTTTACATTCTTACGCTTACAATAAATGATATTTCCATTTTTCACTGTAACACTTGTCTCATTATGTATAAAAAAAGAAGCTTTCCATTGGGAAAGCTTCTTTAGTCAGCATTGAAAACGCTCCTGGGATTTATGCAAAATGCCCTAGTCTGATAATTAAATGTTAGACCACAACAGTCAACAAGTAATCCTCACGCTTCACTTCAGTTTCCATTGTGTTCAATACGTCCAGGTATTGAGCGGAATTTGTTACGATAATCGGCGTAGTCGTTGTATAGCCTGCCGCCTTAATTTGTTCGATATCAAATTCGAGCAACAATT
The DNA here is from genome assembly GCF_038593055.1 of Paenibacillus sp. FSL L8-0502. Lineage (NCBI taxonomy): Bacteria > Bacillati > Bacillota > Bacilli > Caryophanales > Paenibacillaceae > Paenibacillus > Paenibacillus sp. FSL L8-0502. The sequence continues at coordinate 4,383,316 of NZ_CP151958.1, read as the reverse complement.
GCCCTTGCTTCACTACATCACCCTCTTTGACGCGCTTGTCAAAGAATTGTCCTTTCAGCTTCACTGTATTCACACCAACGTGAATCAGAATTTCTGCTCCGTCATTGGAAGTAATACCGATGGCATGTCCGGTTGGGAATACGGTCGTAATCGTTCCATTGACAGGAGATGTCAGCACACCCTCTGTAGGATCAATAAGGATTCCTTTCCCCATAGCACTTGAAGCAAAAGCAACATCAGAAGATTGTTCCAAAGGCAATACTTTACCTTGCAGTGGGCTTACGAGAATTTCTTTCTCGATTGTCACTTCTTTCTTTATAGGCGCAGCTTCTGTTTTTGCAGTTTCTTCTTTTGGATCATCAAAGCCCAAAATCATAACCAACACAACTGCGAGTACAAAGGCAACGAGCAAACCGATGACTACCCACAAGAATCCAGTTCCAAAATAAGTTGGCAGCGCCAGTAAACTAGGTAGGGAGAAGGATTTTGCAGTCGCTCCGCCAGAAGCGATAATAGCGCCCCCAATACCACCGGATATACAAGCATAAATGAAAGGTTTTTTCAATTTCAAAGTTACACCATAAATCGTTGGTTCAGTAATCCCGAATACAGCTGCCAGTGTAGATGAACCAGCCAAAGCCTTCATCTGGGTGTTCCGTGATTTCAGGAATACCCCCAGTGTTGCACCGGCTTGAGAAAGTACAGCTGCTGTAAGCATCGGAAGCATCGTGTCATAACCCAATGTAGCAATATTGGATAGCATGATAGGAACGAAACCCCAATGCACGCCGAAAATAACAAACACTTGCCAGAACGCTCCAGCAACAGCACCGGCGATCAATGGGCTTAAATTGTATACCCATGTAAAACCGTTCGCCAAGCCCTGACTGATCAGGTTACCGACTGGACCAAAGGCCAAAAACGTCAACGGAACAACGACCAGCAGAGACAGCATAGGTACGATAATGTTTTTAACTGATTGATGGATAAAGGAATTGAACCAGCGTTCCACATAGGACTGTACCCATACCGCGAGAATAATTGGGATTACGCTGGAACTGTATTTTATCAGAATGATTGGAATCCCGAGAAAAGCCAGTTTTGCCGGATGGTCCACCGCTGCAATAACATCCGGGTACACGAGTGCTCCAGCAACTGCGACCGATACAAAGGCATTTGTCTTAAATTTACGGGACGAAGTAATAGCTAGGAATATAGGCAAGAAATAAAATACGCTGTCCGAAGCGGCGTTCAAAATGAGATACGTACCGCTTATAGTATCAATCCAATGAAGCGACGCAATTAAGGCCATAATCCCTTTGAGCAAACCTGCTCCGGCAAGAGCACCCAAGAGAGGTGAGAAAATGCTGGAAATGATATCGACCGCTTTGCCAAGAACATTTGTTTTTTCGGAAGATTCTCCCTTTTTGGCATTAGGATTGTCTGCATCCTGCAAATTCGTTTCTGCCATCATATGCTCAAATACTTGACCTACATTGTTGCCGATGACCACTTGGAACTGGCCGCTGCTTTCCACCACTGTAATGACACCAGGTGTTGCTTCCAGTGCAGCTTTGTCTGCTTTTGTGCGATCTTTTAATTTAAATCTCAAGCGTGTAGCGCAATGGAATACGGAATTGACATTCTCTTCGCCGCCAACGAGAGTCACTATTTTTTTAGATAGTTCTTTATCACTCATATTTAGAACTCCTTATGGGTTATTCTTGCTACTGATAGGGTTTACTGTTTACATTTGTTGCTAAGATGCGCCGGCATGCATCTTTTTAACCTTGTAAACAAGAAAAACCTAAACTCGTGGTGAAAACTGCGCACTCTCTCCTATAGAGGAACGTCGATTTCACCATCAGTTTAGGTTTTGCCTGCCTTACCAGTCACAATCCATGAACGATGAGGGGTATGAAGTTATTAGTCTTATATGTTATTACGCTCAGTAACCCGATGAATATGGATAGTTAGATATACGTATTCATCCTTGCTTAAATATTGATCGTATGTTTTTTCCAGATACTCATTGATCTTTTGAGCACAAGCAAAAGCTTCGGTATACGTCTGCTTCACCTGGTTGTACAAAAATTCTTCACCACTGTGAATGACTTCTTTACGAATCACTCGCATCGCAAAATATTGCAAATGTGTCAAAAATCTCGAATAGCTAAAAGAAGACTCATCCAGCACAATCCCGTAATGGTACGTAATAATGTTCAATATATGTTGGACAATCTCGGTCATTTTCAGTGTAGATTTCATTTCGTTACCGTCAATCCGTGCATTCACCATATGCAATGCAATAAATCCCGCTTCATCTTCGCCCAATTTTACTCCGAGCGTATTTTCAATTTTTTGGAGAGCATCCAGTCCAACTGCAAATTCCTTTTTGTAAAAGCGTTTAATTTCATACAGCATCGCGTTTTGGAGTGCCAGTCCTTTTTCTTGCCGTTGTATGGCAAAATGAATATGGTCGGTCAACGTTAAATAAATATTATCGCTTAACTCCGTATCCAACACTTCTGTTGCATGGGTTACGATTTCATTCACGACCTCCAGATGAGATACAGGAATATCGTTCAGCAGCTCGGTTAGTTTGGCCGTGAACTCGTTTTCATTTAACATGAAAATCTTATCTATTTTATCATCATCGACTTGATCGCCAGCCACCTTTTTGAAGGAAATACCTCTTCCCATCACGATGACCTCTTTGCCTTTATCGTTTTTAGTCAATAGGACGTTGTTATTGAGCACCTTCTCAATAATCATTGAAGTTCCCCCTCCCATCCTTTACCAATAAAAAATGCCTAAGCACAATTCAATACTATTGTTAGCAATAGTACTGAATTGAACTCAGGCATTGCCCGCATCACCGGTCACAATCCTTCGATATAGTGCTATTGTAGCACAAAAAAAAGCGATTTCAACATTTTTTATTCTGTTTCGACAAAAAAGATTTTATATCAAGGCCCTTTTGCCTAATTTGCAAGTAAAGCGTTACCTTATGTGGTCGTACGTTCAATGAGGCTGTACTCTAGCGAATGAAGCTCCATTTGGCGTCCAATCAGCTGGGGGGAAAGCATGAAAAAGGCATTTTGTGCTTGAGCCATGATGGGATTTTGAATCGTTGTAATCCCCAACGTATGCGACAGCTCCGTGTTATCAAACCCAACAATCGCCAGATCTCCCGGTACGTTCAGCCGTTGTCTGCGTGCTTCGCAGAGAATGCCCACGGCTACATAATCGTTAGCACATAAAATAGCCTCTGGGAATTCCCCCCGATGCTGTAACAAATCCCGTACGACCTGTTCGCCATCACGGATATTATAAATTGAAGAGTGATTCCAGTGTTGCAACACTGGCAGATTGTGCTCACTCATGATCTGTTCATAGGCTCGTTGTCTGCTATGGGTATTGATGCTGCTCGGACGGCCAAAAGCATTGGCTATACGAGTATAGCCTTTTTGTATCAAATGCTTTAGTGCTAGCATGTAACCTTCATATTGATCCATTGCCACGGAGCGAATATCGGTATGCTCCATTCGTTGCCAGGCCACGATTGGGCCATATTTACAATAGGTACTCAAAAAATCAGTGTCATTCACGCAGGAAATGATGACCAGCGCGTCGACTCTTTTTCTTTTTAAATCTTCAAAAGCTTGAAGCTCTTTCTTTTTGTCTTCTCCCGAAGTATAAATAATGGTCTGGAATTCATATTGTCCGGCGATTTCTACAAAGCTGTCCAGAAAAGCAAGAACAATTTCATTAATCGTTGAAGTGATGATACCAATCTGAAGCGTCTGACCCTTGGATAGGGAAATGGCATTCCGATTAGGAACATAATCTAATTCCTGCATGATTTTCAAAATCTTAGCTCTTGTTTCATGACTGACATGGGGGGACTGATTTAATACTCTGGATACCGTAGCCTTGGAAAAGCCCGCCAGTTTTGCAATTTGATCAAGATTCGACATGGAGCTTCTCCTCACATAAGAAAAAAATACTTGACATGAAACGCGTTACAACAATTAGGATGCTTATGAGGGCATTACGTCTATTTTAAAGCATCTGTCAATGCATTTCAAAGGAGAACGGTTACCGTTAGGTATGGATTCACATTTGCAGCATTTGATGGGATTACTTAGGCCAAAGTAAAAATCTTATATACGGAAAGAGGTCTTTATACCATGACGAAGATGCTAAAAGGATTTCCGAAAAACTTCTTGTGGGGCGGGGCAACTGCAGCCAACCAATTGGAAGGTGCTTTTGACGTAGATGGAAAAGGCTTGTCCAGCGCAGACATGATTGCTTATGTACCCAAAGCGGAACGTAAGAACGATCACGCTATAGAGATTTCGTCCGAGCGACTCGAAGACATTTTGGCAGGCAAAGTCAATGCCCGTTTCCCAAAACGTGAAGGTGTGGACTTTTACCACCACTACAAAGAAGATATTGCATTGTTCGCTGAAATGGGCTTTAAAGTATTTCGTATGTCCATCCACTGGTCGCGGATTTTCCCGAATGGCTATGATCACGAGCCGAATGAAGCAGGATTGCAATTCTACGACAATGTATTTGATGAGCTGCGCAAATATAATATTGAGCCCTTGGTAACATTGTCACATTATGAAACACCGCTAGGTCTGACTCAGAAGTATAATGGCTGGCTGGGTCGTGAAGTCATACAGCATTACGTCAATTATGCCGAAACGGTGTTTACACGCTATAAGGATAAAGTAAAATACTGGCTGACCTTTAATGAAATCAATGTAATGACCATGAGTCCGTTCACCGGTGGCGGTGTGGTTATTGACCGTGTAGAAAACAAACAGCAAGCGATATATCAAGCATTGCATCATCAATTTGTAGCTAGTGCACTGGCAACCAAACGGGGACATGAGATCATCCCGGGTGCTCAGATCGGCTGTATGTTGGCACGTATAGAAAGCTATCCACATACGTGTAACCCAGCGGATATACTGAAAGCCCAGCATGAAAATCAGATGAACCTATTCTTTACGGATGTGCATGCCCGTGGGGAATATTCCAACTATATGAATCGTTATTTTGAAGAAAATAATATTGTGATCCAGACAGAACCCGGCGATGACGAAATTTTGAAAAATAATACGGTTGATTTTATCTCATTTAGCTACTACATGACCTTGACCGTATCGGCAGGTCCAGAAGGCGAGAAAGCAGCAGGAAACCTGATTGGCGGCGTGAAAAATCCGTATCTGCAATCCTCCGACTGGGGATGGCAGATCGATCCGATCGGCCTGCGTGTTACACTGAATACGTTTTATGATCGCTATCAAAAGCCTCTGTTCATCGTGGAAAATGGCTTGGGTGCATATGATAAGGTGGAAGAGGACGGCTCTGTGCATGACACGTATCGCATTGATTACTTGCGTCAGCATATTGTCCAAATGAAGGAAGCGATTGCCGACGGTGTTGATCTGATTGGTTACACCAACTGGGGCCCTATCGACCTTGTGAGCATGTCTACTTCCGAAATGTCCAAGCGCTACGGATTTATTTACGTTGATCTGGATGATGACGGTAACGGAACGCTCAAACGCTCCAAAAAAGACTCTTTTAACTGGTATAAAAATGTGATAGCAACCAATGGTGAAGAATTGTAATTTCATATCGTCTCGGGCGGGTATAGCAGAGGACATCCTAAGGATGCAATCTGCTGTACCCGCTTTTTTGATAGACATAATAATATTTCAGAGGGCTTCACAAACTTTTCACTTGTAATAAGCTGAAAGTTTTCTGTATAATGAATAAAAATTTCATATGTCTGGTTGATGTTTGCGGGAGATGGAACGAAAGTTCCGACCGAAGGGGCAAAACTCTCAGGTGCTTAGGCTGTTTACAGCCACAAGCGGGGACCGTAAACGGACAGAACTCTGGAGAGACCCTTAATTGGGCGCCGAAGGTGCACCGCAGAGAACATCTGCTTAAACTCTCAGGCAAAAGGACAGAGACGCGAATAACCTGTGACAGGGAATGCCCTAGGCTTTTTTATGAGCTATTAGAGGCAGAAACCTGCACAAGATGGTTGTATTTTTTCGTGCCTTTAACCTCTCCAGGAGTCGAATCAGCTGATTTGACTCTTTTTTGTTTTCTAATATGTTGGAGGAGCGGGTTGAAAATGAATTTGGTACATGTGTTAGAAACGATTGACAGCTGGATATGGGGAGCGCCGCTTCTTATTCTCGTGATGGGCACGGGGTTGTGGCTAACGATCCGCTTGAAGCTGCTTCAGGTTATTCGATTGCCTTTGGCGCTCAAGCTAATTGGTAAAGCGCCGGACGAAGGTAGCGGAGATGTAAGCAGCTTCGGTGCATTGAGTACGGCACTGGCAGCTACTGTAGGTACAGGAAGTATTGTTGGCGTAGCGACAGCGATCAAGCTGGGTGGGCCCGGTTCATTATTCTGGATGCTGGTTGCAGCTTTTTTCGGGATGGCAACCAAATATGCGGAAGGATTATTATCCGTTAAATACCGTGTTAAAGACCGGAACGGACAATTTTCGGGTGGTCCGATGTATTATATTGAAAATGGACTTGGCCGCCGTTTCAAGCCGCTGGCGATGTTGTTTGCCTTTTCTGGTGTTCTTGTAGCCCTATTTGGAATCGGTACTTTTCCGCAAGTAAAGGCTATCGTTTCTTCGACGGAAAGTAGCTTTGGAGTGCCAACGGTAGTTACAGCGATCATTATTTCCGTGTTAACTGCTGTTGTTACGATTGGAGGACTCAAAAGTATTGCCAAGGTATCCACAAAGATTGTTCCATTCATGTCGGGGCTCTATATCGTAGTTTGCTTAATTGTACTCATTAAGTTTGCAGGAGAGCTTCCTCATGCGATTGCTTTAGTATTACAAGGGGCCTTCTCGACCACATCTGCAACGGGTGGATTTGCCGGAGCGACGATTATGTTGGCGATGCGAAGTGGAGTTGCCAGAGGTATTTTTGCTAATGAAGCCGGTTTGGGAAGTGCGCCAATTGCAGCAGCTGCTGCTAAGACGAAATGGCCTGCAGAACAAGGGTTGATATCCATGACAGGCGTATTTATCGATACGATGATTATTTGTAATCTGACGGGATTTACGTTGCTGGTTACGGGAATATGGAGTGGAAATGACGATGGAGGTCTGATGACCCAGCATGCGTTTTCCAGTGCCTTTCCGGCTGGTGCAGAACTCGTGACGATTAGCCTTATTTTATTTGCATTCACAACGATACTGGGCTGGAATTACTACGGGGAACGTTGTGTTGAATATTTACTGGGTGTCAAATGGATTAAACCATACCGTTATTTGTTCATCGCACTTGTGGCAGGAGGTGCGTTCATCAAGTTGGAAGCCATTTGGCTGCTGGCAGATATCTTTAACGCAATGATGGCTTTCCCGAACCTGATTGCACTGCTTGGTTTGTCAGGCATTGTCGTTGCAGAAACCCGAATCTATATGGATTCTCTGAATTCTAGTAAGAAAAAGGGCATTCTTGCAGGTGCCAGTGTAGGGGCAGCTATTCAAGTAGAAGAAAAGGGACACACGGTTAATTCATAAATTCCAAAAGGGAGTGCCTTCAGCCATCACAGGCTTGAGGACACTCCCTTTTGAATGTTATAACGATGCACGCAAAATAGCTAAAATATCTTCTTGATTCAGCTTTTTATAATTACCGAAGCCTCCATATTCCATTTCACGGGCTGCAATGGTTGCAATTTTTTCCAATTGCTCATCATTAATATTGTAATCGGCCAGGGTGGAAGGGGCACCGAGACTTGTCCAGAATGCACTAAGACGGTCAATACCCTCCAAAGCGATTTCTCTATCTGTTTTATCTACGGTGTCTAAGTCAAACATGCTGAGCATCAGCCGTTTCATGCGTGCAGCATCCTGATCGACCGTATGTCTCATCCAGTTGGGGAATAGGATCGCCAGACCGCCAGCATGAGGAATATCATATACAGCAGATAATGCATGTTCAATCGTATGCGAAGCCCAGTCCCCGAAGTAGCCCATTTGCAGTGTTCCGTTAAGAGCAATCGTTCCGGCATATAAAATCGTTTCACGATGCTCGTAGTTGTGCAAATCCTCCAGCAGTTTAGGTGCAGTTTCGATCACGGTTTGCAGCACGGAAAAGCACATACGATCTTGCAACGGTGTATTTTTAACATTGTGAAAATACTGTTCAAACACATGGCTCATCATATCCACCATGCCATATACCGTCTGATCACGTGGCACAGAGAAGGTGTTTTTTGGGTCCAGAATCGAAAACTTCGGATGCGTCACCGCGCTGCCCCATACGTATTTTTCGTTCGTTTCCCAGTTGGTGATGACAGAATCCGGATTCATTTCTGAACCGGTGGCGGCGAGTGTGAGGATGGTGCCGAATGGTAGAGCCTCGGTCGGCATGTGCTTTTTGTTGATAATATCCCACACATCGCCGTCATATTTAGCCCCTGCTGCGATGGCTTTGGTGCAATCAATAACGCTTCCGCCGCCTACTGCAAGTAAGAAGTCGATGTTTTCATTTCGGCAAATGTCGATGCCCTTCTTAACGGTGGACAAGCGCGGATTCGGCTCTACGCCGGACAATTCATGAATGTTAAGATGTAGCGGCTCTAACGCGTTTAATACCTGGTCATACAGACCATTTCGCTTGGCACTTCCGCCTCCGTATATCAGTAAAATATTTTTGCCGTAATTCAGCAGCTCCTGCTGCAGTTCTTCAATTTGATTGTCTCCAAATATTAATTTGGTGGGGTTATAATATGTGAATTTGTTCATCTGGAAAGTTCCCCTCAGTTCATAGTTCATGTTCAAATCGTAAATCGCTTAACCTGATTGCCTGTTGAATACCTAACTTTACCATGTAAGCTATTTGAAATGACGATTAACTATTATACATGAAATGAATAAGGGAATTCAAATAAATCTAATCTTTGACCGCTCCGGCGGCAAGATCGGAAATAAACTGGCGGCTAATGAAAAGAAATAAAATTATAAGTGGCAGTACAGCAAGCAGGGTGCCCGCAATGACCATCGCATAATCCGTATTGTATATCCCGTTTAATTGTGACAGTGCAATCTGGAGTGTGAATTTACGCTCATCCGTTAAGACGATTAACGGCCATAAATAATCATTCCAGGCTCCTATAAAGGTAAACGCGCCGAGAAAAGCGAACGCAGGACGTAGAATAGGCAGTGCTACATTCAAGTACAGCCGAAAAAAGCTGCATCCGTCCATCCGCCCCGCATCCAGCAGCTCCTTTGGAATGGATTCTTCCGCATATTGACGAATCCAGAAAATGCCGAAGGCATTTACCATCCCCGGGATAATAAGCGCTTTGAACGTACCTACCCATCCAAAGGTGGCCATCATGACAAAGGAGGGGACAAGCGAAAGTTGTGAAGGGACCATCATTGTAGCTAGCAGAACGATAAATAGCACTTTTTTGCCCGGAAAATCAAACTTGGCGAATGCAAAACCTGCCAGTGAATCGAAAAACAGAACCAATAGGGTAACAGAACCGGCTACAAAAAGGGTATTAAAAAAGGCTCCGGCAAAATTAATCTGCTGCAATACTCTCGTTATGTTATCCAAGAAGTGGCTACCAAACCACAATTGCGGTGGAAAACGATAGATGTCTGAAGTTGTACGGGTTGCCATGACGATCAGCCAGTAAAATGGAAACATCGACAGGATGATTCCCACCAACAATCCGGCATATAAAACAAAGGATTTTGCACGTGTCTGCATCATGTTGTGAAGCTCCTTCCCATCGTTATTTTTTACCTCGAACAAGTTTCCAGTTGATGATGGAGAATAGAGCAATGATGAGGAACATGCCCCATCCGACGGCTGCACCATATCCAAAATAGTTGTTAATGAACGACTCGCGGTACAGGTATAAAACGATGGTCATGCCACTTGCCCCGGAACCGCCGTCATTACCGACCAGGACCTGTGGCTCGGTGAAGAGTTGCATACCGCCGATGGTGGACGTAATGACCGTAAACAGAATGACTGGGCGCAGCATGGGGATAGTGATGCGGAAAAAAGCTTGCGCTCCGGTTGCTCCGTCTATTTTGGCGGCCTCATACAGCACATGCGGAATACTCTGAAGTCCGGCCAGATAGATGATTGCGTTATAGCCCATCCATCTCCATACGACCATAGAAGAAATGGCAATTTGGATACCCCATGGCACATTCAGCCATTGAACCATGGGCAGTCCCAAGAGTTGCAGAAGGTAGTTGAGAAATCCGAAATTGTTGGCAAATAAGGCACCAAATATGATGGCAACAGCCACAATAGACGTCACATTGGGCAGGAAGAATCCAACTCGCCATAAGGTGCGCATTTTCACAAAAGGGGCATAAAGCAGGAAGGCAATAATCAGTGCGAAGAATAGCATTGGAATCGTTGCATACACCCAGATCACAAAGGTGTTGCCTACAGCCTGCCAAAATTCATGATCTGTTACAAGGTAGCGAAAGTTGCCCCAGCCGTTGTAGGTCATGTCTCCGATTCCGTCCCATTTGTGAAACGCCAGGTATAATGAAAAACCAATCGGAAACAGTCCAAAGATGCCAAACAGCAGATAAAACGGCGAGATCGCAGCATAAACGGCACGGTGCTTCCAGATTTCTCTCAGCATATTGTCCACACGCCTTTTTTGAATTTTGTTTTTTTATCGCTGTAATTCCCGTTCGATTCGTTCCATGGTTTCCGTCCATAATACATCGGAATTGGCATCCTGTTTGGCGACATTAGCAAGGCGACGGGTCACAATGCCGTGGATGACAGGATAGCGCTCGCCGAAATAGCTGCTTTTCACATTTTGTGCGGAGGCGGCGAAGATGAGTCCGGTGGCCTGACCTCCAAAGAAAGGCTCGGGTGTTCCCATGATAGGATCGTCAAAGACACCGGGAGTGGACGGGAACAGTCCGATTTTGTGGTAGGCTTCCAACTGGTGTTCCGGGTTTTGCAGCCAGGTCAGGACTTCAAAGGCTTCTTTGGGATGTTTGCTGGATTTGAGGATAGAAATGAAAGAACCACCCAGGTTGCCGTCTCCTCCAGGAGCACGGGCGACTCTCCATTTGCCCGCTGTATCCGGCGCGGCCTCTGTGAGAACTTGCTTCATCCAAACAGCCCCTACAAAAGAGGCAATTTTGCCGTTATTGACCGAAGCGTTCCATTCGGGAGTCCAGCCATCCGCATTGGCGAGCAGATGCTTCTTGTGGAAATCGACAGCGGTTTTCCAGCCCAGACGGATGTCAGGAGATTGATTGCCAATATAGCTGCCATCCGGCTTGAAGTAGAGGTTTGTATGCTGAGCGAGCACTTGATTGTAAACGTTTACAATATTATCGGCCAAAAACGAACGGCTTCCGAATTTCTGCTGAAGTTGTTCTCCGGCTGCCATGTAATCATCCCATGTGCGGATCGAGGCACTAACCTTTTCAGGATCACTAGGCAAGCCTGCTTGCTCAAATAGATCGCTTCGATAGAAGAGGGCAGTAGGCCCAGTATCCATGGGAAATGCAATCATTTTACCATCAGGAGTGATCCCCTGATTCCATTTCCATTCCAAATATTGATCTTTTAGGCGGTCTGCTCCGAGCTCCCTTAAATCATAAAAACGATCCGCACTTGGAAATAGCTCCACCATCCAGTCGTTCAGAGCTACGATGTCTGGTTCACCAGAACGAGCTGCGAGCGTTGTCTTCAGTTTAGCTTTGAAGTCACCACCTATTTTTTGAGTTTTTAATTCAATGTTGGGAAAGTGTTTTTCCGCTTGGGCGAGTAGTTCATCATCAATGGAACGGTTCCAATACCATAATGTAAGCGTTATCTTTTTTCCATTTGACAAATTAGTTTCAGATGATTGACTTTCAGAGAACGAGGGTCCACTACAAGCACTGAACATAGTGAGAAAAGCAAGACATAATACCAACCATTGTACTGTCTTCACATCATTTCCCTCCTTGCTGTCTGAGATAATCTGCCTGCTAAACAAGTTGTAAATGGTTTAGCTCCATCATATGAAGCTGTTACCCATTTATGTGCATTGCCTTAACCAAAAACAAAAAATTTGAAACGTTTATCCATAAAAAAAAGCACGTGCGTCTGTTATATGAAGAACGCACGTACTTAAGTTAGGGATTCAGCTCATGACATCAACCGCAGTATTTCATCTTTCAGAATTTCGGACCGAGTCCCGAAAATAACCTGCAGGGTACCGTTACCAAGCCTGATGATTCCCGACGCTCCGAGCTGCCTGAGAGCTTGATCGTTAACTGCTTTGTCGTCTTTGACGACAAGACGCAGCCGTGTGATGCAGGCATCAATGCTTAGGATATTGTCCGAACCGCCGAGATAGGTTAGTACCCTGCCTGCCTGACTGGACGGAGTGTCGGATGTAGCGTTTGCTTTTTTATTGGGTACAGATTCGTTAGCCTCAGACAGGAGACTGTCTTCTCCATCATCTTCACGCCCAGGAGTTTTTAGGTTGAATTTGAGAATGATAAATCGGAACAGAAAGTAATAGATGAGGGCGAAGACAAGCCCGACCGGGATCATTCGCAATGGGTGAGTGGAGAGCTTCATATTGACCAAATAGTCAATGAGTCCTGCTGAAAAGGAAAAGCCCAGTTTGACATCCAATAGGTATACGACCAGGCCGCTCAGGCCTGTCAGCAGAGCATGAACGCCGTAAAGCAATGGTGCAATGAACATAAACGAAAATTCGAGGGGCTCGGTAATTCCGGTCAGGAACGATGCCAGCGCAGAACCGATGAAAATGGAAGCGACGGCTTTACGTTTTTCCGGTTTAGCCGTATGGATGAATGCGAGAGCGGCTGCCGGGAGAGCAAACATCATAATAGGGAAGAAACCGGACATGAATAGACCAGCTGATTTATCGCCTGCAAAGAAACGGGTCAGGTCACCATGAACAACTTCGCCAGCTGCATTCGTGTAGTTACCAATCTGAAACCACGCGATTGAGTTTAGTACATGATGCAAACCGAGCGGGATCAGCAGCCGATTGGCAATCATGAATACCATTGATCCGATTCCGCCAAACCCGACAATCCAGTTGCCGAAGGCTGCAATCCCATCTTGTACCGGACTCCAGATCATTCCGAGCAGAATGGCCAGAATCATGGTCGTGAAGGCGGTAATCATGGGGACAAAACGTTTGCCTGAGAAGAAGCCAAGCCAATCCGGGAGCTGAATATTATGATATTTTTTAAACAGAAAAGCAGACCATCCACCGATAAAAATACCACCCAATACGCCCATGTCCAGCTTGACGTCGTCTGGAATATATGCAAATATACCCGGCACTGCCGCCAAAATACGGGTCAACACCATATAGGCAATGACTGCCGATAATGCGGCTACTGCGTCGCCTGCCAGACCAATGGCAACACCAATGGAGAAAATGAGCGCAAGGTTACCGAAGATAGCCCCCGCCCCCTCGTTCAGAAAAGGAGTGACATAATGATTCAGAAATCCGCCAACTACGGGACCAAACGGTATATCCGTTTCATAATTAATCAGAGCTAATCCTTGCAAAATCCCTGCGGCGGGTAGAGTAGCTACTGGAAGCATTAACGACTTGCCGATTTTTTGCAGAAATTTCAGCATAACATTCTTCCCTTCTTCATCGAGTTTGGGAGTGTCGTATTCATCCTGAAATCCTTACTTGTGCCCATTTTTTTACATCATAAATCGGGGGATCTAACATGGTCAACGATTATTTTAAGCTATGAAATGACGTAAATCCGCAGTTGACATCGCTTACATGCTTATATAGTATCAAATTTAAGTTAATAATCGTGACGGAGACAAGAGAGCCACGCAGACATCCCATGGTACAGCACAGGGTTGATTTGTGATGGCTTTTCTTTTTTTTGTGCGATGAAAGCGATCAAAATCGGGTGATCTATTGAGGAGGTAGGTTGTATGTCGCCATACGCAGCCGAATTCATAGGGACAATGATTCTTATTGCCCTAGGTGGCGGAGTGTGCGCAGGGGTGTCCCTGAAAAAGTCATTTGCCCACGCTTCCGGCTGGATTGTGGTCGGAATGGGTTGGGGGCTTGCGGTAGCTATTGCGGTGTATGCAGTGGGTCAAATCAGCGGAGCGCATTTGAATCCGGCAGTTACACTCGCGTTGGCATTTCAGGGTAGTTTTCCATGGCAAGATGTATCCGGCTATATTGTGGCTCAGCTTCTTGGGGCCATGGCGGGTGCGATCATCGTCGTTTTGCATTATTGGCCCCACTGGAAAGAGACGGAGGACACAGCAGCCAAACTCAGTGTATTCGCGACAGGACCAGCTATTGATCATCCGTTTGCCAACGTGCTTAGTGAAATGATAGGTACTTTCATCTTTGTTCTTGCTTTACTGTCGTTTGGCGCCAATTCATTTACAGACGGCCTGAAACCGCTGATTGTTGGTTTTTTAGTTGTCAGTATCGGTTTATCCCTTGGAGGCACAACGGGCTATGCCATCAATCCAGCGAGGGATTTTGGGCCGCGTCTGATGCATTATTTACTACCGATTCCCGGTAAGGGAGCATCCAACTGGAAATATGCCTGGGTGCCCATTGTAGGGCCTCTGTTGGGTGGATCTTTCGCAGGGCTGTTTTATCAGGCTGTTTTTAAGGGGAGTGTGACTCCGGCTTTCTGGATTTTACTAGGGATCATCGTGATTGTACTCTTGATTACCTTCCGTATGAGTCGTACTTATAAAAATCATAAAACGGATCACAAACTTACAGCGTAAAAACGATGGATTTACACGGGGAGAGATGAACAATGGGAAAATATATTTTGTCACTAGATCAGGGAACGACAAGCTCAAGAGCGATTTTGTTCAATAGCGAGGGAGATGTAGTGTACTCGGCTCAGCGAGAATTTCCGCAATATTTTCCTCATCCCGGCTGGGTAGAGCAGAATGCGAATGAAATCTGGAGCTCTATTCTCGGAGTCATTGCCTCCTGTCTTTCCGAATCCGGTGTAAAAGCAAATCAAGTGGCTGCCATCGGCATTACCAATCAGCGAGAATCGGTGGCTGTGTGGGACAAAAATACAGGAGTGCCCGTATATAATGTACTCGTATGGCAATCACGCCAAACCTCGGACATCTGTGAAGAATTGAAGCGACAAGGGCACGAGGAACTGTTTCACAGCAAAACAGGGCTGCTGATCGACCCGTATTTTTCAGGCACTAAAGTAAAGTGGATACTGGACCATGTAGAGGGCGCGCGGGAAAAGGCGGAACGAGGTGACCTGTTATTCGGTACGATTGACTCGTGGCTGATCTGGAAACTATCCGGCGGAAAGGCACATGTGACGGACTACTCGAATGCAGCCAGGACGCTCATGTACAACATTTATGAGCTAAAGTGGGACGAAGAGCTGCTGGACATTCTGGGTGTTCCGAAAATCATGCTGCCTGAGGTAAGACCTTCTTCTGAGGTATATGCGCACACCGTGGATTATCATTTCTTCGGTCAGAATGTACCGATCGCCGGTGCAGCAGGTGACCAGCAAGCAGCCTTGTTCGGTCAGGCATGTTACGAAAAAGGGATGATCAAAAATACTTACGGCACAGGCTGCTTTATGCTAATGAATACGGGGGATCAGCCTGTTGAATCTAAACACGGCCTGATTACGACCATCGCTTGGGGACTGGAGGAAGGCAAAGTGCAATACGCACTCGAGGGGAGTGTGTTTGTAGCGGGGTCGGCGATCCAGTGGCTGCGAGACGGGCTGCGTATGTTCCGTGAAGCGAAGGACAGTGAGCCTTATGCCGCTCGTGTTTCGTCTACGGAAGGAGTGTATCTTGTCCCCGCTTTTGTCGGACTGGGGAGCCCCTACTGGGATAGCGAGGTGCGCGGAGCGATGTTCGGCCTAACACGAGGGACCACGAAGGAGCATTTTATCCGCGCCACATTGGAGTCACTCGCTTATCAGACCAAAGATGTGCTTACAGCCATGGAGATCGATTCAGGTATTGCGGTGAAGACGCTGCGGGTGGATGGAGGAGCTGTATTGAACAATTTTCTGATGCAATTCCAGAGCGATATTTTAGATGCAACGGTGGAGCGGCCAGTGATCCATGAGACGACGGCACTGGGGGCTGCATGTCTGGCAGGTTTGGCTATTGGATATTGGAAGAGTACGGATGAACTTCGTAAGCGGGTGAGGGTGGAAACCTCTTTTGCCCCGAATATGGATGAATCAAGACGTGCAGGCTTGTATGAAGGCTGGAAAAAGGCTGTGAATGCGATGATGGCCTACAAGTAAATGATTAAGCGCTGGGTCTCTGAATATTAAACTGCAAAAAGATGACTTCTGAGTCTTATCAGGAGTCATCTTTTTTAAGGCATGAGCTAACCTTTGACCTTCGTATGGTTCCAATGTTGGCCGGCTCCGCAGGAACTACGAATGACCAGTTCCGGCTCGACTTTAATACATTTGGTATCCATTTGTTTATTCATCAGGTCAAACAGCACCATAGCAGCTAGACGGCTTATTTTTTGCTTGTCTTGTTTTACAGTCGTCAGTGGAGGTTCGGTATAACGACAGGCTTCTATATCATCACATCCCACTACAGCAATATCCTCGGGTACCCTCAAGCCGCTTTCCTTGAAAGCACGTATGGCACCAAAGGCAAGCAGGTCGGTCGCCGCAAAAATAGCTTTTGGTAAATTTCCTTGCTGTATCCACGCTTTCGCGACCTGGTATCCATCTTCTGCCGCGTAGTCCTTACCATACACGACCCATTCAGGTCTAACATCAAGACTAAACCGTTTTAGTGAAGCAATAAAGGCCTCCTCTCTCTCTTTAATAACCAAGGAGGGGCGTTCAATGCCTATAAACCCCATGTCGCGGTATCCATTCATGTAAAAGTGCTCAACAACCTTCATTGAAATCTTCTGATTGTCGGACATAATGTAGCAAGAACTGGCTCCGGTTAGTTCAATATCGACACCGATACAGGGGATAGGGCTGGCATCGAGATCAAAAACACTCTTCTCCACTTCATCTCCAGCGATAATAATGCACCCGTCCACTGAAAAATATTTCGAGCGTGCCAAATAGTCCTCTCCATTATCCAGAAATTTCTCATTTGAAAAAAACAGCAGATCGTAACCGAGCAAGCCAATCTGTTTTTTGAAGACATTAATGATATCTACAAAAAAAGGATGACTAAAATCAACATTCAGCTTACCAGCAAATATAACGCCTACCAGATTAGATTTTTTGGTAGCAAGCGTTTTAGCCGAGGAGGAGGGTCTATAGCCTGTTTCCTCCATGATTTTAAGTACCCGCTGCCGGGTTTCCTCACTGATGTCTGTGTAATTGTTAATGATTTTCGAAACCGTTGCTACTGAAACGCCTGCCATGCTAGCTATTGTTTTTATATTCATGGAATCCTCCGCAACTAAACTGATTTAGTTAAATTGACTTTGTTTTTCAAAATTAATGATTACTCGTATTCTATGCTACCTCATAGAAGTGAGTCAACCGTGCTAATAAAGGATGGTTCCTAATATTTTAAGGAGTAATAACGGTGATTTGTATTTTATTTGATAATTTACAAATCTCTATTTACAAATACAGGCTATCCGATACATAATAGTAGCTGTAATTAACTAAACCGCTTTCGTAAAGGTAAGTGCATTTATTCTAAGATAGCCGGAGCTGTGAAGTCTTGATTCCTGAAAGGATGATACCAAGTATGAATGAGAATACCTATACATTCCCCACCACGTTTATGTGGGGAACTTCGACCTCTTCTTATCAAATTGAAGGTGGCGTGGATGAGGAAGGAAGAACGCCTTCTATTTGGGATACTTTCTGTCAAGTACCCGGGAAGGTGATCGGAGGGGACTGCGGAGATGTGGCTTGTGACCATTTTCACCGCTTTAAGGAAGACGTGCAATTAATGAAGCAACTTGGCTTTTTACATTACCGTTTTTCCGTGGCCTGGCCGCGCATTATTCCCGCACCTGGCGTGGTTAACGAACAGGGGCTACTCTTCTATGAGCGTCTGCTGGATGAGATTGAGTCGGCTGGGCTAATTCCAATGCTGACGCTGTATCATTGGGATCTGCCGCAATGGATTGAGGACGAGGGTGGCTGGACGCAGCGAGAGACTATCCAACATTTTAAAACGTATGCCTCTGTAATCATGGATCGATTTGGACAGCGTATAAGCTGGTGGAATACGATAAATGAGCCCTACTGCGCCTCTATTTTGGGCTATGGCACAGGCGAGCATGCCCCCGGCCATGAGAACTGGAGGGAAGCTCTTGCTGCCGCTCATCATATTCTGATGTGTCACGGGATAGCCATGAACTTACACAAGGAAAAGGGCCTGACGGGCAATATCGGTATTACGCTGAACATGGAGCATGTCGATGCAGGCTCTGAACACTCCGAGGATGTAGCCGCTGCTGTCCGGCGGGATGGCTTTATTAATCGTTGGTTTGCCGAGCCATTGTTTAACGGGAAATACCCTGAGGATATGGTGGAATGGTACGGGGAGCATTTGAACGGATTGGATTTTGTACAGCCTGGTGATATGGAGCTGATTCAGCAGCCAGGGGATTTTTTGGGCATCAACTACTACGCCCGCAGTATCATTCGAGCGACTACAGACGCTTCGTTGCTTCAGGTCGAGCAGATTTCCATAGAGGAACCGGTAACGGATATGGGATGGGAGATTCACCCTGAATCCTTTTATAAGCTGCTGACACGGATTGAGAAGGATTTTACCAGAGGATTACCCATCCTGATTACAGAAAACGGAGCAGCGATGAAGGACGAACTGGTGAATGGAAAGATTGAAGACATTGGGCGTCAGCATTACATTGAGGAACATTTAAAGGCATGCCATCGCTTTATTGGGGAGGGAGGTCAGCTTAAGGGCTATTTTGTATGGTCATTCCTCGATAACTTCGAATGGGCCTGGGGATACAGCAAACGTTTTGGTATTATACACATCAATTACGATACGCAGGAACGGACACCCAAACAAAGTGCGCTGTGGTTCAAGCAAATGATGGCGAATAACGGGTTTTAAAAAGAAAAGGGGTGCACGATGCAGCAGTATTATTTTGACGATCAAGGACGTTTTGTGATTGAGAATTTTGCGCAGGCCAAGCCCTTTTCCAGTTTTCTACCCGGTATTGCTGGTGTTCAGGGAATTCCTCTGTGGGCGTATTATGTTAATCGTGGACAAGGAATTGCGAGCTTTGGTGTGGAGGATAAGAATGGAGCTATCATGGAGTTTTTTCCGGCCAACCGAACAGCTCCTTTATTGCTAGCAGTGCTAATCCTGATGCAAGTTTGCATGGAACGGGATATATCGCGAGGCTGAGCGGATCTACGGCAGAATTTATTCATATGTGGATATGGATGATGACGGGCGGGTAGCCGTTTGGCTATGATCATAGGGGCCTATCCTTGAAGCTGGAGCCCAAGCTGCCAGGCTGGCTGTTCACAGCTACAGGTGAGCTATCTTTCTGTTTTCTCGGAAGCTGTCAGGTGACTTATTTTAATACGGATCGCAAGGATACTTATCCACCGGAATGCATAGTGACCCAGTATGTACTGCATTACGCTAGTGGCGAAAAGAAGACGATAAGACAGGCTATATTAGATCATAAAGAGGCACAAGATGTGAGAGAGCGGTTGATTTCCCGTATCGAGGTATATTTGGGGACATAGCTCCATTCATTAAAGCGGTCATGCTGCAATAACAGAGCATGACCGCTTTTTAAAGTTTCATAAATCCTTGTGTCAGGGCAGGGGGCTTATGCTGAAATATCTTGCAACTCCAATATCACAGGACAGTGGTCACTGCCTGTAATATGACAATCAATGTTCGCATCCATCAATAGCGAACGAAGTCTCTCCGAGACGAGGAAGTAATCGATCCGCCAGCCAATATTCCTTTCTCTCACCTTTGGCATGTAGGACCACCAGGAATAAACATCCGTCCGGTCAGGATAAAAGGTTCTGAAGGTATCTATAAATCCGGCGTCTAGCAGCTGTGACATGCGTTCCCGTTCCTCAGGCGTAAAACCGGCATTTCCGTAGTTAGCTTTGGCGTTTTTGAGATCGATCTCCTGATGAGCTACGTTCAAGTCTCCACACACGATGACAGGCTTCAAAGCATCCAGTTGTTGCAGGTAGCTGCGAAAACGGTCTTCCCATTCCAGTCTGTAGGGCAGTCGGGATAAGTCCCGTTTGGTATTTGGTGTGTACACATTGACGAGATAAAATTTTTCGAATTCCAAAGTGATGGTTCGGCCCTCCGGTTCTTCATTTTCTTCAAGTCCATAATGCACAGAGAGCGGCTTGATTTTGGTGAAAATAGCCGTGCCGGAATATCCTTTTTTCTCAGCATAATTCCAGTATTGTGTGTATTCCTCCATGTTCTCCATGAGGATCTGCCCTTCTTGAAGCTTCGTTTCCTGTACGCAAAAAATATCGGCATTCGTTTCTTTTAAATAAGTATAAAACCCTTTGGTCACACAGGCTCTTAAGCCATTTACATTCCAAGATATTAATTTCATTTGATTAATCTCCTTGCTACTTCACGCGGTCAAGCGATGTGATTTGTATATCCTTTGTTGACATAAGCTTATAAATGTCTTCTATCTTGACTTCATAGGTCTTTTCATCAAAATGGTCCTGACCAAACATATAATCGTTTAGTTCTATTGCCTTAAGGTTTCGGTTGGTATTCATAGCCGAAGGGAAGTATTCGATGTCTAATGAGGCTTTATTTCCGGCCAACACTGTTTTGAGAACTTTTGCAGTTTGTAATACCCGTTCTTTTTCCAATGACAATCCTGAGTCAGTTAGATCCTCGAATACAATTATACGAATATATTGATCGCCGACCGCTTCGGGATTCAGTTTAAAATCGTCGTATTCTTTGATCATTTTATCTGTTTCCCCTTCTTGCACCCCAGAATGAACAGCGGCTGCATCATTGTATAGCTTCTGTATAACAGGTTTGAGCTTCATGTCCAGTTGGCTCTCCCAAAGGGCGTTAAGATATTTTTCTCTAAATGGGACATCCTCATAAGGACGCTTGGTCATGTTAAAGAGGACGGAAGGATGACGATTAGAGATCGCCTCCATGGTATATTCAGTGAAGGGAATACTATGATAGCTAATATTTTGAATTTGAAAGTCCTCTCCGTATTTCTGCTCCAGATATTGCTCTGATTCTGCGGCTACGTTGCGTTTATTTTCACCTGTTTGTGTAAAAGGTTCTATAATATCTACGTATTTCATTGTGACTGCAAGAAGTAGAAGTGTAGCTCCCACAGTGAGACTGAGCAACATGCGCCATTTGGAAGGCAACGATGCACTTGTCGGCGCGCTACCCACATTGCTTGTAATTTGAAAAGATCGTATTGTAAAAATAATGCCTAAAATGTGGAGAATAATGGCCAGCGGTCCCGAAATAATAAGCAGGTATCCGAGAGAAAATAATGTAAAATAGATCAGAATTCCCTGTGTGATGATCAGAGCCGCTCCTCCAATCATATAGGAAGGAATGGCGAGATAAAACATACCCAATCCAGTACCTAATATAGAAAGCAAAGTGGCAACAAAACGATGAATTTCCCGCGACTTTTGGAGTTTATTCGTAGTCAAGGGAGTCAGCCAACCTCCTTTACTTCAAAATGGTGTAACATGATAGATGATAGCAATATCTGCGTTTTATTGAAAGAGTAGTGACTTGAAACCAGCGCCTAAAGTAGCGTGGCAGACTATTCTTTCTACATTATTTATCATCAAAAAAAGCTCCCTTGCGGAAGCTTTTTTTGATGTAATTTATCAAGAGAGATACTCTCCCTATGGTTGATTGCGAAGTATAGGCTAACGATGCCGATGGGCCGACGTTCCCCTGTGAGTTATTTCATGAGAACAAAAAAAGCCTCCATTATGGAAGCTTCTTGTTATGACGTCCCAGGAGGGATTCGAACCCCCGACCGACGGCTTAGAAGGCCGTTGCTCTATCCAGCTGAGCTACTGGGACATAAAATTCAAGCGAATATTAATATATCATATGGATAAAAGAAATTCAAGTCTTATTTTGCATATATCGCTTATTTAGGCTTTATACAGCATAAATTCTGAGTAGACGTAGTTTTTTTTGCCTTATAAAAGGGTATGTTAGAATACAGGTGAATATGTGTAAGACGAGTGGTTGGACTTCGGCTACTGTTTCTCATATAATCTACAAATACTTGAGCTTGTGAAGGAGAGGGGGTGCCTTGAATAAAGGACTCCAAGGTGACGACAAAAGAAAATAATATTGTATTGTTTCCGAAGACACTGGACTATTATCAAATCCAACTTACCGTGATGCTTGAAAACGAACGTTACGGAGAGGCGATGGCGATGCTGCGTTTTTTAATGCAGTGTCAGGGACAGGAGCAGAAGCAATACGATGAATGGAACGCTCTATTACAATGGCTGGAAGCTGCATTTCCACAGTACGCTGACAGCGGGGCGGTAACGGACGCTGTGGAAGAAGAGGTCAGTGAAGTAGAGTTAGCTCGCCGTCATGCACGCTTTAAGCAGGAGCAGGATGCGGGCTACGGCAACAAGCTGTTGCGGATGGCTATGGATGAACCCTTATCCGAACAGACGATTTTAGCGTTGGAGCAGTTGTCCTATTTGGAACTGCCAGAAATCGACGATGCCTTGCTTCGCTGGATTACGGACCGGGAAATCCATCCTTTACTTCAATTCCGTGTTCTACAGACAATGCGACGACGCGGAATGGAAGGGACGATAGAAATCAGACGGGGTGATGAACAAGCGGAAATCGACATTGAAACGGTTCCGTTACAGCCTGGTGATTTTCCAGAGTCGATTATGCGTATTTTGGAACGGGTGGCTGATCAGACTGAGGTGCACGAGCCTACACTATTCTATTTTGCACAGGAGTTGTGGTCACAGTTTGTGATGGCAGTATACGGTACGAATGATTATAGATCCATGTTGGTGGAAGAGGACGGAATGCCGGATATTTGGGCTGCAGCACTCCATCAGACCGTTTCGGAAAGTTTGAACGGTAATAATAATGAGGAAGAAACCCGTGCTATATATGGTATTACAGATGCGTTGCGCTTCCGTTTTGAGCAGGCGTATCGGTCGATGCGACTATTCGTAGCGGCGGGAATGCACACTCCTTAGTGACCGGAAACGTTTACCTGTGAAGCATTCAAAGGGCTGCTCTTGAAAAAGACAGTAATGTTAGATATACTATAGTGGTTATTTTGTGTGCGTTGATTGTAATGAAAACTAAGTGAAGATTTTGTTGGAGGGGAAAGCATAAAATGAAAGCAACTTGGGAGAAAATAGAGAAGAACCTTGGGGTTCTTGAAGTTGAGGTTGACGCGGATCGTGTAGCCGCTGCACTCGACAAAGCTTTTAATAAAGTGGCAAAACAAGTAAGTGTACCAGGATTCCGTAAAGGTAAAGTACCACGTCCTATCTTTGAAAAACGCTATGGTATTGAAAGTCTGTACCAAGATGCAATTGACATCCTGTTGCCAGAAGCTTACAGCCAAGCTGTAGAGCAAACGGACATCTTCCCGGTTGACAGCCCTGACGTTGAAATTGATCAATTTGCTAAAGGCGAATCTTTCAAGTTCAAAGCAAAGGTTACTGTTAAACCTGAAGTGACTTTGGGCGATTACAAAGGCGTAGAAGTGCCTGTAAGCAAACTCGAAGTAAGCGACGAAGAACTGGCTCAAGAACTGGAGCGCCTGCAACAACGTCATGCTGAACTGGTTGTCGTTGATGAAGATGCTGCTCAATCCGGTGATACAGCTATTATTGACTTCGACGGTTCCGTGGACGGTGTACCATTCGAAGGCGGACAAGCTGAGAAGTATTCTTTGGAACTGGGATCTAACACATTCATCCCTGGTTTTGAAGAGCAAGTGGTTGGTTTGCACACTGGCGATTCCAAGGACGTTGAAGTAACGTTCCCTGAGAACTACCATTCTGCTGACCTCGCTGGCAAACAAGCGGTATTCAAAGTGAAAGTTCACGAACTGAAACGCAAAGTTCTTCCTGAGCTGGACGATGAATTTGCTAAAGATGTAAGCGAATTTGACACACTGGCTGAATTCAAGGAAGACTTGAAAAAGCAATTGTTGGATCGTAAGGAAAACGAAGCTAAAGCAGCTCGCGAGGGTGCTGTAGTGGAGAAGGTTGCTGAGAATGCAACAATCGACATTCCTGAAGCAATGGTGAAGAGCGAAGTGCAAAACATGGTTCGCGATTTCGACAACCGTTTGCGTAGCCAAGGTATGAACCTTGAAATGTTCCTTGGATTCTCTGGTCAAAGCAAGGAAGACCTGGAAGAGCAAATGAAAGCTGATGCTGAGAAGCGCGTACGTAACAACCTCGTGCTGGAGCAAGTGGCTAAAGCAGAAAACATCGAAGTTTCCGAAGCGGAAATTGATGAAGAACTGAAAAACATGGCTGAAGCTTACAAACGTTCAGTTGAAGAAATCCGTAGCATTCTGGAAGGTAACGGCTCGTTCGCTAACCTGAAAGAAGAAATTTCACTGCGCAAAACCATTGCTTTGTTGGTGGAAAACAGCAAAGAAGTAGAAGCGCCAGTTGAAGCTGCTGAGTAATTCAGACGATAAAATATACGGAGTATGCTGTAACAAGCTGAAACGTAGTAATTAGATAGGGATAAGGCACGTAGTGAAAGTTACGTGCCTTATTTTTACCTTTGATAACCCAAATTTTAGTCGTTTATGGAAAGTGCTGTGAGTCGCGTTTTCTTGTTTTACATAAGTCACTACCGTATATTTGCACATACATACGAAACATGGTTAAATATGAGAAGGTCTCGGCAGAGTGTACTGTAAATAGCCCGCACTGCATATATGAGCGCATGCAAATATGACACGAGACTCTGAACATGTTAAAATATTTTGTAAGGTGTTCACGTTTCATGCTTGCTGCTTCCGTTTTAATGGGACATAAGGAAGCGGATGAATACAGGTGTTCATTTTAATAAAGAAAAGAGGTTGGTCGTGATGAGTCTCGTCCCTATGGTTGTGGAACAAACGAATCGAGGAGAACGATCTTACGATATTTACTCGCGGTTGCTTAAGGATCGTATTATTTTCCTAAGTGGCCCGATTGATGACGATGTCGCCAATCTCGTCATTGCACAGCTATTGTTCCTTTCTGCGGAAGATCCAGAGAAGGATATTAATTTGTACATTAACTCGCCAGGCGGTTCTGTAACTGCGGGCATGGGTATATATGATACAATGCAATTCATTAAGCCGGACGTATCGACGATCTGTGTAGGCATGGCTGCAAGTATGGGTTCGTTGCTGCTAACAGCGGGTGCGCCAGGTAAGAGATACGCGCTTACCAATAGTGAAGTCATGATTCATCAGCCACTTGGTGGCATTCAGGGGCAAGCCTCCGATATGCTGATTCATGCGGACTGGATTATCAAAACACGTGCTAAGCTGAATCAAATCTATGTAGAGCGTACGGGTCAGCCCCTCGAAAAAATCGAACGTGATACTGACCGGGATTTCTTCATGGAAGCGGAAGAGGCAAAAGCATACGGTATCATTGACCAGGTGCTGTCTAAACCGATTAATCTGTAAAGGGGTGGCTCTATGTTTAAATTTAATGATGAAAAAGGACAATTGAAATGTTCTTTCTGCGGTAAATCTCAGGATCAGGTTCGCAAGCTTGTTGCCGGACCGGGCGTATATATATGTGACGAATGCATTGAGTTGTGTACGGAGATTGTAGAAGAGGAATTGGGTCATGAAGAAGAAGTAGATCTGAAAGACATTCCGAAACCAATGCAAATCCGTGACATTCTGGACCAATATGTTATTGGTCAGGATCAAGCGAAAAAATCGTTGTCTGTAGCGGTATATAATCACTACAAACGAATTAATACTCAAAACAAAATTGATGATGTGGAACTGCAAAAAAGTAACATCTTGATGCTTGGACCTACAGGTTCGGGTAAAACGTTGCTTGCGCAAACCATGGCTAAAATTTTGAACGTTCCTTTTGCTATCGCAGATGCCACTTCCCTTACGGAAGCAGGTTATGTGGGTGAAGACGTTGAAAATATTTTGCTGAAACTGATTCAAGCTGCCGATTATGATGTAGAAAAAGCCGAACGCGGCATTATCTACATTGACGAAATTGATAAAGTAGCCCGCAAATCCGAAAACCCGTCCATTACGCGTGACGTTTCGGGTGAAGGTGTACAGCAGGCGTTGCTTAAAATTTTGGAAGGCACGGTTGCTTCTGTACCACCTCAAGGCGGTCGCAAGCATCCACATCAAGAGTTTATTCAAATTGACACCACGAATATCCTGTTCATTTGCGGTGGTGCCTTTGATGGTCTGGAGCAAATGATCAAACGCCGTATCGGTAAAAAGGTTATCGGCTTCAACGCTACCAGCGAACAAAAAGACCTGAAACCAGGCGAATATACTTCAATGGTATTGCCTGAGGATCTTTTGAAATTCGGTCTGATACCGGAATTTGTAGGACGCTTGCCAGTAATTTCTACGCTGGAGCCGCTTGATGAGAACACATTGGTTCGTATTCTGTCCGAACCGAAAAATGCGTTAACCAAGCAATACCAGAAGCTGCTTGAGCTGGATAATGTGCAACTGGAGTTTAAGCAAGATGCTCTGGAAGCCATTGCTCGTGAAGCGATCAAGCGTAACACGGGTGCCCGTGGCCTTCGTGCGATCATCGAAGGTATTATGCTGGACGTAATGTATGAGGTTCCTTCCCGTGAGGATGTGACTACTTGCGTCATCAATGAGCAGGTTGTAAAAGACAAAATCGCACCGGAACTCGGTGGTACAGATAAGGATAAAAAACAAGAAGAGAGCGCCTAAGGATTGATACTTCGCGATCTCTAAAACATGAGAAGCCGGATCTCCACTTCACTAAACCTGTATGAGGTTTTAAGGGGTGGAGGTTTGGCGTTAATGGGAGAGAAAAGTACATGTTCTTAAGACAAGACACACGTCCCGTTAAAGTCGGGAATCTGACGATTGGCGGCAGCAATGAAGTCATCATCCAAAGCATGTGTACAACTAAAACAGCAGATGTGGAAGCAACTGTAGCCGAGATTCTTCGCTTGGAAGAAGCCGGATGTCAACTGGTGCGGGTTACCGTCAACAATGAGGAAGCTGCCGCAGCCATTAAGGAAATTAAAAAACGGATTCATATTCCGCTAGTTGCAGATATTCACTTTAATCACAAGCTGGCTCTACTGGCAATTGAAAATGGGATTGATAAAGTTCGCATTAATCCAGGTAACATAGGACGACGTGAAAAAGTAGAAGCTGTCGTGAAGGCATGTAAGGAAAAAGGGATTCCGATTCGAATTGGTGTGAATGCCGGGTCATTGGAACAGCATTTACTTGATAAGTATGGCTACCCTACGCCAGAAGCGATGGTAGAAAGTGCGCTGTATCATATCGGGATACTGGAAGAACTTGATTTCCATGACATTATCGTGTCACTGAAGGCGTCTGATGTTCCTATGGCGATTGCTGCTTATACGAAGGCCGCTGAAATTATTAAGTATCCGCTCCATCTGGGTATTACCGAAGCGGGTACACTCTTTACGGGTACAGTTAAAAGCGCGGCAGGTATGGGCGCTTTGCTAGCATCAGGCATCGGCTCCACAATGCGTATTTCACTTAGTGCTGATCCGGTGGAAGAAGTGAAGGTAGCTCGTGAGTTGCTCAAGACGTTTGGATTAATCACAAACGCAGCTACATTGATTTCTTGTCCGACTTGCGGACGTCTGGATATTGATCTGTTCTCTATTGCCAACGAGGTAGAAGACTACATTGCAAAACTCAAGGTACCGATTAAAGTATCAGTACTGGGTTGTGCAGTAAATGGCCCGGGTGAAGCGAAGGAAGCTGATATTGGAATTGCCGGAGCGCGCGGTGAAGGCCTTTTGTTCCGTTATGGAAAAATGATTCGCAAAGTACCTGAGGCTGATATGGTGGACGAATTGAAAAAAGAAATTGATATCATCGTCAAAGCATATGAGGAAACAGGGAAAATACCTGGACGTGAAGAACGTCATACCGCCGAGAAGGTGTAGGCAAAAAGCAGTTATTATAAAGAGGCATAGTCATAATCTATTGTCATCATTTAAACGCCGTGGAGAGCAGCTCTGCTACAGAACTGTTCTTCGCGGTGTTTTTGTATTTCTCTCTGATCTTTTGAAAGACCGCCGTTTAGCTATCGCGGAAAAGGAAATACTGTTTTTCATAGAGCGGCATTTTTAAAATTGCTGAGATGAGAAACGGAGGAAATACGATGGACTTGACTATGATTTTGTTATTGGTGCAAATGTTTTTCGGGATTGTTATTGGTCTGTATTTCTGGAACCTCCTGCGGAGCCAGAAAACGAACCGTAGTGCGGTGGATCGGGAATCCCGCAAGGAATTGGATAAGCTACGCAAATTGCGTTCTATTTCACTTACCAAGCCGTTGGCTGAACGCACACGTCCTGCCACATTACAGGATATCGTGGGTCAGAAGGATGGACTGCGCGCGCTCAAGGCTGCGTTATGTAGTGCGAATCCGCAGCATGTCATTATTTATGGCCCGCCGGGTGTAGGGAAGACAGCTGCTGCACGCGTGGTGCTGGAAGAGGCTAAGAAGAATCTGTCCTCTCCGTTCAAGGGAGATGCCAAATTCACGGAGATTGATGCTACGACGGCCCGCTTTGATGAGCGCGGTATTGCGGACCCGCTGATAGGTTCAGTGCATGATCCAATCTATCAAGGGGCAGGAGCGATGGGGGTAGCGGGTATCCCACAACCTAAACCCGGAGCTGTGACGAAGGCGCATGGGGGGATGCTGTTCATTGATGAGATTGGTGAGCTGCATCCAACGCAGATGAATAAACTCTTGAAAGTACTGGAGGATCGCAAGGTATTTTTGGAGAGTGCGTATTACAACTCGGAAGATTCGAATACTCCTGCTTATATCCACGATATTTTCCAAAACGGTTTGCCAGCCGATTTTCGTTTGGTGGGTGCGACGACCCGTTCGCCGCATGAACTGCCACCTGCGATTCGCTCCCGGTGCATGGAGATTTATTTCCGTGCCTTGCAGCCACAGGAGATTGCTCGTATTGCAGAGGATGCCGTCCACAAGCTAGGCTTTGGCCCTTGTCCTGAGGCGGTAGAAGTTGTACAGCGTTACGCAACGAACGGTCGGGAGGCGGTCAATATGATCCAGCTGGCTGCTGGTTTGGCACTTACCGAGAAAAGGGAATGTCTCAATGCTTCCGACGTCGAATGGGTAGCGGGCAGTAGTCAAATTCAACCGCGTCCTGACCGAAAAATACCAGGCTTGCCGCAAATCGGATTCGTTAACGGATTAGCTGTATATGGCCCGAACATGGGGATGCTGCTTGAAATTGAAGTTACAGCAGTTCCGGTTCCTGAGGGAAAGGGCAGCTATAATATTACGGGGGTTGTGGATGAGGAAGAAATCGGAGGCGGGTCCCGTACACTGCGCCGTAAGAGCATGGCTAAAGGTTCTGTAGAAAATGTTCTAACCGTTTTGCGTACGCTCGGATTGTCTCCGTCGAATTACGATTTGCATATCAATTTTCCTGGGGGTACGCCGGTAGATGGCCCGTCCGCAGGAATTGCGATGGCAACAGCCATTGCTTCCGCGATGCGGGGAATTCCGGTGGATCATGAAATTGCAATGACTGGCGAAATTAGCATCCATGGTCGTGTCAAACCGATTGGTGGTGTATTAGCCAAGGTTGAAGCCGCTTTTCAGGCAGGAGCCAAAAAAGTGATCATTCCGCAGGACAACTGGCAAGCTCTTTTTGACAGCATTGAGGGTTTAAAAGTGATTCCCGTACAGTCGGTTACCGAAGTGTTCCGACATGTGTTCGGGGAAGAGATAACGTCGGATTCGCCTGTACATGCGCCAATTGAGACTTTTCGCCCATCCCAATCTTCCTTGTTACAGGCTGATGGAACGCATAACGGGACGATATCAGATACAGGATCTTGCTGATGAACCACCCTTTCATTGGTTTTTTCATAAAACATTTGATAAAATATGAAAGATAACAACTTGAGGATTGTAAAATCCGGAACCTGAGAATCACTGGAGGTGCGAAAGCGATGGGACCCACCAAGACAAAAGGTCGTCGTTTTCCTTTGCTGCCTTTAAGAGGGCTTCTGGTCTACCCGAGTATGGTTCTGCATCTCGATGTGGGCCGGGAAAAATCGGTCAAGGCTTTGGAAAAAGCGATGGTTGAAGACAATTTGATTCTCCTGTGTTCTCAATCAGAAGTAAATATTGAAGAACCTACACAAGAGGACATCTTTCGAGTCGGCACGGTAGCCAAGGTACGCCAGATGCTCAAACTTCCTAATGGAACCATTCGAGTATTGGTGGAAGGGCTGGAACGGGCCGAGATTATTCAATATACGGACAATGAAGAATATTACGAGGTAATGGCGAAGGAGCTGCACGAGGCAGAAAACGTACAGCCTGAGACGGATGCGCTAATGCGCACTGTATTAACTCAGTTCGAGCATTATATCAACTTGTCCAAAAAGGTAACACCGGAGACTCTCGCTGCGGTATCGGATATTGAGGAGCCGGGACGGCTAGCAGACGTAATCACAAGTCATTTGACACTCAAAATTAAGGAAAAGCAGGATATACTGGAGACGATCGACGTTACTCAGCGTCTGGAGAAGCTTCTGGATATTTTGAACAATGAGCGTGAAGTACTGGAGCTGGAACGTAAAATCAACCAGCGTGTGAAGAAGCAGATGGAAAAGACGCAGAAGGAGTATTATCTGCGTGAACAAATGAAGGCAATTCAGAAGGAACTTGGCGAGAAGGAAGGTCGCGCGGGAGAAGTTGAAGAACTGCGCAACCAGCTAAGTGAACTGGAGTTGCCTGTTCCGGTGAAGGAGAAGGTCGAAAAGGAAATCGATCGTCTGGAAAAAATGCCGGCAAGCTCTGCCGAGGGTGGCGTCATCCGTAATTATGTGGATTGGTTGTTAAGCTTGCCATGGAACAAGTTTACCGATGATGATCTGGATATCGTCAAAGCTGAAGAGGTACTTAATAACGACCACTACGGATTGGATAAACCCAAGGAGCGTGTATTGGAGTATTTGGCTGTACGCAAGCTGGTGAAGACCATTAAGGGACCGATTCTGTGTCTCGTGGGTCCGCCAGGGGTCGGCAAGACCTCGTTGGCCCGTTCGATTGCCAAATCCATGGGTCGGGAATTTGTCCGCATCTCTCTCGGAGGTGTGCGGGATGAAGCGGAAATCCGTGGTCACCGTCGGACTTATGTTGGTGCGATGCCAGGGCGGATCATTCAGGGGATGAAGACCGCAGGAACGTCTAATCCAGTATTTTTGCTGGATGAGATTGATAAAATGGCTTCCGATTTTCGAGGAGATCCATCGGCGGCATTGCTCGAAGTGCTTGATCCTGAACAAAACAATACGTTCAGTGACCATTTTGTTGAGCTGCCGTTTGACCTGTCCAATGTGATGTTTGTAACGACAGCCAATGCTGCACACAACATCCCGCGTCCGCTAATGGACCGCATGGAGA
Organism: Paenibacillus sp. FSL L8-0502; assembly: GCF_038593055.1. Classification (NCBI taxonomy): domain Bacteria; kingdom Bacillati; phylum Bacillota; class Bacilli; order Caryophanales; family Paenibacillaceae; genus Paenibacillus; species Paenibacillus sp. FSL L8-0502. Next base: position 4,351,557 of record NZ_CP151958.1, on the reverse strand, counting down.
CGCTCTATATTCCTGGCTACACCGAACTGGAGAAGCTGGAAATCGCCAATCGGTACCTATTGCCCAAGCAGAAGAGAGAGCATGGCTTGGACGAGGAACAACTGGTTATCGGGGAGGATACGCTACTGCGTGTCATTCGCGAATATACGCGTGAATCTGGTGTGCGGAATCTTGAGCAGCAAATGGCTTCTCTGTGCCGCAAGGCGGCGAAGTCCGTTGTATCTGGTGGCGAAGGACCAATTCAAATCACACCGGATAATCTGAAGGATCATCTGGGTATCGCTAAATTCCGTTACGGTGTTGCAGAACTGGAGGATCAGATCGGTACGGTTACAGGCTTGGCATGGACAGAGGTCGGTGGTGAAACACTGATGATTGAAGTGACGGTCGTACCTGGTAGTGGTAAACTGATTCTTACGGGTAAACTGGGAGACGTTATGAAGGAATCTGCACAGGCGGCATTCAGCTACACCCGTTCCAAAGCAGTTGATCTGGGCATTGAACTAGACTTTTATGAGAAAAATGATATCCACATTCATATTCCTGAGGGTGCGATTCCGAAGGATGGTCCATCTGCGGGAATTACTATTGCTACCGCGTTAATTTCAGCTTTGACCAACCGTCATGTATCCAAGGATGTGGCTATGACGGGCGAAATTACTCTACGCGGCCGTGTATTGCCGATTGGTGGTTTAAAAGAGAAGTCGCTGGCTGCCCACCGGGCAGGCTACAAAAAAATTCTGCTTCCCAAAGATAATGAACGGGATTTAAAGGATATTCCCGACAGTATCCGGCAGGATGTTGAATTTGTCCCCGTTGCCCATATGGATCAGGTGCTAAAGCATGCTTTGGTTGAGCAGGCAAGGGTACATTAGAGAGGAATTAAGGACACAATGAAAGTAACAAAAGCAGAATTTATAATAAGTGCGGTTGGTCCCGATCAGTTTCCTGTGGACGCTTTGCCAGAGATTGCTCTGGCGGGGCGCTCCAATGTAGGAAAGTCTTCATTGATTAATCGGTTGATTAACCGTAAAAATTTGGCGCGTACCAGTTCTACGCCAGGTAAAACCCAGCAACTCAATTATTACCGGATTAATGATGATCTCTATTTTGTCGATTTTCCCGGTTACGGTTACGCCAAGGTATCCAAAACGTCCCGCAAGGCTTGGGGGCAGATGATTGAGTCTTATTTGCTGGAGCGTGAGCCACTCAAACTGGTGCTTCAAATGGTAGATTTGCGCCATCCGCCGTCCAAGGACGATATCATGATGTATGATTGGCTGCGTCATAACGGGCTTCCCGTATGTGTTGTAGGCACGAAGGCAGATAAAATCCCTAAAACGCGGCGAGAAAAGCATTACAAGGTAATCAAGCAGGAACTCGGAATACTTCCCGGGGGATTGTTTATCCCCTTTTCATCCGAAGAAGGTATGGGCAAGGAAGAGCTGTGGTCTGTCATCTCCAGCTATATAGAGAATGACGAAGAAGAGCAGACGGAATTGTAAGGCTAGGGACGTCCTTGAGGACGTCCCTTTTTCATGGTTCGGGCTTCAAAAAAATAAACTTACTAAATAGGTGGGAATAATATATAATAACAAAAAGAACTCGTGGATTTTAAGCCGAAAAGTGAGTATATGGGGGATAATGCAGTCTCAACCCCATCATTTTCCGTTTATTTCCGATGTATGGCGGGAATTTATGATTTGATGTGCAAGAAAAGCACTTTAGGTCTGATGTATAATAAATTTAAAGCTTAAACTTATAGGTTCAGGAAAGAATTGAGGAGATGGGTATGGCTCAGCGGTTAGCCACAGAGTATGTTAAAACCACTTTGACCTTGTCGGAAACCCAAATGGACGAATTTTTGCGGGCAGTGGATGATCCCCAGGTGCATTACTATATTAAAGTTCTAGATAACGGAAGACAGGAAATCGTTCTGGAGCATAGTGCGGGTGAGGAAGTTCATTTGTTTTTTGAAGCCAAAGAGGGAGCGTTTGTGTGTGAATTGACTTGTCGCTTAATTCATCCGCAACTAACCCTGTTTATACGCAAACTTTTTGTTCGTTTTAAGGGCGAAGGCATCGTTTACCGAATGTATCAAGGATTCACTATGGTGTATTTTTATAATGAAGGTACGGTTCGTAAAATTATGGAGAAGAATGCCGGAGGTTCCAGGCTGGTATTCGAATATAAAAATACGGTGCAGGAATTGCAACAGCTTTTTCAGCATCAGAACGTCGAAAATGAAATATCTGACGTATATCATCTCATTAATTCGTTGCTTGACCAGCGGAATTTGGCGCGTACTTTCTCGGAGTTGGAACAGATTGACCACAAGCTTCGAATGAGTTGCTCAAAATTATTTGCACTGGAAGCTTAATAAGGCATGAATATATGGAATGAATCGTTATGCCATGTAGTCCCTTTCTTTACCGAAATAGGCTTTTTTATTCTTAAAAAATGATTGCATTTGCTGCACATAGATGTTATTTTTAATCTCGTTGAAAATGAAATATAGGAACCAGGATTCACTCAGGACATTGAATGTTGCGAGAGGTTATTCCCTCGGGAAGTGAATGACGTAGGTCCTAGCGGATGAAATTTTTCCAAACATTTTATTCCTAGGAAGGGGGAACCGAAAGATGGAATTGGAGTACTCAACTTTCGGAAGACACGTTGCCGTAGATACTTGGGGTGTTGAGTTTGAATTACTGAATGATGCGCAGTTTTTGGAGGCTCAATTAGTTGAAGCAGCTGAAGCTTGCGGAGCAACGGTGATGTCCGTTCAATCCAAGCAGTTCGAACCACAGGGAGCTACCGTGCTTGTACTGTTGTCGGAGAGTCATCTCTCTATTCATACGTATCCTGAGAGAGGGTTTGCCGCTATTGATTGTTATACTTGCGGTGAGACTGTCGATCCGCAGCTGGCTATTGATTACCTGGTATCCGTTCTAAAACCGAAAAAAACATATGCGAAAAAGCTGATTCGCGGCTTGGGAGAACTTCAGGTGGAATCACCAGAGTGCAAGCTGGCTGAGTTAGTGTAAATCGTTTTTTATGGAGCCGTTTGTGCGTCCTATATTATAGCCATGGAACATTTCCATGGTTATTTGTTTTAAAAGTGGTCTACACTAAATCAAATCATACAGAACGTGCTGGTTTCATGAAAGCTATTCAATTTTCATAAACAATTCATAAAACAGCCGGAGGAGATTCGGACTTCTGTGATATAATTAACATAGTTTATGATAACAGTGGTTATTCTTATTACAGTTTAGGCAGGTGAATTTGCAATGCACATCGTCGTTGTTGGGTTGAATTATCGTACGGCGCCTGTGGAAGTCAGAGAGCGTTTTACATTTGCAGAACAAGATTTGCCAAAAGCGCTGGAGCAACTCAAACTTACCAAAAGTGTGTTGGAAGGCGTAGTTGTCGCAACCTGCAATCGGACTGAAATATATGTTGTAGTGGACCGCCTTCACATGTGCGGCTATTTTATACGCAGTTTTATGGAGCAATGGTTTGGCATTCCGCGTGATCAATTTACACAACATTTATATATATATGAGGACGAGCAGGCGATTCGGCATTTGTTCCGTGTGACTTGTGGTCTTGATTCTATGGTAATCGGAGAAACACAAATTTTGGGACAGGTAAAGAACGCTTTTCTTCAGGCTCAATCCCAGAAAATTACGGCAACGTGGTTTAATATGTTGTTTAAGCAGGCCGTCACATTGGGCAAGCGTGCCCATTCAGAGACATCTATTGGAGAAAGTGCCGTATCTGTCAGCTATGCAGCAGTTGAGCTAGGCAAACGGATTTTCGGGATGTTTACCGATAAAAAGGTACTGATTCTCGGTGCTGGTAAAATGAGTGAACTTACGGTTAAGCATTTGTACAGCGGCGGAGCAGCCGAGGTTATTGTAGCCAACCGAACCTTGTCCCGTGCGGAAGACCTTGCCTCCAAGTTCCATGGAACGCCGGTTACGATGGAGGAAGGCATGAATCGGTTGGCGGACGTGGATATTGTTATTAGCTCGACAGGTGCCCAGGGGTATATTCTGGATCGGACTCGGGTTGAAGCAAGTATGAAACGTCGACAGTCCCGTCCTTTGTTTATGATTGATATTGCGGTTCCGCGTGATCTCGACCCGGCTATTGGTGAATTACAGAATGTTTTCCTGTACGATATTGATGATCTGGAAGGGATCGTGGAGAGCAATTTGGAAATGCGCCGTACCGAAGCTACAAAAATCGAGCATATGATCGAAGATGAGCTTAGCGAGTTTTATCAATGGTTGAAAACGATGGGAGTGCGTCCGGTGATTCGTGCATTACAGGAAAAAGCGGAGTCTGTACATCAGGATACGTTGGAAAGCTTGTTCAATAAGCTTCCCGAGCTGGATGAACGGCAACGCAAAGTGATTAGCCGTTTGACGAAGAGCATGCTGAACCAGATGATGCATGATCCGATCAATCGGGTAAAGGAACTGGCTGTCCAAAAACAGGGGAATGAGGCCCTGGACATGTTTAGCCACATTTTTGCTCTGGAGGATCGTTTGGATGACGCCGCTCAGAAAGTAGATAAAAGCGATGCATCTGCGTTAATAAAACCGGAAGCCGGTGTTCATGAAAAAACCGTTCAGGCTCAGGCTTTGCCAGCGTCGTTTGCGCCGGCCAGCCTGTAAAAGTGGGTGAACAGACGTGGCTTCAGGCATGCTTATATATGATTCAATGATTTATGTTTTTGCCCTGAGCCTTCTGTTTGTATTCTCGGATGGGATTCGTCGCAATGCGAATGCTAAACGGACAGGTACAGGGCTTCTTGTTGTCGTTCTGGTGCTCCAGCTTGCTTATATGGGGATAAGAACCTGGAATGAAGGGCACCTTCCTATTTTCGTGACCTACGATTTTCTATTTCTGTTTTCAGTTATTTTAGTGCTGATTTCTTTGATTTTGACACGTTATCAGCGTTCCGAATTTGCGGTATTGCTGCTTAATATTATTAGTTTTGCAGTGCTGGTGCTCAACAATATATGGATGGAGCCTCTCGACAATCCACTTGGAAATTGGCATACCGTGCATGGGCTGCTCCTGATTCATATTGCGCTGGCTAATCTTGGTTTTGTAGCGATGACGGTAGCAGCTGTATTTTCGGGGTTATATCTGTTTTTGCATCGTAAATTGAAAGTAAAGAAATGGAATGACACGATCAGACGCCTGCCGAGTCTGGAAATGATGGATCGGTATACGCATATGGCGCTGTTGATTGGTACTCCTTTGCTGGGAGTCTCTATTGTAGTTGCCGTTATTTCTATTATTGCTGAGGAACGCTGGCTTCTCTTGCTAGATACCAAGGTGCTGATGACAGCGATTGCCCTGTGTGTGTATATTATATTTTTAGTGAGCAAAAGATTGAATCAGCGTTCAGGGCTTGTGATGGCAAAGTGGGCATTGGTGGGCTACACGCTATTGATTCTTAATTTTTTGCTGAATTCCTGGTCTGTATTTCATCAGTGGACGGGAGAGTGAAAAGCCATTTGCAGCATTTTGTCCCGATTTCGTTGAATTGTAACAATAAGATCTGTTGTATTGTAGGCGGCGGCAGGATTGCGGAACGAAAGGTTAAGGGGATGATGGAAAGTGGGGCGTCCATTACCCTCATTAGCCCGAATATAACGCCGGATTTACAGGTCCTGGCCGATCACAAGCAGCTCCACTGGGTAAATCGCGTATATCGCGAGGGTGACCTCCAGGGAGCCTTTCTTGTATATGCCGCTACGAACCAGAGAGAAGTGAATAATAAGGTTGCGCATGAGGCCAGACAAAGGGGTATACTGGTAAATGTGGCGGATCGCTCGGAAGAGGGAGATTTTATAACGCCGGGCATCATCCGACGAGGGAGACTGACGATTAGTATCTCTACAGAAGGGGCAGGCCCCGCTGTGACCGCTGATATTACATCAGCCTTGGATACGTTGTTTGGTAGCGAATACGAGCCATATCTGGATTTCATGCACGATATGCGACAGATCATCAAACGTAAGATAAGTTCCCCACAGCAAAGGACTAAACTACTGAGGCGCTTGGCGAGTAGCGGAATTTTGGATCAAATACGCCGTCATGAATTTATGGCTTGGACCGAACAACAAATAGACCTGTGGATTGCGCAAAATCAGGAGGAATAACATGCGAACAATTGTGGTAGGCAGCAGACAGAGTGCGCTGGCGTTAACTCAGACCGGGCATGTCATTGAAGATTTGAACGCGCTATGCGCGGAGCATGGAATGGATTTGCAATTTGTCGTAAAGAAAATCCTGACCAAGGGTGATCGAATATTGGATGTAACCTTGTCCAAAGTGGGTGGCAAAGGGCTTTTTGTCAAAGAGATTGAACAGGCCATGCTGGCTGGTGAGATTGATATGGCAGTACATAGTATGAAGGATATGCCTTCCGAATTGCCGGAAGGGCTTGTCAACGGCGCTGTACCGCGTCGTGAGGATCCACGTGATTGCCTGATCACATTGGGCGCCGAGAGCCTGGAGGATTTGCCTCAAGGGGCAAAGGTGGGCACGAGTAGCCTGCGCAGAGCCAGTCAAATCAAGTCCATGCGACCTGATCTACAATTGGAGCCTGTGCGTGGGAATATTGATTCCCGTCTGAAAAAGCTGGAGACGGAAGGTTTTGACGCTATCATTTTGGCGGCAGCAGGTTTGCATCGGATGGGCTGGAAAGATCGAATTACATCCTATATACCGGAAGAAGACTGTTTGCCGGCGGTTGGGCAGGGAGCGCTGGGTATTGAATGTCGCGCGAGTGATGAAGAGCTATTGGCCTTGCTGCGCCTTTACAACGACCGGGATACCTCGGCTACCGTTGCGGCAGAACGAACCTTTTTGGGCGTGTTAAATGGGGGGTGCCAAGTGCCGATCGGGGCTCATGCCGTCTGGGCTGGTCAAGAAATCAGCCTTACGGGCATGGTAGGCTCGCCAGATGGCGAGGTTATTTTGAAGGAAACGCTCCAGGGAAATGATCCGCAAAAGCTGGGAGAAGCGGTGGCGGCCAGTTTGATAGCCAAAGGAGCAGAACAGATTCTGGCGCAGGTGAGGGGATGATAGCATGGCAGGAAAAGTATATTTGGTAGGTGCAGGACCCGGAGACGCAAGATTAATTACGGTCAAGGGTTGGGAATGCATTCAATTGGGCGATGTCATTGTGTACGACAGACTGGCAAGCCCGCGCCTTTTGGGATTGATGAAGCCAGAGGCCCAAAAAATATATGTTGGAAAGTTGCCAGATCGTCACACTATGAAGCAAGAGGAAATTAATCAGCTGTTGGTGGATTTGGCCTTGGAAGGAAAAACAGTTGTTCGTCTTAAAGGGGGAGACCCTACTATATTTGGACGAGTCGGCGAGGAAGCCGGGCTACTGCGTAAACATGGTATTTCCTATGAAATTATACCCGGCATCACATCAGCAATCAGTGTGCCCGCCTATGCGGGGATTCCAGTCACACACCGGGATATGGCCTCATCGCTATCTATCATTACAGGTCATGAAAGTCCGGATAAACTCGACAAAAGTATTCATTGGGATAAAGTGACGAACGCAACGGGCACACTGATCTTTATGATGGGTGTAGCAAAGATTGGCTATATCAGTGAACAGCTGATAAAACACGGCAAGCCATCAAATACTCCTGTTGCCTTGATCCGCTGGGGAACCCGTGCCGAGCAGGATACGCTGGTGGGTACGCTTGCGGATATTGAAGCTAAGGTGAAGGCTGCGAATTTTCAGCCTCCCGCCGTCATCGTTGTCGGAGAAGTGGTCAATCAACGTGAACAGTTAAAATGGGCTGAGGACATGCCTTTGTTTGGCAAGCGAATTTTGGTTACTCGCGCGCGTGCGCAGGCCAGCAGTCTGGTCCATCGGATAGAAGAGCTTGGTGGCGAGCCTTATGAATTTCCAGTTATTCAGACGGTCGCCCCTTCGGACGAGCCAACCAAACAGGAAATTAAAGAGGCATTTGCGCGACTGCCAGAATATGATTGGGTGTTTTTTACCAGCGTTAATGGAGTGGAATACTTTTTCACGCACTTAAAGGAACAGGGCAAGGACGTACGTATGCTGTTCAAAGCGCGTATTGCCGCAGTCGGACCGGCTACAGCAGCCGCGCTTCGGACGCACGGAATTGTGGCAGAACAGATCGAGGGCCCATTTCAGGCAGAGGGCTTGCTCGAAGGATTTGAGCAGGATTTGCAGGCAGGGCAGAACGTATTTCTCCCAAGAGGTGATCTAGCTCGGCCGTGGCTGCCAGAAAAGCTGAGGGAGATGGGACTTCATGTGACCGAGGCTGATTTGTATCAAACGGTGCTAGCAGCCAACACACAGGATGATGAACTTCTCAAGCTGCTTCAGGAGCGTGCCATTCATGCGATTACGTTTACCAGTTCCTCAACTGTAACCTTTTTCTTAGAAGCCCTCAGACAAATGGGGATCCATGATCCGGTGTCGCTGCTGGAGGGAGTTACGATTGCTGTGATAGGTCCTTTGACCGGTGAGACAGCTACCCAAGCCGGCTTGACTGTAAGTTTTATGTCAGAGAAGGCGACCATTGAAAGTCTGATCCAATCGTTGTGTGAGTGGAAACGTTCAAGTACTGTTATGACATTATAATTTTTTTGTTTTTACTAACGAATGTATAAAAAATGGAGGTTTGTAATCATGAGTGTTCCTTTTACCAGACATCGCCGTTTGCGCCAGTCGGCTGCAATCCGCAGTATGGTGCGTGAGACCGTATTGAATCCCACTGATTTTATCCAACCGATCTACGTAACATTTGGCACTGGGGTGAAACAGGAAATTAGCTCTATGCCAGGTGTATACCGTTTTTCTCTGGATCGGCTGGAGGAAGAACTGAAAGAGATTAGTGAGCTCGGCATTCCCGCTGTGCTCCTATTTGGCATCCCAGAAACCAAAGACAGCGTAGGGACTTCGGCTTTTGTGGACGATGGTATTGTTCAGGAAGCTACTCGTCTGATCAAGTCGCGTTATCCCGAACTGCTGGTTGTGGCTGACACTTGTTTGTGTGAGTTTACGGACCATGGACACTGCGGTATGGTGCACATGCATGAGCATGATGGTGAGGTATGCGGTGAGGTATTGAATGATGAATCTCTGGAGGTGCTGGTACGTACAGCTGTATCTCAGGCCAGAGCTGGTGCAGATATTATCGCGCCATCTAATATGATGGACGGTTTTGTACAGGCGATTCGGCAGGGGTTGGATCTAGAAGGCTTTTCACATATTCCAATTATGTCGTATTCCGTCAAATATGCGTCTGCTTTTTACGGTCCTTTCCGGGAGGCCGCAGATTCTGCGCCGCAGTTTGGTGACCGCAAATCCTATCAGATGGATCCTGCTAATGCACGTGAAGCATTGCGAGAAGCAGAATCTGATGTGCTGGAGGGGGCAGATATGCTGATGGTGAAGCCTTCCCTTTCTTATCTTGACGTAATGCGCACGATTAAGGATCAATTTGATCTGCCTATGGTGGCTTACAACGTTAGTGGTGAATATGCCATGGTCAAGGCAGCGGCTCTTCAAGGCTGGATTGATGAAAAAGCAATGGTGCTAGAGATTTTGACAAGTATGAAGCGTGCGGGTGCAGATATGATTATTACCTATTCGGCCAAGGATGCGGCAAGATGGTTGAAGCAATAAGTCTATTTTCAGAAGATAGGAGTGGTCAGAATGATCGACGAACAACGAACAGTGCGCAAGGATACGAACTCCAAAGTAGCCTTTGATGAGGCAAAACAATACATTCCGGGTGGCGTAAACAGCCCGGTACGGGCTTTTAAATCTGTTGGAATTACACCTGTGTATATCGACCATGGCGAAGGATCGCGCGTATATGATATTGATGGTCAATCCTATTTAGACTATGTATGTTCATGGGGACCGCTTATTATGGGCCATGCACATCCCGAAGTGGTTAAAGCTTTACAGGCTGCTGTTGTAAAAGGAACCAGCTTCGGCGCACCAACGTTGGCAGAAACCGAAATGGCCAAGCTCGTATGTGAGCGTGTTCCTTCTATGGACATTGTACGTATGGTTAACTCCGGTACTGAGGCGACTATGAGTGCGATTCGACTCGCACGCGGATTTACGAGCCGTAGTAAAATTCTTAAATTTGAGGGATCATATCACGGTCATGCGGACAGCTTGCTGATTAAAGCAGGCTCTGGTGTTGCCACATTAGGCTTGCCCGATAGTCCCGGTGTGCCTGAAGTTGTGGCCACCCATACCATCACTGTCCCTTATAATGATCTAGCTTCGGTGAAGCTAGCTTTTGAGAAATTTGGCGAAGAGATTGCCGCAATTATTGTCGAGCCAGTAGCAGGCAATATGGGAGTTGTACCGCCACAGCCTGGATTTTTGGAAGGTTTGCGTGAGGTAACCCAGCAGTACGGAAGTCTGCTGATTTTTGATGAAGTGATGACTGGATTCCGGGTTGGACTTCATTCGGCTCAAGGTCGCTTTGGTGTGACACCGGATCTTACCTGTTTGGGTAAAGTGATTGGTGGTGGACTCCCTGTAGGTGCTTACGGCGGACGTCGTGATATTCTGGAGCGGATTGCTCCATCGGGGCCCATTTATCAAGCGGGTACGCTTAGCGGAAATCCGCTGGCTATGGCAGCAGGTTATTCGACACTTAAATTGCTGACGCCAGAAGTATACGATCGCTTGGAAGAGCGGGCAGCACGACTTCAAGCCGGATTCGAACGTAATGCGAACGAGCTAGGTATCCCTGTCACGATCAATCGCGTGGGTTCCATGGTTTGTCCATTTTTTACAGAAGAAAAGGTTGTCAATTTTGATACAGCTAAAACGAGTAATCAGGACCACTTCCGTCGTTACTTTACTGAAATGGTGAATGAGGGAGTCAGTGTAGCACCATCTCAATTTGAGGGTATGTTTGTATCGGGCGTGCATACGGTAGAGGATATTGATGCCACCATTGAGGCGAACTATCGCGCGCTCAAACGTCTATGAGCTGGCAAGGTGGCTGGAAAAGAAGAGGACCGTGGCTGGAAGTCACGCCAGGACGGGAAATCACAGACGGGGAAAAAAACAGCGCTGATGCTGTAGATCAGTGGTTGCTGAATCGTTTGGAATTACCGGAAAAGCTGTGGCGCAGACTGCGCCATGATAAAGAGATTGAACTTACAGGGGACCGGCTGCGGCTGGCCCTTTTTCCTGTAATGAACCTTGGCATCACCCCTCGCTGGTATGATTTGAAGGTACTGTATGAAGATGATTTTTGCCTGGTAGTACATAAACCAGCAGGTATGGCAGTACATCCGGACGGTGGTGTGCAGGATGGTCCGCTGACGTTGGATCATGCTGTCGCATCCTACTATGAGATGAATGGCATTCATGCGGTGGTACGGCATGTACATCGTCTGGATGTGGATACGACGGGCCCAGTGCTATATGCCAAAAATGAGTTTGCGTTGCTCAAGCTGGACGAGCAAATGAGAGCTAAGGATATCGACCGCCGGTATGTAGCTTTGGTACGAGGGAAAGTACCTCCATCGCTGCGAACGTTGGATTGGCCGATTGGCAAGGACAGGCATCATAAGCAGCGCCGTCGTGTATCTCCGACTGGGCAGAAGGCGGTTACCCATATTGAACTCGGGGAAGTATGGGGAAGCGGTTCAAGTGCAGTGAGTCTCGTATATCTGACGCTGGAGACAGGACGGACGCACCAGATTCGCGTACATCTTAGTCATGCTGGCTACCCGTTGCTTGGGGATGTATTATACGGGGGGCGTGCTACTGATTTTGGCAGGCAGGCGCTACACGGAGAGTGTCTTACCTTCTGTCATCCGCTGAGTGGCGAAACGATTACTGTTGAGGATGCTTGGCCGGATGATTTTCAAAAGCTGCACAAACAGCTATAAAAGATGGCATGCCTTCTATTTTGGCGCATATACTTGAACCTAGAAACGGTTTGCAATATGGAGTTTCCGTGCGCCTGACCAGAAGTCAGAGGATGTGCGGAGACTGCCCAAAGGAGGATGCCATCCTTGAACAAACAACAGAATGATCAGCCGCAAGGCTTGCGTTTTGATATTTATGAACGCATTCATTTGACGGAGGAAGCTGCCGGGATTGCTGAGTTGGAGGAAATCGAGCTTCTGCCACGCATTCAGGTTGTAACCCACGGCGACCATGCCGCTTTGCGAGGGCATTTGCTGCTGGAGGGCGTGTACCGCACACCTGAACAGTTCACGAGCGAGCTTCATCATTTGATCCCTGTGGAAATTACCATTCCGCTAAACCGCGTAGGGAGATTGGAAGATATCTCTGTCGAGATTGAAAATTTTGATGTAGACCTGCTTTCTTTACGTAGTCTAAACATTACAGGCGTTCTTTCTTTGCATGGTGTGGAAAGCTCGCACGCGGAAGAGACGGCGGTCTGGTTGGATGAGGAATTTACCGTAGTGCATGCACCTGAGCATCCGGTTCAATCCCTTTCCGCCGATGAAGAGTATCGTCAGGCAGAGGCCTATTCTACCAATGATTCTACCAATGATTCGACCTCTGATTACGTTACAGATCCTGAAACCTCCTACAGTGTGCCAGTACAACAGGAGTCCGTTTCCTGGGAACAGCTGTCTGAGGACCAAGGGGAACAGCAATCATCGTCGGAACAGCAAGCTTATGAGCCAGCAGTAGATCCTAACCGATTCTATGAGCCTTGGACGGGCAAAGCAGTTGAAGATAACTCTCCCGAGGTCAAACATGAGCATGGGTCTCCGGAAGTGTGGGGATTTCAGCAAAAGGAAGCATGGGCAGGGGGAAATGAGTCCAAAGTATCTTCCGCATCTCCTAATGTAAATTATGACCCTTTGCTGTCTGAACCGCATCCTGCTACGGAGTCCGAGGTCTATCTGGAGCCACAGTTGGAAGCGAGTCAAGTAGATAGCTTCGACTTCAGGCCTGAAGCGTCAGAACAGGTGAATCACGAGGCCCATGACACTTTTACTGAGGATAAGCCAGAGATGCGTGTGGCGCTTAACAGTAAAAAGGATGAAGAGGCAGACGAGCCAGACCCGGTTGTCTACTCATCATTGCTCCAATCCAGCCGTTCGGTGAAAGAAGCGGAATACCAGCAGCAATTGGAGCAGGAGCCGCAGGATCAGAAAGCCGAAGAAGAGCGGGAGAATGCCAAGTGGAAGAACCTTTTTTTTCATACACAAGATGAAACACCTTTTCGTAAGGTGCGGTTATGCATAGTACAGCGCGAGGATACACTGGAAACCATAGCTGACCGTTATCAGCTCAGCACGCGTGAGCTTCAACTGTATAACAGATTGGCGGAGCATCATGTGGAAGAAGGACAGGTATTGTACATCCCTTGATCCGGTTGCTGAAAAATGCACAGCGGGTGTTGACTATAGTCAATGGGAAATGTATGATGTGGTATAGTTATTGAAAGACTGAGATCGGGAAGAGTAGGCAGCAAGCCCTTCAGAGAGTGGAATTGCAGCGCTGTGAGGTTCCGCAGGAAGCTACTGGCCGAAGTCACCCGGGAGTCGCCTGTTTGAACGGTTCCTCATTTAATTCCTACGGAAGATAAGAGGTTCACGGTAGAATAAGGCCGGTCCGCAACCGTTATCTGCATAAAGTGTCACACCATGTGTAATGGATCAGTGGATACATACACTAGGGGTGAAACAAAGGTGGTACCGCGAGAGAACAGCCTTTCGTCCTTTGAGGATGAAGGGCTTTTTTTATTTGCCAATTGAAAAATCATGGAGGTATCCTGATATGTCAGAACAAGACAACAAGACAACCTTGGAAATGCCAACAACGTACGATCCAAAATCAGCAGAACAAAAATGGTACAAAACGTGGATGGAGAAGGGCTATTTCCGCGCTGGGCAACATCCAGAGGCAGAGCCTTTTACAATCGTTATTCCACCACCGAATGTTACAGGTATGTTGCATATTGGACATGCTCTTGACTTTACTTTGCAGGATATTATTATTCGCGCCAAGCGGATGCAGGGCTATGATGCCTTGTGGCTGCCAGGGGCAGACCATGCGGGTATTGCTACCCAAACAAAGGTAGAGCAAAAGCTGCGTGAAGAAGGCCTGACACGTTATGATTTGGGCCGCGAGAAGTTTTTGGAGAAAGTGTGGGAGTGGAAGGATCTTTACCTAGATAATATCCATAACCAATGGGAAAAGATGGGCTTTTCTCTCGATTATTCTCGTGAGCGTTTTACGCTGGATGAGGGACTGTCCCAAGCGGTACGCGAGGTATTCGTTAAACTGTACAAGAAGGGTCTGATTTATCGCGGTAAACGCATCATAAACTGGGACCCTGCTGCACGTACTGCATTATCGGACATTGAGGTGGAATACAAAGAGGTGAACGGAAATCTGTATCACCTGCAATATCCACTGAAAGACGGTAGCGGATTTATTACGGTAGCCACTACACGTCCTGAAACGATGCTGGGCGATACAGCTGTAGCTGTACACCCGGAAGATGAACGCTACAAGCAAATGATCGGCAAAACGCTTGTGCTCCCAATCATCGGACGGGAAATTCCGGTCATTGCGGATGATTATGTTGATAAAGATTTCGGTAGCGGCGCGGTTAAAATTACACCGGCTCACGACCCGAATGACTTTGAAATGGGACAACGTCACCAGCTGCCACAAATTACAGTGATGGACGAAACGGGAACGATGAATGCCGAAGCAGGCAAATATCAGGGCCTTGATCGTAGCGATTGCCGTAAGCAAATCGTCGCTGATCTGAAAGAGCAGGGCGTACTGATTCGTATTGAAGAGCACGTACATCAAGTAGGCCACAGCGAGCGTACAGGTGTAGTTGTAGAACCTTATCTGTCCACACAATGGTTTGTGGAAATGAAGCCTCTGGCAGCTAAAGCCATTGAAGTGCAGAAGGCTGGCAACGGGGTAAACTTTGTACCGGATCGCTTTGAACGTACTTATCTGCATTGGATTGAAAATGTGCGTGACTGGTGTATTTCCCGTCAATTATGGTGGGGACACCGTATTCCGGCTTGGTACGATGAGGATACCGGAGAAGTGATTGTATCGGCGGAGGACCCTACAACTTTGCCTGAGTATGCTGGCAGAAAGCTAAAACAGGATGAGGATGTGCTGGATACTTGGTTCAGCTCGGCTTTGTGGCCGTTTTCGACACTGGGCTGGCCTGAGCAGACAGAGGACCTCAAACGCTACTATCCGACTAATGTCTTGGTTACAGGCTATGACATTATTTATTTCTGGGTATCGCGTATGATTTTTACAGCACTCGAGTTTACGGAAGAGATTCCGTTCAAGGACGTACTTATGCACGGGTTGGTTCGTGATGCGGACGGTAGAAAAATGTCCAAATCCCTCGGCAACGGTGTTGATCCGCTCGACGTGATTGACCAATATGGTACCGATGCCATGCGTTATATGATTTCCACCAGTAGCACGCCTGGGCAAGACCTTCGTTTCCGCTGGGAGCGGGTGGAGCAGGCCCGCAACTTTGCCAATAAAATCTGGAATGCGTCACGCTTTGCGCTGATGAATCTGGAATGCGTCACTTCGGCAGATATAGACATTACTGGTGACCTGAGCACCGCTGATCGTTGGATTCTGCATCGTCTAAACGAAACTTCACGCGACATCACGCGTCTAATAGATGCTTATGAATTTGGCGAGACAGGCCGCCTTCTGTATAACTTTATTTGGGATGATTTGTGCGACTGGTACATTGAGTTTGCGAAGCTTTCCCTATATGGCGACAACGCAGATGCGAAAAAGAAAACGCAGTCCGTACTTGCATATGTATTGGACCGGACGCTGCGCATGATTCATCCGTTCATGCCGTTTATCTCTGAGGAAATATGGCAGCATCTTCCACATGAGGGAGAAACGATTACACTGGCCGCTTGGCCTGTTTATGATCCGGCTTTTGAGGATAAGGATGCAGTTGCAGAAATGAATTTGCTGATCGACGTAATTCGTGCTGTGCGCAATATCCGTGCTGAAGTCAATGTGCCGATGAGTAAAAAAATTGAGTTGCTCATAAAACCCGGCGATCAAGCCGTTCTCGATATCATTAACCGCAATGGGGAATATGTGCGTAGATTCTGTAATACGTCTGAATTCGACGCGGGATTAGAGTTCACCGTTCCAGATAAAGCGATGACATCTATAGTTAGCGGCGCAGAGTTGTACCTGCCGCTGGCCGGACTGCTTGATATTGCCCAGGAAATTAGCAGACTGGAAAAAGAACTTCAGCATTTGAACAGTGAAGTGGAGCGCGTGGAGAAAAAGTTATCTAACCAAGGCTTTGTGGCGAAGGCACCAGCTAAAGTCATCGAGGAAGAGAAGGCCAAGCAAGCCGATTACTCAGATAAGCGCGCTAAAGTTATCGCACGTATTGAAGAACTCAAGGGATAATTTCACTCACAATAAAATGACCTGAAGGTGAAGAGGATGTCAGATACGATCAGGGGCGGAGATACGGCTCCTTTACAAAGCTATGATGAGGCAGTGGAATGGATTAACGGCTTGATTCCGTTTGGTATCAGACCTGGACTGGAACGAATTGAACAACTAATGAGTAAATTGGGTGATCCGCAACGACATCTGAAATTTGTGCATATTGCGGGAACCAACGGTAAAGGCTCGACTTGTGCCTTTCTGACCTCTGTGCTACTTAAATGTGGGTACGATGTCGGGACTTTTACGTCTCCGTACATCACCCGATTTACGAACCGCTTTCAATTCAATGGGACCGATATTCCCGATGAAACGCTGGTTTTGCTTGCCAATTGCTTGTATCCGTTGGTGAAAGAAATCGCAGATAGTGAATTGGGATCACCTACAATGTTTGAGGTATCGACAGCGTTGGCTATTTTATACTATGCTACGGTATCTTTCCCAGATGTTGTGGTATGGGAGACAGGTCTTGGGGGAAGGATGGATGTAACTAATATCGTGAATCCAATCCTCTCGGTTATTACAAATGTCGGCTATGACCATACGGATATTTTGGGAGATACGCTCGAACAGATTGCAAGGGAAAAAGCCGGTATCATCAAACCGGGTGTACCTGTCGTCAGTTGTGTTTCCCAACCCGAGGCTATTCAGGTCATACGTGAAACGGCGACAAAGCAAGGAGCTACCTTGTACCTGGCAGGAGAACAATTTACGTATGAACGGCTAAACGGAGATGAAACAGCTCAAACCTTTTCATTCGCGGGGCCCTTCCGACATATGGAAATTGACATCACGTTGTTAGGCGAGCACCAATGTTCTAATGCGGCAGGAGCTATGATGGCACTTGAGGTCCTACGTCAGTATATGGCTTTTGTGTTGGATGATGCAGAACTGCTGGAGGGCTTTAGGCAAACTGCCTGGGCAGGGCGTCTCGAACAAGTCAGTACATCACCGAGAATTGTTCTTGACGGGGCTCATAATCCAGAAGGAGCACAGACGCTGGCCAAGAGTCTTCCTCAAGTGTATTCGTACAAAAAATTGGTTTTAATGATGGGGATGCTGTCAAACAAGCATCATGAAGCATACTTGCAGCATATACTGCCACTAGTGGATACGCTTATCCTGACCGAGCCCGATTTTCGGCGCAAAATGAATGCCGCTGAATTGGCTCATCTCGTGGAGAAGCTGCGGCCGTCTTATGCCAAAACGGATTTAAAAATAATTGTAGAAGGTGACTGGAAAAAGGCTCTTGGCCTGTTTCAATCACATACGGAAGCGGAAGATCTGGGGGTGGTGTCCGGCACGCTGTACCTTATTGCGGATGTACGGGCTACCCTTATGTATCAAACCGATTCGGAAAAAGGTTGGTGAAATTTGTTGATTACTTCGGAACATGTTCATTTTATCGGTATCGGCGGCTACGGGATGAGCGCGATTGCTCGAGTCATGCTGGAGATGGGTTATACCGTGACTGGCTCAGATGTGGCATCACAGGAGCTGACAGAAAAACTGGCGGCAAAAGGCGCAAAAATATATATTGGACACACGCCTGAGCATATTGCAGGCGCGGATATCGTCGTCTATTCAACAGCATTGTCACGTGACAATGTGGAGCGGGTGGCAGCGGAGGAATTGAATATTCCAACTCTGCACCGTTCGCAGATGCTGGCTCGCTTGCTTAACGAACGTAAGGGAATAGCTGTTGCGGGTGCGCACGGTAAAACGACAACCTCTTCCATGATCGCTCTGGTTATGGAGAGATGTAACGTTGATCCAACGTATATTATTGGCGGCGAAATCACGAATTTGGGGACGAATGCCAAAGCAGGTAAAAGCGAGTTTGTCGTTGCTGAGGCGGATGAGAGTGATGGTTCTTTCCTGCAATATCATCCTTGGCAAGGCATCGTAACCAATATTGAAGCAGATCATTTGGAAAATTACGATGGCGACTTTAATCGTCTGAAAAGTGCTTATGTACAGTTTTTGAGTCAAATTCGACCGGATGGAGCGGCTATTGTATGCGCAGATGATCAGAACATCCGGGAAATGCTGCCTCAACTCCAGACTCGGGTCATTACTTATGGAGTGGAGCATGAAGCGGATTATATGGCGACAGATATCCAATTAGGTGACCGTCGATTAAGCTTCACTATGAGCCGTAAGGGAACAGCACTCGGAACAATCGAACTATCAGTGCCGGGTAAACATAACATGTATAATGCGATGGCAACTGTAATTTCATGTTTGGAAGCAGGGATTCCATTCGATCAAATCGCTGCTACAATTGTGGAATTTCACGGAGCGAAGCGTCGGTTTCAAGTACTAGGTGAAAGCAATGACATACTGATTATTGATGACTATGCGCATCACCCAACAGAGATTGAGGCTACGATTAGCGCAGCGAGAGCGACTGGCAAGCGTATTATTGCTGTATTCCAGCCGCAACGCTATAGCCGCACCTTTTTCCTGCTCGATGCGTTCAGCCGCGCGTTTAGCGAGGCTAGTGAAGTCATCATTACCGATATTTATTCACCAGCGGGAGAAAAACAGATTGAAGGCGTGCATTCTTCCAAGCTCGTGGATTTAATCGTCCAAAACAGCAATGCTAATGCAATCTATTTGCCGACCAAAGAAGCTGTGATCGAGGAGTTGAAAGATCGATTACAGCCGGGTGATCTTGTGCTGACGATGGGAGCAGGAGATATCTGGAAAGCAGGTGACGCGTTAGCGCGCCATCTTCGCGGACAGCAAGTGTAAACCGTATAAAAATGAGCTGTTGCACCAATGAATTACAAAAAAAGGGTATTCCGAACACGACTGTGTTTCGGGATACCCTTTTTTGTAATGCTGGGGCATATATTCTTAGCTTAACTCATACAACAGACTATGAGGAAGTATGGGACAAGGAGGAAGTGCATCCATGAACAAGACCAAGATGACATTCCGGTTCGACCAACAGTTGCCGGAGACAAGCCGGGAGGATAAGCTACAGGTGCTTCCGTACAAAAACGAGTCGATTACGAACGAACAGCGTGAAACTGATAACCCGCATAAAGGAACGGAACGGAACAGAGGAATGGAGAAAAATACTGCAACTACACAAGAATCAAAGATCAATGAGCCTGAGGATCGGAATAAACGCATTTCAAGTCGGCGTTTTGCTCCGACATTAAGAGTACAAGAGGGATGGGATGACCCCTTTGGTCGTTCGGCGGCTTCCTGGTCAGATGCGGAAGTTCTACCGGATAGCCTGGAAGAGGATGAGGAAGCTTATCATTCTGGCCAAGAGTACAGAAGACGTCCGCCCAACCCTTCTAGATGGAAACTGGTTGGCTCTGTAGCCAGCGCACTGGTGACCGGAGGCATGTTTGGATATATTATGTTGTTACTGTTTAACGGAGGAGGCATGGTTCCGGGATCAGATCCTTCAGTAGAGGAGGCTGTACCGGTCTTTAAAGAATCTGTTGGTGTGGATGCAATATCTGCAAAAGAGAATTCTGTCCCTGTCACTGTCATAGAGGCTCAGGTACCACCTCAAACCTACTATTTGTTGCAATATGGGGTTTTCAGCACCCCAGAACGGGCCTTACAAGCAAAAGAAGAACTATTAAAGGCAGGTATTGCAGCAGGAGGGGATACCGAGGACCAAAACCGGGTATATGCAGGAATATCACCGGATAGGGAGCAAGCCAAGTTGCTCAGCAATCAGTTGAAAACACAAGGAGTCGAATTGTATGTTCGTGAGCTTGAATTGCCTGGATTTGAAAAAGCGGCTTACGGAGGCGAAGGTGATAAACTCACTAGCTTTTTTCAGTTAAGTAGCTCATTGGTGGGTAAGTTGAGCGGACTTTCCTCAAACTTGCTCGGAGAAGGAGGTCCGAATACGGTGCCAGCCTCCGACATGAAGGAGCTGAACGACCTGCATCAGCAGTGGACACAAAATATCACTGTACTTCCCAGTGCTCTTCCGAAGGAAGCGGTTGCCTCCGCAACCTCACTTGAAAAGGCGATGAACAGCGCGATCTCTGCACTTGGGGAATATAATAAGAATACAGCCAAGGAACACATTTGGGAGATTCAGTCCTCCATGATGGAATATGTTTTGCGTGAGAGGGAATTTATCCAATTCATAAAACAATAGGCTAACCATATTTTCCGGCAAGGAACTGGAAATAGTTCCCCATGCCGGATTTCTGTTTGTATTGCAGTACAAATCACCGTATAATAATGAAGGTGTCAAAAAATGGCGAGGGAAGATCAGGATGAAAAAAAATGTAGGAATGCTTATACTGTTTTTATTGCTCGGTTGGCTCTTGGGTGCATGGATTGCCAAAGCCCTTCAATCGATCAAATTCCTTTCTTTTCTGACCCACCCCACTAGGATATCTTGGTCGCCGAGAGCGGACCTGGATATTATCAGCTACAACATAACAATAAATTTTGAATTGAGCCTGCTTAGTCTGATCGGCATCATTGCCGCGTTCTGGCTGTACCGCAGGCTCTAACTGATGAAAAGGAGCTTCCCTTATGGACGGGAAAATTACGCCCCGCATTATTTTGGCATCGACTTCACCAAGAAGGAAGGAATTGCTCGCATTTTTGAGACTCCCCTTTGAGGTGGTGCCAAGTCATGCGGATGAGAGCACGCCTGAGAGCTGGACGCCTCAGCAAATCGTGGAGACCCTTGCGGCACGCAAAGCCCAAGCGGTCGTGAACACCGTCACTCAGTCGAAGGAAGCCGGACTGGTGATTGGCAGTGATACCATTGTCGTGCTGGATGGTTCGGTATTGGGCAAGCCAGCCGACCATGCGGACGCAGTTCGCATGCTGACTGCATTGCAGGGAAGGACACACCGCGTGTACACCGGGGTAGCCTGCATACATACCGGAACCGGCGAAGTGCTTGTCAGACATCGCCAAACGGAGGTTACAATGAAGCCTCTGAGTCAAGAGCAAATTGTGGCATACGTGAATACTGGTGAACCGTCTGACAAGGCAGGAGCGTATGGCATTCAAGGCATGGGTGCTACGCTGGTGGAATCTATTCAGGGTTGTTATTTTAACGTCGTAGGATTGCCGCTTTCCTTGCTGTCGGACATGCTGTCCGATTTTGGAGTGAATGTGTTGCGTCCATAAAGGGGATAAACATATGCTGGAGTCGCCAATACTGATGCTTCGCGACCTCCCCCATGAAGAACGACCAAGAGAGCGCATGATGACATATGGGGCGGATGCCTTAAGCAACGCGGAGTTGCTGGCAATATTGCTGCGTACAGGAACGCAAAATGAGTCTTCGGTGCATTTAGCGCAGCGTATTTTGCAGCAGGCAGGAAATTTGCGTCAACTGGTGGATATGAGCTTGAGCGAGTTGACCCAGATTAAGGGTATTGGGGATGCTAAAGCGATACAGCTAAAAGCGAGTATCGAACTGGGGCGTCGATTAGCTTTGTCTCGCCATTTGGAGACCCCGGTGATTAGTTGCCCGCGGGATGTGGCAGATCTGTTGTTTGAGCAGCTTCGTTATTTGCAGAAAGAGCATTTTGTATGCTTGTTCCTTAACACTAAAAATCATGTCATTGCTCAGGAAACACTATCTATGGGTAGCCTGAATTCTGCCATCGTGCATCCACGTGAAGTATTTCGGGCAGCAATCAAATGCAGCAGTGCTTCAATAATTTGCGCTCATAACCATCCGAGCGGTGATCCGAAGCCAAGCCCCGAAGATGTCCAGTTGACTCGCCGCCTGATGGAAGCGGGCAACATCGTGGGTATCGACGTGCTTGATCATATAGTGATCGGGGACGGGACCTTTGTAAGTTTGAAGGAACAAGGTCTGATATAATATAATATTTAAATCAAACATTTAAACACGACCGGATAATCCGGCCTGAATAAACCGCTTATACATTGGATAACAGATTTCAGGGAAGAGAAAAGGAGATTACATCATGCTGGGTGGCTTTACAAAAGATTTGGGAATAGATTTGGGGACGGCAAACACGCTTGTATACGTAAGAGGTAAAGGAATTGTGGTTCGTGAACCATCTGTAGTCGCTTTGCGTACAGATACAAAAACCATTGAGGCTGTTGGTGAATCTGCGAAAAAAATGATCGGTCGCACACCGGGAAATATCCGTGCGATTCGTCCGATGAAGGACGGTGTCATTGCTGATTTTGATACGACAGCAACGATGATCAAATATTTTATCCGTCAGGCGCAAGCCCAACGCTCTTTGTTTCCACGCCATCCGAACGTGATGGTTTGTGTGCCTTCGGGCATTACTGCGGTGGAGCAGCGTGCTGTTGAAGATGCGACGAAGCAAGCAGGCGCAAGAGAGGCATATACGATAGAGGAGCCGTTTGCAGCAGCAATTGGCGCTGATCTTCCTGTATGGGAGCCTACAGGCAGTATGGTTGTCGATATCGGTGGAGGTACAACCGAGGTGGCAGTCATTTCCCTGGGTGGGATTGTAACAAGCCGCTCCGTGCGTGTCGCTGGCGATGAAATGGACGAGTCCATCATCCAATACGTGAAGCGCCAATACAATCTGATGATTGGTGAACGGACTTCAGAGCAACTGAAAATGGAAGTGGGTTCAGCTATGCCATTAGAGCAAGTGGAAACCTCGGAAATCCGCGGACGTGATCTGGTAACAGGTTTGCCGAAGACGATCACGATTACTTCTGATGAAATTAGTGAAGCATTATCGGATACAGTCAATGCAATCGTGGATGCGGTTAAAGTAACACTGGAAAAATGCCCTCCCGAATTGGCAGCGGATATCATGGATAGAGGTATTGTACTTACTGGCGGTGGAGCACTTCTACGTAACCTGGACAAGCTGTTGGCAGGTGAAACCGGAATGCCGGTGATCGTAGCAGAAAATCCTCTAGATTGTGTGGCAATCGGTACAGGCAGAGCGTTGGAAAATATTCATTTGTTCAAATCGCGCAGCAGTTCTGCCGTCCGTTCCAAACGTTGAATCGGGGGTGTAGGAACTGTTTAAGCTGTTTGGCAATAAAAGACTATTTGTTCTATTGATAGGAATCGTTCTGTTTATTGCCCTTATGGGGATTACACTTGGACAGAGGAATTCCTTAACCTGGCCCGAGAAGTTCGCCAGAGATTCGATTGGCTTTGTGCAAGGTATCTTTTACAGGCCCGCTTCTGCAATAGCGGGCTTCTTTGAAGATATTGGGAATATGCGCAGTATCTACGAAGAAAATGAACGGTTAAAAATTGCTGTGGCAAAGCTGACTCGTGACCAAATTCAGACCCATAATTATGTTGAAACAAATGCCAGACTGCAGAATGAACTGAAGTTCACCCAAACGCAAAAGGCGAAAAATAATTATGATTATCGTGTTGCTCAAGTGAACAGCGTCAGCAATGATTCCAAAACGCTTGTGATCGATATTGGTGAGAAGGACGGAGCGAAGGTTGGTCAGGAAGTCAGTTCGCTTGAAGGATTTGTCGGAGTCATTAGTCAAACGGGGAATTTTACGTCCACCGTTACCCTATTGACTACATTGGATCCTAAAAATCCGAATTCTTATGCTATTGCAGCGACAGTCTTGGGCAAGGAAAATCAATCGTTTGGTATGATTGAAAGCTATGATCCGGGTACGAACAGATTTCAAATGACTCGCATTGAGGAAAAAGATCCAATCGCAAAGGGTGATCAGATTATTACATCTGGCGCAGGTGGTAAATTCCGCAAAAACCTAATGGTTGGAACGGTAGAGAAGATTCAGGTTGGGGAGTTTGGCAAAACACGGACAGCGATTATTAAACCGGCAGCCAGCTTTGTGGATTGGAAAGAACTGCTCATCCTCTACACTCCTGAGGTACCGGAATAATGAAGATGCGCGGTCAGGTTCTAATACTGCTGCTGTTTGTACTGTTTATAGCTGAAGGGACGATTCTTCCATGGCTTCTTCCGGATAGTTGGCATTCAAGAATGGTTCCGAATTTTGTGTATGTCGTGATCTTGTTTGTGTCTGTGTATTACAGCCGTCATACAGCATTGGTGCTAGGTATTGTTTTTGGACTTATTCATGATGTAGTGTTCTATGGGTTTATCATTGGGCCTTATTCTTTTGCAATGGGGTTGTCTGCATACTTATTGGGGCTTGTTTTTACAGCTCGACGTGCGCAGATGCCCATTATGATGGCAGCCGTGTTGATTGGTAGTTTCCTCTTGGATTCTATGCTTTTTGCCATTGACCAGCTGTTCCAGCTGAATCATCAGACTTTCAATTGGGCACTTGCTCAGTATATAATTCCTGATTTATTTATCCATTTTCTGTTCGCCCTCATCATTTATGTCCCAGTTCGCAAGCAGTTGCAGCGTTTGGGTACCCGTGTGAAAAAGGAAGAGGCTGTCTAGGTCTTTTTACACACATTTTGTCCGGGTTAGCAGGGATTTGACGTCCCGGGGACGAAATGATTGAGATAGGAGGGACAGGCTAATGGCAGTGAAATCGAATCATGTCACGATTAAAGGCATCAAAGATGGCCTGGTATTCCTGCTGGACGATCAATGCGAGTTTGAGAATTTGCTGGGTGAGCTGCGTTTTAAGCTGGAGCACAGTCATCAAAATATTTTAACAGGCCCGATCATTCATGTGGATATTAAGCTGGGAAGCCGAGAAGTGACAGAGGAACAGAAGGAAAGTATTCTGGAGATTTTGAAGCAAAAGGGGAATCTGCTCATCAGGTCTGTAGAATCACCTGGACTGCCTGTGGAAGTGCAGGGAAAGCCTCCTATTCATACGGTGACAGGGATTATCCGATCTGGTCAAGTGCTTCATCACAATGGGAACCTACTCTTTTTGGGAGATGTAAACCCGGGTGGAATTATAACATGTACTGGTGATATTTATGTCCTCGGCGCTCTGCGAGGCATGGCGCATGCAGGGATGGAGGGAAATAGTGAAGCGATTATAGCGGCTTCCTATTTTGCACCGACACAGTTGCGAATTTCCGATATGATCAGCCGTCCACCAGACGAATGGGAGACACGTGAATCCGGTATGGAATTTGCGTATCTCAAGGATGGCGCTATGCAAATAGATAAAATGAGCAATATTGTGCGTCTGGGCCGCGATTTTAACGTGTTCAAAGGGGTGTAGCACATGGGAGAGGCTATCGTCGTCACTTCAGGAAAAGGCGGCGTCGGCAAAACGACGACGTCAGCCAATATAGGAACAGCGCTTGCACTGCTCGGCAAAAAGGTATGTTTGGTGGATACGGATATCGGTTTGCGTAATCTAGACGTTGTGATGGGTCTGGAAAACCGAATTATTTACGACCTTGTTGATGTAGCGGAAGGTCGTTGCCGTTTAAATCAGGCACTGGTTAAGGACAAGCGTTTTGAGGAGCTGTATATGCTGCCAGCCGCTCAAACCAAGGACAAGAGTGCTGTTACGCCGGAGCAGGTTAAGGATATTATTTTGGAGCTTAAAAAGGATTTTGAATATATATTGATCGATTGCCCTGCGGGTATTGAACAAGGCTTTAAAAATGCCATTGCTGGGGCGGATCAGGCTATTGTTGTGACTACTCCGGAAAATGCAGCCGTACGCGATGCAGACCGGGTAATTGGTTTACTGGAAAGCTCACATGTGATATCACCCAAGTTGGTGGTTAACCGCATTCGCAATAGCATGGTTAAATCCGGAGATATGTTGGATATTGATGGGATTTTACAAGTGCTTAGCATAGACCTTATTGGGATTGTGCCGGATGATGAAATGGTAATTAAAGCAGCTAATACAGGGGAGCCTACCGTTATGAATCCAGATTCACAGGCCGCGATTGCTTACCGTAACATTGCGAGACGGATTTTGGGCGATACAGTGCCCCTCATGCAGCTAGACCAGAAGAAAAGCGTGATGACACGTTTTAAGAAGTTTTTTGGTATGGGTGGATGAGGAAAACCGGAAGTTATGGCTGGTAAATTGCTTCCACGCTTCCTAAGTGATTTTCTATTGGTTCTAAGGTAGGAGCTGTAGTAGTATTCATTTGTAATACTAGACACTTAAATAAGTAATAATCTTATTTAAGTGTTTTTGGTTTGTCTTTTTAAATTCCTATAATACGGCTTCTCAAAATTTAGGGTCACTACATAAATATTATAAATACAAAACAAATCCGGTGCGCTAGCGCCGGTTTTTTTGATTTTTAGGTACTTATTCCCGAACCGGACAACATAAGTTGAAGCCCGTCCTCATAAGATGTATCAAACATACCTCGCTGAGGGGGCTGAACAGGATGAATAAAAATTCCGGAATCAAGCAGCGCAGAGAAGAACGTATACAGCAGCTAATCGCGGGAAGCAAAGCGGAGACGTATCCCTCTGGCATATATCAGTACAGGCACGGGGATAAAGATATGAGGTCGATGCCTATAGTCAGTGCCGACTCGCCCAGAGACCCAGAAACGGAGTGGAAAAATGAGCGGCAACACTGGCAGCAATCTTTTGGGGCGAATCGTGCTCCGTCTTTTTGGACTTCCTTTTGGCGAAGGTCAGTCATAGCAACGGTGTTATTTGGAATGGTATGGGGAATGTTTCGTTGGGATATTCCTTATGCAGTGAATTTGAGAATGTTTATTGCGGATGCCTTGAATAAGGATATGGATTTTGCAGCCGTCGGACAATGGTATGAAACTTATTTTGACGGAGCTCCTTCCTTTTTGCCGATTTTTGGAGAGGAGCATGAAACGCACAAGGTAGCCGCAAATCGAAAGGGCTCTCCACCGATCGAAGGCACTATAACACAGCCTTTTGTACTGAGCCTGAAAGGGGTAGAAATTACGCCGAATGTCACTGACAACGGGCCAATCGTTGTTAAAAGTATAGATGCAGGACGAGTATTAGACATATTAAATCATCCCAAAAGCGGGATTTCGGTTACAGTTCGACACACTGGCGGTATCACAGCAACTTACGGGAGGCTTTCCCGCTCTACCTTAAAAGTGAACGACTGGGTTCAGGAGGGAGATGAGATCGGTGTACTGCCAGCAAGTCGCAGCGGCAGCGAGGGGGCAACTTTATTTTTGGCAGTTCAGAGAGGGGATCACTACATTGACCCGTCGGAAGTGGTAGCCCTTGATTAATGTCCGAGGGGTGACCTTATCACTACATCCACTGTTTGTATTGGTTATGCTGACCTCCATAATAACGGGACATTTTATCGAGATCATCACTTTATTTACATTGGTGTTTATTCATGAGCTAGGTCATGCGACAGCTGCTTCGTTGTTAGGCGCGCGGGTGCTTTCCATACAGATGCTACCCTTTGGAGGAGTTGCGGTCATTGAGGATCAGGGGAAGCTCAATGCGTGGAAGGAGATTGTCATTGCGCTAGCGGGGCCCCTGCAAAACGGAATCATGATCATCATCCTTTTATGGTTCAAAAATGTGAGTGGACCGGAGTATGATTATGTAAATTATATAATTCAGGGGAATGCAGTTATTGCACTGTTTAATTTGCTGCCCATTTTACCACTTGATGGTGGGAAAATATTGCAGGCAATGATTAGCTTATCCTTTTCTTATCACCGCACATTAGTGTGGACCTTTAGGGCCAGTATCGTAACGAGTCTGCTATTTTGTATGTATGGTATTTCACCGTTGTTAAGGCAAAATGGGCCTATGCATTTAAATCTGCTGGCGGTAGGGATTTTTTTGCTTTATTCTAATATTGTGGATTATCGGAATATCCCTTACCGTTTTATACGGTTTTTGCTGGGGAGGGACGAGCTTTTTTACCGCGAAATAGCTAAGGGAAGTATTGCCTTACCTATTGTATCCCTGCCAATGAAACATTTGGAGCCTATTTTGCGTCTTTTCAGAAGAGATCGGTATCATATGGTTTATGTTATGAATGAACAGGGACGAATTGTAGCCGTACTGCCGGAGCAACGCCTTATTCGCTCTTATTTTGCGACACGCCCGCCAGATGGTGGAGAACCCAAGCCTAAATAATGTTTTATGAGTAAGAAAGAGGCTGTATCCAGAGAGGTTGAAAAACCATGAAGCAAATGATTGTACAATGCCAGCAGCAGATGACCCAAATGGCGCTGTTGGAAGAGGGACGATTGGTTGAATATGCGGCTGAACTACCGCGAAAACGGGGGATTCTAGGTTCTTTTTTCAAAGCGAGGGTGGTCAATGTGCTACCAGGTATGCAAGCCGCCTTTGTTGACATTGGACAGCGAAAGAATGCCTTTTTGTACGTAGATGACGTACTTCATGCTCATTTGGACAAGCAGCCGGAGGTAAAGCCATCCATTTCTGAAGTGTTAAAGGTGGGGCAGGAAATTGTAGTACAGGTATTAAAAGAGGCAGTTGGTAGCAAAGGAGCCAGGGTCACCACTCATTTTTCACTTCCGGGTCGCTGGATCGTATATATGCCCCGTGCTGATTATGTGGCCGTATCCAAGAAGATCGAACGTGAGGGCGAGCGCACCCGTTTGAAAGCAATGGGAGAGCAGCTACGCACAAGTGAGGAAGGACTCATAATCCGTACCGTTTCGGAGGACATGAGTATAGATGCGATTGAAAATGATCTGAATCAACTGCGTAAGCAGTGGACGGCTATTCAGCGTAAAGCGGGTGAATACTCGGCTCCGTGCGAATTACACCGGGATTTAAGTATTGTTCAGCGATTGATTCGGGATGTGTTTACACCTGAACAGGATGAACTGGTTATTGACAGTGAAGAGCAAGCAAAGGATGCAGAAATCATGCTGCAACAGATTGGTCCTGCGAAAGCTCATGTAAGTATATTTCGTGGTGCAGAAGAAACGATTTTTAAAGCTTATGGCATTCATGAGCAGCTGGAACGCGATTTTGCGCGAAAGGTATGGCTGCAGGGCGGTGGATACATTGTCATTGATCATACAGAGGCATTAACCGTTATTGATGTGAATACGGGAAAGTTTACGGGAGGCAGTAATCTGGAAGAAACGGTAACCCGGACTAACATTGAAGCAGCTGAAGAGATTGCCCGCCTGGTACGTGTGCGTGATATTGGTGGTATCATCATCATTGATTTTATTGACATGGAACAAGAGGAGAACCGTCGGGAAGTATCCTCTGTGCTGGAAGCAAGATTGAAGAAGGATCGGACCAAATCTTATGTTGTCGGTTGGACGCGGTTAGGTTTGCTGGAAATGACCCGCAAAAAAGTGCGTGAAGAAAAGACGCTCGTGTAGAGCGATGCGTAACCCAAAATCATTTTAAAACTAAAGGTTGAATGTGTATAAAGCTTGTGCTATAATCATTTAGTATGTGTGATGCGTAAGATTGGCTGCACATGCTGTAACCGCTCCAATCAGGTACTGAAGTGCAGTATCCTAAGGGAATCTGCCACCTGCTATTAGGCGAGTCTGAGACATAAGGAGGTGCAAGCAAATGTACGCAATTATCGAAACAGGTGGTAAGCAATACAAAGTTCAAGAGGGCGACGTATTGTTCATCGAGAAGTTGGAAGCTAATGATGGTGAAACTGTAACGTTCGATCGTGTTCTGGCAGTGTCCGGCGACAATGGCTTGACAGCAGGTACACCGCTTCTTTCTGGAGCTTCTGTAACAGCTAAAGTTGAGAAGCATGGTCAAGGTCAAAAGGTCATCGTATACAAATACAAACCTAAAAAGAACTACCATGTGAAGCAAGGTCATCGTCAACCGTACACGAAAGTGACGATTGAAAAAATCCAAGCGTAAGAGGGTGCGATAAGTGATTATCGTGCGTATTACACGACTGGAGGATGGCAGCATACAGGGGTTTTCCGTTAAAGGACATGCAAATTTCGCTAAATCTGGCGAGGATATCGTATGTGCTGGCGTTTCGGCGGTAACAGTAGGAACTGTCAATTCGATTGGAGCTCTTACGGACGTTGAGATGGAAACGGAAATGGAAAACGGCTTTTTAAGCGCGTATCTTTCTCCTGAAAGTTATCATGATGCGAACGCACAGGTTCAACTGTTGCTGGAGTCCATGGTGATTATGCTGACAAGCATTGCTGAATCATACGGTAAGTATATTCAAATAGAAAATAATCAAAGAAGGAGGTAGACATCATGTTGAAATTGACATTGGATCTTCAATTATTCGCATCGAAAAAAGGTGTAGGTTCCACAAAAAACGGACGTGACAGTAAATCGAAACGTCTTGGAGTGAAACGTGCTGACGGTCAAGCAGTTACCGGCGGTAGCATCCTGGTTCGTCAACGCGGAACGAAAATTCACCCGGGCACGAACGTGGGCATCGGTAAGGACGACACCCTGTTCGCGAAAGTGGACGGCGTTGTGAAGTTCGAACGTTGGGGCCGTGATCGCAAAAAGGTGAGCATCTACCCGATCGACGTTGCTCCAGTAGCAGCTACTGTAGAAGCTTAATAGCGGCTTAGACACGCTGAAAAGCCTCCGGCACTTTTGTCGGAGGCTTTTTTGCATGATGGTAATGAACTGGAAAGTTAGTCTGTGCTATACTGGATTAAGGTTCTTTAATAATCCATTTAATTATCGCAGAACGGAGAGAAGCCATGTTCCAGCGGATAAGAGCGCCTTATCTGGCGTTGGGTTCCATTCTGATTCCTTTGGTTTTTTCACTGCTCTATCCCGAAGTATTAACGATTATCTTATTAGCAGTATGGTCTGTAGTTGCTGCATGTTTTGGTATGTGGTATACGAATAGACAGGTTGAGTATGAGCGGAAAGCTGCTTTGCGTTCTTTTGAGCGTACAGCGATTGCAATGCTTAACCATCATCGGCATGACTGGATGAATGACTTGCAGGTGCTTTATGGATATATTCGCATGAATAAGCATGATAAATCTGTTGCTTATGTGGAAACAATAAAAGGGCGCGTGGCGGAAGACAGTAAAATATCTAAGTTGGGTATTCCCTCACTGGTGTTTTATTTACAGTCTTTTCGCGTGAACGCCGGTAATTTACAGTTGTCGGTACAGGTTGAGGAGCAGTTAAAGTTAGACGCTGTCATGTCTCCCGAAGACGGCGAGTCGCTTGCCTCGGCCGTCATAGAAACGGTGCGTGCGTATCAATATGGCGGGGGCCGGTCGTCCTGGGGAGAAGTGCGCAGATTGACACTTTATTTCGGTATGGATCAGAATGATGTTATCGTCCGTTTTGAAGGAAGTGACATACCTGCGGATTTGAATATCCTTAAGCGGGTCAGATCCGTACCCGGAAGTGAACGCATTCGAACAGAGAAGCTCCCTACGGGCGAAATGTTTCAAATTCGGATGCAGTGCCAGACATAAGGAAGGTGTAACCATGTTTGTAGATAAAGCGAAGATTTTTGTTAAAGGCGGAGACGGCGGAGACGGATTAATTGCGTTTCGTCGTGAGAAATACGTTCCTGAAGGTGGCCCAGGTGGTGGTGACGGAGGGAACGGTGGAGATGTAATTTTCCGTGTAGATGAGGGTTTGCGTACCTTGATGGATTTTCGGTACCAACGACATTTTAAAGCCCAGCGTGGAGTGAAAGGTCGTAACAAAAGTCAACACGGAGCCAATGCGGAGCACATGATCGTACGTATACCACCGGGAACGGTCATCATAGATGATGATACTGGTGAAGTAGTAGCAGATATGACACGTCATGGTCAACAAGTCGTCGTAGCTAAAGGAGGACGCGGAGGACGCGGGAACATCCGTTTTGCTACGCCGAGTAATCCAGCGCCTGAGTTGGCTGAGAATGGCGCAGAAGGACAAGAACGTTATATCACGCTTGAGTTAAAAGTGATGGCTGACGTAGGTTTGGTCGGGTTCCCTAGTGTAGGAAAGTCTACCTTGTTGTCTGTTGTATCTTCCGCGAAACCGAAAATTGGGGCATACCACTTTACAACGATTACTCCGAATTTGGGCGTTGTAGATGTGGGTGATCATCGTAACTTTGTGATGGCGGATTTGCCTGGTTTGATTGAAGGAGCTCATGAAGGTATTGGGCTGGGACATGAATTTCTGCGGCACATTGAGCGGACGCGTATTATTATCCATGTCGTGGATATGGCGGGCTCCGAAGGACGTGACCCGTTTGAAGATTGGACTAAAATTAACGACGAATTGAAACAATATAATGCAGCATTGGCTGAGCGTCCACAAATTGTGGCGGCCAATAAAATGGATATGCCGGAAGCGGAAGAAAACCTGGCTCACTTCAAAGAGCAGATTGCTTCTATACGTCCTGATCTTGAAATCATGCCTATTTCCTCACTGACACGTCAAGGTGTGAAGGAACTGCTCTACCGGGCTGCTGATTTGCTGGATCAAATACCAGACGAGCCGGTTGTTGAGGAAGTAGCAGAAGTCAATGAACGTAAGGTATTTAAGCTGGATACAGCAGAAGACGAGGGCTTTACAATTGTACGTGAAAACGATACATTCGTGGTGCAGAGCCCTAAAATTGAGCGCATGATGAAGCGCATGCAGTTGAACTCGCATGATGCTATTTTGAAATTAGCAAGAACGTTACGCCACATGGGTGTGGATGCTGAGTTACGCAAGCGTGGTGCCAAAGATGGTACATCTGTACGCATTGCTGATTTCGAGTTCGAATTTGTTGAAGGCAGCAGCTACTACTAAATTTTAAATTAAGGTCTAAAACCTGAACGGTTACTGTACTATAGGAAACTCTATAGAAGGCAGTAGCCGTTTTTTGCATTGTTTGCTTGCCGATTTTCATGAGTTTCGATATAATGTCCTCTATACAAAAACATAAGTCTTTGAGGAGAGGACGTTCTTGAAAGAGCGCTATTACTTGGTACGGGAAGATATTTTGCCTGAAGCTATTGTTAAGACCATACAGGTGAAACTGCTGCTGGCTTCAGGAGATGTTAAAACCGTGCATGATGCCGTCGAGCAAGTTGGGCTAAGCCGAAGCGCCTTTTATAAATATAAGGATGGCATACATTTGGTTAACCAGCTGGAGCGTGAGCGAATTGTTAATATCTCTATTGATTTGGAGCATCAATCCGGAATGTTGTCCAGGGTGCTTGGCAGAGTGGCAGATTTCGGAGGCAATGTGCTGACGATCCAGCAAAGTATTCCACTGCAAGGCAGAGCCAACGTAGTCATCTCGGTAGAAATGTCCAGACTCAGTGAAGAGTTGGGTGTTCTACTGGAGGGCTTGGAAGATATCTCTGGAGTCAAACGTGTTCGCCTGATTGGGCAAGGTTAAGGCAATACAGTTCATTGGATAAAAGTTAGCAGGAGGGGAATGGATGAAACCGGTCAAAGTAGGATTGTTAGGTTTGGGGACGGTAGGAACGGGAGTCGTTCGAATCGTAGAAGGCAATCAGGAAGACTTGAGCAGACAAGTCGGTTCACCGATCATCATTGAAAAAATAGCTGTAAAAAACATAGAAAAATATCGTTCCATTGAAGTGGAGACGAGCAAGCTTACTGAGGACCCATGGGAAGTTATTCGGGACCCTGAAATTGATGTAATTATCGAAGTCATGGGCGGCGTTGATCAGACGAAGGAGTACATTCTGGAAGCGCTGGAGCGGGGTAAACACATCGTAACAGCAAATAAGGACTTAATGGCTTTGCACGGTTCTGAAGTATTAGCAAAGGCGCAGGAAAAGCAGTGTGATATTTTTTATGAAGCGAGTGTAGCAGGTGGTATCCCGATCATTCGTACATTAATTGAAGGTTTCTCCTCCGACCGCATTACCCGCATTATGGGGATTGTGAACGGTACGACAAACTTTATTTTAACCAAAATGAGTCAGGAAGGGGCCTCGTACGAGGAAGTTCTCAAGGAAGCGCAGGAGCTTGGGTATGCTGAATCCGATCCGACCTCAGACGTGGAAGGACTGGATGCAGCCCGTAAAATGGCAATTCTCGGCACGCTGGGTTTCCGCTCTAATGTAGAGCTCAAGGATGTAAGTGTCAGCGGCATTTCAAAGGTAACCAGTGAAGATATTGCTTTTGCTAAAAAACTAGGATATGAAATGAAATTACTCGGCATTGCAGAGAGACAAGGTGATGAATTTACGATTAACGTTCAGCCGACTATGGTACGAAAGCAGCATCCATTGGCTTCGGTGAACGGGGTATTCAACGCGGTATATGTGCATGGTGAAGCAGTGGGTGAAACCATGTTTTATGGTGCGGGTGCAGGTGAAATGCCAACGGCAACATCGGTTGTAGCCGATTTAGTAGCTGTAGTGAAAAATCTCAAACTTGGTGTCAATGGGCTTAAAGCCATCGTTCCTTACAACCCTAAAAAAATTAGTAACGACGAAGATGTGTATTTCAAAAACTTCGTGCTTCTGCATGTGGATGATAAAGCAGGGGTGTTGGCACGGATTACGCAAGTATTTGCTGAATTTGATGTCAGTCTGGCATCTGTTGTGCAGCAACCGAATGAGGTTAACCCCGATGCTGAAATTATTATCGTGACTCATTTAGCCAGTAAAGCAAGTATGAAAAAGGTTTTGGAGCATTTTGAAACTTTGGACGTCATCCGTCGGATCAAGAGCGTATATCGAGTAGAGGGATAGTCAATAAAAGCAGGAGGAATTGTCTGTATGACCGTTTTAAAAACAGCAAGAGTGCGTGTGCCTGCGAGTACGGCCAACTTGGGTCCCGGCTTTGATACATTGGGCATGGCATTGTCCTTATATGCATGGATTGAAATGAAGGAGGCCGAACAGACGGCTTTTCATTTATACGGAGATGAAATGAATGGTGTTCCCCAAGATAAAACTAATCTGATTTTCAAGGTAGCACAAATGGTTTTTCGGGAAGCAGGTGTATCAGTTCCTGAGCTCGATATTTCGATGTACTCAGATATTCCACTCACTCGTGGTTTGGGCAGCAGTGCTTCCGCCATTGTGGGCGCCTTGGTCGCTGCAAATACGTTGATTGGCTCGCCTCTGCCGGATTCCAAGTTGTTCGATATGGCAAGCGCCATTGAAAAACATCCGGATAATGTTGGAGCTTCTCTGTTTGGCGGTATTATTACAGCGATGTGGGACGGTGAGCGTGCTAGGCATTTACGACTTGAACCGGATACCAATCTGGAGGTTATGGTAGTTATTCCAGATTTTCAGCTGTCCACGTCGAAAGCCAGAGAGGTTCTACCCGCACAAGTATCATTGAAGGATGCTGTATATAATATAAGTCATGCTTCCATGTTGGTAGCAGCATTGGCATCAGGGCGAACCGACTTAATCGCTGAAGCGATGCGTGATCAGCTTCATCAGCCTTACCGCGCGGCACTTGTGCCAGGTATGACAGAGATCTTGCAGGATGCGCACCATTATGGTGCTTTGGGTGTGGCTCTAAGTGGGGCTGGACCAACGTTGCTGGCATTGACAGATCGGCGGGAAAATCGGAAAGCAGAGCTGGAGCAGTATTTAACGGATACCATGAACAAAGAGGGGATCACTGCTTCTGTTTTAAAATTGCGCCCTGAGAATGAAGGAGTTAAAGTATATACAGAAGGGAATACTCTCCCTTTTATGGATATGATTAAAGGGGAACTTACGATATGAAACGAATTGCACTTCTTCCTGAGGGGACTGTTTCTCATGAAGCGATTAAGTATTTGTTAGGAGATACGTCCCATGAATTACTTTTTTACAAACATATCGCGGACGTATTTCAGGCAGTAGACAAGGGTCAGGCAGACTATAGTGTAATTCCCATTGAAAATACGATTGATGGCTCTGTAAGTTTGCATATGGATTGGCTTGTACATGAAGTAGACATTCAAATGCAGGCGGAATGGGTATATCCTTCAATTCAAAATCTTATTGGTCATCGCAGTGAATTTACGAAGGATTTGGACAAGCTGGATTTGAGCAAAGTGGTCAAAATTATGTCTCATCCTGTAGCGCTTCCTCAGTGTAAAGAATTCATACAGGCTTTCGCTCCTCAGGCCGAGCTGGAGAGTGCAGGAAGTACGGCGGAAGCCGTCGAAATTGTTAAACATAACCCCGGTAAAGGCTGGACCGCTCTCGGAACCAAGCTTGCGGCTGCCAAACACGGATTGGATATTTTGGCCAGCAAAGTGACGGATCACGATAACAACTTTACCCGCTTTGTCTTGATCGGTCATCAACCTATAAGTCTCCCGGGTGTGCCTGAAGGTCAGCGCACCAGTATTTTGGTCACGCCGCCGCAGGACTTCCCGGGAGCGCTGCATCAGGTTTTATCCGCATTTGCATGGCGCAGGTTAAATCTGTCCCGTATTGAATCGCGTCCGACCAAAAAGCAATTGGGGAATTATTATTTTTACATTGAAGTTTTGGAATCTCTGCATTCCGTTCTGCTTCCAGCAGCCTTTGCAGAGATCGAGGCTTTGGGGTGCCGTGTACGTATTCTTGGCTCTTATCCAAGCTACAAGTATGTTGAAGCAGCGATCGAACCTACTTTAAAGGAACATTAATCGGAGGTGTGATTTTAATGGCAGAACAATGGATCTATCTGGATGGGCAGCATGTGACTAAGGAAAACGCAAAGGTTTCCGTATATGATCATGGATTCTTGTACGGAGACGGTATATTTGAAGGCATTCGTATTTATAACGGGAATATTTTTAAATGTAAGGAGCACTTGGAGCGCCTGTATGATTCTGCGAAATCCATTCAATTAAACATTCCGTTGTCTTCTGATGAAATGTTGGAAGCAATGGCTGAAACGATTCGTCTTAACGAAATGCGTAACGGATATATCCGTCTAGTTGTATCCCGAGGTGCAGGAAATCTAGGTTTAGACCCTCTTCGTTGTGCGAAGGCGAGTGTCATCATTATCGTGGAGCAGCTCGCCATTTACCCAGAAGAAGCTTACTTGACTGGCCTGAAGACAATTTCTGTCTCTCAGCGTCGCAACATCCCGGATGCTTTGAATCCGAAGATTAAATCATTGAACTATCTCAACAATATCCTCGTGAAGATCCAGTCTAACTATGCTGGTGTAGGTGAGGCTATTATGCTCAATTCCCAAGGATATGTGACGGAAGGCTCTGCAGACAACATTTTCATTGTCAAAAACGGAGTGTTGTATACACCTCCTTGCTATTTGGGAGCGCTTGAAGGAATTACTCGTAATGCTATTATCGATTTGTGTGCTAAGCTTGGGTACTCCCTTAAGGAACAACCTTTTACACTGCATGATGTATATGTTGCGGACGAGGTGTTTTTTACAGGAACTGCGGCAGAAGTTATTGCAGCTTATGAGGTGGATGGTCGTACGATCGGCTCCGGCGTTGCTGGCCCAGTGACTTTGGAGCTCCTGACTGAATTCCGGAAGATCGTGGATCAGGATGGCTACAAAGTGTGGCAGGACTAAAATAAAACCGAATCCTTTTAACTGAATGCTCGCGAGAGTATTTAGTTAAAAGGATTTTTTTGTTTGTATGGGGTCATTCGCCCGGTAGGTGCATAGGATGTAATAACAGAAGCCGGGCGTTTATCCCGCCCGAACGAAAGTCTAGGAGGTTTGTGACCTGTGAAAATACACATCGTCAAAAAAGGTGACACTCTATACTTGCTGGCACAGAAGTATAATGTGACGCTGGAGAAAGTTATTGCCGCCAATCCCCAATTGGCAGACCCTAATCAGTTGAGCATCGGAGAGAAAATTAAAATTCCGACAGAGCCTGTCACGATGGAAACACAGCCGTCAACGGTATATCAACACAAGGTTAAGCAAGGAGATTCATTGTGGAAATTGTCCAAGGCGTGGAATGTACCGCTCAAGCTAATTATTGATGCCAATTCCCAGCTTAAAAACCCGAATGCACTACTGGTTGGAGAAACAGTTAATATTCCACACTACAAAGAAGAGAATTCTGATTTTACTGAGAATAAAAAAAATACCGCAGTCAAAGAAGAGATGACA
Organism: Paenibacillus sp. FSL L8-0502; assembly: GCF_038593055.1. Classification (NCBI taxonomy): domain Bacteria; kingdom Bacillati; phylum Bacillota; class Bacilli; order Caryophanales; family Paenibacillaceae; genus Paenibacillus; species Paenibacillus sp. FSL L8-0502. Next base: position 4,313,115 of record NZ_CP151958.1, on the reverse strand, counting down.
CAGCCTAAAACCGAATCCCCGACCAAGGAAGAACTTACCCAGCCCAAGGCGGAATTAATACAGCCTAAACCGGAGAATATGCCTAGCCCTAAAGAAGAGATGACACAGCCGAAAGAAACAGTGAATCCTCCTAAGCTTCCTGAATTAAAACTGCCTGAAGTTCCTATGGCACCCGTAAATCCCGCTCCACCTCAAATGCAGCCCATAGTTACACCACCTGCTCCACCTCAAATGCAACCTATAGTTACCCAACCGATTGCATCTAAGCCACAGCTTCCTACAACTGTTGTGAAGCAACCTGTAGCTGAAAAGTTTTGCGGCTGCACAAAATCGGAGTCGATGGTAAATTCCGAGTGGTCGATACAACAGCCGACATCTGATTATAGCCCACAAATAAATGCAATGCCGAACTCGTGGTATCCGGGGATTGGGTCTCCTCAAGCGCCTATAAATACCTCCTTAGCAGAATATGCCTCTCCTATTGTAGTTTCTGATCAGGGCTATCATCATGACTGTGAGCATCCATGGTGCTGGGGGCCTGTGCAGACACCAATTATAAATGCCTATCCAACACCTTATCCTGCCTATTCAGATTGCTGCGCCCCCGGATATTATCCGAGCCATGAAGTGTCTGAAAATGCATCCTATCCTGTCTATCCTCCATTTATCCATCAAGGGCATCCGCCGCAGTATTCAGAGAGTACAGTCCAGAGCAGTCAATGGAGCCAGGCATGGGGAGGACCTCCATATGGTTTGCCTGCGGCTGGACACGTATCCGACTATAGCCAACTACAAGGACAACAATCTGCGAATTCCCCTTATCATCCGTTTGCGCATGGGAATGCACCTATGTATCCATTAGAGGGATATACAACACCCTATATGTTTATGCCAGACTGTGGATGCCGGGAAGAGAACGTCCAGTCGGCACCAGCAATTCCAGGAACGCAGGAGGTAGGTAACAATCTGACTATAGCATCCCAAAATGAAATTGATTCTTCTTCTAAAACAAAGGATCGTAGCGTGAGTAAAGGTAAATCAAAAGACAGCTCTGGCAGCACATCCAAAGAAGAGACGTCCAAAGTCAAGGTTTCCAGTAAAAATGCTACTCATAAGAAGCAAAAATCCCGTAATTCAACTGGAGGAGAAACTCGTTCCTCATCCTTTAGTGCTCGTTCGCGTAAAAATCCATGGATTAGGGACTGACGTGGCTAAAAGTAAAAGAAGAGAGACTCCTAGTAGTGCCCTGGCTTTATTAGTCATTAAGAGAAAGAAATGAATGTTAAAGAGACTGTTATTCTGCTTGAGGGAATAATGGTCTCTTTATTTAAATGCAGTGATTTTAAAGATGAGAAAATAATTTTTTAAAAAAGGTGTTGCTACTAAGCTTATATATGTGGTATATTCTTATAGCTGTCTTTTACAAGATAGTTAGCAACACGAAAACAAAGCAGAGTTGATTATAAAATTCTCTTAAAAAAAGTGTTGCAAAGACGCAGAAAACATGATATATTATTTAAGTCGCCGCTGAGATGCGGTGGTGAAACAAAGTGAGATATGATGTAGGTTTGATCTTTGAAAACTGAACAACGAGTGAGTAAAACGATTTTGTTCGCAAAATCAAACAAGAGATATTTTTATCTCGTCAGTTTCAACATGAGCTTATCGCTCTTTCTATAAACCAGCTTCGGTTGGTCTTTAATGGAGAGTTTGATCCTGGCTCAGGACGAACGCTGGCGGCGTGCCTAATACATGCAAGTCGAGCGGGGTTGTGTAGAAGTTTGCTTCTACACAACCTAGCGGCGGACGGGTGAGTAACACGTAGGCAACCTGCCCACAAGACAGGGATAACTACCGGAAACGGTAGCTAATACCCGATATATCCTTTTCCTGCATGGGAGAGGGAGGAAAGACGGAGCAATCTGTCACTTGTGGATGGGCCTGCGGCGCATTAGCTAGTTGGTGGGGTAAAGGCCTACCAAGGCGACGATGCGTAGCCGACCTGAGAGGGTGATCGGCCACACTGGGACTGAGACACGGCCCAGACTCCTACGGGAGGCAGCAGTAGGGAATCTTCCGCAATGGGCGAAAGCCTGACGGAGCAACGCCGCGTGAGTGATGAAGGTTTTCGGATCGTAAAGCTCTGTTGCCAGGGAAGAACGTCTTGTAGAGTAACTGCTACAAGAGTGACGGTACCTGAGAAGAAAGCCCCGGCTAACTACGTGCCAGCAGCCGCGGTAATACGTAGGGGGCAAGCGTTGTCCGGAATTATTGGGCGTAAAGCGCGCGCAGGCGGCTCTTTAAGTCTGGTGTTTAATCCCGAGGCTCAACTTCGGGTCGCACTGGAAACTGGGGAGCTTGAGTGCAGAAGAGGAGAGTGGAATTCCACGTGTAGCGGTGAAATGCGTAGAGATGTGGAGGAACACCAGTGGCGAAGGCGACTCTCTGGGCTGTAACTGACGCTGAGGCGCGAAAGCGTGGGGAGCAAACAGGATTAGATACCCTGGTAGTCCACGCCGTAAACGATGAATGCTAGGTGTTAGGGGTTTCGATACCCTTGGTGCCGAAGTTAACACATTAAGCATTCCGCCTGGGGAGTACGGTCGCAAGACTGAAACTCAAAGGAATTGACGGGGACCCGCACAAGCAGTGGAGTATGTGGTTTAATTCGAAGCAACGCGAAGAACCTTACCAGGTCTTGACATCCCTCTGACCGCTGTAGAGATATGGCTTTCCTTCGGGACAGAGGAGACAGGTGGTGCATGGTTGTCGTCAGCTCGTGTCGTGAGATGTTGGGTTAAGTCCCGCAACGAGCGCAACCCTTATGCTTAGTTGCCAGCAGGTCAAGCTGGGCACTCTAAGCAGACTGCCGGTGACAAACCGGAGGAAGGTGGGGATGACGTCAAATCATCATGCCCCTTATGACCTGGGCTACACACGTACTACAATGGCCGGTACAACGGGAAGCGAAATCGCGAGGTGGAGCCAATCCTAGAAAAGCCGGTCTCAGTTCGGATTGTAGGCTGCAACTCGCCTACATGAAGTCGGAATTGCTAGTAATCGCGGATCAGCATGCCGCGGTGAATACGTTCCCGGGTCTTGTACACACCGCCCGTCACACCACGAGAGTTTACAACACCCGAAGTCGGTGGGGTAACCCGCAAGGGAGCCAGCCGCCGAAGGTGGGGTAGATGATTGGGGTGAAGTCGTAACAAGGTAGCCGTATCGGAAGGTGCGGCTGGATCACCTCCTTTCTATGGAGAATCGTTTCCTGCGATGGAAACATTCAAATATGAAGCGTAAGCTTCAAAAACTACTCACTCGTTGCTCAGTTTTGAGAGCTCAAACTCTCAAAAAAAGCTGGTTGTTTACAGCTTTGCACCTTGAAAACTGGATACCGAAACGAAATTGCGTTTTAGAATATTCCTTTAAGCTGATCTTGTGTAAACAAGTGAAATAAAGGTAGCTGCCTTGAATTTCATTCACACGTAAGTGTTGAACCGAAATTCAAAGCAAATCGTATTTACGATGTAAATACTAGGTTAAGCTACAAAGAGCACACGGAGGATGCCTAGGCGCCAGGAGCCGACGAAGGACGTGGCGAACAACGATAAAGCCTCGGGGAGCTGTAAGCAAGCTTTGATCCGGGGATGTCCGAATGGGGAAACCCGGCTGTCTTCATCGACAGTCACTTTCTGCTGAATACATAGGCAGAATAGAGGCAGACCAGGGGAACTGAAACATCTAAGTACCCTGAGGAAGAGAAAACAATAGTGATTCCGTCAGTAGCGGCGAGCGAACGCGGATTAGCCCAAACCAAGGAGCTTGCTCCTTGGGGTTGTGGGACGTCTCACATGGAGTTACAAAGGAACCGGTTAGATGAAGAGGTCTGGAAAGGCCCGCCAGAGAAGGTAAAAGCCCTGTAGTTCAAAACTTGTTCTCTCCGAGACGGATCCCGAGTAGTGCGGGGCACGTGAAACCCCGTATGAATCCGGCAGGACCATCTGCCAAGGCTAAATACTCCCTGGCGACCGATAGTGAAGCAGTACCGTGAGGGAAAGGTGAAAAGCACCCCGGAAGGGGAGTGAAATAGATCCTGAAACCGTGTGCTTACAAGAAGTCAGAGCCCGATCTAGGGGTGATGGCGTGCCTTTTGTAGAATGAACCGGCGAGTTACGTTCCCGTGCAAGGTTAAGGTGAAGAGCTGAAGCCGCAGCGAAAGCGAGTCTGAATAGGGCGAATGAGTACGTGGACGTAGACCCGAAACCGGGTGATCTACCCCTGTCCAGGGTGAAGGTGCGGTAACACGCACTGGAGGCCCGAACCCACGCATGTTGAAAAATGCGGGGATGAGGTGGGGGTAGCGGAGAAATTCCAATCGAACCCGGAGATAGCTGGTTCTCCCCGAAATAGCTTTAGGGCTAGCCTCGGAAAGAAGAATCGTGGAGGTAGAGCACTGATTGGGTGCGGGGCCCGCAAGGGTTACCAAGCTCAGTCAAACTCCGAATGCCATAGATTTAGTTCCGGGAGTCAGACAGTGAGTGCTAAGATCCATTGTCGAAAGGGAAACAGCCCAGACCATCAGCTAAGGTCCCCAAGTGTGTGTTAAGTGGGAAAGGATGTGGAGTTGCACAGACAACCAGGATGTTGGCTTAGAAGCAGCCACCATTGAAAGAGTGCGTAATAGCTCACTGGTCGAGTGACTCTGCGCCGAAAATGTAACGGGGCTAAACACACCACCGAAGCTATGGCTTGATGCTTGCATCAGGGGTAGGGGAGCGTTGAATGCGGGTTGAAGGTGTACCGTAAGGAGCGCTGGACTGCATTCAAGTGAGAATGCCGGTATGAGTAACGAAAAGATCTGTGAGAATCAGATCCGCCGAAAGCCTAAGGGTTCCTGAGGAAGGTTCGTCCGCTCAGGGTAAGTCGGGACCTAAGGCGAGGCCGATAGGCGTAGTCGAAGGACAACAGGTCGAAATTCCTGTACCACCGTAATCCGTTATGAGCGATGGGGTGACGCAGTAGGGTAGTGACGCGGACTGATGGATGTCCGTCTAAGCAGTGAGGCTGGTGTGTAGGCAAATCCGCACATCGTAAGGCTGGGCTGTGATGGGGAGCGAAAATTATAGTAGCGAAGGTCATGATCTCAGACTGCCAAGAAAAGCCTCTAGCCAGGAGAAGGTGCCCGTACCGCAAACCGACACAGGTAGGCGAGAAGAGAATTCTAAGGCGCGCGGAAGAACTCTCGTTAAGGAACTCGGCAAAATGACCCCGTAACTTCGGGAGAAGGGGTGCCTCGGTAGGGTGAATAGCCCGAGGGGGCCGCAGTGAAAAGGCCCAAGCGACTGTTTAGCAAAAACACAGGTCTGTGCGAAGCCGCAAGGCGAAGTATACGGGCTGACGCCTGCCCGGTGCTGGAAGGTTAAGGGGAGTGGTAAGCCCTTCGGGGCGAAGCTATGAACCGAAGCCCCAGTAAACGGCGGCCGTAACTATAACGGTCCTAAGGTAGCGAAATTCCTTGTCAGGTAAATTCTGACCCGCACGAATGGCGTAACGACTTGGGCGCTGTCTCAACGAGAGATCCGGTGAAATTTTAATACCTGTGAAGATGCAGGTTACCCGCGACAAGACGGAAAGACCCCATGGAGCTTTACTGCAGCTTGATATTGAATTTGGGTACGATCTGTACAGGATAGGTGGGAGCCGTCGAACTTTGAGCGCCAGCTTGAAGGGAGGCATCCTTGGGATACCACCCTGATCGTATCTAGGTTCTAACTTGGTACCGTGAACCGGTGCGAGGACAGTGTCAGGTGGGCAGTTTGACTGGGGCGGTCGCCTCCTAAAGAGTAACGGAGGCGCCCCAAGGTTCCCTCAGAATGGTTGGAAATCATTCGAAGAGTGCAAAGGCAGAAGGGAGCTTGACTGCGAGACCTACAAGTCGAGCAGGGACGAAAGTCGGGCTTAGTGATCCGGTGGTACCGCATGGAAGGGCCATCGCTCAACGGATAAAAGCTACCCTGGGGATAACAGGCTTATCTCCCCCAAGAGTCCACATCGACGGGGAGGTTTGGCACCTCGATGTCGGCTCATCGCATCCTGGGGCTGAAGTAGGTCCCAAGGGTTGGGCTGTTCGCCCATTAAAGCGGTACGCGAGCTGGGTTCAGAACGTCGTGAGACAGTTCGGTCCCTATCTGTCGTGGGCGTAGGAAATTTGAGAGGAGCTGTCCTTAGTACGAGAGGACCGGGATGGACGTACCGCTGGTGTACCAGTTGTTCCGCCAGGAGCACCGCTGGGTAGCTATGTACGGAAGGGATAAGCGCTGAAAGCATCTAAGCGTGAAGCCCCCCTCAAGATGAGATTTCCCAATTAGTAAGACCCCTTGAAGACGACGAGGTAGATAGGTTGGGGGTGGAAGTGCAGTAATGCATGGAGCTGACCAATACTAATCGGTCGAGGGCTTATCCTAAGATAAAACGCAATGAGTTTCGGATCCAGTTTTCAGGGTGTAACCTTGAAGGTATGTACAAGTGACATACGACAAGCGCATGGCTATTCATTCACACAATAAGTGATGAACCGAATAACCTTACGGAAGAATTTGCGTAGCAAATTCATGTTTGGTGGCGATAGCGGAGGGGTTCCACACGTACCCATCCCGAACACGACCGTTAAGCCCTCCAGCGCCGATGGTACTTGGACCGCAGGGTCCTGGGAGAGTAGGACGTCGCCAAGCAGAGCTTTATGATTATTATTCCCTGATAGCTCAGTTGGTAGAGCACTCGACTGTTAATCGAGTTGTCACAGGTTCGAGTCCTGTTCGGGGAGCCATATGGAGAGGTGTCCGAGTTGGTCGAAGGAGCACGATTGGAAATCGTGTAGGCGCCAAAAGCGTCTCGAGGGTTCGAATCCCTCTCTCTCCGCCATAATTATTTTATTGTATGGCCCGTTGGTCAAGGGGTTAAGACACCTCCCTTTCACGGAGGTAACAGGGGTTCGAATCCCCTACGGGTCATAAGTAATATGGAGGCTTAGCTCAGCTGGGAGAGCATCTGCCTTACAAGCAGAGGGTCGGGGGTTCGAACCCCTCAGCCTCCACCATTTATTTAAATAGAAGTCCCTTATATTATCGCGGGGTGGAGCAGTTCGGTAGCTCGTCGGGCTCATAACCCGAAGGTCGCAGGTTCAAATCCTGCCCCCGCAACCAATTAACTTTTGAATGTAAACTGCTATGGAACTGTGGTGTAGAGGCCTAACATGCCTGCCTGTCACGCAGGAGATCGCGGGTTCGAATCCCGTCAGTTCCGCCATTTTTACAAAGTTATGTTACCCTGTTGGGAGCCATTAGCTCAGTTGGTAGAGCACCTGACTTTTAATCAGGGTGTCGAAGGTTCGAGTCCTTCATGGCTCACCATTCATGCACTTATATGTCATGGATATAATGATATTGCGGACGTGGCTCAGCGGTAGAGCATCGCCTTGCCAAGGCGAGGGTCGCGGGTTCGATTCCCGTCGTCCGCTCCATATTTGCGCCCTTAGCTCAGCTGGATAGAGCGTTTGACTACGAATCAAAAGGCCGGGAGTTCGAATCTCTCAGGGCGCGCCATTAACTTCATAAGCCGGTGTGGCGGAATTGGCAGACGCGCGCGACTCAAAATCGTGAGGGAAACCGTGGAGGTTCGAGTCCTCTCACCGGCATGTATTTCGGGATGTAGCTCAGCTTGGTAGAGCACCTGGTTTGGGACCAGGGGGTCGCATGTTCAAATCGTGTCATCCCGATTCAAAAGGAAAGTCGCTGGAAGCAGCGGCTTTTTTGTTATATTAATTATCTTTTTGTATAAATCAGTAATCACCAGGTCACACTAACACAAAAAGTGGGACGGAAGGGATTACTGTGAAGCGATTAAGTTGGAAAAAGCAGATGAAACGGCGCTGGAAACAGTGGAGAAGAACAGTGTGGGCTTGTAGCATTTTGGGTGCGGCTTGTTTGCTGGCAGGGTTGGGTATTCTGTTATCGAATTATATGCAGGCTATGTTGTCACAGCCACTCGCTACTACCGTCATGGCAGAGGAGGGCATGGAGGAGGCTTCACATCTGGGTCCAACTGAAGATCACTCCTCACATATGCAACTATTACAAAGTATTCGTGCTTCCGGTATAAGCAGGAAGACCCGTCTGTTAACCACCTACGTATGTGGTACGGAAACACTTTCCTTGGGAACGCTAAGTTCACAGCAGCTAGAGACCTTACTGAAGCAACATCCCGATTGGAAGGGACGACTTAATACCAAAGGAGAGGTGTGGCTGGAACGCAGGGTGGAAGACTTGTCAGAGTCATGCAAAGAGCGTGGATACATGGGTTTGAGCACTGACGGCCAGCTTACATTGTATGAAGGACTGCCTAAAAGAGAAAAAGTTATCCGCACTTTTTTTCAATTGGATGTGGGTTCCATGGAGACGGCCTTGCCAGAAGGGGTGTATAAACAACTTCAGCAGGGAATCCGTGTACAGGATATAAATGAGTATAACAGTGTAATTTCCACTTTTAGTGACTTTGCCGTGGAGCGAACACAAAGGGTATTAAAACAGCACTATTGATTACAACTGCGAGACGTTAGGCTTTGCCCATGAGGTGAGGCTTGAAGCGTCTCTTTTTATGTTTTTACTCATGTTTAAATTTTTTCCTCTATTAGATACAAAGTTTTGTTATAATGAAAAGAACGACACATATGTTCGCTTTATATGGTATTTGGCTTTTGAGTATATTCAGGATAACGTTGACTATTGGTTAGTTACGCCATGATTGAGCGATAGAGGAGAGATTTTTTTGCGTTTTCTAGGAATTGATCCGGGTATTGCTATTGTGGGCTTCGGGTTTGTAGACAAGATTGGCAGTAAAGTGGTGCCTGTACAGTATGGCTGCATCCAGACGGAGGCTCATACACCGGAAGAAGAAAGGCTGCTTCATGTGTATGAAGGCATGTTGCAATTAATAGATAAATATAAGCCTGATGCAGTAGCACTGGAGAAGCTCTTTTTTAATCGCAACGTTACAACCGCTATGTCTGTAAGTCAGGCACGTGGGGTGCTGGTGCTGGCTGCAAAACAACGTAATTTGCCTATAGGTGAATACACGCCGATGCAGGTAAAGCAGGCTATTGTAGGGTATGGTAAGGCTGAGAAGAAACAGGTACAAGAAATGGTTAGAATGTTTCTAAAGCTTCAAACTGTGCCGAAACCGGACGATGTAGCGGATGCTTTGGCGGTGGCTATTTGTCATGCGCACTCCTATGGACTAAATTCAAAATTAAATGAGGTATTGCGAAAATGATAGATTTCTTGCGTGGTTCTGTGGCCCATTTGGAAAATGAATATGTCGTTTTAGATGTACAGGGTGTAGGGTACCGGGTATTTTGTCCGAATCCTTACGCGTTCGCCAAAACTGAAGGTCCAGTGGTTATTTATATTCACCATCATGTAAGGGAAGATGCTATTTTACTGTTCGGTTTTGCGACCCGTGAGGAGCAGCAGCTATTCCGTAAACTGATTGATGTATCTGGTATTGGACCGCGTGTTGCGCTTGGTATTTTAGGAGGCGGTACGCCTGCTCATGTGGTAACGGCGATTTATCAGGAGAATATCACATTTCTCACCAAGTTACCGGGGATCGGTAAAAAGACGGCACAACGTATGATTCTGGATTTGAAAGACAAGCTGGACGGTATTGGCTCGTTAGGGATGGCAACCGGATTGTTTGCTGAGCCTGTCGTAGAAGAAGGCGAAGGTTCATATTGGGGCGAGGCCCGTGAGGCGCTCAAGGCCCTCGGTTATACTGATACTGAGTTGGATAAGGTATGGAGCAGAATGAAGAAAGATGCAAAACCTGATGAATCTGCCGATATTTTGATGAAGCGGGCTTTGCAACTGTTGTTTGCCGGATAGGACGCGGATGTCCGTTAACAAGTGTCTGGTGAAAAGAGGAGCGATGGAATATGGATGACCGGATTATTTCCGCCAATTTGATGATGGAAGACCAGACGGCGGAGCTAAGCCTTCGCCCCCGTTATCTAAATGAATATATCGGGCAAAATCAGGTTAAGGAAAATCTGAAAGTATATATTGAAGCGGCCAAAATGCGTAAAGAAGCGTTGGACCATGTACTGTTGTACGGACCGCCTGGGTTGGGTAAAACAACTCTTGCTAACATTATTGCCAATGAGTTGGGGGTTAATCTGCGTACGACTTCAGGTCCTGCAATTGAAAGACCGGGAGATTTGGCAGCATTGCTGACCAATCTTCAAGAGGGTGATGTTTTGTTCATTGATGAGATTCATCGCCTTCATCGTACGGTGGAAGAAGTCATGTATCCGGCGATGGAGGATTTTGCGCTGGATATTATGATTGGTAAAGGCCCGAGTGCACGCTCAGTCCGTCTGGATTTGCCACCCTTTACACTTATAGGGGCCACTACGCGCGCTGGGCTGCTCTCTGCGCCATTGCGTGACCGGTTTGGTGTTATTAGTCGATTAGAGTTTTATACGACAGACGAGCTGGCTTACATTGTGTCTAGGAACGCGGATATTATGGAGATTGAAATTGTCGGGGATGCGGCGGAGGAAATCGCATTGCGTTCACGGGGGACACCGCGTATTGCCAACCGACTATTAAAAAGGGTGCGTGATTTTGCCCAGGTTGCCGGAGATGGAATTATTCATTCTGAGTTGGCTGCAGAGGCGCTAAAGAGACTTCAAATAGATCCTCTCGGGCTGGATGAAATTGATCATAAAATGCTTAAGGCCATGATTCATTCATTCCGGGGCGGACCTGTAGGATTGGACACAATTGCTGCAACCATTGGTGAAGAGAGTCAGACTATTGAGGACGTGTATGAACCCTATTTGTTACAAATTGGTCTTTTACAAAGAACACCTCGGGGACGAACAGTGACTCCGGCGGCATATGCCCACCTTGGAATCCCCATGCCAACGGATCCACGGTGATTAGGAAACATGATGCACTTTTTAAAAAAAATTATTGCATGGTTACATGCAGTATGGTGAATACGATATCGGCTGACGGATGACTGAGGGAATGAGAGTATAAGTAAGATTTTGGCGGGTTTATATTTTGGTTTATTCCGCCGATGTATTTAAAGGGACAGACAAGGATCGAGAGCCCGATAAATTACGCAAATATAAGTGCTAGGCAGCTAGATTGGGGGAGCCAGAAATGAGTGGAAAAGCATTTAACCGAGAAAGTATTTTCGGTGCATGGATGGGCCGGGCCAAACGAGCAGCAGCGATTATGGTATTAGCTACAGTGTGCATACCTTGGTCTTCGGGCGTTCACGCTGCCGCCGCCCAAGAGGATATTCGTGTAGTGATTTTTGCGGATCTAGGCAGCAAATATAAAGCGACAGTCCCCGCTGTAACCTTGAAATCATCAGGAGGTCTGAGTGTTGGACAGAACAGTGGAGGCAGCTTTCAAACTTGGATGGGACTGCCAGACAGTACAGCTCGTTTTAGTGTAGACAGCTATCGGGTGAAGGTACTTGAAGGAAATGAAGCAGCGGCGATAAAAGCGGCACAAGCCCTGCAAAAGACTAATGATAAACCTACGGTTTTTATCGGTTCAAAAAATGGTAGCTCTGTGTATCAAGTGTACGCGGGAATATATGCTAGTGAACAGTCTGCGCAGGCTGCTGTACAGCGGATTTCCTCGGCAACCGGAGCGCAGGCCGAGGTGAAGGGAAACAAGCATTGGTCCACTGGAAGCTACGGAAGCGAGCAGGAAGCTAATCTCGTTCGAACGACAATTGCTGCGGCGGGCTTTGATGCTTTTACTGTGATTCAATCAAGAGGTCAGTATGCTGTGTGGGTTGGAGAAGAAAGTAATGACAGCAAGCTGTTGGCTTTGAAAACTGAGTTGGAGAGCAAGCAACCGAGACTCACGCTGTCTAAAGTTAATGCTACTCAAACCGGCCTCATTATAAGACAGGAAGCAGGAGTCACGACTGGCTCGCAGGTGATGTCTCATTACATGCTAAGTGGTTCTGATAATAGCAAGGTAATTGTCAGCGGTGGTAATGATGGAATACAAGTGATGGAAAGATCACAGCGTATATATCGCGGCGAGATGGAGATTGGCATGACGTCAGGTCAGCTGGCGCTTGTGAACGAAGTTCCTTTGGAGCAGTATTTGTATTCCGTGGTAGGAGCAGAGGTCTATTCCTCATGGCCAGATGAAGCGCTCAAGGCTCAAGCGGTAGCGGCTCGTAGCTACGCGCTTGCCCAAGGCAATCGGTTTCAGATCGGCAATGTGGTAGACGGCACGTTAAGCCAGGCTTACAACGGTAAGAGCTCGGAACATGCCAATGTCAATGAGGCTGTAGATGTAACAGCTGGTGAAGTCATTAAAAGTGGCGGCAAAGTGGTCGAAGCTGTATTTTCATCTAATGCGGGCGGTGTGACAGCAGATGCTTCTGAGGTGTGGAACAGTGGTGGCGAAGCCTTTGCCAGCGTAGACAGCTCGGGGGATACTTCGGCGCAAAAAGGAGCACAGGAATGGTATCATGTACTTCTCTCCAGTGGCAAGACAGGGTATATTCGTGAGGATAATGCTAAGGAACTGGAGGGTGTCACAGAAGCGGGGTTAGACAAAATCACCGTCACTGCGGAAAATACAAATGTGCGTCCTATTCCCCAAATTCAATCGACGGTTACACCAATAGCCAAGGCGCAGCCGGGTGAAGAGATCATTGTATTAGAAAAGGTGCCTCAGTCCGGAGACTATGCATGGGTGAGGGGGCCCTTTACGTCAGCTCAGCTTGCTAAAACCCTGCAAGGGAAAGTAACGGGTACAGTGCCTTCCTCTATTAATCACCTCGATGTCACCAAACGTGGTCCATCAGGGCGAGTGTTGGAGGTTGAAGCGAACGGATCCCCTTTGAAAGTGAAGTATCCGGATATGTTTCGCTCAGCAATGGGCGGACTCCCGAGCACACTGTTTGATATTGCGAGTACCGGAAGTTATACTGTATTAGGCGCTGATGGGGCTACTTCTCATGTAAGTGGTACACAAGGCACTCAAATCCTGTCCGCATCTGGCAGCAGTACTTCAAGTGGTAACGGGGTGATCGTCATGAATGAAGATCGTCATGCACGAGTCATTGACAAAACACAAAGCTTTATTTTTACAGGTAAAGGAAATGGTCATGGTTTGGGCTTATCCCAATGGGGTGCCAATGGTTTGGCCGAGCAGGGGTATGATTACAAGAAAATTTTGCAACACTATTATAAAAATGTGGATATAGTTAAGGACTGACCAATATATGAACGTAAACGACTACGATTTTGAACTGCCTGAAACATTAATTGCACAGACGCCTTTGCTTGATCGGAGCGCTTCCAGATTACTGACATTAAACAAAAATAACGGTGAAGTGGGCCATCATACGTTTTCGGATATTGTGCAGTATCTCCAACCAGGGGATACGTTGGTATTAAACGATACGAGAGTGATTCCTGCACGCTTGTTTGGCATCAAGGAAGACACGGGAGCTAAGGCTGAGGTTTTGTTGCTTAAGCAACTGCAAGGGGACCGATGGGAAGCATTGGTGAAACCTGGTAAAAAGCTGAAAAAGGGTGCTGTTATCGTTTTCGGTGATGAGCTGAAAGCAGTAATTGAGGAAGAAGGAGATATGGGCGGCAGGGTACTGTCATTTTCATATGACGGTATTTTCCAGGAGATATTGGACCGCTTGGGCCAAATGCCGCTTCCGCCGTATATCAAGGAACAACTGGATGACCGCGAGCGCTATCAGACCGTTTATGCTCGGCATGAAGGTTCGGCTGCGGCTCCAACGGCAGGGCTGCACTTTACAGAAGAATTGCTGGACCAGATTAAAAAGAAGGGCGTTACCGTTGCCTTTATCACACTTCATGTTGGCTTAGGGACGTTCAGACCGATGTCTGTGGATACGATTGAAGAGCATGTAATGCATGAAGAATACTATTCATTGTCACAGGAAACAGCCGATGTGCTCAATGAAACCAAGGCGCGCGGTGGAAGAGTCGTGGCGGTGGGGACGACCAGTTGCCGGACGCTGGAGACGGTGGGTAATAAATTTGGTGATGGAGTATTAGAGGCCAGTAGTGGCTGGACACAGATTTTTATTTATCCAGGCTATGAATTCCGTGTGGTGGATGCGATGATTACGAATTTTCATTTGCCCAAATCCACCTTGGTTATGCTGGTCAGCGCACTGGCGGGCAGGGAGAATATTATGCATGCTTACCAGGAGGCGATTGACCGACAATATCGGTTTTTCAGCTTCGGGGATGCAATGTTCATTTATTAATTAAGGATGGTAGAGAAAATATGGCACCAGCAATAAGATACGAACATATCAAAACCTGCAAGCAATCGGGAGCCCGTCTCGGGCGTGTACACACTCCTCACGGAGTTATTGAGACACCAACCTTTATGCCTGTGGGAACTCAAGCGACTGTTAAAACGATGAGTCCTGAGGAACTGAAAGCGATGGATGCTCAAATTATTTTGAGTAACACGTACCATTTGTTTCTTCGTCCTGGCCACGATATTATTCGTGAAGCGGGTGGACTGCACAAGTTTATGAATTGGGATCGCCCTATTTTAACGGACAGCGGCGGATTCCAGGTGTTTTCTTTAAGTGAAATGCGCAAGATTTCAGAGGAGGGTGTTCATTTTCGCTCTCATTTAAATGGAGATAAAAAGTTTCTTTCGCCTGAAGTGGCGATGGAAATTCAAAACTCACTTGGCTCAGATATTATGATGGCCTTCGATGAATGTCCGCCGTTTCCGGCTGAATATGAGTATGTGAAAAAGTCACTGGAACGCACCAGCCGTTGGGCTGAGCGTTGTCTAGAGGCACACGCGCGTCCTCATGATCAAGGTCTGTTTGCCATTGTTCAGGGAGGCATGCATGAAGATCTGCGCAGGCAAAGCGCTGCGGATTTGACTTCCATGGATTTCCCGGGGTATGCTATTGGTGGACTGAGCGTAGGTGAACCGAAACATTTGATGTATGAAGTGCTTGATTATACGGTTCCTCTGCTTCCCACCAACAAGCCACGTTATTTGATGGGCGTGGGTTCGCCTGATGCTTTGATTGAAGGCTCTATCCGTGGTGTGGATATGTTCGATTGTGTACTTCCAACCCGAATTGCTCGCAACGGGACAACGATGACCAGCCAAGGTCGTCTTGTCGTTCGCAATGCCCAATATGCAAGCGATTTTGGCCCGCTTGATCCCGCTTGTGATTGTTATACCTGTCGCAATTATTCACGTGCTTACTTGCGACATTTGATTAAAGCGGATGAAACCTTCGGGCTCCGACTGACAACGTATCATAACTTGCATTTCTTAATACAATTGATGCGTAATGTCAGACAAGCGATTATGGATGACAGGCTGCTTGATTTCCGAGATGAATTTTTTGAGCAGTACGGTCTTCATAATAATGATAAAGGCTTTTAAGTTTTAGGGAGAGTATACGAAAGGGGGATTTAACATGTTTCATTTTGCTACAGCCGCTGCTACACCCGGTGGAACTGGCGGACTTTTTCAAATGATCTGGCCACTGGCTCTGATGTTTGTAATCTTCTATTTCTTGCTGATTCGCCCGAATCAGAAAAAACAAAAGCAACGTCAAACGATGCTTCAAGCTTTGAAAAAGGGAGATAAAGTCATTACAATCGGAGGTCTTCACGGTACAATTATGGAGATTACGGATGATGTAGTAGTTTTGCGTGTGAATGATGTCACGAAGCTGACCTTTGACCGCAGTGCAATCAGCAACGCGATTGCAAAAGACACGGCATCTGAGGAAGTTGTTTCCAAATCGTAAAATGCTGGTGACCGTTATACAAAAACCGAGCCTTTGAGGAGGCTCGGTTTTTTGTGTTGTTTTATTACATGGGTACAAACATTTTGATTACTTGCTGAGATTAATGCCAAACATCCCACCACCTGCGCCTATGACAAACGCGAAACCTAAGTGTAACAGGTCCTTGCCGACCATGCCCGCATCCAATGCCAGAAAACCGACCAGCAGAACGATTAGTCCATACAGGATACCTGTAATACCGCCTTGATACCAGCCTTTGTTTGCTGATCTTTTACCGGCGACGAAGCCACCAGATAGCATGGCGAATGCATGGACGATGTACGTATACAATGATAAGTCCTGTTCCTGCATCTGTGTCAGCCACAAGAGTAGTGAAAGAATCAATGCGCCAAGCAGCATCCATGCAAAAGCATAGAATAAGCCGGATAAAATAGGATGGGCCAGACGAAACGAACACCAGCGGCGAATGAGCTCCATTGATAATTCCTCCTGTACCAAGGTTTGAACTATTATCATTCTATGGCCAAGCCTCACGGCTTAGTACCAAGTCGCAAGCAGTCTTTCTCTTTATTTCAATAATTTAGCCTTTTGTTTTTTGTATGAGCCAAGTGAGGAACGGTCAGAATACGTGTACAATGAACGACTCATGTCTTATTGCAAGTACAGGGGAGGAGGCGAACATATTGAGTCACGATATTTTTGCTCATATTTTTCGGACGCTGCTCATGTATTTTATTGTATATCTGGTGATGCGCTTGATGGGTAAAAGGGAGATCGGTAAATTGTCTGTTTTCGATCTCGTCATATCCATTATGATTGCAGAAATTGCTGTATTCAGTCTGGAGGACATAAAACGTCCACTTTACGAAGGATTGATTCCTTTAGGAGTGCTGTTAATTTTGCAAATTGGGATTTCCTATTTCAGTCTGAAAAGTCGGCGACTGCGCTTACTATTTGATGGTAGGCCCAGTGTATTGTACTCTAATGGACAATTAAACAAGGACGAAATGGTGAAACAACGTTACAATTTGGATGACTTGCTGTTACAACTTCGTGAACAAAATATAGAAAGTCTGGACGAAGTTGAATATGTTATTTTGGAAACGACAGGTAAGCTAACGGTTATAGGTAAGGATGATAACGATGGAGTGGAACACGAAAAAATGAAGCAGGAATTAAACGGAACAGATTTGGCAAACAAAGAGCTACAGGTGGATAAAGTCCATCCTTCTCCACAAATCGGTGGAAAGTTTAGATATGAGGGACTGCCTATTCCATTAATCATGGATGGTAAGGTGCTGGATCGAAATTTGGAACGGATGGATATGAACCGGTTTTGGCTTAAAAATCAAATTCAAGCGAAGGGACACAAAGATTTTAAGGATGTTTTTTTATGCTCGGTTAACCATAGAGGTGATGTGTACATTACACCACCGGCCTATGGAAAATCTTCGGATTAGATTTCTTATGCTTTAAACCATCTTCTCAGGATTGGAATGCGTGTAAGGTTGTCCCAATCAATCATTTTGATCAAGGTCATCAGGAAAAGGTACAGAATAATTCCCAAGCCTGCGGCAAAAATAAATTGGAGCCACATTTGATCGAACATCGTTAAATGTCTGTAGGTATATAACACTGCTGCTGCCATGATGATCATGCCTATCCCGGTCTTCCAGAAATCAAGCAAACGTACGCGGAAGCGAAGTAGCCTGCTGACACTGAAGCCATGAAGGAGAGTAACAATGGCACTGTTAATACAAATGGCGATGACAGCTCCGTAGATACCGTACTGAGGTTGGGATGCAAGCCAGACGATCAGCACAATTTTGATAACGGCTCCGATAAAGGTATTTAATAAGGCACTTCCAGGACGGTCTAACGCCTGAAGTGCTGCCTGAAGCGGGGCCTGAATGTACATAAAAAGAGCAAAAGGTGCCATGAGCTTAAGCATTCCTGCAATATCGCCATTATTGTAGAGTAGCAGACACAGAGGTTCCGCCAATACATACATGATCACGGCAAATGGGGCTCCTGCAACCAAAGCGAGCCGAAGCGATTGATGTAGACGTTTGTGAATGGCTATAATATGCCCCTTAGCCGCTGCTTCGGATAACGAAGGAACGAGTGAAACAGCTAATGAACTGGTCAGAACCCCAGGTAGTAATAACACAGGAATGACCATGCCCTGCATGGCTCCATATTGTGCGGTTGCCACGCCAGTTGCAATGCCTGCTACGGCAAGGCTGCGCATGCACAAGATAGATTCGAGCAAATAGGATAAGGAACCGACAAGCCTTCCAGCAGTCACGGGAACGGATATAGACATAAGACGTGACAAAACAGATGATTGCTCGGGATAAACCTCAGAGGAGGGGGCAGGCGAATTCGGCTGAAGGATGCGATCTTTTCGCTGGTTACACACGTATTGCCATAGAAGCACAATCATGCCAATGAATTCGCCCGCCAGAGCACCGAGCATGGCACCTGCAGCAGCGTAGGCTACCCCATGGGGAAGTAACAAGTAAGCAAACCAAATGACACAAAAAATGCGCATAACGGTCTCGGCAATCGAGGAACTAGCGGAAGGAATCATATTTTGCTTTCCCTGAAAATAGCCCCTATAAGCTGAAGAAACAGCTACAATGACAATCATTGGGCTCATGCTCACGAATGTATAATACACGCGGCTGTCGGTCAGAAGATGGCTTGTGATCCAAGGCGCGAACACAAGACAGAGCACCATGGCGATCAGACTGAGTGTAATGGTGAAGCGCAGGCTGGTGTGCAAAATACGCCGCGACATTTCGGGCTGTCCCGCCGTTTCGGCTTCGGCTACTAGCTTGGCTACCGCAAGAGGGATTCCCCCTGTAATAAGCGTCACCAGAACGATAAAAAAGGGATACCCCTGTTGGTACAAGCCAACTCCTTCGGGGCCGATGATACGTGGGAGTGCGATTCGGGGAATAAAACCTAGTATCCGGTTGATAATTCCTGCTGCCAATAAAATAATTGCTCCATGGATGAATGTCTGCTTTTTCAATCGCAACTCCCTCTTCCCCAAAATGTAATTCTGCGTCTATACATTACTTTAGAAGATATGCTGGACCTGTCCATCTTCATGACAAGCTTTTCCGTTCAGAAACAAAGTGATTTAGACAACAAGAGGGAGAGTGGTGAATTCTGCTATTGACGAGCGAAATGATTGCATATATTGTTGATTTAAGGCTATTTTCAACGAGAAGAAGGGTTTTCCAGGATCAGGACAGAAATGTTCTACAAAGCAGTCAATAACCCCGCTAATTGCTGATCTGCGGAACCGGTAGTCGCTGGGAGGAGGAACGGCCATCGTGGGTATGGAAGAGCTGGATGAGCAGGATTGGGATGACGCAATTGAGATGCTTTGTCAAAGTAAGGCGGACGAGTTGATTCTCGTAGGCTATGAGCATGTCACAAGTAAGGACGTGTGGAATTGCGTCAGCCATAAATATGAAAAGGAGGGTATTCCTCCGCTGCACAAGCTCGTTAACGATATACTTTCCCTTAAAGCGACGAGCTTTATGAACTATTTGACTATGTCCGCATTACGGGGCTCCACTTTCGAATAGAAGGGGGTCTTTTTTTGCGTTCAAATTGACTGCTTTTTGAGGGGTAGCTATAATAGGAATATTGAGAATGAAAGGGGAACATGGGACGGAATGAAGAGAATTCTAAGTTTCATCGTGGTCGTGCTCATAACTACTGGTGTTATGATCGGGACAAGCCCGGGCCTACTGAACAGTTTAAAATTAGGCCTCGATTTAAAGGGAGGCTTTGAAATTTTATATGAAGCCCAGCCTTTGGAAGCCGGGCAGAGTGTAACCAGACAGTCTCTTATACAAACAGCTCAAAGTCTGGAGAGACGGATTAATGCGCTCGGTACGACTGAGCCGGAAGTAACAACAGAGGGGAGCAACCGTATTCGCGTGCGGCTTGCTGGTGTCACTAATGAGGCAGAAGTTCGCTCCATGCTGAAAAAGCCTGCAGAATTAACGTTTCGCAGTGCAACGGCAGCAGATGCTAAGAAGCCAGGTCAATACAGCAAAATTGAGCTCCGCGGTAATGATTTTGTGGAGAATGGCGCTGTTGTAGGCTATGATCAGCTGAATCAACCTGAGATTAGTATCAAAGTCAAGGACAAAGCTAAATTTGCAGAAATCACAAAGCGGCTTCTGAATAAAGAATTAGCTATTTTCCTTGATCAGGAATTGCTGTCTGCACCCACAGTGCGTGGGGAATTAACGGACGGTAGCGCGTCAATCACAGGTAGCTACACTCGTGATGAAGCGAATAAACTGGCGGATACGATTAATCTGGGTGCCCTTCCGCTCAAACTGACGGAAAAATATTCTCAGAGTGTAGGTGCTACGCTGGGTCAATTGTCACTGGATCAGACGATTCGTGCTGGATTGATCGGCTCGATCATTATTCTGGTATTTATGATTGCAATGTTCCGTGTACCGGGATTAGTGGCCAGTTTCTGTCTCATCGTTCATACCTGGGTAGTGCTTGCGATTTTCTACTTGGG
Source organism: Paenibacillus sp. FSL L8-0502 (assembly GCF_038593055.1). Taxonomy (NCBI): domain Bacteria; kingdom Bacillati; phylum Bacillota; class Bacilli; order Caryophanales; family Paenibacillaceae; genus Paenibacillus; species Paenibacillus sp. FSL L8-0502. Next base: position 4,292,663 of record NZ_CP151958.1, on the reverse strand, counting down.
TGGATTTGTACTCACACTCCCAGGTATCGCCGCCTTTGTGCTCGGGATCGGGATGGCGGTCGATGCCAACATCATTACGTATGAACGGATTAAAGAAGAAATCAAGTCAGGCAAAACGATTCGTTCTTCTGTCATTGCAGGTAGTAAGGCTTCGTTCCGTACCGTTATGGATGCCAATGTTACGACAATTATAGCGGCAGCGGTTATGTTTGGTCTGGGAACAGGCTCCGTTCGAGGATTCGCTTTGGTGCTCATCGTTGATATTGTCACCAGTATTTTGACGAATATCTTCTTCTCCCGCTTCTTACTCAATCTGCTGGTTAAAGCGGATGCTGTGAAGAAGGCCAAGTATTTTGGTGTGAAGGAGAGTGATATCAGTGCGCTTTAATTGGAACTTGAAATATATTAAGATGAGCAAGTGGTTTTACACGTTCTCAATTATTATCACACTGCTTGGTATTCTAAGCTTGTCAATATTCGGCTTGAATTACGGGGTAGACTTTCGTTCCGGTTCCAATGTGGATGTCAATTTGACTAAGGTTGTTACACAGGAACAGATCCAAACTTTGCTGGACAAGCAGAAAATCGGTAAAGAGGTAGATTATACACCGGGGAAAGAGCGTTTCGGCATTCGCTTCTCACAGGTTTTGACGGATCAGCAAGTGAATGATTTTAAGATTTCTTTTAATAAACAGCTGGATCCGAAGGCTTCCTTTGAGGTCAATACAGTGGATACGGAAATGGCGCAAGAACTAGAACGAAATGCGTTATGGGCGATTTTATTGGCTTCTGTGGCTATCGCTATTTATATCTCAATCCGTTTTGAATGGCGGTTTGCCGTTGCAGCAATTGTTTCGTTGTTGCATGATGCCTTCCTCGTCATCAGTATTTTCTCGATTTTCCGGCTTGAGGTGGATTTGACCTTTATTACGGCAATTCTGACGATTGTTGGTTTCTCCATTAATGACACCGTCGTTATTTTTGACCGTATTCGGGAAAATCTACGATTTGCGAAGAAGAAGTCCAGGGACGACTTAGAGCAGGTAGTTGATCACAGTATTGCGCAGACAATGACTCGGTCACTTGCAACCGTGTTTACGGTGTTTATTGCCTCCGTATGTTTGTTCATATTTGGCGGCGAATCGATCCGTATGTTCTCACTTGCAATGGTCATTGGTTTGTTGTTTGGTGCTTATTCCTCCATTTTCATTGCCAGCCCGCTGTGGGTGGCATTGAAAGGAAAACAAAAATCTCCGACAGCTGGCGGGGGCGCGGCCAAAACTGCAAAGTCTTAAGTTACGCAAATACCAGTAGTATAAATTAAAGAGAAAGCCGCGTCTGCTTGGGCGCGGTTTTCTAAGGTTTTAAGATTTACCTTAAGTAAGGCTCAGTAGTGGCACTTAAATGTGAATGGTTTTTGATTTTGAGAAATTCGGTTATTTTAGATTGAGCTTTATTGGGAAAGGGTTAGTTCAGGATTGAGGGGGAAACGTTGTGAATAGCGAACGCAGCCGATCATTGGAAACTGCGGCGTTGAGCGGGATTGTAGGTAATCTCGCGCTGGCTGTTCTAAAGGGAGCCGTCGGTTATGCGGCAAACAGCAAGGCGTTGTTGGGAGATGCACTGCACACGGCTGCAGATAGTGCTTCCCGTTTGCAGGAGCTTCTGTGTTCCAAGGGTGCTACAGGGCACGGAATGCTGGCACGGTTGCGAAACGGTGAAAAGGTTCGAACGGTCATATCTGTGGTACTGGCTATTTTAGTGCTGATGAGCGGTCTTCAGCTAGCTATCTCGGCTGTTCGTTCATTAAGCAGTTCGGAACCGCAGGCACCCGGTCTGTATGCATTAATTACCGTATTTATTGCGTTGGTATTGAGAGAAGCGCTATTTCAGTTTCAATATCGCTACTCGATTAAACATGGTCATAAAGAGGAAGCAGATCGGTACGCAAACCATGAACGTTACTCGCTGTATGCATCGTTGATTGCATTGATTGGCATGATCGGCGCAATGACTGGCGAAGCAATGGAATGGCCTGCATTATTATATCTTGATCCAACCGCAGCTTTGCTCGTAGCCTGTCTGGTGCTGCGTAAAGGATATTTGATGGTAATGAATACCGCTTACCAGGTTCCTGCGCAGCCCTTGCAGGAGGAAGACTCCCGACGCTTTATGGAGACGATTCAACGGGTGTATGGTATTGTAACGGTTGAACACTTACATGCCCAGGAAACAGGGCATTTCATAACAGTGGATGTAACGATAAGTGTGAACCCGCGGATTACGGTACAGGAAGCGCAGGAAATCGCCGATCGAGCCAAAAATTTACTGTTAGCCCGTTTTCCACAGGTGACCCATGTACAAATGCAGTTCATTTCTTATCAAGCCGGATATCCATACAAATCCAATCATGAACTGCCAGATAATGATGTGTCGTCGTTGCTTCAATAGGGCAGGACGACTATGAAAGAAAGGTGAATAGGATTGCTTCATTCGCAGTACAGATGGAAGACCCCAGAGGCTAACCTGGAAGCGGCTCAGCTGTTGACAGAGGAACTGGGGATTTCACCATTGTTGTCCCGGCTTTTAGTGAACCGGGGCGTCACTACCGCCGGGGAAGCAAACCGCTTTTTGTACGGAAGTGTGGACGATGTACACGACCCTTTTTTGCTTCTTGGTATGGAAGAGGCTGTGCCGAGAATTCGTCAGGCTCTGGAACGTGGCGAGCATATATTAATCTATGGAGATTATGATGCGGACGGCGTATCCAGTACATCATTGATGATTCAGCTCATGCGTTTTCTAAAGGCTTCCTATGATATTTATATTCCTCATCGTTCTAACGAGGGATATGGTCTGCATAACCATGCCCTTGATTGGGCACATCAGCAGGGAGTTACACTGGTCATTACGGTAGATACGGGAATTAGTGCAGTAGAGCAAATTGCTTATGCAACTTCCTTGGGGATAGACGTTATTGTGACGGACCATCATGAGCCGCCTGCAGTACTTCCCGAGGCATATACTTTGATTAATCCGAAGCTCCCCGGTTGCCCATACCCATTTAAAGGTCTTGCAGGTGTTGGTGTTGCCCTGAAGCTCGCTCAGGCGCTGTTGGGTGAAGTGCCGGAGGAATGGTTTGAAATCGCCGCTATCGGCACGGTAGCCGATCTGATGCCACTACATGGTGAAAATCGGACGATGGTACGCAGAGGGATTCAATCCATGAGAAACTCTGCTTTTCCGGGGATTCGTGCGTTGCTCCATGTAGCGGGCGTAGATATATCTACAGTGACTTCAGTCAACATCGCATTTGCCTTGGCTCCGCGGATTAATGCCAGCGGGCGTCTGGATCATGCAGGACGAGCCGTTTCTTTGCTAACGACAGAAAAAGAGGAAGAAGCAGACCAACTTGCGCATGCGCTGGACCTGCTCAATCGTGAGCGTCAACAGGTGGTTGAACGTATTGTGGAGCAAGCCGAGCAACAATTGGCATCCAAACTGAATGGAGGCAAGCTACCGTCAGTTATTGTGTTGGCTGGTGAAGGCTGGAATGTCGGCGTTGTCGGAATTGTGGCATCCAAGCTATTGGATCGCTATTATCGACCGACCATTATTCTGGGTATAGATGCTGAGACAGGCATGTGCAAAGGTTCCGCCCGTTCTATTCCTGCATTGGATATTTACAGTGCTCTTACGGACAGCCATGAGCTTATGGAGCATTTTGGTGGTCATCCTTCGGCAGCGGGTATGACGCTGTCCTGTGATAATCTGGAATTGTTTGAAGAGCAGCTGAACCGCTATGCGGGTTCCATTTTGACACCAGACGATCTCATTCCTGTAGGTGAGGCTGATATGGTCTGTCGTTTGGACGAGGTATCTTTGCAAGTGGTTGAAGAACTGGAGTTGCTTCAGCCTTTTGGTATGGGGAATCCATCTCCACGATTCGTATTACAGGGTCTGCAATTGCGCGAGGCTCGTAAAATGGGACGTGAGAAAAATCATGTGAAGCTCCTGCTGGAGCAGAACGGTTTATCGCTGGACGCGATTGCCTTCCGTCGTGGCGATTTGGCTGATTTTTTACAGCAAGAAACGGAGATAGATCTGCTGGGTGAATTGTCAATTAACGAATGGAACGGTAAAAGGTCTCTCCAGCTCATGATGCAGGACATTCGAGTGCAGGCGCCGCAAATTTTTGATTATCGTGGAGTGTCGGACCCTTTTGCCGAATTAGAACGGGGACTGAAGATCTTTCATCCACGCATAGAGGAAAGAAAGAAGGACGTTGCGGTGTTGATCCACCCTTCTTCTAGGCTTCGTCCATCGAGCTCCGTGGACACTGAATCCTTATGGTTATACGATAAAGACGGCAGTGTTATTCCCAGTGATGGTCAAAGAGATGCACAGCACTCTGTGAAGTCGTTATTCGTACTGGAGCCACCGGATACACCGGATCAGTTTCAGGCATTATGGTCTACCTTTGAAAATGTAGAAAACGTATTTCTCCTTCATTCGGTCAGTGAGCGTGGCGGTCGTCTCGTAAGCCCAGACAGAGAGCTGTTCAAGCGCATTTACGTTGTGCTTTCCCGATTGGGAACACAGCCTATTGATGAAAAGGCAATGCTGCCTGCTCTTAGCCGACAGTGTTCCTGTTCAGTACGCATGTTATCCAAAGTATTGGACATCTTCGAAGAGCTTGAGTTTATGACGCGTACAGATGGTCAATTCCGTTTTGTATCCAATCCGCCCAAGCGGGATTTAACTGCTTCTCCGCGCTATCAGGAATTATATAATATGGCTGAAATGGAGCGGTATTTGCTGGATGCGGACACCACCCAGATGACGAGCTGGATTATGTCGCTTATGAAGGGTGCGTCTTGAGATACTATTTCGTAATTTATGTTGTAAAATGTATATACTAATTTGAAGTTTACAGTAGGAGGAACTAAGTTGGACTACAAAGAATATATTCGGGTGATTTCCGATTTTCCACAACCAGGGATTAGTTTTAAAGACATTACAACCCTAATGAAAAATGGTGAACTGTACCGCAAGGCTATCAACGATATGAAGGAATTGGTATCGGATTTAAAAATTGATTTGATTGCAGGTCCAGAAGCACGTGGATTCGTTATCGGTGCGCCTCTGGCTTATGCGCTTGGCGTTGGTTTTATTCCGATCCGTAAAAGTGGCAAGCTCCCTGGAGAAACCATTGAGGAAGCATACGGTTTGGAGTATGGTAAAGATACGCTGGCGATGCATAAGGATGCTATAGAGCCAGGCCAAAATGTTTTGATTGCTGATGACCTGCTTGCTACAGGTGGAACTATTGCTACATCCGTGAACTTGGTACGCCAGCTTGGTGGCAATGTGGCAGGGGCTGCTTTTCTTATCGAGCTGTCTGATCTAAACGGTCGGGCGAAGCTGCCTGACGTAGATGTATTCACCCTGATTACGTATTAAGTATTTCGAAACCCGGGTTTCCCGGGAAATAATTATGTATGGATTGCCTAAATAGTCCGATGGAACATCTCTTTATCTAAAGAGTTGCTCCATCGGGCTATTTTGTTTAGAAGCGTTTTAGGTGTGACTTTGTTTGATTGGTGCAAATTACCACTGTTTTTATTGGGAATAGTTATAAAAAATTTAAAATAAATGTCGATAAATAATTAAAAAGGAGCAGAGGTGGTCATATTGGGTTTATTTCGATTTAAGAGTTTACAGGCACGGACATTTTCTACCTTGATTCCGCTTGTACTTATAACGCTGATTTTAATCAGCTTTTTGTCTTATTTTTTTGCCAAGCAGAAGCTAGATACGGAAATAAGCCAAAATGCTGCTCATTCCTTGTCGAGGGTTAAAACGGATATTGCAGCTAACGTAGATCGTCATGCTTTACTTGTTTCGATGCTGACTAAGAGTGCGGAACAACTGGGAGCAGGAATGAACATTGAGGGTTATGGACGTTTTTTTGAACAAGAGTTGGCTTTAAATGATATGTCATACGGGTTGGGCATTTATTTTGCTAAAGGTGCGTATGATCCGGGAGTGACTTACCGTTCCATATATGTGCATAGAGATGGCCAGCTAGTGAAGCAAACGATTGAATATGATGATCCACAATATGACTACTTAACACAGCCATGGTATACAGAAGCCGTGGAACGTGGTAAGGAAATAAATTTTACGGAGCCTTTTTACGATAGCAGACTGAAAGTCAATATGATTACTGCAGGGAAAGCATTTTATGACAGGGAAGGGAAGCTGTTAGGTGTCATTACTGGCGACCTGAATATGACAAACATTCAAACGTTTATTGAAAAAATGAAGTTTGGTGCTAACGGTAGTGCGATCTTGATGGATAAGAATGGAGCCATTTTGTCATCCGGTCTTCCGTCCTTAAAAGCAGGCGAGCCGTTAACAAAAACGATGAATGCGGAAGCAGCACAATCTATTCAAAGTGGTACGTCCGGACAACTATCCGTACCCATTGATAGTGAGGACTACCGGATAATGTACGAAACACTCCCACAAACCGGATGGAAAATCGGCGTATTACTGCCAGAATCCGATTTGAACCGCTCTGCGAACGAAATGCTTAAACTTCTTCTTATTGTTAGTGTTATAGGCATCTTGCTAATTATGGGAGCGTTATTAATTAACAATTCAGGTATGATCAAAGAGATTAAAAAAATTATGCAGATAACCAATCGTATGGCTCATGGGGATTACAGCGTTGAACTAACACAACAACGTAAGGATGAATTTGGCCAAATGGCTGACGGGATCAATAAGGTGATTGCGGCAACCAGAGGAATGGCATCACGTTTGAGCGAAGAGTCAGATGTTATCTCAGGCGTATCTATAAAAATTTCCCAAGAGATTTCTGGGGCTACTAAAGATGCGCAGCATAATGCAGGAGAACTGGCACAGGTGAAGGAAGGAGCCGAGCTTCAATTGGTCGCAGCAGCAGAGAGTGCGACTGCGATGGAAGAAATGGCTGTTGGCATACAGCGTATTGCTGAATCTATCCAGCATGTATCCGAGGCTACCACTGAGATTGAACATAAGGCACAACAAGGAAATGAACGGTTGACCGTGGTCAACCAAGGAATGCATAAAGCGAAAATATCTATGGATGAGGCAGGCAGGGTAGTAAGCTCATTGAATGAGCGGTCCGCCCAAATTGGCAGCATAATTGGAATGATTCAGGAAATTAGTGGGCAGACCAAGTTGCTATCACTGAATGCTTCCATTGAAGCCGCACGTGCAGGGGAGCATGGCCGAGGGTTCGCTGTGGTGGCTTCAGAAATCGGCAAGCTGGCTGTAAACGTGAGCGAGTCTGCGGAACAAATTACGAGTCGAATCCGATCCATGCAGGAAGAAACCAAATTAGCTTTGGAAGGAATGCAGCAGGGTGCTCTGGAGATGGATGAAGGAGTATCTATTTTACTTGAGGTGGAAGAACGTTTTATTGCGATGAATCAAGATATTCAGCAGGTGGCGATAGAAGTGCAGGAGGTTTCATCTGCCTCAGAAGAAATGTCGGCAGGTTCAGAGGAAGTTGCAGCCTCTATTGGATATCTTGCAGACATTGCGAAAGCTTCAGCTAAACGTACAGAGCAAGCCTCGGAACGATCCGAACGGCAGCTTAAGGATCTGGAAGGTATGGACAGCTCTGTCAAGACACTTACAGGTGTCTCTGATACGCTTAATCAGGTCGTATCTCGCTTTCGTGTGTGATATCTTTAGAAAAAAAGGCCGTGCATAAAAAAACGCCGCTCCATTGAGATATGGATCTTTACACGCTTGTCTATACAGCCTGAGCGTGTTGATCCATAACTAACATGGAGCGGCCTTTTAAAGTTGAAAAAAAGATATCAATCTGGTGTTTTCTCGGTTAAAGGTTCCTGTGATTTATCGTTGGACCAGCCGAGCACGTCAATCAGCTTGAAGAACAAGCTGAGGATGATGCCGATGATTGTAGCCAATGCCATACCTTTCAAGGTTACAGCGCCCCAAGTGAGCGTAGTACCACTGATTCCGACAACAAGCACGATGGTCGCAAGCAGCATGTTAGTTGGCTTGGCGAAATCAACCTTTTGCTCAACGAAGATTCTTAGACCGGAGGCAGCAATGACACCGAATAATAGTAAGGATACGCCACCCATAACTGGAGCTGGAATATTAGAAACAATCGCTGAGAACGTGCCTGAAAAGGACAGCAGGATGGCAATGATAGCCGCTCCGCCAATAACCCATACAGAGTACACTTTAGTTAATGCCATGACACCAATATTTTCACCATAAGTCGTATTAGGCGTAGAACCGACAAAACCCGAAATGACGGTGGAAATACCGTTACCCAGCAGAGAGCGGTGGAGACCAGGATCTTTGGACAACTCACGCCCGACAATGTTGCTAGTCACAAGTAAGTGACCAATATGCTCTACGATGACGACCAGAGCAACAGGAAGAATCGTCAGCATAGCAGAGGTATTAAAAACTGGAGTGGTAATTGCAGGATGTCCGAAAAAAGGAGCGTCTGCGATGGCCTGTGTATTGACCATGCCCATAAAATAAGCAAGCACATAGCCCACTACGATACCGATCAGAATATGGATGATTTTGGCAAACCCGCGAAACAACACCGCACCCAGAACAGTAACCCCGAGTGTAACGAGCGAAAGAGTAATCGTTTTGGGATCTGGAGTCCATGCTTTAGTAGGATCGGCATTGATAATGCCTGCCATGCCTGCTGCAACCGGAACCAGCTCCAGACCGATTAAGGCTACGATGGAGCCCATAACAGCTGGAGGAAAAACGACGTCCAGCCAACGGGTTCCGGCATATTTGATCACCAGTGCGACGAGGCAGAAAATAATACCTGTAATGATGAAAGCACCGAGGGCCATAGCATAGCCGTTGCCGCCGGGATTGTTTTTAAGCACAAGACTGACGGGAGCGATAAAAGCGAAGCTGGAGCCGAGATAGGCGGGGATTTTGCCACGGCAGATCCAGATGTACAACAATGTGCCAATACCGTTCATTAGCAAAATCATGCCGGGATCGACGCCGAAAATATTCGGCACCAGCACGGTACTGCCAAACATGGCAAACAAATGCTGTACGCTGAGCAGGAACCCAGGTCCTGCCGGTAGCTTTTCATTAACTTGAATTTCGCGTTGCAACGCAGTTCACTCCTTAGTTCTTTCAATTATTCTTATATACATTAATTACTTTTCGTAATTTTTTCAATATAATTCGTTTCAATTCGTCAACATTCCTCATTTTACTTATCCATGTGTGACAGAATAATGCTACAATGCCAAACCTGTAATAGTTGACGTGTGACGTGCTAACCGTCATAATTGTAGGAAATCACTTTTAAAAGGGAACCTTTGCGCGACATTGATCGGCGGGTTCCATTTTGCATAGAAAGGACACGGAATAGAGCAGAATGGGGATAGAGCAATTACTTAAAAAGGCCGGGGCCTATACCAGAGAAGCAGATCTTATCCGCATCAGGGACGCCTATGATTTTGCCGAACAGGCCCATTCCGGCCAGACTCGTAAGTCCGGTGAACCTTATATTCTGCATCCGCTTGCGGTTGCTGATATCGTCGTTAATATGCAGATGGATACCATCTCCATTATCGCCGCTCTTTTACATGACGTTGTGGAGGATACGACGGTGTCTTTGGCGCAGATTCGCGAGCATTTTGGCGATACATGTGCGATGCTTGTCGATGGTCTGACGAAACTGGAGCGTATCCAGTTCCGTTCCAAGGAAGAACAACAGAACGAAAATTATCGAAAAATGTTTATTGCTATGGCGCAGGACATTCGTGTCATTGTCATTAAGTTAGCAGATCGTCTGCACAACATGCGTACCTTGAAATATCAGTCAGAGGAAAGCCAGCGTCGGATTGCTTATGAAACGTTAGAGATTTTCTGTCCGGTTGCAAACCGACTGGGTATTTCAGCCATTAAGTGGGAAATGGAAGATATTGCTCTGCGCTATCTGAATCCTCAGCAGTATTATCGCATTGCTAATTTGATGCATAAGAAGCGGGCAGAGCGGGAGCAGTTTATTGATAATGTCATACAGCGTATCAGAGAAAAGCTGGAAGAGATGGGCATTCAGGCTGATCTGTCCGGACGCCCTAAACATATTTACAGTGTGTTTAAAAAAATGACGACGAAGAACAAGCAGTTCAATGAAATATATGATTTGCTGGCGATTCGAATTATTGTGGATAACATTAAAGACTGTTACGCCACACTGGGGATTATCCATACGTTGTGGAAGCCGATGCCGGGGCGGTTTAAGGATTATATCGCTATGCCTAAGGCCAATATGTATCAGTCCCTTCATACGACAGTAGTAGGTCCTAACGGGGAGCCTACCGAGGTCCAAATTCGCACAGTGGATATGCATCGTACCGCTGAATTCGGGATTGCGGCCCATTGGGCCTATAAAGAAGGCAACGGAGCAAACAACACTAACTTTGAGGATAAAATCACCTTTTTTCGAGAAATCCTGGAGCTGCAAAATGAAGCGAAGGATGCGTCGGAATTTGTGGAATCGCTCAAAATGGACTTTTTCTCAGACCTTGTGTTTGTGTTTACTCCTAAGGGAGAGGTCATTGAGTTGCCAGCCGGATCCGTTCCGCTGGACTTTGCTTTCCGTATTCATACCGAAGTTGGCAATCGAACGATTGGCTCTAAGGTAAATGGAAGAATCGTACCTTTGGATTATCGGCTTAAAACTGGGGATATTGTCGAAATTATGACGTCCAAACATTCTTATGGACCTAGTCAGGACTGGCTCAAGATTGCTCAGTCCTCTCACGCGCGCAGTAAAATCAAACAATGGTTCAAGAAAGAAAAGCGTGAGGAGAATGTTGAAAAAGGCCGTGAAAATCTGGAACGTGAGCTAAGAAAACGCGATATCGAGCCATCGGTGTGGATGAGCGACGACAAGCTTCAGGAAGTGGCACAGAAGTTCTCTTTTAACGATTCCGAAGATATGCTGTCTGCGATTGGTTTTGGTGGTATAACCGCAGCGCAGGTCTGTACACGTTTGACAGAGAAGCTGCGTAAGGAACAAGAAGAGGCACGGTTGATCGAATTGACGACCGAGGTCAAGGAGTACAAGCCGCAAGGCGAACGGAAAAAAACACCTACCAACGGTGTCAGCGTCAGAGGCGTCGATAATTTACTCGTTCGTTTTGCACGATGTTGTAATCCCGTACCGGGAGATGACATCATTGGCTATGTAACACGTGGACGCGGCGTATCCGTTCACCGGACGGATTGCCCGAATATTCCTTCGGGTACGGGCGAAGACCAGGCGCGTGTGATTGAAGTAGAGTGGGAAGAAGCAGCGGAAGTCAATTACAGTGTCGATATTGAGATTACGGGCCATGATCGCAACGGTTTGCTGAATGAAGTGCTTCAGGCCATTTCTGAGAACAAAACCAGCTTCTCGGCCGTTACAGGTCGTACAGATAAAAATAAAATGGCGATGATTCACATCACGATTCTCATTCGCAACACGGATCATTTGCATTCTGTTGTCGAACGGATTAAACGGGTGAAGGATGTATACACCGTGCATCGGATTATGCAATAACCTTATGAAGCGTACAGATAGGTTTATAGCCTTTGTAACATATCTTGGGTAGAAAGACCCATAGGCTGCTAAAAGAGCCGTAGTACGGCTGTGAGCACCTTTTAAAAGGGAAGGTTAAAGGAGATATCGGATAGTCGATGAAGATCATTATTCAGCGCTGTAAAGACGCTCAGGTAACGGTGAATCAAAAGGTGGTTGGCAAGATTGGAACCGGATTAATGCTGCTGGTTGGTATTGGTCAGGGAGATACAGCAGCCGATGCCGTTTATTTGGCGGATAAAACGGCGGGATTACGTATATTTGATGATGCTGAAGGCAAAATGAATGACAGCGTTCTGGATGTCGGTGGAGCCATTTTGTCTGTCTCTCAATTTACGTTGTATGGTGACTGCCGTAAAGGAAGAAGGCCTAACTTTATGGGGGCGGCCAAACCTGAGGAAGCGGAGAAGCTGTATGATTTCTTCAACAGTCAGCTTCGAGCCAAGGGCCTGAAGGTAGAAACGGGAATTTTTGGGGCTATGATGGATGTTTCATTGACGAACTGGGGCCCAGTCACACTGATTTTGGATACCGAACGTTCGTAACTATACATTCACGGCGAGGTCTGAGTAGAATAAAATAGCTGTTCAGAGGGACCATAATGTCATCCCAATTGGTGATTAGCCAGGCGGATAGCCTAAGGGTGACAGGAGAGACGAAGCTATGCGTCAAACCCCAAAAATGGACGGGCATCGAAGCACTATGCTGCTTTTTCCCGGTAGTATGCAGGAGGCAATCAGCCTTACTCGTAATGCTGATACGTTATTACAGCATGTTGCAACAGCCATAGACAAGCCAGGACGCGGCGCTTTGCCGCGCAGGTAACATTGGGTTAAATGGAGCGTTAATAAGGTGCCACCCGAAAGTAGCATAAAGTGGCCAAAAATAAAATATGTAGCATTGAATTAGTGGAGGAGCCGAAAGGCTCCTTTTTCTTTTCCGCCGCTGCGAATTGTTATAAAAACAGATCAAGCGGGTAATAACAAATCGTGGTAGAAAAATAAGCTTAATTTTAAACTTGTATCAGGGATAACCGGAAAGGAGATCTGAACATTCATGAGTAAAATTGCATTTTTATTGGCTGACCAATTTGAAGATTCCGAAATGAAGGTACCTTATGATGAATTAAAAAAGGCTGGACATGAGGCGGATATTGTTGGGCTGAAGCAAGGTGAGAAAGTGAGCGGTAAGCAAGGTAAAGCAAGCTATACTATTGAAAAAGCCATTGCAGATGTGAAATCAAGTGATTATGATGCAGTTGTTATTCCTGGTGGATCATCTCCGGAAAATCTCCGTTTGGATGCAAATGTTCTGAAATTTGTAACTGAAATTAATGAGTCCAAAAAAACGATTGGCGCTATCTGTCACGGGCCACAAATTTTGGCGAGTGCCGATTTGTTACAAGGCCGGACGATTACAGCTTATCCTCCATTGAAAGATGACTTGATTAATGCGGGTGCTTATTTTGAGGATCGAGAGGCGGTTGTGGACGGTAACTTTATTACGTCTCGGACCCCTAAGGATGAGCCCGCTTTTGTGCGTGAGTTGTTAAAGGCATTGTAATTTCCGTGAATGCTTCCTAGATTTATGCCAGTACAATTCCCTAACGAGGAGGATTTGATATGGCTAAACAGATTCAGGCTTATTTTCGCACAGAAGATGAAGCTGAGGGCGCTAGAGCTTCGCTTCAGGCTTATAGAACTGAACATTTGGAAGTAGGTGCTCTGGATGAGACGCTCGGTCGGGAGACGAGGGTTTTAATTCCGTTGGTCCCTTATAACAATACTGGCTCTGTGAGCACAGGAGGCTCAGCGGGTGCGGCAATCCCTGCGGCGGGTGCTTATGGCGAGAATATTTTACCAGATGTGAAGGATGGCCAGATTAACTCTGGCTCAGCCCAAAGGGATCTGGATGAAGATCGGAGCGGAACAACGAATCATGACGGAGGGTTGCTCCGTGCAACAGATGTGTATATTAACGGTGATCAAGATGAATTACGGTATGTATTATCTGCAAAGGTGAATGATGCCGATTATGATGAGGTCATTTATAAGCTGCGTTCCAATCGTGGATATGTATCGCAGTTGGATTAAAGTTGAGAGCACGGCACAAGATTGTCGATACTTGAGAATTTAGCTACAAAAGAGTGACTGTAATACAATTGTAATATTCGAAACATCATTCCTTAATATTAGCAGTTTATAATAACAGCATGACCCCCTTTTGATATATCTTTTTGAGCCTGCGGACCGTTTCCGCAGGCTATTTTCTTTTTTAGGACTTATTTGTACAGTAAGTTGCTATGAGGCTAACGATACAGGATACAAAAAAAGTGGAAGATTATTTAATTTGACACTGACTGTCTTTTTGTATAAAGTGTAAAAAGATACTAAGTCCCGAAATAATAAAAATATAAACAATAAATATACCCATTTCCAATTACGGGACCGAAATATTACAACTGAAAAAGTTAGGAAGTGTCAAAATGGGTAATGAAATAGAATGGTTTGCAGAGATAACTCCTGAGCTGCGGAAATGGACCGGAGGCAAAGGAGGGATGCTTGCTAGGATGCTTCAAGCTGGTTATCCGATTCCTAATGGTTTTATTGTTTTTCCACAGGCCTTTCAAGGGGAAAAACTTAAGGAAAAGACATGGAAAGAAATGATCAGGTATTTGGAAAAGCTTCGTAAGGATTACCCTAATGTCTCATTTGCAGTAAGGTCTTCAGCCTTGAGCGAGGATTCAGCCTTAGCTTCTTTTGCAGGAGAGTTTGAAAGTGTCTTAGAAGTACAAACAAACGAGGACGTTCTGAAAGCCTTGTATGTGGTTCACCATTCTCAATACAGTGAGAGGGTGCGGGCATACAGTGCAGTTAAGGGTTTTGAAGAAGCACACCAAATGGCGATTGTAGTCCAAATCATGGTTCCTTCTGAAATCTCGGGTGTTCTTTTTACAGCAGACCCTATTACGGGCAATCGTTCAGTAATGTCTGGAAATTTTGTGTTCGGGTTAGGGGAGCAACTGGTATCTGGTAAAGGAAATGCTCGTGTTTTCTCCTTATTTAAACCCTCAGGTCGATATAAAGGGCCAAAAGAATTACTTCCTTATATCAAAAAGCTATATTGGTATGCTTCCCGTCTGGAAAAAGCGATGGGAGAACCACAGGATATTGAATGGGCCATTGCCAATGGCCAACTCTTTTTTTTACAAGCACGACCTGTTACTACTTTAAGCCCTGGAAATATGGATGCATTTGAATGGAATGATTCTTTATCAGGTGATTTTCTTTGGACGAATACTAATGTAGGTGAATCCATTTCAGATGTTGTTACTCCCTTAAGCTGGTCTATTATTCGTGCTTTGGACGAAGAACATAATGTGATTCCTGGTCATTATTTAATGTCTGGTAATATCTGTGGAAGAGTATACTCCAATGTGAGTGTACCATTGTCCGTTTTTTTTGCATTTGGGTGGAATAAAAAGTCAATATTAAAAAAAATGAGCAATGTTTTTGGGGAAATTCCAGATGAAATCCAAATTCCTATATATCCGTTTTCTAGGAAAGAGCTCATTAAAATAATGCTCCCCAAGATGCTGTATGCTTTTAAACAGACCCGAAAAGCGATGAAATTATTACCACAGCACATAAAAGAAACAGCGGCCTGGTGCACTCAAACGGAAGAGTTAATTGGCAATGTCCAGTCCAAGGAAGAATTGATTACATTATGGCGTGAGCAGCTTTGGCCTAAAAATATTGAAGCGATGTGGATTGCACTGGAAGGACCTAGTAGCAAGATGCAAAATTTTGTTCGATTGAAGGAAAAGTTGGAGAAATGGCTTGGACGTGATGATGCTAGTGTACTTCTATCTAATCTGAGCGGAAGTACAGGTTTGGCCAGCTTGGGACCTGTTGTTGGTATATCTTCAGTCGTGAAAGGTGAAATGAGTCAGGAGGATTATCTATTGGAATATGGTCACCGAGGCCCACATGAGTTTGAGCTATCGATACCTGATCCAAGAGAAGAACCGAGTTGGCTGGAAAAGCAAATCCAAGAAACAAAGAAATCTGGAATAAATGTTGACGATTTATTGTATAAACAACGTGAACAAAATGAAGTGGTTTGGAGAAGATTGGAGCAGCGTTTTCCATACAAGATAAATAAGTTGAAACGTGTCATAGCAAAAATTTCTGAAGGACCGCATTTAAGGGAAGCTGTTCGTTCGGAATGGACGCGTGTCTTCAGATTAAATCGCTCTTTCGCGCTGAAAGCAGGCGAGTTGATTGGCATAGGAGAAGATGTATTTTTTTTATATGTGGATGAGATATTGGGCTGGCTTGCAGGAGGAAGTGTTATTGAGGAGAGAATCTCGACCAGAAAAGTGAACTATTTAAAATATAAGCAACTGCCTGCGTTCCCCTCGATTATACGTGGGCGATTTGAACCTTTACAATGGATGGAGGATCCCAATCGCAGAGTAGATTATTATGATCCATATATACCATTAGATAGCTCTATCCATTCTGAAATCATTGAAGGAGTTGCTGGAGCGGCAGGTAGAATTGAGGGGACTGTACGTGTACTGAGGAATCCTGAGGATGGACACCAGCTCCTTCCTGGTGAAATACTGGTGACCTCGACAACGAATGTAGGCTGGACTCCACTTTTTCCAAAAGCAGCTGCGATTGTAACAGATATAGGAGCACCACTCTCTCATGCTGCAATTGTAGCCAGAGAGCTAGGCATTCCAGCTGTTGTAGGATGTGGAAATGCTACTACAAGAATGAAAACCGGCGACAGGGTTATTGTTGATGGTGGGCAGGGAATTGTACTAACGAGGTGAGGAGATAAATTTTTTGAATTTCTCAATAGAACCAACCTGATTCAACCTATCAGCTTCTGTACGCCGCATATTCGCCTATAAAAGCTGAAATTGGAGTGGTTTCAAGTTTTGATGTATTGCTTTACAGTCAGGAATAATACAATCCTGGGTATCGTGAAGTACAAAGGATCATGATAAACTGAGTGTAAACGCAAAATCGGGCAATAATGTGCATGTGGTCAAAAATATATGCTGAAGCAAATTGCTCGATGAGGAGTGAAACTTGAATGAGCAATCTATTGAGGAGTGAAACAAATGTCACTTGAACACCAGCAAAATCTTGGGCTGAGGGAGCGAAAAAAAGCAAAAACCATTGCATCGATTCAAATGCATGCGTTACGCCTATTCAGCGAACTGGGATATAACGAAACTACTGTGGAACAGATTGCAGAAGCAGCGGAGATTTCACCAAGCACCTTTTTTCGCTATTTTTCGAGCAAGGAGGATGTGATTGTTACAGATAACTATGATCCCCTGCTTATATCTGCATTTGAAGAACAGCCAGCTCATTTAACTCCACTTCAAGCTGTGCGTAATGCTATGTTAGCAACCATGTCTGACATGTCCGGCGACGAAATGTCTACTACACGTGAGCGTAACCAACTCGTGATGTCAGTACCGGAACTCCGGGCTGCAACCTTGAATAATTTGACTGATACAATGCATATGATTGCTGAGATGGTTTCCAAACGGGTGGGACGAGATCCTGAAGACTTGCAGATTCGAACTTTTGCAGGCGCCGTCATAGGTGTTAACATATCTGTTATGTTGCATTATGCGGAAAATCCAACTGAAAATTTTTCTGAATTATTATCTGAAGCATTAAATCTCTTGGAGACTGGCCTTCCACTATAAACAATTGAGCCTATGTTTAAGAAGAGGCTTCTGTTTTCCTCCTTAAATCTCATTTCATAATATTAAATAAACAAGCGGTAAGCTGTCTTCGGTATCTGGTCGGAGGCAGCTTGTTTGGGTTCACAATACATAAAATATACTGATTATATCAATTTATGATTTTTTCATGGTAGTGATGGACCATCCTGTTCGTATAATTTTTATGTATAGTAAAATTAAATGCATAAATTCAACAAATGATATTAGTGTAAAGCTGTTATATATTCATGATACCGTATGATATCAGGAAATGATTTAATTGGATAAAAAATAGATAGGTGTCGAAATTTGTATGAAATTAGTTGTTGATTAATGTTTTTCCTTTTGATAATATCTACTTCATAATATAACTATAAAAGGGAATAAATATAATATTTAAAATTGAAATATTTCTGCGTCTCTACTGAGAAGGGATTGACAGCGATTATGAGCTGGTATGTGCTGCATGTCGAAACCGGACAAGAAAATGTGGTTCGAGCGATGATACGTAAATTCTACAATCCGTCGTCAATGTATGCGATAGTTCCCAAACACAGACTGTTAGGAAAAACCAGGGATACATTACATCACTAAAAGCAGTTTAGGCTTTTTAAGTCAGGCTGTTTTTTTGTATTTTGTGAGGTGTCTGCCTACCTGGCGAACATCGGAAACTCTTCGTGTCCATGTGTGACAATGATACAAAGTTGCAGAGAAGCTATAGAATGTCTTGACTTTGTCGAAGCGGTTCATTAAAATCATAAAATAATGAAAAATGATTTGATGACGGGACCAAGTACTCCGAACCCACAAGCGCAGAGAGGAATTTCCAGGCTGTAAAAATTCCCTTGATGAACGGATGAATGACCTCCCCGAGAACAGGCGGCGAACAATTGAGGAAACCCTACTGAAAGTACATTGTAATTGTGCCGACAGTGGATGGTCCTGCATAATAGCCGTACTGCGCGTTACGGGCGTTATACGTATGAGCGGAGTCAGTATATTGCTGACGGGCAATGAGTGATTTTATGCTGGTTGTCTGGACAAACTCCGGAATGTGGGTGGTACCACGGGTGATTTGTAAACGACAATCCCTCGTCCCTGTTAATGTTAACAGGACGAGGGATTTTTTGTTTTATATTGAAAGTGGAGCAAGAAGAAAGAGCACAATATGAAATACAACGATGGGGGGATACGTTAATGGCCTTTCAAAAACCGACGGGAACACAAGATTTGCTGCCGGGCAGTGTAGAAAAATGGCAAGTGGTCGAGGAAAAAGCCCGTGAGATTAGCCGCCGCTTTAATTACCGAGAGATTCGTACACCAATGTTCGAACAAACGAATTTGTTCGTTCGAGGTGTGGGTGAAACGACGGATGTAGTGGAAAAGGAAATGTATACTTTTGAGGATAAAGGGAAGCGCAGCATGACTTTGCGTCCGGAAGGAACAGCAGGGGTTGTCCGCTCCTATGTGGAGAACAAACTATACGGGGAGCCGGATGTAACTAAGCTGTATTATATCGGTCCGATGTTCCGTTATGAGCGTCCACAGGCTGGGCGTCAGCGCCAGTTTCACCAATTTGGAATTGAAGCATTTGGAGCGGTTGATCCGGCACTGGATGCAGAAGTTATTGCTTTCGGGTATCAATTCTGCCGTGAGCTGGGTCTGAAAGGAGTACAGGTGGAGATTAACTCCGTCGGTAATGCAGCCAGCCGCGCAGCTTATCGTCAGCATCTGGTGGACTTCTTGATGCCAATTAAGGATACGTTGACCAAGGAGAGCCAAGCACGCATTGAGCGTAATCCATTACGAGTGCTGGATAGCAAAGATGACCAGGACAAATTTGGAGGTGCACCTTCGATTTTGGATAGCTTGGACGATGAATCTCGCACACATTTTGAGAAAGTGAAGCAAAATTTGGATGCCATGGGTGTGGAATATACAGTTAACCCGCGTTTGGTACGGGGGCTGGATTATTATACGTTGACAGCGTTCGAATTCAAAGCTGAAGGAATTGGCGCCATAGACACGATCGGTGGAGGCGGCCGCTACAACGGATTGGTTGGAGATCTGGGCGGACCGGATCAGCCAGGGATTGGTTTTGGTATTGGACTGGAGCGAATCCAGCTGATTTTGGAGCATCAAGGTGTCAAACTGAACGAATCCAAGCCGTTAGATATCTATATGGTGGCGTTGGGTGAGGCGGCAGGAACGGAAGTAACCAAACAACTATTCAAATTGCGTCAAGCTGGATTTTCCGCAGAACGAGATTATCTGGGTCGTAAAATGAAGGCGCAGATGAAATCAGCCGATCGCTTTAAAGCAAGGTATACTGCGATTCTGGGTGAAGATGAGCTGGTTCAAGGTGAAATTGCACTGAAAAACATGGAAACGGGCGAGCAGCGCACTGTTAAGCTGGATCAGCTGGTGGAAGAACTAGGATAAAGAAGATGTGTAACATCAGTCAGGGGGAGTCTCCCTCTGGCTGTCATATAGCATTAACTACTAAACATAAACAGGAGTGTGTATTATGAAAAGGAGTCATCAATGCGGCGCATTGACTCATGCGCATATCGGAGAAACAGTTACATTGAACGGTTGGGTACAAACCCGTCGTGATTTGGGGGGCGTACTTTTTATAGACCTGCGTGACCGTAGCGGAATTGTACAAATCGTATTTAATCCGGCATATTCCGGTGACGCACTGCAAATTGCGGACCGTGTTCGTAGTGAGTATGTGCTTGAGGTTACTGGTACCATTGTCAAACGGGATGCAGAAACGATTAACCCGAACCTGCCTACAGGTGAAATTGAAGTGCGTGTCACTGAAATCGAAGTATTGAATGCATCCAAAACACCTCCGTTCTTCATTGAAGATGGCGTGGAAGTAGACGAGTCACTGCGTTTGAAATATCGTTATCTGGACTTGCGTCGTCCGGAAATGCATCAGACCTTGAAGCTGCGTTCCAAAGCAGCAAAAGTATTCCGTGATTTCCTGGACGGTGAGGATTTCATTGAGGTGGAAACACCGATTTTGACAAAAAGTTCCCCAGAGGGCGCCCGTGATTATCTGGTACCTAGCCGGGTACATGAAGGTGAGTTTTTCGCCTTGCCGCAATCTCCACAACTGTACAAGCAATTGCTGATGGTTGGTGGCGTGGAGCGCTACTACCAAATTGCACGTTGTTTCCGTGATGAAGATTTGCGTGCTGACCGTCAGCCTGAATTTACGCAGGTCGACATTGAGACCTCCTTCATGCAACAGGATGATTTGCTGCCTATGATGGAGCGTCTTATGGTGAAATTGTTCAAAGAAACCGTTGGAGTAGAACTGGAAACACCGTTCCAACGAATTACACATGCAGAAGCGATGGATAAATACGGTTCAGACAAGCCTGACCTACGTTTTGGTCTGGAGTTGATTAATGTCAATGATATCGTGGCAACCAGTGGTGTGAAAGTATTTGCTTCCGTAATTGAAAAGGGCGGGGAAGTTAAAGTTCTCAATGCCAAAGGATGTGGCACGTGGAGCCGTAAGGACATTGATGACCTGGGTCCTTTTGCAGCACGTTATGGAGCAAAGGGCTTGGCTTGGATCCAAGTGAAAGAAGGCGAATTCAAGGGGCCTATCGTTAAATTCTTCACACCGGAAGAAATCGAAGCCTTGAAAGAGCGTACGGGAGCCGAAGAAGGTGACCTGTTGCTGTTCTCTGCGGATAATAAAAAAGTAGTTGCTGATGTATTGGGCGCGCTTCGTCTGAAAATTGGCCGTCATTTGGGCCTCATCGACGATAACAAATTCAAATTTGCCTGGGTCGTAGACTTCCCGCTTCTGGGCTATGATGAAGAACAAAAACGTTATGTAGCGGAGCACCATCCGTTCACTCGTCCGAAGGAAGAAGACCTGGCCCTCTTGGACACAGATCCAGGTCAAGTTCGTGCTCAGGCCTACGATATCGTGCTGAACGGCTACGAAGTGGGTGGTGGCTCGATGCGTATTTTCAAGCGTGAAGTTCAGGAGAAAATGTTCAAAGCGCTCAACCTGCCGCCTGAGGAAGTGAAGGATAAATTCGGTTACCTGCTGGATGCATTTGAATATGGTACGCCTCCACATGGTGGTATTGCCTTCGGTTTTGACCGTCTTGTGATGCTGCTTGCAGGTCGTACAAACCTGCGTGAAACCATTGCATTCCCGAAAACAGCTAGCGCGACAGACCTGCTTATGGATGCACCAAGCGAAGTGGATCAAGCTCAATTGGAACAGCTTCACATCCGTCTTGCCCCGAAACCTGTTACTCCTAAAGCTTAAGATGAACGTTTGTCTTTGCAAGTGCACCGAGTGGCTTGTGGATAGATTATAGAATGCCGTGAACCCGTTACCCTTTTATGGATAATGGGTTCGTGGTTTGTATGCTGGAGTTCAAGTATAGAGTTTAAATCAGTGAGGGAGGATATACCATATTGTTGCATCAATTTTCACGAACGGAACTGGCTATCGGAACTGAAGGTCTTGAGGTTATGAAAAATAGCACGGTGGCCGTGCTGGGTATCGGCGGTGTCGGTTCGATTGCAGTGGAAGCACTGGCGCGCACAGGTGTTGGACGTATCATTTTGATTGATAAAGATGTTGTAGATATCACCAATATTAATCGCCAAATACATGCGTTGACAACGACGGTAGGTCAAAAAAAGGCGGATCTGATGGTAGAGCGTGTGAAGCTGATTAATCCTGAATGTGAAGCGATTGCACTGAACATGTTTTATACGGAAGAAACGTATGAGGAGTTATTTAAGTACGAACTGGATTATGTGCTGGATGCTTCAGATACGATTATTTACAAAATTCATTTGATTAAGGAATGCCTGAAACGGGGGATTCCGCTGATCTCCAGTATGGGCGCTGCGAATAAAATGGATCCAAGTCGTTTTCAAGTAGCGGATATTTCCCAAACCAGAATGGACCCGATTGCCCGTGTCATCCGCACCAAGTTGCGTAAGGAAGGCATTACCAAAGGCGTCAAGGTTGTATTCTCCGATGAGGAACCAAAGAAGCCACGTGAAGAAATTACAAAAAAAATTGTACCTGCCAACGCACCTGAAATCCGGAAAGCGAAGCAGCCGCCTGCAAGCAATGCATTTGTACCTCCGGTAGCAGGACTGATCATGGTTAGTGTAGCCGTGAAGGATTTATTAGAACACGCTGGTGTGTAAGTTGTAAAAATAGCATGGCAGTGCATTCGTAGATTTACAGCAGTATGTATTCACTTTAAGACCTGTAGTTCTGTGCATCACATCCTTTGTGTCACAGTTGCTACAGCTCTTTTTTGTTTTGAAAAAGTGCAGCTTACTGTAAACAGATTGAACAACTTGCTGGAGGGTTTTGGTATGAAGGATGGACTATGGTCCAGAAGTCTCGGTTACAAGCCCGAGCATCATTGGAAAAAGGAATTAGCCGCTGGGGCCATTTCTTATTTTTCCGTGGTATACATTGTTATGGTTAATGCGACTATTTTGTCAGATGCCGGGATTCCCCTCCAAGGGGCGATGCTCGGGACACTGCTGACATCGATGATCGGCTGTCTACTGATGGCTTTTGGTGGGAAATCTCCAATGGTCGTTGTACCAGGGATGGGGATTAATGCCTTTTTCACTTATACGCTGGTACATTCCATGAAGCTGAGCTGGCAGGAAGCGTTGATGGTAGTTGCCGTCACAGGGGTTATATTCGCCATTGTGGCCTTTACATCATTGTACAAGCTGATTAGCCAAGCGATTCCCCATAATTTGCAGCACGGAATTACGGTAGGCATTGGTTTGTTTTTAACCTTTATCGGTTTGCAAAAAAGCGGCATCGTGATTGCTCATCAGACGACTTTTGTGGCTATTGGCCATTTTAATGATCCCAAGGTAATTACGGCTTGTGTAACGTTGCTGCTCGCTATTGTATTGTTTGTGCGTAACGTTCAGGGAGGTTTACTAATTAGTATTTTGGCGGGAACTGGGCTTGCTTATATACTGGGAGCTGTAGAGCCTACAAGCACGGTACGAACCTCTGAAACGGTGCGACAGTATGGGCAATTGTTTGGAGAGCTTTCCTTTTCAGGCATTGTCTCGGTAGCTTTCTGGATCGCTGTCTTTTTGCTCCTACTCATTGTGCTATTCGAGAATATTGGTATGATTACTGCACAAACCAACATGATTGGTAGACCGGATTTATTTAAAAACAGCTTGCGTGTGTTGGCTGTAACCAATATCTTTGCCGGTATTTTGGGCAGCAGTCCGGCGGTAGCCGCTGCGGAATCGACGGCTGGTATTGCAGCAGGGGGACGCTCGGGAATGACACCGCTGGTAACTGCTATTTTATTCGGGGCGACGTTTTTCTTTATTCCACTGTTGGCTTATATTCCTGATAGTGCCATTGCACCCGTGTTGATCATCATTGGGGGGCTAATGGTGCAAAATGTGCGAGAGATGGATTTCAGTGATTTTACTGAAGCGTTTCCTGCATTTCTGATCATGGTGATGATGCCCTTTACTTATAGTATCGTAGACGGAATGGCATTTGGTTTTATTGCATACCCCGTAGCCAAGCTGGCAGCAGGACGGGGCAAGGAAGTACCTATCGCATTATATATCATATCTGTACTGTTTGTGGCAAATTTTGTGCTTCATTCTCTGGTGTAGTAAACTCGAAGATAGATTGTACTGTTCATACCCGCGCAGAGCGCGGGTGTTGTTGTTTGAACAAGAATGGTCAGACAGGAAGCGAGGTTGATGGTATATGGAAAAAGAACATCATATACACCAAGAAGAGCAGGAGGACCGGATGAAGGAAAAGCCGGGTAAAAGACCGGATAAGGCTGGCATGGGGCGGTTTATCAAATTGATTGCGAGTGCGCATCCGCCCAAAGCCATTCTGATCATCGCCCTGATTCTGACCCTGATTCAGACCATGGCTGGTTTAATCGTACCCATGATGACTAAAGGGTTGATTGATGGCTTGACCTTTTCTTCACTAAACCGTATGGTCATTGTTGGTCTGCTTGGCGCTTTTGTGATTCAAGCGGTGGCTTCGGCAGTTTCTATCTATATGTTGAACTATGCTGGGCATAAGATTGTGGCTAATTTGCGCAAACGCTTATGGCATAAAATCTTATCTCTACCTATACCTTACTTTGATAGAAATCGGTCAGGAGATACGATGAGTCGCGTCACTAATGATACAAGCCTGATTATGAACTTAATTACGGAGTATCTAGTCAATTTGATTTCTAATGTGATTGCAATTATTGGTGGTATTGCATTGTTATTTTATCTGGATTGGGTGATGACGCTCATTATTATGGCTATTGTTCCGCTAACAGCTCTAATTTTATTTCCGGTAGGCAGAAAAATGTACCGCATCTCCAAAAAACAGCAGGATGAGATGGCAGATCTGACCTCAGTGTTAAGTCAGGTTATCGGCGAAATCAGACTGGTGAAGGCCTACGGAACCGAAAGCAGAGAGGCTCAGGCTGGTGAGGATCGTATTTACCGGATGTTCCGCTTCGGTTTGCAAGAGTCACGTATCCTGGCCCTTGTAGGTCCAATTTCTACCTTCTTGTTGACTGCAGTACTGGTCATTATATTGGGGGTTGGTGGTGTTCGCGTTGCATCGGGTGTGCTGACCGCGGGGGATTTGGTGGCATTTATTTTGCTGCTATTTCAGGTGATCACACCGATGGCACAATTCACGACTCTGTATTCACGTCTGCAAAAGGTGGTTGGGGCTACTGAACGGATTCAGACGATTTTAGATCATGAAGAGGAACCGCTCGAGTTGAAGCAGGAAGCGGCAAAAGAGAGCAGAGATATTATACTTCGTGATGTTGTCTTTTCCTATACCGAAGGTGAAGAGGTTCTTCATAATGCAAACTTGGTCATTCCGGCTAACCGGACGACAGCATTCGTGGGTCCGAGCGGGAGTGGGAAATCCACCTTATTTTCATTGCTAGAGCGCTTTTATGTGCCAGATACAGGGGAAATTCGTTATGGAGACGAACCGATATCGTCATATACACTTTCCTCCTGGCGCTCCAAAATTGGTTATGTATCGCAGGAAAGCTCAATGATGACCGGAACGGTCAGAGATAACATTACATATGGCTTGGGGCGCGAAGCTGACTTGGAAGAAGTGAGACGAGCAGCTACGATGGCGTATGCGGATACATTTATTATGGATCTACCTCAAGGCTACAACACTGAGGTGGGAGAACGGGGAATGAAGCTGTCCGGAGGCCAGCGTCAACGGATCGCTATTGCGCGTGCGCTTCTTCGTAGCCCTGACATCCTCATGCTGGATGAGGCTACATCTAGTCTGGATAGCTCATCTGAGCATGAGGTACAGAAGGCCCTAGCGAACTTGATGGAAGGACGCACGACGATTGTCATTGCTCATCGTTTGTCTACGGTGGTTCACTCCGACCAGATTATCGTGTTGGACAAGGGCAAGGTGACCGGTGCAGGAACTCATACAGAGTTATTAGAGTCCCATCAGGTGTACCGTGAGCTGGCTCAAAAGCAGTTTGTGGAGATGGGGGAGAGAAGTATGGAGTATTAGAGGCCGCTTCGCGTGTGACTTGATCCTCCGATCGCTCCGCTTCTTCGGATTCAAATCACCCGCTTCGCTGGTGCCGCAAAGCTCCATACTTTTGTGAAAGAGTAGGGAAATAGGGGGATTAGAAATAAGGTTGGATTTTTATGGTTAAATGTGTTACGCTTACTTTCCTTTTTTTGTGTCGGAGCAAGTGGATGATGCAGAAATCGAGACTTGATATTCTTAGGAGGTAACTGAAATGGAGAATGAGTTTCAAAGTGCCTATCAAGAAGAACAGCACAGGCTGTCGCTTGCTATGGAGGAAATTGATCGGAGATTGGAACGGCTTCGCAATACGCCAGTATACACTGGGCATGATTTTACAGAGCAAGTGCTGGAATCTGCACGGGAGGAAAAACGTCAGGCTTTGGCTAAAAGCTCGCAGGAGCCTTATTTTGGGCGTATGGATTTTGACGAGCGTGGCAGAGGGCAGCGGAAGCCGCTTTATATCGGTAAAATTGGAGTAGAGCGTGAAGAAACGTCAGCGTATCCGCTGGTGATTGATTGGCGTGCACCGATTGCCAGCTTATTTTATTCGTTTACAGGTGGTGAAGAAACCGCGTCCTATGAAGCTCCTGAGGGAACTATTGAGGGTTTGGTCTATCTGAAGCGCAACGTTGTCATTCGGAAAAGAATTCTGGAACGGGTAGCCGATACGTATAATCGTGAAAGCGACGAGCCGGCCGTTTCCGATGAGTTTCTCGTTTATCGTTTGGGTGAAAACAAGGATAACCGTTTACGGGATATCGTATCTACCATTCAGGCGGAGCAGGATCAGATCATCCGCGCGGCTAAAAATACTGCCCTCGTTATTCAGGGGGTAGCGGGTAGTGGCAAGACGACGGTAGCGCTGCATCGTCTCGCATTTTTACTGTATCAATACAAGGATCAGGTATCAGCGGACAAAATGGTCATTTTCGCACCAAACCATATGTTTCTCGACTATATTTCAGATGTACTTCCTGAGCTGGGGGTCGGAGATATTCAGCAAAGTACATTTGCAGACTGGGCGCTGGACTTGTTGGGTTTGGATTTACCTTTGGCTGATCCTGCCGAAACATTATCTTATTGGTTTGAGAGTGGCAGTCTGAGAGAGGAATCCATGGATGAGGCGCCGGGAAGATTCAAGGGTTCAGTTCACTTTATGGAGTTACTTCAAGCTTTTGTTGAACGACTGGAGCCCATTTCCGTTCCCGAGGGGGATTTTTCACCATGGGATGGAGCGGTTCTGCCGCGAACTGAGATTTTGAATTGGTTTAATGAGGAGTATAAGCCTTATCCGCTCGCGAAGCGGAAGGAGCGTGTACTGGCAAGAGTGCACCGCTGGATTGAAATGGAGCTGAAAAAGTCGCCTTCGGCGGCAGCACTCAAGGAACGCAAAAAAAAGGCAGGGGCACGGGAAAAGGCATATGCTAAAAAATGGCCACAATACGACGCACTGACGCTCTACAAGCAGCTTTTTCAAGCAGCTAAAGGGTTACCCGCAGATACGGCTGCGGAGATGAAGGCTTCTCTGCCGACTGCTATTTTTAAGGCTACACAGTCGGATCTGCGAAAACAGATTATCCGTGAAGAAGATCTGACTGCGTTAGTGTATCTCCACGTGCTGATTCATGAGGTAGAATCATCTCAACGTTTTGACCATGTGGTCATTGATGAAGCGCAGGATTTTTCACCTTTTCATATCGCATTGCTGGATTTGTTCGTCAAAGGACATTCCTTTACTATACTGGGCGATTTATCGCAGGGCATTCATGAATACCGTGGCGTACATGCGTGGGAGGAAATGAGTTCTCTTTTTGCACCGGAACATACCGGGTATTTTGCGCTTACGCGAAGCTATAGATCAACCTTGGAAATTATAGAATTTGCAAACACGATTTTGGAGCAGGGAGTTCGCGGCGGTATTACGGCAGTTCCAGTATTTCGTAGTGGCGATCCGGTGCGCACTATATCTTACGACTCATCGGTGCGTGAGCAGAGTTTGCTCACCGCTCTAAAAGAGCTGTCCTCCAGGGAGTATCGTACTGTATCTGTGCTGACACGTACCTTAAAAGAGGCTGTGGAACTGCATGAGGTTTTCACAAGTGCGGGGATGGATGTGAATTTGATTGACGGTGGTAAAAAGCAATATGAAGGCGGTTTGTCAGTACTGCCTGTATACCTATCCAAAGGTCTGGAGTTCGATGCAGTTATTGTGGCGGATGCCGACCATGAGCATTATGGAGAACGGGCATGGGATGCCAAGCTGCTGTATGTAGGATGTACCCGTGCGCTGCATGAGTTGTGGCTATTGCATGATGGCTCACTTCCTAGTTACGTACAGGCACAGACGAAGTAAACAGAAAAAGCGTTGTAAAGTACCGCCTGAGTTGTTGTATTCCTTTTTGTTTACTGTTTATCTTAGTGATGAAATTATGAAATCATGCCAGTCGAAGAACAGCCACGAAATCATCTTTCGTCTAAGGCTGTTCTTTCTTTTTTATGGGCGACTGACTTGAAGACCTACAGCTGTGCCATGACCATGCTATCTGCAACTTGTTAACGGATATGGTAGAATAAGAGTCGGTTTACACCGTATCAGAATTATAGATGACTTGAATTTTCATGTTTTTCAACCGTATGAGCGAACCTAAATATAGTATGTTTTCAAAGATAAAAGAAAGTGTTCGTTCATAAATCATAAGGAAGTGAAAGAAATGGACTTATTTTCATATTCCCAAGAGTCAACGCCAAGCAATCGGTTGCTTGCGGATCGCTTGCGTCCGACTTCACTGGATGAATATATTGGACAGGAGCATGTTGTGGGTCCAGGTAAGCTGCTGCGAAGAGCCATAGAGGCAGATCAGGTTTCTTCAATTTTGTTGTACGGACCACCGGGATGCGGCAAAACAACGCTGGCACATATCATCTCGCAACACACGCAAGGCGATTTTGTACGTCTGAATGCTGTAGAAGCATCTGTGAAAGACGTAAGAGAAGTCATTGATCTTGCACAGACGAATAAATCGATGTATGGCAAAAAAACCATTCTGTTTCTCGATGAGGTACATCGTTTTAACAGTTCACGTCAGGATGCACTGCTGCCTGCGGTGGAAAAGGGCACGATCGTGTTTATTGGCGCCACGACTGAAAATCCCTTTCACTACGTCAACGGCGCTTTAATGAGCCGTTCTACGTTGTTCCAGCTTGAAGCGCTAACGCAGGAACATTCGCTGGCTGCTATGCGCCGCGCCTTAAGCGATGCGGACAAAGGGCTTGGCTACATGCAGCTCCAGGTCGATGAAGCTGCACTGGCTCACATCGCTTCCATGGCGAACGGCGATATCCGCCGCGCTTTAAACGCGCTGGAACTGGCGGCGCTCACAACGCCTCCGCTGGCAGACGGCACGATTCACGTGACACTGGAAGTCGCTGAGGAATCCATTCGCCGCCCGATTGTCAAAGCAGATGAATCCACGCAGTATGATGTGTTGTCGGCCTTCCACAAAAGCATTCGCGGCTCCAGCGATGCCGCGCTGTTCTGGTTCCTGTACGCCGTAGAAAAACTCGGTATGGACCCGATGACCTTTATCCGCCGCCTCATCGCGGCAAGCAGCGAGGACATTGGTCTGGCGAACCCGCAGGCAATGGTGCAAGCGGTGAGTGCGCTTGAAGCCTATCGCAATAACGGCTGGCCCGAGGCCAAGCTGAACATTGCACAGGCTATTTTGTTCGCTGTGGAAAGCCCCAAATCGAATGCTGTATATACGGCGATTTCACGGGCCATGTTGGCTATGGACGATATCAAATCGGCTGAGGTGCCACTCCATTTGCGTGACGCACACTACAAAGGCTCGGAAAAGCTCGGTCATGTAGGCTACCAATATCCACATAATTATCCGAATCATTATGTGAAGCAGCAATATTTGCCCGATGCGATAGCAGACCAAACCTTCTATCAGGCTACTGAGCAGGGGAATGAGTCAAAAATCAGGCAAAACCAGCGCTGGCGGGATTCACAGTCTTAATATATGTGCGACTTAATATACAGAGTGTGTACGATATCGTCACGTTACGCCATGATCGTGCAAGTGCGAAGAAGGGGATAAAAAAATGAAAGACATGTTATTCGTTGCCGCAGGCGGAGCGCTTGGAACCTCTACCCGTTATGGCCTGCAATCGCTGCTGCCTGCGGCGGGTGCGGATTTTCCACTTGGTGTGCTGCTAATTAATTGGATCGGCTGCCTGTTTCTTGGTTGGTTCTTTACGGTAACCTTGCGATCATGGCGGATCAAGCCGCGATTGCGACTTGCCATCGGAACAGGCTTTACAGGGGGCTTTACCACCTTTTCCACTTTTGCAGTGGATGCTGTACGCCTCACAGTTCACGATCGTATGCTGACGGCTGTGTTGTACCTCCTGCTAAGCGTAGGCGGAGGGCTATTTTTGACATGGACAGGTATCCGTCTAGGTACAAAAATGACGCAGGCTGCTCCGAAGGAGGAACGCTTATGATCTGGTGGGCGGCGGCAGGCGGGATTATGGGTACACTGGCGAGATACGGGCTTGGTATGTGGGCCGGCAAGAGGTTGGGTACCGTATTCCCGTGGGGGACGTGGATCATTAACGTCAGCGGTTCATTGCTGCTAGGCTGGCTCTATGGTGAGTTTACGCAACACCAGTTGTCTCCTGCACTCTGGATGCTGTTAGGAACAGGTTTTTGTGGCAGCTACACCACCTTTTCCACATTCGGCTATGAATCTCTTCAACTGATGGAGCGCAAAGAATACCGACGCATGGCTACGTATGTACTTTCCTCTGTCGTGGTAGGAGTTGTAGCTGCGGCTATCGGGTACAGAGTCAGTTAAGCTTTATACATTTTCGAAATAACACGTAAAAATGCAATAAAAAGCTTCCAATCCCGACTCAAGGCATTCTCAGCCGTGATACGGTTTTGGAAGCTTAGTGCTGTACCTATACAGCTATTTTTTATCTCGTTCTTTGTACAATTCAGGTAAAAGGGATTCGAGTTCAGGTCTTGGATCAGGATCAGACAACTTCATTTCCTCCAGCGTTTGGACGGCAATCCGCAGCACAGTATAATCCCTATACCAACGGTTGTCTGAAGGAACGACATACCAAGGAGCTTGTTTGGTTGCGCTTAGCTCTAATACATCCTCATAATACTGGGTATATTGCTTCCAAAATTTCCGTTCCTGCAAATCACTTGGATCGAGTTTCCAGTTTTTGTGAGGCTTTTCAATTCGGTCGATCAGCTTTTCTAACTGAAATTGCTTTGAAATATGTAAAAAGATTTTAACCACCTTTACACCATTATCCAGCAACAACTGTTCAAAATGCTTGATATGCTTAATATTCCGTTTGGCCTGCTTATCGGATATCTGTCCGTGAACACGTGTAATTAGCACATCCTCATAATAAGAACGGTTAAATGCTGCAATATATCCACGTCCTGGGGTAACGCTATGAGCACGCCACAAGAAATCATGACTTAATTCCTCAGCCGTAGGCGATTTGAAGCTGTGGACTGTCACCCCCGCCGGATTCAGATTAGAAAATACTTGTTTGATGACGCCATCTTTGCCGCTGCAATCCATGCCCTGAAATATAAACAAAACGGATTGTTTTTTCTCTGTAAATAATTTGCTTTGTAATTCCGTGAAGCGTTCCTTCAATTGATCTGTTTCCTGTCGGATTTCTTCTTTATTTTTGATATTATTTGTATCCTTAGGGTCCCATTCTTTCAAAGAAACTTTTTTACCTGGTGTCAGCATTCCTAATGAATCAGACATAAAGGCACGCTCCTTTTCAATTGAAGTATGATCTTGTTTACATCATATACCCAAATGAGGATGTTATCAAAAGTTACTTACCTTAAAGGAGGAATTCAATTGGCGACGATAGCTGAGATTTCTGAAGATTTAGAAAAATGGACTGTATTTCTTACAGCTTTATCTCCATACTCAGATGAGCTACTTCGTAAACCCATAGTGGGTACATGGTCAATACAAGATATGATCAGTCATATTATGGGGTGGGACAAAAGCTTCACTAAGACACTCATACAGATTATCAATGAGGAACAAATTACGCTCCAAGAACATCCTGATGTACAAGCGTTTAACGATTCGTCCGTTGCATTCGGCAGAAATATGAAACCACATGATTTGTTAAATGAAGCTATTGCAGAGCGTAGGCGAATGATTGTGAAGCTCAAGATGGTTTCAGAATCAATGTTTATCCGTCAATTTCCTAATAGCTCATACACCATGGGAAATTTTTTGCAAGAAATGTTTGTCCAGCATGACAGACATCATAAAGAGCAGATTATGAATTCTTTACAAGCCATGAACTAAAATAAACTTTCATAAAAAAAAGTCGCCCCTTCCAAATCTGGAGAGACGACTTTTTTAATTCCTGCTATATCAATGCAAAATGGCTTTCATTTAAACCGTTTCAGGCTGAAGTTTTTCAACCTTATCAATGGTTCCTCCACCCAGACAGCGTTCCCCGTCGTAAAATACAACAGCTTGTCCAGGCGTAATGGCCTTTTGATGTACATCGAATATGACATGCACGGTCCCATCCGCAAGCCATTGTAAAGTTACTTGCTGATCAGGTTGGCGATAACGGAATTTGGCTGTGCAACGGAATTCGCCGGTCGGACGAGTATCTGCGCCTTCAATCCAGTTCACATCTGTTGCAATCAGGCTGGTAGAATACAGGCTGTGGTGACGATCACCCTGTACCACATACAGAATATTCTTCTCCAGATCCTTATCCGCTACGAACCACGGTTCGCCTGAACCTGAGCCGCCAATGCCCAAGCCTTGACGTTGACCCAGTGTATAGTACATCAGACCATCGTGGCGTCCTTTGACTTCACCAGTAGCGATATCCACCATGTCTCCACCTTTTGCAGGTAGATATCCACTCAGAAACTCCTTGAAATTACGCTCGCCGATAAAACATACGCCTGTGCTGTCTTTCTTCTTGGCCGTATACAGTCCCGCAGCTTCCGCAATTTTACGCACTTCTGGTTTCGGCAGATGACCGATAGGGAACATGGTTCGGGATAGCTGCTTTTGGCCTAACGCATTCAGGAAATAAGTTTGATCCTTGTTGCTGTCCACGCCTCGCAGCAAAGTAAAGTGGCCGTCTTCTTCCACAACCCGTGCATAATGTCCAGTAGCAACATAATCTGCTCCCAAATCCAGCGCTTTATTTAGAAACTCGCCGAATTTAATTTCACGGTTACACATGACATCCGGGTTGGGTGTGCGTCCAGCTTTATATTCATCAAGAAAATAAGAGAATACTTTATCGAAGTATTCTTTTTCAAAATTGACGGTATAGTAAGGAATGTCGATCTGTTCGCAGACACGGCGCACATCCTCCGCATCCTCCTCAGCCGTACAACGGCCAAATTCATCCGTGTCATCCCAGTTTTTCATGAAGATGCCGATTACGTCATAGCCCTGCTCCTTCAGCAGCAGCGCAGTAACGGATGAGTCGACGCCACCGGACATCCCGACGACGACACGGGTTTCATGATTGGCTTTAGCCATGGTCATCACCCAATTCTTTCAATATAGTTGTAGAACCCACCTATTGTAACATAAACGATAATAAGATACGATGTTTGGACGATCAAACGACACGGCGAACGATGGAAGAAAGCTACATAAAACGGGCTAAAGCTGTTCCAAATCGCCCGAAAGCAACTTTTTTTAAGATTGTTACCGTAATGTTTCCCTTTACCTGCCCTAATATGTTAACATAAGCTGAGGGTTAGGATCGGAATAGAGAGGTTTACAGCACCAGTTATTCCGCGTGTTTAACGGAATTGTTACTATAAGTGAGGTGGCACAATTGAAAATATCAACGAAAGGCCGTTACGGCCTGACCATTATGATGGAACTTGCAGCCAGGTTTGGCGAAGGTCCAACTTCTTTGAAAAGTATTGCCGAAAAAAATCAGCTGTCAGAGCATTATCTGGAACAGCTCATTGCGCCTTTGCGTAATGCAGGTTTGGTAAAAAGTATCCGTGGTGCTTACGGCGGTTATATTTTGGCGAATGAACCGGCAGGAGTAACAGCGGGAGACATCATTCGTGTACTGGAAGGTCCGATTTCTCCGGTCGATTTCACGGAAGAAGACGATCCGGCAAAACGTCAGCTGTGGCTGCGAATTCGTGACAGCATCGCTGAAGTGTTGGATTCTACTACACTTAAGGACTTGATCACATACCAAGAACATGATGAATTGGATAATTACATGTTCTACATTTGAGGTGGATAACATGAACAGAATTTATCTGGATCATGCCGCATCGACTCCTATGCATCCTGAGGTTGCGCAGACTATGATGGACATCATGACTGGCCAATTCGGCAACGCTTCGAGCGTTCATGCCTTTGGCCGCGATGCCAAGCGCACCGTCAGCGCTGCTCGGGATGCCGTTGCGGCCTCTTTGGGCTGCAAGCCTGAAGAAATTATTTTTACGAGCGGAGGAACAGAAAGTGATAATCTGGCCCTGTTTGGGACGGCTACGGCAGACGGCCGTACTTCAGGGCATATGATTACAACTGCGGTTGAACATCATGCAGTGCTTCATGCTTGTGATGAGCTGGAAAAAGCGGGGTATGAGGTAACTTATGTCCCGGTCAACGGGTTTGGACGCGTGAACCCTGCGGATATCGAGGCTGCCATTCGACCAGATACTTTTTTGATCAGCATGATGTATGCCAACAATGAGGTGGGCGTCATTCAGCCGATCTCAGAAGTAGGGCAGATTGCGAGAGAACATGGAGTTGTATTCCATGTAGATGCGGTTCAAGCTTTCGGTCATATATCCATCGACTGCCGGAACCTCCCGATTGACTTACTGAGTGTGTCTGGTCATAAGATTAACGGACCGCAAGGGGTTGGGGCATTGTATATCCGCCAAGGTACACGCCTTCAGCCGCTAATGCATGGGGGACTTCAGGAAAAGAAACGCCGTGCCGGAACAGAAAATATCGCCGGTATTACGGGGCTGGCTAAAGCCGCAACTCTTGCTAATGCTTCCATTGAGGAGCGTGGGGCGCACGATACGGTTCTTCGCCAGACGTTGCTTAAAGGGTTGGAAGACACTCTGGGTAGCCAAAATTTTGTGATTAACGGTGACCCTGATCATTCTTTACCTAATGTTCTCAATGTTAGCTTTCCGGCCATTGGTACAGAGACCATGCTGATGAACCTTGATATGGAAGGAATCGCAGCAGCAAGCGGATCAGCCTGCACTTCCGGATCTTTAGAGCTATCGCATGTATTGCAGGCGATGGATCTTCCTGAAGATGTTTTACATTCAGCGATTCGGTTTAGCTTCGGTTTGGGTAATACTACGGAAGAAATGGAATACACGGCCAAGAAAATTGAAACCATATGGAAGCGGCTGCGTACTAGGTACTAGGGATTTCTCCGCATTTTAATAAGAAGGGAGGGGCGGTTTTTCCATTTCATTGCATGAACGGAAGCAAGGTCTGACAGGCATGTAGGAAAAGGACCGCACCTTCGTTCAGATTGCAGAATGAGGAGGTACCCTATATATGAAGCTTCAAGATATGATCGGACTTGCCGTTTTCGATGTGGAGGACGGGAAGCAGATTGGTAAAATACATGACTTTATGGTGACAGCGGATTGGCGAATCTCAGGGATCGAGTTGGAAGGAAAGGGACTTTTTTCTTCTCACGTGAAAATGGTTGCTTGGGATGACATCGTTGCTTACGGTGAGGATGCGATCATGATTCGCAATCAGCAGGCTGTGCGTAAAATGGAGGCCCATGATATACAACATACGTACTTGCTTGGGCCTTGTAAACTGAAGGATCTATCCGTGCTAACAGAGGAAGGGCTTATGCTCGGGCACATCTCGGATGTTTATTTTGACCAGGAAATGGGCAATAACATAATAGGCTTGGAAATCAGCGATGGTTTTGTATCGGATATTATAGAGGGGCGGAAATGGCTGCCCTGCACCGAAGAGATGTCCATCGGGGAAAATGCTGTTATGGTTCCCCCATTAAGCGAGCAGCGTCTGGAAAAAGCCATATATTCTGTTAATGGATAGGGTGAGTTTATTGAGATGTCCGAATTGTAATTCCAAAGATATCGGAAAAATTGGCTCCCATCAATTTTATTGCTGGGGATGCTTTATCGAACTTCAGGTGAATGGTGAAAAAATGTCTGTCTACCAAGTGGAAGAGGATGGAACGCTCAGTTCGCTGGACGACCTATTCTTTGGAGATGAGATGGCACAACAGGACTTGCCGCAAATTCACGCTTCTTCCTAAGCTGGACACCAAAAGTGGACAGGCTGCTTACTAAGAGGTGTGATCTACATACGGCTTAGTAGGTTGTATAACGCTTGATAAAAAACAACGAAGAGGGTGCCCCGTACGGCCATAATGGCTGAGGGCACCCTCTTTTGTATACCGTTATTGTGAAGATTGTAAGTTCTACAATTTAAAGCGTTTGACCTCTTCCAATAGAAGATCTGCATGAGAATCGAGTTTGGCAGAAAGGTCAGCAATATTATTCATGGCATGACCTTGTTCTTGCACAGAGGAGGCCACTTGCTCTGTAGATGCTGCACTTTGCTCAGAAACAGCGACAACGCTGGAAATGACGTCGGAAATATGCCCGGCATTCACACGGAGATCATCTGCGGCGGCTGTAACGTCCTCAATTTGGGCAAGCATATGCTGAGAAGCGCCACGAATGGACTCAAACGCCTGTCTCGTTGCAATGGCAGCGTGCTCCTGTTCTACAGTTACAGCAAGAGCCCTCTTCATTTCCTCCGCGCTTTGTACTCCTGCAATCTTAATTTCTTCCAGCTTACTCATGATACTGTCACTGGAACTGCCCGCTTGCTCAGCCAGCTTTCTCACTTCTCCCGCGACGACGGCAAAACCTCGTCCGTGTTCCCCGGCCCGTGCTGCTTCGATAGATGCATTGAGGGCCAGCAGGTTTGTTTGTGCGGCGATATCATGGATGGCTCCGGCCAGCCGCTCAATATCCTGAGTTTTTAGCGTGAGTGAATCTACGGCTTCCCCTGCCGCAGTCGTCGTTTGTCTGGACTCGGCGGCCAGTTTCGCTTGACGTTCAGCTGTTTCATACCCTGCAAGCACGGCAGAATCTGTTTCGAATACGGCAGTTTGGGTCCGTTTGACACTTTCGCCAATCTGGTCGATGGAGCCTGTCATGTGAGTCAGCTTCTCAGAGCCGGAATATACAGCCTCAGCTTGGTCGCTCGCTCCTTGGGCAAGTTCCTGAACTGCGCTGGAGATTTGTGACGCGATGGTTCCAGTATCCTTAGCGTGCTGATGCATATCATGGGAAGCTGAGCTGACATCGCCTGCAGTATCTGATACCTTGCGCAACAGGTGAGAGAGATTATCAGACATGATATTAAAATCTGTACCCAGGCTGGCAATTTCATCTTTACCCTTAATGTCCACACGAGCTGTCATATCGCCTTCAGCTATACGTTTGACGTTCACTTGAAGCTTCCGAATTGGCTTGATAAAGTTGTTTGCCGCCCAGATTGCCAGCAGCATAGCAACGACCAAGATGATAGCAACGGTAATAATCAACTGATTACGAGTGGAGTAATACTCCTGAAAAGCAATATCTTTTGAAATGGACAATCCTACAATCCAGCCAGTGCTAGGCATCTTTTTAAAATAAAGCTGACGGTCACTGCCATTATAGGTATAGTCTGTTTTTCCCGAAGCTGTGCTCAGCAGGGCCGCAGTTGATGAACCCAACTCGGGCGTATCCTTAAGGTTTTTACCGGCCAGCTTGCTGTCTGGGTGTGCGACCACAACTCCATTCTGGTCAATCAGAAATGCGTAGCCTAATCCGTTCAGGTTTATGTCTTTAATGATTTTTGTCATATCATTTAACATAATATCCTCGCTGACTACCCCGGTGATAGAGCCGTTGGAATCTTTGAGAGGTTTAGCAATAGAAATGGTGAAGTCATTGCTGCCTGCATCGGTGTAAGGTGAGGAATAATACATTTCTCCCTTGGTTTTGGCATCCTTGTACCACGGACGAGCGCGAGGATCATAACCAGCTTCAAACCAGCCAGATCCATCCCAGTAGGATCCATCTTCAAAGCCTGCGTA
Source organism: Paenibacillus sp. FSL L8-0502 (assembly GCF_038593055.1). Taxonomy (NCBI): domain Bacteria; kingdom Bacillati; phylum Bacillota; class Bacilli; order Caryophanales; family Paenibacillaceae; genus Paenibacillus; species Paenibacillus sp. FSL L8-0502. The sequence continues at coordinate 4,254,422 of NZ_CP151958.1, read as the reverse complement.
GATGTTGGAAATATTTTGATCTTTATAGTTTTCAAAAGCTGCTTTCAGAGATACGGTTTTGGCATCTGATGAAATATCACTCGATTCCAGACCTGCAGCCAGTGTCTCGATAATTTTGGCATTGCCGCTGGTCCATCCGTCGAGCTGATTGACGGTTTCGGTGGCTTTACTAGTCATAAGCTCTTGTATGTCACGGTTAGCCTGATTTTTGATACTTGTCATGCTAATAACGGATAAAGGCCCGGCTGCAACGATAACAATGCAAGTGAAAAGGAGAATAAGCTTGATTTTTAAGTTCATGTAATGACCCCCGATGTTTCAGAAATATGAAATCCTAAAATAGTGCTTTGTACTTATATCGTCAGATGGAATGACTTTGTTAATTATTTTCATCCGTTTTCATCATTTTTTTACAATGGTAATCGATGGAGCATTCCAGACTCGCGGGAAGGATTAAAGTAGAGGTACAGGCATATACTTAAAGAAGGCTAGTCCGGTAAGGGGGCACGAAATGGAGCAATTAACGAAAAGTAGACTGTTCCGGTACGGAATATGGACGCTGCTGGGACTTGTCATTCTATATTTTATCTGGCTGCTGCGACCTTTGTTTTTTCATTTGTATGAATTTCTGAAAACAATCATTGCTCCGTTTGCGGTAGCGATGATCATCTCCTATGTACTTAATCCTGTTGTCAATATGCTGGGCGGTCGCAAGGTGCCTCGAAGCGTAGCTGTGCTGCTCATCTATGCTGTATTTTTGGCCAGTCTCGTTGTGATTCTGATGAACCTGATTCCGATGTTTATTGAACAACTGGATGAGCTGAATGAGCATCTGCCTGAGCTGACCATGCATGCACAGGGATTAATGACGAATATGGATAGCGGCATTTTGCCCCAAGGGGTGCGAACGGGTATGAATCAATGGTTTTTCCAACTAGAGAATCGGATGGCAACCGGGATTTCTACCTTTATGGATAACATCGGCGGGATGATCAACATGCTGTTCAATGTATTCATTGTACCGTTCCTCATTTTTTATATTTTGAAAGATTTTGATGTGTTCGAGCGGACGATTGTGTCTTACCTCCCACGTTCTCGTCGTAAGGCGATTGTAACGGTACTTAAGGAAATTGATCAGGCGCTTGGCAACTATGTCAGGGGACAATTACTGGTATGCGTCATTATTGGCGTGCTGGCTTATCTCGGATATATGCTCATTGGCATGCCTTATGCGCTGTTGCTGGCAGGAGTGGTGGCGGTTTTTAACATCGTTCCATATTTGGGCCCCTTTTTGGGAGCCGCTCCGGCAGTAATCATGGCTTCTACAATATCCTTAAAAATGGTGCTTTTTGTCGTGGTCGTTAACACTTGTATTCAAGTGTTGGAAAGCAATGTCATTTCTCCCCAGGTGGTAGGACGAACGCTGCATCTGCATCCGATAGCCATTATTTTCGCTCTGCTAGTGGGTGGTGAAATTGCGGGAATTACCGGCTTGATTTTAGCGGTTCCCGTGATGGCGGTATTAAAGGTAGGACTTCAACATTTTTTTGCTTATTACGTGAAGCGGAAAACGATCTGATTTTGTCCTTACACCGTATGTATCTTGTCTGATATCGCGTTGACACGGCTAAATGACACGGATATACTGAATTGAGTATGTTTAAATGTGTTTATCCAGTAGGGAAAGCTCATTTCGAAGTGCGGGCTGAACCCGCCGGGATGCTCCCGTTACCAGTGAAAACAAGGCGATCGATCGTCCGTTAAGCAAATGTTGGTGTGCAGCTTGCGCATGGGCATTTCGTACAGAGGGGACGGCGTTAACCAGGGTGGTACCGCGATACAATCGTCCCTGATCCGTTCAGGGGCGTTTTTCTGTTTTTTTATGGCCTGTGCCAGGAACCAGTGACACCATAATTAGGAGGCTACTTATATGAAAGCTAGTGAAATCCGCTCCAAATGGCTGGAGTTTTTTGAAAGCAAGGGACATGTGATTGAACCAAGCGCGCCGCTTGTTCCACATAAAGATCCTTCCCTGCTGTGGATTAATGCGGGTATGGCACCGCTTAAGCCTTATTTTGACGGACGTGTGAAGCCAGAAAATCCACGTATCGCCAATTCGCAAAAATGTATTCGGACGAACGATATTGAGAATGTCGGTAAAACGCGCCGCCATCACACCTTTTTCGAAATGCTCGGCAACTTTTCTATTGGCGACTATTTTAAGGAAGAAGTCATTACATGGGCATGGGAGTTTCTGACGGATCCAAAATGGATTGGTTTTGATCCGGAACGTCTGGCTGTAACTGTGTATCCTGAGGATGAGGAAGCGTACAAGCTGTGGAACGAAAAAGTTGGACTTCCTGCCGAACGTATCATCAAACTGGAAGATAACTTTTGGGATATCGGTGAAGGTCCTTGCGGACCTTGTACGGAAATCTTTTATGATCGTGGCGAAGCCTACGGTAGCGACATGACGGACCCTGAAATGTATCCGGGGGGAGAAAATGAGCGTTATCTGGAAGTGTGGAACCTCGTTTTCTCACAATTCAACCATAACAAAGACGGTAGCTATACGCCGCTTCCAAACAAAAATATTGATACAGGGGCTGGATTGGAGCGTTTTGCATCCATTTTGCAAAATGTGGATTCCAACTTTGATACGGATATCTTCCAGCCACTAATTCAAAAAACAGCGGCGATGGCAGGAGTGAAATATAACGAAAATGTGGACAGTGATGTGGCTCTTAAGGTTATTGCTGACCATGTTCGTACCGTAGCTTTTGCAATTGGTGACGGTGTGCTGCCTTCTAATGAAGGACGCGGTTACGTGATCCGCCGTTTGCTGCGCCGGGCTGTGCGCTATGGAAAAATGCTGGGCATGAACCGTCCATTTATGTTTGAGCTGGTGGAAACCGTTGGGGATGTCATGGGTGTGTATTACCCTGAGGTAGTGGACAAGCGTGATTTCATCATCAAAGTGATCAAAACGGAAGAGGAACGCTTCCATGAAACACTGACAGATGGATTGGCAATTTTGTCCGATATCAGTGCTCAGGCGAAGGCAGAAGGTCGCAATGTCATTAGTGGAGCAGATGCCTTCAAACTGTATGATACGTACGGGTTCCCATTCGATCTCACAGAGGATTATGCAGACGAGCAGGGCTTGAAAGTAGACCGTGAAGGCTTTGATGAAGCGATGCAGGAACAACGCAAACGCGCCCGTGATGCACATCAGGACAGCGCCAGCATGAAGATTCAGGGCGGAGCTTTGTCCGATCTGGCGGTTAAAAGTGAATTTGTTGGATATAATGACCTCGTAACTGAGTCTAAAATTGTGGCGATTGTATATGAAGATGTACTGGTGGACACTGTTAGTGAAGGGCAGTCTTGCCAGGTCGTGCTGGATGTGACTCCTTTCTATGCCGAAAGCGGAGGACAAGTCAGTGACCAAGGCTTGCTGCGTGGAGGTACGGTAACCGCGAAGGTTGAAGGATTGTTTAAGGCGCCACAAGGTCAGCATGTGCATCAGGTTGTTGTAGAAGCTGGTGAGCTGAACGTTGGCGATACGGTGAAAGCTGAAGTTGATCAAGCTTCACGTGGAGAAATTGAGAAAAACCATACGGCTACGCATTTGCTTCACAAAGCGCTTAAAGAAGTGCTGGGTGACCATGTCAATCAGGCGGGTTCTTTGGTAGAGCCTGGGCGTCTGCGTTTTGATTTCTCCCATTTTGGAAGCATTACACCAGAAGAACTGGCGGATATTGAACTGCGTGTAAACCGTGCCATCTGGAGCCAACTGGACGTTAATATTGAACTGAAACCGATTGATGAAGCCAAGGCTCTCGGAGCAATGGCGCTGTTCGGTGAAAAATATGGAGATATCGTGCGGGTCGTTAAAGTAGGCGATTACAGCATTGAACTATGCGGTGGCTGTCATGTCAGCAATACTTCGCAAATTGGCTTGTTCAAGCTTGTCAGCGAGAGCGGCATTGGATCAGGTGTACGTCGTATTGAAGCGGTGACCGGACGTTTTGGTTTTGAATATATGGAAGGTCAATTAGAGCTGTTGAAGGTATCGGCTGGACTTGTAAAATCCAAGCTGTCTGAGGTACCAAAGCGTATCGAATCATTGCAGCAACAAATTAAAGACCTTAGCCGTGAAAATGAATCGCTGCAGAGCAAGCTGAGCGTTATTGAGGCAGGCCAGCTGACCGATCAGGTCGTGCAAGCAGGCGGGGTGCAGCTGCTGGCTGCGCGCGTGCAGGCTTCCAGCATGGACGCGTTGCGTGCGATTGCTGATGAACTGAAAGGGAAACTTCCGGCTGCTGTGCTGGTGCTCGGCGCTGCAATGGACGATAAAGTTAATTTTGTCGTAGCAGTTCCGGCAGAGCATACCAAGGCCGGACTTCATGCAGGCAAGCTCGTGAAAGAAATTGCTGCCGTATGCGGTGGCGGCGGTGGCGGACGACCTGACATGGCGCAAGCCGGTGGTAAGGATGCCAGCAAGCTGGATGAAGCACTTCAACGTGCGCATGAACTGGTGGCGGCAGCCTCACAAGGATAAAGTTCGATATTTTTTGCAGATTTTTGGGAAAAAACGGGCTTAGATATTTCCTTGTAGGGCTTTGCTTATGGTATGATGTAAAAGAATAAGCTGGCATAAACATGTACACATGTTTTGTGGAAGCGAGGTGTCAACAATGGATTCCATGGACAAAACGGTCAAATTTAATGTCAAGGCAGATGAAAAGGAAGCTTCTGCTCAGGAGATTTTGTTGACCGTATATGATGCGTTGGTAGAAAAAGAATACAATCCGATCAATCAAATCGTCGGCTATTTGCTATCCGGTGATCCGGCTTATGTGCCACGGCATAATAATGCCAGAAGCCTGGTACGTAAAAAAGAACGCGATGAGTTGATTGAAGAGTTGGTTCGTTTCTATCTTGCCAAGCATCGTTAGGAGACAGGCATGAAAGTAATGGGATTGGATTACGGGGATCGCCGAATTGGGGTCGCCGTAAGTGATGCCTTCGGCTGGACCGCCCAAGGATTGGAAGTCATAGAACGACGCGGTGACGACAGCGAGTTCGGTAAAATTGCAAATTTGGTTCGTGAAAATGAGGTCGGCGAGGTTGTTGTTGGCTTGCCGAAAAACATGAACGGAACCGTGGGTCCACGCGGTGAGATTTGCATCGAGTTTGCGAACCGACTCAAGGAGTTACTGGGTTTACCCGTTCACCTTTGGGATGAACGGCTGACGACGCGTTCGGCGGAGCGTACGCTTCTGGAGGCCGACGTCAGCCGAAAAAAACGCAAGCAGGTGGTAGATAAACTGGCCGCAAGCCTGATCTTGCAAAACTATTTGGACGCACACAGTACAAGGTGAGGGGGATTTCGTAATGGCTGAAAATCAAGTGGGTATGGAAGAAGAGCCGGAAATTATTTATATTGCCGATGACGAGGGCAACGAGGAAGAGTTCGAGGTCATTATGAAGTTTGAGGTAGATGGTTCCGAAGCGAAGTACATGATGGTTGCGCCAGTGGACCCTGAAGCTGATGAGTCCGATGTGTACGCCTTCCGTTACGAGGAAGAAGGCGATGATATTAAATTGTTTGTGATCCAAGACGATGCCGAATGGGAAATCGTCGAAGAGACCTTTAATACATTCGTAGAAGAAGAGGAAGAGGAAGACGGGAAATGACGAGCTATTCACGTGAAGACCTGAGTTGGACCTCTGATTTGAAGGAAACGTTCGACGGCGATGTAGAGTTGCAGGATGAACAGGGCCATGCGATTCGCATGGAATTGGAAGCAGAGTTCAAGGTAGGGGAGCAACGGTACGCCGTATTGCGTAGACCCGGGGCTGCTGTTGGCGAACATGAACTTTACCATGTAAGCTCATCCACAGACGGCGAAATCTCTATCACCACCATTGAAGATGATGATGAGTGGGAAGATATTTCCGAACTGTACGATGAATGTACGTTGCCGGAAGAACTGTAAGTCTGGATAGCGATGAGATCAAACCTGAAAGGGCGGACCAGTCCGCCCTTTTTGGCTGTGAAGGAGTTGGGTGGATGTGAAGCGAAGGACGAGGATGTTTACGTTGTTGCTACTGCTTATCATTATAGCAGGAGGGGTAGCCCTCTATATTTGGAATGCCATGCAGCCTGTTCAGCCCCAAACACAACCCGTTGCTTTTACGGTGGTGCAGGGAACAGGAACATCGGCAATCGCAGATACGCTGGAGCAAAAGGGACTTATACGTAATGCGCTCGTGTTTAAGGCTTATGTAAAATTCAAACAGCAAGGAAGCGCATTTCAGGCCGGAAAATATGAGGCACAGCCTGGCGCAACCTTTGATCAGTTGATTACTAAGTTATCGGCTGGAGATGTTGTCAAAGAGGAAATGATTCGTTTTACAATCCCGGAAGGTTTTACGATTAGACAGATGGCTGATAAGCTGCAAAAGGAAGGACTGGCAGACCGGCAGCAATTTTTGCAGCTGGCCAACGATCCGTCCGTTTTTGACGTCGCGCTGGTGCGGGACATTCCAAAGCAGGCGGGGCTTCGCTATGCGCTGGAGGGCTACCTTTTCCCGGAAACCTATGAGCTGAAAAAGGGCAGCACGGCCAAAGATATGATACAGGTGATGCTAGAACAGACACAAAAGCGGTTGGAGACTGTTTCCGATCTGGATGCCAAGCTGAAACAGCGGGGTGAAACGCTGCATCAACTGCTGACGGTTGCTTCTTTGGTAGAGCGCGAGGTGGTTGTGGAAGATGAGCGGTCTGTAGTAGCTGGCGTCATTTATAACCGGCTCAAACAGGGTAAGAAGCTGGAAATTGATGCTACGGTTCAATATATGCTGGACAAGCAAAAAGAACGGCTGTATTACAAGGATTTGGCTGTGGAAAGTCCTTATAATACGTATTTGCATCTGGGACTTCCACCAGGGCCGATTGCAAGTCCCAGTCTGAACTCAGTGATAGCGGCTTTACAGCCGAAAGCTACAGATTATTTATTTTATGTGACCAAAAAAGACGGGACACATGAACATTTGTTTGCCAAAACGTATAAAGAACATTTGCATAACATTCAGGTAAGTAACCGTAAGACAAATTAGGAGGTGAGCCTATGGCTTACAAACCCGAACTACTGGCAACTGCCAGCTCTCCGGAGGATGCCCGCCATATGCTGCGGGCTGGAGCTACTGCATTACTTATTGGAGATGACCGCTTTGGAATGCGACTGCCGGGACATTTTACACCGGACCAAATCCGTGAAGTGGTAGAAGAAGCACGCAAGCATGCGGCGCAGGTATATGTATCTATGACGAATTTGATGACGAACGAGCTATTGCCGCTCATTCCCGAATATGTGCAGACCCTAGCTGGATGCGGCATAGACGCCATTGAGTTTAATGATCCCGCAGTGCTTATGGCCGTGAAGGAGTATGCCCCGCATCTGAAGCTGTTCTGGAACGGTGAGATGATCTCTACCAACTTCGCAACCGCCAACTATTGGGGTGAAAAGGGGGCTTCCCGGGTCATTTTGGCTCGTGAGCTGAGTATGGATGAAATTACCGAAATGATACCAAAGTTGAACATAGAAGCACAGGTTCAGGTACATGGCATGACTAATATTTATCACTCCAAGCGTAAGCTTGTTCAAAGTTATATGCTGCACCAGGGACGTAATGTAGAAGGGGATTTGGGTAGAGGACGCGGCTTGTTTCTGATTGAAGCAGAGCGGAAAGAAGAGAAGTTCCCTATTTACGAGGATATAAATGGGACACATATTATGAGTTCAGATGATTTTTGCATCATGGAGGACCTGCATATTCTAATGGAGGCGGGCGTGCATAGCTTTAAGATCGAGGGCTTATTGAAGCCTACGGCTTACAATGAGGCGGTTGTTCGTGCTTATCGTAAAGCAATAGATAGTTATACAGCCGACCCGGATACTTACGCTTATGATGAAAGCTGGCTGGATGAAGTTCGCCGTCTTCAAGATCCTGAACGGGAACTTTCCTTCGGATTTTTCTATAAAGAGCAGGTTTATTAATTTTAAAATGAATTTACAGAGGGGGGAACGTCATGGGGACGATAACCAAAGCGAGAAAATATATAGGTAAACGGAATCGTTTGGACAAGCCGGAGCTGTTGGCTCCTGCCGGAAATCTGGAAAAACTGAAGTTTGCCGTTCACTATGGCGCGGATGCTGTATATATTGGTGGACAAAAATATGGTCTGCGTTCTAACGCCGATAATTTCAGTTTTGAGGAAATGCGCGAAGGTGTAGAATTTGCAAACAAGTATGGTGCTAAAGTGCTTGTGGCCACCAATATCTATGCCCACAATGAAGATATTGCCGGAATTGAGGAGTACTTGCGCAATCTGTACGAGGCGGGAATTCATGCCGTTATCGTCGCTGATCCGGCTATTGTATCCGTGGCATTGCGCGCTGTTCCTGGATTGGAAGTGCATTTGAGCACACAGCAGTCCACACTGAACTGGCAAGCGGTAAAGTTTTGGAAAAACGAGGGGTTACCGCGTGTGGTACTTGGACGTGAGACCAGTCTGGAGGAAATCGAAGAAATTAAAAAGCATGTGGACATCGAAATCGAGGCTTTTGTCCATGGTGCGATGTGCTCTTCATTTTCCGGCCGCTGCGTGTTGTCCAATCACTTTACAGACCGTGATTCCAATCGTGGGGGATGTTGTCAGTCTTGCCGCTGGAAATACGATCTGTTTGAGGATGCCCGCCCAGGTGAGGTTTGGATATCTGAAGAAGAGGCACAGGTTAGCAATGCACTGAAACAGTTCCAGCTCGGTATTAACCAGCTTCCATTGTTTGAAGAGAGTGATAATGCTTTTTCTATGGGTTCCAAGGATCTATGTATGATTGAAAATGTCCCTGATCTGATTGATGTAGGTGTAGACAGTTTTAAAGTAGAGGGACGGATGAAGTCTATCCACTATGTGGCAACGGTCGTGAATGTCTATCGTCAAGCGATTGATTCCTATATGGCTGATCCTGAAAATTATGTGCTCAAACCAGAATGGATTGAAGAAATTAACAAGGCAGCTAATCGTCCGCTGAATACAGGGTTTTTCTACGATACACCGGATCATGAGGATCATATTTATGAGCCGGAAGAAAAGGCAGTCCCTTATGATTTTGCTGGACTAGTCATGGACTACGATGCCGCGAGTGGGATCGCAACTATTCAACAACGGAACCATTTTAAACCCGGTCATGAAATTGAATTTTTCGGTCCGAACGGAACATTCTTCAAACAAACGGTCGGAACGATCTGGGATGAGGAAGGCAACGAGTTGGATGCTGCTCGTCACCCGCTTCAACGAATTAGAATGAAGGTAGATCAGCCCGTATCGTATTTTGATATGATGCGTAAAAAGAAGTAAATAAGCCTTAAGTCACAGACGAAAAGAATCAAAAGCCTCTCCTATCGGTTGGAGAGGCCTTTTTTTGAATAGTTTTCTAGGAAAAAAGTTTCACAAAATTTAGTTGATGCTCAAAGGAAAGCTACATTCCTTGTCGAATAGTTCCGATAGAAGTTATATAGATAATAGATACATAATGGATGACGTGGAATTAGAAACTAATTATATGGTGGTAGGTGAGAGGAATGGGTTTACGGAAAAAAGAGGGGAATACAGTAAAAAGGCAACCCAAGAAAACGGATCAAATGCAGGGTTTGAAAGGCAGTAAAGCAACGGATAAAGGAGAACAAATGGTTGCGGTGTCTTCGAAGGTTGCCCCCTGGTTAGCTAAGGCGATTCGTAAGGGTACACACAATTTAAAGCGTTTACTTAAGCCAGAAAGGTACAGTAAAGATTTCATGCATTTGGTCAAAAACTATAATCCGATACGTTCGGTTGGAATGAAGTTGTTTCTGATCTTTTTTGCGGCAATTATGTTATTTGTGGTCAGCTTGGGGATGCTCTCATACTACAAGGCTAAAAGTACGATTGAGCAAAATGCAGCTACGGCTTATCAGCAAACCGTTCAGCAAACTTCAGAAAAGCTTGACATTATTCTAGAGCGCTTTCAAGACACATCGACACAGGTATTTTTTGATACTGAATTAAGTGATCAGTTGCAAAAGGCTGTAAAGCAAGATAAAAATCCCTTTGCATCTTTTGTTGCTATGGGCGAAGTAAACAAGAAGTTAACGAATATTGCTTTTACGAATAAAGCGATTGATTCATTGTACTTGTACCCGGAAGAAACCAAGTTTGCTGCTATGGGCACCGGAACACAAAAAGATGTACGGCAGGAAGCATGGTTTAAGGATATTTTGAAAAACAAGGGAATGGTTTGGTTACCTACGCAGGTGAATGACAATGGCAGCAAGACCTTTCGCCTAGCACGCTCCATGAACAGTATGTCTGGATTGGGAGGGACTTACGTTCTGGTTATGGATTTAAAGTCCAGTGCGGTGGAGGACGAGTTGAAAGGTGTTAATTTGGGCTCAGGCAGTATGATTAGCCTTGTGACAGACAAGGGTGAGTTTGTAGGTTCTAACAATGAGAGCTTGGCAGGAGGAAAGACAAAGCTGGATTACGTTTCCAAGCTTGAAGGAATTGAAGGAAATCAAATTATGGAGCAGGTTGCAGATGGCAAAGAGCAAAATGTGCTTACGGTTCATAATACGCTGGGAACTTCCAAATGGATTCTCGTGGGTGTAGTACCTGTATCTGAGCTGGTGAGAGACGCTAAGGGGATTCTAACCACGACCTGGATATTTGCTGCAGTGGCTGCACTCATTGCATTGTTCATTGGCCTATGGATCGTGCGTCTCGTGGCTCGTCCATTGACACACCTGAAGGATTTAATGGTCGAAGGCGCCAAAGGCAACTTGCAAATTCGAACGAACTATAAGGCTGAGGATGAAATTGGGCAGTTGTCAGAAAGCTTTGATATCATGATGGAGCAAATTACATTGCTGGTAGAGCAGACGAATGCCTCAGCTCAGGAGGTTCTGAAAACAGCGACGGAACTAGGCGATGCCTCGAAGAAGACAGCCATTTCAGCCAAAGAAATAGCAGCAGCAACGGAAGAAATTGCTCATGGCGCCGCCAGTTTGGCAACAGAGGCCGAACGTGGCAGCGGACTAACCGGGAATATATCTCAGCAAATGGATACGGTTATGGCTTCCAATCATGAAATGAGTCTGGTCGCACAAGAAGTTGAACAATCCAGTGAACAAGGGACAGTTCAACTGAAAACTCTATTGAGCAAGACTAAGGTTACGGAAGAAACTACGCATGCTCTGGTAGGCAAAGTAGATGAACTGAAGAAGACAACTTCCGATGTCTTTAAGGTGCTGGACGTATTACAGGATATTGCTAAACAAACGAATATTCTATCACTGAATGCGACGATTGAAGCAGCACGAGCGGGGACGGCTGGGCGTGGTTTTATGGTGGTAGCTAATGAGGTTCGGCAGTTGGCTGAACAATCACGTCAAGCTATTCGCACAGCTACGGGTATTACTAATAACATCGTCAATGAGATGAATGAAACGGTACAGGCATTATCTGAGGTGTACCCGCTGTTCCGGGAGCAAATGGGAGCCGTGCAGGAAACAACGGACATTTTCCAATCGGTGCAGCAGCAAATGGGAGAGTTCGCGCTTCGGTTGGGAACGGTCACCGCCTCCATTCATCATCTGAGTGAATCACAGACCACATTGTCCGAGGCAATGACCAATGTAAGTGCAGTAGCTGAGCAATCCTCGGCCACTTCACAGGAAGTCGCTTCACTCAGCACTGAACAGGCCAATATTGGTAATCAACTGGTAGGTTTGTCGGATAAACTGGAAGGAGTATCAGTGAACTTGAAGGAACAGCTTTCGCGGTTTACGGTGTAGATATAACTAAACCATGGGAATCAGGATTGTCACTGATCTCCGTGGTTAACCCATTCAACGTTAAAAGTTGAGTGGGTTTTCTTTTTCAACTACAGGACATACTACTGGAAAAAAGATGAAAGAAGGATGGGTGTGCCGAGGCGTGGTAGCAGTTTCATACGAAAACGTCGAATTGCATATATGGCCTTGGGGGTGATGGCGCTACTGCTGATTTTATTATTCCGACTGGCTTGGCTTCAGGGGACAGCGGGCATTCATATGTCCGTTTATGGGGGGCATTCGCTTAAGGAAATGTCAGCACGTCAGCGACAGGAGGGCATTTCTATCGACTCTGGACGTGGACAGTTTACGGACCGGCATGGGCGACCCTTGACTGGCGGAGTAGTATGGACGCCAGTACTTTTTCCCAATGTAGATGGCAAAGCGGCTTTACATGGCGAAGAACTGGCCGAGCTACTGCGTACGAATAAGAAGCAACTACTGACACGATGGAAAGGGCTGCAATCCCCGCTCATATGGCGAGATGGGCGCGGAGAGCCCGTACAAATCAATCCGCATGAAGCAGGCAAGCTGCTGAAGTTAGCCCCTTCGCTTATTGAGCTTGTACCTTATGCGAAACGTTACAGGGATTTGCCCAATGGCAGGCAATGGCTTGGCTTTTTGTATGAACGTGCCGACCGAGCGAGTGAACTGCCGATGGGGGCAGCCGGGCTGGAAAGAACGCTGGAGCCGCTACTGAGCGGCGTCGGTGAAACGTTCGTCTCCCGATTTGTAGATGCGCAGCGTCGTCCATTGGCTCATGTACCGCTGCGTGTCAGTGCTCCATCCAATGGTCACTATCCATTAAAGGTACAGACTACAATTGATCTACCTATACAGGAACAGATTGAAAAGCTGACGGAATCTAGTCATTTGGCAGAAGGGGCGGTGGTAGTGCTCGATGCAGGCAACGCGGATGTACTGGCGATGGTGTCTCGCCCTTTTTATAATCCCGGTCATGTTGATCCCCAGAAAAAAACAGACTGGTCTAATCGTGCACTTAAGGCGATAACGCCTGGTTCCATTTTTAAGTTGGTTACGGCTGCTGCTGCACTTGAATCAGGTGTTGTCCAACCGCAGGAACAATTCCATTGTCATGGAACTTATGGCAAGTACGGTTTGGCTTGCTGGAAAAAAGAAGGACACGGTACCCTGAACCTGGAGGAAGGGCTTGCCGTATCCTGTAATAGTGTGTTCGCTCATCTCGGCGAACGGCTTAATCCTGAGCAAATTCAGGCCACAGCCTCTGCACTGGGATTGGGCCGAACTGTGGGCTGGCAGGAGCGGAATCTTGCAGGACTACCTCAATTCAGACCGCTGGATCACGAAGAAAAGGGAGCCGTATTCGGCCCCCATACGAACGCGTCTGATCCGGGCGTACGTGTACAGACAGCTATCGGCCAACGTGATGTGCTGGTGACGCCTCTCCAAGCTGCCAATCTCATCGTCACCTTGCTGCATGATGGTCAAGTACATGCACCACGCGTCGTCAAACGCATCAGTTATGCAGATGGTAGCACCTTACTGGAACTACCTACTCACGCTGCACCTTCACCTGAGGGTAGCCGCTTGATTCATACATCGACGGCTCGCACGCTTCGTGAAGCAATGGAAAAGGTTGTGACACAGGGGACTGGTGCCTCGTTGCGTAATAAATCATGGAATCTGGCCGGCAAATCAGGTACGGCCCAAGCTTTGAAGAACGGTCACCCCATCAATCACCAGTGGTTTATAGGGTATGGTCCGATAGAGCGGCCTCGTTATGCGGTCGCCGTCCTTGTGCAAAATGCTTCAACACATTCTGCAAATCAAGCTACAGCATTGTTTGGTCAAGTGATGGATCTGTTAGCTCAATCCTCCTGAGTACCACGAGTAGCTTCACGATCCTCCTCCTGTATTTTAACGATAAACGGAGGCTCGTCAAATTCCTCTGTCGGAAACCGAATCCATTGCTGCAGATAGCCTTGCTGCCACAATTCCTTGAGCAAAATGATCAGAATGGGGGATAGGATTAATCCGGCCAGTCCAAAGATGGACAACGATATAATGGCAAAGGAAAGCATCAGATAGGCAGATGAAACACCGATGGAATTACCAGTGATTTTAGGCTCTGCCAGCTGACGAACGATAACCGTGACAGCCATGACAATAAGCAGGCCTACTGCCAGGCCGGTATTGCCTGTGATGAACAGATACACGGCCCACGGAATAAAAATAACAGGTACACCCAACAGGGGCAGGATATCAAACAAAGCTGCCACGAGCGCCAATGAGAGGGCATTATCCACTTGCAAAATGAGTAAACCTATAAATACGAGAACAAAGGTAATCCCTACCAGTAGAGCTTGAGCCTTGAGAAAAGCGGAGATAGCTTTAAGTACGTGGTTTTTCAGAAAAAGATAAGCAGTTTTTAGTGTCTTGGGTGTTTTACTACGGGCAATGCTCTTCCAAAGATTAATTTCCATACTTAAAAAGAACGCTAAAATGATTGCAATGGCAAAGTTGCCCATAAAAACAGTGAAAGAACTGAGGAACTGTATGAAAAAGGATAAGCCTAGCTGTGCCCATTTCGTAGCAATGGTGGTGGCAGTCGCAAAATATTCATTCACACGTTCGGTAACACCCGGAGGTAAAGCAGCGATTTTATCTTGAGAAAGATGAAGATACCGCGTGAATTCCGCTTGGATAATCTGAGTATACTGTGGGAGGTTTTGCGCGACTTTCGTAAATTGCGTAACCAGAATCAGACCCAATCCGAAAAAAATAGCAAGTAAAAGGATAATAAACAGCAATACGGAGAGTGCGGAGGCAAAAGTTTTTTTCATTCCTTTTCGATGAAAATAACGGGCAGCAGGTTCAATGCACCAGAACACGACGAACGAAAGGAACACAGGTGCGGCAAGTTGATACAGTTTGCTGGATACGAACATAATTAAATACACGGTTAATACGATCAAACCGATATCAAAAACGGTACGCCAATATTTTTTGTACAATGGAAGCATATGGATACAACGACTCCTTTTAGATTTTTATTTATTGTACACTAAATTGGACCTCAATGCTGACCATATGAAGTAGCGAAATCTCGGCATGTTTACGTCATTGTGATAACATATAAGTAAGTGAGTTTTCCTCAGGAAGCCTGCTTGGGGAGTTCAGAATAGAAAAGTGGGGATAAAACGTGCAGACTTTGCTGTTATGGATGTTTTACATTTCAACTTTTTATGCTTTTATTCCGGCGCTGGTTAGTCGTATATTTGGTTTCCGGGTGTTCAGGCGCGGCAAAAGTGAACAAGAATATGCGCTCACCTTTGATGATGGCCCTGATCCAGTGTATACATCGCAGCTGCTTGATTTACTGAAGTGTTTTGATGCCAAAGCTACTTTTTTTGTTGTTGGGATAAATGCAGAAAAACACCCTGAGCTTCTGAAACGCATGCATGATGAAGGTCATCTAATTGGTATTCATAATTATGTGCACAAATCGAATTGGCTTATGCGGCCTGTTACTGTTAGAAGACAAATTGCCCAGACAGAGTCAGTCATTCGTCGAGTAACTGGCGAGGGAACGACCTTTTATCGCCCACCTTGGGGGATAGTGAACTTCTTTGATATTTCCAACACCAATGGTCGTCGAATCGTATTATGGTCTTCCATGTTCGGGGACTGGAAGGCAAGCATTGGAGCTAAACAATTGGCAGAGAGAATGCTTAAAAAGCTAAGGGGTGGCGAGGTGATGCTGCTCCATGACTGTGGTACGACATTGGGGGCAGACGCGGAAGCGCCACAGAATATGCTAATCGCACTGGAGAAGCTACTGAGGGTCGCCCAAGAACGACAATTACGCAGCGTGCGGGTGGATACATTGTTTTGCCGTCAGTCTGTCAATCAACCTACTGCCTCCGAGATGTCCAGTACGGGTTGGTATAAAAGAACGCTGGTATTTGGATGGCTTCAGTATGAGCGTCTATTTCATGTTTTGTTTCGTCTTCGTCCCGTAAGTCAGGAGGATACGATCTTTTATTATCGTCGCCGTATCTATCATGGGCCAAATGTAAATATGGAGAACAGCAGGTGGCTAAAAAAAGGGGACCCGGTAATCGAACTTCATTTTGATAATAAAAAGTTGTTCCAATTGGGTTCGACGGCAAAGTCGATGGTACATCTAGCTATTCAATTAATTCGGATTGTAAAAAAACAACTTCCTGATCTGACCCAACGCATTGTACATGATTCTGAAATGAAGGGTGTAAAGGCGATCTATGCAGTAAGTATGATTCATCGGGGACCAGAGAAGTTGGGATTTCAAGTTCGAGAGCTTCCCAAAGGATTGTTTAAGCATGTGTCCACTGTATATCTTAAGCTGTTATTTCGTGTTATCCATCCTTCGGGCTTAGAGAAATTGAATGAAAAAAAAGATGTAATGGTACCGAAAATAATTGTGATGCCACTGGATACCTTGTTTGAACGTTTTCATCAGGGAGACTCACACCGCTCAAACGAAGCTCTTGAGCAAACAGCTCAGAGAGATGATGTCCATGCACTCAACAGCGAGCTGACTGAATAGGCTAACCCTGATGACCTAATAAAAAAGCCTCTCGATCCTTTGTTAGGGATCGAGAGGCTTTTTAGCCGTTCATAAAGTAGTCCTATCTTAGCGAAGCATTTAGATTTTCATAATTCCGCCGTTACTTGCGTTCGTCACCAGCTTGGAATAACGCGCCAGGTAACCCGTTTTCACCTTCGGCTCAAAGCCTTTCCAGTTGGCGCGACGACGTTCGAATTCTTCGTCCGTAATCTGGAGCTCAATCTTACGATTGTTCAAGTCCAGCTCGATGATATCGCCGTCCTCAACAAAAGCGATAGGTCCGCCTTCTGCAGCTTCGGGGGAAATATGACCGATGGAGATACCACGGGAAGCACCTGAGAAGCGTCCGTCTGTAATCAGGCCAACCTTAGCACCAAGCCCCATACCCACGATTTGTGAAGTTGGAGCGAGCATTTCAGGCATACCAGGTCCGCCTTTTGGACCTTCATAACGGATAACAACCACGTGTCCTTCATTAATTTTACCGTTGGCGATACCTGCCAGTGCATCTTCCTGTGAATCAAAGCAGATAGCAGGACCTTTGTGATAACCACCAACCGAAGGATCAACTGCACCGACTTTAATGATGGAGCCTTGCGGTGCCAGATTACCGAATAATACAGCCAGACCGCCACGTTCGGAATAAGGGTTGTCCAGTTTGTGGATGACGTTAGTATCCAGAATTTCCTGACCCTCTACGTTTTCACGAATGGTTTTTCCGGTTACAGTAATACAGTCTCCATGCAGTGCGCCTGGTTTCTTCAACAATTCATTCAGTACTGCGCTTACGCCGCCTGCATTATGAACGTCCTCAATATGATAGTCGGAAGCAGGTGCCAATTTGGACAAATGAGGTACGCGGTTTGCGACTTCATTAATACGTTCGATAGGGTAGTCAACTTCTGCTTCATGGGCAAGTGCCAATGTATGCAATACTGTATTTGTGGAACCGCCCATTGCCATATCCAATGCAAATGCATTATCAATAGCTTCTTTAGTCACGATATCACGTGGTTTAAGATCCAGCTTAATCAATTCCATCAATTGGCGTGCAGATTGTTTAACGAATTCTTTACGTTCTTCTGCTACTGCGAGAATGGTGCCGTTACCCGGCATAGCCAGACCCATTGCTTCTGCGAGACAGTTCATGGAATTCGCTGTGAACATCCCTGAACAGGAGCCACATGTCGGACAGCCATATTGTTCTAATTCAAGCAAGCTTTGATCGTCGATTTTACCAGCCTGATATGCACCTACGCCTTCGAAGACGGAGGTCAGGGAAATAGAGCGTCCGTTCTTGTCTTTACCAGCTTTCATAGGACCGCCGCTGACGAAAATAGTTGGAATGTTAACGCGCAATGCGCCCATCATCATGCCAGGGGTAATTTTATCACAGTTAGGAATACAAACCATGCCGTCAAACCAGTGAGCGGACACGACAGTTTCCAGAGAGTCAGCTATAATTTCGCGACTGGGCAGAGAATAACGCATACCGATGTGGCCCATGGCAATGCCGTCGTCTACACCGATGGTGTTAAACTCAAAAGGTACACCGCCTGCGTCACGAATGGCTTGCTTGACAATTTTGCCAAACTCCTGTAAATGGACGTGGCCCGGTACGATATCAATATACGAGTTACATACCGCAATAAACGGTTTGTCAAAATCTTCTTCCTTGACACCCGCTGCGCGCAGCAAGCTGCGGTGAGGAGCGCGATCAAAGCCTTTTTTAATCATATCGGAACGCATTTTCGTCTTAGCTGTCATGATGCTGGTTTCCCCCCAAAGTATAAAAATAGTATGGCGTTCAATGGACGCCGTGATAGCGCAGATGTTTTCTAAAGAGTCTATCATAAATGTGAGCTTTTTTCTACATATATGAAGATATTGAAAAAATACAAGAAGTGTTCTGTAATCAACAATATATAGACATGAGCAGTTTTATTTGTCTATATATTGCATTTAGAAGAGGTTTTAATTTGAATCTATTAGAAATATCTATACTGATAGGTTTGT
The DNA here is from genome assembly GCF_038593055.1 of Paenibacillus sp. FSL L8-0502. Lineage (NCBI taxonomy): Bacteria > Bacillati > Bacillota > Bacilli > Caryophanales > Paenibacillaceae > Paenibacillus > Paenibacillus sp. FSL L8-0502. Next base: position 4,235,872 of record NZ_CP151958.1, on the reverse strand, counting down.
GTATCAGGGAAAATATGAAAGAGCCCATACCGCAATAAAGCAGATGGGCTCAGCTTGTTTATATGTTAAAGGAGAGCGGAAGAGGACATTACACCTTAATTTCTGCCACCTTTACGACCGATGTCTCTGTAGAAATTTTTGTCGTGCGACTCAGCTGTAGCATCGCCGCCCTTTTTGCCGATTTCCTGATAAAATTCTTTATCGTGAGAGTTTGCAGTTGCTTCCCCGCCTTTTTTACCAATCTCCTGATAAAATTCCTTATTGTGCTTCTTGGAAGTAGCTTCTCCACCCATACGACCTGCCTCTTCGCGACTCATTTTCCCCTGATTTTGATTACGTGCCATTACAAATCACTCCTTAATAAAAAAGTTGTTTTTTGTTGCGCGCATCCTTTACTTACCACGTCACGCCTGTATGAAACAGGCTCCAAGTGGAGTAAAGAGGGGGTAGACTTGCTCACATGTTGGTCTGTAAGTGGGTTGTGGCGTGTTCAATGTTAAATAAAAAATGGATAAAAAAATTACGCGGACCGTCTAAAGGGATAAGGAGCTGGCCTTAGCATCCACTCTACCTGTGGCTCAATCAGAGGTCGTGTTGCAGTTCGAACCCAAGGCATGGTCAACATACAGCACAGACCAGCAGCACACACCACAATCAACATGACTTCCACTGGAGTATCTATATATTCGTAGACTCCCTTCGCAACGACGGTACGGACGATCAAGCCATGCAGTAAAAAGACATATAGTGTCCGTCTTCCCATCTCGGTTATACGTCCTGTGACAGCTGGAACAAAGCTTAGGAACGCCATGGATGCTATCCATTGAACTCCATAAATGCCGATGCGGTAAATTCCTGCGTACCATTCGGTATGGCCCAATTCACCGTAAGTCATATTGCCATACAGCCAGCCTGCCGGGATGTCGAAATACGACGTTCCCGCCAGTACCATAAGCAGAAGAGATATAAAGCCAGCGATTATGCGGACAGGAGCTGTGAAGAACCGCCGAACGTCCGCATAATTCAAATGATAACCTGCTACAAAGTAAGGCAAATAAACAAAGGTTCTGCATACGCTCAGCCATATACCATCCACAGGGAGATACCCGACGAGGATACCGAGCAGCACGGATATACCCAATTGGAGGACAGGTGGTATTTTCTGAAAAGACAGCATTAGCAGTCTCCAACAGATATGGCTGGCAAGGAACCAGAGTAGCAAATAAGGAGCAAAGAACGAATGATGGATATGGGGAACGTGGAAGAGTGCAACATCCAAGATCGAATAGAGCGATTGAAAAATAAGATATTGCATACCAATCTGAAGCAGAACTTTTCGGCCTGCAGATCCGGTCAAAGATGTTTGGGCAAAGTAGCCTGTAACGAGTACAAACAACGGCATATGAAACATGAATATCCAGCTGAACCATTGTTGAGCAATATGAAATGAACCGACTAGAGGCTCCAGAGCATTTCCTGCAAATACGCATATGATCAACAGAAATCGCAAATTGAGAAAGAAGCTTTCCCCTTGTACATCATGGCTTGTCGTCATGTGTTTCCCTCCGAGCGGCTTCTGCCGAATAAACTATTTAAAAAATAATTCTTTACAAGGAACAAGGTACGATACTCTGGACTTTATCATTGTGATTTTATTCACAATAGTAAGCGTTATCATAACCTTATTGTGTGGCGAAAGCTTGAACACCGGACAAAGACGGGCTAATACTTGGAAATGTATGCTGATTTGACCCTGTGTGTGCAACGATGTTACCCTAACAAGGCTATAGTTACGCTGAGAATACAGCGGCACATTTTATATTCAAATTACGAATTACGAGGTACGAAAGGCGAAAGGAACTTTTACAATGAGAAGAAGAACAAGAAGATCATACAATTCATATGGGACACGTGGTCCTCGGAGAATATGGAAAGTTCTCTTAGGCATCCTGATTATTATTGCACTGATAGCAGGGTGGGGAGCATGGAAGGTATTTACGCCTTATCAGCCTGACGAGACGGCGGCGGCTGCATTAGCCGAAGTAGCGGATGCTGTGAAAGTAAATGAACAAGAACATTGGGTTGGTTTTGAGCCTGTAAAAAGAAGCGGAGCTGGAGTCATTTTGTATCCAGGGGCGTTGGTGAAGCCCGAAAGCTATGCGCCTTTGGCACGCCGTCTGGCGGAAAAGGGTCATCATGTGATTATTGCAAAAATGCCACTCAACCTTGCATTGATCTCCCCGGATCTAGCGAATGAAGTGCTAAAGGCATATCCGAAAGAAGCGTTTGTTATTGGAGGTCATTCGTTAGGTGGAGTGATGGCGGCCCGATATGCAGCTGCGCATCCTGATCAGGTCAAAGGTGTATTTTTCCTTGCCTCCTACCCGGATAACAAAGGAAATTTAAAGGATAAAAATCTGCCTGTTATTTCTCTACTGGGAAGTGATGATGGAGTCGTCCAGATGGAAAATGTCCAAAGTGGTAGAACTTATTTACCTGCCAACACGCTGTATTTTACAGTCGAAGGGGGGAACCATGCCCAATTTGGCAGTTACGGTGCCCAGAAAGGGGATAATCCTGCGAAAATTAGCGCCGTCGAGCAATGGAACCAGACGGTAACGGCTTTACAGGATTGGATGAAAGAGAGTGTGGATTCAGCTTCTAAGAACCCGTAAAGGAGGTGTAATGCATGTCTGAGCTGATCGTGCAGGGGAAGCGATACCCATGCCGTGGCATCTTATTCGATAAAGATGGCACGCTGCTGGATTTTATTCAGTTGTGGGGCCCCTGGGCTCGTTCTATACTGGATATGATGGAGCAGCATCTTGCCGTGGCGGGTGCCGGTTTTACGGTGGAAAAAGGTACCGTTCTAGGTACTGTTCACGATCAGGAGGGGCGTGTGATCGGTTACGATCCTTCTGGCCCGCTGGCCATGGGGACGGTGGACGAAAGTACAGGGGTACTGGCTTGGCAGCTTTATACTGCTGGTGTACCGTGGAATGAGGCTGTGCGGCTTGTCCGCGACTTTAATAAAACGGCGATGGCTGATATTCGGCGACATCGGGCAGCGAAGGTGTTTCCAGGATTGCGGACATTGCTGGAGCAAAGCCGCCATGCCGGGCTGAAGCTGGCAGTTGTGACCTCTGACAGTACCGAGGCTGCACAGGAGCATTTGGAGTGGATGGGGCTGACATCTTATTTTGACGAGATTATCGGACATGATAGGGTTACATACGGTAAGCCTGACCCGGAAATGGCTGAAAAAGCCTGCGCGTTACTAGGACTGTCGCCGGCGGACGTGGTAGTCATCGGAGACAGCAATGGGGATATGCAGATGGGCAAGCGTGCCGGAGTGCGGCTCGCTATTGGATTTGCGCCAGAAGCAGAACGTTCTGGTCATTTACTGGATGCGGATAAGGTTGTTCGTGGATATGAAGAACTGGAGGTGCGTAGGGTATGAATGTTAATACGTTGGCGGAATGGATACAGCAATCGCAGAATGTTGTTTTTTTCGGCGGAGCAGGCACATCTACGGAAAGCGGTATTCCGGATTTTCGTTCGGCAGCAGGCCTGTATCAAAGTGAGGAGAAATTGCCTTATTCCCCTGAGGTTATGCTGAGCCGTTCATTTTTTGTGAAGCATCCTGAGGTGTTCTTCGACTTCTATCGCAGCAAAATGCTGCATCCCGATGCGGAGCCGAACGGTTGTCATCATTTCCTCGCGTCATTGGAAAAACAAGGCCGTCTAAAAGCGGTTGTGACCCAAAATATTGACGGTTTACATCAGGCTGCAGGTAGTGTGAATGTACTAGAACTTCATGGCTCGGTGCATCGCAACCACTGTATGGAATGTGGACGCTTTTACAGTCTAGATGAAGTGATGAACAGCTCTGAGGTTGTACCCAAATGTCCGATAGATGGAGGAATTATCAAACCGGATGTCGTTTTATATGAGGAGGAGCTGAATCAGGATACCATTATTCAATCCGTTCAGGCTATTTCGCAGGCTGATCTGCTGTTAATTGGAGGAACGTCGCTGACAGTACATCCCGCTGCGGGCTTGATTACTTATTTTCGTGGTAAACATACGGTGCTGTTGAATACAGATCCGACCTCGTATGATCATAAGGCGGATCTTTTAATCACTGATCCAATCGGTAAAGTTATGGAAAAACTTGCTCATCAATTAGGTTTGTAATCGTTTTCTTGTCAACGCCTGGATAAAAGCGCTATGATGATGTTGTGATGGACATTACAATGTTTCGAGAGAGGCTGGGATAGCATGGTTTATTTAGCTGGCGAAGATCGTTATGAAAGTATGAAATATAACCGTACAGGGAGATCAGGTCTAAAACTGCCCGCTATTTCGTTGGGCTTGTGGCACAATTTTGGCGGGATTAACAACGCGGAGAATGGCCGTAGCATGATTACCCGCTCCTTTGATCTGGGAATTACGCATTTTGATTTAGCTAATAACTATGGCCCTCCTGCGGGATCAGCTGAGGAATTTTTTGGACAAGTTTTAGCCAGTGATATGAAACCGTACCGGGATGAGTTGGTCATCTCCACCAAAGCGGGCTACAATATGTGGGCAGGGCCTTATGGAGACTGGGGATCTCGCAAGTATATGATATCTAGTCTGGATCAGAGCCTGAAGCGGATGGGGCTGGACTATGTCGATATATTCTACTCTCACCGATTTGATCCTGATACGCCGCTGGAAGAAACGATGGGAGCACTGGATCATATCGTACGTTCTGGCAAAGCGCTGTATGTGGGTGTGTCCAATTATAGTGCGGAGCAAACAGCGGAAGCAGCTCGCATTCTGAAGGAACTGGGAACACCGCTTCTGATTCATCAGCCGAAATACTCCTTGCTTGACCGCTGGATTGAAAATGGATTACAAGATGTACTGGACGAAAACGGGGTAGGCAGCATTGCCTTTTGCCCGCTGGCGCAGGGATTGCTGACCAATAAATATTTGAACGGAATTCCTGAGGATTCACGTGCAGCGAGTACATCGGTTTTCCTGAATGAGAACCATGTGACGCCAGAGACACTTCGCAAGGTACGCGCCCTGAATCAGATGGCTGCTGCACGCGGACAAAGTTTGGCTCAATTCTCGCTGGCCTGGGCTCTGCGCGGCGAACGTCTGACCTCTGTCTTGATTGGGGCAAGCCGTGTAAGCCAAATTGAAGAAAATGTTGCTACTTTATCCAATCTGGACTTTTCTCAGGAGGAACTGGATCGGATTGATTCGATTCTGAATGCCGGGAACTGACAGGACGGCGGCACAGCCTAATGGCGAAAGTTAATTTGTAGTCATCGGCCTAATTTCGTGTTCTCTTATACAATATAAATTAACAGCCCGTATCCGTTTAAAGGATGCGGGCTGTTTAAGTCTGTTTTACGACTGTGGATACTGCTTAACCTTGCTTCGGTACTCGGTTGGAGACTGACCACAGAAGCGCTTGAATTGACGTGAGAAATATAAGGCATCAGTTAGTCCGACCGAAGCGGCCACTTGCTCTACCGATAGTTCAGGACGCTCACGCAGCAGTTGACGTGATTTGTCAATTCTTAGCTTAAGCAGATAGGTGACGGGGGAGATGCCCGTTTCCTTTTTGAATATCCGTGACAAATACGCACGGTTATAACCAAGTCCTTCAGACATTTGCTCAATGGAAACGGGATGTGCGTACTGAGTGGACATATATTGCACCATCTGCTTGACTGTACGTTGAATTTGTGAATCCGCCCCGGACGGATCAGTCCAGTCGCTCAGGTAATTGCCTGCTTCCCCCATAATCAGATACAAATAGCCCAAGGCTGATAAATGAGAACTAGATTTTCTGCTATAAAAGGCCAATTGCATTTGCTTCAAATAACCGGGGATTGGACTTTGATCGGAAGCATGGAAGACAGGCTGGTGAACACGCAACCCTGCCTCCTGCACCACCTGCTCAGTATGGTGTCCAGTAAACGCAGACCAACGATAACGCCACGGTTCCTCTTCATCAGAGGTATAGCTCACCAGCTGACCAGGATGGATAAGGAAAAAATCGTTTACTTCAAGCTGATATGTGTGCTGTTCCGTTCGGAAGATGCCTTTGCCCGATTCTACAAAGTGGAGCAGATAGTAATCATAGATTTTCGGCCCTACGGCATGACCGGATTTGGTTTGGCTCTCTCCTGCAAAAAGCACATGCAGTGGGCTATTTTCATAAAACACTGGATTAGAGGCGACAGCATAACTATATGAATGCGTTTGCAAAATAGGGTCATCCTTCCTGCATTTGTGAATAGTTTAGCGTATGCGGTATACTTACATTGTACATATCCAAGTCACATTTATCCATAGCTTAAACACATGGATGCATTACATTGTGTGACGCTTTCATTTATACTGAAATCATAAGAGATGTCAACCTGATTAAGATGTTACAGGGAAATCAGGTGGCCTTTACTAACGGTATACGAGGTGGATGCGGATATGAACTCTACTGAATTAAAGAAACATTTTATTAAAAAATATGGTGGAAGCAGCAATGAACTGCGGATATTTCATGCACCTGGACGTGTCAATCTGATTGGAGAGCATATCGACTATAATGGTGGTTATGTACTCCCGGCTGCGCTGGAATTTGGAACGACGCTGATCCTTCGTGCGCGTAATGATGATGAGATTCATTTTGCTTCGACAAACCTGTCGTATGAAGTATCTATCTCCCGCGGAGAAATAGGTAAAAACAAAACGGATGAGTGGGTGGACTATCCGGTGGGCGTGTTGGTAGAGCTAGCTGATAAGGGAGTTTATCCGTCTAAGGGATATGACCTGCTCTATCACGGAGAAATACCGAACGGTGCTGGATTATCCTCTTCAGCCTCCATTGAGGTTGTTACAGGATACGCGTTCCTCACTATTGAAAAACAGAAAACAGATACGGTCGAAATCGCTTTGTTGTCCCAGCGAGCAGAAAACAATTACGTTGGTGTCAATTGCGGCATTATGGACCAGTTCGCTGTAGCGAACGGAGCAGCTGATCATGCAATTCTACTGATGTGCGATACGTTGGATTACCGCAAAGTTCCATTCCGTACGGGAGATTATAAGTTGGTGATCGGCAATACAAATAAGCGTCGCGGTTTGGTGGACTCGGCCTATAACGAGCGTCGTAGCCAATGTGCCGAAGCACTGTCCATTTTGCAGCAGCAGGAGCCGTCACTGGAATACCTCGCTCAGCTGGATGAGACGCGTTTCGGAGAGATTCAGCACCACATCACGGACGAAACAGTGCGTCGGCGGGCACAGCATGTGGTGGAGGAAAACGCTCGTGTATTGGCCTCTGTCGATGCTCTCGCGGCGAATGAACTTGCAGCTTTTGGTCAGTTAATGAATGCTTCTCATGATTCATTACGCGATTTGTATGAGGTCAGCTGCACGGAGCTGGACGTCATGGTTGAAGAAGCCCGACGCATTCCTGGTACGTTGGGTGCTCGTATGACGGGAGCTGGATTTGGAGGGTGTACGGTTTCGTTGGTTCATGAGGACGATGTTGAACGTTTTGTGAAGGAAGTCGGCGAAGCTTATCAGACCCGCACAGGGCTGGAAGCCAGCTTTTATGTATGCAAGGCAGGAGACGGAGTTAAAGAACTGAAGGAGGACGAATAACATGGCCATTTTAGTAACAGGTGGAGCTGGATATATCGGTTCACATACCGTAGCAGAATTGTTGGATCTGGGAGAAGAAGTTGTGGTGCTGGATAATTTGCAAACCGGGCACAAAGCAGCGTTGCTTGGGGGCAAGTTGTATGAAGGGGATTTGAGGGATAAAGAATTACTGTCCAAACTGTTCTCTGAAAATAGTATCGATGCAGTTATCCATTTTGCAGCCAACTCGCTGGTTGGAGAAAGTATGCAAAATCCTGGTAAATATTACGACAACAATGTATTTGGCACGCTGAGCTTGTTGGAGGCGATGAAAGATGCCGGAGTGCGCCGAATTGTATTTTCCTCTACTGCGGCTACCTACGGCGAACCGGAAAAGGTGCCGATTGAAGAGGGTGACCGTACAGAGCCAACCAACGTGTATGGTGAAACAAAGCTGATGATGGAGCGCATGATGTCGTGGTTTGATAAAGTTTTAGGCATCAAATATGTGTCTTTACGGTATTTTAATGCGGCTGGTGCGCATGAGAGCGGCAAGATCGGCGAAGATCACCGACCAGAAAGTCATCTGATCCCATTGGTGCTCCAGACAGCCTTGAAACAGCGTCCACACATCGCTGTGTTTGGTGAGGACTATGCGACACCTGACGGCACATGTGTTCGGGATTACATTCACGTAAGTGATCTGGCGGATGCTCATGTGCGTGCAGTAAATTATTTGCGCGAAGGCAATGACAGCAACGTGTTCAATCTGGGCAACGGACAGGGCTTCTCTGTGAAAGAAGTAATTGAGACAGCACGCAAGGTCACCGGGCTCGAGATTCCAGTTGTGACAGAACCTCGCCGCGCAGGCGATCCAGCGATATTGGTTGCATCTTCTGACAAGGCTCGTTCGGTGTTGGGCTGGAGTCCAGCGCGTACCCAACTGGAGGATATTATTAGCGGAGCATGGGGATGGCATCAGTCGCACCCTCACGGCTACGGCGACGAATAGACGGGAGACGATGACATATGAGCGAGCGCCAATCTGCAGATAAAGGCCAAGGCCGGGAACATTCCCGGCATCTGGCCCATGACATCGACGAAACTGTACAGCAGTCGGCTCTATATGCGGTGGAGCAACTGGTTGCATTCGCACAAAATAAGGGCTTGGTCGGTCCGCAAGACACAGATTACAGCCGTAATTTGTTATTGGATCAGTTTGGTTTTTCCGAGCCTTATTCAGGTAGGGATGTAGGGGGCATTATGGCCCCTGAAGCCCTCCAGCCTGTGCTTAATGTATTGATAGATTATGGTTTTGCCATAGGCCTTATCCCCGAAAACACAGATACGTATCGTGATTTGCTGGATTCCAAAATTATGGGACTACTGATGGCGAGACCATCTGAAGTCATCCGTGACTTTCATCAAACGGAGGCTGAACGTGGCATAGAGGCGGCGACTGATGCTTTTTATCAATTATCTATCGATTCGAACTACATCCGAATGGATCGGGTTGCCAGCAATGTGTACTGGAATCAGTCGACATCTTACGGAGATATGGAAATTACGATTAATTTGTCCAAGCCAGAAAAAAGTCCCAAGGAAATTGCGATGGCGAAGCTTTTGCCGCCGCCTGTTTATCCCAAGTGTCAATTATGCCGTGAAAACGTTGGATATGCAGGAAGAGTAAATCATCCGTCCCGTCAAAATTTGCGTATCATTCCGGTGGAATTGAATGGGGAACCGTGGTTTTTTCAATATTCACCCTATGTGTATTACAACGAGCATTGCATCGTGTTCCATCATAATCATGTACCGATGAAGCTCACGAAGGATACACTGCGCCGATTACTGGCCTTTACGAAAGCGTTTCCGCATTATTTTATTGGCTCCAATGCGGATCTGCCGATTGTCGGCGGATCGATTCTGACCCATGATCATTTTCAGGGTGGTCGTCATACATTCCCAATTGAAAAAGCGGGTGTGGACGGCGTATACCATAATGAAGCGTTCCCGCAGGTTACAGCAGGGATTGTAAATTGGCCGATGTCGGTCATCCGTTTTACGTCAACAGATGCCGAGGCGCTGTTGGAAGCGGGAAATGCTGCTTTTGAAGCCTGGAAAGCTTATAGTGATCCTGTAGCTGATGTCCTCTCTCATACAGAGCAAGAGGGGGAAACGATTCCGCATAATACTGTGACGCCGATTGTGCGCCGTGATTCCGAAGGCAGGTATCAGATGGATCTCGTACTGCGCAACAACCGAACGAGTGAAGAGTACCCGGAAGGTATTTTTCATCCTCACCGCGAGATGCATCACATCAAGAAGGAAAATATCGGTCTGATCGAAGTTATGGGACTTGCCATATTACCGGGGCGGCTCAAGGATGAACTGGATGGAATTGCAGATATTTTGTGTGGGGATGACAAACTGGCTGTGGCTGTACAGCAAGAAGGACATCCGCTGTTTAAGCATGCAGACTGGATTTACCAGTTAAACACTCGGTTCGGTCGTTTGCCTGACAAGGAGACGGCTGTTCGTACCATACAAAATGAGGTTGGACTGAAATTCAGTGAAATTTTAGAGCATGCAGGAGTATATAAACGGAATCCGTCCGGACAGCAGGCCTTTGGTCGTTTTATGAAACAATTGGGATATACTTTGGGAGAATAAAATTGCTTGCGAAGCACATACTATACTACGAGAACCCTCCCAAGATATGACATGGAACCATGCTCCTCAAGGAGTGTGGTTTTTTTCTGAAAACAAAGCAGATTTGTTTCCTGTAACCGAAAAGGTTATAATAGAGTAGTTTCTTAATATTAAACTTTAGAACTATTGGAGGCGAGCGTTTGCGATGAAAGCATTCGAATTTTATAATCCTACACAATTGATCTTCGGTAAAGGACAATTGGAGGCTCTCAAGCGTGAAGTTCCTAAATATGGTAAACGTGTATTGCTTGTATATGGCGGCGGCAGCATTAAGCGCAGCGGCTTGTATGATAATGTAATAGGTTTGCTTGGTGAAATCGGTGCAGAGGTAACGGAACTGGCTGGTGTGGAACCGAATCCTCGCTTATCTACAGTACATAAAGGCGTGGAATTGTGTAAAACACATCAAATCGACCTCGTTCTGGCTGTAGGAGGCGGTAGTGTGCTGGATTGTTCCAAAGCCATTGCTGTTGGTGCAAAATATGATGGCGACATGTGGGATTTTGCAGAGCGTAAAGCGGCACCACAGGCAGCATTGCCATTAGGTACGGTTTTAACTATGGCAGCCACTGGTTCTGAAATGAATGCGGGTTCTGTTATTACAAATGAAAAAACACAGGAAAAATTGGGCTGGGGCAGCGTATTTGCGTTCCCTGCGTTTTCTATTCTTGATCCAGTGAACACATACTCACTGCCGCAAAATCAAACGGTTTACGGAATCGTAGATATGATGTCACACACGCTGGAGCATTATTTCCATCTGGAATCCAATACTCCGGTCCAACTTGGCTGGTGCGAAACGATTTTGCGTACGGTAATGGACGCGGCTCCAGGTCTGGTCAACGATCTGGAAAACTACGAGCTGCGTGAAACAATTATGTATTGTGGTACGATGGCGCTGAACGGCTTCCTGAACATGGGGCTGACAGGTGACTGGGCTACTCACAATATCGAGCATGCGGTGTCTGCTGTTTATGATATTCCACATGGTGGAGGACTGGCTATTCTGTTCCCGAACTGGATGAAACACAATCTGCATGTGAAGCCTGAACGCTTCAAACAACTGGCTGTCAATGTGTTCCATGTAAACCCAGAAGGCAAGAGTGATGAGGAAGTGGCGCTGGAAGGTATTCAGGCGTTGCGTGATTTCTGGAACTCGATTGGTGCACCAAGCCGTCTGGCTGATTACGAGATTGATGCGTCCAAAATCGATGTTATGGCTGATAAAGCTGTGAAATTCGGATCTTTTGGTGGCTTTAACAAGCTCAATCGCGAAGATGTAGTCGAAATTTACAAAGCATCCCTGTAAAACGACATTTGTATCATTTAAAGCACGTTTGTGCGTCATTAGACGTACGAACGTGCTTTTTTGGGTTTGATTTGGGATATTGGAGGAAAATTTTGAAACTTTTTTAGGTTGAATACGTAAACATAGTTATAGACTGGAAACCAGACTGAAAAGGTACATGGAAGGAGGAGTCGCATGGAAACCATATTTTGGTGGCTATTGGCAGGGGGCGCTATCTTTACCGTGGTCAGTGTGCTGATCGGGGATGTACTCGGTAGTTGGCTGGATGGTGCATTGGAGCTGCCGGGCCTTGATTGGTTCAGACCTGTCGTTTTACTTGGAGCCATGACCGCTTTTGGCGGAGCTGGAGTACTGCTGACAAAGTATACCGGGCTGAGCACGGGATGGGTCGTCGTGCTTGCTTTAGGGATTTCGTTTGTCATCGGAATACTCGTGTTCTTTGCGTTTATCAAACCCATGGCGAATTCGGAGGTATCCAGCGGCTTCTCCATGCGTGAGCTGACTGGCCGGATTGGTGAGGTCACCATTCCTGTTCCTGAGGTTGGTTACGGGGAGGTTATGATCCGCTTGGGTGCAGGCAACACCATACATACAGCATCGAGCTTTGATCACAAACCGCTTGCTGCGGGAACCCGTATCGTCGTGGTTGAGGTCGCAGAGGGCGTCGTCCGCGTAGCGTACCTGGACACCTAGACGGCGCAATCGCTTAACTTGAAGGGAGCGTGATCGGGAGTGTCAAATTTGCAAGATATTGTGCTGGTCCCTGGGATTGTTGTTATCGTTATCGTCATATTAGGGATCGCTTTTTGGGCCCGCTACAAAACGGTAGGGCCGGATGAAGGGATGATCGTGACGGGTTCTTTTCTGGGAAATAAAAATATTTCCGAGGATGACTCTGGACGTAAAATTAAAATTGTACGCGGCGGGGGGGCCTTCATTTGGCCTATTTTCCAGCAGTCCGAATTCATCTCTCTGTTGTCCCATAAACTGGACGTAACCACACCGGAAGTGTATACGGAGCAAGGAGTTCCCGTGATTGCGGATGGTGTGGCGATCATCAAGGTCGGCAGTTCTATTGAAGATGTGGCTACAGCAGCCGAGCAGTTCATCGGGAAGCCACTGGAGGCTCTTAGGGGAGAGGCTCAGGAAGTGCTGGAAGGGCATTTACGCGCAATCCTCGGCTCGATGACAGTGGAGGAAGTATATCGTAATCGGGATCGGTTTGCGCAGGAAGTACAGGGCGTGGCTGCTCGTGATCTGAAAAAGATGGGCTTGCAAATCGTTTCCTTCACCATCAAAGATGTGCGTGATAAGCACGGATATCTGGATGCGCTTGGTAAGCCGAGAATTGCCGCTGTGAAACGGGATGCTGAGATTGCGGAAGCCGAAGCTGTGCGGGATGCCCGGATTCAGAAGGCGCGTGCGGAACAGGAAGGCCAGAAGGCCGAACTGCTGCGAGATACCAACATTGCCGAGGCAGCCAAAGAGAAAGAACTGAAAGTGGCTTCGTTTAAAAAAGAACAGGATACAGCGAAGGCAGAAGCCGATCAGGCTTATCACATCCAGGAGGCCCGTGCCAAGCAGACTGCCGTCGAGGAGCAGATGAAGGTCGAGCTGGTGCGCAAGGAACGGGAAATTGATCTTCAAACCAAGGAAATACAGGTACGTGAAAAGCAATATGATGCGGAAGTGAAAAAGAAGGCCGAAGCCGATCGGTATGCGGTCGAGCAGGCGGCGGAAGCAGATAAATCGCGTAAAATGCGTGAGGCCGAATCCCTGCAATACTCGATTGAGACCCAGGCTAAAGCGTCAGCTGAACAAAAGCGTCTAAACGGGCAAGCAGAAGCAGATGCAGAACGCGCCAAAGGTACGGCAGACGCAGATGTCATCCGTTTGCGTGGACTTGCAGAAGCGGAGGCCAAGGAAAAACTGGCGGAGGCGTTCCAGAAGTTTGGAGAGGCTGCCGTGCTCGACATTATCGTGAAAATGCTGCCTGATCTGGCTGGACGTATTGCCGAACCAATTGCGTCCATTGATAAACTCACCGTAGTTGATACGGGAAAAGGAGAAGGAGCAGCGCGTGTCAGCAATTATGTCACCGAATTGATGGCTACGGCGCCCGAGATGCTGAAAAGTGTATCTGGTATTGATGTGGAGCAGTTAATCAAGGGGCTGACCACTGGGAAAAAAGGCCTTCATTCCGTGCCGTCCTCCGGTGAAGCGAACAAGCAGCCTCTTCCAGCCTCGGTGGAGGCAGCACTAACAGATAAAGAATAACGATAAGTCTTTGGGAGCTTCTATCCCTAACCAAAAGACCGCTTTTCATCACAGCATTTTCCGGCAATGTGATGAAAAGCGTTTTCTTTTTATTGACCTTTAGCCGAATATTTGGTACTTTAACGTGGATTCCTCTGAGCTTCATGCTATAATTCTTAGGATCAAGGTTCTGATAAAAGAGGTGCGGATGTGAGCAGCCTAAAAGTGGCCAAAGCGCTGAATAACAATGTGATTATAGGAATGCACCCCGAGCATGATGAGGTTGTCGTGATTGGAAAAGGAATCGGTTTCAATCGCAGACCCGGCGATCTTATGCCGTTGGATTCAGTTGAAAAATTATTTATATTAAAAAGCCATGAAGAACAGGAGCAATACAAACGGTTGCTTCCTGAGCTGGATGAAAAGCTCATCGAGGTCATCGGTGAGGTGCTTCATCTTGTTCAGCTTCAAGCAAAGAAGCCTCTAAATGAGCACATTCTGATTGCTTTAACTGACCATATCGCTTTTTCCATCAACCGTCATAAACAGGGAATTACGATTCATAATCCGTTTTTGTATGAGACTAGGGAAATATATCCTCAGGAATACAAGATGGCTGAGCAGGCTGTTGCTTTAATCAGGGATAAGATGAATGTAGATCTGGGAGAAGATGAAATCGGATTCGTGGCCCTGCATATTTATAGCGCCATGACAAACCAGCATATTTCCGAGGTTAGGAAGGATTCTCGTCTGATTGCTGATATGGTTCAGGTTGTCGAGACGACACTGGATTATCGAATTCCTCTCCAATCCCTTGATTATTCTCGACTGCTGACTCATCTGAGGTTTGCGATTGAACGTGTGCGCCGGGGAGAGATTGTGCAGGAAATTTATCGATTGGACAAGCTTTTGAATGAAGAATATCCAGAAATGTATATGCTGTCCTGGAAACTGACGAAGATTATGGAAAAAAGGCTACGTAAACCTGTTTATCCGGCTGAGGTTAGTTATTTGACAATGCATCTGCAGCGGTTGTCCCAACGCAAAGAGCAGGGGGAGCAACAAAAAGTGATAAAACCGGAATAAAAAAGTATTGCCTCGCATTTAGCGGGGTGCTATAATCAATTCTGCAATGAGGAAGACAACAACTGAACATTTAACGTGTTACTGATTCGATCAGGCATGAGTTGCTTTAAGTTATGATTGTTTACAGCCTACTGGGGTAAGCTATATCCCAAGGTTGTTTTCAAACATACTTAAATCGGCTCATGCCTTTTTTGTTGTTTTGCCTCTGTTCTAAATTTCAGAGAAGGATGTGGAAGGTATGTTTAAAAAGCTTTTCGGCGTTTTACAGCGTGTCGGTAAAGCATTAATGCTTCCTGTAGCGATTTTGCCAGCTGCGGGGCTTTTATTGGGTATCGGTAACATGCTGGTCAATCCTGATTTTCTCCAGTACATTCCGGCATTAAATGCGGGCTGGGTTCAATCGGTTGCGACGATCATGATGAATGCCGGACAAATCGTTTTTGATAATCTGGCACTGTTGTTCGCAGTCGGCGTAGCCGTCGGTCTGGCGGGCGGTGAAGGTGTAGCAGGTTTGGCTGCCATCATCGGTTACCTCGTTATGAACATTACTCTGGGTACAGCCGTGGGTGTCACACCTGGTCTGATTGCTCAAAAAATACCGGGTTATGCGAACGTGTTGGGAATTCCAACGCTTCAAACCGGGGTGTTCGGCGGGATAATCATCGGTATACTGGCCGCAGCCATGTACAACCGCTTTTTCAAAATTGAGCTTCCTTCGTATCTGGGCTTTTTCGCGGGTAAGCGTTTCGTTCCAATTGCAACGGCGGTATCCTCACTTATTGTCGGACTAGCACTGGTTCTGATCTGGCCTCCAGTTCAACAAGGACTTAACGCAGTATCTCACTTTATGGTGTATTCCAACCCGACTTTGTCGGCGTTCCTGTTCGGGGTTATCGAACGCGCGCTGATTCCATTTGGTTTGCATCACATTTGGTATTCACCGTTCTGGTTTGAGTTTGGTGAATATGTTAACAAAGCAGGTCAAACCGTTCACGGTGACCAGCAGATCTTCTTCAGCCAGCTTCGCGACGGAGTGGCTTTGACAGCAAGTACGTTCCAAGTGGGTAAATTCCCATTCATGATGTTCGGTTTGCCAGCAGCAGCGCTTGCGATGTACCATGAAGCAAGACCAGAACACAAAAAATATGTAGCAGGTATTATGGGTTCAGCAGCATTGACTTCGTTCTTGACAGGTATTACGGAGCCACTGGAATTTTCCTTCCTGTTCGTAGCTCCACTGCTGTTTGCAGTACACTGTATATTCGCAGGTCTGTCATTTATGACCATGCAAATTTTACATGTCAAAATCGGTATGACCTTCTCAGGCGGATTTATTGACTTCCTGATTTTCGGGATTATTCCAACCCGTACGCCTTGGTGGTATGTAATCATCGTCGGTCTGATTTTGGCAGTTATTTATTACTTCGGATTCCGATTCATCATACGGAAATTCAACTTGAAAACACCAGGGCGTGAAGAAGCCACAGAAAATGTGGATGGCGCAGCAACTGGTAGTAGTGATGAGCTCCCACACAACATTTTGGCAGCTTTCGGCGGTTCATCGAATATCAAGCATCTGGATGCTTGTATCACACGTCTTCGGATCGAGGTTAATGAGAAATCAAACGTTGACAAAGCTCGTCTGAAACAACTTGGCGCATCGGGTGTCCTTGAAGTCGGTAACAATGTACAGGCAATTTTCGGTACACGTTCCGACACCATTAAATCTCAAATGGCTGATATCATGGCTGGACGTACACCTGCACCAGCTCCGGCGCAACCTGCTCCACAAGAGGAGAAGGAAGCTGGAGAAGAACAACAAACCATTATTGTAGAAGATATTGTAATGCCTGTTAACGGCGAATTGGTTGATATCTCGACGGTTCCCGATCCGGTATTTGCAGAACGTATGACAGGTGACGGCTTTGCGGTCGTGCCAAATGATGGAACGATTGTGTCCCCTGTTTACGGCAAAGTATTCAATGTATTCCCGAGCAAGCATGCGGTTGGTATCCAATCCGATGGCGGTAAAGAAGTGCTTGTTCATATCGGGGTGAATACAGTGAAGCTTAAAGGTCAAGGATTTGACGTTTTGGTGAACGAAGGCGATCTTGTGTCAGCTGGCCAGCCTATTATGAAAGTAGACCTGGAATACGTGAAGGCAAACGCTAAATCCATCATCTCACCTGTCATTTTTACTAACCTTCCTGAAGGTTCTTCGGTAACTTTAAACAAAACTGGAGTATTGAAGGCTGGCGAAGATGGTATAATTACGATAAAATAAACTCTATGTGTTTCGGATTAGTTGATTAGGCGGCTTAGGCCGTCTGATCAATTATTCGGTATACTGCGTGTAAACAAATATTATCTTTAGGAAAGTGGGAGGAACAAATTATGCAAACAACTTTTAGAATTACGGATGAAGACGGTATCCATGCACGTCCTGCAACTGCGCTGGTAAATACAGCTAACAAATTCAGCGGTGCTGAATCTTTTGCCGAAGCTAACGGTAAAAAAGTAACTTTGAAATCCATTCTGGGTGTATTGTCTCTGGGTCTGGAACAAGGCGATACTATTAACATTATCTGCGAAGGCGCTGAAGCTGCCGAAGCACTGAAAGCTCTTGAAAATGTAATCGTCAACGAAGGGCTGGGCGAAGTTCATGCTTAAGATTTCTGGGATTGCCGCTTCGGCAGGCATAGCCATTGCCCGGGCGTTTATCTTGGAGCATCCGAATTACGCTGTAGAGAGACGCGCGGTTGGTGATGTTGAAGCTGAAATCGCAAGATTGGATGCGGCTTTGGCACAATCTCAAACCGAATTGGAATCGATTAAGGAGAAAACGCTTAAGGAACTGGGAGAGAAAAAAGCAGAAATTTTTGCATCTCACCTGCTCATTTTGAATGACCCTGAATTGATCGATCCGGTTAAAGCTAAAATCAGAGACGAGCAGCTTAATGCTGACTATGCTTTGAATGAAGTAGCTACACAGTTCATTTCCATGTTTGAAAACATGAAAAGTGCCTATTTGCAAGAACGCGCATCGGACATGCGTGATGTAACCAAGCGGATCCTGAATCACCTGCTTGGTGTTCATTTTGTTAGTCCTGCAGAAATTGCCGAAGAAACGATTGTGCTTGCAGAAGATTTGACACCTTCCGACACAGCTCAGCTGAACCGTGAATTTGTTAAAGGTTTTGCAACGAATATCGGCGGACGTACTTCGCATTCGGCTATTATGGCTCGCTCACTTGAAATTCCTGCAGTTGTGGGAACGAAAAATATATTGTCTCAAGCTAAAAGCGGCGATTTGATTATCGTTGATGGTTTGGATGGTCACGTATTCGTGAACCCTACCGAAGAGATTGTTGCAGAATACCGTGCTAAACAAGTGGCATACGACAAGCAACGCGAAGAGTGGCGCAAGCTGCGCGGCGAAGCTACGGTTTCTGTCGATGGTGTCCATGTCGAACTGGCAGCCAATATTGGTACGCCTAATGATGTAGCTGGTGTCCTGGACAACGGTGGTGAAGGCGTTGGCTTGTACCGTACGGAGTTCTTGTACATGGGACGCGATAAGCTTCCATCCGAAGAAGTACAGTATACAGCGTACAAAACCGTTCTGGAAAGAATGGAAGGTAAACCGGTTGTAGTCCGTACTTTGGATATCGGTGGTGACAAAGAACTTCCTTATCTGGACCTGCCGAAAGAAATGAATCCGTTCCTCGGATTCCGTGCTATTCGCCTGTGTCTGGATCGCCAGGATATTTTCCGCACTCAATTGCGTGCTTTGTTGCGTGCGAGTGTGCATGGTAACTTGCGCATCATGTTCCCAATGATTGCTACGCTGAACGAATTCCGTGAAGCTAAAGCTGTTTTGTTGGAAGAAAAGGAAAAGTTGGTAGCTGAGGGTGTATCCGTATCCGAAGAAATTCAACTGGGCATCATGGTAGAAATTCCTTCTACAGCGGTATTGGCTGACCAATTCGCAAAAGAAGTAGATTTCTTCAGTATCGGTACAAACGATCTGATTCAATACACAATGGCAGCGGATCGCATGAACGAGCGGGTTTCTTACCTGTATCAACCATACAATCCATCCATTCTGCGTCTGGTGAAAATGGTTATTGATGCTGCTCACCGTGAAGGACGTTGGGTTGGTATGTGTGGCGAAATGGCAGGAGATACAACAGCAATTCCGTTGCTGCTGGGTCTCGGACTTGATGAGTTCAGTATGAGCGCCACTTCCATTCTGCCAGCACGTAGTCAAATTTCCAAGTTGTCCCGTGCGGACATGGAAAAACTGGCTACAAAAGCTCTGGACATGCAAACAGCAGAACAGGTTGTTGAATTGGTTCAAAGCATCGAAGGCTAAGGAAGGGTATTACATTTCAAAGGTTATATCTTTTTCCAACAAAAAATTGCTGTGTACATACAGCAGCCGGTATCTAATTAGATACCGGCTTTTTTGCATGCTTTAAGTAGAATTTGTTTTAACTGCATGAGCAATTCAGTACAGGTTTGCGGGCTGCGGTAGTTTCGTCCAATCGTGTGACTGGAGTAGTATATGGTGCATTGAGCACCAGCTCAGGGTTCTCTTCTGCTTCCCGCGCAATATGAATCATAGTGTCGACAAAAGCATCAAGTGTTTCCTTACTTTCCGTTTCCGTGGGCTCGATCATGATGCACTCCTCTACATTCAGCGGAAAGTAAATTGTAGGTGGATGGTAGCCGAAATCAAGCAGCCGTTTGGCTACATCAAGCGTGCGCACTCCAAATTTTTTCAAGCCTCGCCCCGACATCACGAATTCGTGTTTGCAATGTCCAGGGTAGGGCAGATCAAAATGTGGAGCGAGCCGATGCATCATATAATTGGCATTGAGTACAGCGCATTCGGACACTCGCTTCAAGCCATCAGGACCGTAGCTGCGGATATAGGCATAGGCTCGGACGAGAATGCCGAAGTTTCCGTAAAAGGCTTTGACCCGCCCAATAGAATCTCCCTGCTCCCGATCCCAGCGGTACACACCCTGCGGATCACGTACGACAAACGGCTTGGGCAAATAGGGTATCAGCCGCTGCTTTACGCCGACGGGTCCAGCGCCAGGGCCGCCTCCACCGTGCGGAGTACTCATCGTTTTGTGCAAATTGAGATGCACCACATCGAAGCCCATGTCCCCGGGGCGGGTAATCCCCATGATGGCGTTGGAGTTTGCCCCGTCATAGTAGAGCAGACCACCTGCGTCATGCACGATCGCGGCAATGTCAGTAATTTGCTTCTCGAACAAGCCCAGCGTGTTCGGATTGGTCAGCATGAGCGCAGCGGTGTCGTTGCCTACCGCTTGGCGGAGCGCGTCCAGATCCACCAGCCCCTCAGGGGTGGAGGGAAGGGTGATTGTTTCGAAGCCCGCGACGGTTGCACTGGCGGGGTTCGTACCGTGCGAGGAATCCGGCACGAGCACCTTGGTACGTCGCTCACCACGTGCCTCGTGGTACGAGCGAATCATCATCAGCCCGGTCCATTCGCCATGGGCGCCAGCAGCGGGCTGGAGCGTGACGGCATCCATGCCGGTCAACGCAGCCAGATCGTTTTGGAGCGTATGCAGCAGCTCCATAGCCCCCTGGATGCTATTCTCCGGCTGATATGGATGAATTTTAGCGAAGCCTGCGTAACGGGCGACATCCTCATTCACTTTTGGATTGTATTTCATCGTACACGAGCCAAGCGGATAAAATCCGTTGTCGACGCCGAAGTTGCGCTGGGACAGGGCGGTATAATGGCGAATAACATCTACTTCGTATACCTCGGGTAATGCCGCAGGTTCGCTGCGCAGCGCATAATCCGGCAAAAGCTCTGCCACCGGGCGACGAGGAACGTCGCACTCGGGAAGGGAATAAGCGATGCGACCCGGACGGCTCAATTCAAAAATGAGCGCTTGATCGTGTTCCTTCAACAGCTCTTGTTTCTGGTCCGGTCCGGTGTGTGTCATAGCAATCCCTCCAAGGTGTGTACAAATTGGTCGATCTCTTCTTTGGTTCTTTGCTCCGTCACGGCAATCAGCATGTGACCCGCAAGTTCCGGATAGTCCCGGCCCAAATCATAGCCTGCGATAAATCCAGCAGCTAACAGATTGTCCTGAAGTTTGCTCACATCCGTACCTTCAGGCAGCCTAAGGGCAAACTCGTTAAAGGTCGGTGCGTGAAATGAGGCAGTTACGCCTTTCAAGCTCAGCAATTGTTCTAACGCATAGCGGCTTTTATGCAAATTCAGCTCGGCTACTTCCTGGATGCCCTGTCTCCCCATGACGGACAAGTACACAGATGCAGATAAAGCTAGCAACGCTTGATTGGAACAAATGTTAGAGGTGGCCTTTTCGCGGCGGATATGCTGTTCGCGCGCTTGCAAGGTCAGCACGAAGCCGCGTTTACCATTGCGATCAGTGGTCTGACCCACAATACGGCCGGGGATACGGCGCATATGTGCCTGAGAAACGGCAAAGTATCCACAGGTCGGACCGCCGAGAGAAGAGGAGATGCCAAGTGGCTGCGCGTCTCCTACCACAATATCCGCGCCCTGTTTGCCGGGTGTCTCCAGCAAGCCAAGTGCCAGTGGGTTGGCACTGACGACCAAAAGACCTTTGTGTGCATGGATGAGGTCAGCCATCGGCTGTAGATTTTCCACGGCTCCGAAAAAGTTGGGGCTTTGGACCAAAACAGCCGCGGTCTGTTCCGATACGGCCGCCGCTAACGCATCAGCATCCGTTACACCGTCCGAACAGCCGATCTCCACGATGTCCAAATTCAATCCGCGTGCATAGGTTGCCAATACCTGACGTGCCTCTGGATGGACGGACCTCGATACGATAAGCTGTTTACGGCGGGTAGCTGCGGCGGACAGTGAGCCCGCTTCCGCCAGTGCAGTCGCTCCGTCGTACATGCTGGCATTAGCTACAGCCATGCCCGTCAATTCGCAAATATACGATTGAAACTCGAAAATGGCTTGTAGCTCGCCTTGGCTTACTTCCGGCTGATAGGGGGTGTAGGCAGTGTAGAATTCTGAGCGTGAAGTGATGTGCTGGATGACGGACGGAATATGATGATCATAAATTCCTGCGCCAAGAAAGCTGGCATGTGTGTCTGTATTGGCATTGTGTCCGGCCAGCTCGGTCAAGTGACGGGTTAAGGCTTTCTCATCGAGTCGAGAAGAAAGAGGGAGTTCCCCTTGATATCGAATGGCCTCTGGAATGTCACTGAATAAATCATCAATGGATGATACACCGACCACACGCAGCATTTCGGTTTGATCCTGTTCAGTCATAGGGAGATAACGATGCTGCTTCATAGGTTCTGGCTCCTTTCGAAAAGCAAAATTTTAAATCCGTAAATGAGCTAATAAAAAAGTGTGAGATGAAAACCCGGAAATACATATCTGACATGTTTGCTTTATAGAAATAAGGAGAGTTTAAGATCAGCGTGGGCGCTTATAAAAGGGGGCTGCCACCACCTCGGCACGCAGGCGTTTGCCACGAATCTCAACCTCCAGTGGTGTGGAGAGGGCGCTAAAACGACTGTCCACCAAGGCGAGGCCCAGATTACGCTTCAAGGAGGGCGACTGAGTCCCCGTTGTGACCTCACCGATGTGTTGTCCTTCTGCGAATACCGGATAATGGGCGCGTGGGATACCGCGGTCCATCATTTCTAGCCCGATCAATTTACGAGGAACCCCTTGTTCTTTTTGACGCTGAAGTGCTTCTCTACCGATAAAATCTCCTTTATTCAGCTTGACGAAGAAACCCAGACCGGCTTCGAGTGGTGAAATTGTGGCAGATAACTCCTGTCCGTATAGCGGCAACCGAGCCTCAAAGCGTAGTGTATCGCGAGCACCAAGTCCAGCGGGAATCAGCCCATACGACTCACCGGAACGAAGCAAACCCTCCCATACGGCGGGTGCTTCCGCGGCAGGTACGTAAAATTCAAAACCGTCTTCGCCCGTATATCCGGTTCGTGAGACGAGTGCTTTTGCTCCGAACAATGGCACGTTCTCATGAAAGTGGAAAGATGCCAGATTCGTAATATCCGTATCTGCCACGGCTGCGGCAATACGTGCTGCTTCCGGTCCCTGCAATGCCAGCAATGCTATTGCATCAGACACATTCTCCATGTGAACGGATGCAGGCACATGACGAAGTAACCAATCCCAATCCTTATCAATGTTGGAGGCGTTCACAACGAGCATGTAGCGTTCCGGTCCTTTGCAGTAAACAAGCAGGTCGTCTACTACACCTCCATCGGGGTAACACAGGAGTGAATATTGTGCCTGACCTGGTTCCAACTGGCTGACATCATTCGTGGTCACCCTTTGTAGAAAAGCTTCGGCCTCTTTGCCTTCAACCAAAAACTCACCCATATGCGATACATCGAATAAACCCGCACGTTGCCGGACGGCCTCATGCTCCTTTTGAATGCCGCTAAACTGAACGGGGAGCTCCCAGCCTCCAAAGTCAATACAACGAACCCCAGACTGCGTCCCGTAGGATGAATATAGCGGTGTTTTTCGCAAATTAGTCATGTTTCCACTCCTATCCGGTGTAATCGGCTAAACAAAAAAGACAGGCCGAAAAAAACGTATAGACAGCAGTCTATACTCTTTTTTCAGCTCTGTCCTTGATACCAGAAAGTTACCCCGGTATGTACCGGGTTTCCTCTTGGGTGATCCGCTCCAATAGCGAATGCTCTCCAGAGATGCGTCCGGCAGAGGTCCTTTTGCCTGAGAGATTCACCTGCAATGCAGGCTTACTCCTTCGGCGCTACCTTCGGGATCAGCAGTATATTACCTGGCTTTGCAGATAACAACTTGATCCGATTCGCGTGCACAACTGTCTCACAAGCGGCAACAGCTATGCGAATCTTTTTGGCAGTCTCTCCCTCTGCGTTCATCCGCGTTTGCAGTTGTCGGGTGTTTCTCAAAGTATTTGCTATAACCCATTAATACGCAAATTCATTCAAAATGTCAATAAAAATGTCATCAAAAACAATAGAAAAAACATTTAATATATAAATAAGGATATGTAAGCGTTTGTTATAAATTATTATATTTTTATATAGAGCGCTATAGGAGGTAATATGAAGTATTTTTGTTAGTATTATTGACATGAGTGTTCTTATTGTCATAATCTTAACCTGTCTAATACAGGTGAGCAAATGCGATTTTATTCATATGGAAGTGAGGGGAACAGAATGGGTGAAGTGAAGCAGCAACTTTGGTATACAGACGAACATGAGTGGGTTCAGCGGACAGAGAATGGAACGGTGCGGATTGGTATTACAGACTTTGCACAGCACCAACTGGGTGATATTGTTTTTGTAGAATTACCTGAGGCGGGAGTAACGATTGAGCAGGGAGCGGAGATCGGTACGATTGAATCGGTGAAGACGGTATCCGACCTTTTTGCTCCGGTGACGGGAACCATATTAAAAGTGAATGAAGCGCTGGAAGGTACACCTGAGCTAGTGAATGAATCTCCATATGACAAAGGTTGGATGGTAGAAGTAGAGATGGATAAAGATGTGGAGGAATCATTGGGCAAACTACTGTCGGCGGATCAGTATGAGCAGTTGATTTCGGAGTAATAAATAGAGCAATGCAGCATGAAATAATAGCGTGTTATTCGGAATTTTATATTGATTTTTAATTGAATAAGAGCATCGTTAGTTTGCTCGATTTTTGTATAAAATAGTCGCTATGATTTGACGTAGCGGCTATTTTTTTGTCTTTTTTATGAAAACGTAATTACGTGTGTTGTTCTGATATAGTGGGTTGTCCCCATATAGGAATCATACATAATCCAGCGCGGTTTTTCGACTAATTTCTATAGCTACAGGTCATATTAAGAAGAATTATGCAGGTATAATATCTTCCTGGATAATTTAAATTTAAATGTTGTCATCAACGTTCATGACGAAAGTACGTTTTCATTTCGTTGATGAAGATAGCGCTGTCATTTAGTATGAATTTTAAGAAAAGGTAGTGATGCTTACCTACAAGGAGGATTTGAATATGAGTACATTGGACGCAAAGCCAAGTTCAAAAGGAGGCACTCGTGTCGCCGTACAGCGTTTTGGCCGTTTTCTTAGCGGTATGGTTATGCCCAATATGGGAGCCTTTATTGCGTGGGGGTTGATTACGGCACTCTTTATTCCGACCGGATGGTTCCCGAACGAAGGTTTTGCACAGTTGGTTGATCCGATGAAAAATTATTTGTTGCCGCTGCTGATTGGTTATACAGGGGGCACGATGATTCACGGACAGCGTGGAGGTGTGATCGGTGCCATCATGACGATGGGTGTCATAGTAGGAGCCGATATCCCGATGTTCCTGGGCGCGATGGTAGCTGG
This sequence comes from Paenibacillus sp. FSL L8-0502, assembly GCF_038593055.1. NCBI lineage: Bacteria > Bacillati > Bacillota > Bacilli > Caryophanales > Paenibacillaceae > Paenibacillus > Paenibacillus sp. FSL L8-0502. The sequence continues at coordinate 4,210,464 of NZ_CP151958.1, read as the reverse complement.
TCCGCTGGCTGCGTGGATATTGAAGAAGTTCGACAAGGCCATTGAAGGCAAAGTCAGATCAGGCTTTGAAATGCTGGTCAATAATTTTTCGGCCGGGATTATCGGTGCCATTCTAGCACTGCTTGCCCATGTGGCGATCGGCCCGGTTGTACAAATGATCAGTCAAGTGTTGTCGGCAGGGGTACAGTTCCTCGTGAACGCGGGGCTATTGCCGCTTGTCAACCTCATTATTGAGCCCGGAAAAGTATTATTTTTAAACAACGCGCTGAATCACGGAGTATTGAGTCCGATTGCGTTGGAGGAAGCTGCAAGAACAGGCAAATCCGTACTGTTCATGCTGGAATCCAACCCTGGGCCGGGGCTTGGTATTTTGCTGGCCTACTGTCTGTTCGGCAAAGGCTCTGCGAAGTCGTCAGCTCCTGGCGCAGTCATCATTCATTTTTTCGGCGGGATTCATGAAATTTATTTCCCTTATATTTTGATGAAGCCGATTCTGATTCTTGCAGCTATAGCTGGCGGTGTTGTGGGAACCTTCTGTTTCATGTTGACAGGTGCCGGACTGGTTGCTGCTCCTTCACCGGGTAGTATCATCGCCTATTTTCTAATGACGCCAAAAGGTGGATATTTGCCAATGCTGAGCGGGGTGATCGCTGCTGCGGTCGTATCCTTTGCTGTTGCAGCAGTGTTACTCAAGACAGGTAAGCAACAAGAAGAGGGGCTGGAGGAAGCTGCATCTCGCCTGAAAGATATGAAAAATCAAAGCAAGAGTGCCAGTGCTAACGCCACTGTAATGGAAGATAACCACGAATCTGATCGTGCTGCCGAGATTGTCGCAGATCGAACGCTCAAGGATAAATCCGAAGTGAACAAGATTGTCTTTTCCTGTGATGCAGGTATGGGTTCAAGCGCGATGGGTGCCTCGATTTTACGCAAAAAAATGAAGCAGGCGGGCGTAGGCGTAACAGTTACGAATACGGCAATCAGTGAAATTCCACAGGATGCGGATATTGTCATTACGCAAAAAACGTTGACAGACCGGGCTAAAACAGTAGTCCCGAATGCTGAACACATTTCCATTGACAATTTTCTGAAGAGTCCTGAATACGAAGCGCTGGTTGAACGTCTGAAATCCGATTCTTAATCCCCGTCATAGTCAGGCGGACTGTATGCAGTGTACGTCTCCTGCTGGAGGGATGAGCTTGGGAAGGAACGGTATGCGCTTATGAATATTACGAAACGACAACGTGACATCGTGGAATATCTTCTGGAGCAGTCCAAAGAGGTTACTGCCGGGGAAATTGCCACGAAGATCAATGTCAGCACAAGGACGGTTCATCGGGAACTGGGCGCAGTCGAGCATTGGCTGGCAACTCATGAGGTGAAGCTGGAGAAAAAGTCAGGGATTGGTATCTGTATAGATGCAGACCCAGCTCAGCTTGTATGCCTGCGAAAGCAATTGCTGTATACGAATCCAGACGAATATTCGGCTGAGGAGAGAAAGATCGTGGTTCTCTGCATGCTGCTGGATACACGGGAGCCGATCAAGCTGCTGGCGCTGGCTTCAGATCTGAAAGTCACGGTAACTACGGTCAGTCATGATCTGGACGAATTACAAGACTGGATCGGAGATCGAGGGCTCGTGCTTGTCCGCAGACGGGGATATGGTGTCGAGATTACCGGACGGGAGATAGACAAAAGACGGGCGATTTCCGAGCTGGCCCTCGAACATTTGGATGAATCTGATCTGTTTTCCAGCCAGGGAGAGGTTCGTTCTGTGACTCGTGTCTCCGACAAATTGCTGGAGATGATTGGCAGAGGGAACTTGCTGATCGTGGAAAAGGCCCTCTGGCAGCCCCATGAAAAGTGGCTGGAAAACATGGTGGAAAGCAAATATATGGAGTTGCTGATTCAGATTTGCGTTTCGCTGGCACGTCTACGACTCGGGTATGTTATGGATCCTCTTCTCTCCTATTTAAAAACAGATTCGGATGAGAATATCATGCTGCGTACAGCTATGGTAGAACGCATATGCACAGAATTGTCAGCGGCGCTGGATATTAACTTTCCGGACCCGGAACGATCTTATTTCAGGCTGCTGTTCCGTGATGCCGAGGATCATTCTACCCGGCTGCTGCCGCTCGATGATCTTGTACTGCTGGAGTCGGTTCATGAGTTGATTCGTCGTGTGGAGGAAGAAACAGGCACGCCATTGGAAGAGGACCGTGTTCTGCGTGAAGGACTGATTGCCCATATGGCTCCGGTATTCAAACGTTTGAAGGAAGGCAAGTCGATTCGTAATCCCCTCCTTCAGCAAATCCGCAAGGATTACAGCAGCTTATTCGACTCAGTGAAAAAGGCTGCGGCGGACATGACAGAAATGAAAGTCCCTAATGAAGAGATCGGATTTCTGGTCATGCATTTCGGCGCTTCGCTGGAGCGGCTGCGACAATTGCGGCGGGAGGTGCGGGCCATCGTAGTCTGCACGAGCGGCATTGGTTCATCCAGACTTCTGGCAACAAGGCTCGCCAAAGAGCTGCCACAGATCAAAATTGTGGATAGGGCCTCATGGTACGAGGCGGCGCGGATCCCCAAGGAGGATTATGATCTGATCATTTCGACAGTAGAGCTACCGCTTGAACCAGATCGCTATCTTAAGATCAGCCCGCTGCTGACGCAGGAGGAGAGTGATCGCCTGCGTCAATTTATCCAGCATATTACACTCAATCATCCCGATGACCATCAGCAGGAACAGGTCGTTCAGCCCGGTCAGGACATGGAGTGGCTTACCGGTCTGCGGAAAAGTCTCGATGAAATTGTACACATTGTACAGCAATTTCAAGTGTATCCGCTGGAAAATCAGGAGATGGATATGGCGGCGACCGTAGAGGCTATATGCATGTTGGAGGCGGGGCGGGGGAATGTTACAGAGCCTTCTGCGGTTGCTGCACAACTCATGGAAAGAGAGCGCCAAGGTAGTCAGGTGATCTCTGATACCTCCATTGCTTTAGTTCATACGCGCAGCCACTACATTCGAAAGCCTTCGCTTACCTTGTATAAGCTGGCAGAGCCGCTGTTGGCGGATACAGGCGAACAGGTAGAATGCGTGCTGCTCATGTTGGGACCTCGTGAGCTGCCGAGAGAGAGCTTGGAGGTATTGAGCGAGATTAGTGCATTACTCTTGCAGGAAGACATGGTTACGCTACTGGAACACGGTAGCAGGGATCATATTGTCAATTATATATCGAGTGAGCTAGCTGAATTTTTCCACAGTAAATTAGGGACAGGGAGGAACCTACCGTGAGTATTATGACGATAGACAAAGTAAAAATGAATGCAACCGCCAAAGACAAATATGAGGCGATTCGTATGGCTGGACAAATCCTGCTGGATGCAGGACATATTTCAAGTGAGTACATTGACAAGATGCTGGAACGCGAGGAGATCGTGTCCACCTATATCGGGAACGGGCTGGCTATTCCACATGGCACCAAGGAATCCAAGACGCTTATTCAATCCACAGGCATTTCCATCGTCCAGTTTCCGCAAGGCGTAGATTTTGGGGAAGAAAAAGCATACATGGTAATCGGCATTGCAGCACAAGGCGGCGATCATATGGAGATTTTGACGAGTATTGCTGTGGTGTGTGCAGAGGAAGAAAACATGGAGAAACTTCGCAACGCGGTGACCCCACAGGAAATTATAGATCTGTTCGAAAGTGAGCTGGAGCTATGAGAGCCGTCCACTTTGGAGCAGGAAATATCGGTCGCGGCTTTATCGGATTGATTCTGTCGCGTGCAGGCTATGAGGTTGTCTTTTCAGATGTCAACGACACCCTTGTATCCGAGTTACGCCGTCGTAAACAATACACCGTAGAATTAGCCAATGATACAAAGGATACGGAGCTGGTCACGAATGTGACGGCGATTGACGGCAAGGATGCAGCGGCTGTAGCCGATGCGGTAGACCACGCAGATCTGGTAACGACCGCGGTAGGGGTCAGCATCCTCAAGCACATAGCAGCAGGTATTGCGGAAGGAATCAAGCGGCGGGTAGAGCGAGGAGCAAGGCCGCTACATGTGATTGCCTGTGAAAATGCAATCGGAGGTAGTGCGCAACTGAAAGAGCATGTTTTTGCGCTATTGGATGAGGCGACCCGTGCCAAGGCTGAGGCTTCGGTGTATTTTCCAAATGCTGCCGTAGACCGGATTGTGCCGATCCAGCAACACGAGGACCCGTTACATGTGCAGGTAGAGCCTTTTTATGAGTGGGTGGTGGATCGTTCGCAAATGGCATCTGAGCATGAAGAAATCGAAGGTATCCTGTACGTGCAGGATCTAGAGCCTTACATTGAACGAAAGCTGTTCACGGTAAATACGGGACATTGCGTGGCAGCTTATCTTGGTTATACCGCAGGTTATGCTACCATTCAGGAGGCCATGAAGGATAGCAAGGTGGTGGATTCGATACAAGGGTCACTGGAGGAAACGGGAGCGGTGCTTGTGAAGCGCTTCGGTTTGAATCAAGAGGAGCATAGGAAGTACATCTCTAAAATTTTGGATCGCTTCCGCAACCCTAATCTAATAGACGATGTTACTCGGGTCGGACGTTCACCATTACGCAAGCTGTCTCCCAATGACCGTCTTGTACGTCCCGCGCTCCAAGCGCAGGAATATGGCATTCCGACGGATCATCTGGCGTTAGGAATGGCTGCTGCCTGTAAATTTGATATTACGGAAGACCCCGAGGCAGTCGAGCTTCAGCAGGTGATCCGCAACGAAGGGCTGGGTGTGGCGCTGACGCGTTATACTTCCATAACCGCAGACCACCCGTTACATCGGCAGATATTGGAGCAATATGATATTATAAATTCATAAAACAACCGATTACTAACATTAAATTTCGATAATCCTCTTGAAGACAAAGCATCCACATCAACACTAGCGTGTTCTGTAGAGATGTGCTTCAAGAGGATTTTTATATGCGTGATTTACATCACATAACAACCTGCTTAAATTGTTTATATTGATAATGATTATCATTATCTATAAAATGAAACCATTACTATTATAACTATTAGGGAGGATTATAGTGAAACCGATCTATATTACCTTAGGGTTTTTATTTTTAGCGCTTGGAGTTATTGGTGTAGTGCTACCGTTGCTACCGACTACACCGTTTCTGCTGCTCGCGACCTTTTTCTTTATGCGGGGGTCCGAAAGGATTCACCAGTGGTTTTCGAATACCTCTCTGTACCAAAAGCATCTAGAGAGTTTTGTTCAAACAAGGTCGTTGAAGCTGTCTACGAAAATCACGACATTGGGCTTAGCGTCAACGATGCTGATTATAGGCTTTATTTTCACCCCTAATGTGTGGGGCAAAACGCTCATCGTCTTGGTCATCCTTTTTAAATATTATTACTTTATATTCCGAATCGGAACAGTGAGAAACGCTGCAGCAAAAATAACACCATCATCTTCACCTGCACCTACTCCAAAAAAAAAGTCTAAAATGGTCGACAGCCGTCTGCTCGGTCTAGTGGAACATTCTCGAAAATATATCGTATGGGGTGTGCTTGTGCAGTGGATCGGTCTTTTGGGGAGTATAGCCGCTGTGTTGTCTATGGCCTTTGTTATGCAGCAGGCATGGGAAGGACAAGTGACTCGCAAGCTGATTCTATCTATGACGGTCATTGTTATTGCTGCTATTGCAGTTCGCTGCCTGAGCAATTATGCAGCCAGTATGTTATCCTATCGTGCTTCGGTAAATGCTAAAAAAACGCTGCGCTCGCAAATTTACAGCAAGTTGCTGAAGATAGGGCCCGCATATACAGATCATACCTCCACCTCGGGGGTTATTCAGGTTGCTGTAGAAGGGGTAGAGCAGCTTGAAACCTATTTCGGTAGATATATGCCTCAGCTATTTTACAGTCTGCTTGCCCCTGTAACGTTATTCATTACCCTCTCTTTTGTCAGCTTCAAAGCAGCCATTATACTATTGATCTGCGTTCCCTTAATTCCAGTGTCGATCATTGTCATTATGAGGATGGCTAAAAAGCTTTTTCGGAAATATTGGGGTAGTTACGTCAATTTGGGCCACAGCTTTTTGGAGAATGTGCAAGGTCTGACTACGCTCAAAATGTACGGAACAGACCAGGATAAACATCAGGAAATGAACACAGCAGCTGAAGATTTTCGCAAAATGACGATGAAAGTGCTGACTATGCAGCTTAACTCCGTGGCCATTATGGATCTTATCGCATTTGGTGGTGCCGCTGCGGGTGTACTGGTCGCGGTAAGCGAATATTCTTCTGGACGAATTGGCTTGGCAGGAGCAATCATCATTGTTTTGCTGTCGGCAGAATTTTTTATTCCTCTGCGTCTTCTGGGTTCTTACTTTCATATCGCCATGAACGGAATGGCTGCAAGTGACAAAATATTCCAAATGTTGAGCACAGAGGACCTTATACAAGGACAAAAAAGCATAGAAACCACAGATATTCGACTGGAACAGGTGAGTTTCGCCTACGACGAAAGAGATACCTTACGAAATGTATCCATGGATATTCCCCAGGGCAGCTTTGTATCCATTGTTGGGGAATCAGGCTCTGGTAAAAGTACGGTAGCCGGATTGATTGTTGGGCATCACGAGGGGTATCGAGGAAGCCTGACGATTGGAGGAACCGAGCTTACCGATATTTCGGAAAAAAGTCGCATGCGTCATATGACCTGGATCGGTTTTAACAGCTATATTTTTAAAGGCACCGTGGAAGAAAATTTAAAAATGGGCAATGAGCACGCGGATGAGCAACACATGCTGGAAGCTTTGCGACAAGTGAAGCTGTATGATTTTATCCTCTCAGAAGGAGGTCTGGAAGCAGAACTGGAAGAGCAGGGAGCCAATCTGTCAGGAGGACAGCGCCAACGGCTAGCACTAGCCAGAGCATTGCTGCATGATAGTCATGTGTACATTTTTGACGAGGCCACCTCTAACATTGACAGTGAAAGTGAGGAAGGCATTATGGAGATTATACATGCGCTGGCAGGTCAAAAAACAGTGATTCTTATCTCTCACAGACTGGAAAACGTAGTCCAATCCGATTGTATCTATGTGCTGCAAAACGGTTTGGTGGCAGAATCCGGAACGCACCATGAGCTGTTGAGCCAGCAGGGGCATTATGCGGAGATGTATCTCAGTCAACACCGGGTAGAGCAGTTTGTAAAAGGAGGGGCTGTATATGCGTAGACACGGATTACGGATCATGGGCCAATTATTGGTATTGGCGGGACCTCTTTTACCTGTGCTGCTCATCACGATTGTTACAGGAGTGCTTGGTTTTGTTTGTGCTATTGGCATTATAGTGTTTGGAGCCCTGGCTCTGCTTACAGCAACGGGCATCACGACAGGCTACACCCTATCGTTTTTGCTGACGACGATCGTGGTTTGCGCCGTACTGCGCGGCGTATTCCGTTATGGCGAGCAAATGAGTGGTCACTATCTCGCTTTCAAGCTGCTGGCTGTACTACGTGACAAGGTGCTTCAAGCCCTGCGAAGACTCGCTCCAGCCAAATTGGAAGGCAAGGACAAGGGAAATCTGATCTCACTCATTACAAGTGATATTGAGTTGCTGGAAGTATTTTATGCGCATACGATAGCTCCTGTTATGATTGGCATCATCACCTCACTGCTCATGGTGTTTTTTATTGGTTCTTATGAGCCTCTGCTAGGCTGGCTTGCTGCGCTTGCTTACCTAACTGTCGGTTTATTTATTCCTCTGCTCACGTCACGTATGGGCAAGCGTCAGGGGATGGAATACCGCAGCAGCTTTGGCAAGCTGAGCAGTTATTTTTTGGACAGCTTACGGGGGATGAAGGAAATTGTGCAATATGGACAAGGAGAACAACGTTTGAATGAGATTAACCGTCGTACGGATCAGTTGGATGCCAAGCAGAAGGACTTGAAGCATCATGAAGGCATCACAAGAGCCATCACAGATGCGGCTGTAGTTGGATTCTCATTCTTGATGCTGCTGGCTGGATTGTACGGTATGTCTAATGGTCAGGTTGACTTTACAGGTATGCTGATTTCTGTCATTGCCCTGTTTAGTTCATTTGGTCCGGTCATCGCACTAAGCAATCTGTCCAACAATTTGCTTCAAACGCTGGCGAGCGGGGAACGAGTGTTGAGTCTATTGGAGGAAACTCCGGAGGTAGAGGAAAATATCGACGGGATGAGTGTCGCCTTTACTGGGGCACGAGTAGACAAGGTGACTTTTTCATACGATGGTCAAACGGTGCTGAATGATGTAAGTCTCATGATACCGCATCAGCGGATTTTAGGCATTCAGGGTAAAAGCGGCTCTGGCAAGTCTACACTGCTAAAGTTGCTGATGCGATTTAGGGACCCGCAGCAAGGTGCAATTTTGCTATCCGGACACGATCTGAAGGAAATTGGGACCCGACATTTGAAAGGCTTACAGAGCTATGTCGACCAGCATACGTTCCTGTTTGATGATTCAATTGCAGCTAATATCAAAATCGGAAAGCCTGATGCTACACATGAGCAGATTGTGGAAGCAGCGCGTAAGGCATCAGTGCACGATTTTATTATGACTTTGCCTCAGGGGTATGACAGCCGAGTTGGAGAATTGGGGGACAGGCTGTCTGGTGGAGAACGTCAACGCTTGGGGCTGGCCAGAGCCTTTGTCCATGATGCGCCTCTCTTACTGCTCGACGAGCCTACCAGCAATTTGGACAGCCTGAACGAGGCCATTATTTTAAAATCGTTAAAGGAACAGCAGCAAGATAAAACGATTGTCCTTGTTTCGCACCGAAGTTCTACCATGCGGATTGCTGATGATATTTTTCAAATGGATAATCGAAGACTGTCCTGACTTTTCTAACTATTGTTATATCCTAAGGGCAAAAGTTGTAGCCTGTTCATGGTATTGTCATAAAATGGAGTGTGTGTTGAAATGGAAGCGTCATCCTTATTTAAATCATCCAGCTTTTCAAGCTTGTCTTATTTTGTTAGCCTATTAGGTGAAGATTTTATAAAATCCTAAGGTATATTGACAAGTCATAAACATCATAAATGATGGATGAACAGAGGCTGTAAGCCGATGTACAGAAATGGGTGGTGAACAGAAATGTCAGATTTCAATCAGCTTAAAGAGCTTGAACACACAAAATATCCCATATATGAAGGCTATGATTTGGGTCTTACTTATACGCCTGCGGGCAGCAAGTTCAAGGTATGGGCCCCGACTGCGAAGCAGGTCCATATAGCGTTGTATAGCGATGCGGGGGCGTACGATCAGGAGGGGAACGTTCAGGAGCACGGCGGGGGCCAGGAATTTCTCATGATCCGTGATGATCAAGGGGTATGGTCTATAGAGCTGGAAGGTGACTGGAACAAATATTATTACATGTACAGGCTGGAGTGGGCGGACAACACTGTTCATTATGCTGCCGATCCATATGCCACAGCGGTATCAGCCAACGGGCAACGTACAGCGATCATTGATTTGGCTCAAACCAACCCGGATGGATGGGAATTGGATGCGGGGCCTACCCTTAAGCGGCCGACGGATGCCATTCTCTATGAGGTTCATGTGCGTGATTTTTCGATGGATACCTATTTTAATACAGGGAAAAAAGGCTTATCTGCTGCTCAGGGACGGTTTGAGGCCTTTACGTATACGGGATTGAAGGATCCTGAGGGGAACAGTATCGGGCTGGATCATCTGCTGGAACTGGGCATTACACATGTTCATTTGCTTCCAGTAGCTGATTTTCATACGGTGAATGACTTTGCGGAATTAGATACTGAATATAACTGGGGCTATGATCCCCAGCATTATAATGTGCCGGAGGGGTCTTATTCTTCCAATCCGGCTGATCCGGAGGCACGTATACGAGAGCTGAAACTGCTGGTACAGTCTTTGCATTCTGCCGGCATCGGTGTCATTATGGACGTTGTATACAACCATACGTATTCGGTGGAACAGGGGCCATTTGAGCCTGTTGTACCTGGATATTATTACCGCACGGATGAACAAGGGCAGCTCACCAATGGATCAGGTGTAGGCAATGAGGTGGCAACCGAACGTCCGATGGTGCGCAAGTATATCAAGGATTCACTACGCTATTGGGCAGAGGAATATCATATAGACGGCTTTCGATTTGATCTGATGGGTCTGATTGATACACCAACCGTGGTGCAGCTTACGCAAGAACTTCGCTCTGAAGTGCGTCCGGATCTGCTGATCTATGGTGAGCCTTGGACGGGAGGAGAATCTCCACAACCCTTGCTTACGCTAAAAGGAACACAACGGGACAAAGGCTTTGCTGTTTTTAACGACAACTACCGTTCTGCTATTAAGGGGGATAGCGACGGTACTGGAAGCGGGTTTGCCACGGGGGCAGAACATCAGGAGGAGCAGGTGCTCAAAGGTGCTTTTGGGGCTATTCATGATTTCACAGCTCAGCCATCGGAGACCGTCAATTATGTAACTGCCCACGATAATCTCAATCTGTGGGATAAAATTTTGACGGTAAGACATTTGCGGGAGCACTGTCGTTTTCCACAATGGGAGCAGGGGAAGCCACAGGATGGGAGGACACCTGAACATGCTGTTGCCGAAGCAGATCCGTATGGGGAACTGGATGAAAATAACCTGCTAGAGGACGAAACCGTGCGCAAGTCCCTGTTGGCCAACGGCATGGTACTCACATCTCAAGGTATTCCTTTTATTCATGCAGGGGATGAACTGTTGCGCTCCAAATATGGAGACCACAATAGTTACCGGAGCTCAGATGTGGTCAATGCCATTCATTGGGATAACAAGGCGAGGTTTCGCCCCGTGTTTGATTACTACCAAGGCTTAATTGCTTTGCGACGCAGCCACCCAGCATTCCGAATGGACCAACGTGAGCTGGTGGAGCAGCACATGGAAGTGCTGCAAAGCAGTGGGCATGTGGTGGCCTTTGCTTTGAGGCACCATGCTAACGGCGATGCCTGGAATCATATTGTGGTGATTTATAACGGCTCGGATACGGAGCAGACGATAGTATTGCCTGCGGAATCGGATCGTTGGCATGTGGTCGTGGACGCACACGGGGCTGGTAATGAGACACGGTATGAAGTCGTAGGCCATCGTGTAACTGTATCGCGCTGGTCAATGATGGTGTTATATGATCAGGAAGAACCTGCACGAGTCTCCTTTTTGACTGAACAAGATCAGGCTAATCGTCAGGCGGAGAACGAATTGGAAGACTCGGATGAGGGAACAGATCAAGAAATTGCAGGTACAGCCATGGCTTTGACAGATGTGCAGCTTGGAAACGATAATGAAGTCGCTCCATTTCGTACGATTGAACTGATCTACGAGCGTACGGATCGGCAATACACTGGCTGGAACGTATGGGTATGGGGAACTGGGCATCGCGACGGACATGTCGAATTTCGGGATTTGGATGACGGTCGTGCAATAGCGCGTATTCAGGTGGCTCCTGATATACAGCGAATTGGCTACATTGTCCGGCTTAATCACTGGGATGCCAAGGATGTTGAGGCAGATCGATATATTGATATAGACCAGAACCAGTCTGTGATGCAGGTACTGATTCATAGTGGCAGAGAAGAATATTTGTTACTGGTAAATGATAATCGGGCCGGTTAGACTTGCGTGCTTGGTTGCGTATATACACAAAAATAGCATTTTTCGATCATTTCGAGAAATGCTATTTTTTTATGCAAACGTGTGTCAGTTTCAGAAAAAAGGGGTAAAATAGAATTATGGACTTGTTTAGTTTTGCCAGCTAGCTGGCTTACATCCTGTAGTACGACTGGTAAACAGGCAAGATTCTTGGAGGAAAATCATTTGTAAGGTAACCTGAAGGAGGTTGTATATCATGAGTTCTAATGGAGGAAGTATTCAACTGACCGCCCAGCCGAGAACAGAGAAGAAGGGTTCGGCCATTCGTGGATTGAGGTTAAAAGGACGGATTCCAGCTGTGGTTTACGGCTCTGAGCTTGAAGGAACCCCTGTACATGTCGATGCCAAGGAATTTAATAAAGTAGTCAAAACCGGACGTTCAGAGGTGTTTAACCTCACAGTAGAGGGTGGAGAAACCATTCCAGTTATTATTAAAGATTATCAACAGCGTGATAACCAATGGTTGCATGCCGACTTTCTGAAAATCTCCAAAAACAAACCGCTTCGCGTGCGTGTTTCTATTGATTATCAGGGTACACCTGCAGGTACAAAAACAGGCGGTATTCTGCAAGTTCAGGAAACGGAAGTTGAGGTCGAAGGTCTTCCGGCTGATTTGCCACCTACCATTGAGGTGGATGTATCCGCGCTGGATGTTGGCGACAAGCTGAGCGCTAGCGACTTGAAACTCCCTAAAGGAGTAACACTGCACGTCCCTGAAGAAGAACTGCTTGCTTCTATTATCGTTCCACGTGCAGTTGAAGTAGAAAATGCTGCTGTGGAAGGTGATGCAGCGGCAACCGAAGGCGCTGAAGAGGCTTCTGAAAACAAGGAATCCTAATATTATCAGTGGTACATGAACCTTTTCCAATTGCAAAGATCATCAAAAATGAATTCAAAATCGCTCCCTGTCAGGGGGGCGATTCTTTGCATTCATTTATTTACAATTACATACTCTTTCCCTTTAAGAGTTGTCCTGTTGTAATTTGACGATTAAAGGGAATGTGGAGTGTTTGCATGATTTTCATTCACTACGTGTTCTGATATGACGATATATAAAGTATGGTATTTACATTTTTATTTTATAAATACCTAATATATATTCTAAGGAGCGCGTACACAATCATGGACAGAACGAGTGAATTGTTGTGGCAAAGAAACAAATTGGTGATCATTATTTTTTGGATTATGGCCTTGAGCGGCATCGTCCCGGCATTATCTAATCCCTCGATGTGGGTATCTAATGGTGTAGGATTTGTAGTCGCGGCAGTTTTAACGATCCTGAATGTGAAAAAGAAAGGAATCCGCCTTATTCCGTGGATTACTACGTTTTTTAGCGTATTAATGTGTATATTTTTGAACTTATCTAGCGTCGAGGTAGTGACCACCATATTAATCTGCTCTTTGTTTTTGCTGTATCCATCTTACCGATATTTTCTGGTAGCTATGTCCTTAAATCTCTGTAATATTTTTGTGCAAATAACAATCGGTACGCCCGCAATTCCCCCGGCTACCGGTTCTTTGCGTTATGTGCATGAGTTTATTATTGTTTTACTCATTGGTTTGCTACTGTTAGTGGTGTCGGTGTTAAATCAAAAGCAGTTTAAGAAAAGTGAAGAGCAAAATAAAGATATCGATGCTACAAGGCAACGAATTGAATTTCTGTTTGAGCAAGTTAGACAAGCAGTGGCTGGATTGCATAGCTTTACAGAACGATTCAGGAATCAAGTAGATGCGACGGGCAGCGTGACAAATGAAGTCGCTATCGGATTTCAGGAGGTTGCCAAAGGGGTAGAAATGCAAGCTTCGAATATCACCGAGGTTACGGATAACTTGGCTCAATCTGACCAGCACGTGCGAGAGGTAGCTGATCATTCCCGAGAACTGAAGCAGCTTTCCGAAGATACGAAAAATGCCGGGGACAGAGGGAGCAGTCAACTGCTTGCATTGACGTCTCAAATTAAGGATTTGGGTCAAGTCATGAGTCGTACCAAAGAAGAACTGGACGAGTTTAGAGTACAAAGTGATAACATGTCTGCCATGCTTAAAGATATTACTCAAATCTCGAAACAAACTAATTTGCTGTCCTTGAATGCATCCATTGAGGCCGCCAGAGCGGGAGAGCATGGAAAAGGATTTGCCATCGTAGCTGGCGAAGTGCGTAATTTGGCTGAAATGGTAGGGAACACCTCGGTGGCGATGGAAGCTATTTTGACTCAACTGAGAACTCAGATGGATTCTGTCGTAAGCCAATTTGACATGGGACAGCACAGGCTACAGCAAAGTATGGAATCGGCACATTCGACCGAAATTGTACTGGAAGACATCCTGCAAAACGCCAATAAAGTGCTGATGCAGGCCGTGGATGTGGAAAACAGTACGAATAGCATGCAGCAGTATTCATCTCAGGTTGTTCAAGAGATGACGGAATTTTCAAGTGTAACGGAACAGGCGAGTGCAGCATCAGAACAAATTTTGGCTGGAGTAGAGGAACAACGAAATATAACCTCCAATATGGTGACCGGGTTTAGTGAGCTAGAGGCGTTGATTATCCAATTGAAAGAACTGGTACATGATCAGAAGGAGTACAACAGTCCTACCGAAATCAGCAAAAGCAAATAACCGACAAGCTTCTTCATCGGACTAGAGAGCCGGGGAGTATCGCTATCAAGCGGTACTCTCCGGTTTTTTTCTGCGTATGAAGAAGGGAAATGAAGAAGAGGCGATTTCTAGAAGCTATAATTAGATGGAAGTTGATGGTATAATTTGTGGCAGTTTAAATGCTTTGTAACTAAGGGGGGATAAATTCTTATGGAGCTTAAATATTTGTTATTCGGCGTGTTGAGCCTATTGGGTAGCGGAGTGATATATACGATGGAGCGCTTTATAGCGGTCATTCAATGGGCTGCGAATTCCGTACCTGTTAAATTGAATAGTTCGGGCATTTCTATGTCAGAACCTGATATGCCGAGTTTTGTTGACAATATATTTGTTATTATTTTATTCGTATGTGGCTTGATGATACTTGGGTATGGTGTGTATGAACGACGTACACGATAACAACTATGTAGGCATATCCGTTTTTATTTGGGAGGAACGCATGTGAATGCCTTGTTGGAAATGCTGATGCAGCTATTTGAGCGCGCAGCATTGTTGCTGATTTGTTTATTTTTTATTACACGTATCCCACGGTTTAAGGAAACCTTGCAAAAGAACAGTCATTCTCCGGCAGAGCTGGCCATACTAACATTGATTTTTTGCATGTTTGCACTGTTCGGCACCTACACCGGGATTGAAGTTGAAGGTTCGCTTGTTAACGTTCGAATCATAGCAATTATGGCAGGCGGTATTTTGTTTGGACCCTGGGTTGGGATCGTTACAGGTATTATATCGGGTATCCATCGTTATCTGATTGATATCGGGGGAGTGACCTCGATTCCGTGTCTGATTACGAGTATTCTGGCAGGTGTGGTGTCAGGATACATCGGCCGCCGGGTCAATCGTTCCAAGAGATGGCTGGTCGGTATCGCCGCAGGTATGGTCTGCGAAGCGTTGACGATGCTGCTCATTATGGTGATGGCACAACCCCATAGCCTTGGAGTGGACATCGTTTCCAAGATTGGTCTACCGATGATTATCGGAGAAGTCAGTATCGGTTTAATCGTTCTGTTGATCCAGAGTGTGGAGGGGGAAAAGGAGAATATCGCGGCCAGACAGGCCAAGCTGGCACTGGATATTGCCAATAAGACGTTACCTTATTTTCGCTCCATTAATGCCGAATCCTTGCATACGATTTGCTCGATCATAAAAGAAGACATCAAGGCAGACGCGGTGGCGATTACGGATACCAGAGATGTGCTGGCCTATGTCGGTTTTGGCGAAGAGCGTTATCACATCGGAGATGAGATCATTAGCGATGTGACTAAATCGACGATCCGCAGCGGTAAAATCACGATCCGCAATCATATTGCAGACGATAAAACACCCCAAATCCAGTCCCTGCTCATTATCCCGTTAGAGGAGCGGGGAGAAGTAACCGGAACGTTGAAGATTTATTATCGCAAAGCTTATAAAATCACGTATCCGTTGCAGACGATGGCGATTGGCTTGTCTCAAATCATTTCCACGTTAATGGAAGTATCGCGTGTGGAGCAAATTAAGGAAGCGGCGAATAAGGCCGAGTTAAAGGCACTCCAGACTAAGATCAATCCTCATTTTCTGTTCAACGCGTTGAACGCCATTGCCTCGACGACACGCACCAAGCCGGATAAGGCCCGAGAGCTGATCATTAATTTATCGGGTTATCTGCGCTATAATTTGGAGCTGAATGATGATTTGATTGAAATTCATAAGGAGCTTCAGCAGGTGTCTGATTACGTAGAAATTGAAAAAGCACGCTTCGGCAACCGGCTTCAGGTAGAGTATGTAATGGATGAGGTGTCTGTGCGTATTCCAAGCCTTATTATCCAGCCCCTGGTTGAGAATGCGATTAATCATGGAATCCTCAAGAAAAAGGGGGCAGGTACAGTAACCATTTCTGTAAAGGATCGTGGAGAAAAGGTGCGTATTTCTGTGGCAGATACCGGGGTGGGTATACGCGATGATGTTGTGGATAACCTGTATCATGATCGGGTTCCGGCTAAACAGATCGGCTTGTACAATGTGCACAGACGACTCAAGCTTATGTACGGCGAAGGAGTTATTATTCTGAAGCATGAGCCGGGCACCGAAGTTTATTTTGACATACCAAAGGAGAAGTCATGAAGGCCATAATTGTAGAAGACGAACTTCCGGCGCGTGAAGAGCTGGAGTATCTTATTCAGACTCATAGCAACATTGAGGTGACCGATAGTTTCGAGGATGGGCTAGATGTGTTTCGGTTTCTGCAAGATCAGGAGACGGATGCGATCTTTCTGGACATTAATATTCCTTCATTGGACGGGATGCTGCTGGCACAGAACATTAGCAAATTTGCCAAAAAGCCCTATATTATTTTTACGACCGCCTATAAAGAACATGCGGCGCAGGCTTTTGAACTGGAGGCGTTCGACTACATCCTCAAACCCTATGATGAAAAACGGATCGCATCTATGCTGCGTAAGCTGGAAAATGCTTATGAGCAGCAGAACGTTCCAATACAGGAGCCTGTCCAGACGGCGCAACCCCGAGCTGCTGAAGCCAGCACCGTTGCTGCGCCAGGTCGTATTAATCTGCTGAAAAATGACAAAATCATCGTAACGGATGCGAACGATATTTACTATGCGTGTGCGCAGGAAAAGGTGACCCGTGTCTTTACTAGGCACGAAGAATATACGATGCCGATGAGCATTTCAGAATTTCATAGCCGGTTGCCGCAGCAGGACTTTTTCCGCTGTCACCGATCGTACACAGTTAATCTGTCGCAGATCCGTGAAATTGTACCTTGGTTTAATCATACGTATCTCCTGCGTTTGCGTGGACTAGAGGCTGAAATTCCAGTAAGCCGTAGCAAGGCCAAGGAATTTCGGCAAATTATGCGACTTTAAAGGCATTTCATTCCGCTATATGTGCATTTCATTCCTCAAACGATTTCTGGCTGACATGCAGGGTTATAATAACCCGTGTAGAGAGAATCCTTACAGACTTGCTCCTCCTCAGGCGCAAAGTATACTGGATTCCCGGTTATCATAATCACAAATTGACGCTGTAGAGCCGGAATGAAAAGAGGAGATTGAAATGAAAACAAACAGCGGAAATCGTTGGCTTGTCGTACTTGGAACAATAATTGTACAAATGGGATTAGGAACCATTTACACATGGAGTTTATTTAATCAACCGTTGGTGGACCGCTTTGGCTGGAACCTCAGTTCGGTTGCCATTACATTTTCAATTACCAGTTTTGCACTGGCGTTTGCTACCTTATTCGCAGGCAAACTACAGGATAAATGGGGACTACGTCGTTTGATTTTGTGTGCAGGTGTCGTGTTAGGAGCAGGGCTCATGCTCAGTTCACAGGTAACTTCGTTATCCCTGCTTTACATTTTGGCGGGTATTGTCGTAGGTTTTGCGGATGGAACGGCATATATTACATCACTTTCTAATCTGATTAAATGGTTTCCTGAGAAAAAAGGACTTATTTCCGGTATTTCGGTTGGGGCATATGGAACAGGCAGTCTTATATTCAAGTATATTAATGGTTCGTTGATTCAGTCCGTTGGTGTATCGCAAGCGTTCTTATATTGGGGAATGATCGTGCTGATCATGATTGTGGGTGGTTCTTTCCTGGTAAGAGAAGCTGTAGTCGTGAACAAGCCTTCGGTACAAAATGGGGTCGTACAGCGGGACTACACCGTTAAAGAAATGTTGCGCACCAAGCAGGCATACCTGCTGTTCGTCATGTTCTTTACCGCTTGTATGAGTGGTCTCTACCTGATTGGAGTCGTCAAAGATATCGGCGTACGGATGGCCGGTCTGGATGTAGCAACAGCCGCTAATGCGGTCGCTATGGTCGCTATTTTCAACACGGCGGGTCGGATCATTTTAGGTGCGCTATCGGATAAAGTAGGTCGTTTGAAAGTAGTAGCGGGTGCGTTGCTGGCAACGGCGGCTGCAGTTACAGTGTTAAGTTTGGTACCGCTGAATTATGGTTTGTTCTTTGCCTGTGTAGCAGGAATTGCTTTTTGCTTCGGCGGCAACATTACAGTCTTTCCTGCCATCGTAGCTGATTTCTTTGGACTGAAAAATCAAAGTAAAAACTATGGTATTGTGTATCAAGGCTTTGGCCTTGGTGCGCTGGCGGGGTCATTTATCGCAGCCTTGCTCGGCGGATTCATCCCGACCTTTACCACAATTGCTGTGCTGTGCGTCGTATCGTTCCTGATTGCCCTTACCATTCGCACTCCAGAACAAGGTAAAGGCAAACTGCGTAGTGAACGGAAGAAAAATACGAACAGTGTGCGCAGCATGAAGCCTGGAACGAAACTGGGTTAAATGATTTGAGAAAAAAGAACCAGATGAATGCCAAAAGACCTGTCATCATTTCTCTAAGGGAGATTATGGCAGGTTATTTGTTTTTCCAATAATCTATTTTACGGTATAATAAAAAGATATGTAATAAGCCGATATATACAAAAGACATAAGCTAAGAACCTGACAGGAGGACGAGTCATGATCGTGGATACAAGCGGGAATCTGCTTGCCCGCAATACGAAGCTGCGAAATACATATCAAATTCGAAGCGCCTTGTCCCGCAGTGAGCTGGCCATCGTGTATACGGCAAGGCTGTTGGACAACCGAGAAAAAGTCATTGTGAAGGAATTTTTTCCGAATGCACTGGCTTTGCGGGGGATGGATCGAAAAACGGTCACTTGCGGTGCTTCGATGCAATCCAAATATGTGGAGTTTATGCATTATTTTTTGCGTGAAGGGCAAATGTTGAAGGAGTTAAGTCATCCGGGAATTGTCGGTTATATAGATCACTTTGAGGAAAATGGAACTGCTTATCTGGTCATGGAATACTGTGCAGGCAAGACCTTGGATCGAATGATGAAAGAAGAGGCTGCGCCAACGTATGACCCCACTTTTTTGTACCATACGCTGCTACCTTTAATTGATGCCATGGAGTACATTCATGACAAAGGAATTATTCATCGGGATATTAAGCCGGGCAACATTATGATTGGGGAAAATGGCAACGTCAAGCTGATTGATTTTGGTTCGGCTGTGCATTTTGAAGGCAAAGAGCATCCGATTTTCACCACAGCGGGCTATTCTCCGCTGGAATTTTATTCTAATCGTTCGCAGCAGGGACCTGTGTCGGATATCTATAGTTTGGCCGCTACGCTGTATTATTGCCGAAAAGGAACACCTCCGCCAGATGTGCCAGGCCGATTATTTGCAGATCATGCTGAGCGGATTCAGATTGAAAATGCGGGACTTTCTCTGCTGCCGTATGTCATTCGGCGTGGTCTGGAGGTACAGGCTAACAAGCGCTGCCGCTCACTTCGATGGTTTAAAGCCGCACTACGTGCGGAATATTGGATAAAAAAAGGGAAGCGCCCTACTCTTACGGTTCGTTAATCGTAAGAGACGGCGCTTCTCTTTTTTTACGTTGTGACCGACATTATCCTGTCGGAGCTTGGATATGGTCGGTGTACACTGAAGTATTTGGTTTAATCGCTTTGTATCGCAGCTCGATTTCAGTGACACCATCCTCGAATGTAATGTACAGTTTGTCACTGTACTCCATGACCGCTTTTTTGTTGCGAGCTAATCTGATCTTTCCATGCTGTAAGGCACAGCGTGTATCATGTTTCACGATCAGGCTCCCTTTTTTACCTGCGGAAAATAGGATCCGTTCCGCTTCTGGCAACGGTTCGTGAACGTCAAGCGTACGGAACAACTCCTGCAAGCTGACCTTACGACCCGGAAAGGAGGTGAGCGGCCAGGATTTTACCGGAATCTCCTGCCCACTTGCTGTAGCGAGAAAATATCCTTCGATTCTTCCGGCAAACTGCGGCTTCGGCCGCAAGAACCAATACAGAAGAGCGGCTACCACGATACTGATGGCTACTGTCCATTTAATGGCTGTATACCGAGATTGTACGGTAACGGTTAGTGTAGCGCTGCTGGATGCTCCTTCCGGATCGGTGGCAGTAATCTTTAGCTGAGAGTCACCTGTGCGGAGCTCGGATAGCAGCAGATCATTACCGTTAATCTCAGCATGGATCGCATCCCCAGAGGCTTCTGAATCCAACTTATAGTTCAGCTTGTCATGATTCGGGTCAACAATAAAATCCGATACACTTCGACGGGAATCACCGTCTTCTTTCACCAGGTGAATCGTCAGGTCTTTTAAGACCTGTGGCGCTGCATTGGCCGCGTGAACTTTATGTACAGTTCCCTTACGGTACCATTGCGGACTATCCAGAGATAGCTGCCATGTATAATCCCCGGTTTGAGGGAACGCATATTCGGTATGGAAGGCTCCTGACTTATAGGTCATAGGCACCTTTTTGGCTGTGCCCCCCTTTGGAGTAACAATAATATGGGCTTGGAGAGACGTATATACGGCTTCATCCGTAAGCTTTTGACTGTCGGGTAACAGGAGCTGAGCTTGAAACGGTGTGGCTTGACCTTTCAGCAACTGCACAGGCTTGTCGCCATGAGTTGCCGATGCTTGCTTTCCTCCTATGGTTGCTTCGGCTTCCAGTCGGTAGCTGCCAAGTAAATTGATTTTCACCAAATCCCCGCGTATGCCCCGTAGTTTCAACTTCACTTTGCCTGCCTGTGGATGCTCGATTTTTAAAATCGCATATCGGCTCGACTTGTACCTGCGGACATTTTCTGAATTGGAATATAGCTGTGTTTCCAGAAGGGGATGCTCCGACAAAAGCACCAGATTGGCTTCCTCCATACTGGAATCAGGTAGAGTTACAGTTAATTCCTGCATCTCGCCAGTGGTCGTAATTGCAGCAATTGGAACGAGCTTGGAGCGAATTTGACTGGCGAAAATACGGTTCAGAATTTCCGGCAGATCCTCGGCACTACTCGTAATAAAAGAAGCTCCACCCGTTTGAGAAGCGATCCGTTCGAGTTCTTGTCGGTTCACTGTGCCATCATGGTTCAGACCAATCGTGTACACCGGATATCCTTTGGTCTGTGCAGATTTGATGACAGAGGATACATCGTTATTGGAGTCACCTTTGGATCGGGAACCAGAGGAGGCACCAAAATCAGTCTCTCCATCTGACAATAGAATCATAAAAGGCTGACGCCCTTGGGATGCTCCTGCGGCTAGAAGCTCCGAGCCTTTGCGCAACCCAAGTCCCAAATCCGTATAACCGGAACGGTTAAGTGTTCTGATTTCCTGCTGGATCTGGGATTTTTGCGCTGCCACGGCAATCGAAGTGAGTGGTTTCGAGGCGACCACGTGATGATTGTAGGCAACGAATCCGACGCGTGTGCGGTCTGCATCACTCAAATCCATAAACATATTGATGACTTCCGCGGCAATGCCCTCAGGATCGGTATCCCTCATGGAATAACTGGTATCCAATACAAAAACGGCATCATAACCCTCGATCGGGACAGCACCTAAAGATGCTGCATTAGCCTGATTTACACTGCAAATTTCCCCATTTAAGCCCATTTGTAAAAATAGTACAAAAGTCATGAAAACAATAATCGCTAGTTTCCTTATTCTGAACATAAGCTCCTCCATCGCCGAGGCCAACGTGAGGGGATCAACTCTCCTAATCCTTGGGATATAAGGGATAAAGGATCAAAACAGCTGATAAACCTCACATTAGCCATGAATTTGATTCTTTTACGCTTATCAGAAATATCCAATGGACTTCTATCGGTAATTGAGTTCCATTTGTGAATATTTCCCTGAAGAAACAGGTCTAACATATCATAAAAATTACGTATTCACGCATAAAATGAGTCAAAATGCCCTGTTTCAATCTGAGACTACAGAAATTGACAAAACTGAAGGGTGCTTTGTATGATAGCTCTCGTATCAACGGCAAAAATTGGGATTGAAGTTAGGAATACGAAATCATAAATTTAAAATTTCTGTGTTATCTGACTTTGTGATTTAAAAAAACATCTCACTTGCATGCTTTGCCGTTAAAAGCCGAATAACGCTTCGGACCGATTTTCGAGGTTACATGCCTGTACCATAAATGTGGTATAAGCTCAATCCTTTGACGAATTTAAATGTATAAGTAGGGGGGAGGAGGCAAAAGAACTAAAAATGAGTATTCGTCCGTTTCAAATTGGACATCCCGTGTCCGTGTATGGAGCAATGGACCTATAACTCATACTTTATTCATTTGCCGACAGCGATGGAAATCATTTATCAAACCAACCGGACAATGCTTTTTGAAGAGATTAACCCGGAAAAGCTGGACCTGATCACCATAGTAGGTGATGTGAAGGGTATTGACAGCTTGAGCGATGAGAAGATCAAGGAGATTAATCAGCACCTTCTGGTGCGCAGCTTTGACGAATTTTTGGATAAGTTTTCACCGACCGTGTATTCGTTTTTTAACGCGGCCAATCAAAAAGTCGTCTACACCCTTAAAAAGCCAGAAGGAATTGATGAGGATAGCATTTCTGAAATTCGTGTAAATCAAAGTAATGACTTTCTGAAAATGTTGTTTACGCTCATCGATACCAAGCGCAGTCAAGGAATCACTAATGTAGATTTCAAATTTGAAAATCTGCTGGATATGATTTCACCGAAAAAGGTCATGGATGATATTCGCCAAGTCCGCAAAGAAATTCACTATATGTATGGTGAATACGACAAGCTGGATGATGGTGACCCGAAGAAACTTGACATGGGTGACAAGCTGAATGGCATGTTCGAGGAAGCGAGTCAAAACTACAACAACGTTATGGCTATGCTCCCACTGGCAATTGAGGACATCAAAACCCGCCTTCTGCTCGGTGGCGCCCAAGAGGAAAACTCCGGTGAACTGATCCAGGTGGGCATGCTCTCCATCGGGGAAAGCGGCGAACTGAAAATTATTGAAGCGCCGAAGAGCGACAGCACTGAGCTGATGTTGTTGGATGAGAACAGCACTGGCGATCTCTCTCAAGTATTCGAAGAAGATTATAACTCTATCACAGATACGCCTTCTGATTATGTGAAGGATTTGGTAGTTCGCACGTTTGTGCCACTGCCAGCTGTTCAGACCAAGGTGGATACAGCAGTTGAGGTTCAGAACTACAACACGTATCTGGAGTTCTATAAAAATGCCAAGGATGATTTCGTAAAGGCGGTTAAGCCGCTTGTGGAAAAAATTCTCGGTGTCAAAATGTTCTTCGATCAATATGCAACGAAGAGCAAAGGCATGCTGCCGACAATGCTGGTGGCGAACAACAAGCTGGACATGCTGGTAAAAAGCAGCAATATCCCGCGCCTGGAAACGTACCTGAACACGGTGAATGCTAAGAATGAATTCAGCGACACGATCTGGTTCGGTATCGTTCCATCCGTCGAGCTGGAAGCAGCCGGTAAGGTAAAAGTTTCACGTGAACGCTTCAAGGGCAACGAGAAGGTCGTTAAGCAGGGCGGCAATTCAATGGAATCGCTCTCGATGCTGCTGCAAGTCGTGAAGGATTACAAAATTCAAATGTTCTTTAATTTTGAATCCGGTGAAGAAACGACTTTCAACAGTATGGCAACAGCAGGCATTGATAAATATGTCGATAAATGCGCTAGTCTCGTTCGCAGAGAATATAGCGAATTTGCAATTCCTTGTGTACCGAACTTTACGATTATTCCGAAGGACAAATCGGGTGTCATTATCGACAGCAAAATGCTACAGACCGAAGATGGTGTACAGCTCTCTAAGGAGAAAGAGGATATTCTCAAGCTGTGGATCGAGGGCGTTTATGTAGGTGCAGCCTACGTTGCCGCCGGCTTGGTCGCTTCCTATCAGTGTCCTGAATACCTGCGTGAGACGTTCAAAACGGTCAATAAGAACTTCCCTGGCGTACGCTTCGATATCGAGGCAGGAGACAACAGTCTGCGCACGGTGACGACGATGGCCAAGGAAATCACCGGTTTCACCAACACGATCAAGGATGCCATCAACCGTAAAAACTTCGGCTTTGTATTCTCGTCCGAGAATGCACAGATCCAGGATAAGGATATCCGCCGGATTACCGTCTACAAGGCGAGAAGCATGGCGATGTCTGAGGACGGTTTTGACTCCATCTACAAGACGCTGGTCAGCACGTACATTGAACGTATTTTGCGCTACCAGACAGGGGACTTCAAACACGAAAATATCGTCCGCTTCTTCAGTAACAATCCGAGCAGTCAGAAGAGCAAGTGGCTGAGCAGCAGAGGATCTGTTAACTCGATCATTCAGGACGGAGACGATATGAGCTTCATTATTGATGAGAAAAGCAATATGTGCCATATCGACCTGGTCTTCAACGGTAATGTGAAGAACCTGGAAGTCATGATCACTAAAGGAACCAGCTCGGTCAAATCATGATCCGAGCCCTACGAAAGATGTTAGAGGCGTTTCTTTCTAGAACCGCCTTTATACATAAATCGCGAAGAAGCTCTGCTTCTTCCGCCATCATATTACCTAATTTCAAGGAGGCAACACACATGGGATTCAGATTGAAAGTAGAAGGACAAGAAACAATTGAGCTGGGCTTGGATAACATCCAAACGGTTATTTATGACACCGATACACCGGACGATTCCAATGCACGCTCCACTGACGTGGGCTCCACGCTGCGCATCAGCGGCAAAATCATCACAGCAGTAGACGGTGACAGCGCGGATGACACGCTGAAACTGGCTTTGTGGTCTCTGGTTCCTGCTGAAAAAGCAGACAGCTACCGTAAAGTAACACTGGAAGTTATCGCAGCTGATCAAGTTGTGCGTAAAATCCACTTCCCGAATGCTTTCGTTGTAGACTACAACGAGCACTTCGGCGACACAGAAGGTGTAGGTGCATTTACACTCTACATCAAACAAAAGAAAGACAAAACCGAGCTGGCTACAATCGACGGCGGATATCCGGTTTAAGCTTAACGTCTTCACGTTAAGTGCAGCTTAAACACACACTCACCCGGCACACAAGTGCAGGGTGGATAAATATTAAGAGGCCTACGGGTCTCTTAATATTTATTTTTTTCGGAGAGGGGAACATCACACAATGACCAACTACTATGAGCTGCTCGGTGTCAGCCGGGATGCTTCGGAGGCAGAGATTAAGCAGGCTTACCGTAAACTGGCCAAAAAGTATCATCCTGATACCAACCAGGGAAGCGAGGAAGCAACGCGCAAGTTCAAGCTGATTCACGAGGCTTACAATACCTTGCGTGACGAAGCATTGCGGCAGGCATACGATGCCGAGCTCATCCGAAAAACTGAGGGAGCTGGCGGGGAACAGCAAGAGAGAGGGAGAGGGGCTACATCTTCCGGCGGTGCGCGTACGAGAGCCAAAGGATTCAATCCAGCTGATATAGGAACTGATTTTGAGCAATTTTTTGGTTTTCATCCGAAAACGAAGGAAGGCTCACCAGGGAAAAAAACGAAAAAATCCGGTGATTCGACGGATACCTCAGCGATGTTTAACCAATTTTTCGGTATTCGTAAAAAGTGATGATTTCAGGATAGAAATGGGGGAAGCAAGCAGTGAAAACGGCGCAGAACAGATGGGTTTTCATCATAGATGTTGCCATGTTCGGGCTGATGCTGGCGATCGCCTTTTATGTGTTTAATCGTACAGGCTACAGCGGTTTGAAAACCGTGGTCGCGATAGGTATTGGAATCGGCGTGCTTGTATACATACTGCGCAATCTAGTATCCGTTGTACCTGTGCCCAAGCCAAAGGCACAACGTCATCGGATTGCCAAGCTGGTGTTGATTGATGAAGAGGGCGAGTCCATTAAAGAATGGTATATCGAAGGCGAAACGTCGCTCTTAATCGGCAAAACGACGTCACGTTCGGAGGCGGATATTGATTTGGCAGGTACAGATTATGCCTCCCTGGTAAGTGTGGAACATGCGGTACTCAACCGGGTGAACAGCGACTGGTTTGTGGAGGATGTGGATTCCGATAATGGTACAGGCTTGCGGTCTGCCAACGAAAGTGTAACCAAGAAGTTGGAAAGCGGTGAGCCATACCGGATTTATTCAGGTGACTTATTATATATTGCCAATACGAGACTGCTCGTTAAATAGATGAGGATGCTGCAAAATTCTCAGATCGCTGAAAAGACAATCATGACAATGGGGGAAGGAACCGACTATGAGTTTGACAAGATGCCCGAACGGACACATGTTTAGTACACGAAAGCACGGAAATACGTGTCCATATTGCAACACGGTAGTAAATGTGGCTGCACCCAAGAGCGCGGAGCCAGCAGTGAAAACAAACGTCGCGGGAGATAACGACAAAACAATGCCGTATTTGGGTGAGACGGTGGGGATTCATCCGGTAACTGGATGGCTGGTATGCATCGAAGGAGCACAGGTGGGTCAGGACTATCGCATTATGGCGGAGAAGAACTTTATCGGGCGCGCAGAGGAAATGCATGTCCGCATTATCGGGGACAATACGATTTCCCGCAGAAATCATGCGGTCATTGTGTATGATCCGAAGAAACGTAACTTTTACTTGCTGCCAGGCGATTCATCAGGTTTGGCGTACCACAATAACGAGGCGGTATATTCACCAGCAGAGCTGGCTGCCTATGACGTGATTCAGCTGGGACACAGCAAATTCATCTTTATCCCGCTGTGTGGCGCCCATTTTGAGTGGGATAACGAAAACTAGGACGGAATTGGAATTGGGCAATGGTGCAGGGGGGTAACGATATGCAGCCTTATTTTGTTGTAAGTGGAGCTGTGGTACTATTCGCTGTTCTTCTCATGATCCGTATACGACTGACGCGAAGTTCCGGCAGCCGTACCGTAAGTGGAATTGAGATCGGAAATGGTCAAACGATCGGGAGCCGGAGCGAGCAGGATGATTATTTCTCCAGTATGACGACACCTGTCGGTACGCTGGCTGTTGTCGCAGACGGTATTAGTGGACTGGCCAATGGACGTATGTCCAGTACCTTGGCTGTGACGACTTTTACAAAGGCATTTGCCAAGCTGGAAGATGCAACGAATTTGAACGGATATTTTGCAGAAGCGGCAACTCAAAGCAATCGCGGCATTTTGCAAAATTTGAATGGACAGGGTGGAGGAACGACGCTGGCTGCGGTCATTGTGTGCGGATATCAGCTGCATTACGGAGCGGTGGGTGACAGCCTGATTACGATTTACCGTAATGGTCATTTCCAAACAGTCAATTCCAAGCATACAGCAGAAACAGTGCTGGAGGAACGAGTGCTTGCTGGACAAATGACCTCGGAGGAAGCCAAAACGAGTCCAGTGCGCAATCAACTGGTCAACTACTTGGGCTATGAGGGCTTTGAGAGCATGGAACTGGGGAGTGCACCGATTCGTCTGTATTCGGGCGATCATGTGCTGTTGTGCAGCGATGGCATTCAGGAGGCGCTGACGGAGATTGAATTGGAAGAGATTATGCGCAAGGGTGGAACACCGCAGGAAACAGCGGATGCCATGATCGACGCCATTAATGATAAAGGCTTTAAAAGTCAGGATAATGCAACAGTACTTATTTTGGCGATAGGATGAAACAAGAAAGACGGGGGTAGCGATGCGCAAGGACAACAGCGATTTTAGTACCGCCTTTGTGTCGGAAGCGGGCTCTTACATAGACAACCGGGACTATTTTGCATTCATGGAGACGGACGACATGGCCTGTTATGTCCTCGCAGACGGTCTGGATTCGGATCAGGAGCTGCGCAGCGCAGAAATGGTTGTCAAAACGGTGCTGGAAAACTTCATGGAGAAGCCTTCCATGTCCAAGCGGCGCTTGATGAGAGATCTGCGTGAAGCGCAGGAATGGCTGCAATTTGAAAGCCGTCGTGTTCGGCTCAAAGCCAGTCTGCTGATGGTAGTGACCAACTACAACAAAATGGTGTACGTTTCGTGCGGTAATGTGCGGCTATATCATTTTCGCAATGGAAGGCTTAATTTTCGCAGCAAGGATCATAGTCTGGCTCAGTCATTGGCAGATGATGGACGCATTCCAGACGAAGCGACCAGCACACATGAGGAACGAGGTAATCTGCTGGAATACTTGGGAAATCCGAATGGAGTTCATGCCCATTACGCCAAAAAGACCCAGCTTGCAGATGGAGATGTAATCCTGCTCGCCACATCCGGGATGTGGGAGGACGTTGAGCTGGCGGAAATGCTGGGGGCGCTAGAGGAAGCGAAGGATCCGGTCATGCTGACGGACACATTGGAAGAGGTTCTGCTAAGCAAACAGCACCGGACGGTGAACAATTACACGGCTGCGGCCATTTATGTAAATAAAGTTTTTCAGGAAAAGCCTAAAAACCGCCGTAAGCTGATCAAACGGATTTTGATTGCGTTGCTCGCCTTTGTAATCGTGGGAGGGGGAGCATGGATTACACTGGCGCGTATGGCAGCGAACAAGGCGGCTGCGCTGGAAACGATGGTCGAATCGGCTCAGGCCGCGGATGATTATGCCAGGGCAGGAGATTATGCGAAGGCACTCAAGTCCTACAGTGAAGCGAAAAACGCGGCGGTTAAAATTAACGATAAAATTCACAAACGAATGTATACAGCCGAGCAGAAACTGTCTCAATTGCTGGTTGACGGAGACGGCTACGTGGAAAAGGCGGACTTTACCAAAGCTGAAGCCAGCTACGAGAAAGCACGGAAAAGCGCTGGTCTGTACCCGCCTTTCAATGTGAAGGATATTGAGCATAAAATCGACCAACTGGACAGCTATGCTGAGACGGCGAGCTGGATGAAGGACGGAGATATGAAATTTCAGGGCGGCGATTACACGAATGCACTCAAGTTGTACAAAAAAGCAAATAAGGCTGCGATGGAATCCGGTTATACGTCTGCGCAAAAAGAACTGGAGAAGAAAATTACCGAGGCCAACGATAAATTGACTGCTATTCAGCAGCAGCTCAAGGAGATTCAAGCTGGCAAGCTTCAGGCTAAAGGAGATCGAATGATGAAGGATCTCGATTATGAAGGAGCCATTGATGCCTATAGCGGGGCACAGGAAATTTATCAGGAGATCGATAAGCTCGAAAGTGTTCTGGCATTGGAGCGGAGCATAGCCAAGGCGGAGGAAAAGCAGAGCGCTGAGCAGCAGAAAAACGGTCAGCTTCCTGCTGGATTGGGATTGTCTGACGGAGCGTTGAACGACACGGACGCAGGGGACGCAGCGAGTAATGCTTCAGCTTCCGTCGCTGCAACCCCTGCTGCAGAATCGCAAACGAAGGCTACGCCAACGGCTTCAGCGGGAACTACACCCGCGAAGAAGGAAGTCTCTTCAGCGGCAAAAAATAGCGGTACGGGCGATGGAAATGCCTCTTCGGCCAAGGCGGGCACCAGCAAAGAACAAGGAACTGCTGATTCCGCTTCTAAAGCAGAAGGAGCGTCTGATTCAGAGAACCAAGATCGGGCTGCTGCGAATGGAAGTTAAGTTTTCATGTTCAATGAAGCTGGAGCCGAAAGGAGTGAGACGTCGTGAAAGAGCTGGTACAGGACCGTTTGAGCAAGATGGACGATTTGGAGCAGAGACGTTTACTGAAAAATATGATGGCGGGGGTATTTATGAACCTCGTCGAATATCAGGAAGAAATGACCCGCCAGCTAGAACGGCGGGTATTTGAGGAAATTGAGAATACGGAAGAAAAGATTGATGTGTACGTGTCATTGACATCGCGTGAGGACTATGACCCGATTCATGAATTTTTATACCCTGTGTTACCGTCGGATACGGAGGAAAAGCAGATTGACATCAGCCATGTGGCAGAGGTGGTACGCGAAGGCGGATCGATGCCGCTGTTTACGCTTTTCCTTGAGATGGAGACCGAACGAATCTCAGCACTGGTGCGCAGCAAGCGAATTTTCTCAGGAATGTTGGTCACGGAAACCGGCAATTATCCGATTCGTTTTCGTCTGGAGCATAACCGTTCTTATATTTTAGAGATTGAGCAGTTATATCACACGTTTATGCAAAATGGCATGCCGTGGAAAACAATTAATCACCCGTACGCTTATAAGTTTGTGGACTGTGTATTGATTGGTGGAGACGGCGAGCCGGCCGCCCATGAAGAAATTCATGAAATTACAATTTCATTGGAGGAATTCGACGGTTTTAAGAAGGGTGACGTTTTTCCGCTTTGGAACATTGAAAGGCTATCTCTAAAGAACAGCGGCTTTCCTATACCCGCTATGGATCGTGTGAATTATGAGCATGTGCTACCTTTGCGAAAAACAGGTCCTGAGCATGGTTACTTGATTGACGGGACTGAAGGCGATATCCGGTATATCAAGCGTACAGAAGAGGAACTGACGATTGTCACACCACGTGATAAGTCTGGCGAATGGAATGTGTTGAAGGTTACGAAGCCTGTTACAACGAGACTTAGTCGTCAGACTTATCCGTTATTGTCCAATCGGCGACAGGACAGCTTTTTGGGCCGCTATGCAGGAAAACAGGCCGTGATTGTCCGTGCCAAAGCGGAAATCATGCGCATCGTAAACTCGTTTGAAGCAGCGCAGGGGCTTGAGCTGGAACGTGTAGACATCTGGGGAGGTGCAGGGAGAAATGATGTAAGCAACCTTTTAACCAAAACCCAGACGTATCCGTTAAATCCGTTTGTCAGCGATAACGTACGGACAGAGGAAGGCAAGCAGATCATGCGTTTGGGGTTCAGACGTGGTTCTGACGATGTTTTGCCCACTGCGCCTGCTTATATTTTATCCGATTTAATGAGCTTTCTAGTATCAGAAGTGCAGATGTATTTTCCGGAGTACAAGTGTGAAGGAGAATGGGTGTGAATTACGTCTGGGATTTGCTCATGCGCGCGAGGGAACAGGGGCTGGATGTAGATAAATTCCGCTTCGTACCCGCTGTCAGCTACTCTCCGTATATGGAGCTTAGTCTGGCAGAGTTGAATACTTCCCATTTGGAGCAGGTAGTGGAAATCAATCCGTACTACCGCTTTTATTCTATTTTTCGGGATCTGTTTCCACCGGATGCTGAAGAGTATCTAGAGCTGAGAGAATCGCTATTTGATATTATGATGCATTTCCTGGCGGAAATGGACTTGTATCAAGGGATGAATCGGCGGGAGTACCATATCCGGTTTGTTCAGCGTGATATTGCAGAGGGCATTTTTGGCCCGAAGGTAAAGGAAGGCTTTGGACAATTAAACCGTGAGGATCAGGACGCGATTGCTGAAGGATTGCTGCGCCTGTATGAGACGGGAGAAGCCGTACATTTGCTAAAAGAAACGATGCGGCGCGTCTTTCATCGCTCAATCATTTACACCAATTGTGAGGAAAAAGACGAACTGCTCATCTATATCGGCCAAGAGGAGACACCATTGTCACGGATTAAAGTGGATTTGATTCTGGATTTGTTTCTTCCGGCACGTTTTACGACGGAATTGTATTGGACAAGTCATTTCGGCATTTTGGAGGAAGATCCTACGATGAAAATAGACGCTATCGCCCTCTATTAAGGCTAAATGGCTAAGAAAGGACATGTGAACGATGAACGGACCCTATACATACAGGTTGCTAGACCCGCTCACCGATCGAAAAAGCATACGCTTCACGGCGAAATACACGCGGGCGGAATTGGAGCAAATGACGACCTTTCAGTTACGCGGAATATGCGATAAGGAACGACTGGTCGAGGGCTTTGCCAATCGCCTGGCACGTGAAGAGTTGATTCGCGTGATTTTACGTTTTCGGAGCGCGGAAGAGCATTTACTCATCACAAGGCCAAATCCTGGCGGCTTTGAACGCATGGAATCGGCACTACAGCGAAACTGGAACGACCGTCGGCAGGAGAGCAGCGGCATCCGGGTTCCCGCCAAAATCACGCTGTATCAGGGTGTACGCACAGGTCGCATGGACAACTACCGGATTGAATCCGATTTGCCTTGGCTGAGCTCATCTAATGTGCTGCTGGTGAATGCAACAGGAGAACTGTGCGGTGTTTTGAATTTGGTGAAGGATGAGACACGAACAGGCGTATATTATCTTTCTCGTCATCGTGATGCTGAACTGCGAGAGACGTCCAATCATAGTTATAGCCTGCTGTTTCTGCGAAGACAGGAATCAGAATATTTTTATAACCTCTACTATGGAGATAAGCCCATGCTGCCGCTGAAGCTTCAAGGTCACCGGATTCCGGTGGCAGAGCTGATCATTCGGGGCACGGAAACTACAGATGCGGTACTTGCGATTGATTTTGGCACCTCGAACACCACAGCAGGTGCTTATTTGGATAGCTCCTACGTTACGGCTCCTGATACAGGTATGAGCAGCACAGTAAGGCTGAACGCCATCAATTATGTGTCATTCCCCGGCCCAGAAGGGGCAGAAGGCGACTGGATCGAAGTATTGCCGACTGCTATTCGCGTCGCAGATTGCTCCAATCCAGAACATATCCTTTATGTATTTGGGGAGGATGCACTACGTGGATCTGACGTGGCAGGAAGCCGTGCAACAGTATTGCGGGGGATCAAGCGGTGGGTCAACGATTATAAGCGAATTGAGGAATTAATGGATTCCGAGGGGAATACAGCAACCGCTTCCCGCAGTGATATTTTAGCTGCTTTTATCCGTTATGTGATTGCTACAGCCGAGCAGCAATTTAAGTGTCGGTTCCGCAACCTGCACTTTTCTGCTCCGGTAAAGCTGCAGCCCCAGTTTATAGAGATGTTTAGTGATATTTTGCCTGATTACCAGATTGAAGCGGAGGATGCGCTGGACGAAGGGCTGGCTGTGCTGTACAACACGCTGGCAGACCAGATGGAACGAGGGACTTTTGCGGACGGTGAGGAGTACCAGGCACTTGTTATTGATTGTGGTGGAGGCACGACAGATTTGTCTTCCTGCCGATTCCGAATTGAGGACGGACGTATTGCTTACAAGCTGGATATTCACACAACATATGAAAACGGGGATACCAACTTTGGCGGCAATAATCTGACGTATCGGATTATGCAGTTTATGAAAATTGTATTTGCAGGTTATTATGCTGCCGAGACGCGTTTGCCTGACACCGATATTGATGCCCTGATCGGCATTCCTTCGGGAGATTTGTACCGTCATGTGGATGAGTTTGGTGTAGATGCTGTATATGCGGGACTGGAGGAGCGCTACCGAGAGGCAGAGGCCATCTTGCCTACCGCGTTCAAACAGTATGAGCATGCTACACGGGATGAATATCAGCGGGTACTGAGTAATTTTCATCTGTTGTGGAGCGCGGCAGAAAATATGAAAAAGGAATTTTTTCTACGTACGGGGATCTTGCGCAGCCGCTTCGAATCCGAGCAGGTATTATCTGCTGAAAGCGACCTGAACATTGCAGTGATGGACCGTTGGCTGGTTTCAGTCATCGAGAACGGACGGTTTCGTGATGAATATGGTTTGCCTGATGTGGTGTTTAACATTCGGGAAATACAGCAGCTTCTTAAGGCGGACATCTACAATATTGTGCGCAAGTTTCTGGATGAGTTTTATCTGGAGGGACGCTTGCAGGATTATTCGATTATCAAGCTAACCGGGCAATCCTGCCGGATTGACGTATTTCGCGAAGCACTCAAGGAATTTGTACCGGGGCGCAGTATTGAGTTTCGTCAAAAGGCAGAGGACCTCAGCCGGGTACCTGAGTTGAAAATGGCCTGTCTGCGCGGGGCTATCCGCTACCTGAACGCTAAAAAAATGGGCACGATTGAGCCTGTCATTACCAATCACATTCCGGCTATACCGTACACGGTCAGCGCATGGACGCATACGGGGCGCGAAAAGGAGCTGATTGCGAGTTTGGAAAGCAACCGGGTACGCGGTTCTATTTCCCGGCCGTCTCATGCGGCTGAGGTGGAGTTCTTCCTGACGGCCGACGGCGGCAAGCTGCGTCAGCGCCATGTGTATCGTAGTCGGCCAGAAGCTTTTGAACCCATGCCGTATGAGGAAATTGCAGTGCTGTACGGGCGGGATATCCCGCAGGATGATACGGACTCCATCCGTAATGGGGAAACGAAATATTTTGTTTTTGTCGGAGATAGCCGCTGGGGCTTTTATGTAGTGCCGATTACTCGCCGAGATGAATTGCTGCATCTGGGACCCAAACGCTTTTTTGCCTTCGAGAATGATCTCTCCGAGCTGGATTTCTTTGACGGCACGAAATAGTAAATTAAGGGTTTTGCAAAATGCTGAAATTAGAAAAGTACACAACACTTGGAGGGGATAACGTGCTGTATGCAGGTTTTTGGAAACGAACTTTGGCTTATATCATCGATGGCCTTATTCTATGGTTTGTATTTTTAATATTTGGATTGATCTGGATGGTAATTCGGACCTTAGGGGATTGGGTACCGTCTCCGGCAGAAAGCTCTTTGCTCTCAGACGGATCGTCTTCTATTGTTACCATGAAAGTAATAGGACAGACCTTGCTGAATTGGGGAGCTATATGGCTATATTATGCGCTTATGGAATCATCGAAATGCAAAGCCACGGTGGGCAAACTGGCTCTCGGCATCGTTGTAGTAGATGAGTTTAATCACAAGCTCAGCTTTGGACGTGCTAGTGCCCGCTACTGGAGTAAGCTTCTATCAGTCATCATTTTGTTCGCCGGCTTTATTATGGCAGCCTTTACGGCGAGAAAACAGGCTCTCCACGATCTGATTGCCCGTACCTACGTTGTGGACAAACGCGAGCTGAATTATATCCTTCGTGAGCAGGCTGGGCGCGGAGCTGGAATGTAACATTTAGGTTGGCACACAGATTCAAAGATTCTGATGAACAGCAGGCTTTAAACAGGAGGAGCAGTAGGATGTACGCTGGTTTTTGGAAAAGATTTTTAGCCCATTTGCTAGATTATACTATTTTATTTGTGACTATTCGTTTGATTGATACGTTGCCGTTTGTGACGATAGGGTTTGTCTCTGCGTTCGTAAAAATGCCGAATTTTTCGGAGTTTGTTTCACACTTAGACGATGTGTCGGTGAGAATTTTGGGAGCTATTATTATTTTTGGCCCTCTTTTATTGGATTGGCTTTACCACACCATCATGGAATCATCAAAATGCAGAGGAACGGTCGGCAAGCTGGCTGCGGGGATTGTCGTTGCGGATGAAAATAATGAAAAAATATCTTTCGGACGGGCCAACGCCCGCTACTGGGGTAAAATCATTAGCTTAGTCACTATATTTGTAGGCTATATCATGGCAGCTTTCACTGAAAAAAAGCAGGCGTTGCATGACAAAATCGCTCGTACCTATGTGGTGAACAAAAATTGGCTGGACTACTCTGAGTATATTAAGCAAAATCCATCGCTGACAGAGATGCCTGTCCCGGCTCCTGCACCCGGTGTGAATCGGTTGTCCGTTCCCTTGAATAAAGAAGAGCAGTAATGACGTCGCAGAGCGACCCGGCTGGCGCATAACGTTGCTACGCAATGTCATTACTGAGGTGCCGGGCGACACTTGTGCCGAAATCGGCACGGAGAGGAGGAAACCACATGTTAACCCATATCGTGCCGAAGTTCGAGAAAGGCCGTATTCTCAAAACCGAGATGCTAGAGAACCTGCGGGACTACCCCCGCAGCTTTCTCGATATCCGGTATCAGGATTATTCGGATGGCATCATTACAGGAATGAACGTAACTGTCGGGGAGTACACGCTAACCATTGGTAGAGGCATCGTGAAGCACAAGGGTAGATTGTATCTGCTGGAGCAGGAGCAGGAAGTGTCGTATGCGGCCACAGGGCGGCTGTCGGTGTTGAAGCTGCTCTTTTTGGAACAAACAGATCGCCCGGATTTCACAGCCCATCATGCAGATATCGTGCTGGAGGATGAGGCAGAAATCGGTCTGGATGAGATGGAGCTGGGCCGATTCAAGCTCAAAGAGGGAGCCGTGCTTCGCTCGGATTATCAGGATTTTGCCGACATGGCAACGGAATTCAATACATGGAGTGATATCCATGCTCCTTTTGCGGGTTTGAAGCAGAGTACATTGCGCCCGGAGACGATGCGCTATTTCGCATCCGAGCTGCTTAAAAGTGGTGCATCCGATCCGATGGATTGTATGTTTGCGTTGATGTGCCTGAACTCGGAAGTTGTAGACAGGGAATCCATTCAGCATTACATCGCAAACCGAAATGCTACGGAATACAGAGATTATTCTCATGCTCAACTGCATAGACAGCTAGTACTTATTCTAGAAGGCGCCGGACGTGGAAAACGAACAGCAGGCCGTTGGCAGGGCGGCGGAGCCGGACGGATGATTGTGGATTAGAAAATCAGGTAGAGGAGTGTGCATTATGAAATATGAGGATGAAAAGATTTTGGATCAGCTCCGTGAGATGGAGAAGCTGAAGAGGCCTAACAATATTTTAGCAGGACCCATAATCATTGACGGTCAATCCTATGTGTTTGAAGAGCGATCTTTTTTTAAGGATCGGCTGAAAATGCATGTCCCCTCTATCTTTACTCCAATGCCCAAGCATTTGCAAAAGATTAAATATCCTCATGAGCAACGTCCAGAAATGATTTTGACGAATGATTTGGGCAGTGTGGATGTTACCCTGAATCGGGTGGACCAGACGCTACAAGATGAATGGGTGGAACAGCTCACTTCTGGCATGAAGGCAATGATGAAAAATATGAATCCTGCCCACGTATTTTATGAAGAGAAAATAGAAGAGGTACATGGTAAGCAGATTGGCTATTTTGACTTTAAAAGTCCTGCGCTGGACGAGCCCATCTACCACAATATGTTCTACTTTGAGCTGGAAGGAAAGACGGTCATGGGAACATTCTGTTGTCCATATAAGCAGTATGCTGAATGGCGGGATGCCGCCCTGCAGATGATTCGTACCATTCAAACGGTTGACGAGGCAGAAAAGGAGGGATATGAATGAGTAACCCCATTTACACCACAGCAGATGTTCAGGTAGCCCCTTATCAGTTTCAGCGTGTATTAAGTATCCATCTTATTAAACAGTTAAACGAACATGTGAGCTTCTGCATACGTGGAATTGTTTCGGAAGACAAGCTGGATCAATACGTAGAAAAAGCAGATGAAGATGAGCACATCGAAGTCTTCTTAAAAAGTGAAGGCAAGGAGATCCGGTTTTTTCAGGGAATCGTCACGAATATTGCTGTAAAAGCTGTAAACGGAGTACGAGAGCTTACGATTGAGGCTAGCAGTGAAACCTTAATGATGGACATTCGCCCCAAACGTCGTTCATTCCAAAAAACAGCGGAGTCATATAACAATCTATTTTCGCATGTTACAAGTTCATATACTGATGCAGAAGTGATTGACGAGGCTTCTAATGGCGCAGCTATCGGTGAATTATTAGTGCAATACAATGAAACGGACTGGGCTTTTGTCAAAAGAATTGCTTCTCGGCTGCATGCTGCTTTAATTCCAATTACGATGCAACAAGGATTGAAATATGTGATTGGTGTCCCCCATTCTAGTGCCCCTCAACTGCTGAACGAACATAACTATTCCATAAAAAAAGACTTGAAGGAGCACAAGCTCATGTCCCGTAACGGACTGCCGGGATATGGTGAGTCTAACAGCTTGAGTTATGAAGTGACCAGCAACAAAGTGCTAGAGCTGGGCAGTTCCGTCACTTTTCATAAAAGAACGCTTTACATAGCTAGGGCGGAGACGACCACAGAAGGAAATCTGATCGTTAATCGTTACATTTTACGGGATGCACATGGGTTAAAATGCCCGACCGTCTATGCCTATGATCTTTCAGGAGCCTCTCTGTTTGGCAAGGTAATTGATATTTCCAAAGAAAAAGTGAAAATCAAGCTGGAAATTGATCAAGGCTCGAATGCATCTGGGGCTATGTGGTTTCCCTATTCTACGGTTTATTCTTCTCCTGATGGCAGCGGCTGGTATGTTATGCCGGAAGTAGGTGATCAAATCCGTCTGTACTTTCCAGATGAACGGGAGCAGCATGCTTTTGCCGCCAGTTCTGTCGATCTGGCCTCTTCTGATCCTGTTAAACGAAGTGATCCTGCGGTCAAAAGTATCAGCACCAAATACGGCAAACAAGTCGTTTTCAAGCCTGGTGCAGTAGAAATTATCAACAGTGGGCAAATGCTCATGCGTCTCACGGATGAAGGCGGGATCGAAATTAACAGTAACAAAAAAATAACCCTGTCTGCTCAGGAAGATATCCAAATTACAGGGGGATCGAAAATTATTATGGAGGGGAAAGAAGGCGTAAGTTTTATTCAATCCGGAGCCAAACTCGACATCATGGATGATGTGAGATTAACCGGGGGTAAGGTGAACATTGAATGAAGCTCATGGATCGGGATGCTGCGTTGCAGGATTTACTGGAAAAGCACGTATTTACGGAATGGATACATGATTTGGCTCTTATTGAAAACAACTTTCTGACGCGCCAGCAAGCCATTGAAGACGAGCTTATAGCAGCTCTAGAGTCGCTATGCCGGCTCGCTACCCTTCAGCACGAGCAAGGTCGTAAGGGGGATATTCG
Organism: Paenibacillus sp. FSL L8-0502; assembly: GCF_038593055.1. NCBI lineage: Bacteria > Bacillati > Bacillota > Bacilli > Caryophanales > Paenibacillaceae > Paenibacillus > Paenibacillus sp. FSL L8-0502. The sequence goes on along the minus strand of NZ_CP151958.1, from coordinate 4,171,608 downwards.
ATATATTTATATCTCCTTGCTCAGAACTCGTGTTGTGAAAAATAAAGCGGTTTATCGTATAGATGCCTATGATGAAAATTGGTTTCTGGATGAGACTGAATGCGCTGTGGAATGGTCGGCAGACTTTGTTTTCGAGCCTTTGTTCAATCGTATGGCTAAGCTGGAAAAGCTTAAATCAGATTATGCCCGTAAGATCTCGACGATGGATATTGAACAAATTCAACAAATTGAGGCGGTCAAATACCATCTGCTAACTGTAGAGTTCTTGAAAAGCCAGATGCCAGTGTTTATCGCTTCCCCTTCGTTAGAAAGGATGCCAAAAGCAAATGTATGCACGATATTTGCTGGAGAGTATCGAGATGATAGCGAAATATTGTGCCGTTTTACGCGTAGTGAGGGAGCAGAGGCACGAGAGGGGGAATCTTCATGGATTATTTCCTCTTAAAGCAGGATGTGCGGTATACCCATGTTCCTACGCTACAAAAGGTGATGGAAACGATTGATCCGTGGAAGCTGTATGATTTGCAGCCGGAGGATATTGTCAAGCCATTGATGTTTCATGTGAAGGCAGATGCAGAAAGTATTTTTATTGATTATCTAGAAGGTCCCATCCCACTCATTTCAGGTGCTTTAAAACGCCTTGTCCAGGCCTATGTGCCGGAGATGCCTATGAAATTAACGGTACTTACTCAGATCGAACAGAAGATACAGAAGAATTACTATATTCCTTTTGTGGAGCGGCTTGCAGCAGTACATCCAGAAAGCGAATGGAATTTGGATCAAAGTGTGCTTAGAAAGCTGGTATTACAAGCAGATGCTATTCGGAGCCACAAGATATTTACAATCCAGGAGAGTTCTACCCCGATGATCATCGTCCGTTTGGATGTGGCGGAAAGTATATTGCGGCGTGATTATACCGGGATCGCTTTGGAGCAAGTCCAGGTGAAATAGGGAGGGAAAGGGAACATGTCAGATAATGAGTATTATGTCGTACGGGGGGCCTGTATGCGTTGCACTTGCGGGACGCATCCTCGAAAGATCAATTTGCCGAACAGCCACGGGGCTTTTGTTAATGGTAAACCCATGATGAATGAAGGAGATTATTCTCCTGAGAATGTCCCTCATTTTGGAATTTGCACCAGTCCAGAACAGCCGAGTGCCGAGACTATATATCTGATCGCCGAAGATGGCTCCACAATCTCAGGGAAGCCATGCTTACCAATGCTGACGGATAAGTGGAAAAACACAAAAGAACCGACAAAGGTGGAAGGCCAGCCAGCCTTGACGACCTCTTCATTTCAGACTTGTTTATATCATGGATTTATCGAATTTCATACGAATGGCCAGCAGGAGTAGTAGCTGGAAGGGAGGTTTGAAAACATGATAGGATATGATCAGATTCGAATAGATTCCCCCTACCCCATTCAGGTCTTAAAGGATGTTCAGATCGAGTGGAAGCCGGGTGAACATGGGCGTATTACACTCACAGGCATTTGTAGGGAGTCGAGTCATGCCACGGCTGCGCTGGATGCGACCTCAGAGGATCAGCTACATGTGTATGCGCAGAATGGACAAGAGGAAATTAGCTTGTTTAAGGGTGTTGTCCATACGGTAGAAGTTGAGAACCATAATGGAGTGTATACACTTACACTGGAAGGAATCAGTGGCTCATTTGAGCTGGATATTGTCAAAAGAAAGCGGTCTTTTCCTGAGGAAAAACAAACATATAAACAGTTAGTGAATAAGCTTGCTCAAGGCTATGAGCGAAGTGATGTCTTGTACCAGACCGGTGAGCAGTCGGTAGGCGAAGCCATTTTACAGTATGATGAAACCGACTGGGAGTTTATGAAACGGATGGCGAGCCGTTTACATACAGTAGTGGTCAGCGACATATGGGAGTCCGCATCGCCGAAACTGTATTTCGGCATGCCTGCTGGCACCCAGCGAACCATTCGGAAGGATACGCCATATACGGCAAGTAAGGATTTAAAGGGCTACCAGCGGGCAGGCGGAACGTCAGCCGGGCTACATGATACCGACTTTTTCAAATACGAGATTGAAAGCGGAGAACGGTATGCTCTTGGAGACGAGGTGCAATTTCGCCAGAAAATAATGATTGTAACTGAATTGCGAAGCCGCATGGAAAAGGGGCATTTGCTATTCAGTTATGTGTTGGCCCGCGCGGAGGGCATTCGCAGTGATTTCATCCCCAATCCCAAAACAATCGGAATTTCTCTGGAAGGAGAGGTCATTGCGGTACAGGGAGAGGAAGTGAAGCTGCGGCTGGCGATTGATAAGGATGATGGGGTATCCGAGCCGCATTGGTATCCGTTCGCCCCCCCAACGGGAAGTGCGATGTACAGTATGCCGAAGGTGGGAACACAGGCAAGCCTGTATTTTCCAGATGCGTCTGGTTCCAGAGCAATGATTTTGGGTGCGGTTCGTACAAATGGAGACGGTTGCGCGAAAACGAGTAATCCCAATGATCGATATTTTGGAACGGAGCATGGAAGTGAGCTGAAAATAGCACCGGGTCGCATCCATATCATGGGTGATCCGGGTGGGACATTGCAGATGAGTCTGGACGATGCTACTGGGATTGAATTAACTAGTCCCAAGAAGTTATCGTTAGAAGCAGAACAGGAAATCATTCTGAAGACGCAGAAGAAAATCATTATTGACGGAACCAGCCAGGTCATGGCGTATCAAACGGGAGGAAGCACGGGGCTTTCGGTAGAAAACGAATACCACGTGTTGGGAGGAAACGTCTGGGCGGACGGTAGCGACCGAACTGCATACCCGCCGTTTGATGATGAACCGAAGGAAGGCGAGCCACCTCCACCGCCGCCACCCCCTGAACCGTTTAACTGGGGCAAGCTGGGGATGAATATTTTGGGCGGTTTGGCGGTTGTGGCAGCTGTAGCCGTGGTAGCAGCTATTACGGTAGCGACGCTTGGAGCGGGTACGGTGGTCATTGCAGCTGTAGCCGGAGGAGCGCTGCTGGCGGGTGGCTTGGGTGTAGCAAGCTTGGCCGCATCAGATATCGCCCGAGGGGAAGTGAGCGACTTCAGCGACTATGCCCTGACTGGCTTGAAGGAAGCGGGAATCGGGGCGGTATCTGGAGCAATCTTTGGCCCTCTCGGTGTAGGGGGAACCTTACTGAGGAAAGCAGCGATCGGCGGTGTCACAAATGCCGCGGAAAATCTAGCGAGTCAGGTGCTGAGTGGTGAAAAGATCAACTGGGGCTCAGTAGCAAAGGACGCGGGATTGGGTTTTGTCACCGTAGGCGTACTGGATTCCAAAGTAGGCAAGGCCATTGGCGGATTCGCTGAAAAAGTAGGCAGCAAGGTTACACCGCAATGGATTAGCAAAGGTGTAGATGCAGTCGGGGCAGGCTTTGGCAAAGCTGTAACCAAGCTGGAGCAGTCCGGCAGTAAACTGGGTCAGAAGTTCAATGAGCAACTGAGTAAAATGGCAGACGGCCTCAGCCCCGGGAAGTTGGCCACAGCCAACGGAGCGCCAGTTCCGCACGTTAATAAGATGGACAGCGGACCACTTCCACAGACGGATGTGCAGAAGAATTACAACAAGGTCATGAAGGAAATGGAAGAGAGCGCGGCGAAAAAGGTTGAGGGAACAGTAGGAAGTAAAGAAAAAGTAACTGTTAAGAAGTATGGTGAGTGGAAATATGATAAATCTGGGAAGCAAAAGCATCACCTTAATCAAGATGCTGCATTTAAAAAAGATGGGAATGGCAAACAGGTAATCCCGTCAGATGAAGGATATACTATCGAATTAGAGGGCAATGCATTTAAGGATGTTGGTTCACCACATTTTATGGCACATAAAACTATGGAAGAATTTTTTAATAGATATAGAAAAGGGGATAAAAAAGGTTTAATTCCTACAAATGCTGAATATAACGTAGCATTATATAAATCGTTGAGAAAGGCCGGATTAACCGAAAAACAAACCTTAGATGTAGTGGAGAAAGCTAGAAGCCAACGGTTAAAATATGGTTTACAAGATGATGATCCAATACCAAAAATACCAGGACAAATAAATTCTATATATAAATATTTATTTCAAAAAATAAAACTAAACTGAGGGGAAGAAAATGAACGAAGTAAAGGATTTTTACGATAATACAATATCTAAAATTGACTTTTTCAGTAACTGTGGGGATGCTATTAATGCTGCACTCAATGTTAATGTTACGCAAGTACGTAACTGGGTTGATGTTGAAAAAAAAGTTAATTCTACTTGGGATAATGTTAGACTCCAAATAAGAAATCAACTAACTTCGACTCTACATGAGAATTGGCGAGAAGAATACAGACAGTGGAATAATATTACTATGGAGGCTAAATTATTACTTAAGGATGGAGTCCTTAAAAATATTTCTACATTTATAGAAAGAAATAAATTAAACAATTGTATATATGAGAGCGTTGAGTGGGATTTGCTTACTGCAATGATGGAATATGCATATAGCACGTATGTAAAACCAGGCTTTCATACAGAATTGTTGGAAATATATAATTCAGGACATATACCTTGTGGTTGGAAAGGGAAGTGGCCTCAAGGAAGCCTATTGGTATTCTAACAGCCTATGGGAGGACTTCAATACAAAGAGATTGCTTATAAGAGGAAGTGATAATATTGGATATAAATAATCAATTATTAGAACATTATAAGAAATACATTGGTGAGCCAGATTTAATAAATATAGAGACCGTTTCAGAAAGTCTAAATATAAACTTAATCATTTTTCGAGCAAACGACCAAAGAGACTTTCATACTATTATAACGTCAGGAATGAGCTTATTACCTGCACAAGTTTCAGAAGATAATAAAGATTGGGAATATACAGAACTTATCATGTATCTTCCGGCATCATGGCCTGTGGCTAAAGAGGATATTAAAGATTTTAAAGATTATTGGCCATTTGGTTGGCTAAGAAAACTTGGCAAGTTCCCGCATGAAAGAAACACATGGTTTTGTTATGGAGACACTATACCTAATGGGGAACCTCCAGAACCAATTGCAAATGACAATAATTTCACTTGTATGCTATTATTACCTCCCATTCGTGAAGATGAAGGATTTAGCTCGTTAATGTTAAGTAAAGATAAAACAATACAATTTTTAGTTGTTTGTCCAATATATCAGGAAGAAATGGAATTTCAACTATCAAAAGGTTTTGGTGCTCTTCTTGAAAAGTTTGATGAATACAACGTAAATGATATTGTTGAAGTTAATAGATTAAATGCATGTAAATAAGGATATTAATAGCTAATTAAAAGAGCGAGAATAACAGATTGTAAAAAGAATTCACACAATTAATTGGCCCCAAAATTATAATTTATCTTAAAAAACTTATTTCACTCGAACATGAGAGGAATAAGTTTTTTTCTCGTAGAGAATAACCAGTTGTGTGCTATGGTGACACTATAAAATACTGGTGAATAGCCTCTAGTCTCCAAAACAAGCAGTGAACTCTTAGAAGGCTATTCAATGATTAGCTTATTTCTAATTAAATCAACCCTATGAAAGCCTATACATTCTTTTAAATAAAAAAGTTGACATATGTCTAAAAACAGGTGAAAAGTCACTAAGACTAAAGTCTCTTGTTAGATGAATTATGCATTCCTTAATCTGATGAAATTCGACATTTTTTATGCTAGATGGATTGTTCGAAATTAAGCTAGAAGTCAATGGGGTTGTCGTATCAAGGAATAAGCCTCTTTTAGGAATTCATAAGTAGGAAACTGGAACGGAGAAGTAGTGCTATTGCGCAATTGTGCTTGTCCTTTATGAGGTTTTCTTATCGCTTATTCACATGTTATAAATTCAGTTCGATTAGATTAGAATATTTGCATACATATGTATAAAAATGAGTATTAAGTCTCGGAAACTCCCTTTGCTACTGTGAATTGACAAAATATGAAGCAGTGGCTAATATGGTTGGGGACACGGGAGATATTGGAATTTATAAAGGGGTAATGAGTTTTGAACAAGAGACTAGATAACAGATGTAGTAACAAAATGAAATGGGGCCAAACGATTTTTGGAGCGCTGTTGGCGCTTAGTCTGGTGTTACTCAGTGGGGGTAACGCGTGGGCCTCATCTAATGAACAATTAAATTGGATTGAGGGCGGCCGAAAGGTAGACTTGGGAAAAATGGCTGCGGTTGAACTGGACTCATCTCTTCTTTTCTTGGATGCAGCTAACACAGCAAAGGCAAGCGAGATGAATCATGACAAGCCATCTGGTAAGGAGATTGGGAGTATATTTCCGAAAGATGAAAATCAAAATTGGGAAGTTGTTTTTGAATACGATGAACTTGGACACATCAAGGATGATGAAAAAGAAGATATCGATGCGGATGCCATTCTAGATAGTTATAAAAAGGGGACGGAAGAGAGTAATAAGGAAAAAGCGGAAAGTGATCGCTTGTATGTTACGGGCTGGGATGTCGAGCCTTTTTATAATGAAGCGACCCATAATCTAACCTGGTCTATGTTGGCGGAGGATGGGAACAAGGAAAAGCTGATCAATTATAATGTTCGCTTGCTCACTCGTCAGGGTTATATCTCTGCAATATTAGTGTCCGATCCTGCGCATTTGGACGCAGATAAGAAGTTTTTGAATGAGAACATATTACCCAAGCTGACAGTCAAATCAGGTGAGCGGTACGAGGATTTTAATGCTTCAACGGACAAAATTTCCGAATACGGCCTAACCGGGTTGATTTTGGGAGGAGCAGGCTTGGCAGTAGCTAAAAAAGTAGGCTTGTTGGCATTACTCATTGCTTTTTTTAAGGGCGCGGGAATTAAGGTTATCCTACTTATTGGTGCTGCTTGTGCAGGTGTGTTTGGCGTGATAGGCAAGTTTTTTGCCAAATTATTTCGCAAGAAAAAATCGGAATCCATGCACAATGAAACGAACGCCCAGGATCAGTCAGAAACACTACAGTAAAGATAAAAAACACTCCATAAAATTGCTGATAAAAAGGAGATGGTGTTGAGCGTAAAACACAATCTCAGGTAGCCTGAGAAGCACAACCTGGATACGTAATTTGAGCAGAACAATATGAACAGATGATCATGGTGACGTTAGACCCGTGAATCATCTGTTTTTCATTTGTTTTATCCCTTGTAATACTTTCGGTACACCGCGGGCGTTGTTCCTTCATACTTTTTGAATATTTTAATGAAATACCCCGGCTCATTAAAGCCGAGCTCGCTACTGATCTGAGATACAGGAATATCTGTAGCTTCGAGCAACTGCTTCGCCCATTTAATCTTCAGGCGGGAAAGATAGCTGGAAAAGTTCTCACCCGTTTCCTTGGCAAACAGCCGACTAAAATAGCTTGGGCTAATGTGGCACAAGTCAGCCATGGCTTTCAAAGAAAAAGTTTCACCCTTGTGCTCAAAGATATATTCGAAGGCGGGTTTGAGTACGGGATTTCCGCACGAAATATCCACATCTCCTGAGGAATTCAGATAGGCATTTGCTAAGAAATTATTCATTTCTTTCTTAAGGTTTTCAATATGCTCCAGCGAGTAGCCAGGAAGGATCTCGGACAACTGCGGAGTGGACTGTGTGGCCGACGCCTTCTCGAACATTTCTGCGAGAAGATTTTTGTTCATCGCTTCTTCAACAATATAATTACACAGTAAGGATAACATGTTGGAGATCGTCTGAATTTTCTGATAGGTCATGGAGGGCAGATCGGCGTAGTCGTTCTTAAGTTCCTCCCATTTGGAACTGTACAGTTTTTCATTTTTTGACGTGAGGATTTGCTCCAGCTGTAGGGCACTCGAAGGATCGGCTAAGCGGACCTGACCTGCCATGACGGCGCCAATGTACTTATCGTCAATAATGATCGGTACCGCGATGTCGACGATGTCATAATGACAGAGATAAATATAAGGTTTGTTGGAACGTACCGCTTCAAGTCCACCGCGAGAGTCACATTTTTGGCAGTAGGGAAGAAGATTCTCATTCTGACGAACCTTCTTGCAGAACGATTGGCATTGGCTGTGGCTAGTTACGGGATTCCCCTTATAATCGACGGTGAGAATGGCTAATTGGGTAACGGATGCTAATGAATCCTGCAACTGCTCCCACTTTTTTAAATCAAAGATTTTCTGGATGCTCAAATGTTCACGTATCAAGATCTCATCCCTTAATAGTAAATTATCTTGTAAGCGATAACAAAAAAGTACAATTCGTGATCCTTAGTGCAAAAAAATACGATTGTAGATTATAATATATTCCTTGATTCCTCCAATGTAAAGTTTACATGGTTCGGTTATAGTTTTAATCAGAACGAAGCCAACACAATCATAAGGAGGAATTATAGATGAGAAAAGCTTTTATCAGCCCAAGCAAATATGTACAAGGTGAAAACGAATTGTTGAATTTGGGTTACTATGTGAGCACCTTCGGCAAATCCGCTTTACTGATTGCGCATCCTGCCGATGTGGCGCGGGTAAAAGATAAACTCGATTCCACTTTGGGTAAATATAACGTGACCTTTATTGAAAGCGGTTTTATGGGTGAGTGTTCCAGACAGGAAGTGTCCAGACTTCAGGAAATTGCTACTGCAAACGGATGCGATTGTATCGTAGGTCTCGGCGGCGGGAAAGCGATCGACGCGGCGAAATGTGTGGCTCAAGGGGAAGCGCTTATCATCTGTCCGACGATTGCTGCGACGGATGCACCGACAAGTCACTCGGCCGTTCTGTACACTCCGGAAGGTGCTTTCGACGATTACGCCTATTTTAAGCAAAGTCCGAGTGTCGTATTAGTCGATACCACCGTAATTGCCAATGCACCAACCCGATTCCTTGTGTCAGGTATGGGTGATGCACTGTCGACTTACTTTGAAGCCCGTGCGACCTCCCGTTCTTACTCCAGGGTCAATGCCGGACTGCCTAACGGAGTACGCGAAGGACAGTGTGCGCCAGCAGTAGGTACAAATGCGGCGATTGCACTTGCAACGCTATGCTATGAAATGCTGTTGAAAGACGGTGCCAAAGCAAAAGCGGCATGTGATGAAAACCAGGTTACGCAAGCACTCGAGAATATCATTGAAACTAATATTTTACTCTCAGGCCTCGGCTTCGAGAGCGGCGGACTTGCGGCGGCCCATGCGATTCATGATGGACTCACGATTTTGGAAGGCACGCATCATTATTATCATGGAGAGAAAGTTGCGTTCGGCACGATCGCACAGCTGGTGCTCGAAAACGCACCGACGGAAGAATTACATCAGGTACTTGATTTCTGTTTAGCCGTCGGTTTACCGGTTTGCTTGGCTGATATCGGCGTCGATCATATCAGCCAGGAAGAACTTATGGAAGTAGCTGCAAAGGCCTGCATTTTGGAGGAATCGATTCATTCCATGCCGTTTCCGGTCACAGTGGAGCAGGTTGCAGCGGCAATCGCTGCGGCCAACCGTATCGGGAGCCAGTACAAAGCGGAGGTAAAGTAGCATGAAAAAGGTCATCAACCGTGCGGAAAATTTGGTCCTTGAGATGTGCAGTGGTATTGCGCTCGCGCATCCTGAGTTGGAATTTCTGCCAAAATACAAAGTGCTCAAGAAAAAGGAATTGAACGCGGAGAAAGTAACGCTCATCAGCGGCGGTGGCAGCGGGCATGAACCCGCCCACGCCGGCTTCGTTGGCCAAGGGATGCTCGATGCCGCGGTCTGCGGTGATGTCTTCGCCTCTCCCTCACAAATTCAAGTATATCAGGCCATCCGAGCGACGACCGGGAAAAAAGGTGCGCTGCTGATTATCAAAAATTACAGCGGCGATATTATGAACTTTAGAAACGGCGCCCATCTGGCCACTGAAGACGGTCTGGAAGTGGACTATGTAAAGGTTGAGGACGACATCGCGGTAGAAGACAGCCTATATACAGTCGGACGGCGCGGAGTGGCGGGAACGGTACTCGTCCACAAGATCGCGGGTGCAGCGGCGGAAGAGGGCCGGAGTCTGGCGGAAGTTAAAGCAGTAGCCGAGAAAGCCGCTGCGAATGTACGCAGTATCGGATTCGCATTGACTTCGTGTACCGTGCCGGCGAAGGGCACGCCAACATTAGAGCTCGGGCATGATGAAATCGAGTACGGTGTTGGCATTCACGGCGAGCCTGGGACCAGCCGCGAGAAGCTGACGGATGCAGATACGCTGGCAGCCAGAATGGTAACCGATCTCCTTCGAGACATGCAGATCGAAACTGGATTCAGCGGAGAAATCGCCCTGTTGATCAATGGTTTCGGCGGTACGCCTCTGCAAGAACTGTACCTCTTCAACCATTCGGTCACTCGCGAACTAGCAGCGAAGGGGGTCAAGATTGATCGTACTTTTGTCAACAATTATATGACGAGTATCGATATGGCAGGTATCTCGGTTTCCATCATGAAGCTGGACAAGGAACTGAAAACGCTCCTCTCTCATGAAAGCAACGCGCCTGCGTTCAAGGTGGCTGGACCTGTTGATCATGTCGTATTCACGGATATTTCAACTGTAGCAGACGAAAAGCGGCAAGTATCCTTTGAGGTAGAAACGGACCCTGCCTTCGCAGTTATTGAGAACAACAAAGTTACGTTGAACAATCTTACCTACCTAGTCGATAAGATGAGTGAGGTTATCATCAAGAATGAGGTACCTTTCTGCGATCTTGACGCTCATGCAGGCGACGGCGACTTTGGCATGAGCGTTGCTAAGGGATTTCGTCAGCTGAAACGGGAATGGAGAGACATCCTGAATCAAGACTCTTTGACGATGGGAGCCTTTCTTCATTCATGCTCGCTCGTCATCATGGAATACTGCGGTGGCGCTTCGGGTCCGATCTGGGGCTCAGCATTTCGCGCAGCGGCACGATCTGCTGGCGAACGAACCGAACTCACCGTTTCCGAATTCGCAGATATGATGCAGGCTGCGGTGCAAGGCATACAATCAACAGGCGAACGTTCTTTCGGCAGAGGAGCCGTTGTTGGCGATAAAACGCTTATTGATGCATTAGTGCCATGTGCAGATAGCTGGTTGGAGAGCGCAAAATTAGATTTTGACGTGAAGACAGCCTTTGTAAGTGGTGCTCAAGCCGCTGTATTAGGGGCCAAAAAGACGGAAGACATCGTGGCGCGTATGGGCCGTGCCGGAACGGTAGGAGAGAGAAGCCTTGGTTATCCAGACGCGGGGGCTTATGCGCTTGGTGTGATTTTTACGGAGCTTGCTGATTGTTTGAACTGATTTTCTATAAATCCAAAATTACTGGCACGAACACTTCGTTTAGATTTCCATTCCTGCCCGTACCACTCGCTAATTCTTAAAAATTCAAGGTTTGTTCATTGCAATTGATGTGCATTAGGTTTATAATTTCAGACGGATTCAACGGGCTTATCCCGGAATCCATGGGAGTTCATCCCATCTGAGCTAGCTTACTGCATGCTCAAATATGAATTAAGCGAGGGATTTACAATGAAAACCTGCTGCACCATCCAAGTTGACGAAGACAGTTTAGTTATTGATTTGCCAGAAGAAGGAACCACGCTAGAGTCCCTGCTCGGTGATATTGAGAGCTGTGGAGGTAGTGAAGAACCTTGGCTGCAACTTATTGACAAGGTAATAGGTAACTCATCTGAGACTGTACTGACAGAGCAAGCGACGGATGGCGGCGATATGAAGAAAGATCAGACGACCAAAGAACCTCAAGCAACTGCTCAGGGGTAATAGGGAGATCATACGTTAAGACGATATTTGTAACATTATTCGATCACATATAAGATCATCTATAAGACTGCTACCGAGCCAAGGCACGGGAAGCGGTCTTTTTTTATTAAAATAACTAAAATTCTCCGAATTTTGCAATTGGTAAATGAGTCTTTTGTCCCTTTAGTACTCCATAGTAGCCAACCAAGTAGAACACATCCCAAAACCGTGACTTCCTGTTCATTTTCTATCATAAAGTCGAAATGTAACATGGAACTAACTATAATAGTAGTATCATCCATATACAGGTAAGTGACATCGATGTTTGGACCTGATCCTCTTGTTGTATAAAGGAGGGGGTAAAAGAGCAGAGAACAACGTACTGATAAGTCTCATCTACTTTATAAAAAGGAAGGAATGTGTAAATGATGAATGGGCAATGGATCCTGTCAAGGATCGCAAAAAGAGTAGCGGTGATGCTAACAGCAGTATTACTATTAACGTTAACGAACGGATTCAACTGGAATACGCAAACAGCAGAGGCTGCTGGGACGACACCTGTGGAACGTTACGGACAACTTTCAGTAAAGAATGGTAAATTGGTGGATAAAAACGGTAAACCTGTGCAACTCAAAGGTATTAGCTCTCACGGCGTCCAATGGTTTGGGGATCTGGTAAATCAGGACTCTATGAAATGGCTACGGGACGATTGGGGCATTTCCATATTTCGGGTTGCACTGTACACTGAAGAAGGTGGTTATATCGCCAATCCTTCTTTGAAAAATAAAGTGAAAGAAGCGATTGAGGTAGCACAGAAACTGGGCTTGTACGTCATTATCGACTGGCACATTCTTTCAGATGGCGATCCGAACATTCATAAAAATGAAGCCAAAGCTTTCTTTAATGAATTTTCAACTCAGTACGGCCATTTACCTAACGTAATCTATGAACTTGCCAATGAGCCGAATGGAAATGTGAACTGGAACAATCAAATCCGACCTTATGCGTCTGAGGTATCTCAGGTTATTCGCGCTAAGGACCCGGACAATATTATTATTGTAGGAACAGGCACATGGAGTCAGGATGTACATGATGCAGCAGACCATCCACTTCCAGACAAGAATACAATGTATACCGTACATTTCTATGCGGGTACGCATGGACAATTCTTGCGCGATCGGGTCGATTATGCACTGAACAAAGGCGTGGGCATATTTGCTACCGAGTGGGGTACAAGCGATGCTTCGGGTAACGGTGGTCCGTTCCTGAATGAATCCAAAGTATGGACTGATTTTCTGGCTAGCCGTGGAATCAGTTGGACTAACTGGTCGCTGTCAGATAAAAATGAGACCTCTGCTGCGCTGATGTCTGGTGCTGACCGTAAGGGCGGATGGTCTGATTCACAATTGTCCGCTTCTGGAAAATTCGTAAAACAGGCGATTCTGGAAGGCTCCAGCAACATTGGTGGAGGCGGAAACAACGGTGGGGATAACGGCGGAGATGGCAACACTGGCGGTAATAACGGTGGTGGCAACAACGGCGGCGATAACGACAACGGAGGAAGTACACCAGGCAGTAACGATCAAGGAATTGTGCTACAGTATCGCACCGGTGACACAAATGCCAAGGATAACGCAATCCGTCCTGAATTTAATATCAAAAATACAGGGAAAACAGCTGTGAAGTTGAGCGATCTAAAAATTCGCTACTATTACACAGATGAAAGCAAACAAGCTCAGCAGTTTTTTGTAGACTGGGCCAGGATTGGCAATGAGAAGGTAAAAGCAACTTTTGTAACATTGCCGAATCCAAAGGCCAAGGCTGATAAATATGTGGAGATTTCTTTCACAGATGGAGCCGGAACGATTCAGCCCGGTGGGGAAAGCGGAGAAATTCAACCCCGTATTCATGCTGCAAATTGGAGCAATTTTGATGAGACCAACGATTACTCCTATGGTGCTACCCAAAAAGCATTTGCAGACTGGGACCATGGCACTGTATATCAGCAGGGTAAGCTGGTTTGGGGTATAGAACCTTAGGAACCTTAGAATTTAACCGTTATTAACTTTATCGGAATGAGTAAAGAATGGGACTTTTGGGTGCAATTTTTCCAAGGTTTGGAGTATAGAATATGCGCCTTTGGTATATACGAACTGGAACTTTAGGAGGTAACAACTGGAACTTTAGTTTCGATGTGTATACTACCAAAGTACCATGTGGTGTTAGACTTTTGTAGTGCTTGAATTACTTCCATAGTGTAGATGGGTTGGTTCCAATGAACCCTTCTCTACGACAAACCCCCGCTGTTGCCATTATAGGCTGGCGGGGGTTTTTTATGTTTCTGAAGCTCAGCCTCCGTTCAACGGCTGTCTATACCAAATCAAAAGCTTTGGCCAGCAGACGGTAGGACTGAACACGTTTATCAAAGTCATGAATGGATGAAACGACCAGTAACTCATCGGTACGATACTGCTCAGCCAGTCTTAGTAGCTGTTCCTTACACTGTTCAGGGGTACCAACAACACGCCATGCTGCGGACTGACGCAGCCGCTCACGATCCAACTCTGTGTATGGATAGGACATTGCTGTTTTCACCGACGGAAGAGAACTCATTTCTTTACCTTGCATGAGCAAAAGGAAATACAAACTAGCACTGGACGCCAGCTGCTCAGCTTCTTCTTCGGTTTCAGCGCAGGCCACCGTAACTGCCGCCATGGAATGGGGCTTATCACCCAGGATCGAAGGCTGAAATTGCTCGTGGTAACGTGCAGTAGCTTCTACACCGCCTGGAGTCCCGAAAAATTGGGCAAAGGCATAGGAGGCCCCCATCATCGCGGCCAATCGGGCGCTCTCTCCGCTGGAGCCGAGCAACCATAATTCAGGAACGGTCGATATCATCGGGGAGGCATGAAGACCGGCAAACCGATGATTGTCAGGCACCGAATCATGGAAGTAGTCGATTAAATCGAGAATCTGCTGTGGATATTGTTCGACAGATTGGTACTTGCCTTCCTGCAGGGCGCGAGTAGCAAGCGGTAAACCGCCGGGAGCCCGTCCTATTCCCAGGTCGATACGTCCTGGATGGAGTGCCTCCAGCAAACGGAAGTTTTCGGCGACTTTATACGCGCTATAGTGTGGCAGCATAATACCGCCTGAACCCACACGAATGCGTGATGTGTGAGCAGTCAAATGCGCAATCAGCACCTCAGGGCTGGAATGCGCTAGTGTTTTGGAAGCATGATGTTCGGATACCCAATAACGGCTGTACCCCAGTTGGTCAGCTTCGCGGGCTAAATCTGTTGTATTGGATAATGCATCCTGAGCAGTACCGCCTTCAGGAATATGAGACTGGTCCAGTATACCCAGTTTAAGCATTTATAATCACCTCTTACACAACTCTATCAGACACAACTCACTAGGTCAAAATTCAAAATGGATAGGTTGGAGTTTGGGGACCTTTTCGTTATAATAAAGGATGTGTAAAGGATGAGAGTACATCCTTGCTAATGGAGAGGGGATTGAAATTGTGTTAAGAACACCTTTAGGGCGTGTCCGACTCATGCTCTGGATTCAAGCTATAGCTTATTTGGCGATACTATTCACCCACCAGCCGCTGCAAGCAGCGGGCATGGCCCAGGCGGTTATGGTGATTGGTAACATATACCGGGTGAGCTTTTTGTTGCTCCTCGTTGCTTTGATCTATGGGAAAACAGCACTGCATTGGTCTATACGGCGGCCTCTTTTTATTATGTTTGCCTCCTTCATTCCGTTTGGTCTGATGATTATGGATTTTGTTTGGGTGCGAAAATGGACAGGGGATTCGGCAGCAGAACAGCGAGCTGCATCGTAATCTTAGAAGTTTTGTTTTGTGTGAGTTGTCGAGGAGTTTGTCTGGCGTAAGCGGGACTGGCCCCGATGCAGCAGAAAAGAACATTACGCAGGTTGATGCGTGGTGTTCTTTTTTTTGTGCACCGGAGGAATTATGAAAAATGCTGCACTAAAAATTCAACTGTTTTACGTCTTTGAAAGCCTTCAACCCAATGTCCGGTAAACGGATAAATTTCAATCGTTTTCGGTGATTCAATACGGTTATAAGCGGCGAAAATCGTCTCTGGCATACACACAGTATCCTTGAACCCTACCGATACCATGATCGGGATACGAATACGATGAGCAAGATTCATCACGTCAAAATAACTTAATGTATGTAGCACCTGCTCCAAATGCTCCGGAAATCGGTTAGCAAATTCAGCTGCTTCCGTCAGCGAACTGGTAGAATTCATCATACCAAAATCCATATGACACATATTGGGGATATCCGCTACTGTAATAGCAGCTTTATCGCTGAGCGCAGCCACCATTAATGAAAGTCCGCCGCCCTGACTGGCGCCACTGATTGCGATTTTAGCCGAATCGACATCCGACTGCTCCGCTACCCAATCTACGGCTCTAAGGGCATCAGTTGTAATCGTTTTGTAGTAGCAGGTATCTTTGTCCAATATTCCTTTCGTTACCCAGCCTTTAACCGTACCATGAGCATCACCCAGACGGTCTCCCGTTTCTCCACCTTGACCACGTACATCTACTGCCAATACAGCAAAGCCAAGCATAAGCCAGGAGGAATAATCTTCAGGATAGCCTTTTCCGCCTGTATAGCCATGAAACAGAACGATACATGGCAGCTTTTGATCTCCGGCAAATCGGGGGCGTACATACCAGGCATGCAGAGGCGTATCATCGACACCCTCAAAAGTAACCCGGTAGGCAAGAATATGAGGATATGGCGTTTCTACGAGAGTTTTGAACGCATGTACAGGTTTGGCGTGGACTTCTTCCAGTGTTTTGGCCCAGAATAAATCTATATCCTTCGGAGCGGTAAGATCGGGTCGATATTGCTTCAATTCGGCAATTCTTTTTTCAATAACATTCATAATCAAAATTCTCCTTCATATAGAATGAACTTCTCCTTAAGTTTTACCCGGTAAAGTTGACTCCTCTAGCTCTCTCAGTAGCTGATATGCTCTTTCATTAGTGCTTCCGCACGTATCCTCATCAGCATGGAACCCACTGCATACAACTGGGCGCTCAGGTTTGCCAAACAATCGGCAACGGTAATCGGAAGTTAGCTGAGGGCAAGGAACACCAGCTGGTTTTCCATCTGGCATGCCGGGAATAGGGGAAGAAATCGTAATGGCAATGCAGCACGCGGCACATCCTACTCGACACTCCAGTTGGGGTCACTCCTTAATAATCTGTTATTTTTGTAACTTATGCATGAAGTGACATTGATGAAGCCATAATGTGAGGATGGCACAAAAAAAGCAGGAATACAAGGATAAACGCATATGAGACACACTTTTCACACAAGGGGTATAAATAGTCGTAGAGGCACGTAAGATGGTATCAAGTCCCTAAATCAGTGTTCCATACTGTGGTAATATTAACCAATCGTCTTTTGTGTGTTCAAAAGGAGTTCGAGTGGTTAATAATAGAACACAACGATAAAAACTTAAACGAGGTGACGCAAAATGAGTTGGTTATGGGCATTGATTGTTGGTGGTATTATTGGTTGGTTGGCAGGAATTATTGCAGGTCGTGATGTTCCGGGTGGCGTGATAGGTAACATCATCGCTGGTTTTATCGGCGCATGGTTGGGTAGCTTGATTCTGGGAAACTGGGGTCCTGAAATCGGATCATTCTACATCGTTCCTGCATTAATTG
This sequence comes from Paenibacillus sp. FSL L8-0502, assembly GCF_038593055.1. Taxonomy (NCBI): domain Bacteria; kingdom Bacillati; phylum Bacillota; class Bacilli; order Caryophanales; family Paenibacillaceae; genus Paenibacillus; species Paenibacillus sp. FSL L8-0502. The sequence continues at coordinate 4,154,161 of NZ_CP151958.1, read as the reverse complement.
GTGCGATTGTGCTGGTCGTGATTGTAAGCTTGATCTTCCGTTCCGTTGGACGGACTAGAGGCTAACTTTACGAATCATTGAATAGACTAGCCCCTATGGGGCACAAGGCTAAAATGGAAAGAAGCTGCTTCCGCAAGGTTCGCAAATGAACCTGTGGGAGCAGCTTTTTTTTGAGGAAAAGTCCTATTGAAAACGCCTGATATGAGGAACACTCAGAACGCCTAGCACGATACACATGCCGATGGTTGCAAACATACCCATGGTGAACATACCACCAAGCTTATCCGCCACAGCACCTACTGCCAGATAGCCGACAGGGAGCAGGGCAAAGGAAAACATTAGATCCAGACTAGCTACACGTCCAAAAGACTCGGCTGGGACTAATTCCTGAAGGCTCGTCTCCCAGATAATCGCAAATATCATAATGCCAAACCCTTCGAGCATCATGCTCATAATCAGTCCTGGCATCCAAGTGACTACAGACAACAGTAGTAAAGCAAGACCGCTGACAAAAGCTCCTAAGTAAGCGAGCAGGCCACGATGCTTCCAATGCTTGCGTGATCCATACACAAAGGCCCCCAACATGGCGCCAATACCGCTACTTGCCATCGCAATGCCATATACGACTGGATTGTAGCCATGATGAACCTTGAACAGCCATGGAATGAGTACAGCGATAATGCCTGAATAACAAATATTAATGAATGAAAAGGCAAGAATCGTAATCCATAGCCAAGGATGGCTTTTGAGAATGGTAAAGCCTGCGATAAAATCCTTGAGAAAATGCTGTCCCCCCTGATCTTGCTGTTCTGGATCTACCTGACCTTTGCCGATGATGGAGGCCAAATGAGCGCTCAGCATCCAAAAACAGGCAAAAGATATCAGATAAGCGATAGAATCCAGCCCAAAGCCCACACCCGGTGAGGAAAAAGATACAATGAAGCCTCCTAACGGAGGACCAAGTAGACGGACGGCTTGTATACTAATCTGGCTAAGCGCGTTGGCTGCATTGCGTATGTCCGGTGTGAACACCTGTGCACGTAAGGCAGAATAAGCGGGATTAAAGATACCGTCCATCAATCCGTATAACGCTAGGCCAACGAATAGAAACGGCAATTTCATCCCGCCCGTAAACATCAGCACGGCCGCAATGAACATCAGCCCAAACCGGGCGATATTCGTAAACAGAAGGAGACGGATTCGGTCAATTCTGTCCACAATCATTCCTGCGAAAGGCAGAATAAGTACATTAGGCAGCATATAAACCGTCATCGCCAGTCCCATGATAGTAGTCGAGCCTGTTAGGGAATAGATAACCAGTGGCAAAATGACTGTGGTGACTGAGCTCCCCAACATTGCGATCCAATGTCCAAGCCACAACAAGGTGAACGCTTTGGATTGTTTTAAGGGTGAAGTGAAAGTAGCCCAGGCCGAGGGACTGCCTTCAGGTGAAGTAGAGGATAAGGTTGAATTCTGGGTATCCATGATCACACTCCGGTACATATTTCTAAATTGCATATTAAAACCTATTATACGAAATCTCCAACGTGAGGGTACAGAAAAAGTTGCTGTGAGGGGAGTTATAATGAATAACCTGCCAATGAAAGAGTCAACCTAGAATAACTTTAGGCCACAAAAATATATAACTTACCTTTTTCATAGGGATTATTGGATAAAAGCATTGACGCGTGAAAATGAATGATGTACTATTCAATGACCAGCCGCGTGCTAGGTTATCAAGAAAAGGGAAAGAGTGTGGATACCATGAAAAAATTTAGTTTTTTGCCGATTGTACTCATCGTGATGGCATTGCTGGTTTCGGCCTGCGGGAACAACGATAAAGGCGCCAGTACCAATAATGCATCTACCGGAGAAAACGGATCTAATAATGGAAAAGCAGATACCACTGCTACAGCTACTCTTGAATCTGTAAAAGCAAGCGGCAAGCTAAGAATTGGCACGGAAGGCACCTATGCTCCGTTTACCTACCATGATGCTGCTGGTAAACTGACGGGCTTCGATGTCGATATTGCGACTGAAGTGAGCAAACGCCTGGGTGTACAACCGGAGTTTATCGAGACGCAATGGGACGGCATATTCGCAGGGTTGAACTCCAAGCGGTTTGACACAGTGTTCAATGAAGTATCCATTACAGACGAGCGCAAGCAAAAATATGATTTTTCCGATCCGTACATTGTCTCCAAGGCAGTTCTGATCGTAAGCGAAGACAATACAGACATCCATAAATTTGCTGATCTAAAAGGGAAAAAGTCCGGGCAATCCCTGACCAGCAACCTGACTCAAATCGCGAAAAGCAACGGTGCGGAAATTGTGGCAACAGAGGGATTCAACCAAGCCATTGACCTCCTCACTTCCAAACGGGTGGATGCGACCGTCAATGATGGATTATCCTATCTCGATCTGAAAAAGCAAAAGCCAGACGCACCCATCAAAAAGGTGGACGAATCTCCAGATGCTTCACACAGCGCAGCTGTATTCAATAAAGGCAGCGAAGATTTGATCAAGGAAGTAAACAAAGCGTTGGCTGATATGAAGGCTGACGGTACGTATCTGAAAATTTCCGAGAAATATTTTGGAGCCGACGTATCCAAATAATAAATGAAGACCAAACGTTCGCCAAGGCGAACCGAATCTTCTCAAACCTATCTTTTCAAAGGATGTCTGTACAATGGATGATCGCCAAATACAAATCATTATGGATTCATTATTGCCTCTGCTAAAAGCAGGGGTTTCTTTTACGATTCCGCTCACGCTTATCTCCTTTGCTCTGGGACTCGTGCTGGCGCTGATTACAGCGTTAGCCCGGCTGTCCAAATGGAGAATACTCAAGCTGATTTTCGGCTTCTATGTATGGGTGATTCGAGGAACTCCGTTGCTGGTGCAATTGTATATTATTTTCTATGGTTTACCTTCCGTAGGTATTACATTGGACCCGTTTATTGCTTCAGTAATCGGTTTTACCCTCAGCGTAGGGGCTTATAGCTCTGAAATTATACGTGCGGCTATCATATCTATTCAGGAAGGCCAATGGGAGGCGGGATACTCCCTGGGGATGACGCGCTGGCAAGTATTGCGACGTATCGTGCTACCGCAAGCATCCCGTGTGTCCATACCTCCGTTGGCTAATTCATTCATCAGCTTGGTGAAGGATACCTCACTGGCTGCGACCATCACCTATGTGGAAATGTTCAGAACGGCTAACCAGATTGTAGCTACCACATACGAACCGCTATTGGTGTATACCGAGGCGGGGGTTATTTATCTGCTGTTTAGCACTATTTTGACTGTGCTGCAAAATTACCTGGAGAAGCGACTAGGCCGTTTTTCCGTCAGATAAAGGAGATTGTACCGGTGATCCAAATTCGGAATATACACAAATCGTTCGGCTCGCTGGAAGTGCTTAAGGGTGTTGACGTAACGTTGGGTAAGGGGAAGGTGCTTGTTATCATCGGTCCTTCCGGTTCTGGTAAAACAACGTTTTTACGCTGCTTAAATTTGCTGGAGATTCCTGACCAAGGAGAGATTCAAGTAGGGGATATTGCACTGAATTTTGCGAAAGGAACGAAGCTCCGGCAAGAAAATATTTTGGCGCTGCGCAAGCGGACAGGGATGGTGTTTCAATCCTACAACCTTTTCCCACATATGACAGCAGCACAAAATGTGATGGAGGGACAAGTCACGGTTCAGAAAAAGAGCAAGGACGAGGCGCGCAAACGTGCATTGGAATTGCTTAAAAAAGTGGGGTTGGCTGATAAAGCCGAATCCTATCCGCATCAGTTATCAGGAGGACAGCAGCAACGGGTCGGTATTGCCCGGGCAATGGCGGTCGAACCTGAGGTGCTTTTGTTCGACGAGCCGACCTCCGCGCTCGATCCTGAGTTGGTAGGCGAGGTGCTCAAGGTCATGAAGAAACTGGCTGCTGAAGGAATGACGATGGTCATTGTCACCCATGAAATGAAATTTGCAGCCGAGGTCGCGGACCATGTGATTTTGATGGATCAGGGCATAATCGTTGAGCAGGGTACGCCGCATGAGGTTCTGGAGCAGCCCACCAGTCCACGGGCTATTCAGTTTTTGAATCGTCTGAGCGGGGAAGTGGAATAAAGGGAACTACAGTATTTATTAAAATAAGCGTTTAGACTGAATAAAAGGCAGCTACAGCCGGGCATTGAAAAATAAGCCTCGCACCCGTAGCTGCCTTTTGCTCATCAGTTGTCTTCTTTTATTTCATTTTTAATGTAAGCAAAAAAGTAATCAACAGAATACAACAGCCTGCTATAAATGGAGCGAACAGATTTGCATCCAATAAAAAACCCGCTAGAGTAGGGCCTAAAATATTCCCAACACTCATATAGGCATTATTCATACCAGCTACATATCCTTGCTCATTCCCGGCCATCTTCGATAATTGTGTATTAAGAGCTGGACGAAGCATAGCTGTGGCAAAGAAAATAAGGGAAGTGACAAGGAAGATACTCCAGAAATCTTTGGCTAAGAGAAATAAAATATAAGCAACAGAGGTGAAAAGAAGCGATCCTTTGATCACTCTTTGTTCACCAAACTTATTGATTATTTTAGCAACAACTAATGCTTGCATACCGACTCCGATCACAGCACCTGCGGTCAGAATGACAGCAATATTTTGCGGCGAGAATTGGAAGCGGTTCGTTACATATAAACCAAGAACAGATTCAAAATTAGCGAGTCCAAAGGTCATCACCAGGACAAGTACAAAGAGCATTGTATATTTTGACTTCAATGATCTCGCGTATTGTTTATAAATAGATTCCTTCTGAATCATTCTTGCCCGTGCTGCTTTCATTTGCTCTTTCGATAAACTTTCAGGCAAACAAAACACTGAAAAAATAACAGCAGCTATAGCAGCACCTGTCGCTGTGTAAAGCGGCACTCTCGTTCCATATCCTGCAAGAAGACCACCCAATCCAGGTCCAATAACAAATCCGAATGACATGGCTGCGGCGAGCAGGCTGTTCCCTTTGGCGCGTTCTTCGGTTGTTGTAATATCCGCTACATATGCCATCATAGGAGGAACAATCAAGGCTGCTGCCATTCCTTCCAGAAGTCTTGAGGTATACAGCATCCATAATTCATCTCCGATAGCAAAGATAAATTTAGCTACAGCAAAAACAATGACACCTACGAGGATAAAAACTTTTCTCCCATATTGATCAGACAGCTGTCCAGTCAGGGGAGAGAGCAGGAACTGCGTTATGCCATAGGCTGCTACCAATAAACCGATTACCCGCCCACTGGCTCCAAACTCAATGATCAGTTCCGGCAGGATGGGGGTAATTAAACCCACGCCCACCATAACAATGAAGATATTAATCATTAGAATCCCAAGTATTCTTTTCATGCAAAAAACCTCCTTATCCATTGGTTTCTGGATAGGAGGCAGACATACGAACAAGAAGATACACTGCTCCCGTCAAAGAAGCAATGCTCTTATCGTTAATACCCAAAAGCCTACACTAATCCTATCCAGAAAATTCGTAAGATTACGATTTTTTTCTTTGGTGGAATAGGATTAGTAGATCATTGGCTTAAGGTCACCCTTTCGATACTTTATTGTTTATCAACGTAACATAAATTTCTTGATAAGGCAATGAAAGGATAAATCAGAAGAACCCGACTCGTCCTTCGGCCACATTTTTTAGCCAGTCCTGCTTACGGCTCTTATCGAGCTCGCCTCGCATACCTTTGATAATCAGTTCAATATCGGCTTTTCCCTGCTCATGCCACTCCAGAGCCGTGCTGACATAAAGTTCTCCGAGCTGTGCCAGCGAAAACCCGTCAGTCATGGCTGCCGCCTTCTGTGTACCCGTTTCTCCTGCAAAAACAAGGAAGTTACGCAACTTGAGATATGCCAGTCGCAGCGCTTCGTCAGGCAAACTGATTTCATAAGCCCGGTCGAAACGCCCTGCCCGGTTCATCAGACCCGGGTCGATTTTTTCGGGATAATTGGTCGTTCCGATCAGGAAGATGCCCTCCTTGGAGGTAGCACCGTCGAGGGTATTCAGGAAAAAAGAACGCACCTCCTGAGGCATGGAATCAATGTCCTCAATGACCAGCACCATCGGAGCCAGGCGAGTAGCCGCCTCGAACACCTCTTTGACCGATTCACTGGTTGTATACTCCGTAATTTGCCAGTAGGCTGCCGGACCCGGTACACTGCTGGCAATTGATTTTACAAGTGTTGTTTTACCGTTGCCCGGATGGCCGTATAGTAGAATACCGCGCTTGTAAGGAATGTTATAAGTCTGATAGAAGGTACGATCCGCTTCAAAAAACTGGTCGAGGGATCGGAAAATATCCCGTTTGATTTCCGCTTTCAAAATCACGTCATCCCGCGTAATTGCGCGGGTTATCGGCTCTGCCTGCCGAGAAAGTCCACGGCTTGTGTCGGTAAACACGGTGACACGCTTCATATTCTGCTTACGTTCACGACCGCGTACTCCCGCGAGGAAGCCTTGCAGCTCCTGGTCGCCTATCGCAAATACGTAATCTTCATTGTACACGCCATTATCACGGAAAAAGGGAACTCGCGCCAGCGCGATGCCCCACTTGGGATAGGCGAATACATTATTACGCATCGACAGATGCACGCCGTATTCAGGAGTCGGTCCGTCATCATCATACTGGATGGTGCGTTCCTCCAAACGATCGAAGACCCGTGCCACATGCTCCAGGTCGGGACTACCTGAACGAATATCCTCCTCCAGCAGATCCCAATACTCAATATTGGGATCATCGCTGGCATACAGCACGTATTTTACGCCATAGCGGTTATAGAGTGCTTCACTGATACCGTCGATCAGACGGGCATAAGCGGCATAACCGGTAATGCGTCCATCTGTACGTTCATCAAATTCGTAAATAGCTGGGATGTCTATACTCAACTTATTTGGCTCCTTTCAGGGCAGCTAGCGGCTTGCATTTGGCTACAACTGCTGCGAGTCCTGCCCCGGTGACACTTTCGATAATATCATCTACATTTTTGTAGGCTTGTGGAGATTCGTCGATAATGCTTTCCAGTGATGCCTGATTGACCACAATTTCGTCGTCTGTCCCTACACCCAGGGCTCCTGCAAAATCGTCAACACTGACGAGTCGTTTGGTCGCAGAACGCGAACGAATACGGCCTGCTCCATGGCAAATGGAGTGGAAGTTATCCTGACCGCCCGGTAAACCTACCATAATATAAGAGGCTGTTCCCATAGAGCCGGGAATCAGGGCCGGATGCCCTGTCGCCTGATAAGGCCGCGGATTGTCGGGGTGTCCTGCTGGAAGAGCACGCGTAGCACCTTTACGATGCACAAACACACTACCGTGATCCGGATGGGATTCCTCCCAAGCATAATTGTGCATTAGATCGTACAAAGTACGCAACTCGCACTTTGTACCAAAGACATCGCGGAAGGCTTCACGCACGGAATATGCGATAAGATGTCGGTTCACCACGGCATAATTCAGCGCTGAATACATCATATCGACATAATGTGAAGCTTCGGGATGGTCCAGCGGTGCGAATACCAGTCTCGGGTCAGAGGTACCGAGTCCGAGACGGCTCATCGTCTTGGCAATGGCAGATGAACTAGCCTGGCTGACTGCTCCACCCCAAGCCCGCGATCCAGAATGAATCATCACAGCCACCTGACCGTCGAACATCCCCCAAGCTTCAGCTGTTTCACGGTTTTCCTCCGCGATTTCAATCGCCTGAATTTCGACGAAATGATTGCCTCCACCCAGTGTGCCGAGCTGTCGGTGAGCCCGGTGCCATGTACGGTCTTCGACAAGATTCAGCACCTCCTCGTCAAAGGAGAACTTACTGTGCTCTACATGGGTGAGTGAGGTGGATTTCTTAGGAGTGTAGCTGTCCGGAATATATTTGTTGGGTAAGCCGTGTAGACCCTTGCGTACAATATGCTCCAGTCGGATATCCGAATAATGCCCGCGCTGGTGGGCTTCCATGGGCAAATATTTGTCGATGGTTTTGACCAGCTTACGGCGCAGCTTGGTTTCCTTCAAAGCATCCTTGTGCAGATTGGTCAGGTGTACGCGCATGCCGCAGCCAATATCACTGCCGACGATGGAGGGAGATGCGTAACCATCCTCCATTCCCCATACAGCAGTCGTACCGATGCAGGTTCCGACGCCTACATGTACATCTGGTGTGTATCCCATATAGCGGATACCTGGAATTTGTAAATTGTTATTAGCCATCTCGAACACTTTGTAATCCAGTGAGGAGAAAAGTTGCTGAGAAGCATAGACAGTTAGATCACCTGCCGGAAGCTTCATCAGATGGCTGTATGGTCCTTCATGCAAGGACGAGTCGGTTGTATGTTGTATATTCATATAAATGGGTAGTTCCCTTCTTCAAGTAAATTCATAAATACTTGCATAAAAAGATTTAAAAAACAAAAAAGAAGCCGCAGACTTGTCGTCTACGGCTTCTTGCACCGAAAGTGTTATTACATTTTATGATCAACACATCATAAATACGTAAAATAACCTGTTCTTCCAATAGCATAAAAAAATAAAAAAGCCCGGCTAATCACGCCGTCAGACAGCGTGATATCACCCATCATGTCGCCCGAACGGGGCCGATGAGACGAAAACTCAAATATGTGGTTGTATCATGCTGCCTGTCTGTCGTTATCATGTAAAGCACGGTCATGTCTGTCGGCCCCCTTTTCTTAAAGTTAATTGCTATGTTAATGGAAACCTGTGGAAGCTGTCAACCCCTGAAAGGTAGAAGTGTGGAAAAATGTGACTTTACTCATGGTGAAGTGTGAGTAACATCATAGTTCAATTGGCCCGAAGCTGTTATTGTACTAAATATTCAAATATTCAGATATTGTTGATCGTTTATAGGACAATTCTGTGAGGGGGACGGAGCAGGCATGGAAGGAGATCTCCAGAAATTTAAGGCCGACTTTTTCAAAGCATTGGCTCACCCTCTGCGCATCCGCATTTTGGAGGTGCTGAGTGAAGGGGAACGGAATGTGAACGAGCTGCAGACTGCGCTCGGTTCTGAAGGTTCTGCCGTATCGCAGCAATTGGCCGTTTTACGAGCCAAAAATTTGGTGAACAGCTTCAAGGAAGGTACATCGGTTGTGTATTCACTACGTGATCCGCTTTTGACGGAGCTGCTTGCAGTGGCGCGACGGATTTTTGACAATCATTTGGTCGAAGCTATCTCGTTGCTGGAAGGTATACGTAACGAGAAGTAATGCTATTACAGAAAAGAAGGGTTACAGGAATGAAGTGGATAGGAAGGTTCGAAGGCTATAACGTAGGGGCTTTGCGAAAGGATCTCATTTCCGGAAGTATTGTAGCGATTGTGGCGATTCCACTCGGTATGGCGTTTGCCATTGCATCAGGAGTAAAGCCGGAATATGGGCTGTATACGACCATTGTTGCGGGAATTTTGGTTTCGCTGCTGGGAGGATCCAAATTCCAGATCGGAGGACCTACAGGCGCGTTTATTCCGATTTTGCTAGCTATTGTCATGCAATACGGTTATGAGAACTTACTCATAGCCGGTTTTATGGCGGGCATTATGCTCATTTTAATGGGTGTACTCAGGCTGGGGGCATTGATCAAGTTTATTCCCAAGCCAGTAACGATTGGCTTTACGGCCGGAATTGCCGTGACGATATTCAGTGGTCAGATTGCTAACTTTCTCGGCTTGCGCGGGGTAGAGAGGCATGAAACTTTTCTGCCTTCCATGGCAGAGCTCATCCATCGACTTCCTTCACTGAATGTGTATAGTATCCTGACGGCTTGTATCTGTCTTGCCGCGCTTATTTTGGTGCCTAAAAAATGGCCCAAGATACCCGGATCACTGGTTGGTCTACTCTTGTCAACGCTGGTGGCAGCTTTACTTTTTCCAGGGCAGGTGGCTACGATTGGCTCTGCGTATGGCGCAATTCCAGCATCTTTGCCTGAGCTACATATTCCTGCGGTGACGTGGGATTTGATCGTGAAACTCTTGCCGCCAGCACTTGTTATTGCAATGCTGGGAGCTATTGAATCTCTGCTTTCAGCGGTGGTAGCTGACGGTATGACGGGAGCCCGGCATAGCAGCAATCGTGAACTGGTTGGACAAGGGATTGCTAATTTGCTGACACCGCTGTTCGGCGGTATTCCTGCGACAGGTGCAATTGCCCGCACCGCCACAAATATCCGTAATGGTGCTGTTTCTCCTATGTCAGGCATCGTACATGGGTTCGTGGTGCTCCTCATTCTGGTGCTTTTTGCACCTTACGCATCTAACATTCCGTTGGCCAGTATGGCTCCGGTGCTGATGGTAGTAGCGTGGAATATGAGTGAGCGCAAGCATTTTGCGCACATTCTCAAAACGCAGACAGCGGATTCTATTGTGCTGGTTGTCACCTTTTTGCTGACGGTTTTTACGACGCTGACAACGGCTGTGGAGGTAGGCCTGATTCTAGCGGTTGTATTGTTTGTTAAACGTATGAGCAGTACACTTTCAGTAGACAAGGTACTTCCTGATCCTTCTGTAAAACATGAAAAAGTAGGCGCCCATATGGTCACAGATCAGCATGATTGTCCACAAGTGGCTATTTACAATGTGGAAGGCCCTCTATTTTTCGGTGCAGCCTCGGTATTGGAAAACTCAGGTGTGGGAGGCCGGACTGATCACCTACAAGGGATTTTGTTGTTACGTATGGGAAAGGTTCCTTTTATGGATATGACGGGAGAAGGTAACTTTACTGCATTAATTCAGAAATACCGGAAGTCTGGCGGGACAGTGCTTGTTTCCGGACTCCAGCCTCAACCGCTGGCATTACTACAGAAAACTGGATGCTACGACATGATTGGACAAAAGCATTTTTTTGAACACACAGGAGAGGCCCTTACGGCTGCTCTTGCACTGGTGAATCAGGATCATTGCTGTGGATGCAGGCAAATGGCTTTCCGAGAATGTACGAGTCTGTGCCGCAGACCGCAGCCAACCAAATCATCCTTTCCAGATGGAGCCGTCTCGGTTCCCATACCTGTAAATAGCGGCAGATAACACTCTTTTAAGTTTCTTGCTGAATGTCGAAAAATCTCTTCTGATCTCCGAAACCAAGTGCACAATGAAGACTTGCATTTGCTTCGAAAATGGAAGAGATTTTTCTTTTCTTCAAGGAAAAAAGGAATAAAATTCAAAAAAATGCTTGAATATCTGATTTTATGACACTATACTAGATTCAAAAGATACCATATGTTTCATTCTTTTGTTTTAAATTGTATTTTAATACTTGCACATTAACCTCCTCGATTACTTCTAAATTTCTTATCCTACCTTTCTCTTCATTTTTTTCACTTATCATTTTCAAACTTGTCCACCTGTTTCTACCCGATGCTCGTTTTTTACGGTCTGCACCAAGGGTTGTTCACCTCAGAATGATGATCTATGGATTTCACCCCGGCGGAATCTATATTTTTTAAAGGAGGTGAGTACCAGAGGCTATTTTGTGAGCTTTTGACGTAGCTGTCCGGAAGGTTGTCCTTGAGAATTAAAAAACCAAGTAAAGGGAGATGGAAAGTATTGATTAAGTCGAAAAATATCAAAAAGACGCTGTCGGTCAGTTTTACCGCTCTTCTTGCCTTTTCTCTAATTTCCCCGGTATATGGGGATTCCAGCACAACCACCTCAGAGGAGGATCAACCATTTCCGCCAAGGTTTCAGCCAAGCTGAACCAACCATTCAGTGCCAGTGAGTATGTCACCTATCTGGTTAAATTGAAGGATCAGGTGGATACGGAGTCCGTTGCCAAGCATGCTTTCCAAAAGGCCTCTGCAGAGCAGATTTCACCCGCTGCTGCTAAGCTTTCTGTACGTACAACAGTTGTGAACTCTCTCATGGATACAGCAGAAAAAACGCAACAATCCGTGGAAGAATACTTAAAGAAAGAAGTTAATAACGGAAGCGTCAAAAAGTACAAGAGTTACTTTATCGTGAACGCTTTTGCGGTCACCAGCACCAAAGAGGTCATGGATAATCTGGCCACACTTCCTGAGATCGACAAAATTTTACCGGATGAAAAGCGGGAACTGCAAAAGGTAGAAATAGATAAGGATGCCCAGCCTGTGGTTGAGGAATCTACAGCTGACCAAGTGGTTGCAGATCAGGCCGCTGTAGATACGGCTGTGACGGAAGAGAATGCGCAAAAATCGGTGGAAGAATCCGTATATAAGGATGCGGTAACACCAAGCCGTGTCGAGTGGAATATCTCTAAAATCAAAGCACCACAGGTTTGGGCCAAAGGCATTGACGGCAAAGGCATTGTTGTCGCCAATCTGGATACAGGCGTTGAATATACTCGCCCGGCGTTGAAAAGAAAATGGCGTGGTCTGGATGCTTCCGGTCAGGTCGTGAATCCAGAACTGAGCTGGTATGATGCGGTTGATGGAGCATCGCTGCCAACTGATTCAAATGGACATGGTACACATACGATGGGTACAAGCGTTGGCTCGGACAGCAACGGTACGAATGAAATCGGTGTTGCTCCTGGCGCCAAATGGATTGCGGTTCGAGTATTCAATCCAGATACCACCGACTCCATCTTACTGGACGGTGGACAATGGATTCTTGCTCCTGTAGATAAAAACGGTAAAAAGCACCCTGAGCTTGCACCGGATGTGGTGAATAACTCTTGGGGCGGTGGACCTGGCCTGGATGAATGGTATCGTCCAGTCACCAAGGCGTGGAGAGCGGCTCAGATTTTCCCTGAGTTCTCCGCAGGCAACACAACACTGTCCAATCCGGGCGGACCTGGGTCTGTAGCCAATCCGGCAAATCTGCCGGAGGCTTATGCGACAGGAGCCACGGACGTTAACAACAAGCTAGCCAGCTTCTCGCTGCGCGGTCCTTCTCCTTATGGCGAAGTGAAGCCTGAAATTTCGGCTCCTGGTGTAAACATCCGTTCTTCTGTACCGGGCGGAGTGTATGAGGGGGGATGGAACGGTACCTCCATGGCAGGCCCGCATACTGCCGGATTAGCAGCATTACTGCTTCAGGCCAAACCATCTTTGACCGTGGACCAACTGGAGGATGTTATTTCAAAAACAGCAACTCCGCTGACAGACAGCCAGTATCGGACTTCACCGAACAATGGTTACGGATATGGTCTGATCGACGCGCTTGCTGCGGTGAACTCCGTACTTAAGTAAAAATAATCAGACAGGATTAAGAAAGTCTTCCGAAAATCCCTTTGAGCGGCTCGTACAGAGATTGCATACACCTGCTAACCGTGTAATGCACTAATTACGTAGCCGCTAAAAAGGGGTTTTCGTACATAAAAGAATATAAAAGTCATAGAATTTCAAGAAAAATGCAAAAAAATGACTTGTATATCTGTTTTGATAACTTTATACTATTCCATAATATATGATTATATATCAATTTTTAATATAAACTGTAATGATATAACATGTTTTTCTTCGAAGTTCTCCTGCTTTTTCTCCTTGGTTTCTACTGAATTTCATCGCTCTTCTATTGGGATTGTAAACTCGCCTATGAAGTACTGCCATCTATGAACAGCCAAATATTTTTGTGCCTCTATATTCTATGAAGGAGGTGGTCGCCAACCACATCATGTTGCGCAACCCGTGTGTTTGATGTGCAAGGCATGAGGTCTTACTCTGTACAGGTTATTTCAGAAACATTAAACCTAGTAAAAGGAGTGGAAAAGTAATTGATTAAACCTAAACGATTCAAGAAACCACTGTCTATCGGACTATCTTTACTAATGGCCTTTTCCTTTGTTCAACCTGCTTTGGCGAATAACACACCGGATGGCTCCAAGCTGGAGCTGAAATCAGCCTCTCACAAGGTCACGACCGCGAAGGTATCTCCGAAACTGACCAAACAGTTTGAGGAGAATAACTATGTTACCTATCTGGTCAAATTAAAAGAACAGGTAGACACCAACAAGGTTTCCAAAAATGCTCTCCAAAAGGCCTCACTTGAGAAAATAACACCCTCCGCTGCCAAAATGGCTGCACGCAGCCATGTGATCAGCTCTCTGCGTGAAACCGCTTCAAGAACCCAATATGGGCTTGAAAATTACTTGGACAAGCAATCAGAGAGCGGCGGAGTGAAGGAATATAAAAGCTATTTTATTGTCAATGCATTGGCTGTAACAAGCACCAAGGAGGTGCTGGATCATATTTCGAAACTACCTGAGGTCGATAAAGTCTTACCGAATGAAACGCGTTATCTGCAAAAGGTGACAGTTGACAAGCAAGCAGAGGGAGCAAATGCCAAAACGGCTGAAACAGCTGCAACAGCGACAGCAGCAACGGCGAAGTCTGCATCGGTAGAGAAAGCTGTAGAGCTGGAGAAGGACGATGGCAAAACATCGGCTAAGCCTGGCAATGCAGGTAAGAACGCTGTAGACCCATCTACGGTGGAATGGAACATATCCCATATTAACGCACCACAAGTTTGGGAAAAAGGAATCGACGGAACCGGAATCGTGGTCGCCAATCTGGATACAGGTGTAGATTATACACATCCGGCCCTTCATCGCAAATGGCGGGGTCTGGACGCGGCAGGCAATGTCGTGAATCCCGAGCTGAGCTGGTACGATCCGCATAGTCATTCGACGCTTCCGGTCGATCAGGAAGCCGATTCCCATGGTACGCACACGATGGGAACGATGGTCGGCTCTGAGGAAAACGGAACGAACCGAGTGGGCGTTGCACCTGGCGCGAAGTGGATTGCGGTTCGGATTTTTAATCCGGAAACGACGGATGCAATTATACTGGATGGCGGTCAATGGCTGCTTGCGCCAAAAGATGCCCAAGGGAATCTTCATCCCGAGCTTGCTCCAGACGTAGTGAACAACTCGTGGGGGGGCGGACCGGGTCTTGATGAATGGTTCCGGCCTGTGGTTCAGGCATGGCGGGATGCTCAAATTTTCCCCGAATTCTCTGCAGGTAACACCTCTCTTTCCAATCCGGGCGGACCTGCCTCAGTAGCCAATCCGGCGAACTATCCGGAATCCTTCGCTACTGGAGCCACGGATAGCAATGATAATCTGGCCAGCTTCTCATTGTTAGGACCCTCACCCTATGGTGAAGTGAAGCCCGAAGTTTCCGCGCCGGGTGTTAATATCCGGTCATCTGTTGCTGGTGGCGCCTATAAAGGCGGATATAACGGTACTTCTATGGCGGGACCTCATGTTGCGGCCCTTGCAGCGCTGTTGCTGCAAGCGAATCATTCGCTTACCGTAGATCAACTTGAGGAAATTTTGATGAATACGGCTACACCACGAACGGACAGCACATATCCTACTTCACCAAACAATGGCTACGGACATGGTGTCATTAATGCGCTGGATGCGGTCGGTTCGGTCATGCAGGGTCTGGGCTCCGTGTCTGGTAAAGTTGTAACGGGTGGCGACGATCTGGAAGCACCTGTTCTCGAGCATACACCGCCCGCTGCGGCATTCGAGGGTATTGATATACCTCTGACTGCTCATGTAACGGATGATGTCGGCGTGACAGCCGTTGAGGCATTTGCCAAAACAGCGGGTACGTCAAACTATGTATATATTCCGTTGGAACGGACCTCCGGCGACAGCAAAGATGGTACATATCAAGCATCCATCCCGACTTTTTTGGTGGATAGCGCTGGTCTGGAATACTATATTCGTGTAAATGATTACGGTAATAACGGATTTGAAACTGAAGTATATAAGGTGAAAATCTCTAAAGGGGTAAAACCAGGCTACACACAAGACTTTGAAAAAGACATTGCCGGTATTAATATCGGTGGACAGGGCAGTGTTTGGAAATGGGGAACTCCAACAAGCGGCCCTAAAAGCGCACATTCGGGTACAAAGGTCATCGCGACCAATCTCGAAGGCCAATATCAGACCAACTCCAACAGTTATTTTATGGCCCCTCCGATTGATCTGACCGAGAGCTCAAAAGGGGCACTGGTCAGCTTCAAGCATTGGTACGATCTTGAAAACAATTCTGATTTCGGCAAAGTGTACGTAGCAACCACAAACAATCAGAATGCGTTTGAGCAGGTATTATCGTTTACCGGCGCCAGCAACGGCTGGAAAACACAATATCTTGATTTGCGGGCATTCGCGGGTCAAAAGGTATACCTCCTGTTCAACTTTACTAGTGACAATACGGTTGTGAAAGATGGCTGGTATATTGACGATCTGTCGATTCAGGAGCCAGACACCGTTGCACCTGCTGCGCCGAGCAATTTGACTGCTGAAGCAGATACTGTGGGCAACGTCACGCTGGCCTGGAATGCTTCCTCCGATGAAGATGTGAAGCAGTACAAGGTGTATCGTTCTACCCAGTCAGGTAAAAATTATGCTTCCGTCGGTACAACCTCAGCACTGACATTCACAGATACCATCACGGTCGGTGGAGCGACCTACCATTATGCAGTGGCGGCCGAGGATTATAGTGGCAATGAAGGAATCAAGTCGAATGAGGCTTCTCTGAGAGTAGACGTGCCGGATACGCTGTATAGCGATCATTTTGATGGCAGCTCGGATAATGGCTGGACTCATTCCGGCACCAAAGATGAGTGGGAACGCGGCGTTCCTAAGGAAGTAGGACCAGAGAGTGCGGTGTCCAAACCGAATGTGTGGGCAACCGATCTGGATAGCAATTATGAGAACGGAGCTGACTTTTCGCTGGTTTCACCAAAAATTAATTTGCAAGCTGTACGCAACGCAACACTGACCTTCAATCACTGGTTTGAAATTGAGGCTGGCTATGATTACGGTTATGTGGAAGTGTCCAAAAACAATGGTGACACGTGGAGCGAGCTGGGCAAATTTTCTCACAATACGAACGGGAAAAAGTGGGCTCCGGTTTATTACAATCTGGATAGCTACGCCGGCAATGAAATCCAAATTCGCTTCCGTTTGAAATCGGATAACAGTGTGAACAAGAACGGCTGGTATATTGACGATTTCCGTGTGCTTGGCATTCCAGCTACGACAGTGACTAAGGACATCGTACCTGAGTCGAATATCAAGCTGGAAAAAGCGGAAGAACAGTTCCCGCTGTACAAAATTACAAGTACTGAAAAGAGTGAATTCCAGGAGAAAGTGAAGCCGGCAGAAACAACGGTGGAACGTGGACGTGTCGGTCTCGACAGTCTTCCAGCCAGCGCTACGGTTACGGTATTGGAAACCGGACGTTCGGTAAAAACGGATCCGACAACGGGCAAATACAGCTTCACCCATGTAGCCGGCGACTATACGCTGAAGGCTGAAGCCTACGGTTACGTTCCTCAAACGAAAGCAGTCACGATTGAGAATAACAAAGTCATCAGAGCAAACTTTAGTCTTCAGGCCATACCTCACGGTACGATTCACGGGGTCATTACCGACAAGCAATCCGGTGAACCGATCCAAAAAGCGAAAGTGTTGGTGGTGGAGGATGCACGCATTGCTCCGGTCGAAACGAATGAGGCTGGAGAATTTACGCTGGACGTGCTGGAAGGAACATACACGTTGTCCATTGCAGCCGAAAATTATTATAGCGACAGTGTATCCGTTACTGCTCCTCCGAACGGTAGTGTGGAAGCGAATGTCATGTTGAAACCTTTTATCGGGTTCCAAGGAGGCATTGCTTACGATGACGGGACAGGAGAAAATGCTAGAGCCTTTAACGCGGCAGGCAATTCATGGGCAGTCAGAATGACACCTGAGTCGGAAGTGACTCAAGTGACAGGAGCATCGCTTTTGTTCTGGAACTCTGCCTTCCCGAATCCGGGAGGAACGGCATTCCAATATTCTGTCTATGACGCCTCCGGTGCCGCAGGAGCACCTGGACGATTGTTGGCTGGTCCATTCGACGGGACTGCCGTACGGGATGAGACACAATGGACGACGGTACAGCTCCCAGAGCCGGTGACGGTTCAAGGTGACTTCTACATCGTATATACACAGTCTGCTGTAGGCACACAGTCGCCGGGTCTTGCTACAGATGAAAGCAGTCCCAATGCGCTTCGAAGTTGGCAAGGTGTAAGCGGCACATGGAGCCAATCACCTGAGGAGGAGGGTAACTACATGATCCGGGCTATCGTCAGATATCCGGTGAATGCTCCAACGATTACGACTCCTACGAAGGCTACCTATACGCAGGAAGAGACGATTACCGTAACAGGAACTTCTCCGGCAGAAGGAGCCGATATTCAGCTCTTTAACGGTAAGGAGCTGGCTGGCACAACGAAGGTGAAGGATCGCCAGTTCAGTTTGTCGGTTGATCTTCAACCAGGTGCTAATCCGCTAAGTGTCCAAGCAGCGGTATACGGCAAAATAACGGATCGTTCCGAACCGGTGGTCGTGACACTTGACCAGACTAAACCGGGTCTGATCCTGACTTCGCCAGATGAAGGAGCCCGTACGAATGCGGGTGTCGTGAGCGTCACCGGTACGGTGTATGACGAATTCCTCACCGATTTGACGATTAACGGCGAGCCAGCCGAATTTGGAAGTGACGGCACCTTTAACAAGCGATTGCTTATCAACGAAGGTGAAAATCAAATTACGGTGACGGCCAAGGATCTTGCCGAAAACGAAACAACCGTTACGCGCTCGGTGTATGTCGATACAGCTCTGCCGAAGCTTGAAAACATTAACCCTGCTGAGGATGTGCGTATTACTCCAGGGCAGTCAGTACGGGTATCTTTTGACAGTGCATCCGGTTTGGAGGCGTCCTTCCATGTGGAGCTGCCTTTCAACCTGTCCACTTTGGGCCGCAACGATATTCCATTAAATGAGACTTCGTCAGGCCACTATGAAGGTACTTATTTCACTTCATCTTCTCTGAACCTGGAAGGCGGAGTCATCGTGATCCGGGTAAGGGATGCAGCGGGAAATGAAGTGGAGACGGAGGCGCCGGGAAGATTGTATGTAACCAATGGTGGGGGACAGAACCCTGATCCGAATCCACCTACATCCAATGAGAAGCCAGTAGCCATTATTCAGGCTAATGAATCCGCTAAGAAGAACAAAAATGTACAATTTAACGCCAAAGCTTCCCGTGATGTAGACGGTGAGATCGTCAGTTACAGCTGGAATTTTGGGGATGGTGATACGGCGGTCGGTTCCAAGGTGAAGCATAAATTCACCACAGCTGGAACGTATACCGTGGAGCTAACGGTGACGGATAATGACGGCGCAAGCGGTAAGACTGTGCATACGATCACGATCCGTTAACACCCAGTAGGAAATGGAATGCTTGTTTTAGAATAACAATGAAGGCCCACAGCAAGCTACGGTTTATAGGCTGCTGTGGGCCATTTTTAATTGTCGAACCGTTCAGGAAGCGATACAATGAGTAGAACTCTATAAAGTGAATCGTTTCACAATAATATTTTAGCAGGAGAGGATCATATGATTCATTTGCAAAAAGAAAGCGGACGTATCCGTCTTGTACTGGATGCCTATTTTATGGGGGAAGATATCGTTGTACTCATTTCTGGCGGTGATCAGCCCCATTTGGGAACGATTACAGCAGGGGCCAGACTCGAGCCGATTCAAACTGTGCAATTGCAAAATCACAAGGAGTTTTATATTACCGAAGAAATTGCAGTTCGCTTACGAAAAGAGTTTGCGGGCAATTTTGCCATTTGCTGCGGGACACATTTGGACCATGCATCCAAGGACGAAATCCGAGTGCTGACAGATATGGCCATACAACTGGGAAAAGAGCTCATTGGAGAACTCAAGCAAGCACGCTAGTAGCAACCTTTTTAAGTGAACTCTCGAAAGAGCAGATTGCGATAGGGGTATTTACTAAAGGAATACTTAAAAAGCAATGCAAAGCCATCGTCCTCAATTTGTACGGATTTCAGCGCAGAGGATGGAATCAAACTACGGATCATGACATGAACTGCACGCTGGTCTTGTCTGTTGATCGCTTTGGCTAAGGCAGAAGCAAAACATGGATTACGTGCCAATTCGCGATACAGCGGAAAAACGGCTTTTGCGATGGCGCGATGAACTCTCGGCTCAAATGTAAACTGCACAGTCCCCGGTGGAATCGTTGTTCCATTCGTATAATAGAGCATCGGTGGCTGAGCTAAAAAGGAAATAAAGTAGCCGATGCCGTTCGTGCCTAAGCCTTGTTTGGCGGCAAATGGAGCTACTGAGCAGAGAAGGGATTTCATCCGATCCAAATTCGCCTGAACGACAGCTCGTGACCATTGGACGGCAAAAGCACGTCGGGTTGCAATAGCTTTGTAAAATGGCAGCATAGCAGTGGATATTATCCTAAGTGTGTTTGCATTTAAACGTTTGTGAGGCGAGCGCTTTCTGTGGGATGTTGCACGATATAGCATAGCTCCGACCTCCTTGGCAGGATGCTCTCATGGAGCACAATTGATCTGTAACAGGTAAAATACTGTATGCCCAGTTACCTCAAAAAGTGCTAATATCGCTATGTTTCTTCTTTTTAACGTTCTAATTTAAAAATTCGAAATAAGTACTGTCCTGATTTGTAAGATTGTGGTACCCTAGAACTTATATAATTGCTATTTTTCGTATTGGAGTTGAATTTAACAGATGAGTGATTTGTACAAGGAGCCTCGATCTTCCGATCCTTTTCAGGAGACGAACGATTATAACGCCCCATTTAACCCGCCCCCAGTAGTTCCACCTACCAATAGTAAAGCTGTTGCCTCGATGGTGCTCGGGATTTTATCTGTTGTCATTCCCTATCTTGGGTTGATTATCGGAATTGTGGGTATTATTTTGTCCAGTCTTTCCCTGAAGGAAATTAATCGTCATGGCGAGCAAGGCAGAGGTATGGCCATTGCTGGACTGGTATGTAGTATTATCGGTACACTGATTTATACACTGATCATCATTTTTATAGTTATTGTTTTTATTGTAGCGGCCTCCAGTGGCGATCCGGATATTTTTTCAGACATTTAATGAATTGAAGAATGCTTGAGTCAGACAAACCATTCACGATTTGACTATTGGATGCTATGATAAAAGGAGTCCAATGAAGGAGAGTGAAGCCGTATGGCACGTACTCAAACACAAAAAGCGCTAAGCAAGGCAAAACGCGCTGGAATCTATTGCGCGGCACAGAGCCGCAAAACAAATGACCATTATGGCGAGATTTCACAGCACATACGAATGAAGCCGACCAAGCAGGAACAATTACAAAAGGTCAAGCACAAGAAGCGAATCGTTCAGAGCGACGCTTCTTTTTTTTGTCTTTAGAGAGAACAGCAGTGTCCTTTTCAGCGTGGATTTATAAAGTAGCAGAGAAATGATTGTATACAAGCGAAAAGCGCCTTTCTGTACCGAAAAAGGACTTGATAATAATTATCATTCTTGTTAGAATATCATAAGAAAGAAGGAACCCGGGCATGGGCTCCTTCATTATAAAGCTAGGCTTGAAATCAAAGATTTACTTGGCTTCGAAGGTTTTGCAGTCTGTTTCTTCGGATTTGTGAGTGTCTTCAGGTCTGTTGCTTACGATGTAAATGGAGCTAGCGCTGCATTTATTCTCTTGGGCCCAGTACGTACAAGAGTTGACTTCACACAGAACGTCTTTTGCCATGTTGTACACCTCCTTATATGGGTGTGATGGGCTGAGCAAATAGTATCACGGTCAGTCAAGGTAGGACTTGTCCAACTGTGCTTACCCTCTTGTTAGGAAGAGGGATTTTGCTATGCCTACCTGTACAATATCAAATGAAATTTAAAATTGCAATGTTAGCATCATTTGCAGTTCAAAGCGGACATAAGTGTCCCTTTTAATTAAAAACAAAAGCTGTCCTCCATGCAGAACGAAATGTTTCTCTGCTGGAGAACAGCTTTTTTTGTTTTTTGACATAATGACGATATTAAAAGACTTAGCGCACGTTAGGAATATTTACGATGGGATCAATGTCAGCATCATAGTCTACATCCTCGAACTCAAAGCCAAACAGTTGGAAAAATTCGCGACGATATCCTTCAAGATCGGACAATTCGTAGATATTGTTGGTCGTCAGCGCCTCCCATATTTTTGCAACTTCTGCCTGCACGTCTTCACGTAGTTCCCAATCATCAATACGAATACGTCCTTCTTCATCTACAGGAGTTTCTGGTGCGTACAGACGCTCAGCAAACAGGCGGTAGCTCTGTTCTACGCACCCTTCATGCAGCCCTTTTTCCTTCATTACCTTATATAAAGCAGAAATATACAGAGGAACGACAGGGATAGCGGAGCTTGATTGGGTAACGAGTCCTTTGGTGACTGCGACGAAGGCGCGTCCGCCTGTAACTTTCAGCTGATCGTTCAGCTGACGTGCTGTCTCCTCCAGATGATCCTTTGCACTTCCGATACTGCCCTCTCTGTAGATGGCTTGTGTAATATCTGAACCGATGTACGAAAAAGAGAAGGTCGTTGCAGTATCGGCGAGCACGCCGCCAGCACGCAAGGCGTCAATCCACAATTTCCAGTCCTCACCGCCCATAACTTCTACAGTTCCTTGTACCTCTTCTTCTGTTGCGGGTTCGAGCGTCACGCTGCTGACTTCCCCGGTGTGGAAGTTAACGGTCTTGTTTGTGTAAGGCTTACCAATAGGTTTAAGCACCGAATTAAACGTTTCGCCTGTGCGGGGATTTGTACGGCGACCTGAAGCGACACTATAAACCACTAGATCGACTTGTCCCAGTTCTTCGCGAATGGCTTCCACCGTTTTGGCTTTGACCTCATCCGAGAAGGCATCTCCTGTCACGCTTAAGGATTTAAGCCCAGCTTCCTGAGCGGCTTTTTCAAATGCAGCAGAATTGTACCAGCCTGCCGATGCTGTGCGTGTAGCCGTAGCATTGCTAGGACGATACACGCCAATTGTATTGGCACGCGCACCGAAGGCGGCAGTAATGCGAGAAGCCAATCCATATCCGGCAGATGCCCCGATTACAAGTACATTACGGGGGCCTTGGATAGCAGGACGGGCCTGTACATAGTCAATTTGCTCCTGAACATGTTGGGCACAGCCCACCGGATGAGCAGTGGTGCAGATAAAGCCACGTGTTCTTGGTTTGATAATCATGTTATTGTAATTCCTCTCTTCTTGTAGCGATCTTCACCCTTACTATTTTAACTTTTAACTATTTTTTTTCAAACGTGGATTTTAGTAAGTATCCTTTTTACCCAAAAGTGAATCTCTGTACAGGGTGGCAAGTGCCTAAGGGTCTGCATATGATGCTGTAACGATAAACATGAGAAGGGAGAGAGCTGCTTGAAGAACAAGAGCCGAAAAACCAACAGAAACAAAAAGCCGCTCTATCGTGTAATTGACCCGGATATGAATGAGTTAAGTATGATACAACGCTCAAAACCACTGCCTGCGGAGAGGGAGACAGAAGCAAGACTTCATCAAGTTGCTTCTCCGCCTCCCCCAACTACAGAGGAGTCGGAGCTAAAGACAGTTGTCGAGCCTGAAGTCGAGGCTCTGCACGAGAAAGAAATTGAGGTTGCAGATGTAGAGGAGACTCCAGCTTTGATGGAAGAACCCCCACTGCCAGAGCTAGAGCCAGAGCCAGAGATAGAGCTAGAGCCGGAACCAGAACCAGAACCTGATCCAATTGATGTGGAAGAAATTTTGAACAATAAGAAGGCTCCGCATGTAAACAATGCTTTCATCTATACAGACGATTTGAGTGATTTCGCTGTGACAGGTGAAAAGATCGCTCCCGCTTCCATAGATTCCAGCAAGCTGAAACAAGAGAGTATCCAAACGGAATTTCTAGCAGATTATGCTGTTCATACAATTAAAATAGCTGACGGTGCTGTGACTGCTTCGAAGATTGCTCCCGACTCCATTACGGTCGAGCATCTGTCAGACGCATCAGTGGCAGGCAGCAAATTGCAGGATCGCTCTATTAGTGGTGAAAAACTTCGTGATGGCAGCATCACTCCAGAAAAGCTGGCGGATAAAATTATCAGCGGCGATCATATTGCCAATGGCTCGATTGAAAGCCGTCATTTCAAGCAATGGATCGTGTCTTCAGATATGCTTCAAGATCAGTCGGTCACCTCCGATAAAATTCGCAGCGGTACGATTCAATCGAACAATTTGGCGAATGAAGCTGTTGATAGCTCCAAGCTGGGCGATCAGTCTGTGACCACCTCCAAATTGCGGGATGGGGCTGTGGATGGAACTAAAATCCAGGCAGGCAGCATTGAGAGCGCGCACCTGACCGAGCATGCCGTTCATGCAAGGCATTTGGCCCCCGGTTCGATTAATCGCAAGCAGCTATCCGACGGAATTGTGGGCAGGGAACAATTGGAGGAAGGTGTTGTCAGCGGGCGTCATCTGGAGTCTGAGGCAGTCACCAGTACGCACATTCAGGCAGGAGCGATTGAAAGAAAGCATCTGGGTCCTGGCTCCATCGGGGAAGAGCAGCTTGGAACGGGCCAAGTAACAGCCCGGCATATCGCGGATCGGAGTATTCAATCCAATAAACTGGCAGATCAGTCTGTAGGCTCATTGCAGATTGTTGATCAATCCGTCACTTCATCCAAAATATCGGATCAGAGCATTCTCCCACACAAAATTGCCGATGAGGCAGTACTTACCAGACATATTGCAACAGCAGCCATACAAGGACCTCAGATTTCTCCAGAGGCAGTTTCTTCCGTGCATCTTCAATCCGAAATTATTCGGAAAGATCATATTGCACCAGAGGCGGTTACGGAGCAACATTTGCATTCCGGGGCTGTGACAAGCGAGAAAATAGGGAAGGGTGCAGTTCTGGATTACCATGTGGCGAATCAGGCTATCAAGGAAAGTCACATCGCTTCGAGCGCTATTAAGTCTGACAAAATCGCTGACGAGGCGGTTATAGAAACTAAAATTGGCACAGGGGCGGTAACCGGAAATAAAGTTGCGTCTCAAGCCATTACCCACGTACACATTGCAACGGGAGTAATCCGTGAAAACCACCTTGCCGACAACAGTGTGGGCGGAAAGGCGTTACAGGCTCAATCGGTGGATTCAACCCATTTGGCCCAGAGCTCTGTACAGAGCAAGCATCTTGGGGAAGACAGTGTCGGAACCGCGGCGTTGCAAGAACAGTCCGTTACCGCAGACATACTAGGCGAAGGCGCTGTTCATACCGCGCATTTGGCCAGTGGTGCGGTATACTCCCACCATTTACAGGATCATGCCGTTACTTCGTTGAAACTATCGCCGGAAAGTGTGGCTACGGATAAAATTAATGATTTGGCGATTACTGCGCCTAAGCTAGCTGAGGGCAGTGTCACTTCCTCCAAGCTGTCTGCTCGTTCGGTGCAGCCATGGCATATTACGGATAAAGCAGTACTGAGCAACCATCTGGCTGTTGAAGCAGTGGAGGCGAATCATCTGGCGCCGGAATCCGTCACCTCCAACCATTTGCAGTCTGCTTCGGTCCAAACCAAACATCTCGCCCCAGATAGTGTGTCCGGCCATGCACTTCAGTCGGAAAGCGTCACTTCCGAGAAGTTAGCGGCTCGGGCTGTGCAGGCTTCCAACCTGGCGGAAAACAGCGTGGGACCCGGGCATTTGGCTGCACAGGCCGTACAAACCAGACATTTGGCCGCAGGATCAGTAGAGGACACGATATTAGCCCAGAATGCTGTGAAGTCTGAGCATCTTACAGCAGAATCCATCCAATCCGAGCATTTGCAAAGCGGGATCATTCAGGGAGAGCATATTGCATTGCAGGCTATAGCGACTCAAGCCATACAGGATGAAGCGGTTACCTCTGCCAAACTATCAGAGGAAAGTGTAACCTCTACCAAGTTGTCAGCCCATGCAGTGCAGTCCGGGCATATTATGGATGAAGCTGTACAAAGCAACCATTTGGCCGTGGCGGTTGTGGACTCGACCCATCTGGCATCTGGAGCGGTCACCTCGGTGCACCTACAGGCCTCCTCGGTGCTAACGAGACATTTGGCTCCGGATAGTGTGTCCGGTCGTGCACTTCAAGCGGAAAGTGTAACCTCGGAAAAGCTGGCAGCCCGCTCGGTACAAGGAATGAACCTTGCAGAAGGCAGTATCGGCCCTTCACATCTATCTGTGCAGTCCGTACACACGCGGCATTTGGCAGCTGGAGCGGTACAGGATAGAGTGCTGGCAGAGGGAGCGGTGAAGTCCGTGCACATTGCCCCGGAATCGATCCAACCACACCATCTGCATACTGAAATCATTCAGGGCGAGCATATTGCATCCCAGGCCATATCGACCGATGCTTTACAAGATGAGTCTGTGACATCTGACAAACTGGCAGATGAGGGCGTGACTGCCGCCAAGCTGTCGGCCCACTCCGTACAGTCGTGGCACATTACAGACGAAGCAGTGCAAGGAAATCATTTGGCAGCAGAATCCATCCAGTCGAACCATCTGGCACCGGAAAGTGTCACTTCAGCCCACTTGCAGTCTTCGTCAGTGCTCACGAGCCATCTGGCCCCGGATAGTGTGTCCGGCCGTGCACTACAAGCGGAAAGCGTCACCTCGGAAAAGCTGGCAGCCCACTCGGTGCAAGGAATGAATCTTGCGGAAGACAGCGTCGGCCCGTCACATTTGTCTGCACAGTCGGTACACGCCCGGCATTTGGCAACTGGCGCAGTACAGGATACAACGCTGGCAAAGGGAGCAGTGAAGTCGGTACACATTACCGCGGGGTCAATCCAGCCACATCACCTGCACACAGGAAGCATTCAGGGCGAGCATATCGCATCCCAGGCCATATCGACCGATGCTTTGCAGGATGCGTCTGTTACCTCCGATAAATTGGTGGATGAGGGTGTGACTTCCGCCAAGCTGGCGGTCAACTCGGTACAGCCGTGGCACATTACAGACGAAGCAGTGCAAGGAAATCATTTGGCAGCAGAATCCATCCAGTCAAGCCATCTGGCTTCCGAATCCGTTACCTCTCGCCATTTGCAGGCTTCCTCAGTGCTTACGAGTCATCTGGCGCCAGATAGTGTATCCGGTCGTGCACTACAGGCGGAAAGCGTCACCTCGGAAAAGCTGGCAGCGCGCTCGGTACAAGGGACGAATCTTGCGGAAGGCAGCATCGGACCGTCACATCTGTCTGCACATTCCGTACACAGCCGGCATCTGGTAGCCGGAGCGGTACAGGATAGAGCGTTGGCAGAGGGAGCAGTGAAATCCGTGCATATCGCTCCAGAATCAATCCAATCACACCATTTGCACCCTGGAACCATTCAGGGCGAGCATCTGGTATCTCAGTCGATATCGACTGATGTTTTACAGGATGAGTCTGTGACATCTGATAAATTGGCCGATGAGGGTGTGACTGCCACTAAGTTGTCGGCTCACTCGGTACAGCCGTGGCACATTACAGATGAAGCAGTGCAAGCTAATCATTTGGCAGAAGAGGCCGTTCAATCAAGTCATCTGGCGCCGGAATCTGTCACCTCAGCCCACTTACAGTCTTCGGTGATACTTGCGAGTCATTTGGCGCCGGATAGTGTATCCGGTCTTGCGCTACAAGCGGAAAGCGTCACTTCGGAAAAGCTGGCAGCACGCTCGGTACAAGGGACGAATCTTGCGGAAGACAGCGTCGGTCCTTCGCATTTATCTGCACAGTCGGTACACACTCAGCATTTGGCAGTCGGCGCTGTGCAGGATACAGCGCTAGCTGAGGGGGCAGTGAAGTCAGTACACATTGCCCCGGAATCCATCCAGCCGCATCACCTGCACCCTGGAACTATTCAGAGCGAGCATCTGGCATCCCTGTCGATATCGACCGATGTATTACAGGATGAGTCCGTTACGTCTGATAAATTAGCGAATGAGGGTGTGACTGCTGCCAAACTGTCGGCTCACTCGGTACAACCGTGGCACATTGCGGACGAAGCAGTGCAAGCCAATCATTTGGCAGAAGAGACCATCCAGTCGAGCCATCTGTCACCGGAATCTGTCACTTCAGCCCACTTGCAGTCTTCGGCGGTACTTGCGAGCCATCTGGCCCCGGATAGTGTGTCTAGCCGTGCGTTACAAGCAGAAAGCGTCACCTCGGAAAAGCTGGCGGCACGCTCGGTGCAAGCGACGAATCTCGCGGAAGGAAGCGTCGGCCCTTCACAATTGTCTGAGCATGCCGTACACCCCCGGCATTTGGCACCTGGTGCAGTACAGGACAGAGCGCTGGCAGAAGGGGCAGTGAAATCCGTGCATATCGCACCGGAGTCCGTCCAGTCGCATCATCTGCAAATGGGAACCATTCAGGGTGTGCATATCGCCTCACAAGCAATACCGACCGATGCTTTGCAGAATGAGTCCGTTACGTCCGACAAACTAGCGGATGATGGCGTAACTGCCGCTAAAATATCTCCTCATTCGGTCCAGCCGTGGCACATTACAGACGAAGCGGTGCAAGCCAATCATTTGGCAGAAGAGGCCGTCCAGTCGAGCCACCTGGCTCCTGAATCGGTCACCTCTGATCATTTGCAGGCTTCGGCAGTGATGACTCGGCATATTGCGCCGGGGAGTATATCGGTTCACGCGCTCCAGGCAGGCAGTGTGAACGCTGAGAAGCTTGCACTTCGGGCGGTGCGTGCTTCGAATTTGGCAGAAGCCAGCATAAACTCCGTGCATTTAACGGAGCATGCCGTACACGCTCAGCATTTGGCCGAGGGGGCGATCCAAGGGTCCGCACTGGCAGAAGGCGTGGTGCAGTCCAGGCATATCGCGCTGGATTCAGTCCAGTCGGAGCATCTGCAAGCAGGGGCTATTCAACCACAGCATGTAGGCTGGCAGGCGGTGGTTGAGGATGCTATACAAGAAGGAGCGGTAACATCCAGCAAGCTGGCAGATGGAACGGTACAGTCCCGTCATGTGGCTGAGGAGGCTATTGAGAGCCACCACATTGGAGAGGAAGTTATTGATTCGCATCACCTAAAAGCAGGCTCAGTGACACGGGCTCAGCTGTCCACAGATATTCATCTCTCGGGACTTTTGCCAGAGGAAGGTATCAGTGGCGACAGACTTCAGGCAAACAGTATATCTCGAAACCATCTGCAAGCTCAGGCCGTCGACAGCGAGGTGCTGAGCCCGGGAGCTGTGGGAGCAGAGCATCTGCAGGCCGCTGCGGTACAAAGCCATCATGTAGCAGAGCAGAGCATTGAAGGCCATCATCTGGTGGAAGGCACTGTAGGCTCACGTGAGTTGGAGCTGAACGCAGTGAAGCCGGAGCATTTGAGCATCACTCCGGTTCGTACGTGTGCGAATCAGCCCGCATTGCAGCAGTTCGGCAGAGCGCCGTTTCTTTTGAAAGGCAGTGAAGGAGAGACGGAAGTGACCATTGTATTCGGGGAGACTTTTGTAAACCCGGACTACACATTAGTAGCGATGACGAACCACCCTCTCTTTCATGCGACGCTGAAATCTCAGACGCCGAATGGAGCAGTGATCGTCGTAACCAAGTGGAACGAAACCGCGCATAACTACGGTATTATTTCCTGGATCGCCATTGGCTAGTGAAGACGGTTATTGTAAAACTCATAGCGTGCAGACTCATGTATTTTCTAAATACAGAGCTGCACGCTTTTTCATATACTTTTCACACATTTGCTCCACAATTATGCCGAATTCTCCTGATAAGCTAAAGATACTTTAAAGGAGAGGTGATTCAATCATGAAAAAATGGACTAAAAATGCAGCAGCCGTATTGACCGTAGTAAGTGTACTGGGAGGAGCAAGCAGCGCATTCGCCGCTACAGCAACAACGACTCCAGCGAGCACTGCACCAGTAACCAAAGCTCCTGCGGTTATGACACCAGCTACCAAAACACCGGCAAAAGCACCTGTGACGAAAACACCTGTGGTAAAAACACCGGTTAAAAAAGCTGTAACAGCTCATAAAACAACAACCAAAGCAAAGAAAGCCCCTGCCAAAAAATCCGTTGCGAAAAAAGCGGCAAGCCACAAAACAAAAGCAGTGAAAGGGCAGCACCGTACAGTTAAACATCATGCCAAAAAACATAATGTTGTTAAACACAAAGCAACAGCTCATAAAACTCGTACACATCATGTCGTAGCTAAAAAAGTGACCCACAAAACTCCAGTTAAAAAAGCAGTCCCAGCAAAAACAGCTCCAAAAGCAGCAGCCAAAGTAGTAACAACCAAGAAATAAGTTTGATGCGTAGTTAGCACTCAGCTCGCCTGGCATATACAGCAGCGATTCATGATAAGAAAGACGGGACCGGGAACGGTATACCCGTCTTTTGTCTATTCTGCTAGGCTTCTGTTAAGCTTAAAGAGAGGATGGAAGCATCCAGAACAACGGCAAGGGGTTAAGGCCATGACAAAAATAGTAGTAGTGGATGACGATGTGTTCATTCTGCAATTAATATCTGAATATTTGAAAAAAGAATCCTACGAGGTGACTTCCTTTTCCAGCGGTAAAACACTGGTAGAGCATATCCGTACGAACCGTCCGGATTGTCTCGTTCTTGATATTATGATGCCTGGCATTGATGGGCTTTCTCTACTGACTCAGCTTCGTGAGTTTACGGAAATGCCGATCATTATGATCTCTGCCCGTGGAGAAGAAAACGACCGTATTCACGGGCTGGAGCTGGGCTGCAGCGATTTTTTGACCAAGCCTTTTAATCCAAGGGAATTGGTAGGAAGGGTCAAAGCGATGCTGAGACTGAGCAAGGCCGGAATGTCTGCATCGGACGATAGGCAAGCGGCAGAAAACGCAGATCTATGCCATGCGGGCAATCTGTGTATTTTTGCTGACTTTCGTAAAGTCACAGTGGACGGACAAGAGCTGAATTTAACCTCACGTGAATTCGATCTGTTGCTGTTTCTTGCGAATCATCTGGAAAGACCTTTTGGCAGGGAACATCTGATTCAGCAGGTGTGGAGCTATGATTTTATAGGTGATGTGAGAGTCGTGGATGATCTGGTCAAACGGATTCGTAAAAAGTTAGCTGAATATCACTCTACGCTCGTCATTAACACCGTATGGGGTTTCGGATATAAAGCAACGGTTCAGGAGTTGTAATCATGCGTACGATGAGAGCTAAAATACTGCTTTCCCTGTCCATCGCCATGCTTATTACCGTCTGTATTACGGTGGTTTTATTCGTTAGGCTTATCGACGACATTCTGGTGAATCAAGTCAAATCCAAACTTCATGAGCAGGCACGCAAAGCCGTCCATATTATGAGCGATGGAGGCTTTGATCGACTGGATAATGCTGAATTTAACTATGTTATCAAGGGCGTGCTTTTATCTACCGATTACTTTATTTTAAGCACGGATAACCACATCATCGACTCAAGCGTCTCTGGAATGGAAGGCAAAAAGATCGAACATTTGCTTTTGATCCGCCAGGGATTTTTTGCATCGGTTCATCCGTCTGCCCAGGATCTGACCGCTACACATGAAGGGGTGGCTGTGCTTCAAGGTAAAAAGGTACTGTTTACGAATGAGGAATTGCCCGGACAACCTTTTCGTATTTTTGTATACTCACCCTTATCTTCTTTGAGAGCCCTGTATGTACCGTTAATGAGAACCACATTACTGTCTATCATCGCGGGTTTTTTAGTGATTCTCGTCATTGGTCTGATGGTGGTCTCACGTCTGGTGCGTCCGCTCAAACGATTGAAGGAGGCGGTTGGCAACTATGAGCCGAATCAGCCGCAGGATAGTGATTTTCCGCAGGCGGATAAAAGTGAGATTGGCGAGCTGATCGGCACCTTTCACTCCATGTCCGCCCGTATTCAGCAGCACCATCACGGTCAAATTGAATTTCTACAAAATGTATCTCACGAGCTAAGGACACCGTTAATGTCGATTCAAGGCTATGTATATGCCATACAGGATCAAGTGGTATCCCAGGACGAGGGACTGAGTATCATCAAAGTGCAGTCCCAGCGGTTAATTGACATGGTGGAAAAGCTGCTGCAGCTATCGAGGCTGGAGGCGCTGAATGAAGAATGGCCTGTCTCTCTGGTTGATCTTAGAAGCATGGCGGAGGATGCTGTTCATCTATTGATGCCGGTGGCTGCTGAACGTTCTATCTCGCTCCGAGTGGAGGGAGAGGGTCTGCATGTGGCCGTTCCGGCCGAGCAATTGTTCCGCATGATATTGAATTTGCTGCAAAATGCAGTTCGGCATACCTCTACGGAGGTTGTCATTCATTTGGAGACAGGGACAACACCGGAGGTTGTATGGGTTATACATGTGGATGATGATGGGGAAGGGCTGACCGAACAAGAGGCAACCGAGGTGTTCGGAAGATTCTATGCGGGCTCGAATGGTGTCACAGGTCTTGGATTGGCTATTTGTCGTCAAATTGCTACCCGGTTGAATGGAGAACTACTCTGCACACGTTCGCCATTGGGTGGAGCACGCTTCAGCTATATCCAGCGCATGTTATAAATGAGTACAAAAATGGTTAAAAATGATCGTTTTTTCGGAGAAACATTTCATTTATCTAACATCGAATGGAAGTTTTTCGGTGATATTTGAGATATAGCTTGACTGGTAGGTACTAAACTGAGTAAAATTAATCGTATATACCTTGACTCATGGACGTCGTTTTTTTAGATAGTGGTCAATAATAGTGATGAATAATAAATGAAAGAGTGATGAGATGAACCGCCTTTTGGAAGTGAAGGACTTAACGATATCTTTCAAGACCCGCCAGGGACTAGTGCAGGCCATTCGTGGCGTAAACTTTCATGTCAATAAAGGAGAGACGCTGGCGATTGTGGGCGAATCCGGCTCAGGTAAAAGCGTAACCTCACAAGCTGTTATGAAGTTGATTCCGACCCCTCCGGGCATTTATCAAAAGGGTCAAATTATGTTTGACGGACAAGAGCTGATTAATAAAACGGAAAAGCAGATGCAAAAAATTCGTGGTAAGGAAATTGGCCTGATTTCTCAGGACCCAATGACTTCGCTTAACCCGACGATGAAAGTGGGCAAGCAGATCACGGAAGTGCTTTTCAAGCATGAAAAAATATCCAAGGATGCTGCTCGCAAGCGGGGTATTGAGTTGCTGAATCTAGTAGGTATTCCACATCCTGAACAGCGTTTTAACCAATATCCGCATGAATTTAGTGGTGGTATGCGTCAACGTGTCGTCATTGCGATGGCATTGGCTGCTAATCCGAAACTTCTGATTGCCGATGAGCCGACGACTGCGTTGGACGTAACGATTCAAGCTCAAATTTTGGAGCTGATGAAGGATCTTCAGAAAAAGATCGATACTTCCATCATCTTTATTACTCATGACCTCGGTGTTGTGGCGAAGATGGCTGATCGCGTTGCTGTTATGTACGCAGGACAAATCGTGGAAACAGGTACGGTTAATGAAATTTTCTACAACCCGAAACATCCATATACATGGGGCCTTCTCGCCTCTATGCCAAGTTTGGACAGCCATGGTCAGAAGCTGGCAGCTATCCCGGGAACACCTCCGGATCTGCTTCACCCACCTGTAGGGGATGCTTTTGCAGCCCGCAGTTCTTATGCTATGAAAATTGACTTTGAGAAAGAGCCTCCACTCTTTCAATTATCCGATACGCACTTTGTGAAATCATGGTTGCTGCATCCAGATGCGCCAGCGGTTGAGCCACCAGATGCGGTAAAGGCTAAGCTTCGCAAGCTGGATAACGCATTTGAAAAGCCGGTTTTGGTAGAACAATACGGTAGTTAATGTGCGCTATAATTTGTAATTAAACAAATGAAAAATAAAAAAAGGGCTGTTCTCTCCGTGTGGAATCATTCTACGGAGGAAACAGCCTTTTTGGTGTAAAATCGCAGGTTGTATGCGTCTGCGGTTATTTGTGTTAACGGGCAGTGTTTACAGCTTACCAGAGCCAGCTTGGGAAGTGACTTCTGCCTTCACACTGGCGGATGGGGAAATTTTATCGTTCAGCGATGGTTTCCAGCCTACAGAGGAGCTAAGACCCGCACTGGAGCCTGCATTAACAGCTTGTCCATTCAGGATTGTGCCCGTATCTGACAGGGCAGTTCCACCAAAGACAGTCACGATTTTAGCTGCAGATAAACCGGCAACGTCAATAACATTGTTTTCGGCGAAGATTTTGGAGGATTTACCTGCGCCCCATATATACAGTGAAGGATATTCGGAGCGTTTTACATCACCTGTATAGTAATTGTTGTACAGATGGACTTGTCCATACCGCACGCGTGGTGTGCGTTGTACCGTGTTTTCATAATAATTGTGATGCAGGGTTACACGTAAAGTCCCTTCATCTGCTGTTTTACTGTCGCTGTTGCCAATAATCGATGATTTATCATGATCGTAAAAATGATTGTAAGAAACCGTAACCAGATCGCCCTGGTTAATCACATCGAGAAGCCCATCATGATGCTGGTATTCTTGACCGTAAAAGGAGCCGTTTTGGCTATCTGGGTGAGATCCATCATTGAAGGTATTGTGGTCTACCCATACATGTGTGGCGCCGTTAATTGTAATGCTGTCATATTCCGAATTCCAATTGCCTGTGCTGCCGTCCGTTGGGTCCCATTGAGGAAAATAATCGTAGGCATCCTGGAACTCAATATTACGGATAATGACATTATCTGTCCCTTTTTTTAGTTGAAGGTTCGCGCCGTTAATGACGGCATTGCTACCCTGACCGACAATCGTTGTATTAGAAGGAATCTCAATGACGACACGACTGGCCTGATTTTTTTGTGAAGCCTCACGTGCCTTTTCCAATGTGCCGGACGGAGCCTTTTTACCCCAAGTGGATGGGTCATAAGCTTTGAGGTAGGCGTCAAAATCATATTTAGAGTCCTTGTAATCGTTCAATCCCAACGGCTTGTTATTGTCATCGACGTTGGCGTTGATCGTGCCTTTGACATAAATGATTTTAGGCGTACTATTGCTGTTTTTGCCCAAAGCATCGACTAATTGCTTGCGATTCGTTACGGTGAAAATATTAGAAGAAGAGGCTGCAGCTCCGCCTGTTGTGCCTGTAGAAAAGGCTGCCCAACCGTTTTTGTTACCAAGCGTTTCTTTACCAATATCGCTGGCTGCATGAGCAGGTGAACCAAGAGGGGACAGGGTAGTGAATAGCAGAGCTGCTGCAATTCCGAGTGAAAATCTCTTTTTCATAAAATACCTCCGTATATTGGATGAATAGAGTAGACAAACGAAGGGAGTCCCGGGTGCTCCTGTGGTTTCTACATTTTCTATCATACTTCGTGTTCCAGTATTTGTTAATATAATAAAAGTTACATACTAAAATTTTTGTCGAATTTTTTATATAATTCAATAGCCCCCTACTTTTTCCAATCAAGACGTATATGTAATAATGAAAACGTTAACAATCACACGGAATAGGAAATGTATATATGAATATATGGAATTGTTTTTGTGTTTTTTCTCAAAATGTTAACGATTTCAATCTATACATTCTGGAAGGTCGATTTATAGATTTTTGCAGAATCCTCAGGTAAAATGGCTTGTAATAAAGCTGAGGAGGAATGGGCATCATGGCAGAGCATTTAGCAGATATCTTGAAGTTGTTGAAGCAAAAAGAGTGGGTAGATTTGTCCCACGCTTTTTATCCTGAAATCCCTCATTTTCCAGTATTCGATAATGTTCAGGTGGATACCCTGTTTACCCACGACGATGGCTTTTTTGTAAAACAATACTGCTTTCCAGGTCAGTATGGGACTCACATTGATGCACCCGTTCATTTTGTGAAGGGCAAACGTTACTTGCATGAGCTTTCATTGAAGGAGCTGGTTTTGCCGCTCGTTGTCATTGACCGTTCAGCAGCCGTTGCAGCCAATTCTGACTATGAACTTACGGTTGCGGATATTTTGGACTTTGAGAAAGAGCATGGACGCATTGCTGATCAGTCCTTTGTCGCTTTTCGCAGTGATTGGAGCAAACGTTGGCCTGATTCAGATGCCTTCTCGAACAAGGATGACGCCGGAGATGCACACTGTCCGGGCTGGTCGCTAGAGGCGCTACGCTTTTTGGTAGAAGAACGAAATGTGGCTGCCATTGGACATGAAACGCTAGATACGGATTCTTCTGTAGCTTATCGCAAAGCTGGCAAGCTGGTAGGGGAATATTACATATTGGAGCAGGATCGGTATCAAGTTGAGGTGCTGACAAATTTGGACAAGTTGCCCCCGACGGGCGCGGTCATATATAATATCGTTCCGAGCATTCAAGATTCCCCCGGATTTCCAGTGCGCTCCTTTGCTATTTTGCCTTAATCATACAGTACCCAGTCATTTGAAAACGATTGTATATTCATCTTGAGCTTAAAAGACCGATTCAGATATCGACATCTGAATCGGTCTTTTCTAGCTTATACGGGGAATGTACAGCCTGAATGACCGTTCAGTCCATCTTTGAATCAACATGATGAAACATCTTAAGTGATAATCGTTACGGTAGGGGCAGAGATGGTGGGCTGAGTTGATATGGTGGAGGTTGTGCCGCTAAAATCAGATATTTCTATGACAGCGGGGACACCTGGTGTAATATCTACAGAGGCAATGACCAGACTTGCCGTGGTCAGGGTGAATAAGGAGCTCTGCTGAATAACTCCATTAATATAATAATTAGCAGAATCAGTAGCCGTTAATGTTGGTAAAGCAACAACGGGAGCGTCGGCGTCATCTACGAAGCTTGCAGCAGGAATAGTTGTTGTTGTTGCTCCGATCATCCCGGCTGTAATTGTTGCAAAAAAACGAGTCACGGCTGGGGTTACAGTCGTGCTTATGGCACCACCAGTTGCTACGGGAGCAGTAGCTACTGCTGTGTACACAGGTTTTATGATGGGCATAGTTTTCATCTCCTTTCTTTACTGGTATGAGCCATTCGGTGGCTCTTAATCAATAAATGATTTCTCAACCTATTCGGAAACGGCATATTAACCTTTCTATTAATAATAGGGTGAATGGAGAAGGCCTATTTTGCTACAAATACAGATGGAAGCGAATACTTGGAATCGGCATCCTACAAATGCCTAAAACCCTAAAGAGGGATATGCATACAATACATAAATAAGCATGTGAGAAGGAGGTGTACACGACTGGTATGAGGAGACGCGATTCATCACTAAGAAGGCAAGGAAAAAGAACCGTACATTGCAAGATCAACAAACGTAAAAAGTGTAAAACAAGTTATTCACTCAAAGGTAGAACAAAAACGGGGTTCCATGCCAAAAAGCATCCAAAGCTAATCATGCAACGGAGATGTAGAAATGCTCCTACCAAGCGGAGGCGGAGAATGGGCAAGACGGGAAAGCCGGGTGTTCCAGGTTCGGCAGGAGCACAGGGTATTCCTGGTTTGACAGGGAAGCAAGGCGAAGCCGGGTTAACAGGGGTACAAGGTATTCCAGGTTTAGCAGGAGCACAAGGCATACCGGGAACTGCGGGAACACCGGGAGTCCAAGGAATACCAGGAATACAGGGTCCAGCAGGAACACGGGGAGCGCCAGGTCCGGCTGGCGTCCAAGGTAGTTCAGGTGCAACAGGTGCACCCGGCCCTACTGGAGCACAGGGCATAGCGGGCCCAACCGGAGCCCAAGGAATAACAGGCCCAACCGGTCCGGCAGCTGACATTTCAAATATTGAAATTATACCCATAGCCGAGCGATATTTTTATTTTGCACCTGCTACAATTGAGTCTTCAATCACGATTATGGCGGATCAATTTTCTGTAGATGGTGTACAGGAGCCCTTTCAGCGGTTTAATGTCGGAAGCAACAGTTATGCCAATCTATACATTAATGGAATGATACAAGAAAGCACATTGTATAGACTGACACCTGAATCGCTGACGATTCGCCTTAACGAAGGGGAGGCAATTTCCTCCGGCACACCTATTATTGTGGAAATTGTTCAATTTAGTGTGCGAGCCAGTGGATGATACTGTTCGCGGTGAGGCAACCCAGAGGCAGATACAGCTGTTTTTGGGGCAACGAGCCTTTGCGTCCGACATGCCAAAGCTGAAGACCGGCCTTGGAGCTTTGGTTATGGATGGCGTGCACGACTTTTTGCAGCGGGGAAATGTGCTCGTCGCTCATATGCCAAGACTGCCTGAGTCTTTTCCCTGCTGGGTGACTGCATGCACCTTAAGCATAATGAGTCCCGCCTGCCCGAGCGCCCGTTTTATTCGATTACATATCTATTTTATATGAATAAAATGTGGCGATACACGTATCATTAATTGTATTTATGATCATTCACTTATAAAAACATGGTATTTAGGTTTAATACAATATATATCAAATGAAAGTATGAAGACAGAATGAGCCTGCATAAAAATATAATTTGCATTTTAGTTAGTTATCACTTACTATAATTTTATGAACAAGAAAACACATATAGACAGCAAAAAGAAAGATATTCTGCAGGCAGCGATGTGCTTATTTGCAACCAAAGGAATTGACGGGATTTCAGTCAAAGAAATTGGAGAGGCTGCCGGTGTGACGGATGCCGCGATTTATAAGCATTTTAAGAGTAAAGATGCGATGGCCTTGGAAGTATTTGGGCAGTATTGCAATAGCTACACCACCTTAATTGACTTCTATCGCAAGCAGAGTGGGAACTTCGTTAGTCGTTTCCATCAACTGGTGGATGAAGTGCTGAATATGCATGATGAGGACCAGTATGGTTTGCTTCTACTATCACAGCATCATGAGCTGTATGTTGAAGCAAGCCAGAGCCAGAATGTGCGTCAGCCGCTGGAGGCGTTGACTGAATTCATCGAACAGGGGATTCAACAAGGTGAACTGCCGAAGCAGGATGCTAAGCTATCCGGTGTGCTCATCATTGGAGCTATTACACGCTTGTCCGTATCCAGCCTGGAAGGTGAACTTCCACAGCAGTTGGTTCCATTTGCAACAGAGGTCAAACAACGTTTAACAGCTTTATTAAGTAAAGGTCAGTAGTGACCTTTTCTTTTTAAATATAAAGTTAGTGTTTTCTAACTAAAATCATAATGTGAAGATAGGAAGTGGCTTATATGTCTAAAAAAATATTGGTGATTCAAGGGAATCCAGTCGCTGGCAGTTATGGAGAAGCGTTGGCTCAATCCTATGTAAAAGGAGCGAAGGCTGCAGGAGCAGAGGTTCGTTTGTTGCAGTTATCCGCGTTGGATTTTAACCCAAATCTATTAGGTGGATATCGTAATAAATTGCCGCTGGAACCTGATTTGATCCAAGCACAGGAGTCGATTAAATGGGCAGAACATCTTGTTTTTGTCTTTCCAATCTGGTGGGGCAGCTTGCCTGCATTAATGAAAGGCTTCATTGACCGTACCATTATGCCGGGGTTTGCGTTTAAGTATCAAAAAGGAAAATCCTTGCCTGACAAGCTTCTAAAAGGAAGAACAGCTCGCCTCATTACAACGATGGACGGTCCGCACTGGTACTACCGATTTTTCCAGGGACAGCCTGGGCATCGGATGATGAAGGATTCCACGCTGCATCTATGTGGTGTCAAACCAGTGCGTTCTACGACCATTGATCTTATGAATAAGTTATCGGATCAGCAGCGCAACGATTGGCTGAGCAAGGTGGAGCAGCTAGGTCGAAGCATGAGCTAGGTGTTCCCCTGACCCAAACCCATTGGCCTACAGGTAAACCATAGCGGTATCTGAGCATAATCGACCTGCGAGAAGGAAAAAGACCGCAATGGGAGCAACTAGCTCGCATTGCGGTGTTCGGAATAGCTTATGTTTGCAATCAAC
The DNA here is from genome assembly GCF_038593055.1 of Paenibacillus sp. FSL L8-0502. Classification (NCBI taxonomy): domain Bacteria; kingdom Bacillati; phylum Bacillota; class Bacilli; order Caryophanales; family Paenibacillaceae; genus Paenibacillus; species Paenibacillus sp. FSL L8-0502. The sequence goes on along the minus strand of NZ_CP151958.1, from coordinate 4,114,376 downwards.
GTTAAATAAATATCGATGCAACGATTAAAATAAATCCGATCGCTAGACCGGCAGGGCCCCAATAATGCATAGGGATAAAAAACAGACTGTGCTGGGTTCCCATTCGATAGCGTTGTCCCGTTTCCATATCAACTAGCACTTTGTCCGAGTCGGAGTTGAGTGCTTTCCCCAAATACCAGATAATAACTCCCGACACAATGAACACAAAAGCCATTGGCAGCCGGGAATCTATGGAGTCAAGCCCTAGAGCGGATACTAAACTACCGACAATAACAAATAAAATCCCTGGAATAATAATATTTAAAATACCAAAACCCTTCCAAATAATCACATGAATACTTCCTTTCTAAATTAAAATCCAACATATGTATTTATCGGTTGAAAGAGAGATTTAGTTTACAAAATGACCCATTCAATGGGGAATTTACAATGTGTAAAACTGGAAGAACAAAAAAAGCCGTTTCTCCACATCTTCATAGCCCAGCATAATCTGGCCTGAAGGAGGAAAATCGGCTTTTTTAATTAAGTGAAGTTGAAGGCCTGTGCCTATTCGGCTGCGGCTTCCGCTTGCTGGGCTACGGAAACAACAGGCTTCATAATTCGACCCAGCATATCTTGCTTCGGACGATTCCAGGTAGTCCAGTCATCCAGCAGCAGACCGCCTGTGTCGCCGCTATTCGGATTCAGGGACCAGTACGTAAAGTACAGGTTGTTGGCACCAATATAGTCTACGAGTGCATTTTGCCATTTCCCCTCAGGAGTAGACAAATCAACATTACGACCGCCGAATTCACCGACCAGTACCGGAGCTATGTTTTGCTTGCTGATGTAGCCCCAGGTTTGATCCCAGATCGCAGGCAGGTTGGACGGGAAGGCCGGGTCGTTGAACCATGGCTGCGAAGACACACCGGGGCCGTAATCGTGTGGAGAATATACGACACGGTTCGGTACGTCCAGAACGACAGGATAGTTGGCTACACCTGTCAGGTTGCCACCCCACCAGTATTGGCTATTGCTGCCTTGTACATTGTGGTCTACACCTTCTACGAGAATCAGCCAATTCGGATTCACGGACAGAATCGCATTCCCTGCACGTTGTGCCGCCAGACGCCAGTCTGTGGAGGCATTGCCTGTACCCCAGCTTGCTTGACCGTGTGGCTCGTTGTGCAAATCCGCACCAATGACGGTGGGGTTGTTTTTATAACGGTCAGCCAACATTTTCCAGTCACTAATCCAGCGAGACTCAGGGTACTGGGATGTGTACCACAGCTCGGATTGCCCACCTGAGCCTGGACGGTGACGGTCAAGGATAATCTGAATACCGCGTTGTCCAGCTTTTTCGATCAGCTTGTCCATAATTTGAATCGGGTTTAATCCGACCAGATCAGGGTTTTTGTGATAATCAATACTGTCTGGACGGGAACTGGAATCGAACAACTGATTGCTGTAAGGCAGACGAATCAGATTGTAGCCTTCTTTCTTCACCTGATCCAGCATGTCGTCCATTGAGCGGCTCCACAGTCCATGCAAGGTGTAATTAGGAGTTTCCAGACCGAACCAGTTCAGGCCGTTAAATGCCGCTTCTTTCCCAGATTCGTCTACAATCTTGTTTCCTTGGGTGTGATAATATCCTTTCACACTGGCTGCATCTGCAGAAGCGGGTGTATAGCCATACAGTGTGAAGCCCATTACGAGGGAGGCAATGACGAAAAATGTTTTTCTTAATCCTTTTTTCTTCATAATTCTGCTTCCTCCTTTATTTAAAAGAATTTGTAACCGATTACATTTTCATTTTATGTTCAAATCTTCCATCAAACAAGTTCATAAAATTCGTATATTTCTAAGATTTCGTTCGAAATCAATAGATTTATAACAACGGATTATCAAGCTAAGTAGGAAAGTTCCTCTTGTAAAAGATTCGTGAAGGAGTTTCCACCCCGTATTTTTGGCCGCGCTTGTATATGAGGTAGAGGCACGCTCTAACTCTTCATTTATTATATTTTCCTGCTGTAAAAGAAGGTATATAATAAAGTGAAATTCACTTTACATACAGGTTGCAGAATATATATATTTGAAAATTAACATGCCTGACATGCAGAAAAAGAAAGGAGGGTAATTATGGTAACAACGATGAAGGAAGTGGCAGAACGTGCCGGGGTGTCGAAGAGTACAGTTTCGCAGTTTCTGCAAAAGAGATACAACTATATGAGTGAAAACACCAAGAAGAAGATCGAGCAAGCGATTGAGGATCTCAGTTATATACCCAATGAGGTGGCACGTAGTCTCAAGCAGAAGAAGACCTTCATTGTGGGGGTTATTTCTTCAACCATTTTATCGAGATTTACAACAGAAGTCGTGCGTGCCATTGAAGATGAATGCCAACTGGAAAATGTCCAGGTCATTGTCTGCAATACCGATGATGATTCGCTAAAAGAGAAAAAGTATGTCCAGTCGATGATTGCTCGGCAAGTGGATGGACTTATCATTTTCCCGACGGAAGAGAACAAGAAATTATATGTTTCCCTTGTCAAAAATGGCTATCCCTTCGTGTTTGTGGACCGCAAAATCGATGAACTCAGCGTAGATACGGTGCTACTGAATAATGAAAAGGCCAGCGAGCTTGCGGTTGAAGCACTCATTGAGCATGGTCATAACAACATTGGGATTATCACGTTCCCCTTAGGCAAAAAAGCGATCACCACACGAAGTGAGCGACTGTCAGGTTACCGAAATACGCTGGGTAAACATGACATACCCGTGAATGAAAACTATATCAAAAGCGGCAGGTTGGATGAAATGCCTAATCTGATTGGACAACTATTCCACATGGAGAACCCGCCCACCGCAATCATTGCTACGAATGACATGATTTTGGAGCAGGTGCTGATCTTTGCCAAAAATAATCATCTGACCATACCTAATGACTTTTCCTTGATTGGCATAGATGATGTATCCTTTGCGTCTTTTTATAATCCGCCGATCACAACCGTTTCCCAGCCGAGTTTTGAAATGGGGAAAAGGAGTGCCAGGCTACTGCTGGAGAAAATTGATCAAAAAGAACAGGATCATGAGGAGCTGTCAGAAATCATCCGTATGAATCCGGTCATCAACCACAGAGAATCGGTCCTAAAGCTGAACTGAATGTTTGAATAAGTCCTTTTCTTTTTTTTGAAAACGTTTTTATGAATTCTATTGTAAAAAGAAAATAAAGAGCTATAATGATCTTATGATTCGAGTCATGAATACCCTTTCATTTATGGTTGTCCTGAATTTAGTGATGATGGTGATTGAAGAGAGGGGAGGAATGGAGCTTAAGCGAATAATGTATGGAGTAATTTGTGATTTAATTCACAAAAAATGATTCTGCTTCTTTTTACATTCCCGGAAGGGAAATTTTTTTCGAGTATTACTAAATCGATTTAGTAAGAATGGAAAATAATAAAAGAAAGTCGGAGATCACTATGGAAATGTTTATGAGCATTATCAGGGAGCCATCCATCATTATCGCGATTGTGACATTACTCGGCCTTATATTCCAGAGGAAGAAAGTATCAGAAATCATTACGGGAACTACCCTTTCTTTCATGGGCTTCACCATGATCAAGGTCGGCGGCGGCATTTTAGGAGGCGTTCTCACTAACTTCAGCCAAATTTTTTCTTATGCGTTCAACCTTAAAGGTGTCGTACCCAGCAATGAAGCCATTATGGCACTGACCATTGATCAGATCGGGGCGGATGCTGCGCTCATTCTGCTCTTTTCCATGATCCTTAACATCGTGCTTGCACGTCTGACCAAGTTCAAGTACATTTATTTGTCTCTTCACTTGATTTTGTTTATGAGCTTTGTCGCTACAGCCGTTATGAAAGGTCTAGGTCTCAGTTCGCTGACTACGATCATCGTCGGTTCATTGGTCATTGGGAGCTATATGGCGGTGTTTCCTTACCTACTCCGGAATGCTAGCAAAAACATTATTAAATCGGATGATTATACGATTGCTCATGCTTCCATGACCTCTTACATTCTGGGCACCTATTTAGGGAAAGTGTTCGGCAACCGTGAAAATGACACCGAAAATGTAAAAATTAATGACCGCATCAGTTTTTTGCGCGACCCCAATGTTGCAACGACCTTGACGATGCTTGTGCTTTTGCTGGTATCCGGACTGGTTGCTGGTTCTGATTATGTCAGCAAATTATCGGATGGCAAAGAATATATCGTCTTTATCCTCGAACAGTCAGCTATTTTTGCTGCCGGCTTGTATATCGCAAAAGCAGGTGTTAAGCTGTTCACAACTGAAATTGTACCCGCTTTCAAAGGATTCTCCCAAGTGTTCGCACCTGGAGCAATCCCTGGTGTGGATGTTCTGGTACTGTTCGATAAATCACCCAATTCCGCGTTGGTAGGCTTCTTGGTCAGCTTCTTCACAGGCGTTGCCTGCGTCTTTCTTTTCCCGTTTGTCGGATTGCCTGTCATTGTGCCAGGGATCATGGCCTGCTTCCTCGCTGGTGGTGCAGCCGCGATATTCGGCAATTCCAGCGGTGGTTTTAGAGGAGCTGTTATTTCCAGTTGTCTTAATGGATTCTTGCTCTGTCTGCTACCAGCTCTCACTTTGCCGCTCTTTTCTTTTTTGGGTGCCGAAGGGGTGACGTTCGCCGATCCCGACTTTACCACCCTTTCTGGAGTACTTTGGCTTATTTTCCGCTGGTTTTAAACTAAATCGATTTATGAATTTTCCAAAAAATAACTTATCTAAATCATTTGTGCTTAAAAAGAGGAGGAATGATCCATGTTTTTTAACGACCAAGATATTCAAATTGATATCGTTGACAGTAATACCACCCGGAAAGTGCTAGCCCACAGCGACCAGCTTATGTATGTCAAAGTGATGTTTGCTAAAGCACAAATAGGGGAAATCCTGTTGCATAAGCATGTCCATGAACAAGTCACCTATGTAGTGAAGGGAAGTTTTAAGTTCATGATTGATGATGGCGAAACAAAGGAAGTGCAGACCGTCAAAGAAGGAGACAGCATCCATTTTCCATCCGATACTCTTCATGGCTGTATCCCACTGGAGGATGGCGGAATTCTGCTAGATGCATTTACACCAGCACGTGCAGATTTCCTGTAACGTCCGATCATTTCATTTTTATCTTTTTTTAGAAGAAGACCGGCAAGTATGTTATATTTAACAAACGGCAATCGTGATGAACAGTAATATAGTGATTTTTAGAAAAGGATGAGACAATTTTGGAAAACAACGAAACTCAGCAGGAATTTGCAGAAGTATATGAGCAGCTTAAAGTAGCTGCAAACCGAACCTCCGATTGGAAAACACGCCTAGCTGCGGTAAATGATCTGGGTGCATGGAAGAACCAGCAGACAATTGACTTGCTGACACATCGTTTAAATCATGATACGGTATATGCCGTTCAGGAAGCAGCTTACCGCAGACTTCAGGAATGGGGCGAGAATGTACAGCCGCCTGTGCGCAAAGAGGGTGAGCTTGTTAAGGGTCTGACGAAGATACTGGTGCGGATTAAAAAAAGCCTGCCAGCCGACCATACCTATAACGATTTTCGCGAGAAGCTGCACAAGATGAGAGTCGATATTTATGACATCTATGAAGGCGACAAGGGCGCTGAATTTGACCAGTGGCTGGAGCAAAAATGGGCTTCATTATCCACAAGGTAATTTCTGAACCCTGTAATTGTATGTATTTTAAGGATGGTTGCAGGTGATACAGACAGAGCCTTAACAAGGATAAGGGATTATCTTTGTTAAGGTTTTTTTATATATACTTCGGCAATAGGGTACGATGGGATCGGATTATTTTAGTGTGTACATGGGAGGGACTAACATGAGCAAGGCGAAGCTGTGTTTTATCGGGGCTGGCTTTCACGCTTCAACGAATATATATCCTGCTGTTATTGGGGCAGGTGCTGAAATTCAGGCGATTGCGACTAGAGATTTAAGCAGATCGAAGACAGCACTTCAGCGGTTTGGAAGTAGTGGCACACCTTATGACAATTACAAGGCTATGCTGGAGCAGGAAGACTGTGATGGAGTTGTCGTGATAGCACAAGCGGCAGATCATCCTTCGCTCGTACTAGACTGCATTAAGGCTGGAAAACATGTCTTTGTAGACAAGCCACTGGGTTGGAATGCCGAGGAAGCGGCCCAAATTGCAGATGCGGCAGAAGCAGCAGGCGTTGTGCTGATGGTTGGTTTCATGAAGCGCTACGCACCTGTATACATAAAGTTAAAAGAATGGATTGAGGGTGGCTCGCTTGGAGCCGCACGCTCATTTCAGGCAAAATTTCTCGTGGACAGTACCCAGTTTTGTAAAACTGGCGAAGACTTCATGAAGCTGGCGGCGGTTCATATGATCGACCTGGTACGTTATTTGTTCGGGGAAGTGGTACAGGTTACCGGATTTGCGAACGATAACGGTGAGTGTATTTCCCATACGATTGCCTTGAAATTTGAAAATGGTGTAGTGGGCAGCCTATACTTCGCAGGTATGACAGCATGGACACGCGAGAGTGAAGGGATTACGGTAACCTTTGACCACGGTTTTGCGAACGCGGATGAGGTGAATACACTGATCATTCACAAGTCGGAGAGTCATACAGAGCTTCCTTGGAAATCCCTTGCGGAAAATGATACGGTTCTGACACCATCAGCTTCCGCGATGTCGGGCGGATACCGTGATTTGTACTTGCGCGGTTTTGTCGGTGAAATTGCTCATTTCATGAACTGCTGCCAAGAAGGACGGACGCCTGATTCAAGTGGACGAGACAACGTGAAAACGATGGAGCTGTGCGACCGCATTTTGGCTGCCCTCCAATAGGATACCTATTTTATATCCAAGCTTCGGAGCCTGGACGGTACCTTAGTTTGGGTGATTTTAAAGAAGCTTCGGTTTAACTGGTCAGTAGATGGCTCCTGCATGTGTCGGGAGTCATTTTTTTTAATAAGTATCGTTATTACGTGTTATTGTCGAACATAATGATTCCAGAGATTGCTGTCCATTTTGATATAATCTCTGCTGAAAATATGCCAACAAAGGAGAATGATGCGCTAGAATAGAAAATAGAAAGCGTTCTCATTATCTACTTTTCTGCGATGGCTCAGGGGGAGATGGCATATGCGTTTAAGGTACCAACCATTAAACACATTACGTAATCAGATTTTTATCGGATTTATACTGGTGATGCTTATTATGATGAGTGTAGCGGGGGCGTTCATTTATCTCAATGTGTCTCACCTGTTAAAAGACAGTGCCGAGCGACATATTGGTCAAACTGCGGTACAAGCAAGCGGTAGGCTGGATGCATTAATCGGCCAGATGGACAGTTTGACGGAGCAGGTCGCTAATCACCCGTCTGTTCAGCATATTTTGCTGGAGGAGCGCAACGGGGGCAAGGTGAATTTTGGACAGCGTCAATCCCTACTGCAAGTGATGCATAGCTATCAGGCATATATGCCGAGTGTCGGCTCACTGGAACTGTATACTGCTGAAGGGAAGATGTTGTTTCCGATTAGAGAGGGCAGTCTGGAGGAACGTATCGGACAGGCAGACATCCGGGAAGCGAATCAGATGAAAGGAAGACTGGTCTGGATCGGCATTGATCCCGAGGACCCCAGGTCACTGCTAGCAATTCGGCAGGTCAGCTTGGTGGATCGCTGGTTCTCACGCGGAGGGTACCTCATTACCCGTATGGAGCGAAGTTATTTTGGACTGAATGGTGCGTCAGCAGTCAATGAAGAAGCGGATGAAACCATGCTGCTTGTAGATCGTCAAGGCCAGCTGCTGTCGGGTGAACCAATGAACCAGACGGATTTGTCAGGTGTACTGCACAGCAAGACACAGACGGTTCATATTGGGGAGCGGGAATATGTGAAGGCTGTTCAGCAGTCGGAGCGGACGGGCTGGTCGCTGCTGATCCTGATTCCGGTTAGCGTCGTCACAGACGGAATTACGGTTTTACGGACTACGCTTATCATTTCCGCGTCTCTTGGTGCCGTGCTATTCCTATTTATGTCCTTTATGTTGTCTACGTTGATTACAAGACCGATAGGTCACTTGATTCAGGCGATGCGTCGTTCACGGGAAGGGGCGTTGGCTCTGAATCCAGAACCGGCAGCAGCGGTCGAGCTGCGAGAATTGAACGCAGAGTACAATACGATGATTGTCGATATCAATGAATTGATCCATGTCATTTACGAGAAGGAGGTTTTACAAAGCCAGACCGAGCTTAAAGCTCTGCAGGCACAGATCAATCCGCATTTTCTTTTTAATACGCTGGATGCTTTCAACTGGTCGCTACAGGAGAAGGGAGAGGAGGAGCTTGCCGGGCTGATGGTGTCCATGTCGCGGCTGTTTCGTTATGTTATTGAACCGGCTCACCATGACTCTTGGGTGACCCTCGGGGAAGAAATGGCGCAAATCCGTCGTTATCTGGAACTGATGGAGATGCGTCTGGGGGAACGTCTGAGCTGGCAAATTCATATGCCTTCAGAGGCAGCCAGAATTCCGCTTCCTAAACTGCTGATCCAGCCTATTCTAGAGAATGCTATTTTGCATGGTGTGGAAAATCGCATCGGCAACGGCCGTGTTGAAATCAGTGTCACTCCTTCGACCAGACCGGGGTGGACCAGGATCGCGGTCATAGATAACGGACCTGGAATGACAATGGAAGAACTTGCAGCTGTGCGTACAGCGTTGATGGGGGGAGCAGCCTGCGAGAGCAAGGGAACCGGTATGGGACTGGTTAATGTGCAGCGCAGGCTCGCTCTCTATTATGACAGCGCATCTTATCCAACGGACGGTGTGCTGATACATAGTGCTGAGCAGGAAGGAACGGTGGTCGCTTTTGAAATTCCTGATGAATATGGAGGGCGGTAGGAATGAGTGTTTCATCCAAAACCATTGTCATTGTAGACGATGAACAGCGAACACGTCAGGGGATACACCAGACACTGGAGCAATGGGCAGCCGGGAAATACCGGATTGTGACATTCGGTAATGGTTTGGAAGCACTAAATATACTGCGTGCAGAGACGGTTCATCTGTTGATTACGGATGTCCGGTTGCCGGAATTCAGTGGGCTGGATTTAATCCGCTCTCTGGAACGGGATTCACGACGACCAGCGACCATTGTCATCTCAGGCTATGCGGAGTTTGATTATGTCCAGCAGGCTCTTCGTCTGGGAGCCGTCAATTATTTGCTCAAACCGATTGATAAACAAGAGCTGCTGAATGCGGTCAATGAAGCGCTTCGGCTGGAAGAGGAGCGGCAGCGATACGAGAAGCTGGACAAGCTGGCTGACCCTGTTCTCCTAGAGCTTGATCTCCAGGCGGCTACCCTTAGTGATCCGGTACGACGTGCCTTCACCTTTATGGCGGAGCATCTTCACGAATCCATTACGATGGCGCAGACTGCCGCGCATTCACACCTGAATGCGAGCTATTTTAGTGTTTTATTCAAGGAGCAAAGTGGTTTGTCCTTCAGCGAATATCTGCATCGGCTGCGGATGCAACGGGCCAAGGAGCTACTGCTGCATACCCAATTGACGATTGCCCAAATCGGCGAACGATCAGGCTACCGAACAGATAAATATTTTATTAAAGTATTCAAAGCGACCGAGGGGATAAGTCCCAGCCGCTACAGGCAGCAGATGCGTACAGGGCCGGAGAATATCGACTGACAGTAGGCAGATCAAACCCAATAAAAGTGGAATTATACCCAATGAGCGTACCCTGTTGAAAGCAGGAATAGAATGCTAAACTTACAAATGATAACGGTTACAAAAAAATATAAATACAACAAACGGAGGTCTAACGATGTCCAACGAGTATGGTTTACGTAAGCGCTCACATCAAAAATGGTTTGCTGGGTTGACCCTGCTGCTGTCATTCATGCTGGTGTTATCCGGTTGCGGTGTTGGTAAAGATGGTCAAGGCGGTTCCAGTGGAGACGGGGGAAAGGTTACACTCAAAATGATGCACCTGTGGCCCGAGGGAAGTTCGGCACAGCAGAGCAAGCTAGTGACTCAGATTATAGATCAATACCAAAAGGATCATCCGAATGTCGTCATTCAGCAGGAAGTGCTGGAAAATGAACAATATAAAAACAAACTCAAAGTGCTGTCAGCTTCCAATGAATTGCCGGATATCGGCATCACCTGGGCAGCAGGCTTTATGGAGCCTTACGTTAAAGGTGGATTATTTACGCCGATGGATGACCTGCTGCAAGGTTCCAAGCTGAAGGACAAATTCGTACCGGGAACGACCGAAGCTTATGCGCTGAATGGCAAAACGTATGCGCTTCCGATTGAATTAAATATTACACCCATTTATTACAACAAAGCCATATTCCAAAAATACAATTTGAAGGTACCTGCGACATTTGACGAATTTAAGCAGGTTGTGAAAACACTTACGGATCATGGAGTAGCACCGATTGCATTGGGCAATAAAGACCGCTGGACCGGCTCGCTCTGGTATATGTATTTGGCGGACCGTATAGCAGGTAACGAAACGCTGAAAAAAGCGATTGACGGCTCAGGATCGTTCGATGACCCTGGTTTAATTCAGGCGGCCTCCGAAGTTCAGACGCTTGTGGATATGAATGCCTTTAACAAAGGATTTAACGGCTTGTCCAATGATGAGGGAAAATCCGAATTTATGAACAACAAAGCGGCTATGTATTTAATGGCTACTTGGGAATTGCCGAATTTTACGACCAATCCCGCAATCCCGCAAGCATTTAAAGATCAAATTGGCTTCTTTAAATTTCCGATGGTTGCAGGCGGTAAGGGCAACGAGAACAGTTGGGTAGGAGGTCCGGGAGTAGGTTTGTTTGTTTCTGAGAATTCCAAGGTGAAAGAAGAGGCCAAAGCGTTCGTTGAATACTTTGTAGTCAAATGGGGAGAACAATCGGTCACACAGGCGGGCGTTATTCCGGCGACGAAAGTGGACACCTCCAAAGAAAAATTGCCCAAGCTGTATGTCGATTTGCTGAACGGACTGAATCAAGCCAGCAGTATTACGTTGTTCGCCGATGTACAGATGAAGCCGAATGCAGCACAGGTACATTTGAATATGATTCAGGCGTTGTTTGGTAAAGCGGTGACACCGCAACAATTTGCCGACCAGCATAAGGCTGCCATCGAGAAAGGAAATTGAAATTGACCACCTAAGGAGGTCCAACCGTGGAAAAGGTCATGTCCAATAAGCTTGTCATTGCTCTCTATGTATTGCCTTCTCTACTGCTGTTATTCGCCGTGATCTATGTGCCCATCGTACTGACCGGCTATTACGGCCTGAATCAGTGGAATGGAATCGGCTCTATGACTTTTGTGGGGCTGGACAATTATCAACATTTGCTCACAGACAGTGCATTCTGGCAAAGTGCCTGGCATTCGCTGCTGCTGGCCTTGTTTTCAGGCATCAGTCTGATCGGTTATCTGGTCATTGCGATGATTTTGTCAGGAAAAATCAAGGGAGCGAATCTGCTGCGGAAAATTTATCTGATTCCCATGCTGTTGTCATCTGTAGCGATCGCACAGCTGTGGCTCAAAATGTATCATCCAACGAACGGAGTGTTCAATTCCATACTGGCTTCAGTCGGAGTCCACAATCCGCCTGAATGGTTAGCTAATCCGTCCTTGGTGCTGTTTGCTTTGTTCATCCCGATTATTTGGCAATATGCAGGCTTTTATATCCTGATCTATTATGCCGGGCTGAAAAACATTCCCGAAACGCTAATGGAGGCTGCCCGGATCGACGGGGCCAGTGCCTGGCAGATTGCGACTCGTATCAAATTGCCCCTGCTGCGCGAGGTGATTAACGTTACGATTATATTGTCCATTGTCGGCTCGCTCAAATATTTTGATCTCATCTACGTCATGACGGATGGTGGACCGAATGGAGCCAGTGAAGTGATGGCCTCTTACATGTACCACCAGGCATTCCGCAGCTTTGATTTTGGATACGGCAGTGCTACAGCCTTCGCCTTGCTGCTCATCTGTCTGATCGCTACGTGGCTGATCCGCAAGGTTACGGCTACTAGTGACACCATCCAGTATTCATAATACGGTCATGCAAATAGATGAGGGTAACAAAGGACAGGAAGAGGGAGGAACGGATATGAAAACCCAGGCAGCCGCCAACTATCCGCTTGGAGTCGCTACCCGCGGCAAAATGTTAACTCGGGTCGGTTATGCCGCTTTGTATATCATTTTAATCATCTTGGCGGTGACGCAGCTTTTACCGCTGGTGTGGCTGATGCTGTTCTCACTTAAAAATAATCAGGAAGTGTTTAACCTTCCGCCGTTTGCACTCCCGTCCCAGCCACATTGGGAGAACTATATGAATGTGTGGACCAGCGGCAATATCGGGAGGTATTTCTTCAATAGTGTGTGGATTACGGTCATATCTGTGGCAGTGACTGTGCTGCTAGCCAGCTTTGTAACGTTTGCCATTACGCGTATGCGGTGGAAAGGAAGTCAGCTGGTTCTCGGGCTCTTTATGGTCGGACTGATGATTCCAGTCCATTCCACCTTGATTCCGTTGTTCAGTATGTTTCTCAAACTGCATTTAACAGACACTTCACTCTCTATCATCCTGTCGTATGTTGCTTTTAATCTGCCGACAACGATGATGATCTTGCTGGGATTCTATTACGCCCTGCCCCGTGAAGTGGAAGAAGCGGCTGTTATGGACGGTTGCTCCGTCAACCGAATGTTCTTCCGGATTGTGCTGCCCATGACCACCCCCGTCATGGCAACGACGTCTATTATTAACATGATCTATAACTGGAATGAGTTTATTTTCGTGAATACGTTTATTAGTTCGGACGAAAACAAAACACTGACCGTCGGCGTTCAAAACTTTATTGGACAATATACGACCGACTGGGGAGCTATCGGAGCAACGCTGATGATCAGCATTTTGCCCATTTTGCTCGTGTTCCTCATCATGAGTGACCGGATTGTGGAAGGGATCGCAGCCGGGTCGGTTAAGGGGTAAAACAAATTCCCCAGGCTAGAATAGCACCCACTAGTGTAGACATTGGATCAAACCTCTTGGTTTGTCCGATGAATGCTAGGGGGTGCATTTTTTGTGCGGGTCTGGGTTGAGTTGAAGGAATATATAAATGAAGTATAAACTCCATAAATTTAAGCTTTTTCAGAAATTAAATGGAAAGCAAACGAACGTGTTGATATTTATTTACGGACCAATTGTGTGAATGGATCAGAGGTTATGATGTGGTTGGTAACCCTGATAGGGAGGAAGGGCAAGTTGTGTTATTCATATAGGAATTGGGATTCATTTTGCTAATTGACTGCTTATTTTTGGCATGAAAAAAGCACATTCCTACTCGTGTCTCAAGTTGGACTGTGCCTTTAAAGGGCTATCATGTTTGTGTTAAGATGTTGGTTTGCAAATCTGTTAATATTATAAATTAAATTTGTCCGAAGTTATTAGCAAGCTATTGACATGGCTTATTTGAATCTTTCCAAAGCATGATATGGATTCGAAATATTTTCACCAACTTCATCAATTGTTTCTATAATTTCGTTTAATATTAATTCGTCTATATCCTTATCTTGATTTATTGAATCTTTAATTTTTTGAAAGCAATTTTTCAGTCCGAGGTTTACAACAATTGAAAGAATGATATCTACATCATCATAAGAATCGGTATTCCATAACCTATAAAGAACCATATCTATACTATTTCTTACTTCACTTTCCAATAACTCGTAGGTCATAACTTGTCTATCTGTTAATTGGCTAAGAATTAATAAAAAATCCTTTTTCTCAATTTTACCAGTATTAAATTCATTCAATACGTTTTGAAACATCAATGCTAATGTTTCTGTTGGTAATACATCGGGTAATTTCTCAATTTCTTTAAGATTCATTTTTTTATTTCCCCTCTATTGGAATGTGAACTTCATTTAAGGATTGATTTTTAGTCCATGTTCCATCGGTTTTTAATTGTTTATTACCTATTTTTATTTGTGCAGTCCAACGTGTTCCTGATACTGACCCAGAGTACTTACTTGCAGCTATAGGATCTGGCGAATGCCATCGAATAATTGCCTTCTGTCCATCAGCCAGTAAAAATTCGTACTTTGCTCCATCTTTAATTGTACTTGTTGGAAAAAATGTGTTTGACGTATCTGGGGGGATCATAGATTCTAAATTGGATAAGCTAATTTCCCCATTTTTCAATAGATCTTGTGCTCCTTGTCTGGCCTGGTCTCTTGTTAAAGACTCTATAGAGGAATTTACAGGTCTAGTATTCTTCGATTTAACAATTTCTTTTTCCTTTTTTAAATATTCTTTTATATTTGAGGATTTTCTTGTATTTGTACTCTTGGCTACATTATATATGACCTTCTTTTGAATTTGATTATTTTTTTCTCTAGCTGCCTTGGAGGCAGTCTCCCGTAATGTTTTCCTTGCCTGTTGATCCTGTTGTTTATATTGGTTTTTCGTTGTTAACCTTTCATTTGGCTGTGGCTTGTAGCCTTTGGTTTCAAGAGTTTGGTTAATTTTTTGGGAAGCTACGTTTTCTGTAGCTTCTATTTGTTGTCTCGCTAATAATTCCTGGACTCTTACTTTTGCACTTACTCCAGAAGAAATATTAAAGAACCCTTTCCCTCTACCCAGTTTTGAGAGTATCCCCTTCAATTCTTTAGTATTGTCCATACCCCCTCGACCACCAACCATAAGAGGGTTTTCTATGGAAATAGCATAGAACATCCACTTTTTTTCTTCTTCGGTTATACCTTGCTTCCTAGTTTGCATGAAGAAATCATCATCTTCGGGATAATTATGTTTCCATTCACTATAGTATTGGACATCGGGTTTACCGTCACGAGTACGTACAACACCATCTTCTCCTCGATAACTCCCCGGTTTAAGTTTGGGCCTACGGTCTTCGGTATATATGTTCCTTCGATAATCCTGCCAGATCTTTTTGTAGTCTTCTTCTGTAAGCTCTGGTGGCGCAGCTTCTTTTTTCGCTTTAAGGGCTTTAGCTCTAGCTTCTTTTTCTGCTTTAAGAGCAGCTTCAGCCCTAGCTTTTTCTTGTTCTTTATATTCCCTCAGCATTCTATCTTTAACACTTTTAGGTACCTGTTGATAGGCATGAACCATGGTTTTCGATGTTGTCAGCAAGTTTTGGATCAGCTCTAATCGGCTGCCGGAATGTACTATTTGACGTGCGCTTGTATACACTTTCCCCAGAATCCATTTGCTATAGTAGGCATGTCTCGCTTGCTCATGTTCATACTGAGTAATTAACCCTTGTAATGCTAGACCAGCCAAGTGTTTCAACGGATGAATGCCGTTCCCCTTACTGCCTCCAACGGTAGGGGTTCCTTTGCTCCGAACAGGGATCGCTGCGGTTGCTTTCAGAATCACACCTCCTGCAGGTCCACTTAGCGCTCCTGCAACAACGCCAGCCACTTTTCCCATCACTGGAATAGAGCCTAATAGCTTGGACACCGTACCCATCAATGCATTCGCCTGTTTAAGTTCTGCTGGACTTGTGACTTTTGCTTTAGGGGTAGAGGCTTGGCTGCTAGATGAATCCTTAGCTGCTGACTGGGCTGCTTCATAGGCTTTGATGCTCATGAGTGGCGGCTCAGGCACAGGAGGGAGGTCGGCCACGAAAACAGGAGCTTTCACCGTACCTTCCTGATATATCACCGGAGCCTTGGTATCCGTCTCACCATCCAGTACCATGCTACTGGCTCCGCCTTTTAAATACAGTGCCATTCCAGCTTCAAGTGAAAGCTCCTTCCCAGCATCGAGCTTCACATGACCACCCTGAATCTGCACATTTCCCGGACTGTCAATGGTAATTCCGCTACCTTCATGCAGTGTAATGGAAAATTCACCGGAGGTGGATAGGGTCAGCTCCTGCTCAGACATTTCGACGCCGCTACCTTGCACATGTTGCCATACCTTCACATTTGGCTGTCCATTCGCGTGGCGTTGTTGTCGGAGCGAATCCGTGACATAGGCATCCTGTTCGCGGTGGGTAGGCAAATACAGTTCCACCTGTTCCCCGCTCTCAGGCATATCGTACCAGCCACTGTGTTCTTCCGCGACATAACGGGTGGCTACGGGAAACCAGCAGGCTTTGGCAGGATCTTGCTTCGGGTCAGTGTCCAGTTGAAGCTGTACAAAATCCTTCTGTACCTTGAGCACCGTTCCTGTCAGCGAAATCCCGGTGGCCGGGTCGTTTTCATACCGGGCATACCGGATATCCTGTTCGGCTTGAAGATCATAACGGGTACGCAGTAAGCCATCCGTTAGTGTGGTCACGGCTCGAACCACGACCAGTTCTTTGCCTTGTCCAATGGGTAATGTGATAAGGTCGCCCAGCGCATAGTATTGCAGACTTTCAATCATATAGGTGACATACGAGCCAGCACGTTCTCCCGGCTTTTCCGCATCCAGCTCATGGAGCGTTTTACGTACTCGATAAAATACATCCCGCTCTACCTTATGCTGCTTGCCTTCTGGCATGCCGAAGAAAACCTTGGGCGAAGCTGCGGTTATCTCTGGCACAAGTACGGAGCCAAAGCGAGAAGCGAGACGTTTTAAAAACGCCCAATCGGTCTCCTCATATTGTAAAACAAACGTCTCCAGTTTGGCATGGTCGCTTACCGTATCAATGGCATCTCCGTACTGATATTTTCGAACCAGCGCAGTGACTAGATCATCATAGGTGCGGTGAATATCTTGATAAGAGCGTCTTTTACGCTTAATATCCATCTGGTACGAATGGGAAGCGGCCTCTAGTTCAAACGTATACACGCCTCGCACACAATGTACGGATATACGTGTAACAATCCCATGGTACAATCTTCTCAGCGATTGTACCTGATCATTCAACTGACGAATCACAATAGGCTCTTGCTCCATATTTTGATCAATACAAGCTGCTCCCTGTTCCTCGGAGAGCAACCCACTGATATGTAAATAGGCATGATCGTTAATGGTACGTGTTATTTGAAGCTGATTGATGTGTAGTGGCTGAAAGGGACCATAAAAGCGTAGGCTTTCATATCCGATCCCATCTGATAATACGCTCAAGTGAGTTCATGACTCCTTTCTAGATGCGATGGGTATTTCCAAGTAAAGCACATCAACTTAAATCACCTTGATTATCGAGCAGCAGATGAGTACAACTGTGAGTCAAGATAGATATGTAATGTATTACGGTGGTCGTTTGGATTAAGAAAAGAGAGGTGATATTTAATAAACAACCCAGCATATGTATTTATCGGTTAAAAGAGAGAATTAGTTTACAGAATGACCCATTCATTATGGTATTTACTATGTGTAAATCTGGAATTGGAAGATATGAGAGGGACGTATAAAATGGAAAAAAGCATATAATAGGTGGTAAGAAGAGTACAAAGAGTTATTTATAAAGATTGAGTTTTAATGAGAGAGGAGGGTTCATGTTATGCCAAAAAACGATAATATGCTGGCCATTCTATGGATGTTGAATTCGGGTGTAAAAATGACCGCAAAACAAATATCCGAAAAGTTAGAAATAAATATAAGGACAGTTTATCGGTATATTGATGCTTTATGCGCCAGTGGAGTGCCTATAATATCCGACACGGGCCATAATGGCGGGTATAGCTTGCTGAATAATTTTATTAGAGCACCTTTACTATTTGATATGGAGGAGAAAAAGGCACTCCTTCATGCTGCTGTTTTTGCAAAAGAAGCTGGATACCCTTTGAGTGAGGCATTAAGCAGTGCGACATCAAAATTGAAAATGTATTCGAATCAGGAGCAGGAAAGTATACTTAGCCGTCATTTAGCCGGATTTGAAGTGATAAATCGCATGGGAGAACCTTCTCTTCAGCCGATATTGGCAGAATTGGAGCAGGCTGTAGCCAATGAATTCTCTGTAGAAATGGATTATCGCACAAGCCATGAAGAACAACCCAAGAATAGGGTGATAGACCCCTATGGAATGGTTTACTGGAACAGTAAATGGTATACTGTTGCTTTTTGTCACCTACGGAATGAGATCCGTAGCTTTCGGGCAGATCGGATTTTACAAATCAAGCGTACTCCAATCCTATTTAAGCGTCCTGAGGCTTTTTTGGCTCGTGAATTTTTTATGCAAAATCTGTTGCCTGATTTAGTAGGCAAAGACGGTTTAATTTCTTTAATGATCGAAGGCAGGTCGGAGGCATTGGATGACTTATGTCTGCATTGGTTTTTGGGGCATCATCTGAAAGAGCGCACATCCAATCAAGCCATCTTTTTGCTTGAGGAAAAATCACTTCATACCTATGTCCCTTATTTGCTCCTAACCTACGGGAAATCTATTCAAGTCATCGAACCACAGAGTTTGAAGAAAAAGCTTGTCGCTGTTGCGTCGGAGTTAATGGAATATTATCAGCGCTAAAAGCTTCACTGACAGCAGATGTCAGTGAAGCTTTTTTATAATGAGGATAATCACGGATTACCGAGGGTTGGTATCACTTGATAAATTATAAAATAAGGAGAACCTGTGAATGAATAGTACGGTATATCTGTATGTATTTGACACTATGGCAGACTGGGAGATTGGTTACTTAACTGCCGAACTGAACTCGGGGAGATATTATAAAAAGGGGCTGTCCCCATCCAAAATTGTTACCGTGGGACTGGAAAAGACTCCTGTAACTACCATGGGCGGATTGACAATACTGCCTGACATCAATCTGGATGAGTGCAGTATTGAAAGCACAGATGCATTGATTTTACCCGGTGGAAATACATGGACAGAAACCATTCATCAACCGATTTTAAAAATCGCTGAGAGGTGCTTAGAGGAAGGGATATGGGTTGCTGCGATTTGTGGTGCGACCATGGGACTTGCCCAGGCAGGATTACTGAATTCACGTTGGCATACAAGCAATGATCTGGAATACCTCAAAATGATCTGTCCCACCTACACGGGCGAAAAGTATTACAAAATGGAGTCTGCTGTAACCGATGGAAAACTAATCACTGCATCTGGAACAGCTCCTTTGGAATTTTCCGTACACGTCTTGAAAGCTCTGGGTGTGTTTTCTTCTAAGACATTAGAAGCCTGGTATAGTCTAAATAAGACTCGTGCATCCAAATATTACTATGAGTTGATGAATTCAATCCAATAAAGGAATAAGCATAAAACTGAACTGTTACGATCATTTAAAGGAGGAGTCAAAATGACTGAAAGCAGAGAATATATGGGAGTGTCAGGTAAATATACAAAGAAGGGGATGCCCAACGGCTTTACATCTATTACCCCTTTTATTACAGTGAAGAATCCTTCTGAAGCAATAGAGTTCTATAAAAGTGTTTTCAATGCAAGGGTTAAGGATATTACTGAATTTCCTGATGAGAATGGCAATAAAATCATTGTTCATGCTGAATTAGATTTTGGAAATGGTTTTTTGCAGCTGGGGGCAGCGAATCCGACATATCAATTGGTCTTGCCGCCAGATGGAGACAATGCGTGTTATTCTTTCGGAATTTACGTAATGAATGTGGATCAGGTCATTGAAAATGCGGTAGCAAGAGGAGCGAAAGTAAGGGAACCCGTTACAAACTTTGTTTCAGGTGATCGATTCGGAAGTATACTGGATCCTTGTGGAGTAAGATGGTCTATTATGACCAGAATCGAGGATTTGTCAGAAGAAGAAAGCAGTCGTAGGGTTGCTGAATGGGCCAAAAGCTTGAGTGGAGAATAAATGCAATCACATTTTTGGTGAAATTATTAAAAGTGTCTATCTGCTGAAATGATGTTAAGGAAAGATTGAAGATAGAATGCATTGGTAATTTGTTCTTCAATGAGGTTCTAGTTGATAATGACTCTATTGCACAAATTTGTATAGGGATACCGTATCTTTGGTGGGCGGTTCCCTTTATAATCATTTTCAAAAAAAATGGGTATATGTGGTTATTTGTATGATTACTAGCTTCTAAAAGAAAAGTGATTCCCGTGGGGAACTGTGACGGCTTATGTGAACTTCAGTCTAAGCGTGTCCATTAAGGAGCAAAGTATGAAAATAATTTTATTAATAGTAGCTATAATTTTAATATTTGTTCTCATATGTATCCTGTTTTTGCTCATTGCGAAGCGCCAAAATAATAAGAAAACAGAAATGGATGTTCTGAACTTTTTAAAGGAAAATCCGAGTAAAGCATCTTTGTATATGGTCAGAAATGGTATGGAGAAAATCAGCTATAACTCAGAAGTTAAAATGCCGCTTGCCAGCACGGTCAAAGTGATCATTGCTATCGAATTTGCTCGCCAAGTTGTGGCGAAAATATTAGACGAGCAGGAACTTGTTCCTTTAGAGGAATTAAATAAATTTTATATCCCTGGTTCCGATGGTAACGCTCATCATAACTGGATTCAATCCATTCGCACAAACCATAAAGAGGTTCAAGGAAAAATTACGTTATTGGATATTACTCACGGTATGTTAGCATATAGTTCCAATGCCAATACAGAATTTCTGATGGCGAAAATGGGTTTGGATAAGATAAATGAGAATATTATCAAACTCTCACTTTCTTCCCATGATAAAATCTTTCCTTTTTCATCTGCGGGATTCATGTCTCCTTATACCCAAGAGACCGAAAACATAGGCTTTAAAGAGTCGATACAAAAGATAAGTGAGATGAGCTACGAGGAATATATGAAAAAATCTATTGAAATTCATCAGATTTTAAATCGTGATCAGGGGATAGAATGTATTCAGAAATGGAACACCAGGCAGAATTATGTACGAAAGCTTCAAGTGCTGGAATCGCGCAAGCTTCCTCGTTCAACGACTAAAGAATATGCTTACCTCATGAAGCTCATACACAAGGAGGAGTTGGTTCCTTCTACTATAAATCCATATTTAAAAATGCTAATTCAGCGACAAGTAGATAACTCCAAGTTAATAGAGTTTGGAAACAAAGGTGGATCTACCATTTCTGTTCTAACAGAGGCTTTATATTGTACGGATCGGGAAGGAAATGACATTCAACTAGCCATGTTTATTCAAGATGATTCTGGGGTGGATCATATTTGGCTCAAGCAGAAGCTGGATTTGTTTTTTTACAAATTATTAACGGATACTGCATTTCAAGAAGAGGTAAGAAGCAAATTATCATATGATAAGGGAAGAAATTGAATGTTTTTTTATTTTGTAAAAATTCTGCTGATTCCGCTTATACTTTACTGTATCATGGCTTACTTTCCATTTAAAAACCGTATTTCGTGTCTCTTTATGGTTTATTAGCGATATATCAAGTATTTATTTGTATTTTATCTAGTATTTCATACATTATATCCACTCCTTTAGAACGACGGTTTGAGAATTTGTGTACCAGGTATTTTAAATTGTGAGACAAATTCATTTAAACATTCAAAAATTATTCTCCTTATTAAAAAGATGTTGCTGTATAAAAATAATACTGGTGACCCTTAAAGATGTGTTAGGAGCCACCAGTAAAAATTCGATACACACTTTTATTTTGATTAAGAATTATTGTCCAATTTGTTCTAAGATTTGTGTGTAAGCATTCCTATAATGATCGGGGTTAGGATCTTCTCCTATTATCTTGGGTACGTCAAAGTCAGACAGCAGGAAATGGTGTTTGGGTTGAACTTCATGTCTTGCTAAGCAACTCTTGCAACAGGACAAGGGACAGCCGTCAATTGCAATGATGTCACGTCCCGATTTTGCTGTTCTGACAAGCGGTTTGACATCACCACCAACACCAGCAATACAGGACATTTCAGCAACTTTTTCTCGATCCATTTGTATAGCGATCATGTTAGCGGTTTGTGCTGCGGAGGAACATCCAGAACATGAATAGACAAGAGGTAAATCAGTTCTTTTCATCTTTGTACACTCCCTTGTTTTTTCTTTGTGATCCATCACGGTATCTTTGGTTTTAGATGAAATAAAATTTAAATTATTTATATTTTAACTTAAATTTACAGTCTAAACCGTGATCGTGATCACGACATTATTTTGAAAAATCTATTATAGGGCTAACTGTGTATATACAATTCAGCGAGATCCCCATTTTCAACTTATTTTTTCTAATAGAGAATTAGCCTTATCTAAATATAAATCTGGATCATCATTCTTAATCACCATTAAAATTTCTTGCAATAGAAAATAGGCGCTTGTTAAGTTGTTTTATGTCTAGTTTGTTGCTGTGAACGACTGCTTTTAAAATGTAAACCTAAAAAATCTTAGGATAATGCGTTCAATAGGCTAGAGAATATTTGTGGAGTGTATGACGGGAAGGATCGAGCGAATCTCGTATTTTTCTCCTTCCATATAGATGATTGCTTATCCTGACTTAGCTAATATCCTGTGAGTCTTTCCATTCGGATTAACGTAATTATTCTAGCCCCCTGGAAATTTCCCCAGTTTTTCTTGAAAATTTCTGGCATTTATTTAATAATATCAGGATGATACACAATGAAGAGTGAGACATCATATTTTTGGACTGTCATCTCATGAGCAGTGTCATAATCCATCCCTTTTTTCATTATTGTTGATTCGGAAAATCACACAACCATTTTTGTACCAAGGTCTAATGTTGTGTATGTTGGTATATAATCATCCAGTTTTTGTACATTTTTAACATACCTCATTTTTCATAAATTTTGATTCTAATATTCTAAAAATGGAGAAAACAAAATGGAACCAGTCTTAAAGCATAATTGGGATTTAGCTGAAACGGAAGCGATAAAATTACAACAGGAGTTATCTAAAAAAGTTACAAAAGAGGATGAATTGCCTGAAATTCATTACGTGGCTGGGGTAGACGTGGCATATAGTGAACAAAGTGATTTATTAGTTGCGGCAATCGTTATTTTAGAGGCAAACTCTTTAAATATAGTGGAATCAGTAGTAGTTGAAGATTCTGTGCAATTCCCTTATATCTCCGGATTGTTTTCATTCAGGGAGCTACCATCTATAGTTAAAGCATTTAAACAAATAAAGACCTTTCCTCAGCTTGTAGTTTGCGATGGTCAAGGAATTGCTCATCCTAGACGATTTGGATTAGCCAGTCACTTAGGAGTAATCTTTGATATTCCTACAATTGGCTGTGGCAAAACGAAGCTATTGGGGGATTTCCAAGAACCATCTCAAGAAAGAGGTGCATGTTCATTATTAGTGGATCGTGAGGAAATCATCGGAAGTGTATTAAGAACCCAAGAAAACATTAAACCTCTTTTTGTATCGGTAGGTCATCGTATTTCATTAGAAACAGCCTGCAATTGGATTCTAAAGCTCTCTCCACGTTATCGCTTACCAGAAACAACTCGACAAGCTGACCAACTGGTGAAAAAAGTTTTATCAAAGATATATTAATAGCCTAATTAGCTTTATCTTGATGGGCTGAACGCCCATCAAGATAAAGCTAATTTTGTACATAGTGATCAACTGATATAGCAACCGAAATTCGGAGAAGATAAATACTTTTAAGAATTATTCTAGTCTCTTCCTAATTTACTATTCAGCTTTCTTTCGGTTAATAAATAATTAAAAATCTCACTTGTTTCTTGTAACTTGCTAGACTTAATCAAATTGTGTTTATCGTCCCATTCCTGATAACTTAACTCCACCCCCAACTCATGTTCGCTTACCGATTTAAGTTGTCCATTCTCATACCATTGAGTCCTTTTTCCTTTCGTCTGACCATAATGCATAATCTCTTCAGATTTTCTCTCCCCGGTATTATAAAACTCTCGAAGTAATCCATGTTTAAAACCATCTTTATAAAAACTAAAATATCTTAATTGACCGTTATTGTATAATTCATAGGTTAATCCTGTAAAAGGGGTTCCACCCTCGTCTTCAGGGTTGTCCAAAATTTCATCACTAGTAGAAGAAAACCACAAGTCTTCAAAATCTACCCCATTTTTTTTGACATAATCCAAAGTATATAATTCATCTTTATTTTCCATGATTATGTTTCAAAACCTCCGGTATAAAATTCGTTCCCTGTGTTATATATTCGCAATGAGGGCAACGTGGCATAGGGGTCCCTATAGGCATTTTTTTATTTATTTTTCTGGCAGAAATAACAAAGAGCATAAAATCAGATAATTTGGCATCTGGCCTTTTCAATAGAGCTCTGTTCAAGGCTTTTACTTCTGCATGAGATCCTGCTCCAGCCGTCTTTATATATTCTTCCTTTATCTTTGCAGGCATATTAGTAATTCTTTCGTTAATTATTTTATGCTGTTTCGCAGGTAGATCTCCTTTAGGGTTATTAATATCAAAATAGTACTGCCCTGTTTTCTTATCTAATACCCCTGCTAAGGCTGGGCCTAATTCACTTTTACTTAATCCTGTATTCTTTACCCTGTCTAGTTCCTCGTGCACTGCTCCCCTCAAATTAATTCGTTGATGAAGTTCAGTAGAACTCAGTTTACCATATTTAGCTCTTAGTTCCTCTAAACGGCTTTGTTTAGGCACTCCCCCACTTTTGGGTGGTTCAATAGGTTTTGAAGAAGCAGGCTTTACGATTCCTGGTTCTTCAACAATAGATACTGGAGCTTTAATTGATTTAGAAGGTATCTTTATATTCCTGCCAAATTTAGCACCGTATAAACTTCCAACCATTTGAAATTCAGAGAATACGCTACTTACAATAATCGCATTTGCCTGCCATTTTGGTATTTCTTCACCTGTCCAATAGTTTTTTCCTTCTTTAGCTGCTTTAATTTGTTCTACGAAAATATCCACATTTTCTGGTTCGTGATGTAATTTGATTTCTCCATTTTTGATAGCTTCATTATAGGCAAGAGAAGCTTGTGCAGCTTTCTGATCGGTAACTCCATTTTTACTGAGGACCCACATAGTACCCATAAATTTTTTATCATACTCATCAAAATTATAGGATACTTTGGCTTTTTCAGCTGCCATGTAGCTGTCATAATTGGCTCTCCAGCGTTGTCTCAGATCTCCAGGTACCTGTTGATACGCATGAACCATGGCATTAGACTCTTTTAGCAGGTTCTGAATCAGCTCTAGTGGGCCACCAGAATGCGCTATATGACGCGCACTCGTAAACACTTTCCCTAAAATCCACTTGCTATAGTAGGCTTGTCTCGCTTGGTCGTGTTCATACTGGTTAATCAATCCTTGGAGTGCTAGACCAGCCAAGTGTTTCAACGGATGAATACCGTTCCCCTTACCGCCTCCAATCGTAGGAGTTCCTTTGCTACGAACGGGGATCATTGCGGTTGCTTTCAGAATGACACCCGCCGCAGGCCCACCTAAAGCTCCCGCAACAACGCCAGCCACTTTGCCCATCACTGGAATGGAGCCTAATAGCTTGGACACCGTACCCAACAAAGAGTTCGCTTGTTGAAGTGCAGCCGGACTTGTTACTTTGGCTGTAGGAGTGCTGCTTGGTGATGTCTCAGCTGCTGATGGAGCTTGCGCCGCCTCGTATGCTTTGATGCTCATCAATGGTGGCTCAGGCACAGGAGGGAGGTCGGCTACGAAAACAGGTGCCTTCACCGTTCCTTCCTGATAAATCACTGGAGCTTTGGTATCCGTCTCACCATCCAGTACCATGCTGCTGGCTCCACCTTTTAAGTATAGCGCCGTGCCAGCTTCGAGTGATAGTTCCTCGCCTGCACCCAGCTTCACATGACCACCCTGAATCTGCACATTCCCCGGACTGTCGATGGTAATGCCGCTACTTTCATGCAGTGTAATGGAAAATTCACCGGAGGTGGATAGGGTCAGTTCATGTTCAGACATTTCTACGCCGCTACCTTGGATATGTTGCCATACCTTAACATTCGGCCTTCCATTTGCGTGGCGTTGTTGTCGGAGCGAATCCGTGACATAGGCATCCTGTTCGCGGTGGGTAGGCAAATACAGTTCCACCTGTTCCCCGCTCTCAGGCATATCGTACCAGCCACTGTGTTCTTCCGCGACATAACGGGTGGCTACGGGAAACCAGCAGGCTTTGGCAGGATCTTGCTTCGGGTCAATGTCCAGTTGAAGCTGTACAAAATCCTGTTGTACCTTGAGCACCGTTCCTGTCAGTGAAATCCCGGTGGCCTGGTCGTTTTCATACCGGGCATACCGGATATCCTGTTCGGCTTGAAGATCATAGCGAGTACGTAGTAAGCCATCCGTTAGTGTGGTCACGGCCCGAACGACGACCAGTTCTTTACCTTGTCCAATCGGTAACGTGATGAGGTCGCCCAGCGCATAGTATTGCAGGCTTTCGATCATATAGGTGACATATGAGCCAGCACGTTCGCCTGGCTTTTTCCCATCCAACTCATGAAACGTTTTTCGTACTCGATAAAATACATCTCGCTCCACCTTATGCTGCTTGCCTTCTGGCATCCCGAAGAAAACCTTGGGTGAGCCTGCGGTTACCTCTGGCACGAGTACGGAACCAAAGCGAGAAGCGAGACGTTTTAAAAACGCCCAATCGGTCTCATCATATTGTAAAACAAATGTCTCTAGTTTGGCATAGTTGCTTACTGTATCAATGGCATCTCCATATTGATATTTTCGAACCAGTGCAGTGACCAGATCATCATAGGTGCGGTGAATATCTTGGTAGGAGCGTCTTTTACGTTTGATATCCATCTGGTGCGAATGGGAAGCGGCCTCCAGTTCAAATGTATATACGCCTCGCACACAGTGTACGGACATACGTGTAACAATTCCATGGAACAGCCTTCTCAGCGATTGTCCCTGATCATTCAACTGACGAATCACAATCGACTCTTGCTCCATATTTTGATCAATACAAGCCGCTCCCTGTTCTTCGGAGAGCATCCCACTGATATGTAAAAAGGCATGATCATTAATGGCGCGTGTTATTTGAAGTTGTTCGATGTGTAATGGCTGAAAGGGACCATAAAAGCGTAGGCTTTCATATCCGATCCCATCTGATAATACGCTCAAGTGAGTTCATGTCTCCTTTCTAGATGCGATGGGTATTTCTAAGTAAAGCACGTCTTCTTGAAATTGCTTTTGATTAAAGAAGCCGCAGATGAGTATAACAGTGAGTCAATATAAATATGTATAACAAGGTTTGTACGCTAAAAAGGGACGAGAGGCGATATTTAATAAACAACCCAACATATGTATTTATCGGTTAAAAGAGAGATTTAGTTTACAGAATGACCCATCGGTTGGGGGATTTGCTATGTGTATTTTTGGAGGCAGTTGATACGGGAGGGAAGTGTAACATGAGTTAATATGGAAATATAGTGATACGCCACATGGTTTGCCATTATGATGCATTTTCGTGTTGGCAAATCAGTTACCTAAAACCAAAATGGTGGCCTGTCCAAACGATCTAAATTTAAAAATAATGGAGTGATAGAATGATAAGGGGACTTGTGCTTTTAAATAGTGGGAATATTGAAGATTACTTACCAGACTTATATGATTGGAGTCTTACTAAAACCGAAAAAGAGCAACATACTTGCCGACCCATAATCGAACTTCCTCCATATAACAATTATAAAGAGAATGTACTGAAAAGGCTTGCAAATGGGCAATTAATATATATCTTGGTTGATAAAAGTAACAGTAATAAGCGGATAGGAAAGATACAGCTTTTTGACTATAATTCTCGAAATAAAAGTGCCGAGATCGGATACTACTTGCCTCTAAAACATAGAAAACAAGGATATGCGAATGTATTGCTAGAGCTATTTATAGATACCATTTTTGAACGTAAGGATTTGGAGTTGAACAAAATTTATGCAACGGTTGCAGCATGTAATCAAGCTTCTATAAAATGATTAGAAAAATTCCATTTTAAGCTGGAAGGGACTTATCGAGAGCATTACTGGTTTAGTGATGGTTCGGTATGCGATCAATATCATTATTCTTTGCTAAAAAGAGAGCATGCTAGCTTAGCTGAAAAAGAAAAAGAAGGAAATTGAACTATTATTTTTAAAATGGAACGAGTTAATTTCAAGTAAATCCGTTTCATCCTCTCGACACACGTTGAGGCCGTAGTAAAGCTATGTCGAGTCGATATATAGAGGTGCTTAATTGTAGCTTCCTATGTCCTTTACGAGCTGGGGAAAAGTCTATAGAAATAAGGTATGGCACAACAAAATAAATGTTTCGATTTTTTTGGATTTAAAGTGGTTGGACACATCCGATGTATCTAACTGAAAATGTGAGTATTCAAGAGAGCGTCCCTAGTTTGGCGTTCTTTTCTTTGTACGCTACCTGTAAGAATTCCTCATTCAATAAGGTTATTCCCTTCTGTGACGTGCAATCAACTTGCTGTGGTGCAATTACTTTAAATAAATACGGATGCAGGGAAGGTGAACCCCTTGGATAAATTTAAAGATCTGGAGAAATTGATTAAACTTACCGAAGAGACTTTCTGAGATGGATATTGTGAACAGACCTGAATTCTCGGAATGGGAGGATAAGCATCATTACAAGCAAGCATTGGAGAATGAAGCTTTGTACTGACAGGGCATGAAGGACGGAGCACAGTTTGTATATGTTGTATTAGAGATGATGCTTCATGATGAAAAAGAGAAAGAAGAATAGCCAATGGAGATTAGATGGTTATAGAGAACATTAAAAAAGATGCTGGGCACCTACCAATCTGGTCATACCCCTGTCAAGTAGACAGGGTATGACCAGGTTGGTAGGTGTTTTAATTTGTCTTACGTTATGAGACACAGGCTCAGGCTTTTCAGTTCAATTCGTCTTGATTGACTATGCTTGCAACTTACCCGCACGAATATCATCTGTCATGCCCGCGTAAGGTGCCTGGGCAATCAACTTCTCGTTGTTCACACCTGCATTTTCAATGAAAGTAATATATGCGAATTCAGGAACTACATGCTTCGGATAAGTCTCATACTTTTCACGCGATTCTTCCATCAGAGGGATGAAATCAATTTGATAGCGTACTTTAATCTCTGGATGCTCATGCACCCATTTCGGAAAGAAAATAATACCATGCATGGTCAATGAAATGGCTGGATGGGTTCAGTATCGGAGAAGCTTCGCCGAAAGAATCATAAACTTTAAGTCGGTATAAGTCGATTAAATAATTAAGGGCTTATATATACACAAATTTCTATATTAGAACATACCTAGCAGTGAACTTAAGCCCAGGCATAGAAGCCGTATCTAAAAATAGAATTCATTCCAGGAGGTAAGCTATGAATAAGAGAACAGGCTTTAGATTTTTAGTTGTAATTATGATGATTTATGTATTTACTTTTAATCTGGGTGTGGAAACTGTAAAGGCAAATTCCGTATATTATGTTTCTACAACGGGGAATGACATCACTGGAACCGGTACACTATCAAATCCATGGAAAACCATACAAAAGGCAGCAGATACCATGAAAACCGGAGATACCTGCATCATACGAGGTGGTACATACCGAGAAACAGTAACACTTCATACTTCCGGAACTTCTGCAAAACCCATAAACTTTGAGGCTTATACAGGAGAGAACGTAACGGTATCCGGTGCCGATCCGGTTACTGGCTGGAAAAATTACTCCGGATCCATCTATTATGCGGAAATGAAGGGTTCCCTTGGAACAAAAAATCAGATATTTGTTAATAAGCAAATGCAATTTGAAGCCAGATGGCCCAATTCACCAACACTTGATCCCTTAAATTTAACATATGCAACAGTTGATTCCGGTTCCACTACAACCATCAAGGATGGGGACTTAACTCAGCCACCTGGATACTGGGTTGGCAAAACGGTTTGGAGTGTTCCGGGAACAGGCTACAAATCTTATAAAAGTACCATTACCAGTTCAAGTGACGGCTCCATTACCTTTGATCAAATAGATACTGCAGCGACAGGCGGTAACAGCTATTATATTACTGGTAATCTTAAAGATCTTGACAGTGCGGGAGAATGGTATTATGACAGCATTACTGGCAGACTTTATTTATGGGCACCTGGTGGAGTTGATCCGAATACTTTGACAGTAGAAGCAAAGAAGCGGACTTATGCATTTGATTTAAGTTCCCGATCTTACATAAATATTACCGGAATTAATATCTTTGCCTCCAGCATTAAAATGTCGAATTCTAATTACTGTAAAGTTTCTAATATGATTGCGGAATATGTCAGTCATGATTCGGATGTTACCAGACAATACAGTACAGGGATATTTATGTCCGGTACCAATAATGAGCTTAGAGACAGTACTTTGACCTACAGTTCCGGTAATCTGGTGAGTATAGAGGGAACAGGAAATAAGGTAATTAATAATCTTATTCATGAAGCAAATTATTCGGCAGCGGATATTCCGGCAATCTATCTATTGGGGGCAAACCATCTAATCAGTCATAATACGGTATATAACGCTGGGCGTCATCTGATATTTATGCCTACCCAAAACAGCCAGATACAATATAATAATCTGTACAATGCAGGAAAGCTGACAAAAGACTGCGGAATACTCTATGAATTTGCCTGGGATGGGCAAGGGACGGTAATTCATCATAATTACATCCATGATAATCTGGCAAAGAATTATTCCGGCACTGGTATCTATCTGGATAACGGTAGCAAGGGCTATATTGTGCATCATAATGTTGTATGGGGAAACTATACAGGGATAAGATTGAATACACCCAGTAATTTTAACCTGATTTATAACAATACCACCTACAGTAACGGAAATGTAGGATATTGGGGAAGTAATTTTCAGTCAGATATGTACGGCGACAGAATTTTCAACAATATCTTTACTACTACCTTTACACTGCCTGGTACTCATATAGAGGGAAATAATATTACCTCAGAAACCAATCCGTTATTTGTGAATCCCACAGCATATGATTTCAGGTTGCAGTCTACTTCTCCAGCTATTAATGCAGGGGTTGTAATATCTGGAATCACGAATGATTATGTTGGTGCGGCACCGGATATTGGAGCATATGAGTTCGGTGGAACTGACTGGACTGCCGGGCATGATTTTTCTTCACCTCCGGACCCGGTTTTTGAGAGTGTCGGCTTACTTTATGTTAATAACGTAAGGCAATCTGATTTCGAGAAAGGGATAATCTCACCATGGGCAGCAACATATTCAGATACTGCTGCAAGTGTATCGGTACCAAGAAGCGGCTCTAAGAGTGTTAGATTGGGACCCGGAGAAGATGGTATCGAGCAGGTACTTACGGGGCTAAGTCCTAATACCAGCTATATGTGTACCGCCTGGGTTAAGGCAGACATAGGAGAGCGGATTCAGATTGGCGTTAATGGCTTTGAAGGAACGGATGCATCCGCAACATCTGACAGTACATCCTGGACAATGGTAAACATTCCTTTTACAACCGGAGCAGGCGCTACCAGGGCAACAGTGTATGCTTACAAGAATCCTGGTACAGCATATGTTTATGTGGATGATTTTGGGGTAGTTGAGCAATAAATTATTTTACTGGTTTTATGTTTGACAGGATTGTCAGAAAGTCAGAAAAACCAAGACTGCCTTGGGGCAGATGGATCAGGAGGGACACTTTCAGTAGAAAATAAAAAAAGAAAGACATAAAGACTCTGATCTATAAACGATAGATTTTCCACCAAGGGGCGATCAGGCCTTAGGGTCATCATTTTTGTACACTCAAGGCATGTGGAGTGCGTGGTCGTAATATGTCGAGATAGGAAGCAGTGATGAACGAGGGTTTAAGAGCAACTTGAATATGTTCCTGCATTCAAAAAAGTCTTTAGGGTTGAGTGCGGGAATATATTTTATTCACATAAATTGGTTACGCGGAATCCATGTGCTGTTAGTACGGAAGATTATTAGCGATATACTTGCTTAAAAGTAAAGAGGGGAGAATCCCTCTTTTTGTTGATTTAAAATAGTAGCATCTTTAGCCTAATGAGGTTATCTTTTGTGCAATAATTTTAGTCATGGCATGTTTGTGAGGAATGCCTGACGAGTTACAGTCGAAAATAACTTCCGAACTATCTTCAATGAACCAGTCGTGATAATGTGTAAGCAGTTCACCAGAGTACCACTTATATGCATTAGGTTCTTTTTCAGGTGGTGGAGCAATAAACGGCTTGTTTACAAACACATTAAAGATATGCAAGCCGTTTGGATTTGTATACTGCTTATAATTTTCAAATATTTCTTTGCGGAATTCCGGTTTTATGTAGTGTAGGACACCACTTGAAAAGATTACGTCAAAATGTGTATCCAAACGATAATCTAAAATATCTGCCTTGAATACATTAACATGAACACCGATTTTTTCAGCAAGTTTCTTAGTTTTCTCTATACCTGCGTCCGAAACATCAAATGCAGTGACATCATATCCATTTCTAGCAAAAAATACGGCGTCTTTTCCCTCACCACATCCAATATCCAATAATTTTATGTGTTTATTGGGGGGCATAAACTGCAAAACCTGATAACACACTTTATTAGGTGCAGTACCCCAGTAATATTCTTGCGTTTTATATTCTTCCTCGTAAATGGTAATCGTTTTATCCTGTGATACATACCCAAGAAGCTTGTCTATGCTTACTTCTAAAGTTCTTGATAACTGAGGTAGTAACGATATATCAGGCATTGTATAAGCATTTCCCACTTGGAAACGGCTTGAAATGAAAGTCCAAGTATTTTTGCGAGTTCTTCTTGTGTAAGTCCTCTTTCTTTGCGGTATATGCTTATGTTTCTTGCTAATTTTTCCTTCATAAATTCTCACACTCCTTTATGTAATCCAATTCTATTTGAGTTTGTTGGTACGAACAATAACCTCATATTTGATTTTTTATAATTTTCAACCACCAGTTGAGCAAAAAGATTTTTGACCAATCCTATAATGTATTACTGATATGTTATCAACGACTCCTTGTTTTTTACAGAACACAAATAATCTCAGTCTTCTCTTAAATTAGAAGATGAAATGAATTAGGTCCTTGGTATTATTCAAGGGCTTTTTTTGTTCCATATATCCCCATGAATATGCTATAGTGTAAGAAATAAAGAAGATTTATGCAGAATTTAATAGGGGTTTGGCTTTTTTTATTTCCTTGGTCGTGGGTATATAGTCCTTTGATATAAATTGAGATATTCCAATGAGGTGAAAGTAAGTGGCAAGAACTTATTATGCAGAAGGCAGGCAAGCTGCTTATGTATTGAGAGGGTTATTTATTATAGTCGGTCTTACTATTTATTTTAAAATACCTGGTCTACATTGGGGGTACCTTTTTGGCATCTTACTTGGCTCTGTGATTCTTGGAGAAATATTTGGATCGATGTGGACACGAAAGCAACGACAGAAAAAGAAAAGTAAGGTCGCTGGTACGAAAAAAACTGGTAGGAGTAGAACTGCTAGCACGAACAATGGGGTAAGCAAGGCAAAAGGGAAAATAACGAGTAAAAAACTAACTGATGCACAGATTCTCCAAGCTAATGTAGATACACTATCAGGAACAGATTTTGAACGATTAATGGAGCTTTATTATACAGATCAAGGTTATTCAGTACAGCGAGTTGGTGGGTCAGGTGATCATGAAGTTGATTTGATCCTCAAAGGTAAAGAGGGCTATAAAATAGCTGTTCAATGTAAACGCTGGAAGCGTGATGTCGGGAATGATATAGTACTCCGGCTCAAGGCTGGTAAACAGGTACATGGTTGCTATGATGCTTGGATTGTGACGACGAGTAATTTTACAAAGGCTGCTAAAGAGGCGGCGGATAGGTTGAACATTAGGCTGATTAATGGGGTGGCGCTTGCTGATAGGCTAAAAAGGTGGAAAAAGAATCGTGTAATATAGGAGGGCGAACCTTTGTTATCCGAAAATATCAATAAACAAGATATTGATGGTGTCTTTTGGGAGAATGTTATTTCTGTTGTTGACAGTAAAGAATGCACCTCATATTATCCTTTATTTTATCAAAAAGCGCGTGAAGCCAAAGAAGCAAAAAATAAATTGGAATATCAGGTATATGAATTGTTAGGGATGATTACCTCATTCCATTTAGATACTGATTCTAACAACATGTCTAGTGCACCGTTTAGTTCTTCCGTAATTTTAAATGAGTCTAGGAGCGCAAATCTAGAAGATCTTAGTGAGTTTGATCTGAATCTACTTGATTTAATTGTTGAAAATATAATTAATGCTGAGATGAGAGCAAGAGTAGCGGATATATTATGGGTTATGAAACGAGATTTTAAGATCGCTGCTTTAGCCGTAAATTCGTACCTCGAATCTTTTTGGAATTTAATTGATCCAGAAGACTGGACGGGTTGCTGCACTAGAATAGAAAGAGCCTTGCAGATAGCTGTTTTATTGGGACGAAAGAATACCCCTTATCAGTCAAGTATTGATACAGTTGAAAAAGCACTAGACAAACTAAATGGTAACGATCCCTTCTATTTATCCGAAACGTTAATGGAATTACTCATACAATATCGTGAAGGTGATCCGCTAAAATATTCTAATTTGTCAGAATCAATGGCGTTACAATCGGAAAATGATAATAATATGGCGAAAGCAAGAGCATACTGGGGAATTTGTGCTCGATGGCACCATATAAGAAAAGATAAAGATAATGAAAGAAAAAAATTGATTTGTTTAGCAGAAACGTTTGTTAAGGAATCAGAAAATGAGATCTCCCGAGAAAAACCTATTTATACGAAGGCTTCAAATCATTTAATAAGTGCAATTGAAGCGTTGAGAAGAGCTGGAAATACGAAAAGTAGAATTGACGAAATCCATAAAGTGTTAATCAGGTATCAAAAAAAATCAGTTTCGGAATTGATAGAGGTATCGAGCGGTAAAATTGATATAAGTCATTATGTAGAAGAAGCAGAGAAAATAGTAAGTAATAAAAATTTAATTGATGCATTGTTTGCCTTGGGTACGCTTGGGAAGCCACAAGATAAATCAATTTTAAGAACACAAGTTGAAAAATCATCTAAGAAATTTATGTTTCAACATCTTTTCACTTCTGTTGCAGTAAATGAAATGGGTAAAGTGATGGAACGTCAACCATCGATGACGTCAAGTAACCCAGAAGAAGTTGAAGCAGCGATAAGAGTTGAGATGTATAAGAAAGGTCAATATTTCCGCTTTCTTCATACACAAGGCTTAGTTGATCCTGCAAGAAAGAAAATTTCATTGGATCATTATGTTAAAATTCAAGATTTTTATCCAATTGTGTATAACAACCCGTTTGTACCAATAGGTCGGGAATTGATTTTTGCTCAAGGACTTCAGCAAGGTATAAATGGTGAATTTCTGATTAGTTCTCATCTTTTAATCCCTCAACTTGAGAATTCGATAAGGCATATCCTCTATGAATCAGGATATTTAGTGTCTGGAATAGATGCTCAGGGGATACAAGATGAACGTAATTTAAATTCCTTATTATATCTACCAGAGCTAGAAGATCTTTTGACAGCGGATATAACCTTTGACTTGCAGGGACTTTTAGTTGAGAGATTCGGCAGCAATTTAAGGAATAGGATGGCTCATGGACTTCTAGATTATGATCAGTTCTACTCATTTGAATTAGAATACCTGTGGTGGATTACATTGCATCTTTGTTGCCTTTATAAGTCTATCTATATAAGAAATATTAAAAATAACGTCCTAGAATAAATGAAATACAAAAAAACATATTTGTCGTATAAAGAATTATCTTTATACATCGGTTTAATTTGAGTCTGTTTTTTTATATTCATGCTCTTGATGTTTCAAAGGTGATAGGCTTGGAAAGTTGTGTTTTGCAAAAAAAGAGATTGAGTTATTGATATACTCCAACCGAGAAAATGTTTGCAGGAATTTAAAGGTGAATCATCATGCTAATAAAGCTAACCTGTAGCACTGTATATTTGTATGGCAAGAACCGTGTGACAGAGATTCATAAGTGTTTAACTTAATTAAAAATTATTCTTATACTTAGGGGATACTCATGATAATGTTCCGTTTACATCCACCGTTTTTAAATATACCTGAAGAAAATAATTTCTCTGATATGTGGGAAAATATTTGTTTGAAATTGCTAAAGCTTGAGAAGGGGACAAATAATATTCTTAGAAGATCACCTCCGGAGTCTGGAGTAGACCTTTATTATGAGGAGGAAAAAATAGCTTATCAATGCAAATGTGTTATTCAAGATAGCGGAAAGTTTAATATAAAAAAAGCCAAAGATTCTCTAGAAGCTGCTCTAAAAATAAAAGATGAATTACTTTGGGAAAAGTATGTCATTTGTACGAATATTAATTTAACTGGATCACAAATAAATCAATTGAAAAATATCTATTCTGGTGTTGAAATAAGAGACAAAGATTACTGGATTGGCTTATGTGAGAAATACTATTCCTTGATAAAACACCATTTTAATACCGTGTTAAGAATTCCTGAAACGAGTATTGTTAATCATTTCAACACACAAATTAACTTACCTAAACATAAAAAAAATTATCTTCAAAGTTTGCTTCTAAAAGGTAATAATATTAATGTACTTTTTTATACTAAAAAACATGACACTCTATATGAATTAACTGTGTCTTTACATTATACAGTGAGGGATTTGATTATCCTCTTAAGAGCTAGAATGAATCTTACTAAACATTATTCAGAACAAATTGTTGATGATTCTGAAATTACAGAGGTTCTGAAAATTGATAATGTTGATTATTTTTTAGGTAGTGGATCAGAAGATCAAACTTTAAAGCAATTAAATATTCAAAATGGAGCTATTATATGTTATGAAATTTTGGTTTATTTGAACGAATTTGGTATAACTATTCCTTATTTATTGCTAAACAATAAATATTGTAGGAAAGAAAATTTTGAGACTAACATAGTACAAAAAGTTTTTAGTGAGTTTGATCGTAGTATTTCGGGAGGAAGAGATGATTAAATGGGAAGTAAAATTAAAAAATTATTCTTATTTGGACAAGTCTCCAAATACTCTCTAGAAGACTTTGAAAGGAAAGAAATGATAGCATTTGATTACTACAAATCTTATACAAATTATATTAATAAACATTATCCATTCCCTAATGGTTTAGTATTTGAATATGTAGAGAAATTTTCAATTAACGGATCTGCATCGTATGAAAAAAATAAATCAGTGATTAGCATAAATGTTGGAACAATACTTAGAATTTATACATTGTTTTATAATATACTATCGAATTTTTCTATTATTGAATCTTTAGATCATTTATCTAAAGACCACATTAATATACAGAACATTTATACTTATAATGATGAATCTATACCGTATTCTTACAATTATAGTTATCCATTAAACAGAGAAAGGATAATTATAGCGGAATACATGGCAATGTTTGCAATCAAATTCATTATTAATCATGAAGCAGGTCATCACATAAATGGTCATCTGGGATATATCCATTCTATTACTTCATTAAAGATGATAGATCCGATAAGGGAAGATTACTCGAATATCATACCTACTTTAGACCTTCAAACAATTGAAATGGATGCGGACGCTTTTGCCATTGCCCAACTTGTAAGAACTTTACTACTAACAACGCAAGACAAATTTATTTCAAACTATATTGACGATTTCGCCACCTTTATTAGAATGTTCGTTTCCTCTATTCATCTTTTGTTCCTACTTATGGATCAAGGTACTCCTAAAAGTATATTTAATACTCATACTTCTAACTATCTTCCGGCATTAATAAGAAGTATATTAGCTGTAGATTGTATGGAAGAAAATTTAAGAATTGTGTTTCCAAATATGATAAATCACGATTATTTACAAGAAATCTCAACCGATTCCTTATTGAAAGCTAATGAATACTTTATCAAAATAAATGGAAATAAAAATTTCGATTCTTTAGAAGATTATGATATCGCTTATTATAATAGAGTAATTAAAAAAAATTGGAAGCAACTTAGACCAAAGCTACAAAAATATGCTACTGTAGATTTGGCTAAATAGTGTTATGGGTTGCTGATACTTGTATTCGATTCAAGGCTTCACTTTTTCACGATTACTATTACCGCAAGCTACTATTTAATAGGATTTCAAAAAGCAGTTTCTCAATAAATAGCTTCTACTTATGCTTAACAGGCCATTTATATAGTCTTACTTTTTTGTCATTTATACTAGGACTAAGTAAATGGCTCCTGTTTAAAAACATTTAATTCTTTAGTTCTCCTTTATCTCAACCAGATCAATAATTTCCCGAATATCTTCAATGTTCATAGCTTCGGCTATTCTTTCGATATGATTAAAATTGATGCTCTCACGTTTCCCAGATTGAAGTTCGCTTAGAGCAGCGTGTCGTACATCAGATAAACGTGAGAGTTCTCTCAAGGAAATATTATGTTTTCTCGTAATTTCGTTTATTTTCACAATTACTTTCTTTGCCATTAGGGTTCCCACCTTATTTTACAAATTTTTCTTGACGATACGCATAAACGTAACATATAATTTTTGTAAAACTGGTACTCATACACGTACCAAAAGGTGGGGAATATTTTGACTTCTCAGAGTGACATGGTAGCAGAGTATGAAAAGTTAGTAGAACTTGAAAAGCAATACACAGCGAGGATTCAAACTTGTATTAAATTACTTGGAGATGCGTTTAACATTATTGCTGCCAAAGCAGGAGCGTTGAGCATGGATTCAGTTAAGGAAGCGGCTTATTATTTACACTCAACGGAAATTGAACTAAACCATGTTTTGTACTATATCCGTTTAGAGAAAAGTATTTTAACTAATCAGTTAGAGATTGAAACAAAATGAAGCAAACCTAAGCATAGCAGTGGAGGGGACGGAATCGTTCTGAAGAAGCGGAGCGATCGGAAGAATGATCCGTCCACGTAGCGTCCTTACATGCACATACGTGCTCAATCCAACCAGTAATCAAGCAACTCAAGCTAACCTGACATGACCTTTCAAGGTCTGATCAGGTTTTTTCATTTCAATCCCCCCATCCCCGCGAATAAATCTTCAAGCTCCACCCAACACTTGCCACCCAGATAGTTACACCCACTCCCAACATCATGTATAGTAAAGTTATGGGAAATAAACATGAACCCGCATATGATCTTGATCGCTTAGACGTACAATATGAAACATGGCAAAAATGAGGAGGAACGTGATGATACATCCAACACAGATTCAGGATATGCTGCAAGCCGCGTTGGAGACGGGCGGGGATTTTGCAGAGGTGTTCGTCGAGGACCGTACCAATGGACAACTGGGCATGACCGGGGGCGTCGTGGATACGGCGCTGTCAGGCCGAGATTTTGGGATTGGTATTCGGATCATAAAGGAGCGTTTTTCGGTGTATGCGTACACCAGCGATATGAGCGAACAGAGCCTGATTCGACTGGCCAAATCGGCTGCCAAGGCTATTCGCGGTGGTGGAACGCCAGGTACACACACCATTACCCTCCATCCCCATGCGATCCCTAACCAACATCCAATTGCGATCATCCCTGACGGTTCGCAGAAACGTGCCAAGATCGACATGATGAGACGGGCGCATAAGGCGGCAAGCCAATATGACCCTTCCATCACGCAAACCTCTGTTGGGATTAGCAACTCGATCCAGAACGTCTTGATCGCCAATAGCAACGGGCTGCTGGTGGAGGATACCCGTACGTATACCCGCATGAGAATAAGCGCGATTGCGACTCATGGGGAGCATAGACAATCCGGGTTCCGTGGACCGGGAGCGTATGCTGGGACTGAATTTCTGGAGAATCTGAATATCGAAGAAAATGCCAGACACGCCGCTCGGATTGCGTCCACAATGGTCAAAGCGGGATATGCGCCTAGCGGCAGACTGCCTGTCGTGATTGAGAATGGCTTTGGCGGCGTTCTTTTCCACGAGGCGTGTGGGCATGGGCTGGAATCTACGGCGGTGGCGCATGGAACCTCCGTGTTTGCCAATAAAATCGGGCAGCAGGTGGCTTCACCGCTCGTCACGGCTATAGATGATGGAACGATTCCGAATGCATGGGGCTCGCTCAATATCGATGATGAAGGGGCACCAACACAGCGCAACGTATTGATCGAGAACGGCATTTTAAAAGGATATCTGATTGACCGCATGGGCTCGCGCCAGATGGGTGTACCTGCGACAGGGTCAGGACGAAGACAATCCTATAAATTTGCGCCTGCATCCCGTATGAACAATACGTTTATTGCGAACGGGGATTCGACGCGTGAAGAGATCATTGCCAATACGGAGTACGGGATCTATGCCAAATCGCTGGGCGGTGGTTCGGTGAACACCTCGACGAGCGAGTTTAATTTTGCGGTTGAAGAGGCATACATGATTCGCAACGGCAAAATTGCCGAGCCGGTCAAAGGCGCAACGCTAATCGGCAAAGGGATTGAAACCCTACAAAATATTGATAAGGTCGGCAACAATCTGGATCATGGTCAGGGGATGTGCGGCTCGGTCAGCGGAAGTCTTCCGGTCAACTGCGGACAGCCGACAATTCGCGTGTCCGAGATGACCGTCGGCGGACGGAAGGGGGAATAGGCGATGAATATTCAGCAATTTCAGGAAGCATTGTTCGCCAAAGGCCGGGAAATGGGCTACGCGGATATGGAAATCTACTATGTAAATGGACGTTCTACCTCGGTAAAGGTGCTAAAGGGAGAGATTGACCAATATACCATCGTTGAAAACGGTGGACTTTCCTTCCGTGGTGTCATTAACGGCAAAATGGGCTACGCCTCTACGGAAAAGCTTGAACTGGATGTGATCGACTTTTTATTGGAGGAAGCACGTAGTAACGCGGACATATTGGAGAGCGAGGAGCAGGATGAGCTGTTTGCAGGCTCTGAGAGCTACCCTGAGCAGCCTGCCTATGCCTCAACGCTTGCTGACACGGCTCCTGAGATTCTGATCGAAGCGGCGCTGGAAATGGAGCGTACAGCGCTTGCCGCAGACCCACGGATTGTGATGGCTCGACATTGCTCGGTCAGCATTCGTGAGAATGAAGTCCTGATTGTGAATACCAAAGGACTGCACTGCCATCGTCACAAAAGTCTGGCGACCGCTTATGTGTATGTGATTGCAGCAGACCAAGGTGAGACCGTTACCGGGGGCTGGCATGATTATTCGCTGCGGAGCGTGGAAGAGATCGATATTGCGGATGTGGCGCATAGAGCCGTGAAAGAGGCTGTTTCCAAGCTGGGTGCGCACACGATCCAATCGGATAACTATCCGGTCATTTTCCGCCATGATGCAGCCGCGCAATTGCTGGCTGCCTATACGTCGGTATTTTCAGCCGAATCGGTGGATAAAGGCTTTTCACGCTTGGCTGGGAAGCTGGGGCAAAAGGTGGCAAGCGAACATATCACACTGATTGATGATCCGCTAATGGAGAATGTTCCGGTAGGCAGCACGTTTGACGCGGAAGGCAGTGCGACCCGCCGCAACGAGATCATCAAGGATGGAGAACTGCGGACGTATTTCCATAACCGCAAGACGGCCCGTAAGGCTGGGGTGGAGAGTACCTCTCATGCTTCCAAAGGCAGCTATAACGGTAAAATCGGGGTGTCGTATCATAATCTGTACGTGGCTCCAGGCGCGTCTTCGTTGGAAGACATGATTCGCAAGATGGATCGCGGGCTGATGATCGTTGAGCTGCAAGGGCTGCATGCAGGTACGAATACGGCGTCCGGTAATTTTTCGCTGGCTTGTCTGGGCTACTGGATTGAGCAGGGGCAAGTGGTCAGAGCGGTTAATCAAATTACCGTATCGGGCAACTTCTTTGACGTACTACAGCAGGTAGAGGAAGTGGGCAACGATTTGCGTTTTACAGGAAGCTGCACATCTCCTTCGCTCAAGCTGGCTGCACTCTCGATTTCAGGCTCCTAATGGCTGAAGCAGCCTGCTTTTTTTCAGACTTACGACCTGTTCCTGACGTTCTGATTGTCTAGCAATGATAGATGCCTGATGCATCGGGGTATGGTAAAGTAGGAGAAAGTCTTTAAAATATGAAAAAAAGGCTTGGTTACAGCACCGCGACAGGGTATTATAGACAATAATATATTCGAAAAAAGGTTCGAATTGAATTTTTATTGGGGGATGTATATGAGATATATAAGCACTAGAGGTCGAGTAGAAGCCAAGGGATTTATTGATACTGTGCTCATGGGGTTAGCTGACGATGGAGGTCTAATGGTACCGGAGCAGATTCCGACCGTGTCGGCAGCTACTTTGGAGCAATGGGCGACATTGAGCTACAGAGAGCTGCTGCTGGAAGTTTTTGCGCTGTATATCAATGATGAGATTCCTCGTGAAGATTTGGAGCAGCTGGTAGAGCGCAGTTATGCAAGCTTCCGCCATCCAGAAGTTACGCCAGTGAAGAAGATCAACGATTCCCTATCTATTTTGGAGCTGTTCCACGGGCCTACGTTCGCGTTCAAGGATGTGGCGCTACAATTCATGGGGGAATTTTATTCCTACGTGTCCAAAAAGCAGAATGAAATCATTCACATTTTGGGTGCAACCTCGGGCGATACCGGGGCAGCAGCGATTCAGGGCGTGCGCGGCAAGGAAGGAATTAAAATCTGTATTTTGCACCCACACCAAAAGGTGAGCAAGGTACAAGAGCTGCAAATGACGACGGTAGACGATGAGAATGTACTGAATCTGTCCGTAAAAGGGAACTTTGATGATTGTCAAAAGGTCATTAAGGACCTGTTTGCCGATCTGGATTTCAAAGCCAAACATCATTTGCGGGCGATTAACTCAATTAACTTTGTGCGCATTTTGGCGCAAACCGTATATTACTTCTATGCTTATTTCCGGGCACAGGAGTCTGCGGGTACGAAGAAGATCAATGTCAGCGTGCCATCCGGCAACTTTGGCAATATCTTTTCCGGCTTTCTTGCGAAGAAAATGGGTCTGCCCATCCATAAGCTGATCATTGCCACGAACGAAAATAATATTTTGGAGCGCTTCGTGAAGACTGGCGAATACCAACCGGGCGATTTCAAAAGCACATACAGTCCTTCCATGGACATTCAGGTGGCAAGCAATTTCGAAAGATACCTGTACTACTTCCTCGAGGAGGATGCGGCCAAGGTATCTGAATACATGAATAACCTCAAAACCGAGGGACGGATTGTGATCGGTGCAGAGGATTTGAAACGGGTGCAGCAGGATTTTGAAGCGCTCGGTGCTTCCAATGAGCAGTGTCTGGAGCTGATCAAAAAATACAAAGCCGAGTACGATTATTTGCTCGACCCGCATACAGCTTGTGGTATTGCCGCGTATGAGGCGTATAATGGCGCAGACGAAGTATGTGTGACCTTTGCAACAGCACATCCGGCCAAATTCGATGAAGCGATCCGTCTGGTGGACATCAAGCAGGAGTTCCCGGCGCAAATTGAACAATTGTTCTCGAAATCGCAGCATCAGCAGGTGGTAGAGCATGACGAAGCAGAAATTGTGCGTCAGCTTGGAGCCTTTTATGTGTAACAGAATGGGAAAAGAGGCTACGCCCTGTGCGCAGCCTCCTTTTTTATATCCATATTTTCCAGATATGATGTATGTATTAGTTTGAATTTGTTCACATTATAATGCCATATAGAGTAAGGTGTTAGGGCCTTAGAAATCGTGAAAAAAGCCCGTAAATCAAGGGATTTAGCTTCAGGAAACTAACAGGCAATGAGAGATTCATAGAGTTATTTAATGAAGGATACAAAAATCTTTTATAGACGAATTTGCTGTATTATTATAAAAAATCATGTATAGTTAACTAAATTTTATGAATACATAAGGTTCCACTCTCGAAGGTGCAGAATCAAGTCGTTCCGTCATTTAACAGAGGGGCTAATTATAAAAGGGG
Organism: Paenibacillus sp. FSL L8-0502; assembly: GCF_038593055.1. Lineage (NCBI taxonomy): Bacteria > Bacillati > Bacillota > Bacilli > Caryophanales > Paenibacillaceae > Paenibacillus > Paenibacillus sp. FSL L8-0502. The sequence goes on along the minus strand of NZ_CP151958.1, from coordinate 4,070,493 downwards.
TGTATTAAGTAATGACCATGATCCGTCCAGAGCAGAGTCAACAAGCAGCAGCCGAATATGTGCAGTCCGTTTTTGAGAAGGTTATCGCGCGCAATCCTCATGAGAATGAATTCCATCAGGCCGTCAAGGAAATATTGGATTCGCTAATTCCGGTATTGGCTAAGCACCCTAAGTATATGCAGCAGGGGCTTTTGGAACGGCTAGTGGAGCCGGAGCGAGTCATTACCTTCCGAGTACCTTGGGTGGATGATGCGGGGGTTGTACAGGTCAACCGTGGCTTCCGTGTGCAGTTTAACAGTGCGATAGGGCCTTATAAAGGTGGACTTCGCTTCCATCCGTCTGTATATCTCGGAATCGTCAAGTTTTTGGGTTTTGAGCAGATTTTCAAAAATGCATTGACGGGTCTTCCCATCGGTGGTGGTAAAGGCGGCTCGGATTTTGATCCCAAAGGGAAATCAGATAACGAAGTGATGCGTTTTACACAAAGCTTCATGACGGAGTTGTATAAATATATTGGTCCAGATGCCGACGTTCCGGCAGGGGATATTGGCGTAGGTGGCCGCGAGATCGGGTACATGTTTGGACAATACAAACGGATTCGTGGAGGACATGAAGGCGGCGTTCTGACGGGGAAAGGGATTCATTACGGAGGCAGTCTCACACGTACGGAAGCGACCGGCTACGGTTGTGTGTATTTTGTAAACGAGATGCTGCAGGCTCAGGGATCGTCCTTTGAAGGAAAGCGCGTCGTCGTGTCGGGATCGGGGAATGTATCCATTTATGCGATTGAAAAAGCACAGCAGCTCGGTGCTACAGTCGTGGCATGTAGTGACTCGAATGGCTACATCTATGATCCAGACGGTATCGATCTGCAGCTGGTGAAGCAGCTGAAAGAAGTGAACCGTCTGCGGATTAGCGAGTATACGCAAGAGCGTCCAGGCGCAATCTATACAGAAGGCTGTTCGGGGATCTGGTCGATCCCATGCGACATCGCACTGCCATGCGCCACTCAGAATGAAATTGACGAGCAAGCAGCTCAGTTGCTGGTAAGCAATGGCGTAGAAGCTATAGGCGAAGGTGCCAATATGCCATCCTCGTTACAGGCCATTGAAGTGTTTTTGGACAATGGAGTTCTGTTTGGGCCAGCCAAGGCTGCCAATGCAGGCGGAGTAGCCGTGTCGGCGCTCGAAATGTCACAAAACAGCATGCGTCTGTCTTGGACCTTTGAGGAAGTGGATGCCAAGCTGCATGATATTATGAAAAATATCTATGCTAACAGCGTAAAGGCGGCTGAGGAATACGGTGTGCCGGGCAATCTGGTTGTCGGAGCCAATATCGCAGGATTTGTGCGTGTGGCTGACGCAATGCTGTCACACGGAATTATTTAGCACAACGGAACATAATAAAGTTGAATTGAAGCTGAGCGGCTCTTGTGCGAGTCGCTCAGCTTTTATTTGCAAAGAGCACTTTATTTTTCTCAGGGACTTGATTTATTTTTAAAGAGGATGTATATTACTTGATAGATCAATAATTGATGGATCAAAGGTTGGATCGTGAAACTCAGCGATATGCTTAAGGGAGGAGAGATTGATATCACCCAGACACCATCCGAGCCTGAGTATATTTTTGACATGCTGTTGTTGCTGAACAAGCAGATTAGCTCCAAGTTTGAGCGTTGTGCAGGAGTCAGTGCATCCAGATTGCAGCTATTATGCAAGTTGTATCAAGTGCAGGAGATTAGTCAAACTCTGCTGCAAAAAGAGGTTGGCATTGATGCTGCAGCCGTAACGCGCCATTTGAAACAACTGGAAGCGACAGAAATGGTCACACGACGCACGAAGCCAGAGGACAACAGGGTTACCTTGGTAAGCCTGACCGATTATGGGCGTGCACGCATTGTCATCTTTAAGCAGGAGCGCTCGCAATTTGTAGCTCAGCTGCTACAGAGCTTCGACGAGACCCAGCGGCACCAACTAGCTGATATGCTGCAAGTGATGAATAGTCATATATCCGATATGGACTGACAACATTTTTTTTAACATTACTATACCCACAGAGGGTTAAGGAGAGATTGGAATGAATAATACGAATACATCCAGTACGGTAAAAACGAATGATTTTAAAGAAATCGCCCTGGGACGCCGTTCTGTAAAAGTATACGATCCGTCCGTGAAGATCAGCCGTGAGGAAATGACAGAGATTTTGACAGAAGCTACACGCGCACCATCTTCCATTAACCTGCAACCTTGGCGTTTCCTCGTCATTGACAGCCCTGAAGGTAAAGCCACACTGGCACCATTGGCCCGTTTCAACCAACGTCAAGTGGAGACATCTTCGGCAGTGATCGCTGTGTTTGGAGATTTGAACAACTTTGATAATTTCGAACAAATTTTCGGAGAAGCTGTAGAACTGGGCTATATGCCAAAAGACATTAAAGAAATGCAACAGGAAAAAGTAGCAGCTCACTTTGCAGCGCTTGATCCCGTTGTGAACAAAGAAACGGTCTTGATCGACGGTGGTTTGGTATCCATGCAGCTTATGCTGGTGGCGCGCGCTCATGGATACGACACCAACGCTATCGGCGGTTATGAGAAGGATCAAATTGCTGAAGCCTTTGGTCTGGACAAAGATCGTTATGTCCCTGTTATGCTCATTTCCATGGGTAAAGGAATCAACGATGGTCATCCTTCCACACGTTTACCTATTGATCAAATTGCACAGTGGAAATAAGTTAAGTTATATCTATATGCAACATAAAAATATACGCAAAATAAAAACAGGCGGAGCAAAGGCACATCCCTTTGCTTCGCCTGTTTTTTTATTCGCCAGGATGCAATGCAGATCCGGGGCTTGATGACGTGTCGATCCTCTGGTTATTTTTGTACTATATTCGCTCCCGACGTCTGTGTTGGGTCAGCGGGGTCATTCTGAGTAGGATGGTAGCGCTTGGGCCATATAATCTGGTGCGAAGTATGACTAAGCTCCTCATAAAATAACGGTGCTTTCTTGAATAGGCGTATGACTAGATGGAAAAAGAACCATCCGTTCATCACCAACAGCACAAGGCTGATCATAACATTTATCCAAGGAGACAGATGAGATCCCAGTACAGATCCACCTAGTACGTAATTAAGTCCAAAATACAACCAATACAAGAGACTGTAGCGCTTAATGAGCTCCCACAGGGCAACTCTTTTTCCTCTCCCTATCAGATGAATGCGTACCAGCCACTTCCCCGGAGTTCGTCCATTTGTCAGGTAAGGAACCACCATAAAGTAAATTCCACTGGAAACCCAGAAAGCAGCAGATACATGCATGGACTCCATAATGCTGAGCAACCCTGCCCAAAGGATAGAATCCACTAAATAGGCTACTCCTCGTCTCGTATAGGACACCCGTTTGGTCGTAATGTCCAAGTGCTTGTCCAGATGTTCCAAACGGGGAAGGAAGCGTGAGAACCATTCGCCGAGCAGAAAGCCCAGCATACCGCCCAATGTGTTAGCCATCAGATCGTCCACATCGAACACGCGATACGCATGGTCAAAAAATCCATACAGTCCTGTCAACTGTGTCACTTCAAAGAAGAGGGAGAGGATAAAGGACAAAATCAGACACCATCCCCATCGTGCACGGAAATAATAACGTAAGAACATACCGAAAGGCACAGTCATCACAACGTTAAAAACGACTTGCAGAAAAGCACGCTCCTTCAGCAAATGAACATAGCTGGAGAGATGGGCGGGTGAGACGGATGTTTCTCTTATAATGTCTTGCACGAATTGCAAGGGCATTAACTGCAACGCTCCCCCGGCTAATGCAGCATTATGACGCGATGCCGGAAGCGGGAGTATGACCAGAAAAAAGGCGTTCATCAAGTATAAAAGCATCAAGTAAAGCAGCCATGCTCTAGCCTTGTGAATATAGCCATACCTGCGATATTGCACGATTAGGAATGGCAGTGTGAACAATAACGCAGCAAAAGGAAACGCAAGAAAGGCATATGAAACAGGAAACAGGTACGATTGAATCATGTGCTGCTTACGCCTGCTTTCTCCGGAACTTCACTAACGACCAGATGATCAGAAATGCCATGAACGCCACGCACACGCTAATGCTGATGCGATTTTGCGGGTCAAGCAAGAACAGGAACGCAATGACCCATAGACATCCTACTGTAACTGCCGTTACATAAGGGAATCCCCATATCTTGAAAGTAGGCTCCACTGGATAAGATTTGCGCAATTTCAATTGGGACAGACAAATGCAGCTCCAGACGAGCAGCACGACAAAGCCAGGTACAGCCATCAAAATACGGAACAGCCCGTCCTGAGCGATATAAGCAACCATGGAACCGACAATCAGGACTACAGCGCAGAATTTGAGACTATTCACTGGAACCCCATTAGAAGATACGCGAGCGAGTGATTTAGGACCTTCTCCATTGACCGCCAACGAATGCAGCATACGTGTAGCCCCGTAAATCCCCGAATTGGCGGCAGACAGTACAGCAGTGATCAGAATAAAGTTCATGACATGAGCCGAGCCTTGAAGCCCTACAGAAGACAATACCTGTACAAACGGACTGGTATTCGTATCCAGTTGGTTCCAGGGAATCAAGCCACAAATAATGAGAATGGGCAACGTGTAGAACAGAACAACGCGAAGAATGAAGCTTTTAACCACTTTAGGCAGCACCTTTTCCGGGTTTTCTGTCTCCGTCAACGTCAGTCCAATCAGCTCGGACCCTCCGTATGAAAAGGTAACGACCAGCAGCGCTGAAAAGATAGCCAACCAGCCATTGGGTAGAAATCCGCCGTGCTGCACATAGTTGCTTAGATAAGGTGGAGTTTCCGTGTGAATAATCCCGAACAGTATACAGCCACCCAAGGCGATGAAGATAATAATCATGGCTATCTTAATACCCGCAAGCCAAAATTCCAGTTCTCCTAAACCGCCGACACTCAGCATGTTGACGACAATAATGAAAGCCGCACTGACTAAACTGAGTACCCATAGAGGGACATCTGGCAACCAATATTGCAGGAAGCTACCCGCAGCAATGACCTCAATGATACAGACGGCCAGCCACATGAAGCAATACAACCAGCCGATAATAAAGGACAGTCGTTCTCCAAAAGCTTTGCGAATAAAATCCTTCATATTCATGTTGGGATAGACGGTAGCCATCTCGGCAATTGCGCCCATAACGACCAAGAGCAGGAGTCCTGCGAAGACATAGGATAAAATAACTCCTGGTCCCGCCAAGCTAATCGTTTCGGTGCTTCCTTTAAAAATACCCGTCCCGATGACTCCGCCCATAGCCATAAAGGTAATATGCCGTGGGAGCAGCTTTTTGTGCAAAGTTGCTTCATTTGATTTCAATATGAAATCCTCCTTCATATAATGTATAGCTTCAGCATGGCCCAAACAGGCTTACTTCAATTAGACTTATACTACATGAAAATATCCAATTAGGAAATGAAAGAAATAGGATCTGGTAGGGAGATTGAAATCGATAGAGGACAAAATGTAGAAACAGAGGCAGAATGATATCGTTGATGATTGTTTTATTATCGATATCACTCTGTCTTTATGATATATAATGAGGTTGGTTTGGGAAAAAAGTATGATATTTATGAAGCGGAGGCCTTGATAAGTGAAGCAGGACCGGAAAAAGCAGACAGGTTCCCACACCGGGACGAGTAAGGAGCATGAGGCTGACGAGCTGAACGAGCTGCTGCCCTTATGGCTCCACTCGTCGATCCGTGTCATGGATGTCCGGCATATTCGATTGGAGCCAGAAGAGTTGCTTCAACCGTATCGTCTTCCAGCGCAGGCTTTTGTATTTGTATTGCAGGGTAGCGTGCGTTTGGATGGTGATTGGAAGGATACGCCACATTCAGGGTACGTACTGCATGGCAGCAAAGGCTTTGAACTGAATATGAAACCCTCGCAATGTGGAATTGAATATATCCTTGTACTATATAAAGCGACTTCTCTATCAGGACATACGGTGTATAATCATCCTTCGATAGCTCATGGTTTTGTACCGCCTTATCCGGTTATACTGTATCAAAAGCTGCAACTACTGGAGTACGCATGGCAGGATCAAGAGGCGCTATCCAAGATTCAGGCTCAGGGTCGATTCTATGATTTTGCATATGAATGTATGCGGCAATTGCAGGAACCGAAGGCTCGAACTTCTGCGCGGGATATCGTGACACAGGCCATTCGATTTATGCAGGATCATTACGCGGAGTCCATAACGCTGGAACGTTTGGCCGGATTGTTGGAATGCAGTCCGAGACATTTGACCCGGTTATTTAAAAAACAAACGGATTGTAGCCCGATTATGTACTTAATTCAACTGCGAATGGACAAGGCGAAGGAGCTTTTGCGGAAAACGGATGCGACTTTACAGGATATCGCTACCAGTGTGGGGTACCCGGATGTCTATTTCTTTAGCCGGGCATTCAAAAAATATACGGGTGTATCCCCGGTGCATTACCGGGACAGCCTGTATTCATCTGCTTTTGTGAGAGAAACTCGTCTGGATAATCCATTAAGCATGTCCGAATGTTCCATTGATTCGATAAGTGGCGCCCTGCATACTGTTATTGAGGATAATAATCATTATCAAAATTATGATGAAGGGATTTTACAAATGAATAGAAACGCAAAGCATTCCATGGCATTTATTTTATTACTTAGTTTTACCCTGCTGCTCAGCGCGTGCTCAGGCGCATCCAGTCCTACGGCAACCGATGTCGCTTCCCAAGGGACTAATAATACATCGACGGAACCAACATCACAGGAAAGGGTGCTGAAGGATGCACTTGGGCATGAGGTGAAGATTCCGGCTCAGCCTCAGCGAGTGATCGCTTCTTATCTGGAGGATCATCTGGTTGCCCTAGGCGTTAAACCCGTAGCTCAATGGTCGGTAGGTAAAAATTCAGTTCAAGCTTACCTGCAAAAAGAACTGAAGGACGTTCCTACCATCGCTTCTGATCTTCCGTTTGAGGCGGTTCTGAACTTCAAGCCTGATTTGATCATTATGGACAGTGCGAGCATGGTGGAAGGCGACAAATATAATCAATACTCTAAAATTGCTCCAACCTACGTGGTAGGCAGTAATATGAACAATGATTGGCGTCAAGAGCTGCTGACCGTGGGTGAGGTGCTAAATAAGAGCAATGAAGCGAAGCAGGCATTGAGCAACTACGACAAAAAAGCAGCAGAGGCTAAAGCCAAGCTGAGTCAGACAGTGGGACAAAAAGCTGCGGCGGCATTGTGGGTAACGGATAAAAACGTGTATGTCGTAAACCAGAATCTATCCAGCGGTGATGTATTGTATAAGGATTTGGGATTCAAGATTCCACAAGTCGTACAGGAGATTTCCAAAACGGCTAAGGCGAACTGGAGTAATTTATCGCTGGAGAAGCTGGCCGAGCTGGATGCGGATTATGTCTTTATCGTGAACAGCAAAAACGTAAGTAAAGAAGATATTGTAAAAGATCCTGTATGGGCGGGAATTCCAGCCGTTAAAGAAGGCCATGTATACGATTTTGGCAAGGATTCCAGCTGGTTGTATACAGGTACAATCGCAAACAGTCAAATGATTGACGATGTTCTGAAAAATGTAATTAAGTAATGTAATTAAGTAATGTAACTTAATAAACTAGATTACAATAAAACAGCGCTATTCTCACTTAACGGCAGAGGCCACAGTAGGAGAGCGCTGTTTCGTTTTTTTAATTCCGTATGGACTCTTGCCGTGCAATCCGGTTTTATAATAAAAGATGCCTGCATAGAGCAGACATCTGGTTTATTTTCTAAATTAGGCTTGCGGAGATACCAGGATTTTAACCTGATTTTTCTCTTTCAGGAGTCCTTCAAAACCTTGCTCAATCACTTCTTCGAGCTTAATGCGTTTGGTAACCAACTTGTCGGCAGGGAAATAACCTTTTTCCATCAGGCTGATAACAGCCGGGAATACATCACGGTAGCCGATAATACCCGTCAGATTGCGTTCCTTCATGACAATATTGTTAGGCTTGATCGGAGCTTCTTTTTCAAAAATGCTGACGATCATGATTTGTCCGCTGATTTTAGTAGATTCAATAGCTTGAGTCAGCACAGGAGGTACTCCAGTGACTTCATAGGCTACATCTACGCCACCGTTGGTCCGTTTGTGCAGCTCTTGCACCACATCATAAGTCTTAGGATCAAGCACAATAGCACCCAACTCTTCAGCTTTAGCTTTACGCTCCTCAGAAAGCTCTACTGCATAAATCTCAGATGCGCCCGAAGCTTTCAACGCTTCAATAACCAGCAATCCGATAGGACCAGCACCAAATACTACAGCTTTATCGCCGACTTTCAGTTGGCTTTGACGAACAGCATACAAAGCAACGGCCGAAGGCTCTACCAATGCGCCTTGCTCGAAAGATACGCTTTCTGGAATTTTGTGAACCATGTGCTCGTCAGCTGCGACATATTCAGAAAATCCACCGCCGCCGCCTGCCAGACCGAGGAAGCCCATTTTATCGCAAAGATTATATTTGCCTTGTTTACATGCATCACATTCTCCACATGCAAAAACCGGTTCTACAACGACACGGTCGCCAACCTGAATCTTGGTTACACCTTCGCCGATTTCGACGACTTGTCCGGAGAATTCATGTCCCATTACGATCGGTGCTTTTTCGCCAGTCAATGGATGCTGAGCATCTTGGGGAATAAAGATTGGTCCTGCTACATATTCGTGAAGATCACTTCCGCAAATGCCACACCATTCTACTTTGATTTTTACTTTTCCTGCCAGAGCGGCGGGCTGCTCAATGTTTTCCAATCGTAAGTCTTTTACTCCATGCCATCTCAATGCTTGCATGTTTGTCATCTCCTTGAAGAATATATGATCATTGCCTCTATAAAAGTGAATGAATTAGGAAACGTTTCCGAAAAATAATATGTCACAAATTTTACACATTGTCAAACCAAATTCATACAAAAAGCACTTGATTTTTTTGTGAATATAATCACTTGTGACTGCAGTGCTATATTTGGCTCGTTACTTTTATACAAAGAGATTTTGTGGATTTTTCAGTTGAAGCAAAGACAAGAAGAAAACGGCTTCAATTTTTAGACACTTATTCTGTGGTATAATATCAGTATTAAGACTTTATTTTAGAAAGTCAGAAAACGATTCCGTTCTTGAAAGGATTTTGGGCGTGACAGATCAAAAGAAAGTAACCATAGAGGATGTAGCCAAGCGGGCAGGAGTCGGTATTGCGACTGTCTCCAGAGCTATTAACGATAGTGAGGGCATCAGCCCGAGAACGAAAGCCTTGATTTTGCAAGTGATTGAAGAGATGGGGTTTACGCCCAACACCTCGGCTCAGAGCTTGAAAGTGCGTCAGACACGACAAATCGCGCTGGCCGTGCCGGACATTCGTAACGCGATTATTCCGGAAATCGCTTGGTCCGTAGAGCAGGCCGCCAAGCAGCATGGTTACCGTGTCGTGCAAATCAATACCGCCGGGAATGCCAGAATGGAGCTTGAAACAGTTCGTGAGGTCAAGAAGCTGCATGTCGACGGGCTCATCATTATGCCGCTGGCGTATCCGAAAATGTTGGTAGATCTGATTAACAAAGCTAGCGTTCCCGTGTCCATTATTAACTATGGCAAGAAGCTGGGCGAAGATGTCAAAGCGGATATCGTCAGTCTGGCCCGGCAAGAGGGAAGACTCGTGATGGAGCATTTGCTTAAAATCGGCAGAACAAGAATTGCCTATGCAGGTGCTGCGAAGGACAAAATCGAGGAAAGATACTTTGCTTATGAGCAGTCTCTCCAGCATGTGGACCCTTCACTCGTTTATTTTGGCGATGATTTCTCCTTTGAGACAGGGCTGCGTGCTGCCGATTATTTTTACAGCTTGAAACATATGCCGGATGCTATTTATGCGGTTAATGATATGGTGGCGATAGGGATCGTCAATCGATTTAAGGATTTGGGCGTAAAAGTGCCGGATGAGGTTGCTGTAGTTGGTATTGATAACAATCTGTGGGCTATGGTAACGACTCCTCAGATCAGCTCAGTTTCCATCATGGGGGAAGAGGTGGCACGGTTGGCTGCGGAGCTGCTGCTCAAGCGGATTCAGGAACAGACACCTGGGGATTATGAGCGTGTGCAATTCGAGCCTCGTCTGATCGTGAGGGAATCGAGCGTTTCTGTGATCCGTAAGCCTACGGTGGGACGTGACGTGTAGAAGTTTAGATGGGATCTTCCTATTGTTAGATGGATGAACGGTTGCAGGCGTAGCAAGATAGGAATGGATTTTGGGCAATTATAACGACCATTGTTTGCTCAGACAGGAGAGTGGATTCATGTTAAAAGGTAATGGGTTCGTTTTTGCAACTTGTACTGCACTAATGATGGCTGTAACCATAGGGTGTACTCCCCATCCAGTGGGACAAGATGCTGAAACTGTGGCGCCGTCCGGAGCAAACCATGGGGAGTCCAAGCAAATTGCAGCCGATACGCAGCATACCCAGCAAAGTAAAGAGGAGCTTGTGCTGTCCTTTTATAAGGATTCTTCCCTCAGTGATGAAGCAAAAGTACGTCATATAACGGACCATTTAGCAGGAATCCAATGGGGAAAGATGAACGAAAACAATGAACATCAAAGCCTGGAAATTATCGAATATTTGTATAGGCAGCGAGCTTTTATTCCATCGAAAAGTTTTCCAAATGTGATCCGAGCTTCTGAAGGATTGGATGGAGCTTTAAGCGAAAGCTATGCTGCCCTTATGGGAGATTTGTTTACAAGAGACAGAACTGCGATGACTCGAGCATTGGCAAATATGGATAAAACCAACCGCACACAAGGTATAGGAAGCATCGGGTATGCTCTCAGCTATAGAGAACTCAAGGAAGTCAAGAAAGAGATTCAACAATGGCAGGCAGGACAAAAGCTTACTACGGCAGAGAAGGATGTCATTCGAGCTTTGTTCGTCAAGCTGGATAATCCGTATTGATGCATGCATAGAGGAAATATTGAACAGCCGCGTCTCTACCGGAAGAGCGGCTGTTTGTGCTGTTTTTTACATCCTGCCATCTATGATTGGGATAAGCGTTAGTAGGACCATTGGTTTCTTGTGTTCATCTAACAACGTGTTCAAGTGGTCGGGTGATCTTGATCCGAGCGCAAGCGTTTGATGTCACTAATTGGAGGCAGGCCGAACAAACGGGAGTATTCGCGGCTGAATTGTGAGGGACTCTCGTAACCTACCTGAAAACCGACATCTGCCGCATCCGCTGATTCGGATAACAACAGGCGGCGGGACTCTTGTAGACGTAATTGTTTTTGATATTGCATGGGGCTCATAGCCGTAACCTCTTTAAAATGTCGATGTAGTGACGAAGGACTCATATTCGCTAGTTTGGACAATTCTTCAATACGCAACGGCTTATCATAATCCTGCTTAATCCGCTTTATGACTTCTGCAATTCGGTTGGAATGGCTACCGGTCATGACCAGTTGTTTTAAGGATTCCCCCTGATTCCCCTGTAAAATCCTATACAGTATCTCACGAATGACTAATGGAGCAAGCACCGGAACATCTTGCGGGTTTTCCAAAAGATGCACTAGCCTTACCACGGCATCCAGCAGTAGAGAGTTGGTTTGACTTACATACAAGCCTCGTCTGGAATCAGGCATGGGGCTTGTGGGAAAAGCAGATTCCTTGATCAGGTCCAAAACCTGATGCGGACCAAAATTGAGCCGGAGGCACAAATAAGGAGCTTCTGATGACGCTTGGATGACCTGCCCCGAGATCGGCAAATCCACCGACACAACAAGGTAGTCGGATGTGCCGTAATGGTAGCTTTCCTCTGCGAGCATCACGACTTTTCTGCCTTGTGCCACAATACATAAGGCAGGTTCATGGACTTGATGTACCGGAACGGTTGTATTTGAACTTCGGACGAAGTGAAGCGAAGGTATGGCTGTAGTGAGAACTCCGTCCTGATTTGAAAATCGTTCTATAAGCCTTGCCAATTCGGCTTGTTTTTCCATGGTAGAACCCTCTATTTTGGTTGCCCCCATCTTGACACATCCCTTCTTTCAACGTAGCCCGTTTTCATTTTCAGTAGTTTATTACATATTAAGGGTCTTTGGAGGATTAGGCAATAATTTGCTCTGATTCTTCTACCAGCCCGATGGACATTCCTCTCATAATAAGATGCAGATACAACACCTAATGAGCAATTGAGAAAAAAATAGAAGTGCAAAGGAGTGGGAGTCATGGAGAGTAACAAAGCGGAAAAAAGTGTACACGCTTCGCAGCATCCCTGTATAGGGATGTGGGTAACTGAAGACGGAAATATCCGTCACGAACTCTTGCCTAATGGCCGTTATGATGAAGCACGGGGTCAGAGGAAAAGTGCCTACACAGGCAGCTATATCATCGTAGAAGATGACTATATCGAGTATGTGGACGACACCGGATTTACGGCAGATGGCGAATTTAAAGATGATGTCTTGTATCATGCAGGGATGGTTTTTTACAGGGAAGAGAAAAAGTAATCTATTTTATCTTTTTTCAGTGACATTTTAAACTAGAGGAGGAATAAGCATGTTGGATATTAAAGGGAAAGTCGTAGCTATTACGGGGGCAAGCAGTGGGATCGGTGAAGCTACTGCCCGTTTACTTGCTCGCCATGGGGCTCATGTGATATTAGGGGCCAGACGCACAGAGCGACTGGAGGCTCTGACATCCGAGATTCGTTCTAAAGGTGGATCGGCTGATTATCAGCAACTGGATGTGACGAAGAGGGACCAGATGGAAGCGTTCATTAACTACGCGGAAAAAACATTTGGGCGTGTGGATGTCATTTTGAACAATGCGGGAGTGATGCCTCTTTCAAAATTAGAGGCCCTGAAGGTAGAGGAATGGGATCGCATGATTGATGTAAATATACGAGGCGTTCTGCATGGGATTGCGGCAGGGCTTCCGATTATGAAAAAGCAAGGATTTGGTCAGTTTATCAATATCGCCTCTATTGGCGCGTATAGTGTAACCCCGACTGCAGCGGTGTATTGCGCTACGAAGTATGCGGTTCGGGCGATCTCTGAAGGATTGCGCTTGGAGGTGGGGGGAGATATTCGCGTGACGTTGGTATCGCCGGGAGTAACCGAATCTGAGCTTGCTGACAGTATTTCAGATGAAGAGGCCCGGCAAGGAATGAAAGAGTATCGTCGTATTTCGATTTCGCCTGATGCCATAGCCCGTTCCATTCTGTATGCCATGGAGCAGCCAGCGGATGTAGATGTTAATGAAATTATTGTCAGACCCACGGCAAGCCTGAATTAACGCCATGGCATCCACGACGTTTCTCCCTCTATACTCAGTTTTTTTTCCTCCATCCTTTATGGATGGGGGATTATTTATCGGATGAGAAAGACCATCATTCACACCTCAGAGTGTAAAAAAGCTGTACCTTTATAATAAACGGGTTTACTTTTACAAATGTTTGTGATAACTTTATTTCGACAAACATCGAAATTAAGACTGAAACAGAAGGGAGCCGAACAGGGTGAAAGATACAACGGAAATGCAACAAGCTGTAAAAATATATAAAGCACTTGGAGAACCAACTCGTCTCAAGATAGCACTTCTGCTAAAAGAGGAAAGTGGCCAATGCTGCTCTGTGCTGGGCGAGAAGCTGAACAGTGTAGCTATTTCAACGCTATCGCATCATCTGAAGCAAATGGCAGAGTCGGGGCTGCTCACATACCGTAAAGAGGGGACGTTTATCTATTACAGCTTGGATGTGGAAGCAGCGCAGAAATATGCCCCGTTCCTGATGACATAATTTTTTTTAGTCTTAATTTCGATATTTGTAAAAATATAAAAACAATATAAGAAAAGAGGCGTTATTTAAAAATGCAGAGCACGTGGAAAGTGTATATTTTGGCCATTGTTAGTTTTTTGGTAGGCACATCCGAATACATTATCTCAGGCATTTTGGATCAGATTGCGACAACCATGGGGATTACGGTGTCCGCAGCGGGACAGTTGATTACAGTCTTTTCTCTTGCTTACGCGATTGGCACGCCGATTCTGATGGCAGTAACCGCTAAATGGGACAGACGCAAGCTGCTCCTGAGTTCGCTCGGATTATTTGCAGTAGCTAATGCCCTCTCCTTTATTCTGCCGGGTTTTGGAATGTTTATCGCCGCACGTATTCTTATGGCCCTCGGGGCGGGGATGGTTGTGGTTACAGCACTGAGCATTGCTGCGAAGATTGCTCCAGCCGGCAAGCAGGCCAGTTCTATTGCTACAGTTACTATGGGTTTTACAGCCTCGCTGATTATCGGGGTGCCGCTTGGAAGAATGATATCTTCTGCATATGGCTGGAAAACCGTATTTCTCGGCATCGCTTTGACAGCGATTATTGCTTTGATCGTTATCGCTATGACAATCCCTCGCTTAAAAGGAGATCAACCGATTCCCTTACTACAGCAATTTGCTCTTCTGAAGAAGCCTGAAGTTGCTTTGGGATTGGCGATTACCTTCTTTTGGGGAGGGGGATATTTCCTCGCGTATACTTACATTTCACCGTACTTGCTGAATGTATCAGGTGTAGGGGATAATATGCTAAGCTCAGTATTACTTGCCTTCGGGATTGCCAGCCTGATCGGGTCGAAAATCGGTGGATACAGCGCAGATAAAAAGGGTATTTCCTTTACATTATTCGGGGGCATGGTGTTGCATGTCTTTTCCTTGCTTTTACTTCCTGTCGCCGCTCATTCCCTGATCGCAGTATTTGCTTTATTGATCCTTTGGTCGTTCGCTGCCTGGACAACTGGACCTACTCAACAATATAACTTGGTCACTCTTGTGCCTGAATCTTCCGGTGTGATGCTGAGTCTCAATCAGTCTACGATGCAGCTTGCCATGGCGGCCGGAGCCGGGATCGGTGGTGTAGTTGTAGGTCAGGTTTCGCTGGCTTCCATCACCTGGTTTGGAGCAGCAGGGGTCGTTGTAGCTATTGTGGCTGTATATTTACTTTCACGAAGATCCTCAGTCCACACGGAATTGGGTGTTACGGAGTAAAGCTTATAGATAAGTGAAAAGGAGGCCCAGTGATGAAGGTGACATTGTGGTCTTCTTTGATTTTGAATGAACAATAATATGCTCTCTTGCAGTAGGAGGACTTATTCAAACGTAATATCAGTGATTTTGCCGGCTTCCTTAAAGCCGATATTTTTATAAACTTGATTGGAAACCGAATTTTTTAAATCTGCATATAGCATGGGTACTAAATGCTCATTTTCCAAAATCGAACATAGCTCGGATACCATTCCGCTGGCAAAACCTTTCTTTCGTAAATTAGGCGGGGTATACACAGCATTAATGCGAGCATGTCTCGGCGAGCGGTGAGCAATATTAGCCATGGACACAGGCATGTTATTTACAATCCAAAGATACAAATTTCCTGTCCCGATGGTCTTCTCCGCAACCGATATTTGACTAACCGGATCAATAAAACTACCTAAAGCTTCTTCTGAAAAACCAGCTAGAAACTGGGCAACTAATTGTACATCCTCTGGGATGGATTGTCGGATCATTCCCTCAACGCCCGAGGGCTTTTTATATTTAGGACAGAAATAAGATTCCATGACCATATGGGTATGTACCTGAGCAGCATGACGACGTTGTGCGTAAGCATTTGCGAACTTCTCGGCTGTTTCGGCATCACCACATACACCTGATAGGGTGGTTCCTTTTAAATAACGTAAGAGTTCTCCTATATAGGTCAATTTATGATTATCTGTGATTTGTTGTGAGATCCATAACCAGGCCTTATGTCCGGGTGATTGAGCAAAGACCATATTTTTATCGGACGTTTTGAGGCATGTTGATCCTTCTGACTCACAAATTCGATGGATCAAATGGTATCGAACTTCATCAGCCAAAAATAGATTTTGATTTAATATATCGTCGTTTGGGACTAGTTGCTCAATGATGACTCTGCCTCCTAATGAGCTGTGACCTAAGCACTTGTAAAGTGCTATGAAGCTATGAAGATTCGGTTGTTATATCTACTAGGATTTAAACTTCCGCGCTATACGCTTCTTATTTTTTTGTCGCCAAATCCATCTTTCGATAAAGTTTTTTTCTTTTCTTTCCTGAAGTGTTTCCTTCATACCCTTAATAAGAAATTCGGATCTTCGCTTGTCGTTTCTGCTAATTTCACGTAGTTCCTCAATAAATTTATCGTCCATGTCCGCATCTCCGTTAGTTCAGGATTTTCCAAATTGCTAAGCTAGATTATACAGAACATATGTTCCTTTTTCAAGTCTGCATCGCTCTATTCAATCACATAACCATTTTTAGATGGATGCTGCGAGGCCCGCGCCAATCGGATGGTGAGGCATAAGATAAGTTGAAAGGAGGAATTACAACATGGACAACAAAGCATATGTATCTCAAACGTATCCACGACTTACAGTTTACAACGAAGAAAATTTTCGGGGTTCCAGGAGAGTATTCAGAGGAAACCTAGGCATTCGTAATACCGATAACATTCTCGACGGCATCGAAAGTCTGCGTTTCTTTTCTACCAGCAGCAATGCTACACTGGTACTCTTTACAGGCACGCGGTTTAGAGGTAACTTCCGTGTGTTTAGAGGCAATCGCAGCATCGCCGACCTGGATGATCTGATTCGTGGGAATGATGTGGAATCTATTATCTCTACCAATCAACGTTTGACGTTGCAACAAATCCGTAATATCCGCAGTAGCGGTAGACTTCCATCTGGCTACCGAATCATCTAACGGCCTTATTTCGACTTCATAACCATTTTACAAGACTGTTTCAGGAGCTTGCAACTTTCGGGCTTTTGGGACAGTCTCTCTATTTGCACACGCGACCCACATATTTGAATGATGAGAGGAACTGTTTGGGAAAATGGGACCTTGTTAGTAGTCAACACCAACTCAATATTTATGAAAATAAATAAAGGAGGACATACGATATGCCCTCCTAATGACGTATATTGTATTTACTTCAGTTCCCAATTCGTTGCTTTGATCACGGCTGCATCTGCGTTCTTAAGATCTGTTTCGCCAGAAGCTAAGAGAGAACTCCATTGTTTCACACGATTCTTACCATTGGGAGGTTGGTTATAATCGTTGGTATCGACAACCAATGTACGCTTAGCATAGAAGCTAGTCATGAAATTCTTCTCATTCGTACTACTGCCTGAACGTGAGAGGATTCCTTCAAGACTACCTGAATCACCAGTAGCGCCTTGATTGAGTGCTGTGTCGACAAATGATCCAATCGTTAGAGCAGTATTAAATCCGCGTTTATGTGCTTGCTGTACACTATATTCGATATAGGTGTCATAGAACGTACGCCACATGGCTTCTCTCCAAGCTTCATTGTTTTGGAGAGCGTTGATCTTCTTCTTGATTACACTATCGCTATCGCTGAGCTTTAGAATCGAACCATTCATCTTCCCCTTTAGACCAGCACGTGTTAATCCACCTGCAATGGAAGGGTTGCTAGCTCCACTAGCAGCATCAAAAGCTTTAAATAAGTACGGGCCATCTGGTCCCGTATCATTTGAACCGCCTGTTGTTGCTCCAAAGATACCAATGGTGTACCCACGATTATCGCCGATATCTTCAGCATAGCCATAGAATTCAGTCCATTTCAAAGAATCTTGCTCTGGTTTGTTCACTAGCTTCATAATGTTATCCCACTGCTCACCGTCGAGTCCTGTATTAGCCTTCAGGAACTGAAGTGTTGAGGGTGAGAAATTAGCATTATGGTCAATAGCTGTAACCGCTGCTTGGCTAGTAGCTTCTTCGCTGGTAAGGGATAATGGCTGTATACTAGCTTCATTTGAGTTGTCGAAGCCCTCATTTAAATCGATCGTTTTCTGCACCGGAGTCCCATTCTCTTCAGCAAAAGCCTTGCTAGGTGAAGAGCCGGACAAGCTAGAGAAAGAAGCGACTACAGTAAAGCTTAGCAAGATCATAAGGAACTTTATTTTATACATATAACTCCTCCTATAAAATGTAATTGTGAAAGGCTAAAAGCGTAGATTTTCATCTAACTCGAATGGATTTAGCAAGAGTATAGATAAGAAGCATAGGATTGAATAGAGCTTAAATAACCGTTTTTTTCAAAAATTATGATTTATATGTGAATAAATGGACCAAGTTGTTCCTAGATTCCTACTGACCATAAGTGCAAGAATGAGGACGAAACAAAGATAGCCTCTTGATAAAATGAGTTACATCACATATCAGGAGGCTATATTTATGAACAAAATCCAGCAGTTTCATGCACTTCACACATTAGAGGAACTTTTATTTTTAGGGAACGCCTGGGATCTGCTATCTGCGGTGGCTCTGGAGAAAGCAGGTTTTAAGGCGATAGGTACGACGAGTTGGGGGATTGCCAATACGCTTGGATTTTCAGATGGAGAGCTTATTGATTTTGACCAGCACGTAAGTATTATTCGGACGATTGTTGAGCATGTTCAGATTCCAGTGTCGGCAGATATTGAAGCAGGATATGGAGAGGACACGGCAACGATTGTTGAGCATGTTTTAAGGGTAGCCGATGTGGGAGTTGCAGGGATTAATATTGAGGATTCTTTGAAAATGCAAAAGGGACTTCGAGAAGTGGGTCTGCACAGTAACCTATTGTCCAAAATTAGAGCGGCCTTGGATGTGCGTGGGTTTCAAGCGTTTTTTATAAACGCAAGAACGGATACATATTTGCAGATGAATACTCCACTTTCAGAGACCATAGAGCGGGCCAAAGCGTATGAGGATAGTGGTGCGAGCGGAATTTTTGTTCCAGGATTAAAGCGTGATGAAGAGATCAGGGAAGTTGTGTTTAATATACATGCTCCGCTTAATGTTTTATCCCTGCCGGGTCTGACGAATGTCCACCAGCTTCAGCAGTTAGGAGTTAAACGGTTTAGCTTTGGAAATGCATTTTCTGATAAGATAATAGTTGCTTTGCAAAAGAATGCAGAACAGTTGATAGAGCTACAAGATACATCACATTTATATGAGGATTTTGCAAAATCCTTGAGCTAGATGAATATGAACTATAGAAAGGACGGAGCATTCGATCATGGCTAACCTTAGTCTTTCTTTTGAAGAAATGTGGGAGAAAATTATAGCGTGTGATCGTAAGTATGACGGGTTGTTTTTTACCGCTGTGAAAACAACCCGCATATACTGCCGACCTTCCTGTCGATCCAAAAAGCCGAAGAAAATAAATGTGGAGTTTTACTTTGATTTGGACAAAGTGGAAAAGGCGGGTTTTCGTGCTTGCAAAAGATGCCAGCCCCATACAGACCATTCGCCGTATATCAGACTTGTGCAGAATGTGGTAACCTTTTTGGTTAATCATTACAAGGAAAAGCTTGTATTGCAGGATATTGCGGACCATATCGGAATAAGCTCCTTTTACTTGGATCGGATCTTTAAACAGGAAACCGCCGAAACCCCGCGCACGTATTTGGAAAAAATAAGAGTAGATAAGGCAGCCTATCTTCTTAAAAGTACAAATCTTACGAATCTTGAGATTTGCTATGAGACGGGCTTCCAAAGTCCCTCCCATTTCTATAAGGCGTTTCGTAGCTTGAACCATTGTTCTCCTAGTGAGTATAGAAAGTTGAGTAGGGAATAGAAAAGGAAGGAGGTTGTATCCTTTTATGAGCGAACTATACGTAATGAAGTATGTATCGCCGATTGGAGAGGTAGAGATACAGGGCACAAATGAGGCTGTCTATTCTATTATGTTCTCTAATCGGAATGAGCCCTTAACGAGGGCTATAGAAGAGGTTCCAATCCAAGTATTAGCGGAATGCACTACCCAGCTTGACGAGTATTTTAAAGGTGAGCGCTTTGAGTTTACGTTTCCTTATGC
The DNA here is from genome assembly GCF_038593055.1 of Paenibacillus sp. FSL L8-0502. NCBI lineage: Bacteria > Bacillati > Bacillota > Bacilli > Caryophanales > Paenibacillaceae > Paenibacillus > Paenibacillus sp. FSL L8-0502. The sequence continues at coordinate 4,050,524 of NZ_CP151958.1, read as the reverse complement.
CTTTGAAGGTACGGATTTTCAGCAAAAAGTATGGAATGCTCTGGTGTCCGTGGGGTACGGTAAAACAACAGCTTATAAAGATATTGCTCTTGCTATTGGAAATGAAAAAGCGATCCGAGCCGTAGGCAGTGCTAATGGAAAAAATAAGCTGAGCATTGTGATTCCATGTCACCGAATTATCGGTTCCAATCAGAAACTAACGGGCTATGCAGGAGGGCTATGGAGAAAAGAATGGTTGCTCCAGCATGAAAAGCGTTGTCTGAGGCCCTAAGGAGGGTTCGTAGATGAGAGACATATATTTGAAAGAGTTTAAGCCGGAGAACTGGGCCAACATGGTTCAGGTCTATCAGGAGCGGTATGCACAGGTAGATCCGGCTATAAGAGCAAAAGTGGCCAAAAGTAAAATTCCCAAGGAGATTCAGATTGTGCTGCTGCCCGATATGGGGGAGTATTTGCTGATTTGGATGGATCGAAAAGTCCCCGCACTCGGCAACGAAACACCGTCGGATTATTTGAAAAGCGAAGAAGGGACTAAAGCACTGAAGGCGGCTATATTACGTATGCCACGTTGAAGAAGCGGACCAAGAAGATACATATGAACATTGAACAGAGCGCGAATGATGGAAAAAGTGAGTTCCTATATCCATAACTGTAATCAGATGGAATGAACTTCATCTAACCCTATGCTATGATTTACCGACAAGAATATAGATTTAAAAGGGGAAATAAGAATGAAGCTCAAAAAAATGATGTTCCTACTTTCGTTTTTAACGATATTTGTAGGGTTGATCACTTTGTGCACAGAAAGTGTTCAGGCTGCCAATTCGACAGTATTCAAAGATGGAGATAAGCTTAAGCTTATTCTTGATGATGGTAATGGAGTAAACAGAGTGTTTAAATTTGATCTCCCGTTTACGATTAAGCCTGATACACCAATTCGTCTGTATAGCAACAACATTGAAATTCCTTCTGGTGACTTTACGATCGATTATGCCAACTCCACAATTACGATTGCGGATTCACGACCAGCACCTGGGCCAGGATCAGAAAATCATATAGAACTTCCTATAGCTATAACTATGAAAGGGACTGTGCAGTCAGTCGATGAATCTACAGTAACTCCACTTGCGGAGGAGCCGAAAGTAACGCAGCCTGAGGTGGAGACCCATATAAAAGAGATTCCCACTCCCAGTGAACCCAAAGTTGCTCAACCTGTGGATGAACCGAAAGTAATTGAACCGCAAGTAACCCAGCCGATCGAGGAGCCTAAAGTGGACCAAGCGGTTGATGAGTCACCGGAAATCCCTTTGTCTATCCCATCTGGAGAAAATTTTCCGGGTACATTTACAATCAACTCTTCAAGTACATCATTTTCAGTTCGTTTGAAGATGAAAAATATTCAACCCACGTACACTTCATATGTTATGGTCAAAAATGCGGATGCTCAATTAATTAAACGGATTCAGTTCGATCCGGAAACAACGTTTAGCTACCCTTTGAGTAACCTGAATTTATCTACAGGTGGATATTACTTTTATATCAAAATGATCGATCAGTCGGGAAATTCGGCAGCGTCTGTACCCCAATTTGTTCCTATAAATAATAACAAGGCTCAGCAGGTTGAGGTGTTTATAGACGGTAAATTGCAACAATATGAGCAGCCTGCGACCTCTATTAGCGGAATTATGCTGGTGCCATTTCGTGCCGTTTTTGAGGCGCTTGGGGCGAAAGTGAAGTGGGATGGAGCTACCAAGACCGTTACTGCAACCAAAGGAAATACAACGATCAAGTTAACTGTAGGCTCCAGGGATGCCTATATCAACGGAAAATTAGTGCGTCTCAATGCGGCGCCAAGACTCATTAACGGCAAAGTAATGGTTCCTATTCGCTTTGTTAGTGAGGCGCTGGGTGCGAAGGTAAAGTGGAATATTGCTGCTCAGAGCGTTGTGATTTTCCTTGCTCCACCGCAGGTTTTGACAACCAGCGAAAGTGAACAATTAATGGAGGAAAATGAAGATGCTTCCTCATCACAATCCAATCCAACGATTCTGAAAAAGATATCCACCACCTTCTCCAAATCTACGGATATTGTGTTCGTCATAGATGTTACGAGTAGTATGACAGGGACGCTGGATTATGTGAGACATAAGGTGAAAGGCTTTGTTGATTCCGTTCCAGCAGGTTCTCATTTTGCTGTCGTAGCATTTCGGGATATCAATCTGAAGGCAGATAAAGATTTAGAATTTTTGGAGTTTACGACCGATAAAAATAAGTTAAAAGGTAACTTGAATATGCTGCGCCCTTCCGCTGGCGGGGATTTGAAGGAATCGGGATTAGAGGCTATTCAGTTAGCTATAAGTAAATTTCCCAAAAATTCTAATTCCAAAACAATCATATTCATTACAGATGCACCAGTTCATGATAAGAATACAGCCCTGGGTAAAGCCCGTTTTTCTGTGGATGAGATCAACGAGCAATTACAGAAAAATGATGTTATTTTTAATGCAATCGTGCCTGCAAATGGACTAGCCAACAAACAAATGAAAAAGCTTGTAGATTCCAACGAAGGGACTTTGTATGATATCAAGGAGGCCAAGCTGAATTTAGCGAAGTAGGTTTGTCCAAACTCAAATAAAGCCGTTAAAGGGAGCCGATGCCAGGCTCCCTTTTGTTATCACAAGCGACCTGTGATGAAAGAGTTCTAATGGGCTGAAAGCTCACTCTCCGTCACCCATTTATGATTTTTGACAGGCTCTCCCCCTGTAGTCGGCGTATAGTCTACCATATATACGGTCGTTGGCTCGGCGGAATCAATGGTAGCCTTAGCCCCATCCATCCCCTTCATATGATCTGCTGCAAGGATAACCTCTGTGCCCGGTGCATAGGGCTCACTACTTGCATCCTTAATCTCTTCATGAATAACCCACTTATGATTATTCACTTTTTCTCCTCCAGTGGTTGGTGTATAGGAGACTGTATAAGCAGTAGTCGTATAAGCACCCGCAATCGTGGCCGTAGCCCCATTCATGCCGGCCATATGGTCAGCTCGTATAGTCGCTTGACTACCAACTTTGAAGGCTGGATTTTCAGCTTCTTTTAATCCGACAGGAAGCTCACTGGAAGTGGAATGGTTCATCTCCGATGTGTCGTGCTGTTGACTGCTGTTTGCCGTATGCTCCTGGTTCGGCGCGTTACTGTTCCCGCACCCACTCAAAATCATCATGACTGTACCAGCGAGCAAAGCCCATTGCATTCTCATATTTAATAGCTCCTTTAGGGTTTTATTTTCATATTCAATTATACCCATGGGGGGTATAATTGAAACGGAATAATATTACAAACATGTGAAGTGTTTTGCTTTCAAGGTGATCTCCAGTTGTGCCCCTTTTTTTGCTATGCAGAAGATGCGTAATTAAATGTTGTTGACAGTGAATAAAAAATCATTGTAATATCTATAAAACTCATCAAATTACTTGGTATTTTGAGCGACTGTAAACATTTTAACTCACCAAAAGTAGATGATATCAAGGAGCAGGGGGAGACATCAAATGAAGAAACCATGGATTTCATTTATATTGCTGTTGGGAGCAGTCGTGCTTTTTATTTCAGGCTGCGGCAGCAAGAATACGTCGGGCAATGCTGCGGGTGAAGAAAAGAAAACACTGCATATCAGCTTTAATCCTGGTCCATATAGCGATCAGTTTAAGAATGGTGTGGCTCCATATTTGGAGAAGAAAGGATATAAGATTACATATAAAGAGTTTACAGACGGTGTTCAGCCCAATGTAGCCGTGGCTAAGGGGGATATTGATGCTAATGTGTTTCAGCATTCGCTTTACCTGGATTCTATGAATAAGCGGGAGAATATTGATCTGATTGGTGCTGTACAGGTCCCCACTCCTCCAATGGGATTGTACTCCAGCAAGCATACCAGCCTTGACGAAATCGGCGATGGAGCCCAAATCAACCTGCCCAACGAGCCAGTCAATATGCTGCGTGCGCTGAATATTTTGAAGGAAGTAGGCTGGATTACGTTAAAGGACAATATCGATCCATTGCAAACCTCGGTGAACGACATCACCTCTAATCCGCATCATCTGCAATTTGTTGCTACCGATCCGGCACAGGGGCCACGTGTACTGAAGGATGTTGATTTTGCGGCTATACAAGGGAACTTTGCTGTATCGAATGGAATAAAGCTGACCTCGGCATTAAAGCTTGAAAATATGACAGATCCGTTCACGAACGTGGTCGCTGTGGACAGCAAGAACAAGGATAAGCCCTTCGTCAAAGACATTATTGAAGGATATCATTCAGATGAATTCCAAAAGTACATCCATTCGAACCCTGATTATGAAGGCTACAAGTTGCCAAGCTATTTCAAATAATATGGGGCATTATCTTCTGCGGGCTGACGTTGTCAGCCTGTATCTTATGGATAGAAGGTGGATATGAACGTGATTTTTTCATCCTCTGATTTCGTCAAGGCTCTGCCTGACAACTATTTTAGCGCAATAGATGACAAAGTGAATCTGTATAAAAGTAAAGGAATAGATGTAATTAATCTGGCAGCCGGCAACCCGGATCAGCCAACACCGGCGCATATTATCAGCGCTTTGAAGGAAGCGGTTGATCAACCGATCAATCAGGGCTATCCGCCTTTTCATGGAAAAAAAAGCACGCTGGAGGCTGTCGCCGCGTTCTATAAACGGGAGTATCAGGTGGAGCTGGATCCTGACCGGGAGATTGCCATATTCAACGGCTCAGCCATAGGCGTAATGGGGATTCCACAGGCGCTGCTGAATCCCGGTGATTGGTTATTGACCACCGATCCGGCATATCCCCAATATTATTCCGCTGCTGCGCTGGCAAGAGCCCATATTCATACGATTCCGCTTGATGAGAAGCTTGGTTTCTTGCCTGATTATACAACCGTGCCAGAGGAAATCGCAGAGCAGGTCAAATTGCTTATGATTAATTATCCGAACAATCCGACTGGAGCCGTAGCTACTGCAGATTTTCTGACGAAGACGCTGGATTATGCCGCTCGGTATCAGTTTCCAGTTATGAATGATTTTGCTTACGGTGCTCTTGGATTTGACGGGCATAAGCCGATTAGTTTATTGCAAATCCCCGGCGGCAAGGAGTATGGCGTCGAGACGTATACAGCTTCCAAAACGTATAACATGGCTGGATGGCGCTTCGGATTTGCGGTTGGAAATGCGTCCGTTATTGGTGCGCTCAAGCATTATCATACGCATGCCTACAGCACTGTTTTTGGCGCGGTACAGGATGCGGGAGCTGTCGCATTGCTGGGCACCCAGGAGCCAGTACAGGAGCTCGCGAAGTTATATGAGCGGCGCCGTAATGTTCTTATTGCAGCGTTACGAGGTATTGGCTGGGATGTAGCAGCTCCCCAAGGGTCTTTTTTTGCCTGGTTCAAGGTGCCGGAGGGGCATACATCGGCTTCCTTTGCAGACTTTTTATTGGACGGGGCGCACGTTGCGGTCGCTCCTGGAGAAGGCTTTGGTCGTGCAGGAGCTTCTTATGTGCGGGTCAGTCTGGTAAACAGTGAGGAAAGGCTGCTGGAGGCGGTGCAGCGTATCGCAGCGACGGGTGTTTTTCAAGTATAAGCCGGAATACAAGGAAGTTATTTTGCTGCAATCAGGAATTGGCAAAGCGAACGCTGCCTCGACTACGGCCCTGCTGATTGAGCGTTTTAGCCCAGAGCTTGTCATTAATACCGGGTCTGCGGGTGGGCTCGATCCAGCGCTGCTTGCTTTTGCGACAGAAGCGCTGGCGGAGACCAGGATTGAGGGGAAGATCGTCAAGGGTTTGATTACGACGGCAGACTCCTTTATCCGCAGCCAGTTTGGTATTCCATTTTTGGCTGCGGCCAATTCGGCCGCATATGATAGAGACAAGCTTTGATATATTCAATGGCACTATTCAGGAACGTTTTTTCTTCGACTTGCCATGCTGGTTAATGAGAGTTCGAAGTTGTTTCCCGGTTTGGTTCAGCTCTATATCGTTCAACACATAGTCGGTGCTGACTTCCCAGGTGCTGTGGTCATTCAGATGAAAAATAAAGGCGGGAAAGCGAGGGCGCAGCCATTTGCGGATGGAGGCCCCTTCGAATTCGACTTTAGTGATTGCAGCCCACGGGACAGTTCGAATACCATCTGAAATGCTGTGCTCGTCAAAGATGAACAGGTAGGTATCCTTTCGAAGCGTTCTGCTCAAACAAACCACGAGATAGCTACCGAAAAAAGGAAGTCCGACAATGGCGGACGTAATAAAGAAGAAGATTTGTAGAGCTGAGATATCTTCGTCGATAAAAATGAGCAGCAGCAAAAACAGACAAATAAGCACAAACATCAAGCTGCCCATGGCTTTCCAAAATGCCAAAGATCTTCGATATACAATTTTATCCACGGAATACCGCCTCGTCGGGAACAAACGCCTGAATGAAATAAGTTATCCGTTCTATCCAGTCAGCTTCGGTCACACTTTCAATTCGCAGACATGGAGTGGCCTGCATATCCAGTTCTGTATTTCTTACAATCCACACATCATTCTTTCCTTTAAGAACAAATAGCAGATTTGTAACAGAAGGACCATTTTCATCCGTATCCGTGTATACCATTTGGCTCAAATTATCAAGGCTACACTGATTACGATCAAAATCCTCCCGCCAGTCTTGTATCATTTGTTGAGCCGACTCATGAAGCTTCCACGTTGTCATTTGCTGCATGGTGAAGTTGGATGAGGTTAACTCATTCCACTGTTCTTCGGTCAGATCGACGTATCGGCTGTGCGCATTGAAGTTCGGAGCAGACAGGCCGAACAGTTGATCAATGTCGTGATGCCAGTCTTCTGGAGAAGACCAGCGAAAGAAATGGAGTTCATTGTGACTGGAGAAATGATACAGAAAACGTTCATTTCCATGGTGTATCGTTAACGTATTTTGCTTATCTTGTTGCTCCTTAAAGCCACGTAGCATCTGACGACTTTGTACCAGATGAGCTAAAATTTCAACAATGAACGCATCAAATTCGAGCTGTTGTTGCTCGTCATCCCGTTGTTCCATCAAACCCTTGGATATCAGGCTATGCGTTGCGGCATGAAAAAGTAGTTCCCAGCGATCTTCGGTTAGTTCCCCGTAATAAGATTGGAGCAGACCAGAAGCCATATCTTCTGCGCCCAATGCGGTCAAGGCAAAGCCTAGCTCTTCAAGCGTTAAAATTACCGTTTGTTTGTCCATAGTCAGGCTCCTTCTCCATCTGTTAGGTGTGTATATTATTTAAATAATTTGCTGGCCCAGCGTATCCCTTTTTCGGCAAATTTGGCGACTTTTCCGCCTGCCCAGCTTCCCACTGTACCGCCGACGTATGCCCCGACGGCTGCGCCGACCGGACCACCGATAGCACCGCCTATGGACCCCAAAACGACAGCGCCGCCATAAGTTGCGGCGGTTTTAATCGCTACGTTAGAGGCAGATACAGCTACATCCGTTCCGGTAAGCTTCCCGCTTTTCCATTTTCCAGCCAGACTGATGCCCTCGCCCACAATATTCATGGTGGCATTAATAGGGTAGAGCTTTTTGGCAATCATACCGGGAATTTGGCGGGTGGCTATGCCGTAACGTCCTTTTTCCACCCCGGCGATGACGTTCCGTGTCCACTGAGGAAAGCTGTTGGCTTTGTTGAATCCGAGGCCGAGCTTACCCATTTGAAGCTTTCCAACTAATCGATCAAAGCCCTTTAACCCCTTCATCACAATACCGGGTTTGGCGAATTGGCGGTTTAGGCTTTTGCCCAAATTACGCATAAAAGCATTGTTACCCTTGCCTTTCACCCATGCCGCATTATGTATAACCGCTCGAGTGGGATTCTTCAGACTTTTCTTGAATTCTACTGTTTTGGTGAGCACAAGTGTGGAAGCCAGACCGCTATAGATCGCTGTTCCGGCAAATCCTAGTTGCCCGCGCCATTTGTTGGCCTCTGACAGGCTGTTAATGGCTATATCTGCTGGATCGGGTCCTTTTTTCCCGGAAGTTGCCCCTTCGCTGTTGCTGATCTGTCCGCTGTGATCTCCTTTGGTAATCCCCGTGTCTGCTTGGGTATCTGTTTCCTTAAATTTTACTGCAATGGAACGCAGCTCTGTGCTGACAGAACTGACAGTTTGAGTGAAAGCATCCATTTGTCCACGCGCTTTATGAAAATCCTGATAAAAGCGCTGCTGTGTTGTTCCTGCCCAGCTATTTTCCAACATCTGAATATGCTGTGACAGTTGTCCGCAAATTTGTGCCCCCAGCTCACGTGCCTGTGCGAACTGCCTGGAAACCGCTTCTAGTTTCTCAGGAGGAACCATAATTTTAGCCATGATGTCCACCTCGGATGATTAAAATAATTACTTATATTTTAGTGAATCCAGTGGGGGTTAGCAAAAAAAGGAGGGGGTTTTAGTGAAAAATAAGTCATTTGTATGAGTTCATGAGGGTGCATAAGGGAGAATAGTAGGAGGTGTATGATCCGAAGTTCTTATAGTCACTCATAACGAAATGAAAAAAGCCACTCTTTTCAAATGGAGCTTTCCATTAGAAAGAGAGGCCTTCTTGCGTAGAGACTAATACATATTTCGCGTCGGTTTAATTACTTTAGCGGAATCTGCTTGGACAGCTTTTCAAACTGCTGCAAGTGAGGAGTGACCTTGGCAGTAATTCCTTTGAGATACTTAATGGACGCTTGTCTTTGGCGTTCTTTGGTGGCAGTCTCTTCAGGGAACATGGAGTATTCCTTTTGGACAGAGCCATTTTTATAATTTACGGAGAAGAGGTCTCCTTTTTGCCACCTTTGGACCAGATCTTGATTACTGTGCAAGATATTTATTATTTCATTGCTATTTTTATAAGTGAAGCTGTAGTCTGGATCGGCCACGGCGTGGATCACTTGGTAGCCGTTCTGTAATCCATTGTTCTGAAAAGTACCTACTTGGATCTCGTTCGAACGTACGGTTTCATCCATTTGCGTCACTTCTTCAGTCTGCGTACCCTTGCCGCTCATCGTGTCATTGCTCCAAGTTCCGTTGTATACGACTTTATGATTCTGTCCATCTGCATCCGTGTATTGATTTGTATATTTTCCGGTACCTGATCGCTTGCCATTCACAAAATCACCCGAATACTGCTTATATTCGCTCCATTTGATCGTACCACGTCCGTTAGGCTGCCCATTCTCGACCTCTCCATAGTAAGTAGTCTGACCGGATAGCTGAAGCAATTCCTTGGTTGCAGCCGCATTCGCCGCAGGTGTACTTACAGACAGCGCTCCAGATATCAGCGATGCGGACACCATAATAGGCAGTGATAGAGCCTTGCCTTTTTGCCAAAGTTTTTGCATCATGAGTTCTCCCCTTTCGAAGCTTTGAATTTCTAAAAAGTTAAGTTCAACAACCCAGCACCGTTTTTATACTATTTTGTGCTTGGTGATTTATAGTTTAATATATATTGAGAATTATAGGAAACTGTAAAGTGAAAACAGCTAGTTAGGAGAGAGATTCATGAATTTACCCGAACATGGGAGTGAGGATGTATCGAGCATCCTTGCCGTGGAGTTGGAACATGAGCCTGTCAAGACCATAAAAGGAATCCATCAAGTGGAGCCTGATGCTAATATCTATTGGCTGATTGATGTGGAATTTAGTGGTTTTACGTTGTCAGATGAGGATATTTTGCAATTGCTCAAAGGATATATCGTGTATGGGCATGTTCATGATTTACAGGTGTGGACTAGTGTGGGGCGCAGACCAGCAGGCGAATGCCATTTTGATAAAATTTGTGTTTGTATAGATATATTCGATAATGTAGAGATGCAGGTTTGTTTGGATGAAGCCAAGGTTGCAGACTTTATGAACACACTGCCAGCGCGTTTTCAGGAGAAGGGAACTGTTCATGTGCTTCCTCGAGAGGATGCTGCCCATGCACGTGCAAAAGCGGAAAAACTTAAAGCATTTACAGATCAGGAAGGTGAAAGGGAACACGCTGTCATGCTTAGGCTAGTAGCGGATCAAGGCCAATCTTACCGTGGAGCGGATATCTGGGATGTCATGCTGAGTCTCGGAATGGAGTGGGGAGATATGGACATTTTCCATGCACACCATCACGGGACGGGAGGTTATGATGAACTATTTAGCGTACATACGGGAACCGAGCCTGGCTTTTTTTGGTTGAGTACACTCGCAGAGGAGCGCTTTGCAGATTTAATTTTTAGTATGGATGGGGTGCGAACCGCGCAGCCGCAAACGGTGTTTGAGGCGATGTGGAAAAGTGCCGAATATGCACGCACCAGACTCGGCGGGACATTAGTGAATGAACAGGGTCTGCCAGCTGTGCCGGAAGATTATCTACATCAGATTCAAGAGATGGAAGATCGACTAAGAGAGTTTGGATTTAAAGCAGGCGAGGATGTTGTTCTGTTTCTATTCTAGATTAGAAAGGAGTGATTTCGTTGTCCAGCAACGCTATTGAAAAGCTAAGAACGATTCTAAAACGTAAAGCTACTATTTTTCATACAGGGGGTCGTAGACCGTCGGATTCCCTTGAACAAAGCTGGATTGGTAGAGTTACAGTGGCTTTGCCAACGGAGGAACGACCCATTGATGTACAGGGGAATGCTATGGCTCCGATCATGCAATTGTATTTGCCGGGCTTGCCCTTTGTCCCTGAAGCTATGCGTAGCATCAAGCTGTTGACAGTCTTCCTGTCTCCCGATGTACTGGATCATGAGGACATGGAAGGGTATATGTGTATTCGTGAGTATACGTCGGTAGAGGATTTGGTCGAAAAAGATTTTGGTCCGTCATTTATGCAAATCAAAGCATTTCCGCTGTTCCCTGAACTCAAAGAGAATGATTATCCGGTCTGGGACGGTGATGACATCCCTGAGGAATACGGCGATGCCCTTAACCAAATGGACAAGGAGGAACCCGACTATTTTGAGGACATCGTAGAGGAAATATATGCGGTTCACAAAATCGGTGGCTATCCCAGCTTTATTCAATCGGGCATTGACTTTGGCGAGGGCTATGAATTTGTATTTCAGATTGCTTCGGATGCCAAAGCCCAATTGAATATTGTGGATGGAGGCAGCTTTTATTTTGCCAAGCATCAGAATGACGGAGTCTGGCGGGGTTACTTTGATTTTTACTAATAGGCTCATTTAGAGAGCAGTCTGGAACCGATCGTTTTGTAGAGCATGGCAACCCTATATACTCGTAAGTTAGATACTATTGAAGTGGAGTGAAAAGATATGAATGTTTTAGGTCAGCTGGGATCTGCTATCCAGAGTAGTTTATTTATTCAATCCGAACTGAAGAAAGCTCATGCATTTATTCAGGAGCACGATCTGCCTGTAGAGCAGGTAGAACATGATTTTCACAAGCAGATCATCGTGCTGGAGCAATATACGGGAACTCGCGTTTTTCAGCGAGGGCTTGCTAAATACAAAGTAATCAATGTAATACTTATGATCATATCTGTGATCATATTGCTGGCAGCAGGCATCGTTGCGGCAATGGAATATTTACAACCCGAACGACATTTGCTGCAAGTGCTGGCGAATGCCATGTTTGACTATTGGGTTCCCTCTATTACTTTGCTCAGTGTTGTATTCGTGGGTGTGATCGTTCTCGCCATCGTTAGAACTGTTTATGCCAAACAATTACATACGCGCGTGCTAGATCGGGCCTGGCAGGCCATTTTCAATCATGTGGACAAATAAGGGCAGAGAGCAACTGTAGGAGATTGGCATAATAGCTGAAGGAGTGGCAGCAATGAATGACTGGGAATCGGGAATCATTCAGGTCGATGGTGAGCGTGCGATTTACTCATCGTTAACGGAAGATCAGTTGTTAGAGGCCGACTGGTATTCGAAATATTTTCATTCTGTAAGAAAGCTAGGAAATGAGTATATCTGGTATCATTTCGATCAGGTTTCTTTGCTGCGTCGGCATTTTTTTGTGTCTGTATGCTTTAAGGATACCAGCCTAGTTGTCGTGGAGATTTCGCTCCAGGGCAATGAATTTCCAACTTCGTGGGATAATTGGTCTGAAGAAGGGGAGAGAAAGCGGCAAAGGGAGCATGATCGTTTGTTACAGCAACATTTGTCCGTAAAGCCAAGCTATCGTCAAACAAAGCCTTACCCCTATATGGAATATGAACTGAACTGGGGGAAAATCTCTTCTTATTTTGACCCCCGGTCGGGAAATACGGCCATTGCTTTTAAGTATAAAGATGAATAGTGATCTTACATAAAATACACGACAACCCTGCGCTTTGTGCTGGAGGTGAGGGTGTTGGATGAGTAAGGGAGATGTGTTGTGGATAAAAAGGCGAAAAAAATACTGATGAACACATTCTGGTCCTCTAGCGGCTGGAAGCAGGAGCGGGGATCTTTTTCGGGTGAGGATTTTGAATATGCCAAAAGTAAGGGCTTGATGTTCGATCCGATCACCATTACACATAACGAGATTATAAACAGGCTGCATGAGCTGCACCAGCAAAAGGCTACAAAAGAACGAGTGGCAGCAGCATTTTTGCATAGTCTTTCCACGAAAAAGGTTCATTTACGAAGCGCCTTATCGAGCTGGGCATTAACCGCAGGGCTTCCTTTGCACACCTATGGGGAGCGGCCTGTCGTCCTGCCCAATTACAGTAGCTGTGGGGATTGTAATTTTAATAAATTGATGTCCGATAAGGAATACGTCAATAAAGATTTGAATGTACTAAATTTTGAACGAATCAAATGGGGCGGTATTCGTCTGAACCACCTTCTGTATTGCTGGATGGACCTTGAATTGTTCAGTCAAGAAGAGGATGTTCAGGTTTCCGATGAGGATCTAGCTATACTCCATAACATGCTCGAAGCTGTTCAGAACTGTGATGCTCAAAGCAGTGCACGTCAATTGGAAAAGCGCTGGAAGGATGTGTTTCCATCCAGCAAAAACGAGCGTGATGTTGTCATGGAGGTGTGGGGATATGCCGGACTGCTGGTCCCACAGGACACGCCTCGTAAACGACAGCACGGCAATCATGATTTTTATTCCGTAGCAGCCTGGCAAGGAGATGACGGATACTCACAAGAGGCGTTGGACTATTTCTTTGGTACGTTTTTATAGAGAATGTGAATCGTCATGCCACATCTTGATTATGACGGTTGCTCAAACAATAAACGTTCTTCTTCCCGACTATGAATGGCATTGACAACCAGAAGCGCGTGGAACTGTTGAAGAACTTCAGGCGTAAGCCCTTCTTCACGGATCCCGGCTTTGAGCTCTTTTACAATGATTCGGAGCAAATCATGATCTCGTGTAAGTTTAACGACAGCCTCCTGCAGTTCTGGTTTTTTCTCGACCATCTCCTGATAGAATCCTTCCTCTTCTGCATCAGCATGGCTGAGAATGCGGGTTTCCCAATATTCGATCAAGTGGTCGGCAGCCTGGCGCGCCACCTGGAATTCTTTCGCTTCCAATAATTCCTCTACTTCTCTCGTCTTATCTAGAGCGCCAGATAGCCCGCCTTGATGAATGGCATGATGAGCATGCAGTTGACGTAAAGAAGGTCCTCCCATAACAGTTCATCCTTTCTTTGTTCCCTTTTTTAGTACAGTATAGCATAAGAAAATAGCGTTATTTTTCCGGTTAGGATTTTCCCCTCTAAGGAAAAGGGAACTCCCTAATTGGTTCAATTTCATATAATACTTAGAATGAAGTTAGAAGATAAAACTCAATCTTGGGGGAATGGATGATGAATCGATTAACCGAAATAACAGACATAAAAAAGATTGTGAAAAAAGGATCAAGGGTTTGAGGGGGATGAGCAGATACATACCCAATCAACATGGAGCCTGGGCTATGCTCATTCTTCCATTTTTATTCGGTTTAGCTGCTTCTCGAGGGGATCTCATTCATATACCCCTATTTGTGTGCTGGTTTTTTATCTACTTATTCAGTTTTCCTGTCCTCCAATGGATCAAAACAGGCAGCAGTGAAAGATATCGCAAACCCGCCGTTGTATACGGAGTGATATTACTTCCTTTGTTAATTTCACTGATATGGTTTGAGCCTGCCTTGATCTGGTATGGAGTTCTTTTATTGCTCTTTTTTATGGCTAATATTTATTTTGCGAGAACGAAAAATGAACGTGCTTTACTCAATGACATTGTTGCAATTCTACTCTTTTGTTCTTTTATATATCCCGTTATTTATATGGGGGGAGGAGAGGATTGGAGGGTAGCAACAGAGCTATTCTTGCTTTTGGTGCTTTACTTTATCGGAACTGCTTTGTATGTCAAAACGATCATTCGTGAAAGAAAAAATATACGTTACCATTATGCTTCCGTTATCTATCATGTGGTGATTTTGTTGTTTGCCATTTGGTTAAAGTTATTTCTGTTTGTTCCTTTTTTAATTTTTTTGATAAGAGCCATATGGCTTCCTAAACTCGGATTAAAGGCAAAACAAGTTGGCATGGCGGAAATTGGATTTTCAATGATGCTCTATGTTTTTGTGTTGTTTTTATATTTCTAAAAGGAGAGACATCAATGATATCTTTAAAAACGCCGCGTGATTATCATACTGACCCGTTTATAGTCATCTGGGAGGTTACACGAGCTTGTGCTTTAAAGTGCCTTCACTGTAGAGCGGAAGCTCAGTACAAACCTGATCCTCGTCAACTGACATTAGAAGAAGGTAAGAAGCTAATAGATCAAATCGCTGAAATGAATCATCCGTTGCTTGTATTCACAGGCGGAGATCCTTTAATGCGTCCTGATCTGTTTGAACTGGCTCAATATGCAATTGAAGAGAAAAATCTGTCGGTTTCAATGACCCCCAGTGCCACTCCTAAAGTGACACGAACAGCGGTAGAAAAAGCAAAGCAAGTTGGATTATCGCGGTGGGCATTTAGTCTGGACGGTTCATGTGCCGAGATTCACGATCATTTTCGGGGTACAGCGGGTTCTTACGATACGACCATGCGAGGAATTGGTTATTTAAAGGAACTGAACATCCCTATTCAAGTGAACACTACGGTATCCCGGTACAATCTTCATGATCTGGAGCAAATTGCAGAAAGAGTAAAGGAAATGCAGGCTGTGTTATGGAGTTTATTTTTCCTTGTTCCAACTGGACGTGGCATGGAGAAAGATATGATTACTCCTGATGAGCATGAAGCCGTAATGAAATGGTTGTATCAAATACAGCAACAGATGCCGTACGGAGTGAAGGCTACAGAAGCTCCTCACTACCGGAGGGTCGTGCTGCAGCAAAAGCACAGCGCAGGTGAGAACAGTGTAGCAGACGGACAAAAGAGGGCAGATGTTTTAGGACGTGCTCCTAAAGGCGTAAATGACGGAGATGGATTTGTTTTTATTAGTCATATCGGCGAAGTATACCCTAGTGGTTTCCTGCCTCTTATGTGCGGGAATGTACGAAAGGATAGCTTGGCAGACATTTATCGCAACTCTCCGATCATGATGAATCTTAGAGATAAGTCCCTACTTAAAGGTAAATGTGGAGTCTGTGAATTCAAGGCTGTCTGTGGGGGCTCCAGAGCAAGGGCTTTTGCAATAACAGGAGACTATTTGGAGAGTGACCCTTATTGCGCTTATATACCCGGGGTTGGAGAGGAAAAGTGTTTTCATGAAGAAAAGTTCTAAAAAAGTCGTTATTCTCGGTGGAGGAATAAGCGGTTTAAGTGCTGCCTTTTATGTGAAAAAGCTGGCTGAGGATCGGCAACTTGAAGTGGAGATTACACTGGTGGAGAAAAGTGAACGTCTAGGAGGAAAACTGCAAACCGTTCGCCAAAACGATTTTATGATCGAAAAAGGACCGGATGCTTTCTTGGCCAGAAAGACGGCAATATTGGATTTGACTATGGAGTTGGGGCTGGAAGCAGAGCTGGTATCGACAAACCCGAAAGCCAAATCTGCTAGCATTTTGCATAAGGGTAAACTTCATACGATGCCGATGGGCTTCATTCTGGGCATTCCAACAAAGCTCACTCCCTTCATTCGGACAGGACTTATTTCTCCGCTGGGAAAAGCACGGGCAGCCCTGGATTTAATCATTCCGGCAAAGAAAGGTGATGCAGACGAATCTCTAGGTGATTTTATCAAACGGCGTCTCGGCAAAGAAGTTCTGGACCAGATTACGGAACCTCTGCTGTCTGGAATTTACGCTGGGGATACACATTCCCTGAGCCTCATGTCAACCTTCCCTCAATTTAAACTAATGGAACAAAAGCATGGAAGTCTGATTAAGGGTATGTCTAAAGGGGCGGGGAGAAAGCCAGCAGTACAAGACAACCTGCCAGATATCGCTAAGAAAAGTATGTTTCTTTCTTATCGGCTAGGATTATCTTCGATCGTGGAGCGGCTAAAGGAAAGGCTGGATACCGTACGTTTTGTTATGGGGCAAGGTGTAGTTGAAGTAAGGAAAGAAAGCGGTTATCAGGTCATTTTAGAACATGGACAAAAAATAGATGCGGATGCGGTGATCTGCGCTGTTCCAGCTTTTGAAGCGGCTACATTATTCTCCGGCGTTGCAAGCGCTAGCTGGTTACACAAGATTCACTATGTTTCCGTAGCCAATATTGCTCTTGCTTATAAAAACACAGATCTTAATCTTAATTTTGAGGGAACGGGATTTTTAGTACCCCGCAAAGAAGGTAAAAAGATTACGGCATGTACTTGGTCTTCGACGAAGTGGAGCCATACTGCTCCTGAAGGATATACGCTTTTACGGACCTACATTGGACATGCAGGTGCACAGGAGTGGATTCAGATGACAGACGATCAACTTGTGGATGCCGCGCGTAAAGATTTGAAAGATTTAATGGGCCTGGAAGCGGAACCGGAATTCACCGAAGTCAGTAGGTGTGATCGATCAATGCCGCAATATCCGATTGGACACAAAGAGCATATGGCGAAGATCAGACAGGACTTCGCACAGGATTTACCGGGTGTTTTCCTATGTGGTGCCGGCTATGGGGGCGTTGGAATTCCAGATTGCATCGCTCAAGGGAAAGAAGCGGCTGAACAGTTGCTTTCTGATTTTTTATAATCAGGCTCTTTCCACGAATGAAAGAGGGAACCCCCTGATTGGTTCAGCTTTAAGGGAGACGTAGAATGAAAGTTAAGTATAAAATCGAAGTAAGATGGAGGAATGGAAGATGAGCCAGTTAACGGAAGAAACATGGGTGGCGGACATTGTGAAAGCAGTACCCAAAACGGGAGATCTGTTCCGCAAACTGAGGATTGATTTCTGCTGTGGAGGGAAAATATCGCTCCGTGAAGCAGCAGCCAATCAAGGTCTCCACGCTGGTGAACTGCTGACGCAGATACATGAAGTGGAAGAAAAGCAGGCACAGCATAAGCAAATGCAACCTCCTTCACTCGAACCCAAAGAACTAATCGCCTATATTCAAAATGAGTATCATACGAAGCTTCGGGAAGAACTATCGGCGTTAACGCCGTATGTAACCAAACTAACGCGGGTTCATGGCGAACGTTATCCGCATCTAAAGCGAGTTAATGAACTGTTCACCTTGCTTAAACAGGAAATATCGGAACATATTCAATATGAGGAGGACCTTGTGTTTCCGATGATTGAAGCATTTTTACAAGAATCAACAATGGAACGAGCAGATGAGTTAAATCCAATTTTGTCCAAGTTGCAAAACGAACATCAAACGGTGGTGGAATTCCTGAAGGAAATGCGCTTGATCACAAATGGCTTTGAGCCGATGCAGGAAGCTTGTGGTACGCACCGACTCGTATTGAAACGGTTAGAAGACCTGGAAGCAGATATTTTTAATCATATTCTTCTTGAAAATTGTACATTGATCGAACGTACGAAACAGGCACAGCTAATAGCAAAACCCATTAATTAATGATGAACTAACATGAGGAGCCGAACCAATTGCATAAATTAATTAAAAGTAGCACTGTTTTCGTTTTGGTTATTTCCATCATTTTATTACTTTCAGGGTGCGGTGCGGGGCAACAATCAGCTTCAAATGGTAGCAGCACGGCCCAGAACAACGAGGCCTCCAGCCAGGATTCTTCGAAAAAGGCTGAAACTGTTGAGCTTACCATATCCGCAGCTGCAAGTTTAACGGATGCGCTCAAAGAAATTCAGCATTCATACGAATTAACCCATACAGGCATCCAATTGAATTTTAACTTCGGTGGCTCTGGTGCGTTGGAAAAACAAATTGAGCAAGGAGCGCCGTCGGATTTGTTTCTGTCCGCTTCGAAGAAAAACTTGAAGTCTCTCGTAGATCAGCAGTTAATAGAGAGTAATAAACAAAAAACATGGCTGACGAATGAATTGGTCGCGGTTATCCCAGCAGATGGGACGATGAACATTGCGAGTGTAACCGATTTAACAAAAAGAGAAGTGAAGAAAGTTGTGATCGGAATTCCTGAAAGTGTTCCTGCAGGCAACTACGCACAGGAAGCGCTGACGAAAGCGAAGCTTTGGGACACGTTACAGAGCAAGCTGGTTCAAGCAAAAGACGTTAGACAAGTGCTGCAATATGTGGAAACTGGGAATGCTGATGTCGGATTTGTATATAAAACAGATGCATTAACTTCACAAAAGGCAAAAATCGCCTTTGCGGTGGATTCCAAAACCTATTCACCTGTTGAGTATCCAATCGGGATTATCAAAGGTTCAAAGCACATTCAAGAAGCCGAAGACTTTTATGCATACCTACAATCACAAGAATCTCTGAATATTATGGCTAAGTATGGATTTACCATACCGAAGTGAGCATGCAAGATATAGATTGGAATGAATATTGGCCTCCTATCCGCTTATCGTTGCAGGTTGCACTGTTATCCAGCGTTCTAGTAATCATATTAGGTTTGCTTGTGGCATGGTCCATGTCACGGTTAGGTTTATTTAAAGGGAAAACGGTTGTTGAAACTGTGCTTATGCTGCCCTTGGTACTCCCACCGACGGTTGTTGGTTTTTTACTACTAATATTACTAGGACGAAAAAGCGGGTTCGGACGTTTTGTGGAGCAATCGTTTGGAGAACCTATTATATTCTCGTGGTGGGCTGGGGTTATAGCAGCGGTGGTAGTGGCTTTTCCTCTTGTCTATCGGACACTGAAAATGGGATTGTCTTCTGTTGACCAGGACTTGGAAAACGCGGGACGTTCGATGGGTGCAAGTGAATGGCAGGTTTTCCGGTATATCACCTTTCCTTTAATTTTCCCTTCTTTTAAAGCTGCCTTTATACTCGGTTTTGCCCGCGGCCTGGGCGAATTTGGTGCTACGTTGATGATTGCCGGAAATATTCCGGGTAAAACACAAACGATTCCGACGGCCATTTATATTGCGGTGGATTCTGGGCATCTTCCTATGGCCTGGGCCTGGACGTGCTCTATCATACTCATTTCTTTTATCATGCTCCTGTTAACGGGCCAAAAGAACAATTAATCTCTTCATATAAGCTTCCCTTTAGCAGGGGGAGGCTTTTTTGTATCTTTCGATAGAACGAGGGATTTCCTGTAGCGCTATAGGACATTCCCTAATGGGAACAGCGATGAATGAATTACATAATGAGAGTAAGCGAATGAACCTTCCCATGGAACTTGCGTTGGGATGATTTATTCTAAAAAGGAGTGTTGGTCATCGATGAAAAAAAAATACAACCTCAACTTTTTTAAACCGATCGAAAGCTATTCGGGAAATTGGTCAATCCTTGAGGAAAAAAATAGAGAATGGGAAAACGTGTACCGACAGCGTTGGTCTCACGACAAAGTGGTTCGGACGACTCACGGAGTGAACTGCACGGGTTCCTGTAGTTGGAAGGTTTTTGTGAAAAACGGCATCATTACTTGGGAAAATCAACAGATCGATTATCCTTCCTGCGGTGTAGATATGCCAGAATTTGAACCGCGGGGATGCCCGCGTGGCGCTACATTTTCCTGGTATGAATACAGTCCATTACGTGTGAAATACCCTTATATGCGCGGTAAGCTGTTGCGGCTTTGGCAGGCTGCCATCCAGGAACATGCCAATCCGGTGGAAGCATGGGCAAGCATTGTGGAAGATCCGGAGAAAGCCAAGCTCTATAAAGCAGCTCGCGGAAAAGGCGGTCATGTCCGTGTCGCTTGGGACGATGTGCTGCGTCTGATCTCGGCGCAACTCATCTATACCATTCGTAAGTATGGTCCTGACCGGATCGCGGGCTTTACGCCAATACCGGCGATGTCAATGATAAGCTACGCTTCAGGAGCCAGATTCATTTCGCTTATTGGTGGACAGATGTTGAGTTTCTATGACTGGTATGCCGACCTTCCGCCTTCATCTCCTCAAATTTGGGGTGAGCAGACGGATGTACCGGAATCTTCTGATTGGTACAATGCGGGTTACCTGATCATGTGGGGATCGAATGTACCACTTACCCGGACGCCAGACGCTCATTTTATGACGGAAGTACGTTATAAGGGGACAAAAGTTGTATCAGTGGCTCCCGACTTGGCGGAGAATGTGAAGTTCGCTGACAACTGGCTTGCACCACATCCGGGTACAGATGCTGCTGTAGCCCAGGCTATGACACATGTTATTCTGGATGAGTTTTACAAAGAGCGCCAAGAACCGATGTTTATTAACTATGCCAAACAATATACAGATATGCCGTTTATGATTCTGCTTGATCCGCACGAGGGAGCCTGGAAAGGTGGACGTTTCCTACGGGCGAGTGACCTTGGAGATGCTTCGCAGCATGCGGACTGGAAGCCAGTCATATATGACGAAGCAGCGGGGGAAATGCTGGTTCCGAACGGTACGATGGGACAGCGCTGGGAGCAGGATAAGAAATGGAACCTGATTCTGGAGCGGGAAGACGGAACAAAAGTTGAGCCCGCACTCACTGTGGAAGGTCATGGCGAGCAATGGGAAGAAATCGTATTTCCTTATTTTGATAACGCGGGTAATGGAACATTCAAACGTGTAATTCCGGCCAAAAAAGTACGCTTGGCAGATGGCTCGGAACGTTACGTAGCAACCGTGTACGATTTGATGATGAGCCAGTACGGTGTCGCACGCAATGACAGCTCTCATAACGCCAAGAATTATTACGACGAAGCTTCGCATTATACCCCTGCCTGGCAGGAGAAGATCACAGGTGTGAAGGCGTCTGTTGTGGTACAGATTGCTCGGGAATTTGCTCAAAATGCTATCGATACCAAAGGGCGCTCCATGATTATTATGGGTGCGGGTATCAACCACTGGTTCAATAGTGACACCATCTATCGGTCCATCTTGAACCTTGTCGTGTTGACGGCTTCCCAAGGTGTAAACGGTGGAGGCTGGGCGCATTATGTGGGTCAAGAAAAGCTCCGCCCAATCGAAGGCTGGTCAACGATTGCCTTTGCAAAAGACTGGCAAGGAGCAGCTCGACAGCAAAATGCTACATCGTTTTTCTACTTTGCAACAGAGCAGTGGCGTTACGAAGAAAGTGGAACAGACACTTTGAAGTCACCGACTGGCGGGGATGTCAGTTACAGACATCCAGCAGACTACAACGTGCTCGCAGCGCGTCTGGGTTGGCTACCTTCTTATCCACAGTTTAATAAAAATAGTCTGTTGTTCGCCGAAGAGGCAGCGCAATTAGGCAAAAAGTCCAACGAGGACATCATTAAACATTCTGTGGAAGAGATTAAATCACGTAAGACACGCTTCGCTGTAGAAGATCCTGGGGCAGCCGAGAACTTCCCGCGTTCACTCTTTGTTTGGCGGTCCAATCTGATTTCCAGTTCGGCAAAGGGACAAGAGTATTTCATGAAGCATTTACTCGGAGCATCTGATGCCCTGCTTGCCCGGCCGAACGAGGAGCAGAAACCGGAGGAAATCGTTTGGAGAGAAGATGTAGAAGGAAAGCTTGATCTGATGGTTGCACTTGATTTCCGGATGACGACAACCCCATTGTACGCGGATATCGTGCTTCCGGCGGCAACCTGGTACGAGAAAACGGATTTGTCGTCAACCGATATGCATCCTTTCGTACACCCGTTTAATCCGGCCGTTAATCCACTGTGGGAATCTCGTGCAGACTGGGATATTTACCGCCAGCTTTCCGAAGTCTTTTCTAATATGGCGAAAGAGTACCTGCCAGGTATATATAAAGACCTTGTGACCGCGCCGCTCGCACACGACAGTGTGGGTGAAATTTCACAGCCGATGGGTCTTGTAAAGGATTGGACGAAGGGTGAGATTGAAGCGACCCCGGGTAAAACCATGCCGAATTTCAGCATCATCGAACGTGACTATACTAAAATTCACGATAAATTTATCTCACTCGGTCCGAATTTGACTACTGGGAAAGCAGGTGCGCATGGCGTCAGCTTCTCCGTAGCAGAAGAATATGAGGAAATGAAAAAGTTGAACGGAGTTTATTACGATGAGTCCATTAAAGACGGACTGCCAAAAATCCAGACAGCTCGCCAAGTGGCCAATGCAATTCTTCATCTTTCATCCGCGACTAATGGACGGGTGTCGCAAAAGGCTTATGAGCAGGCAGAAGAGCTTCACGGTGTTGAACTTAAAGACATCTCGGCTGATCGGGCAGCGGAAAAAATCACTTTCCAAAGTATCACGGCACAGCCTCGGGAAGTTATACCGACACCAGTATTCACTGGATCGAACAAGAAGGGACGCCGCTATTCACCATTTACAACGAATATTGAACGTCTCGTTCCGTTTCGTACTTTGACGGGAAGACAGCATTTCTATATTGATCATGAGATTTTCCAACAATTTGGAGAATCATTGCCGATCTACAAACCGACGTTGCCACCGATGGTGTTCGGTCCTCGGGATCGGGAAATAAAAGGCGGACAAGATTCACTCGTGCTTCGCTATCTGACACCGCACGGTAAATGGAATATTCACTCCACCTACCAGGATAACCAGCACATGCTTACGCTGTTTCGTGGAGGTCCTACCGTATGGATCAACAATGAAGACGCAGAGGCGCACGATCTTGCTGACAATGACTGGGTAGAGGTATACAACCGTAATGGCGTCGTAACCGCCCGGGCCGTTGTCAGCCATCGGATGCCAAGAGGGACTATGTTCATGTACCATGCTCAGGATAAGCACATTCAAGTGCCAGGCTCTGAAATCACGGATACACGCGGCGGTAGTCATAACGCACCAACAAGAATTCATCTCAAACCAACCCAGATGGTCGGTGGATATGCTCAGCTTAGTTATGGATTCAACTATTATGGTCCAATCGGCAACCAGCGTGATGTGTACGTTGCGGTACGTAAAATGAAGGAGGTTAACTGGCTTGAAGATTAAAGCTCAAATTGCCATGGTCATGAACCTGGATAAATGTATTGGCTGCCATACGTGCAGCGTGACATGTAAAACAACCTGGACGAACCGCAAAGGTGCGGAGTATATGTGGTTTAACAATGTGGAGACTAAACCCGGTATCGGTTATCCGAAGCGCTGGGAAGACCAGGAATTATATAAAGGCGGCTGGCAGCTCCGCAAAGGGAAATTGGAACTGAAGTCAGGCAACAAGCTGTCCAAAATAGCACTGGGTAAGATTTTTTACAATCCAGACATGCCAGAAATGAAAGATTATTATGAGCCCTGGACTTACAATTACGAGCAACTGACCAACGCCGGTGAACAGAAGCATTCACCTGTGGCACGCGCGCACTCTGCGGTAACGGGTGAAAAAATGGATTTGGAGTGGGGTCCAAACTGGGAAGATGACCTGGCGGGTGCGCATGTAACCGGTCCGCTTGATCCAAATATTCAGAAAATCGAAGAAGAGATTAAATTTAACTTTGAGAAGTCGTTCATGGTTTATCTCCCACGGCTTTGCGAACATTGTTTAAATCCGAGCTGTGTCGCGTCCTGTCCTTCAGGTGCTATGTACAAACGGGACGAGGACGGAATTGTGCTCGTGGATCAGGAAGCATGTCGCGGCTGGCGGTATTGCATGACGGGCTGTCCATACAAAAAAGTGTACTTTAACTGGCAGACGAACAAAGCGGAAAAATGTACCTTCTGTTTCCCACGTGTGGAAGCAGGCCTGCCGACAGTCTGCTCCGAGACATGTACAGGACGAATTCGCTACCTCGGTGTTATGCTGTATGACGCGGATCGGGTTCTTGAGGCCGCTTCTACGCAGGACGAGAAAGAGCTTTATAAGGCGCAGTGTGACCTGTTCATGGATCCTAGTGATCCGGCAGTGATCGCTCAAGCGAGAAAAGACGGCATCTCGGAGGACTGGATTGAAGCAGCGCAGAACTCGCCGGTCTACAAGCTTGCCATTGAGCACAAGCTGGCATTCCCGCTTCATCCGGAATATCGTACATTACCTATGGTCTGGTATGTTCCACCACTTAGCCCGATCATGAATTACTTTGAAGGGAAAGACTCGATTGAGAATCCCGATATGATTTTTCCGGCTATCGAAGAAATGCGTACCCCTATTCAGTACCTTGCCAATATGCTGACGGCGGGCGACACCCAAACCGTGAAGGAATCCTTGCAAAGAATGGCTATGATGCGCTCCTATATGCGTGCTCAATCCACAGGACAATCTTTTGATGAAAGCCGTCTTGAGCGCATTGGCATGACACCTCGGCAGACTGAGCAGATGTATCGGCTTCTGGCGATTGCCAAGTATGAGGATCGTTTCGTAATTCCAACGTCGCATAAAGAAGGATATTCGAATCCGTACCGGGCTCAAGGATCTGCGGGTTACGGAGATACCATGGGAAATATGGGTTCAGGCTCTGGATGTGACGGCTGTAGTATGGCAAGTTCAATGGGGATGGAAGAGCCTTTGAAAACGGGCAAAGAAATGTATGAAGAAAACTTCTACGGGGGTATTTGGCGTGATTAATGTAGCGAAGCTGTATGAATGCAAGCCATCATTCGGGTTTTTCGCCCAACAACTCATGTACCCGGAAAAGCTGGATTTTCATCCGGCTTTTCTGGAAGCATCGTTTGATCCAAACCATCCGGCATATACGCATGCGAACACCTACTGGTCCCTTATGCAAGAGTTCAGTATGGAAGAGATTCAGGAAATGTATACAGAAACCTTTGATTTTCAAAAAAATTGTGCACTATATATGACTTACTTCAAATTCGAAGATGCAAAAGAACGGGGACAAATGTTGGTCAAGTTAAAGGTGCTATACGAGATGTATGGTCTTGAAATGCCAGATGGTGAGCTGCCAGATTACCTTCCGCTCATGTGTGAATTTCTGTATGCCGCCGAATGGTCGCAAGATCCGAAGACGACAGAAAACTTCCGCATGCCAATCGCGATCCTGGAAGACGGCACATATCATTTACTTAAAGCGCTGGAGAAAATGGAAAGCCCGTATTTTCATCTGGTCAAGGGACTGCGCGAAACGCTTAAAGCATGCGTAGAACAGGAGGCAGCTGCGCAATGATGATGCTAGAGCAGTTTTTATGGGTTATTTTCCCTTATATGTGTGTGGTCGTCTTTATTGTAGGGCATATTTTCCGCTACAGAAATGATCAGTTCAATTGGACAGCGAAATCAAGTGAGTTTATTGAAAAGAAACAATTGATGATCGGAAGTCTCTTATTCCACCTGGGTATTATCCCGGTTATTATGGGTCATGTATCCGGTCTGGGCATACCCAAAACCTGGATGCATGCACTGGGTGTAAACGATCATCTATATCATATTGGAGCAGTTTATATTGGTGGAATATTTGGAGCGATGACGTTCCTCGGTATGTTGATTCTTACCTCTCGTCGATTTACAATACGCAATGTGCGCCATTTAAGTACGGCGTCTGATTTGATAGTAAACGTATTGCTTTTGGCCATTGTATGCATGGGGATGTTTGCGACTCTCGTAACGAATGCGGTACAGCCAGAATTCGATTATCGAGAGACGATCTCAATCTGGTTCCGCGGTTTATTCGTATTCCGTGTCGACCCGACACTGATGAGAGACGTACCGATGTCCTTCAAGCTTCATATTCTTATGGCCTTTGCGATTTTTGCATTCTGGCCGTTTACCCGGCTTGTACATGTGTGGAGTGTTCCGTTGAATTATGTGCGCAGAAGTTATATCCTTTACAGAAGACATAAATCGAATTAGGAAAGCGGGCTCTGCCTTCTTTCCTAATTCTATTAGGAGAGAGCGATGAATAATAGGATGGATTATCAAAGGGAGCTTGAGCGAATACGCGAACATTTCGGTTATGATTTCATGGCGCTTGCTCTGGTTGAACCGGCCGAATATCAATACGTAATTAAATGGAAAAATGCAGCCGGTAATTTAAATGATCGCTTTAAGCGAATTGTACTGCAATCCGGAAAGGGCATAGCAGGAGTCGTGTTCAAAACTGGGAAATCCGTTTTCATTCCATCTGTTCATCAATATGTGGGGGCAGACAACCTGTTTAACTACCCGATCGTTCAATCCGAGAAACTCAAGAGTCTCGGGGCTGTTCCCCTATGGAATGATGCTCGCGTCGCGGGCGTACTGCTTGGTGGATTTCGGGAAGAACTGCTGATGACCGCAGCCATGATGCGTGATTTGGAAGCTTTGGCGCATAGGGGATTTGGAGAGTTGAACGGGAAGGAAGTGATGTAATTGACATTATCTGTAGGGACTGGCTCTTTGAATGCGCTAATGGTGAAGTTGTTTGAGAACAGTACAGAAGCCATTTTCTTTTTTGATGGGCAAGGGAACACCCTAGCTATGAACCCGGCAGCGGAGGAGATTGTGAGCGATGACGTCCTCATTCAACTCTATGAAGGGAAGGAAAAAGCTTTGTGTGGAACATGCAGGGGCTATACAAGCGAAACGGAGCCCCGTACCTGCCTTGATTGTTATTTCAATATGCCAGAATCCAAGGATTTCGCTTCTTTTCAGGTATATCTGGAAACAAAGAGCAACGGAATGATCCCCTATGCCGCTTCTTTTCACACCATTGATTCTGAACATGGAACAAGGGTGTTGATGTTGAGGGACTTGACTCCGCAATTTCAGACGCAGGAAAAATTGTATCAAAACAAAATGATGAAGCATGTCATTGAAGCGCAGGAAAATGAGCGTAAACGGCTTTCCAGGGAACTGCACGACAGCGTCGCCCAGGAATTGATGAGTGCGGTTGTTGAGCTGCGGGTGTTAAAATACATGACGAATGATGAACAGCTCATCAAAAACATGAAGCAGACTGAAGCATCCATGACGCGATTGCTGGATGATATCCGCAACCTGTCTGTGGAACTACGCCCCGCCACACTTGATGATTTTGGGCTTGAAGCGGCATTTCGTTCCCACTTTAAGAGGGTTGAACAAAGCTTTGGTCTTGTCGTTGAATTTGTGTCGGATCTTCCCCAAAAGCGATACGGAAGTGAAAAGGAAACGGTCATTTACCGTGTCTGCCAAGAGGCTGTTCTCAATGCCTTAAAATATGCCCAGGTAGACATGGTTAAAGTTTCTTTGACTGAGCACGATCATACGCTTCGTTTGACTGTAGAGGACGATGGAATTGGCTTTGAAAAGGGGAGCCAGCCTATTGGAACGGGATTAGGTTTATATGGCATGCAGGAGCGAGCAGAGCTGGTAGGCGGAAGTTTTGGCGTCCTATCAAATGTGGGTCAGGGAACCAAAGTCTTTTTGCAAATTCCGATTGGCCAAGAGGAGGAATAGAGACTTGATCAAAATTGTGTTAGCGGATGACCATGCTATTGTACGAAGCGGATTTTCCATGATTTTGAACTTCCAATCGGATATGGAGGTTGTCGGAACGGCTGCGGATGGCATTGAAGCGTATACGATGGTAGCTAAATATCGTCCGGATATTCTAATCATGGACCTCAGCATGCCCCCAGGCGAAAGTGGATTGATCGCCACAGGCAAGATTAAAGAAGACCACCCTGATACTAAAATTCTGATTTTGACCATGCATGACGATGAAGAATATCTTTTTCATATTTTAAAGAATGGTGCTTCAGGATACGTTTTGAAAAATGCTCCAGATGAGGAGCTATTACTTGCCATACGAACCATTCATGGGGGTGGGACTTATATCCATCCTAAAATGGCTACTTCTCTCGTTCGTGAGTTCATCAAAAAAGATACAACGTCACAATCAGAAGATCCTTATGAGATCCTGTCCAAGCGGGAACTGGAGATTCTGCCTCTGGTCGCAAAAGGTTACGGTAACAAGGAAGTTGCGGAAAAGCTGTTCATCTCTGTCAAGACGGTGGAAGCAAATAAAGCGAAGATCATGGAAAAATTGAATTTAAGAAGCCGGCCTGAACTGGTCCAATATGCATTAAAGAAAAAAATGCTGGATTTTTAGCCGATGAATGGAGGAAATCCGCGTGCTGGAAAATGAGAAACTGCGCTTTTCCAAACCTGCCATGCGTATTCTTGAAAATGAGCATCGATATCTAACATATCTGATGGATGAATGGCATGCCATTGTATTGTGGTTTGAGCAGCACAGAATACTAGATTTGGAAGAAGGCCGCAAGCAACTGGAAAAACTGAGAATGCAGATTCTCGACTTTAGGGTACCCCTCAAGAAACATACCGAAAAGGAAGAAGAACACTTCTTTTCTATGCTAGGAACCTACATTGGTTTTGAGCAGGGACCGCTCGTCGGTATACAGGAGGAGCACCGTGAAATAGAGGGCTATATCGATCATTTTCTTCATCAGACGGAGGGCGATTTGAGTTTGCTCACGCTTGATGACATTCAAGAGGCAGCCAAGAACGCGGGAGAGGCCTTTGAAGTGCTGACTGTACATTTTATAAAAGAAGAAACTGTACTTTTTCCTATGGCAGAGCAACAGATCAATCGGAATGATCTAACCAAGTTATGTGACAAATTAAATACACTTATCTCTTAAAAAGACCAAGCCGCTTCCTATAGAAGCGGCTTTTTTATATTTTCAGGGAGTCCCCTGTCGGGTAAAGGGGAGTCCCCTATATTCGAACAGATCGGCTAGCGGCTACAATGGGGACAGAAATTCAATTTAATAATTCGACAGAAAAAACGTTGAAAAGGTGAGTTAAATGATTAGAAAAATGCAGTTACCGTTACAAACATTGAACTTGATTCTTGGATTCATGGTATGGGTTATCATTTCTTCGCTTATGCCGTTCATTACGGAGGATATTGCTATTCCGCCCGGAAAATTGGCCATGGTCACGGCGATTCCGGTCGTGCTTGGTTCGATTCTGCGCATCCCGCTTGGTTATTATGCCAACATCTTCGGAGCAAGAATCGTTTTTCTCGTTAGCTTTATTTTGCTTTTGTTTCCCGTCTACTATATCAGTGAAGCTTCTACGATGACGGATTTAATTATTGGTGGCTTGTTCCTTGGGATTGGAGGAGCTGTGTTCTCGGTTGGGGTGACTTCGCTGCCGAAGTATTATCCAAAGGAAAAGCATGGGTTTGTAAATGGAATGTATGGTATAGGAAACTTGGGAACAGCCGTCACTACCTTCTCGGCCCCTATTGTGGCTACCCAAATCGGCTGGGCCCCTACAGTGAAGCTGTATCTCATTCTGCTGCTTGTTTTTATCGTTTTGAATTTCTTCTTTGGGGATCGTCATGAAGCTAAAGTGAAGACGCCCATTATGGAGCAGATCAAAGGGGTTTATAAAAATGAGAAGCTTTGGTTTTTCTCGCTCTTTTATTTTATTACATTTGGCTCATTTGTAGCGTTCACGGTGTACTTGCCGAATTTCCTGGTATCAAATTTTGAACTGACCAAAGTGGATGCAGGGATGCGTACAGCTGGCTTTATTGCGATTGCTACTTTCTTCCGCCCTATCGGTGGCTGGCTGGCGGATCGGTTTCAGCCTCTGTTCCTGCTGGTAGGCACGTTCTCTGTTTATACGGTCGCTGCGATTCTTTTGGCTTTTTCACCAGGGATCACCCTTTATACAGTAGGCTGCTTGGCGATCGCTGTATGTGCTGGAGTAGGGAATGGCGTCATCTTCAAGCTAGTTCCATTTTATTTTAATAAACAAGCAGGTATAGTTAACGGAATTGTATCCATGATGGGCGGTCTCGGTGGCTTTTTCCCTCCGATCTTGTTGTCGACGATTCATGCCGCTACTGGCCATTACTCCATTGGATTCATGCTGCTCTCCCAAGTGGCGCTGGCTAGCCTGATCCTCGTCATATGGCTGTATTATCAAGGGACACAATCTAATGAATGAGCGTTATTCCAGACAGATCTTATTTAGACCCATTGGTGGCGAAGGGCAGCGTAATCTATCCGCTGCTGTCGTCACCATTATCGGTTGCGGGGCACTGGGTTCTGCCATCGCCGAAACACTGGTAAGAGCGGGCGTTGGGGAGCTCCATCTTGTTGACAGGGATTACGTAGAGATGTCGAATCTGCAACGTCAGCAGCTGTTCACGGAGCAGGACGCCGCGGAAATGCAGCCCAAGGTTATGGCAGCCGAAAAAAGGCTGAAAGCTATACGAGAAGACGTGCGCTTGCACACATATCTCGATAATTTAGATGCTGAGCTTGTTCTAGAACTTGCCAGCAAGAGTATATTACTGATGGATGCTACGGACAATTTCGAAACTCGTCTGCTGATCAACGATGCTGCACTGAAGGCAGGAATTCCATGGATTTATGGAGCCTGTGTTGGAAGCACAGGCGTTGTTTTTCCATTCGTGCCGGGCGAGTCAGCTTGTTTACGCTGCCTTCTGCCATCGCTGCCTGCGATCAATCAGACCTGCGATACGGCTGGAATCATCTCACCCGCAGTCCAGGTGACAGCCGCCCTCCAATGTGCAGAAGCCATGAAGTGGCTGAGCGGCGGACGTGATAAGATGCGTCGCAAGGTTCATCTATTTGATTTATGGGAGAACACGCAGATGGACATAGGGATTTCCCGCATCCGTAACCAAGATTGTCCAACCTGTGGAGAACATCCTACGTTTCCTGCACTGACAGCATCACGTCGCTCGGCGTATGCTGCTCTGTGCGGACGGAACGTTGTACAGGTTCTTCCAGACCCACAACGTCCGATCACGCTCGATGATGCAGAAAAAATGGGCAGGCTTATAGCAGATCGTGTGAAAAGAACCCCTTATTTCGTTGAATTTTATGCTTTTAAGCATCGAATGATTTTATTCAAAAACGGAAGGCTTCTCATACACGGTGTACGGAGTGTTGCCAACGGTCAAAAACTATATCATCAGCTGTTCGGTTAAATGAGATATAGATACAAAAAGCAGAAATATTTAAAAGAGTCTGTCACCGGAGAGTGGATTGTCCGGGGGCTGGAAGGTGGAAAAGATGAGTGTATTTGAAATCGTGACGGAGCCCATTATCCCGCAGGGTTAT
The DNA here is from genome assembly GCF_038593055.1 of Paenibacillus sp. FSL L8-0502. Classification (NCBI taxonomy): domain Bacteria; kingdom Bacillati; phylum Bacillota; class Bacilli; order Caryophanales; family Paenibacillaceae; genus Paenibacillus; species Paenibacillus sp. FSL L8-0502. The sequence goes on along the minus strand of NZ_CP151958.1, from coordinate 4,019,097 downwards.
GCGGATTATGTCCTAAGGCCGGAAGCAGGAGCGGTGACTATTTTTACAGGGCACGTACGAGAATGGACTCAAGGCGTACGGACCTTATACCTTGCTTATGAGGCCTATGTCCCCATGGCCCAAAAAAAACTCACAGAGATTGGTCGCGAAATCGAACAGAAATGGGAAGGGACGCGAGTGGCAATCGCGCACCGCATTGGCGAGCTTCAAATCGGTGATATCGCCGTTGTCATTGCCGTTTCTTCACCTCACCGTTCGGATGCGTATGAGGCAAATGAATACGCGATCGAACGAATTAAAGAAATAGTTCCTATTTGGAAACGAGAGATTTGGGAAGATGGAACGCAGTGGGTCGGAGATCAAAAGAAAAAGCCGGGGGAGATCAGTCATGATTAAGCTGTACTACTTTGCGGGACTCCGTGAGGTGACGGGAAAAACAGAAGAATTGGCAGATTTGGCGGGCCAAACGGTAGGCGATTTATCCAATTGGATAACAGATCAATATCCAGATATGCCGATCGAGTCTGTGCGAATTGCGATAAACGAGGAGTATGCGTTGTCTACGGATGTATTACAGGATGGAGACATTGCAGCCTTCATTCCCCCAGTCAGCGGTGGCTAATAATAACGATGCTAAACAACTAGAAAGGAGAGGGCGTATGAATTTTTATCCACTGAAAGACACGTTGCAGCGGCCAATTCGTGACCTGCGTATATCGGTTACGGACCGCTGCAATTTCCGTTGTTCCTATTGCATGCCCAAAGAAATATTCGGTGACGATTACGCCTTTCTTCCTCAAAATGAATGTCTGTCGTTTGAAGAGATACACCGGCTAACGAAGCTCTTTGTATCCCTGGGTGTAAAAAAGATCCGACTCACGGGCGGCGAACCATTAATGCGCAGGAATCTATCCGACCTGGTTTCCCAAATCCTGTCCATTGACGGAGTGGAAGATATCGGCTTGACCACCAATGGTGTGCTGCTAGGACAGCAGGCTAAGCCTCTCTATGACGTGGGGCTACGACGGCTTAATGTCAGTCTGGACGCTCTGGACCCTGAGCTATTTGGGCGATTGAATGGGCGGGGGATTAAGCCTGATTTTATTTTGAAGCAGATCGAATATGCAAGAGAAATCGGCTTTGAAATCAAGGTCAATATGGTCGTTCAAAAAGGCGTTAATGACTCGGAGATTTTGCCGATGGCCGCTTATTTTAAGGAGCAGGGAATAACCCTTCGCTTTATCGAGTTTATGGATGTAGGGAATGACAACGGATGGAGCTTCAAAAAGGTACTAACCAAAAAACAAATTGTTGAACGACTTAAGAATGCGTACGAGCTGGAGCCGATGGATCGGGATTACTTTGGAGAAGTGGCAAAACGTTACCGTTATAAAGACAGCGACGCACAGATTGGTTTTATTACTTCGGTTTCTGAATCATTTTGTTCGTCTTGTACACGCGCCCGCTTATCGTGCGATGGCAAGTTTTATACATGTTTGTTTGCTTCAGGCGGATTCGATTTACGCCAGATGCTTCGTAATGAAGCGGATGACCAGGAACTACTCGATGTGATTACTTCAGTATGGGAACAACGTACAGACCGGTATTCCGATGAACGTACGGAGCAGACAGCTAACAACAAAAAAAAGATTAACATGTCCTACATTGGCGGATGACATTTTATACCATGATAGTGTGTTGTATTTGATGTGGTTGCTCCGAAAAAGAAAGCGCAAACATTTTTGTTGGCAAAACTTAAATTCGATGTTATTATGATTTTGGGATTGTTACTGAAAAGGCAAAACCCGAGGCATGGAATTCAATTTCCATGTGTTGGGTTTTGCCTTTTCTTTTTAGAATACATGCTTTGCGATATCCTGCATGATATGAAAATCTGCCCAGCCATAACGCAGAAAGGTGAGTGATATAAAGCCTTACAAGTGCTGAACAACAAAGATGATGACGTCGACCAACGAATCGACATCCGAAAAATGATGTCATGGGACGTGGTTAACCGACTATATCCATTTTCAGAACGGAATATCAGATCGGTTTGGGAGCACTCAAGATCAATGATGGAAAACGTAAGGCTTTGTCTCTTATTATGAATGCGTTTTCATAACACGGAATTGTAAATCAATACATTTGAATTTGATTTACGACGAAGGTTTGATCGGCTATTACCGTCTTGTGACCTATCTGAAATTTCGCCCAGCATCTAAATCCTTTTTTAAATTTGATGGGATAAGGGGGGCAGTTAGATGATCATAACGAAGATCTTTAATAACAACGCCATAATAGCCAAAGATCAAAAAAGAGATGAATTTGTTGTTATGGGTCGTGGTATTGCATTTAAAAAGAGTGCAGGCGAACAAGTAGAAGAGCATCTAATTGAAAAGGTCTTTGTGCTTAAACATAAAGATGCTTCAGAGAAATTTAAGTTATTGTTAGAGGATGTTCCATCAGAATATGTTTCGTTATGCTATGACATCATTGAATATGGAAAAAGCATATTAGAAGTACAATTGAGCGATTATATATATGTTTCGCTTACGGATCATATGAACAATGCATTTAAAATGTTTGATGAAGGGTTTAAAAATGCAAATCCGTTAATTTGGGAGATTAAAAAATTTTATCCCAAAGAATTTGCGGTTGGCTTAAAAGCACTGGAGTTTATTGAAGATGAAATAGGCAAACGATTGTCAGAAGATGAAGCAGGTAATATTGCTCTTCATTTAATCAATGCTCAAGTAAACGGCTCCTGCAACAAGGTAGCAGATGTTGCTCAGCAAACTCAAAAAATACACGACATCTTGAATATTATTAAATACTCTTATAATACCACCATAGATGAACACTCGATCAGTTATGAGCGATTTATTACACATTTAAGATTCTTCTTTCAGCGATTAAATAAAAAAGAAAAAGTAGAACTGGAAGACGATTTTTTATGGAGGCAAGTGAAAGCAAAGTACAAAAAGGCTTATGGCTGCATGCTGAAGATTGAGAAATACTTGGATATGGTATTGTCAGATGAGGAAAAGCTGTATATCACGATTCATATTCAGCGTGTGACCCAAAGACAAAATTGAATAACTCTTGGATTGTTACTGGTAATGCAGGCGAAACCAACCTAGATCGAATTTGATCTATTTTGGTTTCGCCTTTTTTTATAAATACAATTAAAGGGGAAATTACAATGAAGTATGAGACATTAGCAAAAGACATCATCAGAAATGTCGGCGGCAAAGAAAATGTGAATAGTCTAACTCATTGTATTACACGCTTGCGCTTCAAACTAAAAGATGAAAGTAAAGCCAATACAGAGGTTTTGAAAAATATGGATGGTGTTGTCACTGTGGTAAAGAGTGGCGGGCAATACCAGGTTGTTATAGGTAACCATGTACCTGAGGTGTATGCTGATGTTACTGCTGTAGGCGGTTTTCAGACAGGAGATTCAGAAGAAGCATCAGGTGAAAAAATGAGTTTGTTCAATAGATTTATTGATACCATTTCAGGTGTATTTACACCCACGCTGGGTGTCTTAAGTGCCACGGGTATGATTAAGGGCTTCACTGCCTTATTTGTAGCTTTGGGCTGGCTGACCACTACATCGGGTACCTATCAAATTCTCAATGCTTTAGGTGATTGTTTGTTTTACTTCTTTCCTATTTTCCTGGGGTATACATCAGCTAAAAAGTTCAATGCCAACATTTTCATAGGTATGGCTATAGGTGCATCGCTTGTGTACCCCACATTTAGCACGATAACAGCCTCAGGCAAACCACTATACACTCTATTTAGCGGTACTATATTTGAGTCACCGGTATATATCACCTTCTTAGGCATTCCGGTCATTCTGATGAGTTATGCGTCAACCGTTCTTCCGATTATCATATCCACCTATGTAGGCTCAAAAATAGAAAACTTCTTTAAAAAGGTAATCCCTAGCGTAGTGAGAACATTTTTGGTTCCGTTTTTCACATTGTTAGTTATTGTACCCTTAGCATTGATTGTGATTGGACCTCTCTCGACTTGGGCAGGTCAACTGCTTGGGGCAGCAACTCTCTTTGTGTATAACTTAAGTCCAATGATTGAAGGCATAATCATGGGCGCTTTCTGGCAAGTGTTTGTTATCTTTGGATTACACTGGGGACTTGTTCCTATCGCTATGAACAACTTAGCCGTGCTTAAATTCGATCCGATTCTTGCGGCTACGCTGGGAGCATCCTTTGCTCAGACGGGCGTCGTACTGGCGATTTTGTTTAAAACCAAAAATGTAAAACTGAGATCACTTTCCATTCCAGCTGTCATCTCCGGGATTTTTGGTGTGACAGAACCAGCGATTTACGGGATTACATTACCACGTAAGAAACCATTTATTTTAAGCTGTATAGCATCTGCAGTAGGCGGCGGTATTATAGGCATGATGGGAACTAAAGGTTACATCATTGGTGGATTGGGCATTTTCGCGATCCCGAGCTATATCAGTCCGTCAGGAATAGACAGTGGATTTTATGGGGCTGTTATCGGTATCCTGGTAAGCTTTGTATTAGGCTTCTTGCTTATGTTCTTTGGCGGATTTAAAGATGATGAAGTGAAAGAAGCTAAAAAGGAAGATAGCACCTCGAGATCAGCCAAAGGAGAAGTTTTAGTAAAGCAAGAGACGGTGATGAGTCCATTAAAAGGTGAAGTGAAGTCTTTATCTGAAGTAACAGATGAAGCCTTTTCGACAGGTGCTCTGGGTAAAGGGATTGCCATTGAACCTTCTGAAGGTAAGGTCGTTTCACCTGTAGATGGTGTATTAACATCATTATTTTCGTCAGGTCATGCGATTGGAATTACAAGTGACCACGGTGTTGAGGTCCTCATCCATGTAGGCAAAGATACGGTCAAATTAAAAGGCAAACACTTCTATCCTAAAGTAAAACAGGGGGATGCTGTTAAAAAAGGCGAGCTACTTATGGAGTTTGATATGGAAGCTATAAAAGAGGCTGGTTATGTTTTGACCACACCTGTTATCGTTGCCAATACTACGAATTACCTGGATGTCATTGAAACAGAGAAAAAGGCAATTGAGTATCAAGAGGACTTATTGACCGTCGTAGTCTAATCCTAATTAATGTTGAGGAGGAATTAAACAATGAAAAATACAACTACATTGGAATTTCCACAGGGATTTTTATGGGGAGGTGCAACGGCTGCCAACCAATTTGAAGGTGGATATAATGAAGAAGGTAAAGGCTTAAGCACTGCTGATGTGATTACGGCTGGAACGCATACGACTTCCCGAAGAATTACACCTATGCTGGAAGAAGAAGTGAACTATCCGAGTCATGAGGCTATTGATTTTTTCCACCGCTATCAAGAGGATATCCGCTTATTTGCAGAGATGGGATTCAAGGTCTTTAGGATGTCCATTGCGTGGTCAAGAATATTTCCTAATGGAGATGATGCAGAGCCGAATGAGCAAGGCTTGCAGTTCTATGATCGTGTATTCGCAGAATTGAAAAAGTACAATATTGAGCCTTTGGTTACAATCTCACATTATGAAGCACCGTTTCATTTGACCCAAAAATATAATGGTTGGTCAGATCGCAGAGTCGTAGATTTTTATGTGAGATATTGTGAAGTGCTTTTTAACAGATACAAAAATGTCGTAAAATACTGGTTAACCTTTAATGAAATCAATATTTTAACCTTGTCATTTGGAGCATTCATGGCTGGAGCTATGATGCCGGAGGGGAATGGAGAGCTAGCCCATGCTACAGTGAAGGATGAGCAGGTTCTGTATCAGGCGTTGCATCATCAATTTATTGCCAGTGCAAAGGCTGTAAAGCTGGGTCATGAAATCAACAAGGACTTTAAAATCGGTTGTATGATTGCTTATATGTGTTCCTACCCACTTACATGTCATCCTGATGATATTCTGCTGGCTCAACAAAAGGATAACTTAAGTAATTTCCTATGCTCAGATGTCCAAGTAAGAGGAGCTTATCCGGGATTTGCCAAACGCTATTTTAGAGATCATAACATTCAGATCACAATGCAAGAAGGAGATGAGGACATCTTAAAAGAAGGCTGCGTAGATTTCTATACTTTCAGCTATTATTCTTCTACTTGTGTCAGTGCCGATCCTAACCAGGAGAAAGTGGGAGGGAATTTATCTATGGGCTTAAAGAATCCTCATTTAAAAGCAAGTGCCTGGGATTGGCAGATCGATCCACAGGGATTGAGATGGTCCCTCAATAATATTTATAACCGATATGAAATCCCGTTAATGGTTGTTGAAAATGGTCTTGGCGCCGTAGATACAGTGGAAGAAGATGGCTCCATTCACGATGATTATCGAATTGATTATCTGAAGCAACACATTGAGCAAATGAAAGAAGCAATTGCTGATGGAGTGGACCTAATAGGGTATACGCCATGGGGATGTATTGATCTGGTCAGTGCGGGAACCGGAGAAATGAAAAAGCGTTATGGGTTTATATACGTCGATAAGGATAATGAAGGCAATGGGACACTTGCCAGATCTAGAAAGAAGAGCTTTTATTGGTATAAGAATGTGATCGAAACTAATGGAGAGCAGTTGGATTAGATCTTAATGCCTGTTTCATAAAAGTCATACCATCAGCGCGTGCCAATCTTAATCGGTACGCGCTGCTTCCCTAAATACATGGGATGAAAATGACGAAATAGAGGGTAGGGCTGATATCAAAATTTGAGGAAGTGGATACATATTACCTGCTTGGATTAAATGCTGGATTGAAGCTGCTCGGGTGGGTGACGCAGGAGCAGGTTTTGGGGTTGTCGCTACAGAAATCTGCAAAATGTCTACGGGCACCAAGGAAGCAACAGGGCGTATTGAACAATCCTTGCAAGCCGTCAGACAACCAGTGTATAAGATGGGTGGTTACATGTATGAATTTGAATGAGTTGAATGAACAGAGTTACACAGAACTAGAGGATTATTGGGTGCGTGTATTTCTAAATGTAGTACAAGATCAGGATAATGAGAACTGGGTGATTCCTTATTACAATACATCCTTTTCTAATGGTCAGAAAGTCATGGATATGAACCCCATTTTTTCGGCTAAATCAAAAATAAGTCATAAATCCATCAGAATCATTCAAGAAACGGTTAATGAAGAGGATGACGTTCACTATTGGTTAGATACAAATGGGAAAAACGAATTGGTTATTATTTGTTCCTTATCACAGCAACATGTGCACAAGGTAAAAGGGATCATTGAACGCTGGATTTATGAATGAGAGTCATTATCCATAATCGAAACTTTTCCGATATAATAGGGAAGAGAAGCCATAGAACAGATACTACCTCAGAGAGGTGATTCACAATGACCGTTGATATTCTCCTACGTAATAATATAAAAGTGCTAGGCACAGGTAGCCAGACGATTGTGTTTGCTCACGGCTTTGGATGCGACCAGGATATGTGGCGTTATATCGTCCCTAGCTTTATCGACAACTACCAAATCGTCTTATTTGATTATGTTGGTTCGGGAGATTCTCAAATAAAGTACTATGATTCCCAAAAATACAGTGACTTGCAAGGGTATGCCCAGGATGTGCTGGATATTATGGAAGCGTTAGACTTAAGAAATACCATATTCGTCGGACACTCCGTTAGCAGCATGATCGGAATGCTCGCATCGATCCGCAGCCCTCAATATTTTGAACGCATTGTCATGCTCGGTCCTTCTCCACGCTATGTGAATGACCTGCCTTCTTATTATGGGGGCTTCGATAAGAGTGATATTGATGAATTACTGGATATGATGCAAATGAACTTTATTGGCTGGGCTAGTTACATGGCGCCCATTGCTATGCAGAATCCCGAGCGAGGGGACTTAACCGAAGAATTGGAAAAGGCATTTTGTTCAAGAGATCCTCATATTGCACGGCAATTCGCAGAGGTTACATTTTTTTCAGATTGCCGTGTTGATCTTCAGCATGCTTCGGTTCCTACACTTATTCTCCAGTGCTCAGATGATAGTATTGCTCCGATTGAGGTAGGGGATTATTTGCATACCCATCTTAGAAATAGCAGACTTCAGCAGATGAGAGCAAAGGGGCATTATCCTCATTTAAGCCAACCAGGAGAAACGAGCGATTTAATCAAAGAATATTTAGCTAGTGTGTAATATCGAAAGAAAGGCAGTCATTTAATGGATATTCAATTAGATAAAGCTCCCTGTGGATACTTTTCAATTTCGGACGCTGGGATCATTCAATCGGTAAACCAAACTTTATTGGACATGCTTCTTTATGAACGCGATCAATTGCTCGGATGGCCGATTGAAATAACAATGTCTGTTACCAACAAGCTATTTTTTCATACTTATTTTTATCCATACATCCAGTTGTACGGGCGTGTCGATGAGATGTACTTTTCGTTTCGCACAAGTGATCGACAGGATGTGCCTGTACTTCTAAACGGAATTCGCCAGGAACGAAATGGAGAAGCAGTGATTGACTGTGTAGTGCTTGTGATGCGTAAGCGTATTGAACACGAAAAAGATATACTACAGACCAAAACCAAGCTTCAGGAATTATATCAGGCGACGAATGAAGCCAACCAGAAGCTTGAACGGTTGCACGAAGAATATGAAATCAAGCAGCAGGAATTAGTGAGGATCAATCTCCAGCTAGAAACGATGGCATCAACCGACCCGTTAACTGGGCTAAAGAATAGAAGATATTTTCAAGATCAATTACTAGCTAGCCTCGCGTCCTTTCATGAGAGCGGAATATCTTTTTCGCTGCTTATCATTGATATTGATCGTTTCAAAAGTATTAACGATACTTATGGTCATCCGGTGGGCGATCTGGTGCTTACGAATCTGGCAGAATTACTGCAATCCATGTCACGGGAGATGGATATTGTCGCTCGTTATGGTGGCGAGGAGTTTGTCATTATTCTTCCGGGCAACGATCAAGAGGAAGCCATTCGTACGGCAGAAAAATATCGTTCCATGACGGCCTCAAGGGATTGGGGAGAATACAGCATTACTGTGAGTATTGGCGTGGCAACGGTTACGCAAGCGGATACGGAACAAACAATTGTTCATCAAGCGGATTTAGCTCTGTATGCTTCCAAAAGTGGCGGGAGAAACCGGGTCACGCATGCAGCAAGTCTCGTAAAGAAATAAATGAGGCTTCAATAACCGCATGAAGAGTTGGGGAGGATAAACATGGGGGAAGCGTACAAGCTGGACTGTGATACCTGTGCTTATACTAAGAACATATTTGTGGGGTTTGGTTTATTATATATGAGTTTGGAATCCATTGCTTCGTTTGTACAGGATACTGTCCTTAAACGACGTATTGGGGAATTCATAGGCAACCCTTCGACGAGATATGATGCTTATGACGCGATATATGTATGTCCGGTCTGTCAGGCCATCCGCAATGAACTGTTTATTGAGATGATATCGGACTCATCACAGTATAAAATTTCTTATGCTTGTCCTAGATGCGCGAGTGTTATGGAGCAGGAACACATTGAAAACAATGTGCCTGTTCATTTAAGTTGCCCAGCATGTGAAAAGGGGAAATTGAAAGCAACGTTTTATATGGATTGGGATTAATAGATTCCCCGAATATCTCCACAGCATACTCCAATAAGCCTGGTCAAACCGGTCAAATTCAGCTAATATTAATGATAACGATTCTCATTTGTGGTATCAGAATGAATGAAAACCTTTGAGGTGACGCTAGTGAATTCAAATTCGTTATCATTAATATATCAGCATTATTTAGAAAAAACTCCGTTTAGAAAACAAAATGAGCATACGTATATGATGTTACCGGAAGCGGGTAACGGAAATATCTACCGAGTTACGACTTACAGCGGAATCGAGATTGTGTATTCGCATATTCAATATCACGAGCCTTATCCAACGAACTTTGCCTCCAGAGGACAAATGATTGAACTTCAATTTGCACTTTCGGGTCAACGTTATGTAAATATAGCTGGTCTGGACTACACGCTCCCGATAGGGCGGGGTGCTCTTATTTTTTTACAGGATTTCAAGGCACGTTTTCATCCTCCGGTTAACGAACAATACCAATCCTTTGCGCTTGGCATTCCTGTTTCGTTGTTTAATTATGCAGCTTCACAGTTGGCGGCTCATCGACAGGTAGCTATTGAATTTAATCAAATTCTGAAGGGTGGTGCATTCCATCACCTTAGTTTTGAACTGGATCACAGAAGTATAGTGATGATTGAACATTTGATCAAAAACTTGAAAAGTGTGTATAGATCTCCTTTATTAATGGAAGCAGCGGCACTAGAGATTTTGAATAGGTTTATGATTCAATTATTTGATTTAACTCCCATGCCCGAAGGCTTATCTAAAGAAGATGTCAGAAAGTTGCATATGGCTCGGCAAATTCTTGAATCCAGCATGATTGACCCTCCTTCACTGATCGCATTATCCAAAAAAGTTGGATTAAACGATTATAAATTAAAAAAAGGATTCAAAGCATGTTTTGGAACGACTGTATTTGAATATTTGCGCCAAATTCGTCTCGATTATGCGATGAAGCTGCTTAGAAGCCAGGAAAGCAATGTAACAGAAGCTGCGATGGCTGTAGGATACAGTAATGTGAGTGCATTTTCAGAGCAATTTTTTCGGGAATACGGAGTGAAACCATCATCTTTGAAGAAAGTATTTTAAAAATTCTGTTTTGACCATTTTAAAAAAATATCAAGGTAACAAAAAGCTGGAACCCTGTATAGATAGGATTCCAGCCTTTTTATTTGGTGCTTATTTCACGAAAGTTTCAATGCCATCTGTATTGATGGTTGAAGTATGGGTACGAGACGCTTCTTCAATATTTTTGAATGCCCAGTAATCTGTTGGTACATCCTTCCATGTAGCCTGAATGGTTCCTTCCAGGGGTCCTCGTTTTAAGATCGTGTTCAAAATGGTAACGGTTTCTACTCGTGTTATATATTTATTGGGTTGGAAGCTGTTATCGTTATAACCAGTAATCCATCCTGCATTAGCTAACGCTACAATGGAATCTCTTGCCCAATGCTTTTCGATATCGGTATAAGGAGACGCTGTGGTTTGCGTTCCTTTAAGCTGCTTCCAAGATGCGAGTATGGCTGCCATTTCTGCACGGGTAATAGGTTGCTCTGGCCGAAATGTTCCATCTGCATATCCATTCATAAGGTGCTGTGTCGTGAGTGCTATAATCGAATCCTTTGCCCAATAAGTGTTAGGTATATCTTTGTATGTCGTTGAGCTTTCTTTTGTTTCCAACTTTATAATCCTAGCCATCATCGCAGCGGTTTCAGCTCGTGTAATCGACTGGTCCGGTCTGAATGTACCATCCTGATAACCCGTTATATATTTTTCATGCGCAACCTCGGATTGCTCTACTGGCATGATTTCCGCAGTCGGTAAAACCGTTGAAGAAGCCGATGGTGATGAAGATGCGGTTGTTTCACTTGAAGAAGATGAATCACTGCTATCCGCGTTATCCTTCTTATCTTTTTTATTGCTACTGCTGCTGTCGTTATTGCTAATATCACCCGTGCCTGCATTTCCATTTACAACCTGTATATATGCTTCAGATGTACTCGGAGCAAATCGAGCATCCTCACTGTATATAGCAGTAATTGCGTGACTTCCCACACTTAAGTTGCTTGTAGTGTAGTACGCATTGGCATAGCCATTCGAAATGCCCACTGGCTCCATCGTCAGCGTATCTAATATATTCGTGCCGTCCATAAGGATGACCGTTCCGGTTAAATCGCCCGAAGTTTGTGGGTTTGAGGTTGTCCTCAAGCTAAACCTTACTTCCTGACCTTGATTAGACGGATTCAGCGAACTCAATATTGTAGTTACTGTAGGTCTCAGTGAAGGTGTAGGCGCAGATGCATTTACGACCTGAATGTATGGCTCAGATGTACTGGGGGCAAATCGAGCATCCCCACTATATATAGCAGTAATTGGGTGACTTCCCACACTTAAATCGCTTGTGGTGTAGGTCGCAGTGGCATATCCATTCGCAATGCCATTTGGTCTCATCGTCAGCGTATCTAATATATCCGTACCGTCCATAAGGATAACCGAGCCGGTTAAATCTTTCGTAATTTGTGGGGTTGAGATGGTTTTGATGCTAAACGTTACGGATTGACCTTGTTTAGAAGGATTTGTCCAACTCGTTACCGTGGTTTCAGTAGCATACACCGCATCCGTTACACTAGGTGCTGGTGAGGAGGTTGCATACACAGTACTCTCGGAAAAACTCCATGTCCAGGTTCCAAATAAGACGATAACAGCAAGATAAGATAAACAAAAAGACTTGATTTTACTCATAAATTTCCTCCATAAAATTCCGGTGTCACGATGAACTGACTAAATCCTCCATGATGACTAACCTACTAATATAATTTTCTTTCTTACATTACTGATTTACTATACTAAATGCCTCTGAACCAATTCTGAACCAAATCGACAAAAACCGCGTGCTCAATTCACATCGCTAGAAGGGGATCACGATTTGCGAGCTTTTCCGTAATTTCTCAGAGCAAATGCGAAAAGGGTCAACCAGAAAAAACTGGTTGACCTCATAATATGAATGACAGTTTAGCGTGATATTTTGGAAAGAATTATTCCGTTAGTATTTAAATTTGACCGTCAGATCCTGTAATTTCTGTGACATATCCGACAAGGTCGTTGCCAGGCTGGTGATCTGCTGCATCGAAGCTAGCTGCTCCTCTGCAGACGCTGCAATATTCTGCGAGTTGTCCGCCGCTTGAAGCGCCAGACTCGATACGTTTTCTCCGCTTGCTGAAATTTCCTGGACACTTGCGGTTATTTGCTCCGTGATGCTCGCGAGCTCTTCCGTTTGCTGTGCGATATGATTGGTGGACGTCACAATTTTGTTAAACTGCTGCTCCGTCTCATTAGCAATTTTAATGCCGGAGTCGACATCCTGTTTTACGCGTTCCATGGTCCGAAGCGAATGCTCCATATCTTTGCGCATATTCTGAATCAACTCAGAAATCTGCCCAGAAGACTGGTTCGATTGTTCGGCCAGTTTTCTTACCTCTGAAGCAACTACGGAGAAACCGCGGCCTTCTTCGCCTGCACGGGCAGCCTCAATCGAAGCATTTAAGGCAAGCAGATTGGTCTGCTGTGCGATATCCGTAATGGCATGTAGCATCGTGTCGATCTGTTGAGTACGTTCATCCAGCATCCTCATAACCGCATCGGTTTCATTGACGGAATGGTTAATCAAGTCCATTTGCTTCACCGTATGTTGTACAGCAGTACCGCCAAGGCTCGCCATTTCCATCGCGTCTGCAGACGATTCAGCAATAGTCAAGGAGCTATCCGTGATCCGCTGCATGCCTATTGAAATTTCTTCAAGCGAGCTGGTTGTCTTCTGGAGCATCAGTTGCTGCTCCTTCGCACCGGCCGCCGATTCTTGAATCGCGATGGTGATATGCTCGGTTGCCTGCCCAGTATGCTCTGCACCAAGGGTTAATTCTTTCGAGGAAGCTGCTACCTGCTTTGTGGACAGGTTTACTTCACCGATCAAATATCTAATATTTTTAATCATATGATTGAAATCCTGTGCCAGCTCGCCAACCTCATCTTTTGAATTCATTTTGACTTCTTCGACCGTTAAATCACCGTCCGCAACTGCATTAAGCCGCTTTGCAATCATGATAATAGGCTTCGTAAAACGGCCCGAAACAAAGCTTACGATAATTGCTCCCAGAATAACTGCAATAGTCGTAATAATCAGGACAATATAAAGGACCTTGGTCGCCCCGCTGTTAAATTCGTTAAAATATGCTCCAGAGCCGATGATCCATCCCCAATAAGGATCCCTTTCAACGTACGAAATTTTCGTCTCCACTTGATCTGTACCAGGTAAAGCCCATTTATAAGTGACGAATCCCCCGCCGTTTGTACCGGCTTCTACAAACTCTTTTCCCACATGCACACCGTCTTCCGATACGGCATTTATTAAATCCTGGCCTTCATTTGAAGGGTTCATCACTGAAACGGCATCTTGGTTGACTGCCCACGGATAACCTGTTTTACCTACAGTATATTTAATCTTTACCGGTCTTTTGTTATTAGCATCTTTTACACCGAGCAGCTCGATGCGCAGTTTTTCCTGTGCTTCTTCCAATGTTAAATTACCGGCTTCGACTTGCCCATTGAGGAAACTAATCATACCAATTACCATTTGCACACTATTCTTAAGTGCTACTTTGCCTGATTCATTCATTTCATTCTTGGAAACAACATAAGAACTGATTCCAATCACGAATGTGGGTACAATTAAAATAATCAAGCACATGATGGTTAACTTCGTTCTTAACGATCTTACCTTCATGATTGATCCTATTTTTGTTTTCACTGAGATTTCCCCCTTAGACATCGATATACAGACTCAACCCACAGCTACGCTAATTACTAAAGGCAAAAGACTGTACATCATATATCGTAATAACATGCCAGGAAATGAAGCCCTTCCATCCAGTCAGCGATGAAGAGACCGATGTAGTTCATTTCACAACGAAAGAGCGACTCTATAATTAACGACGCCCATTGGGCCATAGAATGCAGGCCATTTTTTACTGTCTGAAGACTGGCTGCTGTTTTATACGCAAAATTAAATCCGTTTAACCGCAAATTTATCCGTCTATAGGCAGTAGCGTTTTGGTATGCTCCGTATACTTCTGCATAGAGAGAATCTTTAACAGAGGAGTGTGCGAGGATGAATAGAATAAAAGGGAGCATCTTTTTCAGTGTATTTGTGGCTATGCTAGGGCTCATGCTCATTGCTCCAATTATGCCGCCCCTTATTCGTGAATTAGGCTTAAGAGAAAGCCATTCCGGATTAATTATATCGCTTGGTTCTATAACGATGGCCTTAATGGCTCCAGTATGGGGAAATCTAAGTGATGCAAAGGGACGCAAGCCGGTGATTCTGCTTGGTTTCATAGGGATGTGTGTAAGCTGCCTGTTGTTTACACTTACTCTTTTTGCAGGATTAAATGGTTGGCTCAGTGGGGGGCTGCTGTTAGTCCTGCTGATTGTTACACGCGGCTTAATTGGTGGCTTTATCCCGGCGGTGTTGTCATCGTCCCAAGCTTATATGGGAGATGTAACGGAAGGAGAAGAGCGTGGAAGTGGTATGGCTATTATTAGTGCGGCGAATGGGCTTGGGCTGGTATTTGGTCCCGCGATTGCAGGTGCCTTTACTTTAATAGGGCTGTTATGGCCCTTATATTTTGGAATTGTCATTGCCGCTGTTGCATTCGTGGTGTCTCTGCTGGCGATTCCGGCGGCCCAGCCCGTTATTCAGCAAAAACCCGCTCGAATTAACCCCCTCCAGCCAGGTCTAAGAATGTATTTGTTTGCAGGCTTGGTTACGATGATAAGTATTGTGACTATTCAGGTTATAGGTGGTTTTTATTTTCAAGATCAGTTAGGTCTTACATCCGAAGAAACAGCAAGAGTCGTGTCCTTTGGACTTATGTTCTCCGGGGCAGCGATGCTGATTGTGCAGATCATCCAGATGAAATGGCTTAAATGGCAGCCTAAGCCGATGATTTTACTTGGTTCTCTATTCCTGATTGCTGGAATGGCATTATTTCTGATTTCAGCCAGCTTGGTCGTTTACTATGCAGCGTTCTTTATGTTTGGCATAGGCACAGGCTTACTGATGCCCGGTTTTATGGCAGGTGCTTCGCTTTCAGTCAGTCAAGAGCAGCAAGGGGGAGCAGCGGGGCTGGTAGCTGCGGTACAGGGAATTTCCGCGATCATTGCTCCTATTTTGACGACCACCTTGTATCGAGTGGACAAATATATTCCCTTTATGCTTATAGCAGTCTTGGTAGCTGTTATGGCTGTTATTATGTGGGTAGTGAGAAAAAGAAACGGGAATAGTGAGCCTGTTCCTCATAAGGCAAAATAAATAAAAGATTGGTTAGATGAATCCATAGGCTTCCGGGGTATACTCACCGGAAGCCTATATCTATTATAATAAGTTATAAGAAATTTCAGGAAAATCAGAAGGAAGTGGGGGGCTTATGGAAATCCAGCAAAAATGGGTGGCACTAAACAAAAGATATAGTTTGTACGCACCCAGTCCCGAGGCTGTACAAGCCATGTACCAATTGAAGGAAGAGCTTGAGGGCTTAGAAAGCGAGCAGGCTGCCAGAATTTTGACAGAGTTGTATCTTCACCTGCATCAATACGAAGAGGCGCTAGAGGTTTTTATGTCCGTCATGAACCGGAAAAATAAAGCAGATTTGAAGAAACAGTGGAGTATTCAAGAGATGATTAATAGCCCGATTCGACTGCCGGTGATTAAGCCTTTAATCAAAGTAGCCAAGCGCAAGAAAACTTCCGATCTCCCTGTGTTTACTTATCATCAAGACCCTGTACGCACTCAGATCCTTAAATCAGGCTTTTTGAAAACGTGTTCCTGTTGTGGACGGCAGACCGATATCTGGTACGCGGGTCCCTTTTATACAGCATTATCTTATGAGGCGATCTGTCCTTGGTGTATTGCGAATGGTAGCGCTGCGAGCATGCTACAGGGAACATTTCATGACCCTGCTTGCTGTGCACAATTGGAGGAACCAAAGCTGGATGAGCTACTGCATCGGACTCCCGGTTATGAGGCATGGCAGACCGCCGCGTGGCTGGATCACTGTGATGACTACTGTGTTTTTATAGATTTTGTTGGCTGGAAGGAACTTGTTAGTAGAGAAATAGAAAATGATGTCAACCTGATGTTTATGCTTATTCTGGCTTTGTATGATGAAAAAGAGGCTAAGAGTCGAATACGGGAAAGCATGGAACGTGACGGATCGTTCCGGGGTTATTTATTTCAGTGCAGGCATTGTAAGGAATACCTCTTATATGCGGACTATGACTGAATCCAAGTGAATTTCCTGAGGTGAATGAGAAGGTGAAACCCAATTTAGGGGTGGTTCTAATTAAGGAGGAGTTCATAAAATTGGAGGAATGCAGATGGGTTGGGAGTATGGGATTAAGGTCGCAGATGTTAAGGATATTAAAGCGCTAATGGAACGCTTAGCTGAAGCATTGCCTAGGATTGAGGGATATCGGATGCAAAGGGATGAGGATGGTTTTGTTCTGCTTCAGAATAATTCTGATTGGCCTGAAGCGCTTCAGATTTCAGTGGAAGAGGCAAGAAATATTGAAGGGTTAGAAGATGATGAACCTTATATCTATTGTCTATTTCATATTGGCGGCGGAGATGCGATAAGGTTGAGGGAAGGAATGTGTAGGGCACTGGAAGAAGAGAAATGCGCTGCGGATTGGTTCGAGTTGTAGCCGAAGAGAGGAGTAAGAGAGAGTGACTAAGAAAGGAAAAACAGAGATTCAGACACTAATCTATCGCTATAGTGGTCCAAGAGCCAATATTGGATATACTTTTGAACCGCTGCGCTATGGGGATACAGATGAGCCAAAGCTGGAGGAGATGATCTTCATCTACGCAGATGACTTTGATATCGTGCTGTCTGTGTTAAAGTCCAAATACCCACTTGTCGATCCTGACACGGGGGAAACGTATGAGGCTTTTGATGCCTGCTGGGATAATCCGATTCAGGCGTCGGTATGGCATGAAATATTAACAGAATTGGATGCTTGGCCTGCCAAGGAGCCAGAATTACGCATATTTATCGATTCCTTTACAGCATGGGTCAGAGCGCATTTGAAGCAAGCAGATGGTATTATCGTGACCGGAAATCTGTAGAGGAAGGCAATGCACTGCAATCCGTATTTTCGCTGCCCCTCGCTTCGAGGGGCAACTGGAAAGCGAGCTGCTGGGTCAAATGCCTCGTTCTTTACATTGCATGCGACAGGCTCCTTATGGCAACTGGATTATTGACGTTGCTTCCGAATCCGGAGTAACTTTTGCTCCAATTTGGTATCACCCATAAATTTGCTGACAGATACAGCAAGCTGATATTGAATGGTCCCCATATTGTTAGCGGCAGGTTGAAGAACCCCTTTTATCGTTTGCCATAACGAAGTAGCCTGTCGGCTTTTTGCTCCAAAATGCATGATGATGTGGATACAGGCTGTAATTATATTGCGGCCAAGTCCGTACAGGAACCATTCTTTTTCCTTAGTAATAAGCGGAATGATGGTTGCCATCGTTTCCCAAGCTTCATCCCATCGTCCTGTTTCAATGAGCTTTTCTGCCAAGCTGGATGCAGTAGAACAGTAGTTACTAGAATTTTCTTCTATTTTCTCCATTTCAGCCAGCTTTTTGAGGGCTTCAATTTCACCTTCTGGATGGTTGCGCCATCTCTCATGATAAACGAGTGTCCGCAAATTTTCTTTGTCCCAATCCGTCTGCTCTCTGATCCACAAATCAATAAATAATGATAGGTATACATCTTCCCCGAGTTCACTCGCGATATTGATGCAATCTTCAAGATCAGCTGTATCTTTGCTGAATAAATATGTTTCCAAAATCAACGCAGGGTCAAACCCGGCATATGTATCAAAATTGGCCTTCTTGGCCTGCTGGAACAAAACTTGGTCCTGCTCACGCTCATATTTTTGCAGTAAAAAAACGGCGTAGTATAGAGCATCGCCAATCCCCTGAAAACTGTTCGTTTCCCTATCTATAATCTCATTAACGAGCAGCCTTCTCACAATCGGTTCGTAATGCGGGGAATCTCGATCCTCAAGATTATACAAAGCCAAAAGCACCTTCAAGCGATGGGTATAATTGGCATCACTTTTTCCATATTCCTCACTGTGTTGCTCCAAATAGTCAACCTTCGAAAAATCGGCGTGATCACTTATTAGAATCTGCAGCATTTCATCATAGGGTGCGATCATCTGATCCAGCAGCTTTCTGTAGTTCGTTTCCATTACTGTAATTCTCCTTTCACTGATCGGCTTAATACTACAATCCATATGTACAAAAAACAAGAGTTTTCCTTTTGAGTACTGCGCTGTCACACGTACATATTTTTCTAATAGACCCATTTTAAGATTCGATATGAGGGATGGACATTCAATACCTGTAAATCAAGCATACAACATGCAGGGATACAACATTGCGCACAACTAATGGAAGCGTTTTAATTTGAGTATAGAAACACAAAAGAAGATCTCAGGGAGGACATAAGATGCTAAAAGTGAAAGCGCTTAGATGTGAACATGTAAACAATCCGATTGGACTGGGTTGTCTAAAGCCTCGATTAAGTTGGCAAATTGAATCTGACAACATATATGTTTTCCAAAAACGCTTCCAATTGCAGGTAGCCATAAATCCCGCTTTTGAACCGCTGCTCTGGAATCATTTTTCCTATTCGGAACAATCCATTTTGTTTCCCTATGAAGGTCCTCCACTCGAATCAGGACAAAGATATCATTACCGGGTAAAAGTATGGGCTCAGGGAGCGGGTGACACCGAACCCGAGGAATCGGAATGGAGTGAGATTGGCTTTTGGGAAATGGGGCTGCTCCATGAGCAGGACTGGAAGGCACAATGGATTACAGTGCAGGAGCGAAGCATCCATGAAAAGTTTCAGACGAGAGCCCCTTTTGCTGCTTCCAAGTGTTTTTCAGTTGAGGGAAAAGTGAAAAAAGCAGTCATTTATGCCACAAGCCTTGGTCTGTATGAGCTGGAGCTCAATGGACAAAGAGTAGGCGATGCCTACTTTACCCCGGGATGGACAGATTATAACGATCGTGTTCAGGTGCAAGCCTATGATGTGACTTCTACCGTTCGAGAACAACATAACCGCATCACAGCAACGGTGGGAGAAGGCTGGTACAGCGGCTATCTAGGCTGGCAAAAGCGCAAGGATACCTACGGGAACACGAATGCTTTGCTATTTCAAATGAAGATTAGCTATGAAGATGGCCGTTCAGAACTCATTTGCTCTGATTCTTCCTGGGAGGAAACGAGCTGTGCCATTTTGATGTCAGATATTTATAACGGCGAAATCTATGATGCTCGACTGGAGCAGCAGGCAGCCGAACATCGCTTCTTGAACGAACGGAAAATGATGCAGGTCGTCCCGTTTCCGTTAAGTCATCTGGTTGCTCAGGAGAACGAGCCTGTCCGTGTAATGAACCGATTAAAGCCTGTTGAACTGATTTGGACTCCTAAAGGCGAACTAGTACTTAACTTGGGTCAAAATATGGTAGGCTGGCTGGAATTTAAAGTGGAAGCCCCCGAAGGTACGGTTCTGAATCTGGTTCATGGTGAAGTACTGGATCAGCAAGGGAACTTTTACCGAGATAATATTCGTGATGCAGCGCAGCAGATTACGTACATTTGCAGCGGCAAGGGGACGGAGATATTTAGGCCGCATTTCACTTTTCAAGGCTTCCAGTATGTGAAGCTTGAGGGCTTTCCGGCTGGCGTAGCCATTGAAGATTTTACAGGCGTTGTTTTGCATTCAGACATGGCGACAATTGGCTTGTTCGAGACATCCGATCCAAAGCTGAACCAACTCCAGCACAATATTGTATGGGGACAAAAGGGGAACTTCCTGGATGTGCCGACCGATTGCCCGCAACGTGATGAGCGATTAGGCTGGACCGGCGATGCACAGATTTTTGCCAGAACGGCCAGCTTCAATATGAATAGTGCTTCCTTCTTTCGAAAGTGGCTGAAAGATTTGGCTTACAATCAGCTGGAGAATGGGGCTGTGCCTTTTGTCGTGCCGGATGTCCTCAAAGGAACCTTTGCAGACAATATGGACCAAACGACAGCCGCATGGGGAGATGCAGCAGTTATATGTCCGTGGACGATCTATCAATGTTACGGGGATAAGCAAATTCTAGCTCAGCAGTATGACAGTATGAAAGCATGGGTCGATTATATTCGTGCCCAGGGGACCGAGGAACATCTGTGGGATACTGGTTTGCAGCTGGGAGACTGGCTGGCGCTGGATAGCGAGGAAGGGAGCTATTTTGGAGCGACCGATGGAATGCTGGTAGCGACTGCATACTTTGCGTATTCGACTCATATCTTGGCGCAGACGGCCAAACTGCTGAATCGGTATACCGATTACAACACCTATCAAAGCTTGCATGAGGGGATTAGAAGCGCTTTTGCGAACCGTTATTTTGATGACGCTGGCAAACTGACTTCTAATACCCAGACTGCACAGGTTGTGGCTTTGTACTTCGGATTGGTACCAGAAAAATATAAAAAGCAAGTGGTTCAGGAGCTCGTACGGCTGATAGAAAAAAATGATATGCATTTGGATACTGGCTTTGTAGGCACACCCTATCTATGCCTGGTTTTATCCGACAATGGCTATACAGATATAGCTTATAAAATTTTATTTCAGAAAGATTATCCTTCTTGGCTCTATCAGGTTGAACGGGGAGCAACGACCATGTGGGAGCATTGGGACAGTATCAAAGTGGACGGCTCGTTCTGGAGCACCGATATGAACTCGTTCAATCACTATTCGTACGGTTCAGTTGGAGACTTTATGTACCAAAATATTGCCGGAATCGATGTGCTTGAAGCGGGCTACAAAAAGTCACGGTTAGCACCCAAACCGCCTGTTAATCTTACTTCGGCCCATGGCAAGCTGGAGACACCTTATGGTGAGGTTGCTGTCCATTGGGAAATCGTGAATGAAGAAATGCGGATGACGGTTCACGTACCACATAATACGACAGCTGAGATTACGCTTCCGGGCGTTCTAGAGCCAGATGCATTACAACAGACCATTACTAAGCAATACCCGTCGATTCAGTATCCGCCTGGTAATGTGCCACAAGAGCTGGCCGGGAAATCAGGTTCTCCCGGAGAACAGGCGATTTTCGAACTGAGTGGAGATCATGAATTGACGTTTACCGTCGGATCTGGACAGTATACGTTCCAGTACAAATACAACCAGAGGCTAAATAACATAGACTAGAGGTGAGAAGCTTGATGAATATTAAAAACAAAATATGGTTTAAAACAGCATTGTTGTCCATTTCCTTAGTCCTGACATCAGCGAGTGCTATTTCAGCTATCATCCCGATGATGCTGAACCAATTACCGGGAGTCTCCAGTTCACTGATTGAAAGCATAGTTACAATCCCATCTTTCTCGATGATGCTGTTTGTGCTGTTGAGTGGCCCGATCTCTTCCCGCTTGGGTAAAAAAAATACAATCCTGCTAGGACTTTTGCTCGTGGTCATCGGCGGAATACTTCCTATGCTCACTACGAACATTACATGGATTCTCGTGTTGCGTTTGGTGCTAGGTGCAGGTCTGGGGATGTTCAATTCGCTGGCTGTCAGTTTAATTAGTGATTTTTTTGAAGGGGACGAACGTGCTCAATTGATAGGTTTTCAAAGCGCTGTACAAGGGCTCGGAAGCAGCTTGGCTACCTTTGTGGCAGGACAGCTTGCCCTAATCGACTGGCCGTTTGCTTTTTTGTGCTATGCGATCACTATTCCTATCGCACTGTTGTTCTTTTTTATCATTCCTGAACCAGAGCGTGAGGAGCCTACAGTGAGCACGACAGGAACGGGCCAAAAGAGTGGGGGAATGTCCCTACCTGTACTTGGATTAGGGGCTGCACTTTTCCTGTTTATGACCTTTATCATGATTGTGTATACCAAAACAGGTATTATGATTGCTGAAAAGAGTATGCCTAACGCAGGGTTTTTAGGGACCGCTTTGACGCTGTTCTCCTTGTCAACTATGATTGCAGGCTTCTTGTTCGGTAGAATATATAAATGGTTCAGAAATTACGCACCTTTTATCTCCAGTTTATTAACAGCGACAGGTTTTGTCCTGCTGTGGTTTGCTCAGAATGTGACCATGGTTACGGTTGCCATGCTGATCATTGGCTTTAGCTTTGCGCTGTTTATTCCTTATATTTTTACGATACTAACTAAAATCGTACCTAAAGGCAGTGAGACGATATCTATTTCGATTGCAATGGTAGGCTCCAATTTGGGAGCGTTTGCTTCGCCTTATGTTATCAAGTTAGTTGGGGTGTTGTCTGGGAATGAAACTGCCTCATTTTCCTTTCTCGTCTCTGCGATTGTATTTATGATTGCTGCGCTCCTCTGTCTGGGAATCGCTATTAGAGGAAAGGGAAGCAAAACACAGACGGCAGTTCACAGTTAATGGGAGTCTGAAGGAGGAGTCTGTGTTTATGAACCTTCATGAGTTGGATCAGTTGCTGAGAAGTAAAACTGAAATTGAACTTTTACAACAGCAAAACAATCAAGTGATTAATGATCTCTCCAAAGAATCGGAAAATGAGCGATTTTTTGATATAAATCAGAATATGTATCGAATGCCTGCTTTATTTTTCTTCGGAGAACATGATATTTATATTAGCAAGCACAACAGGTTTGCTCCGATGCTGGAGCACATGCATGAATTTATTGAGTTAAACTATGTTTACTCAGGTAAGTGCAACCAAATCATAGCGGGTAAAGAAATTGAGCTTTGTGAAGGCCAAGTGTGTGTCCTCGATAAGGATGTACCGCACAGCATCGCACCTTTGGGAGAAAACGATATACTGATTAATATCCTCCTGCAAAGAGAAACGATTTCATCCCTATTTCTACAGCGGCTATCTAAGAAAAAAAGTTTGATCGGCGAGTTTCTTGCCAATTCAGTCCTCCAGCATCAGCATCATAATCACTTTATTATTTTTGAGTCACAGCATAATGAAAACCTTCAATATATATTGCGTAGAATCTTGATCGAATATTTTTCCAGGCAAGAGGATTCAATGGAGCTGGTCAAGGCTTATTTGTCCATTGTATTTGGGGAATTGGTCCGTGTATTGGAAAGCGAGCATAATATTCACTTAAACCAGCAGGAAAGTAATATTACTTCTATTCTGAATTACATGGAAGAGCATTATCAGCATTTAAGCCTCCAGCAATTATCTACTCATTTTAATTACAATAGTACGTATTTAAGTAATAAGTTGAAAAAAGTAACCGGTCTTACTTACACGCAGCTTATTGCCAACATTAAACTTAATGCGGCCTATTCTTTGGTAGTCAATACCAACCTGCCATTCGAAATGATCTTTAAGCAGGTCGGATATAACAGCATGAGTTTTTTCTATAAAAAATTTAAAACAGCGTATGGTGCCACCCCGCAGAATATCCGAAACAAACAAATGAGGAAATGAAGGATACACAAGGACGTCCAATTCTAATGGGCGTCTATATTTGTTATAATATCGGCAAATTCATAAGCGGATGTTTAATAGGGAGGATACATTTTGGAAGCGGTATTAAGACGGCACTGGCCGGAGTGGGACGGGACACTACAGAGACGAACCGGAGGTTGGAATAATACGACGTATTTTGTTAAGAGCGGTGGGCGAAGTGGGGTACTGCGCATCTACGATACACACAGGGATCGGAACAAAATAGAATTTGAGCATGCGGTTTTGCAGGAACTGAGCAGGCATTCTCTATCATTCAGGGTTCCAATGCCAATCCGAACGATTACGGGAGAGACACTTGCACAGGTTGAGAAGGATAGTGGAAAATATGTGTGTCTGTTCGAATACATAGAAGGCACATCCCCATCGGAGCAGGATCCTAGCTTTGCCTATTCTTTTGGCGAGGCTGCTGGCGAATTATCTGCTGCACTTGAAACACTCAATCTTGATATGACTCCAGTCTATCGGCCGTATTATGCTTTGCAGCAATCCTATCCATTATGTAACCGGGAAGTAATCCAAGGCTTTTGTTTAAACCCGCCGGAGCCTCTAAAAGATTTCCATGAGGAGCTGCGTTTGATAGGAAAAGTATATGAAGAGATTATAGATTCACTTCATGCATTGGAAGAGTTGCCGCATCAGCTTGTACATGGAGATTTGAACGCTTCCAATTTGTTGGTAAAGGATTCTGACCCTAGTCAGGTGGCTGTACTGCTTGATTTTGAATTTTGTACGCTGGACGTTCGGGTCATGGATCCGGCGGTCATTTTATCAGGATTTTTGGGACAACCGGAGGAAACGACAGCTGTTCGTGATTTTTGCCGGGGCTTCAGCCGTCAGGTTCGTTTAAGCCAATCCGAGGTTGACGCTTTGCCTGTGTTAATGCTGCTTAGGAAGGTAGACGTTTTTCTTCATTTTATGAGTCGCTTTCTGGAAGGAACAGATCAGCCACACGTGCTGCAAGAACAGATCAAACAGATCACGGCCGACTTGCTCCAACTGTCTACTAGCAGTAGCTGGATTCAGGAGGAGTTAGTCCAAGCTAGAATAATGTATGAATAACGAGCTACATGCCGTGTTATGTTATAATTTCTGGAATAACAGAAATGAAGTCTACTGAATTGTACTCGGAACAGGAGGAGCAGATGAATAGTTGGTTAACGAACGCGTTACGACCCTATTTTGGGCTGGAGACGCTGGAAGAACATTGGGACGTAGTAGAAATTAAAGAAGGATATTTTATTTGTATGGATGGAGATGTTATTCGCAAGCGAATTTCTTCCAAAGAGGATGCTTATGGAGAAGCTGATGTAGAGATTTTTACTCGTGATCGGGCATTTGTTCTGCCTAAAACGGCTCGTGGCAAAGAGAAAAAACTGAATTATACAAGTGTTTCGAGCATCACAGCAGAAGGTGTGTCCTTTTCAGCAGGCATTCGAAGAGATCGTAATATTAGTTATGTTACTGCTGTGAATAGCAAAACTGGCGTGAGATTGCCCATCACTGGATGTGAGCATTTACATAGTAAAGAAGAGATCATCGATTGGCTTCAACGTTACCCGTCGCTTGTGCCTAACGACTATGATCGTAAGGTGGAACGATTGAAGCATATGAAAAACCTGCGTTATAAAACCATTCCGGGAGACATCTTCCGCGTGGAAATAGACCTTTTTACAGATGGCTATGTACTGGTCGTCGGAGATTTGCGCCAAATGCAAAAGGATCAGTTGTTTGCAAAGGAGAGCATATGGAATAGTGTCATGACAATGCCTTTGTTCGTACGTCCGTATTTGTGTACAAGTCGTGACCGTTCAATAACTTTGGAATCCATCACGGCCGCCCCGTTATCTGATACAACCTGGATTGTCATGGATGATTCCTTTATGCGAGGGTCCTACGAGCGGATAGGGCATAAAGCGTTGGCGGAAGAGGATATTGTGTTTCCGATTGGTTACGGCAGTAGCATAGATAGCAGTAAAGAAAGAATATATAGACTGTCCTGGGGAACGGGCACAATTTCCAAACCGGAAGAAAAGACAGTGTTCAAGTCTTCGCGCGAATTGTTAAATAACGGTGTATATTCAGGTGTCATTGCAGACTGTTTTGGTCCTTGGGAAGAGCGGGAGTGGCACCACACGCTGGATAACCCGTTGTATCGGGAAGAGCGCCGAAAAGCACTGTCCGAATTCGGATTCCCGGAAGACATTTCGTACGATGAGTTCAATCGCCAAACAGGAGGACTGACGCGTTCGGAATATCTCGCATATTTGACAAGGACTTATAGCGGAAAAAGAAAGATGAAATGACACGGTTATACATCCTTTTAGGAGGTACGAATGAAATATCTTAAAGATTGTCCGGAACCAGGCATGGGAACCTGGTATTTTGAAATAGACTCAGACGGCGTAGCCTATCGGCAAATTGTGATCCAGGATGACGGTACTTTTATTGCTTCTAATCGTAAGCACGAGCAATATCATTTCTTGTTAGCCGAGAAAGCGATTGATGATACAGAGCCCTATTATACGAAAATTACAAAAAAAGAGTTTGAAGAAGTCTGGTCCAACAATCTTCACACTTTTAACAAGGAATGGCATCAAGTCAAAACCGTACTGCCCGTTGGGACTAAGGTAAAGGGTTATATTGAAGCATTTTTCCCACATGGAACACTTATTCATATTTTCCAGCACAATACAGTCGGATTGGCAGACACCCATTCATATGCGGAAAAGACCCCATCTGAGTGGATGTATCCGAGGCATGAGATCACGGCGATTGTCCAGGGCTACGACGAGCTGAATCAGTGGGTGATTTTAGAGCAAACGCAGGTTTTCGAAAATCAGTTCAAAGGTTGAAAGATAGATATCGGAATACAGGAAGGAGAATGGATATGCATACGTTAACGGTTGATGAGCTGGTGGATCAGGACAACCATGCATGGGAAGAGGTCAGAAACATTCTGCAAGAAGGGAATAATCCATTTCGCATTGTACCGGCAGAATCGGAATCTGCTAGGGGAGATTCGCTCTACCGTTTGCAAGTGAGCACAAAATCGTACTTGGGAACGGTTGCCTATGAAACAGGAGGGATCATATTTGACCACGGATGGATCACCTTACTGGGTGCAGGTGGGCCTGAAATTTACGGTAGTTTGGCTTCGTGGAACGGGCTGCAAGAGCCAGCGAGCGTTCCTGCACTTGGGGGAATGCTGATTGTGGCCTATGATGCAGCAGGTGGCTTCTTTGGATTGGATACAGGGAAGTTTGGACGTAGCGGCCATATCTACTATTTTGCACCGGATGCATTGGAGTGGGAATCCACTGAGCTGGCCTATTCCGGTTTCTTGAGCTGGTTGGCTGAGGGAGATTTGGGCTTGTTCTACCAGACATTCCGCTGGAATGGTTGGCAGTCGGATATGGAGCAACTTCAGCCAGGAGAGGTATTTGCTTATTATCCGCCGCTATGGACTCAGGAAGGTGGCGGAGAGACCAGCCACAAATCACCTATAGCACTAACAGAAGCGTGGCAGGCGGTGACGGATCGGGAATAGCCGCGAGTGGGGAGGGGGACATAAGATCATGAATCATTCCATTCAATCCAAACTGATGCAGCTGAATGAAATACTTTCTCAAAATAACATTGACCATTACTACATTTATGATTATACAAGTCGCCCCAAGCTGGTACTAGCAGGGAGCTTTGACTTTAGCTATTATCACAACATAGAGATTACATTTTACGAGGTCTCGTTTCTTTCCTGTCCGGGTGGTGTATTTTCAATTGAATGCTTTAGACTGGCTAATGACAAGGAATTGGAAATGTTAAAAACTGTCTCTTACGGATTTCTTGAGGGGCCTGTGATTTGTATGGAGGATCAAACGTTTGGTACCCGATTTTTCATTGCTGCGGAAAGCTTGGATTACGAGCTCAAGACCGTTTTTTACTATAAACGTGAGAACCTTCAACCTCATGAGAGTGTGGCTGAATGGGTTGAAAAAGATGGAGAAGGTTGAAAAAGATAGCAACAACAACTTTTAGAGACGTGAAGGTAGGAGGGTGGTTATTATGTGGAGTATTCACTTTGAACATCAATTTATAAAATGTCCGGAAGCAACTGGTGAACAAATCGCGAATTTTTTGAGCACATGGAACATCAAGCTATCGGAGCAGGAAATTCACGAAATCCAACAAAGACAAGTGAACCCTTTTCCGAAATCGTCTCCATTTTATGATCAATATAAACCGCTAGATCCTGTTAGCTGGCATTTGCCCCAAGGACAATTTCCTGATAGTTACATAGAATTGCTGAAATATTCTAATGGCGGTGAATTTCAGAATGGAGAACGTTATTTCCAGTTTTTCAATACTGAAGATTTGAGAGAAATGAACCTCGCCTACGAGCTGCCAGAGTATATGCCGGGTGCCGTGTCGTTTGCGATGGATGGTAGCGGAAACCACTATATGTTTGATATGAGAGAGGAAAAAAGTAACAACGAATATCCCATTCTTTTTGCTCATTCTGGTAGCTTGGGGTATGACGAATGTGAACAGGTTGCCCATTCATTTATAGAGCTGTGTACGGAAAAATGGGCATTGTATTGATATCTTGACTAAACATACGCTTTATTCCCCCTAATTCATCCAGTAGAAAATGTAAAACCCGCAAGCTGGACCCTTTTTGCCAGGTCTATTTTGCGGGTTTTTAACGCTACTTATTTTCATTTATCATTTCCATTAAAACTTGAGAGACGATCGGTAAGGTGGTAAAGCCGTCACTTTGTAAAAAGTGTCCTCCATGATCTAATTCGTGAAAATCAGCCTGGATATCTTCCGCTAGTTTCTTACTAAGTGCAAAGGGGACAATCGCGTCGTCCTTTGAAGCTATAACTACACGCGCTTTTAGCGAATCCATGATCTGCTGATGATCCAAATGGTCATTTGTAAATTCATCTAATGACGGCAGGCTTGGCAATGGATCAGTAAAACCGGAAACGAAAACGGCACCACCTAGTGGTTCCGGGATATTGACTTGCTGCAGGTACCTTAATATGGATACACAACCCAAGCTATGACCAATAAAATAGGTGTCTTTATGTAAAGCTTTAATATTTTGCAATAGATGCTCAATCCACTCATTAAGTTTGGGGGCTTGCGAGTTGGGCATATCTAGTATATTTACCGAAACCCCGTCTTCCTGTAATTTATCTTGTAACCAAGGAAACCAATGATCTGTTGGCGAAGCTGTGTATCCGTGGATTATATATACTTGTTTTTGATTTTGTAGGTTTGTCACCATACGTTCTCCCCCATCATCCAGTGTTTAGATCTTAGTTTGCATATGTGTCCCACTTCATGTAAAAATCCCTCTCTAGTTTACCAAACATCCAATGCTTATGAGTACCTAAAATTGTTGATTCATGTAGCAAGCCTATGTATGAATTTGCCTATTATAATATTCATTATTTTTGCAGTACTGTAATTTGGCTAATAAATTTAAGCGCTTTCTACCGATATATATAGCATCACGTTTTGTGATCTGCTTTATTTTGTTGTATGGAGGGCAGCATCAAGAGGAAGACCAGAGTACTCGTGAAAGTTGAGAGCAGCGTGAACTATTATCCATAGACGAGCTGGAGGGGTTTGAATGAGTAACCAACTATCGGACAGGACTAAAAAAGGAAAAGGTTTTAGAGATTTAAAGATCACGACAACGATGATCTCCATGATTATGATCAGCTTAGTGGGTTTGCTCATTGTATCGTTGGTAGGAGTTATCGGTATGTATCAAGCTAAAGAGGGTCAAGGTATTTTGTATACAGATCGCTTTCAACACCAGACGAATATTCTTGAGGTCAAAAGTGACTTTTATAACATGCGAGCCAATTATACAAAAATACTCGACAATAAGGAGTATACAGATAAACAGTATAAGCAGGTGCAGAAAGGAAAAAATAGCGTTACAACTGGGCTAAATGAATTTTCACAAAGGACATTGGATACTAAGGAACAGAAATTGTTTGAGGAACTACAGAGGAGTATAGACACGTATTTTCAGGACATCGAACAGATCATGGCCGTCAAAAAGAATACTGGAACCTATGACACAGAAGAGAGAGGCCGGATCAATAAATCTAGTACGGCCATTGTTACGATGCTGACTACGATTTCAGATTATAACAATGAGCAATCCGCCAACCTATATCAAAATACGCAAAACGAGATCAAAATGCGCACAATTGTTTTAATCACAGTTCTTGCTCTCGTGTTGGCTGTTCTGATCACAATCTCCTTTGCAGCCATTCGAAATATCCGTTCCCGGATGAGCACCATTACGAAATACTGTGAAGAGATTACCCAAGGAAATTTAACGACAGCACTTGATCCTGCCTTGCTCAAAGGAAATAATGAGATCGCTGTTATAGCTCGTGCCATTCAGCAAATGACAGATTCAACCTCAATGGTCATCACAGGGGTGATCAATGAGTCACATCAAATTAACCAACTGAGTGATCAGACGAATCATAATATGACAGATCTCAATGAGCGGATTCGCGATGTATCAGCCACGGTCGAACAGCTGTCAGCAGCTATGGAAGAGACTTCGGCATACACCGAAAATATGAACCATTCTGCGGAAGAAATGCAGCGGGCAGCAGAGTATATCTCGGTCAAAACTCAAGAAAGAGCTCAGTCTGCCTATGATACGAGTGTAAAAGCTGAAACATTGAAGCAGGCGGCTAGTCAATCCAATAAAGCGGCCAAAGAAATTTACCAAAAAGCTAATGAAAAGATGACGGAAGCGTTAGAGCGAGCCAAGGCAGTAGACCAGATTCGTATACTTTCTCAGTCTATCTTGGAAATTACGGCACAGACCAATTTGCTGGCCCTAAATGCATCCATTGAAGCAGCTCGTGCCGGTGAGTCAGGTCGAGGGTTTGCGGTTGTAGCTAACGAGATTCGTAAGTTGGCAGACGGCTCCAAACACGCGGTAGACCAAATTCAGAGTGTTACTCAAGAGGTTGTGCAGTCTGTAGAAAATCTGACTACCAATGCAGAAGAATTGCTGCACTTCCTGCAAGCCCAGGTAGGCAAGGATTATCAGCTGCTTGAGGATACAGCAGGGCAATATTACAATGATGCTGTTGAGCACACGAACACAGTCAATGATTTGAACGCCACCTCTAAGCAGGTAAATGAAACCATCCAAACCATGGTGAGAGCGATCCATGAGATTGCTACCGCCAGCGAACAGTCCGCCATATCTACCCAACACATTGCTGAGAATATGGTGTCTTCAACGGAAAAATCTCGTGAAGTGGCATACCAGTCTGATCAGGTGAAGGAAAGTGCAGCTCGACTAAATGAACTGGTTGCAGGCTTTAAAATTTAATGAGGACCATACGGTGTTGGTATTTAAATGAAGGGAGAAAAAAACGGCTGGGGAGCCGTAAGGAGGCTCCCTTTTGAACTTAATGAATTTATGGATAGTAAAAGAAAAGCCCTTTTTACAATCACAGATTACTTTATTAAGTTAGAAAGTAAAGCATGAAGTATAACACATTCATAGGATTCAAAGATGAATATATCAGTCTTAGAAAGATGGGAGATTATGAAAATTAATTATGATTTTCACGCATTATTAGATGACGTTGAATTTGAGGCGTTGGCAATAGATATTGTTCGAGTTCGAGAAAATTTAGAACCCAATGTATTTCGCAGATATCCTAAAGGTAGGGATGGAGGCATTGATGGGTATAGGTACAGTGATAATACTATTATTCAAGCAAAATGCTATAAAAATGATTTTAACATTTTGAAAGGAAGTTTGAAAAAAGAAGTATTAAAGTTGCGTAATTTGAAGCCGAGTCGATATATTTTAGTAACATCAGTTGGATTGAATAAAGAACAACAAAGGGGAATAATGGATTTATTTAAAGGATACATCCATTCTGATGAAGATATAATTGGTAGAATAGAACTAAATGAGTATCTTGCTGACCCAAAGTTTTCTATTATTCAATTAAAGTACAATAATTTATGGACGCCTAGTACAGTAGTTTTTGAACATATTTTAGAAAATATTATTTTGCGTGGACCCAATAATTTTAATCAATTTCACTTAAATGAAATGAAAAATAACGTTGAGTACTACATAAAAACGAAAGCTTATCATGAATCACTTGATATTATGGATTCACATAATTGTTTATTGGTATATGGTGAACCGGGAATTGGGAAAACGATGCTAGGTTTTAATATAGCGTTCCATTATTTGATGCAAAATGAGGAGCTTGATCTTTTTTTTACAGATACTATTGAAGATGTGTATAAATTTTATCGCTCAGATAAAAAGCAATTATTTATAGTAGATGACTTTTTAGGTGTAAATTACGTCAATAATCAGATCCAAAATGGTGAATCTAAAATTTATCGAATGCTTAAGAGCATTATTAGTGGAAATAATCATAAAATTGTATTGATTTCGAGAAAAAATATTCTTTTTGAAGGTATGAAATTATTACATGAGTTAAAGGTAATAATTCAAAATATGAGTGTTGAGTTATCTTCAACTAGCTTAGAAAGCTCAGACAAGATGAGGATATGTTGGAGTATTCTAAAAAAGTCAAACTTACAGTACAGTCTTTTGCACAGCATTGTAATAGTTTCTGACAAAATTATTAATCACGATAATTATAATCCCCGATTTATTAATGATGCGATCCATCTTCTTTCTAAAATAAAGCATGATGGTATGTATCCGGGAAAAATACTGTTGGAAACATTGAAGAATCCCAATGAAATTTATGAGAGAATGTATAATCACCTTCATGAGACTTCAAAAAGTGCAGTTTATCTTGGTGTATGTATGGCGATCTTTGGATATCCGGTTGAATTAAATATTTTAAGAAAATGCTACGGGAACTTACAAGAAAGTCTTCCTTGGGAAGAGTGGCAAAGTTTTGATGATGCTTTAGATCAATTGTCCGCCTCTTTTTGTTTCGTTAGAGATATGAATTTTATCAGAACATTGACAGGTATTGACTTTGAAGCAAAAAAAACAATTATAGGATTTAACAATCATAGCATGATGGAATTTTGGAGGCATTTAATATCGAAAAATTTGTCACTGTATGGGCTGAATCTTATTAAGAGTGTTAATTTAATGAATCCTATTTTGTTTTTCGCTCACAATTTACTTTTACTAAATTTAATTGATGAACATAATAATATGGAGTTTGAGCAGACAATTATTCCAGGAATTATTGATAGAATCGCTAAAGACTACGAACGTTTAGATTTTATCTACTCCAATGGAATCGAGGAATACTGTACAGATGATAGATTTACAGACTTTTATTTCTCTTCAGATTATACCAACAGTTACAATCTTAAATTAAGACAAATATTAGATTTGAATGAACAATATAACTCTCAAAAATTAAGGGATGTAATAGGAAAGTTAAAGGCGTTTTTTATTAATAGTTTGTTAAAAGATGACCGTCATGCACTTTCCGATGAAGAGAAGTATGGCGTTCCTAAGATTGTCAATAAGTTATTAAAGCAAGGGTTCGAAATCCCTGCTATGAAAGAGTTATTAGATGGCTATCGCTCTAAAATAAATTTTTTGAAATTTTACATCGTCTTTTATGAATTCAGAGATATATATGGTCAAGACTTTGACTGCTATCTCCAGGAAAACTACAATGAAATTTCTGATAAAATTATTTGGCTTATTGGGGATGATTATGACTTTTATGCATCCGATTATTTGGAAATTGAGATCGAGAATTTGTTATTCGGAGACGCTCCTGAAGCGATCCAATTATATAACGTACAGGTTAAAAAAGAATCCCTTAAGGCCATGAGAATATTGGAGAAAACTCTAAATTGGGACGGATATTCAGTAAAGTGGAATAGAATTCATTCTAACTTTGAAGAGACTACAAATCGTAATCCTAATAAAAGCCAAGTCGAATTTCATGAAGATGATGATATCTTTGTAGAAGAAACAAGTGAAAGGGATTTTATGGAGGAGTTGCTTCCCTATATACATAGGGATGATCAAGATAGTTGGGATTCTTTAATTAATTTAGCTGGAATAGTAAGCTGTGAAATTACTATCATGGATCGAGTTCAAGAAGATTTGTTCATGGGAAAATCTAAATGGAAAGGAACATATTATTCTACTGATCCGCTTTTTCTCGCGAAAATTGTTGATGAATATAAACGAGGTAATAGAATAGAGAATCAGATTCGCAATTTCTTCGACAACATGTTTAGTTCAATTCATTGTTCCGAATATGAAATTCTTACCAAGATTGCAGTTGCAGCGCAGGAACATAATGAAATGTATTTTAATCGGGATAATTTGAAACAATGGCTCAATATATCAAATGAAGAATGGAACTTGATTAAAGAGAGTAGCTACTTGGGGCATAATAATGGATGGTTGTATTTAATAGCCTCTGAGATTCAAGTTTATCTATTATGTAAGAATATTAATGACCATTCATATAATAAAGTCAAAATTTTGAGCTTGATTGACTGGATTATTAACGAGTCCGAATTTCATACTTATATTTATAATGTATTTTGTATTCTTGTTGAGTTTTTTGCGGATGAAAGTAAAAATTATTTTTTGGAAAGCATTCAATCTTTTATTGAGCACATAAAGGAACTGAATGGTACAGAACAATTGGCATTTGGTTTATCTTCTGTCTATACACTTCAAGAGATGAACGATAAAAAAGAAGTATCGAGTACAATTAAAAATTGGACTTTACTTAGGTTTTTAGAAATGTTAGAAGTAGAGTTTAATGAAGTGACTTCTGATTTGTCTTATGATTTATTTCAGAAGATCGCCACAAATAAGTATGAGACAGAATGTGCAATTGATTATGAATATTGCATAGCGCACCCAGAAAAGTTGGCTCCATTGCTTAACACTTCTTCAGTTGAACAAATTATAAAGGATGATCTAACTAAGATTGATAATTTCATCGAACAATATTTTTGATGAGTTTTCTTTATTTAAACAGCCAGCACCTTTGTAATAAGATGTTGGCTGTTTAATCACTATTTTGTCTAGCCCTATTTAAACAAGACTACAGTCATGCGTCCAAAGCCTGCAACTCTTCCTGTTCAGCCATTTGCATCAGCTTATAAATCTGCCGTGCTGTGTTCACATTCCGCACCGTCATTTGCTGATACAGCTTGGTGCCGACTAATTTCGTTAACCCGCTTTTTGTGACTTGTTCTTTGCTGACAGAAAACAGAACGGCCCCGGTCGTATAGATGACATGCCCAATACCCGGTTTTAAAGGAAGCTTGTCCAGAACGGAAATATCGTTAATTTCATCCCACAGAAACATTACATCACTTTTCATCTGTGTATCATTAGACCATTCATTCGGCAGTGCCTCTATAATGGTCTGAATCTCCTTCATATTACGAACAATGACACGGATGGGTAAGCTAAAATCCTCCAGAATCGCCTGTTCCAGTATGGACGATAACTCCTGGTTGGGCCGCTCCTGACTGGAAAAAATAATGTTTCCAGAATTAATGTAAGTCGTCACATGCCCCATACCTGCATGTTCAAACGTTTGCTTGAGCTTCTTCATCTCGATTTTGTTATTGCCGCCCACATTGATGCCCCGCAGTAATGCGATATAGATCATAAAAAGCCCCACCTCTCTTTAACAAATAGGATTTCTAACAAAAGGATAGGTAATTCAGCAAATACGTGGTTTGGTTTTCGCCCAACAAATGATGTAGCAATGGTTTTACGTGCTCGATATATTCTGCTTTGGTTTCGTATGTATCTTCATCTATCAATTCTCCCTTAAAGGTACAGGCACCTTCAATCAGGATGGAAAGAGCCGTAAAGAAGTTAGCTAAAGAGTCAGCAACTTGCTGCGCTGCGCCACCTTCAATTGCAGCATATACAGGGGAAGCAGGTGCGCTAGTATCGACAATGACTGGATCATCATTAAACGTGGCAATTACAACATGGTGGGAGGGCCACGAAGATGACTCATGAACAAGCTCTCCAGATGTAATGAAGCGATAGCCCAGCTGTTGGCGATATAAATGTTCTGGTGCGACAAAAAAGAGAACAGCAGCATCCCCGATTTCAACGGCTGCATTTTTTAATTTGTGTGTTCCCGCTGCCTTAGCATCGATCATTTCATAATGGCTATATAGGTACTCAAGCTCAGGGGATATAGGTATGCGGTTGTCCCAGCAATCTGTCAGGTTCTCCGTCCGGGGCTGGATGTCGTGGTCTTGGAACAGCCCGTAGGTTGCATTATACAGGTTTTGTTGTTGTACAAACCGGGTCAGAGCTTCGCTTAGCTGTTTCATAGGTGTTCATTCCTTTCTAATCGTAGGCTATGACCTTCGTCATAACGTTTCATTCCTAGCATAAAGATATCATAATATAGAAATGAAGAACATATGTTTCTGTATTTATACCGCCTTGCCAGTCGATCCAGATTAATTTTACAATATAGGAGTTCGAAAATAATGTTGCAAGGAGGAGAGAAATGTCATTTTCTAAAATATACGATTACAAATTAAGGGCCTATTTTAATGAGCGTATTTCTGAATTAAGTCATGAATATCTATTTTATTCTTATCCTGATCAAGAGCAAAATCTAAGAATACTAACCCTGAATATAAACGAGCAGAATTATGTTTCTCTAGTGCGATGGCATGATTTATTTGACAGGTCGCTATTTACAAAAATGAATCATCCCATTCTAAGCGTAGCAGATGCTGAACGTCTGATTCGATTGCTTTCGCTCATTTTTAACGTTTTTGATATACATAAAGATGCTGTTTATAGCCGAAAAAACTTATGTTGTTTTTATTATCAATATCAAGTTTCACATCTAGCAGAGAGAGGGAATGAATTCTCGCTTACTCAGGACAGGCTATTTTTTCTTCACCATCTCTTATTTGAACTGGGTTTAGGGGATGACATTTATGATCGTCTAACGATTGAAAATAATAAGATGATGTACAGGATGGAAGACGCACAACAGTATGATATGCATATTCTAATTGACATGTTGCATGAGCATATTAACAAAAATGAGATGGATATGGATACCCGGGCAGCGCTAGGAAAAATAAAAATTTTGCAAGGTCAGTTGGTCAGCTTCATCCTAGGCAGTCATGATGTATATGATTTTCCGTATGACGATTTCAACAAGCCGTTTGCAGAAGCAACGATGTTTATACAAGCCTATAACTCTAATAAAAATAGGGTATTAGAGGTGCTGATCGACTGTATCAATGAGCATCAATCTCCAACAGAGCAGTTCATCTCCACTATGATCTTGATGAATTATTCCTATTTTGTTCTCAAAAGTAATCCTAGCGAAATTACATATTTTAAATGTTTTTGCAAGAAAAAAACGGGAGTTTTTATAAAAGTATTGTCTGCATTGCTTGAACTCAGATTTTTTATTGATAAATCCAGCTTCACAAATACGGGTATAAATTATTATTTATCCAGATTAAAAGGGGTTAAATGATGCCATTCTCTCACGTTTCTTTACCTGATTTACCACAGACTATCGGACGTCTTACGGCCATTCATCCTGTAAAAGGTGGCTCTCACGGAAGCATAACCTTGCTGGCATTGAACACACAGGCAGAACTGTGGAGGCTAGAGCTTCGCTCTGGCAGTGCAGAATTATGCACACATATTTGTATTCCTGATTTTAATCCCCTGCAACCTGTCCAAATGGTGACCAGTCCTGACGGCAAGTACGTGGCGATCTCCAATCGATTTGGCCGACATGCGGCCGTGTATGATTTAGTCCATGCTCAAGAAAAAATGCAATTATCACGGGACGAATACCACTACGATAAAAGTATGTTTCCCCTGGCCTTTGTACATCAAGACGGTGCATGTATCCTTGTTCATGGGACGGAATGGAATCGGCTGGATCTGACGGATGTAGAAACGGGGAGGCTTTTGACAGCAAGACCTACCCCAGTTTATAACAGCGAAAATAAAGATGAGCATTATCTAGATTATTTTCATGGGAGGCTCCTGACTTCTCCAGAGGGAAAGTGGATTGCGGATACGGGATGGGTATGGGCTCCATTAGGAGTAGTCCGAACTTGGTCCTTATCTAATTGGCTGCTGAACTCATGGGAATCGGAGAATGGTCCGTCAGTTCGCCATCTTTGGCAAACCATAGATTGGGATGGGCCAGTGTGCTGGACAGGACCTGATAGATTGGCGGTTTGGGGACAGATGGATGCCGATTTACTGGAGGAGGAAGATTGGGGAGAGGAAGGAGTGGAACCGGCGGTTGTCCTATTCGATATGACTCAGCCCGGGTACCGACGCGTGCTTCCTGCAATCCCGCCTTTAAATTGTAAGCCTGAAGAAGACGGGATTTATCCATATCCCCAAGCGGATATGGTCGTTTCTGGCGACCGATTATTCTTATGGGGGAAAGGAGTCCCGCTTCAGGTATGGCGGCTTTCAAGAGGTGTGCGTGAAGATGTAGATACGGAGCGATTTCCACTCATTTACCATCAAGAGGCAGGAATTTTCATTGAATTAAAACCGGATAGCGGTTGTACAGCCTTAAGCTACGAATAAATGGCGTTACCGGATTTTCTTCCTTCCAGTGATATGGAAATATATGCATTAGCTATAACAATTATTAAAGGAGTGTACATCAAAATGGCACTGATCAAGGATCGTTTTTATGGAAGTCTCGCTGGACTGGCCGTGGGTGATGCTTTGGGAACCACTGTGGAATTCAGCAGTCCAGGTACATTTGAACCTGTAACGGATATCGTGGGCGGCGGTGTCTTTGGGTTAAAGCCGGGGCAGTGGACCGACGATACGTCTATGGCACTTTGTTTAGCCGAGAGTATGGTGCAAAAAGATAGCTTTGATCCAGCGGACCAAATGCGTCGCTACACCAATTGGTATCACCTGGGATATATGAGCAGCACGGGAACGTGCTTTGATATCGGCGGTGCGACGAGAGCAGCATTGCATCGCTTCGAGGCCACTGGAGAGCCGTACAGTGGGTCCGTTGACCCCATGACTGCTGGTAATGGCTCGATCATGAGGCTTGCACCTGTTGCCATGGCCTATGCGAACCGTCCGGAAGAGGCCGTGATGTACGCCGAACTGAGCTCGCGAACCACCCATGGAGCAGTCGAAAGTGTGGAGGCCTGTGCTGTGCTTGCTTCAATCCTTGTGGCAGGTCTGCGGGGAGCGGACAAAGAATCCATGTTATCAGCCGACATCTGCTATAAGTGGCGGCGGCAGGAACAGCCAGCTTATTCGGCAGCCATTGAAGAAATCATTCAGGGATCTTACAAGGATAAGGAGCCGCCCGAAATACAGGGAACCGGCTATGTCATTCGTTCCCTTGAGGCTGCGCTGTGGGCATTTCACCATTCGACTTCGTTTGAAGAGGGGGCACTGCTGGCCGTAAATCTGGGGGATGACGCCGATACGACCGGGGCGGTGTATGGGCAAATTGCAGGAGCTTATTACGGGCTAAGCGGTATCCCGAATCACTGGCGTGAGAAGCTGGCGATGAAGGATATGATCGATGAGCTGACTGAGGCTTTATGGCAGAAGGCCGACAAGGGCCAGACACTTTAAGAGGGACATCTATAAAGATCAAGCTGGGTTGCTTTTATTATGAGCAGAACCCGGCTTTTTTTGTTCCCAATATTTTTGCCGATGCCTCATCTCTTGGGATCACTATCCATATCGCCATACTTCCGCCCTCCTCAGTAGCATGTTGTTATGACAAAATGAAGTCCAGTACAAATCATACTTCACTTTACTGATCTTTCAGAGGAGGAACTACATTGTCACATCTAAATAAACAGCTTCATTCATTTGTCGATATTTCCAACTATACTAAAGGGTTTGAGATTGTTTCAACCCAATTTGGCCCTGATGGGCGCGTGTATATTTTGCTAATTGATAAAATCCCAGAACGAGTACGAGGGATGTTCCCGCCTGCCTCTCTTAAAGAGAGACGTACTTACAAGATACTCATTATAGACGATCATATTGAAGAAGTGTATGTGGAGGGACAGCAGTTTAACTATCATTATGTACAGCCTCTACATCATCATCTACTGCTCGTCGGAGCGCGTTGTCATTATTATGGAACCGGCCAATATGATTTAAATGGTAAAATTATTGATTATGAAGGCCGTACCATAAATGAACTACTGCTTGGAGACGGTATCCAGAGTGTTCAGGTTACAGGGGAAGGTACGATCTGGACCAGTTATTTTGATGAAGGTATATTTGGGAATTATGGTTGGAATGAGCCTGTGGGGTCCTCCGGCCTTGTCGCCTGGAATAAAGAAGGACACAAAATATATGAAAACCAAGCGGCAGACATTCATGATTGCTATGCTTTGAACGTGGTCAGCGAACAGGAAATCTGGTTTTATTACTATTCAGACTTTTCGTTAGGGCGTATTTCCGGTAGCGACCGTACGAATATTACGTTTATGAATCCGAGCATTTCCGGCTGCTCCGGGGTGGCTACAGATGGGTATCACTTTTTGTTCGATGGCGGGTATGGAAAGAACGGACAATATGTCTTGAAAAAGAATGTGAAGCCAGGCAACTTAAGCAAAGGACAACACATTCGATTTTTAAATGACGATCAAGAGTTCCTTCAGCCGCACGAACAGGATTTCAGAAAAGACCGCCTGCTGCTCCGAGAAGGTTCTCTGCTGTATCAGGTGACTATAGGAGAGTTAGCGTAAAAACCCACGTCAGACGTGGGTTTTTCTTTAACACCAAAAATGCTTATTCATACGTTTTTACAAGCTCATTCAGGGAGGTAATGGTGCTTCCTTCTCCAATAGCACCGAATCTCCACTCCCCTCCATAGCGGTATACTTCACCTACACGGATACTACACCTCCCTTTATAGTCCTCTGTCAAGTTGTATCGGAGAATCTCTTCATCTTGGGACGCATCCAATACTCGAATATAAGCATTGTTCACCATACTGAAATCTTTACGTCTACCAAAGCTGAAAAAACGGAATATATTCACAATAAATACGACTCTATGCACTTCCGGTGGTAGTTGCTGGAGGGAGACGGTAATGACTTCATCATCACCGTCGCCATGTCCTGTCAAGTTGTCACCACTATGTACGACGGCCCCACAAGGGCTATTTTTGTTTCCGAAATATACTAGATTTTTCGTCTGGGTCAGCTTGACGTTCTCATTAAGAAGCAGCGCTGACGCATCAATATCCATGCTTCTACCCTTCATAGGGTCCCATCCAAGGCCTACTTTTAGCACGGATAAGTATGGATTATTTTTGGTTAGGTCTACCTTCTGTCCTTTAACTAGACTAATACTCAACGTTATGCCTCCCTATCATTATTTTCGTTCTACTCTGAAATTGTAGCATATATATAGAAGGATATAATCTATTCGTAACTTCACAGACTTTATTCCGTATAAAGATAAAAACATGATCCAAATTCGTTCCCTCAGGGAGAAATGCAACCATGTTTAACAAAATGAGAAGTTGAGGTAATGCATCATATGAATGAAAAATTTCAAGCCGATACAGGATATCAGCTGGCTGAACAGAAGGCGCTTCA
Organism: Paenibacillus sp. FSL L8-0502; assembly: GCF_038593055.1. Classification (NCBI taxonomy): domain Bacteria; kingdom Bacillati; phylum Bacillota; class Bacilli; order Caryophanales; family Paenibacillaceae; genus Paenibacillus; species Paenibacillus sp. FSL L8-0502. Next base: position 3,977,219 of record NZ_CP151958.1, on the reverse strand, counting down.
GTATTTTGCATCACTCTATAATCAGGTCAAGAATAAAACTTATGTGACCTCTCTTACAGAAGATATCCATATATGGAAAAGGAATCATATCCATTCTTCTTCATGGTTATCCTTCTTTTCGCGGAATAAGAGAAAGCCGGATACCCGGGATGACTACAGATATATTCAATGGCTGAGTTACACAGGGAAACTGGATGATTATCTGAAGCGGAGTGTCTCTTATATTTACATGAGGGATCTAGGCAAGGCTCTAGATTCTGTCGACACACAGACCCGGATTCAGCGCGTCATTGCTGACGTAAAAAGATATTTGCTTCAACCCACCCATGCTAACAGGAGAGATCAAGCGGAGTTTATGAATTTAGCCGGGGTGTATCGGTGGTCTCAAAAGGAAGGGATCGAAACCACTGTAATCTGGCTAATCAACAAGCTTAACTCTGTAGCTTCTCATATTCCTGAGGAAATGGATGCAGAGCATGCCCAGCGCAAACTGATTAAAATCATCATTGGGGTTATTCTGCATGTGATGGAAGAAATGGACGAAGCCGTGTCACCTGTTGAACGTTCGCGCAGACTGGATAAAGCCATCAGGCTTGGGTATTCCTATGGGTTGACTTATCCTTTTATTGATGATCTGCTCGATTCTCAGCTGTTGACCGTTCAAGAGAAAGAACAATATTCCCATATGATACGTACCGCGCTTCTTACCGGATCTGTGCCAGAACTGGGCGACTGGTCCGGCGATCATATGAAGTTCATTCGCTATATCCATTCGGAGCTCTCGGATGCTTTTGAGTATATTAAGGCACATCAGCGGCCAGACACACAGCAAACCTTTTTCGAGCAGTCCTATGTTTTCTTTCATTCTCAAGATATCGACCGGGATAAGGATCTAACACGAGCTAATTACACCAATGAAGAGCTTTATATACCCGTTATTTTAAAATCTGCTTCTTCCCGTTTGATTGTCCGTTCCGTGATTAGTGCTCCTGAGGATGGAGGGTTTGAGCAACGAACATTCTATTATGGTATCTATAACCAGCTTGCTGATGATTTTGCAGATATGGCCGACGATATGAGGGACGGTGCGGTAACACCCTATACCTATTATTTAAAATATCATCATCAAAGATCGGATTTGATCAATCCCTTCGAACTATACTGGGCGGTCATTTCGAATTTGATCCATAACGTATATGACTCGGATGCTATGGCTCGCGAGGTGATACTGGACCGTGCAATAAATGGACTCAAACGTTATAAAGAACGGGTAGGTGCAGAAAAGTACAATGAAATAATGGAGATTTTTGCATCTGGAAATCCTGAATTTAATCGTCTCATTCAGAAGATGGTAGGCAAAGCAGAGGATGTAGATTTCTTCGATAAGCTGCTTCGGGACCAGATGATTACCCATCTGAAAAACGATTCAAGGGAAAAAGAAGACTTTATGAATATGGTCAAAACAGTCCGTGACCAGATTAACAACCAATTGAAAATTACCAAGCCTTCTGGGATCGAGGCCATGAAAGAACATCTTATTGATGCTGCCAATTATAGTCTTGAGGGGGATGGGAAAAGGATACGTCCTATATTGACCTGGGTCATGGGTGTGAATGAATATGGCTTAGACGCTTCGGCAATCGTGCCTCTTCTAAGATCATTGGAATATATGCATACAGCCTCCCTGATTTTTGATGATTTGCCTTCCCAGGATAACGCGTCTACCCGTAGAGGGCGTCAGACATTACATCAGGTGCACAATAGCGCTACTGCGGAATTAACCGGACTATATCTGATCCAGAAGGCTATCGGGGAACAATCGTCACTGAACCAATTCAATGCTGAGACTGTACTTGCCTTGATACAATATTCGGCTCGTAAGGCAGAGGATATGTGTATGGGGCAGGCGATGGATCTGGATTCCAAAGGAAAGGCTTTGACATTGGAACAGCTGAATATGATGTGCTTTTACAAAACAGGAGTGGCGTTCGAGGCTTGTCTCGTTATGCCAGCCATGCTCGCACAGGCCGAGGAGCTGGAGATTGCTGCTTTGCAGAAATTTGCCTATCATATGGGAATTGCTTTTCAGATTAAAGATGATTTGCTTGATGTGGAAGGAGATACGCTGTTACTTGGAAAACCTGTGGGTCAGGATTCAGATAACAATAACTCGAATTTCGTGTCCATCCTTGGTTACGAAGGTGCCAGTAAAGAAATGTGGGAGCACTACTGCCTTGCCATGGAAGCATTAAAAGAGGTGCCACGCAATATCGCTTTTCTGAAGCACTTAATGAATTATATTGTGAACCGGGATCGTTAAAAAGAATTGTGCCCCATAGCTCCATAGGAGTGGTGGGGTGTTTGTACGTTGAGACAGTAGAGTTGCTCATACTTCCTTGCCCCTCTTTGGTGATCATCTAATGTAACGCAGATACGTCTGGATAAACAAGCAAAGATGTGAATATCTGGTGACTTCAGTACCGTATTTTGTCCGTTACGGCGCGTTCTACATTATAATGTTTAAAAACGGACAAGGAGATGAACTCCAGATGAAAAAAGGAATCTTGGTCGCTTCAGGGTTGGTTGTTGCGGCATTGGGCACGTACCTGATTGCAGGAAATATGCAGAAAGAAGGAGCGGACAAGCTCGGGACAACAGATATCAAGCAATTGGTGCATGATTTCAGCGCAGGCAAGGGAACAGGTCAATCCGCTTCCATTAATTCCAGTCAGTTAATTGTTAATGGAGACAATGCCCAACCCATAACTTATAATTTGCCTGACAACGAGTTTTTTGTTTCGATTGCGCCATATGTAGAAGAGACCCACCCTTGTGCAACTCATAGTCTAACCGGCTGCCAAGGCGAAATAAAAAACGGAGAATTCAATGTGACCGTTCACGACTCCGAAGGGAATGTCATCATGGAGAATGCTGCCATGAAATCACAACCCAATGGTTTTATTGATCTATGGCTGCCGAGGGATAAAACCTACCGCATTAGCGTCAATCATGAAGGTAAAACGGCTGAAACTGAATTCTCTACATATGAGAAAAACGATACGTGTATCACAACGATGCAGCTAGGCTAATGATAGAGAATAATGGGGTTGAGCTTACTGATCGCTCGTACACTTTAAGTCCACATAACCCTGCGTTCATACATAGCTTTTAGTAAAGAGCCTACGTCTGACGGAGGCTCTTTGTGCTGCCCTAATCTTTTGCTGGAGTTGCGGAACAGGTTAGGTGGGAATCTATGAGGAATCAGATAGCGAAACTTTAAATTGTATATACTAAAAACCTATTGAAATAGCTGCAAACTTCCGACATATTATCTAAGAGCTTTTCGCTCAATATTCCTCGGGGAGATGGCAGCATGTCACAAAATATGAAGAAGCGCGTATCCAGATCATCCAGCATCGCGAACACATTGGCCATGGTCTTGTTAGTTATTATCGTTGTCGTCTTTGCAATCTTGGGGACGTTCATGTTTGCAAGCACGCGAAGCATACTTGTCAAGCAGCAAGAGGCCATGCTCCAGACCAAGACGCAGGCCACCGTTAGTCAATTCGATGCGTTGTTTAAGGAAAAGGGTTCGCTAGTCAAGCAAATGTCAACCAACACTTTGTTTAGACAATATATAGAAACCACCGAATCAGCAGAGATGGCGAAAACTTCTCCACATGCTGCGGCAACTCAAGCGACTCTGGCAGCGATTGTCAAGGAAGAGCCATCTTTTGCCGACGCCTGGATTGCAGGAATACATGGTAAAGGCTTCTTTCTTCAGAACGATGGTGCTGCTTCCAAGCCGGATTTCGATATCCATTCGCGTCCGTACTTCAAGCCAGCTGTTGAAGCAGACGGTTTGTACTACTCAGAACCCTATAAGGACGTCAATACAGGGAATGTGGTCATGGGCATCTTCTATCCGATCAAAGATAGCAGCAACCAATTAATCGGCTTTGCAGCTGTGGATATTGCATTCAAAGACATCCCCGCCGTTATGCAAAGCTATTCGCTTGGAAGCACAGGTTATTCGATTCTTGCATCCAAAACAGGTGATATTTTGTATCACCCTGATCAAAATAAAGTGCTGAAAGAAAAGATTAACGAAAGCACAGGTGATCTTGGCGAGATCAGTAAGAAAATGATTGCTGGCGAGTCTGGAGTACAGCTCATTAATGATAATGGCGAACGTCGCTACATTGGGTATGCAACCAGCAAAGATACAGGATGGTCCGTAGGCTTAACCATTTCTGAACAAGAGGCGCTCTCAGAATTAAGAACCTTTACCTGGATTACGATTGGCGGTTTTGCCGCAGCCACTATTCTGTTGGTTGTAATCTGTTATATAACGCTCCGTTACCTGTTGAGATCCATTCCGAAATTGCTTGCCAAAATCAAGCTGATTGAAAATGGAGATTTGACCGTTCCGTTTGATACGAATTCCCATAACGAAATCGGGCAAATTTCTCAAGGGGTTCACAATATGGTTCAAAAAATTCAAGGCATGCTCCAAATGGTAGGCGGCTCAGCTCAAGTCTTGAATCAGTCTTCAAATGATTTGCAATCCATTTCTTCCAGAACCGCAATCACGATGAACGATACGGCGACAGCAATTAATGAAATAGCCAATGCAACGAACTACCAATCCATCGAAACGGATAACATTTTACAAAAAACTGGAGCCTTATCCGGCCAAATTGACGAAATTGCCAATGATGCCAAAACCATCGAAACGATGGTGCAAACCTCTGCCGAACAAAGCGGACAAGGGCTTGCAGTAGTTGATCAGCTATCCAAATGGGCGGAAGAAAATCATAACTCCACCCAAGCGATGTCGGCTATCATTCAGGATATCGATCTGAGCCGTCATGAGATTTCAGGCATTGTGGATACGGTCAACCAAATTGCAACACAGACCAACCTACTGGCGCTCAATGCTTCTATTGAAGCTGCGCGTGCAGGAGAACAGGGCAAAGGGTTTGCTGTGGTTGCCGGGGAGGTTCGCAAGCTGGCTGAGCAGACGGCACTAGCGACACAGGAAATCTACAAGAAGGTCCGTGTGATTGAAGAAAAAACCAGTGTATCGGTTGAGCATACCGTTCATGGTCTGAAAATTGCAGAAGAAAATGCCAGATCGGTAGAGGACACGAAGCAGGTGTTCTTTAGCATTAACAAGGATTTGGAAGATTTGAAATTACGAATGATCCAGATCAGCACCAACACCTCCAAAGTCCACAAGCACAAAGATGAGATTTTGCAGGCGCTGGAGATCATCTCTTCCACCACCGAAGAGAATTCCGCTTCAACCGAAGAGGTCAGCGCTAGCACGCAGGAACAATTGGAGAGCTTCGAACAGGTTGCTGATCTATCCAAACAATTAAACCAATTGTCCACTAAGCTGCAAGACGAATTAAAGCAGTTTAAGGTTGAGTAACAAGTCTACTAGGCATGATATTGGCTAAATATACAGCAAAGCCCGCGTTCAGCGGGCTTTTTAGCTTCAACAGCTGTTGTGGGGTAGAGGGCATGGTAGCTGGTGCGGGATACAGATAGACCATACGTATAAACTGAAATATTAGCGGGGTGAAGATATGAATTGCTTTGAAAAAAATATGGTGTCCGTCTGGTACGGTCACTTTGCCTCTGAAGATGAGTTGTTTGAATATGTTGAGATCAAATACCCGGAAGATGAGAATGAGAATATTTTTAGCGGTTTTTTAAATGATCATAAAATAGATGATTTTGACGAAGATTTTGCTGAAGGAGTCTTTCTGGTTGATGGGTCAGATGATGGTATAAAAGATGTTTCCTATGTTGATTCTTTTTTATCTCCACTATTAAATGACTTAAGTAAAGTAGATGGTAAATATAATTCGTTGTTCTTTATATATGATTGTAATACAAGCGGTTTATCTGAAAAAAATGGCGAGGAACTACGCTTTTTAGCCGCATATCCTTATTCAAAAGATTAACGGTTACACTATTCTTTTGTCTTCGGAGTCTCATTCCAAGTAATTATGATAATGAAAATTGAACTTAAAGGATCAATAATTTGATCCGAAAGAATCAGGGCCTTAAGGTGAATTTCCATCTTAAGGCCCTTTTTTTGTGCGAAATTAGATTTCCAAATTTTTGAACGGCTGATATACTAAGGAGATAAGTGAGATGAAGATAAACCTACTCTATCGGGATGAAGCAGGAAGGTTCGGCAAACGCTGCTCTCCAAAGTGGCCTTTGCGGTGGCCGAGCAGTACATAAGGGTTGGACAGCTAGAAGACTGACTATTTCCAGGGCAGAGAGAAGGCCGCCACCTGACGGAACGTTCAGCGCAGAAAGTGTTTGAAAAAGCGCTGGTTGAAGCGGACATTCGCAAACAGGTGAGTATCCATTCGCTAAGGCATTGCTTTGCGACCCACTTACTGGAGAATAGGATCGATCTTCACTATATATTCAGGAACTGCTAGGGCATCAGAGTGTGCGAACGAGGAGCGGTATACACATGTGAGCAGACGGGACATTGGGGGGAATCAAAGTCCGTTGGACCGGATGAGCGGGCTGGAGGATAGAAACGCAGAAAGTGCGAGAATAAGGGGGAAAGTGCAGGATTTAAGACGTTATATGACATAACCCGAATAATTAGAAGTTCTATTACTCTTGTGGGGGAATTTAAATGAAGCTAAAAGATTTAATTGATGAGTTCATTCAAGCAAAGCAAAATGAACAATCAAGGAATGTCGTTGGATATTATAAGGATTTAGGTGTATTTCATGATTTTCTTGAAAGTAAAGATGTAACAGAAAAAAATATTAACGAATATTTAAGGGGAATTTCAACTGATATAATAATTGATTGTATTAATTATTATATCACGAAAAACAACGTAACCTCTGTATCAACTGTTCAGAGGTTTGTTTCAGTGGTAAAGGAATTTTTTGTATACATAATGACTGTAGGGCATGTTAAGAATGAGCCTCTGTTAAAGGCTATTGGTTTACCTGCGCATAAAATTGATTCATTTAGGTATTCAATAAATAAAGCAGTTTCTGATCACCCAATCCTTAAAGAATCTGGGAAGTCAAGCCGATTCACTGAAGAAGAGATTATAGATTTAATTAATGAATGTAATAGCGTCATACAGGATGTATCAAGGTATGCAGAATCTGATTCAATTAGTTTTAATAAACTATTGTCTGCAATAATTTATAAGTTAACTATATTTACTGGAATTGCATATAGAGAAATTATTGATTTACCTAGAACCTCGTATAAAGAGAATATTGGGATAATAACAATTAACGAATTTTCTATACATCTTCCAGAGCAACTTGTAGGACAACTTAATGAATATATTTATATACGTGACAGTAAGTCAATTTCCACGAAATTATTAATACAATTTGATGGGAGCGATTTACCAGAAAAAACAAGCTCAAGAGTAACTTTATTGAAGGAAATAACAGGGAGAGGTGGACTTACAGGAATTATAAAATATGCAATTACCGAGATGCTTAAGATTGATGTGAATCCTAAAGTAATTATGAATTTTACAGGAGTAAAAGACAAAATTATTGAGCACTGCATTGAAACCATATATTCAGAGTCACTAGGAACAAGTAGGTATCTAGATTCAAAGATTAGAAGTTTGAAGATTTATGAAATAATATAGCATGCTTTCGAGGAAGTGGCCTATACCATATAACATTATTTTCAAGCTGCGGCTCCTAATGGAGCCTTGGTCTACAAGATGGATTTCGGGGAGGGATTTCAGCAGACAACCCCTTTGGGGTTCATGAATACGAGAATGTTATACGAAATTATTGTAAAAGGAGACAAACAATTGAACTATCACTTAAAACGATCTATTTATTCCTTTATATCTAAGATTATTCTAATGATTATAGTTTCATATTTGGGAAAAACTTTTTTTCCTGATGTATCAAAATTTATGTTTTCGTTTTATTTTTGGTTAATTTATTCGATCATAATAATTGGTATATGTTATAAGGATTATAAAGAAATTATTGAGTTTTCTAGACACATGAACTTGATTTATAAAACTAAAAAAGAAAAATTATCTTATGCAAGGTTAGAGATGTATGCAGTGTGGTCAGGGACTTTTGTTGAAATAACTAAAACAAAATTAGATCTGTTAAAGACGTTCTCACCCATACCCATTATAATATTTATCTTAGGTCTTTATACAAATAATAACTCCAGCATTAATAACAAAATCAATCTTTTTTCGACAGAATTGTTACTTGGTGACTTGTTAATGTATCTGGGTATCGGTATCCCAGTATTTTACGTTTACTATATTTATTCAACATTTTCAGCCTATAAAAAACACTTGAGAACAATGATGGATTATAAGGCTGAAGCAATTGTTGCGAACGAGAAAACTAAGGAGGTCAGTAAATAATTCAGTGACGACAAGGACTCCGCATAACATTCCATTCACGCACCGTTAATATGTTCCTTGATCTGCCGAAAAATCGTGGCAGATAACTCCTGACGGAGTTCGTGAATGGGCAAAACTTTATATGACAGAATCAAAATGAAAAAGAGCCTGAAGGCTCTCAATCTAAAGATATATGTAATTCGTTATGCAGATGAAGAGCGTCCTTAAAACCTTGCAAATAAATTTCACGTTCTAAAATAGCTTGAACAGAAAGCTCAGCATCATCGTAAAGGAATAGGATCTTCTGAATATTCTCCGGTACTCCTTCATGTAACTGCTTGAAGTAGAGATTCCGTTCGGATGAGAACTGGTTGTAGCTGGAGTTGTTTTTGATAAGCTCGCCATATAAAGATTCAATTCGAGTCTGAATCAGTGAATCAAGTAAGACTTCCAAAGAATTATGCATTCTGAACACCATCCAATTTATTTGACTTTATGAATTAAAGTTCAACTTATTGAATATAATTTTAACATGTAAAATAATTAAGTCAATACATGTTGAAGATGTTTTTGATAAAGAAAATATACTTTCATATAATTAAAGAAAAATTCACTTGATGTGTGAAAGGAATATCAGATGATTAGTTATAAACCTTTTCAAAAATTATTGATCGACAGGGAGATTAAGAAGCAGGATTTATTGAAAATGACAGGTATTTCGTCTGCTACAATGGCGAAACTCAATACGAACGAATATGTGTCATTAGAAGTGATTGATAAATTATGTGCGGCTTTAGGTTGTCAGCCAGGAGATTTATTGGAACATATAGCAGAACAATGACTGATTAGAATCAAGAATGACTGTTGGTTAATCGAAGAAGTGATTCCGTCATATAACATACTATTCAAGCAGCGGCTCCTTTCGGAGCCTTGGTCTGCTAGAAGGATTTCAGGGAAGCATTTCAGCAGACAACCCTTCGGGGGTCTTGAATACAGGAACGTTATACGACAGAATCAATAATAATAGAAAAAAGGATGATAAGACTTTTTAAATGTTGGGATTTTGCAGTTCAATAAAGAGTTATAGAATATCTTTAAAATTTGAATCTCCATTGCTGTTGGAGCATTAGCAGATACATTTTAGGTAAACCGATGAATAAAAAATAATGTGAAAGCTTGAATTCATAAGTAGGAGGATTTATGAAATTAATAAGTTTATATATAGAAAATTATAAAAAATTCAAGAGAAAAGAAATTGTTTTTTGGGAGTCACAAAGTGAGATAGAAAAGATGTTATATAAAAATGCTAGTATTACTGCTTTCATAGGCCTGAATGGCACTGGGAAAACGACGATATTAAGTCTTATTGCTAATATTTTTAGAAACTTAGAGCGGTCTCAGTCTAAAATACCTACAGATTTTAAGCTTAACTATGAAATTAATGATCATCAAGTGAGTATTCAAAGGTATGAGGAAGTTGTATATATGAGGATAGATGATGAAGGAACATTTGTATTACCCGAGAGAGGAAGAAGGAAAGGACAAGATTATTATAATAAAGAAAAAGTTCCTTCTGACTATACTGAAAAAACAAAGAAATTTCATGAAATATTAGATTTTATACCTAGACGAGTGATAGTTTCTGGCTTTGATAGTGAATACGAACTAGAATATCCGATCAATCTATTAGCTACTAAACTGCTAAAAATAAATAGCAAACTTTACTATAAAAATACTTACGGAATGGACTTTTCAGAAGGTATTTTTAAATTTATTAATATGTATTTCCAGAATCAACAATTGAACTACATATTTAAAAAAATGAACATTAGCTTTGTGAATAAGATCTTTGCTAGGTACTCACATCCGACTTTCTACAAATTCGAATCAGGAGAAAATATACACGATGGATTTTATGAGGAATTGGGATATTGTTACGTAGAAGATTACGGTAAGTTTCTCATAAAGAAATCAGATATTCCGTATTTCGAAGATCTAATAAAAATAAAGCAGAAATATCCCAAAGCATTTCGTGACTTTAACAATGAAGATTTTATCACAGGAGAATTTTTTGAAGTTTTCGGAAACGAAATGGACGTAGATGGATTCAATGTCATTTTTAATTTTGAACACTTTCATAAAGATTATATCATGGAGTTAATTTATATTCTTTTGAAACATAAGCATTTGTATTTTAATGATGTAATTATCAAACGAAATGAGGGTGAAGAATATAAGATAAAAAATATGAGTACAGGAGAAAAGCTTTTGTTTGGTCGGCTCTTTTTTTTATTAACACATATAAAGAACAATTGCATTTTAATCATTGAAGAGCCAGAATTACATTTGAACTATTCGTGGAATAAGCATCTACTACCTATCCTATCAATTTTATTAAAGGAATACGATTGTCATTTACTTATAAGTAGTCACAATTATAGCTTTATTAATAGCCTATTTTCAGAACAAATAAGAATTTTGGAAGATGATGAAATAAAGACACCTGAGTTTAATACTTTTCTTGCAGATGAGAGAGTAATATTAGATAAACTTGTAGACAATGAGCAAATGGAAAATAGATTTGAAGAAGTAGTTATTCAAGCAGTAAAAGAAGAGGATACGGCGTCTTTGAAAGCATTTTTTGGAGCAATGGGGGAATCTTTTTTAAAGGTAATGGTTTTTAAAAAATTGCTTGAATTAGGTGAGATTAATGTGGAAAGTTAGTAACTTCAAAAATGAAGCAAAATTGAAGTTGTTTCAAGATAATATCTGTTCCCCATTTTTATCTACTCTAGTTAAATACGCTACGAAAAAACAATTATTTCAGTCTTTTGAAAATTATCTCGATCAAAAACACAGTAAAAAAAACTACTATGCTGTTTTAAAATATGTAATAAATTTAAAATTTAATAAATTTTATATAAAATATTATTTAGAGGAATTAATTAACACAAAAAAAGTGAGATACTTAAGAAAACAATTCGAAATTTTTAAAAAGCAAAATACTCAGCTTGATAATTTTGATTTCAATTTAGTGAAAGAAGATATAGACCCGGTATTAAAAGATATTTTTATTGAGGTATTCTATCAAAAGCTATTTGATAACGCCAAAATTTGGGGAATAATCGATTCCCATTCAAGCACCTTTTCAAGGCAGATATTTCATGAGAATTTCAAAGGTGAAAACAATATCTATATATGTCCATATTGCGATGTGGATACAATTATTTCTGATGGGAACATAGTTATTGAACATTTTATACCAAAATCAGATTACCCGTTTGTTAGTATGCACCCCAACAATTTAATGAGTTCCTGCTATGGCTGTAACGGTATATATGGAAAGCATACTAAATATTATGCACCTATTTATTCACCTTACAATATTCAAATTGGGGAACTTATTAAATTTGGTATTGATTTTTCAGAAAAGAAAGTAACTCTAGATGGAGCTGGAGAGTTGAAAGTCGATAATTATATCAAAACATTAAGACTAGAGCCTAAGTATTCTAAAAAAGATGTGTTTGATTTAGTTTATTCAAATTCTAATTTTATTTTTGGATTAATTACAAAAGATAAAAAACAAGAAATTGATACAGACTTATTAAAGAAATATTTACAAGTAAAGAAGAACCCCTTAACTTTTCTTACTCTAAGTGTTTTTAATGATGTTTGTAAGTATGAGTCAAATAAGTAGTTAAGATCTTAGACACAAGAGTTAATTCGAGAAGCAATTCCGTCGTATAACATAGTATTCAAGCAGCGGCTCCTTTGGAGCCTTGGTCTGCGAGAAGGATTTCAGGGAAGCATTTCAGCAGACAACCCCTTCGGGGTTCATGAATACAGGAACGTTATAGGAAATCATTGTAGAGGATGAAAAGAGATAATGCGATTTTACATTTTTTCAAAACATGAAAGGTATTATAAGATCATAGTTTTTTCTTTAATTCTTGTTGTTACTCTTGCATGCATTTATTTGTACATTAGTCTTAACGATACTTTGAAATCGAATGAGTTGAATATCTTAACATTTGTATTAAGTTTTTTTTATGCTCTACTTCTTTTTATTATCGGTATATATTTGACAACCATGCAAAACAAAACTGGAAATTTATTTTATAGAAGAAAAGAACAATATAGGTCCTTGAAAAGTTTACTATCAGCTTATTCAAGCAACTTCACAATAAATGTAGATACGAATACTTTGTACTCCACGGTTCTTTTCCTTCAAGTTTTAACGGGGAGAACTGATTCCGCTAAGAAAGCACCTATTCAACAAGACGGATTTGAATTTACTAATAAGTATCTTAAATTAGAAAAATCTTTTTTAGAACATCAGGGTTTAACGGATAAGACAGGTTCTAAAGGATAAGGTTAGTCAAGGTTCAGACCTTAAACCAAAAAAATCGAAGTACAAACCTATAGAAAAGAAAATGAAAAAACATCATCTAAATATAGTCAAGAAAGTAAACAAAAATATACTCAAAATAGAAAAGGTATATAATGAAAGATTAACTGTAAGCCTTAATGATGAAGATAGTCTAGCACACAATCTTTTAGTTCTAGAAAGATTATTAAATCAAATAAGGGATAACTTGCTAAACCACAAAGACATAGATCAAATTGCTCATGATTATTCTAATTACTTAAAGAGAGAGATTGAATTACTGATCATACAATTTGGAGACAGAGTAGATAATTGCATTAATAAAGTAGAAAATCTTGAAATGCGGCTCGAAGGCGACAATGACATCCTATAACATAATATTCAAGCGGCGGTTCCTGAAGGACCCTTGGTCTGCTGGATGGATTTCGAAGATGTATTTCAGCAGACACATCCGACTTTGTCGGACGTCGTGAATACAGGAACGTTATCTGCAATTTCTCAAATATATTTAGGGAGGGAGAAGTAATGAAAAATCATGATGATGAAAAATCTGCCTTAGAAGAAGCTGCCGTTGGCATCTTTGTAGATTTATATAATTTAAATCGCGAAGATCACTTAGAAGTAATAGAGAGACGTGAGCGTCCAGATTATATCTTAAAGAGCATAAAAGATGGATTAGTAGCTCTAGAAGTAACTCACCTATTCTACGATGCCGACGAAGCTAAAATGTTATTTGGAAGATCGGCTGAGGAAATGCATGGATTAGAAAATTCAGCAAGCTATATGCAGGTTCTTAATGAACTACTGAAACAGAAGGAAAAAAAGATAGAGAAGTATGATGCTGCATATCCAATAGCGCTTTTAATTAGGAACGCTTCTCCTATATTCGGAATGAGTGATTTTCTTAGAAATAAAAATGCAATATACAAGCCAGAAAAATACACTCATATTTGGTTTGTTTCAAAAGACGGAAATGATAATGAATGGTCGTTAAAAGACTTGCTTACTGTTTAGTCAAAGAAGTGAGAAACAGCAGATAACATAATATTCATGCATCGGACATTCGTCCTCGGTCCGGCAGTCGCCGGACACCCAGCATGCGCTGGGTCATGAATACAAGAACGTTATAGGAAATATCCATATCTAAAAATTTATATTTATAATAAAAAGCAAGATTATGGAGGAGAACTTATGAAACATGCATTTAGTTTCCCTGAATACATAAGAAAAACACTTAAGGATTATGTTAACAATGCTATTCTAAAGACATTACCTGAACAAAATAACCAAGAATCACATTACACCTCGACATTACTAAGCAATCTACGAGGGACTGTGATAAATGATGATAACTACAAAATAGAGTTCTTTGGAGCGAATATAGATGATAGAGGGAAGAATTCTGCTGAGTCTAAGTATGGAGCTGACTTATCAATCGTAGCTGAAATAGTGGATAAAGAGAATCCGGCAAAAAGAATAAAGAAAGCAATTCTTATTCAAGCAAAATTGATGAAAGAATCAAACAGTAAATTAGAATCAAAAGGATTGAAAGAACAAATTGAAAAAATGAGAAAAATAACGCCGAATCCTAAAGTAATGAAAATAGCACCTTATAAGTACGATAGAAGTAAGAGAACAGTAAGTGTATGTAGTGGGAATAAAATATTAAATGATGAAAAGTACAAAGAGTATGATTTAGCAGATTATTTCGTAAAACGTGTGATTACAACATTTGATGGAGATACAAGACCAGAATTTGTTGAAAGGGCATTAAGAAGTGATCTGGAAATATTACAACTTTCAGTTGTTAAGAAGTAAGTATTTCTATACTTTCATTTGATTGATTGAATAGATTAGCATTATCGAAGAAGTCGGATACATCCTATAACATAATATTCACGCTGCGGACATTCGTCCTTGGTCCGGCATACGCCGGACACTCAGCATACGCTGAGCCGTGAATACAGGAACGTTATGTGTAATTATTGAAAAGATCATGGAGGGGAAATCTATGAAAAAGAAAGAATATAAAGATAGATTAATTGAATTACTTAATGAAGGAATTGAAGAACTAACAACAGACCAGGTAATCCACAAAACGAAATTATTGATTTTTGAATATGAGAAAAAACAAGCGTATAGTACAGAAAATAAGGGGAGACCTTGGACAGATGAAGAGTTAAGAGTAGTATTATCATTTGCCGCAACTAAAGAAAACATACTGAAGTTGGCCAAAGGATTTAAACGTAGTTACGGGAGTATTGAACAAATTTTTAGATGGGCTGTAACCACCGATGAAGAGATTATAAATAAGGGAAGGGAAGATGATAGTTTTATAAAACAGATTAGAAGATTGTATAAAGAGATGGGTTGGAAGGCGTAAACTAGGGTGTCAATCAATGGAGTGATAACTACACATAACATAATATTCAAGCAGCGGCTCCGTTGGAGCCTGGGTCTGTGAAAGGATTTCGGAGAGGCATTTCAGCAGACAACCCCTTCGGGGTTCATGAATACAGAAACGTTATCGGAAATTAATGCAAATCTGAAATGCTCAAATATAAATATCTACTAAGAGAAGGTGCCTTCATGGACAAGAATTCATTAAATAGAAGAAGCATTATTGTTGATGGGGAAAATGGTGTCGGCAGCTCGGAAGACTTAAAAAAGAATGTTGTTCATAAAACAAACAGCCTATATTGGGATACCAAAGGCAATGACTTCTTAAAAGCAATCGTGCTCCCTTATTATGGAGCATTTATCTCAGAAGAAAAGTGCCAGCTCTTTGGTGATATCTCAGGAAAAAAACTGCTGGAGATCGGCTACGGAAATGGTCAATCCTTGCAATATCAAGGGGAACGAAACGCATCTGAACTATGGGCTGTGGATATTTCAGAAAGACAAATTGAAAAGGCAGCGCAACATTTGAAGTCATGTGGAATAGCAGCAAAATTGATATGTTCTCCCATGGAAGAAGAATGCGGCATCCCGACGGATTATTTTGACTATGTTTATTCAATTTATGCCATAGGTTGGACCACCAATCTTGAGGGTACCTTTCGACGAATATCTTCTTACCTTAAAAAAGACGGGCTATTTATTTTCAGTTGGTCTCACCCTATACACAGATGGGTCACTACAGAAAATGATAGGTTTGTAATTAATAAGAGTTACTTTAATGAAGGTTGGTATCCGGTAGTTGATGAAGGTGAGCTATTGTTAGCGGACCGTATGCTGTCAACTTATGTAAACGCGCTTGCAAAAGCTGGGTTTGTAATTGAGCTAATGATTGAGGAATCTGATTATGAGTTTATGCAATTGCGGGATGATAACAGCGATATGGCAAAGAGAGCAAAGATGCTTCCAGTAACTTTTGTGATAAAGGCAAGAAAACTATAAGATATAGAAACAAAAGCGAAACTGACTCCAAGATTTTTAGAGGTTCGAGGAAGGTATTGACATCCGATAACAAAACATTCGCGCTGCGGGTCGCTGTCGCACCCCTTGGTCCGCCCGAGGATTTTCAGGGAAGATTAACAGGCGGACAACCCTGCACTGCCTAACCGCATCGCGGCCGCTCCCGTTGGTCGCTTAAGGCAGTGAGGGTTCGTGAATGCCTGAACGTTAACTGAAATTCCGACAAGTTCATGATTGAAGGAAATATCAAAGGAGGAATTAATTTGCCTTGGCCTATGGTACACTTTGCAATTTCAGAAAACCTTTCTATTAATGACCCCTCACCCAATTTTTTGTTAGGCAGTATTGCTCCGGATGCGATTCATATGAGAGGGAAGGTATCCAGGGAAGAAAAAGGTGTGACTCATCTCGTACATAACGATAAATTACCAGCCAAGGAATTGATCATGGAGAAGTGCAAGGAATATTTACTGAAGCAAGCGGGGCCAGAATGGAAGGACTTTGTTATAGGTTACTTTTCACATATTTATACAGATTTAAGGTGGACAGATACCGTCTATTTCGATTTTGAGAAAAACTACAGAGGCGAAAAGAATGATATTAGAAAGACATATAACCTTGAAGTTAGCCAAGTAGAATTTGATCTCTTAAGATCAATGGGAAGTACTGAAAAACTGTTTACAAAACTCTTAAAAGCCAAGGGATATACAATAAATCCTTACATTACGCAGCTTGAAGTCAATCAGTATAGGGATAATAAGGTGAGATGGCTGCAAAATCTAAAGAATGAACCTCATATAGCACCTATCTATTTTAAAGCAGAAATTATTAAGATCTTTGTTAGTGAAACATCAAGGGAATTGAAAGAACTATTTAAAGACCAGAGTATTGATTATTTCGAAGGAGGCCGGAACATTAGTTAACATCGTATATACGCTGCGTCCTGTCGGCCTTGGTCTGCAAGAGGGATTTTGAGGAAGCCTATTCACCAGACAACCCTGCACCACCTAACCGCATCGCGGCCGGACCTACGGTCCTTAAGGTGGTGAGGGTTCGTAGATACACAAACGTTATGTGAAATCGACGATATTATTTAAGAGGTAAGCACAATGAAGATAATAAGAAATAAAGAAGAACTTGAAGGCACTTGTTATATTGAAATTTTGCCGGGTAGATATCTTGGTCAATGTTGGAATGATACTTCAATCTTTTTGACCGAAGAAGTATTTGGTTTTATAGAGAAATCAATTGAAAATGAATATACTACTTATGATCTCTATGCTTTTAATGAGATTCAAAAGGAAATTTGGGGGAGAATCCTAGGGAGATTAGAAAGAGTAATAAATCTTCTTGAAGGACAACCCGAAATGAATACACTTAAAGAGCATATTGGCTTTTTCTTTGGATGTAGTGAAGATGAATTTATAAAAGACTATGAAAATAACATTGAAAAACTGAGGAAATTAATTAACGAATTCAAACATGGATTAAAGAGCGATTGAAATCCAAAAATTATATTTCAGTACTAGGCATTTAGCTAATTTAAGGAAGTTGTCGACATCACATAACATCTTATTCACGCTGCGGAACCTGACGGCTCCTTGGTCCTCCCGAGGAATTTGGATCTAGGCGGACAAAACCTGCGAACCTAACCGCGTCGCGGCCGCCCCGTTGGGGCTCAAGGTTCTCGGGTTCGTGAATACAGAAACGTTATACGACAGAATCAAAGTTAAAGAAAGGGAGAATTACATCATGAAAAATGTAGCTATAGTAATAGCAGTATCAGATTACGAAAATATCACGCCACTACCAGGTTGTAAAAATGATTATAAACTTATATCAGATATTTTAAAGGCAACAAATAAATACACAGATGTTTTAGAAATATATGAAAAAACCGATTCTCTGAATGTAAAAGAAAGTTTAACGAGTTTCTTCTCTGGTATAAAGGAGGAAGAGATTGGGGAACTCTTCTTTTACTACACTGGACATGGAACTTATGATGGGGAAGAAGAGGATCTTAGATTTGTTCTAACAGACTATTCAAAAGAAAAATATAATACAACTACTCTTTCAAATAATTTTATTGATCAACAGATTAGAGGAGTTGATCCAAAATTAACTGTAAAAGTAGTTGATGCATGTAATTCCGGAATACCCTATATCAAAGGAGATTTAGAGGTTACTCAAATCTTCGAACAAGAAAAAGCAATTAGTAATTTGTATTTTATGTTCTCTTCTCATAGCCATCAGTCTTCCTATGTAGATACGATTAGTCATTTTACAAAAAGTTTTGCCGAAGCCATCTTAAATTACAAAGGAAATGAAATCAGCTATGCAAGCATTATAGAATACATTAAAGATAAATTTGCTCAGTCAAGTAAACAAACTCCTTATTTTGTTACTCAAGGCACTATGAGTGATATTTTTTGTAATATTACAGATATCATAAAAAATATTGATATAAAAAAATATGAAAAACAAATTCTTGATTATAAAAAAGAAGAAACTTCATTGACTGAAGCAATTAAAAGATTATCTAAATCATATTCATCTAAAGATGAGATTGATAAGATTTTAAGTGAGATGAAAGAAGCATTTGCTGAAATAATTAATATTGACTTTCTTGCAGAGATATTTTCTTTAGATGTTATTGAAGTATCAAATTATACAGAAATTTTAGACATAGATTCAGTAGCTAGGTGGATTGATGAAAAGCCTAATGATTATTTTATTGAAGTAGAGAAAGAAGAGATCAGTAATAGTAACAATATTTATGGGAATCTCATCCCATTGTTTAAGCCAAAAGTTGAGTTTAAAGGTATTTTTACAAGGCTGAATACTACTTTTGACTCTCTTAAAATAAAATTAAATCCAAGTTATCCGGCAACTTTCCCTTACCAATGTAATGTAGTTTTTTTAATTTCACGTTATAAGATTACCGTTTTTTATAAATTCATCACGTATCATGAAACTGGATGGGAAATATATGATTATGGTGATAAAAGTAAATGGAAGTATTTCGATTTGAGATATGCCAATAAAAGTGAAGGAATGAAAAGAATTAAGAAAATCAATAATGAATTTTTTGAATATATTAAAAGCAGTATACAAGCACGCTTGGAAGTACAAAATCCCTCGAATAAACATGATTAAGTTAAATAGGTTAGAGCGTTGAAAAAATATAAATAAAGCCTAATCGAAGAAGTAATTTCGTCGTATAACATAATATTCAAGCAGCGGCTCCTTTGGAGCCTTGGTCTGCGGATGGATTTAGGGGAGGAATTTCAGCAGACAACCCCTTAGAGGTTCATAAATACAGAAATGTTATGTGAAATCACATAAGATTTTAAAGGATGGATGATTCAATTGGATAATTTAGCGCTAGAGAGCTGGATTGATACACATAAAATTATGGATAGGACCTTAGAAGGTTTTTGGGTAACATTCAATAACTACATGAAAGAATGTCCAGAAGAAATTAGTTTGTTTTTTGATGAATTGAATCTAGAAGATATTAAGCCTTCAATAGATACAATTGAGTATAAAACTATTTTTCATTCCGATTATCAGATTGCAGACAGTCACTATTCCCAGCAGGTTATATCTACGTTAGACATTTACTACAAAAAAAAGAGAATAGGTTATTATAGAATGTTCTTTTATACCGATGGCGAATGCTTTGACGATAGCCTAGTTACGGAATGGACAGGCTGGTATATAACATTGAAACTTAAAGCGTTAATTGAACTTCAACAAGAAATTAAAAATGAATTGGTAAAAAATAAGATCAAAGAAGATGAAATCGAAAAAATCTATAATTTAATAGATAAACAAATATCTAAAATCAAAGTTCAAATCCATAAATAATTGTAGGTAGAAAGTTCGAAGAAGATGTGGCATCACATAACATAATATTCAAGCTGCGGCTCCTTTGGAGCCTGGGTCTGATAGAAGAGTGTTGGAGAGAAATTATTTCAGCAGACACCCCCTAACGGGTGCATAAATACAAGGACGTTATAGGAAATACTTGATAAAAGGAGAAAGCAAAATGTTTTAGAAATATCTGCGGATGAAAGGGTATTAAAGATAGATGTTTCACCGAAAATGGCTTATGAATCCAAAGGAACATTTTATGAGTCCCACATTCAGAATTTAATGAAGAGTACCACAAATTTATCATACAAACCTCTGTTGTAGTTTCAATGGAACAAATGGATATGGAATGTACATTGACGCAAGAGGTAGAAATCAATGAAAAGAAAAAATGGGAGATTCTTGGTTTTGTTGGCTTGATACATTAGACGATGATTATGCAGTAATTAGTAAAAGAGCTGATAGAATTGTAAATGAAGATATAGCGGTTTACATGTCGCATTAGTCCGGCTGAAATGTCGCAAAAGTACATGGTAACGCGATGTGGAGATATATTATACTCGCCTTATATTTCGATAATGAAAATCATTATCATACATAAGGAGGATTCACCATGAATAAAGGAACAAAGAGGCAAGCTGCCGGAAGCATGGCACATGCTCACCATAAATCACGATTTTTAATGGGCTGGATGCTGGCCCTTGTTCTTGTACTGACGGCTTGCGGTGCCGGAGCAGGTACAAATGGCGGCAATGAGTCTGCTACAACTCCAACGGACACGCCTTCGAATGGAGCGTCTCAGACTGCCGGAGCCTTCCCGGTTACGATCTCGCATATGAAGGGTCAGTATACGCTTAACGAGAAACCAAAGAAAATTGCTGTGCTTGATGTCAAATTTCTGGATCAATTGCTAGCCGTTGGCGAGCAGCCGGCAGGCAGTGTTATCGCTGAAGGCAATACCACATTTCCGGAATATTTAGGCGATAAGCCGGGTGACGTACAGGTTTTAGGTACACGGGACAAGCCCAATCTGGAAGCGATTGTAGCATTGGACCCGGATCTTATTTTAATGACTGATTTTCAAGAGAAAGAGTATGAGAGTGTAAGCAAAATAGCACCCACAATCGTACTTGACTTCTACGAGGATTGGCGAGATACGTTAGCTACGGTGGCTGCGATCACAGGTAAGCAGGCAGAGGCAGAAACTGTGCGTAAGGCTTATGAGGACAAAATTGCAGGACTGAAGGAGAAGCTGTCGGAGAAGTTGGGAGAGGAAACGGTAGCACTTATTCGTCCGAGAAAAGAAGGCATTCGTGTTCATGGTCTTGAGCATCGAACAGGCGGCATTCTGTATGAGGATTTGGGCTTAAAAATGCCTGCATTAGTCCAGAAGATCAAAGATGATACCTCCGTTGAAATCTCGATGGAGAAAGTTCCTGAGATTGGTGCAGATCATTATTTTGTTCTGTCTGATGAGTTGTTTGCGGCAGAGGCAGAGGCTTTGGATAGCAGTTCAGTATGGAAATCCCTTGATGCAGTCAAAAATAACCGTGCATATGATGTTAATTCTACACTTTGGATCGCTTATTATGGCCCACTTGCAATTAATATTATTGTAGATCAGGCATCGGAAGCACTGTTGGGATCGAATTAAAATGGACCATTATCTATCGACTGACTTATGGCAGCAAACGGTGGAAGAACACTCGATTCGGCTTGGTGAGCCGTCTGAAGATAATGTCCGTATTATTGCTTTGAGTCAACTACATGAAGAAGCTGCATGCCGAGAGTATTTAAGCTGGCTTCAAGAGTATATTGGTGCGCCTGACATGAGGGTAGCTGCTTCGATGTTAGCTAAGCGAATCGGCTACCTGTGGATTGCTCCGTTGCTGACCGCGATGACCGTTCATCATCAGCATGTTTCTTTTCGGCTAGACAACAGCTTTCTCTATCATCCGACTCTCACAGCTAATGAGGGGGGGACGCATTTTCCTTTTCTAGCTATGAACGGGCTTCGGGCAGAAGCACTAACTGGAGACAGGGAAGTGTGGCGGGAAAAGGTGGTAAAGGAGATGTTTGCGTTACACCTTGCACCGCTGTTAAAGACGCTTGCTGCGATTGCTCCTCTTTCGATGAGTATCCTTTGGGAGAATATCATGATACGCATTGTCCCATTATATACTCCTGAAGTAGACAATGCTGAGCAAGAAAGTCAGCACATCCAGGCAGATTTTTCATATCTGACGCAAGGAGCGCCTGGGCATTTGTTCGGTGTAAAAAGAAATCCGTTCACCCGGTTCACAAAAAATAAGGACAGCTTTCCAGCCGTGAAAAGCAAGCGTACCACCTGTTGTTTTTATTACCAGATGTCAGGGGAATATTGCAGAAAATGTCCGAAAATTGACAATGAGAATAAATCTCAATTAAAATGACAACAGCAACAATTTTACTTTTGCTAACAGGCCTGGTTGTAGTTAATTGGTTAAGCCCAGCCATGCGAGTCACTCTAGCAAAGGATGCTATTGTCAGGAGATGAGAGAAATGCCGCTACAAGAACAGACAAGTCTATGGAGTGATACAACGATCAAGATGCTTGACGAGTATAGCGGTACTTTGCAGACAGGCAGTGTTCTTCGCGAAACGGAATTAACTTCGAATGTGTTGTTGCTGGCATACGGAGGGGAAGGGGAGCTTGCAATGAATGGTGAGGTTTGCCACATTGGAGCTTCTTTTGCTGGTCATGTTGTTAAGGGGACATCCTTAACGCTGACGGCCAGATCAGACGACATTTATTATATCGTGATCATGTACAAGGCTTCTTCTATGGAGGGAGCCTCTCTTGTTTTGCCTTCATATCGAAAACATCCGTTGCGCACTTCATTTGTGCAAAATTCGGTAACCCAAGCAGAATGGATCGAGAATGCAGAAAAAATCGTTGCCAAATGGCGTCGTGGCGAAGGGATGGAACGTTTTCATGCCAATGCGTTGCTTCAGGGCATGATCTACGAACTGATCATGGATTACGAACGTGATCAGGGAGGAGAAGCGTCTGACATGGTGAATGTTATCGCTTCATATATAGCGTCGCATTATCGCCAGAATCTGGAGCTTAAAGAGCTGGCAGCCCTTGCTGGCTGCAGCTTAAGACAGCTGCAGCGACGATTCAAACAAGAGAAGCAGCTCGGACTGACTGAGTATGTCATTCAGTTGCGCATGGAGAGTGCATCGCGGATGCTGCGTCACACGGATGCTCCCATCGGTGAAATTGCTGACAGAATGGGCTATCGCGACATGTATTATTTCAGTAGGGCGTTTAAGAAATATTATGGCGTCCCTCCGCTGCGTTATAGGCTTGATGCCGCTTCGAAAACAGATATAGACTATGCCCATTCCTTGCAGCGGAACCGCACAGCTTCTTCATATGAGTCGGCCCAAGGCTCGGTGATATGCCATATGCGAGGGGAATACTATGTTATCGGATCTCCGAAGCGTATCGCTGTACTCGATGTGCAATATGCCGATCATTTGCTTGCGCTGGGGCTCTCTCCAGCAGGTAGTGTAGGACTAGGCAATGCAGTGTTACATTTCCCTCAAACGATCAGGGCAGGACTTCAGAATACTGAATTACTCGGAACATATGAGTACCCCGACCTGCTTGCAGTGGAGCGACTGTCTCCGGATCTAATTATTTGCACCGAGGTACATGAGCCGCACTATGAACAGTTAAGCCGGATCGCTCCAGTTCTCATGTTTAAGCGCAATGAAAACTGGCAGACTATTCTGACTCTGTTCGGTGAATTGACAGGCAAACGAGAAGAGGCAAAGCGTATTATAGCGAATTATCACCGACGAACCACATTGCTGTCCGAAGAACTTGCTCGCGTTCTGGCAGGCAAGAGCGTGGCACTGATCCGTCCGCTGGATTCTCTGGTTCGCGTGCATTCTGCCTCTCATCGTACAGGGGCTGTGCTGTACCATGATCTAGGTCTGCCTGTTCCGTTATTTGTGGCAGATACCTCCGACACGGCCTATCACATCTCAGTTGACAGACTACCGGCTGTACATGCCAGCCATTACTTCTTGCTTAGCCATGAACTCATGCAGGAGGGAATATCCGCGACAGAGCAACGTGTCTGGGGAATGCTTGATACCGTTGAGCGCCAGCACATACACTCGGTCGATGCCGCGACATGGATCGGCTGTTATGGACCCACAGGCATCAATGGCATTGTGGATCAGATCGCTCAGGCTTTGTTGGCTTGATGGGAGAAGAAGTTACTACTTGTGCGCATAGAGATTTTAACAGGAACTAAAGACAGTTCATCTTTGCCTTATGTCATAGAGGGAAAGTTGAACTGTTTTTTTATGGCCAATCCATCAGATAACATCATATCCACGCATCGGAACCTGGCGGTTCCTCGGTCCGGCAAAGAGGATTGCCAGGGAGGGGCAGGCGGACACATACGCACGGCGGCCGCTCATTTCGTTCGCATAAGCCAGAGGAACATCGTGAACACAGAAACGTTATATGCTAGAAATGATGGATAACAAGTAGAATAAAAGAAAAATGCAAGAAAATAAATGAGAACACTTGTTTGCATTCGCAAATACAGGTAAAATATAGATACAATGACTCTTGGGTGGGCATGGTTTTCCTTCGAAAAGTGAGACCATGGATGTAAAAGATGCGGTGACTCTAATGTTACTATTGTGGACATCTATTCTTGCATTTTTAACATACATCTATAACAACAAGAGAAGGTAAAAAATCACCTAAAGGTTAAGAGCCGAAGGTGGGTTTTTATTATCTGAGACTTAGAAGGGAATAAACCCTCCAAGCCAATTGTAATGACCAGATGTTGACCGTAATTGGTCTTTCTTTAAGTGTGCTAACAGATGAAAAAAGATGAATTAAAGAAAAAATAAGATAAGTGAAGTGAAAAGCAAGTTAGTAAGCAAACTCATATGCGAAATACTATGCAACAATTTTAAAAATCTATTAAAACAAAACAAGAAAATGAGGGATGTGCCCAATGACATTACAGGACCTATTTAATGAAAAACCAACTCAATTGTAAAAACAAAAGAATGGTTGAATACGGAGATGACCTTTTTACAGAAGAGAGATTATTAATGTGTGATAAAGTCCTTGATAACTATCTAAACCAATTAATATTATTACAAGAAACTAAACATCCTGAAAGTATTATGAAGGCTGTAGAAGAAATTGTAATTACATTTAATGAATTGAATGAAAAGAACACTATTTTATTGAAACGATGGAACGTGAAGAACTGGCTGAATTTATAGATAAGGCAGCAAGACTAGCTGGATTAGAAATTGAGGAGGATCAAGATATTACAGAAGAATGGAGAGAATGGTGATGGTGAATTAAACAGGATTTCTAAGTAGATTCAATGAATTCATGGTACCTCTGTATAACATCACATCCAAGCATCGTCGCATTCGCTCCTCGGTTCGGCAGAAGTTGAGAAGCCATGAAGTAGAATCAGCCGAACATATTCGGCATACGCCGGACGTCTTGAATACAGAAACGTTATGTGAGATCAGCTAGGAATAAAAAGGCTATATTTAGGAGCAAGTACTATGAAGCGAATTTACAAGCATATCGAAGAATACACAGATCAGGAAATAAAAGATATTTTAACTCGCCGAGAAGTAGAAAAACTTATATATTTACCACTTTCAGTTGGAATGTATCATCACAATTGGAAGTTTGCTCAAGATATATGTCTTAAATCAGCGCAACATGATAATCCAAATGTAAGAGCGAATTCTGTATTGGGATTAGCACATATAGCAAGAACTAAAAAACAGTTAGATAAAAGACTAGTAAAACCAATCATTTTGAAAGAATTAAAAAATAATATAGAACATAAAGGAATAATATTAGATGCTATAAGTGATATAAATTTATTTATGAAGTGGAAACTAGCAAGGAAGCATAATTATTAGTTGACTCGAAGAAAAGCTGACCTCATATAACATCGCATCTACGCTGCGGGCGTTGCCCTTGGTTCGCTAGAAGTGGAAAGCAGAGAGAGAAGCGGGATCAGCTCACAACCCTGCGAGGCTAAGTCCGATGGACCCGGCGCTTTGCGCCTTAAGCCTCTCGGATTCGTAGATACAAGAACGTTATGCGAAACTGCTTAGAGATGGAGGAATACCAGATGTTTTTGAATTCTCATGTCTTTGAGTTAGCCAAAAAATTAAATACAGAAGAGAATCATAAGCAATGGACAGGCTTAAGAAGAAATTCTGTATTCTATGGCTTGGTCTGCTATATTAACAATTCAATTTCTTTATGTCTAAGTGATAATTATACAAGTTCAATATTGTTTTTAAGAAGAGCACGTAAAGAAATCATTAATATTGAAACCAATTCAAATAAGATTCAATATCAATATGGAGATAAATATATCAAACTCTGTAATAATTATTTGAATGAGTTAGAGACATTTATAAAAGATAATCATTTAGTGTCTGATGAAGATTTTGAGTTTATTTTAAACAAAGAATTGTAGACATCGGTTCAAAAGTTTTCGAAGAAGCTTCGCATAACATAATATCGGAGCCTAGGCCAGCGAGTTGGGGTTCATGCATACAGGAACGTTATTAGAAAGACTATGAGGAGGAAAATAATGAAGCTATTTCATGGAGAACAAGTCTTAATTAAAGAAAACAATCTCTTACAGCCACAAATACATACTCCTCTTGGAATAATTGAATTTTCAATCACAGTCTCTGATAACTTCTATTATCCAGAAAAAAGTTATAAACTCAAAAATGGTGGATCATTATATAAATATTATTATGATTCATTTGATTGTGAGCTAGTTGTCTGTAGACCCAAGCTCAATCTCGCTTTACATCTGACAGTAGAAGAATGTTGGGGAGCAGTTTTTAGAATAAAGCCTCATGCGAACACTCAAATAAGTACGTGCAGCTTTTCTGCTTCTTGGAAGGAGGGTTACAGTTGGACAGATTATGGATCTAATACTGGGGAAGATCTTGAAGCTGTCGAATACGAGAATCAGATATACCGTTTACACTTGGGGACACAAGACGGGGATATGTTAATGGCAAGAAGAAATCAAGGAGATATGATTCCTAAATCGCTATGTTTAAACTCTGACTTTGAAAAGCACGGTTTTATCCTAAGTTCTGATAAAGGCATTAAAATTCCTATGACACTAATTGATTCTAATGAGATATGCCAAGTACATTTTTTAGTTGCTTGGAATAAGAATATCAAAGAGGATGTTTCGACGTGGTTGGCTGTGGACCAGTTCTCAAATGAAATATTAAAGGGAGAAGAAATTTTGTAGATACCCTCAAAATTGTCATAGTTCATCTGATAACATAGTATCACACATCGGCATACGCCCTCGGCCCGGCAGAAGGATTTCGGAAAAGGAGATCACTGTAGGACACCTGAGCACTCGCTGGGATCGTGAATGTAGAATCGTTAGATGAAAGCCCCCGAATAAATAAAACCATCTAAAAAGGAGGATGAAAAGAAAAAGTGATAAAATCTATTAGTATTGATGAATGGATTGGGACCACATTCAATGAAGAAATAGTTATGAATCCTACGTGGGCAGACACTTTAAGTTTTTTTTAAAAACTCGATGGAGATAAATTTACATTAGTTTTTTTTGAGGTATCAGATACAGATTCAGCATTGGTTGGAGGCGGACCGGAATATTTTATAGTGTCTATTACAATTGATGGTAATATATATACTCTTATGAACAATAAACAGGGAAACGGTGAAATTCATCTGGTTGCTGGTGGCCAGTTAGGCAATTATTGCGATAACATTTGTATAGAATTAATTCCTATGCTTGAAGTAATAAAGTATTTTTATGAAACTGGAAAACTACTCGAAACACATAAATGGAAACGAGAATAATAATTACTTAACTCGAAAAAAGTCAACGTTATTTAACATAGCATTCAACTCATCTGGCCGGGACAAGCCCGACCCTTAGCCCGGAAGATGCATTTCGGAAGGGCGGATTCAACGGAAACATTCAACCGGCTAAGTAGCAGAGCCACCCGGACTACATGCCTTATCCATTGACGAAAGTAGATTTTAGAAGTGAATCCGTCATATAACGTTAAATTCAAGCAGTGGCTCCTAACGGAGCCTTGGTCTGTTGAAGGATCTCAAAGGGGCGTGAAGATATTGAATTACATAAGAGAATTAAGAGAGTTAGTAGGTACCCGACCTATAATTATGGCAGGAGCATGTGTGATTCTCATAGATGATGAGGGACGATTATTATTGCAGCAAAGAACTGACAATGGTCTATGGGGATTACCAGGAGGTTCAATGGAGCCTGGTGAGAATATGAAGGAGGTTGCAAGCCGAGAACTTTTTGAAGAGGTAGGCTTAGAAGCCGAAGAGTTAGAATTACTTGATATATTTTCAGGCCCGGAACTTTATTATCGATATCCGCATGGAGATGAAGTATATAACGTAGTTGCAGCTTATATATGTAAAGAATACAGTGGAATAATTAAAGGTGATGAAGCTGAAGTACAAGATATACGATTTTTTGATTTAAACAAGATACCCAATCAAATAAGTCCTCCCGACCTACCGATAATAACAAGATTTTTAAATGAAGTAAGATCATGAAAACATTTTTTAAGTAAATCGAGGATGTCCCCGATATCACCTAACAAAGGGCTGTTTGAACTTCAGGAATACCCAAATGCTATGTGAAATCAACGAAATTATTTAAGTGGTAAACATAGGTGTGACTGCTTGGCGCTTTTTCTTACTTCACGAGCAAGTTGCAATAAAATGAACATGAAGTAGACGGAGCTGAGTGTCTACTTCATGTTCGCCTAAATTTTTGCAAATTGAATTACAGGTGGATCAATGGATTTTTGGAGGTTCAGAATTCATCGTATCGTTAAGCTGAGTCACAAAAACACCTTCGTTCGGGCCAGGGCTATTTCGAAACATTTTCGCTTCTTCCACCAGAACTTCGTCTGTATCCGTGCCAAGTATCTTTATTGTTGCATCAATGAATGAATCAAGTGGCATCGCACGCGGTTCATCGTTGTTGCTTTGAACCCATGGGGGTACAATTTCTATTACTTTTACCGATGTGTCTTTAAGCATGTACCTTTGGGACAGCGTATAGGTATGAAGTGCTGCTTTTGTCGCGGAGTATACAGCAGTTGTCGCTAATGGTACAAATCCAAGTATCGAAGTCGTGTTGATGACAACGGCTTCTTCTTTGGACTTCAAATGCTCGATGAATGCAGAAGTCAACCGAATGGGACCTAGCAAGTTTGTAGTGACAGTCGAAATCAAAACATCCTCATCGATCACGCCCGCCGCGTCATCGGACTGTATGATGCCGGCGTTGTTAATCAAGACATTAACATCCGGGTATTCTTTGATTAACTGCTTGGCGGCCGCCTTTATGCTGGCAGGGTCTTGTACATTCAATTCCACTGCGGACATGCCGGGATTCGCTTCGATCGTCTCCTCCAGACGCTCTTTACGTCGACCGGCGATAATAACTTTGTTTCCAAGATTGTGGAGAGCTTCTGCTAACGCACGTCCAATTCCCGAACCGCCGCCTGTAATAAAAATCGTGTTTCCTGTAAGTTTCAATTTTTAAACCCTCCTAATTCAATGTGATTTAAATCATTCCAAAGATTGTAAAACAATAGATTTCATGATTACAGCTCCACTAAAATTGAACATATGTTGAATCATCAACATAAATTTTATAAAGTGAATGTATCAGAGCGGTATATGGGGTTCAATGGTTAAAACAAGCGTGGTTGTTGATTTT
Organism: Paenibacillus sp. FSL L8-0502; assembly: GCF_038593055.1. Lineage (NCBI taxonomy): Bacteria > Bacillati > Bacillota > Bacilli > Caryophanales > Paenibacillaceae > Paenibacillus > Paenibacillus sp. FSL L8-0502. The sequence continues at coordinate 3,947,293 of NZ_CP151958.1, read as the reverse complement.
TCAACAGAGGACTTCGAAGTGTTCATTTTTTCGGATAGCACAAAGGGGAGAAGGATATGGACAGGCGTATTCAAAAATCGAGGCAAGCCATTATTGATGCTTTTATGAGGCTGATGTCAGAAAAGGAATTCGAGAGAATTACGATCAATCAAATTGCTGAGGAAGCGAATGTCAATCGCGGAACGGTTTATTTGCATTTTGCTGATAAGTACGATCTGCGCGATCAATGCATGGAAGCTCAAATTAAAGAGTTACTATGCAATTGTATGTCTGAAGATAACTTCTTTCATCTCCCTTCCAAAACCGCACTACTGCGTACGTTTGAATATTTGGAGCAGCATGCTTCATTCTACTCAATAATGCTGACGAACAAGGGAAGTACGGTTTTTCGAAACCAAATAGAGACAATGTTCCGGCAAAGTCTGTGCGAGCATCTGGATTCGATCAACCTCGATCAGGATATGAACAGGGACATTACGGTGCAATTTTTAATTTCAGCGGCAGTGGGGGTATTGGAATGGTGGATTACCCGTTCAATGCCATATCCGGCATCGGTCATGGTCGAACAATTTTGGAATTTGCTGAACCGTGGTGTCGAGGGACACGAACAATAGTGGTTCAAATGATAGAAATAGAAATAACAGAAGAAGAGTCACTAAAAGCTCAGAAAAGTGAAAGAGATGCATATGAACTAATAATCAAACTACAAAATGAAAAAAGAGCATATAAGAAAATTTACTGATAAAAAAATTTGCAGATTGATTTTGAATGCATAGTGAAGAAGTTCGGTAACTTCTGATAACATATATTCAAGCATAAGAATCCTCACAGAGCCTTGGCCTGTTGGGATGGAGTTCGAGGAGGCATTTCAGCAGACAACCCCGGAAAAAATAAAAAGACAATGGAGGTATGTTGGGTGCTGACATTAGAAAAATCTGGAAAAAATGATGCGCAAAGACTTGCTGAAATACAAAAGGCCAGTTTTGAGGATGAATCAAAGCATTTTAATAATAACGAAACCGTTGGGCCCATAGGATATGACTCCATAAGTTGGCAAGAAGAGATGATGCAAAATTGCGAATATTTCAAGGTGCTCTTTAATGGAGAAATAATCGGGGGAGCTATGATATTTGTAGAATGTAATCAAGTGCATAATCTAGGAAGGATCTTTATTGATCCAAATTTTAAAAATCTAGGAATCGGAACGAAGGTGATGGAGAAAATTGAAAATAAATTTCCGGACAGCACTAAATGGTGGCTGGATACTCCTAGCTGGAGTGTGAAGAATCATCACTTCTATTCAAAGTGTGGGTTTACTAAGGTTAGAGAAGAAGGTGACTTATACATTTTTAAAAAGACTTTATAAACTTATGTAATGTACAAACGTTATGAGACATCAGTGCTGAGTGTTACAAAGAAGATATTCGATGAAAAGAGTGAAAGGGAGGATTACAATGCAGATTGATTTTGCGATTGAATCTGATTATGAGTACATCTTGTTAAGAGACAAGCACATACATAAGACACTGATAAGACCAAAAATAAAAGAAAATGAAATTCTAATAATCAGAGAATCCAATCAAAAAATAGGTTGGATGAGATACGGATTTTTCTGGGACAACACACCATTTATGAATATGATATGGATAGATGAGGAGTATAGAGGAACAGGTATTGGTAAAAAAGTTGTCCACTATTGGGAGGAATTAATGAAACAAAAAGGTTTTGAAATGGTTATGACCTCAACACTTTCAAATGAAGAAGCTCAACATTTTTATAGGAAGCTTGGATATAGAGATGCTGGATGTTTAATGTTTGAGAATGAACCTCTGGAAATAATACTGACAAAGGATTTAAACAAAAATTGACGTTGAGGAAATCAATGTAAAAAGCATTTTAAGAAGAGAGTGCTAATAATATGTGGTGTATTTCTTCCAATATAGAACTAAAAAAGGAATTGACTTTAGACTACAGAGATTTTTTTAATAGAGTAATCTAGAATAGACGAGACCAAATAATATTAAACAAGGATTGAAGAATATATTAAATAAGAACTAGAGGTATCACATAACATCGTTTTCCTGAAAGTGAAAGTCAGGTAGACAATCCTGCGAGGCTAAGAACCGAAGCTAGCCAGTCGCTACGCTTCTTTAAGCTTCTCGGGTTCAGGAACACAAGAACGCTATTAGACATAATTGCTGATAAAGTAATGTTGAGGTGAATGATGAAAGTATTTCAAAAAAAAGCAATCCCAATCATTGTTAGACATTATCAATTCATTTGCATTGTTGATGAGAAACCTTATGAGGTATTGTTTAGAGCTTATTCAAGGAAGTATAAAACTTCTTTTATTGAAATTTCGTTCGACTGGAAAGAATGTTGTTACATTAACTTATATAGACCTTTAATAAAATCCATATTAATTGAATATTGTATAAAGCTTGCTTGGATATATGATAAACCGAAGCAAATTCTAAGAATAAAGGACAGTAGAAAAATTGTTCAAGAACTATCATTAAGGGATTATGATTACAAATAAATGTTGGCATTTTCATGCGAAGCAATTTTGTCTACGATTAAGAGAATTGCTTATAGATATTTTATTGAGAATTATAAACAGCTCGAAGGCGAGGATGATAAAGGGCTGATTTTGTAAGTGAATCGAAGAAGTTATGTTTCGTTAGCTCCTATGGAACCTTGGTCTGCGAGCTGGATATCGAAGAGGAATTTCAGCAGACAACCCCTGACGGAGCTCATGAATACAAGCGTTATAGAAAAGGGACGCAAACCATAAAAAGAAGGTGTTTAAGTTGTTTGGTTTATTTAAGAAGAAGAAAATAATATTTGAAGATCAACTAAACAAACTTTCTGAATTGGGCATCTTCATGAGTGCAGATTTAAAAAAAGAATTACTTTTGGAAGAATTTTCGAGAAATGAATATGAAGAAGATCCCTACAACTTGCTACTACTTACTTTAGGTGGAGAAGTTGAAGTGAATGGTGAATTTATAAATGTATCTGAGGAAATTTGGTATTTAGATACTGAATGTATTGAGGACCATGGAGACTATGCAAGAATAATAATACGATTAGAGAATATGACAAAACTTAATTTAAATAATATAACGGATTACGTAGATATTCAGAATGGTACTGCATGGGTCTCTTTTGAATATATGAATGAACTTATCAGATGGGAAATGAAAGTATATGATGATTGGTTGGATATGGAGATATTCAAGAAATTTAACGAACTAATAAAGACTGAACAATCCATGAAATTGTATATTTCAATTTTAGATCAAGGTTGCCTAATGGGCTATTTTAATAAAGAACAAGTGATCGAATTAAATAAATTAACAAAATATAAATTTGAAGAATATCAGTAAGTATATCAGTGAGCGACCCTAACCTTTAGCAACGCATTGAAGGTTGTAGGGGAAGAATTATCAATTTGTAAAGTTCGAAGAAGAGAACAATCAAAAATTCATAGATGATGTTGCTGCAATTGGCCCCGTAAGTGATGAAGAAGTGTCGAAGAATTATTAAATAGAAAAGATAGGACCTTGATGTATCATACTTCTAAGGATCGGATTCTTGTGAAAATTCGGAAGAATGTTGGTTTAAGGATATAAATGAAAATAGAATAAAGGAAATATACTTTTAATGAATAGAACGGTAGCCGGTTTTTAAATTAGTAATTTCCAAGTCTTATCATTACCTTCTATTCGTGTTTAGTTTTGTTGTTCTTCTTTAAGGTTTTTATTACTTTTAAGTACTTTATTGCTTTTTGAATAATTGGGAAAATTATATTTTTTATACAATCAAACAGCGATTGTCACTTTTATACTCCTTTAATGGCTCCATAACTGTTAGTTTTATATCTTTAGTATCTTCATTCTCTTAAATTCTTGATAATGTGAGTAGTGTTCACACTCTAAATAATCAGGTTTTTTTCTAGTTTCTCTATTAACCTTTTCTGATCAATTACAATAGCAAATCTTCTCTTCCCTTGCTCTCCTGCGTAGTCATATTCCTAATGCATATTAAAGCTCCACATTCATTCTCCTTTACATTGTGAATATATTCCATTATTAATAATACAAAAGATTTGATATCCTCTCTTGACATTTGATAATTTTTTCAGTGTATGATAGGATAACTCCTGTAAATAGATTCCATTATAAGGCTTCATTTGGTTCTATTTTACTATTATTTCTAAGGAGTGATTGATAAAGTGAAAAAATTTTTAAGTTTGTTTGTTGTGTTGATATTATTTTTAGGTGTTCTTCCTTACTCAGTTAACGCACAGGATTCTTTAACTATTAACACCCCAGAAGACTATATTAACTATTTAAAAAACAATAATAAAGGACTCAACTCTTTGAACGATAATGATTCCTCTACTATTCTAGAACAGTTCACAAGTCTCCCCAAAGAAGATCAACAAAAATTTGTGGATTATATGAATGATCCCCATGTGATTAAATCAATTTTTAATGGAATACAAAGCGGAAAAGATTCAGATTTATATAATGGAGATATAAAAGTGAGAGTAGACCAAAACAAAGAAAACTCTACTACTCCTTTCGCAATTGAATATACACCTTATTCTGAAATAGTCGTTTCTACATTTGGTATCAATATAATTACGACAAAAGTATATATACATTACAGAGTTAGTGAGGGGAAAGTGACTGATATTCTAAATGGCGGTGGAACTGTTACAAGAAACTGGTTCCCTGTAGTGAATGTAACCATACAAGAAGATAAACCATATATTAACTCTGACAACAGCGCCTATCAGACCGCATATTTCACTTGGACTTTTATTCATCCGTCTCTTGGAGAGGTAGTCGAAACTGGTACACATACAATTTGGGGATATGCAGATGGTACATGGGAATCACAATTTTTAAAATAATAACAAAGAACGCAACTAATATTATGAATTGAACCAGTTACGATAATAGGGCAGTGCTAAGCGTACTATTGGTTCTATATAATAGAATAACTGGCATCGTTTTAAAAAAAAGAGAAGCGCTTGAACCTATTTATCCATCGTTTCTCTTTCTTTCTAAAAAATAGTATATTATTATTATTAAGTTTTAAATTCCATTTATTTGGGTGTCAATACAGGAAATTAATTTGATAATTAAAGCTCAATCAACAAACTCCCCATACCTAAGATAGGATCTGTCTAAGACTGAAGCATTTCGTGAATGCAGAAACATGAGCTGAAAATCGTCAAACGAAATAACAAGAGGGATTTTATGTCTGAATATTTTTGGAACAATAAAATTGATTATCTAAGAAATACCCGCTGGTTGTACTATAACGATGATTATTTGGAATTTCTTATACAAAAGGTTTGGAAGATAAATAAACCTGTAAAGATCATAGATTATGGATGCGGCTTCGGATATTTGGGACTAAAGCTTCTTCCATTGCTACCAAATGGATCAACATATACTGGCATTGACAAAGGCAGGGAATTAATAAAGCAAGCCAACGAATTACTTTCAAAACTCTCTTATGATGCTGAATTTATAGGGTGTGATATTGAAAACGTTGAATTAGAAAAGAAGTATAACATAGCAGTCAGTCATGCTTTTTTATTACATATGCCTAATCCAAAGAGTCTACAGGAATTATATGAGAGAGTATGGGTAAAGACGGGAATATAGACATACAAATACCGATCATGCTAAGCCAGTTAGGCTTAAGAAATGTAGGATGTAGGGTTAGCGATAAGGTGAATTTTCTTGATCAAAATATAGACATGGAAAGTAAAAACATGCTTTATAGTTCTTTGAGAGAAGAAGGCTTGGGACAAGAACTTAATGATGTTTTAGAAGTTCTTAATAATTTGTTGTCTAGAGGATTAAACGAAACGGAAGCTCAAAAACATATGAAGCAGAAGCAACATTTTCTAAAGAATTCAGTGATGAATCCTGGTTAGTTGCACCTAATATGAAGATTTCTTTTGGTACAGTACAGAGATTTTAAAGTAGAATATGCAAAAATATTATGGGAGGTTATATGGGCACAGATATTTGGTTTTTTGTAGAGAAAAGGTATTTCAGAGACGAATATGAACAGATTGATGGTACTTGGAGAAAAATTAAAAAGAGTAAGCAAAAATTCAATGATGCTGCTACTTATTGATTTTAAATGGGATGAAAATTATTATTGTGATCAATTTATGGAATATAGAAATATTATGGATACATGTTCGAGGTTCATCAATGAAACAATTCCAAAATTATTGAAATTAGGGAATGCTGAAGATGTAAGAGTGATTTTCTGGTTTGGTTAGGACAGCAGACAGCCCCTTTGGGGTTCATGCATACAAATATGTTATTTTAACTAGCTCAAATATGAAAAGAGGAGTCGGAAACCATGAATGAGAGGTCGCGGTTACTAGAGGAGTTCAAGGAATGGATACGTTTTGTTTCTGAGATTCGTGAAATGGATTGGAAAATAAAGATTGCTGAAGATAAATGGTCAGTTCACGATATCGTAAGTCATATATTACTGTGGGATAAATACTTTTATGAAGTAGCCATAAATCCGATATTAAACGATGCGCCTTTGACATTAACACATATGGATTTTGAACAATTTAATCAGGATGCTGTTGAATATGGAAAAACAAAAACGAAAGAAGAATTAATTAAAATGACTATTCAGTACCGTAACATGATATTGGAGAGTATAGAGAGTTTTGAAGACGACAAGTTTACTAAAGAATATGCTGACGGGAAGTTTACTGTAATATCATATTTAAGAGATTTTATCTGGCATGATCAACATCATATCAGACAGATTGATGAGCTTAAAAGAAGAGCAATGTGAGTATATAGGCGGGTGAATAATATGGGGGATTATTGGAACAAAAGATTTACTGAAGAAGGAATGATTTGGGGTTGTGAACCAAGTCAAACTGTAACCCAAGCTATAGATTTGTTCAAAAAGAATAATGCACATAATATTTTGGTTCCCGGTGCTGGATATGGAAGAAATACGAAGGCGTTCTCTTCTTATTTTCAGGTTGATGGAATTGAGATATCTAGTTCAGCTATAGATCTAGCAAAAGAATGGGATTTAAAAACGAATTTTATTCAAGAATCGGTATTAGAGTTTACTACAAGCCAAAGGTATGATGGAATATATTGTTATGATTTATTACATTTATTTTTGTTAGAAGACCGAAAAAGACTGATACAGAATTGCGTGAAGCATTTGAAGGAATTGGGAGTAATGTATTTCACATGTTTTTCTGATCGTGATTCTAATAATGGTGTAGGTAGGAAAGTTGAGGAAGGAACATATGAATACAAGGAAGGGAAATATGCTCACTTCTTTACTGAAAAAGATTTAAAAGAACATTTTAATGATTTGAATATATTAGAAATGGGTTTCATGAGAGAAACTCTGATATATGTAGAGAAACAACAGAAAGAATATGAATTAAGATATATAGTTGTTCAAAATATTGGATAGCTATTTCGAGGAAGTAATTCAACAGACATGTCCCATCGCTTAGCTACCGCAAGTGGCAGCCGGACTGTTAATCTTAAAGCGCTGGGACATCGTGAATAAAGAAACGTTACATGTATTTGGAACTGAAGGGAATAAAAAATGAGAATGCAAGATAAACCGATAGTAAGTATTATAGGCTTGGGATTATTTAGTCTGACACTAGTGGTGCACATTTGTTTTAGATCAATAAGAACAATGGATGTAGGAATGGGGATATTATTGTCTCTAGTAAATGCCGTATTTTTAGTATTTACATTGCTATGGGGAGTATTAGGCGCAGTAGAATTCTCAAGATTAATGAGTTGGAGAGAGAAAATAAAGAAAAGAGAAGTGAACGAAGAAGTAGATTTACATAAATACAAGAAAAAAATTAAAATATATCTATGTATAAACGTAATTTATTTATTACTAGTTATATGTCAACTCGGCTATGTTATTTATAGATGGGATGAGGTGAACGTATAGTGCATAGAGCAATGCGATGCTATTCGAAGGCGAAATAAGTTCCAGTTAACAACGTATTTTTGTACCGGCTATCATCTCAATCTGGTAGAAGAATTTCGGGAGATGTGGAACCAGTCAGAAACTTACGCCAAATCGTCAGGACGTAGAAAAAAATCAGCTTTGGAATTCTATATAAGGTCGCTTCACTCGGCTCAAGTTGATTTTTTATGTACTTTTTAACAAAGCAAATAAACTGCCATGAGCCAAATCGCTTAAGGCAGTTTATTTGTCTTTTGAACCTGTATATCCGTTGAAACTTTTTATTCCTCTCCGGTCGCCACCGGATTCTCCTCATAGCTGATCCAGTCGCTCCAGCTTCCCGGATATAAACGGACCTTACTAAATCCAGCTTCATTCAGGGCCAGTACATTGGGACAGGCGGATACGCCAGAACCACAATACACGATAATTTCTGCGTTTGGATCAAGATCGGCAAAGTGCTGCTGCAATTGTTCCGCATTTTTAAAGCTGCCTTTTTCGTCCAAGATCTCTTTCCAGAAGAAATTCACTGCACCGGGGATATGTCCCGCTGCTTGATCAATGGGCTCCTCCAGCCCCAGGTAGCGAGGCCGCTCTCTGGAGTCGATTAATATAGGTGAAAAACCGATATAGGAGCCAACAGGAACAGAATCTTCGGATACACGGTGCACCTCTTGCATACTTGTGAGCATTTGTGGCTGTACATTTGGTGTGAATGTACTTGGAATGCGAATCGGCTGGTCTACCGTAACGGGGAACTTCGCTTCTTTCCAAGCGCTGTAGCCCTCTTCCAGCACATATACCTGCTCATGCCCGAGATAGCGCAGGAGCCACCAGAAGCGGGAAGCCATCATACCGCCTTGGTCATCATAAGCGACGATGCGCAAGGCAGCATTGATTCCGGCACGACTTAGACGTGCAGCAAGTGTATCCACATCAGGTAAGGGATGGCGACCCCCATGCTCAGCAAGAGGAGCGGTAAGGTCTTCTTCCAAATCGAAATGAACCGCCCCTGGAATATGGTCTTCATTAAATTGAGTCCGCCCAGCTCCGGCTTGTCCGAGCAGGGAACGGCAGTCGGCGATGATCATGTCCGGCTCATACAATCGGGCTAGCAGCCAGCGTTTGGATACGATGGATTTCATAGAGAATTCCGCCTTCCTTTTTTTAGAAGTGAATTTAATTCATTGAGTATGGTTTATGAAAATGGGGTAAATAAGTTAAGAGCTGGCCTTCAGGGGATGCTCAGTGTCGGGCAACTCACTTTGATGGACAACTTTCTTTTTAAAATCCGTTCCGTATCGGATAAAAATCCATACCCCGAACAGGATGAAAAAGCCTGCACCAAATTGTAAAGTAGACAACCTTTCCCCGAGCAGCACCCAAGCTAGCAAGGAAGAAATAACGGGCTCGCCGAGTACCGCCATCGACACCGCAGTTGCGTTAATGTATTTGAGCAGCCAGTTAAATAGGTAATGTCCGAACAGCGTAGGTACAATGGCTAACAGCAGGAACAGTCCCCATTCCCGTGGAGCGTATCCGGTAAAAGGAATGGCATTGACCACATTATACAGCGCAAGTGATGTGGCTGCGATGGCAAAAACCCAAAAATTATACACAAACGCGCTCAAATGCTCGCGCAGATGCTTGCCCATCAGCATATGGATGGACACGGCTACCATACCCAAGAAGGACAGTGCGTCCCCGAGCAGGGCTTGTCCTGAGACATGGAAGTCTCCAGCTCCGATGGCCAGCGAGCCGATAAAAGCCATGCCCATCCCGATGAGCATAGCGCGATTCGTGCCCGTCCGGAAAAACAAAAATGAACCGAGCATGACAAGGATCGGCTCCAATGTCATAATAACGGTAGAGCTTGCAACGGTGGTCAGTCGCAGTGAGCCCATCCAGAGCAAGAAATGCAGCCCCAGCGCAATACCGGACCAGAGGATCAGCATCCACTGCTTGCGGGTCAGGCTAAACAGCTCAGTGCGGTACTTCCAGACCAAAGGCAGCATGATCAGATTGGTTAGGTACAAACGGTACATAGCGATGACGGACACCTCGGCTTCAGACCATCTTACGAAGATCGAGGAGAACGAAATAGCGATAATACCTATGATGTACAATAATTCAAAGGAAAACGACGGTTTGTGTGCTTGATTCACGTGGCAGCTCCATCCGTATGGGGGAAAATAAATACGTCTATGTTCCTTCCAAGCGGTATCTCGAAAATTAGGTTAATACAGCCCATTATACCGTACCTAACATTCCCGTGGTATTAGGATTTTGCAAAATCCTGAGAATATAATAAACGGGAGCAGGAGGTAGGATTTTGGGTTTTAAGTGAGATGCTGCGTAGAACTTTTGCTGCACAAGCTCGTCTATCATAGTGGAGGTGGATTTTATGAAAAAACAAAACACAATTTCAATCATACTACTGACTGTAGTGGCAGTGCTGGCTCTGTCAGCCTGTGGAACGAAACCGCAAACCAATAACACCGCACCTCAAGGGTCAGACCAACCGCAAACGCAACAGCAGCCGCAAGTTAAACCGGAGACAATCGCTGAGTCGGAGGTTAAAAAAGGCACAGGTGTATACAATGGAGCTGCTGACCCGCATACGGTAGAGATTGGAACCAATGGCGAAGCCCAATCCTTCCAATTGGGGGACGGACTGGACACGGTAATAGCTGGACTTAAGGAAGGCGATACAGTAGCGTTTGAATACACCGAAAAAGCAGTAGAGGGCGACGCGACGGCGAAGCAACTGACTTTAACGAAAATACAAAAAACAGAGGCTGCAACAGATGGCAATCAAAACGGAAGTGCTGGTCAAGCAGTAGGCGGAGAACGCACAAAGACTCAAACTTTTGATCTCACCCTTGAGGGAAAAAAGGAAAAGCAGACTGCGACATTAGCAAAAGGAGAGGGATATTCGCTGTATGTGTTTGATCCGATGTCCCTGTTTCCTGATCAAAACCGTGTTGCCTTGGCTGTAGATGATAACTATTATGCTGAAATTACGAAGCTACCCTCCGATTTTAATCTGGACGAACTTCAAAAAGAAGGCGAAAAGGATCTAGCTTCCATCGGTAAGGTGCAAAAGCTGGACAAAGCAGCCATACCTGAAGCGTTATCCAGTAGCCGTCTGTTCTTACAAGCGAGCAGTTCGAAGATGACACAGCAATATATAGTTGTAGAAAATAAAACAGGCGGTTTCATCGTGAAAGTGAACATTCCACAAGGTGAACCTGCTGAAGGATTCCAATCCTACATTTATACATCGCTGGAGAGCCTGCAAGCTAATAAATAACCCTACTTTGATGCGGGATGATCGGCGGCTTACAATCATGAATTTAAGGCAGTCATGCCGCTGAAAATGGTTATTTTAAGGGCTAGGTTAGAGCTATAAGGGTCTAATCTATAATTGCGAGACCTGCACTTTTGTGCTATAAAGGATGAGAGAATAAGATCATTCCGGCTTGCGAAGTCGTATGAAGCGATGAAGGAGTTGTTAGATTTACTATGTCCATCGAAATGAATACACAAGAAGTCATCAACGTGATTAAAAACAGCAAGAAAAAGACGCCTGTTAAAGTATATGTAAAAGGAGCTTTGGCTTCCGCATCATTTGGCGAGAATGTTCAAGCTTTTATTTCTGGAGACAGTGGTGTTGTATTTGGTGATTGGGCTGATATCAAGCCGGTACTGGATAGCGCAAACGCTAAAGAAGAAGATTATGTGGTGGAAAATGATCGCCGTAACTCCGCTGTTCCAATGTTGGATCTGAAAGGCATTAATGCACGCATTGAGCCAGGCGCATATATCCGTGATATGGTTGGCATCGGTAACAACGCAGTCATCATGATGGGTGCAGTGATTAACATCGGTGTCACCATTGGTGAAGGCACGATGATTGATATGAATGCTGTGCTGGGCGGTCGTGTTAAAGTAGGAAACATGTGCCACATCGGTGCAGGCGTTGTCCTGGCGGGTGTCATTGAGCCACCGTCCGCACAGCCTGTTATCGTAGAAGACGAAGTATTGATCGGTGCGAACTCGGTTGTACTGGAAGGCGTACGCATTGGTAAAGGTGCAGTTGTTGCAGCCGGAGCGGTCGTAACTGAAGATGTGCCTGAATACTCCGTAGTGGCGGGTACACCTGCACGTGTGATCAAACAGGTCGACGATAAGACCAAATCTAAAACTGAGATTTTGAAAGAACTGCGCGTTCTGTAAGAATGCAGAAGTTTTTTATGTACCAAAGGTGAACGATTCCTTGTCAGAAGCATGATGCACTGACAGCATAACTTAGGGACGAAGCACAACGGACAAGGCTCGGCGGCTGCGCCGGGCTTTTGTCCTTTTGTTCTTTTGCCCGATAAGAGCTGATGAGCTATAAAGAGGAGGCGTGGCAGCAATGAGTACGGTCGACTATCGTTCTTTTGTCCAAATACGAAGAGATTTACACCAAATTCCCGAACCGGGTTTTGAGGAGTACAAAACACAACAATATTTGCTGGATTATTTGGAAACGCTCCCTCAGGAGCGGTTGGAAATTCGTACATGGCGTACGGGCGTGTTAGTGTTCATTCATGGATCAGCTCCTGAACGCCGCTATGGATATCGTTGTGATATGGATGGTTTACCGATTGAAGAAGAGACAGGTTACGATTTCCGTTCGACCCATCCCGGCTATATGCATGCTTGTGGACACGATTTACATATGACGATTGGATTGGGAATTGTTACTCACTTTGCAAGCCATCCGATTAAGGATGATCTGGTTGTATTGTTTCAACCGGCTGAGGAAGGGCCGGGCGGAGCCTTGCCTATGCGGGACAGCACAGAGCTGGCAGACTGGATACCCGATGAAATTGTCGCGCTGCATGTTGCACCTGAATATCCTGTCGGTACAATTGCGACTCGCCCGGGCATCCTATTTGCCAATACGTCGGAGCTTTTCATCGACCTGAAGGGTACGGGCGGGCATGCTGCGTATCCACACAAGGCGAATGATATGGTAGTGGCTGCTTGCCAACTGGTGGGACAATTACAAACGGTTGTAGCCCGTAATGTGAATCCACTCGATGCAGCAGTCATTACTGTGGGTAAGGTTAGCGGAGGCACGAAGCAAAATATTATCGCAGAAACCGCCCGGTTGGAGGGTACGATCCGAACGTTGTCTGCCGATACGATGGCGCTGGTTAAATCGCGGATCGAAGCGCTGGTGCGCGGTGTGGAAGCTGGGTTTGAATGCCATGCCGAGATTCATTATGGCTCCAATTATTTGCAAGTGTACAATGAAGCTCAGGTGACCGAGGAATTTATGAACTGGGTCAGTAACCGGCAGGATGTGCAGCTTATTGAATGCGGAGAAGCGATGACCGGAGAAGACTTCGGGTATTTTCTGGAGCGAATTCCCGGTCTGATGTTCTGGCTTGGCGTTGATACGCCTTATGGTTTGCATCATGCGAAGCTGGAGCCTGCGGAAGAAGCGATTGGTGTAGCCATTCGTGTGCTGACAGACTACTTTACATGGAAGTCTCAAGGCTAAATGATGCGCCCTGAATAATTATGTTTAATGAGAAGAATGAAATGGAATGAAGTCGAATTTTTGAAGGAGGGTGTTATGGGAGAGCAAACCATCATCCGATTTGAACGGGTGACCAAGCAATATGACAACGATCCCCCAGTGCTGGCGGACGTCAGCTTTGAAATTGAGCGTGGTAAATTTTATACACTGCTGGGGCCTTCCGGCTGTGGTAAAACGACGATTCTGCGTATGATTGCAGGTTTTGCGGAGCCGACAGAAGGCTCTATTTATTTAAATGGAAAACTCATTAATCGTGTTCCAGCCAATGAGCGGCAGGTCAATACGGTTTTTCAAGATTATGCGCTATTTCCGCATCTGAATGTGTTTGAAAATGTAGCCTTTGGTCTGCGAATCAAAAAGATGAATAAAAAGGACATCCAAGAGAAGGTGACACAGGCGTTGTCCTTTGTCAATCTGGAAGGCTACGGCGAGCGGGAAATTTCTGAGATGTCCGGAGGACAGCGTCAGCGTGTTGCCATCGCACGGGCTATCGTTAATGAGCCTGACGTTCTCTTGTTGGATGAACCGTTGTCTGCATTGGATTTAAAGCTGCGTACTGAAATGCAGTACATTTTGCGCGAAATGCAGCAGCGCCTTGGAATTACCTTTATTTTCGTTACGCATGATCAGGAGGAAGCACTGGCCATGTCGGACGAAATTTTTGTCATGAACAAAGGTAAGATTGAGCAGAGTGGTACGCCTAATGATATTTATGATGAGCCGATCAATCGGTTTGTTGCTGATTTCATCGGCGAATCCAATATTGTCCCAGGACGGATGATTGCGGATTACCAAGTGGAATTTAACGGCCGACAGTTTGAATGTGTCGACGGAGGCTTACGTCCGAACGAGCCCATTGAAATCGTGATCCGACCGGAGGATCTGGAGATTACGAGTGTTGTTGAAGGCAAGCTGCGTGTAAAAGTGGATACCCAATTGTTCCGTGGTGTTCACTATGAAATAAGCTGCTATGATGATTCGGGACAGGAATGGCTCGTGCATTCTACCAAAAAGGCGGAGCTGGGCAGTGAAATCGGTCTGCGATTTGACCCGGAAGCGATCCATGTGATGCGGTTCGGGGAAACAGAGGAAGAATTTGATCGGCGTCTGGAAGCCTATGAAGAGGTGGATCAGCATGTCCGGTAATACAAGAGCAGCGTATCTGCTGCCTTATTATTTATGGATTGTGCTGTTTGTGGCGGCTCCGGTTGTACTTGTGTTTTACTATTCACTATTTGATGTGGATGGTCATCTCACATTCAACAACTATGCTCAGTTTCTGACACCTGTTTATTTGAGCATGACGCTTAGCTCGTTTTGGTATGCATTTCTGATCACTGTATTTTCACTGTTAGTTGCTTACCCGGCAGCCTATTTACTCACACGCACCAAGCATAAGCAGCTGTGGCTGTTGCTCATTATTTTGCCGACCTGGATTAACCTGTTACTCAAAACGTATGCTTTTATTGGGATTTTCGGAACCTATGGTCCGGTGAATGCGGTGTTAGGTATGGTTGGGTTGGGAGGTCAGCAATTATTGTTTACCAGCTCCAGCTTTGTGTTTGTGTCGGTTTATATTTTTGTGCCTTTTATGATTTTGCCCATCTATAACGCGTTGGAAGGGTTAAACCCTTCATTGCTGGACGCAGCCCGTGATTTGGGAGCCTCCAAGTGGACTGCGTTTCGCAGGGTTATTTTTCCGTTAACGCTTGCGGGTGTGCGATCTGGTTGCATGGCTGTGTTTATTCCAGCGTTGTCGCTGTTTATGATTACCCGCCTGATTGCAGGTAACCGTGTGATTACACTGGGGACGGCGATAGAGCAGCATTTTCTGGTTACTCAGGATTGGGGTATGGGCTCTACGGTTGCCGTGTTCCTGATTTTGGCGATGGGGATCATTATGCTGCTCACCTCGGGAACGAAACGGAGGGTGCGGCATGGTAAATAAAAACCGATTCGGAAATATTTATTTGGTGATTGTTTTTCTCGTTTTGTACGCGCCTATTTTGTATTTGATGTACTATTCCTTCAATAGCGGCGGGACGATGCATGAGTTTGAGGGTTTTACACTCCAGTATTACAAAGAGGTGTTTGCAGACACTCGCTTGATCATTATTGTCATTAACACCTTGGTGATTGCTTTGCTGTCATCTGCGTTGGCTACGATTATTGGCATTATGGGTGCGCTGGCTATCCATCAGATGCAGAACCGTCGAGTCAAAAATACGCTGCTGTCGCTCAATAATGTATTGATCGTGAACCCGGACGTCATTATCGGCGCTTCCTTCCTTATTTTGTTCACGATGGTCGGGATTAAGCTGGGTTTCTACTCCGTTTTATTGTCCCATATTGCGTTTAGTGTGCCGATTGCGGTCATTATGATTTTGCCGCGGCTTCAGGAAATGAGTCCATCCCTGGTGGATGCTGCGCGTGATTTGGGTGCCAGCCGGCTGGATGTACTGACCAAGGTGATTTTGCCCTTTATCAAGCCAGGGATTTATGCGGGCTTTTTTATGGCGTTAACGTACTCGCTGGATGATTTTGCGGTGACCTTTTTTGTGACAGGCAGTGGCTATTCGACTTTATCGGTGGAAATATACTCACGTGCCCGTCAAGGGGTTTCCTTGTCCATCAATGCGCTATCTACGCTCATATTCCTGTTTACTGTACTGCTGGTGGTGGGTTACTACTTTATTATGCGCAAAGCGAATCGTAATGATAAAAAGGAGCCTGCGGCAGAAATGGGGGTGCCTAGATGAAGTCACTTGTGCGCGTGTTTCTGTCGATTTTCATCATCTCGTTTGGGCTGATGGGAGTGGCGGCATGGCTGAATTCCAGTCAAGGCTACTCCGGTGGCAACACACTGACGGTGTACAACTGGGGAGACTACATTGACCCTGAGTTGTTGGAACGGTTTCAGAAGGAGACGGGGATTACTGTCATTTATCAGACCTTTGATTCCAATGAGGCGATGCTGACGAAAATCGAGCAGGGAGGAACTTCGTTTGATGTAGCGGTTCCCTCGGAATATGCTTTGGCTAAAATGAAGCAGGAGCACTTGTTGCTCCCGTTGGACCATAGCAAGCTGCCGAATTTGAAGCATGTAGATTCACATTATCTAAACCTTTCGTTTGATCCGAATAACCAATATTCGGTTCCGTATTTTTGGGGTACAGTCGGGATTGTGTTTAACCCGGAGCTGACGAAAGGCATTGATTTTCATAGCTGGGATGGCCTGTGGGACCCGAAGTTACGTAATAACCTGTTGCTGGTTGATGGAGCTAGGGAGATTATGGGCATGTCGCTGAACAGTCTCCACTACTCCTTGAATGATACGAATGAGGCACATTTGCAGCAGGCTTTGACGAAGTTGGAGAAATTAGCGCCCAATGTCAAAGCGGTTGTTGGTGACGAGATTAAAATGCTGCTGGCAAACGAGGAAGCTGCTGCCGGGGTTGTATGGTCCGGTGATGCGTCTGAAATCATGGATGAGAACGATAAGCTCGATTACATCGTGCCGGATGAAGGTTCCAACCTGTGGTTTGATAATATAGTTATTCCAAAAACCGCTACCCATGTGGATGCGGCCCATAAGTTCATCAATTTCATGATGCAGCCCGATGTAGCCGCTCAAAATGCCGAATTTGTAGGATACTCCACGCCAAACAAGGATGCAAAGAAATTGCTGCCTAAAGATATCTCTGGCGACGAGCGTTTTTACCCTCCGTCCGACATTACAGATAAGCTGGAAGTGTACGACAATCTGGGCAAGCGCATGCTCGCTCATTACAACGAATTGTTCCTGCAATTCAAAATGCATTTAAAGTAGGGGAGTGGCGTGAGGATTCAGGTTTGCGCTTTAGAGGTCGCTGCGGAGGCGGATGGTGCTTACCATCGCTGTTAAATTCCGATTTTTATGATTACCGCATAAAGGTGGAAATCGGAATTTAAAGGCGACCGCTTCGCTTGTCCAGTACCATTCCGCCCCCTCCGCTGCACCGTGCTTAAAGCTAGTCACCCATGAATCCCTACGCCGATAGCGCGTGGGAGTAGTGGAAGAATAGGCCTCTGAGCCACCCGTAGGGGTGCCTCAGAGGCCTATTCTGTTTACTCACCGTGTAAAGCGGTGAGTATTCTTTTATCCTGCTGCTCCACACACACGTTAGAGAATTTTGGGACTTTAAGGTGGGCAGTGAGCGAAGCGGGTCATTTGAATCTGGAGAAGCGGCAGCGTTCGCTTTTGTGGCGGGATTCTTACCTATAAATGTTTTATCCAATTCAAGAATCCCCCAGCAACAGCGATCGGAAGATCAAATGGACTGCGTAGCGCCTCTAACCACCTTAACCCCTCACCATTCCTCTAACAAACTTCTCTATTTTATCCAATCCTTGCTCCAGCACATCCTGTCCGTAAGCATAGGACAAGCGAACGTATCCTTCGCCATAGGAAGAAAAGGCATCTCCAGGTACTACAGCCACTCCATGCTCTTCCAGCAGCTTCAAGGTAAAACCCATCGAGCTTAATCCAAAATGGGCGATGGAAGGGAAAAGATAAAAGGCTCCCTCAGGCTTCTCTAGTGGAATTCCCATATCAGTCAGTCTTCCGTGTACATAGTCGCGACGTCGGCGGTACTCCTCGCGCATCGGAAGTGCATCATCCACCCCGACGGTCAGGGCTTCGAGTGCTGCATATTGGCTAATTGAGCTAGCGCAGGTCACGTTGTACTGATGGACTTTGACCATGTGCTGTGTAATTTCAGCGGGTGCAAGTGTAAAACCAATACGCCATCCCGTCATGGAATGTGATTTGGACAGACCGTTAATGACGATGGTGCGCTCCCGCATACCTGGAAGAGCTGCAATGGACACGTGGGGTGTATCGTAAATCAGTTCGCTGTATATTTCGTCCGAAATGATAAACAGATCGCGCTCCTTCAGTAAATCGGCGACCGCTTCCAGTTCTTCGCGGCTCATCACTCGTCCGGTCGGATTCGAAGGATATCCGAGAATGACTGCTTTTGTCCGTTCGGTCAGATAAGGCTCCAGCACCTCGGCTGTTAGCTTGAATCCGCTACTGCGGGTATCGGCAAACACAGGAATGCCACCTGACAAACGGATCAATGGCTCGTACCCTGGGTAGATTGGCACGGGTAGAATGACTTCATCACCGGGTGACAAAATCGTGCGTAAGGTAATATCCAGCGCTTCACTGGCTCCGTTCGTTACGATAACCTCATCCTGTCCACGGTAATTTAGGCCGTATTTACGGGCTACAAACGCTGCTGCGGCTTCTCGTAATTCCGGCAGTCCCGGATTAGGTGTATAAGTGGTCCGGCCTTCATCAATCGCCCGATGGGCAGCTTCCATAATATGCGCAGGGGTAGGGAAATCCGGCTGTCCAATCGTTAAGGAGAGCGTTCCGGGTAATGCGGCAACTTTATTTGCGATTTTGCGGATGCCGCTGATTTGAATATTTTTGACCTGATCGTTAAGCAAATGCTCCATAGCGTGTGTGCCACCTTTTTCTGTATTAGAACAAGTTTACAATAATATGATCTGATTACGCTACGGCAAGAAGAATTCATTTTTACATAATTTAAGTACTAAATTGGCTAATTTGTGGTATCTTAAATATAGGATATGTTTGTAAGCGTAATCATAGATAAATTGGGGAAGGGAACAGCTTCTAAATCCAAGAGTGGATGATCAAGTGGATCAGGATGAAAAAACATCTGAAGCCATTTTGTTGTACAAGCCTATTCTTGGTGTAAAGCAAGCTAAGGGACAAGGTAAGAGTTGTTAGTTTAATTGCAAATGTCAGATTGATTGACTTTGTGAGGTAGTTAAGTTATCTTTTGTGGAGAAGTCGTATGATAAAGTAGAATGAAGAGGTGAAGCATCGTGGGAGTAACAGCTAAACAAATTTTTGTGAATTTACCAGTTAAAAACCTACAGCACTCCATTGATTTTTTCACTACAATTGGATTTGAATTTAACGCTCAGTTCACTGATGAACATGCAACCTGCATGGTTGTTAGTGAGCATATTTTTGTCATGCTATTGGTTGAAGAACGTTTTAAAGCGTTCACTACAAAGGAAATTTCAGATGCCACGAAAAGCACAGAAGCGATTGTTGCTCTATCGGTGGAGAGCCGAGAAAAGGTGAACGAGATCGTTCGCAAGGCTTTGGAAGCAGGCGGCCAGCCCTCGAATGAACCTCAAGATCATGGTTTTATGTATGGATGGAGCTTTCAGGATTTGGATGGTCATTTGTGGGAGTTCTTTTATATGGCAGAGCAGTAATAGAAGTAAGGGTGATTAAGTAGTAAACAAAGTACCATGGAAAGTAAGCTATCCTAAAAAGATAGTTTACTTTCTTTATTGTATGTTATCGAACTCACCGGGAGGAATCACAATGTCTAACGAAGTGAGAGTTTACCCTGTTCAAGCTCTGAACGAAGCCCTGACAGATTCACTGAGTCGACTGTTAATCGACGTGGTTGCAGACGGTGCATCTATAGGTTTCTTACCTCCATTAGGTTATCAGGAAGCAGCAGCTTATTGGAATAATGTACTTGAGGATGGCGTAGTTCTGTGGATTGCCGAGAAGGACGAAGTACCTGTAGGGACGGTCCAGCTTCATTTGGCTCAAAAAGCTAACGCAATTCATCGTGCGGAAATTGCAAAGCTTATGGTACATCCGTCCGGGCGCAGGCTTGGGATCGCACGTCAGTTAATGAAGGCAGCGGAAGAAGAGGCACTAAGTCAGGGTAGAACGTTACTGGTGCTAGATACGCGGGTGGGTGATCCCTCCAATGGACTATACGAGTCGATCGGGTTCGTGGAAGCTGGTGTTATTCCGGATTACGCTCAATCAGCCGATGGTCAACTGCATGCCACTCGATATTATTATAAGCCATTAAATCCGTATTCCAGTCATAGCGGAGCATTTGCCGAATAACCCTGGTATATACGGGTAATCATAACTTGTCATAGGATTACATAACCTTTTTCCGCGTTTATTCGACTGGTAAAGCACGGGAATCGGAACGTATAATGAAGAGGGGATCAGAAGAGGTCTTTTTATGTCAATTTGGCTGTACTGAATTGAAGAACGTAGCAAACACAGCGGAGGAATCAGAGAATATGAGGTTGGAGCATGATTTTTTAGGTACCAAGGAAGTACCATTAGATGCCTATTACGGTGTACAAACGCTGAGGGCAAAAGAAAATTTTCCAATTACAGGCCAACGACTGCACCCTGAGTTGATTAAAGCCATGGCGATCGTGAAAAAGGGAGCAGCGACGGTAAATATGGAACTAACCCGTTTACACCGCCCCAAAGCAGAGGCCATTATTCAGGCTGCTGATGAGATTATACAAGGACAGTTGCATGATCATTTCATCGTCGATCCCATTCAGGGCGGCGCAGGCACGTCCATTAATATGAATACAAATGAAGTGATTGCGAACCGCGCGTTGGAGCTGATTGGCAAGCAACGCGGAGATTATCAGGAGATCAGTCCTAATAATCATGTTAATATGGCGCAATCGACGAACGATGCTTTTCCTACAGCCGTACACTTGGCTGTATTAAGCATGATTGATAAACTGTTGGATACCATGAGTGAGCTTCAGGAGGCATTTTCCCGCAAGGCCAATGAGTTTGATAGTGTGATTAAGATGGGTAGAACCCACTTGCAGGATGCAGTGCCAATCCGATTAGGACAGGAGTTTCAGGCTTATGCGCGTGTGCTGGGTCGTGATATCGGACGCGTGCGTGCGACCAAACAGCACCTGTTAACGATTAATATGGGTGCAACTGCGGTGGGTACTGGCCTGAATGCAGACCGTCGTTATATTCAGCGTGTTGCAGAGGTACTGGCAGACGTCAGTGGCTTCCCTGTGGAAGCTGACGAAAATCTTGTAGATGCTACACAAAATACGGATGCTTATACCGAAGTGTCTGCCGCCTTGAAAATTTGTATGATGAATATGTCTAAGGTGGCAAATGACATCCGCTTAATGGCTTCCGGACCTCGTGCAGGTCTGGGAGAACTGAGTCTGCCTGCTCGTCAGCCAGGGTCATCCATTATGCCAGGTAAGGTAAATCCGGTGATGTGTGAGGTCATTAACCAAATTGCTTTTCAGGTCATTGGTAATGATCATACGATCTGCCTGGCTTCAGAGGCGGGTCAGCTGGAGCTGAACGTGATGGAGCCTGTGCTTGTCTACAATCTGCTGCAATCGCTGGAAATTATGAAGCAGGGCTTCCACGTTTTCCGTATACATTGTGTAGAAGGAATTGAAGCAAATGTGGAGCGGTGCCGTGAATATGTGGAGAACAGTGTAGGTATTATTACAGCACTCAATCCCCACCTTGGATATGAGGTAGTATCACGTATTGCCCGCGAAGCAATTACGACGGGGAAATCGGTGCGCGAGCTGTGCCTGCTGTATAATGTACTGACCGAGGAAGAGTTGGACATTATATTGGACCCGTACCAAATGACTCAGCCTGGTATTGCCGGAGAATCTTTGCTGAATCGCGAATAATGATGCGGAGTATGGAATTTAGACAGCTTTGAGGCAAGACGAAGATAGCCCCGTCGAATCTGGCGGGGCTATTGTTATGTGATAAAGAGAGATGTAATAGGGGAGCCAGCGTGCATAGGGGAGTTCCCTGTTAAGGATGATACGGCTACGCTTATGGTAGAAAAGGGAGAGTTGGATGTTGCTAGAAAAATTATTGGCATACAAGGAATTAGGAATAGGGCTCATTGTACTTTTAGTGTTGTTTGCGCTCATCATCAGAGGACTGATACGCGGTCGCAGAAATCGGATTTTACGTGATCTGGACCCACGCAAAATTGGAATTCAGGATATAGATCGTATGGAGGATGGCTCGGAATTTGAGCTTTATTTGCAACGGTTATTATCCGCGCTTGGCTATAAGGACATCTATAAAACAACCAGTAGCCGGGATTTTGGAGCGGATCTGGTTTTTACAGACCGTGAAGGCGTCAGAGTTGTCATACAGGCCAAACGTTATGGCGTACAACATCCGGTGGGCTTGGGAGCAGTACAGGAAATTTACACCTCTATGCGTTATTATGCGGCCGACAAGTCTATCGTCATCACCTCCGGCCGTTATACGGAATCTTGTAAAACACTTGCTGCTGTCAACGGGGTTAAATTATTAGATCGCAACGACTTGATCGACATCATAGATTTATTCAAGGCTAGGCACCGCGAGGAGGTTATGGACCTATTAGAAAGTAAAGTAGATGTGATTGCTTCCAAATGGAGTGAAAGATAATCATAAAAGGGACTGAACTACTGGCGACGAGTTTGAAGGCCAGTAATCAGTCCCTTTTATTTTTTAACATGGTGCTTGTTCTTATACTGTTATCATTAGATGCCTGTCCAGACATCCTTGGCATAGCGTTTTTCCTGTTGGAGACGATCCAACCATTGCTGTGCTTCTTCTTTACTGGTATGGTGTGCTTCCGCGTAAGCAGCACAAAGGGTGTTTTCTACATCGGGAGCCATCCGGCTACCATCACCGCATACATATAGATGCGCTCCTTCATCAAGCAAGTGAATCAGAGTGTCCGCATCTTCTTTCATGACATGCTGCACGTATCTTTTGGGTTGATCGGGCAGACGTGAAAAGGCTGTATGAAGCGTAACGATTCCTTCCTGCTCCCAGGCTTGCAGCTCTTGCTTGTACAGATAGTCAAGCTTAGGATTACGGCAGCCATAGTATAGGTGAGCCTCGCCGAGCTGTTCCCCTCTTTCTTTAAGTACATGGCGGGTTTGGAGGAATCCGCGGAATGGTGCCACTCCAGTACCTGGACCGACCATGATGACAGGCACCGTCGGATCTTCCGGCAAACGGAAGCCCGACTGAGGCTTACGCACAAAAATGACAATTGGATCATCTGGTTGGAGCTGCGCCAAATAGTTGGAGGCAATTCCCAGGTATTCGCCCTGTCCGCTACGGGCTGGTCCACGCACGACGCCCACGGTTATACTCGCTGAATTCTCCGATTCAAGCGGAGAGCTTGAGATGGAGTAGTACCTAGGCTTGAGTGGAGGTAACAGCGAGATAAAGTTTTCAAATGGCAGCTCGCAGGCTGGATACTTCTCCAGAATATCCAGCATCGTGACGTGCTTCTGTCGTATCTCTTGATCAAAGGTAGCATCCTCTAGCAAAGCTTCGATTTCTTTCTTGTGCGGTGGACACACTGTAAAGGATGCTAGTTGCCGTAGCTGGGCTCTCGTTGCCGGTTCTTGCAGTTCCACACTGAGAGTGAGCAAATCTCCTACGCTGACAGGCCGATCTAAGGGGAGATGCGCCGCATCCCGGTCACTGCCTCTCAATACGATGTAGTCTTGATCCTGTAACTTAAAGCGTTGCATTACTCTATTCGCCAACGAAGCAGGATTACGCGGCAAAACACCCAGATGATCACCCTCGCGATAGGACAATCCGGTTGGTAATTGGATCTCCAGATGCCGTGTACTGCGTTCACTTTCAGCAGCGTGCAATTCACGATTCGCGGTAACAACGGCAGTAGTTGCCTCATAGTTGGCCGCCAGAGGAGCGCTAAGTACGTCGCTTACAAACTCTATGCTCAGACTGCTGGTGTCCTGTGGTTCTGTATCACTGTGCTCTATGCCGAAAGCATTCAGCAATTCCGGCCATAGGCCGCGATTCCAGACTTCCCAATCCTTCTCGAAGTCACCACTGGCGTCGCCCTCGCCCCGATCATACAGTCGTTTTGCCCCTTTGGCAGCCATTAGCTCATCAATCATCCTTGGAATGCGCTGATACGTGCTGGCCCAATTCCGGTCACCGCAACCAAAGACAGCGTACCTTATGCCTGCCAGTTGGCCCTCGTCTACCTGCTTCAACCATTCTACAAAGGCATCAGCATTATCCGGCGGATGTCCGTTATAAGATGCAGTCGTAATAAGTACCACGCCTTCTTTAGGCAAATGGTCCACATGTTCATTCAGAGTTGCTATGCTACTGTTAAAACCCCAATTCCGACCTAAATCGGCTAGTTCACCCGCAAGTCCCTCAGCTGTACCCAGATTCGAGCCGTACAAAGACAGCAAAGAAGTATCATGTTTTTCGGCATGAGGAGCTGCAACTTTTTGTTCCTCCTGTTCATGAAGTTCTTGAGCGGCACCCGGCAGCATGACGGCAGTCTGTGTGCTACGCGGTCGTACTTGAATGGTGAAGCCCTCAGGCTTGAGTGTGAGCGTCTCTTTGACTTTCAACTCATAATGAGTATGATCAATCAGCTCAAAATGTTTCAGTACCATACCCAGCACAAGGGTGGCCTCCTGTAAGGCAAACTGTTGTCCAATACAGGCCCGTTGACCGTTGCCAAACGGTTTATAGGCATCTTGTGGAATGGCGGATGGGTCCCCAAAGCGTTCTGGTCTAAATTCCTCAACATCTTCACCCCAAGCCTCGGTATCACGGTGCAGTTTCGGGATGAGTACATTTACACTGTCGCCCTTTTTAAGCGGATAGGTTCCGTCGAGCAGTGTATCTTCTTTGGCGAAGAGCGAGAAGGCGGGCGCTGTCGGCCATAGCCGCAGAGCTTCATTCAGTATCATCCTTATGTACTTGAGCTCACGCACCTGAGTATAGGAAGGCAGCGAATCGGTGAGCACGCGATCCACTTCTTCATAGGCTTTAGTTAGCATTCGTGGATTTTTAAGCAAATAGTAAATGGCAAAGGATAAAAGCCCACTGGTCGTTTCATGACCGGCGATGAGGAAGGTGATGATCTGATAACGGATATTTTCATCATCCAGCGTTTCACCTGTTTCCGGGTCCTTGCCTTCCAGCATACGCGCCAGTAAATCCTCTTCACCTTGGTTGCCCAGGGTTTTGCGTTCTTGAATAATGCTGTCCACCAGAGAGAACATCGTTTCGATGTCGTGTTTAAACTGTTTTTTCTTCGATAACATCAGCTTGTTTTGCAAATTGAGGCGTTGCAACTGACCCATTGCTTCATCCAGTGCGCGTGTCATACTGGTCACGAACGGATGGGGCTGGTCGCGGTAAAAGCTGTTAAAACGATAATTAAAGCCGCATAATCCGATGGTATCCAAAGTCAGCCGGGTCATATCTTCCGGTACCTCTACACTTTCATCTGGATTGAGCCGAGACCATTTCTGCACCAGCTGAACCGCAAGATCAAGCATCATATTGTGGTAACCCTTCATAGCCCGCTGGCTAAAGCTTGGTAGCAATATTTGGTGGGCCTTGCGCCAGTTCGGTTCCTCAGTCCAGCTTGTGAATAGTCCGTCTCCAGCAAAAGCTCGTACTTTTTGTAAGGGAGCCCACACCTGCTTATCGAAACGGGATTCATCACAAGCATCTGCCACCAGCTTATGATCGGAAATATAAATGTTCGTTCCTTCAGGCAGATCCATGCGAAAGATGGGACCGTACTCATTAGCAAGCTTAACCAGAGACTGGACAGGGGCATGTGTATCGATCAAGGGCAGATTTCCTAAGGGACCATATGTTTTGGGTTGTGGAATTAAATGGGTCGAAGCCATTTTAAATGTTGCTCCTTTCAGATTGAAATAGGGTGATGGTTTCAAAGTACCTATGTTTTCCAAATTACACTTTATTCTTCCGGTATAAACGAAAATAAATGAATTTGGACAGTTCGTATAATAAAAACAAAGCAAAATATACATTTTTTACATAATAAACAAAGACATCACACTTATCACACTTCTATTAACAATGAATTTACAGAAACTCTTATGAAAAAATATGCTTTTATAACCGATATAAAGATGTTGGGGATTTGCATTTTATGTTGAGGTGATATGTCATGAAGAAACGAGCTCTATTATTAACTTTTAGGTGGATTCCCATTGTCACGATCTTTGCATTATTGGTAAGTGCATGTGGGCAATCAGACGTACAAACCAAGGCCGAACCCATTAAGGTGGGAATCGTACTGTCAGATATTGGTCTGGGTGACCAATCTTACAGCGACGCGGCTTTTCGAGGTTTGGTCAAGGCACGGGATGAGGGGAAGATTGTTTTTGAATACCGGGAAATAACGGAGACCAAGACGTATGATGCGGCTTTTGAGCAGCTTGCTCAAGAAAAAGCGGATTTAATCATTGGGTTGGGTTATATGGTGAAGGACAGTATGGAATCCATTGCCAAAAAATACCCAGACCGTAAATTTTTAATCGTGGATGAGAAATCAGATTTACCGAATGTGGCCTCTATTAGCTTCAAAGCAGAAGAGGGCAGTTTTATGGCTGGGGTCGTTGCCGGTTTGACGAGTCGCACCGAACAGGTGGGTTTTCTTGGAGGTGCGGAATCTCCTCTGTTGAAAAAATTTGAAATTGGGTACCGCGCAGGGGTGCAATCAGTCAAGCCTAATGCCAAAGTTACTGCAACGTATGCAGGAGATTTTGGAAAGCCGGAACTGGGTACGAAAATTGCAGATGACATGATTAATCAGGATCAGATTGATGTTATCTTTGCAGCCGCAGGTCTCACGGGCGTAGGTGCGCTACAGGAAGCGCAAAAACAGCAAAAATTAGCCATCGGGGTCGATAGCGACCAGTTTTTTATTGCGGAAAAGGCGGTAGTGACCTCGATGTTTAAAAATGTAGACATTGCAATTTATACAGCAGTCAAAGGCTTTGCAGATCATCAAAGAAAATTTACGGAGAAGGATATGGTGTTTGGTCTTGCAGAAGATGGCGTAGGTTTAGCGCCTATTCGTGTCGTGACACTGAGTCCGGATCAGCAAAAGTTGTTGGATGATTTAAAGGAAAAAATCAAATCCGGCACACTTACTGTTCCCACCCAATAAATTTTCGCAAACGGAGGATGAAAGCTGATGAAACTGCAAGGTAAACTGGTGCTGAATGCGATGATTTCCTTGATCGCTTGTCTGGCTTTAGTGGCATATATCATTTTTGAATTAATTCGTATTAACTCGCAAAGTAGTAATTTGGTTCCGGCTATGTTGAATGTACAGCAGCTCAATGCCTATTTGATTCAGTCGGGACAGGCGTTGCAAAATTATTCTGCTTCCATGACAGAGAGCAACAAAGCTGATGTGCAAAATCAACTGACTCAGTCTGAAAAGACGATTGCTTTGCTTTCACAGGGCATGATGCAGACCGAAGAACAGCAAAAACGACTGAATACGATTAAAACAAAATTCAGCCAATTGAAAGTAGCAACGGAGAAAGCAATGAGTACCCAAAACAGTCCGGAGTCCAAGCGGGAGGCCATGCGCGCCCAGGGGATTCAGAACGATGTTTTTATGCTGGATCTGCTGACCAAGGCACGTTATGACCAATACACAGAAGATTTGACCAAGAGCATTCGTTTTACTTGGCAATTGGCCTTAGCAGGTGCAGTTTTACTTCTGGTGGCAGTTGGGCTATATAATACATACACCTCCAGGCAGCTTGCCCTTAGAACACGTAAGTTAACGGATGCCGCAAAGCAAATTGCCGAGGGGAATCTGACCGTTCAGCTCGCACAAACGAAGGGACGCGATGAGCTGGACGAGCTCAATGAATCTTTCCGGGTAATGATCGGGAACTTGCGCAGCATTGTACTCTCCATTGATCAGGCGGGTAATCGTGTCGATCTGATGGCTCGGGATATTGATCACCATAATGAGGCCATGAAGGAAATTGTGACACAAGTCAGCACGTCAACAGAGGAACTGGCGATAGGCAGTCAGAAAATTGCTGAGGATCTGTCGTCGACAGTTGGTGTTGTGGACGAGATGCAGCAAAAGTTTGAATCGAATCTGCTGGAGACCACTCAATCGACCGCGTATAGTGAGGATGCTTTGCGTGTCATTGAGCAGGGTACGCGGGTCATGAGCGATCAACTGCGTATTGTTGCAGAAAATCGTTCAGCCATGTCCGAAGTGGAGCAGACAGTCAAGGAGCTGGAAGCTAATGCAGCCGAGATTACAACCATGACTGGATACGTATCCGAAATTGCGAGCCAAACATCGCTGTTGTCCTTGAATGCTTCTATTGAGGCTGCACGTGCGGGTGAAGCAGGAAAAGGTTTTGCTGTGGTTGCCAATGAAGTGAAAAAGCTGGCGAATCAATCAGAGTCTGCTGTAAAGAAAATTTATACCGCAGTTGACGGTATTACGCAGGCTATGGATAAAGTGAAGACTTCTGTGGCGCAAAGTCAGGAGCTGTTCCGTGAGCAGGAGAAGGCAACCTCCTCGACCGGAGAATCGTTTACAGAGATTAGTGGCAAAGTGCAGCAAATTGCCGGCCAAGTCAGCAAGCTATCAACGGACATGAATGTATCGCGAGAATTGAGCGTACAGGTGCAGCAAGCTATCGAAAATATCAGCGCAATCACTCAGCAATCCGCCGCAGGCAGCGAAGAGATTACAGCTTCCACGGTAGAGCAGAAGCGTTCATTTGAGGAATCGGCTGAGAAGGTAAAAGAGCTTCGTCAGATTCGCGAGGAAATGCAGCGGGAACTGGATCGTTTTCAGGTGGAAAAGACAAGCTAAAACCTGTGAAGCGAGTATCTGTTTTTGCTGAATAATGAATATAAGCAGCCAAAGAAGAAGTTCTACCTAACACAGGGAGACTTCTTCTTTTTTTATTTTAATGATGTACTCATATGAAGTTTTATTAAGTTTGATTTACATAGGCAGGGAATTCCAACTCTTACGTCAAATAGATTTAGGGAGAATATGCCACCACGTATATGGGCAAGAGGAAGATGGACAACGAAGTCCGGAAGGATGAAGTTACGGGAATGTTGCGACTTAAGCTTCAATTGATACTGAAAAATAAACAGACAAGACTGATTCTACTGCTCACTTTGTGTGTGTCGCTCGTGATTAGCGTGATCGGCTTGCTATCGTATTCAGGATACCGTGAAGGTTTGGATACCGAGCTGAACACACCCAATATAGAATTATTGCAAATCAATCTGGATGTAACCAATCGGGCTTTTCGTGAGTCTGATAACAAGGCGCTGGATGCAGCATATCATCCGGATGTAGAGGCTTTTGTACGTGTCCAAACGGATAGGAAATCGCTGGAAGATAACGCCTCCGTCATAGATCGGCTTCAGAAATACTTGAAAACCCTTTCTTCACACGAAGAAATTTATTCGGTTGAAGTGATTTCTTTGGACAATCATGCTCTCGTATCCAGCAATTATGGTTACATGCCTGATTGGAAGCAGGCACCGGATACCACATGGGTTCCCTGGATTCAGGACATTCAAAAAAAACCGTTGTTGATTAAGCGGAGATGGTACGGCACCGATCGTGAGCAGGGGACGTTAGAGCTGCTTTCGCTGGCCAGGCCCATAGTAGAGAATGGTCAGGTCATGGGTGCGGTGCTAATCAATCTGGATTACGACCGTTTTTTCTCCAAACTATATATTCATTTATCCAACTCGCAATACGTGTATGATCTGGAGGGCGAGTTGATCTATCCCAAGCTGAGATTGTCCTTACCCTTAAATGATATGGGCAGGGTTTTGAAAGAGCTGGATGTGAGCCCCTATGCTTATGTGGAGATAGGGAATATGGAATATATGGCGAACCAAACCTTTTCTGATGTAACGGGCTGGCGTCTAGTCTCGCTCGTTCCGATGGACAAGCTGCTAAAAAATGTAAAGCTGGCGCGCAATATGATGCTGTGGCTGGCCTTTATCTCCATACTGGCTGGGTGCTCAGCAGTTTACTATTACAACTATGCAGCTTTTCGCCCCATGAAAAAAATTAATAGCCTATTGAATTCGGGTAATAAGGGAACGCGCCAAGGAGGATTGTATGACCTGGAACCTGTGATTAGCAAACTGGTTGGAGAGTTTCATCGCAAATCATTGGTGGTAGAGCGAAGCCTGCCGGAGCTGCGTTCCAAATATATGGAAGATGTCATCCAGCGTAGAATGGGCATACAGGAAATGCGTATGAAATGGGAACAGTATTTTTCCGATTGGGACGGTAATTCTTTGTTTGTCATAATCGTGTCCATCGACCGATATTCTGCGTGGGCTGCAAGCTTTCCAGAAGAGGATAAAATGCTGCTCAAGTATGCGCTGAACAATATTTTGCTAGAGATGCTCGAACCTTACTGGAAAGCAGTATGCTCGCCGGAAGAGGAAAGTGGTTTTATTGTGCTGTTACAGTACAGCGAGAGTTCGAATGAAGTTGAAGTTGGTTCGGAGACTGCCCTCCAAGAGAGTATTTTGCTTCACAAAAGCGTTGATAGACTGATTCAGGTTGTCGGTGAGTATCTTCCTTTGACCATTTCTATAGGGATTGGTCATATGGTCACGGATATTCAAGAGGCACGGGCATCTTTTATAAAAGGAAAAGAGGCCCTTAATTTGCGTTTGTATGAGGGGTATGGACGTTCATATACGAATATGGACAGCGATATAAGTGTGAAAAAGGATAATACAGTGGATGAACAGTCAAAGGAGCAAATTCAGGATTCAACATTGTTGGACGATCGGCGTGTGGAAATAATTCATGCCCTGGAGTCGCAGGAACCGGGTGCAAGTGTAAAGCTAATCAGCCACTGGGTAGAAGAACTTCGACTCCACAGAACATCCCCAGCCCAGGTCTACTTGTTTGTTCATGAATTGCTGGAAGATTTGCTAAAATGGTGTGCCACTCAGAGTGTGACGCCGCCGGATCAGCTTGCTGATTACCACTGGAATCAGATTCTGACGCTAGACCTTCAAGACATTGAGGTATTGCTGGTCACTATGTTGACTGATATTGAAGAAAAATGGCACGGACGTATTCAGTCCAAAGATTTTGTGCGTGTACAAGAGATGATCGAATATATGGAACATCATTTGCATTTGAACATCGGGCTTCAGGAAATTGCGGATCATGTTCACATGAGCGTGTCCTCGGTGAGCAGTATGTTCAAGGAAGAAACAGGGACCACCGTTTACGATTATTTGACTGGATTACGCGTAAAAAAGGCATGCACATTACTATGTGAAACCCATTTGAAAATCGGAGAAATTGCAGAACAGGTCGGATACCGAAATGAGAACAGCTTTATCCGAGTATTCCGCAAGCATAAGCAAGTGACCCCAGGGAAATTCAGACAAATCAGCAAATCTTCCAATGAATATGCAGATCGGTCAAAAGGCCGATACTTTGGCGAAATAGAAGATAAATACGAAGATTAAGCGATAGCTGTAGCCCTCCACGTTGCGGTACATTGACTTCATGTAAACGCAAACAACAAGACCGAAAACGGTGGAGGTGAAAACGGGCGCATGACGGGCCCAGTTCATTTTTGGAGAAGAGGAAACGTAATGAAGAAAAAGCCATGGCAAAAATATGTGCTGGTTGCGGCGGGAGTAGCTATGCTTTCTGCCTTGAGTATCAGTGAATATGTGGATCACCGCACCTTGCAGGATCACAGCCGTATATTTCCTACGAAGCCAATAACCCTCGTCGTTCCCTATGCAGCCGGAGGCGGTACAGATATTACCGCGAGAGCGTTGGCGAAAGCCGCCGAAAAGCATCTCGATCAGCCGATCATCGTCGTCAATCGAACGGGAGGAGGCGGTTCTGTCGGGCTGATGGAAGGGGCTGAGGCGCAGGCGGACGGTTATACCGTAACGTATCTGGTCGCTGAGCTGACTACGTTGCCTCATCTGGGACTGCTACCGCTCACCTATGAGCGATTTAAGCCGCTGCTTCAAACCAATATGGACCCTTCCGCCATTACGGTTCGGGCGGATGCACGATGGAAGACAGCGGAGGCATTTCTGGAGGATGCTGAGGCCCATCCCGGCAAACTCAAAATGGGGAATGCAGGCACAGGGAGCATATGGCACCTTGCTGCCGCAATGCTGGAACAGAAAAGTGGAGTCCGCTTTACCCATATCCCTTATGAGGGAGCAGGCCCAGCCGTCTCCGCTTTAATGAGCGGATTTGTGGATGCTGTACCCGTCAGTCCCGCAGAAGTGAAGAAATACGTGGACGAAGGGAAACTTCACATACTGGCGATCCAGTCAGACACTATTTCGGAAGCGTTTCCAAAAGTGCCGACACTACAGCAAGCCACTGGGCTGCGTGTACATTTTATCGGCACTTGGAGAGGGCTGGCTGTGCCTAAGGATACACCGGATGCAGTTGCTCAAACGCTAACGGATGCACTGATCAAG
The DNA here is from genome assembly GCF_038593055.1 of Paenibacillus sp. FSL L8-0502. Lineage (NCBI taxonomy): Bacteria > Bacillati > Bacillota > Bacilli > Caryophanales > Paenibacillaceae > Paenibacillus > Paenibacillus sp. FSL L8-0502. The sequence continues at coordinate 3,914,447 of NZ_CP151958.1, read as the reverse complement.
GGAACGAAAGACGAGGAATTCAGGGAGGAAATGCGTAAGCATGGGTTGGGATTGCGTGTCCAGGATGCAGACGCATTCGCGCGACAACTGAAGGAGAGTCATGATACCTTCGCGAGACTGATTCCCGAGCTCGGTTTGAGCCGCAAGTGACACGGCCTTGTTTTTGCATTGGCAAAAACGAAAGGGTTGAACGAAGTTATGAAAATCAAACAAAACATTGATAAAATTCCAGGGGGCATTATGCTGGTGCCGCTGTTTATTGGCGCGCTTTTTCATACATTTACTCCATGGGCAGGCGACTATTTTGGATCTTTTACCAAGGGGCTGATGACAGGTACGGTACCCATTTTAGCAGTGTGGTTTTTTTGTATGGGGGCTTCTATAGATGTGCGAGCGACGGGTACTGTATTGCGTAAATCAGGAACGCTCGTATTGACTAAAATCGCGGTCGCGTGGGTAGTGGCGATCATTGCATCCAGATTGCTGCCTGTTGGGGGTGTAGAAAGTGGGCTATTTGCAGGTTTGTCGGTGCTGGCGCTGATCTCGGCTATGGATATGACGAACGGCGGGTTATACGCCTCCATTATGCAGCAGTATGGCTCCAAGGAAGAGGCGGGAGCATTTGTACTGATGTCACTGGAATCGGGTCCATTAGTGACCATGATTATTTTGGGTAGCACCGGACTGGCCGTTTTCGAACCGCAGACATTTGTGGGGGCGGTATTACCATTTTTGATCGGCTTTATGTTGGGCAATCTGGATCATGATTTCCGAAAGTATTTTGGGAACGCAACGCAAGCCTTAATTCCATTTTTCGGTTTTGCACTTGGTTGTTCCATTGACTTGAGTGTCATTGTCCAGACAGGTATGCTCGGTATTTTATTGGGTATTTTTGTCATTCTCGTTACAGGTATTCCACTAATTTTGGCGGACAAATATATCGGTGGTGGCAACGGTACAGCAGGAATCGCAGCTTCCAGTACAGCAGGTGCAGCAGTAGCGAACCCAGTCATTGTCGCCAATATCAAGCCTGAGTTCCTGCCTGTTGCGCAATCTGCAACGGCCTTAGTTGCCGCTTCGGTCATTGTGACCTCGATTTTGGTACCTATTCTGACGGCATACTGGGCCAATTATATGAAGCGTAAGGAGAAATCCCGAGGAGCAGGGCCTGTAAATCCAGGAGCGAATGTACCTAAATGAGGATTTTGCAAAATCCTGAAATAAAGTTTGGATGGTGATGGTTCAACTTAAGGATCTTTCCATTACCCGGGAAATGCTTTTGCAGGTATACCTTCAATCCTAACCTCACAAAACTTGTCCTAAAACGCTTCTGCAAACATACATATGTAAGCAGAGGAGCGTGATGGGATTGGAAAACAAAGTGCGTCGCTACTACCAGTTAAAGCAAAAGCAAAAAGAAATTGAAGGTGAACTGACTGATTTGCGTAATGACATTACCGCTCATTGTGCGCAGCAGGAAGTGTCAGATTGGGAAATTGGCAACTATCGGGTCAAGATTGTGCAGCAGCACCGTAAGGAATACGATCATACAAAGCTGTATGATTCACTACCTGATCCGCAGCTATGGCGCTTGTTTTCCAAGCCGGATACGTCGAAGATTGCCAGTTTGCTTAAGCTCAAGGTCATCGCAGAGGAGCAAATAAAAGATGCCGTTTCTCTTAAAACGGTGACGTTGTTGCAGGTGGATAAAAAATAAATAAAAAGAGCTGGCTCCGAAAACGGGGACAGCTCTTTTTATTGTCTATTGTTACTAGTCTTCAACCTTCACGCTCTATGAGTTATTTATCTGACAAATTTTTTCCCACTCCTTTGAGAAAATGAATGCCAAATCCCATTGCCCGGTTTACATCTGGATCATTCATCGCCTTCATAAGATCGCGCAGACGAGTCTTTTTATTCTGTTTTAAATGTTCATTGGCTTCGTTCAGGCCATTAGTAACGCTGTTTGTCAGCTTTTTCATCAGCTCAGGGTCTACCTCAGACAGCATTCCGGCTGCTCCCATGAGATTATTGATGATATTCGTCACAGGCTTACGCGTCGCTTGTCCTACAGCGATTTTAGCGATGCTTTCTTTGGCCTTTAGCATAGACTGAGCTGCTTCGAGAAGACCACTGTCGTGCAGTTCACGTACGATTTCAAGCGTCTTCTGCAATGCCGCTCCATTGTCCGCCAGATCAGCAGTAAGCTGATCCAGCGATTGTTTTTGGCGTTCTTCTTCTGTCAAAACACGTTTTCTCACAATTGAAATAGGCTTAGCCACGGCTTGACCTCCTTATTTTTGATCCACCAAATCGACGTAACCGGGACGGTTCCACTTGCGGTCCACTTCAACCCCATTTTGCGGATGACGCTTTTTGTAACGCGGATTGACACGTGGCAGTGGATTTTGACCGTCTACCTCCAAAATTTGCATCCGTACTTTGGCTTGTTTATAGGCCGGTGTGCGGGTGACCACATCGAACGCTCCTCCAGTTAACAGATTGACAGCACTATCATGGCTGGTAGAGTGCATTGGCACATAAATTTCAGTTCCCTGCACCCGATCTGTCACCAGAACACGTAGCTTGACCGCACCATAAGGGGATTCCAGTCGAACCAGCGATCCATTATTGATTCCGCGCTCCTCAGCCAATTCAGGTGACACTTCCACAAATACTTTTGGGAGTTTGAGCTGAATGCCTGCCGATTTGGTCGTCATATTTCCTTCATGAAACTGTTCGAGCAGTCGACCATTATTTAAGGTCAGATCGAATTCAACAGGGTACTCTTTTGGTGGTACATATTCGAAAAGTCCCAAACGCGCTTTTTTATCTGGAAAGTTAAAGCCGTTGGTGTGCAGCAGCGGTGTATTGCTACCATCCGGCGATCCCCAGTGGAAGCTGTTCCAGCCTTCCAATACGTCATAATTACATTGGGAGAAAAATGGAGTGAGCGACGCCATTTCCTCAAAAATTTCACTTGGATGGCTGTAACCCCAATCAAATCCCATATGCTTGGCAAATTGGCTGAAAATCCACCAATCCGGTTTACTGTCTCCCATAGGGCGGAGTGCTTCGTATAAACGCTGGACACGACGTTCAGTGTTCGTAAAGGTTCCGTCTTTTTCGAGTGAAGGTACGGCTGGCAAAATGACGTCAGCGAATTCAGCTGTCTTGCTCAGAAATACATCTTGAACGACAAGGAAATCCAAATTCGCCAGCATTTCTTGGGTATGGTTGGAGTCGGCATCCACCCATGCCATCTCTTCTCCAGCGATATACATCGCTTTAAGCTTACCTGTTTCAATGGCTTCCAGCATCTGAATGTTGTCCAGTCCGCGTTGACCTGGAATTTGTACGCCGTAGGCCGCTTCAAACTTGGCACGAACGACATCGTTTGTCACGGGCTGATAGCCCGGGAAAATATCCGGCATCGTACCCATATCGGCAGCACCCTGAACATTGTTATGTCCGCGAAGCGGATATGCGCCCGCACCTGGACGCATAAAGTTTCCGGTCACCAGCAGCAGATTGGCAATCGCAATTGAAGTATAAGAGCCTGCAATGTTTTGCGTCACACCCATGCCCCAGCAAATGGCAGTGCCGTCGGCTTCGTGAATCATAGTCGCTACCTGAATCAGTGTTTCTTTAGAAATACCAGTTTCCTGTTCGGCAAAGTCCAGGGTGAATCGCTCTAGCAATTTCAAATATTCAGGATAGAAGTTTACATGCTTTTCAATGAATTTTGCATCATGCCAGTTTTGCTCAATGATGTATTTGGCTACAGCGGATAACCATACATAATCAGTACCTTGCTTCGGACGAATGAACAGATCTGCGCGTTCTGCCATTTCATGCTTGCGCAAGTCGACCGAGATTAACTTTTGACCGTGCAGCTTATGCGCACGTTTGATACGCGTAGCCAGCACCGGATGTCCTTCTCCCGGCGCGCAACCGACCAGCACGACCAAACCTGCTTTGGCAATATCTTTAATCGTACCGCTGTCCCCACCGATGCCTCCGGTGTATTGCAGCCCCCATGACGCAGGAGATTGGCAATACCGTGAGCAATTATCGACGTTATTCGTTTGGAAGACCTGACGAGCCAACTTCTGCATCAAATAGTTTTCTTCATTGGTAAATTTGGACGAAGAAATAAAGCCGAGTGCTTCGCCACCGTAAGTTTCTTGAATAGCTCCCATTTTACTGGCCATCAGGCTCAGTGCTTCTTCCCAGGTTGCTTCCACAAATTCGTCACCTTGACGAATTAAAGGGGAGGTCAGACGCTGATCGCTGTTCACAAAATCCCAGCCAAATTTTCCTTTTACGCATGTCGAGATACCGTTAACAGGTCCTTCAGAGGTAGGTTGTACCTTCAAAATTTTACGGCCTTTGGTCCAAACCTCAAAGCTGCAACCTACACCGCAAAACGTACAGACGGTTTTCGTTTTTTGCGTACGGGTTTCGCGCATCGCTGCTTCGGCTTCGGAAATAGCAAAAATCCCACTATAGCCCGGTTCCACTTCCTTTATTAAATCCACCATCGGATTTAATAAATCCTTGCTCATGCCACTCATGAAGCCTGCTTCTCCCAGCATAGATTTCTCCATCAAGGCATTACATGGACAGACGGTTACACACTGACCACAGCTAACGCAGGAGGAATCGTTAATCGCAACCCGGTCATCCCATATGACGCGAGGACGTTCAGCCTCCCAGTCGAGGGACAGCGTTTCATTAACCTGAAGGTTTTGGCATACCTCTACGCATTGGCCGCATGCAATACATTGATTGGGGTCATATCGGTAGAAGGGATGAGACATATCTACTTCTGTTGGGTCAACTTTCGGTTGATATGGATATTTTTGATGTTCAATTTCCATAAGCTCTGCTGTATTATGCAAAGTACAATTACCGTTGTTATTATCGCATACGGTGCAGTAGAGGAGATGATTTTCCAGCAATCGGTCCATAGCCTCGGTTTGAGCTGCTTTCGCGCGATCCGAATGTAAATGAATATTCATTCCATCCGAAGCCAATGTCGAGCAAGAACGCATAAGTTTTCCGTCCACTTCCACGATACATGTGTCACAGGTACGGATCGGATCGACCTCGGGAACGTAACACAGCTGGGGATGGGCGATATTGTTTTCGTTAATCACTTCAAGAATCGTTGCGCTGCTCTTCGTTTTCAGTTCCTGTCCGTTTAATGTAATTTTGATCGTACTATCAGTCACGGTTCAGGCTCCTTTCAGATTTTAAATTTAAAAATTAGGAATAAAAAAACTCCACCATAAACACAAGTGCTCATGTTCCAGCACTTGTGTTTATGGTGGAGTAGTGACCAAGCTCTAGGTCCTGGAGGCCAATCCGCCATTTGAATATGTATTAATAACAAACAGTACGCACCGTCTGTATATCAATAACTTCTGAATAACTTAGATATGTCATTTTCTGCATGTTATCTCGTGTAACTATAACGTAAAATTTAAGATAGTTCAACGGTACATTACTAATTTTTTAATTGATAATGATTATCGTTTGAGAAAACGAAAAATCATTGACAAACGTTCCAGGATTGCTAACAATAGGAATGTAGTCTATTTCTGAGCAATCGTAAATGGAGTGTACGTGGGAATCGCGTATATTTTATTTGTCGCAGCGCTTGTTAGTTTGATTTTTCTATATCGCATGATGTGGGATTCGTAAAATCCTGATGTAGATAAATTAACCGGCATTTAGCAGATTCTTCGATATTCATAAGCGAAGAAGTTGTTGTGATGCCGGTTTTTTGGTTCAGTATAAAATGAATGGAAATACCGTTCCGATTTAAAGGGTAAAGAGTTTTATTAATGAAGACGGATTGAGGTGAACAGGATGGCGAACCGGAGCGACGATCAATGGAATCGTCCGTTACGGGACTTAAGAATATCCGTCATAGACCGATGTAATTTTCGGTGCCGATATTGTATGCCGGAAGAAATATTTGGCCATGACTATCCGTTTTTGCCAAAAGAGAAAATATTGACCTTTGAGGAAATCACACGCCTTTCCCGTATTTTTGTCTCGCTGGGCGTTACGAAGCTGCGTATTACTGGTGGTGAGCCGTTGCTGAGGAAAAATTTGTCCTCGCTTATTCATTCGTTAACTCAACTCGATGGGGTTGAAGATATTGCAATGACGACAAACGGCGTATTTTTGCCTAAATATGCTGCAGCACTGCGAGAGGCGGGACTGAAGAGAGTGACGGTTAGTCTGGATTCGCTCGATGATGATCGGTTCCGCCAAATGAACGGGGGCAGAAGCAGCGTAAAGGCGGTGCTGGATGGTATTGAGGCTGCGGATCAAGCAGGGATGCAGGTGAAAATAAATATGGTCGTGCAAAAGGGCTTTAACGATCAGGATATTGTTCCCATGGCCGACTATTTCCAAAAGAAAAAGCATATTTTACGTTTTGTTGAGTTTATGGATGTAGGCAACACCAATGGCTGGAAATTGGATCAGGTCGTTTCCAAGCAGCAGATCATCGAAGCCATTCACGAGCATATGCCGTTAGAGCCTGTCGCACCCCAGTACAAAGGTGAGGTGGCGACGCGCTACAGGTATCAGGACAGGGACGGGGAAATCGGTATTATTTCGTCTGTTACGGACGCCTTCTGCTCCACATGTACACGAGCGAGAATTTCTGCTGAAGGCTCCTTGTACACGTGCCTGTTTGCCTCTCAAGGGTACAAGCTTCGCGCGATGCTACGTTCCGAACAGTCCGATGACGAGATTAGAGCTTACATTGAGCGTGTTTGGAGAGACCGTACCGACCGCTATTCAGAGGAACGGCTGAATCATACACAGCAAGCAACGTCTAAAATTGAAATGTCACACATCGGCGGGTGAGCCGGAGAGCCAGCCTGTCAGAAATGAGGGAGTGGAGCACATGGAAAAGCCAGCTGAGGTGAAACGTGAGATTTTCCGTTATCGTGACGGTCAGATCAAGCGTTTTGAAGACACGGTGGTGACGGAGCATCCGGTGACCATCAAAATCAATCAGCAGGAATTTGCTACCATGGTTTGTACACCGGAGTATGTGGAGGATATGGCAGTAGGTTTTTTGGCCTCTGAAGGCGTCATTCAACGGTACGATGATATCGAAGATATTTGGGTTCAGGAAAAAGAAGGCTTTGTTCATATTAAAACCCGTCGAATGAATGAGTTTTATCAAAACTTTCATTCCAAACGGTACATTACCTCCTGTTGCGGAAAAAGTAGACAGGGCTTTTATTTTATCAATGATGCCAAAGTGGCAAAAAGAATGAATGACACCCATGTTACGCTGTCTTTTGACGATTGTTTTCGTTTGATGAATTTAATGCAAAACTCGGCACTTACGTTTCAGGAGACCGGTGGTGTTCATAATGCAGCGCTGTGCGATAAAAACGGGATGATCCTATCCAGAATAGATATCGGCCGACACAATGCGCTAGATAAAATCTATGGGCATTGCCTAAAACATGATATTGTATTACAAGACAAAATCATAGTATTCAGCGGACGCATTTCGTCTGAAATTTTGTTGAAGGTTGCGAAGATTGGCTGTGAAGTTGTTTTGTCCAAGTCAGCTCCTACAGAGCTTGCACTTGAGTTGGCTGAGGACCTGGGGATTACGACCGTTGGCTTTATACGCAGTCGTTCTCTGAATGTATATACGCATACCGAACGGATTGATGAACTGGTCGAATCTAAAATATAATATAATAATCTTCAATGTACACCGTCATAGTTAACCAGCATGGAATAAAACCTTTCGAGGTATTCATTCATGTTGGTTTTTCTTGGTACATATGTGGTGGGCAGTCACTGTACTGAAAAGGAGGGGATGTTAAATGAACTATCATATTCAAGTATTTGCTGGACTTGCGGAACAGATGGGAGGGCCTATAATTATGGTGCCTACTGAGCAAGAAACGATGACCGTTGCCGCATTAAAAGACTTGCTATCCGAGCGTTTCCCTGAATCAGCAGCTCAGTTGCAGGGTTCTTTTGTTGCCAGAAATCAAGCCTACGCCGCTCCTGAGGACCTCGTGAGTATACATGATGAGATTGCGATTATTCCTCCGGTTTCAGGAGGGTAGATTTTATTTAATAGGATAGGTGAATTCGATAGAATAGGTGCAAGGGGGCAGATCATATGCAATATCGTATTCAACTATTCGCAGATATGGCGGAGCAACTTGGTGATGTGATCACGGTAGAACTTTCACAGGAAGCGGTGACCATTGCAGACATTCGAAAAAGGCTGAATGAGCTGTACCCGGAAGTGGCTTCACAACTGCCAGGTTCTTTTTTTACCCATCATAAAAAGCTGGCTTCTCCAAATGAACTTGTGCTTCCATCAGATGCAATTGCTCTTCATCAGTCAGCATCCGGGATGGAGACGGTCGTTTCAAAATGTGGTTTATTTGCCATTACGTACGACCCGATTGATGCCGATGAAGTAACCTCAAAGGTACTCGACCCTTCTCATGGCGCCTCGCTGACCTTTAATGGTACGACTCGGGAATTTACGCAAGGTCAGCGAACGGTGTTGCTTGAATATGAGGCGTATGTCCCGATGGCCATGAACACGATGAAGCAGATTGGTGACGAAATTGCAGAACGTTGGCCTTCCACACGTACTGCGATTACACATCGGCTTGGCACGGTAAGAATTGGAGAGACGAGTGTGGTGATTGCTGTCTCAGCTGCACACCGCGATACTTGCTATGAAGCCAGCCGCCATGCCATTGAACGGTTAAAGCAAATCGTACCGATTTGGAAAAAGGAAGTGTGGGAGGACGGCTCAGAATGGAAGGGGCATCAGCTGGGTGGCTGGAACCCTCAAAGTACCCCAAAGCTTTCAAATAAGGGCGAGGACATCTAAGCTTTTAGCTTGTCTGATCAACTTGTAGCTATTCAATGGATAAGTATGGAGGCGTAAATCAACGATGTCAGAAATGGACAAGATCCAGAAAATAGAAGTTGCTGCACATGCGCATACGTCTCATGCCCGTTATTCTAGACAGGAATTATTCTCGAAAATTGGACCGACAGGCCAGCAAAATATCCGTAGTAAGCACGTGCTGATGGTGGGGGCCGGCGCACTGGGCACTGCCAATGCTGACATGCTGGTGCGAGCGGGCATCGGACGGCTGACGTTGGTAGACCGTGATTATGTAGACTGGAGTAATTTGCAGCGCCAACAGCTCTATGACGAAGCGGATGCCCGTAATCAGATCCCCAAGGCAGTGGCCGCGCAGAAGCGATTGCAGCAAACCAATTCGGACGTGGACATTCGTGCGCTAGTCCGGGACGTCTCGCTGGAGGAAATCGATGATATCGCAGCAGGGGTGGATCTCATCGTAGATGCCACTGACAATTTCGATACACGTTTGCTTATGAACGATTATGCGGTCAAGCACAGAATACCCTGGATTTACGGGGCATGTGTAGGTAGTTATGGGACAACCTTTACCATCGTGCCAGGGCAGACACCGTGCCTGCATTGCCTGCTCGGAACTGTACCGCTCGGCGGTGCAACCTGTGATACGGTCGGTGTGATTAGCCCGGCTGTACAGATGGTAGCGGCTTATCAAAGCGCCGAGGCATTGAAGCTGCTCACAGGGGACGATTCGGCTTTGCAAAATAAGCTGATTTCTTTCGATCTGTGGAACAATCAGCATCAGGCAATCCAAATCAGCGCCATGAAGAAAGCCGATTGTCCAACGTGTGGTGAGCACCCAGTGTATCCTTTTTTACAATCGGAGCATCAGGCTAAAACGGCTGTCTTGTGCGGACGAGATACGGTTCAAATCCGCCCGGCTTCGGGTGCTGTACGTGATCTGAATGAAGCGGCACGTTTGTTATCCCGTCAGGGGGGCAAAGTGGAGCATAATCCATACCTGGTATCCGTTGTTATCGGGACGCATCGAATCGTTCTTTTTCAGGATGGTCGCGTCTTAATTCATGGCACGAAGGACATCGCCGAGGCGAGATCAATTTATCACAAATATTTGGGTTGACCCAATAGATTCGACCCGTTATGAGATGTACAATGCTTCCTTATTTTCGCTATCACATTTTGTTATCTCATTTTGGAATTTATAGGATAGGGGAAGAACAAGTTGAAAAAGAAATTTGGGTACATATTCACGTTCGTTGGATTGTTGGCATGGGTTCTGGCTGGGTGTTCGTCTCCGGCTGCTGTACAGTCGGCACAGTCCGCACCCAAGACAGAACTAGTCGTATCTGCCGCTGCGAGTCTTCAAGATAGTCTGAATACGCTCAAAGGCCAGTATGAGAAAAGGCACCCAGATATCAAACTTACCTTTAACTACGCTTCATCTGGTACATTACAAAAACAAATTGAGCAAGGCGCACCCGCTGACGTATTTATTTCGGCAGGCATGAAGCAAATGAAGGCATTAACCGATGCTTCATTGGTGGAAAAGGATAACGTGCTACTTCAAAATAAACTGGTTGTGGTTATTCCGCAAGATAAGGCGAAAAGCACAGATAACAAAAGCATTACGCTCAATGACTTGATGGGTCCTTCTTTCCTGAAAGTGGCTGTTGGGGAGCCTACTACCGTTCCCGCCGGACAATATTCTAAAGAATCGTTAACGAAGGCTGGGCTATGGGACAAGCTGGAACCTAAGATGGTATTCGCCAAGGACGTAAGACAGGTATTAAATTATGTTGAAACAGGCAACGCCGATGCAGGACTCGTCTATCTAACGGATGCCAAATCATCCGATAAAACGGTCATAGCACTGGAAGTGCCCGAGGAATTGCACGCACCCATCCTGTATCCTGAAGGCATTGTAAAAGCAACCAAACACAGCCAGGAAGCAGGAGAGTTTCTTGATTTTCTACGAACAGATGAAGCTATGAGTGTGTTCAGTAAAGATGGATTTTCAGCCCCTACAGAAATGACGGGAAAATAGAATTTACAGATAAAGGAGGGGGTCCCGTTGGATTGGTCAGCTTTTCTTCCTCCGGTTATCGTATCTGTTAAAGTCGCTGTCGTCGCCAGCATCATCGTCTTTTTATTAGCTACTGTGGTAGCACGGATGATGGCGAACTGCACGTCACGGAGGGGAACCAGCGTGATTGAGACCGTCCTACTTCTTCCGCTCGTTTTGCCTCCCACTGTTGTCGGCTTTATTTTGCTCATCTTGCTGGGAAGGAAAAGCTGGATTGGCACTGCCTTCGAAAGCCTGTTCCAGCAGACGATTGTATTTACGTGGGGAGCTGCAGTGGTGGCGGCCGTAGTTGTTGCTTTTCCACTGGCTTACCGCACCATTAAAGCAGGTTTTGAAGCTGTAGACCCGGAGGTAGAGCAGGCTGCACGTGCGCAAGGTGCCAACGAATGGCAAGTGTTTCGCCACATTACGATGCCCCTTGCCTACCGCCCCCTCATTTCAGGATACATTCTCGGATTTGCCCGAGGGTTAGGGGAATTTGGTGCTACGCTGATGCTTGCAGGTAATATTCCTGAACAGACTCAAACCCTGCCTACAGCAATTTACACCGCGTCCGAGGTCGGAAATATGACACTCTCTTGGAGCTGGGTAGCTGTCATCATTTTATTCTCTTTTATCATGTTGATGCTTTCTAATCGACTGGTAAAGGATTAGTTCGTTTGGAGTAAGAATATGCGTAGTCTGCCGATAGGGCAGCTGCGGCAACGTTAGCAGCTTTGATCACCAAGAAACCTTGCGATTACTAAAACGCAGGGTTTCTTGTTTCTATCGACAGCGATTACGGTGACCTCCTGTTCTTTGGTATGGCGCATTAGGTTGCACTAATGGCCGATGCCAAAGAACCAGATTTAGTGGAATTAGGGTACAATTTACAAGAAAAACAAAGGGGATGAGGAACATGAAGAAATTCGGGCAAATGTTTCTGGTAGGTTTAGCCGTGGTTTTCGGGCTTGGTCTGGTGGCCGGAAATGTGCAACCTCCCGTCGCTTCCGCGGCCGGTTCAGAATATTATGTGGCCACGAGCGGCAGCGACTCTAACGCCGGAACGAACGATGCGCCGTGGAAGACGTTGCAGCACGCGGCCGACGTGGCTCCTGCGGGCAGCACGGTTTACGTCCGGGGCGGCGTGTACAAGCAGAAAGTAAAGATTACCCGCTCTGGCTCCGCTTCGCAAGGTCCCATTGTGTTCACCAACTATGGGACAGAGACCGCCATTATTGATGGCAGCGGACTTTCGGTCAGCGGGAACGAAGGGCTGATCGAACTGGCCGATGTCAATTACGTTACTGTTCGGGGGTTTGAAATCCGCAATTTTACCACTGCTTCCAAGAACGTGGTGCCTGTAGGTATTTATGTCCACGGTTCGGGCGGCTTCATTAATCTATCCAACAATAAAATCCATGACATCAAAAACATGGTCACTCCGACCGGCAAAGATCGGCTGGGCCGGGATGCTCACGGTATCGCTGTTTACGGCACGAAAGCTCCGGCTTCGATTCACGATCTTACGATCAGCGGCAATGAGCTGTACAATCTCGTGCTGGGCTCCAGCGAATCGCTCGTTTTAAACGGCAACGTGGATGGCTTTGCGGTGACCGACAACCTCATTCACGATAATGACAACATCGGGATTGATTTGATCGGCTTTGAGGGCACCGCGCCGAATACGACTTACGATCAGGCGCGGAACGGGTTGGTGAAGGGCAATCGGGTGTATAATAATTCAGTTCAAAATAACCCATCTTACAAGAGCGATGACAACTCGGCCGGGGGCATTTATGTAGATGGGGGCAAGGACAGTATTATTGAGCAGAACTACAGCTACAACAACGATATCGGCGTCGAAATTGCCTCCGAGCACGCCGGTAAAGCCACCAGCAATATTACGGTCCGCAGCAACGCGATATATAACAACCGACTGACCGGCATTGCCATGGGCGGTTACAATGAGGAGCGTGGCTCCACGGTAAACTGCAAGATCGTGAACAATACACTATACAAGAACGATACGTTTGAAGATGGAAGCGGCCAGTTTTTGGTTCAATATGATACGCGAAACAACGTGATCCAAAACAATATTTTCGTGGCCAGCTCCACGGATATGCTGATCTCCAATGGATACACCAAAAATTCCGGCAATGTTGTGGATTATAATTTATATTTTGCTCCGAGCGGCAGCTCGGAAGCAAATTGGATTTGGAAAAAAAAGGAGTATACGGGTTTCTCCGCGTACAAATCGGGGACCGGCAACGATACGCATTCCCTATTTGCCGATCCTAAATTCGTGAATGCCGCGAACGGCGACTTCCATTTGCAGTCTTCGTCACCTGCGATCGGTGCCGGGAACACGGACCTTGCCATCATTGGAACACTGGATATCGACGGGAAGCCAAGAGTACAGGGAGCCGCTGTGAACATCGGTGCCTACGAGTAAGCCGTATATTTTATGACAAACAGAGCATGGCGAAATTATTTGGGACCACTGTTTGTACATTTTTACAATGTTCCTTGCAATTAAAACACCTTCAAAGTGAAACCCCATGTCGTAAGATATGGAGATAACCTTGGAGGTGTTTTTGCGTTGGCAACAAGATTAAGCTATCTTCGGAAAGTAAAAATGGAAGTCATATAAATGAGATTAGAAAGTTGTTCCTGTTCGATAGGCTCCGATTAACATAGTTGTTGCACACCTTTGAACCATACGGATTTGATCGACAAAGTATCCGAGATGTTGGTTGTCGGATCACCGTTTACTAGTATAAGGTCAGCGAGCGAACCTTCGGCAATACAGCCGCGATCGTTAAGCCCAAAGCAACGGGCCGGTTTCGCGGTAGCCGACTGAAGCGCTTCTATGGGAGTAAATCCGGCCTCAACCAGCAATTGCATTTCATGATGAACGCTGGCTCCATGAGCAAGGCCGCCAAGATTGGGAACAGGAACGGGGGCGACATCCGTCCCGACCAGAATATCCACACCGGCACGGTGAAGATCCATCACATTTTTAAAGCTATTCTCCAAATTGCCTTGCGGGAAAGTATGGAAGCTTGATTTCAAAATATCGATCCATTCCGGACTTAATTTGGAATAAACACGTGAATCATTCGCCAATTCTGATGCTGGATTCCCTAGAATGGATGAGTTCAATACTAAGCACGGTATAACAAATGCGCCTGAATCCGCTATGGATTTCACCAACTCAGATGTGTATTCGGGCCTGTCGAGAAATAAGTGACCCAATCCGTCGACTCCAATATCGATGGCGGTTTGCGAAGAATGAGCCGTCAAGACGTGGGCTATGACTATTTTATCGAACTTATGGGCTTCTACCACAGCTGCTTTTAAAATCTCGTCGCTTAAAATAGGCAGTCCAGGGGCACCCAAGACCGTCCCTTCTTCAATCATGATTTTAATAAAGTCGGCGCCACTCTCCACTTGGGTATGCACATGTTTGATCGCTTCTTCCACTGTCGTCACTTGGGGCACTTTTTCGTGATCGTGAGCGTAAGCGGCTAGCATAGCTTCCCGGTCTTTCTTGGGTAACTTCTCCAATTCCTTTAATACGAACTCAGGAATTTCATCCTCATCCTGCAATAATTCATCCGGATGACCACCTGGAGCAGTGATCGCTGTGCCGGCGGAACGGACTTCAGCGGCGTCATTCACGTTTTTTAACTGGATCTTGCGCCCTCTTTCTGTAAAACTGCCGTTCATTTCGAGTTCTGTCGTGACGCCGAATTTTAAAGCATCTCGTAACCCACCGATTGAAGTGTGGACATGCGCATCAATCAGGCCGGGCAATAATGTCGCATTTTCCCCATCGATGATCGTTGCATGCGTCGGAAGGTCTCCACCTACCGAAATAATAGTTTTCCCCTGGATGATAACATTTCTGGGCTCAATAACTTTTTCTCCATCGAAAATACGTACATTCGTAATCGCTGTAACTTTTTCTACCGTAGAGCTTTGAGTTACATTCTTCATGTCGTTCCTCCTTAGTGTTCAGCTTCAAACAATTAGAATTCTAACTGTTAGTTGTATAACTGTCAATAAACTAATTTTCATTTGACAAACAGTTTAGAGATTTATATAGTTTATTTACTGACAATTAGACTTCTAATAATTTGAGGAGGTACGATGATGAAAACCCAAAAGGATACGGTTTTTCTGGATTTGTTTCAGGTTATCGGTCTTAAGCTAAAGAAAAGAGCGGACGAGAGCATAAAAGAGTTGGGATTAAATGCTCAACAAGGAAAAATGATTAGATATATCTACGAGAATCAAGAAAATAATTTAATTCAGAAGGATCTTGCCGATCGGTTTCATCTGCGCGGAGCCAGCATTACAAGCATACTTCAAGGTCTTGAGCAAAAAGGATTCATCGAGCGCAAAATCCCGGCCAATAATGAACGGCAAAAAAATATTTATGTTTTACCAAAAGCCATTGAATTGATTGAAACTTTTAGTGATTCTTTCCAAAAGGTGGAGGACGAAATTGTTCAGGCCCTGACCGAAGAGGAGAAGCGAATTTTAGAGGGAATGTTAAACAAAATTAATGAACGCCTATAATTGCGTAAAATCATGTTCCAAAAATCACTTTCGCTAGTCTCTGTTTTATATGATAGGAATCGGTTATGATGGAAATAGTAATAGGGATTTTAGTAGATTTTAGGAGAGCGGTGCGATATGAGAAGGGAAACGGGTTTTAACGAAATTATTCGAAAAGTACGTAAAGAGCTATTTGGGAAAGGCCCGGAGCGCATACATACAACCTTTGTAGATAATATGGCCATCACGATGCTGTATGGAAATTTAACCCCATCCGAAAAGTTTCTGGCACAAGAAGAATCCGGGAAAGAGATGGTGCATGCAGCCCGAACCAAAATGGTTCAAAAAATCTATCCCACACACTTCAATAAAGAACTGGAGGATTACATGGATTCCCGGCTGCTGCACCTCTTTTCAGATATTAAAGTGGAGGAAGATATAGCCATCTCTGTTTTTGTGTTTGAGGATAATATTACTGCAAAATAATAAGAAGGCGGAACCGACATAGTCTGTTTACACGTGTTTTCTTCTTCGATATTGATATTGGGACCATTGGTAGAGAATAAAACATCCTATGCAAAAACCAAGGATAGCCACCAAGGCCGCCACCAGGCCCATGGTCGAGAATACATAAGCGACAATACTCCACTGGAGCATAAATCCTACCCAAGCGACCAACAGAAAAAAGACGGCAAGAAGCTGATTAAACCTTTGCTGTTCTCGGTCCTCCTGCACATACGAAGAGGGACTTTTCTTCAAGAAAAGCTTGGCTATCCGCACCCCATATCCCCTGTACTGCGTACGTAAATCACGGATCATGAAAGGAACCTACATAGTTTATGAAAAAAAATGATTTTGGAAATAGGATGAAGGAATATGAAAATGCCTATAGATTAAGCCTACCACGCCGTTTACCAGTAATCATCAGAATTGATGGTGCGCATTTTCATACCTTTACGCGTGGGATGACGAAACCTTTTGATGAGAAACTAATTTTTGCATTATGGGAGACGTGTAAATATTTGGCCTATAACATTATGGGATGTAAATTGGTGTATCATCAGAGCGATGAAATCTCACTGCTTCTTACGAATGATGACAAATTAACGACGCAATCCTGGTTTGAAAATAATCTTCAAAAGATGGTGTCCATATCTGCCTCTCTGGCTACAGCCAAATTTAATGAGGAAATCCAAAAGGTTTACCCAGGTCAGCCTTTAGCCACTTTTGATGCGAGAGCTTGGGTTTTGCCTCAGGATGAGGTTACAAACTACTTCCTATGGAGACAACAAGATGCTACTAAAAACAGCATTTCTATGGTTGCTCAAGCCCATTTCAGGCATTCAGATCTAGAAGGATTGAACGGAAATCAGCTCCAAGACAAGCTTTTTGTGGAAAAAGGGCTAAACTGGAACGACCTTCCGGTCTGGCAAAAGCGGGGAATTTGCATTACCAAACAACAATACAACAAAGGCGAAGCCGTTAGAAGCAAGTGGGATGTTGATCATGAGACACCGATTTTTTCGCAGAATAGAGATTATATTAACCAATATGTATACTTGGACAAGGATGTGTAGATTTGGAGTGTGTTATTTTTATAGGAATTCAGGCTTCGGGCAAGTCGACTTTTTATAAAGAACAATTCTTCAAAACACATATGCGAATAAATCTGGATATGCTTAAAACACGAAATAGAGAAAATATTTACCTTCAGGCCTCCATCGAAGCAATGCAGCGCTTTGTTGTAGATAATACAAATGCCACTGTTATCGAACGGAAGAAATATATAGATGCTTGTAAAAATAAGGCGTTTAAAATTATTGGCTACTATTTTGAGCCCGATTTTGTAGAATCTATTAAACGTAATGAGCAACGTACAGGCAAAGAGTATATTCCTGAAATCGGTATTAAAAGTGTTATGCGTAAACTAGAGGTTCCGAGCTACGAAGAAGGATTTGATGAACTCTATAGCGTGATTTCCATGGAAGGAACGTTTCAGATTAGAAGGCTACCGGAAAACTATACAATATAGGGGGACTACCATGAACATACCTGAGAGATTCATCAAACGTTTTCCAGCATACGAGGACGTATTTGCCAGCGATCTTGAACATCATCGCAAGCATTTTCTGCCGATTTGCTCGATTAATCTTCAGTTCTTATTTCCAGAGCAGGACGAGTGGTTGCATTTTGTTTCCGTAAAAGAAATCTACGAAGGCTGTGTGGGTGAAAATACTCAGGACTTTCATACCTCATATACCAAGGAAGATATGCTGGGATTCGATGTAGTTGACGGCAAATACAAGTTCGAAGCAGACTGGAATTATTTTAGTCTTCATCAGAAGGAGCAATTGGAAGCTACCTATGAAGCGCTGAAATCAACCGGGGATAAAGCGTACCTACGTATGAAGAGAGAAGTCATGGCGTTGGGCGGACTGGAACAGGTGTATATGAATAATGAACAAGACTACCAAGCTCGCAAAGCGTTTTTCCTGGAAAATAATAAAATTTATCCATATTCCTCCTTTGGAGAGGCTAAAAAGTCTGTTGAAGAACTCACCCGTGATTTTGAGGAAAAGCAATCCAGTGGTTGGGGGCTGAGTTACCCTGAAGTTAACGGAATTTTAGATGATATCGCTTTTCAGTCTGACAAGGCTCAAAGTTACATCAAGGAATATCATGAATCTCTGGAAGAGATGCTCCAGTTCGAGCAAACCAATCTGCTTCATGTGCCTAAGCGTCCCAATGGTGAGACTTTTACCTATATCGGTTCCATTACCGGGTATTATTTTCAAGCGTGTGGGGCGGATACCGTCTATTTATTTTACGACCAAGAATTAAGTAAAGCGGTAATTTGCTTCGAATATTCATAAGTGTGAATTTTGCAAAATCCTGAAGTGAAAAAACTCCCATAATGGGAGTTTTTTTGTTTATTTCTTATTCAAAGTCACATCATGCTCTTTAGCAAGTGTGTTAACCTGTTCGCCAAAATCTCTGAATAGCTTTCTACCCTCGCTTAGCTTGGTGTTACTTTCATTAATTAAGTTCAGATCCCCTTTTTTATGTATGTTATGGGTAATTCGATTCATTTCATAGTCTAAAAGAACTATCCATATTATTTGATTATATCGTATAAATAAGAGAATGGTAGGGATTTTGCGGTAAAATAGTGTCAAAATTAAGTTAATTAACCTAAACCCTATTCATACGGATTACAAATAAGAATATTTTAAGAATTATATTCCATTGAAACCAGAATTCCTTTATGACAGAAAAGGACATCCTAGAATTTCCCTGCATATATTTAGGAATAGCTGTATTTCTTTAATACATTTGAGAGGAGATTTCAGTATGATAAGGTTTAAAAAGGTGGTTTCAGTTACACTAAGCTCAATGCTCCTGCTATCATTCGGGATGACGGCGAACGCGAGTGCAAGCCCAGAGGTGAAGACAGATCAAGCGATTCAAATAGTTTCCAATGTGCAGCTAACAACTGATAAGGGAAGTGTCATTGAACAATTAACACGCGCGGACAAGCCTGCCAGTATCACAAATTCGGTGTACACCATTACAGAAAATATTAACTTGGCGACACCACAGAAATCTGTATTGAAAAAGAAAGTTACCCCTTCGCTCAAAGCCAGCACAAAATCAGTATCAGCTAAAGCTGCAGCGACCGTAGCGACAGCGTCTACTGCTACATATTCCGGCATGATTACAGAAGAGGGAGGCACACAGTTTTTATATCCGATTTATTTGCAACCGGGTGAATTGTTACAGGCTCAGTTGGATGGTCCGTCTTCAGCCCAGCTAGACTATGACTTATACCTGTATGAGTTTGATATGGCGACAGGTGATATTAATTCCAATCCTATAGATGTTTCCAACTACGGGACTTATGTTAACAATTATGAGCAAGGAGCTGCTTCTCTTCCAGAAAACGTAGGAACTCGCAACTCAATCGGAGCCGAGAAGGCATACGCGCTTGCAGTTCATGCCAAGAAGGGGTCTAGCATTAATGATCTTTTTTATTTAACTGTAGCAGTAAGCTCCAACTATGATGCCTATGAGCCGGATGACAGTGCCTTTCATGCTTATGATTTTACGGTTAACGACAAAGGCTCCTCGATTAACTTCCGTACCATTCATTCCGCTATAGATAACGATTGGTATCTAGTTACAGTACTAGCCAGCCGTAATTATGATGCATTAAATGTGAAGCTGGACAGCACTTCGGAAAGCTATGGGTACAAAGCGGAAGTATATGCAGCTCTTGCTGGCAACCAAATGGTGCTTCTACCGCAAACCAATCATAATGTTACCTTAAGCACAGGGACCTACTATGTACGAGTGTACTGCACAAGTCAGTATTCAGCCGACCATTTGTATACACTAGCGATTAAACCGGTGCTTCGAGCTGGCAAAATTGAAATTACCGGCTATAACTCCAATGGCTATTATGATTATCCGACGTATTCTTACGGTCGTCATTATCGTATTAACGGAGGCAGCAGTCTGATCGTGAACGGTGTTGTGAAAACAACAGATGGTCAAATGGTTCCCAATGCTCCTGTCACGGTCGTTTGGCTGGATAAGAACTGGAGCGAGAGTGGCGGTAACCGTACGAGAACGGCTTCTACGTACACCGATGATAGCGGTAAATTCAGTGTGACCCTTTCTCTTCCGCAAATCGACAGGAAAAAATGTAGAATATATAAGTGAAATTGGTTCCACACACTATTTTGATCTTACAGGAGTAGCGGCTCATGTCGATGGAACTTCGATTAGTGCGACGGACATTATTTATCTATTTGCTTACAGCTTGAGAAACTAAGAAATGCTTTAATGTCATTTTGATCATGAGAGAGTCGCTTTTTCTGAAGGGTTAGCCGAGGCTTTCCATTTCTGAAAGAGCGACTTTTCATGTTTATTTAGCAAGGATAAGAAAATAGTCTTTTTTTCATAGATTACAAATAGAAAATGTTTTGCATAATATATTCCAATAGAACCAAAGATGATTTATGATAGAGCCATGCAGCCTAGAAATCACCCTGGTTTATCCGGGGATAGCGGGAATTCCTTAAACCATTTGAGAGGGGATTTCAGTATGAAAAGGTTCAAAAAGGCTATTGCAATGATGTTAAGCATGATGCTTCTGTTTGCTTTCGGAATGACTGCGAACGCGAGTGAAAGTAAGGAGGCTGCATCGGATCAAGCGATTAAGTCAGAACCCAAGATTCAGCTAACAACTGAAAGTGGAGACTTAATTAAGCGTTTAACGCGGGCAGACAAGCCAGACAGCGTTACGTCTTCGGTTTATGTCATGCAAGAAAATCTCAACTTCAAGACACCAGAGACAACCTCATTGAAAAGGGAATCCATGTCTTCGCTGAAAGAAAGCCCAATGGTTGCTTCAGCCACAGCTTCTTCTGCTACGTATTCCGGTACGATTACGCAAGAGGGAGGTACACAATTTTTATATCCAATCTATTTGCAGCCTGGTGAATTGTTGCAGGCCCAGTTGGATGGTCCATTTTCAGCCCAGCTTGACTATGATTTATACTTATATGAGTTTGATATGACGACAGGGGACATTAATCCTAATGCCATTGACGCATCCACCTATGGTACTTATTTTAACAATTATGAACAGGGGGCTGCCTCACTTCCTGAAAACGTAGGAACCCGCAACGCTTCTGGAAATGAAAAGGCATATGCGATTGCTGTCCATGCCAAAAAAGGTTCCAGTATCAATGATCCTTTCTATCTAACGGTCGATACAAGTTCCAGCTACGATGCATATGAACCAGATGAGAGTGCTTTCCATGCCTACAACTTTACCTTTAGTACGGGCGGTTCATCGCTTAATTCACGCTCCATTCATTCAGGCATTGATAATGACTGGTACCAAGTTACGATCCCAGCCAGCCGCAATTATGACGCTTTGAACGTCAAGCTTGACAGTGTTTCGGACGGTTATGGCTACAAAGCGGAAGTCTACGGAGTCCTTACCGGAAACCAAATGGTGCTTTTGCCGCAAACGAACCATAATGTTAGCTTAAATACAGGAACCTACTATGTGCGAGTGTACACAACCAATCAGTATTCACCCAATTATTTGTACACACTTACACTGAAGCCGGTGCTTCGGGCTGGCAAAATTGAAATTACCGGCTATGATTCTGCTAATGGCCCTAATGATTATCCGAACTACTCATATGGTCGTCATTATCGGGTTAATCAACGCAGTAACCTTACCGTGAATGGTGTAGTTAAGACAACTGATGGTTATCCAGTGGCAAATGCACCTGTTGATGTGACATGGTTGAATCAGAACTGGACTGAAGGCAGCGGGAATCGTACTCGTACAGGCACAGCTTATACGGACCAGAATGGAGCCTTTAGTGTGACTCTTTCCCTGCCATCTTCCACTGGAAGTATAGCGGAATACCTGTCTGGAGCCATCAGTTTTACACACTACTATGATCTATCAGGGGTAGCCGCTCAGGTGTCAGGTACTTCGATTATAGATACGGATATTGTATATCACTTTGCCTATAGTATTTATGGCGGTTGATAGATAGGTTATTAAGCTAACCCTAAGGTAACTTGTTGCTTGAGTATTTTATATTTGAATCAAAAGTAGTTTGCTTCAATATTTGTTCATTTTTGGGACAAAGCATATATTCATTCCATTTATGCTTTGTCCGATATATATAGCAACAGGGTTACATTACAATTATACATACGCCTTAGATTGCCTGTTACAAACATGACAGGAGGAAACAGGATGAATTTTGAACCTCTTAGAGCACAACAAGCGGTTCTTAGCTCTGGTAGCTTACGGATAGACCCGGCAAGCAAGCAAGTTTCGTCTCCCCAGCTCCATGAAGAAAAACTGTCCAGGTTCGTCGTTCAGGACACCGTGGAGATCAGCGAAGCCGGTAGAATGCTGGCTGAAGGGGATATCGTGTCACATGCTGCCAAGTATTTTGGTACAACACAGATCAATGATGCATTAAACCGGGTTTTGGAAGATCAGCCGGAAGAAGTGTCCAATGCAGTATACAACATGATTCAATCCAATTTTATTGTCGACGGAACGGTAACGGATGAGAAGCAGCGCGCGGTGCTGCTGGAAATGGGAGTTTCCCAATCCAAGTATATTGCAGATCATTACATGGAAGGCGATAAAGCCAAGGAATTTATGGAAACCATGAACCAGATCGCGGGTATTGCTTTAACACGATCCACTGATCCAGAGACCGGAGATATTAGCTACACGACTCCAATGGATCGTCCGTCAGGCGCTCCTGAGGATTATGTCAAGTTGTCGGAAGTGATGAAGCAGGTCGATCCTCAAAAATATACGGCGTACATGAATGATATTAAAGGTGGAGGAAATGGGCTCGGCCAACTGTTAAATTTTGCGCAAAAAGTTCCTCAACATCCTGATTGGATTGAGAAATACAAGGAACGTATGGGACAGAATGCAGAGTTGCTAAATAACACACCGTTAAACAATCGCTTTGACAAAGCGGATACGACATCAGCTTCTGCTTTTATGAACAGCATGCAAAATCTTCTTAAGGAATCTTCCGCTACTCAGGATTCTTACATGCAGAATATGCGAGGATTTTTTCGGAGCTTAGGCGTTCAAGTTCATTAACACCCTTAAATAATTTGTCAGTTCTGTTTACATCCTGCTTGGAACGAAGTATAATAGCTTCAAAACATACTCGTGATATAGAGGAAGCACCTCAAACCTAGGCATTAACGCCTTCGTTTGAGGTGCTTTTTCTATTTTACTCGAAGCGAGTTTGTAAAACTCTTTGAAAATAAAATAAAGTAAGGAGAAGTGTATGTATCGAAAAACTAAGCGAAAGGTAAGGAAGTATAGGAAGTGGGTGTATGGATTTTTGGCTGTAGTCCTACTATTAACGATGATTCCCATATTTCCGGAAAGGGTATCCGCTGCTGCTCAGGAGATCATTGGGGGCCCTTTTTGCCAAAACAATTTGCCGGGTGGGGGCGATAGTTGGGGTTCTTGGTCAGGAAATGGGATAGGAGCAACAGAAGTATACACTGGCACGGGTTCGGCGAGGTATAAATGTGATGGGACTACACAGCCGACAAATCGTTTTATTGATATTGGAAGATCTATTAAGGCTTCGGATTACAAGATTTTTGTTTATATTGAAGGGTCTTATCATACCGATATATATACGTCTAATGCCGCCGCAGGCGACAGTTGGAGGCCTAACGGAACGAATCTATATACATGGATTAATGTAAGGAAATTCTATGCTGATAGCTATTACCAGGGAAAATGGATAGATATCACCGACTCAATTACATTAAGGGATGTTCGCTATTTCAGAGCGATGGGAACTAACCAACAGACAAGTAATGAAATATCCAAGTTTGGGGTCCGTGTTATTCCCAAATCGGACCTCATGCCTAAACCACCCCAGATTCACGCAGACGCAGAGGGACAAGCTGTTACAGGGTGGACCAAAGACCCTGTAACCGTGTGGATCGATGGAGATGTGGCTCCTGAAGGATTAAAATACTATGAATATAGTCTGAACGGAGGAGCATTTCAGCCATACACCGGGCCTTTCACTGTCTATGACCATGGTGTAAATACAATCTATGCCCGGACAGTGGATGTGAATGACCAGTATAGTGGCCTTTCTTCCGGGAATGTTCGAATAGACAAGATGCCACCAACTCCCCCTAGCATAGAAGCAACAGGGAATAGTAATGACTATACGATTTCATTACAACCAGGTGTAGACGATTATTCTGGACTAGCCCATACTCAATTTCGTATGACAGGCGTTGTGAATCAGGATTGGCAGGATTATAGTGAAGTGTTTCATGTGAATAAAGATGGTAAAAGCACGGTACATGCACGCTCCATTGACAGCGTCGGTAATGTGAGCCGAGAAGTAAGCAAGGAAGTCACTATTGATAAAAAGGGACCGACGGCTCCTGTCATCCGGGCTAGTGAAACAGGCCCAACGAACCGTGATGTGAATATTACCATTGATTCAGGAAGTGACCCTATAAATGGAATTAAGATGACACAGTATCGCTTGAATCCATCTGGGGAGTGGTTGACCTACAAGGGTACTTTTACATTAAACACAGAAGGAATTTACGAATTATCAGCACGGACGATCAATAATCTTGATGTGTCTAGTTCAATCGTAACTCAATCGGTTATTATTGATCGAACCAAGCCAACGGCTCCAAAAGTTACGTTTTCCGAGGTGACGATACCTACTCGATATACCAATAAGCCAGTTCAGTTTGCTCTATCGGGTGCGACGGATACTACAGCAGTACATTATGAATATCAATTAGGTTCTGGCGCTTATGTGTCTGGTTCATCGGGAATATTAAAGGGTTCGGGGGTCATACAATTGACTGCACAAGCTGTAGATGCAGCTGGAAATCGAAGCGATCCGGTGTCCGCGGTGTCTTATATTGATTTGGAACCACCGACGATCCAACTGACGCCGGATTCGCGTGAATGGAAAGATACTCATATTCCTGTAAGGATACGATATGCCGATCAGCATTCGGGGATTGAGTCATCCACAATGCAGTATAAAATCACGAACAGCCCTGATTCACCCGAAAACTGGGATGCTGCAGCTGACACAACAATCCAGATGGATCTTTCAAATGAAGGTGAATGGTATGTTCATGCCAAGGTCAAAGATAGGGTGGGTAACATTTATGAAACGGTTAGCGGTGCACTTCGCATTCAAAACCAGCCCCAGTCGGTTGTGCTCTCTGCGACATCCGTACGAAATACAGAAGCTGATTTGCAGTGGACACTCCCGTCGGGCCTTGACGATGGTTACGTCTATACAGTCCGAAATATAACAACTAATGAGGTTTGGGATGTTACGCATCCGACAAATTCTTTTACAGATAGAGGGCTACAAGGAGGACGACAATACGAATATGAAGTGCGTTCTAGTAATCATGTAGGAGGCAATGCGTATTCCAATCGAGTCCATGTATTAACGTTACCTGATGCTCCTGATCATATCCAGTTACGACCTGTCTCTCGTCATTCTACAGAAATCATGGCTGACTTTACGCCAGTTTCATCAGCTAACAGATATAATATTACAGCAGCAGACGTAAGTACGGGAGAAATCATATTTAAGGATACGGTTACACAGGATGTGTATAATCCAATTACGGGAATGAAGCCTGGTAAATATTACGATATTTCTGTATCAGCTATTAATGACACTGGAGAGGGTACAGCAAAGCATGTATCTTTTCTAAGCCTACCAGACAGCCCGAACGGATTCCGGAATGTAACTGTAAGAGAAAATGGAATCGACTTGAAGTGGAATTCTGTAATCACTGCCACCTACTATGCCCTAGAACGTAATGAAGTATCGGTTTATAACGATGTGTATACAGAATTCACCGATACTGATCTTCAGGCGGGAACAGAGTATGATTATAACGTTTCCGCTGAAAATGCAACAGGATTCGGAGACTATGCTCATCTGGGAGTCATCACTTTACCTGATCGAGTAACTACATTATCGGGTGTGACGAAGGATGTGTATGCTGTCAGTGTTGAGTGGCAGGATGTGCAGGGGGCTGAAGGATACATCTTGAATGTTAACGATGAACCGAAGGTCCGGGTTGCGCGTGGTATTCATTCTTATACTTTTGAGGGCTTGCCAGCGGGCAGGTCTGCCAATATTAAAATACGAGCCTACAATCGAAGTGGTACAGGTAAGGGTACTTCTATCAACGCATTAACACTACCGATTTCGGCTGTACAACTTGCAACTGTAGATGTTCGCGAGCACGATGCCATATTGATATGGGCCTCGGTTGATGGGGCAACTCAATATAAGGTGACGATCAACGGTCAAGATTATTATAGTACGGAACCACGTGTGGTTATAGCTGGTTTAACAGGTGGGAGTAACTATGATTTTCAAGTGAGCAGTGGGAACAGTAGTGGTTTTAGCCAGCCAGCGTTGGGTGAGCTGCTGACACTTCCTCCTGAAGTACAAAATGTGAATGTTACAGAACATGAGGCTGGCCAGATTTCACTGAGCTGGGATGAAATCAAGAGCGCTTATCAATATACTGTAACCCGTAAAGATACGGGGGAAGTTTTTAACACCAGAGATGCCCATATTAAGCTTTCAGGTATCCAGCCTGGTATGATTTACTCGTTTGGTATACAGGCCGTGAATACAACGGGGGCAGGTAATTTAGCTCCGTTTACGTATCACGCTTTGCCAGGTCAGATATCAGACAGTAGATTGACTGTGAAAAAAGTAACAGATACCGATTTGGTTGTTACGTGGAAAGAAGCTCCGGGTGCAGATGCCTACAATGTCTACCAAAACGAGATGCTTATCGGTCATACGACCACCCATGAATTTAAAGTAGATGGATTGGATAGTTCTACATTGTATCGTATTACCGTCAAGCCATTGAACACAAGTGGTGAGGGTAAGCAGACAGAAGGTGAAGTGGAGACGCTGCCGTCTCCAGCATTTGCGTTTTCGAAGATGGAAACAACGAATAGTGAGTTTATCATCCATTGGGAATCTGACCATGAGAATGATATTTTCGTCCTCGCCAGTGAAGGAGGAACAGAGCTATATCGTGGTAAGGATCGAGGCTATATCTGGAGACAGCTTAAAGAGAAGCGGTTGTATACCGTTCAACTTTGGGCAGAAAATAGTCAAGGAAAACGCACAGAGGCAAAACAAGCGAATGGCAAAACAACGGGTAATACTGTGGAAGCAGGTGGCGGAGCAGGAGGGGCGGAGAGTGTAAAACCGATTCAGCCTGTTATAAAGGAACCGATAGAAACAGAGCACATTCAAGATTCAACCGTTGAAAAGAAGCCAAATCGTTTTAGTGACATTGATCGGATATTTAATAGAGAAAAAATAAATGTGCTTGCTGATTTAGGTGTAGTAAAGGGAACAACCCACACGCTATTTGAGCCGAACAGACCTGTAACACGTATGGAGTTTACCTCTATGCTGGTCCGTTCCTTGAAATTACCGCTCGAAACGGATGTGACTTTAGGCTTCGAGGATATCAATCCATCGGCGTGGTACGTTGATCTGCTCAAAACGGCGATTAAAGATCAGGTTGCTCGCGGGTTTAGTAATAGAGAATTTGGCCCAGATCGGGTCATTAACCGTGAGCAGGCGGCTAAAATGGTGAATAACATTGTCAAGGCTACACCACAGCAAGAAAGCAGTGCATACTCAGATTCCTCTCAAATTGTAGAGTGGGCCAGAAAGGATGTACTTGGTCTAACCGAAATTAATTTAGTACAAGGATATCCAGATGGTAGCTTCCGTGCCAAACAGGAGGTCACACGTGCAGAAGCAGCAGAGATGATTTATAACATGCTTCAAATGAAATAGAATGAATCAAGGGGCGGCGTTGGCCAGCCCCTTTTTTGTGTATACTAACTTATTCCGCAATAGCGGGGTTTAGATTGGATGCTCTGTAGGCAGGAACGCCATTAATGAGTGCGGTTCTTAGCTGAACATATCGTAAACCATAATAGGAGGTTGTACTACTCATTCCCGATGAAAGTACAGTTATTTTATAATATGAAAAAGGAATCTCATTACTAAATTGATAGGTTGTTTTTGCAGTGGTTGGCAAAGTTTCGACTTCACCTAACCTAAACCAATTTTCTCCGTCTCTAGAGCCGTGAAAAGAAAATGAAAGTATAAAAGCTCGAGAAGATGGCTGAGCTAAAAGAATATCATTGATCGTCTTACCTGTATCTAATTTAAAGATGATTTCTCCACCTTTACCGTTTAAGCTGCTTTCCCAATAGAGATTATTATCAATTAAAACATTTTTCGGAAAAGTATTTTTGGAATCTCCGTTGGTTGATACATTTTCCTCTGCTATAACAACAGGATCCATGGAAAAAGTATAGTTGTCTGGATTTTGACTGAATTTTGCCATGTTGAAATTCCTCCTTAAGTTTAATTTTTGAATGTGTTGAAAAGGTTGATATATATCATTTATATGAAACTCTCTATGAATATATTCCTTGATCATGGAATGCATACTAGTGTTTAAGCGGTCTGACATCATAATAGCAAACTCATTTGCGGGCGGAGAGTTGCATGTTTAGAATATAAATAACTAAATGAGGTGCGAGAAAGGAAATGGATTGAATATGAAAATATACACTTATTATTTGGGAAATGGCATATTCCCTTTGGATTGGGAAGTTTGTTTTAGTACTGTTGAGGAATATAAAAGAAAATTATTTGAGAAGTACACCGCTTCCCAAGAATACAATGATTTTGTAATAGGCGGATTTAATGTGCTTACCGACAAAATAGATGCGATTTTGAATTATGCTTTAGAGAACTTTCGAAAAGAATTTCCTCATAATTATGAGTTGCGTTGTCCGGCTATGATATTCCCGTTGCCAAGAGGTGATGAAAGTAATGGTGCTGAGTTTGCTATTGTTTTAAAACGTGATGAAGATGGAGATACAATGGTCTATTCTCCACTCCCATTGTCATATTTAGAAAGAAGTTAATACTCTGCTGAAAGAAAATGGGAAACCAAGTGATGAATAATGTAAAGCTATCCCGGGTTTCTCTCTGCCTATATGGAGTGCGTTGATTTGTGTCGAAGAGATCTCTACGTTTCGGATCAAGTATTGGAAGTTGCTCTAGAAAGATATCCGGCAAATTGTTACAGAGCAGTTTTCGGAGTACAGGCACGGATGGGCACCTGCCTACATACAATAAACAGACCGCAAGCCCGGTAAGTAACAAAGGCCGGTAAGTTCGCAACTACCTCAGGAGGTGTCATCCGTGCCCGGACTATTTAGCGCTATCGCTCTGTTCATCAAGGAATTGACGCTACTCGTTTCCTACGTGAAAAACAACGCCTTTCCGCAGCCATTGACTGAGAAAGAGGAAGCTCGACACCTAAAGCTTTTTGCCGAAGGCAACGCACACTCTCGTAACACACTCATTGAACATAACCTACGGCTGGTGGCCCATATTGTGAAAAAATTCGATAACACCGGTGAAGATTTGGAGGACCTTATATCCATCGGCACCATCGGACTGATCAAGGCCATCGAAAGCTTTCAGACCGGGAAAGGCACCAAGCTGGCAACATTTGCAGCCCGTTGTATAGAAAATGAAATCCTGATGCATTTACGATCCCTGAAAAAAACACGCAAAGACGTATCACTTCACGATCCTATAGGGACTGATAAGGAAGGCAACGAGATTACTTTGATTGATATCCTCGGCACCGAGGCGGACGATATTGTAGATAAAGTACAGCTCAAAATCGAGAAGAGTAAAATCTATCGCAACCTGGATATTTTAGATGAGCGTGAAAAAGAAGTAGTTATTGGTCGATTCGGCCTGGAAGCCGGAGGTGAAGAACGTACACAGCGGGAAATCGCCAGAGAGCTGGGGATTTCGCGTTCGTATGTGTCCCGCATTGAAAAGCGTGCATTAATGAAGCTGTACCATGAATTTTACAAGCAGAAGGGGTAATGGATAAGGAGATATATGAACCCGATTGAGGCCCTTTACAGGGCCTTTTTAGGTCTTTTTCATAATTCAATTACTTGCTTCTTTACGCTGAAAAGCGCTAGGGAATTTTCCTATAAGTGTGGTTACTCGTTCAGCTAGTTGGCTCTCTTGGATTGAATTTATTTCCCTACATATTCATCCAAAAAGCGATCTACTCTTTTGAAATATTCAGTGGGGTAATGGTTGATGGCATCGATGTGCTCCGTATTTTGCGGGTACCATACTTCTGCTTTTGGGTTATCTTTTAAGGACTCGTAAATAATTTCTGTATTTTTATAACTAATTTGCTGATCTCCAGTACCATGAATGAGCATAACTGGCTTGTCTTGCATCTTTTTTACCGCATCCATAGGAGATATGGAATCAAGATCAACCTTAAAGGCCCAATTTGCCATCCATGTCGATGTATAACTGAATGGAAACGCAGGTAAACCTGAAAAGAAGGGCAAACCCTCTCTCAGAAATAGACCAGCATTACGAAAAGGACTATCCGCAATTACGGCTTTGATGTCATCACTTTCACTTGCGGCTAGCAAAGAAGTAGCAGCACCCATTGAAAAACCGATAACTCCAATGTTATCACCCGTATGGTCTCTCGATTTTAAATAGCTTACAGCTCCTAGCAAATCATATTTTTCATTGAGGCCTAGCGTAATCAAATCACCATCGGACTTACCTTGTGAACTGAGGTCAAATGCCAATACATTGTAGCCTTTCGGAACGAAGTGCTCTACTAACTTTTGGGTCCGCCCTTTGACTAAACGATTGCTCGTATATCCATGGACGACAATAATCGTTTTACTACTTGATTTACCAGAAAGACCACTTGCAGGAAAGAAGGAACCTCTAATCGTATTATCATTTTTTTCACTCTTGAACTCGACCTCTTCATAGGGAGTTTTATCGATATTTAATCCGTAGCTGACATTAGTGTCTCTAGGATGGTGCAACAAGGTGTCTACTACTTTATAAGATATAAAAAATACAAGAGCCGTCACAAGCAAAAGCACGATCCCTAGGCTCCATAAAATTTTCTTTCGTTTTTTCACACGAACGTTAAATGTCAGATCGGGTTGTAATGATGCTTGACTCATTCAGACTCCTCCAGTTTTTCTTTAGGTTGTATGGGTGCGAACAAATAAAAGGCATGCCCCTTCAGATTTTCCCACTCGGGATGATGAATAATACTTTCTCCAAGAGTTAAGCCCACTCCATTTAAGAAAGAGATATAGGCACGAGAGATCATTGCTGGAGAAAAGCTTTTGTTGAATTCTCCCATTAACTGTCCCTTGGCATAGACGCATTCGATCGCATCTGTCATTACCTTTATACTTTCAAGGACCTTCTGTGTAAGTTCGGGGAATTTTACTCGTTGTCCTAAGACAGATTGAACAAGTCGCAATTCATTTATATAGGAGTAGATATGGTTGAATTGTTCTGCCACCATGCTTTTAATCAATACGCCCGGCGTCCCCTCTTTTTGTAGACAAGCAAGTGATTTCGCCTGAATATCAGCAAGCGGCTCAAGGACAGCAGCGTAGTATAAAGCTTCTTTGCTGGGGAAATATTGAAAAATGGTTCCAGGAGTCACTCCCACACTCTGCGCAATGATCGCCGTTGTGGTATTAGAATATCCACTTTCTGCGAACAGGACAACAGCTTCTTCTAGAATACGTTTACGCCGCTCCAGTCTTTTTTCTTCATTAATGGGTCTTGCCAAATGTATTCTCCTCTCTTTAAACTAAACTTCAATTAATTAAATGAATGATTATTTAATTAATAATATATATTAAATTATGACTTATAGCAAGAGTGAAATTTATCTTACTTACGAGCAGGATGAACCTCAACATATAAAAATAAGCCGAAGGCTGCCCAACATGCGCCTCCGGCTTGTTTTATCAGGTTATTTTGGATGAGTACACGCTCCACCTTCCTTAAATGAATAAAACAATGAATATTTGGAGGATCTCATACCCTTCGGTACCATCGGCCTGATGAAGGACATTGAAAGCTTTCAGACTGGGAAAGGCACCAAGCTGGCAACATTTGCAGCCCGTTGTATAGAAAATGAAATCCTGATGCATTTGCGATCTCTGAAAAACATGCAAAGACGTATCACTCTTACGGAACGCAGACGTTGAGGCGAGTCAAAATTTTCGCACGATGACTCTACGAGAAAATTTGTTTATACTTTAACTACTTAATAGTGAATGTAATGGATATGAGGTGGAACTAATGATTCTGGTAAGTTCGTGTTTGGCGGGCATGAAGGTACGATATAACGGGACGGATAGCCTGGATGTATATATACAGAAGTTGGTAGAGGAAAAGAAAGCTGTGACAATCTGTCCTGAGCTTTTGGGGGGCTTTGTGACTCCGAGAGAGCCTGCTGAGATTGTTGGAGGGACAGGCGAGGATGTGCTGAACGGCACAGCCAAGGTGGTCGAGTTTTCAGGCAACGATGTCAGCGATATGTACATTAGGGGTGCGTACGAAGCCTTGAATATAGCCAGAGAGGTTAACGCAACGCATGTTGTTTTAAAAGAAAACAGCCCGTCCTGCGGATCAGCAGCAATATATAATGGGTCATTCGAAAATCGTAAAATAGCTGGTAATGGGGTAACCTCGGCTTTGTTAAAAAAGGAAGGCTTTAAGGTCATATCGGAAGAACAAATTTCGGATATTTTTTTGGATTAGAATATGTAATGGTAAATCAAGCGCCTTGCTAGCTTACAGGCTTATACCTGCGGAGCGTAAGACGCTTGTTTGTGCTGTATGCCGCTATATGATATAGACATCACATTATTTAAGCTTTAATGCAAGAATCCCCAAGTATTCCTTGAGGGCTGTTCCGGTTGTAGACATGGCTCCAGCAGACGGCGAGAGTTTGCCAGCATACAGTGACAGCTTTTCACTTGCCAGATAGTCGGTAGGATAAGCTACGACCTGCATGTCTGCACGCTGAAATTCCAGTGCAGCACGGGGCATATGGAAAGCGGAGGTCACCAGAACAGCTCTAGTGAGTTGATGTTTTTTTAAAATTTGCGATGTATATACGGCATTTTGCTGTGTGTTCAAAGAACGGTTTTCGATCAGAATGTCCTTTGCCGGAATACCGAGTCCCAGTAACTGTCTTTGTGCAATATTCGCCTCATTACCACTGTCTCCAAACACTTGCCCGCCGGAGAAAAGAATGGGTAAGCCTGTTGCTTCATGCAATCTGGCCGCAGTGAGCAGTCGATTAGCCGCAGATCCTAGCAGATTGCCTTGTCCATTGATGTCGGGGGTTCCCTGTGTGGCTCCGCCCCCAAGCACAACAATGACATCGCCTTGAACAGTACGGGGTTGTGGGTACTGTTTTTCCAGGCTACTGATTAACAAATCTCCAGCCAGATTGGTCGAGGAAACATACAGCAGCAATGTGACAAGAAGCAGTACGACCGCAGGTATACGTGCCCTTTTCCATAGCCAAATCACGAGCCCTGCCATCACGAGGATGAACAAACCGGGAGGGAGCACAAAGCTGTACAAAAATTTGATGATATAAATCAAGTGCAGACAACCTCCTATCCTTATAAGCTTTATCTGTCTTTTTGGTATATTGTAACATAGGCAACTGACTGGATTCCTCTGTCCGAAGACATACCTCGATGAACAAGCGGGCATGAAAGTTGGAGCTTTCCAATACATATTTTTTGTTTGATAAAGTTGTTCTGTAGGCGTAGTATATAAAGTCTAGTGATTTTTTTCATAGAGGAGCGATAGCGTCATGGGAGAGTTAACGACAGCCAAGCGGATGATGATGATCGCGCTACTGGTTGTATTGTGGGGCATTTCTTGGCCCATTTATAAAGTTGCATTGGAATTCACACCTCCACTATTGTTTGCAGGACTACGTACACTGCTGGGCGGTCTGCTATTGGGAGTGATTTTAGTACCGAGATGGAATCGCATTCGTTGGAAAGAAAATTGGCGGGTGTATGCTATTTCAGGTATTTTTAACGTGGTATTGTTTTATGGTCTGCAAACGGTGGGACTGATGTACGTCCCCTCTGGCTTGTTTTCTGTGCTGGTATATCTCCAGCCTGTACTGGTCGGCATTTTTGCATGGATGTGGCTAGGGGAAGCGATGTCCAGACTTAAAGTGCTTGGATTGGTCATCGGATTTTTGGGCGTTGCGGCTGTCAGTGTCGGCGGATTTTCAGGACATGTGGCTATGGCAGGTGTAATCCTCGCCATTATTACAGCCGTGAGCTGGGCATTGGGAACGGTATATGTGAAAAAAGTAAACCAGCGTGTGGATTCGCTGTGGCTGGTTGCATTTCAATGTACACTGGGAGGCGTCGTGCTGACGGGAGCTGGAACGGTAACGGAAAGCTGGTCAGATATCGTATGGAATGTCCCGTATGTGTCAGGGCTGATATTCGGCACGGTGCTGGGAATTTCTCTTTCCTGGTTGCTGTATTTCACACTTGTTAATTCAGGGGATGCGAGCAAGGTTGCATCTTATACGTTTTTGGTGCCTGTGATCTCGGTGTTTGTCAGCTCGTTGGTGCTGGGCGAAGCGATTACGGCTTTCCTGCTGATCGGGTTGATCTTAATCGGGCTTAGCATTTATTTGGTGAATCGCAGAGTGAGAGTAGTACGACAAGCTTGAAAATAGGATATGGTACAAGCAAGGACTCTGCGCAGGTAGCAGGGTCCTTTTTTAGAGGATTTTAACACCTGTCCGGCGAATTTTAGGAAGAATGAAACGGGTTCGGCTGAAACGAATTTGATCTATAAGGAGGGGTTCAAGCATGATCCAGCTTCAAAATGTCAAACGGTATAAGTCTGCCAAGCGGATAATAGTTGCATTTGTTTTATTGGCAAGTGTGGCAATCGGACTGAACGATGGAGAGTGTGCTCAGGCAGCGGGAACTTCTGCATCTATAAAGCAAGGTCAGAGAACTGCAAGTGTCCGTGTTTATTTTAACGGAAATATGATGTCGTTTCCCAAAGGAGAGTCATTCATAAACAAGGGACAGGTCATGATTCCTATTACAGATGCTGCTCTGCCAGGAATAGCCACGGATTATGACCCCAAAACACAGACGCTTACACTTACCAATGGTATAGCCAGTCTGGGTTCCGGTCGAATAAAGGCTAACTCCAATATAGGTTTTGTACATAACAGGAAGGTTACTTACGACGTTTCAGCCAGTAGCATTCGTGGAACGCTTTATGTTCCTCTGGCATTTATCAGTGATGTGGTCGGGGGCAAGCTCGAATGGAAGAAAAACGAACGAATGGCTAGCATAAGCTATCCTCAGTTGGTTGGGGAATCGGAGGAAAGCAAGGGCTATTTGCTGGATGCAAGCAGCGGAGTATTGTACCATAAAGAGGATGGCGGCCGTATCCGTGCGCTCAGTCCAACAAATATTAAATTGAAAGAAGATTATTTTGGCATGACGAAAATCATATCAACCAAGGTTACGGAGGATGCAGATTTGGTTACGGTATGGCAAGCGTATGGCGAGCCCATGATTAATGACGATTTTTATACGCTGTTCGTCCAGAAAGGCAAGGTACTTCGTCAGGCAAAGGCTCATTATTGGAATTTTAATGCCAACAATATCAAGCTTTATAATGGTAAAGCAGTCATGAACGATGGACAGACCGTTCGTCTGATTGGCGCTAATGGTTCTGTAAAAGAAATATGGAATATGGGGAAGCTTTCCGGTCGTTTGAAGGACAGCTTTGCGGTGGAAGGCATGGGCGAGGGGTTTATTCTTGCCAGATCGAATGATGAGGGCTTTTTAATATTAATTAATCTTAAAACCCACCAGTCATTGTTGGTGTATGAGTTGCTTCAATTAGCTCCTGAGCAACTGAACGGATCCAGGGAAGATGGTATTAAGTTTATCGGTCAGAACAAAAATGACGGTGAACTGCGCTTCGAGCTACATGATAGTAAAGGACGGCCTCAAACGTTCAAATATGCTTTGTGAATGGGTTTAAGGCGTCGATCAGACGCCTCATATTACATAAAACTTCACAAATATCCGAATTGTTCACTCCTCAGGTCACTCCTTTGTTCATGAAGCATGAGAGGCTTCACTTTTTATTTTGAATGCGCTTACATAAAATATAGTTATACGGCGGCAGTGCTACAAACCTTGCTGTCGGCAACGTATACAGAGGGGGAGTGACTCACATTGAATCAGCCTATGCCCAAAAATTCTGCAATGCTTACAGCGGATTCCCGCCTGAACGGTAAGAGGCTGGGAACGGGTAGAAAACACGGTTTTTTCTATGAACTGTTCCGCAATCGAGTATTATTTCTGATGTTGTTGCCCACTTTAATTTTTTTCTTCATTAATTCCTACATTCCTATGGTGGGTATTTATTATGCATTTACCCAGTTCGACTTTAA
This sequence comes from Paenibacillus sp. FSL L8-0502, assembly GCF_038593055.1. Classification (NCBI taxonomy): domain Bacteria; kingdom Bacillati; phylum Bacillota; class Bacilli; order Caryophanales; family Paenibacillaceae; genus Paenibacillus; species Paenibacillus sp. FSL L8-0502. The sequence goes on along the minus strand of NZ_CP151958.1, from coordinate 3,877,851 downwards.
TACCAGCCTGTTTGATGCCAAGTTCGTCGGACTCCAAAATTTTCGCTTTTTATGGCAATCCGGCACGCTGACAAAACTGACATTGAATACGGTCGGATACAACGCAGCGTTTATTTTACTTGGTAACGTGTTAGCGATTGTTCTCGCTATTTTACTAAATGAGCTGCGAGGCCGCTACTTTAAAAAGATCGCTCAATCTGTGATGTTCCTGCCTTATTTTGTTTCTTTCGTTATTCTAAGTGTCATCGTGTATAACATATTTAATTATGATAATGGTTTTCTGAATACGCTGCTGCTGCAACTTGGTGGTGAACGCGTGGATGTATACAACAAACCATGGGTATGGATTTTCCTGATTATCCTATTCTATTTATGGAAAAATCTTGGCTACAGTATGGTGATCTATCTAGCAGCGATTACAGGTATCAGTGACGAATATTATGAGGCAGCTAAAATGGATGGAGCCAACATTTTTCAACGAATCTGGTACATTACCGTTCCTATGCTTAAATCGACATTCGTTGTGCTGCTGTTGTTTGCGCTTGGTAGTATTATGAAAGGACAATTTGATCTTTTCTATCAGTTAATCGGCAACAATGGGGTGCTGTACAATACGACGGATATTTTGGACACTTATGTGTACCGATCGCTGAAAGTGACTTTTGATGTGGGTATGGCTTCGGCGGCAGGCGTATACCAATCCTTGTTCGGCTTTGTACTGATCATGACTGTGAACTATATCATCCGTAAGTTGAACGACGAGTATGCCTTATTCTAGAAAGGAGGACCCAAACGGATGGCGATCAAAGAGGATGTATACACCCGAATTTTTAAAATTATCTCTTATGTGATTATCATTATGGCTTCCATTGCTTGTTTACTCCCGTTCCTACTTATTATTTCGGCTTCACTGACCAGTAATGAATCGATTATCAGGGATGGATATCACTTTATACCACAGCAATTCTCACTGGAAGGTTACCGGACGGTGTTCACCTTTCCTGAAGAGGTGTTAAGGGCGTACGGGGTGACGATTTTTACCACGGTTGTAGGTACGACGTTGGGCCTGTTCCTGATGACGATGGCAGGATATGTGCTGGCACGCAAAGATTTTAAATACCGCAATGCGTTTTCCTTCTATATTTACTTTACGACGCTGTTCGGGGGCGGGTTGGTACCTTGGTACATTATGCTGACGAAGTATTTAGGATTGCTTGATACGTATACAGTGCTTATTTTTCCGGGATTGATGACTCCGTTTCTGATCATTTTAATGAAAAACTTCATTCGTTCTTCCATGCCGGAAGAGCTGTTCGAGTCCGCTAAAATAGATGGTGCAGGTGATTTTAAAATTTACTATCGAATTGTACTGCCTTTATCTACACCGGGTATTGCCACTGTGGGGCTGTTTCTGGCCTTGGCTTACTGGAATGACTGGTTCTCATCCTCACTCTTTATTAACGATCCGCATAAATACCAGTTGCAATATTATCTGTATAATGTAATTAACTCCATGCAATTTATCGCTCAAATGGGTGCAGGTACTGGTGTGTCCCTTTCCAATGATATGCCGACAGAATCGACGAAAATGGCAATGGCGATCGTGGTTACTGGACCCATTTTGCTGCTGTACCCGTTCATTCAGCGTTACTTTGTCAAGGGGCTGACCATTGGCGCGGTAAAAGGCTGAAGCGACACTAACGGGCTGAGATGGCATAACGTGCTGACGGTATGCCATCAAAGCAGCACTTTTTGTAAGCGTTTTATTTAAACAGACTACCATTTCAAAGGGAGGATTCACATGACATTCACAAAGAAAAGAAAACAACGCATGTCCATCCTGATTGCAGTAATGGTCATCATGGCGCTATTAGCCGGATGTGGAGGCGGTAGCGGAAACAGCGCACAAAAAGCAAATGGAGAGGATGATAAATCCCAAAAAGTGCAGCTGCAATTTTATATGCTGGGTGATGCTCCTAAGGATCTGTCTACCATTGAGGCAGAGATTAATAAGTTGGCGGAAAAAGATCTGAATGCCACCGTCAAATTTAACTATACGACGTGGACAGACTGGGATCAAAAATATAAGCTGTTATTGTCTTCGGGTCAGCCTATCGACCTGATATTCACTGCAGATTGGACGCAGTATCAGGCCTATGCCAAGAAGGGCGCATTCCTGCCGCTAGACGATCTGCTGCCTAAGGCCGCACCTGCCCTGCAAAAATTTGTGCCTCAGGACATGTGGGATGGAGTTAAAATCGGAGGCAAAATTTATACCGTGCCTGGCACGTATAAAGAGTATGTCACTAACGGCTTTGTATGGCGTGAGGATTTACGAGAGAAGTACAATTTGCCTAAACCGACAGATATCAAAAGTTACGAGGCTTATATGGATGGGATACGTCAGCATGAACCAAATATGAAAACCGTATCTCTGAACAGCGATATCAAGGGAAATCTACATGACCGATATACCGAATTAGTAACGAAGAGTATAGGTGCCTTGCCTTATGGCATTGGTATTAAATATGAAAAACCAACAGAGGTTTATAAATTTTGGGGCTCGGATGAGCAAAAAGAAGAGCTGAATACTTACAAACGCTGGGCCGATAAAGGATTCATTCCCAAAAATGTATTAAACGTAAAAGATACGCTTCAGGATCAAGTGACTTCTGGTAAAGCAGCGAGTATTTTCGGTGACAATCCAACCCGGTTTAATGATATGGTCATTAAGCTCAAAGCATCTCACCCGGACTGGAAGCTCGAGTATTACCCATTCCCTTTGACGACAGGTTATGCAACTCCAGTGCATCCGATTCATAACGGCTTTGCAATTCCAAAAAGCAGCCCAAATCCGGCGCGCGCATTAGCTTTTTATGAAAAGCTTGTGACGGACAAACGCTATAACTTGCTCACGCAATATGGTATTGAAGGCAAAAACTACGAAGTCAAAGATGGTTACTACCATATGATAGGTAGCGGCAGTTCTAATGGATTTTCACGCGAAGGTATGAACAGTTGGGCTTGGCGTAACCCGGAATATATGCTGTTTGATTCAGGCTTTGACCGTGTGAAAAAGATTTTTGCTGAGCTGGATAAAATTCAGAAGCCTGACCTGTTTACCGGCTTTGCAGAGGACTACACAACCTACCAAGCAGAAAAAGCAGCTCTAGAACAGGTTGAGAAGCAATATCTGTATCCACTCCAAGCTGGACTGATCGACAATGTAGATCAAGGCTTGCAGACCTTCTTGCAAAAGGCAAACCAAGCTGGTTTGGAGAAAATTCAAACCGAATATACAAAACAATGGGAAGCTTATGTAAAGGAGAAGGGGATTAAATAAAACCTAAAGAATTGTGATAAAGAAGAAAAGCAAGTCTCCAGAAAGTTGGAGGCTTGCTTTTTTTATGTCAGTTTACTTATTGCGCATTTGCTCTAGAACGGCGAAAATCTGTCGGTGTTACGCCCAAGCTACGTTTGAACATGCGATGGAAATAAGAGCTGCTTGCAAATCCGGTTTGTTCTGCTACGTCAGCCACGGACCAGTCGGTCTGTTCCAGTAACTCACAGGCCTTGCGAATACGGAGTTGTTGGATGACGTCAACGATAGTAGACATGGTCTGTTGCTTATATAGCCTGCTGACATAGATCGGCGACATATCCAGCTCTTCCGCAATCTGATTGAGACAAAAATTGGGATCCGTATAGGCCTGCTCCATTCGTTCATTAATTTGTCGCACCAAACGTTCCTGTTTCGTGTTTCGTTTTTCCGATAGACTGGAGCGAATATGATCAAAGACCAATTGATAATGATCAATAAGGTTTTCAGCGGTCTCTAACCGATCTGCGGATGGTAATTCAGGTTTAGATTCTATAGCAAATCCATTGAGCTCACTGATATGCCGAACAGCATTATTCACACTCATGATGAGCCGGGATATCGCCTCTCGAATAGAGGAAAACGGATATTTTTCCATATGCATCAATAATTCTTTGATCATACTGTGTGCATCCTCCGTATGACCAGACAGTAGCATATCCAGCATTTTTTTCTCTTTATCGGCTGGATATACGTAAGTATTTTGGATATCTTCATCTGTAGTGTTTTGCGCATTAATAATGCAGCCATGTCCCTGAAAAAATCGGTGCATAGATGCGTCTTGTACCTGGCGGTACAGCAAATGTAGCCGTTCTGGTTGACTCGTGATGGCACTGTAAGTCAGTGAAACGCTCAGCTTCAAATATTCAAAGCAAGCTTCGCGTATTTGGCGTAATAAAGTTTCTAGTAGTACAGTGTCTGTATGTTCTGCGGGATCGAGAATGTTAAGCATCAGCAGTACACTGTCCTCATCCATATCAACAGTCTCCACCCGGTACGTCTGTCCGCATATTTCAGAAGCAATGTTCATAATTGCAAACTTATAGGGTAGCAGATCAGGTCCACGTTCGCTTTGCCATCGGGTATATTCATCTATGCGTAGCAGCACAAGGCGGTAGTCTTTGTCGAACTGGAACGTAATCCCAAGCTCGCGCAATCGTTCCGGTTCTTCACTGGCAGGGATATTTTGAATTCCCCGAATCACATTTCTTAAAATGTTTTGCCGGATCGTGTACATACTGTTTCGTTTCTCCGATTCCAGTGAATTCATATGCACAACGATTTGGCCAATAGGCGTATACAGCATTTTGGACAGCAGCCACGAAGCCACGAATCCTGCCAATGCAATGATGGCGGCTATCAGTAACATCGCATTACGAATAACACTCGCCATTTTGATAACGCTTTCATATGGTGTGACACTAATATACTGCCAACCTAGTCCGTCCGGGGAGGTGTAGGAAATGAGTGATCTTTTACCATGAAAGTCTTCTACAAAATAGCCTGTTTCTTGTTTTTTGACTCTCGTATGCAACCATAGCTGCTCTTTTTCGTTCAAAGTTTCGTCTGTCAATGTTGTACCAGACAACAGCCTGCCCTGATCGTCTAAAATATAAGCGGTCCCGCCTGAGATTGGATTCGCCGCCATTTCCTTGTTCATCCAGGCCGCCGACACATTCACAATCACAGCCGAATTTATCGCTTCGTTCGAGTTAATTGCGTCATAACATAAATACGTATAGGCTGCGATATCTGGGCTTGCTTGCTCTACTCCAGCTCTGGAGTCTGAGGCAGTCAGCAGCGGATACGTGCGTGGAATAGGCGTAAAGGGTTTATAGTCCTGATAATGATCCAGTACGCGAATGATATCTGTATCAGCCAGTTCATGTTTGCTAAATAACCCGTTTTGACCTTGTGAAGACGCAATGTAGAAGGTGCCGCTTTTAGGGTTAAACACGTAGATGGATTCGATATACGGCATGGAGTTAAGATAATTGTTCAATTCGGTCATGGCAGCAGTTACATCATATACATTAGGTTTGGGATAATACAACAACTTGGATAGGGTACTGCTGCGATACATTTGGAATGCCAACGATTGAGCGATAGATGTCATGTTAATAACCTCTCTGCTTCTCAACGTCAAGCTGTTGTGATTGGCCTCGAATGCCTGCTCCTTTTCCACACGAATATAGTAAAAATAATACACAGTGGTGGATACCAGCAACGTTAGCGTAATACATAACGTAATGCTGACCAGCAATTTGCTGTGAAGCTTATGATGCTTTTTGAAATTGCTCATTTGAACAGGCCTCCTGTCTGTGTGCACGTAGCTGTAAAGTACACCCTATTTATGTATTCATTATACGTGTGATCTTGTGAACAGAACAGTGAACAAACCGATTCTTTGTGAAAAATAATGATTTTTCGTTAAGCAGCTAACCCGTTGGTCAAGTACCGATTTCTAGGTTGAGCCGGAAATCCGCCAGCTAATCTCTTGTTATTTGCATGCCAATGTTTTATATTGACATAAGAGTAGGTCAAAAATAAAAGAGGTGAACGGACGAGATGAGTCCACGTACGAAGGAACAAAACGAAGAGATTCGACTGCGGCGTCTGGAGCAAATCCGGAAAGCTGCTGCCGATGTGTTTTTGAATAAAGGGCCTTTACTGGAAATCCGCGATGTGGCCGCGCAGGCGGGACTCGGCTATGGCACGGTATACCATTATTACAGCAATAAGGGCAATTTGCTCTACGATCTGCTATGGGATGCGTTGGAGCGGGCCGGGGGATTGCTGGAGGCCTCGTTAGAGGCTCCGCTGAAGGTTCCGCCGGAGGTCCCGCACGTTTCGGCTTCGGGGGAGGAGCCGGCGGGCGGGCATTTTGGCTTGGCTGATGCGGCGGACACTGGGAACTTGGCTGTCGCAGAGCTTGGCCCCGTTGCCGCTGCCAGCGTCCGGCTGCTGCAGCTTTGGGCGGAGGACCACGCCCTGTACCTGCTGCATAAGCTGGCCGGTGAGGGCTTTGCCTCGCTGCCTGAAGCGCGCTCGGTCCCGCTCTCGGCCGCCTTTCGCCGGGAGGTGCTCGCGCCGTTTGCCGCGCTGCTGGAAACCGGGTGTGTGGCGGACGGGTCTACCGCTTCCGGCGAAAACGCGACGGAGCCGTCGTATCGGCTACAGCGCGCGGAAATGCTGCTGGCCGCTTTGGTCGGTTGCGCCGCGCTTTCGCTTCGCCGCGGAAAGCTGCACGAGGAGGCCAGGGATATCGTCCGACTTTTAAAATTATAGAATGGATAAGGAGCGAACAAACAAAGATGATTATTTTAAAATCACCTAGGGAAATCGAAGAGATGAAGCCGGCGAGCCAAATCGTTGCGGACTGCTACCGCGAGGTGGCCAAACTGATCGAGCCTGGGATCACCACCCGGGAAATCAATGACTTTGTTGCCAGACACATCACCAAGCTGGGCGGCAAGCAGTTTACGAAAGGGTACAACGGTTTCCCCGCCGAAACCTGCATTTCGGTCAATGATGTGGTGGCTCACGGCATTCCTTCGAACCAGATGCTTATGGACGGCGACTTGCTGAAGCTCGACATCGTCGTGGAATACGGCGGATGGTTCGGCGATTCGTGCTGGTGCTATGCGGTGGGCAATATCCGGCCGGAGGCGCAAAAATTAATGAAGGTGACAAAGGAATGCTTGGATCTGGGGATCGCCCGGGCCCTCCCTGGGGGCCGGCTCGGCGACATAACGTCGGCGATTCAACAGCATGCGGAAGCGAACGGGTTTTCGCTCGTACGCGATCTGCTGGCCCACGGGATCGGACGGAGCCTGCATGAGGAGCCGAGCTACGAGCATATCGGCGTAGCCGGCAAAGGCATTCGGTTAAAGGAAGGCATGGTGTTTACGATTGAACCGATGGTCAACGAAGGTACGTTTCGTATCACGATCGACGACGATCAGTGGACGGCGAGGACGGCCGACGGCAAGTTGTCAGCGCAATATGAGCATACGATCGCAGTCACGCCGGACGGGCCGCTGATTTTAACGGCCCAGTAAGAATAAAGGCGAACGGACGGGAATGCGTCATTTCAGGAAATAAGTCGCCAACCCGGCCTGTTTGGCCTGACGAAAGTTCGTAATCCGAAACCACGAAAAAGCGCTGGGCCTACCTGGATCAGCGCTTTTTTTGCATGGTTTGAAACTTTTACCGATTTACGGAAAACCGTTTCCCCGGGGAAAATGGCCTAGAAGTAAAACACTCCCATTAGCCTAGGGGATCGATCCTGAAATAACGTAAGCAAAGAGAGGCAGTACTTCATCAGTCTGGAAATTGAACGTTACCTTTAACGATATAGGCTTGGCCTGTGCCATTTTCCGCTAGAGCTGGGATGGTATCGTTGAGCACGGCACCACGAATGTCCGTAATCCTTATTTTCAGAGGCTGTTTTCCTAAGTTGGTACCCAAAAAGTGGTTGTAATCCTGTTTTTCGAGATTGAGCCATTGTCCGTTTTGTTGGACTTCCATCTTCAAGACCGGATATTTATGATTGCGTACTTGAATGGCTGCCCACCATTGGCTGCTGCCTTCTTTAATACGGTAGGAGACATTGCCGCTAACAGGAGCTTTGACAACTTTCCAAGAAATATTAATTTTTCCGTCTAATTGATTGCCAATCAGGTTGAACGCGTTTGGGGACAGATCGAGTGCGCCACTTGGACCTTCGGGGTAAAGATCAGTTACATATACGGTTGTTTTCCCTTTGGGACCTTGAACTTCCAAATAGGCTCCAGCTAATGCAGCTTTGATTCCGTTATAATTCAGTTGTGTGCGGTTAAGCGCTGTGATTTTGGCATCCGAAGGGATGGGATCAAGTAGTAATGCCCCTCCAGAGTAACCTGATCCCGTATATGTGGCGTAGCCTGTGTATGTATCATTCCAAGCAGCTGAAGCGGGAAGGGCGAATAATACAATACTTAACAACGATGTCAGACCGATGGTTTTGAACTTTCGGAACGTCGATTTTTTTTGCATAATCATTTCCTCCTTATTCATTTAATAGATTCATATAGTAAATATAAACACTATATTACCTAATATTTCAAATTGTACAATAGGACTTTGAGGCAAAAAGAAAATATTGAAGATGTTTGTCAACTTACTCATAGGCCATATGTCTTGTTTTTTTTGGAAATGGTTGAACGGTGCTCTTTTTCGCAGAAAGTTTGCAGGGCAGCCGATAAGTTCAGGAAGATGTATCCTTATAACACAGGACAGGGCTGACTGGAGAGTAAGGACAGAGGAGGGGGTTAATAATAAGGACGAATGTCTTCTATGCACCGCCAGTAAAATACTTTAGAGCGATTAAACTAGGACTTTTGAATGAAGTCTTTTAAATAGAATAAGCGAACTATTGTTCTCCTTTTGTTTGTCGTATACAATCGAATCATGCTGATTCAAATGGAGTGATGTTGAACTCTGTTGTATGCTGCAACGAAAGGATGTTTTGCACCATGATGGGAAGAGCCCATTTGATTATTGGAACCGGGGTCTCCCTGTCGGTATTAGCTCTAAGTGGATACGAAGTGACCCCGGCTGCCGTGGCAGCTGCTGTGGTCGGTTCACTGTTGCCGGATATTGACGAGCCTAACTCCATGCTCGTGAGCCGTGCGCTGCCAACCAAAATGCTTAGATTCGTACAGCTTCTAATGATTGGGGCTGCTGGTTGGGTATTTTTCACCCGTTTGGCTCCGCCGCCATGGAATCTTGTTCTGGCTTTGCTGATGATTAGTGCTTCTTTTATGCCTTCACGATCCATGCGCAAGGTTATTATCTTTCTAATTGGTATCGGCCTCGCCTGGTATGGAGAATCATATGCACCGTGGAATTATATCGCTGGGTGTCTGCTGATCATTTGTACGCTAGTCCCACACCGGGGGTTAACTCATACGGTATACGGGACAGTCGCATGGACTGCGCTGCTTTATGGTACAACACGTTTGCACGGTGACAGCATATGGCTGGCTGGAGGTATGGCGTACTTGCTGCATTTACTGGCAGATTCCTTGACGAATAATGGAATTAAACCTTTGCCGCCGTTCAAATGGAAGCTGCGATTTAAATTGATGAGTACCGGAACCCGGAAGGGAGCTAAGGTAGAAAACGTCTGCATTGCTCTAACTGCTGTACTTGTAGTGATTGCTTTGCTTCGTTATAAGCATTTGATTTGAAATGTTCTATCTTTTGTTTCTATTAAATTAAAAAAACAGTCAATGCACGTTGTACGTGTCTTGACTGTTTTTTATAGATAGCGATTCTCTATTACACCTTAAGCTCGTTCAATAATGGTATTCAGCGTTGTACGATCCAGGTTTTGAACCAGCTTGATGATCAGCTCTTTGGCTGCATCATAATCATCAGTGTGAATAATAGACGAGGAAGTATGGATGTATCGTCCACAGATGCCTATGACGGTGGATGGCACGCCAATTCCGCTCAAGTGCACTTGGCCTGCATCGGTTCCCCCTGTGGAGATGAAATATTGATACTTGATTTTGTGAGTTTCCGCCATGTCTTGCACGTATTCCACAATCCCGCGGTGTGTAATCATACCCGGATCAAATACCCGCAGCAGTGCGCCTTTACCGAGGTGTCCGTAAGCATTCGGGTCACCGCCCATATCATTGGCTGCACTGCAATCCAGTGCAAAGAAAATATCGGGCTGAATCAGATTGGCCGCTGTGCGTGCACCGCGCAGTCCTACTTCCTCCTGAACAGTGGCCCCCGCATACAATGTATTGGGAAGCTTGTCTTTTTCTTTATGTAACGCTTCAAGCAGTTCAATAGCCAAGCCTACACCGTAGCGGTTATCCCACGCTTTAGCCATGATTTTTTTAGGATTTGCCAGTGGTGTGAAATCACAGATTGGCGCTATGGCTGTTCCTGGTACGATCCCCAGATCCTGAGCTTCCTGTCTGCTGTCTACGCCAATATCCAGATACATATGCTTGATGTCCATAGGTTTACTGCGTTGCGATTCATCCAGCAAATGAGGCGAGATAGAGCCAACTACACCGATAACTGGGCCTTTTGGAGTCAATACTTGAAGACGTTGTGACATGATGGCTTGACTCCACCAGCCTCCAACCGGCTGAAAACGAATCATTCCATTTTCCGTAATACCATTCACGATAAAACCGACTTCATCCAGATGGCCTGCCACCATTACACGTGGTCCACTCTCTTGACCGCGTAGCACCCCAAAAAGACTGCCCAATCGATCTTGCACGATTTCATCGGTATAGCCGGATATCCGTTCCTTAACCCATGCCCGTAACTCTCGCTCATGCCCAGGAATGGAAGGAAACTCCGTTAAGGTTTTAAACAATTCCAATGTTTTTGATTCCATGATGTATACCTCACTCCTTATTAATTAACCAGTGGTCGTCATGTATTTAGTATGAATGGATTTGTACGGAATGTCCACGATATCATTTTCCTGACATAACATTTCTCCAAAAAGCTCATAATGAAAAAGACCCAAGCAATTCGAACCGCCAAGCGCGAAAACTTACAGATAAGGGGTGGTGAATGATGCCAGCTAAATCCGGGCAGCGCGGTTTTCGTACCAATACGTCGCCGCTGTCCATAAATGAGAAGGACTATCAGAATATTTCACAAAAGCATGAGCCCTCGAGAAAAGTATTTGCCAATTGTGTGCGCGCTTTTCTGGTTGGAGGCGGGATCTGTGTGATTGGACAGGCGATTCAGGAGGCTTTTATGGCAGGGATGCACATATCAGCCAAGGAGGCCGCCCCGCCGACCTCATCTATGATGATCTTGCTGGCGGTCATATTAACCTGTATCGGGGTTTACGATAAGGTTGCCCAATGGGCGGGAGCGGGAACCGCTGTGCCAATTACAGGCTTTGCTAACTCCATGTGTTCGGCTGCATTGGAATATCGTTCTGAGGGGCTGGTGCTCGGAGTGGGCGCGAATATGTTCAAACTGGCAGGCTCGGTTGTCGTATTCGGGGTGGTGGCTGCATTTATCATAGGCGTTATATATGCCATCCTTGGTGTAGGAGGCAATCACTTATGAGAAGACAGGGAGGACAAACCTGGAAGTTTGAATCGAGACCGCGCATCATTGGAAGTGCCACTGTTGTGGGCCCGGATGAAGGAGAGGGGCCGTTGTCCACAGATTTTGATTATATTTATGACAATATAGAAATCAACGAGAAAACGTGGGAAAAAGCGGAACGTAGATTGATTGAGCACTCTACAGAGCTGGCGCTAATTAATGCCAATTTGAACAAAGAAGAAGTGCAGTTTTTTATTAGTGGTGATCTAATGAATCAGATTGTCAGTAGCTCCTTCTCAGCTAGCAAGCTGGCCATTCCCTATTTGGGTGTTTTTGGAGCATGCTCAACATCCATGGAAAGCTTAGCCTTAGCCGCACTTATTGTGGACTCAGAGGCCGGTGACTACGTGATGGCGGGTACGACTAGCCATAATTGTACTGTGGAAAAACAATTCCGCTATCCTAATGAATACGGATCGCAGAAGCCTCCTACGGCTCAGTATACTGTTACCGGTTCCGGCGCCGCAATAGTGGGCCATGCCAAGTCAGGGACGGTGGTGGATTGTGCTACCATTGGACGTGTAATGGACATGGGCATTAAAGACCCCTTTAATATGGGTGGAGCCATGGCTCCCGCGGCTGCGGATACGCTGTTGTCTCATTTTCGAGATACTGGCCGTGACCCTAGTTACTATGACCTCATTGTAACGGGCGATTTAGCTTCTGTGGGGCTGCCGATTGCCAAGGAGTTGCTCAAAAAAGATGGGTTTGATATGAATCAGACGGAATTTAATGATTGCGGTTTACTGATTTACGACATTAATAAGCAAAAGAAAGTCATTTCAGGAGGCAGTGGTTGTGGCTGCTCGGCTGTTGTAACCTACGGGCATTTGTTGAAGCGGATCGAAAAAGGAGAGCTACAAAAGGTACTGGTGGTGGCGACTGGAGCGTTATTATCTCCTTTGACTACACAGCAGGGTGAGAGCATTCCTTGTGTTGCACATGCTGTAGCTTTTGAGGCGGGAGGAACAGTATGATATTTCTATGGGCTTTTTTAGTGGGTGGTGCCATTTGTGTCGTGGGCCAATTGATGATGGATGTGTTCAAAATGACGCCGGCACATACGATGAGTACGTTGGTAGTTGCAGGTGCAATTGCTGATGCTGTTGGGATATACGATCCGCTTATTAAATTTGCAGGGGCGGGTGCGACCATTCCAATTACCAGTTTTGGTAACTCACTTGTACACGGCGCATTAACCGAATTGGAGAAGGACGGATGGTTGGGTGTCATTACAGGGATTTTTAGTCTGACAAGTGCAGGGATTTCCTCTGCGATTATTTTCTCTTTTCTGGCATGCTTGTTTGTTCGTCCAAAAGGAAGCATATAAAAGCAGCGTACTTTAGATTTGACATCGTAAGATAAATAATTGTATACATGTGCCCTTCGGATCTAATGACCGAAGGGTTTTTGATTGTTCTGCACATGAGAGATCGAAAGAAGGATGGAGTTTGAATAATATGGGCAGGGGGTTAAGTGTACTCTGTGCCTACCTTCATGTACAATAATAGGAAACAGGTTGCTATCTAGGAGGTTTACAGAGCTATGCCCGTACGTCAAGAATCTGTGCAGATTGTATCTGCAATCCGTTCTAATCTGGAATCATGTATATTAGGTAAATCCTTTGAAATAAAATTACTGCTTACGGCTATGCTGGCGGGTGGACACATTCTGATCGAGGATGTTCCGGGTACGGGAAAAACGCAAATGATCAAGGCTCTTGCCAAATCCATGCGCGGTGATTACCGCCGTGTTCAATGTAATCCTGATATTCTCCCGAGTGATATTACAGGGGTATCTATATTTCATCCACGGGACGAGCGTTTTTATTTCCGTCCGGGTCCTGTGATGACTAATATTTTGCTGGCGGATGAAATTAACCGAGCGACGACGAAAACCCAGTCAGCTCTGCTGGAGGTTATGGAGGAACGCAGTGTGACGGTGGATGGGGACACTCATATGTTGCCTCATCCTTTTATGTTGTGTGCGACACAAAACCCGATTGATTTTGAAGGCACTTATATGCTGCCGGAAGCACAGTTAGATCGTTTTATGCTCAAAATCAGCTTGGGTTATCCTGATATGGAGACGGAGCGAAACATGCTGCTCCATCATCAGGCAGGCCAGCCAGCAGATCGTCTGGAGGCTGTAGCTCATATGGAGCAGATTGCTGACATCCAGCAGGAAATTAGAGGGATTTATATGGACAAAGCAGTGACGTCCTATTTACTTGATATCGTACGTGCGACAAGAGAACATCCATCCGTGCTGCTGGGAGCTAGCCCCCGGGCGGCGCTTGCTTTTGTAATGGCTGCGAAGGCATACGCTTTTCTGGACAACCGTGACTATGTGCTGCCTGATGATGTGAAGGCGCTGGCACCTTATGTGCTAACGCATCGTTTGTTGCTGCGTCCCGAGGCGCGCCTGGATAGTTCCAATGCCCAGTCCGTGCTGGAGGCTGTCCTTCGGCAGGTACATGTACCCGTACGAATGGAGCGTCCTTAGGTAATGAATATGGTCAAAAGGAAGCGCAGGCTTCCCCGGCTGTCAGGCCGCATCTGGCTTCTGATGGTCATATGGGTGGTGTGCCTGCTATATTTGTTGTTTCAGGGCGGCAAGACGTCGGTCATGCTGTTGTCTATGGTTACGCTGTTAATCGTTTATTTATGGATCGTTGGTCTGAGCGGAGTTCGCCGTGTGCAAGGCTCCCGGCAGCTTTCGCAAGGCTCGGATTTTGGAGAACTGCTGCATGCAGGAGATCAGGTGCATGTAAAGCTGAGCCTCAGCATTCCTGGATTTCTTCCGTTACCCTATGTCATTGTCCGTGAGGTCCTTAAGCGACATACAGGTGAGTCCTGGTCGTTTGAGGATAGTGTCATTCCCAGTCTAAAAGGGGGCGGTAAGCTTACATTTCAGACTCCCGCTTTAGAGCGAGGAAGCTATCACTTTGAGGAAACGGAATGTGTGAGTGAGGACATCTTCGGTCTGTTGGAGCACAAAGGCAGCTTGAACGCACGCGGTGAATTTCGGGTTCTGCCCCGAACGGTATTCATTCCGTATTGGCAGATGAATGACCGTCGCTCAAGGATGTCTGGACCGCAGACCGTTCAAACTCGTACGCGGCGTGAAACGACACAAATTAACGGTGTACGGGATTATGTATATGGAGATCGGTTTTCGCGCATCCACTGGAATGCGACGGCGCGTACAGGTAGCTGGAAATCCAAGGAATTTGAGCATGAGACCGTTCCTAAAACGATGCTTGTGCTGGACGTACACATGAAGCATTATGTGAACGCCGAACAGTTTGAGCTAGCTGTATCCTCTACCGCTTCATTGCTGGAATATGGTGGACGGGAGCGAATGGGGGTTGGATTGTGCACAGCTGGAGAGAAAGGCACCGTCTTTCAACCAAGTGAGCAGACAATGGAACGACAACGAATGATGCATCACTTGGTAGACATACACACCACTTCACAAGGTAGCTTGAAATCCGCTGTAGAAAGCAGTGTGCGCCAGTTTCCGCAAGGCTGTTATTTTATACTGATTAGTCCGCTGAAGGATTATCAGGCGATGGAGCTTCTTCGCTGGGCCGATACCCGGGGGATGACTCCGTGCCACGTTTATATCGGAGAAGGTTCTGCTGAGGGAGAAGTTGAAGAATGGATGAGCATGCTTCGTGCAAGGGGAATTAAGGGCTACGATGTTGAGAGCCTTGAAGAGCTCCCGGCTGTAATGGGGGGAGGGACACTATGAAGAGCTGGTTACAATCGTTAAAGGGTTCCTGGGTCCCCGCTTTTACATTTTTATGGATTATTATTATTGCCATGCAATGGGTTTCTTTTGCTTCCGAATTATGGTTGGAAGAGACAAGAGCACTCGTACTAATGACCATTACAATGCTGGCTCTGGTGAAGATTGTACTACCAGTTCGTCCCTGGATTGAATTTATTGTTAAGGCGGCGGCACTGTTTTTTATTTTGTATCGGACATTGGTGTCTTATTCAATCATTATCCCCTTCGGAGGGGTAGCCAATCGCCTGGACCAGTTTATTTCCAATATGTCACCTTATATTTGGTTTTCCCTCATTGCTTGGCTAGTTATTGAAATGGTGCCGCTCATCGTTACAACGAAGCAGCGGATTCTTGTTTTTGTGGGTATTAACATTGCCGCGCTGGCAGTACTTGATTCCTTCACGCCAACTGTGCTGTGGGAGGAGGTTGCTTGGATCGTCTTTGCTGGTATGGGTTGGCTGGTGACACAGCATCTGCAGTATTTTCGGCAGCATTATCCTCAAGGATGGAAGCATATTCGGCGCTATCCATATAAAATAGCAGCCAATATTGCGGTCATTTTTGCGCTCATTATTATGGCTGGTGTCAATATGCCCGAGGTACAGCCCGCTTTGACGGATCCCTATACAGCGTGGACCCAGAGAAATAGCTCAACTACCGCCGGGATCAACAATGGATCTGGGGCACTGGATCAGCGGATGAACACTGCATCGGGTTATAGTCGCCAGGATAATCGGTTGGGGGGAGGTTTTAATTTTGACTATTCTCCTGTCATGACCATCACGACCACTCAACGAAGCTATTGGCGGGGGGAAACGAAACGAACCTATTCCGGTACAGGCTGGAGTGACAAGGGCAACGATGATCAAACGTTAAATGATGTTCCAATGACCGCAGAGCTTGAAAACACACAAGAAACGCGGCATTCGACTGAGCAGGTCGTTCAGACCATTACGATGCAAAACGACCAAAGCTATCCTGTTCTATTTGGCGCTTATTCGGTGCAGCGTGTTCAATCGGTGGACAGAGATTCACGGGCAGACGGGTTACGTTGGAAGCCGGAACAGGCGGAACTGCTTTGGAATCCATCCTCCCGAAGAACTGCTTATCCTAAAACGTATACTCTGGTATCGCATGTCCCTGTGATCCCTGAGAAAGAGCTACGCACAAAAACTTTTAATGAGTTGTACGGAAAAAACAAACAGGAAGCCTATCTACAAATTCCAGATGAGTTGCCACAGCGGGTTCGTGATTTGGCTCAGAACGTAACGTCAACGGCGAAAACGCCATATGAAAAAGTCGGATTACTACAGCAGTATTTGCAGCAAAATTATGCATATACGAACAATCCGGATCTCTCACGGAAAAGAAGCAGAGATTTTGTGGATGCCTTTCTGTTTGAGATTCGGGAGGGCTATTGCGATTATTATTCCACCTCATTAGTCATGATGGCTCGCTCCGTTGGGGTTCCGGCCCGTTGGGTTAAAGGGTATGCACCTGGTCAGCAGACGTTTTCAGATGATGCAACAACGGGTGAAGGTGACGAAAATATGTCCTCTTACTCCGTGACAAATGCGGATGCTCATTCCTGGGCGGAAGTATATTTAGGTGAATACGGTTGGGTTCCTGTAGAAGCAACGCCTGGCTTTGATATGCCGCTGCTTACGGAACAGGAGGATTCAAAGACTCCAGAAGCCCCAGAGGTTAAAGATCAGTCTGAACCGGAACAGCCTGAGCAGACCCCGCAGACTAATCCGGAGGAAGCTTCAAAGATTCATCCTGTAATTATAGGTTCTGCTGCTGCAATTCTGCTGTTGTGGGCTGCTTATGTCGTCTGGCGTAATCGGGCAGACCTTCACTTTTACCTGCTGCGTTTACGCAGAGGTAAGCCGTTGACTCCGGATGAAAAGGTGGTCGTCGAAACTGAGCACTGGTTAAGGTACATGCGAAGAAGGGGATTTGTCCGCGCCAGTCACGAAACACTGAGGGAATCAGTTGATAGATGGTCGCTAGAAGTACCGGAACAGGCTTCAATTTTACATCAGCTGCTTGGACGATTTGAACAGGCGCGTTATAGTCCCTCATCCGTAACCGCAGAAGATTGGCATATGGTTCGCAAGCAAGCCTCTCTGTTACACAAAGAAGGCTGGATAAAACGTCTATTTTAATCTTTAGCTATATATTTAGTGAAAAAGCTGTCCGTTTGTTGCGGATAGCTTTTTACTAAGCCATAGTAATATGGTATAGTTTGTCGTATGAAACTGAGGTGACCGACGTTGTTTGAAATGCTGATGCCCAAATTACGGGTGAATACCGTCTTTGATATTGATCTTGAAGGCTTATATGCTCAAGGATATCGCGGCATTATTACGGATCTGGATAACACGCTGGTCGGCGCAAAAGCGCCGAATGCAACTCCCGAGCTGGTGGCCTGGTTTGAGAAGGTCAAACAGGCGGGTTTTAAGCTTGTCATCGTGTCTAACAACAATATGGACCGTGTATCCGTGTTTGCTACGCCTTTGGACATTGAATTTATACATGCCGCACGGAAGCCCTCCAACTCGTCTTTTCGTAGAGCCATCCGTATGATGGGGCTGACTCCGGAAGAAACTATTATGGTCGGAGACCAAATGTTGACGGACGTATTGGGAGGTAACCGACTGGGGTTGCATACGGTGTTGGTGCTACCGATATCCATTCATGATGAAGGAGTCATGACTCGATTTAATCGGCGGTTGGAGCGAATCGCGCTCACAAGGTTACGTAAGAAAGGCTTATGGCTTGAGGAGGAAAAGAAGAATGACTGAAAGACCTGACGGCGGCACTGCCGTCAAATGTAGTGGTTGCGGTATAACCGTGCAGACCACTAGCCCGGAGCTTCCGGGATTTATTCCTGAAAAATTGCTTACTCGCGAACCTGTCATCTGTCAGCGTTGTTTCCGAATCAAAAACTATAATGAGACGTCTTCAGTGACGGTGGATCAAGATGAGTTTTTGAAGCTGCTCAGCCAGATTGGCGACAAGGATGCACTCGTTATCCACATTGTAGATATTTTTGATTTTGAAGGCAGCTTGATTTCCGGTCTGCAACGCTTTGTAGGCTCTAATCCGGTTATACTGGCTGTAAACAAGACCGATTTGCTGCCTAAGGTAACGAATTGGAACAAGATACGTAACTGGGTACAAAAGCAAGCGAAGGAGCAAGGGCTTCGCACGGAAGAAATCGTACTGTGCTCAGCTAAAAAAAATCAGGGCTTTGACCGTCTTTTGGATGTGGTATCTGAGCTCCGTGGTAACCGCGATGTATATGTGGTTGGAGCGACAAATGTGGGTAAATCCACGCTCATTAACCGTTTGATTCGTGATTATAGCGACATGGAGCAGGAGCTCACAACGTCCCGTTACCCGGGAACTACACTCGATATGGTGAATATTCCGCTCGACGACGGCAAGCACATTATTGATACTCCGGGTATTGTATACCCTTGGCGATTCAGTGAGATCGTCTCCCGTCAGGACTTGAGCGCTATTATGCCGGACAAGCCGCTGAAGCCTGCTGCGTATCAGCTTGATGCCGGACAAACATTGTTTTTCGGCGGTATGGCCCGATTTGATTTTGTCGACGGTCAGCACCAATCTTTTACCTGCTACATTAACGGTGGTCTTAAGATACATCGCACGAAGCTGGAGCGAGCTGATCAGTTGTTCGCTGATCATGCCGGGGAATTGTTATCTCCGCCAACACGCGATCAATTGGCAGAGATGCCGGAATGGACAAGACATGAGTTCCGCGTGCCACGCAAGTCTCCATCGGACATCTATATTTCCGGCTTGGGATGGATCAGGGTAAATAGCGAGAACGGAGCTCTGGTTGCGATTCATGCTCCTCGGGGAGTCCGTGTGCTTTTGCGGCCTGCGTTGATATAACGTTGCTGTAACCATGTTATAGGGCGGCAAGGAACAGGTACTGTACTGGTTCCTGCCGCCATTCATGTATTTGTGCGGCCTAATATTTTGCAATATGGGGGAGAGCGACGATGAACAGCGGGGAGTCTGAAGCGACTGAACAAGGTCTTGTACTATTGGGCGTATTGGGTGATCCAATCAAGCACTCCAAATCGCCTCTTATGCATAAAATAGCTTTGCAGGCAGCGGCGATTGAAGGAGATTTTGTACCTCTTCATGTAAAACCGGATCAGCTGGAAGATGCCATGAAGGGGATTCGCGCTTTGCATTTCCGCGGAGTCAATGTGACGATTCCCCATAAAGTCGAGGTTATGAAATATCTGGATGAGATTGATGAAGGTGCCAGACTCATTGGCGCTGTCAATACGATAGTAAATGATAATGGACGGCTTAAGGGGTATAACACGGACGGAATTGGCTACGTACGTTCCCTCAAAGAAGAGACTTCTGTTGAGTTGAAGGGAGCAAGAATTGCTGTGCTTGGAGCCGGAGGGGCTGCTCGTGGCGTGATTCATGCTCTGTTGGAGGAGCAGCCGGAATCGGTCATTATTTTGAACCGAACACGTGACAAAGCTGAGCAACTGGCATTAGAGTGGACGACGGAAGCGATCCCAGTGAGGGGTTATTCCAACGAGGATGCCAAGAGCGTGCTCGCCACAGTGAATGTTTTGATTAACACAACCTCGGTGGGAATGTCTCCTTTATCGGATGAACTTCCACTGGAAACGAGCTTGATTCCGGAGGGAATCATTGTGAGTGATTTGATCTACAACCCGTTGGAAACGAGACTTTTACAGGAAAGCCGTGAACAGCGCGGCTGCACTGTACATGGGGGCTTGGGCATGTTCGTGTACCAGGGGGCTGTGGCTTTTGAGTATTTTACAGGGGTTGTCCCTGCTGTAGAGCAAATGAGAGCAGCTGTGCTGAGTAGCCTGTCGTAAGTAAGAGGGTACATTAAAATTATGGAAATGCTGCATTGCATATGTGGCGACGAAGGGGTTAAATATACATGTTAACAGGTAAACAAAAAAGATATCTGCGCTCAATGGCGCATCATTTGGACCCGGTTTTTCAAGTAGGCAAAAACGGTACGAATGAGCATCTTATGCGTCACATCAACGATGCGATTGAAAAGCGTGAGCTGATGAAAGTACAAATTTTGAACAACTGTTTGGACGACAAGCATGAAATTGCGGAAGAACTGGCCGCGGAGACAGGTTCTGAGCTTGTACAGATCATCGGGAGCACTATTATTTTGTACAAAGAATCCCGTGACCATAAGGAAATTGAGTTGCCTAGAGGATAACATGCGGGGAGAAAATTATGAAAATCGGTATTATGGGTGGTACATTTGACCCGATTCATATTGGACATCTGCTGGCTGGAGAAGCGGCAAGAGATGCCTATGGGCTAGATCAAGTATGGTTTATGCCTTCTCATATTCCTCCGCACAAGCATCAGGCGGGGGCGAGCGGTAAAGAGCGTCTGGAGATGACGAGTGAAGCGGTGGCGGGTCATCCTGCTTTTGAAGTGCTGGATATTGAAGTGCTTCGCGGGGGAGTATCCTATACCATTGACACGATCAAGGAGCTTCAGGAGTTGCATTCTGCTGTGGATTTTTATTTTATTATTGGTGCGGATATGGTGAACTACTTGCCTCATTGGCAGGGAATTGAGGAACTGGCGCAGCGAATTTGTTTCATTGGTGTTCGGCGCCCAGGATTCCAGCTTGCAATGGATGAGTTGCCACAATATTTGCAGGACAAGGTACTGCTGGCAGATATGCCAGTGGTGGACATTTCGTCCACGGATATTCGAGAGCGTGCTGCGGAAGGGCGCACTATCCGTTATCTTGTGCCTGATCGAGTGCATGACTATATTACAAGGGGCGGTTTGTATGAAGTACAGCCGTGAGCAATTAATGGAAGCCGTATCTGGTCAAATGCCTGAAAAACGCTGGAAGCACACACTAGGTGTTATGCATACCTCAGTGGAGCTTGCGAAGCGTTATGGAGCAGATCCGGATAAGGCCGAACTGGCGGCTATTTTGCATGATTTAGCGAAATATTGGCCTGTTCAGCAGATGGAAGAGGTGATTCGCAGTCATCCCGAATGTGATCAGGAGCTTTTGGAACATGACAAGCAGCTCTGGCATTCAGAGGTAGGATACTGCGTTGCAGCAAGAGATTACGGAGTGGATGATTCTGAAATAAGGAATGCGATCCGCTGGCATACGTCAGGACGCGTAGGTATGAGCCTGCTGGACAAAGTCGTGTGTCTCGCTGATTACATCGAACCGGGACGGGATTTTCCCGGGGTTGAGCATATCCGTAAACAGGCAAAGAAAAGTTTGGAGCAGGGCCTTGTCGCTGGATTTGACTCCACAATTTCATTGTTGCTGGAGAAGAAAAAGGTTATTTTTCCACTGACAGTCTTGTCGCGCAATGACTTGATTCAACAACTAAAACAGAGAAAAACGGAGGTTCATGAATGACCCTAACTAATGAGCAATTAATGCAAACAGCGGTTGATGCCGCAAATGATAAAAAAGCAATGAATATTGTCGCACTGGATTTGCGGGGAATATCACTTGTAGCTGATTATTTTGTCATCTGCCACGGTAATTCGGATACACAGGTACAGGCGATTGCAACAGAAATTCGCAAACGCGCTCATGATGAAGGTGTAACTATCAAAGGAATCGAAGGAATGGATTCCGCCCGTTGGGTTCTAATGGATTTGGGGGATGTCGTAGTGCATGTCTTCCATCGCGACGAGCGCGAATATTACAACATTGAACGACTCTGGTCGGATGCTAAGGTTGTGGAAAAGGTATGAGTTTGATCGCCGGTACTTATGTCACCATTATGGTGGATCGTGAGGTATCTCCTTTCGGCTACTTTCTCACTGTTGGTGAGCAGGATGTGCTGCTGCACTATACGGAGCTGACACGTGAAATTGAAGTTGGTGAACGGTTGGAGGTATTTATTTTTCACGATACAGAGGACCGTTTGGCTGCAACCATGAAAAAGCCGTTCTTGTCGTTGGGCGAAATGGCTAAGCTTGAGGTGGCCGATGTGCATCCGCGTTTGGGTTGTTTCCTGGAGATGGGATTGGGTCGTCAGCTTTTGCTGCCGATTCGTGAGTTGCCAGAAAACCGAGATTTGCATCCTCGGGTGGGCGACTACGTGTATGCCATTATGGAGCATGACAAGCAAGGCAGATTGCGGGCTAAGCTGGCAGGGGAACAGGAACTGGCTCCGTTGTGCTTCCACGCCCCTGATTCGTGGCTGAATACGTGGGTGCAGGCGACTGTGTACAAGCCGCTTCAAATGGGCACATTCGTTCTGGTGGACGGAGGGGTGCTTGGTTTTGGCGCGATTGGGATGATTCACTCCTCAGAACGCAACCGGATGCTTCGCTTGGGCGAAGAGGTTAAGGTACGGGTCACGCTTGTTCGCGAAGACGGTCGGGTCAATCTGGCAATGTCGCCACGCAAGGAAGTGGGCCGTGATGAGGATGCGGATCGATTGATTGCTTTTCTGAAAGAGCGTCCGGGCGGCGGTATGCCTTACTCCGACGCAACACCGCCGGATATTATCAAGCAACGGTTTGGTATTAGTAAATCCGCCTTCAAGCGTGCGATGGGCAAGCTGATGAAGGAAGGAATGGTTACACAAAAGGAAAACTGGACCTACCTGGTGGAGAAAATGCCGAAACCGAAGGACGGGAATGGGGAATAAAAAATGGCTTCTTACCGGAAGTTTGCCTATGTGTATGATGAGCTGATGCAGGACATGCCGTACCCGGACTGGTTGCGCTTTGCACGGCAGGCTTGGGATCAGTACGGGATGCCGCATACGGTGGCCGAGCTGGGCTGCGGAACGGGTTCAATTACGATTCCCCTGGTTAACTCAGGGTTCGAAGTGGCTGGAATCGACTTATCCTCTGACATGCTGGCAGTAGCCCGTCGCAAAATGGAAACCACTCCACAGGGACAGCGATTGTTTCGTGAGGGAAGCGTTCGCTGGATACAGCAGGATATGAGAGAATGGATTTTACCCGAGCCTGTGGATTCTGTAATTTCTTTTTGCGATTGTCTGAATTACTTGTTGGAGGAAGAAGATATCATTTCTACTTTTCGCAGAACGCATGTTGGTCTGAAGCCTGGCGGAACCTTTTTGTTCGATGTGCATCATCCCCAGACGTTTTTACGTTATGATGAAGAGCAGCCTTTCGTACTGGACGAACGCTCTATCTCATATATCTGGACATGTGCGTTGGACACTCCCCGTTGTGAAATTGAGCATCATCTTAGTATCTTTGCGAAAGCAGAACATGAAGGACGCGATCTATACCAGCGTTTCGAGGAAATACATGTACAACGTGCCTATGACCCAGACTGGATGAAGGCAGAATTGTCCAAAGCGGGTTTTCGCGATGTGAAGGTATATGCGGATTTTGAATGGGTAGAAGCAGAAGATGACGCGGCGAGACTGTTTTATGTTGCTGTAAAATAGCAAAGATTCATTGAACGAATATGGGAAAAAAAAGACGCTTTTCATGATGACATGAAGGGCGTCTTTTTGCACTTATATATTCACTTTATAGTTCAACTGAAGCTCATCACCCGGTACACCCCGAATGCCCCAGTTCTGTTTGGGTGTTTCAAATATAGTAATCTCAAGATCCTGTGGAGAAATACCCAAAAGATCGTTAATTCTTTGGAATAACAGGCTAATGAGTTGCTTCTTAGCTTCTATCGTTCTGCCTTCAAAGATACTGATTTCAATAATGGTGTACGCCTCAGAGCGACCATCGGCATATATAAAATCTTCCTGATCCATAGGAAAAAAACGATGAAACCTCTTGTCAGGAGGATATTTGAACGCATCCACCACAGCAGAATGAATCACCTCTGAAAGTTGCTTTTTGATTGGATTTAGAGTCTCTTTTATTCCGTAAATTTTAATTTGTGCCATGTCTCAGCTCACCTTTCTTATCTCAACTCATCTCAGCTTGAAGCGATTTAACTCGGAATTATTATAAAACATTCGTATGCATGTGTCATGAAAATTTAGTATGGAGAGGGCTCTTAACACCAAAGGTAGTCCTTATTTGACTTTTTTCGCGGTTTTCAATATAATAGTGCCATTATTAACGGTTAAACAATCGCTGATGAGGAGTAGTAGCTTTGTCTGGACATGTAGAGAGCCGGCGGGTGGTGCAAGCCGGTTGACAGCACAAAGTGAACTCGCCTCGGAGATATGCGTCCAACGCAGGAACGCCCTATACTGGTGCTTGTATCCTGTTATTAACCCGCATCGGATCACCTCCGTTATCAGGTGCAAAGGGAGTAGAACGCGAAGAACGCTTTCTGCTAACTAGGGTGGTACCACGGGAATATAACCTCTCGTCCCTAGCGCTGACACGCTACGGGATGCAGAGGTTTTTTTGTTGCATACCGTTTGAGGAGGAAAAGACAATGACAGACACACAGCCGAAGCACGGCTATCAACCGCAAAGTATTGAACCAAAATGGCAGAAATATTGGGATGAGAACAAGACGTTCCGCACCGGGGAAGAACCGGGCAAACCGAAGTTTTATGCTTTGGATATGTTTCCGTACCCATCTGGAGCCGGCCTGCATGTAGGCCACCCGGAGGGCTACACAGCTACGGATATTGTTTCACGTTATAAAAGAATGCGCGGCTACAACGTACTGCATCCGATGGGTTGGGACGCCTTCGGTCTGCCTGCGGAGCAGCATGCGCTGGATACAGGGGAGCACCCACGCGAAATTACGGTGAAAAACGTAAATAACTTCCGCCGTCAAATCAAATCGCTCGGCTTCTCCTACGACTGGGATCGTGAAATCAGCACGACGGATCCTGATTATTACAAATGGACACAATGGATCTTCATCCAGCTGTACAAGCGCGGCCTTGCATATGTAGCTGAAGTACCTGTGAACTGGTGCCCAGCGCTGGGAACGGTGCTGGCGAATGAAGAAGTTATTGACGGTAAGAGTGAGCGTGGCGGTCATCCGGTCGTCCGTAAACCAATGCGTCAATGGATGCTGAAAATTACGGAATACGCGGATCGTCTGCTGGATGATCTGGAGGAACTGGATTGGTCTGAGAGTATTAAGGATATGCAACGGAACTGGATCGGTAAGTCTACCGGGGCAGAGGTTCGTTTTCCGATTGAGGGCTATGACGAGCAACTCACAGTATTTACAACTCGCCCAGATACACTGTTCGGCGCAAGCTACTGTGTGCTGGCACCAGAGCAGGAATTGGTGGATATTATCACTACGCCTGAGCAAAAGGATGCTGTACAACAGTACCGTGAACAAGCTGCTCGTAAAAGCGATCTGGAGCGTACGGATCTGGCCAAGGATAAAACAGGCGTATTCACAGGAGCTTATGCAGTGAACCCAGTGAACGGCGAAAAGCTGCCGATCTGGATTGCTGACTATGTACTGGCAGGCTACGGAACTGGAGCGATTATGGCTGTACCTGCTCACGATACGCGTGACTGGGAATTTGCCAAGCAATTCGGATTGAATATCATTGAGGTTGTCCAAGGTGGAGATGTGGCTAATGAGCCATATACTGAGGATGGACCACACGTGAATTCAGGCCCGCTGAATGGACTTACCAACGAGGACGCGATTCCGAAGATGATTGAATGGCTGGAAGCCGAGGGCAAAGGACACGGCAAAGTCACCTACCGCCTGCGTGACTGGCTGTTCAGCCGTCAACGCTATTGGGGCGAGCCGATTCCGGTAATTCATCTGGAGGATGGAACGATCAAAACGGTTCCTGAGGACCAACTTCCGCTCGTACTGCCGGAGATGGACAATATTAAGCCTTCAGGTACAGGTGAATCCCCGCTGGCGAACGCAACAGATTGGGTGGAAACCATTGATCCTGAGACAGGTATGAAAGCACGTCGCGAGACGAATACAATGCCGCAATGGGCAGGAAGTTGCTGGTATTACCTGCGCTTTATTGATCCGAAAAATGACAAAGAGCTTGTATCCAAAGAGAAACAACGTGAATGGATGCCTGTTGATTTGTATATTGGCGGAGCTGAACATGCGGTTCTTCACTTGCTGTATGCCCGTTTCTGGCATAAGGTATTGTATGATATCGGCGTAGTGGAAACGAAAGAGCCTTTTTATAAGCTGGTCAACCAGGGTATGATTTTGGGCAACAACAATGAAAAAATGAGTAAATCACGCGGTAATGTCATTAATCCTGATGATATTGTCAATACGTTTGGCGCCGATACGCTGCGTATTTATGAGATGTTTATGGGGCCGCTGGAAGCGACCAAGCCATGGAATGAGAATGGGGTAGAGGGAGCACATCGTTTTCTGTCCCGCGTATGGCGCCTGTTTGTTTCCGAGGATGGTAGCCTGAACGATAAAATTACAAATGACGGCGGTAGCGATGAGTTCAATCGTACTTGGCATAAAACGCTGAAAAAAGTAACTGAAGATCTGGATGCACTGCGCTTCAATACAGCGATCAGCCAGCTGATGATCTTCACCAACGATGCATATAAAGCAGACCTTCTGCCGCGTGCAGCAATGGAAAACTTCGTGCAAATGCTGTCGCCGCTTGCACCCCATCTGGCCGAGGAATTGTGGCAGCTGCTGGGGCACAATGATAGCATTACCTACGCGGCTTGGCCTGCTTATGATGAAGCATGGACGGTGGACGCCGAAGTGGAAATTGTTGTGCAAGTGAATGGTAAAATTGTGCAGCGTGCAACGATTGCCAAGGATCTTGATGCTAAAGCGATGGAAGCATTCGCTGTGTCGTTGGACAATGTTCAGCAGGCACTGGCCGGCAAAACGATCCGCAAGGTAATTGCTGTTCCAGGTAAGCTGGTTAATATTGTTGCCGGTTAATTGGCTTTAATCCGAAGGAGACATCTATCTTTTGCATGTCCTCTTCATATTTGTTGTGCGTTACCTGTATCAGCTCGGGAAAGACACTATGCAGGCTGATGTCCAACAGTGCGAGAGCTTCGGCGGTAATACCTCCGGGAACCGCTACTCTGGCCTGTAACTCGGCTGGTGTCATCCCGCCTTCCGTGAGCAGCTTTCCAGTGCCGATGATCATTTCACCGGCCAGAGCGCATAGCTCCGTACGGTCCATACCTGTAGCTTGAACTGCGGCTTGAATCCACTGGTCCATAAAAAAGGCCAAGAAAGCAGGACCGCAACTCGAAAAATCCGACGTGATCCGAGTATAAGATTCTTTAACCCGAATCGGCCTGCTGATGTGGGACATAAGCTCTTCCAGAAGGAAGCGGTCCTCCTCTGTAATCCGGCTTCCATGGATGCATAATGAGGCTCCGCTGCCTACTTGGTGGGTGATACTGGGGATAATTTTGGACACTTTAGCTTTCAGTGCATGCTCTAAAATACGAATCTGCACCGGGCTTGTGATAGATACGACGATTTGCTCTTCTGTAATGACGTTGCGTATTTCATCCGTTACGGCTTTTGATTCCAGCGGCTTCACACAGATAAACAGAACATCGCTTTCCGCTGCCGTTTCACGGTTGCTTTGGACTGCATGCAAACCTGGATAACGACGGGCTAGCTCGGTTACCTTGGAATGCGTTCGATTACTTGCTGATATTTGCTGCGGCTTGAGTGCGTTAGAATGAATAAAAGACTGAATTAGCAGACTTCCCATGCTGCCAGTCCCGATAAATCCAACTTTCATTGTTCAACGTCCTCCTTTCATACTTTGCGGTATAGACGCTGTGCTGTCAGCTGTCATTCTTCTTAGTGTATGCGCCTGGTCTTGGCCGACATGACGAATTTTATGTCTGAGCATGTTAGATCGTGCCCGGGGTCGTACCACTTTATTGTAAAAATGCTCACAGCGAGACCGTATGGAGGTTGTTTACACCCTCCGGCTAAACGGGAATTGGACAGACGTGCTCTGTTTGATAGAGGCGGTGTTTTCAGTCGGCTCAATTTCTCGAATCCATGTGGAGTAGGGGACGATACGGAAATGAAACGCGTATGGACAGGAACAGCGATAACGCTTGCTGTAATCGGCAGTGGACTTATTTTATTTGCCGGAGGACAGCGTTCTGAGCCGCAAGAAGAGTGGACTTTACTTAACCATAAGGTGGAGCAGGCTGTGGCGATGGATTCAGAGCCAAATGAGTCGCAGCGCAGCAGTGACTTTGCCCAGGAAAAGCCTGCTGTAAAAGAACCTTCAGACAAAGCTGAGCGTAGTAGGATTGCTGAAACCGCTGATAAAGTGATACGCGATACTGTGCAGATTTCTACTGGTGCATCTGCTGCTGTGAGCGAAAACTCTATTGCGGGAAATTCGAATACCGAGAAGCAGTCAGGTGTTGCAGATCCAAGCTCAGACACAGGTATTGTCAGTTCGAGTGGTGCAACGACGAGTAGGACCAATACGGTAAGTGATTCGGTTACTACACCCGTTTCCGGCGAAAAAAAGGTAAACATCAACACGGCGACTGCTGCTGAGTTAATGGAGCTACCAGGGGTTGGGGCTAAAAAAGCCGAGGCTATTTTAAACTATCGTAATCAACATGGGGTGTTCAAACGTGTGAACGATTTGGATCATGTAAAGGGAATCGGAGCTAAAATGTTGGCGAAAATGAAGCCGTATGTCAGCTTGTAACTTATATAAGAATTACAATCTACAGGCTCTGAGAACGGCAATAGCGGAAATGTTTTACGTTTTAACTTGTTTATACGGGAGAGATGGAAATGAGTGCAGATGTACGCAAGGACTGGGACACCTACTTCATGGATATCGCTTATATGGTATCCACCCGTTCGCGCTGCGCGCGGCGTCATGTTGGAGCCGTACTTGTACAAGGTAAAAAGCTCTTGGGGACGGCCTATAATGGAGCACCATCGGGGGTGCCTGACTGTTCAGAGGCAGGTTGTATGATTTCAGAGGAGTATGAGGTCGTTCACCGTGATGGGCACGAGGAAATGGTTAAAAAGCAGCGTTGTATTCGCACTATTCATGCAGAGCAGAACCTGCTGCTGTTTACTGACCGAATTGATCGTGAAGGCTCTTCAGTATATGTCACCGACCAGCCATGCTGGACGTGTGCCAATATGTTGGCGAACAGCGGTATTGTGGAGATTGTATACCACCGACCTTATCCCAAAGATGCCGACAAGGTTCGTGCTATGATGGAGGAAAAGGGCATCGCTTTTCGCATGCTGAAGACCTATCATCCACCAAAAGAAACGCTGATGGATGTTATGAATTAAAAAGTAAACGAGGAAGAACCTCTGACGAATGCTATTTTGTCAGAGGTTCTTTTTGTTTTGTGTTTTTAAACAGAAAGCAATGTTTGCTACCGGAAGGTGATCGTATTCAAGCTAAGCTTGTGTTAACTAGACCTATATTGACCCTTACTGTTTGTTGGATTACAGGAAGTGCAGGAGCATGTCTGTATTCTGGACGTATGCTTTTGTTACTCTGGGCGGGGATTACTCTGATCTTTCCGCTTATAGCTTTATTGATGAAAATCCCCATCCGGCATATGGTGTTACTTTGGCTTGTATTCAGCGGAGGTGGATTTCATTGGTTTTGGCATGATATGCATAATGTTAGCAGTATTCCCGATGCTCTTCATGTATCGTCATCTATGGTGGAAGACATGCCTGTTCAAGCAGCAGGGTTTATCGCTTCTGAAGTGCAGGTAGATGGTGATCGAACACAGTTTGAGATGAGAGTTACTTCAATCAATCACTTCGGAAATCATTCGAACAAGGACGAGAATCGTGCACCAATTTCTGAACAGGTCATTGTTCATATCAAGTTGGCTGCCAAGCAGGAACAGCAACTTGCGGCAGCATGGCAACGTGGAGATGCGATCCTACTGCGTGGCACCTTAAAGGCTCCTGCAAAAGCGGGGAACTTTGGTGGCTTTGATTACAGTGAATACCTGCACACACAGGAAATCCACTGGTTTTTCAAAGGCGATGGGGCAGCCTCGTTACAGAAGCAGGATGCTTCACTATGGAACCGCTACACTTTGTTCAGGTGGAATGACCAGCTTAGGGAGCAGCTAGGACAGAGAATGGAACTGGCATTTACATCGCTTCATCACGCAGGATATATGAAAGGACTGGTACTTGGGGTAACAGATGAGTTGGACCCAGCAACCTATAACGAGTTTACGCAGCTTGGTTTAACGCATATTTTAGCAATATCGGGCATGCATGTGGCGGTATATGCAGCTACACTATTATATCTACTCAGGCTGTTACGAGTTAGCCGCGAGACATCTCTTACGGTCGTGATGATACTCATTCCGGCTTATGTCCTGCTGACTGGTGCTTCTGCCTCTGTTGTGAGGGCAGGAATTATGGCGATGATCGGCTTGTTTGCAGCCCGACGAGGGTTGCTCAAAGACGGACTTAATATTCTAAGTATATCCGCGCTGCTCATGCTGATTTGGAATCCATATTATCTACTTAGCGTCAGCTTTCAGCTTTCCTTTTTGGTGACAGGTGGGTTGCTCATTTATATGCCGCTTATGAAGCCGTTTTTCGCCAAATGGCCTTTCCTGATCGGCGGTGAAGTTGCGATTACAATTACGGCACAGCTTGTTTCGTTTCCAATGACGGTATTCTACTTTAATCAATTTTCGCTGCTATCATTTGCGGCCAATTTTGTGCTTGTACCTCTTATTACATATATCGTGCTTCCATTGGGTACGGTGGCGATGGGAGTTGCCTTTTTGTGGGGGGATGGGGCTCGCATTTTTGCTTGGCCGGCAGAGCAATTGAACGATTTGACCTTTTTACTAGTAAAATGGCTGAATGTGGATGATGCTTATGTGAGTATTTGGCCGTCTTCCTCCATTCTGTGGGTCATAGCGTATTACGTAGCTTTGTACAGTGTTTTGTACTGGCTCACAACATGGCTGACATCCCGCAGAAAAACGAACGACATTACCGTCTTGGACTCTACTCCCAATTCATCAACTATCTATACAGGATTAGCAGCTTCTTCAGAGTGGGCGGCTATATTGCATACGGCTCTTGAACCTGAGGGAGCAGGGAGATTTGCGCGTCGACAGTGGAATGGTTATCGTCATTTGGCACTGGCTCTAAGTGTTATTGCTTGGCTTGGAATATTGTATACAGGTTACCAATCTCCTGGTGAGGGGAATACGGGAATTGTTCAATATCTGGATGTGGGCCAAGGTGACAGCATTTTAATCACAACGCCGGGCGGGAAACATATCTTGGTTGATGGCGGGGGAACAATGGACTTTGCAACAGGGAAAAATGCTTGGCGCAAGCGTGCAGATCCCTACGAGGTAGGTAAAGATACGCTTGTACCCTTACTAAAGCAACGAGGTGTGCATCGACTAGATGCTGTCATTTTAACACACGGAGATCATGATCATGCCGGAGGATTACAAGCTGTGCTTGACCAGATTCCCGTATCTACCTTGTTTTTTAATGGTACCCTGACAGATAAAGCTCCATTCCGTAAGCTGTTGAACACGGCTTTAGATAAGCAGATCAAGCTGTACGGGGCACATCATAGCATGGAATGGGAACCAGACCAGGCTACGAAAATCCGCTTTCTCTATCCGTTTACGCTACCGGATAACGAATCTGAACAGCTGCCTGTTATGAAGGAACAAAATCATTACTCTGTTGCCATGATATTGGAGATGGAGGGAGCCTCCTTTTTGTTCACAGGAGATATGGATGATGCAGCAGAGTCATTGTTGCTTGCTGAATTAACCCCTTCTTCATTCCGTTTGAAAGATGAGGGAGCAACGGGAGGGGCAAGGAATGCTATAGATGTCATGAAAATAGCACATCACGGCAGCAAGTATTCTACCTCGGAAGAGTGGTTATCCTACTGGCGACCGAGAGTATCTGTCATTTCGGTCGGTGCGACCAATACTTACGGACATCCGAATGAAGCGGTATTGGAACGTTTGTCAGCAGTTGATTCTGCTATATATCGAACCGATACGATGGGAGAGATACAGATTCGAGCACAGCAAGGAAAACTGAGTGTGCGGTACCAACGCAAACAGTACAAAACAGATACGAATACAACAACACACTAAAACGGGTGCTCACTCTTAGGAGTGTGTTGTTTGCTTTGAATCCAATCTACATGGACAGTAGCTGTAAGCTTTGATAGAATCAAATGAGTTATGAAAATGAGAATCATTATTAATAGGGGAAATATTGTGAGTTATTTTAAATTTAGAGCTTCAGCTTGTTTGTTCATCATTTCGTTAATGCTGGTATTGAGCGCAATGCTACAAGTGGGGGTGAGACTGCAACGGAAAGCGGTCAATCGGCTGCTGCCAAGACCACATCAACTGGAGATGAAGCTGCCACGCGTACATATGAAAGTGATAAAGGTACAATTACTCTTCTTATTTAATGTTGGGTATTAGAGGTGATGGAGCAGCCAAGGAAAAGATATTTTATCTAAAAGCGTGTGAAGAACCTTTCTGCCGTTAAATCAGGTAAAGTATATCAATACTCAATCGAAGATTTTTATTTTCAAGATCCGATTGCTCTGACTTATCAATTAGAATGCATATCGGATTTTTTGATTTCCAAGAAGTAACAATATGATCTTGCAGCTCGATAGGCTAGCATTTAGATGTAGTAGGAGCTAAGGGAAGGTGACTACCTTCCCTTTTTCTGTTATTCTAAGGGAGGATACGCTGGGGATTCTGGGCTTTTTGGTATAATTTTTTTTGTTGAAAAAATAAAATTAGTGTCAGACGTCTATCCTGCAACAATTTGTAAAAGGGATACGTCTGTAATATTGCAGGGAGAGGGGGATCCTTTGTGGTAGAGCAGGGACTCATTCGAGCCGCTCAATCGGGCGATCGCGACGCTCTCATTACCCTATTAAGAGAGATAGAACAGCATGTGTACCGTACGGCATATTACATTCTAAACAATGAGCAGGACGCCATGGATGCTTCACAAGAAGCCCTCATACGGATCTATTCCAAAATTAACTCTTATGAGGAAAAAGCGCAGTTTAAAACCTGGGTCCAACGCATTGTAACGAATATATGCATCGACAAATTCAGAAGAACGAAGCCCTCGGTTTCCATTGACGAGCACGACATGATATTCAACGATCCCCAAAATGTGGAGGTCGAGGTGTTGACCTCTTACATGGCACAGGATGTTCGTGAGGCTATACAACAGCTTCCGGAGCACCACCGGACGGTAATTGTCTTAAGATATTTGCAGGATTTCTCCTATAACGAGATTGCAGATTCTCTGGATTTGCCGCTAAATACGGTCAAGTCATACTTATATCGTGCAAGACAGCAATTGCAAGGGCTACTTCAGGAATATCAGAAAGGTGGTGTATCAGGATGAAGTGTGGGGAAGAGGTGATGGATTGGATGCAGCGTTATGTGGATCATGAGCTGGGCGAAGAAGAGACGTCCCAATTAATGAACCATATTGCGACTTGCCCGGACTGTGCGGAAAAATTTCTTATTCTTCAGACACTCTCTCGCGAGCTGGAGGAATTGCCTGCGGTTTCCCCGGCGTTCAGCCTGGTGGATTCCATCCTGCCTCAGCTTGATGCCATTGACCGCGCACGTGAAGAGCAGGGAAGTGCGCTTCAGGAAATGCAGCCTGTGGCTGTAGAGCCTGGACCAGTGCCTAGACAACGTACCCAGCCTATACCTTGGTGGAATCGAATGGCTGGGCGCGCTGCTATAGGCGTGGCTGCCGCTGCTGTTGTACTGGGGATTGTAGTATTTAACTTCGAGCCTAAAACAGTACAAGATGCGGAAGGCATACTTACTACCCAGTCGCCCGAAGTGACGAATCCGCAGAATCAGACGGAAACTCTTCCAGGTACAGCCAATGGCAGTGGAGGACATGATACAGCCATTGGTTCGGATTCTACAAAGCAGCCGTCAGAGCAGGGGCAAGAAACGGATGCATCTCAGCCACCTGCGGATAAAGATCCTGGCCTGAGCAAACAAGGTGCAACTAATGCAGACGATGAAAAGAACTCTTCCAAACGGGATGCTGGGGAACGTGACGATCAGCGAGCTGGGGAGGAAGATTCGACGAAGTCTGCACAAGCCGAACATTCTTCTCGTCAGGATGAAGGGCATGGACAGCTACGTACGGATCGTCAGGTGACAAAGGAAAATCCGTCTGCTGGAGATGCTCCTAAATCTGAGGACAAACAGCTAAGTCAGGAAAAATCTGATCAATCCACGATTGCTCCTGATGAACAGTTGGAACCGAAAATGGAAAAAGCACCCCTAGCGGGTACTGCTCAGGACGATAATAATGGTAACACAAGTACGAATGATTCATCTTCGTCGCTTAGTCAGGATTTGAAGGTACAGGATCGAATTGCGTCAAATGAAGCGTCGAAAGAAGCGACTTCCAGAAGCATCACCAAGGATTCGGGCAATGCCTTGGGAACGGATAGCAGCAATGCAGCTTCTAATGATCAGCAATCATCCGTGTCACAAGACCCGGTTCGTAAAGAAGGCTTTGTATCTAATTCACTGGTCTCTCCGGACAACAATAATGCCTCCAACTATAGTGCCCAATCTGTCTCTACAGATCAGCTCAACTCGCCTGATGGTAGCTATGCGGTGGCTATTGAGGGCAAAAAGCTGAAAGTGTATAAGCTTTCCGATAACGGTGTAGACCGAACAACACTGGAAGTCCGTACTCTAAAAGGTGCCTGGGTCAAAGGAAGCTGGTCGGAAGACAGCCAGACCTTTATGTATGAGACGGAGCAGGATGGGACTGCAAGTAAATATACGTACACCGTTCCGCGCAGCACTGGAAAATAGTTTCCCGAAGTTGACACACTTTTAAAAACAGGGAATAAACTATATGAACCGACGTCGTATCCCGACGGCCGAAAGTTTCTAGAGCTTTCTGCTGCCGTGTTGATATAGATGGTGGTGAAGGGATCCTGCCTATAGGTAGGGTCCCTTCGTTTGTGTCATGACTTGCCTTCCGCTCGGATGTCAGGTACGATCAGTGGGTGGGGGGAACGGAAAATGGATGTAAAAACAGCCTCTAAGGCTATTCGCAAAGGCGACATTTCGCCAGTGTATTTGCTATACGGTAGTGAAAAATACCAAATGAAGCAGTTTGTTGAGATGCTTAAAGAGAAAGTGGTGGAAGAGGAGCATCGTGACTTCGCCATCATTCCTTATGATTTAACCGAAACGCCAATTGAGGTGGTTGTGGAGGAGGCGGAAACAGCGCCTTTTCTGGTACCAAAGAAGCTGATTATTGTACGGGATACCAGTGTATTTGCAGCAGGCAAAGATAGCGGTAAGATAGAGCACCGGCTTGAGACGCTGTTGACTTATATGGATAACCCGACTGACTATAGCGTCATCGTTTTTACGGTTCAGGCTGAAAAGTTGGATGAACGGAAAAAGATTGTCAAAAAGCTAAAAAGTGATGCTTCGGTTATTGCCTTTGCTCCAATGGGTGGAGATGATCTTGTGGCTTGGATCCATAAGCGTGCAGGAGAAAGAGAAGTGCAATTGGCTGCAGGAGCTGCTGAAAGCCTCATTCAATTCACAGGTACTGGGCTGCAATCCTTGGCTGCCGAGATAGACAAGCTCTGCTTGTACGCAGGAGCACAGGGAACGATTTCATCCGCTGATATTGAATCCCTGGTGCCTCGTAACACAGAGCAAAACGTATTTGCGATGGTTGAGGATCTGGCTAATTTGCGGCTGGATAAGGCGCTCAGTATTTTTTATGAGTTGCTTAAGCAAAAAGAGGAACCGATCAAGATTGCCGCTTTGATCACGCGACAGTTCCGTATTATGTTACAGGTCAAAGAACTGGCAGGTCAAAGCTATTCCCAGCAACAAATTGCGAGTCAGCTTAGTTTGCATCCTTATGGGGTGAAAGTTGCGGGGGACCAAGCGCGGAGGTTCCGCCCTGAGCAGCTACGTCAGCTTCTCTACGAATTGGGCGAGCTGGATTATCATATGAAAACAGGTGTCGTTGACAAGGTACTGGGACTGGAGCTATTTTTGATGAAAATGGGTGCGGGGGCTTCGATCTAATTCCACTCATGTGCTGCTAATAGAGTCAGCTTATGTAGCGCAGAATGCTGATGCTGTAAACGAATAAAAGTTATAAACTAAAAAAACCTGATCAGCCAAGGCTGGTCAGGTTTTTTTCATTAACGTATGAAAGTAGCTCTTGCTTACGCTTGAGCTGTAAGAGCGTTAAGTTTTTTCGCCAAGCGAGATTTCTTGCGGGCAGCTGCATTTTTGTGGATCAGACCTTTAGTTACAGCCTTGTCCAGCTTTTGGGAAGCTACTTTGAAAGCAGCAGCAGCAGTTTCAGCTTCGTTACCTACCAACGCTGTATCGGCAGCTTTTACTGCTGTACGAAGCGCGGATTTTTGGGAAGCGTTCAACGCACGG
Organism: Paenibacillus sp. FSL L8-0502; assembly: GCF_038593055.1. Classification (NCBI taxonomy): domain Bacteria; kingdom Bacillati; phylum Bacillota; class Bacilli; order Caryophanales; family Paenibacillaceae; genus Paenibacillus; species Paenibacillus sp. FSL L8-0502. The sequence goes on along the minus strand of NZ_CP151958.1, from coordinate 3,841,076 downwards.
CGTTTGTCGCTAGTTTTAACGCGTTTGATAGCGGATTTGATGTTTGGCATTACATTCACCTCCTGTAAAGGCATTACTTATGAACACAAACGTTTCACAACTTAAAATATTTTAGCATGCCACACCTCAAATTGCAATAAGAAAACATTCTGAGGCGATGCGAATTACAGGATGAAAATGGATGTGCATAAACCTGTTGGGTGTCTCGCACACTATAGTCAAAGATGGCATCCAAGGAGGCTCAAAAGATGGATCTGGATTTGCAGAAGTACGCGGTACGCACGGATTTGGCATTAGAGGCAAGAGAATTGGCCGAACGGGATCAGCCTGTACCTCTGGCGGGCATCAGTGAGAACGTGGAGGAAGATGACGGAATCAAAATCACACGGCTGGATGTACTGAATGAAGAAGGAGCCAACCGTATTGGGCGGGTACAAGGGCATTACGTCACACTGGAAGTACCCGGCTTGCGTGAAGGCGATACGGGGCTCCAGCAACGTGTAGCTATTGCATTTGCAAAAGAAATGGAGCATTTTATACAAAAAATAGGGATTTCTAATACGGCAAAGGTACTGGTGGTAGGTCTGGGCAACTGGAACGTCACTCCCGATTCACTGGGTCCGCTTGTCGTTGAGAATTTGATGGTGACTCGTCAATTTTTTGAACTGACACCTGATCAAATCAACCCGGGCTATCGGGATGTGAGCGCAATTGCGCCGGGCGTCCTGGGTATTACGGGGATTGAGTCCAGTGAAATCGTTCAAGGCATCGTGGATCGCACAAAGCCAGAACTGATTATTGCCATTGACGCACTGGCGTCACGTTCACTGGAGCGTGTCAATACGACCATTCAGGTGGCCGATATCGGGATACATCCGGGTTCAGGTATTGGCAACAAGCGGCGCGGTATCACCAAGGATATTATGGGTGTTCCGTGTATCGCTATCGGCGTTCCAACGGTATGCTACGCTTCGACCATTGTCAATAACGTAATTGAACTGATGAAAACACATTTTACCAAAGAAAAGGCTTCTACAAAAGCAATCCTGGGGATGCTGGACGATATTTCAGAACCTGAGAGACTTGGGCTGGTGAGAGAGGTACTGCAACCGCTGGGACATGATCTGATTGTGACTCCTAAAGAAATCGATGAATTTATTGAAGATATCGCGAACATCATTGCTACTGGATTGAACGCTGCTCTGCACGAAGCTGTGGATCCTGGCAATGTCGCCGCATATACGCATTAATCAAGGGTTGATAAAATCGTATTTCACACAAAAGTCTCTATTTAACAGGAATCTAATCTCTTTCAAAAAGGGAGGTGATATACCTGTGGTAGAGATTTTTTGTGTTCTAGTAATTGTTCTCCGTTCATAGAGTTGAAATATAAGAGATTTCCGCAGCAGATAGGAACCCTATGTTCCAAATATAAAGCGGGTTTCGACGGGACGAAGGAGGACAAGGCTCACATGAAAAAAATTCAGACCTGGAACGTCGGAAGATGGAGAAGAAAAGGTATCGAAATTTTGGCGATGGGACATACGCTTGTGCTGCTGATCATGGGCTCGGCGCTTTTATTTGTCATTTTGGGGCTAGGGGGATTGGCAGAAAATCGTCTACAAACATCTCCTGTTTCTTCGATGAAAGGATTGGCAGGCTCGGTGTCCAGCGGTTTTTTTGCGGATATGCTAGGTATGGAAGTACCTCATTTGGCACAAAAGAAGCAGCAATCTTCGTTGTCGGGTGAACAATGGTCGCCTTTTGTATTTCAGATGCTTACAGGCATTAATCCGCAGGATCCCAAAAGTCTCATTTCTCGTGAGATTCCTGGCATGTCTGCAGGAGCACCTGTCTTGCTGCGCAAGGGTTCGGGGAACATCAAGGTAGAGGGTCCTACGGATTATCAGCCCGATCAGGGAACGACGGATGCTCCTGGTGGCTCAGATGCATCTGAGAACCCACCGACTAATACGCCGAATATTCCGACAACACCGGAAACAGATCCGGTACGTGAGGATCATCCAGGTGATACGGCCAAAGGGGACAAGCGCATATTAATCTACCATTCTCATCCCAGAGAAGCATATAACCCACTACTTAGCAAAACCAGTTCCAATCCCAATTCAGGTTCTAAATCGGCCAATGTGTCAAGGGTAGGGGACTTTGTAAAGAAGAGGCTGGAAAAGCAGGGGATATCCACACTGCATGTAAACAAGGATTATGCTACTACAGTTCAAAATTACAATTGGAACTATTCCTATAAATATTCACGCGAAACAGTCAAGGAAGCTTTAGCAGGAAATAAAGGTTTAACTTATTTGCTTGATATCCACCGGGATTCGCAACGTCATGGAAAAACAACAGCAACCATTAATGGACTTTCTTATGCCAAGGTGTATTTTATTATAGGACATGACAACAAAAATTGGCGCGAAAATGAAGCCTTTGCTGCTCGTATTCATGAAAAGCTGGAAAAATCGTATCATGGCGTATCACGTGGTGTATGGGGGAAAGATGGTGGCAAAGGCAACAACGGTGAATACAATCAAAGCTTGTCTTCGCATAGCATTTTAATTGAAATCGGGGGTATTGATAACACCGAGGAGGAGTTGAAACGGACCTCGGACGTTTTGGCGGACATGATCGGTGAAGTGTATTGGGAAGATCAGAAAGCTCAGAAAGCGGGCACTAATGTATCGGATACAAAAAAGAGCAACAGCGATAATTAAATGAGGTAGCAGTAAGGGGGGGAAGGTAATGTCTGGACATTTTCGTAAGAAAGCACTTGGATTTGTACTGCTTATGGGGGCAGGTATTCTTCTTGGTATGCAACTGGCAGGATCTGGTCTGCGTTCAGTGTATGGGCCGGAATGGAACGGAGGGAATACGATTCAATCGGTAAATCAACAGAAAGTTGGATATGAACAGACGATTATTGAGGACACACCCGCAGCTAACACTCGTGCATATAGCGGTACGTATAGCACAAGTGGAGAAGTTAAGGTTGAGCCGAAAACGGAAGCGGGTATAAATGAAGCTGGTGGAAGGGAAGAAAATGAGGAACAGACGCAGCTCGGAGCATCCAGATGGTATTCGACGACTGCGCAACATGTCAATACTCAGGGTCTGGAGACACCGCGTGAACTGCTAGCCGTCAAGGGACAGCAAGCCTCGGTGGATACTATGGCGGACAAAACAGCTGGGTTGCTTCAAAACCTGTCGAGACAGGGCATTCGATGGGTCGTATCTGTATTTGATGGAGTAACAGAATAGAAATATTGCTGACCCCCCTTACAACTGCTATAATAAGCTGATTGACACTAGGCATTGTGTGGGGGTAAGGCATGACTGACATTTTGGCAAGACAACGTAAAATTCGGAACTTTAGTATCATTGCACATATAGACCATGGTAAATCCACGCTGGCTGACCGGATTCTAGAATATACCGGTGCACTCACTTCCCGTGAAATGCAGGAGCAAGTGCTTGACCAGATGGAGCTGGAACGGGAGCGCGGAATTACGATCAAGCTCCAGGCAGTGCGACTCACTTATAAGGCCGATGACGGCGAAGAGTACATTTTGAATTTGATTGATACACCGGGACACGTCGATTTTACGTATGAGGTATCCCGTAGTTTGGCAGCCTGTGAAGGTGCTTTGCTGGTAGTAGACGCCGCGCAGGGAATCGAGGCACAGACGTTGGCTAACGTATATTTGGCGTTGGACAACAATCTGGAGATTTTGCCTGTGCTTAACAAGATTGATTTGCCAAGTGCTGATCCTGAGCGGGTAAAGCAGGAAATCGAGGATGTTATCGGCTTGGATACGAGCGAGACCGTACATGCCTCAGCCAAAGCTGGAATCGGCATCAAAGAAATTTTGGAACAGGTGGTCAGAAGTGTGCCTGCTCCGCAAGGTAATCCGGATAATCCGCTCAAGGCACTCATTTTCGATTCGCACTATGATCCTTATAAAGGCGTTATCGTATATGTTCGCGTTGTGGATGGTAGTATCCGAGCCGGTTCGAAAATTAAAATGATGGCGACTGACAAAACGTTTGAGGTTATTGAAGTTGGTGCTTTTATGCCGCGTATGAACATCGTGGACGAGCTGAACATCGGTGATGTTGGCTTTATCGTTGCCGGTATCAAGCATGTGGGTGATACGCGTGTCGGGGATACAGTGACAGATGCAAAAAATCCAACATTAGAACCGATGCCAGGTTATCGGAAAATTAATCCGATGGTATATTGTGGCTTGTATCCAATCGAAACATCGGAGTATAACGATCTACGTGAGGCGCTTGAAAAGCTACAACTGAACGATGCTTCGCTCAGTTTTGAGCCGGAAACATCAAGCGCGTTGGGTTTTGGCTTCCGTTGCGGCTTCCTTGGTCTGCTTCATATGGACGTTATCCAGGAACGGATTGAACGTGAATTTAACATTCCGCTGATTACAACGGCACCAAGTGTTATTTACCGCATAAAGTTGACGAATGGGGAAACGATCCAGATCGACAATCCATCGAATTATCCGGAAATCGGACGGATTGAACATGTGGAAGAGCCCTATGTAAAAGCAGGCATTATCGTCCCTAATGATTACGTGGGTACGGTGATGGAGCTTTGTCAAACCAAACGTGGTGAGTATGTAAATATGGAATACCTGGATACGACACGGGTAACCATTACGTATCAAATTCCACTGTCTGAAATCGTATATGATTTCTTCGATCAGCTTAAATCAAGTACCAAAGGCTATGCTTCCTTTGATTATGAGATTTCAGGCTATCGCCAGTCCAACCTGGTGAAAATGGATATTTTGTTGAATGGCGAGCAGGTCGATGCACTGTCGTTCATCGTGCATATAGATCGGGCTTATCATCGCGGACGTATTATCTGTGAGAAGCTGCGCGAGCTAATTCCGCGTCAAATGTTTGAGGTGCCGATCCAGGCATCTGTAGGAACAAAGGTTGTGGCGCGTGAAACCGTTAAGGCGATGCGTAAAAACGTCTTGGCCAAATGTTATGGCGGCGATATTTCTCGTAAACGGAAGCTGCTTGAAAAGCAAAAAGAGGGCAAAAAGCGTATGAAGCAGGTCGGTAACGTAGAAGTACCTCAGGAAGCATTTATGGCGGTACTGAAAATAGATGAGTAAAGTTGTTTGAAGTATTCGTCCATTCTTTCATGGGGCATTTGCCGTGCATGGAGAATGGACGTTATTTATTTGAGCAAGCTATCCAGAGATGGAGTGTTTGTTATCTCAGTTGCAAAAATAGTATAACAACAGTATCTTTAGCGTATTTCTATAGATGCTTTACTCTTACTGCAACACCTACATTACAAAAAAATGATCGATGGTGGTAGGCAGCAGCGGAGTGGTCCATTTGAATCTGGAGTAACAGCGATCAGAAGATCAAATGGAACACGAAGCGGTTGTCGAGACCTCGGCGCATTTTTTCACTATTCCCTGAATTGACAAGGAGGATCGGTATGACCGCATCCATACAAAAACATGAACATTCATCCGCGCCTCAAGCGGTTTACCTGCATATACCTTTTTGCACGAATAAATGCTTTTACTGTGATTTCAACTCTTATGTGCTCAAGGATCAACCTGTTATGGAATATCTGTATGCACTGGAACGGGAGATGGAACATACAGTTAAGCTTCACCCACCAGGAGAGATTAAAACCATTTTTGTCGGGGGTGGAACACCAACTACCCTAAATCCGAAAGAAATGGAATATTTCCTGAAGAGCGTCCGAACCTACTTCCCGCATTGGGCGGAAGATATTGAGTTCTCCATGGAAGCTAATCCAGGTACCACTGATTTTGAAAAACTCTCTGTGATGAAAGAAGGCGGCGTCAATCGACTCAGCTTTGGCGTACAGGCTTTTCAGAATGAGCTACTCACAGGCATAGGTCGTATTCACAGTACAGATGACGTATATCGTAGTTTGGAAAACGCACGTAAGGTTGGCTTGGACAACCTGTCGATTGACCTGATGTTCGGTTTGCCGAATCAAACGGTGGAGATGCTGCATGAAAGCGTCAGTAGAGCGCTAGAGTTGGAGCTTCCTCATTACTCTATCTACAGTTTGAAGGTTGAAGAAAACACGCTCTTCCACACGCTGTACCAGAAAAATCAGCTACCGCTTCCACATGAGGATGACGAACTGGAAATGTACTTACTCCTCATGCGTCGCATGAAAGAAGCGGGCTATGAACAGTATGAGATTAGTAATTTCGCAAAACCAGGCTTGGGGAGCAAGCACAACATGACCTATTGGCGAAATGAGGACTATTACGGTCTCGGAGCTGGGGCACATGGATATGTTGGCAGAGAGCGCCATATGAACATTAAGGGCATTAACCCTTATGTGGAGGCTAGTCGTAATGGTTTGCCGCGTCTAGATAGCTTTGAGGTGCCAGCGGCGGAAGCCATGGAGGATTTTCTTATGGTCGGTTTGAGAATGCTAGAGGGCGTTTCCAAGTCTCGCTTTGAAGCTCAATTCGGTCAGGCGTTGGAGGATACGTTTACTGCTCCTCTTGGAAAAATGCTCAATGCGGGGTTAATCGAATCGATTGAGGACGGTTATCGTTTGAGTGAACGTGGCATTTTATTCGGAAATGATGTATTTGCAGAGTTTATTGGTTCAATCACGGTAAATTCATAAGTCGTAGCTTCAATACAGCGCGTTTCAACTTCGTAAGCTGGGACCATCATTTTATTACACCATTCTGTCACAGCAGGGTAAATGGAGTATTGCGATTCTATGCGTGATGTTGTATATTTATTCATTATATGCGGCAAGCGGTAGGAGGAGAGCAAGATGGCTTCAGTGTGTAAAGATGTATTGTGCAGAAGTGCGGTTCCTGAGGATGTGGAGCCTTTATATCAAATGATTAGCGGCTATGCAGAGCGGGGGATTATGCTGCCACGTTCGAGGGAAGTGCTAACGCGCCAACTGGAGCTGTTTATTGTTGCAGAGGTGGACGGCGAAGTTGTTGGTTGTGGTTCTTTATGCAAATTGGGCGCTGACCTGGTAGAGATTCGCTCCCTTGGCATCTCTGAGGGACACAAAGGTATGGGTATTGGCTCTAAGCTCGTGGAGGGCCTTATGATAGAAGCACGGCGGCAACGTATTCCTAAAATTATGGCATTGACCTACGAGGTCTCCTTTTTTATAAAAAACGGTTTTGATGTAGTAAGCAAAGAGATTTTCCCTGAAAAGGTATGGACCGACTGCATTCACTGTAGTAAACAAAACAATTGTGATGAAATCGCAGTGTTGAAAGTACTGAACTGACCTGTCAATAATGAGGTCAGTTCTTTTTTCATCAGGACCTAATCATGCGTATATTATACAGCCTACATTGTTTAATGCGGGTTTATTTCTCATATGTTTTGAGCAACCACCAAATGAATTGATGATGAGGCTCCAGCTCGGAAGGTATTCCATTCAGGCTTCTTATGGGATGGTCCTTATGATAATCAGTATCATTATAAAAATATGCAGTGCCGTCTAATGGAACTCGGTGTTTATATTTATACAAGGCGACAACATATCTTTCAGACTCTCCGCTTCTGCTTGGACTATGTGTATATCCTTCCCAATCGGCTAGTGTTAAATCATCGTAATGTTGTATTGCCGATATACTGTATTTTATTTGCTTGGGAATACTTGGACTGAATTCTTGAGGGTAAAACAAAATGGTATTCCATATGCTTAAAAGTATTGTAGGAACCAAGAGTAAGGCACAACATAGGGGGCTTAATTTACGAATTAAATGGATGACTGAAATAATAAGGGCTGCATTCAGGATGAAAACCAATGGCAAAGCAACTATTCTTCCTAGTCCTGTATACGGAAACAACTCGATTAAAATCTGAAACATACAAATTGTAGGTAAAAGTGCGATCGATGCGTATAAAAGGTTGCGGCGATTAGTTCTCAAATTTAATTCCTCCTCAAGGACAAAGAAGTTATAATGGTATGGAGACATAGTCTCGAATTTTTCTATTTTCTGTGTCACTATACATAAATACGGTTTTTATACGCTGGATATTGAGGTTTTTCGTGAAAAAGTGTAAACGTTCTGGATTCATTCCAGTAAACTAAACTGCTGTGATAAATCTTGTTTATTGAAAATACTGATCTGACTTGACAATGATCAGGTCGGTTTGGTATTTTTGTATTATCGGTTAGCACTCAACGCGAACGAGTGCTAATGATTCCATTTAACAATCATGCTATTATGGATAAACAACAAGGGGGGATTCGCTTGTTAACCGAACGTCAGAGACTCATTCTGAATGCGATTATTGATGACTACATTCGTTCGGCTGAGCCAGTGGGTTCCCGCAGCATATCCAAAAGGCAGGATGTCGGATTCAGCCCGGCCACGATCCGTAATGAAATGTCGGATTTGGAGGAACAGGGCTATCTGGAGCAACCCCATACTTCTGCGGGACGCATCCCGTCTCATAAAGGCTATCGTTATTATGTGGACCATCTGGTACCACTGAATACACTGAAGCCTATGGAAATGCGGGAACTGAAAGCCTTTTATGCCGAAAAGCTGAATGTAATGGAGCAAGTGATCCAGCATGCGTCAGGCATTTTGTCCCATATGACCAATTATACTTCCATCCTGCTTGGGCCGGAGGTTTTTCATACTTCATTGCGTCATTTTCAGCTGCTGCCGCTCAACGAAACGACGGCTGTGGCGATAATCGTGACCAATACCGGTCAGGTGGAGAACAAAACGGTAGATATTCCACCGGGAATTTCGATTTCCGAGATGGAGAAGGTTGTGAATTTACTGAACAGCAAGCTGGTCGGTGTGCCGATTTATCAGCTTAAATCACGCCTTTACACCGCACTTGGTCAGGAGATGGAGAAGCATGTGTCTCATTTTGAGGACGCTATGAAGGTGCTGGATAAAGCACTGGATAATGAATCGGATCAGCGCTTGTATTTGAGCGGTGCGACAAACATGCTTAATCAACCTGAATTTAAAGATGTAGAAAAGGTTAAACATATTCTCGATCTGCTGGAGGAAACACCAACGCTGCTTAAACTAATGACACCTGTTGTCGGGGCACCTGAAATTCAAGTCCGCATCGGCACTGAAAATGATCATGAGGCGTTTGCCAATTGCAGCCTGATTACTGCTACGTATGCAGTAGACGGAGAAGCGTTGGGCACTATAGGCATACTGGGTCCGACACGGATGGAATATGCGAGAGTTATTAATATTTTGGGTATCCTGTCTAAGGATTTGACCGCAATGCTAACGCAGCGGTTTAAATAGAACAAAGCCGCATAGGTTGCGGTACTACATGTTCCGCGTCTGGATACGGTTCGTATCCTGCGCGGGTGCATTGTTGCGTGTTTTTGTAAAGGTAGTTATGACTTGAAGGAGGTGAAACATTTTGAAGGAAGAACAAGCGTTCCAAGAAGAAAAACAACAAAATGTAAGCACAGAGGAAGCCGCCGAAGCGAGCCAGCAGGAAGAGCCGGTTAATGAAGCGGCGGCACTGGAAGACCAAGAAAGCGAAACAGAGCTGAATAAGCTTCGCGCTCAGGCGGAAGAGCATCAGCAACGGTTTTTACGCGCTCAGGCGGATTTTGATAATTTCCGCCGTCGTACGCTGAAAGAAAAAGAAGACCTTGCCAAATATGCATCTATGAAGCTGGTTACCGAGTTGGTGCCTGTTTTGGATAACTTCGAGCGTGCGCTGGCAACAGCACCGCAAGGAGCGGAGTCTGAGTCATTCAGCAAAGGCGTGGAAATGATTTTCCGCCAGTTTGAGAGTGTGCTTCAGGCAGAAGGAGTAACGGCCATGAATTCGGTGGGACAACCGTTTAATCCTGACTTCCATCAGGCTATTATGCAGGTGGAGAGCGAAGAGCATGAGGAAGGCATTGTTGTTGAAGAGGTACAAAAAGGGTACATGCTGAAGGACAAGGTGCTTCGTCCAGCGATGGTAAAAGTGAGCATGTAGCTTTTTCAATATACATGAGGATTTTGCAAAAATCCCATAAGCGACTTTCAATGAACAATATTGCACTTTGGAGCGACTGGAATCGAATTTTGCGAAATTATGACATTAGAAATACATCATTTTGATTCAACCATTCTGGCCTGCGGGCCTCGTATATACAGAAGGAGGAATTGTCCGATGAGCAAAGTAATCGGTATTGACTTAGGTACAACCAACTCTTGTGTGGCTGTTATGGAGGGCGGCGAAGCAGTCGTTATTCCAAATCCGGAAGGCGCGCGCACAACCCCTTCCGTTGTTGGTTTCAAAAAAGATGGAGAACGTACTGTAGGGGAAACGGCAAAACGCCAAGCAATTACAAACCCGGATCGTACAATCATGTCCATCAAGCGTCACATGGGTACAAATCATAAAGAAAGCATCGACGGCAAAGAATATTCCGCACAGGAAATTTCCGCTATGATTTTGCAAAAGCTGAAATCCGATGCTGAAGCTTACCTGGGACAAACCGTTTCTCAAGCTGTTATCACTGTTCCAGCTTACTTCAATGACGGTCAACGTCAAGCAACCAAGGATGCAGGTAAAATTGCCGGTCTGGAAGTTCTGCGGATTGTCAATGAGCCAACAGCAGCTGCATTGGCATATGGTATGGAAAAATCCGAAGACCAAACGATCCTGGTATATGACCTGGGTGGCGGTACATTCGACGTATCCATTCTGGAACTGGGCGACGGTTTCTTCGAAGTTAAAGCAACAAGCGGCGATAACAAGCTGGGTGGCGATGACTTTGACCAAGTGATTATTGATTACCTCGTAAATGAGTTCAAAAAAGATCAAGGCATCGACCTGAGTAAAGATAAAGCTGCTGTACAACGTCTGAAAGACGCAGCGGAAAAAGCGAAAAAAGAACTGTCTGGCGTACTGACAACGACGATTTCTTTGCCGTTTATCACAGTAGCTGATGGCGTTCCACAGCATTTGGAGTTGAACCTGACTCGTGCGAAATTTGAAGAATTGTCTGAAGGTCTGGTAGAACGTACTTTGGGACCTACTCGTCAAGCGATGAAAGATGCAGGCATGAGTGCCAGCGACATCGATAAAATCGTTCTGGTCGGCGGTTCCACACGTATTCCGGCTGTACAAGAAGCAATCAAAAAGCTGACAGGTAAAGAGCCTCACAAAGGCGTAAATCCTGATGAAGTGGTAGCTTTGGGCGCGGCAGTTCAAGCGGGTGTACTGACTGGTGATGTGAAAGACGTCGTTCTTCTTGACGTAACTCCACTGTCCCTCGGTATTGAAACCGCAGGTGGCGTATTTACTAAAATGATTGATCGTAACACGACAATCCCTACGAGCAAATCGCAGGTATTCTCGACATATGCGGACAATCAGCCTAGCGTAGAAATTCACGTGCTGCAAGGTGAACGTGAAATGGCAGCAGGCAACAAAACACTGGGTCGCTTCCAATTGGGAGATATCCCTCCAGCACCACGTGGTGTACCGCAAATCGAAGTTACCTTTGATCTGGATGCGAACGGTATCGTGAACGTATCCGCTACAGATAAAGGCACAGGCAAAAGCCAAAAAATTACGATCACATCTTCCAGCGGCTTGAGCGACGAGGAAGTAGAACGTATGATGAAGGATGCCGAGTTGCATGCGGAAGAAGATAAAAAACGCAAAGATTTGGTAGAAGCGAAAAACGCTGCGGATCAACTGATCTACTCCGTAGACAAAACGATTAAAGATCTGGGCGAAAAAGCGGATGCAGGCGAAGTCGAAAAAGCAAATGCAGCTAAAGAAAATCTGCAAAAAACGCTGGAAACCGACAACCTGGAAGATATCAAAAAAGCTACTGAAGAACTGACTGAAATCGTTCAGCAATTGTCTGTAAAGCTGTATGAGCAAGCTGCTCAAGAAGCACAGGCTCAACAAGGCCAAGACGGCGCAGCAGACAGCAAAGGCCGTCACAATGTGGTTGACGCGGACTATGAAGTTGTTGACGAAGACCAGAAGAAAGACTAAGTTACGGATCGGGTAGTGGTAGCTTTACGGTACACCGATGCGTTATGATATACTGAATAGTAATTGCAGCGTAGCTGCCTTGATAAATAACAATTAGCCGAAGGGTAACAGTTATTTCCAAGATAAATAAGCATATTACGGGTTGTACTGCCTTGAAATGATGGGAAGGTCAAAGCCGGGTCATCCCGTGCCTTTGGCTTTCCTTTTATATGTAGTGCAGACACGTTGTAGGCATGGGGGTGGAACATTGGCTGATAAGCGTGATTATTATGAGGTGCTGGGCGTCGCGAAGGGCGCTTCGGATGATGAAGTCAAAAAGGCTTACCGTAAGCTTGCGCGTCAGTATCATCCGGACGTGAACAAGGCTGCGGACGCGGAAACTAAATTTAAAGAAGTCAAAGAAGCTTACGATGTTCTCAGCGATGGTCAGAAGCGGGCAAGATATGACCAGTACGGTCATGTAGACCCGAACCAGGGCATGGGAGGCGGCTTCGGTGGTGGTGCCGACTTCGGTGGCGGATTTGGCGATATTTTTGATATGTTCTTTGGTGGCGGCGGCAATGGTCGACGTGATCCGAATGCACCGCAGCGTGGGAACGATCTTCAATATACGATGACGATTGAGTTCAAGGAAGCGGTGTTCGGTAAAGAAACCGACATTCATATTGAACGTACAGAAACATGTGATACGTGTCACGGTACGGGAGCCAAAGCGGGTACTCAACCACAAACCTGCTCCGTCTGCCACGGCAGCGGACAGGAAGAAGTGGTGCAGAATACACCGTTTGGTCGTATGGTTAATCGACGCGCCTGCTCTAATTGCGGCGGTTCCGGTAAAATCATTAAAGAAAAATGTACGACTTGTAGCGGTTCCGGTCGGGTACGCAAGCAACGTAAAATTCATATTCGCATTCCAGCGGGTGTGGATGACGGCGCACAAATGCGTATTAACGGTGAAGGCGAAGGCGGTGTCAACGGAGGACCGGCAGGTGACTTGTACGTCGTGTTCCGTGTGAAATCGCACGACTTCTTTGAGCGTGAGGGAGACGATATCTACTGCGAAATTCCGCTGACGTTCTCACAGGCAGCATTGGGAGATGAAGTCGAGATCCCGACGTTGACCGAGAAAGTGAAGTTGAAAGTTCCAGCAGGTACGCAAACAGGTACTTACTTCCGTCTTAAAGGAAAAGGTGTGCCAAAACTGCGTGGCGTTGGTCAGGGTGACCAGCATATTAAGGTAGTTGTGATAACGCCTAGCAAGCTGAGTGAGGAACAAAAGGATTTGCTGCGTCAGTTCTCTTCGCTTAGCGGAGAACAGACGCATGAGAATGAGCAGTCTTTTTTTGACCGTGTGAAGCGCGCCTTCCGAGGCGACTAAGCCCAATTAGAAATCGCGGAGCTTCAACCATGAATCAAAGGAAACTATTCCGCAATTGCGGGGTAGTTCCTTTTTTTATATTCAGGTAAACACATACATAACCATTTTTGTATAGGCATGTTGAACTATCGAGACTTAATATCAAGTAGAAAGGGGTGAGTTCCATCGGAAATGTACAGCTCAAGCTGCGTCGGGGTAAACCACTATTAAAGCTCAGAGGCCTAATTACACTGCTAGTATGTCTAGTTATGGCACTTGTGCTTCTGCCTGTAACCCTGTTATTTGCGGAGAGAGTGGAGCAGGAAACTGAGAAGGGACTGGAAGAAAAGGCAATGTCCATCGCGCGTACACTCGCCCATACGCCGCTTATTGTCGAGCAATTGCAAGGGACAGGTTCGTCTCTTTCCATGCAGGAGTATGTAAAGAGGGTCTCAGTAGCAAATCACATCCAGTTCATCGTGGCTATGGATATGAAGGGAATTCGTAAAACGCACCCGGATGCTAGGATGATCGGCAAAGCTTTTGTCGGTGGAGACGAGTATACTGCACTTCATGGCCATGAGAGCGTGTCCGTTGCGAAGGGTACATTGGGCTTGTCCATGCGAGCCTTTTCCCCCGTGTTCAGTTCAACGGGGAAGCAGGTAGGGGCGATTGTTGTTGGTATATCCATGCAAGATGTACAGATGGCTCAGGAAGGCAACAACCGTCTTATTGCTATCGCCCTTGGCATCGGAATATTGATCGGCACTGGAGGTGCGGTAGTGCTGGCTCGTAAAATCAAAAATATGCTGGTCGGTCTGGAGCCGCCGGAAATCGCACGCTTGCTGGAGGAACGCAGCGCTATGCTGCAATCCATCAAGGAAGGAGTTATTGCGGTAGATGAATTCGGTCGCGTCATGCTGATGAATGCAGAAGCGATTCGTCTACTTAGACAAGCGGGGATTGAAGATTTCTCATTCTCCGGACAGGAAATTACCGTTTATCTATCCGCTTTTCGATTGCAAGAGGTCCTGGAAGCGAGTACTCCACAAATGGATGAGGAAATGGAGCTGGGTGGAATAACTTTGCTGACTACCAGTGTTCCGATACGGGTCAAAGGGGAAATTGTGGGAGCAATTGTAACCTTTCGAGATAAAACGGAAATGAACCAGCTGGCAGAACGTTTGACAGGAGTGTCCCTGTACACGGAAGCACTACGTGCGCAGGCTCATGAATTTATGAACAAGCTGCATGTCATAATGGGAATGGTACACTTGCGAATGTACGATAAACTGGAGCATTACATTATGGATGCCGTCGAGCATCATCAAGTGGAAATTGGCTCCATCACCCGGCAGATCAGGGACCCAGTAATGGCAGGGTTTGTGTTGGGAAAATTAAGCCGGGCCAGAGAGGTAGGCGTAAGTTTTGAACTGACTCCAGGTAGTTACTTGCCCGAATCCAGTCAAACTCAAACGACACATGAACTGATTACTATTCTTGGCAATCTGTTTGATAATGCGGTAGAGGCTATGGAATCTTTGGAGCACAAGCGGATTACCCTTTCACTTTATTATGAGGAAAGCCACAAGAATGGCTATCTGACCTGTATCATGTGCGATAATGGTCCGGGTATACCGGAAGGGCTTGTGAAGGCTATATTTGAAAAAGGCTTTTCGACCAAGGGAGAGTCACGAGGGATGGGGCTTTATCTCGTGACGCAAAGCGTGAAAAGATTACAGGGAAGTATAAAGTTGATCCCAGCCGAGCAAGGATGCTGTTTTCAGATTACGATTCCATACATTATAGCGGGGAATGATGAACATGATTAATGTCCTGATTGTAGAAGATGATCCGATGGTTGCGGAATTTAACCGCAAATATATGGAGCAGGTGGAAGGTTTTCGATGTGGGGGTTGGGCTTCTTCTGTGGAAGAGGCTAGGAAATTTATAGCTGAACAAGCCATTGATCTGATATTACTAGATGTGTATATGCAGGAAAGCAATGGCCTCGATTTACTGTCATTCATACGGGAGACAGGTGTAAATATAGATGTCATTGTCATCTCGGCTGCAAGTGACATGAACAGTGTCAAAAAAGCGATGAACTTTGGGGCGGTGGATTACTTGATTAAGCCGTTCCACTTTAACCGTTTTTTGGAGGCCCTCACGGGGTACCGAGAGCACATTAGCATCGTACGTGAGCGCAGTCTACTTTCTCAGGAGGAGCTGGACCGACTCATTTATCATAAAAGCTTGACTAAAGACTTGGCAAGGTTGCCCAAAGGCATAACTAAATCCACGCTGGCTATGATATGGAATTGTATCCAGCGGCATCATAAGGTGCTATTTTCCACCGAGGATATTGCGGAGAGCGCAGGGATATCCAGGGTGTCTATGCGCAAGTACCTGGCTTTTATGACAGAGATTGAAGCTCTTTCCATGGAAACCATATACGGTACCATAGGGCGCCCCGTTTACCAATATCGAATATTACCACAGGCAGAAGGTATCATGAATAGTTTTATATAAGTCTTCTTTCCGATTACTTTAATTACAAAAGTGAATGATTAGTTTTAAAACCAAATAAAGCGTTTTCCAAGGTGTAGAATGGAAACATGATCATCATTCTTCACTTTTTGGAGGGAGACTTATGGAAAATGCTACGAATCAGCCTGTCATTCAGAAGGGGCAAAGATGGAGTAAAAATTTTGTAGATGGCATCAGAATGCTGGGCAGGGTAAAGGTGGGAGTTATTCCTCTTCCGCTCTATGCCGTGATCGCGCTGATTGTTTATGCAGCTGCAATTACTGAAAGACTTCCGAACGATCTATTGGGCGGGTTTGCCGTCATCATGATTTTGGGCATACTGCTCAGTGATCTAGGGGCCAAACTTCCGTTGCTTAAGCATATTGGCGGGCCGGCCATTTTATCTCTTATGGTCCCATCGTTAATGGTATTTTGGAATATGTTCAGTCCATCTGCGATGGGTGCGGTACACACGCTTATGAAAACCTCGAATTTTCTTTACTTCTACATCGCATGTCTAGTAACTGGGAGTATTCTGGGTATGGATCGGAAAATGCTGATGAACGGAATTGTCAAAATTTTTGCTCCCATTATTATAGGATCTATTGCAGCTGTTGCTGTGGGGATGGTGGTGGGTATGGCTTTTGGCTATAGCGCCTATCATACATTTTTTTTCATCATCATTCCGATTATCTCCGGTGGGATTGGGGAAGGCATTTTACCGTTGTCCATTTCGTATGGATTGGTGCTGGGCAAGGATTCGGCAATATTCGTGTCTCAATTTATCCCCGCTGCAATTATCGGGAACATTGTTGCAATCATAGGTGCGGGTATTCTGAAGAGATTAGCGGAGAAAAATCCAAAAACTTCAGGTAACGGGAGGTTATTGAAACTGGAGAAAGATGTAGAAAAGCTAGCCCCGGCAAGTCTGGAACAATCGATTTCTTTTCCATTGATGGGAGGAGGTCTGCTGTTAGCTTGCACTTTCTTTATTGTAGGTAAGTTGCTGGAGCCGTATCTCCATATTCCAGGTCCGATCCTCATGATTCTGGCGGCGGCGTTAATTAAGTGCATTCAGATTATGCCGAACACATTGGAGCAGGGAGCTTTTCACTTATACAAATGTATAACGGCAAGTCTGACATGGCCCTTGATGGTGGGATTGGGTATTTTGTATGTACCTTTGGATAGTGTGGTTGGGATCTTAACGGTTCCTTATGCCATCACCTGCGCATCTGTTGTAGTTGCATTGATTGTTACAGGATACTTCACAGGAAAATGGATTCACATGTATCCCGTAGAAGCTGCTTTGGTGACCAGTTGTCGCGGTGGATTAGGGGGCACGGGAGATGTAGCCATTCTGTCTGCATCCAATAGGATGGAACTGATGCCTTTTGCGCAAATTGCAACACGTATTGGAGGGGCAGGCACGGTCATTTTAGCAACTTTGTTACTCCAATTATGGAGCTGATGAGTTTTATACACAGGATTGAGTTTCATATCCAAATAGAGACATGAAAGGATGGAGAAAAATATGAGCAGTTTAATAGATGAAATTAGAGAATTACACGCAGGTGGCAAAATGGAGACCTTACCAAAGAAGCCAATTGAAACGATGGAAGGGTTGTCCAAAGTGTATACGCCGGGTGTAGCTGAAATTTGTATGGAAATCGCCAATGACCCAGCCAAAGCGTATCAATTAACGATCAAAAAGAATACAGTAGCAGTCGTTTCAGACGGAACCGCGGTACTTGGATTAGGAGATATCGGACCGGAGGCCGCTATGCCTGTAATGGAGGGTAAAGCGGTGTTGTTCAAACAATTTGCAGGTGTCGACGCCTTTCCGATTTGTCTCAACACGAAGGACGCTGATGAAATTGTTCAAATTGTTAAAATGATTGCTCCTGCTTTTGGCGGCATTAATTTGGAGGATATATCTTCGCCACGCTGTTTTGAAATCGAGAGACGGTTGAAGCAGGAACTGGACATTCCAGTATTTCATGATGATCAACATGGTACGGCAGTCGTTGTGTTAGCGGGTCTGGTCAATGCATTAAAGGTATGTGGCAAAAAAATGGAGGATGTCAAAGTCGTATTTGCAGGAATCGGTGCAGCGGGTATGGCCTGCTCCCGTATGCTGCTTAAGGCAGGTGTGCGCAATCTGATTGGCGTTGATCGACAGGGAGCTATTCACCGTGATGTGGAGTACAGTAATCCGCATTGGACAGAGTATGCGAACATGACTAATCCGCACAATTTAAGTGGGAGTTTATCCGAGGTGATTGTGGGAGCTGATGTATTCATCGGTGTGTCAGGCCCGAACATACTGACTGTAGAGGATATACAGAGCATGGCAACTGATCCTATTGTGTTCGCCATGGCGAATCCGATTCCGGAAATCGATCCGGCTGTAGCTGCACCTTATGTACGTGTGCTCGCTACTGGCCGCTCCGATTTTCCAAATCAGATTAACAATGTGCTGTGCTTCCCGGGAATTTTCCGGGGTGCTCTAGATTGTCATGCTACGACGATTAATGAGGAAATGAAACTAGCTGCCGGACTTGCCATCGCTGATGCGATCTGTCCTGAGGAGCTAAGTGAAACTTATATCATACCGAATGTCTTTAATCCGAAGGTGGTTCAAAAGGTACGGGATGCAGTTATTCGCGCTGCTTGGGAGACAGGAGTAGCTAAGTCAGGTGAAGCTCCAGCAGCTGTTTTACACCCGTAAAAGTTATGCTCTTCACAAACTCTGGTTCACTGTCTTGGCCTACTGTTCTTGATATCGTCTGCATCCGTCGGAATATAAAATCGTGCCAATGAGCAGGATATAACAAAGCGTAACGCTCTATGCTCTTGAAGAGCAGTTGCGCTCAATACTACACAGGGAGATTTTGAGATGGGCGAAAAAAATATTTTGGCGTATTTCAAAAGTCCTGAGGAAGCACAGGGAGCTGCTAGAAAACTGGAAGCTCTCCGGGCAGCCGATGTGTCGATAGACCGATTTAGCCGGTATCCGCGGCAGTCTACTGGCAACGCCGGATTGCCTGTATTTTCAGGACAGATTAGCAGCTTGTCCTCATTGACACAGGGCGTGGACTTTACAGATGCAACTCCAGCAATACTGGCTGCGGCTGATCCGTCCGCCAGTGGCATGAGTGATGGAGGACAGGGCGGACCGACAGGCCGCGATATTTTGTTGACTGCTGTGGTGGATGAATCCATTCATCATCAGGCAATGTCCATCGTGGAACAAGCGGGTGGAATGCTGTGAAAAGTTTGGAAGGGGCAGTGACCGATGTCTAAAAACAAACGGTTTGATAAAGTGCTAACCAAAACAGAGAAAATCAAACGCATGCAATCTGCTAAAAATGAAGATGTTGAGTTCTCAGCAGATCAGGCAGATGCTGAGGATCTGGAAGCGATCCGGCGTAGCGAAGGAGCTGACCGTCGTCAGCAGCGTATCATAAACGACAATGAGTAGAATTTAATAAGACGGGTTATCTCCATCAATAGGATGATTTGTGGGATAGCCCGTTTTATTTGTGTTCTTTCCTTTTTCTATTCATTATCCGCTGTATGCTGTTGCACTAAAAACAAGAGGACCGGCGACGAAAGCAGTAGTCGCAGGCGTTTGATTTTCAATAATTAGTTGGTAGTTTTGCACGCCCAGAGGCGCAACGTCTACCGTTTCGACATTAAGAATAATATTGTTATCGAAGACATTGGATTCCAGTCCGTAATAAATTTCCTTGCCGGCTCTCCATATACGTACAAGTACTCTAATGTTGCCGACACCGACGAAACGTAGTCCAATCGAGGCTTTTAACTCTACACGGTTGTTGACAGCACCAGAAATAGCAGGATCAATAAATACAGATGTCGTAGCAATTCCAAGTCCGGCTGGAGAAATCGGAAAAGGACGATTACCAGCTTTTTTGAACTCCTGTGCATGTATATAGTACAATGTAATGTATGCATGTGAAATGAGGAGGAAATGAAAACCATGTTGTGGAATGAAATTACAATACATACAACCGAAGAAGCCATCGAAATGATTTCGAATTTTCTGCACGAAGCAGGTGCAGGAGGGGTTTCCATTGAAGAATCCGGTTCGCTCAACAAGCCGCGGGATACGTCCTATGGACAGTGGTATGATCGACCTTTGAACGACATACCTGAAGGACAAGCGATCATCAAAGGCTATTTTGCCGAAGAAGTGGACATGGATAGTATTCGTTCGCAAATTGAGCCGCGCGTCAAAGAATTGAGAACTTTCGATATTGACCCTGGTGAGGTTCAGTATGAACTGAAAACAGTTGATGAGGATGACTGGGCAAATGCTTGGAAGCAATATTTCAAGCCTTTGCGTGTGTCGGACCGTCTGACGATTAAACCTACTTGGGAGGACTATGAGCCTGCGAGTGAAGAGGAAAAAATCATTGAGCTGGACCCTGGTATGGCCTTCGGGACTGGAACGCATCCTACGACATCCCTTTGTCTGAGAACGCTGGAATCTGTGATTAAGGGCGGGGAAGAAGTCATTGATGTCGGCACGGGTTCCGGTATTTTGGCCATTGGAGCTGTAAAGCTGGGAGCGAAGCATGTACTTGCCTTGGATCTGGATCCGGTGGCAGTATCCAGTGCGCGGGAAAATACGCGTCTGAACGGGCTGGAGGAACGCATTACCATTAAAGAAAGTGATTTGCTATCGGTGCTTAATGCAAGCGATCCAACGCTGGGTATCCAGTTACCCGTCAAGCTAGTGGTAGCTAATATATTGGCAGAGATTATTTTGCTGTTCATTGACGATGTATATAAAGCCCTGGAACCAGGTGGTATTTATATTGCTTCAGGGATTTGGAAGAACAAAGAAGAAGTTGTCGAAACTGCGTTGAAGGCAGCTGGCTTTGAGATTGCCGAAATAAGCCGGGATGAAGATTGGCTGGCGTTTGTGGCGAGAAAGAGGTAAGTATGGATTTTTTACAAAATATTTTTCGTGTAAATTTAAATGTTCTTCCATTTTATTTGCTGGCCGTGATCATATCGTTCACGGTTCATGAGTTTGCACATGCATTTTATGCCAATAAATTTGGTGACCCTACAGCCAAGCTACTTGGGCGCGTGACTTTAAATCCGGCAGTGCATATTGACCTGCTGGGTACGCTACTGCTGCTGATCGGAGGCTTTGGCTGGGCCAAGCCAGTTCCGGTTAATCGTGATAACTTTAGTCGTCCGCGCCTCATGGGCATTATTGTATCGGCTGCGGGTCCGCTCAGCAATCTGCTGCTTGCATTTGTTACTACTTTAATCTATGCCGTGCTCCTTCATTTTCAAGTATTGCCGGGGATGGAGAACCAACGGGTGGCTCAAGCAATCTATTTGTTTATCAATGCTTTGATCAATTTAAATCTGTTTTTGTTTATCTTTAATTTGATCCCACTGCCTCCACTGGATGGATACCGGATTGTGGAAGATGTGGCCCCCACTCCTGTACGTCGCAAACTCCAGCAGTTTGAACAGTGGTCGATCTTTATTTTTCTGCTTATCCTGGTCATTCCACAGGTTCGAGTTGTAACGATTGAACCTCTTTACACGCTGGCCCAGATGATTTATATACAGTTTTTGCAGTTCTCTTTTTATATCACTGGATTGTTCGGAGCCTAAGGGCTCCTTTTTTTACGAGAATGGTAGGTATACCTTGAATAGAAGAGTGAACAGACTGGTCATACAGGCGCAAAAGATGATATGATGTTGCTTGGTGATTTATTCGGATTTTGTACGGAACATTAGTGGATAACAGTTATTTTTAGAATGAGGATTTTTGCAAAATCCAGGAATAGGTGTGAGAGAGAATGCAGCGTTATTTTATTCCGGCAGAGCAATTTCTAGAAGATCACGTGATTGTTGCGGGTGAGGACGCGCGGCATATCGCTAAAGTCATGCGGGGCCGTAGTGGTGACAAAATTATAGTCAGTGACGGGGTATCTAGGGAAGCACTGGCTGCATTGGATACGATAGAGCAGGATCATGTTACGGCGACGATTATTGAGCCGCTGAAGATGACCTCTGAACCGCATGTGCAGGTCACCATCGCTCAGAGTCTTCCTAAAGGAGACAAGATGGAGACGGTGATGCAAAAATGTACAGAAA
This sequence comes from Paenibacillus sp. FSL L8-0502, assembly GCF_038593055.1. Lineage (NCBI taxonomy): Bacteria > Bacillati > Bacillota > Bacilli > Caryophanales > Paenibacillaceae > Paenibacillus > Paenibacillus sp. FSL L8-0502. Next base: position 3,818,995 of record NZ_CP151958.1, on the reverse strand, counting down.
TCGGAGCAACCGGGTTTGTACCGTTTTTGTCCGAGCGTACGGTCGTGCAGTATGATGCCAAAAAAGAAGGCAAGCGACTGGAGCGTTGGCGCAAGATTGTGAAGGAAGCGGCTGAACAAAGCCACCGTAACCGGATTCCAGAAATTAGTGCGCCAATGACGTGGAAAGAACTTCTGGCTTCTTTTGCTGGGTATGATTTGATATGTTATTGTTATGAAAAAGAGCAGGGTCAGCAGCTACGGGATGTAATCCAGCCATTGGTAGGACAATGGGCGTCGACGGACATGCCGCGTGTTCTGCTGGTGGTAGGCCCGGAAGGCGGCTTTACTGAAGCGGAAAGCCTGGAGGCCGAGCAGGCTGGGGCCCAGTCTACAGGACTGGGAAGACGTATTTTGCGTGCTGAGACCGCAGGAATGGCTGCATTGGCTTGCATTTTATATGAGACAGGAGAAATGGGAGGGGTTTAATATGCCGTCAGTGGCATTTTACACATTGGGCTGTAAGGTAAACTTTTATGATACAGAAGCGATCTGGCAGCTGTTTAAAAATGAAGGTTATGAACAGGTGGACTTTGATGAGCAGACCGCGGATGTCTATCTTATTAATACATGTACCGTTACGAATACCGGTGATAAAAAGAGTCGTCAGATCATTCGCCGCGCGATTCGCCGGAATCCAGATGCCATTGTTGCAGTGACGGGCTGTTATGCCCAAACTTCTCCTGCCGAAATTATGGATATTCCTGGCGTTGATCTCGTTATCGGGACTCAAGATCGGGACAAAATCATTCCGTTCGTGCAGGAAATTCAAGGGACGCGTCAACCAGTGAACGCCGTGCGCAATATTATGAAAACGCGTGTATTTGAGGAAATGGATGTGCCTGATTTTGCTAATCATACTCGGGCCTTTTTGAAAATTCAGGATGGGTGCAATAACTTCTGTACCTTCTGCATCATTCCATGGTCGCGGGGGCTATCCCGCAGTCGTGACGCTGCGAGCATTATTGCACAGGCGCGTCAACTGGTACACGCAGGCTACAAGGAAATAGTACTCACTGGTATCCATACTGGCGGTTATGGTGACGACATGGATAATTATGACCTATCTGATCTGCTGTGGGATCTGGAGAAGGTGGAAGGGCTGGAGCGTATCCGCATCAGTTCGATTGAAGCCAGCCAGATTGATGAAAAAATGCTTGATGTACTGAACCGTTCCACCAAGCTGGTTCGTCATTTTCATATACCGCTTCAGGCGGGGGACGACACTGTATTGAAACGGATGCGTCGTAAGTACACCACAGAAGAGTTTTATAACAAAATGCTTATGATTCGCAAAGCAATGCCCGATGTTGCGATTACAACGGACGTAATTGTCGGCTTCCCTGGGGAGACGGATGAAATGTTCCGCAATGGCTATGAGCTGATGAAAAAAATCGGTTTTTCGGAAATGCATGTGTTTCCGTACTCCAAGCGTAGTGGAACTCCTGCGGCGCGTATGGAGGATCAGGTGGACGAAGACGTGAAAAATGTACGAGTGCATGAGCTGATACAACTGTCAGAGCAAATGCAACTGGCGTATGTTGAGAAGTTTGTAGGTCAGGTGCTGGAGGTCATTCCGGAAGTTGCGCCGAAAGGGACCGAAGATAGCGGCATACTCCATGGATATAGTGACAATTATATTCAACTGGCGTTTGAAGGTACTGAGGATCTGGTTGGCAAGGTATGCCGCGTGAAGCTAACGAAGGCAGGCATTAATGAAAGTGAAGGCCAATTGGTTCGCGTACTGGAGAATGGGCTGCAAACAGCTCTGTAAGAACAAAAAAAGCCTGAAAAGGCAATAGAGATGGCAAACAAGGATTTCGCCTTTCCTTACAGAGAGGACGGAATCCTTGTTGCGCAAGGAAGGGAGATTACAGGATGGCAACAAAAAAGGAAATTTCCGCAGGCGGTGTTGTGTTTCGCAAACAGGGGGAGCAGCTTGAAATTCAGCTCATTACTGACCGATATGGCAAGGTATCCTTGGCTAAAGGAAAAATGGAGTTGGGAGAAACAATCGAACAGACGGCTTTACGTGAAATTCGCGAGGAAACAGGGTTGAACGGGCGGATTATCCAGCATGTAGATATGATTGCTTATACGTATCAGCATCCGGAATTTGGGGAAGTGGATAAAGAAGTACACTATTATCTTGTAGAGGCACTAGATGGGGATTTACAGGCACAAATCGAAGAAATTAAGGGAGTTGCATGGCATAAGCCTGAGGAAGCATGGCTTCTCCAGCGCCAGGGCGGATATGACAATAATGATGTCATTTTGAGCAAGGCGCTGTCCATGCTAGGAATTAACGTTTGATTCTGTGGGGAGATATACGATCCTCTAAACGCGTCCATACAGGTAGGTAGCACAGAGGCAAGACCAGCAGAGAGCTAATGACGTTAAACAGGGTTTGGGCATGGGCTACCTTGGCTCCGGGCTCGGTAGATATCCAGGCGGCGGCCATTTCTAGCCCAGGGATCAACGGCATAAAGAGCAAGGCTCCGCCTACGTTCAGCAGCACATGGGACCAGGCTACAAATTTGCCGGACACGCTGCCACCAACAGCGGCAATCAGGGCGGTTACGCAGGTGCCTACATTGGAGCCGATGACGATGGCGATCCCCACATCGGCTGGCAAGGCACCCGCAGCGGCAAGGCTGATCGCCATGCCAATAACGGCTGCGCTACTGTGAACCAGTGCGGTCAGGCAGGCACCCGCAGCGAAGGCCCACCACATGTTGGCCGCAGCGTGATCAAGAAACCAGCGGAATAGTCCGGCCTGCTCAATCCATGGGCCGACCGTTTGCATTACGCGGATACCCGCCAGAATCAGCGAAAATCCAGCAAATACGAGGCTGATATATTGTACAGCCTGCGGAGGGCTAAGCCCATTGGAGCCGGGTGAAACTCCGGCAGACGCGTACTGGCGAACGGAGATTGATTCTCCCCACAGTACGGCGGCGCTCCAGCAGAGCAGTGAGCCGCAGAGCAGCGGAACAGCCAGCTTGCCAAGCTGGAGCCCCATCAGCTCGGTGGTGAGACAGGTACCGATATTGGTGCCAAGAATGATGCCGAGCGTACGGCCATAGGTCAATAGCCCGGCGTTGACCAGTCCGATCGTCAGCACCGTTACAGCGGTGCTGCTTTGCAACAGGGCGGTAATGCCTGAACTGAACAGCATACCCCGCCAAGGGGAAACGGTGGCGCGGTTCAGCCAACGGGTGAGGAAGGGGCCAGCCAAATGCCGGAGGGCTGCTTCCATCAGCTTCATCCCGCCCAAAAAAATAAACAGTCCGCCGCACAGCGGGAGTATAACATGTATAAGCACGGGCATAGCCCCCTTTTCTAGGTGAAAATACTTATGTAACAGCCTATGATCTGTCGAGGACAGCCATGACAAGCATGGCTAAGCTCTTTTTAGGAAAACGATAATTTTTGTAGTATCTTCACAAGCTTTAAAAGCGTGACGCCGATATACAGGCGGGCAGTAGCGAAGCGGATCATTTGAATCTGGAGAAGCGAGAGCGTTCGCCTGAAAGCTTTCCAAAGGAAAGCTGCTTCGGAAGTATAAACCTAGGGGGATTCTTACCATTAAAATCATTTATAAAATCCAAAGAATCCCCGTGCAACAGCGATCGTAAGATCAAATGATCCGCAGAGCCGCGCCCCTATCGAACAACGTTTTAACACTTTGAGTAATCCAAGAATGGGAGTGAAGGATTTTGCCTTCAGTAATATTAGAACGCAGCCGTAAAAAAAGGCTGGAGCACGCACACCCTTGGGTGTTTAAAAACGAAATAGCCAAGATCGAAGGAGACCCAGAGGCAGGCGATTTGGTCAGTATTGTTAACCATCAGGGGCGTTATTTGGCGACAGGTTACTATAATCCGGCTTCACAAATTACAGTGCGTGTGATGTCCTATGAGCCGCTGGAAGCGATGGATCAAAACTTTTTTGCCCAACGCTTTCGCAAATGTCTGGAGCACCGCGAACGTTTTGTGACCGGGGGAGACGCTTATCGGTTGGTGTACGGCGAGGCTGATTTTTTGCCTGGACTGATTGTAGACCGTTTTGGTGATGTGTTGGTTGTGCAGCTGTTAACGCTTGGCATGGATCGGCGCAGGGAAGAAATCAGGGATGCGCTCGTTGAAGTAGTGGGTCCTGTTGGTATATATGAGCGCAGTGATGTATCCATCCGAGAGCTGGAAGGATTGAAACAAACGAAGGGTCCTTTGTACGGTGATTGCCCGCGTCATGTAGTGGTGACGGAAAATGGCCTGCATATCAAGGTTGATATCGTAGAGGGCCAGAAGACGGGTTATTTCTTTGACCAGCGTGAAAATCGTGCGGCCATAGCACCGTTGATGACAGGTTGGGGAGCACGTAGTGGAATTACGCTACAAGAAGTTGCTACAGACTCAGGGGACGCTGCCACAACGGTCATGAAGCCAGTGAATAAAAGTGGTAAGGTTGTTGAATTCCCATTCTGGGACGGCGCAACCGTATTGGAATGTTTTTCACATACGGGAAGCTTTACGCTCAATGCCTGTAAATATGGTGCTAAAAAAGTAACTTGTCTTGATATTTCTGAGCATGCGATTGAAAGTGCGCGGGACAATGTCAAGCTGAACGGTTTTGAGGAACGCGTCGAGTTTGTCGTCGACGATGCTTTTCAATATTTGCGCAATCAGGTGAAAGGTGTAGAGGAACGCAATGCACGAGCCGGGGGCAAAGGAGATACGTCTAAGCCGCTGACAGCGGGTGGCGGACGCACCTTTGACGTGGTCATTCTTGATCCGCCAGCCTTTGCCAAAACGAAGAACGCTGTCAAAGGGGCTACACGTGGATATAAAGATATCAACCTGCACGGGATGAAGCTCGTTAATGAGGGCGGCTATCTGGTGACAGCGAGTTGCTCGTTCCACATGCGGCCGGAGTTGTTTTTGGACACCATTAAGGAAGCAGCGGCAGATGCCGGCAAAATCCTTCGTCTGGTAGACTGGAGAGCAGCTGGTAAGGACCATCCTCAAATTTTGGGTGTGGAGGAAGGCCATTACTTGAAATTCGCCATCTTTGAGGTGCGCAGCCGGACACAGTTGTAGTTTCATACAAAGTCAAAGTCAATCGCCCTTTTGGTGATTAAATAGGTAAAATAAAACTCGTTTTAGGTATAAATCAGTCCTGTAGAGAAGGCGTGCACCAAGCCAATCTGCGGGACTGATTTATTTTTTAGAGGGAGAAAGAATTGCTACAACATGGCAAACGTACGTTCTTTTCTCTCTTGCCTGATATGCTATACTGTTTAATAGAATGTTGTTCGTTGGAAAGGAGGCCGCATCATGTCGGTCCGTTTGTTGATTGGCCGCTCTGGGAGTGGTAAAAGTACGTTAATCCGCAATGAAATGACGTCTTTGTTACGCGAGGAGCCGCTAGGTAAGCCTATGCTGTTACTTGTACCGGAGCAATCGTCATTTGCTTCTGAGCATGCGTTACTTACAGAAGCCGGAAACGGTATTCAGGGGTCGGTGCGCGCCCAAGTGATGGGATTTCACCGTCTTGCCTATTTAGTTATGCAGGAAACCGGGGGTTCAGCGCTGGTGCCTGTAACGGAAGAAGGCAAGAAGATGCTTTTATATAAAATTATTCGTCGTCGCAAGGATGAACTGAGTTTGTTTAAGGATTCGGGAGACCAGCTCGGCTTTGTGGATCGGTTGAATACATTGTTCACGGAGCTAAAGCAGTATGGAAATGATACTCGGTCTGTACCCGAGCAACTGGAGCGAATGAACGCTGCTGGAGAGTCAACTCCGATTTTGCGCGGCAAGCTCAAAGATATCAGTCTAATCTACGAGGATTTTGAACGAGAGCTGACGCTTAAATATATTGACGGTGAAGATACGCTGCGCATGCTGGCAGAACAGATTGCAGAGTCTTCCCTTGTGCGTGGAGCAGACATTTGGATGGATGGCTACCGTAGGTTTACACCACATGAATATAAAGTGGTGGAGCAACTTATGCTGCATGCCTCTTCGTTGACAGTGGCGCTGACTTGCAACCGCAGCTACGAGAGCGGACAGCTTCCGCATGAGCTGGATTTGTTTCATCCTTCGGCCGCTACGTATGTAAAGCTCAAAGGAATGGCAGACGAGCTGATGATAGAGACGCAGACACAATTACTTCGCCCTGATCCGCCGCCGAGATTTAAGGAGCGTCCGGCGTTGGCGTATTTGGAGGCTAACTTTGAATATCGTACAGGGTTACGGAATCAGGAACAACGGATGCGGCTGCAGCAGCTACGAGAGCAGTGGACAGAAGAACAGCCGGAAGGCATAAAACTGTATGCTGCGGCGAATCGCCGCGCTGAGTTGGAAGGTGCTGTACGCGAAATGCGTCGTTTAGCCCGAGATGAGGGCGCGCGTTATCGGGAGATGGCCCTGTTTGTGCGTCATATTGAAGATTATGAGTCATGGGTGGAACCGATATTCAAACAATATGAGGTTCCAGTATTTCTGGATCAGCGGAGAAGTGTATTGCATCATCCCTTAGTGGAATTGATTCGGGCTTCACTGGATATCGTGCAGCGACGCTGGCGATATGAGGATGTATTCCGTGCGGTCAAAACAGATCTTCTCCTGCCGCTGGATGGTCGGGTGAGCCGCGAGGAGATGGATCGTCTGGAAAACTATGTACTGGCCTGCGGAATACAAGGTAGCCGTTGGACAGACGGTCGCCCGTGGCAGGCTGTGCCCAGCTTGTCACTGGAGCTGGAGGAGCAGGAACGGAACCGTAGGCGGGATGAAACGTTGGATTTGATGGAGCTGTGTCGGGATGTAATCGTGACGCCTTTACGTGCGTTTGAGAAACGTGTGGGCAAGGCACGAACTGCACTTGAGAAGTGTGAAGCGGTATATCTGTTACTGGAGGATGCAGAAATTGGCCACAAGCTGGACGCCTTCATTCATCAGGCAGAGGAAGCAGGAAATCCTGAGCAGGCCAAGGAGCATCGTCAGGTATGGGATGCAGTGCTTGAACTACTGGATCAAATCGTCGAAATGATGGGTGACGAGAGGCTGGATACCTCTTTGTTTGCGGGTGTGCTGGAAACGGGATTGGCTGAATTCCGTATGGGACTTGTTCCGCCAGCTCTGGATCAGGTTCTAGTCGGAAACACGGATCGTACACGTGTGACCGGTATTCAACATGCTTTTGTGCTAGGTATGAACGAAGGTGTGATGCCGGCTGTGTTCCATGAGGACGGTGTGCTGAATGAGCAGGAGCGTACGGCATTAAACGAACGAGGCGTAGAGCTGGCGCCGGATATGACAAGACGTCTGCTGGACGAACGTTTTCTCGCTTATACGGCCCTTACTTCAGCCGGTAGAAGCCTGTGGATGAGCTATGCCGTGACTGATGAAGAAGGCAAGTCATTGTTGCCGTCTGAGTTAGTACGACATGTGCGGCAATTGTTTCCTAGTCTGGACGAACGCCCACTGGCTGGATACCCTTTGCCTGGGGATGCTTGGACGACGCAATGGGAGTATGCTTCTCATCCGTCCGAGGCTTTGCCGCAGCTTATTGCGCAATTACGACAATGGCGACGTGGCGGTGACATTTTATCTCCTTGGTGGGAGGTATATAACTGGTATGCCAGCCAGCAAGGGCGTGAGAAGGACAAGCTGCGTCAGCTGTTGACCTCACTTTTTTACGAGAACCATGCCGAAATGCAGAAGGAAACGAGCCGTCGTCTGTACGGCAGCAAGCTGCGTACCAGCGTATCTCGTATGGAACGTTTTGTGGCATGTCCATTTTCGCACTTTGCCTCTCATGGTCTTCGTTTGAAGGAACGTCAAATGTATCGCCTGAAGGCCCCGGATATCGGACAATTATTCCATGCAGCGCTTGGAGAGATGGCGATCAATCTGCGTAATCGCAATGTCAGCTGGGGCAGTCTCAGCACGGAGGAATGCCGCCAAGAGGCGGAAAGTACAGTGGAGCGTTTGGCTCCTCGTCTGCAAGGCGAGATTCTAATGAGCTCCAAGCGGTATGGGTACATTTTGCGCAAATTGAAAGATATCGTGAGCCGTGCTTCGTTGATTTTAGGTGAACATGCGCGAAGAGGTAGTTTTGAGCCGATTGGGCTGGAGTTGGACTTTGGGCCGGGTCAGCAGCTTCCTCCGTTAAGCTTCCGGTTAGATAACGGTGTTGTGATGGAAATTGTCGGACGGATCGACCGTGTAGATGTGGCAGAGGGAGAAAAAGGTTTACTTTTGCGTGTCATCGATTACAAGTCCAGCCAAAAGGATCTCAAGCTGCATGAAGTGTACTATGGCTTGTCCTTGCAAATGCTCACGTACCTGGATGTGCTGCTGAATGCGGCGGAGGAATGGTTGGGCGAGACTGCTTATCCGGCGGGTACGCTGTATTTTCACGTCCACAATCCGATGTTACAGTCGCCTAACGGTCTTAGCGAAGAACAGGCCCGTCAGGAGCTTTTGAAACGCTTCAAGATGAAGGGATTGTTGCTCGCGGATCGGGATGTAGTTGGGCAGATGGATACATCATTGGACAAGGGATATTCTTCTATTTTACCTGTTGCGGTGAAAGCAGACGGTAGTTTTTATAGCAGTGCCTCGGTTGCTTCGCCGGAACAGTGGGACAGCCTGCTAGCTTCGGTGCGTAATAATATTCGGACGATTGGTACACGGATGACAGAGGGCGATGTGGCCATTGAACCGTATCGTATCCAGCAAGAGACGGCATGTACCTTCTGCTCTTTTAAGCCTGTTTGTCAATTTGACGACAGTCTGGAGGGCAGTGGCTACAATCAATGGGGTAAACCCGGTAAGGATCAGATCTGGAATCTGCTGGGTCATACACAGGAAGGGAAAGGAGGAATGGACCAATGATAGGCATGTCAAACATTAAAGGTTTACCGAAGCCGGAAGGCAGTATGTGGAGCGATGACCAGTGGCGTGCCATTTCGGAATCTGGTAACAACATGCTGGTTGCGGCAGCGGCAGGGTCTGGTAAAACAGCGGTGCTTGTAGAGCGTATTATTCGTAAAATTGTCGATCCCCAGCTTGGCTTCAGTGTGGATCGGTTACTGGTAGCGACCTTTACGAAGGCAGCCGCCGCCGAAATGCGTCAACGGATACGCGAAGCGTTGGAACGTGTATTGGAGCAGGAACCGGAAAGTGAACATGTACGCCGTCAGCTATCGTTGCTGAATCGGGCCTCGATTACGACGCTTCACTCATTTTGTATGGAGGTCATCCGCAGGCATTATCAGGCCATTCCCCTTGATCCTGGTTTTCGGATTATGAATGAGCATGAGACAGAATTGCTGCGCCAGGAGCTTCTAGAAGAACTGTTTGAGGAGAAATATGAGGCTCATGATGAAGGCAGTACATTCCGCAGACTAGTCGACTGGTTTAGTGGAGAACGCACCGATGATGCGATGTATGTGCTTGTTCAGCGATTGTATGATTTTTCTCAAAGTCATCCTTGGCCGGAGCATTGGCTGCGGGAGACAGCAGCTGCATTTCGTGTGCAGGATGTAGCGGCTCTCGGAGAGACGCCTTGGGTTCGCAGCATTTTGGCGGATGCTGCACTTTCATTGCGCGGAGCAGCGAGCTTGCTGGAACAGGCGCATGAAACTGCTATGCAGCCCGGCGGTCCTGCACCTTATACAGTGACGCTGCAAGAGGATACGGCGATGGTGAAGGGATTGCTGCAGGAATTGGAGACACAGCCGTGGGCATCTCTATATGATCATTTTCAGGCAGCTGCCTTCGGTAAGCTCAAGCCGGTCAAAAAAGATCAGACTGAGCCTGCATTGCAGGAACGGGTTAAGACGCTGCGCGAAGCAGCCAAAAAAATGATTACAGATATGAAGGCTTCTCTGTTTGGCAGGAGAGCAGAAGCCTATTGGGAGGAGCTACACGCCGCAGCTCCGTTGATGGACGAATTGGTAGAAACCGTGATTGTATTCGGGGAACGTTTTCAACAGCACAAGCAGTCAAAAGGGTTGGTGGATTTCGGGGATTTGGAACATTATTGTCTGAAAATATTACGACATCCCGATTCTACTCCGTACAAGCTACTACCTTCCGACGCTGCGCTCGAATACAAGGCGCAATTCGACGAGGTGCTGTTAGATGAGTATCAGGATACGAATACCGTACAGGAAGATATCGTTAGGCTGGTATCACGGGAGGAACCAGGTAACCGTTTTATGGTGGGCGACGTGAAACAGAGTATTTATCGGTTTCGGCTGGCGGAGCCGGGTCTGTTTTTGAATAAGTATCAACGGTACGGCATGCAGGAGCAGGAAGATGGATTTTTAATTGATTTGGCGCGTAATTTCCGCAGTCGGGAGGAAGTTGTCGATGCGGTCAATTTGGTGTTCCGCCAGATTATGAGTGTGGATGTGGCGGAAATTGAGTACGATGAACGAGCGTGGCTGGTACACGGCGCATCCTATCCCGACCCGTCGGATCAAGACACCGCATCTGTATACGCACCTGAGCTGCTGTTAGTAGATAAGGGTGGCCATGGTCTTTCCGAGGCTTCGGAGCTGTCCGAAACGGAGGACGAATCTGTTTTTCAGGAAAGTGAGCTGGCTGAGCTTGTGGAACTGGAAACGGCACAGTTAGAGGCTCGTGCGATTGCGCAACGGATTAAAGAACTGACCGGAGATACCGGACAACCACTGTTGATTTACGACAGAGGATTAAAAGCGATGCGCCCGGCAATCTACGGCGATATCGTCATTTTGCTTCGTTCGGCAAGCGTGTGGGCCCCCCTAATTGTAGAGGAACTGCGGCTTGAGGGCATTCCGGCCTCCGGGGAGCAGACGACAGGCTTTTTTAAAGCAACGGAAGTTGAGGTAATGTTGTCTCTGCTGCACATTATTGATAATCCACAGCAGGACATCCCGCTTGCATCCGTGCTTCGTTCGCCGATTGTCGGCTTGACCGAAGATGAACTGGCACAAATTCGGTTGGAAAAGCCGGATGGATTGTTTTATGGCGCATTGCTGGCGGCGGCAGAGGCGGACCCACTGAAGGAGAGCGAAAAAGGGACCACTGCTGACATCATGGAGTTGGATCTTTTCCCTGAGGACTCTTTATCTTCATCTGACTTTGGTAATAGAAATAACGGGAATACGTTGTCTGCCCGACTACGTTCATTTTTGCATAATTTGGAAGCCTGGCGGCAGGAAGCCCGACAAGGTAGCTTAAGTGCATTGATTTGGAATGTGCTGGAGGAAACAGGGTATCTGGATTGGGTCGGTGGACTGCCTGGCGGCTCACAGCGTCAAAGCAATTTGCGGGCGCTATATGACCGAGCGAGACAGTATGAGACTTCAACGTCCAACCGAGGATTGTTCCGATTTCTGACCTTCATTTCCCGTCTACGGGAGCGAGGCGGTGATTTAGGATCCATTAGCGGGGGGACCGAACCCGATCAAGCTGTCCGCATTATGACCATTCATAAAAGTAAAGGACTTGAATTCCCTATCGTGTTTATAGCCGGGACGGCAAAAATGTTCAATCAACAGGATCTCAATGCGCCGTTTCTTATGCACAAGGAGTTGGGGTTTGGTCCTAAATATGTGGAGGAACAAAATCGTGTCAGCTACCCTACGCTGCCCAATTTAGCGATCCGCCGACGCTCACAGCTGGAGCTATTGGCTGAGGAAATGCGGGTGTTATATGTGGCGCTTACACGGCCGCGTGAAAAGCTGATTATGACCGGAACCGTGAAGGATCTAGCTTCACGCGCAGCGGGTTGGGCACGTGCCAAAGAGCATACGGAAACGGTCTTACCAGACTATATGCTGGCGGCAGGCCGCAGCTATCTGGACTGGGTAGGTCCCGCTTTGATTCGGCATCCTTCTGCTACTTTGTTGAGGGAAGCGGCAGGTGATCAAGATGGGTACTATCACAAATTGGAACATATGCCGGGAACAGACTGGTTATTTAAAATTGTGGCCTCGGAAACATTTTCCGGCTCTCGTGTGAACTCAGATCATGAGGAAGAGGTGTCGGGCGAAGAGCGCCAAAAGAAGACAGAAGCACTGAGAAATGCGGAGCTAATCGACTTGAACGAAAAGAGTGAAACAGACATTGAAGCTGCTCTTTCCTGGACCTATCCGTATGAGCGGGCCGGCAAGACGGCAGCCAATACATCGGTTACTGAGATGAAAAGATGGCTGGAAATGCAGGAGATGGGATCGGACGACTGGTTGAATCTATCTACCTCCGTACTAGCAGAGTTACCGGAGGATCGGGAGGATTCTCACACTGGGGGCAGTCAATTACACTTGCGCAGACCTAAGTTTATGGGGAATCAGCGACTGACTCCAACGGAACGAGGAACGGTCTATCATACGTTGATGCTGCATTTGCCACTAGATGGGGGGATGAGCGCCGAAGTTATTGAGGAAACAAAGGCTCGTTTGCTCAATCAGCGTATGTTACTGAATGTCCATGCAAAGGCGCTAGATACGAATAAAATATTACGCTTTTTCACTAGTGAGCTGGGTAGCAGAATGTTGGGGGCATCGCATGTTCAAAGAGAGCTTCCGTTTACTTATACCATGCGGGCAAACGATTACTGGAACCACAGCTTACCATCGATGTCACCAGGACAAGAAACAGATTCGGAAGGTGGACAGGACGGAGATAAAGTGCTGATGAACGGCATTATTGACTGTCTATTTGAAACTCCCGAAGGACTCGTGCTGGTGGATTATAAAACAGATCGGATATCTGAGTATCGTACACTGTCCCATTTAACAGACCAATATCGTTTTCAATTGGAGCTGTATGCCCGTGTGATCGAAGAAATTACAGGCAAAAAGGTTGCTGAGAAGTGGCTGTATTTTTTAGAAGCTGGAGAGAGTGTACAGCTGTAGTTATATAGCTAGGGAGAGGAGGAATAACATGCGGATTTTGCATACAGGTGATTGGCATTTGGGTCGCACGTTGGAAGGACGCAGCCGTTTGAAGGAGCAGGAGGCGTTTTTGGAAGAACTAGCGAAAATGGCTGACGATCAGCAGGCCGATTTGATTATGATGGCTGGAGACGTATACGACTCAGTCAATCCTTCAGCCGCAGCCGAGCAATTGTTTTATGAAACGTCTGCCCGTCTTACGGCTGGAGGAAGACCACTAGTCGTCATTGCGGGCAATCATGATCAGCCGGAAAGGGTATCCTCGGTCACACCACTGGTGAGCGGGCGCGGAATTACATTGCTGGGACTGCCCCATGGGGAAGCGGTACGCGTTCGTACACCGCGAACGGGTGAACTGGCATGCATTGCAGCCTTGCCATATCCCTCCGAGTCTCGTCTGAACGAGCTATTGTCTGAAGACGGAGATGAAACAGTCTTGCGCGAGGCATACAGTCGCCGTGTGGGCTTGCTGATGTCACAGCTGGGTACAGCATTTCGGCCTGACACCGTCAATTTGTCAATGAGCCATATTTATGTGCTCGGCGGGCTGGAGTCGGACTCGGAACGCCCGATTCAGGTCGGGGGGGCGTATACCGTAGATCCGTCTGCTTTGAGCATTGGGGCACAGTATACGGCTCTAGGACATTTGCATCGTCCCCAATATGTGAAAGGAGACGGGCTGATGCGTTACAGTGGCTCGCCGCTGGCTTATAGCTTTTCCGAAGCCGGACAAGCCAAATCGGTTACGTTAATTGACGTGGTTGCTGGCAAGCCTGCTCAGGTCGAGGAACTGTATATTACCAGTGGACGCCCATTAGTGAGGTGGCGCGCACGGGGAGGTCTGGAGGAAGTATATCGCTGGCTGGACGAAGGACTAGATGCCGATGCCTTTATTGATCTGGAAATTACGCTGGATGAAGCAATGTCGATGGGAGATATTCAGCGGCTGCGCAAAAGCCGTGAAGGTATCATTCATATTCGCCCCATGTATCCAGAAATGGCTGCCGCACAGCTGGAGCACCAACGATCAGAACTGCCAGTGCATGAGCTGTTCCGGGCATTCTATCAGCGGCAGACAGGCGGAGCACAGCCAGATGACGGATTAGTGCAGTTGTTTCTGGAGCTGGTGGAACAGGATGATGCAAGAGATCACGCTGAGGAGGAGGACGCATGAAACCAATCCTTCTAAAACTGGCGGGGTTGCAAAGCTACCGGGAGTCGCAGGAAATTCGCTTTGACGATTTGACCGAAACTGGGTTGTTCGGAATTTTTGGCCCAACGGGTAGTGGAAAATCAACGCTGCTGGATGCCATTACGTTGGCTATGTACGGTAAAGTGGAGCGGGCAGTGAATGGTACACAAGGCATTATGAATCATGCCGAGGATACGTTGTCTGTTGCATTTACGTTTGAATTAATGTCAGCTCAAGGACCTCGTCGTTACCGTGTAGAACGACGTTTCAAACGTGCTGGAGGCGTATCGGTTAATAATACGCTTAGCCGTTTTATTGCGTTAACAGAGGATGGCGAGGAAGTGCTTGCCGATAAGGTGCAGGATGTGACGCGCTGTGTGGAGGAGTATATCGGCCTGAAAATGGACGATTTTACACGAGCTGTCGTATTGCCGCAGGGAAAGTTTGCGGAATTCTTGTCCTTAAAGGGCAGTGAACGCAGACAGATGCTACAGCGTTTGTTCCATCTGGAGAAGTACGGAGATCAACTTGCACAGAAGCTAAGCCGTCGTGTGAAAGATAACGATATCGCACTGAAAGCATTAGAGGCGGAGCAGCAAGGGCTGGGGGATGCGAGTGCTGAAGCACTTGAACATGTAGAGTTGCGTCTCAAAGAGGCGATTGCCAATGCAGAAGCTTCGCGTCGCGAGCTAGAGCGTGTCTCACGTGAATCGGAGGCGCTAAACAAAACCCGTGAGCTGGTCATCGAGCTCAGCCAAAGATTGAACGAGCTGGAGCAGTTGGCAGCACAGGAGCCGGGCATTGCTTTACTGGAGCGTAAGCTTCGACAAGCAACTTCAGCCGAGGCATTGCTGCCTGCACTGACGGATTGGAAGGAAGCCATTGCTGAAGCGGAAAAACGGCATAAGACTGCCGAAGAAGTGGCAGTCCTGGCCGCTACCGCGCAGAAGGCTGCGCTTGTCTCTGCGCAAGCAGATGAGCAGGCCCGGCAAGCACTCAGTGCCGAAGAACCAAAGCTATTGCTTCGGATCGACCAACTAGAACAGGCGCTTCAACTGGAGCGTGATACGGAAGCGTTGCGGACCGAACGGGACCGTCTGGCGGCCGAGCTTGGGCATAGCGAACAAATCCTTGCTGAACATGCAGAAGGACTCGCAAAGGAACAAGAGCTACAGACGCGAGGCTTGAAGCGACAGCAAGAGCTTCAACAAGAGCTAAAGCAAAATGAAGTGCGAGCAGATGAGCGGCGTATGCTGCAAGAGGCTGTGCAACGGTTGCAACAGCTGGAAATCGCGAATGAGCAATTGCGTGAAGCTGAACTGGAGTACGTGACTCAGGAGAAACGGCTTGCGCAAGCTGACGAACGTCTAAAGCTGACGGACCAGGAGACACAGGAGACGGAGGCACGGCGTTCTGCCCTTGCTGCACAGGCAGCTGATGGCATTGAGGCATTGCTGACGTTGGAGGCAGAAATCACCGCCGATATGTCGTCACTGGCTGCCGAGGAAGAACAGCTGCGTCACGAGCTCCGTGCCGAGGAGCTGGGGCGTCTCGCTCAGCATCTCGCTGCCGAGTTGCGCGAAGGCGAGCCGTGCGCAGTGTGCGGCTCGCTGCATCACCCCGCGCCTGCCGTCGTCGCGGCGCATAGCGCGGATGCCGCTGCGCCAGATGAGATGCACCGCCTGCGGCTTGGTTTGCAGGAGCTGCGCCTCACACTGCGCCAGCAGTTGCACGAGCAACGCAGCTTGCTGGCGCAGCCCGCCACCGCAAACAGTGGCGCTGCCGCCACGGGCGAGCCTTTCACGCCTGCGGCAGCGCCAGCAGAGCCGCGTGGTGCCGCAGCATGGGCGGAGCGCTGCGCGGCGCTGGAACGTGCTGCAGCCGAGCTAGCCGCACGTGCGCATGCGCTGCCTGCCGAGGCACTGGCGCTGCGCGAAGCAGACGCCGCTGGACAGCAGCGGCGTATCCGTGCCGCCGCCGAGCAGGAGGCAGCAGCTGTAGCGCTGACGCAGGCACAGAGCAAGCGCGAGGCATGCACCACGCGCAGCGAGGGGCTGCGCGCCGAATGGGCGGCGCAGCTAACGGATGTCGCTCCGGACGAAGCCGCGGAGCGTTACCGCGCCATGCAGGAGCGCGATGGGCGCGCGGAAGAGCTGCGGTCCCGGCTGGAGACGAGTGTGACCTTCCTCGAAGAAAAGGCGGCGCGTGTTCAACAGATACAGCAGAGTATCATCGAGGAAGACAAAATCATTATTGCCCGTCGTACAGGGCTCCAAAGCAAAGATGATTCGCTTCGCGAAAAGCTGACCCAGCTCCGAAAGTGGGTTGGAGATGGCCAAGCGGCTTCATTGCTGGAAGAAGCGACCTCGCGACTGTTGGGGCTGAAAAACGGAGCCGAAGTCGCGGCACGACAACGTACTGAAGCGGAAGAACGCAAGCAGCAAGCCGTTCATGCTTCACTGATTGCCCGGCAGGCCTCCGACTCGGCAGAAGAAAGACGTCAGATGGCAGAGTCCCGTTGGGGCAGTCGTCTGGAAGCCTCCTCTTTTGCTACGGAAGCAGAGGTTATGGAATGCTGCCTGGGACCGGAAGAAGCCGCACGCTATGAGCGTGAAGTGAGTTTACATCGAGAACGGGAAAAGGAGATGTCTTCCCGCTTAAAGCATGTCGAAGAGCAGCTGAATGGAGCAACGGTAACAGAGGAACAGTGGGAAGCGGCCACTGCACAGCTACGTGATTGCCGTGCACGCGATGAAGAGGCGCTTCAAAATCGCGCCAAGGCTGAGCGTGATTTAGAGGACTTGCAGCGTCGGCACGTCCGCTGGATGGAGCTGGAGTCCAATCGTGTACATTTGCGTAGTGAAGCGGAAAAAATGTCCAAGCTCCAGACTGTTTTTCGCGGCAATGCCTTTGTTGAATATATTGCTGAGGAGCAGCTCATGCAGGTCAGTCAATCGGCTTCACGCCGCCTGCGTTTTCTGACCAAGCAGCGATACGCGCTAGAGGTAGATTCCAGCGGTGGTTTTGTCATTAGTGACGATGCCAACGGTGGGGTCAAACGTCCGGTATCGACCTTGTCCGGTGGCGAAACGTTCCTGACCTCCTTGTCGCTTGCGCTTGCGCTGTCGGCTCAAATTCAATTGCGGGGCCAGTACCCTCTGCAATTTTTCTTTCTGGATGAAGGCTTTGGAACGTTGGACCCTGAGCTGCTTGACACGGTGATCACCTCACTGGAAAAGCTGCACCACGATCAATTGTCTGTTGGTGTGATTAGTCATGTGCCTGAACTACGGGCCCGTCTTCCGCGCAAGTTGGTTGTTCTTCCAGCAGAGCAGGCTGGAGGCGGATCACGTGTGGTTATGGAAACTTTTTGAAGTAATGTGATACAGGTCACAGATACAGTTTCAAACTATTGTTATAATACAGCCAAGCCGACAAGTTAATCATACAGCACCCCGGCGGACGTATGCTGCGGAAGAAATCTTCCCATCATACGTCCGTTCAGAGGGGCTCTGCCAAGAGCTCCCGGGGTGCTTCTTTTTTTTGCAAGCCGGAATTCGCCCAATTTGATGTAGCAAATGGCCCGTTTTTGAATAACATACGGTATACATGCAGAGCCTAGGAGGAAACAACCATGGAAAAAAGCATGACAACCGAAAAAGTTACAGCACCGGAACAGACGGATGCTAAAACACTATGTCAAAAGCATATGCATCGTTATGTATGCGTATGGGTGAAGGACGGGACAATGTATGATGGCATTGTAGAGCATGTGGATGATGAAAAGATATACTTAGCCGTTCCTATGGGTGGAGACGAGATGGAGAATGTCAATGTTAATCTCCCGTATCCGCCTAACAATTGTGGCTGCGGTTCCCGTGCTTATGGTGGCTATGCATCTTATCCTCCGTATCCGTATCCGTACCCGTATCCAGTACCTGCTTATGCATATGGGTTCCCCTACGGACGCCGTCGCTTTAATCGTTTGATTCTGCCACTTGCAGCGTTGACAGCGATCAGCTTGCTGCCTTATTACTAATCCTAATTTCTTAGTCGCCAGATATAGTGAATTCTCTGCTCTCTCCCGCCTACAGCTCTTGTACAGTACAAGTGACTTTAAGGCGCATCCATACATCATCACCATGCAAGGCTGTTTCTTCCTTTATGAAGAAACAGCCTCTTTTTCACGTAAACCATCCCAAATATGATCCAATAATTGAAACTGTATCAGTACAGTTCAATGAAATAAGGTATCCTGTTTATCCATAAACCATGGTAACATCTAGCGTGAAAGAAACATAAGACGGAATAAGCATGTAATGAAATGAGCATTTAATGAGTATGTAAAGAGCAGGTGGGTGGATATTGTGAAAAAATATGTATCAATTTTATTGGATATAGAGCTTAAAATTCGCGAGGGACAATATAAATCAGGTTACAAGCTACCGTCGGTCCGTGAGGCTTCAGAATTATATAGATGCAGCAAAAGCACGATTCTGCGGGCATATTCTGAACTTGAAAAGAAACACGCCATCTATTCCATACCGCAAAGTGGATACTATGTAGTGGAAAATTCGGGCGATTTACACCATAGTCATATGCAAGACTCCGTTGATTTTGCTTCGGCCTCCCCGGATTTAAATGTATTCCCTTATCTGGATTTCCAACATTGTTTGAATCAGGCTATTGATACCTACAAATATCATCTATTCACTTATGGCGATTCGCAAGGACTGGAAACACTGCGTCATACGTTGGTTTCCCATTTGGCTAATACTCAGGTGTTTGCAAAAATGGATCGGATTATCGTTACTTCGGGTGTTCAGCAGGCATTGGAGATACTCGCTAAAATGCCGTTTCCCAATGGCAAAGAAAAGGTTTTGGTCGAGCAGCCAAGTTACGATATTTATTTGCGATTTCTGGAGGAAGAGAACATACCCGTCAGTACCATCGTCCGGACAGCGAAAGGTATGGATTTTCACGAATTGGAGAATCAATTTAAGAACGAGAGCATCAAGTTTTTTTATACCATGTCAAGATATCATAATCCATTAGGGATCTCATATAACACAGAGGAGCGAAAAGCGATAGCTGCCTTAGCCGCCAAATATGATGTGTACATCGTAGAAGATGACTATATGGCAGATTTGGGGGCCGATCATCTTTTTGATCCCATTTATGCATACGACCATTCGGACCATGTTATTTATTTGAAAAGCTTCTCGAAAATCATTTTCCCAGGCTTGCGATTAGGAGTTGCGGTATTGCCAGAAGTCCTATTAAAGACGTTTAACGCTTATAAAAGATATGTCGACACATCTATGTTGTCTCAGGCGGCGCTTGATATTTATATTAAAAATGGAATGTATGAACGCCACAAGCACACGATATGTAAACTGTATTCGGAGCGCATTCGTACTCTGAACAAGGCCGTGGAACGATACAATCAGGCCGGATACGTTCAGACTTCAGCTGTAACCTCAGGAGTTTATATGCAGTTTAAACTGCCTCGGACAGTGAATTTGGAACGCTTGGTACAGTGTCTTTCTGCGAGGAACATCCAGGTTGTAGCTGGCAAAGGTTTTTATTTATCAGGCTATAGGGAACAAGAGAAGTTTTTGCGCATAAGTATTTCGCGCGCGCAGCTGGATCAAATTGATGGAGGGGTGAAAGCCATTGTAGAGGAAGTTAGTAAGGGAAACTGGTATTAAGACCCTTTTTCCGTTATGATACATATAGAAACATAAGTATAACCAAACATGGCTGTATATGTTTCTATTCAGTGTGGGAAATACATAACTTTGAATGCCGAGAGCAAGGGGGGGTTGTGTCTATTTGCTTAGGATCGGCTCACTGCCAAAGGAGGGTTTTGAATGGACGATCTGTTTTTGAAAATTGTGGATGGAACCATCCCCAGCAAGAAGGTGTTGGAAACCGACAATGTGCTCGCATTTCATGACATCCAGCCTGCGGCGCCAGTACACGTGCTCATTATTCCCAAAAAATATATTCCTTCAATGAACGCTGTGACGGAGGAGGATCTTCCTCTTATCGCGGAGATTCATCGTGTTGCGGTTGAGGTTGCAAAAAAGTTAGGAATCGCCGAGTCTGGTTATCGGTTGATTAACAACTGTGGCCCGGATAGTGGACAAGCGGTGGGGCATCTGCATTATCACTTACTGGGCGGCGCCAAATTGGGTGCCCTGACAGGTATTTCGGACTCACATTCTTAAAAAATGACAGAGCTTGTCTTTTCAGTAATACGGATGTGAATGGAGAAAAGTGGCCCTTTATGTATTCATTTTTTCTTATAGGTTGACACCTGGTTTCCGTTTCACCTATAATAAAATTTGATGAACCGTGTTATTGCTCTTGGACGGTCTGGTCGGAGGGAGGGAAAACTGGTGTCTGAAACTAAAGTTCGCAAAAACGAGACAATTGATGCTGCACTTCGTCGCTTTAAACGTTCCATTGCTAAGGATGGCGTATTGGCTGAGGTGAAGAAACGCAAGCATTATGAAAAGCCAAGCGTAAAGCGCAAGAAAAAGTCCGAGGCTGCTCGTAAGAGAAAGTTCTAGGAGGATCTAAGCAATCATGAATTTGAGCGAACGATTGAACGAAGATATGAAGCAAGCAATGAAGAGTAAGGACAAGTTCAAACTCTCCACCATTCGAATGGTTCGTTCTACGATTAAAAATCTTGAAATAGATTTGAAACGGGATTTGGACGACAACGAAGTGCTTGATATTCTGAGTCGTGAGATCAAACAGCGAAAAGATGCCCTCCATGAATTTGAAAAAGCCGGTCGTGATGAACTTGCGACAAGCACTAAAGCAGAAATAGAGATCATCGCTCAGTACCTTCCCGAACAACTTTCTGAGGAAGAAATTAAAGTTATTGTACAGCAGACCATCCAGGAAACCGGTGCTTCTTCGAAAGCCGAGATGGGGAAAGTAATGACGGCCTTGATGCCTAAGGTAAAAGGCCGCGCTGACGGTAAGCTCGTGAACCAAGCGGTTCAGCAATTTCTGCAATAAACCTGCGACAAACAGGAAAACACAACACCCTCTGTTTACAGAGGGTGTTATTTCTATATATGTGTTGCCTACCATAGAATGTAATGATGAGAAGATTCTTATATGTAAGCGCTATTGTTAATTATGTGAAACGTGATGTTCATTGGGTGCGTAAAGTATTTGGCAGCCGTCAGGATTAGCAATATACCCAATAATTTCACATTAAATCCTGAAAACTGTATAGTTTGTCTAACAAAGTTTGGTATGCTGTAACATAGAGAGATCGAAAGGGGGAGAGAAATGCATAGAGAACATCACCACTCCAGTCGCAAATGGATCCTTTTAACGTTGTGGATTATGGTATCCGTTTTGCTGTTGCCCTTAGTTCATTCCGAATCAGCGGCGGCCCAAACTAAAGGTGGAGCTGTGTTTGTTATACCAGTCGATCAGGAAATTGAGCATGGCCTGGGCAAATTTATGGAACGTGGATTTGCAGAAGCAGCAGATTCCAAAGCAGGTCTGATTTTACTGGATATTAACACTCCCGGTGGACGGGTAGATACAGCGGAGAAGCTGGGCAAACTGATTAAAGACAGTCCAATTCCGACCGTAGCCTATATAAGGGGCGAAGCGGCCTCAGCGGGTAGCTATATTGCGTTGAGCGCAAACAAGATTGTTATGAAACCGGGGAGTATTATCGGAGCAGCAGCGTTAGTAGACGGCGGGGGGCAGGCTATCACAGATCCAAAAACGATAGCCTGGTGGAAGAGTAGCATGGCATCTGCCGCAGAAGCTGGCGGACGTAATCCGGATATTGCCAGAGGTATGGTTGACTCTAAAACGACCATATCTATTCCTGAGATGAACTTTAACAAGGAAAATGGTCAGATCATTTCTTTAACCAGTGAGGAAGCGCTGAAGTTGGGTTATGCGGATCACATCGCGTCTTCCGAACAAGAGGTTATTCAGTGGATGGGTTACAGCACGGATGATGTCATTCATGTGGAGCGAACATGGGCTGAAAAAGCAGCCGAGATATTGACCAACCCAATTGTACAGACGTTGCTTTTATTTATCGGTATCGCAGGTATTGTTATTGAGTTGATCGTACCCGGTTTTGGTGTACCGGGAATTTTGGGCATACTCGGATTTGGTTTGTATTTTTTCGGCAATTATATCGCTGGTTTTGCAGGTTCGGAGACGTGGTTGTTGTTTATTATCGGTCTGGCTCTGCTTATACTTGAAATGTTCATCCCGAGTTTTGGTATTTTGGGCATTCTGGGTTCCGTCAGCCTTGTCGCCGGAGTTGTTCGTGCAGCATACAACATGCAGCATGCGTTTATATCTTTGGGCATTGCCTTTGCAGCTGCGGTTGCCGTGGTGGCGATCATCGCGGTTGTATTCAAGGACCGAGGGATATGGAACCGTTTTATACTTAAAGAAAGTTTAACGGCTGAACAAGGTTTTTCTTCAGTTGTGAACCGGGAAATGCTATTAGGTCAAAGAGGTGTCAGTCTGACTCCACTTCGTCCAGCCGGAACGGTGCTGATCGCTGATGAGCGAGTCGATGTTGTAACGAACGGCGAGTTTATTGCTACAGATATGCCGATTATAGTATCCAAAGTAGAAGGCGGGCGAATTGTGGTCAAGGCAGACACTAGCGTCTAAACAAGCAAATAACAAAGAATTAGATTAATGGAGGATGATGCGAGTGTTCGAATCGGGTATTGTCAGCGTTTTGCTGATTGCCGTTGTAGTGATTATTGTATTGAGCGTATTTTTTAGTTTCTTCCCGGTGATGCTGTGGATTTCAGCATTGGCTTCGGGTGTGCGCATTGGCATCATTACGCTGGTAGCTATGCGTTTACGGCGCGTCACGCCAAGCCGAATTGTCAATCCACTCATTAAGGCAACCAAGGCGGGTCTGGGCTTGAACATCAACCAGCTGGAAAGCCACTTTCTCGCAGGAGGGAATGTAGACCGAGTGATCAATGCGTTGATTGCTGCGCAGCGTGCTAACATTCCGCTTGAGTTTGAACGTGCGGCAGCGATTGACCTTGCTGGACGGGATGTTCTGCAAGCGGTCCAAATGAGCGTTAATCCGCGTGTTATTGAGACACCTATTGTTGCTGCGGTCGCCAAGGATGGTATTGAAGTGAAGGTTAAAGCTCGTGTTACGGTGCGTGCCAACATTGATCGACTTGTTGGGGGTGCTGGAGAAGAAACGATTATTGCACGGGTCGGTGAAGGTATTGTTACGACCGTAGGTTCCAGTAACTCGCATAAGGACGTGCTGGAGAACCCGGATTCAATTTCAAGAACCGTATTGTCCAAAGGTTTGGATGCCGGGACAGCATTTGAAATCCTGTCCATTGATATTGCGGACGTTGATGTAGGTAAAAATATCGGTGCTTTTCTGCAAACAGAGCAGGCGGAAGCCGACAAACGTATTGCGCAGGCAAAAGCGGAAGAGCGGCGTGCGATGGCTGTAGCGCAGGAGCAGGAAATGAAGGCGCGTGTTGTAGAAATGAGAGCACGCGTGGTGGAATCCGAATCCGAAGTACCGCTGGCAATGGCTGAAGCGCTACGCGGCGGGAAGCTTGGTGTCATGGACTATATGAATTTGAAAAATATTGAGGCGGATACGCAAATGCGTGGCTCCTTAGGCAAACCGAATGAGAACTCGGGGAATGACAACAAGAACCGGGATTAATAACGGGACATAGCCGATGAATTACGGCAGCTAGGTGGTGAGTAATGAACTTTATCAGCTGGATCTTTGAACATTTGTATATCCTGATCGTGATTGGCTTTGCTTTGGTGTCTTTTTTGGGGAAAAGCATCCAAGGTACAGGGCGGAAATCACCGCCGCGAAAAGGTATGCCTACCTTTGGTGGTGATCATGGTTCTCGTGGACCCTCGACGTCATCCAGACCCTTCACAATGGAACATGGGCAAGAGCAACGTCAGCAGGATATTGCTGGAGAGTTGCAACGTCAATTTCCTAATGAACGACGGACGGTTATGGAAGCTCGTCGCATAGAAGAAATGGGCGATCGGTCGGAAACCGAAGAACGGATGGACCGGGATTTATTAGATAATGGTTCGACTCTAGAGGATCGGATCCGTGCTATGGAAGAAGAACGAAAAATGGTTTTAGCCCGTCTCGATCGTATATCCAATGCGAGGGAGTCAGGGGAAATTACAGATGCGCCAGAGATAGCTTCGCAAGACCGTAATACGGTGGATACGGCTGATCTGCGCAGAGGTGTGATTTGGGCAGAAATATTAGGTCCTCCACGTTCCAAGCGCTACATGGGTGGAGGAAGACGTTAAAATGATAGTGGATCCGTCACGGCTTTGGCTGTGGCGGATCTTTTTTTGTGATGCTTTAGGAATACATAACCATGCTCGGAATAAAAAGTGAATTAACGACAAATGCTCTAATTACCTGACAACGAATGTGATAATCCCTTGTGTGCTCTAGCTTTCTCACATTTGTTGTCATCTAAAATGGTGGCATTTTGTCTAATTTAGCGCCTCATTTATGAAAATATATTCCTGAAAAATGATCAAATGTAACAATATGAATGGAGCTTTCCGAAAGCAGTTTTCATTTTTTCTTTTTTATATATAATGTTCTCAATGATAGATACTTATGAAATTAACTCCAATTTTACCTAAAATTTTATTTATATCGAGGTGATACAACAAGGTTATAAAAATGGAAAAATTAATTTTTAGGAGGATGGGATCGATGGGAAATAGCTTGTTTAGAAAGAAAAGCATTGATCAGTTGATTGCCGCTACGCGAGGGGAAAAAGCACTCAAAAGGGAGCTGGGTGCGTTTGATTTAACGATGCTTGGAATTGGAGCCATTATCGGAACGGGAATTTTTGTGTTGACAGGTACAGGAGCAGTTACGGCTGGTCCAGGCTTGGTTCTTTCTTTTGTGATTGCGGGACTCGCGTGTTTATTCGCAGCATTGGCTTATGCGGAGTTTGCATCCACCGTTCCAGTATCCGGTTCTGTTTACACCTTTACATATGCTACGATGGGGGAGCTATTGGCCTTTATTATTGGATGGGATTTAATTTTGGAATACATGCTGGCAGCCAGCGCCGTTTCCGCAGGTTGGTCGGGTTACTTTGTATCATTTTTGAACGGAATTGGCCTTCACATTCCGCTTGAATTCACTGCCGCACCGGGGGCTTTGAAAGACCAAACTACTTATTTTAATCTCCCAGCTTTTTTAATTTTGATGGGTATCACGTTCTTGCTTTATTTAGGGATAAAAGAATCAAAACGGATAAACAACATCATGGTAATCATAAAAATTGTTGTTATTTTATTATTTATCATTGTTGCTTTTAGATATGTGAAGCCAGATAATTGGACACCGTTTATGCCGTTTGGGTTCAGTGGGGTGTTTGGAGCCGCAGCTCTTGTGTTTTTTTCTTTTATTGGTTTTGATGCTGTTTCATCAGCGGCTGAAGAAACTAAAAATCCCACTACTAATTTACCGCGAGGCATTATTTTCTCTCTCATTATTTGTACGTTTTTGTATGTCATTGTTAGCGCGATTATGACTGGTATAGTACCGTTTATGCAATTTGAAGGTATCTCTCACCCCGTGTCATTGGTATTGCAGGTTGCAGGCCAGAACTGGGTTGCAGGTATTGTAGATATAGGAGCCATCTTAGGGATGACAACGGTCATGCTGGTAATGCTCTATGGTCAAACTCGTATTATGTTTGCTATGTCACGTGACGGCTTAGTCCCCAAAGTATTATCCAAGGTTCATTCCAAATACAAAACGCCCTACATTAACACGTTGTTTTTCGGCACTTTATCTGCATTAATGGGTGGACTGATTCCGCTGGATGAGTTAGCAAGTTTGGTGAACATTGGAACCTTGTCAGCATTTATTCTGATTTCGGTCGCCGTTATCGTTATGAGAAAAACACAACCTGACTTGCCAAGGGCCTTCCGATGTCCTGGAGTTCCGTATATCCCGATCCTGGCTATCGTTTCATGTGGGGTGCTCATTCTTAATTTGAATGGCCAGACATTTATTCGCTTTATTATTTGGCTTGTCATTGGTATGGCTGTTTACTTCTTATACTCTAGAAAAAACTCTCTTTTAAATCGAGATAGCGAAAAATAACCGTGTCATTTAATGAAATTCAAAAGAAGACAACCTTTGTTTTCAATATGAAAATGAGGTTGTCTTTTTTGTTGTGAATTTTGAAAGGACACATCTTTTTCCTCTGCAATATAGTAGCTACTACGAATTGTAAGTTTAGCCTCATAAATGCCGCGACTGGATCATAAAATGTACAGTACAGATATCTGTGGCGCTGGTGTAATGGTGTTCACTGATAATAAGAATATAAGATGGAAAGCCAGCAGCGTAGCTGCCTTGAAACATCTATGGGTACCGGATGGCAATAACAGAAGATGAAAAAATAGCAGCGTGCTGTCATCAAAACAACTCTAAGCCGTTGGATAACAAATATTTTGATGACAGGAAGGGAGATTTCGCCGTATGAGCAGGATGAGCCGCAAACTGCGAAAGTGGGCCAGCGAGACGCTGGAGCTTCCGCAGGACATTCTATTTGACCTGCCGCGGTTAACCCTCATCGGCAGCCGTCAGCTTTATGTGGAGAATCACCGGGGCGTGGTGGATTTCACGCCGGATCAGCTCGTACTTGCACTTGCGCAAGGCAGGCTGAGGGTGTCCGGCCATGATCTAGTCATTACGTCTATTCTGCCAGAGCAGGTAAGTGTGGAGGGACATATAACGGATATCCAAATGGAAGGAACGGAGGAAGGCTCGTGAAACATCCTGCTTTAGCAAAGCTGCGTGGTACGGTTACCCTTGCTATCAAGGGCGAAAGTGTGGAAGCTTTCATTAATTTACTCACCGATCACCATATACCTGTGTGGAACGTGCGGCCGATGGGTACTAGACATGCAGAAATGAACCTTCTGCTGCCGCACGTCTTCCTCCTACGCCCGCTTTTGAGAAGGACAGGCTGTAAAATGCATGTTCTGAAGCGGCAAGGGCTTCCCTTTACTGCTGTACGACTTGCCAAACGTAAATTTTTCCTGGCTGGATTGGCTTTGTTCTGGATAGGTCTTCTGCTGATGTCTTCGCTTATCTGGGACATTGAAGTAAAGGGGAATGATAAGCTATCGACGGAATCTGTTCTCAAAGCCGCTCGACAGGAGGGCCTGTATCCATTTCAATGGAGCTTTCGTCTATCCAGTCAAGACAAGCTTTCACGTGCGCTCATGCAGAAGCTTCCAGAGGCATCCTGGATCGGTGTGGAAAAGCAGGGTACTTTGGTGACGATTCAGGTTGTTGAAGCTTCACAGCCTACCCCTGCGCCGCTCTACAGCCCTCGTCATATCATTAGTAAGGCAGATGCGGTAGTTACTGAAATTTTTGCCGAGCAGGGTCGTCCTGTCGTGCATAAAAATACGCGTGTCAAAAAAGGAGCCATCCTCATCTCTGGAACGCTTGGAGATGAGGAGAACCAACAGCAGGTCGTAGCCAAAGGAGAGGTTAAGGGTCTTGTATGGCATGAATACGAAATTAGCAGTCCCACGGTGCAACGCAGCAGCACGTATACAGGTATCAGTCATGACCGCTTGTATCTGGTCCTAGGCAACCGTGCGATACAATTGTGGGGATATGGGAAAATACCTTATTCTACACATAAAACAACAGTTGAACATGATCCGCTAACATGGCGTTCCTACAAACTTCCGATGGGTTGGATGACCGAAAGTGTGAGGGAGACAAAGATACAGGAGCAGAAGCTTACGGAAGCAGAAGCGAAAATGTCAGGTTTAGAAGGCGCGCGAGCTGATATTTTAGCTAAATACGGCAAAGGAACGAAAATAATGAGCCAAAAAATTTTGCATGAGAAGAGAGAGAATGGTAAAGTTTATATGAAAGTGCTTTTTGAAGTGGAGCAGGATATTGCGGAAGAACTTCCGTTAGTTCATAACCAAGGAGAATGAGGCTATTTGGCAGAACAACAACGCAGCATACAAATTGCATTGAACAATGCGGGAGAAGGACAGGCGTTATTTGGCCCGCAGGATTCCTTTTTGAAATTAATCGAAGCAGCTATTCCCGCAAAAATAGCATCTCGTGAGGCAGAAGTTAATGTTTTTGGTAATGCTCACGAGGTGGAAGTGCTCGAACAATTGTTCGACGTATTACTCCAGTTAATTCGCAATGGGTATATACTGACCGAAAGGGATGTCCATTATGCGATTGAACTGGCAAAAGATTTGCGCGCTGATCAGCTGCTCGATTTGTTCAAGGGTGAAATTACGACGACGTTCCGGGGTAAACCGATTCGCGTCAAAACGATTGGACAAAAGCACTATGTAACCACGATTAAGAAACGCGATATTGTATTTGGAATTGGCCCGGCGGGTACTGGTAAAACCTATCTGGCTGTAGTGCTGGCCGTAGCTGCCCTGAAGGAAGGTTCAGTCAAGCGCATTGTACTGACTCGTCCTGCGGTGGAAGCAGGTGAAAATTTAGGTTTTTTACCAGGGGATTTACAGGAAAAAGTTGATCCGTATTTACGCCCATTGTATGATGCCCTATACGATGTGATGGGCCCAGAGCAGACTGCAAAGGCACTGGAGCGCGGATTAATAGAAATTGCACCTTTGGCTTATATGCGGGGACGTACGCTGGATGACTCTTTTATTATTTTGGACGAAGCGCAAAACACTACACCCGAGCAAATGAAAATGTTTTTGACTCGACTTGGCTTTGGCTCCAAAATGGTCATTACCGGCGATGTTACGCAAATTGATTTGCCTCGTGGCAAAAAATCCGGTCTGATTGAAGCGAATGCGATTTTACAAGGGATTGAGGAAATAGGCTTTGTCCAGTTTGCAGAAGAGGATGTTGTCCGTCATTCCCTGGTACAGAAAATTATTGTTGCTTATGACCGAGTTGCCGAAAATCAAGGATAGTCATTCAATCACGAGTATGCCGTGTACGACCAGAAAAAGTATAAAATGAGCAGTGTAGCTGCCTTGAAAAAGATGATGGAGAGGGATTGTTTTAGATGACCTCGAAGGAATTATCTAAAGGGAAAACGTTCCAGCATAGAATGAATGGATGGAAGTATAGCGTGGCGACACGCTATCTTCTGTTTTTATTTTTGGTGGTTCTTTTTTATGTAGGCTTTGCGTCCAAGCTGCTTCCCGAGCGTTATGATATTCGGGTAAATCAACCGAGTGAAAAGGAAATTGTCGCCCCGATGCAGCTTCCTAACAGTAAGGCGACTTTGAAGGCTCAAGAGGAATCAGCTGAACGTGTGCAGCCCATGTATACCATTGTGCCAGTTCGCAACGATAACCTGATTACTGGTATTTTGGATCGAATTGAACGGCTCAATCAGGATGATCAGGTTTCCAGAGCAGATAAGATTTCGATTTATAAGGATGAGATTCCGCAACGTGCACGGGAATTTGTGCAAAATTTTGTGAATAACAGCCGTAATGCGGATGCCTACCCAGATAAGCTGCTGGATGAAGTGCTGGAAAAAACGAAAGAGCAAACGTACCGAATTCCAGAGGAGACATTCATTAAAATTCCGCGCCTTACATCTGAGGATATTGCTGAAATGCGGCCTGTTGCCCGTGAGATTGTGACAGGGTTGATGAATGATCAAATTACGGATGCTCAGACAGCCCGAGCGAAAGTAGCTGAGCGGGTTAGTACAAGCTCGCTTACCAAGCGTACTTCACGGGAGGTTGTTCAGGAGCTTGCAAGGCTTGTGATTACCGCCAACAAGTTTTATGATGATACAGCAACGAAGGACGCCAAGGTACAGGCTCGTGAAGATACACCGACAGTTTACATTAAACAGGGTGAAGTACTCGTCAAGAAGGGTGAGATTATTACCCAGGAAATCTATACACTGCTTGATGAAAATGAATTGCTCAAGGATAAAATCAATTATTGGCCACAATTTGGCCTACTGATGTTGTCTATGATGCTGGCATTGGGCCTGTTTATGTATATTCGTCAATTCCAATCACGAACACGAAACTTCAAGTATAATAATGCGCAGTTGCTCATGCTAGTATTAATCTTTGTGATAACAGTTGGAGCAATGATGTTAATTTCCATACTGCAGAACAATGAACGTTCCTATCTCGGCTATCTGGCGCCTATCGCGCTTGGAGCTATGCTTGTAACGCTGTTGCTTGATATGTCGTTGGCTTTCGTATGTGCCGTTATATTCAGTATATTGGCAAGTGTTATTTTGAATGTCCGTCAGGGACAAATTTTCGACTTTAATTTTGGATTTTTTGCTATTGTGGTCTGTCTGGCAGCGATTTTCTCTACTCATCGAGCCAGCCAGCGTTCAACACTGTTCAAAGGGGCGATTATGGTATGCCTGTTCGGTGCCCTGTCTGTTTTTTCTCTGGCACTGATTGACCAAGGGAATTGGACTCAAACGACGACGCTCTATGGGGTAGCTTTTGCTTTTGCAGGCGGTCTGATAACAGCAATACTTGTTATTGGGCTAATGCCATTTTTTGAGTCTACCTTTGGTATCTTGTCGGCACTGAAGCTTGTTGAGCTGTCAAATCCCAATCATCCATTGCTCCGCAAGCTGCTTACGGAGACACCGGGAACGTATCATCATAGTGTAATGGTGGGTAATCTGTCAGAGGCCGCAGCGGAGGCTATAGGGGCAAACGGCTTGTTGTGCCGGGTTGGTTCGTATTATCATGATATTGGTAAAACCAAGAGGCCTTCGTACTTCATTGAAAATCAAAATGGGTTGGAAAATCCACATGATACAATAGAGCCCAAGCTGAGCAAATCCATCATTATCGCCCATGCTCGTGACGGCGTGGAAATGCAATTGGATTACAAGCTGCCCAAGCCCATTCGCGATATTGCCGAGCAGCACCACGGAACGACATTCTTACACTATTTTTATCACAAGGCGTTGCGCGAAGCTGAAGAGCGGGGGGTGGAGCCTGACTTCACGGAGGATGATTTCCGTTATCCGGGACCGAAGGCTCAGTCTAAAGAGTCTGCTGTGGTGGGAATTGCTGATAGCGTGGAGGCAGCAGTTCGTTCCTTACGGAAGCCGACAGTGGAACAGGTTGAATCCATGATTGAGAAAATTATTAAGAGCCGTCTTGATGATCACCAATTTAACGACTGCGAGCTGACCATGCGGGAGCTTGATATCGTGGCTCAAACCCTCAAGGAAACAGTAATGGGGATTTTCCATTCCCGTATTGAGTATCCGGAGGAAAGGCCCAAGTCTGAAAACGGAAAAGCTTAATATAACTTGTGCATGAAGTACGGTTAGAGCACTAGAATTAAAAGGAGCGGTTGGCATGGGCCTTCAATTAGCTTGGAATAATGAACAAAACGATATGGTAATTAACGAATCCTTGATTACGCTGCTGAACACCTTATTAGAGGAGGCAGGCAAAGTGGAAGGAGTCACTGACGGTGAGGTAGCCCTTACCTTCGTTAATGATGAGCAAATTCATGAGTTGAACAGGGACTATCGGGGAATTGATCGTCCCACCGATGTGTTGTCTTTTGCTATGAAGGAAACACTGGATGAAGAGCTTGAAATTATTTACGAACCGAATGATGAAAATTCATTGAATGATGTACCTGATGTTTTGGGGGATATTATAATCTCTGTACAAACAGCGCAAGCTCAGAGTGAAGAATACGGACATTCGATTGAGCGTGAAATCGGTTTTTTGTTTGTTCACGGCTTTCTTCATCTGTTAGGCTATGATCATCAGGATGATGTGAGTGAAGCTGAAATGATGGGCAAACAGGAAGCTGTACTGGCTCAAGCGGGGTTGACAAGGTAATGAGACGTCAGCCTTGGAGAATGACTTTTCGCTATGCGGCAGAAGGCGTGATGTACGCTCTGCGTACGCAAGTAAATATGCGGATACATGTGGCCGTGGCGCTCCTTGTCATTGTAGCAGGCTTAACTCTGCACATCTCCCGGCTCGACTGGTTATTCGTCTGCGTGGCTATCGCTATAGTCATTGTAGCCGAACTGTTCAACACCGCTGTTGAAGCAGCGGTGGATCTCATCTCACCTGATATTCATCCGCTGGCCAAAGCGGCTAAAGACACCGCCGCCGGAGCCGTGCTCCTGGCAGCGGTTTTTGCTGTAATTATTGGTATATTTGTGTTTTATAGGCCTATGTTGACGTTAATTAGTTCGCTGTTTTAATGGAAAAACCAAAATAAAATAGGTGCTTAATCGCGCTGGAGGAAATGAAATGGCTAAGAAACACTTTAAATCAGGCTTTGTCGCAATTGTTGGCAGACCTAATGTCGGAAAATCAACACTGATGAACCACGTCATTGGGCAGAAGATCGCCATTATGTCAGACAAGCCACAAACTACACGCAACAAAATTCACGGCGTATTTACTACAGAGGACACGCAAATTGTATTTTTGGATACACCCGGGATTCATAAGCGTCAGTCAAAATTAGGCGATTACATGAATCAGACTGCTTTTAATACGTTGGGTGAAGTAGAAGCGGTACTTTTTCTTATTGACGCTGCTGAAGGTCTAGGCGGTGGCGACCGTTTTATTGCGGAACAGCTTAAACAAGTAAAAACGCCAGTTATTTTGGTGCTGAATAAAATTGATCGTATTGAGCCAGAAGCATTGTTACCCCTGATTGAGCAGTATCGCAAGTTGTACGACTTTGCAGAAATCGTACCCATCTCGGCCAAAATGGGCAACAATGTAAACACCCTGCTGGAGCAGGTGCAAAAATACTTACCAGAAGGTCCGCAATATTATCCGGATGATCAAATTACCGATCATCCAGAACAGTTTGTCATTGCCGAGCTGGTGCGTGAAAAAATTCTGCATATGACACGTGAGGAAGTACCCCATTCTATTGCGGTTATGATTGAAGACATGAAAGTGCAGGATAATGGTGTAGTGCATATTATGGCTGTTATTTTTGTAGAACGTGACTCCCAGAAGGGGATTATTATCGGCAAACAGGGAGCCATGCTCAAAGAAGTGGGCAAACAGGCACGCCAGGATATCCAAAACCTGTTAGGCTCCAAGATTTTCCTGGAACTTTGGGTTAAGGTCAAAAAAGACTGGCGCAACCAGGAACGCGTCCTTCGTGACCTTGGCTTTCATCGCGACGCTTAAAAACAGAACTCGATTCTACGTCACTTTAGTTCAAGGGTTTATTGAGGTTAAAAATTGATATTATATAAATATGTATAGTTGTAGTAAGCATCATAAAAAAGCCGTCCCGATCTCTTGGCTGAGATAGTAATAGTCTCCTGATCATTTAAAGCGCCGCGTATGTGCGGCGCTTAACTTCTTGCTCTTTTTATCCTTTTCTTCCAGCGATGAAATAGGTGTGCTTTAAAAAAGGCCTTGTATGCACGATGTGCGGAGCGAAGGATTTGAATCTGAAGAAGCGATAGCGTTCGCCTTTACCCCCGAATTTAACCCTTTGTATGTTTTACATTCAAATAAATTCGGGGGTAACAGCGATCGTAAGATCAAATCATTTGCGAAGCGTATTCCATTCTACATACAGCAGCCTTTTTTAACGCAATCCATTTATTTCATCGCATACTTCCCTTCTCTTCGCATCATCCTAATTTTGAGATGCAAACGTCATTTCCGAAGAGAGGATGAATACGATTGCGAGATTTTTCGTGGAAGTATTTTGCGATGACTGGAGATGTCGGTGCGTATCTGTTATACCGGGAGAGCGCCATGACAAGGGAGCAAGATACGGATGAAGGAGAGTCGGACGAGCATGAAGAAGCCCGTGAATAGTACAAGCCACTGGCTTCTTCGCGAATGTTTGGGGGAAGAGGCATGCTTTACAGGGTGGAAGGAATCGTCATCCGCAGCATGGATTACGGTGAGGGGAACAAAATTATTACGCTTTGCACCGAAAGCGGAGGCAAAGCAGGCGTGCTGGTCAGAGGTGCAAAAAAGTCCAAAAGCCGTCACGCTGCTTTAACGCAGCCGTTTACGTACGGTGAATTCGTTTTTTTTCGAAACACAGGCTTAGGCACGTTGAATGCCGGTGAAATCATCCAATCCCACCATACATTACGCGAGGATATTACTAAGGCTGCTTACGCTTCCTATGCTTGTGAATTACTCGATCGGGTGTTACAGGATGAGGAAACAGGTGCGTTCTGGTTTAAGCAGCTAAAAGCATGTTTGGAGGCGCTGGAGAGTGGCAAAGATCCGCTGATCGTCATGAGTATTTATGAATTTAAAATATTGCAGGCGGCCGGATATGCTCCTCAGCTTGATGCATGTATTTCAAGTGGTCAACAATGTGCTGATGAAGATATGTTTGTCAGTCCGAGACTAGGCGGAGTTTTGTGTCGGAGCTACAAGCATTTTGATCCAGCGGCATTGAGCGTGACTCCACGTACATTGAAGTTGCTGCGCTTGTTCGCCAGAATGGATTTGAATCGGCTCGGCAACATTGACGTGAAGGACTCCACCAAGCTGGAGATCAAACATGTCATGCGTCAGTTCATGGATATGCAGTTGGAGGTCAAGCTGAAATCCCGCAATTTCTTGGATCAGCTCGACAAATACGATATGTGAAACGCCCTATTCTCTTGACTGTATTGCTGAAACCGTGTAATATCCTACTATATATCTCCTTCGGGAGCAGATGCATTGAACGAGAAAGTAGCGGGATGTATTCTCTGTAATTAGCGAGTTGGGGACGGTGTAAGCCCAGCGGGAATTCTTCGTGAACAAGGCACTCGGGAGCGTCTGAATGGACACGGAAAAGAGGATTACGATCTGATTGGTGATATAGGATCGCAATCAAGTAGGGTGGAACCGCGGGAGTCAGCTCTCGTCCCTACGTCTGTACAGGCGTAGAGGCGGGGGCTTTTTGCTGTCTCTAGCAAGGCTTTTGGGATAAAATAGCCCTGTACATACGAGCTTAATGAGAAGAAATCACCAACATTTGAGAGAAGTGGAAAGGGAGCGTGTACCAATGAATTTTCAGCAGATGATTTTAACGCTGCAACAATTTTGGGCTGAACACAACTGTATTATTGTACAGCCGTATGACACGGAAAAAGGGGCAGGCACGATGAACCCAATGACGTATTTACGTTCGATCGGACCTGAGCCGTGGAATGTAGCTTATGTTGAGCCTTCTCGTCGTCCGTCAGACGGACGTTATGGTGAGAACCCGAATCGCCTGTATCAGCATCATCAGTTCCAAGTCGTTTTGAAGCCTTCACCGGATAACATTCAGGAATTGTATTTGGAGAGTTTGAGCCGTTTGGGCATTAACCCTCTGGAGCATGATATTCGTTTCGTTGAAGACAACTGGGAAGCACCGACGTTGGGAGCGTGGGGCTTAGGTTGGGAAGTATGGCTGGACGGTATGGAAATTACCCAATTCACCTATTTCCAGCAAGTGGGCGGTATTGATGCCAGTCCGGTTGCGGTAGAAATCACGTATGGTATGGAACGTCTTGCTTCCTACATCCAGGACAAGGAGAATGTGTTCGATTTGGAGTGGGTCAATGGAATCACGTACGGTGATGTCTTCCACCAGCCTGAATTTGAGCATTCCAAGTATACGTTCGAAGTATCTGACGTCAAAATGCTCTTTACTCTTTTCAATATGTACGAAGAAGAGGCAAATAAAGCGATGGCGCAGCATCTTGTATTTCCAGCCTATGATTATGTGCTGAAATGTTCTCATGCGTTCAACTTGCTGGACGCTCGCGGAGCGATCAGTGTGACGGAACGGACTGGGTTTATTATACGAGTGCGCAATTTGGCGCGTCAGGTGGCTGCGACCTATCTGGAGGAGCGCGAGAAGCTGGGCTTCCCGCTGTTGAAGAAAGGAGGTGCGGCAAATGTCTAAGGATTTATTGTTTGAGATCGGATTGGAAGAAGTCCCTGCACGTTTTATCCCGAATGCAATTCAGCAGTTGAAGCAGCGTATGACGGCGTGGCTTGACAGCTCGCGTATTGCTTATGGTGCTGTAGAGGCTTATGCTACACCTCGCCGTTTGGCGGTACTTGTCAAGGAAGTAGCGGAGAAGCAAGAAGATATTAACGAAGAAGTTAAAGGTCCTTCCCGCAAAATCGCACTCGACGAAGCTGGTAACTGGAGCAAGGCTGCACTAGGCTTTGCTCGTAGCCAAGGTGTTGATCCTGAACAGTTCACGTTCAAGGAGCTTGGAGGCGTCGAATATATTTACGCAACTAAGAGCAGCATAGGTGTACCAACAGCGGAAGTGCTGTCCGAAGGTTTATTGCACATTTTACATGCGATGACATTCCCTAAATTCATGCGCTGGGCAAGTTATGACTTTAAATTTGTTCGTCCGATCCGCTGGTTGATTGCCTTGTTTGGTAACGATATTGTTAATTTGGAGATTGCCGGCGTACAGTCAGGAAATGTGACAAGAGGGCATCGTTTCCTGGGACAGGATGCCGTTGTAGAAAGTCCAGCTGACTATGTTGAAGTACTTCGCAAGCAGCATGTCATTGTGGACATTGAGGAACGTCAAACGCTTATTGTAAAGCAGATTGAAGCGTTGGCAGCCGAAAAAGATTGGACGATTGCGGTCAAGGATGATTTGCTGGAAGAAGTGCTGTATTTGGTGGAAACCCCAACAGTACTGTTCGGAGGTTTTGATCCTGCGTTCCTGAACATTCCGAAGGATGTACTCATTACTTCCATGCGTGAACATCAACGCTATTTCCCAGTGCTGGATCGCACAGGAGAGCTACTGCCATATTTTGTTACGGTACGTAACGGAGGAAGTCAATCGCTGGAAGTCATTGCTAAAGGGAATGAAAAAGTATTGCGTGCGCGGCTGTCTGATGCCAAATTCTTTTATGAAGAAGATCAGAAGCTGGAAATTAAGGATGCACTCTCCAAACTGGAAAGTATCGTTTTCCACGAAGAGCTGGGAACGGTTGGAGACAAAGTACGCCGGATTCGCCGCATTGCTGATGCTCTGGCAGAGAAGCTTCGCGTTTCTCCAGATACACAGGAATCGGTTAGTCGAGCAGCGGATATTTGTAAATTTGACCTGGTAACACAAATGGTATATGAGTTCCCGGAACTGCAAGGTGTAATGGGTGAGGATTATGCTCGTAAGGCTGGAGAGAAGGAAGAAGTGGCCAGAGCGGTGTTTGAGCATTACCAGCCGCGTTATGCAGGAGAAACGGTTCCTTCAACGAACGCTGGAGCGATTGTAAGTATCGCAGACAAGATAGATACTATTACAGGCTGCTTCTCCATCGGTATTATTCCAACAGGTTCACAGGACCCTTACGCGCTTCGTCGCCAGGCAGCAGGTATTGTGCAGATTTTGTTGGATCGTAAGCTTTCAGCTACGTTGTCTGATGTGTTCAATATCGCGCTCGATGTGCACGGCAACCTTGGAAATATGAAACGTTCCGCGGATGAAATACGTAAAGAATTACATGAGTTTTTTGGATTACGCGTGAAGAAACTATTGTCTGAGACACTTCGTTATGACGTTGTGGATGCTGTGCTTGCAGCTGGATATGACGATGTTGCTTCCGTTGTTAACCGCGGAGCTGCGTTAATGACTGCCATACAAACAGGTGAGGTATTCAAAGCAACAGTTGAGTCCTTTAATCGTGTAGGTAATCTGGCTGCTAAAGCAGTGCATAAGTCAGTTAATACGGGTGAGTTTACGGAACAAGGCGAAAAAACGCTTTACGAAGCATGGTATAGCGCTTATGAATCTTACAGCGTAGCTTTACAGGAAGGTGATGCGACACGTGCGTTAGCGCTAGCTTCATCCATTACCCCTGCGGTAACGGCGTTCTTTGATTCCGTTATGGTTATGGCTGAGGATGACGCTGTTCGTAATAATCGTTTGGCATTGCTGGCTGTTATTGACTCAGAACTGAAGCGTTTTGCCGATTTTTCCAAGCTTGTAGTTTAAACGTCAGTTGTGGTAGTATGAATAACTTGAAAAAATGGGTATAAATATACGGAACGGTGTAAGAGTAATCTTGCAGCCGTTCCGTATTTTACTCGAATGCGGATGGGGGATGCTTATGGGGGGAACCGGAACTTTACTGGGTGTGAGGATCGTTGTTGACGGGGACGCTTGTCCTGTTAAAAGTGAAATTGCGGAGATAGCTTCCCGTTTTCATATTGAGGTTATTATGGTATCTTCATATGATCATCTCATTCAGGGCAGCAAAGGTGTAAGCGTCGTTAAAGTAGACCGAAGCGACCAAAGTGCCGATCTCTATATTGCCAATCATATCCGCCGCGGAGATATTGTAACCACCAATGATTATGGTCTTGCTGCACTTGCCTTGGCAAAAGGTTGTGAAGTGATGTCTTTTCGCGGAGCTATGTATCGAAACGATTCGATAGATTTCATGCTTGACCGACGTCATACTTCTGCCAAAGAACGGAAAAAAGGACGTTATGGAAAAGGTCCTAAACCGTTTTCATTAGAGGATCGTGAAGTTTTTCAACATAAACTGACAAAACTTTTACTTCGCTTGCAGGAGAATGAGTAACGGTATCGAATTATATTTACGTGCTAAAGAGATGAAGGTGGTTAATATGAGTGCCGGACAAGGTAACATACCGGACGATATCATTGAGTCAGTTTTACAACATCATGATATTGTAGATACGGTAAGCAAGTACGTGCATTTGACCAAGCAGGGGAAATATATGAAAGGCCTCTGTCCTTTTCATTCCGAAAAAACCCCTTCATTCACCGTGACACCGGATCGTCAGATTTTTTACTGCTACGGCTGCGGCGCGGGAGGCAATGCCATCAAGTTTATGATGGAAATCGAAGGACTATCCTTTCCCGAAGCTGTCAGGACAATGGCAGAAGAAAGTCATATCCCGCTCGGCGAATGGCAGGGACGTGATTCATCGCATCAGCATCCTGAGTTGGACAGGCTGTTGCAAGCGTATGAGTTAACTTCTAAGATGTACCATTTTTTGCTTAAAAATACGGAGCACGGCAAACCAGCTATGGAATACTTGCGCTCACGAGGATTCAGTGACAAGATCATTGATCAATTTCAAATTGGCTATGCACCCAACCGATGGGATACGATCGTTCAGTTTCTGGATAAGCGTTCTTTTGATCCCGTGGAGATGGAAAAGGGAGGGCTTATTTCTCCCCGGCATGAGGGTGATGGATATGTGGATCGATTCAGAGATCGTATCATGTTTCCCATTTGGAATCGCAACGGAAAAGTTATTGCCTTTGCAGGCCGTATACTTGGTGAGGGACAGCCGAAGTATTTGAATTCACCGGAGACCAAGCTATTCAATAAGAGCCGAACGCTGTACAATCTCCATCATGCTAAAACCTCAATTCGCAAGCTTCGCCAAAGTGTTCTTTTTGAAGGCTACGGTGATGTCATCTCGGCATGGGAAGCTGGCGTACAAAATGGGGTGGCCGCCATGGGCACTGCTCTAACAGAGCACCATGCTACGATGTTAAAAGGACTGTGCGACGAGGTCATTATTTGTTATGATGGTGACCGGGCAGGACAAGCTGCTGCGCTTAAAAATTTTCCGCTGTTGGAAAATGCGGGGCTTCACGTGAAAGTAGCGCTGGTCAGTGACGGTATGGACCCGGATGATTTTATCCGGCAATACGGCGGCGAACGATTCCAGCGCCAAATTATCGAAAGTGCTGTTTCAACGGTGAAATTTAAGCTTATATATCTGAAAAAAAACCATATACTGCAAGAGGAAGAAGGAAGAATCGCGTATTCCCGCGAAGCATTAAATGTCATTGCACCTCTGTCATCCCCGACCGAGCGGGAAGTGTATCTGCGCGAAGTGTCAGCCGAAGTCAAGGTGGATTTTGAAACCTTGAAGCAAGAATGCAATTTACTGCGTCAATCCCTGCAAAAAAAACAGAACTTTGGGGATAATAACGAAAATGGGTGGAATAATGGTAGGCATAAAAAAGGGCAGGTCTCCACACCTAATCTGTTGCCGGCTTACCATGTGGCTGAACGCAGACTGCTTCACTGGATGATGCAGGATTTAGAAGCTGCAGAGTATGTAGAAAAGCATCTGGGCGACGCCTTTAATATTGAGGATCATGCAGCAATTGCTGCTTATCTATATGCCTATTACGCGCAAGGGAAGTTACCGGATACAAGCCGTTTTATTTCATCTTTGCAAGACGACCGACTGGAGAAGAACGTAAGTTCGATCATGATGATGGATGCTCCAGGCGTATGGGCACCGCACATTTTGGATGATTATATTCATCAAGTGCGAAAATTTCCATTGCAGGAGCAACTGGATTTGAAGAGGGAAGAAATGAGAGCCGCTGAGCGCTTAGGTGACTTTCTGCGCGCAGCACAAATTGCAAGTGAGATTATAGCCCTAGAGAGACAATGAACACACAGAGGTCGGATGTTTCTAGGGAGGAGGGAGTCGAAAGATGGCGAATGATCAGCATACTGAACTGGAGACGGAACTAACACTGGATCAGGTTAAAGATCAACTGATTGAGTTGGGTAAAAAAAGTTCTTCTCTGAACTACAAAGATATCATGGAAAAACTATCGCCGTTTGATCAGGACCCCGAGCAAATGGATGAGTTTTATGAGCAGCTGGGTGACTTGGGGATTGAGGTTGTGAATGACAACGACGAAGAAGTTACCAGATTGCGTCAAAATGACGACCCGGAAAACAATGATGGGGATGATTTTAATTTCGATGACGATCTGAGCCTGCCTCCCGGTATTAAAATTAATGACCCAGTCCGGATGTACTTGAAAGAAATCGGTCGTGTACCGTTGCTTTCTGCTGATGATGAGGTGGAGCTTGCCAAACGGATCAATAACGGCGATGAAGAAGCTAAGCGCCGGTTGGCAGAAGCGAACTTGCGTCTGGTTGTAAGTATTGCCAAACGTTATGTTGGTCGCGGAATGCTTTTCCTGGATCTGATTCAGGAAGGTAATATGGGTTTGATTAAGGCAGTAGAAAAATTTGATTACGAAAAAGGCTTTAAATTCAGTACGTATGCAACCTGGTGGATTCGTCAGGCCATTACGCGCGCAATAGCCGATCAGGCGAGAACGATTCGTATTCCGGTGCATATGGTGGAAACGATCAACAAGCTGATTCGCGTATCGCGTCAACTGTTGCAAGAGCTGGGGCGCGAACCTACGCCGGAGGAAGTGGCTGCCGAGATGGAGCTGAGCGTGGAAAAAGTACGGGAAATTATGAAAATTGCCCAAGAACCGGTTTCATTGGAAACACCAATTGGTGAAGAGGATGACTCACATCTGGGGGATTTCATTGAGGATCAAGAAGCGTTGGCGCCTGCAGATGCGGCTGCCTATGAACTTCTGAAGGAACAGCTCGAGGATGTACTGGATACGTTAACCGAACGGGAAGAGAATGTTTTGCGTCTCCGCTTTGGTTTGGACGACGGAAGAACCAGAACCCTTGAAGAAGTGGGTAAAGTGTTCGGTGTTACACGTGAACGTATTCGTCAGATTGAGGCCAAAGCGCTACGTAAGTTGCGCCATCCAAGCCGCAGTAAGCGACTGAAGGATTTCCTCGAATAGAAGCGTTACATTGCGGACCTTCTGCGGCTTGAAGCGCGCAGGAGGTCTTTTTTTATCTCATGGCAGCCTTGGTGGAGGGGAAGAAGCTTGGACCAGGAGAAAAAGCGGGCAATACTGTTACATGAAATTGAGCATTGGCGGCGAAGTCGGCTGCTCCCTGAGCAATATTGCGATTTTTTGTCTAACCTGTATCGGGAGGACGAAGATCCGTCGCAGAGCCAGAACCGTAACAACACCGGGCTGCTTACATATCTTAGACACGGGCATGGGATCGCCTGGCTTCTTGGTTTTGTCATTATTTCCTGCATTTGTTTGATCGGTTTTTATTTTACCGCTTTTCCGTTGGCAATGCAAATATTCTCGGCGAGTGCAGTTACTACGATTTGCTATGGAGTGGCCGCATTTTGGCGGTCTTCTGAAAAGAGTATGAGCGCGATGTTGAGCACTTTAGGCAGTGCGATTATGTTGGGTTCGGGTGTATGGATCATTCAGCTCCATCAAGGTGAAGCTAAGGTTTGGTTTCTTTTGCTCGTAGGCCTATGCGGTGTGGTATGGTGTCTTGTGGGATTAACTTTGCGCAACAGCTTACTTCATTACTGTGGCATTGCTGGGCTACTTTTAGTGTACGCGATCCTTATAGGCCGCTTCTGGCCTACAGCAACTTTAGTGATGCTTGAGGCATTTTGGATTTTGCACGCAGTATTGTTGATCTGGTTAAGCTGGTGGGTACATCGCCGCTTTCCGCGTCTCGCTTTGGTTTATTTCGCTATAGGCATGACACTAGCATTCATGGCTGAAGCAGACACGATTATCCTGCGCCATCAAGCGGCGGGAGATGTGGTGTTTTACAGCCTACTGAAGTTGGCATTTGTTGTTGGAATTTTATTTTGGACTCGAAAAAAATGGATTACGTGGGTGACGTTATGAAACTTTCTCAACGATTACAATATATTATGGAACAAATTCCTGCCGGGAGCAGACTTGCGGATATTGGCTCGGATCATGGACTACTCCCCGTGGCCGCAGTGCGTAGTGGCAGAGTACCGCAAGCTGTGGCGGGTGAAGTCAATGATGGACCGTTGCGTGCGGCTCAAAAGCAGGTGGCCGAAGCAGGTCTCACGGATCGCATTGCGGTTAGAAAGGGAGATGGCTTGGCTGTAATTAAGGTCGATGAAGTTGATGTTATTACGATAGCCGGGATGGGTGGTGCCTTGATCGCTACCATTTTAGAGCAAGGGAAAGACAAGCTTGTTTCAGTGAAACAACTTGTTCTACAACCTAACGTAGGAGAGGATATCTTACGCCGTTGGCTCATCGAACATCAATGGATACTAACAAGTGAACATATTATGGAAGAAGACGGGAAAATATATGAGATTCTGACGGCAGTACCTGATTCGGTAAGCCCACTGAAACAGGATGCGCTGTATCAACCATGGAAAATTCCCGATAGTTCGCTGGTACTGACACCGGATTTGTTGATGCAACTCGGACCACTATTGGTCAAAGCACCGACTGAAATCTTTTTTTATAAATGGAAATTGGAGATTCGCAAGCTTGAGGATGTGCTGGCACAAGTGGCACGATCAGATCAGGAATCCGCACAGCATAAGCGGGAGCAATTGCGCAAGCAAATTGAACAGCTAGAGGAGGTACTTGCATGTTTGCCAAAGGACAGACAGTAATTAGCTATATGGAGCAGCTGGCTCCGAAATACTTGGCAGTTCCGGACGATAGAATTGGGCTTCAGCTGGGTAGTCTGCAAAAGGAAATCAAAAGCATATTAGTAGCTCTGGATGTTAATGATGAGGTTGTCGAAGAGGCAATCCGCATAAAAGCTGACCTCATTATTGCGCATCATGCAATTATATTCCGCCCACTTAAAGCTTTGAACACAGATCAGCCTGCGGGTAGATTGTATGAAAAACTGATCAAGAATGATATTGCTGTCTACATCAGTCATACGAATCTGGATACAGCTGAGGACGGCATGAATGACTGGATGGCTGAAGCACTGGGTATTCAAAGTGAAGGTACGCTGGAGGATGTTCACACCGAGCAATTATTCAAGCTTGTTGTTTTCGTACCAAAAACACATCATCAACGGGTACTGGATGCCATACTGGGGGCGGGAGCTGGACATATCGGCAACTACAGCCATTGCAGCTTTAACATTGACGGCTATGGAACTTTTGTGCCGGG
Source organism: Paenibacillus sp. FSL L8-0502 (assembly GCF_038593055.1). NCBI lineage: Bacteria > Bacillati > Bacillota > Bacilli > Caryophanales > Paenibacillaceae > Paenibacillus > Paenibacillus sp. FSL L8-0502. The sequence goes on along the minus strand of NZ_CP151958.1, from coordinate 3,774,922 downwards.
TGAAGGCACACAGCCGTTTTTGGGTGAGCAGGGTAAAATGGAACGTAGTGAAGAGGTTCGTATTGAGACCATTATACCGCAGGGTGTACGCAATAAAGTTGTTCAAGCGATGCTAAAGGCTCATCCTTATGAAGAGGTGGCTTATGACCTGTACCATATGGATTTGCAAGGTCGTAGCTTTGGTTTGGGACGGGTCGGCAAGCTCAAGGAAACCTGCACGTTACGGGAGTTTGTCGATGTTGTGAAAAACGGTCTCAAGGTCGAGCATGTACGTGTGGTGGGCGACTTAGACCGTATGATCAAAAAGGCAGCCGTGCTTGGGGGCTCAGGCAGCCGCTATGTGAATAAGTCGCTTTTCAAAGGCGCTGATGTATTGGTCACAGGGGATATTGACTACCATACGGCTCACGATGCCCTGATGGCGGGGATTGCTATTATTGACCCTGGACATAATGCTGAAAAGATTATGAAGCCTAAAACCGCAGAATGGATGCGCAAACGCTTGACAGAAGGTCGTTATTCAACGGAAGTACATGTATCTCAGGTAGAAACCGAGCCTTTTCAATTTTTGTAAAATATCAACATCTATGAGAAAATAAAGACGTTCTATTATTTTTTTCGTAGGGAGAGGTTCTATGCGGACGCTGATAGCTGATTCTGCAATTCATGCCTATCCAGGCATGGTCGCTGTTGTTACTTCCCGCTATGAGGAGGAAAATAATGTAATGGCCTCAGGCTGGCATACCTATATCGGATCATCACCGGGCATGTATGGCATTTCACTGAGGAAGGAAACATATTCTCACGGACTGATCGAGAAAAGCGGAGGCTTTGGTATTCAGTTTCTGCCTGCGCACAGATCGGAATGGATTCAGGCTGTAGGTACCTTTAGTGGTAAAGATGTAGATAAGTTTCAGCAGTTTGGCATTGCATATGAGGATGGAATTTCAGTCAATGTGCCTATATTGCTGGAGGCTTATCTTGCTTATGAGTGTAAAGTCGTGGATATTCATACCTATGGAGATCATGATTGGATCGTCGGTGAAATACAGCAGACCTACCGAGATGATGAACTGTTCCTAGATGAGGACGTTCCTGATTTTAGTAAGCTTTCTATCCCGCTATACGTGGGAAGGTCTGCTTATTATGTGGCGGATGATTCATTGCAGAGAAAGGTACATCCGTTTTATTTGGGCAAGTAAACAGAGATCTATACGTTTTACAATATTTTCAGGGTTGTATCATGCGCGCGTTCCCTGTATACTATGTAATGTTGTTCGGAAAGTTTGACAGACAATCGCTGGTGGCGTAAGCCGCGAGAGGAAAGTCCGGGCTCCATAGGGCAGGATGCTGGATAACGTCCAGTCAGCGCGAGTTGAAGGATAGTGCCACAGAAATGGACCGCCGATGGCCGCTTGCGGCACAGGCAAGGATGGAACCGAGGTGTAAGAGACCCCGAGGAACGCTGGTGACTTCGTTCCTGGTAAACCCCATCTGGAGCAAGACCTAATGGGACACAGCTTCTTCGCGAAGCAGCCTTAGCCCGAGGCGTGTCTAGGTTGGTCGCTGGAGCTGGATAGCAATGTTCGGCCTAGATAGATGATTGTCGCTTGTAGTGGGAGGGTAGTTCCCGTCTGTACCACGAATAGCACAGAACCCGGCTTACGGAAAACTTTCCCCACTGCAACACCTTAAAAAGTATGAATTTAACTTTTGTAAATGACCTGTTTGCATGAAAGCCTTTAATCCAAATGTATTTATTGAATTAAAAAGGGTGTGTCATATTCCTGCGGGAATGATGGCACACCCTTTTTAACATACCGTACTTACGCAGATATAGTGCATTCTTAGAATGAAGCCCCCAGCATAATTACTGTGGGCTTTCATCCTAATTTTTACTTCTCTACCGTAAAACCGTTCGAGAATGAGGCACGTAGTCAGCGTAGCAAACGCATTTGAATCTACAGAGGCGAGGCGTACATCTTTGTCCCAGATTCCAACATGCTATTCAAATTCCAAACGAATCAGAGGGAACAGCGATCGTAAAATCAAATGATTCGTGAAGCGGCCTCACGTACGTGTCCTGCCAACTCCATCATCGCACGCTGTTTACAACACTTTCCTCTGTGTACATCTTCAGTGCCCGATCCAATCGGTCAACTGCTTTTGGAAGCAAGGAAGGATCCGTATGCGTGAAGTTGATTCGCATATGGTTGCTGCCACTTAGGTCAGCATAGAAGACTTGTCCAGGCACAAATGCCACTCCTTCCTGAATTGCGAGTTGCAGCAACCGATCAGAACGGAATCCCTCGGGTAAAGTAACCCACATAAACATACCGCCAAGTGCATCATTCCAGGTGATTCCTTCCCATTGGCGTTCTTTCATCAGCGACGTGAGACGTAGCATACGAGTATGGTACTCAGCAGACACAGTACGAATATGTCCGTCCAAGTCAAAAAAGTCCAATAACTCATTCAAAGCACGTTGATCAATACTGCTGGAGTGCAGATCGGCAGATTGTTTGGCATTGGCGACTTTAACGACAATCGCTTGATTAGCTACCAGCCAACCAGATCGAACACCAGGAGCGACGGTTTTGGAGAATGTAGAAGTGTACATCACATGACCGTCTCCACCTAGCTGTTGATCGATTGAGAAAAGGGATGGAAAGTTAAGGTTTTCGTCAAATTTAAGACGTCCGTAAGGATCATCTTCAAAAATCAAAGTGCCGTATTTACGGCATATTTCAACAACGCCTGTTCTTCGTTCCATACTCCAAACACTTCCTGCCGGGTTGGAGAAGGTTGGGATGACATACACGAATTTAGGCTGATGTTTTTTGATCTTGGCTTCAAGATCTTCTAATCGCATACCGTTAGAGTCTGTATCTACACTTACAATGTTGGCACCATAGGAATTAAATACCTGAAGAGCTGCCAAATAAGTAGGGGACTCCACCAATACAGTATCCTGCGGATCGAGCAATACACGCGAAACCAGATCAATGGTCTGCTGTGAGCCCGTCGTCATGATGATGTTATCTCTGGTGACGGAGATGCCTTGGGATGACATGATTGCTGCAAGACGTTCCCGTAGAGGAATGTAGCCCTCGGTTAGGCCGTATTGAAGAGCGGTAGTACCGCCGAGGCGAAATACCTGCTCATAGGCTTTAGCAACAGCTTCGATGGGGAAAAAGGCATCGGCAGGAAGGCCGCCTGCCAGAGATAACACATCTGTTCCCTGTGTCAGCTTTAAAATGTCCCTTACCATGGACGAGCCCTGAGTACGAGCCATACCCGAAAATTTGTGTTCCAATCCAATCATCTCCTGTGTTCTATACTGTACTATGAAATTTGTTGTATTATATCGATAATGAAGTATAACAGTAAACGTCTAAATGTAACAGTTGATTTTTGGAGGGGACGGTTCCGATGCATATTGATCTCAGCCGCAATAGCAGTGTTAAATTATATTTACAGATTGCCAAAACATTAGCAGATCGCATCCAGTCTGGACTGTTGCCTCAGGGCACAAAGCTTCCCTCTGTCCGTCATTTGTCCAGTTTGCTTGCGGTAAGTCCCGTAACTGTAAGCAAGGCATATGCTGAGCTGGAGTCTATTAATCTGGTTACCTGTACACAGGGAAAAGGTTGCTATGTAGCAGAGCCTTCGGTAGCTGTTCAACGTGAGGGAGCGCAGGATTTGTCATGGCAAATGTCGCTGATCGATTATTTGCCACGCGCACAGTTATGGAGAAACTTTAACCATAGCAGACAGGTTCCCTATTCTTTTCATATAGCAGCAATTCAACCGGAGCTTCTTCCTACACGCGAAATCATCGCTGATACTCAACGTCTATCCTCTGGAAATCCTGATGCAATGGCAGCATACGGTACTTTTGAAGGTGATTTAGCGCTGAGGGAAGTGTTTGTAGATCACCTGAACGAACGTGGCCTATGCACTGTTGCAGAACAGCTGCTCGTGACCAGTGGTGCCCAACAGGGCATTGACCTGGTGGCACGTACTTTTGTTGGTTCTGGAGATGTTGTCTACATGGAGGCTCCTACATATACGGGGGCCATTGATGTATTTACCAGTCGTGGTGCCAAAGTAATTATGATTCCGATGGATGAGCAGGGCATGCGGATCGATATCCTCACGCGTCTTTGTGATACTCATCCCCCAAAACTGATCTACACGATACCCACCTTTCATAATCCTACCGGAGTAACTTTAACGACGGCCAGACGCACACAATTATTGGATCTAGCTCAAAGTTATCATTGCCTCATTGTTGAGGATGATCCATTTTCTGACCTCTACTATAAAACAAAGCCGCCACTCTCTATCAAGGCACATGATCAATCCGGACATGTGATATATATCAAAAGCTTTAGCAAAACCGTTGCTCCCGGCTGCCGTATAGCTTGTGTAGCGGCCACTGGCAGTGTAATGGATCGTTTGGTGGCTGCCAAGTCTACTACGGATTTGGGGAGCCCTCTATTAACGCAAAAAGCGCTATTGCCCTTTATCAGGAACCGTCTTGATCGACATCTTGTCTGGTTGCGGGAACAAATGCGGGATCGGTTGACAGTCGCATTGTATACGCTCCAGCGCTATGCTCCGCCAGAGGTTAGCTGGTATGCTCCCGAAGGCGGCTTAAATGTGTGGATTAAGCTTCCTCCTAATGTTGATATTCCAGAATTGGAGCGGCTGGCTGACCGAGAAGGCGTTTCCTTTTTACCTGGTGCAGTGTGCTATGCAGGTGGTATGGACAGTAATCATATCCGTATTTCTTTTTCGTATGTGGACAAGGAAACACTTATAACAGGTCTTCACAAACTGTGCCGTTTGTTGGGCGAACTGCTTGATCATTCGGTCATTGTTGAACGGAAGCCTATTTTATAAGGGATATTTGTATTAGGGGGTAAACATCCAAGCACAGCACATGCCTTCTTAATATGCTGTACTAATTCACCGAAAGGAGTTGCACATTATGAGTCATTGCCCTTACGACCCGATCGTGTGCCCGCCGATCCAATTTGTAAATCATCAATTTTTCCCACAAGTCGTGCCTGTGGTTCATCCAATTGAAATTGTTAATCAGACGCACATTGTACCTGTACCACATCACGTATTTCCGGTGAGTATAAAGGATCCTGGAGAACCTTGCTGTCATACTCGCAGTCATAGCAAGCGTCCTGTTCGCAGCAGTTCCAAGCGTTAATAAAGCCCAAAAAAGCAGCCATGGAGCAACATGGCTGCTTTTTTCCAATAAGGAATCTTACGTTTCCAGTTTCTTCAAAATAGATTTTAACTTGTCACTTAAATGCTGTGGATAGAATTGCAAAGGAACATATGGACGTTGTGCTGCTTTCAACGCTTTATACACATCAATTTGACCATACCCGAAATATTTGTCATGCCCTGGTGTGCCCAAGTCAATTACGCTGCTTCTCATTAAATCCATAACCTCTTTGTTGGTCAGATCGGGGTTAACGGATCGAATCAGGGCAGCAAGTGCTGATACATGGGGACTGGCCATTGAAGTGCCCGACAGTGCAGCATATTGATTCCCTGGGTACGTACTGGCAATACTTGCACCTGGAGCCATGACGTCTACATAATCTCCATAGTTAGAAAAGGATGCACGGTGCATAGAAGAATCTGTAGCGGAAACGGCAAACACTTCAGGATACGCTGCTGGATACCCAGGCCGTTCCGTATTGTCATTGCCTGTGGCTGCAATTAATACGACATCTTTATCATAGGCGTATTTGATCGCATCATGCAAAAATTCAGCTTGTGCGTAATTGCCCAGACTTAAATTGATAACCTTGGCACCGTGATCAGCTGCCCAGATAATACCTTCTGCAACCGAGTAAGTCGTACCGGAGCCGGATTGGTCAAGTACCTTGATCGGCATGACTTTGTTGTACCATGTCATGCCAGCGACCCCCTCACCATTATTCACGAGGGCAGAAATGATGCCGGCGACGTGCGTTCCATGACCGACGTCATCATAAGGCTTTTCAGACGGGTTTACCACGTTATGACCTGAAAGGATTTGACCTTTTAGGTCGGGGTGATCCAAATCTACTCCCGTATCTACGACAGCGACAATTACGTCCTTGCTGCCTTTGCTTAATTTCCAACCTCGGTTGGTTTCAGTTGCCGGCAGATTCCATTGATAGCGGGAAAAGAGCAAATCATTGGGAATAGAGCTGTCCGCTTTGATAGGTGTGCTCTCATTGGTTAGATACATATAGTGAGGTTCCGTATAAAGCGGGTTCCACTTTCTTGAAAAATATTGCTTTAGTTCCTTAAAGTTCATCTTATCCGAATGAAATACATAGGTATAACCAAGCTTGCGGCCTGGCGCACAGTGTAAATCTGCTGCAATTTCCTGCAGTTGTCGTGAATCAGGATTATGACGGAAGCGAACGACAATTTCATTTTCAAAATAATGGCTTGCATTTTCGTTGTCGTGGCCCGTCTTGACAGTAATATCGTGCAATGTGTCGGGGTGTACGGATTCGATTTTGTAGCTGCCTTCTTTTGGGTAGGGAATCAAACGTAAATTTTTCCGCTGATGCTTCTCCACGTCACGCAATACTTGCTGACTGACCAGAGCAGCAACGCCGCATGTTCCGTCAGCCGATGGTTCTGCCATGACAAAATATTTACCGCCTTCAGCCTGAAATGCAGCAGATTCGTAGGATTTATTTTGCATGACGGAACGGCGAGCCGCAGCCAAGCTGCTTTTAATTTGAGGATGACTGAGCAGACGAGTTTGTGCTTTGCTGCCCGTGTAGGTGTTCGTATTCCCGTCGCTTGTGTGAATCCACTGTAACGTATGAAGATGACTGTGCGATTGCTGTAGCGTGCGGGTAAATTCCCTTTTCTGATCAGCAGTTTTACCATCAAGTTCCCGCATCACGTACTGAATATCCTGCCTTGCATCCATGCGTGTGAGGGTATCCGTAGCGGACAGGTCCAAAGCCAACATTCCTTTTTTGAGTTGCTTCTCTTGCTGTGGCACCATCTTGGCCGTATATTCGGGCTGCGGTGTATGGCGGTGATCACGGGAAGGCAGCATCAGTGTGATGAGAAGCACCCCGGCAGCTGCTCCTAGCAGGGGTTTTAACCATTTTCGCCGAGACATGGGACCGTCCTCCTTGAGAATTCATAAATTTATGGTTTAGCGTGAGGAGGTTGGCATGTTTTTATACCTTTCAATGCTTATTTGTGGTAGGATAAATACTGAAAATTACAGCTCTTTCGGTTAGAGGGGACTATTTTCGGGTAACCAAATTGATGAACAAGCAACAAATAAGGGGGAGCTGCCTTGATGTCAGCAGTCAACGTACAAAAATTATGTGAGTCGGCGCAGGAGAGACTGAAAACTGCCGTGAAACGGGTGGAAACATTCCTCAATGAGCATGCTCTGCCGCAACTGGCTGCAGATGGCAATGAGGAGTCCGTGCTCTTTTACAAAGGCTTTTTGTCGGATCTCCGTCATGTCCTTGTTTTTTCCGAAGTATCTTATGAAAAGTTGGGTGTGGCTTTACGCCGTGCCAATTTTGACGTCGATTTTGCGGAAAAGGCATTGTATAACGTTTACCATGACTGCGTGAACAGCTTTTTTTATCCCAAAAATGAATCTTACGCAGAGGATGGACGCTATGCGTATACGGGGCAAGATGCTATCCGCTTCCGTAAAACGCCAGTGCCAGCCGCTCGCGAAGTGATCATGGACATTACGAAAAATTTTGAAGAATTGCGTGATGATCTGACTTATTATGAAAGTGACTATTTGACTCAGCGCCGGATGCAGACTCGCCGTACTCATGCATAAAGCATTCAACGGGGAAGATCATTTCTAATCAAAAACTAAAACAAGACAAGCAAGCCGTTTTCTACTTGCTTCCTGCCATTTTGGAGGAGGTGAAGGAAGCGGCTTTTTTCGTATGTCACCAACTGCCATATACCATAAACGCATAGGTGCGGGATAGCGGGGGGACAATGAATCCGAGGTGATGATCATGAGCCAAGAGGCCAAGCCAATCGTTAAGTGTAGCGTAGCCAATTGTCATTATTGGGGAGAAAACAACTTGTGCAAGGCAGATTTGATCATGATTGAAGTTGATGGTCATGCCGGAAAGAAATTTAAAGAAGAATATGCGGGGGAAAGCTTCAGTTCAGAAGAACGTGATAAGGCCGACACGTCAGCCGCAACCTGTTGCCACACTTTTAAACCGAAGTCCGTGTAAATTTTATTACGCGATTCATTTTGCATTTGGAGGTGCAGTTTATTATGGAAGATCATGAAAACGACAAGCATCAGAATGAAGAGCATGTTAGCCGCAAACGTGTAGATTACCCCCGTCACATTCATGAACGATCTGCCAAGCGCCGTAATGATCGTGAGGAATATGCAGCAGAGGTTGCTCCCGGCTCAGTTGCGACTCGACATGAGGTCAAGGGTGAAGAGCAAGTTATAAACAATAGTGGTCGTATTTCTGGCTATGTTGGTCTGGCTGCGGGAATTGCCTCATTGTTTATGTGGTCCATTGTTCTGGGGCCTATTGCTGCAGTTTTAGGCTTTTTTGCTTATGTGAATGGCAGCAAAACGACCGGCATTTGGTCGATTGGTCTTGGGGCGCTGGCGACATTGAGTTATTTTGCTTTTATCCCGTTCGTTCGCTGACCTTGCTGGAGGAAAAAGTACAGTTTTCTTTTGTATATCCGAGAAAAATCATCTTAGTGATATAATTACATTTAAGCTGATCTATAAAGCTCCGCTGTCTTTTCGACAGAAACGGAGCTTTTTTTCATTAAAAGGTATGGAAGTACATAGTAAAAAGTTGTATCATAGCAGTAACGACAAGCTATTTGGGATATAACAACTATAGAAAGTTGGGAACACCACATGCAAATTGATCCGCGCGTGTCCAAGTCCATGTTAGACATGCAGCTGTTAAATAATATGAGTGCTACAACCCAGACGGGGACAACGGACGCTTTTTCCGGATTACTGGAACAAGTAGGTCAGTTGGAAACAGATGGTGCTGTGACTCGAGAAAATTCAAGTGATGTTACCAGAGACGAAAATGGTTTGCTTTGGCTTCAATTGGGACCTTCGAGGGGAACGGCTTCGTCATTGTATCCCGCTCCTTCCAGCACAGCAACAGACGGACCTACAACACCTACGGCATATGATGATTTGATTAACGAGGCTAGTCAGAAATACGGCGTTCCAGTAGCGTTGATTAAAGCAGTTATTGATACGGAATCTTCATTCAATCCGTCGGTCACTTCTTCGGCCGGGGCCAAAGGGCTTATGCAACTTATGGATGCTACGGCTCAAGGTCTGGGAGTCAGTGACCCGTATGATCCTGGACAAAATATTGATGCTGGAGTTCGTTATTTGTCTTATCAGATTAAACGTTTTAACGGACAAGAAAATATGGCGCTGGCTGCATATAATGCAGGTCCCGGACGGGTGCAGCGGCTTGGTGTAAGTAGTGATGAACAGTTAATGTCTGTACTGGATAAGCTTCCGCTGGAAACGCAAAGATATATTAACAAGATTCAAAATGCACGTGAAAAATATACGATCTAAGCCCTATAGCTTATAACGAAAAAAGTGCGTAATTTCAATTTAGATTAGGTCCGCAGAACAGGGTCAATATGGGGAAAGGGTGTCGCTATAATGTAGCGACCTTTCCCTGTTTTGGTCTTTTTTTGTTGCAGCAGTTGTAGGGTAGAAAGGGGAGTTTAATGAAATATTTTGATTATGCCGCGACAACTCCGCCTTTTGAAGAGGTGATTACAACCGTTGCCGAGATCATGAGACGCCACTATGGCAATCCATCTTCGATGCATCGGTATGGAGAGGATGCGGATAAGTTGCTTAAGCGTTCGCGCGAAGTATGTGCTGCGGCTTTGGGAGTGTATCCATCAGAGATTGTCTTCACATCTGGGGCAACGGAAAGCAACAATCTTGCTATTAAGGGAGTAGCTTTGCAGTATCAGACCAGAGGCAAGCATATTGTTACTGTATCGACAGAACACCCGTCTGTGTATGAAGCTTGCAGACAACTGACAAATCTGGGTTTTGAGGTTACATTTTTACCTGTCGATGCAGAAGGGCATGTGAGCGCCGAACAGGTTTGTGCCGCTGTCCGTAAAGATACGATTTTAGTCAGTATTATGCATGTCAATAATGAGACGGGAAGGGTGCAACCGGTGCATGATATCGGAGCTGCGCTGAAGAAACAGTTCCCCCGTATTCTATTTCATATTGACGGTGTACAAGGGTTTGGAAAGCTGCCGGTTGATATCCGGGGCTGGCAGGCTGATCTGTACAGCCTCTCTGCGCATAAGCTGCGTGGACCTAAAGGTGCTGGACTACTATTCGTTCGGGAAGGTGTAGAGGTTTTCCCACTGCATAGTGGCGGCTCTCAGGAGCAGGGTTTTCGTGCAGGTACGGAAAATGTGCCACTGCTTGTTGGTATGTCCAAAGCGGTACGACTAGCGGGCGAACGACAAGCAGAAACAGCACGACGTATGACCGAGTGGAGAGAACGGGTGGTCGCAGAAGTGCAGACAATCCCTCAACTGCGGCTAAACAGCGGGGAGGAAGCACCGCATATTGTCCACTTTTCATATCCGGGTATGAAGGCCGAGGTGCTGCTGCATACGCTGGAGCAACTAGGTGTGGCCGTATCCACCAAATCGGCTTGTTCTTCGAAGTTGGCCGAGCCCAGCCGGGTGCTGCAGGCGATGGGCCGCAATGAGGCAGAAGCATCTGGCGGCATTCGTATCAGCTTCGGTGACGAGCATACGGAACAGGATATCGATGAGCTTATACTTGCACTGCAACAGGCTGTAGCCAAGCTGGAATCCCTTGAAAGGTGGAAACGTTAAAATGCACTATGATATGCTGTTACTTCGCTTCGGTGAATTTACATTAAAAGGGAAGAATAGAACTCGTTTTGAAAAGGCAGTACTGAATCACGTGAAGCTGCTGCTCAAGCCGTTTCCCGGCGCTTCTTTGCGGAAGGAATTTGGACGGATTTATGTGGTACTCGGAGGAGAGCCTTATGAACAGATCATTCAAGTGTTACAAAAAGTGTTTGGCATCACGACAATAAGTCCTGTCAAAATGGCTCCTGTCGAGCTGGGTGCTATAATTGAGACCGCTGTAGCTTTGATGCGTGAGCTGAATGTGGCCGAGGGAACGACTTTCAAGGTAAATGCCCGCAGAGTGTGGAAGGAGTTTGCTCATTCCTCACAAGAGATGAACCATTTAATTGGTTCTCCTATTTTGCGAGAGTTTCAAGCGTTGAGGGTCGATGTGCATCAACCAGATATTGAGTTGCGTGTGGAGGTCAGAGAGCAGGCGGCCTATATATTCAGCGATGTTATTATGGCTGTAGGGGGCTTTCCGTTAGGAACGAACGGTAAAGCTATGCTGCTGCTGTCTGGTGGAATCGACAGCCCGGTAGCAGGATGGTCTTCCATGCGTAGAGGACTGGAAATTGAATGTGTACATTTTTATAGCTATCCGTTTACAAGTGAGCGTGCGAAAGAAAAGGTCATTGAATTGGCAAGGGTATTAGCAGGCTATGCAGGGCGGATCAAAATCCACCTTGTACCGTTTACAGAGGTGCAGACGGCCTTTACGCGCACTGGACAGGACAATCTGATTATAACGCTAATGAGACGGTCTATGCTGCGAATTGCAACGATGCTGGCTGAGCGTGAAGGAGCGCTGGCACTCGTGACGGGTGACAGTCTGGGTCAAGTTGCTAGTCAAACGTTATCCAGCATGAATGTGATTGGCCGTTCAACAGAATTACCATTGCTGCGACCTCTCGTCATGATGGATAAGCAGGAGATCACGGAAATCGCTAAGCAAATTGGCACCTACGATTTATCCATCCTTCCATATGAAGATTGCTGCACATTGTTTGTTCCTAAATCCCCAACGACCAATCCAAATTTGTGGGTTGTTCAAAAGATTGAAGCCTCTATTCGGGATTTAAATGCCTTGATTGAACAGGCTGTGGCTGCAACGGAAACGCTTGTCCTGGAGTCAGGCGGAGCTATAGAGGGGCGTAATGAGGAAGTTATACAGGAAGATTGGTTTTAAACAAAAAGGCAGACCCACTGTTATTATGGGGTCTGCCTTTTTTGATTTTAGTTAAAACAGTTTTTGAAGCATTTTAAACAGCTTTTTCTCGACTGGACATTGCTTTGCGATTTTGAAGATATCCCGTGAGCAAAATACCAGCCATAACTGTAGCAATAAACAAGATGCGCAGCGCAGGGTGCTCGGTAAAGTAGGGTTCCAGCTTACGTTCTTCAGTAATCATATTAGAGGCCGTATAACCAAGCACAGCCGATCCCAAATAGATAATCCAGGGGAATTTATTGATCAGTTTAATAAAAAGAGTGCTTCCCCATACCACGATTGGCACGCTGATTAACAGACCCAGCACTACAAGTAGCAAATGCTGCTGGGCAGCGCCAGCAACAGCAATCACATTGTCCAGACCCATAGCCGCATCGGCTACAACAATCGTGCGGATAGCACCCCATAATGTTGTTCCCGCTTTGACTTCGGTATGGTCCTCCTGGTCTACGAGCAACTTATACGCAATCCAGACTAACATAATCCCCCCGATGAGTAACAACCACGGTACTTGAAGCAGCCAGAGTACCACAATGGTGGCTGCTATGCGAATAAGCAGGGCACCACCGGTGCCGTACAGAATCGCTTTTTTTTGCGTTGCAGGAGGCAGCTTTCTGGCGGCAAGTCCAATTACAATCGCATTATCCCCTGCGAGCAGAAGATCAATAAATATCACATTAAGCAGTAGCCAAAAGAACTGAAGTCCGGACATATCAATCGTTCTCATCTCCCTGATTAAACATCCTAAAGTCATTGTATGTTGTTTATTTTAATACCCGTTTTCCGGAAATACGATTCATTATATGGCTGTTTGTTATTGATTTCAAGGTCTTTACTCAACGAATTTGACATCATTTTTTAATAAATGATGACTTATTTGACAAAGCTTATAAGCATAGCCTCGTCCTATTTCGCATACAAGTAGGATGGGGGTGTTTGTACACATGGAGCATATCATTTTGCTGTTGAAAATATTAATGATTAATTTGGTGTTAAGCGGTGATAATGCGGTTGTTATAGCCATGGCGAGCAAAAATTTGCCTGCAAGGCAGCGGAGTCAAGCTATATGGTGGGGGGCAGTCGGTGCAGTCCTCCTGCGCTGTGTTTTGACTTTTGTAGCTGTCATTTTGCTGGGCATACCCTTTATTCAGGCGGCAGGCGGTCTACTTCTGTTATGGATTGCGTTTAAGCTGCTTTATGAGAGTGAGGATCATGTAGGAGTCAGAGCAGAAACAACCATATGGAAGGCTATACAGGTGATTCTGGTAGCGGACTTTGTGATGAGTCTAGATAACGTATTAGCTATTGCAGCACTAGCAGATGGGGATATCGCCATTATTGTCATTGGTATTGCAATTAGCATTCCGATAGTTGTCTGGGGCAGCAACGTAATTGCGATCTGGCTTCACCGGTTCCCTGTACTTGTTTTGCTCGGATCTGCAATCCTGGCTTTTACGGCAGGAGAAATGCTACTGCGTGATCCCCGATTGGGTGTATGGTTAGCAGGTGCGGGAGAGCTTATACATGCATGGTTACCAGGACTCTTAGCCTCAGCAGTTGTGATTGCAGGAATATATCGTCAGCTACGTGCTCATCATATTTGAACGTAGTTTTTTTGGAAAACATCGGCTAAAATATACTTAAAAACAATCACATTAAGCGACCTAAAAACAAATTCAGCAAACAAAGGAGACCACGATGAATTCCGGAAAAGAGCGTATGATCGGAGTGGGCATTGTTGCCGTAGGACTGATTATTTTGTTGGGGAAACTGGGGACGTTCTCCTTCTTGGGACGAAACTTTTGGCCTTTGCTGTTTTTAATACCTGGAATCGTACTGCATGCAATGTACATGAAGCGTAAAGTTTCACCCTTTATGTTGCTGCCAGCAGGGATTTTATCGGTTTATGGCTTCTTATTTTTGCTCTGCAATATTTGGGGCTGGCATTTAATGGCCTATTTATGGCCTTTGTTACTTCTAGGTGTGGCGGTTGGATTATGGGAGTACGCCATTAATGATATTTCGCTTTCTCGTAATGTATATACGGGGGGCGTGATATTGGGCTTGGTATCGGTGTTTTTATTGGTCATTACCCTGTTAAGAACGGGTATCATATATGTTATTGCAGTTTTACTGATCGGCGCTGGAATCTGGTTGGTCGTAAACAACCGTGGCAAACGCAAATGGTAAACGACAAGCAATGAGATTTTATGGCGGTAAATTACGGAACAGGCAATAATGTCTTGCTTTATGACATATTTCAACTATAATATAATGGATATGATAAGAGCGTCGGAATGATTTCTGACGCTTATTTTAAGGTTTTCACGCGAATCGGAGAGAGAAGCTGTCTGTACAAAGCCTGAAACATATAGAAGGCTGGCAGGGAGTGGGCCTAAAGAACGATTGTTAGCCTTGAATCAGCACTGCTTCAGGATAGAGACACTATTTTGATATACGGAAAGGATATGGATACAAACCATGCATGCTAGAGAAAACATTCGCAATATTGCGATTATTGCCCACGTCGACCACGGAAAAACGACGCTTGTCGACAAGCTGCTTCAACAGTCCGGAACATTTAGAGAACACGAGGCTGTTCAGGAGCGCGCCATGGACTCCAACGATCTGGAGCGTGAACGCGGTATTACGATTTTGGCTAAAAATACAGCTATCACTTACAAAGATTATCTGATTAACATTGTAGATACACCGGGACACGCCGACTTTGGTGGCGAAGTGGAACGGATTATGAAAATGGTTGACGGTGTTTTACTTGTCGTAGATGCTTACGAAGGTTGCATGCCGCAAACGAAATTCGTACTGCGTAAAGCGCTGGAACAAAATCTGACGCCTATCGTTGTAGTGAACAAAATTGACCGTCCGGCGGCTCGTCCGGCAGAAGTTATTGACGAAGTACTGGATCTGTTCATCGAGCTGGGTGCGAATGATGAGCAACTGGAATTCCCTGTTGTGTACGCTTCGGCGCTGAACGGAACATCCAGCATGGATGCTGAAAAGCAAGACGATAACATGCAAGCATTGTACGAAACAGTTGTAGAGCATATTCCGGCTCCAACTGAGAATGTAGATGAGCCTCTTCAATTCCTCGTAACACTGATGGATTATAACGAATACCTTGGCCGAATTGCAGTAGGTCGTGTAAACCGCGGTATCATCAAGCAGGGGCAAGCAGTCACAGTTATGCAACGTGATGGTAGTAGTAAATCGGCGCGTATTGAGAAGCTGTTCGGCTTCCAAGGCCTGAAACGTATTGAAACGGATCAAGCGGGCGCTGGTGACATTGTAGCGATTGCGGGAATTAAAGATATCAACATTGGTGAAACCATTGCTGATCCAAACCATCCTGAAGCGCTGCCTGTACTGAAGATTGATGAGCCGACACTGCAAATGACCTTCTTGGTAAACAACAGCCCATTCGCAGGTCGCGATGGTAAGTGGGTAACATCCCGTAAATTGCGTGAGCGTCTTCTGAAAGAACTCGAAACGGATGTCAGCTTACGTGTTGATGAAACGGATAGCCCGGACGCCTTTATTGTATCCGGACGTGGTGAGTTGCATCTGGGTATCTTGATTGAAAACATGCGTCGTGAAGGTTACGAACTGCAAGTGTCCAAACCGGAAGTTATCGTCAAGGAAATTGATGGTAAGAAAATGGAGCCAATCGAACGTCTCCTTATTGATATTCCGGAAGAAAGCATGGGCGCAGTTATGGAAAGTTTGGGCTCCCGTAAAGCCGAAATGGTTAACATGATTAATAACGGCACCGGACAAGTTCGCTTGGAATTCCTGATCCCTGCACGTGGTCTGATCGGCTACACTACAAACTTCCTGACTTTGACTCGTGGTTATGGCGTAATGAACCATGCGTTTGACAGCTATGGACCATTTGTTGGCGGTCAAGTAGGTGGACGTCATCAGGGTGTACTCGTGTCAACAGAAAACGGCAGCTCTACATTTTATGGTATGCTGGGCGTAGAAGATCGCGGTATTTTGTTCCTAGAGCCAGGTACTGAAATCTATGAGGGTATGATCGTTGGAGAGCACACACGTGATAACGACATCGTCGTTAACATTTGTAAAGAAAAACAACTGACAAACGTTCGTTCAGCAACAAAAGACGATACAGTTAAACTGAAAACACCTGTAATCTTCTCTTTGGAGCAGGCGCTCGAATACCTGAATGATGACGAGTATTGCGAAATTACACCTAATGCCATCCGTTTGCGTAAAAAGATTTTGAACAAAGGTGAACGCGAGCGTGCAGAGAAACAACGTAAAACAGCACAAGCAAATATGTAATTGATTGGATTGGTCTTTGGCCACAGCGGCGACGCCCGGGAACGGGATGCGCCGCTGTATGTGTTTTAGGATTGTAAACTTGGAGAAAGCTATATTTCTCAAAACGCAGGAAAAGGTGTTGAAGCATGAGTAATCTTTCGAACGGATTGCCTCCCCGGACACAAACTGGGAAAAAATCCGCCAAACCGAAAAAAACGAAAAAGAAAAAAAGCTTTTTCAGATCGTTTATGAAGTTTGTCTTGTTTCTGCTCATTATAGGTATTTTAGCAGCAGGTGGTTATACCTACTATCTTTACAATCAGGTAGA
Organism: Paenibacillus sp. FSL L8-0502; assembly: GCF_038593055.1. Classification (NCBI taxonomy): domain Bacteria; kingdom Bacillati; phylum Bacillota; class Bacilli; order Caryophanales; family Paenibacillaceae; genus Paenibacillus; species Paenibacillus sp. FSL L8-0502. The sequence continues at coordinate 3,758,090 of NZ_CP151958.1, read as the reverse complement.
GGAAGTTTTGGATACGGGGATCAACAAGGAAGTACCCAAAACACAATTGGCAGAAACTAAGCCTTTGACTATCTTATTGCTAGGAACCGATTACCGCCCTGATCATCCGACTTATTTGTCCGACGTTATTATGGTAGCTACATTGAACCCCAATACTAAATCGTCTACCATCGTGTCCCTACCGCGCGATACGCGTCTAGAAATGGATGGATATAAACCTCGCAAGTTGAATGAGTATTATCCGGTGTTTAAGGCTAGAGAAAAAGAATCTGGTGAAGTTGCTGAAGAACAGATGAAGAAGATGATCGGCAAATATTTAAACATTGATATCGATTATGTGACGGTTATTAACTTCCAGGGCTTTAGAGATGTAGTAGATAATTTGGGTGGCGTAGATGTGACGGTTGATAAAAACATGTGTTATCGTGACCGTGCAGATGGTACCGATATTAATCTGACAGCTGGAGCCAAGCATTTGAACGGTGACCAGGCTCTTGATTTTGTTCGCTACCGCAAATCGAATTGTCGTCCGAGAACAGCTGAATCTGACGATTTTGATCGCAATCGTCGACAAAATCAGGTGCTTCATTCTCTAATTGACCAAATGCAATCCTTTAACGCTTTGACCAAGTTTAGTGCAATTATTAAATCGGTTGATAAGAATATGATGACAGATATTGAGTCACAGCAAATGAAGAATATCGTACAAACCTATTGGAATATTTCCAAGCAAAATGTGAAATACAATCCGGTAGCGGGAACATGGCGTAGCCCGTATGTGTACATTGATGAGCAACAGCTCGATTTGGCCAAACAAGCGCTACAAGAGGAGTTAGCTAAAAAAGCAAGCGACAATACCGCAGCTTCTTCCAATTCCTGAGTATGTATCTTTCTTCCCGCTTATGTTATACTCGCAGCGAGTAAAGCTCTTATATAACATAAGGGGGTTGAGGTATGTCTAAAGTTATAGTGAACCAAGTCTAGGTCCAGTGAGCAATCACTGGGCCTTTTGTGTCTAAATTCAAAAATGGACAGGCTCAGAGGCTATTTCACTTACAACTTTTCGTTGTTTTATGCTGCTTTGGGGTTCTTTTTTCAGGGAATCAGCAAGTATTAGGTACCCGGTGAATAGGTATAGGTATGAAACACGAGATTGTCCACGCCGCTTTGGAGGGGATTTAGTGAAGAAAATTTTTGTGCTGGATACGAATGTGCTGCTGCATGATCCGAAAGCCATTTTTACCTTCAAAGAACATGAAGTTGTTATTCCAGCTGTAGTTCTGGAAGAAATCGACTCCAAAAAACGCAACGCGGATGAGATTGGACGGAATGCCCGCAATGTATCGCGATTGTTGGACGGGTTGAGAGAAGTGGGCCATCTGCATAGTGGCGTTCCACTTCCCCAAGGTGGAAGGCTTAAGGTTGAGTTGAACCACCGAAGTTTTTTGAAAGTTCAGGAGATGTTCGGGGAGGTTTCGAACGATAACCGGATTTTGGCGGTCGCCTTGAATTATCATCTGGAAGAGCAGGAGCAGCCTGAGCCGCGTTCGGTCGTTTTGGTCAGTAAAGACGTGCTGGTTAGGATCAAAGCAGATGTATTGGGACTGCTGACTGAAGACTACCTCTCCGATAGAACAGGCGATTTAAGTGAGCTATACCCCGGATACTCGGCAATACAGGTGCACCCGTCCATCATAGATGAATTTTACTCTAACCGTTTTTTACTAATCAAGTCACTGGAACTACCTTATACACTGTATCCACATGAATTTGTCATTCTGAAAGATGAAATGGGAACTGGAAAATCAGCATTACTGAAAGTTAACCAGGAGGCAGAGCGATTAGAGCCGCTGTACTTAAGTAACGAATCAGTATGGGGAATCAGCGCGCGCAATGCTCAACAGAGGATGGCATTGGAGCTTTTGCTTAATGATGATATCCCTCTCGTGACCATTACAGGAAAAGCGGGTACGGGCAAAACGTTGCTGGCGCTGGCGGCAGGTTTGCTTAAAGTAGAGGATGAACATCGCTTCAAGAAACTGCTGATTGCTCGACCTGTTGTTCCTATGGGCAAGGATATTGGTTATTTACCAGGAGAAAAGGATGAAAAGCTTCGTCCGTGGATGCAACCAATCTACGATAATCTGGAGTATCTGTTTGATGCCAAAAAATCAGGTGATATCGACAAAATTTTGATGGGCTTGGGCAGTATTCAGGTGGAGGCACTTACTTATATTCGCGGACGTTCGATACCTGGGCAATTTATTATAGTCGATGAGGCGCAGAATTTATCCCGACATGAGATTAAAACGATTGTGTCTCGGGTGGGTGAGGGAAGCAAGATCATTTTGATGGGAGACCCGGAGCAGATTGATCACCCTTATCTGGATGCAGCCAGCAACGGTTTAACCTATGTAGTGGAGCGGTTTAAGCAAGAAGGGATTAGCGGGCATATCATGTTGGAAAAAGGAGAACGCTCCAAGCTCGCACAGTTGGCAGCCGATCTGCTATAAAGTCCATATCGTTATTACAAATAACAAGACCTCGGGAATATCCCGGGGTCTTGTTTTATACGCGTGAAAATTCAGAACATTGAAGGCAAGCAAAAGCCAGTTTACTTAAAATTTAATTCGAGCTTAACTTCAAGCATTCCTGCTAAAGTACGTACTTCTGTGGCTTTGACATAGGAAATAAGCTGCTGTGGGTAGAAACCCAGATCAAAATCCCTTTCCAGCTTGTTGCGGGTCGTATCAGGTAGTTCCAGACCATTAAATACTAATCGATCCACATGAAATAAAATTGAATTTTTTGGTTCATTCTCCACCGTGTAGTGACCTTCTACCCTTAATTTCATCGTTCCTTGTTGGCCTTCTACCATAATTTGATCCTGCGCAAATGTAAAGTTGAAGTGATTAAACAATTCATTTTCTGACTTTAAAAAACGGTTAAAGTCCTCTTCACGAATGCTTATCGTAATGACTTTTCCATTTGTAACCATGGCACCTTGTTGTTGTTGAATGAATTGCGGTAAATCCTGCATAGCTTGAGCTAATGCTTTAAAGTGTTTATTTACCTCGTAGACACCTACATTCTCCCAATAAGCTGTCATTTCGCCAATTAGCTTGCGTAGGGTATCCGGGTCATTACTGGCGTTAACGCCGTCATTTACACGCGACTGAAGCAGGACAATGCGTTTACGTTGAGCCAGTAAGCTTGTTTTGACTGTCTCCAATTCCATTGAGGCTTGGGTGACTTGTTGTTCTGTTTTTCGCATAGATTGATAATTGGATTCGTATTCTTGAAGCACATCCTGATCGTGACTAATCAATAACAAGTAGTAATCGTACAGAGAGAGAAGTTGCCTTATACTTTTTGCCCCTAGCACCACACTTAACAGCTTGTCCCTTTCCCCCATATAATAAGATCGCAGCACAGAGCCTGCACGCTTCCGTTGTATGGTCATTTGCTCTTGCTGAACGGTGAGGTTACTTCGCAGTTCCTGCTGGCGCTGCAAAAGAGTCTGTTGCTCCTGACTGATTCGCTCAATTTCATGGTCTATCTCTACAATCGACAGGCTATCTTGTAAAATCTGACTTTCTTCTTGGGAGGGAGCGGCTAGAGTAGGACGTACATAAATGAAAGTTAGCAACATAATGGTGCTCAGCAGGGTGCTGATTGTGATTTTTATTCGTTTGTTCATTTGGTTTCCCCTTTTATGTATTCCCGAAAAAAACTAATAGTAATGTATATGATCCTTTCTGTTTCTTTAACCATTCATTTTATTGTACAGCAGTCTGAGCATGCTTGAAACCCGAAACTGTTTACGTTCACGTATGAGTTCTTGCAGAAATGGAAATACAATTTAGTATCAAATAGATTCTATGAACTCTACGAGAGGCATAGGAATGAATAAACAGCTTTTATACCCTATTCAAATACCGGCAGGATCGGTTCATGAAGACGGTTATTTCAGGATGTTGTTAGGAGGGCTAGAGGCATGACTGCAATAAGACAAGATGCATGGAGTGTGGAAGATGACTTGATATTGGCGGAGGTGACATTGCGGCATATCCGTGAAGGTGGAACGCAGCTTGCTGCGTTTGAGGAGGTTGGACAAAAGATAGGAAGAACCTCTGCAGCATGCGGCTTTCGTTGGAACAGTTGCGTGCGCAAACGTTACGATGAAGCAATTAGCATTGCCAAAGCACAGCGCCAGAAGCGCAGTTATATCCGCAAGCAGAACCCGGTAGGTGTATCACAGGTTGCGGCTTTTGCCTCGCTTGATACAGTTGAAGGTGGGTACAGAACAGATGGTACGAGTGAGGATACATTATCTATTGATGCAGTAATTCGTTTCTTGCGTCAATGGAAGGGATCCGTCCAGGAAACGAATCGGCAGATTAAGATGCTGGAGAAAGATTTACGGGAAAAGGAAGAAGAATTGAATCAGCTTCGCTCCATTAATGACCGGCTGTCCAAAGAAGTGAATGAGGTGCAAACCGACTATCGTGTTGTGAATGATGATTATAAAGCTCTGATTCAGATTATGGACCGGGCTCGGCGCTTGGCTCTAATTACTGAAGATGAGGAAGAGCTTAAATCCAGATTCAAAATGGACGCCAATGGGAATCTGGAGCGCATTGAGTAACAAGATTACTTCTGCAATTCTGAAATAAAACGTCAACTAGCGCTTTGCCGTAGTTGGCGTTTTTTGTATTTCTTTAGAGTGCATATGATATAGTAGAAAAAAAGATGGAAGCGAGACGATACAAAGGTGATTGATATTATTGGAGCGGGTTCGCTGGGATTGTTGTTTGCCGGGAGGTTATCTGCCTCGGGTACAAAAGTAAGGCTGTGGACACGTACACTTGAGCAGGCACGCGTCATTACTCATGAAGGAATTACTGTGTTTGATAAGGAGGGACAGGTGGCAATACATGTGTCCGGAGATAAATTGAAGGTAGCGCCATTGGCAGATTGGCAACGGTTAAATTCACAGGCTCCGGCACGATGGATAATGCTTATGACCAAACAGGGGGCGATTGAGGAAGTATTAGAACAGATCCAGCCTGCAGCTCAAATGGACAGAGCTATAGGAATCGTTTGCTTGCAAAATGGAATCGGTCATATAGAACGCATTAGAAAGGCTTGGCCTAAAGCTGTGGTATATCCTGCTGTGACGACTGAAGGAGCCAAGAGGCAGGGAGTCGCATCTATTGTACATGCAGGATCGGGTGTTACTGAAATAGGTTGTTCGGAGGAAGGGGAGGAGTCGAAGAACAATAATTTTAACCAATGTGTGCTAAATCGGCTGCTTGCAGCAGGATTTGACGCTTGCTTGTCGAAAGAAATCGAGAACGGTATGTATCGCAAGTTGTTGATCAATGCTGTAATCAATCCGCTGACGGCGGTATGGCGAGTTCGTAATGGCGAGCTGCTTTCGCACCCTATTCGAATACATATGATGCGCAGGTTGTACGATGAAGGCATTCAAGTGTATGAAGCTCATGGTATCCACTGGGAAAACGCATGGTGGGAGCAAATTATAAATGTATGCCGGTCAACGGCAGAAAATCACTCGTCCATGCTAGCTGATGTACTTGCACAGTCCATGACGGAAGTTGCTTCAATTAACGGACAACTGGTGCAGATGGCAGATCAGGCTGGGGTTACTGCACCAACTCATGAGGTATTGTGGCAATTAATTGAAGGTATGCGGCTAAAAGAGGGGTGATCAGTTGAGTCTTATACAAGGTACTATTATCACTTTCAGTATTCTTCCCTTTTTTCCGTTTTTGATCGTGTTTGCGGTTTGTCGCTACATTCTTAAAATGGAAAAAAAGAAATCGTTACTTACTTCTATGGATATTACCACGTTTTTTCTGATATTTTCCGTCGCAGCACTCTTTAACGTCATTTTTACATCTCGATTCGGTTTTTATTTGATTCTACTGCTCCTATTACTGGCCTTGGGTTTAATTGGAGGAGCTCAAAATCGAATAAAAGGAAAGGTTGATGGTAAAAGATTATGTAGAGCGGTCTGGAGATTAACTTTTATAGCAATGACATTGGCGTATATTTTGTTGACTGTTGTTGGTATATTTAAGAATATATTCAACATCATGTGATATAAGATGACATGGAATGGTGAAAAAATATGAATTAATCATGTTTTTTTGAAAAAAAAGCTCAATTTGAAGAAATGTAATGTAGATTTTTTTGACCGCTGGTTGTATAATCTATAAACATATACCACTTTAGAACTAGGGGGAAAACGCTAGATGAAAAGGAAAAGCTTTTTAGTCCTTTTGACACTCATTCTTGCAGTTGGCGCATTGCTCGCAGGTTGCGGCTCCAGCAAGAACGATACCAATGGTAAGGGCGCACAAGAAAACACCTCGACTACGCCGGCTCCGGCCGACAAGCAAATTTTGCGCGTTAACCTTTCTTCCGAGCCGCCAACCTTCGATCCGGCACAAGCTCAGGATAGTCAAACGAACGCGGTTCTGAAAACTTTGTATGAAGGTCTCGTACGTATGGGCCCTGACGGCAAAGAAATCCCTGGCGTTGCTGAATCTTGGAAAATCTCTGATGACGGCAAAACCTACACGTTCAAACTTCGTGATACTGCAAAATGGAGTAATGGCGACCCAGTTAAAGCAAGCGACTTCGTATTTGCTTGGCAACGGGTATTGGATCCTTCGACGGCTCCGGCACCTCCATATGCTTACCAATTGTACTATATCAAAAATGCTGAGGGCTACAACCTGAGCACTTCGAAATCTTATAAAGGCACTAAAATTACAGATTTTAAAGATGTAGGTGTTAAAGCTGTTGATGACCATACATTGCAAGTAGAGCTGGATCACCCAACTCCGTACTTCTTAGGATTGACTTCTTTCTACACTTTCTATCCTGTAAATCCTTCTATTAAAGGTAACGATAAGTGGGCTGTTCAGAAAGATAGCATGATTACTAACGGACCTTTCAAATTAACGGCTTGGGATAGCGGTCAAAAGATCGAAGTAACCAAGAACGAAAACTATTGGGGTAAAGACGAAATCAAGTTGAACAAAATTACGATGTCCCTTGTAAACAGTGGTGCAACTGAACTGGCTTCGTACAGAAGTGGACAACTTGATTATGCAGGTATGCCAACAGGTGAAATTCCTACTGACCAAATTACGGCTGTGAAAAACGAATTGTCTAACGAGTTTAAGGCTAAAGGAATTGCAAGTACGTACTACTACCTGTTTAATGTAACTGAAAAACCATTTAACAATGCCAAAATCCGTAAAGCGTTTGCGATGGCTATTCAACGTCAACCGATCGTTGAACGTGTAACAATGGGCGGTCAAATTCCTGCTTACGGCTTTGTACCTCCAGGTATCAAAGGAGTATCTCAAGAATTCCGTAGTGAGAATAAAGATGATTACTTCAAAGAAGACTTCACTGAAGCGAAAAAATTGCTTCAAGAAGGTATGAAAGAGGAAGGCATAACTACACTTCCTACAATAACCATGCTGTATAACTCCAGTGAAAGTCACCAAAAGATTGCTTTGGCAGTAGCTGATATGTGGAAGAAAAACCTTGGTGTGGACGTTAAAACCCAAAATCAAGAGTGGGGCGTATTTATCCAAACACGTAACAAGCTGAATTTCCAAATCGCTCGTGGTGGTTGGTCTGCTGACTATAATGATCCGATGACATTCCTGGATATGTGGACAACAGGCAATGGTAATAACAATGCAGGTTACGCTAACCCTGCATATGATGCTTTGATTAAAGCTGCCAAAACAGAAACTGATCCAGCTAAACGCATGGAAGATTTTGCAAAAGCAGAGAAAATTCTGGTTCAAGATGATATGGTAATGCTTCCGATCTACTACTATTCAAATGTTTCCTTAACGAAACCGAATGTAAAAGACATCGGGCTTGACTTTAGTGGAGCAATTGATTTCACAAGAGCGTATATTACACAGTAACTGAAGCTCAATTCTGAAGTTTGATAGTTACTTCGGGATATATATGTGGATAGAGCCATATATATCCCGTTTTTTTTGTGTGTTCTAGTCTTTACCATCATCATGTAACCATGCAAATAAGTAGATTGGACAGTCCAATTCTATTTCGATAAAATCGAATGGTGTCGAAAAAAATTTATGGGGGGTGTAAACGGGCAATGACGCGTTATTTGATCAGTAAATTCTTCTATATGCTGCTGTCTTTATTCATTCTGATCTCTGCGACGTTTTTTCTCATGAAAGCAATTCCGGGTAACCCCTTCATGAGTGAAAAAGCGACTTCTCCTGAGATTCAAGCCCGGTTAATGGAGCAATATGGGCTAGATAAGCCTGTATATATCCAATATTTCAAATACTTAGGTGATATTGCTTCAGGTGATTTTGGCATTTCTATGAAAAAACTGAATCAAAGTGTTACTGACATTATCGGACAAACGTTCACAGTTTCCTTGAAACTGGGTTTTGTTGCCATAATCGTGTCGATAATTGTCGGTCTTTTGCTAGGTATGCTGGCAGCTTTGTACCATCGTAGGCTCATAGATAACGTCGCAATGATATTAGCTATCATGGGGATTGCGGTTCCCAGCTTCGTTCTGGCATCGTTAATTCAATTTTACTTTGCTCAACAGTTAGGTTGGTTTAATGTTATGGGCTTTGAAGGTCCGATGGATTACGTTCTGCCTGTCGCGGCTCTATCCGCTTCACCGATTGCGTTTATCGCACGACTAACGCGTTCCAGCATGCTGGAAGTGCTCCATGCGGATTACATTAAGACTGCCAAAGCTAAAGGCTTAAAGTCCATTACAATTATGTTCAAACACGTTGTACGTAACGCCATTCTGCCGGTTGTTACCTATGTAGGACCAATGACAGCCAATATTATTACAGGTTCAGTTGTTATTGAACGTATCTTCGGGATTGGCGGTATTGGTAAGGTATTCGTAGATAGTATTACAACCCGCGATTATACCATGATTATGGGAGTTACTATTTTTTACGGTATTTTGCTAATGGTGGCACGTTTTATTACGGATATTGCATATGGATTTATTGATCCGCGGATTAAGCTTACTGGCGGGAAGGAGGGATAACTTTATGTCTGTTAAAGATAATGCTGTGAACTTGGATAAGCTTCAGGTAAAACCGGAAGATTTCCAGAAGGTCGGAGCGGATGAAAAGCAGTCTGAAGTTATTCAGCGCGAAAGCTTGTCCGCTTGGCGAGATGCTTGGGAGCGACTTCGTAAAAATAAACTGGCTATGACGAGCTTGAGTGTTTTGGTTCTCATTGTGCTTGCTTCAATCGTTGGCCCGATGCTGTCCCCATACGATGACCGCACGAATGATTTGTTGAGCACCAATCTTCCTCCTTCGGCGGAACATTGGTTCGGAACAGATGATCTGGGGCGTGATATGTTTGTACGTACTTGGATGGGTGCTCGGATTTCCTTGATTATTGGTTTGGCTGCTGCAATGATTGACTTGATGATTGGAGTTATTTATGGTGGAATCATGGGTTACTTTGGTGGCCGCGTTGATGAAATCATGAATAAATTTTCTGAAATCTTGTACTCCATTCCTTACTTGCTTGTTACGATCCTGCTGCTGGTTGTACTGGAGCCAAGTATTACCACAATTATTATTGCGCTCTGTGTAACGGGATGGATTAACATGTCGTGGATTGTACGTGGTGAGATGTTACAACTTAAAAACCGAGAATTCGTACTTGCTTCCCGTTCGATGGGTGCTGGTGCAGGTCGTTTGCTGTTCCGTCACTTGTTGCCTAATGCGGTAGGACCAATCATTGTCACACTGACTTTGACAGTTCCAAGTGCTATTTTCTCCGAGGCATTCCTGAGCTTCCTTGGATTAGGGGTACAGGCTCCTCAGGCGTCGCTGGGTTCAATGATTGAATCAGCTCTGACCGGGTGGATGTATTACCCGTGGCGGATGCTTTTCCCGGCAGGTTTGATCAGTTTGATTATGCTTGCGTTCAACCTTTTTGGCGACGGCTTGCGTGATGCGCTTGATCCGAAGTTGAAGAAATAGGAGGTGAGATCATGGTGAGTAGCAACAATTTAATTGAGGTTGAAGGTCTTAAAAAGTATTTTAATGTTGGCAAAAACCGTGTGCTCAAAGCGGTGGACAACCTGAATTTCTATATTCGTGAGGGTGAAACGCTGGGTATGGTTGGCGAATCCGGCTGTGGTAAGTCTACAGCGGGTCGTACGATTTTGCGCTTGTATGAACCTACAGCAGGAAGCGTACGTTTTAACGGGACGGATATTTACAAATTATCACCGAGTAAAATGAAAGCCATGCGCCGTGATATGCAGATGATCTTTCAAGATCCGTATGCATCATTGAACCCGCGTTTTACTGTTTCTGATATTATTGGTGAGGCGCTGGATATTCACAATATGGCGGGTAGCCGTGCAGAACGTAAGAAACGGATTGAAGAGTTACTTGATCTGGTTGGTTTGAACCCTGACCATGCAACACGCTATCCGCATGAGTTTTCTGGTGGTCAACGTCAGCGGATCGGTATTGCACGCGCACTAGCGGTTAATCCTAAATTCATCATTTGTGATGAGCCGATTTCAGCTCTTGACGTATCTATCCAGGCTCAGGTTGTCAACCTGCTAAAAGAGCTTCAAGAACGTTTGGGTCTGACATATCTGTTCATTGCGCATGATCTGTCGATGGTTAAGCACATCAGTGATCGGGTAGCTGTAATGTATATGGGTAGAATGGTCGAGCTTGCAGAAAGCGCTGAGTTGTATGCAAATCCGATCCATCCTTATACGAAAATGCTTTTGTCGGCGATCCCACTTCCTGATCCAGAAGTAGAAGCTAACAAAAAACGGATTATTATGCCAGGCGACCAAGCAGGCCCGATTCATGATGCATCTGGCAATAAGACAGGGGCTTATAACCTGGAAAATGCCACGCTTATCGAAGTGTCTAAAGGACATTTTGTAGCTGAGCCTTACGCCTGATCTTGTTTTATGCAACAACCGCCGAGTTATTCGGCGGTTTTTTTTGTAGGAAGCTTTGACGTGGACATGGGCTTTCGGTACAATCAAGCAGTAAGGTTTTGGTGGAGACAGGAGGCAGACCCATGAAAATAATTCCGGAAACGCTTCGCGGAGGGTCGGCTTTGGCAGAAGATTATATACAGGGTACGGGACGCGCAAGCGATTTGTATGAGTATAATGTGCTGCACGCCGATGCTTATGCCCAACGGGCGAAGTGGCTGGATAAGACGGGGCATCTGCGATTAAACCGTAAGGATGTCGTAGCATGTCTTCGTATATACAATGAGAAATACAATTCGCATGAGGCGGTTCGTGCTTCATTGGACCGTCTGGATAGTCCAGATGCCTTAGTAGTAGCTGGCGGACAGCAAAGCGGACTGTTCACAGGTCCGATGCTGGTCATTTACAAAGCCGCTACAATTATTAAGGCAGCGAGAGAAGCTGAGGAACGGCTTGGACGTCCGGTTATCCCCGTCTTCTGGATTGCTGGCGAAGATCATGACTGGGATGAGGTCAATCATACATACGTAATGGCAAATGACCCACAAGCCGTCAAAATCAAGCTGAATAAGCAACTAGAACGCCGTTCTTCGGTTAGTGCGATTAAAGTTGATACTGTTGAGTGGAAGCAAGCGATAGCGGATATAGAGCAAAGCTTGCCAGATTCAGAACATAAGGCTGATATAATGCGCATGATTGAGAACGGATTAACGGACTCATATGGACTGAGTGAAGCCTTTGCCAAGTTGCTGGGCCTTTTGTTCGGTAGCTATGGATTAGTACTTTTGGATTCAGCAGATCCTTCGCTACGCAAGCTGGAAGCATCCGTTTTTAAGCGGCTGGTTCAGCACAATGATGAGTTGGAGCAGGCTTACCGGACGACTGCCACGCGGATCGTAGATTATGGCTATCATTTACAAGCGGATGTGCATGAAGGCGGCGCGAATCTCTTTTATATCCATGAAGATGAACGTTTGCTGCTTTTCAAAAAAGCTGGGCTATTCACAGATCGACACGGTCTGGTGGTGTTTACTGTGGATGAACTGCTTGAAGAGATAGATAGACATCCCGAACGTTTTAGTAATAATGTGCTAACTCGTCCTCTAATGCAGGATTCACTGTTTCCGGTGCTGGCATCTGTGCTGGGTCTAGGAGAGATTGCTTACTGGGCGATTACACGGGATGCTTTCGGGGTGTTGGAGATGCAGATGCCGATACTGCTGCCACGAATGTCTTTTACGTTGGTAGAGTCAGGTGTGGAGAAGCATATGCTTAAGTATGAATTAAGTTTTGGTCAAGTTCGAGACGGACTTGAGGAACGGAAAAAGCAATGGATTGCCACTCAAGATCAGCTTGGAATGCAGGATCAGTTTTCCGGGGCAAAGGAAGCTTTTGTCCGCATGTACGAACCGCTTGTGCAGCAGACAGGTTTGATTGAAAAAGGTTTGCTACGGCTTGGAGAAACCAACCGCGATAAGATTCTGTCACAGATCGCCTATCTGGAGGCAAAAGTTCAGGAAGCGTTGCTTCGACAAAATGAAACAGCACTTCGCCAGTGGGATCGTATTGAATGGTCGCTTTTCCCATTTGGACAGCCGCAGGAGCGGGCGTATACGATCTATCATTTTCTGAATCGTTATGGTCTCAGTCTGATGGATACGATTATGAATGTACCATTGGATTTGACGGGGACGCATCGTGTTATTTATGTATAATTTGTTGTTTTATATAGGATTTATCATGGAATAAAATTTAACCAATTTGAAGGAGGAAACAAAGTATGACTTCCCATTCTCTGCAAAATAGCATAGTTCACGATCTTAAATTGGCTCCTGAAGGTCATTTGAAAATTGATTGGGTAGAAGCACATATGCCGGTATTGAACCGTATACGTCAACAATTCGAGCAAGAGCAGCCTTTTGCTGGTTTGAAGGTAACCATCTGTCTACATCTGGAGGCCAAAACGGCTTATTTGGCTAAAGTGGTACAAGCAGGTGGAGCGCAGGTAACTATTACGGGTAGTAATCCATTGTCCACACAAGATGATGTTTGCGCCGCATTAGTTGAAGATGGCGTTACAGTATTAGCTAAATACAATCCGGACCCAGAAGAATTCAAAAATTTGCAAATCAAGGCACTGGAAACAAAGCCGGATCTCATTATAGATGATGGTGGTGACTTGGTTACTCTGTTGCAATCCGAACGGCCTGATCTGATTTCTACGATCCGTGGGGGAGCAGAGGAGACAACTACTGGCATTATTCGTTTGAAGGCATTGGAAAAAGAAGGGCAACTTCACTTTCCGATGGTGGCTGTTAATGATGCTTACTGCAAATATTTGTTTGACAACCGCTATGGTACAGGACAGTCAGCTTTCGACGGCATTATTCGTACGACTAATCTGGTTGTAGCAGGAAGTACAGTGGTTGTGGTAGGTTATGGCTGGTGTGGCAAAGGGGTTGCAATGCGTGCGAAAGGGTTGGGAGCCAACGTTGTTGTAACCGAGGTTGATCCAATCAAGGCTGTAGAAGCCCATATGGATGGTTTTCATGTGTTACCAATGGTAGAGGCTGCCAAACTGGGTGATTTCTTTATTACAGTAACTGGTAACAAGGCTGTAATTACAGGGGAACACTTTGATGTGATGAAGGATGGGGCTGTGCTGTGTAACGCAGGGCATTTTGATGTGGAGGTTAGTAAGCCTGAGCTTGCTAAACGTTCCGAATCCATTCGTACGGTGCGTCGTAATATTGAGGAATATCGCTTTAAAGATGGACGTAAAATGTATTTGCTGGCAGAAGGACGCCTCGTGAATCTAGCTGCCGCCGATGGTCATCCAGCAGAAATTATGGATACGACATTTGCGCTTCAGGCGCTTGGCTTGAAATACGTGAATGATCGTTATAATGAGCTTGGTAAGGCCGTTATCAATGTACCTTATGAAATTGATGAGCAGGTAGCTCGATTCAAGCTTGATAGTCTGGGAATTCAAATTGACACGTTAACTGAAGACCAAAAGGTCTATTTGGACAGCTGGAACGCGTAATCGGATTTTTTCGTCACGATTTTCGCTGCAAAAGTGTTGTGTTTTTAATGCAAGTGTTTGTTTAGGTTGACATAATGGACAGAGAGTAAGCCCTTTATTCCGTGTGGTTTCGAAACCTGATGCATATTGTCGGGTGCCGGCTTCATGGGATAAGGGGCTTTTTTGTATCTTATGACGCAGGGCTACAATAACAGACATAATGCTATGGATCCAGCTTCTATCACTTTTTGGTAATGAAAAAGAGGTCTTTGATTTTTTAAAGCGAATCTATTATGCTTAGGTGGTGGAAAGTGGGCCAAAGTGGGAGAATGGGGTAAGGGGTGACGAAACCAATGTTTATGGGGGAGTTCCAACATAGCATTGATGAGAAGGGTCGGCTTACTGTACCGGCCAAGTTTCGTGAACTTCTCGGTGCCTCGTTCGTGGTTACCCGCGGGCTGGACCAATGCCTCTTCGTGTATCCTATGGATGAGTGGGCTGTCATGGAGAAAAAACTTAAAGCACTGCCTCTGATGAAGGCCGATGCGCGGGCGTTTACCCGTTTTTTTTTCTCGGGGGCGACTGAATGCGAATTGGACAAACAGGGCAGGGTAAATTTACCGGGGAATTTGTGCGAATACGCCAAGCTTACTAAAGAGTGCGTCGTATTGGGAGTGTCCACCCGTGTAGAGATTTGGAGCAAGCACACTTGGGAGCAATATTTCAACCAATCAGAGGAAGCATTTAATGACATTGCTGAGAAATTGGTTGATTTCAACTTTGAATTGTAATTTAGGAGGTCAGCCGTTTGTTTCACCACATTACCGTACTCAAAGAAGAAGCAACACAGGCACTAAACATCAGGCAGGACGGGATTTATGTGGACTGCACGTTGGGAGGGGCAGGACACAGTTCCGTCATTGCATCACAGCTTGGCCCTGAGGGAAGGCTTATTGCCTTTGATCAGGACGACTGGGCATTGAACAATGCGCGAGAGAAGCTGTCAGCCTATGAAGGAAAAATTTCATTAGTGAAATCTAACTTCCGCCACTTGCAGGACAAGCTGACTGAATTGGGATTGCCCGAAAAAGACGGCGTCCCGCAGGTCCAGGGTATTTTGTTCGATCTGGGTGTGTCCTCGCCCCAGTTCGATGAGGGGGAACGGGGATTTAGTTACAATCATGATGCGCCGCTTGATATGCGGATGGATCAGAGTAGCTCGCTTACGGCTTACGAAATTGTAAATGAATGGTCGGAAGCAGAGATTGCGCGTATTTTGTTTCATTACGGAGAAGAGAAGTTTTCACGACGGATCGCAAAGATCATGATTGAACGTCGATTGAACAAGCCTATTCACACAACAGGGGAACTTGTCGATATTATCAAAGAAGGAATTCCGGCTGCGGCACGCAGAACCGGGGGACATCCGGCTAAACGCAGTTTCCAGGCTTTGCGGATTGCTGTAAATGATGAGTTGGGTGCACTGGAAGATACTTTGCATCAGGCAATAAGATGTCTGGCTCCAGGAGGCAGAATTTCGGTCATTACATTCCATTCTCTGGAGGATCGGATATGCAAGCATATTTTCAAGGAGTATTTGGCGAAAAGCATCTATCCATCTGATTTGCCTATTTTGGAGGACAAAATGATAGGCGATCTGAAGCTGGTGAACCGTAAGCCGATTGTAGCGTCAGAGCAGGAATTGGAGCTTAATCCACGGTCCCGGTCAGCGAAGCTGAGAGTTGCCGAAAAATTGTAAATTTAATGGAGAAGGAGAGGCGACATGGCTTATACACGCGGTAATTTGGCTGTAAAAGAAAGAGCCCGTCAGGAACAGGTTCAGCAACAACGGTATCGTGAGACCACCAAAGTCGTTACACGCCGCAGAGAGCTGCCGATTCGAGAAAAGCTGCTGTATCTATTGACACTTGTAGCGTGCATTGTCATTGCTGGTATGTTGATTGGCAGGTACGCTCACATTTATCAAATCAATTATTCGATTAATACGGCAAGCAAGGACATTTCCAAATTACAGACCAATATCGCCCAACTGAAGATTCAAAAGGAGCGTCTGGAAAATCAGATCGTGCCGACTGCAAAGGAACAGGGATATATCGAACCAACAAGAGAGCCCATTCGTGTGGAAAAGCAGGCTGCCAAATAGTTAAGGGCATAGCATCAAGCTATGCTCTGACGTACATTTTTTTGCAGAGAGGTTTGAGCTATGGTCAAAAGAATAAAGCTTCGTACACTGCTGATAGGGGGATGTATTACCCTCTTTTTTCTTGTTCTGCTACTTAAGGTATTTTGGATTCAAGTTGTGAGCGGGGAGTACTGGCATAACCTGGTAGTTACTCAAGTGGAAAAAGATCAGGTGATTCAGCCCAAGCGTGGAACCATTACGGACCGTAAAGGAAACGTATTGGCTACGGATGCACCGGCTTATACGGTAGTTGTCAATCCTACCATCATTCAGGAGTATGATTTGGAGAATGAGGTTGTAGCTAAGCTACACCAATTACTCAAAACACCTGAGGATGAGCTGAGAAGGCATCTTTCTGCAAAGGATAAAGCGGGGAACTACTTAAAAAACCGCGAGATCCGTAATGGAGGCTGGAAGGTAGATCCTGAGGTCAAGGCACAAGTGGATACGTTCAAAGAGTATTTGAAGGATAAGTATCAAGTAATTGGAGCTGTGGACACTGTTCAAGGATCCAAACGCTATTATCCAGAAAATAAGCTGGCTTCCCATGTTCTTGGCTATCAAAGAAAAGATGGCACAGCAGGTATGGGGTTGGAAGCTTATTATAATAAAGAGCTCTCGGGGACGGCTGGAAAGCTTCTCTATCAGCGGGATCGGAAGGGAGTTCCTCTTCAAGGATCGGGAAGTGTCTATGAGCCGGCACAAAATGGTAAAAATTTAAAGCTGACGATTGACGATACGATTCAGTATTATATAGAGGATGCCATGCAGGAAGCTATAGCAAAATACAATCCGAAAACGATGACTGTGGTAGCGGCTGATCCCAAAACGATGGATGTTCTCGGTATGGCGACCTACCCGAATTTTAATCCCAATACATATGGGAGTACACCTTTGGAATATTTCCGTAATAATGCTACTCAGTCCATCTACGAGCCGGGCTCCACGTTTAAGATTGTCACTTTGGCTGCCGCGGTTCAAGAAAAGGTATTCAATCCGAATGAATCCTACCAATCTGGTATGATTCGGGTCGGAGGCTGGGATATTCGTGACGTAAGCCGTAACTGGGGAACGTTAACTTATCTTCAGGGGGTCAAGCGTTCGAGTAACGTCGGCTTTGTCCATCTGGGGCTGGATAAGTTGGGTGGCGAAAGGCTGAAGAAATATATTAATAACTTTGGATTCGGAGTGAAAACGGGTATTGATCTTCCGAGTGAGTCTACCGGAGCTATCACATTCCATACCCAGTACAAATCTGAGGTCGCAACGGCGTCATATGGACACGGACGTGTCCAGGTGACGCCAATCCAGCAGGTAGCTGCCATCTCGGCAATTGCTAACGGGGGGAAGCTGATGCAGCCTCATCTGGTAAAGGAAATTATAAACCCAGATACAGGCGAAGTGCAGACGATTCAGCCAAAGGAAATCCGCCAAGTGATTACTCAGGAATCTGCAGCTCAGACAAGTAGCTATCTGGAGCAGGTTGTGTCTGACCAGGAAATTGGTACGGGACGCCTTGCTTATATCGACGGATATCGTGTAGCTGGTAAAACAGGTACAGCGACGAAGGTCGTTGGAAAAGTATATGACCATTCGAAGGATGTCGTGTCCTTTATAGGTTTTGCACCGGTAAATGATCCGAAAATGGCTGTTTTGGTTGTTATGGACGAACCTAACAAATCGGTAGGCGGCGGTACAGCAGCAGCGCCTGTATTTAAAAAAATTGTATCCCAATCGTTGCAATATATGGGTGTTCCAAAAACGGGAACTAAAACGAATAAATCAGGTGGCGCTGTTGTAAAAACAGTGAATTTGCCAACGGTACCACAATTAACGGGTCAGGTGAAGAAGGATGCGCAAAACGCATTGCTCAAACAGGGGATTGCCTATGAAACGGTAGGCAAAGGCTCCAAAATTGTTCGCCAGTATCCTGAAGCAGGCGTCAAAATGAAACCCGGACAACGCATTTACTTGCTGACTGAGGATAGTGCCAACATGACTATTCCTGATTTTACAGGTGTTTCGTTGCGTGACACACTTCAAGTTCTAACCCTTATGAGGGTTGGTGTGCAGGTAAGCGGCGAAGGTTATGTCGTCTCTCAAAAGGCGCAAATGG
The DNA here is from genome assembly GCF_038593055.1 of Paenibacillus sp. FSL L8-0502. Lineage (NCBI taxonomy): Bacteria > Bacillati > Bacillota > Bacilli > Caryophanales > Paenibacillaceae > Paenibacillus > Paenibacillus sp. FSL L8-0502. The sequence continues at coordinate 3,739,687 of NZ_CP151958.1, read as the reverse complement.
TAAATGGAAAGCGAATCGTCAGTGTGATGCTTCAGCCGGCCAAAGAAACGGTGACCGGAGTGAAACCGGAGGATACACAGGACTCGACCAATGGAGTTGCAGCTAACCAGATTGGGAGCGCAACAAAAACGGAGGCCGATAATAAAAACGAATCCGGTACTACTGCCGAAGCTGGAACAGATGCGGGAACTCCTAAGAGAGGAATATCGGCTGTTGCAGATGAGAAAAGTGCTGCTGAGATTAAAGGCGAGGATAACTGATAGCTTGTTCTTAATGTTCGTTCTTTTGAATATTCATGAGGTAAGACATGTCATGAGTATTTGAGGAACGGAGGGAGCGCGTTTGAAAAAATCTAACGTGACCATGCGGCGAAGGCTGGTATGGGGGCTAATGGGATTATTTGTACTGTTTGCGGCCTTGTCAATCCGGCTCGCCTATGTTCAATTGGGTAAAGGAGGCGAGCTCTCGGCCAAGGCTGAGGATTCGTGGCGCCGCAATATTCCATTTGCCGCCAAGCGTGGCGAAATTTTGGATCGGCAGGGTACGGCGCTGACCTACAATGTCAGTTCGCCCACAGTCATGGCGATACCAGTACAGATTAAGAAGCCGGAAGAAACGGCACGCAGGCTGGCGCCCTTGCTGGATATGAGTGAGGATAAAGTGCTCAAGCTGATTACCAAACGAACAGCAAGCCAAAAACTTCAGCCCGGCGGACGAAAAATTACGATGGAGAAAGCGCAGCAAATTCGTGATTTGAAGCTGCCGGGTATCGTTGTTGCTGAAGACAACAAACGTTATTATCCTTATGGTGATCTAGCCGCTCATATTCTTGGGTTTACAGGAATTGACAATCAAGGGCTGACAGGCGTAGAGAAGCAGCAAAACAGTAAGCTTCGGGGAATTGACGGAAGTATTGCATATTTATCAGATGCAGGTGGTCGTCTGATGCCAGGTTCTTCCGAAAAATACATTGAACCGAAGGATGGACTGAATTTACAATTAACCATTGATAAGTCTGTGCAGTCCATTATGGAGCGGGAGCTTGACCAAGCCATGGTCAAATTTCAGGCGAAGTCCGCGTTGTCTATAGCTATGAACCCCAAGACGGGTGAAATATTAGGCATGGCTGGACGACCAAGCTATGAGCCAGCGCTATACAAGCAATATGCGCCTGAAATCTACAATCGAAATCTGCCTATCTGGATGACATATGAACCTGGGTCTACTTTTAAAATTATTACATTGGCGGCTGCCTTGGAAGAAAAGAAGGTCAATCTCAAAAATGACCGTTTTTTTGATCCGGGATATATTGAAGTCGGTGGAGCACGTCTGCGTTGCTGGAAGAAAGGCGGACATGGGAGCCAAACTTTCCTTCAAGTTGTGGAGAATTCTTGCAACCCTGGTTTTGTAACATTGGGGCAGCGGTTAGGCAAAGAAACACTGTTCAAGTACATTCGCAATTTCGGCTTCGGCAGCAAAACGGGGATCGACATGATTGGTGAGGGCAACGGCATTTTGTTCAAGCTACCTCAGGTAGGTCCTGTAGAACTGGCGACGACCGCTTTTGGTCAAGGGGTGTCTGTCACCCCGATCCAGCAGGTTACGGCTGTATCAGCGGCAATCAATGGCGGTAATCTTTACAAGCCTCACATTACAAAAGGTTGGGTTCAGCCGGGAACCGGAAAAGTGCTGGAAAAAGTAGAACCAGAACTGGTACGTAGGGTCATTTCAGAGGACACCTCCCGACAGGTAAGGGAAGCGCTGGAAAGTGTCGTTGCTAAAGGTACAGGTCGTCCTGCTTTTATTGAAGGCTACCGGGTGGGAGGTAAAACGGGGACAGCACAAAAGGTGATTAACGGGCGTTATTCTTCCTCGGAGCATATTGTATCCTTTATTGGTTTTGCACCGGCAGATGATCCGCAAATCGTCGTCTATACCGCTGTCGATAACCCGAAGGGCATTCAATTCGGCGGGGTTGTTGCTGCGCCAATCGTGCAAAATATTTTAAAGGACGCGCTGATTGCCTTAAAAATACCACCTCGCACCAATCAAATTGCCAAAGAGTACAAGTATGGAGAAAATCCGATCGAAACGGTACCTGATCTGGTAGGTGCTACTGCAGCTGATTTGTACGAAGATATGAATATGAACTTTATGCTCGTAAAATCCGGGTCAGGCAAGACGGTCGTGAGTCAGGCGCCGAAGCCGGGCTCCAGATTGGAGCGGGGATCAACGATCCGTATTTACATGGGGGATTGATAGGTTCATTTTATACCATACTATGAATAACGAGAGAGCAATGGAGGAATGAAAGATGCAGCTTCAACAATTGGCTTCACTGCTGGCCGTCTCCCGTGTCGTGGGTGACGGTACAGTGGATTGCCGAGGAATCGGGGCGGATTCACGTCGAGTGCAACCGGGAGATTTATTTCTGTGTCTGCCAGGTTTTACAGTGGACGGACATGACTATGCTGAGCAGGCAATTGCGTCCGGAGCGGCAGCTTTGGTCGTTGAACGCGAACTGGATGTACCTGTTCCGCAGCTTGTAGTTAAGGATGCACGACATGCCATGGCGGTTTTGGCGGATTATATGTTTGATTCACCGAGCCGACGCATGCGCATGATCGGCATAACCGGAACCAACGGTAAAACAACGATAACTTATCTGATTGAAAAGATCATGAAGGACGCCGGGGTGAACACCGGACTGATTGGTACGATTCAAATGCGTTACGGTGGTCAGTCTTATCCAATGTCTGGCACTACGCCCGAAGCGGTGGAACTTCAACGTTATCTGGGAAATATGGCAGAGCAGGGGGTTCAATGCTGTGTCATGGAAGTATCCTCACATGCGTTGGAGCAGGGTCGCGTCAAGGGAACTGATTTTCGCACAGCTATATTTACAAACCTGACGCAGGACCACCTGGACTACCACAACACAATGGAGGAGTACCGTGCTGCAAAAGGACTTTTGTTCTCTAGGTTGGGAAATGCTTTCTCGCGCGATGCATCAGATAGCAAATATGCTGTTCTGAATGCAGACGATCCGGCTTCTTCCTATTTGCAGGCTCAAACTGCGGCCCAAGTGATTACATACGGCGTGGAAAAGGAATCTGATGTGCAGGCATCTCGTATCACTATTGGTGCCAAGGGAACCTTCTTCCATGTGTCCACTTTTAAAGGAGATACCGATATTGAGCTTCGAATGGTGGGCAAGTTCAATGTGTACAACGCACTGGCGGCCATTACCGCAGCTCTGCTGGAGGGAATTTCGCTGGCGGATATCAAGAGGAGTCTAGAGTCTATCGCAGGCGTAGATGGGCGGGTAGAGCCTGTAGATGCGGGTCAGCCCTTTGCTGTTATTGTAGACTATGCCCATACACCGGACGGATTGGAAAATGTCCTTCGCACCGTAAAGGAATTTGCGGTCGGTAAAGTATGGTGTGTATTTGGATGCGGGGGTGACCGGGATCGTACGAAACGTCCGTTGATGGGGAAAATTGCTGCGCGTTACAGTGATCATTCGTTTATTACTTCCGACAATCCGCGGACAGAGGACCCGAAAGTGATTTTGAAAGACATCGAACAAGGGCTGATTGATGAAGGTATACCCGCAGAACGATACGAATTGATCGTGGATCGCAGAACTGCAATTCATAAAGCTGTTGAAATGGCAAGCCCTGACGATGTAGTATTGATTGCGGGAAAAGGTCATGAGACTTACCAGTTGATCGGAAAAACGGTGCATGAATTCGATGACCGCATCGTAGCCAAAGAAGCGATAAGGGGTTTATCCAAGTGATGAAAAGAACAACCGGTCAGATTGCATCTATGTGTGAAGGAACACTTCACGGAGAAGCGGACGCCGAACAGATAGTCGAAGGCGTTTTTACAGATTCTCGCAGGCCGCAGAGCCAAGGGTTGTTTGTTCCACTCGTGGGCGAACGATTTGATGGGCATAATTATGTGCAGCAGATCGTAAGTGAGGCAGGTGCAGCTGCATTTTTATGGCAAAAGGATCATGGCGTACCTCCGGCTGAGAACGCTATTGAGGTAGAGGATACGTTAGAAGCCCTTCAGCATCTAGCAGCTGCATACTTACGCGAAACTGGCGTTTCTGTCGTTGGGATCACGGGAAGCAACGGCAAGACGACAACGAAAGACATCGTAAACGCTCTGCTGGGCACGACTTTTAAAGTACACAAAACCGAAGGAAATTATAACAATCATATCGGTTTGCCTTTAACGGTACTGTCCATGCCGCAGGATACAGATATTCTCATTCTGGAGATGGGCATGAGTGGACGTGGAGAGATTCGTCTGCTGGCTAATATTGCCCAACCAGATGTAGCTATCATAACGAACATAGGCGAATCGCACTTGCTGCAGCTTGGTTCTCGTGCGGAAATCGCTCGTGCAAAGTTGGAAATCACAAGTGGCCTTAAGCCCGGTGGTTTGCTGATCTACAACGGGGATGAACCACTGCTTTCACAAGTGTTGGCGGAGTCTGAAACGGTCAAGCCTGAAGGTTTAAAATTATTTACGTTCGGGCTAGCTGCAGGCAACGATGACTATCCAACTGAAATCACTTCGGATGGAGAAGGTAGCTTATTCATAACAGCCCAATCTGGCAAAGAGGCTTTCCGACTTCCCTTGCTTGGACAGCACAATGTTGTAAATGGTTTGGCAGCACTGGCGGTAGCGCGTCATTTCAATGTCGATGCAGATCATATACGTAAAGGGTTGTCGTCTTTAAAACTGACGGGCATGCGTATTGAGGTCGTGAACTGTCCTAATGGACTTACTGTGCTAAACGACGCTTATAATGCCAGTCCGGCTTCAATGAAGGCTGCAATTCAGACGTTGTCTGCGTATAAAACGGATGGACGTAAAGTCGCCGTACTTGGTGACATGCTGGAGCTGGGACCTGAGGAAAAGCAATTCCATGAGGAAATTGGAATTTTCGCGGCAAAGCACGACGTAGAGGTACTGTTTACCTACGGTGCGTTAGGCACTTCGATTGCACAGGGCGCGCAAGGGTTGATGCCAGCTGTTAACGTGCACGCTTATACAGATAAGCAAGAGTTGATCCAGCATTTGCGGGTTCATCTCCACGCCAATGATATTGTGCTGGTTAAGGCATCCAGAGGGATGCGACTAGAAGAAATTGTGGATGCGCTGAAAAACGGTCCGCTACAGAACTGATGTTGACGAGAGGGAGACTCCCATGGATATTCAATTATTACTGCTGACGATCGTCGTATCGTTTATACTGGCGGTCATTGCCGCTCCACTGCTCATTCCGCTGCTGCGGCGAATGAAATTTGGCCAGCAGGTCCGGGATGACGGGCCACAAAGCCATCTTAAAAAGATAGGTACGCCTACAATGGGCGGTATCGTGATTCTGGTGGCTTTTACGCTGACCTTTCTTAAGTTTTCAGCTATCAAAAATACGGACTTTTACGTTCTGCTGGTTGCTACGCTCGGCTTTGGGCTGATCGGCTTTTTGGACGACTATATCAAAATTGTATTCAAACGCTCGTTAGGCCTGACGGCGCGTCAAAAGCTGTTTGGACAATTATTGTTTGGCGCGATCATGTGCTGGCTTCTGCTTAGCAATGATCATAGTACTGCGATCGGCATCCCTGGAACGTCATGGTCATTTGATTGGGGCGGCTGGTTCTATTATCCGTTCATCATTATCATGATGCTGGCAATTAGCAACGCTGTCAATTTCACGGATGGGCTGGACGGGCTGCTGTCCGGTACAAGTGCCATTGCCTTTGCTGCTTATGCCATTGTCGCGATTCAGGCAACCTCGCTTCCGGCAGCAGTATGCTCAGCAGCTATGATTGGCGCTGTACTAGGATTTCTCGTATATAATGCTCATCCTGCCAAGGTGTTTATGGGTGACACAGGCTCGCTGGGAATCGGCGGCGCCATAGGTGCCATTGCCATCGTTACGAAAAGCGAAATTTTGTTTCTCATTATCGGCGGTGTATTCGTAATTGAAATGCTGTCCGTGGTCTTGCAGGTAGCTTCCTTTAAAACACGTGGCAAGCGTATTTTCAAAATGAGCCCGATTCATCATCATTTCGAGCTGTCCGGCTGGTCCGAATGGCGCGTAGTTATTACATTCTGGGCTGTAGGACTGCTGTTGGCAGGACTCGGACTTTATCTCAACAAGGGGTTGTAGACCAATGAACCATCCAGACGCATACAGAGATCAGGAAGTCGTCATTATCGGTCTGGCCAAAAGCGGCGTGCAAGTTGCCAAGGTGCTGCACCAGGCCGGAGCGAAGCTGACAGTCAATGATAAAAAAGATAGGGAACAATGTCCCGAAGCTTCTGAATTAGAGGCTTTGGGAATTTCCGTTTTATGCGGGGGTCACCCAGAGGGGTTGATTCATCCTGGAGTGAAGCTGGTTGTCAAAAATCCAGGCATTCCTTATACGGCCCCTCCCGTACAGAAAGCTGTCGAGCTCGGCATTGAGGTTGTGACCGAGGTTGAGGTCGCCTACCATCTATGTAAAGCTCCGATCATCGGAATTACTGGCTCCAACGGAAAGACGACCACGACCACTTGGGTAGGCAAGCTGTTGGAGGCATCCGGCATGAATCCAATCGTGGCTGGTAATATCGGTACGCCCTTATGTGAGGCGGCTGTGGACGCCAAGTCGGACGAGTGGATGGTTGTGGAGCTGAGCAGCTTTCAGTTAAAAGGAACAAAGGATTTCAAGCCCGCTGTGGCCTGCCTGCTCAATGTAGCAGAGACCCATTTGGACTACCACGGAGGCATGGAGGACTACGTTGCATCCAAGGCGCGTCTATTTGCCAATCAAACGGCGGCGGATACTGCGGTGGTGAACTGGGACGACCCCGTCTGCCGGGAGCTCGTACCCTATATAAAAGCGAAGCTGCTTCCGTTCTCTATGACAGAACGTTTGCAGGAAGGGTTGTTCGCTGATCCGCCATACATACCGGATGTGACGGACGATATTGAACGTAGTATCGTATACCGCGATGGAAATGGTGTGCTGCATCCCATTATAGGCATAGCTGAGATTGGACTTCCGGGTCGTTTTAACGTAGAAAATGCTCTTGCTGCCTGCGCAATCGCCATTGCTGCAGGCGCAGAACCAGCAAATTTGGCGGAACCATTAAGTACTTTTCGCGGCGTAGAACATCGGCTTGAATATGTTTTAGAACACGCTGGTGTAGCTTATTACAATAATTCCAAAGCAACCAATTCGAAAGCAACGATGATGGCCTTATCTTCCTTTAAGCAGCCTATTGTACTCATTGCCGGAGGATTGGATCGTGGCTCTGATTATACAGAGCTCGTACCTTCTTTACAGGAAGGTGTGAAAGCCGTTGTGCTCCTGGGTGAGACACGGCATAAGCTGGCTGAGCGGGCCAAGCAGGCCGGAATAGAGCATGTCAAGGTCGTCGATAATGGGGAGGATGCCGCCGCTACGCTCGTGGAGGCTGTGAACAAGGCTGCTGAATTTGCTGAGACGGGAGATGTGGTATTACTCTCACCCGCCTGTGCAAGCTGGGATATGTTCCGATCCTATGAAGAGCGTGGACGTATTTTTAAAGAGGCGGCGCATAAATTGTAAGTAGGGGGGTTGGATAAGCCCCTACTTTTATGCAAGGGGTGGCCTCCTGATGAAGCAGTCTCGTCCAGCGCCGGATCTATGGCTTTTCGTTTGTATTGTAAGCTTATTAGCCATCGGCATGGTTATGGTATATAGTGCGGGCGCCGTCCTCGCTTTTCACGAGTACGGGGACTCCTACTATTTTGTTAAGCGACAATTGCTGTTTGCGGGGCTCGGCCTAGTAGCGATGTACTTTACTGCCAGAACGGACTACCGGGTCTGGCAGAAATATGCCAAGGTCGTATTGTTGATCTGTCTAGCGCTGCTGGTTGCCGTATTAATTCCCGGCATTGGTGTAGTAAGAGGCGGGGCACGAAGCTGGCTCGGTATTAGCTCTTTCGGCATTCAGCCTTCCGAGTTTATGAAGCTGGGTATGATTCTTTTTCTCGCTCGTTGGCTCAGTCGTCCTGATTATCATATTAGCTCTTTTACGCGCGGCCTGTTGCCGCCGCTTGGACTCATGGGACTGGCTTTTGGGCTTATTATGCTCCAGCCCGATTTGGGCACAGGTACGGTAATGATGGGAGCGTCCATGCTCATCGTATTTACGGCAGGCGCGCGTATGAAGCATCTCGGTCTGCTGGCTCTGTCGGGAGCAGCGGGGTTTGCTGCACTGATTGCAGCTGCGCCTTATCGACTCCAGCGCATCACAGCTTTTCTGGACCCTTGGTCCGATCCGCTTGGCGCAGGCTATCAAATTATTCAATCGCTATATGCGATTGGTCCTGGCGGGCTGGCGGGCTTGGGACTCGGAATGAGTCGACAAAAATATAGCTACGTTCCTGAGCCGCAGACTGATTTTATTTTTTCCATTTTGGCGGAGGAGCTTGGCTTTATCGGTGGAATGACGGTGCTGGGGCTCTTTTTGGTTCTCGTGTGGAGAGGAATGCGTGTCGCTATAACCATTCCGGATACCTATGGTAGTTTGCTTGCGGTGGGTATTGTCGCAATGGTCGCCGTACAGGTCGTCATTAATATTGGTGTCGTTATCGGTTTAATGCCGGTGACAGGAATAACACTGCCCTTAATCAGCTATGGAGGTTCTTCTCTGACCTTAATGCTAACTGCTCTGGGCATTTTACTAAATTTATCACGTTATGCGAGGTGAACGTTTATGCGCGTCGTGTTGAGCGGCGGCGGCACCGGAGGGCATATTTATCCGGCGTTGGCCGTAGCCAGACAGTGCGAAGAGATTGATCCAGACGCTGAATTTTTATACATTGGCGGTCAACGAGGACTCGAAAGTAAGTTGGTTCCTCAGGAAAAAATTCCATTTGAGGCTATTGATATCACAGGATTTCGTCGCAGCTTGTCTGTGGAAAATATAAAAACGATCATGCGTTTTTTCAAAGGGGTTCGCAGATCCAAAGCATTATTAAAGAAATTTAAGCCAGATGTCGTTATTGGAACTGGGGGATATGTATGTGGCCCCGTCGTTTATGCAGCTTCCAAGTTGGGAATTCCCAGCATTATTCATGAGCAAAATGCAATTCCAGGGCTGACTAATACATTTCTGAGTCGCTATGTGGATACAGTGGCTGTTAGCTTTGAAGGCTCAGAAGGAGCTTTTCCCAAAGCTAAAAATGTACTGTACACCGGAAACCCACGTGCTACAACAGTTCGTTTGGCTAACCGGGATCGGGGATTTGCTACGATTGGGGTTCCGATGGACAGCTCAGTTGTCCTTGTGGTCGGTGGCAGCAGGGGAGCGAAGGCCATTAATGACGCCATGATTGCAATGGCTCCGCAACTTTCGCAACTGAAAGACGTCCATTTTGTATATGTAACCGGTGAATCTTATTACGAGCAAACGCTGGATAGCATACGGAATCAGATCGGCTCATTGCCCAATCATCTACATGTACTTCCCTATATTCACAATATGCCAGAGGTGCTGGCCTGTACTTCTTTAATTGTTAATCGCGCAGGTGCGTCCTTCTTGGCAGAGATTACATCGCTCGGCATTCCGTCCATTCTGATCCCATCGCCTAATGTGACGAATAACCATCAGGAGGCTAATGCTCGTACCCTTGAAAAGGCAGGCGCATCCGTCATGATTGTAGAAAAAGAACTGAGTGGCCCGGCCCTGTTTCAATCTATAGCGGGAATTATGAAGGATACGGCATGGCGGAGTCGCATGGCGGAGTCGGCGTCTGCGCTTGGCAAGCCTGACTCAGCGGATATTTTAGTAAAAGAAATGGAACGTCTTGCCCGTAAAAGGTAGTTTGCAGCGTAGAATTGGGCGGTTGTCACACACCGGATGGTATTTACATAGGATACCCTATAGATTGTGACCATCACTCAGGCTGCCGGTTGTCAGGTGAGAGCCTTATAACCATGCGGGGCAAGCAACAAGGAGGTTTCAGTACAATGCAGCAATGGATGCCATTATTAGCGGAGCATGATATCGGAAAAGTGCTGGAGCATGAGCCGCTGTCCAAATATACGACATGGAAGATTGGAGGCCCTGCGGATGCACTTGTCATCCCGGATACCAAAGAGCAGCTGGCAAGAGTTTTGAAGCTGGCTAGCGAGCACGGAATTCCCTGGATGCAGTTGGGGCGGGGCTCCAACATGCTCGTCTCTGACAAAGGGATACGGGGACTTGTGATCAAGCTGGGACCAGGATTTGATTATGTTCATTTTGAAGATGAACAGATCGTTGCTGGAGGAGGCGTTTCACTGGTCAAACTGTGCGTTATGGCCAGCAAACAGGGCCTATCCGGTCTTGAATTTGCTGGTGGTATCCCAGGATCGGTCGGTGGGGCTGTCTACATGAACGCTGGCGCCCATGGGTCTGATGTGTCACAAATATTCCAGTCCGCTGAGATTGTGCTGGATACAGGGGAATTGGCTGTGTATGATGCCGAGAATATGCATTTCAGCTATCGTCACTCCGTGTTGCATGAGCAACGTGGAATGGTGACAGAGGCAGTGTTTCGGATGAAGCGGGGCGACCGCGAGGAAATTTCAGCAGCGCTTGCGGCTTTTAAAGACCGCCGTCGGCTGACTCAGCCGCTACAGTTAGCTTGTGCAGGAAGCGTGTTCCGCAATCCTCCAGGAGACTATGCTGCCCGTCTTATTGAGAGCGCAGGTCTCAAGGGCTTGAAGGCGGGAGGCGCAGAGGTATCTGTACAGCATGCCAATTTCATTGTAAATACCGGTCAAGCGACAGCAGAGGACGTGCTTACCCTAATGAAGCATATTCAAAGTACAATATCATCTCAAACCGGCATCAAGCTAGTTCCGGAGGTTTTCGTAGTGGGTGAGCGGTAAACTCGGAGGTGATACATTGGACAAATTGGTGATTGAGGGAGGCCGTCCCCTGTCAGGCACCATACGTATCCATGGGGCAAAAAATGCGGCACTACCTATTCTTGCAGCGAGCTTACTTGCACAAGGTAAGGTAGAAATTCGGAATGTGCCCCATCTTTTAGACATTAAGGTCATGCTGCACATCCTTGAAAGACTAGGCTGTACATGCCGACATGAAGAGGAAACGGTATACGTGGATACGTCGTCCGTCCGAACGTTCCAAATTCCGGAAGATTTGATGAAGCAAATGCGCTCTTCTATCTTTCTGATGGGACCGCTGCTCGCCAGATATGGAGAAGTTTCTATTTACCAGCCCGGAGGCTGTGCCATAGGCGAGCGCAAAATTGATCTTCACCTAGAGGGCTTAAAAGCTCTTGGCGCAGAGATAGAGGAAAAAGACGAGCAAATTACGTTTCGAGCCCACAAGCTGATCGGCTCGGACATCCACATGGATTTCCCGAGTGTAGGTGCAACGGAAAATATTATGATGGCCGCTGCGTTGGCTGAAGGACGAACAACAATCACCAATGCAGCGAAGGAACCGGAGATTCAGGATTTACAAAACTTCTTGAATGCCATGGGAGCCCGCATTATCGGTGCTGGAACCGACACGATTACAATTACGGGGGTCAGTTGCCTCAATCCGTGTACGTATGAGGTCATTCCTGACCGCATAGTTGCTGGAACGGTTATGATCGCAGCTGCAGCTACACGAGGAAGTGTGTCGTTGACACACTGCAATCCATCCCACTTGTCTGCTCTGATTCATGTCCTCAGGCGGGCTGGTGTTCAAGTCGGCATCTTGAATGATATAATGACCGTAAGTTGTATGAGTCGTCCCAAAGCAGTGGAGAGGATCGTTACCTCCCCTTACCCGTCTTTTCCGACGGATTTGCAATCTCAGGTCATGGTTCTGCTTTCTTTGGCGGACGGATTCAGTGTCATGAAAGAGACCGTCTTCGAAAGCCGATTCAAACATGTGGATGAACTAAATGTAATGGGTGCTGATATTACGGTTGATGCAAATGCTGCCTTTATAAGAGGAGTTTCACGTCTGTACGGGGCTACGGTAGAGGCTACCGATCTGCGGGCAGGGGCTGCGCTGGTCATAGCGGGTCTAGCGGCTCAAGGACGTACCGTTGTCGAGCAGGTTCATCATATTGACAGAGGGTATGACCGGATCGAGCGTCTTTTTCAGGGACTGGGTGCCCGAATGAGCCGTCAGTCTCCGGTGCCGGAGCAACTGGATTTCGTAAATTAATGCCTGTAATGTCCCTCCATTAACGGGGGGACAAAAGGCTTTTGTGGAGAGAAGCTATGCCAAATGCTCAAATACCTGTTCTTAAAAAGAACAGAACGAAAAAAAGAACAAGCCGGAAGATTACTATTCTTCTCATTTTGTTGTTTATCGTATTGCTCGCTGTTCTCTTTTTCCGTTCTTCGTTGAGTCGGGTTTCTGAAATTCGTTTTGATGGTAATGTATTTTCGACCCGAGACCAGCTTCTTAACCGAAGCGGTCTGGCTGTTGGAGATCAGTATTTCGGAGTCAGTTCATCTGACATCTCTGAGAAGTTGCGAGAAATTCAATCGATACAGCAAGTCACAGTGGACAAGCAGTTTCCGGGTATTATTGCTATTCACATTAAAGAGTTTGCTACGGTCGCTTACGAGTTGCAGAGTGACGGGAGCCTTCGTGCTATTCTAGCGAATGGGACAAGCGTGGGCGTGGGGAGTAGCGGAATAGCCGTTGAGAAGCCTATTTTGACCAAATGGAAATCTGATGATCCGTACAAAGCGAAGCTGTGTGATGCTTTATCACGCATTCCGGGAGAATGGACTGCCGATATTTCGGAAATCATTCCTGCGCCGATTCCTTCTTTTCCGGACCGCATCAAAATGTACACACGTTCCCAGTTTGAGGTTATAACAACCGTTTCTCTACTGAATTCTAAAATCAGCTATTTGAATCAGGTGCTAGAAACAGAAGATCCAGGTTTGATCACCATGTTGGAGGCGGATTCCTACGTTCCGTTCAAACCAGATACGAGTGAAGAGAGCCAAGAAAAAGATACTACTCAGTGATGTGAAAAAATGCTAGAATTGATTTTATGGGTAATAGACTTGCCTCCTTCTTTTTTCTTCAAATTTTTATGTGACTGCAACCATAAATTGGCTTCTAAAAAATTTGTAGAAAAAAGAGGGAAAGCATGGAGTTTGTTGAATATGTACAGAGTGTGTTTAAAGAACGAAATTCATTTTGGAGTCAGGAGGTGCCACAGACTTGAGCAACAATGACATCATTGTTAGTTTGGACATCGGTACATCCAAAGTTCGGGCTATTATTGGGGAAATGAATAATGGAACCTTTAATATTATTGGAGTTGGATCTGCCGACTCGGAAGGGATTCGCAAAGGTGCAATTGTAGACATTGATCAAACCGTGCAATCAATCCGTAACGCCGTGGATCACGCAGAACGCATGGTTGGTATTCAAATAACAGAAGTGTATGTGGGGATTTCAGGCAATCATATTGGCCTGCAAAATAGTCATGGCGTAGTAGCTGTGTCCAACGAGGACCGTGAAATCGGTGAGGAGGACATTGAGCGTGTACTGAAGGCAGCTGAAGTTATTGCCGTACCACCGGAGAGAGAAATTATTGACGTGGTAGCCAAGCAGTACGTCGTAGATGGCCTTGAAGGCATTCAGGACCCTCGCGGTATGATTGGAGTTCGTCTCGAAGTAGAGGCTACGATTGTTACTGGAGGCAAGACCCCGATACATAATCTGTTGCGCTGCGTTGAGAAAGCTGGCTTGAGGATTAAAGATCTGGTCTTGCTGCCTCTTGGAGCCGGACAATTGTCTCTTTCGAAGGATGAAAAGGTGATGGGTTCAGTGCTGGTGGATATTGGTGCAGGTTCTACGAATGTTGCCATTTTCCAGGAAGGAACGATTGTTGCCACATCAACACTTCCGATTGGTGGAGAGTTTGTAACCAATGATATTGCCTACGGACTGAGAACCCTTACCGATCAAGCCGAAAAAGTAAAGCTTAAATACGGCTGCGCATGGTATGATGATGCGGCAGTCGATGTCGTCTTTAAAGTGACACGTATCGGCAGTAATGTGGATAAGGAGTTCAACCAGCAGGATTTGGCTGCTATTATTGAGCCGAGAGTGCAGGAAATTTTTCAACTCATTCAGGCGGAAGTTAAGCGCTTGGGTTACACAGAGCTTCCGGGAGGTTATATACTTACCGGAGGCACCGTCTCCATGCCTGGTGTACTTCAGGTGGCACAAAGCGAACTGGCCGCTTCCGTAAGGATCGCCGTACCTGATTTTATCGGTGTAAGGGATCCGGGCTACACGAGCGGAGTAGGAATCTTGCATAATGCTATTCGTTACTATCGCGGAAGATCGACTAGCGTTAGCAACAGTGGCGGAAGTGCCAAGAAGCCGACTAACCGAACCAAAAGCAGTAGTCCCGTTGCGGAAGGCGAGCAAAAGCAGGGGTTGATTGAACGCTTAAAAAATATGTTCAGTGAATTTATATAACGTTCATTGCTAATTATGCCAATCATGGACGGGCCATCCATGCACATTGAGGGGGAGATGGAATAGTATGTTGGAATTTGATTTTGAAATGGAGAGCTTGGCTCAAATTAAAGTGATCGGCGTCGGAGGCGGCGGCAGCAATGCGGTTAACCGAATGATCGAAAATGGTGTTCAGGGTGTGGAGTTCATTACAGTCAATACAGATGCCCAGGCACTTCATTTAGCGAAGTCTGAGCATAAGCTTCAAATTGGCGATAAGCTGACCCGCGGTCTGGGTGCTGGCGCTAACCCGGATGTGGGTAAAAAAGCGGCTGAAGAGTCGCGTGAGCTCATTATGAATACGCTCAAAGGTGCGGATATGGTATTCGTAACGGCGGGAATGGGTGGCGGTACAGGAACCGGAGCGGCTCCTGTCATTGCTGAAATTGCCAAGGAATGCGGCGCGCTGACCGTAGGCGTGGTAACCCGACCGTTCACGTTTGAAGGGCGTAAGCGCTCCAATCAAGCTGAACTTGGTATTGAGGGATTAAAAGAAAAAGTAGACACTTTGATTGTAATCCCGAATGACCGCTTGCTTGAAATTGTGGACAAGAAAACCCCGATGTTGGAAGCATTCCGTGAAGCGGACAATGTTCTGCGTCAGGCGGTACAAGGTATTTCAGATTTGATCGCTGTACCGGGTCTAATCAACCTTGACTTTGCTGACGTTAAGACGATCATGACGGAGCGTGGCTCCGCTTTGATGGGGATTGGCGAAGCAACTGGTGAAAATCGTGCGGCTGAAGCAGCACGCAAGGCGATCATGAGCCCGTTGTTGGAGACATCCATTGAAGGTGCTCGCGGTGTGATTATGAACATCACTGGCGGCAACAACCTGTCTCTGTATGAGGTTAATGAAGCAGCTGAAATTGTAACATCGGCTTCCGATCCGGAAGTAAACATGATTTTTGGTGCTATCATTGACGAAGAGTTGAAAGAAGAGATCAAGGTTACCGTCATTGCCACTGGCTTTGAAGGCAAGCCAAGTCAACCAGCACCGGGACGTAAACCGGCAGCTAACCCGGCTACTTCTGAATCGGCGGAAAAAGGCTCTCCTAACTTGCGTCCATTTGGTAACACTCAAAGCAGTGATCAATTAGACATTCCTACATTTTTACGTAACCGTTCGCGCAATAATAATAACGATAACTAGTTTCAATTCAGACTGCCCGCATTCTCCCTGGAGATGCGGGCTTCTTTCTGTTTTCCGTATCCTGCAGTTCAGGTGCTTCTCCTCTTTCCGACAAAATTAGTCGGTCACCGTCCCCACCGTTAGACAGACTTTGAACAGCATGACTACTATACTTAAGCCTATCCTGCAAACGCTGGGCGGGTGAAGCCTTGGTTGTTTATATCGACTTGATTTTTTTGGCCAATTTGTTCATTGATGCTGTGCTGCTGATGGTCACCGCTTGGATGAGAAAAATCCGTCCGGTGTGGTGGAGGTTGATGGCTTCAGCTGGAATCGGCGCAATGTACGTGGTCATGATGTTTGTGCCGGAACTGTCCTTTTTATTTACGTTCCTGATCAAACTGGCATTATCGGTCATAATGCTGCTGGTGGCTTTTGGATTTGGCAGCATGCAAAAGTATCTTCGTACAATGGGTGCCTTTTACATGATCAATTTTGTAGCTGCAGGTGGCATTTTGGGGATGCATTATTTTCTCCAAAATACGGGGGAATTGTTTAATGGCATCTGGTACACCGCTTCAGGAGGAATGTCTTTTGAACTGAAAATTGCATTCTGGTTTATTTTATGCGCATTTGGCGGAGTGATGCTTTTCTTTCGAATTGTGCAGTCCTCAAAGCAGCGCACAGAAAGGATGAGTGGGTTTCTGGGACAAGTGCAGGTGTGGATTGGGCAGGATCATATTGAGTGTACAGGCTTGTTGGATACAGGTAACCAGCTCCATGATCCTTTGACCCGAACCCCGGTGATGGTCATGGAGGCAGCATTGTGGGAGTCGTATTTGCCCGCTTCCTGGCTCCAAAAATGTTCTGAGGGTAATGCTGACCAACTGGTGATGGAACTGGGAGACGAATCGTTTAGCTGGCAGGATCGTGTTCGTCTCGTCCCCTATCGTGGAATTAACCGCAGTCATTCCTTTATGCTTGCCCTTAAACCAGACCGGGTAGAGGTGGTGATGAATGGGGTTCATTTTGTACATCATCGAGTGTTGATTGGCTTGGACGGGGGAACATTGTCGGCAGAGGGGAAGTATCGCGCCATCATCCACCCGGATGTGACGGCACAAGAAGGGGGCAGTGCTGATACCAACCAGAAACGAGATGCACATTTGAGTGAACATTTTACAGAATCAGGATGATGGAGCATAACACAAAATGATGTTTGAAGGCGACAAGAAATATCCAATGGTGAAATGCACGGAGCACAGCAGGAATTGCACTATTTCAAAAGGGGGAGAATGATATGCGGGAACAGATGAAATTGAAGATGAAAATTAGGCTAGCGTTGCAACTGCAATATTATCGTATTTTATTTTTACTTGGGCTGAAAAGTGAAGAAATTTATTATATTGGCGGCAGCGAGGCGCTCCCCCCACCGCTGACGAGAGACGAAGAAGAATATTTGCTGGGAAAACTTTCTTCTGGAGATGCGGCAGTACGGTCGATGCTAATCGAAAGAAATTTGCGGTTAGTCGTATATATTGCCCGCAAATTTGAGAATACGGGCATCAACATTGAAGATCTCGTATCCATCGGTGCTATTGGACTAATCAAAGCGGTTAACACTTTTGATCCGGAGAAGAAAATCAAACTTGCCACCTATGCGTCCCGATGCATTGAGAATGAGATTTTGATGTATTTGCGTCGCAATAGTAAAACAAGAACGGAAGTTTCTTTTGATGAGCCTCTGAATATTGATTGGGACGGTAACGAGTTGTTGCTTTCCGATGTGATGGGGACGGAAAATGATACCATTTACCGTAATATTGAAGAGCAGGTAGACCGTAAATTATTGCATAAAGCACTGGATAAGTTGACGGATCGAGAGCGTTTGATTATGGAGCTGCGCTTCGGCTTACAAGACGGAGAAGAGAAGACACAGAAGGATGTTGCTGACCTGTTGGGTATCTCGCAATCGTATATTTCGCGTCTGGAAAAACGAATAATAAAGCGCTTACGAAAAGAATTTAATAAAATGGTATAATGCATGGGTATATCCGGAAGCGATGGAAACGGCGAATAAAAAAATGCCCTCAGGAGATAATGTACATTAATGTTGCTCCTTGGGAGGTAAGACACGATGACCCGAAACAAAGTGGAAATTTGCGGTGTGGATACCGCCAAACTGCCGGTATTAACCAATGCAGAAATGCGCGAGTTGTTCACATCACTTCAGCAAAATAATGAACGATCAGCCAGAGAAAAATTGGTCAACGGTAATCTCCGACTCGTCCTGAGTGTGATTCAACGATTTAACAATCGGGGAGAGTTTGTGGACGATTTGTTTCAGGTAGGATGTATCGGCCTAATGAAGGCGATTGATAATTTTGACCTTTCGCAAAACGTAAAGTTCTCCACTTACGCGGTGCCGATGATTATCGGAGAGATCCGCCGTTATTTGCGGGATAACAATCCGATCCGAGTATCCCGTTCGTTACGGGATATTGCATATAAGGCGCTTCAGGTGCGGGACAGTCTGACGAATCTGAACTCGCGGGAACCCACGATTTTTGAAATTTCAGAGGCACTGAATGTGCCTAAAGAAGATGTTGTGTTCGCGTTGGATGCAATTCAGGATCCGGTTTCGCTGTTCGAGCCGATATATCACGACGGGGGCGACCCAATCTATGTGATGGATCAGATCAGTGATGACAGAAATAAAGACGTCTCATGGATTGAGGAAATCGCTCTGCGGGAAGCGATGCATCGCCTGGGCCAGCGTGAAAAGATGATATTGTCTATGCGTTTTTATGAAGGAAAGACGCAAATGGAGGTTGCCGACGAAATCGGTATCTCTCAAGCCCAGGTTTCAAGATTAGAGAAGTCGGCTATTCAGCAAATGCAAAAACATGTAAAGTCCTAATGAAATGAATGCTTGAATGATTCAGCGATAAAAACGATCCTATCCGGATCGTTTTTGCGTTTACAGGACATTTTTTGGGCTCTTTCGCTCATATAGTGAATTAAAGGATGTGATGCGTGTGAGTGCACCGGAAACGTCAGTAAGAGCCATGAAAATTTCCGAGTTTCAAACCAAGGATGTCATTAACATTGTAGATGGGCGACGTCTGGGACAAATCAGTGATCTGGAGATTGACGTACGACAAGGGAAAATTGAAGCTATTGTGGTTCCGGGCAGCAGTCGATTCATGGGCTGGTTTGGAGGGGGAAGCGAATTGGTTATTCCGTGGCGCAACATTGTGAAAATTGGTTCGGATGTTGTGCTTGTTCGATTGGAGGGATTGCATGATCCACCGGATGAAAGGGAGGAAAAGCCGTATATCGAACGTCAGGAGCGGAATGACCGACGGGTCTTTTGAACAAGAGGGACACGTAATTTAGTATGTTGTGAAGACACAGCGGCGGCTTTTTGGTACACTGGGCAGTAGAGGTGAGAATGAATGGAACCATTTGTAATGAATACCGAGGCTACGGGGGCTATGCCAATGCAAGATGGCGGACGTCCCGTACCGGAGTTGTTATATATTCAATCCTGGGAACGACAGGTTCAGGGATTAACAGCGGGTTTTACAGGTCGTCATGGAGGTGTCAGTGAGGTTCCCTACGCTAGTCTGAACTGTGCGTTTCATGTAGGGGATGACCCCGAGAAAGTCATTCGTAACCGGCGGCTCATTGCAGAGCAACTTGGTTTTGCTGCTGAAGCATGGACGTGCGGTGAGCAGGTTCATGGTCATCATGTTGCTGTGGTCAAGGCTACTGACCGCGGGCGGGGCTTTATAGATCGTGCATCCGCTTTTCAGGACACAGATGGACTGTTGACGAATGTACCTGGCATTTTGCTGACGTCTTTTTATGCAGACTGTGTACCCTTATATTTTTGTGATCCAGTGCGCCGTGTGATTGGGTTGGCGCATGCAGGCTGGAAGGGAACCGTTGCGGAAATCGCATTGAAAATGGTACAGACCATGCAAAACGAATATGGATCTCAGCCGTCAGATATACTAGCAGCTATTGGTCCTTCCATTGGTTCTGAATCCTATGAGGTGGATGAGCACGTGATGAACCGAATTCGGGTTTTGGAGCATGATTGCCCGGGTAATGATAAATGGGAAGGTTGTGTTTACTTCCCCTTAGCCGACGGTAAAACACTACTTGACTTGAAACAATGCAATCGACACATTATGATGAAAGCAGGAATATTGCCGAGCCATATCGAATGTACTACCTTATGCACGAGTAGCCGTAGCGATTTGTTTTTTTCATATCGCAAAGAAGGCGGCGTCACAGGAAGAATGGCGAGTTGGATTGGTCTGGAAGAGAGGTGAGTCCTCCCGTGTCTTTGGAGGAACGAATTAAAGAGGTGAATGCCCGTGTAGAAGCGGCATGTGCCCGAAGCGGACGTTCGCGTGATGAAGTAAATGTGATCGCTGTCACGAAATATGTTTCGGCGGCGACAATGACATCGGTATTGGATAGCGACTTAGAGCATGTGGGCGAAAATCGCTGGCAGGATGCTGCGGATAAATGGAGTAAGCTGGGTGACCGGGGAACGTGGCATTTTATTGGTCATCTCCAAACGAATAAGGTTAAAGATGTAATTGGAAAATTTAAATTTATACATTCGCTTGACCGCTTATCACTCGCTCAGGAATTGGATAAGAAGGCAGCTGCTCTGGGACTGCGAGTTAAAGCTTTTGTGCAAGTCAATATTTCTGGGGAAATGTCCAAATATGGCTTGTCCTCTGAGGCGGTTGTCCCCTTTTTGGAACAAATTCGCGAGCTGGAACATGTGGACGTGATTGGCTTGATGACAATGGCTCCTCATGAGGAAGACCCGGAAAAAACTCGGCCTGTATTTCGGGGATTGCGTGAATTACGGGATAGGTTAAATGGACAAGCCTTGACAAGGGACCCCATCGTTCACTTGTCTATGGGGATGTCCAATGATTTTGAAGTGGCGGTTGAAGAAGGAGCGACCTGGCTGCGGCTTGGTTCCGTACTGGTCGGACGAGAGGAGGATTTCCATTGGGCGTAATGAATAAGTTCATGAACTTTCTGGGGCTTCAGGAAGAAGAGGAAGTTATAGAGCGAGAGGTTATGAATACGCAGGAAGATCAAGAAATTGAAACCCCAAGCTTTGATAAACGTAAGAACCAGAAGGGCACTAATGTTGTCAGCATCCATTCACAGAAAAATGTGAAAGTTGTCCTGTATGAGCCGCGTTCTTATGATGAAGCACAGGAAATTGCCGACCATATCCGTTCCCATCGCACCGTCGTAGTCAATTTGCAACGAATTCGCAAGGATCAGGCGCTACGCATTATTGATTTTTTGAGTGGTACTGTGTATGCACTGGGTGGTGGTATTTCCAAGGTCGGGAACAATATTTTTCTGTGTACACCAGATACGGTTGAGATTCAAGGCTCTATTACGGAAATACTGGCTGACACTGAACAAGAACTTAACAGAATGAGGTGAACTTTTCTTGATCGAGGTAATTTACTGGCTATTTCAGATTTATTCGTACATGATCATTGCATATGTTCTGCTGTCATGGCTTCCTAATGCTAGAGAGAGTGTGATTGGTGATTTACTTGCCAAGTTTGTGGAGCCGTATTTGTCTCCTTTTCGCAGGTTTATACCGCCAATCTTCGGGATGATTGATATTTCTCCCATCGTTGCGCTGATTGCTCTGCGTTTTGCGTCGTACGGTTTGATTTCTTTAATTGGTAAGCTCGTCTAGGAGGAGTTATGCGAACTGAGATTTATGAGCATTTTCACCCGGATGAACGGGATTATGTGGATCGTGCTTCCGAATGGATCAGTCATGCGGGGGCTTATCATGAGCAGAAGCTGACTGATTTTTTGGACCCGCGCCAACAGTACATATTGGAGACACTTGCTTCGAAGGAAGACAAGGTCACGATTAGGGTAGATGGCGGATACATGGCTTCGGAACGAAAGCGGGCGCTGATTGCGCCCGATTATTCGTATTTGGACGGTGAGGAGATGGGGATTCAGGTCCTTTCCATCACGTCTGACGATCATAAAATAGGTACCCTTGAGCACGGTGATTATCTAGGTGCCCTACTGGGACTTGGAATCAAACGTGGGAAAATTGGAGATATTCATGTACTGGATGATGGGTGTCATGTATTGGTAGCTTCAGAGATCGGTGATTTTATGACGATGCATTTGCAGCAGGTACACCGTGTTCATGTATGGACAGAACTGTTGCCTGTAGCGAGTCTGCGAACGAAGGAAGTTGCATTAGAGACGCTAGACCTGACGGTCGCTTCTTTGCGTCTGGACGGTATTGCCAGCGATGTGTACAAGCTAAGCCGCAGTAAAATATTAACACCGATTCGGGCGGGACGGTGCAGGGTAAATTGGAAGGTGGAGGAGAATCCATCCACTCCACTTAAAGCTGGAGACATTATTTCCATGCAGGGTTTTGGGCGTTTCAAAGTGCTTGAAACAGACGGGATGACAAAAAAGGGAAGATTCCGTGTCAAAATTGGTAAGTTTGTATAGCTGTAGGCAGGAATCACGAGCTTTCTGTCGAAAGAATTAAGCTATAGCGAAGAACTGGAACGATTTTGCTCTGTACAGTATTCACAAAACGGGGTATGATGACCGATAGATGATAGTGAGCGTCGTGACGCGGAAAATGTATTTTTTGTCAATCTTATAGGAGGTGGACGGCATGCCATTAACGCCATTGGATATACATAACAAGGAATTTGCCCGCCGGCTTCGCGGTTATGATGAGGATCAGGTTAATGAATTTTTGGATCAGGTGATCAAAGATTACGAGGGCGTTATTCGTGAAAATAAAGAACTGAGCACCGAGTTGTTGAACGTACAGGAGAAGCTCGATCATTTCGCGACCATTGAGGATACGCTGAGTAAGACGATTATCGTAGCGCAGGAAGCCGCAGATGAAGTTCGTAACAACGCCAAGAAAGAATCCCAATTGATCGTGAAGGAAGCGGAAAAAAATGCGGACCGTATTGTGAACGAAGCATTGTCCAAATCCCGCAAGATCGCGTTGGAGGTTGAAGAGCTGAAGAAGCAGGCATCGATTTACCGAGCACGGTTTCGTACACTGGTGGAAGCACAGCTTGACTTGTTAAGCCAAGACGGCTGGGAAGCTCTTGAAAACCGGGAACGCGAAGTACTGGAACGCGAGCGTGAGATGAAAGAAATTTACTAATTTCATTTCTGACAAGCTTTTATTAGACGTTGTTAGGGTTGACTTTTCACTTTAAACAGGCTATAACTGTAAATACTATACTGAATTCAATGATTATCCGTCCGTCGGCTGATGGTTGTTATTCAAGGTAACGATGTTGCTGTTTAATATTCGATGAATTTAACATGTTTAATTCGTTGATGGGAACGAGTACGTCATGATTTGTCCCTCAGAGAGTTGGCCTTCCGGTGCAAGCCAACGTTCAGAACATGACCGAAGATCCTCCCGGAGAAGTGAGCTGAAGCGCTTAAGATGTATGGCGTGTGTAAGCAATCACCGTTTGCCATGCGTTATAATGGCGCCCTGCTGTAGTTGAGTGGGGCTCAGAGAGCCGTGATGAGACTGTATTTTTAGAATGGTCTATTTTTACGGAATCAGGGTGGTAACGCGAGCACAGTCTCGTCCCTTTACAGGGATGGGGCTTTTTTTGTTGCTTTTTTTAGGAAATGCTAGGGAAATCAATGATGAGCAGAGAGGGAGTATGACAGTATGAACAGAGTGGATGTTAAAGAAAAAGCACGGTCCCGTGACCTGCGCATCCTGAGCAAATGGAAGCAGGAGGACACATTCCGTAAATCCATCACAAATCGTGAAGGAAAGCCAAATTTTGTGTTCTATGAGGGCCCACCAACAGCTAACGGTAAACCGCATATCGGTCACGTGCTGGGCCGTGTAATTAAGGATTTTGTGGGCCGATATCAGACAATGAAGGGATACCGCGTCGTACGTAAGGCAGGCTGGGACACGCATGGCTTGCCGGTAGAATTAGGTGTACAGAAGCAACTGGGGATCTCCCATAAACCTGAAATTGAAGAATACGGCGTTGAAAAGTTTATAAAAAAATGTAAGGCGAGCGTGTTTGAATACGAGCAACAATGGCGTGATCTAACCGAAGCGATCGGATACTGGACAGACCTCGATAACCCGTACATTACATTGGATAATAACTATATCGAGAGCGTATGGAACATTTTGGCGACCATTCATGAAAAAGATCTGCTGTATCGTGGTCATCGTGTGAGTCCGTATTGTCCGGATTGTCAGACAACGCTAAGTTCTCATGAAGTAGCGCAGGGCTACAAAGATGTAAAGGATCTGAGTGCCACGGCCAAATTCAAGCTGCATAGCAGTGGTGAATATGTACTGGCTTGGACGACAACACCTTGGACCTTGCCGAGTCACGTGGCGCTCGCCGTCAACCCTGAACTGGAATATGCACGTGTGAAGCAGGAAGACGGTGTATACATCGTTGCTAAAAATCTGGTTGAAGACGTCATTAAAGGCGAGCATGAAGTGATTGGCACGCTATCTGGTTCAGAACTGGTTGGCCAAACCTATACCCCGCCATTTACGTATTTTCAGGTTGAGAAGGGTAATCAGATTCTGGGTGCGAAGTTCGTAACAGATTCCAGCGGTACAGGTATCGTTCATATGGCTCCAGCGCATGGTGAGGATGATTACCGGGTATGTCGTGAAAATGGTGTTGAGTTCATTAACGTGGTGGATCTTCAAGGTAACTATGTAGAGGAAATCACTGATTTTGCAGGTCGTTTTGTGAAAGACTGTGATGTAGATATTGTAAAAATGCTGTCCGAAAAAGGCCTGCTGTACAGCAAGGAAAAATACGAGCATAGCTATCCGTTCTGCTGGCGTTGCGATACTCCATTATTGTACTATGCTATGGACAGTTGGTTTATCAAAACAACTGCGATCAAGGATCAACTGATTGCCAACAACAGCGAAGTCGAATGGTATCCGGGTCATGTACGTGAAGGACGTTTTGGCAAGTTTTTGGAGGAACTGGTGGATTGGAACATCAGTCGTGATCGCTATTGGGGTACACCGCTAAACATCTGGGTTTGTGAGGAAACTGGAGAACAGTTTGCTCCGCATAGTATTGCTGAATTGAGGGAACGTGCGATTGGCGACGTACCAGCGGACATCGAGCTGCACAAACCATATGTAGATGATATTAAGGTTCGTAGCCAATGCGGTAAATACGAAATGACTCGTACACCGGAAGTGATCGACGTATGGTTTGATAGCGGCTCCATGCCGTTTGCACAGCATCATTATCCTTTTGAAAATAATGAAACGTTCGAGCAACAATTTCCGGCAGACATGATCTGTGAAGGGATTGACCAGACTCGTGGCTGGTTCTATAGCTTGCTTGCGGTTTCGACTATGCTGACTGGCAAAGCTCCTTATAAAGCTGTCATGGCGACAGGCCATGTACTGGATGAGCAAGGGCAGAAAATGTCCAAATCAAAGGGTAATGTTATTGATCCGTGGGAAGTGATTGACGAGTACGGTACAGATGCTTTCCGCTGGGCATTGCTGTCCGATAGTGCACCATGGAATAGCAAACGTTTTTCCAAAGGCATCGTAGGTGAGGCTAAATCGAAGCTGGTAGATACGCTTGTGAATACACACGCATTTCTGACTCTGTATGCGGATATCGACGGATTTGATCCGGCACAGCACCCGTTCAAACCATCGGCTCATAAGTTGGATCGCTGGATTTTGTCCCGTCTGAACAGCCTGATTTTGGTAGTGGACAAAGCGCTGGCTGTAAATGACTTCCTGAACTCATCCAAAGCAATTGAGTCGTTTGTGGATGAGCTGAGCAACTGGTATATCCGTCGTTCACGCGACCGATTCTGGGGCAATGGTCTTACAGAAGATAAGCTGGATGCATACCGTACACTGACTGAAGTGCTGTTAACGACTGCCAAACTGCTTGCGCCGTTTACACCACTGCTTGCAGAGGATATTTACCTCAACCTGAGTAACGGGGAAAGTGTTCATCTGGATGATTATCCGACTGCAAATGAATCCTTGATCGATCTGGAATTGGAACGAGATATGGAAACGGCACGTCGTGTCGTTGAATTGGCGCGTAACGTCCGCAACGAAACGGGTTTGAAAACGCGTCAACCGTTGTCTGAGTTGATTCTATCCATGGATCAAGATTTTGAACTGAGTGGCTATGAGGAGATCATCAAAGATGAGATTAACGTGAAGCATATTCATGTTGAGACGGACGATAGCGGCTTTGTAGATTTTACACTGAAACTGAATTTGAAAGTAGCAGGCAAGAAATACGGCAAAAATGTCGGTTTCCTACAAAACTTTTTCAAAGGAATGTCTGCTGAGGATACCCGTACTGTTGTAGAACAGGGAATGTTAAATGTCGCTTCTCCAGAAGGTGAAGAGCTGCAAGTTACAGCTGAAGAATTGCTGGTAGAGAAAAAAGCGAAAGAAGGCTTCGCTTCTGCTTCCGGTTATGGCTTAACGGTAGCGTTGAACACGGACATTACACCGGAGCTGGAGCAAGAGGGCTGGGTACGTGAAGTGGTTCGTGCGGTACAGGATTACCGTAAAAAACTGGATCTGCCGATTGAAAAGTATGTGGCATTGACGTTGGATGTAGATAACGAGCTGCGCCAGGCCATCGCAAGCTTCGACACTGTGTTGCGTGAGAACGTATTGGTTACGACTGTGACATTTGGTCAAGCCGAACCGGCAGAACATGTGGAAGTGAACGGTAAAACCATCGGCGTTCATATTGGGGAATAATTACAAGCCCCTTGTCCCATAATACAATAACAGGCAGCATATAAAAACGAGCCTAAGCATCGGAAACGGGTTTTCTCCGTTACGTGCTCCGGCTCGTTTGCTGCGTTCAGGGCAGCCATGGGAAAAGGGGGATTGTGCATATGACGGCACGATCAAGGCGTAGACAGGGAAGGAGTCTCCGAGGAGGGAACGGAGAAGGGGCTGCCATAGCCGCAGATAAAAGCAAAACAGATAATCAGACAGAGCGATTAAGTCGTGTTGAAAAGCTGGTACGTACGGTGTCAGAGCAGATGGAACGGACACGTATTGCAGATTACGCTTTGCTGCTAAATAAGCCTTGGCGATTACTCTGGTTAAATCTAATATCCGGTGTTTCCCGGGGAATCGGCATCGCGCTAGGTTTTACTTTTTTTGCCGCTACCATTATTTATGTGCTGCAAGTGCTCGGTGCGCTAAATTTACCGATTATCGGTGATTATATCGCTGATATTGTACGGATCGTACAACGACAGCTGGAGCTTACTACCTATTAGGCAGCGATCTCCACTTTGAAGTTCACGATTCGTCTTCGTGCGTATCCGGCTCCAGTAGACCTTCGCCCTCGCCATCTTCGATATAACGCTGATAAATGGAACTGCGAATAACGGATACATTTTGTCCATAAATGTCAGTAGCAACAAAGCTTTCGTATGGTTCTACGAAGCCCATATTATCATCGCCTGCTTCAATTTCCATATCATCATAACTGTGGATTTCTCCGCTTTCGGCCATGGCTGGGGTGTTAGAGGTACCCCAATTTTCGACGATCTGCCAGGCATCTTCACCGTCAAAGCCGTTTTGATCATCACGCTCATCCAGACTCGTTCTGCCGAACGAGGGAGCGAGAAATTCTTCCTCCACTGGGCGGCGGTTAGACACTTCTGTTTCGGGACTGTACTCTTTGCAGTAAATGGTATAGGGAACAGCCAGTAGCCGTTCATAGGGAATAGGTTTACCGCTGGCGGCGCAAATGCCATAGGTCCCCTTGTCCATTGCCATCAAGGCTGATTTGATACGTTCCAATTGAAACTCATCATGCTCCAATAAGGAAATATCTTTGGCTCGCTCGTAGGTTTCGGTAGCCAGATCGCCTGGATGGTTATCAATGGGAGAAAGCTCACCGGTTTGATCGCGCTGTGAATCACCGAGTCCGTAATGGTCGTTGTTTTGCAAGCGATGCTCAATTTCCTTTTTGCGTTCCAGCAGTTCGTTACGCAGACCCTGCAATTGTTGCTCCGTCAATGGGGACATGGAATCCTCTCCTTGTTCTAGGTTTCATGCGCATGCGTTGTGTCGAGTATGCTTCTTGTAGTTTGCACCGGGAAGACCTCTTTTACATAGGAAATTCTAATCAAATGCGAAGGAGTTTATTTTATGGATGGTCTGTGCTTGATAGCTTGCGGGTTTCGTGGACGATCTGAGAACGCTTATGCTACAATAAATGGGTTCAACAACGGATATAAGCGGATCGGAGTGACGAAGGACTGTGATTTATTTTGGTATTGCGCTAATAATTTTTTTGATTGATCAGGGAGTCAAATATTTGGTGGCTACACGAATGGAATTGTACGAACAAATACCAGTCATCGGCAATTTCTTTTTAATCACCTCCCATCGTAATCGTGGAGCCGCTTTTGGGATTTTGGAAGGTCAACGTTGGCTTTTTATCGTGATTACAATTGTAGTGGTGATTGGTATCGTCTGGTATCTGCGAAAAACAGTTAAGGCTGGACAAAAGCTACTTCCTGTTGCGCTAAGTTTAGTGCTGGGGGGAGCAGTCGGTAACTTTCTGGATCGAGCTATTTCAGGGGAAGTGGTTGATTTTGCGCAATTTAATTTTGGAAGCTATACGTTCCCCATTTTTAATGTGGCAGATTCGGCAATTGTCATCGGTGTAGCACTGATTATTTTGGATACATTGCTGGAATCGCGTCGGGAAAAGGGAAATGGCAATGATAGCATTGAAGGGAAGTCATAGCATGAGCGAAGTGAATGAAAACGGCGAAGCCGCAGGTCTGTCTTATGAGGACGAACTGGAGGGTGAATCTCTGGAATGGACGGCCGATTCCAGCGATGCCAAAACGCGTATAGACAAATATATCGCCGAAGAAATGAAGGAAGTGTCTCGTTCTCAGATACAGATGTGGATCGGAAATGGTCGCGTGCTGGTGAACGGTACGACGATTAAGGCGAACTACAAGCTGGCTGAAGGAGACCGGATTGTATTATCAGTACCGGAAGCAGAAAGTGTAGATATTGTTCCAGAGAATATTCCGTTGGATGTCGTTTACGAGGACTCGGACGTTATTGTTATTAACAAGCAACGTGGTCTGGTCGTGCATCCTGCACCGGGACACTCTTCAGGAACATTAGTTAACGCACTGATGTACCACTGTCACGATCTTTCGGGCATTAACGGGGAATTACGTCCTGGTATTGTTCACCGTATTGATAAGGATACATCAGGACTGCTGATGGCGGCTAAAAATGATCAGGCTCACGCATCACTTGCAGCACAGCTTAAGGATCATAGTGTGACTCGGAAATATATAGCCTTAGTTCACGGTCATTTGAGCCACGATCAGGGAACGGTAGATGCTCCGATTGGCCGTGATTCGGGTGATCGCAAATTGTTTACAGTGACGGAACGTAACAGCAAGCATGCCGTCACCCATTTTCTCGTCATTGAACGATTGGGGGATTATACCCTCCTTGAACTTCAATTGGAAACAGGACGAACACATCAAATTCGTGTTCACATGAAATTTATTGGACACCCATTGGTTGGTGACCCTATGTATGGGCGCAGCAAAGGGGTTCGTATGGATGGTCAGGCGCTGCATGCGGCGGTACTGGGCTTTAAGCACCCATCCACTGGAGAATACATGGAATTCAGCAGACCGATTCCTCCTGATATGGAGGATGTGTTAGCATCCTTGCGTAGTCGTTAAAACAATGGTGATTTGCATTCCTATTCACAAACCTGAATAAATTATTAAGTTAAACCGCCTAAATGGCGGTTTTTTTATTGTGAGACAAGGCATGGGTAAAAACAACTATGGATAATTATACAATGACATTGTATAATTATTAAAGTGCTTCCGGTGGTTCCGGTTGAACGGGTGTTGACACACGATTTTCAATCTGTCATACTTCTTGTAGTTGCGATGAACTTTGTCCAAGAGATGGCTAACCATCTCACACTATGAGAAGCAGGACAAAGGAAATCCTGAATAGCACCTTTAAATCAGTCCCGTGAGGCTGGCAAGGTAACGTGAATGGATCACTGATCAGTGCATCCGCTGCGGCGGTATGTCTTCAGTGTGTCCGAGAGATCGGAGAACAGTAGAAGACTGTTCACACGAGACTCCTTGCCAAACTTGGGCAAGGAGTCTTTTTTGTATCCGAACACGGGACCAGGTCTGAAGGGAACATCACCTGAGGAGGCTGGAAGCATGAGTAATGAAACACATGTACTGATGGATGAAATTGCGATTCGTCGGGCATTGACACGGATTGCACATGAAATTTTGGAGAAAAACAAAGGTATTGACGATTGTGTGCTAGTAGGTATTCGAACACGCGGAGTTCATCTGGCGCAACGCCTGGCTGAAAAAATTGCTGAGATTGAAGGCGCACCAATTCCATGGGGAGAGCTGGACGTCACAGCCTACCGGGATGACCGGAACAGCGTAGCCGAAGCTAAAGGAAATGGAAAAGAGCTTTTGATGAATCCTGCTGACGTATCGGTTCATGATAAGAAAGTCATTCTCTTTGACGATGTGCTGTACACAGGCCGCACCATCCGCGCGGCGATGGATGCATTGATGCACTGCGGACGACCGCAAATGATTCAGCTGGCAGTACTAGCGGATCGCGGACACCGTGAGCTTCCGATTCGTCCGGATTACATCGGCAAGAACATCCCGACCTCCAAATCTGAGGAAATCGTAGTAGCCCTTCAAGAGACGGACGGTAAGGACGAAGTGACAATCATTCAGAACCGGGGGGAACAGCTATGATCACCACAGCCAGTCAACTTAAAGAACGTAGCCTACTCGGGTTAAAGGAACTCAGCCGAAATGAAATCGAGTCCATTCTGGATCGCGCTCATTATTGGGAATCTCAACCAGAAAAACTGGTTCCAGTACTGCAATCACGCTTTGCGGCCAACATGTTTTTTGAAAACAGCACTCGTACCCGCTTTTCTTTTGAAATGGCAGAGAAGCGGCTGGGCGCTCAGGTTTTGAACTTTTCCGCTGCGGCTTCCAGTGTGGAAAAAGGGGAGTCCATTTACGATACAGTACGTACGCTCGAATCCATGGGCATTGATGCAGGAGTCATCCGGTTAAAGCCAGCCGGAGTGCTGCAAGAGCTCGCTGAGAAGGTCAGTGTCCCACTGGTTAATGCGGGGGACGGCAACAATGAGCATCCAACGCAGGCTCTGCTGGACCTGTACACCATGCGCAAAACTTTCGGTGAGCTTAAAGGCTTGAGAGTGTCCATCATAGGAGATATTCTGCACAGCCGTGTCGCTCGCTCGAATCTGTGGGCCTTGCAAAAATTCGGAGCCAAGGTAAGCTTCTGCGCTCCTGATAATATGCAAGCACCTGATCTTGCGGCCTACGCGCCTTATGTTCCGATGCAAGAGGCACTACAAGCGGACGTGGTCATGATGCTTCGGGTACAGCTGGAACGGCATGCCGAAGGGATGTTGCGCTCAGCGGATGAATACCGAGAGCAGTACGGTTTGACAGAGAAAAGAGCAGCGAACCTGAAGCCCGGAACGATTATCATGCATCCAGCTCCAGTGAATCGGAATGTGGAAATTGATAGTGCAGTTGTGGAAAGCGAACAATCGCGAATTTTTCCTCAAATGGCAAACGGGGTTCCGATCCGCATGGCGGTTATGGAACGGGCAATGAAGCTGTAGAAGCTGTCAGTAGGATCGTAGGGAAAAGTTGCAAAAAACTGAGCGGAGGAATATTTCAGATGAAACAATTAATTATGAATGCAAGCGTATTGAACGAGCAGGGCGAGGCTGAATTGAAATCCATCCTAATCGCCGACGGAAAGATTTTGGCTATCGCAAGTGCGGATGCTGGAATCAGCCTACTTATGGAAGAAGGCGCATCTGGGCAGGAGCGCGAAGTCGAGAAAGTTGACGCCCAGGGGAAGCTGGTCATCCCCGGTTTAATCGACATGCATGTGCATCTGAGAGAACCCGGCTTTGAATATAAAGAAACGATTGAAACGGGTAGCCGCGCGGCGGTTAAAGGCGGATTTACGACGATTGCCTGCATGCCAAATACACGTCCAGTGACGGACAATGTGGACACAGTTCAGCTGGTATTGAAAAAGGGACAGGAAGCGGGGCTAGCCAAGGTTCTTCCTTACGCAGCCATCACGAAAAACGAACTGGGTCGTGAGCTGACAGATTTTGAAGCGCTCAAAGCAGCAGGTGCCATCGGCTTTACTGACGATGGTGTCGGGGTGCAAAGCGCGCAAATGATGAAGGACGCCATGACGCGGGCCAAAGCACTGGATATGCCGGTTATTGCACACTGTGAGGATAACACACTTGTTGAAGGAGCGGCAGTGACGGACGGCGAATTTGCCAAGCGCCACGGGCTTAAAGGCATTCCGAACGAATCTGAAGCGATTCACGTCGGACGGGACATTTTACTATCCGAGGCAACCGGGGCACACTATCATGTATGCCATGTCAGCACGGAGCAGTCAGTGCGGTTAATCCGCCATGCGAAATCTTTTGGCATCAAGGTAACGGCTGAGGTATGCCCGCACCACTTGGTATTGTCAGATGAGGATATCCCTGGGCTGGATGCGAACTGGAAAATGAATCCTCCGCTACGCTCCCCGCGTGATGTGCAGGCATGCATCGAGGGACTGGAAGACGGTACGATTGACATCGTCGTAACCGACCATGCAGCGCACAGTGAGGAAGAGAAGGCAAGGGGGATGGAGCTGGCGCCATTCGGGATCGTTGGATTTGAGACGGCCTTCCCGCTGTTGTACACGAAATTCGTAGCTACCGGACAGTGGACGCTGGACTTTCTGGTGCGTCGTATGACTGCTGATCCAGCGCGTGTCTTCCGCCTTGATACGGGACGCCTGGAAGAAGGGGCTCCAGCTGACCTGACCATGATTGATCTGGAGCAGGAGCAGGCAGTTGATCCGCAAACGTTTGCCAGCAAAGGACGCAACACTCCTTTTACAGGCTGGAAGCTCAAAGGCTGGCCTGTGAAAACTTGGGTAGATGGCAAACTGGTATGGTCTGCTGACGAAGCAAAATAAATAGAAACCACTAAAAAAATAGAACCTTATAGCAGGAAACAATATAGAGGAGTGAGACGGGATGCAGGCAAGATTGTTACTTCAGGACGGCACGCTGTTTACAGGCACATCATTTGGTGCGGAAGGTGATAAAACAGGTGAGGTCGTTTTCAACACAGGGATTACAGGCTATCAAGAGGTGCTTACTGATCCCTCTTACTGCGGACAAATCGTAACGATGACTTACCCGCTGATTGGCAACTATGGAATTACTCGTGATGACTTTGAATCGGTACGGCCTTATGTCCATGGCTTTGCTGTTAGACATTACGAGCCAGCGCCAAGTAACTGGCGTGCTCAATACAGCGTGGGCGATTTGCTGAAGGAATATGGCATCATTGGCATTAGCGACATCGACACCCGCATGCTTACCCGGATTATTCGCCATCACGGCACGATGAAGGGCATTTTGACGACTGGTTCCCAGCCGCTGGAAGAACTGAAAGAAATGATGTCTGACTTGACCATTGAAGAACTGCGCAATCAGGTTCCTATGACTTCTACACCTCATCCGTACAGCAGTCCTGGCAACGGAGAGCGGATCGTATTGATTGACTACGGTGCAAAAAGCGGCATTTTGCGCGAACTGAATAAACGGGACTGCGATGTAGTTGTCGTTCCACATGATACGACGGCTGAGGAAATTCGTCGCTTGGACCCGGACGGTATTCAGCTGTCTAACGGCCCTGGAGATCCAAAAGACGTACCCCATGCCGTTAGTACGGTAGCAGAACTGTTAGGGGAATATCCGATTTTCGGAATTTGCTTGGGACACCAGTTGTTCGCTTTAGCTTCGGGAGCGGATACGGAAAAGCTGAAATTCGGACATCGCGGTGGTAACCATCCGGTGAAAGAACTGGAGAGCGGACGCTGCTTTATCACATCACAAAATCACGGCTACACGGTAAATGAGGATTCGATCCAAGGTACTGAGCTTGAAGTGACGCATATTAATAACAACGATAAAACGATTGAAGGTCTTAAACATACCAAGTATCCCGCGTTTTCGGTGCAATATCATCCAGAGGCTGCACCAGGACCTTACGATAATGGTTACCTGTTTGACCGCTTTCTGGACATGATCCGTGAGCACAAAAGAAATTATCCAAAGCAACCGCGTCAGGCTGCTATCGCCGCCGCAGTGAGAGGAGAGCGCTAATATGCCGAAAAATACAGAACTTAAAAAAATACTCGTGATCGGTTCCGGTCCTATCGTCATTGGTCAGGCAGCAGAATTTGATTATGCTGGTACACAAGCTTGTCAAGCGCTCAAAGAAGAAGGCGTCGAGGTAGTACTGATCAACAGTAATCCGGCAACCATCATGACAGACACCAACATGGCAGACAAAGTATACATCGAGCCGATTACACTTGATTTTGTAACACAGATTATCCGTCAAGAGCGTCCAGATGGTCTGCTTCCTACGCTGGGAGGACAGACAGGTCTGAATATGGCAGTGGAACTGGCTCGCGCCGGAGTGCTGGAGCGTGAAAACGTCAAGTTGCTGGGAACTCAACTGAATTCGATAGAAAAAGCCGAAGATCGTGATCTGTTCCGTGATTTGATGCGCGAGTTGGAACAACCTGTACCAGAGAGTGTCATTGTAACAACCTTGGAAGAATCTTTAGAATTTGCTAACGAAATCGGTTATCCAATTATCGTTCGCCCGGCTTATACGCTAGGGGGAACAGGCGGTGGTATCTGCTCCACAGAAGAAGAACTGCGTGAAACCGTCAGCTCTGGCTTGAGATACAGTCCAATCGGACAATGTTTGGTGGAAAAAAGTATTGCAGGCATGAAGGAAGTCGAGTATGAGGTCATGCGTGATGGCAATGATAACTGCATCGTTGTCTGTAATATGGAGAACTTTGATCCAGTCGGCGTGCATACTGGCGACAGTATCGTCGTAGCTCCGAGTCAGACGCTGTCAGATCGCGAATACCAGATGCTGCGCTCTGCTTCTCTGAAAATTATCCGCGCCCTCAATATCGAAGGCGGTTGTAATGTACAGTTTGCGCTTGATCCGCACAGCTATCAATACTATGTCATTGAAGTAAACCCGCGCGTAAGCCGCTCCTCGGCGCTCGCTTCCAAGGCAACCGGATATCCGATTGCTAAAATGGCTGCCAAAATTGCACTGGGTTACACGTTGGATGAAATTGTGAATCCGGTAACGGGACAGACGTATGCTTGCTTTGAGCCAACATTGGATTACATCGTAAGCAAAATACCACGCTGGCCATTTGACAAATTCATTTCTGCCAACCGCAAGCTGGGCACGCAAATGAAAGCAACGGGTGAAGTCATGGCCATCGGACGCACATTCGAAGAGTCCATCCAGAAAGCGGTACGGTCTTTGGAAATCGGTGTACACCGTCTGCATCTTAAGGGAGCCGATCAGCTGTCTGATGACGTGCTCAAGGATCGTCTGATTAAAGCAGATGATGAGCGGTTGTTCTTGGTAGCTGAGGCGTTCCGTCGCGGCTGGCAGCAGCAGGAGATTCAAGATTTGACAAAAATTGACTGGTGGTTCCTCGATAAGGTAGAGGGAATCATCAAGTTCGAAGCCATTATCGCTGGAGAATCTGAGCTGACCTACGAAACACTCTATCAGGCCAAACGTAAAGGCTTTACCGACCGCTCTATCGCCGAGATTCGCAGTATGGGCCAAAACGACAGTATGACAACCGAGCGTGAGGTACGTGAATTCCGTCTAGCTCAAAACCTGCGTCCGGTCTACAAAATGGTAGATACGTGCGCAGCCGAGTTTGAAGCCACAACTCCGTACTACTACTCCTCTTACGAGGTGGAAAATGAAGTGATTCCATCTAGCAAAGAGAAAGTTATCGTACTCGGTTCCGGACCGATTCGGATCGGGCAAGGGATTGAATTTGATTACTCCACCGTACATGCGGTATGGGCTATTCAAAAAGCGGGCTACGAAGCAGTGATTATCAATAACAACCCGGAGACGGTATCTACGGACTTTAACACATCCGACCGCCTCTACTTTGAACCGCTCTTCTTCGAAGATGTAATGAATGTTATCGAGCAGGAAAAACCGATTGGGGTTATCGTCCAGTTCGGGGGTCAAACGGCCATTAATCTCGCAGCTCCACTGAGTGCGGCAGGCGTGAATATTTTGGGTACGAGTCTGGAAAGTATCGATGAAGCGGAAGACCGGAAGAAGTTTGAGCAACTTTTGTCTCGTCTGGCTATCGCACAGCCTAAAGGCAACACGGTCACATCAGTTGATGAAGCAGTAGGAACCGCACAGGCGCTGGGCTATCCGGTTCTGGTACGTCCATCCTACGTTCTGGGCGGACGCGCTATGGAAATCGTGTACTCAGATACGGAATTGCTGCGGTACATGGAAGAAGCGGTTAAAATCAATCCAGAGCACCCGGTGCTCATCGACCGTTATATGTTGGGTAAAGAAGTTGAGGTTGACGCCATCTGCGACGGCGAGACAGTATTGGTACCAGGCATTATGGAGCATGTAGAACGGGCCGGGGTTCACTCAGGTGATTCTATCGCGGTGTATCCACCACAGCACTTGTCTGCCGAGTTGAAACAAAAAATTGTGGAAATTACAATCAGCATCGCTAAGGAATTGAAAACGATCGGTCTGGTAAATATCCAGTTTGTTATTCATCAAGACGAGGTGTACGTGATCGAGGTTAATCCTCGCTCCTCGCGGACAGTTCCTTTCTTGAGTAAAGTAACAAATATCCCAATGGCGAATCTGGCTACACAGGCTATTTTGGGCGGTAAGCTTAAAGATGCAGGTTATTCAGAAGGTCTATGGCCTGAAAGTAATTATGTCTCGGTTAAGGTTCCGGTATTCTCCTTTGCCAAACTGCGTCGTGTAGAGCCGACGCTGGGCCCGGAAATGAAATCGACAGGTGAAGTTATGGGACGCGATATTCAGTATGCCAAAGCACTGTACAAAGGACTTGTGGGAGCTGGTATGAAAATTCCATCCACTGGGGCGATCATCATTACAGTGGCAGATAAGGACAAAGAAGAAGCTGTCGAGTTGATGCAGGGCTTTTACAGACTGGGCTATAAAATTATTGCAACAGGTGGAACGGCGGCTGCTATGAAGCAGGCCAATATTCCAGTGAACACGATCAACAAACTGAGCGAAGGTAATCCGAACATCCTGGATATGATTCGCACGGGTGAAGCCAACTTTGTCTTCAATACGTTGACCAAAGGCAAAACGCCAGAGCGTGATGGATTCCGTATCCGCCGCGAAGCAGTTGAGAATGGCATTGTCTGCATGACCTCACTGGATACAGTACGCGCTTTGCTAAGAATGCTGGAAACGATCAATTTCACATCCGAATCCATGCCGGTCCTGAGCAAATAATGCGTTACGAATAGATGTGAGGAAATAAGTAGCACAGGGAAGGACATTCATCAGCTTCGGCTGACGGATGTCCTTTATCACGGGCAAATGCACCCGAATTGACGTAAAAAGGGGATGGAGAACGGTGAATGGAGCATTTCAGCAGATGGCAGGACGGCTGATGGTTGCGTTAGATTATCCCAATGCACAACAGGCTGAGCAGTTAATTCGGCAGCTAGAAGGGATTCCTTGTTATATAAAAGTAGGTATGCAACTGTTTTATAGTGCAGGGCCAGCTTTTGTAGAACAACTAAAGTCCAGAGGATACTCCGTATTTCTGGATTTGAAAATGCATGATATCCCTAACACGGTGCGGGGAGGGGCAGAGAGCATTACCCGCTTAGGTGTAGATATGTTCAACGTACATGCTGCTGGGGGCGTTAATATGATGTCAGCCGCTAAAGCTGGTGCAGAAGCAGCTATTTCCGCAGACAGCTCGCTTTCCATGCCGCTCATTATTGCAGTCACACAGCTGACCAGCACGGATCAGACGACCATGAATAAGGAATTAGGTATTCCTGGTACGGTACAGGATGCAGTGGTTCGTTACGCACAACTGACCCGTGAGGCGGGACTGGATGGTGTGGTAGCTTCACCTTTGGAAGTGCCTGCCATTCGTGCTGTATGTGGATCAGACTTTAAGACGATAACTCCTGGCATACGCCCGGCAGGTAGTGCTACAGGCGATCAGTCGCGTGTGCTTACACCTGGCCAAGCCATTGCACAAGGCAGCAGCTACATTGTCGTTGGACGTCCTATCACCGCAGCAGCAGACCCACGCGCCGCAGCGGAACACATTATTGAGGAGATGATACAAGTATGACCACATTCAATAGTATACCTGAGCAAATTGCATCCCATCTGTTACGTATTCAGGCGGTGGCATTGCGCCCACAACAGCCTTTTACATGGACATCCGGCATTAAATCGCCAATTTACTGTGACAATCGCCTGACCATGTCCTACCCGGAGGTGCGCGAGCTGATCGCAGACTCATTTGCTGCCCTTATTCGTGAGCAATACCCCGAAACTGAAGTCATTGCAGGGACAGCTACAGCAGGGATTCCTCATGCAGCCTGGGTGGCGCAAAAGCTAAATCTGCCAATGGCCTATGTAAGGGACAAAGCCAAAGGACATGGGAAAGAAAACCAAATCGAAGGCCGTATTAGTGCAGGTCAGAAGGTTATGGTTATCGAGGATCTTATTTCTACAGGAGGCAGCTCCATTAAAGCAGCACAGGCCGTAGCACAAGCAGGCGCTCAGCCATTAGCGGTACTGGCCATTTTCAGCTACCAGCTAGACAAAGCGACTCAAGCCTTTGAAGAAGCGGGTGTGGAGCTGCAAAGCTTGTCCAATTATACAGCCCTGATGAACGTTGCCTTGCGTGAAGGAACCATTCAGGAAGAAGAGATGGAACTGCTGCGTTCCTGGCGCCAGGACCCCGCTTCCTTTGGTAAATAAGATGAGCTATAGAGGCCAATAGGTCTAATGATTAGAGCGATTCGTACTCTTTGCTAACCATTGTAGATTGTTATGGCCCAGGCCGTGTAAATCGAATTCGATCCGGTTACACTAACTCCTACCATCATGTGAAAAGAGGGAGCTCGGATGTATTGGATTTACTATGGCAGACTGTACACGACTAAATTTCAGGCAGGATGTCTGGCAAAAAGGTTGGAGCACGACGGCTGGATGTATGGCTACAATGATCCCCGCGCAGTGGAGGTGTACCGCTCGCGCAAAGGTCGTTATGGTGTCCGATTTATTCCGTAAGTCCACAAAAATAATTTTTAAAAAGAAAATTTTCGAAAGACTATTGACGAAACACAAGAAAATGTTGTATATTAATTAACGTTGCTGTTATGAATATGTGACGTGAATATACATGTTTTTTTGAGGGCCCTTAGCTCAGTTGGTTAGAGCGGTCGGCTCATAACCGATTGGTCGGGGGTTCGAGTCCCTCAGGGCCCATTTCCTCAAAAACCCTTGCGTAGCAAGGGTTTTTTTGTTTTTCCTAGAGGGAAAAGGAAATTTTGAACTGCCCACGGTATTCATTGAGACAGACCTTGTTTCGGATAAGGCTCGTACTCCACCGCTGGTTCATCGAGGATGCTTTTTTATGATGTTAAATTGAATTTGCCAAAGCCTCTTTATTAAGCTAGTGCTAATGCGGGTTCAAGGATGGAGTGGTATTTTGAAAATAGATCAAGTTTTTGAACATGACATAAGTGAAGAGTTAGCAGCCAGTATACAAACATTATTAATCGACAGTTTTTCAGAAATCTACCCTAAGGATAGAATTTATTTCAAGCAACTTCCTCATTTTAGATTTCTAGCTTTTAACCATGAATATCAACTTATAGGTCATGTTGGATTAGATTATAGGATAATGAATCTAAACGGAGAATCCATAAGAGTACTGGGTTTAATTGATTTGTGTGTTTCAAAAAATGTTCGATCACAGGGAATAGCTTCAGCGCTGCTTTTAGAAATTGAAAAATTATCCGTTACAGGAAATATTGATTTTATACTTTTATGTGCAGATAATATGAACTTGTATTTAAGAAATGGATATAAGCCTGTAAAGAACAAAATTAAATGGTTAAAAATTGATAATGAAAAAATGATTACAAATGGAATAGGCTTTGAGGAAATTGATGGAATAATGATTAAAAAAGTAGGAAAGATCGATTGGAGCGAGGGGGACTTGGATTTTTTTGGGTATCTTTATTGATCTCACGAAAGTTTAGAAAAGAGGACGTTCGAGCAGTTTTGAGGATCATTTAAATAAAACTTCTCAAGAGGCCGTTAAATAGAGTTCAATGAAAATTAATATAGAGTTCTACTGATAAAATAGCAGTATGAGTTCTACTCGCCCCATAAAGAAGCACTGTCCCAATAAACGGACAGTGCTTAAAAAACTCGCTATCAAATCACCATTTTGATAATGATCGTTGACTTCGTACTCCCAGGAACGCTTATTCCAACCTTAGTTTACCTTGACGGTATACACCATTCTCAATTTACCGTTACCGCCGTAAATTTCTACTCTTGCGCTCGTTGCAGTGGTGGTTGTTACCACGCCGGAAGAGGAGACTGTG
The DNA here is from genome assembly GCF_038593055.1 of Paenibacillus sp. FSL L8-0502. Classification (NCBI taxonomy): domain Bacteria; kingdom Bacillati; phylum Bacillota; class Bacilli; order Caryophanales; family Paenibacillaceae; genus Paenibacillus; species Paenibacillus sp. FSL L8-0502. Next base: position 3,699,226 of record NZ_CP151958.1, on the reverse strand, counting down.
ACATTTCCGCTCGCCACTTTATAAGTATCGCCCGGGTAATTTGACAGCGCATAGGAATAATTTCGTGGCAATGTAGCCGTTCTGTAATATACTCCGTTAACTTCTACAACAGGCGTAATTACTGGCGAAGGACCTACTGCTGCGGACGCACTAGGGACGATGATACTACCAATTAGCCCCAAAGACATTGCTGTTGTTAATAAGATTTTCTTAGTATTCATAAAAATACCTCCTGATGTATTTATACAAGCTCCTAAAATATACCATGTAAATTGTTATTTTCACTTTATTCGACAAATGTTGTCAATATAAGACATTCAAATGATACAAAAGACCTATGTAATACTGAAAAATTAAATAATAATAAATGAAGAATTTTCTTTCGATTTATCATACTTTTGAACTATTCTCTATAGCTAGGCAATCTTTGACCTAAAGCGAATTAAAAAACGGACGTCAGAGTTGATTAGTCCCAAGTCCGTTTTTCGTGTTTGCATCTTTCTAGTTCTTGATATCAGTTGACAAGTTGGTGTGCAAGTCTCTCATCGTTGTCTAGATTCCTTTCTACCATACGCTGTTTTAATGCAGACAGTTCCGCACACTGACGAATGGCTTCCGCTATAAGCTGGGCGACCTGTTTGGCTCCTTTGTCAGAAAAATGGGTATTATCCGTTATACCAGCGGGGTAATTAGGATGTGTTTTTTCAGGCAAATACATAAATAGCTGCTGGGACTCTTTTTCACCCATGGAACGATAAAGCCGCTGAGAAGCTTCAAAAATATCGAGCAGGGGTGTTTTGGTTTCCGCGGCTACTTGTCTCATGGCAGCGGGATAGGCTCCTACAGCCAGCGGATCAGGTTCACCGTTTGCGGTGAATCGGCGGCGGCTTACAGAGGTCAATAGCACTGGAATTCCACCACGCTCTCTAGCGGACTGAATGTAATGAATTAAGTTTTGACGATAATCTCCATCAGGATCGGTATAGCGAGTGGGGTCTTCTTTTTTCTCATCGTTGTGTCCAAATTGAATAAACAGATAGTCTCCAGCTAGAATATCTTTTTCAATATCAGCTAATCGGCCTTCTGCTATAAAAGATTTGGTGCTTCGCCCATTGACAGCACGATTGTCCACATGAACAGACGGTGCCAAATAGCTTTGCAAGTGTTCACCCCAGCCTGTCATCGGTTTTTCGGTAGCCCCTTTTTGAGCTGCAGTGGAGTCCCCGGCGATAAACAGTCGAGTTGTGATCTGTTGTCTCGCCCGAGCATATCCATGTTTTTGAAGCCAAGTTTCCGCCAGATTGAGCCATTGATGGCATTCATGGTTGTCCTCTGACAGTCCCAAGCCGTGTCGTCCTTCCTCAAATACATGCAGTTCAAACGGAATACGTTCCCTGGATAATGAAAAAGCGAACAACAGACTATTTTCTACCGGTACAGCGCCATCATTGGCTGTAGTCCACATCAAAGTTGGAGGTGTCTTTGAAGTCACTTGCCGATCGGATGAAAAGGCTTGAAGCTGTTCCAGCGTCGGCTGTTCCCCTAAAAAATGCGTACGGCTTCCGATATGTGTATAAGGCTCATAAAATGAAATTACAGGGTATCCCAACAACAGAAGATCTGGCTTTACCGTCCCTATAGTGGAGACAATGGAGGCCAAGTGACCGCCTGCTGAAAAACCGATGAGCCCCACTTGGTCAGGGATGACCAGCCAGTCATGCGATGTTTGGCGAATCCATTGCAGAGCATGTTCTACATCCTCCAACAAGGAAGTAATCTCGAAATCACCGACTTGATACTCCAGCACACCCGCATGAATACCTAGATCGTTTAACCACCGAGCTATAGGCTCTCCTTCATGTGAGGCCAAATGCTCGTAACCACCGCCAGGTAATACCAATATAAAAGGACGAGCTTCACCAACTGCTAGGGGATAGAGGGAGAGAAAGGAAGTTTCTGACGGAAATTCTTCTTTTACAATCGGTTCTTTAGGACTAACAACATGTAACATAAGTAATTCCTCCAAATTTCTTTTTAACTGCCGCCAACCAAACAAAATCGACTTAAATTGGAATGATACGGATGTAAAAAATAATGCACACGTGAAAAAAATGATTTAAACCTTGTTATGAAAGCGCTATAATTTTGATGTGATGCAAAGAGCCAGAGGGGGAGCGCAATGAAAAAAGGAAGAATGTTCTACACCATTTTTATTACGATTCTGGTTTTAGGAATAGGATTTGTGGCCAGTTTTGGCAGCTACATCTATTTTACAACAATTAGCTCCGTTGTGGAGAGGGTTTCCAATACCAAGCAAAGCTATATGGCACAGATCAGAAATAGCCTGGAGCAGAAAATTCAAACGATTGAATATGCTTTTAATACGTATAGCACGACCAGTTCCTTTAATGATGTTGTGAAAAATCCCATTACAGAAAAAGATTTTATAGCGTATCGGAATGTGAATACTCAACTCAATTATATTGCTACAATGGGATTAGAGGGAACGGAATATTCACTCATCAGTCTGGATCAGAATTGGAGAATCTCCAATGGAAGCCTGTCTTATTTGACGAAAGCAGAAAGGGAGAAGCTGGTTAATACCTATATCGACCATCAGAATCAGGGACTATTCTGGGTTAAAACAGATAAAGGGATTCGTTTTGTTAATACCTTGCCTGTATTCTCTAAGAAGAAGCAAGCCATTGCTCTGTCGGATATTTCGCTGCAAACATTAAATCATACGATTCAAACCGAGGATCATATGGCTGTTTTTATCTTGAATAATCAAGGCGATTTAATGTATGAAACCCAGCCTGCCGAACAATTATTGTCCACCCAGCAGCTCCAGCATATTTCAGAAGCCACAGTGAAGCCGAGCAACACAGGTATGCTAACTTTGGAGAAAACGGATCAGCAGCCTGCACGACAAGTCATTTACGCCAAATCTGCCTATAACAATTGGACTTATTTAACAGTATTAGATAAAAAAGAAATTGCGGATGCCTTTCAAACGACCAAATTTGGGATCATCATGATGGGACTTGTATTAACGCTCTTAATGGTGGTAGTGGCGTACTTCATTGCCATTTACTTTACAAAGCCATTTCAGCAAATAAAACGAAGCTTGCCTAAAAATCCCAATTTCGCTTTCAAAAATGAACCTTCTAAAAATGAAATTGAATGGATTATTAATTCCATCGATAACATTGTAACCGAGAAGGAAAGCTTGGAAAGTCTCATTCAGTCCGAAATGCCACAGTTGGAAACCCAATTGATTCTCAACCTGTTCCGCAAACGTATTTCTGCAGAGGAATTGGCACGAAAAATGCCACGCTTGGGTTATCCGCAGATCGAGAATCAAATGTATATTACCTTGTTAGTCCAACTGGATAATCTGGGAGATCGAGAGCCCTCGGATAAAGATGTTTTGCTGCTGGCTATTAACAAAATCGTAGAAGAAACGATTCCAGAGCAGCAGCGAATGCTTCCCATCATTTTGAACGATAACACTCAGGCCACCATATTAATTTTGACAGGGTTGAGCGAACAGGAAATGAGAAAGCAAGTCTTGGATGATGCGACCCTTTTGGTTCGAAACGTAAAAGAGTATTTAAATGTTTCCATCAGCATCGGCATTAGTACGGCGTATGATAACTTATTAGAAAGTAAAGAAGCCTGTGAGATGAGCAAGCAAGCTTTGCATCACCGTTTAAATTTAGGCAAAGAGTCGATTATTTTTTATGAAGATATTTCCATGGTCATTTCAGGTCCGGTGCTGCTCCATTATCCTACGGAATTGGAATCAAAACTATTTGATGCCATCCGAATAGGGGACGAAGAGCAGGTATATCATACCGTGCACTCATTATTGGAGGAAATGATGGTAAAAAACAATCATTCCATGAACTTTGAGGTGCTGTTGGTACGGTTTGTGAATAACCTCATCCAATTAGAGCAACTATTAGGGATTGAAGTGCTGCTGACGCAAGACAATCATGCCTTGTATCATCGTTTGCTGGACATCCGTAACCCGGAAGAGATAGAACGTATGCTGATAGAGCAAGTTATTTTCCCCATGGTAAAAAGCATGAAGGAGAAGACCAACCAGCAATTCCGCTGTCTCTCGGAGAAAATTGCTGCTATTATCCGTGCTGAATATGACCAGGAATTATCATTAGAACTCATTGGAGACCGACTTCATTACAATCCGAATTATTTAAGCAGTATTTTCAAAAAAGAATACGGAACGACGTTTAGTGAATATCTGATGGGCTACCGGCTGCAAATGGGTAAGAAGTGGCTCGTTGAGACAGATATGACGATTAAGGAAATCGCCGAGCGACTGCAATATCATAATTCGCAAAACTTTATCCGCTCTTTTCGGAAAAAGGAACAGGTTACACCGGGAGCTTACCGAAAGATGAAGCAAGCCAATTAACCTTTAACCGCTCCTAACAAAGCTCCTTTGACAAAGTGCTTTTGCACAAATGGATACACGATTAACATCGGAACGGTCGCAATGACAATGACCGCCATCTTAATCGTCTGCGCAGGCGGAATGACATCTACAGCAGTTCCTTCTGCCTGCATACCACTGGAAACGATTACAATTTGACGTAGCAAGACTTGAATCGGCCATTTGGCAGAATCATTGATATAGAGAATGGCGTGCATATACGTATTCCAGTAGGCAACAGCGTAGAATAGAGAGATGGTTGCAATAGAAGGCAGGGCTAATGGCAACATAATTTTAAAGAAGATACCAAAATCGTTGCACCCGTCCATCTTGGCTGATTCCTCCAGATCATCTGGCAGCGCCTGAAAGAAGTTACGCATGATAATCAGGTTAAACGCATTAATGGCGACAGGAAGAATCAAGGACCAATACGAATTGATAAGCCCCATGCTTTTTACAACCAGGAATGTTGGAATCATCCCCCCACTAAACAACATAGAAAACACGACAATGAAGTTAATCGTATTGCGGCCGAGTAGATATCTTCGGGATAATCCATAAGCCATAAAAGCAGTAAATATCATACTTACAACTGTACCGACGATCGTTACGCCGACCGAAACCCCGAGACCTCTAAAAATGGTGGGAGTCGACAGAATATAGCGGTAGGCATCCAAGGAAAAAGTAACTGGGAATAAAATGAACTTCTTGGCTATCACTTCTTCGGTTGAGGCAAAAGAGCTGGCGATGATATTCAAAAAAGGTAAGAGACAAGTGAGGGCAATGAGAATCAATAGTGTACTGTTTACAATGTTGAAGATACGGCTGCCCAGCGATTCTTTTTTTCGTAATTTTTGTTTTCGTAATGGCTGTGTCAATGTGGTTGACCTCCTCGTAATCGTTTACATGGCAACCTTATCAAGAGGAAAGAATTCCGTATATAATCAAATCTTGAGGTGTTCCCTAAGCCTGGAAAAAGGCGAATGATCATTAGGTTGTGTAGTAATCATTAGCTAAGGTGAAAGGTTGAAAAGTAGGCTGCACACCCAATTTTGTAAACGCTATCATTTGGTGATTATATGCGGAATGCTGAAAATCGCATACTCTTGAAAACGTATACAGGAACGTTTGAAGGAGGTCGAACTAATGAAAGTTTCAAGTGTCCCCGCACCAAACATGAAAATGAAAAAGAACAAAAGAACGACGGAAAGCCTTTTACGAATGCAGAAACACAAGCTGCTCTATCTAATGGTTTTACCCGGACTGGTATACTTCATTATTTTTAAGTACTTTCCTATGGGGGGATTGGTGATTGCATTTCAGGATTATCAAGCTTTTCAGGGAATCACAGGCAGTCCATGGGTAGGCATGAAGCATTTTATTCGTTTGTTTACCGAGCCTACGTTTTTTATGCTGCTTCGCAATACGCTGGTTTTGTTTGCATTGAACATTGTAATCTTTTTTCCATTGCCCATCATTTTGGCGCTTATGCTGAACGAAGTCAGGAAGATGTTCTTTAAGAACATTATCCAAACCATTATCTACATCCCGCACTTTATGTCATGGGTTATCATTGTTTCGATTTCTTATGTATTCCTAACCGTAGACGGTGGGGTGCTGAATGAAATGATTGCCGCGCTAGGTGGTGAGAAGATCAGTTTCTTAACTTCTCCGCAATGGCTGCGAACAGTCTACATCGGGCAAGTGATTTGGAAGGAACTGGGATGGTCTACCATCATTTATCTATCTGCGATTACAGTGGTAGATACGCAATTGTATGAGGCAGCAGAGATGGACGGAGCTGGACGCCTGAGAAAGACATGGCACGTTACCTTGCCTGCGATCCGCCCAGTCATTATTACATTGTTAATTTTGAAGATCGGTAGCACGTTGGATTTGGGCTTTGAGCATATGTATCTGCTATTGAACTCCTTAAACCGCGAAGTTGCCGAAATCTTTGACACTTACATTTATACTGCGGGCTTAAAGAATGGACAATTAAGTTTTAGTACAACGGTAGGGCTTTTTAAAGGTGTGGTAGGTTTAATCCTGATTATGGGCTCCAATCGACTGGCCAAGAAATTTGGTGAAGACGGCGTTTACTAATGACGACGGGAAGGATGCAAAATGGTGCGGTTTGTAGAAAACATGAACAAATGGTGCATGCGCCTGCTGCGCCTGGTCTACCTTAACTTGCTTTGGACGGTTGCGACGATTCTGGGCTTGGGTTTTATAGGCGTTGGGCCTGCAACCGTTGCTATGCTTAGTATTTTAAGACAGTGGATTCGGGGCAATGAGGAAGTCGCCATTTTCTCGACGTTTGTACGTTACTTTAGAGAAAGCTTTAAAGAAGCAGCCATCATTGGGGGGCTTTACAGCCTTGTGGGTTACGTGCTCTACGTGGATATCGTCAACGTCTCGTCCTGGTATGTTCGTGTGGTGACGCTTATTGGAGCCTTTTTGTATCTTATCTCTTTGGCCTATATTTTCCCGCTGCTGGCTCACTATGATTGGAGAGGCATCAGACTGAAGGTCAAGATGTCGATCGTGATTGGATTTTCGTATTTACAATACACGCTTGTTCTTTTTGTAGCCATTGTCGTGCTATTTGCATTGATTCTAGGCTTGTACCCAGGAATTCTAACTTTTGCCGGAGCAAGTATTATGGGCTATCTCGTGATGTGGATGACGCATCAGGTATTCAGCAAAATAGAGCGAGAGGTTCTGGTGAAAGAGGAAGATATGGCATGAATATACAAACAGAAAAGGAGCAAACACGATGAAAAAGGGAATCACGACGAAAAAGGGAGTATCAGGCCTTCTTGCTGTACTAATGGTCATGAGTGTTTTTTTAGCAGCTTGTGGTGATAAGGGGGGAGAGGATCAAAGCGGCCAAACCTATGATCCGAAATCCAAACTGGAATTTACCTGGTTAAACGTATTGCATACAGCTTCTCCGCCTACAGAAACGATCAAAAGCAAAATTGAAGAATACACCAATTCTAAAATCACGTTCAACTGGGTGCCGGATGCTTCCAAAGAAGAGAGAATTACCACCGCACTGGCTTCTGGTGAACTGGCTGATATGGTGACGCTGACGATGATGACTAACTCTTCAGTGCGTAGTTCATTGAAATCAGGACTATTCTGGGATGTAGGAAAGTATTTGGATGATTATGAAAATTTGAAGAAGATCCCGCCTGAAGTGCGAGAAGCCGCATCCATTGAAGGGGTACTGTATGGCGTTCCGTTCCAGAAGAATCTGGCTCGGGCAGGTCTGGTCATTCGTCAGGATTGGCTGGATCGCTTAGGATTGAAGGTGCCGACGACACTGGATGAGTTGTATGAAGTTGCGAGAGCGTTTACAGAAGATGATCCGGATGGGAATGGAAAAAAGGATACGACTGGATTTGTTGACAGATCGGATCTACGCTACAGCAGCTTCAAAACTTTAAGTTCCTACTTTGGCACACCTAATGGCTGGAAAGTAGATGAAAGCGGAAAGTTTACGCCGGAATTTGATACTCCCCAATATTTGGAGACCTTAAAGTATTCGAATAAGTTATACAAAAACGGATATCTCTCTAAAGACTTTGCTGTAACCGCTAAAACGGACCAGCAGCAACAATTTGCACAAGGTAAAGCAGGTATTTATACAGGCATGATCGATATCTCTAACCTCAGAACTTTGTCCCAAGGCCTGCAAAAGGGGCTGAAGCTGGTACCAGTTAACAAGATTTCGAATGGAGATGGCAAATACCACGTATGGTCTGAGGGAAGCGGGGTAGGAGGTTTGCTGGCATTTCCGAAATCCGAAGTAAAAACAGAAGCTGAGTTGAAGAGACTGCTGCAATTTGTAGATGATTTAATTGACAAAGATGTATATATGTATATGACCGGTGGTATTGAAGGCACTCATTATAAAATCGAAAAAGATGGAGCCTTCAAAATTACGAATACAGATTTGTGGCAAGCAGATGTTCAGCCATTTTCAAGCTCCAGACCAAGTGAAGTGACTTATAACTTAAAAGATGCCAATCCAGAAAAGGAACTGGCTAATGAATTAGTCCGAGAAAATAATGAATTTGCTGTTCTGGACCCGACCGTGCCACTGGATTCAGTCACCGCTAATGAGCAAGGAACAGAGCTGGAGAAAATCATTACCGACGCCTCCTTCAAATTTATTATGGGTGAGCTTGACGAAGCCGGATTTAAAGCAGCCGTAGAAAACTGGAAAAACTCCGGTGGATCACGGATTACTGCTGAGTATGAGGAAGCGTATAAGAAAACGAAAAAATAAAGATATAGGTTGAGCATGAGTGTACATGAATTGCCACTACGCAGGCGGAAGGTGCTTACCATCGCTGACACTTGTCCAGCACCATTCCGCCTATTCCGTTTTCCAGTGTATTTTCAAGCCCAGTCTATAAATCATTTTCGTATTCACAAAAAAAAGACAGGAGAGAACGAAATGCAATTGTATAACATTGTAGAATATGGAGCAGTTCAGGATGGCACGACGTTGGCTACGGGAGCGATTGCGGCTGCCATTGAAGCGGCCAGCAATGCTGGAGGAGGAACCGTTGTTGTTCCGTCTGGGACGTATCTGACAGGTGCTATCTTTCTGAAAAATAACATTGAACTACATGTAAGTCCTGGCGCAATTCTGTCCTTCAGTACGGATCTGGCTGATTACCCTGTAGTGGAATCCAGATGGGAAGGCGTTCAGCGGGAAGTGCATGCGTCATGCATTTATGGACAGAATCTTGAGAATATTTCAGTTACAGGTAGCGGAACGCTGGATGGAAATGGTCAGCCGTGGTGGGAAAAGCACCGAAATCATCCAGAGGAGTTACAGTATCCGAGACCCAAATTAATCAGCTTTGACCGTTGTCAGCGGGTTACCATTAAAGATGTTATGTTAAAAAATTCCCCCAGTTGGACTGTGAACCCCATCGCTTGCTATAACGTTACGATTGATAATTTGTCCATTCTTAACCCGGCGGACTCCCCCAATACGGATGGCATTAATCCTGAATCCTGTTCCAATGTTCGTATTAGCAACTGCAATATAGATGTGGGCGATGATTGTATTGCGATCAAAGCAGGGACCGAAGATACACAAGAGCGAATTCCATGTGAAAATATTACGATTACCAACTGTACGATGGTGCATGGACATGGCGCAGTTGTACTGGGGAGCGAAATGAGTGGTGATATTCGTAATGTTACGATCAGCAATTGTGTGTTCAAGCAAACAGATCGGGGTATACGTCTGAAATCCAGACGGGGACGTGGCGGAATCATCGAGGATATCCGCGTCAGCAACATTGTGATGGAGGAGGTCATTTGTCCATTTATTCTGAACCTGTATTATTTCTGCGGCCCTCGGGGCAAAGACAAATATGTGTGGGACAAAAATCCCTATCCGATTACCGATGAAACCCCGTGCTTTAGACGAATTCATTTTTCCGATATTACAGCACGACAGGTTCATGCGGCTGCTGGATTCTTATACGGACTAGCAGAACAATATATTGCTGAAATTACATTCTCCAATATTGATATTTCTATGGCTAAAAATGCAATTCCCGGTCGTCCGGCCATGATGACAGGGATCGAAGATATGAATAACCGTGGTTTTTATCTAGGTAACGTGAGGGATATTCGTTTTCAACAGGTGACGATTGAGAATCATCAAGGTCCTGCCTTTTATATTGAGAATGGGGAAGACGTTGAAATCAATCGTTGCCATTCGAAGAATACAGCTCAGCCCGAAAAGCTGATAGAACAAGTAACGATACAACCTTCTGAACAAAATAGGATGAATTAGGAGGACATGAAAGGAGGTACAACGTGGATAAATTACAAGCATTGTTGGGAGACCTTCCGGCAGATCGCCCTATAACGGCAACTCTGTTGAATGAAGAAGAGCGTGAGGGGTACCGACTGGAGTGTCTCCTGCTGGACTTGAACGGGATCGAATCTGTACCCGCTTATGTAGCTACACCCTTGCAAGGGAACGGTCCGTTTCCAATGGTCGTTTTTAACCATTCGCATGGGGGCAACTATACGAATGGACGTAAGGAACTGCTCCATAGCAGCTCTTACTTGCAGCAGCCCTCGTTTGCTACAACCCTGACAGACATGGGGTACTGCGTATGCTGCATTGACATGTGGGGCTTCAATGAACGTGGGGGCAAAACCGAAAGCGAGCTGGTAAAGGAAATGCTCTGGCAGGGCCAAGTGCTGTGGGGCATGATGCTGTATGATAACCGTCGCTTGGTGGATTATATGTGCCAGCGTGAAGACATTGATGCTTCCCGTATCGCAACAATCGGTATGTCGATGGGCGGACTCATGGCATGGTGGATGGCTGCGTTAGATGAACGGATACAGGTTACGGTTGATATTTGTGGACAGGTAGATGCCCATACGCTAATCGCTAAACGGGGATTGGACCATCATGGCTTTTATTCCTATGTCCCCGGCTTGCTGAAGCATTTTACCACCCTTGATATTCAAAAGCGGATCGTACCTCGTCCACGGATGAGTATAACAGGTCAAAATGACCGGATGTGTCCTATTGAAGGAGTCGAGCATTTGGCAAAAGGGTTGCTGGAAGCTTACCAGCAGGCAGGTCACCCAGAGCATTGGCAGCCTGTGATTGCAGGCGGTGGACATATGGAGACGCTGCAAATGCGCACGGCGTGGCAGACATTTTTAGCCAAGCACCTGTAAATCAAATGAAAGGATCGGGGTAATCATGCTAGTTGGAAAAGAATCCTTTTGTGATTTCCATACGATTCAGGAGGCAATTGCTGTATTGGAGCAGTCGGCTTCCAATGAAATGGAAACGTTAACTATTTTATCAGGTATTTATGAGGAAGAGGTGCGAATTTACCGTTCGTATCTTCATATTATAGGCATCGGGCAGGTAGAGATTCGAATGAATCGGTATGCCAAGGAGCGGAATGAAGCGGGTGAGGAAATAGGGACCTTTGCGACACCCACTTTATTTTTAGGCGGTAGCCATCTGATCTTGGAAAATCTCACGATTTCCAACACGGCAGGACAGGGAGAAGCCATTGGGCAGGCCGTTGCGGTATACGCTCATTGCGATGAAACGGTCTTTAGAAACTGTACCTTTAAAGGGCACCAGGATACTTTATTTACAGGCCCTCTACCTCCTGCACCGAAAGAACGACTCCAGTTTGGTGGAATCCATTTGAAGGAGCACCATAGACACTATCGGCAGCTCTATCAGCATTGTTATATAGAGGGTACGGTGGACTTTATTTTTGGTGGGGCTACCGCTTATTTTGAAGATTGCGAAATTCGCAGTTTACGCCATCATGAGAACCAAACGAGCTACGTCACAGCCGCCTCTACGCCGCAAGGACAAGCGTATGGCTATGTATTCAACCAATGCTACCTAACTGCAGAGCCTGATATTACCCCGGTTTTTTTGGGCCGTCCGTGGCGGGAATATGCCAAAACCGTATTTGTCGATTGTAAAATGGGCGATCATATTGACCCACGTGGCTGGGACAATTGGAACAATGTTGCGAACGAGAAAACCGTCTGTTATCAGGAATATAACGGACCCGATGAAGTTGCTACGTTACGTAAGCAGCGTGTTCCGTGGGCGGATTGTTTTGAGGCGGGAACAGAAGCATGGAGCAAGGAACAGGTTTTTGCTGAAGTCACATTTTGGAAGTAAGGAGAAGTGAGGTCTCATGATGATCCAAAATCCCATATTAAAAGGCTTTAATCCCGATCCGTGTATTACACGAGCCCTGGATACTTACTATATTGTGGTGTCATCGTTTGAGTGGCTGCCTGGAGTACGGGTGTACCAGTCCAAAGATTTGGCCCATTGGGAGCACTGCACAGATATTTTGACCGATCAGGTTGACTTAAGAGGTAATCCTAAAAATTGCAGTATTTGGGCACCACAGCTTAGTTATGCGGATAACCTTTTTTATCTGCTCTATACGGATGTGAAAAGCACCAAACGTCCGTTCAAGGATGTTCATAATTTTGTGATGACGGCGCCTACGATCCAAGGACCGTGGTCGGAACCCGTTTATCTGAATAGTAGCGGATTTGATCCGTCTTTATTTCATGATGATGACGAACGCAAATGGCTGTTGAACGCATTGTGGGATTATCGCATGTTGGAAAGCAATAAATCTTCCGGTATCGTCATGCAGGAGTATGATAGCAAGCAACAACAGCTCATTGGGGAGCCTGTTAAAATCTTTGATTGTACTCCTTTGAAGAAAACAGAAGCGCCTCATATCTACAAGCAAAACGGATATTATTATCTTGTTACAGCGGAAGGCGGAACGGGTACGGGGCATGCCGTTACCGTAGCACGCTCGAAGCAAATAACCGGACCATATGAAGTAGACCCGCACAACCCGATGCTTACATCACGTGATCGACAGGATTTCCCGTTACAATGTGCAGGACATGGCAGTCTTGTACAAACACCGGACGGCGAATGGTACATGGCTCATTTATGCACACGTCCGGTAGAGGGGAAATATGCCATTTTAGGACGGGAAACAGCCTTGCAGCAAGTGTACTGGAATGATGAAGGCTGGCTGCGATTAACCGCGGGGGGCCATACGCCTCAATTGGAGGTGCCTGCACCTCAAGGGACAATTTCGGTTAAGCAAGAGCAAAAGAGTAATATTTTCGAGGATTTTTTCGAGGGAGCCCTATTAGATAAAACGTGGAACACATTGCGTATCCTAGCGAACGAGAGCTGGTGTTCATTAAGTCAGCGCCCGGGCTATCTTCGAATCCATGCTGGGGAATCCATACAAAGTCTGTTCCAGCATCACGTGCTTGCCATTCGGCAAACAGATCATCATTTCCGGGTAGAAACAGCACTGGAGTACCAGCCAACAAGCTATTTGCAGATGGCGGGGCTACTACTGTACCTTAATGAAGAAGATTATTTGTACGCCTATATTAGCTATGAGGAAGGACAAGGGAAGGTACTACGCTTGATGCGATGTGAAGCCAATACATTTACTTTAGTTCCCCAAGCGATTACGCTTCAGGACGATCTTCCTATACATTTAGCTGTGGAAGTCCATGCATCCCACGGGCAATTTTATTATGGAGTCGGAGATAGACCTGCTTGGAAGCGACTTTTTGAAATGCAGGATATCAGCTTTTTATCCGGTGGTTTTACAGGGAATTTTGTAGGTATTGCTGCTCATGATATGCAACAGTTCCAAGGAAGCTACGCTGATTTTTCTCATTTCTTATATCATGGTATGGATCATCTTTCTTCATAAAAAATATTATAATGATGAATGCTGAAAGCACCTTTATGGGTGCTTTTTTGTTTATGCACGTTATCTTTTCACATTATAACTTCGCAAAACCTCCAAAAAAGCGGTGCATGCTTTCGTCTCAAATACTGCAGAAGGGGTCAGAAAAGAAAATTTCCGAATGAACGGGAGATTGAGAATATCCAATACTTCTAATGTTCCCAAAGCAAGTTCCTTCTGAATGACCCATTGGGACAGCAAAGAAATCCCCAAGCCTGCTTCTACAGACTCTTTGATGATCTGTGTACTGCCAAAATTCATCATATGAGAAGGATAAAATCGAAGCTGTGCAAACATCTTTTCAGCCGCCTCCCGGGTTCCAGAGCCTTCTTCCCGCAGAATCCAGATGTCCTCATGCAGCTCATTTATATCCACTTGAGATTTACCAGCCAAACGATGATTTTGCGGAACGACGATATACATTCGATCATCAGCAAATGATTCAATGTGTAGATGGTCATGCTGAAATTCTCCTTCGATAATCCCCACATCCAGTTGATTATGGATCACGAGCTTTTCAATTTCCAATGTATTGCCGATGGTAATGGAGGGCTGAATGAGTGGATACTGGATTCTCATTTGCGCAATCACATGCGGCAGCACATATTCGCCATACGTGTAGCTTGCACCAATAGACAGGTTACCCTTTGCCGTATGCATTAGCTCATCCACCAAGTACTGCATACGTGTATGGAGTCGGATAATCTCCTGGGCATGATGATACACAATTTCACCTGCTTTGGTTAAGCGCACATATTTATTACTACGCTCCAGGAGACGGGTTCCTACGCTACGTTCCAGCATTTGAATATACTGACTTACCGCAGGTTGGGTCATGTGTAATACCTCGGCAGCTCGTGTGAAGTTTTGTTTCTCTGCGACCCTAACAAATACGATTAAAGATTGGTCCAAAGCCCATTCCTCCAAATTTATTATATCTATTTACTTATTATCATAATTATAATGATTTATTTTTCTTATGACAAAAAACATATTAAGCTGGATGTATGTAGAATTGGAGGGGTTCACCATGAATAGTCATACACAACATACCAAATTATTTTCGAACAGAGGGCGATTATTCCAGCGTATATTTGGCATTATCCTAACGATGTTATTTGCTTTGGCAGGCTACGGTCTGAACGAATTGCCAGGCTTTCATTATGTAGGTCCATTGGCTTGTGCCATGTTTCTCGCTATTCTGTACCGACAGTTGTGGGGATACCCTGAAGCTGTGCGCTCAGGGGTTGAGTTTTCAGCAAAGAAAATACTACGCGGAGCGATTGTGTTATTTGGGCTGAAGCTGAATATGGATGTTGTCATTCATCATGGACTGGGTTTACTTTTGCGTGATGTGGGCACCGTTGTATTTTCCATCTTTTTTACGGTTTGGCTGGCAAAACGTTTCAAGGCAGATGCTTCGCTTTCGCTTCTTCTTGGTATTGGAACAGGAGTTTGCGGTGCAGCAGCGATTGCAGCGGTTTCTCCCTTGTTAAAATCCAAAGATGAGGATACAGCCATAGGAGTAGGACTCATTGCCTTGGTTGGTACGATATTTGCCATTTTGTTTACCGTGCTTCGACCCTGGCTTCCTTTGACGGATATGCAATATGGGATCTGGTCGGGCGTCAGTTTACATGAAATTGCACATGTGGCCTTAGCTGCAGCGCCTGCCGGACAGGATGCTCTTGCAATGGGCTTATTAGCCAAACTGGGGCGTGTTTTCTTGCTCATACCGCTCAGCTTTGTTTTAATGGTTTGGATGAAACGAACCGGAAAAATTCGTACAGATGCTAAAGTGGAGTTTCCCTGGTTCCTCATCGGCTTTATGGCTACAAGTGTTGTGGGCAGCTATGTTTTTGGAAAATATATTGTAGTTCCATCTAGTCTGACAAACGGAATTTCTCAAGTTACCACCTTTATGTTAACGATGGCTATGGTAGGTATGGGGCTGAATGTGAGCTTTAAGGCTTTGCGAGAGAAAGCAATGCTTCCCTTACTGGTACTGTCTGTTACCTCGATTATTCTTATAGGTTTAACATTTTTAACAGTATGAACATGAAGTATTCGTTTGTGATAAGATTGCTAGTAAACCAGATTAATAAAACTGGAAAAAGCTCTGCTTGCTATATAGCTGGTAGAGTTTTTTAGTACTTTTGTATGATAAAACTGAAATATGTACTGAATCAATCGTAACTTTTTACATATGATTCGCGTCTATCAAAATGGAGGTCCTGAGAATCATAGAGTGCAAGAATTTCATAAGCGAAAATATAGAGAATGGTAGGGTACATAATGAAGAAAATTTGTTTATTTGCTTTTTTGTTTCTGTTTCTACTAGCATTTCCAAGAGAGAGTCACGCTGCCTCTTCGAGTTCACATCTTCAGTTAGACGGTAAAGATATAAGTGTTGGCAAAGGTGTTCAGATTCAAGAAGTAAAGGGGAATATACTGGTTCCACTCCGTCTCATTGTAGAGGAATTGGGTTATAGCGTGAATTGGGAGTCCAAGACAGGGACCATAACTATACATAAGCAAAATCTTAACCTCAGTCTTCAGGTCAACAATCCCATGGCCTCTGTTAATGATCATCAAATGGGATTGGCTGTAGCGCCTTTGCTTAGAGAGGGGACGACTTATGTTCCGCTTCGCTTTGTATCCGAACAGACAGGGGTTGATGTGGTCTGGAACAACGAGCTTAAAACCGTGTTCCTGACGACTCCACCTGCTTCAAGCGGGAATAGCGAGTCCACTCATGATCATTCTGCTACTCCAGCTGTAAGTAATCCTAAAGAGAGTGCGCGCACGGCTATAAACCAAATTAGCTTCGCTAATCACCAATTGACTATAGCTGTTAATGGAAAAGTAACCCCCAAAGTAACTACGTTGACTCATGCAGACCGTATTGTTGTAGACATACCGGATACAAAGTTTGCTGAGGAATTTCTAGCATCGCAATCATTTGACAATAGTGGACAAGGAAGTTTTCCAGTCACAGAAGATCCAGATGTTTCCCAAGTAAGATATTCCATGTTTAGTACAACTCCCGCATCGGTACGTATTGTGGTTGATCTTAATAACAGCACACCTTTTCATATACTCAATGCAGATGATGGTAAGGTTGTTATAGCATTGGATCAGGAAACGGAGGAGCCATCAACTACCGAGAACGTTTTACCTACCATACCTGTTGCACCTGTGATTTCTTCCGATGGACACGCGCAAGGGATTGACGTCTCACACTATAATGGCAATATTGATTGGCAGCAAGTGGCAGCGGCAGGTAAAACATTTGCTTTTATTAAAGCTACAGAGGGCACAAAATATCAAGATAATCAATTTTTGATAAATGTACAGGGTGCCAGAGAGGCTAACATCTTGGTTGGCGCTTACCACTTTTTGAACGCAACTACCGCGGATGGAGCTCGTCAGGAAGCTGCTAACTTTGCTAGGGCTCTAGATTCAGCAGGAGGCAGGCTGGATCTGCCCCCTGTGATGGACTATGAAAATAACCCCAAAGGTCTTACTCCTGCACAAATTAATGAAGTGGCTCATGCCTTTTTGGATGAAATGGAGAGGCTTACCGGACGTCAGCCGATCGTATACACGGGTAATGTCTTTGCTTCCAAGTTTGATCCTACATTTTCTATGTATAAACTGTGGGTAGCCCGATACAGCACTACGCAAAAGCCGACCGCGGTTCCAGCTTGGAATAACTGGTGGGCTTGGCAGTACAGTAGCACAGGCAGTGTTCCGGGTATTCGAGGCCAAGTGGATTTGGATGAATACAACGGAACGATAGATGAACTCCGGGCTTCACTTGGAGGAGAGCTCGATTAGCATAATCATATCATGATCAATCCTCGCGAATCCGGAATAGGATCTGCGAGGATTTTTAATGTCTGTTTTGTTTAGTTGGGCATGATCCATACGATTTCGCTGATTCGAACAAAGAATTTTTTCCCATATACATCTAAAATGACATGGTCGGGCTTACAATCAACTACGCATCCATCAATTCTGCCACGAGTGGTCTCAAGTACAACGTACTTGCCGATCACCGATTTTAATGTTTCTACGACGTATGGATCTACAGGGTGCACCACGACGTGATGAGAGGTAGGATGGTGAGGAAAAGGTTGATTAACGTTGTAATTGAGCATTTGATTTGAATTCAATTGCTTCACTCCTTCAAGATTAGTTGTGTTATCCTATGCTCCTGCCTAGGAAAGGTGTAGGCTAATGCCCATCAGCGAAAACATTCATAACATTGCCAAAAAGCCCGGTCCATAGGAAAGCTCAATACATAAGCTATGTTGTACCTTGAATTGAAGGAGGCAATGACCATGAGTGAATGTGAAAGAGGTTGTGGCGGCGGTTCAGTAGGAGGCTACCCAGGAGTTTGGACATCGACAGGAGCTATTCTGGTACTGTTCATTCTGCTCGTTATCATTACGAAGTCTTTATGGGTTTAATTTAAAATGAGTAGCTTAACCCCCCATCGGTATATAACTGATGGGGGGTTAAGTGTTTTAGAGGATGGAATAAATGATAAAACACCTCAAATAACAGCGTACAAGCCCTACACAAATGGTGCCGGGCGAGACAGCTGTCATTTGAGGTACATTGGCATCTATAGACAGGAACGGACAATGGGTCAGGGATTAAATTAACGCAATCGCCAGCAGGGTGAACAGGCTCAATGTTAAGATTTGATTCCCATACCCGTAGCCAGGGTAAAAGGCAGACGTTTGTACACGTCCGTTCCGTTCTGTTTTTAAGTACACATTATTACGATCCACATCCATAATGGTTCCTTCGTACTGTTTTCCGTCCATGGTGAGAATACGCACCTTTTTATTCATGCAGTTCAAACAGTTGTAGTAAGCGTCCATTCCATCACCCCCTCTTATACATTGGCATTTTATGAGAGGGACGGTCTTATGGTAACGGCGAACATACAGGGAAAAGGTATTCCCTCGAACTTAGGACCTGACTAGAGTTAGCCTATTCTTGATAGGGATTAAAAGAGAAGCCAGGATATCCGTTAGTATAGGCGTAATCTCTTTGGGGGACGGCTTGATAGTGTGGTGAAGTATCAGCAAGCCTCACATGTATCCCAGGTTTTCGGGGGGGCTGCTGCTTGCAGTCATTGGGAGGACCGATGATGACAGGCTTTTTAATAGGGACGAGCGCTTCCTGAACCTTATTCTCATCCAGGCAGTAAGTATGAGCCATAATGTTATTTGGCGTTAGGCGCAAAATGTCAGATCCCAGTATAAATTCAGGGGTCGGGGCATCAAAAATCGTCAACAAATGAGTGTTATCCATCGTGGCGACCAGATAATGCCACCATCCTTGAGGGACGTTAGCCACTTGGCCAGGTGTGATCGGAAAATGCCGTAACTCGCGGGTAAAGGGGTTAATCAGTGACACGGTTACGGCTCCAGAGATGCAGTAGACCAGTTCTGTGGCATTTTGATGATAGTGAGGCTCCACAACATTAGCAGTGCTGAGGCGAATATCCAGCAGCGATACATTTGCCAATGTATTCAGCTGCTGGATCGACAGCTCGTTGATCGAATTTTGAGCATCCTTCTGAAACAAAACATTGTCTCTTAAATCATAGGTGAATTGTACAGTAGGAGAGGTGTAATCCATATATGAATTCACGCGTCGTTTCCAGCCTTTCTGTTATTCGAAATTTGAGGATCGTACGCTACTCTATGCATACGCCCATATATGTGTGCGCGGAAATGTGATTTGAATTCATAGAAATCAGGCTTCGGTCCCGGGTAAGTTAAAGCGAAAAATAGCGAAAAAAGTCACGTATTCAAGTGTATCCAGAACATGCTCCATTGCTTTTAATACACGTCATTCCTTTAGGGATGGCGTTTTATTTGCTTGGGTAGTCTTAGGACCAGAGCCGGATGATACGTAAATGCGGCTTGTGGTATACTGCAACGGACGTGTGAAAGCATGATTGTCCCATTCCGTATGTAGCCACGCGTCATTTCTGCAGCTAGGCATAAGTTATGTCATAAGAAACATCATCGGATAAACGTCCCTGAGTTGTACAGGCCGGAATGGTTGCACCGGACAGAACATGAAAGAGGAGGTTGTCTGGAATATGAAAAAATTATCTATTTTAATCCTGTCCTGCGCATGTATGTTAGGTACTGTATTTTCAGCCGCACCAGGACAAGCACAAGCACAATCGTCAGCTTTGAAGAAAGGGGTTCAAAGCGAACGGGTGCTGGAGCTTCAACAGCAGCTTCATTCGCTCGGTTATTTCAAAGCCGGGTTTACTGGGTACTATGGTTCTCTGACCAGTAAAGCGGTGACTCGTTTTCAACGGGATAACGGTCTGACACCTGATGGAGTAGCCGGAGCGGCTACACAAGCCAAGCTGAAATCCTTCGGTAAGGTGCGCGTAACCGCGCTGGATCAACTGGCTCGTATCATTTATTCTGAGGCGCGCGGAGAATCGTTTGAAGGTCAAGTGGCTGTCGGCGCTGTCGTATTAAACCGTGTTCAGTCCGGCGAGTTTCCAAGCTCGATCCCGGACGTTATTTTGCAGCCTGGCCAATTCACCGCTGTACAGGATGGACAATACCGCCTGAAACCCAACAAGACTGCGTACCGCGCAGCCAGACAGGCACTTAATGGTGCTGATCCGACCAATGGGTCCTTGTTTTATTACAACCCGGCCATTGCCACAGCCAAATGGAGTAAAAGTCGCCCGGCTGTCATCTCACTCGGTCGCCATACGTTTACGAATTAATTTCACATGAGAATACGCAAATTTCTAGCCGTCAGTTGCTTCTTTAGGAGCAGTGACGGTTTTTTATATTCGCAAATTTGTAATATTTTAGTGGTGATTTATCTGATTTAATATTAAAAATTCTACCTATTATTCCGATACTCTTAATAGACAAAAAAATGAAATTAAAGGAGTCTTTCTAAAATGAGTCAACATCCTTACACTATCGAAGTAGATCAAGCCATGAAAACGGTACATATGGCGGTGAATGGAGTGTTTAGCCAGGAGGAGTATGATAGCTTTGTAAAAGATTATGTAGCCAAAACCTCATCCATTCAGGCGTCCAGCTTTACACTCAAGGTAGATTGTACCCAGATGGCACTTTTGGGTCCGGGAGAAGTGGAAAAATTGAAGGGCTCATTTGTACGTTATAAAGAAACCGGATTTGCCAAAGTAATCTTTGGTATCAGCCTTCAACAAACCATTATTAAAATGCAGCTTGGTCGAGTAGCACGCGAAGCAGGATTAAACAACGTAGATATTGTTGTACAATAATGCGCTGACGTATGTGTAAGGGGGAAGCCTGATGAGCCATATCAAAATAAAAGCACTGGGTGTGTACCATCCGTCCCATTCGTTGGATAACGAATACTATGTTCGCCATTTTGACGAGCGGGGCAAGGATATTCGACGTTTCATGGAGCATATGGGCAGAAGACAGCGTTATATCATTGATGACCCGAACGAAAACGGTTTAACCATGGGAATTGCGGCTGCACAAAAAGCTCTGGAACAGGCTGGTATGACAGGCCGTGACGTGGATATGATCGTGTTCTCCACTCAAGTTCCTGAGTCACTGTTTCCGATGAATGCCTTGTTTGTTCACCATGCGATTGGGGCCAGACATGATGTGGCCGTGATGGATTCCAACGCGAATTGTGCAGGGATGACAGTCGCTGTCGATCAAGCCAGTCGGTCGATGTTATCTAATCCTGACGTGCGGACAGCGCTTATTATCGGGTCGGATTATAATTCACTCATTTCCGGTCCGGAGGATGAGATTACTTATGCGAACTATGGAGATGCTGCATGTGCGGTTATTTTGGAGCGTACAGAAGAAGACACCGGATTTATAGATTCTATGTATTTTACGGACCCAGTCAATATAGATAAAATTTTGTACCCGGCTCAGGGATTAGCGGCAACACTCCAAAGGAATGCTCCCGGAAAATATATTCAGTGGCTTCCGTTCGATGCTAATATGGCCTTGCCTCCTACATTTGATCTGCTTGAACGCATTTTAAAAAAGAATGGGCTGTCGCCTCAGGATGTACGGGCTTATTGTCTGTCTCAGTTCTCGTTAGCAAATGTATTAAAGATTCAGGATCACTTGGAGCTAGAGGATACCCAAATGATTTATGTGGGTGATCGATATGGTTACACAGGAACCAGTAGCCCGTTCATTGCTCTACATGAAGGTATTGAATCGGGTCGTATCCGGCGCGGTGATTATGTGCTGTTCTGGACGATTGGAGCTGGGTATCAGCTGGTTGCTATGTTGTTTAAATATTAGTTATGCGAAGACCTTGCAGCTGCAAGGTCTTTTTGTGTATCACACAATGACAATTGTAATGATTTGGTTGTGTTATGTTTGATTATTTTGTAAAATTTAAACATTGAATTCATAAGGGAGAGCTTATATTGCGGACATCGGATAGCATGATAATTATGACAGAAAACATAGCACACATTTCATAATAGGAGCTGAAGGGTCATTAAGATCGAAAATTTATTTTATGGAGAACGAATAAAGCTGGCCGCAGTCAGGGAAGAAGATGCCGAAGTGATGTTCAAATGGGGTGAGGATGCGAAGTATCTGCGAAATGTAGATACGGATTTAGCGCTTCCTTACACGTTGAAACAGATGGAGTCAGAAGGATCTCCCAGATCTAACGAGGTCTATTTTCGATTAAGAACATTGGCAGATGATGTCCTGATCGGATTTGTTGCTATCCACGGGATTGAGTGGAATAATCGCAGCGGACAACTGGCAATAGGTATAGGTAATACGGAGTACCGTGGCAAGGGCTTTGGGGCAGAAGCTGTAGGTCTCATTCTTCGGTATGCGTTTTATGAGCTCAATTTAAATCGGGTCGGCTTGGATGTGATTGAGTACAATACACAAGCGATCCGAACTTATGAGAAGGCGGGGTTCCAGCTTGAGGGTAGAGTTCGTTCCGCTGTTCTTCGTGATGGCAACAGTTATGATCGTATCATGATGGGTATCCTGTATTCTGAATGGAGCTCGACTGTTCAAGTATAATAGATACACAATTTGTTCATAAAATATTCCATAATAAGCCTTTTAATAATGTGAAAAGAGGTTTATAGTTAAGGGGTCACATGCCCAAATGGTTATTAATTTGAGTATGAGTCAAAGCTGAGGAGGAATTTACATGGCAAACGTTGTAAGATCCATCACTTCACCCAAGAAATTTATTTCTGGACAAAATCTGCTCTCGTCGTTAAATGACTATATTAAGGATTATGGCGATAAAGCCTTTGTTATCTGCGATGAGTTCATACTTGAAAGGGCCCAAAAGGAGGCAGGCGCTTCAATTGAAGCAGCTGGTAACCAAGTGGTCTTCGAGAAATTCCAATATGAATGTACAAAAGAAGAGATTGATCGTAACCGCGAATTGGTGCGTAAACATGGTTCGAACATTATCATAGGCATTGGCGGGGGAAAAACATTGGATACCGCTAAGGCAACGGCTTATTATGAAAAGCTGCCTGTTGTTATTTTCCCAACGATTGCTTCTACAGATGCTCCTTGTACCGCGCTTGCGGTTATATACAAAAAAGATGGCTCTTTTGATGAATATCTGTTCCTGCCTACTAATCCAGACGTTGTACTGGCGGATACAGGCATTCTGGCAGCAGCGCCTGCACGTTTCTTTGCAGCTGGAATCGGTGATGCACTGGCCACTTATTTTGAAGCTCGTGCTTGCTATCAGGCCAACGGGGATAACCTGGTTCTGAATAAGCCTTCCACTACAGGGCTGGGACTTGCTCGTCTTTGTTATGATACGTTGCTGGAAAATGCTGTGAAGGCCAAACGTGCTGTGGATCGTAAAGTATATACTCGTGCGGTGGAGGATACGATTGAAGCTACCATTTATCTGAGCGGTGTTGGTGCAGAATCAGGTGGATTGGCAGCAGCACACGCCATTCATAATGGTATGACGGCTGTTCCTTCGCTTCATAAAGCACAGCATGGTGAGAAAGTCACATTTGGTTTGTTAACCCAGCTAGTGCTGGAAAATGCACCGAAAGAAGAACTGGAAACCGTGATTAAACTGGTTAAGGATGTAGGTCTTCCATTGACACTTCGTGACTTGGGTGTAGAGGAATTTGTTGAGGCTGAATGGCGCCAAGTGGCTGAAGCTGCTTGTGCATCGAATGATACAATGGTCAACATGCCGTTCCCGGTTAGTCCTGCTGACGTGTACAATGCAATCATTGCAGCGAATGCAATAGCAGAATCCTATCAAGAATAGTTTCTTCCTAAATCACGAAAATGGGTTTGCAAAAACGGGTCTGTCACATCACTGGCAGACCCGTTTCGTGTACGTGCACTACATGAGAAACGAAAGAAGGATACCAGGGACTTATATCCTATCTTGTTCTGACCGATATACATGTAACAGGGAGATTAGGTTGGTTACACAGCAGGAGGAGATTTGATGTTGGTGCATGGTAAAACACGTAGGGGCAACTTGTACATCCATATGTCCAGCGGTTTTCACAAAATTGGAGATTATCGGGAAGAATACTCTGTAGCACCGGGTGATCGGCTGATGTCTAGACTGTCCAAGCGGATCTACACCATTGTATCCGTACATCTTGGAGAAGAGGCATATGCCGATATTGATCTAGAAGAGGTTATCAGGAATAGTTAGAGAACTTTATTTGGATTTTGGTATAAAAAAGCTTTCACTTTGCTTCTAGAGCGAAGTGAAAGCTTTTTTCTTTCAGTCCAGAGATTCATGAAGAAGGTCTCGTGTAATGATATTATTTTGGTTCATAAAATGTCTGATTGCTGCTTGTGAATTGGTTGCCGACAGTTCCTTACCCCATGTCATGGCATAGGCCCAGGCTGGCTGGTTCTGCAGCACCTTCGCACTCGGCAGAATATTACTTTCTCCGATTCCCATAGGCTTGCCTTGCGCAAGCTTTAGTAATTCGGTATAGTAAGAGGATTTGTAATCATTGTTATAGATATCAGCTGCTAGAATATCTATCCGGTTAATACCTGGGAAGGAAAGATCATAAGGAGTGCTATATGCGTTTGGGGCATTGGGACTCCACACCCACAACAGGTTATCCAGATGATGGACATGAGTAAATCGATCATACATTAAATTCCACAACTTAGCGTAATTTTGCTTGTTTCCCCACCAAAACCAGTTGCCGTTCATTTCATGATAGGGCCTCCATAAAACAGGTACATCCGCGTCTCGTAAGGTCTTAAGGGACAAAGCCACCTCATCCAGATCGGCGATCAGTTGTTTATATTGCGGGGTACCTGGCGTGATGTAACGATTAAATTCAGCTTGAGTAATTTTTGCTTGTACGTTTTTCCACGTTTTGGGTTTGCCCGGTAGCGCCTGATGGAAGGTAACAGCTACGATTCCGCCGCCCCGACTCCATTGGATAGCACTATTCACAACATGCTGACGTTGTTCTCGTAGGGCCGTAAGAGACTGATTGGCTAATCCTCCAAACTCATAGCCGTGAAGCCCTGCGTATTGTCCGCTGATTTGTTGAAGCTTGTTATTTTGTTCATCCGGTGCCTCTAAGTAATCATGCTGCCCGGAAATTAGCATACCATCCGGTACATTAGATAGGTAGGCAAGTAATTGCTTGGCTTTGGCAGAGGCCTGAACATTAATTGGCGGGGCGGCATCGGCAACAATGAACGATTGCTGAGAGCCGCTGAAGAGTAAAACAAGCATTAGCAGTAGCACCCTCTGTAACCAAAAACGTGTTGAGTGAGATTTCATGGCGCTCCTCCTTTGATGCATGGTAATGGGATTAGTATTTTTCTTTTTGCTTTCTAAGCTGTATATAGGCACCAATAATAATCACCAACAGACTAATCATGGCCCATCCATTGAATTCCTGTGAGTGTATCCAGTTGTCCCATACAAGGAAGCCTAAAATTACAACGAGCAAACTCATTGTGAGATACATTTTGGTTTGTGCTGGACGTTGAGTGCGTTTCGAAATCCAATGTATGATGCCGAAAACGATGGCTGCCTGAAATAAAAATATACCCATTATCATTAAACTTGCTATAAAGATTGGGGACATCGGTATCCTCCTCCTGGGTTTACAAACAGAATATGCAGGTTGTAAACGGAATGTGGATTCTTGGATGTGAATTTAATTGCAAGTTGAGTAAACAATTGAGCACTGGTTACGATCTTGAACAAGTTGACTAAATTATACCATAACTACCGTCCTGCAATGAAAGACGTCTAAATACCCACTCTACCTTGATTCGACATCAGACTTTATATTCAGCGAAATATTGACATAAGGGGGTACACTTCACATATATGAAGATGCAATCAGAAATATGTGGTAAGTATATACATAAAAGCAACGCGAAATCGACGGAAAAGTTTGGTATGATTAAAGTGGATTGAAAAGGAGGTACTCTTATGAATGAAGAAAACAGACCATTCTCTAGATCGGCAGATGCTGAAGGAGCAAAAGCGAACTTTGATGCCAATCAGCGGAAGCTTCACTCCGAGGGAGTGCCTAGCTTATGGCGTCAGGTCAGCAACCTGCTGATTCTGGTTGGTGTGATTGCATTGATTATCATTTTAGGTCGAGTGCTCTAATGAGATATCCAAAAAAATCAAAAAGAATTTGAAGAATTAGGGATGTGAAATGGTGCTAAAGGCAGCTTTACTTTTTATATTGGCTGGCATCGCTGAAATTGGAGGAGGATATTTGATTTGGCAGTGGCTGCGGGAAGGGAAGACATGGTATGTCGGACTTTGCGGCGGAGTAATTTTAGCTGTGTATGGAATTATTGCTACCTTTCAGGTATTTTCCTCCTTTGGGCGTGTATATGCAGCATATGGTGGTGTCTTTATTGTTCTTTCCATTGCATGGGGCTGGTGGATTGATAAAAAGACACCCGACTTGTACGATTTCATTGGTGGATTGATTTGTTTGGTCGGTATAGCTGTAATCCTGTTTCCGCGATCAGGGTGATAGGACGAAAAACCCTTTTTTATTTTTAAAAACATGACTATAGGTCTACAAAAACAAGCTTCATATTCCGAAATAGAACTTAAGGAGGGGGTTCTATGAACTGGAATCAAATGAAGCTTAAATTGAAATTTGGCAGTACCATGCCAAAGAATGAAGGTAATTTCTCTTTTGGTATCATGTGTGGACTCTTAATCAGCATCGTGCTGTGGATCTCGATCATTGGCTGGATCATGCTGATCTTTAAGTGATTTTACGAAATCGCTGTACATATCAAAACAAATGCATTAAGGGCTACTTTAAACCTATGTCCTATTACCCATGCTTTATTTTGTGAAATCGTTACGTAACTTGTCTATCCCGCGACCTATGGCTTCATCAATCATATCGGTAGCAGCAGGTGTATCTGCATCAGTGTCAGGAATGCGATTAAATCCTGGCTCGCGCTTGTCCAGGGATTGTTTATGTTCAATTTGATCGTCAGTACGATTCTTTTCAGAGTTATTATCTCTCATAGCACATCACAGCTCCTTTTATTAGGTAAATTCAGCTTCTATACTTTACATAAACGTTTGTACTCCAGACTAAACGTTGATAAAAATAAAACCGGGGGGGAGTAATCCCGCCCGGCACTTCCCAAACAACTAGCGATGCTCAATCAGATCAATCGCTCCCAGAACAACATGAGCCAGTCCGAAACCGAGAATGCCTGTAGCTGCAAGTTTGTACTTACTGCTCAGCAACACAGCGCCTGAAGCCGATACTACCGTTCCAAGAACAGCTGGAATCATACCTTCACGCATTCGTAACACCCCTTCTGGTAGTTTGGAAAGACGTTTATTAGTGTAATTCAAATGTGCATAAGTTATACAAAAAGAAAATTTTATTATTTTTTTTAAAAAACACTTTACAATCCGATGAAATTATCGTATTATATGTTGGTGCCCGGTTGAACGACATTTACATAGCGAGAACACTTCTGTGTTTCTCAGATACTTGTAAGACAAGTAAGTGTAAAGAGTAGCGTTCCTAAGATTATGCCGGGGTGGCGGAATTGGCAGACGCACAGGACTTAAAATCCTGCGGTAGGTGACTACCGTACCGGTTCGATCCCGGTCCTCGGCACTATCGTTTTTCTTTTGGATCCCTTGATTATCAAGGGGTTTTTTATTTTTTAGTGATTGAAATCCTCGCTTCCATATCACAGGATCACAGGGAGTGAGCGCCTTTTTCGCTCCTGGGGACGGATTGGGGACGAACTTTTGGATCGAAGACATCTAGGTGTGCTGTTGTTTTACGACTAAGCTTCTTGGTGATGTGAGCATAGGTATCTGAAGACACCTGAGATGTGGAATGTCGTATCGATGTTGAATCTCCTTGATAGATGCTCCCTAGCCAAGCAAATACGTTGCATTTGTATGGCGGAGATCATGAAGTGATACATTACGGAAGCTGTGCCGCTCACACCAGTTTTTCCACTGCTGGGACGGCGTTGTATGGTAATAGGGTTTCCCTGTACCTGAATGAAAAACAAAGTTACGATCCCCGCCTTTCCATGTCCCATTTGCCTTTGTCTCAAACCTTAATTTCCGCATGCTTTTAACATGGACGGCCAGTTCCTCCATGTACCATTGTGGCATATCTACATAATCGTTAGATGCTTCATTCTTGGTAACTGTAATGTCCGCCTGGCCATTTTTGGTGCTGTCAACCGAATACTGGATTTTGTCACCAACGACTATGGACGGGGGACGAAACGAAACAAGAAAAGTGAAAATGGACTCAGGATGCCAGAAGTAAATTAGACCGTAAGGGCTTAAGCCTTTGCGGTCTTTATTGTAGGTGTCTAAAGTTCTAGACTGAAAAATAAAGTAATAGTCTGAATGAGAAATTATCTAAGATCAATACATTGGTCTCCTCATCAAGATACCAACTAGGTGTTTATCGTGCTCGAAGAAGAGATGTTCATTGATTTCCGCGATAGCCAAGTAAAGATTTCCCAAGATGTTGTTTATTGTACCAAGGGTGTCGAACACAAAACTTTCGCTAACCAGGAGTATCATATCATGTTAGTAGAGCCCAGGGGCGTAGTAAACACTGGCGAGACTGAGTCAGAATTAACAGCAGTCAATGATATTTGGATCTAATGCATTTAGCTTCAGTTCGATTACATCGTTAAAGTAACGGGACACGATAGTTCAACTTCACTTGCTGCTATGACGAGAACCGGATTCCCCTGTAAGGGTCCGGTTTTTTCTGCAACGCATTGCTTAGCGTACGATTTTTTCCGTTTCGTGAGGTGCCCCCTATATCGTGAGTACCATCGGGAAATTCTCCAGCTACACGATATTCTTCATTCGCGCCATTTCTATTGCTTCTTCGCGGTTGTTGACGCCGAGTTTTGAGTAGAGAATCGAGCAGTAATTGCGGATCGTTCCCTCCGATAAAAATAGCTTGGTGGCGATCGATTTGTAGCGCAGTCCGCTCAACAGATGCTCCAGAACTCCATCTCGCGTTTCGTAAGCCCGTACGGGTAGTTTCCCTGACTTGAACCGATTTTCTCCAACTGCTCACGTTGACGCTTCATCTCTTCGAAAACTCGCGTAGCGACCGATTGGTCGATCCAGATTCCTCCATTATAAATAAGTTTCAAGGCTTCCTTCATCTCAATTTCCGAATGATTCAGACTATCATGCAATATAACTTCCCGATCCGTCAAGCGAAAGAGGGTGGGGTAACTGCGGTTAGAACGTAGTTTAGCAAGCACGTCATATAAGACAGTTGACAGTTTGTCATGCGGTATATGTGACAGGTCCAAGTCAATGTCATCAAAAGCTTGGCGGTTTTATCACTGTTCGATTTAACAGTATCGGAGGTAAGATGAGGGGGTAAAGCAGAACAAGATTCTAAAATAATAGGAGCGATTGCGTTATGAAATCATTCACCATTCGAAAAGGAGTTGCACTTACTATAATAGCTATATTGGAGACGGATTCCTAACGCTGCTCTTTAACGATTCGCTACTTCAGGGATTTGAACTCACGTTCTTATTCAGCTGTACATTTCTTACAGGTGGTACGCAGAACTGAATGAATTGTTTAGCTTCGGCCGTAAGAGGGCGACGAATCCTTAGGTTGCAGGGTTTGTTGAAGAAGATGTCTATGAGGGGACTTTCCGTCATTTTCCCGGCACGCGCTGCACACTGCTTTAATTGAAGGTTTCCGATCAGCATCGTACCGATGTGATTCGGGTCATCCGGACTTTTCAGAAGGAGAAGCCATCTTATCAGTATTACCTGATTGGATTGTTAGGAGTGCAAATGAATCTCAACTAGCATGTAACGAAATTATTTTTGGTCGCACTTATATATCAGATTAAACTTGAGCGATCAGCGATGTGCATCAAATTGAGTGAAGGCCCCCCTCAAGACGGGCCACCATCCAGTACCTCAGCCCGGATGCTTTTTTGGTTAAATCCTCTATCATAAAAGTAACAAAAATAAGGAATTCACATAGGAATATTATTTCAGTTGGACAATTTCAATAAAATTTGTCGATTAAAATAAGAATGAGGGATGATTGGATCAATGTTGCTTCGTTTACGCAAATCTTCAATGCAGGCGGCCTGGATGGTGTGGGAAAGAGGGTTCGATTGGATTTCACGCTTTCGCGGCTCGCATACATCGCACTTTGGAATTTGCAAAGTCATGATTAAGAAACACCGAGGGGAGAGTATCGTCTGTGCGGACTCCACGATCATCAATAAAGGCGATCTGGTCGGGGAACTCCATCTCAATAATGAAACGATTCTGACGCTGATCAAATCCGAAGACTCAGACCGCGCAGCGCTCATGACGGCCCGGCTTACACGGAAATCCATGCAGCAGATCAGCGAGGCATTCGCAAGTCAGCCGGAGTTCAGAGAGGTGAAGGCGTTAGTCGGCGTTACGCTGCTTCATCGTGGTTTGATACATGGTCTTGGTTTCGAACAACAACCGATGAAGTCCGATCTGTTCCAACGCATTACAACGGCTTATCTCCGATTATTGTTATCCGTCATGCACCCTGAAGGCAAGAAGCGGATTGGCCGCAAGACCGAAAAATTGATACCGATGATGCTGATTCACTCCCGCTGCTCGCTGAGGAACCGATTTATGACGGTGAAGTGACGGTCCGTTTCAAAGGAGTTATGTCTACCCAAATCAAGCTCCAATTAATTAAAAAAAAGAAACTAAGAGCGTGGTGAGTAAGTTCCTGGAGGGCGGTATGGAGTTGGAAACACAGCGATTGGAAACCCATACCGCCCGGAGGCAACCTATTTTTCATCATGCTCTGTAACAAAGGCGGGATAGGCATTCATGGATAAAATTATGGAATTTTTACAGAACTTTGGAGCGACGGGACTTTTCATTCACGCTATGCTCGATGCGATTATTTTCCCCATCCCGGCGTTCTTCCTGCAGCTTTCTTTAAGCGCGGTGCAACCGGAGTCGGCTTTATGGCTCGCTACGGTTGGCTTTGCAGGAAGTCTGCTTGGGACACCGATCGGTTATGGGATCGGCAAGGTGTCGGGAAAGCATGTTATGGGTGGTGTAATGAAGAAAAAATGGCTGGATTCGGCAAGCGACTTATTTGCCCGCCGCGGCGAGGCTGCAATCCTGATCGGATCGTTCACTCCGATCCCATTTAAAATATTTACGATTTTATCTGGATGCATGAATTATCCATTGTGGAAGCTGCTCAGCTATGCGGCCATTGGCCGGGCGGTGAAGTTTTATGTAGTCGGTTTTCTCTTCTATATATATGGCCGTGCGGCAGAGAATATGGTGAACCAAGTTCTCACGATTACGCTGGTGGGCATTGGTGTTGCGATTGCGGCAATATGGTTCTTGATACGGAAGCTGTGCGAGCGGAGGAAGATAAGGGATGAACATCAACCGATCGAAAAAACAGGGAATGGAGGCGGAAAACAGGATGCAGTGGATAAGGCGAATTGATCAAACGATGTTCTTCTGGTGCAACCAGCGGCTGAGCAGTCGGGCAATGGACCGATTGTTCGGATGGATTACCCATTTGGGCGGAGCTTTGTTTACCATCATTTGCGCAGTGTCCTTGGCATGGTTCGCCGAGGGGGAGTTCAGCAGAATCGGGCTGCAAAGCTTGATCTCACTGGCCGTTAGCCATATCATTGCTGTCCTGATCAAGAGAAAGGTGCGCAGAGACCGGCCTTTCCGCAAGCTGGAGCAGGTGAAGGTAGGCAAATTCCCGTTGAAGGATTATTCCTTCCCATCCGGCCATACTACCGCTATTTTCGCCCTGGTTACACCTTTTATGTTGGCCTCATCGCCGGCAATTATGCTTGTCTTGATTGGTCTGGCCTTGTTGGTGGCCATATCCCGGGTTTATTGGGGTTATCACTATCCGATCGATTGTGTGGCTGGTGGGATGGTCGGATTCCTAACGGCGGTGCTGGTTGTTTTGTTCATGCATAGTTAAATTTCACGAGGGAGGCGATTGTTGATGAATAGCATGAAACGGGAAAAGCTGCTGATTCTGTCCGGCGCGCTCGGGGATGGACATATGCAGGCGGCCAAGGCGATTTTAGAGGCATCGGTGCTGTACAAACAGGGAGTAGAGGTGGTCGACTTTATGCAATGGATCCATCCCCGCATGCATGTGGTTGAACGGTATTGCTTCCTGCAATGGGTGAAGCATTTTCCTTCCTCATACGGATATATATATCAGAAGACCCGGACGGACAGTACACTTACTTTCTTCCTGAAGCATTTTCTCACGACCAGCCTGCAGCGGCTGCTCAAGCTTCTGAATGAGGAACAGCCGACGTTGATTGTCAGCACGTTCCCGCTGGCATCAGCCGCCATTTCCTTGCTTAAGGAAAAAGGAATGACGGATCTGCCTGCGGCAACGGTCATTACCGACCATTCCGATCACAGCTATTGGATACATCCGTCTACGGATCTGTATCTGGTTGGCTCCGAAGGCGTGCGTGCAGCTCTGCAGAGAAAAGGCGTTGCTGACCACAAAATCGCTGTAACGGGCATCCCTGTTCGCCCATCCTACAGTCAGCATGACAATAAAGACCGGCTGCGCGAGAAGCTGGCCTTGGCTCTTGACGCCTTTGTCGTGCTGGTGATGGGTGGCGGCTGCGGGATTATCGATAAATCCTTCATCGAGCAAATGCAATCTGACTCTTTTCCCCCTAACGTGCAATTTGTCATCGTATGCGGACGCAATGTGAAGTTGCTGTACCGCCTGCGTGAAGCGTTGGGAGACAGGGATAACGTCATACTGACAGGCTTCATGGAGGGAATCCATGAATGGATGGCGTCCGCAGACGTATTGATTACCAAGCCGGGCGGACTGACGACCTCCGAAGCGCTGGCGCTTCAGCTTCCCATGCTGCTGCTGGAGCCACGGCTGGGGCAGGAAAAGGATAATGCCGATTATTTGATTCAAGCGGGAGTAGCATATCTATGTCAGATTGACAATTTGCAGGATCAGCTTCAGCGGCTGGTTCAACAGCCTTCCCTATTGGAAGAAATGAGGGAGAAGGCAGGGCTGTGCAGACAGCAGGATTCCGCCAGACATGCGGTCATACAAATTCTGAGCATGCAGAGCGATACACAGGAAGAAAAATGGGTTTGCTCCTTGCAGCAGTATGCTTAAGCTTAATTTTCACTAAGGGGGATAAAGACGTTGCTTGTTAAATATTTGTTGGTTGGGCTCATAGGCTTCATCAGTCTGTATATGATAATTCCTAGTTTTCTGCCAAGAATGATCAAATTTGGGGCCTTTCGTAAGGGAACGACCAAGAACCAGGTAGCGTTCACGTTCGACGATGGGCCGCATCCGAGGTATACACCGGAATTATTGGATTTATTGCAGGATTATCAAGTGAAGGCCACATTCTTCGTGCTTGGCTCGCAGGCGGAGCTGCACCCGGATCTGATCAGAAGAATGGATCGTGAAGGTCATCAGATTGGAATCCACAATTACAATCACATCTCCAATTGGCTGATGCTTCCCTGGACGGTGCGGCGTGATCATATGAAACGGACCGCAGATATTATTGAATCCATAATTGGAAAAAGGCCGGATCACTATCGTCCGCCGTGGGGGCTCATGAACGCTTTCGATTTCTTTCATCCCAAATCGTACCGCATTGTACTCTGGTCCTTGAAGGCGGGGGACTGGCGCAGCAGAAGCTGCCGCAAGAAACTGAAGGCAACGCTGCTGAACGGAATTACGGACGGATCAGTTATTTTGCTGCATGACAGCGGAGATTCGCCGGGAGCGGACCGTCACGCGCCATATTTTATGCTTCGGGCTCTGGAGGAAGTACTGCATCAATTACAGGGACGCAACTTGCAATTCGTTCGTTTGGATGAAATGGCTTGACAAAGGAAATGAGGTGACAATAGTGGGACAGGAACCGCAAATTTTAATTTTAACGGCCGATTACGGAGAAGGTCATCATCAGGTGTCCAAGGTGTTGCAGCAAAGCTTGATCCGCAATGGTTATAGCCAGGTGGCGGTTGTCGACTTGTTCCGGGAAGCTTATCCTGTGCTGAACAAAATAATCCGCTATCTGTACCGGCAAAGCCTGTATGCAGACAGCCTGGGGATTCCCTATTACGGATGGACCTACCATCTGACCAACCAGCTTCCCATGAAAGGAAAGATCGCAGCCTGGATGAACAGTCTTGGCGGCGACAGGCTCAAGAAAATCATCCTCCAGTACCAGCCGGAAGTCTTAATTTATACATTCCCGTTCGGCAGCTTGCCAAGCAGCGAGGCATTATCTGCGATCCGTCCCCGGACTGCTGTTGTCATAACGGACTTTGACGTTCACCGAAGATGGCTGTTCGCCAAGCCGGATCATTATTTTGTCCCTGCCAGCGACGTGAAAGAGGCCATGGTCAGGCAGGGCGTCCCCGAGAGTCGTATTACCGTGACCGGAATTCCGGTCAGGGAGTCATTTCATGATGCGGCAATGAGTGGTCCCGGCTCCGTTAAAGAAGCAGATGAGCATGTGATTCTGCTTATGGCTAACGTCTGCGGCACATTGCATTCGCTATCGAGGCTCATCGGGAAGCTGCTGCTCTTGTCAGGCGTCCGCATTCGAGTGATTTGCGGCCGGCAGGAAGGATGGAGACGGAGGCTTGCGGAGAGCTGGGCGGATGATGCAAGAGTGGATGTATTCGGCTTCACCGATCAATTGCATGTTCTGATGAGCAGCGCCTGCTGCGTAGTCACGAAAGCGGGAGGCGTTACACTATCCGAGACGATTCAGGCCGGGGTTCCAATTTTCATCCTAAATCCGTTTCTGGGGCAGGAGAAGGAAAATGCCCTGTATTTGCAGCGCAAAGGAGCGGCAGTCGTGGCCTTTACGATTCATGATCTGGTGTTGCAGATACAAGCGATGATCTCCTCTGAGCAGATCAAGCAGTCGATGATGAACGGGCTGCTCGCAGCAAGGCAGAAAGCGGCTGCGGACCATATTGTCCGGCATTTGTTTCCTGAGGCAAGTCCCTTAAGAAGGAGTGGAATATGATGAGCGGGAGGAGCGCGTTCAAGCATTCTACTCTGACGCTGTTCACGGTGCTTTTTTGCACAGAGTTTGTCCGAAGCGCTTTCTTGTTCTCGTTCCTGCCGAACTTTGCCGTCAACGAGTCGGGGCAAACTGTTGCTTTGGTCGGTCTTGCCGTCTCGCTTCATTATACAGCCGATACGCTGATTAAATGTGTGGCTGGATATTTGCTGGACAGGTTTTCGCTGCGCTGGCTGCTGCCTGCCACTTTCGTCCTGATGCTGTCCGGACTAGCCGCCGTGTTCTTTAGTCCGTATGCCTGGGGGCTTGTTGCCGGTTCCGTGATACTTGGGATGGGGGCGTCGCCTATATGGCTCATTTGTCTGGAGAAAGTCCGACTTACGGAGCGGGCGGCCCAGATGGGAGCGATATACACCGTGTGGCTGGCCTGCATCGGTCTGGGGCCGGTCACAATCAATCTCACCTTCGATTATGGCTTCGAACCTGCCTTCCGGCTGATGGTTGCGCTGCTCGCCGTCGGCTGCATCGCATCGTTCGGGATTAACAGAACAATTCCCTTGCATCTCCAGAACGTCAGCTTTGCCGAACAAGCGGCAGGACTGCGAAGAAGGCTCGTTCAGCTAAAATGGCTGCTGCCAGGCATGGTCCTGCAGATGACCGCCGCGGGACTGCTGCTGCCGATACTGCCCGGTTTTGCCGCTGACCATCTTGGTCTGAGCCAGCCGCAATATTCGCTAATGCTCATATTAGGCGGGGCCGGCGCGATGCTGTTTCTTGTCCCGATGGGAAAGCTGGCTGATCGATGGGGGCACAAGCAAATGCTG
Source organism: Paenibacillus sp. FSL L8-0502 (assembly GCF_038593055.1). Taxonomy (NCBI): domain Bacteria; kingdom Bacillati; phylum Bacillota; class Bacilli; order Caryophanales; family Paenibacillaceae; genus Paenibacillus; species Paenibacillus sp. FSL L8-0502. The sequence continues at coordinate 3,662,968 of NZ_CP151958.1, read as the reverse complement.
TTCGCCGGTTTCGTATCGCTTACGGTCGTATTGGCTCTGTTAGTCGTATCCATGCCCCCGCCTGCATTAACGATGCTGTTTGCCTTTATGCTGGGATTGTCTTACTCAGCCGTGCTTCCGGCCTGGAATGCGGTGCTGTCGTACCTTGTTCCGGAGGATCAGAAGGGGACCGGGTGGGGAGTACTCTCCGGGATTGAAGGGCTCGGTATTATGATTGGCCCGGTCATCGGGGGAGGGATAGCCAGCCAGTATACGAATGCCGCTGCCATTAGCATCAGCGCTGCTTTACTGGCGGTTCTTGCACTTTTTTATTTGATTTTGCCGCAAAACAAGCTGGTCTCGGCTGGCGGGACTTTGCAGCACAAGAGGGAGAACGCTCATGGACCTGATCGGGTTAGTTGAACCGAATATGGATACCTGGTCTTGCTCATCGGCTTGCCGCTGGACTTCATCGCGCTCCCCATCCGCCGAGTACACCTGAAATCCAAGCCATCGAAAATCATCACGATACAAGCCTCAGTTCATCTACCTCAGCACAAGAAGCTGGTGAAGGTGCCGATTTTAATTACGATTCTTTAAAGGATTACATTGCCTATGGTCTAACTTATGATAAGAAAGAGGACAGATTTCTCTTCCATGGCAAGCAAGTCAGATTGTTTGTTGATAAGGATATAAAAAATGAAGGTAGATCAAATAACTTTTACTATGATGCTAAAGGAAATCCGATTTCAAAGTGATTAAAGATGATAACAATAAGATAATCAAAATAACGGAAGTTCATGAGAGTGAGTTACAAGCCTTAAATAAAACATTTGGATTTTATAATAACTGATGGAAATTTACGGTTTGAATAATTAGAGTCATTATATAAGCTACTGAAAAAGCTTTAAACCGTAAAAGGTGAAAGAAAACCAGTGAAATGATGGTTTTTTTTCACCTTTTTTAATAGACGGATTGTCAAGACAAGTACAACAGTTCCTCCTGAAACGATTCGTAAGAGGACTTCCATCTTAAGTTTTTCGGGGTCGGTTGTTAATCAGGGCGAGAGCTTGTCCCAGATCAGCATCTGTCACCTGAGCGAAGTTATGACCCTTTGAGATTAATTCACGCCCAAGACTTGGTATTTTCGTTGGAGTCTCGTTGCCAGGATGAGTACGGGCCGGCGAAATAGACACCCACGCCGTACAGTCGTTCCAATTCTCTGTGACAGGCGAATTCTTTCCCTCGCCCACGGTCGCGCTCCGAATCGCAGACATCGGATACTGAGCCGCCAGTAAGCCAAACGCGATCTTCATCGATAATGCCGTGCGATCGTCATATAATCACTTGGTAAAAACGTGTTTTTGCCTCTACGATGTGTCGACACAAGTTTACTCTTTCCTCGGCTGGAAACGACCGTATCCAGCTCCCAGTGACCGAAGGTTTTCCGGCTACGGATCGTATTGGGACGCTGCAAATCAGGCCTTTCAAATACATAAATAATCAGTCAATTTAAAATGCCGTTGCAACGGAGAAAGTAATCACTATTTATCAAGTTTGTCCCCTATATTGATAATGAAGTAGGTTTAGTTTTTATATAAGCGTAAGTTGAAATAAGAGGTTTCAGAATGAAAAAGACTCCTTGGTATGATGTAAATGGGTCCACGATGCTGGCCAGCGACTGGATCCAAAAACAAACCAAGGAGACTACAAGATGAATTCTACTCAAAATGAACGTATTAATCAAATCACTTCTTCTACCTTAATTATCGGTGTAGACATCGCTAAATTCAAACATGTCGCCCGGGCACAAGACTACCGCGGAGTCGAGTTCGGGAAGGCTATTACGTTTGAGAACGACCGTGAAGGCTTTGAATTGTTCGTTAGCTGGTTCAGAAAGATTGCTACGGAGCAAGGGTTCCAGGACGTCATCGTTGGCATGGAAACAACCGACCACTACTGGTTGAACCTGGCCCATTTTGTGAAAGAACAGCACGTGACCCCTATATCGTGAGTACCATCGGGAAGTTCTCCAGCTACACGATATTCTTCATTCGCGCCATTTCTAATGCTTCTTCACGGTTGTTGACGCCGAGTTTCGAGTAGAGAATCGAGCAGTAATTGCGGATCGTTCCCTCCGATAAAAATAGCTTGGCGGCAATCGATTTGTAGCGCAGACCGCTCGACAGTTGCTCCAGAATCTCCATCTCGCGTTTCGTAAGCCCGTACGGGTAGTTTCCCTGACTTGAACCGATTTTCTCCAACTGCTCACGTTGACGCTTCATCTCTTCGAAGACTCGCGTAGCGACCGATTGGTCAATCCAGGTTCCTCCATTATAAATAAGTTTCAAGGCTTCCTTCATCTCCCGCGGATGAATCGACTTCAGCATGTAGCCTTCTGCCCCGCGCTCCAATGCAGTTGCTGCCTGCGAGGAATCCTTAAACGTTGTCATGAATACAACCTTCATATCAGGCCATCGTTGTTTCATCTCAACTAAAGCTTCAATCCCGCCCATTCCTTGCATACGAATATCCATTAGCACGATATCTGGTTGGGAGCGATCACAATGTTCTAATGCTTCGCGCCCGTCCCTGGCTGTACCAACGACGTTAAAATCAGCATGCTGATCCAAAATTTGCTTCAAGCTGTCGGTAATGATCACCTGGTCATCAACGATCAGCAGGCGGATTGCATCATGTACAGGCTCTGTCTGCAACGGAATATCACATATGACGAAAGTTCCTTGTCCTGACTCGGAATGCACGGACACCGTGCCGTGAAATAGTTCAAGTCGTTCCTTCATTCCATTGAGCCCAGATCCAAATTGGATTTCTTCCATTCCGATGCCGTTATCTTCGATCTGTAATCGAAGCTGCTGACTATTGAAATGTAACTGAACGGATATCATGCTCGCCTTGCCGTGCCGAACTACGTTGGTTAGAGACTCTTGAAGGCAACGATATAAACAATTGTTTATTTTTTGCATAACAAGAGTCTCACTGCCGATCACACGGAATTTGACCGTTATACCTGTTGACTTCATAAAATTTTCAGTTAATTGCCGCAGCGATTCACTTAACGAATGGTTCAACGGAGTATGAGAGAGCTGATGCAGATGCTTTCGGATATCAACCAGACTGTGTTGGGCGATTCCGACAAGCGAATTGATCCTCTCTATTTGCGCATCTGGTACGGACGATCGCAGTGATTCGACGCCGACGATGAGCGAGGTAAGCGTATGGCCAATCGTGTCATTCAGCTCATGTGACAGCCGGCTGCGCTCCTCCATCAGCGTAAGTTCCTCAATCCGCTTAATATGCTGCTCCAGCAACAGCTTTTGCTCTTGAATAATTCGGGCTTGCTTATGGGACTGAATTAAAATATTAAACGCGAAGCCGATGGCAAAACCAAGGCTGCAGCTAACGATAAACTCATACGGGAGACGATCAGCAATCCAACCGTTCAATACCGGGAATACGATTCCGCTAAGGATACCTGTCCACACATAGTTTCTTCGACTGCTCGTCAAGCCGATAGTAATCACGAGTAAAACAAAAGACCAAAGCAATCCCGGGGCTGCGTAAGCTAAATAAAGATAAAAAAAGCCCGTTATCGTGACTTCGATTGTGAGATACCAGTCTTCTTTCCTATAGAGGATGATTAATGGAACGAGATAAACGACGAAAGCGAGAGAAAGTACAACCCAAAGCGACACAACGGTTAATGACGGATCGACAAAACCAGCGCTTGCGATAATGACCAGCCAAAGCGTTCGTATGGCCACAAGTATCCAATCATACCAGACCCTTTTTTTCATTATCGAGAACACGAATTACGCACACCTTCTTATATTTTTTTGCAAATCAAATTCCGAATGATTCAGACCTATCATGCAATATAACTTCCCGATCCGTCAAGCGAAAGAGGGTGGGGTAACGGCGGTTAGAACGTAGCTTAGCAAGCACGTCATATAAGACAGTTGATAGTTTGTCATGCGGTATATGTGACAAGTCCAAGTACGATGTCATCAAAAGCTAGACGGTTTTATCACTGTTCGATTTAACAATATCAGAGGTAAGGTGAGGGGGTAAAGCAGAACAACATTCAAAATAATAGGAGCGATGCGTTATGAAATCATTCACCATTCGAAAAGGAGTTGCACTTACTTTAATAGCTATATTGGCGGGTACAGTGGCCTATGGAACTGTCCACGCAGAGGGTCAGACGGCAACTTATCAAGCTATCAATAAAGCTGCCAATACCGACAATATTTTATCGTCGGAATTCGCAAAAGAACCCAAAAAAGAACTCAACGAGAAAGAAAAGAAAAGAAAGCATCGGGAAGAAGTCAAACGCGTCATGGATCAAGTAGTTACCAACAAAAGAGTTCCAAGTGTCGTGGCAGGCGGGCTACAGGATGGGGAACGCTGGTCCTACGCTACGGGTACAGCCAGTTTCGAAGTACCACGCCCGGTGGAGCCGGATTTTTCATTCCGTATTGGAAGCATCACGAAGACATTCACTGCTACCGTTGTATTGCAGTTGGCTCAGGAGAAAAAATTGAACCTGGATGATTCGGTCGAAAAATGGCTGCCGGGGGTCATAAAGGGTAATGGGTATGACGGCAACAAAATTACGATTCGTCAGTTATTGAACCATACAAGCGGGCTTGCGAGCTATACTGATCTTGATTTTCGAGATATTACCTTGCCTCAAAATCCATTCCGTTACTATTCGTCCGACGAGCTTATCAGCATGGGACTAGCTAAGCCGCCTGTATATGCGCCAGGGAAGGGCTGGAACTATTCGAACATGAATACTATACTAGCCGGTCAAATTATTCAGAAGGTAACAGGAGAGACGTATGCGGAGCAGATCAGGAAACGGTTGATCGAACCGCTCGGGATGACAGGGACATTTGTAATGGAAAATAGTCACGATATTCCAGGTAAGCATGCCACAGGATATAATATGGACAGATCGGGTCATTTGTATGATTTAACAGAGATGAATCAATCATGGGCAAATGCAGCCGGAGATATAGTCTCAACAACCAAAGATTTGACCACCTTCTTCAGTGCGCTGTTGGGCGGAAAGCTTCTAAATCAAGAGATAATGGACCAGATGCTCACGACAGTAGATTCACCTATAGGTAAAGTTGGACTAGGGATTTATGAAATAAAAACAGCTGACGGGCAATCATACTGGGGGCATGCTGGCGGTACTTTCGGATTTGAATCGAGAGCCTTCGGATCTCTAGGCGGGCAGCATATTTTGGTAACGTGCATCAACTCGGTAGCTCCGGAAGTGGAGCCTGCTCACAATAAAATAATCAATAAGGAGTTTGGCCGTTAAGTTTAAAGCCGACATCGCGTCCTTTATTTGAGGGCGGATGTCGGTTTCTGCTGTGATTAACCGTCGTTTCATGCAATCGAGGCACAAATGTCCGCATTCAGAATAAAACGATAGATAAGATTCACGAGGGGCATAACGACGGCGTATTTTATATTCGGTCGGTCAAGCTCTACTATCGACTTCTTTACCACTCCCGCCAACAGATGGTTTACCGCCAAAATCGTAAAATAGGTTAGACGCAAATTCGATATAGAGAATAAGAAGAGATATATGGATTTTTAGAAATACATAGTAGGTATAGACAACGTAATATTACTAACCTACATATTGCACCAGACTACAATTTCTATTTAAAAAAGACTTCAAGGAAAATCAAACATTAAGACTATTGTACAAAAATATCAGAATTTCGTATATGTTATTCCGCTAACGGGATACGTTAGTTCAATGGAACAGCGACAGTCTAGGACATTATTTTCTCGTACTGGTTGTCACTGTTCCAATTTCAAAGTCCGTCTAAAACTTATTTTATGGAGACTAGCGATATGACAATTCGAAAGATGCATGGAATAATGTCGATACAATCGTATGGGACAATATAGGAGATGAATTTGAGGGAAAGAAACTTAATCATTATTCAAAACTTGATCTAACCAGGTGAATATGCGGTGGTTAGCCAATTTTAATGCTCCAAAATTTTCATTTTATCCCTCTGATTTTGTATTTTCGTCTAGTCTATCAGACCTAGGAATATTTTTCTAGGACAAAAGTTTTGGATTCGGTATACAAAAAGCCTTGTCTAGAACGTATGTTCGGAATATAATTTCTACATAATACATCAGGAGGCTACATACATGTCGAAAAAATTAGAAGGTAACGGCTTATGGGAAAGCAGCAGGATTATCATACCAGAACACAAGGAAGCATACTTAAAACTCATGAAAGACCGTCAGCGGAGAGGCAAGCCGGAACTTGACGATCAGGAAGTCCAGTTGATCGAGCAAGCGCTTATAGAGTCCTACAACACACGTCAACCTATAACACTAGTGGTTTTTAGCCCGTTCGATGACGAAGAACTCACAGGTGTAATCACGTCTATAAATACTGCTCGCAGGGAAGTGAAACTGTTTCGTGGCGAGGATGATTTTAGTTGGATCAAGTTGGAGGATATCATTTTCAGCAAGTATCTAGCAAAAATCTAAGGGTAGTAAATATTCTACTGATGTTATTCAACAAACAAGAAATGTCTCAGCTGCCTTATCTACGACAATTCAGCCGAAGTCTTTCTAGGAGCATTTGATGCTAGTGTTTTAGCTGAGCAGATCAATCCTCATATCGCAATCGAAAACTTCCTGATGACGATGCACTACACCCGCATCAAGTTAAAGAAAGAGGCATACAGATTGGTACAAGACTACTATGGGGAAGCCTACTTTTACAGAAAATCCTGATGAGCTCCAACAACATCGCGCTGGACCAAGGTAACTTTTTCTTCACTAACGGTCCATTTGTTGTGCAAAAAATGGACCGCTAGCGAAGAAAGAAATCAATTCAGGTTAATGAAACAATTCTATGAGCTCTTGCTTGTGTACTTGGAAAATTAACAAAAGAGGCAGCGGGATTCCTGTCTCTTTTGTTATTATTCTACGTCTGAGAAAAGCGGAGTGGACAAATAACGCTCACCTGTATCAGGTAATATGACCACGATCGTCTTGCCTTTGTTTTCTGGAAGCTTCGCAATTTGTGTTGCTGCATAAACCGCAGCCCCAGAAGAAATACCAACAAGCAGCCCTTCTGTTTTGGCAAGCAGACGTGCAGTTTCAAATGCATCTTCGTTTTTAACTTTGAAAACCTCATCCACATATTCTTCATTAAAGTTATTTGGAATGAAACCAGCACCGAGTCCTTGTAGTTGATGTGAACCTGGAGTACCCCCAGACAGCACTGGTGAATCGAACGGTTCGACGGCTATCACTTTTACAGAAGGTTTTCGTTCCTTCAATCCCTGGCCAACGCCCGAAATAGTTCCACCTGTACCTACGCCCGCAATAAAAATATCTACACCGCCATCCGTATCATGCCAGATTTCTACAGCTGTAGTTTTGCGGTGGATTTCTGGATTGGCAGGATTGCTAAACTGCTGTGGTATGAAAGAGTTTGGTGTTTCGGCAGCCAATAGTTCAGCACGCTTGATAGCGCCTTTCATCCCCTCGGATCCCGGTGTTAACACAAGCTCAGCACCGAACGCAGTCAAAAGCTTGCGACGTTCGATACTAAACGTTTCAGGAAGTGTAATTATAAGTTTATATCCAAGAGCCGCAGCTGCAAATGCAAGTCCGATTCCAGTATTTCCACTTGTTGGTTCGATAATAACGGAGTCTTTATTGATTAAGCCTTTCTCCTCAGCGTCTTTAATCATAGCATATCCAATGCGGTCCTTAACGCTACCAGCCGGATTGAAATATTCCAACTTAGCTACCACGTTTGCCTCAATATTTTGGATTTGGCTGTAGTTCAACAGTGCTAGCAAAGGAGTATTTCCAATTAATTCAGTCAACTTTTGGTGAATTTTAGTCAAAATTATCCCTCCAAACAATTAATTCATATCTACTTACTATGACATAGATATTATCACGAATTTTTCTTCATAACCATGTCCTGTTAATTCATAGTGAGGAGCGGGAACGGATGGAACAGTTTAAACCTAAGGTACTACTCATAAAAAAGTAGTCCAAGCTTATTCAGAACCTGAGAGTCATTAAGAATGTATACAGTGTATCCTTTTACCCGCTAACCTAGTGGTCGGCGGATAACGAATTTGTATTTAGTAGAAGGCAAAAAGAGCAGTAAGGAATTAATCCTTCTGCCTCACCGTTAACATACGGGGAGGCGTTTTTGTTTTGGCAAGCTTACGGTGTATCAATTCGCGCCATCAAGTTGCTCTTGCGAGAGCTTACGACTAAATGCCTACAATACGAAGTAATTTATGTTCTTAATAAGGATATCGATACATCATCTAAAAGAATTGTGGCAAAGGTGTCCTCTGCTGTAACACGGAACACTAAATCTCTGGAAACAGTTCTTGAATTTCCCGAGATTGAGAAAGTGCGGGAGGATATGACAGGGGCTACGCCTTTTCCACTTTTCTTTGGTTTCATTTGAATTAACCCTCTTTCTGTAGACATATTTGCTACACTAGTAGTTTATGAAATATGAATAAGAGTGTTCATAGAGAAGAGAATACAAAAAAGACCGTCTATTGACGGCCTTTTCTATGTTTCGACTCGAAATATATCGTGGAGGCTATCTATGCTATAAAAAGGATAAAATTAAGTAGATCTATGCGAAAAAATAGAAATTATAGGAATACAAGAAAAACGAAATAGCTAAAAACGAAAGAATCAGCGTCGCGGTGTATACCTTTCTTAACAATGTAGCCTCCGAAACGTTACATTTTCTTACAGCAAGATAGGCAGCCGGTACAAAGGCAAGCCCAAGTACCCAGAAAAGGATAATATTGAAATTGAAATTGGACATAGGCTGATAGGGGTCGCCTATCAATTGGATGCTTGAAGCAATGAGATTGACGATCACAAGCAGACCCAGCAAGGGGATTACGGTTACGCTGTCAGGCAAGGGAAGCCGCGAAGCACTCTTCTGCTTTCTTGCGTCCTTGAGCTTCCGCAGCCATCCAATAATACCGAAAATAGACCCAAGCGCAAACCAAATACCGCATCCCCCGACCAGAATATAACTGAAGATGGATGTTTGCAGGAAGGATATCGGCAATTGGTCATCGATCACTCCATATGACAACTGCGTCACTTTACCATCGGCATTGGTTAAGAAAAAAAGACGGCTGATGTTTAGGCCCGCGTGATCATAAGGAGTGCTCCCGGGAGTCACGCGTTCAAAAAAATAGGGTTTGGTTTCTACATAATCAACATGAATATTCATGGATGGAATACTCAGAGTGATTCCGCCATTGCCGTTGGCTGTGACCACTTCTTCCGCATTGGATAATACGGGTATAAGCTTCAATATACCAGATGATACTGCGCGAGCAGAACGGTATTTTCCCTCCACATCCGCGCTATGCTTCAACGTGCTGTCCGCTTGCGGAGTAGCGTGGGAACCCCCGACAAACAGGTCAATGAGTTCGCTTCTTGCCCCGAACATTTCATTTTCCACATTAGTCAGAATACTGATCCCAAAGTTTTGATCCGGCACGATAGAGACCAGAGAGGAGAATGAATCTGTATTTCCACCGTGCTCGATAACACGATAATCTCCCGCGAACCGTTCCCAAAAGCCATGGGCATTCCCCGGAAGCTCGGGATAGTGGGTATACGAAGCCTCATGCATTTCTCGCAAGGTTTCATTCTTGTTGAACAGCGAATATTTTAAGGAATGGTCCATGTTCATATGAGCAAGCATAAAATGAGCCATGTCCTCCGAAGTAATGTTTAACGCACCAGCCGGCACATCATTAAAGAAAACATTCGGCTTTGCCACCCAGTTTCCATCCTTCTTGGAGTAGCCTGTTGCTTTATGTTCGATAACCTCTGGAATAAGATCATACCGTTGTGTAAAGTAAGAATGTTTCATGTCTAGAGGCTCAAATATATGTTTCTGAATATAGGTTTCAAAAGGCATTCCGGATACACGTTCTATAATATAACCGGCCAGGTTGGTCCCATAGTTGGAATAAGCAATCACTGTTCCAGGCTCATAAATCTGTTGAGGCTGGTTTCCGGGTGCGACATGCTCCTTGAGAGGCCTAAGATCAGCAGGATCATGAACCAAAAGTTTTTCCAGGCGCTCCTCAAAACCTGCCGTGTGGCTCATCAGTGATTTTAGGGTAATAGGCTTATCAAAAGAAGGCTTGAGAAAGCCGTCAGGCAAGTATGTGCGGATGTCCGTATTCAAATCCAGCTTTCCTTGCTCAACCAGTTGCATTACTGCCGTCCAGGTGAACAATTTCGATACGGAACCGGCCTCCATATAGGTTGTTTCCGTACTCATGGATGTTTGTTTCTCGATGTTTGCGTATCCGTAACCTTTTGAAAAAACAATTTTTCCGTCCTTTACTATGGAAACCGCAGCACCAGGAATCGCTGTTCCTATATATTTTTTCATAATTTGATCTGTTCTGTTTTCGATTTCGGAAATCGGGATTCCAGAGGGAGTGGTTGGAACGGCCCCAGAAGCATATGCCTGGACCGGGATAAATGCCATCAATGCCAACAGGAACAAAGAGGCAAATCGTTTTTTCAATTTCATATCAAGTCTCCTTTTTGCTGCGCTTGAATCTTTAAGAGCAGTCTGTTTTTTGGAACATTTTTAGTGTAGCAGTTAAGTCTTTCTTATTTCTCTCCTGTTCCTTACTTTTTTCTTTCTCAAATGAAGCTTCAACTCTCAAATGATTTACCGGAAAAAAGCTATATTTACGTTGGTACAGCTTTATATGTATGTTGACAACCTATAAAATAAAGACAAGAAGAATCCTCATAGTTGAAAAAAATAGGAGATGACAATAAATGAAAGCCTGTGAACCTCTGACTATTTCATCTGAAAGCGGATACAATCTTCAAACCGATGAAAGTCTGCCCATTGCCCACGCTTGGAACATGATTGCGCGAGATCATAAGCAAGTGTTTGGCCGCGAGCCATTGCAAACAGAAGTAGAGCCCTCGATCATTATCCGTTATGCACAGGAAGGAGATAGCTGTCCGCATTGGCCAGAGGGCTATTGTCTGCGTTTTGTTGCTGGTAGCAAGGGAACGGTACTCCATATTATTGGCCGTGATGAATTGGGAATTATTTATGGACTGCTTCATTACAGCCGTTTCGCTCTGGGTGTGGAGCCCTTCTGGTTCTGGGCGGAGCTCCTCCCGCCTAAGCGGGATACCATAATAATACCGAGTCAGAATGTTGACAGTATACCGTCCAAGGTCCGGTATCGGGGATGGTTTGTCAATGATGAGGTATGCTTGATTGGCTGGAAAGATGATTATCCACCGACGGAGCAGGTGTGGCAGCCCGTTTTTGAAGCGTTACTGCGCTGTGGTGGAAATATGGTGATTCCCGGAACCGATTTACCACGCACAGGTATCCATCATAAGCTTGCAGCAGACATGGGTTTATGGATCACACATCATCATGCTGAACCGTTGGGGGCGGAGATGTTTTTGCGCGCCTTTCCGGGTAAACAAGCTAGCTACAGAGAGCATCCCGAGTTGTTTGAACAGCTGTGGCAGGAAGCGATTGAACGGCAAAAGGAAGAAAAGATTGTATGGGTATTATCTTTTCGCGGGCAGGGTGACAAGCCTTTTTGGGAAGATGATCCTTCCTTTAATACGCCGGACAAACGCGGACAATTAATCTCGTATGTGGTTCGCAAGCAGTACAATATGATCTGTGAATTTGTGGAGCATCTTGTGTGCTGTATGGCGATGTATGGTGAGATTGCCGAGTTATACAAGCAGGGGCATATGGAAGTACCCGAAGGGGTGATTAAAGTATGGGCGGACAATGGTTACGGTAAAATGGTATCTCGGCGCCATGGGAATCTTAATTATCGTGTACCAGCATTGCCTGAGACGCAGGATGGGGACAAGAATGGAGTATATTACCATGTGACCTTCCACGATTTGCAAGCGTCGAACCATCTTACCCAACTTCCCTCCTCAGCCAGCTTGATTGTAGAGGAATTAACAACAGCGTTTACTTCAGGGGCGGACGAGTACCTGCTGGTCAATTCAGGTAATATTTTGCCGCATGTATATACGCTGGATTTAGTAGCAAATTTATGGATGAAGGGTGAAGTGGATGCTGAAGAGCAGCTTACTGATTTTATTGGACGGCTGTACAGTAGTCAGCTTCAAGAGATTTCCCAATTATACCGGGATTATTCCCGTTGCACTATCGTTTATGGCCCGCATAAGGATGATCGAGCAGGGGAGGAATTCTATCACCATCCAGCTCGGCAAATTATGGGGTATTGGCTACAAGGCAAAGAAGGCAGTGATGAACGGCTGTACTGGGCTACTGGAGAAAGGCCTTTTCCTGAACAAGTTCGCTGGTTCAAGGAAAAAGCCGAGTCGGCAATTCCCGACTGGGTTGAACTGCGAGAGCGGTGTCTACGAATCATGAAGCAGTTGTCTGAAGATGAATGTCGCAGGCTATATAATCAACTGCTTGTGCAGATTGAACTGCATCTAAGTGGTTCACGTGGACTGGCAAGCTTATGTAGCGCTTATGGGCTGTTCCTTGAAAAAGATTATCCACGAGCATTTATACAAGCTTCTCATGCCGTTTGGAGCTACCGGATGGGTAAAGAAGCTTTATCGCTCGCAGGAACTGGAAGATGGGAGCATTTCTACCGGGCAGATTGGTTAACCAATCTGGATAATACTATTTCACATGCGGACACTGTACGGAGATTTCTTCGTCTTCAGGGAGACAGTCCGGATATGTTCCTGTGGTCCAAACAATATTTAATGCCAGAAACAGAGAAATATATCTACCTAGAGAATACGCATCGCAAGCCCCTTCCCGATGATGAGTTGGCACGCAGTCTGGAGAAGGTATTATATTAAGGAAGGCATGTAGCATAAGAAGCAACAGCGTCTGCCTGCAACCTTTCCAGCTTGTACTACGTCAATGAAGTTGTTAATGGCCAAGCGGCCTAATTCAACTACAAGGTGGAATTTAACATGAGTATGAGAAAAGGTGCATTTGCAGCCATTACAACTGTAGCCATTTTGTCCTTTTCCGTTGGAGGTCAAATGTCTGCGGCAGACCGCCAATTTAAGGATTTGAATAACGTAAGCGGTAAAGAAAAAATTATATCCCTTAAAGATCAGGGTCTACTCAAAGGTGCCTCTGACACGCAGTTTCTCCCGTCATCTAAAGTCACCGCTGCCCAAGGCATTCAGTTGATCTCCGGCGGACTCCAGCTCAGTTTGGCCGCCATTGATTTGAACAAGGAGCCACAGGTCAGTAGACTGTTTACCCATGTTAAGGATACTGCATGGTACGCTGAAGCTTTTATCAACGCTCATTATAATGGTGTGGTTATTCCAAAGGATATTGATCCTGCCAAAGCTCTGACTAAGGAACAGTTCACCCATATGCTGATTCAGGGCATGGAAAAAGCAGGCGCTCTTCCGATGATTAAAATCGCACCTGCGAATATTGCGGATGACAGCGAACTGGAGCCTTCTTACCAAGGTAGCATTCAACGCTCGCTAGTCTACAAGGTCAATACCTTGGATGCAAATGAAAAGTTTTATCCAAAAAGCGAGATTACACGTGCCGAAGCTGCTGTTATGTTATATAATGCATTGGAATACTTGAATACTCATACAAACTCGTAATAAATACAGCAATAAAGAGCTTTTCTTCAGAGGGAATTAAGCTTTCAGTTACTTGACATCATTATCGTTAATGTTATAATAAGGAAATCGAATTTAGACCTGCGGTAGCTGATTACCGTAAGGATATTTTCCTGGTCCTTCGGCATATAACACAGGTAACGAATAAATAAGCTGGCTCCGGATGAGGAGTTCAGCTTATTTTTTTGGATCAAAAAGCTTACCCTTTTCACTGATTTACATATTGAGAGGAGACAGGAGTATGTTTGGGAATGACTGGGATGATGTACTACGAGAAGAGGTCGAAAAGCCATACTTTAATGATTTAAGGTATACGTTAGCCCGAGAGTACAAGTTACATAAGGTATATCCTCCAAAAGAAGACTTGTTTTCCGCACTCAAATTAACGCCATTTCATCTGACCAAAGCGGTTATATTGGGACAGGATCCATATCATGGAGAGGGACAAGCTCACGGTTTAAGCTTTTCTGTTAGACCTGGTGTGCGAACGCCACCGTCTCTATTAAATATATACAAGGAGCTTCGCGATGATATCGGTACTCCCATTCCGAATCAGGGATACCTCGTTCCTTGGGCTGAGCAAGGTGTGCTGCTGCTGAACAACGTGTTAACCGTGCGTGAAGGACAACCGCAATCTCACCAGGGAATAGGTTGGGAACGTTTCACGGATGCTGTCATTGAAGCGATTAATGAGCGCGAGCAGCCAGCAGTGTTTATTTTGTGGGGGAGCCATGCTCAGAAAAAAGCAAGCTTCGTGAATACCAGCAAGCATTTGGTGCTGAAATCCGTTCATCCGAGTCCATTGGCGGCTCACAGAGGTTTTTTTGGCAGCAAACCTTTTTCGCGTACCAATGCATTTTTGCAGGAGCATGGAATGGAACCGATTCGGTGGGAGATTCATAGCCGCTAGCACTGGAGGTGAGGACATGCGTCAATGGAAGGGACGTCAGGTCATTTTATATCACGGCAACAATGGTCATACCCAGAAGGTGCGCGGCACGCTTGAAAAATGGGATGAGATACGAAAGTGTGTTATTTTAGGCCCGAAAATGCTGGCTATTCCTTTTGAAAATATTACGCATATTACCATGTTTCCTCCGGGGCGTGAGCGTAGAAGCCGCCATCCGGCGAAGCTGAACGCTACTGGTTATGTAATGAGCGTTCCGTTACAGTTTGATAATGCCATTCATTTTCAGTCGGCGGTGACGATTTGGAGAGAGGATCAGCTGATTGCTTATAATGTAAAGCTGGTTAGTCACTCGGCACACGATGTAATTCTTGAAGATGGACAAACCTTATCTAAGGAAGAGCATTTGTTTGTGGTAAGGTCACTGCGTGGAGAACTTTAACTGTAATAATTCACCTTTTTTTGATGAAGGGTTCAATTTAGTTAACTGCTTACCGATAAAAGATAATGGGATTGTTAATAATACCCTGTTTTATAGAATGAAACAAAGGGAGCGAAACGAATGAAACGTATGAGCAAACGGAGTACCTTCTTACTTGCGTTGCTGATGTTTGTATTTGCAGCATGGCCAGCAGGTTTGATCCGGGCTGAGGAGAGCAAGACCTCCACGGTAGAGTGGGATAGTCAAAATCCGACTACATTGAATCTGGGTGGAAGCCCCGCTCAATTAAAAGTGTGGTCATTGACAGAAAAGGGCAAGGAAGATGTTACACAAAAGGCAGAATGGATCTCTGGGGATTCAAGTATTTTAAAGGTAGATAAGGGACTCATTACTCCTGTGTCAAAAGGGCAGATTAAGATTGTTGCTACATATGAGCAGCAAACGGTAAGTACAACGATTACAGTAAAATCGCCTTACAGCAAGCTGCAATTAAATCCGACGGGTCCACTGAATCTGACGATTGGCGGAGAATCGAAGCAATTGACTGCTCAAGGTGTTCTTACTGGAGGTGGGACGGAAAATGTATCCGGTGTCGAATGGACTTCTTCGAATGCGGCTGTTGCTACCGTTAAAGATGGTCTTATTCGTCCACTTGCCAAAGGCGTGACTTACATTAAAGCAAGCAAAGATGAACTCAAAGCACAAACGATTGTGTATGTGCGCTCTTCTTCCCAGGCATTGGTATTGAGTGCAACTGGGTCCAAATCGGTCTTTTTAGGTAGCTCCCCAATTCAGGTTAGTGCAACTGATGTCAACCTGACTGGCAGCAAAACAGATGTGACCAACACGGCAGAATGGACTTCCTCCAATCCGCTGGTTGCCACAGTCGAGCAAGGTAAAATCACACCGATGGATGCAGGCAATTCGACGATTACAGCGTCCTATCATGGTTTGAGCAAGACTCTGAAGATTAATGTACTTCCGACGGTTGAAAAACTGGTTTCAAGCAAAGCCAGTCTGACTCTCGAAACAGGAGGCAAAACTTCTCTTCCGAGTATATCTGCTTATTTGGTCAATGGAGCAAAAAAAGCAGTTCAATCCGATGTAAAATGGAGCTTAAGCAGTGAAAGTGCAGTTAAAATAGCAAATGGTAAGCTGGTTGCAGTGAACCCAGGCAGTGCAACATTGACAGCAACGGTAGGTGCGCTCAAACTGGATATTCCAGTGACTGTGCAATATAAAGTGCTCAAGCTGACGGCTTCTGAGAAAAAATATGTACTGGTTGCAGGCCAAGAAGCAAGTATTCCGACAGTAAAAGCCCACATGGCTGGTGGTGGAATACTGGATATTACCAATCAGGTAAGCTGGGTAGGTACAACAGCCGCAGTTACAGTAGCAAATGGTAAAGTAAAAGCGGTGAGTGGCGGTAACTCTGGAATCAAAGCTATGTATATGAATAAATATGTGAAAGTACCTGTCATTGTGGAGGGAGCTATTTCTACATTGACACCAAGCTTTTCGAATGCTGAGATGAATTTGAAGGGAAGTAAGTCCATCAAAGTCGTCGGCATATATACGGATGGTAAAAAAGTTACCCTGAGCAGTAAAGTGAAATGGACAACATCGAATGCTTCTGTAGTGGTCGTAAAAGGGTCTTCCATTAAAGCTGTTGGAATTGGAACAGCAACCATTACAGGTACGTACCAGGATAAGTCGTTTAACGTGGAGATTAAGGTTACACCTAAGCTGCTCAAGCTGGTATTGAGCAATAAAAACCTGAAGTTGCCTAAGGGCTCATCTCAAGTCCTTAGCGTGAGTGCTGTTTATGATTCAGGTGCGACTACGAATGTAACCAATTCTGCGGTATGGACATCCTCCAAACCGTCGATCGTACAGGTTACTGGCGGTCAGGTGAAGGCCTTGGATAGTGGAAGCTCCAGTATTAAAGTAGTCTATGGTGGTAAGAAGGTAACGACATCTGCCAAAGTGTTAAAATAGTCTACGTACATTGCCACATCCGGCGTATACCAACAAATAAACCCCCGGTCCAAAGACCGGGGGTTATTTTCAGCTTATTCTACGCCGTCCTGATAATGATTTTTCCAATGTTTATCGCCTTTGTGTGCGAAGTCTTCAACTGTCTTTTCCAAAGTAGCTACCAGTTGGGCTTTAATCTCAGAAATTGTGTCTCGGAACAGTCTTTCTTCCGTACCATTGATCTTTTCACCATATAGAGCCTGAGCGGCTATAAATTGACGATGTTGCTCCACAAAACTGTCAATCGAATGCAATGCATGCTCCACGTATTGGGAAATGCTATGATGCTCGTTAGGCAGTTGCAATTTTAATTCATGAACTCTGTTTAATAATGCCATGATGATCACCTCGTGCGTTTTGTTATGTCAATAATTATACATCATTTTCGGAAAACTTTCATTAAATTTTGATTAAAATGTGACTTTTATTATGTCATGATTGCATTTTCAATGGTGATCAGGCATAATTTTCGAAAATTTCATTATTTTCCTTTGTATTGTGATTTTAAAATTTAAAATATATGATACGAAGATGATGCAAGAGCAAGCTGCGACAGCTGTCTTTCTGACATGTTATAATGGGGAAAAGCCCAGTCGGAAAGGTTGTCAGTATGGTATGAAGCTTTTTAAAGGTTTATTTTGGGGGATTCTGATTAGTCTTCTTCTGTGGTGTGCCTTGTTTGGGCTTGTCCGCTGGATGTCTCATTAAGTCGCTTCCTGTATCTTATACAATAACTCTTGCGACTGTATCCACGTCATTAACAGAAATCGTATATACGTGTTCGTCATCATAGAGCTTGAATTGCTGAGTTTCTTGGTCAGATAGGAGCTTAGGCCAGCCAATTACGGTACTTCCATTCAGTAACCGGACTACAACGGCTTGCATTTGGCTCACGGCCAGTTTGATCTCATCGTTCATTCGTGCAACCTCCTCTCTATACTATTTGTCGTCCAATATTCAACCTTTTTTTATAGTTAGTAAGGGGTTACAAAAAATAAAATCCGGGGATCACCTTAGTTGAAGGCATCTATTGGAATAGCTTGAAGGGAAGAGAGAAATTGAAGAAAAAGTTGCTAAGTTTTATAGCTTTAGTTCTGCTAGCTGCGGGCGCGTACTGGTTTGAAGGAGGCAATCTTCTTACGAAAATAACAGGAGAGAACCCGCCTTCCTCGGCGGCTCAGGTAACGCTGCAATTCCCGTCAGGTCGTTACCCTGAAACGGCGCAGCATATTAAGGAAGCCATTCAGGCGGGAAAATCACCAGTATGCACAATTGACCGTGAAGGAGCCGAGCAAAATCGCAAGCATTCGCTTACAGGTGTTCCCACTCGTAAGGGATACGATCGTGATGAATGGCCGATGGCTATGTGTTCAGAAGGAGGCAAAGGTGCAAATGTCAAATACATAGCCCCTAAGGATAATCGTGGGGCAGGATCATGGGTTAGTCATCAATTGGATGAGTATGAGGATGGAACTCGTGTAAAATTCGTTATTAAATAGTTTTTGATTTCGTGTTTTTACCTTTTAGCTCCTTAGATGTTTCCTGTTTGGCCTTAACCAACGCCAGAAAATCAAAAAAATCACCTAGTGTATTGAAGCCGGCACCTAAAATGGCCAAGTCTTCAGCGGATAGTTGGTTAAACCATTCCATTTGCTTAGCATCAAACATATTATCACCGCCAACCATTGATAATGTAGTGTATGTACTGACGGCAACAAAGGTCAGGGCTCAGGCATACCAATTAAGTATGCCTGTTTCTTGTGCAGAGGATGTGTAGAACTCATGTTTAAATTTAATTTTTATACTAAAATCGTCTCCATCGTTATCGTATTGCTTATACCTCTGCTGATCCTGTATGTCTATTCTAATCAGACAACGACAGGTGTACTACGTGAGGAGCTGAATCAATCTAATTATAATCAGCTGACTTTTTTTCAAAACCAGGTGAATACGAATATTGAAATGATTTCCTCCTGGCCGCATCTGCTGATTCATGATCCTGATGTAGCCAGTTTTCAAGCGATTTTTTTGAAGGACAAAGTTCTCAATCTGGATGGAATTAACCTTGTCAAACGGATTCAAACCAAGCTTGGGCTTCAGGAAAGCTCTTCTAATTGGAGAACCGGACTGAGTATCTATTCTCCTTCGCTTGGACGGGTTGTATCGGAAAATGGAGCAGGTTTATATGACCAGAAAAAACTAAATCAGCTGATAAAAGACGGCTGGCAGGTATCCAAAAAAAGATCATACGGGAAAGACCAATTTATATTTTCATTGTATACATTATCCCCGTTTTCTTCACTTGGTAATCCAGAAACTGCTAACACGATTATTAAGGTTGAATTTGACAGCAGTAATATTCAGGATATGCTTGACCGCTTCAAAGGTGATGGACGCAAGGAGCCTTTTTATTATAAAAAAGGCGTAGGAGCGATCTATAATCGTACTGCCAATGAAGAGCTGTCTGGACAGCTGATTTCAAAATTAGAAAAAATGGGACTCCATGAAGTTGACAATCTGACTGTGAAAATTGGAGAAGAAAGCTACCTGGTTCATGCCGTTCTTTCGCAAACGACGGGTTGGTATTTGATTGATTACATGCCTTTGTCCGATATGATGTCTCCGATTTACTCATCGAATCGACTGTTTTATATAACGGTTGTTGGCTCGCTGCTGGTAGGCCTGATTGGCGCTTACTTGCTTCATTCACAGGTACAAGTGCCGATTCTTCAGCTTGTGCGGGCATTTAGGAGACTAAAGGACGGAGACTATGCTGTTCGATTAAGTCTAAGGGGGAGTCACGAGTTTGCTTTCCTGTCTAGTCAATTCAATCAGATGGTCGAACAGATTCAGGAGCTGTTTGAGAAGGTGTATGTTGAGCAGCTACATGTCAAGGAAGCGCGACTAAAGCAGCTCCAGTCACAAATCAATCCACATTTTTTTTATAATTGTTTTTCGTTTATCACAAGTATGGCGAAGCTGCGCAATCATGAGGCGGTCGTGGCTATGGCTCATAATTTATCCAGGTATTATCGGTATACGACAAGACAGGAGCGGGATTTGGTTCCATTGTCAGAAGAAGTCGAGTTTGTTCAATATTATCTGAGGATACAGCAGATGCGTATGCCAAGGCTAACGTTCTTAGTTCATGTTTCTTCGCAGGCCAGCAGTCTGCCGATTCCGCCGCTTATAGTGCAGCCACTGGTGGAAAATGCGGTGCTGCACGGAATAGAGCCTCAAGCGGAGGAGGGTCTAATTCATATTTTGACTGAGCGTGTTGGCTCGTATATGTACCTGATTGTGGATGATAACGGACTCGGTTTGAGTAGAGAGGCTATAGCTGCCCTGACATCAACGCTTGACAAGCCTGTGGAAGAGGATCATGGATACGGTTTGTGGAATGTGCATCACCGCATGCGATTACATTTTGGGGAAGATGCCGGACTGGAGTTCTCTTTGTCTCCATTGGGAGGATTGCGTGCAGTATTAAAATGGTCGATCTCAACAGAAGGAGAGCATGCGAATGGTTTAATTGAGCCTTCGCCAGATTCGAATATAGTTAAAACGGAGGGACCAGATGGTTCAGATATTACTAGTAGATGATGAGAGTTATGTAACAGAAAGTCTGGCAGCTACCATTCCGTGGGAGACGCTAGGCATCGAGAGGGTTCATCAAGCGGTTTCCGCATTAGCAGCAGTGGATGTGCTGGAAGCGTACGATATTGATATTCTGGTAACAGATATTCGTATGCCTGGTATGACGGGACTGGAGTTGATTGTTGAAGTAAACGAGCGATGGCCGCATATCCGAAGTTTGTTACTGACAGGCTATGCCGATTTTGAATATGCTAAAAAAGCGCTTCAGCTTAAGGCTTTTGATTACATTTTAAAGCCGGTGGATGATGAAGAGTTTATCAAATGTGTGTCAGCCGCCATGGATTCGCTAAAGGAAGAATGGGAAGCATTTGACAAGGTTCATCAATTACAATATAGCCGCAGAAACGATTTTGGTGTACTGCGGACCCATTTGATGCATGATTTGCTACTCGGGCGTGATTTACCAGTACCAAAAATAGAGAGCAAAATGTCCGAGTACGAAATCAAGCTACGTACGGGACATCCTGCCAGTATGCTGCTTATTCAGCTAGGAAAGCATTTTTCTGATATGGACTATCATTCAGTCTCCTTAATTGAGTATGCGATTGGAAATATTGCCGAAGAAGTGTTCGCACCTGATTTTCACGTTTGGCATTGCAAAGCGCCGCATGACTGCTTAATTGTATTAATAGAAGGGAATTGGAATTCATTTCCTGAGCGGAGTGTGGATGAGCAGAATCGTTTTTTGAGTGCGGCGATTGAGGCCTTTCGAAAAAATGTAAGCAATTACTTGAAAGGGGAAATTTACGTTGCATTAACCGGATGGTTTAAGTTTCCAGAGGAACTGCCTAAGCTATATCAGACAGCGATTAGATCCTTATACTGGAATCATCAGGAGGAAACGGATGCACTGCTATTCATAGAAGAACAGACAGAACAGCCACACAGTTCAGTTAAGTCACTAGAGGGGCTTTATATGCACCCTACGCTTACTCATCTGCTCGAATCCAGGCAATGGGACGAGGCTGAAGCGAAAGTGAGCCGTGTATTTGGAAAAATGGAAGAGGTGGGATATACACGCGAGCATTTATATGAGCTGTTTATTTCGGTGACGAGCGCCTTTATGTATACAGCGCACAAACAAGGACGTTTCATTACACAGATGGATCAAGTAGGCTTCGATCCGTTACATGCGCAGAAAATGGTTCATTCGTTCCCCCACCTCAAAGAGTGGATATTTTCCATGATGAACAAACTTAAATCTGAATGGTCCGCAAGCGAACAAAGCGCTAAAAGTTATGTGGTCAAGCAGGTTCAGGAGCTCATCTCCCAGGATAAAGGCCAGGAGCTGTCTGTTAAGACGATTGCTGATCAGGTTTATCTTCATCCAGTCTATCTGTCTAAAATTTATAAAGCTGAAACCGGAGAAGGTCTGGGTGACTATATTATCCGAATGAGAATGGAGCGGGCTCTTTATTTGCTCAAATATTCCAACAAAAAAATATACGAAATTACGACGGAACTAGGCTACCAGAATCCCCAATATTTCAGTAAAATGTTCAAAAAGCATTACGGAATGACTCCGCACGAATTTCGAGATCAGTAGAGATGGGACCAGTAAAGACGAAATCAGTAAAGATCAGTTGGGAAAGGTGCAGAAATATTTATTTTGTGACATAGGCTGTGAAGAAAAGCCCTTCTATAATAAAAGAGTAGAAAATGATTTCTAGAGGGGGAACAATATGCGAGTTCATTCGAAGAAAAAGCTGTTGTCGTTGCTCGCCGCAACTATGGTATTAGGAGTTGGCCTTGTGGGCTGCTCAGGTGCGGAAAATGATGGGAATGCGGACGGCACAGCTAAAACTGAAAACGTATACAAAGAAAAATACAATCCAGAAGTCACAATTTCCACGGTATGGGGTGTAGATCCCGCCTTAAAATTTAAAAATGGTGAATCTATCGAAAATAACATTGCGACCAAATGGGCTAAAGAGAAATTCGGTATTAATATCAAATCACTCTGGTCCGTCACGGATACGAATGGTGCATTTGCTACGAAGCTGCGTTTGGCTATGTCCTCCGGTCAGGAGATGCCGGACGTCGTTGTACTGGGGACGGAAAATGAGCAACTGGCACAGGACATGATCGATTCCGGTATGTTTGCAGAGGCTGGTCCATTGTTTGACAAGTACGCTTCGGATTCCTGGAAGCAGGCGATGAATCAGGATACGAATGTATGGAATCAGTATAGCCGAGATGGTAAGAAAATGGGTATTCCTGTGCTTGATTTCGCCTATAACCATGATTATGTATTGTGGGTACGACAAGATTGGTTGGATAAGCTGGGTATGAAGGCTCCTGAGACGATGGATGATCTGGAAAAAGTGATGGATGCCTTTAAAAATAAAAATCCGGACGGACTGGCTCCGAACAAAGTGGTTCCGCTCAGTATCGGTTTTAAAACATCCATGAACACTTGGATGGGTGACCCGTCCTGGATTTTCGGGGCATATGGCACACTACCTCAGCAGTGGAACAAAGGCGCGAATGGCAGTTTGGAATATGGCTCCGTGCAGCCTGGCATGAAGCCGGGTTTGCAAAAGCTGAGCGAGTGGCTCAAAAAGGGATATATCCCTCAGGAAGCAGCATTGTGGGATGAAAATAAAACGGCAGAACCTACAGTCGCAGGAACAGCCGGCATGATTCCTGGGCCATATTGGATGAGCGGCTGGCCGCTTCAGGATACAGTCAAAAATGCGCCGGGTGCCATATGGAAGCCGATTAAGATTCCAGCAGGTCCTGACAACAAAGCCATGCGTCACGGTACGCAATACACCAATGGTGTTGTACTAATCAACAAACAAATGCAGCATCCTGAAGCTTTTTTCACTTATCAAAACTATTTGTTTGACCATTATGCTAATGCCAAACCGGATAGCGATTTGTCGAATGGGCTGTTTAAGGGCTACGATTATGATTTGGATGCGGACGGAAAGCTAATGTCTATCGATAAAATACCAGGCGGTTATGTAAACTCTATTCGTTATTTGCTGGTTCGTGATGGTGCGCGTATACCTGATGCCCAAATGAAGGCTTTGCTAAGTTTGGCTAACGGCGCAGAACCGAAGACCCGTCTGGAGAAAGATGTAATGGTGAACTACGGGAAAGGTACTCCTGCAGCTGCCAAAGTGCTTATGGAACAGAAGGATATCTCCATGAAAGATCAGTTCACAGGTCCAACTACGCCAACCATGAAGGCTAAAAAGGACTATCTGGATAAAATTGAAAGTCAGACCTTCAATGAAATTATTTATGGCAAGCAGCCGATCTCTGCTTTTGATACCTTTGTGCAGACGTGGAAAACAGCGGGTGGCGAACAAATTACAAATGAAGTAAACGAATGGTATAAAAGCGTCGAAAAGTAAAAACCAATGATGTTGTAACAGAGTAGGAAGGCTGTCCCGAGGTGGGCAGCCTTTTTACTACAGTTTCACCCGTATCGAGTGGAAATGAATGCGCTATCATGGTGTATTTGAAAAAAAGTTTTATTCGTTTGGCGAGCTTAAAAAAATGATTGCTTTTGTGCCATGTATGTTGGTTTTTTGAACTGTCGGGACTGCGAAAACGCTTTTATAATTGAAGTATACCATGAATGAAAGTTACAGGAGGAACTGCAATGAGAAGTCTGCAACGTACGTGGCCATTTCATATCATGCTGCTGCCAGCCATCATTTTCTTAATTGTATTCAGCTACATTCCGATGGGCGGCATCGTGATGGCCTTTCAAAATTACAAGCCTTGGCTAGGCATAACGGGTTCCGAGTGGGTTGGACTGGATAACTTCCGCTTTTTGTTTCAACGGGAGGACAGTCTTCAAGTTGTCTGGAATACACTAATTATTGCTGTGTTAAAGATGTTTTTCAATCTGGTGGTTCCGTTTGTTTTTGCTATACTGCTGAATGAAATTCGCAAGGTCGGACTTCAGCGATCCATTCAGACACTGGTTTATCTACCACACTTTCTGTCGTGGGTCATCTTGGGCGGAATTCTGATTGACCTGTTGGCTACAGATGGATTTATGAACCGTATTCTCGGTAGTTTCGGGATCCAGCCTATCTTTTTTCTGGGAGATAATAACTGGTTTCGATTTACTGTCATTGTTTCAGATATATGGAAGGAGTTCGGCTACAACACCATCGTATTTCTCGCTGCACTGGCGGGTATTAATCCTTCGTTGTATGAGGCTTCTGAAATGGATGGAGCGAGCCGCTGGAGACAGACGCTACACATCACTGTACCTTCGTTAATTCCGATGGTAGTCGTTGTTGGAACGCTTGCACTTGGCAATGTACTGAATGCCGGTTTTGACCAGATTTTCAACCTTTATAATCCACTGGTTTACCAAAAAGGCGATATTATTGATACATTCGTCTACCGGACAGCGTTAATCAATGGGGAAATGGGCTTTGCCACCGCTATCGGCTTGTTCAAATCCGTTATCAGTATGATTCTCATTCTGATATCTTATCGACTTGCTTACAAATGGGCAGGTTACCGCATATTCTGATTCCACGAGGCTGAAAGAGGGAGAGTCATGTATCATAAAACAACGCCATACCGCATCTTCAATGTGTTTAATATTTGCTTACTAGTGATGTTGTCTATCATGTGTATCGTTCCACTGATTCATGTGTTGGCGGTATCATTTAGTGCTAAATCAGCAGCAGATGCCAATCTGGTTGGACTGTGGCCAGTGCAGTTTTCATTAGAAGCCTATAAGAAGACAATGAATAACCCGATTTTTCTGCACTCCATCTGGATTTCTGTCTGTCGGACTGTATTGGGAACCGGCTTGACACTGCTGATTACCTTTTTAGCTGCTTATCCACTTTCAAAGGAAACATCTGTGTTCCGTAGCCGAAACGTATATTCATGGTTGTTCGTGTTCAGCATGATTTTTAACGGTGGTCTGGTTCCATTCTATATGGTTATTCAAAAGATCCATCTCATGGATAGCTTCTGGGTACTTGTTTTGCCAGGAGCGGTCAACACATTTCTGGTCATCCTTATGTTGAACTTTTTTAGAGGAATTCCCAAAGAGATGGAAGAGGCCGCATTGATCGACGGAGCAGGACATTTTCGGACATTGTTTAGTATCTTTTTACCGATATCCATGCCTTCCATTGCGACGATTGCGCTGTTTAGTATGGTATTTCATTGGAACTCCTGGTTTGACGGTCTACTCTATTTGAGCAATGCAAAGGACTATCCGCTCGCGACGTTCCTGCAAACTGTAATTATTCAGAAGGACATGAGTTCCATGAGCATGAGTCCAAAGGAGATGGAATTACTTTCTCAAACGACGGTTAATGCAGCGCAAATTTTCATTGGTGCAGCGCCTATTCTCATTGTATATCCATTTTTACAAAAGTATTTTGTTAAAGGTATGACGCTAGGTTCCGTCAAAGAGTAATAGAAATAATAAGGAGATGATTTACAGTGACGTATCAAAACATAACTAAGTACCCCCCGATTAGTGAGCGAATTCCACGTATGCTGCATGGAGCGGACTATAACCCGGAGCAATGGCAGCATTACCCTGAGGTGTTAGCGGAGGATATTCGTCTAATGAAACTAGCCAAATGTAACGTGATGTCTGTTGGCATTTTCTCATGGGTATCATTGGAGCCTGAGGAAGGTGTATTTACGTTTGAGTGGCTGGATCGTATTCTGGATTCGTTTGCTGAGAACGGAATCTATGCATTTTTGGCTACTCCTAGTGGAGCAAGACCAGCCTGGATGTCACAAAAATATCCTGAGGTGCTGCGTGTGGAGGCTAACCGTGTCCGTAATCTGCACGGGTTTCGCCATAATCACTGTGCTACATCGCCTGTTTACCGGGAAAAAGTACGTATCATGAATACGAAGCTAGCCGAGCGTTATGCTAACCATCCGGCTGTTATTGGCTGGCATATTTCCAATGAATTTGGTGGAGATTGCCACTGTGATTATTGTCAGGAGGCATTTCGCGCTTGGGTCCAGGATAAATACGGTACGCTGGACAAGCTAAATCACGCATGGTGGACGACCTTTTGGAGTCATACGATTACGGACTGGAGCCAAGTTGAGTCCCCGGCACCTCACGGTGAAACACAGGTTCATGCCATGAATTTGGACTGGAGACGGTTTGTGACCGATCAGACCGCAGATTTTATCAAGCATGAGATTGTGCCGCTCAAGGCTGCAAATCCAGCAATTCCGGTCACAACCAATTTGATGGAGTTTTTTGAAGGATTGAACTACTGGAAGTTTGCTGATCTGCTCGATGTTATATCCTGGGATAGTTACCCAACATGGCATGATCGTGAGGGAGATGATAGCCGTCAGGCTGCTAAAGTGGCCATGATGCATGATATTATTCGTTCAATCAAGGGAGGTAAGCCTTGGATGCTCATGGAGAGTACACCAAGTTTGACGAACTGGCAAGACGTTAGCAAGCTGAAGCGGCCGGGAATGCATCTGCTCTCGTCTTTACAGGCTGTGGCACACGGGTCAGACACCGTTCAATATTTTCAGTGGCGGAAAAGCCGCGGTTCGAGTGAAAAGCTGCATGGTGCGGTTGTCGATCATGTCGGACATGAGCACACTCGGGTATTCGGGGATGTGACCCATGTCGGTAATACGCTGGAAAAATTGGAGGAGGTTATCGGTACATCTGTACCGGCGGAGGCCGCAGTCATTTTTGACTGGGAGAACCGTTGGGGAATCAACGATTCACAGGGACCGCGGAACAAAGGTGTAAAATATGAAGAGACAGCTGAAGCGCATTATTTGGCGCTGTGGGAGCAGGGTATGCCTGTAGATGTCATTCATATGGATGCAGATTTCTCCAAATACAAACTTTTGGTAGCTCCGATGTTATATATGGTCCGCAGCGGTGTGGGGGAGCGTATACAGAAGTTTGTTGAAAACGGTGGTATTTTCGTAGCAACCTATTGGTCTGGTATCGTAGATGAACATGATTTGTGCTTCCTTGGAGGCTTTCCGGGCCCGCTTCGTAAGACGCTGGGGATCTGGTCGGAAGAGATTGACGGATTGCATGATCATGACCGTAATCACATTTTGCCGGTTGAAGGCAATGAGCTGGATCTGCAAGGGGAGTATGAAGCTGTAGAATTGTGTGATCTCATTCATACAGAGGGTGCAGAGGTACTGGCTGTGTACGGTTCAGACTTTTATGCAGGACGCCCAGCTTTGACGGTGAACCGTTTGGGACAAGGAAAGGCTTATTACATCGCATCACGCAACATCGGACTATTCCACAGTCATTTTTACAGAAGTTTAATTGATGATGCAGGAATCAGTAAAGCGCTCAATGTGAAGTTGCCTCATGGAGTGAATACGGCGATTCGTACCGATGGAGTTCATGATTATATTTTCATATTGAATTTCACGCATGAGCCGCAAAAGATTATGTTGGATGGACGAACTTATGCGGATATGCTTGAAAATCATGTGATAGATGACGGTAGCATTCAATTGGATGCCTACGCTGTTAAGGTTTTAAAGACAGAGCGCAATGAGAAGTATACAATTCGGATGGGAGATGACTTATGAAAACAGGTAACCGCACGATGGTATTTGCGATGTTGATCTTGTTATCCAGCTTATTGTATCCGTTCGGTTCTGTAGGGTTGGGTGCGGCTTCGGCCGCCCCTGCTTTCGCCAAAGGAGCAGATATAAGCTGGGTAGCAGGAATGGAAGCGCAAGGTATGAGTTGGAAGGATAAGAAGGGTGTTCGTCGAGATATACTGCAAATTTTGCGAGATGACTATCAGATCAACTCGGTGCGTATCCGTGTGTGGGTAAACCCTGACATGAAAGATTATGCAAGCGGATACATGAATGCCGAAAAGGCAGCAGAACTGGCGCAACGAGCTAAAAAGTTAGGTATGAGCGTTATGCTGACTCTACATTATAGTGATTCTTGGGCAGATCCAGGGCAACAGAACAAACCTTATGCGTGGCGCAATTTCACATTTACACAACTTATGGATGCAGTCTGGTCCCATACGGTCTATGTTATGGACACGATGAAAAGCAAGGGGGTAACACCGGACTGGGTGCAGATCGGTAATGAGACGAACAATGGAATGCTCTGGGAAGATGGCAAAGCTTCAGTGAACATGAAAAACTATGCCTGGCTCGTCAATACAGGTAATAATGCTGTAAAATCGGTAAGCAGTAGTACTAAAACGATCGTACATTTAGCCAATGGAGATAATGATTCCGTGTTGAACTGGAATATCGGCGGGCTGATTGATAATGGAGCTCAGTTTGATCTCATCGGGCTGTCTCTGTATCCGTCTCCTTCGGACTGGCAGGGCAAGGTGGATCAGACGATTACCAATGCCAATAACCTCATTGCAAAATACGGCAAAGGTATTGTCATCAGTGAAATCGGGATGGAATATAATGAACCTGCGGCTTCCAAGTCATTTATATTTGCAATCAAAACGAAGGTTCGGAACATCGGAGGCGGTAAAGGTACAGGGGTATTTTATTGGGAGCCTGCTGCAACTCCAGGTTACAATCAGGGTTATAACAAAGGTGCTTGGCAGGCTGACGGTAAGCCAACTTCAGCTTTGGAAGGATTTATAAATTAAGAAGTACGTAAGAGTATATCAAAGAACCTCTGATGCGCATTATATGCAGATTAGAGGTTCTTTACTGTTATCTATGGCTATTTAGAAGTTATAAAATTAGGCTTCTCGGTTTACCTTGAAGAAAGAAATAAGCTCTTCCAGCTCGCCAGACATCAATGTAAGCTTGTCAGAAGCTTTGACAATAGAAGCCATGGATTCAGCTTGTTCTCCAATGGTTTGTTCAATTTGTTTGCTGCTGTCCACTGTTTTGCTAACTGTGGAAGACAGCTCGTCAGAGGTAGCTGACATTTCCTGCGTGCTGGCCGAGATCTGCTCCGTTGCACTGGATACTTCCTGGATTTGTGACGACACTTTATTAGACGCATCTAAAATTTCAGAGAACATTTCGCCTGTCTGCTTTGTAACTTCCAGCCCGACGTGAACTTCTTTTGTACCAACGCTGATGCCTTTTACAGTTTGCTCAATTTCTTTTTGGATTTCTTCAATAAGCTCCGCGATTTGTTTGGCAGACTCTTGAGACTGCTCAGCCAAATTACGCACTTCTCCCGCTACGACTGCAAAACCTTTGCCTTCTTCACCGACTCTGGCAGCTTCAATAGAAGCGTTCAGTGCAAGCAGATTCGTTTGACTGGCAATGCCTGTAATGATGCTGACGATATTGCTGATTTCGTTAGAACGGTTCTGCAGCGCATTAACGGAATCAGCTGTGCTTTCCATTGTAGTGGAGATGGAGTCCATTTGAGCGGAAAGCTTTTGGGCTACCTGATTGCCTTCAACGGAGCGTTTTTCCATAGAATAAGCTTGATCGGCTACGGAAGAGGAGCTCTCCGCAATGGTTTGGATAACCGTCGACATTTCATTCATAGCTCTGGAGCTTTCAAGTGCTGCGTGATCCTGAGCTTCAAGCCCTTGGGTTATTTCCTGAATATTGCTGTTAATGACGTTCGTATTCGTACTGTTTTTCTCGCTAATGATTAACAATTCCTGGGCAGATCCCGTAACTTCTTGCGTGGTATCCTGTACTTTCACCATTGTATCGTTAAGGTGTTTGATCATTGAATTAAATTTTTGATTGATAATGCCAAGGTCGTCCTCGCCTGTCTTGATTTTTACATTCAGATTTCCCTCGCTGACTTCTTCAATGCCCTTCATCAGGCTACGAATCGGGGAGAGGGTGCGTTTTACCAGTAAATATTGAATCGTTAAGAAGATGGCAAGAAACAGAATGAGCAGTGAAACACCGTATACAAGCAATTTATGAAGGCCGGTAGGTACAGAGCTCGCATCTACGTCAAAGTAAATCGCACTTGTGACTTTCCCGCTAGCATCTGTAATCGGGTAAACAATAGTAGTCCATGTGCCATATTCGTCCGTGTAAAAGCTGCTTAATGCTGATTCATTAGATTGAAGCATCTTATTTACGGCTTGTGCATTTTCGTCAGGAAGAGTGTACATGTCCCCAATGTTCATCTTTAAGTCTTGGAAAGCTTGGACTAAATTTGTGGGAACGCCAATAATGGAGGTCTGATTTCCTTCTGTTAGCTCTGTGCCGAATATGTAAGCTTGGGCAACGTTAGGATAAAGTGTGTGAATAGAATCGAGAAATTTGCGTAAATCTTGTTGCACAGAGCCGTTATAATCTTTTTCATTCAATGCTTGTTGTACTTTTGTTTTATCAACATCTTCTGCCCATTTTTTAGTCAATACCTTAACTTGGTCTTGCAGCTGCGTGGTGAGAATGTTCTTTTGAAGTATATAGCTGGATGTGATGAGAATAGCTCCTATTAATACGATGTTAAGAAAAGAGATTAATAGATTTTTACCAAAAAAGGACATAGTTCTCCACTTCAAGTTTTTCACGTTTTCTTCTCCTTTGAATTAGCGATTTAGTTTCATATACAACCTATCCCATATATATTTCGACAATTTGCTTTCTAATTGTTAGGTATTTATTAAAAGGGAGAGTAGAAGGTTATACAAAAAGAACGGCGGCCCCCGAGTGAATGAAACGATGGGGCCGCCGCTTGTCGGCAAACTGGATTTATGTTGTTTTTCCAACTCAATTCTTACTAAATCACTTTATTGTTCAGACAATATTTAAAAAATAAGATAAATGAGGACAAACGGGTTTGCTTTACACCTATAAATACCTGGATTGCATTGAGGGTTCTTAACTTTTCTGTCCCTTATAAAAGAAGTGAAATGAGCAAGGGTAGTGAAATGAGCGATAAGACTGAGCTAATAACAAATGCAGATGCAGCTTCCGTTTCCAGTGTTTCATAACGGGTAGCAATCATAGCGGCCACAGCCGAGCCGGGAAAAGCGACAAGCAGTACGGCTTTGCTTACATCTTCATGGGATAGTCCTATCAGAACAGCAATACCGAGCATAACAATAGGCATTACGATGGCTTTCAGCACAGCAATGCTAAGTGCTTTTGGACTGAACGTAATCTTCTTGATACCAATGGTTACCCCGATGGCAAATAGGGCTGTACCGGCAGTAACATTGCCGATTTGATCAAACATGGATTGTAAAAGTTTCGGAGCGTGGAATCCACATAGAGTCAATATGACACCAAACAAAGGTACGCAGGCAAGTGGCTCGCTGAGTCCATGAAGGACTGATTTCATAGTGACTTTAAATAAGTTGCCTTTAGTGCCGTCGGATTCTGTTGTTTTGCGCTGGCCGACCGTTCCCAAAATACTTGCAAGCGGATCAAGAATGGCATTAACGACGATCCCGGTAATCGCAATCGGGATGGCGACTGCCGCACTTCCGAACAAGCTGCCCAGAACCGGAATTCCCATGAATGCAAAAGAAGGCTGTGTTGAATTCAATGCGAACATGGAGGATTCAGTCAGGCCTTTTTTGGCAATTAAGC
Source organism: Paenibacillus sp. FSL L8-0502 (assembly GCF_038593055.1). Lineage (NCBI taxonomy): Bacteria > Bacillati > Bacillota > Bacilli > Caryophanales > Paenibacillaceae > Paenibacillus > Paenibacillus sp. FSL L8-0502. The sequence continues at coordinate 3,630,701 of NZ_CP151958.1, read as the reverse complement.
GATAAACAATGAGCAATACAATATAAAAGCCGATTACACCAAGTAGCAAAGCCACAAGAAAGGGCCACTTTTGAATCAACGTCTCTCTTGGTGTCGTCGTAATCCCAATAAACAAATGTGCGGGTAGAGCAAACTTCGTCACGAGTGTATTTAATCCCTTAGAAGAAGCGGGGTTAAAAGCTTTAAACAATCCTGCGAAATAACCAATTAAAATGACAAAGAAAATAGGAATTAAGATAATAAAAATATGACCTGTAGCCATGATGTCGCCTCCAATGAAGATGTCCGCCAAAAATGGCGGACATCAGTTAAATAATCACTTTGCGTATGCAAGTATAAATTTGATGTTGTTCGCTATTTTTTAAACCAGGACCGCTTCCTGACCATATTGTTTGATGGGTTTATATTTACAGTCCCACATCGCATCTCGAACTGCTTGTGCGATATCGTCCGGTTGATGACGCGCTACTCCATCCTGAACTGCTGCCTTGGCCACAGCCACGGCTACCGCTTCAGATACTTCGCGTAATTCATTGATTTTTGGCAGCAGGGAAGCACCAGGCTGCGACAAATCCACCATTTGAGCTACTGCATGGGCAGCTGCAGCAAACATGCTATCTGTTATGATTTTGGATTTTACCACGATTGCGCCAAGACCAAGACCCGGGAACACGAAAGCATTGTTGGATTGCCCAATTTCAAACTTAATATTGTTATAGATCACCGGCTCAAAAGGACTTCCTGTGGCAATCAGGGCTTTTCCTTCGGTCCAGTGGATCAAATCTTGCGGAGTTGCTTCTGCAAGTGGAGTCGGGTTGGACATAGGCATAATTATAGGACGTTCTGTATGTTTGGCCATTTCTTTAACGATTTCCTCACTAAATGCCCCACTAACACCGGAAGTACCAATCATAATCGTCGGTTTCACGCGGCGAATGACTTCAAGCAGAGGGATTTTTCCATCTTCAGCATGTTCCCAGTCACGGCATTCTGCAGCATCACGCGCATAAGGAACCTGAAATGGAAAAAGTCCTTCTGTTTCGTTGGTAAGCAGGCCACGGTAATCATAAGCCCAGAAGTTACGTCTTGCTTCTGCTTCTGACAGTCCTTCCAGCATCATGGCGGCGCTAATTTGGTCTGCATTGCCGATTCCGGCAGCTCCTGGACCAAAGACTAGAACCCGATGCTTGCTCAGTGGGATTCCGGACAATTGAACACCGGACATCACACCTGCGAGTGTAACCGCTCCAGTACCTTGAATGTCGTCATTAAAAGTCAAAATACTATTTCCGTATTTATTGATAATGTTCCGTGCATTGACATTGCCCAAATCTTCCCAGTGCAGCAGAGCATTCGGGAAAAAGGAAAGTGCAGCCTGAACATAAGTGTCAATAAATTGATCATATTGTTCTCCACGTACACGTTTGTGACGATTCCCCATATATAAAGGATCTTCCAATAGCTTCTCGTTGTTTGTACCTGCATCAAGAACAACTGCCAGCACCCGGCTAGGATCTATACCAGCAGCAGCTGTATACACAGCAAGCTTACCAATAGAGATATTAATACCTCCGACTCCCCAGTCCCCGATTCCCAAAATACTCTCGGAATCTGTGGCTACGATCAGGTCGATATCATCAGGGTCCAGGTTCAAATTCTTAAAAGCCTCTTCGATACCCGCCAGATTATCAATAGATAAATACATACCACCGGGCTTGTGATATTCATGACTGTATTCCTGTATAGCCTGGCCTACTGTTGGTGTATAAACAATCGGGAGCATTTCGCTTAGGTGCTCAGAGAGCAAACGATAATAAAGGACCGTATTGCGATTAAAAAGATCATTTAACGCAACATTTTTACGCAAATTATCCGGTTGGCTCTGAAATTGCTCGTAAACCCGTTGAACCTGTTCCTCAATAGTTAATATCGTAGGAGGAAGGAGACCGTCAAGTCCAAGTTGTTTCCGTTCTTCCAAGGTAAAAGCCACTCCTTTATTCAGCAGTGGGTTGGCAAGTAGATCTTTTCCGGTTAATTTGGTTTCGATAGATCCGTCTTCCGTAAAATGAAAAGCACGCATTTTTAATTCCTTCTTTCTAGAAAATTACATTTAGTTCATCCTTGAACAATTCGTGAACAAGTATACGCCTTATTTTAAACCAAGTGAACAAGTATGTTGTGTGAAAAATGGTTATATAAGTGTTTACATAAGAGAAATTATGAAAATAAAAGCGATTTTCAATGTTTTTTAAATGAAAATTTCATTTAATTTTCATAATATTTTCGGAAAACATTGATCAAATGTGATAATTATCATAGTTTTTATAGGTGTGATTCGATTGAGTGTGCATGAAAAATAGCTTAACTTCATTTTATATAAACGAAGTTAAGCCATTTTTTGGGCTATAGGGATGATTGAGGGACAATTCAATGCTTCGCAGCTTTATATTTAATGAATATCAGGCATTTAATTCTCCAATGCGATTGACGGCTTCATCAGTAACTGTAGCAGAGCGTCGCATCCAGCTGTTACGCCATTTCAATTGCATTATGATGACGAGGGTAAAGGCACAGAACGTAAGTAGGCTCAGACAGATGAAGCCCGGCATATAGGAACCCGTTGATTTGTACAGATGACCCAGTATAAGAGGGAGAAAGTACCCGCCTATGCCACCAGCAGCGCCGACGATGCCGGTCATGAGCCCGATTTCGTTGCCGAAGCGCTGCGGCACGAGCTGGAATACAGAGCCGTTGCCAGCGCCAAGGCACATCATGCCTACGAACAGCAGCACAACTACCACGGTAAGTGGCGGTAAAAACGCAATGCCGGCGAGCATAATCCCGGCCCCCGCATACAAGTACATTAGCATGCGTGAACCACCAATCCGATCGGATAAAAAACCACCTACAGGACGAAAAAAGCTTCCGGCAATCACACAAACGGTTGCAAAATCGGCGGCATGTACCGCGGAGAGGCCATACTGGGTATTGAAGAAAATAGTCAAATAATTAGAAAGGCCAACGAATCCGCCAAACGTCACGCAATAAAAGGCACAGAATACCCAGGCATCCCTCTGTTTGAGCACCGAAGCATATTGCGACAGATTTTTTGGTGCCGGGCGGTGAGGGCTGTTGCGGGCAAAAATACTGAACAGAATGAAGACGATTAAGATGGGGAGGATGGCCAATCCGAAAACGGCTTCCCAACTGCCAAAATGTTGAGCAATGCGGTTGGCGAACAAAGTCGCAAGGACGGTACCACTATTACCGGCTCCGGCAATTCCCATAGCCAAGCCTTGATGCTCTTTGGGGTACCATTGACCGGCTAACGGCAGCGCAGCTGCAAATGAAGCTCCAGCTACGCCCAGGAGTAGGGCAACAACGTATAATTGCTCCAGCGAATCAACCCACAGCCAGCCGAGCAAAAGCGGGATGATCGTGACAAGCATACCAATCTGTCCTGTGAGCTTGGGACCGATATAATCCGACATGAATCCGAGCACGAGCCGCAGCAGGGAACCACCGAGTATGGGTAGAGCGACAAGATTGGCTTTTTGTACAGGGTCCATTGGATAATCATTGGCAATTACAACGGCCAACGGTCCGATCATCCCCCATATCATAAAACTGATATCAAAATACAGAAAGGAACCAAATAAGGTGGGCTTGTGTCCGCTTTTCCAGAAACTTTTTTTGTTCATTCTCCATCTCTCCTGTTCTAATTGTTGTTCTTTGTCTGCAAAATGTAATTTGAACATGAAAAGCCGCAAATCGCCCCTACATGGTATCTAGGAAACGGTTTGCGGCTTCATTGCCGTGGTTGACACACTTCATTGTGAGTCGACTTGGTATGATCACGTTGGAGTGATTTTAATTCAAATTATAAAAAAGGATCTAATGTATGTCAATATACATAACACAAATTCGAGAAAAAAATTAAATAAAAGGTGAAAATATAGTTTTCATGTATTGAATGTTGACATGACATTCACAATTCAGTAATCTTAGATACATATCGGCACAACGATGTGCCGACTTTTACGGCAACGGTGCCCTTTTCCATTGAATGGAGAAGGGCTTTTTCTGTCTTATTTTATTCGGAGAATGGGGCTGGTTTAACATGATGAAAAAACTGGTCGTCGTCGGCAATGGTATGGCAGGCATCAAATGTGTGGAGGAAATACTCAATTTGGAGCCAGAGCGGTTCCAAATCACGATATTTGGTGCAGAGCCCCGTCCCGGGTACAACCGAGTGCTCCTGTCCAAAATGCTTCAGGAGGAGAGCTCATTTAAACATATCGTTACCCATGACTGGGACTGGTATGAAGAGAACGGGGTAAAGCTGTACGCGGGTGAACGCGTCTGTCGTATTGATGTTGCAGCCGGGATGGTGGAAACGGAATCCGGCATGAAAGAACCTTATGACATGCTCATATTGGCAACGGGCTCATTGCCTTTCATGCCGCCCATTCCTGGAGTGCGAAAACAGGGAGTAATTGCTTTTCGTGATGTGAATGATTGTGAAACCATGGCTAGATATGCCAAAACATACCGCAGGGCCACGGTTATCGGAGGGGGGCTGTTAGGACTTGAAGCTGCTCAAGGCCTGCTGAATCTAGGGATGGAAACTGAGGTTGTTCATAATGCGCAGTATCTTATGAACCGTCAGCTTGACCGGACGGCAGCTGTGCTTCTGCAGCGAAAGTTGGAGGAACAGGGCATGAGGTTTCATTTGGCGAAGGAAACGGTCAACATCATAGGCCGAAACAGGGCACAAGGCTTGATGTTTGCGGACGGGAACAGGCTGGACACGGATTTGGTTGTGCTGGCGGTTGGTATCCGACCGAATATCGAATTAGCTCAGGATAGCGGTCTGACTGTAAACCGCGCCATTGTCGTGGATGATTATATGCGCACGAGTATTCCTGGTATTTATGCCGTCGGCGAATGTGCTGAGCACCGGGGGATTTCATACGGACTGGTGGCGCCGCTATATGAGCAGGGCAAAGTGCTGGCAAAAGTTATTTGTGGTCGTGAAACGGCTCCCTATGAAGGGACGATTCCGTATGCGCAGCTCAAGGTAGCGGGGATCCATGTGTTTTCCGCAGGAGACATTCGCGATGAGGGAAACGAGACAGCAGTTATGGAATATAACGGGATGCTGGAGGTTTATAAAAAAGTGATGATGCACGGCGGTGCTGTCACTGGCGCCATTTTGTACGGAGATACGGCGGAAAGTACCTCGTTGCTCGGAATGGTACGGCGCGGGGCGTCCGCTACAGAGCTTACATCCCGGGATAACAGCCGGAGCAAAGCAGAGGATGCGGCAGCCGCACTGCCGGAAGAAGAAACGGTATGTGCATGCAACGGCGTGAGTAAGGGGGCTATTTTGCGAGCGATTGCCACGGATAAGCTGAAGACGGTGGAAGAGGTGAAGAGCCGGACCAAAGCGTCCGGTTCCTGTGGGGGATGTCGGCCGCTGGTGGCTGCACTGGTCAAAAATATTTTGTCCCGATCCACAGATTCCGGACCTGTAGTTACTCCAACCGCCCAAGAAATTGTCCCTGTGTGTGGATGTACGCATTACGATCATGATTCGCTTAAAACAGCTATGGTGGACGCAATCTGTCAGACTCCAGGTGAAGTAGTATCCCGTCTCGGTTGGACTAGACAGCAGGGGTGTGAATTGTGTCGTCCGGCTGTACTTTATTACTTGGAATCTCTCGGGTTGCGCGACAGATCTGCGACAAATCCATTAGGGGCTGGCGTTGCGGTTCAGGTCACACCGCAGTACGGAGGAGAGGCGCCCTCTGCGGGTCTGCGCTTTACGAACCTAAATGCCGAGGATCGGTCTTTTGTTGAGTCGGATCTGATGGATCAGGCATTTGTAGAAGTAGCCTGGCTAAGAGAGCGGTTGGCAACTTTATGGGGAAGTCTCGCATTGCCAGCGTTAGTTACAGTTGCTATTTGTCCTGGATCGGCGTATCCCGGAGGTGTACTTGTCCACGATATTGGAATATCTCGTTCTCCAGCAGGCTGGGAGGTCTATGCGGGTGGCCATGCAGAGCATCCGGTTCGCCAGGGGCACCTGCTTGGATTGGAGGAAGACCCGACAGAAGCGGTTCTGCTGACTGCAACTTGCTTGCAAATATACCGACATAGTGCCCGGTATGGGGAAAAAATGTGGGAGTGGATTGAAAGGACTGGTGTTCTGGCATTACGGGAAAGTGTGCTTGACGCTGCTCTTCGAAGTGGTCTAGCGGGTAGTCTGCGGACCAAAATGCTGACAGGATGACGGGTTGAGTTGGAGTTATGGCGAATTATCTATCGTGCAGACGATAAAATTCCGAAAAATGGCGAAAGGAAGGTGGCTTTGATGTGTCAGTCGGGAGAAGGCAAACCGGAAGCTGGGCTACATGTACCGTCAGTAATGGATACGCAGTGCCCGTTTTGCAGCGTGCAATGTAAGATGACCGTTAGCACGGGTACAGAGACACTTGCGGGTATCATTCGTACAGTGTATAAGGCGGAAGGGAAGCATAATGCAGCCTCGCAGGGTAGGTTGTGCATCAAGGGAATGAATGCGCATCAGCATGCGACTCATGCGGAAAGGCTGGTACAGCCCCTCATTCGCAAAGAGGGTCAACTGGTTCCCGTCAAGTGGGAGGAGGCGTTGGATACTATAGCTAGCAGTTTCTCTACGCTACTGTCCACACAAGGTCCTGATGCAATCGGAATTTACGGTGGAGGTTCACTCTCCAATGAAACGGCTTATTTACTCGGCAAATTTGCAAGAGTGGCTGTAGGTACGCGATATATCGACTATAACGGGCGCTTCTGCATGTCGGCAGCGGCATCCGCTGGCAGTAAAGTGTTTGGCATTGATCGCGGACTGACCTGCAGGCTGGCTGATATTCCGTTGGCTCGTTGTATTGTGCTCGCAGGTACGAATATCGCTGAATGCCAGCCGACCTTAATGCCTTACTTTCACCAGGCGAAGGAAAACGGCGCCTTTGTCATCGTAATTGACCCGCGCGCGACACCAACGGCGGCCGCCGCTGATTTGCACCTGCAAATCAAGCCGGGTACGGATGCTGTGCTGGCCAATGCCATGCTAAAGGTCATCGTGGATGAGGGATTTGCGAATGAAGAGTTTATCCGCAAGCGGACCAACGGCTATGACCAGCTGTTGACTCATTTGAAGGGTGTGGATCTGAGAGAATCGGCTGCGTTGTGCGGAATTGAAGTAGAAATGATCCAGCAGGCAGCACGTGCCTTTGGCAGTGTGGAGACGGGCATCGTTTTTACGGCCAGGGGTGTTGAACAGCAGACAGATGGACATATGGCGGTGCGTGCATTTCTTAATCTGGTGCTGGCCACTGGCAAGATTGGAAGGGAAGGATGCGGTTATGGAGCTATCACAGGTCAGGGAAACGGGCAAGGGGGACGAGAGCACGGCCAAAAGGCTGACCAGCTTCCTGGTTACAGATCGATTGAGGATGAAGAAGATCGAGCCTATGTGGCGTCCGTATGGGGAGTGAAACCAAGCAGTTTGCCAGGAAAAGGGGTGTCCGCCTATGAAATGATGGAGCTTGTCCATCAGAAACAAATCCAAGCTTTGTTCGTGATGGGCTCTAATCCTATTGTATCTAACCCGAATGTCCGGCTGGTGGAGAAAGCCCTCAAAAAGCTGAATCTGCTGGTTGTGGCGGATATGTTTCTCACGGAAACCGCGCGAATGGCTGACGTCGTTTTGCCTGTGACATCTTATTTGGAGAATATGGGGACGATGACCAATCTGGAGGGCCGCGTTCTGCTACGGGAAGCGGCGAGGCCCGCACCAGGCGAGGCTAGAGATGACTGGAACATTTTGTGTCAGGTGGCTGCAAAGCTAAACAAGGGCGGCTATTTCTCGTACAGGGATGCCGAGCATATCTTTGAAGAACTGCGGCTCGCCAGCCGGGGCGGTCCTGCCGATTACTACGGGATCACATACGACAGGCTGCGTCGTGAAGAAGGAGTATATTGGCCATGCCCGTCTACGGACAGAGCCGGTATGGATACAATGTTTCGGGAAACCTTTGCCCATTCTGATCAAAAGGCTGTTTTTACGGTGGTTGAAAGCTGTGGAGCAGGAGAGGAGATATCAGAGGAGTACCCGCTTATTTTGACGAACGGCCGTGTACTGGCTCACTATTTGACCGGTGCACAAACGCGCAGAAGTCCGTCGCTGGCCGCGCGAGAGATTGAGAATTATGTGGAAATTCATCCGCGGACAGCGCGACGCTGGCACATCAGGGACGGGGAGTGGGTAGAAATAGCATCACAGCGCGGCAGCTTCACTGTCCGCAGCCGGATCAAACCACATATCCGCGAAGATACGCTCTTCGTGCCCATGCATTGGGGTGGGATACAAAATGTTAATCGGGCGACCCGCCCTGATCTTGATCCGTTCTGTCGGATGCCTGGCTTCAAAACGGCAGCTGTACGCATCCGTCCCCTTCATCTGGCTGCAGCCGCAACCAGTGCAGATAACGAGGAATGGTCGGAGTTCTAGAGCAGGACGGAGTAAGTGACTTTTTCTTTGCATAAAAGGCCAGCCCCCTTGTATGAGTGAGGGAGCTAGCCTTTTTGAGTTGGACAGTTTAGGGCTCGTAATCACTAGACTGCGTGACGCCAGTAATTATAAATGCAATCGGGTTTCAGATCTGTCTGCTCCCGTTTTTATTTCTGTTCTGAGCATGGCTTCCCGCCAGTGACAATACAAACCCCAGGCGTGCCCATTTTCTAGCAGCGGTTTGCAGGTATACAAACCTTCCTCTATGGAGTCAACTCGCCCTGCAACGAACAGCCGGACCGCACTGTTGAGTAACACTTGATTCGAAAAGGCTATAGAAGCTGTGCCTTGTAGCACTTCCTCCGTAATGCGCAGTTGTTCAGCGGGGGTCCAGTTATGCTCTGGTACCACCGAATCCAGTCCGTACATTTCCGGATCAATAACCTGTAATGATACTTCGCCGTTAGCAAGCAGGTAAGTCCGGGTCGGCCGATCGATGAACAGATCCTCCGATCCTTCGCTCCCTTGGACGATCAGAGCTCTGTGGTAATTCAGATTTTGTATGAGTTTCGCCGTCTTTTCGAACACAGTATTGTGGAAAACGCCGAATACAATATATGGGGAAGAACCGTAATCAACCAGTTTCTCGGCAGTATTCAGCACTGTGCGAAGCCCCAGTTCTTCGCGAATGGGCCGCATATCTCGCAGAGGCACGCACCACTGTTCGGAGGCTACGAACAGTACACCAGTCAGCTTCGCGGCATGAACGGCGATTTCACGCGTCATGTTCCGGGGCGTTACCCCCATTTCCTGCAATAAAAGCGGGAGCGTAACACCCCATTTGGGAGGGAGAGGTGCACTGCCGTGCATCGTTACAGGAATTCCGCATGAGGCGAGTAGAAAGGCCGTTGCGAAGGTGGCAATAAATGAAGACTTCCTGCCATCATACGGACCGGCGAAATCAATACCTTCCTGCATCGGGAAGCGATGGGTATATTTACGACAGACGTTTACGAATGCTTCCAGCTCGCCAACACTCTCCATTTTAATGCGCTCCGCGGCAAAGAAAGCTCCGATTTGAGCAGGGGTTGCTGATTGGGTCATAATAAGTTCGGCAGCAGCTTCGGCTTCGGCGTAATTCAGATCCCGGGCGCCCCTTTTGCCACGACCAACTTCTTTTAATATTTCAATGATATTCATGTTCAGGCCCCTTTCAGATTTATGCTTTTAACATTTGCTGCGCTTTGACGATAGAAATGGCCACATCAACGATACGTTTGCGTTCGTTCATTGCTTTTTTCCGTAGCACATCATATGCTTCCGCTTCCGGGATACCGTTTACTTCTCCAAGTATTCCTTTCGCCATATCAATCCATTTGCGTTCTTCCAGCCGAGCGGTCAGTTGCTTGCGTTCACTTTGCCAGTGCTGGCGTTCAAAAAAGCGTTTGGCACTAAAATGAAGAGCCCAATTCAGCTCATGGGCTGCCATAGAAGGGGTTAGAATGCCATCAACAGTGACATCAGCTTCACAAGCCTCTGTCGATGATAGCGCTGATTCTGCGCTGCACCACCAGAGCAACGGGACCGCTTTGGTTTGCTCCAGCCTGCCACCCCACATGCTAATCGTGCCTACAGGGATGTTTAGTACCGCCGCATCTGCATTAAGGATTAGCTGTTTGATTTCAGATTCATTGCGGCAGGGCAGAGTTAGGTATCCGTTGGATTCTAAAAGGTGTTCAGGTCCTGCCTGCCATGAGGAAACGGCGTGTGTCTGCTCAGATACATGGTCAGAATGTAAGTGAATTACCAACAAGGAACGCAAGCGGGCTCCTCCTCTCTGTAATATGAAGGGTAGTTAGCGATGGGGATGATATTCATTGATAACAAATATGACATGTGATTTTATCCGTCTGCTTTATTTTTCCACCATCATCAAGTTAAAACGGACTTTTAAACCATTTTGGCGTGTTTTGGTCTGAAAATCAATCCTAATTTTGTAGGGAAGTGATATTTTATACGTCATAGACATGTTACATGGTGATAAAATATAATTTTTTATAAGTTTATGCGTTAGGAATGTTGACATATCATTTGAACCATTATATATTAGCTACAATACTTTTTAATTCCATACTCTGATGGATACAACGGCGTATTCGATGAAACGGCAATGGAGCCTGTTTTCTCATGTGGGGGGATATTTTGAATCCCCATATGTGAAGCAGGCTTTTTATGTTTTGAGGATACCAATGGAAGGGGAGTGACCTGATGAACAATATCCAAAAGTTAGTGTTGATCGGCAACGGAATGGCGGGGATACGCACTCTCGAACATTTGCTGAAGCTTGCACCAGGTAGCTATGAGATTACGGTATTCGGGGCCGAGCCCCATCCAAACTATAACCGGATCATGCTGTCTTCCGTTCTGGCGGGAGGGGCAGGTTTGCAGGATATTGTCATCAACGACTGGAGTTGGTATGAAGACAACAATATTCGATTGTATACCGATGATCCTGTCACAGCTATCGACACGGAAAAGCAGCAGGTGACATCACGCTCCGGCGTATGCATCTCTTATGATTTATTGTTGTTGGCAACGGGTTCTAAAGCCTTTATTCTGCCGCTTCCAGGGGCCGACAAGGATGGTGTTATCGGTTTCCGGGATATTCGTGACTGTGAAACGATGATGGAGACGGCGAAGACGCACAAAAAAGCAGCCGTCATCGGTGGCGGATTGCTTGGACTAGAGGCAGCCAGGGGGCTGCTTAACTTGGGGATGGACGTCACAGTTATTCATATTAACGGATATATTATGGATCGGCAGCTGGATGAGGCTGCTTCCCTTCTGCTACGGCGCGAGCTGGAGGAGCAGGGAATGACATTTCTGGTCAATAAGCGGACGGCGGCTATAACAGGGCGTCGCCGCGTGGAAGGGTTGAAATTTGCCGATGGCAGCGAGCTGGAAGCGGATCTGATCGTTATGGCGGTAGGCATCAAACCAGACATTGAACTGGCGGTGTCGGCGGGAATCCCTGTAAACCGCGGGATCATCGTAAATGATCACATGGAAACGAACATCCCCGGCATCTACGCCGTTGGCGAATGTGCAGAACACCGGGGAATCACTTACGGGCTGGTTGCTCCATTATATGAGCAAGGTGGTGTACTGGCTCAGCGACTCGCGGGAATGGAGACTCCCGGCTACAGTGGTTCTGTTACCTCGACAAGGTTGAAGGTATCGGGTGTCGACGTGTTTTCAGCAGGGGATTACAAGGATGAACCGGGAACACGTTCCCTGCGGTATCAGGATGATATTGGTGGCGTCTACAAAAAAATCGTAATCAAGGAAGAAAAACTGGTCGGAGCCGTTCTGTTTGGGGATACGTCTGACGGAGCTATGCTGTTTTCGTTGATCAAAAGTGGCGAGTCGGTGGTTGGCCGAGAGAAAGAGTTATTACTTGGCTTCAATCCTGGTCAACCAGAAGCTAGTGGCACCATGATGCTGGAGCAGATGCCTGATGACGAAATTGTATGCGGATGTAATGGTGTATCCAAGGGTGACATTGGAGAGGCGGTTGCGGCTGGCTGCCGGAGTGTCGGGGATATTAAGGCATGCACAAAGGCATCGGCATCATGTGGCGGCTGCAAGCCATTAGTGGAGGGACTCTTACAGTTATACGCAGGCGCAGAAGCCGGAGAAACAATGAAAGAGGGGATTTGTAGTTGTACGACGCTTGACCGGGAAGCGATCATTGATGGCATTCGGGAGATGGGATTGAAGAGTGTCAAAGAAGTGATGAATGTGCTGGGATGGAACGAACCGGAAGGTTGTACGAAATGTCGGCCGGCCCTCAATTATTATCTAGGTATGCTATGGCCACTGGATTATGAGGATGAGAAGGAATCCAGATTCACGAATGAACGGTACCATGCCAACATACAGAAAGATGGCACCTATTCTGTCGTGCCCCGCATTTATGGAGGAGTTACATCACCTGCCGACCTGAAGAAAATTGCTGCTGTCGCGGAGAAATACAATGTGCCTCTGGTCAAATTTACGGGTGGCCAACGTCTTGACCTGCTTGGTGTGAAAAAGGAGGACTTGCCAGGGATCTGGGCCGAGTTGGATATGCCGTCTGGATATGCCTACGGAAAGACTTTGAGAACGGTTAAGACGTGTGTAGGTAACACCTTTTGCCGCTTTGGCACTCAGGATGCTATGGGGATGGGCATCCGGTTGGAAAAGGCATTTGAACGTCTGAATGCTCCATCCAAAGTCAAACTGGCTGTGTCCGGTTGCCCGCGTAACTGCGCTGAAGCGACGATCAAGGATTTGGGCGTCGTTGCTATTGACGGTGGCTGGGGGATCTACGTTGGAGGTAACGGGGGTATCAAGGTTCGGGCAGCTGAACTACTTTGTACCGTTAGAACCGAGGATGAAGTGATGGAATGGACCGGTGCCTATCTGCAGTATTATCGTGAGCAGGCCAATTGGAACGAACGCACAGCCCATTGGTTGGAACGGGTCGGAGTGGAATCCATCAAACAGGCACTTTCGGATGCAGAGACGAGGAAGCAACTGGTGACCAGAATTGAAGAGACATTAAGCACGACGACTGATCCGTGGCACGAAATTATTCACAACGAAGAGCTGCGCAAAAATTTTGTGCAGCTGCCGGAACTTAAGCCAGTAATGGAATAGGGGGCTGACAAAATGGAGACCAATACGACAACCAACAGAATCAGAATAGCTAATTTGAACGAAATTGACCGACGTGGAGCAAGGACAGTTCGCATTCATGATACAGAAATAGCTGTATTCCGTCTGAGCGATGGCAGCGTGCATGCACTTGAGAATCGTTGTCCGCACAAAGGGGGACGGTTATCCGAAGGAATGATATGTGGCTCAGCAATCCATTGTCCGCTCCATGACTGGAAAGTTGACCTTTCCACTGGCCGGGTGCAAGAGCCAGATACTGGATGTGTGACTGCTTACCCGACGGAGATTGACGGTGAGAGCGGGGCGGTTTATATCGTAATCTAAGAGTTCTATGCGTATTGTGCTGAGGTCCTGTTTTTTTTCTTCTATATAAATAGAAGGATTAAGGTGAAAAGCTTTGCTGAAGAAAAAATGACATTGTTAAATTACAACGATCTGAGTATACAGAAAAGTCGACCCTATCTTTCCGGGCGGCTTTTTTATCTTATAAGTATCATTTTGATTAAAAAACAGGATAACTGGATTTATCTCTAGACAAACAAAAAAGCCTTGAATATCAAGGCTTTTGACGAATAGGACGGATGGGGATCGAACCCATGACCCTTACCCTGTCAAGATAATGCTCTCCCGCTGAGCTACCGTCCTTCGGTTATTAGATAATATCATGTATTAACCATATATGTAAAGTGAAAAAATAGAAGTCAGCCTGTACTTCATGACCATTTATATATATAATTCGAATTTGGAGTTAATGATAGGGGGAACAGGTGATGGCCGCAGAAATTATAAGTGTAACAACAGAGGAGCAGCTACAGGAGGCAATATCGATCCGTACCAAAGTGTTTGTCGATGAGCAAAAGGTTCCTCTCGATTTAGAAATTGACCATTATGACAAGCTGGGAGATACGGCCCATCATTTGCTAATTTGTGAACATGGTGAAATGGTGGCCACTGGTCGGTTGACATACTATGAGGAAGATACAGCTAAAATGCAACGTATTGCCGTTCTCAAGGAGCATCGTGCCGCAGGCTATGGACGTGTATTACTGCTAGCACTGGAGGAACGTGCACGTGAATTGGGGTTAAGATACTCGTTGCTAGATGCCCAATGTCAAGCCGAGAAGTTTTACGAAAAGCTTGGCTACGAGACGATCTCCGATGAACCTTTTGACGATGCGGGAATACCGCATGTTCGTATGCGCAAAAAGTTGTAGTCGGCAGCGCAAGGTGCATACAAATCTGTACAATGCGCATGCTAGTAAAAGTTCCTCCACTATATTATGGATAAGGAGCGATACAGCATGGCTAATACAGAACGGGAGCAAATTACAGCAGTACGTAAAAACGGGGATGGCGACCTTACGTCTTTTCAGACATCTACCGGTCGAATTTTAGATTATAGCCAAGCTTTGAATGAGATTGAGACAGGCTCAATTGCAGGCGTTAACGTTTTCAAGGCCAAGGATGGCAGCAAACGAATTCGGGGAGATGCCGACGGAGATCCTTCTAATAACCTGGATCAACTGCCATTGTTCTGACCTTAACTCGCAACATTAGAATGCAAGTTCATCAATATATTCAAGAACTAGCAAGCCGCCTGGCTTTCCTACAAAGGATAGCCAGGCGGCTTTTTGTTAATTGTTAAGCTGTATTTAGCATGCTACTCTGCACGTTCCAACTCTGCAAGTTGATATAATCGTTGCTGTTCCAGAAAGGACATGACGCCAGCTTTATCCCTGAATTGTTCCATATCATCACTATAGTGCATCAAATGAATCCGCTCTTGAAGAGATGGCGCCAAGCTTAGCAGCTCGTTCAACGTCGTATGGACTTCTCCGGCACCTTGTAATTGAACCTCATGCAGAATACTCCGACATCCTCGTTCATGCACCAGATGATGAAGCAAATCAGGGTCAAAAACCATATCTGCACTATAAAAAAGTCGGTCATTTATGAATAAGGAATAACTGTTTTTACCAGGAATATGCCGTGTAGGGATCAGCTCCACCTGGATACCGGATACTAATGTAGTGGGCACACCAAGCGTTATTACGTTTACCTCGAATACATCTTCAAGCTTGTCAATCATACCCTGCTGTGACATCCCGCCCTTGAGTGTATGCTCCCATAAAGGGTGGATTAGGGGTTCGGCGATATAAAGTAGAGGCTTGCGACGATGGAGAATGTTCATTTGAAAACCGAATTCCTCCAAACCTCCGACATGATCTGCGTGAATATGTGTGATTAAAATGGCGTCAATATCAGGCAAAGGAACGCGCATTTGGTGTAATGCTAACGAAGCGGTTGTACCACAATCGATTAGCAGTTTGCCTTCTCCGCTGTCCAGCAGCGCGTTGTTGTTGTAATAATGTTTGGCAAAGGCACTGCCTGTGCCAAGCATTTGTATCGTTAGGCTCATAATGGATCTATCCTCCAGACTTTGTGTACTAGGACATTCTACAGTCGTATTTTACCACCTATGCTGCTGGAACTAAAGATTTGGCTCCTTCTGTAAAAACTTTGGACAATTTGTGAAACACAGCGCAACTTGTGCGGCTGAGCTAGGTATAAATGTACGACAGAAGGTTTTTAACAGATGACGATGGAGGGATTAGTAGTGATGAAATGGAGAAGAGTGATGGCCCTAATGATGGCCTTTTCAATAATGGGAGGGACCGCCATTTCGGCGGAATCCGCCAAGGACCAAGTGCAGTTGATTATTAATGGAGAGGTGTCAAAAGATGGTGCAGTTGTCATTGATGGGAAGACTTATGTGCCCATCCGTGATTTTAACGGACTTGTAAATTTTGATCCATCCGGTGGAAAAGTTGTTTTCGACCAGCCTAACGTGCATATGTTCCTGTTCAAGGGAGATACTGTGTTTGGTAACGTGAATAAAGGCAATAAAGTGAAATTTAATGTATTTAGTCAAATTGATACCTTGAAAACAGATATCTCCGGAGTGAAGGTAGCGATCACCGACCCTTCGGGCAACGTGAAGGATATTCAGTCTCAAGATATCAAAGGAGCGCAAAAGGATAACTTCTGGTTCCGTACGAACGACTTTACGTATGATTTCAAAACAGCAGGGAATTACCGGGTTGGTTTCTATATTAAAGAGAGCAAAGACGGCAGCTATACCTTGGTGTCCGAAAAAGTCATTACAGCGATAAATTAGGCATACCACAAATTGACCTGCACCCTTGATCATGTTACGATACGGGGGAAAATAAAACAATTTGAAGGTAGGTATTTCCATGAGTGATCACAAACATGAACACGGTGAAGCCTGCAACCACGATCATGACCACGAACATGAAGAAATGGTTCTTACGCTAACTGATGAAAATGGTAAAGATGTAGAAATGGTGCTGGTAGAGACCTTTGATGTAGAAGATCACGTTTATGCTCTTCTGCTTGAGCGAGGCAATCCCGAAGCGGATGGCATTATTCTTCGTATGGAAGAAGAAAACGAAGAAATGGTGCTTTACAATATTGAGGACGAAGATGAGTGGAAACGTGTAGAAGCTGCATATAGCGAGCTTGTTGCCCAATACGAATAGAATTGGAAATAGCAGCTGTTATAAGCTCTTCAAGAAAAAAAAGCCCCCAAATAGGGGCTTTTTTTGTTAACTATCAACATATTTTGTAAGCATGTGTTGTCCGATCAATATTATGAAATAGCGTCAGTCTCGACGATAACCTTCACCTGATGTACTGTTCGGTCCTCAGGTCCTTTAACAGGCAGGCCTACTTCTACATGATCAACAATATAATCAATATTGTCCTGCGAAATAACTTCTCCTGGCAGTAAGATCGGAATACCCGGTGGATACACATAAATGAATTCTGCAATAATGCGACCAGCAGATTCCTTGAAGGGCACGATTTCCGTATCTCCATAAAAAGCGTCTCTTGGAATGAGGGAGAGCTGAGGGATATCTGGTATCTTTACAACCAGCTCATGCTCCTGACCTGTGGAATAGTGCAGAGAAGCCAGCTCACGCAGAGCTTTCAACAAAATTTCAATTTCCTCTTTGGTATCCCCAGGGGTCACCAAACAAAGAATATTGTACATATCGCTAAGTTCAACCTCGATATTATAGTGATCTCTCAGCCAATTTTCCACATCGTATCCGGTAAGGCCCAAATGGCGGATATGAACCGTAATTTTGGTTGGATCATAATCGTAGGTAGCTTCCGTGCCGAGAATTTCACTACCAAAGCAATATAGCCCTTCAATCTTGTTAACCTCTGAGCGGCAATATTCAGCCAAATCAAGGGCGCGTTGTGCTATTTCATGACCGTTAAGGGCCAGATTACGTCGGGATGTGTCTAACGAAGCCAACAGAATATACGAAGTCGACGTTGTTGTCAGCATACTGAAAATCGTTTGTACACGCTGCGGATTAACGAATCCGTTTTTCGTATTTACATTCAGGATTGAGCTTTGAGTCAAGGAACCACCCAGCTTGTGAACGCTTGTAGCTGACATGTCTGCTCCCGCCTCCATGGCGGACATCGGTAGATCAGAGTGAAAATGAATCAGTACTCCATGAGCCTCATCGACCAGGACCGGCACATTATAGCTGTGAGCGAGATCTACAATTTCCTTCAAATCGGCGCACACACCGTAATATGTCGGGTTGATAACAAGGACGCCCTTGGCGTCAGGGTGGCGTTCCAATGCCCGGCGTACGGACTTGGTTGTAACCCCGTGGTGAATACCGAGATTCTCATCACTGACTGGAGAAATGAATACCGGCTTCGCACCAGCGAAGATAATGGCAGACATTATAGATTTGTGTATGTTTCGGGGTACAATAATTTTATCACCAGGCATGCAAATCGACATAATCATGGTGATGATGGCTCCGCTTGTCCCCTGTACACTGTAATACGTATAATCAGCTCCGAAGGCCTCTGCTGCAAGCTTTTGAGCTTCTTCGATGACGCCTGAAGGCTGATGCAGATCGTCCAATGGAGCGATGTTGATCATATCTATGGAAAAGGCATTATCCCCCATAAATTCGCGAAATTCCGAATCTGCTCCCACTCCCTTTTTATGACCTGGGATGTGAAATTGAACCGGGTTGCTCTGAGCATGCTTTTTCAAAGCAGTAAAAAGCGGGGTGTTGCTTTGATTCATTAGTGTTGTCACAACCTTTCGTGCAGGATTTCGACAATCCTGTGCAAGTGATAATAGAACAAAATTGAGTATAGCAGTTTAAAGTAGGAATGCAAGCGATTGAGGGCGCATTTATTTGCGAAAGAGTGGAGTAGGCGGAGAACCCGGTCTTTATAGCCAAAAAATGAAGGTGGAGGATGTGGATTAGATGAGACAAATAGGACGAAAAAAAGCTCCGCAGCGGTTGTGGGTTCCTTTCTTTACTAAATTATGGGTTTTGGTATTTCTGGTCGAATTTATGAAAGGATCACTTCTGGTATCCATCCTGCCGGTATATATGGGAGAAACGCTTGGTTTGTCGGCCGGGATTATTGGTTTGGCCTTTTCACTTCAGTATTTTGGAGACAACGCGTTTCGGGCACCGGCGGGCTGGATGGCTGAACGACTCGGCTACCGTGGAACGATGTCGACCGCGCTGTTGTTTACGCTTGTAGCGATTATTATGCTGAGCGTACTGACAGAGCCTGTGTGGCTCGTCGTCGCGTGTCTGCTGCTCGGTCTAGGTACTTCTCCGCTCTGGCCTTGTGTTATGACCGGAACGACTGAAATGTCCGGGCCTAATAACAGCAATGGCGCGGCGATGGGTACACTGGAAATTGCGTCTATGGGCGGAACGGGATTGGGCCCGCTCATTATGAACTTCGCCATATCCCACTATGGACATTCTTACGGCATGGTGTTCATGATGTTGATAGGATGCAGTATTGTGTTGTTGTTGGTTGCTCTGATGCTGCCAGGACCGAAAAGGTCTGCTGACAAAGATGACCTCAAACAGAGCGCTCTAGTGTCGTCTGATGGGTACATAAAGCAGAAGCGGGGGACTCTAAGGGGAATCCAAGAGACGATCGGCGTACTCAAAACAAAGCTTAACGTCAATCCGTTAATTTACCCGGCGCTGTTTTTGCAGTCTTTTGTTATCGGTTTGATCAGCCCAGTACTTACGCTATACGCTCGGACGGACCTTGGGATTTCACCGAACTTGTACAGCGTGCTCCTGATTGCAGGCGGTGGGGTGACTGTGCTGGCACTGATCCCTTGCGGCAAATTGGTCGACCGACTTGGAACGGAGTATTTTCTACATGTTGGCTTTTTGTTAGCCGGAATTACGCTGTTTTTCTTCTCAATCGTTCGATCTATTCCGCTGGTGTTTGTATCCGTAGCGCTTATTGGTTTGGGATATGCGCTCATTTTGCCTGCATGGAACACGTTTCTTGCCCGACTGATTCCGGAAAACGAGCGAGCAACGGTATGGGGCTTTTTTTTAACACTTCAAGGCTCCGGCATGGTTATAGGCCCGCTCGTTTCAGGAGTGCTATGGGACCGTGCTGGACACACAGCTCCATTTATCATCAGTGGGGTCGTGATGCTGCTCATGTTTGGCTGCCACTTGGCTCTGGCGCGGAATCCACGCAGGAAGACTGTGGAGGCCTGAACAGCGCCTTGAAAAGCAGCGAGGGCTACTCTTTTGAGAAAGACATTCGGTACAGCGGCAGCAAATGCTCAAAGGTGGAACGCACCGTCTGCAGCAATGCTGCTCCGTCACTGGCGAGAGGGTCATTACGATCAATACGGAGCCCACACATGACCTCGGCTTTTTTTACCTGTTGCAGCTTGTGGATGATCGTTTGAAACTCTTCAGTGTCCATGTGCTGCTGTTCTGTACCTTCTGGAGCCATATGATCCATGGACCAGTAAAAATGGCCCGGTATGTTAGAGCGCACATCGCTCAGGTTGGCTTCAAGCGCCTGGGCAAACGTTATTTTATTGGGACTTTCATAAATGACTGCGAATATGACGAAAATATGGGAAGCAAACATACCTACCTCGAAATGGGGCAACGCCTTATACCCGCGCTTATTTGCCGCCCAGGCTACCCATGTATCTATCGGGGGATTGACTTTGCGTCGTGCATGCTTGGCAACGTGAACATACATAGGCTCCCCACATAAGTCTGTTAGAAATGGAGCTAATTCCTCGCCAATCGCTTCCAGCTTGGGCCGAATCTGCTGAATCAGCACTTCCATACGAGGCTCCAACCCCGGTATTTCAAAAACATCGAAGTCCTTTGCAGTAAATCCACTAAATGTCATTCCTTTTCCTCCTGTAAATGGGTTAAGCCATGTCGTGTGGCGTAATATGTCCGATTATAGCATAATGTCAGCGGGCTTGACCGACTTTAGGCCAGGCTCGGTACAAGCATATAAGGCAAAAGTAGGATTGTGCGCTGTTACTCATAAAAATAGGTCAAATAACCAAGTACCCTTACATAAAATGAAGTATAAAATAGAGCAAGGGAAGATCAAGCGGGAAAGCCGCAGGCTTGCTGTAGCCGGACTTCTTGAATCGGACTTGAAAAAGGAGGGAATGCCGTGAACAAGGGCTGTGAGGTAGAATATTGCAATCTAGAGCTCCGGTTTAGCCGTCGGCATATCCATAATCTGATCAAGGATTTGATATCGGAAGGGTATTCGCTGTACTGGAGCGAGGATGAGTCGTATCTGGTTTTGTCGGTGAGAACCGGGCGCAAGCTGGTGAAGCTCCGTTTTCAACAATTGCGCACAGGACACTACAAGCTGGCTGGAGATTATGTAATTCGCGATGCCAAGCTGGCTGAGTGGCTGGAGAAGCTGATTGGAAGCACCCGGGGCCATGCCATTGTCAAAAGAGTCAAGGACCATCATATTTTAGTAGAAAATATTTTGTTTGGTGAGGTCATTCGTCTGGTCGAGGTTACAGGCTTTAAGCAGCGTGTTATTTATCAGAAGGGACCGGTGCTGTCAGCACAGGAAATGGAGGATATGTACGCTTCCAATGAAGGAGAAACCCGACTGCTGCTGCTTAAAATGGAAGTGGACGATGCATTGGAGAAGCTGTTCACAGCGATGACAGATGGAGATAAGGCTGAAATCGGGAATTGCCATGAGCGCCTGCAAACGCTATCCCACCAACTGCTGATGATGGAAGCGTAGTACATCTGAACACCTCATGTAAATGGGGTGTTTTCATCTGTGAATAGACAGGGGTTCACTTCTTACACCAAAAACGTTAAAATAGAAGTGCACGTATTCCGATTCACATAAAGTGTAATGCGGTAAAGCGGCGATATAGAAGACAAAATATGTTGCAAAGGATGAGGAACCAGATGGCAAAACAGCAAATTGGTGTGATCGGCCTGGCGGTAATGGGTAAGAATTTAGCCCTTAATATTGAGAGCAGAGGCTTCACTGTCTCGGTTTTTAATCGTTCTCCAGAAAAAACGCACGATCTTATCAAAGAAGCAGAAGGTAAAAAACTGACGGGTACTTTCTCCATTGAAGAATTTGTGAACTCATTGGAATCGCCCCGTAAAATCCTGATCATGGTTCAAGCTGGTAAAGCTACAGATGCCACGATTGAACAGCTTGTGCCTCATCTGGACAAGGGCGACATTATTATAGACGGAGGCAATGCCTACTTCCCTGATACACAGCGCCGCAGCAAGGAGCTGGAGGAAAAAGGACTTCGCTTTATTGGTACAGGCGTGTCCGGTGGTGAAGAAGGTGCCTTGAATGGTCCTGCGATCATGCCGGGTGGACAAGAAAGTGCCTATAAACTGGTAGAGCCGATTCTAACGGCAATCTCTGCTAAAGTGGAAGGCGACCCATGCTGTACATATATCGGTCCCGACGGTGCTGGTCACTATGTAAAAATGGTGCATAACGGTATCGAATACGGTGACATGCAATTGATCGGTGAAGCGTATCACCTGTTAAAATCAGTCCTAAACGTGAATGCAGAAGAGCTGCATGAAATCTTCACGGAATGGAATAAAGGGGAACTGGACAGCTACCTGATCGAAATTACAGCTGACATCTTCTCCCAGTACGATGCTGAAACAGGCAAGCCAATGGTAGATGTTATCTTGGATGCTGCAGGTCAAAAAGGTACAGGTAAATGGACAAGCCAAAGCGCTTTGGATCTGGGTGTGCCATTGTCCATGATTACTGAATCTGTATTTTCCCGCTTCTTGTCTGCTATGAAAGACGAGCGCATTGCGGCAAGCAAAGTGCTGAGCGGTCCTAATGCTGAGTCCTTCAGTGGCGACAAGAAAGAATTTATCGAAAGCGTACGTAAAGCACTGTTTGCAAGTAAAATTGTGTCCTATGCTCAAGGTTTTGCTCAAATGCGTGCAGCTTCCGATGAATATGATTGGGATTTGAAATACGGAAAAATTGCTATGATCTTCCGCGGCGGTTGCATTATCCGCTCGCAATTCCTGCAAAATATCAAGGATGCATATGACCGCGATCCTGCCTTGAAAAACCTGTTGCTGGATTCTTACTTCAAAAATGTAGTTGAAACGTATCAAGATGCATGGCGTCAAGTGATTTCCGTGGCTGTATCCCAAGGTATTCCAGTGCCTGGTTTCTCCAGCGCGCTTGCATACTATGACAGCTACCGCACTGAGCGTTTGCCAGCAAATCTGTTGCAAGCACAACGTGACTACTTTGGTGCCCATACGTTCAAACGTGTGGACAAAGAAGGCGTATTCCATCATCAATGGTTCTAATGAACGAACGGATATGTATGAATAGCATTATGTAATACAACGGAAGCTTTTTTGCCCTATGGGTAGAAGAAGCTTCCGTTTTTTAATTTATAATTATGGATACGATTATGATGGCAGTAGAGGATTGTGTAATCTTTTGGCGCTATGTTATGATAGGGACAAAATATTTTAATGCATTACCGCGTCTAAGCTTTGAGTTAAAACAAAAAAGACGGGAAGGTTCCCGTCTCTTTTGTGAAGTAGGTATTCTATTGCTCCTGTGACCATTGCAGCATGC
This sequence comes from Paenibacillus sp. FSL L8-0502, assembly GCF_038593055.1. Classification (NCBI taxonomy): domain Bacteria; kingdom Bacillati; phylum Bacillota; class Bacilli; order Caryophanales; family Paenibacillaceae; genus Paenibacillus; species Paenibacillus sp. FSL L8-0502. The sequence continues at coordinate 3,607,411 of NZ_CP151958.1, read as the reverse complement.
CGCCAGTCATGTTAGTACAGCCTTCATAACCTAGCTGCTGTAGATATTCGCAGGCTCGTTCACTGCGATAACCGCTCCGGCAAATAAAGATAATTTCACCGGTGCGTTCAATTTCTTCAAGACGACCCGGAAGCTGTCCGAGCGGAATGTGCTTGGCACCTTCAATCATGCCTTCCGCTACTTCTTCCGCTTCGCGGACGTCAATTAGTTGCAATTGCTCTCCTGCTTGCAGACGTGCGCGCAACTCAGAAGGTTCAATCAGGGCGATTTGCGTCATGGCCGGACCTCTTTTCTGATATATAATGGGTGCTACGTATGTTTTTGACGTGTGCAAAATGTCACACACACTCTATGTATGATAGCTAAGCTATCTCTAGGCTGTCAATCGGCTTAATCCTGAAGGCAGGTATAGATTAAATAACCGACGGGATTCACTCGGGTGACCTAGATTAATATTTCTTATTTTTTTGGGTGGAGAAATGAGCTACAACTTGTATAATTAACGTATAATAGGATGGTTGAACCGAAAAGGAGCATGTACATTATGGATGTTATCGTTAGACCTACCCCTTCCTTGCAAGGAGAGATTGGGGCCCTGTCCTCTAAAAACTACACTACTCGTTATCTGCTCACTGCGGCACTTGCTGAGGGACAAAGTACCATTTATTATCCTGCCCATAGTGAAGACAGTGATGCTATGCGTCGTTGTATCGCCGATCTGGGTGCAGTACTGGAAGAGGATGATGAAAAAATAGTTATTACAGGTTTTGGTAGCCATCCTCAAGCTGTGAAGGAATTGAATGTGGGAAATGCAGGAGCGGTGCTCCGTTTTTTGATGGGTATTGCATCTCTATGTCCGGATGTTACATTTGTTAATACATATCCCGACTCATTGGGCAAAAGACCACATGATGATCTAATCGATGCACTGGGGCAATTGGGTGTGAAAGTAGACCATCGTGAAGGTAAGTTGCCAATTCGTATTCAGGGTGGTCAGGCGAAAGGCGGTAAAATTCAGGTGTCCGGCTCGGTTAGCTCACAATATTTGAGCGCCCTGCTATTCCTTACGCCTTTACTGGAGGAAGACAGTGAAATCGAAGTGCTGCATGATTTGAAATCCAAGGTGGTCATTGGGCAGACTCTGGAGGTATTGCAAGAGGCTGGTATTATCATTCATGCAAGCGATGATTACATGTTTTTCCGTGTCCCGGGACGGCAATCCTATCAGCCACGTACGTATACGGTACAGGGAGACTATCCAGGGAGTGCAGCGGTGCTGGCGGCTGCTGCAGTAACGAATTCCGATGTTACCATCCATCGTCTTAAGGAGCAGAGCAAACAGGGAGAACGCGCTATCGTAGATGTGCTGCGCATGATGGAAGTACCACTGACACATGAGAACGATACCGTCGTTGTGAAGGGCAATGGTCGATTGAAAGCTGTCGAATTTGACGGTGATGCTGCAACAGACGCTGTGCTCGCAATGGTGGCTGCGGCTGTATTTGCTGAAGGCACGTCCCGTTTTTATAACGTGGAAAATTTACGATATAAGGAATGTGACCGCATTACCGATTATTTGAATGAGCTGACCAAGGCTGGAGCTCAGGTAGAAGAACGCCAAGCGGAAATTATCGTACATGGCAGACCGGAGGGTGTCGAAGGTGGCGTGGAAATTAATGCGCATTTTGATCACCGTGTTATTATGGCCTTGACGATTGTTGGTTTGCGCGCACAGAAGCCGTTAGTGATTAAGGACGCACATCATGTCGCCAAATCGTATCCGCAGTATTTTGACCATCTAACGACGCTTGGTGCTTCTGTAGAATGGGTAAAATAAAAACAAACGAAGATGCGAATAGGAGGGAACAGGATGGCTTTTGAAAATCCGTCGAGAGAAGAGATTAAAACCATTTTGGAACAAGTAGGCAATATAGCGGTTGTTGGTTTGTCTGATAAATCGGACCGTACCTCATACATGGTTTCTTATGCCATGCAGAAACGGGGATATCGGATTATTCCGGTTAATCCTGCGGCGGCAGGGCAAACGATTCTTGGGGAGACTTGCTATGCCAGTCTTGCTGAAGTACCTGAGCCTGTGGAGCTGGTCAATGTATTCCGCCGCAGTGAATACTGTGCAGAGGTTGCGCGTGAAGCAGCTGCTATTGGAGCTAAGGTTTTGTGGCTTCAACAGGGAATTATAAGCCAGGAAGCCGCTGACATTGCGCAGGAGCATGGAATGACGGTTATTATGGACCGTTGCATTAAGGTGGAGGACTCAGTGACCCAGGCTGTGCGTAAAGGATAAACATGGATCAGTAATCTGTGCTATACGCAGATGAATAAAAACCTTCTTCCCTTGCTTCACAGGGTTGAAGGTTTTTGGTGCGAAATGAGGAATATGGTACAGTATATTATCCTCTCAGGAATTCATATAATGTATGTATGCCTTGTTGATGAAATGGATCTAAACGGATTCATAGTGTTATCTTGTGATGATAAAGCTTTGGACCTGTAGTAGCGTAAATAAATATTTTGGCAGATGGAATCATTGCTTTGACAAAAGTATTTATTCGGCTTACCATCAGGGATAGAAAGGAGAGGAATGCCATGAATTGGCTCGGATCCTTACAACAGCTCGGTCGTGCTGTCATGCTCCCGACGATGGTGCTACCAGCCGCTGCAATATTGCTAAGTCTCGGCAGCCTTCCTTGGTCGACATGGGGATTCCCCATGGTGTCTGATATGGCAAATGCGGCAGGACACGGGATTTTTTATTTTTTGCCATATTTGTTTGCGGTTGGTGTTGCCCTGGGTATGTCGAATCAGGCAGGTCAGGCGGGACTGGCAGCATTGGCTGGTATGGCTATATACGATCAGGTCACATTGAGATTTGGAAACGGACTCATTCAACCGGCGACGCTCATTGGTATCATTTTGGGGGTCATTTCAGGGGTGGCCTATAATCGCTTCAAAAGCATCAAATTGCCCGAGGTGCTTCAATTTTTTGGAGGTACCCGATTTGTTCTGCTGCTTATTGGCCTCTTCTCGGCTGTGTTTGCAGGACTCATGCTAATTATTGCCCCACTCATACAGAGAGGGCTGCAATTTATAGTAGGTTTGGAATCGAGCTTGGGCGGCTTTGGACTGTTTATCTACGGTATTCTCTACCGACTACTGGCGGCCTTTGGTCTTCACCACCTGCTTAATAATATTTTTTGGTTTCAACTGGGTACATATAAAACACCGTCTGGTAACGTTGTGCAGGGAGATTTACCCCGGTTTTTTGCTGGCGATCCGACAGCGGGCTATTTCATGTCCGGGTTGTTCCCCATTATGATGTTTGCGATCCCTGCCATTGCGCTGGCGATCATTCAGGAAGCGCGTGAAGATTTGAAGCCAAAGGTGCAAAAAACATTTTTGACAGCTGCGCTTGTTTGCTTTTTTACTGGAGTGTCGGAACAGATTGAGTTTGCCTTTTTGTTTGCTGCTCCTTATTTGTTCCTCGTGCATGCAGTTATGTCTGGGCTGGCCATGTGGCTTACCTTTGAGCTGGATATTCATCACGGATTTTCCTATTCGGCGGGTTTTATAGATTATGTCCTTAATTTTCATCTCTCACATAACGCCTGGTTGTTAATTCCAGTGGGAGTCGCGTACGGGCTTGTGTATTATGTACTGTTTCGATGGGCTATCCGGCGGTTCCGTATTCCAACTCCTGGACGCGAGGAAGGTTCGGTTCTGGAGGATTGGGCCGGCAATATTCCTTATAGTGCTCCGCTTATTTTGGAAGCACTTGGCGGGAAGGAAAATATTGTGCAAGTAGAGGCCTGCATCACACGTTTGCGGCTGACCGTCCACAATGACAGGCTGATTGATACCGGAGCGATGAAGGCTTTGGGATCGGCTGGGCTTATCAATCTGGGTGGGGGTAATTTGCAGGTTGTATTCGGAACGTATTCAGAACTGATTCGTGAGGAAATCGCGAAGCTGATGGAGCGTGATCTCCCTCAAATTTTGTTCAACGCTCCTGTACATGGAAAAATGCTACCGATTCATGAAGTGCCTGACAAAATTTTTGCGACGAAGCTGGTTGGGGACGGTGTTGCTTTTGTTCCTGAACGCGGTGAACTTGTTTCTCCGGTGTATGGTACTGTGATGCATTTGTATCCGACCATGCACGCTTTAGGCATCTCCACACGAGAAGGACTTGAAGTTCTACTTCACATCGGGATTGATACTTCACAGCTAAAAGGGAATTTTACTGCTATGGTAGAAGCAGGCGATACGGTGGAACCGGGGCAATTGCTGATCAAATTTGATTTGCAGGCGCTACGAGAGCAAGCTCCATCGCTGGTGACTCCTATGGTCATCACGAATCCGGATCGCGTCAAGTCGTGGAGCTTTGCTCCGTTTAAAACAGTGAAAAAAGGTCAGGCCTCGGTAATGTCCGTTGTGCTGCATGACAGGAATGTTGGAGGGGTAGAAACATGATAGAAGGCATCGGCGCCGCAGCAGGTGTGGCAATCGGGAAGGCATTTGTCCTGCCGAGCTGGGAGTGGGATTTACCTGATCAAAAAATGGATGCGGTAGATCTTGCAAAGGAATTTGAACGTTTGTATGAAGGGATACGCACATCCAAAAGTGAAATCCAGTTTATTAAGGATGAGTTTCGAGAGATGGTGGGGCCAGAAGAATCCAGCATCTTTGATGCTCATCTTGCGATATTGGAAGATCCGGAATTCATGAATGAAATTCGTGGAATTATTGAGCGTCAGTACAAGGCGGCCGAGGTGGCCGTGAAGGAAGCCATTGATCATTTTGTGACAATGTTTGATTTACTGGACGATGAATATATGAAGGAGCGGGCAATCGATATCAAAGATGTGGGGAACCGGCTGCTCAAGCATTTGCTGGGTGCACCGGAGGTGACTCTTCCCAAGGACACACAGCCCTATATTCTGGTAGCCAAGGAGCTCTCACCCTCCCAGTCGGCACACTTGAATCCTAGCTATGTTTTAGGGATTGTAACTATGAATGGTGGTAAAACTTCGCATTCTGCGATCATGGCCCGTGCACTTGGGATTCCACTCGTTTCAGGACTGGAGAGCAAACTGAATTTGCCCGTTCAAACGGGAGACATAATGGTTGTGGACGGAGACCTGGGCAAAGTTTATGTGAATCCGGAAAAAACGGTAACTGATCATTATAAAATTTTGCGCGACGAGCAGCGACGTAGAAAAGAGCAGCTTCAGGTACTTGCTTCTGTAGATGCCGTGACTAAGGATGGAACCACCCTGAGGCTGGCGGCCAATATTAGTTCGATTAAAGAGCTGGAGGCAGCTTTGAAGCATGGCGCTCAAGGTGTAGGACTGTTCCGCACGGAATTTTTATACATGGATCGCAAATCTGCTCCAGATGAAGAGGAACAGTATGAAGTATATCGGCTGATAGCAGAAAAGGCAGGAAACCACTCTGTGGTCATCCGTACCTTGGATATCGGTGGAGATAAGCCGTTGGACTATCTTCAACTACCAGAGGAAGAAAATCCTTTTCTGGGTTACCGTGCTATACGGATCAGTCTGGATTGGAAAGAATTGTTTAAAACCCAGTTGACTGCAATTTTGCGAGCCAGTGCAATGGGAAATATCAAGGTAATGTATCCGATGATCTCATCTGTAGAGGAGGTCCGCCAGGCAGATGCTCTTTTGAAGGAGGCTATGGCGGATTTGGATGCAAGAGGGCTTGCCTATAATCCGAACATTCAGCGAGGAATTATGATTGAGGTACCGGCTGCAGCGATGATCGCTGATTTATTGGCAGCTGAAACCAATTTTTTTAGTATCGGAACGAATGATCTGGTTCAATATGTGCTGGCTGTAGACCGTATGAATGAGCAGATTGCACATATGTACCATCCATACCATCCAGCTGTACTTCGAATGCTGCGCATGACTGCACAAGCGGCACATCAAGCAGGAATTGATGTGAGTGTATGTGGTGAGATGGCTGGAGATGAACGGTCCGTTCCGCTTTGGCTGGAACTGGGGATACATCAACTCAGCATGTCTCCCCAATCTTTATTGCGGGTCAAGCATCGTGTGCTGAATACGACTGCATCTGAGGCAACGACGGTCGCTCAGGTTTGCTTTGGCATGTCCACTGGTGCAGCGATTGAAGACAAGCTGACTGCAGCTAATGTCAGCTGCACTCCGGCCGGGCCTGGACGGCAGTAATATGTAATGTCCGCAAAGCTTCGCAATTAGCATACACTTTTGGGGGGAGCCAAAAACTCCATACTGTTAGACTTGTCGTGACAAACCTTAATGGCGTAGCATGATTTGGACGAAAAAGAACCTTCAAAACCACCTCATTCATGGTTTTGAAGGTTCTTTTTTCATCTTGTTGACAGTCTGTTGTGATTACGGTTTAGGTGTTATCTGCTAACAAATCGCAGAACGCTTTTCCGTAAGGTGGAAGATCAGGCGGCCGACGAGCAGAAACAATATGTCCGTCCGTCACAACAGCTTCATCCTTCCAGGTAGCTCCTGCATTTTCCATATCATCACGAATACCTGGTGTGGAGGTTACCGTAACACCATCCAAAATTTTAGCAGAGATCAGTACCCAGCCTGCATGGCAGATTTGTCCAATTGGCTTATGAGCAGCATGAAACTCCTGTACGAGTTGAATGACCTTGGGATAGCGGCGCAGTTTATCAGGTGCCCAACCGCCAGGGACAAGAATCCCGTCATAATCACTGCTATTCAGTTCCTCAAAGGCATATTCCGCTTCGGCAGGTACGCCATATTTTCCAATATATTTTTTACCCTTTTCCGCACCGGCTAAATGCACTTCTGCGCCTTCTTCACGAACACGGTAAATCGGATACCACAGCTCCAGATCCTCGAATTCCTCATCCACTAGGGCGATAACCTTTTTTCCGGCAAGTCTTGACATCCAACCATCCTTTCGTGCGTCACATGATGACACCTCTGTTTTGTAATCTGTACTTTTACATCTTAAGAAAAAGAACGCCCGAAGTCCATTCCTTCGCAGATTCTTATGTTAGTAGTCTGCTCTTTGACGGCAATTGTCGTCATTTTCTGACCCGCCAAAGCTTTGGTAATTTGTTCATAGCTGCAACGTGTGGAAGGATTTGAAGTCCCAAAGTCGAAATAAAACAAGGTATGATAGATTTAATGGAGTTAACAAATATTTATTAGACTAGTAGATAGATATATTTGGATTCTGATGAGATCCTCGTATAGTTTGATCCTACGTAATGAGGTGGTTAAATGCAAAAGCAATGTCAATGTGGCAAACCGATGGGACTGGAACTGCGAAAGGTAATCTATGCGGACAAGGTTGAAATTTTGCACGTCCCTGTATTCTCATGCTCGTCATGCTTTTCCAGTGAGGTTTTGCAGCATGTGACGAAGGACATTAAGGCACTATTACAAAGTCTAGGGAGCAAACCTACGGCGCGGAGAATTTCTTTTGCTCGCAACAATGAACTGGCAGAAATCATTCGCAAGCTTGTACTGGAGGAAGCGGACAATCCCAATGTAGATTGGCAATCTGCTTTGGAGGAGCGGATGGAGCTTCGAATTAATCTCTTACTGGATCTTTATCGCTATGCGAGAAGTCTGGGAGACGAAGATTGGATGAATGATGTAGAGAAAAAATTGGTCCAATTATCCGGTTTTACCAGTGAATCGGTATTTACAAATACAAAAAACTAAAAAATATGAAAATTTTCATGGTCACCATTGGATTTTACATGTTCTTTTTGTTACGATGGGAATAGGCCATACGACAAGACACAGAAAGGAATGTATATCCAATGGCGACGATGACAAAAATGACTACTGTTCAACAATTAGATACGGCTCTGGAAGCGTCATCAGACAAGCCGTTGCTTCTCTTTAAACATAGCACACGTTGTCCGATAAGTGCAGGCGCATATCAGGAAGTGGAGTCCTATTTGCATGACGCTCCCAACGAAAATATTGAATACGGTATCATTTATGTAGTAGAAGATCGGCCGGTGTCCAATGAAACCGCGGACAGGCTTCAGGTGAAGCATGAATCCCCGCAGGCCATTTTAATCAAGGGCGGAGAAGCTGTTTGGCATACATCCCATTCGAATATTACAGCCCGTGCACTCCACGATCATCTCACATAGATAGAATGTGTGCTGTCGTTGCATAAAGTAGTATTTTGTCGTATCATGGTTCTAATTAGTTGATCTAGGATTCGGTTGAAAATTTATTGGCAATGGAGAGAAGGAATGTGACGGTAACGATCTATGATGTAGCTCGCGAAGCTGGTGTCTCAATGGCCACAGTGTCCCGCGTAGTTAACAATAATCCTAATGTGAAACCTCAGACCCGCAAGAAAGTGTACGAAGCGATTGAACAATTGGGATATCGCCCAAATGCGGTCGCTAGAGGTCTGGCCAGCAAGAAGACAACGACCGTCGGCGTGGTTATACCGGATATATCGAACTCAATTTTTGCAGAAATTGCACGCGGTATTGAGGATATAGCGAATATGTATCACTATAATATTATTTTGTGTAATGCCGACAAGCGAAAAGAAAAAGAGATTCGTGTCATCAACACATTGCTTGAAAAGCAAGTGGATGGTCTTCTGTTCATGGGTGGTACAGTAACGGACGAGCATATTCAGGCGTTCCATACAGCTGCGGTCCCTATCGTTCTATGTGCAACGAGTGATGAAAAAGGAAGCTATCCTTCGGTCGATATTGACCATGAAGCGGCTGCTTTTGATGCAGTAAACACGTTGATCCGCCATGGACACCGTCAAATCGCAATGATCAGTGGTACGCTTCAAGACCCTGCAAACGGCTATGCACGTTTCCAAGGTTACAAGAGAGCATTGGAAGCAGCCGGAATTGATTATCAGGAGGATCTGGTGCGAATCGGGAACTACCGTTATGAATCTGGTGTTGAAGCCATGAAATATTTTCTCGGCCTGAAGAAGAAGCCAAGTGCGATTTTTGCTGCAACGGATGAAATGGCAATTGGTGCGATCCATAGTATTCAGGATGAGGGATTGAAAGTTCCTGATGATTTTTCGGTAATCAGTGTTGATAATATTCGTATGGCCTCTATGGTTCGTCCTCAGCTGACAACCGTCGCGCAACCGATGTACGATTTGGGTGCGGTAGCGATGCGTTTGCTGACCAAGCTGATGAAAAAGGAAAACGTGGAGAACCCTCGCGTTATTTTGCCGCATGAAACTATTTTGCGGTTGTCAGTTAATTATTTAGACTAGACGCAGTGCTGAATAGGATATACCTTCGATGAAAGCTCCTTTGATGGAGCTTTTTTCGTGGATATAAAGCTTCTTCTGGACATCATCATCAAACTAAGAATAGAGGGATGCGTAATGAGCCGACTTTATGGATTAATGGGTGCTATGGATGAAGAGATTGAATTGCTGCTGGCAGCGATGACGGAAGCGAGTAAGACGGTCAAGGCTGGAATCACTTACACTACAGGAATCATTCACGGGCAAAGAGTCGTCGTCTGTAAATCCGGTGTAGGCAAGGTTAATGCTGCGGTAACAACACAAATCCTGATTGATCATTTTGGTGTAGAACAGATTATATTCACGGGAGTGGCAGGGGCGGTTCATCCTGATTTAAACATTGGGGATATTGTCATCTCATCAACATGTATGCAGCATGATATGGATGTAACGCCTTTGGGTTATGCCAGAGGGGTCATTCCTTATCAGGACACCTCAGAGTTTGTGGCTGATCCCGAGCTTGTAAGTCTAGCTGAGCAAGCCTGCAAATCGTTTGGCGATCGGTATATTGTCGGCAAGGTACTTTCTGGCGATCAATTTGTTGCAAATCGTGAGTTAGTGACTGCATTGCATCAGGAAATGGACGGCGCTTGTACCGAAATGGAGGGTGCGGCTGTGGCTCAGACAGCTCATATGAACGCTGTGCCTTATGTTGTACTACGATCTATGTCAGATAAGGCTGATGGATCGGCCCACGTTAATTATGCTGAATTTACGGTAGAAGCTTCACATCGTTCGCATCGTATTGTGGAGTTCATGCTCAAGCATTTGGGCTAATGGTATAATTTTTTTAATACATGAATCTTCGGACAAATCGGATATGGTCAAACTGCTCTTGTGATGCGAGGGGCACATCCTTTCCCATTCGTACCATCAGACAGTTAGCAGGATGTGAGCATATTTCAGGATCATCCGTGGCGTACCAGACCATATCTACAGTTTTCATTAGACGCTCCATCATGCGGCGGTATTCCCATACGGAGAGACCGCTGCCTTTTAAATCCCAATGCCAATAGTATTCGGTCGTAAAAATAATATAGGATTCAAGCTGTCCATCCTCAAAGGCAATCCGAATCATTCGGCTACCCAGGCCTAGACCACGATAGTCATCGGCTACCTCAACAGCTCCGAGTTCCAATAAATCCTTCATGCCAGCTTCCGACCAGCGCTCCATCTCATCTGGGTAATGAAAAGTAACATATCCCAAAAGGGTTTCCCCGTTGTGGGCAATGATAATTCTGCCTTCTGGCAGTTCCGAAATATCCACCAACGCGTCGAATTGCTCCCTTGGTTTGCGAAAGGCATCTAATTGCTTGTGCATTTGAAATGAACGTAGTTGATCCGCGGATACGGGGCCTTCTACATAGATTGTTTGTCCGTTATGATCCAGCGTATCCGAGTGGTACAGTTTTAAATGCTGCATACGTACGCCCTCCTTGTTCGCCATGAGCTCGTTCCTCATATCCCATACTTATAGCAAAAAAACAATTAAATGAAAAGGATGGTCGTCACATCGTGACCTATGATATACTGTTTTAGACATAAAATGTTCACAATTTAAATCAACCAGTAAACCAAAGGAATCTATCTGCTTTATTGATTTTTGTAAGCGTTATCTTGTCCTGCGTGTTTCTCATTAATCCATTGTGAGGAGGCTGAACGCATGAAGATTGAAGAACTCCAGACTGTAGTTCCCACATCCAACATGGGCCCGTATGAACAAGCTTACAACAACTTTCAGTGGGAGGATGCAGAGCGTCATTTTACGTGGTATGAAACAGGCAAGGTAAATATGGCACATGAAGCCATTGATCGACATGTACAGGAAGGACGGGGTGAGAAAGCGGCACTATTGTATTGTGACGCAAACCGTCATGAAACCTACACCTTCTCTCAGCTTCGTGCTAGCTCTAACAGGTTCGGAAATGTGCTGCGCAAATACGGTATTGGTAAAGGGGAGCGGGTGTTTATTTTCATGCCACGTTCACCTGAGCTGGTTATTAGTTTACTTGGTGTTCTAAAGGTAGGGGCTGTTGTCGGTCCATTGTTTGAGGCGTTTATGGAAACTGCGGTTAAGGATCGATTGGAGGATAGTGGGGCAGTTGCATTAGTGACCACACCTGCGCTTCTGTCACGGGTAAAACGTGAGGAGCTTCCTGAGCTACGGCATATTTTTGTGGTTGGTGATATGGATGAACGCGAGCAGGGAATTATCGATTTTGAGACAGAAATGCTTACGTCCTCAGAGGAACTTGAGCCTGAATGGTTGGATCGTGAAGATGGATTAATTATTCACTATACATCAGGCTCAACAGGCAAGCCCAAAGGCGTGTATCATGTGCAAAATGCAATGATTCAGCATTACTATACTGGCAAAATGGTGCTGGATTTGCGGGAAGATGATGTGTATTGGTGTACTGCTGATCCTGGCTGGGTCACGGGAACGTCATACGGTATTTTTGCTCCATGGCTAAATGGAGCGACGAATGTCATTCGTGGGGGGCGTTTCAGCCCGGAAGACTGGTACCGTACGATTGAGCGTCACGAAGTGACCATATGGTATAGTGCTCCTACAGCGTTTCGGATGCTGATGAGCGCAGGGGAGCAGGTTGTTTCCAAATATGATCTCAGCAGTCTGCGGCATGTATTATCCGTTGGGGAACCGCTGAATCCCGAAGTGGTGCGATGGGGATGGCAAGTATATACACAGCGCATTCATGATACTTGGTGGATGACGGAAACAGGCGCACAGTTGATCTGTAATTACCCTGAGCTGCCGATTAAGCCGGGTTCGATGGGAAAGCCACTCCCAGGTATTCAAGCTGCTATTTTGGACGACAGAGGGCAGGTGTTGCCTCCTAACCGGATGGGTCACTTGGCGATCCGTACACCATGGCCATCCATGATGAATCGTATATGGAACAATCCGAACAAGTTTCAGGAATATTTCCGCTTTCCCGGTTGGTATGTATCGGGTGATTCGGCTTACATGGATGAGGATGGATATTTCTGGTTTCAGGGTAGGATTGATGATGTCATTAACTCCTCTGGAGAGCGAATCGGCCCTTTTGAGGTGGAAAGCAAGCTTCTGGAGCATCCTGCTGTAGCGGAAGCCGGAGTCATTGGAAAACCAGATACCGTGCGGGGAGAGATTATCAAAGCTTTTGTTGCACTGCGTGAAGGCTATGCACCGTCTGAAGCTTTACAGCAGGACATCTATCGCTTCGTTAAGGAAGGGCTGTCTGCCCATGCTGCTCCACGCGAAATTGAATTTAAGGAAAGGTTACCCAAAACCCGCTCTGGTAAAATTATGAGACGCGTGTTGAAAGCCTGGGAGCTTAACCTTCCTACAGGTGACTTATCTACCATAGAGGATTGAAGTACAGTGTATATTAGAATTAAAAAAAGGAGTCTCCAAAGCCTTAATGGCTAAGGGGACTCCTATCACTTTCTACTCTTGTCTTCAGTTATGGACGGACGGCTCCAGAAGGAGCCGATTCCCCCATGGCATTCATGGAAGTGACACGAAACCAGCCTTTTGGCTTTTTCTTCGACTTATATTCAAAGCTGGTAGATGCGGTAGAGCCTATATTTGTAAAAGGCTCCGCACCGCTTTCGCTGTAATACACGTTATAGCCTGTAATAGCGTCCGCCGACTTACCTGCGCTCCATTGGAGCGCTACGGATGAGCCTGCGGCTTTAGCTTGAGGCTGTCCAGGGGCAGTAGGGACCTCTGTAGGCTGCTCACCTGTTCCATCTCCCTCGCCCGGAACGTCTGGAGACTCAGAATCTGCAGGTGGCACTACAGGTGTTGCGCTTGCTTTCGTGCTTGGACCGGACTCATGGCCGCCCACATCAACGGCGGTCACGTAGTAGCTAGAGCTGCTGCCCCCAGGGCTGTCAGAGAACACCTTGGAGCTGTCAGCCATAACGACCTTGCCAAGCCGTTGGAAGCTCCCCCCATCTGTAGAACGATACAGACGGTATCCTACGACGTCGCTGTTTCCGCTTGGGCTAAAGCTGATTATGGCTTTACCATCACTATAGCTTACGTTGACGCTAGATGGAGCGTTAGGAGCTGCTCCATCGTCCTTGCGTGGATCAATCTGAGTAGGAGCTTCCTTATCTGCATCCTGAGGCAGATAGTAGGACAACGAATTATGTCGTCTCATCACCTTAAAGGCTTGCTGAAGCTCTTTAATCAATTCTGAGATTGACTTTTCCCGTTTCCTAACGGTCCGTTCATATAACATATCATCCGGTGTACCATCGCGTGGAATATAATTCACACCTTGGTAGGTAATATATTTCGCACGACTCACACCATTTTCACTGTTTTTAGGTGGATACTTACTGTTATAAATGTCCGAACCATACGCGGATGCTGTACGGCTTACAATGCCGTCAGGTCTCTTGAAGCTGTCCGTTTGGAACAGCTGAGCATCTTTAGTTGTTACTTCATTCATGATTAGAGCCCATAAGCGGCGAGCCCGCTCTTTTTGGACTTTCGTTTCAAGCTTATTGACAGGTTGCTTGTAACCAACCCATACACCCAGTGTGACGTCAGGCGTAAAGCCCTCGAACCAAACATCAGTGTAGGATTGCGTAGTGCCTGTCTTGCCGGCAATCGGAATCTTACCGGATTGATCAAAGTTCCGCTTCACCAGTCTGCCTGTGCCCTCAGACACGGCTGTACGCAACATATCTGTCATCAGGTAGGCGGTTTGCGGTGAGAAGGCCTGCACAGGATTAGGCTGATGCTTGTATATAATATTGCCTTGCGAATCCACAATCTTTTCGATCATATAGGCGTCATTAAACACACCGCCATTTGGAATGGCTCCATATGCATTCGTAAGCTCCTCGACGGTCACCCCATGGGCCAAGCCGCCAAGTACACCCGTTTGGGCGTTGTTATCACTGGGTTCCAAGGTGGTGATGCCCAGCTTCTTGGCAAAAGCCCAGGCTTTGCTGATCCCTACTTTTTCGTTAAACAGCTTGAGTGCTACCGTATTGAGCGATTGATTCAGTGCATAACGCGCCGTGACCAATCCTTGATAGCGGTTGTTAGAATTTTTCGGAATGTGATACCCATTACTGCCATCTTTCAAAATAATAGGGGCATCATCCACGATACTACCAGGCTGCACAAGACCGCTGTCCAATGCAGGGAGATAGGCAGCAATCGGTTTCATTGCCGAACCCGGCTGACGAACCATCTGGGTGGCATAATTCATCTGCTCCTTTTGGAAGTCCCGACCTTCCATCATTCCAAGAATGGCGCCTGTTTTATGCTGAATCAGAATAGCCGCTGCTTGTTCGTCACCCTTGGTTTTACTAGTGGCAGAGAAGTTATTCTTATTTTCTGCAATTTGACGCATAGATTTGTATACGCTCTTATCAATGGTGGTGTACACCATATAACCGCCTGTGCGAAGCTGCTGTTCAGCTTCTTTGAGCAAATCATTATCGTCCTTGGTTTTGGCATCTGCACTGGCATTAGCTGCTTGACCCGGATTGGTGACAGACATGAGTGCCTGCGCAGCTTGTCGTTCTGTTTCTATCATAAGATATGGATAGGTGTTATAAGCCTTAACAGTACGTGGTGCGAGAGATTTTTTGATATCAAAAGCCATCGCTTCATCATACTGTGCTTTATTGATTTTGTTCTCCTCCAGCATTCGACTGAGCACCAGGTGCTGGCGGTTGATGGCTCTTTTAAAGCCAGCTTCATTAAACTCACCCTTACCGTTGTAAGCAGAATAGGAAGAAGGAAGCTGTGGCAAACCTGCCAGATAGGCAGCCTGGGCTATATTAAGCTCGTTCAGATCATTCTCATTAAAGATACCTTTGGCCGCTGCTTTAATGCCAAAGACGTTGTAACCGCTTGAACCGTTACCAAAAGGTACTTTATTAAGATAGGCCGTAATAATTTGTTGCTTGCTTAGGAAGCGCTCAAGGCGCAGAGACAGCAAAATTTCTTTGACCTTGCGATCATCCGTGCGATCGAGATTTAGAAAGACACGACGCGCAAGCTGCTGGGTGAGGGTACTACCCCCGGTTTGTACGGATTCATGCAGTGCCTTTTGCTTCACAGCACGCAGTGTTCCCGATAGATCGACACCTTTATGCTCGTAAAAATGATTATCTTCAATGGCAATGACTGCGTCAATGACGAGTTGTGGAATCTCCTTAAACGTGACAGGTCTTCGATCTTCTTCTGTCCGGAGTTGTCCGATGGGAGAGCCATCATTGAAATAAGCGAAGCCTGTAATTGCATTCTTATCTATTTCCTGTAGGATCATGGATCTGGAACGCACGGGTTCGCTTTTTACAATAGAAGCAACATAGCCGGCGGCCGCCCCTCCTGCAAATAGTGCCCCCATAAAACCGATGATGACGACCCACTTTATGACACGGCCGAGCCTTCGCATGGTTGTCCGCAAGCGGGAAGGCTTTGGCTCTGATACATTGTTTTTTTCTTCAACCATTAAGTCTTCCTCCTTTATAACAGCCATTATTATAGCATAAAATTACAAAATGAACCCATATGCTAAAAAGCCTGTCTTTTGGTGTCGTTGACTACATAAAAGCAGTGTGTTATAAATAGGTCAAAGTAAATATCGTGAAAAGCAGAGAAAGACTTCAGTAGAAGGCGGATTCACGTTGTACAGAGAGCCGATGGGTGGTGTGAATCGGTAGCGTCCCTCCTTTGAATTACCGTCTGGAGCTGTCTGGATGAATGGAAAGCTTTTGCAGGTTTGCGAAGCACCATAGTAATCCAGTACCGGGTGTAGGCCCGTTATAGGAATGAAGTGAAAGAAATGTCTGTCTTTGACATACGTTTCTTTAATTAGGGTGGTAACGCGAGTAGCTCCTTCTCGTCCCTTGGGATGAAAGGGGCTTTTTGGTTTGTCTAATATGTAATATTTGGATGAAAAATAGGAGGTATACAGGATGAAGTGGGAAGAATTGAAGCCGGAGCAACAGGTAGAGGTAGAACGACAGCTAGAGGTGATACAGCGGGGTGTAGCGGAAATTGTACCGGAGGATGAGCTGAAGCGTAAGGTGATCAAATCGGTCGTTAGCGGCGAGCCGCTCAAAATTAAGCTGGGCCTTGATCCATCTGCTCCCGACATTCACATCGGACATACGGTTGTTATGCACAAACTGCGCCAGTTCCAGGAATTAGGCCATCAAGTACAACTGATTATCGGAGATTTTACAGGCAGAATTGGTGATCCGACAGGTAAATCGGAGACTCGTAAGCAACTGACTGAGGAAGATGTACAGCGCAATGCCCAAACATACAAGGAACAAATTTTTAAAATTCTCGATCCTGAAAAAACAAAGGTATTTTACAATTCCGAATGGTTAGGGCCAATGTCTTTTGCTGATGTAGTAACCCTGTCGGCCAAAGTAACGGTTGCCCGTATGTTGGAACGGGATGATTTTACAAAAAGGTACCAAAACGGATTGCCGATCAGCATCCATGAGTTCTTTTACCCGCTGATGCAGGGCATGGATTCCGTGGCTCTCCAAAGCGATATTGAATTAGGGGGAACGGATCAGAAGTTTAATCTTCTGATGGGTAGAACCCTGCAAAAAGAATACGGAGTTGAGCCACAGGCTACTATTACTTTACCATTGCTTGAAGGGCTGGATGGAGTTCAGAAGATGAGTAAAAGCTTGGGGAACTACATTGGTGTTGATGAGGAGCCGAACGAAATATACGGAAAATCCATGTCCGTTCCTGATGAGCTGATGCTGAAATATTTTGAGCTTGCAACGGATATCAACAACGAGGAGTTGGCAGAGCTGGCGAAAGGTGTTAAGGACGGCTCAGTGCATCCACGTGATGCCAAAATGAAGCTGGCTGGAACGTTAGTGCGCATGTACCATGGTGAAGAAGCAGAGGAAGCAGCGAAGCAGCATTTTGTGACCGTATTCCAGCAGCGCGCGCTGCCTGACGATATTGAAGAGTTCACCTTGACGGCTGATCAGTTAGAAGAAGGTGGCATTCGTGTGATCCAGTTGCTGACTCATCTGGGCTTTGCAGCATCTAACGGTGAAGCCAAGCGCAGTATTCAGCAGGGTTCGGTCAAAATTAACGAAGAGAAATGGACCGATGTGAACGAAGCATACACGCCGAAGGAAGGCGACATTGTGCAGGTAGGTAAACGGAAATTTGCTAAAATCAAGCTTGGATAATGAAAATATATTCAAAAGCAGCGCTGAGATTGTCTCGATCTCAGCGTTGCTTTTTTATTTCTGCCAAGTGAAAAGTCATGGTAAACTTAGCACAAATAATCAAACATGTAGGTGAAGAGTTATACATAATGAAAACGTGGGTTGCACAATTTGGGTGTAGGATCGATAATCAGAATAATTACGAGTGTGGGGAAGGATTATATGGACTATTTTAAACGAATTCAGTGTGCGATTGAGTTTATTGAATTGAATCTCCGGGAGGATCTAAAAATTGCCGATATTGCTTCACAGGCATGCTTTTCAGCTTTTCATTTCCAGCGGGTTTTTCAGGCCATTTCGGGTTTTACGGTTCAACAGTATATAAGAAGGAGAAGATTGTCCGAGGCGGCTGAACAGCTAAAACAATCCAATCAAAAAGTGTTGGACATTGCTATTGAGTTTCAGTACAACTCGCAAGAAGCCTTTACCCGCGCTTTTGAAAAGAATTTTGGGATCACCCCTGGGAAATATCGTAACAGTGATATTGAGCTTCCTGGACAAAGCAAAATTAATTTTCTGGATTATCAAAAAAATACGAAGGGGGATTTGGATGTGAACAAGCCAGTGATATTGCAGCTCGAAACGACCAAAATTATAGGGTATGAATATAAAACAAATCTGAATAATGAGCAGCACTATAAAGAAATTCCAGGATTTTATGGGCACTTTGGAGCCAATGAATATTTTATGTGTATCCCGAACAAGATCGCACCGGGAATGTCATATGGGGTTGCCTGTCGATTTGAAGACAATGGTGCATTTTCATTTGTGGTGGGCGAGGCAGTTGAAAAAGAGTCAAATGAACTGGCAGAGGGTTTCATATATATGGAGATTCCAGCAGGGAAGTATGCTGAGTTTGACGCTTCGGGTTCAGATGGACGGGTTCAGAATATACGAGACTTTATCTATGGCACATGGCTTCCTAATTCTAATTTTGAACGGAGGGAGGGACCAGATTTTGAAATTACGGACGTGATGAATTCCTCCTATCCAGATCATTTGAGCATGAAAGTATACATCCCCATTGAATAAAACTCTCAGGCTCGATCATAAGGAATATAAAAAAAGCACCCGAATAAATTCGGGTGCTTTTTGGTGCTAATGCAGGGATTAGCGGTTGTAGAATTCGACGATTTGTTTTTCATCGATATCTTGGGACAATTCGCCACGCTCAGGCAAACGAATGAATTTACCTTCCAGAGCTGCGTCATTGTACTCCAGGTAAGCTACCAAGTGGTTGCGGTTTTCCAAAGCTTCTTTGATGGAAGACAGGGAACGACTTCTTTCACGAAGACCGATCACGTCGCCAGGGCTTACTTGGTAAGAAGCGATGTCAACTTTTTTACCGTTCACAGTAACGTGACCGTGAGCTACCAATTGACGTGCGCCTGCACGGGAATTAGCAAAGCCAAGACGGAATACAAGGTTGTCCAGGCGGCTTTCCAGCAAGAACATAAAGTTTTCACCAGCGATACCGTGCATGTGTTGAGCTTTGTTGAACAGGGTACGGAATTGTTTTTCACCCAAGCCGTACATGTGACGCAACTTTTGTTTCTCTTGAAGCTGCATACCGTAGTTGCTGATTTTTCTCCGTTGGTTTGCACCATGTTGTCCCGGAGGGAAAGGGCGTTTCAATTCTTTACCTGTGCCGCTCAGGGAAATACCGAGACGACGGCTCAATTTAAATTTAGGACCAGTGTAACGTGCCATTATAGAGTTAACTCCTTCATAATTAAAATTTGAGTTGGGGCTCTCTTTGCGCTCCAATTTGTTCGGCGCTACCTATTAAGGTGAGACGCACTACTGACAGAAAAGTTCAGCCGCTGTCCTGTCAGCAACAAAAAAGATGAGGGTGACACAAACTGTTACGCCCAAAATTTAAGATCCGCACAGTAGATAGTTCTGCCGTACAGTCTTTTTCAATAATATATACTACATGTAAGAGTAGGTCAATGTCAAGAA
The DNA here is from genome assembly GCF_038593055.1 of Paenibacillus sp. FSL L8-0502. Classification (NCBI taxonomy): domain Bacteria; kingdom Bacillati; phylum Bacillota; class Bacilli; order Caryophanales; family Paenibacillaceae; genus Paenibacillus; species Paenibacillus sp. FSL L8-0502. The sequence goes on along the minus strand of NZ_CP151958.1, from coordinate 3,587,863 downwards.
GAGAAAAAGAATGAAAACGTCAAATTTTGTCGATAGGGCTTTAGAACTAAAAAAGTGGGACGAATTTCTGGAAAATGGATGCAAATTTCTAGAGTTGGGAGTAAAATAGATCATATTATGAGCTATAGTGGTGTATAGCCGCTGTCTTGGTACAGCTAATTTTGCTGTGAAGGAGCGCCTTAATATGTCGGAATTTTCAACAACGGATCAGCAAATGCTTGACAGTAAAACGGTCCAGGCTAGCGGTGCTCCGCTGTTTGATGATAAAGGATATACTTCTTTTGCCTGGCTCCAGAACATGGATATGACACCCTATGATTTCCCCTATATTAACCAGCTGCTTGTTCAAGGATATCGGAGTTGGTTACAACAGGGCAATGGTATATCCTGGATTAACGAAGAATATACTGCTGTTTTTAATTTTATAGGTGTTCGTGTTGCTGGTAAAAAAGAAGATGATGACGAGGATTTGGATTTGGTCGAACGTTGTTGCATATCTAGAGAGATGGAAGTGAGCCAGCGCAAACTTCGTGATGGAAGCCTTTCGTTTGTGTATATGGTTCCCATACTATGCCGTAATTACAAGAGCGAGCCCTTTGCCGCTCTTCGTTTTACACGGCCTGCTCAACATTCTGTCCCAAATCTGGACACATTGTTATCAGCTGCTTTACATTTTAAATCCTGCTTTTACACGAAGTTTGAGTACATATTTATGGAAGATGTCCTTGGGATGCGGAATCGAAGCGATCGTGAAGGTAGACGCCGTTCTATTTTATTTCAGATTGTAAAACGGATGCATGACAAAATTGACGTAGAAGGCGTGCTGGATGAGGTATTCGGGAGCATCGCCTATTTGTTTCCCCATGTAGATATCACCTTGTATATGAGTCAGGATCGACATAGTCGCAATCCGCAGGTCAAACCTTTACTGCTGCATGAACGGGACGAAGATGTATGCGTCCGTGCATTTATGAAAGGGCAAATGGCTGTGAATGAGCCTGTCGGTACACAAGATGAAATAACTGAAATCGGCATCCCATTACGTGGTAAGCAGGGCGTATACGGTGTTTTCCATATGATTCTTCCATCGGGCGCGGATAGTATGAAAAAAGTGGATGTAGAGCTGATTGCCATGATGGCGGATACGGCTGGCACCGCATTTGAAAATGCAAAGCTGCTTGAGCAATCGAATGTACTTATCCATGAATTGCGTCTCATTAATGAACTGGTTCAGCGCTTGAATCAGAGCCTGAAGTTAAATGAAATATTTGAATTTGCCGTGCAGGAGTTATTAAAAATGTTCATGGCGGACTTTTGTTGTATTGTACAGCTTGACCAGGATGGAAACTGTTTTAAGGTCATGTCGAGTAATGTGGAAAGCTTAAGACTGGAAAGTTACCCTCTTGAAGATGGATTTGCTGGACTAATACGCTTAACAGGGGAACCAGTGATTGTGTCGGACTATAGAAAGGATGGGAAGATATCCTCTCATTTTATGGATGCGACGCACTCCCAGTCTTTGATGGCTGTACCTATGAAGACCAGCGGTACTCCTAAAGGGGTTATACTATTGTCCAGCAAGCTTCCGCACTTTTTCTCTTACGATAATTACAAAATGTTGCAAATGCTAGCCCCTCATATCGGGTTGGCGGTAACCAATGCTATGCTGCACGCTGAGGTGCGGCGGTTGGCTAATATGGATATGTTAACAGGTCTGTATGTACGTCATTATGTGGACCAAATCATTCAGCAACATCAGGAAAAGGATTTCTGTGGATCTCTTATTTTGGTAGATATTGATCAATTCAAACAGGTGAATGATACGCATGGGCATCAGACGGGTGACGAAATTTTGAAAAGCGTCAGCAATATCGTTCGTTCGGCGACTCGCGATGAGGATGTATGTGCGAGATGGGGCGGCGAGGAGCTTGCCATTTATTTACCGCAGCTGGGGGTACAGCAAGCGCTCGGATATGCAGAAAAAATACGTTACCGCGTACAGCATGAAACTGAGCCTCAGGTGACTGTTTCTTGCGGGATTGCTGAATGGAACTGGCTGGACGAGCAGATCAGTATTGAATCTTTATTTTATAGGGCTGATATGGCCTTGTACGAAGCAAAAAATGAAGGACGCAATCGAATAGTTGTTGATCATGTAGCCAATGTGTAGAGAATATTCCTAGGGAATGTTCTCTTTTTGTCTTGTATAACCCATTGCGGACAGGTAATCCTAAACGTAGCTATATCGTGTGTATGATTGAACTATAGGGATAACACGATGAAGTGAACCAGGTAGCATAACTGGCTTGAAGCAGGATTATTGCTCATGAGTACAGTTATGTTCAGGATAGGACGGATGATGGGATGCATTGGAAAAAGCAATGGATGATGCAGGTTTGTGGTGTGTTGCTTGTAATAGGTGTGTTAAGTGGTTGTGCACTGGATCGACAATATACGCCTGAGCAGATTTTTAAGAGAGCAGTTGCAGGAATGGCTGGCAAAGAGATGGTAACGTTTACTGGACGGACTGCAATTAGAGCAGACAGTGGTCTGCCAACGAATAAGCAGTTTGAATATCGCGGTAGGCTAAGAAATCACGATGAATTGACCATGCACTGGGGTTCTGCAGAGGCTTTCCGTAAGCAAGGTGGCTACACAGCTCTGAAACAAGGTAAGTCCGAGCATGATGTTACACAGGAACGTTTTATTCGTCAGAGTGGGAAATGGGTTTCGCTGACATCCGGTTATCCTCCTGTGGTTGGAAATGGTATGTTAAATCGCTTCAATCCGATTCAGGAGCTTGAGGAATTAAATACACTGAATAAGAGCATTCGTATGGAAACGGGAGCTGCCCGGGGAACTTGGGTGTTGAGGATTGAACCGGAATCTGCTTCGGCAAAGCGCTGGTTGAAAGATCGTTTAATAAAAGAAATGAATACGTTAAACCCTCAAATCGTGATATTAAAAACGCAGCAGACAGGAACGAATCGAGAGCTGCGAAAGAAGCTGAGCCAAATATGGGCGCAAAGTTGTGAGGATATGAACAACCAGCTGGAGCAATCAATTGTGCATACGGTGTATCATTTGACCATAGATCGCCAAACAGGTTTACCCTTAAAGCTTTCATCCGAATGCCAGATTACCCGACAGGGAGCGAATGAAGATCTGCATCAAGAGGCTTTGATAACCAGAGTTACTTTTGAGGACTACAAGTAACGTGGCGGGCGTGATACAATGGACTTTGAATTAACCATTGTTCAAAAAGAATGAAATAGAGAAGGAGAGACACTACATGAAAGATCCTAGAATACTTAAGCTGGCGGAAAATTTAGTAGGTTACTCTGTTGAAGTGCAGCCTGGAGAAAATGTATTAATCGAAATGATTGGTACAGAGCGCGACTTACTTAACGCCATCATTCATGAAGTTGGTAAAAAAGGTGGAAATGTTTTTGTACAACTTACAGACCGTAAGGTACAGAGCGCCATGCTTCGTCACGCGACAAAGGAGATGCTGGAGACCTGGGCTGAGATTGACCTTAACCGGATGAAGCAAATGCACTGCTATATCGGAATTCGTGCAGGTGAAAATGTAAATGATTTGTCAGATGTGCCGGAAGATAAAATGAAATTGTATAATTCCATTTATCAGCATGCGGTACATAGCGAACAACGGGTGAAACACACCAAATGGGTAGTGCTGCGTTATCCGAATGACAGCATGGCTCAATTGGCGAATATCAGCACAGAAGCGTTCGAAGATTTTTATTTCGATGTGTGTAATCTGGATTATGCAAAAATGGACAAAGCTCAAGATGCATTGGCAGACCTGATGAATCGGACGGACAAGGTACGGATTAGTGGACCGGGTACGGATTTGAATTTCTCTATTAAGCAAATTGGAGCTATCAAGTGTTCAGGTCAATGTAATATCCCGGATGGCGAAGTATACAGCGCGCCTGTACGTGATTCCGTTAACGGAACGATCAGCTACAATGCACAAACCCTGTATAATGGCATTACTTTTGAAAATGTTAAATTCCGTTTTGAAAATGGTAAGATCGTGGAAGCGACGAGTAACGATACGAAGCGGCTGAATGATATTCTCGATTCTGACGAGGGAGCACGTTATATTGGCGAGTTTGCCATCGGGTTTAATCCGCACATCTTACATCCAATGAAGGATATTTTGTTTGACGAGAAAATCGCCGGCAGCTTACATTTTACACCGGGTCAAGCTTATGAAACAGCGGATAACGGTAATCGTTCATCGATCCACTGGGATTTGGTGTTGATTCAGCGTCCAGAATATGGCGGTGGTGAAATTTATTTTGACGATGTTTTGATTCGTAAAGATGGCATCTTTGTACTGCCTGAGCTGGAGCCATTAAACCCTGAAAATTTAAAATAACGATATCCGTTCTTGCTGAGAAAGCGATTTCAATGTATCATTATGGATGAGTAACGATACATGACAATTCAGTAAAGCGAGGGATTTCTATGTCCAATAATAACGCGGCGGTTGTTGAAATTGCACAGACGGCGAGCAAGTTCACCTCTTCCATCGTCCTTCATTCCGAAAATAAGTATATTGATGTGAAAAGTATACTGGGCTTGTTTACGACCCTAGTCAGCAGCCATAGCTATGAACTACACGTTCATGGACCAGATGCGGAGGAAGCCAAGAAAGCGATCATCGAGGTGTTCGAGAAGCACGGACTTCATATTTCAGTAGCCAGCTAACTTTATTCTTGAAGCAAAAGCATCCCTACCTGTAACTGTAGGGATGCTTTTTTTGTCAGGTTCTTGTATTAGCCTGCAATTTGGTCTAATATTAAGGATAGGACGTCTTGTGCGACATTGAGACATAGGGGGGAAGAATCCATGACTTCATCTGATTTGCAGGAACAATTGAATATCAAGGCTATTAATCTGCTTCAGGAAGATGCAGATAAAATAAAGAAGCTTATTGAAGTACAGATGGAGAATCTGGCAACCCGTTATTGCCCTCTCTATGAGGAAGTGCTGGATACTCAGATGTACGGATTTTCCAAGGAAGTGGATTTTGCGGTTCGCGCTGGACTTCTTCCGGAAATGGTAGGTAAACAGCTGGTCAGTGAGCTGGAACGCAATCTGGCTATTCTATATGAGGCCATGAATAATAAGGCCAATTAGGAAGACGGTTGAATTGATGAGAGCATGCGGAGCTTGAGAGCATGCTTTTTTTGATGCCTTTTTTTAAAAAAATGTTCTTTTAGGATGGTAAAAGCGCATCCCCTTCCACCATCCTAATGAACATTTTAAAACCTTAAAAAGCTACACAAGAAAGAAGGATACACCTAACAATACATACACTACCAATAGCATGAGCCCCTCATACCAGTTGGTTGAGCCGTCTTGGGTGATGGATTTGGCGATAAATACAGCGACAGCAATGGCGACCAGCTCAATAGTAGTGAAAACAATATTCATCGTGTTTCCCATAAAGTAACTGACAAATATCAGCACAGGGGCAACAAATAGCGCAATTTGCAAACTGCTGCCGACAGCTATTTCAACCGATGCACCGATTTTATTCTTCATCGCCAGTAAAATAGCAGCGCTGTGTTCGGCTGCATTACCAATAATAGCGACGAGGAAGGCACCTACGAACAATTCGCTGAGCCCAAATTGGGTCGTAAACACCTCCAGCGTACCTACCAGCCATTCGCTGACAAAAGCGACCATGACGGTAGCAAGTATCAAATAGGCAATGGATTTGTTTCTGGACCATACAGGGGCATGCTCATGTGGTAATTCTTCATCTTTTTGTTCGGTCACATCAGATAAATAGTCCTTATGCGTAATCATAGAAAAAATAAGCCACGCAATATACGCGACAATGAGCGTGCCTGCGACAATGAGGCTGAGCGTATCTGATTCGCTATCCGTGATAACGTGTGTGTTCAAAAAGACAGCTGGAACGAACAAGGCAATAACAGCCACAATCATCAGAGAACCACTTAATCCAGCCAGCGATATATTGAAATTTTGTACTTTGTACTTTAAACCGCCAGCGAACAGACTTGCTCCTAGCACCAACAGCAGATTGCCGATGATAGAACCAGTAAGACTAGCCTTTACCATATCGTAAAGACCTTCTTTAACAAGAAAGATGGCGATGATCAGTTCGGCTGCGTTACCAAAGGTGGCATTTAAGAATCCACCTAAACGTTGGCCAGCATAATGCGCGACGCTTTCGGTCGCCCTGCCGAGGAAACCGGCTACGAATACAACAGAAATTGCACAAATGACAAATTGGGCTATAGCGTTCCAATGCGTGTAATGGGCGACTGCGCTAAGAGCAAATGTCGCTATAAGCAAAGCGGGAGATAACCATTTTTTCAATGAAGAGCACCTCGATATCAATAAATGTGTACAAGTTTGGTGAAAGCTGTCACTTGTATGGATTTTCTAAATTAATATACCCAAAATGATATAGGTTGTAAACGAAAGTTGTTTTTCATACGTAGGGTTTGCATTTGGAGTGGCTGAGGCTTTACAATACAAATAAAGGATGGATGAAGGGGGACATAGGTCATGGCAGAGCAAATTCAACAACTGGAAGCAGGAAACATCAAGATTTCCAACGATGTCGTAGGTAAAATTGCCGGGATGGCCGCATTAGAGACACCGGGCATTGCTGCAATGTCAGGTGGTTTATCGGAAGGCTGGGCCAAAAGGCTGAGCGGTAAAAATGTGCAAAAAGGCGTATCAGTGGAGGTTGGACAGCTGGAAGCTGCCATTGATCTACGTATTATCGTACTCTACGAAACACCTATTCATGAGGTGTCCCGAATTCTTCAGCAAAATGTACGAGAAGCCGTCGAAAGTATGACAGGTTTGCGGGTCGTGGAAGTGAACGTAAAAGTGGAAGGTGTCGCGTTCAAGGACGACGCAGTGTAATAGAATCAAGGACCGATAATGCTACATTTTTAACCAATTGTATACATGCCGGGAATTCCGTAGGATAACCCGAATAAAAACACGAAAACTGGTGGTTATAGAATCGCCAGTTTTCGTTTTATGAATCAACAGCATAGCCATTTTTGCAGAGGGTTTCCGTATTTTTATACATAACCAAAAGAACTTCCAAAGCCACCGTTGTAAGTGGTCCTTGGAAGTTCTTTTTTTAGCGAAAACGGTTGGTTCTACGAGTTTGAAAGCGATTGGGTACTTCATTACGGACAGCCACCCCTGTGGTGCGTTCCTGCACCGCTTGTTTGGTGTTCTCACGAGAAATACTGAGCATAATGCCCATCGAAAACATCATGACAAGCAAGGAGGAGCCACCAAAGCTGATAAATGGAAGCGTTACGCCAGTGATAGGAATCGTTTGGGTTACACCGCCGATGTTAATGAAGGCCTGAATGGCGATCAAACCCATGATACCGGTGCCTACCAACGTTCCGAACGGATCATGGCAACGCAGAGCAATGATCATGCCTCGCCAAATGAAATACAAATATAGCATCAGGAATATGGCTGTTCCGATAAATCCGAATTCTTCACCAATTACAGAAAAGATAAAATCATTAAATGAATTAGGAAGATAGTGAAGCTTGATAATACCTTTACCAAAGCCTGAGCCGTTTAAGCCGCCTTCACCTATAGCTTGCAAGGACTGTACCAGATTGTATCCCGTTCCTTGTCTATATTTCTCGGGATTAAGAAAGGCTTGAAAGCGTCCGATTTTATAATCTTGCTTGGCAGCAACTTGTCCATCTGTGGTTCCAGAATCTCCTCCAAACAACGACCCAATACCAAATACGATGGAAGCGCCTAGCACGAGCAGAACAATGGATGCTGTAATATGCTTGACACTGGCTCCCCCGGCATAAATAATCAGACCACTCGTAGCAACCAAAATGAAGCAGGAGCCTAAATCAGGTTGAAGCATGATGAGTCCTGCAACACAGCCTACAATGACTGTTACAGGTATGTAGCCAGTCCGCAGATCTCTAAAGCGATCTCCTTTTTTGACAATCAGTGCAGATAAGTAAAGAATGATGGAAATTTTCGCAAGCTCCGTTGGCTGGAAACCAACACTACCAAACCTGAGCCAGCTTTTTGCGCCGTTAAGTGAGCCTGTAAAAAGAACGATGATTAGCAGTAATATAGTTATGAAAAATAAAGGTACAAAAAGCTTTTTATATTTTTCCATCTTAATATTCATAGCTACCAACATAATAAAAAGTCCAAGTACAGCAAATGCAGATTGGCGCTTCACAAAATATAAAGAGTCAAAATTATATTCTTTATTCAGCAAAGCTACGCTGGAGCTGGAGCTAAATACCATAATTACACCGAATCCAACCAGTAACAAAGTGAGGATCAGCAATTGGAAATCCGGTGTGCCTCTTCTTCGAGTCTCCGGCTTCGTATTTCTCATATCAGCTTCCCCCGGTATTCGCCACAAGGTATATTCCTCGCAGACGGTTATCATTTTATCGTTTACCCATTTTATCATATTATGTTTGATGGGCTTCTGCAACCTCCCTGAAGCAACAGATATCACAACAATTCCATATCTGCTACAATAGGATAAAAATGAAGACTTGAGAGCAGCGGTGCATACGTGGTGACGCTGCAAGATGAATCGGGAACTTGCCCGGTGCTTTAAAAGGAGAGGTGGAGCAATATGACACAACATGCGCTAGACAAGACCTGGTTTGACCAGTTGCAAGAAAATATGGTGGAGTGGCGTAGACATTTACATAAGAATCCCGAAATTTCCTTTCAGGAAAGCAAAACTGCAGCTTTTGTAGCGGATAAGTTGGAGAGTTGGGGAATCGAGATTCGCCGTCAGGTAGGGGGACACGGTGTTGTAGGCACCATTCGTGGTGCTAAACCCGGGCCTGTCGTCCTGCTGCGTGCCGATATGGATGCTCTTCCTATTCAGGATGAAAAGGAATGTGAATATCGCTCCAACGTAGACGGAGCCATGCATGCTTGCGGCCATGATGGACATACATCCGCGCTACTTGGAACGGCTTACTATTTCAGTCTGAATCGGGACGAGCTGCAAGGAGAAATTCGGTTGTTGTTCCAACCTGCGGAGGAATTGCTGCCTGGCGGAGCGGTCAGTGTAATAAAGGATGGTATATTGGAAGGTGTGGACGTCATTTATGGTATCCATTTATGGACACCTTTTCCTGTCGGAACGGCTGCGAGTTGTGCAGGGCCGCTGATGGCGGCGGCAGATGATTTTTATATTGAAATCACAGGTAAGGGTGGGCATGGTGGGATGCCTCAGTCCACTAATGATAGTGTCGTGGCGGGCTCAGCTCTTGTCATGCAATTGCAAAGTGTCGTAAGTCGTTCAGTCGACCCATTACGACCTGCCGTGCTGACGGTGGGAACCATCCAAGGGGGCTCTGCGCAAAATGTGATCGCAGAAACGTGTCGCTTGAGTGGAACGATTCGTACGTTTGATGAGGAGACACGAACGGTGATGAAGGAGCGACTGCATGAGGTAACAGAGCTCACAGCCGCAACATACGGTACAACAGCACAGGTTCGCTATATTATGGGATACCCACCAGTTGTCAATGACGCACATGAAGCATCTCGTTTCTTTAATGAAGCAAAATCTGTTTTCGGCAAGGAGAATGTACAGGAAGCGTCGAAGCTGATGCCTGCTGAAGATTTTGCGTATTATTTGGAACGTGTGCCAGGTTGCTTCATGTTCGTAGGAGCGGGTAACCCAGCTAAAGGAGCGGTTTATCCACACCATCATCCTAAATTTGACTTTGATGAGGATGCTATGATTAACGCGGTTCGGTTGTTTATTGCGATGTCTACGGGATACGCTGCGGAACGAAAAGCAGGGGCAATTAAGGGCTAAAATGAGTTGAATTGGGAACGGTTCAATCTGGAGTATGAGCTGAATGAAATGGGGTACCCTACTCTTGAAAAGGAGGGAGTACCCATGAAAAAGGTTCAGGAAGTTATGACTAAAGAATGCGTAACGGTTACCCCGCAGGACAATATTTATGAAATTGCGGTCAAAATGAAGGACAATGATACTGGTTTTATTCCGGTTGTGGAAAGCGAAGGCAGTGATAAGTTGATCGGCGTAGTAACGGACCGTGATCTTGTCGTTCGCGGTTATGCGGCTAAAAATTCGGGTTCGGGTTCAGTCGATACGGTTATGACGACAGGTATTCGTACAGCCAGTGCGGACATGTCGGTGGACCAAGCAGCTGAACTGATGGCGGAGCAGCAAATCCGTCGGTTGCCTGTGACGGAAGGAGACCGTCTGATCGGGATTGTCTCAATCGGGGATTTGGCTGTTCGTAATATTTTTGCAGACAACGCTGGAGAGGCGCTTAGTCATATTTCCGAGCAGGTCCACTAGAAGAATAATTAAGGTAGGCATTTGTTGGGGGGTCTTAACCCCGGGCGTTAAATCAGGAGTTCAACCCGAATATGGGTTGGACTCCTTGCTATTCTGGTTGATATTCGAATAAACGGATAAGCTATTTATTATATAACTAAATCAATTTCATAATACCTTTAGCTGCTTCAATCAAAACTAGTTATAGATCAAAATGATTCGATTTGTCTGTATCTAGTTACAACCACCAAACTTTAATGAGTTATGAAATTGATTCAACTTTAAAATGATGTATTGTTAGATTATCAGGAGGTAGTCATGAATCCAGATCATCCTTGTATTGTACAACGTGATTTTACCGTTCTGCTGGAAATGGGCTTGCCCGGTTCGGAATGGGCTCGTTCACAGTTGCAGATTTATGCGGAGCTGGTTAAAAGTCCGTCCGCTTTTCATACATACCACATCACTCCACTGTCTTTGTGGAATGCAGTTGCCCTCGGATGGAGTGCTGAGGACATTCAAAATAGTTTGTATTCCATTTCCCGTTGGGATATTCCACGTGATTTGTTGAATGATATTGAACAGCTCGTTTCTCGCTATGGGACGTTGACGCTTTCACGAGGTACGAAAGAAAACGGAGGTATAAAGACAGGGAAAGCCAACAGCTATGCAATAGGTGATCGCTTGATCTTGGCAGCAGAGACCCCCGCTTTACTGGATGAGCTACTGACCAAGCAAGAGCTAATACAGCTTGGTTTACTTCGCGTTGATGAGGAAAGCGCATCGGTCCCGCCCGAAAGTCGGGGCTTGCTCAAGCAGGAATTAACTCGCTTGGGATATCCCGTTGTGGATACGGCAGGCTATCTTGAAGGGAATCAGCTTAGTTTTACCTTGGGAAAGGGACAAACGAAGTTGCGGCTTCGTGATTATCAAGTAAAGGCCGCTGATGCGTTTGAAGGAGCCGACGGCTTAGGGGGTAGTGGTGTACTGGTGCTTCCATGCGGAGCTGGAAAAACAGTGATAGGCATGGCGGTGATGAATCGGCTTCAGTGTGAAGTGCTTATTCTAACATCTAATACTACTTCTGTACGGCAATGGGTAGAAGAATTAAAGCAAAAGACGGATATTTCTGCCGATTCCATCGGGGAATATAGTGGTCAGAAAAAAGAAGTGCGCCCGATTACGGTGGCAACATACCAAATTTTGACACACCGTCGCACCAAGGATGGGGATTTTGAGCATATGAAACTGCTGAGTGAGCGGAAGTGGGGACTCATTATATATGATGAGGTTCATTTGCTGCCCGCGCCAGTATTCCGGGCGACGGCTGACATTCAGGCTACCCGTCGTTTGGGGTTAACGGCCACGCTGGTTCGAGAGGATGGTTGTGAACGGGATGTGTTCTCTTTAATTGGGCCCAAACGGTATGATATGCCATGGAAGGAGCTGGAGCGACAGGGCTGGATCGCTCAGGTCGATTGTGTGGAGTTGCGGCTTCCAATGACAGCTGAACTTTTGGAGCGAAGTATGCGTGCTGAGGGCAGACAGCAGTACCGAATTGCAGCCGAAAATCCGATCAAACTGGAGGCGGTGCGTAGCCTGATGCAGCAGCACAGTGGTTTGCCCACGCTCATTATTGGTCAATATTTGGACCAGTTGCGTACATTGGCTCAGGAGCTCGGTGTCCCACTGATTACGGGTTCAATGAGCCAGACGGAGCGGGTGCGTTGGTTTGATGCATTCCGCAAGGGTGCAATTCGGACCCTATTGGTGTCCAAGGTTGCAAACTTTGCGGTGGATCTGCCGGATGCAGCAGTAGCCATAGAGGTATCGGGCAGCTTTGGCTCTCGCCAGGAAGAAGCGCAGCGACTGGGACGCATTTTGCGACCAAAGTCAGGCGAGAATAAAGCTTATTTTTATGCTCTAGTGACGGAGAATAGCAAGGAGATGGATTTTGCAGCTCGTCGTCAGCTGTTCCTGATTGAGCAAGGCTATGAATATGCGGTTCGCAGATTTAGTGTGACAGAGGCTATTGGAAGCAGGGATGCTAAGTCTGGAGATCGTGGAAAGAAAAAGGAGGCCTAATCAAGAATGGGCGTAACGAACACGCAAGACAGCTGGAATGAGCTTTCATCGGATGAGCTGCTGGTACTTAGACGATGCTTTATTCGGCACGCGGGACAGCCCATGAAGGAAGAAGAACCTATACAGCTTACCCGGGGATCGTTAAGCGGAGTCGAAACGAAACTGGCACTGCGTGGATTACGTGCCCGGGGCTGGCTGGAGGCTGTTACCAAATCGTGGGGCGAACGAATTTTATATATCCCGGTTTATCGACTACCGGATCTGTACGATATGTTGTTAGAGGAAAATCCAATGAACATGATGCATTCGGATCATCCGATAACGGTACATGAATCAATGACAGGCCTGAAGTCGGAATTGCTGCATGCGTTGTCACGTATTGCAGTACAGGGCGTCCCTTTGACGGCCAAAGGAACCATACATAAGCGATCATTGCAAAAATTGAATGAACTGACCCCCTTTCGCCCGGAGGACCTGATGGGTCTTGGGTTGCATTATGCGCATGCAGAGCTGTATCCTGTGCAAACGGTGGTCATGATGGATTTGCTACTCAGTTTGGGGCTGTTAGTGAAAGAAACGGTGTCTTTTCGCATTCAGGAAACGGAACTGGCGACTTGGATTCGTTTGTCTGCTTGGCAAATGCGCAAGCATATTTTTGCTACACTCATGGAAAGATACGGCAAGGCCGAAGCATCCATGCAGCATTTTCGCTATATGCTGTGTGCCGTCTCCCAGTATATGGGAATAGAAGGGTGGATATCTATCAAGTGTCTGCTGCAATGGATGCTTCAAGTAGGCCTAATCCAGCAGGAGAGTACGAGCGGAGCTGATTCCAAGAACGGCGCCCTTTTAGACCTTATTCCTACAACCTCAAATCCGGAAGGGTTTGCGGGAGAAACGGGTTCTGATTTTAATTTTAATGGATCTTTCATGGAGGGATTGGAGGGTTGGCTGAAGGCCCTGACTGCGTTTGGAATGGGTGATTGGGGCCAGACTGCATCGGGTAAACTGTGTTTTCGCTGGAATGTATCTGTGTTAGACATGCTTCGTCCCAATAATTACGAGGATACAAATCAAGAACAAGGTACTTTTTATGTACAACCTGATTTTGAAATATTGGTTCCGCCAGATGTGGCATATGATGTGCGCTGGCGACTGGAATGCTGCTGTGAACGTGTGACAGGAGATCGGATGGCAATATACCGGATCACCAGAGAAAGTGTTACAGAGGCAATCGAGTTAGGGATGGAAGCTAAAGCAATTCCTGCTCTACTGGACAAGTTCAGCCGGACAGGCGTGCCTGATCATGTACGTATGGCGGTAGAACAGTGGGCAGGCGATGTCGGACGGACGGCATTTGCAACGGTAACACTTTTGCGATGTAGCACACAGGAGGATGCAGACATGGTTGCACGCCATCCCGCGCTGGAAGGATTGCTGGAACGGCTTGGCGACAAGGACTTTATTATTCCGGCGAGCTCTGTTGTCAAAATACGAAAAACGCTTGCTGCAATAGGATTAGGTCCACGTCGTGAACCCGAAGGTGTGGACGAGCCAGCTCATCATTATCCACTGATTTCGGAAACAGAGAACATAAATTCAGGCAGCCTCAACAGTGAAATGGAGTCCGAACCTATTCAAGCCCGTTCTATATTTTCCCAAGAGGGGAGAGCAGGTTTGGTTTATACAGGGCGAACGCTGCACTTTTACGAACAAGAGCATACACTGCCTGATCCGTCTGACTATTTTCCAGAAAGATCTACAGTCCCCTCCTCATGGACAAAAGAATGGAGAAGTTACCATACTTCCACTGCCCGGCAGTTGATCGAGCAAGCGATTCGTTGGCAGGCTGCTGTGGGGCTGCGAATCGGTGGGAAAGAGGTTAAATGGATACCGGAGGCGGTGGTTTCCGGTGCACCATGGAGTGTCACAGGCTGGTATGCCTCAGGAAGGGATGACGAAACACTTTCTCCTGCGACCTTACAGCCAAGTGAATGGTCAGACATGCGCTTGCTGGTTCCTTTTACATAGTAGGGCCAGGAAGTGCATGAAACTCCTTCTTCTCAAAAGAAGGATGTGGTATGATAAATGAGTCTACTTTTACAGGGTAGAACTTTATATAAAGTGAGATGAACATTCATGAGCGTAGCCGAATTGAACACGGTCAATATGGCAGAAGTGCTTATTAACGCCTATGAATTGGGCGATATGGTCAACCGATCCTTTGAGGTATCGGATTATTTATATTGGAAACAGCGTGTGGAATTGAATCCGTCTATTCAGGCGTGTGTACGCAAGCTGGATGCCAAAAAGGAGCTATTCGCGGAAACGGAGCGTTTTGGGCATTTTCATCCGAACTATCATGAAGCGAAGGATGCAGTGCAGGTCGTTGAGCTGGAACTGGAACAATTCGTGGATGTTAAGGAGTTCAAACGAGCCGAAAAGGCGCTGGATGATATGCTTCATGCCATGTCTGAAACGATTGCATATTCCGTGTCCGAGACTATTAAGGTGCCGAGCAATGATCCGAATGTGAAAAAAGGCGGATGTGGCAGCGGAGGGAAATGCTCCTGTGGATAGGTCATAGGAATGATACCGAGTGGGGGGAGATGAAGCGAATGTTTGCCGAGCGGACAGGGTACATCATTTGGGTAAGCGATATCAAGGCTGCCCGCAATCTGGAGAAATACGGAAATGTCCACTTTATTTCAAAGCGTATGCATTATGTAGTGATATATATGAATGCGGATCGGGCAGAAGACACCGTTAAAAATATTCGCAGACTTTCCTATGTGCGTAAGGTCGAGCGCTCTTTTCGAAATGAGATTAGGACGGATTACAACGACGATAAGGAAAAGATGAAAGAATATGAAATATAATATTAAATGTCTATAAATTGTAAACATTTTTTGAAAGGTCAGCCTACAGGCTGGCTTTTTTTCGTGAAGTCAGGACTTTTGCATAATGGTCTTGATGCTGTTAGACCTAAAAAATCTTAAATATCACCCATAAACTTCAATTTTGTAACTTGTAGTCCCGGGTCTGTTGAGGTAACATATGAATATATTGGTAGATATAAAGACCTATCTGGTGGGGAGAGTGATCCCGTGCGTGACAAAGCAATGCAGCGATGGAGTACATACGAACCGTTCTACGTGGAGATGGGCGATAAAAAAGTCGCCGATATCGTGATAACAAATCATGCGAAATCACGTTACTTAGATCGGGTAGAGCAGAAACAGTCCGAGACGAATCATATCGCCGCCTGGCTTTGGGAATGCCTGAAGCAAAACAGGATGGAGTCCTATTATCATAACGAAGAGGATGTATATTTAATTGATGGTGATCTGGTCGTCGTGGCCGAATTTGGAGAGTTGCCCGGCGAGATGGATATTGCGGGGAATCCGCTTCACAAAATGATTGTCATTACCTTTTTGGGCCGGATGTCGGAGACCATTGAATTAAGGGATTTGAAGTCATACTATTCATGGTTACGCCATTCGCGGCGCATGACACTGATGAAAAGCACTCGTAAGCAAAAATAGACGGTCATTTGGAGAACGGCTTCAGATGAAAAAATCTCCAAACTTCCTGAATACCGTTAAGTTTAAGTAGAAAGTATGCACTTATTAGCTGCATGCTTTTTTTATTTTCCAATAATAAAACTACCCAATTCAGTAAGTTTACTTGGAAATGCTTCGACAGACGTTTTTCTTATGTTAAAATAGGGAGAACAGAGGGGAGAGGGCTGTCAGTATGAACTTTCATCAGTTGCACATTTTTTATACCGTAGCGGAACGCGGGAGCTTCTCGGCGGCGGCACAAGCGCTGCATATGACACAACCTGCGGTGACGATGCAAATTCAGTCTTTGGAAGATTATTTTGGCACAAAACTGCTGCAACGTTCGACTAAAAAAATCGAACTTTCAGAGGCGGGAGCGACACTCCTGCCTTTTGCGAAAAAAAGCATGCAACTGATCAGGGAAGCTGACGAGGCGATGTCTGCTTTTACTCACATGTTGGAGGGAAGATTGCATATTGGCGCCAGCCTAACGATTGGTGAGTATATTGTACCCAGAATGCTGGGACCGTTTGGTCAGGAATACCCTCATATACGCATGGCGATGAATGTGATGAATACAACTCAGATTATGGATGATATACTAAAACATCAGCTGAATTTAGGACTGATTGAGGCCCCAGTCCAGCATCCGGATATCGTGGTGGAACCTGTGATGCAGGACGAACTGAAATTGATTGTGCCTTCAGGACATGCGCTGGCCAAGGCTAAAAAAGTGGTTCTGGAAGATGTGTTCAAGCATCCTTTTGTAGCCAGAGAAAAGGGATCTGGTACACGTCAAGTAATAGAAGATGAGCTGAAAAATCGTGGTATGGATGCCTCCCGACTTGGGATTGTAATGGAGATGGGGAGCACTGGAGCGGTTAAATCGGCGGTGGAGGCTGGACTGGGTATTACCATGCTATCACCATCTTCGGTGAAGCATGAAGTTGCGCTCGGATTATTGAAAATTGTAAATATTTCAGATATCACGTTCAAACGAGAATTTTATGCAATTCATTTGAAGTCGGCGTTGTTGCCGATTCCGGTAGTAACCTTCCTGTCTTACTTGCGTCGTCATGATCAGGGAACGGACGTCCTGAGGGACTCGCAGGACGAGCTTGCAAAGGTGAAAGAGAAGGAGGATGTATAATGAAGGAGCAGATTAACGTAAAACGATATGATTTACACACACACACCCAAGCATCTGACGGAATGCAACCACCTGCAGATAATGTGCGCTGGGCCAAGGAAAAAGGACTGGCAGGTGTGGCCATTACAGATCATGATACGGTAGCTGGCCTGGAGGAAGCTCTGGAAGAGGGAAAACGCATAGGAATTACTGTGGTGCCAGGAGTGGAAATTAGTACTCGAGCTGGCGATAAGGATATTCATATACTCGGTTATTTTATGGATTACCGCAATAAAGTGTTTTTGGAACGGTTGGAAAAGCTTCGCCAGGCACGGGATACCCGTAATGATTTGATTTTGAGTCAATTGCGTAGTCTGGGTGTGGAAATCACACTGGATGAAGTGGTGGCTACGATGGGCAGACCGCTGGCACCAGATGAAAGCATTGGACGTCCGCATATGGCGGATACGCTGGTTCAAAAAGGATATGCGAAGGATATGCGGGACGCGTTTGACCGTTACTTGGCGGAAGGAGCGCCCGGATATGTGTCTGTACCCCGTGTAGAGCCTGCGGAGGCCATAAACTGGATTCGTGAAGCAGGAGGGGTACCCGTGGTGGCCCACCCTGGCTTGTACGGAAATGATGAGCTGGTTCGTTCTATTATAGAGGAGGCGAAGCCTGCGGGCTTGGAGGTGCGACATTCGGACCATGATGCTGAGGCTGAGAGCCGATATACTGCGATGGCGGC
Organism: Paenibacillus sp. FSL L8-0502; assembly: GCF_038593055.1. Taxonomy (NCBI): domain Bacteria; kingdom Bacillati; phylum Bacillota; class Bacilli; order Caryophanales; family Paenibacillaceae; genus Paenibacillus; species Paenibacillus sp. FSL L8-0502. The sequence goes on along the minus strand of NZ_CP151958.1, from coordinate 3,569,963 downwards.
GCAATATGGGCTCATTGCAACTGGCGGCTCGGATTTTCACGGCGCGCGTCAAGGTGTTATTTTTCACGGTGATCTGGGTAGCCGTAGTGTGGAAGGGCAGGTAGTCGAGGAATTGAGGAAGGCTGCTGTTGGACAAAAGTAAATAAAAAGCCCCTTGCCTTATGCATGGAACACAAGAAGTGTATCGTGCAAAGAACAAAGGGCTTTTTTTGTGGATTCAATAGGCTAGTAGGACTTAGCCGTTTTTGATGCGATTCGGCAGCTTTTTGACTAGTTCCTCATCGGGTGTAATGAAAAGCGTACGCTGATGGTCGTAGATGACAAAGCCAGGTTTGGCTCCGCTAGGCTTACGTACATGTCGAATCAGGGTGGCGTCCACAGGTACACTGCTGGACTGCTTGGCCTGACTAAAATAAGCAGCGAGTTGAGCTGCTTCCTCCAGCGTCGCATCTCCGAATTGCTCAGCACGTATAACGACGTGTGACCCCGGAATATCCTTTGTGTGCAGCCAGGTGTCATTTGGTCCGGCCAGTCGATTTGTTACATATTCATTTTGCAAGTTGTTTTTGCCAACCAGTAACTCGATACCTTCGGATGATGTATAGACGTGCAGGGTTGGACGGTCGTTTTTCTTCTTTTTCTTTCCTTTTTTGACCCGATCTCTGAGATAGCCCTGCTGAACCAGTTCTTCACGTATTTCCTCAATGTCATTCATAGAGGCATGGGCTAGCTGCTGAAGAAGACTGTCCATATAACGGATTTCTTCGTGTGTTTTCTCCAGTTGTTCGTCAATGACAGCCAGGCTGTTTTTATATTTGTTGTATTTTTTAAAATACCGTTGTGCATTATCCGACGGGTTGAGTAGTGGGTCCAGTGGGATGGACATTGGACGCTGTTCCTCATCATAGAAGTTGGTGAGCGTCACTTCTTTGTCCCCTTTTTTCACCTCATGCAGCGAAGCGAACAGCAACTCTCCATAAATGCGAAATTGATCGGCATCTTCCGCCTCGGCCAAATCCTGCTGGAGATAGTCGAGTTTTTTTACATTTTTACTTCGCTCGTTTTGCAGAAACCGCAGTAGGTCACTGACCTTTTGCTTAACCGTATCCCTTTCTGCCTTTTCACCGAAGAAGTCCTCCATACACTCACTGATCGTAGCGTATTCCTTACGTTCTCCTTGGATCAACGTCAGCGGAATAGCTGAGAATATCACTTTATCTTGTGCATTTAGTCCAGATACCGGCTGAAAACGATGATTCCGCACGTCATCCATGATGTGACTGAATGTACTCCATAGTGAATGATCACTACCACCAGATACTTCATTAGTTACTCGAGTTAGTATCTCTTCAGCAATGAGGGGACTGAGCCCGGTAAAAGTGTTCACGATCCAGCGTTTGGGGGTTTCTTCGGCCTCAATCGCTGTTTGATACGAGGATCTGAAAGCCGCCTCTTCTGTTTCTAGTGGATTCAGCTTGTTTTGTTCAGGAGGCTCCGTGTATTGAAAGCCGGGCATAATGACCCGATAGCTGCTAATAGACGGTGTAACATGATGAATGCCATCTAGCATCACGCCTGTTTCCGGGTCAAGCAAAATAATGTTGCTGTGTCTGCCCATCAGTTCAATGATAATTCGTTTGAGTGAAACATCTCCCAGTTCATCACGTTGACGTACATCCATGTGAATAATACGCTCCATGCCCACCTGCGTGATTTTCTCAATAACGCCTCCTTCGCAATGCTTGCGAAGAAGCATACAAAACATAGGAGCTTCTGTCGGATTAAGAAAGCTTTGTTCTGTAAAATGTACACGCGGGAAGGTCGGATTAGCTGACAGCAGCAGCTTTACGCTTCCGCCTTGTGCCCGCAGATTCAGCACGATATCGCGATCGTTTGGCTGATGTATTTTATTAATGCGCCCGCCTCGGATGCCTTGCAGTTCGTGTACGATAGCGCGGGTTACGATTCCGTCCAATGCCATAATTATGTTCTCCTTTGAAGCAAATGTATTTTCGCCTTCCTACTATGATACATAACTTTGGGACAAAACTTAAGCGGCTTTGTGATATTTCAGATCCTGTCCGAATAGATTGAATCTAGAAAGTCTGTCCAGCTTATCAGCAATCGCGGCACAAAAATATAATAACGGGCAGCCATCCTACGCACAACCGACGGAAGCGGACTATCTGACCGGGAGGGAATTGGGGAGAATGGAACAAGCACACTGGCACCAATTAAGCAATGAACAGCTTTCAACAAGTCTGGAAGTCGACCCGAAGCAGGGTCTTTCGGAGGAACAGCTTGCGGAACGAAGAGAAAGGTCAGGATGGAATGAGCTGAGCGAGGGGAAGCGAGTTTCGGCGATCTTGCTGCTGCTCAACCAGTTCAAGGATTTTATGATGCTTGTATTGATGGGAGCGACCCTGATATCCGGCCTGCTTGGCGAGTATTTGGACGCGATTACCATTATTGCTATTGTTGTACTGAATGGAATTCTTGGCTTTGTACAGGAATTCAGAGCTGAGCGTTCATTGCGAGCTTTGAGACAACTATCGGCTCCGACGGCCAAAGTGTTGCGGGGCGGAAAACGAATTCAAGTTCAAGCCAGAGAACTGGTACCGGGTGATATTGTGCTGCTGGAAAGTGGTGATCGCATTCCCGCAGATGTAAGGTGGTTGAGTACGAACGGCTGTGATGTAGAGGAGTCCGCCCTGACAGGTGAATCGGTTCCGGTGAGTAAGCATTGCCGCCCTATTCATGCCGCCGAGGTACCACTTGGGGATCAAAAAAACATCGGTTTTATGGGCACGATGATGACTAGAGGAACCGCACAAGGAATAGTTATACGTACAGGTATGAGTACCGAAATGGGTAAGATCGCAGACTTGATAGAAAATACGGAGTCGCAGGAGACACCGTTGCAGCACAGATTGGAGCAATTGGGCAAAATTTTGATTATCGTAGCGTTGGCGCTAACGGTGCTCGTTGTCGTAGCAGGCATTTTACATGGACAGCCAGCCATGAGCATGTTCTTGGCCGGAGTGAGCTTGGCTGTGGCGGCTATACCGGAAGGGTTGCCAGCTATTGTGACGATTGCGCTCGCATTGGGTGTGCAGCGTATGATTAAACGAAAGGCGATTGTGCGTAAGCTGCCTTCTGTTGAAACGCTCGGCTGTGCATCTGTCATTTGTTCCGACAAAACGGGTACCCTGACCCAAAATAAAATGACGGTTACCAAGCTATGGCTGGACGGCCGCTTCTGGGGAGTTACGGGAGAGGGCTATGACCCTCACGGGCATATTATGGATAGAGACCTTCCTGCCGATCTTAAAAACGGACAATCTCTGCGTAGACTGCTGCAAGCCAGTGTGCTTTGCAACAATGCGGAAATTGTTCAAGCCGATACAGAGGAGCTACGTTCGAAAAAGAAAACCAAAGAGCCGACGCCGTCCTCCGTTTGGGAGCTAAAGGGTGATCCGACGGAAGGAGCGCTGGTCACGTTAGCTGCCAAGGGCGGAGTCACGCGACAAGGGCTATATGAGCTATACACAAGGGAGCGAGAATTTCCTTTTGACTCGGATCGGAAGCGAATGTCGGTACTCGTACGCCACCAGGGAGGACACATTGTCTTTGCCAAAGGTGCACCGGATGTATTGCTGGGCCAGTGCTCCTACATTTTATGGGAAGGAAATGTCGTTCCGTTAACGGGTACGCTGCGCCAAAAGGTACTGGCAGCTAACGAAGGAATGGCCTCGGAGGCGCTACGTGTACTTGGTGTCGCTTACCGTGATATCCGCTCGCATGAGCGTGTCTCCACGGTTGAGGAGGCTGAAGCACAACTGATCTTTATCGGGCTGACAGGCATGATTGATCCGCCACGTCGCGAGGTTCGCGAAGCCATTGGCAAGTGTCGTCGTGCTGGCATTCGCACTGTGATGATTACCGGAGATCACGGTACAACTGCAGAGGCCATTGCACAGCAGCTGGGCATTTTTCAGCGCGGATCCCACGTGTTAACAGGACAGGAATTGTCTGCGATGGATGATGCGTCGCTGGACAAAGCCGTTGATACCGTCTCTGTATATGCACGGGTTTCGCCGGAGCACAAGCTACGGATCGTCAAGTCACTGCAAAGGCGCGGACATGTCGTAGCCATGACTGGAGATGGCGTCAATGACGCTCCAGCGATAAAGGCGTCGGACATCGGCATTGCAATGGGTATTACAGGAACGGACGTGACCAAAGAAGCGGCTGCGCTTGTTCTGAGTGATGATAATTTCTCTACGATTGTAGCCGCAATTGAGGAAGGACGGAATATTTACGAGAATATCCGTAAATTTATCCGTTATCTACTCGCCTCCAATGTGGGTGAAATTTTGACGATGTTTTTTGCCATGATGGCCGGGCTGCCATTACCTTTGTTACCGATCCAGATTTTATGGGTGAATCTGGTGACAGATGGCCTACCAGCGATGGCTCTGGGGGTGGACCAACCAGAAAAGGATCTCATGGAGCACAAACCTCGTGGCGCAAAGGAAAATATTTTTGCTCGTCGACTGGGCTGGAAAATCATTAGTCGTGGCTTGTTGATTGGTTTATGTACGCTAGCGGCCTTCTGGCTGACATTACGTATTGCACCGGATGACGCAGGACAACTGATCAAAGCACAGTCCGTTGCCTTTGCTACGCTAGTTCTGGCGCAGTTAATTCATGTGTTTGATTGCCGCAGTTCCCGTTCTATTTTCCATCGTAATCCGTTTCAAAATAGTTATCTTGTGCTTGCCGTGCTGTCTTCAATAGTACTAATGCTAGTGGTTATGTACGTGCCTATGCTGCAACCTATTTTCAAAACGGTACCGCTCGGTTTGCGTGAGTGGGCGCTATCCATTGTCGCAGCTGGGATTCCGACGTTTCTGATGGGAGCGGGAAGTGTGTGGGGCGGTCGACGCAACCGTCGTCGCGGCGGAAATACACACTTTTCAGCGGGACGTACGAAGTTTTCATCCTAGAAATCGGGTTATGCATATCGCATCGCTTTCCCACTATTGCCCTGTATGATATCATGGGATCAAAGCTTCATGAGGAACATGACATCAGCAGCAACGGCGGAGGTAAGCTATGGAATTCACAAAAATGAACGGTCTAGGTAATGATTTTATCGTTTGGTTTGGGCATCAGGAGTTGCCGTCTGACGCCTCGGAATTAGCTGTTCGGCTATGTGATCGACATTTTGGTGTTGGCGCCGATGGGTTGGTATATATATTGCCATCAGAAAAAGCGGATTTCTGCATGCGCATTATTAACTCGGACGGCTCAGAGGCCGAACAATGCGGTAATGCTATCCGTTGTGCTGCCAAATACGTATATGACCGTAAGCATATCAACCGTGAACAGATCACGATTGAGACGCTGGGTGCAGGTGTGCAGCAGGTCGAACTAACTGTAGAGAATGGACTTGTTCGTATGGTGAAGGTAGATATGGGAGAGCCAATTCTTGAGGGTTTGAAGATTCCGACTACTCTGGATCTGACTAGCGTAATTAATGAGCCCATTGAAGCTGGAGGAAGTGGTTTTCGCTTTACGGCTGTATCTATGGGGAATCCGCACTGTGTCATTTATGTGGAGGATGCGCCAAGCTTTGATCTGGAAGCCTGGGGGCCAAAGCTGGAATGCCATCCGTTATTCCCTAAAAAAACAAATGTTGAGTTCGCCACGGTACGTAGCCGTAAGCATATAGATATGAGAGTATGGGAGAGAGGAGCCGGGCCGACGCTAGCTTGTGGAACCGGAGCCTGTGCTACGCTTGTTGCTTCTGTACTAAACGGATATAGCGACCGCCACGCCATTGTAAGCCTGAAGGGCGGCGATCTGGATATCGAATGGAGCGAGGAAGATAATCACATATATATGACGGGTCCGGCTGAGATCGTGTACGAAGGTCGTCTGTTCTGAATCATGTGACTATAAAGATAACGTGCAACTACTTATGAATCGTATAGAAGTGAGTGAAAAGAAGACCTTAGTAGGTCTTCTCAGATTGTCGAGAAACCCCGTCATTTTGAGACGTGGGTTTCTTTTTTACATCATAATGCTCTGGTCTCTGGAGAAGCAGGGGGGGTACCCCTGTTTCTCCAGGCGAGCTAGGTGGATCGCCATCTTCTTCATGTTCTGCGCGGCTGCCGTCATAAGGGCTTGTTCCCTGACGTTTGGAAGACCGCGCAAACGGCAATAGCGAAACCCATGGAGCTCTTTGGCATCCGCGAAGCTTCGCTCAATCGTCTCTTTTCGTTTGCGGTACAGCTTTTTACCAGATGGGCTCAGCCGGTTGCTCCGTACCCACTCTTTGCTGTCTTCCCAGACATGCCGAGTCACCACTTTGCGGTGGTTTCGAGACTGGGTACACTGACTTAGCAGTGGGCAATGCTGGCACTGAGCTGGGTCAGAGGCATACTGCCGGTATCCCTTACGGTCCGTCGTTCGGTAGGGCAGTTCCTGTTGGGCTGGGCATCTATACGCATTGCGTTTGGCATCGTATTCAAACTTCCATTTCGGAAACAGTCCTTGTCTGGGATGGAATCTTCGGTGAGCAATCACGGCAAAAATCTTTCGGTTCTGCAAACCTCGGCAAATCGGCGTTGTTAAATAACCTGAATCTAGTGCAACAGCTTCTACTTGAAAACCAAAACGTTCTCTTTGGCGATCCAAACGGGACAAATAGGGGACAGAATCATGTACATTCCCTGGTGTCACATGCACGTCCGTAATCAGATTGTACTTCATATCCACCGTGCGGTGGTCCAGATAGAAGAAGCCTTCGGGCTTGCCATCACGGATCATATAGCCGCTGTCCGGGTCTGTTTTGCTCACTTTAATTTCTTTTTCTTCGTTCACTTCCTCTCGGGATTTTAAGGCTTTTTTCCGTGGTTTCTCCGGTCATCCTTCACCGCTTCGTTCAGCTCGTCCATATAGTCTTTAGTATTCTGCAACACTTGTTCTTTGATGTACTGGTGCCTGTTAGCATTGGCTTTGACGTGTGTGGAATCGGTGACGAGAACACGCCCACCCACCATTCGGTGAGAGATCGCCTGCAGCACAATTTCATCGAAGATATCTTGAAAGATCGTGGTGTCTTTAAAGCGAGTGCGACGATTCCAGCTAATCGTCGTATGGTCCGGAACTTTATCCGTTAAGCCCAACCCCAGAAACCAACGATAAGCTAGGTTCGTCTGAATTTCTCGCTCGAGTTGCCGTTCTGAGCGAATGCCATAGAAATAACCGAGAAAGATCATTTTAAACAATACGGTAGGATCAATGGCAGGACGCCCGTTGTCTGCACAATACAGTGGTCGAACTTTATCATCGATAAACGAAAAATCGATATACTTATCTACTTTGCGGAGCAAGTGATCTTGAGGAACCAGATTTTCGATGGAAACAAATTCGTAGGATTGTTGTTTTTCGCGGTTGGAGCGTAGCATATCAACACCATCCGTTCTACAATAGTTACCTATATTATACAACATTAACGCGGTGTCGTCTTAAACAAAATTAACATAAAATAGGCTGTCGAGACTTTCTCGACAATCTGAGAAGACCTTAGTAGGTCTTCTTTTTTTGGACTTAGATGCCCCTGTATACAAGGAATATGATGAACAAAGCAACATTCTGTCTTTTTTTGGCGCCTGAACGATGTATAATATAGAAAATGAAAAACAATAAGGAGGCCGTTCATAGTGCGGAAATTTCGTTGGATTTCAGCAGTTGCAGTCCTCATATTTGTAGCCACCGCGCTTCCGGTTCAGGCGGCGACCATTCCGGCCGCCGCGGAAACGACGGATAAGCAGGTTGGGTCGCTAACTCCGACAGTGGTAAGCCGTTTAGAAAAAGCGGTGCAAGAACTCATCGGCTCGAAGACAGCATTTCAATTTGACGATGTGACGGATATGGGGAAAACTTGGATTGTAGAGGGCGGACTGGAAGATGGAACTGCTACGTTACAGACAGAATATAATAAAGAAAAAAATAGAGTAGATTCTACAACCATACGATATAAAATAAGCAGCTTGGGAAAAGCGATGAACGCGCCACTCAAGACGAAAGTGCTAAACAGCGCCAAAGCGTTTGACAGCAAGCGTCCTTTGCAATTTGAAGCATTTTGGCGGGTCAAATCCCCTTATCAGTCCAACAAGCCATCAAATTACTGGGTATTTTGGGGCGCAGGTGAACAGGCTTCCTCGTTGTATGTGGATGTGGATCGAGGTAACGCTATTACCATCAACGCGGACTATGCGCTGAAGCGGGTGGACCCTCTGATACTGAACCGTGCAATGAACACATTTAAGCGTGTGAGTGGACAGCCAATTAAGGTGCAGCACGCTTCACGGTACAAGGACGAAACGAAGGGGCTTTCATATTGGTCGTTTGAGGATGCAAACGAGGCCAGTGAGGTCAAAATTAGCGCGGTAACCGGTAAAGTGCTGGCCGTATCCACCTATGGGGTGGATTGGAATGATGACGCAGATTTCAAAAAAACATTTGCAAGCCCGAAATATACTGCCTCAGAAGCTTTGAAGCTAGTCAAGCCCAAGGCTCAGATGTTGTTTAATATCAATTTGACCGGCTATAAAGTGAAAGTTCAAGGGAATCAATATACGTTCTACAAGCAGCAAAAGGGAACGGATTCTATTGTGGCTAAAGTAAATAAAAAAGGGACTTTTTACGCTTACTCTCTCCATTCTTCCGTTGGGAAAATGTAGTAGGAAATAGAAAAGATGAATCAAGCCGCTCTACTCCTGATATCATATTGTCGGGGAGTGGGGCGGCTTTTTTAGTTTTTGGCTTATGTTTGAAGTCTCTTTATGTTACATTAGTATGAAAATAAAGAGCGGGGTGGAGCAGAGGACATGAAACCGGATTTGCGTACTGTGCTGAATCGTGAAATTATTGTCGGAGACGGCGCAATGGGGACTTTTTTATATCAGCTAGGATTTCCAGTAAATACGTCTTTCGAAGAACTGAACATCACTTCGCCTGATGTTATATCAGACGTGCATGGTCAATATTTAAGTGCAGGAGCTCGATTGCTGGAGACTAATACATTTTCTGCAAATGATTATAAGTTAGCCCGGTTTGGACTGGAATCTAAGGTAGAAGAGATCAATCGTGCTGGTGTGAGAATTGCCAGAAATGCGGCCGGACCTGAACATTATGTGGTAGGTGCAGTGGGTTCCATATGTGGGGGCAAACGGCTTAACATATCAAAGCTGGAGCTGGCAAGAAACTATGAACAGCAAATTGATGCCCTTCTCTCCGAAGGAGTCGACGGTATTTTGTGCGAAACGTTTTATTCACTGGATGAAATACGCATAGCGCTTCACAGTGTACGTAAATATAGTGATATTCCGGTGATTTGTCAGTTTGCGGTCGATCAGGTTGGTCGTACTCAGGATGGTTTTTTAGTGGCGGAAGCTTTTTCGGTGCTGCGTAATGAGGGGGCAGACATCCTTGGATTTAACTGTCACTCGGGTCCGCAGGGAATTATGAGTGTAATGGAGCAGCTGGACGGCCCTTTGTCTGTACCGTTGTCCGTATATCCGAATGCGGGACTAGCAGATTATGTGGACGGTCACTATGTATACGGTGCATCACCTGAATATTTTGGAGAATGTGCCAAAACCTTTGTAGACCTGGGAACGAGGCTGCTCGGTGGTTGCTGCGGAACTACACCGGATCATATTGCTGCTATATCCAAAGCCTTGAACCGTTTGCAACCGCCTCCTCTTGCTTCAAAAGAAGCTTTGTCGAAAGAGTCCTTTCAAGTGGCGGAGCAGATTGCAGATGAAAGGGAACGAGGAAATGGCAGACATACCAGTGAGCCCAACATCGTGGATCTTGTAAAGGAACGACATACGGTCATTGTAGAACTGGATCCTCCGCGCGATCTGGACATTACGAGGTTTATGCAAGGTGCTCATGCGTTGAAGAAAGCCGGGGCCGACGCGCTTACACTGGCTGACAACTCGCTTGCAGTCACTCGCATGAGCAACATGGCGCTTGGACATTTGGTCAGTATTGAAACAGGCTTGCGTCCATTAATTCATATAGCATGTCGTGATCGCAATCTGATTGGTACTCAATCCCACATGATGGGTTTTGACGCGCTCGGTATTGACCATGTACTGGCGGTTACTGGAGATCCGGCGCGGTTCGGTGATTTGCCAGGCGCCAGTTCGGTGTATGATATGACCTCTTTTGAAATCATACGCATGATCAAGCAATTAAATGATGGTGTCGCATTTTCCGGTAAGCCACTGAAGCAGAAAGCTAATTTTGTGGTAGGTGCCGCATTTAATCCTAACGTCAAGCATTTGGGTAAAGCCGTACAGCGGTTGGAGAAGAAAATTGCCTCCGGAGCCGACTATGTTATGACTCAGCCCGTATACGACCACGAGTTGATTGCAGCCATCGCGGAAGCGACACGACATTTGGAAGTACCGATTTTTATCGGTATTATGCCGCTGGCTAGTGGGCGCAATGCAGAATACTTGCACAATGAAGTACCAGGCATTCAGTTATCCGATGAGGTGCGTGCACGTATGTCTGGTCTTGAGGGTCCGGAAGGACGAACAATGGGTGTGTCTATTGCCAAGGAGCTACTCAATACGGCAATGGAACATTTTAATGGTATCTATTTTATGACTCCATTTATGTTCTATGAAATGACAGCTGAACTGACTTCTTACGTATGGCAAAAATCAGGCCGCGCACAGGCCCCCTTGTTTCGACTATAATAATCAATTACAATAGTATAATGGATGTGATGCCGATGTCATTGAGTATGACCGGATACGGTCAAGCTATCCTTCATTATGAGGGCTATAAAGTGCGCTTGGAATTGAAATCGGTAAATCACCGCTATTGCGAAGTGATGATGAGAATTCCGCGCGAATGGACTCGTTACGAAGATGGCTTGAGAAGAACGGTTCAACAGCAGATTAAACGCGGTCGTATCGATGTCTTTATCCACAGGGAACGTGATGAAGAACAGATGCCCGCCGCGCGGTTAAATGACACTGTGGTGCAGGCTTACCTGCATGCAGCGGAGCAGCTGGCGGATCGTTATGGAGTGAAAGGAACGTTAGGGATAAGCGATATTCTTGCTTTGCCTGACGTTCTGGGTGAGCCTGGAGAGGCTTTCCATGGAGACGAAGAGGACTGGGAAGAGCAACTACAGCGAGCTTTGAATGAAGCTTTGCAAGGTTTACTGGAGATGAGAAGGCGAGAAGGCGGGCATTTGGCGCAAGATGTGAAATCCCGTATTTTACGTCTGGAATCCCTGCATCATGAAATGACGGTGCTGGCTCCTCATGTTGTGAGCGACTACCGTAACAGGCTGAAACACAGGCTTAAAGAGCTTCAGGACGGTTCATTTACGCTTGATGAACATAAGTTCGGAATGGAGATTGCGTTATTCGCGGATCGCAGCAATATTGATGAGGAACTTACCCGGCTTCAAAGTCACTTTGGGCAGTGCAAGGGGTTGCTGCTATCGGACGAGCCGGCCGGTCGCAAATTAGATTTTTTAATCCAGGAAATGAATAGAGAAGTCAACACGATCGGCTCCAAGGCTAATCATCTCAACTTGGTTAATTTGGTCGTTGAGATGAAAGCAGAGCTCGAGAAAATTCGTGAGCAGGCTGCAAATATTGAGTAGCTACCTGGTAGCGGCACGGCTGCAAGAGTCACATGTATAGGGGGAAAGACCTGAATATGGCAATCAAATTGATCAATATTGGTTTCGGCAATATCGTGTCGGCCAACCGAATTATCTCCATCGTCAGTCCGGAGTCTGCTCCGATCAAGCGGATTATACAGGAAGCCAGGGACCGTCATATGCTAATTGATGCTACCTATGGCCGCCGGACGCGGGCTGTTATTATTACAGACAGTGATCATGTAATCCTGTCTGCGGTGCAGCCGGAGACGGTCGCTCATCGCCTATCCACTAAAGATGATGACAATGACGAATAAAAATGGAGTGTACTATGGCTAAGGGATTATTATTTGTAATATCCGGACCTTCGGGTGTCGGTAAAGGGACGGTAGGCAACGCATTGCGTGACAAGCTACCAGAGATAACGTACTCCGTTTCTGCTACAACTCGAACACCTCGTTCGGGTGAACAGGATGGAGTGACCTATTTTTTTAAAACGCGTGAAGAATTTTTGGGTATGATTGAACGAGATGAAATGCTGGAGTATGCTGAGTATGTAGGGAACTATTATGGTACTCCACGTGATTTTGTAGATCAGACGCTTGCGCAGGGAAAAGATATTTTTCTGGAGATTGAAGTTCAGGGAGCGCTAAAGGTTAAAGAAAAATTTCCAGAAGGCATATTCATTTTTCTGCTTCCGCCTTCGCTAGATGAATTAAAGGATAGAATCAGGGGACGGGGCACAGAAACTCAAGCGACCATAGACCACCGTATGTCGGTAGCTGTGGATGAAATGAATCTGTTGCGTCACTATGATTATGCGGTTGTCAATGATGAGATTGATTTCGCTTGTAAACGAATAGAATCCATTATTATCGCCGAACATTGTAAGGTTCATCCTTAAACGAGGGCTTTACATATGCCAAGCGTACCTAAAGAGAAATAATACTGTATAAGCTGAGCTTGAAGGTGTACACTGGAGTTCAGCTTATACAGTCCCAAAACTACATGAAGAGGTGTCTATTCGTGCTGTATCCTTCCATTGATGAAATGATGAAAAAGGCAGATAGTAAGTATTCGTTGGTTGTAGCGGCTTCACGTCGTGCCAGACAGTTGCGCGAGGGTGAAAAGACGACTCTCAAGAATCCTAAATCCCACAAACAGGTTGGAGTGGCGTTGGAAGAGATTTACGCGGATCATCTGCGTCTTGAAAGCGGCGAAGACGAGTAAGAATTATACACAACTATTATAACCGGGCGCAATGCCAATTCCTTTGACAACCGCAAGGTTGTTATTTTTTTAGGTCAGGGGGAGTTAACGATGTTGAAGGGGAAAGTTATTATTCTTGGTATAACCGGTGGAATTGCTGCTTACAAAGGGGCTGCGTTATGTAGTAGGTTGACACAAAAGGGCGCCGATGTTCATGTGATTATGACAGCCTCTGCTAAGGAGTTTATTACCGAGCTTACACTGCAGTCGCTCTCTCGTAATCCGGTGTACAGTGATACGTTTGATGAAAGAGAGCCGTCCGTCGTATCCCATATTCATCTGGCAGATGCGGCTGATTTGGTGCTTGTTGCACCTGCAACTGCGAATATTATTGGAAAAATGGCGCATGGCCTTGCTGATGATATGTTGTCTACAACGTTGTTGGCTACAACAGCGCCTATTATGGTGGCACCTGCGATGAATGTACATATGTACACTCATCCGGCAGTCATGCAAAATATGGAGACGCTTGTATCACGTGGTGTGAAGATGATTGAGCCTGGTGAAGGATTACTGGCTTGCGGTTACGTTGGCAAAGGACGTTTGGAAGAGCCGGACACAATTGTGCAAACGATAGAGCACTTTTTTGATCAGCAAGCCCAGGAACAAAAAAACAACATTAAGTCTGAATCCCGATGGTTTGGTGGCGAATCTGTGGAGGCTCAAGTGCCTGAGTCACCTGTGAATGAGAATGAATCGGTGTTTTTAGGTAAAAAAGTCATTGTAACGGCTGGAGGCACGATCGAGCGAATTGATCCAGTGCGTTATATCACAAATGATTCATCTGGAAAAATGGGCTTCGCCATTGCAAAAGTGGCTCAAAAGATGGGGGCAGAGGTGCACTTGATTGCTGCCAATACCAGTGCGGAACCGCCTGCTGGTATTATGCTTGAAAGAGTCCAGTCGGCTGAAGACATGTACGCAGCTGTATTAAAACAATGGGAAACGAGCGATATGGTCGTTATGGCTGCTGCAGTTGCAGATTATCGACCACGTGAGATAGCACAGACCAAGATCAAGAAAAAAGATAGTGTATTTACGCTAGAGTTAGTGAAGAACGTCGATATTCTAGAATCACTCGGACGGAGTAAGAAACATCAATTTTTAATTGGCTTTGCAGCTGAAACTGAACATTTGGAGACGTATGCGAAAGATAAATTAGAACGTAAAAATTGTGATTTGATCGCGGCAAACGATGTAACTGTGAATGGTGCTGGTTTTGGCGTCGATACGAATGCTGTTCAAATTTATGACCGAAGCGGGATCGTTGAGCGTATTCCTGTACAGTCAAAGGAAGAAGTTGCGCGTAAGTTGCTTACTATAGCCGCGGGACGCATGGGTGGGGTGCTGCATTAATGGAGACGGGCAATTTAGTTGCCAAGGTCATTGTCGATGTACCTGCCAAGGATACGGACCGCACCTTCGATTATCTGATACCGGATTCAATGAGACCTTGGATTGAGCCGGGTAGTCGGGTAGCTGTGCCATTTGGCAAACGGACGGTGCAGGCTTTCGTCATCTCGGTAGTCCCAGCTGAGGAACCACCGAAATACAGGATGAGAGCGATTCAGGAGTTGCTGGATTTGGTGCCACCTTTATCTGCCGACCTAGTCGAACTGGGCAAGTGGATGAGTGAACGTTATGCTTGTAATCAAATTATGGCATTGCAAGTGATGATTCCTACCGCGCTCAAAGGCAAAGCAGAACGTTATATCTCAATTGCGGAACAGCATGAGTTAACGCATCCACAGCGTAGTATACAACCGAATCAGGGCGATGAGCTCGAATGGGCACTTCTGACCGACGATGGTATGAGTGATCCGACAGAGCGTCGGATTGTCAGCTTCATTCAGGAGAAGGAGCAAGTCCCGTTGCAGCAACTCAGTCGACGTTTCCCTGAGGAAGCGGAGGTTATTAAATCACTGTTACGCCGGGGTGTGCTTCAGGAAAGTCAAGTTATTAAAGACAAGCTTGGCAAAAAGACCATGAAATCCGTTGATCTGGCTATCGGCATAGACGAGGCATCAACGGTACTGGAGCAATTTTCTGCCAAAGCACAGCGTCAGCGGGAGGTACTTGCTTTTTTGCTGGAACGTAGCGAGTTTTTGCCTCTGTCGCTCAAGGAAGTCATGACCTCATTGAGTGTGTCTGCTGCAACGGTTAAGGCGCTGGAAGATAAGGGCTATGTGTTGCTGGAGGATGTCGAAGTGTTCCGCGACCCGTACCGGGGCAGACACTTCAAGCCTACAGAGCCACTCCCTCTCACAGCAGAGCAGCAGTCGGTGTATGAACGGATTATTCGCCAGCTGGACACGCGTGAGCAAGGAGCTTATTTGTTGCATGGAGTCACGGGGAGCGGTAAGACGGAAATTTATCTACAGACGATTCAACGTTGTATCGAGCAGAATCGGCAGGCCATTGTGCTGGTACCTGAAATATCGTTAACCCCACAAATGGTTGAGCGTTTTAAAGGTCGGTTTGGCGATCAGGTAGCAGTGATGCACAGTAGGTTGTCTGGAGGAGAACGGTACGATGAGTGGCGCAAAATACGCGAAGGCCGTGTGAAAGTGGCGATTGGTGCTCGCTCGGCAGTATTTGCGCCTTTTCGTGAGTTAGGTCTTATTATTATGGATGAGGAGCACGAAACGTCCTATAAGCAGGAAGAGACACCTAAATACCATGCGCGTGATGTCGCCATTCGCAGAGCCCATCAGCATGGGGCTGTCGTTATTCTCGGCTCGGCTACACCGTCGCTGGAAAGCTACTATGCGGCTCGCTCACAAAGCAACGACGAGTTTGCGCCGTTGCTACTTGAAATGCCAACTCGCGCATTGGGGAACACGTTACCCGAAGTACATATCATGGATATGCGTGAGGAACTGCGTGCTGGCAACCGCTCTATGTTTAGCCGTGCGTTGCATAATGGGATTGCAGAGCGGTTAGAGCGTAAGGAGCAGACGGTGCTCCTGTTGAATCGGCGTGGACACTCCACATTCGTCATGTGCCGTAGCTGTGGCTATGTGGCGGGCTGTCCGCATTGTGATATTTCGCTTACGTATCATCAGCGGTCGAACAATTTACGTTGTCATTACTGTGGTTATTCCGAGCCTGTGCCTCAGACTTGCCCTGAATGCGGTAGTGAGCATATTCGCTATTTCGGTACAGGTACCCAGCGAGTGGAAGAAGAGCTGGCGAAGCTATTCCCCGGTATACGTGTTGTTCGAATGGATGTTGATACAACGACAGAAAAAAATGCCCACGAAAAGCTCCTCAAGCAATTTCGTGATAAAAAAGCGGACGTGCTGCTCGGTACTCAAATGGTTGCCAAAGGCCTGGACTTTCCCGATGTGACACTGGTTGGTGTCATTACTGCGGATTCAGCTCTCAATTTACCGGATTTTCGGGCTGCGGAAAAGACATTTCAGCTGTTAACACAAGTAGCTGGACGTGCTGGGAGACATCAATTGCCAGGGGAAGTATTCGTACAATCCTATACTCCAGAGCATTATTCGGTGATTCACGCAAGTCGCCATGATTATGCTTCTTTTGTGAGGGAAGAATTGAAACACCGCCGCAATTTGCACTATCCACCATATTGCCGTCTTATTTTGGTAACCTTTTCTCATGAACAACTCCCGGTGCTGGTCCGGCTGGCAGAGAATTATTCAGCAACACTACAGGGACGGGCCAGACAACGAGGCTGGTTCGGGAATATGGATCGTCTTACATCGGATGTACTCGACATTTTGGGGCCAGTAGCTTCTCCCATTTCGAGAATCAAGAATAGATACCGATTTCAATGTATGATAAAATGGCGTGGAAATATCGACGCGATTAGTTTGGCTCAGCAAGTAGCTGATGAAATGGCCGAATCCGCACAGGCGCAAAAGTTGCTGATTAGTCTGGATGTTGATCCACAAATGCTTATGTAGAGCGTTGCCACAAAAGTTATTAGCACAATTAATGCGGACAAGTCGTCCGTACATAGGATAATGTAGCAGTCGCGTTTGTGATGAATACAGTTAAGCCTAAACGAAGGAAAAAGGATAAAGAGGAAGGTGTTCTGTTGTCATGTCAATTAGAATTATAGTGTTGGAGCCGGATGATGTATTGCACAAAGTAGCAAAGGAAGTTACTAAAATTACACCTAACGTGCAAAAGCTGCTCGACGATATGGCAGATACGATGTATGAAGCGGAGGGTGTAGGTCTTGCTGCTCCGCAAGTAGGTATTTTGAAGCGTCTCATCGTTGTAGATGCTGGAGATGAACATGGTTTGATTAAAATGATCAACCCAGAAATCGTGGCCGAAGAAGGGGAGGAATTGGGTCCAGAAGGCTGCCTGAGTATACCAGGGTTGAACGGGGATGTGCGTCGTGCCGAGAAAGTTACAGTCAAGGGACTGGACCGCGAGGGTAAGGCCATTACCGTTACAGCGACAGGATTGCTTTCTCGTGCTTTTCAGCATGAAATCGACCATTTAAATGGAATTTTGTTCACGGATATTGCAGAAAAAGTATATGAGGTTGCGCTGGAACAGCCAGGACCGAACCGTCAGATAGGAGAGTGAGGTTCGATGAGTCAAGACATTCGTATTATCTTTATGGGTACGCCTGAGTTTGCAGTGCCATCGTTGAACATGTTATTGGATAATGGTTATAACGTGGTCGGTGTGATTACACAGCCCGATAAGCCACAGGGACGGAAAAAAATATTGACGCCTACACCAGTTAAGGAAGCGGCAGAAAAACGCGGATTACCTGTACTGCAACCGACCCGCCTGCGCCAGCCAGAAGCGGTGGCTCAGGTGGCGGAGCTGCGTCCTGATCTGATCGTAACCGCAGCCTATGGGCAAATTTTGCCAAAATCCGTACTAGACCTGCCTCGTTTCGGCTGCCTGAATGTGCATGGTTCGTTACTTCCCCGTTATCGGGGAGGTGCACCGATCCAGCGTGCGATTATTAACGGTGAGACCGTGACGGGTGTGACGCTGATGTATATGGCAGAAGGACTGGATACTGGCGATATGATATCGCGAGTTGAGGTTGCTATAGGACCGGAGGATACCTCCGGTACGATTTTTGAGAAGCTAAGCGTAGCTGGAGCAAAGCTTTTGCAGGGCGAGCTGCCTAAATTGCTGGCTGGGCAATCAGACCGTACGCCGCAAAACGAGGACGAGGCGACCTATGCTCCGAATCTGAACCGCGACGATGAGCGTATTTCGTGGAGTGACAATGCACAGCAGATATACAACCGGATCCGCGGCCTTGTTCCTTTTTCGGGCGCGTTTACGCTTTGGGAGGAAAATGTTTTTAAAATATGGGCTGCTGAGCAGCCTTTCATAAATAATGAAGTGAGTGGCTCAAATGCTCCAGCACCCGGAACGGTTCTTCAATTGACCGCTCGTGGCATTGAGGTGCAGACAGGCGAAGGAACTCTTTGGCTGACTCAGGTTCAACCGGCTGGCAAAAAGGTTATGGATGCCGGAACCTTTGCGCGCGGCGGACAGATGAAGCCAGGCACGGTGCTCGGATGAGCGGGAGTCACTCCCGTCGGGGAGGCCAAGGCAAGGGAGTGGGTGCCAGATCCGGCAATACTCGCAAACAGACGGCGCGGGAAGTTGCACTTGATGTGTTGACCGGTGTGGAGCAAGAGGGTGCGTATAGCAATCTTGAATTGAATCGTCGACTTCAGCAGGCAGGTTTATCTGCAAGTGACGCTGGTTTGGCGACTGAACTTGTATACGGTACAGTCGCACGCCGAAATACACTAGATTATTTTTTGAATAAATTTGTTCAAAAAGGAACGGCCAAGCTTCAGGCTTGGGTACGTTCGTTGCTGCGGATGAGTGTGTATCAGGTGGTGTATCTGGATCGAGTTCCAGATCATGCAGTCGTTAGTGAAGCGGTGACCATTGCCAAGCGTCGTGGACATCAGGGGATTTCCGGTATGGTCAACGGCGTGCTCCGCAGCATGCTGCGTGAGCCGGACAAGCTGCGTATTCCTGACGATTTGTCACCAGAGGAACGGATTTCATTAGAACATTCTCATCCACAGTGGCTGGTTAAGCGTTGGATTAAGCAATACGGTGCAGATACTGCTGAGGCTATTTGTCAGGCTAATAATATGCCCCCTGCGGTCAGCGTACGGGTGAATACGACAATGACCAGCCGTGATCAGCTGCTGGACGAGATGCGCTCAAAAGGACTTGATGCCGTTCCTTCGGCAGTTAGTCCCTATGGCATTGTTGTTCGTAGCGGTGGCAATATGGCGCTTACCTCGTGGTATACGGACGGCTTGCTGTCCGTACAGGATGAAAGCTCTATGCTCGTTGCCGAAGCAGTTGCTCCTGAGCCCGGTATGCTGGTACTGGATTGCTGTGCCGCTCCAGGCGGCAAAACAGCTCATATGGCTGAGCTGATGAAGGATCGCGGCCAGATCATTGCAAATGATCTGCATGCCCATAAACATCAATTAATCCGTGAACAGGCTAAACGACTTGGCCTGGATGCCGTGGAAACAGTCACTGGTGATGCGCTAGAACTGAAGGAACGATATGCCCCAGCTTCTTTTGACCGTATTTTGCTGGATGCGCCATGCTCTGGCTTTGGAGTAATTCGTCGTAAACCGGACCTGCGTTGGAGTAAAACTGCGCAGGATGTTCGCGACATTACACAGCTTCAGCATGAGCTGCTGGATAGTGTAGCGGGACTGTTGAAGCCAGGTGGTATTCTGGTCTACAGCACATGCACGATTGAGCCGGACGAAAATGAAGGACAATTGACTCGGTTTTTAAGCGAACATCCAGAGTATGAATTGGCAGAGGGTCATTCCTTCCCGGACGTGAGCCGCGAAAAGGATAGTATACAGGGAGGCTCGGTACAGCTGTTACCGCAGCATTTCCACAGCGACGGATTTTATATCGCGCGCCTGCGTCGGGTGAAATAGCGCGGAAGAGAATTCCATGCAGCTGCCCACCAGCATTTCCACATTCCGCCGGAACATTTCCGGCGGTTTTTTGCATGAAAACGAAAAATTTTTACCCCCTCAGGGATTTGTGCTAAAATAGGAAGAATGAAAAATACGATCTGCGATCAAACAGAACTTAATGAAGAAGGAACGGGTGCAAACATTGATGAAACCTTTTATATATGATTTAACTTTGGAGGAGCTTCAGGACTGGGCCAAGAACAATGGCGAGCCTGCTTTTCGTGGAGGACAAATTTTTGACTGGCTGTATGTGAAGCGGGTCAATGATTTCAGCGAGATGACGAATTTGCCCAAGGCGCTGAGAGAGAAGCTTGAGGAGCAATTTAGTTTTGTGACGCTTAGTGAAATTACAAAGTTGGAATCAAAGGACGGTACAGTAAAATTCCTGTTCGGTTTGCATGATGATCATGCCATTGAAACGGTCATTATGAGACACAATTACGGAAACAGTATTTGTGTAACGACACAAGTGGGTTGCCGAATTGGTTGTACTTTCTGTGCTTCGACGCTTGGAGGCCTCAAACGAAACCTGACAGCTGGTGAAATTACTGCACAGGTAGTACAGGCTCAGAAAATTTTGGATAAAACGAATGAACGAGTGAGCAGCATCGTGATTATGGGCTCGGGCGAGCCTTTCGAAAACTATGAAGCGACCATGACGTTTTTGCGTACAATGGTTCATGAAAAAGGTCTGAACATTGGTCAACGTCATATCACAGTGTCGACCAGCGGTATTGTACCGAATATTTATAAATTTGCCGACGAGGATACCCAGATTAATCTGGCAATATCCATTCATGCGCCTAATGATGCACTTCGGTCGAAGCTAATGCCTGTAAATCGGCGTTATCCCTTTAAGGATGTTATGGATTCTCTACGTTACTATCTTGCTAAGACGGGGCGGAGAATTTCGTTTGAATATGCCCTGATTGGTGGGGTAAACGATCAGGCAGAACATGCTGAAGAGCTAGCGGATGTGTTAAAGGACATGCTGTGTCACGTTAATTTGATTCCAGTCAACCATGTGCCTGAGCGCAAGTATGTGCGCACATCGCGTAGCGATATTTTTAATTTTCAACGTATTCTTGCCGAAAAAGGCGTCAATGTGACGATCCGGCGTGAACAGGGTCACGATATTGCCGCTGCCTGCGGTCAGTTGCGTGCAAAGCATATGGAGTTGGGGTGAAACCATTTGATCAAAACAGTTCATGTCAGCCATGTCGGACGTGTACGTTCGGTGAATGAGGATTCTGCCTGGATCAGGCACTTAGAGCAAGGCTATATTCTTGGGATTGTTGCCGATGGTATGGGGGGGCATTTGGCCGGTGATACGGCCAGCCGCCTTGCGGTAGAGACACTTGCCGCTGATTTGGCGACGCTGGAGAGCGGATTATCCGCACATTCTTTGACGGCGGCGCTCAGCGACGCTATTTTGCATGCCAATGAAGTCATCTTCCAGACGGCTGCACGCGATGAGAAGTATCATAATATGGGAACGACAGTTGTTGCGGTTTTACTATACGACGCATCCGGAATTATCGGACATATCGGTGACAGTCGCGCCTATGTCATATCCAAAGGAGCGGTACGTCAGCTTACAGAAGACCATACTTTGGTTAACGAGCTGTTCAAAAACGGTCAGATCAGTAAGGAAGAACGGGAGAACCATCCTCGTCGCAATGTACTGACACGGGCGCTGGGCACTGATTCCGAGGTGAAAGTGGATATTGACTCCATTACGCTGGATAAAGGCGATGTACTGTTACTGTGTAGCGACGGATTAAGCAATCTGGTAACGGAAGAACAAATCAGTAAAGTAGTAGGTGCCGCAGAGAATCCTTTGGAGGAGCGTGCGGATCGTCTGCTACATCTGGCGTTGCTTGCCGGAGGAGACGATAACATTACTGTAGCTTTGTTTGAATTGCCCGATGACACGGTTTCATTGAATGAAAAGGGGTGTGACGCATGATCGGGCACCTGCTAGGGGGAAGATACGAAATTATTGAGCGTATCGGTGGCGGCGGTATGGCTCTGGTGTACAAGGCTCAAGACATTTTGCTGAATCGCAATGTCGCAGTTAAAGTGTTGCGCCAGCAATTTGTTCATGACGAGGAATTTATTCGCCGGTTTCGGCGTGAGGCGCAGTCTGCGGCTTCGCTTTCGCATTCGAATGTGGTCAGTATTTATGATGTCGGCCAAGAGGATGAAATCCATTATATTGTAATGGAGTGCATCGAAGGTAAAAATTTGAATGAGATTATTAAAGAACGTGCGCCATTGCAAGTGGATGAAGCAGTACGGATTGCTTCCCAGATTTGTGATGCGCTGGAGCATGCTCACCAAAATCAGATCATTCACCGAGACATCAAGCCTCATAATATATTAATTGGACGTAATGGACGGGTTAAGGTAACCGATTTTGGGATTGCTAGAGCTGTTACGTCAACGACCATTACCCAGACGGGTTCTGTTGTAGGTTCTGTTCATTATTTTTCACCTGAGCATGCAAAGGGTGTCGTCACCGGCGAAAAATCGGACTTATATTCTTTAGGTATTGTCTTATATCAAATGCTGACGGCGCAGCTCCCTTTCCTCGGAGAAAGTCCAATTAGTGTAGCGCTCAAGCATTTGCAAGAGGAGTTTGAGGAACCGCGTAAAATTAATCCGTTGATTCCGCAAAGTGTGGAAAATGTCATTCTAAAATCCATGCGCAAAAATCCAGAAGAGCGTTATCAATCGGCAGATGAAATGCTAAAAGATTTGGAAACCTGTTTGCTGCCGGGACGGCGTAATGAATCCAAGCTGGAGTTTACACATTTGGATGATGAGGATCAAACACGGGTTATTCCGGCTATTAAGCCTCAACAATTAGGGATGTCTTCTAGCGGGGAAGATGTACCTGCCCAACCGCGTGAGTCTGAACAGCTTCCGAGCAAGCAATCGTCCAAGAAAAATAGAAAAAAAGCGATCTTGTGGGTAACACTAGTGTTGGTGTTACTTCTGTGCATGGGCGGAGTGGTGTACTATGTGCAAAGTGTACTTGTCGTGCCTGAGGTAAAAGTACCAGGTGTATTGACACAAACAGAAGACCAAGCGAAGGTTAATCTCAGTAAAGCGGGTTTACTCATTGAGGAGCCAATCCAGCATGAATACAAAGAGGGGATCGCGCCTGGAATTGTATTTTATCAAAGCTATCCTGCAGATTCTTTAGTCAAGGAAGGAACCAAGATTAGTCTGAAAGTCGGGATTGCCAAGCCGCTCACCCCAATGCCGGATGTAAAAGGCCAAAGCTACGAGAATGCTGTTAAGCTGCTGACCGCCCAGCAAATTAAGGAGACGCAGATTCAGCAAAATGAGCAGTTCAGTGATCAGGCCGTTGGGACCGTCCTTAGTCAGACTCCAGCTGCAAATGAGCCATTTGATAAGGATTCAGTCCAAGTTGTGCTCACAGTCAGCAAGGGCGCTGACACTGTAAAAATGCCAAGTCTCGTAGGGAAAACGCAGAACCAAGCGGAAAATGAGGTCAAAAAGGCAGGGCTGAAGGTTGGCTCGATTAAAGAAGAATTTAGCTATGAGCAGGAAAAAGGAAGAGTAACCAAACAATGGCCGTCCGAGGCAGGCAGTGAGTTGCCACCAAATACGGAAATTACGTTTTATGTAAGCACTGGTTACCCGCCAGAAGCGATTACGCTGCCATTTAATGTGCCTGTTGCACCGAAGGAAGAGGGTAAAAACAGCAAAATTCGTATTACTTATACGGATGCACGTGGAGAAAATCAGGAATGGGGAAGCCGTACAATTAATACGACACAGGTGTTCACTATCAACCTGCTAATGGCTCCGAACAAAGACAGTGTTGTCTCAGTATTTAGAGATGGTGACTTTATTGATACGTATCCGGTTTCTTATATTGATGCGAAAAATGGAACAGTGACGATGCCTCAAATTGCCCCACCTGCTGGAACTTCACCAACGGATACACCTGATGGTAATTCCTCGCAAAATGGAAGTGGAAACGGCGAGGAAGGTGATAACGGGGGATCTTCTAATGATAGTGGTGACGGTGGAGGCGACTCGAACAATCAGGAGGGCACAGGAGGTAATGGTGACCCTTCCGCCTTTGTTCCTGGAACGAATTCCACGGGGGCTACGCGCAGTGAGTTGGCAGTTAGCCATAAAAACAACCCAGGTCACGCTTCCCACAAAAAGAAGGAAAAAGTGATTGAGGCTGTTCAGCATCAGTAAACGTGCAATAGGAGATGTTCAACCTGCTATACGCAATAAAACTTAAACATTATGAAGGAGGACATCTTACACATGCCTGAAGGTCTGATCGTCAAGGCGCTTAGCGGATATTATTATGTCTCCAGCCTGGATCAGGATGGGCGTCCGGTATCTGGCGAAGCTACGGTACAATGCAGAGCACGCGGCATTTTTAAGAAAAAAGAGATCACGCCTCTTGTCGGTGATCGGGTCGTTTACGAACTGACTGAGAACGGGGAAGGTATGGTCAAGGAGATTAGAAAGCGTACAACGGAGCTGATTCGTCCTCCGGTAGCTAATACCACGCTTGCTGTGCTGCTGTTTTCCTTGCGTGAGCCGGATTTAAACCTGCCTTTACTGGATAAATTTTTAGTCCATATTGAGCACGCCGGGCTGGATACGATTATCTGTCTGACTAAGCGCGATTTGTATGAAGGCAGCCCTTCAGAGGATGACACCGTGCTGACCGTTCAGGAAATGTACCGGAAGATCGGTTATGAAGTGCTGGTAACCAGTGCCCGTACCGGAGAAGGAACGGTTGAGCTTAAGAAGCTGTTGGCTGGTCAAATCAGCGTGTTTTCCGGGCAGTCAGGTGTAGGGAAGTCTTCCATGCTTAATGCTTTGGAGCCTGGGTTAACGCTCGAGACGAGCGCCATAAGCAATAAGCTGGGCCGAGGAAGACATACGACTCGTCATGTAGAGCTTATTCCTTTAGACAACGGAGGGTTTGTAGCAGATACGCCGGGGTTTAGCCAGTTGGATTTTCTGGAGCTGGGTGTGGATGAACTATCTCCCTGTTTTCGTGAATTCCAGCAGTATGCGGAAGGATGTAAATTTCGGGGGTGTACCCATATTCACGAGCCTGGCTGTAAAGTAAGAGAGGCCCTGGAAGAAGGACATATTTCACAGGGACGGTATGATAGCTATTTGCAGTTCTATCAGGAATTAAAAGAAAAAAAACGGAGGTACTAAGTTTATGTTAAAAATAGCACCGTCGATTTTATCCGCTGATTTTGCTCGCTTGGGCAGTGAAGTTGCGGAAGCTGCGGCAGGAGGGGCAGACTGGATTCATGTGGATGTAATGGATGGACATTTTGTATCCAATATTACATTGGGTCCACCTATCGTTCAGGCTATTCGTCCGCATACGACTCTTCCCTTGGATGTTCATCTGATGATTGAGCATCCTGAACGTTATATTGGCGATTTCGTAAAAGCAGGAGCCGATATCATCACTGTTCATGCTGAGGCGTGTGTTCATTTGCATGGTGTCCTTCACTTGATCAAGCAGCAAGGCGCTCTGGCTGGAGTGGCTCTCAATCCGGGTACTTCACCATACGCGATCAAGGAAGTGCTGCCAAATGTAGATATGATTCTAGTGATGACGGTCAATCCTGGCTTTGGAGGACAGTCCTTCATTCCAGAGACGTTGAATAAAATCAGACAAATCCGTGCTTGGTTGAACGAATTGGGTCGTCCAGACGTACATATCGAGGTTGACGGAGGTATTGCGGAGGAGACGGCACCAGCCGTATTTGAAGCGGGGGCTAACGTGCTGGTGGCTGGTAGTGCGGTATTCGGCAGAGCAGACCGCGCAGCGGCTATTGCTACGATTCGGGACAGTGCAGCTCGTTTGTCCAAGTGAAGCTGACCGAAGCATTGTGGATGACTGCCGCGAGCATGGCGACGGGGTTGACCCTTAGCTGTTTCTCGCTTGTGAAGGCTCCTTGGAATGCCGTTCTTTCACTTTTGGCTGTTCTAGTTGTGCTGTTTTATTTTCGTAAAAATGAACGGCGTGGTTTACGAATAGGTTTTGTGGTGTGCAGCGTACTTTATTATATCCTGTTTATTTTCATACTCTCAGCATATCTCTATGTTCGCGGACTTGTCTGATGGTATAGCCTGGGATGGTTGTGCATAAATATGGTTACATGAGCGGGATTCTCATGTAGCCTTTTTTTGTGGGGTAACAACCCTTGACAGGTTGCATAAACTACAGAGAACGGATGCAGGAGGATGATGGGGAGGGTGAGGCATGAAGTTTTACACAATCAAGCTGCCAAAATTTCTGGGTGGATTCGTTAAAGCCATTTTGAATACATTCCAGAAAAACTGAATTCAACGTAATGTAAACACAGGATGTAGGATGAAAGCTAGAGGTACACAGGGCACGCTTCCCGGGCATAACAGATAGGTAGCTCGGTAGTAAAAGATAAGAACGCACGGGAAGGTGCCTGACATTTTGTTCTCCTGAACTAGGCGGATATTACTTTTCGAATAACCAAAAAAGCACCCGTTTAAAACGAGGTGCCTTTTGTTTATAACGATATTTTTTTACGACTACACGCGAGTCACTTTACCGGCTTTCAATGCACGAGTGCTGACATAAACGCGTTTCGGTTTACCGTTAACGAGAATGCGAACTTTTTGTACGTTGACGCCCCAAGTACGGCGATTACGGTTGTTAGCGTGAGATACGTGGTTACCGCTGCCAGGCTTTTTGCCTGTTACAGAACATTTACGAGACATGATTCCACCTCCTATTCTGAAAATAACCAAATTCCATATGGAACGGGTCTCTCTTCAGGCCGACTGGGTCAGCCGGACTTTGTAAGTCACTAACCTGAACAAAACAATACTTAAATATAATATCATAGTCAAAAAAGCTCCGTCAACTGATTCAAAAACTTTATTTATTTCTCTTTCGCATTATAGTACAATATGGGATAGTTATTGTTGCGATTATTTTGTATTTAAATGGAATGTGAATTCTTATTCCAGTCATGCCGGCGGTTCAGAGGCGGGACTATAGTTATCATTCCAGCCGATGATTTATTGTGGGGCAGTTGACTGGTTTTTCATTGTATATGACCTGTAGAAGAACAACCAGACGTGAGTACAAGAGCTTATGAAAGTGTGACATTCGTATTCGTCGTCTGGCTTTAGTATAATTTAATTGAACCTGTAGGCACAGTTGAATAAGGTGTGGTGAAGGTTGATAGTAAAACAAGTGTATTAAGCTAGGAAGGGGAATTCTCTTGAGTAATCGTTCTTTGAATGGAACAGATTTTACCGCAATGGTTTTAGCCGGGGCGGAACAATTACAGCAGCATGCGGAACATGTCAATTCACTAAATGTATTCCCGGTGCCAGACGGTGATACGGGGACCAACATGAATTTGACGATGAGCGCGGGCGTAACGGAATTAAAGAGGGGGGATTCTTCCTCCATCGGTGTCATGTCCGGCATATTATCCAAAGGTTTGCTGATGGGAGCCCGCGGCAATTCAGGGGTTATCCTGTCTCAGTTGTTTCGTGGCTTCAGCCGTTACGCTGCCCCATACGAGGAATTGAATACCCTTCAGTTCGCATCGGCATTGCAGAGCGGGGTGGATGCGGCCTACAAGGCGGTGGTTAAGCCGGTGGAGGGTACAATTCTTACCGTGGCGAAGGAAGCGGCCAGGCATGCTGTGTTTTTCTCGCGCCGGACGAACGATATCACGGAACTGATGGAAGAAGTGCTTGCCAAAGCGAAGGAAACGCTTGCCATGACGCAGGACATGCTCCCTGTACTGAAGCAAGTAGGAGTTGTAGATTCGGGTGGGCAAGGTCTTGTGTATATTTATGAAGGCTTTATGCAGCATCTTGGAAGCGGCTTGGTGACGTCTCCAATTGCAAAAAGTGATAATGCACGCCAGGTTTTTGCTCCTCACGTATCGGAGAGACCTACTGCTCCTGCAGTTGTTCCTTCCCCAGATGCGCCGATTTCTGCGCAAGCGAAGCTCGAAACGGATAATATTGAATTTTTGTATGATATGGAGTTTTTTATTAATCGACAACTGGGCGATGCGCAAGGTACCTATTTTGATGAGGAAGCCTTCCGGAAAGCGTTATCTGTAGATGGTGATTCTATTATCGTGATTTCAGACGATGACGTCATCAAGGTTCACGTGCATTCTAAGGCTCCTGGTGAAGTACTGAATTTGGCACTGCGTTACGGAGAAATTACACAGATTCGTATTTTAAATATGCGCGAGCAGCATCGTGATTTGTTGTCTGCGGGTATGGATGTTGCTCCTGAGCCTGAGTGGTTTGCTGAAATACCAACAGAGCCTGTACGTGAGGAAGAGCCGTCTGAGCCTCCCGCTCATGAACTGGCATCCTTTGGTTTTATAGCTGTGGCTTCCGGTGAAGGAATTGCTGATATTTTCAGAAGTTTAGGCGTCGATGTTGTCCTTGCTGGCGGCCAAACAATGAATCCGAGCACAGAGGACTTCGTTAATGCGGCCCGCTCGATTGCGGCTCAACATATTTTTATTCTTCCGAATAATTCCAATATTATTTTGGCGGCAGAACAAGCACGTGAACTGCTAGAGATGGAACGTTTGGTGTCGGTTATTCCGAGCAAAACAATTCCTCAGGGCATTGCGGCAGCATTTGCCTTCCAGGAGGAAGAGGCTTTTGAGGTGAATCAGGACAATATGCGTGACGCAGTCACCCGGGTGAAGTCTGGGCAAGTGACCTACGCGGTACGGGATACGACGCTTGATGATCTGCATATTACAGCAGGGCACTACATCGGTATTCAGGATTCCAAGATTGTTGCGACCGAGGAACACTTAATGGCAACGTCCCGTCTTTTGCTAGCGAAAATGCTGGTGAATGGCGATGAAATTGTTACGATTCTTACAGGTTCGGACGCGAATCAACAAGACACAGATCAGCTTGTTGCATGGATTGAAGAAAATTATGCGGATGCTGAAGTGGAAGTTCATGAAGGTGGTCAGCCGATTTATCCTTATTTGTTCTCAGTGGAAACCTGATGTGCTTTTGCGCGTCCATGGAAGTCCACTACAAAAGGAGGTCTGACTGATGAGTAGTACCATCATTTTGACGGATAGCACGGCTGATATTCCACCGGAATTAGCAGACCGTCTCGGTATAGTCGTTGTACCACTGACAGTGATGTTCGGCAGCGCAGCTTACCTGGACGGCATTGAGATGTCAGCGGCGCAGTTTTACAGCGAACTGGTACGGGCTGATGAGCTGCCTACGACTTCACAGCCTTCACCAGCCCGTTTTTTGGAGACGTACACGACACTGTTGGAGCAATACCCTGAGAGCCAGGTTATCTCTATCCATTTATCCTCGGGTGTGAGCGGAACGTATCAGTCTGCTCTGCTGGGCAAATCCATGCTGGAGAAGCATGAACATAGAGTGACTGTGGTGGATTCCAAATCAGCTTCATACGGATACGGTATGCTAGTGGTTTATGCGGCAGAGCTGGCGGCAGCTGGGCACTCCCCGGCTGATATTGTTCGGGCTGTGGAACGTCGTGGAGAGCGCCGTTGTTTGTATTTCTTGGTGGATACCCTGCAATACTTACAAAAAGGCGGACGTATTGGTAAGGCAGCGGCAATGGTGGGCACGTTGCTTAACATTAAGCCGATACTTTCGATTGACAAAGAAGGCATTATTTATTCGGTTGATAAGGCGAGAGGGCATAAAAAAGCGACAGCGAGAATTATTGAACTACTGGAGCGGGACTTAAAAGGCCAAAAAATTAATATTGCTGTGGGTCATACGGCAGATCGCTCAGCGGCAGAAGCGTTCGTGGCTCAGCTGGCAGAGCATTTTGAGCTAGGAGATCGAATATATACTGAACTTGGCGCTGTGATTGGGACCCATGTAGGGCCAGGAACGATTGGCATTTTTGTGTGGCCGGCCGGAGATGAGAGGTAATATGCTGCAATTGGATCAAATACCTTTAAAACAAATACATGGCGTGAGTGCTCTCAAAGAGGGAGAGCTTCACGCTTTTGGCATTTTTAACATACAGGATATGCTGGAATATTATCCGTTTCGGTATGAAGATTACCGACTGCGCTCGCTAAGCGAAGTGAAGGACGGAGATAAGATTACGGTACAAGCCAAAATTATGGGCATTCCAGTGCTTCAGCGTTACGGGCGCAAATCAAGGTTGACTTGTAAATTGATGGCCGAGGATTGGATGTTTACCGCAACGTGGTTTAATCGGCATTTCATGAAGGAGCAGCTAACCTCAGGTCGTGAAATTGTGGTGACTGGTAAATGGGACCTCAAACGTATGCAGATGACTGTTGCAGATTCTGAGTTTCCTGATAAAGGGGTAGCCCGCTCGGGGACACTTCAACCGGTGTACTCTATAGGCGGCAAGATCACCCAAAGCTGGATGCGAAAAATAATGAACCAGACGCTCCAGCAGTTTGGTGAAATGATCCCCGAAATATTGCCTGAGTTGCTTGTACGCAAATATAGTATGATGCCGCGCAAGCAGGCTATTGCGGGTATACACCAGCCTCAGGACAACCGCGAGGGGCAAGAGGCTCGTCGGCGGATGGTGTATGAGGAACTGTTTTTATTTCAGCTGAAAATGCTGGCATTCCGGGCGTTAAATCGCGGTCGTGCGGACGGGGTGGTACATACGGTGGATAACGCCACGATTCGTGAATTTGTAAGGGCTTTGCCTTTTGAATTAACGGATGCACAGAAGAAGGTAGAGCTTGAAATACTGCACGATCTACGCTCACCTTATTGTATGAACCGTCTGCTTCAGGGGGATGTTGGGTCAGGTAAAACAGTTGTTGCTGCCATCGGTTTATTTGCCACAGTACGTTCCGGTTTTCAGGGAGCGCTGATGGTGCCAACCGAAATATTGGCCGAGCAGCACATGCGATCGCTTCACAAGCTGTTTGAACCCTTTGGAATCAGCGTTGGTCTACTGACTGGGAGTACAACCGGGAAGAAGCGTAAGGAACTGCTAGCTGCTCTCCAAATGGGTCTGCTGGACATTGTAGTAGGCACCCATGCTCTCATTCAGGAGGATGTATATTTTCGTCAGCTTGGGCTTGTTGTAACGGATGAGCAGCATAGATTCGGAGTGAACCAGCGAAGTGTACTGCGTCGCAAAGGCTATAATCCCGATGTGCTGACGATGACGGCCACACCGATCCCTCGTACGCTGGCCATCACTGCGTTTGGCGATATGGATGTTTCTACGTTGTCAGAGCGGCCGAAGGGGCGTATTCCAATTTCCACCTATTGGGTGAAGCACGAACTGATGGATCGGGTACTTGGTTTTATTTCCCGCGAGGTAGACCAGGGACGGCAGGCTTATCTGATTTGTCCGTTGATTGAAGAGTCGGAGAAGCTAGACGTACAGAATGCCATCGATTTGCATATTCAAATGCAGCAGGCTTTTCCACATTACCGCGTTGGGCTATTACATGGACGAATGACTCCCGCAGAAAAGGAAGAAGTTATGCGTTCTTTCTATGCGAATGAAATTCAGTTGCTCGTTTCAACGACGGTTGTGGAGGTAGGGGTAGACGTTCCCAATGCGACACTAATGATCATTATGGATGCGGATCGTTTTGGACTATCCCAGTTACATCAATTACGTGGACGAGTCGGACGGGGTGCACATGCCTCGTATTGCGTATTGATCGCTGACCCTAAGTCGGAGGTTGGTCAGGAGCGGATGAAGGTTATGACCGATACGGACGATGGTTTTGAGGTGGCTAGACGCGATCTGGATTTGAGGGGGCCGGGTGACTTTTTTGGTACCAAGCAGAGTGGGCTACCCGAGTTTCGTTTAGCAGATATGGTAGCGGATTTTGAGGTGCTGGAAAAGGCGCGTGAGGATGCAACTGATCTAATCAAGGATGCGTCCTTTTGGACATCTCCGCAGTATGAAGCATTGCGCGGTTATTTGCAAAAAGAGCAGATTTTTCAGGGGGATCTCATCGACTAATCCACCATGAATTATGAGATTGTTTTAAACGTTTTAAACAGATAGGCACAATGGACAGGCTGGCCGTCATATATTTGGGAATGACCGAATGATATGGGAGGTGTGGCAACATTGAGCTATCAGCAATATGGAATCAGTCCGCAACTGGTGGAGCGGATTAAGTTGAAAATGAAGAATCGTGCGCTCAAGGAGCGGGTTAAGCAGCAGATTGAAGGTGTGACTAAAGCGGACCTGCAAAATAAAGCTAAGGTGCGTCATCTTGTGAAGTCCACTTCTGCTATTTTAAACGAGCGTTTGACGGCTGCGCAGGAGGAGCAATTGACCGCCTTCGTATTGGCACAAAAAATTGATCCGTCCAATACATTTCATCTAATCAAGCTGTGGGGAATGTTCCGTTGATTGCTATTTGAAGAGGTGCTTCAAAGCGTTCTCCATGTTTTTTTGTGAAGCACAGATAAAAAAAGGATTGCCTGATATCAGGCGATCCTTTTTGGTTTGTTTTAGTTCATTCCCCGGGCAATAGCTAGTGTGTACTTATCATGAGACTTTTTATTTGTAATGACCGCCAATTTTGATAGAGCGTTCCATGGCCTGCCCGGCATCTGTTAACGATGATGCTCGCATGATGATGGACTGACCATACCGATCCTTTAAAGTGTCCGTCACCTTTTCCAAAGCACGGGATCGCTCCTGATCCTCAAATAAATCCAACTGATATAGTTGATCATCCACCAATCCGCTTAAAGTAACCCCTGCGCGCTTCACGGGCATATGATTCCAAAAAGTATAAAAGATTTTTTTAACGGTTTCATATACTTTTTGGGTATGGTTTGTAGGATCGGGTATCTTCATTTGTCGGGAGAACCCAGTTGGTGCCTCGTAGGGACTGCATATACAATGAACAGTCACAACTGAGCCCATATATCCTTTGCGGCGGGCGTCCCGACACACCTCTTCTGTTAGTTCAAGCAGGATGGTTTCCACTTCCGCAGGCTGGAGATAGTCGCGGGGAAGAGTCATCATATGACCGATGGATTTGGGAGGTGTATTAAATGTTTCCGGCTTGACCGGGCTGTGATCGATCCCGTTAGCAGTCCGCCATATCACCTCTGCCTGAATATCGGACTGCTTGCCGAAATGAGACCGGAATCTGTCCTGTAGCCGGGGTAAGGGGGTACGTGCGATATCTCCAATGGTGTGTAGTCCAAGCTTCTCCAAATGCCGTTCCATACGCGAACCAATGCCGAACATAAGACGTACTGGCTGAGGCCACAGCAACGCTGCAATATCGGATGTAGGCAACAAGAAAATGCCACTGTCATTTTTTTTAGCCCATATATCTGTCGCGGTTTTAGCCAGCATTTTGTTGGAGCTGATGCCAATTCGAATCCATACTCCTGTTTGTGCCAGTACCTTTTGCTGAATTTCACTTGCAATACTCACCGGATCTCCGAACAGAGAGAGACTTCCGCTCATATCCAGAAACTGTTCATCAATGCTGAAAACTTCAACCAAATCCGTATATTCATTATAGATTTCTGTTATTTTTAATGAGACATCGATATAATGCTGCATACGCGGGCGTACAATGATAAGGTCAGGACATTTTTTCACCGCTTCTCCCAGACGTTCTGCTGTAGATATACCGTATTTTTTGGCCAGCGGACATGCAGCTAAAATAATGCCTGAACGAAGTGCAGGGTCACCGGCCACAACGAGTGGCTTATGTTGGTATTTGGGATCATCTGCTTTTTCGATGCTGGTATAAAAACTTTGGCAGTCCGATAAGAATATGGTTCTATTTCTGCGTTCCTTCAAAAATTCGACCTCCTCTCCTGATAGGTGTTGATCATCCTACCAAAATATTCTTGAATGTATACTCTTATAGTAGTATTATATACAGAACAAGTGTTCCTAATACAAATGTATTTTTTGGAACGTTAGAGTTTACGTAAAACCTAACATGGCGTATCATAATATCTTGAGCAAAAACAAGTGGAAATGAATGAATATTGAGGGGAGAAAACCATTTTTATGAACCCAAAACGTCGACCATCATCTCAAAAACGCAGTAGGTGGCGTATTTTTGGCAGAGTTTTGCTAATTAATATCAAGTGGTTCTCGTTTGCGGGTGTACTTGGATTGCTATTTGCTGGAGGTCTTATATCCGGCTATGTAGCGGCACTGGTTCATGATGAACCTGTACGATCACGTCAGTTGATATATGAAAAGGTAAATGAGAACGCTCTGACCAGCTTTGTATTTTTTAATGATCAGGTAACTCCGGTTGGAAGAATGCGCATGGAGGAGGATCGACAGCTCGTTGATCTGAAGGATGTCCCTCAGTCGATTGTGGACGCCCTCATTTCAACGGAAGACAGCCAATTTTATGAGCACCGTGGTGTGGATTTAAAGGGAACAGCTCGTGCCGTTAAGCAGAAGCTTTTGAATGAAAACCGCCAAACAGGCGGCAGCACACTGACGCAGCAGGTAGCCCGAAGGGTTTTTCTCAGTCTGGATAAGACGGACAGCCGCAAGGTGAAGGAAATGCTGCTAGCATTGCGTATGGAACGGTTTATGGGCAAGGATAAAATATTAACGGCTTACTTAAACAAAATGCCTTTTGGTAATGGTTCCGCTGGTTACAATTTATATGGAATCAAGTCTGCTTCGTTAGGAATTTTCAATGTAAGTGATCTACATAAGCTTCATATTGCTCAGGCGGCTTATTTGGCAGGTCTCCCGCAACTGCCATCTGTTTATTCCGCTTTTGATGGTAAAGGGAACTTTGATGAAGAAGGCTTCAATAAAGCGATGGAGCGTCAACGTGTCGTGTTGGGAAGAATGCTGGCAACAGGTAAACTTACGCTATCCGAATATAATGAGGCGCTTCAATTTGATGTGAAAGCCACTCTTGCGCCACATCGCGAAAAAAGTTATAACACATTCCCTTATTTGATGCTGGAGACAGAGCGGGAAGCGGCCCAATTGTTAGCGCTCCAGCAAAATCCGGATATCACGCCAGCCGAAATTTCCAAGCCTGAGCATGCCGAGCTTCTTCAAAATACGCGAGAAGAGTTGCAAAGGTCCGGATATCGAATTTATACAACGATAAATAAGAAAATTTATAATAATATGCGGCAGATTGCAGCCAATCCACAAAACTTTTCTCCATACAGTAAGAAGAAGGGATTAGAGCAGATTGCAGCAATCATGATTGATCATAAAACAGGGGCTGTACTTGGTATGATCGAGGGCAGAGATTTTAATACCGAGCAAATGAACTATGCAACTCAAATGACACGTCAGCCCGGTTCTGCCATGAAGCCTATTGCTGCTTATTTACCTGCTTTGGAAAAAGGCTACACTCAGCCAGCCGGTCTTATTGATGATTCACAAATCATATTGAAAGACGGACGTAAAGGTTATCATATTCCTAAAAATTATAACAGACGGTACGAGGGGCTTATGACAGCCCGTGAAGCACTCAATCGGTCAATCAACATCCCTGCGCTGAGGCTGTTCTTATATGAAGTTAAAATTCCTAACGCTTGGAATTTTGTGCGTTCTCTTGGAATTACGACCATTCAGTCGCAGGATGAACATGCACAGACAGGGGTTTTGGGTGGACTAAGTAAAGGGGTATCCGTCGAGGAACTGACCGCAGCATATGGAACGATTCCCAATATGGGTGTATATAATGCACCTCATCTGATCAGCAAAATTACGGATGCCAACGGGAAGATCGTATATGAATTTAAACCGCAGACGAGACGTGTATATTCGCAGCAAACCGCATTTTTGATGACGGATATGCTCAAAACGGTTATATCAGATCCGAGGGGAACTGGCAAACGTCTGCAAAATACTTTTAAAAGCTACGGTGCCATTGATATCGCCGGTAAAACCGGTACGACACAAAACTTTGGTGATGTGTGGTTTATGGGGTACACACCTGACGTTACACTAGGCGTCTGGGCTGGTTACCGCCAACAGGTTAATACATTATCTCAAGAAGGTCATTCCAGAGCACAGTCAGTGTGGGCACTGATCATGAATGAGGCGGTCAAGGACCAGCCTGAGCTTTTTAAGAATAAGCACTTTATACAGCCGGAAGGTGTTGTAAGAGTTACGGTTTCTAGCCTTACAGGTAAGCTACCAGGGCGTTATTCCCGTCAATCGGGTCAACTCGTGACTGACTGGTTTAATCAAAAATATGTGCCTACCGAGGTTGGAAGAGAACAGATTCCGCGTTCTGCTAGACCAGTGGTCCCATCCAAACCAGATATCAAGGAAAAAGCAGTCCCAGAGGTTGAGGTCCCTGCAATAGATCAAGAGAAAATTCCACCAGAGGAAACGGATCCTGCTGTTCCTGACGCAGACACAGAAGTAGATATGCCTGATGAGAACAACGATGTGCCATCAACAGATACTTCGCAACCTTCTGTTGAAAATGAACAGGAGACTCCTTCTGAATCGGAAAGCCAGAGTGAGACTCCAAAAAACCAATCTGACGAAGTTACTTATCCAGAAATAATATCTGATCAACCCAAAAACTAAACGACAGGAACGGTTTAGTTTAAAATGCCGTTCCCAACAATGTCTACAGTGACCTGCGGATGAAAACGAACATTGGGGTATTCTTCATTCCAATCTACACTTTTCCATACTACTGGATGATGAGCGATCAACTGTCTGTCTACGCCAAAGGCATCACATCCATTTTCCTGATTGCTTTGAGGATCATCTACAGTCTCTAGCGTTTGCGACAACACGCCTTCAGGAGTGAGATCATAAGCCGATGCATTTGC
Source organism: Paenibacillus sp. FSL L8-0502 (assembly GCF_038593055.1). NCBI lineage: Bacteria > Bacillati > Bacillota > Bacilli > Caryophanales > Paenibacillaceae > Paenibacillus > Paenibacillus sp. FSL L8-0502. The sequence goes on along the minus strand of NZ_CP151958.1, from coordinate 3,533,126 downwards.
CAATCGGGCATCCTTCAAATTGTTCTGATCCCAGCAGCCTGTTATAAACATGAGTAGAGTCAGCATTCCAAGCGCTCTGCTCTTTTTTTTATGTTTCAGGTCCCTCCTTTTTTTTGAAGAGATAGGATAGAATCAGCAGCAGAAAAAGGGAACACAATTAGGGGGAAATAAGTAAAATTATTGGGCGTAGAATCAATTCCTAGTTATTATTTGATGATATGCGCCAGCTCTAATGGCAAAATAGCTGGATGAAAAGTAATCGTCGCAATGTAAATGGCAAGCAGCGTAAAAGCGATTAAAAAGCTCGTCATTCGAATCGTTCTTAGAAATGAACTAATAATCCAACGAGCGTGATAATCGTCTGGGCTTTGGTAAAATGCAGAAAAAGAGATGGGAGCTATTAGAGTAGTTGGGCTACCATCAGCCAAAATCGCAATCCGTCCCTCCATTAGATTGGCGGTCACACGATCCGGTCGTTCCGTCTGAGCTATTGAGGGAAGAGAATAAGAATTGTCCTCCTTAAATTCTTGAATAAAACCGGCAGGGAGCGCCATATCGGAGGAGATTGCTTTAATTCTCGTTTTCACTGCTTTCACCAGCTCAGGATTAGCCAAGTCTTGAACATAGACAATAACGATTTTAGTTCGGGATTTTAGATCCCACATAAAGTAGCGTACAACCAGTGACGGGGTGACAATTTGTTTGCGAATCAGATTCAGATTGATGGATAACTGCTCAAACATTTCTGCTTAATTCAACGGAAGCTGCGTCATGTCCAGCCAAGAGAGCACCTCCTTTTGGATGAGATAGGCATAATGTGTGCCAAATGGACTGAGTTTATCCATGATCTGGTGACTTATCCATTCTTGAATCACCAGATTACAAGGAGGCTTAATCTTGCGTCGGATCAATTCCTAGATAGTGTCCCAGTTTCCGCCGGACCTCGCTGCGAGCAAAGGATGAAAGCATGAAAAATCGCCTTTGATAGCCACGGCATACATACAAAACCTCTACGCCTTCATGATTTCGGATTTCGCTGTAAATTTTAATTCCTAGTGTTTTCATTCGCGCTTTTGTCTCTGCTAATTGAACAGCTACGCGCTGTTGTACTCCAGTCAGGCTACGAACATACAAATCGGGCATTTTTAGAGGAGAGGTATTTATAATACGAATGTCTCGTTCCAGCACATCCAGAACAAGAGTTAAAAGTACACACATCTTGACCAGCCCTGTGTCTTCTTCAGAAGGTAAAGGAGCTTTGCTCTTGTGGTTCAGTATCTTTTGGCTTGGCATAAAAATCTCCTTTACTCCGAGTAAGAATACAATATATAATCAGTATATAGAACGTATGTTCTATTTATACCTCATCATAGGAATTTTTCCATGGCTAAAGCAATCATCAATTATTGGAAAAGTGATGGGGAGCGATACCCATGTGCCATTATGTAAAGAATCTTACGTTTATCGCCAATGACAGTCAAACAGAGTTTATGTTAAGCTAATGGATAAAAACTTACATAAAAGGGGAGATCGTTCTGACTGCGGTCAGCCTTTACTATTTAACTTAAGAAAGTGGAGAAAGAAGGTATACATATTGTCACGTTCGTTATATGCAGCTTTATTACTGTTGAGCCTCATTTGGGGCGGTTCGTTTATGTTTATCAAGGTGTTGTTGCTACATCAGGTAGGGCCGTGGACTATTGTATTTCTCAGGTCCAGCTTTGGGCTTATTTTTATTGTCTTGTTAATGATACTTATGCGCAGGCCGTTTAAAATCAAAAGCATTCCGTGGAAATCGGTTACTCTGGTAGCTTCGGTCAACATGGTCTTGCCATGGACATTGATCGGTTTTAGCGAGACCAGAATAGCTAGCAGCATGGCTTCTGTATTGAATGCTACCACGCCCATATGGACCATGTTGGTGGGGCTTGTTTTTTTCGGAGCTATTTTTCATCGAATGCAGTGGTTAGGAATGGGTCTCGCTTTTGTAGGAATTATTATTTTATTGGGTATTAATCCTGCATCTATTATTTCTGTTGATCCTGTGGGTTTTGGGTGTATGCTGCTTGCGACTCTTTGCTACGGATTTGGAACACAGCTCTCCAAACGTTTTCTTTCCAATCTTTCCATGTATCAGGCTACCTTTGCGACACTGCTTGGTGCGGTGGTAGGGGGTGGCATTATGATGGCAATGGTGGAGAGACCTGATTTGTCGATTGTTTCTGATTCAGGTGTATTGGGTTCTCTTATAGGACTGGGAGTTTTGGGATCAGGAGTAGCATATATTTTGTTCAACTACATGATTTTGCGGGGGAGTGCGGAATTTGCTTCTTCGGTGACGTATTTTGTACCAGTAAGTGCCATTGTATGGGGCTTTTTGCTCTTGAATGAACATATCGGCTGGAACGTTCTAACCGGGCTGGTCCTTATACTTGGAGGAGTGTTTATGGCCAATCAGCGTAGAACCGCCAAATTAAGTGGATAATAATCTAAACAAAAATAAAATACGATTTGGGTTATATTAAATGTACATTCGCCAAACCTTCGGTATAATGCGTTAATTCACACATACAATAAAGCATGCTCACACATAAAATAAAATATGGTGCAGCAAAAAAGCAAGCTGTTTAGCAGGTGACAAGGTGTGGTATAATAAATTATAGAATTATATGTACCACAGAAATGTCGGAGTTTTATTCCACAAAAGAAAGGATCAGGATACCATGTGTCCCCGAAGGATACTTCCCCAAAGGACGATTTGGAAACGATTTGATCTGTCTTATACTTAGCTTTTCCGCGGAGTAACGTCAAGTTGCGAAAGCCAACTCTGCGGAAGAGGGGATTGTACATGCGAAGGACCAAGTCCTCCAGGCACATCTTACCTGGTAGTTTCCGTAAGAGTGGGTTCATCCACATCAAACTTACGAGAAACCGAGGGAGCCTGTATGAGGAAAACTTACGAATCTATCGTGAACAATGGAGCATTGAGACAGATTGCTGTCATGTTGCTCGGAACATGCATTTTAGCTTTTACGTACTATCACATTAATGCCCAAAATCATTTGTCAGAAGGCGGATTTGCAGGCTTGGCCCTGCTGGGACATTACGCGTTTGGCATATCTCCAGCATGGAGTATGTTGCTGCTTGATATTCCCGTCATATTGCTGGCATGGGTACTGAAGGGCAAAAGATTTATGCTGCTTGCGTTAATCGGAGCCGTCGCTTTTTCACTGTTTTATGCAGGATTTGAGAAGTATTCGACTCTGGTTATAGATCTACATGGAAATCTGCTGATAGCTGCTCTACTTTGTGGGGTGCTTACAGGTTTGGGAGCCGGAATCGTACTGCGATTCGGTGGAGCAACCGGGGGCGATGATATCTTATCTCTGCTGATCAGTGAGTGGCGCGGGTGGAAAATCGGCAACGTGTTTATTGTCAGTGACATCATCGTACTGGGATTATCACTATTGTATCTGCCTATGAAGGAAACAATGTTTACAATACTGGCTGTGTGGCTTGCCGGAAAAATAATTACATGGACGACCACGTTCCAACTGCACCGACCTGTGAAAAAGGTACTGCCAGCGGCTATTCCCGCTAAAAAGGTAGTTGCCAAAACAGTGCCGGTCGTCCACAGCCTTCGTCAATAAGGAAAGGGTGTTACGTTAGGAGAGAAATCTTCTTACGTAACACCCTTTCGCTGTATTCAGCTTCTATCAGGAAGGTTTTAAAGTAGACTGAATGCGTCCGTTTTATATTTTTTCTACTGTTTCTCATCTTGCTCGGCTGGATGATTATCGTTCCATTCCTCGGCTTGGGAAGTGGCAATCGCAATCGAGCGACCTTCTTCATAGCCGTCACGGAGTAGAGCGTTAGCAATATCAACGGCTTTTTCTCGCACACGAGGTTCCAGGTTTTTCATGGATGGAGGGTAATCATGTTTGTTCCAAGGCATAGTTGCACACTCCTTATAGCAGATGATGTACTATGTATTACCCGTTGTAGGATTAAACAAACGGAAATCAAAGAAATGAATATATTGTAAAATGTATCTTGAGAAAAAGCGTATAATGGTGTGCAGAATACCAGAAAAAGGAGTGAAGCATTTGCTTACCTGGGGTTTTGTTTTTTTGCTGACTATCATCATTCATACTACAGATAGCTTGTCCTATGCTCTGCGGCTTGGTGGTTTGCGAGCGCGTCGGATTGGATTAGCGTTAACCGTTGCGGGAATGCTGCTGTTGGTTTCACGCACCTCTAACATGGCGCAGGGGCCTTTACTCGGAGGGATGGTCGATCAGGCTAAAGCTGCAGCACAAGTGGGCGGAACGGATATTAGACTGGAACTATATATGCATGGGGTACTGCTGGCAGCAACCGTTGGAACCATACTTGCTATATTACTGTATCCAACAGTGGTACGCATGTCAGCCAGATGGATTGTGCATTTGGAGCATACCGGATCTATTCCGGCTTTGGTGCGTCATTTAATGCTGCGAAGTCGCTGGAAACATGCAGGCTACTACATAAAACGTCCCACCTGGTCTATGCTTACTTCATTGATTAGCGGAGCGATACCCAAACGTCTAATTATTCTGAATATAACCGTTACTGCGATTTATACAACAGGAGTAGTATCTGCTTTATATGCTTCATTCCTGTGGCCTGCACAAGGTACAGCAATGTCAATGTCGTCAGGTCTAATCAATGGCGTTGCAACGGTATTATTGACCTTGTTAATTGATCCAAGATTGGCGGTACTGTCGGAGAAAACGCTACGAGGGGAGCTACCCTTAACTCGGATGAACAGTATGTACGGCTGGATGATCATGTCGCGTTTGGCAGGTACTTTATTAGCTCAGCTATTGCTAGTACCGCTAGCAATTTGGCTTGGATGGGTAATGAGTTAATTGCTAGCTTTCGTAATGATGTGCTGCTGCCATATCCCAAAAAAGGGCTGACCCGTGATCATCTATTAAAGATAGATCGCGGGTCAGCTCCAATGATTTTATGGTTACTTACTGTTCAAATAATGACTTATATGCTCCGTATCCTTCACGTTCCAAGTCTGCTTGAGGCACGAAGCGGAGCGCGGCGGAATTGATGCAATAACGCAGACCATCTGGACCAGGACCATCATCGAATACATGCCCTAAATGGGAGTCAGCTTCGCGACTTCGCACCTCGGTACGGATCATAAAATGGCTGAGATCGGTTTTTTCTTTGACATTATAGCTGCGCAGCGGACGGGTAAAGCTGGGCCAACCGCAACCTGCATCATATTTGTCCAATGAACTGAACAAGGGCTCTCCTGATACGATATCTACGTAAATGCCTTCACCCTCATGATCCCAAAACTCATTTTGAAAAGGGCGCTCGGTCGCGTTTTTTTGAGTTACTTCGTATTGAATAGGCGTGAGCCGATCTTTAAGATCGGATTTATCAATCTTGTCAGACCAATTTTGTTCGATAAAATCCTCACGTCCCGAACCTTTGCGGTAGCGTTTGTAATGAGCGGGGTTTTTCTTATGGTAGTCCTGATGATATTCTTCTGCTTCATAAAAAGTGGTCGCAGGCAGGATCGGTGTAGCAATGGGCTTGTCGAAGCGGTCACTTTGAGCCAAAGCTTCTTTAGAAGCTTCTGCCTTGATTCGCTGCTCTTCATTATGATAGAAAATAACCGTTTGGTAAGATGAACCTCTATCGTGAAACTGTCCACCTTCATCCGTCGGATCAATCTGCTGCCAGAATAGCTCCAACAGTTTTTCATACGGGAAAACTTGTGGATCAAATGTAATCTGTACGGCTTCCACATGCCCCGTTGTTTCAGAGCATACCTCTTCATAGGTAGGATTTTCGGTATGTCCCCCTGTGTATCCAGATCTAACCTTCAAAATACCGGGTAATTCCTCAAAAGGGGAAACCATGCACCAGAAGCAGCCACCTGCAAAAGTTGCTTTTTCTACCGTGTGTGGATTGTTGGTGCTCATATTTGTCACTCCAATCTGAGAATGTTTAATTAGTTGTTATTTAAATAGCTTACAATTAAATTATATACGAGATTTTTGCAAAATCCAACGAAACGTCAGAAACCAAACGGCAGTGTAACTGGCTCTGTCCCCAAAATCGCCATGAAACATCCTACAGAAACGGTAGCAAACTGTCGCATTAAATTCTATTGATGCGTTGAAGCCTTTTTCGGTAGAGTATAAAGCCGCCGCCCACCAATGCAGTATATAGCACCAAAATGAGCAAACCAGTGATTGGGTGTTCTGCAAAGGTGCCGCCAGCATAAGCATACACCGCAATTGCGGGAAGCTTGCCAATAGCTGTACCTAGGATAAAGCTCCAGAACGGAAACCCCGCTACTCCAGCGTATACATTTACCGCTGCCTGGGGGATGACCGGAATCAGGCGAGCCAGCAGAACAGCAGCAAAAGGCTCCCTTTCCATGACCCGATTGAAGCGCTCCAATGCAGGAACCCGCTTCAAATAGGCTCGTCCTTTGTCACGAAACAGGGTACGTACTGCAATGAAAACGACCAGTGCAGCCATGGTAGTGCCTAGCCAGCAAATCAGAGCACCTTGCCAAGGACCTGCGGCATAAGCAATAGAAGCGATAATCAGCTTGTAAGGCACAAACGGTATTAACGCGAATAAAAATGCGAGCAGTAGCAGAACTGGAAAGGAGGTTTGCTTGTCCGCCCAGGCGAGCCAATCATATCTGTAGATAAACGCGATGCAAAGCAGCGAAACATAAGCAGCGGCAAGTAGCCATTTTTTCATTTACATACCTCTTTCAATATCCCTGTACGGCTTATCGCTTATACAGAAAAAAATAGGGTTCACATTCCTAATAATGTGTGCTATACTGCCACTAATAGAATAGTTCCCAAAGGGGAGTAGCTCAACGAGTAAAGTCGTCATTACGGGATTTTTAATCCCCGGCTTTATTGGCAACGTAATGTTGTAAGCGAGACCTTTGCCAGGATTTTAGGAATCCGGGTAAATGGTCTTTTTTTGATGCCAAATTTGGGTCAGCGCCGTTTCCGGATTCCGTGAAATGGCGCTTTTTTAGTATAAAGCGCTGAACTATGTACAGTATAACAAATAAATAAAAAAGGTGGGAGAAACGTATGGATTTGTTGTCAATTGAGTTTTTAACCGCATTAGTATCCATCATTATCATTGATCTGGTGCTAGCTGGTGACAATGCAATCGTAATCGGTTTGGCGGCTCGCAATGTTGATAAGGCCAATCAAAAGAAGGTCATTATTTGGGGGACGGTCGGAGCGGTCATCATTCGTGTGATTGCTACGGTGCTGGTCACGTATTTATTGCAAATTTATGGATTGCGTTTGATTGGGGGACTCGCACTTATCTATATCGCCTATAAGCTACTGGTCGAAGAGAAGAAGCATGAAATTTCAGCCACGAATCAAATGTGGGCAGCGATCCGCACCATTATTATCGCGGATACGATGATGGGGCTCGACAATGTACTTGCTGTAGCGGGCGCAGCTCATGGAAATATGCTACTCGTTATATTGGGTCTTGCAATCTCTGTTCCAATCATGGTGTGGGGAAGTACGATTATCTTGAAGCTGACAGAACGTTACCCAGTAGTTATTACGATTGGGGCTGCTGTACTTGCTTATACTGCTGCCAAAATGGTGGTGGCGGAACCGTTGATTGCACACTGGTTTATGAACGGGGTCGTTAAATACGGCTTTGAGGTTCTGGTTGTGGTTCTGGTTGTAGCCATTGGGATGCGTGTTAAAAAAATCAAAAGTGAAAAAACAAGAAAGCAAGTGCAGCACGCCTAAGCTAACTTACATTGAGGTAAACTTAGCTGAAGCTGAATGTTCATGCCATAGAGGCTGTTCCGTTATTGTCCAACTGGACCCGGAGCAGTCTCTTTTCTTTACTTGTCAGCAGACTTCCATGTAAACTAGACAACAGATGAATGAGTGATTAGAGGTGGGAATGATATGGACAAGCAAACGAAGACAAGGGTAGCCATTGCGGGACTGGGTGGTATTGCTCGTAAAGTATATTTGCCGTTACTGGCTGCACACCAAGGTGTAGACATTGTAGGTGTCATGAACCGTTCACAGGAGCCGGTAAGTTCCGTCATGGAGCAATATAGGTTGCCTAGAGGAACGACAGATGTGAAGGAGATGCTGGCATGGGAACCGGAAGCTGTATTTATACATGCCGCGACCGAAGCTCATTTTGATCTGGTTATGGCGTGTATTGAAAAAGGGATTGCCGTGTATGTGGATAAACCGTTGTCCTATGATGTTCGTCAGAATCTGGAAATGACCGCTTTTGCGGAAGCACAGGCCGTGCTGCTGGCGGTGGGATTTAATCGGCGTTTTGCCCCGCATTATGTTGCTGCTAAGGCTTGGTTAGAGGAAGCGGGTGGATTCAGTCAATGTGCGGCTATTAAACATCGTACTGGATATGATCGAAGACCGGCGGCACAGACGGTTTATGATGATTTAATTCATATGCTTGACTTGCTTTTGTGGCTGGGTGGCGATGATTATGAACTGCTGCATAGTAGTCTGAATACGACGAGTGAAGGATATATGGATGCTGCGTTCGGGACTGTACGTTTGGGAAATGCCACCGGAAGCTACAGTATGAGTAGACAGGCAGGAGCTGACATAGAAAAACTGGAGCTTCACGGGGCAGGACGGTCTGTTGAAGTAACAAATATGGAACAGGCTGTTTTTATGCAAAAAAATCATTCACCATTAACGCAAGCTTTTGGAAGCTGGGATACGATTTTGGAAAGACGAGGATTCACAGGAGTCGTGAATCATTTTCTGGAGCATATTCATCGTCCGGAGGAGTGTGCTGTACGAGCTGGAAAAGTATTGGAAAGCCATATGCTGGCTGACGAACTGATCAACCGTTTGAGTGATTAATATGGAACGTCCGAACATGATCTTAACAGTCCAGACAGACATCAAGAATTAGGTTGAAGGAGAAATGAATGAATGGAAGAAGATAATCGTGGTAAACAGCTAGAAGAAGCCATCATCGAAAATTATAAGCAAGAAGAAGATATGATGATTCTTGTATTTGCGCAATGGTGTATCAATCACGGGTTGGAGCCAGAGGAATTATATCGTGTAGCGTATCCGCATCAGGATAGCAACGAGCGTCTGCTACGAGTACGCAAATTGACTGTATCGCGTGAAGAAGCGGGTGATATTCCGCTGGATACAGTATTAGGGGTACTATCCATGTTCGGAAATGAGGACTTGGCGATGGTCGTATCCGAGGCGGCTGCCAGCCTTACGTCGGAATGGAAATAGGGATAGCCAGAATAAAGGATATACTGTTATCATTTATGGCATCATGGACTCACTATATTTACTTAAGACATTGTTGATGGGGAGGTAAGCTGACGATGGAAGATATACCTGTGCCAAGCACCTGCAAAGGTTGTGAAAGAGATATCTCGATATCGGAAGAGCAAATTACCAGAATTCTAACCAACATGAGACCCAAAATGGAATGTGTAAATGATGAAGTGTACGAAGCCAGACTGTTGGCCTGCTCACAATGTGAAGAGTTAATGTCCGGACATACGTGTGGTATCAGCGGAAGTATTGTTCGTGTACGTGCTTTGGCGGCAGCTCAAAATTGTCCCAGTTACCATGGTTCACGGTGGATAGGAACAGCCTAAAAGATACAATGCTCAGGCTCGGCTGAACCTGGATTACGTGTTAAAGTAATCATACCTTGGTCTGCCTTAATGGCAGGCTTTTTGGTTTGATTGGATCTTTTCTTAAAGATTGACAAAAAGTAGACAATAAAATATATTAAACACGTGAAATATTTTTATTTAATTATTAATAACTATATTAATGTTCGCTAGATGTGATGATGCGTAAAAATTAAAATCGAAAGAAGCTCGGTGGAATGAGTGATATTTACACCAAAATGAAAGCGTAAACATTTATGCGGATGTTCCAACAATCTTAATATTTTGGGAGGGTTTGTTGTGAAGGGTTCTATTGTTGTTAATACCGATTGGAAACAAGGCATTATTAATAAAAACATTTATGGACAATTTGCTGAGCATCTTGGACGTTGCATTTATGAAGGCATATGGGTTGGAGAGGACTCACCGATTCCGAACACAAACGGAATTCGTAATGATGTGGTGGAAGCGCTGAAAAAGCTGAATATTCCTGTGCTGCGCTGGCCGGGAGGCTGTTTTGCCGATGAATATCATTGGAAAGATGGTATCGGACCCAAAGGAAATCGTAAGAGAATGGTAAATACGCATTGGGGCGGTGTGGTTGAAAATAATCATTTTGGCACACATGAGTTTTTTCAATTGTGCGAGCTGTTAGATGCAGAGCCTTATATTTGTGGAAATGTCGGCAGTGGTACAGTTCAGGAAATGTCGGAATGGGTAGAGTACATGACCTTCGATGGAGAGTCCCCAATGGCTGCATGGCGTCAGGAAAACGGTCGTGAGAAACCATGGAAGCTCAAATATTTTGGAGTGGGTAACGAAAACTGGGGTTGTGGCGGTAACATGCGCCCAGAATATTATGCCGATCTGTATCGCCGCTATCAGACATATGTCCGTAACTATGGCGAGAACCGCATTTATCGGATTGCAGGTGGGGCGAATGTGGACGATTATCGTTGGACCGAAGTGTTGATGCGTGAAGCTGGGCATCTTATGGACGGTTTGAGCCTGCATAACTATACGATCCCGGGAAACTGGGAAGGGAAACGGCAAGCACTCGGCTTTGATGAAGCGGAATGGTTCGAGACGATGAAAAAATCACTGCACATGGATGAATTGATTACTCGTCATTCTGCTATTATGGACCAATATGATCCTGACAAAAGGGTCGGACTGATTGTCGATGAATGGGGAACTTGGTTCCTGACTGAGCCAGGGACCAATCCGGGCTTCCTGTATCAGCAAAATACGATGCGCGATGCGCTGGTAGCTGGGCTGCATCTACACATTTTCCATAATCACCATGACCGAGTACAGATGACGAATATTGCTCAAATGGTCAATGTTTTACAAGCAATGGTTCTGACCGAAGGTCCTGCTATGCTGTTGACGCCGACATACCATATATTTGAAATGTTTAAGGTGCATCAGGATGCGCAAGCACTGGCTGTTCATGTAAAGGTAGGCGATTATGAATATGACGGGGATTCCATCCCGCAAGTAAGCGTGTCCGCCTCCAAGGCGCAGGATGGTAATATTCATATCAGCTTTTGCAACGTCCATCCGGGCGTGTCGGCAAACTTGAATTTGGAGCTAAGAGGACTGGAAGAGGTTAAAAAGATCAGTGGTGTTGTCCTTGCCAACGACGATATGCAGGCACATAATACGTTTGATCAGCCAGAGCGTGTGAAAAAGGAAGCTTTCACATCCTATCAGCTTCAAGGTCAGCATTTGGATGTTACACTGCCACCAATGTCAGTAGTGATGCTGACAATTGCTCCGTAAAAAAGCTGGGTCGTGGTATGTAAGCAGCATCCACTATTATTGGTTATGAACAAAGAGAGCGTTCAGGTGAACGCTCTCTTTGTCCTACAATTGCTCGCGGTGAATCACCCTGAATTCCTTAGGCGACATACCGAAGCGGGAACGAAATACACGGTGAAAATACGTGTAATTTGCAAATCCTGACGATTCGGCGGCTTGTTCCAGTGACATGGGACTGAAAATGATTCGTTCTCTCGCCATGTTAAGCCTGATGTCCAGCGTGTACTGCATAATGCTCGTATCAAATGTTTCCTTAAACAGATGCACTGCTCGGGATACGCTGATACCGACGTGTGAAGACACGTCATCTAGCTTGAAGTTAGAGGATGCATTTTCTTCAATATAATTTTTAATCTGATACGCAAGATAGTTATGATGAGTAGCGATAGGATGATCGGATAGCATACGGTCAAACTCCAAACATAAAATGCGTATGTAATAACTTGATATTTCCGGGTAAGGATTAGAAATACGTCGTTGCTCCATCACAAGCTGACGAAATAGGCCAAGCAGGGCTTCTGTGAGCTGAACCTTAATTCTGTTGGGTCGTTTATGATGGTTCCACCACTCATCTACCCAGGAACCACCGAAAAAAATGTGATAATCTCCGCTTTCCACGACCAGCTCTCCCATGGGATTCAACTCACTATGAATATCCAGTTCATAAGGCTCGGTAGGATTGAATAACAGTAGGTCACCTGCCTCAATCCGTGTCATTTCCCCGTTAATGCGGGCTTGGCAACGTCCATCTGTTTGCAAACGGAATAAATAATTTTTGATCCCCTCAGGCTGGTTCGAATAAAAGGGCTTTCGATGGAAGGAATAGCCTGCGGTAAGAACCTGACAAGGCTCGACGATAGACATGATGATGACTCCTTTGGGCATATGGCTGTTTCAAATATTGACCAGATTGTTCATGTTTTAATCATATTATTCATTTTAAACGAAACAGAAATAGAATACTATGTGAACTGTAAAGCTTACATGTTAGATGAGAAAGTACATGTTGGAGGCCAAGGAGTGTGACGACGTGGAACGAATGAAGGCCGGGATTATCGGATGCGGTACTATTAGCTCGGTATATCTTGAAAATCTCCAAAAGAGCCCACTCATTGAAGTGGTGGCCATCGCTGATTTACTGGATGAGAGGGCAAAGGAGAGGGCCGATAAATTCAACATTGAAAACGTATACAAATCGGATGAATTACTGCGCCAGCCTGAAATTGAGCTTGTATTTAATCTGACCGTGCCTGGCAGCCACGTATGGTCAGATATAGCGATACTAGAGGCAGGCAAGCATGTGTACAGTGAAAAGCCTTTGGCGCATTGAAATTCACGGACCATCGTGCCAATGCTGAGCTGGCCTACCATGTGTTAGAAGCCATGCATGCTTTTCAGCACTCATCATTGGAAGGCAATACATTACGCTGGTAAGTACGTTCAAGCCGGACGAGGATGTGTATTATGGAACAGATATAATGGTTCCTAACTTAAAGAGGTGAAGGGTAATGGCTAAAGTAGGATTGCAATTGTACACCGTAAGGGAAGAGCTTGAACAGGATTTTGAAGGTACATTGCGCAAGATAGCTGAGCTTGGCTATAAAGGAGTAGAATTTCATACCTTTTTCGGACGCAATGCCAGGGATGTCAGAGCGCTCTTGGATGAACTGAATCTGGAAGTTGTCGGAACTCATGTACAATATTCTCGCTTGCTGAATCATTTGGATGAGGAGATTTCATACCACAAAGAATTGGGCAATAAGTACCTAATCGTTCCTTATTTAACCGAAGAACAGCGGGAGTGGGATGAACTTTTTGCTAATTTAAATCGTATTGGTGAAAAAGTGAAGGAACAGGGTTTGATACTGGCTTATCATAATCATGATTTTGAATTAACAGAAAAGATCAATGATCGCCCAGTATTCGATGCTTTATATGATGCAGTTTCCGATGATTTGTTACAGGTCGAAATGGATACTTGTTGGGTATACTACGGGGGCTATGATCCAGTGGAATACATCGGACGTTATAATGGACGCCTGCCTATCATTCACTTAAAGGATATGGCACGTGACGAGCAGCAAAAAGCAGTGACTGTAGAGCTTGGCAAAGGCGAAGTGCAGCTTCAGGCCATTACAGACGCCGCTATTCAGGCAGGTGTGGATTGGGTCGTCGTGGAACAGGATTTCTGCTCAAACCCTCCAATCGAAAGCATTGAAACCAGCATTAAATGGCTCCAACAATACGCAGCTCAGGGAGGAAATATTCATGTCTAAAACACTTAAAATCGGGATTATTGGTTGTGGAGGCATTGCCAACGGCAAACACTTGCCGAGTCTTGCCAAGCAGAAGCGTGCGGAGATCGTTGCATTTTGTGACATCATTCAGGAGCGCGCTGAAGAGGCAGCAGAAAAGTTTGGTGTTGATGGCTCGCAAGTTTATAGCGATTACCGTAAGCTGTTAGAAAATAAAGACATTGAAGTCGTACATGTATGTACACCTAACGACTCGCACTCGGAAATTACCGTAGCGGCGCTTGAGGCAGGTAAGCATGTGCTGTGTGAAAAGCCGATGGCTAAAACTGCTGAGCAAGCACGGGAGATGCTTGATGCGGCCAACCGCACAGGTAAGAAGCTGTCCATAGCGTATCAAAACCGTTATCGTGATGACAGTTTGTACCTGAAGCAATTAGTCGAGCAAGGAGAGCTTGGAGAAATTTATCTGGGCAAAGCCATTGCTCTACGCCGTCGCGCGGTTCCGACTTGGGGAGTATTCTTGGATGAAGAGAAGCAGGGCGGTGGTCCTCTTATTGATATTGGCACGCATGCACTAGACCTGACACTCTGGCTGATGGATAATTACAAGCCTAAAAGCGTACTAGGTTCAACTTTCCATAAGCTAGGGGATCGTAAAGATGCGGCAAATGCCTTTGGGCCTTGGAACCCTGAGGAATTTAAGGTAGAGGACTCAGCTTTTGGTTTTATTACGATGCAAAATGGAGCTACGATTGTACTGGAATCCAGCTGGGCATTAAACGTTGTAGAGTTTGGCGAAGCGAAGACACTGTTATGCGGTACCGAAGGCGGAGCCGATATGCAGGATGGATTGCGCATTAACGGAGAAAAGAACAGCCGTTTGTTTGATACGAAAATAGATCTGGATGCAGGTGGTGTTGCCTTTTACTCTGGGGAGACGGAAAATGAAGCAGACCGCGAAGCCCGCCTGTGGATCGAATCTATTCTGGACGACAAAGAACCTCTTGTGAAGCCGGAACAGGCACTGGTTGTTACTGAAATTTTGGAAGCTATCTATGAATCGGCACGTACGGGAAAAGCTGTCTATTTTGACTAAGCCGTAATTATCCCGAATAGACCATCGTTATAATGAAAGCAGCTTTTTTCACATATGATACAGGGGGGATTTCTTTTGAAACTTGGAGTATTTATGGTGTTGTTCGGTGGCCGTTCGCTGGAGGAAGCGTTGGATTATGTGGCTTCTCAAGGATTGGATGCTGTAGAAATCGGTACAGGCGGCAACCCGGGGGATAAGCATTGTAAGCCGGATGAATTGCTGGAGAATGATGCAGCGCTCAAAAATTTTAAAAAGGCAGTAGAGTCCCGCGGACTAACGATTAGCGCACTTAGCTGTCACGGCAATCCTCTTCATCCGCAAAAGCATTTGGCCCAGGCTGATCATGATACGTTTCTTAAAACCGTTCGATTGGCAGAAAAGCTGGAAGTTCCAGTTGTGAACACTTTCTCCGGCTGTCCGGGAGATCATGAGGATGCGAAATATCCAAACTGGCCTGTGGCTCCGTGGCCTAATGATTTTCAAGAAGTGTTGAAGTGGCAATGGGAGAATAAAATTATTCCTTACTGGACCGAGACGGGGAAATTTGCAGCAGATCATCATGTTAAAATTGGATTGGAGCTACACGGAGGCTTCTCCGTTCATACACCAGCGACCTTGCTTCGTTTACGTGAAGCTGCGGGAGAGGTTATTGGTGCTAATCTCGATCCGAGCCATATGTGGTGGCAGGGAATTGACCCTGTGCAGGCAGTTCAAATTTTGGGCCGAGAGGGAGCTATTCACCACTTTCATGCCAAGGATACGACGATTGATCCGATTAATGTAAATAAATATGGACTTACCGATATGCAGGAATATACGAAAATGCTAGATCGCGCTTGGCAGTTCCGTACTGTGGGTTATGGACATGATGTAAAAACCTGGGCAGATATTATCAGTGCTCTGCGCCTGGTGGGATACGATCATGTAGTGAGTATTGAGCATGAAGATGGTCTGATGTCCGTGGAAGAGGGCTTTACTAAGGCTGTCCACAATCTTCGCCAGGTACTGATTGAAGAACCGCTGAGCGAGATGTGGTGGGTCTAACCTAATAGGGGGAAATGTTGATGATTAACGTCACCATTTGGAATGAATTTTTGAACGAAAAGTTGAATGATGAAGCCAAACAGATATACCCTGACGGGATACACAAAGCGTTGGCTGACGGCCTGGCAGGAGAGGGATTTGCCATTCGAACAGCTACACTGCGTGATGATGCAGAGCATGGTTTGGGAGAAGAAGTCTTGAATTCCACAGATGTGCTGCTGTGGTGGGGGCATAAAGCCCATGATCAGGTGAGCGATGAAGTTACGGCGCGTGTTGTCAAGCGAGTGCAGGAAGGAATGGGCTTAATCGTGCTGCACTCAGGCCATTTTTCCAAGCCATTCAAAGCCCTGATGGGCACTAGCTGCGATCTGAAATGGAGGGTGGCAGGTGAACAGGAGATTATTTGGTCGGTGAATCCGTCACATCCCATTGCAGAAGGCATTGACGCCAAAATATTGTTGAAGCAGGAAGAGATGTATGGCGAGTTCTTTGATATTCCTACGCCGGATGAACTGGTATTTGTTAGTAACTTTGAAGGCGGCGAAGTATTTAGAACCGGATGTACCTTCCGCCGAGGTAGCGGTAAGATATTCTATTTCCGCCCAGGCCATGAGACCTATCCGACTTATTACCAGCCTGATATTTTGAAGGTTATTGCCAATAGTATTCGTTGGACTTCTCCAACAAATATTAACAAACCAATATATGGTAGAAGTGAACCGGTAAGACCTCTCGGTGGAGTGTTGGTATAATGATAATCATCACATTTTGATGAGCTATATAATGAATAGATTGAAAGGCGGAACCTCTGGGGATTCCGCCTTTTTTGATTTAACGATTTAGACATATACCTGCTGTGTTGGTTTGTTGTATAATCAGTTTTGGTCATGGCAACTTTATCGGCGCAGGTATTTAATTTAAGAAGAAAGTGTTTTCTTTCGGGATAAAGTGTGCTAAAATGATATATACTAACAAAAGGAAAGCTTTATCAAACCGAAATGCAAAAGAAGGTGAAAAATTTGGAGAGTCAACCGCAATGTACAAAAATGTGTCCGCGTTTTGAAACCGCCTTTTCATGTTTGGGCAAGCGTTGGAATGGATTAATTATTCAATCCATGATGAGCGGTCCTAAGCGGTTTAAGGATATTTCCAATCTGATTCCCACAATGAGTGACAAAATGTTATCAGAGCGGATGAAAGATTTGGAAAATGAAGGAATTCTTACACGTCATGTATATCCGGAAACTCCTGTCCGCATTGAATACGAGCTAACAACTAAAGGCCGTGCACTTCAGCCGGTTATGGAACAGATTCAATTTTGGGCTGAGGAATGGATTAGATGAGCACCAAACTAAATAAGCGTTTTTCATAGCAAAATAGCCTTTTCCTAGGAAAAAGGCTGTTTTTTATTTTGCGTATAGGACTACTTATCCATTTTGCAGAAATGATGTGCATAGGCAGCAAGGCTTAATAACCTTTGGCGCGCCCTGCAACTGAGAATAATGCTGCTGTTGCACGGCGGGGCACACGGGTTTGAATATCCAGCGCGGCCGAACGGAATGTACCCAGACAGGAATGGCAAAGTCTCCCTGCATAAATAGGGGAACGGCAGGACTCACAAGGATAATCAAGCTGACTGTATGTGGAGGGAAATTTGCCTGCTCTTACCCAATCTGTGAGCAATTCTATAGGTGTACCAGTTACGTCACTGAGCTGGCGAGTATGAGTAGAAGGATGCTTCCATAGATAGTTAGAACAGCGGTCCAAGAATATATTTTCTTCCTGAATACAAGTACTACAGAGGTTTCTAAGGTTTTGACGAAAAACGGAACCGCATTTTGGGCAATTAGAAGTATGTATCTCCATAGAAACCAGTCCTTTGTATCGAAATAAAGTGAAATTTTAAAATTTATTAGTTACATATTACTATGACATTATACCTATATCAATCTTTATTTATAGAATCTTTGACCTTTAAGTGTATGTTAAAATCTGTGTTGACATGACTCTATTACTTATGTATCATTACTTACATAAAGTTACTTGATGAATAAAATAAATTGTTGATGATAAGGGGATCTTTATATGATGCCATCTTTATTTTTGGCCCATGGCTCACCGATGCTTGCTATTGAACAGACGGACTATACTTCATTTTTAGAGCAACTGGGGAAAAGTATTCGTCCTAAAGCAATAGTTATCTTTACTGCTCATTGGGAAACACAAACGTTGACAATCAGTTCGATGGATGACGTGTACGATACCATTTATGATTTTGGCGGTTTTCCACCGGAACTGTACACAGTGAAATATCCAGCACATGGTTCTGTGGAACTGGCCAATAAGCTGAAAAAATTATATGAACAAAAGGGCATTGACGTAGAAACTGATCGGGTGAGGGGATTGGATCATGGATCTTGGACATTGTTGCATCGTATGTATCCTGAGGCAGACATTCCGGTAGTTCAGATCTCTGTAAATCCATATCTCTCACCCAAAGCACAATATGCTATTGGTGAAGTGCTGCGAGGACTGGGAGAACAGGATATTCTGGTCATTGGTAGTGGAGTGACTGTTCATAATCTGCGTATCGTCAAATGGGGGGAAACGAAAACAGAACCTTGGGCTATAGATTTTGATGATTGGATTATTGAAAAAGTACAAAGTAGAGATATAGAGGCTTTGGATCACTATGAAAGCGAAGCACCGTATGCTCGCCAGGCCGTACCCAGAGCAGAACACTTTGTACCGTTGTTTATTGCAATGGGGAGTGGCAATCCTGCAAACAAAGCCAAGGTTATCCATAGAAGCTATGAGATGGGGAATTTAAGTTATCTATGCTTACAGTTTTAAAGAGTGTTGCCAGAAGAAGGACTGTCATTAAAATGCTTCGCTACTGCTCCTGTATAAGTAGGGGAGTGGAAATAAATTAGGGAGTGTTATAAGCTATAGTGGCTTATAACACTCCCTTTTACATAAAAAAACGATTTATTATATCCGGCAAATCTCACGAGGGCATAGTTCACAATGACATACACCTTGCAGCATTTCCAAATCTTTGACAACAATCATACCATTATCATATTCAACTGCATTTTTCTTACGTAGATCACTAAGCATCCGGTTTACGCTTTCCCGGGTCGCACCGATCATATTTGATAAGTCAGTATGAGTAATTTTTTTATGAATCAGGATATGTTCGCCGTGAGGCTCACCATAGGTATTGCATAGACGAATGAGCGTTGAACATAAAGCGCCTGGCTTGCCGTACATCATCAAATCGCGGAACTTAGTCTGAGTAATGCGGTGATGTGAACCCATCCATTTCATAAAGTCAATCGCAAAATCACAATGCTGGCAAATAAGCAGTTCCAAATCTGTATGATCGATTACGCCAATATCACTGTCTTCCAGAACCTCAGCAGAAAAGGAATGCTTAGTACCGAAAAATGGATCGGCTTGACCAACAAGATCGCCGCTTTGATACATATATAGAATAAGTTCCTTGCCCTCATCCGTTGTTTTGGTTACTTTCACGCGTCCGCGCTTAATATAAAACAGCTTATCCGCTGTATCTCCTTCCCAGAACAGATGCGAGCTTTCTGGCATAACTCGATCTTTCATCATTACTTGCAATCGGTTGAAGCTGGCCTCCGAGAAGCAACAGGTGTTGCCGCGGGCTTCCATTACATTTGTAGGGTTTCTCATCGTCCATTTCCCCTTTGTATCCTATGTTTTTTATCTGCAACTTGATCAATTCAAATTCATTATATACTTGTGCAATGAGTTTTTGGGGCAAGAAGAGGGGGTAAAAGTGGCAGAATTCCAAACTTTGTGATTTAATTCACTTCATAAAATAAAATTTTAAATAGAT
Source organism: Paenibacillus sp. FSL L8-0502 (assembly GCF_038593055.1). NCBI lineage: Bacteria > Bacillati > Bacillota > Bacilli > Caryophanales > Paenibacillaceae > Paenibacillus > Paenibacillus sp. FSL L8-0502. The sequence continues at coordinate 3,513,312 of NZ_CP151958.1, read as the reverse complement.
TGTGAAAAAAATCACAATATATCTTGAAAAGCTGTGTTACGATCAGTGCGTGAACAAGAGATAGTACACGAGATAACAGGAGGATGAGGGAAATGGCTGTTAAAAACGAGGTTATTCAAAAAGAGCAAAGCGCAGAGCAGTATATTCAAACGCTGATTGACCGGGGGAACCGGGCACAGCAAGCTTTCATGAGTATGAATCAGGAACAGATTGACGAAATCGTACAAGCTATGGCACTCGCAGGGATGGATAAACACATGTACCTGGCGAAGTTGGCTGTTGAAGAAACAGGACGCGGTGTGTACGAGGACAAAATCACCAAAAACATGTTTGCAACAGAATATATCTATCATAGTATCAAAAATGAAAAAACCGTCGGTGTCATTGAAGACAATGATTTTGACAGTTTTCAAAAGATAGCAGAGCCAGTCGGTATTATCATGGGGATCACTCCAGTGACAAACCCGACTTCGACTACGATGTTCAAAGCGCTGATTGCCATTAAAACACGTAACCCAATCATTTTCGGTTTCCATCCATCTGCTCAATCGTGTAGTGCGGAAGCAGCCCGCGTCTTGCTCGAAGCAGCTGTTAAACATGGTGCTCCGGCCGATTGTATTCAATGGATTGAAGCACCTTCGATGGATAAGACCAATGTATTGATGAACCACCCTGATGTGGCGCTAATTTTGGCAACTGGTGGATCAGGCATGGTTAAGGCAGCTTATAGCTGCGGTAAACCAGCACTTGGTGTAGGTCCTGGTAACGTGCCTTGCTTTATTGAAAAAACAGCAGATATCAAACAGGCCGTGAACGATCTTATCCTCTCGAAATCTTTTGATAACGGTATGATTTGTGCTTCGGAGCAAGCGGTTATTATCGAAGAGCCAATCTTCGAACAAGTGAAAAAATTGATGATCGCTAACGGTTGCTATTTTGTAAATAAAGAAGAAGCAGCTAAGCTCACTCAAGGAGCTATGAATGTCGAGAAATGTGCAGTGAACCCAGCTATTGTCGGGCAGTCTGCTGTGAAAATTGCTGAAATGAGTGGTATTACAGTACCAGCAGGAACTAAAATTTTGGTCGCTGAGATTGAAGGGGTAGGAACAAAATTCCCATTGTCTGCGGAAAAATTGAGTCCTGTATTGGCTTGCTATAAAGTAAAAAATGCGGAACAAGGTATTCAACGCGCTGCTGAAGTCGTGGAATTCGGGGGCATGGGTCACTCGTCCGCTATTCATTCGAACGATGAGGATGTTATCGCTCGGTTTGCAAACCGTTTGCAAACAGGACGTATCATTGTAAATGCACCTTCCACACATGGTGCAATTGGCGACATTTACAACACCAATCTTCCTTCGTTGACACTTGGTTGCGGTTCGTACGGTCGTAACTCGACTTCGTCGAACGTATCGGCAGTCAATCTGATTAATGTGAAAAGGGTGGCGAAACGGACGGTGAATATGCAATGGTTCAAAGTACCTTCCAAAATCTATTTTGAAAAAAATTCGACACAGTATCTTGCTAAAATGCCTGATATCACACGTGTAGCTATTATCACAGACCCTATGATGGTACAACTGGGATATGTAGATCGTGTTATTCATTATCTGCATCAGCGCCAAACACCAGTAGCTATCGAAGTGTTCTCTGAAGTAGAGCCAGATCCATCGACAGTTACGGTAGAACGTGGTACTGAAATGATGAGACGTTTCCAACCGGATTGCATCATCGCACTGGGCGGCGGTTCGCCAATGGATGCCGCTAAAGGCATGTGGATGTTCTATGAATATCCAGATACTGATTTCAATAACTTAAAACAAAAATTCATGGATATCCGTAAACGGATTTACAAGTACCCACGTCTGGGCCAAAAAGCACAATTTGTAGCTATCCCTACAACATCGGGTACAGGTTCCGAAGTTACATCGTTCGCAGTAATTACGGACAAAAACCTGGGCGACACGAAGTACCCACTGGCTGACTATGAGTTGACTCCTGATGTGGCAATTATTGACCCAGTGTTTGTATATTCGCTGCCTAAAACAGCTGTAGCGGACACAGGTATGGACGTTCTGACACATGCTATCGAGGCTTACGTGTCCGTAATGGCTAATGACTACACAGATGGTCTGGCAATTAAAGCCATTCAATTGGTATTCCAATACCTAGAACAATCGGCTCTGACCGGTGATAAGCTGGCTCGTGAAAAAATGCATAATGCTTCCACACTTGCTGGTATGGCGTTTGCTAATGCATTCTTGGGCATTAACCACAGTCTTGCACATAAATGGGGTGGACAATACCATACAGCGCATGGCCGCACGAATGCCATTTTGATGCCGCACGTTATTCGTTATAATGCGAAAAAACCGACAAAATTTGCTTCGTTCCCTAAATATTCGCACTTTGTTGCGGATGAGCGTTATGCAGAAATCGCGCGCATACTGGGACTGCCTGCACGCACCACCGAAGAAGGGGTTAACAGCTTGATCGAAGCGATCCGTAAAATGAACAAAACACTCGGTATCGAGGAATCGTTCCAACAAATCGGTTTCGATGCGAAAGATTTCGAATCACGTGTAGATTATCTGGCTGACCGCGCATTTGAAGATCAATGTACAACTGCGAATCCTAAGTTGCCACTGGTTACTGAGTTGGCTGATGTCTATCGCAATGCCTTCTACGGACGTTTTGACCAATAATATAATAGGTAAGAAGAGGCTTGTGAAAAAGCATTTTCTCGTTCAATACCGATGCAGGCTCTCTATATAGAGGGCCTGTTGGTTTGGGAAGGGAGGTGAAAGGCAAGGCTAAGGATATAGGCGCGAAGCTAGGGAAAATAAAGTGACAAAAATCACTCATATTGTGATTTTTGTCACATACTACACTCTATCATTATTCTACAATAAGGGTGTAAGAAAGGTCCCGACACTGAGCGTAAGGCATCGGTGAACAGGCCGGGCTCAAGAAATAGCTTTATCGTGAAAAAAATCACAAGTCCGGAAGACCAAACAATTTGGAGGGATTTACATGTCGGTGATTGAGAGAGAATTACAAGAGCAACAATCTGGCTGGAGAGGTTTTAAAAAAGGCAAATGGACTAAAGAAGTCAACGTCAACGATTTTATTGAAACCAATATCTTACCTTATGTTGGCAATGAAGAATTTTTGGTTGGTCCTACGGCCAACACAACTGCATTGTGGGATATTGTATCCGATCTTACCAAAAAAGAGTTGGCAAACGGCGGCGTGCTTGATGTAGACGTGAATACGCCATCCACTATTATTTCACATAAACCGGGTTATCTAGACCGGGATAAAGAGCAAATTGTCGGTGTACAAACAGATGCTCCATTCAAACGTTCTTTACAGCCGTTTGGCGGAATTCGAATGATGATCGACGCTTGCAAAGCCTATGGTTTTGAAGTGCCAGAAAGTATCATTGATATCTTCACTCATATTCGTAAAACTCACAACCAAGGTGTATTTGACGCTTATACAGATGAAATGAGAGCAGCTCGTAAAGCTGGTATCATTACTGGTCTGCCAGATGCATACGGCCGTGGTCGTATTATCGGTGACTATCGTCGTGTAGCTTTATACGGTGCAGACTTCTTGATCCAAGATAAAAAGCTGCAACTGAAAAGCCTTGAAGTTGATTCCATGGAAGAAGACGTAATTCGTCTGCGTGAGGAAATTTCCGAGCAAATTCGTGCTTTGAATGAACTGAAACAAATGGCTGCTGAGCACGGTTTTGATATTTCAAAACCTGCTAACAATGCGAAAGAAGCTTTCCAATGGGTATATTTTGGATATCTTGCAGCAATCAAAGAACAAAATGGTGCAGCAATGTCCTTAGGGCGTGTATCTTCCTTCCTTGATATTTACTCTCAACGTGATATGGAAGAGGGTACAATGACAGAAGAACAAGCTCAAGAACTGGTCGATCATTTTGTTATGAAATTGCGTATTGTTAAGTTCTTGCGCACACCTGACTATAATGAACTGTTCAGTGGAGATCCAACTTGGGTTACTGAGTCCATTGGTGGTATGTCCGTAACTGGAGAAACTCGGGTAACTAAAAACAGCTTCCGTTTCCTGCACACCCTCTACAATCTGGGACCTGCACCGGAACCGAACCTGACTGTACTGTGGTCGGAAAAATTGCCTGAAGGCTTCAAAAAATATTGTGCGAAAGTTTCTATTGAAACTAGCTCCATTCAGTACGAGAATGACGATCTGATGCGTCCGATTTATGGAGACGACTATGGTATTGCTTGTTGTGTATCGGCAATGAAAATCGGTAAACAAATGCAATTCTTTGGTGCTCGTGCTAACTTGGCTAAAGCTCTGCTGTATGCAATTAACGGTGGTAAAGATGAAAAATCTGGCGTCCAAGTAGGGCCTGAATTCCCAGCCATTACAGGTGAAGTTCTGGATTATGAAGAAGTGTTGAGTCGCTTCAAACCTATGATGGAATGGTTGGCAAAACTGTATATGAACACTTTGAATGTTATTCACTACATGCATGATAAATATAGCTACGAACGCATTGAAATGGCGTTGCATGATCGTGATATTCTCCGCACCATGGCTTGTGGTATTGCGGGTCTGTCAGTTGCTACCGACTCCTTGAGTGCCATTAAATTTGCAAAAGTTAAACCAATCCGTAACGAAAAAGGGATTGCTGTGGACTTTGAAATTGAAGGCGAATACCCTTGCTACGGTAACAACGATGACCGTGTAGATAACATCGCTGTGGAACTGGTAGAGAGCTTCATGAGCATGATTCGCAAGCATAAAGCTTATCGTAATGCGCTTCCTACTCAATCTGTACTGACTATTACTTCTAACGTGGTGTATGGTAAGAAAACAGGTACAACACCGGATGGACGTAAAGCAGGCGAACCGTTTGCACCAGGGGCAAACCCAATGCACGGCCGTGATAAAAAAGGTGCTTTGGCATCTCTGAGTTCCGTAGCCAAATTGCCTTATGAACACAGTCTGGATGGTATCTCGAACACCTTCTCTATCGTGCCTAAAGCACTGGGTAAAGAAGAAGAAACACGCAAAACAAACCTCGTTTCGATGATGGATGGTTATTTTGGAAGCCACGCACATCATCTGAATGTCAATGTGTTTGCTCGCGAACAACTGTTGGATGCAATGGAACACCCAGAAAACTATCCACAGCTGACGATCCGTGTTTCCGGTTATGCCGTTAACTTTATCAAGCTGACTCGTGAACAACAATTGGATGTTATTAACCGTACTTTCCACGGTACAATGTAAATAAGTATTACAATGACGCACGCATAGCGGATGCGGGAAGGATGATGCAACATGTTGAAAGGACACATACACTCATTGGAAACCTTCGGGACCGTCGATGGTCCCGGCATCCGCTTCGTGCTCTTTATGCAAGGATGCTTGTTGAAATGTCAGTATTGCCATAATCCGGACACTTGGGCCTTGAATGAAGGCAATCCAATGACCCTAGAGGAAGTATTGGCTGAAATTGAACCGTATTTAGCCTATTACCGTTCTTCGGGAGGCGGATTGACCGTATCCGGTGGAGAACCGACATTGCAAGCTCATTTTGTAGCAGAGCTGTTCAAAGAAGTGAAACGTCGCTGGAATTTGCACACGACACTGGACAGTAATGGCTTTAATGATGCGGGCCGTATCCATGATCTGCTGGACGTAACAGACTTGGTGTTACTTGATATTAAGCATATTGACAACGACAAGCATATTAAGCTTACAGGCAAGTCCAACGACCGTATGCTAAGCACAGCTCGCTGGTTGTCTGAGCAAGGGCGTAAAATGTGGATTAGACACGTATTTGTACCGGGTATTCATGATGACGAGCAAGATTTATTGAATTTGGGACGGTTTATCGGAACGTTGAACGGAGTCGAGAAATTCGAAATTTTACCTTACCATCAAATGGGTGTTTACAAGTGGGAAATGCTCGGTAAGGAGTATCCGTTGGAGGGAGTTCCATCTCCTACAGACGAAGAAGTTCAACGTGCTTACCGACTCATTGAAGAGGGTCGTCTGGAGACTGCAGGAAAGAATGCTGTCTGTCGTCCATCATAATGTAAATGGTGCAAAAGCTATTTCTTAGTAATGAAGCCGCCGCCACATCAGGTCAGATGGGTGGCGGTTTTTTGTTGTTGAATTTTTTGCAGTCACAGGAGAAAGTTCCCTTTTTTTCATGATAAGCAAAATTTCCAGAAACTTTTTAACAACTGACGCGTCTAATAGTATGACTTTTTACGGGAATGATAATAATTTGGTGATAGAAGGAGACAGACAATGAATTTCAAGAAATGGACCATGCTCACCGCTTTGGCGGTAGCTCAGGTGGCCGCAGTAGCCCCTGTAGGAGCAGAAGCAGCATCAACAACCGTTCAATCCACCGATTCGGTTAGCGCACAGCAGGCTCAGACCAATGTTGCTGATTCCAGCGTTCAGAATAGTATCGGAGCTCAAGAGGGAACAGGCACACAAAACAACACGGTAACACCAGATAACACAGGCGTAACCAATGATCCATTGACTGGCCTGCCTACGGATACAACCAACGGATCGAACGTATCCAATGATGTATACGGTGGAGACGGAACGATCACCAATCCTGGTGGAGCTCCAACAAACATGGGGGCTAATCAACTGATTTTGTATTTAAACAGTGCGAAAATGGAACAAAACGGACAGGTATATACGGCAACTCAGCCGATGACTGTTAAGGACGGAGTTTCCTATGTAGCTATCCGTTCTCTTGTCAGCCGTGTCGGATTGCAGTTTAGTTATGACACTGCCACCAAAGAAACCGTAATCACACAAGGAACAAATGTCCTGCGCTTCAAAACAGACAGCAAGGTTTATACGGTTAACGGTGAAGCCAGACAAATGAAGGGACCGGCTTTTCAGCAAAAGAACGTATTTATGGTGCCGTTGACCTCGATTACACAGGCCTTAAATATTCCTTATACTGTGAATAATACGACTAAACAAGTTATCATGGATTTGAATCAGAAGCCTAAAGCTTCCTTCACGGTTCAGCAAAAAGATATCTATGCGGGCGAAACCCAAGTTACGTATTTGACGAAGGAATCTTCTCCTACAGGTCTACCGATTGTGAACCAACGTTGGGAAGGTAAGCAGGACGTATTTCAGGAGCCGGGTACATATGTAGTTACCTATTCTGTTCTTGACTCAGCTGGAAACTGGAGTGATCCTTACTCAGTTACAATTACAGTAAGACCGCCGAACCAACCGCCAGTCGCTCTGTTTACTACAGATAAAAAAGAGTACAAGATGGGTGAAAAGATCACCATTACGGACCTGAGTACGGATGATGAGAATGCTATTACTAAGCGTGATTGGGAGAACAAGAAACTTGCCTTCTTCCAACCAGGTGATGTAACGATTACGTTAACCGTGACTGATAAGCACGGCGCAACAGGTACCAAAAGTGAAACGATTAAAATTACGAATGAACTGCTGTACAACGAAGATGATTTCAATAAAATCTTCACACCATATGGTGATAAATATACAGTAGACGGCAGTCAGGTGCCTACCATGGCTACCATTCCTTTGACAAGTACATCTTCACCGCGTCTTTTGATCCGTGCTAACAGCCCGGAACGTGTATTTCAGGACGGAATTGTGTATCAGGAAACCGGATCAGGAAGCACGCGCATACTCGTCCATCATGTGAATGAAACGGGTCGAGATGTGAAAATGTACGTGATTGCAACCAACAACAATATTACTCCTGCCAACATGAATGTCGAAAATTCCGGTTTTGCCGGACCATCTGAATTTGCAACGGCTGCGGGTAAAGTCTCGATTCAACGATATTTTCAATCCATGCAGGATGGAAGCAAGCGTTCTAGCACAGTTCTAAATCCTGGCGAAAGCCGCGTTATTTTACAGGATCTGAACGCACAAAAAATCAAGCAAAAACAAGTCATTTCTCTGTTATCCGATTTATATACGGATCAACCTATTCAATACACGGTTATTGTGTTAGATGCAAATACAGATCCGTTGACCGTGTTGCCTACTTTGGCAAAACTGCCTAAGGACGGTATTCATAACCGTGGAACGTACGCTAATTCGGATATCTCACTCAATTATACCGAAGAGGTTGGTAAAACAGCTCAACGTATCGTTCTTGGCGATAATAAGGTAGACCCGAACCTGATTGGTACGGATGGTCTGGACGGCTCTTCTGCTTCCAATGCCGGTAATTTTGGTGTTGTATATAAAGTTAAATTGGATCATGTAGCGCCGTATTCACTGATTACGTTCAACCCGCGTGGAGGCGAATATTCCGGCTATGCGATGGTAAACAATCAGGTTGTGGGTATCCCGACAAACGGCTCGGTATGGGCTCCAAATGAGATGAGTGTGCTGTATCGCACAGGGCATATCGAGGAAAGTGTAGAGATGTATTTCACTGCTGCTGCAGGAAGTAACTTGCCGGTTTCCGTAGTAGTTATGCCTTTACCAGCTATTAAAAATTAATATGAATTAACCGGTACTGTTTACCGGCTTAGACCTTGGGTCTCGTCATTCACCGTTTAAAAGTCGATGTCACTTGCAGAATATAGGCGTTCTCCTGCTGCGAATTTGATCGTAGCGCTGGAGAGCGTCTTTTTCTTATGTATAGATGCGAATATCTCTTATAATATTGACTTTAATCGTGGTATAATAAATAGATGCAAGCCTAAGCCTGCATCAGAAAACCTGAAACTACAGACAGGGGAGGGTGAAACGCATGCTGACAAAGGATGAGATTATTGCAACAATGTCCGCTCAGGGGCTGCGTATTACAGATCAGCGCAAAACGTTGGCCACGTTATTTTCCGAGAATGAAGGGTATCTGTCCCCCAAAGACGTTTATGAATATATGGGTAAGAAGTACAGTGGACTTAGCTTTGATACAGTTTATCGTAATTTGCGTGTAATGCAGGAATTAGGTGTGCTGGAACAGGTATCTTTTGAGGATGGAATGAAGTTCAAGGTGAGCTGTAATGAGCATCATCACCATCACCATATGATTTGCTTGAGCTGTCAGAAAACATTACCGATTTCTTTTTGCCCAATGCAAATGACGGATACAACGGATCAATTCCAAATCGTCGAGCACAAGTTTGAAATTTTTGGTTATTGTAAAGAATGTCAACAGAAGAATGGACATACTGATAGTAATTCGGATGGGGGATTCAGACAGACGAGCAGTCACACTCACAGCCACGGGGGCTACTGAAATGAAAATCACCACACGCAGAGTGGTACAGGCTCCGATTAAGTTTTATCGTTCCTATATTTCACCGTTAAAGCCGGCTACCTGCCGATTCTATCCAACGTGTTCAGCGTACGCGTTGGAGGCGGTAGAAGTGCATGGTGCGCTCAAAGGTTCATGGCTTGCTACTAAGCGTATAGCCAAATGCCATCCCTTTCATCCAGGAGGCGTAGATTTGGTTCCTCCTGCAAAAAAGGAGACAGACAGGTCTAGCGAAGATCGTTTGGCTACTCATTCCGAGAAGAGTCTGACTTGACAGCGCTATGCGGATTTGGTTATATTTTGGTTAATATTGTTTTCCTGCGAAGGGATGAGTAGGGTGAATTGTCCAGTACAGAGAGCCGGGGTTAGCTGCAAACCGGTCTGGAGTGAAGCCTGAATATGGTCCTGGAGGAACCTTTTTCGAGCGTATTTGCCACAGTTATTTGTGCACGGGAGGCAAACGTAAGGGGGAGGCGTGTTCCAGCGTTAATGGGCGGTCAGATGTGACCGGTGAAGCCTGTAGTCTGCGAGGATACAGGAAAATTGGGTGGTAACGCGTGAGGTGACTCTCGTCCCATAGGGGCGGGGGTCTTTTTTGTGCCCAATTTGTTCCAAATTCATAAATTGGAGTACCATCATGTCAGCAGGTCTTATCGAGCTGCCGTGAACAAAACAGGAGGCAACATACATGTCCAATGAGAACACATTTTACATTACGACACCGATCTATTATCCGAGCGACAAGCTACATATAGGTCATGCTTACACGACAGTTGCGGGAGATGCAATGGCCCGTTACAAGCGGCTACGCGGTTATGAAGTGCGTTATTTGACAGGAACGGATGAGCATGGTCAGAAGATTGAGCAAAAGGCAAGTGCAGCTGGAAAAACGCCACAACGTTTCGTAGATGACATTGTGGCAGGCATCCAAGACCTGTGGCGGAAGCTCGACATTTCCAATGACGATTTTATCCGTACTACGGAGGAACGTCATAAGGCTGTCGTACAGGAAATTTTTGATCGTTTATTAAAACAAGGCGATATTTACAAGGGAGAATACGAAGGCTGGTACAGCATCCCTGACGAGACGTACTACACAGAAACTCAGCTGGTTGACGTGGTGAAGGACGCTAAAGGCAATGTGACTGGAGGTAAGAGCCCGGATAGTGGACACCCTGTAGAATTGGTCAAGGAAGAGAGCTACTTTTTCCGCATGAGCAAGTATGCTGATCGGTTGCTGCAATTTTATGAAGAGAACCCGCAGTTTATCCAACCGGAATCCCGGAAAAAAGAAATGATTAACAACTTCATCAAGCCGGGGCTAGAGGATCTGGCTGTTTCCCGTACAACTTTTGACTGGGGTGTTAAGGTCAAGGGGGACCCGAAGCATGTCGTATACGTTTGGATTGACGCACTTTCCAACTACATCACAGCCTTGGGATATGGTTCTTCTAATACTGAGCTGTACGATAAATTTTGGCCAGCAAATGTGCATATCGTGGGTAAAGAGATTGTACGGTTCCACACGATATATTGGCCAATCATGCTGATGGCATTGGATCTTCCGTTACCTAAAAAAGTATTTGCACATGGTTGGTTACTTATGAAAGATGGTAAAATGTCGAAATCTAAAGGCAATGTGGTAGACCCGGTAACGTTGATTGACCGTTATGGTCTGGACCAACTTCGCTACTACTTGCTGCGCGAGGTGCCTTTTGGGGCAGATGGAACATTTACACCAGAAAGTTTTGTAGATCGAGTTAATTCGGATTTGGCAAATGATCTGGGCAACTTGTTGAATCGTACCGTGGCGATGGTAGATAAATATTTTGACGGCAAGGTTCCGGCTTATGAAGCAAATGTAACAGAATTCGACGGAGCTCTGGAAGACATGGCAACATCGACTTATAGCAAAGTAGAAGAAGCCATGGAAAACATGGAGTTTTCCGTGGCATTAACGGCGATTAGCCAATTTATTAGCCGTAGCAACAAATATATTGACGAGACGCAACCATGGAATTTGGCTAAGGATGAGGCAAAACGTCGTGAATTGGCATCGGTTATGTTGCATTTGGTAGAAAGCTTGCGCATCGCTTCCATCTTACTTCAGCCATTCTTAACCCGTGCTCCTCATAAAATTTGGGAACAGCTCGGTATTAGCCAAGGTGAGCTGACTACATGGGATAGCGGCAAGCAGTTTGGTCGTATTCCGGAAGGAACACAGTTGGTCAAAGGTAATCCGATCTTCCCACGTCTGGATTCAGAGCAAGAGGTTGCTTTTATCGTGGAAGCAATGACAGGAGGTAAGAAACCAGAGGAAGCTACGACACAAGTTCAACCACAGAATGCATCTGAGACGAGCCAGGAAGCGCCGGAGGCAAAGGAAGAGATTGGCATTGAGGATTTTGCCAAGGTAGAACTGCGCGTTGCTCAGGTCGTCGCTTGCGAGCCTGTGAAGAAGGCAGATAAACTGTTGAAGCTCCAACTTGATCTTGGTTATGAGCAGCGGCAAGTAGTATCAGGGATTGCGAAGTTTTATACACCTGAAGATATCATTGGGCGCAAGGTGATCTGTGTGACCAATCTTAAGCCGGTAAAACTTCGGGGAGAGCTGTCGCAAGGTATGATTTTGGCAGCTTCACATGGAGATCAGCTTACGCTCGCCACCGTACCGGAAGGTATGCCGAATGGTGCAGTTGTAAAGTAGTACGCTAGTTAATAAAAGAACGTAATGAGCGTATGCCCGAGAATCATTCTTCTTGGGCATGCGCTTTTTGGCGTGCATCATATTTTGCTCCCGCTACACGTATGTTTAGTAGGCAGGGCTTGTTTGCTCGTGTTCACTTAAGACAGGGGAGGAAATGAGGATGACAGATATTAACGCCGGATTGGCGATAGTAGCCGGACTGGTTTCTTTTTTTTCACCGTGTTGTTTACCGCTGTATCCATCTTATTTATCGTATATGACAGGGATGTCTGCGCGTGAACTGGCTGAAGGACGGCATAAGGCCGAGGTTCGTTATCGTACGATGGGGCATACACTTGCTTTTGTACTGGGCTTTTCGGTCGTTTTCTATTCACTGGGTGCAGGTGTCGGGTTGCTTGGAGAATGGTTTGCCAATTATGGGGATACGCTAAGAGTGGTAGCAGGGTTACTTATTTTACTAATGGGACTGGTATCTCTCGGTGTGGTAAGTCCTTTGATTCTAATGAGGGAGCATAAGCTTCGCTGGACATGGAAGCCTGCCGGGTACGCCGGTTCCTTTGTAATCGGAATTGGTTTTGCGGCAGGCTGGTCGCCCTGTATCGGTCCCATGCTAACAGCTATTATCGCTTTGGCTGCAGTAGAGCATCACATTTGGTTCAAACTGATTACAGGCTATGCGCTCGGGTTTGCGATTCCATTTTTTGTATTAGCTTTGCTGGTAGGCTCTGTTCGGCTATCCTCTCGCTATACCTCCATCCTCATCAAAACAGGTGGCATACTACTTGTTATCACTGGCATTTTACTGGTAACGGATCATATGACCGATGTAACGCTATTTTTACAACGGATTACCCCGGGTTGGATGCTAGTTATGTGAAATACTCAATACGACTTAAAGGAAAATGTTCAAAAATACGCTCTGTGATAAACTCTCGCAGTGCATTTTGCTGTTCATCGGGATAAACGTATTTGTTTTGTCCCCAGCGTCCCCATTTTTTCTTGCGTTTCTCTATGTCCATCTCCAGCTTGGTTTTCGGATAACGTTTCTCGATGACAGCTTTGGATGTTTTGGTGAAGCGATGCTGTATTAATTCGAACGTCAAATCTTTTGTAGCATGCTGGGGCAAGGTTTCTCCCAATTTGCGCAGTAACTCGCCGTAACCTTCTTCCCAGCCGTCATACCAGATGATGGGTGCAATGATGAACCCAAGCGGATAACCGGCTCGTGCGATTTTGCCCGCGGCTTCAATACGTTCCTCGAAGCGGGAAGTTGCAGGTTCAAACTGTTTAATAACATAATCGGAATTAATGCTAAAGCGGATGCGAGTATGACCATTATGTTTAATATCCAGCAATGGATCAACATGATGATATTTAGTAACAAAACGCAGACGGCCAAATTCCTCATCTGCCATGAAACGAATCAAGTCTCCAAGCGTTCCGGTGATATGCTCCAAACCAACCGGATCGGAGGTACAAGCTGCTTCAAAACGGGTAATTTCAGGCGCACGCTCCTCGATATAAGCTTTAGCTGCTGATAAGATATCGTCAGTGTTGACATATACACGAATATACGGCTTTGCTCCCAAGGTTGTTTGTAAATAACAGTAGTGACAATGCCCCATGCAACCAGTCGAAATGGGGATGGCATATTCAGCAGAAGGCTTGGATTGATCAAAAGTTAACGTTTTACGGATACCAACTACCAAAGTTTTTTTTGCCATTCGGTACTTTTCAACTTCAGTTTCACCTGGTAAATTGGTAATTCGGTTGTGAGAGGTAGTCATCCGGTACGGAATATCCTTGGCTTTAACCCAATCCATAATACGCTGGCCCTTGGGATAATTTAGTGCGTCTGGCTCAAAAAACACCAGGTCAGGCAAAAATGGCTTGGTTCCTCTGGTTTGGACAGGAGTACGCTCAAGCGTAGACATGGCTAACGCTCCTTTCAAAATAAATCCACAGTGCTCTGGTGTCCAACTTTAACATATTGCCGCAGAAGTAAACGATACAGGGACGACGATATTAGTGTACCCGGCTTAAATTGAACAAATCGTGGCAATAGATGTGAGTGAAGGGATGAGACTTGCCAATGGGCAATGATAACATGTATCATTACATAGTAGGTTTAACGCAGGAAATGAAGGCGGTAAGCGCCCGTTCAATAACAGAAAAGAGGGAAACAAGTGCCAACGCCAAGCATGGAAGATTATTTGGAACGCATTTACCAACTGATTGATGAGAAGGGATATGCTCGTGTCTCGGACATCGCAGAGGGTTTAGAGGTGCATCCTTCGTCCGTCACCAAAATGATTCAGAAGTTGGATAAGGACGATTATCTTGTATATGAGAAGTATCGGGGACTGATTTTGACACCAAAAGGGAAAAAGGTCGGCAAACGGTTGGTTGATCGCCATCAGTTATTAGAGCAATTTCTGGATATGATTGGGGTTGAGAAGGACCTGATATATAAAGATGTGGAAGGTATTGAGCATCATTTGAGCTGGGATTCCATCACCCGTATCGAAACATTGGTTGAATATTTTCGTCGGGATGAAGATCGCTTGCGCCAGCTTCATGACATACACAAGGAATTGAGTGGAGATTCCTAAAAGCATCTGTCCTTATGGACGATGCTTTTTTATTTGTTCCGACCGCAACAAATGTCCGGTGATTAGCGTCTATCCATTATATAGCAGGACAATATAGGGGTTAAAATTAACAGGGTTAGCGGAGGATTGTAATAATATGAATCGAAAGAAAATAGTGGCATTGGCTGCAGGCATACTCTTAGCAGTGCAGACTGCCATCGTTCCTGGAGTCCAAGCAGCTTCAACTGGTGATATTGAAATTATATTGGACGGACAGTCCCTGCAAAGTGACGCATCACCGTATATTGTACAGGGAGCCAATGTTACGATGGTTCCTTTGCGAGTGATTAGTGAGGGATTGGGCGCTCAGGTCAACTGGTCGGAATCGTCCGGTACGGTAACGATTACAGCACAGAACAAAAATATATCTATGGAGAATGGTGCACAAAGCGCTACGGTGAATGGTAAGTCAGTTCGACTGGATGCATCTGCCCGTATGACAAGCGGAAGAGTCATGGTGCCACTGCGTTTTGTTGGGGAAGAGTTGGGATTAAAAGTGGATTGGCAAGCTTCAGAGCGAGTCATTACGTTAAGCAGTGGTAAGGAAGGTGTCTCTACGGGTGGGAGTAGCTCGGCGGGAAACAGTGCTTCCACATCAGATACGTCTGCATCTGGCAATCAGGAGAGTGTAAGTACGGATCAGGGAGCCAGCGATAATGAGCAGACGGTTGTCACTTCACCGTCAACGTCTACTAGTGAGGACGGTTCAAGTTCTTCACAGGCAAATGTTGTTCAGGTAAAGGCTTCAACTTCCATGCGTGGGGCATGGATTTCTACCATCAATGGAGATTGGCCTTCTTCCGCTGCCCGAAGCAGCTCCGAGAAGCAAAAGCAGGAGTTTACTAAAATGCTCGATGATTTGCAGGGGATGGGCATCAATGCGGTATTTGTTCAGGTTCGTGCCAGCGGTGATGCGCTCTACCCGTCAAGTCTCGTACCCTGGAGCAAGTATTTGACCAACACCCAAGGTAAAAATCCAGGCTATGATCCCTTGAAATTTATGATTAGCGAATCGCATAAGCGAGGGATGGAATTCCATGCCTGGTTTAATCCGTTCCGTGCGAATTCTACAGGAACAACCAGCGGTTTGGCTGCAAACCATGTGGCTAATCAACACCCGGACTGGATTGTTAAGAATGGTAGCCAATTGTACATCAATCCAGGAATTCCGGCTGCACGTCAGCATGTCATTGCGGCGATTATGGAGGTCGTGAACGGATATGATATTGACGGCGTCCATTTGGACGATTATTTTTATCCTTACAGCGGGACTTTTGATGATGATGCGACCTTCAAAGCATATAATGCCAACAAAATCTCTAATAAGGGCGACTGGCGGAGAGATAATGTGAACAGTTTTGTTCGCGATTTGGGCAAAAGCATTCATGCCAGCAAGTCTAAGGTTCAATTCGGAATTAGCCCTTTTGGGGTATGGCGTAACAAATCTCAGGACTTAACGGGTTCAGACACGAAGGCAGGCGTTACAGCGTATGATACGACGTTTGCGGATGTGAGAACCTGGATTAACAAAGAGTGGATTGATTATGTAGCTCCACAAGTTTACTGGAGTATCGGTTTCCCTGCGGCGGGATATGACAAGCTTGTCGCATGGTGGTCCAATGAGGTCAAAAATTCAGATGTTAAGCTGTATATCGGTCATTCTCCGTATAAAATCGGCACCCCTGAAAAGGGCTGGCAAACGGCTCAAGAGCTAATTAAGCAGCTTGAACTGAACAAAGATTATAAACAGGTCAAAGGGGATATTTACTTTAGTGCACAGCATTTGCGTAAAAATCCATATGGACTCATTCAGCTTCTTCAAAATTATTATCAAATGTGATATAAATTGGATCATATAGGTTCTATTTGGGCCTCCGTTCTCATAGATAAGCAGTAGAACTGCTTACTCCCAAGAGAACGGAGGTTTTTTGATCTATGCTGATCAATGCTGTGTTCCAGGGTGGAGGGGTTAAGGGAATTTCGCTGGCGGGTGCAGTTAAGGCTGCGGAGGAGCATGGAATTGTATTCAATCGTTTAGCAGGTACATCATCAGGTGCTATTGTAGCTGCTTTATTGGCTGCGGGATACTCTGCGGATGAAATGAAAGCCGTAATTGAGAAAACCCCCTTGGTCAAGTTGTTACGACGTTCTCCAGTGTTCAATATTAAGTGGATTGGACCAGCAGCTCGTATCTTTCTTAAAAAAGGTCTCTACTCAGGGGAGGCACTGGAGCACTGGGTACGTGAGCTGTTACGAGCTAAGGGAGTGCGTACGTTTGCGGATTTACCTCCTGGCAAACTGCGCATTATTGCATCAGATATCACGAATGGACGCATTCTGGTGCTACCTGAGGATATCAAACGTTTTGGTATAAATCCTTCTTCACTGGAGGTAGCAAAGGCCATTCGGATGAGCACAAGTATCCCTTACTTTTTTGATCCCGTTATGTTAAGACTTGATTCTGCACTTGCCAAGGGAAAAACCTTTTCCCAGCAATTTGTATTTGTAGTTGATGGGGCTTTACTAAGCAATTTGCCTTTGTGGCTTTTTGATGAGCCTGTAAATGAACGTGAGGCCAAAACGATTCCAACGGTAGGGTTTCAAATGGTGGGCAAGACGGGTACGGAGACCAAAGTTTCTTATATACGGGGTCCTTTGACCATGCTGCAGGCTATTTTCGATACCATGCTATCAGCACACGATGAACGATATATTGAGCAGGAGAATCGGTATCGGACGATTAAAATTCCAACATTGGGGATCCGCACTGCACAATTTAACATTTCTACAGTGCAAAGTGATTTGCTGTATGCTTCCGGTGTGCAGGCAGGGGATGCTTTTTTCCACAAATGGAGCATCACTTCTTACCAGCAGCAGTATAGCAAATACCAATTGATGAAGGATACCATGTACGCTATGAAATGAACACTAATTGGCAGTTAAAGTAATTTAAAAGGGTGTAAAAAAGGAGCCTCTTCCCGGTCATATTTGAATATGCGGGTGACGGCTCCTTTGTGCTGCATTTTAAAGGATGATTATTATCGTTAATGATATTTAGGTTGTTCTTCTTCATTTTTGCCCTTGGAACCTTCAATCACATGAAAAGGATACGCTTTGCGCTTGCCCGTAGTCTGCTGCTTACGTGCGTTGGCTGTTTTGGCCATGGTGCGCACAGAGGATTTGATTTTGGGAGTACGATTGCTTTGTCCTGGCAGGTATTTGTATAGCAGAAATATAACTACAAAAACAAGGACGGGAATGAGTAAACTCATGAGAAAGCCCCAACTTCCTCTCCACAGCATATCCACAATCCCATATGCACCCAAAGCAAGGGTAAGCCAGAAAATAACAGCATGTCTGTTCATTATTCACTCATCCTTTCACAGGATCAAGTGCAGGACTGTTGAAGGTCTCCTTTACAGGTACATTTTCCAACTCAGCATCCAATTTAAGCATACGCTTAAATGAGGCAATGGATACCTCCACTTGATCATCAGTCGGTTCTTTGGTGGTAAGTAGTTGCAGCCACAGACCGGGGTAACCTAAATAACGAAGTACCGGAATTTCACGAAGAGCATTGGTCAGCTTGAGAAATTCAAAAGAAAGCCCCAGTACGATCGGAAGCAGTAGAAGCCGTTGCCCCATACGCTCCCACAGATTATCGTAGGTGAATAGGGAATAGACAAGTACCCCGATGATCACGGTCAGCATAATAAAGCTGCTACCGCAGCGATAATGCAGACGGCTGTATTTTTGCACATTGGCCGGGGTTAGTTCTTCCCCAGCTTCGAATGCCGTAATTACTTTATGCTCTGCACCGTGATATTGAAACAATCGTTTAATTAACGGAGTTTGGGAAATACCCCATAAATAAGCCAGCAGCAGAATCAGCTTAATGGCTCCTTCGGCGAGGTTATGCAAAATTTGGCTGTGAAATAAGCTGCCGAACAGGAAATTCTCTACAATAACCGGAACGAGGGTTAACACAATTTTGCCGAACAAAAAGGAGATAATCCCGACTGCCGCTACACCGATCATCATACTCAGACTCCAGCGAGATTCTTCTTTTTTCTTTTGCTCAGCGCGTTCTTCCGGATCTACTTCATCATCAGCATACGCATCAGCTGAATAGTTCAAATGCTTGGTACCTTTGGCGCTGGAGTCGATGATGCTTACAATCCCCCGCAATAAAGGAATTCTGCGGAATTTGGATACCCAGGATTGCTCCTTGCGTGGTACTTCCAAATATGTGATTTCGCCAGTTTTGCGGCGAACTGCCGTGACATTGACACGCTTGCCGCCGAACATGACACCTTCAATGACTGCCTGACCACCGTAGCTCACAGGCTTGGATGCTTGTGACAACCGTCTCACCTCTCTTAATACATGCTTTTTTGTATATTGTATCGAATTTGGAAGGGAATATCTAGTTAGATGAAACTGGTGTAACCACAGGCTTATAAAAAAAGCATTTATGGAGCGTCAGACTGCTCACATAAATGCTACTCATTATAAAACTTCGGAAACAACCTATTGCGTAATTGCCCCAACAACCTGGTCAACCAGTCCTTTTGATGAGAGGGGGCCGCCAAATGTCCATGTCGTACCGTTCAGTGGATAGGTGCGTTTTTCTTTAACGAAATTCAGACCGTTCCAGACCGAATTATTTTTCATAGGTGCCCCGAAAACATCATCGTCCGGCTGCACAATATAGATAAAGTTGCTGTTCTGAACAGCAGACAGAGCTTCAATACCGACGGTTGTAAAGCCATACGGTTCAACTTTGCTTGGTTTCCAATCATTAATCATACCGATCTTCGCCAGTGTTGCCACGACGACTGAGTTATCCGAAAACATACGGAGGCTGGCCGCATTTTGCGAAGTGAAAGCTTGTGTCAGTACATAATGATAATCCGATTTGCCAGCAGCGGCGAGCTTTTCTTTGGCTTCAGCATAATGCTGATCCAGTTCGGCAAGCACCTGCTTAGCTTTGTCTTCTTTTCCCAGAGCAACCGCGATGCTATTAAAAATTTCTACCATTTTATCATGATCGTAGCCATTACCATTGTTCAGATTATATTCGATCGTAGGAGCGATGGCCTTAAGTTGCTCATAGATAGCTTCATTCCCATCAACATTGGAAATGATCAGATCCGGCTTCAATGCAGCAATCGCTTCCAGATTCGGCTCGTTACGCGTGCCGACATCGACCACGCTACTATCCAGAGCCGCCTCCGGTGTCACGTACACCTTGTAGTTGGCATTGTCAGCATTACCCACCGGCTGAACGCCCAACGCAACCAAATCCTCTGTAAATGTCCATTCCAGCACTACGACACGCTGTGCGGGCTTGTCGAGCGTGACCTCACCACGATTATGCTTTACCGTCACAGGACCGGTCGCTGTGTCAGTCGGTTTACTACCCGTGGCTACCTGATCTTTGTCCGATGCATTGTCGGCTGCTCCGCAACCTGCCAGAGTGAGCGTAAAAACCATTAACAATAAAATCCCGATGAATCCCTTTTTCATAGAAGCGTTCTCCCGTATATATGTTTTTATAAAATGATAATGATTATCATTTTCACCATTATATTATGATAGAGGATTGAAATTTTGTCAATGTAAAAAACGGGTCCGTGCACTCAAGTCGAAAGCTGCCATTATTCAGCATTCCTGTTCATTGTTAAACTCTCCCCCCTTGGAGCATACTACCAGCAAAATGGAATGCAGAATCCGATGGAAGTACATGCATTTCCGATTGCAATAGTCTTTACGATGGGAAAAAGTTTTCATATTGAAAGGGGATTAAACAACATGAGCGAAACCTTCTCTATACCCAAGATAGGACATGAACAGGAGCAGCCTCGTGGATCTCAGGATCCACGTAATCATAACGACAGTGGTAGGGGCAGGCAGCAGTCAGGCAAAATACATACGCCTCTCATTCCTTTTGCGCTTGAGTTGGGTTTTTTTTCGGGTTTGCTCTGGGGATTGCTGCGCTGGCTGTTTTATAAGTTGCACTTTACCGTAGTAGCGCCTGGTTTTCTCGCAGAGCCTTTTTTCAAGCATTCATTTATGAACACCATGGCGGGACATCTGGTAGGGCTACTGTTTTTTATTGGATTATCCGTCGTAGCTTCACTGGTGTACACTCTGTTGCTGCGCAGATTTAAGGGTCCTTTACCCGGCATTGTGTATGGCCTGATTTGGTGGGTTGTTTTATTTGTATTAACAGGTCCTAAGCTAGGAATGATGAATGCTCCTGATCGGTTAACATGGAATTCCTTATATACGGAAATTTGTGTGTTTTTACTGTGGGGACTATTTATCGGATATACCGTTGCTGTCGAGTATACGGATGAAAGAAAGCGCGAGCCTGAGAAAGCTGAGGGCTGAACGTAACAAAAACTTCTCAAGCGCCTATTCCCTGTGTTAAAATAGCATTTGGTTATTTGACAGAGGGGAGCGGAATGAAAGATGAAGAATGACCGGGTGTTAAAGCTGCGGCAGGCGCTGGGCGAGCATAATCTGCGGGCTATGCTGATTACTAGCCCTGTCAATCGTCGATATTTGACAGGCTTCACAGGTTCGGCAGGTTATGTGCTGATTACGGAATCCCATAGCTATTTGCTGACTGACTTTCGCTATATGACGCAAGCGACCGAACAAGCCGAAGGCTTCACGGTAGTGCAGCACGCTGCACAGGTCATGGAAACGGTGAAAGAATTGCTGTCTTCCCATCAGATCAGCGAAACAGGCTTTGAGCAAGACGCTGTAACTGTTGCGACGCATAAAGCTTATAGCGAAGATTTGTCACCTATTTCACTGGTTCCGGTGTCGGGCATTGTAGAGAAATTACGGGTGTACAAGGATGCAGAAGAGCTGGAAGTGATGCAGCGGGCAGCGGATTTGGCAGATGCTACTTTTGCACACATTTTACCTTACATCAAGCCAGGTGTCAGCGAGCGTGAGCTGGATCTGGAAATGGAATTCTTCATGCGCAAGCAGGGAGCTACATCCTCTTCATTTGACACAATTGTGGCTTCTGGGGTTCGTTCGGCATTGCCTCATGGCGTAGCCAGTGCTAAGTTAGTACAAGCAGGCGAGCTGATTACGTTTGATTTTGGTGCGTTGCTGGATGGCTATTGCTCCGATTTGACACGTACAGTGGCCACACAAGGGGATTTAGCGCCCCAGTTGCGTGAGATCTACGATATTGTACTTAAGGCGCAACTTCACGCACTTGAACATATTAAGCCGGGCATGACAGGCCGTGAAGCGGATGCACTGACCCGGGATATTATTGCAAGCCATGGCTATGGAGACAATTTCGGGCACAGTACAGGTCATGGTCTGGGTCTTGAAGTACATGAATCTACACGCCTGTCGAAGGCGAGTGATGATATTCTGGAGCCGGGTATGGTGGTAACGGTCGAGCCAGGTATCTATGTGCCTGGATTGGGCGGTGTACGGATCGAGGATGATATCGTTATTACAGATAGCGGCATCAAATTATTAACACATTCGAGCAAAGAATTTACAGTCGTTTAATAACGATAACAGTCCTGTAGGAGGGGTATTTTAGTGATTAACGTTAATGATTTTAAAACAGGTTTGACCGTCGAGGTAGACGGAGATATTTTTACGGTGCTGGATTTCCAACACGTAAAACCGGGTAAAGGTGCAGCATTCGTACGCTCCAAGTTGAAAAACTTGCGTAACGGTAACACCGTTGAACGTACATTCCGTGCGGGTGAAACGATCGGTCGGGCGCAAATCGAAAACCGCGGTGTATCTTATCTGTATGCTAGTGCAGACGATCATACATTCATGGATAATGAAACATATGATCAATTCACATTGTCCAGCGATCAACTGAAATGGGAACTTAACTTCCTGAAAGAAAACATGAATGTAAATATCGTTAGCTATAATGGCGAAATCCTGGGTATTAACCTGCCTACCAGCGTGGAACTCAAAGTAATCGAAACAGAACCAGGTATTAAAGGTAATACAGCTACAGGTGCTACCAAAAATGCCAAATTGGAAACGGGTTTGAATGTTCAAGTTCCTTTGTTCATTAACCAAGATGACGTATTGTTAATTGATACACGTGACGGCAAATACATGTCTCGCGCATAAAATTTGCTGCTTTTAGATTTCCTCTGTCCTTGTGAAGGGCAGGGGATATTTTTATAAGCACTAATATTAAAAAACAATGGCTCCGCACAGCACTTTCGTATTATACTGTACTAAAGTTATTCCGCAGGATGTCACGTTCAAGTCGTTGGGTGCCATCTCAAGGTTACATACTGAGTCTGAGGGAGTGAATATCGTTGTCTTTGTATGTCATGAAATTCGGAGGCAGTTCCGTCGGTGACACGGAGCGCATGAAACGCGTGGCAAAACGCGTTGTGGAGAAACAGAGTGAAGGGCATCAATGTGTAGTGGTCGTTTCCGCAATGGGAGACACGACAGACGAACTGATTGACCAGGCCAAATTGTTGAATGAGCAGTTGCCTGCACGTGAGTTGGATATGTTGATGACGACAGGTGAGCAAATTTCAATCGCCTTGTTGTCGATGGCTATTCAGCAGTTGGGTCATGAAGCGGTATCGTTTACGGGATGGCAGGCTGGTTTCCGTACTGAATCTGACTTTGGTCGAGCACGGATTACGGATATTCAACCTCAGCGTGTGCTGGATGCACTGAGCAGCAACAAGATCGTTGTTGTAGCTGGTTTCCAAGGGATGTCTGTAGAGGGAGACATTACGACGTTGGGACGTGGTGGATCTGATACGACGGCGGTTGCGCTGGCGGCGGCGATTCAAGCGGATGCCTGTGAAATTTACACGGATGTGGACGGCATTTATTCAACAGATCCACGGATCGTGAAGGTTGCTCGTAAGCTAAAAGAAATTTCTTATGATGAAATGCTGGAATTAGCTAATCTGGGTGCAGCTGTATTGCATCCTCGTGCGGTAGAATATGCCAAACATAACCGGGTACCGCTGATCGTGCGGTCCAGTTTTAACCATAATGAAGGAACGGTCGTAAAGGAGGATGCAGTAATGGAACAAGGCGTTGTAGTCAGTGGGATTGCATATGATAAAAATGTAGCAAGAATCAGTATTTTGGGCGTCGCCGATATTCCCGGCGTACTGGCGAAAGTATTTGGAACACTGGCGGCAGCCAAAATTGATGTAGACATTATTGTACAGAGCGGGGTTGAAGCTGGTAAAGCGGATTTCTCCTTTACAGTAGCTCTGACGGATCGTGAAGCGGCACTGGAGACGCTGGAAGGTATTCGTGGAGAGCTTCCGTACCGTGAAGTAACGTCTGAGGAAAACTTGGTGAAGGTTTCCATTGTAGGTGCAGGAATGGTTAGCCATCCGGGTGTTGCTGCGCAAATGTTTGCCGTACTGGCAGAGCAAGGCGTTAGCATTAAAATGGTAAGCACATCTGAAATCAAAGTATCGTGTGTAATTGAAGCGGGTAAGCTTCATGAGGTTATTCAGGCGTTGCATACAGCTTATAACCTGGACACCGAGGAGCAAGCGTTTGTGGGTGGACCGAAAGACCGTCGTTAATAACTGCAACGTGATCTAGACACTGAATATGGCTAATGTGAACGATGCTTATGACAGGTAAAGGTTGATACATTATATGCCTTCTATTTATAGTTTGATAAATCATAGAATACAGCAGTAGGTTAAGAGGTTGTTCCATCAGTGAGAGTTAAACTGAGGGGCAGCCTCTTTTTTTCTGAATCTATCTTTTCTACCCAAGGGTTTCCCTTAGCCGACAAGGCTTTGAGAGGCCCTTTTTTATTTGTGCAAATTAGAGAATGGTGCTTAAACAAGCGGGAGAAAGGTCTGTTGAGCGTTGATAGGAGTTAGCAAAAGTTTGCCTAGGTTTTCAATATATTTTCGGCATAAAAAGCGAGAGTCAACCATAGACTTGTCTTAAAGAAAAAGGACAACTGTGAGGGGGCTGCATCGGTATGGAATGGCTGGAGTTATTTCCCGAACCGTTGCACGGTATACTCGGAAGGCTTCCAGAAACGGTATTTGAGCAACTGGAAGAAATCCGGGTCAGGGAAGGAAGGCCGTTGGAAATTAATGCAAACGGTGAACATCATTTTGTAACGTCTGCTGGTCAGCTGACTTTGAACCCTGTGGAAGCCTATAAGCCTGACCGTGAGGATGCCCACCGACTGCTGGATTTTATCAGCAATCATTCCCTCTATACGATGGAAGAGGAGCTTCGTAAAGGGTTTATTACGATCCCTGGCGGTCATCGTATTGGCTTGGCAGGGAGAACCGTGCTCAACCGAGGACGAGTGGAGCATTTGAGGGATATAAGCAGCTTTAATGTAAGAATTGCGCGTGCAATTCCCGGCATAGCTGATCGGATATTGCCTTATGTAGCAGATCGAATGTCCGGGAAAATCCGGCATACCCTCATTTTGTCCCCTCCTCAGCATGGCAAAACGACACTGCTTAGGGACTTGGCTCGGCAACTCAGTTACGGAGGGATGGAAAGCCATGGGGGGCGACGGAATGGACTCAAGGTAGGCATTATAGACGAACGCTCTGAGATCGCTGGTAGTCACAAAGGTATCCCGGGTTTTGATGTCGGGCCTCGCACCGATGTATTGGACGGATGTCCGAAAGCAGAAGGCATGATGATGATGATCCGCTCGATGTCACCGGATGTCCTCATTGTTGATGAAATCGGACGACCGGAAGATGCGGAGGCGGTGCGCGAAGCGCTCCATGCAGGCATTGCAGTCATTGCTTCCGCACATGGTCGCGATGTGGCTGAAATGGCGACCCGGTCTGCTTTTGCTGGATTAACTACAGGACAAGAGCTATTTCAACTCTACGTCATGCTGGAGCGGACGAGCCGGGGCGTCTCATTCCGACTGGCAGATGCCAAGCAACGCAGGCTTACACTGTCTGGAGAAGGGCAGAATGGGGGCATCTCCTATGCTTAAGCTGCTGGGTGCAGCCTTGGTTATACTGGCCGCTACGCTGGCAGGTTGGCAACGGGCAAGGCAGTTTGCAATGAGGCCGCGGCAAATCAGGGAGTTGATTCTTGCGCTGCAAAGATTGACCACCGAGGTTTCCTACGGGGTGTCTCCGCTACCAGATGCTTTCGCCAAGACAGGAGAGCCCTTGCGAGAGCCCTTACGCACTCTGTTTCAGCAAGCCTCACGCTGGATGCACCCCTCTTTTGGCCTGACTGCCAGAGAAAGCTTGCATAAAGCCATTGAAGACTCGTGGAGCCGTTCCTCTATGAAGCAAGCCGAGAAGGAAGCGATGCGGCAGCTTGCTTACAGTCTTGGAACCAGCGACCGTGAAGACCAGATCAAGCACATTGCGTTGACCATCCAGCAGTTATCCCATGAGGAAGCGCAGGCGCAGGCAGATCAGGTGAGGTACGAGCGTATGAGCAGGAGCCTGGGACTGCTGATCGGAGCATTGATCGTCATTTTGATCTATTAGCGGGGTGCTCGAATGAATTTAGAAGTGAACGCAATTTTCCAAATTGCCGGAATTGGCATTATTATCGCTATGATTCATACCGTATTAAAGCAAATGGGCAAAGAAGACATGGCGCACTGGGTAACGGTCATCGGCTTCGTCGTGGTCCTGTTCATGGTGGTGCGAATGCTGGATAACCTTCTGCAAGAGATCAAATCTATCTTTCTTTTTCAGTAGGTGGACACATGGAAATTATTCAGGTGGTGGGCTTCGCCCTCATTGCCACAGTCCTTATTTTAGTCATTAAGGAACAGAAGCCGATGTTTGCCTTTTTGATTGCAACAGCTGCGGGAATCGTCATTTTTTTGCTGCTGATTGGCAAGATCGGATCTGTGGTTGCTGTACTGGAGCGACTGGCCCGGTCTTCAGGCATGGACATGATCTATTTTAAAACCGTCTTGAAAATAATCGGTATCGCTTATATTGCTGAATTTGGAGCGCAAATCGTTCGGGATGCAGGACAAGACGGGATTGCTTCCAAAATTGAGCTTACCGGAAAGGTACTCATTATGGTGCTCGCAATCCCAATTATCAGCATTATTATTGATACCATTCTGAAGCTGATGCCCGCCTGAGGGGGTGATGCCATGAAAAGGCTGGGGGGCATGCCGAATCTCAAAGTAATTGCAATGTTGCTGCTATGTCTATGGTGTGCCTCGGCTGCGTTCCTCTTTGCAGATACACCGACAAACGAATGGATCAGACAGCAGGCGGAGCAAATGCCCAAAGATGAAGTAGAACATTATTGGGACGGGCTCATGCAGCAATATGGCGGATTTTTCCCTGATCAGAAAACGCCTTCCTTCATGGACATGCTGCTTCCAGGCGGTGAAGGGTTCAGCATAAAGGGTGTATTGAGCGCTATAGCTGATTTTTTCATCCATGAAATCCGAGTAAATGCCAAGTTGCTCGTCACCATCGTCATGCTCAGCATTATGAGTATGGTGCTGGAAACGCTACAAAGCGCTTTTGAAAGCAAACAGGTCAGCAAAGTGGCCTACGCTATCGTATACATGGTCATTATCATTTTGGCGATTAATAGCTTTAGTGTAGCGATTGGTTATGCCAAAGAAGCGATTGATAGCATGATTCACTTCATGATGGCAATGTTGCCTTTGCTGTTTACTATGCTAGCCTCGATGGGGAACGTCGTAACAGTTTCGGTGACCCACCCGCTGATTGTATTTATGATCAACACAGTCGGAACAGTCATTCATACGCTGGTTTTCCCGCTGCTGTTCTTCTCGGCTGTGCTGTACTTGGTCAACTCGCTGACGGGCAAATACAAGCTGACCCAGCTAGCCGATCTGTTGCGGAACGCTGGAGTAGCAGTGCTGGGAGTGCTGCTGACCATTTTTCTAGGAGTCATTTCGGTACAAGGCTTGACATCGTCCGTTACTGACGGATTAACGATCCGTACAGCCAAATATATTACAGGTAGCTTTGTTCCGGTGGTCGGCAAGGCGTTGGCAGATGCGACAGATACAGTTATTTCGGCTTCGCTGCTCGTTAAAAATGCCATTGGTCTGGTAGGAGTCATTATTATTTTGTTCCTATGCGCCTTTCCCGCCCTCAAGATTCTGACGCTGGCGCTCATTTATAAAGTGACAGCAGCGATCATGCAGCCTTTGGGTGATACGCCTATCGTGGCATGTCTGGATGCGATCGGCAAGAGCATGATTTATGTTTTCGCGGCGCTGGCAGCAGTGGGATTGATGTCCTTCCTTGCAATTACAGTCATGCTCGCAGCAGGCAATATGACAGTCATGATGAGGTGAACCAATGCACGTAAACCAACAAGGGGGGAGGAGAGTGACGTGACCTGGCTGGGAGGCTGGCTCAAGGAACTGGTGCTAATCGTGTTGCTGGCTTCTTTTGTCGATATGATCTTACCGAGCCGATCTATGGAGAGATATGTCAAACTCGTTCTCAGCCTGCTTATTCTGCTGACGTTGCTGTCTCCGGTCGTGCGCTTACTGAGCACCAGTCCTTCCGAGATTCTAGGGCGAGCATTGGATCTTCAACGTCAGGCTGAGACAGGCAAGAGGGAACCGACATTGGAGGAGATTCTAGCAAAAGGCAGCCAGTTAAAGCTACAGCAAGAACAAAGCTCCATGCAATGGGCTGGCAAAGAGGTAGCTAAGGAAATGAAAGGACAGTTGGAACAGTATACTGGGTTAGCAATTCAGTCGGTCCAGGTTACCCTTGCAAAGATTCAACAGGAGGAATCAGGGCTGGAGGCAGGAACGGGTGTCCAGTCGGTAGTGGTCCAATTGGCAGAACAGCAGCCAGAAAAAGAAAAGAAAAACACAGACGTCTCGCCTGGTGCAGATGTCAAGCCGATTATGGTGGAGCCTGTAGCCGAAAAGACAGTGAATATTCGTGTAGAGCCAACACATGCAAAAACTTCAGATTTTAATGAAGGAACGCGAGAGGATGATCGTAATCCTGACAAAACTGTTGAGGACGGAAAGCCAACAGATACGAAAGCATTTGGCTTAATTACAGGACTTTTACGTGAAAAATGGGGGATAGATAGCAAAAATGTTCAGGTGCTTTCTTCGCAGGATGGAACACATGAATGGTAACAGGAGGTGAGCAGAAATGAGCAAATGGCTGAAAAAGCTGGAGCAATGGCTGGGTGGAGGGGCGGATGGGGCGAAAAGGTTCAATTCATTTCGTTGGTTGCTTATTCTTGGCCTTATCGGTGTAGCGATTATGCTCTTTAATTCATTCGTTAATGTAAAAAAGGTTGATCCAGAAAACGTAGGGCGTGAGCCGCCTGGCGTGATGAAAAATGAGCCTACGTTAGAGACAACAACAGGTGAAAAAAGTTCTTTTGCCGGGATTGAGAAGGTTTTTGAGGACAATATGAAACAGATGCTGGAGCAGATTGTTGGCGTAGGAACCGTTGATGTCATGGTTACGGTAGACTCCACCGAAGAAGTTATCGTTCAACGCAATGTAAAGGACATGCAGGAAGAGAACAATGAGACGGACGCCAATGGTGGACAACGGCACACTACTCAATATACACGTGATGGCGAAATTGTCACCTATGAATCATCTGGTGGTCAGCACACCCCGATTGTGACCAAAAAAGTAAAACCGCAGGTGAGGGGAGTGCTTGTTGTGGCTATGGGGGCAGAAAACCCTACAGTGAAGCAGCTAATTGTCGATGCTGTACAGAAGGGGCTAAATGTACCTTCCTACAAAATTTCAGTCGTACCGCGCAAGCAGGGATAATTTGGAATTCGGGAACAAAGAAGTTTATATTTTAAACCATTAATGAATATGGAGGACGGAACATGAATAATAAAAGACAAACCGTTTGGCTGGTGTCCATGCTGAGTTTAATGGTCGTGCTGTCTGCGTATTATTTGTTTACGGAGGACTCAAGCCCTGCAAATCCACCAGTAGCCGATAGCGAGCAAGTGAGCAAGGATAAGCAGGATGCTGCACAGGAAGCAACGACGAAGGCAGAGGAACAATTGAACGAACTGAAGGTAAACGAAGTAGTGACGAATGGAGAAGTAACTGATGGAGCATCAGCAAATTCCACAAAGTCGGATACGGCTTCTACAACTGACCCAGCAACAGAAAACTCAAAAGGCGACAAAGGTACGGCAGCTACCCCTACTACTGAACCGGCGACATCCAATCAAAACACAACAGCGACTAAGACGGACGCGACAGCACAAAGTGACGACAAAGCAGCCTCTACAGCCAAAACCGACCAGCAGGTACTGGATCAAGTGGCAACTGATCAAGCTGCTCAACCTACAGCAGCAGCTGTGATTGACAACTATTTGCTGGAACGGGACGTGGAAAATCAGAAGAAAAATGATGAACTGACTACCGCAATGAACGACAGCACACCAAAGAAAGCTGCGGAGGCTCAAAAGGAATTACATGTACTTGAAGATAAGCAGGCTAAAATTACTGGAATTGAAGAAGAGCTTCAGCAACAGTTCGCCAATGCGGTCGTCCGTGAGGAAGACGCTGATAAATACAAAGTAGTGGTTCTGAGTGAAAAATTGGATGCTAAGCAAGCGGTAACAATTGTCGACAAAGTCATGAAGGAACTGAATGTAACGCAGGATAAGATCAGTGTCCAATATGTTACACAATAAGACAAAAAACGCGAAAAAGCCCGGATTTCTGCATTATTCCGGGCTCTTTCTATTTTTAATGATTGTGATATAATACATAAAGCTGTTTCAACAATGTTATCAGCAACCGGCAAAATGCTGAAGGAGTGATTAATAGAGATGTTTAAATTAAGCGAGATTAAGGAATTGATCAAGCTGGTGGATGAAACGTCTGTGCATGAGCTTGAAATTGAAAATGAAGGAACTCGCTTGTTGATCCGGAAACCGGGCAAAAGCGAAATCGTTACAGTACAGGCTCCTGTGGCAACACCTGCTTATGCAGTGGCACCACAAGCTGTTATTCCAAATCCACAAGTACAGTCCGATGTTGGATCTACAACTGCTGGAGAACCGAGGGAATATGCAAGCAATCTACATAAAATCGTATCTCCGATGGTAGGCACTTTCTATAGTTCTTCATCACCGGATACGGCTCCGTATGTGAGTATCGGCAGCAAAGTGGGCGAAAAAACAACGGTATGTATCATTGAAGCGATGAAGCTGATGAACGAGCTGGAAGCTGAAGTGAAGGGCGAAATTGTGGAAATTTTGGCCGAAAACGGACAGTTGGTCGAGTATGGCCAGCCATTGTTCCTTGTGAAACCGGAGTAAAAAGCTTGTTTGCACCCTCTTTTGAGGGTTCGGCAAGACTGCTCCCAGGGAGGATAAAGTCATGACATTTCAAAAAGTATTGATTGCGAATCGTGGAGAAATTGCGGTTCGTATCATTCGCGCTTGCCGCGAAATGAATATTTCGACAGTTGCTGTATATTCGGAAGCTGACAAGGATTCGTTACATGTGCGTCTCGCAGATGAGGCTTACTGTATCGGACCGACGCTATCTAAGGACAGCTACCTTAATTTTACGAATCTGATGAGCGTTGCTACATTGACTGAATGTGATGCCATTCATCCAGGTTACGGATTTTTGGCGGAAAACGCAGACTTCGCTGAAATTTGCGAATCGTGTAATATTACGTTTATTGGTCCTTCTCCTGAAGCCATTAACAAAATGGGAGATAAGGCCGTAGCTAAGCAGACCATGAAGGATGCCGGAGTTCCAGTTATTCCGGGTTCAGACGGGCTGGTTGAGGATTTGCAGGATGCGATCGGCATCGCACGTGATATCGGATATCCGGTAATTATCAAGGCCACAGCAGGAGGCGGAGGTAAAGGTATTCGTATCGCCGAAGATGAGGATAACCTCATTCAGCAAATCACTACCGCTCAGCAGGAGGCGCAAAAAGCATTTGGCAATGCGGGTGTGTACCTAGAAAAATATTTGACCGGTATGAAACATGTGGAAATACAGATCATAGCGGACAAGCATGGTAATGTTGCCCATTTGGGCGAACGGGACTGCTCTGTGCAGCGTCGTCGTCAGAAGTTGTTGGAGGAAGCACCATGTCCTGTACTTTCGCAGGATGTCCGTGAAGAAATGGGTCAGGCAGCTGTTCGTGCAGCTTTGGCCGTTCAATACTCTGGTGCAGGTACTCTCGAATTTTTGCTCGGCCCGGACAACAATTTCTATTTCATGGAAATGAATACACGTATTCAGGTAGAACATCCCGTAACAGAAATGATTACTGGTGTAGACCTGATTAAGGAAATGATTTCTGTCGCTGAAGGGCATCCGCTTTCCTTTACGCAGGAAGAAGTCACCATCAATGGTTGGGCGATAGAGTGCCGTATTAACGCTGAGGATCCGGATCGTAATTTTATGCCTGCACCGGGTAAAATCGGATTTTATCTGCCTCCAGGCGGTCCTGGGGTACGGGTAGACAGTGCAGTATATCCAGGTTATAGCATTCCTCCTTATTATGACTCTATGATCGCCAAGCTGATTGTGTGGGCACCTACACGGCAGGATGCAATTGCCAAAATGAAGCGGGCTTTGACTGAGTTTGCTATTGAGGGCATACCCACAACGATTTCTTTTCATCAGCGCTTGCTAGAGCATCCGACCTTTATTAAAGGCGATTTTGATATTAAATTTTTGGAGGAAAACGAAGTTTAATCGGTATATTTCCTCCGTTTGTCATAATGAACGCCAAATGATATAGTATGGATAATAAGTGAGCATGTCTGCTTTGAAATCTAAAGCTGGAATGAAACTTATTTTGACCGAAAGGTGTTGAAGGTATGAGCACAGTGCCAACCGAATTCGAACGTACAGAAATTGGGGAGATTCAAATTGCCCCAGAAGTTATTGAAGTCATTGCCGGACTGGCTACCGTTGAGGTACCGGGCGTGGCGGGAATGAGTGGCGGATTTGCTGGTGGGTTTGCCGAACTGCTAGGCCGCAAAAATTTATCTAAAGGTGTAAAAGTGGAAGTCGGACAGCGTGAAGCTGCTGTAGACGTCTCCGTCATTATTGAGTACGGTAACCGTCTGCCTGAGGTGGCTGCTGCTATTCAGCATAATGTTAAGCGTTCGATTGAGAACATGACAGGTCTTAACGTTGTTGAAGTGAACGTGCAAATTCATGATGTTCAATTCAAAAATGCCGATAAAGTAGAAGAGCCGGAAGTGCTGGGCGCCGGACGGGTTAAATAGAGCGATACTTTGTACAAACCCCCGACCCTTATGGGTCGAGGGTTTACTCTAATTTAAGGAGGCTGTGCGTTTCGTGGCTAAAGTTATGGACAGACTTCTGCTGTTCTTGTACAGCTTAAGTATCGGAATTATTTCCATTCTCGCCATCCTCCTCCTGAGCGGGGCCATTCCGTATGTTTTAAGTATTGAGGATGAGCGAGTAGTGTGGTTTACCAGCCTGATTATTGCAGGGGTTCTGTTGTTATTGAGTCTTCGTTTTTTTTATATCTCTATTCGACGGAACCAAACCGTACAGCATTCTATTGATCAACGAACGGAATACGGTGACATTCAGATTTCAGTGGATACCATTGAAAATCTGTGCCTCAAAGCAGCTTCCCGATTTCGCGGGATGCAGGATTTGAAAGCACGCGTTCGTGTGTTGGATTCGGGACTTGATATTACGATTCGGGCGGTTGTAGACGGGGAAAGCTCCATTCCGGTGTTAACCTCCGAGGTACAAAAGGGGGTACACGATCATGTGGAAGAAATTACAGGAATTCCTGTGTCCAATGTATCGGTGTACATCGCTAATGTTTCTCAGTCACCCAGCTTTAAGAGTCGTGTGGAATAGAGGTGATTTTCCCTGATGCCCTGGAAAGAAATATGGGGAAGTTACAAGGGCCGGATCATGGGGATCACGGCTGGTATTTTTTTCGGTTTTATTTATTTGTGGGCAGGCTTTTGGAATATGTTGTTCTTTGCATTGATGGTGTTCATCGGATATACGCTAGGAAGACGTAGCGATTCAGCGCTCGGTTCATTCCTCCCTTGGAAGGAATGGGGCGATTGGTTGTCGCAACGTTGGCGTCCTTTTAAATGAACCCTGTGATACGTGTTCTCCAAAAATAGAGCTGTAGCTTCTTTGCGCCCAACGTTTTGGAGGATGCGTTCACAGGTTTTTTTGTGGAAATTGGTTAGAATGAAAAATAGATATAGGCAAGCGTAGGAGGCAGGGCATGAAAAGACGTCTGGCGAGGGAATTAGCGGTACAGAGTATGTACCATATGGAAATGAATGAAGTGGATGCGGCAGCAGCCGTGGACATGTTGCTTCAGGAAGCCGCTGAGGAAAACGAAGCGGAAGTTGTCGTTAAAAATGCAGCAGTGTTAAGAGCGTATGTCTTGGAGCATGTGCGGGGTACGTGGGAGCACAAGGAAGCCATTGATGGGCTGCTGGTGGATTATCTTAAAGGCTGGCAGATCAGCAGGCTTTCACGTGTAGATCGTCAAATTTTAAGGCTTGCGGCATATGAGATGATTTTCCGTGAGGATGTTCCAGCCAAGGTAGCTGTTAATGAAGCGATTGAGTTGTCGAAGCACTTTGGTACCGAGGAATCCGGTAAATTTGTTAATGGCGTACTGGGGCGAGTGATACAAGAACTGGAGCAATTGAAAGCACGTTTTTAAGTAGAGACTACTGAATCAGGTTGGAGAGTGGTAAAACATGTCAGCACCGATCATTGATGGTAAACAAATCTCTCAGGATATTCGCGCAAGCATTCAGCAAGAGGTCATTCGTTTGAAAGAGCACAGCTTTCAACCCGGACTGGCTGTTGTATTGGTAGGCGAAGATCCCGCTTCGCAAGTGTATGTTAAAAACAAGGAAAAGGCATGCCATGATCTCGGCTATTACTCCGAGGTTCATCGGTTGGCAGCAGATACTTCGCAGGAAGCATTACTGGAACTGGTAAACAAGCTGAACCATCAAAGTACCATCCATGGAATTTTGGTGCAACTG
This sequence comes from Paenibacillus sp. FSL L8-0502, assembly GCF_038593055.1. NCBI lineage: Bacteria > Bacillati > Bacillota > Bacilli > Caryophanales > Paenibacillaceae > Paenibacillus > Paenibacillus sp. FSL L8-0502. The sequence continues at coordinate 3,478,609 of NZ_CP151958.1, read as the reverse complement.
CCGTTGCCAAAGCATATTCATGAAAAAGCTGTCATTGACGCGATTGCAGTGGAGAAGGATGTGGATGGATTCCATCCGGTGAACGTAGGGAATTTGGTCATCGGTGACGATAGTCTATTGCCTTGTACTCCTGCTGGAGTCATTGAGTTAATTAAGCGTGCTGGAGTGGAGATAGCCGGTAAACATGCGGTAGTTATTGGTCGCAGTAATATCGTGGGCAAGCCAGTGTCTTTATTGTTGCAGCGTGAAAATGCTACGGTTACGATGTGCCACTCCCGTACAGCGAATATTGCGGACCTAAGTCGACAAGCAGATATCTTAGTCGTTGCGATCGGCAAAGCCAACTTTATTGATGCTTCGTTCGTGAAGCCCGGAGCGGTAGTGATAGATGTAGGGATGAACCGTCTGGAGAACGGAAAGCTGGCGGGGGACGTTGATTTTGAGAGCGTGAAGCAAGTGTCTGGTCCGATTACGCCTGTTCCCGGCGGAGTAGGGCCGATGACAATTACGATGCTGATGCAAAATACGCTCGTAGCGGCCAAGCGGTCGCACGGTTTGGCATAAGGACAGCTGCCTGTGGCTGAACAACGTATTTACTCTATAAAGGACCTGAATCGTTATATCCGGATGAAATTGGAGTCGGATCAGGTGCTGTCTGATGTATGGATACGCGGGGAAATTTCTAATTTTACGCATCATTCAAGTGGTCACATGTACTTTACGCTCAAGGATGAGGGGAGCCGCATACGTTCGATTATGTTTGCAACCCATAATCAGCGGCTCCCTTTCGTACCGAAAGAAGGTACGCGTGTTATTGCCCGGGGAAACGTATCCGTGTACGAACGAGATGGACAATATCAGTTTTATGCGACTCAAATGCAGCCTGATGGTATAGGAAGCCTTTATTTAGCTTACGAGCAGCTCAAGCAAAAGCTGGATGCAGAGGGACTGTTTGATACTGCTCGTAAGCGTAACCTCCCTGCCCATCCAGTAACCATTGGCGTGATTACGTCACCGACTGGAGCGGCTGTGCGTGATATTATTACGACACTTCAGCGGCGATACCCGCAGGCTGGAATTGTGTTGTATCCTGTGCTTGTACAAGGAAAAGGTGCCGCCCCCTCGATCGTCAAGGCAATTGAAACTATGAATCGTATGCAAGAGGTTCAGGTGATGATTGTCGGACGGGGAGGTGGCTCGTTGGAAGAACTGTGGGCGTTTAATGAGGAAGCGGTTGCGCGCGCCATTTACGCATCGGTCATTCCGGTTATTTCGGCAGTTGGACACGAAACGGATTTTACCATTGCCGATTTTGTGGCTGACTTACGTGCGGCAACGCCAACCGCAGCAGCCGAGTTGGCCGTGCCTAATCAGGCAGAGCTACGGGATCAGCTGCTCCAGCGGGAGCAACGGTTGCGCAACGCCCTCCGGCAGCGGCTGGAAACCAGCCGTGTACGCTTGGCGAGGCTTCAGCGTTCACCAGTCCTGCTGCACCCACGCCGCTATATGCTACAGCATGCAGAGCGAATGGACATGCTGCATCAGCGTCTAATCCGCGCAGCGCGTAACCGTTCTCGTTTGAACGCAGAAAAGAACGCACGTATGCGTCAGGTACTAGAACGGTTTAATCCGCGTGAACAAATTCGTTCAGCACGCAAGCAGACGGATATGGCGCAACGTCAGCTGGAGTCTGCGATGCGTGCTATTACGAAAACGGGACGGCAGCAGTTGCACACGGGAATTCGTCAACTGGATGCGCTGAGCCCACTCAAAGTCATGGCCCGAGGCTATAGCTTGGTATACGATGAGCAGGAAAAACGGCTGATTAAGTCGCTCAAAGACGTACAGCCGGGAGATTCCATCAAGATTAAAGTGAGTGATGGGCAGTTGGACTGCCAAGTATGGGGAATGAAGGAGGACGCGAAGCACGGTGGCGAATGAAACGGAATTGAATTTTGAAGCAGCTATGGCTGCTCTTGAAGAAATTGTCGGACAACTGGAGCATGGAGACGTTCCTCTGGAGCAAGCCATTGATTTGTTCCAGCGGGGGATGAAGTTGTCTCAACTTTGCAGTCAGAAGCTGGAGCAGGTTGAACGTAAAATTGAAATGATCGTGGAAGAGGATGGAGATTTGCGCAAGAAGCCTTTTGGTGGGGGACTGGATGAAAACGGCGGTGAAGGACTTGAATAGACCGTCGTTCAAGGAATATTTGACCGGGACGACGGATGCGGTTTCGTCCGCACTGACCGAGCAATTCCCGGCCGATTGGGACATTCCCGATGTTCTTCGAGAATCCATGAATTATTCACTCACCGCAGGCGGAAAACGGCTGCGGCCTCTGCTTGTGATCGCTGCTGCTGAAGCATTCGGTGGAAGCAGGGAAGCTGCGCTGCCAGTGGCATGTGCGGTAGAAATGGTACATACGTACTCCCTCATTCATGACGACTTGCCAGCCATGGATGATGATGACTATCGGCGAGGTAAGCTGACGAATCATAAGGTATACGGCGAGGCGGTTGCCGTCCTTGCGGGTGATGCTTTGTTGACCCATGCCTTTTACAGTATTGTGCAAGCAGGACGGCGTCACGGTGTTTCGTCTGATTCGCTATTGTCCATAGTTGAGGATTTGTCCGAAATGAGTGGCGCGCGGGGCATGGTAGGCGGACAGGTCGCCGATATGTCAGGCGAGCAAGGAATGACGGGGATCGAGGAACTGGAATATATCCATCTTCATAAAACTGCTGATTTGATTATTTTCTCGCTCTTGGCAGGTGGACGGATTGGTGGGGCAGACAAGGGTCAATTAGAGGCGCTTCGCCGCTTTGGACGAGACTTGGGGCTGGCTTTTCAGATACAGGACGATATACTGGACCTCATAGGCGATGAGAGTAAAATGGGTAAGAAAACGCAAAGTGATGTTGAACAAGAGAAGGTCACCTATCCGTATTTCATTGGTATGGACGCATCTTTGCAGCAGGTAGAGGAACTCACCGCATCTGCTAAAAGAGTGATAATAGAGAGTGGTATTCCCGATTCTTCTCGTTTGCTGGAGATAGCCGATTACCTGATGAAGCGTGATCATTAGTTGCGTTAGAGCTGTTTTGACTTGTCTGCGTTTAAGCACAGTCAAAAAGTGTGATATAATACTTGTTAACTTTACTCACAAACTTGAAGGAAAGCGGGGAGATATGCGTGCTGCTTCCACACATAAAGCAACCAGGCGATCTGAAATCACTGTCGGTTGAGGAGTTGACTTCTCTAGCCGAGGAAATCAGGAGCTTTTTGATTGAGAAGCTGTCCGTGACTGGGGGGCATCTGGCATCGAATCTGGGAGTGGTTGAGCTCACGATCGCCCTGCATTATTGCTATAACAGTCCGAAGGACAAGATGATTTATGACGTTGGGCACCAAGCCTACGTACACAAAATATTGACAGGGCGAATGGACCGTTTTGATACACTTCGTCAGCGTGATGGACTTTGTGGTTTTGTAAAAAGAAGTGAGAGCGAGCATGATGTTTGGGAAGCCGGTCATAGCAGCACTTCTCTGTCGGCCGCAATGGGAATGGCTTTGGCTCGAGATTTGAAGGGCGAGGACAATAAAGTCATTGCAATGATCGGAGACGGCGCGCTGACTGGGGGGATGGCCTTCGAAGCGTTGAATCATATCGGACATGAGCGCAAAAATTTAATGGTCATTCTGAATGACAACGAAATGTCCATAGCACCTAATGTAGGGGCCATGCATAATTATTTGAGCAAAATCCGCTCGGACCGTCATTATTTGCGAGCAAAAGATGAGCTGGAAGTTTTGCTGAAAAAAATACCCGCGATCGGCGGTAAACTTGCCAAATCGGCTGGCCGTGTCAAGGACAGTCTTAAATATATGATGGTGCCTGGTGTACTGTTTGAAGAGTTGGGACTTACGTATCTCGGTCCAGTGGACGGACATGATTTGCCGAAGCTAATCGAAACCTTCCAGCAGGCTGATAATGTCACTGGCCCTGTATTGGTGCATGTCGTAACCACCAAGGGCAAGGGCTATAAACCTGCGGAGGCAGATTCACACAAATGGCACGGGATCAGTCCTTACAAGATTGAATCGGGCCAGGTACTCAAAGCTGTGGGTAATCCGATGTATACGGAAATTTTCGGCCGAACGCTGATTGAGTTGGCTGAGCAGGATGAGCGCATCGTTGCGGTCACACCTGCTATGCCTGGTGGATCAGGACTGGTACCGTTTAGTAAAGAGTTTCCTAGCCGTATGATTGACGTCGGTATTGCTGAACAGCATGCAGCTACCATGTGTGCTGCGTTGGCAATGGAAGGGATGAAGCCGGTGTTTGCGGTGTATTCCACTTTTATGCAGCGTGCTTATGACCAAATTGTGCATGATATCTGTCGTCATAATGCGAATGTGATGTTCGCGATTGACCGTGCAGGTTTTGTTGGGGCTGACGGGGAAACTCATCATGGCGTGTTTGATGTGGCATTCTTACGTCATATCCCCAATCTTGTGCTTATGATGCCAAAGGATGAGAACGAGCTACGTCATATGATGAAAACAGCGCTCGACTATGAAGATGGTCCAATTGCTTATCGTTACCCACGTGTTAATGTGGTTGGCGTGCCGTTGGATAAAGAATTACAGGCTATTCCCATCGGCAGTTGGGAGCTCCTGCGTAAGGGTGAGGGCTTTGCTGTAATTGCATCAGGACCGATGCTCCAGGTGGCGACAGAGGCTGCGGAGGCGATGAAACGGGAAGGTTTGCAAGTGGGCGTCGTGAATGCTCGTTTCCTGAAACCTTTGGACGAGGATATGTTGCGTGAGCTGGCTCGTCAGCATACGAAGCTGATCGTATTGGAAGAAGCTTCTGAAGCAGGAAGCTTGGGTAGCGCTGTACTGGAATTTTACGCTAAAGCCGAAATACAAGAGGCACAGGTGCGCCTAATGGGGATTCCCGATCTGTTCGTGGAGCATGGCTCCATCAAAGAGCAGCGTGCTGAAGTAGGTCTCACCATTGAAGATGTATGCTTAAAGTTGCGTAAATGGGCTGCTGAGCCAGCATATGGCATGGGACAATCTGTATAGGGTAACTTGAAGTGAAGACCATGACGTTTATAAAAAGTATGACAAGAGCAGCCTGGCTGCCTAAAGGGAGATTAACATGTCTGTTCCGAAGGAACGCATTGATGTATTACTTGTAGAACAAGGCTTTTTTGAAAGCCGTGAAAAAGCTAAAGCTGCGATTATGGCTGGGCTAGTGCTGGCGGACAGCGAACGGATCGAGAAGGCGGGGATGAAGGTACCACGCGCCAGCGAGCTTAAAGTTAAGGGTTCGGTGCATCCGTATGTAAGCCGTGGAGGATTGAAGCTGGAGAAGGCCATCCGTCAATTTGAGCTGGATATGAAGGGCAGGACAATGCTGGATATTGGCTCGTCCACTGGAGGTTTTACGGATTGTGCGCTTCAGCATGGAGCTGAATACGTATACGCCATTGATGTGGGTTATAACCAGCTGGATTGGTCGCTTCGTAATGATGAACGAGTATGCGTAATGGAGAAAACGAATTTCAGATATATGACACCCGCGGATTTGAATGGTTCCGTGCCGAATTTTGCTAGTATTGACGTTTCCTTTATTTCATTACGTATTATTTTGCCCCCGTTGCTTGCCTTGTTGCATCAACCTGCTGATATTGTAGCTCTAATCAAGCCGCAATTCGAAGCTGGACGCGAAAAGGTCGGAAAATCCGGTGTGGTCCGTGATCCTGCTACGCATAAAGAAGTGTTGCAGACCATTCTGATGTTTGCACATGAGCTTGGACTTACGCTGCAAGGTTTGGCTTATTCGCCTATTACAGGTGGAGAAGGCAATATTGAATTTTTAGCGCATTGGCGTTTGGATGGGTTTCCTGCTGCAGAATCGCAGCTGGAGAAGATGGATTTCAGACCACTGATTGAACGTACCGTTCAGGAAGCAGGTCAGACTTTTAATAATGGTCCATCGCGTAAGTAACATTCAGGGGTTCTCCATGAGTTCTGTGAACTTAAGGGAACCTCTTTTTGGTGTGAGGGATTGATTATAGAACTCACGTTCGCCTATAATGAGATGTACAAAGGAAAAGGGATTTTACATCTTGTCCTAGAATATGTCCATGAGGTGATCGGTCCATGGACACAAGATATGATACGGTTATCATCGCTGTGATCGGGGTGATATTAGGAATATGGGCTTTGTATAGCCTACGTGCCTGGTTGAAGGAGCCAGAGCCGCTTGTGCTAAAGACGATACCGATTAACGAGGACTTGGACGAAGGACCTGCCACAGACCTACTCGAAGAAGCAGGATATGAAGTAGTGGGCGGGAAGATGAAAATACCGCTTGCTTTTAAAGTGAACGGACATACCGTGTATAGCCGTTTGTTTATAGACTACGTGGCTGTACGAAACGGTTCGACATATATGGTCAAAACGTCACGCCGCAAGAAACCAATGGAGTGGAGTGGTCCTGATTTAAGGGACAGGCTCATGCCGTATTTATTGCTCTATCCGGGTTGCGCGGGTGTATTGTACGTTGATACGGACGAGCGAAGTATTCGCCTTATTACATTAGTGGAAGACCTCGTAGAAGAGGAATATGAAGGTTAATCCATAGGAGGATTATATGAAGGGTCAACGACATATTAAAATTAGGGAAATTATTTCACAACATGAGATTGAGACGCAGGATGATCTGGTTGAAGCATTGCGTAAGGCTGGTTTTCAGGTCACGCAGGCGACCGTATCGCGTGATATCAAGGAGCTACTGCTCATCAAGGTCCCAATGGACGATGGCAGATATAAATATTCGATGCCTTCAGATCAGCGCTACAATCCAGCCCAGAAACTGAAACGTACGTTGGTTGATAACTTTTTGCATATTGACTACACAACCAATCTGATTGTGATGAAGTGTCTGCCGGGAACAGCCAACTCGATTGCTGCTTTATTGGACAATATTGAATGGTCCGAAATTATGGGTACGATTAGCGGAGATGACACCATTTTGATTATTTGCCGATCGGAAGAAAACAGCGAAGCTATCGTGAATCGTCTTATGGGCTACATTTCCTAATTATAATGGCTACGCATATTAGGCGTTTTAATTTGTACATCATAGAGGTGAAAGAACGATGCTGGTCACTTTGTCTATACGGAATTTGGCGGTCGTAGAGGCCGTCGATGTTCATTTTTATAAAGGGTTTCATGTGTTGAGCGGGGAAACAGGTGCTGGTAAATCCATTATTATCGATGCGCTTGGGCTAATTGCAGGCGGTAGGGGCTCTGCTGATTTAGTACGTTACGGTTGTGATAAAGCAGAGATGGAAGCCTTGTTTGAACTGCCAGTAAAACATCCCGTTTGGAATACACTTGAGGAACAAGGGATTAAGGCTAATGCGGAGGAGCATTTGCTAATTCGTCGTGAACTTACGGTTCAGGGAAAAAGCTCTTCTCGAATTAACGGCCAGATGGTTAATTTAACGATGCTGCGTGAGGTAGGTGAACAACTCGTCAATATACACGGGCAGCATGAGCATCAAAGCCTGCTACGTGCAGATCGCCATCTGGCGCTGCTGGATACGTTCGGTGATTCGGTGATCGGTCAGGTCAAAACGCTTTATCGGGAGCGTTACAATGCTTTTGTCAAAGCGGAAAAAGAAGTAAGAGAACTGCAAAGCTCCAGTCAAAAGGCTTATCAGCTTTTGGATATGTACCGATTTCAACTAGAAGAGATCGCTGCGGCGGAGTTGAAATTGGGAGAAGATGAATTATTGGCAGAAGAACGGGTCAAGCTATCCCATAGTGAGAAAATGATGGATGGGATATCAGGAGCATACGAACTCTTAAGCGGCAGAGGTGGACTGGATACGATCAATAACGTGTTGTCCAGATTGAACGATGTCCAAAACTATGACAGCAAAAGCCTTCAGCCCATTGCAGAGCAGATTCAGTCTGCTTTTTACCAGTTGGAGGACGCAGCATTCCAATTACGTTCTTATCGTGAGGATATTGAATTTAATCCAGGCAAGCTGCATGAAGTGGAACAACGTTTGAATCAAATTACCGGATTACAGCGAAAATATGGTGATAGTATAGAGCAGATTTTGGAATACTATAGCCGTATTGAGCAGGAAACCGATCTGCTGGAAAATAAAGATGAGCGGCTGGAGCAGCTCATTGCAAAACGGGACGAGTTGCTGTCCGATTTGCTTGAGATTTCGGAAGAGCTTACAGAAGCACGTGAAATTTGCGCTGAAGAGCTTGCAGAGCAAGTGGAGCAGGAGTTAAAAGACCTACAGATGGAAAGAACGTCACTCAAGGTGCGCATTGATCCAATTGAAGATCCACGCGGATATGAGTACAAAGGTCTGAAGGTAAGACCTACCAAGCAGGGCATTGATAATGCTGAATTTCTTATTTCCCCTAATCCAGGTGAGCCATTACGTCCACTTGGTAAGATCGCTTCAGGCGGTGAGCTATCACGTATCATGTTGGCGATGAAAAGTATTTTTGCGCGTCATGATCAAATTCCAGTACTCATTTTTGACGAGGTGGATACTGGGGTGAGTGGTCGTGCAGCTCAATCCATTGCCGAGAAGCTATATCGTTTATCTTCCGTTTGTCAGGTGTTCTCCATTACTCATTTGCCACAGGTGGCATGTATGGCAGATCATCAGTACCTTATTGAGAAAAATGTTCATGACGGACGGACCATGACTCAAATTGAGGGACTTACGGAGGACGGGCGTGTTAAAGAATTGGCACGGATGCTGGGCGGTGTGGAAATTACCGAAAAAACATTGCATCACGCACAGGAAATGCTGAATTTGGCGGAAGGAAAGAAAGCCTGAAAAGAGCGGCCGGCGTAATGTTTAACAGTTATAAAAGCCTGGGGGCAAGGTTACCTTATAGGTACGCAATTGGCGACCACCTTTACTCGTCAAGCGAAAGAAGCAAAGGGAGCGTGACAGCCATTGAATTTTTACTCCAGGATCAAATTGCTCGGTCTTTTGCTTGTTTTTCTTATGTGTTCTATCGGTAACGCTCAGCATGTGCAAGCAGCGCTGCCTCCACAAGCTTCTTTGGATTTGTTCGGTTCTAAAAGCGTGAGGACAACCCAAGAAAGTGTAATTCCCGATTTAAAAGTATACCCGGGAGGGCAGACGATTGGGGTTAAAGTAAAATCTTCAGGAGTGCTTGTCGTCGGTCACCATATCATTCAGGAAAGTAATGATCGTAAGGTATCACCTGGTGAAACAGCGGGGATTCGCCTAGGGGATCGGATTACACACATGAACGGCAAACCACTCAATAGCCTGGCAAGGGTTGCTGAAGTAGTAGACGAAGCAGGTAAGAATAAAAAGGCGCTCGACATTACGCTTTGTCGAGGTGAGCAGACCATTTCCACCAAGTTAACACCAGCATATGATCAGGATGATAAAGCATGGCGGCTTGGGTTGTATATTAGGGACTCGGCTGCAGGTGTAGGTACATTAACGTTTTACGCACCAGACCAAGGTGTATACGGGGCCTTGGGCCACGTAATTACCGATATGAATACCCAAACCCCTATTGTCGTGGGAAGCGGAGAGATTGTGCAGTCCAATGTGACATCAATTGCGAAAAGCCAAAGTGGGGAACCAGGAGAAAAACGCGCTCATTTTCTCAAAGATCATCGGGTATTAGGAAATATTGAACGAAATACGAATTTCGGAATCTTTGGGAAAATGTCAGATGAGCCGCAATATGGATTGTATTCGACTCCTATTCCGGTGGCTCTTGCGAATGAAGTAAAGGAAGGACCTGCAGAAATTTTGACTGTACTGGAAGGTCAACAAATTCAGCGGTTTCAGGCGGAAATTGTACACATTTCTCAGCAGGACAAACCGGCAACCAAAGGACTTGTGATTCGTATTGTAGATCCAAAGCTGTTGGATAAGACCGGGGGAATCGTGCAAGGAATGAGCGGTAGTCCGATCATCCAAAATGGTAAGCTTATCGGGGCTGTAACACATGTATTTGTGAATGATCCTAAATCAGGTTACGGTTGTTTTATCGAATGGATGCTGCGCGATGCAGGAATCATGCAGAATAACGTAAGCTTAAAATCATCTTCTAATCTTAAGGCGAGCTAGTGGCCTTAAGATTTTTTTGTCGAAAAGCAGGGGAATAGCTCATAATTGCAAGATAAAGAATCAATTATAATAGAAACTATAAAAAAAATAAATAAAAATAATTTTCGACAGAAGGAATTCATAATTCGATGTCGAAATCATATACTCCGACAAGAAATATTTATATACTGTAAACAGATATCACAATGGAATATCACTCAATGAGGAGGAAGTACATTGCAAAAAATTGAGGTATTGTTGGCTGATGACAACCGGGAATTTACGAATTTGCTTGCTGAATATATTTCCGATCAGGAGGATATGGAAGTTACAGGAATCGCCTATAACGGCGAAGAAGTGCTCCAACGCATCGCAGAATCCCGCAACATACCTGATGTACTTATTTTGGATATTATTATGCCTCATCTGGATGGTCTGGGTGTATTGGAGCGTTTGAGAGAAATGAACCTGACTCCACAGCCGAAAATCATTATGCTGACTGCATTCGGTCAAGAAAATATTACACAGAGGGCCGTACAGCTCGGGGCATCTTATTATATTTTGAAGCCGTTTGACATGGAAGTGCTGGCTAACCGTGTTCGCCAATTGGTGGGACCTCAGTTAGTTAACAGCAGTCCGGTGACCATTTCATCCATGCGGTCCAACGTTGTACCTATGGGTAAGACGAAAAACCTGGATGCCAGTATCACGGCCATCATACATGAAATTGGTGTACCAGCTCACATCAAGGGCTATCAATATTTACGTGAAGCCATTACGATGGTGTACAATAATATCGAAATTTTAGGAGCCATCACCAAAACATTATATCCGGCAATTGCCGAAAAGTTCAAAACGACGGCATCTCGCGTAGAACGCGCCATTCGTCATGCTATCGAGGTAGCATGGACCCGCGGAAATATCGACAGCATTTCACACCTGTTCGGTTACACCATTAATATCAGTAAGTCCAAACCAACCAATTCAGAGTTCATAGCGATGGTGGCAGATAAGCTGAGAATTGAGAACAAGGTGTCCTGAAAGGGCCAGAATGATTGATGAAGCAAGGAATTCTTGGGTTTTGACGTTTATCAATGATAATTGTAGGGACGGCTACGAATCTCCACAACAGCCGTCCCGATACCGATATACTTCTGAATAGTGGACAACTAATACCGCCTTTTTATTGGTTCTTCCAGACACCAGTAAAGGAGCGGTATTTTTTATAATTAAAACAATCTTTCAAATGAGGTGAATCGGATGTCTTTCCGTACTGTTCGAAGTATTTAGTTTCCGGGTTGGAAAAAACGCGTACCAGCCGTCAAGGGGGGAGTCTATCCTTTTGACTAAACAAACTAAAATTTTGAATATCGGTCTGCTAGCCCGTAGCTTTTATCCTTATTTGGAAGGTGAAAAGTAAATGAATTCAATAGAGTATAAAGAGTTTTATGATAAGATTGGAAAAATCAACGGATGGGATTTCAGTAACGTGAAATGTATCTCCAAAGGCGTAAAATGGGACTTCTACAATGAAGTAGCGAAGACATGCAAGAAGTCGGACATATTGCTTGACATCGGTACTGGCGGCGGGGAAGCCATTTTATCAATAGCAGATTCTGCATTACTTCTAGTTGGGATTGACTATTCCACCGGAATGATTGAAACAGCAACCAAGAATTCTGCTGAATCAGACATAGCAAATGTTCGTTTTCTCCAGATGGGTGCTGAAAATCTAAATTTTCCTGAGAACTTCTTTAATGTAATCTCTTCTCGACACTCATGTTTTTATGCAAAAGAAATAGAAAAGGTGTTAGTAAAGGGTGGTATGTTCCTGACACAGCAAGTAAGCGAAAACGACAAATTAAATATTAAAGAAGCGTTTGGAAGAGGACAGGCATGGGGTGCTAAGAAAGACTCGTTAAAAGCTAAATATATTACGGAATTAAGTGATGCGGGCTTTAACGACATACAGTCATTTGAATTCAATGCAACCGAATATTATCAGACTCCTGCAGACTTAATATTTCTCTTGAAATACACTCCAATAGTTCCTAACTTCGGAGAAAAAGAAATTGATTTTCAAATACTCCAACAATTTATTTTGGAAAACCAAACCGAAATAGGAATAAGGACAAATTCAGAACGATTTATGGTGATTGCTAGGAAGTAAAACATAAAGAGATACCCGTTTTGGGTATCTTTTTTTTAAACTTAGAAGTTTGATGCAATAAGTGAATAAAGATTTGCAGCATCTCTCTTGCTATATATGACGGTACAATTGTTGGGAATTATAAAACATAATACTCTACAAGAGGTATATAATATAAACCTGAATTAGTTCCGCTAACCATCACAAAGAAAAATTTTCCTTTTGTAGACAGTTCTGAAATTCTCTTTAATTTTGATATAAACTATGTGTCGTTTCTTGTCGATATAGTATCTAATATAAAGAGAACTGAGGAGCGAATATATGAAATTTAACATTCGAACAAAATTGATATTGGGTTTTCTTGCGGTAATAATATTATTGATTGTCATTAGTACAACATCTATCTCAAAAATGAAAAATTTAGGCGACACTTCGATGGAAATAGATAGCCATTGGATGCCAAGTGTGACTATCCTGGGAACACTAAATGGTGATATATCTGATGTAGAGCGGATCTCATTAAACATTATTGTAGAACGCGACGCGGAGGAAATGGAGAAGGTTCAGGCCGAATTTGATAAGGTTCTAAAAAAGGTTGAGGACGGCCGAAAAACATACGAAAAATTAATTGCTACCCCTAAAGAACGCGAAATGTATGAAGAATTCTCCAAAAATTATACGGAGTATTTGGCTAAGTTGCCAGAAGTGATTGAAGCGGGTAAAGCTAATGATTACACTCAATCAAGCATCCTTCATCAAGAGTCCTATAAGTTATGGTATAGTTCAAACGATATGATCAGTCAGCTCATTAAATTGAATGCAGACGGATCTAAACAGACTACGAAAGAAGCTGTTGATAACTTTATTTCAGGGAGACAATTGGTCATCGTTTTGAGTATAGCAGCCGTTATATTAGCATTGATCATGGCAATCATCATAGCCCAAATCATTTCTAAACCTATCTTGCGGATCAGTCGTGCTGCTGAAAGTATTGCATCGGGTGATCTTACAAGTGAAGCTATCGATGTGAAGGGCAAGGACGAGATCAGTACATTGGCACATTCCTTCAATGTTATGGTTGAGAACCTTCGTGAACTGATTCAATCTGTGAGTAAGACGACTGAGTTGGTAACCACTTCCTCAGAAGAATTGACGGCCAGTGCAGAGCAAAACAGCCAAGCTTCTGCACAAATAACCGAAACGGTGCAAGAAGTAGCTACTGGAACAGGAGACCAGGTGGATATGGTGACGAAATCGTCCCAAGCTATTGAGGAAATGTCTATCGGTGTTGAGCAAATCGCCATCCGCGCGCAAAATGTATTCGCATCTGCGCAAGATGCAGCCCATAAATCGGCTGAAGGTAACCAGATGATTCAGCAGGCAGTTACGCAGATGAATGCCGTGAATGATTCCATGAATGGATTAGCAGATCTCATGGGTGGATTGGGAGAGCGCTCAGACGAAATTGGCAAGATCATTGATGTTATCACCAATATTTCTAGTCAGACCAACCTTCTTGCCTTGAACGCTGCGATTGAAGCGGCCCGCGCAGGGGAACATGGTCGCGGATTTGCTGTAGTTGCAGGCGAAGTTCGCAAGTTGGCCGAACAATCAGCTCACTCTGCTCAACAAATTACGGAGCTTGTGGGATTGATTCAAAAGGATACTTCCCATGCAATTGAGGCGGTAGCATCCAACGGGAAGGATGTCATGACAGGGCGTGAAGTTGTACAAAATGCAGGCGCATCCTTTGAACTCATTCAGGAAACCGTAAATAAAGTGGCCAGTGAAATTGAAGAGGTTTCTGCCGGATCAGAACAAATGTCTGCAAGTACTGATGAGATTGTTGGTTTTGTCAGACAAATTTCAGCAATTGCTGAAGAGGCTGCAGCCGGGACACAGCACGTGTCTGCTGCGACTCAAGAACAACTGGCATCGATGGAGGAAATTGCTTCCTCTGCAAGAAACCTGTCCAAAATGGCAGAAGATCTGCAAGGGCAAATTGGTAAATTCAAAGTATAATTCATATACTGCTTTTTATGTCTCAGAGGAATAGCTGCTCTATTGTGAGCGGCTTTTTTCTGTTTTTTATTAATACATTGCAATTAAAGAGTGGAGATAAGAAGAGCCTGTAATTGGAACGATATGATATAATGGTGGGAAATTCTTTGGGTTGGAGTGACATCATGGACAATAAGACTGAACTTAAAGCAAGTGACCTACGTCAGTTAGCGATAGATAAAATCATAGCCACACCATTTTTGAATAATTTTAAGTATCTGAAAAGCAGAAAAGTTTTGAAAAAAGACACCAAGGAATTTATATTTGAATTTATTTTGGTGCGACTAAATATGGTGCATTAAAAGTTTATATTATCGTGGAATCCAAAAAAATAAAAAAGAAGTATAGTACGGGGGCTTGTTTTCAGAGTGAGTTGATTGCTCTGACCAAGAAATATACGGGAAACAGGGATTACCTTGTGTCCACAGAAGCAGAAAGAGAGCGCGTGATCCAAGAGATTATTGAAGATATCTACACTTTCGCGTTGCCTTTTTTCAAGCGATTTGAACATATAGAAACACTAGCAGAACGAGTACATAAGTCAGGTTTTTTACCGCATCGCAAACGCTTTGATAAGTTTAATCCGTTGACGAAAAGATTCATTGATTTTTATTATCAAGGGGAGTAATGTAGCCATCTGAGGCATTTTTGTTCTTGTTCTCACCATTGAGCAGTAGATAAGCATTTTGATAAGGAGAACGATTTCCATAGAGTAGATATTATCGTTTTTCAAAAGGATGATGTACAATTTGTAAAACGGTCAATGTACTCCTCAGGAGAAGATGATTTACCTAACATGCTCAATTTCTTGCTAAGAGGCGAGTCGGATGTTGCATTGGAGGGTACGGTTTTTATGTGGGTAGGCATTGGATGAACAGCACAAAGGCTGTACACACGGGTATATTTTAATGAATAAAACTATAGGCTAAGTCATCGCATTGAACGGGCTAGTGGTATTAACCCAATTGATTCTGAAGCAAAGGCGGGGATGAGAGCATGTGGAATAGTCTGACTTGGGTGTTCTTCGGCGTGTTGTTGGTGGCATTGGGTTGGATTGTTAAAGCAAGGCGTAATCGCAGCAGCAACAAACAAGTGAATGAACAGCGGGGCAGTAATGTCGTTGAATTTCGTCCTCGTAAGTCTGCTCGACAATCCCGCACTGGAAATGAATCTAAGTCTAAAGGGTCTTCCGGTTCACGCGTGAATACAAAAGCAGCAGGTATTCAGGCCCAAACTGGATTTGGACTGTCTGACTCAATCCAGGGCACTGGCAAGCAAAAATGTTCCTTTTGTAAAAAAGAAGAGAAATTAACCTTCTATGCGGATGACAATGGATCGCTGTATGGGGTCTGCAAAGAGTGTAAGCATAAGGCGGAAAGACAAGATATGTTGCCACTTTAGTCTATACAGACTGTTGAGGACCATCATTAAGAGAATTCTTAAACTAATAAAAACTCCCAACCCATGTAGTAATTGGTTAGGAGTTTTTTGCCTATGTTCTACATTGTTATCTAAGTTGCCTGTCAATTAATTCCTCAAGCGCATCTGCTATGTGATCTGGTCCATAGGATAGCTCTTCCCGGCTTAAGCTCAACCAGGCATGACGCTCATCCATATCAAAGGCACTCTCCAGCCAGCCAGACAACCCTCTGCCCCTGCGGTCTACTTCTACAAGCACATGCACACCCTCGGGTTCCAACTGCATAACCAACTCTAGTTCCTCGATATCCCGTGCATATTCCGAGCCGGGCGTAAATTCAAACTCCTGCACGAATGGAACACTGCGTCCAAGCTTGGGGTGACGTTCGCATGAGGAGGAGCGGAATCGGAAACCCAACAGGTGAACCGCCTCAAACACTGTATTCATATAGGGATGTGGCTCAATTTTGAGTGAATCACGATCGGTCGGGTCCAAAGCCATGCCAATATCTAATGCTGTTTCCAGCCAGACGGGCTGTTTGGCGTGAGTAACAGGAGTTTCCAACGGCAATCTGAAGGAAAAAGGAATTTCAAGCTCTTGTCCTTGCTCTAGATGAAAGCCGTCAGATACCTTAATTCGTGCAATGCAGCAGGTGGTGGTAGTTTTTTTATCATCGTGCTCCACGATATATTCAGTCTTGAGCTCGATGTCAATTTTGCCGATTTCCTGATCAATTTTGCCGCCTTTGATGCGCATGACGCCACTAAGTTCTTCCCCAGGCACATATACGGCTTGATCCACCAGCGTATCGACTTTAGCTGAACCGATTCCTGCGCTTGCTAAGATTTTGTTAAAGAAACTCATTATTCCTTCCCCCCATATAATCTCATGGTCATGATATACAAACGAAGACTAAAAACTTGTACAGCTTAACCGGATATACGGGGGAATGATTCGAATCGTTCCAAAAAAATGCAAGAAAAAAGTCACTGGTACTCACGTAGGCATATTGCAGTTTGTCGATCCATCTGTCTACTAATCGCAGTTCACTTTATGAGGAGGTATAAAGCAATTTCGACAACGAGGCTCATAAGCCTCAGAGTCGCCGATCATCACAATAGGTCCCACAGTGGAAGGTTTACCATTTACCATACGTTGCGTAAATACTGCTTCCGAGCTGCCACATACAGCGCAAAAGGAAGTCAGCTTCTCGATGTCATCCGCCATGGCGAGCAGACCACCGACATAGCCGAATTCCTTGCCTCGGTAATCCAGATTCAGCCCATCGGCAATGACATGCTTGCCGCAATAAGCTAGCTCTTGTACGAGCGACATAATATGACGACTGAAAAACTGGACTTCGTCAAAGGCAACCACGTCGGCATCTTGTGTTTCTTGCAAAATACGCTGAACGAGCTCATCTGTGAGTTTTCTGGGGATAGAGATAGCGGGCAGCCGATATCCGATCCGGCTTACTATTTCGTCCTCGGCATAACGATTATCTTCAGCGGGTTTGTAAGCGACCACTTTACGATGCCCGTATTGGATTAGTTTTTGACAGCGGCGAATCAATTCGCCGGATTTTTCACTGAACATGGGGCCTGTAATAATCGTAATTCGTCCTGTAGGCAAAGCGAATTCCCCTCTCTCTAACATGTACATAACACTGTTAATCTTCTTCTCCGAAAGAAAACGCCATTATAGATTACCATAACCAGCCGTATACAGACTAGAGAAAATATATTGATTTTCGACATGTTTTTGTATGTCCATTCCTAAAACGTAAATGTGGTCGTCATTGCTCTGCCGCCGCGGGCATGATATGGTGAAGCGTAGTGGAATGAAGGGAAGAGTGAAAGGCATGGACGAAAAAAATACGGATTATAGTGCCAAAAAAGGAGCATTACTGGAGCAAGGACTGATTAGCCCGCAAGCTATAGAACTCATCACTGAGCTGGAGACAGAGCTGAACTTTCTGCGCAAGCAAAATGAATCATTTCGCAAGGCGCTGCGAGCCAAATCAGCACAAAGTTCAAGGATGTCTACCAAATTACGAGATGCGCTGTATGAATGATATGGAAAGAGATCTGGATTAAATGGTTAACTTTTTTGTAGCCTATGCCTAAACGCTATATTTTGTACAGTGAAATAAAGAGAGTACAATAAGCTATATATAATCAATTGTTAATGGAGGAGAAACATGACTATACATTGTGATGTCGCTATTTTGGGTGGAGGAACCGGGGGGTATGTAGCAGCTATTCGTGCCGCCCAGCTTGGCAAAGAAGTGGTTATCATCGAAAAGGACAAGCTTGGCGGAACCTGTCTGCACCGTGGTTGCATTCCGAGTAAGGCCTTGCTGCGCAGTGCGGAAGTATATGCGACAATTAAGGAAAGTGCACAATACGGTATTGAGACATCGGGAGCACAGCTTGTATTTCCCAAGGTTCAGGAGCGTAAGGAAGCCGTTGTGGAGCAGTTGCATCAGGGCGTTCAATTTTTGATGCGTAAAAATAAAATTACGGTGCTGAGCGGTAAGGGACGCGTGATTGGGCCGTCTATATTTTCTCCAAAAAGCGGGGCAGTTGCTGTGGAATTAGAAGATGGCGAGATGGAGACGATTGTTCCTGCACATCTCATTATTGCAACGGGATCACGCCCGCGTGTGCTGTCCGGGCTAGAGCCAGATGGCGAATTTATTCTGAGCAGTGACGAAGCGTTAACGATGGAGGAGCTACCCGCATCCCTGATTATCGTGGGCGGTGGTGTGATTGGCGTGGAGTGGGCTTCCATGCTAAATGATTTTGGCGTAGAGGTTACGGTGGTTGAAGCCGCGAATCGCCTCATCCCCACGGAAGACGAAGACGTTTCGCGTGAAATGCAGCGCTTGTTAACCAAGCGTGGTGTCAAGGTGCTGACGGGTTCACAAGTGCTGGCTAAAACATACGGCAAAGATGAGGAAGGCGTACAGATTGACGTGCAAAAAGGGGAAGAAACCGAAACCCTCAGCGCTTCCAAATTGCTCATTTCTGTAGGGCGTCAGGCCAATGTGGAAAATATCGGGCTGGAAAATACGGATATCCGCGTAGAGCATGGCTTTATCTCGGTTAATGAGCATTTGCAGACGAATGAGCCACATATTTACGCCATTGGAGATTGTATCGGCGGCTTACAACTGGCGCATGCGGCAAGCCATGAAGGTTTGCAGGCGGTTCATCATCTGGCGGGCGAAGAGTTTCACAGTGTACCTAACCATCTGATTCCGCGGTGTATTTATACACGGCCTGAAGCCGCGAGCGTCGGCTTAACGGAGCAAGAAGCCCGTGAGCGTGGACATCAGGTGAAGACAGGGAAATTTCCTTTTCAAGCTATCGGAAAATCGCTAGTATACGGCAGTCGGGACGGCTTCGTCAAAGTAGTGGCCGACGAGAAGACCCATGATATTCTCGGTGTACATATGATCGGTACGCATGTGACGGATCTGATCAGCGAGGCCGCTCTTGCGCAACTGCTGGATGCTACGCCGTGGGAAGTCGGACAGCTTATTCACCCGCATCCGACGTTGTCGGAGATTTTGGGAGAAGCGATGTTGGCCGTTGATGGACAGGCGATTGGCATATAGACCTTTCAAATAAATCGGTGCTTTTCTTTTTGGGCAGAAAAGGATTATAATGGGGTTAGCCAGAGTTTAGTACCAGGTTTTAAGACAAGATGGTACTAGGTACTGGAAGTAGGATGTTTGACACTTAAGGAGGTGCCTCAATGAGTTCTAAAGGCGCTGTAGACGCTGGCTTCAGACATGAGCAGCTGGGACTTACTCACGGACAAGTTATTGATATGTACAGATATATGTTGCTCGCAAGAAGATTTGACGAGCGCAACATGCTCCTGCAACGGGCAGGGAAAATTAATTTCCACGTTTCTGGCATTGGACAGGAGGCGGCACAAGTAGGTGCAGCTTTCGGCCTTGACCGGGAAAAGGACTATTTTCTTCCCTATTATCGGGATTATGGATTCGTGCTTGCGGTAGGAATGACGCCGCGCGAACTGATGCTGTCGGCATTTGCTAAGGCAGATGATCCCAATAGCGGTGGTCGCCAGATGCCAGGTCATTTTGGTAGTAAACGGCTACGTATTGTGACAGGCTCCAGCCCAGTAACGACACAGGTTCCGCATGCAGTGGGTGTAGCTTTGGCTGCCAAAATGCAGAAAAAGGATTTTGTATCATTTGTTACGTTTGGGGAAGGCTCCAGCAATCAGGGAGATTTTCACGAGGGCTGTAACTTTGCTGGTGTACAGAAGCTGCCAGTCATCATTATGTGCGAGAACAATCAATATGCGATATCGGTTCCGATTCATAAACAGTTGGCAGGCAAGGTAAGCGACCGTGCATTGGGATATGGATTCCCAGGGATTCGAGTCGATGGTAATGATGCGTTGGCCGTATATGCGGCGGTGAAAGAAGCACGGGAACGTGCTGTCCGTGGTGAAGGTCCTACGTTGATCGAAGCCATGATGTACCGTCTGTCTCCTCACTCCACCTCGGATAATGATCTGGCTTACCGAACCAAGGAGGAAGTGGATGAGAATTGGGCCAAGGATGGCGTAGCCCGTATGAAAAGCTACTTGATTGAATGCGGCATTTGGGATGAGGCCAAGGATGCGGATCTGTCGGCTGAGCTGCTGCTCGAAATCAAGGAAGCGATTGAATATGCAGATAATGCGCCTTTTCCA
The DNA here is from genome assembly GCF_038593055.1 of Paenibacillus sp. FSL L8-0502. Classification (NCBI taxonomy): domain Bacteria; kingdom Bacillati; phylum Bacillota; class Bacilli; order Caryophanales; family Paenibacillaceae; genus Paenibacillus; species Paenibacillus sp. FSL L8-0502. The sequence continues at coordinate 3,458,087 of NZ_CP151958.1, read as the reverse complement.
AAGCCCGAAGATACGCTGCTGCATGTGTATGCAGATAGCGATGGGGAGGGCCTGTAACGATGGCGATTATGGAATATATTGATGCGATTCGTCTTGCGATGAAAGAAGAGATGGAGCAGGATGAAACAGTTTTTGTATTAGGTGAGGATGTTGGGGTGAAGGGCGGTGTCTTTACAACGACAAAGGGACTGATGGACCAATTCGGTGAGCAACGTGTCATGGATACGCCATTGGCTGAGTCGGCTATTGCCGGGGTAGCGATTGGTGCAGCCATGTACGGAATGAAGCCGATTGCTGAAATGCAATATTCGGACTTCATGCTTCCGGCGACGAATCAGATTATTAGTGAAGCAGCTAAAATCCGCTACCGCTCTAACAACGATTGGAACTGTCCTGTTGTAATTCGCGCACCAATCGGTGGAGGGATCTTTGGCGGTTTGTATCACTCTCAGTGTCCAGAATCTATCTTTTTTGGTACGCCGGGTTTGAAAATTGTTGCTCCATTTACACCTTATGACGCAAAAGGATTGCTGAAAGCAGCCATTCGTGACCCTGATCCAGTGCTATTTTTTGAAAATAAAAAATCCTACAAGCTGATCAAGGGTGAAGTGCCTGAGGATGATTATATCGTTCCGATTGGCAAGGCTAATCTATTACGTGAGGGTGACGATATTACGGTCATCGGTTATAGCCAGCCTTTGCATTTTGTCATGCAGGCTGCTGAGGAATTGGAGAAGGAAGAGGGCATTACTGCACAGGTTGTGGATTTGCGCACACTCCAACCGCTGGACCGCGAAGCCATTGTTGAGGCTGCACGACATACGGGTAAGGTATTAATCGTGCATGAGGACAACAAAACGGGCGGCATCGGTGCCGAGGTATCGGCTATTATTAATGAGGAATGTCTGTTCGAGCTGGATGCACCGATTGAGCGCCTATGTGCTCCTGATGTGCCAGCCATGCCGATTAGCCCACCGATGGAGAAGTTTTATATGTTAAACAAGGATAAAGTGAAGGAAGCCATGCGCCGTCTTGCAATGTATTAATATAGGGAAGATTGGACGAAAGCATTCCAAAAGTGTAGTGGGGTAGCGGTAAAACGCGCCCTTCTATGATGTTAAGGAGTTGAAAAAATGTCAGACCAAACACAATGGAACGACGTGACCATGCCACAATTGGCAGAATCGCTCGTATCGGCGACAATTGCCAAATGGCTCAAACAACCTGGGGAAACGGTAGAGCAATTCGAGCCGATTTGCGAGGTTATTACAGATAAAGTGAATGCAGAAATTCCATCCACATTGGACGGCATTATGGGTGATCTGTTGGCAGAGGAAGGTCAGACAGTAGCGGTAGGTGAGTTAATTTGCCGTATTCAGACGAAGTCGGCTGCACCTGCAGTGGCATCAGGGGCGACACCTGTTGCACCAGCATCTCAAAGCACCGTACAAACACAAACTCAGCAGAGTGCTGGATCGGATCAGTCCATGAGAGGACGGTTTTCCCCAGCGGTGCAAACCCTGGCTGCTGAGCATAATGTGGACTTAAGCCAAGTACCAGGCACGGGCATGGGGGGACGAATTACCCGCAAAGACGTGCTGAATTATGTGCAGCGGGGCAGTTCCGCTGCCACTGGAGCATCTGGACAGCCGACTGTGACGGCAACAGGACAAGGCTCTCCTTTTGCAGGAAGACAGCAGTCTGCCCCTCAGTACAGTACACCGATTCAAAATATGGACCCTGCTATTCCGGTTCGTAACAGTGGGATTCATTTGACGGAGGCTCCAAAAGCTCCTGTGATCGAAGTTGAGGGTGGCAACAATAACAGATCCGAGTATTTTATTGATGTTACACCCATTCGCAGTGCAATTGCTCGCAATATGCGACAAAGCGTTTCGGAAATTCCACATGCATGGACGACGATTGAGGTGGATGTGACCAATCTGGTGATGCTCCGCAACAAGATTAAAAACGAATTTAAGCAAAAAGAAGGAATTAATATTACGTATCTGGCTTTCCTCATGAAAGCAGTCGTGAATGCAATCAAGGAATATCCGATTATGAATTCGGTCTGGGCAGTGGATAAAATTATCGTCAAAAGAGACATCAATATTTCGCTAGCCGTGGGTACAGAGGACTCCGTTCTTACCCCTGTTATTAAAAAAGCGGATCAGAAAAATATTGCTGGATTAGCTCGTGAAATTGACGATTTGGCACGTAAAACCCGGGAAGGCACGCTCAAATTGGACGACATGCAAGGCGGAACGTTCACTGTAAACAACACAGGCTCCTTTGGTTCCATTTTATCTTATCCGGTGATTAACTATCCGCAGGCTGCAATTCTTACCTTTGAATCCATTGTCAAAAGACCCGTGGTTATCGATGATATGATTGCAGTTCGCTCAATGGCTAATTTGTGCTTGTCGCTGGATCATCGTATTTTGGATGGAGTGATCTGTGGACGATTCTTGCAACGGGTTAAAGAAAATCTTGAAGGCTACACTTTGGATACGAAGCTGTACTAATCATCCGAACAGTTGAGGAAATGTACGGAGAGGAAGTGACAGGCCGTGAACAGACGACCGCTTGATGTAACCTATACGAATAGGATGGAATATGCCCATGCATGGGATGTCCAGAAGGAGATTGTGGGAAAGCTGGATGCGGGAGAGGCAAGAGAAACGCTTATGCTTCTCCAGCATCCACCGACCTACACGATTGGCTCTCAGCGGCATCCTGAGCATTTGCTCCTCACACCAGAGCAACTGAAGGAGCAGGGAATCAGCGTCTTTCAGATTGACCGTGGGGGAGACATTACATATCATGGGCCGGGGCAGCTTGTCGGATATCCTCTACTTATGCTCGGCAACCGGGAGGCGCTGAATCTGCATGGATACCTTCGAAGTCTGGAGGAAGTGATCATTCGGTTGTTGGCATCTTATGGGGTTGAGGGAAGTCGTAAGCCTGAATATACGGGGGTATGGATCGGGAATCTTAAAATTGCGGCCATTGGTGTCAAATTCAACAAGTGTAAGCACCGCCGGGGCTTCGTAACCAGCCATGGCTTTGCCTTTAACATCAAATCAGGGATACAGCATGAGGGCTTTGAGGGCATTGTCCCGTGCGGAATTCAGGAATACGGTGTGACATCATTGGAGGACTGCATACAGAAGCCTACGTCGGTGGAGCAGATTGCGAAGGAAATTGTACCGTACTTTGAACAGCAATTTTCATTTGCTGCGCAATGGCAAACGCATTCTTTCCAATAAAGGTAAGGCGGGCTATTGTGTATTTACACGGGAGCCCGCCTGTTTGCTTTACGTAACAGCTCGTCCACTCAAGGCTTCATAATGCCTTAGAGCAGCCGGATACCTTGAGCGGTATAGTTATTATAGTGGCATAATAAACGGCTCAATTACCATGAACAGTGTAGAACCAATCATAGCTGCGAGCATAATGTAGACGAAAAAACGAACCCATTTTTTGTTCGACATGTGTAACTCCTTTAGGATAGGTTTAAGTCATAGATAAGAACATCTATCCGTATTGTAGCGTAATCGGGAAAGAGAGGAAAGTTTAATGACAGTAAAAGTAGTAAAAGACCGAATCGTACAGGAATTTATGGAACTCGTACAGGTGGATAGCGAAACGAGAAATGAGCAGGAAATATCACGCGTCCTAAAAGAAAAGTTTAATGCTCTCGGGCTGGAAGTAATGGAAGACGATTCTCGTGAAAGAACTGGACATGGTTCAGGCAATCTGATCGTCACCTGGAAAGCGGAAGGTGTAGAGCAAGCACCCAAATTATTTTTTACCTGCCACATGGATACCGTTACTCCGGGTAAAGGCATTAAGCCGCAGTTGGGTGAGGATGGCTGGATTCGTAGTGACGGTTCAACGATTCTGGGGTCTGACGACAAGGCGGGAATTGCTGCTTTGTTCGAGGCGATTCGTGTCGTGCGTGAACAGAATATTCCCCATGGTCAAATCCAGTTCGTGATTACGGCTGGCGAGGAATCTGGTTTGATGGGGGCACGTGCGATGAAGCCAGACGTGCTAGATTCTGATTTCGGATATGCTTTGGATTCGAATGGTGAGGTCGGCTCTATTTGTATAGCTGCCCCCACGCAGGCACGTATTGAAATGAAGATTACTGGGAAGTCCGCTCATGCGGGGGTAAATCCCGAAGATGGCATTAGTGCCATTCAGGTCGCTTCTAAAGCAATTTCTAAAATGAAACTAGGACGGATTGATAAGGAAACGACCGCTAACATCGGCAGTTTTGAGGGCGGCGGCGCGACGAATGTGGTATGCGATTTTGTGTTGATCCGTGCAGAGGCACGTAGTATTGTGCAGGAAAAGGTTAATCATCAAATTCAGCATATGCGTGAAGCGCTGGAAACCACCGCACGCGAATTTGGTGCACAGGGAGAGTTCCGCAGTGAAGTCATCTATCCGGCATTCAGCTTTACGGAGCATGATGAAGTTGTACAGGTTGCACAACGTGCAATTCAAGGACTGGGACTGGCAACGCCAACCTTTCATTCCGGTGGTGGCTCAGATGCAAATGTGTTCAACGGGCTTGGAATTCCGACGGTGAATTTGGCTGTGGGCTATCAGAACATCCATACAACAGAGGAAAAGATCAAGGCCGATGACCTGGTGAAGGTTGCTGAAGTTGTCGTAGCTCTGATTCAAGAAACCACAAAATAAACTTGTATCATACACTTGCAATATATTGAAAAAAGGTTCAGGTTAAAGACAGGAACAGTGTTCCTTCGTCTTTAGACCTGAACCTTTTTTGGAACAACTAGCGAAGCGATAGTGGCTGTAGGTCCGTGTTCCTTTTGCCATTGGCGCAAGAGTGCTTGAATCTGCCAAGCTTTACCAACGATATGGAGGGTGCTTTCAGTACGGTAGCTTTTCATTTCTGCATCTCCTCATGACAGGAAGTTTGTTATTCTACCACCAACTTATGTACAAAGTGGACAAGTTAGACTAACTTTGGTGATAATTAATAAAGAAAGATAGATATGAAGGAGGAAACTTACTGATGAACGAGCAAACGAATGGACAATTGAACAATTCAACAAACGATGCACCTCGCAAGCCTTATTCGAATCCTGCGCTAGACGAAAAGACCGTGTCCACACAGCCTATCTTTGAGGGAAAGGTTATTACATTACAGGTGGACACGGTAGAGCTTCCCGACGGCTCCACTGGAAAGCGTGAGATCGTAAAGCATCCAGGTGCGGTGGCTGTTTTGGCTCTACATGAAGGGAAAATGCTGGTCGTGGACCAGTACAGACAGGCGATGGGGCGCTGTGAGGTGGAAATTCCTGCAGGTAAGCTGGAGCGGGGTGAAGACCCGATGGAAGCAGCGGGACGTGAGCTGAGAGAAGAGACAGGTTATACTGCCAAGTCGTTGAAGCTGCTGCATTCCTTTTATACCTCTCCTGGGTTTGCGGATGAAATCATTCATCTGTATGTGGCCGAAGAGCTGGAGTTAGGTGAGATGGAACCGGATGAGGATGAATTTCTGGAGCTGTTTGAGGTGACGCTGGAAGAAGCACAGACGCTCATTCGTGAAGGACGGATTAGTGATGCCAAAACGATTCTGGCCGTCTATGCATGGCAACTCCGCCAACTTACAGGGAGCTTCTAAGCGTATGGATGAAAATATAGTAGAACTTAACGACTACTTTGCAGACTTGCATATTCATATTGGCAGGACAGAGAAGGGAAATCCGGTCAAAATTAGTGGCAGTCGCGATCTGACCTTTGCCAACATAGCTAAGGAAGCCTCCGGTCGCAAAGGAATTGGGCTGATCGGTATCATTGACTGCCATGCACCTAATGTACAGGAGGATATTCGTACCTATTTACATACGGGTGAAATGAAGGAAATCAGCGGCGGCGGTATCGCATACCAGGATACGGTTATTCTCCTTGGCACGGAGCTGGAAATACGTGCTGAAGGTCGCCCTGAGGCGCACGTACTGGCCTACTTTCCAGATCTGGCGGCGATGGAGGATTTTACCCAATGGCTGGCCCGGCATATGAAAAATGTTAATCTCAGCTCACAACGAATCTATGCACCGCCACGCGAGTTGCAGCAGCAAATTTACGGACGTGGAGGCATTATGGTGCCAGCGCACGTGTTTACTCCTCATAAGGGCATATACGGCAGTTCAGCGGCCCGTATGGAGGAACTGCTGGATATGGAGCTCATTAGTGGGGTGGAGCTGGGACTGAGCGCAGATTCGTCTATGGCCGGTTTAATTTCGGAACTGGATCGCTTCAGCTTTCTCACGAATTCAGATGCCCATTCACTCGGGAAAATCGGACGAGAATACAATAAATTATCACTGGCGAAGCCGTGTTTTGATGAATTCAGAATGGCTTTGGAGCGGCGGGAAGGACGACGGGTGCGTGCCAACTACGGATTAAATCCAAAACTGGGCAAATACCATCGCTCTTACTGTCAAAGCTGCGGTACGATTATTGACGAGCAACAGATGGCGGATGAACGCTGTCCTGACTGTGGTCATACCAAGCTGGTGCGAGGAGTGCTGGATCGAATATGGAGCATTGCCGACCGTGAGCAACCCATGATTCCCTCCCATCGTCCGCCGTACATTTACCAGATTCCACTGGAATTTATTCCAGGTCTGGGCAAAGCCAAGCTGAACCAGCTATTGGCTGCATTTGGAACAGAAATGAATATTTTACATGAGGTTACACAGGAGGAGTTAGCAGCAGTCGTCGGAAAAGTGCTGGCAGAGCAAATTGTGCTTTCACGCGAGGGGCGACTGTCGCTTGTATCCGGTGGTGGTGGAACATACGGCAAAATAGCTAAGTCCTAGTAAAGTCTTGTCCCTCTAAAGGCATATCAGCGTCTGCTTGTTCATAACCATAAATTATCTATGCCGCTGGCTTGGCACATCATTCGTGATGTTTGATCCGCAGCGAAAGCTGCCCCATTTCTAGCCATCAGCCGTCGGATTACGGTTGTTTTTTGGACAAACAAGCAGATGAAAGGGGCAGGACGCCGATGCAATGGTTTCGTCATACGTTAAAGGATCAGACGCCATATTATGTGTTCTTGGCTGTGCTGTTTCTGGTGGGAGTCGTCTTTGGCGCACTTATGGTAAACGCACTCTCGCTGGAGCAGTTACAGGATTTGTCCCGTTACCTGAAGGATTTTTTTGTAACGGTCAATCAAAACGAACAGGGATTCGCTGATTCGCAGGCGGCTTCGACCTTTTGGGATAGCGTATCTTTACATCTGAAATGGGTCGGCCTAATTTGGGTGTGTGGCCTTTCGGTTATTGGTCTACCGGGTATTCTTGTATTGAATTTCCTCAAGGGTGTGCTAATCGGATTTTCAGTAGGTTATCTGGTGGGGCAATATTCGTGGAAAGGACTGCTATTTTCTTTGGTTTCAGTTGCTCCCCATAACCTGCTCGTGATTCCGGTACTGCTCGTCTGCAGCGTGGCTGCGATGGCTTTTTCCATCCATATGATCAAAACCAAAATACTCGCTACCCGGCCGTCAGACGGAATGCTGCGTCCGTTGCTGTCTTACGCAGGGTTGACTGCTGTGATGATCGTGCTTCTTATTGGTAGCGCGTCCTTTGAAACTTGGATCACCCCGGTTATGATGCAATGGGTCACTCCTATGCTGACAGCTTCCGTGTCATCTTGATCCCTTTCAAAATGTTTGACTTTATTTGTATAGACCCCCTATAATAATAGGAGTGAAAAAAGTGCAGTAGGCAGTAGCTTTGCAGGGGGAGGGAGACACATGGAAGCACGGATCGAAAAAATTAAGCAGCAGCTGCAATCCCAGGGCTACAAACTAACGCCTCAGCGGGAAGCCACCGTCAGAGTTTTACTTGAGAACGAAGATGATCATCTGAGTGCGGAAGATGTATTTATGCTCGTCAAAGAGAAAGCTCCCGAAATCGGTCTGGCAACCGTATACCGTACCCTAGAACTGCTAAGTGAACTGCATGTCGTGGAGAAAATTAATTTTGGTGATGGCGTTGCGCGTTATGATTTGCGCGGCGATACAACCAAACATCACCATCACCATTTGATATGTGTGCAGTGTGGCAGTGTAGATGAAATACTGGAAGATTGGCTTGGACCATTGGAGGAGCGCTTGGAACGGGAATATAACTTTACCGTAGTGGATCATCGTTTGGACTTCCACGGTATTTGTTATCGTTGTAAGGCGAAGAACGATACGACCGCTCAGAAATCTTTGGGCAAATCCAGAAAAAACAAATCTCAGGACTAAAAGCTGACTACCCAAGCTCTCACCGACGAAGATGCGTTCGGGAGAGCTTTTTTGGTTCGGAGCCTGTTGTTCGGGATTAAGCGGTATAAAAAGGAATAGCTTGTCATACCCTTCCATAGAGAGTCCTAATTAGGACCATATTCTGGGGAAAAGGCGGCTGATCCACATGGTACTATCGTTGCGGAGAGGACTAAAATGGCTACGTTTGGTAATCTTGTTCGGGGCGCTGGCATGTATGTTCTTTTTTAGCCTCAGGCTGTTTACAGATTGGATAACACCTGTAGATCATTACCGAATACCGGAAGGACATGCAGTGAAGGTATTTGGCGGACAAAAAGTAAATGAAGGGTCCGAGCATCGAATAGCAGTGTTGGAACGTTTACGTTTCTTTTACTGGTATGGTGAATAGTCTAAGTAATCGGTCTTGATGAGCTTATGAAATGATGAAGGTAGCACACGAAGAAGCAGGCGCTGAGACTGAACCGCTGTATGCAGAACAAGGAGACTTTTGGAACTCATGAAAATGTACATTCAACCTTTCGTTCAATTTATGGAAGAGGAAAAGGGTTTGTCGCGCAGCACTTTGGAAGCGTATCAACGAGACGTACAGCAGTTTGTCGAGTTCGCAGAAAGCTGTGGTATTGAGCAGCCGGATAATGTCCAACGGTCACATCTGGTACTGTATTTGGGCCATTTGAAGGAACAGGGAAAGGCTGCGGCGACAATATCACGTAGCGTCGCCTCCATTCGCTCCTTTTTTCATTTTCTTATTCGGGAGGGAATTACGATCCATGATCCGTCTGTTCTGCTGGAGCTGCCCAAAGCGACTAAAAAGAAGCCCTCGGTGCTAACGCAGGATGAGATAGAGCGTTTGCTGGCCGCGCCAGATGTGACTGCCCCGCAAGGGGTGCGAGACAAGGCGATGCTGGAGTTGCTGTATGCGACGGGCATTCGCGTATCAGAGCTGATTGCCTTAAACGTGCGTGACGTGCGCACCGATCTGCGCTTTGTGCACTGTGGCGGCGAGGCAGGCAAGGAGCGTGTTGTACCGATCAGCCGTGAGGCATCACAGTGGGCACAAGCCTATATGGACGAGCAGCGTCTATTATTGCTGAGATCCGGGCAGGGTGAAGAAGCTCAGGTAGAGCAGGATGCCATGTTCCTGAACGTATCTGGACAGCGTCTCAGTAGACAGGGCTTCTGGAAAATGATTAAGAAGTACGGCCAGGAAGCAGGCATAAGCGAGGATATCACGCCCCACACGCTGCGGCATTCCTTTGCGGTACATATGCTGGAGGGCGGAGCGGACTTACGCTCTGTACAGGAAATGCTGGGTCATGCTGATCTGTCAACGACGCAGGTATATGCGCAGACGGCCAGACGGAATATGAAGGAAGTATATGAAAAGCATCACCCGCACGGCGGCAACCGCACTTCTCATGAAAGCAAAGATCGAACATAACGATACTTTGGTTTCATAGAAAATGTGATAATGACTATAACTTTACGATTGTACAAGTCAGGAGAGATATTAATGTCAACAGCCAACCAAGCTACAATTCAGGAAGCAGCAGATTATATCCGCGCCAAGAGCGGAATACGTCCAGAGATTGGCCTTATTCTGGGATCGGGTCTCGGTATTCTGGCCGATTTAATTCAGGATGGAATTAGTATTCCTTATCAGGATATTCCCCATTTTCCTGTATCGACGGTAGAAGGTCATGAGGGTGAATTACTGTTAGGCACGATTGAAGGTCGCGCTGTCGTCATGATGAAAGGGCGCTTCCATATGTATGAGGGCTATGGCCCGCAGCTGACGGCTTTCCCAGTTCGGGTGATGAAGCAATTGGGGATTCAAAGTCTGCTGGTGACGAATGCAGCAGGTGGTGTAAATACTTCCTACGAAGCAGGCGATCTGATGGTCATCTCGGATCATCTTAATCTGACAGGACAAAATCCGCTGATTGGACCAAACGATGCCGGTCTGGGCGTTCGTTTTCCAGATATGTCGGAGGCGTACAGCCGCCGTTTGCGTGAAATTGCCAAGCAAACGGCTAACCAACAGGGCTTCAGCCTGCAGGAAGGTGTATATGCTGGATTGCTGGGACCTAACTATGAAACGCCTGCTGAAATCGTCATGCTGCGTACACTGGGTGCAGATGCAGTGGGTATGTCGACCGTATCTGAGGTTATTGTAGCCCGTCATGCAGGAATTGAGGTACTGGGCTTCTCTTGTATCACAAATATGGCCGCAGGCATTCTGGATCAGCCTTTGTCCCATGGTGAAGTGATGGAGACGGCAGAGAAGGTACGTGAGCAATTTTTAAAACTTGTGCTAGCGATTATTCCACAAATGTAGATTGGGGATCATGTTCAACCGAAGTGGTGGACATATATCCCAAGAGCCCCATATCCAAACGCCTTTTGATGGCGTGGGTATGGGGTTCTTTTTTACATACAGCGGTTGATTTGAGTAACATCTCCTAATGGAGAGGCTGTGTGCTCAATGCAGTTGAATTCGCTTTTTCTGCTACAGCCAGTGTATGTCGTTCTTGCACCTTGATCACAATAACCATAAAAATAATCCAGTAAATGGATAGCGAGTTCAGGAAACGGCTGTCCGTTATATTGTTCAATATGATAAACAGGAAAAAAACAGCTGCCGTCAGCCATGTATACATATCTGCTTTGCCAATTCTAAATTTAAATAAAGTGGTTATGGCGAGTGTAATGGTTGCCAGTAGTCCTGTAAGGCCCACATCGATCCACAGATCTCGGAAACCGCTATGGCTGCTTGTCAGATCAAAACGAATTCCATTCGCATAGATACTGGGCCGGGCTGCCCAGTAGGAGCCATAACCATGTCCGAACCAGTAATGGCTCTGAATCGCACCAGCAATCCCCTGCCAGATTTCCGTTCTTCCAGTTAAGGTCGTTGTCTTTCCGAATTCCGACGCAATCGCATCTCCATAAGTAAAAGTGAACACCAAACCCAAAAGAACGAGCAAGCAGGAACAGCTAATGAAGAAACCACGCAACGCAATGCTTCGGATTCTCTTGAATAGCAATATAAACAATATAAATACGAAGAACGAAGATGTCAGCATCAAAGAGGTGGTAGATTGGCACTTGATGAGCAATAAGGCATTGAGTAAGATGAAGCCAATATGCAAAACTTTATGTTTACCCCTGAAAAAGTAAATGACATGTGAAACAAAACCTAACAGAGAGAGAGTTCCGAGTGTATTTTTATGACCAGAGATGCCCTTCCATAGCCCAGTATGTTCCACGCCACCATGAATAGCAAAGGAGGGAACGAGCAAAACGGCGAGTAAATTGAGTATGCTCAAAATACTTAACGTAACGACTAAGAGACGAATGCAGCCCTGTATTGTATAATGGGTGGCCAAATAGAGCCCAAAGGTAGAGAAGGCAAGAAATTTGAGAACCATCAGCAAGGAAGAGGTCTGCTCTTGTTCAGCCCACAAACAGGAGGCAGCGATGTACAGCATGAGTAAAGTCAGCAACGGATTGTCGGCTAAGGTTGCGATCAATGATCTGAGTGAAGGTAGTAGCATGATATAGCTAAACAACAAGATGAGCAGGGAAATCGTGATAACTCTGGGAGACAAACCCTGACAAGCATAGGGAATCGAAAAAGCCAGTAAACCAGCTACTGTAAGTATATGTTTCACGGTTCCACCGCCTAGATACGTTATGTATCTATAATATACAAAACGTATCTTCTTGTACAATAATAATAAAATATTTATTTTCATTTTTCCCACGCCTAGAGCAAGCCCTCTTGTGCATATACTCAGTCCATGCTAAGAAAATGAAGGATTCTTCGGCTGGTCAAAGAGGAACTTTTTACGTTTTTAAACATGGGGGTGTTCGGGTGGCGGATCATTTTTTTACAGACCGTTTGAAGTTGAATTTGAGTGGTACGGGCAAAGAGTTAACGCCGCAGCAATTAAATGAAAATTTTAAAACCATTGAAAAAGAATTCATTGAACGCAGTGTAAACGTAAGCTGGTTTGGAACTGCTGGTGATGGTATTCAGGATGATACGGCAGCTTTGCAGGAATTGATTAATAAGACCCCCGATTATTCTATTCTTCACATTCCCAGTGGACGATACAAAATAACCTCTACCCTACAGATTCGCAAGCAGGGTGTACGCATTTTTGGCATTCATAAGGGCAGATACCGACAAGGCAAAGGGGTTACGTCGATTGAATATTATGGTACGGGCCCTTGTTTTCAAATTGGAGATGAAAGTCTACCAACGTTTAGCGGATTTCAAAATGTGCAGTTTCATGACTTATCGATCCGGTACGAGGGGGCTGACAGAGCCACATTAAATAATCCGTTTTCGCAGTCGGTGAAGCGTGGATATTATGGTAAAGGTACTTTGGGTATTCAGGATTGGAAGGGCGGCGGAGTTGCCCTGGATAATGTCCTAATTGAGCATTTCGAAACGGCTTTTTGGGGCTACGAAAGTGATGTCAATTTATTTAAATGCACAGAGATTAATTACAATAAAACAGGGATTCACTTGCAGAATAGAAGTTCACAGTTTACTAGCATAGCGCTTTTTACATTGGGGAACGATACGGCATTGGATCTGAATAGCTCCAACGGGGCTAGATTTTTGGCTAGCCAGCACATTAAGGATGGAAGTTCCAATGATATTCCCATTCTCATTAATGATTTTATGAACGCTGAATTTATAGGCTGCTGGTTTGAGGGACTAAGCAGAGAGCATAAGATGACAGTACCTTCTTTTATTCAAATTGGTGCTACTAAAGAAACCAAAAATGTGGCATTGCGTGACTCCATTTTAGCGATAGCGGATAAATTCAATGATACCCAATCCGTATGTAACTATTTTGTAGATGTGGTCATTGGCAAAAAAGTTTTGGTGGACGAGGTGGGAGGGTATCCCCGTAATCTAAAAAAGCTTATTTCTTTCTCTGGTAGTTCTTCCACACAGCAGGTGACACTTCGCTCACATTTGGATTTTAACTATAACAATAATCGTTATGACGAGAATAATGGGACAGGGCAGGCTTTGCTGCTGGTCGAGAAATACTCGAACAACGGAATTGAGCATTTGGACGAAACCTTTGTTAAAGCCTACCTGGGAGCGAGACAAAATCTTCCGGCAGGTAGTTGGCAGAAGGTGAAGTTCAATCAAATCAACCAGGATGAGCTGATCGAATTCGATGCGGTGAATAGTCGATGGCGAGCCAAGCGAGCTGGGAAATACAGAATACAAGTCTACATTTCGACCGATCCCCAAGTTGATGGAAACCGTACACGGTTAGCACTTCACTTGAATGATGAGCAGCTTGCCGGGAGTTCCGCCTATGCTTATCTCGATGACAGGATAATTGGCGGACTGAACTATAGTGCATTGAGTGGAGCAATGGAACTTAGACTGGAAGCGAATTCTTTTATTGATATACGGGTGTTCAGTCAAAATGCAATGGATATTCTACCAGGTGGAGGTATCACATATCTCAACGTAAGCCGAATTTAAACAATTATTTCACAGACGATAGATGTTCTGTCATTTTAGATATTGGAAAATGCGCACCATGCTGACTCAGCTTGGTGCTATTTGATGTTTTTAGTCATATGGAATATTTTTCTTTCATTCTGACGACAATGGTTAGCAGCACAGCGAATAGGCCGGAGGAGTAAGTAAATAGGCTCCGGTGGTTTACGCCAATATGTTGAGGAGGGAACCGATTGTGAAGAAAAAAGTGGTGGCGTTCATCCTGGCTTGCCTGGTAGCCTTGACTGCCGTCCCTGTCGGCGGTTGGGCCGAAGAAAGCATACCTGATAGCAAAACCAAAGAGGGATCAGCGGCTGAGCTAGCTCCCCAGGCTCTCTCGGCGATCCTGATGGATGCAGATACGGGCACAGTCATCTATGAAAAAAACAGTCGTGAAAAGCTTCCTCCAGCGAGCATCACCAAGATTATGACGATGTTGCTAACAATGGAGGCCATTCAGGATGGCAAGCTTAAGCTGACCGATAAAGTTCGTGCCAGCGAATATGCATCTTCAATGGGGGGCTCGCAAATTTTCTTGGAGCCGGGAGAAGAAATGACGGTCGATGAGATGCTGAAGGGAATTGCGATGGCTTCAGGCAACGACGCCTCTGTGGCGATGGCTGAGAAACTTGCAGGGTCTGAGCAGGCATTTGTTGAGATGATGAACGCCAAGGTGCAGCAACTCGGGCTCAAGGATACGCATTTTGCCAATTGCAACGGTTTACCCGTAGAGAATCACTATTCTTCTGCGCATGATATTGCGGTTATGAGTCGGGAGTTGTTGAAATACCCGCAAATTACGAAATATACGGGAGCCTATCAGGACTATTTGCGTAAGTCCTCAGTCAAGCCCTTTTGGCTGGTGAATACGAATAAACTTGTCCGTTTCTATACTGGAGCAGACGGGCTGAAAACAGGCTATACGGCAGAAGCAAAGTTCTGTCTTTCCGCTACCGCGAAGCGTGATGGCTTGCGTGTCGTGGCTGTCGTGCTCGGGGAGCCAAATACGAAGATACGCAACAATGAAGTGTCTTCCATGTTCGACTATGCATTTTCTCAATATACAATGAAATCCATATACAAGCCGGGTGAATTGCTGGGCAGCGTAAAAGTTGAAAAAGGCGTGTTGCCAGAGCTGAAAATTCAGGCTGATCGTTCTTACAGTGTGCTGGTGAAAAAAGGTGGCAACAAACAAACGTTGCGTCATGAATTGCAACTGGCCCCAAGCCTCAAAGCTCCTGTCCGGGCTGGTGATCCAGTTGGTAAGCTGGTCGTCTATCAGGATGGACAACGGCTTAAGGAGTTTAATATCACTTCGCCTGTGGCTATCGAGAAGGCCGGATGGTGGAAATTGTTTAAACGTACCATGTCGAACCTATTTTCTTTGTAGATTTTACGGGGTTTTCTTCTAGTTTTGTCGGAGGGCAGGAATCGTCTGCGGCTACGTAGAAATCCTTGTCCAAGACCGGGAGGAGAGTGAGCAAGCATGAACCTGCAAATTGAAATGGAGCATCACCGGGGGGTACTGATTGTAAGGCTGTCTGGTGAGCTTGATCACCATACGTCGGACATGGTCCGTATGCAAATGGATGAGGCGATTCAGCGCCGGCAATGCGAGCATATTGTGCTCAGCCTGAAGAATCTTCAGTTTATGGATAGCTCCGGCCTTGGCGTTATCTTGGGACGGTACAAACTGATCAAGCAAAAGGGCGGAAAAATGGCAGTCTGTGATGTCAATCCGCCAGTACACCGACTGCTGGATATGTCAGGGCTGTTCAAAATCATGCCCATTTATGACAACGAGGGAAATGCGCTCACGGAACTGGAGGTAGTGTCATGAGAGAAGGCACGGGTAACAATTTCATGAGCTTGCAGTTTGCTGCAAAATCCGAGAATGAAGCATTTGCTCGTGTGGCTGTCGCGGCCTTTATTTCCAGGCTTGATCCCACAATGGATGAGCTAAGTGATTTGAAAACCGTGGTGTCTGAAGCGGTGACAAACAGTATCATTCACGGCTATGACAGCGACCCGTCAGGTGTCGTAACGATTAGAGTCGGGATTGAAGCGGACGTGATCACGTTGGTTGTTGAGGACGCAGGCCGAGGAATTGAGGATCTAGAACTCGCCAAGCAGCCTTTATATACGTCCAAACCTGAATTGGAACGCTCCGGCATGGGCTTTACAATTATGGAAAATTTCATGGATGAGTTTGAAGCAGTCAGTGAGCCGGGCAGAGGCACGTCGGTCCGGATGAAGAAAAGGATTGAATCCAAGAAAGCTTTATATAATTAGGAGTTGATCCTATGGAAGCAGGAGGAAAAAAAACTTCGCACAGCTATTTAGAGGATGCGGAAGTCAAGCGGCTTATTGCATTGAGTCAATCCGGTGATAATGAGGCTCGTGAGACACTGGTCAATAGTAATATCCGGCTCGTCTGGTCTGTCGTGCAGCGCTTTATGAACCGGGGGTATGAACCTGACGATCTTTTTCAAATTGGTTGCATTGGCTTGTTAAAATCGGTGGATAAATTCGATCTCAGCTACGAAGTCAAATTTTCAACATATGCAGTACCGATGATTATCGGTGAGATTCAACGGTTCTTGCGTGATGACGGTACACTCAAGGTTAGCCGTTCCTTGAAGGAAACGGCCAATAAGGTCCGCAAAATGAAGGACGAGCTATCCAAACGGCTCAACCGCCTGCCTACAGTCAAGGAAGTTGCTGATGAGCTGGGAGTGACGCCAGAGGACGTTGTTTTTGCGCAGGAGGCCAATAAGCCGCCTACTTCAATTCACGAAACGGTGTTCGAAAATGACGGTGATCCGATTACACTTATGGATCAGATTGCTGACGAATCCCAGGAAAGATGGTTTGACAAGCTGGCACTCAATGAGGCCATTGGCGGACTATCTGAGCGGGAGCGGTTGATTGTGTACCTGCGCTATTACCGGGATCAGACGCAATCAGAGGTTGCAAGTCGGCTTGGTATTTCTCAGGTGCAGGTATCACGGCTGGAAAAAAAGATTTTACAACTGATCCGCGATCAGATTGCCCAATAATAACAGTCAGGATCTTAGTGAAATCCTTATGCTTACGTATTTTTAAAGGGTATTCCAAAGCCATTTTAATGGTCAGGGGTACTCTTTTTTGCGTGGGATAAAAGACAATACACAGAATAGGTTTCCTTGCTTCGTTCCATACTAACTGATAATTACGAGGATAAGGAGGGGATCGGATGACTCATACTCCGGCTCCTACAGTAGCTCCTATTGTCTACTTGCGGCTCCGCAGCCGTGTCCGCATGATACAAGGACAGGATTTACATTTGGGTGATGTAGCCAATTTGCTGACTAATCCTGAATGGGAAAAGGAACTGCTTGAGCTTGTTCTCAAGCGGCCGCAGCACCAGGACGGTAATCTGATACTGATAGATATGCTGCAGATCATAGCAAAAATTAGAGATCATATTCCGGGGGTCGTAGTTGAATCTCTTGGGAAGCCGCATGTACTTGTCGAACTCGTGGAGAAACCCCGTAAGCCGTCCAAAATACTGTTTGTTTTGGTATGGGTGCTTCTGTTTTTTGGCTCTGCGCTGACAATTATGAATTTTCATGCCGACGTTAGCATGATGGAAGTACAGGTTCGGATTGTGGAGATGATTACGGGACATAAGGATGAGCATCCGTACCTGTTTCAAATTGCTTACTCAATCGGCATCGGCTTTGGCATGATCGTTTTTTTTAATCACTTGTTCAAGAAAAATTGGAACGAGGAGCCGACACCGCTGGAGGTGGAAATGTATCTGTACCAGGAAAATGTGGATCAGTATGTTGTGGCAGAGGAATATGAAAAGATGGCCCGTCTGCAGACAAAGGCTAAGAAACCATGATATTTGTACAGGCTGCACTTCAGATTATTTTAGGTATTGCTGGGGGCCTTGCGGTGGGTAGCGGTGTAATTGCTTTTTTTATTGTGCTGGATATCATGCCGCGATTAGCTCAACTCACCCGTACGTATAAAAAATCACGTGCATACGAAAAGGCAATGATTATAGGTTCAGTGCTGGGGACTGTGGTCGATTTTTGGAACATTTGTTTGCCACTACCGGGCATATTTACATGGATACCTGGGCTATTTTGCGGAGTGTTTATTGGTTTGCTCGCCGCGGCTTTAACGGAGGTATTAAATCTCCTGCCTATACTCGCCAAGCGACTCCACATGACCGTGTATATGCTCGGTCTGCTAATGGCAATGGTGCTTGGTAAGGTGACGGGTTCCTTATTTGACTGGTTTGTATACAACCGTTAACAACGAAAGCGAAGGGGACAAGGAATATGGATCACAGAGCGGATCAAGAGCATCGGGAGCAGCATCAAGAAGACGGGGTAATCGGAAGGGAATATCATACTGGCGAAGAAAAGTTGAGTCCATGGCAGGAAAAGCAGGCGCAGGAATCTGCACGTTTTAAACACAAAAAAGAGAGTGAGCGATCTGATAACGTAGAGGAGTCCGTTCGCTACTGGCAGGCCGAAGATAATATATCGCCGAGGATGAAGGATAACAAGAATACACTTGAAACAGTATTAGGTTTGGGGGAGACCTTTGATGTCGTATTCAGGGAAATGACACTGGGAGGGCGTCATACTGGATATCTGTTCCTGAATACCTTTGCGAAGGATCAAATTATGCTTGAAGTGCTAAAGCGGCTCACCTATCTGACGCCGGATAATCTCTCTTCCGATGGACTACAAGCGTATTTCGAAAACTTTATTCCACATATTCAGGTGGAGAAGACAGATAAGATGTCAGTCGTCATTAACAAGGTACTGACGGGGATGAGTGCCTTTTTCATGGAAGGTGAACGTTTTTCCCTTATTCTGGATACCCGTAATTATCCGGTGCGTAGTCCAGAGGAACCCTCTTTGGAGCGGGTTGTGCGCGGTGCCCGCGACGGGTTTACTGAAACAATGCTTACAAATGTAGGTCTGGTACGCCGGCGTTTGCGGGACCCAGGACTTAAATTTGAGGCTATGCAGGTCGGACGCCGAACTCGAACGGACGTATGCTTGGGCTATATTGACGATATTGTAGATAAGGTGATGGTGGATACTGTACGAGACAAAATTAAAAATGTTAATTTGGATGGTATTCCGCTGGCCGATAAGCAATTAGAGGAGACGATTATCAATAAAGGTTGGAATCCATATCCATTAGTACGATATTCGGAGCGACCAGATGTCGTGGCATCGCATATTATGGAAGGGAGACTCGTTATTTTCGTAGATACCTCACCCAGCGTGATGATCTTGCCTACCACTTTTTTTGACTTGTGTCAGCATGCAGAAGAAAATCGGCAAACCGCTTTTATGGGAAGTTATTTGCGGTGGGTACGTTTTTTAGGCATATTCGCCTCAATGTTTCTGCTTCCGATGTGGCTGCTAATGGTCATCAATCCCGAATTAAAACCAGCTTTTCTTGATTTTATTGGTCCTCAAAAGGAAGCACATCTTCCGCTGATTGCACAGTTTATCATCGTGGAACTAGGGGTCGATCTCATGCGAATGGCGGCTGTGCATACTCCGACACCACTGGCTTCCGCTATGGGCTTGATCGCAGCCATTCTGGTCGGTGATATAGCGGTTAAGACGGGACTTTTCGTGAATGAGGTCGTGCTGTATATGGCTGTCGCTGCCATAGGAATGTTCGCAACACCGAGCTACGAGCTGGGGCTGGCAAATAGACTGATTCGACTATTCCTGCTGGTTGCTGTTGCGATTTTTCACGTACCGGGCTTTGTCGTGGGTACGACACTGATCATTTTGATGCTGACGCTGCATCGGTCATATAATTCTTCGTATTTGTGGCCGTTCATTCCTTTTAATGCCAAAGCGTTAGCTTCCATCTTGTTCCGTATGCCTGTACTAGATGCGGCTAACCGCCCGTCATCTAACAAAACGAGGGACAATACGCGTATGCCCCATACGGATGCCGACACAGATTCGAACTCAGGCAATGGACAGGAGCATTAATATAAATGATCTGCATAAAAATCCATTGTTCTTGATGTTTTTTTTGCTATACTGGTGTAAACATTCGATGGAATATGACTAGCTTGTTCCAGAAAGAGAGGCGCCAGAACATGTATTTGCATGGAAGCAGTAAAATTAACAGCAATGGACATTTGGAGATCGGCGGTTGTGATACAACGCTTTTGAAAGAGCGTTTTGGCACGCCGCTATATATTGTTGACGAACAGTTAGTCCGCCGGCGTTGCCGGGAATTCATAGAAGCTTTTCGTGAAACTGGATTGAAGTTTCAAGTTGCTTATGCAAGCAAAGCGTTTTGTGTTATGGCGATGTGCGCTTTAGCTGCTGAAGAAGGGATGTCGCTTGACGTTGTTTCCAGTGGAGAATTATTTACTGCGCTACAAGCAGGGTTCCCGGCAGAACGAATCCATTTTCACGGCAATAACAAAACACCGGAAGAAATTGAAATGGCGTTAGATGCGCAAATTGGTTGCTTCGTCGTCGATAGCGAAATGGAGTTGCATTTGTTGCAGGCCCTTGCCTCTGAGAAGGAACAGCAGGTGAATATCTTACTGCGGGTTACACCAGGGGTTGAGGCGCACACGCATGAATATATGGCCACAGGTCAAGAAGATTCGAAATTTGGCTTTGACATTGGGAACGGTACAGCACGCCAAGCAGTGGAACAGGCTATCAAGCTAGATCATCTTAACCTGCTGGGGGTACATTCTCATATCGGTTCGCAAATATTCGAAGTGAATGGCTTCCAAATGGCTGCTGAACGGGTTGCAGCTTTTTCCAGAGAAATTAAGGAACAGCTTCAGTTTTCTTTCAAAGTGATTAATCTGGGTGGGGGATTTGGCATTCGCTACACAGAGGAGGACACACCGCTGAAAGTTTCCACCTATGTGCAGGCTATCGGCGAAGCGGTGAAAACTTATTTTTCAGGACTTTACGATGAACTTCCAGAAATTTGGATTGAGCCGGGACGCAGTATTGTAGGCGATTCAGGCACGACCTTATATACGGTAGGAAGCATCAAGGATATTCCGCAAGTACGTAAATATGTTTCGGTAGATGGTGGGATGACAGATAATCCACGCCCTGCACTGTATCAGGCCAAGTATGAAGCGATGCTGGCTAATCGAGCGCAGGATACGAACGAAGAGACGGTGTCCATCGCGGGCAAATGCTGCGAAAGCGGCGATATGCTGATTTGGGATGTAGAGCTGCCTCGTATAAATAGCGGCGACTTGCTCGCTGTTGCCTCAACCGGAGCCTACAATTACTCGATGGCGAGTAATTATAACCGAATACGTCGACCAGCAGTTGTATTTGTCAACAACGGTGAGGCCGAGTTGGTGGTGCGTCGGGAAACCTACGAAGATATCGTACGCAACGATGTTGTGCCACAGCGCTTGATTCGTGAGCAAGCCAGTCCGGCGGTTCAGCCCAACGCCAAGATTACGGTTTCGTCCTGATTTTAACATTGTAAGATCAAGCAGGCCATTGAGTCGGTAATCATATACCGGGGTCAATGGCCCTTTTTTGGACAAGACTTTGCTAAGCGCAGCAATTCATAGTAAACTGGAACTTGATGTTATTTAGTTCTCAAAACAGGTTGAAAAGGAGATACAAACAATGAAAAAAGGTAGAATAGATCTTGAAAACGGCGGTATCGTCGAAATTGACTTTTTCCCAGAAGAAGCTCCAAACACCGTTGCTAACTTTGAAAAGCTGGCAAACAGCGGTTACTACAACGGTTTGAGCTTCCACCGTGTCATTCCTGGCTTTGTTGCTCAAGGTGGTTGTCCGATCGGTAACGGTACAGGCGGTCCTGGTTACACGATTGACTGTGAAACAGCTACGAATACAACAAAGCATGCCAAAGGCGTTCTGTCCATGGCTCATGCAGGTCGCAACACAGGTGGCAGCCAATTCTTTATCTGCTACGCTCCACAACCACATTTAGATGGAGTACATACTGTATTTGGTAAAGTAACCAAAGGTATGGAATTCATCGATGCTGTAAAACAAGGCGACAAAATGAAAGAGGTTAAAGTATTTGACGTGTAATTTTACCGTTAATTACATGATCTTTTTTAAATAGCGTTGCACCTAAGCCGTTCTGTCTTTGGACAGGGCGGCTTTTGTTGTCTTTTGTTTGACGGTTTATTGATTTTCGCAATCACGTAGGCATTACAGTGCGTAAGATCACATTCGAAAAGTAAGTGTTGTGATAGCCTTTTCATAAGAATGCAATTTCCAATTTTTTTTATATGAGTATTCAAACTCGTTAAGGATTGGAAAAGAAGGGGGCTTATCACATTGTCTATTTTAACGAGCACAAATCGACTCGGATTTTTTGAAATCCGGCTGGAATCCATTGGTGGACTCGGCGCTAATCTGGCTGGCAAAATGTTGGCCGAAACCGGGGTGCTTGGTCTGGGGCTGAATGCTTCAAATTTTTCGTCCTACGGTTCGGAAAAAAAGGGAACTCCGGTTAAAAGTTTCGTCCGTTTCTGTGAGCCAGAAGTCGATATTCGGGATCACAGTCCGATTGAGCAACCGCATGTGGTAGGCATTTTCCATGAAACGTTATACAAAACGGTAAATGTAATCAGCGGACTGCCAGCGGATGGGATTGTAGTGGTTAATTCCACGCGTCCGGCAGAAGAAATACGGGCTGATTTGGGACTGGTATCCGGAACATTAGCGGTGGTGGATGCGATGGGCATCGCACTGGAAGAGCGAACCAAACTAAATACGTCCATGCTCGGTGCCTTGTTCCGTGTCTGTGACTTCCTGGACCCGGAAGCGATGAGATCGGTTATACGCAGTACCTTTGAAAAGAAAAATCCACTGTTAGTGGAACCTAATCTGCGTACGTTTAACCGTGGTTATGATGAAATGGAACTGCACGTATATCCGGTTACTGATGACGCGCAGGATCGGGTTTTTGAACGTCCGCAGCCATTGCTGGGATACGAAACGCAATTACTGGGGGGCGTTATTGCAACTCAGGGAAACAGCATAACGAGAGATGTTAGTGGTTCACGTCAGGGGTATGTGCCTGAATATGAAGTTGATAAATGTACCCATTGTGCCAAGTGTGATTCGATTTGCCCGGATTACTGTTTTGTATGGGAAGAGCAAGCAGACAAACGCGGAAGAATGATGCCATTTTTGCAAGGGATTGATTACCAGTATTGCAAAGGATGTCTGAAATGTGTAGATATTTGCCCATCGGGGGCACTAAGCTCGCGTCGCGAGCAATGGGGATGGGCTGAACAGAATCGAGTTGCCCACCAATTTCCGGTATATGAAGGAGGGCGTGCGTAATGGCAAAACTGGAGGAAGAACTCAAACAGACAGGCGCCGCGCAAGTGACAACGTTCGAATCCGGTAATGAAATGGCAGCAACGGCGGCTGCGCAGATTAATTATCATATGATGGGATATTTCCCGATTACTCCATCTACCGAGGTAGCGCAGTATCTAGATCAGATGAGAACGAGAGGTCAGCATAATATTAAGCTGGTTGCAGCAGACGGAGAACACGGATCGGCAGGGATTTGTTATGGAGCTGCCGCAGCGGGAGCGAGGGTGGTGAACGCCACTAGTTCGCAAGGTTTCCTGTACATGCTGGAGCAGTTACCTGTTCAGTCAGGTACCCGTTTTCCTATGGTTATGAATCTGGTGACACGAGCTGTCAGTGGTCCCCTAGATATTCGCGGAGATCATTCGGATCTGTACTATGGTTTGAATACAGGCTGGGTCATTTTGACGGCAAGTACACCACAGGCTGTGTATGATATGAACATTATGGCACTAAAAATTGCAGAGCACAGCGATGTTCGGCTGCCTGTAATGGTCGCATATGACGGTTTTTATACGTCCCATCAAAAACGTAAAGTGCAATATTTTGCCGATGCTGAGACCGTGCGTGGTTTTGTAGGTCCTAACCCGAACTTAAATTATCCGAATATTACGGATTTTGATCATCCTGTTACTGTGGGCGCGCATATGAACGGCGATGACTTGACGAATAATCATGTTCAGCTGTCCGAAGCACTGAAGCTGTCAGAAGGAGTATATGAGCAGGTAGCAGCAGAATATGCCGCTTTATCCGGTCGGGAATACCCGATTTTAGATCTGTATCAAATGGAGGATGCTGAGGTTGCGGTATTTCTGTTGAATTCGGCGGCTGAATCGGCCAAGGATGTGGCGGATCAACTCCGCGCGCGCGGAATTAAAGCTGGTGTGATACGTCCGAACATCATCCGACCGTTCCCAGCCGCACAACTGCGGGAAGCATTACGCAATGTCAAGGCGTTGCTGGTAGGTGAACGTGCAGACTCGTATGGGGCGGACGGCGGTAATTTAACGCATGAAATTAAAGCGGCCTTGCAGGAGGACCCGCTGAATCGGACACTCGTGTTGAGCCGTATCTTTGGCTTGGGCGGCAAAGATTTTTATGCAGAAGATGCAGAGGCGTTCTTCCAGCTTGCAATCGAGGCGGCAGAGGCCGGACGAGTAGAGAAGCCCTTTGATTACTACGGAATTAATTCGGGTTCACCGGACAAGGTGATGCCGCAAGTTATGCAGCCGCCACGTGGTAATGATTACCGGACGGGTCTGATTCAGGTTACGCCGGACGAGGAGACCGGGAAGCTCAAGGTCAAGGTACCACCTTTGCGGTCGTTGACAACCAAACCACGGCGTCTTTCACCAGGCCACGGAGCTTGTCCAGGATGTGGGGCATTGTCTGCGCTGGAACTGTTTTTCAAAGGTATTGAAGGGGATATTGTCGTGCTGTTCCAGACAGGCTGCGTATATGTGACGACGACAGGGTATCCATATACATCACACAAACAACCGATGATCCACAATCTTTTTCAAAACGGGGCCGCTACCCTTTCAGGAGCGCTGGAAGCTTACATGGAAATGAAACGGCGTAATGAAATTGAGATGTCGGACGATCCGACCTTTATCATGATTAGTGGTGACGGTGGGATGGATATTGGTATGGGTTCTGCGATTGGTGCAGCTCTGCGTAATCATAAGCTAATCATGCTGGAATATGATAACGAGGGGTACATGAATACAGGTTCACAGCAATCTTACTCCACTCCGCTCGGTCACATGACCAGTACGTCGGGTGTAGGTAAAATGCAAAAAGGAAAGCAAGGGCATCACAAGGATACCGTGCAAATCATGGCTGCTTGTAACATTCCGTATGCTTTTACCGCTGCTGAAAGTCATCCGCAGGATATGCTGCGTAAAGCAGCCAAGGCTCAATGGTATGCAAACAACGTGGGTACGGCCTATGGTAAAATCCTGTGCGCCTGTCCGCTGAATTGGAAATCCGAAGACAGACTGGGTACCAGCATTGTGGGCGCCGCAGTCGAGTCCTGTTTCTTTCCTTTGTACGAAATAGAGCAAGGCAGTACGACGATTACGTACAATCCGGAGGACAAAGGAAAACGAATTCCAGCTGCTGAATGGCTGAAATTAATGGGTAAAACGAAGCATCTTATTAAGGAGGAGGCTACGCTGGCGACCTTTGAACAGGAGATTGAGCGTCGCTGGACTATCCTGAAAAAGAAACATGAAATTTCAGAGCTATAATCCTGTTTTTTGCATAATCATCGATTAACATTGTTAGCCGCTGTTACTGTAGTGGCTCGATCAAGATTCTTTGCGCTTTTTGCGCAAAGAATCTTTTTTGTCGTTTATGGGTTGAAGCATAAAAAAACAGGTAATGATTTCCGATATAGGAGTGGAGGCCTATAAGAGGCACGTTAAAAAGTTTTCTTCTGAATTTTAAGATGCAATGAGGTGCAGGTAATGATTAAGCTGAATACAGTTGAAATAATCGAAATTATAAAGAAGCAAATCCCTAAGGTTATGAACATCAAGCCAGTGGAACTCAAGTTTACGGATGATTTTGGACGGACCTCGCTGGCAGCGACAGAACACAAATTTACGCTGACGAACCAGCATTATTCTGCCAAGGTGATGGATTGCGTGTTAGAAACACAAGTACGCCCCATTTTAATGTGCGAAATTATTTATTTTCTAAAATGTGAGTTTATTGACGGACATGTTGATGTACGACTGGATTATGAAGCATGTTCTGAGGAAGGGCGAGGACCGGTTGCTTCAGCCGTAATTACCTTTGATCATGCAACAGAGCTGGGAGTCGAGGAACTGGCCGATCTGATTGACTTGGCGCTTCATATGAACGATAAAACCTGGTTTGAAGAACTCTCCAGCCAATATGTCAAAACCAAAGCAGGAGCTTCTATTTGATAACTTGCTTTTTTTAGAAGTCGGTGCTAATATACGTAACAAGTTTAATGTTAATTCAATTAAATAAGAGCAAGATCCTTCGGGGCGGGGCGAAATTCCCCACCGGCGGTGATGACATGTTTGTGGATCGTTTTTGTGAGAAACAGCATGGCTTAGTCCGTGACCCGGATGCTGAATGATCAGCAGAAGGTGGACCTGGTGCAAATCCGGGACCGACAGTATAGTCTGGATGGGAGAAGGATACGAAGCGCATGTGCATGACGTGACATGTGCCGATTTTTAGCATACCCAATTGTGCGTACGGCTTATTTCGTTGTAGGACAGCATCGGGCGATAGCTTGCTTAAGCTTTCTTTTTGATGGGTGTTCTGAGCGTATTTGGTTGTATACTCAGTCATGCTTTCTATTGGCAAACCTATGATTTCATGTCGTCTTAAGATGCAAATGAACTGCGCTTGTATACTACAAATGTGACTCTCATCACCCCCATGACGGATTGAATCCGAACTGGGGGTTTTTTGCGCTTATAGCTGATGAATTAGGGATAAACTGAGATGTAGTGGAAAGGAGTGAAGGCATGTTTACCGGATTGGTCGAGGAAGTGGGTCGTATTCAAACCATTTCCAAAAGCGGTGAAGCGATGGTGCTGGGGATTTCGGGTTCCGTGGTGTTGGGCGATTTAAAAATAGGAGACAGTGTCTCAGTGAATGGCGTTTGCCTGACGGCGATACAGATCGGTACGAAAGACTTTAAGGTTGATGTGATGCCGGAAACCTTTCGTAGCACTAATCTGAAAGAGTTGAGATCCGGCAGCCGAGTCAATCTGGAGCGAGCGATGGCGGCGAGTGGAAGGTTCGGAGGACATATCGTGCAAGGACATGTGGACGGGACGGGAACGATTCGCGGGGTGACATCAGACCAGAATGCAGTGGTGTTCGAAATTGAGCCTAAAAATCAAACATTATTTAAATATATTCTTCTCAAAGGGTCAATCACAATTGATGGTATAAGCCTCACAGTCGCACAGCGTACGGGAGATACCTTTGCCGTATCCATTATTCCCCACACCTTATCCGAAACGGCCTTACAAGCCAAACGTGAGGGGGATACCGTCAATATCGAATGCGATATTTTGGGCAAATATGTAGAACAGCTTTTAAATTACAGAGGTGCAACGGAGGCGGAGAGAGTAGAAGAAGCTCCTCTCAGTTTGGACTATTTGGCGAAACACGGTTTTGCCTGATATTGAATGGTAAGCCTGTTTAGGAGCATTCGTGGCACAAGACATAAGGAGGAAAGTGTTATGGATAGAGGTAGCCAAACAAGTGCAATGGCAAACGTCATAGAGCATGGCGAGTTGGAACATGGCGAAGAGATTCGTTTGGATTCCATCGAAGAAGCGTTGGAGGACTTAAAAAACGGTAAGGTCGTCATTGTAGTGGATGATGAACAGCGCGAAAATGAAGGCGATTTTATCGCTTTGGCTGAAAAAGCGTCGCCTGAGGTCATTAATTTCATGATTACAGAAGGTCGCGGGTTGGTCTGTGTGCCGATCACACGACAAAGAGCCGAGGCCTTGGAATTGCATCCTATGGTAGAGCAAAATACAGATTTCCACGGTACTGCCTTTACGGTATCGGTAGATCATATGGAGACAACAACGGGGATTTCAGCGGCCGAGCGTTCCTTGACTGTACGCGCCTTGGCAGACGAAGCAGTCACAGGAAGTGATTTCCGCAAGCCTGGTCACATGTTCCCGCTGATTGCTCGCGATGGGGGTGTCTTGCAGCGTGCTGGTCACACGGAGGCGACTGTTGATCTGGCTCGACTCAGTGGCTTCAAGCCTGCTGGAGTCATTTGTGAAATTATAAAGGAAGATGGCTCAATGGCCCGCCTGCCTGATCTGGCATTGGTCGCCAAGCGACATCAATTGAAGCTGATCAGTATTCAGGATTTGGTGGACTACCGTCGTCGTTTGTCATTGTAAATAATTTAAATTAAGAGAGGTTGATTAATTATGGCACGTTTTCTAGAAGGTAATCTTGTATCGAACGGTTTAAAATATGGTATTGTGGTGGGCAGATTTAATGAGTTTATTACGAGCAAGCTGTTAAGCGGTGCAATTGACGCACTTCAACGACATGGTGCACAGGAAGATGAAATTGATGTAGCCTGGGTTCCGGGTGCATTTGAAATTTCACTAATTGCGCAAAAAATGGCTGCAAGCGGCAAATATGATGCCGTAATTACGCTGGGTACGGTCATCCGTGGTTCTACTTCACATTATGATATCGTCTGCAATGAAGTGGCCAAGGGTGTGGCAGCGAGCAGCCTAAAAACGGGAGTACCTGTTATTTTTGGGGTAGTGACTACAGAAAACATTGAACAGGCTATTGAACGAGCAGGTACGAAGGCTGGTAATAAAGGTTGGGATTCAGCACTGGCTGCGATTGAAATGGCCAATCTCAGCAAGCAATTTTAATGATAGGAATAGCTGAATAGAACGGTATAAACTGCAAGGGGAAAAAAGGGATTGGATTGTTAAGCAAGGCGATGACGTATATACTACAGAAAGAGGGATTGATAACGCAGAGCATAAGTGCTATAGGGAAAGGTATTGTTGAATGATGATTGGAGTAAGGCAGGGGGAAGCACATTGACAGTCGTAAATTACAAGCTGGAAACATTCGAGGGTCCGCTGGATCTACTGTTGCATCTGATTGATAAAGCCGAAATCGACATTCAGGATATCCCGATTAGCGATATTACTGATCAGTATATGGCTTTTTTGCACAGTATGCAGGAGCTGGAACTGGACATTACGAGCGAGTTTCTGGTGATGGCGGCGACGCTCTTATCCATTAAGAGTAAATTGTTGCTTCCCAAGCCACCTGTGATGGAATATGACGATTTGGATTTTTATGAGGAAGAGGATTATGATCCACGTGAGGAACTGGTCCGCAAGCTGGTGGAGTATCGTAAATATAAAGGGATTGCTCGCCATCTAAGTGAACGTGAGTGGGAGCGGAGTCTAATTTATGGCAAAGAGCCAGAAGATCTGAGTGCATTCCTGCCCACTGAACCCGTAAATCCGGTGCATGGGCTGCATGCAAGCGATTTGGTCGCAGCCTTTCAGCGTGCTTTGCGCAAAGCAGAACGACGTACGACGGTAACCCGTGTTCATCGGGACGAAATTTCAGTCAAGGACCGTATCCGGCAAGTTATCGGGGCTTTAGAGATGGTGGGGAATGGAGGACGGCTGCTGTTCTCCAAGCTGATGCATGAGGATATGTATCGGCATGAAGTGGTTGTGACCTTTTTGGCTATCCTTGAACTGATGAAAATGAAGCAAATTTTCTGTTATCAGGAGAAGCTTTTCGATGATATTGTAATGGAGTGGAGAGGGGATTTACGGGTTAATGGATTATCTGAAGCTGAAATCAATTATTGAGGGACTGCTGTTTCTAGCAGGAGAGGAAGGGTTGTCCACCAAGCAGATCGCCGACATTGTAGAGCAGCAGCAAGAGCTGGTTGAACAGTGCCTGGAAGATATGAAGCAGGACATGGAGCAGGGGGGAAGAGGCCTGCAACTTGTCCGTATTGCCGGTCATTATCAGCTTGCAACTTTATCCGAACATGCACCTTACTTTGAAAAGCTCGCATACTCTCCGGCACGTGCGTCACTGTCTCAAGCTGCTTTGGAGACGCTGGCCATTGTGGCCTACCGCCAGCCCATTACAAGAGTTGAAATCGAAGAGATTCGGGGGGTTAAATCCGAGCGGGCCATACATACACTGGTCAACAAGGAGCTCATTGAAGAGAAAGGTCGAGCTGAAGCCATCGGACGGCCGATATTGTACGGAACGACGAAATCATTTTTGGATTATTTCGGTCTGGGCTCTCTGGCAGATCTACCGCAACCGGAGCTGTTCGAGAATTCGGACAATTTGGAGGAAGAGACTCAATTATTGTTCGAGCGTCTGGAGAGTAGCCAGCCTGCGGCCAACGATCTAAATCTTGAATCCCAATAAAGTTGCTCCGGATCTTGCGGTTCACTTATGTAAAAGTTCAAACAGACAGCCAGTCCTCATATCGTTGGGGGCTGGCTGTTGGTATTTTAAGATGCATGATTTTCCGGCGAACGGTCATACTATTTTTGCCATGATATTCTATAGCAAAAAGGTAGGGAGGACACGCCAGTGTGGAAATGGATCAGTATCGCCATCATCGTCGTTATATTACTTGTACTGGCAGTTCTGCTCTCTCGTATTCGTTTGAAGCTGAATATTGCCAAACATGACAATGATGATCGGGCGCATCTAGAGATCAGATTTCTATACGGGATGATAAAAATGAATTACGATGTGCCGGCCATTCTCATAACAGGGTTGAAAAAGGGGCTTCTCTATCGGCTAGATCGCAACAAAAACATACATAAAACGGATGCTTCCGTGGATAGCGGTAATATTGATACAGTAAAAATCAAGCAATTTATACATGATATACGGGTTTTGCTCAAGGGAACGAAATCCTTTAATAAATGGTTGCGACATACATTGGCACATGTGACGATGTCCAAAATGGAATGGTCTACCAACATTAGTCTTGCTGACGCGGCATATACAGCTACCTCAACTGGTATTTTGTGGGGATTAAAAACAACCTTGATCGGTTATGCTTCAAGCTTTGTACGCATGGATTGTACCCCTAAGCTGTATGTTGTGCCCTATTGGGTGGATCGCTTGCGTTTTACCACCACTTTGAACTGTGAAGCAAACGTATCGCTCGGCTATTTAATGTTCTCCATGCTCATCTTATCTTACCGCATATGGCGCGTTCCGGGTGGACCGGAGGCATGGAAACGGGTTTTTTTCAAAAAAAATGCGGCGGATCATCAAGCTAACAATGAATGGTAAACAGTGGAGAGAGGTGAGACTCAATCCTTTCTGAACTATCGAATGACATACATATTTCCTTGAACCCCTGCGCACAATAGCGAAAGAAAAGGCAGTCTACGCTTGAGATAAGCAGAGGAGGAATAAATCATGTCAGATCACCCGATTCAAGGGCTCATGCAAACCGCAATGGAAAACATCAAAGCCATGGTAGACGTGAATACGATTGTAGGAGACGCAGTGGAAACACCCGATGGTTCTGTTATTTTGCCAATCAGTAAGGTGGGATTTGGTTTCGCTGCCGGGGGAAGTGATTTTAACGTAGACGAAGAGGCACTTCATACTTCCTCGGCGTCGGGTAATCATAGCGGGAAGGAAGGGCATCCTTTTGGAGGCGGTAGCGGTGGTGGTGTATCTATTCATCCCATTGCTTTTCTGGTTGTTGGCAAACAGGGGGCACAAATCGTTCCATTGGACAATCAAACGCATCTGATTGAGAAGCTCATTGACTCCACGCCATACCTGATTGATAAGGTTCAGTCTATCTTCCGGAATTCAGGCGGCGACTTGCAGACTCCCCCCCCACAGGTACCTGTAGATGTTGCTACGGATCACAGTAATTCTGGCCCGGCTTACTTGTAAAAGTTATTGAAATTAAAAGCATTCTCTCAGGAAGGTATCCCAAAGCCGAGTATAGGCTAAGGAATACCTTCTTTTCTGCTTGTACTTGGGCCTATCCCCGAATATACTGCCTTCCCCCAATGAAAGCATGTATATGGTGACTGTATTCCTGTTGATATAAAGTATGCAGCGAGATTTCATTTTTTCGATTTCCTTCGGTAGCAAACTGCGATAGGTAGATGAAGTCCGGATAGATCACTTCATTCGTCAAATAAGCGGATACCGTGGCATCAGGCCGACGATGTTGATTCAGGGAATCGATAATACCTTTCGCCGGCAAGATGCCAATCCCATGTCCATAAAACAAGTCTTCCTTCAGCTTAACGACATTTTCTCCTTTCCATTCTAATGTTTCAGACGACACATCCGGATTGTTGAAATACAGAATATCGCCAGGAGCCGCTTTATGACTTCCTTCCTGCTGTATGAGCCTGAGGTCGCTGTCATAGTGCCAGTCATACAGCAGCATATCTGCAAAAATCCGATTAAACTCACTTTCCAGAATGGAATCCAGCACTCCATTGTACAGCACAATAACCATAGCTGTTGCACATTCAAAAGCGTATTGATGACCGTTTAAAAAGATATCTCTGATGCCTTGGGCTGGTGTGACACCTGCTTTGATCTGAAAGCCACCTTTTTCCGTTAAATTCCAAAATTGCGGGTTGCAACGTGCGGTAGCAAAAGTGGCAAAGGATACACCGCTTCGATGCAATGCTTCTGCGGACTCTACAATCCGCGATCTTAAAATCATTTCAAACTGTAGTCGCTGCATGTTATAACCCCTCGATCCATATTTAACGTTTAGTAACTAATATATATGTGCTCAGGAGGGCATGTTGCTTGGTTTGTGTAGAAAGAAAGCGAAAAAGGAGCAGCTAATGGCTAGTCCTGTAAAGGAATTTTCTGTTATAAAGGTGGACATACTTTGAACAGCTTGGACATAGAATGGTACAAGACTTGCTCAAAACCGGAGGAATCCAAATGTTTAAAAAAAAGCAACACATTCACGCGGACCACAGCCATTTCTTGAATAAGGCACGCGCATTTGTTTTGCCGCTGGTATTTCTGCTTATTTTGTCATTGCCGCTTACGTTGCTAAGTCCGCAGCCCGTTCGGGGAGCGATAAAAACAGAAGTAGCGCCGCCCGCATTAGGAACCCATGCACAGGCTGCTTCTTTAATTGATGTTACATCAGGAAGAATCATTTATTCTTCCGAAGGTGACCGGGAGCTACGTATTGCCAGCCTGACCAAAATTATGACAGCGATCGTGGCTATTGAACATGGACGCTTGCAGGACCGGGTAAAGGTGAGCCCAACCGCATATGCCAAAGAAGGGTCCTCGCTTTTTCTGCAAATGGGTGAACAAATGTCATTGGAAAATATGCTGTACGGCTTAATGCTCCGTTCTGGTAATGATGCCGCTTCTGCCATTGCTGAGCATGTGGGGGGGACAGAAGAGGGATTTGTTCATTTGATGAACGACAAGGCGGTTCAGCTTGGGCTAAGCCATACACATTTTGCTAATCCGCACGGGCTGGATGCCGAGGGACATTATTCCTCAGCCAATGATATGGCCCGGCTTACTGCTTATGCGCTGCATAATCCAACTTTTGCCCGTATCGTAAAAACAGAATTGAAAAAAGCACCGAATCCCAACGACTCTTGGGACTACTCATGGCACAATAAAAACAAAATGCTGCGGCTGTATGACGGAGCTGACGGGGTGAAAACAGGCTTTACCAAAAAAGCGTTTCGCTGTCTGGTCAGTTCGGCTACACGTGACGGTCGCCAGCTCGCTGCTGTTACCTTGAATGACGGGGACGATTGGAACGATCATGCCCGTATGCTTGATTACGGATTCCGATATTATCCGCTCATTCCGATTACGGACAAGCAGCAACCTATCGATGGTTACCCACTATTAACAGGTACAAGCTTTGCCTATCCTTTACATGATGGCGAGAAAACCCAGTTGCACAAAAGACTGGTGTTGTATAAAAATTCCGCTTCTGCCGATAGAGCGGACGTATCTTTTGGCTTACGAGGACGGGTTGAATTCCTTTTGGAAGGTAAACTTATCGGTTCTGTTCCTGTGTATGCAAAAGGTAGTAAGCTGCCTGCTCAAAAAACCGTACAGCCACAGAAGGAGACTCCAACTGCACAAGAACCTGCGAACAATACTCAGCAACGAGGTTGGACGAGCAGATGGAACGAAATCCTTAAAAATTTGTTTGGAGCATAGGGCAACCAGGAAATAGAGCTGTACGTGTCACATCATTGGGAAAAGGAGGAATCAGCCATGATTCATCTCATATGGGTGGCTTTGATTTGTATTGGATTTGTATTTGCTGCCGCGCAGGGAAATATTGAGGTGGTGACGAAAGCGGCTTTTGACGGGGCAACTACGGGGGTTACAGTGTGCTTTGGACTGATAAGTGTGCTGGTGTTCTGGATGGGCATGATGCGGCTGGCTGAAGATGGCGGGCTCTTACAGAAAATATCCAAGCTTCTTTCTCCTTTAGTTGCCTTTCTCTTCCCTGATGTTCCGCGTAATCATCCCGCTATGGGTTACATTCTGTCCAATATGAGCGCCAATCTGCTGGGTCTGGGGAATGCAGCCACACCGATGGGAATCAAGGCGATGCAAGAGCTGCAGACGCTCAATCCAGATAAGCAAACCGCCACACCAGCCATGTGTACGCTACTCGCCCTGAAT
The DNA here is from genome assembly GCF_038593055.1 of Paenibacillus sp. FSL L8-0502. Lineage (NCBI taxonomy): Bacteria > Bacillati > Bacillota > Bacilli > Caryophanales > Paenibacillaceae > Paenibacillus > Paenibacillus sp. FSL L8-0502. The sequence continues at coordinate 3,423,583 of NZ_CP151958.1, read as the reverse complement.
ACAGCCAGTATTACGCTTATTCCTACGACGTTGATCGCGATACGGCTAAATTTTCATTCCGCACATCCGGCAGAAATCGTCGGTACGACACTGGTAGCGACCGCAATAGCCACCTTTGCTGCAATTGCGGCGGATCGTTGGTACCGTAGTCGAGAATTGCGCCGCCGTCCTCCGGCGATTCCGCCGTCCCAGTCATCCTTGACGCCACTCGCCCCACCAGCACCAACATCTGCTGCCTCTTCAACTACGTTGCCCGTATCTTCACCTGCCGTTCCGCGAACGGGAATCACGGCTGCCAAGGGCAGGGACACCACTTGGAAAGGATGAGGGAGGCATGCTTAATTTTATAAACCTCGTATCGACTTGGGCCATTCCGGTTATTCTCGCTTTTATTCCTTTATATGCATATGCTAAAAAGGTCCCTGTCTACGATTCTTTTGTGGATGGAGCCAAAGACGGATTTTCTACCGCCATCAGCATTATTCCTCATCTCGTAGGCATGATGGTGGCGATTAGCATTTTTCGAGCATCCGGCGCCTTGGACTATTTGATCTCTTGGGTTACCCCTTGGATTAAACACTGGGGTGTACCGGGCGAGGTATTGCCTTTAGGCTTGCTTCGTCCATTGACGGGCACTGGTTCACTTGCGTTTACGACGGATCTAATTCGCACCTATGGCCCGGATTCCATGATCGGTCGGATCGCTTCAACGATTCAGGGCAGCACAGACACGACGCTATATGTGCTAACTGTATATTTTGGTGCGGTAGGTATCCGCAATGGACGGTATGCTTTGAAGGTAGGACTATTTTCAGATGTGGTTGGTTTTGTGGCAGCCATTGCGATTTGCCTGCTTGTATTTTAATTTCTGCATCGTTTTTTGAACGGGGGTTGTGATTTTGCTCATGGATGGGTATCATTAGCATGAGGTGAATTAGCGAACATGGAAAGATTGCAGAAAATATTGGCCCAAGCTGGTGTAGCTTCCAGACGTAAATGTGAGGAGCTTATTCAGGCGGGTAGCGTGGAAGTGAACGGGGTTGTCGTAACTGAACTGGGAACGAAGGCAGACCCTGATCAAGATATGATTACGGTAAAGGGACGCCCGATCAAAACCGAGAAAAAAATCTATTTGATGATGAACAAACCTAAAGGGGTCATTACGAGCGCTTCCGATCCGGAAGGCCGTAAAATCGTGTCAGACTATCTGAAAGGCGTTAAGGAACGCGTATATCCGGTGGGACGTCTCGATTACGACACCGAAGGACTGCTGTTGCTCACCAATGATGGCGAGTTCGCCAATCTGCTGACCCATCCCAAGCATCATGTGCCCAAGACATATGTGGCAACAGTCAAAGGCGTTCCACATGGTACTGAGCTGGACAAGCTGAAAAAGGGAATCGTGCTGGAAGATGGCATTACTGCACCAGCCGAGGTAGAATATAAAGATGTAGATCCGAATGGTAAGGAGTCTGTGATCCAGATTACCATTTATGAAGGCAGAAATCGCCAAGTAAGACGGATGTTTGAGGCCATTTCACACCCAGTCATCAGACTCAAGCGGATAGCCTTCGGAGATCTTTTGCTACAAAACTTGAAGCGCGGTCTGACCAGACCCCTAACCAAGGACGAAATCAACCGTCTCATTCAACTTGCCAAATCAGACAACACGAAAAAGAAACGGACAGGACGGGGGTCATAACCCCGGCCTTTTTGGTGTAAAGAGACTGTTGGATGAGAGTAAAGTTTGACCAAGCACGGGAAAATAGTAAAATAGAGAGAATGCTTTTTTTAGCGAAGGGGCTGGGAATATGTCAGAACAAAGCAACCGCATATTAATTGTAGATGATGAAGAACGCATTCGACGCCTTCTGCGGATGTATCTGGAAAAAGAAGGATATGCAATTGACGAAGCTGAGGATGGCGAGATTGCCCTCCAAAAAGCGACTGCAAGCGATTACAGCATTATTTTGCTCGATGTGATGCTTCCAGGGATGGATGGGATTGAGGTGTGTACACGGCTGCGTCAGACCAAAGCTACACCTGTGATTATGCTGACTGCCAAAGGCGAGGAAGTGAACCGTGTACAAGGCTTTGAAGTCGGAGCTGATGATTATGTGGTTAAGCCCTTTAGCCCGCGAGAAGTCATTTACCGGGTAAAGGCGATTTTACGCCGTTCGTCGGAAACTGCCTTTTTAACGAAAGAAGCGGTACCAAGCAATAGTATTGTTTTTCCGAATCTTATCATTGAGCATGATGCGCACCGGGTAACTGCGGGTGGGATTGAAATCAGTCTCACGCCTAAAGAGTACGAGCTGTTGCATTATTTGGCGGTGTCACCAGATAAAGTCTTCTCACGCGAAGAACTGCTGAAAGACGTTTGGAATTACGAATTTTTTGGTGACCTGCGCACTGTGGATACGCATGTGAAACGGCTTCGTGAAAAGCTGAATAAGGTATCGCCAGAGGCAGCAGCTATGATTACGACCGTGTGGGGCGTAGGTTATAAGCTGGAGGTTCCAAAATAACGTGAACTTCTGGAGATCGCTGGTAGGCAAGCTGTGGATCACCATCATTTGCCTTGTAGGCTCTGTGCTTATTTTTTTAGGGCTTTTTTTATTGCCGTACATCAACAGAAATTTTGCGGCGTATGAATCGACGGAAATCAAGCATTTGTTCACCTATACATGTATAGTCGGATTTTTATTGACGACCTTTTTTGCCCTATTTCTTTTTACTAAAATCACACAGCCTATGCAGCTGTTGATTCAGGCGGCGAATGCCATTCGTGAGGGAAGGTATGATACTCGGCTTTCGCTGGTGACCAGTGATGAAATTGGAGAACTGGCGAAAACTTTTAATCATATGTCTACGGAACTGGAAGCAACGATCCGCAGTCTGAATGAGGAGAAAAACCATTTATCCAGCGTACTGCGAAGCATGTCTGATGCAGTAATCACCTTCGACAGAAGCGGACAAATCATCTTGACGAATCCGCCGGCACAAAGTTTGCTGAATATCTGGGAAAAGCTGGAGTGGCAGGAACGTGATCTGGAGGAGTTTGGAGCTTCTGTACCTGAGCCTTTGCAGTCTCTGTTCCATACCGTTATGGACAGGGGAGAGGATGTCGGAGACTATATCCATGTCAAGAAGGGCTCCTGGTCGGTGCAGATGGCGCCTCTGTATACGGATAATGCAATCCGCGGTGCAGTAGCTGTGCTTAGAGATATTACGGAAGAAGTGAAGCTAGAGAAGATGCGGAGCGATTTTGTGGCCAACGTATCTCATGAAATCCGTACACCTTTATCTATGATGCAGGGCTACAGTGAGGCGTTGCTGGATGGTATGGCGGGTTCACCAGAAGAATCCGAGGAACTGGTGCAGGTCATCCATGATGAGTCATTACGCATGGGAAGGTTAGTCAAGGATCTGCTTGATCTGGCCCGAATGGAGGCTGGTCATACAGACATGCACCGACAGGAATTGGATGTGAACGAGTTGATCGAGCGTGTTCACCGTAAATTTACGGTACGATCAAAGGAACAGGGACTGACACTCGATTACCATGAGCATGGCCAGCGTTTGTTGCTGCCTGAGGCAGATGAAGACCGGTTGGAACAGGTATTGACCAATTTGCTGGATAATGCATTTAGACACACACCCGGTGGGAAAAAGGTTACTATTGCGGCGGATCGAATTTTGGGAGAACGGCATGAGTTAATCCGTATTCGGATTAAGGATGAAGGTGTAGGCATTGCCAGCGAGGATCTACCTTATATTTTCGACCGCTTTTACAAGGCAGATAAAGCCAGAGTACGTGGTGAGGATAAAGGGACTGGCTTGGGGCTTGCTATTGTCAAGAATATTGTAGAGGCTCACGGAGGCTCTGTCTCTGCTGCCAGCGTATTGGGGGAAGGGACGGAATTTACTATTTTGCTGCCTATCTCCAGCAAAACTAAGCTGGGTCTGTAACAGGCTTATAAGCCCAATCTGATATCCCCCGGTTTGCAGGCATCCTCGGAAGAGGGTGCTTTTTGTTGAAAAATCAACATTTATCTTGTTCAACGTGGAACATCCTGTTTCAAAATGATTACTCACATGATAGATAACTCGGTATAAGAAAAAGACGCCTGGGTAGCCAGGCGCCTCTCTTTATTATAAAACCATGGACCTCTCAATAGGGTCTGGAACTAATCTAGCACTACTTCTTGGGCAGTATTTAGTTCTGGCAAACCAACGAGTTGAATCAGTACGTCTTTCGGCACGGCTTTATCGACGGTCAGGATCATGATAGCTTCTCCGCCGACAATTTTACGCCCTACTTGCATAGAAGCGATATTGACGCCGTTCTCCCCAAGCAAGGTGCCGACACGACCGATAATGCCTGGTTTATCATTGTGCGAGATGAGCAGGAAATGAGCTTCCGGTGCCACGTCTACTGGGAACTGGTTCAACCTAACAATACGTTCGCCATAGCCTGCCAGCAGGGTGCCAGATACACGTTGCTCTTCGCCGCTCTGCGTTTTGAGTGTAACGGTAATCAGGTTGGTAAAACCCTTGGTGGCGGGCGCCTGAGATACGACAAGATGGATGTCACGTGTTTTGGCCAGATGTACAGAGTTTACAATGTTCACATCGCTGCCCAGATGACGGCTAAGTACGCCTTTCAAAATATACCGTGTCAGCGGCTGTGTATCCACAGAGGACAAATCGCCAGCGTAATCTACCTGAATTTCACGTACAGCCTGATTCGTGATCTGAGCGGCAAAGCTGCCCAGCTTCTCTCCAAGCGAGAAATATGGCTGCAATTGCGTCATGACGTTGGATGGTACTGGAGGCATGTTGACCGCATTTTTAAAAGGCTCATCACGCAAAATATGCAGCACTTGCTCGGACACGTCGATAGCTACATTCTCCTGAGCTTCGACAGTCGAGGCACCCAGATGTGGTGTAACGATAATTTTCGGGTGGCTCAGGAATGGGTGGTCCTGTGCTGGCGGCTCTGACTCAAATACGTCAAAAGCTGCACCGGCAACGATACCTTCATCAATGGCTTCAACAAGAGCCATTTCATCGATAACTCCGCCCCGGGCACAGTTGATAATGCGCATTCCTTTTTTCATCACTTCAAACTGTGGACGAGCAATCATATGTTTCGTTTCCGGTGTTAATGGTGTGTGTACGGTCATAAAATCTGCGTTGCGGATAATTTCATCCACGCTCGCAAGCTTAATGCCCAGCTTCTCAGCGCGTTCTTCCGTTAGAAATGGATCATAGCCGAGGATACTCATGCCAAATGCTTTGGCACGTTTAGCCACCTCACTGCCGATACGTCCCATGCCGAGGACTCCAAGTGTTTTGTTACGCAGTTCGACACCGAGGAATGTTTTACGATCCCATGTACCGCCAATGGTTTTGGCATATGCCTGTGGAATATGACGTGCTAGAGCCATCATCATCGCAAAAGTGTGCTCACATGTCGTAATCGTGTTGCCGTCAGGAGCGTTAATAACGATAATCCCGCGTTGTGTTGCTGCTTCGAGGTCGATGTTATCCACTCCGACCCCAGCTCGCCCTACAACCTTGAGGTTCTTACCTGCCGTCATGATGCGTTCGGTTACCCGAGTTTGGCTTCGAACGAGTAATGCGTCATAGTCACCAATAATTTGAACCAATTCATCCTCGCTGAGACCTGTGTTCTTGTCCACCGTGACATCGTCTGCATCCATCAGTTGCTGGATGCCCAGGTCACTGATTGGATCGGATACTAACACTTTAAACATTTGGTTTCCTCCTCAAAGTTAACTTCTTTTATGGACAGGATGCACTTCAAACTGAAATACATTCCATAAAGAACATGAAAAAACTTGAAATGCTTCTAAAAGTACAGGAGAGCGGTGTGAAATACTAGTGTGATAACGCATTGACGCAGAAAAGGGATGGAATAGCATTATGCACCAAACTAACGACCAAAAGTCTTATGCGGAGACGCTTTGCGGTTTTCGGGCATCAAAAAAACCCCCGAATCACATACTATCTCCATAGTAAGGGACGAGAGTTATCGTGGTACCACCCTAATTCGCAGCCATTTCGCAATGGACTGCCTTCAGCGGTCATAAAATGACCGAAAGGATAACGGTTTTCTGCCGATTGCATCTAATGCCGGGAAATATTCCCCAGACCTCGGTGCAATAACTCAGGAGCGCTGAAAGTAGTTACTTCGTCACCGGCTTCCACCCAAGCACCGGTTCTCTGAGGACGAAATCAATACCTTTTCTCCATCATTGTTGTTGTCGCTAATAATTTTTTCATAATGTATCATGGCTTACATGGGCATGTCAATAGGACATGCGACATGTGAGGATAGCAGGTTAGATATATAGCTACAGAATGCGGAAAATTAAGATTTAAGTCTTCTTGAATCCGCCCGATTTTTTGGCTATGATGCTAAAGAAGACTATGCAGAGGACTAACTAACTATGAAAAAGCTTAAAGTGAAATGGAAAAGAGCGCAAATTCATGAATTGAACGACCGCTTGCTGCTTTACAATTTGTATCTAACTCAGGGGCTGACCCTGCTGATTGGCGCAATCTGGATATTTTTTCAGAAAAGAAATTTGTTAGAACTATTTGCATTGCCGAACACTCTGCACGTCTTATGGTGGGGATTGGGATTGGCCGCCGCTATGTTACTTGTGGATCTGTTGCTATCCCGGATTATGCCTGAGGATGCTATGGATGACGGTGGTATTAACCAAATGCTATTTCAAAATCGTCCAGTTTGGCATATTATTTGTATAGCAGCTATCGTTTCTATCTGTGAGGAACTCTTGTTCAGAGGTGCGATTCAGTACAGCTTTGGTCCTTATTGGACAAGCATTTTATTTGCGGTGATTCATATCCGATATTTACGGCATTGGATTCCCACTGGCTGGGTTTTTCTTAGCAGTTATGGATTGGGCTACATATATGTGCAGACCGGTAGTCTGTGGGCACCGATTATTTGTCATTTTGTGATTGACCTTATATCTGGTTTAGCATTACGTTTTCGGAGGTATGAAGAATGAATCAGGAACTTAGCAGAGTGCAGACCTATGGTAGCCGTCGAAATGGTCGCAAAGGCAAGGAAGAGGACAGGTCAAAATCTAAACCAGTTCGCTCCCGTGCTTCACGGCCCGTGCCAGAATTGGCTCACGTTGCCGCTGCACCAGAAGTTGCTGTGACGATGGAGGGTGACACTCCTGCCAGTGAGTACCGAACGCGGGCAGAAATGTTTCCGTCCCGCCGTATTCGGGTAAGCAAGTGGTTTTTAAATTTTTTGAGCACTCTTTTTGTGCTGATTACTGCAGCATTACTGTGGTGGGGCGTCAAGGGTGCACCACCCATCAGTGAAATGCTTTGGTAATATAAAGTTATTATGGACGTCTGTGCTTAGGTCAAGGCGCGTAGTGATACGGCGAAAAGGCCTCCATCTCCACATGAATAACGGAGAATGGAGGCCTTAATTGCATCATCTATAGTTAATCCGGAGTATACGCAAGTGTCTACTAGCTGGCAGGAACCTCAATCCCTTGCGGATCGACAAATTGGTAACCCTTTTGCTCAAGGCGCGTCAATAGACTGTCCAGCGCCTCAGCTGTCCATGGCAGTTCGTGCATCAAGATATTGCTGCCTGGATGAAGTTGTTCTGTTACATTTTTGAGAAGTGCCTCCGTTTTATTAGGCCGATTCTTTTTCATTGTCCAGTCCAGAGAACCGACGGACCATGTCATGTATAGGAGACCGTTTTCCTTAGCGACCTTGCGACCTACGTCCCCGCCTGCACCATGAGGGGGGCGGAAGAAGACAGGGGCTTGGCCTGTAATGTCCTTAACAGCTTTTTGTACCGTTTCAATCTGTTTTTTGACCTCGGGCTCAGATTTGTTTTTCAGCACGATGTGATCCCAGCTATGGTTGCCGATGGGCTGTCCACGGTCATGGATAAGCTTAAGCAACTCAGGATGCTTTTTTACACGGTAACCGTTTACGAAGAAAATTGCTTTCGCTTTGTGTTTGTCCAGTACATCTATGATTTTGTTAATCATGGCTGCTTCCTTAGGACCATCATCAAAGGTCAATAACACGACTTTTTTTTCGGTACCTTGTTGGTCAGGGATTACATTGTAAGCTTTGTCCAAGTGATACATTTTGTTATTGGTAGTTGCAGATGTCGCAGCTCCTGTTTCGTTGCTTTCGCTGGTTTTATCATTTTGTGCATTGGTTTTATCCGCTGAGTTGTGATCATCACTGCCTGCTTGCTTACTGCTACTTTTTGGGGAAGAGACGTTGCTCTGATCTTTGGCGCTGTTACTTGAGTCAGAGGCTACCGAATCCTGCTGGTTGCTTGTTGCCGCAGATTCAGGCTTGGTTGCAGTGCAAGCACTAAGCAGCAGACATGCGGTGAACAAAATGGCTGCTGTTTTTGTACCCATTATTTCATCTCACCTTCCTGTATTTTATACCGTATGAGTTTGTCACTACTGACGAACACTATGCTTGATTCTACCACAAAGGGAGGTTCTAATTGTGAAAACATCTTCATTTTTCCTGGGAATCGTTTTGGGCGCTGTCGCAAGCTCTATGATCTCCCGTAACCGCAACATGTTGGGCTTATCTATGGACATAGGTGGAAAAAAAGGCGGCAATTTAGTGCAGCAAGCCCGTACTAAAATGATGGACGCGGCATTCCCCGGGATGGGCGAGATTACGCTCAATAAAGAAGACACCCATAAGGATCAAGACCATCATTCACAAACAGATAAAACCGCTTATAACGCCCATACTGCCAAGAACAAAGAAGAGAATATGAAGTTGATTAAAGACTTCATCAGCACAAGTCCCGATGTTAAACGTGAGGTCGAGCAAATTTTGAAAGAAACTCATACAGCCGTACCGGGATTGTAACCCAGAAACCTTTATTCCGAATCATTTTGCGGCTTTTTTGTAAAAGCCGTTCAAATGATTCTTTTTTTTATCTTTTTATTGCGTGCATTTACGATTATAAAATGATAACATGATTACATAGAACCATTTTCATCACAGGCATCATAATTGCATCATAATCTGTTAATAACACTCGGCTGCCAGGAGGAGGGTCCAGTATGAAAATAGAAAGATTAAGTCAGGACAAGATACGGATTTTCCTTACCTTTGACGATTTGAGCGAACGCGGTATTCAAAAAGACGATATGTGGCAAGAAATTCCTAGAGTTCATGAGCTGTTTACCGAAATGATGGATCAGGCATACAGTGAGCTGGGCTTCGACGCCACGGGACCGTTAGCTGTCGAAGTCTTTGCGCTTCCTGCTCAAGGAATGGTTGTTATCGTCACTCGGGGTAAATACGACCATCAACAGTATGGTTCGGGTCCCGATGAGGAGCTTCCAGAGGAAGTCTACGAAATGGAAGTCACGTTGGAGCATAGTGATTCCATCGTTTATGCGTTTAGCGATTTCGAAGTACTCATAGAAGCGGCTCATATGCTTCGTAGCAACACTACGGAAGCAGGTAAGCTGTATCATTATAGAGGAAAATGGATTCTGCATTTGGAACCAGAAGAAGTAGAGGAGTCCAAGCTTGCCGCTTTAATCGCGGTTCTTGCTGAATTTGGAGAAGGCTCATCCGTTACACCAGCTATGTTGGAAGAGTACGGCAAACTGGTCATTCCTGAACAGGCAGTTGCTGTCATCTGCACTCATTTTGACAGCCGTTCTTGATTCGTTTTATCAAAAGTGATATTGAAGTGAATTTGTCGGCTCTGCGCTGAAAGCAGAGCCGACTCATTTTTATGGAGGGATGATCGGTGCTTCTGTTTTCAGTTATAGCGGCAGCCACAGCGCCGGGTCTCGCCTTATTGATGTATTTTTACTTGAAGGACAGGTATGATTCGGAGCCACTGCACATGGTTATTAAAGTGTTTTTGCTCGGCTTTTTGGTGGTTCTTCCTGTCATGATTTTTCAACGAGGGCTGCTGCTTTGGCTAGGGGATCACACGTTAATCCAGGCGTTCGGCATTTCAGCCGGAGTGGAAGAGTTTTTTAAATGGTTTCTGTTGTATCACATCATCTATAATCATACCGAGTTCGACGAGCCTTATGATGGTATTTTGTATGCGACCGCAGTCTCACTCGGATTTGCAACGGTTGAAAATCTGTTATATGCCTGGGCGGGCCATGCTTCGGTTAGCATGATGCTGATGAGATCATTGCTACCGGTATCCGGTCATGCGATGTTTGGCGTAATGATGGGCTACTACATGGGGAAGGCCAAGTTTTCAGAAGGCTTGAGGAGCAAATACATGTTGCTGCTGTCATTGGTGCTTCCATGGTTCTGGCACGGAGTATACGATTTGATTTTAACGAAATTTTCGCATGACTGGATCTGGTTTATCATTCCACTTATGGCCTTTCTATGGTATGGAGGAATGGCGAAGATCAGTCGGGCTAATAACCGTTCTCCTTTTCGTTTGTTAAAACGGGAAGAAAAGGTTAACATGTAACAAAATGGGACACACTGATCTGACAAACCTGTTAGAGAAAGAGGTGTCTTTTTTGCGTATAAAAGTTAGAATTCATTGTAAAAGATGCGGAGAACGCTTTGTGCTGAGAGGACGCATAGAGCAAGGACAGATTCAGACCGGCTTTAAACGCTGTATTTGCGATAACTGTGAGTTTATTGTTGAAGTCATGGAAAACCATGCATAAGAGAGCTTTCTTCTTGTCACACTATCGGTAGTGTACTTGAAGAAAGGAGACTCCCAATGTATAAGCGACTTAGTTCCGTATTGTTCCCGGTGGTTACCCTGATGATGATAGGAGCATTTGTGTGGGGTTATCAGCAAAGCCAGATGAGAAAAGAGGTGTCTCTTCAGGCAAATAGCATGTCGATAAAAGCGGAAAATCAATACCAGCGTGCGTTTCACGATTTGTCGTTTCATATGGATCAGCTGCATTCTCAACTCGGTAACGCGGTTGCTGTCCATAATACTTCACACGCGATGCACCGCAAATGTTTGATGAACGTGTGGAGGATTACAAGTGAGGCTCAAAATGAGGTTAATCAGTTGCCCCTCAATGTAATGCCTTTTAATCATGCTAAAGATTTGCTGTCACATCTATCTGCATTTTCGTATCAGACCGCTGTCCGTGATCTGGATCACGAGCCCTTAAACGAGAAAGAAATTTCGAACCTGAAAACGTTGTATAACAATTCCAAAGAAATTTCGAAAAACATGCAGGAAGTGCAGCAGAAAGTCATTAGCAAAAATTTGCGCTGGACGGATGTGGATATGGCGGCAGGTTCTCAAACTGGGCCGAAGGACAACACCATTATTGATGGCTTTAAAACCGTGGACAAAAAGGTGGAAAACTATAAAGAGCTGGATTGGGGACCGTCTGTAGCCAGCATCTATGATAAACGCTCTGTGAAAAAATTGAGTCTCCCGCCAGTAAATGCAGAACAAATTAAACAAAATGCTGCTGAATTTACAGGAAAACCGGAAAGTCAGATCAGGGTGAACGAAAACGGTAAAGGAACGGAATGGGCATCTTATACAGCTACCCTGCTAAATAAGAAGCAGCCTGTGGCCAGTATGGATTTTACGAAAAAAGGCGGCAAGCTTATTTCTTATCATGACATGAGGGCAGTAGGTCCTAAAAAAGCAACACGTAATGAAGCGATTCGCTATGCTAGTGAATACCTTGAACAAAAAGGTTACAAAGACATGAAGCCCGTTGCGTATGATGAAAGCGGGAATTTAGCTAACATTACATTTGTGAGCCAACAAGGGGATGTGATTATCTATCCAGAAAAAATCGCAGTCAGATCAGGCCTTGATAACGGACAAGTGATCGGTTTTCAAGCCAGTGATTATGTGTATGAGCATAGTCATCTCCGCCGCATACCGCAAGCGAAATTGAATTTGAATGCAGCACGAGCAAAATTGAATCCTGAGTTTCGTGAAACTTACCACCGTAAAGCCTTAATTGAAAATGAACTTTCGAATGAAGTTCTCTGTTATGAATTTGGTGGTAAAATCAATGGTTCCGTTTACCGGATATACATTAACGCCAATACGGGGATGGAAGAAACGATTGAAGAGGTTAAAGATTCAGATGAACCTCAGGTTACTGCAAGTAATGTCTAGTTGATTACATGAAAATGAATCAATAGTCACTCTAAACCTCCTTCATGAAGGAGGTTTTTTGTGCTTTAGTCATAGATCAAACAAATATTATGCTTAATATAGGCACAAAGTCGTGGTATTATATACCTTAATTAGAGCTTTTAATGGACAAGGATGGTGGATCATTTGTTTCCCAAAATTAATGATGTGTTATACATACAAGTGGCAGGTACTGACCATAAGGACGAGATTTTTGAATTTAAGTCTCGTATTGCAGAAGAGGAGTCACAGAACTTTTTAATTGAAATTCCTATGTCACAAACAAGTGGGCATTTGAAAAAATTGTTTCTAGGGGAAGAACTGTCTATATTTTTTTTGAGCGAGGGTGGGATTAAAAATTATTTTAATACCCACGTTACGGGTTTCAAAGAGGATATCCTCCGGATGATTCGTATCCACAAACCTGCTCCAGACAGCATCAGCAAAATTCAGCGTCGAAACTTTCTTCGGGTTAAGGCCAACTTGGAAATTGCTGTAAAGCATGGTGCGAACGAGTCCAGATTTGTAGCAGAGACACATGATGTAGGAGGTGGGGGTGTTTCTTTTCACACCCAGGGAACTCATCATCTTGAAGAAGGAGAATCATTGTCTTGCTGGATTTTAGTTCCATATAAAAACGGTACTCAGGAGCATGTTCCGTTCCAATCTGAAATTGTGCGCATTCAGCAGATGGAAAACGGTCGCAAACTCATTATGCTGAAATATGAGGAAATCGCTGATCAGGAGCGTCAAAAACTGATTAAATATTGCTTTGAAAGACAGCTGGAATTCCGGGGGAAATCTTAATCATCCGAAATTTTTCTTTTTTAGTAAACCTGTCGCTTATTTTGCATCGCCTATAAATGTGTGGTATAATTTTCACGTCGCAGGCAATGCCTGCTTTTTTCTTGAGGTTAGGTTAGGAGGAATTCCCTGTTGGCAAGGCAACATGTATCTTCAATTAACAAAATAAATGTAGCCATTGATGGACCTGCTGGTGCAGGGAAAAGTACAGTGGCCCGCTTGGTGGCGAAAGCACTTTCTTATGTATATGTAGATACTGGAGCCATGTACCGAGCAGCAACGTGGTACATGATGCGTAAGGAAATTCCTGCAGAAAATGTACAAAAAGTGCTTCAACATGTACCTGAGCTGGTGATTGAATTAGTACCGGACCCCACAGGCCAAAAGGTTTATTGTAACGGGGAAGATGTAACCACTGTGATCCGTTCGATGGAAGTGACTAGCAACGTGTCACAGTATTCAAGTATTGCTGGTTTACGGACACGTTTGACTGAAAACCAGCGTGAGATGGCTGCACGCAAGGGTGTCGTTATGGATGGTCGCGATATTGGAACAACTGTACTTCCCGATGCGGAAGTCAAGGTGTTCATGACCGCAAGTGTTCAGGAACGTGCCTCCCGCCGTTTTAAAGAACTGAGCGAAACTGATGATATCACTCTGGAGCAACTGGAACGTGACATTGCGGCACGTGACAAGCTTGACGAGGAGAGGGAGGTATCTCCGCTTCGTTGCAGTGAGGACGCCATCGTGCTCGATACGACCCAAATGGGCATTCAGGATGTCGTTGATACGATCGTATCTTATTGCTTAACGGAGAAGGATGGAGAGATCAGCCAATGATATATACTGTATGCGCCAGTATTTTGCGTCTCATTTACCGCGTTCTGTTTAGACTTGAGGCGGTAGGCAGGGAAAATGTTCCTGCTGAGGGTGGAGTGCTGTTGTGTTCTAATCATATTAGTAATCTTGACCCTCCTACAGTTGGTATTTTGCTGAAAAGAAAGGTTCACTTTATGGCAAAAGCCGAGCTGTTTAATGTTCCTGTACTGGGTCCACTAATTGGGAAACTGGGAGCTTTTCCAGTCAAACGTGGCGGTGTAAGTAAGGAATCCATTAAGTTGGCATTGAACATTTTGCGTGATGGTAAGGTTATGGGAATCTTTCCCGAAGGTTCCAGAGGAGCTGGGGGAATCGGTAAAAAGGGTGCTGCAAGCTTTGCGCTACGCAGTGGAGCGGCTGCCGTTCCGGTCGCCATTATTGGTGATTACAAGCTTTTCCGTAAAACGAAAGTGTTATACGGTAAACCTGTCAATTTGGAAGCTTACCAAAAGGGTGCCGATATCGAAGGAGATCCACTTGAACTGGCAACAGAAGCAATTATGTCTCGTATTCGCACGATGAAGGAAACGGGTAAGCCTACGAATAACTGAAAGGCTTGTATGAATTGTGTCTAAGCTCGGAAAACTAGAACAAAAGTTTATTTATGTTTTGAACTCTGCCATGCGCAGGTTTAAATAAATGGTTTTTTTTGAATTGAGGAGGGTATTGACATGTCGGAAGAAATTAAAAATCAAGAAGCTGCTGAAGCGGCAAATCAAGACGAGCTCGATCAAATCGTCTCCCTGAAAAAAGGTGACACCGTTAAGGGTACAATCGTGAAATTGGAAGATAACCAAGCGGTAGTAAGCATTGGATATAAATACGATGGAATTATTCCAATTCGCGAGTTGTCTTCTGGTCTGGATAACGCAGAAGAAGCAGTACAAGTAGGCCAAGAGGTTGAAGCTAGAATTATCAGCATTGACGATGGCAAGGAAAAACTTGTTCTGTCCAAACGTGCAATCGACAGTGAAAATGCTTGGGAAAAGTTGGAGCAACTGTTCGAAAGCAAAGAAGTATTTGAAGTCGTTGTAAATGATGTCGTTAAAGGCGGCATCGTGGTAGACGTGGGTCTGCGCGGATTTATCCCTGCATCCATGGTAGAACGTCACTTCGTAGAAGATTTCAGTGATTACAAAGGCCGCACATTGCGTGTTGTTGTAAAAGAACTGGATCGTGAAAATAACAAAGTGATTCTTTCTCAAAAAGACGTTCTGGAAGCAGAATTCGAAGCCAACAAGCTTAAAGTAATGGCTGAGCTGAAAGAAGGCCAAGAAATCGTAGGTACGGTTCAACGTCTTACTCAGTTCGGTGCTTTCGTAGATGTTGGCGGCGTGGATGGTCTTGTTCACGTATCTGAAATTGCTTGGACTCATGTCGATAAGCCTTCTGATGCAGTTTCTGAAGGAGACCAAGTGAAAGTAAAAGTCTTGAAAGTAGATCCTGAAAAAGGAAAAATCAGCCTGAGCATGAAAGCTGCACAGCCTGGTCCTTGGGAATCGGCTGCTGGACAATTCAACAACAATGACATCGTAACAGGTGTTGTAAAACGTCTGGTTAACTTCGGCGCATTCGTTGAAATCGCTCCTGGCGTGGAAGGTTTGGTTCATATTTCCCAAATTTCCCACAAACACATTGGAACTCCACAAGAAGTTCTGGAAGAAGGGCAAGAAGTGAAAGTTAAAATTCTTGAAATGAATCCTTCCGAAAAACGTGTTAGCCTGAGCATTAAAGAAACTGAGGAAGCTCCTGAAGCTGCTCCTAAAGCAGAAAGAGCACCACGTGCATCTCGTGCACCTCGTGAGGAACTGAATAATCCTAACGTTTCCCTCAATAATTCCGGTCTGAGCATCACGCTCGGCGAGCGTTTTGGCGATAAGCTGAACAAATTTAAATGAGTTTAAATCAATACATTTTATAATATGCATAACGTACACCATCGGCGGACCCAGAGGGTTCGCCGATTGTTGTTACGTGACCATATCGCCAATAGGTATGTTTTTTGCTATGATGATAGCGGAAGAATTGACAGGAGGAGTGAATTTATGGCAAGACCCGTTGTGGCTATCGTTGGTCGTCCGAATGTGGGCAAGTCCACTATTTTTAATCGGATAATCGGGGATCGTTTGTCCATCGTGGAAGATAAACCCGGAATCACTCGTGACCGTATATACGGTATATCGGAGTGGAATGGTAAATCCTTCAGTATTATTGACACCGGCGGCATTGAGATTGATGGTGAGGATGTCATTTTAAAATCCATCCGTATGCAGGCCGAACTTGCAATAGAAGAAGCAGATGTAATTGTATTTATGAGTGATGCGAAAGCAGGAATTACACAGTCAGATGAAGAGGTTGCTCAAATGCTATATCGTTCGGGTAAACCGATCATCGTAGCTGTCAACAAGGTGGACAACCTCAGTCGCGCCGATCTGATTTATGAGTTTTATTCTTATGGATTTGGTGATCCAATCGCTGTTTCTGGTAGCCATGGTACAGGGATAGGCGATCTGCTAGATGCCATTACATCCAATTTGCCTGAGCTGGAAGAAGATCACTATGATGAAGACGTTATTCGTGTTGCCTTGATCGGCCGCCCGAATGTAGGTAAGTCTTCACTGGTTAACGCCATTCTGGGAGAAGAGCGGGTTATCGTTAGTGACATTGCAGGTACGACACGTGATGCAATTGATACACCCTTTGAAAAAGACGGTCAAAAGTATGTACTGATTGATACGGCAGGTATGCGTAAACGTGGCAAGGTATATGAAACGACCGAAAAATATAGTGTAATGCGTGCCATGCGTGCCATTGAGCGTGCAGATGTTGTATTGGTCGTTATTAACGGCGAGGAAGGCATTATTGAACAGGATAAGCACATTGCTGGCTATGCTTATGAAGCGGGTAAAGCTTCGCTGTTTGTCGTTAACAAATGGGATGTCGTGGACAAGGACGACAAAACGATGCACCAGTTTGAAACGAAAATTCGCGATCACTTTTTGTTTATGACATATGCTCCGATTGTGTTCTTGTCTGCAAAAACGAAGCAACGCCTGCAAAAGCTGCTTCCTGTTGTACAGCATGTGGCACAGCAGCATGTGTTGCGTATTCAGACACATTTGCTGAATGATGTAATTTCCGATGCGGTTGCCATCAATCCTCCACCAACAGACAAGGGACGTCGTCTGCGCATTAACTATGTGACCCAGGTTGCTGTTAAGCCGCCTACGATGGTTGTATTCGTAAACGATCCAGAAATAATGCACTTCTCGTATGAGCGTTATCTGGAGAACAAAATCCGCGCCGCCTTCAATTTTGAAGGAACTCCAATTCGAATCTTTACACGGCGCAAGTCTGACGAAAGTTAGGAGCGAATAGGTTGATTTTACAAATCGTTGCCATCGTACTCAGTTACTTGCTTGGCTCTGTCAGCTTTAGTTTGCTGTATGGAAAATTAAAAGGAATCGACATTCGCCAACATGGGAGCGGCAATGCCGGTGCGACGAATACGCTGCGTGTGCTTGGAAAAGGCCCAGCTATTCTGGTACTGCTGCTGGACGTACTTAAAGGGGTTATTGCGGTACTAATAGGGCACTGGTTAGGTGGGGAATCATCCTGGGTACCGGGTTTGTGCGGCATCGCGGCGATTGCGGGCCATAACTGGCCGGTATATTTTCACTTCCGTGGAGGAAAAGGTATTGCGACTGCTATTGGTGTATTGGCATCGCTTGCCTTACTGCCCGCACTATATGCCGGAATCATTGCGATACTTGCAATCGTAATGACGCGTTACGTATCCCTTGGATCGCTCATTTTTGTCATTTTGACCCCTTGGATATTACTCGTGCTTGGTTTTGCATGGCCGTTATTCTGGACGGCTCTAATCATTTGTCTGTTCGCTGTGTGGAGACACCGTACCAACATAGTCAAGCTGGTGCGGGGGAATGAGAATAAGCTTGGCTCCAAAGGAGGAGATCGTCTTGTCTGAGAAAATAGCTGTGCTGGTCGCGGGGAGTTGGGGAACAGCCCTGGCTTCCGTTCTTGCGGCCAATAACAACGATGTCTCTGTCTGGACGAGAAACGAGCAGCAAGCAGCTGAAATCAATGAGAAGCATACAAATGAGCATTATTTACCGGGCTCTATTTTGTCTGATCGCATTTCAGCTACAACTGATATGCAGACTGCGGTATCTGGTGCTAAAGCAGTGATAATCGTATCTCCTTCTGCTGCTGCTCGTCAGGTAGCACGTAGTCTGAAAGCTCATTTTAGCAAGGATATGCTGGTAGTGCATGCCATTAAAGGTTTTGAAACAGAAACGCTTAAACGTATGTCCACGGTGATCTCGGAAGAACTGGAAGTCGCGGAGGGCGATATTGCCGTGCTGTCTGGTCCGAGTCATGCGGAAGAAGTGGTGAGGAAATGTCCTACAACGGTCGTTGTAGCTTCCTCCAATGAGCAGGCTGCACAGGCTGCTCAGGGGCTGTTCATGAACTCCTATTTCCGTGTCTATACAAACCGCGATTTGCTAGGCGTGGAACTGTCCGGGGCGCTAAAAAACATTATCGCATTGGGTGCGGGAATGTCAGATGGACTTGGTTTCGGTGATAATGCCAAAGCGGCTTTATTGACCCGTGGATTGGCTGAAATTACCCGTGCCGGAGTTGAGATGGGTGCTAATCCATTAACCTTTGCCGGTCTGGCTGGGATTGGCGATCTAGTGGTCACGGCAACGAGTCGTCACAGTCGCAACTGGCGTGCAGGGTCACTATTAGGACAGGGCCAACAGCTTGATGATGTGCTGGAATCTATGGGCATGGTCGTAGAGGGGATTCGAACGACAAAAGCGGCATACGCCATCTCTCAAAAATTAGGTGTTCAGATGCCTATTACAGAGGTACTGTATGGAGTACTGTTTGAAGGACGTGACGTCCGTAAGGCCGTTGAGGCGCTGATGGGTCGCGACCCTAAGACCGAGATGGAAGTCATGCCACTTCAGACTTGGGAGCAATGGCATTCTTAAAGGCTCAGATGAGCTTTAATAATATAAAGGCTGTCTCATGGTAGATTTTTTCTATAATGAGATAGCCTTTTTTAGTTAGGCGTTTGGCATGTCTTATGTACGCTTAATCACCTTTTGTCTCCGCCACTCATAGACTGAGTTGAGCAATGGCGGAGGAGGGGAGATTATGAATAAAAACTTTCCGAAAGATGCATTGAAGGCCATTAACAAAAAAGGCGGCAAAAACATATCCGAAAATGCAGTGAAAAAGCTGGCAGGCACGGTAAAGGCGGACACGCTTCAAAGCGAAGCGCAACTGCGTCAGCTTATCAAGCAAGTGTCTGCGATGGCCAACATTCCGGTGTCGGAAGATACAGTAAGGGATATTGTTGGTGCCGTCAAAAAGAGCGGAATGAATCCTTCCAATATGGAAGCGTTGATGAAAATGATGATGAAAAAATAGACCGCTGGCCGCACGCCAGTTAGTATTATTCACCGTGGACCGGGAAGGTTCGCGGTTTTTTTATATTTTGGAGTGGGTAACCGCTTTTACAGTACACAAAATATCGAACTGCCCTGTCGAACATGTTATAATGATGCCCATCAGGAAACGGAAGGAAAGACAGCAAAGGAGGAAACAATGTTGAAGGAGGCAATATCATCGGTGTTAGTAGACAGGCTTCCTCACAATCTGGCAGTTGCGCTGAGTAGCTTGGCTGAGAACTGGTCAACAGTGTCGGTTCCGTGGATGCTAGGCGGGAGTTGTTCACTACTTGTACATGAAGTTGAACTGGATCGCCTGCCTCGGGACATTGATATTTATGCGGATATTCATGCAGCAAAGCAACTTCATGCGCACCCCCTGGGTATGAGTATAGATCGACAGCAGGTTGATCGTAGCGGCTCTTACGTTTCATTGCTGAGCCACTATGATCTGGAGGGATTTCCAGTCGAGTTGGTGGGGGGATTTGAAGTATTATGTGACGGAGCGTTATACCGCTTAGAGATCGAGCGACTACTTTGGTCGGCTGGTGTTCAGCTTGAGCTGGGGAGTGCTTCACTGCGTCTGATGCCGCTCAGTCATGAACTTTTATTCAATATATTGCGAAATCGACCCGACCGATATAAAGCGATTGCAGAAGTCATGAAGCGCGACCCGCGACGTCATATAATTGTACTGAAGCAGCTACTAGTCAGTAATATTTGGAATGAGGAGCAATTGGACAAGCTTGTAGAACTTCTGCCTTGGCCAGAGTTGCACTCCGTCATCCAGATGGGCAATGAAGTATAAGTTGTGTGTGTTAGGAGAAAGACAACTGGAGGACTATTCATGAATGTGCAGATTACGTTTAGGCCGTCAGGTAGGCGCGTACAGGTCGGTCAGGGTACGTCATTGCTTCAGGCTGCTCGTAAAGCGGGTGTATATATCCCCACTCGTTGTGACGGAAAAGCAGCCTGTCTGATGTGTAAGGTACAAATATCACCGGAATGGGCTGAATTTGCAGACCAACCCAGAGATGCAGAGCAGCGTAAGCTGGGGCCTTTACTGGATGAAGGAATGCGCTTATCCTGCCAGGCACGTGTCCAAGGCGATATGGAGGTAACCATACCGGAGGATAGGCTCAAGGCGGCTATCAGACGGCAACTGGAGCGTCAGGCGCTGGATGATGAACTGTGGTAATGCCGATTATATCAGGAGAATAGAAAAAGGATGTTTCCGACGACTCTAAACGGTCAGGAGAAACATCCTTTTTTTATTTAATCTAGCGACGAAGTCATGGGAGAGTCCTGCCCCGCATATATTAGGTGAGTGGAACCAAACGTAAAATATCGTTTCTGCAATGATCGCTCTGTCGTAATCTATTTTTCAAAAAACTAAACATATTTTACGGAGGGGATACATATGATGGTATCAGTCCAAATGCATGTACGAGTTTACGCCGTTTCGCCGATTCCATCAGTCTCCTGAATCTCGGCGGCGGACGACTTCCGGGCATTTTAAAGGCTGTTCTGCCGCATCTGGGATCAAGCAGTTGGTTGAACACGAAGCGGATGCTCTTTAAGCATTTTTCCTTCGGAGACTTTTTAGGAGGGGATTTCATTGGAGAAAGTAGACATTTTTAAAGACATTGCCGAACGTACCGGAGGAGACATTTATCTTGGGGTCGTCGGCGCAGTCCGAACAGGAAAATCAACGTTTATCAAGCGGTTTATGGAGACGATTGTTCTGCCAAACATTACAAGTGAGGCGGACCGTGCCCGCGCCGTAGACGAGTTGCCGCAAAGTGCGGCAGGCAAGACGATCATGACGACGGAGCCTAAATTCGTACCGAATAATGCCGTCCAGATCAAAGTAACGGAAGGACTGGATGTGAATGTACGTCTGGTTGACTGTGTAGGATATGCAGTAGAAGGAGCAAAAGGGTACGAGGATGAAAATGGTCCGAGGATGATCTCCACACCATGGTTCGAAGAACCCATTCCTTTTCAGGAAGCGGCAGAAATTGGTACACGCAAGGTTATTCAGGAGCATTCGACGCTCGGTGTGGTAGTCACTACAGACGGCACGATTGCGGAAATCCCGCGCAGCTCTTATGTAGAGTCGGAGGAACGCGTCATTGAGGAGTTGAAGGAAGTTGGCAAACCATTTGTTTTGGTTATCAACTCCACGCATCCTCGCAGTGATGAAACACTCCAGCTTCGCGGTGAGCTGGCTGCCAAGTACGATATACCAGTTATGACACTCAGCGCGGCGACGATGACGGAAGATGATGTTACAGGCGTACTTCGTGAAGTATTGTATGAATTTCCGGTGCATGAGGTGAATGTAAACCTGCCGAGCTGGGTCATGGTACTGAACGAAGAGCACTGGCTGCGTAGCAATTATGAAAATTCCGTTCGCGATACGGTTAAAGATATTCGACGCCTGCGTGATGTAGATCGAGTGGTTGGCCAGTTTATGGAATATGAATTCATCGACAGGGCCGGATTGAGCGGGATGAATATGGGGCAGGGCGTAGCTGAAATTGATCTGTATGCTCCCGATGAGCTGTATGACCAGATTTTGGTCGAAGTCGTCGGGGTAGAGATTCGTGGCAAGGATCATTTGCTGCAAATGATGCAGGATTTTGCCCATGCCAAACGAGAGTACGACCGCTTCGCCGAGGCGCTGGAAATGGTCAAGACAACGGGATATGGCATTGCCGCGCCGTCGTTATCTGAGATGGCACTAGACGATCCGCAGTTGATTCGTCAGGGTACAAGGTTTGGTGTGCGGCTCAAGGCGACAGCACCTTCTATACACATGATTCGTGTCGATGTGGAATCGGAATTTGCTCCGATTATCGGAACAGAGAAGCAAAGTGAAGAGCTTATGCGCTATCTGATGCAAGATTTTGAGAATGACCCAATCAAAATTTGGGAGTCAGACATTTTCGGACGTTCGCTGCATTCCATTGTACGGGAAGGCATTCAGGGTAAAATCGCCATGATGCCGGACAATGCACGCTATAAGCTGCAGGAAACGCTGGGTCGTATCATTAATGAAGGCTCCGGCGGTCTCATTGCTATTATTCTTTAAGGGTAAGCCACACCTAAAAAATGTATAAGAGAAATACCGTGGAGAGCAATTTGCTCTCTACGGTTCGCAAAAACAAAATATTAGACTGACCTCCAAAACCAGACAGGGGTAGCCATGGACGAGAAAATAAAGTCCTAGACTACCTCTGTTTTTATTGAGCTTTTCGTTTCTCGTAGCAGGATGTAGGTTCAAATATAACAATCCGATTAATGAGTTTCACAAGTAGAGAGCTAGGCTCCGCCTTGATTTTACATTTAAACAGCAACCGTTTTCCGGTATTCAATCGGGGACGGTTGATTTTTGTGTTCTGGCCTATAAAACAGAAATTTTTCTATATTTCATAAAACCTATTTACATACTTGGTTTAAAGCGATATATTAAGTATCAAATTTGAATCATTTTGTGGTTGAACGAGGGGGAAATGAAATCATGGATATCCAAAAAGAGTTCCAAAGACACAAAAAGCTAGGACTGGGAGGTATCATGCTACTGGTGCTGGTTTTGCTGGTCACTGCATGTGGCGTGCCGAAAACAGAGAGCGGCACTCAAGGGACAAGCACTGCGGAATCGAATACAACAAACGAAAAAACGGACAACTTAAATCTAAAGGGTAAACGGGTTGCGTTGATCATGGAGTTTAACACGGGCACATTTTCGCAACAGTATGTTCAAGGTGTGGAAGAGGAAGTTAAAAAATTTGGCGGTACGCTGACTAAGTTTGTGGCAGATAACGATAAGGCTAAAATGGCTTCTCTGCTTGATAGTGCGATTAACCAGCAGTTTGATGTCATTTTGACTGATCACGGTGATGCATTACTGGAAACAGGGTTGAAAAAAGCAGTTTCCCGCAATATTCCAGTTATCGTGTTCGATGCTGCCGTCAATGTTCCGGGTGCGGTAGTGCTCTCACAGGATGACCAAAGCATGGCTGAGCTAACGCTGGAGCAAATGAAGAAGGATATCGGTGGCAAAGGCAACATTGTGAAAGTATGGGTTGCCGGATTTGCGCCGATGGAACGTCGTCAGGTTGCTTATGGTGCATTTTTGAAATCCAATCCGGATATTAAAGAAATTGCGACTTTTGGTTCGGCTCAGAATCCTGCGTTGGATACGCAAGCCAAAATGGAAGCTGTATTAAAGCAATATCCTAAGGGCGAAATTACAGCCGTCTGGGCGGCATGGGATGAATTTGCCAAAGGCGCAGCACGTGCCATCCAACAAGCGGGACGTACGGAAATTAAAGTCTACGGCATTGACATGAGCGACGAGGACTTGCAAATGATCCAAGACCCGAAAAATCCTTGGGTGGCCTCGGCAGCCGTAGATCCAACAGATATCGGGCGCGTACAAGTGCGCTATGCATATCAGAAGCTGCATGGGGATAATCCGGAGGAGAAAGTCGTACTGAAGGCTGTATATGTGCAACGCGAAGCGTTGCCGGATAAGCAAATTTCCACATCCGAGCTGTCCCAATATGTGAAGGGCTGGGGCCAAAGCGAACAGGGCTATAAGGATTGGATGAAGGAATATGAAACGTCCAAATAAAATGTTTGCATAACGCAAAGGCGCGCTTCGGCGCGCTTTTATCTTAAGCAGGCGTGAGGGGGCACCATGAGTTCACAAGTATATACATTGGAAATGAAGAAAATTAGCAAACAGTTTGCTGGTGTAGATGCGCTGCGAGCCGTGGATTTTACAGTGCAGGGTGGCGAGATTCACGCTCTGCTGGGCGCCAACGGGGCAGGGAAAAGTACATTGATGAAGATTCTGTCCGGTGCGTATCATTCCGATCAGGGAGCTATCGTAGTTGGTGGCAAGGAACTGAACATTAGTTCACCGTGGGAGGCCAAAAGAGCGGGAATTCACTGTGTGTATCAGGAGGTCGATTCAGCGCTTGTACCACAGTTAACTGTTGCTGAAAATATTGTAATGGACGATTTGTCAGCCCCTGATGGTCGATGGTGGACTGCACCGGTTTCTATGCGCAGACGAGCGCGTGAGGCATTAGCACGTCTGGAGATAGATATTGACGTGCGACGATATGTGTCTGAATTGACGTTGGCAGAAAAACAGCTTGTACTTATATCACGCATTCTGACACAGCAAGCCAATGCCATCATTTTTGACGAGCCTACGGCGCCGCTCAGCGAAGAAGAAACGCGACGTTTGTTCCGCACAATCCATACACTCAAGGATGAGGGAGTTGCATGTATCCTCATCACACACCGATTGCCGGAGGTTATCGAACACAGTGACCGTGTTACGGTGATGCGTGATGGTGAGCGCGTGTTCACGGGACCTGCGTCTGATTTAAGTGTAGGCGACATCGTTACGCATATGCTTGGGAAAACATTTGAGGAGGAATTCCCAAAAACAGAGGTACCGATTGGTGAAACGGTATTGGAAGCGAAAGGGCTTCACAAAGGATTACGAGTGCACGGCATTGATGTACAGGTCCGATGTGGTGAAATTCTCTCTATTGTAGGTTTGGTTGGT
Source organism: Paenibacillus sp. FSL L8-0502 (assembly GCF_038593055.1). Lineage (NCBI taxonomy): Bacteria > Bacillati > Bacillota > Bacilli > Caryophanales > Paenibacillaceae > Paenibacillus > Paenibacillus sp. FSL L8-0502. Next base: position 3,398,622 of record NZ_CP151958.1, on the reverse strand, counting down.
GCAGGCAAGACAGAGTTGTCACGACTTCTTACAGGAGCAGACAAGCCGGATAAGGGAGAGCTGACCTTTAAAGGTCGCTCCATTCGATTGAGAGAACCAGCGGATGCGGTAGCTCAAGGAATTGTGTCCATACCCGAGGAGCGACGGAAGCAGGGGGTGCTAATTGAGGAGAGTGTGGAAAGAAACCTTAGTCTTCCGCTTTTGGGCAAACTGAGTGTCCTTGGTTTCATCAGTCGGCGTAAAGAACGAAATAACGGTAATGGGATTGTCGCCTCTCTCGGTATTAAGACACCATCGCTCCGTCAGAATGTTAAATATTTAAGTGGCGGGAATCAGCAAAAGGTTGCTATTGGGAAATGGCTGCATTCCGGAGCGGATGTATTTGTTTTTGACGAGCCAACCAAGGGTGTAGATATAGGGGCAAAAAGTGATATTTTTCGTATCATTGGTGAGTTGGCGGAGCAAGGAAAAGCGATCATTTATCTAACCTGTGAATTTGCTGAAGGGATTGGCATTGGTGATCGGATTGCAGTGATGTATGATGGCAAAATTATAAAGGAATTTGCTCGGGGCGAAGTGGAACAGGAACAGCTTCTGTTGTATGCCAGCGGGGGTGAAGAGGTGCATTCATGAAGGAAAAATGGTTAAACGTCTCATTTCGTTACGGTGCCGTAGTTGTCATTATAGGTGTGTTGGCGTTTTTTTCATCTACATTACCTTATTTCTGGACTTATGATAATTTAATGGACATTCTTGGCTCGATTGCCATTGTGACTTTCGTTGCCATTGGTGTGACATTGTCACTTATCGTGGACGGTTTTGACCTGTCGGTGGGAGCTACAGTATCTTTGACAACGGTCGTTGCCGCTTCTTTAATGGTCTGGTATGAGCAGCCTGTTGCGGTGGTCATTATTGTGTCTCTGATTGTCGGCGCTTTGGTAGGACTGTTGAATTCATTATTGATCATTAAACTACGTATTCCTGATTTGCTCGCAACCCTTGCAATCATGTATATTGTAAGCGGGATTCACAAAACGTACGCACAGGGCTATACCATATATAATCATATGCAGTTTCCCGATGGTAGCAAGGCGCCGGGGGAGATATCTCCTGCATTTCTTTTGCTTGGGCAAGGTAAATGGTTGGGTATCCCGATTTCGGTTATTTTACTGTTGCTGGCTGTGGCGGCGGTGCATGTTTTCTTGACTTATACAAAGCATGGGCGTCAAATGTATGTAACGGGTGGAAATAAGGAAGCTGCTCGTCTGTCGGGTATACGGGTAAAAAAAGTCCGTACTCTGGCCTATGTTGCTTCAGGTGTATTTGCGGCGATTGCCGGTATTTTGTATGCCTCGCGCGTAGGCTCAGGCCAAATTGACGCGGGTTCCCCCTTGCTCATGGAAGCGGTAGCTGCAGTATTCGTCGGTTTTTCGGTCTTTGGTGCTGGTAAACCCAATGTCATTGGTACATTTATTGGTGCAGTTTTGATCGGTGTGTTGGTTAATGGACTAACGATGATGAATGTGCAATATTTCGCCCATGATATTGTCAAAGGAGTAGTGCTGGTACTTGCGCTGGCCGTTACTTTTTATGTGTTAAACCGTCGTCGTACTTGAAATTGTCTGTGGACTGTATTACTATAAACCTTGTTCCACGCAAGCAGGGTGCCATAAAACGCCAGTTTCGGCCTATATTGCGGAGGTTAGGTATATTCTATGTATATTTAACGACGAAACGGAAACAGATGATAACATTATGGAAGGCAGTACGCCGCCCGGGTTATTTTATACAGGCGACCTCATATCGGTCATTAACACCGATAACCTAAATGCTGGACTACACTTGAATTGGGAGGTGAATATGTTGAATAAAACGGATTTGATCAATCAGGTTTCTGAAAGCACTGAATTGTCCAAGAAGGACGTAACCAAAGCAATCGATGCAGTATTTGAGGCGATCTCTGGAGCGTTGCAAAGCGGAGATAAAGTGCAACTGGTAGGTTTCGGGAACTTTGAGGTTCGTGAACGTTCCGCACGTAAAGGACGTAACCCGCAAACAGGAGAAGAAATCGAAATCCCTGCGAGCAAAATTCCGGCATTTAAACCGGGTAAAGCGCTTAAAGACGGAATTAAATAAGATTTCTTACATATTCCCAATGCGCTGAAAAGACCGTGAATTTGATTCACGGCCTTTTCTTTTTGTCCTGTTTACTTCGTGGTAGGGGTGCTATGGACTGGAGAAGAGGAAGCTGCCCTGCCGTTTCGCGAGGCATAAGCGATCAGCACTAGGGGTTCACCTGTTAGCTCGGCAAATTCATGCTCCAGCTGTTGAAGCCTTTCGATTTGGGCAGGACTGAGATTGGCGGGAAGGTAGTTTTTCATCAGATCCGTTCCTTTCTTTAATAGATGGGACTGCACGGATAGTATGGCTCGGGACATGCTAATTATTGCAGGAGCACGGGAAGCATGTAGTTGACAAAACAAGCTTGAATCTCCATCATAAAAAGTATAGCTTCGGCTCTCAGGGAGGAAAAGGATATGGAAGATAACGTGACGGGTAGCAGTGAGTACGTCGTAATTAAAGCGAAAAGCAACGGATGTCAGGTTTTTGGTTTGACCAGAGGCCAGGATACACGCTTGCATCATTCAGAAAAATTGGACAAGGGCGAGGTACTGATTGTCCAATTTACGGATCATACTTCTGCTATTAAAATTCGCGGCAAAGCCGTTGTGATGACCAAGCACGGGGTAGTAGATACGGAGGATTAAAATGCAGGCATAGCCTGCTTTTTTTTGTTGTAGAATGAGAGTGAGGACCTTTACCGTAGCAAACCCACATTATGAGGTAGAGGTCAGGGGAGGCTCTGATGAAACCTTGGATTGTATTCGGTGGCTCCATTCTCATAACCATCGCAGCAGCTGTGTTGCTGCCGTCTTTACAAGTGCTGGACTCAGGAACCGCAGCAGTTCGTGAGACACAGGCGACGATTTCGCCTCAGCAACGGGTGCTGCTGTCAGATGACAATCTGGTGGATACGCTGAATGAGCTACCGTTGACTACACCGATTGCAAGCGCAAGCTGGGAACATTCAGTCCTGACCCTGGATGTCAAACTGTCCAAGGAAGAAACTGCCCCGCTAGAGATTTATCAAAACATGGCGGAGATTGCCGCTTTTAGCTTTTACGGAACGACGAATGTGCGGCAATTGCTGCTTCGGGTGGTGACGCAGGACGAATGGTCAGGAGAACGTCATTTGCTGCTTGCATCCGATATACGCCGGAACGAGTGGACGAACGAGGCATTGGAACAGCTGAGAAGCCGGGAAGGCGCGGAATTGCCAGAGGATTTGAAATCCCGTTTCCGCATTACAGTAACGCCCATGTGGCAAAACAGGTTTAACGGTGTATATACAGATTAGATGTTTCTGCCGGTGGACCTACAGTACTTTAGTCGCGAATCATTTTAAATTGTGATATAATATAAGGCATTGCAATTATTTGAGTATAGCAGAAAGTCATGTCTCGGAGGCTTAGGATGAAACCGTATCGCGTACCCCAATTAGCAAGGAAATATGTGGAATACGACATGATTCAACAACATACGGAAATGCCGGCTTTTCCTGACAGCCGTACCCGTTTGATGTTTGTGTTTTTGAACCGGAATGCGCAGGAGCTGCATGCCAGTGAGGACGAACTGTACGCATTGGTAACCTCACTTGTGCAGATGGGGCTGGATACGCATGATATGATTGATACTTTATCCGGTATACGGAGCCCGGAGGAGATGCGTTCCAGACAGCTGAAAGTGTTAGCTGGGGACTATTTTAGCAGTCGTTTTTATCAGCTGCTTGCACTGGCAGGCCGCATTACGGCCATTTCGAAGCTGAGTGATGCTGTATGTGAAGTGAACGCAGGGAAAATGAGTCTGTACTGGGGAATGAAGCAATTCCGCCTGGATGCAACTCAGTATTTAACTCAGATGGTTCGTTTCAAAAAGGAGCTTTTTTTATCATTCACTTCACTTGTAGCAGAACAGGATCAGGAAATTTGGAAGCAGCTTCTCAACAAATTTGCCCTCTGTGATACCTTGGTGGAGGAATGGGGTAAGCGGACAGAACCGGACAAGTCCCGTTTCGGATATATGTTCTGGCATATTTATGGTAACGGGGACCGGAACGAGCAAGCGTTGCTTTCAGAGAGTGGTACTGACACTGAAGCATGGCGTAAGCTTGTTCTGAAATACAAAGCCGAGGATGCGATACTGGACAAGCTTCGCACGGCAGTTACACACATCCGGCAGATCCTGTCAGATGATCAAAATACAGGGATCGAGGGATTTGAACGCATGCTTGAGCCTTTCCTAAAGCTGCTAAATAGTCCGCACCCAGTTGTGAGGGAAGGTTAGGTGAACGTGATGGGATCAAGCGACACCAAGCCGAAAGAGCAATTCGTTCATGGCGTGTTTGAAAGCATAGCAGGTAAATACGATTTGATGAACGATATACTGAGCTTTCGCAGACATAAGGCTTGGCGGAAATTTACGATGAAAAAAATGAACATGCGTCGTGGCGATACGGCAATTGATCTTTGCTGTGGTACATGTGACTGGACGCTTGCGATGGCGCGAGCAAGTGAAAGTGGTCACATCGTAGGACTCGATTTTAGTCAGAACATGCTCAATGTTGGCGAGCGTAAAATTATATCAGAATCCCGTGAAAAGCAAATTAAGCTTGTTCAGGGCAACGCGATGGAACTGCCTTTTGAAGATAATTCATTTGATTATGCAACGATTGGTTTCGGTCTGCGCAACGTACCTGATCTGCGCCACGTGTTACAGGAGATGCAACGAGTCGTCAAACCTGGCGGGCAGGTCGTATGTCTAGAATTGTCCAAACCTACTTGGCAGCCGTTCAAGGGAATTTACTACACATATTTTCAACACATCTTGCCCATGCTCGGCAAATTGTTCGCCAAACGTTATGAGCAGTATAAATGGCTCCCTGATTCGTTGGCGCTTTTTCCAGGAAGGGATGAGTTGGCTGGCATCTTCCGTGAAGTCGGATTGAAGGATGTTCAGGCTCATTCTCTCACCGGAGGCATTGCGGCATTGCACATTGGAATCAAGGAGAGTCAGCATGTTTAAGAAAATTGCTATTTTTTTGGAAATGATTAAAATTGAACATACGTTATTTGCGCTCCCATTTGCATTCATGGGGGCTGTATTGGGGTCAGTTGTCGTGACAGGCAACCTTCCCTCGTGGCCGCAGATCGGCTGGATCCTGCTAGCTATGGTTGGCGCACGCAGCGCTGCTTTTGGCTTCAATCGTATGATCGACCGGGTGATTGATGGGAAAAATCCGCGCACAGCAGGACGCGCTATCCCGGCAGGGTTGCTTAAATCAAGCGAAGTGGTAATTTTCATTATCGTCAGTCTGGTGTTGTTATTCTGGGCATCATTCAAGTTAAGTCCGCTGGCGTTCAAGCTGTTTCCGCTGGCCTTTTTTATGCTCGTTTTTTACTCTTACACCAAGCGTTTCACTTGGCTTTGCCATATTGTACTTGGTCTGACCATTGGTTTGGCGCCACTAGGCGCGTGGGTTGCAGTAACGGGACAAATAGATTTGACCGCTATCGTTCTGTATCTAACGATCGCATTTTGGACGGCTGGATTTGATGTTATTTATGCTTGTCAGGATATAGATTTTGACCAAAACGAAGGAGTTTATTCTATTCCTGCCCGTTTTGGTGTAGCAGGTGCATTGAACATCGCTCGGGCATTCCACGTCATTACGGCGATCGGATTTATTGTACTGTTCTTTATTGCAGATTTAAGCTGGTGGTATCTGGCGGGCATGATTATTTCGTACATTATTTTATTTTATGAGCACTATATCGTATCTCCAAAAGATTTGAGTCGTTTGCAGACGGCATTCTTTACTATGAACGGTGTACTTAGCACTGTCGTATTTGCCTTTACACTGATTGATTTGGTGGTGCGTTAATACTAATGAATAATCAGGTGAGCGAACATCAAGGCAAACGAATCGTTATTGGCATTACAGGCGCGAGCGGAAGCATTTATGGTGTGCGACTGGTAGAGACTCTGCTGGACTTGCAATACACAGTTCACCTGATCGTGTCTAATGCTGGCTGGCGGGTGTTGAAAGAGGAGTTGGGCTGGAATGTAACTGGCCGGGAAGGGGCTTTGAATGAACAATTCGGAGGCCGTCCCGGTTCTCTTGTATACCATCCGTTCACAGATATTGGAGCTTCGATTGCGAGCGGCTCTTATTTGGTGGATGCGATGATTATCATGCCATGCTCGATGGGGACGTTGTCAGCAGTAGCACACGGTTCGTCCGACAATCTCATGGCGAGGGCAGCGGACGTGATGATGAAGGAAGGTCGTCCGCTGATCCTTGTACCTCGTGAGACGCCTCTACATGCCATTCATTTGGAAAACATGCTTAAGCTTGCGAGACTTGGCGTCAAAATGATTCCGGCCATGCCGGCTTTTTACTTTCATCCGAAGACGCTGGATGATATTGTGCTGTTCCTCGTAGGCAAAGTATTGGACAGCTTGCGTATAGAACATCAACTGTTTACGAGATGGGGGGATTCCGATGCCGACACCGGACACCAAGACAATCACAATCGGAAAAATTAAATATACAAACGCTTGGCCTATTTTTCATTATTTTAATCCTTCTGAGCTTCTCCATTCGGCGGAGATGGTTTCTAAAGTTCCGGCTGAATTGAATCAAGGTATGTTGAATGGGAGTTTGGATATCAGTGCGATGTCCTCCTTTGCGTATGCATCCGGTGCTGAGGAAATGCTACTGTTGCCGGATTTATCCGTCAGTGCAGATGGTCCTGTGCAATCCATTTTACTATTTTCACGCAAGCCGCTGGACGAAATCAAAAACGGAACCATTGCACTAACAAATACGTCTGCTACATCCGTGAATTTGTTGAAAATTTTGATGCAAAAGGCATGGGAAGGTCAGCCTTCCTATTTTGACTGTGAACCGGATCTTGACTTGATGCTGGAACAGGCAGATGCGGGGCTACTGATTGGAGATCACGCGATTAAGGCATCTTGGCGAAACGAAGGTCTGTATGTTACGGACCTCGGAGAAGAGTGGAAGCGCTGGACGGGCTACAGTATGACTTTTGCTGTATGGGCAGTACGACGTGCTGTTGCTGCTCAAAATCCCGCAGCGGTGGCTGAAACTGCGAGTGCGTTCCGCGCAAGCAAGCAGCGTAGTCTGTCGGACTTGACGTCTGTTATTTCTGAAGCATGCGAGGAAATTGGAGGTCTGCGAGATTATTGGGAGCGCTACTTTACTAATCTGTGTTATGATTTTGGAGAGAAGCAACAACAAGGTTTAGAGCTTTACTTTCAGTATGCGCATGAACTGGGGCTGCTTGACCGACGAGTAAAGCCGCTTCTCTGGAGTGACAATACGCTGACACGGGTGAAAGAATGAAACGATTGGATTTGTTCGGTTTATTAAAGAAGGATATGAACTTTATAGAAGAAGAGTTGTACCGCAGTATCGATAGTACGGAGCCGTTGATTAATGATACGTCGCTTCATCTGCTTAAAGCAGGGGGCAAGCGTTTGCGTCCCGTATTTGTATTGCTGGGAGGCAAGTTTGGAGAATATGATCTGGACAAGCTCAAGCGTATAGCGGTACCTCTGGAATTGATTCATTCTGCCTCTCTCGTTCACGACGATGTGATTGACGATGCGGAAATGAGACGCGGTCAACCCACCGTGAAGTCCAAATGGGACAATCGGGTGGCTATGTACACCGGAGACTACATATATGCACGTGCGCTGTCTATTGCTGCTGGATTGCCGAATCCCGACATTCACCGGGTACTGTCTAAAGCGCTGGTGCAGATGTCCATTGGTGAAATGGAACAAATTCGTGATTTTTTTAATGTGGATCAGAGTGTGCGTAATTATTTGCTTCGCATACGGCGCAAAACGGCTTTATTAATTGCGGTTAGTTGCCAGCTGGGAGCTATGGCTGCAGAGGCACAGGAAAGTGTCAATTCCCTGCTGTACAGCTACGGCTATAACGTAGGTATGGCTTTTCAAATTCAGGATGATCTGCTTGATCTGTGCGGAACAGAAAAAAAGATCGGAAAGCCGCCGGGCAGCGATATGAGACAGGGGAATATTACGCTTCCGGTGATTTATGCGCTCGAACAGCCTGAGTTGCGTGCAGATCTACTGGCTGAAATCCGCCGCATTCAGGATGGAGATGGGCTAGGAGACGCACGCAAAGCGGTGGATATAATCAAAAAAAGTGAAGGAATCGCTAAAGCTGAAATTCTCGCCGACCGATATATTAATAAAGCGCTAAACGCGCTGGACTTACTACCAGATGTCAAAACAAAAAAGACGCTACGCGATATTGCTCATTTTGTAACACGCCGCTCCTACTAAAGTTGTGTTTTGGGTTTGCTGTGACAAAATGCTTTAACCAGTTCCAAGCTTTCTGTTACAATACAGTTTAGTACTGTATAAATACATTAGATTGGATTGGGAGTGAGCCGATGGATCGTACTTTTTTGATGGTTAAACCGGATGGTGTACAACGTGGGTTGATTGGACGTATCATTAGTCGTCTGGAAGACAAAGGCTTTAAAATGGCGGCTGGCAAGCTTGTACAAGTATCAAGAGAACAGGCAGAACGGCATTATGCGGAGCATGTGGGCAAGCCTTTTTTTGAAGAGCTTGTAGGTTTTATCACATCAGGCCCTGTGTTTGCTATGGTATGGGAAGGGGATAACATCGTTACGCTTTCTCGCTTGTTGATTGGTAAAACACAAGTAACCGAAGCTCTTCCGGGCACAATTCGTGGAGACTTTGCAGCACATACACCGTTTAACCTCATTCATGGTTCAGATTCACCGGAGAGCGCAGAGCGCGAGATTGCAAATTTTTTCATGCCGGAAGAATCCGTTCGGTATGAAAAAAGTGTGGCGACCTGGATGTAAGTTTAATTACGTATGAAGAAGGATGGTAGCATGACGGATATGGAACTGGGTCAGACGGACCCCGATTACACAGCGTTTATCCGCAAAATCAAGGACAGCACAGGTATTGATCTTGCACAATACAAAGAAGCACAGATGAAAAGGCGGTTAACTACGCTTCGCAACAAAAACGGGTTTCCCAGTTTTGTTTCTTTTTATGATGCCATGATGAAGGAAAAACCTCTATTCTATGAATTTCTGGATCGGATGACGATCAATGTTTCGGAATTTTGGCGTAATCCCAATCGGTGGGAAGTGCTGCGAGATACAATCTTGCCACAACTGCTTGTGGGGAAGCAGAAGCTTAAGCTGTGGAGTGCGGCCTGCTCGACTGGTGAAGAGCCTTATAGCTTGGCTATGGTTCTCGACGGTAAAGGTATTTTGGGGAATTGCTCCATTACGGCTTCCGACATTGATGATGGTGCATTGGCAAAAGCCAAGGAAGGCAAATATTTGGAGCGTTCGCTCAAGGATGTGCCTGAGCAGGTAGCTAGCAAATATTTTAAGCCGGATGGTGCGATGTATCGAATTGATGACCGTTTGAAACAAGCCGTGAAATTTCAAAAGCAAAACTTGCTGCTGGATCGGTTTGAGGATGGCTATGATCTCATTATCTGTCGAAATGTAATGATTTATTTTACAGAAGAGGCCAAACATACGTTGTATCAAAAGTTTGCAGCCAGTCTTCGTCCCGGCGGAGTATTGTTTGTCGGTAGCACAGAGCAAATCTTTTCTCCTAACCAATATGGTCTGGAATCGACGGAAACCTTTTTTTATCGCAAAAAAGCATAAGCCTGCAAACATCATCCAAAGTTTTATAGGGACTTATTTATATCTTTGAGTAATTGATGGTTGGCTTATTAGCAAAGCACGTCCTTTAGCCCCTTTGGCTAAGAGGCGTGTTTTTGTTTATCTGCATACACGTGGCTTTTCTTGTCAAAGAAAGGTGCGTATACTATAATGAAGCACAGTTAAAGATTTTAGCGATGCACAGTTTAACAGTTTAAAGGGGGAACGCGTCATGAGTTTACGTTATTTAACCGCGGGGGAAACGCATGGTCCCCAGCTAACTGCCATTGTAGAGGGTATGCCGAGCAATTTAAAATTGGATTTTGAGGAATTGAATTTTCAGCTGCACCGTCGTCAGAAAGGATATGGACGGGGTCGGCGTATGCAGATTGAAAAAGATACGGCGAAGATTGCTGGAGGCGTACGTCACGGATACACCACGGGTGCACCGATTGCGCTGGTTGTGGAAAATAACGATTGGAAGCACTGGCAGAACATTATGAATATTGAACCTATTGAAGGCAGTGATGAAGAAAAGCGTCGGGTTCACCGGCCACGTCCGGGTCATGCGGATTTGAATGGCGGAATGAAATACAACCTGAAGGATCTTCGTAACGTGCTGGAGCGCTCCAGCGCACGTGAAACAGCAATTCGTGTGGCATGCGGCGGTTTGGCTCGTCAATTGCTGGCTGAGTTCGGAATCAAGGTGGCAGGTCAGGTCATTCGTATTGGGGAAATCGAAGCTCCTTACCGCGATTTGCCGATTGATGAGCTGATTGCGGTGACAGAAGCTTCCTCGGTGAGAGTAACCGATCCAGAAACCGAAAAGAAAATGGAAGCATATATTGATCTGATCAAGCAAGAAGGTGATTCAGTCGGTGGGGTAGTGGAATGTATTGTAGAAGGTGTTCCGATTGGTCTGGGCAGTCATGTACAGTATGATCGGAAGCTGGATGCACGTATCGCACAAGGCGTCATGTCGATTAATGCATTTAAAGGCGTGGAAATCGGCATCGGTTTTGAAGCAGGAGAGTTGCGCGGTTCACAGGTGCATGACGAGATTCTATATGATGAGGAACGTGGATATCACCGTCGTACCAATCGTTTGGGCGGCTTTGAGGGGGGCATGACGAATGGAATGCCAGTTGTGGTTCGTGGCGTAATGAAGCCGATCCCCACACTCTACAAGCCTCTGCAAAGCGTCGACATTGATACGAAGGAGGCGTTCACTGCACAGGTTGAGCGTTCGGATGCATGTGCAGTACCTGCGGCTAGCGTAGTTATGGAGCATGTGGTAGCTTGGGAGATTGCAAAAGCTTTGCTAGAAAAATTCGGCGGGGATTCGATTGAAGAGATTCGTGCGAATATTGCATCCTACGAAGAACAATTGGGGCGGTACTAAAATGAGTACGCTGACGGTACAGCTTGGCGAACGTTCTTATCCTATTCATATTGGACGAGGACTGTTATATCGAGCCGGAGAGTTGTTGAAGGAACGAGGAATTGCGCAAAAAAGCCCGTTGTTGATTGTTTCTGACGAAAATGTAGCGGGATTCTACTTGGCAACATTGGAGAGCAATCTTCAGGCATCTGGCTACAAGACAGTGTCCTTTGTCGTTAAGCCAGGTGAAACCTCCAAGTCGCTTGCTGTATTTGAGCAGGTCATAACAGCAGCCATTGAGGGCGGCTTGGATCGCAATTCAGCCGTTATTGCACTTGGGGGTGGTGTCGTGGGTGATTTGGCTGGATTTGTGGCAGCTTCTTATATGAGAGGTGTCAAGTTTGTACAGATCCCCACTACGATTCTGGCCCATGACAGTAGCGTGGGCGGTAAGGTCGGCATCAACCATCCTTTGGCGAAGAATATGATAGGAGCTTTCCATCAACCGGAACTTGTGTTGTATGACGTAGATACGTTGTCTACACTGCCTCCTCGTGAGGTATCTGCGGGGCTTGCTGAAATGATCAAGCACGGCTTGATCTGGGATGCTGATTTCGCCCAGTGGTGCCGTGACCATGCGACTGATTTGCTTGCACTGGATGCGACAGCTCTGGAGTACGGTCTGGAAAAGGGATGTTCCATTAAAGCCGAAGTGGTGTCACGCGATGAACGAGAAAATGATTTGCGCGCTATTTTAAACCTAGGTCATACGATTGGTCATGCGATTGAAGCTATTGCGGGATATGGTGAGTTTTTACACGGGGAAGCCATTTCGATTGGAATGGTCGGCTCCGCACTTTTGGGCGTGAAGCTGGGGGCAGATCCTTCTTTGGTAGATGCAACGAAGGATATGTTGTCTTCACTACGGCTACCGACCTCCCTTCCGTCACATCTCGATACAGATCGGTTGCTGGACGCGATGATGCATGACAAAAAGTTCAAAGAAGGCAGCATTACTTTTGTCGTCCCACGTAGCATCGGGCACGTGGAGGTTGTGAAGGATATTTCCGTCTCTTACATCCGAAGAGTTATTGAACAGTTAAAAGAGGGGGTGTAACGATGTACAATCGTGGAATTCGTGGCGCGACGACCGTAGCGAATAATGAAGAAAATGAAATTTTGGAAGCAACAAGCCAACTACTGGAGGAAATTGTATCCTACAATGAAATTCAGCCAGAGGATATTAGTAACGTATGGATTACGGTGACTCATGATCTGGATACTGCCTTTCCAGCCAAGGCCATTCGTCAGCTTGATGGCTGGGATATGGTTCCGCTCATGTGTGCATTAGAAGTTCCTGTGGCAGGTAGTTTGCCCAAGTGCATCCGTCTGATGGTACAGGTGAACACTGATAAATCCCAGCGGGAAATGAAACATGTATATTTGAACGGAGCGCAGGCCTTAAGACCGGATCTAGCTTCCCAAGGGAAATAAGTGCCTGTTTTTTAAGTTGATGGTTGCCAAAGTAACATCCCATGAGATATAGTGTGTGTAGCAGAGTTAAGTAGAGTAGAGTAGAGTTAGCCAGAGACAGAGTTGAGATGAGAAGAGTGCAGCCTTAGCCAATTCCATATGAGATTACAGAGATCGGCGGTAGCGGGTAAGCTTTTGTCTATGAAGAGATATTCTTCTACAGAGAAGCTTATTTGAGGCAACCTGCGCGGTTAAACCAAAGGGATGAGTGTATACTTATCAATTTGCTGTAGTCATTTTACATATGGAGCATTCTTATAATTTCAATAACTGACAGCCTCTACCTTACCGGTAGAGGCTTTTTTACGATTATAGAATTTATAAAATTTTCAGCGGAGCTGAACAATTCTATAATCGCAAGAAAAACTTCCGCTACACGCGGTCTGGCCTCCGTGAAGGTACGTCGATAGACGTTTTTCTTATATTCTCTCCTTTGGTTCTGCGCCAATTTGGAAAGGAAGTGATCTCATGTTAACGCCGCATGTGGAGCAAGTGATAACGATGGCGAGTGAATTTAACCTGATTCCTGTGTACAAAAAAGTGCTGGCTGATATGGAGACGCCGATTCGGATTTTCCGTCGGTATGCCGAGCGGGACCGTGCCTTTCTGCTAGAGAGTGTAGAGGGAGGCGAGCAGTGGGCGCGACATTCGTTCATCGGTACAGACCCGTTTCTAATGGTCTCGGGTAAAAAAGGACGTTTGATATTGGAACAACACGGTAAACGGCAAATATTAAACGACAAGCCGATTGAAGCGCTCAAAGCATTGCTACGTAAATACCGCAGTCCGAAACTGAAAGAAATGCCTCCATTTACAGGCGGGGCTATCGGATTTTTTGGATATGACCTGCTTCAATACTATGAAAAGCTGCCAGAGCACTCGGTAGATGATTTGAATATGGATGATATTCGTTTTATGTTCTGCGATCAAGTCATTGTCTTTGATCATGTGAAACAGCAAATTTTGCTGGTTGGCAATGTTCATGTAGGCGAAGGGTTCCGCGATGAGGATATTCGAGCTGCTTATGCTGATGTGGAACGCAAGTTGGAGGAAACGGCACAGTATCTGCGCAAGCAGCCTCAGCCTGAGCGATTAGGATCGGCCTCCATTCCAGATGATGTGGAACTGGGTGAGATTCAATCCAATGTGACGAAGGAACAGTTTATATCAAACGTAGAGCAGGCGAAGGAGTATATCCGCTCCGGTGATATTTTTCAGGTTGTACTATCCCAGCGTTTTCACATTGATACAGAGGCCTCTCCTTTACAGGTATACCGCGTGCTGCGCACGATGAACCCGTCGCCATATATGTATTATTTGAAAATGGATGACGAGATCATCGTAGGCACTTCGCCTGAGGCACTCGTCAAGGTGGAAAACGGCCGGGTAGAAACCCGTCCTATTGCAGGAACGAGACCGCGTGGGGTAACAGAGACAGAAGATGTGGCACTTGCTGAAGAACTGTTAAACGATGAAAAAGAGCGTGCAGAACATCTGATGCTGGTCGATTTGGGAAGAAATGATTTAGGCCGTGTATCACAGTTTGGCACAGTCAAATGCGATACGTTTATGGAGATTGAACGCTATTCCCATGTCATGCACATTGTTTCCAATGTGTCGGGTGAGCTACGTGAGGACAAAGATTTCTTCGATGCCTTCCTGTCTTGTCTGCCAGCCGGCACCGTATCAGGGGCACCAAAGCTGCGGGCCATGGAGATTATTGCTGAGTTGGAGCGGGAAGCACGTGGACCCTATGCAGGGGCAATTGGATATTTGGGCTTCTCGGGCAATATGGACGCTTGCATTACGATTCGCACGATTGTGTTTAAAAAGAACCGGGCTTATGTCCAGGCAGGCGCTGGAATTGTGTGGGACTCAGTTCCGGAAAGCGAGTATCAGGAGACGGTGAACAAAGCAAAGGCATTGCTGAAGGCAATCCGCACGGCAGAAGTGATGTTCCCGGCAACGACACAGCCCTATAACAGCGTCATCAACCAGGATTATTTGTACACTCCATAACACGCAAAAATCTGATTTTGAGGAGGAGACGACAATGGAACGACATGACATGATGCAAGTGGGGTTAAGCCGGATCATGGAGGGACAGCATCTTTCGCGTACGGAGGCCCGTAGCGTAATGGAACAGATTATGAGTGGAAGTGCTACACAGGCGCAAATTGGCGGGCTACTGACGGCTCTTCGCCTCAAAGGGGAAACGGTAGATGAAATCACTGGTTTTGCCGAGGCTATGCGTAGCTACGCTAGTCCAGTGCAAGCTGAAGAAGGCAGCGGTCGTCTGCTGGACACATGTGGTACTGGAGGTTCGGGTATTCACAAGTTTAATATTTCCACGATATCCGCGATCATCGCAGCTTCGGTGTCTGTACGGGTAGCAAAGCATGGCAACCGTTCTGCAAGTGGCCGTGCCGGGAGCGCTGATGTCCTGGAGGCATTGGGAGTCAACATTCATTTGACGAGTGATCAGGCTAGGTCATGTCTGGACCGAATCGGCATCTGCTTTTTATTCGCACAGCTGTATCATCCGTCTATGAAGCATGCCGCCGCGCCGCGCCGCGAACTGGGTGTGCGGACGGTATTCAATATGCTGGGTCCATTGACGAATCCGGCTGGTGCGGATCGGCAGTTGTTGGGCATTTATGACGCCAGCAAAACGGAAGTCATTGCCGAGGTATTGAACCGGCTAGGCTCCAAACGGGCCATGGTTGTCAGCAGTCTGGATGGACTAGATGAAATTAGCATTTCAGCTGCGACACGAGTATCCGAGCTAAGGGACGGCAAGGTTCACACGTTCGAGCTTCATCCGTCGGATTTGGGCTTGCAGACGCATTCTCTTGATCAGGTGCTGGGCGGTGACGCACAGGTTAACGCAGATATCATACGACGAATTTTAAACGGAGAGCATGGAGCTTATCGGGATGTTGTGTTAGCGAATGCAGGAGCGTGCATTTATGTATCAGGCACAGCAGCTACCTTGACGGACGGAGTAGCACGAGCGGCCGAAGCCATTGACTCTGGACGGGCACTTTCCAAGCTGGACCAATTAATACAGGCAACGGGGGAATATCAATATGTATCTTGATAAAATTGTGGTGACGAAGCGACAAGAAGTGGAGCAGCTTAAGGAGCATTTTCAAATAAGTAAAGCTGAACGATTAATTGCTGATTTACCTGCGACGAGAGGATTCGAAAATGCGATCGCGAGCGGGCGCAACCGTCCGCTCGGACTGATTGCTGAGGTGAAGAATGCTTCCCCATCCAAAGGGCTGATTCGACCGGATTTCCATCCGGTGGACATTGCACGTGCATATGAGGGAGCAGGAGCGGATTGCATTTCTGTACTGACAGATGTGACGTATTTTCAGGGAAGTCCTGAATATTTACAGCAGATTCGCGATCAGGTGAAGATTCCGCTGTTGCGAAAGGATTTTATCATTGATGAACGGCAAATATATGAAGCTCGTTTGCTGGGAGCGGATGCGGTGCTGTTGATTGCCGCTATACTGGAACCGCGTGTATTAGGGTCCTTTTTACAAATCGCCAAGGACCTTGGGCTGGACGCATTGGTAGAGGTGCATGACAGTGAGGAGCTTAAAGCGGTGCTGGAGCTGGGGACAGCAACCTTGATTGGCGTAAATAATCGAAATCTGCGAACATTCGAGACTCGTCTCCAGACGACGGAGGAGCTGATCTCACTAATTCCTAAAGGGATTACGTTCATCAGTGAGAGCGGAATTGCTGGACCGGAAGATGTAAAGTATCTGCATTCGGTGGGTGCACACGGCATCCTGGTAGGGGAGCATCTGATGCGCAAGGAAGATGTGGGACAGGCTGTAACCGAATTGATGGACGGGATTAAAGTATGAACAAAACGGGCGTAAAAATTTGTGGACTTCAAAGCGTTGAAGTGCTAAAATCTATGGTAAACTTACCGGTCGATTATTTAGGTTTTGTGTTTGCCGACAGCAAGCGCCGGATTGACGGCGTACAGGCTGGAGAGCTGCTTCGCGTATTGGATGAATGGACCTCAGGCAGCAGACCGCGCAGCGTGGGCGTATTTGTGAACCCTGGTGATGCACTGTTAAATGATGTGATGGAGAAAGCACCCTTGGATGTCATACAGCTGCATGGACAGGAGAGTCCAGAGCGCTGTCGGGAAATCAGGGAGTATTTTGGTATACAGGTATTCAAGGCATGGTCTGTGGACAGTCAAGGACAGAGAGAACGCTCGGCGGACGAATTGGATGCCTATGTCGGAACAATTGATGCTTTACTGCTCGATACATACGATCCCCTGTATGGTGGCGGTTCTGGAAAAACGTTTGCGTGGGATCGAATTCCTGCCTATCAGGCTTGGACCCATCAACATGGAATTCCTTTGTTTGTAGCCGGCGGGCTGACTGCTGATAATGTGGAAAAGCTGGTTCATGAGTATCATCCCGAAGGGCTGGATGTATCCAGCGGTGTAGAGACGAACGGAGTCAAGGACATTGCAAAAATCACAGCATTCGTAGAAAGGGTGAAGCAGGCATGACACAATTACCTGATAACAACGGACGTTTTGGAACATTTGGAGGACGTTTTGTACCGGAAACGTTGATGAACGCACTGATTGAATTGGAGGAATCCTACCGTAAGTACGCGGATGATCCCGAGTTTAAAGCAGAGTTGAACGAGCTCCTAAAGGACTATTCTGGTCGGGAAACGCCGCTTTATCATGCGGAGCGTCTGAGCCAGCATTTGGGCGGGGCTAAAATTTACCTGAAGCGCGAAGATTTAAATCATACCGGTGCTCACAAAATCAATAATGCATTAGCTCAGGGATTGCTGGCGAAGCGTATGGGTAAACAGAAGGTTATTGCTGAAACTGGCGCAGGACAGCATGGTGTCGCGACAGCAACTGTGGCTGCGTTGCTCGGATTGGAATGCAAGGTGTTTATGGGCGAAGAGGATACTGTGCGCCAGCAATTGAACGTCTTTCGGATGCAGCTTTTGGGTGCAGAGGTCATTCCAGTGACATCGGGTACACGTACACTTAAGGATGCTGGTAATGAAGCCTTGCGTTACTGGGTCAGCCATGTCCATGATACGTTTTATATTTTGGGTTCGGCTGTCGGCCCGCATCCATATCCAATGATGGTGCGGGACTTCCAACGTGTGATTGGTGATGAAACGCGTCGCCAGATCCTAGAGAAGGAAGGCAGATTGCCGGATGTCATCGTGGCAGCGATCGGTGGCGGAAGCAATGCCATCGGCATGTTTTATCCTTTTATTGAGGATCAGGGTGTCGCTTTGATTGGCGTGGAGGCCGCTGGAAAAGGTGTCGAAACAGAATTCCATGCAGCTACGATGACCAAGGGAACACAAGGGGTCTTCCAAGGCTCTATGAGTTATCTGCTTCAGGATGAGTACGGACAAGTGCAACCTGCGCATTCCATCTCGGCTGGACTGGATTATCCA
The DNA here is from genome assembly GCF_038593055.1 of Paenibacillus sp. FSL L8-0502. Classification (NCBI taxonomy): domain Bacteria; kingdom Bacillati; phylum Bacillota; class Bacilli; order Caryophanales; family Paenibacillaceae; genus Paenibacillus; species Paenibacillus sp. FSL L8-0502. The sequence goes on along the minus strand of NZ_CP151958.1, from coordinate 3,380,388 downwards.
GGTGTTGGACCGGAGCATTCATACCTGAAAGATATTGAGCGGGCCCAATATGTTCCGATCACGGATCAGGAAGCGCTGGATGCGCTTCAGCTCCTCTGCCGTACCGAAGGAATACTTCCTGCATTAGAGTCGGCACATGCAGTTGCGCAGGTTGTCAAGCTGGCACCCACGTTGACGGCAGATGATATTATCGTTATTTGTTTGTCTGGACGCGGGGATAAAGATGTGGACTCCATTATCAAGTATTTGGGAGGAAATCCGTCATGAATTTAATTGATCAGGCGTTTGATCGCCTTAAAAATGAAGGCAAAACGGCATTAATTCCTTTTCTGACGGTAGGCGACCCGGATGTGGATACGACGATAGAGATCATTCGGCAGTTAGAGTCGGCCGGAGCTGACATATTGGAACTGGGTGTACCCTATTCCGACCCGCTGGCTGATGGACCTGTAATTCAGCGCGCGTCTGAGCGTGCACTGAAACGGCAAATTTCCATCCGCACGTGCATGGAGACAGCTTCTCTGGCTAGGGCGGCAGGTTCAAACCTGCCTTTTATTCTGTTCACGTATTATAACCCTGTATTACAGATGGGGATGGATGCTTTCTTTGCAGGCTTGCAGGAGCACGGTATCAGCGGTCTTATTATTCCGGACCTTCCGCTTGAGGAAGCGGAGGAGCTGGGAGGACGGGCAGCAGAGGTGGGTGTGCATCTGATTCCTCTGGTGGCTCCAACGTCTGAACAGCGGATCGAGCGAATTGTCCGTCAGGCCCGTGGATTTGTATACTGTGTATCCTCGCTGGGTGTAACTGGGGAAAGAGCTTCCTTTTTTGAAGGTATAGAGGGCTTTATCGCGCAGGTCAAACGGCATACGGATATTCCGGTAGCGGTCGGCTTCGGGATTTCTACTCAAGAACAGGTAGCCCGGTTTTCAAACATTTGTGATGGAGTTGTAGTCGGCAGTGCTATTGTACGTCAGGTAGAGGAGGCCATTCCGCTACTGAATGATTCTGCACGCAGGCAAGAAGGTCTTTTGCAAATTCATAATTTTGTGGCACAATTAAAGCAATAATGGGTGTCAAAATATAAAGTAGTAAATATAGTTCTGATTGGATAGAGGAGGTAGGGGCATGCAACCTAAACCGCATATTGTACATTTGCCAGTATATCAGCCCGGTAAACCGATTGAAGACGTAAAACGTGAGCTGGGACTCGATGAAGTCATCAAGCTCGCCTCGAATGAGAATCCGTATGGTAGCTCTCCTAAAGTATTGCAGGCTATTCAGCAGGAGTTTGCTAACATTAGTGTGTATCCTGATGGAAGTGCGGTAGCTTTGACACAGGCACTAGCTAAACGGACGGGTTTAAAAGAGGAACAGTTTATCTATGGCTGTGGCTCTGACGAAATTATTGCGTTGATTACGCGTGCTTTCCTCCTTCCTGGAGAAGAAAGCATCATGGCCGATCAGACATTTTCCGTGTATAAAAGTAACGTGGAAATTGAGGGAGCGGTTGCAGTTGAGGTGCCTTTGCGTGATGGTGTACATGATTTGGATGCTATGCTGTCCCACATCAATGACCGTACAAAAATTATTTGGATATGTAATCCAAATAACCCGACGGGCACGATTGTACCCGAAGCGGAGCTGATTGCGTTTTTGAACCAAGTACCAAAGCATATCATGGTTGTGCTGGATGAAGCTTACGCCGAGTTTGTGACGGATCGTTCTTATCCCGACGGCATTCGTTTGTTGCCAGTGTATGAAAATCTGGTTGTACTTCGCACCTTCTCCAAAATCTATGGCCTTGCTTCGCTTCGCATTGGTTATGGTATGGGAGCTGAGTCAATTATTCGCTTGATAAATCAGGTTCGTGAACCGTTTAATACTTCACGGGTAGCACAGGCTGCGGCTATTGCTGCTTTGGAAGATCAGGAATTTGTTCAAGAATGCCGGGATCGTAATGCAGAGGGCAGAGCTTATTTGCAAAATGAGCTGAAGCGTCTGGGATTGGAGTCTTTCCCAGCACATGGTAATTTTATTATGCTGGATGTACGTCGTCCATCCGGTGAGGTATTCCAGGAGTTGCTTCGTAAAGGTGTGATTATTCGCGCAGGTCATCACAAATATCCGACATATATTAGAGTGTCCGTTGGATCACAACCGCAAAATGAGTTGTTTATTCGTGCGCTGGAACAGGTCCTGGGGGCGGAAGCGGCGAAAGTACGCCTATAATTTCCGCAGATGGGATTTGATAATTGATGAAGATTGCCATTTTCGGCGTGGGACTGATAGGTGGGTCCCTCGCACTTTGTTTTAAAGGGAAGCCGGATATTTCGGTTGTCGGCCATGCCCATCTCCCTGAACTGATGGAACCGATGTTAAGCCGTGGTGTCGTGGACACCGCGACTCTTTCGGTTGAAGAAGCGGCAGAGGATGCCGATTTTATTTTTTTATGCGTACCTGTGGGCTTATTGGAGTATTATCTCGAACTGTTAAGCAGGCTACCGCTTAAAGCGGGTTGTATTATCACTGATGTAGGCAGCACGAAATCGGCAATTGCCAAAAAAGCATCAGAAATTTCTTTGCGCAATGCTTACTTTATCGGTGGTCATCCGATGGCCGGTTCGGAGCGTTCCGGTGTAAAGGCTGCTTCCGCGTTGCTGTTTGAAAATGCATATTATGTGCTTTCCCCGGCAGAGGGTGTGCCTGAGGAAGCATACTGCTCGCTGGAACGTTTATTAAAATATACTAATGCTCATGTTGTGCGTGTCGAACCAGCTATGCACGATGACATTGTCGGTGCGATTAGCCATCTTCCGCACATTATTGCAGCAGCGCTGGTGAATCAGGTGCGAAAGCACAATGATGAAAATCCGTTGTACCGTACATTGGCTGCCGGTGGGTTCCGTGATATTACACGGATAGCCTCTAGTGATCCGGTTGTGTGGCGGGACATCTTACTGAGCAATCGTGAAGTTTTACTAGGTCTGTTGGAAGAATGGAACGGACAGATTGAGCGTTTTACCCATTTACTGAGAATACAAGACGGTGAGGGAATCGCTGACGAGTTTTTAACAGCTGGGCACTTCCGCAGTGAACTGCCAGAGCGTCGTAAAGGAGTCATCGTCTCTACGTTTGATCTGTATATTGATGTACCGGATACCCCAGGGATTATCGGGCGAATTGCTATGGAACTGGGGAATCACAGCATTAATCTGAGCAATATGCAAATCATTGAAAGCCGGGAGGATGTCCCAGGCATCATGCGGCTTTCCTTCCGTCAAGAGCAGGATTGGGAGCGTGCCAAGACACTGCTGGATTCGATGGGCTATAAAGTGGTGGTATAAAGGGTGAAGAAAGTATGAGTGTTCGTTAAAGGAGGGACTGCGCTCCGCGATTCATTTGATCTTACGATCGCTGTTGTCTGCGGATTTTCTGAATATATGTACAAAGGGGAAAATCCCGCAGGCAAAGGCGAGCGCTCCGCTTCTCCAGATTCAAATGAACCTCTACGCTATGGACCGCCTTAAAAGCACCACACTTTCTGGGAGTGAAGTAGTAAGAAAAGATCTAAAGCGGGTGAAGGTTCTCTTCGCTCGCTTTTTTGTTACTTGAAGAGGTAGTGGAGCTACGCGTTATTTTGTAATTACTATCTTTCTATACATACCGTTGAACATTATAGGTGCATCCTCTTTGATCCGCAGTTTTGTTTTTTGGGTTTCAAACAGTTCTTCAAAATTCAACCCTATATCGGTTCCTAACACCTTAATAACGGGCCTTATCGTTTTTTTGAATAATGAGGGCTTTTTTCCTTTAGGAGAAAACTTATCGAAAATAATAATTTCCCCGTCTTTTTTCAAAACCCGCACCATCTCATCGAAGCATTTATTTGCGTTAGGTACTACTGAGAGAATTAAACTTCCTACTACTATATCAAATTGCTCATCCATAAAATTCATTTGTTGAGCATCCATTTCCAAGAATTTTATGGATGTTTTGGCAAATTTATCTTTTGCTTTGTTAAGCATTTCAGGTGAATAATCTATGGCAGTAATATCCAGCCCGTAGTGATTTATTAATTCTAAATCTGCTCCAGTTCCTACACCTACAAAAAGTATTTTTTGCTCGCTATTAAATGACTTTTCTTGAAATATGATCTTTCTAGAATTGAGGAAGCTACCTGAATTGAAAAAGTTATCATAAATTGGAGACCAAATCTTATATACAGCCTTGTTCCACTTATTATTCATTTCCTGCCCCCTATCTATTGAAAAAATTAATTATATAATAATGTGTTTTAATAGGACAACCAAATAATTGGTGAAATATTGATGTATTTTATCAACCCACATATGGGGTAGGTGAGTAAGGTAAAGAGGAGTATTGGAAAACAAAAAAAAGACCACCCGGGTAAAGCCCCGGGTGGTAGCTACTTTTAGTGAAGTAGCTGAGTAGGATAGGAGTGGAGAGAAACCATACTGTACTTTTATTATATGTATACGTTTTCATTTTGTCAATATTTTTTTAAAGCGTTTTCTTTTTTTGTGTAATTATCCTTATTGGTTTATTTGATGGCACGCTTTCAGTAGGTTTGTCATTTAATCTTGAAAAAATTTAAAATCCATTGAAAAGCTGTATAAATGAATTAGTTGCCAGCGTTAGGGAGGCATTGATGGAAATCGTGGGGATTTTGGACTTTTTTACTGGCGGTCATTTTGTGGTACAATGGGTAAGTCCATTTTGGACGTTGAATATTGTTGGGGATAGCACCGTTAATGTTGGCACTACATAGGGTAAGAAAATAACAAATGTTCCATGATGCTGTTTCATCCATTTGCGCAGAGGGCGCAACTTTTTTTGACCTGTTCGGTATATATAGACAGAATCGAACGGGAAAACAGCACATGTATGGGCGAGGAGGGTCTCACTCGGATGATGACAGATTCCCAGATGATTCAGGAAATCAAACAAGGTAATGTTGAGGTTTATTCAGAATTAATGAGGCGTCACCAACGTAAAATTTTAGCTTTTGTTTATCATATGCTGAAAAGTTCGAACCTGGAAATGATTGCTGAGGACTTATGCTCGGAGACGTTTTACAAAGCGTATCGGAGCCTGCACTCTTTTCGCGAGGTAGACGCATCGTTCTCCACTTGGTTATATACAATTGCACGCAATACGGTGCTAAGTGAGCTTCGCAAGCACCGTAGCGGTCAGGTTCCATTGGAGGAGAGCGGTTATGTACCGGTAGCTCCATCGGATGTAATTCCGGAGCAGGCTGTCCTTCGCGGTGAGAAGGTAGAGATGGTTCGTGAAGCGATCAATAGATTGCCTGAGAAGCAGCGATCTGCGCTGATTTTGCGTGAATATGAGCAATTAGATTATCAGGAGATTGCGACTATTTTAGGACAGACCGTCAGTGCGGTGAAGTCGTTGCTTTTCCGGGCAAGAACCAGTGTGAAGACGCAGTTGGAGCCTTATTTTTTTGAGCCTCTCTATGAGGAAAACGAAGGGATGAGCAGCCAATGAAATCCAGGGACACTGAGGATTTGTTCGCTACAGGCAAAAATGTATCGAAGCAAGACTCGGAGCGCAGACGGGCCAAAAGCTCGTCTGCTGGGTGGGAACATGGTTCGGAAGAAAAAGAGTGGGATTTGTCAAAAGAAAATCGATCCGCTATTCGTGATATTTCCTTTGAAATAACAGATGATAAGCTAGAGGCCATGAATCGCAGAGTCATGGATCGAATTTATGAAGAATCACCGTGGCTTGTTCCGGGTGAGCATCGACGTGCGCGTGTGAACCCAGCAGCCCGTAAGTATATGTCTGTATGGATCGCTGGCTTCTTGGCCGTATTTTTATGCAGCTTTTTGTTTTTGAACTGGAATGGAAGCTCCTCTCAGGAAAATCCCCCTCAAGCAGCTCCTGTCATGGATACGGGTATTTTACCGACAGGCCTGTTGGAAACTACAAGTACATCTCCACAATATCAATACCACATTAAAGATGTGAATAGTGGCATTATGGACCCGCTGGTTGCTAGCATTGTTCCTACTTATCCGCAATACTGGATGCTGTTGTCTGTATTGGCACTTGCGCTTGCTTTATTTTCTCTGGGCTGGATCCATCGGACGAGAAGGGTCAGAAGTTAGCAGGACAGCTGGACTCCAATATGAATTCATAACAATGCCTGAATAACAAAACAGCGGAGGAAAAGACACGATGCTTATTGGCTTAATCAGACATGGATTGACGGATTGGAATGCGATAGGGAAAATCCAGGGCCACAGTGATATTCCGTTAAATGAGGAAGGACGCCAGCAGGCACGCTTGCTTGCAGAACGATTAAAGAGAGAGTCTTATCATTGGGACGGGCTTATTACAAGTAGTCTCTCCAGAGCGAAAGAGACCGGGGAGATTATTGCTTCTGCTCTGCATCTTCCGTTGCTAGAATCTGATGATCGACTAAGAGAACGTGCTTATGGTCAGGTCGAGGGCATGACACAGGCCGAGCGTGAAGAGAAGTGGGGAGTCGACTGGCATCTGCTGGATCTAGGGCAGGAAAGCGATGCGGATCTTCAGCTTCGCGGGCTAGGTTTTATGGAGGCCATTTGGACGGAAAATCGGGACAAGAATCTGCTGGTCGTTTCCCACGGCGGTTTTTTGGCTAATTTGTATAAGGCTCTGTATCAGGAAAAATTCACGGAACGAATCGGCAATTTGTCACTTAGTATACTTCAGCGTGAGGATATGGATTGGGCACCACTTTTGTATAATTGCACGAAGCATTTGCAAGAGAAAAGTGACTGTAACTCAAAAAGTTAGTAAAAGACCACGGCTTCTACTCATCGTAGAAGTCGTGGTCTTTTTTGTTTTTTAATTATACCTTTGCAAAAAAAGAGGTTTAGAGTTTGAACAATCCGTCAAAGCTGTGGGTACAACAGGTAAGAATCAATTCCGGATGACAGTCCAGTGACGAGGCGATGGAACAATGAATCTGGCGGATATGCTGACATTTGCGGATATTGTGCATTTGAACAGAATCGCGGTGTATTACGATTGTGACTGTAAACCTAATTCCAAGCATGAGTTGATCCAGGGGATTTTGACGAAGCTCGGCAGCAGTAGTTTTTTTGAGGCGCAGGTCAAGGAGCTGAGGTTGTCAGAGGTAAGGTTTTTGAACGCACTGCTGTTCGATGACCGACCGTATTTCAGCATGGAGGAATTGATTGCAATAGCCAAACAGTCTGTTGAGGAGGACGAAAATCCTGGTGAGCGGCCAAGAGATATTGTGACCCGTCTGCGTTCTAGTGGCTGGTTGTTCAACGGTTCGACGCACAACACGAGGTATTTGTTCCAAATTCCGTTGGATATGAAGGAGCGCTTTCGACGTGTTATGGTACATGACTTCCAAAGCGGAATGACACGGGTAAGCGAACCGTCATCGTACCGGGATGAAGGGCATCTACTGGCAGAGGATTTACGGCTTTTCCTTCAATACATGGGGCAGCATGAGGTCCCGCTAAATCCCGAGGGGGCTTGGTATCGTCGCAATCAGCAGCAGCTGATGGAGCATTTGCACATTGCGGAGCCGCTTTTGGGTAAGGGAGGATGGCGTTTCGGGTATGGTTCCTCTTTTAAGTTTTATCCAGACCGAATGGCCCTACTGTATGATTATGCCCGTCACTCCAAGTACATCGAGGAGAAAGGGGACCAGGTTGTGCTGACAGCAAAGGGAGAAGCGCATCAGGAGCATACAATTGAGGAAGAAATGATACAGCTATTCAGGTTTTGGTTAAGACTGTATAAAGGAGCCGTTCCTAATTTGCTTTCTCTAGTCTACTGGATTGGAGAATGTGCCAGACCGTGGACGTCCTCAGAGTCGCTTTTTGTACATATCGGCCCACTGATTCGACCGTTTTACTATGATACGCCCCGTTCGGTCTTTGATCAGAGAATTATACGAATGATGCTTCACTTGGGTATGCTTCGTCAGGGTGAACATCCGACGGGACCCTCTGTACAGATGACGGCCTGGGGGCTGAAGTTGGCGGGAGAGTGCCGCATTGGGCGGAACGACTCGGGTATACGGCTCCATTGACAAGCAACACACATGTTGATAGAATTTCACCCAAAAAGAGAGGGTGAAGTTGATGCTGATTCACTATACCGGAAACATGCCACAGCTCCATTCATCTGTCTATGTGGCAGAAGGAGCAAAAATTGTCGGAAAAGTAACGATCGGCCAAGATTCCTCTGTATGGTTTAATGCCGTACTGCGCGGAGATATGGCGCCTATCATCATCGGTGAACGCTGCAATATTCAGGACGGTGTCGTGGGACATGTGAACACGGATCAGCCCCTGTTGCTGGCGGATGACATTTCGATAGGTCATGCTGCAATAATCCACGGTTGTACGGTAGGCAAAGGCACTTTAATCGGTATGGGGGCCATTGTACTCAACGGAGCGGAGCTTGGTGAATATGCTTTAATAGGAGCAGGGTCGGTCGTTACGGAAAATACCAAAATACCACCCTATACTCTTTCTCTCGGTACACCTGCCAAAGTGGTGCGCGAATTGACAGATGCAGATTTGCAGCGGATGTCACGAACGGCACTCAGCTATGTGGCGAAAGGAAAAGAATATAGGATCTCTTAAACTCATGTTGGAGGTGCATCCTATGGATAAAATGAAGGTTACTTATGAAGTAATGTTGGGCCTGTCTGCTGAAATGGTTTTGGACGAGGCATTACGTAAACACCGGAGTGAAAAACTCTACAAGGATATTGATGAGGCGCTAGCCTCCGGAGATGAAGTAGCTTTTCGTCATCTTACGGATGAGCTGAAAGCAATGAGTTAGAATAATCTTAGGAACCCTAAGTTGGATTTCAGACCAATTGTTAGTTCGAGATTATAATCATCAAACCTGACTGTAGCGGCGGTCAGGTTTTTTTGGTACGCTTGGATATGATATAGTTTTTGTAGGATGGGCCTGTACAAGGCAACCGTCGTATGAACGGAGGATGAAGGGCGTGTCGTTATCTTATTTGTGGAGCCGGTCGTTCTTGACGAGCCGGCCTTTTTTATGGCTGCTGTTCTGGTGTAATCTGGTAGGAACAGTGTATGGGTACATATGGTATGGGGGGCAGTTGGCATATACTCTAAATTATCATCCGATGTGGCAGATTGTATTTGTGCCTGATAGTCCGACGGCGAGTCTGTTTTTTACGATCTCTATAGCATTTTTGCTCTATTCTCCGCGTCTCAAGAGCTTGAAGGTCATTCGACAGATCATGGAGGCGTTGGCTGTTGTCACGAGTGTAAAATATGGCATATGGGCTTCAGCTATTATTTTTTGGGGAGTTGCGCAGGGCGGACATATGATATGGCAGGATTGGATGCTGGTGGCATCTCACACGGCAATGGCGGTCGAAGCGTTACTGTTCGTGCGTTTTTTCACCTGCAAATGGGCTGCTTTATGCCTAGCCGCACTCTGGACATTGTTAAATGATACGATGGATTATACATTTGGTATATATCCGTATCTTCCAAAGACGCTAATGGATAATGTACCGCAAGTGCGTGCGTTTACCTATATGCTCACCCTTGTCAGTATCGTAGCAGCATGGCTTGCCATGTTTGCGCGCAATCGAATGAGAGTAGAAGTGAAGAAATAGAAAGGAATCCGTGATGATCATAAAATAAGAAAGAGCTTTAATCATTTAGCTACACAAAGTTTTGGTTTGATTTTGAAGAAAGTTCTAGTCCCGGTAACCTTGCCATACAGTAAGGTGAGGAGGGATGTCCCATGATTAGGGGTCAGACGTTTCAAATTACGATACGTATTGTTTCGAGTGTTGTATTATCTATGGTCCTGATGCTGTCCGTCTGCGTCCCTCCAGGTGTGGCAGAAGCGCGTGATCAATCAAAACCCATAGGAAATACAAAAGAAATTGAGGAACTGGATCATGCAGCTGCGATACTGTACCGGGATGTGATGGACGGGAACATTGAAAAAGCGCGCGCGGATGTAGCCGAGGTGAGTCGATGGTTTGGCACCGGACAGGTGCAGGCAGCGTTATCTGTAGAGGCCATTCATGCTTTGTCCGGCAGCATCCTTGAGGTGCAGCAAGCTACACAGTCCGTCCAAGTATCACCAGATGAGTGGGTGAAGGCTGCGGCCAATTTACGACTTGCGACAGATGCGCTTGCACATCCGCGTCAGCCCTTATGGCAGCAGTATTATAAGATTTTAAAAGAAGATGTTAGCGGTTTGAACAGCCAGTTTGCTAAAGGTAACATGAAGGGTTTCAAAGCTGGAGCCGCAGTGCTGGAGGACCATTATGAGACGATTCGTACAGCAGCATTGATACATGGCAGAACAAGTGAGGTTGTCCGGGCTGATTCATGGATTTCCTACGTCAAAGGATTGGGTGATCAGCAATACGCAGATGCCTCAGCGATTAGAGGGGCGTTGGATCAGGGAAATCCGACGTTTAATGCCTTGTTTGGACGTGAAAAAGACGCCACTGCACTGGCGCCATTTATCCCGCGTGAAAGTGAGCGCCGGGCAGAATTGGCAATCGGCATGATTGTTCTGCTGGCGCTGGTCTATGCAGGTTATCGTAAATATCGAGCTGGTTTCTCTGGATAACGATGCAAATTCGAACATTCGCGTCGTTGGCTGCTGAGCCATCCATATATGTTAGCCCATCGCCCGGATTTCCGGGCTATTCCTCTTTGAACCCCTCTCCATGTACATCATGCACATCCTGTATGATAATAAACGCCCGTGGATCAACCGATTTAACAATTTGGTGCAAACGTCGTATTTCCTGACGAGGCACGACACAATAGGCAACATGCTTGGCCTGCTTGGAAAATGCACCTACAGCCGGAATAATAGTAACTCCGCGATCCATGTCTCTAATAATAATATCCGCAATGTCCATCGTGTGGTCGCTGATAATCATAAAGGCTCTGGCGGAATAGGCGCCTTCTTGTATAAAATCAATAATCTTGGACGCGATGAACACGGCGACTAATGTATATAGAATTTTTTCTTTTGGTATGTAAAGTAGTGAAGCACCGATAATGACGATATCAATGACCAGCATAATCCTTCCCATACTCCAGCCAAACTTCCGGTTAAGAATACGAGCGATTATATCCGAGCCGCCCGTGGTGCCGCCAAAGCGGAACACAATACCTAATCCGGCCCCAAGCGTAACCCCCGCATATAATGAAGAAAGTATAAAATCGTGTTCAGTTTGAAATGTTCCCATCCATCCGAGATGAATCATTTTTTCATACAACCACAGAAAAAAAGTGAGCGACCCAATACCTACCCCTGTATATAGAATTTGCTTGCCCCCAAGCATTTTCCATCCAATTAAAAATAAAGGAATGTTCAGAAGCAATGTGGAGAGAGAGGGTGAAATCGAAAAAGCATAATTGAGCAGCAGGGTGATCCCAGTAATACCACCTTCCATCAGTTTACTGGGTATAATAAAATAAAGCAGACCGAATGCATAGATGGCGGTCCCGAGCACAATGGGTAAAATCATTTTAAGCTGTTCCATGGACTTGGATATCTTCATATAATCCCTCGCAGTAGCAGTTTAAGGAAGAACGACTTCATGCTGATTTTGCTAATCGCAGCTCCTTATATGTAGTATACCTTTTTACGGTAGCTTTAAAAGACTGATGACAGTAAGTTGGGGTCGTAAGTTCACAATTAAAAAAAATTTGTTTTAAAATGTGCTTTACGATAACATATGAATAAACCTGCACATGGGGGGATTGCGTGTTTCATGGAAAAATCATTAGATGAAATTCAACGTGAGGTAGACCAGTATATATCTCAATTTAAGGAAGGGTATTTTAGCCCTTTAGCGATGTTGGCCCGGATGTCTGAGGAAGTCGGGGAACTGGCGAGGGAAGTCAATCACTCCTTTGGCGAGAAACCGAAAAAAACGGATGAGGCGGACAATTCCATTGAGCTGGAGCTGGGGGACATTTTGTTCATCACCATCTGCTTTGCGAACTCGCTAGGTATAAATTTGACCGAGGCACATGATAAGGTTATGCATAAATTTAACACACGTGATGCGAATCGTTGGACCAAAAAGGACACCGATTAGGCGCTTTGTACATATGCTGTACCAAACCGGTTACCCGGAGGTGCAGTGTCATGAAGGCGGAGGAATACGTTCAGAAAGCTTATCAGTGCATTTTGCAGAACGATTTTGAGCAGGCCGTGGAATGGTTTGAAAAAGCAATTTCAGCTCAGCCTGATCATGCGGAGCATTATTTCCGGTGCTCGGTTACCTATGCTCGTAGTGGTCGTTTGGAGCAGGCTCTCGCATATGCAGAGCATGCGGTTCGTCTCGCTCCACAGCAGGATGAATATGTTCTCCATCTACATGCGCAGGAAGCCAGGCAGCATACGGAGAAGGCCAGAAAAATGCTGGATGTCGACAGAGCTACGCCGCAGGTGCGTCAGGATGCGATCTTGTTACTGGAACGAGCAATAGCCCTCGATCCGTTATGTGGGGATGCTTTTTTGCTGCTCGCATTGATTTATGACGAAATGAATGAGTATAAGCTGGCTGTGCAGGCTGCTCGTGAGGCGGCTGCACTGTTTCCTCACAATGTGCAGCTTGCCAACCTCATGAAGAAGTTATGCCAGCAGATGAATGAACAGATCTAGCACAAATGGATGCATAAGGAGTTGTAGGGATATGTCAGAACCAATAAAAGTGGCTGTTGTAGGAGCAGCAGGGCGTATGGGCCGTGAAGTTGTCAAATTGGTTCTTCAAGATGAGGAACTACAGCTTGTGGCCGCAGTGAACAGAACACATGCCGGCAGTGATGCCGGCCTTCTCGTCGGACTACCGGAAGCGGGTATCGCTATTGTGGAGGATGTGGAGCAGGCATTACTGGATAGCCGAGCGGATGTCATGGTCGATTTTACGGGGCCGCGTTTTGCATATGCACATACAGAGCTTGCTATCAAGCATGGAGTTCGTCCGGTTATCGGAACAACAGGGTTTACTCCCGAACAGATTGATGAACTGGACAAGCAGTGTCGTGAGCAGCAAATTGGTGGTCTGATCGCGCCAAACTTTTCAATTGGCGTCATTTTGATGATGCGGTTTGCGGCTCAGGCAGCGAAATACTTCCCACATCTGGAAATTATCGAATATCATGGTGACCAAAAATTGGACGCGCCATCGGGCACAGCCATTAAGACCGCAGAGCTGATCGCCGAACAGCGTGAAGAGCTGCGACAGGGTAACCCGGAAGAGGAAGAAACGTTAGAAGGATCACGGGGAGGTTACTATCAAGGGTTTCGTGTCCACAGTGTCCGTCTTCCCGGTGTGTTCGCACAGCAAGAAGTGATATTCGGAGGGTTTGGACAATCTCTGAAGATTCGTCAGGATTCTTATGAACGGGCGGGCTATATGCCGGGTGTTAAAATCGGTATTCAGAAGGTCATGGAGCAGCCAGGGCTTGTATATGGATTTGAGCATTACATCGATTAAGAATACGCGAATGATTGGACGAATGAAATTATAGAATGAGGCAGGAGGAACTTCGAATGTTAAAGATTGCATTTATAGCGCATGACCGAAAAAAGGATGAAATGGTAAATTTCATAACGGCCTATGAGCATGTTTTTACAGATCACAAGTTATTTTCAACAGGTACAACAGGTCTGCGCATTATGGAGCAAACCAAGCTTGAAATTCACCGTTTCATGTCCGGGCCGCTTGGAGGAGATCAGCAAATCGGGGCTATGGTTGCACAAAATGACATGGACTTGATTATATTCTTGCGTGATCCGCTCATGGCACAACCGCATGAGCCGGACATTAGTGCCTTGTTACGTTTGTGTGACGTGCAGGGGATTCCTTTGGCAACAAACGTTGCAACTGCTGAAATACTGGTGAAAGCGCTGGACCGAGGCGATTTTGCTTGGCGTGAGCTGGTACATAAATATAAACCGGGCATTGACCAGCAGGGTGATATATAATGACGCTGGACATCCTGATTTTCGGAGCTCATGCTGACGATGCAGAAATAGGAATGGGAGGCACGATTGCCAAGCATACAGCCGCTGGTTTAAAGGTGGGCGTGTGCGATTTGACGCGGGCTGAAATGTCATCCAATGGTGATGTGGATACTCGTATGTCAGAAGCTGAACATGCTTCGAAAGTGCTCGGGCTTGCTGTGCGGACGAATTTGGGTCTGCCTGATCGTGGATTATATGTAACTCCTGAACATGTAGCTGCAGTTACAGCAGAAATCAGGCGCCATGCACCGAAAGTCGTATTCGCTCCTTATTGGGAGGATCGGCATCCAGACCATGTCATGTGTAGCAAGTTGGTGGAGGAAGCGGTATTTAACGCGAAGTTGCGACGTTTTATGCCAGAAAATCCTGCGGTACAGGTAGAGCAATTATATTTTTATTTTATCAATGATATTGGCAGAACGGATTTGATTGTGGATATCACCGAGCATTATGAAGTCAAGGAACAGTCATTATTGAGTTATGCTTCGCAATTTCAGGCAGCGCCTGGAAAGGATACAGTATCCACTCCATTAAATCAGGGATATGTGGAACGCGTAAAAGCTCGCGACTCGTTGTTGGGTCAGCGCAAATTGATTTCGTATGCGGAAGGCTTTGCGTCCAAAACGCCATATCTGGTTAAGCTATTCACATAAGAATTCTATACTTGAGCATTTTGCAGAGTGTTAAAATAAATCGGCAGAAAAGTTATCACTGGTGATCGGAAGGAGGCAGCTAGCTTGAATGACAAACTGAAAATTGGGATTACCTGTTATCCGTCGCTGGGTGGTTCCGGCGTAGTGGCTACTGAGCTGGGCAAGTTGCTGGCAGAAAAAGGGCACGAGGTTCATTTTATTGCCAATAGCATTCCGTTCAGATTAGGCGGGACGTTTCAGAAAAATATTTTTTATCATGAGGTTGAAATTAACGATTATTACGTGTTTAGATATCCGCCCTATGATTTGTCACTGGCGACCAAAATGGCCCAAGTCGCACAAATGAAGAATTTGGATGTACTCCATGTTCATTATGCGGTACCACATGCAGTATGCGCTTACTTGGCGAAGGAAATGGTGGGTGATCATCTGAAGGTGGTAACCACCCTACACGGTACGGACATTACAGTCTTGGCACAGGATGAGTCGTTGAAGGACCTGATTCGGCTGGCTATTAACAAAAGTGACGCTGTGACGGCGGTTTCCAAAGATTTGATTCGGGAGACGATAGATGCGCTGGAAATTACACGGCCTATTGATTTAACCTATAATTTTGTAGATAAACGGGTGTATTATCCACGAGATGCCGCTGCGCTTAGAAGAGACTTTGCCCAACCGCATGAAAAAATAATGATGCATATTTCCAATTTCCGTCCTGTCAAAAGGGTGGGCGATGTGTTGGATATATTTGAAAGAGTGCAACGAAAAGTGCCTGCGAAGCTGCTGCTGGTGGGGGAAGGACCGGATCTACCAAAAATCCGTTGCAAAATTGAGGATTTAGGACTTCAAGACAAGGTCTTCTTTTTAGGTAAGCAGGATCAGATCGCAGAAGTGATTTCTATGGCGGATGTGCTGCTGCTTCCCTCGGAAAAAGAAAGTTTTGGTTTGGTTGCGCTGGAAGCAATGGCCTGTGGAGTGCCGACAATCGGTTCTCAGGCCGGAGGAGTTCCTGAACTCGTTGTGCATGGAAGTACGGGGTATCTTGCTGAAATTGGTAATACTGAGGCGATGGCTGATTATGCAGTTGAGCTGTTGTCCGATGAAGCGATGGCGGAACGTTTCCGTGAAGCGTGTCTGACCCGCGCCCGTACCGTTTTTTGTGATGAGCTGATTACCCGTCAATATGAAGAAATCTATTACCGTGTGTTGGGACGCGAGGTGCCGGATCTTAAACCGATCAGCGTTTAAGGGGGCGGACTCGCGTCCGTTTTTTATATTGAATACTTGCAAAGGGGGAAACCCTATGAATACAAATACTTGGCAATGCGCTGACCAAGAGATGGCACTTCATGGCAGAGAGGTCATACATACACTAACAGCAGCAGGCCACGAAGCTTACTGGGTTGGCGGCTGTGTGCGGGATGAGCTATTAGGACGAGCTATTCATGATATGGATCTGACCACTTCGGCTGAGCCTGAACAGGTCTTAGCGCTATTCCCTCATGTTATTCCGACAGGAATCCAGCATGGGACGGTAACGGTTATGCAGGGTGGCCATGCGTTCGAGGTGACCACTTTTCGTACAGAAAGCGGTTATGCCGATCACCGCCGTCCAACGGAAGTTGCCTTCGTGAAGGATATCCGTGAGGATCTGATGCGACGGGATTTTACTATGAATGCGATTGCGATGGCAGAACACGGAGAGCGGGTGGACCCGTTTGGGGGAGAAGCCGATTTGCGAGCTGCTCTCGTTCGTTGTGTGGGACGAGCTGAGGAACGCTTTGAGGAGGACGGGCTGCGAATGCTGCGTTGCATCCGTTTTGCCTCTGTATTTCGGTTCCGGGTGGCCTACAATACCTGGAAAGGTATGATCCGTCGCAGAGAGGGACTTCGATATATAGCCATGGAACGGGTACGAGTCGAGTTAGAAAAGATGCTAGCGGGGCCTGACCCATTACGTGGATTGGAGATGCTGGGACGTAGCGGATTGCTTGGCTGTACGAAGGTTCCGGTTCCCTGGGAACAATGTGACGCACAGGCGCTCAAGGAGATCGTGCAGCTGCCAGCAGAGCTACGGTGGGGTTTGCTCCTTATGTCTTGTAGACTTAGCTCCGAGGCAGCGGACGAGCTATTAAGAGCTTGGACCTTCTCCAACGCCGTACGTTTGCGTTTGGTTCATTTATTGGAATGGGAGACCGAGCTCATCAGCCATGCTGTTGCCATAGCTGACAACTCTGTTTCGAGAGATTCTGACCCTATCAACGACGAGGTACTGCGTCGTAACTGGATTCGATTGTTAATTAAGCTGGGAAAGGATACAGCTTCAGACTGGCTGGAGCTTCACAAGACACTGCCTTCTTCGTTCCGTGGATTACCGCCGTGGGTAGAAAAGCATGTGAAGAAGATTGCCGAACTGGCAAACTCGTGGACACAGCAGGCTGTCGTCGTTCGTATCAAAGATTTAAATATTACTGGAAATGAACTGGTTCAGGCAATGAATCGACCAGGTGGACCTTGGCTGGGGCAGATGATGGAACGGCTTTTACAAGCGGTCGCTTGCGGAGATATCCCGAATGAAACAGAAACATTGCTTCAGGAAGTGAAACGGGTGATGAGTAGTGAATAATCATGATAGACTGTTAGGCATACTGGAGGAAGGTTCATCCGATTACGTATCTGGTGAGGAGATTAGCCGACGCCTCTCCGTTAGTCGCACAGCAATATGGAAGCAAATCAACAAACTGCGTGAGCTGGGTTATAATATCGATGCCTCTTCGCGCCGGGGCTATCGGTTGATATCTCGGCCTGACCGATTGGAAGTATCCAAACTGGCAGATCTATTAACTACACAATCGTTTGGCCAGCGTATCATAGTGCTGGATTCGACGGTATCCACTCAGCAGGATGCTATGCGTTTAGCAGAAGAGGATGCGCCGGAGGGAACGGTAGTGCTGGCAGAAGAACAGACGGCGGGTCGGGGACGTCAGGGACGTAAATGGTATTCCCCTCGCGGCAAAGGGATATGGATGAGCATTGTATTGCGCCCCACCCAGCCCTTAGCTTTTACCCCCCAGCTAACGCTACTTACAGGTGTAGCAGTGTGTAGAGCCATTCGTCGGCTGACGGGTGTGGAGGCAGGAATCAAATGGCCAAACGATCTGTTGATTCATGGTCGCAAAGTATCCGGTATTCTGTTGGAATCTGCAACAGAGGATCAACGGGTCCGCTACTGTATTGCAGGGGTCGGCATTGACGTAAATTTAAATAAAGAAGATTACCCGGAAGAGCTATCCCATGTAGGGACATCCTTGAAAATAGAAGCAGGACTTGAAATTGACCGTACTGCACTGATTGCTGCAGTTCTGGAAGAAATGGAGCTGCTAAGTAAGTTGTATGCCGAGCAGGGGTTCCAGCCCATAGCCATGCTGTGGGAGGCGTTATCCGTGACGATGAACCGCAGCGTTCGGGCACATACGGGACAAGGGATAGCGGTAGAAGGTACAGCGGTGGGCTTGGACCCTTCAGGGGCACTAGTGATAGAAACGAACCAGGGTGAGCGGATTCAGGTTATTTCAGGGGATATACAATTGTAGAAGCGACCCTAGCTGAGTATACGACCACAATCTTTCTGTTTCCTGTGTGAAACTTCACGTGAAAAAGCTGATGTTTTTTGTTATACTGTGCAGGAGGCGGCATCGGACGGTCCGAGCTGCACTCCAAGGGCACATTGCTCTACTTTAGCAAGTTTGTAAGACCATCATAACTTCATTTGAAGGTTACGTTGGATTCTGCTCTGAGCCGAACAGGACCGAGACAGAAGGGACGATCTCAAAATGAGTGTCTTTTTTGGCTGTTCGGACCTTTTGATGACGCAGATGTACAGGCGTTCATAAAAGGTTATTTTTTGTGCCAAAAAAAGATGGAAGGGAGCCATTCGCGATGGCAGGAAAACAAGCGCTGAATATTGTAAAAATGAAAAAAATGAAGCAGGAGGGCATTCCGCTCAGTATGCTGACCGCCTATGATTATCCATCGGCTAAGATAGCCGAGGAGGCGGGAATTGACATCATTCTCGTGGGGGACTCGCTGGGTAACGTAGTTCTTGGTTACGATTCGACCATCCCTGTGACCTTGGATGATATGGTGTACCATTCCCGGACAGTTGCAAGAGGCGCTGAGAATACATTTATCGTAGCGGACATGCCTTTTATGACATATCACGGCAGCATATCCGAAAGTCTTCAAGGCATCCGCCGTCTGATGCAAGAAGGACATGCGCATGCTGTTAAATTGGAGGGCGGAGCTGAAATTACCGATGTCGTAAAAGCGACTGTTCAGGCAGGTGTACCTGTGCTGGGACATATCGGGCTTACTCCGCAATCAGTTAATCAAATTGGTGGCTATCGCATTCAAGGTAAGGACGAAGCAGACGCACGCCGGTTGATGGCAGATGCCAAGGCATTAGAGCAGGCGGGTGCCTTTGGTATTGTCTTGGAATTGGTGACTGAGGAAGTGGCAACGGCGATTTCTAAAGAACTTTCCATTCCAACCATTGGAATCGGTGCAGGACGTGGATGTGACGGTCAAGTACTTGTTTATCACGATCTGATTCAGTACGCATCTCCTTATTTCAGCAAACGCTTTGTTAAAACCTATGCCGATGTAGGCGGCTTGATCCGCAGCAGCATTGAGCAGTATGTGAGTGATGTGAAAGGGCGGGCATTCCCGGCCGCAGAGCATGTATTCAGCGCGGATGACCGTGTTGTGGAGTCCCTGGAGTCCTTGTACGGACAGGCAAAAGGACAAGCGCAGAAACAAGCTAAGGAAAAGGTGGAATCTCAGTCATGATCATCGTAAGAGAAGTGGCTCAACTACGCAAGGTTATTGCCGAACGTCGGCAACTTGGAGCCAATGGAGCAAAAACGGTACACGATTCTGCCTCTTTACTGCAACATAAAGTCGGCTTTGTACCAACGATGGGATACCTGCATGAAGGACATGCGAGCTTGATGCACAAGGCGCGTGAAATGGCAGATACGGTGGTGCTTAGCATTTTCGTAAATCCGATCCAATTTGGACCGAATGAAGATCTGGAAAGCTATCCCCGCGATGAAGCTCGTGATTTGGAGGTAGCACGGCGTGAGGGCGTGGATATTGTATTTTTGCCAACTGTAGCAGAAATGTATCCACAACCAACCCAAACCAAAATTCGTGTATCCGCTTTGACAGATCGCTTGTGCGGTGCTTCCCGTCCCGGCCATTTTGATGGTGTGACTACGGTGGTAGCCAAGCTTTTTAACATGATAGGTCCTGATTTGGCCTTTTTTGGGATGAAGGACGCACAGCAGGTTGCTGTGCTCCAGCAGATGGTGACTGATCTCAATATGAACGTGACTATCGTACCTTGTCCCATCGTCAGAGAGGCGGATGGTTTGGCCCTCAGCTCCCGTAACGTGTATTTAAGTGCAGAACAGCGCGAGCAGGCATTGGTGCTGTCCCAGTCACTGCGTAAGGTGCAAGAAGTGAGCGAAGATATTGTAACAAACACAATTACGATTCGTCAGTTACATCAAATGGTGGAGTCCACCATTACTTCCTCTCCTTTAGCAGACATTGATTACATTGAAATTTTAACTTTTCCTGGTCTGGAGCCCCTTCTTCCCGAGCAGCGGCTATGTGATGTTCAGGAAGACATCATCGTAGCGCTAGCTGTGAAATTTGGCAGTACCCGACTGATTGACAATATAAGAATACAGAAGGCGGAGGTGCTTTCCCATGTTTAGAACTATGATGAAATCCAAAATTCACCGCGCTACGGTTACGGAAGCTAACCTGAACTATGTGGGGAGTATCACTATAGATGAAGATCTCATGGAGACATCGGATCTGTTGGAGAATGAAAAGGTTCAAATTGTAAACAATAACAATGGAGCTCGACTGGAAACCTATGTTATCCCCGGACCGCGTGGGAGCGGCGTGATCTGTCTCAACGGTGCGGCAGCTCGTTTGGTGCAGCCTGGTGATACAGTCATTATTATTTCCTATGCTTCCATGTCAAATGAAGAGGCCAAAACATACAAACCAACAGTGGTATTTGTTGATGAACATAATAAACCAGCCCAAACGATGAACAAAGAAGTACATGCGACGATCATGTAATGAATGGGAGTGCGGATGAAACCCGTCTTTTAAGCGAAAAATGTGAGTGTATTAATCCATCTTTCATAAGGGCGGGATGCACATGTTCCAGCATGTATTCGCAGAAATGAACAGCATGTTAGATGATATCGTGAAGCATTACCCATCAGCCCAGGGCTCCCGCAGGCAGGAGCTGCTACAGCACTGGAGTCTGCTGCGGAGAATGAGTGACGGAATTATGGATGAGTGGCTGGCCTTTGAGGAAAAAATGGTGTGCCTGCGTGCGGCCGGCTTTTCCGCGGAGACCGATATGTCTGACACGGAGCTGCCTGAAAAAGAGCTGCCGGCTTTTAGTCGGGGGCAAGGGTATTATCGATTACTTATGTACCCTGAGGCGATCCAACAATTTGAGCAGGTACTACAGCATTTTCCGAACAGTTGGCAGAGTCGCATGTATATGGGAATGGCCTATTTTCAACTAGATGATCCAGCAGAAGCTGTATACCATTTTCAGAAGGTGCTGGACCTGACTGAGCAGGCAGGACTAAAAGCGGTCATCTATAATGCGCTAGGCTGTCTGTTGGCAAAGCAGGCTGACGTAGAGGAGGCGCAAAAATGTTTTGCTCTCGCACATCAGTTAGATCCTGCGTTACCCGAGCCGCTGCACAATATGGAAGCCTGTTTGTCCGGTACCGAAAAGCTTCGATACGACAGCTCCATAATGACCTGGATGTAGTTGTCAGACACCGAGTAAGACGATGCATGCCCACCTCCTGAGGCGGCGTATGCATCGTCTTTTTTGGCTGTCTTAATTTCCAAACACGCGATCTTCTGCTATGCTAATATACGGAGTTATTATTTTTGTAAGTGTCATAAGAAAGGATTAAGCCCGAATGAAATTTGCGGTATTGGATTTTGAAACGACAGGCACCCAGTCCGCGGATGACATCATTCAAGTCGGACTTGCAATTATAGATCATGATAACAGCATTTCCCGTGTTTACGGCTCTTATGTAAACCCTGGCAGATCTATTCCACCTTTTATCACTGGATTGACCGGAATTACAGACGATGACGTGAAGGATGCACCTGCACTTGAAGAAATGATGATGGAGCTTGTGCCTATGCTGGACGATGTTGTACTGGTCGGTCATAATGTGGCGTTTGATTTTAATTTTTTGCAAAACGCTCTGGATCGGTGCGGATACTTGCCATTTAGCGGAAGAATCTTGGATACAATGGATTTTCTGAAAATTATGTTTCCATCACTATCTTCGTATCAGTTGGGTTTTGTGTCTTCTGAGTTCGGGCTGGCACATGATCGCCCTCACCAAGCAGACAGCGACGCATTGGCTACGGCCGAGGTGTTTTTAAAGTGTCTGGGTGAGCTTCAAGCATTACCTCTGATAACGATACAGCGGCTTAGTGATTTGTTTGCAGAGGAAGACAGTGACCTTGGATGGTTTCTTGATGGGGTGCGTGAAGAGAAAGAGCTTGATCCTATTCAGGATTTGGAGGGATATCAGTTTTTTCGTCAGCTTGCGCTAAAAGTGGAAGATTGGACGGAGCTAGCTGCTCCGCGTAGAGAAGATGACCCGAATCCACTGTCAGGTGTTACCTTTGAGGAGTACATGGATGATGTGCGGGACAATTTGCGTTCATCCTTGAGTCAATATGAGGAGCGCGAGGCGCAGATACAGATGATTGAGGGTGTGAATCAGGCACTGAGTGAAGACAAGCATCTGCTGATTGAAGCAGGTACAGGAACAGGGAAGTCTCTGGGTTATTTGCTCCCATCGCTGTATCACAGTGTGAAAAAGGGACAGCGCGTTATGGTGAGTACACATACGATCAACCTGCAGGAGCAATTACGCGAGCGCGACATTCCGATGCTGACCAAGGTGATTCCGTTTCCGTTCCGGGCTGCTATTTTCAAGGGTCGGGGACATTATTTGTGTCTGCGTAAGTTTGAACATAAAATAAACAGAAGAGACTTCGCTACACCGAAGGAAGATTTAATTACAGCGGCTCAGATGATCGTCTGGTTGACGCTAACAGAAACCGGTGATGATGAAGAACTGAATCTGAGCAACCGTGGAGGGGATTTCTGGGAAACGGTGGCGAGTGATTCAGAGTCCTGTCTTGGTCGTTCCTGCCCATGGTTCCGCAAATGTTATTATCATCGTGCACGCCATGAAGCAGGAATAGCGGATGTTGTTATTACGAATCACTCTAAGTTGTTCACAGACGTCAAAGCCAGTCATCAGTTATTGCCGAGCTATGAACATCTGGTGATAGATGAAGCCCATCACCTGGAGGAAGTAGCTGGTAAACACCTAGGTATGCATATGAAATATTTCACACTCGTGCATACACTGACGCGACTGTTCAAAGACAGCAAGAATGGACAACTGCCTTCACTTCGTCAACAGTTGGCGAAATCGGGGCACGAGAAGTCGGCAGATTGGGCCTCAACTATCGACCAGCTGTATCCGCTCGTGTTAGAGGTGAAGGAAACTTGGGACCTGCTAAGCGACAAGCTGTTTGGCATGTTGCCGGAGCGAAGTGATGCGACACCGGGTGAAACAGGACAGTTTTCTTCCCGTCTCAAACCTTCGGCCAAGCCTGCAAAGTGGGATCAGGCGGGAGCTTTGGAAAATCAGCTATATGTAACGATGAGCGAAATTTTGCGCAAGGGCGACAAGCTGATGCTGGACGTCAAGGAAGAACATGACGATTATGCGGCGGATAGCCTTATTACAGATATCACGGGTCTGCTCAAGGATTTGGCGGGGATTCGAGAAAATTTGCGCTTTTTTATCCGACTCGATGATGAAACAACCGTATACTGGCTCGAGGCAAGCGGGCAATTCCGTAGTAAATCATTGCAATTTTATGCGGTACCCGTCGATGTGAGCCGCCAGTTGAAAGAAATGTTTTTTGACAAAAAAAGAAGCATTATTCTGACTTCTGCTACCTTGTCGGTAGATAAGTCGTTTCAGTACATGATCGATCAGCTCGGCTTACAGGAGGCCGCAGATCAAGAGCGGCTGATGACTTCGCAGCTCCCGTCACCCTTTAATTACAGGGATCAGGTGTTGCTGGTTATTCCACGGGATTTCCCAAGTGTGAAGGGCAGTGTAGGAGATGCGCATTTTGTAGATATGCTCGTTAGCTCTCTAGGAGCGACTGCTCAGGCGACACGTGGGAGAATGCTCGTTCTGTTTACGTCCTATCGGATGCTCCGGCAAGTGTATGAGCCGCTCAAAGAGGCCTTAGCATCCAGCGAAATTACTGTGCTGGGACAAGGTGTGGACAGTGGAAGTCGCAGCAAGCTAACCCGCCGGTTTCAGGAAGCGAAAGCTTCTGTATTGCTGGGGACCAGCAGTTTCTGGGAAGGCGTCGATATTCCGGGGAAGGCTCTGACTTGTCTAGCCATTGTTCGCTTGCCGTTTCAACCGCCGAATCACCCGCTGCTGGAGGCAAAAAGCGAACTGCTCCAGCAGCAGAAGAAGAATCCATTTATGAAGCTGTCTGTACCGCAAGCGGTCATTCGCTTCAAACAGGGATTTGGTCGGTTGGTACGTACAGCGAACGACCACGGGGTCGTTATCGTTTATGATACGCGTGTGATTGAATCCTATTACGGAAAGCACTTTTTGTACTCGTTACCGGGACCAAAAATGGAGCATATGCCATCGGAGCAAATGGTGCCCCGCATCGCCGAATGGCTCCAATCCGCCCCGGAGACAGAGGCATAACGGACGGACATAAGTATGTTCGTTACAATTAGGGGGAGCAAGTATGAAATCAGATAAAATTTCAGAGGCTGTCGTACGGAGGTTACCCGTATATTTACGTTATCTGAATGCACTGCACAAACGGGAGGTGGCTACGGTCTCTTCTCAAGAGCTGGGACAGAGGCTAGATTTGAACCCGGCCCAAATCCGTAAAGATCTTGCTTATTTTGGAGATTTTGGTCGGAAGGGTATCGGTTATGATGTTTCTTATCTCATTGAGAAAATACGCCATATCCTGAAAATCGACCAACAAATTAATGTAGTATTGGTCGGAGCGGGTAATCTGGGGCAAGCCCTTTCGAATTATAACGCTTATTTAAAAGACAATATGAAGATTGTGGCGGTATTTGATGCGTTTCCGGATAAGGTAGGAACCAAGATCAATACATTGGTCGTGCAACCGATGGATGAACTGGAAGCGACTGTGAAAGAAAAAAACATTCGAATCGGGATTATTACCGTACCTGATTTTGAAGCACAGCACGTGGCTGATAGGCTTATTGATAGCGGAATTGGAGCGATCCTGAACTTTGCACCGACTACTCTCAAGGCACCAGCCAACATTCGGATTCATGCCACAGACTTTACAACTGATTTGCTTAGCCTCGCTTATTATTTGGAGGACGGAAAGGAAGAAGCACAATATGACAGTGAATAAATGGATGATTAAAAACGGATCTTTTGCCGTAAATGGACCAGAAGCAGGGGTAGTCCATGGTTTTATGATTGTGGAGGATAGTCGTATTACTTATATTGGCGAAACCTTGCCTGCGGGTGAGGAAGAGACGGAAGCGATCGATGGTAAAGGGCTATTGTTTTTACCTGGTCTGATCAATACTCATGGTCATGCGGCGATGTCTCTACTGCGTGGGCATGGAGATGATTTGGCACTTCAAGTATGGCTTCAGGAAAAAATGTGGCCTATGGAAGCCAAGTTTACATCTACAGACGTGTACTGGGGTACGTCCTTGTCTGTGCTGGAAATGCTGAAAGGTGGAACAACAACCTTCCTCGATATGTACGATCATATGGATGAGGTGGCTCGTGTGGCTGAAGAGTCAGGTATTCGTGCAAGTCTGATGCGTGGAGCAATTGGACTATGTTCGGAGGAAGAACAGCGAATCAAGCTGGCAGAGGCCGTGACTTTTGCGCGTAACTGGCACGGTAAAGCAGACGGCCGTATTACAACGATGATGTCACCGCATGCGCCATATACATGTCCACCTGCGTTTATTGAAAAATTCGTACAAGCTGCGCATGATCTGGACTTGCCACTGCATACGCACATGTCTGAGACGATCGCCGAAGTAGAGCAAAACGTACGCGACTACGGTTTGCGTCCGGTTGCACACTTGGATAAGCTTGGCTTTTTCTCCCGTCCTTCGCTTGTTGCCCATGGCGTTCATTTGAACGACGAAGAAATAGCTTTACTGGCAGAACGTGGTGTAGCGGTTTCCCACAATCCTGGCAGCAACTTGAAGCTGGCAAGTGGTGTGGCAAGAGTGCCTGAATTGCTGCGTGCAGGGGTTACGGTTTCTCTCGGAACGGATGGTCCTGCCAGCAATAATAACCTGGATATGTTCGAGGAAATGCGTCTGGCAGCACTTATTCACAAGGGTGTATCCGGTGACCCTACGGCAGTTCCTGCAAGTGAAGCGCTGCGTCTGGCAACAGAATACGGTGCAAAGTCGATTGGTTTAAAAGAAGTAGGAGCGTTGGCAGCAGGCAACAAGGCTGACTTTATCGCGCTGGATCTGAATCAGGCACATTTCTTGCCGCGTACAGATCTTATTTCCCATGCGGTATACTCTGCAAGCGCCAAGGACGTGGCTCATGTGTGGGTAGACGGTCGTCAGGTTGTGAAAAACGGCGAATGCCTGACTATGGACGAGGAACGTATCAAACATGAGGCACAAGCCGCCTTTGAAGGGCTGCTGTCGCGCTAATTCAGGTGTCACATCCCCTTAGAGAGGAAGCACGGGTTTGAAAAATAAGAAAAAATGGATAGCGGTCGCCATTTTGGCCGTGATACTGATCCTGGTCAGCATTTTCTGGTATTATTCCTATGTTACTCAAGACCAGGTGGCTGAGAAAAATGCCGCTATCATTAAGGCCAAGCAATCAGGTGGTCTGGTTAGCACGACTCAAACATGGAAGTCTGTGTGGGATCAGGTATATTGGGTGGTTCAAGGGAAAAATGCACAGAATGAAAATATAATGGTATGGGTTCCTTTTCAAAAAGTGGAGGGACAACCTAACGTACCTGCCGCAGATAATAGCGGTGTTCATACCGAGCTGCTGAAGAACGGAGTCGACGAGCAAAAAATGACGGCGCTAATTCAGCAGCAGCTTCCAGGTGTGAAAATTGTAAGCCTCCAGCCGAGTGTGTTCAATGGCGAATATGTGTGGCAGCTGTTTTACGATGATGGAAGCCATCATTACTATGCCTTTTACCGTTTTTCAGATGGGGGAGCGACGGGGGTAAAGTATACTTTGCCCAATAACTGAGCTGGTTGAGGATCAGCAGATGTGGAATGAATGACTAGTAAATGATTAAAAGCTCAAGAAAAAGACGTAAATGCGATGAAATTCGTATTTACGTCTTTTAGTCTTGCTATGCCGTAAAGATGAGCTGAATGCCAGCGAAGCATCTTTACCTACCCAACTTCTCTCCTAAGGCAAATTCATCTTTATGGCGGGCAACAGCGATCGTAAGATCAAATCCTACACGCAGCGTCCCACCTCCACCATAACCAAAGATTTTGCCTCATCACAACTCCTCCACACATTGCCTTCGATTTTAGATATACGTTATGATATACTATATTTTATAAGTGATAGACAAAAATGATAGAAAAAAGAATTGCTGATCACTGTAAGATCATGCAATTTGGTTGTTTGTTGACATTCGTCCCGTTTCTTCTGAGTATTACATTTTGAGAGGAGGATGTTGTTTGAAATTGCGTGCAGTTCCTATCGTTGTGGCGGCAGTTTTGGCAGCTTTGCTGCTATTTGGGGGATGGTTCATTTACCGTCAGGTTACAATGCAAAGTCCTCTGGAAAAACTGGTTTCTCAATATCCAGGCGTGACAAGCGCTCAAATAGATATTAAACAGGATCAGGTTGTATTGAAACTAGATCTCAAACCGCAGGCGGATGTGGCCGGATTGGTCGATGTAGTTAAGCAAAAAGGACAATCCATCATTGGCAGCCGCACCATTAAGCTCGATATTGCAGACCGTTCCAATTCAGCACTGAATCAATGGTGGTCTGAGGCTATGTTTCCTGTAGCCGAAGCGATGGAAAATAGAAAGTATACTCAAATTTCATCTACAGTTGAGCATATGAAAAAGAAAAAGACGGGTATCAAAGCTGATACCGACATGGATTCGAACAATGTCTATATCCGACTCAGCGAAGGGAAAGCGACCAAGTTTATCGTTTTGCCACGTCAATCTCAGCAGATGGGGGTATGGCCTAATGCCTAGATGGATCAAGGAAATATTAATCGGCATTGTGCCGGTAACCATTATATTTCTCGTTTTTATTGGGGTAAATATTATCCCTCTTCTAGTTGCTGGTGTGATGTTCAGCGGCTTGTTAATGCTCATGCATGCTCGTGGAGGCTTGGCCGTAGGTGCTGGGCAAGAACGTAAACGTAAAAAAAATGGCCCGGACAAGCTGACTTTTGAGGAAATCGGTGGGCAAGAAAGCGCTAAGCAGGAGCTGCGTGAGGCCTTGGATTTTTTGAATCGACATGATGAAATCTCCAAGTTTGGTATCCGTCCATTAAAAGGCGTTTTGCTCACAGGTCCTCCGGGAACAGGAAAAACACTGATGGCTAAGGCAGCGGCACACTATACTAATTCTGTTTTTGTTGCAGCCTCAGGTAGTGAATTTGTTGAAATGTACGTTGGTGTTGGAGCAGGTCGTGTGCGTGAGTTGTTCCGGGAGGCACGTACTCGTGCAGCCAAGGAAAAGAAGGAAAATGCAATTATTTTTATTGACGAAATCGACGTAATTGGTGGTAAACGTGAGGGTGGACAGCAACGAGAATATGATCAGACTTTGAATCAGTTGCTGACAGAAATGGATGGTATTTACTCGGTAGATACACCGCGGATTTTGATCATTGCGGCAACAAACCGTAAAGAAATGCTGGACAGCGCCTTAACGCGCCCAGGGCGTTTTGACCGTCATATTCAAGTGGATTTGCCTGATAAGAAGGGCCGTCTTCATATTCTTAAAATTCATGCCAAAAACAAACCGATTCAGGAAGATGCGAATCTGGATAAAATTGCTGAGGAATCTTACGGGTTTTCTGGCGCACAGCTGGAGAGCGTAATGAATGAAGCGGCAATCTATGCGATGAGACAGGATCAGAAAATGATTGCACAGAAACATCTGTCGATGGCAATTGACAAAGTGATGATGGGTGAAAAGACAGATCGAGAATCGACCTTGGAAGAGAAAAAACGTGTAGCGATCCATGAACTGGGACATGCTATTATGGCCGAAATTGTTCGTCCTGGTAGCGTAAGCCAGGTTGCACTTAGCCCACGTGGGAAAGCGCTTGGGTATGTGCGCCACAATCCACAGCAAGAGCATTATTTATACACCAAGCAGTATCTGGAGGAGCAGATTATGATCTCGCTCGCAGGGGCTACGGCAGAAGAAATGTACTATGGCGGTCGAAGTACCGGCTCTAGTAATGATTTTGAGCAGGCGCTGAACATCGTCCATACGATGATGACTTCCGGTTTGACTTCACTTGGCATTATTAACATGGAAATGGTAACGAAAGAAGAACTCATGCGGGAAAATGGCGAGATTATGGCTGACCTGCATACCCGAACTTTGGAACTGCTGGAAAAGCATCGTCCTGTGTTCGACAACTCACTTGACATCCTAATGAAGGAGGAAACTTTGTCTGGAGACCAATTTAGATGTCAATTTAGTGAAAATGCTTTATTACCAGCATAATTTTTTATGCTGGTTATTTTTTTTTACTTTTAGTCCGTGCTAAGATATTATTATCTATTGGGACATAAACATGTATTTTTCGACAAAGAAGGATACAATATATGAGAGTGACCAGGAAAGGGTGGAGTTAAGAATCATGCAATTTAAAAAAATCGGCGTCATCGGCGGCGGCACCATGGGACAGGGGATTTCTGAAATGCTCGCGTCCAAAGGAATCGATGTGCTGCTGGTAGAGCAGACACCAGAGAAACTAGACTACGCCTACAATATGATTGAAACGAGTCTGGACAAACAACTGGAAAAATGGGCAATTACTCAAGCTGAGAAAAAATTGATCTTATCCCGCATTCAGAAAGTATCCCA
Organism: Paenibacillus sp. FSL L8-0502; assembly: GCF_038593055.1. Taxonomy (NCBI): domain Bacteria; kingdom Bacillati; phylum Bacillota; class Bacilli; order Caryophanales; family Paenibacillaceae; genus Paenibacillus; species Paenibacillus sp. FSL L8-0502. The sequence goes on along the minus strand of NZ_CP151958.1, from coordinate 3,350,372 downwards.
TTTAGCGGAGCTCGGCAGCTGTGATATGGTCATTGAGACTATTACAGAGAATCTGGACGAGAAGAAAGCAGTGTTCCAAGAGCTGGACCATGTGTGTCCAAACAATATTATTCTTGCAAGTAATACATCCACGCTGAGCCTGACCGAGCTTGCCAGCTCGACCAAGTATCCAGAGCGTGTTATTGGTATGCACTTTATTTATCCAGTATCCCGTATTGATCTCGTAGAAATTATTCGTGGTTTAAAAACTTCGGATGATACCTTTGAAAACACTAAGATGTTCGTGGAAGAAATAGTGGAGAAAAAAGGAGTCATGATTTATGAATCTCCTGGATTCGTAACAAGCCGGATTATCTGTCTGCTGATTAACGAAGCGGCCCATGTACTTCAAGAAGGCGTGGCTTCCGCTGATGATATCGATGACGCTATGCGAATCGGCTATAACTTCCAAAACGGCCCTTTGGAAATGGCTGACCGCTTTGGTCTGGATTCCGTTTTGGCTGCTCTGGAGCGTATGTTCCGTGAATTTGGTGAATTGAAATATCGTCCGTCCATCGTACTGAAGAAAATGGTGCGTGCAGGTAATCTGGGCGTGAAATCGGGCGAAGGCTTCTTTAAGTACGACAAGGATGGTGACCGGATATGAAAATTCTCGTAATCAATGCAGGGAGTTCTTCTCTGAAATACCAATTGTATGATATGACGGACGAGTCCGTTTTGGCAAAGGGACTGGTAGAGCGTATCGGTATGGATTCCTCCATTCTGACGCATAAGCCAACCAATAAAGAAGAATACACCGAAGTTAGCGAAATTTTGGAACATACTACAGCCATCCGTAAAGTGCTAAACGCACTCACAGATGCTGAACATGGTGTAATCTCCAGTACTAGCGAAATTCAGGCTGTGGGCCACCGTGTGGTTCATGGAGGCGAAATCTTTAAACAGTCAGCAGTTGTAACGCCTGAAGCGAAGAGTGAAATCCGCCGCTTGTTTGACCTGGCGCCACTGCATAACCCTGCTTCCATGATGGGGATTAAAGCGGCTGAATTGAATATGCCAGATGTACCGCAGGTTGTAGTATTCGATACCTCGTTCCATCAAACCATGCCTGAAAAAGCTTATATGTACGCCATTCCAAGAGTGTTGTACAATAAGTACAAGGTTCGTCGTTACGGTGCCCACGGTACTTCCCATGACTTTGTGAGTAAGGAAGCAGCCAAATTCCTTGGTCGTCCTTTGGAAGACCTGAAGATTATCACTTGTCATATCGGTAATGGTGGTAGTATAACAGCAGTTCAAGGCGGTTTGTCTGTTGATACTTCCATGGGGATGACTCCACTGGAAGGCCTTATGATGGGTACTCGTAGTGGTGATTTGGACCCAGCAATCGTACCTTATGTCATGAACAAAGAAGAATTGACTGTCAATGAAGTCAATTCCATGCTGAACAAGCATAGTGGACTTTTAGCTATCTCCGGTATCAGCAGTGACATGCGTGAAATCACAGAAGGTATGGAAAAAGGCGAAGCTAATTCTACATTGGCATTTGAAATGTATGAATACCGTCTGCGCAAATACATTGGATCGTATGCTGCCGCAATGAACGGGGTAGACGTAATTGCATTTACAGCAGGTGTAGGCGAGAACTCCATCGTTCTGCGTAAGAGAGTGTTGGAGCAATTGACATTCCTCGGTGTCGAGCTGGATGAATCGTTGAATGCTATTCGTTCTGGCGAGCCTCGCCGGATTACAACTGCAAATTCAAAGGTAGAAGTACTGATCATTCCAACGAACGAAGAACTGGTTATTGCCCGCGACACGTTCCGTCTGGTTCAGTAGTTCGGTTCGAAAGTGTAAACTTTATGCATGTGGACTATTGTTTGAGTTCCGCATGCACCAAACAGCGAGAGCAAACAGCCTGACCCAGGGGGAAGGGCTGTTTGATTTTCGGTTAAGAGGAGAGAGACGGTCATGACGAATAAAAGTACGATTGCCCAAGTGGGTCGCCATGTAGGGGAAACGGTTACAATCGGCGCTTGGGTAAACAATAAACGATCTAGTGGTAAAATTCAGTTCCTGCAACTGCGCGATGGTAGCGGGTATATTCAAGGGGTTATCGTGAAAAGCGAAGTGTCCGAGGATATTTGGAATGACGCCAAATCCTTGACTCAAGAGAGCTCCCTTTACGTTACTGGAGTGGTGCGTGAAGAACCGCGTAGCCAATCGGGCTTTGAATTAACGGTTACAGGCATTGAGATTATTCATTTGACCGAAAACTACCCGATTACACCCAAAGAGCACGGTGTAGATTTCCTGATGGATCATCGTCACTTGTGGTTGCGTTCCGCCAAGCAACGTGCTGTTCTGATCGTACGGGCGGAAATTATCCGTGCTGTACAGGAATTCTTTAACGGCAACGGCTTTACGAAGGTGGACCCACCCATTTTGACTCCTTCCTCTGCAGAAGGCACAACAGAGTTGTTCCACATTAAATATTTTGATGAAGATGCGTATTTGACACAAAGCGGACAGTTGTATATGGAAGCCGCGGCAATGGCGCTGGGCAAAGTGTATTCCTTTGGTCCAACTTTCCGTGCAGAAAAATCCAAAACACGTCGTCACCTGATTGAGTTCTGGATGATCGAACCTGAGATGGCTTTTGTGGATCATGAAGAATCCTTGCGCGTACAGGAGCAGTTTGTAAGCCATATCGTGCAATCTGTTCTGAAAAATTGTGCGAAGGAGCTTGAAACTATCGGACGCGATGTTTCGAAGCTGGAGCAAATTCAAGGCGAATTCCCACGTATTACGTATGATGAGGCGATTGCCTTCCTTCAAGGTGAAGGTTTCGATATCCCATGGGGGGAAGACTTTGGTGCTCCTCATGAAACGGCGATTGCCGAAAGATATAACAAGCCTGTGTTTATTACACATTGGCCGACACACATTAAGGCATTCTATATGAAACCAGACCCGACCCGTCCAGAGGTTGTTCTGTGTGCCGATATGATCGCTCCTGAAGGCTACGGCGAAATTATCGGGGGTTCCCAACGGATTGATGATCCAGCATTGATGGAAGAACGTTTTAACGAGCATAACTTGGCTCGTGAAGCCTACCAATGGTATATGGATCTGCGCACATATGGTACCGTTCCGCATTCTGGTTTTGGACTGGGCCTGGAGCGTACAGTAGCATGGATTTGTGGACTCGATCATGTACGTGAAACGATTCCGTTCCCACGTATGCTGTATCGTTTGTATCCGTAACCGATGACCGGATCATTCGACAAGACATCAGCGGCAGAATGGGCGGAGGGAGTAGCCTTTGCTATGGAAGCCGGAATGGTCCAGATTCCCTACGCCCTGCTCAAGCATTATCGAACACTTCGGCTGGCAGATGGCGAAATGCTGCTACTGATGCAGTTGCTTGCCTTCAAACAAGCGGAACGTAATGAATTTCCGACATGGGAACAATTGCAGGCCCGTATCGGATGCACTGCGAATGAAATCGCACTCTATTTCAGTAAGCTCATGAAAGAAGGATTTTTGAGAATTGATTCCGTAGAAGACCGCAGTTCATCTGTACAATTCGAACGTTACAATTTGACGGGGCTGTATCGTAAGTTGGCAGAATGTATGATCGCCGAGCGTAACGAGCAGCACGATGAAGATGACATTTTGTTTGCCGGAAAGCCGGATTTACTGAATGGAATATCGGAATCCCCGCTTACAGAAGAACGGAATTTGTTCACGATTTTCGAGAAAGAATTCGGGCGACCATTATCACCGATGGAATACGAGACGATCACCAGCTGGGTGGATCAGGATCGGTATCCCGAGGAGCTTATTTTGCTGGCTTTGAAGGAAGCGGTATTTGCAGGGAAGGTACATTTCCGGTATATAGACCGTATTTTGCTGGAGTGGAGCCGAAACCGTGTCCGTAATGCACAGGATGCCAAAGAATACGCCCAGCGATTCCGTGGTGGCGGACGCAATTAATGTATCGGTCTAAGCCTTTTAGGTAGTAGACTTATATATGAAGGCTGTTACTGCAGATTGGCTATTGTGCAATGAGGACAACATGGAATATCGCCTGTGCGCGTGAGCTAAGCCGAAATGAAGACGAGTAAATAGGCTTTAATGATAGAGGACACACCATTCCGTCAGGAGGGTGTGTCCTTTTTAAATTATTTTTTCGAAATATGCAGGGGAAGGAAATTTCCTGGCGTCTATAGTATTGGGAAGGGGGAGAGCGTCATTGATATAGAGAGAATCATTGAACGAATACGGTCTGGTGACCGGCAGGCGTTCCGTGAGATCGTAGAGCTGTACAGCAAGCATGTATTTCATATCGCCTATTCGGTGCTGCATGACAGCAAGGAAGCAGAAGATGCCGCGCAGGAGGCATTCGTTCAGGTGTACAAGTCTCTCCCCCAGTACCGGAACGAAGGTTTTAAAACGTGGCTGAGCCGAATTGCGCTCCACAAAGCGCTGGATATTAAGCGCAAACAGGACAGACGCCCCGCAGAGCTAATAGACGTCGCACAGTCCCTTGTACAGCTCCCTTCCCGGGATGAGGATGTGCTGGCTCGTCTCATCCGCGAGGAGCAAATTAAAGAACTATCGCAAAAAATCGCTCAGTTGCCCCAGCAACATCGGGATATTATTCAAGCCTACTATATGCAGGGCAAAACCTACGACCAAATTGCAGAAGAGACGCAGGTAGCTTTAAAAACGGTAGAGTCGAGACTCTACCGGGCGCGACTATGGATTCGAAACCACTGGAAGGAGGAGGAATGGCAATGACTGACCAACAGGATAAACCGTGGATTGAAGGGAAATCGAATGACTGGCATGCTTACATTGCAGGAACTTGCACGATAGAGGAATCTGCCCGGCTGGAAAGGCTCCTGCTGGAAGACGAACAGGCGCTGATGTTATATCTTGTTGCACTGGAGCAATTGGAGTCAACTATGAAAGATTATTCTGCCTGGATGGATACGGAGCGCTTCACAGATCAGGTAATGGCCGTTCTTCCCGAGCTAGAAGCTGAACCGAGTCAAGTTATGTTCAAAAAACGCCGCTGGTTTGAAAAACCTGTGTTTCACTATGTTGTCGCCGCAAGCCTAACGTTGATCTTGTTGTCCAGTGGAGCCTTTGACAAAATGATGCCGCAAACAGACGGAAAGCCGATTCCTCCAAAAGAGCGCGTCTCTTACAGTGAAGAGGTCATGCGAGCTACCACGACCTGGCTCGATAAATTAAAGCCCTAAATCTTCGGATAAAGGGTGAGACGAAAAACTCAAAAACAACAACCTTCAGATGGGGACTTCATTAAAATTCCATAAATAGAAAGGAAGTGTAGCGATGCCTTATACGGAACGAAGCAAGCTCTTGGCATTTCTATTGAACATCATTCCCGGTGTGGGACACTATTACTGGACCAGAAAAGCCAACGCGTTTGTATACACCATTTTGTTTTTCGGATGTCTGGCAGGAGGAATATTTTTTTCAGTGATAGCAAGTGACGGAGCGCCTTTTGTGGTGAGTTTGTTTATTGCTGCCCTTTTATGGGGGCTGAGTATGCTGCATATCATCATTAGCTTGTTGCGTTATGATCCTCGTGCAGTTGCTGTTCCATATCCTCCTCATGCAGGACCCAACCCATATGGTTTTTACTCGCAAAGCGGACCTTATGGACAGGCTGGTTTAACAGGAGAGGTACCGGAGGAGGCAACACACTCAGATACGGATGCGCCGGGAGCAGGAATGGGATATGGTCCGGGCTATAACTATTATCAACAAGGACACCATGGTATGGCAGGATCACCAGCTTTTCAAAAGGGATCGGACAATGAACGCTTTTTTACGATTTTGCTGTCGTTCATTCCTGGATTGGGACACCTTCATTTGGGGCTGATGCAGCGTGGTTTGTCTTTTCTGCTATCTTTCTTTGGCTTTGGAGCGATCCTCGTTTTTATTACCAGCATTACAAACGAATCCGGATTTTTGGCGTTTGCGGGCGTGTTACCGATCATTTGGCTGTATTGCATGTTTGATGCGGTGCAGCATGTACATCGCAAACAAGCGGGAGAAATGCTTCAGGACCGTACTTTGTTTGAGGAACTGGAATATGGAAGAGTCGAGGGACGGCGGAGTAAAATGCTGGCTACCATTTTATCGGTATTTCCCGGTGCTGGACATATGTATATCGGTTTGCAAAAGCGTGGACTCCAGCTCATGCTTCTGTTTTTAGGAGGCATCTATGTACTGGACGTGCTGCATCTTTCACTCTTTTTGTTCCTGATTCCGGTGGTCTGGTTTTATAGCTTTTTTGATGCGTTGCAGCAAGTAAGCCGTTATGGACGGGAGCCGCTGATCGACAAGCCTGTGATCGGTATGTTTGCACAATATCACCGCTGGGTAGGCTTGGGGTTACTATTGCTAGGAGCCTATTACATCTTAATCAACGTATTAGTTCCTACTTTGGATCGTCTGTTTCCGAATGGAGAGATTTATAATTTGGTTGACATGTATCTACGAACGATTATCGTATCCTTATTGTTGATCGGCGGTGGTATTTGGATGATGATCGGGAATTCCAAATCTAAACGAGTAAAGGAGAAGCAATAGAATGGATACTGAATTTTCAAAGAGTGAGGCTCCCTTTAAGGGAGCCCATCATCCTCAGAGCGATGGAGGAGGCTCCACAGGTATATTGGGTACATCATCTAACAAAAATAATTCCTCTAAAGCGTCAAACGCTCCGGCAGGGGTGTGGAAAGTCGGAAGGCTGTCCATGGGACTTTTCCTCGTCCTGCTGGGGAGCATAACGTTTGCCTCCAAGTTTTGGGGAGCGGGCATACTGGACCAGGCTTTGACCTGGTGGCCTGTCGTTTTTGTTTTGCTGGGTTTGGAAATTTTAATGTATACTGCTTGGAAGGGGACGCGTGAGCGTATTCGTTATGATGTATTCAGTATGTTTATTACGGCGGTATTGGTTTTTTGCTGTATCGGATTTGCCTTGGTCAGTTCATTGGGGATCACTCCGCAAGTCAGAGAAATAATGAGTTCGGTTCAGGAAACAAGGGTTCTCCCAGACTGGCATGAAAAACTGCCTGCCGAAGTGAATAAAGTGATTGTACAGGGAGAAGATCCTTATGCGGTCAAAATTGACGCAACCAGCTCACCGGAAGTGCATGTGTTCGGAAGTTATGTATACACAGGCAAAGAGGACGAAATAAAGGGTCAAGATTTATATCAGACCAAGCAAATCGGCGATACCTTGTATGTATTACTGGGTCAAATTCCGACACGGTTTATGCAGACTCAACAGCAGCTTGATGTTACGATTGCTGTACCTGAGGGAATTACGGTTACTGTGCGCGATAGCCGAGGAAATATAATTGAAAAATAGGGAGATTTTCCGGCTCCAACTTTACATTTTGTATCATTCACGCGATACTTGAAAAGGAAGCCTGAGATGTCATCCATGTCGCTAACTAATGGTGCATTTGCTTATCAGGCGAAACTTGATGGTGTGCAGTCGAATAGCGATTGTGATCGGAAATGAGGGAGAAAAATGATTTCGTTGAATCCTGATACGCTTACAGGGCGTGAAAATTATAAGCTGTTGACCGGAAGTATTATTCCAAGGCCGGTAGCCTTTGTAACGACTTTGAGCAGCGAAGGGGTGCTGAATGGTGCGCCGTTCAGTTATTTTTCCATCGTTGCTTCCGAGCCGCCACTGCTGTCTGTATCCGTACAACGTGTCGATGGAGTATCCAAAGATACAACACGTAATGCGATGGAGCATAAAGCTTTTGTCGTACATATCACAGACGAGGACAATGTGGGAGCGGTGAATGTGACGGCTTCCCGTCTGTCTCCGCAGGAGAGTGAGGTTACACTGGCAGGCCTTACCCCGATAAAAAGTACAAAAATCGCAGTTCCCGGTGTGACAGAAGCGAAAATACGCATGGAATGTATTCTGGAACAGGTGATACCGCTAGGAGGCAAGGAGGACACACCTGCTTGTGATCTGTTAATCGGACGCGTAGTGCAGTATCATTTATCCGAGGAAGCGTACCAAAATACGTATGTGATTGCTAAGGAGTTGCGTCCAGTAAGTCGGTTGGCTGGGAACAATTATGCGAAGCTAGGAGAGCAATTCACGCTGGAGCGTCCCCAATAGGGGGCGCTTTTTTTACAGCATGCCTTAAATTACATCGGAAGGATTCTTATTCATCACATTTCCTTTATGAAGGCTATGTTTAATCTGAATGTTGATATTATTGTGGTGTTTCGAGAGCCAAGTGTTTAAAATGAGTCCCTATTTTGTTGGAGTTCCCTGATGAAAAAAACATTTGCCATTGACCATCGTTTAGTTTCCAAATGGAACTTCTTAATGACCTATTTCCATCGTCAATCGATTTAGTACAGTATGTTGAATGTACAAAATCTGACGACAACAACTTTATTTTAAAGTTGGTAATTATAAATGGTATGTAGTTCAAAGGAGCTCTATCATTTAAAAAAATTAATTGCAATGATTTGTCGTATTTTTTACCCGAAGAGCCATATCACCTCAACTAAGATTTTATGTCACCACTAGGATAGGAAACTTTTTTAATAAAAAAGAGAACGTACCGTGCTTTTCGCTCAGGCCCCGTTCTCGATATTCAATAACCGCTTTTACTAATAATGATACACATCTTTGAGACTTATGAGTTTATTTACTTCAAAGTTTTCAGCAGCAGGGAGCGATACGTCGTTTCAAACAAAAATTCAAACGCCTCCAAATGCTTTTTAGCCTCAAATACATCACGGCCCCACGCATAAATGCCGTGGTTACGCAATAAAATTCCAGGCACCTGATCATTCAGTACACCAGACACCAGCCTGGCAATCGAGGCAATATCCGCGTAATTAGGCAGCACAGGAATATCAATCGCAGCATTTTCTTCCCAAATGTTAAAAGCCTTGATCAGCTCAATACCTTGGATAGGTACAGCGCTTTGCTCACCATAATATTCGGAAATCAGATTGTTAAACACGGTATGCACATGAAAAACTGCTCCACAGCCTGTCAGGCGGTAAATTTCGCAATGGATGAGCGTCTCTGCACTTGGCTTGAGGTTTGTGGCTTCTGCTGCTTTTCCGTATTGGTCTACGAACAGAAAATCCTCAGGAGTGCGTTTGGTTTTATCTTTGCCGCTGGCGGTAACTGCAAAATAAAATTGTTCAGGATGAAAATCACCGATTCGGATCGACAGATTGCCGCTTGTGCCTGGGAACCAGTTACGAGAGGCGAATAGCTCCTTGACATCAGCGAGTTCTTCCAACGAACGGCGTTTTTCCTCGAATGAAATGTCTGCCAAGTTAAAACTCATTACAGTACCCCCTGTTTTTGCTTTAAATCCTCGATAATGTCATCAAATGTTTCAAAGGGGACATGTGGTACGCCAAGTTCTTGACACTTTAAAGTCAGATGCGAACGTGAGTACACAAGATTGGCAATTTTAGCTCCTTCAAAATCGGTTAGGCTGTCGCCGATCAAAATCCGTTCATATTGTTCGGAAGGGTATTGACGAATCACAGTCGTTTTACACATGCCGCAGTCATTTGTACACGGCTCCTCACATGGATGCGGCCACGTAATCTGGATGCGCTCCTCGGAAAAATCTGCTTTGTTGCAATAGATGTGGTCGTGTGGAATATCGAATGGTTTTAGCAATGGATCAATAAAAAAATCAATGCCGCCGCTGGTAACGAAAAATTCAATCTGATGCTCCCGTACATAGTCCAAAAAGCGTGCAAAGCCCTCGCGTATACCAGCTTGTCCAAGTACATATGAGATAATTTCGCCCTTTTGCTCCGAAGGCATCAAGGCGAACATCGCACCTACGCCTTCACGAATGGATGTATGCCCATTTACGATCTGATGCATGATGGGCTCACAGCCTGCAGGCTGAAAATGCCTCATAATGGCGACAATATTGTCGCTGTTCGTAATTGTCCCGTCAAAATCGCAAAAAATGACGGGCTTCTTGGCTGTGTTCATCGTTCGCCCCCCCACGTGTCGAGCGCAGATTGCAGCTCGGGGTGAGTACGGGCGTATTCTGCCAGCGGGACATTCTGCTGTACGGCTTCAATCGCCTGCACAAAGGCGCGCCCACCAGCTTCTGTACCCAGTGGATGTCCATGAATCCCGCCTCCAGCGTTAACCACGACATCGGTACCAAAGTCGCGTACAATGAGCGACACGAGGCCTGGGTGAATCCCTGCGGAAGGGACAGGCATGCTGGCCTTCAGCGGTAGATCAGGGGTGATCAGTTCATCGCGGATCGCCATGTTTTCCTCACGCGGCATCGTCACTGAGCCGTAGGGAGAAGGGAAGAGGACGAGGTCAGCGCCAGCCAGCCGCATAAGCTGACCAAGTAGAACGGACGCCGATATACCATAATGTGGCGACGGATAAGCAGCTCCCGCTAACGAAGGATGGGCAGCAATTGGCACCGAGACGGCGGGATCGCTGCTAAGTTCATGCAGCACATCGTAACCGTAGGCCAACACGTTAAACAGTAACGCGTTGGCACCCGCGTCGATGGCCTTGAGAGCTTGCGTCTTAAGCTGCGAGGTCGGCCCCGTTAAATTAGCGGCATACAGCAGCTTTTTACCGGTTTCGCGCTCAGCCGCTTCGGCAGCTTTGATGCAGGCTTCGACACGTTTCTCAATTGGTGTCAGCGCATTTTCAAACAAGATCTCGTCATCCTTGATCAGATCAACGCCACCCAGAGCCTGCCGGGTAAACTGTTCACGAAGTTCGTCCAAATCGAGGCCAATCACAGATTTGAAAATGCTCATGAGTAAGGGACGATCATGCACGCCGAGCTGCTCGCGCAAGCCGCTGATACCGAATTTCGGTCCCGGAAAAGCAGAGCGGAAGGCTTCCGAGAAACCCAGCTTCGTTAGCTTAATTCGGCCGTCCATCGAAATTTTGCCGAAGACTGTGACCAGCAGTGCGGGAATATCCCGGCTGAAGTTGACATCCGGGTAAGCGATGGTCAGGTCGGCGTACCGTTCACCAGGACCTCCATCGTGAATATCCACAGAATAAACCGAGCCAAGATGCTTTTGCATCGCGTCCCGTTTGGCTTGCGGGAGCTCAGTCCAGCTGCCCACCGTCATGCCGATGGCAATAGATTGGGCCTTTTGGTTAAAATCGGCTTTGTCATCGTATACCCGGTAGGTCGCCAAGCAATAGCTCATTCAATTCCCTCCTTGAGTACAGCTCCCATCTCGCGGGATCGTTCAGCGCACCGCTGCACCGCTGCAATCACCGTTTCATAGAAGTCACCTTTGTCCAGCATTTCCAATGCAGCTACTGTAGAGCCATTAGGAGACATGATTTTGTGGCGAAGGGCAGAAGGCTCCTCTCCGGTTTGCTGTACCATGCGTGCCGCTCCAAGCGCGGTTTGCACCGTTAGTTCGTGCGCTTGCTCAGGGGTCAAGCCACCACGAATTCCCCCGGCAATCATGGCTTCCATCAGATAGTAGACATAGGCAGGGCCGCTTCCAGATATCCCGGTCAAAACATCCATTTTTTCTTCCTCTATAACCGTCACCGTACCTACAGATTCGAACATCGTAAGCACATTTTTACGCTGGTTTTCGCTGATCTCTTTGGAAAAGCTAATGCCTGTAGCTCCCAGCCCAATCGAGCTGGATGTATTGGGCATCGTCCGTGCGATCGGCTGCTTGCGACCCAGTAATGTTTGCATCGTACGAATGGACAATCCAGCGATGACCGATATGATCAGCTGCTCATCAGACAGAAGTGGGCCGAGCTGTCCAAGTGCTTGTGCAGCATCCTTGGGCTTCATGGCAAGCACAATGACTGGAGAACGACGCAGAAGCTCGGTTTTGGCGGCATCCTCGGTTTGGTACAAGACTCCATATTGCTTTTGAAGTTCCTCAAGACGAGCCTGATTACTGCGGTTGATAACGGTAATACCACTACGTTTAACGACAGAACGAGCCGTCATTCCACGAATAATAGCCTCTGCCATTGATCCTGCCCCGAAAAACGTAATTTGCTCGTTAATTAAAACTTTCGTTTGTGATTCACACATAGATTCATAACCTCCAAGGATACGGATTGATTTTTGTTATTATTCCCTGATTTGTCCAGTACCGTACACGCGATATTTGGTTGAAGTCAAGGCAGGCAATCCCATTGGACCACGGGCATGTAATTTTTGTGTGCTGATTCCGATCTCGGCACCAAACCCGAACTCAAAGCCATCCGTGAAGCGGGTAGAGGCATTGTGGTACACGGCTGCCGCGTCCACTTCTTGCAGAAAACGCTCGACATGGGCTTGGTCCTCGGTGACAATACACTCAGAATGCATCGTACCGTAACGGGCAATGTGCTCCAGTACTTCGTCCAAATTGTCCACGACCTTGACGTTCATAATGTAATCATTATACTCGGTGCCATAGTCCTCTTCTGTGGCAGGAACAGCCCAAGGAGCCAATTCTCGTGTGCGTGCGCAGCCGCGTAGCTCGACCCCCGCATCACGAAAGCGTTCTGCCAATCCTGTTAAGTGTGCTTTTGCATAATCCGAGTGTACGAGCAGTGTTTCCATCGAGTTACACACGGACGGTCTTTGCACCTTGGCATTCAGTGTAATCGCTTCGGCCATTGCTGCATCCGCTGTAGCGTCCAAAAAGGTATGGCACACACCTGCTCCGGTTTCGATGACAGGTACGGTAGCGTTCTGAACAACATTTTGAATGAGTGAACGCCCGCCACGTGGAATAATTACATCCAGCAAGCCGTTCAAGGTGAGCATTTCGTTGACCGAGGCACGGTCTGAATCTTCAATAAGTTGAAGTGCCTCGCGTGGCACAGCTGTTGCGTCTAATGCCTGCTGGAGTACTTCGATAATCTTGCGGTTGGAGAAGAGGGCGGCCGAACCACCGCGTAGCACAACCGGATTACCTGTTTTCAAGCACAGGCCCGCGGCATCCACGGTTACATTTGGACGCGCTTCATATATGATGCCGATGACACCCAGCGGCACACGTATCTTCTCAATTCGCAGACCGTTTGGACGTTCAATTTGCTCAAGGGTGTCGCCGACCGGGTCAGGTAGTGCCACAATTTGGCGTAATCCTTCGGCAATTGCCCCGATTCGGTCCTCGGTCAGCGTGAGGCGGTCGAGCAGCGATTCCGATGTTCCCAATTCCCGTCCATGTTTCAGGTCATTATGGTTTGCTGCAATCAGCTCTTCAGTATGGTTTACTAGAGCTTCAGCCATAGCAAGCAATGCTTCGTTTTTCTGTGCTGTAGTCAGGCGATTCATGACCCCGGCACTTTTTTTGGCAAGATTCGCTTTGGTTCGTACTTCGCTAAACTGATTCTCCTCGGTTGTAGCTGTGTTTGTCGTTAAATCACTCATGTTACGGCCTCCCTACATACATAATGTAATCCATTCATCCCTGTGAATCACCTCAAGCCGGTGAATGGGACCAATTTTGCCCACAACCTCACCGCTCGGTAATCCTTGTACCATTCGAAGCTGTTCATCGTCATAATTGACGATGCCGCGTCCTAACACTTTATTTTCCGGTCCGAGCACCTCAACGACATCTCCGGCATGAAAGCTGCCCTCGACACGTCGTACGCCAACCGGAAGTAGACTGTGTCCTCCGTGAACCAGCGCGTCCTCGGCCCCTTCGTCTACATGCACCGCGCCCAGAGGGGTGGACATAAATCCAAGCCATTGTTTTTTCATCGGAAGTGAAGAGAGGTGAGTGTCAAAATATGTTCCCGGTCCGTGTCCTTCAACGGCTGCGTCTAGATCGCCATTCGCGCTTACACGTCCCACATATACAGGCACACCGCCGCGTGTAGCGACTTTGGCAGCTTCGATCTTGGATCGCATGCCGCCAGTACCTACAGACGATCCAGAACCTCCAGCTAATGCATAAATCTCCTCTGTAATTTCTTCGATACGTTCAAAACGTACGGCATTCGGATGCTTGCGCGGATCTGCCGTATATACGCCATCGGTGTCCGTAATGATAATCAGATGCTGAGCTTTGACCAGATTGGCAACCAGCGCGGACAGCATATCGTTATCGCCGAATTTCAATTCGTCAATTGATACCGTGTCATTTTCGTTAAAGATCGGGATAACCTGCTGGCGCAGCAATTCTTCTACGGTCATTCCGGCATTGTTCATCCGTTTGCGGATCAAAAAGTCACTACGGGTAAGCAGAACCTGCGCGATCACTAGGTCAAAATCTTTAAAAGCCTGCTCATAGGCCTGCATGAGAAGAGCTTGGCCAACAGCCGCTGCCGCCTGCTTTTCATGTAGCAGCTTAGGGCGAAACGGGTACCCAATCTCTCTGAATCCGGCGGCTACTGCGCCTGATGTAACCAGCAGCACTTCATAACCTTTTGCACGAAGCAAGCTGATTTCCCGGGCAAAATAAGCGATGGCTTCCCGATTCAAGCCACCTTCCACTCCAGTTAGAGAGCTGCTACCGATTTTAATGACGATACGTGTTGACATGACGTCCACTTCCTTAATTTTACTCTTTTTAATGCAAAAAAACTTCCATCCTTTGTATGCAAAGGACGAAAGTTTGTGCTTCCGCGGTACCACCTTCATTGATGATTCATGATCATCCCACTTGAAACCTGTTAACGGCAGGGGCCGCCTGATTGCGCAGGGCGCTCGGGGATAGGAGTTGGGAGAGAGTCCAGGTAAATTCTTGCAGCCTATCGGAATTTACTCTCTGAACAGGACCGGGTCTCTCTTAATAGTCCCTTCAACGCGCTAAATGATATTGGATACAGAATACCACGAAAAGACCAGGTTTGGCAAAGAAGTTGTAGCTGGAAAATACGGATTAACCAAACAGGTTTAGCTTGCCAATTCGATCAGCCGCCTCGGTCAGTCGAGCTTCTGAGCTCAGCAGCCCCGCTCGCACATATCCTTCGCCGCCACTCCCGAAGCCGATCCCTGGAGCGACAGCCACCTTGGCTTCCCGCAACAACAGATCAGCAAAAGAAGTAGAAGTATAGCCCTGCGGCACAGGCAACCAACTGAAAAAGGAGCCGCTTGGGCGTGTCGCCTTCCAGCCGATTTGCCCAAGTGCATCATAAAAAGCGTTACGGCGCGATTCATAACGGGCAACCAGCTCGCTTACGCAGTTCTGCGAGGCCGTCAAGGCTGTTGCTGCGGCTGCCTGAATGCCGCCAAACAAGCTTACATAAATATGATCCTGCAGCAGGTTAATCATCGAGATGATTTCGGCATTACCGAGCGCGAAACCAACACGCCAGCCCGCCATATTGTACGTTTTGGACAAGGTATAGAACTCAATCCCCACGTCTTTAGCACCCTTAGCCTGTAGGAAGCTTACCGGACGTTCGCCATCAAATCCAATAGCGCCATAGGCAAAATCACTGGCAACCACAATGCCGTTACGTTGCGCGAATTCAACCGTATCCTCGTAAAAGGAAAGTGGAGCAGTAGCCGAGGTAGGATTATTCGGATAGTTAAGGAACATTAGCTTAGCGCGGCGGCGGTCTTCCGCGGAAATGGTTTCATAATCGGGTAGAAAACGGTTCTCTTTGTTTAATGGGAGAAAGGACATTTTCGCTTTAGCCAAGGCTACACCTGACCAGTAGTCCGGATAACCGGGATCGGGGACGAGACATACATCACCGGGATTGAGTAGGACTTGTGGGAGCTGAATCAAACCCGTTTTTCCGCCAAACAGGATGGCGACCTCGGTTTCAGGATTGAGCGTTACACCGTAATCCTCCTGATAGCGCTGGGCAACGGCTTCCTTGAGAAAGCTATAACCGCGAAATGGCGAATATTTATGATATAGCGGGTTATCTGCTGATTCCTGCAAAGCTTTTACAATATGAGAAGGAGTGGGGGTATCGGGGTTCCCCTGTCCGAGATTAATGACATCATACCCCGCCGCGATTTCACGGTTTACATTTTGTACAAGTGTGGCAAAAAATTGAGTGGGTAACTGTTTCATGACGTCAGAGGAAGGAATAGAAAAATGAGTCATCCATGTACACGACCTTTTGGAATAGTTTAAGAAATAATCTATCACGATTTTACCGAGCTGTATAGGGGGAATTAAGCTTGCATGGTTGCGTAATCCAGACTGATCGGGCTATGATGGGAGAAAATACCGGACAATGGGTCACGAGAAGCTCCGGCTCACAAGGAGGATGAAGGATTTTGACGTATCAGGAAGCTCAGCCGTTCAGTGTTGCACTCATACAAGCTCACATAGAGATAGGAAATCCCCCGGAAAACCGCAGTCATATCCGAGCTTTAATGGAACAAGCGATGAAAGCCGAACTGAGGCCGGATCTGATTGTCCTGCCAGAAATGTGGAACACAGGCTATGCCTTGGAGCGCATTCATGAGCTGGCGGACAAGGAAGGAACGGAGACCCGGGCATGGATAGCAGCATTCGCTGCCACCCACCAAGTGAACGTAGTAGCTGGGTCGATCGCAGAGAAAAAAAGCGACGGTCATGTGTATAATACGATGCTTGTTTTTGACCGAACAGGCAGAGAGGTTGCTTCGTATTCCAAAATTCATCTATTCCGACTTATGGATGAAGAAAAATATTTGCAGCCTGGCGAAGAAAAGGTTTTATTCGCACTGGATGATGGGATTCAGGCAGGTGCGTCGATCTGCTATGATATCCGGTTTCCTGAACTAGCCCGCAGTTTGGCTCTGTCGGGCGCGAATTTGCTGATCGTACCCGCAGAATGGCCTCATCCTCGGCTGCATCACTGGCGCACCTTGCTGACCGCACGTGCTATAGAAAATCAAATGTATGTCATTGCTTGTAACCGGGTAGGTCGCAGCGGAGAAACTGATTTCTTCGGGCATTCACTTATTATTGATCCATGGGGAGAAATCATTGCTGAGGGCGGAGAGCAGGAGGAGATTCTCACAGGAACGATTGAGTCTGCCTTGGTGCAGGACGTGCGTGGTCGTATTCCGGTGTTTGAAGATCGGCGTCCCTCACTGTATGACCGATAATCAGTGTAGAAAGGAATACTCCATGCTTAAGGAACGCATTGAATTTTTGTGTAAAAAGAAAAACCTGTCCCGTAAAGAGCTGGTAGACGGGCTGGTGACACCTGCACATTTTGCGAATATACTGGCCGACCGTTACCCGTTAGCAGAGGATCTGGCCGAGCAAATTGCTGGGCGTTTAGGTGTAAACCCATCGTACCTCTTACGTGCAGCGGCAGAGGATGAGGAAACGCTGGCTACAGCGGATAAGATTTTTACAGAGCTGTCCAAGCTGGCTAATCCTGCCACGGAAGGCTATGTGGATCAGCTGGAGGATCGCAACGATTCACTGGTAGTGGAAATGACGACTTATTTGATGAAGGCCGTTTATTACCAGCAATTAAATGACCCAACGGCCTATGAATATTTACATCAAACCTATTTGAATTTTTATTTGGAGAAGTTTGGTCGTTCGGATGAGGTGGAGCTGCCCGCACCGCTAAAAAAAGCAATTTTATTTTATAAAATCCAGTATCTCCGCTCTAAAAATCATTATTATGATGTGCTGAATAACGTTACGCAGTTAATCCGATTGGTGGAAGAGGGGACGGAAAACTGGCTCAATGCGAAAAACATTATGATGGAGGCCTGCATTCAGGTTAAGCAATTTGATCAGGCGAAGCAGGTATTCGAGCAGACGATGCGAAGGGTGTATGATGATCGGCTTTTTCACCGTTTGACGGGCCTGTATGTAGCTTACAGCGGATATTGTTTTGCCATGGGTTCTGTACAGGAAGCACTGTTAACGCTGTCTATGGCTGAGGCCAATCTAGTCTATTTGGAAAATGCGGCAGATATGCTCACGACCATCCTGAACAACCGGATTATTATGCTGACATCGATTGGAGAGCTGGACAAGGCATTGGAGGAAGTAGGGCGTTTTGAAGCGCTGGTGAGTCGGGAGCGGGAGGAAATGCAGCAGATGATGCTGCCCGTTACGCTGATATATCGTTGTGAGATTGCGTTTGTGCGGAAAAATTGGGGCCTTCTCTCACAGCATTTGGATCAGCTTCGCCAAACCAATCTGACAACAGATCAGCAAATGGGGCTTGATTTTTATGAAAGCCAGCTTGCGCTTGCTCAGGGAAATCAGGACGCCTTTTGGATGCATGCCTTGCAATGCTTGCCTTATTTTGAAGCTCTTCAGCATCCAGCGCGGCTTGAACAGTTATATGAAACGCTGGCTGTGGTGTCCGAGGACAGTCGTCGTTATAAAGAATCATCTGCGTATTATCGTAAACTGGTCTACCTTTTAAGAAAAAAATAGTCAGAAATCATTCGCTTTTCACAAAACTATCGGATAGATCGTTCGAAAGAATACTCGGAAGTGTGCAAAATTTTGTGCGAACCGTGCCAAAGTTCAAAAATAAACCGACAAAATACAGGTTGAAGCTCCTGTTTTTCCGGTTTTTTTGTATGTGCCAAAACGTATTGTGATGTCAGGAACCGTCTTCTATACTGAATTCATAAGGTACGACAATACAAAATACGAGGTGCAACCACATGATGAACTTTTTCGGTAAAAAGAAAAAACAGCAGGATGCGATAGAACAAGCAGACCAACTGATGAATAAAGGCCTGTCAGGCTTATTTATGAAAGGTCTAGTACCCAAAGAGCATCGGGAACAGATCAACCAAAGCCTAAATTCGGCAAGACAAGCTCAAACAGCGGCTAACGGTGGTTTGGCGATGGCAGCGACTGCGGTTATTATTTCGGTAACAGATACCGGGAAGCTCGTGAATTTTGATCCGATCGTAGTGCTAGTGCTAGATGTGACAGAAATTAACGGCAATCGATACCAAAAAACGTTGGAAACGCTCGTATCCAAGCTGCAAATCCCGCGGCCTGGAGATACGGTGGGTCTGGGAAGCAACCCGAAAAATCCATCAGAGCTGATCTATATGGGTCTGGTGACAGCGTAAAATGAATGAGGTGTTTCACCCTATCTTGCTGACATATATTTTAAACAGATGATTGAAAAGGGGTTTTGAAGGATGAAAGGATTTTTGAGTATGATCGGGGTACTTCTAGTGTTTGGTGTAGGCTTCTCACCATTCTTGGCTAACTACTTATGGAATGATCCATTTTTGATTATGGATGCTCCGTGGTATCGGCCGTTAATTTATACAGGCTTTGCGCTTATATTTCTACCTGGTATTATAGGTGCGTTTTTCGGAGGGGGTAAAGTCAAGAAGGGTGCTCCTGGGGTAGGGATCATTACTAGTGTTCAGCAAACAGGGACTTATGTAAACAATCAGCCGCAGGTAAAACTTGGGTTGACCGTAACCAAACAGGGAGAAGACAAATATGATACTGCTTTGACGACGATTATTCCTTTAACTTCCATGGCTCAATTTCAGCCAGGCTCGATCATTCCACTCGTAATATCGGAGAAAGACAAAAAGAAAGTAGGACTTGACCTGAAAGGGCAGGTGTCGCAGATGGATTTGCAAGCGTTAATGAATGAGCAAATGGTCAAGCAGGGCGTATCGCCCGAGCTGATGGAAATTGCCAAAACCGGTGAGCAGGCATATGCAAAGGTGCTGGATGTTACACCCATGGGTGAAGCGGGATCCGATAAAATTAAGCTTCAATTTACGCTGAGTGTAACGAAAAGCAACGGCGATACCTTTAATGTAACCACGCAAAAGGATGTTTTTTCTTCCCAACTATCCAAGCTGCAGCAAGGAAGCATTATAGAGGTCATTTATTCACCTCAAGATCCTTCGAAATTGGTCTTTAAAACACAAGTGAGTGAAGCCGAGGTACAGCAAGCATTTGGTTCTTCTCGATCATAAAAAAGTTTTTTATGATACCTGTTTCAGATACAGCCTATAGGTGTATTATAATAGTATCCCGACACCAGGAGGTTGATAACGATGGATAACCAAAGTAGATCCGAACTGGCGAATAGGGATGGCCTGTCACGGCCGAGAGGCTTAAATAGACAGGTTGTCGGAAACAACTATGAAATGGGCTATGATCAGGACAAAAGTCCACCACATCTAGGGAGACCCTGATCACAACAAGGCGAGGACAGACACTTTGGGATCACACAGCACATTGGAACTGAGGTAGGACATTCTTGGATACCAAGACTAGAGACCTTAAGGAAAGAAGTGATGCGGGATGGATAAAGTGGAGTTTCCGAGCAAGCGTAGAGTAATCAGGCGAGGCTGACATGAATTTCAAATGAACATGAAATGTGGTTCGTTGAAGACAGATGGAAGCAACATCGCAACAGTGTAATCGAACCCGTGATCTAATTGCAGTATTGAAAGTATAGGGGCGAAGCCCTAGGACCGTCTTCCTCACTAGCTTGGGCTGGGGAGGAAGACGGTCCTTTTCACGTTCGAGGCTACTTTTGAGAAAGTTGCTCGACTGTTTCTCGGAAGGTATCAATAAAAGCTTCGGCAGCTTTAGACAAATAGCGTCCGTTCCGGTAAGCAATCGCTAGGGTGCGGCTGGGAGTAGGTTCGGCGAGTGGCAGCAATGCTGGAACAAACTCGCTACTGGCGGCCCGTGCGATAAAACGTGGGACGAGTGTCACGCCCATACCTGTCGCTACGAGCGATTGAAGGGTCTCCATATTAGTGCTTTCAAACACCACATTGGGTTCAAAGCCTGCTTGATGACATAGATCCATCGTCAGCTTGCGAAAGCCTTGCCCTTTTTTCAGGACGACAAAAGGCTCGTCTTTCAGTTCTTCCATATGCACTGGCAGCGGCTGGGTACCATTTTTACGCAGGGCTAGGGGATGACCCGGAGGAACAGCGAGATCAATCCATTCTTCACCGATGGGTACATAAGAAAGTGTAGGTTCTACTAAGGGAAGAGAGAGCAGGCTGAGATCTGTATCGCCACTTGCCGTTTTTTTCTCCAGATTCATGGATGAATCTTCGACTAACACGATTTCAATGTCTGGATGAGCCCTCTTGAATACAGGCAGCACATGCGGCAGCAAATGGGAGCCTGTGATAGGCATACTGCCAACGACGACCTTCCCTTTTCGCAGCTGAGAAATATCGTCCATTTCCTGCCGGAGCTGCTCGACTGCATCAACTATTTTTTTTGCCTTTTCTACAAAGCTTGCTCCTGCATGTGTTAATTCCACCGTGCTGGTGTTGCGTTGAAATAAAAGTACCCCAAGTTCTTTTTCAAGTTTGGACAATTGTTGGCTCAAAGAAGGCTGAGCAATATGCAGTTTTTCTGCTGCGCGTGAGAAGTTTTTTTCCGCTGCAATTTGCAGGGTGTACTGAAGCTGTCTGAATTCCATCGAATTTCATGCTCCTTATCTTATAAACTTTTCCTATTACATCATAGACTGATTATACAATAATAAAATTAAATGCCCAGTCCTGACGAATCTCATGTGTCACAAGTATTATATAGATGAAGCGTTTTGTCACAAATATCGTCTTTTAATATAGATAATGAATTCCTTTAACATTCTCCTGATAAAACATAATTAATCTTAGTTCTGGTTGTACAAAAAAGATCTGGGAGGAAAATGAATGCTAAAATGTTGGGGGCTACATACGAAAAAATCGGTGGCTGCACTCGTAGCGACGATGATGCTAGCAGTAAGCGGTGGGACGGCGATGGCAGTCGAAAAGGACACGTCGATTAAAAACGTAATTATTTTGATTCCAGACGGTATGGCTAATGACGCCACTGCACTGGCTAGATGGTACAAAGGATCCTCCTTAACGTTAGACAGCATGGCAAGCGGCATGGTGCGTACGCATTCTGCGGATGCTCCAATTGCCGATTCTGCTCCAGCGGGTACTGCTTTTGCCACAGGACATAAATCTCATACTGGGTATGTAGGTGTCCTTCCTGATGAAGCGACAATGCCTGGACAACAACCCATTGCAGGGGGTGACGCCAAAAAGCCTGTAGCTTCCATTCTTGAGGCTTCCAAGCTGGCAGGAAAATCGACCGGAATTATTGCGACTTCCGAGATTATGCATGCGACACCAGCAGATTTTACCGCACATTATCCTGATCGTAAAAATTATGATGCACTCAGCATGCAGCAAGCCTACAACGGGGTTGATGTAGTGTTAGGTGGAGGCGGCAAGTTTTTGGAGGCAGCAGGGCGTAAAGATGGCCAAGATTTGGTAGCCCAAATTAAAGACCAGGGTTATGATTTTGTCACGACACCTGAAGGGTTGAAAAATTCGACCTCCAGCAAGCTCTGGGGAAGCTTTTCTCCCGAGGCACTTGCGTATAACCTGGATCGCGATGCATCCAAGGAACCTAGTCTGGCGGAAATGACATCGAAAGCAATTGATGTGTTGTCCAAAAACGATAAAGGCTTCTTCTTAATGGTAGAAGGCAGTAAAGTGGATTGGGCCGCCCATGCAAATGATCCAACCGGAATTATTAGTGACGTGCTTTCATTTGACGATGCAGTGAAAGTAGCTGTGGATTACGCCAAGCAAAACCAAAATACAGTCGTCGTAGCAGTGACAGACCACGGAAACGGTGGATTGACGATTGGTAGCAGCGATACAACTAGCAATTATGACAAAACACCTTTAGCTTCTTTTATAGACCCGCTGAAAAAAGCGAAGATGACGGGTGAAGGCTTGGAAGCCAAGCTGAATGCAGATCGTAGCAATATTAAAGAGGTGCTTTCCACATATTTTGGCATCACCGATTTGACAGACGAAGAAGTAAAAACCATTAAAGATGCCAAAGAAGGCAGCATGAACTATGCTGTCGGACCGATCATTAGCAAACGTGCGAATATTGGCTGGACTACAGGCGGACATACAGGAGGCGATGTGGTGTTGTACACGTATGCGCCGAACGGAGACCGTCCAACCGGTGTAATCGACAATACGGATGTAAATAAGTATATGACACGTGTACTTGGACTGGACTTGGATACAGTCAGCAAGCAGCTTTTTGTTCCTGCAAAAGCCGCTTTTGAAGCTAAAGGAGCCAAGTTTACTGCGGATACGAAAGTCATTACAGTGACCAAAGGCAGTAACAAGCTGGAACTTCCGGTATACAAAAATATTGCTATGCTGAATGGTAAAAATACCACGCTCAACGGTGTAGTTGTATTTAACGGTGTTGATTATTTTGTACCCCAGCAGGCAATTGATTTGATTCAGTAATATGCAGAACCATTCGACAAGGGCTGTTTCTTCCATTAGAGGAAGAGACAGCTTTTTTGTGTGTTGAGCTAAATGTGTATTTTTTGAGGCGGAAGTTGAAGAAGGTTTTTATAAAATGGGATTTTTTGTGAAACTAGTCACGTTACATCTTCTTCGATATTGCTAGAATATACATGTACGGTACAAGCCGCCGATGATGTGAAGTCCGGATGGACGAGGGAAGAAGGGATGAGTCACGGACGAATTATTACTGCGTCTGGCTGACGGCAAGGAATGGACGCATACGGAAATGATGGAGTTGCTGACACGTTTGGACGATGAGCCGACGCTGCGGGCTCAACTGAGGCACTTGGCAGCTCGCACCAAATTGGAGCGCTATGGCAAAGGTGTTTTTTTACGGGGATTAATTGAATTCTCCAGTATATGTCGTCAGGACTGCATGTACTGTGGGCTACGTGCTTCGAATAAACAGGCAGATCGTTACCGTTTGCAGCCGGAAGAAATTCTGGTCTGTTGTGCGGAGGGCTATGAACTCGGCTATCGGACCTTTGTGCTGCAAAGTGGGGAAGATTACTGGTTTACAGCAGCCCGGCTGACGAAATTGATTCGAGAAATTAAAAGCCGTTTCGCGGATGTGGCAGTCACACTGTCCATCGGTGAACGAGATGATGAAACTTATGAGCAATTATACGAGGCGGGCGCGGACCGTTTTTTGCTGCGGCATGAGACAGCTTCCCCCCTTTTGTACGCCAAGCTGCATCCGACGATGACGATGGAAAGCAGGCGCAGCCGTCTGCTGGCTTTGCAACGAATCGGCTTTCAGATCGGGGCCGGATGTATGGTGGGGTTACCAGGACAAACAAATAGTGAATTAGCAGACGATTTGGTCTATCTGCATAGCCTGTCACCAGATATGATCGGGATTGGTCCTTTTTTACCGCATAGCAACACGCCGCTTCGGAATGCCAGTCAGGGGAGCATGGAAAAAGCTCTCGATATTATTTCGTTATCCCGACTGGTTGTTCCAGATGCACTTATTCCGGCGTCCACGGCAATGGGAACGATTCATCCCCAAGGCAGGGAGAAGGCGCTTCAGGCAGGGGCAAATGTGGTGATGCCCAATTTGTCGCCACTGGCGGTGAGGCCTAAGTATGCGATTTATGAGAATAAAATATGTTTGGGAGATGAGTCTGCCCAATGTCGTCATTGCCTGGAACTGCGGATTCGTGGAGCGGGATTTGAAGTCGATATGGGGCGCGGTGATAGTTTGAGGGTGCAACGACAACTTATGAGACAGGAAACTTTGTGAGGCTATGACGGAAACATTGCAGTAACCATGAATAAGGAGATGGGTATACGTGAGTGGAGTACGGGAGAAAGTGTCGGCGGATTTTATTAATGAAGCAGAGATTATGGCAGCAGTGGAGCAGGGGAAACAAGAGGCAACAGATCGACACCGTATTTTAGAAATTTTAGAAAAGGGGAGAGCCTGCCGGGGACTGAGTGCGAGTGAAGCGGCGGCTCTTTTGCATGTGGATGATCCTGAATTATTGGAAGAGATGTTCAAATCTTCGAGGGCAGTCAAAGAGCAAATTTATGGCAACCGGATTGTGTTGTTCGCCCCTTTATATGTAAGCAACCACTGCGTGAATAACTGCGAATATTGTGGTTATAAACATACCAATGACAGCTTTACTCGTAGCCGTCTGACACCGGAGGAATTGGTGGAGGAGGTTAGAGTGCTTCAAGAACTGGGACACAAGCGACTCGTGCTGGAAGCGGGAGAAGACCCAGTCCATTGTCCCATTGACTATATCGTCGATTGTCTGCGCCAGATCTATGAGGTCAAGGTGGATAACGGCAGCATTCGGCGGATCAATGTGAATATTGCATCCACAACCGAGGAGGACTATCGGAAACTGGCAGAGGTGGGCATTGGTACGTATATTTTATTTCAGGAAACGTATCATCGGGAAAGCTATCGTAAATTCCACCTACAGGGACCAAAGCGGGACTTTGATTGGCATACTACCGCCATGGACAGAGCCATGCGTGCGGGTATAGATGATGTGGGGATCGGTGTGTTGTACGGCTTGTATGATTTCCGCTATGAGACCGTAGCGATGCTGAAACATGCCGAGCACTTGGAAGAAGCCTTTGGCTGTGGCCCTCATACGGTTTCAGTTCCACGATTGCGTCCGGCTGAAAATGTAGATCTGGAGCGATATCCGTACCTGGTCAACGATGAGGATTTTATGAAAATTGTATCCGTTCTTCGACTGGCTGTCCCTTATGCTGGTATGATCCTGTCCACGCGCGAGGAGCCGGAATATAGGGACCGCGTCATTGGTCTAGGCGTGTCGCAGATTAGTGCAGGTTCAGCTACAGGCGTAGGGGCATATGCAAAACAGGAAACTGATGATAAGCCTCAATTTGAGGTGGGGGATCATCGCTCACCATCGGAAATTATTAAAAGTCTGTGCCGTGGCGGATATATGCCGAGCTATTGCACAGCTTGCTACCGTGAGGGGCGAACTGGAGATCGTTTCATGGAGCTTGCCAAATCAGGACAAATTCATAATGTATGCCAGCCGAATTCGCTGCTGACCTTCCAAGAATATCTGCTGGATTATGGGGATGAGGAGGCACGTGAACTGGGAGCTGCCGCTCTGCGAGAAAATCTGGAGCGTATACCACGTGAATCAACGCGCCGTTTGACGCTTGACAGACTTGAACGACTGGAAGCAGGCGAACGCGATTTGTATTTTTAGCAATTTATATTATTCGTAGTATCATTTCACGCTATGAAATTCTCATGATTTATAATGAACTTGAAAATAAAAAGCAGTCGCGTTGAAATCAGCGCGGCTGCTTTTGTGTGTCTGGAAAAAATATGAATGACGAGATGAGAACTTTTAGGAATAACTGCCGGTCTCTACAGCTTGCTCCCATGCCAGCATAGCAGATGGGAAGCATTCAATAGCACGGGGAAAGACCCCCTGTACATAAGCGATGAAAATACCATAGTTCACAATCGGCACTCCGGCAGCTTTTGTTTCCGACATTCGATGAAGCATCGTACGCCGATTGAGCATGCATGCACCGCAATGAATAACCAGTGCATATTCGCTCAAATCATCAGGGAAGCTGGAGCCGGATGCATGCTCGATGATGAGACGTTTGCCTATCGTTTGGCGGAGCCAGCGGGGAATTTTCACTCGACCAATATCGTCAGATTGGCATTGGTGAGTGCAGGCTTCGGCAATGAGTACACGGTCTCCATCCTTGAGGCGATCAATGGCTCTTGCACCTCGTACCAGTTCGTCCAGATCGCCTTTATGACGGGCAAACAGGATGGAAAAAGAGGTAAGAGGCACATCCTTGGGTGTGTCGGCCGCTACTTTCATAAAAACCTGTGAATCGGTAATGACCAAGCGAGGCTTACGTCCCAATCTCTCCAGAGTCAATCGTAGTTCATGTTCTTTGGTCACTACAGCGATGGCATCACTCTCTAGTGTATCGCGGATTGTTTGCTGCTGTGGCAGGATCAATCGGCCTTTTGGTGCAGCTTTGTCGATGGGAACGACCAGCACAACAACATCGCCGGGTGACAACAGGTCACCGACGATACGGAAACGATCCTCGTTTTGAGGGAGCGTATTAGTAATAGCCTTTTTCAGTTCCGTGTCTCCCCAAAGCAAAGATGCACTGAAAGGAATCAGGGTGAGATCCAGTTCAGTTGCCAGCTTTGTAGCCGTTTTATCTGATTCAGTAAGGGTATCTATTTTATTCAATACCCCAATAACAGGAATCTTTTTGGTGCGGAGCTTTTCGAGTAGCTCATGCTCGAATGGTCCGACACCAACGGTGGCGTCGATAACGAGCAGGGCCAAGTCTGTACTATTAAGTATTTCGAGCGTTTTGTTGCGGCGCAGCTCTCCGATCTCACCCTCATCGTCCAGTCCGGCGGTATCCACCAGAACAATGGGACCCGCAGGGAGCAGCTCCATTGGTTTGAAAACGGGGTCCGTGGTCGTTCCTCCTAGAGGAGATACCACAGCGACGGGCTGACCAGTCAGGGTGTTCAGAATGCTGGATTTGCCTGCGTTGCGGCGACCGAGCAGGACGATATGTGGTCGATTGCTACGAGGGGTATCATTCATTCCCATGGTGAGTTCCTTCTTCCTGTCCCGGAATTCCGGGCTTGGTTACTGTATAGGGATGGCATAATTGCTCAATCCGCGAACGGGTCAGTAGGCCGCGATCTTCTACAATATCCTCTGGTGCGCGACCTTGCACAATGGCTGCAGATGCAATAGAGGCAGCTTCATCATAGCCAAGCTCCGCGACCAGCGCAGAAGCCATCACGGCTGAGTTACGCAGATTTGTAGTACAGCGTTCCTCACGCACGATCAGGCCGCGCACACATCGCTCCTCGAATAGTCGAACCGCGCTGTTCAGAATATGTAGCGATTCCAGCAGCGATTCGGCAATCAGCGGCAGGAAAGCGTTTAGCTCCAGCTGACCGGAGGCAGCGGCCATAGTGATAGCCGCATCTTCGGCTATCACACGCATGGCTGTGAGTCCTGCCATTTCAGCTATTACCGGATTGACCTTGCCAGGCATAATAGAGGATCCCGCCTGAACTGGAGGCAGCGTGTATTCGCCAAAACCACCGAAAGGACCAGAGGCCAGTAGGCGAAAATCGCCAGCTATTTTGTACAGATTCACGGCGGCTGATTTGAGTAGACCGGAGACCTCCACAAAGACATCCATATTTTGAATCGGGTCCATCGGGTGGTCACTGCGACTCAATCCAAAGCCAGTCTCATCCGCCAGCTTTTCGACCATCCGATAGCTGTATGCGCGGGGCGCGTTCATACCTGTGCCAATCGCCGTGCCCCCAATAGGGATTTCCCGCAGCCGCTCTTCAGCTTTATAGAGACGCCAGCGGTCGCGCGCTATAGCCTTTGCGTAGGCACCAAAGCCCTGCCCGGCCATCATGGGCAGGGCATCCATTAGCTGAGTGCGGCCTAGCTTGAGCAAGTCGGCATATTCTGTTTCTTTGTGCTGTAAAGCATCCTGTAACGAAGACATCGTGTCACATAAAGGCCGAAGCAGCCGTATCGCTGCAATTCGTAGCGCTGTCGGATAGACATCATTCGTAGACTGGCAGCAGTTCACATCATCCAGCGGATGTAAAATCTCATACTGCCCTGGTCTGCCTCCTAGCTGTACGATGGCCAAATTAGCAATGACCTCATTTACATTCATATGGGTACTGGTGCCTGCGCCGCCTTGCATGGCATCCACGGTAAACATATGTTGATGCCGCCCGGCGAGTATTTCGTCGCAGGCATTTACAATGGCAGAGGCCCGTTGGGCAGGAATTCGTTTCTGCTCACCATTTACTTGAGCGGCTACTTTTTTTACCAACACAAGAGCGTGGATCAAGTTTTGGTTCACGGGCCTGCCACTGACCGCAAAATTGTTCATCGCGCGTGCAGTGTGAATACCGTAAAAGGCATCTGCGGGAATTTCCATCTCTCCTAGCGCATCCCGCTCGGTTCGCGTATTTGTAGGCAGAGGGAAACCTTCGGTCATAGACCCGTTGCCGGAATGCGTGTCATATGCAGTAGCTGACGTGCACTTGCAGCGCGTTTTTCCTCGACCCGGGCATGAACCAGATCTGGCTCGACCAGCTTGAGGGCTTGTGTTGGACATTTACCAATACAGGCCGGACCGCCGTCCACGCCTTCGCACAAATCACATTTACTGGCAATCATGCGTTCTTTGGGTTGCAAACGTCCTGACATATTGGTATACAATCCGTCCTGCACCACAGGCTGCCCGTTTCGATACTCGGGTACCATGGTAATCGCGCCGTAAGGGCAGGCGATCATGCAGGTTTTACAGCCAATGCAGCTTTCACTATTAATGAGAATGCAGCCATCTGCATTCGTAATGGAGCCATTCGGACAAGCGTTGGCGCATGGGGCATCCTCACAGTGACGACACTGAACGGGTGCAGTGACTCCAAATGATTTGATAACCTTCAGACGAGGGTGAAAATGAAACTCATCATCCGGCGAGATAAAAGGGTTCTCCGCTGAATGTGCGATGACACATGCGATTTCACAGGTACGACAGCCGATACACTGATCGGGATCAGCTAAAACAAAACGGTTCATACAATTCGACTCCTCTCTAACTAACGACAAATATAATGTATACAGCATAAAAATAACTTAACGTATTAATGAATGGAGTAACCCGTATCTCTTTTGGTGGAAATAGTGCTACTGCGGCTTTGCTTGCCAGGCCCCCGTTGTTGGAAGGTCGTGTGCAGCAGATGATGCGACACATGACCCAGCGGCTCACCTAAAAATTCATCATAAAGTTTGATGATGTGAGGGTTCTCATGCGATTTTCGTACCTGGTGTGCAGCATCATGTCCATAGATGGAGGATTTACGTGCCCGATAAGCTTCAATTCGTTGCTTTTCTAACATGATCTTGGGTTGTCCCCCTCCGCTGATACATCCAGCAGGGCAGCCCATCACCTCAATAAAATGATAATCACATTCGCCCGCCTGGACACGATCCAATAGCTGATAGGCATGTTGTAGCCCGGCGACGACCGCTACCTTGAGCTGCAGCTTGCCTACCTGAACCTCAGCTACTCGAATGCCTTCCTCACCACGAACAAAATCGAGTTGGAGCTTCGGCAGTTTTTCATTTGTCAGCAGCTCGTAACCTGTACGGATGGCAGCTTCCATGACTCCTCCGGTGACTCCAAAAATGGAGCCTGCACCTGAATATTGTCCTAACGGTGAATCGAATTCTTCATCAGGCAGGTTCGCAAAATCAATTCCGCGCTGCTTGATCCAGTATGCAAGTTCACGCGTGGTCAGTACCTCATCCACATCACGGTAACCGTCAGATTCCATTTCGGGACGATCGCACTCAAATTGTTTACAGGTACATGGCATGATGGCAACGCTGTATATATTCGCAGGTTCCACCTTGTCTAGTTGTGCGCCATAAGATTTGATTAGCGCTCCTAACATTTGCATCGGAGATTTGCAGCTGGATAGATGGTCTAGCAGATCGGGATATTCTATTTCTGCAAATCGGACCCATGCTGGACAGCAGGATGTGAACATGGGTAAGGGACCGCCTTCGGTCACGCGACGAATCAATTCAGTGCCTTCCTCCATGATGGTCACGTCAGCTCCAAAGTTGGTGTCGTATACTCGATCGAAGCCAAGGCGGCGCAAAGCAGCAGCCATTTTCCCAGGCGTCAAGGTGCCGAACGGCATTCCGAATTCCTCCGCGAGTGAAACACGAATGGCAGGAGCACATTGGACGATCCGAAACTGTCCAGGTTTGGTCATCATATCGGCTACCTTATTCAAGTTGTAGCTATAATAGGCAGCGAATAGCGGCTCTCTGATGTCGGCAGGCATATCGCGTTCTTGGATACGTTCCAGCCGTCTAGCGGCGCCTTCCTGTGAAGATGAACCTGCCCAGTCAGATGCGTATACGCTGCATATTTGTACACATTGACCGCAAATAACACATCGGTCTGCATTAACGGTTTGCGGTTCTCCGGGTAATCCCTCTATGGCATCTACTGGACAAACCCCAGCACAACGTCTGCATCCCGTGCAGAGCGTAGGGTCAATATGAATGACAGGGTCTGTGCAATCAGTCGTCTTCATACAAGGAGGTGAAGAGCTCTTGTCTATTGTGGTTGACATGTTTTTCTACCTTTCTGCGGCTGATTTTGACCTTATAGGCGTGGGAAAAAGACTTCCCGCCGAGGCTCTGGAGGTGAGTCGGATATACCTTTGGCCAGCCGTAGGACATGATTCGGGCAGGCATCTACACATGCAGGCTGTCCGTTCTCTGTTTCCGCGCACAGATCGCATTTGCTTGCCGCGGTGCGGGGAAGGGCCACTCGATTTGCCCGGTGAGTCAGGCCGGACTGCGTCACAAGGTGTCCGGCCTGGTAGACCGGAGACACCTCAATTGCCCCGAAGGGGCAGGCCAAAACACAGGAAGTACAGCCGATACATCGATCCTCATCTATCATGACGACTCCGTCCTCCTGACGAATGGCCTGCACCGGACAGGCATGTGCGCAGGGGGCATTTTCGCAATGCCGGCATTGCACCGGCACATACGTATCTCCTGTACGAACAACATACACCTTGGGTATGACAGGAACGCTGACGGTTCCAACCGAAGCTCCTATACCGTTAGCCTGACTGTGAACGGCGAAGCACGCCAGTTCACAGGCTTTACAGCCGATGCACTGCCCGGCGTCTGCGACTACAAAAGAAGAAGCAACAGCGCTTGTTCTACTGGCTGCTCCCATTCTACTCATCGAAGCTGACCGGGTATCAGTCGGACGGTGCATCATATTCCCTGTGCCGCTCATCTTGTCACCTTATCAGCCAAAACAGCTTCCTGGACGTTCATCTGTTTGCGAATCTGTTGGTACGATTCATGTACATCACGTTCGGCCTGAGCTTGGTCGGCGATTCGTTCCAGGCGGATGGCACAGTATTTTAATTCCGGTGTTTTGGATACCGGATCGAGAAAATCAGCGGTCAGCTCGTTGCATGCTCCAACCCACCAGTGATAGGTCATGTAGGTCGCACCTTGTTGCACACGGTCACTGATTTGTGCCCGAGCCATGATGCGTCCCCGGCGGGAGGATATGGCAACAATTTCACCATCCAGAATATTCAGATCTGCTCCGTCTTCCGGGCTAATCTGAATAAAGCCAGGCTCATCAGACAATTGGCGCAGCGCACGGCAATTGCCAGTCATGGTACGAACGGAGTAGTGGCCTACCTCACGGACTGTAGACAAGACAAGCGGGTATTTTGCATCCGGTTGTTCTTGTGGTGGACGCCATTCGCAGGCGAATAATCTGCCTTTGCCACTAGGTGTCGAAAATTGATTTCCTTTATACAAATACGGTGTACCTGGATGATCCTCAGTAGGGCAGGGCCATTGCACGCCGCCTTGCTGCTCCATTTTTTGGTAGCTGGCACCGGAGAATAATGGGCAGAGGCTACGCATTTCATCCCAAATTTCCTCTGTGTTTGCATAGGACATAGGGTAGCCCATGGCGGTAGCAACCTCGCTAATAATAGCCCAGTCTGGCTTTACATCACCCTGTGGCTCGACGGCCTTTCGGATGCGCTGAAAGCCCCGATCTGCCGAAGAATATACACCGTCATGCTCGCCCCAAGCAGTAGAAGGGAGGATGACATCGGCATGCAGCGCTGTTTTGTTCATGAAAATATCCTGGACCACGACAAATTCCAATTGGTCTAGGGCTTCACGCAACTCGGCGGCGTTCGGATCACTTTGTACAGGGTCTTCGCCGAAAATGTAATAAGCTTTCAGCTTGTTCTCCTTCAGGATGAGGTGTGGTACCTCCGTAAGTGGATACCCTTTTTTACGCGGTAGCTCAACACCCCATGCTTTTTCAAACTTTTTGCGAACCGTGGTGTCTGTTACATCCTGATAGCCAGGATACACATTCGGCAAAGCGCCCATGTCGCAGGAACCCTGTACATTGTTTTGTCCCCGTACTGGTCCGATACCCACATTCGGCTTGCCCAGATTTCCGGTCAACAGTGCAAGGGAAGCGAGCCCCTTTACTACGTCAACGGCCTGTGAAAATTGGCATACGCCCATTCCGTACAAAATGGTAGCGGTAGGGGCCTTTGCATATTCCCTCATAGCCGCCCGGATATCGGTCGCCTTGACCCCCGTAATGCCTTCCGCATATTCGGGAGTATATTTTTTAATGCTGTCTACATATTCGGCAAAGCCTTCTGTGTTTGCTTCCACATATCGTTTGTCGTACAGTCCTTCATGCACAAGTACATGACCAAAAGCGTTCACCAAAGCCATGTTCGAACCGCCCTTTAAGGGTAGCCACATATTCGAGATACGAGCTGTTTCGGTCATGCGCGGATCGCATACAATAATTTTGGCGCCTCTTTGCTTGGCAGCTACAATGCGTCTTGCGACGATCGGATGTGTTTCGGGTGCATTATATCCAAATACGAAAATGAGATCAGAGTGTTCAATTTCAGGAATAGAGTTGGACATAGCTCCATCTCCGAGCGAGTAAGTCAAACCTGCCACAGAAGGGCCATGGCATACACGAGCGCAATGGTCAATATTGTTCGTGCCAATGACCGCCCGCATGAACTTTTGCATGACATAATTGGCCTCATTTCCCGGACCACGTGCGGAGCCCGTTCCCATAATGGAGTCGGGTCCGTATTTTTCCTTAATTGCTGACAGCCGTTCGGCAGTATATTGAATGGCTTCCTTCCACTCCACTTCCTCCATAACTCCATTTTTGCGAATCATGGGCTTGCGCAAGCGTGCAGTCAGAATTTGCGGGTCATTCAGAAAATCCCATCCGTAGTGTCCTTTCAGACACAACGTTCCTTCATTCGTACGACCACCAGCCGGCTCTGCGCCAATTACCTGTCCTTTTTCCACCAGCAAATGAAGCTGACAACCGCTCCCGCAGTAGGGACATACGGTCAATACCTTGTCTGCCATAAGTGCAGCACCTCTTTTATATGAAATAGATGAAACTCGAAACATAAAAAAAGCCAATACAAAAATGCCGCTTTACGCTGCATCCTGTACTGGCTTATCCGCGAGCGAGGAGACAAGGCTCCTTCCCGCTAATCCAACCGGTGTATGTGTTGTAGTTCTAGAGTAATGATAATGTGTCCGTCTCCATGGACGGAGGGGCAGACCTCCCAAGTATAAGTGAAGGGACTGCCGAGTGTTTTTTCG
Source organism: Paenibacillus sp. FSL L8-0502 (assembly GCF_038593055.1). Taxonomy (NCBI): domain Bacteria; kingdom Bacillati; phylum Bacillota; class Bacilli; order Caryophanales; family Paenibacillaceae; genus Paenibacillus; species Paenibacillus sp. FSL L8-0502. The sequence continues at coordinate 3,316,255 of NZ_CP151958.1, read as the reverse complement.
GCTTCGTTCATAAACTCCTTTTCCAGATAGGGACGAAGGACGTCCCAATATTCTCTGACCTTGTCCTCAGCCCCTTCATGAACGAGAATTTCGGACAGATTAGACAATGTACCTCGAATTTCTACCGTAATCCGGAGCGGCGAATCCAGTGAAACCTTGACGTTGTCCGGTCCTTTTCCCCGGTAGTGTTTGACAATACATACGGCCAACTTCCTGATGCGCTCACGGTATTCCAATTCGGTATTCAACATCTGGACACTCCGCTTCGAATCAAAATAAAGGCGTACTTGCCGCGCATGCCAGACAGCCTGTGTAGCTAGTTTAGAACAAGACGTAACCGTCCCGACCAAAGTGGTCTGCCCAGCACGGCGTATCACTCTTCTATGGTAGAACAGGTTGGCCCGGAAAGATGTGAAATTCATTACACTGAACCAAAATTTTACATGGATTAGCCCCCTCTTGAAGCAGCTTTACCTCTATGGTTTGTATGATGCTTCTCGTTCTATCGCATTGCTTGTACAGTTCTAATACAAAAGCAGTAGATGAATTTATCATTATTACATTGAACGAAAATGCTAGTCGAACACCAGAAAATATAAATATGTTATCCAAAATAGGTGATATCGTACGTGATTCTGCAACTACCATGATATGTGTGGGATTGGAAGTGGTATTCGTGAACATCATCTTCAGGTTATGCGAATTCCGGAAGATTAGTTGCTAAGAGGAATACTGGGTACGCTAAATCATCAATCCAACGCTAATTTGTCTGTACACAAACCAACAGATCCTAAGCAGATCGCCCAAGTCATTGTCTGTTACAAACACCCGACGAACAGCGTTGGTTTTCAAGTCGAGACCCATAATAAAGTGGCAGCAAAGCAATTTATCGCACTGTACAATCGCTTTCATCATGGGGTAAAGTGCGGGTTCAAGATGTAGAATCTATGCGAAATTCAGTTGTAGAAGGGCAACTTAAAGGTCGCCAAATGAAGAAATTACTGCAACGTGTGGCTGAACATAAAGCCGCAAGTCAAGCCATGTATAAATAAAGAGAAGAGGTCCGTGCTAGAATGCATGGGCCTCTTCAAACCTTTTAATAATTGATTTTATAAAACTTTACTGTTTAACCAGAACGGATAAATCGCCTTCAAAAACTTGCTCCTCTTTGTGGTTGAAAGTCGACAGCATTACAGTAACGAGTCCTGTTCCATTCCTCATCTCTTTTACTCCAATCACTTCAACGATGGTGTACAATTCGTCGCCTGGATATACTGGCTTAATAAATTTAATATTATTCATAGCAGTTCCAGCAATAACCTCATCACCGTAACTCCCTGTTTCAACCCAAAGCTTAAAAGAAACAGCTAATGTTTGAATTCCTGAAGCGATAATTCCATTAAACCTGCCTTTTAATGCTTTCTCTTCATCTAAATGCATATATTGCGGGTCAAACTCCCTTGCAAATCTGGTAATATCCTCTTGAGTTAATTTCAAAGACTTGGTTTTAAATACTTGTCCGATATAAAATTCATGAAACCGCATTATTACACCTCTTGATTAAATTATTTGCTTATTTATAGAGTAGCATAATATCACCAATCAAGTTAAACTGTCCGTTAGCTTAATGACGTATTGTCCGTCTACAAATTTATATTCACTGAACAATATTTCCCTTTAAAACTCGTAGCGTTATAGCAGCAAATTAATTTAAGATACAAGTATGAAAAGCCTCTGATAATTCAGGGGCTTATTTTGCGTCTTGAGGAGGTGACGAAATACATGGCAAAGATAAAATCCACATTGGATATACAACTGGATCTAACCAGATCGGTTCAAGAATTGACTGAGGTTATTTCTGCTGTAATTGCTTCACAGCCAGCACGCCGGAAAGAAATTCTTATAGGTTTGGATATTGCGGTAGGAAATGCATTAGCAGAGATACAGGCCCAAGAGGAAAAGAATCAAAAAGCAAATGATGATAGCTCAGGAAAAGTTTCCTGAACGGAGAGACGGGGGAAGAAGGTTGGATAAGTGGGAGTTTTTAAGTTCTGTACTGCTTTAGGAAGCAGCGCTGTGACGTATTTTTATGGTGGGTGGTCGGGAGTATTGGGGGTGTTACTTGCTCTGGTCATTATTGATTATGTGACCGGATTATTTGCCGCTGCCGTAGAAGGTAAGAAGGGTACCGGACCAGGTTTAAAAAGCAAGATTGGTCTTATCGGTATAGCTCGAAAGGTATTTATTTTTGCAATGGTAGCAGTATCCCATCTAATTGATGGAGTCTTAGGCGATTCGCACCTATTCCGAGATGCGGTCGCCTATTTTTATATGGAAAATGAGCTACGGTCCATTTTGGAGAATGGTGGCAGACTCGGCGTTCCTATCCCGCCTGTGATCCGACAGGCCGTAGAAGTTTTAAAAAGTAAAAGTGGTAAGGAAGGAGAGAAAGAGGATGCAACGACGAAACAGCCGTAATGCCCAAGGAATAGACGTATCCCGTTATCAAGGAAAGATTGATTGGAAGGCGGTTAAACCGACGGTATTTCATTTGCCTACATTAAAGCAAGTCAGGGGCAAGTTATGTTGACCCAACATTCATTACAAATGCAAAAAAAGCCAAGAAAGCAGGCGTGTTGTTGGGGGCCTATCATTTTTTAGATGCCACCAGTGTTGACACAGAGAAAGCGGATGCACGGCATTTTGCTGATGTGTAGGATCAGGTTGGAGGTGCCAAAGCGCTGGAGCTTCCTGCGGTGATGGACTACGAAAACAATCCTGGCAAGCTCTCCAAACACTTATTAGTGCTGTAGCATTAGCCTTTCTTTTGGAATTGGAGCGCCTGACAGGACGAAAGCCAATCATTTACACGGGTAGTGCCTTTGCCGCCAATTTTAACGCCTCATTGGGCGGTTACCCATTATGGATAGCCCGGTATAGTGACACTCGCGTCCCAAGCGACACAGTGACATGGAAACGTTGGGATATTTGGCAATACAGCGACAGCGGCAAGGTAGCTGGGATAAAAGGGAACGTGGACATGAATGAGTTTGACGGTACAGCGGACGAGCTGTGTAAGCGATTCAGCGCTGTTGTCCCTGCACAAGAGACAGAATCCGTTACACCCGGCATATTCTGCGTCAATGGCAAAGAAGCGGGGAGAGCACTTCTACATGGCTCCAGAACTTATGTACCGTTGCGGTCTTTGGCAGATGTATTGGGCTTTTCTTATCACTGGGACAACACCCGTAAGGAAGCGTATTTAAACAGAGCCAAGCTGCAAACTGTCCAACTTGTAGACGATACGGCTTATGTGCAACTCAAGCCAATTGCAGAAGCTTACGGGCAGTAGTGTCCTGGGATTCAAAAAATAAAATCGCATCGTTGAAAACGAAAGGGGAAAAGTAATCATGCAATCAATTATCGAAACTGTGCAACCTTACGTAAATACCATCTCCACAGCCGCTGTGGGTGTGCTTACAGCGTTTGTTTTAGGAGGTCTGAACAAAACTCAAAACTAAGGTTAACGTGTGGCTAGAAGCGCGTACTACGGCGGCACAGAGGGAAATAATCCATAAAATTGCTGGGGAGGGCTTTGCTTTTGCTCAAACAGCATTTAAAGAAGCTGGAGGAGAACGTAAGCTTCAGGAGGCTTTGCAGTATGCTTCACTTACTCTTTCCAGTCAAGGTATCGTAGTATCCCAAGTAGAGTTAAAATCCGCGATTGAGAAGGCATATCTGGAGTATAAGGCCAAAACAAAAGTGGCACTCGCTACTGACGCACAGCCAAACGAGGAGGCAACACGGGCAGCAGCTAAGGAAGCTGTATCGGGTCTTGCCGCGAAGCTTAATGATTTTTTGGCTCAGGCTACAGCAGAGGTATCATCCGGTCAGGTTCAGACAGCAACTGAGTCTATTCAAGAACCAACAGAATCAGTACAAGCGCCTGCTACGGAGCAAGACTAATACGGCTATAGTTACAAAGTAAACACTAAACAGATAAGGAAAGCCCGAAAGATAGCGTAAACTTGCTTCTTTCCGGCTTTTTGGCATGTTGCTAATCAGAGCAATTACTTGTTCAGCAGCATGAAGTTATTGATGAAACCCTCTTCTTGTATAAAGATGGGGGTTTGAATTTTCGATGTGAAATCATAATAATATACGCCGCGCCCTTCCTCCTCATTTTTCTCAGAGGCGCTACCCAAATAGTAGACACCCTTGCCGTCGGGGGACATATAGACAAATTGGCGGGATAAAATAGGCAACTTGATTTTGGTGCGTTTACCTGTTGCAATATCAATCAGACTATACTCTGGATTGCCACCATTAATGAATCGAGTGGTTATGAGGAGCAGCTTATCATTACTGCTGGACATCGATGATATTTCTTGATTTTTTAGTGTAATAACAGAACGCTCTTGCTTAGTGACGCTATTGATTTCTGTAACCTTGTTATCCGGTGGGATCATAATGGTCTGTGTTCGGTTTGAGATTTCTCTTTGTTCATCTTGCTCCTTAGCTGAATAATGTGAACTGTAAATTGCTTTTTTGGCTGGATTATAGGTTATAGACCAAGTTTGTTCTTCATGGTTTTTATCTTGGTTTTCATCATGCATAAATTTCATGGCGTGCGTTGTTTTATTGTAGAAAATAGTTTTAAGTATACGTTCTCCTTTTTTGACCGCAACCAGAACGAGTGGGCCATCTGGAGTAGTTGGTACGATACGATTGATGGCAAACAAATTATCGGTAAGCTGTTCGTTTTTTTTGGTATTCAAGTCATACGAAAATAACTGGTCTCCCTTATCACCAACACCGGCAGAGTAATAAATTTTGTGATCAGGCAAGGACACCACAGAAAGCGGGTACTGGGAGGTATAGGGGACGTCGGCCAGCTTGGTCACTTTCTTACTACTCAAGTCGTACGTCATTACACGCATAACCATGCCTTGATCTGTGTTCTTCCCATTCACATACTCTGTATAAGTCATGGATAGATACTGGCCTTTCCCGGCCGACACTACTTTTTCATTTGATTGGGCCTTTTTGGGTACAGATGATTCTGCTGGTGGGGTAAAAGAGGGAGAGCAGGATGACAATAAAGCTGGCACGAGCAGGGAAAGTATAAAGAATCTAAAAAATTTGTAGCTACTTGTTCTCAACACGAAGCATCCTTTCTGAGATAAGTGATGAATCAAACTGAAGATGATAACGAAAAGGGAAAGGATAGGACGCGAGATCCTATCCTTTTTTGGTATAAAGATCTTAAAAATCATAGGAATATCTTGCTGAAAATGAGACGTACGAATGCCATTCTAAACCTAACTTCTCTACACCCGTTTTCCAAATATCAATGACTGCATCTGGAAGACTCCCGTTATCAGCTTTATAAAAATTAGCTACGGCATTATTATCATAATTCCTTACCCGAATTTCTGTCCCGAAGTCGGGATTATCAATGGCTCCTTTTGTTGCACAGTCACCTCTTTGGAGTCTATTGGAATTTTCCCCATACGTGTCTGTGAAGTTTGTTCCTCTCCCTGTGCCTCGAACATAGCCACTAGATGTTCCGTTAATTTTAATTTCATTATCATGATCTCCATATGTATAAGTCCCAGGTGATTTGCGTGTACCGCGTGGTAATGCTTGAAGTGAAACATTATTAGTAGTAATCGCATTTTCTTTTTGATCAGGCAAGATAATATCTTTGATAAAACCTTCGCCATCATAAATTACTTTTAAACCAGGCTGAGGGTCAGGGTTATCAATATGATATACCGGTAGTGATTTGGTTGCTTCATCGATCTCTTTATCCTGTTGTTTTTCTTTTTCTAGCTCAGCCTGTTGTTCAGCAGTCAGTGGAGCAATAGCAGCTTTAGATTTTTGCTGTTCAGGTACCGGAGTTCCTTTTTCCAATACAACCATGTTATTGTTCTCATCGTATTGAATGATGGTACCCGCTAACATGCGGTCAGGGATTTTATCTCCTTTTTCGGCATTGGAGGTAGCTGGATAGGCGATCCCAAAAGAAATGAGTAGCGTTGCAGCTAGAAAAGCTTGTGGTAGAAATTTTACTTTCAAACAAAACGCCTACTTGAAATATTTGTAAATACAAAGCCAGCGTAAAGGAATATACTAATATTGTAAACCTTTTTATGGCATATATGAATATATTTAATATTTTTTAAGATGGGTATAGGCTGCGGAGAGTGTTCTTTACGTCATTTCATGCCACCGATTATGCCGAAGTTCTTTAATAAAATGCAAAAGAAATAAAGGTTATTGACAACTGTTAAATTATGGACAACAATAGAATGCAATAATATAAAAGTTTTGGAATTTCTGTATGAAGGGTGGATATGACATGAAGCATACACCTACGATTAGAGCAGAATTAGACGGATATTTAAAACAAAAAGGTTTGAGTCTATCGCAATTTGGGCAAGTTGCAGGCATGAATAGGGGGGCGCTAAGTGCCATTGTGACAGGAAACAAGCCTATGTCTGTTAACCAGCTTGATCTAATTACTGAGGCGATGGGTTTACCGGAAGGCCACTTTTACGACTTATTTATAGAAAACTACATCATCGACACGCCCCCGAATATGAGACGAATCGAGCCATTTTTGTATCGTTGTGCGGAGTTGGACAAGTTGGATGCGATCCGTCGAGTGGTAGGAGCCATCATGGACAATCTACTTTATTCGCCCAAACTGTTTGACATTGCAGAAACCCTATTCGCTCAAGGACGCCATGTTGCGGCGCTGCTGCTCTATGAGAGCGTAGCAGAAGCAGAGAAGTACCAACATTCTGAACGTCTGGCAGTCTGTCAATATCGAATATTTACGATTCAAATTGGAGATGATCAAAGTCGGAATATGAAGGCAGCTATACTGTTTGAGCCTTATGTCGAGCGTTTGGATGAAATAGACCAGCTTGACGCATTGAAGGATTTGGCAAACGTATATAGGTCATTACGTAAATGGGACAAGGTAGACGAAATGGCAAGGCAAATGAGAGCTAAAGCGGAAATCCAGTATAGTTTACAACACCAAGAAAAACGAAAGTTTCTAGATGATGAAAAGAGAACAAGAGGGCCGTTATTTGGATACATTGCTTATGCTGACCTGTTGTGTGCTAGTGTTTGTGAAGCTCAAGGCGATTATCAACAAGCTCTACAATATACATACGCCTATGCGGATTTAGACTGGGTTAAAGAGGATGACGAGGACACAAAACACTGGGTAAACCTGTTCAGTCACTGGGCGGTAGGAAATACTTACGTATATAAGCTGTTGTCAGGAGAAATAAGCCTGCTGAACGATTATGTTGAATATATTGCTACAACATCAGCCGCTAACGAGAATGAAAAGCTTTCAAAACTGCTGAATGTTATAATCGCAGCAAACCAGTTTAGCATAGATGTAGACGATATACTCAAACGATTTGAAACGCTAATTGCGACTTTTTCACAACAACCATCATCAGATGATATGTATACCCGACAAGTGATACCGGATTATATCGCGTGGTTTGGTTACGAGTTAGGTTTTTATTATTTATACCGAGGGAAGTACATTGATGGCTTTAAATATTTAATGAATGCAATGGTAAAGTCACATATAATAAATAATGAAACTTACTTTATAAACTGTATGGGGTTGTTTGTTCGTTTTCAAGCCCATGCAGTTCCTGAAACTAAAGCTGAGTATTTCAATTTTATTGAAAGGGTGTGGGAAAACAATGTTCAAAAAAATGGTACTTTTAGTCATCGCGGCTAGCTTTTTGTTTATTGTTACTATGCCGGACCAAGCCTTTAACCACCACCATAGTATTCAGCCTAACGTTACCATTGGAGGATTTTAAAGAAAAAGCTCTGCTAACCTTATGGTTGGCAGAGCTTTCTTCAGTGTAGGAATTACCACACGATTTACTCGAATACTATTTCTGAAGTGATCAGCATGAACTATACATATAGAGTGTCAAAGTCGGATATAGAACTTTTTGCAGATGCGTTATGCCAGGTAAGAGTATATGTAGTACAGCCGTTGAGCGATGAGTTGATAACGGTCGTTGACTACGGCGGAGTAGTGGAAAAGTTTTCGCCTGATGCAATTAAGATTAACGAGTCGTATTTCTTTCGTAAGCAGTTTGAATTTAGAGTGGATGTGAATAAGGACTCCGCTGGTATGTAACCAGTATGGAGTCCTTTGGTGTTTATTATTTAGTTGAATACTCACTTACTTCAACGTAAGGATTTTGTTGAATATTACGTAGTCTTTACGGTTGCTGAATGGTCCCTTGTTGTTATTGTGCTTATCAATGGCAAAGAATGAAGGACCTCTACCAGTATCCTTTGCGTCATACCAAGCGGTGAAAGCATTCAATTCTTTTTTACTCAGATCGAATTCTTTATCAAACCCATTACCCATGGTTACAGTAAGAATAGCGCGGTCACCAGTTGCTTGAGAGGCCTCATCTGTATCGGACGAACCAGGTGTTGTAGACGGATCTGGTGTTGGTGTTACGGCAAATTATTGTACATCTCGAAGGCTCCAAGTGAAAATAGAGAATTACCATTATTACTAGTGATGTTCAAACGGTATTTTTTATATTTTGTTTCATTGGTAAATGAAATTCTTTTTTCTCTTTTTCTTTCCAGTTAGTAATATTTTTTTGTGTATCGAGAATGACCCGTGAAACACCGTCCGACCCTTCGAACATCCAATCTTTTGGCGATTCGGTTAAACTAGATCTACGTGGAGCCAACACATATTTGTTGACAACTACAGGACTTTCAAATTCATAAGCAATCCAGCGTGGATACTTCGCCACGCCTCATAATATAGTATTGAGAAGATTTAATATAATTCCAAGTAATAACAGGGGAGTAGGATCGATCTTGGGTAAGTCATCAGTTAGATAAATATGCAAATATTTAGATTGTATTTATAGATTGGCAGGTTTATGTTTAGACACATTTCGAGGAATATACTTCCAAATATATACAGTAAAATAATGAAGCCTCTGTCACTCCACAAGGAGGAGGTCAAACTGACCCTGAGCAACTCTCAGGTAATCGCGCAATCATGGTATTGACCATGACTACCGGTTTGGACAAGGAATTTGACTTAAGCATGAAAGAGGTCAATGACTTTATCGCTTGGTTGAGAGCAGACAGGCTGGTACTGGATTGACTAAGCATTTTTTGTTAAGAAGCCCTTCCTTTAATCAAGACCTCGCATAGCCTATGGAGTATAGTACCCTAAAATAAAGGAGGCGTTACGTGTGGGGGAAATGAAAAGAGACTACGCGGGAATCACCGGAAGAGTTTGGACGTCGATAGCTGCTGTCTTGGCACTGTTCATTTTGCTGGTAATCATCTTGAAATTAATTCATTTATAAAGATTCTTAAGCTCCACCAGCAGCCACATTAGCTCCTGAGGAATGTATAAGGTTCGCCGTTCGACCCGTCCCCGACCTTAAAGAAGTTGGTGAAACAACAACGTTTTGAAAACAACAGAATGACCTTCAGCCGCTTTTCCGGAGTGGGTAGGGGAATAACCCCTTAACTACGCCTGATCCACGCCGGAGCGGCTGAAATAAGTGGACTGTTTTTACTATTAAGAGCTGATAGAAATCAGTGCAAGGAACCGCCTATATTCACCTCATCTATTCTTATAGCCTTAACCTATCACTTCTATAGATATCATATCTTAGACCAATCAGACATCCCGTGGTATATTGTTGACATTCAAGAGAGAGCCGCTCAGCTTCTCTCCACTAGGTTCGAAAAACACAGGGGTGAATAATGATGAGTAAAAAGACTATGTTCGAGAAAATTTGGGATAACCACGTCATCTATCAGGAAGCAGGTAAGCCGAGTATTTTGTACATCGATCTTCACCTCGTACATGAGGTAACATCGCCACAGGCGTTTGAGGGATTACGTCTTAGCGGCCGTCAGGTACGTCGTCCAGAGCTTACGTTTGCAACGATGGATCATAACGTACCGACTAAGGACCGTTACAATATTACGGACCCGATTTCCAAGCAGCAAATTGATACATTAACTCAAAATTGCCGTGATTTCGGTGTCACACTGTATGATTTGGATACGGTGGATCAGGGTGTCGTTCACGTTATGGGGCCTGAACTTGGTCTGACTCATCCGGGCAAAACGATTGTTTGTGGTGATAGCCATACTTCCACACATGGGGCGTTCGGAGCACTCGCTTTTGGTATCGGAACCAGTGAGGTAGAGCACGTAATGGCAACACAATGTCTCCAGCAAGCCAAAGCCAAAACGATGGAAGTTCGCTTTGTAGGTACCCGCAAACCTGGTGTGACAGCAAAAGACATGATTTTGGGTGTCATCGCCAAATACGGTACAGATTTTGCTACAGGCTATGTTATTGAGTATACAGGTGAATCTATTCGCGAATTGAGCATGGAAGAGCGCATGACTGTGTGTAACATGTCCATAGAAGGCGGAGCCAGGGCAGGAATGATTGCACCGGACGAAACCACCTTCAACTACTTGCGTGGACGTCAACATGTAGCACAAGGAGACGCTTTCGAGCAAGCGGTTGCTGAGTGGAAAGAGCTTGTCACAGATGAAGGCGCTGAGTTTGATGTTGTGCTGGAGTTTGACGTAGATGCTTTGATTCCTCAAGTAACCTGGGGAACGAGCCCGGGTATGGGTACAGATATTTCCTCAACCGTACCGATTCCGGCAGAACTGCCAACCGAAAACGAACGTAAAGCGGCTGAGAAAGCGCTTGAATATATGGATTTGAAGCCAGGTACTCCGATCACGGATATTGCGATTGATTATGTGTTTATCGGCTCGTGCACTAATGGGCGGATTGAAGATTTGCGTGCAGCCGCTGAGGTTGCCAAAGGCTACAAGGTTTCTGACAAAGTAACGGCCATCGTCGTACCAGGTTCGGGACGTGTGAAAATTCAGGCTGAAGAAGAAGGACTGGACATCATTTTTAAAGAAGCAGGATTTGAGTGGCGTGAAGCAGGATGCAGTATGTGTCTTGCGATGAATCCAGACGTGCTGCAACCGGGACAGCGTTGTGCTTCGACTTCTAATCGTAACTTTGAAGGTCGTCAGGGACGCGGAGGACGGACTCATCTGGTATCTCCAGCAATGGCAGCCGCTGCGGCGATTCATGGGCATTTTGTTGATGTACGGGATTGGAAATTCAAGCAGGAAGAAGTAGTCCGCTAGGATACAGAGGAGGAATTACGATGCAAGCTTTTACAACATTAAAAGGAATTGTAGCACCTGTGGATCGGGTGAACGTGGACACAGACGCTATTATTCCTAAGCAGTTTTTGAAACGAATTGAGCGTACGGGCTTTGGACAGTTTCTGTTCTACGAGTGGCGGTTTGATGAAGAAGGCAATATCAATCCTGAATTTGAACCGAACAAGCCTCGTTATGCAGGGGCGTCTGTGCTGATCTCTCGCGCTAACTTTGGCTGTGGCTCCTCACGTGAGCATGCACCGTGGGCGATTATGGACTATGGGTTTCGTTGCGTAATTGCTCCGTCTTTTGCAGATATCTTCTATAATAACTGTTTTAAAAACGGTATATTGCCGATCAAGCTGTCTGAAGAGCAAGTAGAGGAATTGTTCCAGCGTACGGCGCAGCATGATAACTACCAACTGAACGTAGACCTGAATGAAAAAACAATCACAGACGACTATGGTCTGAAAATTGAATTCGATCTGGATGAACATCGCCGTCAGTTCCTGCTGCAAGGCTTGGACGATATTGGACTGACACTCCAGTATGAATCTGAAATTCTGGCGTATGAACAAAGACGCGCTGCGAAACAAGGCGCATAATCATAATTCCCAGTTTAGGTTCAATACGAAGCCATATAGCTTGCTCATTTGTTAGACAGAAAGCCCGTACTGGCAATCCTTTTGCCTGCGGGCTTTTATCATGCTCAAAAAATAAATTGGAAAATAAGGGGTTGACGGTTCGACTCAGCATGGTATTGTAAATGTAAAATGGTTGAAGGACTGTGTCTGTGAGAAACACCAAAAAATACATATATAAGTTAGGGGAATGAGGATGAAGAAATATGGTTGGGTGATACTAGCGGCTATCTTGATTTGGTTGTGGCCGTCCTCCCCTCATGTGAACGCGGCTGGAGCAGATTTGTTTTTAGATGGCAAAAGGGTGGAAGCGCCTGCAGATGCCAAGCCTGAAATGGTCAATGGAAAAATCATGGTACCGCTAAGGGTGGTTGGGGAGCAGCTTGGATATCAATTCAAGTGGGAACCACAATCCTATAAAATCTCAATTCAAAAAAATAGTACCGATATGTCTATGTATGTAGGCCGTACATCGGCTGATGTGAATGGAAAAACAGTTAGTCTGGATGCACCTCCTGTGCTTCGGGGCAGCTCAACCATGGTTCCATTACGTTTTGTTGGGGAGCAAATGGGACTAAAAGTAGATTGGAATAATAAAAGTAAATCCGTAAATCTCAGTCAAAAGGCTGCAACTCAACAAGCAAATAAACAGTCACAATCCCAACCATCGTCGCAAACGTCAACACGGAGTACAAAAAGCACCAATAAAACGTCTTCAGCAACAGCGACGACAATAAACCCAGTTGAAGCAGATAAGCATACTGAAGCTGCATCTTCACCAACCAAGCAGCAAAATACAGAACAGACCGCAGCAAATGCGTTGGTTGTAAAAAATATTACTTTTGAGGGTGAAACGTTAAAGATTTCTCTGAATAAAGATGTTACCCCTAAAGTATCCAAAATGACGGGGAATGATCGTATTGTTGTAGATTTACCCGGGGCTTCACTGGCGACTGATTTTCTTCAGCCGTTCCCGATTCGCACCGATGGCACGCGGGCGTTGACGAATAGTGACAGTGAGGATGTGCAGGAAATTAGATTTGCTCCCGCAGATGGACGAGATGGGGGCGTACGCATTGTCATTGCTTTAAATCAGACACGTGATTACGATCTTTCAACCAATGGCCTAGGTGATATCACCCTTCAATTGCGTGAGCGTAGTGTGAATTCAGCAGTGGTAACACCAACGAATGTCGAAGGACGGCGAATCGTCGTAATTGATCCCGGACATGGTGGCAAGGACCCTGGGGCAGGTAGTGTGACTGGGCGACATGAAAAGGAATTTGCATTGGCGGTAGCGTTAAAGGTCGAGCAGCTTCTGCAAAATGATCCCGATATTCAAATCATATTGACTCGTAATGGAGATACGTATCCCACGCTGGATGAACGACCACAGCTCGCTAATAATCAGCAGGCTAGCGTGTTTGTTTCCATTCATGGTAACAGTATGCCAGCTTCTAATAACGGAAAAGCTAATGGGTCAGAAACCTATTATGCACGTCAGGAAAGTTTGAGCCTGGCCACGATCATGCACAAGCATCTTGTAGCAGCAACCGAGTTCAAGGATAACGGCATTAAAGTGGCAAACCATGTGGTGACGAGAAAATCACAAATGCCTGCAGTATTGCTGGAGTGTGGCTACCTTAGTAATATATCTAATGAAGCAGCCATGTTCACAGAAGAAACACAAGAGAAGATCGCTGAAGGTATTGTCGATGGGTTGAAGGAGTATCTCGGAACAGCAGGCACAGGAGCAACGGAACCACTTAACTAAGTGAGGTTTACAATAAAAGCTACTTTCCACCTTATTAATGAAAATTCATGGGGGTGAAAAGTAGCTTTTTTAGTTTTTTCGGCTGTGACTTTTGACGGAAAGCAAATGATCTATATTTTTAGTCAAAATTCGACAAAAGTAGTTCTTTGGCACGTATATTTCTGTTATGATGGAATATATTCGCAACTTTTGGTGTGAGATAACGTCTAAAAGGTTGTCTGATATTACATAAGCGCGTATATCAGGTCGCCGCACCGGAGCATGTGGCAAAAAAATTATGAATGGAAGGGTGACGAATGAAGAAATTTGGTTTTTTGTTGTTATTATTTGTCTTCATGTGGGCGGTTCCGGGTTATGGACATGCGGCTTCGAGTGGAACACAAATCTATCTCGACGATCAACAGTTAAGTGTCCCTAGTGGTGCTAAGGCACAAGTAATTGGCGGAAGTACAATGGTCCCGCTACGCGTAATTTCTGAAAATTTGGGATATGACGTGACATGGAAGCAGCAGGCGCGAACCATAACGATTGAGAAGGACAGTACCTTGATCCGAATGATAATCGGAAGTAAGACGGCGACTGTCAATGGAAGCGACATTAGTCTGGATGCTTCGCCTCTGCTGCGTTCCAATTATGCCCTTGTACCGCTTCGTTTTATCGGCGAGCAAATGGGACTGGACGTAAAATGGGACAGCAGCTCCAAGTCCGTAAAATTATATACCCGCAGTAGCGGGTCTGGAAACGGGGAATTTACACCTCCCAAGTCCGGAAATAACAGTACAGGTACTGGAAGTGTAACTGCACCAACGAATAATGCAAACTCAGGTGTTACACAGGTGCAGGGAATCAGTTTCAGCCAAAACCGTTTAACTATCGCAACAGCCAGTGCCGTCAAGCCGAAAGCGTTTACGATGACAGGCCCTGATCGGGTAGTGGTGGATTTGCCAGCGACTGCGTTTGCTGACAATTTCGGAGACCAGCAAAAGCTGGATAGCAGCTTAAATGGTTCGCTGGACATTGAGAATGAAGCGGATGTGTCCGGTATCCGTTATGCTTTATTCCAAAAGGAACCTTCAACGGTGCGCGTTGTTATTGATTTGAAACATGCCATGAATTATACCGCATATAATGATGGCTCGAATCGTGTTATCGTCGATCTGGCTTCCAAAGATTCAGTGAATACCATGCCAGACGCAACGTTACCAGATGGCTCACAGCCGGATGACACACAGACATCACCAACGAACAGCAATGGTAAAAAGGTCGTTGTTATTGATGCTGGTCATGGAGCAAAAGATTCTGGAGCAGTTGGTGTTTCGAGAAAAAACTATGAAAAGACCTTCAACTTAGCGATGGCTCTGAAAGTAGAAAGCATATTAAAGCAGAACCCCAAACTTGAGGTTGTGCTGACACGCAGTGATGATACATTCTTGGAGCTTAAACAGCGCGTAAAAGTAGCTGAAAACCTTAATGCTAACGTGTTCGTGTCCATTCATGCTAACAGCAGCGGTAGCTCAGCTTCCAACGGTACAGAGACGTATTACCAGCGTAGTGCAAGCAAAGCGTTCGCCAACGTTATGCACAAGTACTTTGCACCTGCGACGGGCCTAACAGACCGCGGCATTCGTTATGGCAATTTCCATGTAATTCGGGAAACGACTATGCCAGCCGTATTGCTTGAAGTAGGATATCTGAGTAATGCAAAAGAGGAAGCCACACTGTTTGATGAAGATTTTCAAAACCGGGTAGCTCAAGGGATTGCAGATGGAATCACAGAGTATCTCGACGTAAAATAAATCTTCAACAAATCGCTTGTCAACGTCAAGCAAGGAGGGGGACATATGAACAAGAAAATCGTAATTGCAGGTCTGCTGGCACTGTTTGCCATTGCAGGTGCAGGGTGTGCCTCTAAGCAAACAACGGCTCCTGCGACTCCATCTCAGGAAACACAAACTTCTAATGCACAAAATAGCACACCCGAACAGACGACCCCTGATCCATCGGCTCAGTCTGCTGAAAATAATGGGGCGAGTCAAACACCTGCATCTCCGTCAACAGAGCCTACAAAGACCAAGACGGACACGGAAAATTCAGGAGATCGACAAACACAACAGATTACGGTGTACTATACGGATACTCAAGAGAACGGCTTGAAAGAACAGAAAAAGGAAATTACCTATCCAAGCGAGCTGGAAAAGTTGCAAAAAGCGTTTGAAGCTCTGCAAAAGAGTGGGGATTCTGCTCTAATTCCGTTGTGGTCCGAGAAAATTTCCGTGCATAAGATCAAATTGGATAACGGTGCATTGACTTTTGATATTTCCCTGCCGGACGAGGCTCGATTGGGAGCTGGCGGCGAGGAATTGGCTATCGATGCCTTGAAGAAAACAATGTTCCAATTCAAGGAAGTCAAAACGCTAGATTTGCTCGTAGATGGTCAATCTCTAGAGTCCTTAATGGGGCATGTAGATTTGGATCATCCCATGAGTCGCTAACCGATCAGACGGTATGAAAATTTCTTGGGAATTTGCACACTTTTCACGTGCAATCTGTGACAGATAATGATAATATAGGAGTGTATTTCTCGCCTATGCAGGCAGTCATGCACAAATAGTATTCGTTTCTTTCCGGATGATTATTTAGAGTGACCGTCTTGATGCGGGCTATCCCGTATCAAGACGTTTTTTTTGGTAGGAGGTAGGATTTCCGTGAATGCAGCAACCGCACGTCATATATTGGACACCATCGGTACAATGTTTCCGGATGCCCATTGTGAGTTGAACCATGACAATGCTTTTGAATTAACGATCGCCGTGTTATTGTCTGCTCAATGCTCCGATCAGATGGTCAATAAAGTAACGGCAGACCTGTTTCAAAAATACAACTCACCTGAGGATTACCTAGCTGTTCCTCTTGAGGAACTGGAGCAGGATATTCGCAGAATCGGCTTGTACCGAAACAAGGCCAAGCATATTCATAACCTCTGTCGTATTTTAATAGACCAGTACGGGGGAGAGATACCTTCGGAGCACGATCAACTGGTTAAGCTACCCGGTGTTGGCCGCAAGACGGCTAATGTCGTTGTATCTACTGCTTTTAATGTACCAGCTATTGCGGTAGATACGCATGTAGAGCGCGTTTCCAAACGACTCGGCTTTGCAGGGTGGGATGATTCAGTGCTTGAGGTGGAAAAAAAGCTGATGAAGAGGGTTCCTAGGGATGAATGGTCTTTGACCCACCACAGGCTCATTTTTTTCGGGCGCTACCATTGTAAAGCTCAAAACCCTCAATGTCAGGTGTGTCCGTTGCTTGATGTATGCAGGGAAGGCAAGAAACGTATGAAAACGTCTCTTATCAGAAAAGATAAGGAACGTAGAGCTTAAAGACCCACAAAGGTAACAAGAGGGTTTAACCATTTATGTGTAGAAAAGGATGAAGAGTATGAAGTGCATTTCGGTATATACAGACAATTTTGAAGCATTCTCTGATATTTTTGAGCAAATTGTAACAACAGAATTTGCTGAAAACGAAGAGCGCGAGCTTGAGGGAATCACGGTTAGTCATTCCGGTGATGTACCTGAGCATTATCTGGAGCGTATGTCACAAAAGCCAGAAGTGGTCGTAATGAAGGATAAATCCCGTGGGATTACGATTTTACAGCATGGTCAAGTATTTGAAATTTTGCTGCCAGTGCTTGAGACTGCAGCCAATTAAGTTCAATTAGCGGACGACATGCGTTGCATGTTCCGGTATAGGCGGCTCGGCTGGTTTAACCAGCCCGAAGGCGCATATATACACGAACCTTGCAGACCATCCTGATGTGGATAGAGCCTCTTCCAATGAAGTGTGCATACATTTTGTACCCTGAATTATGGTGTCTCGTTCCGCATGTTCCAAAAGGTGAATGTACGTAATGAGCAGGCTCACCCGTTGTTTACATATCTTGCTTCGTCGTTGTCCCTTGAGGGCTTTGATAAATGCATTCGGTTGCCTAAATACTTATTCCTAATGATCCGTTTTGGACAGAATAAAATGAACTTTTTGTTATCATGTACGAAAACAGCGTTCCCTAAAGCCAGGTACTGGCGGGGAGCGCTGTTTAGTTTTTTTGATGTGATGATTCTCACAATGGCTTAGGAATGCTACAATATAGCTATTTGGTGCAGACAAGTGATAAGGAGTGGAACCGTAGCTTATGATGCAAACGATTACAGGGGATGCGGGAAAGTGGTTGGATACGATAGAACAGATACAGAATACACTGCGTAAAGCCGGGGATGAAGCGGGAGCGAAGGCGGTAGGGGATCTGCTGGAAAAAGCATATGCGCAGGAGCTGACCATTGCCTTTTGTGGACATTTTTCAGCGGGTAAATCGAGCCTGATTAACAGCCTGTGTGGTAAAACCGTCCTGCCATCTGGACCGGTGCCTACGAGCGCTAATGTAGTGTCCATCCGTTATGGACGTCCGAGAGCACTCATTCATCCAGCCCAAACAGCGGAAAATCCAGAGCCGGAAAGCATGGAAGCCTCCCTGTCCGAGCTTGCTGAGTATTGTAAAAATGGTGGAGCCTATGAATCGGTTCAATTGTGGGAGGATGTTCCCATATTATCTAACGGAGGAGTGCTGCTGGATACACCCGGCGTCGATTCCACAGACCACGGACATGCGCTGGCGACACATTCTGCTTTACATTGGGCAGATATTGTTTTTTATGTAATGGATTACAACCATGTCCAATCTGAAAATAATTTGTCTTTTGCCAAAAGTTTATCGGATTGGGGCAAGCCGTTATATTTGATCATCAATCAAATCGATAAACACCGGGAGCGGGAGCTTTCATTTACACGTTATCGTAATGAGGTGGAGACTAGCTTTCACGCCTGGCAAGTTCATTATACGGACATCCTTTTTACTTCCTTGAAGGAGCAGAATCATCCATGGAACCAGTGGAAACAGTTGACGCACCTGATTCCGAAATTGCTGGAGCGAAAAACAGAGCTTTTGGCATACAGTTTAGTGTCCTCTATGCATCATTTGGTAGAGCAACATGTAGAGACTGTGCAGTCAGCTGAAGAAGAGGAACTGAACACACTGCTAAAAGAAGCGGGTGGGGAAGAAGCCATTTTGCGGCTGGATATAGAGCAGAAAACCTTGCAGCAAGAAGACGAACACTGGAAGATGCTCCCGGAGCAGGAGCGTAAACGGCTGCGTCAAGAGCTGGATCATCTACTGGAACACGCACATTTGACGCCAGCGGAGCTACGTGAAGCCGCAGGCGAATACTTAGAGAGCCGCAAGCCGGGCTTCAAAACAGGACTATGGTTTGCAGGAGGAAAGACTGAGCGAGAAAAGGAAAGCCGTTTGGAACGGCTGACAGGAATGCTGACTGATCAGGTGGAGGGACAATTGCTTCCTCATGTACGGGAGCTTCTGCGGTCTTGGGGTGACGGTCAGGGGTTGTGGACCTCTGCGATGGAGCAGGAGCTGGATGGCATCCGTCCTGTGATAGACCGGCAACTGGTAGAGCAGACGGTGAAGGAAAATGCGTTGTCGCCAGAGTATACGTTAAACTATTGCAAGGACCTACGCGCTGCTGTGACCGCCGATTGCCGCCGCAAGGCGCTGACGCTGCTAGACCGCCTGCTGGCCCAGCTAGCAGTGCGAGCCAAAGCCCGCCGCGCGGCTCTCGCAGAGAAGCGCACTGCGCTGTTGGCGCAGGCAGAGGCGGCGGGCTGCTACAGCACCCGCGTGCAGGCCTCGGCTTCGCATGCCACCCTGTTGCGCAGCTTGCTGCCGCAGGCTTCCGCGCCAAGCGGGTTGCCCCGTGCGGACGCGCCTGTACCTGCGTCCGATACCGCCGCTGCTGCGGCGCCAACGGGCGTTGCGCGCCCTGGCATCGCTGGCCCGCGCAACGCATCGGCACAGCCGCTAGCAGGGACGGCGGCAGCACAGCCTGCCGCTGGAGGCCGCCGCACGCGGTTGGATGCAGCAGCGGCCCAATTGAAGGCTGCCGCTGCCCTCGTAAGTCCGTACCCTGCCATGCAAGCGGCGGTACGGGATTTACATGCCCGCGCCGCTGCGCTGGAGGGCGGGCAGTTTACGCTGGCGCTGTTCGGAGCGTTCAGCGCTGGGAAATCCAGCTTCGCCAACGCTTTGTTGGGTGAAGCTGTGTTGCCCGTATCGCCGCATCCGACGACAGCGGCGATTAACCGCATAATGGCGCCTGCAAGTGCTGAGCGCCATGCCACGGCTGACGTCCATATGAAATCAGTGGACGCGTTGCGGGAAGATCTTAAATACTCATTTCGGTTATTAGGATTGGGAGAGCCAGAGGCAGCGGGCTGGCAAGAAGCCGTTCATGCTTTATCTCCGGAAGGCATCCATCCTGCGGGCAGGCCTCATTATAGTTTTTTAAAGGCTGCCGCAGCCGGATGGGAAGAAGCTGAAAGCTTGCTGGGACAACAGCTTCAGGTGAATTTAGAGCAGTATCGAGATTTTGTCGCGTCTGAGCACAAATCATGCTTTGTGGAGCATATTGACCTTTATTATGATTGCGCTCTGACCCGTCAGGGCATCGTGCTAGTGGATACGCCAGGAGCGGATTCTGTGAATGCACGGCACACAGGCGTGACCTTCAACTATATGAAGCATGCGGATGCTCTTGTATTTGTCACATATTATAACCATGCGTTTACGCAAGGCGACCGGCAGTTCCTGAATCAACTAGGTCGAGTCAAAGAGACCTTGGCACTGGATCAGACGTTTTTTATTGTTAATGCATCAGATCTGGCTTCTTCTGAAGAAGAACTGCATTCTGTTACCCGGCATGTACAGGAACAACTACAGGCGAATGGAATCCGAAAACCACGTATTTATCCGCTTTCCAGTATGCTGGCGTTGGAAGCTACCGAACAGGGAGAGGCTTCGCTGCGTTCAGCTTCACGTTTTGATGCATTTGAAGATGATTTCTCGGCATTTGCAGCCGAAGAGCTGGCAGGTTTGTCCATCGCTTCGGCTATGCAGGAACTGGCCCGGCTGCGGAACCGCATAGAGCAACATGCAGCCGATGCCCGCTATAGCGTGGAAGAACGGGAGATACGATTAGAGCGATTAACTCGCATCCGTGGGGAATTGGAGCATACGCTCCTAGGCCTGACTGATAGCAACGGTGCATCTGTGTTATCGGGCGAGACCGATGAACTGCTGTATCATGTACGTCAAAGGCTGTCCTATCGGACTGGAGAATTTATGGCAGAGGCGTTTCATCCATCTGTTCTGCGTGAAGGAGTAGGTGATCTTCGTTCGGCTTTTGCATCTTGTGGTCGTGAGCTGATGCGTTTAATCGAACTGGAGCTGTCTCAGGAATTACTGGCAACCACACTCCAGCTGGAAAAAACGGGACAAACTTTGGTGCACAAGGCTATACAACAGTGCGTAGAACACATGAACCATCAGTTGCCAGGACTAGATTGCACAATACCTGAATCGAGAAAATGGGCTGTTCCCGAGCTGAAGGAAATTTCCCTGCAGGAGTCCATTCATTGGAAGGATTATTGGAATAGCTTTAAAAATCCAAAGCTATTTTTTGAAGGAACTGGTCGAGCGAATCTACAAACCAAACTGGAGCCGATATTACGCGAGCGAATCGGGGAAGCTGTGGATCAGCAACGTGAACGAATGTCTGCTTTTTACGTTACGCTGATGCAGGAGGAACAATTGTGGCAGAAAGCTCAGCTTCGAGAGCAAATGCTGGAGACGACTCGTGGCATGGAGCATGCCCTTATGGGCGGTGAGCAGCCACAGGTTTGGGAAGAACTTGCTGGCAAGATTGCGGCTTTGGAGTAAAGATAAATATTTTCACCAATGATTAAAGATCAGGACACCGGGTTGTGGGACAACCCGGTGTTTTATGCATGCTCCAAAAAGAAAGCAATACTGAGGAAATAGCCACATTCAATAATAAGAAAGCGATTTAATTTGTCTAATCAGCCACCAATTGATAACCTGCCTGAATACGGCTCGTTATCCTCTTTGCCGCCTTGGAACGCGAATGGTAAACTTCACTAAGCCATATAACAACGTCGTGCAACTAATGGAGGGACATTGACATGGAAGTGCTCAGGCAACTGCAAGTTTTTTTTCGCGAGAGGAGACACTATCTGTTTCTTTCTATTTTATGCCTTGCGATAGCGACGGCTCTGGGACTGGTGTATCCGAACCTGCTCCAAAGGCTTATTGATAACGCTATCATCCCCGGTGACTTCGGGAAAGTTCCGGCGCTGGCTCTGACTGTGCTGGGAGTAGTCATCATCAAAGGGTTCATGCAATTTTTACATGGTTTTTTTGGTGGACGGCTAGGTAACTACCTGGCATACCGCCTCCGCAATGCTTGTTACGAAAAGCTGCAATTTTTGTCCTTTAGATATTATGACACGGCCAAAACGGGTGATCTCATGTCCCGACTGACTGGTGATTTGGAGGCAATTCGTAACTTTATTGGGTTTGGTTTTGCCCAACTACTCAATGTGCTACTGATGGTCGTATTCGGCTCTATGATGATGCTGTATATTAACTGGCAGCTCACCCTCATTACGATGATCAGCATGCCATTGCTGCTCTTCGTCACATTCAAGTTTGAATCCCGGATTCATCCCACCTTTCAGGAAATGCGGATTGCCCTTAGCGCCTTGACGACAGCGGTCCAAGAAAATATAACAGGTGTGCGAACCGTCAAATCTTTTGCCCGCGAATCATATGAAGTTGAGAAATTTTCAGTACGTAATGAGCAATACAAAAGTAATCAAATTCAAGCTGCTTCCTTATGGAGTCGGTTCTTCCCTGCTATGGAACTAATTGCTTCTGTCAGTGTGGTCCTTCTGTTGGGCATGGGCGGGTATCTGGTCATTCAGAAGTCAATGACCTTGGGGCAGCTCGTCGCTTTCTTTAGCTTAATTTGGTATATTATCGGCCCCATCTGGAGCATTGGCTTTCATATCAATAACTATACGCAGTCCAAAGCATCCGGTGAAAGGGTCTTGGAACTGCTAAATCAGTCCATAGATGTAACCGATGAAGCCGGAGCACTTACACTCGATGCCGATCAGGTGGAAGGACATGTTACGTTTGAACATGTTACCTTTGCTTACGGAAATAAGCTTCCTGCTGTTGTTGACATTAATTTAGACGCACCGCCAGGATCAGTCATTGGAATTTTAGGAGGAACGGGGTCAGGGAAGTCTACCATTATTCAATTACTCATGCGTGCTTATAATGTGAATGCAGGAAGTATCAAGTTGGATGGCAAGGATATACGTCACTTGAAGATTCGCGATTTGCGTGCTCAAATTTCTTCTGTGTTTCAGG
This sequence comes from Paenibacillus sp. FSL L8-0502, assembly GCF_038593055.1. NCBI lineage: Bacteria > Bacillati > Bacillota > Bacilli > Caryophanales > Paenibacillaceae > Paenibacillus > Paenibacillus sp. FSL L8-0502. Next base: position 3,293,223 of record NZ_CP151958.1, on the reverse strand, counting down.
AGACGTTTTTGTTTTCGTCCTCTATACGTAATAATATTTCATATGGTTTAAGCCATGTCAGTATGGATGACATCATACGCGTTTCCAAACTGGCTCAGGCGCATGAATTCATAACTGAACTACCGCTGGGATATGACACTGTCGTTGGAGAACGTGGATTGGGACTATCCGGAGGGCAGAAACAACGGATCGCCATCGCGCGCGCACTACTCAAAAATCCGAAAATTCTGGTACTGGATGATGCTACCAGTGCGGTTGATATGGAAACAGAGCATGAAATACAGACCGGTTTTCAAGAGGTTATGCGTGGTCGAACAACATTTATAATCGCTCATCGAATCTCTTCGCTTCGCCATGCCAATGAAATTGTGGTGCTTGAGGAAGGACGAATCGTCCAGCGTGGAACACATGAACAGCTTATTGCTACTCCAGGTCCATATCAGGATGTGTATCATATTCAATACGCCGATTACATAGCTCAGGCTCCAGACGGTGTATCCGAAGGGCAGGTGAGACCATGAATATACCCGCAGAAAAAGCCAAACCGTTAAAAAAACCGACGAATGAGCGCTTTGTCTATCAAGATGATGATGTCATTGATAAACCGTTTAACTGGTCAGAATTCAAACGTTTGCTGGCATACATGAAGCCCTATGCCCGTCAGATTCTGCCGATCCTTCTGGTCATGATGATTCTTGGTACCATTACCAAACTGACGGTTCCTTATTTGATCAGTCTGGCCATTGATAAGGCAATTGCTCCCGCATGGCCTGCATTACCCAGCGTAAAGTTACTGCTGCTCATCACGGGTGCCGTGCTCTTGTTATATTTAATTCAATGGGCAGCCAGCACATACCGCATTAAATTCACCAATATTATCGGTCAACGGGTTATTTACGATTTGCGTGAAGATTTGTTCAAGCATATTCAAAAGCTATCCTTTAACTTTTTTGATAAGAGACCGGCAGGTTCTGTATTAGTGCGCGTGACGAATGACATTAACTCGCTACAGGATCTTTTTACGAACGGTGCAGTGAATGTCCTGATTGACTGCGTACAGCTTATCGGAATTATTGTCATTTTGCTGCTTATTAACTGGAAGCTCGGTTTGGCAGTAATTGTGACCGTTCCGATCATGTTTTTGATCTCGACCAAGCTGCGCGTTCGCATCCGTCGCGCTTGGCAAGAAGTGCGTATGAAGAACTCGCGTATCAACTCTCATTTGAATGAGTCTATTCAGGGGATTCGTGTGACACAAGCGTATACGCAGGAGCAGGAAAACATGGCTTATTTCGACGACATGAACAGCTCTAGCAAAAAATCGTGGGATAAGGCTTCTGCCATGAATCAGGTTTTTGGCCCACTTATTGATATTACCGGAGGATTTGGTACGCTTGTGCTATTCTGGTTTGGAGCGCATTTAATTCAGACAGATCAGCTTACAGTGGGGCTGCTGGTTGCGTTTGCCAACTATGTTGGGAACTTTTGGGAGCCGATTAATCGGCTGGGCCAAATGTATAATCAGTTACTGGTTGCGATGGCTTCGTCAGAACGAATTTTTGAGTTTATGGATGAACAGCCGAATATTGCAAACAAACCGGGAGCAAAAGCCTTGCCACCCATTCGGGGTGACATCCAATTTGAAAAGGTCATTTTTGAATATGAGAAGGGACGTCAGGCGCTTAAAGGTATTAGTCTTTCCGTCGAAGCGGGTCAATCTATAGCGCTTGTGGGTCACACCGGCTCAGGTAAAAGTACAATTATTAATCTGCTCAGCCGTTTTTATGACATTACGTCAGGGAGGCTTACGATTGACGGTCAAGATGTGCGTGATGTCACGGTGGAGAGCTTGCGAAGCCAGATTAGCATCGTGCTTCAGGATACATTTATTTTTTCGGGGACGATACGCGATAATATCCGATTTGGCCGTTTGGATGCAACGGATGAGGAAATTGAAGCGGCTGCGAAGGCGGTCAATGCTCATGAATTCATTGTTCACTTGCCAGCTGGCTATGAAACAGAAGTAGAGGAGCGGGGGGGAATGCTGTCCATGGGCCAGCGACAGCTCTTATCCTTTGCTCGTGCCTTGCTGGCTAATCCGCGAATTCTTATTCTGGATGAGGCCACAGCCAGTATTGATACAGAAACGGAGCTGAAAATTCAGGAGGCTCTTCAGGTTTTACTGGAAGGCAGAACTTCTTTTATGGTCGCTCACCGTTTGTCTACCATTCGAAATGCTGATCATATCGTTGTACTGGATCATGGGGAAATCCAAGAAAGTGGTAATCATGAACAATTGATGAAAAAACATGGAATATATCGGGGGCTGGTGGAAGCACAGTTCAGATTTTTGTAAAAAAAAGATCAAAAAATCGCGTTTTTTGTAAATTTAAATGCCGAGCACTATTGCATTCTTGGAGCTAAACCCTGAAAATAAAGATGAAAAGAGATCAGAGCAATTTTCGTCAGAGGGGGAAGAGTTCAAGATGTGGGGTGCTCCTTTTTCTGCCAAGGCTAAGAAGATGCTGCTGCTGGGTAGCGGCGAATTGGGAAAAGAAGTCATTATTGAAGCTCAGCGGCTTGGCGTGGAATGTATTGCTGTTGATCGCTATGAACTGGCTCCAGCAATGCAGGTAGCCCATCGCTCTCACTGTCTGGATATGCAGGATGCTGAGGCGTTGAAGGCACTAATTCGTGAGGAAAAGCCCGACATAATTGTACCTGAAATCGAAGCTATTGCTACGGGTGCTTTGGAAGAATTAGAGCAAGAAGGATTTCACGTAGTACCAACGGCCCGTGCCGCCCGTCTTACGATGGACCGGGAAGGTATCCGCAGGCTGGCTGCCGAGAAATTACAGCTTCCGACTGCTGCCTATCGTTTTGCAGATAACTTTGAGCAGTTGCGGTCGGCGGTTCATGAGCTGGGCACGCCATGCGTGGTCAAGCCCTTGATGAGTTCGTCGGGTAAAGGGCAGTCTGTATGCCGGGCAATCGAAGATGCAGAATCCTGCTGGAATACGGCGCTGGAAGGCGCGCGTGCCAAAACTACACGTGTCATTGTTGAAGCTTTTGTCCCGTTTGAGAGCGAAATCACCTTATTGACCGTCAGATCGGTTTCGGGTACGACTTTTTGCCCACCGATTGGCCATATTCAGAAAGATGGGGATTATGTCGAATCCTGGCAGCCCCATGGCATGACGGACAAGCAGCTTTCGGAGGCGGAAGACATTGCCCGTACGATTACGGATGAACTGGGTGGTTACGGATTGTTTGGCGTAGAGCTATTTTTAACGACTGATGGCGTCATATTCAGTGAAGTATCCCCTCGTCCGCATGATACAGGTATGGTGACCATGATCACGCAGGATTTGTCGGAATTTGCACTTCACGTGCGGGCCATCCTCGGATTCCCAGTGCCATCTGTCACGTTGCTTACACCAGGAGCTTCAGCTACTTTGAAGGCAGAAGTGGCTACGCGGGATTTTGTAATAAGCGGTCTGCATGATGCATTATTGCTACCCCGGACACAGGTGCGAGTGTTCGGGAAGCCAGAAACCAAGCCGGGTCGCCGGATGGCTGTAGCGCTTAGCGCTGCAGAAGATGTGGAAACAGCACGGAAGACGGCCAAAGAAGCTGCTAATATGCTGAAAGTGGAGGTAAATCATGTCTAACAATGTGATGATTCCAGTACTGACAATTCGTTCCGTAGAGCTTGGCGATTGCGAAGCCGTAACAGGACTACTAAGAGAAGTCGGATACCCGATGACTTGTGGTGTAATGAAAGAAGTTATGGGAACAACGCGGGAGGACAGTCAAGCGAATATGATGGTTGCAGAAATGGATGGTCGTGTTGTCGGAGTAATCGGCATGCATACGGCTCAAAGCTTGGCTTATCCTGATCCTGCCGTACAAATCACCATGCTAGTCGTGAGCGGGGAGTATCGCGGCGAGGGCATTGGCAAGCGCCTGGTGGCTTGTGGTGAGGAGTGGGGACGTGCGCAAGGATGCTATCATTTATTCATTACTGGAGCGAATAACCGCATCAAACAAGTAGAGGCCCGGGCTTTCTACAACCGAATCGGCTTTGAAAAGCAAGGCTACCGTTTCAGCAAAAAGCTTAGATAATCAGCCTACAACAAGACAATTTAATACTTAAAGCCTCACTACTTTTAACTTAGTTCCGCATGGTTCATTCCGAGCGGGGCTATTTTTTTTCCAACTTTTATACCATTGATCCTGCTATAAAACATGATATACTGCTAGAGTAAAGATTACAAAGTTGTAACCGGACGCGTTCACACCAAGGCATTTATACAACAAGGAGATGACGAAATGAAGAATATGTTGAAAAAAACACTTGTGATGGGAAGTCTAAGCGCCATTTTATCCGCAGGATTCATCGTTCCGGCATCAGCTTCACCAGCTGACGATTTGACTGCCCAACTACAACAGTGGTTTCAAAATAACGGATATACCGTCAATATGTCCAACGGGACGACTACGATAACAAAGACCGTAATTAAGGATGCATCTGAAAAGGACAAGGCTAAAAACAAAACAGCAAATCCTTCATCCGGCAAGCAAACAACAACCAAACAAGGTAGCCAAAAGGCTTCGCAGTCTAGTAACAAGCAACAGGCCCAAAAACAAAACACAAATTCAGGCGCGGGTCAGTCTGCAGGGTCTGATGCACAACTCAGCAAGTCCCAATTTGCAGCTGAGGTTGTAAAGCTTGTAAACAACGAGCGCAGCCAAAAAGGTCTGAAGCCCCTTACATCTAATGCGAAGCTTACAGAAGTAGCCTTAGCCAAGGCGAAGGACATGAGCACGAACAATTACTTTTCCCATACATCTCCGACCTACGGTTCACCCTTTGATATGATGAAAAAGTTCGGTGTAACTTATACGTATGCGGGTGAGAATATTGCTATGGGACAACAAACACCACAAGAAGTAATGAAAGCTTGGATGAACAGTCAGGGACATCGTGAGAATATTTTGAAGGCAGAATATACGCAAATCGGTGTGGCTTACTACAATGGATATTGGGTACAAGAGTTCACACGTAACTAAGATGATAGTAAATACGTTCGAAACGTCATGCCGCTGTTATGAAAAGATAGTGGCATGACGTTAATCTGGAGACCCGCTGACACGTTCAGCGGGTCTTTTGGTGTCTCTTATTCCTCCACAGGCATAACCCTTGCTTTATACCAGAAAAGACATAAGGGACGTATTTATAGTATGATAGCAGCAAGTTGAATGGATAGCAGACTATTTATGGAAAGCTAGGTGAGCAAATGAGCTACGAAATTGTGCATGAAGGTGCCTTTGCTATGCTCAAGGTGCAGTTGAACCCCGGGGAAATGATTAAAGCGGAAATGGGAGCAATGGTTTCCATGTCTTCCAGTGTAGATATAAAGGGGACAGTAGACGGTGGACTGTTACGTGGTTTAGGCAGAATGCTAAGCGGAGAAAAATTCTTTTTTCAAGAACTGAGGGCAGCCCGTGGGCCGGCTGAAGTGTTGTTAGCCCCTGCCAGTATAGGTGATGTACAAGCGGTAGAATTGGATGGCACGTATAGGTTGATGGTCCAAAAGGACGGTTTTCTAGCTTGTACAGAAGGCATTGAGGTTAGCACCAAAATGCAAAACCTGATGAAAGGTTTATTCTCCGGTGAAGGTTTTTTTATCGTAGAAATCAGTGGTCGAGGTACGGTATTCCTATCCTCTTATGGAGCCATTCATCCCATTTATATCGCGCCAGGAGAGGAGCGTATTATTGATAATGCTCATCTGGTGGCATGGCCGGATTATATGGATTATAAAATTGAAAAAGCATCGAAAGGCTGGTTGTCCAGCGTAACGAGTGGAGAAGCGCTTGTATGCCGTTTTCGCGGTGAAGGAACGGTACTGATACAAAGTCGAAATCCGGGCAGTTTTGGACAATGGATCAAAAGTTTCATCCCTGATAGCAAATAGTTTGATTCGTTTGATTAGAGAAGAGAGGATAAACTGTTCGCACAAGAAAGTATAATATAAGGGTGGCCATTTGCCATCCTTTTTTTGCATGTTCATGGGAAATTATATGTGACTCTAAGCATTTATTGCGCTTTTATTCCGAACGGTTTATTTGCAAAATGATATAAGAAGCTTTATGTTTATTTCACTAAGCTATCAGGAGGGAACACGAGTGAATTCATCAAAATGGATTTGGCGGTCTGTCGGTTCCGTTTCCATTGCCGCCACATTGCTATTATTGTACGGATTTATTACAGCAGTACAAAGTATCACGGCTCCAGAGCCAATGGTTAGCACTCAACCTGTACATTCCGGTTCATCGCAGACACAAACTGCGCCATCCGCTACTAATCAGACGGGAGAGTTTCGGGTAGCTGCCATTGGAGATTCGCTAGCCAAAGGCACGGGGGATGACTCCGGAAGTGGTTTTGTGCGTCGGTCGGTGAGCTTGTTAAATAATCAGGAAGGCCATAAGGCTCAGCTCATAAATAATCTGGGGATTAATGGACTGACGACTCAAGGACTATTGACCAAGCTGGATGAGCCTGGTGTTTCTTATGTGTTGAAAAAGGCTAACGTTATTATGGTCTCGATTGGCGGAAATGATTTATTTCAGGGGGCTCAGGCTGCCCAAACCGGCAAAGAGCCGCCTACACTCAGTGGTTTGCGTAAAGCTGTGCCTGATGCCGCCAAACGTCTGCAAAAAGTGCTGACAAAGGTAGGGAAAATCAATCCGAATGCTAAAATTATCTATGTCGGATTATATAATCCATTCAGTGATCTGCAGGAAATGAAAATTCCCGGTAATCTTGTGGTAACAGAATGGAATCTGGCTGCCATGGCAATTACCAACCAAAACAGCAATATGACTCTGGTTCCAACTTTCGATTTATTCCAGCAAAATTTGCCCGTCTATTTATCATCCGATCATTTTCATCCAAACGGACAGGGCTATCAGGCAATCGCTGAACGTATCGCGCAAGGGTTTGCAGTTGCAAACACGAAGGATGCCGATAAAGTGGATAATGAACAACAGTCTACAAGCAGCCAACCTGCTGAAGTGAAAAAGGGAGGGAACAACTAATGAGCATCCAATCTGCTGACAAGAACGGGACTGGAATAACCGAAAATTCGACCTCAAGGGATGCAGTGTCCAGTTTCCATTCCGCCAATCAGGTTGGCAGCACAGGCAGAGACAGAAGCAATAACGAAACAGTTCTCTCTGTTCAGCACGTTAAGAAACGTATCAAACGCAAAATGATCATTCATGATGTCACATTCGACGTTCGTGCGGGTGAAATTTTCGGATTTCTCGGCCCTAATGGGGCTGGGAAAACGACGACTATTCGTATGCTGGTCGATTTAATTAAGCCTACGGAAGGGACGATTACTGTCTGTGGACATAATGTAAATCGTGACCCTGAGCAGGCTTTACGGCATATTGGTTCTATTGTGGAAAATCCAGAGGTGTACAGCTATCTGACAGGTTGGGAGAATTTAGAGCATTTTGCCCGTATGCAGCCTGGTGTAGACGAACAGCGTATCCGCGAAGTCGTTGAGCTGGTTCGGCTCGATCGCCGTATCCATGATAAAGTAAGTACGTATTCTCTCGGAATGCGCCAGCGTCTTGGTATAGCCCAAGCCTTGCTCGGTAGACCGAAATTGCTGATTTTGGATGAACCGACCAACGGGTTAGACCCCAAGGGGATCAAGGAAATGAGAGCTTTTATCCGTTTGCTAGCGGCAGAAGGCATGGCTGTATTTGTTTCCAGTCATTTGCTTAGCGAAATCCAGCTGCTATGTGATCGGGTGGCAATTATAAGTCGGGGAAAGGTGCTAGCTGTAGGTGGTGTACGAGAACTGGTTGAGACGCACTCACATATGGCCGTATGGCAACTGGAGCCTCGTGATCAGGGTCTTGCCATATTGCAAAATTCTCCGCATGTGCAAATGATTACGAACGCCGATGAATTAATTGATGACAGTATTGTTGCAGGTAGCGGAGCCGATGCAATTTTTACAGAAATGGATGAAGAGCATATTGCGGAGCTGGTGACACAAATGACGGCTTCCGGTATTTCCGTTAAAGGTGTAACCAAAATCAACCCTACATTGGAGCAGCTATTCCTGAAAATGACGGAAGGTGAGATACTTGAATAACATTTTACCGCTCGTACAAAATGAAACACTCAAAATTATCAAGAAGAAACGATTTTATGTCATTTTACTAGTTTTACTTGTGCTTGTGCCAATTTTTACGTACGCTCAGATGAAAGTGGCAGAAAACAATCGCGAAAAATTCGGCAATGATTGGCGGCTTGAACTGCGTCAGGCGATTACCGATAATCAAAACTCGCTGGGAAGTGACCGGGTTCCCGAGGAATGGAAGACCTACCGTCGGGTCTTTGTGCAGCAGATGCAATATTATTTGGAAAATGATGTGAATCCGAATGAGCCGAGTGGTGTCACTTTTACCAGAGAGTTTATGGATAATTCGATAAATTTGTTCGTTCCGCTGTTGATTATGGCTATTGCCTCCGACTTGGTTTCAGGAGAACGGACGACAGGCACGATAAAAATGTTGCTGACCCGCCCAGTCAGGCGGTGGAAAATACTGCTGAGTAAGCTGCTGACATTGTATATGTTCGTCTCGCTCATCATTTTGGCTGTATTTGTTATTAGCTATCTGATATCAGGCTTGTTTTTTGGTTTTCGCGGTTTTAATGTTCCGGTATTTACCGGATTTCAAATTGTTGGATCGACGGTGGATTTGTCTGCTGTACATGCGATTCCACAATGGCATTATCTGATGCTGCAAGCCGGATTAATCTGGTTTGTCAGTCTTGTGGTAGCTTCGTTAGCCTTTATGGTATCTGTCCTGGTACGAAGTACGGCGGCAAGTATCGTGGTCATGATGGCTGCACTCATTTCGGGCACTATTTTGACAAACATGGCTTCGTCTTGGCAGAGTGCTAAATATTTATTTATGGTTAACCTCCAATTAACCGATTATTTATCTGGAAGCCCCGCCCCGATTGAGGGAATGACTTTACCTTTTTCTTTAGCTGTACTGGGCATTTGGGGGGCTGCGGCATTGATTGTTTCATTCGCCGTCTTTACGAAACGGGATATATTGAATTAAAATGGACAAGGTAAAAGAAAACATCTGTTTGCATTTTTGGTGAAAATCATCAAGAATAAGGCAAAACACGGTTACGATTAGACAAAGGGGGAGCATGAATGGTCGACAAAATCGACTTGTCTGCGGGAGCGTCCGGCACACAAAGCGGAGCTTCAGAATATGGCGCGGACGACATTCAAGTGCTCGAAGGGCTTGTGGCAGTTCGCAAACGGCCGGGCATGTACATCGGGAGCACCAGTTCTTCGGGGCTGCATCATTTGGTATGGGAAATTGTAGACAACGCGGTGGATGAACATCTCGCCAAGTTTTGCTCTCGCATTGATATTACAATGCATAAGGACGGTTCCATTACGGTATCAGACAACGGGCGCGGTATTCCTACAGGAATGCACAAAACGGGGATTCCTACGCCTCAGGTTGTATTCACCATTTTGCACGCCGGAGGCAAGTTTGGCGGTTCGGGATATAAAAAGTCCGGGGGTCTGCACGGTGTAGGTGCATCTGTAACGAACGCTCTTTCGGAATGGCTTGAAGTAGAAATTTACCGGGACGGCAAGATTCACCGTCAGCGGTTTGAATATTGGCAGGACAAGAAGGGCGTGGAGCATGTCGGGGAACCGACCACAGGCCTTGAAGTGCTGGGCAATACTAACAAGACGGGCTCGAAAATTACATTTAAACCGGATATTCGTGTTTTTCAAGCAGGCATTCATTTTAACTACGATACGTTGGCTGAGCGCCTTCAGGAAATTGCTTTTCTAAATTCGGGCCTTCGTATTCAACTTAAAGACGAACGCAGCGGAAAGTCAGATGAGTATTTTTATGAGGGTGGCGCAAGTCAGTTTGTTGCTTTTCTGAATGAGGGCAAGGATGTGCTGCATGACGTTATTCACTTTAATGCCGAGAAAGAAGACATTGAAGTAGAGATTGCCATCCAGTACAATGCGGGTTATACAGAGACGATTGCTTCGTTCGTTAACTCCATTCCGACACGTGGCGGAGGTACGCATGAAACGGGATTCAAAACCGCTTACACTCGTGTCATGAACGACTATGCCCGGAAAACGGTGATGTTGAAAGAAAAGGATAAAAACTTGGAGGGCAACGATCTACGTGAGGGCATGATGGCTGTAATCAGTGTCAAGATGGCTGAGGTTGAATTTGTCGGTCAGACAAAGGATCAACTGGGTAGCGCTTCGGCACGGAGTACAGTGGATGCCATCGTATCTGAGCAGATGCAGCGTTTTTTGGAAGAAAATCCGCAGATAGCACAAACTTTGATCAAGAAGGCAGTTCAAGCATCCAGAGCGCGTGAAGCTGCACGTAAAGCTCGGGATGAGATGCGTTCCGGTAAAAAGCGCAGTGAAAGTTCCAATTTGAATGGTAAACTGTCGCCTGCGCAGTCCAAGGATTTTACACGTAATGAGTTGTTTATTGTGGAAGGCGATTCGGCTGGAGGATCAGCCAAGCAGGGACGGGATTCCAAAATTCAGGCCATCTTACCGCTAAAGGGTAAGCCGATGAATCCGGAGAAATCCAAACTGGCGGATATTATGAAGAATGATGAGTACCGTGCTATTACAGCAGCTATTGGTGCGGGGGTAGGAACAGAGTTTTCGCTGGAAGACAGCAATTATTCCAAAATCATCATTATGACCGATGCAGATACAGATGGTGCGCACATTCAAGTGCTGTTGTTGACGTTCTTTTATCGGTACATGAAAGAGCTTATTGATGCAGGACGCATATTTATTGCTCAACCGCCATTGTATAAAATAACTCGAAAGTCGGGTAAGCTCGAAACGGTGCGTTATGCTTGGACTGACGAGCAGCTTGATAATTATTTAAAAGAATTTGGACGGAATTTTGAGCTTCAGCGCTATAAAGGACTTGGGGAAATGAACCCTGATCAGTTATGGGAAACAACGATGAATCCCGATTCACGCACCTTGTTACGCGTTCAGATAGAGGATGCAGCCAAGGCTGAACGTAGGGTGTCCACTTTGATGGGTGATAAGGTGGATCCGCGCAAACGCTGGATCGTGGAAAACGTAGATTTCACGGAATACGTAGAGTAGTGCTATCAAAAGAGGTGTATACATGAGCTTATCGGAGCAGTTTTTGCCAGCTTTTCTGGAGGAAGTGGTCGGTGACCGCTTTGGCCGATATTCCAAATATATTATTCAGGATCGGGCGATACCCGATGTACGGGACGGATTAAAACCCGTACAACGTCGGATTCTTTATGCAATGTACGACTCGGGCAATACGCCGGATAAAGCATATCGTAAATCGGCCAAAACCGTTGGGGACGTAATGGGTAATTACCACCCCCACGGTGATTCGTCGATTTACGACGGCATGGTACGGATGGCACAGCCCTGGAAAATGAGTCACGTGCTGGTGGACGGTCACGGTAACTGGGGGTCCCAGGATGATGATCCGGCAGCAGCTATGCGTTACACGGAGGCTCGCTTGTCTCCGATCGCAATGGAAATGCTACGCGATATTGAAAAGCGTACGGTTTTGTTCAAGGACAATTTTGATAACTCGGCCAAAGAGCCTGTTGTGTTGCCGTCTCGTTATCCAAATTTATTGGTGAACGGTTCCAGTGGAATCTCGGCGGGATTTGCGACAGAGATCCCTACGCATAGTTTACGCGAAGTTATTGATGCCAGCATTGCTGTGATGGAAAAGCCGGAGATTGAGTTGGAAGAGATTATGACCTTTATTAAAGGTCCTGATTTCCCGACTGGTGGACTCATTATGGGTGGCGAAGGCATCAAGGACGCTTACCGTACGGGAAAAGGACGCATTTATATTCGTTCCAAAACGGAAATTCAGTCCTTGCGCGGAGGTAAGCAGCAGCTGGTCATTACCGAAATCCCATACCAGATCGTCAAATCAAGGCTCGTAACCGCCATGGAAAATATCCGTTTGGAGAAAAAAGTGGAAGGAATTGCCGAGGTTCGTGACGAGAGTGGACGAAATGGTTTGCGCATCGTTGTGGAGCTGAAGAAGGAAGCCGATGCAGAAGGAATTTTAGCTTATTTGCTAAAAAAAACCGACCTACAGGTGGCATATAACTTCAACATGGTAGCCATTGTGAACAAGGCGCCACATCAGCTTGGACTGAAGTCCATTTTGGAAGCGTATATCGCCCATCAACGCGAAGTTGTCACTCACCGTATCCAGTATGAACTGGAAAAGGCAGAGGATCGTGCCCATGTGCTAGAAGGTTTGGTCAAAGCACTGAACATTCTGGATGAGGTCATTGCAGCCATTAAAGCTTCCAAAAATCGCCAGGACGCGCAAAATAATTTGCAATGGATGTTTGGTTTTAGCGAACGTCAGGCAGATTCTATTTTGACTTTGCAGTTGTACCGTCTCACCAATCTGGAAATCACCACGCTTGAAAAAGAACTGGGTGACATCCAGAAAAAAATCGCGCAATATCGTTCTATTCTGGAAAGTGACCGTAAGCTGATCAGCCTAATTCGCAAGGAACTGTTGGAAATTCGCGAAAAGTACGGCATTGACCGTCGTTCAGATATCCAGGGCGAGGTAGAAGAGATTAAGGTGAACCTGGAAGTTATGGTAGGAGCAGAGGATGTGTTGCTGACACTCTCGAAAGATGGATATGTGAAACGTACAAGTATGTTGTCATTCACTCGTTCAGGCGGGGAACGTTCAAGTTCCGGTGTTAAAGAAGGGGATTACGTTACCCAATTGCTTGATGTGAACACGCTGGATGTATTGCTCGTCTTCACCCAGCGCGGACAATACTTTTTATTGCCTGTACATCAGGTGCCAGAGTATAAGTGGAAAGAGCCGGGCACTCCAATTGTCAACGTCATTCCGTTATCGAAGGAAGATCGTATCGTAAGTGTGATTCCGCTCAAAAACATCGAGGAAATCGGTAAAAGTCTGGTATTTGTAACTAAGAAGGGCCAAGTAAAGCGTACAGAGTTGAAAGAATATGCTACAAAACGTTCTAGTGCCGTAGCCGCCTGCAAAGTAGCAGGGGACGATGAGGTGTTATCGGTAACGTTAAGCGAGGGTACCCGGGATATTATGCTGATTACCCGCGCGGGTATGAGTATACGCTTCAAGGAGCAAGAGGTTAATGCGATGGGCCGCGTCTCGGCTGGTGTCAAAGGTATACAGCTGGCGGAAGGCGATGAAATTATCGCAGCGTTATGGGTAGAAGAGGATGAAGGAGAAGTGTTGGTGCTGACCGAGTCCGGTTATGGTAAGCGTACGCTTCTGTTGGACTATCCTACACAGGGAAGAGGCGGCAAAGGTATCACCACCTTTGAGTTCAAGGAAGGCAAACGAATACGTTCGAATGGAACGCGAATCGTGGCTGCCTTCTATTGCCGTGAAGCAATTCAATTATTTGCGATCACAGCAGAAGGACAAACGATGTCCTTCCTTTCGGAAAAGGCTCCTTTGACTGATCGCAAGGATACAGGCAAGTTGCTGGCTCCAGTGGAGAAGAAGGACGAAATTGTGAATGTGCTGCTGCGTAGTGAGCCGCAAGCTTCTCAGTCCATAGAATAATAGGAAAAGTCAAGCGCTTATTAGCTCGAAAAAGAGAGGTCCTCTCGTGCCATTCCGGCACGAATGAGGACCTTTTTGCCGTCATGGTGTCGAACCCTGACCAGCCTTCAAAACCGAGGTGAGACTTCCTTCCCCTTTTCATTTCATGCTCCAAAAACGGCAGGAAACCGGGGCTGAATGGCGAAAATTTAATGTGATGAAATACAATCCGGACGGTGGCCCATACGGTAACTTTGATGCTTTTACTGACCCTGTTATTTAAAGGAGTGAGGCAAAATGCAAACGACCGAATTTGCGAAAATCTGGTCCAGAATGGCTAAGGATTATAAGGTTCATATGGAGCAGCAGCTGGCTCCATCACTAACGGAAGCTCAACTTACGGTGCTGGAGGTTTTGAACGAATACGGCCGTATGAAACCGTCTCAACTAATCCCATATCTCGCCACCACACCAGCCGCGGTTACGATGCTGCTGGATCGGATGGAGCGGAATCGACTGGTCACCCGTTTCAGAGATGTAAAGGACCGTAGAATTGTATGGATTGTTATCTCGGATCAAGGGAGAGAAGAAGTAGAGCGTGGATTGCGAATCCGGGATGATTTTCTGGGTTCTGCACTAAACCGAATTTCTCAGCACAATCAAAATTTGCTGGTTTATTTGTTGGGGAAAATTACAACGAAGACGAAAACTTCAGTAATGACACGTGAGGCTGAGGGAGTAAAGGAACAAATAGAACGAGCAGAATAACTAGAATGGTGGATACATGAAAGTAGCTGTACGCAGCAGATTATCATTTTAAGGAAATTAGGAGTGCGCGGATGAAATACCTATCGTGGTATTCATACCGCGCTTTTTTGTGTTGAAGTATAGGTGATATTTGGGTGAATGTTGACATTTACATAAGAGATGATAAAATAATAGTTATAAATAAATAACATTTCGCATGCAAATAGTTTCTAATTTATGTATATGCATATGGATTGTGAATTGGGTAATAGAAAGAAGGATGGTTCCAGTGAGTGATAGAGAGGAAGACAGACTTGAGGTGTACCGGATTATTCAATCAATAAGAGAGGTTAACAAAACGATATTTTATGCCTTCTGGAACGAGGAGCAGCATTTGGATCTGACGGCCATTCAGCATATGGCTTTGGCAATTCTGAATAAACGCCCCAACATCGGGTTATCCGAGTTGGCAGACATAGCGCATGTGGGAAGCAGCTCTATGAGTGGGGTGGTTGACCGCTTGACCAAGGCGGGATATATTGCTCGCGGACGGCATGAGCATGACCGTAGATCCTTAGTGCTGACGCTTACACTGGAAGGAAAAGATATCATGAAAAAGGTAGACGCCATGTGGATGGAGCGCGTCTTGCCCATTCTGGACATCCCGAAGGAGCAGCTAGAGATGGTCCTGGATATCCATAAACAAATGATCATGAAATTAACACCGAAGGGAATGAATCAACTTGAGCAGTCCTCAAATGACACTACCAGGTAATGTACGCAGAGCACCCATTGTGGCCGCTCTGTTGATTGGCGCGATTGTAGCGATATTAAATCAGACGTTAATCAGTGTGGCTTTACCGAAAATGATGAGTGATCTGAATATAGATGCCAATATAGCTCAGTGGCTTAGTACGGGCTTTATGCTTGTGAATGGGGTACTGATCCCGGTGACCGCGTTCTTAATTGCCCGTTTCTCTACTCGTAAATTGTTTATTAGTGCGATGACTATTTTTTCAATCGGCACGCTGTTATGTGCTATAGCGCCAAGCTTCAGCATATTGCTGATCGGTCGACTTATTCAGGCCGCGGGAGCAGGTATCATGATGCCATTAATGATGGTCGTTATCTTGAACATCTACCCAATAGAGCGTCGTGGTCGGGCGATGGGAACCTTGGGGATTGCGATGGGTTTTGCTCCAGCCATTGGGCCAACCTTATCCGGTTATATAGTACAGCATTATGACTGGCGGGTATTGTTTTGGATCATCCTACCGATTTCAGTAATTTCGATTGTGATCGGATTTATTTTTCTGAAAAATGTAACGGAGCAGTCTAAGCCTAAGTTGGACATTCCTGGCATCATTTTGTCTACGCTCGGTTTCGGTGGACTGTTATACGGCTTTAGTGATGCAGGAACATCGGGTTGGGGAAGTATTCCGGTCCTGTCTACGCTTATCGTTGGGACAATTGCGCTTATTTTGTTTATTATCCGCCAGCTGAAGGTAGATGAGCCTATGCTGGAGTTCCGTATCTTTAAATACGATGTGTACAGCTTGACGACAATCATTAATGTGATTGTGACGATGGCTTTGTACGCCGGTATGATATTGCTTCCAATTTATTTGCAAAATATTCGGGGTTTTACACCGCTCCAGTCCGGAATGCTAATGTTACCGGGAGCGATTCTGATGGGGCTCATGTCTCCTGTAACGGGGGCTATTTTTGACCGAATCGGAGCGCGTTGGTTGTCTGTAATTGGTTTGCTGATCATGGCTATAACAACTTGGGAATTTACACGGTTGACCGAAACAACCACCTATATGACACTGTTAATTAATTATACGGTGCGGATGTTCGGGATGTCTTTGCTGATGATGCCGATCCAAACGGCCGGGTTGAATCAGCTTCCGCAACGATTGAATGCACATGGTACGGCGATGAGTAACACGCTGCGTATGATTTCCGGCTCAATTGGGACGGCAATTCTGGTGACGGTGATGTCCACACAAAGCAGCAACCGTTTGACGTTGATTGTTACATCTGAGGGACTAACCGTGACGGATAAAGTGGGGATGCTGGCTGCAGGCAATCAAGCTACAATTTATGGGATTAACTCGGCTTTTATCATTGCAACAGTGTTGAGTGTGGCCGCTCTGATTTTAGCGTTTTTTATCAAAAATACGAATGCAAAAAACGCCCATCCCCGTCAACAGCTGGTAAACAGCAAGAAGGGGCAGTCCGTGGCTTCCTCGTCATAAAAGGATAAGATGACGCATTAATTTAATTTTCTACAAAAAAGAACCTGTAACGCATGTGAACAAACATGCATTGCAGGTTCTTTGTGCAAATGGGGATTGAGGATGTAGATATCCAGATGGAGCAGGGCTTTTCGGTTCAAATTTCAGTCGTAATCATGTTCTCGTAAAGCGACCTGGGCCATTCATCCCATGGAAATTGGACAGGAGGTAACGAGTGAAATCTCATATCGTCCTTGCTAACCGGATGCGGTGCTCCAGCGAGTAAGGACCATAGCGCCAGCTGTTGACCGGGCCGACTCAGATGACCCCCATATTTTTGGTCACCGTAGAGGGGACAGCCGATCGCCTGCATTTGCACACGAATTTGGTGTGAGCGTCCGGTGTGCAACTTAATCTGCACGAGACTGAGTCCATCTGCTTGTCCGATTACGCGATACTCCAAAATGGCTTCCTTCGCACCAGCCGTGCCAGGCCGAACCGTTTGAACCGTGTTGGTTCGACTATCCTTTAGCAGGTAATGGGTCAGACGGCCTTGCGGGGCCGTAGGAACGCCATTCAGAACGGCTGTATACAGTTTGTGAAAATGACGACTTCGAACCGACTCTGACAGGCGAGAAGCAGCTTTGGACGTCTTAGCAAAAATCATGGCTCCACCTACAGGCCGATCCAGTCTGTGAACTAAACCCAAAAAAACGTTACCAGGCTTATTGTGTCTAATTTTTAAATCTTCCTTGAGTAAAGACAACAGATCAGGATCACCACTGGCATCCTCTTGCGTTGGAACATTGACAGGCTTTACAACCGCCAAAACATGATTGTCCTCATATAGGACAGGGATGTTCGACTGTGCATGTTCATGCCGAGTAAGTTCATTTTGAGTCATAAGAGGAATTTAAGCCTCCCAGCGTCCGAGAATACCACAAGGCAAATTCAATCCCGAGCGTGTGATCGGCAATCCGATTTCACCAGCGCTAATTTGGCCGCCGTACTTTTGTTGCATTGTCATGCTCAGCATGTTGCGCAATACAGTAGGCGAAATACCTGTAGTATAGGAGTTAATGAGCATGAACAGCGGTTGATCTGAAATGATGCTCATGCAGGATTCGAGAAACGGGTATAAGCTTTCTTCAAGCTTCCAAGTTTCTCCGTTCGGTCCGCGCCCGTAAGAAGGAGGGTCCATAATAATGGCATCATAACGGTTGCCCCGACGTTGTTCTCGTTGCACGAACTTGAATACGTCGTCCGTAATGAAACGTACCGGACGGTCAGCCAGACCGGACAATTGAACGTTTTCCTTTGCCCACTGTACCATGCCTTTGGCGGCATCCACGTGAACCACACTGGCTCCAGCATACGCAGCAGCAGTAGTGGCTCCTCCCGTGTATGCAAACAGGTTCAGTACAGAAATGGGTCTGCCTGCACCTTTGATTTTATCCATCATCCAGCTCCAGTTTGCTGCTTGCTCTGGGAAAAGACCAGTATGCTTAAAGCTGGTCGGTTTAATGTGGAATTTAAGCGGTCCATAGCTAATGGTCCAGCGCTCAGGGATAGGTTTTTTCATATCCCAGTTGCCGCCACCGGAGGAACTGCGGTGATAATGCCCATGAACATTACGCCATTCAGCTGTTTCCTGGGCCAAAGGCCATATGATTTGCGGATCGGGACGACGCAGGACAATATCACCCCAACGTTCTAGTTTTTCACCACCGCCTGTATCCATTACTTCGTAGTCTTTCCATTCTTGTGCTACATACATGTACAATCCATCCTTCAGCAGTCAATTCAGGATTCAGGCAGCAAGCTGCACAGAAATCCCCATATGGAGTCTATTGTACAACAAACCACAGCAACAATCGAATGATTACATAAATAAGTAAGTAGTCACTTGGTCTAAAATATTTTTTCTCGGATGTACTTGTAATTATAGCGCTTCCATATTAAAATGAAGCCAATCCCCCTTGTACGTACAACCATCCGTTTTTTATTATAATAATGAAAATGGAATGAATTGTACGTACATAATATTTTTTTATCAACACAGCTGAAATTCTACTTCATTAAACAGGCCTCTAATTAATTTGCTTATCCATAGGTTTTCAGCCAGCAGCCGCATGTCATGCGGCTGTTTTGCGTATATTTCCCCAAGATTAAACCTAGTTTTTGAAATTAACATTTGACAATGAGAATCATTATCAAATATTATTTGAGTAACAGGGAGTGAAAGCATCCCATATTTCAAATAAAGGTGAGGGATGAACTTGGGTAAAATTATGATTACTTATGCCAGTTTGACCGGTAATACAGAGGAAATTGCGGAATTGATCGCCGAGGGCGTCCGTCAGGCAGGACATGAGGCTGAGTTGAAGGCTTCGTATGATTGCAGCGCGCAAGAACTGCTCGCATATGACGGGTTCCTGCTGGGTGTATATACATGGGGAGATGGTGAGCTTCCTGATGAATTTTTGGATTTTTACGAGGAACTAGACGAACTTGATCTGTCTGGTAAAAAGACGGCAGTATTTGGTAGTGGAGATACATCCTATACGCAATTCTGTGGTGCAGTGGACTTGGTAGAGGAAAAAGTCAAAGAACGCGGCGCATCGGTCATTCAAGAGAGTCTGAAGATTGAATTCAATCCATTGGATGATGATAAGGAGAATTGCCGAGCTTACGGAAGACAATTTGCACAGGCTGGTATTGAAGTGTCCTGAGAAGAGAGTGAGGGATAGGTATGCGCAATAGCGATAGCTTAAGCGGCTTTCCTCTTCTGCACGACTATCAGCTGGAGGAGATGTGGAGAACTCCACAGCCAATCCGTCAATCACAGAGGAAAAGAGGGCGTGAGGGCTGGAATTGGCGGCAACGGGTTCAATATGCAGTAGGGCATGCGCTCAACGAATACTTTGGAATGGAAGTAAAGGTACGGCGGGAAGTCCCTGTCCAGTATGTGCTGGAGAAATGGTGGCCCAAGCAGTCAGACAGCTTTGAATCTTTGTTCCATTATTGGGATGTCAAAAATAAAGTGTCAGGTGAGTTGTCAAAAATTTGTGGCTTAAATAATGACTTGATGATGCCTGTGATGCTGTATGAACAATTTTGTACGTCCGTGCCTGAGTTAGAGGTCAATATTTCACTTATTGTTCAGGCTGCTTGGCAACTATCAGCAGAAACAGATTCCCTGCTCATTCAAAAGTACATCGTTGACTATAATCCTAACGTTATTAGTACATTCCAACATATGACAAATGTATTTTGTTATTACGCATTTGGGGCCCTTCCTCAGCTTATTGAGGTATACTGTCTGCTGGAAGGCAAGAAGGTCCGCTTCATTCCGGGGCCTGCTTCTTTACAGCAATCTCTGGATTATGTGAGGCTATTGAGGGATTCCAAAGATGATGTACATGGGACGTCAGAACGCTGTCGTTGCGGGGGTTGCATGGAAAAGCAAGCTTCTCAAGGGAATAGAATGAATAAGAACACGAAGGAAGGACAGGAGGCGAAAAACTGCAAACAACGGTCAGCTGTACCTACGCCTTTCTCTTAACATTATTGTGTAACCCTTTAATTGTAAACTATCCCTTTTCGTGAAAGAGCCTTGGAAACAAGGTTCTTTTTTATGAAAAAAAATTATGAAAAAACTGAAAATTTATGTTGCCTGAATAGATAAATATATCTATAATATTTCAATGTACAATAGTTATATGAAAATATTTAAATATAAAAGACGGTTTGTGGACCATGGATCAGATTGTCCTATGTACATAAAATAAGTCCTGTCTTTTGCATGGCACGTTGCCATGTGTTTATTTACGTTCTCCATTTGGTTTAATGGCCTAATATTTCAATTTTAAAATATTAGCGTTGAATAATAAAAATTTTTTGGACAACAGGGGTGGAAGAAGTGAGTAAGAAAACTGTATTGCCAATCCTCATTGTACTGCTCGTTCTGAGCGGTGGAGCTATTGGCTACTATTATTGGTATCAAGCAACACACTTTGTTAAAAGTGACGATGCGCGCATTCAAGCCGATCAATATAAGGTAATGCCGCAAATCTCCGGAGAAATAAGCCACATTGATGTGGAAGAAGGAGATGTTGTTCAGCGTAATGAACCGATTGCCGAGCAGGATGTATCGGGGCTGGATGCGAGCATGATCAGCAAGTCCGTACTGCGCGCGCCGATCAATGGAACTGTCATTAAGATTTATTCGAAAGAGCATGAAATCGGATCGCCGGGTAGTGCTGTTGCAACTATGGTGGATATGAACAGCTTGTATGTATCCACGAATATTGAAGAAAATGACATTAACCGCATTAAACCAGGACAGCTTGTTGACATTACGCTTGATGCAGCAGGGGACCAGGTGATTCAGGGTAAAGTTCGTAAAGTAGGCGAAGCCTCCAACGCCGTGTTCTCACTCGTTCCTGCAGTAAACACAAGTGGTAATTTTAACAAGGTGACTCAGCGTGTGCCTGTAGAGATTGCTGTGAACAAGCCGAAGGATCTGAAGCTTATTCCTGGAACGAACGTGGAAGTAAAAATTCATACACCTTAAAAAGGAGGGGTCCATGTGGCTGCCAATGATATTGCTGCTGCTCCTTCGACAGATTCTTCCAAAGAACGCTGGCTTGCCTTTTTCGCTATCGTTTTAGGCGCCTTTGTCGCCATTCTGAACAACAGTCTGATCAATGTCGCCATTCCTAGATTGACGACGGATTTAGGATCTACGACGACACGTATTCAGTGGGTTATTACAGGTTACACGCTTGCATCTGGTGTAATCGTACCGATTACCGGATATATGGAGCAGCGCCTCGGATACAAAAAGTTTTTGATTCTAGCGCTCAGCGTATTTTCGCTGGGAACGGGAATATGTATTTTTGCATGGAGTGATTCTTCCCTGATCGCAGCACGGGTGCTGGCTGGTCTGGGCGGTGGTGTTATTATGCCGCTGAGTATGACGATTATTTACAAAATTATGCCGCGTGAACAAATCGGTATGTCCCTTGGTATATGGGGGATCGCCGCAATGGCAGCGCCGGCTGTAGGGCCTACGCTTAGCGGATATTTGATTGAGTGGTTTAACTGGCGGTTCTTGTTTATTGTCAGTGTGCCGGTTGCTTTATTTGCAATTTTAATGGTTATTCTTCTAATCAAAGAGCCGCCTAAAGTAGAGCCGAAGCCGTTTGATCTACCGGGCTTTTTGCTGGCCGCAACTTGTGCCGGAACACTCTTGTACGCATTGACCAACGGCCAGCGTGATGGCTGGACTTCTTTTGGAATTGTATCCCTGCTGTTTATTGCTTTCTGGGCACTTGTTTTTCTGATCTATGTAGAAAGCGGCAAGGATAATGCTGTAATTGAAATCTCATTATTCAAGAATTCAAAGTATACGATTAGTGTTATTGCCTCTAGTCTGGTCATGATGGGGATGTACGGAGGAACGTTCCTAACACCGTTGTTTTTGCAAAATATCCAGCGTGTGTCACCGATTGATACTGGTATTATCCTCATTCCACAGGCCATTGCCATGGCGGCTATGATGCCTATTGCCGGGAAGCTGTTCGATAAGTTCGGAATTGTGCCTTTGGGGCTTGTGGGCCTGACGCTAACCAGCTTTATGACCTATCATCTTCACCAGCTTACGCCAGATACTTCGCATGCCTGGTTGGAAACCGTAATGGCATTACGGGGTCTGGGAATTGGTATTTGCATGATGCCATTATCCACGGTCGGTATGAATGCCGTTCATCCGAGCAAGGTAGCCAATGCATCTACAGCATCCAATCTGGTACGTACTGTAGCTGCATCTATGGCGATTGCAGTGCTAACCGCCATTATGCAAAGCCGTTCGGCTGCTCATGCCCAGCAAATTTCGGAGTCCATTACACCAGACTCGGCTCATACGCTACAAGCGACATTGGGCAGCTCATGGATGTCATCCATAAGTAGTTTAATCACACTAGATGCCACATCAAGAGGGATTGGGGATACGTTCCTCATTTCATCCATACCGCTGTTTTGCACGATTCCACTAATCTTTTTGTTTATTCAGAGGAAGAAAGCAAAGACACAGCCGGAAGCTTAATCAAGGAACTATAAAATACGACTGGATGACTTACATTATTTCCACGGACAGAAAGAAAGGGAATTATCATGAAAATATTGAGAGTAGAAAGTACATTAGCGGCTTTAGTGCTCGGCGGCGCAGTGCTGGCAGGCTGCTCCAGTAATAGCGGGGCGGCTCAGGATATGGTCGTTCCGGTTAAAATCAGCCAAGCACAGCAGGGAATTATCGGACAGGGGAATATTTATACAGGAACGGTTACACCATCGGAGACGGTGAACATCGTGCCTAAAGTGGGCGGTAAAGTGGTTGAACTGCCTGTGGATATTGGCTCCGAGGTTAAAAAGGGTCAAGTACTGTTCAAGCTTGATGATAAGGACATGCGGAATAATGTTGCGAAAGCCCGCGCCGCAGCAGCTGCGGCAGCAGCCGGAGTAAGCACCGCTCAAGCATCCCACGAATCTACGATGGTTCAGGCAAACTCGGGCTTAGTGCAGTCCAAGAGTGGCGTGATTCAATCCCAAAGTGCAATCAATCAGGCACAGGGAGCTATTAATCAAGCCACTACAGCCGTAGAACAAGCAACACATGGTGTCTCCTCGGCAGCCAATACGGTGAAACAAACGCAGCAAGCTTTGGCAGATGCACAGAAGAATGTAACACGTACACAAAGTCTATTTGATGCAGGTGCGAGCACCCAAGCTCAATTAGAACAAGCCAAAACAGCAGTCGTGAATGCGGAAGCGGCTTACAATAATGCACAAAATGCGCAGGCTAACGCGCAAGATCAGCTGGTAGCTGCGCAGAAGGCTCTAACTACAGCTCGCAACAGCTATGATTCAGCAAAAAATAGCTACAGTAATGCAAATAGCGGTTACAGTAATGCGCAAAATCAGCTCAAAGTATCTCAAAATACTGCGGTTATCGAGTCCAGCCAACAATCTCTTAAGCAGGCTCAGCTGAATGTGAACATTGCTCAGGATGCATTGGATGACACCGTTGTTACATCACCGATCAATGGTATTGTGGGCACGAAAAATGCAGAAGTGGGCGAAATGGTATCCGCTCAGTCTCCTGCGCTGGTCATCGCTAATCTGAGTACGGTCAATACATTGATCTATGTTCCAGCGGAGCAGATCAACAATGTAAAAGCAGGTGACAAGGTACAGGTTCGTGTTGCAGCTTCCAACATTGTAACAACAGGTACAGTTAAAAATGTAAGCCCGTTGGATGCAAGTGGAAAAGGCTATCCTGTAAAAATCTCAGTAGCGAATCCAGACACGAAACTGAAATCCGGCATGTTGGCTGATATCAGCTTTGTCGCTGCCAATGCACAAGAAGGAATTGTGGTTCCTACTGCGGCAGTTCAAAAGGATCAAGGTAAAGAATATGTATATGTTGTAAACGGAGACCATGCGAAACGTAAGGAAGTGAAGACTGTTCAGACGGCAGGTTCACAAACACTCGTTACCAGTGGCTTGAGCAATGAGGAGAATGTGATCGTGAATAATCTGGCATTGCTGTCCGATAACTCACCGATTACAATTAGCCAATAATTAGGCTCTAAACTTACGTACTATATAATAGTAGAAGTTTATTATGAATATGCAAAGACAGCCTGCTTAGCGGGCTGTCTTGTTTTTATTTCATTCAGCAAATTTTACATAGGATTAATGTCGATATGGGACTATTTTTGACGAACATTGGTAGAATAGGATAGACTAAATTGGAAATAGATAGTTTACGAGATCTCAGACAAGCGATCGGAGGAATTGTAAGATGGAAGTGAAATTGGTAGTGGATTATGAAGCTTATGAGAATGGCCAAACGATGGCTAAATCTATTGAGGAACTGGCAGCCAAGCCGGAGAGCGCGCAAGTTACAGATCTCATCATTGGAGATTGGGGCGGCGCCTATGAAAGTTCACCAGAGGATTTTATCCCAGTGTTAGTGAAACTCAAAGATCAATTCCCTAAGATACGCAAACTGTTTATTGGTGATATGGAATACGATGAGTGTGAGGTTTCCTGGATTAACCAGACGAATCTGTCCCCATTGTTAGAAGCGTTTCCAGCATTGGAGTCCTTTCATATCAAAGGTAGCCAGGACCTGAGCTTGGAGCCGCTTCGTCATAACCATCTTCAAGAATTGGTTATTATCTGTGGTGGTCTGCCTGTGAGCGTTCTTGAGCAAATACGTAATGCTGAACTGCCTGAACTGCGCAAGTTGGAACTGTATTTGGGTGTCGAGAACTATGGCTTTGACGGTAGCCTGAAAGATGTTTTGCCGTTTTTAGACAGCAATCCTTTTCCCAAACTTACATACTTGGGACTCAAAGATAGTGAAATACAGGATGAAATTGCAATTGCAGCAGCTAATGCCCCTGTGATTGGACAATTGGAAGTGCTGGATCTCTCACAAGGTACGTTGTCTGATAAAGGTGCAGAAGCACTACTGGCTAGTGAAAGTATAAAAGGGCTGAAGCATCTGGATTTGAGCTATCATTATATGTCTAGTGAAATGATGCAACGTTGGAAAAGCTCAGGTCTATCTGTGAACGTGGAAGATCAACAAGAAGCGGATGAGGAAGATGATTGGCGCTATCCATCACTGACTGAGTAATTTGTACAAATGGATTTCTAAAACGGACTGTTTTCAAAATTAAATTGATCTAAAGTGAGGCGGCTCTATGGTTAGGATGTCAGACTGTAATGTCAGCGAGCCGTTTATCTTGTTCGGTAATCCGGGAAATCGTCGAACTACTGGGCTGCAGGAGGCGAGAAGCAGATTAATGCTTCCGCCCGCTCTGGAGGTTTCCTATAAGAATGTGCTGGAAGCTATTCGGCAGAAACAAGGTCTGAGCGAGCTGATGTTGCGAATAGCTGCACGAGCTACGCAAGATAGCGTGAATGGCAGTTCCTTTGTGCAAGAGAGCATTGATCAGTTACTGGCGGGGCAGATGGACAGTGGCCCGCTGCTTCGCCTGGATGCACCGGGCGAAAGCTTTGAGGTAGAGCGTGAGTTGATTGCTTTGGGCGCTCCGGATGCTGAGGGAGACGATTCTCTGTTGCCATGTCCGGAATGGACACAAGGCACAGGTATATCGGCGGCAGAAGCGCGATGTCTGCAGGAGCAGCACGGTCGTATTTGGCACCCGGCACAATGGTTCCGGGGCTATTGCCGTCTGCTGGCCTGGCTACGGGATGAAGTGGCTCTGCTCTGGCCCTCGTCACACTGGATGAACGACCCGGCGGAAGTTGCCGTGATGTTCGACAAACGGCGTTGTAGCGCCGATTTAGGCAAGGCAGATATAAGGGTTCCACCAGTGCTTGCATCTTCAGGTGGTGCATTTCGTGATGTTGTCGATCTGCACACGGCAATGAAGGAGAGCGGGTTTCACCGCGTATTTGTGAAAATATTTTGTGGGTCCGGTGCTTCTGGTGTCATGGCCTATCAGGTACATCCCCACACACACGCGGAACTGGCAGTGACCACGATTGGAACGGAAATCATACAAGGACAGCGCGTGTATTATAATGCCGGACGATTGCGTCGTTATACGGATAAGCAGGACATTCATGCTATCCTTAACTGGCTATGCCTGGAAGGGGTACATGTGGAGCGCTGGATTCCCAAAGCGACCTTGAATGGGCGTGTTTATGATGTGCGCCAACTCGTGTGCGGATCAGAAGCTTGCCATGCGGTTTTACGTTTGAGCCACAGCCCTATTACGAATTTGCATTTGCGTAATGAGCGGCTCTCGCTGAAGGAAGCCGGATTACCACAGAATACGGTGGAATCGGTCCAGCTTACGGCGAAAGCCGCTATGAGTGTTTTTCCAGCCTCCATGGTTGCTGGACTGGATGTGCTGGTTCCGGCTCATGGTGGTCATCCCTATGTGTTGGATGTTAATCCGTTCGGTGATTTGCTGTACCGGGTTGAGCATCAGGGTTGGAATCCGTATGAATGGGAAATGCAGCACCTCGCTAATAGGAGCGTGGGTACGGAAAGGAAAAACAGATATGACTGATATGAATCAAATTGTCGGCTCTCATGATATTGTCATGATTACGCTTGATACTCTGCGTTATGACGTAGCAAAGCTGGAAGAAGAGAACTGTCCGAATTTGTGCGGCTCCGGGTCGTGGGAAAAACGCCATACACCGGGTAGCTTTACCTATGCTGCACATCATGCTTTTTTTGGCGGATTTTTGCCGACTCCAGCGAATACAGATAAGACTTCACATATTCGTCTGTTCCACACCAAGGATACGGGATTGCGTACGCATTCACATACGTGGCTGTTCGATGCCCCGGATATTGTGTCCGGGCTAGAGGGTGAAGGTTATCGGACCATCTGTATCGGCGGCGTTATTTTTTTCACAAAGAAAAATAAGCTTGCCAAGGTGCTGCCTGGATATTTCCAAGAAAGCTACTGGCGTATGAACTTTGGTGTTACCAACCCCCGTTCGACGGAGAATCAGGTGAATCATGCTCTGAAACTGTTGGAAAATGCAGACCCGTCACAGCGCTTGTTTTTATTTCTGAATGTATCAGCGATCCATGGGCCTAATCATTATTTTGTGAAGGGCGCAGCCAAAGATTCAGTGGAGTCTCAACGGGCAGCCTTGCGGTATGTGGATGGTGAACTTGGACGTTTGTTTGATGCTTTGCGAAATCGGGGCAAGACGTTTTGCATGGTTTTTTCCGATCATGGTACAGCTTATGGGGAAGACGGCTATGAAGGACATCGTCTGGCGCATGAGGTAGTCTGGAATGTGCCTTACCGCGAATTTATTTTATAGAGCAAATAGAAGTATAGATTGCACTGGTAAAATATCAAGAAATCAATCCAGCGTGAGGAAGGAGCAGAAATGAAAGCCATAAATCTGAATCACTCGCATCCAGCGGATGCGCCAGCCCTGGAGATAGACACAAACTTAGCACCGTCTAGGTTTCAGTGGCCTGAAACTCCTGCTGAATGGGCAAGCACAATCCGTGAAGCTCCTTACCGCTCCTATCTGTACTCTTACCCGCATAAAACGGCCTATCGTCCGTTTGATACACCACTCTCATTACAGGAGTTGTGGGAGAAGGAGGAGTTAGAAAGCTATTTTTTGTATATGCATATTCCATTTTGCGCGGCTCGCTGTGGGTTTTGTAACCTGTTCACTTTGCCGGACAAGCGTCTGGATGTACATAAGGAGTATGTGGATGCACTAGAAAGACAAGCCAAGCAATGGACACCCATTATGGGGCGTCGACCTTTTTCACGTTTTGCGATCGGCGGCGGTACACCGACCTTACTGGAGGCTCCTTTGGTGGAGCGCTTGTTTGACATTGCGGAAAATATTATGGGACTGGACCCTAAGCGAGCTTCTATTTCGGTGGAGACCTCTCCCGATACTGTGACTGAAGACAGGTTGGAGGTGCTCAAGCGCCGCGGGACAGATCGTGTCAGTATGGGAATTCAGAGCTTTGTGGAATCAGAAAGTGCCGCCATATACCGACCTCAGAAGCCCAAACTTGTTAGAGAAGCACTTGAGCGGCTGGTGGAATACAACTTTCCTTTGCTGAACGTAGATCTGATCTATGGCTTGCCTGGTCAAACGGTGGAAACCTGGCTGTATTCTTTAGAGGAAGCCCTGTCTTACTCGCCAGGAGAAATATTTCTTTATCCGTTATATATTCGAGAAAATACGATTTTAAAGCCAGGCTATACCGGGCTGGATCATGATATTCGCCTTAGCTTGTATGAAGTGGCGCGCGAACGGCTCAAACAAGCAGGATATGTACAATACTCCATGCGCCGTTTTGCAAAAAATGATGGTATATCCAGCAAAGAGCTTTTGCCCTACAGTTGCCAGGAGGAAGGTATGGCTGGTCTGGGGTGTGGTGCACGCTCCTATACACGCAATGTCCACTATGCCAGCCGTTATGGGGTTAGTGCAGCAGCTACCCGTAGCATTATCGCAGATTATGTTGCTGCGGAACGTCATGATCTGGCTGACTACGGCTTTATTTTAAATGTGGATGAGAGTAAGCGACGCTTTATCTTAAAGGCGCTTCTTCATCGGGAAGGTTTGGAGCTATCAGCCTATGCAGAGCGCTTCGGTGTATCCCTGTCGGACGATTTTACAGGAATGTCGTTGCTGCTGGAATCCGGTATGGCTGTCGTCGAGGAGGGCACGCTGCGACTTACAGAGGAAGGAATGGCCTATTCCGATGCGATTGGGGACTGGATGATCTCCACGTCAGTACGTGAGCGTATGGAAGGATATGTAGGCGCATGAGAGCGACCTTATATTATCGTGGTTCGTTGACCTCGTGTAACTATGCTTGCCCTTATTGCCCGTTCAGTAAAAACGTTGATAGTCGGGAAACGTTGAACAAGGATCGGGTCCAGTTGGAACGTTTTGCTGATTGGGTACGGGAACAGGGCGTTTTGGGGCATCGTCTCTCTATTTTTTTTAATCCGTATGGAGAAGCCTTGATTCATTCCTGGTATCGCAAGACCATGATTGAGTTTTCCCACATGGCGCATGTGGAAAAAGTGGCGGTACAGACGAATCTCTCGACGAAGCTGGATTGGACGAAAGAACTGAACGCGGAGACTGCTGCGCTGTGGGCTACATATCACCCTGGAGAGACGAAAGAGCAAGTTTTTATATCGCAGGCTATGAAGCTATATGAACTTGGTATTTCCTATAGTGTCGGTACCGTCGGGTTAAGACAAGCCTTCCCAGCTATTCGTTCCTTAAGATCGCAACTTCCAAGGGATGTTTATTTGTGGGTCAACGCCTACAAGGATCGACCCCATTATTATACAGATGCTGAAGTCACTGAATTAACTGCGATCGACCCCTATTTTCAATGGAATTTAAAGGATTATAGCAGTCAGGGACGGGCATGTCGCGCCGGTGAAGATGTATTTTATGTCCAGGGTGACGGAAGAGTAAAACACTGCTATCAGGATCGACGGGTGCTTGGACACTTATATAGGGATGGTCTTGAGGGTCTGAGTGGCAAACGTCCGTGCCGGATGAGAGAATGCGGCTGCTATATCGGCTATATTCATATGGAAGAGCAGCCGTTTCGGGAAATGTACGGTAGTAGCTTACTCGAAAGAGTGCCGCAAGTACAGCTATCTCCGGTTCCATCATTTAGCAGACAGGCTATTCATAGAGATAATGAATCCATATAGCAAGGGTTGTCCACATCTAAATGTAATACTACAGCACCTTGATCTATTAGAGAAACGATCAACAAAAAACCGACCCTTGCCATCAAGCAAAGGTCGGTTCATTTGTTTTATAATAACTCTATACGACTGTTCTATGCGAAATAATCAAGTTTGGACAATAGCAGTAATTTCTTCATCCAGATCCAATCTGATTTGTTCGCGATAGGCACGAATATTGTATTCGGAATATAGGTATCTCAGAATGGCTTCTATCATATTGGCTTCCACCAGATATTGACTGCGGCCCTGTACATGGACTTCTGCTGAATAACCTGTATCCTCTTCCCAGCTTAGTTCTACTGTCACATCCGTGGGCTGGACACCTTTACGTTCAGCCATATGCAAGCAAATAGCGTTGACAATCTCATCCATACTCAAAATCATAGCTTAGTAACGTCCTCCGCGGGAATCATCTGGTCTGCGACGATTTTTAATAGCACGGTAGATACCTACTCCGACCATGATCAGGACGTAAATGGCCAGAACGTTAACGGCAAGGCCAAGCAAGCTGCCCAATGCGCCCATGTTGCCGAACAATCCGCCGAAGAGCATACCTGCCAAACCGCCCAGCATCATACCTTTCAGAAATCCGCCGCCACCGCCAAGGAATCCACCGGTTCTGCTTGTATTACCAGCAGTTGCCCCTGACTTGGTTCCGCTATCTGACTTATTAATGCCATTGCTGTCATTCGCCTTGCTTGGTGTAGATTGGTATGATTTAGGTCCGGATTTAAACCCGCCGCCTCGCCTTGCATCAGCTGTAGATGGTGCGATCATAGCAATGAGTAGGGTAAAAGCCATCATCAGCATCATCATATTTTTCAAAGTGAATGTTTTTTTCATGTAAATATAATCCCCCTTAGTAAATTTGTTTATAGGTCAAACAACCGCTTACCAGTAATACGAATGGCATGGAAAAGGGTTTCAAAGAATTTTAATTTTTAAAAAATTAAATAATAACGTCCCATAAATCCTATGCATGGATTGGCTAAAACATTCAGCTTTGCGGCTTAAGTGAAAACGGATTAGTGTCAGCACTGACATCACCGGCAAGCAGCATACGCAGAACCATTTGGCACCATTCCAGACCTGCTTTAGCATTCAAAAGTCCTTTTTGTACTAAAATATAGTCACCAAAGTTCTTACTGCCAAAATGTAAATTCTCTGCAGGAATATCGTTCAGGATATCCTCAAGATGCTGGATTTTCTGAATAAAATGACGTTTGCGTTCCTCCAGCATACGATTGGCACTACTTTTGTCCGTTAACCAAAGACAGAACAGTCGAAGACTTAATTCATCCCGTGTAACCGGAGCAGCTAACGCTTCCTGGGACCATTGCTGAAGCATATGGATTCCCTTGTCGGTAATGGTATACATTTTCTTATCAGGCTTGTCGGACTGCTGAATCCAACGGGAGGCTAGCAGTTCCTTGCTCTCCATACGGGCCAGTAGCGGATAGATCTGACTGTGCTTGGCCTGCCAAAAAGGCTGGATACGCAACATCAGATCATAGCCGGAGGATTCCTCTCTTGCGAGAAGCCCCAACAGACCATACGATAGTAAATTCATAGATCTTATCTCCTTCATCCATCATAGTAACGGTTGTAACAGCACTGCGGCAGCTATTCTGCAGCTTCATGAAAAGTGTACACTGAAACTGTATGGTTTGACAACTTTCAGTCAGGTCGTTCACAGGTTAGCCAAAATTGACTCTTGTCATTCTCCACGTATATGTGCTTTTTTTCATAAAAAAGGGTAGTTTAAGCTCGTATGTACGAGCTTAAACTACCCTGGTAACCTTCTGCCGAAGCGTATCCTATTTACTGTTCATTTCCATCAACGAGAAGTGTTAACGCTCCTGTATCTGGATGAATAACCATGCCGTGAACGGGGGCATTAGGAGGGAGAAGCGGGTGATTTTTAATAAGCTTCACGGTAGTTCTTACCCCTTCTTCAATGTTGTCAAAACCTTTTAACCATTTATTTAGCTTAATTCCTGAATTTTCTAATGTATTCAGCACTTCCTGAGAAATTCCGCGATCGAGCATTTCATTGACCATGTGGTCTGCATTTAATGCAGCCATGCCGCACTCATAATGACCTACAACGACGACTTCGTCTGCTCCCAGCTCATACAGGGCGACTAGCACACTGCGCATTACACTTCCAAAGGGCTGTGAAATAATAGCACCCGCATTTTTGATGATTTTCACATCACCGTTGCGCAGGTTCATGGCTTTCGGGAGTAACTCCGTTAGCCGTGTATCCATACAAGTGATAATGACCATTTTTTTATTGGGGAACTTGCCCGTTCTATAGGCCTCGTATTCTTTGTTTTCTACGAAAACACGATTGTACTCTAAAATTTCTTTGATGTGATTCACGATTGTTCCCTCCAGATTCTATTTAAGTTTGATATGTACAGCCCAACGTTTATTTTAGGTCTTAGGAGCTGGTCGTACATGTTGTGTGTTGATTATACTTTTTAATATAAGTATCATCAAGTATAGGTATTGTAAAGTTTTATCCATTTTAAGTTAAAGAGGTGACCTCAAGTATGGCGCAACAGACGTTGGATCAATTGACGGCTTTAAAGGAGCTTTCACACAAAATCAGTAGTTATGGCGAAGCAGTAGGTCTGCTGCACTGGGATTTACGAACTGGTGCTCCGCGCAAGGGTGTTGACATTCGGTCGGAGACGTTGGGTATGCTGTCCACTGAAATGTTCAAGCTGATGATCTCGGATGAAATGGGACAATTGCTGCAATTTTTTGCCACAGTAGATAAGCTGGAGCAACTGGAAGACAATGATCGCAGATTGGTGGAGGAATGCCGTAAAAATTATGACCTGAATCGTTCGGTTCCGGCAGACCGATACCGGGATTATAGCATTCTCGCAGCGCAGGCAGAGAGCAAGTGGGAGGACGCAAAGGAACATAGCGATTTTGTCGGATTTGAACCCTACTTGTCTAAAATCGTAGACATGAAGCGTGAATTTATCGGCTACTGGGGGATTAAGGATACAGAGTATGACACGCTTTTGGATCAATATGAGCCGGGGATGACGGTTGAAAAACTGGATGCTGTGTTTGATCGTCTCAAAAAGCGCCTTGTGCCACTATTGTCTAAAATTCAGGCTTCACCGAACCAGCCGGATAAGAGCTTTTTAGATGGTGTGTTTGATGTGAAGCAGCAGGAGAAGTTCAGCCTGTTCATATTAGGTCAGATGGGGTATGACTTTGACGCAGGTCGCTTGGATGAGAGCGTACATCCTTTCGCAACAGGATTAAATCCAGGTGATGTGCGTATAACAACACATTATCTGCAAGATGATGTAACTAGTGCTATTTTCAGCTCGTTGCATGAAGGAGGTCATGCGCTGTACGAACAAAATATTGCTCCTGAGCTAGCAGGATCACTACTGTCGGGAGGAACCTCTATGGGGATTCATGAATCCCAGTCCCGCTTGTGGGAAAATAAAATCGGACGCAGTCGTGCTTTCTGGGATCGGTATTACGATGATTTGCAAAAGCATTTTCCTGATCGCTTGGCAAAGGTTACGGCAGATCAATTCTATCGGGCAGTCAACCGTGTGGAAAATTCACTGATTCGTATTGAAGCGGATGAGCTAACATATAATTTACATATCATTATCCGTTATGAAATTGAAAAAATGTTGTTTAATGAAAAGCTGGATGTGAAGCGTCTCCCTGAGGTGTGGAATGCGAAATATAAGGAATACCTAGGGTTACTTCCACCGAATGATGGACTGGGCGTACTTCAAGACGTTCACTGGTCCGGTGGTGATTTTGGCTATTTTGCTTCCTACTCGCTTGGCAATATGTATGCAGCACAAATTTTGGCGACATTACGCAAAGAGTTACCAAATCTAGATGAATTAATCTCTGCTGGAGAACTTGAGCCGATCAAGCAATGGCTGACCGAACGTATTTACCGTTACGGCAAGAGCCGGACGCCTTCCGAGTTGATTGTAGCCATTACAGGTGAAGATCTGAACCCGGATTATCTCGCCGACTACCTGGAAGAGAAATATACCTCCATATACAAGCTGTAAATCATATGCCATCTTCCCCACGTTCCCGGGCGAACGTGGTTTTTTTTTGTGCAATTAACCAATATATCGACAACCGCATAACAATATATGAAGTCAACGGATGTAAAAAGGTGGGGAGGGAATAAGGATGAAAAACGGCGCTCGTTTCAAAGCTGTGGTGGCTGCGGCACTACTCGGATTACTGTTGCTCAGTGGGTGCACCCCCAAAGGGGGGGAGCAGACAATTGAGATCAGACTAGGCGAGGTAGCCCGTACGGTCTTTTATGCGCCGCAGTATGTAGCCTTGAGCCAGGGAATGTTTGCTCAGGAGGGACTGGATGTCCAATTGGCAACGATTCCCGGGGGGGACAAGGCGATGACGGCGTTGTTGTCCAACCAGGCGGATATCGCGCTCATCGGCGCGGAAACATCTATTTATGTGTATCAGCAAGGAGCAGAGGACCCTATCATTAATTTTGCCCAACTGACACAGAAGGATGGAACCTTTTTGTTTGCCCGTCAAACGCAAGATAACTTTGCATGGGAAAAGCTGAAAGAACAAAATTTTTTGGGGCAACGCAAGGGCGGAATGCCGCAAATGTCACTTGAATTTACGCTTCGCAAACACGGCATTGATCCTCATAAGGATCTGAAGCTGATTCAAAATATTGATTTTGCTAATGTTGCCTCTGCTTTCGGCTCGGGTACAGGGGATTATGTACAGCTATTTGAGCCACAGGCATCTATTTTTGAAAAGGCAGGTCGTGGGCGGGTAGTTGCCTCTATCGGTGTGGAGAGCGGCGAATTGCCGTATACGGTATATATGGCTAAGCAAAGCTACCTGAAGGCAAATAGCGAGGCTGCACAGAAATTTACAAATGCTGTATATCGGGCACAACAGTGGATTGCTACGCATTCACCTGAACAGATTGCCGAAGCAATCACGCCCTATTTTAAAGATACAGATTTAGCTATTTTGACGAGTAGTATCAAGCGATATAAGGAACAGAGCACCTATGCTTTGAACCCGATGATTGAGGAAAAGGAATGGAAGAACTTACAGGATGTCATGACCTCGGCAGGGGAGCTTAAAAGTCCAGTTGCACTGGATAAGCTAGTGAACCCAAGTTTTGCACAACAAGCGATTTCGTCAAATTCTACCGGAAATACTGAACCGCCTGTGAAAAAGAGCACAACTGAATCTACGGATGCAGGTGTCGATGCTGGAGGTTCGTCATGATGGAGGAACGGAGTGATCTAACTTCGGACGCGACAAGACCGATGGTGAGACTGGAGCAAGTGACGCATGTCTATGTAACGGATCGTGAAGCTTCGCTGGCGGTTGAGAATATTGATTTTTCCGTAGAGACAGGGGAGTTTGTCAGCTTGGTCGGCCCAAGCGGCTGCGGCAAAACGACGATCCTGTCCATGATCGCAGGGCTACTGCGTCCAGCGGCAGGCCTAGTCATGTTGCAAGGTCAGCCGGTAAGTGGGCCGAGTCCAGAAGTTGGTTACATGCTGCAGCAGGATTATCTGTTCCCGTGGCGGACGATCATGGAGAACGCATTGTTGGGTCTGGAACTAGCCAACAGAGTAGATGAAGCTGCACGTGAGCAGACAAGGCTGTTACTGGAAGGCATGGGTCTGGGAGGGAAGGAGCATCTGCATCCATCCCAGTTGTCTGGGGGAATGCGCCAGCGCGTGGCGCTGGTACGGACGCTGGCGACCAATCCGGGATTGCTGCTGCTGGATGAGCCGTTCTCCGCGCTGGATTATCAAACCAAGCTACAGCTGGAAGATCTGATTGCGGAAACCTTGCGCGAGCGGAGGAAGACGGCTATTTTAGTCACACATGATTTGGCCGAAGCCATTGCGGTCAGTGACCGGATTATAGTGATGGGTCGAAATCCTGGTCATGTCCGACGTACCTTCGAAATTCCGGGTTGCATCCGAGAAGCTCAGCCTTTTTATGCACGCGAGCAGCCGGGTTTTAATGAGCTTTTTCATGAAATATGGGGTGAACTGGAGGCTTCGGGAGCAAAGGAGTGAGTTAACGTATGAAGGACGAAGCGGATCAGCTTGAGCAACGTTGGATTCAAGGACTACATCAGGCGTATTTACGCAGCAGGCGTTCGCAACGATGGTTAGTGACAGGGGTACAGACAGCTATTTTACTGCTTTTGTTTGTATTATGGGAAATTGCAGGTCGATTGAAGTGGATTGATGTACTGCTGTTCAGCTATCCGAGCAAAATTTTCACCCAGATCGGTAAGGATGCGGTCAGTGGTGAATTATGGGGACATGTAGGTGTCACCGTGGGAGAGACGATGGCGGGGTTTTTACTGGGTACACTGTTTGGTACGTTGCTGGCTGTACTTATTTGGTGGTCACCGTTTTTGTCGAGGGTGCTTGACCCCTATATGGTCGTGTTCAACAGTATGCCTAAGGTGGCGCTAGGTCCAATTTTTATCGTTATGTTTGGGGCGGGATTTACTGCTATTCTAATGACAACCCTCTCCATTACGGTCATCATTACGACACTAGTCGTATACAACAGCTTTCAGGAAGTCGATTCGAATCTAATCAAAGTGGTTCGCACGTTTGGCGGATCACGCCGTGATACGTTTCAAAAGGTGATTTTGCCTGCATCCTTTCCTGCAATTGTCTCTACACTGAAAGTGAATGTGGGTATGGCATGGGTTGGCGTGATTGTTGGTGAATTTCTGGTGGCTAAAAACGGCTTAGGCTATTTGATTATCTATGGTTTTCAGGTATTCAATTTCACGCTGGTTATGTCCAGTTTGTTGATCATTGCTGTCGTAGCTACTCTGATGTATCAGGCGGTCGTGTATGTGGAGCATCGCCTGCTTTCGGGTCGTCCTCATCGGTAATAATAAAAGTTCTGAACATTTGTGTAAAACGTGAAAATAAAGTACCATGAAAAATGAAAATACTTAAAATTTATGAAAATGCTAAAACAGATTTCATCCAGAGAGGACAGAATTTTTTCATGGGCTTTCGTACGATTAAAACGGCTATTGCCGCATTAATGGCCGTACTTATTGCGGAGGGTTTTGGCATTCATGGTGCTACCTCAGCAGGGCTTTTAGCGATTTTGGGGGTGGATGTCACACGCAAGAGAAGTCTCCGTACTATTTCGGCGAGATTTTTTGCATCCGTCGTGGGGCTTCTTTTTGCTTGTGTTTTGTTTGTAGTATTCGGATTCCATGATTGGGTACTGGCATTATATATTTTAACGGCGTTTCCAGTCATTGTACGGGTGGGCTTTAAAGAAGGGATTGTCACCGGTTCGGTCGTGGTTTTTCGCGTATTCAGCGGCGGCGTGATTGATATGGAGGTACTGCTGACCCAGCTAGGTCTGCTAGTGATTGGACTGGGTTCCGCAATGATTGTCAATTTAGCCTATATGCCGGGTTCTGATAATACCATGCAACAAATTCGGCAGGAGGTAGATCGGACATTTTCTGTTATATTCAGAAATATGGCCAATACGCTGCGTAGTCCAGCATACATATGGGATGGCAAGGAAGTTATTGAAGCGAACAGCGTGATAGCCAAAGGGGTCACTGAGGCGGGACGTTCCTTGGAAAATCAGATGCTTCGTCCCCAAGAGGGCTGGAATGTGTATTTTTATATGCGAAAAGAACAGCTGGATTCGATCCAAAACATGATGCAGTTGATCGCACAAATGTATCAGCATATGCCGCAGGCCAAGCTTCTGGCTGAGCTGTTCGACCAGCTTAGCAATGATGTTTTGGCTGGACATTATACGGGACAGACCGAGAAGCTGCTGGAGCAGGTTCGTGAAGAATTTAAAGCCATGGAGCTTCCCGCAACCCGGGAGGAATTTGAGATTCGTTCGGCATTATTACAGCTTACACATGAGCTTCATCAGTATTTGAAAATTGCGAAAAAGGACAAGGCCCCTACTCCAGTAAGAAATTAGAGTAAAGGCCTTGAACGGCTACTATCCATGACGGACAGTAGCCTTTTCTTGTTCAGTGTCAGTAGAAGCTGGATGGTTTAAAGTCCGTTTGTGCCGAATTCGGTCTGTGATCCATAAGACAGCGGTGATCAGGCAAGGGTACAGCATAGCCCATCCGACAAAGGGGAAAACGATCGCCGTAGAGATGAACGATATCCAACTAATGGCAACGCCCCAGCGACTACCACGTAGAAGCTTAATTCCTGCTGCGCAACCGCCGAGATAGGTCAGAATAAAGGTGGCGTTCGGGAACTGGATCAGGTTAGTGAGTGAAACAGTACCACTACCGTACAACACCATAATGATCACGAAGCAGACGCTAAGAAAAGCAATGCCTCCGATAGGGGTGTGGAATCGTTGGGATAACATGCCCATCCAGCGAAAGGCCTGTCCTTGCCGGGATAAAGCATAAGCGACACGTGAAGCGGCACCCACATAAGCAATAATAGTAGCGGTACAAATAAAGATACCCGTCAAGCCTGCAATTATCGCGCCCCATGGCCCAATAGCCCGACTAATCACCCATACGAGCGAAGCATCCGAACCCCCTGCAAGGTAACTTTGTGTGCCCACAGTAGCCAGCGCTGTTAAGAAATAAAGCAAACCAACAATGACGGCTGCAATGGTCACACCTCTAACGGCCGCCCGCCGGGGATTAGTGAATTCCTCTGACATATGGGACACGGCCTCCCAACCGATAAAGCACCAAAACAGAATCGCGGCCGCTTGACCGACGGAGAGCCAGCCATGTGGAGCAAACGGGGTGAAGTGGATTGTTTCCATCTGAGGAAGTGCTGCGGCAATGGCGAATATAAGGACAGCAACGATAGCTATGACGACTGCGATCTGAATACGTCCCGCGACCTTCATGCCGATCCAATTGATGATCAGGCCCACCGCCAGCATAGCAGCGGCTAACATCATGCGGCTTTCCTCTCCCCAGCCCATGGCTGCGGTCATATAGCCGGCTCCGGTGAGTGCGGCAACAGGAGCCCCAATCGGAACTGACATGAGAAAAAACCACCCGATATAAGCACCGGCACTTGGTGAAAAGGCCAACGTGACAAAATGCGATACTCCACCCGCATTCGGGAATTTGGCGGATAGAAGACCCATAGAAAGTGCCATTGGCAAGATGAGCAGGGTCATAAAACCCCATGCCAGCAGCGATGCCGGTCCCGCCATTTGGGCGGCAAGACCAGGCACAATCAATATTCCCGAACCCAGTACAGCTCCGATATAGAGTGCAATGGCCTGTGGAAGACCAATGGTGGATTGAAGTTTACTTTCACTTGTCATGCAGAAAAGCCTTCTTTCTATTGTTATTTTCTCCAGCTTATCAGATAATCAATCTATCGGAAAAACGGAATATAACGATTGCTTGCATCGAAAAAAACGATTGAAGGAGCGGATTATGGAATCGCGGCATTTGTTTACCTTTTTAAATGTAGTTGAGGCAGGCAGTTTTACGCGAGCAGCGCGTATACTGGATTATGCACAGTCGAGTATCACTGCTCAAATTCAAACGCTGGAGACTGAGTTGGGTACGCCGCTTTTTGATCGCATTGGCAAGAAAATCATGCTGACGGATGCCGGGCGACGTCTGCTGCCCTATGCGCAGGAAATTTCCAAGATGCATGCTATGGCTAAGGATGCGCTTCGTTCAGAAACGGAATTGGCAGGCACGCTGAAAATAGGAGCACCAGAGTCTCTGGCCGCTTTTCGTCTACCGAGTTTGATCCGTGAGTACAGGGAGCGGTATCCGAAGGTTAAAATTGTCCTCAAACCCGGCGAATGCTGGGAATTACGCGATTTGATCCGTTCCGGTGAGCTGGATTTGGCTTTTTTGCTTCAGCCCGAGACAGAGGATAGAGAACTGAATGTCACCACGCTTATTCACGAGCCGATGGCCTTGGTTGCGCCACTCGAGCATTCGCTGGTTACCTATACCCAGGTAGAGCCTGCCGACTTGAAGGATGAAACCATTTTGCATACAGAGGCAGGATGTACGTACCGTATCCTTTTTGAGCAGTATCTGAATAAACACGGTATTTTTTCAGACCCTAGCCTGGAATTTTGGAGTATTGAAGCCATCAAGCAGTGTGTCATGGCTGGGCTGGGTATTGCGTTGCTCCCGCTAGTAACGGTACAAAATGAGCTGCGAGAAGGTAAAATGGCGCGTTTAGCCTGGGATGACAGTGAACAGCAGGTGGCTACTCAGGTCGCTTATCACACGAAAAAGTGGAAATCCCCGGCTCTTAGCGAATTTTTACAGATCGTTGAGCAGCATGTAACACATTGGCGTGCATGAGTTCAAGCCATCACGGCATATGCTTATACAAATAATATTTTTTCCTTTTCGCCTATTCACTCAACATTCGCCCACAACCTGCATACATATGTATGGAATGATTGATTGTATGGAGGAGGTTCAAGAATGGCATTAAGTCATAAAAATCGTAGAGAGATTATTACCAAAGCGATCTGTGGTAAAGGTCGCAGATTCTCTACCGTAACCCATACCGTAACTCCGCCGAATAATCCGACGAGCATTTTAGGGGCATGGATTAT
Organism: Paenibacillus sp. FSL L8-0502; assembly: GCF_038593055.1. NCBI lineage: Bacteria > Bacillati > Bacillota > Bacilli > Caryophanales > Paenibacillaceae > Paenibacillus > Paenibacillus sp. FSL L8-0502. Next base: position 3,252,569 of record NZ_CP151958.1, on the reverse strand, counting down.
TAACCACCAGTATGAAGCTGTGGCGGCGGGGGACGGCATTGAGGTCGTCGGGACGTATGATATCAATATTTGGTACTCATACGATAAAAACTCGCAGACCGATGTTGCCAAGGAAACGGTGTCGTACGTAGAAAATGTGCCGCTCTCGTATCTTGATCCGAAGCACCGGGCGTCTACAGTGGAAGTATCCGCCGAAGCTACACAGGAGCCGAGTTGCGTCGAGGCCAGTGTGTCTTCTGGAGGTGGCAGCGTAATGATCCGGGTCGAGCGGGAATTTGCGGTGGAGCTGGTGGCGGAAACGAAGATTGTTGTAGAAGTATTCCCGAATGGCAGTAGCGATGATTTTGACAAAGACTTTGATTTTGGAGCGGAAGAGGGGGACTATGAGGAGCTCGACCCCGACCTCATTGACGACGAGCTCTGACAGAAGCAACCAAAAAGAGGGCCGCTTTACTCTTGCGCCGGCTGATTCTGCGCAGGGGGCAAAGGCCCTCCTTTTTTGTTGTTGCGGGTTGAAATTGGATTGAAATCCGTACGTAGTTCGTAGGGGGGATATAATGCAGCAGCCAGGACAGGCGCTCATACGCTTCAGGCAGATGCCAAATGATGAAAAAAAGCGTAGACTGGAGCGTTCAGGCATAGCGGTGCAGTGGATGGATAGCAGTATAGCAGATTTTGCGATAGGCTACGCGGTGCAAATCCATCAACTGCGAGTATTGGAGATTCGTAGGCGTGCCATCGAAGGCCCTTCCAAAGTCCGGGCATACGATCTGTCTGAACTGGATCAACATTCACCGCTCTATGTCCGGATGGAGCGGCTAGCTGTACGTGCGTTGTATACACTGGGTTTGGACAGTGGTGAGGTGATACTGACGCCGCTGGGGGAGCGCAGCTGTCAGGTGCGTGAAGTCTCGGCACAGCCATGGTTGAACGATAGACGTTTGGCCGCGCTATATGAAATTGCTGCGCGCGAAGGGGATGTTGAGGGTGAGAATCTTTCAGCGCAACGAGGGAAAGATCGACTACTCATCGGAATGGACCCTGAATTTGTGCTGATTCGTATGCCAGAGGGACGGGTCGTGCCGGCCTCAAGATATTTGGGTCGTCTCGGCATAGCCGGCTGCGATGCTGTTACGCGTCGAGGACGAACGCTGTATCCAGTCGCTGAGCTTCGTCCTGCTCCGAGTGGAGATCCGGACCGTCTGCTGAAGCACCTGCGTCAAGCTTTTGCAACCGCAGCCCGGCGCATTACCGACCGCACACTCATCTGGCAGGCGGGGGGGATGCCGCAACCGGGTTTTCCACTGGGCGGACATCTGCATTTCAGCGGGGTTGCGCTAAACGGTGCCTTGCTCCGGGCACTGGATAACTATTTGGCACTGCCTTTGGCGCTACTGGAAGACAAGCGTGCGGCCCGGCGCAGACCGCATTATGGCAATTTGGGTGATTTTCGACGTCAGTCGTATGGAGGCTTTGAATATCGTACACTGCCCAGTTTTCTTATCTCGCCACAGCTAGCGAAAGGTGTGATTGGTATGGCGTTTCTCATTGCTACTCAATATCCGCGTTTGCAACGTAGGCCGCTGGGTGAAGAGGAGGCTCACAGAGCCTTTTATGAAGGAAATCAATTTGTGCTTAAGGAGTATATGGAACCTCTTATTTTAGATATGGTTTCACTGGAAATATACTCGCAATATGAAGCTTATGTAGCGCCATTGCTGGACAGCCTCCGCAAGGGGAAGCAGTGGGATGAATCACGGGATTTGCGCCCCTTTTGGAAGCTTACGTAAAATCAAGTGTCGACACCAGGAATGGTTTCATGTTATCGACTGTCATTTTTGATATAATGAGAGATAATTATAAGTTTAAACGGAACAAAGTGTGGGGGTTAGTAAACGGTATGTCTAAATATACACCGATGATTGAGCAGTATTTATCCATAAAAGAGCAGGCTAAAGATGCATTTTTGTTTTTCCGTCTGGGAGATTTTTACGAGATGTTTTTCGATGATGCAATTCTTGCATCCAAGGAGCTGGAAATTACACTTACGGGTCGTGAGGGTGGCGCCACGGAAAAAATTCCGATGTGCGGCGTGCCTTATCATTCAGCGGAAAATTACATACAGCGCCTCATTGAGAAAGGTTATAAAGTGGCCATCTGTGAGCAAATGGAGGAAGCCTCAGCTACGAAGGGGATGGTGCGGCGGGATATTGTCCGCGTTGTGACCCCGGGTACAGTAATGGAAGGCAAGGTGCTGGGTGATAAATCCAACAACTACATGGTATGTGTCACAGAGACGGACGGGATGCTGGCTCTTGCGGCGTGCGACTTGTCAACAGGTGAATTGTATGTGACCTCTGTGCCTGATTCGAAAGAATGGCTACTAGATGAAATAAACATTTATGAGCCGTCCGAAATGTTGGGGGATGGTCATCTGCTTGATTTTGTGGCTTCCCGTATGTCCCCCGTTGGACGGCGTGTTGTGTATACGGCCTGGGACAAATCCAAGGATGATTTGGTTCGGGATCAATTTGGCGAAGCCACGTGGGCAAGGCTTACGGAGGAACGCAGACGGTGCGTATCACGCTTGATTTCCTATTTGAATGAAACGCAAAAAAGATCGTTAGGCCAATTGACCCAAATCTCCGTATATGAGCCAAACCATTTTATGATTCTGGATCCATTTACCCGCAGGAATCTGGAACTGGTGGAGACAGTACGTGAACGCTCCAAGAAAGGCTCGCTGCTGTGGCTGTTGGATCGCACAGAGACTTCCATGGGAGCGCGTCTGTTGCGTCGTTGGATCGACAAGCCGTTGTTGAGCGGCAGTCTTATTGAGGAACGCTTGGAGGCGGTGGACAAGCTATACCACCAGTTTATTTTCCGAGAGGATGTACGTGCTCAGCTTAAAGAGATTTACGATCTGGAGCGTCTGGTTGGGCGGATTGCCTTTGGTAGTGCTAATGCACGTGATCTGATCGCTCTCAAGCTGTCGCTGGTCCGAATTCCTTCTTTACGCGAATTGTGCGCTGAATCTCCTTCGAAGACGCTGAGACAGATTGCACAAACGCTGGATAGCTGTACAGACCTGTGTACATTGATTGAGGAAGCGGTGGCGGATGAACCGCCGATTTCCGTAAGGGATGGAGGTCTTATTAAGGAAGGCTACCATCAGCGTCTGGACGAACTGCGCGAGGCGAGTGTGAACGGTAAACGTTGGATCGCTGAGCTAGAGGCCAAGGAACGTGCAGCAACCGGCATTCGGTCACTTAAAATTGGATATAACAAAGTATTTGGTTATTATATCGAGGTGACCAAATCCAATTTGGCTTCATTACCAGAAGGTCGATATGAACGCAAACAGACGTTGGCGAATGCGGAACGGTATATTACACCGGAGTTGAAGGAAAAGGAATCTCTAATTCTGGAAGCCGAGGATAAAATGGTTGATCTGGAGTATACGCTTTTCTCCGAGCTTCGCAGTAAACTAAACGCTGAAATTCCCCGTTTGCAAAAGCTGGCAGAGCAAGTGGCTGAAATTGACGTGTATCAGTCGCTGGCATCGGTTAGCGCGGAACGGGGATTCGTGAAACCTGAGCTGACTACAGGATATGATTTCGTAGTGGAGCAGGGTCGCCATCCCGTGGTGGAGGCTGTAATGAAAGATGGCGGTTTTATCGCCAACAGCACGGTATTGGAGGAAGCGGATGCGCATATTCTACTTATCACCGGGCCGAACATGGCTGGGAAAAGTACGTATATGCGTCAGGTCGCACTTATTGCAATTATGGCTCAAATTGGCTGTTTTGTCCCTGCTGCACGTGCCAAGGTGCCGATGCTGGATCGCATTTTCACACGGATCGGCGCAGCGGATGATCTTATCGGCGGGCAGAGTACGTTTATGGTCGAAATGGCAGATATCCAAGTAATGACGGACAAAGCAACTCCGCGAAGCTTGATCATTATTGATGAACTGGGACGAGGTACGTCTACCAGTGAAGGAATGGCAATTGCACAGGCAGTCATCGAATTTGTCCATGACACGATCGGCTGTAAGGCACTGGTATCCACGCATTTCCATGAGCTGGCGCATTTGGAGCAAGGCCTGTCTTCGCTGCGAAATTACTCTATGGCCGTGCAGGAAAGCGGCGACAAAGTGAATTTCCTGCGCAAGCTCATACCGGGAGCGGCTAGCAGTAGCTATGGTATTTATTGTGCTCGGCTTGCAGGCTTGCCCAATAACATTATTGAGCGAGCGAATGGACTGCTGAATGGTTTTGAACAGGCAGCGGCTCAAGTAACGGCAGGTACCGAGATAGTAGTAGGAGGGAAGGAAGGGACTGATCTTCGTACAGTTTCAGGGACAGAGGATATTTCTTCTTTGACCAAATATAATTCAGGCCAGACATTGCGAGAAAGCGGAGAAACTGCATCATCAGCTCAGTCTTTATCACAGCAGGCGACCCTGGTAAAAGAAGATACTCTACAGACTGTGGAGGATTCCAGCAGGTTGGAGCAAGGAGCAACCGAAGTGGTACAGCTGTCCATTTTTGGAGAGCAGGAGCTTGCCACCTCCAAGCCCCACGCAGAGACAGTAGAGACGAATCCAATTGTGCGCCAAATTTTGCGCAAGGTGAAGAATGCTGATGTCATGAATATGACTCCTTTACAGGCAATGCAGCTATTAAATGATCTTAAAAATAAGGCCAATGGCCTGTAGTTAAAATAAGTGACATTATTCTTATTTTTCATCGCACTTTGAAGTCAGGAGGAGGTTAAAAGGATGTCTAAAATTCGGGTACTGGATGAACATATTGCGAACCAGATTGCTGCCGGTGAGGTCGTGGAGCGTCCAGCCTCCGTCGTGAAGGAACTGGTGGAAAATGCGATTGATGCAGGCGGTACGCGGGTGGACGTATGGGTAGAAGAGGGCGGCTTGCAAAGTATCCGGGTGACGGATAATGGAAGTGGCATTGAGCCTGAAGACGTGGAAACGGCATTCTATCGGCACGCGACAAGTAAAATTGGACATGGTCGCGACCTGTTTCAGATCACAAGTCTCGGCTTTCGGGGAGAGGCGTTGCCAAGTATTGCGGCAGTATCGAAAGTAGAGTTGCTTACAGCAGCCGGAGATGACGGGCGTGCCCGTAAATTAGTGATTGAAGGCGGTAAGCTGTTGCTTCACGAGGATGCTGCTAGTAGGCAAGGGACGGATTTTACCGTACGGGAGCTGTTTTATAATACACCTGCAAGGCTGAAATATATGAAAACAATCCAGACCGAGCTGGGACACATTTCGGATGTATTGTACCGAATGGCGCTTTCGCACCCGGAAGTGGCCTTCACATTGCGGCATAATGGCAATACATTGCTGCAAACGCTGGGCAATGGTGATTTGCTGCAGGTGATTGCCGCTATTTACGGAACTTCTGCGGCGAAATCCATGCTGCTGCTAGAAGGAGAGAGCCTGGATTACCGAATTAGTGGCTATGTCAGTCGCCCAGAGTGGACGAGATCAAATCGCAATGCGATCTCGACAGTAGTGAACGGACGTTTTGTGCGTAGCTACGGGCTTAATCAGGCGTTGCTCAAGGCATATCATACCTTATTGCCGATCAATCGTTTTCCGCTGGCTGTGATCCAACTGGAAATGCATCCTTCTTTGGTGGATGTTAACGTTCATCCTGCCAAGCTGGAGGTAAGGTTTAGTAAAGAAGCTGAACTGTTTCAGCTGGTTGAAGATTCGGTAAAAGCTGTCTTAGGGCAGCAAGTGCTGATTCCGAAGGCAGTCAAGCGCGAGATCGGTGGCAAGGACAGTGGCTCGTTTGTGCAGGAGCAGTTTCACTTCTCGAAGGGAAATGGTGCGGAAGGGGATGCTCCTTCCGGCAAAGACCGGGGGGGAGCACTGCCACCTTCCGTGACTTCGCCGGAGAGCCAGGAATCGCGCCAATCCAATTACTTGAACAGGAACGAAGAGAATAACAGGGGTAGCCAGGAGCGTGAGCAACGTCCGAGCAGGGATAGTCTCTCAGCCATTGGACGGGCAAACAATCTTTCAGGTAAAAGTATTAATGATGATGAACTGGATGCAGATTTTGTGGAAGAAAACAACGGGAGTGAAGTTAAAGGGGAAGTGCCGCTCCCTGATGGGGCGACCGTACAGTCGTCCGAAGGAGATAATGCTGCAATAGGCACATCTTCTTTATACAGTGGAGGGATAAAGGAAACGGCTGCTTCTGCTGCTTACCCATCTTCTGTGCCGCCGATTGCAGGACAAGCTACGGATTCCCGTCATTTCGCGGATCAGAAGCCGCGCCAGCAACGTCTGGATGCGGAGCAATTGGCAGCGGTGTCGGGAGAAGTTCCAGAGCTGCCCACTTTTCCTGAACTGAATTTAATCGGTCAGCACCATGGGACATATCTGATTGCGCAGAACGACCAGGGCTTGTATTTAATTGATCAACATGCCGCACATGAACGAGTCAATTATGAATTTTATTATGAAAAATTCGGCAATCCTGAGTCAGTATCGCAGGAGCTGCTACTGCCAATTACACTGGATTTTACGCCTTCCGAAACGGAAAAGTTGAAAACAAGGCTGCACTGGTTTGAACAGGCGGGGGTGTATCTGGAGCATTTTGGCGGTCAAACCTTCCGTGTCAGCTCTTACCCGTACTGGCTTCCCCAAGGGGAAGAAGCGGATGTCATTGAGGAAATGGCCGGATGGGTGCTGGAGGAAAGAGCCATTGATCTTGCTAAGCTGCGGGAAGCAGCCTCAATCATGTGCTCCTGCCGGGCTTCGATTAAAGCAAACCAGAAGCTGACTGATCGGCAGGCTATTGTGCTGCTAGAGCGTTTGGCAGCGTGCAAACAACCTTATACTTGCCCTCATGGGCGACCTATTGTGGTTTCCTTTTCCACATATGATTTAGAGAAGCTGTTTAAAAGAGTAATGTAAGGGAGTATATATATGTTTGAGGACCGGGAAAACCGTGAAGAAGAGCAGTCGAGCCTACGGGAAAAGCAAGTCGAATTACTCGTCACGACAGGGGATTCCCCCTCGGCTGAGGTTGTGGAGCGAGCGAAGTTGCTTGCAGCCGAGTTAGGGGCGCTGTATGCCCCTCGTCGTGGCATATCGGTAGCTAAGCTAATTGCGGCTCACAGAGCCCGTCAAGCGTTGGTTCTGGTGCAGGGCGGAGTAAGGCTGATTAGCCCAGAACAACCACCGATGGCTTTTCACCCCAGTATGGGCTTCATTCGCGCCAAACGGGTATTAAAGGGTGAACCTGACCCGATGTTGACGGCTGCCCGGATCGTCCCGGGTGATACCGTGCTGGATTGCACTGCAGGACTTGGTACGGATTCTCTTCTATTTTCAATTGGAACGGGAAGCTCTGGACAAGTCACGGCTGTGGAGAGTTCTTTCCCCGTCTACGCTTTAATCAAGGATGGAATGAGGCATTACCGTTCCGGCAACGCTGAAGTAGATAAAGCCTTTTCCAACATTGACGTTCGTTTTGGTCATCATTTGGACTATTTGCGTAGTTTGCCGGATCGCAGTATAGATATTATTTATTTTGACCCTATGTTTCGTGATCCGTTGCTCGATTCCAGCGCAATTGGTCCATTGAGAGGGTTGGCAAATCCAGACGCGTTGAGTGAGGAAAGTATTGTTCATGCGAAACGGATTGCACGAAAAACAATTGTATTAAAAGAAAAACGGGGTAGCGGGGAATTTGCCCGCCTCGGCTTCCGTGTAGAGCAGCGGGGCACAACGAAAACAGTGTACGGAGTGATCGATATTGACAGTGGCACCTAAGCCTAAACTACTCGTTCTTGTTGGCCCGACTGCGGTTGGCAAGACGAAACTAAGCATTGAGATGGCTCGACAATTTGACGCGGAAATTATTTCCGGGGATTCCATGCAGGTATACCGTCATATGGACGTTGGAACTGCCAAAATTTCCGAACAGGAAATGGAAGGAATCAAGCACCATTTAATTGATATTCATGAGCCTGAATACCCATATTCAGTAGCCCAATTTCAGGAGGACTGTCGTCGTCTCATACCTGATATTCAATCTAGAGGAAAGCTACCGTTTATCGTAGGCGGAACAGGTTTATATGTAGAATCAGTCTGCTATGAATACCAGTTTTCCGAGGTAGGGGCTGACGAAGCTTTTCGTCAGGAGCAGCTGGACTATGCCGAACAGTTTGGAGCTGACGCGCTTCATGCGCGACTACAGGCGGTTGATCCCGAAAGTGCACTTCGTTTGCATCCTAATGATCGTCGTCGTGTCGTTCGGGCACTGGAAATTTACCATGTTAGCGGAACGACACTTAGCTCTCAACTTGCCAGTCAAAAAAAGGAATCTCCCTACCAACTCTGCATCGTAGGTTTGACAATGGATAGGCAAATGCTATATAAACGTATTGAAGACCGAATTGACGGGATGCTCGATCAAGGGCTTGTTGCTGAGGTAACCTCCTTAATGGAACGGGGAGTGCGAAGCGATGCCATCTCCATGCAAGGTCTAGGCTATAAAGAGATATCCTCCTACCTGCGGGGAGAGGTGTCTTTGGAAGAGGCGGTGACTTGGCTAAAACGGGATACGCGTCATTTTGCGAAGCGACAGCTCTCGTGGTTTCGCCATATGAAGGATATCCAGTGGGTAGATGTCACTGATTTCGGAAATTTTTCTGCTCATGCAGCCCAAATACACGAAATTATAGCAGGAAAGTTCCGGACAGACCTTGAATATACTTCAAAACAATCCAAATGATTATTGGGGGTACGGCTAAAATGAACAAGTCCATTAATATCCAAGATACGTTTCTGAATCAATTGCGCAAGGATTCTATACCTGTAACGGTATACCTCATCAATGGATTTCAGGTGCGAGGGACGATTAAAGCATTTGACAATTTTACGATTGTGATCGACTCGGATGGAAAGCAGCAGCTGATTTACAAGCATGCCATCTCCACCTTTACACCGCAACGCAATGTATCGCTTGTACAGCAACAGGATAGCGCTAGCGATAACTGATCACGGCTTGACGGTCGTCCGGGTTCATGAAACTTTTCAGGCGTCCGTCTCGTCTAACTGTATAGGAATGTGACCGGGAGCAACCTGATCAGGGTTGTTCTTTTCATTCCGTTTACTTTCAAGCTGCCGACAGCAAGCTTTAAGCTTATGTTAGGTACCATATGATTATTCGCGAAAGGGAGTCAGGGGAATGCCAAACGATTCATTGTCCAGATCCGGCAATCGCAATAGAAACACATCTAAAGAGAAGCCGAAGGGCAAGAAAAAGAAAATTACAGGTAAGCGAATTGGATGGACGCTGTTTATTACCGCGGCGGTAGCTATATTTTGCGCACTTGGTGGCTATTTATTTGTCATGGTAAATGGCGAAAAAATTTACGATGCGAACAAGGACAAAATTACAGTGAATGAGACATCAAAGGTTTATGACCGCAACGGTGTGCTCATGGGTGAGTTGTCTGTGCAAAAAAGTGATCCTGTCAAAAGTGAAGAAATACCAGACTTGCTCAAAAAAGCTTTTATTGCAACCGAGGATAAGCGTTTTATGGAGCATCAAGGAGTTGATATTTGGTCTATCGGTCGGGCAGCCGTTAAGGATATCGTGGCCCGTTCGGCAGTGGAGGGCGGCAGTACGCTAACTCAGCAGCTGGCCAAAAACTTGTTTTTGACACGTGACAAAACCTTTTTCCGTAAAGCGACAGAGGTATCCATCGCAATGGCGCTGGAGCGGAGGTTGACTAAAGATGAAATTATTACTCTCTACTTAAATCGGATTTGGTTTGGACGCTCCTATTCTGGAATTAAGGCAGCGTCGGAAGGTTATTTTGGGCAAACCAACTTAAAAGAATTAAAATTGTGGCAAATTGCTACATTGGCAGCTATTCCGAAAGGGCCTTCCAAGTATAATCCGATCAGTAACCCGGAGAACTCGAAGGCACGACGTGCGGTGGTTCTCCAGCTGATGTTTGAGCAGGGGATGATTGGAAAGCAAGAGATGGAAGAGGCCAAGGCTGTAAATTACAATTACAAACAACCAGAAAAAGTTCAAAAGTATCAAAATTTTATGGAATACGTCATGGATGAGGCAGAGGATGCACTGCCAGGAGTTAGCGGCAATGATCTGATTATTGGCGGTTACAAAATTCATACCACAATGGATGCCCAGGCTCAAAATGCGCTGGATCAGGCGATGGCAGATGATGACATGTTCGAAAAAAGTCCTGACGATCAGCCAGTTCAAGCTTCGATGGTCATTATTAACAACCAGACAGGTGGAATTGCCGCGATGGCACCCGGACGGGATTACAAAAAGGGAACCTTCAATCGTGCGACACAGAGCCGCAGACAGCCAGGATCGGCCTTCAAGCCGATTGTAGCCTATGCGCCAGCTCTCGAATCCGGTAAATTTACGATGGATACTCCTTTGAGTAACGAACGCCAGAGCTTTAACGGATACAGTCCGAAAAACTTGCATGGTTACTCGTCGACCATCAGCATGCTCGACGCGATTACGAAGTCTGAAAATATTCCACCTGTATGGTTGCTGAACCAAATCGGTGTGGAAAAAGGGGTTCAATTTGCCGAGAGCGTAGGCATTCCGATGGACAAAAACGATCACTCACTTGCTATCGCATTGGGTGGATTAAGCAAAGGAACGAATACCCTTGAAATGGCGCAGGCGTACAGCGCTTTTGCTAATAAAGGACAATTCCAAAAAGCTTATTCTATTAAGCAAATTAACAATAGTGATGATCAAGTTGTTTATACTCATGAAGAGGAAACTAAATCTGTAATGAGTGAAAAAACGGCTTATGAAATGACACAAATGATGCAAAATGTAGTCAATAGCGGTACAGGTCGCAAAGCACGTATTGACTGGCCTGTAGCTGGTAAAACGGGTACGACCCAAAGTGGAATTAGCGGTAACAGTGGTAACCGGGACATCTGGTTTGTCGGTTATACACCGGAATATACCGGAGCAGTATGGATGGGTTATGATAAGCCGGACAGTAAACATATGCTCAGAAACTATAGTGGGCAGTCGGCAGCCTTTTTCGGAAGGGTCATGGGTGAAGCTCTCAAGGGGCATCCGGTTACGCAATTCAGCGAGCCGAAGGGATATGAACCACCAGTAGAGCAGAAGCCAGAAGAGCCGGTTCAGGCTACCGCTCCAAGCGGGCTGAGCGGGTCTTATAGTCAGGACACCCAAATTGTATCGTTGTCTTGGAATGCGGCAGAGGGAGACAATGTACAATACCGTGTTTATCGTAAAGAGTCTTCCGAAGGAAGCTTCAGGACGATTATGGAGGCGATGAGAGGCACGAGTGGCGAAGATACGTCTCCTGTAGCTGGAAAAACGTATCAATACTATGTCGTAGCTTATGGAGCGGATGGTAAAGAATCCGCAGCTTCGAATACGATTAGTGTAGAAATTCCGACAGAGACTACTCCGATAGATCCGCAGCTAGGAAATGATCCTAATCAGGATGGAACTGTACCGGATAATGGCGAGAATATAGATGGTCAGGACGGCACAGACCAGGGGAATACGACTCCTGGAGGTACTGATAACGGTACTGGTTCTGACCAAGTTCCAACGTCTCCTGGAGGTAACAATGGAAATGGTACTGGAGGCACAGGCAACAGTAACGACAATTTTGGGAACGGAAACGATACAAATACGGGGAATGGTCAGACGACTACGCCGGATTCAGGTATAACTGATGAAAATACTATGACCAATCCAGAAAATACAGATGCATCTACCACAGGTGCTATTATGGATGGAAGTCAGGAAGGCAAATCCAACGGTCATTCAAACTCCAATCGTGGACGTCACAACCGGGATTAGCAAATATGTTTTATGTAAGATGATATTGGCTTCAAATCAAAGGTATTTTCGGACTGTTTTTACAGTCTGAAAATACCTTTTTTGCTGTAATACAGGGGTTATTTTTGAGTGTACAGTTTAAATATGGTAAGCTGGTTTTACCAATGTTGGAGAGGAACATCATTTATGAAGCGCAAATTCGGAGACCGGGCCAACTGGCGCAGAATCACCAATCGCAAGTTTGCTTGCCGGTATGTAGAAAGTGACGCGTTTACAGGATATATGACCCTGTATACCATTTTGAGTCTCAAGGAGCCGTTATGGAAGAGTTACGGTGGTCATACGTTTTGCATAGCCGATAAAGGATATTCCTGGCTGCAATATTATCCAAAAGGTGAGCACTATGTGGTGACTGCTATGTTTGACAATCGGGAGCAAATCGTTGAATGGTATATTGATACCTGCCGAAATCAGGGTGTGACCGATCAAGGAGTCCCTTGGTTTGACGATCTGTATTTGGATGTTGTGGTGCTTAAAAACGGTGAAATCTTCCTGGTGGATGAGGATGAATTGGAGGAGGCATTACAACGGGGGCATATCTCAACGCAAGAGGCAGAATTGGCTAACCGTACAGCGGCTGATGTGTTACATCAGATAGATGCCCACGTGTTCCCTTATTTTAAAATGTCGCTGAAACACCGAGCAGAATGGTTTCACAACGGTGATTTCAAGAGAGAACGGTGAAAGTTTTGCAGTGGATTAAAGACATCGGGCCCCAACGCCCTGAGTTGAAAAGCAGGCAGAGTCGCCTTAAGAAAATATCTATGGTAACCAAGCGTCTTGTACTTTCTTTGATAATTTTCATTTTGATCGGATTGGTATGGGCAGGAATCCGAGTGTGGAACATGAATACGGCCGCCTCTACCACTCCGCTCCAGCAAGTGCAAATTGGTATCGTATTAGGTGCTTCTATGTGGGGGGCTGAGCCCAGTCCTGGATTGAAGGAAAGGCTGGAAGAAGCCTTGCGCTTATACCGCAACGGGACGGTACAGCATCTAATTGTAAGTGGTGGACTGGATAAACCCGATTTTCCGTATACGGAGGCTGAGGGCATGCAACGCTATTTGGTAGATAGAGGGGTCCCTGTACAGCATATTGTGTTGGAAAACCATGCGACCAGTACTTACGAAAATCTGCTCTATAGCCAGCGCATTATGAAGGAATATGGATGGACCTCTACCGTGATCATCACACATAGCTATCATGGCCCTCGGGCGATGGAGATTGCTCAATTCTTAAAGTTTGATCATCCTCAGATGGCTCTGACGGAATCTAAAGTGCTGAATATGCCAATTCATCAATCAAGAGAAGTATTGGCATACGCTAAATGGACGCTGCAACGGTGGTGGATCAGCGCTCAAACTTGGGTTGCCTGAATTAAAGAAAAGGCTTTGTGCACGTTCCCGTTGCTTTTATGCTAATAAGGACATGCCAGACCGAATACATTAATAGGGTAAGCTGTGCCTGAAGAAATGTTGAGGTGATGGATGCATGAACGGACGGGGAATCGCCGCGGGCAAGCGGTCGGAGGAGAGACCTTCCAGACAAATTAATGTCGTGCTGCGTAGCCCGGAGCCGATAGCTTCGGTGACTGTGGACGAGACGGAAGCAGTGGCTTCAACCAAGTCACAGGCGCTACCGCAGTATCTCAGTCTTTATCAGGAAATTCAGAAAGAACTCGATCATCTCGTCGGCTTGGATAACATCAAAGACCTGGTATTTGAGGTATATGCCTTTTTGCAAATCGCCCATATGCGCACGGATGCAGGACTGTTGAGCAATGCACACGTGTATCACATGATTTTCAAAGGAAATCCAGGTACAGGGAAAACGACAGTGGCCCGCATTATCGCTAAAATGCTGCAAAAAATGGGGGTACTGAGCAAAGGTCATCTGATTGAGGTGGAGAGGGCTGATCTGGTCGGTGAGTATATTGGCCACACGGCGCAAAAAACGCGAGATCTGGTAAAGAAATCTCTTGGCGGCGTGTTGTTCATTGATGAGGCTTACAGTTTGGCACGCGGAGGGGAAAAGGATTTTGGAAAAGAAGCGATTGATACCTTGGTAAAGTCCATGGAAGATCAAAAAAATCAATTTATTTTGATTCTCGCTGGATACTCGGGGGAAATGGACTTTTTTTTACGAACGAATCCTGGTCTTCCTTCTCGCTTTCCAATTCAGTTGGATTTTCCTGATTATACTGTGGATCAGCTCATCCAAATTTCCGAGATGATGGCCAAGGAGCGGGATTATATTCTCATGCCTCAGTCCATAATTAAAATGAAGGAGCATTTGCTAAACGAGCGTAATGACAGTCTTCATGCATTTAGTAATGCACGCTATGTTCGTAATGTGATTGAAAAAGCGATTCGGCACCAAGCTGTCAGGTTGCTTAATCAGTACAGGAGCGGGCAACCCGGCAAACAGGAATTGATGACGCTGCGTCCAGAGGATTTGAAAATGGATAAAAGATAGGCGATAATAGGAATCTGAATCACATCGAATGCTATGACATCGAACGGGGGCCGGCCTGAACATCAGGTCGGTCTCTGTTCGAGAGTTGACATGAAAATAAAGGAGCAAACAATATGGCGAACTCCACTCATGATACACAAACCGAAATGCAGGACAAGGCGGTTCTGGTCAGTCTGATTACGGATGAAGTCAAACGATCTGGTATTAATACGGAATACTCGTTGGATGAGTTGGTGAAACTGGCTGAGACAGCGGGAGTTGAGGTACTGAGCGTCCTGACACAGAATAAGGAAGCCAAGGACTCAAAATGGTTTATTGGTAAAGGAAAAGTAGAGGAATTACGTGCAGTTGCTGAAGAATTGGGAGCGAATACAGCTATTTTTGATCAGGAGCTCTCGGGGGCCCAAGTACGGAATCTGGAAGAAAGTCTGGATCTCAAAATTATTGACCGTACACAGTTGATTCTGGACATTTTTGCTCAACGTGCAAAAACCCGGGAAGGTATTATTCAGGTTGAACTGGCACAGTTGTCATATTTACTCCCCCGATTGTCTGGACATGGCAAAAACCTCTCGCGTCTTGGCGGCGGAATCGGAACACGTGGTCCTGGTGAAAGCAAGCTGGAGACAGACCGTCGCCATATTCGTGACCGAATCAGTGATCTGAAACGCCAACTGGAGGAAGTGACCCGTCACCGGTATTTGCACAGGGAGCGCAGACAAAAGAGCGGTATTGTTCAGGTTGCACTTGTTGGCTATACCAATGCGGGCAAATCGACGCTGTTGAAGCAACTGACAGCAGCCGATGTATATATTGAGAACCAACTGTTTGCGACGCTGGATCCTACCTCCAGAACAATGGAACTTCCGAGTGGAAAAGAAGTTATTCTTACGGATACGGTCGGTTTTATTCAAAATCTTCCTCATGATTTGGTTGCTTCCTTCCGGGCTACTTTGGAGGAGGCGAATGAGGCTCATCTCATTTTGCATGTCGTGGACGCGTCTTCGGATATGCGAGACGAACAGATGAAAGTTGTGGAGACGATCTTGCAGCAGCTAGGGGCTGCGGACAAGCCTCAGATCGTATTATTTAACAAAAAAGATGCCTGTACCCCTGAGCAACTCGAAATGCTTCCTTCCGGGGAGGGCTACTTGAAAATCAGCGCTTTTGATGAAGGGGATTTGCTGCGCATTCGTGAACTGATTCAAGAGCATCTGAGTGGTGATACGCTGAGATTTCGCATTCCTGCGGAACGTGGAGATTTAACATCGGTGCTTTATCGAATTGGAGATGTACTACTGACAGAGTATGATGGCAATGATGTCATTTATGAAGTTGAAATTCAAAGAGGCGAGTACGAAAAGTATGGTCATGCGCTCAGCGAGTTCACAGAAGGTTGACATCTAATGATGTTTTTGGGTCAATAAAATGATAATGCTCATCGTTCAAAGTGAACAATAATATAACATGAATAGCCTAAGGCTGCGTAAGAGAGAGGGTCAAGAAAGTAAATGGTAGTTTTTAGTCCAGAAATACAGCAAATTCAGGAAACGGCAGAACATAAAATACAAGAACGTATACAGCACATAGATCATATTGTAGATTCAAATCAGTGGAAGGTAATTCAGGCATTCCAGCGGAAGCAAGTGAGCGATTTCCACTTTGCGGGTTCGACGGGATATGCTTACAATGACCGGGGACGTGAGGTGCTGGAAGAAGTCTATGCGGAAGTGTTCGGTGCGGAGGCAGCGTTGGTGCGTCCGCATTTTGCCTCGGGTACTCATACAATTGCCACTGCTTTATTTGGTGTGCTGCGTCCAGGGGATGAACTGCTGTACATTACTGGGAGGCCTTATGATACCCTGCACAAAGTGATTGGTAAGCCCGGCGACGGAACAGGATCATTGCAGGATTTTGGCGTTACTTATGGAGAAACCGCACTGACAGCGGAAGGTAAAGTGGACTGGGAAGCGGTGGAGTCTGCGATCGATGCCAATACCAAAGTAATCGGTATCCAGCGTTCCCGCGGTTATGATTGGAGAGCTTCGTTTAGTGTAGCGGATATTGAAGAAATGACAGCACGTGTGAAGGAAATAAAACCTGACGTCATTGTCTTTGTTGACAATTGCTACGGTGAATTTACCGAGAAGCTGGAACCTACTCAAGTCGGTGTCGATTTGATGGCAGGTTCGTTGATTAAAAATCCCGGTGGTGGCATTGCAGAAACGGGTGGATATATTTGTGGCAAACAAAAGTATGTAGAACTGGCATCCTACCGATTAACTGCACCTGGAATTGGTGGAGAAGTAGGAGCCATGCTAGGTACTACACGAGGCATATTTCAGGGACTATTCCTTGCTCCAACACTGGTTGGGCAAGCGGTTAAAGGGAGCGTATTCGCAGCTGCGGTCTTTGAAGAGATGGGATTTGAGACCAAACCTGCCTGGCATGAAGAGCGTACGGATTTGATTCAGGCTATTTCTTTTAGTGGACCAGAGCATCTAATTGCTTTTGTACAGGGCATTCAGCGTGCGGCTGCTGTGGATAGTCATGTGGTGCCGGAGCCGTGGGATATGCCGGGTTATGAGCATCCAGTTATCATGGCTGCAGGTACGTTCATACAAGGGGGAAGTTTGGAATTATCCGCAGATGCTCCTATTCGTGAGCCTTATATTGGTTACATGCAGGGGGGGTTAACCTACTCTCATGTTAAATTTGGAGTACTTATGGCTCTGCAAACGATGAAAGAACGTAAATTATTGTGAGTTTTTCTAACATGTCATTGACACTTTGCATCAGCTAAATGTACAATAAGGTGTATAATAGATCACTGGAAGGTTGATGACAAATGGGCGACGAAATTCGCAGAAATATGGCCTTATTTCCAATAGGTATTGTCATGAAGCTAACGGACTTGTCAGCGCGTCAGATTCGTTATTATGAACAGCATAACTTGATAGTTCCTGCCCGTACATCGGGAAACCAACGTCTTTTTTCTTTTAATGACGTAGAGCGTCTGCTTGAAATTAAGGCGTTGATCGAGAAAGGTGTTAACATTGCGGGAATTAAACAAGTCATGAATCCGGTTACCAAGGAATCGGAGGAAGCTACGGTTATTACTGCAGATACGGAAGTTAAACGCCGTGAAATGTCTGATACTCAGCTTCACCGCTTGCTGAAACAACAACTTGTTGCAGGCAAAAGACCAGGACAGGTATCCCTGATCCAAGGTGAATTATCACGGTTCTTCAATAAGAGATAATGCTTTGACTTACCTCTTGGTATAAGGTTGCCTTACTTTAAAACCAGGTCTCATCATTTAAGTAATTTATAGAACAACTGATTCGTATATAGTCGTTACAGAAAGGGAGAGGTTAGAGTGAGTTATAGCAGAGAAGATATCCTTCGGATTGCGAAAGAGGAAAATGTTCGTTTTATTCGTTTGCAATTCACAGATTTGCTGGGCACTATTAAAAACGTTGAAATTCCGGTTAGTCAACTGGAAAAGGCATTGGATAATAAAATGATGTTTGATGGATCTTCCATAGAAGGTTATGTGCGTATTGAAGAATCTGATATGTATTTATATCCGGATTTGGACACTTGGGTTGTATTCCCTTGGGTAACCTCGGATCGTGTAGCTCGTTTGATCTGCGATATTTACAAGCCGGATGGAGTCCCGTTTGCAGGTGACCCACGGGGCATCTTGAAACGTGTACTTAAGGAAGCCGAAGAGCTGGGATACACTTCGATGAATGTCGGACCAGAGCCTGAATTCTTCTTGTTCAAAACGGATGAAAAAGGCGAGCCAACTACAGAACTGAATGACCAAGGCGGGTATTTTGACCTGGCTCCGATGGATCTGGGTGAAAACTGCCGTCGTGAAATTGTACTTAAGCTTGAAGAGATGGGCTTCGAAATTGAAGCATCCCATCATGAAGTTGCACCTGGTCAGCATGAGATTGACTTTAAATATGCAGACGCGATTAAAGCTGCGGACCAGATTCAAACGTTCAAGCTCGTTGTTAAGACGATTGCTCGTCAGCATGGTTTGCATGCTACCTTTATGCCAAAACCTTTGTTTGGTGTAAATGGCTCTGGTATGCACTGCAATCAATCGTTGTTTAAGGACAATGAAAACGTATTTTATGATGAAACGGACGAACTCGGATTAAGCCAGACGGCCCGCCACTATATGGCTGGTATTCTGAAACATGCACGTGCAATGGCAGCGATCACGAATCCAACAGTAAATTCCTACAAACGTCTCGTACCTGGTTATGAAGCGCCTTGTTATGTGGCTTGGTCTGCAAGCAATCGCAGTCCAATGATTCGGATTCCCGCGTCTCGTGGTCTGAGCACTCGCGTCGAAGTTCGTAACCCTGATCCGGCAGCGAATCCTTATTTGGCCTTGGCAGTGATGCTGAGAGCTGGTTTGGATGGGATCAAACGTCAGTTGGCTCTGCCAGCTCCGATTGATCGTAACATTTACGTGATGTCTGAAGAAGAGCGGATTGAAGAAGGCATTCCAAGTCTGCCTGCAGACTTGAAAGAAGCTTTGTCTGAACTTATTCGTAGCGAAGTTATCTCTGACGCACTGGGTGACCATGCATTGGCCTACTTCTATGAGCTTAAGGAAATTGAATGGGATATGTACCGAACCCAAGTTCATCAATGGGAACGTGATCAATATCTGACGCTTTACTAAAATGGGAAATCCCTTGGCGCTCTAAGCGTTGAGGGATTTTTGCTTTGGGGGTAGTATATGGATATTATGAAGTTGAATTATAAAGCGCCCCCAAATTGCCCCCAAACTTTTTATTATCGAAATAAATTCTCAGTAAAAGACTCATATTTCCCCATGTTATTCGATTCTATTTTTTTTGAAATATGAGCATAGATGTCTGATGTTACTTGGATGCTACCATGTCCCAAGCGTTCCTGCCATATTTCATATCAGCACCAGCTTCTAATTGCAATACTGCGTGCGTATGTCGAAGAGAATGGATAGGTAAGGGGGGGAGTGCCGTTCGTTTTAATATCCTAGAAAATGAATTGAACAAAGACGATTTCGGGATCGGACTTCCATCTGTACGACACATAATTAGATTAAGATCATGCCTATACATTTCGCCTAAAGTGATCTTGTTTTGATTTTGAACATTTAGGTGGTGTCTTAATGCAGCCAATAAGGTGTTACTTATTTTTAAGGTTCTTTTTGAGTTGAATGTCTTTGTATCACCAAATAAATCATCAGGATTCTCAGGGAGATCGTAATCTAAAGTTTTACTAACGGTTGCCAAGCCATTTTTTAGATCAATGTCTGGCCACTGTAACGTGCCAACTTCTCCTTTTCGCATACCTGTTCTAACATAAACATAAAGAAAAATCAATAAATATATCCGTATTTTTTTGCATTTGCTAGAAATTCAGGAATGTGCTCTGACTCAATAAATTTTACTTTATCTGATTTCTTAATCCCCCTGATAGTCACACCTTCACACGGATTCTTATCCAGTTTACCGAGCGTAACAGCCTTTTCTAGCGCGTCATGCATAGTGGAATGTATGAGTTCTACTATACGTCTGCTATAAACTTTATCCCCTCTACCTTTACTCTTAGAAAGCTTATTTATGAATTTTTGATACATGAGCGGCTTTAATTTTTGTAATGTGATTTTTTTGAAGTGGGGTTTTATGTGCTTTTCAATGTTGTACTCATGAAGATTCAACGTATTATGGAGACGTTCTTTGGTGGAACTTCCCGATTGAAGAACCACCATATTGCGGTACTCCATTGGATGCAGACTGGCCGGATTATCATACACATTGGACGCCAATAACCATACCTATAATGGATAGAAAGGAGTAAGGACATGCCGGAAGTATTTAAAATGCCAAAGTATCCATGTGCATTCTGTAAAAAACGAGAGGCGACACAGCTTTGTGATTTCATAATTGACCACTACTTCACAACAGCTAAGGATGAAAAAGGACGAATGATCGGTATGCAACATGAAACATGAAACATGCAATAAGGGCGGCAGTGGCAAGTGCATGACGGAGGGTTAGGGCGCATTCAAAACTAAATATGAGACAAGGACTCAGCTGTCTAAATGACGATAGTTCTCTAAATAACTGAGACAATCATCATTTAGACCGCTTTGAAATTACTAATTATTCCTGTGTAATTGATCAAACTTAGGGCCAACATTCTTCATGTTTTCTAAAGTAGCGTAATAAGCTTTATACCCCCCTACAATTAAGAAAACAACGAACATGATTGATAGGATTAAAGATAGACAAAATTGGATAGCCCTTTCATTCATTTAACTTATCACCTCCTTACGACCTAATACTTTCGACGCATAAAAAGGTATATCCTTCCTAAGCGTCGAATCCTGTTAGAAAGAAGAGGGGGTGAAAAGAATGTTGCCAGGATTTATAATTGGATATACAACACATATTGGATTAGAAGAATTTACTCGTGAAGGTGTCGTTAGAATTAAAACCAAGTCTGACGAGCATGGTGCAATGCCATAGTGGTTCCGAGAGAAGCCCTTTTTGACTATGAGCATTATGATGAAGAAACGCCATCACCTACAATAGGAGTTAACCTTAATCAAAAAAATATTATGACTAAGCAATAGTAACAGCAAGCTGCCAATAGGCGGCTTTTTTATTTGTTCAGGAAACTTTTCCTTGGCTTAATTTACATGCAATAACATACATAAAACCGCAGTAATAACGAATTAGAAAAAGGATATATTGTATCCATAAAATAACGTAAATTCGAGGTCGCTGAAAAGCGGCCTTTTTGCATTGGAGGAAAGTAATATGCCAATTAAATCTTCACGGAGACCCCGCCTGTCCTGGCTAGGTCACCACGTCAACCCGTTTTATGTAATGGATGTGTGTGGGGCGATTGGACTGGTACTAAACAATTATGTATGTTTCCATCCTCTGTTCAAACAAACATGAAAGGAGCGAAATGCAGTGAACCTCGTTCAGCCGATCCGCGATTCTAAAAAGCTGGAGGCCATTAAGCAATATTTGAAAGAGAAAAATGAACGAGACTACATTTTTTTTTGATTGGAATCAACACAGGATTGCGTATATCGGATATTTTACCCTTGAAGGTCAGCTCAGTTAAAGGAAGCCATATTGTAATTACTGAAAAGAAAACGAAGAAAAGAAAGAACATCCCCATTCGAAAAAACCTTCGCAAAGAGCTTGATGCATATATATCCGGTAAACTGGATAGCGATTATTTATTCCCGAGTCGCAATAAAAGGAGAAGATCCGAGATTGTGCCGATCAGCAGCAGTATGGCTTACAAAATACTGAATGGTGTAGCCCGGAAGTTCGGATTGAAGGAAATAGGAACTCATTCTATGAGAAAGACATGCGGGTACTATTTTTATAACGAAACGAAGGATATAGCGTTACTAATGGATCTGTTCAATCACACTGAACAGAAGGTGACATTACGTTATGTAGGTATCCTTCAGGACACTTTAGACGATGTTTTGAAGGATTTTGAGTTGTAGCAATTCTCTACAATAGGGTAACCGTGAATTCAAAATGGGAAAAGGACAACAAAACAAATAGCACCAAGCAATCTACGTGTTTTATGAGTTACCGAGAATATATAGTATAGTGAATTAGTTTTACATTATTTAGTTTAACAAGTGCTAGTTTTCTAGTAGTTAGAACAACATCACGAATAAATGCAAGTGGAGCGCTAGATTTATTTTTAGGCCTCCGCGTTAAAACCAACTCGAATACTTTGGTGGTGGTGAAAATTAAGTGAGCAGAGAACGAAATCCAAACCGGAAAAAGGCGCTGAAAATGTGGTTGGATAGCGGACGTGAAATGAAACTTAAGGATATAGCGTTAAAGCTGGGTGTGAGCGATTCCAGCATCCGCAAATGGAAGGCACTGGACAAGTGGAGCGAGCTTCCCGAAAAAAGAAAACGCGGGGGGGCAAACAGGTAATAGGAATGCAAAAGGGAATAAGGGCGGAAGTGGTGGCCCTCCTGGGAACGACAAAGCAGTCACACATGGATTCTTCCGTAAATTTATGCCTCAGAATCCTGAGTTTCTTGAAATCATGGACGCAGTTCAAGAAATGGACCCAGTTGAAATGATCTGGTACAACATAACAACCCAATTCCAAGCCATCGTATGGGCACAACGAATTATGTTTGTTGAGGATAAAGGGGGAAATGATTAAAGAACTTAAAAAAGTCGAATATGAAATACACAATAAAGGCACTAGGAAAGAGAAGAAGCTTGAGCAAGTAGCAATTAAAGAAGAACATGAATTTCAATTTTCATGGGACCGTTATTCCGGGGTTTTATGGCACGCGCAGGCGGCAAGGAACCAGTTAACCAGCGGAAACATGAAACAGCCTGGTCAGAACCCTTGCGCGGTTCAATTCCGCAGCGTGTCTTCTATTTTTCCATCGATGGGAGAGGTATTGTGAAAAAGAGTCCGAAAACAGGAAAATGTATGCTTTGCAATGACCCTAATCCGAACCGGGAGAACACAACAATGGGCGCATCCTTTTGTAATACGTGCTGGGAAACTATGAAGTCCGGTGATGAGGATAAACTGGGTGAGAGAATTGTCTGGGACGAGTGTTTGATGGAAATAAAATGTTAGACCGTGAAAATATAGTTCTAGACTGGCAGCGGCGGCGTTAAGCCAACGGGCAGGATGGTAGATAAAATATGTTATCATTGGATTGTGCAAAGTTTATTCCGCCTATTCGAAGGGAGATTAGTAGAAATGCAAAGTGCTCAACAGGTGCTAACAAATTATTTTCAAGCATTAGGAAGCAAACAGATTGATAAAGTGATCGAATTGGTTCATGATGAAGCGAAATTTATTATTCTTAAAAAAGAGCCTTCTAATAAAATTCCTTTATACGGCACATTTCATGGAAAAGAAGGTGTTAGAAATTATTTAAACTTATTAGAAGAAGCAGAACAAATAGAGAGTTTTGTCCTTCACAAACTCATCGGTAATAAGGAAGCAGCGTGTGCATGGGGGAATTTCCGCATCAAGGTCAATGTAACCGGGAAAGTGTTCGAGAGTGATTGGGCAATTATTTGCGAAGTAGAACAGGAGAAGATAATGTTTTTTCAAATCTTCGAAGATACTGCCGCACTAGAAGAAGCTTTTGATTTAAGAGACTGTTGATGTTAGTGCACCTACACATCACTATGCTGAGTAATCATACGAAAACGTAGGTTATTGGCCGGTAACATATCGAATTTGGTCAAGTATGCGCTACGCTAACGAAGAACGTTAATAGAATGATAACAGCGGCAGTCTAAGACTTTATTTTTACTTAATAGCGAGTAATATCGAGAAAGTGAGTAAAAGCCAGCTTATAATGGTTTAATTACCCATTTTCCGGTATTGTCCGGTTTTTGTTCTTTGACGGCCATTTTTAGCAATTTGTAAAATGGTCTTATCTCTCTTCTCTAGTTACTAAGTACAAATGCTTTTATGCAACAACGTAGCGTTTTGCATCCCGCTTGCGGGAATAGAACCTATCGCTGTTTCTTTTTTCGGGTTTTAAATAAGCGCCTCGGTTCATTTGGTGCTCTAAATACATAGGCAGATACAAGTCACTCATTTGGGTGGCTTTTTTATTGCCTTGAAAGGATTTTTGGTTTGAAGAAGAAGCAGAAGAAAGGAATTTTGCTATACATGAAAGGCCCACCAAAACAGCCGAAAAAATGCAAAGGTTGTCTATGGGGTAGGTGGAACGGAGTTAAGCAGTTTTGTTCCCGTACAGCTTGTGTGAAAGAATGAATTAATCCCATCTAAAATATCTTGCCTTACACAACGTTACACTTCTATGCATAGGCTATCAGGAAGTAAAAACTTTACTGAGGAGTGTGACAAAAATGTATTATACCCACGGGGGAATACAGTATTACCCAGCAGGTAGACCGCCACAACAGCATATTATAAATCCAAATCAGGTTAAAAATTACCTGAATCAAGCCGTTGATATGAGGATGAGTAATGGACACCGTCTTTGTAACGTCTTTATTACGTATGTGTCTCCGCAGACAGATAAAGCACAACCAGACTATGGAGATATGACTTATGTAAGAATTATTGATGGGAAGTTCGTTTCTTTATCAAATAATACACAAAACATTGACGAGGTCGGACCTGCTGGTTCCTTATGTGGTCATCGACCATCGTGGTAGAATGTTAAGCACCCATTGAGGTGCTTTTTCTTTTGCTCTTATACGCAATATGTGAGTTGTTCTAAGCACTTTTTCCGTTATCCGGACGGAATACTGGAAAGAGTACAGCAAAGAGCAGAGAGAGGGCATACACACGCTCTGACAGCCTGTTCTCCTGCTACCCGAATAGTGGAAACCAACTCTAACTCAAATAGCCTTTTGAACATTTACACTACCTCTTTCATAGTATATGGCAGTTGATAAAGAGAGGTGGCTACTGATGGAAATACCAATAACAGGTTATGTTGTTCATTCCAGTGATTCCGACTCTAACCATTCGCATAAGCTTTTTATTAATTCGTGGGACGGTAGGCCAGTTAATGTTCACGTACATCCTTTTAATGGGAATACATCACTTGATGTAGGACACTACCACCATTACGCTGGAGTAACAGAACCAGCTCCAAGTGGTGTTCCGCATGTTCATAATTATTATGCAGAAACATCATTTAACGATCAACATACGCATCTAATTAGAGGTACTACAGGACCAGCCATTCACTTGACAGGTGGTGGGCATTACCATCATTTTGAAGGGTATACAACAGTAAACGGTAGAATTCCTCACGCCCATAGGTACAGTGGAAATACCGGAGATGAGAAAGACTACCGATATTAATCAATTTGAAAAACTCATCCCCATACAAATAGTGGGACTGATGGAGTTGGTTATGGCGGCATGTTTACCAGTGTCGGGGTTATTCTCGTACTATTTATACTGCTTATGATACTTGGGGGTTGTAATGCTTAAAGGACTCAGCCACAGGTTACTGAAGATTCGACTTTATGAATACAGTGTAATTGGCCAAACAATTTAAAATCAGTAGTAACAATGACGAGCTACTACTGGCTCGTCTTTTCTTGTTCCAAGGTGCTGACGCTTAGAAAGCAATTTGGATGGGATGGATCGGCTACACTCTTCTAGACAGAAAAATTGTGGTCTAATATAGTAGACTACAGACCAACCTAGAAGGAGCAAACGGATCATGACTAAAAAAGAAAGACGTACCTTTAGCGCTGAATTTAAAGCGTAGATGGTTCAGCTCTATCAAAGTGGCAAAGCACGAAAGGATATCATTCAAGAATATGATTTGAATCCTTCATCGTTGGATAAATGGGTGAAACAGAGTTCCACATCTGGATCCTTCAAAGAGAAAGACAACCGGACTCCAGAGGAATTAGAACTGCTCGAACTTCGAAAACAGAACAAGCAACTGCTCATGGAGAATGACATATTAAAGCAAGCCGCGCTGATCATGGGACGAAAGTAAATGTCATTCGCCAGAATAAACATAAATACTCGGTATCAGCAATGTGCGACGTCCTAAAACTCCCGAGAAGCACCTATTATTATGAAGAAAACAAAGTAGAAGTGACATCGGAGGGTGAGCTTCCCTCTCTGATTATGGACATTTTTCAAAGCAGCCGTCAAAACTACGGTACGCGTAAGATCAAAAAAGCGTTACACCAGCAAGGCTTTACAGTATCCAGGCGGAGTATTGGACGAATCATGAAGGAATACGGGTTGGTTTCCTCGTATACGGTTGCTCAGTACAAGCCTCATCCCACGAGATGCAATGAAGCCAAGCAAGCGAATGTACTGGACCGGAAATTTGAACAAGAGCAAACGTTGTCTGTCGTCGTAAGCGATCTGACGTACGTCCGAGTGGGTTCATATTGGAACTACGTATGCTTCTTTGTAGACCTGTTTAACCGCGAGATTATTGGCTACAGTGCAGGCCCTCACAAGGATGCCAAGCTGGTTTGCCGTGCTTTGGCTTCAATTAAGGGCAACCTGAATGACATTCAACTCTTCCATACCGACCGAGGCAATGAATTCAAGAATAAGCTCATCGACGATGCGCTAAAGGCTTTTCAGATTGAGCGTTCTTTGAGCATGAAAGGCTGTCCCTATGACAATGCCGTTGCGGAAGCTACTTCTAAAATTTTCAAAACGGAATTTGTGAAGAAACGTCATTTTGAAAGTCTTGCTGAGCTAACCACAGAATTACATGACTATGTACACTGGTTTAACCATATTCGGATTCACGGTTCTCTGGATTACTTGAGTCCAGCTGAGTTCAAGCAGAGACACCACAAAAAAATTGTCTAGTTTAGTGTTGACAATCCATATGTGTTGGATGCCTTGAAGCCTTAGAAAGAAAACAAGTCATTACACCCGGGTATACTGGCACTTCTAAACCACTCACTCTCGAGAGTGACGAGTCGAGTTTTACATTGTTCTTCCTTATAGGATGGCTAGTTTGATGAATAAATACTATGCGAGAAAAATGATCTTTACTACTTACTACAGCGGCAGGTCGGTCTCAGAAGATTAAGGAAATTCGATTACTGGAAGCTTTGGATGAGAGACAGATTTCTGTTTTGAAAATATGCTAAATGATATTTTAGGAGCATCAGCCAAACAGCAAATTCCGTTTCCATATGGGTATTTTGGTGATTGGTAACAGGTAGTGGAACTTATAGGAAGATAACCAAAAGTCCACATACTAAAAAGAAGGACCCAAAGAGTATAGATACAGAGCCTCTAAATTTCATGTCGTCAATGTAAGCGTCGCTTGGTTCTGAGTCACCTTTGATCTTCCAGGCTTCGTTTGCACGCCATCCCCAAGTGGGAATTCGTTTACTTAAAATACCAAGTGAGAAAAAAATAATCGCGATAAAAATAAGCATGAATCCCATTTGATCAACTCCTTAAGTAAACTATACCAAAAAAGAACGACAGATGGAAAGTGTCGTCCCTCAAGGATAGATGGAAAAAAAGAGGGCTTTGCCCTCCATATGATGGTGTAATGTTAATCTGAATAGGCAACCGCATTAAAACTTTCTATTCCTATTCGGGTGGCATCCGCTGTGCAAAATAAATATAAGGTATACACTAATTCATTTGATGGTGGTAGAGGGACATTGTAATCGGATGCATTAATGGTAACGACCTGTACAGCGTTTGGGTTTGCTTCGGAGACACTAACAGAGTAAAGGGCGTATGCAACAGGAGAGTCGAGAGTGCCTCTAACAATAGAAATAGCAATAACGGAGTCAAAAGGTGGAGTAGTGGGAAATGAAAGCTCAGCAATCCCTGATAATTGTACACGCATATTTTCCCCAGCGCCCGTCACGTCTAAGCCAAGCTCTGCGATGGCAACAGGAGTATTGGCTGGCATGGAGATTGAGATCGTATTACCGTAACTTGCGTTTTGAGATGTTCGAGCATCTAACAATCTAGTCATTATCTCATCTCCTTTTTTGGGTAAAGAATTTGCAAGCTGGAAATAGAAAGATACATACTGTGCAGGGGCTGGATCGGTTGATAGTAGGGCTATTAAGCTTTAGAAGGATAAGCAGTAATAATCTAACACGATAGGGTCAGACCTATGCCTATTTTCCCAAGATCAAGTCAACAGCCCAATCTTTTTGGTTAATTGCACAATAAGCTACTTTGACTAGACTTTGGAGGTGATCATTAATTATGTTTAGACATTATTATTGGCAAAAGAAAATGCATCGGAGAAAATTTAGAAGATGTGTAGTTAAAAAAGTCAAAGTTTTACCGAAAGTTATTGTTAAAGGGATCCGAGGACCTCAAGGACCTCAGGGACCGCAGGGAGCGCAGGGACTGCCGGGTCCACAGGGAGTTCCAGGTGCTCAAGGCCAGCAAGGGCTACAAGGTTTTCAAGGAATTCCCGGACCAACAGGACCCGCAGGAGCAGTAGGGCCAGCAGGAGCAGTGGGGCCAGCAGGACCAGTGGGACCGGCAGGAGCGGTAGGACCCGCAGGAGCAACGGGGGCAGCAGGGCCAGCAGGCGGCGGGATATCAGACTTCTTAAGTGTCTTCCGAGCAGATCCTGGTACGGGAACGGACACAGTTCCGGGTAACTCACCAATTACCTTTACTGGAGTTTTGGCTAATGTTGGTGGTGCATTTACTTTCACTCCTCCATCTACAACGATAACAATCAACGAAACGGGAAGCTATCTAATAGATTTTACAATTCATAACCAAGGTGATGCTGCTTTTAACCTTACCGTAAATGGAATCCCTGTTACTCCTGTTCCCTTCACGGGTAACGGTGGCGGACCAATTTCGGCAGAAGTCATTATTACTGTAGGGGTCGTTCCTACAACTATTCAATTGGTAAATGCAAATGCAACCCCAGCCCAACTTCATAACTTTACCAATACTACTCTTACTATATTAAAGTTGACCGTTTAAGCCATTTTTAATGATATATAGAACATTATATGTAGCCGCTTTAGAAAAGACTGTACGATTTCATATCGTCAGTTTGTCTAATTCACTTATAGTAAGCAGACGAATTTATGGGGGAGGGATTGTATAGCATGGCAAGAGAACGTAGTGGCAGTAATAAGATCCATTAAACACTATCACTACTCCAAAGCCTATCTTTAAAGTTAAAATGGTAAATCCGCAGTAACATTGTAAAAAAAACAATGATATTATTCAAACATTGAAATATGAATGCTAAGAAGGTTAGGAAACTTTTCCTACCTTCTTTTTGTTGTGGCATTTAAAAAAGAAATTTATTCGCACGAAGATCAATAGTAAATCTGGATAAGTCAGACGTTATTCTGTATTTATAGTAGTTTGCGAATGTAGTCCATCCGGCATCGGTTAGCGTCAAAGATGGACATTGGTAGGGCGAACAGTTCCAAGTAACTCCAATCAGTGAGGCATTTTTAACTGGCTGTCAAAAAAGCATCAGCGGGCGTAAATAATTGACCTGAATCACACTAATGGAGATTTGCCGGAGCTACTTGTATCTGTATCGCACACAAGTTCACCAGTGGGAACGTGATCAATATCTGTACTTTACTAAATAGTGAAACCCCTTGGGGCTCTAGGGGATATGGCCCATTGGTGAGATAAACCAAGACACCTTCAAGGTAAATGGAAATTCTCTTTATGAAAATGCCATAGTGGTAAGCGTAAAGGCACAGCATAGTAAAACAGCAAAGGCAATCGAATCATGAAGCTAAAGATTGCTGACAAATTGTCGAAAACATCAGTAAGTTCTTCAACATTAGTCATTAGAGAATCCAATGTGGCTAAGACAAAGAAGAAATTAGACAGTGTTGAGAAGGCTATAGCTAACTATAAGTCCTTCTCTTTTTCTTCCGAATTAGCATGGTCAGGAAAAGGAGGACAGGCAGAGCAATCTGAAAGATAGGCCAAACTCGAACCAAGGCTACATGAAGGCCGAACCACAAAAATTCGGTTAACCTAGAGGAGAGAAACGTAAGGGCGTATATGATGATACTTAGCAACAGTAAAGCAGGCTTATATCTAAAGGGGGTTATCGTTTGAAGCCCAATGACGGCACCAAACATAAAACCAGCCGTTTTGATTCCGATTCCAATAAATAGAATCATCGAAAACAGGACATCAGCTCTCTCAACGATCTTCGGTAGCTGAATTAGTTGTGTAACCTCAAATAAGGGATAGGTGCTTGATGCTGCCCATTCCGGACCTAAAACCAGGATTGTTAGTTCATTCATTACAATAAGGAACACAGCAGTGATCCAGTAAACAATGACGATTGACCGCTGTAATTTACGTTTATCCGTAACAATCTTGAACAGCACAAGAAAAAGAACCGTCTGCCCGAAGGGAAAAGACACGATCTCGGGAATGGCAGCCTTCACTACGGGAGTTAGACCATTCTCCAATACAGGAAATAAAAATTCAAAGTGAATGAGTCCTGTAAAAGGAGTAAGCAATAATAAAATGCCATAACCAAAAACCAATAGAAGAAGGAAGATATGACATAGAAGGAACCAGACCCTCGGTCCAAACCACACTACATCGGCACAGACAATTAACGCTATAAACGTAATAACTTCGGTAGGAGTTCTGTTAAGTAATGTCAATGCGCCGAGCTCACCAATGTCCCTGACACTCCTGGAAGCTTCATAAGCAAAGTAACTGATGAACAGAAGACCACCCAGACTACCTATCCATTTTCCCCAATAATGGCATAGGAGCTCGTACAAATCTCGATGTGGATCAAGTTTATGCATGTATAAATACATGATTAGCAAGACGAAGCCTACAAGTGCGCCGATCAGCATGGCTAGCCATGCATCCTGCTTGGCTGTAGCTCCCAAGAGGAATAAGGTTGTACTGCCAACCTGAAACAAGGAAAAAGCGATAGCTAACCCGGATACCCTGGTGACGGTTTTATTCATACTTTTTAAGCCCCTTTATACAAAATGGGTTAGGTTTGACTTCCGATATGCTTCTGTAGGAGGCCAGGACGCTGAATCCGTGCATCCACTCGAATGTCCAGTTCTATCTTCTTGAATTCCTGATCCCAGTCTTTTTTCACCGTTCCCCACTCCCTTGGGAACCTCCGGTGAATCCGGTCAGCAAAACCAGTTGCGTCTACACCAAGTTCCTGAAGTTTAGCCCAGCCCTTATTTATCGTACTGGTCACTTCTTTTGCAATCTCTTCTTCCAGATCATGTATGGTCTTCGTCTTGGAAATATCCTTAGTGCATGTAGTTTCATTTAAAGTCCCATTAATTTTCACTCCAACCTGCATAGTGTAATGAGAACTGGTTTTTCTGGGTGTAAGCTTTACATTAGCAGAGTTTACTAGTATGGAAGAGTACATTTCCCTACCGGGCTGTTTGCTGCATGGGAACGAAATTTCGCTGTTGTTAATCTTTTGAGACAGATAAGATACACCCAGACTCTCTTCCTTGTTGAGAAACCCTTTGAGCTTTCCTTTTTGGAATACCGCCAATTTAGTCAATGCCAGTTTGAGCGGGGCCGAGGTTTTTTTGAAGACATCCAGACTCTCTGCTTCCTTCACATCCTGATAGTCCCCTTCTCCGGTCAACTCGGCGACCGGTACTCCAATAGATTTGGAATCCGAGTTCATGCTTAATACGAAATCATAAACCCTAACTTTCGGAAACACCGATAAAATATCACTCTCTTTGTCGACTAATTCAGCCATGGCGACGCCTTGAAGTTTTTCAGGCGGCAGTAATTTCTTTAATAGATCGGATGCTACGCCGTCCGTTACAATCATAGTTACCATCTCCCTTGCTTCCGTATTACGAAGATAAAAATCAATTAAACGGTCCATTCCTTTCTCAGCCGCTCTCTTACCGATAAATACAACACGATTATGTGCTATGTAGATTTGTCTTGATGTTTTTAAATTGCTGTACGATAACGCCTGATTATAGGTTTTGGACTTTACTGAGAATACATGGGATGCCGGTTGAGAAGACCCTCCCGTTCCTCCTCCGGTACCACTTGCAAGGGCGGAGGGAATAATAATCTGATAGGACATCATCCACTGTCCGTCGTCCATCATATCTACTCCTGTAGCCGCAGTTACCCACAGCTCATTCAGTTCGACTCGGTTCCAGCAACCCGCCAAAATGAATAATATGACCAAGGCCAAAATAAATCTGCCTAATTGGGACATATCGGTTCCTCCTTACGCCATGGGATCTCGGCTGTGTTCCCCCGCTTGTTCTGCAAATGATTCCTGTTCCGTTGCCTGTCTTACTGGATTGACATTCCCAATCATTTTCGGCCGTTTCTTCATCTTCCACCAAGGTACACGCACAAACAGGTCTTTCATATTGCTCGTATAGAAAGGTGCGAGCGGCATCATATAAGGAACGCCGAACGAATTCACAGATACTAATCGAACGAGGATGGGAACCAAGCCGGCCAAAACGCCGTATAATCCAAATAAACCCGCTAACAGCATGAGTCCAAATCTGAGCAAACGAACAGCCCCCGCCATATTGATCGCAGGTAGTACAAAGTTGCAGATAGCTGTGAATGAAACCACAATCACCATAGCTGCAGAAACCAATCCCGCCTGTACAGCAGCTTGTCCAAGAACCAATGCCCCAACGATAGAGATTGCAGGCCCTACGGCGCGCGGCATTCGTACTCCTGCTTCGCGAATAACCTCAAAGGTCAGCTCCATTAGCATTGCTTCAAGCAGGGCTGGCAATGGTGTATTCTCTCTCTGCGCAGCCAAAGTGATGAGCATTGTTGTAGGCAGCATTTCCTGGTGAAACGTTGTTGTTGCAATAAAGAATGAGGGTAATAGCAATGCCAAGAAAAAGGATGCCATTCGAACGATTCGAAGAAAAGATGCCAGATCATAACGTTGGTAGTAGTCTTCACTGGATGCGATGAACCGAAAAAAGGTTACAGGAGCAATCAATACAAATGGAGTCCCATCAACCAATATCGCTACTAACCCCTCAAGCAAGCTGCCTGCTACAGTATCCGGGCGCTCAGTGTTATATATGGTTGGAAAGGGGGTCCATACCCCATCTTGAATAAATTCCTCGATATATCCACTTTCGAGAATACTGTCCGTGTTAATGGAATCTAATCGTCTGGAGATTTCCTTAACCACCTCTGGATCTGCAATGCCTCGAATATATGCCACCGATACCTTCGTCTGCGTGTATGATCCGATAATTCGAGAATCAAAGTGGAGTTCAGTTGATTTGATCCTTCTCCGGAGGAGTGCGATATTGGTGGATATATCCTCTGTAAACCCCTCTTTAGGACCGCGAATTACTGTCTGCGATGTTGGCTCCTCAACCGCTCTTTTAGCCCCCCCGCTCATAGAAGCAGCAAAGGCCTTGGTGCTGCCTTCGACAAGGAG
This sequence comes from Paenibacillus sp. FSL L8-0502, assembly GCF_038593055.1. Lineage (NCBI taxonomy): Bacteria > Bacillati > Bacillota > Bacilli > Caryophanales > Paenibacillaceae > Paenibacillus > Paenibacillus sp. FSL L8-0502. The sequence continues at coordinate 3,219,185 of NZ_CP151958.1, read as the reverse complement.
AACCACCTGTCCATAAAGAACGGCATGGATAAGTGCTTTCTCATTTTTAAGGCAAGTGATGCCCCCAATAGGAATACGATCCATCAACCAACTTTCAACATTACGATCGGAGAGATCCCCATTTCGAATGCCTCCAGTAAGTTCCTCCAGCAGTGTCGTTAAAATTTGCTGATCAATCAGGCCTTGAAGAAAACCTACAGCGAGAACCGGATTGCCCTGTTTATCGTTCAAACAACGAAGAATGAAATCCGTGCTATGTCCTATTTCCTGCTTCAGCAAGGTCACGTTGTCCTTAAGCGTGCCACTCAGCTCCTTGGATAACTCAGTCGACTTTTCATCATTAACTGGTTCAGAGCTCGTGCCATTTTTGGATCGTGAAGGCTGCTTAAACAGCCATTTTTTTAACTTGTCAACCATAGCAATACAGTTCCCTTCTAGATAGCGGTTAACTGTAATATGTTGCTATTCCACGATTTATATGTACGCACCTTCCAAAATATGTTTTTATATCAATTTATTTCAACTATGTTTGCAATAGTAGAAGCTTTTTTAGTGGCATACGGCAAAAATTGTTGGCCGGTATAGACACAGTCTAAGAGAAGGGCTTGCGGATGTCGTTTTTGTATTGGATGGATTCGTTGTAGCCAAAGACCTTCATTCAGAGTTTTTAAAAGATGAGTCATTTCGAATGGTGGTATCTCCAGATCATCTGCTAGCATCTCGTTCCTCATTGATTGTTGATGATTTTCACAGAGAACAAATTTGGTTGCTTTACCATAGGATTTACCGGATATATCATTTTCTGCGCAAATACTCTGGCATCGGGAAAAGTGGATTTTCCCATCGTTTGCTGCTCTAATACATGTTGCAAATAATGAATTAAAATCAAATGAAGCATCTGGCTCATAAGAGGAGCACTTGCGAAGTTATTTAAAGCACAAAAAAGTCCTCTGGAAATCACCATTTAAAGACATTCTTGCCAGATATCATTTTTCGTTGGCTACCGTGAGGGAGGCAGAGCACTTAAATATTGCTTTTTGATAGCTGTCCACTTGACAGGGGTCACATCAATTTGGAGAGGTTTTTTACTCTTTTATAAGGGTAGACGATATTATGGAAGCAAAACCCGCTGTAGAATAATATAGCTCTCCGTCTTAGTGAAATAACTATTAGAATGCCCCCAATAGAAACAAACGGCAGCCATGGACGAGAAAATAAAATCCTAGACTGCCGATGTTCTATTGAACTCTCGTGTCCCTTAAGTTCAATCGCTTCCCTTTTCATAAAAGTTGTTGTGTAAAGCTTTCTGCCGTTTAAATCATGTCTTACTCCAAGTCACTTTGTAAAATTCTAATCTCCACCGAGTTCAATCGTTTTCGTGGCGACACGGTCATGAAATTCCCGATCATGTTCCACGAATACAATGGTCGGCGTGTACTCAAGCAACAGCTCCTCAATTTGCATCCGGGAAATCACGTCGATAAAGTTGAGCGGTTCGTCCCAAATATGCAGATGAGCCTCCTCACATAGGCTTCTCGCGATTAGAACCTTCTTCTTCTGCCCGCCGCTAAACGCCGATATATCCTTCTCAAACTGGATGCGGGCGAAATCTAGCTTACGTAACACGGCCTTAAATAAGCTTTCGTCAATTCTGTGCTCTGCTGCATAATCGGAAAGCGTTCCTCGCAGATGAGAAGTATTCTGGGATACATAGGAAACGCGAAGCTGCGGCTCCCGCTGAAACGTACCTGTATAATGTAGCGTCTCATCGTTCAGCAGGCGGAGCAAGCTAGACTTACCTGAACCATTTGGACCTGAAATTGCAATCCGATCTCCTGGTTCGATCGTCAGACAAATGTTCTTGCAAACCGCTCTTTCCCCGTAGTAAATCGTGACGTGATCCAGCATAGCCAGTTCCGATTTGGGATACACGAGCTGAGAGATCGCAAGGCTTTCTGACTGTTCGATATTTCGGAGCAATTTCGATTTTTCCTCTAAAGCGGCGTGTTGCCGCTGTTCGATGGATTTCGAGCGTTTCATCATTTTCGCTGCCTTATGCCCGACGTATCCCTTGTCAAGCTTGGAGCCGGAGTTTCGTGTGCCGTTTTTCGATTTTTCGGTCTCGAAAGACCAGCCGCTAGTACGTTTAGCAGAAGCAGATAAACGCTGTATGTCTTTGTACAGTTTTTCGTTTTGTGCCATTTCGAACGTATCTTGGCGAGTTTTGTTCGTCCACCAACTGGAGAAGTTGCCTTTTTGGATTTCGATATTCGTTTTGTTGATCGATAGAATATGATCCACGCAGCGGTCGAGAAAAGCCCGGTCGTGTGAAACAAGAATAAAACCGCGCTTCGTATTCAGATAATCGGCGACAAGCTTGCGTGCGTGCAAGTCGAGATGATTGGTCGGTTCGTCGATGAGCAGAAATCGATTGTCTTGGATGAATAGCACGGCCAGCAATACCTTCGTCTGTTCTCCTTGGGACAGCGATTCGAATGGCCTGTACAACACGTCTTCTGAAACCTTAAGCAGGTTCAGTTCGCGCATCAACTTCCAGCTCTCATAGCTTGGCACGATCTCTTCGACGACGTCTAAGGTCAAATACTCCGGGTGATCGACGGGAAACGGAAAATAATCAAAGGCGACTGGTGTGGAGATCGTACCGCTGTATTCGTATTTCTCCTGCAACAGGTTTAAGAACGTCGTTTTCCCCCGACCGTTTCGCCCCGTAAAGCCCAACTTCCAGTCTGTATCAATTTGAAAATGAACATTTTCGAATATGGGGTCATAGCTGCCTGGATAGGCAAAAGTAAGATTGGTTACCTGAATGGCGGGCATGGCAGTCATCCTTTCGTTTGGAAATAAAAAAGAGCCGCAAGAAAGGTGCTATCTTGCGGCTCTAATCCATACGAGGAAATACGGCCCCATTTCAAGGGGCCGTATGACTGTCCGGAGAGGGAGCGCAAACGAAACGCAGACCTTTCTTGCAGAGATGAATAAAACGACCACAGCCGATCGCTGAGTCCGTTCTTTTCGTGATCTCAAAGCAAGAAAGTTCTACATGTATCCGTTCAACTCCCGTCATCAAATTACATCCAGTTTATCACAATAGTAATTTAACTACAACTTGCGTAGCCCTGTTAGGCTGAAGCCTCGCGTAGTTCGACATGCTCCTTAGATTGATTACTGTTATTTAACTATCCTGCTCGTTCGTATTAGGTTGATAACATATAGGTTTTTAAAATACCTAGCGTTATAGCAGCAGAACCAATTTAATATTTAAGTATGGAAGGTCTCTGATAACTCAGGGGCTTATTTTGCGTCTTGAGGAGGTGATGAAACCCATGGCAAAATAAAGTCAACATGGATATATACAACTGGATCTAACAAGACCAGTTGAAGAATTGACTGTTAGTCATTTCTGCTGTCATTGCTTCACAGCCAGCACACCGGAAAGAAAAATACTTAAAGGATTGTATATAGTATTGGGGGTGTTGCTCGCGCTGGTCATTATTGATTATGTGACCAGATTATTTGCCGCTGGCGCAGAAGGTAAGAAGGGAACCGGACCCGGCTTAAAAAGCAAGATTGGTCTTATCGGTATCGCTCGAGAGGTATTTATTTTTACAATAGTTGCTGTATCTCATCTAATCAATGGAGTCTTAGGCGATTCGCACCTTTTCCGGGATGCGGTCGCCTATTTTTATATGGCAAATGAACTGCTGTCCATTTTGGAGAATGGCGGCAGACTCGGCGCTCCTATCCCGCCTGTGATCCGACAGGCCGTAGAAGTTTTGAAAAGTAAAGGTGGTAAGGAAGGAGAGAAAGAGGATGCAACGACGAAACAGCCGTAATGCAAGAGGGATCGACGTATCCCGTTATCAAGGAAAGATTGATTGGAAGGCGGTCAAGGCAGATGGTATATCTTTTGCTTTTATTAACGCCAGCCAGGGGCAACGTTACGTTGATCCTACATTCACCACGAATGCAAAAGGAGCCAGAGCAGTCGGGGTATTGCCGGGTGCATACCACTTTTTAGATGCCACCACTGTTGAGGCAGCTAAAGCGGAAGCGCGGCATTTTGCCGAAGTATTGGAACAGGTAGGTGGTGGGAAAACGCTAGACTTGCCGCCTGTAATGGATTATGAAAATAATCCCGGTAACCTGTCCAAAACGCTTATTAGCGCTGTAGCTTTGGCTTTTCTTCTCGAACTGGAGCGACTTACAGGACGCAAGCCCATTGTCTATACAGGTAATGCATTTGCAGCGAATTTTAACGCCTCTTTGGGTGGTTACCCATTATGGATAGCTCGGTACAGTGATACTCGTGTCCCAAGCGACACAGTGACGTGGAAACGTTGGGATATTTGGCAATACAGCGACAGCGGCAAGGTAGCAGGGATAAAAGGGAACGTGGATATGAATGAGTATGATGGTACGGCGGACGAGCTGCGTGAACGTTTCACAAAGCGCCCTGAGCAGCCGGAGACAGTCACGTCCGGTACGTTCGTCGTAAATGGCAAACAGGTGTAGGGAAGACGCTGCTCTATAGTGGCAGGACGTATGTTCCGCTGCGTGTGCTTGCTACTGTGTTAGGCTTATCGTGTCATTGGGACACCAGTCTCAAGGTCGCTTATTTAAATGGAGCCAAGCTGCAATTTATCCAACTGGTCGAAGGAGTGGCATACGTGCAGCTCAGACCCGTTGCGGCGGCATACGGTGCTGTAGTGTCCTGGGATTCAAAAAATAAAATCGCATCGTTGAAAACGAAAGGGGAAAAGTAATCATGCAAACAATTATCGAAACTGTACAGCCTATGTAAATACCATTGTCACAGCCGCTGCGGGTGTGCTTACAGCATTTGTTTTAGGAGGTCTGAATTAAACTCAAGACTAAGGTTAACGTGTGGCTAGAAGCGCGTACAACGGCAGTACAACGTGAGGTAATCCATAAAGTAGCAGGTGAGGCTTTGCACTTGCCCAGACTACGTTTAAAGATGCTGGTGGGGTTCATAAGATGCAAGAGGCTTTACAGTATGCATCCTTACGGCTTACGGAACAGGGCATTGTGGTATCGTCTACGGAGTTACAAGCAGCAATTGAGAAGGCATATCTGGAGTATAAGGCTAAAACAAAAGCGGTACTCGCTACTGAAGCACAGCCAAATGAGGAAGCGGCACAAGTAGCAGCTAAGGAAGCTGTATCGGATCTGGCTGCAAAGCTTAATGATTTCTTGGCACAGGCTACGGCTGAGGTAATGCCAGACGCTCAGGTTCAATCTGCACCCGAGCCTATTTCTGCATCAGTAGATTCCGTACAAACTCCAGTCATTACGGAGTAAATCTAAAAAACTAATGCCCTGCTGGCTTCGGCTGATGGGGCTTTTTTTTGTTTTTGGTCATATAGGATGTACCCATAAGATTTGATATGTAATATAAAAGCCCTCCATTTAAGGAAGGCTCTTATTAAACGCTGAGCATGCAAATCATAAATCAATGTGATTTACTACGTCTTTTCAAAAAATTCACAAAAAGCAGTATACAGAAAAATATTGCAAAAGCAATCACGATCCACCACTGAGGGTCAATTATATACAATACGACTCCGATAAGCAGGACTGTTGTTGTTATTGCAATTCTCACTTTCAACATTGTGCGTTTACTTATCCGAGGCTCCAATTTTCGTATTGTAATTTGAATTATTATAGCAAGTACAATGAAAAATATTGAAGTGAATGAATTATAGATAATATCAGCTCCCTTTACTCATTATGCCTATCTTGTACTCCGATGGGGGGCTGTTAAAGATGGGAATTAAGAGTTGCTTGTGATGGAATATCCTGTACGCATCAAGTTAATCGTAATTCCTTTGCCCTTATCTTGGTTTTTAAGGATTTGTGCAAAAAGTCCTGCTCCTGCCCCTATTACTGCGCCAAAAACACCCGAACAAACGACTGTTACTACGGAATAGACTAATCGGATACAATTTCAAAGTAAACACTAAAAGCTCTACTAAGCCAAGCTAGTAAGAGAAGAGTGCTCAAAGGTGCGACTGTGGGAGAAGTTACGCAATAGGTTTAGTGATTGGAATCAGATAAAGAAAGCCGGAGAGAAAGCGTAAACTTCTTTCCGGCTTTTTGGCATAGTTCAACAGAATAATTACTTGTTCAGCAGTATGAAGTTATTGATAAAACCCTCTTTTTGTATGAAAATGGGGGTTTGAATTTTCGATGTGAAATCATAATAATATACGCCTCGTCCGTCCTCCTCATTTTTCTCAGAGGCGCTACCCAAATAATAGATACCCTTGCCGTCCGGGGACATATAGACAAATTGGCGGGATAAAAAGGGCAACTTTATTTTGGTGCGCTTACCTGTTGCAATATCAATCAGACTATACTCTGGATTGCCACCATTAATGAATCGAGTGGTTATGAGGAGCAGCTTATCATTACTGCTGGACATTGAAGTTATTTTCTCTTTTTTTAGTGTGACGATAGAATGTGTGGAGAAGGTGGCGTAGGTGCTGATATCAGATACATAACCCCTAGTGATAACCGGGGAGCAGGATCATGGGTAAGTCATCAGTTAGAAAAGTATGCTGATGGAATCAAAGTGAGGTTTATCGTGAAATAAAAACAAGGACTCAACCAGTATAGAAGCTGGAATGAGTCCTTTTTAATACCCAATAAAAAATAAATATGCAAAAATATAGAACATATTTATAGATAAGCAAGTTTATGTTTAGACACATTTCCTCAATTAAATTATTCTTAGTTCTATCAAACATATTGGAGGATCATTTAATGAAGAAAGCATGTATAACGATTTTATTTTTAGTTCTTTTATCTTTACCCTTATCGAATGTTTTTGCGGCTGAAGCAGAGTATTCAGAAAATCTGGTTCCGCATATGACAACTAACATTTTGCCATCTGGAGTAGCAAGCGCAAGTAATGAATATTCATATGCATATGAGGCGTTTAACAAGGAATTTGCGACAATTGCTAGTGCATGGACATCAAGTACAACTTCTGCTTGGTTAAGATATGATTTTCCTAAAGCCGAAGTTATTGAGCAATATGTTATATATCCACAGACAACGGCAACTGATCGTGCCCCTAAAGACTGGACTTTCGAAGGCTCAAATGATGGGGTTACTTGGAACGTGCTAGACACTCAGTCAAATATCAGTGGATGGGTAGATAGTACTCCAAAAAAATTCGCTTTCTCTAATTCTAATTCATACAAGGATTATAGAATTAATATTACAGGTAATAATGGAAGTCAGTATCTAGCTCTTAGCGAATTGGAGATGATGTCTAAAGTATCAAGTTCCACTCCTAACCCAGGAACAGAGGAACCGACTCCAAACGGGGATCGTGCAATTCTGGTAGTTACCATGACAACTGGTTTGGAAAAGGAATTCGACCTAAGCATGAAAGAAGTCAATGACTTTATTGCCTGGTACGAAAGCAAGCAGGCTGGTTCTGGATCAGCATCATATGCTATCAATAAGCACGATAACAATAAAGGCCCATTCAGTAGCCGTAAGGATTACATGCTATATGATCGTATCCTAACGTTTGAAGTAAGTGAATACTCTAAATAAATAAAAAGCTCTGCTAACCTTAATTGGTCGGCAGAGCTTTTAACGTTTCTAACAGGTTCGTGTTAGGCTGAATTATATTTCGTTTTAGCTTCTTCATATAATTTGCCGAGGTTACGAAACTCAATTGATGTCCTTTATCACGTTGAAAATATGTTTACTATTTAATATTTTTCGTATATATTAATATTTGGAAATTAGTTTTCATAAATTTTTCCTACAAAACCAGATTAAATTAACAAAGGAGATTATTTAATGAGTATTTCATTAAGAATAGAACGCAAATCCGGTGGTGAGCCAATTGAGTTTGTAAAAGGTGAAATCACTGGCTTTACTTATAAGAATAATAGTTCCATAAACCTTTCAGCTAAGTCTACAAACTTGGCTCATTCGCTACATATTCGAAGCAAAATTCCGCTTCATTCGCTTCCTTCAGTTATAGACAATGCGGATAATTCCAACATGCTGTATACATGGGCAAATACAGAATATAAACCTGATAGTGAGGATTACTATCGCAAATGTAATATCCAAATCGATAGAAATGAAAACACAATCCGAGATATTACGTTTACACATGCTTATGTAGTTAAGTATCAAGAACAGATTGATACCAGTAAAGAGATCCTTGAGTTTGAACTTGTTCTAAAACAAAAAGAAGATCAATTGAGAAAAATTCAATACAGTCCTCAGTTAGAATCTAAGGAAACAAGAGAAAAGGATCAGTCTGATGTCTCGCCAAAAGTACTGGAAGGTGCATATAGTAAGAATATGTTAGTGTATGCAGGAAATATTACTTTTCCGTTTGAAAATCCGATGGTAGAACTAGAAAAGACTTGGGTACGAGGCGTAGAGAAGGTAAAAGATTCGACAGACACTGTAATACATTATCCTGATCGTAAAGCATTTGCATTAGTAGCTGTTCCTATAGCTCGAAAGAAGTACGGGGACATCACAGCCCATTTACTTCAACATTCACTTGACTACAAACCAGGAAATTTACACTTTAACGAGTGGTCATATGAGGCGCAGCAAGTTAAAAAATCTAAAGAGCACATCGCAATAGTTAATGATGAAGTCAAAAAAGCTAATGGTAAAAAAGTTAAAAGTTTTTCTTATAATGGATCTGCGCAATTAGAAAGTGATAGAGATTTATATAATGCTTTTCACAACATGTATTATGAAATAAATGGGGATTACGTTGACGGGCAATGGAAAATTACTACAATATATTATGATAAATATAATTTCGAGTTTAATTTTAAACGAATGTTTACTGGGAACAACAAACTCGGTTGGGCTGCGGCCAATCTAACAAATATAATGGAATCATGGGGAACACTCAATGAGTATACGTCTTATGTAACAGTAACTGATACAAGAAAAGCCTAGAAGTGAGGTGTGAATTGCAGATGAAGTTTAGATATATCTTTATTTTGATCTTGGTCTCTCTACTAGTTATAACTACTACTATAATTTTTCTAGTAAATTTTGCGGATAATACGAACTATAAATACCCAGATGGCAAAGATACCGTAGAATATTTTGGTGACGGGACTTTTCAAATTTTGAGAGGGGGGCGGGACAACTGTTTAATACTTTATAATCATCTTGCTGCTCCAACGGAAAAAGCTGTTGATAATATTGTGTCATATAAGATAAAAAAAAATATCGTATATATGGTTGGGGAAAATGGCTTCATCAAATTGGATTCAAGTACCAACACATACGTGAAAAAGAAACGGATTTCCGACTTTACTTCCGAAGATAGAGAGATATTTAATAAATTAACGGAAAAATAGAAGCTATCATAAACAAATGTGGTAGCAAGGGAGATTTAACTTGTTCACAAAGGTTAACTTAACATGCGCCTTTAGTTGAGCTATTGTTATGTAAGTATTTTAAATTTATAAAGAATGGTTACCACCAGTGGTGATATTATGATTATTAAAATTGAAGGTTTCTTTTTTCAGAATTTGATTACTGGTCCCCTATGCACACAAGAAGAACTATATCAAAAGTATATACAAGCAAAAATGCTGAGTCTTAATATTAGAGATTTACCTGATATATTTTGTCGACTTCATAATTTTGATCGATTACGTTTTGAAGATGACACAGAGGTTGGTTTCGTGATTGATACAGATACGGACAGGATATATAGACCGATATATTGATATTTAAAGCGATGTATTCGAAAGATATCTTCCCATCTCCTTTAATTACAAGTAATGAAGGACTCACATAACTGGCTACTATATTCGATTTTATAATCAAAGTCGATCACAACGAAAGTTAAATAAGTTGCCTCCGAAAGAATATCGAAAGCAGCTTATAGTCTAGGGGCTTTTTTCCGTGTCTATAAAATGGGGACTTGACCACTAGCTAAGCTAGTGTTTTTTTATTTACCTGCATGCCCTATCATAGAACGTATTTAAACATATATTAAGGTAACGACAAATAAAGGAGGTTAAAAGAGATGGGTGCCTATGAAAATACAGGTGGCGGCGGTGTATGGACTTCTACAGCGGCAATTTTAGTGCTCTTTATTCTCTTAGTTATCATCACTAAATCACTTTGGGTTTAGTTTGTAAAAAGAACTGTTGGAAAATATCACTTCACTCATGGATATTCAATAGTTGAGCCCATTGAGCGCATAAGCTATTTGGCAATAGCCACCGTATTCGCTTCTCTTTCGGCAAATACTTGGTGGATTCCTGCCATAATAGTTTTGCGCTTATTGTATTTCATTTTATCTTTTCAGTAGCGAGTCAAGACCACTGCTGGCTTATCAGGCTTCTGTTAGATAAAATTCTCAAAGAGATGGTAGGATGAAGGTTGAAGTAAACAAATGTAATTACAGCATCAAAAAACCAATATATCTAAAGAGTAATGTTACTTTTACCACAGTAGGTAAGGGGCTACAGTGCTGCAAATTGATGCTAACTAGGGTTTAACTTCGAACAATTCAAACCGGGTATTGAATGTAATTATTTAAAATTTAACAGTAGATGGTGAAGCAGCAACCGAGCCTGATAAAGCACCTAGTTATGATATAATTGCAAATTATGGTATTCCGTTGGAAGGTAGTAGCTATGTGAACGATAAGGTACTCTTTGAGAAAGAACATAGAGATTAAAATACAAATATGGGGCTCCATATAAAAGGATTTTCCGACGTAACGGTACAGAATAGTGAATTTCACGACAACGGTGGGGGTTCTAAAAAATAGCCAAAGCCCATACATGTATTGTGACGATACGTGAGCTTTAGCTTTAACTAATTGCCCAAAAAGCACCAATAACTCACAATAATGACCTTGCCAGTACGAAATCACAACTAATACATATGGAGAAGTTAGTACCAAGAGTGTGAAAATTAAGACTATGAAACTGCTATTAACGGTCGGCAAACCGCTTGACAACGATTGATCCACGCCGGATCGTAGCCTTTTCCACTGCTCTAAAGTCGGCTTGATTCCAAAAGTGTATTTAAGTAAGTGAATACTCTAAATAAATCGAAAAGCTCTGTTACCCTAATTGGTCGGCAGAGCTTTTAAATGTTCACGGTTTTTAAAATATATCCAGGTATTCTTTCTGGAATTTGATGAAATCTTGTACACTGTCGTGATAGGTAAATCTACCGCCATTTTTATCAATAATCCAGTTGATATTCTCGTCATTTAACAAGATTCCATACATGCAGTGATGAAGCAGTTCAATTTGCTTTTCATCCCTAATTCGGATCAAATGTTTTTCTTGTTCGATAATGAGGTACCATTTCGTTTCTGTTTCATCTACATCCGCATCCACATACAGTATTGATACCGACAAGGGGAATGGCCAGTCAAACCATTGTCCTCGCTTGTCTTCTCTATAACCTTCAAATGCCATGGTTATTCCCTCCTACTTGGATAATTTCCTGATTAGTTTAAATGTATCTAACGTGCTGCGATTGTACGCTTAATTAGGTTCTTGTCTTATCCTACTGGCACAGGAATATCGCCCCCATATTCTTCTCCTTGGCTTCACGTACACCATCATAAACATCTGTAAAAGTTCAGTGTCACTTTGGCAACCGTCTAATTCCGCTATTGTTGCACAATAGTTGTATCCGCTTTTATCGTTCATTGTTCTGATCTGTACAGTATACGGAAAACGACAGGTAATAAAGAAGCTGAACGCTTTGTTACCCGATATCAAAACGCTATTACCAATACTGTACAATTATTCTACTGAGCAATGACGAGGTCCAACATGAAGGACTGGAGATAAGAACAGGTAGCAGTGTAATGGACATAAAGGCGCGTCTGCTGGTTTTGGAAGAGGGGACCACAAGAGCGATATACGCTCTATATTGTAATCATAGGGGGCTGGGATGGTGACCAAAAGATCATTACATTTTCTCGTATGGAAATAGGCGCTGTATTAAACCTCCAATGATATGGTGCAAGGATACACTCATGTCTTGAATGTATCTTATTTCTGGAGGGTCAAAAGTGAAAACCCCTTATTCACAGTCCGTTTTGAGCTATAACCAAATTTTAATGTGGCTTTGTGTTCTTTCGTTTTTTAGTGTGTTAAATGAAATGGTTCTTAATATCTCTTTACCTGATATTGCTGATGAATTCAATAAGACACCAGCCATTACAAATTGGGTGAATACTGCCTTTATGCTAAGTTTCTCTATAGGAACAGCTATATACGGAAAGTTATCTGATCAGTTAGGTATTAAAAGGTTGCTCCTGTTTGGAATCATAGTGAATTGCATAGGATCATTAATTGGATTTGTGGGACATACTTTTTTTCCAACACTTATCTTGGGACGATTTATACAAGGGATTGGTGCAGCTGCATTTCCTTCACTTGTGATGGTCGTAGTTGCTCGCTATATCCCAAAAGAAAACAGGGGAAAGGCAATATGGCCTCATCGGGTCTATCGTAGCAATGGGTGAAGGGATAGGACCGGCTATTGGTGGGGTGATTGCTCATTATATTCATTGGTCTTATTTACTGCTTCTTCCTGTTTTAACGTTTGTAACTGTTCCCTTCCTGATAAAATTATTGAAAAAGGAAGTCATTTCAAAGGGCTCGTTTGACATTGCAGGAATCGTGCTTATATCTCTAGGTATTGTATTGTTTATGTTGTATACAACTTCTTACAGAATTTCTTTTCTGGTGATAAGTGTTCTATTTTTCTTGATCTTTTTAAAACATATCAGACAAGTAACCAATCCTTTTGTTGATTCTTCATTGGGGGAAAATACTGCATTTATGATAGGAATCCTTTGTGGGGGGCTTATGTTTGGTACCGTAGCTGGATTTGTTTCTATGGTCCCTTATATGATGAAAGACGTTCACCACTTAAGTACCGCAATGATTGGCAGTGGAATTATTTTTCCTGGAACGATGAGTGTTATTTTCTTTGGTTTTCTTGGAGGAGCACTTGTTGATAAGAAAGGTTCCTTACATGTGCTAGCAGTCGGCGTTGCATTTCTTGCCGTCAGTTTTTTGGTAGCTGCTTTCTTTATTGAAATGACACCTTGGCTGATGTCTATTATTCTAGTCTTTGTTTTCGGTGGTCTTTCTTTTATTAAAACAGTAATATCCACTATTGTTTCAAGTAGTTTAAAACAAGAAGAAGCTGGCGCAGGAATGAGCTTGCTTAATTTTATAAGCTTTTTATCAGAAGGAGCGGGGATTTCAGTTGTAGGAGGCTTATTGTCAATACGTCTTATTCATCAAAAATTTATACCAATCATTAATTTTCCATCTGCTTATTTATATAACAATATGTTATTGATTTTTTCAGTGGTCATTATAATTAGCGGGATTTTAACTGTTATTGTATATAAACGTTCAGTTTCAGATTCCTGATAAGAGCAAAAAAGGATTACATGCTGAAAATGATCGCATCCTCACGTTTGAAGTAAGTGAATACTCTAAATAAATCAAAAGCTATGCTAACCTTCATTGGCCGGCAGAGTTTTGTGTGCTGATCAGTTTGATTTTACTAGATACGGGAAAAGTAGCAATGCAAAGTATGCGTACAAGATGGTATTGTTTTTAAATTCGGCCTTATTACAGAAGGATAGGCTAATTTGAATGCTTAAACTTATAATACCAAAAAATCCTTTTCTCATGGGCTGTGGAAAAATTAGAATATAGCATAGTATCAACTCCGCCGATTACAAAGTTATTTTTAGCATAGAATCGACAAGCTAAAATATTCACATCCTGTGTTTCAAGCATTAGACCAGCAAGGTTATTCTGCTTAGCCCACTCGGTTGCTTTACTCAATAAGGCTGCTCCGATTCCCTTGTGTCTCCAGTCTTTAGCGACGGCAATATCCTCAATTAGAGCATAGCCATTCCAATTAGTACAAAGTTTAATCTTCCCAACACAGTCGTTCTCATCATAATATAAAAAAATAGATTTTCCTTGTTCATTAATATAACTGATATCGACGTCATCATCCTCATACTGTTTAAAATATGGTTCGGGAAAACTTTCTTCTATATATGTCCAATTGTTGTTCTCGTATTTAGGTATAATCCTTCCGGACACAATAAAGCCGTTATTCTCATTTGACTTTTTAAAATCCCCCATATTTGAAAGTGACATTTTAATTATCATGGCTTGTCTCCTTCTGGTTTAATTTCTCTATGCACATTATTCTAAAAGAGAACCACTTTTTCCTGTCTGTTAGATTTATAAAAGAGTAAAATAGTAGCGACTGTTCAACTATGTGTGATATTTTAGATCCCCCTCCGCTTGCTTAAATGATTCATAGCAGTAGTTAGGTGTGCTATTTAACACAAAAAAGCAGGAAGAATTCCTCCCGCTTTTTGCATGGAAACAATTATTAACGTCTGCGTTGTCTATCGTTTACGCTAAACAAATTAACAGCCAGTGCGTTACCTCTTGCACGCGCAGTGGCTCTTTGATTGGAACGGATGTTCAATCTTCTTCTTCTTAAATCACGTCTGCAATGTCTTCTGCTCATAATATCACCTCCCTTCAAGAAATGAAGGTGCGGTTGAATCTTAGTGGCGTTTATGCTTACGCTTGGAAATTTTGATATTCAAGGCATTGGTTGCTAGTGCATTTCCGCTTCCTGTTTTAGCAGCTGCGGCTTGAAAGACTTTAACGACCAGATATCTGTTTTTCCCGATGCGATGCTTATACGTTTTAACTCTATTTCTGATCATCTGCATATCTCCTTTGCTTAGTTCTGCTATATATATATGTCAATTGTGATAGTAATGTATCAGCATAAATCTATTAGAAGCAAAAAGAAGCTAGTACCTATATCCCTAAAGGTTAACAAAAAAACTCATGCGAACCTGTCTTCGCCTTTTCAACTTTACGTTGCAGGAGATTTTACAGGCAGGTCGGCATGAGTCTAATGTGTAGAATAAAGATAATATGCAGTTTGTATGAAAATTATTTACTATTAAGGGTGTTAAGTTTTTTTTCGTAGTACGCCTCTTGGGCAAGAATATGATTCAGTTGTTCTGAGAGCTGTTTATATTCTTGGCTGGCCTCTGGGTAATTATTTCTTTCGGAAATTACAGCTTCAAGTTGCTTTTCTAAATACCTGAAATGGATGAGTATTTGTATGTACTGAATACGATCGTAGGTTGTTATGTGTGATTTCTCTTCTGCATACAAATGATCCATTGTTGGAACTGCACAGCTTACGACGATAAATATCATAACAAACGCTGAAATTATTATTTTTTTCATTTAATTCCTCCTACAGGGCTATGAGTAATTAATATACCATATTTAGCTAAAAGAAAGAAAGATCTATTAGTTTTGCCCACAACAGTATAGCTGTTCAAGATCAGTGGGGGATTATTTGAGACGATGAGGCTGATTTTATAGTAGATACAATAGGAATAGGTTGCTAAAAGGAAAGAATAGTTGTGAGATACATAGTAAGCATAATAACAATACAAAACCGGCTTGCCCTAGGCAGCCGGTTTTGTATTAGGGGATAGAATAACGGGGAAGGAAGAACGAGAAATCAGTGGAAGTCCCGGAAGAGTCCTACAACTTTGCCCAAAATACTGACGTGTGTCAGACGAAGCGGTTCAAAGGCTGGATTTTCAGGTTGAAGCCGGATATGATCTTTTTCTTTGTAGAAGGTTTTAACTGTAGCTTCGTCTTCATCTGTCATAGCTACAACAATATCGCCATTATCAGCGGTCTGCTGCTGACGTACGATTACATAGTCTCCGTTAGCAATCCCAGCCTCAATCATGCTTTCGCCTACAACAGATAACATGAATATTTTATCCTCACCAACAAAGTGTTGGGGAAGAGGAAAGTAATCTTCAATATTTTCTGTCGCCGTAATAGGAAGACCAGCGGTTACTTTGCCGACGACGGGGACACGACTAATGGAGTAATTAATCAAGTTGCTGTTATCCGATTCGTCTTGACCGAGTAACTCAATAGCCCGTGGTTTTGTAGGATCGCGGCGAATGAGTCCTTTTTTCTCTAAACGATCCAAATGACCGTGAACCGTAGAACTGGAGGCCAATCCGACAGCCTCGCCTATTTCGCGTACAGAAGGGGGGTATCCCTTTAGACGCACTTCATTGCGGATAAATTCAAGAATGGCCTGCTGGCGGCTCGAAATCTTAGACATACCGTATCAACCCCATTTAGTAACGTTTGGGAAAATTATAGCATAGAACCTCCGTTCGTACAAACATAAGTTCTAAATAATCCCTAAAAAAATTGCGAACTTTTGTTCTCTTTTCTATTGAACAAAACAAACGTTCGTGTTATATTGTGAAAACATAAGAACAAACGTTTGGAGGACACAACCATGATGAAATATAGCACCTATCAAAGTATTTTTCCAATGAATATAGAAAATTTACAGGAGACCCGAAAAGAGGGTAGGGCGCGTTTTATGCAGATTATTACCCATACTCTTTTACTTAAGCTTCTTATTATAGTGATTGTTGCTTGGATTGCAGGAGCAGGTGTACTTACGGTTTTCGCGGCTCCTTCAGCTTCCAAGGAAGAAGTGACTAAACTGACAGTACAACCTGGGGATACGTTGTGGCAGATTGCCGCGAATCATAAACCGGAACGAATGGATACACGAGTATATATAGAAGGAATTGTGCGGATTAACGGTTTAGAGGATCGGGGAGTGCAGGCAGGTCAGGTACTCAAGCTTCCTGACTTATGATCTATAGACTATTAGAGCTTGTCAGGGAGCGTAATACGGGAGCCTTGACAAGCTCTTTTCTACATGTCAAAGTGTATTATATCTTTGCTTTTATGGAGGGGACACAATTTGGATATAGACAGCTTGGTACAGCGCATTAATGAATTAGCGCGCAAAGCAAAATCCGAGGGATTAACAGAAGAGGAAACCACAGAACGTGCCAATCTTCGGGAAATTTATTTAGGTAACATTCGTCGTAATTTTCGGCAGCAGCTAGAAACGATTGAATTTGTGGACGATGATACATCGAAGGGAAATGACGGGCTGAAGCATTAATGTTGTTAAAGCGCCCAAGCCTGCAATTTGCCTTTTGTTTTAGGTACCTCTCATGGTATCTATATAGATCAGCTTTGAGGCAATTGTTTTAATGTAATATATCTGGGAAGGAATTGAGAGATGGCCCGATCATTTGAAAGAAAAGTACGCAAAAACACAGCGCATTTAAATAAATCGCGCAAAAAGCAAGGTATTCAAACCATTAGCGGCGCAGGTTCTGCAATGGATATTTTTCGTGGCCGTAATATTACTGTGCCAATTATGCTGGCTGGTCTTTCTGTATTGTACATGCTTATGAGTTACTTTTTGACTAAGACCGGTATGCGAGGGATGGATTGGCTTGTATTCGGCCTGTACTTGATGCTGGCTGTTATCTTTTTTATCCGTCGTCCTTATCTGAAAGTGGGAAAGGATACTCTCTATATGCTGAAAGGTGGTAGAGAACGTCCAATGACGGCAGGGGACATGAAAGCCATCAAGATTGAAAAGGGTTACGTAACCGTTGAAAGAAAAGGTAAGGGTGGTAATTTTATTTTCACAAAATCATTAGGTCGCTATGACACGGATGCCATTGCAGAGCGACTTGAGAAGTTTGCGCTATCCAATCAGATACAGGTTGACAAGAAATAACTGATTTAGCCTGTAGCTCTGTAACAAAGGCCGTATGATGTTATTTCATATAACATGCTGCGGCCGCTTGCTTAATATGGGCACACATAACGATTCAAATGCTTAATCAAGCAAATAGGCGTACATATACTGTGGAAAGAGAGTGGATAATTCAGATGACGATTCAGGCGGTAATGTTTGATCTTGATGATACCCTTTTGTGGGATGAACGTAGTGTAGAAGAGGCATTTGATGCAGCGTGTCAAACAGGCTCCCGTGAAGCAGGTGTTGATCCAAAAGCTCTGGAGGAAGCCGTACGTAAAGAAGCACGCGCTTTGTATGAATCCTATGAAACCTTTAGTTTTACTCAAATGATCGGCATTAATCCGTTTGAAGGATTGTGGGCGAATTTTACAGCAGGTGAGCAACCTGAATTCCGTCAATTGGAACAGTTGGCCCCTGTTTATCGAAAGGAATCATGGCGCAGAGGACTCCAGCAACTAGGGATAGATAATGAGAAGTTGGCGGAAAAGCTGGCTACCCAATTTGCTTCGGAAAGACGCGCACGTCCCCATGTATATGAAGAAACGTTTGAAATTCTAGAACAATTGAAGGGACAATACAAGCTGTTATTATTGACAAACGGTTCCCCTGATTTACAACAGGAGAAACTGGATGGAGTTCCTCAATTAGCTCCTTTCTTTGATCATGTGGTCATTTCAGGTTCATTTGGTCGAGGCAAGCCGGATCCGTCTATATTCCAGCATGCGTTGGGGCTTCTTGGTATTGAGCCTG
This sequence comes from Paenibacillus sp. FSL L8-0502, assembly GCF_038593055.1. Classification (NCBI taxonomy): domain Bacteria; kingdom Bacillati; phylum Bacillota; class Bacilli; order Caryophanales; family Paenibacillaceae; genus Paenibacillus; species Paenibacillus sp. FSL L8-0502. Next base: position 3,200,648 of record NZ_CP151958.1, on the reverse strand, counting down.
AACATGCTTTAATGGTAGGAGATAAGCTGACGACTGATATTCAAGGAGCGTTGGCAGCAGGTGTTCACTCGGTGTGGGTGAACCGAAACGCCAAAACCAATACCACAGAGATCAAGCCGAAGTTTCAAATCAAGCATCTGTCTGAATTGGATGGAATTATTCAGTCGTTAAAGTAAGAAATCTACACCTTTAGAAACGAGTATTAAGAAAACTCCCTTCGCTCGATTGTCACAGAGCAGAGGGAGTTTTTTATTTACACAAGGATAAATTCGTAATTATGCTTTAATGAAGGTTGGATCTTCGAACGGTTCCGCAATCCAGCCATTTTCTTCAATGAACAAGCGGACTGCTACGATCTTTTGATTCTCCATTAAAGTGAAGAAGTGAGGTATATTTTCGGGTACGGAGATAACGTCCCCCGGTGAAAGCTCTACGTTAAAATAGTCGATCTCTTCAGGTCCTTTAATAATAAAGATGCCTTTACCAGCGATAATGGCACGGATTTCATCCTCGGTATGGGTGTGAATTTGCTCAAACTTGGCCAGCAACTCGTCCAAATTCGGCGTTGCTTCAGATAGAGTGATAACGTCCCATATTTTATATCCGCGACGTGCGGCTAAATCCTTGATTTCGGGTTCAAATGTTTTGAGAACAGCGGCCTTTTGATCATCTGTTAAGGTAAAGTTCTCTTGCAGCTCCCCGGACAATTTGGAAGCATCCCAATGTTCATACAATATCTCGTGACTCTCCAGAAATTCACGTACTTGTTCTTCACCGCTAATTCTTTCATTCGTATTACGTATTAAGATTTCGGCCATGTATTTATCCCCTCTTTTCCACTTGGATTAATGTTATATAAAGAATACCATGTCTTGAAACGTTGTACAATACAGGCTTTCAACATTTTATAATGCAAATGAACATAGCTAAAGGATGCAGGGTTAAGTACGTTTAATAATGCTACAAACTATAAAAATGGATAAGAGAAGTCGTTTTTACAAAGAACAACCTGTATAAAACGTATGTTTTTACTTCAATCTATCTAAATGATACGGTTTCTGCTAAACTAGGATTTAACGTTTTGCGGGGGTGAAGAAATTTGGATAAAGTTAGCTTGCAGGATGCATTACAACGAAGAATACTCCTTCTTGATGGGGCCATGGGCACCATGATTCAACAGGAAGACCTTTCCCCCGATGATTTTGGTGGGGAAGAGCTGGAGGGCTGTAATGAAATGCTGGTCTTAACGAGACCGGATGTCATTCAAGGGATTCATGAAGCATACTTGAAGGCCGGAGCAGACCTAATTGAAACGAATACATTTGGAGCAACATCCGTCGTTTTGGCGGATTACGATATACCAGAACGTGCCCGTGAAATTAATCTGGTGGCGGCCAAGCTGGCGCGTAACGCGGTGGATAAATACAGCACTGCGGACAAGCCTCGTTTTGTAGTAGGAGCTATGGGCCCAACCACGAAAACCTTGTCTGTCACAGGCGGTGTTACATTTGCTGAGCTGATTGACAGCTATCAAGAGCAGGCCTTGGCACTTATTGAAGGCGGCGTGGATGTACTCCTTTTGGAGACCTCACAGGATACGCTTAACGTCAAGGCTGGAAGTATCGGAATTCGGCAGGCTTTTGAGCAGACAGGTATCGAGCTTCCGCTAATGATTTCAGGCACGATTGAGCCTATGGGAACGACGTTGGCTGGACAAAATATCGAATCCTTTTCCATATCACTGGAACACTTACATCCAATTTCGATTGGGTTGAATTGTGCTACGGGTCCAGAGTTTATGCGTGATCATATTCGCTCTCTGTCTGAAATGTCCTCTGCAGCTATTAGCTGTTATCCAAATGCGGGCTTGCCCGATGAAAATGGCCAATACCATGAATCGCCTGATTCATTAGCACGTAAAATGGCTGCTTTCGCTGAAAAAGGCTGGTTGAATATTGCTGGGGGATGTTGTGGTACCACGCCTGAGCATATTCGAGTTATGAGTGAAAGTATGTCGCAGTTTGAGCCGCGTTCGCTGGTAGGTCATCATCCTCCTGCCGTATCAGGCATTGAGCCTGTATATATTGAACAGGACAATCGTCCGTATATGGTTGGTGAGCGAACAAATGTTCTTGGCTCCCGCAAATTCAAGCGTTTGATTGTGGAAGGCAAATATGAAGAGGCGTCTGAAATTGCCCGTGCTCAGGTAAAAAGCGGAGCGCATGTCATTGATATTTGTGTGCAGGACCCGGACCGCGATGAAATGACGGATATGGAAGCGTTTTTGAAACTGGTTGTAAACAAGGTAAAAGTACCTTTGGTGATAGATACAACGGATATTAAAGTCATTGATAAAGCACTTCAATATTCGCAAGGTAAGGCGATTATTAACTCCATTAATCTGGAGGATGGTGAAGAGAAATTTGAGAACATGGCTCCTCTTATTCATAAGTACGGCGCCGCTGTTGTTGTTGGTACGATTGATGAACGCGGACAGGCTATTTCACGTGAGGATAAGCTTGAGGTAGCTAAACGTTCTTATGATCTGTTGGTGAACCGTTACGGTTTGGCAGCGGAGGATCTAATTTTTGATACGCTTGTATTTCCAGTAGGAACAGGTGATGAGCAATATATCGGTTCAGCTAAGGAAACGATTGAGGGTATTCGCATTATTAAAGAGGCGCTTCCCGGAGTGCATACTATCTTGGGCATCAGTAACGTTTCTTTTGGTTTGCCGGAAGCGGGTCGTGAAGTGCTCAATTCCGTCTACTTATATGAATGTACCAAAGCAGGTCTGGACTATGCGATTGTAAACACTGAGAAGCTTGAGCGTTATGCATCCATTCCAGAGCATGAGCGGAAACTTGCGGAAGACTTGATCTATAAAACAAATGACGATACTTTATCCGCTTTTGTAGCAGCTTTTCGTAACAAGAAAGTGGAGAAAAAAGAAAAGATATCAAACCTTTCGCTCGAAGAAAGACTGGCTTCCTACGTAGTGGAGGGAAGTAAGGAGGGACTCATTCCGGATCTGGAGCAAGCGCTTGTGAAATATTCTTCGCTGGAGATTATTAACGGCCCGCTGATGAAGGGGATGGAGGAAGTAGGACGACTGTTTAACAATAACGAATTGATTGTAGCAGAGGTGCTGCAAAGCGCTGAAGTGATGAAGGCGTCCGTGGCTTATTTAGAGCCGTTCATGGAGAAGAATGAATCCTCAGTAAAAGGTAAGATTTTGTTGGCTACAGTCAAAGGTGATGTGCATGACATTGGTAAGAATCTGGTGGAGATTATTCTATCCAACAATGGTTACCATATTGTGAATCTGGGTATAAAAGTACCACCAGAACGCATTATTGAGGCTTACCGTGAAGAAAAGGCCGACATGATTGGCTTATCCGGGTTGCTTGTTAAATCGGCACAACAAATGGTGCTGACCGCACAGGATTTGAAAAATGCGAATATTGATATTCCAATAATGGTGGGTGGAGCTGCTTTAACACGTAAGTTCACTAAAAATCGTATCCGTCCTGAGTATGATGGTCTGGTTGCCTATGCAAAGGATGCTATGGATGGCCTAGATATTGCCAATAAGCTTATGAATCCTGAGTCCCGTAAAAAAATGGCCGAGGAGATGGAGGCTGAGCGAGAAGCTGAAGCGGCAATCGTCGTGGAAGCCAAGCCGCTCCCTAAACTCACTCGAGCTGTGCGCTCTAACATTGCTCAGGATCTGCCCGTCTATATTCCACCAGATACGGATCGCCATGTACTGCGTAACTATCCACTGAATTATATTTTGCCTTACGTGAATATGCAGATGCTAATGGGGCATCATCTTGGTTTAAAAGGCAATGTTGAGCAGCTGCTGGCTTCGGAAGATCCGAAAGCGATTCAGTTGAAGGAAACCGTGGACAGCATCATGTTTGAAGCTGTGACAGACGGAATCATCCAGGCACATGCCATGTATCGTTTCTTTCCAGCGCAGTCGCAAGGGAATCAAATTCTGATCTATGATCCGTCGGATGTGAGCAAGGTACTGCACACATTTACATTTCCGCGCCAGCAGGTAGAGCCTTATCTGTGTCTGGCTGATTTCTTGAAATCAGTGGAATCCGGAGTTATGGACTATGTGGGTTTCATGGTCGTTACAGCTGGTCATGGGATTCAGCAGATATCTACCCAGTGGAAAGATAAAGGGGATTATCTGCGCTCGCATGCACTTCAAGCGGTAGCACTCGAAGTAGCAGAAGGGTTAGCGGAACGGCTTCACCATATTATCAGGGATAGCTGGGGTTTTCCGGACCCTGCCGATATGACAATGAAACAGCGGCACGGTGCCAGATATCAAGGCATTCGGGTATCCTTTGGCTACCCTGCATGTCCAGATCTGGAGGAACAGGGGCCGTTGTTCCAGTTGTTAAAACCTGAGGATATTGGCGTTGAGCTGACGGAAGGGTTTATGATGGAACCGGAGGCTTCTGTATCAGCCATGGTGTTCAGCCACCCTCAGGCGCAGTATTTTAACGTCGAAAAGGTTTAACACCTTTATCAGATGGGATAGCAAATACCCTCCGAGCTTCGGAGGTTTTTTGCTGGTCAGCAGGAAGAAGGTTAATGTTATGGAATTTTATTTTCTCGGTACAAATGCAGGGGTGCCTACGATTCAGCGAAATGTAACGTCCATCGCTCTTCGTTTGCTGGAAGAACGAAGAAGCATGTGGCTGTTCGACTGCGGTGAAGGCACTCAACAAGAGGTATTGCGTTCGCCGCTCAAACTAAGCAGACTTGAAAAAATATTTATCACCCATTTGCATGGGGATCATCTTTTTGGTCTGCCGGGGCTGCTGTCGAGCAGAGCGTACCAGGGGGGAACGACACCACTGACGGTATATGGACCGCCTGGAATCCAGCAATATATCGAGCTATCTTTAGGGATCAGCCAATCGCGTATCAATTACCAACTACATATTGTGGAGCATACGGGCGGGGTTCTGTTTGATGACGGACAATTCCGGGTAGAGTCAGCTTTGCTGGATCATCGGATCGACAGCTATGGCTACCGAGTTGTAGAGATGGATAAGCCCGGTAAGCTTAACCAAGAACTGTTGGAGCGATATGGAATCAAGCCCGGCCCGGTGTACGGTAAGTTAAAGCGTGGGGAAAGCGTGGAGGTAGAGGGTGGAGTTATTTTGCACCCTCAGGATGTTTTGGGTTCGCCGAAAAAGGGGCGTATCATCACGATTTTGGGGGATACGAGACCTTGCCCGAATACGGTAGTGCTGGCTCAAGATGCAACTGTCGTCGTTCATGAAGCCACTTTTCTGCATGAACTGGCAGATACAGCGTACGAGTATCATCATAGTACGGCGCTTCAGGCAGCGGAGGCTGCAAAAGCCGCAGGTGCGGGTCAGCTAATCATGACACATTTTAGTTCTAGGTATAAAGATCAGGAGCAGCTTCAGCCATTGCTGGAGGAAGCGCGAAGCATATTTCCCAATTCATTGCTTGCGGAGCAGCATGTGTTGTTACCGGTACCCGATATCGGTTAATAAACGATTGGAGAAAGATATGTGCATGGGTACCGGGGCTTGCTCCGGTGCCTTTGTTTTTCACCGAAATTATTTTCCGGGAAAGCGCAGGATGCGACAAGAGATGAGAACCCGTACACGGTGGTGGGGATGAATTTGTTCTACCACATATGGAGGTATGTCATATTCGCGTTTCTATATATCGAATTTAAAGGATTTTATTTCTTGAGCATGATCAGGAAATACAGAAGATTTCCTTTGAGGAAATAGCGCCTTCGATGGATTTCGACGAAGATGTGAACTTATGTCATGTGAAAGCGACGGCTTTTAGCGAGGAATTGCGCTATTTTGCACGGTTTACCAGCAATTCATGGACTTCATAAGCATTTTTGACTTAAGATAGATGGGATGAATGGAGACAGCCGATTATTTTATAACCTGAATCATTAAGGTGGTTAAATAAGAAGGAGAACATCGTTCATAGGATGAATTATAATTTTCAATGCTATGATGTGAATGGATTTGAAGTGGGGGAGGGGATTGCGATAAAATCGTTACTAATTGATCTGGATGGAACCCTTTATCATGGAAATCGGATGATCAAGGGTGCGGATCTGTTCATATCCCGATTGCGTACAGACCAGATACCTTATGCTTATGTTACAAACAATGCTTCACGCACACCCGAATCGGTGGCTGAGCATTTGGTTGGTATGGGAATTAAAGCGGCCAGCCATGAAGTATATACTTCGGCGTTAGCAGCTGCACAATATGTAGCACAGCAAAGTCCTGGAGCTCGTGTATATTGTATTGGTGAGACAGGATTACGTGATGCACTCACAGGAGCCGGTTTGCAGCTTGTTGAAAACCATCCTGATTATGTGGTGCAGGGGATAGATCGTCAATTTACATATGATGCGCTGGCCGCTGCCATGCGTTGGATTCGGGAAGGAGCCACTTTTATTTTGACAAACCCGGATCTCCAATTGCCTTCACATGATGGGCTAACGCCAGGAGCAGGTACGATTGGAGCAGCAATTGAAGCGGCTTCACAGGTAAAGCCTATTGTCATCGGTAAGCCTTCAAGCGTATTGATGAATTATGCACTGAACCGCTTAAACATTAGGGCGGATGAAGCTCTGGTTGTGGGCGATAATATGCTTACAGATATTGCGGCAGGTGCAGCAGCAGGTTGTAAAACAGCTCTGATCCTGTCGGGCGTGACGACCCGCGCTAATATGGACGAACATGTGCGTACCGTTGGAGTAAAACCTGACCTGATGTTTGAAAATCTCGCTGAATTGCAGGACTGGATGAAAGAAGAGCTGAAATAATAGAAAAAAGTATATGTTTTAGAAAACTTGCGAGCATTAAAAGCTATGTAGCTACGAAAGGAAAGATGTTGAAATGCCGGAACTTCCTGAAATGGAAAACTACAGAATCTTATTATCCAAACAAATTTTGGACATTCCGATTACTGGAGTGACGGTTAGCCGTGAAAAGTCCATTAATACTGAAGTGGAAACGTTTGAGAAGCAATTGCTCGGAACGACCGTTGTATATTTAGAGCGTCGAGGCAAGCATTTGATTTTTCATTTAAACACGGGCGGGAGGCTCGTACTTCATCTGATGTTGGGAGGGCTGTTATTTCTGGGAACGGAGGAGCAGCGTCCAGATCGTACAGTTCAGATCGAATTAGATTTTAGTGGAGTAAAGCTTTATTTTATCGGACTGCGCTTAGGTTATCTGCACTTGCTGACGGCTAAAGAAACAGAGGAGGCTTTGTCAGACCTGGGACCTGACCCGTTAGACCGCCGCATGACGTTGGAAAAGTTTACAGCACGGCTGAAGGGACGCCGGGGGATTTTAAAAACAACACTGGTGAATCAGCAGATTTTTTCAGGTATTGGCAATTGTTATTCGGACGAAATTGCTTATATCGCCGGATTTACACCGGGTTCCAAAGTACAAAACATTGTGCAGTCGCCAGAAAAAGTGGAAAAGCTATACCATGCCACTCAATCCGTACTACGTGAAGCTACTGCGGAAGGCGGGTACATGGAAATGCCTCTAATGGAGGGAGACACGCTAACAGGTGGATTTGATCATCAGTGTCGAGTATATGACCGCGAAGGAGAAGAATCTCCAAGTGGCGGAAAAATTGTAAGGGTTGAACTGGCGGGGAAAAAAGCATTTTATTGCCCGGTACAGCAGCATGATGCCTAAATTGCTCATCGGCTCCCATGTGAGTACGCGTGGTGGCTTTTTCAAAGCCGCTATGCGTGCGCGAGAGCAGGAGGGGCGTTCATTTCAATATTTCCCGAAAAATCCTCGTAGTCTGAGACTGAAGGAATGGAGTGCTACTGATGCTGCTGCTTGCAACGCTTACTGTGTAGAGCACCAGCTTCAATCCATTGCTCATTCGCCATATCCCGTTAATCCGGCTCATGGGTCTGAGCGTGGTCAGGAACTTTATGAGCTGACGATTGCTTCATTACGCAATGATCTGGATATTGCTGAAGCCTGTGGGTCAAAAGGGATTGTCGTTCATTTTGGTCACATGCATTCGTTAGACCCTCTAGAGGGCTATCGTAACATCATTAACTGTTTTAATGATGTGCTGGAAGGCTGGCAGGGAAATGCTAAAATATTGATTGAAAATCAGGCGGGGGATCATGGACCTATGGGAACCACGCTTGAGGAAATGGTGCAAATCCGTCAGTTGTGCCGGTATCCTGACAGTATCGGCTTTTGCTTGGACACTTGTCATGCGTATGCAGCAGGATTGTGGAACGGTGGAATGGACGAGGCTTTGATTGATAAAGGAAACCGTCTCGGCTATTGGTCAGCTCTATGCGGAGTTCATTTGAACGATTCTAAATACCCGTATGGCTCTAAAAAAGACAGACACGCCCGTGTGGGACAAGGCTACATTGGTACTGAGGGCATGCGCTGGATGACAGATCAGGAGGCCGTAAGAGGCATTCCTATCGTTTTGGAGAGTGAGACGGGACCTGATGGGACACATCAGGAGGATATTCAAATGATTCTAAGCTGGGAGTAAATCGGTCTGATTAATAATAAATAACTTTAAGGCTTGCGAACTTGCATATATGGGAAAAGGAGGAGAAGTTGATGTATTTGTTTATGGACGATTATAGGCCTTGTCCTCCGGGCTTTAAGCTGGCAAGAGATGCGGATGAGTGCCTGCTGCTGCTTCATGAATACCCTATTTCGATACTATCGCTAGATTATGATTTGGGACCAGGTCAGCCTACGGGAAAAGATGTGGCTGCTGCTATCGCAGGGAAACGGTTATATCCACGTGAAATTTACTTGCATTCCTCCAGTCCAGAGGGGCGGCGAGCCATGTATGAGCTGCTCTATGCGAATAAGCCAGAGGGAGTCACCGTGCATAATGGGCCCATACCCGAGGAGCGTATGCGAGAGATCAGAAAAGGGTCTGAACAATGAAAGAGATCGGACAAAAAGACGCGCGCCGTGCCATATGGGAGGGATGCAAGCTGGCTTTGTTTGTGTACACTCCCATGTGCGGAACATGCGCGGCTGCCCGTAAGATGCTGGAGGTAGCAGAGCATTTGCTCCCCGAAGGAGCAGTGGTGCAGAGCAACATTAACTATATTCCTGAACTGGTACAGGAGTACCGGATATCCAGCGTTCCCGCGCTTCTTATATATAATGGTGAAAACAATAATCCTGAAATCATCTACAAAATGGAATCTGTAGAACACTTGCTGAGCAAAATAAGGAGCGTGATGGAATGATATCCATGAAGAGCATTACGTTGCAGCGGGAAGAAAGACGGATATTGGACGATGTAAGCCTGGATATACGAGAAGGTCAACATTGGGCTATTCTGGGTCGCAATGGTTCCGGTAAAACAACTTTGCTGGAAATGATGACAGGGTATATGTTTCCAAGTCGTGGTACGGTTGAAGTGCTTGGGCAAATGTATGGTCAATGTGATGTGCGGGAGGTCCGCAAGCAGATCGGATATATCAGTCAGACCTTATTGGAAAAGCTGGCGTTAAAAGATCCAGTTTGGGAAGTAGTCGCTACAGGTGCGTATGCTTTTTTGCGCTTTTATCAGGAAATTCCAACAGAGGCAAAAGAAAAGGCCATATCTTTGCTGGAGGGTATGAATTTAGGTGACTTGATTCATCATACGCTGGGGACGTTATCTCAAGGAGAACGTAAAAAGGTGATGTTGGCCCGCTCACTGATGGCGGAACCCCGTCTGCTAATTATGGACGAGCCTTGTGCTGGGTTGGATCTATTTGAGCGGGAAAAAATGCTGGTCGAGATTGATCGGCTCCGCAAGCGGGACTTATCAGTGGTCTATGTGACTCATCACATTGAGGAGATTGTCCCCCTATTTACACATGTTGCATTGATTCGTGATGGTAAGGTTGCAGCAGCTGGACCGAAAAAAGAAGTTTTAACGAAAGAATTGATTATGCACACATATGAAGTTTCGGTTGAGCTGGATTGGGATGGAGAACGTCCCTGGATTCGGGTGTGCGCTGGAGGGTAATGTTATTTTGGAGGAACTATATATGAGTACAGATGAACAAAGTGAATCTACTTTGTCATCATCAAGATTTATTTGTACGGCCAATCACGGTTTTGCACCCTATGCTCAAGAGGAGCTTAGAAGAATATTTGGCTCTGTGAAAAGTACGATGCTTTTACCTGGTGAAATTTTTCTGGCTACATTACCTGCGGAAGAAATTGAGGTAGTGAGGACAATTACAGGTCAGCCGCCGATGTTTTTACGTCACTTGTTTCCTGTTCATTTTCAGGAAGAAGGAACGGATCTGGTTCAGGTGCAGGAGCGTCTGGTTGCATTCATCCGTAACCGCAAGGAACTGATGGATCAACGTGTTTCTTTACAGGTGCGCAAAGGATCTAATAGCAGCTGGACTGAAAGCGCAGGTGCACTTAAGCAGGCTTTGAGTGAACAATTAAGTGATCTACCTATGGAGCAAACAGTACAAGGCGCCGATGTTATTGTGTCCGTTTTTGCAGATACAGATACGTGGTATGCAGGTGTATCACGTCCTGAGGACAACCTATCGGATTGGAGCGGAGGTGCGGTTCGTTTTCAGAAAGAAGACGGACAAATTTCCCGTGCCAAATTCAAGCTATTGGAAGCAGAAGTAACGTTCGGCATAGATTTTGGCGCTTTCCATCAGGGACTGGATATTGGGGCAGCACCGGGTGGATGGACTTCCTTCTTACTGGAGCGGGGACTGAAAGTTACTGCGGTTGATCCGGCAAAGATGGAGCCATCACTGATGAAGTACGCCAATCTGACTTTTTTGCGTAAAAATGCAAGTGAAGTCAAATTTAAAGAGAATTCGTTCGATCTGCTGGTTTGTGATATGAGCTGGAGTCCTAAGCAAATGGCAAGGCTTGTTACTGATTTACTATATAGTTTGCGAAGTGGTGGTACTGCTATCGTTACGGTCAAGCTAATGCATAAAAAGCCCTTGGCGCTCATTCATGATGTAATTGCTTCATTTGAGGAGTCCGGCATGCAGATTCAGCGAGCTAAGCAGCTATTCCATAATCGAGATGAGATTACCCTGTACATGATTAAGTATGGAAAATAACACTTTACAATAGATACAGGTGTGCTATATAATAAATCCAAATTGTTCCTTAAAAATAATAATGATGTTTAAATCAAGGGAAAGTATCCCGCGAAACGGTTTTCATGGCGACATGGAAATTTGATTTTGCGGCAGCTTTCCCTTTTTTGCGTTGTTTGCTTAAGAAAGGAGGTAGGAGAATAATGAAGCAACCATCACAGTTGGAATTCGGATCAATTGTTGGTGAGCGTTACCGTATTGTGCGCACATTGGGTTCGGGAGGAATGAGCCGCGTGTTCATGGCAGAGGATTTAAAACTGCCAGGCAAGCAATGGGCAGTGAAGGAGTCGGTTGCCGAGCCACAAGTGATGAAGCTTGTACGCACGGAGGCAGAGATGCTGATTTCACTAAGCCATCCACGTTTACCAAGAATTGTTGATTTTTTTGAGCATCCCCCATCTGGTGCGGTATACCTGGTTATGGATTACATCGAAGGAATTACGCTGGAAGCATATATGAAGGGCTACCAAGGCTATATTCCACAGGAGCAAATCGTCCCATTCGCTTTGCAGGTACTGGATGTGTTGGATTATTTGCATACCCGTCAACCACCAGTCATTTACCGGGATCTGAAACCAACGAATATTATGCTGACACCGGAAATGGAATTTATACTGATTGATTTTGGAATAGCGAGGAGCTACAAGGCTGAGCTGGATCAAGATACGGTAAAGCTGGGCACAGTGGGCTTCGCTGCCCCGGAGCAATATGGAGCAGGTCAGACGGATGCTCGTTCAGACTTATACAGTTTGGGAGCGCTGCTATTGTATCTCTGTACAGGAGGCAAATATAGCGAGTGGACTGCGGGAGTAGAAGGATATATACGCGGGGAATTGTCTCGTCATTTGATTCCAGTAATTCGAAAACTGCTGCGTGAGAATCCTGAGGAACGATTTCAATCCGCCGGGGAGGTCATTGGAGAACTGCGTCGCAGTGCTGATTTTCAACCTGCTCAACAAGGAATATCCGTTAATGATGCCTCAATGGATTATGCAGGTACAAGGGTAGTGGCTGTACTGGGTGTCTCTGCCGGCTCCGGTGCTACGCATACAGCAATTATGGTGAGCCACTATCTGGCTCGAAGATCCCGCTCCGTAGCTTTGGTTGAGCTGCACAGCACAGCCAAAGCATTTGCCCGACTTCAAGAAGTCGTAGAAGGCACATCCGTTGGACAAATGAGTTCAAGTCGGCGTTTTGAAGTCGATGGAGTACATTACTGGCGACAAACATCGCGTGCGGATGTCATTTCTTTGTTGGGTGGTTCTTACAGATTTATCGTACTGGACCTGGGGAGTGGGCAGGATAATGAACGTCTGGAAGAATTCTTGAGAGCCGATTATCCGCTCGTCGTTGGCTCAGGGGCCGAATGGAGGGTTCAGGATATAGCAGGGCTAGCCCGATCTCTTCAGCGCCACCCACAGCACAAATGGAATTACTGCTTGCCATTGGCAACTTCGGAGGCGGTTCGCAGGCTTCGTAAGGAGCTGGATCACGATAAAGTATTTGCTCTACCGTTCCACTCAGACCCCTTCGAACGGGATGATGAGATGGATCAGGTGCTGGACGAGCTGTTTCGCGGAGTTATTCCAGACACCCGGAGAAGACGCTTCGCATTCCTTAAGCGACGGCGCTAAATAGAAAGTATATATCAAAAAGAGGCAGGGGAGAAGTTGTGTGTCCAAGCTAAGAAAAAGCAGTAAACAAAAACTGTATGCCGGTTGCATTGGCGCTGGGATTGTTGGCATTATCTTTGCTGGCTACCTTATGGTTAATATCCATCAAATGAATGAGGTCAGGAAACAGGCTGAGGTAGAGGCAGAACTGAAATGGAAAGAGTATGAACAAGAGCAACGAACCGCGAAAAAAGGCTGGGCGGTTGTCCGTGACATTTCTCCAGGTGAACAGATTGCATCTAATGATTTGAAGGGAATTAAAGTTCCCGGTTCTCAGGCTCCATCAAATTTGCTGGCAAATAAAAGTGAAGTTTCCGGAACCACAGCCAAGATTGAGCTTAAAAAAGGATCTGTGCTTACATCGTCTATGATTACTGCTGACGAACCCACACCTAAAGATTTACGCAACCGTGAGCTAAAGGTAGTGGTACTACCCAACAGTCTAAAGTCGGGGGACGAAGTAGATATCCGCATTCAATTTCCAACAGGTCAGGATTACATTCTATTATCCAAAAAGAAGATTTCCCGACTGGAAGGTCCGGTTGTCTGGGTCACATTGAATGAGCAGGAAATATTATCGCTTTCGAGCGCGATTGTTGATGCCTATCTGCATAAAGCATCCATTTATGCTCTGACGTATGTTGATCCCCAATTTCAGCCTAAGGCAATCCCGACCTATCCACCTAACGCGCAGGTGTTAGCGTTAATGAATAGTGATCCGAATTTGATACACATTGCTGAACAAAAGCTGTCTAAGCAGCTGCGGGATTCCCTTGAAAATGCAATTAGTTCATCAAACAGTGTAATTTCAACACCCGTGGAAAGAAGTCTGAGTGAGGAAATTGCAGCTCAACATGCGGGTGCTACTATAGAAAACCCAACAAGCGGGATTGATGTTACAAGAAATGAATATGAGAATGAGCAGGATCATCAAGAACAAACAAAGATTCTGACGCAGGGTGGAAGCTCTGACCCGTATGCCAAATAAATGAGAGAAAAGGAACGGAAGTATGAAAACATGGATATTTGCCGGGCTTTGTGACAAAAGCGATACCTTGTTATACATCAGCAGCATATTAGCAGCTTCCGGCCAACGAGTACTGCTTGTAGATGCTACGCTGCGGGGACGGTATCGGTATAGCATAGGGATGCTTGACAAACCACTTCCCATTACGCAGTTTAGTGGTTTTGATGTAGCAATTGGATTTACAGCATGGGAAGACCTGCATATAGGTATGACGGCTGATCAGAAGGCAGAGCAGGTTTATGACATTGTTATTTTAGATGTAGAGTTACTTGATTTTTGTCCAATTTCTGTTTGGAAAAGGGCAGAACTGCGAGTTTGGGTCAGTGATTATAGCCGCATGCTAATGCATAACGGACAGAATTGGCTTCAGCATTTATTCAGTCAATCTGAATTTCCCAAAGATCTTGTATTTCACAAGCTATTTTTACAGGCCGTGGATTGTGGTCTGGAGGAGCCGTATCTGTGGGAATACATGAACCATTTCCCGGCATCTTGGCAGCAAGAGCCATATATACTGCCATGGGATGAGGGGTTGCTTGCTCTGAAACTGGAAAATGAGCATAAAAAACAGCTAATACTAAAACCGCTATCCAGAATGTATAAGAAAGAACTATGCCGTTGTATTGGGGAATGGATGAGTTGGGAATTAAAGGTGATTCGTCGTGCGCTAAAGCGTGCGGAAAGGAGTAGAGCATGAGTACCATTTTGTTTTGGAGCCCCATTAAGGGGGCTAGTGGAAGTAGCTCTTTGGCGGCAGCAATAGCAATTACCATAGGCAATCTATATAGAGGAAGACTATTATTGACTCATTTGGGTCGTAGACATACCGGTATTGAATCAGGATTACCTATACAAGAGTATGGTATGGATGATCCAACCCTACAGCTTCAGGAAGGGGGCTGGGATGCTGCCGCACGTTTAGTTCTGCGAGGGACACTGTCTAAAGAAAATATTCGTAATTATACGACACCTGTACTCGAACATACTTTGGATGTACTTGAGGGAACCTCCAGCTTTGGAGCTGCACCGCCGTTACTGTCTCCAGGGCTTGTACGGGCAGTAATAGATACAGCGAACCAATATTATGATTTAACGCTAATTGATGCAGGAAGTGGAGCAGGATGGGGGGCTGTACAGCATGAAGCATGTGCACGAGCCAAACTGGCTGTTCTTTCACTCACTCAGAATATGCGAGAGTTAGACG
Source organism: Paenibacillus sp. FSL L8-0502 (assembly GCF_038593055.1). Taxonomy (NCBI): domain Bacteria; kingdom Bacillati; phylum Bacillota; class Bacilli; order Caryophanales; family Paenibacillaceae; genus Paenibacillus; species Paenibacillus sp. FSL L8-0502. The sequence continues at coordinate 3,185,541 of NZ_CP151958.1, read as the reverse complement.
CTTATTTTGAATCCGTGTCTCCGTTATCTACCTACTCATCGTTACCCTTATTAATAGTACTTGGAAAATATGATGTGCATTCCCAAGTGAATGAAACGAATATTCGCAGGAGATATGGCTACAAAGGTGCTCTGTATACAGTCCCTTATAACACCGGATTTATGGACGCATGGAACCGCAGGGATGTGATCGGCCATGTGCAGCGTGAGGTACGAAGTGGAAAAGGGCAGCACCGCAAGCTTTTTATGACTGTAGGATGGGCGCAGAGTATACGTCATATCAGCAAAGCTATTTTGGAGGCGGCAGAGTCCGATCTTCGGCTCAAGGCTTTAGAGAGGGGCGCTTAAATGCTGTCCGCTCAAATGATCAACGGATTGATTCTTACCTGTATAGTATTGATGTGCATCGTACTGATTATTGTTAAATATCGAGGGAATTTTCACTCGCGACATTCAACACTTCGGGTAGAAAAAAAGAACGAAGATGCCACATTCGAAACATTAATAGAGTATATCAAAAATGCACTTCATGAACTAAGTCATAGCCAGATGGCGGATGCCGGATTGCATGAAGAGGAATATAGACGGCGTATCCATCAAAGGGCGGAACTACGCAGGGCATTAAAGGACTGTGCCAATGGTAGCAGTGGAGATAAACGTTTTGTTAAAAATCTGATGGCTGAGCTTCTGATTCACGGTTACGGCTTGAACGAGAAAATCGTCGATACTGTTATGCCATTCTCCAGACCTGAGTTGTTTAGCATACAGGATCAATTCGAAATTATATTTTACCAATACCAGCAGAAGTTTGGCGCTGATGCACTATCACGTTTACTGGATACTTATGACTTGGCCGAAATGAGATATTCACAGCAAGGTGAAGAAGATGGAAGTTATCTCGTTACCGCAGAGGACATTCGTTATATCTATGATTGTGAGTACCGGCCCCTTTCCTTTTTGGAGAAGGTGGATATTATTGTCCAGCGGATTTATCAGCATTACAAAGGCTTTTCCGTCATTGATGATATTCGTGACCAGCGGATCGACGGTGTAAGTGGGGGCGTCAGTGGTATGCCGGAAGGTGGGATTCCTGCATCATCAGACTGGCCTTCCGATGAATATGTATTTGAACAAACAACTATGCCTACTGCCAATAGTTATGAGAGCGTATGGATTTTTTATAAAGGTAAAACGATCCATCTTTCGTTCCTTTCCTTCGGATCTGAGCGTGAACTTAAAAGGGTGTGCCAAAATATTTACAAATACAATTACCCGGGACAGCTTTCCGAAGCGAATGGTTATAAGGTCAATGAAATGAAGGATGGGTCACGGGTAGTGGTGGTACGACCTCCTTTCTCAGAATCGTGGGCTTTCTTTGTCCGTAAATTTGATATTCAAAGCGCATCGCTGGAACAGTTAATTAAGGGACAAAATGCTGATTTTCCAATCCAGCTACTTTCTTATTTAATGAAAGGCAGCCGGATTACTGCTATCACAGGCGCGCAGGGCTCAGGTAAGACGACGTTGTTAATGGCGATGGTCAAGCACATTTATGCTTCGTATACGCTTCGTGTTCAGGAAATGGCTTTTGAACTGCATCTACGCAGCATCTACAGTCGCCGTAATATTCTTAGCTTTCGAGAAACGGATCATATTTCAGGACAACAAGGGCTTGACTTACAGAAAAAAACAGATGGAACCGTCAATATTCTAGGCGAAGTAGCAAGTGATGAAGTAGCTGCTTGGATGATTCAAATGTCGCAGGTTGCCAGTCTGTTCACCATTTTTACTCATCATGCCAAAACATTTCGTGATCTCGTGTTTTCACTTCGTAATTCATTGCTCAAAACAGGAGTATTTCAGCATGAAGGCATTGCTGAGGAACAGGTAGTTCATGTCATTAACTTTGATGTGCATCTCAAACGTGATGCGGAAGGGCGACGCTACATCGAACGGATCACAGAATGTGTGCCGCGTAACCCGGATCATACGGATGCAGGCTCCAATGCTTCAACGAGCTACAGTTATCGCCACGTTATGGAATATCAGAACGGAAGCTATATACCGATGGAGCCCTTAACAGCCAAAAATGTACAAGAAATGTGTGAGCAGATGAATGTAAATGATGCCAGAGATTTCCGCAGTTTTTTGACCCGCTATTGGGAGGAAGACTATGAGTCTTAAAGAAATTTTATTATGGATTTTACTTATATCAGGTGGGGGCTTTACGCTTCTATATATAGCTTTATGGGGGTTGCGTAAGCGCAGTAGTCATGCAGTTCGCACAGGACGAATTTATTCTGTGAAGGAAGGTCGCAAGGGAAAAGCGGTACTGCAACGTGAGCTACAAGCCTTACTGCATAAGTTGTACACGCTGTGTATGAAGGTCCCTTTCTTGTCCGGATACATCACGAGTATACGTAAGCGACTAGCTGGTCAGCATGCCTACGATGAGTACAAGCTTCGCCTACAGACGATGAAGATGACACTGTTCATCTGGGGAGCTTTTGCTTGCAGTGGTGTTGTGCTGGTCATGATGAAGCCAGGAATAGAGTTTGCTATATTAGCCGTTTTATGCGGAGTGGTAATCAACAGTCTTATTTTGGATATGGCCATTAGCCGGATGGAAAAAAGGCTACTTGCACAGATGATCGAATTATTCGCCAATGTGCGTCACTATTACCATCAGCACGGTATGGTGGAGGAAGCTATATCCGAAGCGGCCGATTTGGCGGAGGCAGAGGCCGGGAGACACGCACGACTCATCCATGAGGCGCTAACAGATGTTGATCCGCACGAAGCATTGGAAAGATACTATGAATCGGCTCCTAATCGATTTTTAAAAGCTTTTGCCGGTATCTCGTATATGGTAATGGAGTTTGGTGATCGGGTTGAGGAGGGGGGCTCCATTTATTTGAAGGGGCTCGGCAGTCTCGCACGCGAAATCCAGTTGGAGTTGCTGCGAAGAAATAAACTGGACTATCTGTTAAAAAGTCTAAACGTGATCGCACTAGCACCTGTTTTCTTTACCATCCCAATCGAGACATGGGCGAGATCCAGCTTTCCCTCCATGGATGAGTTTTATCAGGGAAAATTGGGTTATATCACAAAATTATCCGTTTATATTGTGATAATCGTATCTTATTTCCTATTACAGAAGCTACAACAGACCGACGAGACAGGATATCGTGCGGGTAGAGGACGGAGGGTTTGGGAGCAGAAGCTATATCGTTTTTCTATCATTCGTAATGTGGTGGATTCTTTAATTCCGCGTCAGAATATGTCTTCTTATTTTCAAATAACCCGCCTATTAAAGGAAAGTGGTGCGGAGATTAGGCTGGAGTGGCTCTACATACGCAGAATGGCTCTTTGTATCATAGGATTGGTGCTCAGTATCAGTACGATATTTTTTTTACATGAAGCTGAGAGAACGCATATCCTTCACGCACCAGTGCAATCGGGTCAAATGTTTGGACGTTTAAGTCCGGTGGAGCAAAAAGAAGCTTTGAAGCAGAGTGAGATTGATCGCAAAATCATGCATTCGCTGAACATGAGGTCAAACAGCACATACGAACAGACGTACGCTGCTTTAGAGCATAATGCTAATGGAACTGCTACTCCTGAACAGTTATCCACAAATACTTGGCGTATCCTCCAAAAGCTAAAAAATTGGAATGATGAATACATCAAGTGGTGGGAAGTGCTGATTAGTTTGATTGTTGGGTACGCAGCCTATCAAATGCCTATGCTTTTATTATATTTGCAACGAAAAATGCGTCGGTTGGATATGAGGCATGAGGTGTATCAATTTCAAACAGTTATTTCCATTTTACGGGTTATGGAACGAATGTCTGTCGAGGAAATATTGGAGTGGCTGAACAGATTTTCAGTTATATTCAAAAGACCTCTGCAAAAATGTTTGCTTCATTATGAACATGGGCCAGAGGCAGCTCTCGACTTGCTAAAAGAAGAAGCGCCTTTGCCGGAATTTCAACGTCTCGTGGATAAGCTTCATTTGTCTTTAGGTAAAATTACGATTCGAGAGGCCTTTGATGATTTGGAATCCCATATGTCCTACTATTTCGAACAAAGAAAACAGGAGTATGAAAAAATAATAGACAGTAAGGCTATCTGGGGAAGGATGATTGGTTTTGCCCCGATGTATGGTCTTATCTTTTTATATTTGGTGATTCCGTTGATCGGCATGAGCTTTGTTCAAATGGATAACTATTATGAACAAATACAAAAAATTCAGTAAGAAAGTTAACCTATGACTAATACAAAATAACAAGCTAGGGGAGAAAAATAAATGAATAACGCATCAACAGCTTTAAAGGTAGCCGCTGGGATATTTTTGACCATCGCTCTAATTACGATTGTAGTTATACTATTTATTTCAGCCCAGGAGGCGACTAAAACGGCACAAAACAATTTTGCTGATATTCAGACCGAATTGTCTCAAGCCTCTTTTACGGTATATGACGGCACAACGATTAGCGGTTCCCAGGTGACCAATGCGCTGCGGAAGTTTCAGGGGAAGGACCAATTCGGCATTCAGATTAAAACCGGCAAAAATATGGCAGGCCAGTGGTACGGTAATGCTCTGAACATTAGCCCAGACAGTGAACAGTATGGCGCCGTGAATGGTGGCAGTGATAAGACAGGTAAAATCACGAATACACTTAATGAGAAAGAGAATGAATACGTAAATCCGAGTGGTAAATTTAAAGCTGAAATCGTCAAAGACAAATCGAACGTGGTACGTGGGTTGTTGTTTACCCAGTCCTAAGCACTACAGCAGAGATAATAATCATAAAGGGGATGAGAGTATGTCTGATCACGCTTCAAGTATGCTGCGGCTTGGTGTGTCAGTTATTCTGTTCATAACCGCATGTGTAACGGCAGCAGACTTGTCCAGCCAGCTGGATGGTGCACTGGAATTAAGATCACAGCAAGAGGAGCATTCTGAAGGGCGAATAGCCCGTACTGCTGGGGTGGGGTTGCCGGAGCGGATTAAAGGAACTCAGGTCATACAGGCAATTCGCATGAACTTACAGGAGGGGATTTCGATTCAAGTCGACGGGACAGAGTATGATGTATTTTCTGAACCGTTTGAGCCTGATGTATCGACCCTGGATGCTTCCTCATTATATTCCATGTACCCCCAGCGTAATGGGAATGGGGACATAACATCTGTACGTTTTGAGAAATTGGGGGAAGACTGAAGTGGTTCAAACAATATCGAAGCTGTTGGGGGCGCTGCTCGCTGTATTGCTTTTGTACATCGTACCCGCAGCTCAAGCTGCTGAACGGCAGGATGATATATCCGGGTTAAATACATATCATGCAACTGTACGTTTTGTTGATATGGTAAGAACCAAGGGTTACATTACACCGACGATGTATAACGATTTTATGCGTGATCTGGAATTGATAGGCAATACGTACGAAGTTGACTTGGAGCATATGCACAAAAAGTATGTACCGGACTATGCAGATGCCGCGAAGCCAGACAGTTTTCTGGGCAATTATGAAGCTGTATATGATGGGTACTATAATTCGCAAATTTTTCCTGTACTGTTTCCTGACAATCAGCAGCCAAAATCAGATCAGACGCGTCGATATACCTTGATGGCCGGGGATTATTTTACGGTCCGGGTACATAATACGAATCGGACTCCTGCGGACTTGTACAAATCATGGCTTCTTGGTGGGGCAGATAGCGGCAAGCCGGCAGTTACAGCTTCTTACGGGGGCATGGTTCTGAATGAAGATTACTGATTTTGCGGTCATATTTATACTTTTGTTTTTGCCCTTTGGTGTAGTTAGTGACTTACGGGTGCAGAATCAGCGTGAAGTACAGCAGCTAGAAATGAAATATACGTCGGCTCTCCGTACCGCAGTTCAGGATGCAGGGGTTGTGCTCTCACAGAATGAACGTCAGGAACGCGAGGCCGGATACGGATCGGATAAGTTTTTTCGAGTAGATAAAGAAGCAGCGCTGAACACGTTCCTGCACACCCTTTTTCTTAATGTAGGCATTGATGGGGATATAGTAGCACAACGTGCATTATTGGATTACATACCGGCTATTGTAATTCTGGATTATGACGGTTATTATGCGTTCACCTCAGAAGCCTATACAGACGAGCATGGACAAGCTGCTATTGGCCACAAATGGAGCGAAAAAAAGCCATATGCCTATGTTGATTCAGTAGGCAACAGTGTGGGGTTCACCTTGGATAATTATGTGCACGCATACGATACTCGAAATCACAGGTGGGTAGAAGGCTTTCAAAAGGAACTTCAGGATCAGACCGCTATATCTTTGCTGAATAATTCAGAAACTTTTGAGCAAATACGTCGTTCCACCATTGTTCGCAGCGTTCAAGAGGACTTGGCGCGAATTATTAATGTCCATAACGAAAAAGCAGCGCGTAACGGCATAACTTATTCGTTCACTCTACCGATCATTCCGCAAGAGGAGTGGTACAACACGGTAGATGATGTGGGGCTGATCGCGTTTATCCAAGGCATTCCGGTCGGAGACAGGTATTACAATAACTATGGATTTGGTGGTGGGAGAGTCGTTAGAAAGCAAGACATTATCGGTGGCATAGAACCAGATACTGGAATAAAGTATTTTTATAGAGATTCATGTCCAGCTCCCTTTAAAGCGAGTGAACGTTTCACGGATGAAAAATCTGCAGCAGCTGCGGGTTACTTTGAGTACAAATGTTATAATGGCTTAAAATAATCACCCTCATGGGTGGTTTTTCTTTTTTTAGGCAGATCCATACCAAAAAACCTTAAAATTCACTGTTTTCAATATTCCGATATGGTTGCAGAATGTGCTACAATAAAGCTTTGAGAGAAACGAAATGCATATGAAATAAGAACAGTCGGCAACGCCGATGACAATAAGGAGCCAAAAACAGCTTATGAGTTTATTGACTGTAGAAAATGTATCCCACAACTTTGGGGACCGCGCATTATTTAAAAATGTTTCCTTTCGATTGCTTGCGGGGGAACGTGTAGGTTTGGTAGGAGCTAACGGTGTTGGTAAATCGACACTCATGAACATTCTCACTGGAAAATTGCTTAAGGATGAGGGTAAAGTGGAATGGACTCCACGTGTGCGTTACGGCTATCTGGATCAGCATACCAAGCTGACACCGGGCAAAACGGTACGTGATGTATTGAAGGATGCTTTTCTTCCTTTGTTGGAATTGGAAAAGGAAATGATGCAGATTACTGACAAAATGGGGGATGCTTCTCCTGATGAGTTGGAAGTGTTGCTGGAACAGATGGGTGAAATTCAGGAGCAACTGGATATGGGGGATTTTTACCTCATTGATGTAAAGGTTGAAGAGATGGCGAATGGACTAGGTCTGTCGGCCATAGGACTGGATCGGGATGTATCCGCACTTAGCGGCGGGCAACGGACAAAGGTTCTTCTTGCTAAGTTGCTGTTGGAAAAGCCGAACGTCCTGTTGCTGGATGAACCTACCAACTATTTGGATGTAGAGCATATTGAATGGCTTACGCGCTATTTGAAGGATTATCCTTATGCTTTTATTCTTATTTCACATGATACTGAATTTATGAACCAGGTCGTTAATGTTATTTATCATCTTGAATTTGCCAAGATGACCCGTTATTCAGCTAATTATGAAAAGTTTCTCGAAATGGCGGATCTAAACAAAGCCCAGCATATTGATGCTTATGAGAAGCAACAGGATTTTATTAAGAAACAGGAAGATTTTATTCAGCGTAATAAAGCGCGTGCCTCTACATCAGGCCGAGCAAAGAGCCGTGAAAAGCAGCTTGATCGGATCGAACGTATTGATAAGCCTGAAGAAGCCGCAAAACCAACCTTTCAATTCAAAGAGGCACGTGCAAGCGGAAAGACGGTATTTGAGGGTATTGATTTTGAGATTGGTTATACACATGCCCTTTTGCCTAAAATGTCCATGACGATTGAACGTGGCGAAAAGATTGCAATTGTCGGCTATAATGGTGTCGGTAAATCGACATTGCTCAAAACCATATTGGGAAAAATTCCGCCAATCAGTGGAAAAACCTATCAAGGTGATTTTTTGCAGCCCGCTTATTTTGAGCAGGAAGTAAAGGCGGAGAAAATTACACCGATTGACGATGTGTGGAATGAATTTCCGCATTTGAACCAGCATGAAGTACGAGCGCATTTGGCGCGTTGCGGTTTGAAAAATGAGCATATCACGCGTCCGCTATCTGCGCTCAGTGGTGGAGAACAGGCTAAAGTCCGTCTTTGCAAACTGTTAATGCGTGAAAGCAACTGGGTACTGTTCGATGAGCCTACCAACCACTTGGATGTTAAAGCAAAGGATGAGCTGAAACGTGCTTTGAAGGAATACAAAGGGACCGTATTGCTTGTATCTCACGAACCGGACTTTTACGAGGATTGGGTAACCAAAACGTGGAATGTGGAAGAGTGGTCAAGTAAAGTTAACTAAAATCAGCTAAATCCAGTTCCAGCAAATTTCACACGAAGTGGGGTTTGCAGAATTAGAAAAATATGCTAAGCTATCTTTAGCTTATACAATAAAATAGTCACACTAGGGGAGCCGCCCATGCGGCTGAGACGGAATAAATGGATTTCGGACCCTTTGCACCTGATCTGGGTTATGCCAGCGTAGGGAAGTGAGCGCCGTACAAACAAGGCAACACCATCTTTATTTTTGTTTGTGCGTGGGACGATACACGTATACGGATATCATGGTCCGTTCGATTATTGGACGTTCGTTAAACCACTTCCTTGGGGAAGTGGTTTTTTTGCGTTTCGTTCATTTTAAGTAGTTCGAGCTTCCGTAGACGATTCACATATAATCCCCTTTCATTCCTACTGGTAGACGTGGCTGGCTAAGCTTAGATCCTTTAGTCCAATGTGAGGTGAAGACAAAATCGAATTACACGCAATTTCGATGGAAAAGGGCACTTTTGCACAAGCCGCCCAAGTGGCTGCTGTGATTTGTCCGTATGTTCATTATGTACACGCACGTTTAAAACAGAATGGTGCCTCTGCATTGCTTTCTTTGACTCGCAGCCTGGTGGAGCAGGAAGTTCCTTTGCAACAAATTGTAGTAAATGATCGTGTGGATGTAGCTTTACTTACTTTGGTCGGAGCCGTTCAATTACCAGCTAATGGATTACCTGTTGTGGATGTGAAAAGCCTACTTCCAAAGGGTACACGCTGTGGAGTGTCTGTACATTCCTTGGAGGAGATGCAAATTGCTGAGCGGGCAGGAGCGGACTATGTACTTTATGGTCACGTATATGAGACCCATTGTAAGCCCGGTATTGTACCGCGGGGTTTAGCTCAGCTTGAACATATTTGCAGACTGTCAAACATTCCGGTGATTGCGCTAGGCGGCATACAACCGCATCATATCCCGGAGCTTTATAGGGCCGGAGCAAGCGGAATTGCGGTGATGTCTGGTATATGGGAGGCTGAGTCGCCCGTTGCAGCTGCAATGGAGTATAGGCGAATGGCAGACCTTGTAGTTCACAGCCTGTAGCGAGAAAACGAGAGTAGAGGCAAGCTGAAAGCAGAAGGGTTTATGGAGAGGAGATACGGAACAAATGCTAAAGATACACACAGAGGAAAGAGTGATTGGACACGCTGAATGCTTGGTCATAGGTGGAGGTGTCATCGGCAGTTCCATTGCTTATCATGTGGCCAAGGAGGGAAGAAGTACGATTATGCTGGAACGATTGATCCCGGGTGAGGGAGCCTCAGGAGCAGCGGTTGGAATGCTGGCAGCGGAAAGTGAAGAGTTCACCGGCTCTGAGCTATCACGATTTGCTCGCATAAGTCGAGATGCATTCCCTGAGCTTGTCTGTGATCTAGAGCGTTTGTCAGGTATTTCGGTGGAATTCCGTACTGAAGGGTTTGTGACCCCTTTCCGTACGGAGACTGAAGGCCAAAAACGCTGGAAAGCTGCTAAAACGCGAGAGGGTGATTCTCCTATCTGGTGGGATGCGAAAGAATTGGCCCGACGAATTCCAGGTTTGGATGAACAAGCGATCGGGGCAATATATCGTTCAAAGGAGACACAAGTGGCTCCTGTCCAGCTTTGCCGTGCTTATGCAGGTGCTGCTGCGGTGCTGGGAGCAACGGTATGGTCTGGTACACAGGCAGAGCAACTGGTCATACAGGATGGTCGAATTTGCGGTGTCCGTACAGATAGTGGTTTTTTTTCCTGCGATCAGGTCATTATTGCCGGAGGCTTGGATAGCATGAAATTGCTAGCGCAGGTTGGGTTTGAATATCCACTTTATCCGGTCAAGGGCGAAGCGGTAGCGGTCTCCTTGAAGGATCACCCGTTAGAATATACCATTTATGCTGATGATATTTACCTCGTGCCTAAACAGAATAACGAGCTTTGGATTGGGGCAACGAGCCTTCCACATCAATATGACGAAGAGGTGACCGTAGGAGGCTTGGAGGGGTTGCTGGCACGTGCCTCTGCCTGGCTGCCGCGCGTCCGTGAAGCTTCTTTTATACGCGCTTGGGCGGGCTTACGTCCGCAGGCTGTATCAGGTCATCCTTTTATAGGCATTGTTCCTGGGGTCGAGGGCGTATATGCTGCAGTCGGGCATTATCGTAACGGTGTCCTGCTGAGTGATGCTACCGGGCGTGCGATGGCAGCTATGCTTAATGGGGCTTGTGCAGCAGAACTTGGGATAAGTAGTTTTTCTTCTGAGCTCCTCAAGGAGAAAAGCTTATGAAGCTGACGATTAACGGCCAGAGCCTGACCTTTTCTAATCGAATCACTCATGTGAATCAATTGCTACATGAGCTTGATGTAAAGGTGAAAACCGTAGTGGTGGAGCTGAATCGGCATATATTGACCCGTGAAGATCATGATGAAGCGGTACTGAAAGATGGAGATTGCCTAGAGATTGTACATTTTGTGGGAGGCGGTTGATTATGTTAACCATTGGAAAAGCATCTTTTACCTCGAGGTTGTTGTTGGGAACAGGAAAATTCTCTGATCTGGATATCCAATCCCAAGCCGTAGAGGCTGCTGAGACGGAAATATTGACGTTTGCTGTACGGAGATTGAACTTGGAGGAACGGGACAAGCAGCATTTTCTCGATATGATGGATTTGACCCGGTATACACTTCTTCCCAATACAGCTGGGGCTACAACAGCAGAGGAGGCGATTCGTATTGCCAAATTGGCAAAAGCCTCTGGCCTATGCGATATGATTAAGGTGGAAGTCATTGGGGATAGCAAGACACTGCTGCCGGACCCATTTGAAACGTTGAAAGCTAGCGAAAAGCTGTTAGAAGAAGGCTTTATCGTGCTGCCCTACATATCGGACGATGTGATTCTAGCAAAGAGGCTACAAGAGCTTGGAGTACATGCCGTTATGCCTGGAGCTTCACCGATTGGTACAGGACATGGTTTGCTTAATCCGTTTTCATTAGGTCTAATTATTGAACAGGCGGAGGTTCCGGTTATTGTCGATGCGGGTATTCGCTCACCCGGTGACGCGGCAATGGCGATGCAGTTAGGGGCAGATGCTGTTTTGTTGAATACAGCCGTATCAGGAGCGAAGGACCCGGTAAAAATGGCCGAGGCCATGAAACTGGCTGTTCGTGCTGGAAGATATGGTTTTGAGGCGGGGATGATTCCTGTAAAACGTTACGCTTCAGCAAGCAGTCCGATAGAAGGTATGGTTCAGGCATGAAGGTAACTGACAAATCCGGTGCAGGAGGAACACATTCAAGTGACCGTTATTCCAGACAGGAAAGATTCGCGCCCTTTGGACCGACAGGACAACGTCGGCTTGCTTCTTCCCACGTACTAATCATAGGTGCCGGAGCGTTAGGTACAGGTATTGCGGAAACGCTCGTTCGCGGGGGTGTAGGTACAGTGAGCCTCGTAGACCGGGATTATGTGGAATGGAGCAATTTGCAGCGCCAGCAGCTTTTTCAGGAAAGTGATGCTGCGCAAAGATATCCCAAAGTAGTAGCTGCTCAGCGAAGATTAAAGGATATTAATTCGGAAACGGTTATACATGCACATGTACTGGATGTTGGGGTGGAAGAGCTGGAAGAGTTGATCCAAGGGGTAGATCTCTTGATGGATGCAACCGATAATTTCGATACCCGACTTCTTATGAACGACATGGCACTCAAGCATCGGATACCTTGGATTTATGGGGGATGTGTAGGCAGCTATGGTGTAACCTACACCATTTTACCGGGTCAAACGCCTTGTCTTCACTGTCTGCTGGGAACTATACCGTTTGGTGGGGAAACCTGTGATACCGCCGGGATTATTCCGCAGGCTGTACAGATGGTCACGGCTAACCAAACTACGGAAGCTTTCAAACTTCTTGGCGGATATCCGGAAGATTTGAGAGGAAAGTTACTTTCGTTTGATTTGTGGAAAAATGAGTACGTAGCGATAGCGGTAGATAGCGTTAAAAAGGAGAACTGTCCTTCTTGCGGCAGTCAACCGACGTATCCCTATTTGTCGGCCTCTCATCGGCAGAAAACAGATGTTTTGTGCGGTAGGGATACCGTTCAAATTAGACCAGCAAACCCGATCCATCTGAATCTTGCAGAAACGGCAGATAGATTTGCTTCTTTGGGAGAAGGAAAAGTAGAGCGAAATCCGTTTTTGGTTTCCTTTAGTACAAGCGAGCATCGCTTGGTTGTTTTTGCAGATGGCAGAGCGCTGATCCATGGGACAAAGGACGTGGCAAAAGCAAGAAGTCTGTATCATCGCTATTTGGGTTAAACCATAAAAGCAGAAAGCCATTCTTTGGAGAATGATTTTCTGCTTTTTTGTTACAATAATATTAATATGCTTTAATGGCTTATAACACAAACTTGTTCGTATCCAATATGTAATGCTATGTCCAAACCAGGTGGGTGAAAAGGTGAGCCCGTTAATTTTGCTTGTGGATGTAAATGAAGCGTCTCCCGTAATTGTTCGTCCATTGGAGCAGGAAGGTTATCAGGTGGTTCATGTTAGCAATACGACGGATGCAAGCTCTTATGTAGCCCATAATCCTGTGGATTTGCTGCTGCTCAATATAAAAGATGAACAGACAGTTTCGCAAGGTTTACTTCGCATATTGCAGCAATACCATCCTCATGTCCCGCTATTAGCAATGACTTCATCAGATGAGGAGGACCATATTGTTTCCTGTTTTGAACAAGGAGCACATGATGTGATCGTTCTGCCCTTTTATCCTAGAGTTTTTCAGGCTAGAGTGGCTAATTTATTGCGGATTTTTGGTATTGAACGTGATGTGAAAAGGGCAATCGAGGCGGGTGATTTACATATAGACAATGCAAGCAGATTGGTGAGCAGAGGGGGACAAAAGCTGGAATTAACTCCGAAGGAATTTGATCTTTTACTTCATCTGGCGATACATCTTAACCAAGTTTGTAGCAGGCAGAAAATTCTGAAGGATGTTTGGAAACATGATTATATCGTTGATACGAACGTTGTAGATGTCTATATCAGACATTTGAGGGCTAAAGTAGATAAGGGGTATAAGTTTAAAATGATCCGTACGGAACGAGGTATTGGTTATTCACTCAGAACACCAACCGTATCAGAATAGTATTAGGTATATAAAAAAAGCCGGAACTTTTCGTCCCGGCTCGCATATTTCAAAATGAGTTTCTTACTACAGTACGCGGCGTGCTTTAATGTATGTTCTTTTCCAGTTGCCAGAGTTCAAATTGGAGATGGTCACGCCAGGTCCGCCGTAAGTGTGCAAAATTTTACCCCCGCCCATATAGACTGCTACGTGGGTAATGTTGCGTCCTGTAGCACGACTACCGCTTGAAAAGAAAACTAAGTCCCCTTTTTTCAGATTGGACTTGGATACGGCATGTCCGACTTTAGACTGTTGAACAGAAGTACGCGGCAAATTTACTCCGTATTTCTTGAATATGTGCTTCATGAAAGAAGAACAGTCAAAATTACGTGTAGTGCTTGTGGAAGCTCCAAACTTATAAGGAGTTCCCATATATTTTTCACCGTAGTTAATTACTTTTTGGCCTACCGAAGTCGTAGTGGCGGCTTGTGCCGTATTTGTTCCCTCAATTGCAAAAGTACCAAAGCCGATCGTGGCTGCGACCCCTGCTATAATTACCTTTTTTATGATTTTCTGCATATTCATGTTGTAAGTACCTCCAAAAATTGATTTGTGCAATATTTTGCTGAGTTGCTAACTAACTGACAGCGTTGAGTATAACAGTTTTGAAGCCCCCTAATAGTTGGAAAAGAACTCTCAAATGCTTGAGGGACAAGACTTACACAGCGATTATTAAAAAACGATTAAAAATTACAATTTGTAAAAAATATATCGATTCATGGATTTCTATAAACGGAAAAACCCTTGTTCATAAAGGGTTTTGAGTGAAAAACAATTTATATAATGGTTACAACAATGTCATAATTAATCCTTGCTTTGAATAACGAGTAGTAGACCGCTTTTGATGGAAATCGTACCTTTTGAAGCCGTTAGCTTATTACTGACAGCACGTGATTGTCCCATTTTGAGGGTGGCATTATGTAACGGATACATAAATCCTTCCAGTTGTATGCCTGTTACTTCGGAGGTCATAGGAAGCAGGGAGATATATGTATAGCCCATAGGTTGGATCTCAAGCGTTGATCCGGTGAGCTCAATATAATTATGTGCGTCCATAATAGCGCAGCTAATATGATGCTGCATTGCGCGTACCAATATTTGAACATTAGCCAATGTGTGGTCCATCCGGGTGCCAGTCACACCAAGCATCAGTACTTGATCTGCCTGTTCGTCCATAGCGATTTCTAAAGCAAGCTCAGTATCTGTTAAGTCTTTAAGTACTGGATCGCACGCAATCATACGTTGGCTTGCTGATTCTACCTTTTCTTTTTCCACTGGTGTGATCGAGTCAAAATCTCCTACAGAGATATGTGGTGTAATACCGTGCTCGATCAGGAAAAGAGCACCTTTATCTGCACCTATAATAAAATCATCGGGCTGTATTTGATGTAAATCTTCTTCATTAAGACGACCACCTGAAAATACAATCGCTCGTTTTTTTGTCATAATCAACATCCTTTCTTTCTGATACGATCCTATATATACCATCGTTTTTAAGTATACCGCGTTAAATATGGCTTGCACAATTTTGGAGGACATGGCTACAATGAAACAGAAAAAAGGAAGTGTAACGTGTAATAGGAAGGAGAACGAAATGATTAACGTTTTGTTTGTATGTTTGGGCAATATTTGCCGCTCACCGATGGGGGAGGCAATACTGAGACATAAAGCGCAGGAACGGGGATTGGGTGCAGAAATCGGGGTGGACTCGGCCGGGACAGGCGACTGGCACATCGGAAATCCTCCGCATGAGGGAACACTAAAGCAACTTAAGCTGCATGGAATCAGCGAACAAGGCATACAGGCGCGGCAAATAACGGGCCGTGATTTTGACGCGTTTGATTATATTGTGTGCATGGATGACTCTAATGAACGAAACATGCGAAAGATTGCAGGTGGAGCGGAGGCAGATATTCTAAAATTTATGGATTTGCTCCCTCAAGAAAAATTAAGAGAAGTACCCGACCCATATTTTACAGGGAATTTTGAAGAGACCTATCGATTAATGGACGCAGGTTGCGACGCCTTGCTGGACAAGATCGTAGAAGAAAAGCTATAATGTGAACGACAGATGACGGCAATCATTGCCGTTTTTCGTTATACATTTTTGAAAGCGTAACCAAATCATGAAAAAGAAAAAGGAGCTTTATGACCTAGTAGGTCAAATGCTCCATTCCCTTTAGTTACCTGGGAGAATTTTTAC
The DNA here is from genome assembly GCF_038593055.1 of Paenibacillus sp. FSL L8-0502. Classification (NCBI taxonomy): domain Bacteria; kingdom Bacillati; phylum Bacillota; class Bacilli; order Caryophanales; family Paenibacillaceae; genus Paenibacillus; species Paenibacillus sp. FSL L8-0502. Next base: position 3,169,667 of record NZ_CP151958.1, on the reverse strand, counting down.
TCAGGCGCGATCCAAAAAATACATTAGCGCGTCAGGCAACTCGTTTTGCCAAAAGCCCCACAAATGTTTGCCATCCTTTTCACGGTAAGAAACTTCAACGTTCCGTTCGCGCAGCAAATCTGCGCATTGACGGTTAAGCTCTACAAAGTTGTAAATGCCAGTATCACTCTCAAATGCATCTTCCTGAAGGCCAACCGTCATCCACACCCGCAAATGAGACAGATCTTTCTCACGGGCGATGATTTCCTGCGAAGCTTCATAGTAAGCACCTGAGAGGCTGATAATGCGGTTGAACAACTGAGGATACATCAAAGCCAAATGCAGAGACACACTGCCTCCCAGTGAATCCCCCGCCAAAATACGGGACGCTGCATCTTTTCTTATAGGATACTTTTGCTCTACATAGGGAATAATCTCTTCTGCAAAACAGGCGGTATACGCCTCAAAACGATTGCCAAAGGGAGCATACTCCTGCGTTCGAATTTTTGTATTCACTTCCACACCTACAATAATGAAGGGTTCGACGCCCTCATCTAGAATGAGGCGGTTGGCATGAGTTGCAATGCGGCCAAAATTGAAAAATTCTTCTCCGTCCTGACAGTACACGACCGGGTAGCTCAATATTTCATTATAGCCGGGCGGCAAATAAATCCGGAGAGTTCTGGTCTCGCCAAGAAAGCGGCTGTCTACTTCGTCTTTAAGGATGGTTCGTTTTAAATACCGAGAATCCGTCATTTTTCGTCACCTTTCTTGGGTATTATTTTGCATTCGGGATCACAATAAGTTAAGATTACCCTGATTGCAATAGATGTTTAAAATTTCAATCATGTACTAAGCTGTTACAGTAAAAAACATACCCTGTTACACACACAAAAATGTGACAAACTCAAAAAAAATAACTAAATCTTTGACGCGAGCGATATAACAGGTGTATAATAATCCTATAACAGCGGAACTTGATATTCAAATTTTTTTGTTGAGGTGAAGAAAATGAGCAAGGTTCCTTATGAAGTTTACACAGAGGAAGTTGAGGCGCTGTCCGTACTTTCTCCGGATGGTGAAATTATCAATAAAGATATGTTGCCTAAACTTACAGATGATCAATTGAAAGAAATTATGTATCGAATGGTATTTACACGTACTTGGGATGACCGTGCCGTTAACTTAGGCCGTCAAGGGCGTCTCGGTTTCTATGCTCCGGTATCCGGACAAGAAGCAACCATGGTTGGTAGCGAATATGCGCTCCAAAAAGAAGACTTTATTGCTCCAGGCTACCGCGATATTCCGCAAATCGTTTGGCATGGCCTGCCATTATACCAAGCTTTCTTGTATTCCCGTGGTCATCAACACGGCGGCCAAGTGCCGGACGGTGTTAATGTACTGATGCCGCAAATCATCATTGGCGCGCAAATTTTGCATGCTATGGGTATTGCTATGGGTTACAAGCTGAAAAAACAAAAACAAGTCGCCATTACATATACAGGTGACGGCGGTTCTTCCGAAGGTGATTTCTACGAAGGCCTGAACTATGCTGGTGTATACAAGTTGCCAGTTATTTTCTTTGTGCAAAACAATGGTTACGCGATCACGACTCCATTCTCAAAACAAACGGCTGCTCTTTCGATCGCTCATAAAGCAGTAGCTGCTGGTATTAAAGGCGTGAAAATTGACGGCATGGACGTGCTTGCAGTTATTAAAGCCGTTCAAGAAGCTGCAGAGCGTGGACGTAATGGTGAAGGTGCTACTTTGATTGAAGCCGTAACGTACCGTTTCCGTCCGCATTCCCTTTCTGATGATGCAACAAAATATCGTTCTAAAGAAGAAGAAGGCGAATGGAATGCGAAAGATCCAATTGCCCGCTTTGCGAAATACCTTGAGAAAAAAGGCCTTTGGACTGAAGAAGATACAGCTCGCGTAAAAGAAGAAGCTAAGGCAAAAGTGAACGAAGAGATCAAAAAAGCCGAGAAAACAGAGAAAATGACAATTCCTGGCCTGATCGATAGCATGTTCGAAACAACGCCTAAGCACTTGGAAGAACAAAAAGCTGATTTTAAATAATTGAACTTGAAAGAGACCGGGCCGTAACCCGATCCGGTCTGCTTTTCGATTGACCTGAACTGAAATTGATCTGTCAATGTTTAAGGAGGAAATGAAGCAAATGGCACAAATGAACATGAAAGAAGCGATTCGTGACGCACTGCGCGTAGAGTTGAAACGCGACCCTAACGTCCTGCTTTTCGGTGAAGACGTAGGTCATGTAGGTGGCGTATTCCGCGCTACAGAAGGTCTGCAAAAAGAATTTGGCGAAGAACGTGTATTCGATACTCCGCTGGCGGAATCCGCAATCGGGGGTCTTGCTGTCGGTTTGGGTATTCAAGGCTTCCGCCCTGTAGCTGAAATCCAGTTCGTAGGCTTTATCTTTGAAGCGCTTGATCAAATGGCAATTCAAGCATCCCGTATGCGTTACCGTTCCGGTGGACGTTACAATTCTCCAATCGTATTCCGTACACCTTTTGGTGGCGGTGTTAAGGCAGCCGAGCTGCATACAGATTCCTTGGAGGGCCTGCTGGCTCAAACACCTGGTATCAAGGTTGTTGTTCCATCCAACCCTTATGATGCAAAAGGTCTCATGATTGCGTCTATTCGCGACAACGATCCTGTGTTTTTCATGGAGCATTTGAACTTGTATCATGCATTCCGCGCTGAAGTTCCTGAGAATGATTACACAGTTGAACTGGGCAAAGCTAATGTAGTTCGCGAAGGTTCCGATGTGACGATCATTACTTACGGTATGATGGTACACACCTCGGTTAAAGCTGCGGATGAGCTGGAAAAAACAAAAGGTATCAAAGTAGAAATCATTGATTTGCGTACCATTAGCCCGATTGACATTGATACCGTTGTTGCTTCTATTCAAAAAACCAATCGTGCCATCGTTGTTCAAGAAGCTCAAAAGAGCTCCGGTGTAGCTGCTGAAGTTATTGCACAAATTAACGAAAAAGCAATCCTGCATCTGGAAGCACCCGTTCTGCGTGTAGCAGGTCCGGATACCGTTTATCCTTTTGCTCAAATTGAAGATACTTGGTTGCCAACGCCAACACGTATCATTGATGCGGTTAATAAAGTATTGGAATTTTAATTAAAGCACACCGTAAATTTGGGAGGTTTTAAACGTGGCTAAATTTGAATATAAATTCCCGGAGCTAGGTGAAGGTCTTCACGAAGGCGAAATCATCAAGATGCACATTAAGCCCGGCGACAAAGTAACCGATGAAGATATCATCATGGAAGTACAAAACGATAAGGCAGTAGTTGAAGTTCCTTGTCCGGTTAATGGTACAGTACAAGAAGTATTTGCCAAAGACGGCGACATCTTTAACGTAGGTCAAGTTGTAGCTGTAATTGATGCAGAAGGTGAACTTCCTGAACAGGAAGATGCACCAGAAGCACCAGCTGCTAGCCCTGAGCCAAGTGCTGCTGCACAAAGCGGAGCTGCAGATACAGCTAGATTTGAATATAAATTCCCAGAGCTGGGTGAAGGTCTTCACGAAGGTGAAATCATCAAGATGCACATCAAGCCCGGCGACAAAGTAACAGATGAAGATATCATCATGGAAGTACAAAACGATAAGGCAGTAGTTGAAGTTCCTTGTCCGGTTAATGGTACAGTACAAGAAGTATTTGCCAAAGACGGCGACATCTTTAACGTAGGTCAAGTCGTAGCTGTAATCGCTGCAGAGGGTGAACTTCCTGAACAAGAAGAAGCACCAGCTGCTGCTAAACAAGAACAGGATGCTGCACAAGGCGGAGCTAACACTAAACCAGCTGCAACTCCTGCTGCTTCTAACAAAGATGTACTAGCTACACCTAGCGTCCGCAAATTTGCTCGTGAGCAAGGTGTAAACATCGCTCAAGTGAGTGGCTCCGGCAAAAATGGTAAAATCACCAAAGAAGATGTAGAAGCTTTCAAAAATGGTGGAGGCCAAGCGGCTGCACCAGTAGCGAAAGAAGCTGCAAAAGCACAAGAGCCTGCTAAGAAAGAAGCGAAAGCTGCAGCAGCATCCGCACCAGCAGCAGATCCACGTGCTGAGGAAGAGCGCGTACCATTTAAAGGTATCCGCAAGGCTATTTCCAATGCTATGGTTAAATCGGCTTATACGGCTCCGCACGTTACGATTATGGATGAAGTAGATGTAACTGAACTGGTTGCTTTCCGTACTCGTATCAAACCAATTGCTGAGAAGAAAGGCACAAAAGTAACATACCTGCCATTCATCGTAAAAGCTTTGGTTGCTGCTTCCCGTCAATTCCCGGCTCTGAATGCCTCAATCGACGAAGAAGCAAACGAAATTGTCTACAAAAAATACTACAACATCGGTATCGCTACAGATACAGACAACGGTTTGATCGTTCCTGTTATCAAAGATGCTGATCGTAAGAGTATCTGGATGATTGCTGATTCCATTCGTGATCTGGCTGTGCGCGGTCGTGATGGAAAATTGGCAGCAAATGAGATGAGAGGAAGCACAATCTCCATCACTAACATCGGTTCCGCAGGCGGTATGTTCTTTACTCCAATCATTAACTTCCCTGAAGTTGCGATTTTGGGTACTGGACGCATCAGTGAAAAAGCAGTCGTGAAAAACGGTGAAATTGTTGCCGCTCCAGTAATGGCTCTTTCTCTGAGCTTTGACCACCGTATTATTGACGGTGCAACTGCTCAAAACTTCATGAACTATATCAAACAGCTGCTCGCTAACCCTGAGTTGCTTGTTATGGAGGTGTAATCAATGGTAGTAGGAGACGCTTCTCTGGATATTGACACATTGGTTATCGGTGCGGGTCCTGGCGGCTATGTAGCTGCCATCCGTGCCGCACAATTAGGACAAAGCGTATTGATCGTTGACAAATCTGAGCTGGGCGGTGTCTGTCTGAACCGTGGATGTATTCCATCCAAAGCTTTGATCTCTGCAGCTCATCAATACGAAGCGGCTAAACATGGCGAGTCTTTCGGTATTTCGGCTGAAAATGTAAAAGTAGACTTCGCTAAAACACAAGAATTCAAAAACGGCGTTGTTAAGAAAATGACAGGCGGCGTAAGTGGCTTGCTCAAAGGCAACAAAGTTGAAGTTTTCAATGGTGAGTGCATGTTCATCAACGAAAACGAAGCGCGTGTATTCAACGAACATGAATCACCACGTTACCGTTTTAAAAATGCAATTATCGCAACAGGTTCCCGTCCAATCGAACTGAAACCATTCCCTTTTGGTGGACGCATTCTGTCTTCTACAGAAGCATTGAACCTGCCTGAAATTCCGAAAAGCCTGATCGTAATCGGTGGTGGATACATTGGTGCAGAGCTCGGACAAATGTACTCGAAATTCGGTTCCAAAGTAACGATTATTGAAGGTATGGATACAGTGCTTCCTGGTTTCGACAAAGATATGACTTCGATCGTTGCGAAAAGCATGAAGAAAACGGGCATCGAAATCTTCACTGGCGCTAAAGCGGAAAGTGCAGAGCAAACAGATAAAGACGTAACAGTGAAATTCTCCGTTAACGGCGAAAGCAAAGAAGTAACTGCTGATTATCTGCTTGTAACTGTTGGACGTCGTCCAAACACAGACGGTGAACTGGGTCTGGATCTGATCGGCCTAGAACTGGATGAGCGCGGAATGGTGAAAGTTGATCACCAAGGACGTACTAGCATTCCTCACATCTTTGCAATCGGCGATATCGTAGCTGGTCTTGCTCTGGCGCACAAAGCTTCTTACGAAGGTAAAGTAGCTGCTGAAGCAATTGCAGGCGAGCCGTCTGTAGTAGATTACAAGTGTATGCCGGCTGTCGTTTTCACGGATCCAGAATGCTCCAGCGTAGGCTACACAGAGTCACAAGCCAAAGAAAAAGGCTACAATGTCAAAGTTGGCAAGTTCTCTTATGGAGCAAACGGTCGTGCGGTTTCCCTGAACGCTGCTGAAGGTTTTGTGAAAATCGTTGCTGACGCTGACACAGGTTTGGTACTGGGTACGCAAATCGTAGGTCTGGAAGCTTCCAACCTTATTGCTGAGCTGGGTCTGGCGATTGAAATGGGTGCTACACTCGAAGATATCTCCTTGACTATTCATGCTCACCCTACACTGGGCGAGATCGTTATGGAAGCAGCGGAAGTCGTGCTGGGTCATCCGATCCACGCATTGGCACCACGTCGCTAATACCATTTTTCATTATCTCGTTTTCGTTTTCATACATGACAAAGAGAGGCAAGGAGCGCTATATCTGCGCTCTTTGTCTCTTTTTTTTCAAACTTTAGGATTTTCAGGACTACCATGAAAATTCACACAGTACATGGTCAACGAAGTACCGTACATGATAAACTAACTATAGATATGGGTGCAGAAAAGAATTTTAAAGATTAGAATCTGGCGATGCCAGGTTTTTATTCATGCTCAAAGGAGAGGAATAACGTGCGTAACTATTTGGAACTGCTGGAGGATATTTTAGAGAATGGAGTAAAAAAAGAGGATCGTACAGGAACAGGTACACTATCTGTTTTCGGAAGGCAACTCCGTTTTGACCTGGCCAAGGGCTTCCCCTTGGTGACCACCAAAAGAGTACATTTGAAATCCGTTATTCATGAGCTGTTATGGTTTTTGCGGGGAGATACCAACATTTCTTATCTCAAGGAGAACGGAGTTACCATTTGGGATGAGTGGGCAGACGAGCAGGGGAATCTGGGGCCTGTATATGGGTCGCAATGGCGCTCGTGGGAAACAACAGACGGACAACATATTGACCAAATTGCGAATGTCATTGAAGCTATTAAAAAAAATCCGGATTCACGTCGACACATTGTCAGTGCTTGGAATGTGGCTGAAATCGAATCGATGAAGTTGCCGCCATGTCACTTTGTATTTCAGTTCTATGTAGCTGGAGGGAAGCTTTCCTGTATGCTAACGATGCGTTCTGTGGATACCTTTTTAGGGTTGCCGTTTAATATCGCAAGTTATGCATTACTAACGCATATGGTTGCACAGCAGTGCGGTTTGGAGCCCGGCGAATTTATTTGGTCAGGCGGCGATGTGCATATTTATTCAAATCATATGCAACAAGTGCATACACAGTTGGAACGTGATCCTTATCCGTTGCCTCAGTTGAAAATTCTGCGCAAGCCGGATTCGATTTTTGATTATACCTACGACGATTTTGCTTTTGAAAATTACGAATATCATCCAGGGATTAAGGCGCCTGTCGCCATTTGATTAGAGGAGGTGGGAAAATGGGCATTTCAATGATATGGGCTATGGCACAAAATGGTGTGATCGGCCGAGATAACAAACTTCCCTGGCGCCTCCCTAGAGACATGGCCTTTTTCAAAGAGCAGACGATTAATAAAACGGTACTCATGGGACGCAAAACGTGGGAATCCTTTGGAGGAAAAAGCCTGCCAAACCGGCGTAACGTTGTCTTGACCCGAGATCTGCGCTATCAGACGGAAGGTGCGGAAGTAATTCATTCAATGGAAGAAGGACTCCAATTAGCAAAGCAGGAAGAGTTAATGGTCATCGGAGGAGCAGAGATTTATTCACTGTTTTGGCCACATGCTGATCGGCTGATTGTGACTCGGATTGAGGAGGTTTTTGAAGGCGATACAACCTTCCCTGAGCTGGATTGGAACGGCTGGAATATAGTTAGTGAGACCCCAGGTATCAAGGATGACAAAAATCCCTATGAGTATCGTTTTGTTGTTTACGAGAGAACCGAATAAGAATAGACTATATCCGACCCCACTCATTTGAAAAATTAATAAACCATATAAAAAATCCTTTTGGCTGTTGATGCAGAAAGTTGCATAAGTTTTCATCACTTTTACGCTGTATTGTGATACAATAAATCAAATTCAATGAGAACAGACCCTTTCATAATACAAATAGACAAATTCGAATTTGACTTAAATTCTGAATGGATGATCGGGGTTCATAAGCGAAGAGATGGGGGAACGTAACATGTCTACACCAACTGGATTTATGGAATACACACGACAGCTTCCTACAGACCGGGACCCGGCAGAGCGTATAAAGGATTGGGAAGAATTCCATAAGCATATGTCTGAGGAAGAGCTGCGTACCCAAGGGGCGCGTTGTATGGACTGCGGAACCCCTTATTGTCATACGGGGATGGATATCATGGGAGCAACTTTAGGCTGCCCGGTTCATAATCTCATTCCGGAATGGAACAATCTCGTATATCGTGGTTTGTGGAAGGAAGCGCTAGAGCGGCTGCACAAAACGAATAACTTCCCAGAATTCACAGGTCGTGTTTGTCCTGCGCCATGTGAGGGTTCATGTACTGTGGGACTGATCGGACAGTCTGTTACAATTAAAACCATTGAGGAAGCTATTATCGAAAAGGGTTTTGAGGAAGGCTGGGTTGTCCCTAATCCGCCAGAAAAGCGTACAGGCAAACGAGTGGCTGTTGTCGGTTCGGGTCCGGCAGGTTTGGCTGCAGCGGCTCAGCTTAACAAAGCAGGGCACAGCGTGACTGTGTATGAGCGTGCAGATCGTGTGGGTGGATTATTGATGTATGGCATACCGTCCATGAAATTGGATAAAAAGGTTGTTCAGCGGCGTGTGGATTTGCTGGAGGCTGAAGGTATTCAATTCATCACCAATACGGAAATCGGCAAAGATATCCCTACCGATCAGTTGATTGGTGAATATGATGCTGTTGTTCTATGCGGTGGTTCTACGAAGCCAAGAGAATTCAACATTGAAGGTAGCGATTTGAAGGGTGTTCATTATGCGATGGATTATCTGAATGGTACCATCAAAAGTTACTTGGACTCCAATCTGGAAGATGGCAACTATTTGTCTTCCCAAGGTAAGGACGTTATTGTAATCGGTGGCGGTGATACGGGTTCGGACTGTGTAGCTACTTCTTTGCGTCATGGTTGTCGGAGTGTCACTCAATTTGGCACACATACCAAAGCACCTATGGAGCGTGACCCGATTGCCAATCCTTGGCCACAATTTCCAAACGTGTATTCTCTTGATTATGCACAGGAAGAAGCTAAGGCGCTGTTCGGAGAAGATCCACGTGAGTTCTCCATCATGACGACCAAATTTGTAGGTGATGAAAGCGGTAATCTGAAAGAGCTGCACACCATTCAAATTCAACGGATTGTTGATGAAACAGGGCGCAAAATCTATCAACCGATTCCAGGTACGGAGCGCGTATTCCCTGCACAAATTGCTCTTATTGCCATTGGATTTGATGGTCCTGAGCAAACGATTGTAGAGCAAATTGGCTTGGAGACGGATCGTCGTTCCAACGTTAAAGCACGTTATGGAAAATATGTTACTAATGTGGATAAGGTTTTTGCTGCAGGTGATATGCGTCGCGGACAAAGTCTTGTTGTGTGGGCTATTAATGAAGGTCGAGAAGCTGCACGAGAAGTTGATAAATACCTCATGGGCGCTACCGTTTTGGTGTAATTATAAATTTTATGTTACGGATCAGTCAAAGCTCCATCTTCGGATGGGGCTTTATTGTATTTCAAGCTGAGTCTGCCAGAAGCGAAAAATGAATAAATGATTATTGAGCTGTGAAACATTGTGAAATATATGTTATATAATATAACTTAAATTTAATCGTATCACCATATATTTCTTATCTAAATTGATCATAACATAAAAAAGAGTGTTTGGTGTAGCTTTTTTATAGAAAAAAGAATTATTCCACAAGAAAATTTGATAAAATCTGATATATATGTAATGTAAATTAACATATACATAACTTTCGTTGACTATTTAAAATCATGACCTGAGAGAACCACGGTATCTATGGTATAATACACGTATATTGTTGAAGCGTTTGACTAAATGAATTTACAAAGGAGCTTTCGTCGGGAGAAGGCTCCTTTTGCATGAGGCCGGGATACCTGTGTTTTCATTAATATCCATGTATATGTATGATTCATGGAGGAGAAACAGAAGGCCGTCAGGAAGGAATGGAGTATGAATGAAGACGTTGATTATTGCTGAGAAACCGGATATGGGACGGACGATTGCCGCTGTTATGGAGCCGCGGGCTAAAAATAACCGTACCTATTTGGAAGGGGAGAAATACATTGTAACCTGGGCGATCGGGCATTTACTGGGTTTGGCTGAGCCGGATGCATACGATGCTAAGTACAAGCGATGGAATATTAAGGATCTTCCTATTATCCCTGAGCAGTTCAAAATTGTACCGAATCCGAAAACAAAAGATCAGCTGAAAATGATTGGTGAACTGGCCAAACGCTGCGATGCCATCGTAAATGCTTGTGATGCTGGACGGGAAGGGCAATATATTTTTGCGTTGATCCAACAGCAATTAAAGTTGCGTCAGCCAGTTAAGCGACTGTGGATTTCAGACTTGACAGCGGAAAGTATTGCGACAGGCTTTGAACGATTGCGAGATGCTTCGGAGTTTGAATTTCTGACTCAAGCTGCGCGGGCACGAAGTGAAGCGGACTGGCTGATCGGCATGAACGCTTCCAGAGCGTTCACAACACGACATAACACACTGCTGTCGGTAGGACGGGTGCAGACTCCCGTGCTGGCACTGATTCATGACCGGGAAAAAGAAATTGAGGCATTTCAGTCTCAAACCTTCTATGACGTGTGGGCAGAATTTAAGCAAGATCAGATCAAGTACAAAGGTGCGTGGCAGGGGGATAGGCTGACGAAGCCAGAGGAAGCTGAGGAAATCGCTGCGGCTGTTCGCGGAAAAATAGGTAAAATCACCAAATATGACACCAAGCAGACAAAAGAGTATCCTTTTAAATTGTACGATTTAACGCTGCTTCAACGCGAGGCGAATGCCAAGTACGGTTATTCGGCCAAAAAAACACTGGATGTGGCACAAGCGCTTTATGAGCGCCACAAGGTCATTTCCTATCCGCGTACCAATTCTAACTATGTGACAGAGCAAAATATAGACGGCATGCACAAGGCACTACGGATGCTGGGCACAGGTCCTTATGCTGATCTGGTCCAACAAGCCAACCCCAATTTGGTTCATAAACAGAATAAATCGGTCTGCAATCCATCTCGTGTTGAGGATCACCATGCTATTTTGCCGACATTAAAAAGGCCAGGAACACTAAGCAAAGAAGAGCAAAATGTATATGACCTGGTTATTCGCAGGTTTTTGTCGCATTTTTTTCCGCCTGCTGAATACAAAATGCATACCGTAATGACACAGGTGGACAAGCATCTGTTTAAAACAAATATTAAAGAGCTTCTTTCCTTGGGGTGGAAAGTAGTTTTAAGTAAGGTTGATCAGGATAAAGGTAAAAAGAGCAAATCACCGAAAAAAGAAGATGAAGAGGAAACGGACGAGTGGACGGACAAGAAGTTTGAGATTGATGCGGGGCGTCCCGTGGATTGTGTTCGCGCCGAGATGAAAGAAAAGGCGACTCAGCCCCCTAAAAGCTACACGGAGGGTACATTGCTTAAGGCGATGGAAAGCGCGGGTAAACAGATGGAGAATGAGGAATTGCGTGAGGTCATGAAGGATGCCGGTTTAGGCACACCTGCGACGCGGGCCGCCACAATTGAACGATTGAAAAAAGTTGGCTATATTGAAATGAAGGGTAAAAAGATTCTTATTACGGAAAAAGGAAAGATGGCTATTGACCTGATCCGTCATGCTGGGGTTGATCTATTAGCCTCCCCGGAGATGACAGGTCAATGGGAACGTCGCCTACATCAAATTTCCAAGGGTGAGGCGGCTCAAGAGAAGTTTATGGAGAACGTTAAAAGATTTACGTTGTCCATCATTGATAAGGTGAGGCAGCAGCCGCCGGCTCCGGCAAATGCCTTTGGTGAGGAAGCAAGGGGGAAGCGTGCGGTTGGAAAAGAAGGCGCACGTAGTGCGCGTGCGAGCGGACGCACCGCCGCCAAAGGGGTGGGGCGTGCTACATCAGGACGCGGTGGCAGCGCTGGAAGCGCAACGCTAGAGCAAGCAGCACCACCAGCACGCAGCTCTTCCGACGGATCCTCAGGCATTTCAGGAAGCCAAAGGCAAGCTTTAGGTAGCTGCCCACGCTCTAATTGCGGCGGAAGCATTATTGAAGGCCGTAAAGGGTATGGGTGCAGCCACTACAAGCAGGGTTGTGGCTTTGTCGTCTGGAAGGAATATGCTGGAAAGCAGATTACCGAAACGATGCTCAAGTCCTTGTTGACGAAGAGACAGACGCAATTGTTGTCTTTTAAGCGTAAAGATGGATCGACCGTCAAAGCGCGAATTGTTCTGAATGAACCTGGTACAGGACAACTTAGCGTTCGAGAGGAATCCTGAGACAGGGTTTAGACCAATACAAAAAGGACCCTATCCGAGGGTCCTTTTTTGTTGGTGCAATTGTATGCTTTCGTGGATAACCCGTGGTACTTCCGTTAGCTTCTGTATCGTATACATCACGGAGTTCACGTTTTTTTGCAGTTCAACCATATTGTAAATCCATTCCTTAGGCTGCTTGAGATATACAGCATGAATACCTGCGGCAAGGGCTGGAGAAACATCAGTGCGCAGAGAATTCCCGATCATCCAGGTGATGCTTCGGTCCAAGCGATTCATCTGGATGATTTCTTCTAGGGCTTCGACATTTTTATGCTGGCGAATGTAGATGCGGTCATCAAAGTAGGTAGCCAGTTTCATTTGTTCAATCTTTCTTTCTTGAATGATCTGCTCACCGCCAGTATACAGATGGAGGGAATGCCCTGCTTTTTGGAGGGAGTTCAGCGTTTCGACCATGCCTGGATACGGTTCGATTTCCTGTTCGTACACACTTCGGCCAAGAGAGCGAAGCTCCTGCTCTTCCCGAGAATCGAGACGGCGTCCGAATTGTTCCGAGAAAAATTGGTACGTATCTATCAAAGATTGTGGGAAATGCTCGCTGGCAAAGCCCACTTGATGAACTCCAGCCACATCAATTTCGATTTGTTTTTCACGAATCGCATTTTTGGTTAGGTTATGAGTTGCAAACCATTCCTGAAGCAAATCAAAAAAGTGGTTGAGGATCAGGTCAAAATACTTGTTGCAGTGGACTAAGGTGTCATCAAGATCAAATAAAATGTGCTGCTTCGGATACGACACGATGCATACTCCTTCCAAGCCAAAGCTTTAACGCTGCTTCGGTTATAACTAAAAGTACAATTCAAATTACAATCCAATATAGGATTCCAAAAATACTTGTAAATCAGCCGCGCCATCGGGACGGATGCTGAATTTTTCCTTATGATAACGTCCGATGTGAATACGAAGCAGACCAGCCACTCGTAAAATCATCATATCAGACATGAGTGTATCTTCCAAACGGCTCAAATCATGGCGCATATCTTCGAGAGACTTAGGACCTTGAGCTACATAACGCAGAATTCGTAGCCGCTGCGGATCATTAACCGCACGAGTGAGCCGTAGCAGAAGCGTAGGCGGTTCTTCCTCGCTCTCCTCGGGGATATCTACTGGATACTGGATCAGCAGTGTGCGGGTATAAAAACAGTATGAATTAATCGGGCGATTATGGACAACTGGAAATAGGACTACTGTATCCAGGTCTTCCATGTGTGGCACGACTAGTCCAGCTGTCGCATATTCAACCAGTGCTTCCGGTTCCATTTTACTCAGCAGCATGCGCTTTTCCGCAGCGTCTTCTTCTGCCAACACACGCAGTTCGCCTTCCAGGGCCCGAAAATAATCACGATCCCACAATTTGAGGAGTGGTGCGTATACCTTACGAATGCGTAAAGATTCTTCAAAGGTTAAAAAAGGGATATGCGGAACGAGCAACTCAAACATATCTTTATCCGGGCCGTGGTCCAAATAAGAGATATAATCAGATATTTCATCTGATTCCGGACGAAGTAACGCCCAAGCATAGAGTGCGTCATAATCGCTAAAAGGGCAATCCTGAGCTGTAGCCAGCTCAGTACGAACTTCATGTTGTAGTCGTGCATCTACCTTGTCGATCCATTCATGGCCCAAGTCCATATCTTGAACCCACTTTTTAGTCACATAGGCCATGAAGCTGCCGAGCAATTCATAAATTGGAGAAGTGTCTATTTTAATTTGATAACTCATGGAACCCAATGCCTCCTATTCTGTCTTCTAGCCCAGAGCGGTGAACGTAATTAAGCCCGTCCATAAGCAAAACATGAGCATTTTAATGATTGCTCACTTATTTATTATGGCTTGTTCTGCCAGGGATTGTCCACTATAATATGAAATAGTGCGTTGTGACGTGAATGGGTTCGGATTGAACATACGAGGCTCCTTAACCGAAGGAGTCGGATACATACCAGACAAGCTCTTTCCGTAAAGTCGTCATCTCAGATGGCGATTTTTTTCTTCTATTCTTTAATACACTAATTACACCTGAATTTGTATATGTGATTTGCCGGTTTTGCAGGACGGCATGGAATACATAGTGATAAGAATTATTATTGATTATGGAATCAAATGCAAATCATTTCTTAACATTGATTTTAATTATTTTATTTGTTCGATCAGGAGGAGCTAGGATGTCGTCGTCGTTACGGGTTCATTATTTTATTTTAATTGCTGTTATTATTGTTGCCGGATTATGCCAAGGTTTATTATTACCTATTCTGTCAATCTCGTTGGAACAAATGGGAGTTTCATCTTCACTAAATGGAATGAATGCGGCTGCTCTGTATATTGGTTCATTTGCAATGACGTTGGTGGCAGAACGGACATTGGGCTGGTTAGGGTTTAAAAAGCTGATGGCCGGTGGGCTTGTGCTAGTGCTCATTACGCTGCTGCTGTTTCCGCTAATCCCTGATATTCGGGTATGGTTCATACTGCGTCTGCTAGTAGGTATTGGTGACAGTGCATTGCACTACTCTGCGCAGCTATGGATATTGCTGGTGACTCCAGCAGAGAAGCGAGGGCGAAACATTTCCTTTTATGGTATGTCTTACGGTCTGGGTTTTGCATTAGGACCATTGGGATTATGGCTACTCGATTATGGAATGCTGGTTCCATTTGCTGCGTTGGCCTTATTGTGCTTGCTTGTTTTGCTGTTGGTGTTAATTAAGCTGCCGGACTCCAGACCAGAGAAGCTGGAGTCCGAGGCGCGTCCCACTCAAAGATTTCGTCGCAGCTACAGCTGGGCATGGTACGCTCTTTTGCCTGCATTTCTATATGGCTATATGGAAGCGAGCCTGAACAGTAACTTTCCAGTCTATGGCCTGCGTATTGGCTTTCATACCGATGAAATCGCCGCCTTGCTGCCGTTCGTCAGTTTGGGAGGATTAGTGCTGCAGCTGCCGCTAGGGATATTGAGTGACCGTTGGGGACGTAAAAAGGTGCTAATGAGCGTAGGCATAGCAGGGGGAATGACCTTTATGTTGCTACCATGGAGCGGCAATCATTTTATGTTCACTTTGATATTGCTGACCCTAGCAGGTGGTTTAGTAGGCTCCTTTTTCTCCCTCGGTTTGGCCTACGCCGCTGATCTGTTGCCCAAATCATTTTTAGCAGCCGCGAATGTACTGGCATCCTTTCATTTTAATCTGGGAAGTGTGATCGGACCTAATATTAGCGGAGGGTTGCTGGACTTTGGAACTCAAGGCAGCATGTTTCTTGTCCTTGGTGGTAGTTACATTGTTTTCGGATTGTTAGGTTTGTTTTCCAGAAAAAGAGTAACGGCGGTTTAAAACTGCGGTTTGCATGGTATTTGTTTCACATTTACTATAAAATATAAACAGTATTGATGGTGCGCAAAGGGGAATCACTTAGATGATTAAAATTCGGAAGCTGACCAAGCAAGTGGGGCCTGAACAGACCCAGCTACTTCGAGGAATTGATGCTGAAATTCATCAGGGCGAATTCATTGCCATAGTGGGGCCAAGTGGAAGTGGCAAAACGACGCTGCTTCGCTGTCTTGCTTTACAAGAGCCGTGGGATGAAGGCAGTTTAATTGTAGGTGGCAATGATGTGCTGAAATCCGGTTGGACTGGCAAGATGAAAATAAAGCGGGAATGGGCATACCTGGAGCAAAACCCGCATCTAAATATGAATCGAACCGCTCTTAAAAATGTGCTCATTGGCAGATCCGGTCAAACTCCAATGTGGAGAATGGTGACCGGTATGGTGCGTTCCGACGATTATATGGGAGCGATGGACGTACTGGAGGATCTGGGTCTGCTGGATAAGGCGCATGATAAATGCGATAAGCTCAGCGGTGGCGAGCGGCAGCGGGTAGCGACTGCGCGTGCTCTCGTGCACGGAGCTAAAGTTATTTTAGCGGATGAGCCTGTAAATGGACTTGATCCAGCTTCGGCAGCGCATGTATTGGAGACTTTTCGCAAGCTGTGTTCTGACGAGCGGGTGACGATCATGACTGTACTGCCGTTGGAAATGGCTGAACGCTTTGCTTCCCGTATATGGGGGTTGAATGATGGTGAATTGGTGTTTGATATTCAGGGGAGACGATTGACACAAGCGGAAAAGAACAAATTGTGAAGGGGACGGCAAGAGAAGTGAAAATAATGCTGTTGAGAATGGTGACTGGCTGCTGTTCCTTGCTGCTCCTTGCTGGATTTTTAAGCGGCTGTAATGTTATTAGCGATCCCATTTCGCTGATGGAGACACCGACGATGTCTGACGAGAAGCAGGAACTGAATGGTGCAGTGAATACGCAACTAGGGGCGGTACAGCCTTTAAGGCCGAATGATCCAGATGACCCGACGCCAATTCGAACGGGTGATTTGAACAATGATGGCACAGACGAAGCAGTGCTCTTTTATGAAACGCCTGATGAGAGCGTAAAAATACATGGTGCCTTGTTTGAAGATCAGGGGGGAACGTGGGTAAAGAAGCTGACGTTTGATGGGGAAGGCACTGTGCTGGAGTCATTTAAGCTCGTGGATTTAACGAATGATGGAACACTCGATATTGTAGCGGGTTTTTCCAGCGGAGATAGTGGCGATGGCGGGGACCAGAAGGGACTCATCGTGTATTCCTATACCGGAGGAACTCTGGAGAAAATATATGCTACAGGTTATACGGACTTCGTCGTAGATGATTTTAAGCATAACAAGATGGACTTAAACGGGGATAAATTGAATGATTTGACGATTATCACGCTGCGACGTAATGAATTCTTTACAGTTAAAACATTCCAATTCAGTGGGGGGACCTTTAAGGAAATCGGATCGTTGGATTTGGACAGTCAGGTCTTAGATGTCTATAATGTCGTTGCTGGCAAGGTAGCCGAGGGTAGGCAGGGGATTATTATAGACACCAAAATTGCTCAGACCACTACCGTTTCCAATGTTATTGTGATGGATCACGGCAAGCTTAGGAAGCTTAATCTTATGGATGTCACCTTCAAGGATGCGACCATCGCCAGTGGTGATGTGGATGGTGACGGTATTCTGGAATTTGGTAATTTGGAGAAGCCTAAAGGTTGGAGTAACAAGCCGCTGGATGAGGTTCCATATTTTGTGTCGTTCTATCAGTGGGACGGGGCGAAAGGAACGATTTTTAAGCAGCAGCAGTATCGTGATTCTAATGAACAGGTCTACTTCAGATTACCGAAAGAGCTGCATGGCAAGGTGACGATTGATCCGAAAGTTTCGAAGAAGGACAGCTATTTGCGCTTTATTTTGGATGATACAGACAAAACGATAGCGGAAATTAAATTTTTCTCGTTGTCACAATGGGAGCGAAACAACGAAGGGTATAGCCAACTGTGGCGAACGAATGCGCAGGTCATTGGCATTAAGCGATCCAGTGAGCTGGAACCGCGTAAAACCATTAAAAACAAGCTGGGGGAAAGGCAGGTAGAGTAGAGTGAGTAAAGTTTTAATCATGGAAGACGAGGAATCCATTCGCAGCTTTATCGTCATTAATTTGAAACGTAACGGTTTTGAGGTGCTGGAGGCGTCGGAAGGGCATGAGGCTCTGAATATTTTGAACACGGTGCGGGATATTGATATTGCACTGCTTGACGTAATGGTACCCGGTATGGATGGTTTTGAAGTCTGTCGGAGAATCCGGGAGACGAATGAGCGCATCGGCATTATCTTTCTCACAGCGAAGGTACAGGAGCAGGATAAGGTATATGCCTTGTCTGTAGGGGCCGATGATCATGTGAGCAAGCCTTTTAGCCCGACGGAGCTGATTGCACGTATTCAATCGTTATTGCGTCGGGTGAATGTTCATCGTGAAACAGCAGCCAAAGTGTCCTTCCAGTCTGGACCGTTCACCCTGGATTTGATTGCTAAGCAATTTAAGAAGAACGGGCAGCTGATTGAGCTGACACCGACTGAGTTTTCTCTGATTCAATTTTTTCTGGAAAAAGAGAACACGCCGCTCAGCCGAGATGTTCTACTTGATCACGTATGGGGCAAAGAGTATATGGGCGATCCGAAAATTGTAGATGTGAATATCCGACGTCTTCGGCAGAAAATTGAAAACAATCCATCCGAGCCGGCTTTTTTACAAACAGTTTGGGGACATGGATATAAATGGAAAGGTCAGTCTCAATGATCAAAAAGGGAATTCGCCGACAGATTGTGCTTCACTATTTTTTCGTAGTGTTCTTAGCGCTTCTGTTAGTAGAAGTCATTTTTATGTTTGCACTCCGGTCGTACTATTACGATTCCATTTACAAACATATCGAAAGCCGTATCGAATCGGTAAGTGAATTTGCACCCAAATTTAAAGAGCCGGAACAGTCTTTGCAATCGTATTTGTTAAATACATTTTCTCTGCCCTTTACTGAACTGCAGTTGCTCGATGAACAGGGAAATGTAATTGATAACTCAACGAATTTTGCAGCAGATCTAAGTGTGCAAACAAGTGATGTGACACAAGCATTAGCTGGGGATACGGGCAAATGGATCGGAAAGCAACCGAGCACGGGGCAGCAGGTGATGGCGGTATCTCAAAAACTGGACAATATCGTCGGAGACCAGGTGTACGTTATTCGGTATACAACCTCGCTGGAATTGGTAAATGATAAGCTGTTTACGATTACGCTGTTTTCTCTTGGCATCATGGCAGCTGTACTGGTTATTGTATTTGTGGTCAGTACAGGGCTCGCGAATTCCATTGTTAGACCGATTAATAATATCCGCGATGTATCTGCTCAGATGGCTCAGGGGAGGTTTGATACACGCATTGAAGGCGATTATCGGTATGAGTTGGGTGAACTGGCTTCGACTCTGAACTATATGGCACAGGAAATTGTCAGAACAAATCAAATCAAGGATGATTTTATTTCATCTATATCTCATGAATTGCGTACTCCGCTTACATCTATTAAGGGTTGGAGTGAAACGTTAAATTCTGGCGGCTATGACCCCGAAGAGACGAAAATCGGGATGAAGATTATCTCTAAAGAGACGGATCGGCTGATTGGCTTGGTGGAGGAAATTCTCGATTTTTCCAAGCTGGAGCAAAATGCCATGAAGCTTGTAATGGGAACGGTAGATCTTCGGGAGCTTTTGCAGGAAATTATGCTGAACGTATGGGCCAAAGCAGAAATGAAGCAAATAAAACTTCAGCTTGATTCGGAAGAAGCGGCATATTTCGTCCATGGAGACGGTAACCGTCTAAAACAGGTATTTTTGAACATTGTGGATAATGCTATCAAGTTTTCGCATGAAAGCTCAATTATTTTTCTGTCGCTTCAACGGGTTGATGGCAATATCGAGATATCCGTACAAGATACAGGAATTGGAATTAGTGCTGAAAATCTTGCCAGAGTAAGAGACCGCTTTTTCCAGGTAGACCACCAAAACGGTGGTACTGGACTGGGATTGGCAATCTCACAACAGTTTGTCGAGCGCCATCATGGTCAGATGCTCATCAGAAGTGAACTGGGGGCTGGCACCACTATTACGGTTTCATTACCTGCTCTGCAAGCAGAGCAATCCGTGGAACCACCACAACTCACTGAAGAATAGATTTAAAGCCTACTTATAGGTGCAATTAGAAAAACAGCCAGTCCTCTTAAATCGGGAGGGCTGGCTGTTTTTGATTTGGGGTAACGTTATGAAGTAAAACCTTCGGCACGCAAGCGTGTATTGCGCTCGTAAGCTTCTTTCAGCATACGTGTAGTTTGCGGCCGTACCGCCATTTTACCAAATACCACTTCATTGGGTCCGATGACCATAATTTCGCCCGGACTGCCTTTAATGACAGCACCATCGCGAATCACAGCACCTTCACCGATAATCGCATGTTCAATATGGACGTTACGTCCAATGCGTGTGTCCGGCATAACGATACTTTCTTTGATGGCTGATCCTTTACCTACCTCGACACCACTAAATACAACGGAGCGTTCAATTCGGCCCTCTACTTGACAGGAATCATGCAACAAGCTGCCCAATGGCTGCGTTTGACGGTTAGGTACCTTTTGTGCGCTCAACCTTGTGCGGCGTTCACGTGTATACATCGGCCAATCCTTACGTTGAAGGTCGATCGCACAATTCTCGTGTAACAAATCCATGTGTGAATCCCACAGGCTTTTAACGGTACCTACGTCCTTCCAATAGCCCTGGAATTCATAAACGTACAAGGATTCTTGATCCGCTAACATTTTAGGTATGATATCTTTACCAAAATCATGACTGGATTGAGCATCCTGTGCGTCTTCTAACAGGTAGTTTCTCAAGTAATCCCATTTGAAAAGATAAATACCCATAGAGGCCAAATTACTTTCCGGTTTCTCAGGTTTCTCTGCAAATTCTGTGACACGTAGATCTTCATCCGCACTCATAACACCAAAACGGTGTGCTTCATCCCAAGGTACCTCCATGACAGAAATGGTAGCCGCAGCTCCTTTTTCCTTATGGTGGTTCAGCATTTCGCGATAATTCATATAGTAGATATGATCACCGGATAAAATAAGC
This sequence comes from Paenibacillus sp. FSL L8-0502, assembly GCF_038593055.1. Classification (NCBI taxonomy): domain Bacteria; kingdom Bacillati; phylum Bacillota; class Bacilli; order Caryophanales; family Paenibacillaceae; genus Paenibacillus; species Paenibacillus sp. FSL L8-0502. The sequence continues at coordinate 3,148,737 of NZ_CP151958.1, read as the reverse complement.
ACATGCTCCGGATTTTGGCTGTCAATATATTCAATATTCTTATGAATAGCATCTGCCGTTCCTAAGTATTCAGCGTTACCTGTGTTGTAAGATGGAAGCAGGGTAATTCCTTTGTCATCTGTTTTTGTAAGACCCCATGGTGTTCCATCCCCGATATGTTCGTGCAAGGATTCTGCCTCATATTGCGTCAGTACACCTACAGTATCAATGTCTGAATTTACGCAGTTACTGAGAGGAAAATCGATGATTCGGTAATGACCGCCAAAAGGTACGGCGGGTTTTGCAATCGTTGAAGTAAGGGGAGCAAGACGGCGTCCCTCTCCGCCTGCCAGCAGCATGGCAATGCATTCTTTATTAAACATTTCGTTTCCCTCCCGGTTTAGTTGTCAGTGTAGTACATACATAAACGGTATGGGGTACTCTTGAAACCATTAGGTATATAAGATTCCCCAAAAACTAAGGTTTATTTTTTTCCTAGTCATTTTTCTGTTCATTGTGGCTAGAATGGGGTAATAACTCAAGTCAGCTTTGAGCCAAAAGCGAATGCATTACCGATTCATACATTTTTACTTACAAACATATAAGGGTGGTGACGTGATGACAGACCAAACTCTTCCGCAACAGGCTATTTCATCGGAAGATATTTATTTGTTTCATGAAGGAACGCTTTATCACAGCTACCGATCTTTGGGTTCCCACCTTACTGTGGAGAACGGAGAACAGGGCGTCCGTTTTACGGTCTGGGCTCCTCATGCTCTCCATGTCGGGCTTGCTACAGATCGCAACAACTGGAATGGGGAACAGGATTCCTTATATAGGGTTCCCAAATCCGGTTTTTGGAGTCGTTTTTTTCCGGGGATATCCCAAGGAACTTTTTACAAATACGACATTACGGGTGCAAACGGTGAACGATTTCTGAAAGCAGACCCTTACGCGGTACGTGCTGAAGTGAGACCGGCAACGGCTTCTGTGGTAGCTTCTATAGATGGTTATACTTGGAACGATGCGATTTGGCGCCGAAAACGTAGAGCACCGTATGGAAAGCCTCTACACATATATGAGCTTCATCTGGGCACTTGGAAGCAAAAAGAAGATGGTACGTTTTATACATACAGGGAAATAGCTGAGCTTCTTGTGCCTTATGTGACTGATATGGGGTATACACATATTGAACTGATGCCGCTGAGTGAACATCCGTATGATCTTTCCTGGGGCTACCAACTTACTGGATATTTTGCACTCACAAGCCGTTATGGAGAACCGCATGATTTTATGTATTTGGTGGATCGTTGCCATCAGGCGGGAATTGGAGTGCTGATGGATTGGGTCCCAGCCCATTTTGCAAAAGATGCTCATGGATTAAGGCTGTTTGACGGATCGCCCCTGTTCGAATATGCGGATCCGCTGATTGCGGAAAAGCCCGGCTGGGGAACGCTGACGTTTGATTACAGCAAACCGGAGGTGCGTTCTTTCCTGATATCTAATGCGTTATTTTGGATGGATATGTACCATATTGACGGCCTGCGCGTAGATGCTGTGACGAGTATGCTACGGCTGGATTTTGAAAAGCAGGACGGTCAATATCGTTTTAACTCTAAGGGAGGTATTGAAAATGAGGAGGCTATTGCCTTCCTTCAACAACTGAATGAAACAGTATTCCGCTATTATCCGTATGCTCTGATGATGGCAGAGGAGTCCAGTGCCTGGCCTATGGTAACTTCCCCGGTAAGCGATGGAGGACTCGGTTTTAATTACAAATGGAATATGGGCTGGATGAACGATACGCTTGATTATATCGAAACGAATTTCGATCAGAGACCGGAGCGCCATAATTTGCTGACATTCCCCATAGCTTATGCGTACAGCGAAAATTTTACACTGCCATTGTCGCACGATGAGGTTGTTCATGGTAAGAAGTCGCTGCTTGATAAAATGCCAGGTAACTATGAGCAAAAATTTGCCGGGCTTCGAGCGCTTCTCGGTTACCAACTCACCTCGCCGGGCAAAAAGCTATTATTTATGGGAGGGGAATTCGGCCAATTCATCGAATGGAAGGATGAGGAGCAGCTTGACTGGTTTCTGCTGGATTATGACAGTCACCGTTCGCTGCACGCTTTTACGAAAGCGCTGAATCATTTGTATATTCAGGAAAAGGCACTATGGGAACTGGATCATTCGTGGGATGGATATCAGTGGATTGAGGCGGAGGACCGTGGGCAGAGCGTAATTACGTATTTACGTAAAAGTAAAAAGCCAGGAGATACATTGGTCGTGCTTATTAACTTTCAGCCCGTACCGAGAGAGAACTACCGAATTGGGCTGGAAAAGGCCGGGAGTTATATCGAACTGCTGAACAGTGATCATAAGGACTTTGGGGGAAGTGGCCAGCTAAATACCGGAATGATACGGACCGCCCGTATTCCTTGCCACGGTCAGCTTCACAGCTTGGAGGTGACTATACCACCCCTGAGCATCGTTATACTCAAGAAAGCGCCTCGGAGGCCTAAAAAAGCAGATTAACCACATAAGGAGGAAGCATATATGAACATTTTGTTTGCGGCAGCAGAAGCACATCCATTTATTAAAACAGGCGGGTTGGCTGATGTCATTGGCGCACTGCCGAAGGCACTTCGTCAGGCGGGGTGCGACGTCCGAATCATTTTGCCTAAATATGCGGGGATTCCCGATACTTATAAAAAGTCTCTACGTCCGGTAGCGGTAAAGCAAGTAGCCGTAGGCTGGCGTAATCAATATTGTGGAATAGAGGAACTGACATTAGACGGAATCAAGGTTTATTTTATAGACAATGAGTATTACTTCGGTCGTGACGGTATTTACGGTTATATGGATGATGGCGAACGCTTTTCCTTTTTTAACCGAGCGATTTTAGAAATGCTGCCTGAACTGAACTTTCGGCCGGATATTTTGCATTGTCATGATTGGCATACAGCAATGGTTCCGCTGCTTCTGAATGCCGATTATCGACATTTGCCCTTCTACAGCGATATTCGCACGGTGTTTACCATACATAATCTGCTGTATCAGGGGGATTTTCCGTATGAGGTCTTAACTGAGCTGCTCAACCTGGATGGGAGCTATTTCACCTCCGAGGGTGTGGAGTATCATGGCAGACTGAATTTTATGAAAGGTGGGCTTACGTACTCGGATCATGTCACGACCGTGAGTCCGACCTATGCAGAGGAGATTCAAACGGAATTTTACGGATATGGGCTTGAGGGACTGCTTCGTAAATTGGGAGATCAGGGTCGCTTAACAGGGATTGTGAACGGAATTGACACCAAAAGCTATAATCCTGCTACGGACAATCGTATTTATACGAAGTACCGAACGAGTCTGACAAAGAAAAAGGAAAACAAAATTGGTCTGCAAAAGGAGCTGGGTCTGCCGGTACGGCCGGACGTACCTATGATTGCCATGGTAACCCGACTTGTAGATATGAAGGGGCTAGATCTGGTAACGAGAGTGCTTGATGAAATCTTGTATTATGATGATATCCAGTTTGTCGTTTTGGGAACAGGGGATCCGGCTTTTGAGCATTGGTTCCGTGAGGCAGCGGGACGCTATCCACTGAAAATGTCGGCGCAGCTTGCTTTTAGCGAACCTCTGTCACGAAAAATATATGCGGCAAGCGATATGTATCTTATGCCATCAAGGTTTGAGCCTTGCGGGATCAGCCAACTGCTAGCGCTTCGTTATGGAAGTATCCCTATTGTGCGAGAAACTGGGGGCCTTAACGATACCGTGCAGGCTTACAATGAGTCTACAGGGGAAGGAAATGGATTTAGCTTCACGAACTACAATGCACATGATATGCTGAACACCATTCGTCGTGCTGTTCATTTTTATCGCCAATCTGAGCATTGGTCGAAGCTTACACAGACGGCTTTCGCAGGAGAATATAGTTGGGATGTTTCAGCCGAAGCGTATATGGATATTTACCATTTGCTCACAAAGACGGACTGAACGGAGTAGGAACACCATATTCATATTAATGAAAAAGGGAATCCCTTTAGCCAGTGTTTGGCTGAGGAATTCCCTTTTTTGCTATGATCAGTCGCCCCCGCCACCACAGCTGCTTCCACATGAAGAGCCGCTGCTACACGAAGAATGGCTACCAGAATCGCCTGAATCATGGTGAGAAGAGCCTCCATGATGAGAACTGTCATGGGAGGAATGATGATGCGAGTGATGCGTATCCCAGTTCGAGCAGCCGCTTGCCGAGCTACAACCAGATGAGCTAGCTAACCCGGCATTGCCTGTAGCATCCGGGTGCATGTGTATGGCAAATTGTTCAGGTTGATACCATGAATACCATACAACAGCTAATAACAGATAGTCGACCTGTAAATAGTTGACCTTAGGCAATTGCTTACCCTCAGGATCATCCACCGCTTTATTCACCCGCTCGCGCAGATGTTGTACAATCTTATGAACCGTTTGTTGGGCTTGCTGTGAAATGGCTATATTCTCCTGAGTATTCCAACGGTTACCTGCTGGCTGCGCCGAAGTTGTGAGTTTGTAATAGTGTGAAAGCTCGTCGTTCGGTAATGGATGATTAAAAAAAGTCCCCCACAAACTGGCGCTATAGCGGTTCCAGCCAAAGCATTCCACATACAACCAATCAAACCACGCACGCTCCTCCGGCATCGGCTGAGAGCCGCCAGAATGGGGCGCATGGTGAAGCATACGACCAAAAAAAGCTTCCGAGAATTGCTGATATTCGCGGGTAAACATCAACATTTCGTGCCATAATTCATCCACATCACTACTGAACATAGGCACACGATTCATAATCGCGCATAGCATAAAATATCGTTTTAGCTCATGCCAACGCCAATCATATTCTTGCTCCGTAATCTCTGGGTGGGCTTCCATTACACGATTCCTTACGCTATGAGCATAGGAGACGGGAATGGATTGCTCCAATAGCTGCATCAGCTCCGTAATCTCTGGATGACGCTCCTGCGTAAGGGAAGAAGGAGAAGGGGAGCTGAGGAAAAAAGCATTCCGGCGCCGTGTTTTTCTGTTTCCCCGGTTCCTGCGTATTGCACGGAATATAAACCAAAAAATGATGAGGTCTATCACAATAAACAACGTCCAAAAGCTACTCATACTATCCATGATGGCTGGCTACTCCTTTCTGAAATAACACGGAATTAAGATTTAGCATTCGTTATTCAGCAGAGCGAATTCTTTTTTTATCTGGGCTAGCAGTTCAGGATTCGTGATTACATCGCAAGCAGTCCATGCCAAAGTTCTCGCAGCCAGCAGCATTCCTTCCATGGCTCGGTCCTGCATCGCCAAATCGCGGAATTCTGGTGTATGCAAGGCATGCTTCTCGTCAATAACTTGAATGTAAGGATGGATAGCAGGGCAATGAAGCGATACATTTCCGATATCCATAGAGCCATGATCTTCGCCTTCCGTTATATCTTCTTGCGAAATGCCAGCCTGTACCAAATTTGCGGTAAACGCATCGGAAAGTACACGGTTCGTGACCATTTCATCATAAGAAGTCTCATAATTGGAGGTCTCCAAACGACACCCGGCCTGTAAAGCAGCTCCTTCAGCAATTTGAATAACACGGCGAGTCAGCGGGTTCAGTTCTTGACGTGTAGCGGCCCTTACATAAAATTGGGCTGAGGCGTAATCAGGAATAATATTGGCTGCTTGCCCACCCTGATTAATGATCCCATGGATACGCACTGTACTTTTTACTTGTTGACGGAACGCATTGATGCCATTGAACGTTTGAATCACAGCGTCCAGCGCGTTAATGCCTTCGTGCGGGCTGGCAGCCGCGTGAGCGGATTGACCAAAAAATTCGAATTGTACAGCATCAATCGCCAGCGATTTGCCTGATTTTTCGTAACGATCATAAGGATGCGTCATAAGTGCTATGTCGCAATCATCAAACAAACCGGCAGCGGCCATAGGGACCTTAGCACCACGAGTTTCTTCGGCAGGTGTGCCGTATACCCGTACTTCTCCACCAGTTTCGTCGATGATCGACTTGAGGCCAACGGCAGCACCGGTACTCATCATGCATATCAGATGGTGCCCACAGGCGTGTCCTAAACCTTTCAGAGCGTCATATTCTGCCAGAAAAGCGATAACCGGCCCGGATTTTTCAGCTTTGTAAGTTGCAATAAAGGCTGTTTCTATGCCCAATACGGGTGCCTGGACCTCAAAACCGTGAAAAATGAGTTCTTCTTTTAAACGGGAAGCGGCCAGAAATTCCTCGTTTCCAAGTTCAGGATTTGCCCCAATATATAACGAAATGTCCTTAAAGCGTGGGGCATGCTGTTCAATTGTCTTTTGAATGGTCTGTTTAAAATTCATGCTGAAAACTCCTTTATATAAGCTGTAATGTAGGTACTGCGCTAGGTATGCTGAAATTGTACTATAACATTCATTGCATAATCATGCATATTCATTTATAATGACACAATCTTATTTATTATAAAGAATTTAAGGAGAGAAAAAAAGATTGAAAAAGGCATATCGTTTTACCGCCCTGGTTTTGACGGCGGTTATCTTGCTGTTGACGGGTCTTCCCATGCTCAATGCATACGGAACGGAAGCAAAGCCACAGAAAAAACTTGTAGTGGGCATGAGTGCCGACTTTCCGCCGTATGAGTTTCATAAAGTTATTAACGGTAAGGATACTATTGTTGGATTCGATGTGGAAATCGCGAAGGAAATCGCCAAAGATTTGGGTGCGGAGATGGTCCCTGAGGACATGAGTTTTGACTCTTTGCTACCTGCTCTGCAAAGTGGTCGCGTAGACTTGGTACTGTCCGGTATGACACCGACGGATGAGCGTAGAAAAAGCATTGATTTTTCAGATGTATATTATCGCTCCAAGCAAGTCATTATGGTACGCCCAGAGGATAAAGACAAATATCCTACGATGGCTGCTTTGAAAGGCGAGAAGATTGGCGCGCAAAAGGGGAGTATTCAGGAAGAAATTGCTCAAAAAGTCCCCAATGCCTCTGTAACCTCACTGGACAAAATATCCGATCTGGTACTCCAGCTGCGGACCCAGCGTATCAACGCTGTTGTGATCGAAGATACGGTTGCTAAAGGGTACACGTTAGATGGGACCGTAACACTTGCCAAAGCGATACCTGAGGATGCCGGAGCAGAAACTGCTGTAGGTATACGTAAGGGGAACGCAGAATTGCTTGCCTCTGTAAATAAAACGTTGGCTCGCCTGAAAGCGGACGGGTCGATTGAAAAGTTTTCTACAGAAGCGAGTGCACTCTCGGCAGATCGACAGGTTTCTTCTAATAACATCGTAGATATTTTTTGGAAATACCGCAGTCTTTACGCTACGGGTATTGGTTACACTCTGTTGCTGTCTGCACTCGGAGTACTGTTTGGATTTATCATTGGTCTGATCGTATCCTTGTTGCGGATGAGTGGTATACGCATCATTGAGTGGTTAGGTACCACATATGTGGAGATCCTGCGTGGCACACCTATGCTGGTGCAGCTCATGATCATTCACTACGGGATTGCTTTGACGCTGGGTGTCAATTTTACTCCACTCCAGTCCGGTATAATCACATTGTCTCTGAATAGCTCGGCATATCTGGCTGAAATTTTCCGTGCAGGTATCCAGGCAGTAGACCGTGGACAGATGGAGGCCGCACGCTCATTGGGTATGGGACGAGGCAAAGCTATGCGTCACGTCATTTTGCCACAAGCGTTTAAATCTATTTTGCCTGCTATAGGTAATGAGTTTATTACAATTATTAAAGAATCCTCCATTATTTCGACTATTGGTATGGTGGATATTATGTATCAAGCCCAGGTCATTAAGAATATTACCTACGAAGGATTAAGTCCGTTCATAATCACAGCCGCTATTTATTTTGTAATGACATTCAGCTTGTCTAAGCTGCTTGGTTTATGGGAAAGGAAGTTGAGAGCCAGTGATCACCGTTAAACAATTGCGTAAATCGTTCGGCAAGAATGAGATTTTAAAAGGCATTGATATAGATATCGCCAAAGGAGAAGTTGTCGTTATCATCGGTCCCAGCGGTTCGGGGAAGAGTACGTTTTTGCGTTGTATGAATCTGTTAGAACAGCCGACGGATGGGGAGATTTTATTTGAGGGCGAGCCGATTACAGCTCGTGGTCATAATATTAATGTAACCCGGGAAAAAATGGGGATGGTGTTCCAGCATTTTAATCTGTTCCCACACAAAACAGTGTTGCAGAACCTGACGCTTGCACCGACGCAGGTTAGAAAACAGTCAGGTAAGGAAGCGGAAAAAATTGCATTAGAACTCCTGCGTACCGTGGGGCTCGAGGATAAGAAGAATACCTATCCGAACCAGCTATCCGGTGGTCAGAAGCAACGTATTGCGATTGCGCGTGCTTTGGCCATGCAGCCGCACGTAATGCTGTTCGATGAGCCGACTTCTGCATTGGACCCTGAAATGGTTGGAGAGGTTCTGGATGTAATGAAGAAGCTCGCCGAAGGCGGTATGACAATGGTAATTGTAACGCATGAAATGGGCTTTGCCCGCGAGGTAGGCGATCGAATTATCTTTATGGATAACGGTCAAATTGTGGAGCAGGGTGCACCAGACCAGGTATTTGGCACTCCAAGCCATGATCGCACTCGTGATTTTCTTGCCAAAGTATTGTAAGAAAGTGCTGGTCTAATCATAAAAGAGCTCTCCGTTGACGGAGGGCTTTTCTTATTTTGTCACCATTTCCCCATACTTTCGTAACAAATATCGATTTCTTAATGACAAAATTGTAACGAGTGTAGTATGATGTTCAGGGTTCCCAACATTTTCATGCGGATAAGGTTACAAAATTGTGATATTATGCAGTAAGCCAAAACTTACCGGGACAGCATGCGGTTAGACAAGCGCTGAAATGCTGGCCCAAACTATGGGAAGTGCGGGGGACGTAACAACGGCAGCCATTCCGATACGTCATAAGACGATGAGGAATATGCCTAGGGGTGAATTGCACAAGCATAGGGCTTCTCCTGAGTCCGAATCCGACAGCTAACTTCGCAGGCATAAAAGAGGAGGTACATATCTTTGAAACATTTAAAACATATTGGTAAAACGATGAAAATTGCGGTGCTTGCCGCAGCTATTGCAGGGTTGGCACAGACAGCTGGAATAGCGGATGCTGCCTCGCTTCACACTGCCAAAGAGGGCGATACCTTCTTTTTGCTTGCTCAACGTTATGGAGTATCGGTAGACGAGCTAACAAAGGCTAACCCAAACATTGCCTCCAGCAATATATATGCAGGTCTGCAAATTAAGGTGCCTGGCGAAAAAAGTGTAAAGGCAGCTTCGGAATCGAAGCCGCAGCTTCTTACGGAGAAAGCAGCAGCGAATGAGGCGCCAACGATTGAAGCTTGGGGTAAAACATTCAACTATAGCAAAATAGTTGACGTTAAGGCTTCAGCGTATTCTGCCGCAGCCGATGAGAATGGTAAATGGGGCGCAGTGGACTACTACGGCAATCCGCTTAAACTAGGTACAATTGCGGTAGATCCTAACGTCATTCCGATGGGCACGAAAGTACTGGTTACAGGCTACTCCCATCCAGGTTTGCCGGATCATTCTTTTGTAGCTGTCGCTCGCGATCAGGGCAGCGCCATTACAGGAAAGCGGATTGATATCTTTATTCCAGGCAACAAATCATTTGTGAACGACTTTGGATTTCAAAATGTGAAGCTGTACGTTATTGATAAATAGCATTGTACGTATATACAGTTTAATTAAACATAATATATATTATGTAAACATAACGCCTATATCCGTATATATCTAGGTCGGACTCTTATCAGGTCCTATCCGTAAAAAGGCTGTCTTGACGAGCAGAATACTTCTGCTGGTAAGACAGCCTTTTTACGTTGCTTTAGCTTGGACCTCAATTATAAACATACTGTTATTTTCGTTCCGATGTGTGGAGTAGCCGGGGGACTGTCACAAATTTGTAGCCCTTAGCTTTTAGAGAGTGAATTAGACCCGGCAAAGCTTGGATAGTGCCTTGCAAGTTGGAACTTTGACCTCCACCAGCGTGCATTAAAATAATAGAGCCAGGCCCTGTAGCTGGAATCACATTTCGCTGAATTTGTGTTTTACTTAGTCCCTTCCAGTCGAGAGAGTCTACATTCCAGTTGACAATCATGTAGCCATGACGACGTGCCCACTTTATTTGAGGCTCTGTAATTTCACCGTAGGGTGGACGAATCAACTTGGGGCGAAAACCTGCGCTGGCTTGTAAAATACGTTCTGTTTTTGTAATCTGGTTGCGAAAGCGTTCTGGTGTAGCCTTCCTAAAATCCGGATGAGTATAGGAATGATTTCCTATAGCATGGCCTTCACGGATAATACGACGTATAATCCCCGGATGCTTTTCCGCACGGTGACCGACGATGAAAAAGGTGGCTTTGATGCCGTTGGCGTGTAATACGTCCAAAACCTGCGGCGTATACCTAGAATCGGGCACATCATCAAAGGTTAAGGCAATTTGGCGGGTGTGTGGGCCGCACATTTTAAAAATGTCCGCATGTTTTTTACGCAACATTGCTAATGTAGGAGTAGCTCGATCTGTACTCAGATGTACAGAAGAAGCAACAGCTGCTTCCTTGGGATGGGGCGTTCCGATCTTGGGAGGCGCATCCGCGTGAACGGGTAAACTTGAAAATGCTAGTAACAGTGCCAAGCATGGCAACACTCCCCTGTACGGCATATGTATCCCCCCTTTTCGTGCAGTGGTACCTAGTGGTGCTCTCGACTATTATGTACCTGTCCTATTAAAAATATGCTGGTTACCAAGTTAGGCTCATAAACGTCTGGAAAGAAGTTCGCGATGAAATGATTATCAATGAAGATGATGGAGCTAAACGTACATATTCTCTTAAACATGACCGAAAACAAGAGCATTTTCGCAAGTTTTAGCCTTACAACGGATTCGGTATCCCGTGACAGCTGGTGTATAATGGGGTTGCAATTCATAATTATACAGACATGGAATTGAAGGAAGGAAGGATAAAAGTGACCGACTTGTTTACTCCTTATCAATTAAAGGGGCTTTCTTTAAAAAATCGGATTGTTATGCCCCCGATGTGCCAATTCAGTGTGGAGGCCGAGGATGGAAATCCGACGGATTGGCATCATGTCCATTATGTGAGCCGAGCAGTAGGAGGTGCTGGTCTTATTATTGTGGAAATGACAGCGGTTCATCCTGATGGACGTATTACGGATCGTGATTTAGGTATTTGGAGTGACGAACATATTCCTGCATATCGTAAGATTGTAGAGGAAGTTCACAAGTATGGTGCCAAAATTGGCATTCAACTAGGCCACGCTGGACGCAAGGCCGAAGATGCTGAGCAACCTGTGGGTCCTTCTTCGATTCCTTTTAGCGAACGCCTTAAAAAGCCGCACGCCTTAAAGACAGCAGAAGTCAGGGAACTGGTTCAGGCATACAAAGAAGGCGCGCGCCGCGCGGTGGAAGCCGGTTTTGATACGGTTGAGATACATGGCGCTCACGGCTATCTGATCCATCAATTTCATTCGCCTTTAACAAATACGAGAGAAGATGAATATGGCCAGGATCTGTCACTGTTCGGTGTTGAGGTCATACATGCTGTTAAAGAGGTTCTTCCTGCTGATATGCCTGTGCTTATGCGGATATCTGCCAAAGAATACGTCGAAGATGGATATAATGTGGAATACATAACAGGTGTAGGGGAACGATATCGTGATGCAGGTGTGGACATTTTCCATATCTCTTCTGGTGGCGAGGGTCCAATTGGTTCTGGCGGAGGGCCGTCTGCGCGTGCTGGCTATCAGGTGGATTTAGCTCATACCGTCCGTGAAAAGCTGAATGTACCTGTAATTGCTGTTGGATTACTGGATGATTATGAAGACGCCCGTCGGGTTGTTCAGCAAAAAGAAGCTGATCTGGTAGCAATAGGCCGCGCCATGCTGCGTGATCCCTATTGGGCGTTGCATGCATCGCGGGAGCTAAAAGTACAGGCCGACATCCCAGAGCCTTACTTGCGCGGCTTTTAGATAATTTTTGAAACCCTCTTTGCAAAGCTTGCGTAAACATGTGTACAGAGCTTAAAATTTAAGCATTCAACTCTAGGAGGAACTTCACATGTCTATTTTCAAACGATTAAGAGATCTTACGATGTCCAACATTAACGCCATTATTGACAAGGCAGAAGATCCAGTTAAAATGACGGACCAATACATTCGTGATATGCAAGAGGACCTGGAAGATGCAGAGAAAGCGGTAGCCGCTCAAATTGCTATTGAAAAGAGATTCAAACAGCAATACGAAGAACAGGCTGCTTTGGTAAAGAAACGCGAAGAACAGGCACATACCGCTGCAAAAGCACAAAATGTAGATCTGGCCCGTCGCGCGCTGGAAGAAAAGAAATCTGCTGAACAAAAAATGAACGAGTTCAAAGCTGGTTACGAACAGAACAAAGCTGCGGCCGATAACCTGCGTGGCAAGCTGGATGAAATGCGCAGACAGCTGACAGAAATGAAAAACAAGCGCGAGACACTGGTTGCCCGTTATAACGCAGCTAAAGCGCAAACTGAAATTAACAAAGCTATGAACGGTTTTAGCTCTGATACGGCAACTGCCGGATTGAAGCGTATGGAGGAAAAAATGCTGCAAGCAGAAGCACGTGCCGAAGCGAGCAACGAAATGTCTTCTAAGGAAAAATCGTTGGATGAGGAGTTCAAAGAGCTGGATAAGAAAAGCGCCGTGGACGATGAGCTTGCCGCTTTGTTGAAGCAATACGAAAATAAATAAGAACATTTAAGCAGTGCCGCCAAGTTTGATTGCTCAGGAAGCGAAGGAGAAACGTTTTCTCCTTCGCTTTTCCCTGCCCGCAGGCGTAAAACATTATATGAAGGTCAAGAAGATGTGGAGGATGGTATGAAATGCATTTTTTAGAAACGATGAAAGCAATGCTTGTATGGACTGGTGCGGGAGCTATTTTGATCTTCGCATTAATGTATGTCGACTCTTTATTCACGAAGTATAAGGATTTTGCCGAAGTGAAAGCTGGAAATATGGCCGTAACGGTACGAATGATTATGAAGCTGGTTGCACAAGGCTATATTTTGTCAGGCTCTATCGCTACAGCTAATAATTTGCTCGAAGCGCTTGTGTATTCTGTGATCGCTTTTGTCATCCTGCTTGTTTTGGAAGTTATTGTACGTCTGCTGTTGCGGTACTGGGCCCAGTTTGATCTGGATAAAGGTACACAGGAAGGTAAAATTGGTTTCGGCCTGTTTTCAGGAGCGCTGCATCTGGTTGGCGCCTTGATCATTACAGCATGCTTCTAGGCTAAGAAAGGCAGGAATATAACCATGGGTGTTTGGAAACGAATTTCAAATCTATTTGCTAAGCCGGAGCCGCCAAAAGCAGAGAAAAGCATGCTTCACTTAAATCCAGGTGATATCTGTGAAGTTTCGCTTGTCACCTATGAAGTGGTAGGTCGTGTACATAATCGTGCCCGGAATGCCGTTGTTTTGACACTTCAGGATGGTAATCAAATCAGTTATCTTCATATAGAGGAACGGGAAACACTGCAATTCGGACTATATCAGGCCATCGACGGCAGACTTGACAACCCTGAGGAAGTGCCGACCATTTTAGAGCTGGATGATACAACGTATCATTTGGAGGAGCAATATTCTGGGCAAGTTACCGTCATGGGCCGTGCTCCTTTCCGACAGGGTGGAGAGCAGCATGTTTGGCAGTACCAGTCTGATAATTACCATTTGTTGCGGGTAGAGTGGCAGGACGGTCGCTTTATGCTTTATGAAGGAGAAGAAGTGATTACCGGAGACGTCAAGGTTATTCGGGCAAGCTAGGAGAGGGTTACACATGAGCAAACGCACCTGGCAGTATGCATTAAAGGTCTTTGTGGCGCTGAGCTTGTTCGTATCCGTGTTAAGCGGTTGCGGCGCGCCAAGTGTAAAGGATACGTATCCGCTGGAATCGGTTAGTGGCAGCGGAAATTCAACCTCGTATGTATACCGGGCAGCTGGCAAGACAGTCCCGGAAGTAGCGGAGGAATTGAAAGAACAGCGTACACCGGAACAAATGTCACCGCAGAGCAATGAGCGGATGTTTCTGGTATATAGCGATGAGTGGTACCATTTGCAGCAAGATCCAGCTAAGAAGGAAGATACACTCATTGAAATTGACAGTAAAAAGTATGTAGAACAAAATTACAGTTCAAGCTTTTTAAAAGGATACTTAACCGCAACTGTGCTGGATGCTCTGTTTGATTCCTTACGTGGTTCAGGCTCCTATCGGGGCTACTCCAGCAGAGATGTATACCGACCTTCTCAGGGCCAATATCGTGCTCCTACAGTGCAGGAGAAAAAGGCGATTCCGCCGATTACGGTGGAGCGGAAAGGTTCGGTTACCCGTAGAGGGAAGAACTCGGATTCTAGCGTTGGGTCAAGCGGAAGTTTGTTCGACAGAGGGTCCAGCAGTTCACCGAGCAGAGGCTCGATTTCACGTGACCGGAGCGACAGCGGCGGTTCCAGCATATTTGATTCGCCGCGTAAATCTTATAGTAAGCCCAAAACACGTAGCGGTTCAGGTAAAATCAGCCGACGAAGTCGACGATAATGGGTAAAATTTTATTTTCTTCTAAAGTTGTTTGCGGAACTGTGGAGCTGTTGCACAGTTCCTTTTTTGTAGTTTGATATAACCTAAAGTGAATTGAACGGTGCTCCTTTGCTTCGATTTTATTGCCGTCTACTTTGACCTACACTTGATCAGAGCTTATGTGTTCAATACCATCGTCTTCAATAATGTTGCTTTTTTTGATATGGAAATGACGAGCTATCTTTTCTATAGCACCCATCCGTGGTTCAGAAAGTCCGCTCTCCCAAGCTGAAATTGCTTTATTGGTAACCCCAGCGATCTCAGCAAGTTCTTGTTGAGTCAAATGATATTTTATACGTAATTTTTTAAAATTGTCACTTAAAGCCACTATAATCCCTCCACCCCAAATTAAGTAGATTATAACCTTGATATCGAAAAAAAACCAACATAATACATTAGCAAAAGCAACGTCGCTCACTTGGGGTGACTTTTTTTGTTAGTATAAATGGGTGTCGAGTTTGAAGAAGAAAGCTAGGGGAAGAAAATTCCACCTCATATTTATACAAAAAAATCCAATTTACTAGATTATTTCATTGCCACATCTATTAGTAAAATATACAATTACATCAGGCGAAATAGGAGGATGGTGTAACTGTGTTATCTGCTTTTTTATATATTTTACTTGGTTTTTTCGATGCTTTAGCGGCAGTTACTTTGGTCTTGAAGATTTATATGCTCCCCGTGTGGGAAAATCGAAGAAAAATACTTCTCTATGCAATTGGCATAACTTTGTTTTCCTTTCTCATGAGAGAAGTAATAGGCATGCCTAAATTAGATTTTCCGCTTCAGTATTTGTTAATGGTTCTCTTTTTAAGATTTGGTTTAGGGATCAAAACATATCTTGCGGCTTTTTCTGCTGGTTCCGGTCTTACAGCTTACATTAACCTACAGCTATTTGTATATATATTTGCAAACTTTTTCGGAGTAGCACAGCCAGGTGTTATAAGTGATACAGCTGGCTCTTCTATATACGTTATACAGTTGTCTTCCATCCTTACTGCGTACTTTATTTCTTTTGTGATGGGTAAATATAACTTTGGATTCTCATTTATCATTCAACCCCCACATGATTTTTTGAAAGGTGAAAATTACCTAGCATCTCTAAATAAAATGTTCATTATAGGGTCCCTAATATCATTTGTCACTATTTTTGTTACTTTGTATATGCTCTATAACTCCAATACGATAGGATTACTTTCCATCTCATTACTAACTTTTGGAATATCGTACTTCTTATCAGAGAAAGGAGATTACGAGGATGCTAGAAACGCTATCGAGGCACATCGCATCAGAAATAAAGAAAGCTGATCCTGATGGACCCACAAGTGTTGAAGTGATGGAGTATGCGATTGGTATAAAAATTACCGAAATTTCAGCAGTGCTCATGGTCGCAGTTATAGGATGGATAACAGGACATTTTTGGGGGGCATTACTAGCTCTGGCTACGATCATGTTTGTAAGGAGATTTTCAGGAGGGGTACACTTCAGCAACCTTACACTTTGTGTCTTCTTTACAACGGCCATATGTGTAACTATACCTTTTGTCTCTTTAAGTTTAGCAACGATTTTGATAATTAACGCTTGTTCATTATTAGTGATTGTACTATATGCTCCCAATCATTTTATCTATATTAATAAGACCAAACATCACAAATATTATAAAACGATATGTATTTTGGTTTGCATATTAAATTTTTTTATACAATCTCACATAATATGTTTAGCTTTAATTATACAAGCATTCAGTATTCTTCCTTTATGGAAAGGAGGTGAGCGAAAATGGATAAGAAATTGGCGAGAGCTTTAAGTATAAGCCTTGGTAAATACGCTAACGAGTCTACGAAAAAAGAAAAAACAATTTTTGGCGCTAAACCTGTACCAGCTGAGCTGAAGAAAACAGAAAAGAACTGAATTTAATGGAAGAGGGAAAGCGAATCCTAGCCACTCCATTGCTTGATGACAATTCACTTGGAGATTGCTCTTTTTTTTGTGAGAATCACCTAGTTGCGATTGAATTGTGGAAGCCTAAAAGCAATTATCACATTCCGCTTTTTCATACTTCTCATGGAAGATTTACAGTTCCCACCACCCTCCATGAATGTTCCGTAGGCTTACCCACTTTTTGCAATTTGGACGGATCTAATTTGGTTAACATCACACAAGTGGACAAGATCATTACGGGAGATTATGGAGGGGGGCAGGTTGTTTTTAAAAATCAAGACATTAAAGAAAGTATAAATTCAGCAAATTTATCTCGATGGAGACAAATATATGCAGATGCAATGAATGCCGATAGAGAAATTCGTTATATTTTCGGATCGGAAATTAAGGTAGTGGGTAAGGCAGCAGTGAGCGGTTTTTTTAAGGTAATGAATATGCACAGTGTGGATATGTGGGAACCTAAAAAAAATTATTATGTCCCGCGTTTCAACTCTGGAGATCGTTCTTATACAATCGGGCTAACCGCACAGGCTTGCAGGGAAGCTTTTCCGTATCTATATCCAGCTTATAAAGATACCCTGATAAATCTCGACTTGGTTTGTGAAATTGAGTCTAACGCATTTGGAGGGCTGGTACGATTCGAAGGATCTGACTTCACTTGCTCGATGTCTCATAATAAACTTAAAGCGCTTAAAAAACTGTGGAAATGACCCATGAAAATTCAGGGGTCATTTTTGTTACCAGATTTAAATGAATAAGTCAATAATCAGTTAGACTAGGATAAGCCGGACGGGTTCGATTTAATTCGACATATTTCCCGTTTTTAATCATTTTCCATGTGATAAAATTGATTATGAAAAAAATAACAATCTTTTAAATAAAGGTGAAAACAATCTACATATAAGAAAAGGAGGGTGAAAGCGGGATATATATTGTAAATGCCGGCATGTACAAATGCCCCGAAGGAAATGCCTGTTTGTCAGGCAAGTTCCCACTCATATAAGTCCTCAGCTTTACACTCCAATATCCTAGAAATGAGGACTGCCGCCTCGAATGACATTTTGTCACGTCCCGCGATCCAGTTGGATATTTGTTGCCGCGAATATCCAGTTCGTCGGGCGAGCCATGATTGAGTGCGTCCATGAGATTTGAGTTCCTCTTTCAAAAGGCATTTCCCCCGAGTAAGTTTTTGCACCTTACTTGCTCCTAACAGGGGAAAAGTGTTTCGTTCAGAGTATACAGGTAAATTACTTTTTTATCAATTATATTGTGGAGTTGATTGGATGGTTGCAGATAAAAATGAAAATGTAACTTGCACTAGCTTTTATACAATAAAGATGGCACGACTCGCTTCAGGATATAGTGAGTTAATAGCTTGCAATATACTTGGTATGTCAATGAATGAATTAAAACATATAGAGGAAGATTCATCCGATTTAACAATAGCTCGAGCACAGCAAATGTCCTCGTTATATGAGGTTTCAATAGATTCAATCTATTTCGGAAAAATTAATATAAACTAATAAAATAGAGAAATGACCGGATGATACGCAAAATTAAAAACTGAAATCTACCAAAAACAGCCGCGATATGATATCCAGGCTGTTTTTTGGCGGATAAAGACTTGGAGCAATTCAATAAATACCGTTTGGATTTGCCAGATAACGGTTTTAGCGTTATAACAGAAAGAGGGCATTTAAGAAGAACGGAGTGAGAATATGAATCATACATCATTAAACGCAGAAAAATTCCAGCGTAAAGCAGTTCAGGTGGAAGAGGCACAAAGCAGGATAGCTAGTCATGTTAAACAGGGTGAAAGGGAGGACGTAGGGCTTGAGCAAGCACATGGTCGCTATCTGGCGATGGATTTGACTGCGCCACATCCGTATCCCCGCTTTCGTCGTTCTGGTATGGACGGCTATGCGATCCTTGCCTCGGACACTGAAGTCTGTTCGACCGGTCAGGAAATCTGGCTACACGTGATTGATGAAATTCCTTGTGGCACTGTATCGGACAAGCGGGTGGAGACGGGAATGGCAGCCCGCATCATGACAGGAGCACAACTACCTGAAGGAGCGGACACGGTGGTTATGCTGGAGGCGACACAGCTGCGTGAGGAAAATGGACAGACATATGTTGGCTTAAAGAAGCGTATGGAAGTTGGCAAAAATGTGACACAAATTGGTCATGAGATTAAGGAAGGTCAGCTTTTGCTCAGTAAGGGAACTTGCGTGGGAGCGGGGCATGTCTCAGTACTGGCTACTTTTGGTGTACATCGGGTGCCTGTTTACAGGAAGCCAAGGGTGGCTGTCTTTTCCACAGGGTCAGAATTGCTCGCAGTGGATGAGCCGTTACAACCGGGAAAAATTCGAAACAGTAATACATATATGCTGGCTTCTCAAATCAGAGAGGCAGGAGGAGAGCCGTTCATTTTACAAGCCATTCATGATGATTTGAGTCTTGCCCGTACCTCTGTACGTGAAGCCATAGCTGCCTATGATATCGTGGTCACGAGTGGAGGAGTATCGGTGGGGGATTTTGATATTATGGGTGACCTGGTACGACAGGAAGATGTGAATATGCTGTTCAACAAAGTTACGATGCGTCCAGGAAGTGTGACCACAGCCGCAGTGATTGACGGCAAGCTGTTATTTGCGCTTTCAGGCAACCCCGGTGCGTGCTTTGTAGGCTGTGAGCTGTTTGTACGGCCGACGATCCAAATGATGTTATCTTCGGCACATCCATATTTACAAACCTGGACGGCGAAGTTAGGCGCAGATTATACGAAGGTAAACAACTATACACGCTTTGTACGCAGCTCTTTGGAGATACGTGGTGGACAAGTATACGCGATTCCTGCGCGAGCAGATGAATCTAGTGTCATGGTGACCATTAAGGACAGCGACTGTCTGATCGTGATTCCTCCTACAACAGAAGGATTACGCAAAGGTGAAGAGGTGCGAGTACTGGTATTACAAGGTGGACAGGTAACGTGAATACGAAACATCCATTTGTATGTCAAATCGTCGGATTCAAAAATACGGGGAAAACGACCTTTCTCGGAGGGTTAATTCGTTATGTGCAGAAGTCAGGTCTACGCGTAGCAGTGATCAAGCATGATGGACATGAATTTGAAATGGATCATGAGGGTACTGATACGTATAAGCACCGACAGGCGGGTGCTGAAGGCGTAGCTATTGTTTCGGCTGGAAGAACAGCTATTTTAGAGGAGAATAGTCAGCCTGTCACCAGTCTGATACGGCATTTTCAGGCCTATGATTGTGTGTTGCTGGAAGGCTTCAAGCAGGAGGATTATCCGAAGCTGGTCATGGTTAAGGAACAATCGGATGCTCAGCTTACCGATAAGCTGACAAATGTACAGGGGGTAGCGGTTTGGGAGCATCAAATGGATTGGGCTCAACATCACTACTCAGATGAAATGATACAAATATTTCCTGCTGAGGCCAACGGACCCGCAGGCCGCTGGCTACTCGAACAGATTCAAAAGCAGATAGAAGGAATGAGGAATAAGCAGGGGTGAGACATCAATCGGCTGAGTCGCTTAGAGTCTCTACCCGCCGTTCGATCGCCTGGGACATGGTTTTGTCAGTCAGGTGGGCATACACTTCTGTTGTTTCTGTCGAAGCGTGCCCCAGTTGTTCCTTTGTTTTGTAAATATCATTTTGTAAATAATAATCAGTAGCAAAGGAATGACGAAGCTTATGCACGGTAAGGTAAGGCTTACCGAAACGCTTGGCGTACTTTATGATCATTGCCTGAATCGCTCTTTTGGTCATCCGTTTGCCTTCTGTACTCCCGTTAGGACGTGTGACAAAGAGAGCCTTTTCTTTTTTTGGAGCGCGGTAACGGGTATGTCTCAGGGACAAATAAAGTACGAGATCATCTTTGGATTGCTCGCGGAAATACACCGGCGTTTTAAAGGTTTCGTCGTTATTGCCTTTGCGATACACATATAATAATTTATTGTTTATGTCTAAATCATCCAGATTCAGATTGACGATTTCAGATACGCGCAGGCCTGAGTTCAAAATGAGGCTGGCGATGCAGGCATCCCGTTCCTTATTTAGTTCATAGGAGTATAGCGCCTGCTTATTATCGGCCAAATCCTGACCATAGCCTTCATAAATATAACCGATGAATTCAAGCAATTCTTCCTCTTCCAGTATTTTACCTTTAAGCTTGGCCGCCGTATCCTTGGGTTTATGTATACGCTTGATTTCGACCTTGGCCATAATGTTGCGTTTGAGCAATGGATAAAAATTTTCATCTTCAGCGATCTGACTTAAATAATGAAAAAGCGAACGCAGAGACGACAGCTTACGTGAAATGGTTATACGGGAGTTGGAGCCTTCGAGCTTAGTAGACAGAAATAATCGAAAGCCTGTAATACTGTCCATGTGAAGTGTCTCCAACTCTTCAAGTGTAACTTGGGCATTCGTTTCTCCGGCAGACAAGCCTTCCGAGCGAAGCCATGAAAAGAAAGCTTCGTAATCCCGCACATATTCTAGTAGTGTGGAAGGGGACAGGTCGGGCAGCTTATAATCCATAAATTGCTGCACGTACCATGGTAATCCCGGCATTTTTTCATCTAGTTTGCGCCGGTCGATGATCTTTTGTATATTCATTGGGTTCCACCTCGTCCGGTCATAATATATATGTATTTTAGCATATTTTGAACAGCACTGGATGGGATGTAATTCGAAGTTAAAGAATGGATTGAACCGCCAAGAGAGGTGAAAGTATGGGGTATAATATCAAATCGGAACTGAAGCTGTCTATTAAGAGTGTACCGGAGTCGCAAAAGGACATTATTGTACAGCTCATGCAATTTTATTTGTACGATTTTACAGCCTATCTTCGAATTGATGTCACTGAGAAGGGGACATTCCCGGCTTATCCAGACTTGTATCAATATTGGACGAGCGGCGAACAGAAGTTGCCTTTTCTGATTTGGAGACAGGATGTTCCTGTGGGCTTTGCACTCGTTGACCGAATGTCCAGCAATCGAGAAGCTGACTACTACATGGCTGAGTTCTTTGTACTTCGTCCTTATCGGCATAATGGGGTTGGGACTTGGGCGGCTCATGAGCTGTTTGGACGTTTTAACGGACGTTGGAAGGTGACCCAGATGAGTACGAATAGGCCGGCACAATCCTTTTGGCGTAAGGTGATTGGAAGCTATACGAAAGGTGAGTACAGGGAACAGACACATCCCGTAAGAGGAAACATTAGTCAGTTTTTCAATACCTGAAAAATTCTAAATAGATAAGTTAGTAATGAAAAAGAGTTGGGGAGAGTATCCTATCGGCTCTTTTTTGTTGTAAATTCAAGTCTTCTATGATAAGAGAGCTACATTCTACAGGCTGTTCATGGTAAGATAAGGATAGAAGCATATAAATTCAATAGGAAAAGAGGGTATTATGCTAGAAAAATGGGTTCAGGAATTAAAAGATGGTGAACAAGAGCTGATTGCGTGGAGAAGACATCTACATCAGCATCCCGAGCTTTCTTTTGAAGAAACGAATACATCTGCTTTTATCGCCGATCAATTGCGCTCTTTTGGTATTGAGGTAAGAACGAATGTGGGTGGAAACGGTGTGCTCGGGTTTTTAGAAGGCGGTCAGCCAGGTAGAACGATTGCATTTCGTGCTGATTTTGATGCACTTCCTATTCAGGATGAAAAGGAAGTGCCTTATAAATCGACCGTTCCGGGTGTTATGCATGCCTGCGGGCATGATGGTCACACGGCTGCATTACTTGGAGTGGCACGCGTGTTGAGCCATAACCGTGAGGCGCTGAAGGGAAAGCTTGTGTTTATTTTTCAACATGCAGAAGAAAAACCGCCTGGCGGAGCCAAGTTTATGATTGAGGATGGCTGTCTGGAAGGGGTAGAGGCGGTATACGGTATTCACCTCGCGTCTGAAATTCCTTTTGGTAAAATTGGATTAAAGAGTGGGCCTGCGATGGCGGCTGTCGACGCGTTTACGATCCAGATCAACGGTAAAGGCGGGCATGGCGCACGACCGCACCAGACGGTAGACTCTATTGTTATCGGCAGTCAAATTGTGAACGGGTTGCAGCAGGTGGTTAGTCGCAGGGTGGACCCTATTGAATCAGCAGTGTTAACGATTGGGGTATTTCAAGCTGGAACTGCCTTTAATGTGATTGCAGATAAGGCCAAAATTGAAGGGACTGTACGTACGTTTAATAAGGAAGTGCGTAAGGAAGTCGAGAATGAAATTCGCAGTATCGTCAAGGGGTTGACTGAGGCTTATCATGCCGGATACGAAATGGACTATTTGAATGGCTATCCTTCTTTGGTGAATGCCGAAGTCGAAACGGAACGTGTACGCGAGCTCATCGGCAGACTGTATGGAGCAGACGCTTTTTTGGATTTGAAGCCGGTCATGGGAGCAGAGGATTTTGGAGCAACGACCGGGAGCCTTCATTCATGTAGGTGCCCGTAATGAGGATGAACGAACGCATTTTGCTCATCACCATCCTCACTTTGATTTTGATGAGCGGGCATTGCTCGTCTCAGGGCATATTTTTTTAGCTCTGGCGCTTGAATACTTGCAATAATATGCATTTGTTTATGACTAAAGCCAGTATTAACGGAAGTAACGGAAGCTGGAACCGCGCATAGCGCGGTTTTTTTGTTGTAAATCCAAGTATTTTGACACCCATAAAGAATGAAAATAAAGTAATTAATTCACTATGTGAAAAATTCATAATAGAAATAAATAAAAGGTGTTAACTCTGAAGGAAGTCTAAACCTCATACTATAAGCTGCGGAGCAGGAGATAATATCGCATGATCTTGATTTTTCGTACAAGGAAATGAAAAAAAGATGACGAATCTATTGAGCATGACAACAGTGTAAGCGCTAACAAATTGGGTGTTGCACTATATTTATTGGGATGAATGGGGGTGAGTCTAAGAGAACATTTGTCAGAATTGTGAGAAGCAACGATAACGATAGGAACGAATTCGTATATTCAAATGATTATGAAGAAGGAGGTTGAATTCATTGACTAAGGCAAAAAACAGGTTGAAGATTGCTTGTTTGGCGCTTGTGGTAGCGGGTGCTTCCTGGACAGGAATGATAGCGCCGACTCATGCTGCTTCAAGTGACGATTACAGTTGGAAAAGTGTCGTTACGGGTGGAGGTGGTGGTTTTGTACCTGGCATTATTTTTAATGAAACGGAAAAAGACCTGATCTATGCACGTACAGATATTGGAGGGGCTTACCGGTGGAATGCTGCCAATGAGAGCTGGATTCCGCTGACGGATTCTGTGGGCTGGGAGGATTGGAACAAAAATGGTGTCGATGCACTAGCGACTGATCCTGTTGATCCAAACCGTGTATATATAGCTACAGGTACGTATACTAATTCATGGGATAAACAAAACGGGCAAATTATGCGTTCCACCGACAGGGGCAATACGTGGCAGACGACCAAGCTTCCTTTTAAGGTGGGGGGCAATATGCCGGGGCGCTCGATGGGGGAACGTCTGACGATTGATCCAAATAGGAATAATATTTTGTTCTTTGGAGCTCGAAGTGGTAATGGACTATGGAAAAGCTCTGATTTTGGAGCAACTTGGAGCAAGGTGAGCAGTTTCCCAAATCCAGGGACGTATGTACAGGACCCTTCCAATGAATATACCAGCGACATTGTCGGTTTAGCCTGGATCACCTTTGACAAAAAAACAGGCTCTTCGAGTAAAGCAACGCAGACGATCTATGTAGGTGTAGCAGATAAAAAGCAAAGTGTCTATCGCAGTACAGATGGCGGGACAACCTGGTCTGCTATAGCGGGACAGCCTACGGGCTATTTGCCACATCACGGTGTGTTATCACCGGACGGCAATCTGTATATTTCTTATAGCGATGGAGCAGGTCCATATGATGGATCAAAGGGTGAACTGTGGAAATTAAATACAGCCAGCGGGCAGTGGACTAACATTAGCCCCATAGGTAGCAGTAGCGCGGACAATCATTTTGGATATGGTGGACTGACGGTGGATGCCCAGAAGCCAGGTACACTTATGGTTGCTACGTTGAATGCCTGGTGGCCGGATGAAACGATTTACCGCAGCACGGACAGTGGGGCAACCTGGAGTCCTATTTGGGAATTTGATGGTTATCCGTCTCGCAAGCTGAAATATAATCTGGATATAAGCGGTGCGCCTTGGCTGACTTTCAATGCCAACCCGGCTCCACCGGAAGTATCGCCCAAGCTGGGGTGGATGATCGGTGATCTGGAGATAGATCCATTTAATTCAGACCATATGTTGTACGGCACCGGAGCTACGATTTATGGCTCTAAAAATCTAACCAATTGGGATAAAGGCGGAAAGCTGGATATTTCAGTAGCCGCTAAAGGGGTAGAGGAAACGGCGATTTTGGACCTGGTGAGCCCTCCAACCGGTGCGCCTTTGGTGAGCGCAGTAGGTGATGTCTCTGGATTCAGACATGACGATTTATTCAAGGCTCCAGCTAAAATGCTGGATAATCCGACCTTTACAAGCAGCGAAAGCATTGATTATGCCGAACTGAACCCTTCCTTTATGGCCCGGGTAGGTAAAGCAGATTACAAAAAAGATCCAAATGCCAAATCCATCGGTTTTTCCAATGATGGCGGAGCCAACTGGTATAAAGCAAATAGCGAGCCTTCAGGTACAGCAGGAGGAGGCAGTATCGCCGTAGCGGCTGATGGTAATGGCTTGCTGTGGAGTACATCAGACAAAGGTGTGTTTCACTCCAAAACTGGTGGCAACTCATGGACAGCAAGCACAGGGATTCCAGCGAATGCAAAGATCGTCTCTGACCGAGTGAACCCTAATAAATATTACGCATTTGCCTCCGGGAAAATATATGTGAGCACCAATGGTGGCGTATCCTTTACGCCTTCAGCGGTAACTGGCTTACCGACAGCAGGCAATGCTGATATTGATGCTGTACGAGGAGCAGAAGGAGATGTGTGGTTCGCCGGAGGCTCCGAGGATGGGGGGCCATATGGTTTATGGCATTCCAACGATTCCGGCGCTACGTTCACCAAGCTCTCTAATGTGCAGGAAGCGGATTTTGTAGGCTTTGGTAAGGCAGCGCCGAACCGCACGTATGCAGCGGTATTTATCGTTGGTAAAATAGATGGTACACGTGGATTTTACCGATCGGACGATGCTGGTGCAAACTGGGCGCGCATTAATGATGACAAACATCAATATGCTCGAGTGACCAAAATTATTGGGGACCCGCGGGTTTATGGACGTGCTTATCTGGGAACGAATGGCCGCGGCATTCTGGTGGCAGATCGTGTGGGTGGTGATCAGCCATCTACCGGGCAAGCAAGTATTACACCAACGACTGCAACCTATGGAGTGAATAACAACAATACAGATATTACTGTCAAGCTAACACTTAACGGCAATACGCTGGAAGCGATCAAGCAGGGGAGTGTGGTGTTGAACAAAGGTGAAGATTATACGCTTAGTGAGGAAACAGTCGTTCTTACCAACAAGTATTTATCTAAACTTCCTAAAGGAGAGACAGCACTAAACTTCCATTTTAGTACAGGCAATGATGTGTTGTTTACGATTACGGTGAAAGGGGATACGCCAAGTGAGCCGGGAACAGGCGAGGGCGTTCTGAAGGTGCAAACCTTCAATGGGAATGTATCCACCACAAGTAATACAATCAGTTCCAAATTTAAAATAACCAATACGGGAACCTCATCCATTTCCCTAGCAGATGTGACATTGCGTTATTATTACACCATTAACGGGGAGAAAACACAAAATTTCTTCACGGATTGGTCGAGCGTCGGTACAGGGAATGTGATTGCTAGCTTCAAAACATTATCCAATGCGAAGCCAGGGGCAGACTCTTATGCAGAAATTGGGTTTAAATCGGCTGCGGGTTCTTTAGAGCCTGGTCAAAGTGTGGATTTGCAAACCCGGATATCCAAAGAGGACTGGAGCAGTTACACACAGACCGATGATTATTCATTTAATCCTACAGCAAACAGTTTACAAGATTCTGCTAAAATAACCGCTTATCTGTCTGGAAGCAAGCAATGGGGAATTGAGCCCTAAACCTTAATAAGGATAATCCTAAGTCAGCCACTCTAATGAGTGAGCTGGCTTTATTTTTGACGATCTTATTGTCCGCATTCTTTTTTTAGGAAAAAGCAACGACAAGTTGAAAACAGCAACTAATAGAGATCAAATTATATAGTATAATTATTTCACTATATGAAAAATTCATAATAGAAAAAACTCTTGCTCGCATACGATCTCCACAAAACAAACACACCACCTTAAGTAGAAAAAAGAAGCACCGACAGGAACGCATGTTCTTTTATCTCGAAAAAGAAACGCTCCTGTCCTTAGACAAAAAGCGTCTCTAATCCATTTTTTATATTATCATACACCTCAAACAAGATGCCGGGATACTGAAATTAACAGTGTCATCGTAATGACATTCATAATCGTTGAAAGTAATACTGTTTGTGCGGCAAAATCGGGTTCATTTTTATATTCTTCCGCCAAAATACTTGTATTAACTCCGGTAGGCATACCCGATGCAATGAGCAAGGCTTGAGCGGGAATCCCCTTAAGACCCAGCAGCAAGACAAGCATAAAACCGACTATTGGACCAGCAATCAGGCGTAGTACCATACTGATGTACACGGCTGTACGGCGCAAGCGAAAGGGATATTGCACAATTTGTGCTCCCAAAGTAAGCAGAGCCACGGCAACCATCGACTGACTAATATAATTCAAAGGTTCAGCCAGTAAATTAGGCAACGGACTATGCAACAGATTTAGGAGCAAACCTAGTGCAAGTGCATAAGGTACAGGCATTTTCAAAAAAATAATTAAAATTTTTCGAGTGTTAGCCTTACCGTTCTGTACAACAAAAGTACCGTATGTAAATGTAACAAAGCTTTGAAAGGTCATAATCAGAGCCTGAACGGAAATGGCTAGCGGATCACCTTTGAACACCAACTGATTGATTGGTAGACCATAATTTCCTGAATTATCTAGCATTACACTGTTTGTAAAAGCTCCACGCATTCCAGGGCTGTATTTCAGCGATCTGGCGACGGTAGTACTGATTACGTACAGAATAGCTATGTACAAGGCATAAAAAAGTGAAATCTCACCCATGAGCATTAAAGAAATTTCCGAGTGATATAGACCCGTAAACACAACTGCGGGGGTGATATAATAAAAATTGATTTTAGCTAAGGTATACAAATCCAGTCGAAAATAATATTGCATGATACAACCAAAACCGATAAGTACAAAAATAGGTAAAACAACGTCCAAAAGAATGGTGCCGAACATGTCTGTTTCATCTTCTTTCTATTATGCGAATGTAAAGGCTGTTTCTTATAAATGCATGGGCATTTTCTCATTATACTGTGTAAATAGGTTAGGCGTATAATAAAATTTTATAGTGGTTTTGGTAATCTGGACTGCAGCTATAGTGGTGTCTCACACATTAAATAAAAAAAGATAAAAAATCAGCTTAGAGAAACCGTTAATACATCTAGGGACGATTGAGCCCGGTGTTTACTATAAGGAGGAATCGCATCATGAAAAACACTTGGACAGCTTTACTAGCGTGTATACTGGTCTTGGGATTGGCAGCGGGAACCGCTGAAGCCAAGCAGGGACGCGGAAATGATCAGGGGAACAAACAGGAAGCAAAGACGTCTGTTAAAGACGGGAATGAAAAGAGCGGGGAAGAGCTAATCAATCCCCATGACTCAGACAATGATCAGTCCAAAAAACAAAAGGACAAAGCATCCGGTAAAAAGGATGAAAACAGTAAAAAAGACAAACACGCAGAAATCAGAAAAACTGAACCTGTTGCAGTAACGGATGATACATACGGGGGGTCCAAAGACCATAATGGTCACAAGGGACGCAACGGTTACAAGGGTCTGCTTCACGCGGTAGAAAATACGAAGGATAAGCCGGCAGGAGCGGTTATTGCGAATCTGCTGCTTACGAAATACCCGGACCGTTTGACTTCGGAGCAGGTTGCTGAACTTGAATTGATCCGGAATTCTGGTAAAGCACTGACTGAGGCAGCTGAGCTACTGGCTGAAAACGGAAATGTGACAGATGCCGTTTACATGCAGGAGGAGGCGGTACTGGCTAATGTGTCCGATCTGGACAGCTACAAAAAGCTGGGTGAATTCTCGAAGAAGGCCGGACGGCCGTCGGGTATGAAGCTGTTCGTGAATGGTGAAGAATACGACGCCAAACCGATTAACCGCAATGGGACCACACTTGTTCCGTTTAGAACAGCTTCCGAAGCTTTGGATGCAAAGGTTTCCTGGGATCCGAAAGAAAAGGCTGTTACTGTCACCCGTAACGGCGTGTCCGTCAAATTATTTGTTAACAGTCCGAAAGCATATATTAACGGTCAGCCGTATTCTATCGAGCAGCCAGCATCCATAGTGGATGGGACGACAATGGTACCTGTAAGGGTAATCGGAGAGGCCTTGGGGACAAATGTTAAATGGGAGCCTGAGAGCCAGTCCGTTGTTGTATACGAGCAGCCAACAACACCTGCATCAACATCATAACGTGCTGTAACAAATATTTTGTAAACAAAAAGGGCCCCTGACTAAATGTCAGGCCTTTTTGTTTTACCTTGCAATGAATGATTCCGTATTCTTTTTAATGGTGAGAGGATAGATAGCCTTCATGATACTACCAAGCTATTCGCATTATGTGCTGGTCATGTGTACAATTAAATAGAGAACACTGACAAAAGGGAGTGTTATAGATGGATTTAGGATTAACGGGAAAAGCAGCCTTTGTTGCAGGTTCCAGTAAAGGACTCGGCAAGGCAAGCGCACGGGAGTTGGCACGCGAGGGTGCGAATGTCATCATTTCAGGACGGAACGAAGCAGAGCTTCAGCGGACGCAGGCGGAATTACTGGAAACAGCGAGTGGCCGCGTTGAATATGTAGTTTGCGATGTAACAAAACCAGAAGATATCTCCCAGGCCATCCGCCGTACAGCTGATTTGTTTGGCACCGTTGATATTTTGGTTAACAATGCGGGTGGGCCTCCTGCAGGTACCTTTGATGATTTTACTGATGAAGTGTGGATGCAGGCCTTTGAACAAAATTTACTTAGTCATATCCGGTTGATCCGTGAGGTGTTACCCTATATGAAAAAACAACAAAGCGGTAGGATATTAAATATTGCTTCTTCCTCAGTTAAGCAGCCAATTCCGGGACTAATCATTTCAAATACGCTACGTACTGGAGTCGCTGGATTGGCGAAAACATTGTCTCTGGAATTGGCTCCTCATAATATTCTGGTACATACTGTAGCACCGGGGAGAATTGCAACCGATCGCGTGCGTAGCTTGGACGAGCATCGAGCTGAGAAAACCCAGCAAACGACGGATCAGGTTCGAAAACAAGCAGAAGAGGGCATTCCATTGGGGCGGTATGGAGAGCCTGAAGAGTTCGGTAAAGTTGTTGCTTTTCTGGCGTCTTCAGCTTCATCCTATTTGACAGGGAGCACCATCCTTGTGGATGGCGGAATGATTAAATCGTTATAAAATAAAGAAGCGTGCCAGCCTCAGGTTTAATAGGGGGCTGGCACGCTTTTTTAAAATTTATTTAGGGAGTTGGAAATGTTCATTCAAGGACTGTTCAGCTCTCGCGGCCTGGAAGTTCACAACCCTCATCCGTACATACACCACCTGCATCCTGTTTGGACGAGCTGCCACTTATCATAGTGAAAGGTGAGCGTTCATCCCATGCTTTTTGAAGTGCGTCATGAAATACTTCCTCCGGCTGGGCACCAGAAACGGCAAATTTTCGATCAAATACAAAGAATGGTACACCCTGAACACCCAACTCAGCGCCTTCGGCTTCATCAGCTCTAACTTCGTCGGTAAAACGGTCACTGGCTAATATAGCAGCCGCTTCCTTTTGATCTAGACCAACTTCAGTAGCCAGCGCTGCCAGCACTTCATGATCCCCTGTATGCTTGCCTTCGATGAAAACAGCATGGAATAAGCGCTCGCTCAGCTCCAGCATTTTGCCTTGTGTTTGAGCCCAAAGTGTTAAGCGGTGAGCATCAAGAGAGTTTGTCGGCACCATGGCATGAATATTATACTCAAGACCCGCAGAGCGTGCATTTTCGTTCATTCGATCATTCATAGCCTGAGCCTCTTGCAGACTGACCCCATATTTAGCGGCTAGTTCTTCATTGATCGTTTTACCACTATCTCTCACAGCACCCGGGTTCAATTCGAAACTCTTAAATGTCAATTGCACCTCATCGTGATGTGGAAATTTCTGTAACACTTGCTCCAAACGGCGTTTACCAATATAACAGAACGGACACATATAATCAGACCAAACTTCGATATTCATCAGGGATAAGCCTCCATGTATACGTATTTTATTGTGTAACCGGGAGCATTGCTCCTCACTTTAGAATGTGTATAAAGGTGGAACTTCACTAGTTACAATAAGAATTATAAAGCTAAAGGATTTAACGTGCAAATAATTAATGCTTGTCAAAAAATTAATGCTGTGATATTTTATATGTGTAACCGGTTACACATTGGAGTTGAACCTACACTATGACAACAATTAAAGAAGTCGCCAGCTTTGCAGGGGTTTCCGTAGCAACCGTTTCCAGAGTTATCAATGAAACTGGATATGTGCATGAGGATACACGGCGAAAGGTTGAGGCTGCTGTGAAGCAGTTAAATTACAAGCCTAATGAAGTTGCACGTTCTTTGTATAAAAAGAAATCTAGATTAATCGGTCTTTTGCTGCCGGATATTACGAACCCTTACTTTCCCTTGTTAGCTCGTGGGGTAGAGGATCGAATGCAGGAAAATGATTTCCGGATTATTTTCGGTAATAGTGATGAAGATCGTCAAAAAGAATTGGATTACATGGATACTTTTGTTCAAAATAATGTCGTTGGTGTTATTTCTTCTACCAATGATCCCGATGCCGATTGTTACGCAAAATTGAAGATCCCGGTCGTTTTTCTCGATCGAACTTCCAGTGACAGCCTCTCCGTATATGCAGATGGAGCCCATGGCGGTTGCTTGGCTGCTCAAGAAATGGTTGCACGCGGCAGCAAACAAATTACAGTCATGCAGGGCCCTGCACATATTCGTCCAGCACAAGACCGTTTTCGCGGGGCGGTTGAAGAGCTTCAGCAATCCGGAATTGCTTACCATGTGGTCGAGACAACGTCCTTTTCGTTCAAGGAGGCCGAGTCGTGGGCCAAAGAGCTGTTTAGCAAGTATCCCGATACGGACGGAGTTATCGCAAGTAATGATATCGTGGCTACAGCGGTGATGCATGAGGCACATAGATTAGGAAAGAAAATCCCGGATGATGTTCAAATTATCGGGTTTGATGATATACCACTAAGTAGTTTGTTATTCCCGCCTTTGTCAACGATTCGACAGCCTGCTTATGAAATGGGCTGGGAAGCAGCAGGTCTGCTCATTCAGTTGATTGAGCAGGCGCAAGCATCGAAATCAAGTGTACCTAATCTTCATTCGAAAGTACTTACCTATTCAAGCATACAATTGCCCGTCAAGTTTATCGAACGGGAAACGACGAGAAAGGTGGATTATAATGGCTAAAATCTCTGTTATCGGAAGTAGTTCTATGGATCTCGTAGTTACTTCGTCCAAACGTCCCGGTGCTGGTGAAACGGTATTGGGTGAAAGCTTCACAACCGTACCTGGAGGTAAAGGAGCCAATCAGGCAGTAGCCGCAGCACGACTCGGAGCCGACGTTACGATGATTGGACGAGTAGGGGATGATCATTTTGGGAAGCAGATTTTACGTAATTTTGAAGAAAATCATGTTCATACCGATTATGTGAAACCGGTTACACATATGGAAAGCGGTACAGCGCATATTATACTAGCTGAAGGCGATAACAGTATTGTCGTGGTAAAAGCAGCGAATAATGAAGTGACACCCGCCTATGTGGAAGAAGCGCTTGACGTCATCCGAAGTTCGGATATTGTGCTAATTCAACAGGAAATACCAACAGAAACGGTTGTTTACGTAAGCGAGATTTGTGCGAAATACCAGATACCCTTGTTGCTGAATCCAGCCCCGGCTCGTGAAGTGGAGGAAAGCGTAATTGCGAATGCGACCTACATTACGCCTAATGAGCATGAAGCTGCCATTATGTTTAAGGATTTAAGTCTTCAAGAAGCGCTGCGCAAATATCCCAACAAGCTGTTTGTGACTGAGGGCAGCAACGGTGTACGGTTCTTCGACGGAGAACAGGAAGTCGTGGTTCCTACTTATAAAGTAGAAGCTATTGATACGACAGGTGCAGGAGATACGTTTAACGCTGCTTTTGCAGTGGCTTTAGCTGAAGGAAATTCGCTGGCAGACAGTGTGAAATTTGCTAATCGTGCTGCGTCATTATCCGTTACCAAATTTGGAGCCCAAGGTGGAATGCCAACCCGTCGTGAAGTGGAGGAGCAAATATAATATGAAGAAACATGGAATCCTAAACAGTCATATATCCAAAATACTGTCGGATCTCGGCCACACTGACTATATTGTCGTGGCTGATGCTGGCTTACCTGTTCCTGAAGGCGTTACCAAAATTGATTTGGCCCTTAAACTGGGTGTTCCATCCTTTCAGGACGTCGTTGATGTCATTGCAGCAGATATGGTGATCGAAAAAGTAACGCTGGCCGAAGAAATCAAACAAGAAAATGAACAAGCATTACAGTATATTATGCACAACTTTGCAGGGGAGCAATTAGAACAGCCACAGATTAGTAAGCAAGTTGCCGTCATTGAGTTTTGCTCTCATGAACAATTCAAAGAGTTGACCCGTTATGCAAAGGCGATCATTCGTACAGGAGAAGCTAAACCGTATGCCAATTGTATTTTGCAGGCAGGAGTCCATTTTGGATAAATCAATATTGAATAAAAAGGAGGGTACAGCATGCAGATTCAAATGAAAGGAATTCACAAAGCCTTTGGAACCAATCAGGTACTGAGTGGTGTTCACTTTGATCTTCGTGAAGGAGAAGTACATGCCCTCATGGGTGAAAATGGTGCAGGCAAATCAACGCTGATGAATATTCTAATCGGACTGCATCGGCGAGATGAGGGAACGATCATCATTGACGGCCAGGAAACCTATTTTGCTGACCCCAAAGAAGCGGAGCAAAAAGGAATTGCTTTTATTCATCAGGAACTGAATGTGTGGCCGGAGATGACTGTGCTGGAAAATCTGTTTATCGGCAAGGAAATGACATCCAAGTGGGGCTTACTAGATAGCTCCAAAATGAAAGCGCTAGCAAATGAACAATTCAGCAAGCTTTCGGTAAACCTTCCATTGAACGGTGAAGCAGGCGAGTGTTCAGTGGGTCAACAGCAGATGATTGAAATTGCCAAAGCACTCATGACAGATGCTAAAGTTATCGTGATGGATGAGCCGACAGCCGCCTTAACCGAACGGGAAATTCAGAAGCTATTCGAGGTTATTACTTCCTTGAAAAAAGTTGGTGTTTCGATTGTGTATATTTCACATCGGATGGAGGAAATATTCGCGATCTGTGATCGGATTACCATCATGCGTGATGGGAAAACGGTGGATACTCAGGCGATTCCCGATACGAATTTTGATGAGGTTGTACGGAAAATGGTAGGTAGAGAGCTGACTGAACGCTACCCGGTAAGAACGCCTGCTTTGGGAGAAGTGGTGCTGGAGGTCAAAAATGCTTCGCATAAAGGGTTGTTTGAAAATGTGAATTTCACTGTACGATCTGGGGAAATTGTAGGTTTTTCAGGCTTGATGGGCTCGGGACGGACCGAGATCATGCGTGCGTTATTTGGACTGGATGCTTTGGATCGTGGTGAGATTCATGTGCGTGGAAAAAAGGTGTCTATTCGTAAACCGGATGATGCAGTGAAACTAGGGATTGGCTTCATTACAGAAGACCGAAAAGATGAGGGTTTGGTGCTGGATTTTTCTATCCGGGAAAATATGGTACTGCCGAATCTGTTCAGTTTTACTTCAAAAGGATTTATTTCAGGTAAAAAAGAGTTGGATTTTGTTAACACTTTAATTAAGCGCTTACAAATCAAAACCCAATCGGGCGAAACAACGGTTCGCAGTTTGTCAGGTGGTAACCAGCAAAAAGTGGTTATTGCCAAATGGGTAGGTATTGGTCCGAATGTACTCATTCTTGACGAACCGACGAGAGGTGTGGATGTGGGAGCCAAGCGGGAAATCTACCAGTTAATGAACGAGCTGACTGAACGTGGAGTCGCGATTATTATGGTATCC
This sequence comes from Paenibacillus sp. FSL L8-0502, assembly GCF_038593055.1. NCBI lineage: Bacteria > Bacillati > Bacillota > Bacilli > Caryophanales > Paenibacillaceae > Paenibacillus > Paenibacillus sp. FSL L8-0502. Next base: position 3,113,699 of record NZ_CP151958.1, on the reverse strand, counting down.
TCGGAACTCCCTGAGGTACTCGGCATGAGCGATCGTATTGTCGTGGTGCACGAGGGAAAGATCAGCGGAGAGCTGAGCAGGGAAGAAGCCACACAAGAAAATATTATGACGCTAGCTACAGGAGGACAGTAATATGACAACTATGAATGAATCAAAAAGCAGCAAAGGCTTTCAAATGTCACAAATCACACAGAAGCTTGGCCCATTGTTGGGGCTCATTATTTTGGTAATCATTGTATCGGTCTTAAATCCCAGCTTTTTGGAACCGCTTAATATTTTGAATTTATTGCGCCAGGTATCCATTAATGCGTTGATTGCGTTCGGTATGACCTTCGTAATTCTCACAGGCGGAATTGATTTATCAGTCGGCTCCATATTAGCACTATCCAGTGCGTTTGTCGCAAATATGATGCTGGCCGGGTTCGATCCTATTTTGGCGATTATCATCGGTTGTGCATTGGGTGGCGTGATGGGGATGGTCAACGGCTTGATGATTACGAAAGGTAAAATGGCTCCGTTTATCGCTACACTAGCAACCATGACTATTTTCAGAGGATTGACACTCGTTTATACCAACGGTAACCCTATTACAGGACTCGGAGACAGTCTGGTATTTCAATTGTTCGGACGTGGCTATCAGTTCGGTATTCCGGTTCCAGCGATTACGATGCTCATTACCTTTGCTGTTCTATGGATCATTTTGCATAAAACACCATTCGGACGCAAAACGTATGCCATTGGTGGTAACGAGAAGGCTTCAATTATATCTGGTATTAAAGTACCGCGTGTAAAAATCTGGATTTATTCTCTGGCTGGAATGCTTTCCGCGTTGGCGGGAGCTATCTTGACTTCCCGTTTAAACTCGGCGCAACCTACAGCAGGTACTTCTTATGAATTGGACGCCATTGCGGCTGTCGTATTAGGTGGAACAAGCCTCTCGGGAGGACGCGGACGAATCGTAGGTACATTAATTGGTGTGCTTATCATCGGTACGCTAAACAATGGCTTGAACTTGCTGGGGGTTAACTCATTTTATCAAATGGTGGTAAAAGGGATCGTCATCGCTATTGCTGTATTGATTGACCGTAAAAAATCCGCATAATACACCTAATCTGCGTAGAAGGAGACACATAAATATGAAAAAGCTTACATTAATCATGACTGCCTTGCTGCTCCTGCTCATGACAGGGTGTTCCTTGGAACCGCCCGAATGGGCGAAACCTAAAGCGGCCGCGAACCTGAAGGACATTAAAATCGGCTTGTCGATCTCAACACTGAATAATCCATTCTTCGTCTCTCTCAAAGACGGAGTTGTGGCAGAGGCCAAAAAACAAGGAATGCAGGTCATTGTTGTGGATGCACAAAATGATTCGGCGAAACAAAGTAATGACGTGGATGATCTGATTCAACAGGGAGTAAACGCGTTACTCATTAATCCGACAGATTCTTCGGCCATTTCCACTGTGGTACAATCAGCGAATGCATTGAACATCCCGGTTATTACACTGGATCGTTCTGCTGACAAAGGTGATGTAAAAGCACTCGTCGCTTCAGACAACGTAGAGGGAGGACGAATGGCTGCCCGATATGTGATTGATCAAGTTGGAAAAGGTGCCAAGGTGATCGAGCTGGAAGGTGTTCCAGGAGCATCCGCTACCCGTGAACGTGGGAAAGGCTTCCATGAAGTAGCAGATAAGGATCTGAAAGTCATAGCTAAACAATCGGCCGATTTTGATCGGACCAAAGGTTTGAACGTGATGGAAAATCTGCTGCAAGGCAACCCGGACGTTCAGGCAGTATTTGCCCACAATGATGAAATGGCGTTGGGTGCGATCGAAGCAATCCAAAGCTCAGGTAAGAACATTCCAGTCATCGGTTTTGACGGTAACGAGGATGCGCTTAAATCAATTAAGGAAGGGAAACTGACAGCCACCGTAGCTCAGCAACCCGAGCTTATTGGTCAATTGGCGGTGCAGGCAGCCAAGGATGTACTTCAAGGTAAAACCGTGAAAACATCCATTCCCGCTAAGCTGGAGTTAGTGGATCAATCGAAATAAAAAGGACGCTTGACCTAACATATTAAGCTATTCGGACTGATGCTGTAATGCGCATCAGTTCTTTTTTTTGGCTATTCTACGATGACGATACATACACATAAATGGAAGTTTTTTATTTTTGTATTGTAAGAACAGACGGTAAAAGATAGAATAACAATTATATGATAATGAGAATCACTATCATATTATGAATTGTATATATCTAAGGAGGACGTATATTGTGCAACAAAGGTACAGATTAAAATGGGAATCCACGTTTTGTCTTGTGGTTCTTTTGATGGTTGTATTGAGTGCATGTGGAAACGCAGCTAGCAACAACCAGACAAATGACAAGACCAGCACTAATGATCCTTCCGGACAATCCAAAACGGTTGTCATGCGCGAATATACTGATGCTACTGGTAATAAGATCAGTATCCCTGCAAATCCACAGCGAGTTGTCACGACACAATATTTGGATGCTATGCTGGCCTTGGGAGTTAAGCCTGCAGGTGCTGCTTCCCACTTGTTGGAAGGCGACTATTTAAAAGGTAAGATTGACGGAGTTGCGGATATTGGGAACCCGACAAATGTAGAAAAGGTGCTGGAGTTACAACCGGACCTGATCATCACAACAGAATATACCACGCCAGAAGTGAAGGAGCAGCTGGAGAAAATTGCTCCAACCGTGGTCGTTTCGTTTGGAGATGGCGACTTATTTGAGCAACTGCGGAATGTCGCAGCCGTGCTGGGTAAGGAGAAGGAAGCCGAGCAGTGGATCGCTAGTTTCAACAAAAAGGCTGAAGAAGGTCGAAAGAAGCTGGCTGGAAAATTCAAAAAAGATGAAACGGTTACGATTTATATGGCCTACGATAAGAATGTGTTAAGGGTATACGGAGCGCGGAATGTAGGACATGTTATTTACCGTTCACTGGAATTGAATCCTCCTGAGTACATACGCCAGAAGCTGGCGAAGGACCCGAGATTTAATTATGTTTATGATGTTATTTCAATGGAAAAGCTGCCTGAACTATCAGGAGACCGAATTATTATGCTGGTTTATGATGAAGCGAGCAAGGACGGAATGCTTAAGCAAATTGAACAAAGTGCACTGTGGAGAAATCTTCCGGCTGTCAAGAACCACAAAGTGTATTTCATCAAAGCAGATCCGTGGTTTACGTACTCACCGCTAGCCGTTGACCAATCTCTGGATGAGGCCGTTGAAATGTTTTCCGTTGATCCGAAGTGATCAGTTCAATTGAAATTAGAAAGGAGAAGTCATGACTATGCTTAGACGGTTTTTTGAATACTACCGTCCTTACCGGACTTTGTTCATCATTGATTTCTCTTGTGCCTTGCTGGCAGCACTGCTGGAGTTAGCTTTTCCGCTTGCAGTCAACCGGGTGGTCGATGATTTGCTACCCAGTGGGAACTGGAAATGGATTTTATATGCCTGTCTAGCTCTACTCGGTATTTATGTCATAAGTGCTGCGCTGAATTACGTAGTTACCTATTGGGGGCACAAGCTGGGTATTAACATCGAATCGGACATGCGTAAAAAGCTATTTGATCGGGTACAAAAGCAATCTTTTCGCTTTTTTGACAATAACAAAACAGGGCATCTCGTTTCCCGTATGACCAACGACCTGATGGATATTGGGGAAATTGCCCACCACGGACCCGAAGATTTGTTCATCGCGTTGATGACACTGGGGGGAGCCTTTGGTATCATGCTCAGCATTAACTGGAAGCTGGCTGTACTGACTTTCATCATTGTACCCCTCATGATTTACTTGTCTCTTTATTTCAGCCGTAAAATGTCTGCTGCTTTCCATCGTATGTTTTCTGATATTGCGGATTATAACGCTCGCATTGAAAATAATGTCAGCGGGATTCGCGTTGTTCAAGCGTTCTCCAACGAAGCACATGAAATGGAACGTTTTGCTGAGAATAATGGACGTTTTCGTAAAACGAAGCTGATCGCGTACCGGATTATGGCCTGGAATTCCTCGATTAGTTTTATACTAATGAAGCTGGTTTCATTGTTTGTGCTTGTGTGTGGAACATGGTTTGTTATCGAAGGACAGATGACCTACGGGGAATTTATCGCATTTGTGATGCTGTCTAATGTATTCCTGGGGCCAATTAAACAAATTAATTCTGTCATCGAAACGTATCCGAAAGGGATTGCCGGCTTCCGACGGTACCTGGATTTGCTGGAAAGTGAATCGGATGTAGAAGATCTGCCTGGGGCCAAGGCGGTTAGCCATCTTAATGGAGATATTCAATTTGCAGGTGTAACGTTTGGTTACGAAAGCAAAGATAAGGTATTACGCAAAGTAGACCTATCTATCCATGCAGGTGAAACCGTAGCACTTGTAGGTCCTTCAGGAGCAGGTAAAACGACACTTTGCAGTTTGTTGCCTCGCTTCTACGATGTTGAGGAAGGTAGCATTACCATTGATGGGATGGATATCCGTGAAATGAAGCTGGATTCGCTGCGATCCATGATTGGTATCGTACAGCAGGATGTATTCCTCTTTGATGGAACGATTCGTGAAAATATTGCTTACGGTAAGCTTGATGCTTCGGAAGAAGAAATCTGGGATGCTGCTCGTCGAGCTCAGATTGAAGACCTTGTTCGCTCATATCCGGATGGTCTGGGTACAATGATCGGTGAGCGAGGTGTAAAGCTCTCCGGTGGTCAAAAGCAACGTTTGTCTATTGCCCGGATGTTCCTTAAAAATCCGCCTATTCTCATTTTAGATGAAGCGACATCAGCGTTGGATACAGAGACAGAAGCCGCGATTCAGCAGGCGCTGACAGAGCTTTCCCAAGGTCGCACGACACTCGTTATCGCCCATCGTCTGGCAACAATCAAAAATGCTGACCGCATTATCGTAGTTGCAGATCAAGGAATTGCCGAGCAAGGCAGACATGAAGAGTTATTGGCAGTAAAAGGAGCGTATAGTCGCCTGCACCAAGCTCAATATGGAACGTAAATAGGCCGATATGACACCGTAAATAGAGAGAGGAAGATTGGGCTTGACAAAGAAAATGTGGATTGTGATGATGCTTCTGTCAGTCATTTTAGTTCTTACCGCCTGTAGTGGAAACGTGAAGCAACCGGATGAAAAGCAGAATCAAACTTCTAGTGAACAAAAGTCAGAGGAAATGAAAACAGTCAAAACGATTCATGGAGATATTAAGATTCCGGTTCACCCTCAGCGGATTGTAGTTGATATGTACCAGAATGATTTACTAGCACTAGGGATTAAACCTGTGGGAAGTGTTAAATATTATCTGGATAATCCGTTTTCGAAGGAGATTGTGCAGGGCATTGCAAGCATTGGAGATCGCGGCAGCGTATCCATTGAAACAGTATTGACTCTGGAGCCTGACTTGATTCTAATTGGTTCCAAAGATGCTTCTGAATATGAAAAATATAGTAAAATTGCTCCGACCATCGTCATTCCTTATGGAACGTATAAGAATGTGCATGAGGAACTGACAGCTTTTGGTGAGCTACTTGGAAAAGAACAGGAAGCCAAAACATGGCTTGCCCAATACGATCAGCGGATGCAGGCTGCACGTGACAAGCTAAAGGGTATTATTCAGCCTGAGGATACGTTCACCGTAATGGAAGCTTCGGATAAAGAATACTATGTATATGGTGATAATTTTGGCAGAGGAGGACAGGCCGTATACAGAGGACTCAATTTGACACCTCCGCCGCTTGTCCAAAAAGAATTATTAGGTGAGACTCAATGGAAGTCGGTGTCAAAAGAAGTCATTAATCAATATGCAGGCTCTTATATCTTTCTGACGGTTAACAAGGATTTGAGGGGTTACAAAGGAGACAGCATATGGAAATCACTAAATGCGGTCCGGCAAGGTAAGGTTTTTGAGCTTCAGGAGGATCGATATTGGTACTTCGACCCGATTGCCATTGTAGGACAAGCTGAGGAAATCGCAGATATGATCGTCCAGCGGAATAAAGAGAACGCCGCACAGAAGTAGTCGTTTCGGTGTTGTTCGCAGCCCTTTGGTATTTATGCCGAAGGGCTTTATTTTTTCACAATAGGGTAGAGCATTAGGCACTCCTCGAAATTTGCTATTGAAGCTATTGCCACATTAATTTACAATAGTAAAGATTGCGTGATAATAATTCTCATTATCAACATCATCTTCAACACAGTTCGTGATAGCTACATACTATTCAACAGTAAGGGTGAACAATAGTTATGAAATTATCAGAATCATCAGATGGCCCCGCTCAAAGTAAACATAACCAGTCGCCGACTCAATTCCACTCGCGACCTTGGGCGGCTACGCTTATCCTGACAGTTGGGCTTGGAATTTTAGCGTTCGGTATCGCGCTATCCCTATCTTTTGGTGCAGCCTCTATTAGGCTAGAAGAGGTATGGAACGCTGTTTTTCATTTTAAACCCGAGTTGCAAAACCATCAAATTATTTGGGAAATCCGTCTACCTCGAATTCTGGGTGGGGTTTTAATCGGTGTTTGCTTTGCCGTTGCAGGTGCAATTATGCAAGGAATGACTCGAAATCCACTTGCTGACTCGGGCTTGCTTGGACTGAACTCGGGAGCCAGCTTGGCGATGGCGATTTGCTTTGCACTTTTTCCGGGTTCTTCTTTTTTACAATTAATGTTGTATTCCTTCGTTGGTGCAGCTCTGGCTGTTGTGATGGTATATGGTACAAGTTCTATATCCAAATCAGGTCTCACGCCAGTTCGTCTTGTATTGGCGGGTGCAGCTGTCACGGCATTGCTGTCTGCCTTAGGAGATGCGATCAGTTTGTACTTTAATGTTGGACAGGATTTGGCTTTTTGGTATGCCGGAGGGCTTAGTGGAACCAAGTGGGTTCAGCTCGGTATAGTTTTGCCTTGGGTTGTGGCAGCTTTTATCGGCGCTCTCATGTTGTCGCGCTCCATTACGCTGCTTAGTCTGGGAGACGAAATTGCATTGAGTCTTGGTCAGCGAACTGGGGTGGTAAAGGTAGTCGGGATGATTCTTGTTCTGATTCTGGCGGGTGCAGCAGTGTCATTGGTTGGCTCTATAGGTTTTGTGGGATTGATTATTCCCCATATAACCCGCAAGCTGGTTGGCGTCGATTATCGCTGGATTATTCCGTGCTCGGCCATTATGGGAGCTTTACTCATTGTGTTTGCCGACCTGGCAGCCCGTATGATTAATGCGCCTGAGGAGACACCAGTGGGTGTACTTATTGCCTTAATTGGGGTTCCGTTCTTCCTTTATCTGGCACGTATGGAAAGGAGGGCACTGTAAAATGAATAACGTTACGAATGGGGCTATTGCCAAAGCTAGTCATCGTAAAAAAATCCATGATTGGATGGTTGTTGTCATTCTGCTCATATTGCTCATTGCTGCGTTCACCATAAGTGCAAATACGGGAACCATCCGGCTTTCGCCAATGGAGCTATTTAGAACTTTATTTGGGCAAGGGACTCCACAGCAGGAATTAATCCTATTTGAATTCCGATTGCCACGAATGGTTATTTCCCTTCTAATCGGTGCAGGCCTCGCTGTTTCTGGCTGCATTATGCAGGGAGTTTCGCGTAACGGTCTAGCGGACCCTGGTATTCTGGGGATTAATGCGGGCGCCGGGCTGATGGTCATGCTGTTTGTATTGCTTTTTCCATCAATGCAAACTACAAATTCATTGTTTTTACTTCCCGCTCTTGCGCTGATTGGATCAGGAGCAGCTGCTATTCTGATCTACGCGCTTTCTTACAAGAAAGGCGAAGGAATTTCCCCAACAAGGCTACTGCTGAGCGGGATTGGTGTAGCGGCGGGTATCAGTGCTGCGATGATCATTATGACTCTTAAGCTGACACCTGAAAGCTACACGTTTGTAGCTAATTGGTTAGCAGGAAGCATCTGGGGCTCAAACTGGAAATTCGTAATGGCTCTGTTGCCTTGGCTGATTGTATTACTTCCTTTTGTATACTACAAAGCAAATGTGATGAATGTGCTTAATCTGGGGGATCAGACCGCATCGGGGTTGGGTACACCTATCGAAAAGGAACGTATTCTCCTTCTGGCTGCTGCGGTTGGATTGGCCAGTTCTAGTGTTTCGGTTAGTGGCGGTATCGGCTTTGTCGGTTTGGTGGCTCCACATTTGGCGAGAAAGCTGGTGGGCCCGAAGCATAAAATGTTGCTGGTAACCTGTGCTTTAGTCGGAGCACTCCTGGTACTTGTAGCGGATACGATCACACGATCTTTACCTTTACAGAAAGAAATTCCGACAGGTTTGATTGTAGCCATTCTTGGTGCGCCATACTTCTTATATCTGCTGAGTCGCTCCAAAGGGTAACATCCGAAAGAGTACTACCTGTCAATTAAAGGCTACACACAACAAATAACCTTCAACACCACTAAGGAGAAGTGGGGCTGAAGGTTATTTTTTCATTTGATTAGCAGCCTTTCATCTCAACGGGAAGTATTCAAGGCATGAGAGGTTTGATGCAGCTCTCTGATCATTTTATGCAACGTGTAATTTTCCTGACGTGTCACGCCGTGTTGATTTTCCTGAACCAGCAATTGATGGATGTTTCGTTTTAGAATTTCACTTCGACGTTCCAGCATTTCGGTACTCATAAATAAATGAACACTCCCTTTGTCATGAATAAACCTACATTTTTGAAATGAGCATAGGTCGAATATAAGGTTGCCTTTCGACTTCTTTAAGTATATCGTGCTGAATGATCAAGGGAAAACGGAGCTAGACTGCAAATTACTTTTTCTCATCATCCATGCCGTGTCGACAGCGACTCACCCCATGAGTTCTTAGATATACTTCCTGATGCTGGCGATAACAAGGGATTAGGGGCAATTAACTTAATGTATATAATTTGACTGTCTCATGTTTTCTGATTTAAAGGCTATCATGGGGAGTTGGGGTTCTTGTGTGGAACATGACGGTTGGACAGCTCGAATAATAGATCATTCGATTTGTGTTCAATATGAACATACAGTTGCGATAACAGAGGATGGTCCTCAAATTCTGACACTGCTATAAAGTAGTAGTGCCTTTCTGGTTACTGGCGAACAAAATTATAACGAATATGAACCGCATTTATGCGTTTTTTTAATGCTAAATGCTTTCGCTCGGCTGCTAAATAAGGGGGAAAACGCTCTATTTACCCTTGAAAAGCGTTTAAAAAATAGCGTATAATATAAATTATACGCTGTTTAGGTTTAAAACGACTTTTGGAATCTCTCCTGCGTAAGATGTCGATTGAATTGTCGATAAAAATAAGACGAAAATGATCGTTTTACAGTATATTTCGGAATATGAACTGAATTGGAGGCGAGCGGGATGAAAAAAGAGTTGCGACATGTGGAGCTCGATACAACAGAAGAAATTGATGAAATATATACTGAGGAGCTGGAAGCTTTTTTGATTTGGATGAAGGATGCTGGATATACGATACATACGCAAAAAAATTATATAGGGGATGTGAAGCAGTTTTTACGCACGTTGCGTGATAAACCACTCGATCAGGTGAAGAAGATTCATGTTATGTCGTATTTGTCTAAAGCGCGGGAAGGAGGCGCCGGAGATAGTACGCGGAACCGGAAGCATGCAGCGGTGAACAGTTTTTTTAAAGCGCTACAGGAATTTGAGTTATGCAGCACAAATCCGGCAGCGGGAATTAAAAAAGCAAAGACTGAAAAGAATCGTATGCCCGTCTATCTGGATGAAAAGGATATTCATCCGTTTTTGCTTGCGGTGGAAGGGAAATATGCAAATCGTAATATGGCAATTTTTCTGCTGATGGTCTACATGGGATTGCGGGTGGGGGAGGTTCACTCATTGAATGTCTCGGATTACAGTCGAGAAAGACGTACCTTAGATGTGTTCGGTAAAGGACGTAAGTGGCGTACTCTCCCGGTACCGGAAGCCGTGTGTGATTTTGTGGAGCATGCGTTGGAGGAAAGATTGACGCCGTGGAGAGGTAAAGAGGATGCGATGTTTGTATCCCAAAAAGGTCGCCGTCTGGCAGTGCGCACCATTCAACAGATCGCTACAGAAACGTTCGAAAGATTCCAGCAAGATAAGAGTATAGAACGCCGGGAGGCTTATTCCAGCCATAAGCTGAGACATACATTTGCGACAATGCTATTGCGTAAGGGAGCAGATCTGCGTACCGTACAGGAGCTGCTAGGGCATTCATCCATTCAGACAACCACAGTATACACACATGTCACTGATCGGGAAAAAGAAAAAGCAATGGATAAGCTGGATATTCAGATACCAATATCAGGATTATAAGTACAGCGTGAAAGTTGAGATTAAATGAAAATGAGTTTACATAATAATAATTATGTAAACTCATTGGGCAGAATTACATCCTGACTTGAAAATCACATCAACGTCATTAGGTCATTACAATCATGAACGTAGTATTCTTTTTCATAGCGTTAGTCTTGTTTTTGATTGATTTGTTCCAAATGATGCCGCAAATGCTGAATATAATCGTCAACTAGCCACTGTAATGTTTCGGTGGAGTGGTCATCTTTTTGAAATCTTTTCTTAGAATCGAATGATGTACATGAGTTTAAAACATTTATGATTTGCTTATTCAATAGTTTCCATAGATGTATGACATCCACGTAAGAGAACACTTCCTGATACTGATTAGCTGCCACCCATTCATTTTGCGCATACGATTCAATTTTGATAGGGGATGTTGAATGCTTAATCATGATAAATCTTCGATGATTATTAGAAGCGGAGTCGCATAGATGTCCTAGTATTTCTTTTTTGGACCATTTCTCCGAGAACGGTTTGGCATTAAATTAGACTAGCCTCCTTATTTTAATGATCGTCTTATGATTAGCATTAGAATAATTCAAAATAAGCTGGAAAGCAATGGTGAATTAAAGGTTAGTATGATATTGCCTTGACGAAAGCTAATACAAATTTATTTAAAGAAATAAATTTGAACCTGGTACTATGGTAGTTAATTTAAATGAGGACGTTCTCATGAAAGAAGAACATCCCTATCAATTTTTGGAATCCTACAAATCTAAGCATAAGATGCCTTTGTATCCTAACGTTAGAATGATAACAAAAGTGATTATTCGATGAGTGCCGGATTGAGTAATACAAATAAGAGGGAAACCGTCTAGTTTACATAATATATATTATGTTTTCCGTTGTGGTAGAATCTGCAAGTGGATCGCTCTTGTTAAGTGTCCGCTTGCAGATTCAAGTTTCACTGACAATATAAAAATAGCTTATTTTTCAGTTGAGAATATACCCGTGCGTCTACATTTCATTTTCTGGGGGAGATTCGATCATCACTCCTTCGACATGCTTGCGTCTCAGCAGTTTCCGTTTTTTGCGGTTTTCCTTGGTTTCTAAAACAATATCCAGATCATAGTCGTCAGGATACAGTTCAGTAGCAGCGATGTGAAGGACGAGCCTCTTTTTGTTAATGCTCAGTTTTTGTCCTTGGATCAAAATTCCGACATTCCCCCGTTCATCCTCGGTTTTGTATACAATTCCAGTTCGATCCAGGTAGCCTACATAAACACTATCACCAAGGGCAAATGGCTTGGTTTTGAGAGGAAGTTCTTGTTTCCTCCGTTTTGTGGCTGTATCGTCAAAAGCCGCTTTTTTAGGAAGAGACTTATTTGCATCATCAGACATTTCATCATCAACACAAGGGGGAATAACAAACGATTCCTGTGTATTTTGAGATGCTCTGCCCGCAGAAATGGCCTCGGAACGCTCGATAATACGTGTCCACATGCCCAGCTTCAGGGCAATTGCATATGCGTAGCTTTCTCCGGCCTCTCCAATGCGAAGTCGGTACAAAGGCTGTAGCGTTTCGGTATCAAACTCCATACGAGCATTCTGAAATCCCGGTGTATTTTCAGCAAAATGCTTAATTTCGCTAAAGTGCGTTGTAGCCACTACTGTCGCCCGACGACGATGGAATTCTTCTAGCAACGCGATAGAGAGACCTACTCCTTCTCCCGGATCGGTACCGGATGCCATTTCATCAATCAGGATCAGAGTAGAGTTGCCTGTTGTCTCTAATATGCTAATCATGTTGCGGATGTGTGCAGAAAAGGTGCTCAAAGCATGTTCAATGCTTTGTCCATCCCCGATGTCTACCACAATTTCCTCGAATACAGCCATTCGGCTGCCATGCAAAACAGGTACCAGTAGCCCCGATTGCACCATTAGTGTTAAAAGACCGACGCTTTTGAGGGCCATCGTTTTTCCGCCTGTGTTCGGTCCGGTGATGATGAGTGAGGAATATCCTTCGCCAATTGAGAAATCAAGCGGCACCATGGTATGGGACATCAACGGGTGACGTGCACCTTGGATGTCTATAATCCCGTTAAGGTTAAGTTCGACAGGGATAGCATCCAGAGTCATGGCGTATTTGGCTTTTGCCAATAAAAAATCCAATACACCTACTGTCTCTGTATTGATGCTTAGTTCCCGGTTGTATGACTCAGCCATTGCCGTCAGGTCTCCCAGCACTTTCATTTCTTCTTTTGATTCTTCTGCCATGTTCGCGCTCTGATCGAATTGCAGATTCGTAATCTCGGCAGGTTCAACGTAAACCGTTTGACCACTTCCTGATTCATCCAGTACATTACCTTTCACTTGTTTACGGAATTCTTTTTTGATTGGAAGCACGTAACGGCCATTGCGCTGACTAATCATATTTTCTTGCATAATGGATCGGTGACGGCTGGTGAGAGAGTCAAGTTTTCTCTTGATACGTTCTTCAGTAACCGCAATTTTTTTGCGAATTTTAGCTAGTTCTTTACTGGCCATATCCGTCACACGTCCCGAATGAATACATCTTTCGATTTCGGATAAAAGTGGCTCCATGCTATACATGGAAGATGCATAAGCGCTGACGGTTGGAGCAGCGTCCGCCTTGGAATGCATATATTTTATCAGTTGAATACAGCTTCGAATGAATTGAGCCATATGAGAAAAATCACGCTCGCTGAACATATACCCGGTTCCGAGCAGTTGAAGAATGTGCTCCATACCTTCCAACGAAGGAACAGGAACGCTTGCTCCGTGGCGAATGATCTGTAACGCTTCGTTCGTTTCGTCAAGACGAATCTTAATGGTACGGATATCAGTAATTGGCCGCATAGTAGCAGCGTGACGCTTACCCAGGTAAGAAAAAGCACATTCAGAAACTCTTGTTTTAATTTGATCATATTCCAAACGCAGCATTGTAGTTTCGTTCATGAATAAATCTCTCCTTTGGTTGTGTGGTGTAAGGATTTAGAAAACCTTGCTGTTAAAATAAAAAAGGGCGGAGAATGAACAAAACGTTCATTCTCCGCCCTTAAGGAAAGAGGGAATTTATCTTCAAATAAGCCTGTTATTCAACTTTTGTAGTTCCGAGTTACGTTTTTCCAATTCATTCACGCAATAGTTCTTTGCTAAGCTATTGGGATCGTGAAAGGAAGACGTTTAAAGGGAAGTTACAAAATCTGAAAACAAAAAAACCGCGCTGAACACAGCACGGAATAGGGCCTAGATGAAGATAATCCCGAAGGCGATCTATGATATCCGCATGTTCTTAACTAATATCAGGGTAACAACACAGCAACAAACAAACCTGTCCCCGAAGGGTACAAGCGCCTGATGATACTCCCTGAATATGCAATTGCTTAGTTAAGAACGTTCACCGACATCAAAATCTCTCCCTTAATTGAAGATATAACCATACTATACGATTGGACAGGCGTTGAAGTCAAGTCCTACTTCTTTAATACGCTACAATGGTGATCATTATATTAACATAACATATATTATGTAAACTCGATATCTAATAAAGTTTTGTTATCTATTAAATGATAATGAGAAGGATATTCAACAGGCTATTAACCGCCTTGTCCAAGGTGGAACGGTCATTGCTATTGCTCATCGCCTCAAAACGATACGAAACGCGGACCGTATTGTAGTATTGGACAAAGGAATGGCCGTAGGGCAGGGACAACATGATGAGCTGTTGGATGATAACGGCCTGGATGCACGATTGTGGAAAAGACAGCATGAAGGAAGAGAGTCATAATCCGTCTGAAATTATGATACAAACATTAAGAAACCGCCCCGGAGGATGGCATATCACCTCTCCAGGGGCGGTTTCTTGTGCTGCTATTCAGAATCATCGGCTATGACAGCTTGTACAGGCCGCCTGTCACGAAGCAATGGTAACAACAGCGTCGCTCCGACCAAAAACAAGCCGGCGCTCACGGTATATACGGTGTTCAGGGAGGATTCGTGTTTGAGTGTTCCGCCAATACTCATACCGACGACCATCATCCCGGAGAACAGGGGAGAGAGGGCACCACCGACGCGGCCGATAAAAGCAGCTTCGGCGTTTTTCATCATCATTGTGTCGATACCGATATGAATGCAAGGATAAAATAGGCCGCTGAAAACTTGTAGTGCCATGGTCAGCACAATATTGTGCGACCATCCGACTCCAAAGGTTGTCAGTGTGCTGACCAAAAGTCCGACCACCAGCAGTAATTGCGGCTGTACTTTTTTGGCAACCCCCATAATCAGACCGCCTCCCACCAGCATAGCCGCTCCGTTCGCCATTAATGGCCATTGCAGGAATTCCTTGTTTTGTCCAAGGTTCTCGATGGCGATAAAAACCATTAATGGTTGAATAAGTCCGACCGCTAGCCCAATTACGGTGAATGTTCCCCCAAGCGTGCGAAGTGTGCGGTTATTCCATACATAACGTATTCCTTCTTTAAGCTCTTGAATGAAATGAGGGGGTTGATCATCTATCTCAAGTGCTTGTTCATCTTGTGGAATACGAGTCAGGACAAGCGCCGAGATGAGAAACAATATTCCGGTTATAGACATTGAAATGAAAATTCCAAAGTGTTGATAAATAAATGTACCGATAACGGGGCCGATAACCATAAATAATGCCATGAGAGATTGAAAAAGGGCCATCACTCCCTGAAGCTGTTCTGGTGCTACATGCTGCTTAAATATCTTCATCGCAGACGGCTGAGAAAATTGAGATAGAATGGCCGAAAAGAAAGTGGACAGCAAAAGCACCTGCCATGACCCGTACCATAATGCCAACAAGACAATAAAAATAGAGGCAGCGGACAGCAAATCGCAACTAATCATGGTCCGTTTGGGCCGCCAACGGTCCGCGAATGTTCCTCCAATGATAGCGAACAGAAAAATAGGCATGAATTCAGCAACTGAAATGAGCGACACGTATACGGGATCATTATGAGTCAAATCTGTTACATACAACAGTATGGCAAAGTTGCGCACCCAAATGCCCAAATTTAGCAGCGCATTGGAGGCGATTATGGTCCTTATATATGGATTATTAAACAACTACAAACTCTCCTTTCCTTTTCCAGGGTACAAGATCCTTGAGATGTCATTTTAAATAAACAAAAAATATTTTTGTCTATGTAATAATAGATAATATAATAAATTAACTACTATTTAGTCAAATGTTTTTTGAATCATGAAGAAAGTAGAGCATAGAAAATAAAGAGGTCAATGATCGTTAAGAACGTGAAATAGAATAGTAGTAAAAGTACTCACTTTAAACTTGTGAATTAGGAATGATATCTAATCGAAAAATTAATTTACATAATAAATATTATGTTAACTAAAAATATTTATCTTAATAATAGGCGGCTGAATCCGATGTACCTTTTAAAATCATAGTGATATAATTACGCGTACATGCCTGAAAAGGAGCGAATGGAACGTAAATGAACTTTCAAGTGGATTTTTTATCTTTTTTTGTAATTCAGGTAGATGGAAAAGAAGGACAGGGTGGTAAGTCCTATAAGCATTACGCTACGATGGACGACTACGATTATGACGAAAGCGATGTTAAAAAATTTCTGGACGGGGAATTTACTCGTATTAGCAAGCGGAAGGTTGAAAAAAATCCCAGCACAGAGCAGGCACCGACCAAAATCGGCCGCTTTATCGTCGAACCGGAGCATGAATTGAGCAGTAATCCGAATTTTAATATGTTCGCCCGACTGCGGGCAGCAGAGGATAAGGAAGATTTTAAAAATGCTTGTGACGATCTGGTGCGGATGTATCTGGATACGAGCGCAGTACGCGGCGGAGCGCTGATCATTGTACAGGCAACCTTGAATACACACTCGGATGATCCGTTTATTTTTGTGCTTAAATGTGATTTCGAGCCTAAAATTGCCAGAATTACTGAAAGCAGTCTGGTGAGTGAGGTCGAAATGGCTATTTCTGCCCGTAATATGAAATCCATCATGTATCCTTACATGCTTGAGGAGGGGATGAACGATGAGTGGGAGCTTAAAATTCACCAGTCTTCGCATGCCCGGTATTTTGAAGATTTTTTGAAATTCGTGACCTATGAGCAATCCATGCCGGAAATCGTCAATGAGCATGTCATGGGCTTCGTTCAGAATTACGTAGAAACCAAATGGCCGGATGCATCTAATGAGGAAAGACAGCAGGAAGAGCGCGATCTGGAATTGTGGGCGGCGAGCGAAAAGCGGGATCTGCAAGGGAAATGGGAACCCCTTCAAGTCGTAGAGGCTGCACAGCATATTGTCGAGCTGAAACCAGAGATTGAAGTGCGTTTCAAACTAGATGATACGGCCGTGCGTGGGCTACTGTCCGACTTTGGCGCCAAGCTGCATATCACGAAACTTCATGATCGATATGCACTTATTATTGAAGGTGACGCATTTACGTTTGAAAAGGGATTTTCACCGATTGAGCTGCTTCAACCTGAATCGTTTGAAACGGTGGCTGAGCGGCTAAAAGAGAAACGCCAGCATGAAAATGAGTATGTGGATGGCGATACGCCACCTTGGTAATTCGAATGCATAGCAGGACGACAAACTGAACTTTTACATTTATAACGACTAAAAAACTGGCCTCTCAACGGATATTACCGCTGTGGAGGCCAGTTTTGTTTAGCTTTTATGTTCCCGATCTACACATGAACTTTGCTAATTTGATCTTTCAGCTTGTCCGCAGATTGAAGCAACTTTGCACGTTCCTCGTCATTGAGCGGAAGATCCAAAATTTCACGTACTCCATTGTGATCTACGATACTTGGAACGCCTAAATATACGTCAGATACTCCGTTATAATTTTCCAGCAAGGTGGACACATTAAGTACCGACCCCTCGTCTCCGAGAATGGCGGCTACAATTCGGTCGAGAGCCAGCCCGATAGCATAAGAAGTTGCGCCTTTAGCATCTATAATTTCATAGGCAGCATTCTTGGTATTTTCAAAAATTTCATTTTTCGTTTCTTCACCCAGTTCAAGCGGAGTTCCAGCAACGTTGGCTGTGCTCCATACAGGTAACTCGGAGTCACCGTGTTCTCCAATAATATGAGCGTGGATGCTTCGTGGATCGATGCCCTTTTGCTTCCCGATCAAATAGCGGAAGCGTGCGCTGTCCAGCAACGTTCCTGATCCAATGACTCTACTTGAAGGCCAACCACTGCGTTTCCAAGAGATGTAGGAGAGAATGTCCACTGGATTGGTTGCGATCAGCAAAATGCCGTGTGTATTGACCTTGACGATATTATCAATAATACTTTCAAAAATTTCGGCATTACGCTTGAGAAGATCAATACGTGTTTCTCCCGGCTTTTGTGAAGCTCCCGCTGCAACAATGATGATATCTGCATTACGGCAGTCTTCATAATCACCCGCCCATACTTTGACACCGCCGAGAAAAGGAAGCCCATGATTCATATCGAGCATTTCACCCTTCGCCTTTTTGACGTTGACATCAATAAAGACAAGTTCTTGCATGCGTTGGCGCAGCAGCAGGGTGTAGCCGGTTGTTGTGCCAACCGCTCCCATGCCGACAATAGCCACTCTACTTCGTTTGTAAGGTTTTAAGCTCATAAAATCCTCATCTCCTTCTCGGGTTGTATACCTTTTCATTTTGGGATATTACTTAAAAATTTATCTTTCCAACTTAGTGTACCCTATATACTAACCCACCGCAAAGAAATATGACATTTTTCCTTGACTTCAAAGGCGAGCTCGCTAATAATTAATCGAATGATAAGAACACGCACTAAAGCGTTGCAGCACCGATATTGACGCATGAAATTATGGAAAGAGGATTCGGCATATGGACTTATTTCGAAAAAAAACAGGACTGCTCCCGCATGAGGAAAGCGGATCTACAGGTCACTTAAAGAGAACAATGGGTGCCTTTGATCTCACCATGCTAGGTGTAGGATGTATTATCGGTACCGGGATTTTTGTTATTACTGGCAAGGCAGCAGCAGAAAATGCAGGTCCTGGATTGATGCTCTCCTTTGTTATTGCAGGTATTGCCTGCGTACTAGCAGCCTTATGTTATGCGGAGCTATCATCTACAGTTCCCGCAGCTGGGAGCGCTTATGCGTATAGTTATATTGTATTTGGAGAAATTTTGGCCTGGGTACTGGGTTGGGACCTGATTCTGGAATATGGAGTTGCGGCCGCCTCTGTGAGTAGTGGATGGTCTGCATACTTTCAAGGCTTGCTGGCTGGATTTGATATACATTTACCGCTGGCTTTAACCGCAGCCTTCGATTCGACCAAGGGAACCATTATTGATCTACCAGCCGTGTGCATCATTATGCTCATCACACTGTTACTGAGTCTCGGAGCCAAGGAGACGGTTCGATTCAATTTAATAATGGTTTGTGTTAAAGTCGGAGTTGTATTGCTATTTATTGCAATCGGTATCTTTTATGTTAAGCCTGACAATTGGACACCATTTTTGCCTTATGGATTTTCTGGTGTTTTGAGTGCTGCGGCAATCGTATTTTTTGCTTATCTGGGTTTCGATGCCATCTCAACTGCAGCCGAAGAGGTGCGCAATCCGCAGCGGAATATGCCCATCGGCATTATCTCTTCTCTTGCGATCTGCACGGTATTGTACATTGCCGTTTCAGTTGTGCTAACGGGAATGGTACCTTATACGCAGTTGGGGGTAAGTGATCCTGTTGCGTTTGCTCTCCGCTTTATTCATCAGGATTTCGTAGCCGGATTGATTTCAGTCGGTGCGATTGCGGGGATGACCACCGTTTTACTGGTGCTGTTGTTTGGTCAAACGCGGTTGATTTTCTCCATGTCACGTGATGGTCTTTTACCCGTATTTTTATCTAAAATAAATGCCAAAACTCAAACACCGATTCGAAGCACTTGGCTGGTAGGTAGTATTATCGCATTGGCTAGTGGATTGTTCCCGTTACATGCACTGACCAATTTGACGAGTATTGGAACCCTGTTCGCTTTTGCTGTGGTATCGGTAGGGGTTATCGTTCTGCGCAAGAAACGCCCTGATTTGAAAAGAGGCTTTACTGTGCCGTGGGTTCCGTTGCTCCCGCTTTTAAGTGCGTTGGTTTGCATCGGTCTGATGCTTCAGCTTCATATTAGCACCTGGATTGGATTCATTGTGTGGCTCCTGCTTGGATTGCTGATCTATTTCTTCTATGGATACCACAAAAGTTTGTTGAACCGTAAATCCTAATAAATTTTAGTATAAAAAGCCGGCATCCTGCACTTTTGTGAAGGGGCCGGTTTTTTTTGTCATTACGCGAAATGTGTCACATAGAGGCGTTTATGGTATAATTCTGTTTCAGATAAGCTTTTGGCACGTGATTACAGCATGCCATCGAGGGAGGATTTTTATATGAAACTGCGCTGGCGTGCGCTCTTGGGGGGAGTACTACTGCTGATAGGTATTCTGCTGACTGCCTGTTCTGCTGAAGCCCCAGAAACGTTAACAAAACCTCCGATTGAGGAACCTGATGATCAGGGTCAGACGATTACTATTAATCCACCAGTGACTCCAAAGGTGGGCGATCCCAACGCCAAATATGTAGTTCAGACGCGAATAGCGGATTTTCATTTGATTGATAATAATAAAGGGTTAGTTTGGGGAGTTACCCATAATGAGCTCCGACTTTATGATACTCATGATGGCGGAAAGACATGGAATAATATTTCCCCCTCCGAAAACGTCCAATTTCAAGACAAACTTGAATATGGAAAGGACATCAGTTTCACTGATTCGCGTCACGGTTGGGTTGTCCGCCAAAATTTGGACAAAACAGCAACCGTCATTCTGAGAACAGCAGATGGAGGACAGAGCTGGGATGTTTCAGCGCTTCCAAGCGGGGATCATGTGAGCTCGATCCAATATGTAAATCCAACTACTGGCTGGATCATGGCATATGTAAAACTGAATGAGCAGGATCAACAAAAACTGTTGTATCACACCACTGACGGTGGAGCCACGTGGAATAAAGTTGCGCAAAGTTCTGGTATGACATCCAACAAATCAGGCTCAGGTTTACCCGATCGGGGCAGTCTGGCCGGGATGAGCTTTTCTTCCAACAAGCAGGGATTTGTAGCGATCAATCTAGATAACAGTGTTAAGTTGTACAAGACTTTGAATCAAGGGAAAACCTGGACGCCGGTAGCTAACAGAATTCAGGGCTGCCCTCAGGCCAAAGCAGAAGCCCAGCAGTCTCTGAAAGGGAGCAGTACCTCGTATTGGATTCCAGTTCTTTGCTCTGGGGTTAACGGCACAAAATATAATGGACTGTTTACAAATGATACAGGGGCCCAATGGAGCGATGTATCTTTGGGTCTGAGTAGCAACATTAATTCTATTATCCCTGACCGTACGTTTCTAAACGAAAAGGAAGGGTGGATCATAACCGAAACCGGATTGACCCGTACATTGGATGGGGGGAAGACGTGGACAAGTCTCACAGGCAACAAAGTGCTACCCTTGAAGCTAAAAGACTACCCACGATCGGTCAAGCTCCGTTTCGCCTCTTCTTCGGTGGGTTGGCTGCTTCTGGAACGCCTTGATGACAAGAAGTCACTGCTGCTGAAAACGACGGACGGCGGTGCGAACTGGAGAATTTTATAATCGCTATAAAGGTGATTGCCCTGGGGTATTTTTCTCAGGGCGTTTTATTTTTAAAAAATTTAAATTTTATACGACTATATGTGAAAAAAATCACAAACTAACGAATAAGCCGCTGTTATACTAAACCTGTAAACAACGATAGGAGTGATAATCATGAGAGCGAATCAGGATCATATGTTAACCCAATACTACCTACAATTTTGTTATACTTGCCAGGATGCCTATGGTTGCACGACTGAAGAGGACTGCAAGCAGTGTGCAGAGCGTTACGCTGAAGACGAAGATCATGAAGCTCTGGATGAAACACAACGTTATCTCCAGCTTGTACATGTGTAAATCAATGAATCATTCTGATATCGCCATATCTTGAGCCTCCCGGATTATTCCGTGGGGGCTCTTGGCGTTCTTGAGGGTTGCTATCAAATTTGGGCAGGAACATACATATACTGTTATGGAAAGCTTAGGTGAGGTCAGGATGCCCGGTCGTTTCCCTGTGGAATGCCTGGCGGAGAGGAGTGCGGTGCATGGGTTTTGAATCATTATGGATGTTCGATTGGCTGGGCACGGTACTGCCCGTATTTTTCGTTGTCGTGTTGGGTATTGTCGTGTTGTCTGCAGGCAGGGAAGTCATGGAATGGAGTCGGAATAAAAGGCAGCCTGTACTGACGGTCGGTTCCCGAATTACGGCCAGAAGGACACATCTCCAACAGAGGCGGCAGGAGGAACAAGGGACTCGCACCTATACTTTCTATTACGTAACCTTCGAAGTGGAAAGTGGCGACCGGATGGAGTTTAAGGTATCTGGGGAAGAATATGGTCAATGCGCTGAAGGGGATGAGGGACGGCTTACTTTTCAGGGTACAAGGTATATCGGGTTTCAGCGTCTTAATCGCTATAGCTTGGAACAGGTTAAAATGTAGAATTCAGTCTAATTATTTTTGGATTCATTTACAGCCTTCTGTAAGAAACCAGGGTAGGGGGCTGTAGATGTTTCTTGTTCAGCACATTTTGGTACATATATACTAGAACAGAGTAGTTCAGAGGAGGAATGATTCGTGTCATTTGAGGGACAAGTTGTTATTGTAACAGGAGCGGCGCATGGCATTGGGAAAGAGGTCGCTTTTGCCTACGCTGCTCAGGGTGCCCATGTTGTATTTGCGGACTACAATGAGGAAGAGGGTGCCGCAGCCGCTGCAGTAGCCCGGAACGAGGGCTATCAGGCCATTTTTATTCCTTGTGATGTACGGAAGGAAGAAGATATTGTGGCGCTAATCCGTGCCACGGTAGAAGAATACGGCACGATTCATACGCTAATTAACAACGCAGGCGTATCCAAATGGAAATCTCCATATGAGTTAACGCTAGCAGAATGGGATGACATTTTGAATACTAACGTACGCAGCTGTTTTATTGCCACTAGGGAAGCAGCTAAGGTGATGAAACGAAACGCAGAAGGTGGCTCTGTGGTCAATATGACCTCTACACGAGCTTTCATGTCAGAGCCGAATACAGAAGCCTACGCGGCATCCAAAGGAGCCATTGTGGCTCTTACGCACGCGATGGCCATATCACTAGGAAAGGACGGGATTCAGGTCAATTGCATCAGTCCAGGGTGGATTGAAACCGGGGATTATGAGCAATTGCGTACAGAAGACCATCAACAGCATCCGTCTGGGCGAGTAGGAATCCCTAAGGACATCGCACGGGCCTGTCTGTATTTGACACAACCCGGCAATGATTTTGTAACTGGTACGAATCTGGTAATAGATGGTGGCATGACGCGTAAAATGATTTACGAGCCGTAGTAAAAGCCTAAATGAGTAGTCCCAATTTTGGGGCTATTTTTTTTGTTTTTCTGGACTGTCACCCATTGGGCATTTGTACCATATGATAGGGTATGTGATGGAGAAGCGAGGAGGGGACGCGTTGGCTGTAATCAAGACCAACTCAGAGGATGTAAGGACACTCGCCCGATTGATGCGGGCAGAGGCCGAAGGAGAAGGAGAGCAGGGGATGCTCATGGTTGGCAATGTCGGAGTAAATAGGATTTTGGGCAATTGTCTGGATTTTCAGGGGATTCGCCTTATGAACGATATGGTGTTTCAAAGTCCAGGCGGATTTGAAGCTACCCAAAAGGGGTACTTTTATCAAAGAGCCCGTGACCGTGACATTCGTCTTGCCCGTCGTGTCATTAATGGGGAAAAAATACGCCCGGCGTCCAATGCATTATGGTTTTTCAGACCGGCAGGAGACTGTCCGAACACCTGGTATAACCAGACCAATACCGGACGTTTTAAAGCCCATTGCTTTTTTAGCCCGTCTGTACAGGATTGTCCTGCCGTCTATTAGAACGCTTCAACATGAGTTTGAATAATTTAAAACCATTTTAGGAGGAATTTACATGATTTCACAGCAAGCTTACCGTCCTGTTTCTTATCCTGCTGGTGGCGGGTATCCCGAATGGCCCAGAGGGATGAATCCGGTGGGAACTATGCAGCCCATCAGCACCTTCCCCCCTCAGGTTAACAGCGGTAGTGCGATGACACCGGCTGGTATGGTGGTACAGAGCCAGACTCCACAGTTTGAGCAATCATATATTGAAAACATTTTGCGCTTGAACTTGGGTAAAACAGGTACCTTTTATATGACGTATGAAAATAATCGGGAATGGAATGCGAAAATATTCAAAGGTATTCTGGAAGCAGCGGGTCGTGACCACATTATTATCAGTGATCCGGCTACGGGCAAGCGGACGATTTTGCTGATGGTGAATCTGGACTATGCTACTTTTGATGAGCCATTGTTATACCAATATCCCGGCGTCATCGGGAACCCGGGTGCATCCCCGGTTCGCTGATGCCTTCATATATATGAGTCTACATCCTCTGCCAGACGGCAGGGGATGTATTTTGTTTATAATCTTTCTCAAATATAGTAGCTTTCTTTGTGGTAAGCGGCGAAAACGAGAGTTTTATGACCTAAATGATAGGGGAGCTGTTTTTTCTGACATTGCTTGTGGTTTGACTGTATAGAGTATAGTTATATAATTAAATATAAGCTGATGAATGATCTAATCATTTATGCGGAATATGGCTTTGGAAGCCGAAAGGAGTGAATGTGTTGGGAAGTTGACGCTGCTTATGATGTGTTATCGTTCTGTCTATGATGAAACTATCCGAAGGAGGTGCGCCTGTCTGCCGTAATGACGGCTGATGGGGAGCATATTGAGTGACCCTTTACCGAGTATGTTTAACTTATTTATTGTTTTTGCATTAGTACTATTGAATGGTTTTTTTGTATCTGCGGAATTTGCCATGGTGAAGGTCAGAGGCAGCCGTATTGAAACATTGGTGGAAGCGGGCAATAAAAAGGCCGTGTACGCCGCTAATATGTTACACAACTTGGACGCTTATTTGTCTGCCTGCCAGTTGGGTATTACACTAGCATCGTTGGGACTAGGATGGATCGGAGAGCCGGCCATCGCACATTTGATCGAACCTGTATTTACAGCCGCTGGATTAGGAGCGGTATATGTTCACGGTACTGCCGTGGTTATTGCATTTATTGTTATTACGATTCTGCATATTGTGTTGGGTGAATTGGCGCCCAAAACGATAGCTATTCGTAAATCTGAGACCATTACGCTGTACTCAGCCATGCTGATGACTTGGTTTTACAAGTTGATGTATCCATTCATATGGGCGTTGAATGGAATGGCGAACAGCCTGCTGCGTTTATTCCGTCTGGAGCCGGTATCCGAAAATGATGATTCCGCGCATACAGGGGATGAAATACGTATTCTGATGAAAGAAAGCAATAAGAGCGGACTAATTGATAATACGGAATTGGCGCTTGTTGATAATATATTTGATTTTACCGACACGACCGCCAGGGAAATCATGATTCCGCGAACTGAGATGATCTGCTTATACAGTAATGAGTCCACAGAAGAAAATCTCGCGATTGCGACGGAAAGCATGAGAACACGTTATCCAATCTGCGCCGAAGATAAGGACCATATTATCGGCTTTATCCATATTAAGGACCTTCTACGGGCGAACACACTGGATACCCGTACGATGATTCGACCGATTCTTGCTGTCCCGGAATCTACACAAATTAGTGATCTGCTCAAACGCATGCAGCGCAGCAAGACGCAAATCGCAATTTTGATTGATGAATATGGCGGTACATCGGGTATGGTAACGCTGGAAGATATTATGGAAGAAATCGTTGGTGAAATTCAGGATGAGTTCGATCAGGAACGTCCGAGTTGTGAGCAGATTAATGACGAGGAATTTTCCATTGACGGCATGTTATTAATTGATGAAGTGAACGACCGCTTTGGGCTGGATCTTGATCATGAGGATTATGATACGGTAGGGGGCTGGCTATACTCACATGTCGAGGTTATTCCCCCACAGCCTGGTCAGACTGTAATGTTTGAGGGATGTATGTTCACGGTAGAAGAAGTTGAAAACAAGCGGATTTCACGTATTCGGCTGATAAAACAGCCTATCGTCGTGGAAGAAGCAGGAGTCTCATAACGGAATAAACCTAGAGAGCGACCTTGAACGATGTGGGGTCGCTTTTTATTTTGTCTCCTTTACAGAATGGACATGAATTGATATGATGTTCGTGTGATTGTCAACCTAATTATAATTATTTGGGTTGACAATAAAAAAGGAACTTCCTCTTCGTTGAAAATCTTATCCATTTACATGATCATTAAATTTTGGGAGGCAAGAAGGTATGAATTTACTAAACGAGGTTATAGATTGGGGCTCGTTGGCTGAAAAAGCAATACACGGCAGCCGTGTATCGCTGGAAGAAGGCATAGCGGTACTGGAAGCCGATGATGAGGAGTTATTACCGATTATGCAAGCTGCATTTCGAGTACGACACCATTTTTACGAAAAAAAAGTAAAGCTCAACATGATCATGAACGCCAAAAGTGGCCTGTGCCCAGAGGATTGCGGTTATTGCTCACAATCTATCGTATCCACGGCGCCTGTGAACAAGTATAGTATGTTGGACAAGGAATCACTGTTGGCTGGAGCTAGGGAAGCAGTTGCACGGAGAGCAGGGACGTATTGCATCGTAGCTTCGGGCAAGGGCCCAACAGATCGGGAGCTGGATCAGGTGATTGAGGCTGTACAAGAAATTACTCATACAATGCCACTCAAAATTTGCGCTTGCTTAGGGATTCTCAAGGGAGATCAGGCACGGCGGTTGGCAGAGGCTGGGGTACATCGATACAATCATAATTTAAATACAAGTAAGGCCAACTATCCCTCGATTACAACCACACATACATACGATCAACGCGTCGAAACTGTGAAAATGGCACAATCTCACGGAATGTCTCCATGCTCTGGCGTTATTATCGGGATGGGGGAAACGAATGAGGAAATCGTTCAAATGGCTTATGCCTTACGGGAGTTGGATGCTGACTCTATTCCGGTTAACTTCTTGAATCCAGTCCCCGGAACCCCATTGGAGGGAGCAAAGCGAATATCACCTATCCAAGCTTTGAAGGTGCTGGCACTGTTCCGCTTCATCTGTCCATCCAAAGAAATACGCGTTGCAGGTGGACGAGAGTTGAATTTACGCTCGTTACAACCGCTTTGCCTGTATGCAGCGAATTCAATTTTTGTAGGAGATTATTTAACGACAGAAGGCCAAGAGGTCACATTTGATCATCAAATGATTGAAGATCTTGGTTTTGAAATTGAGATGTGTGCCCTTTCAACCGTATAATAGAAATTGTACAAACTTGGAAGGGAGAGTTCAACGATGAGCGAAAAAGTATTTATTAGTCCAGGTAAATATGTGCAAGGGAAAAATGTGATTGATAAAACAGGTGAGTATGTTAAGCCATTAGGCCATACTGCCTTGGTTATTGCGGACAAGCTGGTTTGGGAGATTGCAGCCGACCGCGTGGTAAAAAGTCTGGAACTGGCTGATATTACAGCAGTTAAAATTGAATTTCAAGGGGAAGCCTCCAAAAATGAAGTCAACCGTATTGTGGATCAGGGACGAAGCGCCCAGGTCGACATTGTCATTGGTGTAGGTGGCGGTAAAACGCTGGATACCGCTAAAGCTGTAAATGAACTTCTCGGTTCCTCAGTTGTGATTATTCCAACGACTGCTTCTACAGATGCTCCTACTAGTGCACTATCCGTTTTGTACACCGACGAAGGTGCATTTGATACGTATTCCTTTTTCAGTAAAAATCCGAGCCTGATCCTGGTGGACACAAAAGTCATATCTCAAGCACCGCCCTTATTCCTCTCCTCAGGCATTGCAGATGCCATGGCGACTTGGATTGAAGCCCGTGCGGTCATTGAAGCTCGCGCAACGACAATGGCTGGTGGTTTGCCAACCTTGGCGGCAGAAGCCATTGCGTCCAAGTGTGAGGAAGTTCTTTTCGATTACGGACTGCAGGCATACGAATCCGTGAAACGCAAAGTCGTTACACCTGCGCTTGAAGCGGTAGTGGAGGCGAATACGTTGCTAAGCGGTTTGGGCTTTGAAAGCGGCGGTTTGGCAGGCGCACATGCGATTCACAATGGTTTTACCGTTCTGGAAGGAGATATTCATCACCTAACACATGGTCAGAAGGTAGCTTTTGGCACCTTAGTCCAGCTTGCCTTGGAAAAAAGACCTTTGTCCGAGGTGGAGCGGTATATTGACTTTTATCTAAAACTCGATCTGCCTGTCACGCTGGAAGACATTAGGCTACAGGAAACTTCCCGGGAGGATTTGTACCGGGTAGCTCAGGCTGCTACCAAAGAAGGCGAAACTGCTCACAATCTACCATTTGCTGTCACAGCGGATGATGTGCTTGATGCAATTTTAGCGGCTGACCAGTATTCACTTGCCTATAAGGCCAAAATTGGACATAGAAACTAACTCCATACGAAATAAAGTAGATTCAAAGGCCGCTGATCAGCGGCCTTTTTTCCATTATTTAACTTGCAACTTATGTTATGATTTTTATGGTACATAATCAGGAAATGCCGGGAGTATATTTAGGGCTCCCCTAAAATTTGAGAGGAGTTTAGCGATGGCAAAATGGAACGTAGAAGATCAAGGTATTCAATATACTATTGAGTACAAGCGTAGCTTAACTGGCGGGAGAATTATTGTGAATGGAAGCGAGCAGAAGGTTAAAAGCCAGAATGCATTTTTGAACTTGATTGATTTTCCTATTAAATTGAAAGAAAAAGCTGTAAATGTTGTTGTCATTGGCAACAAAGCGGATTTAGCTGTGGACGGTGTATATCTTGGGTCCAATCAACCTTATGTTCCTGTGAGTAAAGTTCCGGGCTGGAGTTGGGCTTTTGTCGTGGTCAGCTTGGTTATAGGATTGCTATTTTCGGGGATTTTCGGTGTGTGTATAGGAATATTGGGCAGCATGTTTTACGTGAAATCATCTTTATCCATGCATCAAACCACCAATCGAAGAGTTGTAAATTGCTTTATTGTCTTTTTCATCATCAGCGTGATACAAATTGTTCTTGGAATTGCAGCGAATTCTTGGATTAACACGTTGTAAAATAGATCAACTTAGCCTAAGGTTGAAGCAAGAAGGCTCTCACGCATGAAGCGGTGAGAGCCTTTTGCTGTGTTAGATCGCCCAATTTCCTTTACGGAAGATAGGTTCCTCAGTACCGTCCTCAGTAACGCCGTTGATGTCCATTTCACCTGAACCGATCATAAAGTCGACGTGAGTCAGACTGGAATTCAGGCCGTTGGCAGCCAACTGCTCTTGAGTCATATCCTTGCCGCCTTTAAGGTTAAATGCATAAGCATTACCGATGGCCAAGTGGTTAGAGGCATTTTCATCAAACAACGTATTATAGAATAAAATATTTTTATCAGAGATAGGTGACTTGTGAGGTACAAGAGCAACCTCACCCAGGTAGTGTGAACCTTCATCCATTTCTACGAGATGCTGAAGAGTTTCCAAACCGGTTTCTGCCTGTACATCGACAATACGTCCATTTTCAAAAGTCAGTGAAAAGTTGTCGATGATATTTCCGCTGTAGCTAAGTGGCTTGGTGCTGCTGACCTTACCGTTCACTCCCGTTTTAAGCGGAGCTGTAAACACTTCCTCAGTAGGCATATTGGCTACAAAAGTATGTCCCTGTTGGTTGACGCTTTCAGCCGCTACCCACAGATGATCTTTTGCCAATTCGATGGTGAGATCTGTGCCTGGAGCCAGATAATGCAGCTTTTTATAGCGTTTGGCATTTAAAATATCAGATTTACTGGAAAGGGTTTCTAAATGCTCTTTCCATGCCTCCACGGGGTTATCCAGATCCACACGCACGGTGCTGAAAATGGCATCCCACAGTTTATCCATTTGCTCGGAAGCTGGCAGATCAGGGAATACTTTGGCAGCCCATTCTGCAGAAGGATAAGCAATCAGAGACCAACTGAATTTGTCAGCCATTTGATATTCGCGGTATTGACGTAATTCATGTGACCGCACGCGCTGAGCAGCAGTAATTCGGCTGGACGGAATCCCCTGAAGCAAATCCGGATTTTCTGCAATGACATGGAGGACAGCTGCGCCATTTTCGACCTCTTCAGTCATTTCGGCTGCGTACCATTTGGGAGCAATATTAAAAGTTTCATCAGGAGCTAGTTCATACTGTAATCGAGTAATGGTCTCATCACTCCATTTTACTGTAACCAGCTTGGCTCCGGCAGTATACGCTGATTTGACGATAAGTCTCACGAGTTCGGCGGACAAAATTGGTGCATGAACGATGAGTGTCTGCCCAGGATGGACATTGGCGCCGACCCGAACGGCTAACTCGGCATATTTTTGCAATTTTTGTTGAAAATCTGACATGTAACTTTCCTCCATTTCACGAAAAGCCTTAAATAAGGCTTGGGTAACTTGCACAGTTTTTTTGCAAATTCCACACATAGCTTATATATTGTACAATGTAACGAAAAGGTTCACAAATTAGTTTTGGTACTATTTAGTGAAAATGAAAGGGCGGATAGATGAATGACAGAGCAAAATTCACCTCAGGAAGTGAAAGAAGTACATATTCAACAGGCACAAATGACAAGAGATGAGAATGGTGCTTATTTGGGCCAAGTGGTATTTGGAGTAGACGGGCAGAGTTCTGTATATGAAATCACATTCCACAGTAAAAGGGGAAAGGAATGGGATTACAGTCTCCATTTTGCGGGAGAGCCACGGGTGGAGGAAGAGATGCTGCAAATGGATAGCTGGATTGAAGAGAACGATGATTTATTCGACTATTTGCTAGATACGGCATGGAGCAAATTACCCGAGTAATGTAAACATGGTCTATTTTCGTGACAAGCGGATTATATTTAGCAGTGTCCGCATAATCTGCTGACATGGGGGAAGCCTAAAGGTCGATATTAACAGTAAATTCCATGTGAATAGGAGGGTGAAGCTTTGGCAAATCATCTGTTCACCGAAGGAATGACGGCAAATGAAGAGGCTGCTCCCGATCTCCTGAGCTTACGGACGCTATTTGTAAATATGTGTTTTATTGGGGAGCCAGGAAGCCGTTCCTGGGTGCTGGTGGATACGGGGATGACAGGATTTACGGACTCGATTATACGCCGGGCAGAGGAACGGTTCACTGGCCCTCCGATCGCTATTGTGCTTACACATGGTCATTTTGATCATGTAGGTTCGGTTATTGAGTTGGTACAGCATTGGGGTACACCTGTTTATGCACATCCTTTGGAATTACCTTATTTGACGGGAATGAAGGATTATCAAAAACCTGACCCTAGTGTAGGGGGAGGTTTAATGTCGGGCATTTCCTTCTTATACCCTAATGATGCTATAGATCTCGATGATCGCATCACATCACTGCCCCCAGATGGCAATGTCCCCGGTGCCCCTGGTTGGAAGTGGCTGCATACGCCAGGACATACACCTGGTCATGTATCGCTTTTTCATGAGCGAAGAAGGTTAATGGTGGCCGGTGACGCTTTTATTACGGTGAAACAGGAATCGGCACTGGCCGTTATTTTACAGGAAAAAGAAATACATGGGCCTCCTGCGTATTTTACAACAGATTGGCAAGCTGCGCAGCGTTCGGTGGAAATGCTGGCCAAGTTAAAGCCTGAGATTGCAGTCACAGGACATGGCCATTACATGCATGGTGCTGAGCTGACAGATCAGCTGGAGCGACTGGCGGGAGATTTTGAGCACATGGCTGTACCCAAACAGGGACGTTATGTGTAGTGATGTGTGAAGGACGATGCCTTGCGGGGCATCGTTTTTTGTGTGGACGTGGAATTTTTCTGCTCAGCATGGTATAGTCAAGCCAAAAGCTAAACGCTTTCATTAAACATCGTCATTTCATCAAAGGAGGATTTTTTGATGACACAACAACATGCTGCAATTGGTGATCTTTATTATGGAATACCGGCGATTCGTCTTAAATTTGGACGATATGAAGCAGTTGCCCTGCCGGGAAACGGCGCAAATCTGATTTCTTTTCGTGACAATGAATCGGGATATTCCTTTTTGCGTGAGCCAGATGCTGAGAGCATAGAGGCTTTTAAGCAAAGCCCGTCCGTTTACGGAATTCCTTTCCTGTTTCCTCCGAATCGGTATGAGGATGGAAAATTCCTGTGGAATGGTGTTACATATGAGCTGCCGATAAATGAAGAGGCGACCCACAACCATCTGCACGGCTTTTTACACACTGTTCGGTGGGAGGTCGAGGACTACGGTTCCGGGGAGCAGGGCAGCTATGTGGTAATGAATCAGCATGTAAGGGAAGGACATCCCATGTTCCGCTATTTACCCTTCACCTTTACCATGAAACTAACGTACAGTCTGGACGAATTTGGCCTGCATCAGCGTTATGTGATCCATAACGAGGGCGATCAACCGATCCCCAATTTATTTGCCTTTCACACAGCGATTCGCGTTCCGTTCGTACCCGATAGCTCGCCTGAGGACTACAAGATTAAGGTCACAATCGGTGAGCGTCGTGAGCTGACGGAACGGTTGTTGGCCACAGGTCAGTTCCAGCCTTTATCTCCGGAAGAGGAACTGCTGAAGACGACGGGAGTTAGTCCTTATTTTGCCTCTATGGATAATCATTACACGGCAGCTCCGCAAAATGGACGCAACTACATGGAACTGACACACAGTAAGACAGGTGCTACCCTCGTATACGATGTAGGTACAGCTTATAAGCATTGGATGATCTGGAATAACAAAGCGAACAAGGAATTCATCTGTCCTGAGCCGCAAATGAACATGATCAATGCACCGAATCGTCCAGACCTACCAGCGGAGGAGATCGGATTGATAGCACTGGCTCCAGGCCATATTTTTGAAGCAACCAGCCGTTTGTATTGTATTACACCTAATAAATCGAAATCCTAGCATTTAAATTTATCCTTATAGGCCTGTATCGTGTCCAACGGTGCAGGCTTTATTTGGGGTTGTAAAGCACAGGTAAGGGCCAATGGGGAAGGAGGACGAAAAAGGTTGCAGAATGCCAAGCAGTCATAGTATGATACGAAACAGGAGATGATCAGATGAATTTTCCTTTTCAAGCCGTCAAACGCAAGCAAATCGCCGATGAAGTAGCTGAACAGCTGCAACGAAAAATTGCCACTGGTGAATGGGATGTGGGCACTAAGATTCCAACCGAACCTGAGCTCATGAAGCTATTCGGAGTCGGGCGATCTACAGTACGTGAAGCGGTTAGCGTTCTGGTGCATGCCGGTCTATTAGAGAAAAAGCAAGGACACGGAACTTTTGTTTGCCAACCGACAACTTCTCAAGAGCCATTGGATTACCGTCTAAGCCGTGCTGAAATTATTGAGGTTTATGAAGTGCGGAGTGTGTTGGAACTAGAGATTGCCAGATTGGCTGCGTTACGTCGTAAAGACGAGGATCTACGCTTGATGCGTGAGGCGCTGGATCGTCGTGCTGCAACCCTGGCCGCTGGAGATATGAACGGGTATTTGGATGCGGATATCACTTTTCACTTGGCTGTTGCCGGAGCTACACGCAATAAGGTGCTTACAGATGTATATGGCAGCTTTGTAGAGGCCATTCGCAAGGCGTTGAACAATCTCATTACCGATCCGGCGATGCAAAATCATTTTACTGTGCAGCATGAAAAAATATATGAAGCAATCCGGGATCAGGATGGCAAGGCTGCCGAGCTGTATAGTATTCAACATTTGGACGGCACCAAGCTGGAGCTGCAAAAGCATATGGGAAGTTCATAATTTTTTTTACTCTTAAACATCAGATGATCGGATGAATAAAATATTTAAACCTTCTACTTGAGCATCTCCTAAAATCAAACCAAAGGTGGTATCTGTATGCGCAAAATATGGGTGTTGGACACAACGTTAAGAGATGGAGAACAATCACCAGGAGTTAGCTTAACTAGCACGGAAAAGGTGGAAATTGCCCTTCAGCTGCAAAAATTAGGCGTAGATCGGATTGAGACCGGCTTTCCAGCAACCTCGCCTGGTGAGATCACCAGCATGCAGGAGATTGCCAAACAGGTTACCCAAGCGACACTGGTTGGTTTTGCGCGCTCGAAAGAACAGGATATTGATGCGGTCAGAGAGGCGCTACGAGGAGCAGAGGATGCCTGTCTTCATTTGTTTCTGGCTACCTCACCTATTCACCGCCACCATAAGCTTCGAATGGATAAAACGAAAGTATTAGAGACCGCTGCTGCTGCCATTCGTTATGGACGCAAGTATTTCAGCAAGGTAGAATTTTCAGCAGAGGACGCCAGTCGTACCGAACTGGACTTTATTTGTGAGGTCGTAGATATGGCGATTCGTGCTGGAGCGACAATCGTCAATTTACCGGATACGGTGGGATATGCCTCCCCGGATCAGTTCGGTGAAATGTTTAGAATTGTAAAACAACAAGTGCCCGGTATCGAAAAAATACAACTTAGCACACATTGTCATGACGATCTTGGTATGGCAACAGCTAACACGCTGGCGGCCATCCGTAATGGTGTAGACCAATTTGAAGGTACCATCAATGGCATCGGTGAGCGAGCCGGAAATACACCTATCGAAGAAGTTGCACTGGCCCTTGACACCAGAACCGAGCTTTATGGTGCACAAACGAGTCTGGTTTTAGAGGAACTGTATGCTACCAGTCGCCTGGTGAGCAAACGAACGGGGATGTCGGTGCCGGGAAACAAGGCCATTGTTGGAGCCAATGCGTTTGCTCACGAGTCTGGTATACACCAAGACGGGATGCTTAAAGAGCGTACAACATATGAGATCGTGTCCCCTGAGCGTATTGGTCTGAAGACGAGTAAACTTGTGTTGGGCAAGCACTCGGGTCGACATGCATTTAAAGAAAAACTGGCGGACATGGGGTTTGATGCTTTGACGGAGGAACAGCTGCAAGAGACGTTCCGCAAATTCAAAGCATTGACGGATAAGAAAAAACAGGTGTTGGATGAAGACTTGCTCGTCCTGATGGACGAAAGCCGCAATGCCTCGCCTCAAATGTACACACTGGATTCCATTCAGGTGTCTTATGGTAATCAGTCGGTTCCAGTCGCATCCATTCGATTGGGTAAACAAGATGGGACAGCAATTGATGAAGTGGCAATGGGTAACGGTTCTGTAGATGCGATTTTCCATGCTATAGACAAGGCCAGTGGTGAAGAGGTGGAGTTGGAGGATTATTCGATCCAATCTGTAACTTATGGCAAAGACGCATTGGGGGAAGTGCACGCCATTTTGAGGCAAGGAGAGTACACAGCTCTGGGAAGAGGCACAAGTACTGATATTTTGGAAGCTAGCGCCAAAGCTTACATCGATGCGCTAAACAAGCTACTGGGCAGAAAAGAAGTACATGCCAAAAGCAATATCACCATTAGTTGATCCTAGTGGTCAGGCTTGTAGACGAATTTTCCTTCTTCCTCCTCTGGCCTCATCGTAAAAAAGCGCTTGCAAAATAAATGATAACATTTGAAATTTAATGTATAATAGGCAAGAGAGATCACCATATTTTGTCTGAATTACATAGGCCAAGAGGAGGAAATGAGTTGAACTACCGCATTGAAAAGGATACGTTGGGCGAAATCAAAGTACCGGCAGACCGTCTGTGGGGAGCGCAAACACAGCGCAGCAAGGAAAATTTCCCGATTGGCTCGGAGAAAATGCCATTAGAGGTCATACAGGCGTTCGCGGTGCTTAAAAAGAGCGCGGCGATCAGTAACTATAAGCTGGGTAAGCTATCACAGGAGAAGCAGGACGCGATTATTTATGCAGCGGACGAGATTCTCGCAGGGCGGGTTGATGACCATTTCCCGTTGGTTGTATGGCAGACAGGGAGCGGAACGCAGTCCAATATGAATGTGAATGAAGTGATTGCTCATCTGGGGAGCCAATGGTTACAAGAGCAGGGAAAGGATGCGAAGCTGCATCCCAATGACGATGTTAACATGTCGCAAAGCTCGAATGATACGTTTCCCACGGCGCTTCATGTAGCGGGTGTCATTGCAGTGGAGGACCGTTTGTTGCCTGCTATCGATAAGCTCAAAGAGACTTTTCAACAGAAGTCAGAGCAATTCAAGGATATTATAAAAATTGGGCGAACCCATTTACAAGATGCGACACCGCTTACGCTGGGTCAGGAAATAAGTGGTTGGTATGCCATGCTGGACAAAAGCAAGCGAATGATCATCGACACGGTGCAATACATGAAGGAGCTGGCGATTGGCGGTACAGCGGTGGGGACTGGAATTAATGCTCATCCAGAGTTTGGCTCCCGAACCTCAGCGGAAATTTCCAGTTTCACTGGCAAAACGTTCACTTCCGCACCCAATAAATTTCATGCACTGACTAGCCACGATGAAGTGGTGGCCGTACATGGAGCAGTCAAAGCGCTCGCTGCCGATTTGATGAAAATCGCCAATGATGTTCGTTGGCTGGCAAGTGGTCCGCGTAGCGGCTTGGGCGAAATCACGATTCCTGCTAACGAGCCAGGTAGCTCCATCATGCCCGGCAAGGTGAATCCGACCCAGAGTGAAGCACTGACGATGGTCGTTACACAAGTCATGGGGAATGATGCAGCTATCGGCTTTGCAGCAAGTCAGGGTAATTTTGAACTGAACGTGTTTAAGCCAGTCATTATATACAATTTTTTGCAGTCTGTTCATCTGCTGGCCGATTCCATCATTGCTTTTAATGACAACTGTGCCGTTGGCATCGAGCCTGATCTCACGAAGATTGAGCACAATTTGAATAATTCACTGATGCTGGTGACGGCATTGAATCCACATATCGGATATGAAAATGCCGCTAAAATCGCCAAACTTGCACATGCAGAAGGGCTGTCCCTAAAAGAAGCGGCACTCCGCAGCGGACTGTTGACTGAAGAACAGTTCGATCAATATGTTGTACCTGCGCATATGATTCATCCTAAAGCCTAAAGCACGACGATTGTCTCTGCTTAAGCTTTATAAAAAATATACAAACCAGCTCATGGAGTGCGATTTAGCACAAACCATGAGCTGGATTTTTTATTTTATTATATAATTTTTTGTTTAGAATTAGTATTCTGTGTGATTTGAGGGTATATAGATAAAAGGCCAAAAATTGAACATCTATTTTCAAGATAGGAGAAGCCGTATGGAACAGACAACCGTTATTAATTTTATTGTGTTTTTGCTGTCCGGCTTGCTGCTGGTCGGTGTGCTGACTACCAAATTTTCCAGCCGTTTCGGTATGCCTGCGCTCGTATTGTTTATTGCCGTAGGTATGGTGCTCAGTCAGTTTATTTATTTTGATAATGCCTTTATCACACAGCTAGTTGGCATTCTCGCGCTCATTGTAATCTTGTTTGAAGGCGGGATGCAGACAAAGTTTGCAGATGTTAAGCCAGTTATTCGACCTGCACTGTCATTATCAACGTTAGGGGTCATCATTACGACCGTAGTCATTGGCGTATGCGCCAAGTTTATTTTAGGCGTAAGCTGGATGGAATCCATGCTGTTTGGCGCTATTGTCGGATCGACCGATGCGGCAGCCGTGTTTTCCGTTCTAGGAGGTAAAAACATCAAAAAACGAATTACCTCAACGCTCGAAGCGGAATCCGGCAGTAATGACCCGATGGCTGTTTTTCTCACAGTAACATTGATTGAGCTGATACATCACCCTGAGCAATCCATTTGGATACATATCTTGTTATTTTTATGGGAAATGGGCTTTGGTTTAGCCGTTGGTTTTGTACTCGGACGCTTAGGTGTATATGCCATTAATAAAATGAATTTTGATTCATCCGGTTTGTATCCTGTGATGGCATTGGCATTTGCGGTCTTGACGTATGCGGCGGCATCGTTACTAGAGGCAAGCGGATTGCTGGCGGTGTATGTCATGGCGATTGTATTGGGAAATTCCGACTTGACCTACAAGCGATCTATTATTCATTTTAACAATGGCTTTGCCTGGATGGTGCAGATTATGATGTTTGTCCTGCTCGGGTTATTGGTCTTTCCCGATCAATTGCTGGGCATTGCATGGCAAAGCTTGGCGCTCTCCTTCATCCTCATGCTCGTGGCTCGTCCAATAGGCGTGTTCCTAAGCTTGCTTTTTTCCAGGTACTCTGTGCGCGAGAAAACACTGTTATCCTGGGCAGGACTGCGTGGGGCGGTACCTATTGTACTCGCAACCTATCCTTTACTGGATGAGATGGATGTAGGACCTTTGTTTTTTAATGTTGTATTTTTCGTCGTGCTCACTTCTGCAATTATTCAAGGTACCACTATTTCGTGGCTAGCGGTGAAGCTTGGCTTGATGGACCCTAACGAGACGTCGTCTCCATCACTGCTGGAATTAGTTTCTCTGGGAAAAACTACTTCGGAAATCAACCACATTCAGGTACAAAATGGGATGTCGATAGCGGGCAAAGCGATTCAGGATATACAGTTGCCTGAAGATATTTTATTCACAGCCATCATTCGGAACGAGCAAATTATTGCCCCGAGAGGCACGACGGTGATTGAACCGGGCGATACTTTGTACGTGCTTAGTCCCAAACTCAAGCGACAGCAGATGAAAGAGCTGTTCATGCTGCTCGAACCGGAGGCTGCTCCGTAAATAGGATATCACCCCTACATTTCAGTCCTTCACATTTATGTGAAGGGCTTTTTAATGTATTCTTTTTCAGAGTGGATGAATCTGTTAAAAAATTGACACTATCATTCTAC
The DNA here is from genome assembly GCF_038593055.1 of Paenibacillus sp. FSL L8-0502. NCBI lineage: Bacteria > Bacillati > Bacillota > Bacilli > Caryophanales > Paenibacillaceae > Paenibacillus > Paenibacillus sp. FSL L8-0502. Next base: position 3,075,431 of record NZ_CP151958.1, on the reverse strand, counting down.
AAAATTAGTTTATGATATTGTCGTTAGATGTCGCAGCCTATCGTTACGGATCATTTGATGGGCAATAGTGATGAAATACGATAGAAGTCACCAAACAGGAGAGATGATAAATGAAACCGGAAGTCTTGCCACAGCGTGCAGCAGCTCGCAGGCAGAAAAATAAGAAAAAGAAACGAAAAGGAAAATTTGGTCGCTTTATGCTGCGACTTTTTATTGTATTCCTGTTAGCGGGAATTGGGGGTGGTGCATGGTTGTTTTTAACCCCTTCTGGCAAGGACATGCGCTATCTGGCTGCGGACACGCTGATTACGACTCAGCATCGTCACTGGGCGAAATATTTTATCGGCGAAGCAGAAGCGAAGAAACGAGTGGCTGAATATTCAGCCCGGTTCGAAGAGATGGGTGAGGAGAAGGATAGACATACAATCAACTTGCCTGATCTGATACCCACCAAAGTACAGCAAACGCCGTTGGTTGAAGTGGAAGAAGTGTCGGGTCGTAACTATCATGGCTATGTTATGACGGTGCATGACCCCACTAAAATTAGGCTCGGGATTCCAGCTAAAGTCGGCCGGGGAGAACATGTATCTAGCATGGTCGAGCGTTTGGGGGCTGTTGCTGGCGTAAATGGCGGTGGCTTTGCTGACCCCAACTGGAATGGGAATGGTTTTAAACCGATTGGCGTTGTCATTTCCCAGGGTAAGATATACTACAATGATATGGGGAGAAATGCCTCTGTTCAAATCGTAGGTATTGATAAACAGGGGAAAATGATAGCCGGTCACTATTCGTTGTCCGAGTTGTCCAAAATGAATGTGCAAGAAGCGGTTACTTTTCAACCACGTCTAATCGTGAATGGGAAAGGTCTGATTCGCAATGCAAGCGAGGGGTGGGGAATTGCCCCCCGTACCGCAATGGGGCAAAGAGCTGACGGTGCCATTATATTCGTGACCATCGACGGTCGTCAGCCTGGGTACAGCATTGGTGCCAACTTGTATGATATGCAAAATATTTTGCTTAAACATGGAGCAGTTATCGGTGCTAATCTGGATGGAGGTTCTTCAACGGTGCTAGTCAAGGATAATGCCATTGTAAACAAGCCTTCTTCTGAATACGGAGAGCGGTATTTGCCGACTGCGTTTCTCGTATTTGAGCATCCAGAGACCGTTAGTATCCCGAACATATGGGAAGGTTTGAATCCTGGAGACATTGACGCAGCCAAAAAGAGATAGGTCAGGAATGAACAAGTTCATTCAGTGAACGGAGACTGATGATGAAGCTAAAACGAGCAGGATTTCAGCGATTGTTTGTCGCCTTGTTAATGCTATCCTTACTCTTGACCACAATGCATCAGGCGGCTGCCGAAGCTACTAAACAGGGTGCCATAGCGTCTCAATCAACGCAGTTCATAGATATTGTTATAAACGGACAACCTATTGACAGCAAGGCTAAACCTCTATTGATCGACGGGAAGCTCATGGTTCCGCTTAAATCTTTAGCCGAAGCTGTAGGTGCAACCTACCACTGGGATGTCAAAAAGAAGCAGATTACGCTACAAAAGTGGGCAGAACCCTTGGTTCTTAAGGAGCAATCACGTAAGAACCAGCAGCAACTTACCTTTGAAGTTGTAAGTAAAGAAGTATATATACCTCTGAGAGATGTTTCGCTTGATTTAGGTTATACGTTGGAGAAGACAAATACACAGATTCAGATTCAGCCGCCGATTCACGGTAAACTAAAAGAACAAATATATGAGGGAGATCTCGTGGCAGCACGCGAAGCGTTAATCCGCATAAACAGAAGTTCTGTCCATCCTTATATAGAACCACACCGTCCTAACACTGAGCTTCTGTCCAGTGTCTACATGTTCCCCCAAGGTGAAGCATTACGGTATTTTACAGTGAACGGGGATGTGCTGAGTCTGATTGAAGTGAAGGACGGTTTTCCGATTGTCACCTATCAAGGGTATGTGGGAGCTCCCTTTGATAAAGAATTTACAATGGAATACGACCCGCTGGGGCGTTTTTTGGAGAATAAAGCCAAAAATCAGTGGGGAACTTATCCGAAAATAAATAAGCCGCTGATCTACGAGTTCACTACAGGATGGGGAGACAGCAGTACCACTTTCTATGGGCGTATTACTACGGATAAAAAAGAAGAACTGCTGGGTACTACTGGTGATCCGATAACTGGACTCCCGGCTAATACCAAACAAATTATGAAAACCTTCAAGCTGCCGTGGGAATCGCGTACAGATGCCCAGCAGGTGATGGAATAAGTTAAAAGCAGCAATAGCAAATGAAAATATAAGAAGCGCGGATCGTTGAAGTAAAGATACTTCCGGTACGCGCTTTTTTCGATAGGATTTGTACTTTTGTTGCTTCGTGCTTGCGTAAATATCTATTAAGCATCATTATCTGCTTCGAGAAACACGGAGATCAGAATTCGGGCGTTGTTTTCTCCCACATTTTTGACATAGTGGGGGATGGCTGCTCTCCAGCTAAAGGAATCTCCTGCTTCCAGGGTAGCTGTATCCTCGCCTTGCTCCACGTATACCGTGCCCTCCAAGATAAAATGAATCTCATCCCCTGCATGAGCATGCTCTTCTTCTGTAGATGAGCCGGGCGGCATTTCAACGAGCATCATTTTGACGTTACCCTGCCCCCCCAAATGATCGACCTGGAGCTTGTTTTTACCATATAAGGTTTTACGGCGCTCGTCCTTGCGAATCACTTGCATCCGTTCCTCATCTTTAAGAAGCAGAAAAGCGAGAGGTACGTTTAGCGCATTAGCGATGCTGTCCAATGTAGCGATGGAAGGGGAGGTTTTATTATTTTCTACTTGACTCATAAACCCTTGCGATAGTCCGGTTCGTTCGCATATTTGCTGAATGGATAAATTTTTACGTTTACGAGCAGCGCGTATGTTGCATCCTATACTCATAGAGCGTTCCTCCTATAAGGAAATATAATATATACTAATGTAATATTTATCATACCAAATATTTTGTTGACAGACCACTGTTTCTTATGATAAATTCACATTACAAAATAATTATTTCTATTACTAATAATTCGAGTTTGATTCACATTCATGTGTTGCGGCATAGATTCAGACAGTATTATTTTTTTAACCAAATTATTAGTAATATAAATTAATTATTCATATGCACTTGTATGAGTGTAATAAACAAACAGAATGGAGAGATAAATATGAGTTCAGCAAGCAGAAACATTTCTACAATTATGCGGGTGGCGCTGGGAATTTTGTTTTTGGCACATGGAATTGCTAAATTCCAAATGGGGTTGGGTAATGTAGCAGGCTGGTTTTCCAGCATTGGCGTTCCAGGATTTTTAGGTTATGTTGTTGCGGTGATTGAGTTGGTCGGCGGAATTGCATTGATTCTTGGACTACTTACCCGCTATGTATCTGGGCTATTTGTGATTGTTTTGATCGGTGCTATTTTTACAGCAAAATTGTCCGGCGGGTTGATGGGGAATGGTCAAGGAGCTGGCTATGAGCTGGATATTGCTTTTATTCTTGTAGCACTTCATCTGGTATTTGTACCAACGACTCGCTTGTCTCTGGATTCGTTGATCGGCCGTCGTGAGTCAACCGAACAATAATTTTTGAATAGCTTTGGTTCTCCAATCCATGTAGAAAGAGGGAAATCTCATGACAGCGCATATTCATGACAACACCAAAATCGGGCAGGTTTCATTAAAAGTAAGCAACTTGGAACGTTCTATTCAATTTTATACAGAGGTCGTTGGTTTTCAGCTGTTGCGTCAAACGGCGGATACCGCTGAATTGACTGTCGATGGGAAGCATGCGCTACTGATCCTTAACTATATTGAAAATGCAGTTATTCTGCCGCGCCAGTCCGCAGCCGGATTATACCACTTTGCTATTCTTCTACCGAACCGTGTAGCTCTGGGCCTGTCTTTACGTAATCTGCTGGCTCATGAGATTGAAATCGGACAGGGAGACCATGATGTAAGTGAAGCCCTATATATCCATGACCCCGATAATAACGGAATTGAAATCTATGCAGATCGTCCCCATGATCAGTGGAAAAAGGATGCAAATGGATTCTACATGATGGGAACAGATCCCGTGGATGCAGAAGATTTGGTTGCGATTTCCGAGAATTTACCTTGGCAGGGACTACCTCAGGGAACGGTAATCGGGCACGTCCACTTCCATGTGTCTAATTTGCTCAAAGCACAGCAATTTTATTGCGATGTGCTTGGCTTTGACATTACGTGCCGGTATGGCTCTTCAGCCTTGTTCGTTTCCGCAGGTGGTTACCACCACCATATGGGCTTGAATATATGGGCAGGTGAAGGAGCCCCACCAGCTCCTGAGCACGCTGCCGGACTGGATTATTTTGAATTGATCGTACCAGATCAGAATGAATTGAATGCCATTGTGGCTCGTTTAGAGGCAGCAGGCTATGGAGTGCAAGAACGCGATGGCGCCAAGTATGTAGCTGATCCGTTCCGCATTCAAATTAAACTGGTTAACGGTCAAATCTCGTAACATAGAAGGAACTCAACAGAAACAGAAAAGGGTATTCCTATAAGCCGTAAAGGCTGGGAATACCCTTTTTTCGTATACCTAGAACAAGCTCCAATCCAAATCCCGAGACATCGTCTCCAGCAAGTGTACACCAGCTGTACTGTTTCCCATACGGTTCAGAGAAGGTCCAACCAGTCCAATGCCATAGCGTCCAGGTACCATCGTCATAATACTGCCTGATACGCCGCTTTTGGCAGGTAGTCCGACTTGAATGGCGAATTCCCCTGAAGCGTCATACATGCCGCATGTCGTCATAAATGTTTTGGCGATCTGTACATAGCGGCGGGGAATCAGCGGTATACCTGTCACCGGATCACGGCCGTTGTAGGCTAGTACAAGTCCCATGCGTGCTAAATCTGTACAGTTCAATTTGACAGCACAATGTCTGAAATAAACTTCAAGCACATCCTCCACATGACCTCTTAAAATACCTTTTTCCATTAGAAAATAAGCAAGGGAACGGTTTAAATGGCCTGTAGCTGATTCTGAATCGTAGACATCCTGATCATATTCCAATGTGTCATTGTGGGTGAGGAGGCGGAAAAATTGGAGAACACGGGCAAATTTCTCTTCTGGACTGTTCCCGCGAATCAGAGAGGAGATCGCGATTGCCCCCGCGTTAATCAGTGGGTTAAACGGAATCCCCGGCTCAACCAGTTCTAATTTTAGCATGGAATTAAAACGGTCTCCGGTAGGCTCCATCCCCACCTTAGAGAAGACAACGTCCTCTCCATTATCCATCAAGGCCAGAATGAGCGTAAATACCTTTGAAATACTTTGCATCGTAAATTGGATTTCCGTATCCCCGGCTACCACGGTTTCACCTGCACCGTTCATTACAACAACACCAAGCGCGTTGGCCGGGGCTTTGGACAGTTCGGGAATATATGCTGCTACCTTGCCATGAATATACTCATGACGGCTTTGTTCTACCCATTCCGGCAGTTTGGTCTGTAATCTCTGCCACTCCGATGTCATTTCTTTTCCTCCAGTCGAGTAACCAATCTGTGGTATTTTATTGTAGAGCAAAAAGTAGCTATATACTTATTTTAAAGAAATTTTCAGTCAAAAAACAAGCTCTGATGTCATTTCTTTTTCTCCAGTTAAATACCCAACCTAATGTAATATCGGGATTATAGTTTATCCCCTGTAGTCTTCATTCTCTTCATCCAACTGCCTATCCAGAAATCACTTCTAAGTGGCACATATACCTTTTTTAGCATTGGTTCATAAGAAAGTTTCCCATCTTTAAAAAAGTTAATAGGAGAAGGAGATGAAGTGAAGCATGGTACACGGTATGTTAGCGGATTACCCGCGTGAGAAAACGATTCATCAACTGTTCGAAGAGCAGGTTGAGCGCACACCGGATCACATAGCAGTTGTATTTGGGGACAAGCACTTGACGTATGCTGATCTGAACAAACAGGCTAATCAACTAGCACATGTTTTGCGGGCTAAAGGTTTAGAACAAGACGAGGCTGTCGGAATTATGGTCGAATGCTCATTGGAAATGATCATCGGAATTTTCGGGATTTTAAAAGCTGGGGGAGCCTATGTTCCGATTGATCCTGAATACCCGAGGGAACGTATACGCTATATGCTGACGGATTCTGGTGCAAATCTCCTGCTGACCCGGCTTCCAATCCACCAGCAAACAGAACTCGCCAGTGTTGTACTGGATTTGATGGACGAGCGGAACTATGGGAAAGAAACAGGGAATCTCTCATCTAAGCAAGGTTCCGACACCCTTGCTTGCATTATGTATACGTCTGGCTCTACAGGCGTACCTAAGGGCACCCTGACGATGCACTACAATATTACACGTGTTGTTAAAAAGCCGAATTACATCCAATTCTCGACAAAAGATAGGATATTACAAGTGGCCAGTTTTTCGTTCGATGGTTCTACATTTGGTATTTATGGAGCTTTGCTTAACGGAGGCACTCTCGTTTTGAACTCACAAGATCAAACCATGAATGCACGTGAGCTATCAAGCGTCCTACGGACACAAAAGATCACGAAATGCTTCGTCACGACAGCACTTTTTAATGCATTGGTGGATGTGGATCCCGATTGCTTTGCAACAATTGAAACCTTGCTATTCGGTGGTGAGAAGGTTTCAGTCAGCCATGTGCGTAGAGCGTTTGCCCGTCTAGGTCCGGGCCGCTTAATTCATGTCTATGGACCGACGGAGAGCACGGTATTTTCTACTTATTATCATATCGATCATTTGGACGAAAATGCAAATACCGTACCGATCGGCAAACCCATCAGCAACACGAAGGTTTACATCTTGGATCAAGAGCAGCATCCTCTGCCACAGGGAGTTGCAGGTGAACTGTACATCGCTGGCGATGGATTAGTTAAAGGTTATTTGAATCGTCCAGAGCTGACAGAAGAGAGGTTTATTCAGTCTTCATGGGTACCTGGAGGCAGGTTGTATCGAACCGGAGATTTGGTGCAAGAGCAAGCGGACGGAAACATCGAATATATCAGCCGGATCGACGATCAAGTGAAAATACGGGGTTATCGAATTGAGCCTGGGGAAATAGAGTCGCATTTATTAAAAGTAGATGATATACAACAAGCGGCAGTTATTGCCCGTGAAAAGGAGGCCGGTCAAAAGCAACTGGAAGCATACTTTACGGCGACCAAAAAACTGACAGCAGATGAAATTAAAACGGCTCTCTCTATAAAGCTGCCGAATTACATGATTCCATCTTTTTATATACAACTAGAACAAATGCCATTGACACTGAATGGTAAGCTGGACCGCAAGGCACTGTTGGCCCTTGAAGAGAATATGCATGGTGGAGCAGAATATGTGTCTCCTAAGCCAGGACTGGAAACGAAGCTGATGGACATCTGGCAGGATGTATTGGGTGTGCAGCAGTTCAGTGTTTTAGATAGCTTCTTCGACCTCGGTGGGCATTCTATTCATGCGCTTACATTAATGTCGAGAATGGAGCGTGCAGGATATCACGCCACTTTAACAGACATTTACCACTATAAAACGATTCGGGCACTCGCTGATTATCTTCATTCAACTCAGAATAATATTGTAGGGTCCGAAAAGCAACAGGACATCATAAAAACAACTCAAGAGTTGATATCTTGGCTTCACCAAGAAACAGATGGTGTTTACGAGCTGGTGAAATACCAAGTAAGGGATTTTATTCACGAAGTTAGAGATATTCAGGTGCTTTACTGCGACACGGTGGCTGACGTTAACCATATCATGCGGATCATGGACGGGAAAATAACTCAAGAGCTACTGCCACACTACATTGTACCACTGCATCAAAAAACTAAAATGGCTGATCTATACTGGACCATGGATGAAGAGGTATTTTTCCAACGTCTGGGCTTAAAAAGCATGGATCTGGATCAGGTGGAAGGTTTACGCAAGCTTCTGGAAAACGATTATTTGAAAAAAGATCAGTGGATTAAAACAGGAGCAGTGGCACAAGAATATCCGCTAAGTGGAATTCAGCAAATGCAAATTTCGTTTGATACACCTCCAAGTTTAGGTATATTTAGGCTGGATGAGTGCGTGAATTACGATTTTTTGGATCAGGCTTTCGCTCATTTTGTACAAAGTCAAGGATTACTGAGAAGTGTCCCGGTCCAAAGAGATGAATGGACTTATTGGAGGGAATACGTACCTTCTAGCGATGGTTTACCAAAACTCAACATCATTGATGTGTCGGATTACAACCCATGTGGTCCCATTACGGACATGATAAATGATTATGTTACGAACACCCGTTTCGCCGAAGAACATACTTTGTTCCACATGTTTGTGCTGAAACGAAACCTTCGTGAACATTATGTCATAACTATTTATCATCATGCGATATGCGATCGGGTGACCTCGGAAGTAGCTGAAAGACAGTTGGTTGCTTACTACAGGAGTCTGCTTCAAAATCGACCCCTTCCTACGGATGAAGTGAAGCCCTATGTGGAGTATGTCAATCTAATCCAAAGTGGACCGAAAGGAATTACGGAACAAGAATTGATATCAGCCTTTAATCTGGAAGCGTTCCAAAAAAGCAAGCAAAATGTCTTCCAGGCACCAAATCTTCGAACGTGCACAGAAGCCTACCTGTTTAACGTAAGCATCCCTGCTGAAAATCCTTCTTTGGAGTTTGCGCTTTCTGTCTATACAAGGGGCTTGCAAACTTATTTAGGTATGGATAAGCTACCATTGTTATTTTTATATGATGGAAGAAGGTACGAGGAGGCGGCTTATTATAACACGGCCGGTGAATTTATTGATTTTGTACCTATGCTGATCGAACTGAAACAAAATCCGGATGAAATGATGCAGTCTGTCAGAAGCAGACTGGAATTATTAAAACACCATACGATTAATTTTATGCATCTTCTTACAAGTCCTGATTACAAAGACAAGTGGGAACGTGCCAGGACACTTGCACAGTTTGGGAAGCAGTACGAGCAACTAGACTTATTCATGTTTAACTATTTAGGAAACAGCGCTAAGGCAGACTCAAAATACAGCAATTATTATGATGAAACTATCATAAAGCAACCCAATCCGCTGCCGATCTATTCACTGTTCAATTGCATTGCTTCTTCCTACACGGACGGCCTTATTTTTTCTATACGATGCAGTTACGAGATAGAGGTTGAGGAAGTCAGGGCTGCATTTTATCAAGCTGCCGGTATGGCATCCCGGATAGGGGAGGTTTAATAACGTGATGGAATCAGCTAATACATCTAATCAGAGTAGTTCTGATAGGCCGCGACGTTACTTGCCTTTATTTTCTCAGCAAAAAGGAAATGCCGGATTGCCCGAAGGCGATGATCAAGCACTTTACAAGATTCGTTTGGGGACAAGACAGGTCAAAACGATTATGGGTTTTGTACAGCATCATCAGTTGGGTATGCCTTCTTTTATAACAGCCATATGGTCCGTACTGCTATCCCATTACTCCAATCAATACGCTCTGCCTGTTTTATATTCCGTGGTATCAGACAAGGAAGGGAAAGAATGTCGTCTGGATTATCCATTACTCATTCATATACAGAAGGAAGATCATCTTCTCTCTTTGATACAAAGGATACAAATGGAATGGAACAAACAACATAGTAGCGACGAATTGAGAGAGGATTTTTCGCAGCAAACTAAAGTTGATCCTCCATCAGGGGCAGGGAAGGATTTCTTCAATGTGTGTATCGCAGAGATTTATGGTGACTTTCCTTCTCCAAGTTTAAATGCGGAAAAGTCCCCTCCCCTTTACGGTATAGATCAGCCAGAAATCGCGCTCTGCTACCGGTATGACCCGGATATATTGGAGTGCGCAATACAGTATGATGGCAGCCGTTTCGGAAAAATGCAGATCGCTAGATTCGCAGGCCATTTCAAAACACTGCTGGCAAATGCACTCCTTCTTCCGGAGAAGACGGTACTATTTCACCCCATGCTGACCACAAGAGAACGCAGACAGATGCAACAATGGAATGATACGGAACAAGCCTATCCTTTGGATAAAACTGTGGTTCAATTGATCGAGGAGCAGGCTAGCCGAACACCCGATGCAATCGCTTTAGAGTTTGGAGAGCAGAAGCTGACCTACTATGAGTTAAATCACCGGGCAAATCAAATCAGCCGCATGATTTTAGAGTCGTATTCGATACAGGGGCATGGCGTTCTGCCGACCGGCACGCTGATTGCCATCGTCTTGGATAGAAGCGCAGATGTGATCCCGTCGATGTTTGGAGTTATGAAAGCGGGCGCTGCTTATCTTCCGATCGATCCCCAATATCCTGGGGAACGGCTGCGATTTATTTTAGAAGATGCACAGGCCCAAATGATTATAACGCACAGCCAATTAGTAAGTAGGCTAAATCCATATATTTCTCAAATGGGTAGGGGAGCATATTCGCTGATTTGTGTGGATGAATGCTTGGTGCAGCAGGACTACTATCCCTACGAAAACTTGAAGATCAAGGTTACACAGAATGATCTCGCTTATGTCATCTACACATCCGGTTCTACTGGAAAACCGAAGGGAACCCTTATTGAACACGCGGGTCTGGTTACGTTGATCCCTTATCTTGTTGAAAAGTTTGGAATCACCTCAGATTCAAGAGTCATGCAATTCGCCTCCATTAGTTTCGACGCTTCAGTCTATGAATGGATCGGCACGCTATCAGTAGGCGGAACAGTGGTTGTTCTGTCAGACGAGGAACTGCCTCCTTATGCAGACATTTCAGATATTCTTGAAGAGAAAAATATCCACGTTGCGATGCTAACGCCATCTGTGCTGCGAACGATGAAACATAGAGAACTGCCAAGGTTGCGGACAATTGTATCTGCTGGAGAACCCTGTACGCCTGATATTGTGGACTATTGGGGAAGAGGAAGACGATTCGTGAACGCTTACGGGCCGACCGAAGTGACGATTATTTGTTCTACTTCCGTCTGCAGACCGGGAAAAGAAATTACAATCGGCAAACCCGTCTATAACAAACGTTTATTCGTTTTGAATCCATTCGGCAGTCCTGTGCCTGTCGGCGTTCCCGGTGAATTATGGGTGGGCGGCATAGGGCTTGCCAGAGGATATTTGAATCGTGAAGAACTGACTCAGGAACAGTTCGTTCACAAAGAGGTTGTAATTAGCAGTGAATATCCGCCACACAGTGAGCGGCTATATAAAACCGGGGACATTGTGAAATGGACGCCGGATGGTGAATTGGTTTTTATCGGCCGTAGTGATGAACAAATTAAAATCAGAGGGTATCGTATCGAGCTAGGTGAAATAGAACATCAGCTCCGCCAACATCCTGACATCGGTCAATGTGTCGTTCAAGCCTGGAAGGACGGGGCCTACCATAAACTGGTGGCCTATTATACTGCTGTAGAAGAGCTGAAAGAGGCCGATCTGACACAGCACTTAAACTCTGTATTACCAGCTTATATGGTTCCTTCATATTTTTGTTATCTGGAGTCAGTTCCAGTAAATACAAACGGTAAAGTCGACCGTGGAGCTCTCCCTGATCCGAGGGGTACCTTATTTAATCAAGCTGATGAAATTGTGGAAGCAGACGAGGACGGTTTCGAAAAGCGCTTGCTTTGGATTTGGCGGCAGATTTTAAAAAGAGGAGATATCGGGGTTAACGACCATTTTTACGCGGTTGGGGGAGACTCAATTCTTGCCATTCAGGTCGTATCTATGGCCAGGGATCATGGTATCATGCTTACTCCAAGACAAGTTGCGGAGTATCCAACCATTCAGAAATTAGCTGCTGTGGTTACTTGGACAGACAATGATCAAAAGGAAGATCTCAGCATTGACTTGACAGGCGAATTTGGTTTGACACCGATCCAGCACTGGTTTTTCGAGCAACAGTTTGTAGAGCCGCATATATTCAACCAATCCCAGCTGTTTGTACTCCGTGATTGTGATCCTGTGAAGCTGGAAACCGCCATTAATCAATTGATTCGATTACATCCAGAGCTGTCGATGGAGATCGTAGTCAAGGAACATGCGTATTCGCAGCGCTACCGAAAGGATGCTTCCATTCAACTGGCTAGCTACACCCTTCAACAAGTCGATTATCCCGAATCCGAAATTTCAAGCATATGTGATACGTGGAACAGACAATTGAATTATGAGACGGGCGCCATGATGTATGCAGGAGTAATTCAAGGCCACCCTGACGGTAAAGCCCGTCTGTTTATGACTATACATCATCTGGTCATTGATGGAGTGTCTTGGAGAATATTGGTTCAGGAATTGTATCAATTGTATCAGGGTACAGCGTTGCCTCCCGTTTTAAATCCATACAAGAAGTGGCATTCTGCATTGATGAGTTATTCTAGACATAAAGATACTTTACGTCATATTGAATATTGGAAAAAAGTACAGCATCAAACTACAGCATTTGTACTGCCAGTAGACCATTACCCGGATCGTAAAAAGAGCAGTGAGTCTTCGGAATTAGTTACAATGCTTACTCCTGACGATACGGAACTGCTTTTGCACCATTGCTCTCAGGCTTATCATACCGAGATTAACGACCTGCTACTTACAGCCTGGTCCCTGGCGCTCTCCGCTTGGTCTGGGCAGAAGACGATTTCGTTTCGCTTAGAAGGCCATGGACGTGAGCACTTTGTATCCGATATAGATCTGACAAGAACCATCGGTTGGTTTACCTCCATGTTTCCGGTATGCATTCAGATTACGGACAGTTCCCCCTTGGGAGCGACGATTAAATCTGTCAAAGAGCAGTTGCGTTGTATTCCTCACCGCGGCATGTCATATGGCGCTTTGAGATACTGCCATCCGAATACAGAAGTCCGTTCCGAGTTATCAGCTTCTGAACCTCAGGCTCTTTTCAATTACTTGGGCCAGTTTGATCAGGGGAATGCGAGCGAATTAAACCAGTGGTTAGGGTTTACAAGTGACGCAGCACAGGATTATAGCTCGCCGCTTAATCATGGAACAAGCCTATTGGAACTCAACTGTTCCATTGTTCATAGCAAGCTGCATTTGTTTATGAAATATAGCAAACGTCACTATGAAGAAACCACCATTACTCAGTTGTTAGATACTTTTATAACACGTGTGCTTGCTATTATCGAACATTGTAGCCGGACTGAACACCAAGAGTTCACACCTAGTGATTTTCCATCCGTGTCACTGGAACAACATTCGCTTGACGAGATCGTAAAGACATATCATTGGCAATATGGTTTGGATAAAATGATGTACCTAAGTCCCTTACAAGAAGGACTGCTGTTCCATTATTTAGATCATCCTAGTTCCGATCAATACTTTGTGCAGGTTAGTTGGAAATATCATGGTAGGCTAGAGGTTGACCGTTACCGGGAAGTCTGGAACAGCATTATTTCTGAAAATGATAGCTTGCGGACTTGCTACATTTGGGAGGCGTTGGACAAGCCCATACAATGTATTATCCGAAATGCAGAATGGGATTGGACATTTTTGGATTTTGAAGTAGAGCAACCAGAGCAGCAACAAGAGTGTATCGAACGCTGGATGACAATGGATCGTAATCGCCGTTTTGATCTGAGTCAGCCTGCATTCCGCATAACACTGATTCAGACTGCTTCAAACGAATGGACGATGATCTGGAGCTACCACCATATTTTGCTGGACGGTTGGAGCCTGCCGCTACTAATAAATCGAGTTCATGAGCTCTATGCTTGTAGCCTGCAAAACCGGATGCCACAGCGCAGCTTGACCCGTTCTTATGAAACTTATATTCGTTGGTTAAACAATAAGGATCGCACAGAGGCCGAGTTATTCTGGAAGGCATATTTAGCCGACGTAACGGAGCCAACCCAACTACCGATAGAGAAGGGCATACTTCCCGAGGCACATCAACCGATTGAGAACCAGCAGATCGAGACTCTTTGTATTGATCCGAGACGAACCAAGCGGATCGCTGATTTTGTTCAGCAAGCGCAAGTTTCGCTAAATACGTTGGTGCAGTTTGCATGGGGTAAAGTGCTACAAGTCTATCAAGATGCGGAAACAACCATATTTGGTATGGTCGTTTCCGGAAGGGGATCGGATCTTGCAAAAGCGGATCAGATCACAGGTATGCTGATTAATACGCTGCCTTTGGTCATGCACTGGAATGTCGAGCAAACCATCACTGAATATGTACAAAAGCTGCACCAAACCATTCAGAAACTAAATGACTACAGCTATGTGAGTCTGAATGAACTGAAGAGCTGGACTGGTATTCAAGGACATATCATGTTTTACAGCATCGTAGCATTCGAAAATTATTTGAACGACTATCGGCAACTAGAAAATGAATTGAAGATGTCAGCTATGGAGGAACGAGAGAAAACGAATTATCCAATGACGATCACCGTTGCCAATGACGGGGAACAGATCACCATCAAGTTTATGTATGATGCAGATCGATTGAACCAAGAAACGGTTTGTCGACTGGCAGAGCATCTGCTAAATACGCTGGAATATGTGCTGGAATACCCGAATTACAACGTCAGAGACGTTTGCTTCATGAACAAGGATGAATATGAACGAATCGTCTACGACTGGAACAATACGTATACAGCATATCCCAGAGAGCGTTCAATTATTGATCTATTCCAAGAGCAAGCGGAGCTGCGGTCTTCACAGCCTGCAGTAATTGCGCACAATCAGGTTATGTCCTACCACACCCTAAACCTCATGTCCCAGCACGTTGCCAAGATGTTAACGGATGATGCTGATGATAACAATCATGGAAAGTTTATTGGAGTTTACTTGCCGCGCTCTCTTGAATTCATTGTCTCCATCCTGGCGATCATGAAAGCGGGATATGCCTATGTTCCCATTGACCCCGATTATCCGGCAGCAAGAACCCGCGAATTAATCAAGGACGCTGGACTGGACACCATTATCACTTCACAGGAAGGAGCGGAACGTATCTCGGAAGCCTGTAAGGGAATCCGTTTAATACTGATGGATACAAAGTATTTTGACCAAAATGGAGTTGTGGAACAAGAAGAGAAGGAGAACATGATTGCTCCAAATGATCTTGCTTATCTAATGTATACATCCGGATCGACAGGAAAACCGAAAGGCGTTATGGTGGAACATCGCAATGTCATTCGCTTGGTCAAAAACACCTGTTATTTTCCGTTTTCTTCTGATATCAGATTGCTTTATACAGGTTCGCCTGTTTTTGACGCTTCTACGTTTGAAATTTGGGGGACGCTGCTGAATGGAGGACAGCTGTTTGTAGTTTCAAAAGATGATCTTCTAAATATACATGTGCTGGAGCAGCTGATGAAGGAGTGGAGAATTAATACACTATGGCTAAGTTCTGCACTGTGTAATCACTGGATTGAAGAAAATGAAAAGATATTTGCTAGACTCCAATGGTTGCTCATAGGTGGGGAAGTTTTGTCGGTTAAGCATATCAATCGTATCCGTCTTGCCAATCCGGAACTTTCGATTCTCAATGTATACGGTCCTACGGAGAACACCACCTTTTCGACGAGCTACCGGATCGACAAGCCTTTTGAGCAGAATATCCCTATTGGCAAGCCCATTAGTAATTCAACTTGTTATATTCTGGACAAACGGGGCCGTGTTCAGCCTGTCGGAGCAATCGGGGAATTATGCGTGGGAGGAGACGGGGTTGCAAGGGGGTATTGGCGGCAAAACCAATTGACACAGCATGCGTTTGCACCGAATCCATATCGCTCTGCCAAAGATGGTGAAAGAGGTACGAATTCAATTCTATACCGTACGGGAGATCGGGCGAGATGGCTGCCAGACGGGAATATCGAGTATATCGGACGGGCTGACGATCAGGTGAAACTTCGCGGCTATCGAATCGAACTCGGAGAAGTCGAGTTCCGTCTTAGCAGCTATCCTGTAGTGAAAGAATGTCTGGTCTTTATCCGGGAGGTTTATGGCGATTTGCGGATGATCGCTTACTATACAGCGGAAGAGGAGCAACGAGTGGAGCAGCTTCATACTTTTATGGCTGAAGGTCTTCCTTCTTATATGTTACCGTTTCGTTACGTTTGGCTGAAATCGTTCCCATTAACGGCTAACGGGAAAATCGATCGTAAAAATCTTCCTTTACCTGAAATCCATAGCAGCGATAAGGAAGCAAATGCTGGACCGAAGACTGAACTGGAGCAAACCATAGAAGAAGTTTGGAGCATGGTCCTGAAGCTTGATTACATTGGCAAGAATGAAGATTTTCACACGTTGGGAGGCCATTCGCTCCATGCACTGCGAATAGCCAGCCTGCTGCAAAAAAGCGGATATCCGGTTACGGTCAACCAAATATTTCGCGAACAGACGATCGAACGTTTGGCCCTCTCATTGATCAATGCAATGACGGATACAGCAACTGACCTTTGTCCGAACATGGATATCCCATATCAGTCTATAAGAAAAGAATACCCGAATGACGGATTTCCGCTGTCTGCTGTACAAAAACGTTTTTTCCAAAGAGATCTCGTGAATTATAACATGTTTAATGTACCTTACTTGGCTCGGCTCAAGAATTACATTCCTACAGAATTGCTGAACGCGTCGATTGAACCACTATTGAACAAACATGCGGCGTTGCGGCTGTCGTTTGCTCAACTGGATGATGAATGGTATCAGTTTGAGCAGAAAATAAGTGCAGGAGAGGTAGTTTCTTACGTAGATTTGCACATGATCTCGGGATCACATGACGCCTACATTTCGGAATACTGCTCGAAAGTGCAGCATGAATTCGATATCAAGGAAGGACCTTTATGGAAAGTTGTGTTGTTTGACCATTATTGCGAAAAGAGACAACAGGTGATATTACTTCTGTTCCATCATTTAATTTTTGACGGGATTTCCATAAACATTTTTTTAGAAGAGTTGAGACATCTTCTCTTGCCGGGAAAAAGGAGTGATTTGGCGTTACATGCGGAGGAGAAGGAAAGCAGTTATCGGGATTGGTGCATAGCGTTGTCGCAATATGCGGCAAAGGACCCTTTTCCTAAAGCATCCACTTTCTGGAGTAAGGTTGTGGAAGGCGGCCAATCTTTACAGGTTGACAGGGAATCGGAGATACAGCCTCTTCACCGACACATGAGAACTATAACGTATGATTTACTTGAAGGAGAGGAGCATATTCTTCTTCTAAAGGCATTGGCTATGAAGCATCATACTACTCCACTGAGCATCTTACTGACGGCGTTGTCACAAGCTTGTTTCCAATTGAAAAAGCAATCGGATTTGCTGCTGCATGTGATGTCTTATCAACGTGAGTCTTTTTTGCCGGGTATTATGATTGATCGTACTATCGGTTTTTTTGCCGGTGCATACCCCCTTCGAATTCAGATCCCAGAAGGAGAACTATTGGGGAATTGGGAAACGGCACTGAGACATATCACACATACGTTGCGGCATATTCCATCTGAAGGCTTGGATTATTTTATTTTACGACATATGATACAGGGAATTTATCTAGATAAGGAACCACTAAGGGACGGAACACACATGCTTTTCCATTACCAATCAGAGGAAATGAACGGGATAGCTGATGATTTGTTTGAGCCTTTACCCATATCTTACGGAAATACGAACGCGGCGGACAATCCCTCTGCTTACAAGTTAAATATGACGGCAGATCTTAGATGCGACAGATTAAGTTTAACCTGCTATTATAGTTCACTGCATTATAAGGATCAGACGATCGCTGAGCTAATACGCCTCATATCCAGACATCTGTGCCAAAGCATCAGTGTTCGCCCATATACCATGATAGCGGAGGGGAGCTTCAGATTATGAAAATATATGAATTTTGTCCATTTTTCAATGAAAATCGCATTGCAGATATTAAAATAAAAGAAAATTCCGGTTGGATTGATGAGTTGCACGTGATCGAAGCTAACAAGACGTTCAGCTATTTAGATAAGCCTCGGAACTTTAATCCAGATTATGTTGGTCCCAAGGTCATTTATCATCCATTTCATGCGGATCAACTGTTTCGTGAACCTGAGAAGCACTCATTGTACTTTGATGTGGATAGCTGCGGTGCGGACAACTTTGACCGCTGGTACTGGCGTCTGCTCAGCCATAACAGTGCGTTTCATAATGAGGCTTGCCAAAGAAACAAGAGTACCTCTATCTTGCAGGATAAGGTTGAGGATGATGATGTGATCATTTTGGCTGATTTTGATGAGATCATTGATAACCGGATGGCGGATCGTATTGTTTCGGAAGTGAAGAAACATCAAGTTATTACAATTAAAATGCACTACTCTGTATTCTTCCTGAATCTTTTTTGCCAATCTAATCACGGTGCTCCTTATTGGAGCTATCGCGTGTTCGCCATGACCGGCCGGTACTTCAAAAGTATGCCTTTCTTACCCGACTATCTCAGGAAGAAAGGGATTGCTGAAGCGCTGTATCATGACATTTATTGTCTGGAGGAGCCAGCTGGATTCCATCATTCATGGCTTGAATATCAGAAAACCGCGCTTCCCAAACTGCAAGCTTTTGCCGCCAATGTAGAAGATAAAAGTATTTTAAATGCAGAGTATATTGATCAATGCTTACATGATAAAAAGCTGTACTATATTGATACTGAACTTTATGTTGATAACTCAAAATCGTTTTTGAGCAGTCTACAGGAACTTAAAACAGATGATCTTTGGTACAATTAAAGGGAAAAGAGATCAAATAAAAACTGCCGACGGGGTCGGCAGTTTAGTTTAAAGACCTTCTGATGTATCAGATTGATTTATCGGAAGGTTGTTTTGCTATGTACTTGGAATCAATAGTAGCTGCTTGAATTCAATGAACTTATGAGTGCAGGCAACAGAGCAACAGCCATAATGATATAGATCACGATTACAATAGCGGCCCAAAGAAGGCCTGCTTTAGCGTAATTAGCTTTGCTCGGATTAGTCGAGCCGCTAAATGCCCACACAAACAGCATAATAAGTCCAACTACCGGTATAGCCATCAGAAGTAAACTGATCATCCATTCCTTGAATGAGACTGGAGGCGGGTACACAGGGGCTGGTCTGGATGGTGCTCCTTGTTGATTGTTTTGCGGATTAAACTGGTTAGACAATTGGATCTTCTCCCTACGTGATTAGTATGTTGTGTTTCCTATATTGACCAAAACATCATACATGATATGACAATAAGCAACAAGTGAAATTCAGTAAACAGTCTAATAGTACTATCAAACGATTAAAAATAGGTCTATACACCCTATTGACGAAGCAGTTTTTATATATTATTGTATTGATATTAACATTTTGTTTTTATCAATTGATTCAAATTAAAAGTTACATAGAGCATTCGCCACTTTTGACTCAAAAGCGATGAAATACCCATATATGAACAGGTAGGTGACGCAAGTGACAGATGGATTGAAACATAATTACAGTGGCTTGACGGAAGAGGAATTTTTGGCCGCTTATGATGCGAGTGAATATGAGCGCCCATCCGTAACGGTAGATATGCTGCTATTTACGGTAATGGATCAGCTCCAACAAAATTACCGTAAGCTGCCGGAGAAGACCCTACAGCTTCTTTTGATCCAAAGAGGGGAGCATCCCTATATAGGACAATGGGCGTTGCCAGGTGGTTTTGTAGGCATAGATGAAAGTCTGGAAGAAGCTGCACGACGCGAGCTTAAAACGGAAACGAATGTGGATCAGATTTATATGGAGCAGCTATATACTTGGGGAGATGTGGGACGTGATCCACGTATGCGGGTGATCAGTTGCGCTTACATGGCTTTAGTTGACCACGATTCCTTGGAGGTACAGGCGGGGGATGATGCCGCTGATGCCCAATGGTTTGAGCTGGATTACAGCGTAGCTCAGGAGACGCGGACGAATCAGCCGGAAGGTTACACATGGGAACAAGACATTGACATCACATTGAAGCATGGGGACATCCATCTGTCAGCCAAAGTAAAAATAACTGAAATTCTTAAGGGAAGAACCATTGAAATCAAGCGAGAAGTGCTGGAGTCACAGGGAATTGCTTTTGATCATGCCAAAATTATTGCGTACGGTATAGAGCGTCTGCGCAGCAAAATAGAATACACAGATATCGCATTTCACCTGATGCCGGCTCTATTTACACTAAGTGAGCTTCAGCAGGTGTATGAAATTATTCTAGGTAAGGAGCTGTTGGCCGCAGCTTTTCGTCGCAAAATAGCTGATCTCGTGGAAGAAACCAATGAGT
Organism: Paenibacillus sp. FSL L8-0502; assembly: GCF_038593055.1. Classification (NCBI taxonomy): domain Bacteria; kingdom Bacillati; phylum Bacillota; class Bacilli; order Caryophanales; family Paenibacillaceae; genus Paenibacillus; species Paenibacillus sp. FSL L8-0502. Next base: position 3,055,128 of record NZ_CP151958.1, on the reverse strand, counting down.
ATAGAAAAGCGGCCGGACACCGTCCATCCAAGTTATACCGATTTAAGCCTCGGTCGCGTTTTATGTAACATAAGGAATATGAAATGAGGAATCATCATGGAAAAGTTTACGTTTTTTTATCGCAGTCATTCGCCATTTTCGCAATGGTATCCTTCTGATTTTGTCGTGGATGGAATGGAGTTTAACTGTGCCGAGCAATATATGATGTTGAAAAAAGCACAGCTTTTTGGGGATGAAGAGGCGGCCTTGAAAATTATGCAAGCCCCTACTCCAAGGGAACAAAAAGCCCGCGGCCGCAGTGTGCGCGGATTTGACCAATCCTTGTGGGAGGCCAATTGCCGGCAATTTGTGTATGACGGTAATTACGCCAAGTTTACACAAAATCCGAATTTGCTCAAGCACCTGCTTAAAACGAAAGGAACCACTCTGGTTGAGGCTAGTCCAACCGACACCATTTGGGGTGTAGGCTTAGCTGAGAACGATGCTCGTATACGGAACCGCAAGCTATGGCGTGGCACGAACTGGCTAGGAGAAATATTGACGAATTTACGTGAGGATGTATTGCAAAAGGAGGAATCGTCATCATGAAAAATACAATGAATTCCCGGAGCAACCGAGATGCCCGGTCGCATATGGCGCAGGAAACACTATCCATTTTGGAACATGGGTATTATACGAATAACAAACAGGCTCAAGTAAATATGACAAATGACATAGGGAATGCGGTCACAGGCTCGAAGTTATATACACCTTCTCAGCTGGTAACTGTAAAACAAGAGGCAGAGCAAAGATTAAAAAGTATATTGGAGCCTTCTTCTCGCATAGACGAACAGAGGATCATTGCAAAATTGGAGGTTACGGGAGAAAGCACGTTACAGGCGGCATACAGACTCCAGGTAGAGGAGAAGCTGACCCACGTGGCGTGTTTGAATTTTGCATCAGCCAAAAACCCGGGAGGTGGATTTCTCGGAGGCAGCCAGGCTCAAGAGGAAAGCTTGGCTCGTTCGTCAGCGTTGTATCCTTGCATTTCACAAATGGAAGAGATGTATGGACATAATCGGAAGCTGCGGAGCTGTTTTTATTCAGATTATATGATTTATTCGCCTGAAGTTCCGGTATTTCGGGATGATCAGGGAACATTGTTGGAGAAGCCGTATCAAGTCGATTTCCTGACCGCACCTGCTGTAAATGCTGGAGTGGTGCGAGAACGGGAGCCAGAGCAGGTGAATCGGATTGGTGAAGTGATGCTGGAGCGAATCCGTTACATTCTTGGAATAGCTAAGCAAAACGGCGTAGAACATCTTGTGCTGGGAGCCTATGGTTGCGGGGTATTCCGCAATAAGCCGGAAGAGGTTGCCCTCTGGTTCAAGCAAGTGATTGTAGATGAAGGATATGGTTTGCTGTTTGACCGGATTGTTTTTGCAGTGTTGGATCACAAAGCAGACCAACATACTTTAAACAGCTTTAAAAATGTTCTTTCTTGAAGTAAAGGCAGTGCATTAAATCGTTTACTATAATATCCCATGAAAAAGGAAGGTGCTGAATGGAACCATCTTCGAATATAACCTGGCATGTGTCCGATATTGATAAGCAAGCGCGTCAGCTTTTGAATGGCCATAAAAGTCCGGTGCTTTGGTTTACAGGGCTGTCTGGTTCGGGAAAATCAACGGTATCCTCCACACTTGAAAAAGCGTTATATGCACGAGGCATACACACGTTTATTTTGGATGGGGATAATGTTCGGCATGGTTTAAATCGGAATCTAGGTTTCCTACCCGCTGACCGTAAAGAAAATATTCGTCGTATTGCTGAAGTTGCAAAGCTAATGGCACATGCGGGTGTCCTAACCATTTGCGCCACCATTTCCCCTTATCGTGAAGATCGTGAAATGGTAAAGGAGATTTTAAAGCAAGAAGGTTGCTATGAGATATATATACAGTGCAGCCTGGAGGAATGTGAGCGACGCGATCCAAAAGGAATGTACAAGAAAGCGCGCGCCGGAAAAATTCATCATTTTACGGGGATTGATGCTCCTTATGAAGCACCGTTGGAACCGGATCTAATCGTATCCACTGAAGGGCGGGAGGTAATCCCGTCGGTTCAGGATATCTTGGATTTTCTCGATAGCAAGCAGCTACTTTTATGATTTTATGATGAATTCTATATGAATATTGTCTGAAAGCCTCAATGGCAAAACTTCGAGAAGTGATCAAAGGAATCATTACAGAACGTGAAAATGGAAGCATACTTATTAGTAAATAAATACAGTAGTGCATATACGGCAAGCCTTATAGGGCTTGCTTTTTTATTTATGATTTTAAACTAATTCTAAATCCTAAATTATAATAATTATAAAAAAGTATTGATTTTTGTTTGCGCACAATTTATAGTGAAAGACACATAGTCAACCAATTCATTCAAGAGGTGATTTCAATCATGAGTAACCAACCAACGAACCTGACTACAAGCTGGGGCGCTCCTGTTGGAGATAATCAAAATTCGATCACAGCAGGCTCGCGGGGTCCCGCACTAATTCAGGATGTGCATCTGCTGGAGAAATTGGCACATTTTAACCGGGAGCGTGTGCCGGAACGTGTCGTTCATGCAAAAGGTGCAGGAGCACACGGATATTTTGAAGTTACTAATGATTTGTCTGCATATACAAAAGCAAGCTTCTTGTCTGAGGTGGGCAAGCGTACACCGATGTTTATTCGCTTTTCTACAGTGGCGGGTGAGCTGGGCTCGTCCGATACTGTACGCGACCCGCGTGGTTTTGCGGTGAAGTTTTATACAGAAGAAGGCAACTATGATCTCGTGGGCAATAATACACCTGTGTTTTTTATTCGGGATGCCATTAAATTTCCTGACTTTATTCATACGCAAAAACGCCATCCCCAAACCCATCTGAAAAACCCGAATGCGGTCTGGGATTTCTGGTCCTTATCTCCTGAATCGCTGCATCAGGTAAGTATTCTAATGTCTGACCGCGGTATTCCAGCTACTCTTAGACATATGCATGGTTTCGGTAGTCACACGTTCAAGTGGGTAAATGCCGAAGGACAGGCAGTATGGGTGAAATATCATTTTAAAACAGAGCAAGGTGTGCAAAATCTTGATGTGGATTTGGCTGCGAAAATTGCTGGTGAAAATCCGGATTATCATACAGAAGATTTGTTTAATGCCATCAAAAAAGGTGATTTTCCTGCATGGAAACTTCATGTGCAGATTATGCCGGTAGAAGATGCAGATACGTATCGCTTTGATCCATTTGATGTGACAAAAGTATGGTCTCAAAAGGATTACCCGCTGATCGAGGTTGGACGCATGGTGCTGGATCGCAATCCTGAGAACTATTTTGCTGAGGTAGAGCAGGCGACATTCTCCCCGGGTTCATTTGTTCCTGGTATTGAGGCATCCCCGGATAAAATGTTGCAAGGACGCCTGTTTGCCTACGGCGATGCACATCGCTACCGTGTAGGTGCAAATCATAATTCGTTGCCGATCAACCGTCCGCATGCGGAAGTTCACAACTACCAACGCGATGGTGCATTGCGCAGTGACAGCAATGGCGGAGGATCTGTCTATTACGAGCCTAATAGTCTCGGTGGACCCAAAGAATCACCTGCGCACAAAATGGCTCCTTTTGAAGTGTCTGGCGAAGCTCAAAGTGTAGCCTACGATCATCATGATCACTACACACAACCGGGCGACCTATACCGCTTGCTCAGTGAAGAAGAGCGTGCACGCCTGGTCCGAAACATCGTAAATGCGATGAAGCCCGTAGAAAGTGATGAAATCAAACTGCGTCAGATCGGACATTTCTACAAAGCTGATCCTGAATACGGACGCCGTGTAGCCGAAGGTTTAGGCTTGACCGTTCCTCAAGGCGAGTAGAGGTATCTGCAAACTCCTAACCTGAAAGCCGTATGAATAAATAATAAAAGGATGTCCCAACACCACGTACATGGTGGATGGGACATCCTTTGTTTTTGAGAGCGATGTAAATCAGGTGCTGCTATATCCTCTGCAAGCGAGGTAAATAGATTACAAGAAACAGTGACCGTCCTAGTGCAAATACGATAAAGGATAGCCAAAGTCCGTGATTCCCATAATGGGGAACGCACCAGAAGAGAGCGATCAAAAAGCAGAGCAATGAAATCAGCATCGAATTACGGATCGGATACGTTACCGTCATCCCCGTAAACACACCGTAGAATACCAGTCCCAGCCCGGCTGCCAGCGGAAAGACCACAAGCCACCCATTATAAGGGCCTGTAAGGCTAATCACTGTAGCATTGTCCGTAAATAGTGAGATAAGCGGCTCTTTCAGTGCGAAATACAATCCTCCTGTCACTACGCTGGTCACCAGTGTCCAGAACCAGGACAAGTGAATAACCCTTTGCAGCATTTTACGATCCCCGGCACCCCGAGCCTGACCTGTCATGATGCTACTGGCGTTGGCGAACCCATCAAAAAAGTAAGCCATAATGTAATGGATCTGCAACAAAATAGCGTTTGCCGCCAATTGATCGGTTCCAAAGCTCGCACTGCGCGCCGTAAACAGATTAAACATCGTCAGCAGACAGGCTGTACGGATCATAAGATCAAGGTTTGTTGCCATGACACTTTTCAACTCTGAAGCTCCAAACCATCCTCGCCAATTCATCTGTCCGCTTTGCTTCCATTCTCTCCAAATCGATGAGCGGAACACCAGAACGAGACCCAATATACATGCAAGAGCCTCCGCAATCAGAGTAGCGCTTGCTACACCAGTGACATTCCAATGCATCATCTGTGTAAATACAATAGCTAATACCATATTGATTACGTTCATTGTAATTTGCAAAAATAATGTAGCCTTCACACGGGATAATCCCATCAGCCAGCCGAGCAGCACATAGTTCACCAATGTAAGAGGGGCTCCCCAGATACGAATGTTAAAATAAATTGCTGCCTGCGCTGCCACATCCTGAGCTGGATGGATTAGCTGCAGAGAAGCTAACAGAATGGGCTTTTGTAACACAATGAATACCGCACCAATGAGTAAAGCAATGGCCAGTGGGCGCATGAGAGCAGCTATGCCCTGGTCGTTATTTTGTGCCCCCGCGGCTTGGGCCGTGAAAGCTGATGTGCTGACTCGCAGGAAGCCAAACAGCCAATATAAAGTATTGAAAATAAGAGTGCCCACCGCTACACCGCCTAAATACGCGGAATCGCTCAAATGACCGATTACAGCTGTATCCACCGCACCGAGTAGCGGGGTTGTAATCGTCGAAATAATTAAAGGGATAGCTAAAGCAAGATAGGCTCGGTGGGAAGGCAACATGTTGAAAAAACCTCCAGTAATGATTGTGTGTAGGGATGGCGATCCGAATGAAATAATGCTTCCTTGGGAAAATGCTCAAGCACACTGCCTTCTTTCATGACCATGATTCGATCACTCATAAAGTGCACAGCCGCCAGATCATGTGAGATAAACAGATAAGCCAATCCTAGCTCATCCTGCAAATCCTTGAGCAGATTTAAAACGGTGGCTTGTGTGGTCACATCCAGACTTGCTGTTGGCTCGTCCAATACGATAAAATCCGGCTCTGTGCTGATGGCACGTGCGATGGTTACACGCTGCTTTTCCCCACCGCTAAGCTGATGTGGAAACTTGTCCAGATAGCTGGCTGGAAGCTTTACCATATCAAGCAAATGTTCTGCTATATCCCGACGTTCTGAGGACATACCCGTCATAAAAGAAGGAACATAGTACTTAAGCTGGTCCAGTGGCTCCAGCAGGGATTGCAGGATGGTTAGTCTGGGGTTCAAAGCCGCAGATGGATGTTGAAAAACTGCACCCAGCCTGCTGCGAATCCGTTTTAACTCGCTCCGCTTTAATCCCCGGATAGACTGCCCATCTAGTCTAAGCTCACCTTGATCAAATGGGTCCAATGTCAATATACAGCGAGCGAGTGTGCTTTTCCCACTGCCGCTTTCCCCGACAATGCCCAGACATTCTCGAGGGGAGATCGACAGAGCAACATTTTGCAGCACCGTTTTGCCTCCAGTGTAAGCCTTCGTCAAACCGGAGACGGTCACGACAGGATTAGACGTGTCTTGCCGCTGAGCGCAGGCGGCTTGATTATTCATGTGCAGCGCTCCTTTCCATTGCGTCCTGTTCTTCAGTGCTGTTGTAAGGTAAACGTGCTGGAGCGCCCGGAGACAGCGGCGGAATAGCTGCCAATAGACGACGAGTATACGGGTGGTCCGGATGGTTCAGCACCGCTTGCGTTTCACCTATTTCAACCAGTGAACCTTCGCGCATCACTGCGATTCGATCTGCATACTTGCGTACATGACGCAGATCGTGAGTGATCCACAAGACGGAAATACCCGTTTCCGTCCGGATTTGGTCAATGAGCTGCAGCACCCGATGAGCTGTGAGCGTATCCAGCGCCGTTGTGGGCTCGTCGGCAATAAGTAACTTCGGCTCCAGTAGTAGTGCAGCCGCAATAGCTACCCGTTGCAATTGACCGCCGCTGAGTTGGAACGGATAGCTGCGGTACACACGCTCGGCGGGAAGCTGTACGCGCTCCAGCACCTCGATACAGCGCTGCTTGCGCGCCTTGCGATCTTGCTTGCCATGGGCGCGCATCAGCTCGTCCAGTTGGCTGCCTACACGCAGAAAGGGGGTGAAAGCCCCGTGGTAGTCTTGAAAAATGTAGGATATTTCACTGCCAAGCAAAGAGCGCCTTTGTTTAGCGGGTAGATCTAGTAAATTATTGTCCTTCCACGCAATGATACCTTCCGCTGTAACAGAAGAGGGGAGAAGGCCGCCGATAGCGAACGCCGTCATGCTTTTGCCGCTACCACTTTCGCCGGCAAGAGCACACCATTCCCCCGGACGAACGGCAAGCTCCAGTTGCTCTACAATCGTTTTTACATTGGTCCGAATCGTTAAGCCTTCAATAGTCAGCATGTGCCAATTCACTCCTCTGTCCGGGTTTTAACATCATAACGGTCGCGTAGTTTATCTCCAAATACGTTTGCCAGTAGCACGGTTAGCACGACAGCTATCCCAGGAACCAGCATCAGGTGGGGAGCCATTTGAAAATACGCTCGTCCTTCATTCAACATAGTACCCCATTCCGGAATTGGTGGCTGTGGACCTAAGCCCAAAAAAGATAGGGAGGCAATCATTAAAATAATTTTGCCGACATCCAGCGTAGCCAGCACAAGAACATTCCCTAATGCATGGGGGAGAATATGTCGCATGACAATCCGCAGGGAGGAGGTACCCGCCAGTATGGATAACGAAATGTAATCCTTTTGCTTTTCTGCCAGCACGGTACTACGCACCAGGCGTGCATAACCAACCCATTTTACCGCAGTTACCGCGAAAATAAGATTTACTAAGCCTGGTCCGAGCAAACCGCTTAGCACAATGGCAAAAATATAATCTGGTAATGTCATGAAGGCATCGACCACCCGCTTGAATACACGATCCATCCAGCCTCCAATAAATCCTGAAAGCAGACCAAGAGGGACCCCGACAACCAGCGAAACTGCCAAAATCAACAAACTGGTTCCGACAGTCGTCCGAAGTCCAGCTATGACTCTCGATAGTACATCTCTGCCCAAATGATCCGTTCCCAGCCAGTGCGTAGCGCTGATCGATTGTAGTCGATTCCCCATCTGGATACGATACGGATCTTGCGGTACAAGAAACGGAACGACTGTAATTGCTGAAAGAATGAGCAGGATGGAGAGCGACACGATCCATGTTTTGGACAATCGCGTTCTAGTGAGCTGCCCGTTTTCCGCATGTACGGATTTTATCATGATAAACGTTTCTCCTTCAAAGCGATTTCAGGATTGACCCAACGGTAGGACAGCTCTACCAAAATATTGATACATACAATGAATACAGCCATAAATACGGTATAGCCCTGAATTATGGGGTAATCCCTTGCAGCAATGGCATCCACAATCCATTTTCCCAGCCCCGGATAGGCGAATAGCACTTCAATTACGACTGTGCCTCCCAGTAGACTGCCTATACTCTCACTGAATACCGTAATGAGTGGAACTAGACTGTGACGAAGCATGTGTCTGAAAAAAATGCGGATGGGGCTGATTCCACGCGCTTGCGCCGCTTTGATAAAGTCTTGCCCCGAGCTTTCAATCAGACTTGCGCGAATCATTCGTACATAAACGGCCGCCATTGCCAATCCCAAGGTAAGAGAAGGGAGTACCAAATGAAAAGCGGTTCCTTCACCCATAGACGGCAAAATGCGCAATTTAACTGCAAACCATTCGATAAACAAAAGCCCCAGCCAGAAGCTGGGAATCGAGGAGCCGATTAAGGCAAACACACGACTGGCGCTGTTAATCCAGCGGTTACGGTAGAGCGCAGCCATCGTTCCCAAGGGTAGAGCTATTAGCAGCAAAATGAACAGAGAGCCTCCGGTCAGCAGCAGCGTATAAGGCAGTTTTTCCATAAACTCTGTGAATACCGGACGATGGGTTAAATAAGATTGTCCAAAATCAAACTGAAGCAACTGAACCAGCCACTTACCATATTGCACAGGTAATGGTTGGTCCAGCCCTAGTTGGCTGCGCATATCCGTAATTTGCTGATTGGACACAGCTACATCATCGACTCGGAGAATGCTCCGGACGGGATCGCCCGGAACAAGCTTAAGCAGACAGAAGCTCACAAAGGAAAGAATAAGAAAGAACAAAACTAGTTCAAGAAACTTTTTGGCCATGGATTTGAACATGCTAGTTCACATCCAGGTCCTGGGTTAGCAAGTAATATTCACTTTGGCTAGTTACCCAGTTATGTACGTAATCGCGATAGGCCACTACGTTGTTTGGATGGACCAGAAAGGATTGCAGATTTTCTTGGTCAATCAGTGTGACAGCTTTCAGCGCCAGCTTGTTGCGTTGTTCCTCATTCACGGTTGTGTTCAGCTGTGAAATCATACTCGCGAGTTCCGGTACATGCACACGCCCATAATTTAGTGCTCCTTCAGGCATGTAAGCCGCATTTAGAAAATAGCTTGCATCGCCGCGCGGGGCTGTAATGCTACTATAAGTCGCTAAATCCCAATCCTGATGAGCGGTAAGATATTCGTCAATATTATCAACCTGACGGATATCAATCGTAATGCCAAGTTCTTTAGCATTAGCCTGAATCAGCTGGGAAATGAGTGGAAGTTCCGCTCTCGACTGGTAAGTTAGTAATGTAAGTTGAAGCGGCTTGCCGTCAGGGGTTGCAACTTTTCCGTTCTGCACTGTATATCCAGCTTGCTTGAAGCCTTCTCGTGCAGCATTTAAATCAAATTTTTTCGTAATATATTCCGGCGAAAATGGAAAGTCGGGCAAGAACGGCCCTTGAGCAGGGGTTCCCTGGCCGGACATAATACCGCTGGCAATCTCATCACGGTTGATCAGGTTATCGAATGCCTTACGCACAGCCGTCTTTTTCAGATCGTTATTGTTCATATTGTAAATAAGTTGATGCGTTCGCAAACTAGGAAGCGAGTCAACCTTAACAGTAGAATCAGCTTTCAATAGCTCCAGGCTTTCAATTGGCGGGCGATACACAATATCAGCAGTTTTGGCTTGAAAAGCAAGCTGACGTGCATTGGCGTCTTCGTTAAACATGAATTTGGCATGCTTCAACTTTACTTCACCGTTCCAATATTGTTCATTGCGATCTAAATTCAGTTCACTTCCAGCACGGAAGCTGGCAACCTTGAACGGTCCCGTCCCAGATGGGAGGTCACCTGTAGCTGTGGTGTCTATAATAGCCGTATTCGGATGAACCAGCTCAGACACAAATTCTGGGAAAGGCTTGTCTGTCGTAATGGTCAAAATCTGTCCATCCGCATGAATATCACGGATATGTAGCGCATTTTTGACCGATGGATTGAGCTTTAACGCTCTTTCCAAAGAGGCTTTGACAGCAGCAGCATTGACGGTTTTACCGCTGTGGAAGTTCACACCTGATCGGATGTTGAAGGTCCAGTGCTGTCCGTCCTTGCTGTTCCATTTGTCTGCAAGCCAAGCTTCCAGCTTAAGATCCTTGTTCACTTTGATCAGTGTTTCACTTACTCCAGCACGAACAGCTGTGTAATTTACATCTGAATGGGGGTCTATAGTAGGGCTCTGCACGTTGAACAATAAGGTGACACTTTTATCTTGTGGTGCAGCAGATGGAGAGGGTGAAGCTGACGGAGAAGAAGCGCAGGCTGCCATCATTACCGCCATTACCGCAGGTATAAATAGTTTAAAATACGAACGTTTAAACAACAGGAAGTCCTCCTTAATAGTAATCGTAATTTTTACGCTTTAACTCATGAATCATATCGTAACCAAATGAAGGTGCTTTGTAAATATGTAATTGACGAATGTGTATGTAAATTCATATCAAAAAGACTGCTAACCAATAGTGATATGGTTAGCAGTCTTTAAGTTTATTCACATATTATTAATTTGGAATCACATGAAAATTATGAATTAGTGCATGGGAGCTTTGGCAGTGCCATGTTCAACATGAACTCTACGGATGAAAAAGGCAAGGATCAACCCGATCACACTGATGATCATCGCAAAGAAAAATGAATTTTGTGATCCGATTGTCATGGCATTGGCCATTTCATTTACGGATTCAGGCATACTGGATTGGCTCAAATAGCCTTCCATACCTTTGGAGAGAATGCTTACCGCTACGGCTGTACCGATTGCACCAGCAACTTGTTGGAGCGTACTCATAATGGCTGTTCCGTCTGGGTATAGATCCATAGGGAGCTGATTTAGGCCGTTTGTCTGAGCTGGCATCATAATCATGGAAATGCCGATCATCAAGCAGCTATGAAGCACAATAATGAGTACAAGAGTTGATGTTGTTGTAATGCCGGACAGGAAAAACAAAACAGCAGCTACAATCACAAGTCCTGGAATGACAAGCCACTTGGGACCGAATTTATCGAACAATGAACCCATAATAGGAGACAAGAGGCCGTTGATAATCCCACCGGGCAGAAGTACTAAACCTGCTGTTAGAGCAGACAGAGCCAGCCCCTTTTGCAAAAAGAGTGGAAGAATCAGCATCGTAGAAAGGATCGTCATCATACATAGGAACACCATAATAACGCCAATAACAAACATAGGGTATTTAAATACACGCAAATTCAACATAGGCTGCTTCATTTTCAATTGACGTACAGAGAACAGTATCAACGATATCAGACCGACAATCACAGGAAGCAGAACCATCAGGCTAGCCCAACCTTCGCCACCTTCTCCGGATTTACTGAAACCAAACACGACACCGCCGAAGCCAATGGAAGATAACAGGATAGATAAAAAATCAATTTTGGGCTTGGTCGTTTTTGAAACGTTTTGCATAAATAAAATACCGCAAATCAGTGAGAGAACCAAGAACGGAAGGGAGATCCAGAAGATCCAGTGCCAAGACAGATTTTGCAGTACCAGTCCTGCAATGGTAGGGCCCACTGCCGGTGCGAACATAATGACCAATCCGATGATCCCCATAGCCGCGCCTCTCTTTTCAGCCGGGAAAATGATCAAGATGGTGTTAAACATCAATGGCAATAACAACGCCGTGCCAATGGCCTGAAGAATACGTGCGATCAATAGCACTGAAAAAGTAGGTGCAAGCGCAGCAACGAGACAACCAGCTATTGAGAACAGCAACGATGTAACAAACAGCTGTCTTGTCGTAAAGGTTTGAATCAGCAATCCCGATACAGGTACTAAAATACCGAGTGTAAGCAGATAAGCGGTTGTCAGCCATTGGGCTGTTGCAGTTGTAATATGCAAAATCTGCATCAAATCATTCAGTGCAATGTTAAGTGCCGTTTCACTGAACATCCCAATAAAGCCGCTAAGGAGCAGCGCAATCATAATAGGTAGCACCTTGAACGTTTTGGGTTCAGAGGGTGAACTTGTTTGACTCATTGTACTCATGTTGTTTTTGTTCCTCCAAATAAATTAATAGTGTTGAATTATAACAATCGGTCTATATATAATAAACATGTTGTTATTTTTTTGTCAAAGTATAAGTTGTAAATATTAAATAATGAAGGATGCTGTATATGGCTGCTAAACCCGAATCATACGAGAATATCGTACAAACCGCATCGAAGCTCTTTTTTCATCAGGGGTATCACGCGACCGGACTGAATCAGATTCTTGCGGAGAGTGGATCACCGAAAGGGTCACTTTATTATTATTTTCCGCGTGGTAAAGAAGAATTGGCTTTGGAGTGCATAAGAAGAGGGAATGAGTTTATAAAGCAAAAATTAAAACAGACACTGGACGGGAATGATAATCCAGTGCTAGCCATTCAGGATTTTATTCGTAATACAGCTGAGGAGGCAGACCGTACCGGCTTTAACGACTTCATGCCGATTGGCTTCTGGGCTGCTGCGGAAACTTCCTGTATTAGTGAATCGCTACGTCATGCTTGTGTGAATACGTTTACAGATTGGCAGCACATCTATATGGAGCGTCTTCAGGAATCGGGCTGGGACGAGGAAAAGGCACGCAGTCTGGCGGTACTTATCATTTCGATGCTCGAAGGTGCATTGATTTTGGCCGTTACGCAACAGAGCAGTGCTCCTATTTATAATATCGTGGATTACATTCCACAGTTGGTCAAATAATCCTGTCTCTTCAATTTTCAATCTCTCCTATGAGCTCCAACAAGTAACTTTAGAGAGCCGATGTTCTCGTTTTTGAGAACTCGGCTTTTTTGTGGTTCTGAGACGTAATTTTACTCACATTACCAGCACCAAATGATGAAAAGTATGGTAAAATAGAATGAATTTGATTTTGATTTTGCGTGAAGGAAGGGTGATAGCAAGTGGCAAAAGCGAAGGTACCCAAACGGCCTACTCGGGATGAATTTGTACTGGAGGAAATCGGGAATCAGCTTGTAGAAGCACAACGAGAGCAATCCGAGGTTGTATTGACCGTATGGGGACGCGCAGAAGCAACCCGCGGACAGATTGTTAAAATGGACCCAAGAACAGGGAAGGTTCATGTAGAGAGTAATGGAGAAACGGATAAAGTTCCTTTTATGGATATTATGAGTGTAAATTACCCGAGAGATTAGTTGTTGTGATTACATAAATATAGCAGAAAGGGACAAAAAGAATGACAAAGTTAGAGTCTCCCTTACTGCGAGGGAAAGTAACAATTTAAAATTCGCGTATACAAAAACAACCGAGTGGTTTAGAGCCATCGGTTGTTTTTGTATACTGCTGCATGAGTGGGAAGAGAAAGCCGCGTTGTTGTATTGGCACTTGCCCTTGTACATGCTTATGTAGCTTTTATCGGGCTGGTATGACTCGCACGTGCTTCGGCTTTCTTAAGCACCTTACGATCAAAAATGAAGGGGCCAAACGGCAACAGTGAGGCAATCAAGGCAGCAAGACTTTGCAGTAGCGTTATTTTCCGCATAATCAGCATGACCACAGTCGCTACAACATAAGCCACGAACAGTACCCCATGGATCATACCCACCCAGCTTACCATTTGCGGTATTCCAGCTGCGTATTTAAGTGGCATAGCGATACACACAAGCAGTAGATATGAAATTGCTTCAATATTACCAATGACACCAAACATCTTAAAGGCATTTTTGAACATAATACACCTCTTTCTCTTATTACTTAAAATTTAATATATCCTATAATGCATTGTTATTAAACGGTAGAAAGTTACGATATATCGAATATTTACGGCAGATGCCAACGTCACACAGCTTAGCGCTCCTGGAAACGATAATTGTAATTTCATTTAACTTGTCAAAATGTGTATCCCTATTGTATGCGCGACCCCCTATCAGTAAAAATACGGTGTGAAGCCTAAACATTTTGTATGCAAATTCCGATAACAGTTAAATGAACGTGTGTACATTATGGTACATATTTTAAAAGCTGGATTGCAGCAGAAGGGCTTGTAAGCTTAACTTATTAGTTTTTGACAAATAAAATTTCCATACTGGTATCAAGGAGAGCATAGAATATGAATAAAAAACGTTTGCGTCAATGGATGGCTCCGTTCGCAACGGCTACACTGATTTTGAATACGGGATATGGCATTTTGACACCCGATGCAGTGGCTAGCGCGTTGCCGACTGAGAGGCATTACTCAAATCTGACAGGCCTAAATACAACACAGTTACATACCAAATTAGCAACCGCTCAAGGTAGTCAAGTGCCTGTTACTTCAGGTCCGAAAGTGACTACGTTAACCAAAGGTTATGGTCAGAACACCTATCTTAACCAAATGCTAAAAGTAATGTCGAGCCAAATGGTGACTGCGAATATCGCGCCGGCAGAGGTAAGCAATCTGACAGCGGTTCCTACAGAAACAACAAAAGTAAATTTGTCCTGGAACAATCCGTCGGACATCAATTTTGACCACGTAAAAGTGGTTGGTGTTACTAACGATGTGTATGTAGATAACATTCGAAGTAACTCTTATATGTTGAGCGGTTTACAGCCGAACACGACATATACCTTTCGCGTGAAAACGGTGAATAAGAGTGGAAATGAATCTCTCGGTACAACAATACAGGCTAAAACGGCTTCCGTTGATGGTCCTGTGGATAAGACACCACCAGGAGAAGTAAGCGGACTGACAGCGACGAATGTAGGATATAATGGATTTACCATCAATTACATATTGCCTAAGGATGCTGACTTAAGCCAAGCGATTGTCTATTTAAATGGTACAGAAATTCAAAGAACCACAGGCACGTCTTACACGTTTAATGTCTTGAATGCTGCCACAGCCTATACCGTAACGGTCAAAACGATAGACAAATCCGGAAATATATCTCAAGGAGTTAGTATTCCAGTTACAACTTCTACGGTCTCTACCGATATCGTGCCCGATGTGACAGGTGCTTCAGTGACATCAGTTAATAACTATAGTGTTACTGTTTCCTGGACAAGGCCTAGCGGAATTAGTACGGTCAGTCTGTATAAGGACGGGCAACTGGTAACCGATTCAACTGGAACATCCTATACTTTCAACAATCTTTCGGCAAGCCAGACCTATACATTCACGATAAGATCTAAGCGAAGCACAGGTACATTGTCCTCCGGTGTGAGACTGACTGCCACAACGGACAGTACGTCCTCCAATTCGTCAGAAGTGTCCAATCTTGAAGTAGATAGCAAAAGCGACACCTGGATCAAAATCACCTATGATATGCCGAGTCGAGCCGACAAGGTGAAGATATATGCGGACGGTGATTATAAGGGGACTACAAGCTCTGAGTCCTATAAAATTACGGATTTACGAGAAGGACGCTGGTATGAGATTAAGGTCGTAACCGTAAATAGTAATGGAAGGGAATCTAGTGGTGTAAAGATATCAGAACGCACGAATTCGGATGGTTACTACTCTTCTTCCTCTAGTTCATCGAACTATGAGAAAGCGAGAGATTTGATGCGAATTGCGGAAAACAGTCTAAATGCGTCCGACTGGCGTTCTGCCAGAGATGCAATCAGTGATCTGCCGAGCGGAACCCGTAAAAGCGATCTGCTGGATCGGCTAGAAGCTATTCGCAATAGAGCGATTGGTACCGGTAGTTCATCATCCGGGACGAGTTCTACTACGACAACCACTTCTGGTACAACGTCTTCATATCCTAACAATGCGGTTTCCTCCTATTCATCTTCGTTCACCCTGACACCAGGAGCTAAATCAGCTTATGTCGATGGTCGTGCTACGACGATGGCTCAGGCTCCTCGGATCATTAATGGGGCGACGATGGTCCCGCTGCGCTTTATCAGTGAACGGATAGGTTACGAGGTGAATTATGAAAAATCGACCAAAAAGATAATTCTGAATCGACCTACAGACGGCAAACAGGTAGTGCTTCAAGTCAAGAATTCGACCCTTGCCGTATATGAGTTAAACAACTCTCGAAGTTATTCGACGAACATCACAGCTCCGGTTATTGTTAACGGCTACACGCTGGTTCCATTACGAGTGATTAGCGAGCTTTCGGGGTATCAGGTGAACTATAATACTGCATCCAAACAAATTACGATTACCAAATAAATGCATCTGTTAAAAGAGTTCTAAAGTGAAAACTTTAGAACTCTTTTTTGTCTACTATCCAATAAGTGTACGTAAAATGCGAAAAGGGGCGCTTTATAAGCGCCAGCTAATAGAGTTATAAATTGACAATCAGCTACTCTGTAAACAAGTTATTTTGACTAAAAAGGATATCAAGCTGCTTAAGATCTTCTACAGTTAGTTGAATACTCAGCGTTTGAAGATTAGTTTCGATCTGATTAGGCTTGGTCGCACCTGGAATGATTAAGGTATACGATAGGATTGATTCTCGCTTGTATGATTCATGCACTGATTGGTATTTCAATGCTTACCTGTCCGCCGCTTGTCTGGGTGGAGTTGGTGATGATCAGTTGTCCGTCATGTAGGTTGACAATGGATTTTGTTATATACAGGCCCATACCGTAATGTCCACTCAATCTTCTGGATGAATCACCCATATAAAACTGCTCGGCGGCCTGTTTGAGACCTGCTGGAGAGAAGCCCGGGCCTTCGTCTACGATGCTGAACCGAATACAGTTTTCAACAGATTCTACGATCAGCTGGATCTCGCTGTATTCAGGCGCCTGATCTACCGCATTAGAAGCAACATTCATAATGGCACGCTCAAGTAGCACTGGGTCTGCATACAGCGTCTTAGGGAGGTTATATGCAGCGAATGCTACAGATATTTTTTTGACAGCAGCCAAGGCCATTATCTGATCTTTCACTTTCGATAAATAGAAGTCAGCATCCATCGTTTCCGCCCGCAGGGTGACTAGTGTTTCCGCTTTTGAAATGTCAATGAGAGTTTTAATATACTGCTCCATCTGCCTGGTGCTTTCCGCTATATAATCCGTATAGTCCTTTTGCTCTTCGGACTGATCGGTCTCGGACAGCAGCTCTACGTTTCCACGAACGATAGTGAGTGGTGTTTTGACATCGTGTGCTAGAGCGGATATTTGCTCGCGACGGGATTTTTCGAGATTCCACTGTTTCTGAAGCGATGTCTTTAAAGTTTCTTTCATTTTATCCATGGAATGTAGTACCTGATCGATCTCCATCACGCCACTGAACTTGATTGAGAAGTCCAAATCCTGTGCTTGAATTTGTTTGGTAGCCTGCTGCAATCCGCTCATCTTACGTGCCAGCTTTCGTCCGAAGGAGGAAGCCAGTAAAGCACCTCCCCCCAGGAAGGCGATACAGAACACGGCCAAAAAGGACAATTCTGCGTTCGGCAGATATTGACGCAGGATAGGAAGTTCAAACTGTGCCGAGACAGAATAGCGCATCACAGTAATTTCATCATGATGTGGAACTTTTACATAGTTATAGGGAAATTGATACGCAGTATTGCTCTGCTGCGTAACACTCCAAGCGGCTTGGGCCTGGTTTTCAGAAAGATTTCCTTCAATGAGGCGGCCTTCCGAAGTGAACAACGCGTACTTATACAGTTTTATCTGAGAATTCGGTTGCAGGGTCTTGCCCGCTTCAATGATTGACTTGTCCTCCCGTACCTGCTTCTCCGCATAGTTCGCGGGAAGAATGGCCCCATAAGATATCAGGGCATAGAAGATGAGGACCAGGAACAGAGCGAGCGCAATCGTCCCAATACAAAACATAACTAAATAACCCAGGAAAATGGTTCGTAATTTGGTAGTCTTGCGTGCTTGTTGTACTTTGGTTACTTCCATCGGTAGCCGATCCCCCAAACCGTCTCCACTGGAGAAACCTCTACTTTGCCAAGCTTGGCCCGGATATTTTTGACATGCTCTACAATGGTGGCGGAATCGCTGTCCCCATCCAAGCCGAAGACCGCTTCGTAAATCTGCTCCTTAGAGAATACCTGCCCCCAGTTCAAAGCTAGAAACTTACATATCTCATATTCACTTTTGGTAAACGGGACTACAACATTCTGAACGGTGATTTCCTTGCCAGACAGATTGAAATGAACTTCCCCGATGCAGAATACATTACGCCGTTCACGATTCTCCCGTCTGAGATGGGCGTTGATTCGTGCGCGCAGCTCTCCAGTGCCGAACGGTTTGACAATATAATCGTCGGCTCCATCCCCAAGCCCCAACATCACATCGTTCTCCATGGATTTTGCGGTAAGAAACAGTATCGGACAGTCTACCTTGCTGCGAATTTCCCGGCAGAGTGTGAATCCGTCCATGGTAGGCATCATCACGTCAAGCAGTATAAGATCAAATGCTCCGAGCTGCATGGTGAGAACCTGTGGGGAGGCGGAGACCACCGTGACAACATGGCCATCTTTCTGCAAAATATTTTGAAGGAGTGCCAAAACGGCGGGTTCGTCATCAACGGCCAACAAGTTTGCCATGCTTTATTCACATCCCTTGCTTTCTTTACTCTAATCTTTACTCCAACGAACTTTGTCCTTCCCAACGACAAATCCATAACCCTAATAATACCATGATGACTAAGGTCCCTACTACGCAATATCTGATTCCCAAATCGAGCTGTATAGCTTCAGGGATAGAATCAGCTGAGCTTACGCCGTATTGCACCCAGATCGTGATGAACCGGGCCGCCCAAGCAGAGGGAACGAATATCCAATTATGATCACCCAGCCCTGTAAGAAGCAAAGCGGACAATAGACTCTCCATAATACCCAGGCCGATGGAAGCTCCCTTACCGAACCGCAAACTAATGAAAAAATGCAGAATATAAAGGAACACACTGGACACAAACAGAATGCAGGCAGCCAACACATAAAACTTCAAGCCATACGGGGACTCTTTCATAAGATATATATAGCCAGCCCCAAAGCCGCCTGAGGCAAGCAGCACACTGCCAAATCCCAAGCACAGGAGTAGGCTAAGCTTGCTCAAAAAAGGTAACAGCTTCACCGGCGAGGTCAAGAGGTGTTGGAAATTTCCAGCGACTGACTCCTGCTCAACAGCAATGGAGCATACAATACCAATCATGATAGGAAGAACCACAGCCAGGACCTGCAAATAGCCGTCTATCTTCGAAATCGGTGAATACGGAGTAAAGGAATAGTAGGCTAGAAAAATTGCTATCCCCAAGATCGGCACAAGCAGCTGCACGAGCAATAAGGGCTGCCTTCGAAGTTTAAGCACGTCAGATTTCAGGTTGCGGAAGAAAGATATCATCTTACTTAGCCTCCCGTTTACGGAAAGACATGGCCGTCAGCACTGACAGAATCATGAATAGACATACTGTGATCAACAGGCCGGGAACAATTATGCCTCCATCCAAAAGTGGATCTCCTGAAGGAACGGCAAGCCCATTAGGCAGCACTTGGATGACGGCGCACATCAATCGCGCTGGTATAGCATAGGGTACCGCCCACCATACAGAAGACGTAGCGAACAAGACGGTGCAGGCTACGTTGCCCAGCATGTTGATGATTAGGGTGGCAAACATGCCTATTCGATCCGTCAGGAACAGGCAAAGTGGAACTTGCCACAAAAAGGTGGTGAAGAGGATCAGAGTTGCAGCGACGCTTTCTGCTAGTGTCACGGAAGTTGAGAATACGAATCCGCCAAGAGTTATCCCTATAAATAAAATAATAGAGGAAACCATTAAGAGTCTTACGCAAACCCCGATTTTACCGTACCATACCTGAGCCAAATCTACAGACATGCCAAGGACAGCACGGTATTTCAGCTTCTTGCCATCCTTTTGGATCACTCCTGAGCATATTAAGGTGAGCGCACCTGGCAGCAGCATGAAATACCACCAATTGTAGCTGGCGCTTTGGAGCATATGTCCCCCCATGAGCACGGTACACAGAAGAAGAGTAACGATGGGGGCCAGCCAGACCAGCTTTTTCGTGAAGGTACGCTTTAATTTTAGATGCTCGGCGGCTATATATTGCTGCATCCTACTCATCCCCTTTTCGGTATTCCTGTGCAATCTGCATGAACAACGATTCCAAGTCTTGTCCTGGTGTAACCGCCTCTTGGTAAGCTAATATGCCACCAGCGATAATACCGACATGGTCAACGATTTGTTCGACTTCGGATAAAATATGACTGGAAAGAATTACGGTAATTCCTTGCTTCGGGAAGGAGCGAATCAGCTCGCGTTGCTCCTGAATGCCAATGGGGTCAAGTCCGTTGGTTGGCTCATCTAAAATTAGTAGTTTGGGATGGTTGAGGAGCGCAATAGCAATGCCCAGCCGCTGTTTCATGCCCATCGAGAACTGGCCAGAGCGTTTTTTCCCGGTATGAGTCAAATCAACAATGTTCAGTACTTCATCAATTCGTGAATCAGGTAGTCCGAGCAAGGTTGTACGAACCTTTAAATTCTCTCTAGCAGTCAAATTCTCATAGAGTGGAGGAGATTCGATCAGTGCGCCGATCTGAGCGAGATATTTTCGTGACCAGGGTTTTCCTTGGAATAAAATTTCACCGCCTGTCGGACGTAGCATACCAGTTAACATTTTCAAGGTGGTTGATTTTCCAGCCCCATTTGGGCCAAGTAGCCCATAGACGGAATTCTCCTGAATAGACAGTGTGACGTTGTTCACCGCCTGTTGCCGTCTAAAGGTTTTGCAGAGATTTTTAGTCTGTAAAATAATGTTATCCATATCAGTTCATCCTTTTCATTCGTTCTGACAACTACTTTACAGATCAATTCTAAGAACTTTATAAGGATAGAAATATTAATGTTTCAAACTTTATGCATTCATGCGGTATTCGCTATAATGGATACAGTGATTTAGGAAAGGGATGTATTCATGAAGAGGGTTATCGTAATCGGAGCAGGAATTCTGGGGGCATCGACAGCATACCAGTTAGCAAAATTGGGCGCTGATGTCATTCTTGTAGACCGCAAAGATAAAGGACAGGCGACTGATGCAGCTGCTGGCATTATTTGTCCCTGGTTATCACAGCGACGCAATCAGGCTTGGTACCAGCTAGCCAAAGCGGGCGCACGTTTTTACCCCGGATTGATTGAAGAACTTAAAAGCGAGGGGGAAACAGAAACTGGCTATGCTCAAGTTGGAGCTCTCAGTATTCATGATGATTTGGAGAAAATTAAAAAAATGCAGGAGCGAGCACACTTACGACAAGCAGATGCGCCAGAAATCGGTGAGATTACGCAACTAAATGAAAAGGAAACCCATGAACAATTTCCTTTGTTAGTAGAAGGTTACCATTCTGTTCATATTAGTGGTGCCGCTCGTATAGATGGTCGTGCGCTGCGTGATGCGTTGATCCGATCAGCACAAAGAAATGGGGCAACCCTTATCCATGGGGATGCTGTGCTTCAATACGATTCCGACCATGTAACAGGAGTAACGGTCGGTGCAAACAGCTTCTCATCTGACGAAGTCATTGTTTGTGCAGGTGCATGGGCCAATCAACTGATGCTGCCTTTGGGCATTCATTTTAAGGTTAGTTATCAAAAAGCACAAATTATGCATTTGCAGGTTTCTAATAGGCAAGACACAGGCACCTGGCCTGTAATCATGCCGCCTTCTGATCAATATCTGCTTGCTTTTGACAAGCAAAAGATCGTAATAGGGGCGACTCACGAAAATGAAATCGAGGGTTACGATACGAGAGTAACAGCAGGTGGGATGCAGGAAATTCTGAACAAAGGTTTGGAATTGGCCCCTGATTTAGCAAACAGTACTTTTCAGGAGGTAAGAGTTGGTTTCCGTCCTTTTACACCCGGTTTTCTACCGGTGATCGGAGCTGTTCCTGGCTGGAATGGCCTTATAGCGGCAAATGGGCTTGGAGCATCCGGGTTGACCATGGGTCCCTTTATTGGAAATCAGTTGGCAAAGTTGGTACTTGGAATGGCCTTGGATATCAACATCGATGATTATGATATTCGAAATGCTATTGATGAAGAGTGATCCTTGAAGCTAGACAACAGTAGATATGCATAAGAAGCCGCCATACTGGCGGCTTTTCTAATAATATAAGTTCTTTTCCTGGCCCAAAGATAGAGCTTATGTCAATTTTTAAGGTTACTCGTTTCTATTTTAGTCTTAGACCTAGTAAAACCCCGCTACGTAGGAACAAGATAAGTGACACACCGAAACAAATCACAGAAAACAGACTAACGGAAATAAAACCACCGCTGTGAGCGTATAGCATTCCTGCTGTGAAAGAGCCAACCATTGTTCCAAAATACATAGAAGAATTGGCAAGTGATGAAACTGTTCCGCGTGCTGTGGCAGATAAGGTTTGAAGCATACTCATCATAAGCGGAAAAATCATTCCAAGGATAAGGAAGATCAGAAAATATGTAATTTCGACATAGGTCACACTAGGTAAATAGGGCAGAAGCAAATAAAGCAGACCGATGAAAATTACGCCATAGATCAAAGAGTGCTTAGGCCCCACTTTGTTAACTAAGCTGCTCCCAAATAAGCTACTAATCGTATTTCCTAAACCAAGGAATAACATCACCGTACCAATATTTGCAACATTGAGGCTGAATTTGTCGGACAGCCATGTGCCAATAAAAGAGAAGGCAGCAAAATTTCCGAGTTGGAACAGGAAGTAGGCCAGAAAAGCGACCTTAGGTGTTGACCCCTGCAGCAATGAACGGTATCTGTTCCTAATCGAGGGAGCCTTTTGCTTCTGTATAGAAGGAGGCAAGGCGGGCAAGAGAACAGCAGTCCAAATAACGATCAGGAAGGTGCAGCAACCAATCATAATAAAGGGTGTTTGCCACCCGGTGGTAGCGAGATAGCTGCCAATGGGAACGCCTAGCATTTGGGAAAAAGCTAATCCTGCGGTGACAACTCCCATGGCTTTTAACACTTTATGTGGTTGAACTAACTGAGGAATGGCTGCCCAAACTTGAGGTGAGGCAAAAGCGGCACTAATGCCAGCCAATAAGCGAAAAGCAAACATGGTCCAAAAATCAACGGCAAAGCCACAAAGTAGAGTGAAGATACCAAAACCAAGTAAGCCGAACAGTAGTACTTTTTTTCGATTCCATGCATCTGACAACGGTCCTGCAATTAAGGCAAACAGAGCATACCCTAAAGCATAGGCTGAAACAATCCAGCCTGATTGTTCGATAGAAATGCCGAAGCTTTCACGAAGAATAGGTAGAAGAGGCGACACAATGAACGTATCTGTACCAATGAAAAACATGATCAAGAAAAACAAGGTGATAATTTTATTCAAAACGAAACCCTCCATTTGTTCTATAGTTCGAATATTTTCGAATAATAGAAATATAGCATTCCAATATGCTATAATGCAACTACAATTCTTTGTTAGGCAGGTGAACGGATCTTGAGAACGCTGTATCATCCCAACGTAATTGAAATTACTCTACCTACAGTTTTATATGCTCTAAGTGACCCCATTCGGCTTAATATCATCCAGATTTTAGACGAAAAAGGGGAGCAATCCTGCAGCTCGATAGATATTTCAGCTCCAAAGTCAACCTTGTCTCATCATTTTAAGGTTCTTCGGGAATCAGGGGTTATTCATACGAGAATAGAGGGAACCCAACGCTTTATCTCTATCCGTTACTTTGATTTGAATGAACGCTTTCCTAGCTTGCTGTCGGCCGTACTGATGGGCTTGAAGCAATAAAAGAAAAAGGTCTAGTTAGCATAAAACTAGCTAGACCTTATTTGTCGAAGAACAACCATATATAATTATAAATTGCCGCTTATTTTGCAGTTAGAGAGAAGCTAATCCCTCTACACGTCATTCATCATGTCATTGAGATGCGAATTCTTCAACGATTGTGTTGCGAATTGCATGTTTTTTAAGTAGTCAATTTTATAGATACAGGAGTAGATCACATTTAATACATAGTCAAAGGCAATTTGCGACGAAAATGTACCAATCTTGGCATGTTTTACTTCGTCATTAGGCACCTGGATACAGATATTACTGAGTTTGGCCAATTCATTTTGACTGGTTGCTGTAATTGTGATAAAAGGAATATTTTCATGTGTAAAGTGCTTTGCTGCTTTTAAAAAGATCGGTGATTTTCCGTGGTAAGTTAAAAAAACAGCGCAATCCTGTGGCGTAAGATTAGCCGTATGGTACGCCCACTCAGACAGCTCCGTAGCTATAACCACATACTTGTTAATTTTCACTAATTTATTTTGGAAACTTTTCGCACGGATTTGTGAATCTCCTAACGCATATATAAAGATCCTTTTCGCTTGATCCAGCAATAGGGCTGTTTGCGACAATAAATCATCATCCATGAATGTAAAGTTTTTTTCTATCGTTTCCTTCATTAATTCTGCAATTTCTTTCGCCACTTGAAGTGGGGATTCATCAAAACCAAATGGATAGTTGGGGTCTACATTGGAAATGTTCTGGGTATTCTGCTGAAACTCCCGAGCAAGTTTGATTATGAACTCCTTGAAGCCAGATAGCCCAAGTTTATGTGTTAATCGATTAATCGCGGAATGCGAAGTATATGTTGCCTTTGCAAGCTCCTGAATATTTAAGTGCAGGATACTTTCCTTATGAAGCAAAATATAGGATGCAATGCTTTTTTCATTTGGTGTAAAGTTTTGCATTTCGGATAATTGCATCAGTATTTTCAACAAGTTCAACTCCGGTTCAATTGAAATGACGTTTGATAAAGGATCTAAAATAAACATTTTGTTTGAAAATAAATAAACATTTTTAAAAATATTCGGTTGATTGTACCATTTTAGCGGCAAATCCTTTACGATCAACGTTCTTCTTCTATAATAAATGAAAAAGAGCCTAGGGGGAATTAATATGCTTAACATCGGTTATATTGGGAATGGCAAAAGCACCAATCGGTATCATCTTCCTTTTTCATTGACCAGAGATCATTTGAACGTAAAGACGATCTACGCCCGTAATCCAGATAAAGGGGAGTGGGAGAAAATCCCTGGCGTGCAGTATACTGATAATCTTGAATCTCTAATGAACGATAAGGAAATTCAGTTGATTGTTATCTGTACACCTGTAGAATCCCACTACACTTATGCGAAAATGGCACTCGACCACGGGAAAAATGTACTTGTTGAAAAACCCTTTATGTTAACGAAAGAAGAAGCTGTGTCCATCTTCCAATATGCCAAAGAGAAAAATCTGATTATTCAATGCTATCAAAACAGACGTTACGATTCGGATTTTCTCACTACCAAGAAGGTTATTGAATCAGGGAAACTCGGTGATTTGTTGGAGGTGGAAATGCATTTCGATTATTACCGCCCTGAGACCCCCAACTCCACCTCTCATTTTTCCAGATATAACAGCTACCTCTATGGACATGGCGCTCATACCATTGACCAGGTTCTTTCCTATTTTGGGAAGCCTGACACGATCCATTACGACGTGCGCCAATTGCTCGGTTCTGGAAGAATGAATGATTATTTTGATCTAGATTTTTATTATCCCTCACTCAAGGTATCCATTAAATCCAGCTTTTTTCGTTTAAAAGAGCGGCCGAGTTTTGTTGTATACGGCAAAAAAGGCGTTTTTATAAAGCAGACAAAGGATCGTCAGGAGGAGCATCTGAAATTATACTATCTGCCTAAGGGACACTCCGATTTCGGCATCGACCTGCCCGAGCATTACGGCATCTTAACATACCTTGATGATAAGGGCGAGTATCATGAAGATAAAATCGTTTCTGAAAAGGGAGACTATGCCCGAGTGTATGACGATATTTATCAGTCGATCGTAATTGGTAAACAAAAAGTGATTAAAGACGAAGAAACGATAATGTGTATGGAAATACTTGAAAAAGGTATAGAGGAGTGCAGCTAAAATGAAGTTAGGAATTGTCGGAGCAGGGATGATCGTAGGGGATCTATTAAGCTTTATTCAGGAAATCCCGACCATTTTACTAAAGGGAATTTGTTCTAGACCTAGCCACAAGGAGAAATTACTGGATTTACAAAGTAAATATGGAATATCTCAGATTTATTCGGATTACAGCGAGATGCTGATGAGTCGTGATGTGGATACAGTTTATATCGGGTTGCCTAATCATCTTCATTATTCATATGCGAAAGAGGCATTATTGAGTGGTAAACATGTCATCTGTGAGAAGCCGTTTACTTCCAATTTGCAAGAATTTCTAGAGCTAAAAGAAATTGCTCAGCAAAGAAAACTGGTATTGGTGGAAGCCATAACGAATCAATATTTGAAAAATTATTTGTCAATGAAGGAGTATCTACCTAAGCTTGGTGAGATCAAAATAGTGGAATGCAACTATTCTCAATACTCATCTCGGTATGAAGCTTTCAAAGCGGGAATAATCCAGCCTGCGTTTAATCCGGAAATGTCTGGTGGAGCCTTGATGGATATTAATTTATATAATATTCATTTGGTTGTTGGATTCTTCGGGAGCCCGAAGAAAGTGCAGTATTGGGCGAACATGGAGCGTGGAATTGATACTTCAGGTATGCTGCTGCTTGATTACGGTGACTTCAAGTGTGTCTGCATAGGTTCAAAAGACAGTACGGCTCCCAATGCAGTGAACGTTCAAGGCAATAAGGGCTATATACACATGGCAAGTTCAGCAAATATATGCGACTGCTTTGATTACACTGCGAATAAGGAAACGCCAATCCGGGTAGATCAGAAAGATCATCCCCATCGAATGTATGATGAATTCGTTGAGTTTGACCGTATCATCGAGGAAAAAGATTTGGAAAAAGTCTCAGAAATGCTTGAACACAGCGAGAGGGTCATGAATGTCATTGAGAAAGCCAAGCAATCCGCCAATCTTGTATTTGGTCCTGATAAATAAAGAAGCAGCTCAATTACTGAGTTGCTTCTGATCCGTAATTCCCACACAGCGGACACTGCATAACGGATAACCACTTCTTCGTTTAATCCTTGATTTCTCTCTTCAGTCATGTCTTTGATATCATTACTTCAAGTCATAATCCAATCACGAGGAAGTCTCTTTAGTTAGAGTGAATAATTCAGATGAAAAATCATATTTCTCCGCAATATTAAAATCCTGGTCAGCCTTATAAGGCGGGGTGAGTATAAGTCCGATGTTCATTAACTCGCTGCCTGTAAAACGTCGGTCCAATTCTTCCACGAAATATACTGCCATTTCGTCCAGTCCGATGAGCTTTAGCCGTGAATAAGCTGCATTGGGGCGTGAGAGAACCTGGTACCAGCCGACGAGAGCATGCTCACGTTCTGCATCAATGGTCATCCATGCTGTTTCATTTTTTTCAAAGGGACTTAGCAGACGGTAAAAGGTTCCCTGTGTAATTAATCGTCGGTGACGTTTATATACTTGTATTTGTTTTTTAATTACATTGCACTCTTCTTCGGACAACGCCAATGGGTCAAGTTCATAACCGAATATACCAAAGTAGGCGACATTGGATCTAGTTTGCAGCGGTGCCGTTCTGCCTACCTGGTGGTTCGGGATGCTTGACACATGAGCACCCATACTGCTAAGCGGATAGGCCATGGAAGTGCCATACTGAATCTTCAGACGTTCTATAGCCTCGCTATCGTCGCTTGTCCATGCTTGCGGAGCGTAATAAAGCATCCCTGGATCAAACCGTCCCCCACCGGAAGCACAGGACTCAAACAAAATCTCAGGGTGTTCGGTAATCAGCTTCTCATATAAAGCATATACACCCAGGACATAGCGGTGAAAAAATTCGCCCTGTCTTTCCTTGCCCAGAGATAACGAATAGGCTTCTGAAATACAGCGATTCATATCCCATTTTACGTATTCGATCCGAGCAGAAGAGAGCACGTCATCCATTAACTTAAACAGGTAATCCACGACAGGCGGTTGGGAATAATCAAGAACATATTGATGACGTCCATGCTTGCGTTGACGGCCGGGTGTTCCCACAACCCAGTCTGGATGCTCCCTGATAATATGAGAGTCGGAGTTAACCATTTCCGGCTCGAACCAAAGACCGAATTTCATCCCGAGCTGATTGATCTTCTTTGCCAAATTCGAGATCCCGTTCGGTAGCTTTTCAGGATTTTCAAACCAGTCACCGAGGGAAGAGGTATCATTGTTTCTTCGACCGAACCATCCGTCATCCAAGACAAAGAGTTCAATCCCCAGTTCACCTGCTTTTTTTGCCATATCAACTATTTTCTGCTCAGTAAAATCAAAATAGGTCCCCTCCCAGTTATTGATCAATACAGGTCGTTCCCGCTCGGTCCAACTGCTGCGAATTAAGTGTTTATTGTACAGGCTATGGTATGCTTGGCTCATGCCATTTAAACCGCTCTCAGAATAGACCAGAACTGCTTCAGGCGAATAAAAACATTCTCCTGGCTTCAGGGTCCAGCAGAATTTGTCAGGATGAATGCCGATCATCAATCGGGTAGTTGAATAGCTGTCCACTTCCGCCTGGGCAAGAAAGTTCCCGCTGTAAACGAGATTAACCGCATATACTTCTCCTTGGTGTTCCTGTGATCCGGGTTTGGCAAGCGCCAGAAATGGATTGTGAACATGACTACTAATTCCTCGAGTGCTCCCAATCGACTGTAGCCCAGGTCTCAATGGTGTACGCTCCACATGACGTTCCCTGCCCCAAGCCCCTGATAAATGAATAATTTCATATTCGGCTTCAGGAAGATCAAGACTCAGGCTCATTAGACGGTTGACTCTCAGGGGATTATTCCCGGAATTCGTTATGGATACGGATCTCGTGATCACGGGCAGTTCGCTGAAGATGGTGTAAGCAAGCACGGCCACCGTTCCTGTAAGAGAATCGGTCAGCGTGATGAGGAGTGTCTCTGCTTCATGTGCTTCCTTACAAAACGTAGCTGGAAGATGAGGAATTTTAGGTTTTCCAGTGATTACCTCGTAATGGTCATAAGTGAACTCCATTATATGAGATCCGTCCTCCTGTATGATCTCAATTGCTGGCTCTCGAAAGTCTCCACTTCCCGCAGAAGGAAATTCCTGCTTAATACTTTCCAACGATGTCACCAAGTCACTATCAAACTCACCGACAGACACGGGACGATAGCTTCGCTCGATAAAGCGGTCATATTGACCAAGGTACTCTATTTTTTTGCCGTAATATAAATGCTCCAATTGCCCGTTCTCCATGACACGGAAAAGATAACTACAGTATTTGTTCGTTAAGTGAAATGTCCGTTCCTTTTGGTTAACTTGTAGACTAGCCATGTACATAGCCCCTTTCAAAATATGTCGAACCACTTGAAAGCGTTATTATTGAATCAGCATAACAAAGATAGTGATAGTAAATACATGACTTTTTTTAAGTTGGATATGGGAAAAACAAAGAACCTTACAAAAAAATATAGTTTAGAGCCAAATTTTTTCTGGACATTTGTCATCCTTAACTTATGCTATACTGTTAAATTAACAAGCATAGGTTCTTTATTTGGGAAAGTGAGGAGGATGCCAATGGGCCAGAATATGATTCAATATGTTGATACGTATACCAGTTCAGAGCATAAAAATATATCAGATTTGATTTTGTTTAACTGTGGCACAGAGCTCTGCTTATCCAAACAGGATTTTGGACCCATCGCCCGCGATTTTAATCTGGTTCATTTTGTGCTAAAAGGACGAGGTAGGCTGGTGATTGACAACAAAAATTACGATATAGGAGAAGGACAGGCTTTTTTAATTCCGGCCAATAGGGTAGCTTATTACCAGGCGGATGAAGCCGAGCCTTGGGAGTACAGTTGGGTCGGCTTTATGGGCATTAAATCCGACATCTACCTGCAGAACATATCACTTCCACACCAGAACCCTTATATAATTGATATCGAAGATATTACGTTCTTTCATTCCACGATTATTGAGATGTTGCGGATCGGAGATAACACGCTTTCTTCATCGCTGGCTATACAGGGGTATTTATTCCATATTCTTGCCAAACTTGTACACAATTTGGGGGAAACGATGTCGATAAAGGAACAGCTTCCTTATTCGGTGCAAGCGATAAACTTTATTGAGAAAAACTACATCAGTGGCATCCAGATTAGTGAAGTAGCGGAGTACCTTGGTCTACATCCGAATTATCTGACCTCCGTTTTCAAACTAGAAACTGGTGAAACGCCTAAACAATATCTGATAGTCCTCAGGATTAAAAAAGCGTGCGAATTGCTGCAGCATACAGACTATTCGATCCAGGTTATATCTAATTCGGTCGGCTATACCGATCAGTTGACCTTTTCGCGAGCTTTTAAAAATGTAATGAGCATATCACCCAGCGCGTATAGAAAAAAATTTCTTTGATTTTGCTATATAAATCTATAAAAATATTTGTATTTAGAAGCGGTTTTTTTTGCTATCGTAAAACTGTGGATTTTTTCCTGCATGGCATTTTAACGATTGTAGGAAGAGTACTTTTTACGGGAGGAGAATTTCGCGCGTGGATTTCATTATTGCTTTTATTCCAGCCCTTGGCTGGGGAGTTATGCCGATACTGGCGCATATTACAAAAGCCAGTCCCCGAGAACAGCTGACAGGTACCGTTATTGGTGCTGTGCTGTTTTCCCTGTGCTTGTATACCATTCATCCTACCTCATTAACACCGATTCATTTTGTGGTAAGTTTTATATCTGGTATTTTTTGGGCCGCTGGACAATTGCTCCAGTTTCAAGCTTTTCAAAAAGTAAGCGTATCGATCGCCATTCCTGTGATTTGTGGTCTGCAGTTGATAGGGACGACGCTATTTGCCGCACTTATTTTGGGTGAATGGATAACAGGGTACCAATATGCGATAGGCGTTGGTTCTCTTCTGTGTATATTGGCAGGAGTTCTGTTAACCAGCTATCAGGGCAAGTCTGCTGGATTGCCCAAGCCTTTGCCGGTACCCATTATCATAATGTTGGTTTGCTCGGGATTAGCGTTAAGCAGTTATGTCGTGATTAATCAGTTTTTTCATATATCCGGGCTATCCGTCATTCTGCCGCAATCGCTCGGTATGCTATGCTCAGCCATGGCCATGAATCTGAAGGGCAAAAAGCGGCTACGATTCTCTCTGGTGGTTCGCAATTTGTCGACAGGATTGGTTTGGAGCATTGCGAATCTAGCACTATTTATTTCCAATGGGCTGATCGGCATGGCGGCTAGTTTTCCGATCTCTCAAGCGAGCATTGCTATTGCCTGTGTTGGCAGCATTTTAATATTTAAGGAAAAGAAGAGTCCTCAGGAATGGATAGGTATACTTGCGGGAATTACAGTACTGATGATAGGAGTAGGAATGATCAGCATGCTCAAGCCTTAAAGAATCATTTTGTATCTTGTATATGATCAGGTGTTTTGACTGTTTGCCAGTAGGAACCACGAGACCACGTTCTTTTAGTAACGAAAAGAGCTTATCCATCTATGGGGTACGCTTTTTGGGATTGACAGAGGTAGGACTGCATGAGAAAATGTACGCGCGTACATAAAATGATTTGGAGGTGGGTAATATTGTTTCGCGCAAGGAAGTAGCCGAACTTTCCGGCGTGTCTGAAGCGACAGTATCCCGGGTCTTGAATGCGGTAGGTCCTATCAAAGAGGATACGCGAAGAAGGGTTCTGGACGCAGCCAATCAGCTTGGATATGTTCCCAGTGCGCTGGCCCGTAACTTTGCCCGAAGGAAGAGTGGCCATCTTGGTGTGGTTATGCCTTATGTCCCGAAGGCGCACTTGTTCTCAGCCTATTTTTTCTCTGAGATGCTGAGCGGTATCGGAAACAAGGCTAGAGACAGCGGACTTGATCTGCTTCTATTGTTCCGGAAGCCGGGGGAACGGATTGATTACAGTAGTCTTTTCCGTCAGCAAAGGATCGATACCTGTATCATCCTTGGAGCCAGGGATGACCACGATGAGGTGGAAGCTCTAAAGAGGCTTCAGGAAGAAGGACGTCCGTTCTGCGTCATGAATCACCATTTTGAAGGGCAATCGTTCTGTGAAGTGGATGCAGACCATGTAGAAGGCAGCCGGGCGGCTGTAAGTCACCTCATCGAGCAGGGATACAAGCGGATTGCCTTTCTCAACGGCCCGGATATCTATTCCAATAGTACTGAGCGAATGAAGGGTTATCGTACCGCGCTTCAGGACGCTGGGATTGAATATGACCACGAACTGCTTCTGGAAGGTAACTATAGCCGTCGGAGCGGACTCGAAGCCTCAGCTACAATCGCAGACCAATTGAATGATATTGATGCTGTATTTGCGGCGAACGACCGGATGGCTCTTGGGGTAATGCAGGGTCTCCGTGAGCGCGGACTGGCAGCTGACCG
The DNA here is from genome assembly GCF_038593055.1 of Paenibacillus sp. FSL L8-0502. Classification (NCBI taxonomy): domain Bacteria; kingdom Bacillati; phylum Bacillota; class Bacilli; order Caryophanales; family Paenibacillaceae; genus Paenibacillus; species Paenibacillus sp. FSL L8-0502. The sequence goes on along the minus strand of NZ_CP151958.1, from coordinate 3,022,844 downwards.
GTTTCCGGCGTTTGTAGGCTATGACGATTCGGATGCGGCTGAGATGGCTGTTCCGCCGCTAAGCAGTGTCCGCGTACCTTTTTATGAGATGGGGGAGCTTGCAGCCTCGAAGCTTATACCCGATTCTCAGCATCTCATTCCGGCTCTGGAACTAACCGGGTGCGACTCAATAAGAGAACTCCTATCCACAGAACTGATTATCAGGGCGTCATCCATTCGTCAATAACACCATTCGTCAAAAATTCGTTGAAACTCAGACCCATAAGGAGGATCACGACATGTCTAATCGTCTTCGTATCGGAATGGTTGGCTACAAATTTATGGGCAAGGCTCACAGCAACGCTTACCGAAGTCTACCCATGTTCTTCCCAGATGCCCCGCTGCAGCCAGAGATGTCCGTTATCTGTGGACGCAACGAGCAGGGGGTTCAGGCAGCTGCCCGCCAGTACGGCTGGACCGAAAGTGTTACGGATTGGCGTGATCTAGTGAAACGTAACGATATTGATCTCATTGATATTAACGCCCCGAGTAATGCCCATAAAGAAATTGTCGTGGAGGCTGCCCTCCATGGCAAGCATCTGTTCTGTGAGAAGCCGCTTGCGCTCTCGCTGGCGGATTCACGTGACATGCTGCAGGTAGCAGAGCAAGCAGGGGTCAGACATATGGTAGGCTTCAACTATCGCTTTTCACCGGCTGTCCAGCTGGCAAAGCAGCTAGTCGAGAGCGGTCGCCTAGGCAAAATTTATCATTTTCGTGCCTTCTTCCTTCAAGACTGGATCATGGACCCGTCCTTCCCGCTGGTATGGCGGCTGCAAAAAGACGTGGCCGGTTCTGGCTCTCATGGTGATCTTGGCGCCCATCTGATTGATCTCGCTCGCTTCTTGGTTGGCGAGTTCCATGAAGTGATCGGCATGAGCGAGACATTCATCCAGCAGCGCCCGTTAGCTTTGGAGATGAGCGGGTTGAGCTCCAAAAGAAACACTGAAGCAAATGCTCCAATGGGAGAAGTGACAGTCGATGATGCCACGCTGTTCCTGGCACGCTTCGCCGGAGGTGCGCTGGGCAGCTTCGAGGCCACACGTTTTGCTGCCGGACATCGGAGCACCAATTCATTCGAGATCAACGGTAGCCTAGGCAGTGTGCGGTTTGACTTTGAACGAATGAACGAACTGGAAGTGTATTTCACACAGGATGAGGAAGACGTTCAGGGCTTTCGCCGCGTACTCGCCACCGATCCGGCACACAAGTATTCTGAAGCTTGGTGGCCTGCAGGACATACGATTGGATTCGAGCATACCTTCACCCATGAGATGCTTGAGATGTTGAGTGCCATCTCTGAAGGAAGGCAACCGTCGCCGAACTTCCGTGACGGTGTTGCTTGTCAGGCTGTGCTTGAAGCGGTAGAACGATCCATAGAGGAACGCCGTTGGGTATCCATTGAAGAAATGTAGTATAACAATACATTCCGAAAGGTGAGTGGATTACAGATGCGCAAGGCACTGATTGTATGGGGCGGATGGAACGGACATGAGCCGGAGCAGGTGGCGGCCATTTTTGAACGCATTTTGAAGGAAGAGCAGTTCGAGGTGGAGGTGTCTAATACCCTTGAAGCCTACCAGGATGCAGAGAAACTGCTTGACCTGGACCTGATCGTTCCAATGTGGACCATGGGACAGATTGAGCAGGAACTGGTCGATAATGTCTCCGCTGCGGTTCAAAGCGGCGTAGGTCTCACAGGCTGCCATGGTGGCATGTGTGATGCCTTCCGGAACAATGTGGATTGGCAGTTTATGACAGGCGGGCAATGGGTTGCGCATCCCGGCAATGACGGCGTAGAGTACATGGTGAACATGAAGCGCGGCTCCAGCCCACTTCTAGACCATATTGAGGATTTTCAGGTCAAAAGCGAGCAGTATTACCTCCACGTAGACCCAGCAGTTGAAGTGCTGGCAACCACACGCTTTCCGATCGTACCAGGCCCCCATTCAGCCAATGGGCCAGTGGATATGCCCGTTGTATGGACGAAGCGCTGGGGGAACGGCCGCGTCTTCTACAATTCGCTGGGGCATCACGCAGATATCATAGATATGCCTCAAGTGACCGAGATGATGCGCAGCGGGTTTCTGTGGGCAGCAGCAGGCAAACAGGCGGTGGCCACCCGGGGCAGCTCTCTCGCAGAGGCTTATACAGGCATGACAGACAACCAGCAACGCTAGGGTGAACAGGATGGTATCCGATGTAACAAAAGAATGCCATTATCCATTTTTTCTGAAGAAGAAGGGAGTCTAGGCATGAACAAAATGAAAGTAGGCATTATCGGGTGTGGTAAAATTAGCGGAATTTACATGGAAAATTGCCATCGTTTCGACATTCTGGAGCTGTACGCTGTAGCGGATCTGGACCAAGGTCGGGCAGAGGAGCAGGCGGTAGCGTTCAACGTTCCGGATGTATATTCGGTAGATGAGATTTTGGCTGATCCGGAGATCGAACTCATCATTAATTTGACCATTCCGGGCGTTCACGCCGACGTATGTCTCAGAGCTCTTGAGGCAGGCAAGCATGTCTATGTGGAGAAGCCACTTGCCGTCACCCGTGAGCAGGGTCAGGCTGTCTTGGATCTTGCTCATCAAAAGGGACTGCTTGTCGGCTGCGCACCAGAGACCTTCTTCGGTTCCGGTATACAGACATCATTGAAGCTGATTGAAGACGGAGTCATTGGGAGTCCGGTAGCCGCTACGGCTTTCATGATGAGCCGTGGACATGAACATTGGCATCCTGATCCTGAATTTTATTATGCAGTCGGCGGCGGTCCAATGTTTGATATGGGCCCTTATTATTTGACGGCTCTGGTGCAAATGCTGGGTCCGATTGCTGCCATTTCGGGCATGACAGGCAAGGCGATGGACCAGCGAACGATTACGAGCGAGAAAAAGAAAGGCCAGACTATCCCAGTCGATATTCCGACCCATGTGGCCGGGTTGCTGCGCTTTAAGCAGGGAGCTGTCGGTACGCTGATTACCAGCTTTGACATCTTTGGTGGAAGCACTCTGCCACCGATTGAGGTTTACGGTACTCATGGCACGCTGCAGGTGCCTGACCCGAACACGTTCGGAGGGCCAGTTCGCTATAGGCTGCTAGGCGAGCAAGAATGGACAGAGGTACCGCTGCTGCCAGGATACCAGGAGAATACACGGGGCATCGGTGTTGCCGATATGGCCTACGCTATCCGCAGCGGACGGCCTCACCGCGCTAGTGGAGAACTGGCCTACCATGTGCTGGAAGCGATGTGGGCGTTCCATGATTCTTCCGATCAGCAGACCTTTTATACAATGCAGAGCACATGTCAGCGCCCGGCGGCTTTACCGGAAAACCTGCCCTTGTATACGTTAGATGTGTAAACTAATGTAAATTTTACATCCCGCTTTGAATGTTCATTTCTATTAAAAAGAAGACTCCAGCTCCGTTTTGACCGGGGCTTGGAGTCTTCTTAGTTCATTTTCAGGAAGGATTTTAATTGCGGGTATAAAATCATTCTTTACCGGTCGTTCTAGATATGTTATATTGTTGGCGTGGGAGGAGTACACGGATAAGAAGCCAAAAGTTATGGGGAGTGGTTGTGAGTGTGAGATCTTGCCGTGGTGCTCTTCTATGCATATTAGAATGATCATTCTTAATATAATAGATGGAGAAGGGATGGATTGAACATGGAATATCGTGTATTAGGAAATACAGGCCTTAAAATAAGCAGTTTTGTATTAGGTACAGGTACTTTTGGTTTTTGGGGCAACAATACGGAGAAAGAAGCTGCAGTCATGTTAGATGAGGCTTTGGCTGGAGGCATTAATCTGATCGATACAGCGGATGTCTATTCAAGTGGTCAATCCGAAGAAATTCTGGGTCAGATCCTAAAAGGACGCAGACAGGATGTTATACTGGCCACGAAAGGCGGAATGCCCATGGACAGTGGGCTTAATCAATCCGGTAACTCTAAATATTGGATTAAGCGTGCAGTAGAGGGAAGCTTGAGAAGGTTACAAACGGACTATATCGATTTGTACCAACTACATCAGCCAGATATCCATACCGATATTGAAGAGAGTCTTGACGCACTTACGGACCTGGTTCGTGAAGGGAAGATTCGCTATATTGGTACATCCAATTTTCAGGCATGGCAAGTGATCGAAGCACAATGGACTAGCGAACGCAAAAATACCGCACGCTTTGTATCCGAGCAAGCCCCATATTCCATTGTGAATCGGAGTATCGAATTCGATTTGCTTGCTGCAACTGCAAAATATGGAATGGGCGTAATGGTTTGGAGCCCACTTTCGGGTGGTCTACTAACGGGAAAATACCGCTCAGGAGAAGCGGTTGCCCCAGATTCAAGAGCAGCGAGTTCTCTAGGGAAACTTTCAACTGTTGTAGACCCAAATCGAGAAGAGAACCGAACCAAGTTTGAAGCCGTTGCTAAGCTCCAAACCCTTGCAAATGAAGCAGGATTAACTTTGCCTCATCTTGCTATGGCATTTACACAAGCTCATTTGTCAGTTACTTCTGCTATAGTGGGGGCAAGAACAATTGAGCAACTACGTGAAACGTTAAAAGGCAGTGACATTCGATTAAGCACTGATATCCTGGATGCGATAGATGCTATCGTTCCGCCAGGAGTAACCCTGGATGCCCTGGAAAAAGGATGGACGCCTGACTGGTTACAAGCAGACAAACGAAGAATCCTGGGTTAAATATATAAGACAGACCTCATAGCTGTAATGTATTCACATATTTTAAATCTAGTTTGCCGATCCTTCACTAAATTGTATAATGATTATTCGAGGTGATGACGATGGCAAGATCAAAAGAATTTGAAGTTAATGAAGTATTAGATAAAGCGATACACCTGTTTTGGGCACAAGGATATGAGAAAACTTCAATGCAAGATTTGGTTGAGTTTATGGGGATTCACCGAAGAAGTATCTATGATACCTTTGGGGATAAGCATGCCTTATTTATGAAAGCTCTCGAACGATATGAAACGAAGCAGACCAGCAAAATGAGGTTTCTGATTGAAAAACAAAAACCGATCAAAGAATCAATTCGGGAGTTGTTTGAGGCGACAGTAAGAAATGAAGGAGAACCTCTAGGGTGTTTTCTCGTGAATTCAGGTGTGGAACTCGGCGTGTTGGATCCTGAAGTTGCATCCTTAGTTGATGAAAGTTATTCGCGAACTGAGGAACTCTTGACTAACCTTGTTCTGAAGGGTCAACAATCGGGTGAATTCAAGGCTGACTTGGATCCTGTAGTTATTTCTCATTATTTAATGAATGCGTGGTTAGGGCTACGTACGTTGGTTAAGACAACAACGGATCAGCAAAAATTAAAGAATATTATTGATATGACACTGACCGCTTTAGATTAAAAGTGGAATTACAGCATGACAGGCAAAAGGAGTCACCTCAATGGAGGACTGTTTGTTTCCGTGATACAAGTTTTTTCTTGTCCCTCTAACGAAAGAAAGAACTTGTATCTTAGGCCTCAAACAAGTCAAGGAATACCGCTCCAAAATTAAAATTTTAGTCATGAAAAAATTCTTTACTGTTCGTTCTAAAATCAATATGCTAATAGCAAGTTAGATCTAACTGTTTTTCACCCTAATAAGAATGAACGTTCTAAAATCATCTTTAAAACTTATTTACACTAATATGCATGTTATGAAGGAGAGAATATTATGAAGTATACAGTTATTACAGGAGCAAGCTCGGGGATTGGATATGAAACGTCATTGGCATTTGCGGCACGTGGCAAAAACCTAATTTTGGTAGCTAGAAGATTTGATAAATTAGAAGAACTCAAATCAGCAATTCACAATATTGACCCTAATGTAAATGTTATTGTTCATACAAGTGACCTGTCTGTTACAGATCAAGCCTACACACTATATAACGATTTAAAGGAATACCAAATTGAGACCTGGATAAACAATGCGGGACTCGGTGAATCTTCTTTTGTAGCAGAACAGAATTTAGATAAAGTTGAAACCATGTTACGTGTTAATATCGAAGCTTTGACCATCCTTTCTACACTATATGTACGAGATTATGCTGATGTAGAAGGAACTCAGTTAATTAACGTTTCATCTGGACTTGGATATGCCATTGCTGTTGGGAGTGTTACTTATTCTGCATCTAAGTATTACGTTAGTGCCTTCACAGAAGGACTTGCAAAAGAACTAGAAATAAAAGGTGCAAAACTAAAGGCAAAGGTTTTGGCACCAGCTATAACAGAAACGGAATTTGTGAAGAAATCATTAGATGCAGAAGATTTTGATTATAAAGCAAACATGCCTAAGTACCACACTGCCAAACAAATGGCGAGCTTCATGGTGGATCTTTATGACAGCAACGAAGGGGTAGGGATTGTAGACCAGAACTATAATTTCAATCTCAGAGGTCAAATATATCCGATCATTTCAGAATTTTAAATTCAATTTATAGATCTGTTGAGTTTATTGAAAGAGGAGAGTATCCAATGAAAAGTTGTGGAGTAAAACGAAGATTGGAAAAATGGAGCTGCCACATCGTTTAGCAATGGCACCAATGACACGTAGCAGATCGCAAGAAGATGGCACACCGGGAGAGCTAACATCTCTTTATTATGCTCAGCGTGCATCAATGGGACTCATTATTACAGAGGGTACACAACCTTCTGATGATGGTCAAGGGTACTTATGGACACCTGGGATTTATACGGATAAACATATTGAAGGATGGAAAAAGGTTACTTTGGTCTGGGGAGTAAAGGTTACACGGACTATCCGACGATACGAGAATTAGAATCGCAAGAGGGACTACAATAGCAAAAGAGTGGAACATGGCGTACAACCGTAAATTGTACGCCATGTTTTTAGCCAATAGTTTCATGGTTATGCTATCTCCAAATTAGCAAAGGAAGAGGATGAATATGAGAGCAGCACAAATACAGAAATATTCAAAAAAAATCCAAGTGGAGTTAAATGATGTTGACATGCCACAGATCAACAACCATGAGGTGCTTGTCAAAGTAAAGGCAGCAGGTGTAAATCCACTGGATATCCTAAATTTGAATGGTAGTGTTCGGATGATTGCTGACTATAAGTTGCCATTAACTTTAGGGAATGAACTGTCTGGCGTTATTGAAGCTGCTGCTGTACCCCTTACTGCCTTGACTGCTTATCAAGCATTGCACGATGTACTCCATGTCCAGCCGAATAAAAAGCTATTCATTCCTGGAGGAACCGGAGGATTTGGCGCTATGGCAATCCCCATTGCCAAATCACTGGGGTTATTTGTTATTACAAGTGGAAGTGAAAGAGGCAGGTTACGTATACTGTCGATCGGGGCTGATCAGTTCATCAATTATAAGACAGAGAATTATGCTAACATACTGTCCGATATCGATTATGTGATCGACACCTTGGGTACCAAAGAGATCAAAGCTGAACTGGGTATTTTAAAACCACAAGGGAAATTGGTATCATTGAAAGCCGGACCTAATTATCGCTTTGCGGTTGACAATCGTTTTCCCCTGTGGAAAAAAGCATTATTTGGTCTGGTGGGTGCTCGCTTAGATTCTTTAGCGCGCAAGAATCAAAATGAATATCGTTTTTTATTTGTGCAAGCCAATGGAAGTCAATTACAAGAAATCACTAAACTTGTTGAAAAAGAAAATATAAAGCCCTCTATAGATTCAACTTATACGTTTGGTGACATTAACAAGGCGCTGATTAATGTGTCGACGGGCCACTCCCAGGGCAAAGTGATTGTGACCTTCTAAGTAATTTCTAGTTCACATACTTTTCTATCGTGCTTCGGACTGCTCCGGGACCTGCCAGCATTTCATGAAACATGGCTTCAATCTTGTCGCCCAGACCAATTTCATATAATCGGACACCGAACAGTTTGTCATCTTCGAGGAGGCAGCGAACCTTGGAGGTCTGATCGCCCAGCTTCGTATTCTTCAAATATCCCTGCAACGTATCCAGTAACGGGTCCGGACTGAGTGTGAAGGGTTCTCCTTGATCATCCACTCCCAGCAAATAGCGACACCAGATCGCAATGGTCAAGGGAATAGCAGTCAAGTTCGCAGGATCAAGTCCTACTGTGCCAACATAAGACTTTATGGTTTCACCAAAACGGATGTTCATCTTTTGAGAGGTATCTGTTGCAATCCGCTGTGGCGTATCCGGAATATAGGGATTGGCGAAGCGTTCCTGCAATACCTCGTCAATAAATGGTTTCGGTTGAATAATACCGGGATCAACTACAACAGGCAACCCTTCCTTGTAGCCGATAGTTTCCACCAGACGACGTAATGTGTGATCCTTCATTTCATCTGCAATAAGCTCATACCCAAGCAGACACCCAGCTAGCGCCAGCGCTGTATGCAGCGGATTGAGACAGGTAGTGACTTTCATCTTCTCCACTTTGTCCACCGTATCCCGATTTGTGAAGATGATACCAGCTTCCTCCAGTGCAGGTCTCCCGTTCGTAAACTTGTCTTCAATGACCAAATACTCGCTAACCTCAGCATTGACAAAGGGAGCCGTATACGTATGCCTGGAGGTAACGATTAACTCCATATCGGCTAACCCCAGTTCCTGAAGAGCAGACTGTACTTGCAAGGAAGGGCGGGGGGTAATTTTGTCGATCATGGTCAGGGGGAAGGTTATTTTCTCTTCATTCTGCAGATAGTCTGCAAATCCTTCCTTTACCAGGCCTCTGAGAGTCCACTCCTTGGCGATGGCAATCATACTATCCTTTAACAGATCGCCGTTATGGGAGCAATTATCCATGCTCACAAAAGTCATTGGATGCTGCCCCTTCAGATAACGCCGATAGGCAAGCGAAGTAGCTATGCTCATCACATGCACTGGCTGTTCGGGACCATTCGTCAAATCCCTCTCCACAACAGCCAGATACTTGCCATCGGGCCCGGTCAGAGCGTATCCTTTTTCCGTGACGGTAAAGCTGGCCATCTGGAGGGACGGATTCTCAAATGTTTCAATCAGACGGAGGTAGTCGCCTGGACGATTCTGCTCTGCCGCGATTTCCTCAACGATGCTTGCGACCACGCTCTTGTGAAATCTTCCGTCTGCACTCATCAACACCAGTAAGGTTAAATTGTCGTAAGGCTTATAGGCTTTGTCGATCATTTCAAAATCAAAGGCTTCGGCTGCAATAATACCTGTATCCGCTTTCAAGTTATTCAGTAGTTGTTGCTGCGCATTGGCTATCAACCCTCGAAAAATATTGCCTGCTCCGAAATGCACCCATTGCGGTCGAAGTCGGGTGTTATGGGCTACAAGCTCCAGATCATATTTCGGCAATTCAATACCTGCTGCTTCCCAGGCCGCCTTATCTAAAAGGCCTTTCCGGTCAAGTTGGAGCATTTATTTCACTCCTTTGCCTTGAGAGAGACTATCCCAGACACCAAGCAAGTACATAACTCCCAGTGCACGGTCATACAAACCATAGCCTGGCCGACAATTCTTTTCTTCCCCCCATAGATGTCTGCCGTGATCTGGACGTACATATCCCTGATAGCCGTTCTCGTGATAAGCTCTAACTATTTCCGGTACATCGACGCTTCCGTCCTTCCCGCGATGTGACACTTCAATAAAGTCTCCATTCTCAAACACCTTGACATTACGAATATGCGCAAAATGAATACGATCATGAAACTCCCGAATCATGGCTGGTAAATCATTCTCAGGATTACTTCCCAGTGAGCCTGTGCAGAAGGTTAGACCATTATATGGACTGCTCACTGCGTCTAGGATGCGCCGGATGGTCTCACGACTCCGGACAATTCTCGGCAATCCGAAGATGGGCCATGCTGGATCATCAGGATGAATGGCCATCTTGATGTCAGACTCCTCGCAGACCGGGATGATGCGCTCAAGAAAATACTTTAGGTTGTCAAACAACTTGTCTTCTGTGACATCCGCATAAGCAGCAAAAAGTTCATCCAGTCTCGCCAACCGTTCCGGTTCCCAGCCAGGCATGGTGAACTTCCCAGCTCCCTTGAGAATCCGATCCACCATTTGGCGGGGATCATCAGTAATGGCAGCCTTTTCATAAAAGAGGGCATTGGACCCGTCAGGCAGTTCCTTGTACAGCTCTGTTCTGGTCCAGTCAAAGACAGGCATAAAGTTATAGCAAATCACCTTAACTCCCACTTTGGCTAATTTTCGAATGGTGTCGATATAAATGTCAATATATTGATCGCGGGATGGTAGGCCGATTTTGATATCATCGTGGACATTTACACTTTCTACGACCGCCGAACTAAAGCCCTTGCTCGTAATCTGATCAGCTACCTCCTGAATTCGCTCCATTTCCCATACTTCACCAGCTACCTTATCATGTAAAGACCAGACAATGCCCATAACTCCAGGAATTTGCCGGATATGGTCCAGCGTAATATTGTCGTTGCCTTCTCCATACCATCTCCAGGTCATATTCATAACGATACCTCCCTGATTATATTTCGTCTGTCTTGTATACAAGATTGAGTTGATCATAAATTATAGGGTTTGTTCTTGTCAATGATAATTATAAAGGGATTTATCACCTCAAAATGCTTTATAATAGTTCTAGATTTATAAAGTGAAGGTAGGAATGAAATGTTGACGAAAGAAGAAATCAAGCAGCTTTTGAAAAATGATATTTTGTCACTGACTTTAAAGCCGGGTACTCTACTGAGTGAGACGACTTTGTCAGAACGCTTCCAGCTGTCCAGAACTCCGCTACGCGATGTATTAAAGTGGCTTGCGCTCGAGTCCTACATTGATATTTATCCCAAGAAGGGGAACATTGTGTCCTATATTGATCTGGAGTCCGTTGAGCAAATTATTTACTTAAGAAGCGCATTGGAAAAGGAGATTATGAAGGAGCTTTCTTCGCAAATTACATTAAGCGATGTGCAGGAGCTGAGCGATATTCTGGACAGACAGAGAGCTGTGATCGAAGAAGATCATGCGACGGATCAATTTCTCAGTTTGGATGATCAGTTCCACCAAACCATGTTCCAATTGGTGGGGCGGGAGTTTCTTTGGCAGCTCATTCAGCAGTCAAATGTTCACTATATCAGATATCGCAAGCTGCATATGCTGGAAACAGGGAAGCTGATGGGCATCTGGCATGAGCACCAAGCTATGCTTGAATACATGCTGAATAAGGAAACAACCAAAATGGATGATCTGGTTCATCATCATCTTAGAGAGGATATCCATTCGCTCGATTTTCTTCGGAAGTTCGCTGATTATATCAAGAAATAAGGCGGCTAGCTTAAATTAACTTGTATGAATATTGAGGAAGTGGGGGAGTCATGGAGGCTGTTCTACGAGTTGGATATATCGGTGAAAGAGCGAGTAAGAAATGCGAGACTGCAGCAAAATTTATGGGCGGAAACGAGCTGGCCTTTGTCATTCCGTTTTTGCTCGTGAGTATTGTTATTTACCGTCAGGCGGTGGCCAAACTGGAGGAATTCTCACAGGAGTTTTCAGACTTGTATACATGTCAATTGAAAAAATACTGAAATATTTCTATGATTTAAGTGAAAAATGCCAGACCAATTCTAGATTATAAAGGGGGTAACCGTATGTGTAGATATGCAATATGCGGCCCATATAAAGATATCTTTGCCTGCTTTACCTGCAGGAAAGTATATAAGCAGACATCACGGTTTGAAATGCCGAAGGATGAATATGAACGGATTGTCCATGTCTGTCCGCAATGCCAGGCATCCATGCATGACATGGGTCATGATTTTCAGGCCCCGAAGCAAACGGATATCAAACAGTGGAAAAAGGTAGAGCTACTATATCAACAAGGATACACTTACCACTCCTGCGGCTGTGGTGGCCCCGGGTACAGACCCTCTCGGCTGATAGAGGTGCCTGAATTTCTGGAAACACAGCGAACGTTTGAGAATAAGGGAGAGGCGCTGCTGTACCGGCTTTTGCAAAGCTAGAACAAACGTATTTTGAAGCGTATCCAACAATTCGAAGAAGTCTACTCGTGGACAGGTTTTCTATCGGAATTTGTTTGATCGAGCAAAGCAGGTGTTGTAAGGTAGATCGACTTGGAATGAGATAATATTCTATGTCATGCAGCACCTGTCGGGTAATAAGAATTTCATCCCATTCATTGCTGCGAAATCGCGGCTTTTTTTATTTTAAGAAGTGATAGCGGAAATCAAAAAAGAACCTGGATAGTTTTATCAGGTTCTTTTATATTGCATATAAAACAGACACGATGATATAATCAGATTATCTTTTATAAAGATGTAGTAGACATAACTAACACATCTTACAATTAAATCTTACCATGCCGCTAAACTCTTGTCAAATGTTTTTTTCTCAATTTAATGGTTAGGAGAGATGTTGAATGAATTCACTGGTTCTCGATTTTCAAGAAATGGATAACACTCAGCTTTTGCTTGTTGGTGGAAAAGGGCTACACTTAGGGGCATTAACCAAAATGGAAGGAATACAAGTGCCAGAAGGGTTTTGTGTTACAACAGTGGGATATCAAAAAGCGATCGAACAAAACGAAATGATTCATGCTTTGTTGGATCGGCTAACTACGCTTAAAGTAGAAGATCGAGAACAAATTTATGAAATCAGCAAGAAGATTCGACAGGCCATTATGGAAGTAGCCATTCCTTCCGATGTTGTGAAAGCAGTTGCTCACTATCTCTCCCAGTTTGGCGATGAATATGCTTATGCCGTGCGTTCTAGTGCGACCGCTGAGGATTTGCCGCATGCTTCTTTTGCTGGTCAACAAGACACTTATTTAAATATTATCGGCAAAGAATCCATCTTGGAGCATATCCGCAAATGTTGGGCTTCTTTATTTACGGAACGCGCGGTAATTTACCGAATGCAGAATGGATTTGATCACAGCCAAGTTTATTTATCTGTTATCGTTCAAAGAATGGTGTTCCCACAGGCTTCAGGGATTTTATTTACCGCTGATCCCATCACTTGCAACCGAAAGCTGCTCTCTATCGATGCCAGTTTCGGACTTGGAGAAGCACTGGTCTCTGGCTTAGTCTCTGCCGATTGTTATCAAGTACAGGAAGGGGAAATCGTCGATAAGAGGATAGCAACCAAAAAATTGGCTATCTATGGACGAAGAGAAGGCGGAACAGAGACTCAACAAATTGATCTCGATCAGCAAAGGACTCAAACCCTTACGGAACAACAAATTTTACAACTGGCACGAATTGGAAGACAGATCGAAGAACACTTCGGCTGCCCCCAAGACATCGAATGGTGTTTGGCTGATGATACATTTTATATTGTCCAGAGCCGGCCGATCACCACTTTATATCCCATTCCTGAAGCAAATGACCAGGAGAATCACGTGTATGTATCTGTCGGCCATCAGCAAATGATGACTGATCCTATTAAACCACTGGGGATATCTGTTTGGATATTAACAGGTGCCACGCCCATGTTTAGAACTGGTGGCGGAAGGCTGTTTGTGGATATCACGATGGGCCTGGCTTCACCGGCTGGCAGGCAAAATTTATTGGATGTTCTAGGGCACTCCGATCCGCTCATAAAAGACGCGCTTATTACCATCATAGAGCGGGGAGATTTTATAAAATCGGACCCATATGACACAAGCGAACCGGGGCCCGTTAAAAGCCATAAGGGTATGTCGTCTGCGGATATTTTGGAAGAAGCAGGAAACGACCCGGAAATTGTTGCTGTTTTGATTAAGAGTAGTGAGACATCGTTATCAGCATTAAAACATAATATCCAAACGAAATCAGGATTGGATGTATTTGATTGTATCCTGGAAGATATGCAGCAACGGAGGCAGCGAGCGTCAGAACTGAAAAATTTGAATGTGATTATGGCCGCCATGCATGCTTCAGCATGGATCAATGAAAAAATGAATGAATGGTTAGGTGAAAAAAACGTAGCAGACACACTTTCCCTATCTGTACCTAACAACGTCACTTCGGAAATGGGTATGGAGCTACTGGATGTTGCAGATGTGATTCGTCCTTATCCGGAAATAATTGAGTATTTACAACAGGTAAAGGATGATAACTTTTTGGATGAACTGGTTCAATTCGAAGGTGGGCAGCAGGTGCGTGATGCTATTGCTGTTTATCTCGACAAATATGGAATGCGATGTGCCGGGGAGATCGATATTACAAGAACACGCTGGAGTGAAAAACCAAGTACACTGGTACCTATGATCCTCAGTAACATCAAAAACCTTGATCCTGGCGCCAGTAAACGAAAGTTTGAGCAAGGGCGACAGGAAGCTTTGAACAAAGAACAGGACTTATTAGCCCGATTGAAACAATTACCGGGTGGTGAACAAAAAGCCGAAGAGACAAAACAAATGATCGACCTGATCCGGAACTTCATCGGTTATCGTGAATATCCGAAATACGACATTGTTAGTCGCTACTTTATTTATAAACAGGCTTTACTAAAGGAAGCGGAACGACTCGTACAAGCCAACGTTCTTCATGAAAAAGAAGATATTTACTATCTCGCTTTTGAAGAATTGCAGGAAACCATACGCACAAATAAACTGGATTACCAGGTCATCGACAAACGAAAAGATGAGTACAGATTATATGAAAAACTAACTCCGCCACGTGTTATCACGTCTGATGGGGAAATCATTACGGGTCAGTACAAACGAGAAAATATCCCTGCCGAAGCTATTGTAGGCCTCGCTGTTTCTTCGGGTATTGTAGAGGGGCGGGCACGTGTGATCCTGAATATAGAAGGGGCTGATCTGGAAGATGGCGATATACTAGTCACCGCCTTTACCGATCCTAGCTGGACTCCATTGTTTTTATCCATAAAAGGCTTGGTTACGGAGGTGGGTGGACTGATGACCCATGGAGCCGTTATCGCACGTGAATATGGCTTGCCAGCCGTTGTCGGAGTGGAGAATGCGACCAAACTGATAAAAGATGGGCAACGAATTCGCGTGCATGGAACCGAAGGGTATATCGAAATATTGTAATGGCTGAATACGCTAAGTAATAGCCTCTGTCATAATGGACGGTATTAAATGCAACCTGTCATGGATAAAAGGGCGATTATCCTGTCGTCCTTTTTATCCATGACACAAAGTACTCCCCAAAAATATCAACTGATTTTAATTTTGGGGGGGAATAATTTAAGAACTTATTTATTTGATGATCGAAAAAACACATTATTTAATGTGTAACAATAATCAGGAACCTTTAGGAGTTATCAATGGTTTCCCTTGCTGCGATCAACACAATGATTTATACATAGCTGATCCGATCTAAATCTCTTGTACTGCTGTGTGATTATTTATGATGATCTAATTTATGCGTGCATGCAGAGGAAGACACACCGAATTGTTTTTATTCAACAAAATCCAAAAGTGATTTCTATGATGTCCTACGTTATTGGGGTAAAGTGACAGACTTGACTTGAGCAGAGGTATTTCCGTAAATATCTTTAGCCAGCACGAGAATATGCAGCGTATCGGCCTGGGAGGCACCATCCTGTTTATATTTAGTAGTTGGAAGCGTTGCTGACCAATTGATTTTATCTTCTGTAATAACGACACGAATGCCATTGACATAAACTTTAAGCTGTGCGATATCGCTTTGATCTGTGACTGAACCTTCCAAAGCGAGAACATCATCCGTGATTGAAGCATTCAACTTAAGTTCAGGGGTTCCTGTTTCCTTGCGTTTAGAGGGTGGGAGAGAAGTTTGCGGGTTATAGGAAAAGGTTTCATCCTCAAGCGCTGGCGTGCGTGCTGCAATAGGACGGTTTTTGGTAGCCTGCTCATAGGAATAAGCGTAACGAAGCAGGTCGTTATCGCTGTATGCGGCACCTGCCATTGTCAGATTAACGGGCATTCCGGTATCCTTCATAGCGCCCATACTCACAGACACACTTGGGATCCCGTACTCGCGTAGAATAAAATTCGTATTGGAGAAATAGTTGCCATTCTCCCAAGCCTCCTCATAGGATGTTTCATTCACATCGGAGTCAGCTTTACCGATATTCGAATTTGCCGGGAATACAATAAAATCAAGGTTGTTTTGCTTCATCCAATTTTCAAAATCAATCTTTCGTACATTTTCAAGCCCCCGTAGTCCTTCTTGAAACTGAGGAATTTGTTCGTAAGGGGTGACGCCTTTCTTTATGGTTTCAATAAATATGTCATAGTGGCCAAGGTCTCTGCCACGTTTGGCATCTACCGAATCGGGTGGATTCGGGAAGACGGTTGCAGGGTCTATATTAGCCCATGACGGGAAATTCGGATCGTCCACACTTTTAAGGAATTCCTCAGCTGCATAGGGATTAAGCAGCCCGAATTCCTTTTCAGCCCACTTTGCCGGCATTAAACCACGTTCTTCAGGTGTTTTCGCTGTTGCCCGGTCCTTCTCGCTGTTGGCCTGCAAGGGGAAGTCAACTTCCACAACCTCAGCTCCAAGAGCAGTTAAATCCTTTACAGCTTTTTCCCATAATGCCTGTATCGAAGGTCTGAATTTGATCGGAGTTGAGGTTTCATGGTCCTTACCGATATAGATTTTCGGAACGCCAATGCGTTTGCCTTGCAAAGCTTGAATGTCTCGTAGCTCTAAATAGGACTTGGGACGGACACTGTTGACAGAAGGGAGCCGAACGGCTTTCTGTTCTCGCCAGAAATCACCCTTGGTAATCTTATCTTCTACAACGATCACGTCAAGCAAGCGGAGCATGTCCTCGACAGTCCTCGTATGTGGGACAACGACATCCCGTATAGGGAAGAGCGGCCAATTCCCCCGAATGGAGATTAGGCCTCGCGATGGCGTGTAGGCAATTAAACCATTGTTCGATGCTGGTGATCTTCCAGAGGATACCGTTTCTTCCCCCATGCCGAAGGCAGCGAAGTTGGCGGCTGTTGATACACCAGATCCGTTAGAGGAGCCGGAGTACCAGGCTGCAGCCAAATAATTTGGATTGTACGGACTTTCAGCACGGCCATAAACACCTCTTTGCATTCCCCCTGCTGCCATTGGCGGCATGTTGGTTTTACCAATGAGCACCCCACCGGATTTACGTATCTTCTCTACTGTAAAGGCATCCTCTTTTGCCATCAGGTTTTTGAAAGCCGGAGATCCAGAAGCGACAGTGAGTCCCTTAACCTTGTAACTGTCTTTAACCGTGTAGGGGATGCCTTGCAGAGGCCCGGTCTTAATACCTTGTGCCCTTAGTTGATCAGCCTGAGCAGCTTCTTTTAGTACGTCGGGGTTCAGAACAGGGATGGAATTCAGTCGAATGCCACTAGAATCATAGGCATATACCCGGTTAAGGTACAGGGCGGTGAGCTCGACACTTGATAGTGCTCCTGACTTCATTGCTTCCTGCATTTGAGCAATTGTAGCCTCTTGCAATTGAAATGTGACTAGAGAGGAGGCGGGGTCACTAGTTTTACTAGAGGATGAGGGTGAAGGAGCGGCGGATGCAAGCGGGCATCCCGTGAAAGTTAAAATCATACCAACTGCAATCCATTTGCAATAGTTGCTGACTACATTCCTTTTATTCGCTTTTAGCGTTCGTGCGCACATAGCATTTCACTCCTTAAAATTAGGTAGTATCAGGAATTTAAAAAGAGGGGGATGAGAAGGGCACCTTACAGTATAAATGTTTCTAATTATATTACTTATTTTCATATGAAATGTCAATTTTTGTAATGAGAAACACAAGGGAATTCGCTACTTTAAATGTGAAATCTAGTAATCCATGATTCAGATTGTTGCATCATCGCTGATTCAAGTTTTGAAATGAAAACGACACCGTTTTGGTGCCGTTTTTTCGCGGGAGGAGGCAATAGAGGCTTAATTCTAACTTAAATGTGTTGTAATAGTAGCATAAAGACGAAGAAACTTGAGATGAACATAAAAGCAAAGAGTTAAAGCAAAATACGCCTGTAATGACATAAATTCACCAACCAATAAACCCTTATAAAACAACAGAGATGTCGAGGGACAAGAACATATTCCCATTGAAGTCGCTATTTTAGCGGCTTTTTTATGTTATCGGTACAAGTTCTTGTCCCGAGCCAAGGACAAGAACTTGTACCGATTGCCGCAATGGACAAGAACATCATCCGATTGCCGATTAGGTGAATATCTAAATAATGTAGTTAAAACCTCAACAAGCAGTATATAGCCCCACTAACGCGTCCGAAGCTTTTTTTGCCGAGGCAGGAAATTCAGGGAAAATGGCGATAGCTTTACAGTCGAAAGTCGGTTAGCAAGATTCGTAAAAAGGGGAACATGAGGGGAGAAAAACAATGAAAGGAAGCAAACGCAGCAAGAACGACAGGCTGAATTGGGGGATTGGCCGGAGATCGAGGCGCAGGTGGGCAGCCTGTCTGCGCGCCGCGGTTCTGGCCCTTACGGTCATCGTACCGGTTTATCCGGCAGAACGCGCATCGGCGGCCTCGGCTACGATGGCCTCGCAAGGAGGGTTTACGCAGGATCAACTCGACGGATTGGCTTATCTGAACGAGACCCGGGCGAAGGTAGGCGTAGGCCCGTTGGAGCTGGATGCGAGATTGACGCAGGCGTCTCAGGCTCACGCGGCTTATTACAATACCACCCACTTCGAAGGATTGTCGGCCCATCGGGAGGAGCTTTTTAAACAATCCTGAAAATGAACCTTTAGGTGATTTAAGTATTTTATCCATGGAAGTTTTAGAAGGGTTCATTCATACCACTGCCTTGGGACTGAAACAGCTATTTACCGGATGGACCTATCAAAGTGAAAGTCGAGATGGATCCCTATGGAAAATCTGATACGTCTCACTATACATCATAAACAATATAATGAGGCATTGGCTAATTTTCACTGACCGGAGAACAATTCGGATTTACTGCGCTGCCTGCAGAAGTCATTGAGGAGGCCATTTCGAACCCCGATAAGTATCCCATTGTTATTGTAAAAGAGGAGACGCCGGTTGGATTCTTTATTTTACATAAAAATTCCGAATACGCTAAAGGAAAGAGATACTCCCGTGCTATCTTAATAGGAGCTTTATCTATTACGCTGTAACATCAGGGCAAAGGCTATGCGCTGGCTGCTATGAACGCACTCACCCCGTTGCTTCAGCAGCTGGAACCAGAGATCAAGGAAGTAATGCTCGCTGTAAACGAGCAGAATGTTGCGACACAAAGGCTGTATATAAAAGCGGGTTTTTCGCGACACGGTAATTTGGAGGATTGGGACACACGGCATCCAGTTTGTTTTTCATAGAAGAATGGATTAAGGATGGGTGATATATACAGCGGAGAAATAATACAAATAAATTCTCTGATCTCGAGGTCAGACGTATGTATGCTGTCATTGCAAATGTAATAGAGGACAATCAACTGCGAACAGGAGCCAAGGTATACATTTTATATTGTCATGGAATGGCTGAAAGTCCCTTGGTATGGCATGGCCAAGGGAGGAAAAAGAATCGAGAAGGATATTTCCTACAAAACTCAGGTCACAGTGGGTGCCAACATATCAGGCATCGGGTGCGCTGGTCATATAAACATCGGGCAGATGAGGATCGAAGAGCACAGACATCAGACATTGGATTTCATGTGGACCAACGTACAGGCTTTCGATCCTGCGGGTCACCTCAACAAAGAAGGCCTGACGAAGAACGAAGTCTATCACATTGCCAGCAACATCAAGTTTATTGAACAGAGAACCATGTTGGGTGAAAAGGAGAAGTGAAGTGAGGAATTCAGAAGGTAAGATATAAGGCCGAGATCGATGGGGAGTCTATCGTATTTATTATTGGCATGCGAGTAAATCGTCTGTGGGCGATAAATAAGTGGTTACCTGTTTTCCAAAGCAATGGGACCGATTAGAGAACTATACATGAACAAAGAAAAGATCTGGGGTTTCTCGGGATTGGCTGGCGAGGTGAACCAGTACAACAGCAGCACGTTGATGTCCGCCCACCATCATCTGAAGTAGGAGCAGTTCATGCATATGTTATCAAGGACAAAAAGGAAGTCTATCAAGCGCTGAAGAGGTTTTGGCCAAAAGCACACCGTGCAATAAAAGACATGCGCCCTATCTGCGGAGAAGTAGGCCCCGTAAATATTGTCTAGACAAAACAGCGGTTCTCCGATATTGGAGAACCGCTGTTTAAAAATTGTAGCCGGCTGCGGATCGACCGTCGGATTATACAAAAATGAGGGCTATGATATTAATACAATGCTAAGTATCAACATAAATAAAGGAATTCCACTGTCGGATAACGCTACCGAATTTGCCATGTCAGCTGCCGTTGGGATTAGCGACAATTGTAATTTCATTTTGCAAGATAGCTCTTCTTAAGTCAGTTTCTTATCCGGTCTATAAATAAAACAGGGCGAACGAGTCTGGAACTGTAATCTTGAAAATAAATCGAGTCTTCCTTGTGTTGTCGCTTGCCAGCTCTTTAACCGCCTCCTTCTGCACCTTATGCTCCATCGTTTCTAACGCGTCACTTTCCACAAGCAGACATGGAATCGAGCCAGCGGTCATGAGGTAGCTTTCGCCGCATGACGTACAGTCGAATGAGAACTCCCTCTTCACAAGCGTTTGCTTGCACTGCGGACACGCCCAGTTAACGTCTGTTAATGGTCAAGCATTACTCACCGCTGCTCCTCCTTCAACCATGGCTAGGCTCTCCTTCGGTGCCGGAGGCATCTTCACCAAATGGACAATTTTGAATACTCTTCTACCTGCGACCATATCGGTATGATTTTGCGTGCCGGGTGCCTCCAGCCATTCCCATACTCGATCTTCCCCTTCTAAGGAGCCTTCAAGCGCATGCAGGCGGGTATCCAGAGCATCGTCTCCCGATTGTAATACATTGCCTGTAATATCCCGGATCAACGAGGTGTGAAAGCCTAGTCTTTGCCACTGCTCTTCATAGCGCGGCACGTCGGAAGCGCTCATAATATCCGCATACAAAAATGTCCCACCTGGCTTTAATACACGGTAGGTCTCCGTAAAGAACAGCTCAATATGAGGGTACAAATGCGAGGACTCGATGTTCAGCACAATGTCGCAGCTTTCCGTTTTAACAGGCAGCTGCTCCGCGTCGCCAATACAATAGTAAGCCTGCTCATATCGGTTATTCCTTTGGCAAAATTGAATATTGGACGGTGTCAGATCAATGCCGACCACGCTGCCGGTCCCATAGTTTTTGCATAGCTCGCTCACGTTGCCTCCCCGTCCACAACCGATTTCCAGGATATCCTTGCCTGAAACATCCAGGCCGCCAATAATTTCGCGAAGCAGCTGGATACTGCTGTGGTTAATACCTTGAGGGCCGCCCGGTAGTTCGTTATCGGATGCATAACCCCAGTTAATAAAGGTGGAAAATCTGGACAGTCTTTTCTCCTCAAGCGACCGGTTAATAGAGTCAAACATGCCGATGATCGCTTCCTTTTGCGCCGCGCCTTCGGCAAGCTTCTCCGCTACAGGACGGTCAATTAACATACTTGCGAGGCCCTCTTCCCAGGCGTATTCGAGGCCGCAGGTCTCGCAGATCAAACAGTTGTCCGCCTCATAAAGATCACTCTTGCATTCAGTGCATACCAGGGTAATACCGGACAAAGGCCAAGTCGTTTTCATATCTACATCTCCTCATCGTTTTAGCCGCTTGCGCTGCTATAATTATTTATCGCCTTTCTCCAAATCAAACGGACATTTACCAGAAGAAGGATCGGGACGAGCACCGCCCCATAGCATAAGCCCTTCATCCAGCCTATTCATAAAGAAAAGTGGACCAAAATTCGTAATAATTTTCTGCATTCATAATCTTTACTCCCCATTTGTTGCTTTTTCTGATGCGCGATATTTTATCCTTACTTACCTGGCGCTAGGATGAACACTTTACCACGATCAATCCCCCCTTTAAAATTTAGAATTAATTTCAAGAATATGAATTAAATATACAACTTTTATGCATATGTTTCCAGTTATTTTACAATAGTGATGAATAATCTCTGCCAACGTGTCGAGGGACAAGAACATTGCACCGTTTAAAGTCACTATTATATCGGCTTTTCGTATTATTAGGACAGCCAGAAAGAAATTTTCTGGTTTGCCTATTTTAATGGGTGTTTTACGATGGTGGTAGCCCGGAGAACGAGGGCGGCTTAAGGGACAAAGAACCTGTACAAAATCCATCCAACGACCATGTTTGAGCTGGTTGAGGGCTATGACCTCGTATCACAAGCTAAGCTATGGGTTTGGAAACCAGGTGGGAATGCCGGTAAATCGAATTAGGGAGGTTTTTATGCAACCCGTTGTTGGAATTGATGTGGCGAAAGGATGTAGTGTTATTCAGGTCTTCAAAAAGCGTAACGAACCATATGGAAGGATGGAGACCCTCCAGCATGGTGAAGAAGGTTTCGAGCGGCTAGGGGAAGTGCCTAGCAAACTGAAAGAGGCAAGTGGTGTGGAGCCTGTCGTTGTCTTCGAGGCAACCGAACATTACCATCGAGGTTTGGCAGGATATCTGAAACGTAGCGGATGGATTCACTACATCATCAATCCTTTGCAAGCGAAACGATCCAAAGGCACACAACTTCGAAAAGTGAAAACCGATGCAGCAGATGCTTGGCATATTGCCGAGATGTATTACCGTGGGGATGTTAAAGCGCATCGCGAGTGGGAAGAGTCCTACAGTGAGCTTCAGCACTTGACCAGGCAGCATGAGTTTGTGACCGCTATGTACGTGCAGGCGAAGCTAAACAGCTAGAATTATTGAAAAATAAAAAAAAGTCCACTCCTAAGTCATGAACTGTGACCCGTAAGATGGACACTTTGAAAAAAGTACCCTCTTACGGGTCTTTTGCGTTTTAATCAGATTATAAAAGTTTGTGGGGATGTAGATTATGAAGAAAATCGGACGGGTTTTTACGGAGAAAGAGATCAAGGTACTGGAGTCGAATCCATCCGTTCTTCGCGTATCAGAGAATATCACGTATTCCCCTGCCTTTAAGATTGTGGCTGTACAGGCCAATCAAGCGGGGCATACACCCATGGAAATCTTCGTACAGACAGGATTTTACTTGGAACTGATCGGACAGGAGACGCCAAAAAGATGTCTGGAGCGTTGGTGGAAAACATATGCTTCTTCAGGTGAAGCTGGGCTGCTGGAAGAGCGTAGGGGAAGGGAAGCTCAGAAAGACCGGTTAGTCGTGAGCTATCGGCTGAGGAAAAGCTCCGTCTTGCCGAGGCTCGTATCAAGCTTTTGGAAGCCGAGAATGAACTCTTAAAAAAAGCTAGAAGCGCTCGAAAGGCACAAAGTTTGTAAGCTTGCTGAGGTAAGTACAAGCGGGTATTATCGCTGGTGTGCGGCGGAAGAACACCGCCAGCTTCGAGAGGCTGCCGATGAACGAGACTTTTTACTTCTGAAGGCGCACTTTGATGCACTTAGAGGGATGGCTGGCGCGCTGGTCATCAAAATGAGGTTAGAACGGCTTCATGGAATCGTTATGAATCATAAGAAAATTCGCCGTTTGATGCGGAAATTCAGACTCGTTGCTGTGATTCGTCAAGCGAATCCCTACCGTAAAATGGCTAAAGCGACGCAAGAGCACCGCACCTGCCCGAACCTCCTGAAGCGTCGGTTTGACCGGGGAGAGCCTAAAATGGTATTGCTCACCGACATTACTTATATGCATTATGGAAATGGCCAACGGGCTTATTTGTCCTGTGTAAAGGATGGTGCAACAAAAGAAATTTTAGCTCACTACCTGTCCTCTTCATTTGAATTGTCTCTTGTTCAACGAACACTGAAGCGGCTGTTTAATCGTTTGGAAGTACATCCGAAGGCTATCTTTCACTCTGATCAGGGATTCCATTACACACATCCTGAAGTTCGTTCCATTATCGCTAAAGCTGGGTTTAAACAATCGATGTCACGAAAAGGAAACTGTTGGAATAATGCTTCGATGGAGACGTTCTTCGGGCATATGAAGGATGAATTAGAGTTCAAGGATTGCTTATCCCTACAAGAGCTGCGAGTTCGTGTCAACGAATACATCACCTATTACAATACCGAACGGTTCCAATGGACATTAAAAAAGATGACTCCTGATGATTGATGAATAGGGACCCTTTTCAAAAGGATCCACAAATGGGGTCACAGTTCATCACCAATAAAGATATGTTAATTCTATATATAGTAAATGTAACTTGACTAAATACATATGGATGGATTTGATAGATAAAAAAATCATGAGTTTTAACAATGAAAAAAATGACCTCTAAATCATTGCGGAGGGTTGGGACTGGCTATAAAAGCATTACAAAGCACAAACGCATAAAGCCAAAAGGCACCTGAAACCGTAATTTGGTTTTTGGTGCCTTTTGTATTAAGACTGTAGTGAGCCACCTCTTCGACGATATCACCTTACCGTAGACGCGATGAACTCCAAAATCAGCGAAGTGTCCACCATGATGGATCATATTGTTTAGTAGACCTCGCACGTGGTGGTAAGCGATCTAGAGATACAACCTGTGTTCTCCAGGAGAATGTCAAAGAGATAATAAAGCTTTAGAAAGCTAAAAGGAACTGCTTTTCCTATTTATTCATTTCAAAAACGAAAAATTATTCAGAGAATTAGTCAAAAAATCCAAATGTCTAAATTTTATTTGATAAATTGGATAGTTTATTGAAAATCATAACATCATTTGGGTATTCAATGGTTTACATTTTATTTACTGAGTAATTAAATGCGATAAGGAGAACTCAAATAAAAACAGCCGTTTTCAGATGAAACACTATTAAAATGTGCATATGTAAACTAAAAAGTTTATTTTAATTTAAAAAATAATGCGAATGTGAAAAAAAGTTTGACATTTGTACACATGTGGTTTATTTTGTTAAATATGGGCATGTTGTTTTGAGTGCTCTTGTAGTTTTTCTTGGTTGCTTCTATAGAAAGGTGGACGTAATATGTCCCGAACGAGTTGAATCAATTCTAATATGGATCTTATTTAAACCCAAAGGAGCGTGAGCAACATTAACAAAATGCACTTATCAGATGATATTAGCAGCAGAAAAGGATCAGGAAATCTGTATTACTGGTAGACATATAGGCCCCAATTTCATTCAACATACCCCACATGATACACAGCCTGACTTCGGCAGCATGCATTGGGGGCATGCGGTAAGTGAGGATTTGGTGCATTGGGGGGAACTTCCACCAGCCATCCCGCCGGGGGAAGGCGGAGCGATCTTTTCGGGAAGTACAGTGGTTGATAAGAACAACACAAGCGGTTTCTTCAGCGAAGAAGGATCAGGATTAGTTGCAATTTATACGAATGAGGGCAACGTGGCTAAGCCCGGCAAACCACAGGTGCAGAGCATCGCTTACAGCAGGGATAAAGGTCGAACTTGGATAAAATATGAAGGTAACCCTGTTTTGTTCCCAACGAAAACGCTAGACTTTCGTGATCCGAAGGTGTTTTGGTATGAAGAATCGTCAATGTGGGTTATGGTTCTTGCCGTAAGAGACCGCGTCGACTTTTACACGTCTTCGAATCTGAAGGAATGTTCTTTTGCAAGCGATTTCGGTTCCGATATTCCGGGTATCCATCGAGGGATATTTGAATGTCCTGAGGTATTTAAAATCCAAGTGGATGAGGATCCCAATATCACTAAGTGGGTTCTGATGCTAAGTGTCGGGGATAGAAATGGTGTGAATCCAAACGATTCAGAACCACCAGCAGGCGGTTCTGGCATGATGTATTTTATAGGCAACTTTGACGGTAAGGTATTTACAAGGGATGAAACGTTGGAATCATTCGATACGATCAAATGGATAGATTACGGGTCTGACTTTTACGCGGCCGTGACATGGGATGGTATTCCGAAAGAAGACGGACGAAAGATCTGGGTCGGCTGGATGAACAACTGGCGTTATGCCTCTAACCTTCCTTCAAAGGAATGGCGTGGCCACATGTCAATCCCCCGAGAGATTCAGCTTAAGACATATCCGGAAGGAATTCGCTTAATCCAAGTACCTATAAGAGAGTTAAGTCAACTCAGAAGACCGATTATGTCTCTGCAAGACTTAACGATTAAGCCAGGTAGCAACCGTCTTATCTGATATTTCTACTGCAAAGGCCGAAATTATTGCGGAATTTGAGATCGGTACTGCCGTGGAATTCGGGTTCAAGGTGCGTTCCTCTTCTACTCAGGAGACAACCATCGGATATGATGTCTTGAATGAGGAGCTGTTTGTCGATAGGACGAAGTCAAGCGCAATTGATTTCCATCCTGATTTTGCTGCAAAGCACCAAGCCCCCATGAAGCCAGAGCATGAACGGATAACCTTGAGCATTTACGTTGATTGGTCTAGTGTCGAGGTCTTCGGCAATAAAGGAAAAACAAATCGTTTCAGACATGATTTTCCCGGACTTGGAAAGTAGAGGACTAGAACTCTATGCCCTTGGCGGAAAGAACTAAAGGTCGCTTCAAATCAATGATCTGGTAAGCATCTGGGAAAATGAGACGGTTTTGACTTTAGCAATGGCTTGATTCGAAGAAATGGTTACAGTCCGGTTTTGGGCACCCGGATCTGAACTTGGTGCCCCAAACTAATTAACGAAGAATCACTCCTGAAAACGAATAAGGACTACAGCGTTGCGGTGGTCCAGGAAGTTTGACTCTATCTGTGCTGTCAGTCTGTAGTTCTTAGCTAATTGACACTAAATCAAATTCTCTCCCAAGGGGGTGTCTAATTGCGATCCAAGATATTACCGATGCAGTATCCGGCAATCACCTCGTGGCAGTGGCAGGCAAATACGTTTGCCGTCCTAGCCAATTACCCGCAAGCAAAGCCGTGGATTATGACACATTTCATTCCGCTGCAGCTCACCTTAAATGAGGGAAGTTCCTACGTGGACTTCTACCGTACTCCTACCTTTGAATTTTGTCCTTGGCTGCTTCGCCAACATTTAAGTCGTCAGTTGGTCCGAAATTTCAACAAGGATATATGCACTTTTCTGATGGATTGTATAGACATGAATAATTATATTTATTTGCTTCTTGATCAAGCGCAGTTTTTGGATATTGAATCTTTCTTCTCACATGACTCATTTATTTTTGGTTATGACGAGGAGAGGGATATATTTCATATCGCCGATTTTACATTCATGGGGGGGAAATACTCATTTAACGAAATAACATTTGAGCAAATGAGACGTGCCTACGAGGGAATCGATGATGATGGAGATTGGTTGTATGCGTGGAAGGGTGGTCTCTCTCTGTTACAATTCAACGAGCGAGCAGCTTATGACTTTAATCTAAACTATGTTATTGAGCACCTTAAGGACTATTTAAATGGAGAAAATCCCGCCGACAAATACAGAGAGTTGGGTTATATAACAAATCCATGTGTATGGGGAATTCGTGTTTATGACGAGCTGATTTTGGATATAACCCGCATACGCAGTGGACAAATTGAGGAAGATAATCGCCCGTTTCAAATGATCTATGATCACAAGATCTTGATGTTGGAACGAATTGACTTCATGAATCAAACTGGTGTTCTAGGGGAAAGTAAACAGCTCAAGGTTCGCTATCAGACGATTGCCGACGATGCTCTATTAGCGCGAAATTTGATTATCAAATATTCACTGACGAAAAACGAAGATAACCTCAAAAAAGTGGAAGTGTTAATTAGGCGTATTCAAGCCTGTGAGCGCGAGACTATCGAACTTATGATCTACAACTTGAGCCTTGTGTCAAACATAACTCCAATGGGCGTAGAGGAGGAGGTCTAACGTTGAGAAAACAAACCTGTTTGGAACGCATCCAAAACCTTATTCATCAAAAGATTCCGGACTACGATAAACAACGTATAAACGCTAATGCGTTACTTGAAGAGATATGGATCCAAATGAATTCTATGCAGATGATTACATTCGTCGTGGAGCTCGAAACCGAATTCGGTCTAGAGCTCCCGGACGAACTGGTAGGTAACATGGCAGGCAGTCATCTAACCCTTGGCGACTTGGCTGATCTTATTAAAAGTTACCAGGAACGCTTATAGCAAGCGGCACTTGATCATGCACACTCACAACATGCAGTCTGAAGCAATATGAGTTTGGATCAGGCTGATGCTCTGGCGAACGGCACGAATGCGCATGTTGAATCACTTGTCTAAGCATCTCCCATCGGGAGTGCCATAATAGACGGATCTGGGAGCGGTATTCCAGGATGGCCGCAGTCTTCTGTTTCAAACTGCACTTGGGAAGTGAAATGTAGACTGGATGTAGATTCCGAGCTAGGTCAATTTCCCATTTTATATCTTGACCATAGTTTAAATACGGTAGATCTTCGTAGTAAATCAAACGGGCAGAGACTTCCAGATCACTAATACTTCGTACAGCCTGTTCGGCCGCAACCCGCACGATACCGTGATCCACATGTCTTCCGATTGCAAGCGGAATATAAATATGATCGTAGTCTGTAAGACAGAGTCGTGTCAAAAGCACTTTTGTTGCCTCAGAAATCACGTCCAGCTCGGTCTCGTAGTCACTACGGAACAGATCGTCCAGCTTTTCATATGAGGGGGCACCGCTGCGATCTTTACGATAGATACATTCCTGCATGTTCAGATGAATCGTGTCCACATCGAGAAGATCACATGCACTAATGTCCTCTTCTCGCCGTACCTTCATCACGTCGGAGCTTAGTCCGAACTTTTTGTGCAGGATGCGAGCAAGTAGGGATAGATCTGTGCCAGTACCAGTGAAAACAGTTGCTATGGTCACATGATAGCCAGCACGAACAAGCAAATCGATATAATCGCCGCAAGAAATAATAGCATCGTCCAGATGGGCGGAGACAAACAGACAGTGGTGATTCAAGGCTTCAAACCCTCCCTTTAACAGTGATAAGTAATATATTACTATTATACCTTTCATTTATTTTTTTTGGAATTAAATAAAAAATCGAAACTACAAGTTGAAAGGATGACGTTTATGTTTGAAACATTAAAAAATATCATTGCAACTGTGCTCGAGGATGACTCGCTTCGTGAAACTCTCACAATGGAGAGCGATCTGATTAACGACGTCGAGTTAGATTCCCTACAGATGATAACGTTTATTCTCGGAGTTGAAGATGCTTTTGGGGTGGAGATCGTTTACGAGGACCTGGACTTGGCTTGTCTGCGCTCAATCGGTGCCTTCATGGCATTCCTAAAAGGCATGAATCAAGAGGTCGGGTAGTATGTTGCTTGCCAGCACCTTTGATTCGGAAACCTATTGGCGTGAAGAAGGGAGTAGCAGGTTGCCTTTTATTCCTGATCCTTCACGGTCGCGGGTCGTAATGGCTATGGATGAATTGCTGGCTTCCTTATGTGGCCCGGAGGACACACTGTTGACCCGCTTTGAGATGGATGAGGCGCACATGGATTATTTGGCGCACATCGGCTTTCATTTTACACAGCTTAGTGCGAATGTCCCAAGCCATGTACCAAATCTATTTCGCGCTTTGTACGAAGTTTCAGAGACCGACGAGCGGCTGAAGCAGTTTAGTGAAATGACTCCCTTTTCAGTCGTACCTTACGTTCACGAGCTTCTCGACAGGTACAACTATTCCAACAAGCTGCCCACCCTTCAAGACGTTAAACGGGTAAATTCTAAGTTGTATTCCGCCGATCTTGCTAAGAGACTTCTGGGCAGCTCCTATAGCCAGCCAGTGTTCAGCGCGGATGAATTGGCTGCAGTAGGGCTAGAGCTTATGGGGTTGTCGAATGGGGTCCTGTTAAAAGACCCCTTTGGCGTAGCTGGAAAAGGCAATATGCTGTTTAAAAACCTATCATCCTTGGAACGTGTAGTAAGCTATTTGCGCAAACAAGAGCAAGCCGGTTCCTCAACGGCGTTTCTTGTCGAGCCGTTCCTTGACGTGAAATATGATTTTTCCTGCCAATTTTCAATTGATGAGAGCGGGTCGTACCAGATCGTCGGCTTGCAGCAAATCATCAATCGACAGTTTGCTTATGTGGGGTCACAAGCGATGCAGGAGGAGAACAGTCATTCGCTAATACGGAACGGTTATTTCGATGTCATTGAGAAGCTTGCTTCCTCACTATACAAGGACAGGTACTTCGGCCATGTTTGTGTTGACTCCATGATACTAAAGGACGGGACAATCGTGCCGATTGTAGAAATCAACGCCCGTCAATCGATGGGACTGGTCAGTCATCGACTGGGCGAACGGCTGGAAAATGGGAAGCACGGGACATTTACGTTTCGAACGGTAGGCAGTCGCCATCGGTTTGATTACGGGCAGTGGCTGCGACAGCTGGATGATGACGGCGTTTTATACCCTAATCATACCGGTGAGGGCATCATTCCGCTTTCCCCGGCGTGCATGTTTGCTGGCTATGGGGAATCAGATTACCCACAGACATTAAGCGAAGGCAGTTTCATCAAGGGCAGGCTTTATCTGTTTGTAATCGCGCGAGATGTGCAGGAGCAGAAAAGTTTAATCGACAAGCTAAAGGAACGTTTTGAAGTCCAGGGAGGCAAGTGGTATGGATAGTCATTTGAAGCCTTGTGTCACTATACTTGGATCCGGTAACTCACTAGGTGTGTACATGCCCGCCGTACAGCTAGGCATTTACCTGGAGCGTTCCGGCATTTCAAACGAAGTCTGTGTGCTCGAAAATGTGTATGTCGACGGCTTAAAGAACAAAGTGCCGGCTTATCGTAAAGCCTTTCATGATAATTTCGCTATCGCTCGGAAGAGTGTGGAGTTGGCTCGCGATATTTCAGATTGCCTGGATCCCACCAAGGTACAGCTGCTGCTGGAAGAATGGTCCCGTGAGCGCCGGACGTCGTTCATTGCGTTGACTGGGTTCTGGATCCCGATTTTGGAACAATATGAACGGTTTGTTGGAACTCGGCTCGAGGTCGACATGCTTCATCTCGATGCTACGCTTTCGCCATCTTATTTGGTCTATGGATCTCGAAGCGAGCGGTACAACCACATTTGGTTTTACGAACCGACCAAGAAACGTTTTGAATTACAACTTCCGATGACGGACGAAGCACCGATCCCGTTTCGCCAGCGAGAAGAGAGAATGGTGGTCCATGGTGGCGGCTGGGGGATTGGGACCTACCCGCAGGCTGTTAGAGACCTGCTTGAAGGCGGTATGGAGCTGGATGTTCTGGCTTATTTTGACGAGGATATCCAGCCTGATCCACGCATTTGCTATTATCGGAACGACCCCTCGTGGAGTCCGTGGCTGAGGAATAGACGAGGGGAGTTCGGTTTTCCTCCATTTGCTCAGATCCAACATGGAGAGACTCCCATTTACTTAGACAGCGGAACTGTTCCCCTGCTATTTGAACGAATTCGCCGTTGCACAGCCATTGTCAGTAAGCCGGGGGGCTATTCCTTGATGGAATCGTTCGCCGCTGCGACGCCTATGGTTTTTCTTGAGCCCTTTGGAAGACACGAAACCGCCAATGCTGAATATTGGATTAAGCAAGGATTTGGCGTGTCCTTTACGGATTGGAAGACGCAGGGATTCAACATCGAGATATTGGAACGTGCTCATTGTAACCTACTACATGCCCGCGAGCGTTGCAAAACTTATGGAGGTGTAAATTATGCAACCCAAAACGAGTCGAAAGTTTGATGAGCGTGTGTTTAACGATCTGAAGCGTACAATTATGAATATGTCCCGGGTCAGTCGGCTTCGAGCGACCGATAGTCGCTATGCGATGGAGATCCCGGAAGATATCGGGATCAAGCTGAACAACGGGTGCAACTTGCGTTGCAAGCATTGCTACGAGTGGAACTCGGACGGCTTTCACTGGGACATGTCCAAGGAAGAGCAAGGTAAAGAAATCGATGTCGCGTTGGTCGATAAGCTCCTTGCCTTTACCCATGAGAAGAAGTCGAAAGTCTATCTTTGGGGCGGAGAACCGCTGTACCATAGCAAGTTCGATCAGATTGCGAATCTGCTGGAACGCGATCAGCGGACGACGACGATTTGTACAAACGCGATTCTTCTGGAGGAAAAGTTAGATTCACTGCTTAAGATCGGTGAGGGACTTGTTGTACTAGCCAGTCTGGAGGGATTCGAGGCTGAGAACGACGCGATTAGGGGCAGAGGGACTTACAAAAAGGTGGTTAGTGCCATAGAGCGTCTGCTGGAGTTGCAACGGCAGGGCATTTTCAAGGGCAGAGTATCCGTCAGCTTGACGATGAATGATCTCATGATTCCCAAAATGTTTGATTTTATGAAGTTTTTCGAGGAGATGGGCGTGGATTCGGTCTACTTTGTATATCCGTGGTATATCGCACCTGAGTCTGCTCAGGAAATGGACAATTTCTTCATCAAAGAGTTTGACTGGCTTGATCCAATCCGTCAGGGTAGCTGCAGTTGGAATTCATTCACTTATCATATCTCCGGCGAGAAGGTGGGGGCACTCAAGGAGGAGGTTCTCCGCATCTCCGAGCAAACATGGGGAAGCCGGGTTCGATTTATGCCCGCATTGGAGCAAGACGAGATAGAGGATTTTGTCACTGGCGTGCAGAGAACCGGGATGAATCGGAAGGAATGCTTGGCGATCTCCACCCGAATGGACGTATTGCCGAGCGGAAACGTCACTCCGTGCAAGTTCTTTCCTGAGATGGCGGTCGGCAACATTAGTGATGTGGATGTGAAGGAGGTTTGGAAGGGAGAAAATTTTGCCAAACACCGAGAGGTATTAGCTTGCGGACTGATGCCGGTCTGTTCCCGATGCGGGTTACTTTATCATTATGGCCGGTAAACGTTATCGTCCACCTTCTAGTTCGATTTAATTGTTAAGGAGGAGCGCAATTGACAGCGATCCATGTGGTGCAGTTAGCTAAAAACTTCACCTATTACACCAAAGAGGTCGGAATGCTTCATTCCATTAAAAACCTCTTTTATCGGAAAAGTTTGACGAAGGAAGCGGTGAAAAATATCTCCTTTTCGATCGAAGAGGGGGAAATGGTTGCTTTCCTTGGGCCTAATGGGGCAGGCAAAACGACGACGCTAAAGATGCTCTCTGGCATCTTACATCCAACTAGCGGCGAACTTACTGTACTGGGCTTCAAGCCTTATGAGCGAAATAAGGAATTCAAGAAGCAGTTCGCTATTGTAATGGGGCAGAAGAGCCAACTATGGGTTGACTTGCCTGCGGCGGAATCCATTTTGCTAAACAAATATATCTATCAGGTTGACGATCGGCATTACAAACAAACACTGAACGAACTCATCGAACTGTTGGACGTCAAGCACATTATGAATGTTCAGGTAAGGCGTTTATCGCTAGGTGAGCGTATGAAGATGGAGCTCCTTGCAGCGCTTATTCATAAACCGAACCTGCTTTTCCTGGATGAGCCGACGATCGGGCTCGATATTGTTACACAGAAAAAGGTGCGGGAGTTTTTGAAGTATTACAATGAACAGCATAGGACAACGATTATTTTGACAAGTCATTACATGAAGGACATCGAGGATCTGTGCAAGCGGACGATCATTATTAATGATGGCAGGCTCGTCTTCGACGGGGATCTGAAGCGAATCGACGATGTTTTGAACGACACGAAAATCATACAGTTAAAATTTAAGCAACACGTAGCGACTGGACAGCTGCAGTTGTACGGGAAGGTGCGTCAATCGGACGGATTTCATGCCACGCTGGAGATAAGTAAGGAGCGCATTAGCATGGCTTCCAGGGATTTGCTTGAACACTACCCGATTGAAGATATTACGATCGAAGATATTCCTATCGAGGAAGTCGTTGTATCCTTGTATCAGCGGGATGATCGGGTATCCGGATGAGTGCCTTTCCCAAATACGGACGCGTGTTCCAGTTAGGCGTTCAGTCTTCACTCGAATATCGATTTGACTTTCTCTTTTCCTTGATCAGTGCATTCTTTCCGATTCTGATCCAATATTATATTTGGTCAGCGGTCTATGGAAGATCGGAATCGTCGGAATTTTTCGGATATACCTACGGCCAAATGATTTTATACACGATAACGGCAGCCATCGTGACGAAAATTGTGACAACGGATATAGGTCAAAACGTGGCCACCGAGATCAAGGATGGTGGGTTGAATAAATATTTGGTTCAACCGGTCAGTTTTTTCGCTCTGAAGCTATTTACTATGCTGGGGCAAAAGATTTTCTTTTTTTCAGCCATGCTATGTATCTTGCTGTTTACACTCGTTTACTTGACCGGAACTTATGGTATACGGATTCCCTTGGCACATATTCTACTCTTTATGGTGGCAATGGTCATGTCTTTGTTGTTAAACTTTCTTATCTCTTATACGCTCGCGGCTGTTGCATTTATATTGTCTGAAATCTCCTATTTTTTTGAAATGACCGGCTTATTTGTCATCATTTTAAGTGGTGGTGTTTTTCCGATTGAGGTGTTTGGTAAGACCATAAATAAGATTTTAGACTACTTGCCATTCAAGTATACGATCCATTTTCCTGCGAATGTTATTAATGGCAGATTGTCAATGGACGAGGCAGTACAAGGAATCGGGATGCAGTTCTTCTGGATGATCGCGCTGCTTGCCTTTTCACGGATCGTATGGCGCGCCGGAATGAAGAAGTATCTCGGATTGGGGGGCTGACCGGTGAGAGGATGGCTGGGAACGCTTCGCAACTACCTAATGATTTACTTTTTGTTCATTAAGAACTGCTTTATTGCTCAAATGGAATACAGGACGAACTTCATACTCGGGATTGCTGTGGAAATCGCATACTTGTTTGCCAAGCTACTTTACGTCGTAGTAGTCTATGAGACGGACTTGCATATCGGATCGATCACGCCTGATGGTATCTTGATGTTTGTCGGCACATACACGATTATGACCGGTCTTTATTCCGGGCTCTTTTTCCCTAATTTCGTCAGGGTATCCGAGTATATACGCAGCGGGACGTTGGATCTACTCATGGTTAAGCCAATTTCACTACAGTTTTTGGTTTCGCTTCGATACATCGATCTTGGGATGCCAATTCCGAATTTCATCGCGGGTGGAACGATGGTTGTGATCAGTTGGAATGCATTAAATATCCCGGTAACGGCATGGAGTTTATTCTCATTTTTGTTTTACTTGGGGACAGCGTTGATCATTACTTACTGTCTCATGTTCATCCCAGCCTTGTTATCCTTCTGGCTTGTTAATACGGGAGGGCTGGCGGGAATTTTCTATTCCATTTGGGACGCCAATAATATGCCAATGCCGATCTATTCACGTTTCATCCAACGAATCGGCGTGTATTTATTGCCTTTTCTCGTCATTACGAATTTTGCGCCTATGATGGTGATGAATCAGCTGACACCTGCTTTGGCGGTATGGGGCGCTATCGTACCAATTGTGCTCCTTGTAATCGTTCGCTTCGTTTGGAGTCGGGCAATACGTAATTATAACAGTGCAAGTGGCTAAAGGCTGACAACTTAATTGAGGGAGGGAGGAATGACATGCATATGCTTCGTTGGCCGGCAACCGGCATTGCCTTAGTATGTCCTATTTGCAAGTCAAAGCTAAACACATCGGATCAGATGTTGGTGTGCGGGGAGTGCGCGGTCAGTTACTTCTTCGGTGATGGTGGTGTTCCGTTTATGCTGGCTGATCTGCAAGGGCAGGAAAGCGGGGAAACTGCAGTCCTCAAAAAGGATATCATGAAGATGTTCACTAACTATAATCGGTCCTTGGACGAGAGTGGCTTTTCCCGTTTCTCGACATTTATCAATTGGGGGTTCGCCTCCGAGTTCAACCAGGCCCCAGCAAGTGTCAATCGAAACTCCATCCGGCTTCTGCAGGAGTGCTTGGATGGTTTATATCTCGAGGATAAGAACATTTTGGAGGTAGCCTGTGGCAGGGGGGGAGGCGTAAGAGAGCTCTGTCGAAGTTACGGTGTGAGAAGCGTTGTTGGCTTAGATCTGACCGAAGCCAATATTGCATTTTGCCAATTGACCAATCGTTTCCCAAATGCCTATTTTTGTGTTGGGGATGCTGAGAGGCTTCCTATCGGTTCGTCATGCTGTGATTTTGTCCTCAACATGGAAGCGTCTGATCTATATCCATCGATTAAGTCTTTTTATGACGAGGTCTTCCGGGTGCTGAAACCGGGCGGGACTTTCGTTTATGCGGACGATTTGCCAACCTGGAAGTTTGACGATGGTGAACGGTATTTGCTTGAACTGGGCTTCGAGCTGCTTATATCACGCGATATCACGGGGGAAGTTTTGCTTTCAAGTGATCAAGTTCTAAAGAATCGCATAGCCGCTTTTGGAACTGAAGATCAGATGGATACTGCGATTTGGAAAACAATTGGTGTGCCAGGCACGTCCTTGTACGATGAAATGAAAAGCGGGGAACGCCAGTACAAGATCATGCATTTCCGAAAGCGGGCTCATCACAATGTATGAGAACCACGTGACGATCGTCGATTATTCCGTCTATCTCCCGAAGTCCCGTATCCATGTCACGAAAGCGATTCAGCAGGTGAAGGCTGACGGCGTTGAATTTCGAATGAGCGATTCGGAATACTTGAACAAAGGCTTTGAGCTGGTGCCCATAGAAGAGGAACTTGAATTGGAACAGATGATTGCTACCGTGTGTAGGCCAATTCTGCGCCGGGCTCTGCAAATGAATGTACAGATCGCGGCTGTCATGTTTGCTAGTGTAACGAATAATGAAAACGGTGAACGGAATCTTTTTGATCGCCTAGCAGATGAATTCGCCCTTGAGACAGTCCCATTTATCCCTTTGGAGGAATATTCTTGTTCCACGATGCACTTATCGTTGAGCCTGGCGTCGAACTACTTCATGGCCCCGCGTCAGCAAGGTGCAGGAATCTTGTTCATCACTGCCGACAGAGCTATGAATTCTTATGAACGGAGCGATCCGTTCATGGTGTTCGGTGACGGCGCGAGTGCTGCTTTATATATGAAGGGGCAGCGTCAAGGACAGCAGACACTTGCTTCGGTTATGAGAGTCGACGGTCTCGTATACGATCTGTCTCCAGATCGTATTCAATTATATTACTCAACGTTTTATTTAGGGGTCAGACAGGCAGTAAGAGCAGCATTAAGCGAGTCCGGTATTCACATTGCTCAGATCGCCGTGATCTTTTGCACCAATCTGGGGCTACACGTATGGAGTATGCTGGCTCAAGTGCTGAGGGTGTCCCTGGAACGCTTCTACAATCTAACCCTCTCCAAGGACGGACATATTCATAACACCGATATCCTAAATAATATCGATCACGCTATCCGTTCAGGTTTCTTGAAAGAAGGGGACTTGTATATGACGATTTCCGTT
This sequence comes from Paenibacillus sp. FSL L8-0502, assembly GCF_038593055.1. Taxonomy (NCBI): domain Bacteria; kingdom Bacillati; phylum Bacillota; class Bacilli; order Caryophanales; family Paenibacillaceae; genus Paenibacillus; species Paenibacillus sp. FSL L8-0502. Next base: position 2,985,438 of record NZ_CP151958.1, on the reverse strand, counting down.
GGCTTTGGAGGCTATTACGGTTGTGCGATTCATCGGTATTCCAAGAAGGTGAACGAGCTATGTATTTGACATTTCATCATGCTGAGGCAACTTTGGGATTAGAAAAGCCATGGGGACGGATAACCGATCTAATTGAAACGAATAGGAATTGGACCGCAGGAATTGACTTGCTCTGTTACTGTCATCAGACGGACTTTGAAACTGGTGTTAATGGCTGTGCTAAACTGAGACAAGAATTAGGGCTAAATGAGGTTATGCCCATTTCCGTCGGGCAGTCGGGTAGCCTTTCTCTATCTAATGCATTAACATTATTAGACTGGATGTTCAATAGCGTTACAAAAAATCATGCTCTTTGCGTCATTGCCGACTCATTCATTCCGGATCATATGGACAAACAAGGGAGTTGCTTGAGTATGACCGCACTGATCGGTGTATCGACTATGGCCGGTGATTATCGAGTTGAAAGCTGCCGTAAGCTTCCAAGCACCAACGTTAAAGCAGGAGCAAAAAGCGCAGTTGAACCGATCCTAAAGCTTGGACTGCACCAATCAGAGTTTACAAGCGATCTGGAGATGGAAGTCGTCACGTTCGATGCTGGAGTCTTCGGTGCAAGCCAACTGAAGTTACGACGAACATAATTTCCTCGTACCCACCATCTTACCAAGGCCATTTAGGAGAAGGATTGGTTTTTTCCATGCGCTCCATCGTGACCTCGGGATATTGCTTCTTGTCGAGGGACAAGAACATTGTGTCATTGAAGTCGCTATTTTAGCGGCTTTTTTATTTTATCGGTAAAAGTTCGTGTCCCGAGCCAAGGACAAGAACTTTTACCGATTGCCGGAATGGACAAGAACATAGTCCGATTGCCGATTAGATGTGTATCTAAACGAAAAGTGATTTAGTGAGAACCTCAATAGGCAACATAATGCAGGACAGTTTTCACATTTCTTATGGATTAAACGACTCGATAAAAGCTAAAAACGAGCGGTTAGGAATTAAGAAAGCGAAATATTGATAGTGGAACTACCTGCTGAGTTTCATATTGTTATACCTGACGGTCGAAGATTAGTCATTTTGGCCAATCACTTCAAGAGTAAAGGTAATCTGCCGACATGAACATAATACTTATTCGTCAGCAGGACCACTTAACATTGCCGGCTCTAAACAAGGTCATTCGGTCGTATTTCAGGCCGGTTCTTCTGACTCTGGAAAGAGATTAGCGGCAAAGACGGCAGATATAGTGTTTACTGGTCAAGAGAACCTGGCTACACGTTAAGCAATTAGGAGCTGTAACTACTCTTAAAAGTAATGACTGATCAAATTCGTTAAATCAGTCTAAAAATTAAATGGGGTTTTATCATCGTCACTGGATTAGCGGCTTTTATTTCAATTCAGTGTCGAGAAATGCTGAACGGCAAAATACTGGGGTTGTAACAAGTGTTATTTTAGGAGGATAGGACGACTTTTATTGTGGGATGAAGTTACAGGGAGTTGAAAGTGCTTTTTACCGATCAAGGGGTTCGGTGAATTTTAAAGTCAGATTTTGAATATTGAGAGTTAGTAAAAAAGGACCTCAGAAACTGAAAAATTTCGAGGTCCTTTACTGCGGATTTGGATTGAAAACGACGTTGACGGCAAGCATCATCTAAGAGGACTCCCAGCGGGTGACCTTTTTTTTGTAAAATATTTACAAAAATGCGTAACAGGCAGGAAGCCCTTGATTGGGAGAAAGCGAATGCTATGAGTCTATGGAAAAAAGGCAATTCATCAACAACCACGTCCATGGGAAGAATAGAGGGAGATGAGCGTATTGTATCTAAAAGCATTTGATCTAGATTTACCTTATATAATTAATGATGAAAATGTTGAATCAATGAAGTGGGGCTTTTATAAAGTTTTATTTATCATGAAATAAATTAGAGATGTATAATTTATCAAATAATCTTGAAAATCGCAATGCTCGTTATGAGTGAATGCGTCGCTAGATATTTAGTCAAAATACGGGTTTTGTGAATATGTATAAGGAGAACCGCGTAGCAACGCGGGTTTATCGGTCCATATTATTCACAGCATTACGCATCTCTTCATCTGTTAAGTGTGTGTATACCATTGTTGTTTGAATGGATGAATGCCCTAATTGATTCTTTAATCTTGGGACATCGTTATTTTCAAGATGATATCGCGTTGCAAATGAATGCCTAAGCGAATGTACTGTTAGAGAGGGCTTCCCAAAGGCAGTTGCATATTTTTCAATCAGCTTTTCAATTGATCGTTGTGTCAGACGCCGGCTTTTTCCTTTACGGCCTACAGGAGCTGCAATGAATAAATAATTTTCTTGTTTATCTGGTAAATATCTTGCTTCTCTGATCTCCAGGTAACTTTCTAGATCCATTAAAGCCTGCTTGCTAAAGTAAACGTATTGTTCTTTATCACCTTTACGTATCACTCGAACTAAAGCTTTATTCATATCTAAGTCATCCATATTAATCCCTGCAACCTCAGACAATCTAAGCCCTGAACCTAATATCAGCGAAACGATCGCCGTATCACGCTCACGATTAAACTGATGAAACGTAAAAATACGCTTGTTGTCTTTATATTTTTCACCAAAATCATAAGCTACAAATTTCCTAAATAATTCGAAATCATCTTTTCTTAGGATTTTTCCTTCAATACGGTTTGCAATGGTTTCTTGGCTTTCTTTGATAGCATTCAAATCCATTTTGGCCATTACATTTCGTTGAATATATGGCTTCAAGTCACTTGTTTCAGCCTTATTCTGAAGATAATCAAACAACGATTTTAGCGAGGATAATTTGCGATTTATCGTAAGTTTCTTGTTTCCAAGTTGATAATCCAGGAATGACAAGAAATTCTCCACTTCACGTATTGTTAATAACTCCAATGTTTCTAAGTTTATTTCTTTCCGACTTGATGAAGTTAGATTCTCGGCAATAAGCCAATCGAAAAAAATAATGTAATCATGGCAATAATTAAGAAGTGTTGTTGGAGATAACTTGCGTTTTTTGCTATCTATAAACTCTGTAACATACCAAGGTAAATCGGACAATTTTTCATCAATTCGTTGCATGTAGTGACTTTTCATCAGTTTATCCATTTATGTACGAACCTCCATGGTTCCATCATATCTTATTATTATTTATTCGTCAAATTATTATTTTACGTAATTATATTAACTTTAACTCAGTATTGCCCCTTCAGCAATCTTCTTGTAACCTCGAATAAATTTATCTTTTTCATTTGTCCTTGCTTAATGATGCTTATGAAACAATCGTTTCTGTGAGCATCAGCATAATAAAGCTCATCGTCATACTAATGTAGCTCTCAATCTAGTATTTCAGGGCGAGGGTTATAGTATCGTGGATGGAGAAAAGATTGAATTGAAAAAAGGCGACCTATTCTTAGCTCCTCCTTGCTCTGCTCATGAGCATTGCAACACTTAGCAAACAGAGGATGCTATTATTTACACGTTTCAAAATGTACCGGTTCTTACTTCAATGGGCACTTGGTTTTTAGAGAAACCGGTGGGTAATACACCTCGTCACATAGTCAAACCAGATACACAAATAAAGAATAACTAGAAAAGATTAGTTAATACTTTTGACCTGAAGAATGTAACCAAACTTTAAACAACATGAACATAGAACAATTTAGTCATTCAAATATACCTTTTAAAAATTATCTGAAAGGATTTAGTATTTGACGTTATGTACAAATTAGTTCTTGTAATGTATATACACTGGAGGATATAACTGATGAAAAATTTTAATGTTGCTATTCCAACTCCCTTTCGTGATGATGAGAGCTTATATTTAGAAGGATTCAATCCTATTGTTAAACATTTAACAGATAACGGGATAGATTCACTACTTGTGTCTGCTACGACAGGCGAACAAAATTCAATGAGCATTGAAGAGCGTATCCATATTATTGATTATTTTAATCAACAAAAATTTGAAAATGTTGAACTGATGTTTGGCGTATCAGCTACAACAACAAGAAATGCAATAAAACTGGTTAAAAAGCTTGAGGAATCTGTTTTTGATTCTATTCTAATTCAGTTTCCACCTTACATTCAGCCGACACAACAACAAGCTATTTCTTATATCAATGAGCTGCTACAACATACCACCAAAAACGTTGTCCTTTATAATAATCCTTTCCGAACAGGATTTGAGCTAAGTGCTGAATCATTAAAGACTGTTATTAACCAGAAGTACTCTAACCTTGTAGGACTTAAAGAAGAGAGTGATGCCAAACGTCACCATAATACTGACTTACCAGATGATTTCATCATGTTCGCTGGTGGAGATGTAAATCTTACAGAAAAGATAATTAATGGATGTAATGGACTTTCTAGTATGGTAGGAAATGTTTACCCACAAGAAATCAAACAAATTTTTAATGACTTATTAATGAATAAACCAGTAGACCTTTGGAAGATAAAACAATTAATTAATAAAGTTACAAGTGGTCAAGCCATCATAAACATAAAAAATCACTATAATTCTTTAGGTATAAAAGTAGGGGCTTGTCGTTCTCCTATTAACTAACGGGAGAAGTCCAAAAATTCGCTTAATTTAATTAAAATGTTTAAAAGTAACCGTCAAGTAGAAAACAACATTTTATTATGTTCTCTGCTTTACGGTTACTATTGTGGAACAATATGGAAGTGTGGCAATCCAAACAATAAATGAATTGATTACCTAATTTAGAAAAGCTTTAGTATTAAATACGGAGGATCTATAGCGATCATGGGTATTTCACAAAAAACCAATCAACTAGGACAACCGAAACCGGATCTAAAGCCTAGAATAGGATTACTTATTATAGGTATCATCCTAATGGGAGCCAATCTCAGAGCCCCACTAACATCAGTGGGTCCACTAATAAATTCTATACGTGACAGTTTAGGCATATCTAATATACTAGCAGGGACAATAACTACAGTACCTTTTTACTTTTGCATTCTTATCCCCTTTTGCCCCTAAGTTAGCTCAACGTTTTAGTACGGAGTTTATCCTATTTATTTCTTTAATCTTATTAACCATTGGATTTGGAATACGTTCTTTTGGTGGTGTAATAACCTTATTTATAGGAACAATCTTAATTGGTTCATGTATTGCCATTGGTAATGTATTACTCCCCAGTCTTATTAAACATAACTTTGCACAAAATGTAGGAATGATAACAGGGATTTATATAGTCTCTATGAATTTATGTGGAGCTATTGGATCCGGTATAAGTATTTCCATCTCCTCATTATCAGGGTTAGGATGGTCAGGAGGTCTCGGATGCTGGGGAATCTTATCTCTTCTTACACTTTTCTTTTGGTTACCACTAATACAAAATCAACATAAATCTATTAGATTTGTACAAACTAAAAAGAAAGTTAAATCTATAAACTTATGGCATTCTAAACTAGCATGGAATGTCACGTTATTTATGGGTTTTCAATCCTTAATCTTTTATACCATGATAACGTGGCTTCCTGAAATTCTTGAACAAAAAGGGCTGAACACTCATGAAGCTGGCTGGATGTTGTCTTTAATGCAATTTGCTATGCTTCCTACTACGTTTATTGTCTCTATTTTAGCTGGACGTTTAAAGAAGCAGCATCCATTAGTACTGGTTTCAGTCATCTTGCTTATTGGAGGGGTATTCGGTATCTTACACGGAAGCACGATCCTTATTCCAATATGGATAATTATGGTTGGAATTGGAGTGGGATTTGCCTTTAGTTTAGCTATGATGTTTTTTAGTTTACGTACTCAAGATACGAATGAGGCAGCAGAATTATCCGGTATGGCTCAATCATTAGGTTATCTTTTGTCTGCTATCGGCCCTGTCTTATTTGGATGGTTGCATGATGTGACACATAATTGGAATACTTCCTTACTGATGTTAGTTTTAACTTCTGTTATTATCTTTATCACGGGTATAGGCGCAGGAAAAAATGAATATGTAGCATAGGATACCAGTTAGTAAACAAGAAACCTTGGTTTTTAACCCAGTCTCAAAAACATTTGTTTTTGGGACTTTTTTGTAATTGGTATTAATATAAAGGGGAATGGATAGTTGAAAACAAGAGAACTTCTTACCGACTGTCGCTATTTTATTGAACTAACGTTTCCCGTGAGTTGGACAAGATTATTAGAACTGAATGCTAATCCGTTGAATTTATGAATCCCAGTTCCAAATTTGGCGAGATCATTTCTTTATTTCCTGGGATCTTTCGAATTGATCCACTTAATCATTAAGCTCCCTGGAAATGATTTAGTTTCCTCACTCAAGCTCATGGAAGCGCTGCATGCTATTGTGCCGAACGGTACGACATATTTCTTGCAAATTACAATTAATATCTATTTTACATTACTTTCTCATAACCTCTTATCTACGAATTTCGCAAATTTCTTTCAAATGTAAAGTATTTGTGAAAAAATTGACTATCCTGCCCTTTAGTTTAATAAAAGGGCCTCTGTCGCCGTCGATGAAATCCTATCGGGAATGTAACAATGTTCTTGTCACCCGACAAATGATAAATTGTCAATTAGCTGGAGAACATTATTTAAAAACACACCTAATACAAAATGCAACTCAACTCCATTTAGAAGTAAATGAACTTTGCCAAATTATTTTCTGATCTTACTGATGAAAAATGGATATTTAGGGACCTTTTCGTATGATTTCCTATGTGAATGTGATATTTAGTATACTTATATATTCATTAAACTTGATTTTTGATGCGCATAATAAGAACGTGCATCGCTAATCCTCTGCTCTTCTGCATTACAGGTAAATAAGCTCTTCACTACAAATCCAGACGATCAAACTCCCAACCTAACTTTCCTCATCTCTTTTGTAATCTGTCGTGCTGAGTGAGCACAACAAAAAGAGATCAACGGTCGAAACACGTTGATCTCTTTTTGTCGTCTCACTCTGCTTTTCTTTTCTACCGTTCTCGTCACTCGCAGACCGAGAAGATACAAACTCAGTATCCTCAGGGTTATGTGTCCCCCTCTGTTCTATTTCTAATGCCTACAGTTTTTTGGTGTTTGGATATACAATGTCACTGGATCATTTCAAACGGACAAAATGTATTTCTCCAAGCCTATTTTCAAACCGTCTTCATCATTACTCAATGTGACCCAGTCGGCAATTTTCTTAACTTCCTCTGGCGCATTCCCCATTGCAATTCCTAGGCCTGCGTACAAAATCATATCCATGTCATTATAGTTGTCTCCAATGGCCATCGATTCACGATAAGTAATATTAAATATCCCCTCGAGTTCCTGAATGGCATACGATTTGGACACCATCTCATCCATAATTTCCAGATAGGTTCCCTTGGATTTATAGACACTGATACCAGTAACTTCATTTTTGATTTGTTGTACAAGCCGCTCAACGTCTTCGGGAGGTCCCATGCATAAAATTTTGTGAGTATCGTGATCTTCTTCTATATATGAGGAAAGCACCCTCTGTATGGGAGAGCCATTAATAATTCCCGCTTCCTGAATTACCCAAGGATTTTGAGTGTTATCAACGATCCACTGGTCATAGCCATATAAGTTAAAACTAATAGAAGGATAATGATCCGATACAATATCGTATATTTGTTTAATGCTCTTTTTCGATAAACAGATGCTATGGAGGATTTCCCTATTACAGCCCAATATTAGACCACCGCTATAACAAATGACGGGAGCGTTAATATTGAGCTCTTGCTGAAGAGGAAAAATGCTGCTTGGCATTCTCGCTGAAACGAGTACAAAAGGGATATTTCCTCCCACAACCTTTTGGATTGTATTTTTGGTGTCGAATGTAATTTGATGTTTTGAATTTAACAACGTCCCGTCAATATCGCTAAAGATTGCTTGTATCATGGCCCATGCTCCCTTGCGATTTTTTATCACTTTTCTTCCTCAAGCACCTTGATAACTTCTACTCCGCTATCCTGCAACATCAGCAATGAATGCTTCGGGGCATCCTGATTTGTAATTAGAATATCAATTTCGGAAAAATTCAGACCTTTAAACGGGCTTGTTAAATTAAATTTTTTGAAATCGGCAAGTAAAAATACTTCTCTGGCACGCCTCGATACCAGCTTTTTAACTAAAGCATCATCACGGTTCGCAAAATACACTCCGTCTTCCATAATGGCGGCAGCTCCTAAAAAAGCTTTGTCAAAAAAAACATCGTTCAACTGCATAGCCGTGTCGTAGTCATAAAAAAAACGGTTTTCATGATTAAATTTGCCCCCGAGCAAATTTATGTTAATTTCACTTTTTGCTGATAAAGCTTCTGCATTATCCAACGAGTGTGTGTAAACCGTCAGATTCTTGTCCAATTGCCCACAGAGCAGTTGAATGGTAGTCGATACATCCATGAAGCATACATCTCCGTCAGCGATATGCTCAGAAGCTGCTTTTGCAATAAGCATCTTTTGCTTTGTTGCTGAGGTTACACGTTCCTTGTAGACTCTTATTTCTTCTTTTAATAAGGGTAAGGCAATACCTCCATGGGTTCTGATAACCCCCCCTTCATGAACAAGCTTAATAATATCCCTTCTTGCCGTATCTCTCGAGATGTTCAATAAATCGCAAATTTCCGAATTTGATAATTGGTTACGGCTTTGGAGATACTCCAAAATTTTCAAAAGTCGTTCCTCTTGGTGAATATAATCCCTCCCCCTTTCCCTATATTCATCATAAGCAATTTAACGCTTTTTGTTAAGTGTTTTTAAGTGTTTTTTTTAAAAATTAAGCAAACCGCTTATATTGAGTATTTCACATGATAAGTCCCCGATCCGCATGCACATCGCATTAAGAGTCCAGGGACTTTATTCATTTTGCCTATTTATTGATAAATTCAATCTTTTGACATCTGCAGTGTCGGTTTTTACTTTTCGTAGTTGCGTGTTTCTCGCACGTTTAGTTTGAAGTGGATTGATTATAAAATGCTTGCACTCCTTGCGTATTAAAATAGGAAACTAATCCACATCTAATCCTACAACCGGCTCCATAACACACTCCCTAATATTAAAGTTGCGGCCACTCCCACGATGGTTCCCCCATAGCTTCGCTTGTGATACGAGATCCCTGTCTCAACCAGCTCAAACATGGTCATTGAGGGCAGTGAGAGAACTGTTTTCACGACGGGCCCGCCCCAATAAAGTCAACGTTCTCTCGGCTACCGCCATCATATGGTGCCTAAGAAAAAAGGCCAACCAGAAATCTCTGATTGACCTAATAACACGAAATAAAGTCCTAGACTGTCGCTAATTTTTATTGAGCTAACGTTTCCCGTTAGTTTGACAAGATTATTAGAACTGAACACTAAATCCGTTAAATTTATGAATCCCAGTTCCAAATTTGACGAGATCATGTTCCCTCAGAAATTTAACTGCAATTTTTACTTCAACTAAAATTATTGGATTAAGTCCTGATGTATTGTGAGAACCGTATACCATTTTGACGTTGGGTATTCTTGCAATCTTTTCTAATGAATTCACTAAATCAACAGGGTTCGTTGAAGGATAAAAGGCATATATTGGCGCTTCATCATAGAGCAGATCGTCAGTAAATAAATACCCTTTTGTTTCATCGAAAACTGAAATATGGCCAGGAAAATGTCCTGGAGTGTGATATATAATTAATCTTCTGTCCCCTAGATCGAATATATCACCATCCTTTAACAAACCTGTCGGCTTTCCTTTAAAGGGTTGGTATGTATCCGGATTAAACCTTTCTGGAGTAGGCAAGGTTATATCTCTTCTAATATTCTTCCTGATTTGCTCTATTGTTAAGCCTTGAATCCCGTTAATTAGCCAGTCTTCATCTTCTTTATGGACAAAGATCCGTTCAAATTCGCCATGGTTACCTATGTGGTCAGTGTGGACATGTGTCGTAATAACTTTTAGAGGTAAAGATGTCAACTGCTCTATTATTCTTTTGATACTATCAATCCCAAGCCCTGTATCAATTAATACCCCTTTTTGATTTCCCAATAATAAAAATGAATGTACTTTCTCCCAACGTCCGTATTCACTAATTGCGTATGTATTATCATCAATCCGTTGCACTGTAAACCAAAGATCTCTAATCATAGAAGCCTCCAAATTAGATTCTTTACGTCTTCTAAATTATACACTTAGCATTGAAATTTTGCCCGTTAGCTTAATGAAGCATCGTCAGTCTAATACTTTATTTTTCAGTCTAAATCTTTATTTTCTTTTACCCGCCGCGATCTAATAACTAACTCCATTTGCTTATTCGTCAGGGGCTACACTAATCTGCAGTGGGTCGATCTGAAAATCCTCTCCCTCCTGGGAAAATTGTTAAAAAACTTTTCCAATGTTCCCTTGTAAGACAGGTAGGATAATAGAAATTCCAGTCGCTCTCCCCCTGTTAACGCTCTCCTGATCATAGTGTAGCCTTCCTCTCGCAAAAACCTACAACTTAAAATGGTTGCAATATGCCGAATGCTGAAGTAAAGTTTTTTTAAGCTCATTTCATATAGGAGGAAAACAATGATTTATAGAAACGCTACTGTTGATGATATATCTGCTATAGTGGAATTACAAAAAAAATATCACATTACAACCATTAGTGAAAAAGACAAACCCGATGGCTTCGTAACAACCTTATTTACAGAAGAACAATTTAAGGAATTAATTGAAAAAGAAAATGGAATTACAATTGCGTGTCATGGCCAGAAGATTATTGCTTATGTGATGGCTGCCTCATGGAAGTATTGGGCTAAGTGGCCTCTTTTTCAATTTATGATTGGCGATTTGAAAGATACAGAATATAAGGGGATTACGCTTTCTACTGAAAACACTTATCAGTATGGGCCAATTTGCATTGATATGGATTACAGGGGGACGGTAGTACTCCGAAAGGTTTTTGATTTTTCCAGAATGCAAATGAGTAAAAAATATCCGATATTGATAACTTTTATAAACCACATCAATCATAGATCTTACGCTGCCCATACCAAAAAGCTTGGTCTTGACGTGATTAAAAGCTTTGATTTCAACAATAATACTTACTATGAATTGGGTTGTTTCACATCAGAGTGATTGCATGTAATTGTAATTTTGGACCATCCATAAGCCTATACTTGGTGGGCAACATCCAAAAGTTTTTTCAGGCTTGCTTTATCTCGTCCTTTAATAAGATCAAAACGAAGTAATGGCATTTTAACTTCCTTCCTTTAATAAAAATTATTTTCCCCTATTTATTATCAACCATTCTAATAAAAGAAAATTTTCGGACTAAGGGTACACGCTCCTCCAACAGTACCAGTAGCTGCTCTTCAAATGATTCTGAAAACTTCATATGAGATGGATTTTGAGCAGTTCTAAGTTTGATGCGGTATTTATTCAGATAATCTGTGATCCGGTAAACTGCTTCTTCCGAATCTTCTGATTGCTCAGAGAAGTTTACTCCGAAAGGCTGGCAGACTTTTTAATTATATTTGTTAATAGCCTCCAATCTTTTGAACAGTTTATTAAACTCTTTTAATTTAGCCTTATCCTCGACTTTGACCCCTGAACAATAGAATGAAATATTGCCATTGCCTTCATCTAAAGAATTCATTTCTTCCAGTACTTTTTTTAGATTTTTTGCAGTACCATTATTTCCGTCAATTATATTAACATCCGATGAAAATAATTTTCTAAATATATCTTTAAAGTAAGAAAAGTGAGTACATCCTAAAACAATAGTTTCATACTTACTTAAATCATATATAGATAATTGTTCTTGAAGATAAGGCAGCACTATTTGCTCGTTAAACTCAAAACTTTCTGCAAACTGGACTAACCTCGGAAGAGGTAATAAATCAACAGTATGTTCGTTATCTAATTTAGTAATAAGATTTTGAAGTCTTTCTTCCCTTAGAGTCAAAGCAGTAGCAGTTACTAAAACTCGTTTATCTATATTTTTTTTTGATTTAACAGCTGGTTTTACGGCAGGCTCCATACCAATGATTGGAATACTGTATTTTCTCCTTATTTCTTCGATTGCTGTGCTTGTGGCAGTATTACAAGCAATCACTATCGCTTTTACTTTTTGCTGGCTAATAAATTCTATAGCGTTTAAAACATACTTTTTAACTTCATCTTTCGTTTTGTGCCCATATGGAACATTTAATGTATCTGCGTAATACATATAATCTTCATTAGGTAAAACTTTTAATGTATCATGCAATACAGTAATGCCTCCAATACCAGAATCAAAAAAACCTATTTGCATTTTTTATTCCTCCAATAAGGAATCAATTCACCAATTCCATTTGTATCTGATTCCAAAGCAAACTGCCCAGGATCTAACTAAGCTCTTGACCAGGATGAATGTGAGCATGGTTTAAATTTCCTACCGCTCCTTTTTGACTTGAAATGACTGCACCGGATAGCGATATTATAGCAGCAACAACAAGCACCAAAGCGGCAAGAAGTAGTGATAGGTTGTAGCTATGCGCCATTTCCAACACGATTCCGGCTCCGATTGGACCGAGTATTTGACCTATGCCATAAAATCCTGTCATCAAAGCAATTGCTCTACTACCACTGGATGGTCTAGACATACGAGCCGCGGCGAGAGCAAGCATGGAAATGCCCATAAAAGTGCCTCCAAAAAGGACAGATCCTAACGTCACGCCGAATATATTGGGAAGCCATACCGGCAGTATGACCCCAACAGCCTGCAGGATAAGCGCAATAATCAATGGTTTGATGTAACCGACTTTACTCGCCCACCAGGACCAGATCACTGTTGATGGTACCGCCGCTATCCCAACGATAATCCAGCTAAAGTCAGCAAAACTTGACATATGAGGCATTTGCTTAACCATTGCTACAAGAAACGTCGCGCTTACTACATAACCTAACCCCTCAAGTCCATAAGCAACAAGAAGCCAGCCGAAGATAGATGGAGTTTCCGCTGATGAACTCAGGGATTCAGCATTTTGAGTTATAAGTTTCGGCTCTTTATCGTGGATAAATGACCAAACGGGTACGATAAGGATGATACTAATGATCAAAAGGCCGATCCAAGGCCCCCTCCAAGTGAAAATGCTAAGAAAAGGCGTAAGTAAACCAACTAAAACAATACCAACGCCAACTCCTCCGTAAAATATACCTACCCATTTTTCACGCTTATCTGAAAACAACGTATCCAACACTAAACTTGATGATAGAACGAAAATAAGGCCGCCGCTAATTCCAGCAAGAAAGCGCAAAATCATCCACCATAAAATGATGAAGTGATTCCCATAAGTCCCGTTAAAATGATGCAGAGTACCAATTGCATCCGAAGATGATAGGCTCTTCGGGATCCCCAGGTTATGAAACCTGCACCAAAAGCAGCGATAAGGTAACCCAAGTTATTACTCCCTGCCAAATATCCGGATTCCGTAGCGGATAGATGAGCTTGTGATTGCATCAATGGAAGTATGGAAGTATATGAAAAACGTCCGATTCCCATTGCAATAATGAGCATAACTAAACCACCGATCATGGTCTTTGTGGAATTAAACAATTTCGCATTTTTAGCTCCTGAATTCTCCATGAGACTGACCTGTCACCCTTCTAAATTCAATTTACCTCTCAATACATCAATTAATATGAACATAAATCCTGGTTAACATTAAAAAAATCAATTAATATAACAAAGAAATGACGGTAGACACCATCCGTGATTTACCAACTTTTGAATCGTCAAATTCTATTGTTTCCTAAAAAATCCAACATTAGTTCTCCAATTTCATATGCATGTGTTTCCAATGCAAAGTGCCCAGTATCTAATAAATGAATCTCGGCTTTAGGTAAATCTTTCTTAAAAGCCTCAGCACCAGCCGGAATAAAGGAAACATCATTTTCACCCCAGACTGCTAGCAAGGGCGGCTGATATTCACGGAGATACTGTTGAAACTCCGGGTACATTTTTACATTATTTTGGTAATTCTTTTTTTATATCCATTCTTAGGTAAATTCAATTTTCTTTTCAGACATCACATTGAATCTTGATAATTAGGGCTTTCTTAGCGGATCATGTTTTACGATGTTACGAGCAAATGAACGGCGAGCCTTGACAAAAACCATTGCAAAAGAGGCAAAAAGAGACCCCGAAGTCTCTTTTCAGGTTCATCACCAGCAGTTGTGTAAGCGCAAAATAGCCCCCACCTTGTTCCCAAGATGAGGGCCTGTTAGTCTTAGTTTGATTGAAATAGGCGGCACGTCAGTGGGAGCGAAGGCGACCATGGCAACAATTCGTCTAGCTCAACCGGATCTTTCGGATTCGCAAGCTGCGGAAGCTGTTCGAGCAGGTCCGTCAAATACTTGAAAGGATTTAGCCCGTTTTTCTTCGCTGTTTCAATGACACTGTAGATCGTTGCACTGGCTTTTGCTCCGTGTGGCGCATTGGAAAAAAACCATTTTTTTCAATGATAACGAGCGAATACCAGCCGCTTCCGTCCGGTGAAGAATAGACGGTCGAGTACGCAAACCACATCGCCCCGGCATCGTGTCCGCTGTCGATATGCAATTTCACCTTCAATTTGTCATTAGTCCTATTGGCGATCCGCCAACATTTTAACTTTATCTTGACTAGCTTAAACCATGCTATTAATAGTAAACAAAGTAACGAATTTCACCGATAATGTTACTTTGTTTACGGGATATCTTAACTCTGTAAACAACGTATTCAGCGTAGTGGTGCCTTTACAATGAGAGGCATCGGATAACCTTGCTAGGTAGGGCTTGCTGAACGGGTCACATTTTACAGTGGAACGAGCAAGCGGACCGCGAGTCTCAACCACAGCCATTGCAAAATAGACAAAAAGAGAACCCGAAGTCTCTTTTCGAGGTTCATCACCAGCAGTTGCAGCCCGATCACGGTCTCGCTCGTCGTCTGAAGGTGTGCTCGAATACGGCCAAACCCATAACTGCGCTTGCCTTCGCCGAACTTGCCTTCCACCGCATTGCGTGCGGCTGCATCCGTCTTGGCGATTTTCTTTTTCTCCTGCTGATCGGCTGACGGACGACCCAACTGCGGTCCGCTTAAGCGAATTCCCTCTTTGCAGAAGCGCAAGTTGTCGCGGGTTCGATAGATCTGGTCGGCCAGCACCGCTTTGGGATAATAACCAAATCTGGCGCGGTAACGCTCTACGGCGTCCTGCAATGTCTGCCCTTCGTTGTAGCTATCCCACGACAGATGCTCGCGGAAAGCGTAGCCGTTCACCACGCTAATCGCCAGCTTCTCTCCGAACTCGACGTTTGCCCTGGCTTTGCCGCGCACGATCGGTCTGACATGTGGCTGTGCGATACTGACAATCCGATCCGATATGCTGTGTGTCCGCTTGTCATACATCGTTTGCTGCTGACGATAAAGCTCTTGAATGGCTAGCAGTTCCTTGTACAAACGCCGCGGCAGGCCGCTCGTCATATCGGCGAGTTCGGCGATCATGCGCAGATCACGGGAAACGAACCTGAGCTGCTTGCCGATCGCTTTTCGCATCGCGCGCGGCTTCACGCGCCGCTGCTTGGCAACCGCCAGATAGGCTTTGCGGGCACGCTCTCGGTATGTTCTGGGCTTGCGGGTCTTTCCACGTTCCGGTTCGTGCAGGATGTCGATGATCTTCTCCAGCTTTTCTCTGGCCTGATTCAGTAACGACAAATCCGTCGGGTAGGCGATATCCGCCGGCGCGCAGGTAGCGTCCAGCAGCAGTTCGCCCTCGTTCGTCAGTTCCATCTGCTGTGGCTGCGTTTCTGAAGGCTTACCGGACGCTGCGTCAGTTCCGCTGCCAGGTTCATCGTCGTCCGATGAATCATCCGACACTTGCGCGCTTCTTCCAGAGCGATCCATTCATTCACTTCATCCAGAATTTCGCCACCCAATCGCTTGCGGAAATGCGTCATGAGAGAATGATGAAACGGACGGCGGTACCGATATTCCGGCAGACCGAGGAAGTACTGCAGATACGGGTTCTCCAGAATCTGACGAAGTGTCTCCCGATCATCGGTGCCAAGCCGCTCCTGGATGATGAGTGCGCCGAGCGCGATACGGATCGAAACGGCTTTTTGGCCCTTGAGGCTTTTCTTGAAGTTTTTCGCATACTTCTCTTCGAGCATCCACCACGGAATCATCTGGGCCAGCAGCACCCAGCGGTTATCTTCTGCGAGCTTTCCGCCGAACGGCAGAAAAAAGTCGACGGGCAGGTTCATCTGGTTCTCGGTTCGCTGATACAATCCTGACGCCTCCAAGTGCACGGTTTTTCACGGGGCTGCCCCGTTTTCCTTCGACATAAGAGGCCCTAAACCCTTGTGCCTGTTGGAGTTTTGATTCGTTCAGCAAGCCCTAGGTAAACCGTGTCCTATGGGCATCGGCGCACGTGTTTAGACTCCGATGCCGCGAGGCTCATTGTCAAGGCGAATACGTTGTTTACATGTCTTCGATGTACACGCCCTTGATAATCAAGGATTTTCTAAAAGCGAGTTGAGATAATTAACGAAAATATACGCTAAGTATTAAACGGATTAATGACCCTTTGGCGGCTCAAACATCATATTGTTTAACTGGTTCACAAAAATACCTTCGTTCGGGCCCGGGTTGTTTCGAAATACTTTCGCTTCTTCCACTAGAACCTCGTCCGCATCCGTACCAAGTACCTTCATCGTTTCATCAATGAATGATGCTAGTAGCATAGAGCTCGGATCGTTATTGAAATACGTTTGAACCCCTGGCGGCGCAATTTCCAGGATTTTCACCGATGTGTCTTTAAGCATGTACCGTTGGGATAGCGTATAGGAATGGAGCGCTGCTTTCGTCGCACTATAAACAGCAGCACCCGCCAGTGGCACGAATCCAAGTGACGAAGTCGTGTTGATAATAACCGCTTCTTCTTTGGACTTCAAATGCTCGAGTATCTACATAACTTTTCACAAATAGTATATTGTACATATTTTTTAGAGAGAATGCCTGTTTTAGAACCTTCTCTTTGTTCTTATTCAAAAATTTAATTGTACAATTCTCTAGGGCCTGTACGCAAACCTATTTGAGCCATAAACGAATTGAAAGCAGCGTCAAAAAAGCCATGAACATGTTCGCTGTTTTTTCATAGCGAGTGGCCAAGCGTCGATAGTTTTTTACTTTGTTGAAAAAGCATTCAATTAAGTGTCGCTCTTTATACGTTTCAGAATCTAACGGGCGCTTTACCCGCCGATTGCGTTTGCTTGGGATAACCGGAGTGATCGCTCGGCTTTGCAAAAGCTCCAGAATGGCATTGGTATCGTAGGCGCGATCAGCCAACACTTCGCCCGGGCAGAAGTCCAGTTCATGAAGAAGGCGATAGCCGGTGACAGAATCGTGGTCTTGTCCTGGCGTCAATTCGAAACGCAGCGGATAGCCGAGCGCATCCACCATCGCATGAATTTTGGTAGTTAATCCTCCGCGCGAACGTCCGATTGCTTGCCGGTCCTGCCCCCTTTTGCGCCCGCTCCATGTTGATGGACGCGGACGATGGTGGCATCGACCATGACCTGCTCCCAATCCGGCTCGATGGCGACATGCTTCAGTATTTCACCCCAAATATTCGCTTTTTGTAGCCGCCAGAAAAAGCTGTAGGCTGAAAACCAAGGGCCATAGTAACTCGGTAAATCCCGCCATGGCGCGCCCGTTCGAGCAACCCAAAGCACGGCATTGAGCATCTGGCGCCGATCCTTGGGCGGACGTCCTCCCTGTTTTTTTCGGGCTGGGGGCAACAGGGGGTCAACTATATTCCATTCTTCATCCGTTAACTCGTATCTTCGTCTCATGTGCCTTATTTTACTAGATTTCTACGAGTTGTACAGTTTGCGTACAGGCCCTAAAAAAATCGGGCTGAAAAAACGCATTTTTCAGCCCGATTTTGCTTATCTTTTTTTAAAATCCACCTTAGTTCTTACCGCCATAGCCCTTATAAGTAGAGTAAACTGCATCTGCATATTGATTGGCCAGAATAGGACGGCCATAAGAATCTGTAGCTCCCGGATACCAGTAATCTCCTCCGTTATAGTGTAATAAGCCGTTATATATATTGCCGAATTTAATAATCTTTTCATTTAAAATCAGGGCGCCCAAGTATACCTGATCTTGTTCACTGCCGTGATTATAAGCAGGGACAAATTTTGAACTGAATTGAGATAAATAAGCATTACGTGTGTTTGGTTCTACCTGCATTAATCCGTCGCCGGCTGATGGACTGCCTGGTAAGCCTGCTCCAAAGCTGCTTTCCTTTTTGATCACAGCACTCAGCAATAAAGCAAAATCTCCGCCTTTACCGAATTTATCGCCCGCATTCATTGTGTATGTCCATATGTGGCTTGGAACTTCGGAAGGCTTTGTTACTGAAGGACCTGTTGGTGGCGTTGTTGGCGGTGTTGTAGGTGGCGTAGTTCCGCTGCCGCCTTTCTCCCATAAAGCAGGAACAATAGGTGGTTCCCAACCTACGAGGGAAGTATGTGCCTGACGACAGGTATAAGTACTTCCACTATATGTTACTGTATCATTTACTGCATAGGCAGTATTTGGTGCCCATGCTCCCCTAGCGGCTGCGCTCACCGGCAAGACTGCGCAAAAGGTGGATAAGAATACTGCTAAAACTACCAAAAGTGATGTGGCTTTAAAAGAAAACTTTTTGCTAGTCATTTTCAAACCTCCTTGTATTTTTCTTCTGATATTTTCCTGTGTTGCTCATTTTCAACATTTATCAGCACTATTTCCCCCCTTTGTTTTCACAAATACTTCAAGTTCATTCCATAATTAAAGCGCTTAAACAAATGATTACAATTCTGGTAATACAGAAACATGGAAATAATTCCAATAGGACGTAGGTTCTACTTTCTTGAAATTTTTGATTAGACTGGAAAGAGGCTAAGTCTACAGGTCATTAAAGTCAACCTAAAAACTTAGCCTCTTGATTTCATATTAAATTTTAAATAAACTTCAGTCTTCACATACCATTGTCTGCAAAGTCGATGAGACTACTATTTATTATTGCTGCTACATCCTTTTTGTAATCGTGTATAAAAAAATGATCCCCGTCAAACATATGAATTTTACAACTTTTGGACGTATAATCATGCCATTTTGCAACGTCAAAAATAGTGGCTCCCTTTTCTCTTTTTCCCCACAATACACTTATATCGCAGTCAAGCTTAGCGTTTTTTTCAATGTGCCTGTATGTGTCAGTAATTCTAAAATCCGCTCTGAGTATCGGTAAAAACAACTCCATTAATTCATTGCTTTTCAGAACCTCTTTGGGCGTGCCTCCCAGCTTAAATACCTCATCCACAAACTCCTTATCCGGCAAATCATAGAGTACCTTCTTCTTACTTACAAAACCCGGAGGATATCTGCCGGAAATAAACATATGGACAGGATATGGATGTCCGAGCTCCTTTATTCTATAGGCAAGTTCATATACAAGTACACTGCCCATACTGTGGCCAAACAACGCATAAGGTTGTTCTTCAAGGTTGCTTATGATAATACGGTGTATATCTTCAAGCGCTTCCTCAACACTTCCGTAAAACGGTTCACCAATCCTGCTGCCTCTTCCCGCAAGCTCAATCGGGAAAAGCTCAATCCTATCATGCAAGTATTGTTCCCAATATTTATATACTGCTGCAGAACCTCCTGCATACGGCAGACAAAACAATTTAATCTTATCCATTATATCTACCCCTTATATCTGAACTATTGGTTGATCTCTTCCAATATTTCTTTAATAATAGCCGCATTTTTATCTATATATCCTGTACTTAACATATCAAAATGACTGCCAAATCCGTTATATACTTTGAACTCTCCCGTTGTTGCCTCTCTCCATCCTTCACATAAATCAGCTTCACCTTCATTGTCTTGCTGCTGTGATATAATAAGATGGATATTGGAGTTTATCTGTCCCGAGTTTATAACACTTCTAGTGTATTTATGATAATTTCTCATTCTTTCAATGGCCTTTTCAATAACTGCCTGGTTATCTCCAAACATGCCTTTTATAAGTTTCTCATTTTCTTCTATAAATTCTTTATCCTGTTGCTCAGCAAGTTTCTTAGCATCTTCGCTTTCTTCCTCAATAAGGACAAATGATTTAGCCGAATCCAGAAAGATTATATCGGATACATGATGTCCAGTTTCAATTAATACTTTAGCAACTTCAAATGCCAGATTACCTCCTGCCGAGTAACCAAATAGAATATATGGGCCCTCGGGTTTGACAGAAGTAATTGCCTTCACATACTCCTCCATCCTGCTCTCATTTTCTATAAAGTCAAAGGAATATATGGAATAAGCATTCATTTGTTTTGATAAACTACCATAAGCTATTCCATTTCCTCCTCCTGGAGGGAATGCAAACATAAGACTCTCCATTGCTGAATTAAAATGAATTGCCGGACTTGGTGTAATATAATCATTGGCGTACGTATTGTGTATAAAACGGGCAATTTCCTTTATGGTTGGGGCCATATAAAAGTCTTTTAGTGGTACCTCAACATTTAACTGTTCATAAATTCTGCTTATAAGGGATATTGCCTTCAGTGAGTATCCTCCCAGTTCAAAGAAGTTATCATTCACACCAATTTTTTGTACTCCAAGGGCATCATGCCACAGCAGTGCAAGCTTCTCCTCAACTTCACCGCAAGGCTCTACATACTCTACTGATGTAGCTAAAGTACCGTCATTTTGGGGTAAATTATTCCGATCTATTTTGCCATTGGCTGTCAAAGGCAGCTTTTCCAGCTGAACAAAGTATTGTGGTATCATGTAATCGGGAAGTTCTTTTAAGAGAAGCGCCCTTAAATCTGATATTGTAGATTCACTTTCCCCTGCTATATAAGCACACAAATACTTGTTGCCCTCCTGGTCTGTCTTTGCAATTACCGCAGCTTCTTTTATTGAAGGATGCTTTAATAGCTGCACTTCTATTTCCCCAAGCTCTATCCTAAAGCCCCTAATCTTTACCTGATGGTCTACTCTGCCTATAAATTCGATGTTTCCGTCAGGAAGCCACCTTCCAAGATCACCGGTACGATACATTCTTTCTCCAGAGCTGAAAGGATTAGCTACAAATTTTTCCGTAGTCAATTCAAGTTTGTTCAAATAGCCTTTTGCCAGCCCATCTCCAGATATATATATTTCACCAGTTGTATTAACCGGTAAGATATTCATGTCTTCATTAAGTATATATATCTTATAATTCTGCAATGGCATACCTATAGGTATACTTGTTAGATTTCTCACCTTCTCACGGCTTAAATGGTAATAAGTTGAATCTACGCAGCATTCTGTTGGACCATAAACGTTTGTTATAGTAGGGTTATTATCTTTAAACCGATCATAGAAACCTTGTATACCTTTACATGAAAGTTCTTCCCCTCCGATAATAAACTGCATAACTGAAAGACTTTCGCCAGGCCTGGCAGTATTTGTTAAAAGCTTTATATGTGCTGGTGTTCCGTCTGAAACAGCAATTGAATTCCTGTTATAGTACTTTAGAAGGCCCTCACCATCTAGCCTTGTATCCTCAGGAACTATAAACAGCGTATGGCCAAGGAGAGAAGCCGCAAATATTTGTTTTACAGATGCGTCAAAAAAGTAAGGGGACACAAGGGCAACATTTAAATAATTATCATAATTTTCATAGACAAGCTTTCTTAGTCCATAAACCAAGTTAACTACACTTCGATGCTCTATCATTGAACCCTTCGGAACTCCAGTAGATCCCGATGTATAAATGATATAAGCTAAGTCCTCTGGTTTATTTATTTTATCAAGGTTTTCAGCACTTCCAATGTATATTTCAGGGGAATCAAGCAGTAATATATTACCGTAAAACTCTGCTTTATCCGCTAAATGTGATTGCGTCAACAGCATAGTTGCATTACTATCTTCCAGTAATTTTTTTATTCTTAGTTCAGGAAGTTTGGTTGAAATTGGTAAATAGACACCTCCTGCTTTTAAAATTCCCAGTATTCCAACCTGCATATCTACGGATCTTTCTACCATTATTCCAACTATGCTGTTTTGCTTTACACCATTACTTCTTAGTGCTCTGGCAAGCTGATTTGCCTTTTCATTGAGCTGCCTGTAGGTTAATTGCTTGTCCTCAAACACTACAGCTACATTATCAGGTGTCCTTTCCACTTGGTCTTGGAACAGCTCATGTAGAGTCTTATCCCTAGGGTATTCTGCCTTTGTATCATTAAAACTATTTAGTATTTGCTGTTTTTCATCCTGAGATAGTATATTTATTTCGGACAGCATCTTTTCGGGGTAAGCTGTGATCTCTTCCAGTACATTGATGAAATGGACCCCAAGTTTTTCTATTGTCTCTTTCTTAAACAGACGAGTAGCATACTTTAACCCAAATACAATATTATTCTGGGTCTCTTGGGCGTTTAGGGTCAAATCAAATTTGGACGCCCTGAACTCATTATCATAGGGCATGAACCTTAGCCCATTCATCTTAAATTCTGATGCCTCTTTATTTTGCAAGACAAACATAGTATCAAACAGCGGATTTCTGCTCAAATCCCGCTTAATGCTAAGCT
The DNA here is from genome assembly GCF_038593055.1 of Paenibacillus sp. FSL L8-0502. Lineage (NCBI taxonomy): Bacteria > Bacillati > Bacillota > Bacilli > Caryophanales > Paenibacillaceae > Paenibacillus > Paenibacillus sp. FSL L8-0502. The sequence goes on along the minus strand of NZ_CP151958.1, from coordinate 2,962,820 downwards.
TCTCCACAAGTTCCTCAAATGGGTAATCCTGGTTTTCATAAGCCCTTAGAGCGTTTTCTTTTACTACCATCAAAAACTCGCTGAAATTCTTTTTACCTTGAGGGTAATTCCTCATAGCTAGGGTATTGACAAACATGCCTATGATGTCCTGCAAATCTGTATGTGGCCTTCCTGCTATAGGGCTTCCAATTACGACATCTTCCTGTCCGGTGTATTTGAAAAGAAGCACATTGTATGAAGCTAGAAGCACCATATACAGTGTTGCTCCATGATCCACGGCAAGCTTGTTCAGTTTATGTGCAAGTTCCCGGCCTGTTTCAAAACTGACCATATCGCCTTCAAAACTCTGTATAGCCGGCCTTGGGTAGTCTACCGGCATATCAAGTACTGGTATTTCTCCCCTAAATGCCTGGAGCCAGTATTCTTCTTGTTTACTGATTGTGCCGTCAGCAAACAATTTATTCTGCCATACGGAATAGTCCTTGTACTGAATCTGAAGTGCTGGAAGATTCATTCCTTCATACAAGCTTATGAATTCTCTTACCAGTATTTCATCCGACACCCCGTCAGATATGATATGGTGTTTATCAAGCATCATGACATGCCTGTCTTCTCTAATTTTTACGAGCCCTGCTCTTAGTAAAGGAGCCTTGCCAAGGTCAAATGGCCTTATGAATTCATTTGCTGCTTCTGAGGCTTTTTCTTCGCCGGTTTCCATGTACATGATACTAAATTCCACCTCATCATGGACCTTCTGCACCGGTTCACCATCTACCATATGGAAGGAGGTCCGGAAAGCCTCATGCCTTTTTACCAGCTGATCTAAGGCTTTCTCAAAACGTTCTATATCAATACTGCCTTCTAACAACATAAACTCTGGCATATTGTATGCCACCCTTGCTCCTTCAAGCTGATTTAATATATACAGCCTTCTTTGGGAAGACGACATAGGATAGTATTCCATTTCTCCAGTGGGCTGGATAGATTGATAAATACTCTCTTGGGCTTCCTGGATGTACTTGGTAATTTCTGCAATTGTCGGCAGCTTGAATATCTCCTTAAGAGATATATTTACATTGAACTCTTTGTGAATTTTGGCTGCAAAGTTTATTGCTTTTAATGAGTGCCCCCCAAGCACAAAGAAATTATCATTTCTCCCTATTTTCTCAACCCCCAGGATATCCTGCCACAATTGTACAAGCTTCTCTTCCACTTCACCTGAAGGTGCTTCATACTCTACTCCAGTATTTAAATGAGCAGCAGGGTGGGGCATGTTCTTCCGGTCTATCTTACCATTGGCTGTCAAAGGCATTTCATCCAGCTGCATGAAGTATGCCGGGATCATATACTCGGGCAATTCTTTTGAAAGGCATTCCCTTAGTTCAGTTATTGTCAGTTCATTTTCCCCAACGAAATATGCACACAGATCCTTGTTCTTCTGTTGGTCTTCCTTTACAATAACCACAGCTTCTTTTATTGAAGCATGTCTTAATAGCTGACCCTCTATTTCTCCAAGTTCTATTCTAAATCCCCTTATCTTTACCTGGTGGTCCATCCTGCCTAAAAATTCTATATTCCCGTCAGGCAGCCATCTTGCCAAGTCCCCAGTACGATACATTCTTTCTCCCTTTATAAACGGGTTAGATACAAATCTTTCTGCAGTAAGCCCCGTCTTGTTTAAATAGCCTTTGGCAAGACCATCCCCAGATATATATAATTCCCCAGCGATACCTATAGGATTTACTTCTAATTTCTTACCAAGTATGAATGCTCTGGTGTTTGGCAAAGGACGGCCTATGGGGATATTATCCAATCTACTAAGCCCCACCGCAGTAATCAAATATTCCGTAGAATCCACACAGCATTCGGTAGGACCATAAACATTTGTGATGCAAGGTTGCACATCCTCAAATCTGCTTAGGAAGTCTTTTACTGCATCAAATGGAAGAACATCTCCGCCTATAATAAAATGTCTCACTTTTAGGTTATTATCTATAGGAGGAGAATTTAACATCATATTTACGTGTATGGGCGTTCCATCCGAAATATCAATCCTATTTTCACTATAGAAGTCCAGCAGCTTTTTACCGTCTTTCCTTGCTTCCTCCGGTACAATGTACAATGCATGCCCCATTAGCAGTGCTGCGAAAATCTGCTGCACCGAAGCATCAAAAACATAAGGGGCAATGAGGCAAACATTCAACGGTGATTCATATTTGCTATATATTCTCTGGAACAGACCCTCTACCAGGTTTAATACACTCTTATTATCAATGCAAACACCTTTAGGGTTTCCCGTTGAGCCAGAGGTATAGATGATGTACGCTGTATCACCAGGCTTATTTATACATTTTATATTCACATCGTTTATAAAATTATAATCATAATCAGATAAATCAATAATCTCACCATCGAAATCATCACGATCCATAAGATGATTTTGGGTGAGTAAAATTTTGGCCTTGCTGTCCTCCATCATATACCTTTTTCTTTCCAATGGATAATTAGGATCTACAGGAAGGTACGCCCCCCCAGCCTTGATTACTGACATTATACCTATAACCATTTCAGGCGAGCGGTCCACCATTATGCCTACAATATCATCAGGCTTTACTCCCTTTTCTCTTAATGCCCTGGCCAATTGGTTTGCCTTTTGATTCAGTTCTCGGTAGGTTAATTGTTTACCTTCAAAAACCACTGCAATATGATCAGGAGTCTTTTTCACTTGCTCCTCAAACATTTGGTGTATGGTTTTATCCAGGGGATATTCGAGAGCAGTATCGTTAAAGCTGTATAATACTTGCTGTTTTTCTTCCTGTGATAACATTTCGATTTCATAAAGCCTTTTTTCGGGGTATGCTGCAATTTCTTCCAGCAAATTGATGTAATGAGCCCCAAGTCTTTCAACAGTTTCTTTCTTAAACAGTCTTGTACAGTATTCGAGTTCAAAGGCTATACCATCCTCAGTCTCAAATGCATTTAAGGTGATGTCAAATTTTGATATTCTGCCTTCTATCCCTTTGTTGTACGGCTTGAAGCTTAGATCAGACGTTATGAGCTCTGCTTTTCCAACATTGTATATGGCAAACATGGTATCAAAGAGGGGATTCCTGCTCATATCCCTCCTTATGTCCAGCTTATCCACTAATTCTTCAAACTGATAGTCCTGATTGTCGTATGCTTTCAAAGCATTTTCTTTAACTTCTTTCAAGAATTCAATAAAAGTCTTTTCTCCTTGCGGGTGATTTCTCATGGCCAGAGTGTTTACAAACATACCTATGATGTCTTGAAGGTCAGCATGAGGCCTTCCAGCTATAGGACTTCCCACAATAATATCTTCCTGTCCAGTGTATCTAGATAACAGCACATTGTATGCAGCAAGAAGCGTCATATATAATGTAGCTCCATTGTCTGATCCAAGCTTGTTAAGTCTAACCGCAAGCTCGCTATCAGCTTCAAAGCTGATGTAGTCTCCTTCAAAGCTTTGTACTGCGGGTCTTGGGTAGTCGGTGGATAAATCCAGCACAGGGATCTCTCCCTGAAAGGTCTGGAGCCAGAATTCCTCCTGCTTACTTATGGCAGCTCCTGCAAACAATTCCCTCTGCCAAACTGAGTAGTCCTTGTACTGTATACGCAGTGGAGGAAGTATTTTCCCTTCATATAAGCTTATAAACTCTCTTACCAGTATGTCGTTGGACACTCCATCCGATATGATATGATGCATGTCAAACACCATAATATGTCTGGCTTCTCCAATCTTTACAAGTCCAACTCTTAATAGTGGAGCCTTTCCAAGGTCAAAGGGCCTTATGAATTTCTCCACTATTTCGGGAACCTTCTCTTCACTGGTTTCCAGGTACATGATACTTAGGTCCGCCTTGTCATGGACTTTCTGAGACAGCTCTTCCTCGATCATATGGAAGGAGGTTCGAAAGCTCTCATGCCTTTCTATCAGACTATGAAAAGCCTGCTCAAAACGTGCTTTATCAACAGTACCTTCCAGCAATATTATGCCAGGTATATTGTAGGCGATTCCAGCTCCTTCAAGCTGGTTTAATATATATAGTCTTTTCTGGGCGGATGACATGGGATAATATTCCATATCCCCAGCACCTTGAATGGACTGATATAGGCTCTCCTTTGAGTCTTCAATGTAGCTGGCAATTTCTAAGATGGTTGGTGTCTTGAATATTTCCTTAAGAGGTATGTCTACATTGAACTCTTTGTGAATTCTTGCTACAAGGCTTGTTGCCTTTAACGAGTGTCCTCCGAGCATAAAGAAGTTATCATTTCTTCCTACCTTCTCTATTCCAAGGATGTCCTGCCACAGCAGCGCAAGCCTTTCCTCCACTTCACCTGAAGGCGCTGCATACTCTGTTCCTGTATTTATTCTTCCATCAGGCAGCGGCAGCGCCTTTCTGTCCAATTTTCCATTTATGGTTAACGGTACTTTTGCTATCCTCATAAAATAGGATGGAATCATATAATCGGGCAGCTCTTTAGATATAAGCTCCCTTATTTCGGTCACTGTCACTTCTCGGTCAGACACTATATAAGCGCAAAGATACCTGCCTACACTTGAATCCTCCCGGTCAATGACCACCGCCTCATTTATATCAGCATGCTTCAAAAGGGCTGCTTCTATTTCCTCAAGCTCGATTCTATACCCTCTTATTTTAACCTGGTGGTCTTTTCTGCCGGCAAATGCAATATTCCCGTCAGGAAGCCACTTTGCAAGATCTCCTGTTTTATACATCAGTTCTCCAGGCATAAATGGGTTCGGTACAAACTTTTCCCTGGTAAGTTCCGGTTTTTTCAAGTATCCTCTCGCCAATCCTGCCCCGGAAACACAGAGTTCACCCTCAACACCTATGGGCTTAAGATTATTGTTTTCATCAACTATAAACACCCGGGTATTGGTAATAGGTTTACCAATAGGTACCGACTTATCGGCCGTCTCACAATCATCTGCTTTCCATACCGTTGCACATACGGTTGTCTCAGTAGGTCCATAAGCATTTATATATGAAATCCTGTTGCTCCATTTCTTTAAAAGTTCGGGAGTGGAAGCCGAACCTGCTGCAATTACCTTCTTTAAGGAAGTTACTTTTTCCGGGTCCAGATTTGCCAGATACGGAGGTGGTAAAGTAGCAATAGTTATCTCATTTTCATTTAGGTATTCTTCAAATCTTCGATAGTCATTGATAATATCGCTTGAAGATATATATAGTGTTGCTCCTGCCAATAGTCCCATAAATATTTCCCAAACTGCAGCGTCGAATGAAATTGATGCAAATTGAATAATCCTATCGCTTTCACTTACATTTAAGCGGGTCTTGAAAAACGCCTCCAGATTTGCTACCCCTTTATGTTCTACCATAACCCCTTTAGGTTTTCCTGTAGACCCAGATGTATAAATGATATATGCCAAATTTTGCGGTGAACATACCACTTCCAGGTTCATAGGGTTTCCGGCATAAAGGCTTTCATCTTCTATGTCTATATACTTCCCGTAAAACTCCACTTTCTCCAGGAATTGCTTTTGGGAAATCAGCCCCCCTATCTCGCTGTCCTCGAGTAAATATTCGATTCTTGCCTTAGGGTAGTCAGGATCTATAGGCATATATGCCCCTCCGGCTTTAAGTATGCCAAATATACCTATGACCATCTCCAGTGAGCGTTCTACCATAATACCCACTATGCTGTCTGGTTTAACTCCCTTATCCCTCAACACTCTTGCAAGCTGATTTGACTTCTCATTGAGTTCCCTATAGGTTAGCTGCTTACCCTCAAACACCACTGCCGCATTGTCAGGTGTCTTCACCGCTTGTTCCTCAAATAGTTGGTGAATGGTCTTTTCCCTGTGGTATTCCTCCGTTGTATTATTGAAGCAGTGTACTATTTCTTTCTTTTCCACTTCGGTGAGTATATCAATATTCCTAATATGCATATCGGGACTATCGGTTACAATTTCTATTACCGACTGAAAATGTCCCTTGATTTTTTCTATGAAATTACCATCATATACCAGTGAGTTGTAACTGAATTTAATAGATAATTCCTTACCGCCATCAACGAGTATCCCAAAATCATAATTCGTCTGCTCGAATATTTCCATTCCAACTACATTTAAAATGCCATTACTGGATGAAGCATTAACCGCTTCATCCATAGGGTAATTTTCAAAAGCCATAACATGATGTATCAAGGCATCTTTCAAGCATGTTTTTGACTGCACATCCGCCAGAGGATAGAAACTGTACCGGTCAGATTCAAGCACCGATTGCTGCATCTCTTTGATCAGTTCGGTAAAAGTTTTATCCTCATCACAACTCACCCTTACTGCAACGGTATTTATAAATAAACCCACCATGCTCTCAATTCCCTGTATTTCATGAGGCCTTCCCGATACCACCTCACCAAACACCACATCATCGGTATTGTTATACCGCTGTAATAATATCCCCCATATGGTCTTTATAATGGTACTCATGGTTGTATTGTTTTTGGCTGCAAACTTCTCAAGATCGCTAGTTATTTGTTCAGATATTTTAAACTCCGTTTCTTCAATCCTGAAATCATCACTTGCAGACCTGCCGTTTTGGGGAAGGACTGTCTGATGCTCGTAACCTTTAAGATAGGTTTCCCAGTAATCTGCGGCCTCGTTCTGATTTCTGCCTTCCAACCATTTGATATAGCGGCTGTAAGGATATACCTTTCCTGACTCCGGCTCCCGGCTATTCATCAGGGCTTCATAGTTTTCCATAAATTCTCTAAATATATTTGCGAGACTCCACCCATCAATAATGATGTGATGAAAGCTCCATACCATGTTATAAGATTGGTAGCCTGTTTTAATTACACTTAATCTTGTTAAAATATCCCTTGATAAGTCAAAGCCCTTTTTTCTGTCTTTAACCCTGTATTCTTCTATATACCTATCCCTTAGTTCTTCGGCAAGGGAGGTAATATCCTCATAGCTGACAGACAGCTTTCTTTCCTTCATGACTACTTGTAAGGGCTTGGCTACATTTTCATACAAAAAAATTGTTCTCAAAGCGTCATACTTTTCAATAATGATATTAACGCTCTTTTCAACACAATCAATGTCCAGGATGCCTTTTATAGAAAGTGATATCTGCTCAAAGTAGGCGTCTGAATTTTTATCCATCATATAGTGGTACAATATCCCTTGCTGCATAGGAGTGAGCCGGTACATATCTTTTATGTTTTGTTTCTTCAAATCACTCATAAGTACTCCTCCTTAAATACAAACTCTTTTTATTCGAAGTTATTCAATACGTCTTCAAACTCATCCATATTCAGATCGTCTACTGTAAAATCACTGAGTGTAGCTTCTGAATAGTCCATTTCTGCACAATGGGTTATTATGTTTACTAAATGCTTTTTAAAACTCACCGCTACCCCTTCAATAGTACTCTTCTCATACTCGCCCTGGTTGTAGCTAAAGTTTAATTCCAGCTTCCCGCCTTCTACAGTTCCGCCGTTAATATCAATACAATACTCACTTTTATAGTTTGGTCCTGTAGACTCTCCGGCAGGAATATCAGACACTCCAAATAAATTGTCTACATTATCCTGGTTGAATTGACCGAGGTAATTGAAGCTTATTTCAGGGTTTAGATTAAAATTTAAATCGGCTTTGTTTTCCGGCAAGGTAAGATATTTTAGTATGCCGTAACCTATCCCTTTGTTAGGTATCTGCCTGATGTTTTCTTTTACCGATTTGATCATGCGGGAAATATCGAGTTGTCCGCTGACATCTAACACCACGGGATACTGGGTGGTGAACCATCCCACGGTCCTGCTTATGTCAATGTCTTTAATGATTTCCTCCCTGCCGTGCCCCTCCAGACTGATCAGAACCTTATCATTTCCGGTCCATTCCCTCACTGCTAATCCCAAGGCGGTAAGCAATATGTCGTTTACTTCTGTGTTATAAGCATGGTTTACCCGCTTTAGCATCTTCTCAGTCTCTTCAATACTCAGCTCGATCTTGACGCTATTGTTATTCATATACCTTCTTTCTTCAATCTCTCGGTCTTTTGGAAGCGGTATTGTTTCAGTTTTTTCCAAATTGGTCCAGTAATTTATTTCTTTTAATAGTTCAGGGCTATTGGCATACTCATCAAGCCTCTGTGCCCAATCTTTGAAAGAGTCGGTCTTGTTGCTGAATTTTATTTCATCATTGTTTAGCGCCTGTCTGTATCCTATGTCCAAATCTTCCAGTATGATTCTCCACGATACCCCATCAACTACAAGGTGGTGAATAGCTATTAGCAGGTGGTCCCCTTCTTTAGTCTTAAACAGACCAACCTTAACTAAAGGACCGTTATACAAGTCCATGCTCCTCTGAATCCTCGACGCTTCCAGCTCTATTTTTTCCCGGTAATTATAGCTGTCCCTAAGGTCTACAATTTCCAATGAAAAATGTTCACCTTCAAGGTTTTTGTTGTATTGGAGTATATTTTGATCCTCTATTTTTACCACTATTCTAAAAATATCGTGGTGCTCTACAAGCTTTGACAATACTTTTCGAATAATAGCTTCTTCAAATCCGTTACGCCCATATATCATTATTTCCTGATTAAAATGATGGATATCCTTGCTGTCTTGTTTATACAACCATCTTTGTATAGGTGTTATCGGTACTATGCCTTCTACCGGGCCTTGATGAATTCTTCGGCTTGTAGATTGTATATATTCGACGAGTTCCTCAATTACAGGATGTTTGAATAAGTCCCGCATTTCGAGCTTTAGCCCATGGACGTTAAGACGCGACATTACCTGTATGGCTTTTATTGAGTCTCCTCCAAGGCTGAAGAAATTATCTTTTACCCCGATGTTTTCAGTTTTTAGTACGTCTTCCCATACTTTGGCCAGTATTTCTTCTCTTTCGTTTCTAGGAACTACATGCTCTACTCCGGTATTAATATTCCCCTGTGGTTCAGGCAATGCTTTCCGATCAATTTTACCGTTGGCATTAAATGGCAGCTGTTCCAGCTGCATGAAATATGCTGGTACCATGTAGTCAGGTAGTTCGTTTAAGAGATGCTCCCTTAGCTCGGAAATGGTCAATTCATTTTCCCCTACAATATATGCACACAGGTACTTCTTCCCTTGCTGCTCTTCCTTTGCAATAACCACTGCTTCCTTAATAGCAGTGTGCTTCACCAGATGTGCTTCAATTTCTCCAAGCTCTATTCTAAAGCCTCTTATCTTTACCTGGTGGTCGATCCTGCCCATGAATTCGATGTTCCCATCAGGAAGCCGCCTTACTAAGTCCCCTGTGCGGTACACTTTTTCGCCGGGAATAAACGGGTTAGGTACAAATTTTTCTGCTGTCAGTTCAGGTCTATTCAAATAGCCCCTTGCAAGACCGCTTCCACCTATCACAAGTTCACCGGCCACTCCTACAGGAGTTAATTGGTTGTGCTTGTCCAGTATATAAAGGTATACATTCTGTAAAGCTTTCCCTATAGGTACTGTTATAAGTTCTTCTGCTATTTTCTTTGTTATACTGTAACCCGCTGCATATATCGTGGACTCTGTAGGCCCATAGATATTTTCCAGAGATGTGTTCTCTGAGACATCGAAAAGCTCATGGACAAGCTTTTTGGGCAGCGCTTCTCCAGCAGCAAAAATATACCTGAGAGTTGATGGCAGTTTTATACCATTATCTTTTAAAGTTTGTACCATTATATTCAGCATTGATGGTACAAAGTTTACATGGGTTATCTTATGCTTGTTTATTACCTCTACTAACTCCATAGCTTCCTTTTCCACACCTTGGCGTGATATTACAAGCTTTCCTCCGTTGAGGAACCAGCCAAATATCTCAGCTACGGATACGTCAAAGGTATAAGTTGTTTTAAATAGAAAAGCGTCTTCCGCTTTAAGCGGATACATGGCCTGGAGGGCTGTAATTATGTTTACAACGCTAGTATGCTCAATCATTCCACCTTTGGGCTTCCCTGTCGAACCTGATGTATAAATGACGTACGCAAGGTCCGAGGGTTTGTTTACATTTTCAAGCTTTGAGTTCTCTTCATTTAAATATTCTTCCTCCAGATATATAATATCCGCATCAATCTGCTTATTTTCCATAAAGGTCCTGGAGGTCAAAAGGATCTGGGAACCACTATCGTCCAACAAATACTTTATCCTTGTATCAGGATAATTAGGATCTATCGGCAGATACGCCCCTCCAGCTTTCAATATGGCAAATATCCCCACAATCATCTCAAATGAACGTTCGGCCATAATTCCTACAATACGGTCAGGCTTTACCCCTTTGTTCCTCAATACTCTGGCCAAATGATTTGCCTTTCCGTTCAATTCCCTGTAAGTCAAGTGCTTGTCTTCATATACCACAGCTATGTTGTCAGGTGTCCTTTCCACCTGCTCAGCAAACAGCTCATGTATGGTTTTGTCCTGCGGATAGTCTTTCTTAGTATCATTAAAGTCTATCAGCAACTGCTTTCTTTCTTCATGACTTAATATAATAAGCTTGTCAACTGACCCTTTGGGGTTATGGATAAACATATTTAAAATATTAATAAAATAGTCTATACACTCTTCTGCCTGTTTTCTTTCCAATACTTTGTCCGAGTAGATCAAGCTTATATTAAGATCATCGAATGTATTACTTACTGTAAAGTCAAGACTTGTATTGGTTGCTTCATATTCATCAACTGAAATTCTATCTTTAACATCACCGATTTCTTTGTTTATTATCTCGTTATATATATGAAAATCCACATAATTGAATATGGTATCAAATAAAGGATTTTCCTCTTTGTTTTCTTTTCCGCCCAGGATATTTATGATCTCAAATAAAGGCAGTCTTCCATAAAGCTTTAAGTTTATTAATTTCTTTTCTGCAACTTTTATCAATTCCTCCCATATATCGATTTTATCAAAACACATTTTGACGGGAACCGTATTTAAGAAGCACCCCAGCATCTTATCTCCATCTTCGCATACAGGTCTGTTATTTTCTACCAAACCTACGACAAAGTCATCCTCGTATGAAAGCATATTGAGCATATAAGTGTATGCAGCAAAGCAAAGTGTCTTTAAGCTTACATCATATCTTCTGGCAGTACTTCTTAAATCACCTAAAAATTCCTGACTTAAATGGCGTGTTACATGGTCTACTTTATAAGATTTTTTTGTTTTTCCATGAATATTTGCAGGCATATTCAACCTTTTATATTCACTTAATTCCTCTCTCCAATAATTAATTACTTCCTGGTTGTCCTTAATTGTCATTTGGTCTGCTATATAATCTTTATAGCTGCATTTAAGCCGTGTTGGTATATAATCTTTTTCTTGCTTAAGCTTAGAGTATAGGTTTGAAACTTCCGTAATCAATGAAGCAACACTCCAGCCATCCAGGATAGCATGGTGGAATATCAGAACCAGACAAATATGGTTTGCGTCAAGTTTGAATATTCTTATCCTCCAAAGGGGCTTTGATATATCAAACGGATTCGCTCTGTCATTTTCCAAATATTTGTTTATATACTCAACCTGCCCTGTCCTGCTAAAATTCATGATATCTATCTGCTCAATATCAAGACTACTGCCCTTGTAAACAATTTGCACAGGAGTTTCAAAATCCTCTAAATTAAAAACCGTCCTTAAAATATCATGTTTTGACGTCATTAGAAGCATCGCTTCTTTAAATGCTGGGAAATCAAAGTCTTTGTCATTCAGATGAAATGCAAATTGGTCATGATAAACTGCATTTTCATAGTCTTTTTTGGAATGATAAATCATACCCAGCTCTATGTGACTCATCGGATATATATCTTCCATGTCCGAAGGTAACTTTTCTGAGAGAGTTTCATTCATCAATATTCGCTGTTTAAATAACTCCAGTTCTTCCCTTGCTTTACCCATCTTACTGTTAAAAGCTTCCGTATCTTTTACTTTTAAGAATGCAGACAATCTCTCAATATCAGGATTCATGTATATATCCCTGATTTGGATGTTTATATCCAACTTTTTGCATATTGTGCTGACTAATGATATTGCACGTATAGAATCTCCGCCTATTTTAAAGAAGTTGTCCCTTATTCCTACCTGTTTTGCTCCAAGCACTTCCTGCCATATTTCAACCAGTTTCTCTTCCACTTCATTCCGCGGCGCTACATATTCTGTTCCCGTACTCATACTTCCGTCAGGCTCGGGCAATGCTTTCCTGTCTATTTTTCCATTAGGGGTCAATGGCAGCTTTTCCATCTGCATAAAGTAAGAAGGGATCATGTAGTCCGGGAGCTCTTTTGACAAGTGTTCCCTCATCCCCTGTACGGTTATTTCTTGATCCGGTACGACGTACGCACAAAGATACTTATTTCCGTCAGCTCCTTCTTTGTCCAATACCACTGCTTCTTTTATTGTTTCATGCTTTAATAACCGGTTCTCTATTTCACCCAGTTCTATCCTGTAGCCTCTTATCTTTACCTGATGGTCGATCCTGCCCAGGTATTCTAGGTTGCCGTCAGGCAGCCACCTTGCCAGGTCACCTGTCCTGTACATCCTTTCACCCGGTGCGAATGGGTTTGCTGCGAATTTTTCTTCTGTAAGTTCCGGTCTGTTCAAGTACCCTCTTGCCAGTCCATCCCCTGCTATACATAGTTCTCCCGCTACTCCTATCGGCTGCAGGCCCTTTTCCTTACTCACAACATATAACTTAATGTTATCTATGGGCTTTCCTATAGGTACAAGCTCCAATTCTTCTTCCGTAGAGCAGCCAAAGTAGGATACATCTACTGTTGCTTCTGTTGGTCCGTACAGGTTATGCAGGCTTGTTCCTTTTTCTTTGTACAGCAGCTTGTTGAACTTTTCTACTTGCTTCAGGTTCAGTGCTTCTCCACTGGCAAATACCTGCTTTAAGCTTGCTATTTCCTCTATTATCCCCTTTTCCTCTACATACTCTAAAAATACACTCAACATGGATGGTACAAAGTGCATTGTGGTAACTTTATTTTTTTCGATTGCCTTCACGATTTCTTCCGGATTTTTTTCTCCTCCCGGTATCAGCAGGCAGACTTTGGCCCCAGTAAAGCTCCACCACAATAATTCCCATACCGATACGTCAAAGGTATAGGGAGTTTTTTGCAGGATCACATCACCTTCAGCTATCGGGTATTGCTTCTGCATCCAGTTGATCCGGTTGATTACGGAGTAGTTCTCTATCATTACCCCTTTGGGTTTGCCGGTAGAACCGGATGTATATATTACATAAGCCAAGTTTTCAGGTTTACTAATTAACTTTGGATTTGATACATCCCCAGTAAATAGTTCCTGATTTTCTATGCTAATAAATTCAGCATTTCTGTAACTACCTTTAGCATTTATAAATTTATCCTGTATCAGAATAATTTGGCTGCCACTGTCATCAAGCATAAACTGGATCCTGTCTTCAGGGTATTCAGGAGCTATGGGTAAATAAGCCCCCCCAGCTTTTAGGACAGCCATGATCCCTATGATCATTTCCGGGGAACGTTCTACCATAATTCCCACTACACTATCAGGTTTTATTCCCTTTTCTCTTAATTTTCTGGCCAGTTGGTTTGCCTTTTCGTTTACTTCCTTATAAGTCAGCTGTTTATCTTCAAACACTACAGCAATATTATTGGGTGTCTTTTCTACCTGCTCTTCAAAAATCTGATGGATGGTCTTTTCCCGAGGGTATCCTGCTTTTGTATTATTAAATTCATATAATATTTGATGTTTTTCGTCTTGTGACAGCATATCAATTTCTAATAGCCTTTTTTCAGGAAAGGCTGCTGCCTCTTCCAATACATTAAGGTAATGGGCAATAAGCCTTATAACTGACTCTTTCTTAAACAACCTGGTAGCATACTCCAATTCAAATGCAATACCGTCCTCTGTTTCCTCAGCGTTTAAAGTCAAGTCAAACTTGGATATTCTTACTTCACTGTCATAGGGCATAAACCTTAGCCCATCCATCTTCACTTCTGATGCCTCGATATTTTGCAGTACTAACATAGTATCGAAAAGTGGATTTCTGCCCAGATCCCTTTCCAGGTTAAGCTTATCTACCAGTTCTTCAAATTGGTAATCTTGGTTTTCGTAAGCCCTTAAGGAGTTTTCTCTTACTTCATTAAGGAAGTCCACAAAAGTCTTTCCACCTTGAGGGTGATTCCTCATGGCTAGCGTGTTTACAAACATACCAATAACGTCCTGAAGATCAGTATGCGGCCTTCCTGCAACGGGACTTCCAACTATAATATCTTCCTGTCCGGTGTACTTGGATAAAAGGACATTGTATGAAGCTAAAAGTACCATGTAGAGCGTGGCACCATTATTCACTGCAAGTTTGTTCAGTTTAACAGCAAGCTCCTTGCCTGCTTTGAAACTGATCACATCTCCCTCAAAACTCTGTATAGCTGGCCTAGGGTAGTCTAGCGGCATATTAAGCAAAGGAATTTCTCCTTTGAATACTTGGAGCCAGTATTCTTCCTGCTTACTAATTGTCCCATCAGCAAACAGCCTGTTCTGCCATACGGAAAAATCCTTGTACTGAATCTTAAGTTCCGGAAGTTCCTTACCTTCATACAGGCTCATAAATTCTCTTACCAGTATGTCGTCAGACACCCCGTCAGATATAATATGGTGCTTATCAAACATCATAATATATCTGTCTTCTCCAACTTTTATAAGCCCAACCCTAAGTAAAGGAGCCTCATCAAGGTCAAAGGTCCTAATAAATTCACTGGCTATTTTCGCAGCTCTTTCCTCATCGGTTTCCATATACATAACACTAAAATCCACATTGCTATGGACCTTTTGTACCGGTTTACCATCTATCATATGGAATGAGGTACGGAAAGACTCATGTCTGTCAACAAGCTCCCTAAAAGCCTGTTCAAAGCGCAGTTTATCGAGTTTGCCTTCAATTAGCATAATACCAGGCATGTTGTATGCCATCCCAACTGCGTCAAGCTGGTTTAGAATATACAGCCTTTTCTGGGCGGATGAAATTGGATAGTACTCCATCTCCCCAGCCGGCCCAATAGAATGAAATACACTCTCCTTTGCAATCTTGATGCACTCGGCAACTTCAGACATATTTGGGCTCTTAAATATTTCTTTAAGCGGTATGTTTACATTGAACTCTTTGTGAATCCTGGCAATAAGATTTGCTGCCCTTAAGGAATGTCCCCCCAGCTCAAAGAAATTGTCGTTTCTTCCCACTTTCTCTATACTAAGGATATCCTGCCACAACCCCGCAAGTTTCTCCTCCACTTCACCCAAGGGTGCGACATACTCTATTCCAGCATCGATATTGCCGTCAGGTTCGGGCAATGCCTTCCTATCTATTTTGCCATTGGGAGTCAGCGGCAGCTTTTTTAACTGCATAAAATAGGATGGTATCATATAGTCTGGAAGGTCCTTTAAGAGATGTCCCCTTAGTTCTGCTATTGTTAATTCATTTTCCCCTGCCACATAGGCACACAGATACTTGTTTCCCTTCTGATCTTCCCTTGCAATAACCACTGCTTCCTTTATTGAAACGTGCTTTAGCAGTTGTGCTTCTATTTCCCCCAGCTCTATTCTAAATCCCCTTATCTTTACCTGATGATCTACTCTTCCTAAAAATTCCATATTCCCATCAGACAGCCATCTGGCCAGATCCCCTGTACGATACATCCTTTCCCCTGGTATAAACGGGTTAGGTACAAATTTTTCAGCTGTCAGTTCGGGCCGGTTTAGATATCCCCTTGCAAGCCCTTCTCCCCCTATGCACAACTCACCCAAAACCCCTGTAGGCTGAGGTCTCAAGTGTTTGTCAACAACGTAGTATTTTATATTTTGCATTGGCTTTCCGATAGGTACACTCCCGGATTCCAAATAGCTTCCCAGTCTCTTTTCGTAATAACTGGAATCTATGGTGGACTCAGTAACCCCATAGCTATTAACAACCCGCAGTTTCTCTCCATACCAGGATTGTAATCTTTCATAATCTTCCACAGAGAGAGTATCTGATCCAAGTATAAGCAACTTGAGGCTATCAATAATCAAAGCATTATCATGGATATAATCCATAAGAGGAATAATCAGTGCCGGTGTGGATTCAAAGATGGTTATTTTATGGGTTTTAATAAGTGAATATAATCGTGCAGGATCGTATCTCTCCTCGGATGAACAAATAACCATTTGGCCTCCGTTGAGCAGCGTTCTCGAAACATCTCCCACAAATACATCAAAAGAAAAACTTGCGATTTGCAACAGCTTTACATCCATATCCGCAAGCCTATATTCCTTTTTCCATGCGTAAGATATGTTGACAAGACTTCTATGCTCTATCATGATCCCCTTTGGCTTTCCTGTGGTTCCTGATGTATAAATGACATATGCTAAATTACAAGATTTATTAATGACAGGAAGATTTTCTGTTCTCCCGTTGTAATTCACACAGTCATCAAAGCTTATAATATCAAGATCAAATTTAATTTTTTCTTTATGATGTTCTTGCGTAAGAATAATTCCAGCCAAGCTGTCATCGATCATATATCTGATTCGTTCTTCAGGATATTCGGTGTCTATGGGTAAATACGCGCCTCCTGCTTTAAATACAGCAATTACACCTATTATCATTTCTATGGACCGGTCTACCATTATAGCTACTACACTGTCAGGTTTTAATCCCTTGTCCCTTAAGATCCAAGCCAGTTGATTGGCCTTTTCATTAAGTTCTCCGTAAGTCAAGTATTTATCTTCAAATACTACTGCTATGTTATCAGGCGTCTTTTCCACTTGTTCTTCAAATAGCTCTTGTATGGTCTTATCCTTAGGATATTCTACTTTTGTATCATTGAAGCCATAGATTATTTGCTGTTTTTCCTCCTGGGACAACATATTTATTTCCGACAACCTTTTAAACGGATTTGCGGTTATCTCTTCCAACACGTTAAGGTAATGAGCCGCCAACCTTTTTAAAGTCTCTTTTTTGAAAAGCCGAGTACAATATTCAAAGCTAAAAGCCATACCATCTTCACGCTCTATTGCATCAATGGATAGGTCAAATTTTGATATTCTATACTCTAGCCCGTTATTAAAAGGTCTGAAGCTTATACCAGGTACTGCAAATTCTACCTTAGAGGCATTTTGCATGGTAAACATAGTATCAAACAGTGGGTTTCTGCTCATGTCCCTCTTCAAGTTAAGCTTCTCAACCAGTTCTTCAAATTGGTAATCCTGATTGTCATAAGCCCTTAGAGCGTTTTCTCTTACTTCATTCAAGAATTCTACAAAGGTACTATCTCCCTTGGGGTAATTTCTCATAGCCAAGGTATTTACAAACATACCAAGGATATCCTGCAGGTCTGAATGTGGCCTTCCGGCTATAGGGCTTCCAACGATTATGTCTTCCTGTCCGGTGTGCTTAGACAGCAATATGTTGTATGCCGCGAGCAGTGTCATGTAAAGCGTAGCCCCATTATCCCTTGCAAGCTTGTTTAATTTATTCGTAAGCTCACTGCCTGCTTCAAAGCTAAAAAAATCCCCTTCAAAGCTTTGTATTACAGGCCTTGGATAGTCTAGCGGCATATTCAGTACAGGTATTTCTCCCTGGAATGCTTGGAGCCAGTATTCCTCCTGGCTGCTAATTCCGCCCTCATCAAACAGTTTATTCTGCCATACAGCGTAGTCCTTGTACTGTATCCGAAGTGCTGGAGGGTTGTTTCCTTCATAAAGATCCATAAACTCACGAATCAGTATGTCCATGGAGACACCATCGGATATAATGTGATGCATATCAAACATCATAAGATGCCTGTCTTCTCCCGTTTTTACAAGCTCTACCCTTAGCAGAGGAGCCTTGCCAAGATCAAAAGGTCTGGCAAATTCCCCAGCATACTCTGCGGCTTTTTCTTCGTTAGTTTCAAAGTACATCACGCTGAATTCCACATGGTCATGAACCTTCTGGACCGGGTTACCATCGATCATGTGGAACGATGTTCTAAGAGTCTCATGCCTTTTTACCAACTGCCTGAAGACTTCCTGGAAACGCGCTGTATCAATGCTTCCTTCCAGCAGCATAATACCAGGCATGTTGTATGCTGTCCCTGCCCCTTCAAGCTGGTTTAGTATATACAGCCTTCTTTGTGCAGATGACATAGGGTAGTATTCCATTTCTCCTGCCGGTTGGATTGACTGATATAGGCTCTCCTTTGAGTCTTTAATATATCTGGCAATTTCTAAGATGGTTGGTGTCTTGAATATTTCCTTAAGAGGTATGTCTATATTGAACTCTTTGTGAATTCTTGCTACAAGGCTTGTTGCCTTTAACGAGTGTCCCCCAAGCATAAAAAAGTTATCATTTCTTCCTACCTTCTCTATTCCAAGGATATCCCGCCACAACAGCGCAAGTTTCTCCTCTATTTCTCCCGAAGGTACTACGTATTCTACGCCGGTATTAACATTGCTATCGAGCACAGGCAATGCTTTCCTGTCTATTTTTCCATTAGGGGTCAATGGCAGCTTTTCCATCCGCACAAAGTAGGAAGGGATCATGTAGTCCGGGAGCTCTTTTGACAAGTGTTCCCTCATCCCCTGTACGGTTATTTCTTGATCCGGTACGACGTATCCACAAAGATACTTATTTCCTTCAGCTCCTTCTTTGTCCAATACCACCGCTTCTTTTATTGCTTCATGCTTTAATAACCGGTTCTCTATTTCACCCAGTTCTATCCTGTAGCCTCTTATCTTTACCTGATGGTCGATCCTGCCCAGATATTCTAGGTTGCCGTCAGGCAGCCACCTTGCCAGGTCACCTGTCCTGTACATCCTTTCACCCGGTGCGAATGGGTTTGCTGCGAATTTTTCTTCTGTAAGTTCCGGTCTGTTCAAGTACCCTCTTGCCAGTCCATCCCCTGCTATGCATAGTTCTCCCGCTACTCCTATCGGCTGCAGGCCCTTTTCCTTACTGACAACATACAACTTAATGTTATCTATGGGCTTTCCTATAGGTACAAGCTCCAATTCTTCTTCCGTAGAGCAGCCAAAGTAGGATACATCTACTGTTGCTTCTGTTGGTCCGTACAGGTTATGCAGGCTTGTTCCTTTTTCTTTGTACAGCAGCTTGTTGAACTTTTCTACTTGCTTCAGGTTCAGTGCTTCTCCACTGGCAAATACCTGCTTTAAGCTTGCTATTTCCTCTATTATCCCCTTTTCCTCTACATACTCTAAAAATACACTCAACATGGATGGTACAAAGTGCATTGTGGTAACTTTATTTTTTTCGATTGCCTTCACGATTTCTTCCGGATTTTTTTCTCCTCCCGGTATCAGCAGGCAGACTTTGGCCCCAGTAAAGCTCCACCACAATAATTCCCATACCGATACGTCAAAGGTATAGGGAGTTTTCTGCAGGATCACATCACCTTCAGCTATCGGGTATTGCTTCTGCATCCAGTTGATCCGGTTGATTACGGAGTAGTTCTCTATCATTACCCCTTTGGGTTTGCCGGTAGAACCGGATGTATATATTACATAAGCCAAGTTTTCAGGTTTACTAATTAACTTTGGATTTGATACATCCCCAGTAAATAGTTCCTGATTTTCTATGCTAATAAATTCAGCATTTCTGTAACTACCTTTAGCATTTATAAATTTATCCTGTATCAGAATAATTCGGCTGCCACTGTCATCAAGCATAAACTGGATCCTGTCTTCAGGGTATTCAGGAGCTATGGGTAAATAAGCCCCCCCAGCTTTTAGGACAGCCATGATCCCTATGATCATTTCCGGGGAACGTTCTACCATAATTCCCACTACACTATCAGGTTTTATTCCCTTTTCTCTTAATTTTCTGGCCAGTTGGTTTGCCTTTTCGTTTACTTCCTTATAAGTCAGCTGTTTATCTTCAAACACTACAGCAATATTATTGGGTGTCTTTTCTACCTGCTCTTCAAACAGTTGATGTATAGTCTTATCCTTAGGATACCGGACCTTTGTATCGTTAAAGTCATATAGTATTTTCTGCTTTTCTTCCTGTGAAAGCATATCAATTTCTGACAACCTTTTTCCAGGATAAACCGTTATCTCTTCCAGAACATTAAGGTAATGGGCTGCAAACCTTTCTACAGTCTCTTTCTTGAACAGCCTTGTGGCATATTCCAAATCAAATGCAATACCTTCCTGGGTTTCCCGAGCATTTAATGTCAAGTCAAATTTGGATATTCTAAATTCATTTGTATAGGGTATAAACTTAAGCCTATCTATCTTCAATTCTGATGAGCCGGTATTTTGCAATACAAACATAGTATCAAAAAGAGGATTCCTGCTCATATCCCTCTTTACATTAAGCTTTTCCACCAGTTCTTCAAACTGGTAGTCCTGATTTTCATAAGCCCTTATAGAGTTTTCCCTTACTTCCTTTAGAAACTCAGCAAAGGTCTTTTCTCCCTGGGGATAGTTCCTCATGGCTAAAGTATTTACAAACATACCTATTATGTCTTGTAAATCTGTATGAGGTCTTCCAGCTATAGGGCTTCCCACTATAATATCTTCCTGCCCCGTATACTTAGACAGCAGTATGTTGTATGAAGCAAGCAATGTCATGTAAAGAGTAGCCCCATTATCCCTTGCAAGCTTAATAAGTTTTCCCGTAAGCTCACTGCCTGCTTCAAAACGGATAAAACCTCCGTCAAAGCTTTGAACCGCAGGCCTTTGGTAATCTACTGGCATATTCAGCACAGGAATTTCTCCATTAAATTCCTGGAGCCAGTATTCCTCCTGCTTCTTTATTTTGTCCCCAGCAAATAGTTCCTTCTGCCAAACAGAATAGTCCTTGTACTGTATACGGAGGGAAGAAGGGTTATTTCCTCCATACATATCCATGAACTCATGTACCAGTATATCCATGGACGTACCGTCAGATATGATATGGTGCATGTCAAACATCATGACATGCTTGTCTTTTCCCGTTTTCACAAGGCCTACTCTTAGCAGCGGAGCAATTCCAAGATCAAACGGCTTTATAAATTCTTTTACGATTTCCCCCACTTTTTCTTCGTCAGATTCTAGATACACTACACTAAAACCCACAGGATCATTGATCTTCTGGACGGGTTCACCCTCTATGAAATGGAAAGATGTTCGAAGGGTCTCATGCCTATTTATAAGCTGTTGGAAGGTCTTCTGAAAAAGCTCCAGATCAATACTGCCTTCAACCAGCAAGCTGCCTGGCATATTGTATGCTGTCCCTGCTCCTTCAAACTGATTTAATATATACAGCCTTCTTTGGGCTGATGACATAGGGTAGTATTCCATCTCTTTAGCAGTTTGGATGGATTGATATATACTCTCCTTTGCTTCCTTCATATACCTTGCTATTTCCGCTATAATTGGAGCCTTAAATATTTCCTTAAGAGGCATGTCTATATTGAACTCTTTGTGAATTCTCGCTACAAGGCTTGTAGCCTTTAAAGAGTGTCCACCTAACATAAAGAAGTTGTCATTTCTTCCTATCTTCTTAATTCCAAGGATGTCTTGCCAAATCAGTGCAAGCTTCTCTTCAAATTCGCCTATAGGCGCTTCATACTCTATTCCCGTATTTATATTACCTTCGGGTTCAGGCAATGCCTTCCTGTCTATCTTGCCATTAGCTGTCAATGGCATTTTTTCAAGCTGCACAAAGTATGATGGTACCATGTATTCGGGCAGTTCTTTTAAGAGATGCTCCCTTAGTTCTGATATTGTCAGCTCATTTTCTCCCGCTATATATGCACACAGGTATTTACTGCCCTGATGGTCTTCCTTTGCAATCACCAAAGATTCCTCAATTGAAGGATGCTTTAGCAGTTGTGCTTCTATTTCACCAAGCTCTATCCTAAAGCCTCTTATCTTTACCTGGTGGTCTATTCTACCCAGGTATTCCATTTCTCCATCAGATAATAACCGGACCAGGTCTCCAGATCTATATAACCTCTCTTCCGGCTTGTACGGATTTTGAACGAACTTTTCCTTTGTAAGCTCCGGTCTTCCAAGATATCCTCTGCAAACTCCGTCTCCTCCTACACAAAGCTCTCCGGCTACTCCAATGGGAACAACTTTCATGTTCTTATCCATTACATATGTTGTAAGGGTTGGTATAGGCCTTCCTATGCTGCTCACATTAGATCTAATTTCTTCCTCTTCTATCTCTTTATATGTGACATGCACTGTTGTCTCGGTTATTCCATACATATTGATGAGTCTAGTCTGCGGGTACTTCTTTCTCCATTCCTTCAACAATGCAGGCTTTAATGCTTCCCCTCCGAATATGACATATCTTATCTTAAGTTCTTTTTCTTCATATGATACTTCTTCATTGGCTATATTATAGAAGGCTGAAGGTGTCTGATTTAATACGGTCACCTTCTCATTCCTTAGAAGTCTCAGATACTCTACATTGCTGCGTGCTGTCATTTTAGGAACTACCACCAATCTGCCCCCATATAACAACGCCCCGTACATCTCCCATACGGAAAAATCGAAACTCATAGAATGAAACATAGTCCATACATCATTTTCGTTAAAATCAAACTGCATTTTACTGTTAAATAACAGCCTTACTATGTTTCTATGCTCTATCATTGCCCCTTTGGGTTTACCTGTAGAGCCTGAGGTATATATTAAGTAAGCTAGATCGGAAGGTTTATTTACCTCCGATAAGTTATATTGTTCATCTGAATATTCCTGCTCATCTTCTAAATTTATTACTGTACCTATTGATGTATATTTGTCTATAAAATGTGATTGGGTCAACAGGATCACTGCCCGGCTGTCTTCCAGCATATGACTTATTCTTTCCTCAGGATAATCTGGATCTATGGGAAGATATGCCCCTCCTGCTTTTAATACCCCTAGGATTGCTACTATCATCTCAAGTGAGCGTTCTGCCAGAATACCTACGATACTGTCCGGTTTGACTCCTTTAGCCCTTAATACATGGGCCAACCCATTTGATTTTTTATTGAGTTCACTATATGTAAGCTTTTTACCCTCAAATACCACAGCTACATGATCAGGGTTCTTCTCTGCCTGCTCTTCAAAAAGCTGATGGATAGTCTTGTTTTTAGGATACTGTGCCTCTGTAGCGTTAAAGGTATATAGGATTTGCTGTTTTTCTTCCTGTAACAGTACATCAATTTCCCACAACCTTTTTTCAGGGCATGCCGTTATCTCTTCAAGAACGGAAATGTAATGGGTTCCAAACCTTTTTATTGTCTCCTTCTTAAACAGCCTGGTACAATATTCAAGGTTAAATGTTATACCTTCTTGACCCTCTACCACTTCAAGCATAAGGTCAAATTTTGCCTTTCTGCCTTCCAGCCAGTTGTTGTATTGTTTGAAGTTTATACCCGATGCTGCAAATTCTGTCTTGTTTGAAGTGCGCAGTGCAAACATAGTGTCAAAAAGAGGATTCCTGCTCATGTCCCTCATGAGATTAAGTTTTTCTACAAGTTCTTCAAACTGGTAGTTCTGATTTTCAAAAGCCAAAAACGCATTTTCCCTTACTTCCTGCAAGAATTGGACGAAGGTCTTTTCTCCCTCAGGATAGTTCCTTATGGCCAAGGTATTTATAAACATACCAATGATACCCTGCAGGTCAGCATGGGGCCTTCCGGCTACAGGACTTCCAACTATGATGTCTTCCTGTCCAGTGTATCTGGACAGGAGTACGTTATATGCAGCCATCAGTACCATGTATAAGGTAGCTCCATTATCTGTTGCAAGCTTATTTAGTTTGACTGAAAGTTCAGGGTTTATTTCAAAGCTTACAGCATCTCCTTCAAAACTTTGTACCGCCGGTCTTGGATAGTCAGTAGGCATATCCAGTACCGGTATATCACCCTTAAATGTCTGGAGCCAGTATTCTTCCTGCTTCTTTATTGAGTCTCCGGCAAACATCTCCTTCTGCCATACAGAAAAATCCTTGTACTGTATCCGTAGTGGCAAAAGGGTCTTCCCTTGGTACAAATCCAAAAACTCACTCATAAGTATATTGACTGATATACCATCTGATACTATGTGGTGCATGTCAAACATCATAACACGCCTGTCTTCGTTCGTTTTTACAAGTCCTACTCTCAGTAATGGAACTTGGCTAAGATCAAAGGGCGTTATGAATTCTTTGACTATTTCTGCTGCTTTTTCTTCATCCAGTTCCAGGTACGTAATACTGAAATCCACGTAATCATGAACCTTTTGTACTGGTTCACCCTCAACCATATGAAATGATGTGCGCAGAGCCTCATGTCTTTTTACTAGCTCCTTGAATGCCTGTTCGAAGCGTACTGCATCAATGTTTCCTTCCAGCAGTACGACGCCTGGCATGTTATATGCAGTACCTGCTCCTTCAAGCTCGTTTAGTATATACAGCCTTTTCTGGGCAGATGACATAGGGTAAAATTCCTGCTCTCTGGCAGAAGGTATTCCAGAAAAGGCATTTGGCGTATATTTTGAAACATCTTTTCCTTTTTCTTTTAGCATCGTCTCAAATAGCTTTCTTTTTTCTGGAGAAAGAGATTCTATTCTTTTCATCAAATTATCCATAACTTCGTCCCTCTTCTCTATTTCATCTCTTTTAATTCCTATTTATAGATTTTCAATCATGCTTAAAATTTCTTCGATTTCCACTGTATCGTTAAGTCTATTTTTAATACTTTTTGCTATTGCCGAAATTGTAGGACCCATAAACACTTCTTTTAATGCAAATTCTATGTCAAATTCTTTATGAACCCTTGATACAAGATTGGTTGCCTTTAATGAGTCTCCTCCTAATTCAAAGAAGTTATCATTTACTCCAATCTTCTGGACTCCAAGGATTTGGCTCCATATCAGTACAAGCTTCTCCTCAATTTCACCGAATGGTGCAGCATAGTCTACCCCTGTATTAATATTTCCATCAGGGGCAGGCAGGGCATTTCTATCTACCTTGCCATTCGCTGATAAAGGCAGTTTTTCCAACTGTACAAAATATGAAGGGATCATGTAGTCTGGCAGATCTTTGGAGAGATACTCCCTTAATTCCGGTATTGTCAATTCACTTTCTCCAACTATATATGCACAGATGTACTTGTTCCCTTGGGGGTCTTCCCTTGTTGCTGCCACAACTTCTTTTATTGAAGAATGTTTTAGAAGCTGAGCTTCTATTTCTCCAAGCTCTATTCGGTATCCGCGGATCTTAACCTGATGGTCTATTCTGCCCAGGAATTCGATATTCCCGTCAGGCAGCCATCTTCCCAGGTCTCCTGTTTTGTACAGCCTTATCCCCTTTTCTTCTCTGAAAGGATCTTCAAGGAATACATGGGCTGTTTTTTCAGGGTCATTTAAATAACCCCTTCCTACACCTGTTCCAGAGACGCAGATCTCTCCTTTTACTCCGATAGGGCACAGGTTCATGTTTTTATCTGTTATATATAGATTCATATTTTGTATAGGCTTGCCTACAGGAATGTTCTCTCCTTCATGAGCAGCTTCCATAGTATATAGAGTAATATCGTCCGCTGCCTCTGCAGGTCCGTAGGCATTAACTACTTTAGTATTTGGACATAGGTCAAACCATTTCCTTACTATGCCGGATTTTACGGTTTCTCCCGTTATCAGCAAGTAATGAAGTTTTTCCGGTTTATTCCCTGTACTTTCCACATACTCAAGCATTAAAGCAAGGTATGAAGGTACCACCTCAAGGACCGTTATGCCATCTTCTATGATCCGATTCGTAAACCTTGCAACATCCTTTACTATTTCATCTGGATAGATGATAATTTGAGCTCCTATGGTTAGGGCTGCAAAGAACTGCCATACAGATACATCAAAGTATTGAGGCGAGTTCTGGGATATTATGCTGTTGTTAGTTATACAAAGTTCCTTTATTTCCGCATGGATGTGGTTTATCATGCCAAGATGCTCTATCATAGCTCCCTTTGGTACACCAGTTGAACCAGATGTATATATAACATAGGCCAAACTATTTTTGTCTATATCTAGATCTAGGTTTTCGCCACTTTCAGCCTCAATCTCTTTTTCACACTGGTCAAGGTATATAATTCGGCCTTTATAGTTCTCACTAAGCTGCTGGGTCACATAATCTGATAAGGTCAACACATAGGCAGCTTTAGATTCCTTAAATATATCAAGCACCCTTTGTGTAGGGTATTTTGGATTTACAGGTATGTAAGCCCCCCCTGCTTTCCATATACCAAGTACCGATTCTACAAATAAGGGTCCCCTCTCCAGCATGACAACTACGGCTTCTTCTCTACCAGTGCCAGCCTTTAGCATGTACCTTGCTATCCTGTTTGCCCTTTGGTTAATCTGGCCATATGTAAATCTACGGCCTTCATACGCTACTGCTATATTGTCTGGACGTACTTTCGTCTGCTGCTCAAACAGGTGGTGTACCGTCAGGTGATGTTCAAATTCAACCTTCGTATCGTTAAAGCCGTATATTATTCGCTCCTTTTCTTCTTGGGATAACATATTGATTTCTGATAGTTTTTTTTCAGGGTTTGAGGTTATCTCTTCAAGGATATTAAAGTAATGCTGAACAAGCCTTTCTACCGTCTCCTTCTTAAACAGACGTGTAGCATATTCCATCCATAATATTATATTATGACCATCTGGTATCAACTGGAATGTTAGGTCAAATTTTGATGTTTTACTTTCAACCGGATATTTGGAATACTTTAATTCACCACGATGTTCCATAATATGCTCATCAGAAGGAACAATATTAAACATAACAGTAAATAAAGGATTTCTGCTTGAATCTCTCTTTACGTTAAGTTTTGTCACAAACTGATCAAACCTGTATTCCTGATTTTCATATGCTTCTAAGGAGCTTTCTTTTACTTCTTCCAAGAACTCAGTAAAGGCCTTATTTCCCTCTGGGAAATTCCTTAATGCCAGGGTATTTATAAACATCCCCAGTATTCTTTCAGTATCAAAATGAGTTCTTGCCGCTATAGGAGTACCAATAATTATGTCTTCCTGTCCTGAGTATTTATACATTAGTGTATTTAATGCCGCAAGAAGTATCATATACACGGTGGCTCCTGTTTGGGAGGAAAGTACATTTAATTTATCCATCAAATGACTGTCTAAATCAAATAGCAACCTATTTCCTTCAAAGCTTTGAAGGACAGGCCTAGGATAATCTGTAGGCATATCAAGGATAGGAATTTCACCCTTGAACCTATTAAGCCAGTATTCTTCCTGCTTTTTGTAAACCTCAGTGCTAAACAAGCCATTCTGCCACTGGGCAAAATCCTTATATTGCACCTCCATTGCCGGAAGGCTTTCACCACTTAATATAGAAACTATTTCATCAAAAGTCCTGATTATTGAAGTTCCATCCGAGACTATATGATGTACATCAAGCAAAAGTATTTGCCTGCTAGCATGGATTTCTATAAGACCTACTCTTATTAAGGGTGCTTTGCTTAAATCGAACGGTCTTACAAATTCATCGATTATTTTCTCTACTCCGTCTTCCTCAGACTCAAAATATTCTATAGTAAAATCAACTTCATCTTGTATCCTTTGCACAAGCTCCCCATCAATCATCTCAAAGGATGTCCTAAATGCTTCATGCCTTTGTATCAATGTTTTTAATGCTTCCCCAAGGGCAACCCTTTCAATCCCACCTTCAAATAAAATTCCCACAGGTATGTTATACCCAATGTTGTTACCCTCAAGATTATTAATGATATACATCATCTTTTGTGCAGATGAGGTTTCATAGTACTCTTTTTCAGAAACTTTAGGTATTCTTTCAAGCTCAGCCTTACCCATATTTAGGGAACCCTGTTCTGAAATCTTTCCCGATTCGTATAGCTTTGATATCATTTGCTCGGAAAGATCGTATATGCTGGAACCCTTAAGAAGTTCTACTATGGAAACAGGTGTTTTAAAGGCAACCTCCATCCTGTTTTTTATTTCGGTGGCCATTAATGAATCCATCCCAAAAACAGTTAGTGGTTGTTTGGTACTTAGATCCTCAGGATTATAACGCAAAACCTTCGCTACTATTGTTTTAATATGCATTTCAACGATATTCTGCCTGCTCTGTATTGGAGATGAAATAATATCCTCCAGGATATCAACATCCACCTTTGATTTATTTATATTCTCTTGTTGTCCTGACTCATCTTGCAAAAGAGTTTTAAGCACATGTGGAGAACTCATGGGCGAGAACCATTTTTCCCCAAACGTTTGCCACGAGAGTATAGGTAGAACCACAGACTGTGCAACAGCTTCTCCAACAAGGTGCTCCATAGCCCTAATTCCCTTTTCTACCGTTACAGATTCTATGGATTTTTGTATATAATACTCCGGATCACGTTCCATAAACCTTGCAGCCATTCCAACCTCTGACCATGGTCCCCAATTGATACTCAGTGCAGGAAGTCCTCTCGATAAACGGTAATGTGCAAGTGAGTCCAAAAAGGCATTCCCAGTTGCATATGCTCCCTGGCCTGGTGAACCAAATACAGAAGCAACTGAAGAAAATAAAATAAAGAAGTCAATAGGCCGTCCCTCTGTCATACGGTGAAGGTTCCATGCACCATTTACCTTAGGCGAAAGGACCCTATAAAAAGTCTCATCTTTACTAACCTCAAGAAATTGATCATCCGTAATACCAGCAGAATGTACAACACCTCGAATAGGAGGCCTTTCTTCCTTATCAAAATCTTTAAAAAATCCAGCAAGCTTTTCCTCATCAGTTACATCCACTGATCCAATATATACTGTTGCCCCCTGGGACTCCAGCTTACGAACAAACTCAATCCTCTCTGCAAGGCTGCTGCCTGGCTCTACATTGTTCCATTCAGAACGTTTTGGAAATTCTCCGCGTCCAAGCAGTACCAGATGTCTTGCTCCCTTGGCAACCATCCACTGGGCTGTAATCATACCTATGCCACCAAAAGCACCTGTAATAACATAACTT
Organism: Paenibacillus sp. FSL L8-0502; assembly: GCF_038593055.1. Classification (NCBI taxonomy): domain Bacteria; kingdom Bacillati; phylum Bacillota; class Bacilli; order Caryophanales; family Paenibacillaceae; genus Paenibacillus; species Paenibacillus sp. FSL L8-0502. The sequence goes on along the minus strand of NZ_CP151958.1, from coordinate 2,933,821 downwards.
CCATCGGGGCGAAGATGTACGGGTACTTGATGCTGCATATCAATCCGCAGTTTATCGATTCTTGCTGCAAGTCTATTCCCATTACGGAAAGCAATTTGGTTCTCTCCATTACCTAAGACTTCTTTTAACAGCATTTCCATTTCACCCGCATTGGCCTCTATGTCAAGGTCTACAAGGCCTCCCCAATTTGAAGGCAACTCATGGTAACCTATGACGGTGCCAAGGCCCCATACCAACGACTGTAAGAATGCAGAATTTGGAGTAGCCCTGTTGATCATTTGGGCTCCTCTTGTAATAACCCACAGCTTAAAATTTAATCCCAGATTTGTGGTTGCTTGTACCAGGTGTTTTAATACAAACAGGTTTTCAAAACAAGCTTTTTCTATAGCTGTATTGCTAACTTCCTGGATCTCAAGGATATTGAGGCTCCACATATATACAATACCTGTTAGCTTCGTTTTAATTTTTGAGAATTCATCAAACAACGCTCTAAGATCCTCAATGCTTCGAGGGTTTATATATATCTCACGCTCTTCATACTGCCAACCAAAATTCTCACCAGGATATACCATAAAGCATTCTTCTCCCCTATTTTCAAGGAGATTTGCCAGTTCTTTTCCTGCTGCTTTATGATCCACAAAAATAAGCCATGCTCCAGAGTTAGCAGCAGCTGTGCGGGTATCAACTTCTTCACTTTTTAGAAGCTCCCAGTTTATCTCATAAAGATAATCCTTAACTCTTCCAGCATCAGACCCTCCACTATTTCCAAGTTCCTTAGTTCTTATGCCCAGTATTTCGGCGATTAGATTTCCGTCCTCACTATATAGACGGATGTTGGCGTTCAAATTATTATCTTTCCTATCTACCATCTGCGTATGACAAAGCATGACAGGCTCCGGCCTTCCATAAAGCTGCACCCTGTCTATTCCTACAGGTAGGAATGATTGGCCTTCGTTATTTTCATCTTCATTAAGTGGTGCAACTGCCGCAATGGTAACCTGGAAACAGGCGTCCAATACCGCCGGGTGAAGACCGTAGATAGAGCTATCAATCTCCAGTATTTTAGGGATCTCGATCCTGCCAAGAGCTTCGTTATCACCTTTCCATATCTTGTCTATACCTTGGAAATAAGGACCATAATGGAAACCCATTTGATAGAAGGTTTTATAACATACTTCTTTTCCGTATTCTTTGGTACAATTGCCAAGTATTTGAATCAACTCATCTTTAGCAGTGATCTTTATGTTTTGCCGTTTTCTTATTGTGCCGGATGCATTGCATGTCCAAGTCTTATCTTGTCCCGGTATCCTGCTTGAAATCTCGAATTTTGCGGTTTTTGGATCCAAAACCACCTGCACCACAGGTGATACTCCTTGATTTAAAAATAAAGCATTTTCAAACTTTATATCTTCAACTGTATAAAAACCCTCTCCAAAATAGCTTCTGGCACAAGCCATTCCCAGCTCTACATACCCTGCTCCGGGGAAAACTTCTATACCTTGTATTTTATGATCAGAAAGATACGTCATATAGGTAGTATTAAGTTCAATCTCCCATATAGGGCTGGAAGTTTTCAAACGGCGTCCTAAAAACTTGTGCTTATTTTTTCCCTGCCTAAATTCACTTGATTCCTGCGTTTCCATCCAGTATTTATCCCATTGCCATGGATAAAGAGGGAGACTTACAAACTCACCTTGGTACCGGTAAATCTTGTTCCAATCTATAGGGTATCCCAGTGCATATAGATTCCCTAAGTTCTCCAGTATTGAAACCTGTTCGTTTTCATTTCTTTTTATAGAGAACAACTTCTTACCTTCAACGTTTTTAGCTGACAGACAATTAGAAATAGAAGCTGCTAAAACAGGGTGAGGGCCCACCTCAATAAATAAGTTATAATTCAACGAAATCATTTCATACATTGCTGCTTCAAAACGTACCGGCTCTCTTACATTTTTATACCAGTAATGTCCATCACACTCTGTACCCGTCAGCATTTTCCCTGTAACCGTGGAATATATCGGTATCCCGGCAGGCTGGGACTTTATTCCTTTTAATGCCTCCAATAGCTCCTGCTCATATGGTTCCATTTGGTAACTGTGATACGCTACATTGACCTTTAAAAGCCGCGCAAAAACCCCCTTATCCTGCAACTGTTTTTGGATCTGCTCAAGGGCATCAGGATCACCTGACAAAGTTACCGAATTTGGGCTATTGATTGCTGCCATTGAAACACCTTTTATGTTCTCATCCAGCAGGACCACAACTTCTTTTTCTGGTAAACCTACCGCCAGCATTGTGCCCTTGTTTACTGCTTTTTGCTGTGCACGGCTTCTGTGAATACTTACCAACATGGCATCTTCAAGGCTGTAAATTCCTGCAACATATGTAGAAGCCACTTCTCCAACACTGTGTCCTACCACCGCATGGGGTATAATACCCAAGGATTTCCATACTTCAGTCAAACCCACCTGAACAGCAAAATTGGCAGGTTGAGCAAACTGGGGCTGGTCCAGACGTGAATTCTCCTCATCGGCGAGAAGTTCCTCCAGTAGAGACCATCCAGCATACTGACGTGTAAGTTTATCGCATTTTTCTATCATATTTCTAAACACAGGCTCTTTTTCAAGGAGCTGTCTGCCCATAGCCCACCATATGGGCCCCATACCTGTATATACAAAAACAGCTTTATTGTACTTTCCTGCCTCAACATTTCCCGCAGACATCCCCTGGCGTGCTTGTCCTTTAATATACGCTTCCAGGTTTCCTGCAAGTTCTTCCTTTGAAGATGCCGAAACTGCTAGTCTATAGTCATGATGGGTGCGCTTTTTGCTCATCATGCTTCCAATATCATATAAAGAAATACTTTCTCCACTTCCATTAATAAAATCAACATACTTTTGCGCATAGTTTTTTAGCGCCTTTTCTGAGCGCGCAGATATGGGAATCATATATGGCCATCCGGTATTTACATTAACTTCAGGAGTACCCTGTTTTTGGAGATCTGTAGCTTCCTCCAAGAGGATATGGGCATTTGTTCCTCCAAAACCGAATGAATTTATGCCAACCAATGCGGGTTGCGGCAAAGGCTCCAGGGTCTGAGGAATTCGTATACATAAATCGTCAAAGGGAATTTTAGGGTTTGGATTCTTAAAGTGCAGATGTGGAGGTATTTGCTTATGCTTTATGATTAGTGAAGCTTTTATCAGTGCGGCAACTCCTGCAGCGGCCTCAAGGTGGGCAATGTTTGTCTTAACAGATCCAACAATACACTTTTTATCTTTTGGCCTGTCTGTTGAAACCACTCGTGCTATTGCATTAGCCTCAATAGGGTCTCCAACCGGAGTGCCGGTGCCGTGAGCTTCAATATATGTTATATCTGAAGGTGATATTCCTGCCTTTTTGTATACCTCCTTCATTAAGTTTTCCTGAGCCTGCCCGTTTGGAACAGTAATCCCGTCTGTGTGGCCGTCCTGGTTTACACCCGATCCACTTATTACGGCATAAATCCTATCTCCGTCTTCGATAGCATCTGACAGGCGTTTTAAAACCACAACGCCGGCTCCTTCTCCTCTTGCATAACCGTTTGCACTGGAATCGAAAGTTTTGCACCGTCCATCGGGAGATAAAAAACCACCCTTACTTTCCGCTATGGTATACTCAGGTGTAGCTATAACACTTACTCCGCCTGCTATTGCGAGATTACATTCATTATTCAATAAACTCCCGCATGCAAGGTGTGTTGCAACCAAAGAGCCCGAACACGCTGTATCTACAGACAAACTTGGACCTCTGAAATCATATATATATGAAATCCTGTTGGACAACATTGTCATCATCATACCCGTTGCCGAATGTGTATCTAAACTTTCAACCGATTCGTTTTTAAATTGTATTGCTTGATAGTCAAGGGTGAAGCCCGCTACAAAGACACCGGTATTGGTTCCTGCTAGCTTGGCCGGATCCAAGCCTCCATCTTCCATTGCTTCCCATGATGTCTCCAGCATCAGTCTTTGCTGTGGATCAAGAAAGGCCGCTTCCCTTGGAGAAATACCAAAAAACAAAGGGTCAAACTCATCTATTTTATCTAAAAATCCACCATGACAGGTGTAATGCTTGCCTGGCTTTGATTTGTCAGGATCATAAAACTTTTCTAAATCCCAGCGGCCTTCGGGTAAATCGGAAGTCATATCTTTTCCCGCAGTCAATGCTTCCCAGAACTCCTCAGGCCCCCTTATTCCTCCTGGCAAACGGCATCCTATTCCTATAATGGCGATTTTATCCATAACTTTCGACCTCCAATACTTTATTTATATTCTCTTGAATAGCTTGTCTGATAATTGAACAACCCTGCTGCAAAAGTTCAAGCTCGATGGTTAACGGAGGCATAAGTTTTATAACACTGTCTTTTCTTCCTGCGCTTTCGATGATTAAACCGTTTTGGTAACATTCCTCTACTACTTTTTGCGTGATTCGCTCATCCTCCACATTGGAAAAATCAATACCCCAAATCAAACCTGCACCCCGAATGGTCAGGCCCTTATGTAATGACAAAATCTGCTTGGTTAAATATTCTCTTACAAATGCTTCCTTATATTTCACAGACTGTTCCAAATTATTCATTTCCCAATATTCCAACGCAGCTGTAGCTCCAATGAAAGCAAGCTGGTTTCCCCGGAACGTACCGTTATGCTCACCAGGCTTCCAGACATCAAGTTCCGGTTTCATCAGCAGAATAGACATGGGAAGGCCATACCCGCTGATTGACTTGGAAAGCAGTACAATATCAGGGATCATCCCGGCACGTTCAAATGAAAAGAACGGTCCGGTGCGTCCGCAGCCAACCTGAATGTCATCGCAAATCAGTAGAATACCGTGTCTGTCGCTAAGTTCCCTCAGCCTGAGCATCCATTCGGGTGAAGCTATATTTACGCCGCCTTCCGCCTGAATGGTTTCAAATATAATAGCCGCCGGTTTTTCGATTCCCGAGTGACCGTCGTTTAGAACGGCTTCCATGTATTCAATAGTATCGAATGAGTCAATTGGACTCTCGGAGTATGGGAAAAAGGTAACATCGGATAATGCTATGCCGGAGGAAGATCTTTTCTGAATGTTGCTGGTAACAGCCAGACTCCCCAGCGACATTCCGTGAAATCCTCCCATAAACGCAAATAAACCAGTCCGTTTAGTGAATGGCAGTACCAAGATACGGAAAAATTTCTTCCCCAATTACTTCATGTCTTGAGAAATAAGTGATGAGTCTTTCGTATCCGTATTTATCCTTTATGTGTTCTTTTAAAAAGTCCTGATCGATCATGTTTACACTCAATGATAATACAGTAATATGAAAATAATTCCAATAGGTCATAAGTTCTACTTTACTTGAAATTTTTATTAGGCTGGAAATCTTAAAATGAGAGCAACGTATTATAGCAAGGAAGCCACCTACATTTTTTGAGCGTGTATCGGGTTTGTAGAAGTAAAAAGGTATCCTTCTAATAAAAACTTCTTTAGTTACAGGTTGGTAAGCAATATTATCGTCAACGCTCCACTACCCGCCGGATATATATCGCTAGCTCCAGAAGTTTGGGCTTACCGGACGCGCTGGGGTTATGGCGGCAGCCGCAGGACCGATCGATGAGGATCGGACGGATTGACGCGGCATCAATGCGTCAAAGTCAAGAGGCCGCTGAAGAGCTTTCGTAAGCTTTTTTCTGTTGCGGACGGAACCACGAGGCAGCAAGAGCGAGTAGAGAAGTCCCTATTAGTGCGATGATGACCCAGCGGTAACCGTGAATGACGAAAGCAAAATCAACGGCAGAAATCACATTGTTCTTTCCGGAATACAGCACGTTCTTCAGGTGGGCTGGCAGCGCTGCGCCGACGATGGTTAAAGAAAGAGCCGTACTCAGCACTTGACCCAAGTTATATAGCATGGACCGCAGTCCATTCGCCACCCCGCGGCTTTGCTCCGGAACGCTTGACATGACCTCCGTCGTATTGGGGGTAAGGAATAAACCGGTCCCGACCCCGATTAACAACATGCCGCAAGCGGTGACCCCGTAAGAGAAATTTCCACCGACCACGAATAGGAGTAGTAGTAGTCCTGCTATAGAAATAAGAATTCCAAGTGAGGCCAGAACTCGAATGGCCGCCTTCTTAGTCAACATGCCAGCAATCGGAGAAATGACCAACATCCCTATCGTAATTGGAAGGATCCTTAGACCGGCATTAAGCGCGTTTTGGTGGAAGGCAAATTGGTAATAGAGAGCGAAGAGCAGAGCAACCGCCGTACGGGCAAAAGAATTAAAGAATGTAGCGATGTTCCCCATACTGAACGTCCAGCTTTCAAAAAGGCTTAAATCTAGTAGAGGTGATGCTGAACGATGCTCATGCCATAAAAATATAGTAGTAAATATGGCGAATATCGCAAAACCTCCGATCACCTGCTTGTCTCCCCAGCCCAGTTCTCCCCCCTTGGATAAAGCAATGATTAGACCCGCTAAAGCGACAAAGATCATGATGCCTCCATATCCGTCCACTTTTTTATGGAGCTGCGCTAGGGGCTTCACCCTTAGAATCCAGAGCCCCCAGATGAGAGCAATGATCCCGAAGGGAACATTAGACCAGAACACCCACCTCCAGCCTCAGGCGGTCGTGACCACGCCGCCGACGACCGGGCCAAGCACCTGCGCGACGGAAGCGGACAATAAATTCAGACCGAGACCGGTGCCCAGCTGCGATTGGGGAAACGCATCGGTAATCAGCGGTGTTGTGTTCGTCACTACGAGCGCTCCTCCGGCAGCCTGTACGATCCGAAGAAGGATTAGTACCTCTACATTAAAAGCATAACCGAGTAGTAAACTGGATACGGTAAAGATGGCCATTCCTATTAAATACATTCGGCTTCTTCCGAAAATATCCGAAATTTGTCCGAAGATTAAAATCAGGATAGTGTTTACCAGCATATAGGAAAGTAAAATCCAGCTGGAAGCTGCCGCATTCGCATGAAATTGCTGGCTTAATTCCGGCAATGCGACATTAAGCGTTCCGATATTGACCAGAACCAGGAACGCTCCGAGACTGGTTACAGATAAGACATACCAGGGGTACATCCTATCGGACTTGGGACTTCTCTTTTGGGTCATAGAGACCAACCTCCTGAAATAAAAAAACGACCCCTGGAACCTGATAAATCCAAGGGCACATCTCCTTTGGGTTCAAACTTCAGCAAAGGCAGAAATGATTTCCTGTGTTGTCCGAACACGCCCGATGCGTGGAAAAATAAAATTTTTCACGTGATCGTGCTCGGCTTGAGAAAACCCGGTCATGGCATCGATCGCCAAAATCAGCTGATACCCATTCATAAACGCTTCCCGCGCGGTCGTATCCACGCCAAGCCCGGTAGCGATGCCGCATAAGACGATGGTGTCGATTCCCCGGCGACGCAACTGCAGGTCGAGCTCCGTTCCGTAAAAAGCTCCCCATTGCTTTTTAGTAATGATGTGGTCTGTTTCGGCGACCCGCATTTCCGGGACGATTTGATCCCATCCTTCAGGCAGATTCAGTGGTGGTGCAGGCGAATCCAACTTCGGTCTCGGGATATCCTTCAGATCTTTGCTAGATACCCGGACCAGGGCAACCATTGAGCCTTGCTCACGGAAAGCATCTGCCAAGGCGGCAGCGTTAGATACTACCTGCTCGGCGGAATAAGGGGCGTATTGATTACCAAGCCATTTTTGCAAATCAATGACAACTAACGCTGTTTTTTGCGGATCCAATAATTTTTCCATTCTATATGTTCTCCTCACCCTTTGGATTTGACCTGAAGTTTAAAATATTAAACATTTGGTCATTTGACTATGTCCGGCCTGCCTCTCTAGTAGCGCATCATTGTCTCCTAAGATACGCCGATAAGTAAGATGGAGCGCTCTTAGATTATGGGGTGTGAAATATGGCTTCCTAAGTTCAGGCCATAACTTCGATTGAATGCGAGTTAAAAAATTATACAGTCCGCTAGTTCGTATAGGGCCATCATTATGTTTTGAAGCCAGTAAACGAAGTTCCGTAAGGCCATCCCCACCCCACTCTCTTGGAAAAAATATAGGTTCTGATGGGGCAAAATGAATCAATTCGTTAAACCATCTTGCAGCATCGCTCTTCACTAGAGCGTGATGAACCCATTCATAGCCGTTTCGATCGGGTTGATTGCGAATGGTCTTGGTTTTGTGAAAACGAATCCAGGAATTATCCTGCGAATCTATAAATAAAGCATTCTGAAGCAAATTAACTATTTCATGAGGCCTTGCTGCAGTTGATAACATCAACAGGCAAGCCCGCCTATGACGAAAGTCCATCAGAATGTTCTCGTTAATTAAAGGAGTTTGATCGTTCATTAAGGTCTGCACAAGAATATAAGCTTTGGACATACTAAATACTCGTCCATGATCTTTTGACATAACACGTCTAGGTCTTGGCATAATCCGTTCTATGTTGTATGAAGCATTTGTAGTTCTTATAAGCCACCTAAGCCAATGTCGAAGCGCCACTCGGAAAAACGTCTTATCTTCTTGTCCCTTCATCTGGCCAAAAATCTCTGTGTATACTTCTGATATTGAATTCTCGCTTATGTCAGTAAGACCTTTTGATCGACATTTGATTGCAAAATACCGGATGTACTTGACTATCGCTTTCCAATAATTTATGCTGATAGTTTTTTTACCGTATCTGAAAAGTAAATTTCCTTCATCGTCGTAATAATCATCAGTTATTGAATCATTCACACGTTGCCTCAAGTAAGAAAATGCAAAGGTATAGAGACTCTCCTCAAACGGCGTTTGGGTTGGATATATTCCCGCGGCTATCCAGACACTTCTTTCCGCTTCATCGCAAGGTATGACCGGTTTATTTTCAATCAAGGAATCTGTTTCTTTAGCTAACATCTTACCTAGGAGGGTTAAACTACTTCTATGATATTTAGCGATCTTACTTGCTTTTGCTAATACAGAGGAAGTAATAATATGATTACCCTCTAACCCTTCCTTAAGGGCGTAACCTGCGAACCATAAGCAAACTACAGTTCGAAGCAAAGGAATCCTTTTCTTTGCCTTTTGTAGTTGTTTTTCGCTATCCATCGGATACAATACCGGATAGTATTTATCGTAAAGCGCATCAAAGTACTCAAAATTCGGTAACTCGGGAAAAGGAAATTTATTGAATTCGGTCTTGGTTGGAAATACGATCTCTAAAGGCAAACTGATCCGTTGTAAAAAGGCAAGCAGTAATACGTAATCTCTTTGGGTGCCGGGTAACTTGAAAAATATTGTGGGTTGTACCAAATCCGTTAAGGAGCTTGATAAAATAGGTTCAACCCGTCCCCAAGTCTCTGCCGATCTGTATTGTTCATACTCCGATCTTGTCAGATGCTCTCTACTCTCGAATTGTCCCTTTCGCCTTACAGTAATGGGCCCAAATCTCAGGGATTGCCAAGCTAATATTTGCGACACGATTTCACCTCTTTCCAATCTAAGCTCAGACTAGTCGACTGATAACCTCTATTTGAATCTGTTCGTCACTATAGCCGAAATGCCGAATCATGTCCCCAAGCAACGCTATTTGCGTAGCTAATCCGGCCGCCTTGGCGTTTTTGGTTGTAAAATCCCGACTGCCTCGCATCATGTTCCACATGTCCTTGGTTAATCTGGCCAAAGTATGAAATGCCTGTGCTGCTTCACTTTTTCGTATGGCGAAATGATGACAGGAAAAACACTTTGCCTCAAAAAGGCAAGCCCCCTGTATTAAACATCTTCCTACACCTGTAGGAGCTGGAAGCCCGAATTTTGCAAAGAATTCATCTAAAGATAGCTCTTCAGATCCCAAAGCTTTTATCAATTCGTCAGGCTCAGTTTGTTCGCTGGCAAGTGCTTCGAAGATTCGCCAAATAAACCGTCCCGCAATCTCACCATCCTGATATTTCTTAATAGTAGCAAATAACAATGCTTGACGGGAGAGATTACTTCGTAAGTATCGATTCAGCATGGTTTGATTTTCATGACCTGCAGCAAGTCGTGCTAACTCACTGTTCCCGGTTTCGATTGCAATGTGAGTTATGAGATAGTGTCTGTAACCATGAGCCTTCCCTTTTTTATCTCCATGTCCAATAAATTCTGCTATCTTGTCAAAAAACCTATATATTTGTCTTTCATTCAAAATCCAGGGATATTTCTCCAATTAAAAAAGATGCACATACGATGCATCCGCTCTTTCGTTCCGTATCGGTCGGAAGGCTTTATCGCTCGATCTTTTCTGTAAAAATTCGACCGCTCTAAGACCTGCAGAATCAATTATAGGAAATTGGCCGTTACGATGTTTAGCTTTCTCAATACCTGAATATGGGCTGTATAATCCTACCGCTGATGGAGCATTAGGCAATGGCAGCATACATTCTTCAGCCTGAAGATTGAGCAGATACGTTTTACGCACCGGTGATGAGGCAATAATTAACCAAAAAGCGCGACATAAAACTTCAACATCATCTTCGGGATGATAATTTTCAATTGCTTCCTTCATGAGCATCGGGAAGTTTGGGTCATCAAAAGCGAGGCCATCACCGGAATATGTTTCTTCTTGGGCCTCACGATGAATTCCAGAATATAAATCACTGGGCCAGTCAACGTATGTTGGAAAAAATGTATGAGAACCTTTCCCCCAATCAAAGAATAACTTTATGTGTAGAAGATTGTTCCCGGTATACTTAGCTGAAAACTCCTCTCCATCGTTATTCTTTGAAATGTAATCAAACAAATCGAGAAAATCTTCATACTCGAGAGATGAAGCATCCGACTCCCCGTGCTGGTCAAGCCATTTGAAAAATTTATGCAAAGCACTGCCCGCTTTACGAATATAATAGTCTAGCGAATTACTTCGTTTTAAATGCTCGCGAAACTCACGTGCGATATCCCCCCACTTTGGATGCTCACAGCAATCGTCAAACAGTATTCTTTGCCTACGTCTTCCTGGTTCATCCGAATATCCAAGCTCAAAAAGAATGTCCTTTAAACACTTGGCGTTATAACGTTTGTCGTTCGGACGCATTACATCCGCTAACGCTATATCTTCTTCCGTGAAATCGCCCAGCGGTTTCATAACACCTAGAAGGTGTATAAATAGTTTGTTGAACAAACCTATACGGTTTGAGTCTTTTTTGCGGATGTTTTCTGCTTCTGAATTTTTGAGGAGGCCCATTTTGACGGGGAAATCCGACAGATTAACACGACCTCTGGTTGACAGGTAACAAACCAAGTCGTTTCGACGATATTGTGCTACTACATCATTTCCCTTGCAAAAACCTGTATGCCAAGCCCAGAAAATGACATACCATAGGTCTCGACTGTCGCGATGTCGAAAGGTTGGTCTCTCTTCAGGCGGTACAGCTAACCAGTTATCCGGGGCCGGAAATGTAGTAAATAATTGAAGGACGGGATTTTTTATAGAAGAAAATACTTGATTCACATGATTCAAACGCAGCGTGTTTTTTAAAAATTTGCCAAATTCCGATAATGGAGTCCATTCTAGTGTCATTCCGAGTCCTCCTCATGCGCGTGGATTCCCTCTGAGATCTCCGCCTGTCGCATAAATACCCTCCCTAAATGATCTACTTTACCTTTTTCTGTGTCATTATTTGACTCAGGTATCCAATGAATATATGTATCGCGCGTAATCACGACAGAAGAATGCCCCAACCACTTGCTGATCTCTTCGATTGGTCTGCGATATCTTAGGAGAAGTGATGTCGCGAATAAGTGTCGGAAGGTGTGTGGATAGTAGGAACGTAGGTCTACGCTTCCCCCAGTTCGTTGAAATAAGTCATCAGCCAAATTATTATACTTACTGTAAACGCCTTTCTTACTTAATGGCTTCCCTTTTGAATTGTTTGACTCTGATACAAATAGATAGCCATGATCTTCACTTGTGTAATAAGACAAAAGTTCCCGCCGCTGAAGAAGTGCCCAATACAGAAGATCAGTGAACTCCTCTTGTGTTGGAAATCGGATATTTTTCCTGCTAAATGGATCAATTGTTTTGTGAGTTATCAACGCCACGTCCCTGCAGGAAGCCTTCGTTTTCCATCCCGTATCAATGACCCAATTCCCCCGCAACCCGCGTTCTTTTACAAACTGCAAGTTCCCGGAAAGAGACTCGGTTAATTCCTCTCTTGCTGTATGATACACGTTTAAGTTGGAAGGAATTGTTGACGGCTCAATTCGAATCTCAGCTGCTTCACTAGGGCGTAATCCAAAGTAACGCAATATCGCAAAGAGAAGAAGATCCAAAGCATTTTCATACGGATCGATCAATTCAAAGAACATGTCTGCTTCGGTCTCACTAAAGACCTTGTCGTGGTTAATGGGAGAGGCTTGCCTGCTCTTCCCTCCTCCAGGTCCTGCAGTACCGGAATCTCGAGCAATATTTTCCACATCAAACACTATCCGCACCCTACTACCCGCAGTACCCGCTATTAATGAATGATTATCTCTTATTTCTTTTCTCGGAACCTGCTCTAATGGCAGGTATTTAAATCTTGTTGTTCTATCACGCAAGAACTTCAGATATGCACATGCAGTATAGATGATCGGAGCAAGTGCACCAGACGGGTACTCACACCAGTTGGTTTTCTTTAAATCGTTATGACTGCTTCGAATTACGGTTGATAGCTTCCCTTCTGCCATTGCATGTTTGTTAAGGGGGATATTCTTTAACATAGACCAATGAATCCCGTGAGTCGCCACCTTTAAATCTTCAAATGGCTTGTAACCTTTTGGAATACATCGAAGGTAATCCGCAAATCCCAGTAATATTACTTCAATAGGATACGGTCCACCTGCTTTTACTTCGATATTATGGATATGTTCAAAATCTTCCTCTAGCCTCCAGAACATCATGTAATCCAAGAACTTTTTCAGATTCTGGGCATGCCCTGTAACCGTATTCATTTTTAGCTTTTCCGTTAATAATAGATTCATTAAAAATGTTGTAGCTTCATGATGAGTACTATGATTTGGTTTAACAATAGCGATCACTTGGGTACCTTCTACTTGATGTATGTAATGTAAACCATCAATGTTAAGGGATTTGTAGTATCGGGCATACCCAACCAATCGCATTGTTTCCCCCATTAGCTGTGCTATGCTCAGAAGCTCTTTATACACACACTCCCCCCCTCTCCCAAGCATTTTTATTCATTCCTCTGTATAAGTTGAGTATAGAGGGACCACCCCCACCTCAATTATGTTTCCATAATTTTCTTTAATTCTACACAATACGTTGCATTCTGACAACAATAATTCACCCCCTATCCATAGATAAGATAAGGGGTTTCGAGATTTACATTATTTACTTCCCATTTATCAAAAGCTCAATTCCAGAATCAGATACAATACCGATGCCATTTCGAATGATAAGCTATTTGACTATTCGATTTGCTTGGAGTGACTACAGGACTCACGGGTATTCTGTATTAACAAGAGTCAGTTGTTAGTTTTCTTCTTTACCTGAACAGGTACATTAAAATCATCGACGTTAATATGTCCAAACCCGCCTTTGGAGTGGTCAACCACCTTTATATAAAGCTCCTCCCCGATATAATCCGTCGCATCCCAAATCTTACGTTGATATTCCTCATAATTGGTCGCTGTCTCTTTAAATAACTCTTTGTCGTCCGACGCCCGAACCAGCGCAACATACAGACGATCTATATCCCGGCCTCCGCTGATAAGGAAGTTGATCTTACCGTTCCCACCAAGGACGAAATTTTGAGATCTTAGCGCTCCTGTTAAGCTGTCGCCGCCGGCTTGCTCGTTGAAGCCCCACAAATGGTAGCTGCCCGGAATTTTATGCGACGGGTTGAAGAAAATGTTGTCCCAGAAGAACTGGGTATTGGTCACATGGACATTCTGGAAGGCGTCTCCTTCCGTCATCCATCCTGTTAAGTCGCCCGTAGCAAAATCATGGTTAGGCAGCTCTGTAATATCCTTATACACAGAATTATCCCACTTATCGGGTGCATAGACCGGAGCAGCCGGTTTACCCGTTAAGGCATTCATATCCCATACTTGCATGGATTTGATATTGATATCGCCATCGGCCCAGATCTGTAAGCCTAAGGAGTCGTATCTGCCTACATAGACACGAGTTGTCAGCTTCTTCTTGTAATTTGCAAAGGCTTCAATGACCGAGCGATCAAGAAAGATATGGAGTTTCAAGTTCTCTCCTTCAAGATCTACATATCCTCCTTGAATGCCGTCTACACGCACATCCGGATCAATGCTGCTCTTGGTTCGATCCACATTAAACGTCCCGTTCTTCTTGTCGTAGTAAATGAGCGTCTCTTCTTGGCCTTTTTCCGAGCGTCGCACCTTGAGACCAAATTTCTGGGCTTCACGCGGATCAATCTCCATCACAATCTCTAGCATGTCGCCTTTGACATTCTTAATCAATTGATTGGCGCTTTCCAAATTTTTGTCCGAAAAATCAACCCATTTTTCCCCTCGAAGGCTCTGCAGTTCTTTAATCGGTTCGATATGCAATTTATCATACTTATCGAGGCTTAGGGAAACCGGCAAAGATAAATTATGAGCCCATCCAGATTGATATTCGGCTTGCGGTGTTCTTACATTTTGCACCATAGAGAATACGACCGTTCTTCCGTCGGGTGTGACCAGACCGCTCTCTGCGGTTAAATAGCCGTCACCTACATCCATTTTGGAGGGTGCCTCCTGATCAGGAATAAATTTAAAGTTATCCCGGTCCCAGGTCCCGATCCAGTAAAAGACCTCAACATCTCTTTGCACATCGTTCGCTGGAGGAACATGCTCCGGCTTTTCATGGGGATTAATCATGAAAATATATTTTTGCTTGCCCGTACTATCCGTGCCTAACGGCAATAACACTGGTAGCTCCCATACCGTACCCAACTCCGGATAACGGCTTCTGTCACTAACGTATAACGGCCCCTTATATTTCCAATTGTACATATCATCGGATACATACACCAAAGCTGTGCCGCTGCTGAAGTCTGGAAGACCAGATGTCACTAACTGATACCACTTGTCCACCTCTTTGTCGTACCATACAAACGGATCGCGGAACTCGTTGTGGATGCCTTTTCCGTTCTGCTCCGTTACCGGTTTAGGATATTTCTCCCATTTTTCCAAATAGGGATCGGACAAATCCGCCGGAGTTGCCAACCCTGTTCTTTGGTTCGGCGACAAGGAGTCGTTGCCAGCGGTATAGAACAGAACAGGATTGCCGTTTCGATCATACGCTGCACTGCCTGACCACGTGCCGTCCGGATCTAGGGTGCCCGCTTCGGGCGCAAGAGCAGGTCTTACATTTTCCCAGTTCACCATATCGTCACTCACCCAATGCCCCCAGTGGATTTGATGCCAGAATGGACCTTGCGGGTTATGTTGATAAAATAAATGGTATTTGCCGTTATAGTAAATCGGTGCATGTGCTTCATTCATCCAGTTTTGCGGAGGCATCGCGTGGTACTGGGGTCGGTGCTGATCTCCGTCAAACACACTTGGATCCTCATCAATGTCCGCATTCGGAATTTTCGGAATTGAACCTCCATGAAGCGCCTTCACGCTCTCATATCCAGCAAGTATCTCCTGGTTCGTAAGGGCTTTATTATGCAGCTTCACTTCATCTAGGAGTCCGCTGAACATATTGAAGGAGAACACCCCTGCTAACTCTACAGGTTTATTATTTTTCCCGATGATCAGGCTTTCGGTAGATGGTGTGATCGGAACGTTGACGGGGGTTGCTTGGGAAGCCACTTCCTCACCGTTTAGATATAACTTAATTTTTCCATCTTCTTTACTGAAAGTAGCGGCCACATAATTCCACTTGTATTTTTCCAACGGGTGATCCTTTACCCATACCTGAATCCACTGACCGCCGATGCCTACTTGCATCGACCATGTACCGTGCCGATACATACCAAGAGAAAAGCCTTCCGCTTTATCCTGGTCGGATTGGTTTACGATCGCAGACAGCTTGTTTCCGTCTCCCCACTCATAGCTACGCGGTGCAACCCAAGCTTCGATGGTTAACGCGTCGCTTACAGGCACAGTAACGTTTGCATTGACCTCAATATAATTCGAGGATCCATCGAACAATAAGGCGCCGCCTTTTATTCCACGCGGAGTCCATCTCGGATCCTTCGATGCCATATACCTGGCGTTGTTAAATACATAGTTCACATCGTGCCTAAGATTGTGTACTTTCTCCAACGCTTTCTTTCCTGCGCCTTCATCAAGGTTTAAGTAGAAAATAGTCCCCCTACCACTTGCTTGGAAACTATCAACGGCAATGCTGGCTTCATTGGAATGATCGACAACCTTTACATAGAGCTTCTTGTTGTAGTGTTCTTGCACTTTCCATGAGATTTTCTCGTTCGCGCTGACATTCCCGGTTTTCATAAGCAATGTGTTGCTGTTCGCATCGAAAAGTGCAACATATGCATTTTCCGGTTTGAGGATATCCAAAACAGTAAAATTAATTGTTCCGGTTCCCTGAAGCGTGAAAGTATTAGAAGTGATGGAGCCCTTTCCTTGCAGGGAGGATTTGGCATAAAAGTTCCCTTCTTTGCTCGCATGAGCTTCATCAGTCACTTCAAAAGCATCTTCCTCAACCGTCCAGCCATCGAGATTTCCGGTTTCAAAGCTTGGATTATCGATTTCATAGCGCTTGAAATCCGGCTTGATATCCGTCGCAACAATTCCTTCAGCTGGCTCCGACTCATGGTACATGGAGAATGCGTCCGCAAAAATGACTCCCCAATCCGAGGTTGCATTATCGACGACTTCCACATACAGTTTCTTGCCCAATTGTGTGGAAAGATCCGCCTTGTATTGCACCATATTGGCAAGCCGCATGCCCTGCGCAGGATCCGGGAAGCCAACGTCGGCGAATGCGCTATTTCCGTATCGGGCAATAACTTGTCCCGTATCGACTTCCACAATATTTATAAATACCTTGTCTGGGTTCTTTGCACCGCCAAGCTTGAAGCTGATCCAGCCGCTTCCGCCCAGCTCGAAAGTGCTGGAACGAAGTACACCTGTCGCAGATTCGTCATACTTCCAGCCGTTTAAATGATAAGCTCCTTCCTGGTTATACGGTATTTTTTCTGCCCACCAAGTCGTTTCGTCGGTTACGCTATTCGGACCGAACGCATCGCCTTTGATAACGGTCCATCCCGTCAAATCTCCTGTTTCAAATCCAGGATTCCGGATTTGATAGACTGAATCTGTAACTGACAATCCCATGTCATTCTTAGGAATATTCTTGATTTGATAAATCGCATCCGTAACCGATGATTTCACATCATTCTTAGGAATGAGCGTTTCTCCAGCAACAGTTCTATTTTCGGACGCGACAGAGATTCCCGGAACAACAAGCTGGAGCACCATAGCCCATATAACCATTCCCGATATCCAACATTTTCCTCTTTTGACTTTCCTCATTCTCGAGCCTCCTTCGAAACTTGTTATACTTGCGAACATCGATACCTCATTTCGAAATGCTCTCCTTGTACAAAGATGAATAGTCATGAAGAAGGGAGAATATGAATGAAACGTTTCCAAACGGAGGAATGCAAAGTTTCTTGATCATTTGTGCATACCCCATTCGTAAGGAGCGCCTAAACAACCGTCTTACCAAACGGACTGCATATCCCATATATCCAAGGATTTAACAAACGGTTCTCCATCTCCCCAAATCTCGAGTCCCAAAGCATCCATACGGCTCGGATATACCCGGGTTGTCAGGCTTTTCAATCCGCTTGCATAAGCTTCGACCATGGAGCGGTCCAAATAAATGTGAAGCTTCAGATTCTCCCCAAGCAGCTCCAACTTACCGCCTTGAATCCCTCCGCACTTTTCTCCAGGATGCAGGGTCGTTTTCGAGCGGTCGACCATGAGCAACGCTTGATTCCAATCATAATACAGCAGAGTTTCTTCCTCTCCGTCCGGCGTACAACGGACCTTGATTCCGAATTTTTTGGCGCTGCCGGGCTCCAATTCCAATTGAATCTCAAGCATGTCACCATGAACATTCCTAAGCTGCACATTAGTTTCAGCCAATGACTGGTCCCGAAGCGATAGCCGCTTAGGGCCACGCAGCGATTGAAGCTCCTGAATCGGCTCTATTCCCAGACGTCCGTCATCCCTCAAATACACGCTTAACGGCAAGCCTCCGTTATGAGCCCAACCCGACTTATATTCCATCTCGGAGGTCCGGTCGCCTTGGGCTATCGTAAAGACGATATTTCTGCCGGTCTTCGGATCAACCATTCCGCTCGGTCCGGTAAAATGGAAATCCCCGACATCAATCAATTGAGGCTCTTCTTGATCGGGGATGAACGAAAGATTTTGCTTGTCAAGTTGTCCGATCCAATAGAACACCTCGACATCCGCTCCCTTCCCCACAGGGCTGACAAGCAGCAGATGTTTGTTCACTCCCTGCTTGTCACTGCCAAGGGGAAGAAGCACAGGGAGCTCCCAGATGGGTCCAAGGTAAGGAAACTTCTGAATATCCGCTTTAAAAAACGGCCCTTTATACGTCCAATTCAGCATATCCTGTGACGCAAATGCCAGTGCTGCTCCACCTTCAATTCCGGACCCGACCAGAGCATACCAGCCGTCATCGTCCTTCCATACGAATGGATCTCGGAAATCCCCAAATGCGCCCATTCCCTTCTTCTGCACGATCAACGGCTCTGGATGTTTGACCCACTGAACCAGATCCGGGTTTCCGTCAAGGGTATAAGTGCTTCGGGCAAGCGCTACGCTCTGATTCGGAGAAGCGCTGTCATTACCTGCCGTAAAGAACAAGACAGGAAGTCCGTCAGCATCATAGGTTGCGCTTCCCGACCAGATCCCGTCCGGTGCGAGCTGATCCTTTTCGGGCGCCAGGGCCACGGGTAGATCACGCCAATGCACCAAATCCTGACTTACCCAATGTCCCCAATGGATCTGATGAAAGAACGGCCCCTGCGGGTTATGCTGATAGAACAAATGATATTGCCCGTCAAAATAGATCGGTGCATGAGGTTCGTTCATCCAATGGGCCGGCGGGCTAACATGATATTGCGGTCTGTGCCGATCAAGTAGCAGTGGCGTTCGGTCCAGCTTGATCTCGTCATAGTTTAATTGTGGCCGGATACCTTCATGAAAGGTATCCAGCACATGCCGATAAGAAGCGGCCACTTCTTCCGCGCTCAGCGCCCGATTATAAATCTTGAGTTCATCAATGATACCGCTAAACATGTGCAGGCTGAACACTTCCGCCAGCAGGCTGCTATGGTTATTCTTGCCGATAAGAAGATCCGTGTCCGCCGCCTCAGCCAGGCGGGAACCACGAGGCACGGCAGCTGAAGCGATTTCACTGCCGTTTAAATACAGCTTGATTTCCCCTTGGTTCCCATCGAACACAGCATTCACGTATGACCATTCATTCTTGGGCAGTTCATGGCCGTCCGGCGACCAAAGTTCCTTCCAGTCTCCTCCTTCCAGCCCGACTTGGAAGGACCAGGAACCGTGACGGAACATGCCGAGCAGATAACCCTGCTTGCGATCCAGGTTGTAGCGGTTCACGATGGCGGACAATTTGCCATCATCCCCCCATTCATAGGAGCGTGGGGCTACCCATACTCCTATGCTTAACGCTGATCGATACTCTGGCTCGGTGTTCTGATTTCCCTCATCGAACGAATGCGCAATGTAAGTCGAATAACCATCGAACAGAAGCCCATTTCCAATTACCCCCTGTCTCCACCGTGGAGGGCAAGGTTGAGTAAACTCCGCTTGGTTAAACACGTACTGGATATTATCCTGGACTTGGGATACGCTCTCCAGAGCGCTTGTACCGGTTCCTTCATTGAAGGCCCAATACATAATCAATCCCCGATTATCGGTTGCATGGCTCATACTTCAACCCTCCTGGATATCTGCTCCGTTGGACTATTAGGAATATGAATGGAGTTAAGAGCATGCATATAAAACGAGTTCACTACAACTTCCCCTGATTTCGCACTTATCTCAATACGATCCATCGGAGCATCAGGGAATATTTGATCCGTCAGTGCAACCAAGCCCTCATTCGCGTACACTTCAACCGCGTTGCGATCCAGCCAGATATGCAGCTTGATCTTCCCATTCTCCGAAACCATTCTAGCACCGTGCTTGCACGCAAACGACGGGTGGAAATCACTCAGGCCCGATTTCGAGCGGTCGATGAATAGCCATTGGCGCACAGGGTCATAACCGATAATAGTCTCACTTTGCCCAGAGGACTTCATTTTAATATGAACCTCGTCTTCGGAACGAATGTCGATATCCGCTTCAATTTCAAGCAGAACATCATTCGTTTTTTGCGTAAACGGCACCTCTGGCGTAACCTTAACCTCATTCCAGCAGAGCGTTCCTTTCCGCAGCTGCTCTATTTCCCGAACAGGCATTTGGGTCAGAACTACGCCCTCGTCTCGACTGGTCAATGACAAGACGCGAGGCAGAGTCATTGTGCCTCTCCAGGCCCCGGTAGGCGTTTGGTTAGCATATTTCCAGTTGCTCATCCATCCGATGATCACACGCCGTCCGTCCTGCTCAGCTATATCCGACCAGGTGACCCCCGCATAATTGTCCCGGCCATAATCCAGCCACAGGATATGATCGGCCGGATGGTCATTGATGAACGTATTTCCGTCGAACTCTCCGATAAAGTATTGCGTGCGTGAGCCTTCTGGACAGTTGGGATTATCTCCGATGCTTATGATAAGTACCCATTTGGAATGTCCGCTGTCATCAACCGGCAATTCAAAGAGATCAGGGCATTCCCAAACTCCGTCATGCGAGCCTTCACTCTTTCCGAATTCGCCTGACAACGACCATTCACGCAAATTGTCGGAACGATAAAACCGAACGTGGTCTCCCGCGACAAGAGCCATAATCCAGGATGCACTTGGCGAATGCCAGAACACCTTGGGGTCCCGGAAGTCGACCAGATCATGCTCGTCGAGTATTGGGTTCTCCTCATATTTGTGCCAAGTTCGGCCTTTATCGCTGCTGTAAGCCAGGCTTTGCCGCTGGCGAGGTTGTTCGGTCTCCGGACAGCTGTCTGCATGAGTGAAGAGTGCGATCAATCCATGGGAACCATCGAACAGTCCGCTGCTATTATTCCAGTCAACCACACAGCAACCGGAGAAAATAGCGCCATGCTCATCCGGGAACAGAGCGATAGGCATATGCTCCCAATGAACCAGGTCTTGGCTTACAGCATGACCCCAGTGCATTGGTCCCCATTGGTTACTATAAGGATGGTGCTGATAAAACAGATGATAGACTCCCTCGTAATAGACTAATCCGTTGGGATCATTCAACCAATGGGAGTGAGGTGAAAAATGAAAACCCGGCCTAAATCTATCATCATCGTGCTGTTTATTTGTCTCGATTATCTGGGTAATTTCATCTGTCGTCGGCATAGATTGAAGAGCCCCTTTCCGTGTGGTTACTAATGCACCGCCGGCATTAGCAAAAGTTAGCATACCGATGATTTGCTGTTTGGTCAGCTGATTCAAATAAACACCGGCTTTCAGTATCTTATATAACAAGCAGCCCAGAAAAGCGTCGCCGGCTCCTGTCGTATCAGTGGCCTCTACTTGAAAACCCGGCACATATCCGTCATGATCAGCTAATCGGTAATAGCAGCCTTTTTCCGCTAAAGTTACGAAGATCCCGGCGATGCCGAATTGCTGTTGCAGCTCTAGCGAGCCTTTTTCCACATCAGTTGTACCCATTATAAAGTGGAGCTCATCTTCCGATATTTTCAGGATATCTGCATACTTCATGCCCCAAAGGATATTCTGTTTCGCTTCCTCTTTACTCTCCCATAAAGCAAACCGGATATTCGGATCGAATGAAAGCAGGACTCCTGCCTCTTTAGCCTTCACAACTGCCGCTCTTGTTGCCGTACGGGCCGGCTCATGGGTCATCGACAAAGAACCAAAGTGCAGTGCATGGCAGTTTTCAATCCTATCGAACGGGACATCCTGCGTGCGCAAGTATGTATCCGCTCCTGGTTTCCGGTAGAAGCTGAACGATCGGTCTCCGTTGTCATCCAGATGAACAAATGCCAGCGTTGTATTGGCTTCATCTGTAAACGTAAGCGCAGACACGTCGATGCCGCCGTTCATCAAGGTATCGTGCAGCAAGGAACCGAATTGATCATCCCCAACTTTGCTAATCAATGTCGCTCTAGCTCCTAAACGGGATAGAGCAGCTGCTACGTTAGCCGGAGCCCCTCCAGGATTGCATTCAAACTGCTCGTTGCCTCCCGTGGTACGACCTGATGGCGTAAAGTCTATCAATACTTCCCCAATGGTTATTACATCAAGCACAGTTTTCTCCCCACCTATCGTTTGATTATTTATTTTTTAAATTTGCATTATATCGATCCAACCCTTTTTGATAGATCTCCATTAATTCGTTCAGCCCCATCTTCTCGAGTGTCTTCACATAGCTGTCCCACTTTTCATCTACCTCGCCATCGACGATGAACTTGCCTCTTTGGGTATTTACATATTTAATAAGTTCTGGCTCAATCCGATTGATTTTATCTAGTTCATCCGGTTCAAAGAAGATGCTCGCATAGTTTTCCTTTTTCATATATGGAGTGTAATATTTCTCCAAATACTCAGCACGCTTCTGAGCTCGGGGTTCCATATCAACAACTTTTCCGAAGTCATCGAAAGTAATGACGCCCGGATTTCCTGTGCCTGGAGCCACTTTTTGACGGAATTCACCTGCGGAGACTCCCTTGGGAAGCGGCAGGTTCACCAATTTTCCTTTTTCGTCCTTCTTGAATACGACATCCAACGGACCCCAGTGAATTTGAGCCGCCATGTAAGGGTCATACTGTTGATCGATCCAACGCATCGTCATTGCCGGATAACGGTTCTCCTTTGTAATCACGAAGCTACCTCGTCCCGGACCGCCGCCGTTGTTGCGACCAATCATTTGATCTCCATTTGGGCCTTTAAGCGGGGGCAGCAGAGCATAATCCTTACTACGCTCCGGTCCGACAACTTCTTCGACTTCCCACCAAACGTAGGAGCCGAGCGTTTCATCTGGTGTTTTGCCTTTTGCTAAATACTGAGCGGCATCCTGGGTGAACGATTCAGGGTCAATCAGCCCCTGCTTATACCAGTTATCATGAATATATTTTAATGCTTCCTTATATTGAGGTTGCGTAGCGGTAAAGATCACTTTACCTTCGCGGACGATCCGATGTTCCAAATTATCCGGAAGACCGAAAGCTCCGAATATGCCAGCAATGTCACTACACCACTGCATGTGCATAAAGCTTAATGGGATTTCATCAGCCTTGCCATTGCCGTTCGGATCCTTCGTTTTAAAGGCAATCAAAGCCTGCGTGTATTCGTCCAGCGTTTGAGGTAATTTTAAGCCCAGTTTATCGAGCCAATTTTTATTGATGACGTGAAAGAAGGGGTTGGTATCGAGCTTATTCTCTTCCCACGACGGCAGCCCATAGATGTGACCGTCTGGCGCTGTGATGGCTAGTTTAATATCAGGCCGTCGATCGAGAAGCGTCTTCAAATTAGGCGCATATTTATCAATTAAATTCTCCAGCGGAATAATGGTTCCGTCTTTACCGTAATTGATTAGATCGTAATCTGTGAATCCGGCTCCGTAAAAGGCATCTGGCAAATCTCCGCTGGCCAACAACAAACTTTTCTTCTCTGCAAAGTCAGTGTCTGGAATATTTTCCCAATCAATTTTTACGTTTGTTTGTTTTTCCAGCCGCTTAAATATTTCCATTTTCGAGTAATCTGGCGCTAAAGCAGCTTTTGGGGATACCATCTTTAATGTCACCGCTTCTTTAACAATCGGAAGACCGGTTTTATTAAAATTTGCATCCTGATCTGGATTCACCGTCTGATTTTTTGACTCGCCTCCGCCTCCCGAACATCCGCTAAGAGCAAACACTCCAGCCAGCATTAGAATTCCAGCCCTTTTGAATAATTTCATCGTACATAACCTCCTTATGTCAGTCCACAAGCTGAGAACTTCCCTTGTCCTTGTTATTTACTTGTCTGAATGCTGAATTTAGGTATTCTGTTGCACATTCCCCCTTTCAGGCACCATGACAATGTTAGCCTTTGATCGAGCCGATCATCACGCCTTTAACAAAGTATTTTTGCAGGAAAGGATACAAAATCAGCAACGGTAGGCTGGATACCATGATGACACCATATTTGATAAGCTCTGTAACGCGCATCTTCGCTGCATAGGATTCCACGTCTATCATCATGCTCGAGTTGGCCTGATTCTGGACAAGAATGTTGCGAAGGACCAGTTGTAATGGATACTTGCTTTCATCGTTCAAGTAAATCAAAGCGTCAAAGAAACCATTCCAGAACCCGACAACATGATACAGTACCATTACGGCTATAACGGACTTAGACAAAGGTAATACGATGCTCCAAAAAAATCTGGTATTGGAACAACCATCAATGGAAGCGGCCTCCCACATTTCATCCGGGATGGTCGACTGAAAAAAAGTCCTTACGATAATGACATTGAACACACCTCCCGCTCCAGGAATAACAAGTGCCCAGATCGTATTCAGCATGTGAAGATCTTTAATCAGCAAATAGGTCGGGATCAACCCCCCACTAAAAAACATGGAAATCAGTAAAAACCACATTATTACCGACTTTCCTGCCAGTCCTTTACGAGCTAACGGGTAAGCTGCACATACGGTCACGGCAACTCCGATTAATGTTCCTAGACTCGCATATAAGATCGAATTGGCATATCCAATCCATATAGATGAATCGCTGAATATTCGCCCGTATCCATCCAGCGTAAAACCCTTTGGAAAGAACCATACTTCACCTGAGTAGATGAGATTGGGGTCACTGAGTGAAGCAATCAATACAAAATACAGCGGGAATAATACAAGCAACATAACTATGGTCAGCATGACGTAGTTGACGATGTCAAACCACATGTCTCCCTTGCTTTTTCTCTTTAATAATTGATTCAAAATGAACTCCCCCTACCACAGGCTGGTTTCTGTCAATTTTTTTGCGATCCGGTTGACGGTGACTATCAGGATAATATTTACAACTGAATTAAACAGGCCAACTGCTGTAGAAAAGCTGTATTGTGCTTTTTGAATCCCGATTTCATAAACATAGGTCGGAATAATATTGGAGGTGGCATAATTCAAATCGTTCTGCATAAGGAAAGCCTTTTCAAAACCGATACCCATAATGTTACCGAGTGCGAGAATCAATAAGATGACGATCGTCGGCAAAATGCTTGGAATATCCACATGCATTACGCGCTTCCATTTGCTTGCTCCATCCATGATCGCGGCTTCATGCAATTCTGGATTGACCCCTGCCAGCGCAGCAAGGTAAATGATGGTAGCAAAACCTGTCTCTTGCCAAACCCCTGATAAAATATACAAAGGACGGAACCAACCTTCGTCGGCCAAAAACATAATGGGGTCCCCTCCAAACCAGGTGATGATGTGATTCACAATTCCGCTGTTTGGAGACAGAAAAACATTAAGCATACCGACGAGCACTACGGTAGAAATAAAGTGTGGTGCATAAATTACAGTCTGTACAATTTTCTTGTATCTCTTGGCCAGCATCTGATTGAGCATAATTGCTATAATAATCGGAGCTGGGAAGCTAAACACAAGCGATAGAGCACTGAGTGTAAGCGTATTGGTCATGATCGTCCAGAAGTTATAGGAATCGAAAAAATCAATAAAGTGCTTAAAGCCTACCCACTCGCTTCCCCAAATCCCCCGACTTGGTGAAAAATCCTTAAAAGCAATTTGTATTCCATACATTGGATAGTACTTAAATACGAGATAAATAATAATGATTGGCAGCAAAAACAGATATAGTTCATAGTCACGTTTGATCTGGTTCCATATTTTGCGATTTGGCTTGATCGTAGAATGATCCAACTCACTAGTTCTTGAATTCACCATTACACTCCCTTTCTTGTAAAAGAATATTTTCATTTTTGAAACGTTTCCAATTTATTAAAAGAAAAACGTCAGCCGGTGATCCATACCATAAATCCACCGAATGAGCTAAAGTTTTTCCAAAGTCAAAAACAACCTTGCCTAAGATAGCAGGAGACGATACATTTGCTGATCCAAACTTATTCCTTGGATCTTTTAACAGAGTAGTCTGATTGTCAAATGAAACGTTTCCAATTTATTATAAAAAAAAGGCGAGTTTGCAGATCCAGACTGAGATCCAACTGAATGAGCTAATATTTATACAATAAAACTCATGTCGTTTCGCCTTGCCTGAAGATAACGGGGAGACGATACACTTGCTGATCTAAAGTTATACCATCGATCTTTTGATACAGTAGTCTGATTGTCAGACGTGCCATCTCCTCCACTGGCTGCCTAATTGTAGACAATATCGGATGAAAATAACGATGATCCTGAATGCCGTCATAACCGATGACCTTTACATCTTCTGGAACTCGAATACCCTGCCTACCTGCTCTTTCTATATATTTGGCGGCAAACATATCGGTAATAGCGAAAATGCCATCCACATCCCGATGCTTAGATAGAAATTCGCCAAAATAGGCTTCGTCGTCCACAATAGGATCTGGTTTCTCGTATACAACATGGTCTACACCCAATTTTTTCGCCTCATCAATGAAACCTTTTCTTCGATTCATGGTTTCACTAAAAATTGAAGTTACACTTCCTATAAAGGCCGGTTTTTGGACCCCTGCCTTAACAAGTTCCCTCAAAGCTAGACGGCCTCCCTCATAATTATCTGAGGTCACACAAGTGATTTTTTTGTTGAAATGTCTGTCAATACTTAGAATTGGAATGTCATTGCTTACGCTATTTTCTATATCATTGTAAGTAATGCCGACAATACCAGCCACTTTGTTTTGACGTAGCATATCCAGGTAATACAGTTCCTTTTCTGGCTTGCCGCCGCTATTACATAACATGAGCTTAAAGCCTTCCCGATCTAACTCATCCTCAATGTAATAAGCCAGTTCAGAAAAAAAAGGATGCCAGATACTTGGAAGCAGCAAGGCTACCATCTTGGATTTCCTCATTTTAAAATTTCGAGCGACTTCATTAGGAAAATAATTCAGTTCTTGTATAGCTTTCTCCACTTTCCTTCGTGTATCTGGTTTTACAGAGCCCGAGTTATTAATAACGCGGGACACCGTTCCCACAGCAACACCAGCTATCTTAGCTACATCTCTAATACTTGGCATTTAACCCCCCCATATCTCTTATGGGAATTATAATAGCACGAAGTTGGAAACGTTTCAATAATCTTTGAAGCGCTTTTTTTCTAACTTTCTTCATTGCTACCCCGCATTTGAGTTTCGTGCCACCTGATTCAATCGAACCGCTGAGGAGTACCAACTCCATTCCGGCGGGACGGGGATCTTTTTGTCATCGATACTATTGAGTCAATCGACCCCCTAATCATTAACGTAGTGTTTGCGTGACCCTTCTTTTTTCTTTTAAGCCGCTTTAAAACAAGGCTGCCGAAATTTTCGGCAGCCTGTTACTATCTTCAAGACCCTATTTTCATTGATCGCTCCGGATCAACCGCCGAATTTGATACAAATCGCCCTCCATGCGGAATTCGCCTGGGGCCATTCCTGTATACTTTCGGAACACTTTGCCGAAATAATTCGCATTCGAGAAACCGGACTGTTCCGCCACCTGCTCCAATGTCAGATTTGCGGGCTCCAGCAGAAGCGCAGCCGCTCTTTCCAACCTCATACGAGTTAAATAGCGGCCGGGAGAGAGGCCAAGCTTGTGCTCAAACTCACGGGTGAGATGAAATTTAGAACATCCGGAGACCTCCGCCATGTCCTGAAGGCCAATGCTTCGATGCAGATTACTGTCAATGAAGGTCTTACAGCGTTCTACAATCGGAGGCAATGGGACGCTGCTGGCAAGAGTGACAAGATGACTCGCCAGTGACATGGCCAGTGAATAAGCAGCCCGTGAGCACTGATACATATCGCGGTAGCTGTTCTCAATAGCTTCCCGATAAGTGGCCCACAGGAGATGCTCCAAATCGGTCCCCGGCTCAATCTTGAAAATGTAGCCGTTTATGTCCAGCCATTCCTTGAGGAGATGCAGCGCCAAGTGTGACAGTTCGAAGTAAAGCACTTCCCATCTGGGAGAATCAGAGGGGAGACGGTAGATATGGTCGCCCGGAACATCAGCCAGAAAAGCATCCCCCGGCTCGAGGGAATGTCTCCTCCCCCCCGTTTCAATCTCACCGCGACCATTCAATGTATATTGAAGCACACAATGGTCTCCGGTACGGTTCCGTCCATCCCAGATATAATCATGCGAAGTAATCAGCTCATATCCAGCACCTTTTAACAAGATATAGGGCATAGGTGTTATAAAGTGAAAAGATATCGAGGACTGCTTCTCTTTCCCGTTTCCCTCCCCATGATTCACAGCAATATTTCACCCTCCTCAATTTATAAAGTTACTCTTGTTTCGGTTCTTCTGCACCTTTACGCTAATGATGAAGACGAATTTTCTATAATCAGTTATTTCATACGCTTACTAAATTATAACACTAAAAGGAGCACGATTTCACTTATGGGCATTCATTACGATGAGAAACGCATGGTATTTCACCTGCAAACCCCCGGTTCCAGCTACTGCATTCAGATTGTTCGCGACGGCTACCTTGGGCATTTATACTGGGGACGACGAATCGCCATCTACCAGGATTCTGTACCTTTTGATTTTATCGATCGGGGCTTTTCGCCGAATCCTGACCCTGCTGACCGAAGGTTCTCCTTGGACAACCTTCCGCAGGAGTATCCGGGTTACGGGAACGGCGATTTTGGCATACCCGCCTATCAGGTCGGCCAGTCTAATGGATCTGAAATCTGTGATTTCCGTTACCAGACTCATCGGATATTCGCCGGCAAGCCAAAGCTTCCAGGTCTTCCTGCCACTTACATCGAGAGGGAGGACGAAGCGGATACGCTGGAGCTTGTGCTTGAAGATGCACTGACCGGTCTGCGTGCTACCTTAATTTATACTGTCTTTAACAAATACGACGCCATCGCTCGGTCGGTTCGTTTCGACCATACCGGCTCCGACAATCTGGTCCTTCTTCGCGCGCTCAGCGCCAGTATCGATTTCAGAGATGACGAGTATGACATGTTGACCTTCTACGGTACGCATACCAATGAGCGAAATATTGCGCGGAGACCCCTTATGCCCGGCATCCAGAATGCGGAAAGCCGGCGAGGTGCCAGCAGTCCCCAGCAGAATCCGTTTCTGGCCCTGCTTCGTCCTGGCGCTGATGAAGACAATGGCGAGGTATACGCGCTCAATCTCGTTTACAGCGGAAACTTCATAGCCCAGGCCGAGGTTCAGCAGTACCGGACGACTCGGTTGTCGATCGGCATCAATCCGTTTGGCTTCTCCTGGCAGTTGGCTCCCGGAGAAAGCTTTCAAACGCCCGAGACCGTCATGGTATACTCTGCACAAGGCTTGGGCGGGATGTCCCGCGTCTTTAATAGGCTCTACCGCACGCGGCTCAGTCGCGGCAAATTTCGTGACGCCGAACGGCCGATTCTAATTAATAACTGGGAGGCCACCTACTTTGACTTTAACGCCGACAAGATCGAAGCGATCGCCCGCGAAGGGAAAGAACTTGGTATGGAGCTCTTTGTCCTGGACGACGGTTGGTTCGGCAAGCGGGACAATGATTTGAGTTCCCTGGGCGACTGGACCGTTGACCGTCGCAAGCTTCCGGAGGGGCTGGACAATCTGGCCCGGCGGATAACCGGAATGGGCATGCAGTTCGGTCTGTGGTTCGAACCGGAGATGGTCTCACCGGACAGCGAACTCTACCGGCGCCATCCCGACTGGTGTCTTCATGTGACAGATCGTCCCCACACGGTGGGGCGAAATCAGCTTGTTCTCGATCTGTCGCGGCGGGATGTATGCGACTATATTGTTGGAGCGCTGTCCGATGTTCTGTCTTCCGCACCGATTACTTATGTCAAATGGGACATGAACCGCCATTTGACGGAGATCGGCTCTGCCCTGCTTCCGGCGGAGCGCCAGCGCGAAACGGGACACCGGTATATCCTCGGTCTGTACAGGGTATTGGACGAGCTCACTTCCGTCTTTCCGGATGTACTGTTCGAGAGCTGTTCCAGCGGAGGAGGGCGCTATGATCCCGGCATGCTCTATTACATGCCGCAAACGTGGACAAGCGACAATACCGATGCGATCAGTCGGCTAAAAATCCAGTACGGCAACAGTATGGTCTATCCGGCTGTGTCTATGGGCGCTCATGTTTCGGGTGTACCGAATCATCAAGTCAACCGGGTTACTCCTCTTGACACCCGAGGACATGTCGCGATGTCGGGAAACCTTGGCTACGAACTCGATCTTACCAAGATGTCGCCGCAGGAAAAGATAGCGATCAAGTCCCAAGTTGCGCTATATAAAGCAATTCGCCCCCTTATCCAATTCGGAGAATTTTATCGCATTTTAAGTCCGTTCGAGGGCAACGAGGTGGCCTGGGGCTTTGTTTCTGATGACCAGAGCGAAGCTGTACTTGCTTTCTTCCGAGTGCTGAGCCAGCCGGGTGAAAGGGTGCCTATTCTGAAATGCAAAGGATTGAATTCGCGTTACCTGTACCGCCATCACGAAACTGGAAAGATATACGGAGGTGACGAGCTGATGTACGCCGGTTTGACACTTCCAAGAATAAAAGGGGATTTTATCAGCCTGTTCTGGCGGTTTAGTAAGATCGACGAGCAATGAATGTATCAAAGCAAAAAAATTAGAAGTCCAACAGAAAGCAGGGCCTGAAATCATGAGATTTCAGGCCCTGCTCGCTATGCCCCTTCGCCGTGGTTATATTATTTTGAGAAGCAAAAATCAACTGGCAAATGTGCTGTAACAGCTTGCCGGTTCTCCGATAAATCCAAGCTACACCATCATTTTAAGTGAACACGAAGCAGTGGGGACACCGTCTACCACCCCAGCGCCTTCCATCGTCTCCACCGGTTTCACCATTTCCTGGTCGTCCGGGACCAACACTGGTGTGATCACCGGAAAGCCCGCCTGCTCGATTTCGGAAATATCAAATTCCAGTAGCTGTCCTTTCTTGATTTTGTCACCGGTCTGAACTCGTAGAGTAAACCCTCTTCCCATTTGTAAAGATCAATGGAGCGATAGAGCATGGCTCAGCCGGTAAGATTGGAACGTTGCGCTCCAAACGGCATAAAAGCAATCTTTCTGTTTCCATACTTTGGGGTCGCGACAATGATCGGTATACCCGGACGGAGGTCCGCTTATAACCGGGGAGGAGAACTTGTGTATACGTCCATCTCTCTCCATTTGAGCCATACACTGATAAGGCACTCGCTCCCAACTCTTATCATGTGTATTGCCGGTGTACCTGAGGTACAATCGCCCATTGTGTTCGATTGCACTGCCCGAGTATACTCCATGACTGTCAAAATCCCGGTCCGGTTTTAACGCCACTCCCCGGTTCGTCCAGTGAACGAGATCCCGAGAGCTGGTATGATACCAATATTTGAGACCATGCACAGTACCGAGAGGAAAACATTGATAGAACAAATGATACTCTTCATGAAAAAAAGCAAATCCATTCGGGTCGTTCAGCAACCCTGTCTCAGGCTGGATATGATACCCCTGGCGCCAGGGGCACCTTGCCACTCTGGCGGCCAGACCGGAGATTTCCTCCGTATTGGTATCTTCTAATCTTCTGTATCTCTCTTCTTTTATCCACTCCACAGCAACCTCCTTACTGCAAAATAGTTCCAAGCATGCTTAAACTTACGGTCGATCCGCTGCTTCGCTTGAAGTCTCCCCTGAGGCTGACGCATTTTTCCGCTTGCCCCAGAGCAGGGTGATGAGAAACGTAACCAGAAAGCTGATGCCCATGCCGATACAGAAATCAGCGATGGACTGTGGACGGATTGCGATAATACCGGGTAGCGCCGCCGGTCCCATTGAAATGGACAGCACATGTGCGTAAGCAATATAGGCGGAAGCCAGGCCGGAACCGATCATCGCAGCAATGAACGGGTAGCGAAGCTTCAGGTTGATTCCGAACATTGCAGGTTCGGTAATACCGAGCAGCGCGGATATGCCGGCAGCTGAGGCGATACTCTTCGTCTTGCTGTTGCGTGTGATGAGAAAGACGGCCAGCGTAGCCGCGCCCTGAGCGATATTCGCCATCGAGGCAATCGGAAGCAAGAAGGATCCGCCCGTCTTAGCAACGTCCGACAATAGTTGGGTATCCACAGCGAGGAAACTGTGATGCATTCCCGTTATGGCAATCGAAGAATAGAAAAAACCGAAAATACCTCCTCCAATGAAACCCGTCGTATCATAGAGCCAGAAGAGACCATCTGTCAGTCCGTTGCCCGCGGCGCGAAGGACCGGTCCAACAACAGCAAAGGTCAAGAGGCCGGTAACGAGGACAGACAGCAAGGGAGTCAACAGATTATCAAGATAAGATGGAATTACCTTTCGCAAATTTTTCTCGATTACCGATAAAATATAGGATACGGCCAGTACTGGCAGAACCGTTCCCTGATAGCCAACCTTTTCGATTGAGAAACCGAACAGTTGCCAGGTGGGTACTGTCCCATCTACAAGTGCCTGGCCGTAGCTGTAACCATTAAGCAGATCGGGATGAACCATAATCATGGCCAGCGCCGCACCCAAATAAGGATTTCCACCAAACTTGCGAGTGGCCGAGAAGCCGATCAGGATGGGAAGGAAAACAAAAGGAGCGTTGGCGAATAAATTAATAATGCTTGCCCAATCGGCAATACCAGGGTACATTTCGACCAGAGACCTGGGACCAAACAGATTGCTGGCAGTCAGAACATTGTTGATCCCCATTAATAGACCCCCGGCAACAATCGCCGGAATGATCGGAACAAAAATGTCGGAAAGTGCTTTCACAAGTCGTTGAAGCGGATTCATTTTAGCTGCTCCTGCCGTCTTTACATCGCCGGTGGACATTTCTCCGAGACCCGTAAGTTTGGCGAACTCGCCATACACGTTATTTACAATCCCGGCTCCAAGGATAATTTGATATTGCCCTGCTATAGAAAAAGTCCCTTTAACAACGTCCATTTGATCAAGCGCTTTTTGATCAAGCAAAGATTCATCTTCAAGAACGAGCCGCAATCGCGTCGCACAATGAGCAGCTGCCGTTATGTTTTCCTTACCTCCCAAGGCATCCAGGATGTCAGCTGCAACTTGCTTGTAATCCATATTTCTCTCCTCCTAATATTATGAAACCGGTTCCAATTTAATTAAAAAAATGCTCGTTACCGACATTGGCCGGTAATTTTTGTTCGAAAACAACTGCCCTCCTATTACTTTCTCCGAAGAAGGTTATTGCCCTACTTCACCACTTCTCGCTCCCTTCAATAAGCCCCTTTTGACCACCCGTAGGATTGGATAGACATACAACCCTTGCCATAGGAAAAAAATTGCTCAATTCAAAATGTTTGTTTTATATTAAATTTTGTAAGGGGGCTGCTTATTTGATAATAAAACACTATCCATGTCATCCTCAATGGTAAGTTAATGCGATGGCAGGGTAAAAAATTGCCCCTTCATTAACACAAAAATCCACCGCAGAAAATAAAGGGTCGTTGCTGCTTCCAGCCCGGTTTTCCCTACACCCTGACCTGAACAGACTGAAACACGAGGATTAAATCCATAAGAGTGCTTGCCTGCCAATCGTCAATTAGATCATCTTTCTCCCGTGACCTTTGCCCTTTCAAGCTCAAGTTTCTCACGCTGCATCTTAAGTTTTTTCGTCTTCAACCATCCGTTTATGTTTATCTGGTAACAAATCCATATATTTACTCAGTACGTCCAACGCCTTAGTTTTATCGTGTAGCTCTACACTTACTTCATCCTTACCCTGCTCGACTTCTGAAACCAGAGTCCATCAATTTCATCACTGTTCTTAAAGAGACATAATTATATCTGTACTCCTTCGTTTCTCCAGTCTCTGAATCAAGAACCGGTTCTCCTTCTAATCCAAGAACGTTTCTTCCTTTTGACCAAACTCCACGTAATCTGTAATGTCTGCAAAAGCTATCTTCATGTACTCCATCAGTACGCGCTGAGCATTGAATCCTACCTCATCAATCATAGATTCCTTAGTAAAGTTTTCTGAAACTAACCAATCAAAAAACATAATATAGTCATGGCAATAGTTCAGAAGCACTGATAAACCTCCCCACCTATAAGTTCATCACTTTGGTCGTTTGATCAATGATGAAACTGAAATCACCTCTTGCAAGTGGTGAATTATATATTATTATACATTTTTATCTATGTATTCCATAAAAGAATTCTCCTTGGACGCAAACCATCATTCTGAATCCATTACTATAGAAAAAAGCCGCCATTAAGGGCGACTTTCTACATCCTATGTTCTGTCCTCCAAGAGCTTCAATCTTAATTTGATCGCCCACCAACAATAAAGGTTGTTTTTCAATCTGGGCACATTATTGTTCTCTAGGTGATAACGGGTTGCAAATGAATGTCTCAGAGAATGCACGGATAAAGCTGGTTTTCCAAAAGCTGAAGCATATTTTTCAATCAGTTTCTCATTGGTTAAGCAGAGATGCTCTTCATGAACAGCTATTATTGTCATCAGAAATTTTCGTCCATATCAAAATAAAAATCAGGTTCTCTCCCGTTTCCGGTAACTGTTTCTGGAACGGTACTGCTGCGGAGATCTTGCCGGATAACGTGCGGGAAAAGAAAACATATGGACCAGATGGGTAAACGGAATGGAAGCGAACAGAAGAAACGCCAGGATGATGTGAAGCTGAAACACGAAGGGAACCATGTGCATCAACCCGTATTGCGGATTAAAGGTGAACAGGCTGCGAAACCAAGGCCCGATGGTCGTACGGTATTCATAGGCCACCACAGTCGTATTATACACGATGGTCATATAGGTTCCGATGGCTGCGATGATCAGGACTAAAATCACTGCAAAATAATCACCAAAACCCGCATGGGCCCTTACCCGACGGTTAAGGATTTTGCGCATAAGCAGAAGAACCAGACCGATGACGACCATCAGACCGGCAAAGCCGCCCCCCGCGATCGCAAATATATGATAGGTCTCATCGGATATGCCGAAGAAATGATAAACACTGCGCGGGATCAACACACCCATGATATGGCCAACAAACGCGAAAATGATCCCGTAATGGAACACAGTCGAACCGATTCTGAGCCATCTTTTTTCAAAAATCTCCGTGGAAGGCGCCGTCCAGCTGACCTGACGAAAAGCAAACCGATAGAGCAAGCCAAAGATCATCACCGTCAAGGTGAGATAGGGAAACACGACCCACCAAAAGATACCAGTCATCATTATACCTCCATTCCATCGCACGTTTTGTAGACAGGTAAGCCCGAATCGCTACGAGCCGTACCGTCCATGCCAAACAGGATAGGATAAGGCAGTTCATCCAGATCGGCGCTCTCCCGCTTGCTCTCCAGCATGCGAATTTCTTCTTCCGTAGGGACCTCGAAAACATCGGTCATCAGAAAGTTCAACAACCTGGAATAGGGACTGTCTTCAGACAGATGCTTCCGAATCCGCTCTGTGGCTGCGGCCAGCCGGAGTTCAAGCGCGCGTACATGAACATTGTCGGACCTTACGGCCAGTAGCTCGTACAACAGCGGAATGAAGTCGCACAGCTCCCCGCTCGGCATCATAAAGCCCGCATCCCGGACAATATGCTGAAGCAAAATCAGAGCTGCCCCACGTTCCCGACTGTCACCCAATTCATGAGCGGTCAGATAGAGTCCGGTCTTTTCCTTCCAATCGAACGTCCAAACATAAATTTCCTGAAGCT
Source organism: Paenibacillus sp. FSL L8-0502 (assembly GCF_038593055.1). Taxonomy (NCBI): domain Bacteria; kingdom Bacillati; phylum Bacillota; class Bacilli; order Caryophanales; family Paenibacillaceae; genus Paenibacillus; species Paenibacillus sp. FSL L8-0502. The sequence goes on along the minus strand of NZ_CP151958.1, from coordinate 2,897,777 downwards.
CCTTGGGAGGAACCGAGAAGATAGCCTCGGCCGCCTGGCCAAACCTGCTCGCCAGCTCATTATCTTTCATTTCCTCTTGGACAGCTGCAAGCAGTTCCTCCTTCATTTCCTGAAAATCCTCACCGGGATATCCTAGCAATCTGGCGCAGGCCGCCAGCAAAACGGGCTTATGTTCCATCATCCATGTCCTCCCTTGCGAAAAGATGTGACGTGACCGCGCTTGACGGGGTAATGGATTCAATGCTGCAGGCCCCCTGCTTGTAATGAAGCTCTTTCGCGCCATCCATTTCCCTCCGAGCGGTTGGGATCACAAACCTTTCGTTATATTTGGCAACAGCGAACAATCGGGTCATCTCTTCAATTTCCTCCACTGTAATTCCCGCCTCTCCCAAAAGCTGGCTGTGTCTGAGATCATCCATGCCGCCAACAGCTTGCTGCCGCCTATGTACACGCATGGCGGTCATTTTAAGCAACACTCTACGGATGACGGAGGTATCCCCTGCCGTAAGCAGAGATGCCAGATACTCCATTGGAATCCGCATTTGATCGACGGCGGGAATATAGTGATCGGTCTGAAGCTCGTCTTCTTCAATATGGTTCATAATCGGGCTAAGCGGTGGAACATACCACACCATAGGGAGCGTGCGGTATTCCGGATGAAGTGGCAGAGCAACCTTCCACTTCATGGCAAGCTTGTAGATCGGCGAGCGTTGTGCCGCATCGATCCAGGAATCGTTGATCCCGCTTCTTCTCGCCTCCTTGATCACTTCCGGCTCGAAGGGGTCAAGGAACACCGAAAGCTGGGATTCATACAAATCCTGCGGATTCTCCACGGAAGCTGCCGCCTTGGCTCGATCTGCGTCATAGAAGACGACACCGATATAGCGAATCCGGCCCACACAGGTTTCCGAGCAAATCGTGGCCATGCCCGCTTCTGTCCGCGGGTAGCAGAAATTGCATTTTTCCGCCTTGTGCGTATTCCAGTTGTAGTATACCTTGTGGTAGGGGCAGCCGTTGGTACAAAATCTCCACCCCCGGCAGGCGTCTTGATCCACAAGTACAATACCGTCCTCCTCCCGCTTGTACAAAGCTCCGGATGGACAGGAAGCCACGCAGGAAGGGTTCAGACAGTGCTCGCAAATGCGGGGCAGGTACATCATGAACGTCTTCTCATACTCCATGGCGATCTGTTCCTGAAGCTGCTTGACATTTGGGTCCAGCGGTACGATCTCGCTTCCGCCAGCCAGGTCGTCATCCCAGTTCGGGCCCCATTCCGGCTTGTCCATATATTCGCCGGTAATCAGTGATACAGGCCGGGCGACCGGAAGATGCTTCCGCTTGGGGCTATGAATCAAGTTATCGTAATCATAGGTCCACGGCTCATAGAAGTTGTCCAGGCTGGCCATATTCGGATTGTAAAAAATATTCGCCAGCTTGGTGATTGGCCCCCCCGCCCGGAGTGCCAGCTTTCCGTTGCGCAGAACCCACCCGCCTTTAAATTTCCTCAGGTCTTCCCATGCCCGAGGGTAACCGGGACCCGGCCGGGTTTCCACATTGTTGTACCACATGTATTCCGTTCCGGGCCGATTGGTCCACGTGTTCTTGCAGGTCACCGAACAGGTATGGCAGCCGATGCATTTGTCCAAGTTCATGACCATGGCGACTTGCGCTTTAATCCTCAAGCCAGTCAACCTCCTTCAACGGTCGGATGATTGTCATCGTATCTCTCTGACTTCCTGTCGGCCCGTAGTAATTAAACCCGTAGCTCAGTTGGGCATAGCCTCCGATCATATGTGTCGGCTTCATCGTAATTCGAGTCACACTGTTATGGGTACCGCCGCGCTGCTTGGTGATAGAGGTACCCGGCACGCCAAGCGTGCGATCCTGGGCATGATACATATAAGCGATCCCCTCTGGAATCCGGTAAGTCAGCACCGCTCTTGCTGCGATGACTCCATTCCGGTTATATACCTCAATCCAATCGTTATCCTTGATCCCGATCGAAGCCCCGTCTTTTTCGTTCAGCCAGACGACCTGCCATCCGCGGAACAGCGTCGACATTTGATTGGTGTCGATGAACATCGTATGAATTCCCCATTTTTGGTGCGGGGTCAAATAACGGATCGTCATCGTTTTTCCATTCGCTGGCACTTCTTTCTCACCCTTAAAAAAAGGAACGTGCTCCAGCGGCGGCAAATAAAGCGGCAGCCCTTCACCGAAATCCAAAATCATCTCATGGTCCAGATAAAAGCTTTGTCTGCCTGTTAAAGTGCGCCATGGAATGCTGTACTCCGTATTTAAGGTAAAGGGCGAGTATCTCCGATTGTCCTTCTCCAAGCCACTCCAGACCGGAGTTGAGATCGTATGCCGGGGCTGAGCAGTAATATCCAGAAGTGTGAAAGCCTCTTCTTCCCGAGGTTTTGAGATGTCCTCCAGCTTTTTGCCGGTTTTGGTCTCTAACGAACGCCAGCCTTCCACGGCCCGTTCTCCGTTCGTGGCGCCAGACATCAGCAGAATCGCTTCGATTACCTGTTTATCCCGGAATAGATCCGGCTGTCCTTTGCCAATCCCCTCATGTTTCGATGCCCCCAGCCGCTCCATGAGCTGGCCGTACACCTTGTCGCCGGGAATTTTAATCCCCTTTGTTCCATAGCCCTTTTTAATGTTCGGTCCGATGGTAATCATTTTTCCATACACGTTCGGATAGTCACGCTTCACCAATAAAAAATGGGGCATCGTTTTGCCGGGCACTGCCTCCGTCTCTCCCTTGCGCCAATCGCGGATTTTTCCGTGAACTTGGGCGATTTCATCTGGACTGTCATGTCCGAGCGGAGTCATGAGAACATCCTCGCAGGCTGGCAAATGTTTCTCTGCCAATTGGGAGAACGTTTTGGCGATTTCCCGAAAAGCGTCCCAATCGCTTTTGCTTTGCCAAGGTGGTTCAATAGCTGGATTAAACGGATGGACAAACGGATGCATATCGGTCGTGCTTAAATCGTATTTTTCGTACCAGGTCGCTGCTGGCAGCACGATATCCGAAAACAGCCCTGAACTCGTCATTCTAAAATCCATGCTGATGAACAAATCGGTTTTGCCTTCCGGCGGAACATCATCCGTCTTCACCGTCTCCGGCCGCCACGAATGGCTCGGGTCCGTCAACACCTGATTGTCCGTCCCGATCAAATGCTTGGCAAAGTATTCATGCCCTTTACCGCTATCGCCAAGCAGATTGGACCGCCAGTTGAAAAAGACACGCGGGAAATTGTTCGGATCATTGGGGTGCTCCACCGCAAAATCTAGCTCTCCCTCTTTAACCATTCTCGCAATTTCCTGTACGGCCTCCTGATCGTCCGAAAACCCTTTTTCTCGAACCTGTCTGGCCACATCGATGGAGTTCTGGTTGAATTGCGGGAATGAAGGCAGCCACCCGAGCCTTACGGCCAGAGCATTGACATCCGCAGGATGCATATGGTTAAACCGCCCGCCCCAGGATGGTTTCTGCTCCTCATTGACCTTGGCCTCATAGCGGAACTGCTCCGTCGCGAAGTAGAAGAAGGAGGTTCCGTTTTGTAAGCGGGGAGGCTTGATCCAATCTCCTGCAAATGCGATCTGCTGCCACCCCTCCACTGGCCTCACCTTTTCCTGACCTACGTAATGGGCCCATCCGCCGCCATTTACTCCCTGGGAGCCCGTGAGCAGAACCAAATTCAGAATGGAACGGTAGATTTGGTCGCTGTGATACCAATGATTCGTTCCTCCGCCCATGGCGATCATCGATTTTCCACCTGTCTTGGCCGCATTTTCGGCAAACTCCCTCGCTACCTGAATGCAATGAGATTTCTTGACGCCAGTAATCGCCTCCTGCCAAGCCGGAGTGTAAGGCTTCGGATCGTTATAATCGACCGGATAATCGCCTTGCAGTTGCTGTCTGGGTACACCCACATGAGCCATCATAAGGTCATAAACCGTCACGACTTTGAGCGTCCTGCCTTCCACACTCGGCAAATGCTTTACAGGAACTCCACGCCGAACTGTCCCTCCCTCCGATTCCACGAAATAAGGAAAGTCAACGAGAGCCACTTCATCCGCCGCATCAATAAATGACAGCAGAGGATCCACTACTGTCCCGTCGGGATTTTCGAGATCCAGGTTCCACCTGTTGTCCTGATCCCAACGGAAGCCCTGACTGCCGCTCGGAACCATCGGCGCTCCAGATGCGGCGTCCCAGACTACCGTTTTCCATTCAGCCAACTCCTGGGCATCGCCCAAGTCGGAGGCCCGGAGAAAGCGGCCCGAGCGAAGCGCATCGCCATGTTTCTCTAGTATCACGAGGAAAGGCAGGTCTGTAAATTTTTTAACGTAATCCGTAAAATAAGGGACTTGCTGATCCACGTAGAATTCTTTAAGAATGACGTGGGTCATAGCCATGGCAAGCGCGGCATCGGTTCCGGCTTTAGCCGGCAGCCAAATGTCCGCAAACTTTTCATATTCGGCATAATCGGGGCTGACTCCGACCACCTTGGTGCCGTTATAACGGGCTTCCACCATGAAATGCGCATCAGGAGACCGGGTTTGCGGAATGTTGGTCCCCCAGATAATAAAATACTTGGAGTTATACCAGTCGCCGCTTTCCGGCACATCTGTTTGTTCTCCCCAAACCTGCGGCGAGGCAGGGGGAAGGTCTGCATACCAATCATAAAAACTGAGGATGGTCCCGCCAATCAGCGATAGGAAGCGTGTCCCTGCCGAATAACTCACCATGGACATGGCCGGGATCGGGCTAAAGCCGACGACACGATCCGGACCGTATTGTTGAATGGTATGGATAATAGAACTGGCGATCATCTGACAGGCATCATCCCAATCCGCCCGGACGAAGCCGCCTTTCCCTCTGGCCTTGACATATCTGTCACGCTTTTTGGGATCACTGACGATGTTTTTCCAGGCCCTGACCGGGTCCTCCACAACTGCCAACTCCTCACGCCACATGTCGTACAAATCGCCGCGGATATAGGGATACTTCACCCGGATCGGGCTATAGGTATACCAGGAAAAGCTAGCCCCGCGCGGACAGCCCCGAGGTTCATACTCGGGGCTGTCGACCCCCGTGGTCGGATAGTCCGTTTTTTGTGTTTCCCAGGTGATAATGCCGTCCTTGACGTAAACATTCCAACTGCAGGAACCGGTACAGTTGACACCATGTGTCGACCGGACGACCTTGTCATGCTGCCAGCGGCCGCGGTATAGGCTCTCCCAATCCCGGGATCTGGGGCTCTCCTCGGTCCATCCCTCGTTAATGGCCTCTCCGCGTTTTAAGTATTTCAACGCTTCAAGCAGCTTGTTTTTATGTTCAGCCATTGCACAGATGCTCCTTTCCCTGCTGGTTTACCGGGTTAAACCTTTCCCCCGTCAGTTTAAAGCTGTCTTGTCCCAACTGAAGCTCTTCCATAAACACTTCCCAATCCGCTGCGTTGCAAGCCGCGATAATCAGGCGCTGAAGCTCGTTCAGATCCTGCAGCCGGCAGATTTGTTCTTGCACAGGCTGCGGCACTCCGCCGAATCTCATCTCAAGCAAGGCAAGCAAATCATTCCGATCATCCCGGACAAACTGTTCCGTTTCCACCTGATTCATCTGGTTCGCCTTCTTTCGTAGCTACTTTTCTACACTCATCTGCCGACCCTTGTCAGAATTTCATCATTTTAAAATAATCGGCAATCATCGATTTCTTAATCTTTTCCGCCGACTGTTTAAAAAAGGCCAAGACCTCCTCGTCGCCACCTTCCACCAATGCCCATAAAAATTTCCTGCTGGTGACCTGTCCCAATTCCTCTCCAAATCGGAGGTAGACGGTGATACCTTGAGCATCAGCCCGGCCACCCGCCTTCACATCATAAGGATGAAGGTGGAGCCTCTCGAGCTCTTGTACCAGTAGCCGATACAGCCTCGGCTCCACGGATTGAAGCGGTTTGTCGGGAAGCATCGCCGCCAGTGTATAGGTCTCATTTATCATGAAGCAGCCCCTCCACTTCTTTTTCCAGCATGTTCATTTCATCCCGGTTATGCAGTTCATCAACGACAATCAAAGCCTGAAAACGGGCAAGAAGCTCGCCTCCCACCTTGCCCTGCACCAGCAGTTCCTTAATCTCAGCGACAATTTCTCGCATTATTTGATGATCGCGAGTCAGAGAAATAATGACGTTCTTCAACTCCGGCTTGATGCCCACAGCTTCTACATATAATCCTTCCTCTTCGCTGGCCGCGTGCTGAAGCGTACGCCCCTCCCAATGCTCCACCGTGATGTAGGCAATTTCCTCCGCTTTGTCCAATTCACCTTTTTTTATACTTCGATTCAACAGCTCGGTAAGCTCTCTTGCTTCGCCTAAGGCCGCCTCATGAATCATCGAATGACTGTCCACATGTCTCAATGCGGGTCCTGACATGAAGCCCCCGCCTCCTTTCCTGTTGCTTTTTTTGAGAATTGATTTTCCAGCCTGTCGCCTTCACCTTCCCCGATTACGGAGTCAGAATGCGAAAGGTCGCTGAATATAGCCACATAATGGGTGGCATTTTGCTCGTTCGTGATCGCCGTTACGGAGAGCCACTCCCGAAAAACCTCCCCATTTGCCTTGCGGTTGACGATCTTTCCCTGCCATTTTCCGGTGGTCAGTAAAGTGTCCCAAAAGGCATTATAGAAAGAGCGATCATGGAAGCCGGAGCTGAGTATATTGGGAGTTTTTCCGATCACCGCTTCTTTGGGATATCCGGTGACCTCGGTGAAGGCAGCGTTTACGGTATGGATCACGCCCTTGGCATCAGTGACCATCACGGCATCGGCTGTGGACTTGATAATATCCGACGCAAACTCCAGCTTGTTGCTGAAAAATACCCACAGAACAAGTATCAGGCTGGCCAGCGAGGCTTCGGACAAGGCCATAAAGCCGATTGCGTAGTGGCCCGTCCACCCAAACAGCAGGGTAAGCAGCAGTGGAGGAAAAAAAACGCCCAGACCGCCCGCTGCAGAGACGATCCCGCTGGCGATGCCCCCCTGTTTGGAAAAGTAAAGCGGGACCAGTTTGAACACCGCGCCGTTCCCGATACCGGCGCACACGGCTACCATCAAACAACCCAACGTAAAAAGAGGCATGGTCAATCCGAAAGAGAGTAAAACTCCTGACAAGGTTAGGCCGGCAAACACGAACATAAGAACTACAAAAGGATTGGACTTGTCGGACAGTATCCCGCCTACTGGACGGAGAAAGGTAGCCAAGGCGATAAAACCCGCCGTCCTGAGTCCGGCATCCACCTTGCTTAATTCAAAATAGCTGACCAGAAAACTGGGGAGATAGATTGTAAAAGCTACGAAGGAGCCGAAGGTAATGAAGTAAAATATGCTGAAAAACCACAGCTTTTCGTTGCGATAAACCTGCTTGAGTTGATTCTTCCAGGAGCTTCGTACACGCTCTTCGCGCTTATCCCCTAAAAACAGATTCAGCAGAGCGAAAAGGGCAAGCAAAATCAAAAAAAGCTGAAGGGCTCTTGACCAGCCGATCGCATCAGCCACCCACGGTGCGCCAAAGGTAGAGATGGCCGTACCCAGGTTCCCGATCCCGTATATCCCATTGATGGTGCCCTGCTTTTCTTTGGGATAATATTGAGGCAGTGAAGTCACACCGATCGAGAACGTAGCCCCGCCTATCCCAAGAAAGAAGCCCCCAACCGCCAAATCCAGAAAAGTATTGGCCTGGCTCAAATAGTAGACAGGAACAAGCAAAATCAAGAAACTGACTGTATTCATCAGCCTTGCCCCGAAGCGGTTGGTCAGAATCCCCGCCGGAATTCGCAGCAAAGAGCCCAAGATTACCGGGATCGCGGTAGACCACGCTCTTTGCCCAGGCGTCAGCGGAATATCCTGACTTATGTAAGAAATCAGGGAAGAGATCAAGACCCAGGCCATAAAGGAGACAACCAGACTAAGGGTTTGCAATGGCAACTGAATTTTTTTTACCATGTATAGCTCCCCTTTGGAGATTATTCGAATTGCAACTATAGGATATAATATCCATTTTTGACAAACTTCTGGCCTTTCAAACATTTGATTTGGGGAGATAACAAATGACGGCTCACTTGCAACCTGTGATGGAAGGATGCTTGCCATGATCGGCTACGATGTGGAAAAATATTTTCGGAAGATGCTGTAGCTGGCGGGCAAAAATCAGGTCAACTTTTTATGTAGAGCAATTGCATTTGTATTTTATGAAGCTCAAGCGATTAATAGTTTTTCCACGTCCATGACCAGTTCTTCGCCTGTCATATTTGAATACTTTTGGCCAAATAGAAATTCTAAACCACTGTCTTTTTCTATTGTACAGGATGAAAAACTCCAACTTGACATGGTTAATCAAAATAGTAGGTTTCTATTGATTGTTACGCTGGAAAGATAAGCATCGTTTGCAGAAATGGGCATATACCCAGGTGATTTTCAAAATAAAAAAACGCTCTAGGTTATCCTAAAACGTCTTTTGAAAATAGAAATATTATCCATAGAGGTCAACATCAAATGATTAAAGTTTGAGCTTGTACCCGATGCTCTCTAACGGGTAACATCAAACTGTAATTAAGATGCATATTGTCAGAATAGTAACTAGCAGCAGTCCATCTTGTTCTGCCCCAATTAAAATATTATTATCGCTGTGTAGATATGGTTGCAATAATGTCGTTATCACCTTCTTTAGACTTGGAGACCTTAGCGCCCTTTTTGATCGCTTTAAGCGTGATTATGGCGTAAAGACGAGGCTGAAACTAATGAACGATCGAAATAGATAAACAGACTCATAGATTCATTTATTGGAATAAAGCAAGCAATTTGGCGGTCTTTTTAGACCACCTTTTTTATTCTCAGAAGGTCTTTTAAAACAATTTTTTTGAATGGCTGCTGAAGTCTGAAACTTCAAAGTAGAACCTATAAATCCTTGCGGACAAAGCGGCGCAGCCCGAGTCCAAAGAGCACAGCCGTGTAAAATGCTGCGTATATCAAAAAGGCTGTTGAAGGAATCTCGCCGATACCAAACGGTCCACTTGTGCTTACCGGGATGAGTCCATTAATATTCTCAAAGCTGAACAACACTGCCTGCATTTTACGCTGCAGTCCATCGGCAGGCATGATCAGGGACAGGACACCCGTTATATTGTTCAGGGTCTGCATGGGACCTGACTCCAGACCCACAGAGCCGATGATTTTTCCAACCATGCCACCGAGCCAACCAGCCCCATAAAGCATCGTCATGACGACACCATTCGCAACCGATGACAAATAGCCGGATCCGAACATGGACACGGTTACAAGCAAGGGAACGACTGAAGCAAATAGCAAAAAAGACTGCACCAGCACTACCGGATCACGCGGGATCGAAGCATGCACATCGGTGATCCACAAAATCAGGCTGTACAATACCAAGGCATAGATTACACCAAGCGAAACATAGCCCAGCCAGCGGCCCGTATACCATTTCCACCTCGGAATCGGCCGTGGCAGCATCGCCTGCATGACCCCCTGCTCCGCCTCACCCGCAATCGTGGAAAATGAGCTGAAAATCGCTAAAAAGGCGAGTACAAAACTTGCGAAGAAAAAACCGAGCATCAAAATGAACATCCCGAGCGTAAATTCCTGGATCATAGTTTCATTATTCGTACCGCCTGTGATCACCCTAGAGGTAGAATCTCCTGCGATGGCGCCGGCAATAAACCAAAATCCCAGCAGGAATACAACAGTTAATAAAAGTGTCAGCAGGAGGACCCGTTTGCGCAGTAGCTCCTTCCAGGTCATGGTCCAAATAATCCTCATTCCAGTTCCCCCCTATGATTCAGCCCTGCAACAGCCTTCATGAACCACTCTTCAAGCCGTTCTCGAACTTTGGTGACTTCATATAACGTCATCCCCTGTCCGATCAGCAACGTATTGATCCAGCCTGCCTGTTCTTCGCTCTCCAGTTCCGCTTCAAGCCAGACGGTATCATCTATGCCCCTCTCTCCTGTAAATCCGCCTTCGGCTTTTCCATCTGTTATTACTCGAAAGCTGAGCTCTGTCGTATCCATAAGCCAGGACAGCAAAAAAGGCGAAAATCCGCCGACTTTAAAACGCCAGCAGACTCGCTTCTGGAGCATTTCGGCTACCCGCCCATGGCGGAGAACCTGTCCGTTATTCAAGAGTGCCATTCTGTCGCATAATACTTCCACATCCTCAAGCAGATGGGAGTTTAAGAAAATCGTTTTCCCCTGCTGCTTCAGTTCCTCAAGTATATTACGTACATGCATTCGTCCAACCGGGTCCATGGCGGAAGAAGGCTCGTCAAGAAAAATCACGGCCGGATCATTCACCAGCGCGCAAGCCAGTCCAAGCCGCTGCTGCATGCCTTTGGAATAATGCTTAACACGGTCCTTCCCCCGCTGACCCACACCTACCATGTGCAATAGCTCAGGAACTCTCTTGTCGATCACCTGCTTGTCCAAACCGCATAATCGCCCATGCAACCGGACGACCTCATCACCTGTAAGCCATTCCTGATACCGGTACAGCTCGGGAAGATACCCGATTTGCCGTTTCGCTTCGAGCGTTCCGATGGGTGCACCCATCAGGGTTGCTCCTCCGGCCGTCGGATGGATGAGCCCGACCAGCATTTTCACAAATGTGCTTTTCCCGGCTCCATTGGGGCCGAGGAAGCCAAAGGCTTCCCCTTTCCCTACGGTGATGGTCACGTTGCGGCAGCCGCGCCCGTTGCTGTATTCCTTGGTTAATCCTTTAGCGTCGATTGTCGGCTTACTCATGCCTCAACCAGCTCCTTAAGCTTGTTCATGAAATCAAACTCTGACTCATAGGCGCTCCCACCTTCAAAGGAAAAGAACTGTCCGTCTTTGATCCAGATAGCGGTACGATTCGTCATTGAGCTGTACTTCATGTTTGTAACCAGAACCTTGGTTCCTCCAACGGTAATCTCAGAAGTTTCAGCACTTTTATTAACCACATATGGCATAGGAATGGAACCTGCCAGAATGCGGCTGCGCTTTACCTTCTCTTTCAGATCGGAAGGCAGAATCGGAAGCTGAAGAACGGCATCCACCGCTTTTTCTGTATCAACGGACGGATCTACCGTAATTTCTGGAGCCTGCATCTGTGTCAGAGTTGCCCAGTGGTCCTGATCGGTACCCAAATCGTAATTTACGCTTTCATGTGTACTAAACGCTATTTCTTTACCGTCCATCGACTCCGGCAGCAGCTTCGTTGCCCCTACACGCTGCATAGCTTTATTGAGCTCATCCACATTCAGCATCATTGTAATTTTTTGCGAAGGAGTAACGTACACACTTTCCTTCGTTCCGGCCACATTTACTGGAAGAAGCTGATATCCGAGCTTAGAGACGGCTTGTTCACGCGTAAAATCCCCCTGTACGTTTCCGCTTTCCGATGTAAACTGGCCAAAGGTGTTTTCTATGTCGGCCGATTTTCCCGGAACCAGCTGATTAAACATACCTTCGAGCGTGCTTTCGTCAACTGTAGCGATATCCTGCACCCGGAATTGATTTAAAAATGCCGCCAGCGCGTTATTTCCCACAGGGGTTGTAAGTACGACGCCAAAGATAACGGCTGTCGCCACCGCTGCGGCCCACTTTCGGCCCTTGCCTGCTCGCCGGCGGAAAGAAGCAACCGGAGCCGGAGCATCAACTTTCAAACTGGATTCCGAATCCTGAATTGCAACTGAGTCCGCTGGCGGCCTAAGGGCATCGGCAAGCCTCAGAACGTCCTCTTTGTCATTTGCGTCCCTGGTCTCCCACTTGGCGTTTACCGGCTCCATGGCCAGCTTCTGTAGCAACCTCTCCCAGGCTTCATGTGTACTTTTGTCAGCTTCTGAATGCTGCAATTTAGTTGTCATATCATTTCAATCCTTTCCGAATATTTGATTAGTCCTGCCTTGCTATAGCCTTGCTGGATGTGGCCTGCAGCTTGCGTGTCGCTCTTTGGAGCAGACTGCCTATTAGCGGCGACCTGACATTAAGCTCTTCCGCGATCTCCGCATAGCTGTAGCCGGAGTAGCGCAGAAGCAGCGCTTGGCGGTCTCGTTCGGGCAGTCTGTCCAGCCAAGCCTGAACCTCTTCCTGATCCAATCGACGCATCAGCGCCTCTTCGCCGGATTCAGAAGCGACTTCCCCTTCATACATTATCTCCTGCTTATTCTGCAGCTTTCTCTCTCTTGCTCTCTTCTCTAAATAATCGTATCCGATTCTTGTCAGTACCCGGTGTAGCCATGCCCCCAGGGTTGCCGGGTTGTCCGGCGGATTTCTGTACAGCCGCAGAAATACTTCTTGCGCCAGATCGTCGGCTGCTGCTTCATCTCGCACAAGCGCAGCCAGTTTTCTGCGTACGGTTGGATAATGCTCATAAAATATGTTGCGGAATGGTGAGGATTCCGGAATACTCATTTTGTAATTGCCTCCTTTTAAGCTGCAGCTATTAGGAAGACGAACCTTCTTCCTTTTTTGTATCATGCTCGGGAGATTTTCTTCGAATTTTTTTAGGCTGCACTTAATTGGACAGTCCGATGACATCAGGATTAAGAAATTGTTAGACATTAGAAAACAACTTTATTGTACAAAGAACTATTGTATTTCAGCAAAACCTATGCTAGTCGCTCTAACGAAATTTGTGTATGTACGTCGTACCGACTACATCCATCATTGTATTAATGATTCATTAAACCGGTAAAAAAGCTTTCCATAGCCACCTTTTCGGGTGATTATAAAAAGCTAATCTGCTTTGGAGCGTCTATAACGATCGCTTAAAATTTCCCAGGAAACTGTTTGACAATGCCTTTTGTCAGGTCCGCTAGAACTAAATACTGAACGACACTTAACTTTTCATTATTTAGTATGCATGGGGTTAATTGATATTGAACCTATGACTGGAATAGGAATGGAGGGAATATTATCAGTAACGATTACTAGTCAGTGTTATCACGTTGAGCGCCCTCCATCGTTTTTATTGCAATGTAAAGCGCCCAATGTAACTGATATATTTGAATTGACGGCCGAGACATTAAGTCTTTGTGCTGCTGAAATGGCTTTATGAGGGCACGAAGCACCCTCTGCCTCGCCACGTCTCTCCTCAATGATAGTGTTCTGTGAATTGAGGGGAAATCCTTCAGAAAAATCAGTAGATTTCTAGAAGATTGTTATGATTCTTTGGAACTATTCTGCCAAATTAAAACCCCTTCTTTGTAGAAGGGGTTTCAAATATACGAACCTAGCTATTCATGCCATGATTGTTAAGTTGTTGGAAGCTATTCATGCCGTGATTGTTAGGTTGGATCGTTGCTGCACCAGTAGGGATGATTACGTTACCTAACAGAAACAATACTACTGCCATCATACCTAATGCCTTTTTCATCTTTTAACACCCTTTCTAGGATAGTTTTGTTCAATACATTATATTCATTCAGCTGTTCTTTAGTTGCATGAACACTAAATGAAACAAATAATGCATTGATTTTTTTATATCCAGTATCATCCTTAAGTTTATCAGACATTCGCAATCCCTTGAGGGATATATTTAATGCATTGTAAATATTACCATTAGTAAAGTGGTAAAGAGACATAAGATATAAATGATCTATATAATAACGAATATTGGCTTCCGTTTCGTACTCTCCATCCAGAGCGTCCAAATTAGGTTCAAATTCTTTTAATGCCCAATCAACGTTACAGTTATGTTTTAAAGCTGACTCCAGTATCGTAATAATCCCCGGCAACAACTCTTCTTCCTCGGCATTGTGTATAAATTGCACATATTCAGGAAGCGTCTCCATATTACCTTCCAGCAAATTCAAAACATATGTATTGGCATTTGCAATCATCCTGAAATGTGTTACATCCTCCTTCCCCTCATCGTCCAATCCAGATATCCATCCCAATTCAGAGTACTTTTCAATACAATCCCTTGCTGCTGAGTAATCGCCCATCTTTTGCAATGCGATACCTTTCGCCACCATAGAATATCCAAAATAAAAAGCAACACTTCGTTTAAGTCTTTTAGTATCAATCCTCGGCTGCCCTTTTGCTTGTCTAAGTTGGTCTTCCTCATAGAATGCGTTGATTGAGTGGTGGAGTTTATCCGCAATATGTACCATAGCATCCCAACCATCTAGTGAAAACTCTGCTTGCAGCATTTCATACAAAAGGTTTATGTCACTTATTGATTCTAAAACTGCCGAGTTAAACATATAGCTGCCTCCTGATTACATTTTTAACCAATAGTATATTATAATTGGGCAATGGTCAATTACGTAGTTAAGTGAGCTATTCACAAGTTGAATCTTCTCTGAATTTTCTCATATGATGTGAGACACTGAATCGGCTTAGCCCAAGTATTTTTGCATACTGTGCCTGTTTAAGTCTTGGACGCAGTTCCATTAAATCTTTCAGTCTGCCCCTTGTTATTTCAGACTTACGTTTCTTTACATTCTAATCTCTGTAGTAGTCAATTCTACCGCTGGCGTGGGGTGCTGCCCTCCTTTTAATCATGTGTACATACGATGCATAGAAAGCTTTCCCGAAAGTGCGTTAGCTGATCGACTGATCCCGCAAAAAGGTAAATACATACATTGGGAAGATCAGTCCGAGAACTAAGTTACCCAGACGGTTCGACTCATGTTTGAAACAACGCTACCATTTTATGATCTTTTACGATGCGTTCAGTGCTGTTATTTAGTGTAAAAACAGAGGATTTGAACAAAGGCAATGGGTCCATTTGGCCTGCTGCCTTCTCGTTATGATTAAGTTATCGTCTCTCGTTAGTCCAATCTAGACTGTTCTGAATCTTGTTCATCCTAAGCCAACCAGGAATTTAAAACAGAGGATTTTCTTCGAGTGGTTGTGTCTCACGTAGATCTCTAGCCTTCCGAACAGAGGGCGAGTAAAAAACGTCACTATGCATATGCTGAATTTTATCCCAGTTGCCAGGATTGGTCGTGTCTGGAGAGCGGTGCTCCAGAATGGCCTGATATAGAGCCGTTTTTTGTTCCAAATGGGCAACGTGCTGTTTGGCTTCTTCGAGCTTAATGAGCGCCGCTTCCTTATGCTCCATCATGAGTGTGTAGCGTTGCGGAATGGTCGAATCCCCTTCGAGACAGAAATCGACGTACATTTTAATGACTTCAATCGGCATCCCGGATTGCTTGAGACATTTGACGCCATGCAACCAGTTGATCGATTCTTCGTCGAACATCCGAATGTTGTTTTGATTGCGCTGTACGCTTGGTACCAGGCCTTTATCCGTGTAAAAGCGTACAGCGTGCTCGGTGAGTCCCGTTATCTGGGCAGCTTCTTTGACTGTATGCATGTGGAATCCTCCTTGGAAAAATAAAAATTTTTGAAGATGGCTTGACTTCGTGTAACACGAAGGCGTTAGGCTTATTGTAATGCAAGTCGACCGTAAGCGGAAGCCCACTGAGGTGCCCGATTTCCGAGTTTTGCGGCCGTTTGCGTTTTACATTTGGACAATGGGAGGAAATACAATGCAAACCGTAACATTAAACAATGGTGTGAAAATGCCGATCATCGGCTTTGGTGTCTACCAAGTTCCAGATGCTGAAGAATGCGAGAACGCTGTATATGAAGCGCTGATGGCTGGTTACCGCCTGATCGACACCGCCTCCGGTTATTTGAATGAGGAAGCGGTCGGTCGTGCGATTAACCGCAGCGGCGTACCGCGTGAGCAGCTGTTCATCACGACCAAGCTCTGGGTTCAGGATGCCGGCTACGAGAGTACCAAGCACGCATTTGCCAAATCCTTGAAGAAGCTTCAACTCGACTATCTCGATCTGTACCTTATTCACCAGCCATTTGGCGATTACTACGGTGCATGGCGTGCGATGGAAGACCTGTACCGCGAAGGCAAGATTAGGGCGATCGGTGTCAGCAACTTCCTACCCGACCGCCTGATGGACCTCATCGTTCATAACGAAATCGTACCCGCCGTCAACCAGATCGAAACGCACCCGTTCTACCAGCAAACAGAGAGCGCAGCTTTTATGAAAGAGCACGGAGTTCAACACCAGTCGTGGGCCCCATTCGCTGAGGGACTTAACAACATGTTCAAAAACGAAGTGTTGCTCTCGATCGCAGAAAAATACAACAAGTCCGTCGCTCAGGTCGTATTGCGCTGGCTTGTTCAGCGTGAAGTCGTTGTAATTCCAAAATCGGTGAGAAAAGAGCGGATCGTCGAAAACTTTGACATTTTCGATTTTGAGTTGAGCGCGGATGATACCGAACAAATCTCGGCCCTCGATACGCGGGAAAGTCTTTTCTTATCGTATCGCGACCCGGAAGTCGCCAAGATGATGGGCAACTGGAGAATCGATCTGTAAACCTTGATCGAACCATAAACTTATCACTCGTTTATCCTCATCTATAAAGAAAGGGCAGGGCGGTTTGAAGTGAACCCTGTCCTTTCTTTACTTGAATTGACCCTTGGATTTGCTTTTCAGCTTTATAAGATGCCACCTTTCGCTTAATCATAATCCCCCCTATTAGAGCAATAATTCTATAGAAGATTTAGACTGATTTATTCAACGAGTGTCTCTGTTAGCGCAATTCTCAACTTGTGTTCGTGACTAGATATTTTCGGTTTTGTCAGTTGGAAGCTGGGACACACAAATATCTACGCGAAGTGCCGAGGATTCCAAGGGAATTTTCCAAGCTTGGTGCACGCTGTTTGAGTTTGGCTAAAATGTCATAGTACTGTCTAATTCCCGCATCCAGATTTCTGCGTGTCTCTGTGCAAATTGTTGGAAGGAGACAGGCGCCTTCACAGTCACCCTCATTACAGTATCAGTACTTAGATCTTCCGCCCCTTCCTCGCGAATTTTACGGTCGAGTCCGGTCATAATCCTTGCTTATCCCTGCTGCTAACCAGCTGCGGGTCAATTCATCATCTGATATTGATTAGTCAAATTGAGAAAGGAAATGCGATGCCCTCTTTTGAGATCATTAGCAAGCTTGCGGAGCGATTAAATTGCTCTATTACTTTTAAGAGGCCCCGGAAACCGTTTCTCTTCCTCCCTCCATTCCTGCTCAATTGGTAAGGGCGGAACAATATCTTGAAAGCAATTTGTTAAATGAGTTTCTAAACATAATAAAGAGTATAGAAATCACAGAGGAAGAAGCTGATTTAAAAGCCCAACTCAATAACAAAAGCAAGCGCACAAAAAAATGAGTGAATTGTATATCCTTATAGCTGAAGCTTATTATCACCAAAAAGATTTTGAGACCGCTTCGTATTACTACAGGCAAGACCTCCCTGCTCAATAACAAAAAACCTCAGGGCTTCTTCCAGATGGATAAGGTCCCTGGGGTTTAACCGTTATATTTCCACTTATGGCTCATAGCGGCTCCATAATGATGACCGCATTGTGGCCGCCAAAACAAAGGAATTGCCTTAAGTATCAAGGATTGTAATAATGCAACTTATTTGGGTAACGTACATCAGGTGTAACAACAATACATTCCCCCATCATGGTCAAAAAAGAGAAAGAAAAACCAGAAAAAAATCCTGGAATTTTTCCGCTTTTTCTTTAGGCTGTCACATCAAAACGCTTTGGCTGCCAATATGGCTTGCCGGATTGCTGATTCCTTTATGCTCTGCGCTTGGTCCGGCTGCTCACTGATACCTTCAACAAAGATAGCCTGCACATCGTCAATGCCCAGTAAATTCATGATAGCTTTTACATAACTATGGCTGTGCTCTACATCTTTGAACTTCCCATGGGAGAGACCGTGCCGGAAGCCTGAATGTGCATCACTTTTTTGTCCTGCTGCGTCCCAATCAAACCGGACAAACCCCGCAGCCCATTATCGGCTCGCTTAATAGTTTTTCCCGGAACTATAACCGCGTCAATGTACGCTTTCAGAACCGACGGGAAAGAATAATTCCATACCGGATTGACAATGACGATTTTATCCGCAGTCATGAATTGGTCCGCAATCTCGCGCATTCGCACCGCTTTGACCTTCGATCCCTCGCTCAGTTCATCGAAAGAAAGACCACTTGGTGGCTGCCCCCAGCGTCTTAGAAGATCGGCGTCGATTTGCGGAAGATCCATGCGATACAGGTCCAAATGAATGACCTCATCTCCTGGATTGGCCTCCTGATAGGTTTCGATAAACTGTTTGCCGACTGATAAGCTGTATGTACCGTCTTTTAAAGGATGCGCGGTTACGTACAATACAGTTGCCATGATAAATCCACTCCTATGTTATGATTAAAATAATTGAGGATACAATGCTATTAATAGCAATTCTAGCTATGCTGTTCGTGGATATGAAAGAGCTTCCCCTACTCCATGACTTCCACTGTCTGGTAAACATTCAGCAGTGGAACTTTTTCGAGTCCTATTGAAAATCCGCTGAATATTATCATTACTAACTCCCTTTTTAATGTAATCATTATAGTTACAGAAAAAAATGAGTGTCAAGAGGGATCTTGAAATGCAGACACCAATTTTTTGACTTTTATTGGTCGTTCATAAACTGCATACCCCACAGGAAGACCGCTTTTCTCAAAGATGTAAAACAAAAAGAAACCGTCTTGGTAAATGGAAGTGCGACCCACCATTTACGAAAGGAACGGTTTCTTTGTACTATCACCTTGTTCGTGTTGTCAATGAGGCTGTCCATCGTTTGGACGATCAGATTTTCAGGGAGGCTATCACACCTAAGTTTCTAAAGAATATGCGAGAATCTGGTCTTTCGTTAGACTCTTTCCTTTGTTCCAAATATCGCGTATTTCCTGTTCAATTAAAACATGTTGAAGATCAAGAAGCACTGCATTATGCTCCACGGGAAAATTCGGAACGGCAGCAGCTCCGAAGCTTTCGCGACATTTCTCAGCAGCACTCAGAAGGATGACCGCTTCTGGATAAGCCTTCTTTGCCCATAAAGCTATAGCCAACCCTTCTATTCCGCGAGAGAGAATCCATGTCCCTTTGTAAATTTGGCTGATCGCAATGCTTTTTTTGAAGCATTCAATGGATTGATCGGTCTGCCCAAGTTTCAAGGCAGCATAACCGAGGCTTTCGTACGGACCGGATACTTCCCATTTATCCTGAACCGATTCGAAGAAGTACACGCTCTCTTTTAGAAGCATGGATGCTTCATGATACTCCTTTTGTTCCAGCTTTAGCTTTCCGTAAGCATGCAACGAAGCCGCCAAATTCCACATGTCCTTCGTTTTCCTGGCAATATCAACGCTCTCCTTAACGAGAGGCTCGACATCTTTCAAAAGTAGCTGGTTGATATAAATAAATGCCATGAGACGAAGAGAAGAGGCTAATTGTGCAGAATGGTTCAGATCACGGGCGAGCTCAGCGCTGCGTGCAGCTGAAACCATGGCTTCTTCAACGTTTCCTTGAACCAATTGAATGACGCCCCGCCCATGCAATGCTTTGGCAAAATCTCCACCAGGCAGTTCTTTATGAACGGTACTTTCCAGAAAACGATTAAGCCAAAAAATCCCCTCCTTTAATCTGCCTTCATGAAGCCAGAACCAGTAAAGGTTTGAAACCATATGAAATCCAATTGAGTTGGTATGTGCATCATTCTGATAACACCATTGCATGGCTGAGCGCAGGTTTGCATATTCTCGTCTCACTTCATCAAGGCAGGCATCACGCTCGCGAGTCCTGAACTTGGCCTCGGCACGATTCAAAATTTGGCTGTAATATTGAGCATGACGTTCAAGAAGAACATGTCTGTTACGGCCGTCAGTTTCTTCCCGCATCTTCTCGCCAGCATATTCCTTAATGGCTTCCAGCATGAAATAACGGATATAGCGGTAGTCATCACTGGTTTCGATTGAGACGAGTGACTTGTTGACCAGTCCGGATAACAGATCAAGCATATCTTCCCGAGCAAGTTTATCATCACGGGTGGGCAATGCGGGTTCGCAGCTACAGATCCGCTCCACTGCCTCCAACGTAAACCCTCCCGAAAATACACTGAGCCTTCTCAGAAGCAGTTGCTCCTTGCCGGTTAGTAGATCGTAGCTCCAATCGATTGTAGATTTCAGCGTTTTTTGCCGAGGCACAGCATTTCGTTTTCCAGCAGTCAATAATGTCAGCAGACTCGCCAGACGTTCTTCCATCTGTTCTAATGTCAACATACTCATTCTGGAAGCCGCAAGCTCAATGGCTAACGGAATCCCTTCTAATTTTTTGCATATGGCACCTACAAGCTGCAAGTTTGCCAGCGTGGGTTGAAGCTTAGGAGCAACCAAAAGCGCACGTTCCATAAACAGTTGCACGGCTTCAAATTCCTTGATTTCTTCTTCGGAAAGCACCTCCAGCGAATACTCCTCACCTGGAAAGGATAACGGGGGAATCCGATAGACGTATTCCCCCGAAATGTTCAAGGCTTCTCGGCTCGTGACCATGATGCTTAGTGTTGGCGCAGCCATCAGGAGTGATTCAGCTAAAGCCGCGCATGCATCAATGATGTGTTCGCAGTTGTCGAAAATAAACATCATTCTTTTCTCGGAGATTACATCTAATATGGTTTGGAGATCAGTTCGATTCCCTTGATTTTGCAGTCCCATAGTGGATAACAGATACTGGCCCAAAAAATGATGATCCTTTACGGCGCCGAATTCGAACATCCAAATACCGTCCGGATACGTTTCAGCAAGCGTTGAAGCGACTCGAACAGCAAGTGATGTTTTCCCTATCCCTCCGGGTCCTACGATTGACACAAGGGAATGGAACTTCAGCTGTTCTTTCAGGTCAGCCATGGATTGGTTTCTTCCTATAAAGAGAGAAGGAGGCTTCGGTAACTGACTTTGCCTTGCAAGTGAAACGGCTTGCGTGGCAACCCGACCTTCCTGCGCGGAACCTTCGAACGAAGCAACGGTTTCAAACCAAGTGACATCAAAATCCGGAAACTCCCGTTTTGTTGCAGAGCGCACTTCCGAAAAGCGTTTTACTGCAAGCCAAAGCTCCTCAGCCTCTTTCCGCTGGGCTCCCTCCAGGAAGAGTCCTTCCTCCAAAAAGACTTGAATCAAACGTTTGAGGCTGCCAACGCTGGGAAGACGATCTCCGTTCTCCCACTGTTGAACGGTTCGTGGATCGACGCCAACTTGCCTTGCCAAGTCAACTTGCCGTGTTCGTTTGGAAAGGTTATGTCTAGCGGGCCTGGAACGAATTTTTTTAATCCAATCATGGGGCCAATCTTTCAAAGATTTTTCGTCTTCCATCTTATCACCTGGCTTCAATAGTTTGAGCATCTCTGACACGAACTAACACGAACTCATGTACATTCGTGTTCTGGATTTTAACAGATAGAATAAAGCATATCAACAAAAAGAGGAGGTAATCTACATGCCTTTAACGCGTATCGTCACGTTGGAAGGACGTTCGAGCGAAGCTAAAGCCCGTATTAAAGAGGCCGTCTCGCAAACGATCGTGGACAAGCTGCAAGTGCCTGAAAATGATCGTTTTTTGATTATCGAGGAACACAACCGAGAGAACTTCAACTTTGATCCAAACTGTCTGGACATTGAAAGAAGCGATGGATTTCTCATCGTTCAAATCATTTTGAATGTCGGCAGATCGTCTGAAGTAAAAAAAGAGTTCTATGCGGCATTAGCTGAACAACTGCATGAGCAGTGCAACATTAGAACCGAGGATGTTTTTATCAATTTAATTGAAGTCACGAAAGACAACTGGTCTTATGGCAACGGCATCGCCCCTTTTATTGTTTAAATCGTAATTTTATATAAGAAGGAGAGAAAATATAATTATGTCGACTATTCTTTATATCACTGCGCATCCTGGTAATCCTGAAGCATCTTACAGCCTTTCCGTTGGCGAGCAATTTGTACAAGCCTATCAAGAAAGTCACCCAGAAGATAAGATTGTGCACGTAGATCTGTATCAACGAGACATTCCGCATATCGATGCAGATGTATTGGAGGCATGGGGCAAGCTTCAAACGGGAGCATCGTTTGATCAATTGACTGCCGCGCATCAAGAAAAAATAACCCAACTGAATCATTTGCTCGAAGAGTTTGTCACTGCGGACAAGTACGTGTTCGTTACACCCATGTGGAACTTTTCTTACCCTCCGGTATTGAAGGCATACATTGATTCCTTTTGCGTCAGAGCCAAAACATTCAAATACACGGAGAATGGCCCCGTTGGACTGCTGCATAACAAAAAAGCATTCCACATTCAAGCTAGCGGCGGCATCTATTCGGAAGGTCCTGTGGCGGAACGCGAGAATGGAAGCCGTCATTTGAAGACGGTTTTGAATTTTGTCGGCGTAACAGACTTTGATAGCCTATTTGTGGAAGGTCTGTCCACGGCGGGAGACCGCGCTCCCCAAATCAAAGCCGAAGCAATTGAAAAAGCGCGCAATGCTGCGAAGAATTTCTAAGAGTATGTTTCGATAGCGATTGGAGATTAGTCAATATCGTGGCAATGGTTTGTTACATCACATTAATAAACCCGGCACCGCCGATTTGACCAAGGGGGAAGAAAAATGAAAGTATCTTATCATGGACATTCCGTTGTAAAAATCGAAACCCATGGCACAATTATTCTTATTGATCCTTTTATTACAGGCAACTCCAACACCGATCTGGAAGCAGCCGACGTGCAGGCTGATGTAATCCTTCTGACCCATGGCCACGGGGATCATGTTGGAGATACTGTGGAAATTGCAAAACGAAATGACGCGCTGGTAATCGCATCGGCAGAGCTAGCGGATGTTCTCAGTTGGCAAGGTGTACGAACCCACGCCATGAGCATTGGGGGAGCTTATCAATTCGAATTTGGAAAAGTGAAATTAACCCAGGCTTTTCATAGCTCAAGCCTCGTTAATCTGGAGACTAAAACAATCATCTATACGGGAATGCCTACAGGGATTCTGTTCACAGCAGAGGGCAGAACGATTTACCACGCAGGAGACACAGGTTTGTTCTACGATATGAAGGTGATTGGAGAACTCAGCAATATCGATTTGGCATTTCTGCCGATCGGAGACAACCATACTATGGGTCCAGAAGATGCTGCGCTGGCAACTGAATGGCTTCAAGCGAAACAAGTTGTGCCGATCCATTTCAATACGTTCCCTCATATCAAACAAGACCCTCACTACTTCGCCTCGCTTCTAAAGGAAGGGGTAGGGAAAGTGTTGGAACCGGGAGAAGGGCTCGAGTTGATTCCCTGACCTGCTAGTTGAATTTAGTTATTTCCAAAAAATCAAAAGCGGGCGCTCTCCTCTGTTGGACGGCGCTCGCTTTTGATTTTTTAGATTTTAATGGTTAACTTTGGAATCAACTGCTCTTAAGAAGTATATTTTAGGTCTTAGAGGATAAAATATGCTTTATCAATAAAGCAAGGGGGTTAACTTGTGTTGTTAGGTTGGTTTAGAAACGTTCTGAGACCTGAAAGAAGGCGTAGACAAGATAGTGAAAAGTCCAATCAGCAAACAACTGACCCCATTAATCCGTCATTGCCCCAAACTCTGTCTTTACTCAAATCGAAACTCGGACAAGGTCCTGATTTTATCATTCGTAATTTTTCCGAAAATCCTGCCCATGCCGGTCATCTCGCAGTATGTTATATCGAGGGATTAATTGATCAAAACTTACTTTCCGATTTAATGGAAGGTTTAATTACAGAAAAACTCTCTGAATCTTCCTCTAAGCTTGGTGAAAATAGCACGGTCTCTCTATTAAAGAAGACAATTCCAGCAGGAAATATTCAAATGATACATTCGCAAAATGAGGTATATCAAGCCATTCTCTCCGGGAATGCTGTCATTGTCATCAACGGAAACAACTATGCTTTGGCAGTTTCCATCGCAGGCGGAGTAAGACGGGCTATTCAGGAACCCAGTACTCAGACCGTAGTACGGGGTCCTAAAGAAGGATTTACAGAGGATGTCTCAACTAACATTACACTGATCAGAAGAAAATTGCGGACACCTGACCTTAAATTTGAAAGTCACGTTATTGGACGATATACACAAACTAAAGTCATATTAGCTTACATTGAAAATGTCGCTAATCCAGAAGTAATACGGGAAATTACAAAACGGCTTCAATCCATTGATACAGACAGCATACTTGAAAGTGGCTATATCGAAGAATTCATACAGGATGAACCACTTAGTCTCTTTCCCACCATGCTAAACTCAGAGCGTCCGGATACTGTCGCAGGTAGCCTTTTAGACGGACAAGTAGCTGTTCTGGTTGATGGGACGCCATTCGCTCTGATTGCACCTGTAACTTTCTTCAATTTCTTTCAAACGGCCGAAGACTACTACCAGAGATATGACATTTCAACTTTTTTAAGGGCTCTTCGTGTGGTATCTTTTCTAGTCTCATTGTTGCTTCCCTCTCTATTTATAGCCTTGACGACTTTCCAACAGGAAATGATCCCCACCACGCTGTTAATTACGCTGATGGCTCAACGGGAAGGAACTCCTTTTCCTGCATTAATTGAAGCATTAATGATGGAATTGATGTTTGAAGTGATTCGTGAAGCAGGTGTGCGAATGCCACGGGTCATCGGACCAGCCGTTTCCATTGTAGGAGCTCTGGTTATCGGGCAGGCAGCGGTGCAAGCCGGACTGGTCTCAGGTGCAATGGTTATCGTTGTTGCCTTCACTGCTATATCGAACTTTGTCATCCCGTATTTTGGTATGGCTTCAGCAGTCAGGTTGTTGCGTTTTGCACTTATGCTACTGGCGGGGGCTCTGGGCTTATTCGGTATTCTGATAGGAATTATCCCCCTTCTTGTTCATCTTGTATCTCTCAAATCATTCGGAGTTGATTATTTTGTGCCCTACAGCCCCACCTTTAAATCTAATATGAAGGACCTTATCATCAGAGCTCCGTGGTGGGCTATGAAAACCAGACCTAGCGAAAAATCAGGCCATAACCAGACAAGACAGGCAGCTCACCAATACCCTGCTAGTTCGGATGAAATCAAAAATAATGACAAGTCTGATACCCAAAAATAGGAGAGATCAATGGTGCGGCAATTAAGAGTTAGTTATGTTCTGTTTATTGCAGGGTTATTACTTACAGGGTGCGTAGATCGTACAGAATTGAACGAATTAGCCATCACAACAGCAACTGGAATTGATGGCCATAAGGGCGACTGGATCAATACCTATCAAATCATAATTCCATCAGCTATGACGACTGGATCAGGTGGTTCTTCCACCGGGGCATCGCAAAGCGCTGTACATACCTTTTCTACACATGGAAAAACATTGAGAGAAACCGTTACGAAGAGTAGCCTGGAATACCCGCGTAAACTATATTTTGCCCAAAATAATATACTCGTTATTGGAAAAAAAGCAGCAGAACAAGGCATTGAAGAGATTATTGATATTTACCTCCGCAACCTTGATTCACGAGAAACTGTAAAAGTATTCATTGCCAACGGAGAGGCTCGTGATTTTTTAAAAAAGCTTGTACCACCAGAGAAAATTCCTGGTCAAGCTTTAGAAAAGATTATAGAAAGAGATAGCAAATTAGGATCAATCTACCCCGCAATATCCATGTATGAATTTATTTCGAAAATTAGCTCCGATAGTGGCGCAGCCGGAGTTCCAGAAATATCTCTTGAGGGTTCAGAGCCGGAGAAACTAGACTCTGTTGATGTTTTCAAGGAAACCTCCGCCAAAAATAAACTCAAGTTATCGGGTTTAAGCATTTTTCAGAAAGACAAGAGAGTCGGCTTTCTAAATGAAAAGGAAAGTATGGGGGTTTCATGGTTAAACAACCAGATTAAAAACACTACTGTAAACTATGTAGATGGGAATGTTACGTCCGCTTTCCTCATCCGGAAAGCCAAGATTAAGGTTACGCCAATCAAGAATTTAAATCATTATTACCTAAACGTTGACGTTAAAGCTACCGGTGATCTTCTGTCAGCCTCTTCCCAAAGAGAAATGAAAAATATGCAAAGTACACATCAATTGCAGATGCAAGCAGCAGAAACGATCAAATTGCAAATTCAGGAAGGCTGGAAAGCCTTACAGCAAAAGAATATCGACCTTATCGGTATTGGAAATAAAATCCATCACAAGTATCCAAAAGACTGGAAAAAAATAAAAGAGACGTGGCCTGGAGAGTTAGCAAACATGGATATAAAAATAGATGTAAAAATGAAGCTTGCACGTCCAGGATTATTCGAAAAATCTTTTAACGAACTGTTGAAATAAGATAAACAGGGAGAGGTGAATTGAAGCCATGCGTCAAAATACAATCCGACTATCCGAGTTGATCATTTGTATGTCTTTATTTGAAGTTGGAAGTACAACTTTGTTTTTAATGGGGGCTGAAGCAAATCAAGATGCTTGGTTAGTCATGTTGATAGGAGCTTTAGCAGGACTACTTCTGCTAAAGCTCCATCTTGTTATTCACCATCAAGATCCTGAATTAGATTTGTTCATGTTGTTTCGCCGTTACACTGGGAAATATGTGGGCACACTCATCAATTTACTTTTTGTGCTGTATTTTACATATGAAGCTTCTCGGAACATACGCGATTTAGGCGAGGTGACAGTAATGACATTGCTCCGCCAAACCCCTTTGTGGATCATCATCTTGATCACAATCGTGGTTGTATCCAACACGGTTCGTTACGGCTACAAAGCATTTTTCTTATTTTGCTTGTTCCTTTTCCCTTTTTTTGTACTTGGATACGCCATAATTAGTATATTAATTCCGGCAACTGGTCTCTTTCACTTGGAAAATTCCCTTCCAGTTTTAGAGGAAGGATGGAAACCCATATTTAAAGCCGCTATTCCTGAGCTTATCTCCTTTCCATTCGGACAAACTGTGTTATTTCTTGTATTTTATCCGCTCGTACATAAAGGCCGGAATCTCACAAAACCCGTTTTCTTTGCCTATATAGTGACCGCACTTGCTCTAACATTTATTAATCAATTGGATATTTTTGTTCTCGGACCTAAGATCGCCGCTAATAGCACACTTCCACTTTTGGAAACCGTTCAGTTGATTGAATTAGCAGATCTGTTCGAACGAATGGATGCCCTTTTCACCTTGCTTCTTTTTCTTGGCTTGATCATCAAAATGTCTTTATTTTTTAACGGTGCAGTGATAGGACTTGAAAAAATAACTGGAGTCGGATTTAAAAAATGGATTCTTCCCCTTGCTGCACTTATTTATGGGCTTTCTTTTTTGTCGCCTAACTATACTCATCACATGGTAATCGGTCGGAAATTTGTTCTTAATTCCTGGTTTCCTATTTTTCAAATTCTCCTCCCTTTGTTACTATTTGTGGTTATTGTCATCAAAAAAAGAAATCTAAAAAGCTGAGACCTTTTCATTTATGGAGTGTATCGATAAGGTACATCCTCGCTTCATAAGGACGCATTTCTATTTCAGACATGTTATTTGGATAATTGGATATTAGCAACTGCTTAGTCTCTGCCAGCTCTTTCTGAAGTGGGAGATGGGTTGTGTATTTTTGAAAATTACATACTACAAGTAGTTTGGCTCCTTTCAGCGTTCGAGTGTAAGCGAACAAATCTTTATTCTCGGGATACATCAGCTCATAATCCCCATATATGATCACTTCATGATCTTTCCTTAATCGGATTAGTTTCCGATAATAATGGAATATGGATTCAGGGTTATTTAAACTTTCTTGTGCATGGATATCCTTATAATTCGGGTTTATTTTAATCCAAGGGTTCCCTAATGTAAAACCAGCGTTGTCGGAAGCGTCCCACTGCATTGGTGTTCGAGCGTTATCACGCCCCTTTGCAAAGACTGACTCCATAACTTTATCTTCAGGGTATCCTTTCTCAATTCTATCTTTGTAGAAATTTAGTAACTCAATATCCCGATAGTCTTCAATTGGATATTGAACATTCGTCATTCCTAATTCTTCCCCCTGATAAATGTATGGTGTGCCTCGCATGCCATGAAGAAGGGTTGCCAACATTTTAGCCGATTCTATCCTGTATTCTCCGTCATCTCCCCAACGAGAAACGATTCGGGGTAAGTCGTGATTATTCCAAAACAAACTGTTCCAGGCATCCCCCTTCAGCTCTGTCTGCCATTTAGACAACACTTTTTTTAATTCTAGAAAATCTAGAGGCTTAAGATCCCACTTCCCTTTCCCCGCTTGTTCGTCCAAACTAATATGTTCAAATTGAAATACCATTGAGAACTCACTGCCGTCCGGGTTGCTATACAATTTGGCGATCTCTGGCGTAGCGCCCCATGTTTCTCCAACCGTCAGCAGGTCTCCAGCTTTTTGAAACGTCTCCTTGCTGAGTTCCCTGATATACTTATGCAGATTCGGCCCGTTGCTGGTAATTTTCAAATCTGGCTCTTTTCCGATTAAGTCAATTACGTCAAGTCGAAAACCGCCTACACCCTTGCTTATCCACCAATTGATCATTTCGTAAATCTCTTGTCGGACTTTTGGGTTTTCCCAGTTGAGATCCGGCTGTTTTACAGAAAAAAGATGTAAATAATATTGTCCTATCTCGGGTACCCATTCCCATGCTGAACCACCAAAGATGGAACCCAAATCGTTTGGTGGCATTCCTTCAACGCCATCTCTCCAGACATAGTAGTCATGGTACGGATTTTCTTTACTTTTTTTTGCTTCTTGAAACCATGGATGCTCATCGGAAGTATGGTTTAACACCAAATCCATTATGATTCGAATGTCACGTTTCCCAGCCTCATGAATTAACATCCCCATATCATCCAAAGACCCGAACATCGGATCAATATCCCGATAGTCCAAAATATCATAACCAAAATCATCCTGAGGGGATTTACAAACTGGTGATAGCCAAATTGCACCGACACCGAGTTGCTGCAAATAGTCTAGACGGGAAACAATTCCTTTCAAATCGCCGATTCCATCACCATTACTATCTTGAAAACTCCGTGGATATATCTGGTATACAACGATTTCTTTCCACCAATTTTTATTTTCCATTGTTCATTACAACCCTTCCAATACACAAATAGTATTTTTATCTTAAGCAAGTCACAGCATATAATTACTCTTTTACCGATCCTACAACAATTCCAGTCACAAAATATTTTTGAAGCAGCGGATAAATCAGCAGCAGCGGGATGACAGCGACTACGATTTTGGCCGCATTTAAATTTTTGTTTGAAATTTCAGTCAAGTTGCTGAGTTGTGCTGAGTTGGTGCCGGATTGAAGAAGTTCCGCAATGTTCACATTAAGGGACTGAATATAAGTCATTAGCGGATAATTGCTAACTTGGGTCATATAGATCAAACCGCTGAAGAAATCATTCCACGTTCCCACGATACTGAATAGTGCTACCGTCGCCAGCGCAGGGATGGACACGGGAACATACACTTTAAACAGGACCTGGAGCGGATTCGCCCCATCGATGAATGCTGCTTCTTCTAGCGCCTTAGGTACAGCAGAGAAGAAGTTCATGACAAGGATGACACTGAATATAGGGACCGCACCCGGCAGAACAAGCGACCAAATTGTATTAAGCATATCGAGGTTTTTGATCAGTAGATAACTCGGGATCATCCCGCCGCTGAACAGCATGGCAAAAATCATGACATTCATATAAATGTTTCTGCCTCTAAATTCCCTTTTCGACTTGGAGAGCGGGTATGCCATTAAAATAATAAGAATCATGTTGAGAATAAGTGTAAGCACAACACGTAGAACAGATATGCCAAAGGAACGCCAGAACTGAGCATCATCAATAATTTTCGTATACGCTGCTGTTGTAAAATTGACCGGTACGAGACCTACAGCATTAGCTGACACGGCCTCGCTGCTGCTGAATGAAATCGCAACGATATTCCATAAAGGAAGAAGGCAGATCAATGCCAGCAATATGACGATGGTATTGATGACAAACCGGCCAATTCGATCTTTTAGGCTTACAGAATACGGCATAGGCTTTGCCTCCTTAGAATATTTTTCGGTCGGTGTATTTCTTGGCCAAATGGTTGGCGGATAATAGCAAAACAATACCGATCACTGACTTAAACAGACCAACAGCCGTACCGAAGCTATACTGTCGCCCAACGAGTCCAATCCGATATACATAAGTATCCAGAATATCCCCCGATTCATAGACAACCGGATTATACAGATTATAAATTTGATCGAAGCCGGCACTCAAAATATTGGTCAGACTCATCACTCCCATGAGCAGGATAATAGGCAGCATACCTGGCAATGTAATATGCCATACTTTTCTCCACCAGCTGGCTCCATCCATTCCTGCCGCTTCATACAGACCCGGATCAATCGAAGTAATTGCAGCCAAATAGACGATGGAACTGTAACCGAACTCCTTCCACACGTCTGTCCCAATAATCAGCGGCTGGAACCAGGTGTTGCTGCCGAGAAAATTAATATTCTCCAGACCGAAAAAAGCCAAAATTTGATTCACTATTCCATCCAAACTGAACATGTTAACAACCACGGATGCTAGAACTACCCAGGATAAAAAGTGTGGCAAATAAACAATTGTCTGTACGGATTTTTTAACGAATTTGATGCGGATCTCATTTAACAAGATGGAAAAAATGATAGCCATCATTGTTCCCAATAGAATCTTGGCAATGGCAATCACCAACGTATTACTAAAAACCTGTGCGATGTCCGGCAGCTTAAACATATAAATAAAATGCTTCAGCCCTACAAATTTGGAGCCAAACATCCCCTTGGCTGGTATATAATCCTGAAACGCCGTAATGACACCGACCATCGGAACATAGCTGAATACCAGTAAAAATAAAATCCCCGGAAGCATCATCAAATGATACATGGCACCCGTGCCCAACCGACCTTTTGCTCTATCATTTCCCTGTTTCATGGATGGACCCCTTTCCTGAAGAAAGGCTGCTTATCGCAGCCCTTCTAGCAGTTCATGATTGTTTATTTTTCGGATGCAGCTTCGTCTTCAATTTCCTGAATTACCTGGTCACCACCTTGTTTCTTCCAATTGCTAACGAAAGTATCGAAGTAATCCAGAGATTCTGCACCAGTCACGATTTTGATGAAAGATTCCTGCTCCATCTTGGTCAGATTAGCCCATGTCTGTTTCATGCTTGGTGTAGTGCCAGAGAAGGCGGGTGTCATCCAAACGAATTTGTTTTCCCGTGTCAGTTTGTCGATGAGTCCCACTCCGTTGATACGCGAGTGATATTTCGCCCAGGATGTTACGTTATCCGTATCCATATCGCTCAAGTAGGTTTGAATACTTTTAATATTGTTCTTTGATTCTGTTGTCCGGACCTGTTCCAAACTAATCTCCCCTTTAATTCCGCGAACAATGTCAGAGTAATCATCCAGCAGCGAGGTAGCCGAGTTGACTTCAATATTAAAAGGTCTGGTAGAACCGTCTACGCCGTTCTCTTGATACTTGGCGGCTTCTGGCATAGATGTTTCCACATTTTTATCATTTGCCAATTTATCGTAGAAAAGGTTTACTATTTTAACGGCGAGTTCCGGGTGTTCATATCCTTTTCTCACAACGATAAACTGATTAGCTGGATTGGCGTGTGCCACGTTTACCTTTCCGTCTGCATCCTCCAAAGTGTAAGCCGTGAATTTCGCATTCTTATCCATCTGCTTCACGCTACTCAGACCCCAGTCAGGAATATGCCATGGTCCAAAAGCAATACCGCTTTGGCCGTTGGTGTACAGTGCCGTAATATCATCAAATGTGCGTGTTCCAAATTGCGGGTCGATGAGGCCTCTCTTGAACCAATCTGCCATGACGCCTAACATCTGCTTGGTTTCCTTTGTTGTCGAGCCATAAATAATGCTGCCGTCCTTCCCCTTCATCCAGTATTGAGGGAATGCACCCTTGGTGGAGGCAACTCCCAGCATGGTATAGGCAGAAGCATTATAGTCACTTGTATTCAGGGTGTTCACAAAGGGAATACCTACCGGTTTCCCGGATTGGCCAGGATCTCTTTTCAGGAATTCCTCAGCCGTTTTCTCCACATCATCCAGCTTGATGGCCCCGTCTCCGTCTGCGTCAAGTTGGATTCCCAGTAGATCCAGCCAATCCTGACGAACCCAGACCATGGTTGGCGCGGAATCTAGGGAAGTAGCCGGAAGTCCCATTAAACGTCCATCTATCGTTGCACTGTCTAATGCACGGTCCTCATAAGAGTCGTAAATGTTCTTGATGTTATCTGTGGCATATTGTTTGTAAATTTCCGTCATATCTTCAATCAGATCATTATCAACCAGTTCTTTGAGTTCATCCTTGGAATCAACACGCATCATGTCAGGCAGTTCCCCAGAGGCGATGGCGAGAGAAACCTGACGGCTGTAATCTTCTCCGTTGGCTTCAAATTGGTCTTTAATCTTAGCGTTAAACGTTTCTTTAACTAGCCGAGTATACGCGTTGTTCTCATACGTATCTCCAGCCGGCAGTTTCGGGTTGGCTGTAGTTACACGACCCATCGTTACGGTTATTTCGTCTTTATAGGCACTGAATGGGTCTCCCGGTGTTGCCTCATACTTGCCCGCTTCCTCCGCAGTGGGAGGGTTGGAGGAGCCCCCACAGGCTGCAAGGGTTGAAATCACCAGGGCAGACATCGACAGCGCAGCCAGACGTCTCGTCAACAATTTGCTTTTTATGAACCATTTAGTTCTCATCACATTCGATTCCCCTTCGTTCTGAATATTTCTCTATCATTGTTGTTTGCGCTTTCATTATAAAGCTCGGAGAAGACAAATCGAGATAGGGATTGAACGTCTGTTTGGATAGAGGAATGTATGCGGTTTCATTTGGGATCAAAAAGCCAATGTTGGCTTGTAAGCATTTATCCTACCTACCGACATACATTTGTCTATCCTTACTTACTAATCAAAGTGAAGAACAAAAAAAACCGGCAGCTCCTGAAACAGGAATCGTCGGCTTGATTAATGGAATTATAAACGTGCTTATAGAATTTATCGTATCACATTCATGATGGTCTTCAGCGATGGTTATGGAGTGCAGTCACCTCCACAGTCACTTGATCGCCCCCTTGTTTCTTCCATTCCTCGACAAATTGATCAAATGAATCGGTCGGTTCAGCGCCTAAAATAATTTTTAAAAATGTATCATGTTCCAGTTTTGATAGTTCACCCCAAGTCTTCTCCATCGTTGGAGTTCGTATATAGGTAAGGCTTCGAACTTTATGGATGTTTGGATCGAAAAAATTTCTTCCGCCTACTAGAAGCGAATAACCCCGCATAAAGCTGTTGCTGTGTTCATTCCAATAGGAAATACCATATTGATCATAAGGCTTCAATTTGGTTTGTTTTATTGTCGAAACCAAATTTTCCAGCAATTTGTATTCAGACTTGTCCTTGAAATCGGCGGGTGTTTTGGTTCCCATCAGAATATCCTGCGCAGCCTTTGATTCAAATCGTGCTTCATCTGCCGGAGCTAAGAAATTGCGGCCCAGCATAAAACGCGTACCGTACTTGAACTCATCACGAAGGTACAGATTGTTAATTTTTATGATCGCTTCGGGATGAGCATATCCTTTTCGTACCACCAAGAATGAACTTGACGGATTATCCACCTTTACATGGTATGCACCGTTTGCATCCAGTGGGAGTGCGTATGCTTGCCAGTTCGCCTCCGGCTCGTTCTGCCAAGCGCTCGGAAGGGGCCAGTACCCAGCATAGAAACCTTGAAAGAACATCCCCGCCTGACCGTTAATAACTGTTTCTTCCGCTTCTTTGCGGAGACCCAGTTCTGGATCGAGAAGGCCTTTGGCGTACATTTCACGCAGTTTGACCAAGGCGTCCTTCGTTTCCGGTAGAACCGAACCGTATACAGGTTTTCCATCTTTGCTCAGCCAATATCCCGGAAAAGATCCATATGCTGCGAAGATTGGCGTTAGATCAAAAGAAAAAGCACTGTTGTTGAAATCGTTATACAGTCCAGTGCTTGAAGCAAGGCCAATCGTATCCCGCTTACTGTTTCCATCTGGGTCATTCTCCACAAAGGCCTTGGCGATAGCTTCCAGATCATCTACCGTTTTCGGCGGTTTCAGTCCAAGACGGTCCAGCCAATCCTGTCGAATCCAGAGCATGCTGAAGTCTTCCGCTGTCACAGAAGGAACAGCCATTATCTTGCCAGCGAAGGTCACTTGTTCCATAGCCAATCCGTTTGTGCTATCAATAATTTTTTTTATTTCCGGTGATGCGCTGCTATTGTATGCCTCGGTTAGATCTTCAATTTCACCAGCCTTGATCATCTCGTTCAGCTGCAGCTGATTTACAATCATGGCATCCGGCAGATCATTGCTGGCGATAGCCAGGTCGATTTTCTGACTCAGATTTTCCTTCGATACCTGCCATAATACCTGGACATCAATGTTAAGGTTTTGTTTAATCACCGTTTTCCATATATTCTTCTCAAGTGTTTCTCCTCCAGAGAGATCCGCGCCTGTTGGGTCTACCGCATATCCCAGTCGGATGGAAACGGGATGTTCATATTTCCCAAATGGATCGGCAGCGGCAGTGTCCGAGATTGTTTTCGTTGGTCCCATTGGCGATTCCCGGAAGTATGGTTTGCTGAAATATACGGTCACTGCAATTAAGCTGACGACAAGAACACATGCAGCCATCTTCTTAATCATCGCTTTCCCCTCTTTCGCCCGGTTTATTGGTCATCTGGGAGAGTACGCTATTTATCCCCTCTGCCGAGGTGTCGATATTCGCTTGGTAGCAGACCTGTCAATTCGCGAAAAATTCGGCTGAAATATTTTTCATCCGTATAACCCACTCGCTCCGCAATCCAGAAAATCGTGTTGTTTGTATTCAATAAATACTCTTTAGACTTCTCTATTCGTATAAATCGGGAGTACTCATTAAAGGTTTTCCCCATCAGATCCTTGAAGCATTGACTGAAATAGCTTCGGCTGATGTTCAGTTGCTGGGACAGACCTGAAGCTGTAAAAGCTTGGTCCAAATCATTGTGCATGATCATAATCGCTTTTTTCACGGCGTCTACAATTTCCTGTGAATACGAAGTCTGTTCATCTGACTTACGAATGCCCTCAGAGGTCTGCTTGATCCACTCTTCTACCTCGTACCAGGATTGAAAAGAATGGATCATTGAGATTCTACCCAGCGTAGTCTGGGCAAAAAGATGATTCCATTCCATAACTATAGAGTATAGCAATCCCATCAGCTGGCCTTTATGCAGTCTTAGTGATTTGAGCTGTTCAATCAGTTGGTTGTAGTAACTATCGTTGTGGGTCCATGGTGATAGGAACCAACTTTGCTTAATACGATCCATGTCTTCATCCTTCGGTTCTATTGGAAAAGAGTCCTCCACATCCACCGAAACGGCAATGACAGGATCATAAGGGTTGTATGCATAGAATAAGGACGTTTCTGTATAATTCATAATCCAGTTTTGGATTTGCGACCATGTTCGGTCTTGTACATCGGATATAACCAGCAAGGCGCCTTGGGGAACTTGATCC
Source organism: Paenibacillus sp. FSL L8-0502 (assembly GCF_038593055.1). Lineage (NCBI taxonomy): Bacteria > Bacillati > Bacillota > Bacilli > Caryophanales > Paenibacillaceae > Paenibacillus > Paenibacillus sp. FSL L8-0502. The sequence continues at coordinate 2,862,215 of NZ_CP151958.1, read as the reverse complement.
AGGGATTCCTTCAGTTTATGGAACAGCTGATCCTCTACGTCCATGGGTGCCGTCCACATCCAACAGTTCCGTTCAACCTCCCATCGGATCTCGTCTACATTGGATGTCAGTTCAATCGGCCAGCTCTGTCCTGACTTGCGATCCAGTGAAACAAGTGCATACACATGGCGATAATGGACATTGGTCTCACTTAGCAGAGGCAGCTTTCGTCTTGTATTCGCCAGCTCGTCAATCCGAGCATGTATTCGATGCAGCACGTGTTCGAATTGCTCCTTCTCGAGCTGAACTTTGGCTATATAGTCGATGGCTCCAAGTCTGAGCGCTTCCTGGATATAATCGAAATCTTGATGCAGTGTTAATACGACAATATGTAGTTCTGGATAGAGCTGCCTTGCAGCTCGCATCAGTTCAATACCTGACATCACCGGCATCGCGAGATCGGTCAACATCAGATCGACCGGTTGGGCTTTCAGAAAATCCAGTGCTTTCAACCCGTTACTTGCTTCTCCTACAACCTCCATATTGAACTCGTTCCACGGCATCGCAGAGCTTATTCCTTTTCGTACTAATTTATCGTCATCCACTATCAATACCTTAATCATCCTCAGACATCTTCTCCTTTGATAGGAAGTATGAGCAGTATACTTGTCCCTGTACCCAATTCACTTTCGATCACCAGTTGTGCTTGATCTCCGTACTGTGCCCTCAACATGCGGTGGACATAATTGAGTCCAATGCCCATCCCTACTTTTTTATGTTCAGTTATACGATTATTCAGAAGTCTTTGAATCGCTTCCTCGGTCATGCCTGCTCCATTATCCTGTATTAAAATATTCAGCGTTTTGGCAAGTGTAACTTCAATTTGAATAAAACCTTCGTCACTCAGTCCATGATAAAGTGAATTTTCAACCAACGGTTGCAAAATAAAACGAGGCACAGGTATTTGAAGCACTTGATCATCCGCTGAAATACGTACGTCAAATTCAAAGTCATATCGAATTTGCTGCAGGATTAGGTACTGTCTTAGCGCATCAATTTCCTCTTCCATCGTGGATACTTGCCCTAATTTACCCAAATTGTAATACAACAGCTTGTTTAAGGATTGCACCAACTTGTCAATCTCCCCTTGTCCGTTCATGACGGCCAGCCAGTGCACAGTATCCAGCGTATTCATCAGAAAGTGAGGATTGATCTGATATAACAATTTTTCCACTTCCAAATCTGCACGAATCTTCTCTTTCTGCTGCACTTCCTTGAACAGGTCGCCGATTTGATGCTGCATATTTGAGAATTCCCCCAATAGAAAATCAAACTCGGGAATCTGAGTGCGGGTCTGGCTGCCTGCCTTTTGTGGATTCTGAGACATTCCGTTAATTTCCGAATGGAACAGACCTAATGGTTTGTAAACCATCTTCCACAGAAGCCAAGCCAGAAATACGGTAAAGCCGAGAAAGAATAAAGCGACCAGTAATATTTGAAGCAACCACTGGTTTTTCTCCTGTTGATACTTAGCCTGCGAAATTACCGATATGACGCTCCAGTTCTGAGTGGAGTCCTCCTTAAACCAATGGTAATCACGGGATATTCCATCTTTTGCAGTACCTTTCGATATGCTGGAAAAATTCTCTCCGACCTTCATCGCTTCTGGAATTTCACTGTAAACAATGTTGCCCTCACCATTCAGGATTAAATGCGATAAAGCTCCTTTGTATTGATTGTAACCCAGTATATCCTGTGTAAGACGAAAGCCGGATTCGATGTAAATATATACATCGTCCCTTTGAGGCAGCTGTACCTTTCGCATAGCAGATAAAACAAGCTGATCATCAAATCGGTTCATACTCATATGGGGACCATAGTACGCAATGCCATATGATTTGGAAAGCACAGGCAAAGACTCGGGAGAAAAACGATCTTTGATGGGAAAGTTAGCGAACTGTGTAGTGCCTTCTTTCTGGAAATAGTATAAGGTCAGACCTATATTCGGATTAGTAAACGTTACGACATTTAACTCATTCTTTAATTCATCTCTAGCCTCAATCAATTCAAATATATTGGAGGAAGGCTTCAAGACTTCATCCAGTTTTTTGCCTAATGTACCACTATAGGATAATTGCTGAGTAACATGATTCAGGTTGGTAATTGAATTTTCCAGTGATGAAGTTACCTGCTGTAGATTGCTCCTAATTCCATCATTGATTTTATTCGCAAAAATGGAATCAATGGTATAGTAAGAAATTGCAAATATACTGATAAAGGGAATAAATGCGCTGAGAAAAAACAATAAAAAGATTCTTTTTTTAAGTGTCATTCCGACCCATTCTCCTTAGGTAAATGAAAGAGCAAGCCCCAGGTTATGAGCTTGCTGTTTATGAATAACAGCTCTATCAATTATCGTCTTCCTCATAGGCAGCGACCTATTTGAAAATTGGCGACATCTTAATCCGATTCAGATTGAAAAAATCAGGATACCTCCATCTCGGTGAGGTCCAATTCTGTTCATAATTATAGATTGATATTCAAATATGTCAAACGCTTTCATGGAATTCATAGAACTTATTCTCTCTTCCTCTTTGCATACATCGACTTGCCGTTTTTAATTGCTTATTGTAGTTGAATTTTTAGCATGTAAAAAAGACTCACTCCGTCTTCAACAAGTGGAATAAGCCTTCTAAGCTTTCAATAACATTTTCTACTCCTAATTCTTACAAATGTTGTTGTTGATCAGGATTGGATGCCAAAGCAACAAATAATTTCTCTCCTTCACTCAGCACTTGTAGAAATTGTTCTCTGGCCAAATTGGGAGCAAACACCAGTAACTCGGCCTAACGATTCATATTTTTCCTTCTTACTAACGTTTAACTGTAAACCTCTTGTTCCAGCACCCGATTTACAGCCTTGATAAAGGCAAGATAACCACCATCGGTATCGTGCCGATGAGGAAGAGCCAAAAGCATTGTCTCTTCAACCTGGTTATCGTCTAACTCATAGCTGTTTGTCAGGATTTCTCTGATCTCATCGACGGGTGTACCGAGAGCAAACTTCTGAGCTGCTTTATAGATATCATAGTTCTCATAGATATCATAGTTCTCATAGATATCCTTCCGTGTCAACTTCTGCAAATCGATAAAATCATATATTTTTTTAACGAAATACAGCACCGCCAGCACAATTGAGATCAGACCCGCAATTGTTAAAATTTCATTCATTCCCCATACCTCTTTCCCTTTCCACTCAGTTGACAGCTTAGCCGATGAAACAGACGAACATGGGAGTGCCCATCTCACATGCCAAACCTCCTTATCCTCTCTACTTCCGAATTCAGCGTAACATTTTCACCATTAGTTTAGGATTAGGGTTTTCATATAGGTATAAAGATCACCTTAAGATTTAGATGACAGATGAAAAATAAAGAGACCATGCTCCAAAAGAGCATGATCTCTAATTACATCATTATAATATGATTACCTAGCCATCATCTCCAACCTGAAGCATACGATAACCAACTCCGATATGTGTTTGAATAAACTTAGTTTGTGATGATGTTTTTTCTATTTTTTTTCTCAGCGTTGCCATAAACACACGCAGGGCAGGAATGTCATAGCTGTGGCTGCCCCAGATTTCATGCAGAATAAAATTATGGGTCAGTACTTTGCCTACATGTTTTGCCAGCAGGCAAAGCAGTTTATATTCGCTTGGGGTCAGGTGAATTTCTTCTTCACCAATCCATACGCATCCTGCTGCATAATCAATTCTCAAATTTCCATTAATAAAGCTGGAAGCATCCTTCAGGAGCTTATCACTGTCATTTCGAATTCTTCGTAAACTGACTCGAAGTCTGGCCAGCAGTTCTTCTACACTGAAGGGCTTTGTTAGATAATCGTCCGCTCCAGCATCCAGCGCATCTATTTTATCCCGATCTTCGCTGCGTGCGCTGACCACGATAATAGGCATATTCGACCATGCACGAAGCTTTTTTATGATATCTACACCGTCCATATCCGGCAGCCCCAAATCCAGAATCATTAGGTCCGGCTGCTTGGATACTGCTTCTAAAATCGATGCTTCCCCTGTTTCAGCCGTATGGTATTTATAACCCTGTGTCTCCAGGGTTGTCGTAATCAGCTTGCGGATGGGTTTATCGTCCTCCACAACAAGGATAAAAGGTTTATTCATGAACATTCACTTCCTCAGCTTGCAGGGTAAAATAAAAAATCGTCCCTTTAGGGACATTGTCCTTAACACCAATAGTACCTCCATGAGCATTCACAATTGATTTGCACAGAGAAAGCCCCAGCCCTAATCCACGGCGTCCGTCCCCATGAATGTTGTCTGCCGTATAAAACATCTCAAACAGTCTGACCTTGACTTCTTCTGAAGAAATACCGGGGCCATCATCTGAGATTTCTACAACGACTATATGTCTTTCGTGTCTTGCGGAAATCGTGATGTGAGAGCCATCTTGGGTATACTTGATTGCATTATCAATCATATTGATCAATACCTGAACAATAAGTCGGGAGTCCATTCGAGCCATCATCAATTCATCATCCAATTCCGTCTGAATGACATGCTTCACACTGTTGCGATTCACATGAAGCAGAGCCTCCGAAATGACTTCCTCCATTAATTCTGCCTGAAAATTAAGATTTAGAGTACCACCTTCGATTCGACTAATGGACAGCAAATTTTCTACTAAATTGATCAGCCACATGGAATCGTCATATATATCCGTATATAGACCTTTTTTTTGTTCCTCGTTTAGTACCTCTGAGTTTCCAAGAAGAATCCCCGCATTGCCTGAGATGCTGGTAAGAGGAGTGCGTAAATCATGAGAAATGGACCGAAGCAGACTGGCACGGAGTTGCTCCTGCTGGATTTGCATGGAGATCTCTTGTTGTCTTTCGTTCAGTTTTTCTTTCTCCAGCGCCAGCGCGCATTCTCCCAGCATGGCAAGCATTAGGCTATTTTCAAAAACTTCTAAAGGTTCTTCCTCATCCATTACAATAGCTGCCACCGCAAGAACCTGATCTCCTCCACGCACCGCATGATATAGACACTTAGCGCCAAAAAAAGTATCCGTCGTAGCTCCTGCACGCTTGTTGTTTTTATACACCCACTCTGCAACTGCACGTTCGTTGCCTCCTGTGTAGACCCCTGGATCAACTGCAGATTCTTTCTTTGGAAAAAACTGCGGCGCCGACAGTTCCCCTTGGTCAACTGAATAGAAAATGACCATTCTGTCCAACAACTTCACCATTTGATGCGCCATTTCATTAATAATAGCCGGAGAGTCTTTGGCCTGTTGCAATTTCCGGCTTGTTTCCAGAAGCACCTCGGTACGGTAAGCTTTTTGCGCGGACTGCCGAGCCTGCTCTCTAACTCGCATAGTTAGTGTACTCGTCATGAAAGAAGCAGCCAGCATGACCAGAAAGGTGACCGGATAGCCTGAATCATAAGCCTGTAAAGAATAATAAGGCTCGGTAAAGAAATAATTAAACACAAGTACACTCATAACCGAAGAAATGGCGCTATACATTCTGCCCTTGGTCACAATTGCATTTAACAAAACCCCTAGAATGTACACGGTGATAATGTTAGCTTCTCGGAATTCCAAATACTTAAACCACAAGCCAATAATTGTGCACACAGTCAAGATAACAATGGTCTTGATAGTATCTGCCAACGACAGCATTGGGTATTTTTCGTAAAAAGGCAATCTTTTATATAAGGAGGACTGAGTATAGGGGATAATATAGATTTCAATATTAGGAAGCAAGGCCGTTAGTTTATCCATTACATTGGATTTTGCAAGCCCTCTTCTCTTGTAAGGGGAGCGTCCTAGGACAATTTTCGATACATGGCTTGTTTTGACATATTCGGAAATCTGTCCTGGAATATCGTCTCCATACATCGTTGCGATTTGTGCACCCATTTGCTCAGCCAGCCTAAGGTTTTCCCTTAACTCCGCTTTATTTTTTGATGTCAATTCTCTCGCTTCTGGTGTTTCCACAAACAACGCGGTGAAATGACCATGAAAAGCTGCCGCCATTCTTGCTGCTGTTCGGATCACTTTCTTATTGGAAGCAGCCGAAGACAGGCAGACCAGAATATGTTCTTTCGTATCAGATTCATTTGTTATCGCCTGCTCACTGATTTGCTCCGCAATTCGGTTTAACTGACTTGCTGTATTACGCAAAGCAATTTCACGTAGAGCCGTCAGCTTCTCCTTGGTAAATAAATGAGCCTGTGTATTCTCCTCCTCAGGATAAATCTTTCCCCTATTCAAACGTCCTATTAAATCATCCGGTTCAATATCGACTAATTCCACCTGATCAGCACTGTCAAATACACTGTCCGGTATGCGTTCGTCAACGGAAATGCCAGTAATGGAGTAAACAATATCCGTTAGGCTTTCGAGCTGTTGAACATTCATCGTCGTATATACATGAATTCCTTCGCGAAGAAGCTCCTCCACATCTTGATATCTTTTTTTATGTCGGCATCCTGCCGCGTTGGTATGGGCCAAATCGTCCAATAATATAAGGTCAGGGCTTCTCTGGAGCGCTTGGTCCAGATCAAATTCCTTAGTTGAGGATTCTTTATTTGAAATTTTGATGTAAGGAAGAAGTTCAAGTCCTTCCAACAGCGCCGCAGTGTATGGCCGGGCATAATGTTCAATATATCCAACTACGATATCTATACCCTCTTTTTGCTCTTCGTGGGCGTCGCTAAGCATCGCACAGGTCTTCCCAACACCTGGTGCATATCCAACATAAACCTTCAATCTTCCTCTTCTTTTCCTTACCGGCAAGTCAGTAATTTGATCAAATATGGACTCGGCATCGTTCTGTTTTGCTGCCATCCTGTGCCCACCCTCTATTATATATCTCTCAATCCTTAGTATATCATGGGCAAAATCAGTACCGTATTACGAATTCGCCTACAGCATTAAGATTGTATTAAGATCCGTTCTTATGTAATAACATCCTTAAAGAAGCCTCAAAATCCTGATTCTATACTAGCTTTCTCAGTGGAAGGATAGCAGCAAAATAATATAAAAAACTTTCTCAAGCTGGCTAAGTGCGAACTTAAATAAGTTTCAGTTTTTTTGAAAAGCCTATACAACAAAAAAAGCCGCCAAAATAGCGACTTTCAATAGGACTATGTTCTTGTCCCTCGACAAATGCTGATCTGAACCGCCAAGCTCAATATTGCATTGCAAAACGACCGAGCCGTAACCTTGCATTAGCGGGTAAAAGAATTCATGCAATGAGATAGGTTTCCCAAAAGCCATTCATACAAGCGGCTCCCCTGGACCTCCCGACCAAGCTGTATTTTCTTTCTTGGAAGTCAACATCTCTTCGCCTGTGCTTTGTGCTTTGGGGAAAGTATAGCTATTGTTCGTTTTCCCTATAGCGTTGCTTGCTGTCACTTCCAGCGTATAGCGGGCACCGGGCAGATCACCCGTGCCTATCGTTAGTTTGTGGTCGGTAGTAAAAAACCGCCGTTCAGTCTCTAAGTACCACTGTCGACATCGGTGTAATTGAGCATCTCCTGACTATCCCCTTGGAATGTTCCTTCCGGTTTATCGATCGGAACCGTCGGTTTTGTCCCATTGGGATTTTGCGGAGTAATCCGTCCTTCCTTGATCCATCTCTCGCCACTTACGGCATATCCAGGCATTTGCGATCCGGGTATCTGATTTCCACTTGAGTTGAATATGACCTTCGCCTGCGTCCAGTCCGGGGCCCTATACACGAACCAGCCATTGCCTTCATCCTGCATGGCCACGCCCGGCCAAGCAGAGCCTTCCCTGAGCGGAGTCATGGAATCATCGTAGTAGTAGATGTTCGGTACTCCCCAGCCGGAAGGCTTGTAGAAATGAACGGTCATGCCCGAGCTCGGTTCCTCCTTCGTATACCTGAACATCTTCTCTGTTTGACCAGACAAATTCGCGGCGACTATTTTCAGAACAAACGTCGATCCGATTGGAGTTCCAGCGCCAATGCTGACCATATCTCCCGAACTGAACGGAGTCACCGGCCCCCCGTTCAAAGTGTAGGTTGCCGAGTCTGCATTGGAATAGTTCATTCTCACGTTAACAGAATCTGTGAAAAAGGCTCCTTCCCCAGGATCGACGGATACTGACGGAGTTTGTTGCGCTGCGCTATACAGTACGGCGATCCTGCCTCCGTCCAGATGGCCGGTAATTCTGCCGTTCGACACCGTAAACGATCCACCACCATTGGCCTTGTTCTGGTAAACGCCGTCCTCCAGTCTGGTAGGGGAGTTGATTTGAGCATTGCCTCCAAGATTCACAATCGTCATGCCTTTGGTTCCGCGTTCAACCTGCATAATTTGATTCCCTTGCGTCCTAATGTATTCGTCTTGACCTACCATGGCATTGTGGAACTTGTTAATGGCAACGACGTCCGGGTCCTTCCAGAGCGTATTCCCCGCATCGCCGAGCCGATTCGCAAATTTCCCACCTCCTGTCGGTCTGTTGAAGAACAGAGAGGTCGTCTCCGCCCGGGAGGCGATGATTGCCCAGCCCATTTTGATTTGCCAATCGTTCAACCCCGTCGATTCGCTGTTGTCGTTGGCATAAGTGTCATGCGATTCGACCCAGGTAACTAATTTGGAGGGGCTTACATTATTAGCGTTAAAAGATTTGGCCGCATCAACATTGATGCCACCGTGATAACCAACGGCGCTTCTGACACTGTCCCCATAGCTGGAGGCGGCCAAGCTGAGGTAATTGGCATAGCCGGCAAAGTTGTCAGCTCCACCTTGAAGCACTTCTCCGTAATTAAACAGTCTATCTTTATTGTTTAACGAACCCAGTACCCGGGGCCAGAAGTTGGAGCCCCCCGGATCGTTGGGCAACTCAATATGCTTGGCGGCGTCGAATCTGAAGCCGTCGGCGCCCAAGGAAATGGCGTCATTCAGGAAGCCGATAATGATATCTTGCAATTCCTGATTAGACGTGTTGAGGTCGGGCAGACCAATTCCCCACTGTGTGACTTGCCAACGGTCATTCCAGTTTTCCACACCTCTGGCCTCATGCCAGAAATAGCTGTTATTCTTGATTGCCGAATCAACATTATGCGCCGGCTGATACTGCTGATTTCCACCGCCCGCATTCCCCGTATGATTGGCGACAACATCAACAATGATACTTATGCCGTATTTATCCGCTTCCTGGCAAAGCTGTCTGAAATCATCCCTGCTTCCCAATTGAGAGTTGCCGATTTTAAAGTTGATGGGCTGGTACAAAATCCACCACTTGCTGCCTTCTGTCAACCCTTCCTTGCTGGCTTGGATTGGCGAAGTTTGCACCGCTTTAAATCCCGCCTGAGCCAGTTCCGGAAGGTTTCTGGTGATGTTGTCAAAAGACCAGTTCCACGCATGAAAAATAAGACCATCCTTCGTTCTTTCCGGGAGTTCGTAGTTTGCGACAGCCGATAGCTTCGCATCCGAACCTCCTAACTGCCGAACATCGGCATTCGCCTGTGCTTCGGGAGTAAAGCCATTCGTTTGCAACAACAATACGACAAAGAGAACGATACTCCAGGTACGCCTCAAGATGGGGCTTGTCTTCCTCCTCATACTAAACTCTCCTTTTAAATTTTATTTTACAACCAACCTCTCTTGAGAGATTAGGAGTAAATAAAAGAGGGCAAAACAACATGTATACGCTTCCAAAAAGGGCAATCGTTTGCACATAATTGAGCTCAACGACATGATTTCATTTATTTTACAATTTGTCAATGCTTATATTAAAGATAAATTTCCAACGGCCTTTTTTCCCCCTCATTATTATTCACTGTGCCTTCAAGACTTTTTGGACGTTGACTTCAATTACGAACTGGTTTTCTTAGATTTGAATAATGTCCCTGCAATTGCATTGACTAGTAAAAGTATGGTTGATATAATCATAAAAGGAAAAATCATTGGCATAGTGCCCTGTGGATGTTTTTTTCATATTTTCTTTTGTAAGCGCGTACAATGATTTATTTCCCTACATACCATGGAGGAGGCGATCAATGAATCTATTTTATCCAAATAAATGCCTTTCTTTTTTTTACTTTTAATGCAACCGGTTGCAAAATCCATTCCACTAAATATTATCAGGAGGTTGTTAACTTGCTAAGAAAAAAAACTGGGAGTTTTATTTCTTGGTTGATTATTTTATCGCTTTGCTTCAACTTCTTCGGCTTACCCGGCGTAGCTTCGAGTAACAACGATTATACAGCCACCTACACGAATTCCACAGCGACTGCTCTTCCATCGACAACCGCTTCGATCACGTCTACCGTTACCGCAACGTATACACCTACCACAACAACTAAATCAACTCAAACTGGGTTAACGGTTCACTTTAAGAAACCTTCAAGCTGGAATTCAGCGATTCGAATCCATTACTGGAACCTGAATCCGGCAAGCGTTCCGATAAGCGGGGCGTGGCCGGGAATCCTGATGAAGTCGGATGGAAATGACTGGTACAGCTACACCATTGCCGATGCCACAGGCTCAAGCCTCATTTTCAATGACAGTAGCGGCAAACAAACGGCCGACTTGTCCCGCAGTGTGAAAGAGGGCTGGTATTACACAGATAACACATGGTATGATGTCAGCCCGGAAATGCCTAAAATTCCGGCGATTTCCGCCTCTCCTGTACCCAAAACATATGATTCGTCCCAAACGGTGACGCTTTCCAGCACCAGCAGTGATGATAAGATTTACTATACGATAGATGGTTCGACACCTACGACATCCTCGACCTTGTATACCTCTCCAATCCAAGTTGCTTCCTCTTTGACCATTAAGGCCTTCGGTATCAACTCAATCGGTCAAACTGGAAATGCATCCTCTTTTGATTATGTAATTGACCTGAATGCAGATCTGCAAGCTCCGACAATCACAGCGAATTTGCCTGCCGGGCATTCTGATTCCTCGGTGACTGTATCCTTTAACCTGAAAGATAACAAGGCGGCAACGACCAAGGCATACTATACGGAGGATGGTACAGAACCAACCACAAGCTCAAAAGTCTATATTCTCGGCAACGCACTGACCGGATTGACTGGACCGTCTATTCTTATCTCCAAGACTACGACATTAAAATTTCTCGTTATAGACGGCGCTGGTAATCAAACCAAGCAGAGCTTTGTTTATAATATTGGAAATAAGAAGGATTTTCGGGAAGACACCATCTATTTCGTGATTACTTCTCGGTTCTATGACGGTGATCCGAGCAACAACGTGCACGCATGGGATGATGGAAAGGCGCGCAATCCAGATTCGGACCCGGCTTGGAGAGGAGACTTTAAGGGGCTGATTCAAAAGCTCGATTATATCAAAGCCCTCGGATTCAGCGCCATCTGGATTACACCTGTTGTGCAAAATGCCAGCGGTTATGATTACCATGGTTACCATGCTTTAAATTTTGCCAAAGTAGACCCACGGTATGAATCGGCGGGAGCTTCTTATCAGGATTTGATCAATGCAGCCCATGCCAAAGGGCTGAAGGTTATTCAGGACATCGTCGTCAATCATACGGGTAATTTCGGTGAAGAGAATCTGTACCCCATGTTCAAGAAAGATCCGGCTAAACCGGATACTGCTAACAACTTGGTGAAAACTACGGATAAGCTGCCACCAAACTATGATACTATGACACCCGATCAGCAGTATCAGGCAAGGCTCGCCTTAATGAAGAACGAGGGAACGAACAATAACATTTACCATACAGAGAAAAGTCTTTCCTGGGAATCCTATACGGTTCAGACTGGTCAGATAGCGGGAGATTGCGTGGATTTGAACACGGAAAACCCTGCAGTTAACAAATATTTAATTGATACCTACAATCACTATATTGACATGGGTGTTGACGCTTTCCGTGTCGATACGGTGAAGCATGTGAGCCGGTATATTTTCAATAAATACTATATTCCTGCCTGGAAAACAAGAGGCGGCTCGGATTTCTATATTTTTGGAGAAGTAGCCACACGTTACAGAGATGTTTGGAACAGTGGAATTCCGGCGATCTCGACGCCATTCTATACTTGGAAAAGCTCGAAATCGTATCCGGGCGATGGAAAGAATGACTACGCCTCCAATAAAGCGTCAGTTGAACAAGAGTGGACGGACAACTCTACTACAGCAGGACAGCCAACCTCGAACAATGCTCTCTTAAACGGAAATACCTATCATACGCCTGACTATTCGATGAAATCGGGCATGGATGTGATTGATTTTCCAATGCATTGGGCATTCAAGACCGCGCATGAAGCATTCAATATGAGAAGTGGCGACCAATACTATAATGATGCTACGTGGAATGTAACCTATGTCGACTCGCATGACTATGCTCCTGACCAGGCTCCGGAAAATCAAAGATTCGCGGGCACACAGGACACTTGGGCTGAGAATCTCGATCTGATGTTCACCTTCCGCGGAATACCCGCTATCTTCTACGGCTCCGAAATCGAGTTTCAAAAAGGGGCAACTATTGATACAGGTCCAAACGCACCGCTAAGCAAAACGGGACGAGCATATTTCGGCGATCACGTGGAAGGCAATGTTACGGTACAAGATTACGGCAAATACACAAATGCTACTGGCACGCTTGCGGAATCGCTCAACCATCCTCTGGCGAAACATATCAGACAGCTTAATTTAATCAGAAGAGCTGTTCCCGCCTTGCAAAAAGGCCAGTATTCCACAGAGAATGTGTCGGGCAATCTGGCGTTTAAGAGAAGATATACCGACAGTGCCAAAGGCATTGACAGCTTTGCATTGGTCACGATTTCAGGAAACGCCACGTTTACCGGAATTCCGAACGGAACCTATGTGGATGCGGTGACCGGTGATTCCAAAACCGTTACTGATGGCAAGATTACCCTGACATGCTCCGGCAAAGGAAATGCAAGGGTATATGTATTGAATGGTAGAGGTGGAATTGGAGAAACGGGAACCTATCTGAAGTAAACGGTAGTATGTCTTAGATAACTGAAGCAACCTCAGTTCGGTATTGCACTGTGCTAAGGTTGCTTCCAATTAAAAAGTATATCTAAGAGAGAGAGTCAGGATATTGCTCTGAACTAAATTTTTAACGGATGGGAGTGAACCAAGATGCCCCAACGACAGCTTCTATGTGCGTAAATTCTTCCGTATATTTAATGACCAACAACCATCAAGTATTAGCGGTTATCCCGCCCCTAGAACTGATAAAGCGTGAGCACGTACCCTGCTCTCTTGTCCATTCCGTTGTTGTTTATCCCCCCTGCATTGCTCCCCGAAGGATAGAGGCTATCAGACGCTTAATGTATGAAAAAAATGATTTAGATGGTCGGCAAACAATTTAGGATTTTCCATAGCGGCGAAATGACCGCCTTTATTCGCTTTCTCCCAGTACGTAATATTATAGACGCGTTCTACCCAGCTTCGGGGAGGCGTGGGCAGCTCCTTGGGAAATAAGGAAACCCCTGTTGGAACAGTAACGCGCTGACCTTCGGTGAAATGCAGTGGCATTTGAGTACCTTCAGTATATATTCGTATGGAAGAAGCAAGCGAATTGGTAAACCAGTAAATCGATATGTTGGTGAGGATATGATCAAGTGAAAAAGACCTCTTCATATCTCCGTCACAGTCACTCTAACCTCGAAATTTTTCTACGATCCAGCTGGCAAGACCGGTCGGGGAATCACTTAATGCAAAAGCCAGGGTTTCCGGCTTCGTTCTATGAAGGGCGCTATAAGCACCTTCTCGCTCCAACCACTCATTGAGAGCATGAAGAAATCCAATCTGTACGAACTCACCCGTATGGCTCTTATTCCTTATTATTCACGCGATCCCGAGACCAACGACTGTTGGATAACAGCTTTGGTGTACGGGAAAGTTCAGTTAGTTGCACAGCATATGATCCAATTGCTACCGGATAGCCGCTGGATCGTATATCAGGGACGCATTGTATTTCTCATTTCCCTCGTTGATTCATCCTGTAAAATCATTGCTGAAGACAAACGATTTCTAGAATTTCTCCAAGTAAACGGTCTAACTGCTTCGCTGAGTAACTGCTTTAGTCATTTAACTTTTTTGCGAAAATATTATAAGCAATGCCTAACCGCCGTCGAGATTGATTTCCAACTTAATTCAAACAAGCCAGTGTATATGTATGAGGACTATCTCTGCGAGCATATTGGAAAGATCATATCGGAACAGAACGATCTCGCTGACTTCTGCCATCCAGTTATCCAAAAGTTAATTGCTTATGACAATGGCCACAAAACAAGTTTACTGCCCACCCTTGAAGCCTATCTTCAATATGTGGACACTCCAAATCTTGCTGCTAAAACACTTTTTATTCATAGAAATACTTTGTTCTATCGAATCAACAGGATACGTGAGCTTTTCGAGGTTGATCTAAGCGATGGTGATATTCGCCTGAAGCTTCAAATGACTCTTCATTTTCTAAAACTGAAAACACAACGCGGCGATCCTGAAGATCAGAGATAGAAGGCTAAGAGTATGCAAAAAAACATGCAGACAAAATTTCTTATCGATACTTTGTCTGCACGCTGGTCTTTTCTAGCTACCATAAGCATTCAGATAGTTCGCTGCTGTTCTAAGATGAGCAGCAGTTTTTCTAATTCCATCATTATTCAGCTTACCAGCTTTAGGCCAACTGCTGAACCGAGTACCATCGCGATGAACAGAATCCTCGCGGTATTACGCGGTTCACTGTAGAAGATCATGCCCAATATGGCTCCGCCAGAAGCTCCAATACCGGTCCAGACAGCGTAGGCCGTTCCCATTGGTAGTGTTTCCATGGCCAGGGATAGAAACAAAAAGCTCAATCCAAAGCCTGCAAGCAAGTAAAAAGCAGACAGGAAATTCCGGTCTTTATGGAGCTTATTAATCATGAGAACTCCCATCATCTCAAATACGCCTGCCAAAATAAGAAATACCCAGTTCATACGTCAGTGCACCTCTTTTCCTTGTTTCTTCTCTTTACTCTGTATTTTGAGTCCTACAACTCCGAGCAGAAGCACCCCGATTAGCAACAATTTAGATCCCTTTACCTCAGCACCAAACAACAAAATTTCTGCTAATACAGTGCCGGCCGTTCCCAATCCGACAAATACTGCATACACCGTACCTACCGGAAGCGTACGGGAAGTCATAATCATGAGTATGAAACTTACTAAAATGGCAACTAAAGTGCCCCCCCACTCTAACCAGCCGCTGGCATGTTTCAGGCCGATGACCCATCCAACTTCGAATAATGCCGCAACTACAACAGATAACCATGTCTTGTTCATTCTGTGCTTCCTCCTTTTAGATAATGCTGCAAATGTAGTATGAATTTATAGCAGCAATAAAAAAAAGCCTGAGAGAATACTGCATACAGCAGTTTTTCTCCCAGGCTTTTATCCCTCCGTGGCACAGTACGACGACTGTGAGTTTTCTCTCGGACCAGCCGATATTATCGCGGAACCCTAGAAAACATTTTTGAATTCAATTTTATAGTTAACATTATACATATTAGTGAATAAAACACAATATAAAATCAATAAAAATTCGTATATCTCCCTAAACTTATATCATTGTTTTGGTCATTATGAAATCAATTTGTTCTTCATCACCCATATAAAAAGAGTGTGCGCCAGTTTGAACAAACCCCATTTTCTTATAAAAAGCAATGGCGTTTTCATTTTTTTCCCATACACCAAGCCAGATTTTCTTTTTATTATGTTCCATTGCAATTTCCATAGCTTTATTTAGCAGATATTTACCAAGCCCATGTTTTTGAGAACTGTTTTTTATATAAACCCTCTCAATTTCGAGCGACTCATTACCCATTTTTTCGGATTGGGCATTGTTCATATTTACCTTTAAATATCCAGCAAGTTCTTCATTGAAATAGATGAAAAAGAATTCTGAAGAGTCGTTGGACAATTCCTCCTCCAACTGTTTAAAATTAAATGCTTTTTCCAGATAGGCATTCATATTTTCAGGTGAATTCTGATCCTTAAAAGTATCGTTGAATGTTTCAATACTTATTTCTTGGAGTATTTGTAGATCTTCACGGCTGCACTTTATTATTTTTACAGTCACTTTAAATTATCGCCCTTTCATATAAATCAGTAATTTCTCTTGTTCCCCTTTTTTACAAATTCCCATTCATCACCTATATTTTTTCTTACTCTTTGAAGAAGATTAAAAATGGTGTTTACTTCACTTTCCGAAAATCCCGCTAATGCAACATTATCCGAATAATCATGTTCTCTTTTTATAAAAGGATAGACTTTATTCCCTTTTTCTGTTGGAAAGAGTTTATTAATTTTTTTGTTATGCTGATCCTCTTCCTTTTCAATAAATCCGTTAATAACAAGTTTTTTTATAGCACGAGATGCGGTTGTTCGATCTACTTTTATCATCTCGGCTAACTTTTCTTGAATGATTCCTGGGTTTTCACATATTCGTACAAGGTATAAATATTGTCCTTTTGTAAGGTCATATTCTTTAAATTCGATATTGCTTATAGAATCTAATGCTCTTGCGATCATTCCAATTTCACGAAGTACTTCCTTCATAATGGACTCCTTTACCCCTGTTTTGTTGCAAATGCAATAAAAATGATATATATTGAATTTACCTTATTTTTATTGCATTTGCAACAAAAAAATATATTAAAGAGGTCGAGTAAATTGAAATATATTTTTTTCGTATTAGGAATTTTTATATTATCCCTTGGAATTTCGTTCACTATACAATCAGACCTTGGGGCTTCACCTTTTGATGCACTTTTAGTAGGACTGTCTATAAATGTGGGGCTTACTGTGGGAAGTTGGGAAATCATAATAGCTATAATATTGATAGGTTGTAATTCGCTTTTAAAAAGACAAACACCAGAAGTTTTGGGGTTGTTAACAGCATTTATAACGGGTATTGGTATTGATATGTGGCTTTTTTTACTGCACAATTTGATAACACCTGAACTATGGTACAGCAAAGTTGTTTGTTTTGGAATTGGTTTAGTTGTTGTAGGATTAGGAACTGCAACATATTTACAGACAAATTTTGCACCCATTCCAGTTGATCGATTAACATTAATCATAAAGGAATTAACTAAAACAAATCTATTTTTTTCGAGAACATTCATCTACCTTATATTCTTGATCATAGCAGTCCTTTTAAACGGACCCATTGGCATTGGAACCTTGTTAACCGTTTGTTTAGGGGGGCTAATACTCAATTACTTTATGCCATTTACTAAAAAAATACTTGACCGCATATTAACACACTCTGCTACATCACCAAATCATGAGAAAGATAAAAGATGTAATATCCAAGTTGAGACTGAAGCTTGATGCTCATATCTCTTTGTTTCGATCTTAAGTTTCTCTTGGTCGAGCTTCAGTCATAGCATTTTTTCGGGACTAACACCTGTGCTTGTTATCCTGCCTAGCTGCTTTGTTTTGGGAAGAGACGCCGTTTTAGTGCAGCTAGTCGGATTCTGCATCATTATCCTCTCTTAGCGTCGTTAGATACAAGCGAGATCTGCAAGTAGGACAGTATCAAGACTGGCAATGGGGCATACTGGCCATCTTGTTTTATAGCCTTTGTAATTAAGATTAGACAAGTTCCTTCTTCAACAGATGTAACTTTTAATGAGCAAAACAAAAAATCAAAAAAATGAAGGGACACTTTTAGAACGTGTCTCAATTCTATCTAAAAGAAAAAATGAGTCGTCAAGAGATATTCGGCTTAATTCTTGCATTGATTGGAATTATCGTAATTAAAATGATGGTTTAATCAAATTGGTCTTTAAACTGCATATGAATCAAACCAGCAATTTCTAACAAAAGAAGACCCGCGTTATTGAAACGCGGGTCTTCTTTTGTTAGAGTTCATTGAGCTTATTCAAAGTGGTACCTTTTAAATAATCTAAACAATTCGGAGCATAAAATGGAGCTAATCCATCTTATACTCTTCCCCTAATATATAATGTGCATAATCAACCTAAACTCGACGAATTGTTTTATAATACTTAAATTTTCAAATGGAATTGTTTTTGCTATTTTTTTAATGTTAGTAGATGATCATTGTGTCGGAAAAAGAATACTTTGCAGGCAAGGGCAGTCGGACAAGCCGCCACCCTCTGCACACGCAAAGTGAAATCATTGCATTTTAGAAAACAAAGTCGATGGAATCCGGTGAGAAGCCTTCCGGCTGCTCGTCCGAGTTCACCTGAATATCGCTTAACAGCAAATCTGGATCGATTCCAATCTGGGACAGGATCGCTATCAAATCTCTGGTTAATCTCTCAATAGCGTCAGCCCCAAATAGCTTCGTGCAATATTCAAACGAACCCTTCATCTCCCCATCTTCATCACTCATAGACAAAGTCAAATCGAATTTGGAAATACGATGCTCCCGAACATACGGGCTGAAGGACAACGTTTCAAGCTGCGCTTCCGGCGACTCTGTGTTTTCCAGTACAAACATGGTGTCGAATAACGGGTTACGGCTTGCATCCCGTGTTACATCCAGCTTTTCCACCAACTCTTCCAGTGGATAATCCTGATGCTCGAAGGCTTGCAGCGTACGATCTCTGGCTTCCTGCAAGTAGCTGTGGAACGTTTGGTTGCCCCTCGGCTGATGCCGGATGGCTAGCGTGTTGACGAACATTCCGATCAGTGGCTCCAGTTCAGGCAACAAGCGGCCTGCTACCGGCGTACCGATGATCAAATCGTCCTGACCGCTGTATTTGGACAGCAGAACGGTGTAGGCGCTCAACAGCACCATGTACAGTGTACTTCCGGTTTGTGTCGCAATTCGGTGCAGTTGCTCGGATACATTCGCGTCCACTGTAAATTCATACATCGCACCCTCGAAGCTGCGAACAGCAGGTCTAGGATAAGCAATTGGCAAATCCAGTACCGGCAATTCTCCGGCTAAATGCTCCAGCCAGAAGTGTTCCCGGCGTTGGTATGACTCACGCTGCATCTCCTGCTGCTGCCACACGGCGTAGTCCTTGTACTGAATTTGCAGCGGCTCCAATTCCTGCCCTTCGTACAGTTGTACCAGCTCCTGCACGATATTGTTCGACGATACACCGTCTGAAATAATATGATGCATGTCGTACATCAGGAGGTGACGCTCTGGTCCGGTTTGAATAAGACGGACACGCAGCAGTGGTGCCTGGCGAAGATCAAAGCTGCGTACAAAGGACTCGATATAGGCTTCGGCTTCAGACTCCCTAACCTGCAAGTGCTCTACTGCAAACTCCACTTGATCATACACCCGCTGAACGACCTCGCCTTCCACCATTTCAAAGGAAGTCCGCAACGTTTCATGGCGGGCTATTAACTGACGGAACGCATCCTCCAGCCGATCGGCCTGAAGCGGTCCCTCCACGGTTAATACACCCGGCATATTGTAGCTGAGATCCCCACCTTCCAGATGGCTCAAAATGTACAGTCGTTTTTGAGCCGAGGAAACCGGGTAGTATGCCTGTTGCGCCGCCGCAGGGATCACCGTATAGGTGTCTGTGCCGTGCGTAGCTATGAGCTGGGCTTGCTGCTCAATCGTAAAGTGTTGGAACACCTCACGCAGCGTAATCCGGCTGTCCAGTTCCTGATGGATTTTGGCCACCAGCGTCGTTGCCCGCAGGGAGTGCCCACCCACGTCAAAGAATGAGTCGGTGACTCCTACGCTGGACAGCTTCAAAACATCCTGCCAGATTTGGGCTAGCTTGGCTTCCAGCGGCGTCCGCGGTGCAACGTACTCCAGGCCTCCTTCGAGGCGTGCTTCCGGCGCCGGCAGCGCCTTGCGGTCGATTTTCCCGTTCGGTGTCAGCGGGAAACGATCCAGTTGTACCACATACGTCGGGATCATGTAATCGGGCAGCTTCGGCTGCAGCGCATTCCGTAGCTCCGGCAAACTCAGGGACGCTGAAGCTATGATATAGGCACACAGATCCTTGTGTCCATCTTCGTTTTCCCATGCTGTGACGATGGCTTTCTGAATGCCGTCCACGGTCAGCAGCTGCGCTTCCACCTCACCCAGCTCGATCCGGTACCCCCGGATTTTCACTTGGTGGTCAATCCGGCCCAAATACTCAATGCTGCCGTCTGGCAACCACCGGGCCAGGTCGCCCGTTCGGTACATTCGGTGTGCGTAAGTGCTGTCCGCTTGATCGGTTGCTGCCGCAACAGCGAACGGATTCAGGACAAACTTCTCTGCCGTCAGCTCTGGCAGATTCAGGTATCCTCGTCCGACACCTGCACCCCCGATATAGAGTTCACCTGCGATACCGATCGGTACCAGTTGTTGCTGGCTGTTCAGGATGTACACCGACTGGTTCGCGATCGGCGTTCCGATAGATACCGTATGCTCCCCTTTTTCCAGCAGTGCGTTCAGGGACTCCATATCTTCAATCGTATAAGCGGTCGCATCTACCGTCGTTTCGGTCGGACCGTACACGTTCGTAATCACCGGACGATACCCGGTCCATTTGTGTAGGAACACATGTACCAGCTGCACGGATAATGCTTCGCCACCGATCAGGTAATGCTTCACTTCCGGTGCTTCCGTCACACTGACACTTTCATTCAAAATATGCAGATGCGCAGGTGTGCCGTCCGACAAATCAATCCGGTGTGTGCGGTAGTAGGCGATCAAATGCTCTCCGCTCAGACTGACGTCACGGGACACCACATGCAGGGTGTGGCCTAACAGCAAGCTGGCAAAGATTTGCTTCACCGAAGCGTCAAATACAAATGCTGACAGCCATGCGACATGAAGCGGCTGTTCGTAACGACTGTATACTCGTTTCCATAAAGCATCTACCAGATTGCTAACACTGCTCTGCTCAATCATGACCCCTTTCGGCTGACCGGTGGTGCCTGACGTATAAATCATATAGGCCAGGTTATGCGGGCCGGCGATAGGGATCAGGTTGCTCGCATCCTGTGCTCCCAGTTGAGCTTGAGCGTCCTCGTCATCCAAGACTACAGCTCGAACTGTGGATGGCAAGCTGAGCGACAGGTTGGCAACTCTACTTGTAATCACGACCTTGGCCCCACTGTTTTGGAGCATGTAGTCGATGCGCTCCTGTGGATACATCGTATCCATCGGCACATACGCGCCTCCGGCCTTCAGTACCCCCAGAATGCTCACCAGAATATCCGCAGAACGTTCCAGCAATACGCCCACCGGTTGATCTGCTTCGACCCCTTCCGCTCGTAACACACGAGCCAATTGGTTCGCACGCTCATTTAGCTCAGTGTAGGTCAGCGCGGTGGCCCCAGACACAACGGCTATCCGCTCAGGGTTGCGCTCAGCTTGCTCTTCAAAGCGTTCGCTGAGCGAATGGCCTTGCACCTGTCTGTGTTCAGCACAACGCACGCTATGTGCATTCGGATCATTGAACACCTTCAGAATCTGCTCGGTTTCTTCCGCCGTAATCAACTCCAGCTCTCCCAGCTTCGCATCCGGATTCGCCGCCACGGCTTCGACCAAGCGAACAAAGTGACGCGTCATCCGTTCTACCGTTTCGCGCTCGTACAACGCAGTTGCATACTGCAATCCAAACTGGATGCCTGCCTCTTCCTCTCTAGCTTCCATCATCAAATCAAACTTGACTGGCGTTTGTTCCAGGCCGTATGGACGGAAGCTCAGGTTTGCCAGTTGCAGTTCGCCTTCCTCAGTCGTTTGCAGCGTAAACATCGTATCGAACAGCGGATGGCGGCTCATATCCCGCTTCACGTTCAGCTTTTCCACTAGCTCCTCAAACGGATAGTCCTGGTGCTCGTAAGCTTGCAGGGCACGCGTCTTCACATCCTCCACATAGCTTCGGAAGCTTTGCTCTGACGTCGGATAGTTCCGCAATGCCAGCGTTCCGACGAACATCCCAATCATCGGCTCCAGATCGGCATGCGGTCGTCCGGCAATTGGTGTGCCGACTACGATATCTTCTTGCCCGCTGTATTGGTGTAGGAGTGCAGTGTACGCTGCCAGCAGCACCATATACAGCGTGGAGCCTGTGTACGCCGCCAGTTCTTTCAGCCGTTCGCTGACTTCACGTTCCAATCCGAACACCACCGTATCGCCTGCCGTACTTCGCACCGCCGGACGGGCAAAGTCCGTAGGTACATCCAGCACTGGCAGCTCACCCTGGAAGGTGCCCAGCCAGTACGCTTCCTGACGTTGCATCCACTCTTGATGGGCTTCGCTTTGCTGCCATACCGCATAATCCTTGTATTGTATCCGCAATGGTAATAGCTCTTCACCGTCGTACAAGCGGACAAATTCATCGGTCAGTACACCCATGGACACGCCATCCGAAACGATGTGGTGCATATCGAGCATGAGTAAATGCTGCGGTTCCTGCTCGGTTCCTTGTACGCCCAAATCTACCAAGCCTACTCGCAGCAGCGGAGCAGCTTGCAGATCGAACGGTCGTACAAACTGCCGCACCCGTTCTTGTACTTCCTGGCTGACCATCGTGTCCGCATCCGTGGTTGTGTCCTGGTCTGTACCCATAGTCGCAGCTTCTGCCTGTACCTTTGTATATTCCAATTCAAACGGCACAGTGTCCTCAATCCATTGCATTGGCTCACTGTCCACTAGTGCAAAGCGGGTACGCAAGGTCGCATGACGGGCGATTAATTGATGGAACGCGTTTTCTACCCGCTTCACATCCAGGGGTCCGCTCACTTGCAGCACCGACGGCATGTTGTAGTTCACATCATACGGGTCGAACTGATGCAGCACATACAGTCGTTTTTGCGCCGACGATAACGGGTAGAAGTTGCGTTCTTCCGTTACTGGAATGGACGCATATGTTACTTGATCCAGATATTCCAGTACGACTGCCAATTGCTCAATCGTTGGTGCTTCAAAAATACTGCGCAATGGAAGCGGCTTGTTCAGCTCCTTGTGAATCCTCGAGGCGAGCGTCGTCGCCCGCAGTGAATGTCCACCAATCTCGAAGAAGTTTTCCTTCACGCCGACCTGCGCCAGGCCCAGCACATCCTGCCAGATTTGCGCCAACTTCACTTCCACCCACGTCCGCGGTGCGACATAGTCGGCTACGCTTTGCAGGCTGTCTTCTGGTGCTGGTAGAGCCTTGCGGTCGATTTTACCGTTCGGTGTCAGCGGCATTTGTTCCAGCTGTACCAGATAGGAAGGGATCATGTAACCCGGCAGCTTCTGGCTCAAATCGCTGCGTAGCTCACTTGCGACAACTTCCTCATCGGCGACCACATAAGCGCAGAGCTGCTTCTGCCCTTGCTCATCTTCCCGTGCGATGACCACAGCTTCTCGCACTGCCTCCAGCTTCAACAGCTGCGTTTCTACCTCGCCCAGTTCGATCCGGTAGCCCCGAATTTTCACCTGCGCATCGATCCGCCCCTTATATTCAAGCGTACCGTCCACATTTAAGCGTACCGTGTCACCTGTGCGATAGCAGCGTTCTCCGCTGCGGAACGGGCTATCAATGAACTTTTCGGATGTCAGGTCCGGACGGTTGCGGTATCCACGTGCCACCCCGTCACCGCCTACCAGCAGTTCACCCCATACCCCGACGGGTTGAAGCCGCATCGAACGGTCCACGACGTACGCTGTTGAATTATGGATCGGTCTACCAATTGGCACCGATTCCGATTGCACACCGGTGATCGCATGCACTGTGGAAAAAGTCGTATTTTCAGTCGGGCCATAGATGTTACTGATTCGAAGGGACGGATGGGCCTCCAGCACCCGGTTCATATGTGGTACGGACATCACATCACCGCCGACCAGCAGTTCCCGTATCCCCTCGAACAGCGCCAAATCCTGCTGAGACAACTGGTTAAAGAGCGGTGTGGTCAGAAACATCGTGGTAATACCGTGACTGCGCACTGCTTCCTTAAGCTTGAGCACGTCCAAAATGATATCCTGACTCACTAGCACCAGCTGTCCACCGTTTAATAGAGCGCCCCAAATTTCGAAGGTGGATGCGTCGAAAACAATAGCCCCTGTCTGCAAAATGCGCGTGTCAGCATCCAACTGCGCGTAGTTTGTATTTTTCACCAAACGTACGACATTACGATGCTCTACCATGACACCCTTCGGCTGCCCCGTCGTACCTGACGTATAAATGACATACGTTAGATCGTTCGGACCGGACAACGGCTCCAGGTTGGAACCATCCTCGTGATACACACTTTGTGCTCCATTCAGCACCAGTACCTGACCATCAAAAGCTACTTTGTCCACCAGATGGCTTTGCGTTAACAACAGCTCTACTCCCGAGTCGTCCAGCATGTAGCGGATACGCTCCTCCGGATACGTCGGATCGATGGGGACATATGCGCCCCCAGCTTTCAAAATGCCTAAGATCCCCACGATCAAGTCTACCGAACGCTCGGTCATCAGTCCCACCAAACGATCCTTCGTCACACCTTGACTACGCAAGGTGCGCGCCAGACGATTCGCACGTTCATTCAGCTCGCGATAGGTCAGCTGTTCTCCTTCAAAGAACAATGCTGGCTGTTCCGGTGTGTGTGCCGTTTGTGTCTCGAACAGGCCATGGATCGTTTGCTCGCTCGGATACTCGGCGGCTGTATTGCCCCATACGCGGAGAATTTGCTCGCGCTCCTGCGTACTTACCATATCCAGCTCCTGCACCCGAGTGTCCGGCTTCGCTACCACCTGCTCCAATAGCTGTATCAGATGGCCCTGAGTCCGCTTCACGGCTTCACGATCATATAACTTCGCATTGTATTCAAATCGGATTTTCATCGCTTCCTGCGGCATGACAACCAGATTGAAATCATAGTTGGTTTGTTCAATCATGCCGGCATTGCGAATTTCAAAGTCCGACGCTGCCCCTTCGCCAAGTTGCTCGACCTGCTCCTCCACCGGATAGTTTTCAAACACGATAATGTGGTTGATCAGGTCTTGCTTTTGCTCGGTCAAGGCTTGAATTTCATACAGCGGATACGTTTCATAATCTTGAGAAGTCAGCGCCTGTTTCTGATTCGTTCTGATCAGGTCGGCAAAGGTGTCCTCAGCCCCACTGCGGATACGTATTGGAATGGTGTTAATGAACAAGCCCACCATGTTTTCGATCCCCGAAATATCCGCTGGACGACCCGACACTACACCACCAAAAACAGCGTCATCACTACCGTTGTACTTTTGGAGCAGCAAGCCCCAAGCTGTTTGCAGCAATGTATTCGGGGTCACGTGGTGCTGCTTGGCCACCATTTCCATACGTCCAGTCAAATCCTTGCCCAGATCACACAGGATATGCTCAAATTGGGCATCGTCCGCTTTCACGCCTACTTTTCCGGTCGGAATCGAAGTTTGCTGATCATAGCCGAGCAAATAATCCTTCCAGTAGGAAGCTGCTGCTTCTTCATCCTGTGCTTCAAGCCACTCAATATACTGACTGTATGGAGTCACGGGGGCAAGCTTCGGCTGTCTATGCTCCACGGCTGCAAAATAAGCCTCAAACACCTCATCCGTGACTAACGCCACACACCAGCCATCCATCAAGATGTGATGAGAGCTCCACACAAAATAATAATCCTCATCACCTGTTCGTAAAATCGCCACGCGCATCAACGCATCCCGGGACAAATCGAATCCGGCTGCCTTGTCCTTGCGAATAAATTCCTGCACATACGCGTCACGTTCCTGCTCATTCAGATGACGCAAATCTTCACATCTGAAACCAACCTCCTTGCGGCGGAAAATCACCTGCACAGGCTCATCCTGCCAACCGCTGATGAAATTAGCTCTAAAGATCTCATGCCGCTGCGCCAAATGATTCAAGCTATCCTGGAAAATATCCGCTTGGAAACGTCCGTGCAAATCAAAGGTCGTTTGTTCAAAATAAGCCCCGGATGCTGCATCCATCAGACTATGGAACAACATGCCTTTTTGCATCGGCGTCAACGCATAGACATTTTCCAGTTCCCCGATGTCACGAGTCCGTTCTACCAATTGATCCAGCTCGGCCATCGTTACATGTTTAAGCATGACATCGCTTGGCGTCAGTTCTTGCTGTTTGCGGCCTGTGCAATGCGTAATGATTTCCTGCAAGCTGGTTCTGAACTGTTCAGCTAACTGCTCCATCGTTTCACGACGATATTCCTGCTTGCTGTAGCTGATTGTCAATTGCAGCTTACCTTCCGAAATCAGTCCGTTCATATCCAGCGTGTGCGTTCTGGCTGCATGGGCGCTAAGCTCTGCACCGCTAGAGTAAGGAGATACGCCAAAGGACTGACTTTGCATATCTTGATCAAATTGTCCCAAATAGTTAAAGCTGATTTCAGGTTCGGTCACAAAACGCTCTGGCTCACATGCTGCGGACAGGTATCTCAACATCCCGTAGCCAATGCCCTTTTGCGGAATGCGGCGGAGTCCTTCTTTCACCTGTTTGATGCGCTGTGAAAGGTCTTGCCCCACGCTCATATCCAGCACCACCGGGAATTGGGTCGTAAACCAGCCCACGGTGCGCGTAATATCCAGTTCTGGCAGAATGGATTCCCGCCCATGGCCTTCCAGGCTCACGAGCACTCGTTCCAGGCCCGCCCAGCGATGAATCGTCAGTCCCAATGCGGTAAGCAGCAAATCATTCATCTCCGTGTTGTAGGCACGATGCGCCTGTTTTAACAACTGCTCCGTTTCCTGAGCTGTCCACGTAACTGTCATGTTCTCGCTGTCCCTATTCAAGGAATGAGAAGGGGGCTCGTCTTTTGGAAGCGGCTGATATACGCCATGTTCCATTTCCTTCCAGAATCCAAGTTCTGCTGCCATAGCCGGACTATTCGCATATTGAGACTGCCCATCCGCCCAGGTGCGGAACGAATCCGTTTTGTGCGGAAGGCGAGCCGTTTGTCCGTTCAATGCCTGCTCGTAGGCGGTTGTAATATCCTCGAACAAAATGCGCCAAGATACGGTATCCACCACCAAGTGATGAATCGCCATCAGCAAATGATCACCATCTGGGCAATGGAACAGCCCCAGTTTCACCAGCGGTCCTTCGCTTAACTGAATACCCGCCTGAATTTCATTCACTTTAGCCTCGATCGCCGCTGACACCTCAGTCTCATGGCTGAGGTCTATACGTTCCAGCGTATACAGCTCGCCCTCCCCAATTGCGCGATTCCAGGCTTCATATCCGTGCTCCGTAGGACGGAAAACGATCCGCAGTGTGTCGTGATGGCTAACGATTTGATCCATCGCCGTGCGCAGGGCCGGTTCATCAAAACCATCCTTGCTATGCAGCATGATGGACTGGTTATGATGATGAGCATCCGTCAGGTTTTGCTCAAAGAACCAGTGTTGAACAGGTGTCAGCTTCACAGCGCCCACCACTTCGCTTTGATCCGCCAATCGGGTCACCGATTGAACTTTCAGTGCCAAGGCAGACACGGTTGGATGACTGAACAGGTCTTTCATCTCCAGTCGATAACCTGCTTGCAGCAATCGGGAGGATACTTGCAAGGCCTTAATCGAATCGCCACCCAGCTCAAAGAAGTTATCCTGCGCACCTACCGCTTCCACGCCGAGCACCCCGGCCCATACCGCAGCCAGTACTTGCTCCACCGTGGTACGCGGTGCCACATAGGCTGCACCCGTATGGATGCTTCCTTCCGGTTCCGGCAAGGCCTTACGGTCGATTTTACCGTTGCTGGTCAGCGGGATCGTCTCCAGTCGCATCAAACGTGCAGGCACCATGTGCGCTGGCAGTCCGGCTTCCAGTTCGGCCTGTACCTCCTCGATCCGCAGCTCAGCTTCTCCTGTGATGTATCCGCACAAGTACTTGTGTCCACGCTCATCCGTCCGGTCGATGACTACCGCTTGACGTACACCCGGCACCCGCTGGATCGCCGTTTCGATCTCGCCCAGCTCGATCCGATAGCCCCGGATTTTCACTTGATAGTCCATCCGGCCGATAAAGTCCACATTGCCGTCCGGCATCCATCGCGCCAAGTCACCTGTGCGGTATAATCGTTCACCTGGCACGAACGGATTGGCTACGAATTTCTCGGCCGTCAGGTCCGCACGGTTCAGGTAGCCTCGTGCTACCCCAGCTCCGCCAATGCACAGCTCACCCAGTACGCCGATCGGCACCGGATTCAGCTGGCTGTCCACGATGTAGAAGCGTGCGTTCAGCCATGCCTGTCCAATCGGCACATTACCGCTGCTTGGCAGCTTCGACAGTTCTTCGTCGTAGAAGCTGGAGTCGATCGCCGCTTCCGTAACACCATAGCTGTTCATAATGCGAATATCTGCGCCAAATCGTTCTTGCAACACCCGATAATCCGTCACGCTGCAGCTATCCGAGCTGGTAATCAGCAATTCCAAACTGCTCATGTCCAGTCCCTGCTCATATACATGCTGCATAAACGGTACGATCAAGGCTGGTGTGGATTCGAACACCGTAATCTGATAGTCGTGAATCCAGCCATACAGACGGCTCGGATCAATGCGGTCGTCTTTCGGACAGATAACCATCGTGCCGCCGTTATAAAGCGTCCGCGCGATATCACCGACGAACACGTCGAAGGAGAAGCTCGCCAGCTGCAGCAAACGTACCGGGAACTGGTTCAGGCGATAATCCCGACGATACGCCGCGGCGGTATTCACCAAGCTGCGATGCTCGATCATGACGCCCTTCGGACGTCCCGTTGTCCCTGAGGTGTAGATCACATACGCCAGATCCTGCGGTTCGTTGATGTGATTGACGTCTGTGGTATCTCCGGTGTACAGCGACTCATCGTCCAGTGCCAGTACGGTGTGCAGACGCAGCCCTGTTGCGGGTTCGGATGTAGGTTGGCTTTCCTCGAGCCATGCCTGTGCACGCTCCTGCAAGCCGATTTGGGTCAACAGTACCGTCGCACCACTGTCCTCCAGCATGAAACGAATACGTTCGGACGGATAATCTGCATCCAGCGGCACATAGGCGCCTCCTGCCTTCCACACCGCCAGTACGCCAACCAGCATGTCGACCGAACGTTCACTCAAAATGCCAACAATCGACTCGCGTCCAATGCCTTCATTTCGCAGTCTACGGGCTAATTGGTTCGCACGCTCGTTCAGTGTGCGGTACGTCAGTTGTTGTTCCTCGTACACCACCGCCACATGATCTGGTATAAGCTGGGTCTGTTCTTCCACATAAGTATGGAATAAGCCTCCTGCTTCAGCAGTAACATCCGATACTCCCACATCTCCAAAACCGTAGATGATTTGTGCCTTCTCCTCGACAGTTACCATATCCAAAGCTGCCAGTGGCTGCTGCGGATGAAGAGTAATCGCACGTACAAGTTCGGTAAAATGCTGTGCCAATCGCGCGATGGTCTCAGGCTTGTACAGCGCCGTGCTGTATTCCAGACTGCACAGAATGCCTTCCGGCTGCTCCACGGCATCCAAGGTCAGATCAAATTTGGCCGTATGATTGTCTGTCGGATACGTTTTAAAGGTCAGACCTTCCAGCTCGAACTCCTGCTGCTCAAATGTTTTCAACTCAAACATCGTGTCAAACAGCGCATTCCGGCTCGTATCCCGCGTTAAATTCAGCTTTTCAACCAGCTCTTCAAAAGGATATTCCTGATGTTCGTAAGCACTGAGCGCATGCTCTTTGACCTCTTGCAAGTAATCTAGGAACGTTTTGTCACCAGCCGGATAATTGCGGATCGCCAGCGTGTTGAGGAATACGCCTACCAAGCCCTCCAGCTCCGCATGCGGTCTTCCGGCAATCGGCGTGCCGACGATAATGTCTTCCTGTCCCGAATATTTATGCAAAAGCGTGCTATACGCGGCCAGCAATACCATGTACAAGGTGGAGCCGGTTTGCGCGGACAGCTGTTTCAACTGTTCGCTGTCCTCCAGGCTGATCGCAAATTCCAATCGCGCTCCTTCCAGACGCTGTACGACTGGTCTTGCAAAATCCGTAGGCATATCCAGCACCGGAATGTCACCAGCCATCGTGTTCAGCCAGTAGCTTTCCTGCTCACGAAGCCGCTCACTTTGCATATCTGCATGCTGCCAAACCGCATAGTCCTTGTACTGGATGCTCAGTGGCGGCAGTTTCTTGCCTTCATACAATTGAGAGAACTCCTGCACGATAATTCCTTCCGTGACGCCATCCGAAATAATATGGTGCATGTCATAGAGCATGACGTGACGCTCCGGTCCGGTTTCCACCAGCTGAACCCGCAGCAACGGTGCTTGTGCGAGATCAAATGCGCGTACAAAGTCTTGGGCATACTGCTGGGTCTCTTCTTCGCTTGCCTGCACATGCTCCACGCTGAATGCGACGCCCGATTCAATCCGTTGAATCACCTCACCATCCACCATCTCGAATCGGGTTCGCAGGGCTTCATGACGGGCAATCAGCTGGCGGAAGGCTTGTTCCAGTCGCATTTTATCCAAGGAACCTTCGATAATCAACGCTCCTGGCATGTTGTAGCTAACCTCTCCACCTTCCAGGTGACTCAGCACGTACATCCGTTTTTGCGCCGAGGAAACAGGATAATATTCACGCTCCTCCGCCAGAGGAATAGATACATACGTTTGCTGGGTCTGATCTTCACCCATCACCTGCACCAGTTGCTCAATCGTCGGATATTGGAAAATATCTCGCAGCGCCAGCTTGTAATTCAGCTCCTGATGGATTTTCGCCATCAGTGTTGTCGCGCGCAAAGAATGTCCTCCGACTTCAAAGAAATGGTCCTTAATACCGATCTGCGGATGATTCAGAACACTTTGCCAAATACGTACCAACTGCTCTTCCAGCGGTGTGCGCGGTGCCACGTACGCCGTGCCTCCTTCGAGGCGCGCTTCTGGCGCAGGCAACGCTTTGCGGTCAATTTTTCCGTTCGGTGTCAGCGGGAAACGATCCAGTTGTACGACATAGGTCGGGATCATATAGCCCGGCAGTTTGGGCTGGAGTGTGCTGCGCAGATCCGGCAAATTCAGCGCCTCCGAGGCTACGACATACGCACACAGATCCTTGTCTCCGTCTTCGTTTTCCCAGGCGGTGACGATGGCTTTCTGAATGCCGTCCACGGTCAGCAGCTGCGCTTCCACCTCGCCCAGTTCAATCCGGAAGCCCCGGATTTTGACTTGATCATCCATCCGGCCGATAAAGTCTACATTGCCGTCCGGCATCCATCGCGCCAAATCGCCTGTACGGTACAACCGTTCACCTGGTACATACGGATTCGCTACGAATTTCTCGGCTGTCAGGTCTGCACGATTCAGGTAGCCTCGTGCCACCCCGGCTCCGCCAATGCACAGCTCACCCAGTACGCCGATCGGCACCGGATTCAGCTGGCTGTCCACAATGTAGAAACGTGCGTTCAGCCACGCCTGACCAATCGGCACATGGCCGCTGCTTGGCAGCTTCGACAGCTCTTCGTCGTAGAAGCTGGAGTCAATCGCCGCTTCGGTGACGCCGTAGCTGTTCATAATGCGGATATCCGCACCAAACCGTTCTTGCAGCACCCGGTAGTCCGTCACACTGCAGCTGTCCGAACTGGTGATTAGTAGTTCCAGACTGTTCATGTCCAGCCCCTGTTCATGCACATGCTGCATAAACGGTACGATCAGGGCTGGAGTCGATTCGAACACGGTTATCTGGACATCGCGAATCCAGCCATACAAACGGCTAAAATCAATCCGGTCGTCTTTCGGACAAATGACCATCGTGCCGCCGTTATAGAGCGTCCGTGCAATGTCCCCGACGAACACGTCGAAGGAGAAGCTCGCCAGTTGCAGCAGTCGGACTGGGAATTGGTTCAGGCGATAATCCCGGCGATACGCCGCAGCCGTATTCACCAGGCTGCGATGCTCGATCATGACGCCCTTCGGCCGTCCGGTTGTCCCGGATGTATAGATCACATACGCCAAATCGTGCGGTTCGTTGATGTGATCGACGTCTGTCGTATCTCCGGTGTACAGTGACTCATCGTCCAATGCCAGTACGGTATGCAGACGCAGCACTGTTGCCGGTTCGGATGCTGCTTCGCTGTCAGACTTCGAATCTGATTTCAAGCCTAAGTTTTCATTTAGGCTGTCTCTTTCCATCGTTTCAGCACCAGCCGCTGTTTCCAACTCACCCTCAGTCTGCCCTCCGGCCAAGGCCTGTCGGCTTTCCCCAAGCCATATCTGTGCTTGCTCCTGTAAGCCGATTTGGGTCAACAATACCGTCGCACCACTGTCCTCCAGCATGAAACGAATGCGTTCGGACGGATAGTCTGCATCCAGCGGCACATATGCGCCTCCAGCTTTCCACACCGCCAGTACGCCGACCAGCATGTCTACCGAGCGTTCACTCAAAATGCCGACAATCGACTCGCGTCCAACGCCTTCATTCCGCAATCTCCGCGCCAATTGGTTCGCGCGCTCGTTCAGTTTCCGGTAAGTGAGCTGCTCCTCCTCGTATACCACCGCCACATGATCTGGTACAAGCTGTGCCTGTTCTTCCACATAGGTATGGAACAGGGCTCCTACTTCAACTGCAGCACCATCCATTACTCCCACTTCTCCAAAACCGTAGATGAGTTGCTCCTTTTCCTCAACGGTTACCATATTCAAAGTTGCCAGGGGCTGTTGTGGATGATATGCAATAGCTCGAACGATTTCCGCAAAATGCTGTGCCAATCGCGCAATGGTCTCAGGCTTGTACAACGCCGTGCTGTATTCCAGACTGCACAGAATGCCTTCTGGCTGCTCCACTGCATCTAAAGTCAGATCAAACTTGGCCGTATGATTTTCCAGTGGATAGGAGCTCAAGGTCAGACCTTCCAACTGCAACGCCTGCTGCTCCAAGGTTTTCAACTCAAACATCGTGTCAAACAGCGCATTTCGGCTCGTATCTCTCGTCAAATTCAGCTGTTCAACCAGTTCTTCAAAAGGATAGTCCTGATGCTCATAAGCACTGAGCGCATGCTCCTTCACCTCTTGCAGATAATCCAGGAACGTTTTGTCGCTGGACGGATAATTGCGAATCGCCAGCGTGTTAATGAAGACACCCACCAGATTACTGAGCTCCGCATGCGGTCGTCCTGCAATCGGCGTGCCGACGACAATGTCCTCTTGGCCCGTGTATTTGTGCAAGAGCGTAGTGTACGCCGCCAGTAGCACCATATACAGGGTTGAACCTGTTTGCGAAGCCAGTTCTTTTAGGCGTTCGCTCACTTCACGCTCCAGTACGAACTCGATCGTATCCCCTGCCGTACTCTGCACCGCCGGACGGGCAAAGTCGGTTGACAGATCCAGTACAGGCACTCCGCCCCGGAAGGTGCCCAGCCAGTATGCTTCCTGACGCTGCATCCACTCCTGATGGGTTTCGCTTTGCTGCCATACGGCATAGTCTTTGTACTGAATCCGCAATGGCGACAGTTCTTCACCGCCATACAAGCGAACAAACTCATCGGTCAGTACCTCCATCGACACGCCATCCGAAACGATATGGTGCATGTCGAGCATGAGTAAATGCTGGGATTCTTGCTCTACTCCTTGGACACCCAGATCCACCAAGCCTACCCGCAGCAGCGGTGCAGCTTTTAGATCAAACGGACGGATAAACTGCCGTACCCGTTCTTGTGCTTCCTCGCTAATCCTCGTGTACGTAGCTGTAGTTGTATCCAATCCTGTAGCTGTGCCCTGATCCGTAGCCGTAGTCGTACTCTCTACCTGTACCTTCGTATATTCCACCTCGAATGGCACGCTGTCTTCAATCCATTGCATCGGCTCATTGTCTACCAGCTCAAAGCGGGTACGCAAGGTCGCATGGCGGGCAATCAGTTGACGGAACACGTCCTCTACTCGTTTCACATCCAGCGGACCGCTCACTTGCAGCACCGACGGCATGTTGTAGTTCACATCACTTGGATCAAACTGATGCAGTACATACAGTCGTTTTTGTGCTGAAGATAACGGGTAGAAGCTACGTTCTTCTGTTACCGGAATGGATGCGTACACCACTTGATCCAGACCTTCCAGAACGGCTGCCAGTTGTTCAATCGTGGGTGCTTCAAAAATGCTGCGAAGGGGAAGCGGCTTGTTCAACTCCTTGTGAATCTTCGAGGCCAGTGTCGTCGCCCGCAGCGAGTGTCCACCAATCTCAAAGAAGTTTTCCTTCACGCCGACCTGCGCCAGGCCCAGCACATCCTGCCAAATTTGCGCCAGCTTCACTTCCACCCACGTCCGCGGTGCGACATAATCGGCTCCGCTTTGCAGGCTGCCTTCCGGTGCTGGCAGGGCCTTACGGTCAATTTTGCCATTGGGACTCAGCGGCATTTGCTCCAGTTGTACAAAGTAGGACGGCACCATATAGCTTGGCAGCTCTCGGCCCAGCTCACTTCTCAGCTCGCTGGCTCCTAGCTCTTGCCCCGCGACATAGTACGCCACCATGTGTTTTTGTCCCGTTTCGTCTGCACGCGCCATGACAACCGCTTCTCGCACGGACGCTACTTGGAGCAGCTGCGTTTCGACCTCGCCCAGCTCAATCCGGTAACCGCGGATCTTCACCTGATGGTCGATCCGGCCCAGATATTCAATGTTTCCGTCCGGCATCCATCTTGCCAAATCGCCAGTGCGGTACATCCGTTCATAGCCTGCTTCCCCGCCGGCAAACGGGTCGGCTACGAATTTCTCGGCCGTCAGCTCCGGACGGTTCAGATACCCACGTGCCACACCGACACCACCGATGCACAACTCCCCTGCAACCCCAATCGGCTGCAATTGCTCCGTGCCTTCCTTCACGATGTACAGGCGAATGTTTTGAATCGGTTTTCCGATCGGAATGACTGCATATTCTTCCGTCGGCTCGCAATCAAAGTACGATACGTCCACCGTCGCTTCGGTTGGACCGTACAGGTTGATCAGCTTCGCTCCGGTCAGGCTCGACACGAGCCGTTGGAAGCGAGCCACATGCTGTGGCGGCAAGGCTTCACCACTGGCAAAGACATGGCGCAGCGTTGCCAGTTTCGCTTGCATTACTTCCCGTGGCTGCTGCTCCACATACTCCAGGAACGCATGCAGCATGGCAGGTACAAAGTGCATCGTGCTCACTCCATCGCGGGCAATCGTGTCCACGATGTCTTCCGGGTTCTTTTCCCCGCCTACCGACAGCAAGCTCACCTTCGAGCCGACCAGCGACCACCAGAACAGCTCCCACACCGACACGTCGAACGTAAAGGCGGTCTTTTGCAGGATCGTATCTTCCGCACTCAAGCCGTACCGATCATGCATCCACAAAATCCGATTCAGCACAGAATGGTGCTCCACCATCACGCCCTTCGGTTTTCCCGTGGAGCCAGAGGTATAAATGACATAGGCGACATGGTGCGGTCCGGCCAGTGGCTCCAGATTCGAGCCGTCTTCGTGGTAAATGTCTTGGCCAGCCTGCTCCTGACGATCCAGCACCAGCACCTGGCCGTCGAAACTCAGCGATGCTTGCTCCGCCAGATGCGATTGCGTCAGCACCAGCTTCGCGCCCGAGTCCTCCAGCATAAAGCGGATACGATCAGCCGGATATTCTGGATCAATTGGCACGTAGGCTCCGCCTGCCTTGAGGATCGCGTAGATGCCTACGATCATCTCTAGCGAGCGCTGAACCAGTATGCCTACCGGCTGATCCGGTTCAACACCTTCCGCACGCAACGTCCGAGCCAAACGGTTCGCGCGCTCATTCAGCTCCGCGTAGGTCAACGATTCCGCTCCACACAGCACTGCCACTTGCTCCGGTGTGCTCGCTACCTGCTGCTCGAACAGTGAACTTAACGTCTGATCTTGCGGATAATCTGCCGCCGTATCTCCCCACACCTGAATGATCTGTGCCTGTTCTTCTGGTGTCACCAATTCCAGCTCATTCACACGGATATGTGGATTATCGATAATTTGCTCGATGACATGCAGTACATGTCCCCGCATCCGCTCGATCGTAGACCGATCGTATACATTGGCGTTATATCTGAACATGATGCGGAAAAGCTCATCTGGCATCACAATCAAGTCCAGATCATAATTCGTTTGCTCAACAACCTCTACATTCGTAATTTCAAAAGCGGATGGACGAACTTCACCCAACTGCTCGACTTGCTCCTCAACCGGATAGTTCTCAAATACCATAATGTGGTTAATCAGATTTTGCTTCTGCTCGGTCAGCGCCTGAATTTCATATAGCGGGAAGCTGTCATATACCCCCGAAGCCAACGCTTGCTCCTGCGTTTTCCGCATGATGTCCACAAACGTGGCATTCCGTTTACTTTGAATCCGAACCGGGATCGTATTAATGAACAGACCGATCATATGCTCTACACCCGCAATATCCGTCGGACGTCCAGATACGACACTGCCGAATACAACATCCTCATTGTTGTTATATTTCTGCAAAATAAGGCCCCACACGCTCTGCATCAGTGTATTAATCGTGACCTGCTGCTGCTTTGCAATCCGATACATGGCTTCGCTCCGTGTTGAATCCAGATCTACCGTTATTTTTCCAGAAATATATTCGCTGGTTTCACTTGCTGTAGTGGATACAGTATGATCCCTGCTGTCCGCCACGTGGTCTTTTGATGCGGTATCCGATCCAGGTAACAACGTCTGCTGTTCAAAGCCCGCCAAATAGCTGCTCCAATACTCTTTTGCCGCACGTTCATCCTGACGCTCCAGCCATTCAATATATTGACCATATGATGTAACAGGAGCAAGCTCCGGCTGCTTCTGCTCCAGCAGCGCAAAGTACGTACCAAACACTTCGCCTGTAACAAGCGATAAGCACCAGCCATCCATGACAATGTGATGGAAGCTCCAGACCAAGTGATACGTTTCTTCATCGGTTTGCAATACCTGTACGCGCATGAGCGCATCCGTACCCAGATTAAAACCTCTAGCTTGGTCTTCCTGCTTAAACGCCTGGATATAGGCCTGTTGCTCCGCTTTCGGCATTTCGCGTATATCCTGGAAGGAAAGGTCGCTATCTTTGTGACGGAACACGATCTGCAATGGCTCCTGACTGTGCCCTGTCTCAAACCGATGGAAATTCGTCCGCAGTGCTTCATGACGCTGTGTCAGCAGATCCAGGCTCTTACGGAAAATAGCAACATCAAAGCTGCCTTTTTGATCAAACGATGCTTGCTGGAAGTATGCAGCTGAGTCTGGCTCCATCAAGCTATGGAACAGCATCCCCTTCTGCATTGGCGAAAGAGCATACACATTTTCCAGTTCGCCCACAGAAGCCGTTTGCTCCGTCAATTGCTCCAGTTGTTCCAACGACAAGCCTTTGAACAAGACATCGCTTGGGGTTAGTTCGCTCCGCTCTTGGGAGGCACAATGCGCGATCACTTCCTGCAAGCTTTCCTGCAGCAACTGCGCAAAGTTTTCTACATTTTGCTGATGATATACCTTACTGTCATAGCGAATCTCCAGTGTCAGCGCGCCCGCTGTAATCATGCCGTTCACATTCAAAGGATGCTCCAGTACAGTATGGTCACTCATCGGCTCTCCACCTGGATGCGAAGACAGCCTGATATCCCCATTTTCCAAGTCCTGATCAAACTGTCCCAAATAGTTAAAGCTAATTTCAGGCTGCAAGGTCAAGGAAGGATGGACATCATGCTGAGACATATATTTCAAAATGCCGTAGCCAATGCCCTTATGCGGTACATGGCGCAGGTCTTCCTTCACCCGCTTGATTCGCTGCCCTACTTCTGCCTTCCCATCCACATCAAGCAGCACCGGATATTGGCTCGTAAACCAGCCCACGGTACGTGTGATGTCGATATCTGGAACAATGGCTTCCCGGCCATGGCCCTCCAGATTGACCAGTACGCGCTCCTGACCGCTCCAGTTATATAACGCGGTGCCGAGTGCAGTTAACAGCAGATCATTGACCTCGGTGTTGTACGCACGATGCGATTCCTGAAGCAGTAGCCGGGTTTCCTGTTCGCTCCAAGCTACGCTCACCGTCGCAGTGTCTCTGATTAGAGAATGTTGTCCCTCCGCTCTCTCTTGATCCTTAGGCAACGATGCAACTTCCATTTGGGCAAGATGCTGCCAATATTCGCGTTCGTTGTCGATCGCCGGACTGTTCGCATATTGAGACAACTGCTCTGCCCAAGCAGAGAAAGAGTCCGTTTTATATGGCAAGCGAATCGCTTCTCCCCGCACGGCCTGCTCATACCCCGTGGCAAAATCCTCAAACACAATCCGCCATGAAATCCCGTCTACGACCAAATGGTGGATCGCAATCAGTAAATGATCTCCATCCATGCAGCGGAAAAGTCCCAGCTTCACCAGCGGTCCTTCATCTAGACGAATAGAGCTTTGGATGGCATTGGCTTTCGTTTCAATCGCCATCGCCACCTCTGCCGTGTCCTCGACGCCTGTCAAATCAACAACGTCCAGACTGTACAGCTCGCCTTCGTTCACACCGCGATTCCACGCTTCATAGCCCTGTTCGGTCTGACGGAAGACCATACGCAGCGCATCATGATGCTCCGTCACCTGGGTCACCGTTTGATGCAATGCGGCTTCATCGAATCCTTGTGCTCTATACAGCATCACCGATTGGTTGAAATAATGTGGCTCTGCTGAGGATTGTCCAAAGAACCATTGCTGTATTGGGGTCAATTTAACTGCTCCCGAGACCACCCGCTGATCGGCTGTGCGGCTAACTTTGTGTACATGACTGCTCAGCAGTGAAATGGACGGATATTGGAACAAATCCTTCATCTCCAGCTTGTAGCCCGCTTGCAGCAAGCGGGACGATACCTGGATCGCTTTGATCGAATCGCCGCCCAGATCAAAGAAATTATCCAAAATGCCGACTCTCTTTGCTCCTAATACAGACTGCCAAATGGACACTAACGTCTGCTCCAGTGCTGTGCGCGGCTCTACATAATCCGCTCCGCTTTGCAAGCTGCCCTCCGGTGCTGGCAGTGCCTTGCGGTCGATTTTACCGTTCGGTGTCAGTGGCATCTGCTCCAGCTGGATGAAATACGAAGGCACCATATAGTTAGGCAGATCCTCACCCAGTAAGCTACGCAGCTCCCCAGCGCTTACGTCTCTTTCAGCGACATAGTACGCCACCAGTTGGTTTTGCCCCTGTTCGTCCGCTTGGGCCAGTACGATGACCTCTTGCACGTCTTCCACTTTCAAGATTTGTGCCTCGACCTCACCCAGCTCGATCCGGTAGCCCCGGATTTTCACCTGATGGTCAATCCGGCCCAAATATTCGATGTTGCCGTCTGGCATCCATCTCGCCAAGTCCCCCGTACGGTACATTCGTTCATAGCCTGCTTCACCAACCGCAAACGGGTTCGCTACAAATTTCTCCCCCGTCAGCTCTGGACGATCCAGATAACCACGGGCCAGACCTGGACCAGACACGCACAGCTCACCCGCTACGCCGACCGGAGCCAAATGTCCATGCCCATCCACCATGTATACCCGATGATTCGGCACAGGACGTCCAATGGAAATGAGTTGTCCAGCTCTCTCATCCTCGGACACCGGCCAGATGGACGTTGCAACTGAGTTTTCAGTTGGACCGTAGCCGTTGTAGTAAGCCACTTGATCCTTCCACTTGTATACCAGTTCGGTGGAAGATGCTGAACCCGCAGTGAACAGAATACGCAGGTGTGGCATCCGCTCTGGCTCCAGATACACCGCATAGGTCGGCGGCAAAGCGGCCACCGTAATCCGGTGATTCGCCATATATTGCTCAAACCGCTCGTAGTTCAAAATCGTCTCTGTCGTTGGCACATATAACGTGGCTCCGCAGAACAGCGCTTGGAAGATTTCCCAGCAAGCCGCATCAAACGAATAGCTAGCGAACAGCAACGCATGATCCGACGTGCGGATTCGAAGCGTCTGATCAAAATACGTTTTCAGATTGCACAGCCCGTGATGCTCCAGCATAACGCCCTTCGGCTGCCCTGTTGTACCCGATGTATAAATCACATACGCCAAATCATTTGGACCGGACCACGGCTCCAGGTTGGAACCATCCTCGTGATACACCGTTTGCGTTCCATCCAGCACCAGCACTTGGCCATCGATAACTGCTTTGTCCACCAGATGACTTTGTGTCAACAGTAGCTTCGCACCCGAGTCGTCCAGCATATAGCGGATACGCTCTTCCGGGTAGGTTGGATCGATGGGGACATATGCGCCTCCGGCTTTTAAAATCCCGAAGATGCCCACGATCATATCCACCGACCGCTCGGTCATCAGACCCACCAAACGATCTTTCGTCACGCCTTGACTGCGCAAGGTACGAGCCAGGCGATTGGCGCGTTCATTCAACTCGCGATAAGTCAGCGCTTCTCCTTCAAAGAACAAGGCTGTCTGCTCCGGTGTCTGCGCCGTTTGCGTCTCGAACAAGCCATGGATCGTTTGCTCGCTTGCATAGGTTGCTGCTGTATTCCCCCAAACCTTAACGATTTGCTCGCGCTCCTGCTCGTTTAACATATCCAGCTCATGTACACGGATGTTCGGATTCGCAGTCACCTGCTCCAGCAATTGCACCAGATGACCTCGAATTTGTTCTACACTTTCCCGTTCAAAGGCCAGAGCATTATAGCCAAAGCTCATGTGAATGGTGTTCCCCGGCAGCACCACCAGGTTAAAGTCATAGTTGGTCTGCTCGACGGACTCGGCTCCGGTGATCGTGAAGCTGGACGCCTCACCGCTACCTAATTGCTCGATTTGTTCCTCGACCGGATAGTTCTCAAAAATAAGAATATGGTTGATCAAATCCTGCTTAAGCTCCGACAGTCCCTGAATTTCATACAACGGATACGTATCATAGGCATGGGAAGCAATCGATTGCTCTTGG
This sequence comes from Paenibacillus sp. FSL L8-0502, assembly GCF_038593055.1. Lineage (NCBI taxonomy): Bacteria > Bacillati > Bacillota > Bacilli > Caryophanales > Paenibacillaceae > Paenibacillus > Paenibacillus sp. FSL L8-0502. The sequence continues at coordinate 2,821,348 of NZ_CP151958.1, read as the reverse complement.
GTTTGCTTCATCACATCGGAGAATAGACTACCCACTTGACTACGGATACGCACCGGAATGGTATTGATAAACAGACCAATGATGTGCTCCACATTCGGAATGTCTGCCGGACGTCCAGATACCACGCTGCCAAACACGACATCATCGGTACCATTATATTTTTGCAGCAAAAGGCCCCAAACGGTCTGCATCAACGTATTGATCGTCACCTGATAACGCTTGGCTATGCGCTGAATACCAGCTGTGAGATCCGCGCCCAAATCAAAATCTAAACGCTCCGACTGATACCCCGTTTTGCCCTGAATTTTAGCCTGTGGCAAACGAGACTGCTCCTCATATCCTTCCAGAACCTTGCTCCAGTAGCTTGATGCGGCCTGACGATCCTGCTGCTCCAGCCATTCGATATATTGACTGTACGGCGTTACAGGGGCCAGTTCCGGTTGTTTATGGGCCAGGATCGCAAAATAGCTCGCAAACACTTCGTTTGTCACCAGCGACAAGCACCAGCCATCCATCACGATATGATGGAAACTCCATACAAAACGGTACGTCTCCTCACCTGTGCGCAACACAGTGACACGCATCAAGGCGTCTTGTGCTAGGTCAAAGCCTCTTTGCTTGTCTTTACGCGTAAATTCGAGCATGTATTCGTTTTGCTGCTCGTCCTTCATATCCCGCAAATCTTCCACATACAGTTCACTGCGCTTATTGCGGTACACAACCTGAAGCGGTTCATCCTGCCAGCCGCTGTAGAAGTTCGTGCGCAGTACCGTATGCCGCTGCATTAAAACATCCAAACTGGCCGCAAATGCAGCGATATTAAAATGTCCTCGCAGATCAAAGGAGGCCTGTTCAAAATAAGCTCCTGATTGCGAATCCATCAGATTATAAAAGAGCATCCCCTTTTGCATCGGCGTCAGTGCGTATACATTTTCCAGCTCACCGATACGTGTTGCCTGTTCCGCGATCTGTTCCAGCTCTCCAGTCGTCAAACCTTTAAAGGACACATCACTTGGAGTCAGCTGAGGCTGCTTTTGAGCGACGCAATGCGTAATCACCTCTTGCAAAGCGGATTGCAGCAGTCCTGCCACACGTTCCAGCGTTTCTTTGCGATACTGCTTGCGGCTGTAAGCAATCGTCAAGCGCAGCGTGCCTTCCGAGATCATCGCGTTTAAATCCAGCGTATATTGCAGCGGTGAATGTGCATTCTCTGTCTCCCCTGCACTATAGGATGACAATGTGATTCCACTGTTTTGTAGATCCTGATCGACCTGACCCAAATAGTTAAAGCTGATTTCCGGTTCTGCTGCAATCGCATGCGCTTCACCTGATCCGGACGCAGGGGACAGGTAGCGCCAAGTGCCATAGGTTAGCCCTTTATGCGGAATCCGGCGCAGGCCTTCCTTCGTTTCTTTAATCCGCTGAGCCAGTGTCATTTCCTTGTCGGTCTCCAGCAGCACTGGATACAAGCTCGTAAACCAGCCTACGGTACGTGTCATATCCAGCTCTGGCAGGATTGCTTCCCGGCCATGGCCCTCCAGATTTACCAGCACCTGTCCTGCACCTGTCCAGTTGTGCACTGCGAGTCCCAGCGCGGTCAGCAGCAAATCATTGACCTCGGTGTTATAAGCGCGATAAGCCTGCTTCAACAGCTGCTGGGTTTCAGCTTCGGTCCACTCTACCGTCAGCACTTCGCTGTCTGCATTCAAGGAGTCCTTGTAGGCAAAATCCTTCGGCAGCGGTGCGGCTTCCGCTTTGGCCTGTTCCACCTGCTTCCAATAAACTTCATCCGAGGCAGCCTCAGGACGGTTGGCGTAAGACGACAACTCCCGTGCCCATGCTTGGAAAGAATCCGTTTTATAGGGCAATCGTACAGGCTCACCCTTGCTCGCCTGCTCGTAGCCTGTCGAGAAATCTTCGAACAGAATCCGCCACGACACTCCGTCCACCACCAAGTGGTGAATAGCTATGAGCAAATGATCGCCCTCGGCTGTGTGGAACACTCCCAGCTTCACCAGCGGTCCTTCGGACAGGTGAATGCTGCTTTGAATTTCATTTACCTTCGCTTCCAGCGCTTCCGCATAGACTACTTGTTCACGGTAGTCTGCGGTTTCCAGCGTATACAACGCGCCTTCATCTACACCGCGTGTCCAAGCCTCGTAACCGGATGAAGTCTGACGGAATACCGTACGCAGCGCATCATGATGCTTCACGATGTGATCCATGACTTGGCGAATCGCCGTCTCATCAAAGCCCTCGGCACGATAGAGCATGACCGCTTGATTAAAATGCTGCGGACGCTCGCGCTCCTGCGCAAAGAACCAATGCTGGATCGGAAGCAACGCGGTTTCCCCGCTCACTTCTCCTTGATCTGCCATACGGCTGACCTCATGCATATGCGGTGCCAGTGTTGCAACCGTTGGATACTGGAACAAATCCTTCATGTCCAGCTTATAGCCGGCCTGGAACGCACGAGATGCGATTTGAATGGCCTTGATCGAATCGCCGCCTAGATCAAAGAAATTGTCCAAAATACCGACCGTCTGTAGTCCCAGTACCGACTGCCAGACCGCTACCAAAGCGCGTTCTGGTGTGGTACGCGGCTCTGCATAATCGGCTCCAGTTTGCAGGCTGCCTTCCGGTGCCGGCAAGGCCTTGCGGTCGATTTTGCCGTTGGGACTCAGCGGCATTTGCTCCAGCTGTACAAAGTACGATGGCACCATGTAGCTTGGCAGCTCCCGGCCCAGCTCACTTCTCAGCTCACTGGCTCCTAGCTCTTGCCCCGCAACATAGTAGGCCACCATTTGTTTTTGTCCCGTTTCATCCGCACGAGCCATGACGACGGCTTCGCGTACCGATTCCACTTGGAGCAGCTGCGATTCGACCTCGCCCAGCTCAATCCGGTAGCCCCGGATTTTGACTTGATGGTCGATCCGGCCCAGATATTCGATGTTGCCGTCCGGCATCCATCTCGCCAAATCGCCTGTGCGGTACATCCGTTCATACCCGGCTTCCCCGCCGGCAAACGGGTCTTTCACAAATTTCTCGGCCGTCAGCTCCGGACGGTTCAGATAACCTCGGGCTACGCCGACACCGCCGATACACAGCTCACCTGCAACCCCAATCGGCTGCAATTGCTCCGTGCCTTCCTTCACGATGTACAGACGAATGTTTTGAATCGGTTTCCCGATCGGGATAACCGCATATTCCCCATCCGGCTCGCAATCGAAGTACGATACGTCCACCGTCGCTTCGGTTGGTCCATACAGGTTGATCAGCTTCGCTCCAGCCAGGCTCGACACAAGCCGCTGGAACCGGGCCACATGCTGTGGCGGCAAGGCTTCACCACTGGCAAAGACATGGCGCAGCGTGCCCAGCTTCGCTTGCATCACTTCCCGAGGCTGCTGCTCCACGTACTCCAGAAACGCATGCAGCATAGCGGGTACAAAGTGCATCGTGGTTACGCCATCGCGGGCAATCGTGTCCACGATCTCTTCCGGGTTCTTTTCCCCGCCCACGGACAACAGGCTTACCTTCGAGCCGACCATTGACCACCAGAACAGCTCCCACACCGACACGTCGAACGTGAAGGCGGTCTTTTGCAGGATCGTATCCTCCGCACTCAAGCCGTAACGATCATGCATCCACAAAATCCGGTTCAGCACGGAATGATGCTCCACCATCACGCCCTTCGGTTTTCCTGTGGAGCCGGAGGTATAGATGACATAGGCTACATGATGCGGCCCCGCCAGAGGCTCCAGATTCGAGCCATCTTCGTGATAGATGTTCTCGCGGTCCAGTACCAGCACCTGGCCGTTGAAACTCAGCGATGCTTGCTCCGCCAGATGCGCTTGCGTCAGCACCAGCTTCGCGCCCGAGTCCTCCAGCATAAAGCGGATGCGGTCGGCCGGATATTCCGGATCGATTGGCACATAGGCTCCGCCTGCCTTGAGGATCGCGTAGATGCCTACGATCATCTCCAGCGAACGGCGGACCAGAATACCGACTGGTTGATCCGGTTCAACACCTTCCGCACGCAGCGTCCGAGCCAAACGGTTCGCTCGCTCATTCAACTCAGCGTAGGTCAACGATTCCGCTCCACACAGCACTGCCACCTGATCCGGCGTGTTCGTGGCCTGCTGCTCGAACAGTGCACTTAGCGTCTGATCCTGTGGATAGGCTACCGCCGTATCCCCCCAAACCTGAACGATCTGTGCCTGTTCTTCTGGTGTTACCAATTCCAGCTCATTCACACGGATATTCGGATTGTCCACAATTTGCCTGATGACATGGTCGATATGGCCCTGGATACGCTCCATTGCAGACCGGTTATACACCAGAGCATTGTATTCAAGCAGGATAGAGATATCCTCGTCAGGCACGACAATCAGGTTAAAATCGTAGTTGGTTTGCTCGGCAAGTGCCACATTGGCAATCGAGAAGCCTGTTTGTGCCTTTGTCTCGCCGGAACCGCCCATCTGCTTCATCTGCTGCCCAATCGGGTAGTTTTCAAAGACCATGATGTGATGAATCAGGTCTTGTTTTTGTTCAGTCCGTGCCTGAATATCGTAGAGCGGAAACGTATCATAGACACTGGAGGCCAAAGCCTGTTCCTGTGTGCGCTGCAATACTTCAGCAAATGTAGCATTCCGTTCACTTTGAATCCGAACCGGTATGGTATTGATAAACAATCCAATCATGTTCTCCACACCTGGAATGTCTGCCGGACGACCGGATACCACACCACCAAACACAACATCCTGATTATTATTGTATTGCTGTAAAATAACGCCCCACACACTTTGCAGCAAGGTGTTAATCGTGACATGTTGTTGCTTGGCCATTTGGTTTAATGCGGCACTCCGTTCTTTACCCAACATAAATGGCAGCTTTTCCGAAACATAGCCAGAATTTGAACTTCCACCACTTCCGTCTGGTTCTTCATCCCGTGCGGCTACAGAAGCTTGCGCATTCTCACCAGGCAACAAGGTTTGCTGCTCAAAACCCGCCAAATAGTCACTCCAATAACGGGTCGCTTCCTGTGCATCCTGATCTTGCAACCATTCGATATAGTCACTATACGGCTTGACAGGTGCGAGCTCTGGCTGCTTGTTCTCCAGCAAGGCAGCATAGGCACCAAACACTTCGTCTGTCATCAGCGACAGGCACCAGCCGTCCATCACAATATGATGGAAGCTCCATACAAAACGGTATGAGCTTTCACCCGTGCGGAAGACGGATACTCGCATAAGCGCATCCTTGCTTAAATCAAAGCCTCGAGCTTTGTCCTGGGCCACAAATTCAGCTACAGCCTGTTCACGCCCTCTAACGTCCTCATAAAAGAAGCTCGGACTTTTATGGCGATAGACGATTTGCAAGGGTTGACCATGCCAGCCACTATAGAAATTCGTCCGTAATATAGCATATCGACTAACCAGCAGCTTCAAGCTTTCCTCGAATATAGACGGTGCAAAGTAGCCCTCAAGATCAAAGGTCGCCTGCTCAAAATACACGCCTGTTTCTGCATTCATCAAACTGTGGAACAGCATACCCTTTTGCATTGGCGTTAGCGGGTACACATTTTCCAATTCCCCAACCGTCTTGGTCTGCTCCTTAATCGTATCTAATTGCTCCAGGGTCAGACCTTTGAACAGTACATCACTTGGAGTTAATTCGATCCGATCTCGTGTAACACAATGCTCGATAACTTCAAGCAGATTGGATTTCAACAGGTTGGCTAACATTTGGACCGTATCTTTACGGAAGGCTTTGCCGTTATACCGAATGTCCAGTTCCAGGATGCCGTTCGTTACGATTCCGCTCACATCGAGCGCAAATTTCATCTTCGTCCGGTCACTAACGACCGATCCCATCGAGTAAGGAGACATACGAATATCGCTGTTTTGCAAGTCTTGATCCAGCTGTCCGAGGTATTTGAAGCTCACTTGCGGCTCGGCAAAAGCTTGATGTTGAGCGAGATTCAGTGCATCTGCTTGCTGACCCATGGCTTGGCCAGATTCACTCAAATATCTCCAGATTCCGTAGCCCATTCCTTGATTCGGAATATCACGCAGACTCTCTTTGACCTGTTTGATGCGTTCCGACAAAGCCTGATCACGACCGATGTCCAGCCATATCGGATATGGACTCGTAAACCAGCCTATGGTACGAGAAATGTCCGTATCCGGCAAAATGTTCTCACGTCCGTGTCCCTCTAAATGAATCAGACTGCGTTCATGGCCGGTCCATGTGTACAGCATCATGCCCAAAGCCGTCAGCAACAGATCGTTCACTTCCGTGTTGTACGCGCGGTGCGCTTGCTTCAATAGTCTCTCTGTCTCTTCTTCCGTAAGCTGGAAGACCACTGTATCGGTGTCAGCCAAAGTAAATGAGTCAGCCTGCGCTTGATCCTCAGGCAATCGTACTTGGTCAGACAAAGCGACTGCGTTCCATTGCTCCCAGTAGGCGTGTTCACTGTCCATGGCTGTGCTATTCGCATACTTGGAAAGTTTTTGTGACCAGGAACGGAAGGAATCCGTTTTGTCCGGCAGCTGAAGCACTTTCTGATGAACGGCCTGTTCATAGGCAGTAGCCAAATCCTCAAACAAAATACGCCAGGATACCCCGTCCACCACCAAATGGTGAATCACCATCAGCAAATGATCGCCATCTACACAGTGGAACAAACCTGCTTTAAACAGCGGCCCTTCATGCAGTTGGATACTCCTTTGAATTTCGGTAGCTTTCGCCTCCATTGCCACGCTGAGCATGGCTTCATCCGTTATATCCCTAAAGTCCAGCACGTCCAGCTGATACAGCTCGCCTTCCTGTATTCCACGGTTCCATGCTTTATAGCCTTGCGCGGTCTTGCTGAACACCATTCGCAAAGCATCATGATGCTTTGTCAGCTTGCCAAGCGCCTGACGCAGAGCCGACTCGTCAAACCCCTGCTCCCGGTGCAGCATAACCGCCTGATTAAAGTGATGCACGTCTACTTGCTCCTGCGCAAAGAACTCGTGCTGGATCGGAAGCAACGCCGTTTCTCCGCTTACTTCTCCCTGATCTGCCATACGACTGGCCTCATGCATATGCGATGCCAGGGTTGCGACGATGGGATAGCGGAACAAATCCTTCATGTCCAGCTTGTAGCCGGCCTGGAATGCACGCGATACGATTTGAATCGCCTTGATCGAATCGCCACCCAGATCAAAGAAATTGTCCAACATACCGACGGTTGGCACACCCAGGACGGACTGCCAGACCGCTACAAGCGCTCGTTCCGGTGCAGTGCGTGGCGCTACATAATCCGCACCGCTGTGCAGATTGCCTTCCGGTGCTGGCAGGGACTTGCGGTCGATTTTACCGTTCGGTGTCAGCGGCATCTGCTCCAACCAGATGAAATACGACGGCATCATATAGCTTGGCAGTTCTTGTCCCAGCTCATGTCTCAGCTCACCGGCTCCCAGTTCTTGACTCGCCACATAGTACGCCACGAGCTGTGTTTGACCCGTTTCGTCCCCACGAGCCATGATGACCGCTTCTTGTACCGACTCCACCTGCAACAGCTGCGATTCGATCTCGCCCAGTTCGATTCGGTAGCCCCGAATTTTCACCTGATGGTCCATCCGCCCCAAATATTCAATGTTGCCGTCCGGCGTCCATCTCGCCAAATCGCCTGTATGGTACATCCGCTCATGGCCTGCCTTACCCCCAGCAAACGGATTAATCACAAATTTCTCGGCCGTCAGTTCTTCACGTTTCCAATACCCACGGGCCAATCCTTCCCCGGCAATACATAACTCGCCCGGCACACCGACGGGCTGCAATTCTCCACTCGCATTCATGATATAGATTTGGGTATTCGCGATAGGACGTCCGATATTAATCTCTTGAGCATGGGTCAGTTCCTGCACGGCCGACCACACCGTCGTTTCTGTAGGTCCGTACATGTTATAAATACGGGGACCGTTTATTTCTTGCAATGCTGCGAGCAGCTTGGATGGAAGTGCTTCGCCCCCAACCATAATTGCCTTCACGCTTTGCAGCGCGCGGGAACCTGCTTCATGACCCAACAGCATCTGCAGCCGAGATGGGGTCATTTGCAACATCTCAATCGAATGTTGAGTAATCAACTCACCAAGTGCCTGAGGATTCACCTGATGCTGGCTGTCGCCAAGCACAACCGTCATTCCACCCAACAGGGGGAGAATGGTTTCCAATACGAAAATATCGAATGAAATGGTCGTCAGTGACAACATGGTTTGGCTCGCTTCAAAATCAATGACTTCGCGCATCCCAGTAATAAAGTTGAGGACCGAGCGATGCTGGAGCATAACTCCTTTCGGATTTCCAGTCGAACCCGACGTATAGATGACATAAGCCAAATGCTCTGGGCGGGCAATCGTCTCCAGGTTGCTGCTCTCTCCCTGATACAATGCGGCATCCTCAAGAAACAGGGTATTGGCATGGCAATGGTGCTCTTCTGCCAGATCACGACGGGTTAGAAGCACTGCAGCCTCGCTGTCTTCCAGCATGTATGCAATACGAGAGGATGGAAATTCGGGATCAATCGGCACATAAGCACCGCCTGCTTTTAGCACAGCCAGCAGACCTACGATCATTTCCACGGAACGCTGCACCATCAGACCGACCAGCTTGTCTGTTCCTACTCCCTGTGCTCGAAGCATTCGTGCCAATGAATTGGCACGTTCATTCAGCTCCCGATACGTCAGACGCTGATGTCCAAACACCAATGCTACCTGATCCGGCGTACACTCCACCTGCTCCTCGAACAGCTGATGGATCGTCTGATGGGACGGAAATGCACAAGCGGTATCATTAAAGGCCGCTGTAATCTGTTGTTTTTCTGCTGCTGTGAGTAGTTCCAGCTCTTCCACCCGAACATGCGGGTTGAGCGAAATTTGCTCCAGCAAACGTGCAAAATGTCCATACAAACGCTCGATGCCTGCTTGATCAAAGCTGAGCGTGTTATACATAAAACGAATCTTGATGCCTTCACCCGGCATCACGACGACGTTCAGATCGTAGTTGGTTTCCTCTGTAGACACCACGTTTGAAATCGTAAATTTATCCTGTCCATCACTGCCCAACTGCTCTACCTGCTGCTCCACCGGATAATTTTCAAAAATCATAATATGATTGATTAAATCCTGCTTCTGTTCGGTCAGTGCTTGAATTTCATACAGCGGGAACGCATCGTAGGCATTGGAAGCCAGCGCCTGCCGCTGTGTTCGTTTCATCAGCTCGACAAAGGTTTCACCTTGTTCAGACTGCACACGCACTGGAATTGTATTGATAAATAGCCCGATCATGTGCTCCACGCCTGGAATATCTCCCGGGCGACCGGACACAACGCTGCCGAACACGACATCCGTACTGTTGTTATATTTTTGCAACAGAACGCCCCATACGGTTTGAATTAGCGTATTGATCGTCACCTGATTTTGTTTTGCCATCCGTTCGATCTGCGCAACCAACTCTGGCTGGAATTCGCAATCCAGATCTTCAGCGACATATTCCCCGGTGTGCATCGATTTCGGCTGTGTTTTTTGCTGGGGAAGCGTAATTTGCTGCTCATAGTCCGCCAGATACCCACGCCAGTATTGCAAGGCTGCCTCACGGTCTTGACGTTCCAGCCATTCAATAAATCGACTGAACGGCGTGACAGGCTCTAGTGCTGGCTCATGACCCGCGCGCAGTGCCAGATAGCTACCAAATACCTCCTGTGTCATAAAGGACAAACACCAGCCATCCATCAAAATGTGATGGAAGCTCCAAACAAAGTGATACGTTTCATCCCCCGTTTGCAAAATGGAGACACGAATGAGTGCATCCTCTGCGAGATTGAATCCTTTCGCTTTGTCCTCGATGGCAAAAGCTTCAACACGAGCTTCTCGTTCCTCTTTTTCTAGTCCGCGCAAGTCTTCATAATATATTTGTCCGCTACGGTTGCGGAAGACGACCTGTACAGGCTCATCCTTCCATGAACTGATAAAGTTCGTCCGCAATGCCTCATGACGCTGCACGAGCAGATCAAAGCTTTTACCAAAAGCAACCACATCAAAACGACCGTTCAACTCAAAGGTGGCCTGTTCAAAATAAGCTGCCGAATTTTCATCCATCAGACTGAAGAAGAGCATGCCCTTTTGCATCGGCGTCAAAGCATACACATTTTCCAGCTCACCCATATCTTGCGTATCCTTCACCAATTGCTCCAGCTCATCCAGTGTTACATGGTTTAACAGGACATCACTTGGGGTCAGCACCGTTCTTTCTTGAGCGACACAATGATGAATCACCTCACGCAAGCCGGATGCCAGCAGCTCTCCAAGTCGTGCAATCGTTTCTTGGCGGAATTGCGTTGTACCGTAGCGAATCGTGAAAATCAGTTCTCCATCCTCGATGACTCCATTGATATCCAGTGCAAAATCCATAGCCGCATTCGTGCTGACAGGCACACCGATGGAATAGGAGGAAGGCTCCAGATCATTGCCTTTATAATCCTGATCGAATTGGCCCAAATAGTTAAAACTGATCTCAGGCTGAGCCTTTAACTGCACGCCTGCTTTCTCCAGAACATTCGTATCCGACAGGTATCGTAAAATACCATAGCCGATGCCTTTCTGCGGAATATGACGCAGCCCTTCCTTGACCCGTTTGACCAGACGAGCCGTATTCCTCCCTTGTCCCAGACTTCCATCCAGTACAACCGGGAACTGGCTCGTAAACCAACCGACTGTCCGCGTAATATCCACATCCGGTACAATAGCTTCCCGTCCATGGCCCTCCAGGTTGACCAGCACCCGTTCAGAACCAGACCAGTCATATACGGCTTTTCCGAGCGCAGCCAGCAGCAGGTCATTCATTTCCGTGTTGTATGCGCGATGAGCTTGTTTGAGCAACTGCTCGGTTTCCTGCTTCGTCCAGCGGACCGTCACAACCTCACTGTCTCCAAGCAATGCATTGTCATTCGCAAAATCCTTTGGCAAAGGCTTCGCCAGACTCGCTTCTGCTTGTTCGATATGCTGCCAGTAGGCTAGCTCACGCTCCATCGTCGCCCGATTCGCATAGGCTGACAGTTGTTTGGCCCATACCTGGAACGAATCTGTTTTATGCGGCAGTCGAATAGCTGTGCCTGTTTTACCTGCAACAGCCTGCTCATAACCGGATGCCAAGTCCTCCAGCAAAATACGCCACGATACGCCGTCCACAACCAAATGATGAATGACCATTAATAAATGGTCGCCCTCAGCGCAATGGAACAGACCGAGCTTCACAAGCGGACCCTCGCTCAAATGAATGCCTGCTTGAACTTCACTCGCCTTGGCTTCGACAGCGGCAGATTCGTTCTCCATTCCTCTAAAATCTACGATGTCCAGTGTGTATAGCTCGCCTTCCTCTACACTGCGGTTCCAAGCGGCATAGCCCTGCTCCCTCTCACGGAATACCGTGCGCAATGCGTCATGATGCTGGACAATACGGTCCATTGTACGGCGTAGCGCGTCGACGTCAAAGCGCCCAGCTCGGTACAGCATCATCGCCTGATTGCTGTGGTGCAGATCAGCAGGCTGCTGCTCGAAAAACCACCGCTGAATAGGTGTCAGTTCCACCTGGCCTACGACCTCTTCCTGACTGGCCATCTTGCCATCTGTACGAAGCAACGGACTGAGTGCCGCTACTGTCGGATTGCTGAACAGGTCTTTCATCTCCAGTCGATAGCCTGCTTGCAGCAAGCGGGACGATACTTGCAGTGCTTTGATCGAATCGCCACCCAGTTCAAAGAAGTTATCCTGCGTGCCTACCGTTTCGACACCAAGCACTCCCGCCCACACTGAAGCTAATACCTGTTCTACCGCAGTACGTGGAGCCACATAGGCTGCGCCGGTATGGATGCTTCCTTCGGGCTCCGGCAAGGCCTTACGGTCGATTTTTCCATTGTGGGTCAGTGGCAAGGTCTCCAGACGCATCAAACGTGCAGGTACCATATGTGCTGGCAGTCCTGCTTCTAGCTCGGCCTGTACTTCCTCGATCCGCAGCTCGGTTTCTCCTGTGATGTATCCGCACAAGTACTTGTGTCCACGCTCATCCGTCCGGTCGATGACTACCGCTTGACGCACACCCGGCACCCGCTGGATTGCCGTTTCAATCTCGCCCAGCTCAATCCGGTAGCCCCGGATTTTGACCTGATAGTCCATCCGGCCGATAAAGTCCACATTGCCGTCTGGCATCCACCGCGCCAGGTCACCTGTGCGGTACAATCGTTCACCGGCTACATACGGATTCGCTACGAACTTCTCGGCCGTCAGGTCTGCACGGTTCAGGTAGCCTCGTGCCACGCCAGCACCGCCAATGCACAGCTCACCCAGCACACCGATCGGCACCGGATTCAGCTGGCTGTCCACGATGTAGAAGCGTGCGTTCAGCCATGCCTGACCAATCGGCACACTGCCGCTACTTGGCAGCTTTGACAGTTCTTCGTCGTAGAAGCTGGAGTCAATCGCCGCTTCCGTGACGCCATAGCTGTTCATAATGCGAATATCTGCGCCAAACCGTTCTTGCAGCACCCGATAATCCGTCACGCTGCAGCTATCCGAGCTGGTGATCAGCAGTTCCAGACTGCTCATGTCAAGGCCCTGTTCATGCACATGCTGCATAAACGGTACGATTAAAGCCGGTGTGGATTCGAACACCGTAATTTGGTAATCGTGAATCCAGCCGTACAGACGGCTCGGATCAATCCGGTCGTCTTTTGGACAGATAACCATCGTGCCACCGTTATAAAGTGCCCGCGCGATATCGCCGACGAATACGTCGAAGGAGAAACTTGCCAGTTGTAACAGGCGTACCGGGAACTGATTTAGACGGTAATCCCGGCGGTATGCCGCGGCTGTGTTTACCAAACTGTGATGCTCGATCATGACACCCTTCGGACGTCCCGTTGTACCGGACGTGTAGATCACATATGCCAGATCCTGCGGCTCGTTGATAGGTTCCACATCCGTGGCATCTCCGGTGTACAGCGACTCATCGTCCAGCGCTAGCACGGCATGCAGACGCAAGTCCACTGCGGATTCGGATGCTGATTCGCTGTCAGACTCCGAATTTGGTTTCAAGCTTAATTCTTCATTCAGGCTGTCTCTTTCCATCGTTTCAGCGCCAGCCGCTGTCTCCAACTCTCCCTCAGATTGCCCTCCGACCAAGGCCTGTCGGCTTTCCTCCAGCCATGCCTGCGCGCGCTCCTGCAAACCTGTTTGCGTTAGCAGCACTGTCGCACCGCTGTCCTCGAGCATAAAGCGGATCCGTTCGGACGGATAATCTGCATCTAACGGCACGTATGCACCGCCGGCCTTCCACACCGCCAGTACGCCGACCATCATGTCCACCGATCGCTCGCTCAAAATACCAACAATGGATTCACGCCCAATGCCTTCATTCCGCAATCTACGAGCAAGTTGATTCCCACGCTCGTTCAGCTCGCGGTACGTAAGCTGCCGCTCCTCGTATATCACTGCCACATGATCCGGCACAAGCTGCGCTTGTTCTTCCACATAGGCATGGAACAACAATTCAGATTCTTTTTCGTCACTCCATGCAGATACGCCCACGGATCCAAAACCATCGATGATTTTTGCTTTTTCCGCAGCAGTCACCAGCTCTAACTCATCTACCAGCGCATCTGGTCTGTTAATCGCTTCTTCAATCATATGCAGCAAATGCTCGCGGATTTGCTCGACAGCTGCACGTTCAAACACCAGCGCGTTGAATTCCAAATGAATGTCTATTTCATCGCCTGGCACAACCGTAATGTTAAAATCATAGTTCGTTTGCTCTGACATTGAAGCATTAACAATCGTAAAACCGTTCGTGTCACGGCTCCCCATGTGCTCCATACGCTGTTCCACCGGATAGTTTTCAAACACCATAATATGGTTCACCAGGTCCTGTTTCTGCTCAGTCAGGGCCTGAATTTCATACAGCGGATAGGTTTCATAGGCACGGGAAGCCAGTGCCTGCTCCTGTATCTGCTTCATTAACGCAGCAAACGTCATATCTTTCTCACTGTGAACTCGTACAGGAATCGTATTAATGAACAAACCAATCATTTTATCGATGCCCGGAATATCCGCTGATCTGCCGGATACGACACTGCCAAATACAACATCCCGACTGTTGTTATACCGTTGCAGCACAACGCCCCACGCTGCTTGCAGAAGGGTATTGACCGTTACTTGCTTCTGCTTAACCAGCTTGTTCATCCGTTCCGTCACTTCGTGGCCCAGTGTAAACGAAAGCTTATCCCCTTCATATCCCTTGGCGTGACCGTCCAGCTGTTTTACCTGCGGTAATACGGTCTGCTGCTCAAAGCCAGCAAAATAATCACTCCAGAACCGTTCAGCCTCCACGTTGTCCTGCCGATCCAGCCATTCAATGTATTCGCTGTATGGTGTTACCGGGGCGAGCTCCGGCTTGCGGTCTTCGAGTATGGCAAAGTACTTATTAAATGCTTCCCCTACAACAAGGAACAAGCACCAACCGTCCATCAAAATATGATGGAAGCTCCACACAAAACGATACGACTCCTCGCCTGTACGTAAAATAGACACCCGCATCAGCTCGCCTGAGCTGAAATGAAAGCCTTCGGCTTTGTCGCGCTCAGCAAAATCAGCAATATATGCGTCCTGCTCACCTTGTTCCATCGAACGTACATCTTCAAAACGGAACCCGGCGTGCTTGTGACGGTACACCACCTGTAAAGGCTGCTCATTCCATCCGCTATAAAAATTCGTTCTGAATATTTGATGGCGATCCACCAGCTGATTTAGGCTTTCGGCAAAAGCCTCCACTTGAAAGCTGCCTTGCAGATCAAATGTCGCCTGCTCAAAGTACGCCCCAGATTGCGGCTCCATTAAGCCGTGGAACAGAATGCCTTTTTGCATGGGTGTGAGCGAATAAATGTTTTCCAGTTCTCCCGCATTAGCCGTCTGCTCTACAATATGATCCAGCTCTCCAGCCGTCAGTCCTTGGAAGGACAAGTCGCTTGGTGTCAGCTCCGGCAACTCTTTACCCACACAGTGAGCCAATATCTCACGTAAGCCCTCCTGCAACAGATCAGCCAGCTTTTTGATTGATTTTTTCATAAACATTTTGTTGCTGTAGCTGATCGTCAGTTCCAGTGCACCGTCCGTGATCATGCCGTTGATATCCAGAGCATACCGCTTGGTCAACGTGTCACTCATGGAAGCTCCGATGGAATAAGGAGACATGCGGAAGGCATTATTCTTTAAATCCTGATCGAATTGTCCGAGATAGTTAAAGCTGATTTCTGGCTCGGCAACAAAAGCTGCTTCTCCTTCACCGCTAGCAAGATATCTCAAAATCCCGTATCCAATCCCTTTATGCGGCAAACGGCGCAGCCCTTCTTTGACGTTCTTGACACGCCGTCCTACATTCCGATCCTCGCCCATATTGAGTACAACCGGGAATTGACTGGTAAACCAACCGACTGTGCGCGTAATATCCATATCCGGCAAAATGGCTTCCCGTCCATGACCCTCCAGATTTACAAGCACCTGACGGATGCCCGCCCACTCCTGAATTGCAGTGCCCAGAGCTGTCAGCAGCAGATCGTTTGCTTCCGTATTGTAGGCCCGATGAGCTTGTTTCAAGAATTGTTCTGTTTCTTCTACCGTCCACGCTACGGTCAGCGTCCGATCATCGCGAAGCTGTGGCTTGGCCTGAGATTTATGAGTGTAATCCATAGGCAAGGATGCCAGACTCTTCCCTGCTTCCTCCACCTGCCCCCAATACGCACGTTCCTTCTCCAACGCGGCGCTGTTCGCATAAGCTGACAGCTGATCTGCCCACAGGCGGAAAGAATCCGTCTTATTCGGCAAGCGGACAGACTCGCCCCGTAAAGCCTGCTCATAGCCGGATGCCAGATCCTCCAGCAAAATACGCCATGATACGCTGTCGACCACCAAATGGTGGATCGCCACCAGCAAATGGTCTCCATCGTTGCAACGGAACAGACCCAGCTTTACCAGCGGTCCTTCGGATAGATTCATTTTGTTTTGAATTTCAGTTGCTTTCGCCTCAATCGTCGCGCTCAGAATGGCTTCATCCGTCAAAGCCCTAAAGTCTAGCACGTCCAGAAGATACAGCTCGCCTTCCTGTATTCCGCGGTTCCACGCTTGGTAGCCTTGCTCGGTCTTCCTGAATACCATCCGTAGTGCATCGTGATGCTCGGTCAACTGGATTAGCGCCTGATGCAAAGCAGCTTCGTCAAAGCCCTGCTCCCGGTGCAGCATAACCGCCTGATTAAAGTGATGCGCGTCTACATGCTCCTGTTCAAAGAACCAATGATGGATCGGAAGCAATGCCGTTTCCCCGCTCACTTCTCCCTGATCTGCCATACGACTTACCATAAACGGTGCCAATGCTGCGATGGTTGGACAGCGAAGCAGATCCTTCATATCCAGCTTGTAGCCTGCCTGGAACGCACGGGATACGATTTGAATCGCCTTGATGGAATCGCCGCCCAGATCAAAGAAATTGTCCAAAATACCTACAGTTGGCACGCCCAAGGCAGACTGCCAGATCGCCACGAGTGCCCGTTCCGGCGCGGTATGGGGCGCTTCATATTCCGCTCCGCTTTGCTGACTGCCTTCCGGTGCTGGCAGGGACTTGCGGTCGATTTTACCGTTCGGTGTCAACGGCATCTGCTCTAACTGAATGAAATACGACGGCACCATATAGCTTGGTAGCTCCCGCCCCAGCTCACTTCTCAGTTCACTGGCTTCCATTTCTTGACTGGCCACATAGTACGCCACCATTTGTTTTTGACCCGTTGTTTCGTCCGCACGGGCCACGACAGCCGCTTCTCGTACCGACTCCACCTGCAATAGCTGCGATTCGATCTCGCCCAGTTCGATCCGGTAGCCACGGATTTTAACCTGGTGATCCATTCGTCCCAAATATTCAATATTGCCATCCAGTGTCCATCTCGCCAAATCGCCTGTACGGTACATCCGTTCATAGCCCTCTTTGCCTCCGGCAAACGGATTTTCCACAAATTTCTCTGCCGTCAGATCTTCGAGATTCCAATACCCACGGGCCAATCCTTCCCCCGCAATACATAACTCGCCCGGCATACCGACTGGCTGCAATTCCCCGCTCGCATTCATGATATAGATTTGGGTATTCGCGATCGGACGTCCTATATTAATTTCTTGAGCATGAGTCAGTTCCTGTACGGTCGACCAAACCGTCGTTTCTGTAGGTCCGTACATGTTATAAATACGGGGACCATTTATTTCTTGCAGTGCTGCGAGCAGCTTGGACGGAAGGGCTTCACCTCCCACCATGATTTCCTTCACGCCTCGCAGCGCGTGGGAACCAGCTTCATGATCCAGCAGCATCTGTAGCCGGGATGGTGTCATTTGCAACATGTCTATAGAATGATGAGCAATCAACTCACCCAGCGCCTGAGGGTCCACCTGATGCTGATGGTCGCCAAGCACAACCGTCATTCCAGCCAACAGTGGCAAGATGGTTTCCAAGACGAAAATATCGAATGAAATGGTCGTGAGTGACAAAATGGTTTTGCCAGCTTCAAAGTCAATGATTTCATGCATCCCGGTAATAAAGTTCAGTACCGAACGATGCTGGAGCATAACTCCTTTTGGATTTCCGGTCGATCCAGAGGTATAGATGACGTAAGCCAAATGCTCTGGGCGAGCAATCGTCTCCAGGTTGTTGCTTTCTCCCTGATACAATGCTGCATCCTCAAGAAATATTGCATTGGCATTGCAATGATGTTCTTCCAACAGATCACGACTGGTCAGAAGCACTGCAGCCTTGCTGTCTTCCAGCATGTATTGAATACGAGATGACGGAAATTCAGGATCGATCGGCACATAAGCACCGCCTGCTTTTAGAACAGCCAGCAGGCCTACGATCATTTCCACGGAGCGCTGCATCATCAGGCCGACCAGCTTGTCAGGTCCTACTCCCTGTGCTTGAAGCATTCGTGCCAATGAGTTCGACCGTTCATTCAGTTCCCGATAAGTCAGACTCTGACTTCCAAACATAACCGCTGTCTGATCTGGTGTGCATTCTGCCTGTTTCTCGAATAACTCATGAATCCCCACATCGTCTGGAAAGGGAACTGTGGTCGCATTAAATACATTCATAATTTGTGCCCGCTCTTTGTCACTCATCAGTGACAACTCCTGAATCCGCTGCTGTGGCCCTTTCACCATATGCTCTACCACACTCAAGAATTGACGAATAATTCGAGCGATTTCCTGCTCGCTGAACAGCTCGGTCCGATAATCTAGTTGCAATACAAGTTTATCCTCATCCAGCATATCAATCATGGCAATATCAAAGTCACTCACTGTATCTCCGCAGAAATCGGTATGCACCTGCTGAACAGCTTCATCAAAACGAGAGAAGCTCAGCGTACGGTACTGAATGGTGACGCCAAACAGGCGGCCAATATCCGTGCCGCTTTGTTGTTCACGCAAATCCTGTATGATTTTGTTATACGGATAACGCTGATGCCGCAAAATGGACGACTGCTCCTTGCCAACACCCTGTAGGAAAGTAAGCAGCTCGGATTCCGGCTCAACTTGCAAACGTGTAGCCACAGTGCTGACGAACATGCCCATTGTATTTTTTTCCTTCTTCAACGTACGGTTAGCATACAATGTACCAACCGTTAAATCTTGTTCACCTGTCGTTTTATGTAAATAAATATACAGAGCAGCCAGGAAAAATGTAAAAATACTGATGTTATGCGCCTCGCAAAAAGCCGTGACACCACGATATAATTCGTGCTCCAGTGTATAGGTCTCCCGGCGTGCAGCCGTGCTTACTGTGAGCGGATTGTACGATTTTAAACCTGTAACCTCCGGCAAATTGGCAAATTTCTCCGTCCAGTACATCTTATCCTTTTGATAGCGGTCCGATTGCTCATAGCTTTGCTCCGTCTGAATAAAATCGAGATATGAGTTCGCTGGGGCCGGCGCATCTGAACCTGTACCATGCACAATATTCATATAATTCCCCGTAATTTCATTAATGGCCTGCTCCATGGTAACGCCATCCGAAATAATATGATGCATCTTGAAACTAAACCAGGTGTCTTCTGCCCCCAGCTGCAAAATAGTAAACCGATACAGCTGCGAATCCAGTAAGGGGAACGGCTGTGCGTTGTGATGGCTGACCCATAGCTCAGCTTCCTCCGGGGTAACCTGAAGCGTTTCTATGCTTTGAGCAGCAAACGGTTCCACATATTGATAGGGGATGCCATCCCGAGCCGTGATTTTGATACGAAAAGAATCGTTTTGTGCAATCACCCGGTTCATTGCCTGCTGCAATGCATCTATTCGAACCGTTCCCTTGATTTTAACAGTGGTAATAATCGTGGACGTGTTGCGATTGGGATACACAAGCTCCGTGTACCAAATACGTTGCTGTGGTTGGCTTAATGCAAACAGTTGAACATTGTGCTGAGTCATACGTATCTCTCCTCGCGAAATAGATAGGGGTAAAGTAACTCCTCATAAATGACCGCCCTTGTCAAGGAACTAGTCATGCGTGTCTTTTCTCCGGCATTAAATTGCCAATGGTAGTCGGCAAAAGCGATCACTCCTGATATACCATTGAGATATGGGTGCCTTCAAAGAGCTGAATTTGAATCGAAACAAGCGCATCTTCTTTTTCATCGCTCACACTTTCGCAGTGCAAGCTTTTTTAGTTGTGCGGACATAGCAAATAACTCTGACTCTGGATGTATGAAAATGTGCATGGAATGAGAATATTTTTGAATTATGCTGAGAGTACATCTTGGTGGTGGGTTGTAGAATGGTTGCCACAATATTAACAACGTAGTGTATCATGATGTGTGCTGTCGAATCTTGGCTGGAGGGTATCGATGCTGTGAGATACATGAGCTGCTGCAGCGTGGTTAGGAGCGTGATTCACGACTGCGCTTATGACTTCCTGATTTTGTACATGGATGAAAAATGATGGTCATCGGACGGGCCAACGGGGTTCCCATGCTGCTAAGGATACGTTTCACATACCTTAAAAATAATGAAGTTGTCTTTTGCAATACGGGAGATGTGGGACGGATTTACTGGATATGATGCTATGGACAGGGAATCTTACAGTTTGGCCTATACAACTGCCATGCTGTTTCAATTACAATCAGTGCCCCCATACATTGTCTAAAAAAGAGAACAGCTTATGTACTTATGAAGCCATTTCGGGAAGCAGTGAGGGCATGTTGTCCTGCTTGATGTCCATGGAGCTTCTGTTGAACAACTTCTATGTTCTGCAAGCCATTAAGCAAAGTCCTCATATCGGGCGAAAATAACTGGATCTTCTCAGTCAGATAGATCACGATTTTTAAAAACTAAGACATGATCGGAGTCGCCATATAAATTTCTCAAATCCTCTTATTGCCCAAAATTTCACAATAAATCCTTATATCCCTTTTTTCCTCCCAATACTTTCTAGCTATTTTAAATATACAAACTTTAAAACCGATTAGCATGGGACAAAAGTTCCAAATTGATAGATTGCATGAAATCCATAAATAACCCATATTATTCTATTATTTTTATATCTTCAAATACAAGAATTTCACTTTTTTATTAAATTGAATACCGATCATGACCCGTTAACGTGATTTAAGACAAAATTTTTGATTTTATAAATTGATAAAATCAAAATGACGTAGACTTGCAAAAAAGTCCAAAACCCTTGTATCAAAACAAATTTTACGTTACACATCATTAACACAAATGTAACAAATCAATTCTGACATCATCCGACAAATTTCAACTTTTTCAGCAATATTCTTTAATCACCTATATAATGGAATTTATTCACATCAAGCTGAAGTGATTCAAAATTAATAACTCTTCATTTTTTAAATAGATAGTGACTTTTCATAGCTCTTTTGAACTAATTCACATGCAAAATTTTCTTTAATTTTCTTCTGAAATTTCAGTTCAGATTAAATTTTTCTCTAATTTTAGCTAGAAACTTTGCTTTTTATTTAATAGAAACGTTTTGATCTTCCTTTAAAAGTATAAATTTTTAGAAAAATCATAACTATGGAACTATTTTTTTCGCAAAATTCAATGAACCGAAAACATAAAAATAGCAAGCCTCCATGTTGCAAGAGACTTGCTATTTTTATGTTTTGGCGACTTGACCCTTAAGAATGAAGTGAATACTGCCACAGCGAACGTACCAGAAACATTTGTTGTGTGATGTATACTGTGTACGAATCGAATCGTTTTTGTTGCCGAGCTCATCACAACCGATTGAGCTTCTGCCCTGTGATCAGACATGGAACAAATCCTTTGCAACCACTCACCAGATATCCAGACAAGCAATCGTATATCACGTCTTTTAGATGACAAGGGATTCCCGCGGCTGTCCACATTAACCGATTCAAACTGGTGCGAGAACTGAACCGGATAATCAGAGCTTGGCTTCTACGCCTACTTTGCTGCAATAAGAATCGTTCTTCACCCATCCACTACATCTGCTTGTAAATCTGTTGCAATTTCAATCATCTTAGGCACGACAGCCTCATTGGAAATAGCCACGTACACATCCCCCATGTAATGACGAAAAGGTATTTCTACGTCAGCAAACTTCCACATGAAAAAATCTCCCTCGATCGACATGGTGCTCTCAGTACCTTGTATGATAAGCTCCCGTGAATACGAAAAGTCTGGCTGGGATGCAAAGTAATCTTTGCACTCCTCCAGGGAAATGGATTGCTCCACAGGATTTTCCTGCATGGAACGGGTGATTCGAAAACGCTGGTTCATTGATCTGCCTCCACAATTATGATTAAGAAATTCTGGCTCTCATACCTTATAATGTCCACATGATGATGTTAATTAAATTGGAACTACATGGATATTTATTATACTTTCAAGCAGTTACTTTTTAGGATGCATGTTCAAACTGACTGTTGTATAGATCGGCATAGAAGCCGCCTTTAGCTAGCAATTCCTCATGGTTACCCATTTCGATAATGTCACCGTCTCTCATTACCAGAATCAGATCCGCATTTTTGATCGTCGAAAGTCGGTGAGCAATCACAAAGGAGGTTTTCCCCACAGTCAGCTGGTCCATCGCTTGTTGAATCAGCAATTCCGTACGCGTATCGACCGAGCTTGTGGCCTCATCCAGAATGAGCATAGGTGAATCTTCAATCATCGCCCTTGCAATGGTAATTAATTGCTTTTGACCCGCAGAGAGATTGGCTTTGTCATCCAGAACTGTATCATATCCCTGCGGCAGTGTTTTAATGAAACTGTGCAGTCCCACCGCTCTACATGCAGCTTCTACCTGCTCATCAGTAACATGATCTTTGGAAAAGACGATATTGTCACGAATCGTTCCTTCGAACAGCCAGGTATCCTGAAGCACCATACAGAATAATTCATGAATATTCTCACGCGTTAATTGGCTGATCGGGGTTCCGTCAATGTAGATTTCTCCATCGTTCAGCTCATAAAACCGCATGAGTAAATTCACGAGCGTGGTCTTACCAGCGCCTGTCGGACCGACAATGGCGACTTTCTGACCAGCTTCAGCTTTCATAGAGAAGTCTTTGATAATCATACGGTCTGCATTATAACCGAAACGAACATGTTTGAATTCAACATCCCCTTTGGCGTTATCCAGCTTCATAGTCTTGTCACTTTCATCCGCCAATTCTTCTTCACCCAAAAATTCGAATACACGTTCACTGGCAGCAACAGCCGATTGCAAATTGGTTGCTGCCTGCGCCAACTGTGACAAGGGCTGTGTAAATAGACGAATATACACCATGAAGGCGACAATAGTTCCGATGGTTATAGTCTGTTGGTTGACCAGCAAAGCTCCCACAACACAGACCGCGACATAACCAAAATTTCCAATGAACATCATGACTGGCATCATCAGACCAGACATGAACTGGGACTTCCATGCATTTGTATATAAGCGGCTGTTAATGCCATGAAACACTTCCTTGGCTGCTTGTTCCCCGTTATAGACCTTGACTACGTTATGACCAGCATAGGTTTCTTCGATATGACCGTTGATCTGGCCAAGCTCCGCTTGCTGTGCTACAAAGTATTTCTGTGAATGCTTCATAATCACGCTCATCAGGCTAAAGCCGATCAGCGTAGCTACAATTCCGGTAACGGTCATGATCCAGTTCGTATAAAGCATCATAATCAAGGCGCCCACGAAAGTAGCCAGCGCACTGACAAGCGTGCCGAGACTGTTGTTTAACGTTTGTCCAATGGTATCGACATCGTTGGTTACGCGGCTAAGCACATTACCGTAACTCGTAGTGTCAAAATACTTCAAAGGCATATGATCAATTTTTCGAGATAGCTCTGTCCGCATCTTCTTTGTAAGACGCTGTGAGACGGTTGCTGTAATAAAGCCCTGAAAATAGTTAAAGATAAGACCAAATCCATATAAAAGCGCCAGTACAAGAACAATCTTCTGAACAGCACTTACATCAACCCCGGTTACGATTCCTTCCTGAATCAGGTTGGCAATATCACTGAGCTTATCCGGGCCAATCACGTTAAGGGTGGAGCCAACCAGGGCCAGTACCATAGCGAGTATAATCATAGGCACATAGGCCTTGCTGTAGGATACAAGCTGGCTGATGGTCTTTTTAAAATTATTCGCTTTTTCACCAGCACCACTGCCCCCCGCGGGTCCTTTACCCATGGGACCTCGCTGATTCATTTTCATTTGCTGGCTGTCGACGGTGTGTTCATTCTTATCCATGTATGAGTTCCTCCTTCGAAAGCTGCGAATATGCGATCTCCTGATAGGTGCTGCAGTTCGTCATCAGCTCTTCATGCGTGCCGCTCCCTACAATCTCTCCTTGGTCCAGCACGATAATCCGATCAGCGTCTTTGATAGTACCTATGCGCTGACCAACGATAAGTGTCGTAGCGTGGCCGGTTTCCTTTTTGAGAGCGGAGCGCAGAATCCGGTCTGTTCTGTAGTCTAATGCTGAGAAGGAATCATCGAAAATATAAATTTCCGGCTGACGGTAGATGGCACGCGCAATGGACAGCCGCTGCTTTTGACCACCGGACACGTTCGCTCCACCTTGCGAAATTCTACCCTGATATTGACCATCCATTTTTTCGACAAACTCCGTTCCCTGAGCAATACCAACGGCTTCTTTGACGAGTTTCTCCGAAGCTCCTGCTCTTCCGTTATCGCCATACGAAACGTTGGATACCACCGTACCGTTGAACAGTACAGCTCTCTGGGGGACATACCCGATTTTGTTATGGAGTGCCTGCTGATTATAGTTCCTGACATTCACACCATCCACGAGTACCTCTCCCTCGGTCACATCATAGAAACGGGGAATCAGATTGATCACGCTGGTTTTTCCGCTGCCTGTAGCGCCAATAAAGGCAACCGTCTCGCCTCGTTTCGCCGTAAAGCTAATGTTGCGAAGCACGGCTTCCTCCGCGTCCGGATATTTGAAGCTGACATTACGGAATTCCACTTGCCCCATAACGCTTTCTTCTCCAGTCGTCTCATGCCCGTTAACGATACTGGATTCGGTATTCAAAACCTCCATGATCCGTTTGGCAGAAATCGAAGCTCGAGGCATCAGGAAGAAAATCATACTTACCATCATAAAGGCCATGACCACCTGCATTGCATAAGAGGAGAATACGACCATATTGGAGAACAACATGATGCGGTCTGGTACGGCCGCACCGTTAATCAGGTAAGCGCCGATACAATAGATAGAGACACTCAGACCTGACATAATAAAGGTCATACCTGGGCCAATCATCGTCATTAATCGGTTCGCAAACAGGTTTGTATTCGTCAACTCAACGTTAGCCTGCTCGAACTTCTCCTGCTGATACTGATCTGCATTATAAGCGCGTACTACCCGAAGTCCGATCAGATGCTCACGTGTTACCCTGTTCAGATTATCGGTGAGACGCTGGATTCTCTGGAAACTCGGAAGAGCGAAAACAACAATGACACTTAGCATTAGAATCAGAGCAGCTACGGCCGCTCCTGTGGAGGCGGTCCACTGCCAGTTTTTATCCGCAATCTTCACAATGGCCCATACGGCCAGAATCGGTGCCTTGATGATCACCTGTAGCCCCAACGCAACCACCGTTTGAATCTGCGTAACATCGTTCGTGGAGCGGGTAATGAGGCTTGCCGTCGAAAAGCTGTTCATCTCTTCCATCGAAAAGGATAAGGTCTTATCAAAGACCATCGCACGCAGACGCATAGCCAGCCCAGCAGCCACCTTTGCCGCGAAATAGCCCACAATAATAGATGCAATCATACTGCCGACGGCACAAAACAACATGTAACTGCCCGGGATCAGCAGTTCGGACACAGACGTTCCTTCCGTTTGCAGCTTGGTCGTAATTTCCGCCATATAATCAGGTAGCTTCAGATCAAGCCATACCTGCACAACGATGAAAGCTAGGCTGCAAAGCACGAGCATCCATTCATTTTTTTTGAGATATTTGAATATCTTTAGCATTCTGTTGCTCTCCTTTTATCTGATAGTCTTTGATGTCTGGTGAAGTATGGTGCTCCTGCGTCTGCATAGAAATTCAGCTTCTAGAGACAATAAGCTTAATGAGCCGGATCAGTTCTTTGGCATCCTGTTCGTCTAACTTTCGAAGAACATTCTCGGTCCATGTGATTCCTTCCTTATGCCTATCAATCATAAATTGCTTACCTGAATCCGTAATGAATACAATCACCTTACGTTTGTCATTGACATCAGTACGCCGTACAACTAGTCCTTTCTTCTCAAGGCTCTTCAGTGCCGTTGCTACTCGTCCCGTACTGACGGACAAGTATTCGCTCAAGTGGCCAGAGGTAACCCCGTCCTTATTGAAATTCAGACAAATGAGAATCCCCATTTCGCCACGTGAGAAGTGCCCTCGTTCCTCTAATGCTGGTTTCCGCGATTTGACGATATACTCGAATAGTTCTGTCGCTAATGCTTTATAATCCAATGGTCACAACACCTTCTCGCTAATACCTTATAGTATGAGATAATTAATCTTATAGTATAAGATAATAATAATGTTGGGTTACAAAGTCAATTAGAGAAAATATGGAATACAAAAAATCCTCCGTAACCAGCTTGTATTTTCACCAAATTTTCCACACAAAAAGTTCAATGGAAATGCCAAAAACTCGAGGAGTGGTTTGCAAGGCTTTTACCAACCTTCACTTCTAACATTGGAAGCTACATTGCATTGTAACGTCCATGGTATGAATAACCATCTTATAGTGCCACATATCACAACACCTAAGAGCTAAAACCGAATCTCATCTTATGTATCTTCCTCTGACATGCTCTCTGTGGTCGCATAGTTCATTGAATTAGACCTTCTGTAGAGTACCTTGATAGAGTACTTTACAAAAGGTCTAAAGGACGTACTTTTTTCGCTTAATCGACCATTTCCATTTCAAAGTCTTTTATCGTTGCATTCGGTCTTAAAATCTTTTCCTGGTCAAATATAGCTAGCGGTTCACCACCATTTTAACTTTGACAGGCCAATTATGATTAGCAAGAGCTCAGTCTTAGAACCCTGTAGTATACTGTGTAGGGATTGCAGTTTCTTTTTTCAATTTTGATGCGGCTTCCAGTGACCAATAAGGATTTCTCAACATCCCTCTACCCACAGCAACCAGATCGGCCTCTTCATTTCCGATAACTGCATTCGCCAATATTGGATCTTCTAGTCTTCCAACGGCCATCACCGGAATATCCAAAGCTTCTTTGATCTCTTTTGCTAAGGGGACTTGATACGCTGCGTGAGTTCCTGGTCTGCCCCATGCAGCTATAGGTCCCTCACCACCAGATGAAATATCAAACATATCTACTCCTGCCTTTTGATATTCCTTGGCAAAAGCAATGCTTTCCTTAATACCATATCCACCTTCTACGTATTCTTTGGCAGAAATACGCATCAAGAGCGGCATATCTTCTGGCATTTCACCCTTCGCTGCCTGGATGATTTCCCGACCAAAAAGGGTAAGTTCTTTACCATATTCATCTTCCCGTTTGTTCGTAAGCGGCGAATGAAATTGATGAATCAAATAGCCATGTGCACCATGAATTTCAATGCTGTCGAATCCAGCCTTGACAGCGCGAGCTACAGCAGCACGAAATTTCTCAACCAGGCCTTTAACCTCTTCTGTTGTAAGCGCGCGAGGTTGTTTTGAATTTTCATCAAATGCAATAGCAGATGGTGCTACAGGAACTTCAGCATCTTCCGCCTTGCGTCCGGCATGCGCGATCTGGATTCCCACTTTGGCACCGTAGCTATGACAAGCATCTACAATCCGTTTGAGAGCAGGAATCTGCTCATCTGACCATAAACCAAGATCAAAATCGGAGATACGACCATCCGGCTCTACATCTGTCATTTCAATTATGATAAAACCAGCTCCGCCTACTGCACGGCTAACGTAGTGCATATAATGCCAATCTGTGGCAACCCCGTCCTTTTTGTCAACCGAGTATTGGCACATTGGAGGCATAACTACGCGATTTTTCAATTCCAAACCTTTAATTGTATAGGGACTAAATAAATCTTTCATGTGAGAAAGACTCCTCTCTGAGTTATATTAGGAAATACAACAACAAAATGCATGCACACGCATATATACTAACATGTTTGTTTCATTTGTCAACTCTAAGCATGATTTCAGACTCTTCAAAGTAAGATTACGTCATTTACTCGTTTGTTATAGTAAGCTACTTCTTCGTCTATATCGTAAAAGCGGCATTGCCTGACCACGTAGTCATCGGAGCCATACGCTATTCTTCATAGTGATCCCGCTTTTCAAATTAATTAATGCACATTTTGATTGCTTATTTTTCAAAAAAATACGTGGATGATTTGAATAAACTGTGAGCGCTTCTGGTTTCCACTAGGAAGCGCTCATACTGTATATTAATTTTTGATGTGGAGGAAAATCTACATTCTCATGCTCTCCATAAAAAAGCTCAATGCGTTGGACACCCACTTCTTGGGATGAAGAACAAGCTGAATTTCCAGCTTGAACTCGGCATGCTCAAAGGGTAACACCTTCAGCTCTTCCCGTTCAATCTCCTCCAGCGCAGCCATTAGAGGTAGAATGGATATACCCTCTCCAGTCTTGATGCTCCGTTTGATCGCTTCCGGATTACCCAGCTCTAGGCTTACGCGATAGGTGATTCCATTTGCTCGAAGCACTCTCTCCAGCAGTTGTCTGTAGTTGCACGTATGCTCGGGCATAATCCACTCCGCATCCACCAGATCATCCAGGCCGATTCGCTCTTTAGCGATAAGCGGATGGTTCGGATGGACAATCAGCACAAGCGGTTCTTCTCGAATCGTAATCCACTGCAAGGCCGGATTGCTTGAATCGTCCGCGAGGATCAGTCCAACATCGGCCTCCCCTTCCCTGACCTGGTGCAAAATCATCTCTTCGCGATCCGTATGCAATCGTATGTTCAGATCAGGGTATTCTTTGCGAGTCGCCTGCATAAACGGCGGCAGAAAATACGAAGCGATGGAATCCATAGTACCGATCGTCATAGAGCCCCCGCCCTGCTTGGCCAATTTTTCTTTCGATTGCTCGAAAAGCTCCAGCATTTGTCCAGCAAGCTTGAACAGTTCTTCCCCGGCAGAGGTAAGACGAATCTTGTTGTTGCTGTAGCGTTCGAACAATTTGACTTGATACGTTTTCTCCAGCTTCTGAATCTGGGTCGTGACGCTGGATTGTGCGTAACCGAGCACTTCTGCTGCTCTCGTAAAGCTTTCACGAATAGCAACTTCCCGAAATGTCTGAAGATAAATGAAATCCATTTTGGCCACCCCATCGAAAATTTTGATTAGAATCATCGCTTATTATAGATAACTCCGATGCTGTCTCCTATGTTACATTAGATTTAATTCAACGGGAAGGGATAACTGATGATGATGAACGAACAACATATTCATGGGATTTTCATACCGCTGATTACACCTTTTACGCGTGACTATAAGTTGGATATCGATTCGTACCGGAAGTATGTTACCTATCTTGCAGGCCATGACATTCAGGGTCTGGTTGTTAACGGTACGACAGGAGAGTCGCCAACCGTATCCTGGGATGAAGTGAAGCAAATGGTACAGGTGACGCAGGATGTTCTGAAGAGCATGAACAAAACCATTCCGATCGTCATTGGCACTGGAACGAACGATACCTATTCAACGGTGCATCGGACGGAAATGGCGGCTGAATTAGGAGCGGATGCAGCCATGGTGGTCACTCCGTATTACAACCGACCGACGCAGGAAGGGATCTTGGAGCATTTCCGTGTCGTATCTCGTGTAGGCCTGCCTGTGCTTGTATATGAGATTCCGGTTCGCACGGGCAGTCGCATGACAATAGATACCATACGCAAGGTGCTGGACCTGGATGGCGTAATTGGGCTCAAGGACAGCACGGGCGGTCTTGATCTGCTCTTAAAATTGACCCAGTACGAGACCAAGCCTGTCCTCTGCGGAGAGGATGCCTATTTCCATGCCATGCTATGTCAGGGAGCTGCCGGCGGTATGCTTGCATCCGCTCATCTCAATATCCAGAAGTATGTGGATACGTACCAACGTTTTGCAGCTGGCGACATGAACGGGTCGCGAGACAGTTTTAAGCTACTGGAACCGCTGATCCAGCATGTATTTGCAGAGCCAGCCCCGGCCGCGATCAAGTGGTGGCTTACCCAGCAAGAGATTATTGCTGCCGAGCAATTGCGCCTGCCACTTATGCCACTGTCGGATCAGGTGAAGCAAGGTCTCCTGAATTCAATCGTATCCTGATAAATCAGCTTATCTCAGACTACCCAATCATAACGTAGAAGAAGCATCTCCTAGTCAGGAGATGCTTCAATTTTTAGCCGGAACAGGCACCCTTCTGAAAAACGAATTTAAGAAGATACCTTCTATACTAGAACACTATAAGTTACTGGTCTAAAATTGGTGAAGATGAATGTAGCACATAGCAATTTGATGTATGAAGACATGTCTTCTATCGAGCTTAAAATGTCCGAAAGATCATTGCGTTGCTTGATCCCCACCCAACCCTAACTGTCTGTCATCAAGATACATTTTTTGCAAGTCCCTCAATCTGAAAAGCTTACAAGCAATAGCTGGATGGTTGCTAGTAAATCGAGTTGCAGCATTAAGGGAATTCTTTGTGTAAGCGAAATTATTGCAAAAAGAAGCTGCCGATGAATTTCATCGACAGCTCTTCTCTTTTACGCAGTATACTCCTCAATCCTATTCGCTGGACAACTCCTTGAGCGATTTGACTTTACCATGGGGATGCTGTTCTTGCTTTCGTGACTTCCAGGCTGCTTCTTTCCTTTTCTTCTGGTGAGCCATAGCAGATATCCTCCTTTGGAAATTGTGATGTATACTACTTTCTTAAGTTGTCATTTCTCAGCTCTGTTCATTCATAAAACTAAATTCGTTGGTTTTTGGAATAACTCAGGGTGTAATCTGGATAAGCCAACTAGCCTTCTTCGAAGCGAGAAATGTAGCTGCATGTGGAATCGGCCTTTACCTTGCGATAAGAGGATTTAGTACATATAACTGCGCCCGCAAGATTGGAAGGAGCGGAAGAAGGCTATTTGTCGGCTGAACCGCTATAAACTGTGCTTAATTTCGATGTCGCCCTAATACCATTGGGACCTTCAATAATAATACGACCTTGTTCCGTAAAACTTGTTCCTTCCCAGTCAGTAGCCATATCCAAATAATCGAGACCCGCGCTGTTTCCTTTCCAAGACCATGCTAGATAACCTACTCCCTTTTGCTCAGCGTAACTCATAATGGTAGCCTCATCAACATCACCGCTCGTATGCTTGATGCCGAATTCGCCAATCACGAGAGCCAGATTTTTATTCAGTACATTATCCATGTTGCTTTTTACTGTAGCAGCATTTCCACCGGCATATTCGTACAAATGAATAGAAAACATCGTATTTTTAAGCGGATCTGCATTAAAGACTTCTGTTCCGTAGTCAAAAATAGATTGCGGATACTGTCCCCATCCTGCACCGTCAACCATGATTGTGTTTTTGATGCCAGCATTTCTAAGCTTGGGTATAACAGACTTGTAGCCTTGCGCCCAGCCTCCGCCATCCCATGTTCCATACCATTCGTTCGCAATATTGAGGATAACGGTGCTTTCTTTTCCAATGAGTGCACCTTTCATTTCAATCCAGTAATTCGCAATATTATTCAATACAGTAGCGCTATCAGACCCTGTACCATCATGTACTTCAAGGACAACAACCAATTTGTTTTGCTCTGATAAAGTGATTAAATTCTGTAGCTCAGACAGATTGTCTTTTGTCCATTGCTGACCATCCGACAGTACGATTCTGATGGTGTTCGCTCCCGTTCTCGCAATGGCAGGGATCGCTGCTGACTCTTGACCCTTATACCATGTATAAGCGTGATTGATTCCTCTCATTACGAACGGATTTCCGTTGGCATCGTACAGCGTTGTTCCGTTAATATAAAAGCCTGTATTCTCAGAGGTAGCATTTGTCGTCACATTTATGATATTGCTTGCTGTTGAAACATTCCCTGTTGCATCCCTGGCTTTTACGGTGAAGCTATACGTTGTATCGGCGGTAAGTCCTGTCACCGTATAACTTGTCGTGTCGGTTGAATCGACCAAGATTGTTCCATTATACACATCGTAGCTGGTAACACCTACATCGTCTGTTGAAGCATCCCATACAAGACTTACAGAAGTGTTTGTTTTGGAAAAGCTTTTCAGGTTCGCTGGTGCCGTTGGTGCTGTAGTATCAGCGGTTGATTCGACAAGCGTAAACTTCCATTTCTGCTGATCATTTCCGTTATCCACCCATTGCTGTACATTTGCCCCATCATTAGTATAACCCCCGATTACATCCAGCGCTTTACCGCTAGATTTAACGAGCAACTTATAATATCCGCCGCCGACGCTAATAATCTTCCACTTTTGATTAGATAAGTCGTTGTCTGTCCATTGCTGCACATTAGCACCATCTTCGAGAGAACCTCCAGCTACTGTTAATGCTTTACCGCTGGATTGCACAATCAGTTTATAGTATCCATCGCCAACGTCGATCACTTTCCATTTCTGCTGGGGTCTGCCGCTGTCCGTCCACTGCTGCACCTTGGCTCCATCGGCAGTGGAGTTTCCTGCTACCTCTAGGTTTTTTCCGCTATGTTGTGCTGTTAGTTTATAAATTTCACCTGAAACAATACTTGTGTCGGATGCGCTAGTGTTCACATCAATCACATTGCTTGCAGCCGACGCGTTCCCAGCAGCATCTCTGGCTTTCACATAAAAGCTGTACGCCATGTTAGCTGTTAAGCCGGTAACGATAAAGGACGTAGACGCACTGGAGCCTATGAGGTTTGATCCGTTGTAGATGTCGTATTCGGCAACCCCTACATTGTCTGTAGATTCCGTCCACTCTAAGCTTACCGTCGTATCAGATATAGAGGAACTAGTCAGACCGGAGGGCGCTGTTGGAGGTGTGTTATCCTCCGGTTCGTCGGCTGAATGCACTTCGAATTCCCAGAGAGAATATCCGTAGCTAGTAGCCCTTTCGATGCCGTTCATTCTTACATACCTTGCGTTTGTTGCTTCGAAAGATATCTTCTCGATTCCTCCCTCTCCAGTCGTAGTGGAATAGACGGTAGTCCAATGATCATTATCCGTTGATGTTTGAACTTGGAAGGACTTCGCATAAGCGGCTTCCCAGTTAAGCGTAACCCCATTGATTTCGGTAGTATTGCCGAGATCTACACTTATCCACTGTGGATCTGAATATTGTGAAGACCATCTAGTTAGTGAATTCCCGTCAATCGCAAAATCAGCCGCCTTAGTCGAATCTTCGACGGAGCTTGCAGTTGCCGATTTGGTCAGAACAAGGTTTTCGGAAGCGCTCACATTTTTGATCGGCAACAGACTAATAAGCAGACCAAACAAAATCAAACATGTTATGGTTTTTTTCATCTCAAAACCTCCAATTCATATAAATAAACAACTGCTTGATTAGTCCTGTATTATTCATCTTGAAGTTCACTAATTTACCTAAATTGTCTTTTCTAGGTCGACCCTCCCTTCATAGTTTTCTATTCAAATCTTCATCCCAAAGGCTTAATAAAGGCTCCTCCTTTAACCGCTTTCATTTAGAGTTACATCACTTATTTCGCTTCGATTGATTTTCTATATCGTCCTCCAGAGATAAAATTCATCAAAGCGACCTAAAGCATATATATTTTTGTCCTCCAGCACTATTCCTTGATTAATAAAAAGTTTTAAAATCTATTTGAAAAACTCATAACAATGCGCCTGAATCATGCAAATTATTTAATAGCTGTTATTGTAACTCCCTAAAAGAAACGTTTTTTAAAGAGACTATGAGCTAATGATCAATTATTCAGCAAATGAAGCAAGTGAACCGCCTTCCCACATTTCCCACTAATTCAGTGTCAAACCATCATTATAAAGATTATAGGCACCTTTGAAGGCTTACTATAAATTTTATCCAAAACAAAAAAGCCGCCAAAATGGCGACTTCTTATGCGTATATATTGTTGTCTCTCCTTGCAGTGCTGATGATGTTAACCAAGCCATAGTGAACAAAATAGCCTATACTTAACACACTCCATTCCAGTCATCCCCTTTGTCCAAACGCTCTCTAGGCTCTAACCTCACTTCTGGCAATCCTGGATAAACAGGCATTTCTTCATATATTGGGTAACCGATTTCAACGTACTTTTACATAATAAGACGCTTCTGTAATTAGTTTTAAGATCCATTATAGGGGATATTCGCCTAATGTGCAGCTTCCGAAAAGTACAAGCGGAGTAGAACCAGACAAACTGTAAGCAGATCATTGTTCTCTTATAATCCGTGTATGAACTTAGTTATTTAATATAGGTATCTCTCCAAGCAGATTTTTTAAATTAATAGAATCCCACGGCATATGCTCCGTTATACCTAAGCCAACTACATCTGTTTCTTCAGATAGTTCTCTAATCAGATTAAGTAGTTGGGGCATTTGCATTGTTCCCGCAGGAGAATAATTATAAGGTGCTTCAGGGTTGGCGAATATTAAAGAACGAAATGTTTTTGGGTCAAGCACATCTAAATCAAGGTGAATAGCCAGATGCTTAATGCCACTTTCTTTAATCCACTCTTTTATAGATTCAGTACTGTTTGTTAACTCTTGGGCTTCTGCAGTTCTAATCCCTAGTCTTTGAATCACTTCTGTATCTGGTTCTGTTGGTGCTATACCTAGTCTTTGAAACGCTTCTGAAATCACTTCTATTTCTTGCTCTGTAGGAGTTGCTAATCCTGCGATAAAAACATTTTCTGGTTTTAGAGGGATTTTCACATGCTTTGCGAATTCCTCATCTCCTTCTCCCAACAGATTTCCGAGCGGTAATGTATGTCCGTTATCATAGCCTACATATCTAACTAAATCACTGTGAGCATCGATCCAAATTAAACCTAATTCCCCACCATATCGTTCGTTTAAATAGGCAAATGGAGCTTGTTCCACTAAGCAGTCACCACCAAACATTACAATGCGATCTGGCTTATGAGCATCAATGATATGCTGAGCAGCCTCTAATTGTTCAAGTAGCTGTGTTCTCCCATTCATACCGTTTTCGTTTTCAAGTGGAGTTCCATCATAAGCTTGAACTGGAACATGAATAAGGGGTTGATCATTATCCGGAGCTAGCCAAGCAAGCAGTTCGGCTCCAAAAGAGTAATTAGGATTGTTTCCCCCTTGCCATTGTGGCATTAACAGGCGTATTGTTTTTTTAGTCATGTTATTCTCTCCTTTACTTCAAAAGTAAGGTTAGTATAAACTGAACACAAATAAAAACGTAGTACGCACTATTTTGATAGGTACTACCCGAAAGGATATTGTAACCATGAGTATGGCTGAATTTAAAGGTAAAGTTAAAAATATTCAAGATACACCTTTTGGTTATACAGTTTCATTGATTGGTGGTAAATGGAAAATGGTTATTATTTATCTCCTAGCCGAAAACCGGACCGTTCGCTTTAATGATCTGAAAAGACAGATAGGGGCTATTACTTATAAAACATTGAGTTCACAACTAAAAGAATTGGAAGCGGATGGTCTGGTAAATCGAAAAGAATATCCTCAAATTCCTCCTAAAGTCGAGTACAGTCTCACAGATAAAGCAGAAACGCTATTACCTGTTTTGGAAGGGTTATGTGAGTGGGGAACAAAAAATCAAAATAGTTAAATCCAGTTTTCTACTAAAAAGCCTATATGCGAAAAGTATGCTGAAGATGCCGCATTCCTTATTCTCCAACGGAAGAGACAGCATACAGCCGTTCTGCAAATACTATTATCTTAATTATCGCTTCAAGCCAGATTTATCTCCCGAATCACTTCAAGCGGAACCTTCGGTTTTCGGTCTTCCGTCAACAACCCGTTGACTTCCTGCTGTACATCGGTCACCTGTGTATAGCAATAGCCCGAGAGATAGGGGGTCGCTTTAATTGCTCCGGTGATTGCACGGAAACGTTCGATAGAAGCTTCGACTGAATAAAGGAAATGCTGTTGTTTACGATGCTTTCCTTTTCCTGATATCGCCCCAAAAACTCTTCGCCCGTTTCCACATAATCATGAAGAGTTAAAAATATCCGAGACCCTATGCTCCCATCCGTCATTGGTAACCACCGGACGATACGGATCAATAGTCTTCGTCAGATGATAAATGGTTTGCGTGAACTACTGCTGCCTTACATCATGTTCAATGGTCGATATGCCACACGATTCATTGAACGGGCCCAGTTATGATACTTGGATGATTGTACTGCTGCGGTACGATTTCCAGCCATTCCTTCGTAAAGCGGCTAACCGCCTGATCATTGAACTCAAAGGTCGACGCCATTTCCGACCAGACGAGCATGCCTTTCACATCACACCAATATAAAAAGCGTCAATAATATTGTATTAAATTATTAATTTTGTATTAAATACCGATCATGTTCGATTTCTCTGGTTCAAGAACCCATAGGAAAGACAGCGATTATTGAGCCGAACCTTGTACACAAAAACAACATGTTATTCCCTTGCTTAATACAATAAAAAGCCACTGATCTTCGGATTAAGATCAGCGGCTGATGCTCTTTTTATTTTAAACTTTCTTTAATACCCATACTCCATACGGTTCCAATGGTACGGTACCAGTAAGCTTGCTACCGGAAAGGAGATCTTCCGTCTCCACACTCAGTTTAACCTGAGCCGTTTCTCCGCTGTAATTCAATAGAAATACCAGCTCTTCTTGTACATCCGCACGAATAGCAACTTCTACCGTCGAAGGAGCTTGGCACCACCCCGCAAGCGGAGATGCCACCGGCAGCTGTCTTAGAAGCTCAGCCGCTATCGGTAAGTCAAAAGCTGCGCCCCAATAGTAGACCAGTCCCTCGCCAACACGATTGACGGTCAAGGCCGGTTTTCCTTCATAGTAGCTTGATGCGTACTCTGCAAGTACTTCTACCGTATCAGCATGAACATTCAAAATGTCGTTGAAGTCTGGAGCCCAAAAATCAAGGGCTTGTTCCTTAAACCGCACCGATACAGGTGATGCCGTCCCATTTACCATCGTAAAGTCCTCTACATGAACGCCACTCATTTCGGCTGCAGGCCCTGGGAGTAGCTGCATACGGCAGTGACCAAACTCGTTCTTATAACCGGTGCGGCAACCGAAGATCAGGATGCCCCCATCCTCTACATACTTCTGCAACATAGCTGCTGTACTGTCTCTTAGGATCGCCGGATGCGTGTATACCAACACCTTGTAATTTCCCAGTTCCCGCAGCTGCTCTGATTCCATACCCGGACGGATTGTAACCATATCCGAAGGTATATGTCCATACTGCAGTGCCTTGTACCAGCCGAGCTCACTTTGCTTTGTCAAGGGACCATACCATTTATCCAACTCGCCATCCCACTCGTTATCATAATCGCGAAGTAGAGCAACTTCTGCCACGTAGCGTTTGCCAAGAATCCGTCCTCCAACCTTTTGCAGCTCCTTTCCGACGCGGCCTGCTTCTGCGACCCGACGATTCGGCTGATTGTGATAATCATTAATTCCATGCCAGTACATTTCTGTACCAAACGTTGCCGTTCTCCAGCGGAAATACAAAATCATGTCTGCCCCGTGAGCAATGCTTTGGTAGGTCCACAATCGCATCTGCCCCGGACGCGGGGATGGCATCTCCATCCTGTTCACCCATCCTCCCGGACCGGATTGCTGCTCCATCACGCAGAAATTTGGTGACATCCCTCTGACGTTACTTAAAGAAAGCCCCCACTTGCGATCCAGCAATGGCATCTCCCCTTGGTCCGGATAAATGGTACTGAATTGAGGGTAAGAATCGTACGAGAAAAAATCAAGTAATTGATCCGTCATCCTATGACTATCCAAATGCCCGAATACACCGTTGGTTGTCACCCACTGATTAGGCGCCACTGACCGAAGGATGTCCACTTGTAGTTTGGCAAACGAAATGGTGTTATCGGATATAAACCGTTTCTCGTCCAAAGACTGATGAGGGTTCGTTGACCCGGATACGGTTGGACGAGTTAGATGAACCTGCTTCCAGCTGTCATAAGTTTGATTCCAGAATACAGTACCCCAGGTCTTATTGAGTTGCTCCAACGTACCGTATTTTTCCTCTAGCCAGCATCGGAAGGCCTGATGATCTGCCTCGGCATAAAAAACATTTATCTCGCAGTTCAGCTCATTATCAATTTGCCAACCCATGATGGCCGGATGATCTTTGTAATGTTGTGCCATCTCTCTTGTAATACGTGCGCAAAGCTCCAAATAAATGGGACTACTGTAGTTATAATGCCGACGCTGACCATGTTGGAACGTGACCCCCTCCATAGACACATTCAGCACCTCTGGATACTTATAAGTAAGCCATGCCGGAGGCGTAGCTGTTGGTGTGCCCATGATCACTTGAATCCCGATCGCGTCTGCCTGCTCCAAGAAACGGTCAAACAGCGTGAAGTCGAACTTTCCTTCCTCCGGCTCGAAGATCGACCAAGCAAATTCCCCAATCCGAATGACGCTGAAGCCCAGTTCCTTCATTCTTATGAGATCGTCCGACCACAACGATTCGTCCCAGTGTTCAGGATAATAACAAGCTCCCAAATGAAAGCGATCTAAAGATAAGGATTTCGGCATGCTCCAATTCTCCTTCAGTAGAAGTGATAGTACAAAAATGTGATTCTCTTATAATTGTATCTATTGTAATATAGGAATAAAAGGATTAGAATAACTCGATTTTGCTAAATGAATTACTTTTTTGCTAACTTACTCAAGGAGATGGATACATGATTAAAATAGATTGTTATCTTCCTTCACCCATTCTAAATAAAGGTATACTGTTTCCCGAATCGTTAGGGCATTACAAGAATTTCCCCAATCATGGGGAGCGAAGGAATGCAGGATTACTGATAGAATACAATTTACATATCATTTTTGCAGGCAAAGGCGCTATTGTGCATGATGGGAAGGAAATCGAGCTTACTCCTGGCATGGGCTTTCTTTTCGGCAAGCATACGACACAGCAATATCGAACTAAACCCGAGGATCCCTGGGATGTCCGATGGATTCATTTTGACGGGCAGGATGTAGATTCGCTATTACAAGGTCGAAGTATGCACGAACCGTATCTGTTTTCACTCCACCGGCAAGAACGTTTAAAACCGCTGATGGAAGAAATGTTGCAACTTGCTCAAGCTTACCGTCACGACTATGATGTACGGATCTCTTCCCTGCTTTATGAAATTCTTCTGGAGATCGTCCACCATTCCAACCAAATTTTCGGCACCTCTCCCGGCGGTACCGTCCACGAGAGGATTCGTCATACGGCGGAATATATTCGTATGCATTGTCAGAACTTGCTCGATTTGAAGACAATGGCTGCGACGTCAGGTTATAGCTCCTTTCATTTTAGCCGGCTCTTCCATCAGATCATGGGCAGCACCCCAGCTCAATATTTGCTTCAATGCCGAATAACGCTGGCTAAACAGCTCCTTGTATCCACGGCACTCACTGTAAAGCAGATTGCACTGGAATCTGGTTTTCATCAAAGCAGCTATTTTATCAAGAGGTTTCGGGAGCAAACAGGTATCACACCGGAGCAGTTTCGTCAGCTAAGAAGGATGGGTTAGTACAATCCCAAAACTTCTTCAATAGCTGGGCGTGTGTGTATGGTAGCATACAAATTGAAATTACAAATTTTACAGTTGAATAAAAGAATAAGCGGCCGCTTAGGACGTTTGGTTAACATGTCCTACGCTACCGCTTCTGTTAATGTTTTTATTTCGCTTATATTATGGGATTAAATTGTCTGTTTGGATATCGCTCCGAAATATTCTACAACTACCTCACGGAATTCCAGAGCAGCCCGCGAAATATACCGACTTCTGTGCCATAATAAAGCGATCTCCCGTACCAATTCGTGATTTTCTACTTGGAGATATCTAAGATGTTCCCGTGAATTCCTTGCCGTGCTTGGTATGAAGGCTATGCCAATTTCAGCTTCCACAAGCGTACTGAGCCTTGCAGGTTCATCCCCCTCATACACATATTTAGGTACAAATCCTTCCGATTTGCATACTGAGTCCACTAAATCGCGAGTACCGTAGCCTCTCTTCACACCAACAAACCATTCATCCCTTAGATCTGTCAATGTTACACTGCTTCGATCTGCCAGCCGATGCCCCTTTGGAACAGCTACAAGGATTGGGTCGATAAACACGATCTGGCATTCGATGTTATCCCCCTCTATTGGAGGTGAGGACAAGCAAAAATCGACCTCGCCTCTATGAAGAAGCGTTACCATTTCCTGTGTGGTCAGCATTTGCACATGAAAATGAATATAAGGTCGCTTTTTCCGAAACTCTCGCAGGATATTGGGTAATGTGCTTGCGGTGGTCACCGCCAATTCGAGAGTGCCATATTCCGGGCTAGATAAATCGCTAAGCTCCTGCTTCCCCTGCTCCAATTCAAATAAAGCCCTCTCTGCACGGTGAAGGAATCTGCTTCCGAACTCATTCAATCGCAGTTTCCTCCCTGTTCGATCGAATAGAGGAACCCCCAGATCTTCCTCCAGACGCTGAATCGTTTTGCTCAGCGACGATTGAGTAACGTGCAGACTTCGTGCAGCTTCGGTCACATGTTCCAAACGAGCTACCGTCAGAAAATATTGCAGTTGAAGAAGTTCCATTATGCCCTCCATTCATTCCCTCAAGTCAATGAGATTATAACATCAAATGCGTTGGAATAAATAATCGATTTCAAGTACGATGACATTAATTCGCTATGGGGGGACCAGAAATGAGCGTTCGCAGCTGGTGGTTAATGATTTCAGTTGGTCTAGGGATACTATTGAACCCATTAAATTCTTCGATGGTTTCAGTTGCTATTCCAAGTCTACAAAATGTGTTCCATCTTGACTTTACAGGTGTTTCCTGGATTATTTTCTCTTTCTACATTGCAAGTAGCATCGCTCAACCTGTCATGGGTAAGGCCAGCGATTTATTTGGTCGTAGGAAGATATTCCTTACCGGGCTTGTTGTAGCCTTCATTGCATCATTATTAGCTCCATTATCACTAAATTTCGGGTGGCTCATCATGTTCCGCATTGTGCAATCCATCGGAACAAGCATGATGGTTGGAGTTGGAATGGCTATTGTTCGAATTCATATTACAGAGAAACAAGCAACTGCGTTGTCTGTTTTGTCCATATTCCTATCTGGAGCAGCAGCAATTGGCCCCTTTATTGGCGGGGTCTTGATTCATTGGTGGAATTGGCCTGCTATCTTTTTCATCAATATTCCGTTTGTGGTGGCCAGCTTTGTATTGGCTTGGAGGAATATTCCTAAGGACGAACTGCCAACATCCGTAGCACGCAACATGTCTTTTCGTAAATGGTTTGATTTGATTGATGCAACAGGGATTCTGCTCTTCACATTGGGTCTGGTTGCCCTGCTAGTTGGGTTACTCTCGGCAAAATCATCTGGGCATATCTCATTAGGAAATGTCATTGTCGGGCTGATAGGCTTCGTTGCGCTGGGGGCATTCGTACGACATGAGTTAAAAGCGACATCACCCTTTATTCCTTTACGCACATTCGCCAGTTACCCTGCGATGATTTGGATTAATGTCGAATTCATGCTCGTTAACGTACTATATTACTCGCTCTTTTTCGGGCTTCCGTCCTACTTGCAAATGGTACGTCATGTCAGCGAGTTCCAAACAGGCATTCTCATGCTAAGCTTAGGCTTGTGCTCGCTAATTACTTCTCCCATTGCAGGACAATGGATCGATAAATCAGGACCCAGACCGGCATTGCTGGTGTCCGCAATTCTGATGACATTGGGGTCAGTGTGGCTCGTGACATTGAATCCAAATTCACCGGTTATCAGCGTGTGTTTGGCTTTAGCTGCATTCGGTATTAGCAACGGTTTGAACAATGTAGGTATGCAAGCAGCCCTGTTTCAAAGTTCTCCAAAAGAAATAATCGGTGTAGCATCCGGATTATTTAGCACATCAAGATATCTGGGAACCATTATCTCTTCATTATTGATAGGTATCGTAATGGGAGGTACATTTAGCTTCAAGGGATTTCAAATGCTTGGGATTATCCTCACGGTAATTGCATTGTCTTTGGTATTCATAAGTCGGCGGCACCAGAAGTCAGCGCAATTGCATGAGTCATAGGTTCACCAAGTTCATATCTCAAACCAATGCGTGGCACGGGTCATCATGAACCAAATGTCATTTATCTGGCGTAAAGATCTACTACAACAAGTTTTAATTCAGCGACATTGCTACATAAAACTTCGCTACATACAAAACACAAAAGCCGTAAATCTCCGAGGTTAATGGAGACTTGCGACTTTTGTGTTTTGTTCAGATTACCCCAAAGCCATTTGAAAGCTTTGGGGCAGTTTCCCTATTTTGAACTCGGAGCCTGTTATTAATGTAATGTGAAGATTAGGTGGACATTATCCCATCTCTGTCTGTTACTAGTAAGTTCGCTAGCTCTGTTTCCAGCATCGCTTTAACGGTTTCTGGATTTTCTTCAAAAGGAAGTTCTAACGAGATTTGCAATACGTTCTCCACATGCTGAACAGTAAAGAAAATGATTGAATCCCGATAGATGTCCCTCTCTTCTGGCTCGATATTTTTAAACAGCTGATATTTATCCGACGCTTCTCCAAGGTAATTGAACACAATAGGTAGCTTATTCAGGCTATGCTTCAGATACTGGTTAGACTGCGGATACAACGATGCCATTTCATCATTGTATATGAGATTTAGAAAATTCAAATTATGCGATACGGCCAACTGCATACTATTTCTGATCTCATGCCCATGTTCATCCGCATCTGTAAGCAGTACAGGGATTTGGTCTATAAATTCACCTATAATATCAAAATACTGCTTGTCCTCGTATGCCCGGCCATAATTAGTGAGAAGAATAGGCATCTCGTCCACTTGCAAATATCTGCGGAAAAAGCGGTTAGCCAGGCATATAGCCAAGTCCCACATGTGTCC
This sequence comes from Paenibacillus sp. FSL L8-0502, assembly GCF_038593055.1. NCBI lineage: Bacteria > Bacillati > Bacillota > Bacilli > Caryophanales > Paenibacillaceae > Paenibacillus > Paenibacillus sp. FSL L8-0502. The sequence continues at coordinate 2,778,590 of NZ_CP151958.1, read as the reverse complement.
GACCGCGTTGGAGTCATTCCAATTTGCAAGTTCTACTGTCACATCTGTACCCGTTGTATGGTTGCGCTCATCAATTGCGAGAACTACAGCATCCGAAGCAGCAGCAAATGCGGACAAGCGAAATTTGTCGACAATCTCTTGATCGCCCATGCCCTGAGGTCCTTTGCGAACCTGACTCACATAATCACGGTAGCTTCCTGCTAGTTGCCCTTTTACATTGCTCATGTCATCATATGCACGGTACAACTCACTCTTAACGACCTCACCGCTCATGCCATCATAGATGAGATGTGAGCAAGGGAGCAACAGCAAATGATCCCGTAAATTGAGGCGAACAAGCGCAATACGATATAACAAGTTTCCGGTTGTTTCATAAGGGTTCATAAAGAATGCAGGCAGTATATGTGAGAGTATACGATTTTGCATCTCTGCACCGTAGTTCGATAAATCTATCATTGGAATGTCCATGCGCTCCTTCATGGACAACATTTCCCATTCCCATCCGACATCCGTTTGGACCAACACACTTCTAAAGAGTTCATGCCGCTCTATCAGGCGTTGCATGATTGCAGATAACCGTTCTACATCCAGCAGGTAACTATCAAAAGGAATGACACCTCCTGAGGATTGCGGATGCTCCAAATGATAATGCTGAGCGGGAGCAAGCGCATAGCGTTGTAAAGGCTCTCCTGCCAGCATCGTGCTGTTCCATTGGTCATTCATCCGCAGCAGATGTTCCAGCCACTCCTCAGCATGCCGCTTCACAGCTTCATCGTCTACCATCGTATCTGTGTATAGCTTTTCACAGTCAGGTACTTGAGCAGCTGCTTCAAAAGGAAGCAAATGATGTGGATGAAGGTTAGGATGAAGGCGTGCCAAAATGACTTTCTTCAGGGCCTCTGCTTGTATAGAATCGAAAGGATCTATGTGCAAAGTTAATTGATCTCGCCCTTCAACAGCTGTTGATTGGAAATGAGCATGTACGTCATAAGCCTCTTCGATGATGTCGATTGCCTCGGCAATATCACGTGTTAACATACCCGACATCGAAGTGTCTGCTCGCAAATACTCTGATATTTGGCGAATAGTCTGATATTGAAACACCTGATTAATCCCTATTTCAATGCCAACAGCCTGAGCCTGTGAAACCAATTGAATGGCTTTCAGGGAGTGTCCGCCTAAATCAAAATAGTTATCATCAATGCCAACAATACTGACACCCAGATTTCGCTTCCAAATATCTACCATATGCTGTTCCATGCCGTTTCGCGGGGCTGCATATTCAACACCTGTTTGAATGTCTCCGTCCGGCGCAGGAAGCGATTTACGATCAATTTTTCCGTTAGTCGTCAACGGCATCTTCTCCAATTGAACAAAATAGCTTGGCAGCATGTACATCGGAAGATTTGGAACCAACGCTGTTTTAAGTTCCTGAATGGTCAGATCGCTATCAGCCACAAAATAAGCACATAAATCTTTTTGTCCTGATTCATTCTCACGAGCAATAACCACCGCTTTACGGATCGCAGGCAGGTTCATTATTTGCGCTTCCACTTCTCCAAGTTCAATTCGGTAACCCCGAATTTTTACCTGATGATCCGTCCTGCCTAAATATTCAATATTTCCGTCTGCCATCCATCGCGCCAAATCTCCTGTGCGGTACATACGTTTTCCTGGTTTGAAGGGGTCTGCTATAAATTTCTCATCAGTCAGCTCACGATTTCCCATATAACCTCGCCCTACTCCATCACCACCGATGTAGATCTCGCCTGCAATTCCTATCGGAACCAACTTTCGATTCATATCCATAATATATACGTGCTGGTTAGCCATTGGCTTGCCAATCGGCACCGTATGTGTCCAAGCTGTCATCGTTTCCCCGTTAATGTCGTATGCAGTTGTGTCTACACAGCATTCGGTAGGACCATAAACATTAGTTATTTGCGGACGATATCCGGGTCGGGTGCTCAAAAATGTTTTAACGAGATGACCGGGCAGCGCCTCTGCTCCAAAAATAAAATGCTGTACATTCAGGTCTGCAACGGAGTCTTGCATTTCCGTCAACATATGCATGTGTGCCGGTGTACCATCAGTAAAATCAATCCGTTGGGATCTGAAATAGTCAGCCAAACGATGACCATTGGTGCTAATCTCTCTCGGCACCACGTGAAGCGCATGCCCGAGAAGCAGGCATGGGAAAATTTGTTTCACTGATGCATCAAATACATACGGCGATAGCCATGCCATCCGCATTGGCGATTTGTATTTCTTATATACTTGTTCTCTAAATGCGGTTGTCATATTAACGACATTAGAGTGTTGAATCATCACTCCTTTGGGTTTGCCCGTCGTACCTGAGGTATACATCACATAAGCCAAATGGCCAGGGTCACAAACTTCAGCCAAGTTGGAACAGTCTTCTGCGGATAGCCTGTGACTATCAGGTGAAATGACCAGCACATCCGACGGTACCTTCGCGGCCATTTCTGGCATGGCAACCATAAGCTTAATATGGCTGTCTTGTAACATATAGAGCATACGTTCCTGCGGAAACTCAGGGTCGATAGGTACATATCCCCCACCAGCTTTTAAAATACCAAAAATCCCTACAATCATTTCGATAGAGCGCTCCATAATCATTCCGACCAATTGATCCGCCTGAACTCCTTCTGCTCTTAGCACGCGAGCCAACTGGTTTGCACGCACATTTAATTCGTTATATGTGATCTGGCTACCACCAAAAACTACAGCTACTTGATCTGGAGTCTTCTCTACCTGTTCTTCGAATAATTGATGAATGGTTTTTTCACATGGGTAATTCACCGCGGTATTTCCCCAAACATCCAATATCATTTCGATTTCCTGTGGCGTAATGATCTCAATTTCAGATAGCTTTGTCTGTGGTTCATCTACAACAGCTTTAATCAACTGGATGAAGTGATCGGCCATTCGTTTAATCGTGCTTCTCTTGTACAGGCTGTCGGCATATGTGAAGCTGAAAACCAAACCTTCAGAGCTTTCCATGGCCGTAAGTGTCAAATCGAATTTTGCCATATTCTGTTCGCCTGGGCACAGAGTAACCTGCAAGTCTTGGAATTCCGTCGTACCAGAGTCCATGTTATCTAGCTCAAAAAGAGTGTCGAATAACGGATTTCGGCTCAGGTCCCTTTGTACATTTAGCTTCTCCACCAGCAATTCAAACGGATAATCCTGATGCTCAAAGGCATCAAGCACCTGGTCCTTTACTTCCTGAACATATTCGTAAAATGACTTGTCCCCTTCAGGAAAGCTCCGCAATGCAAGCGTGTTGACAAACATGCCGACGACAGGCTGCAAATCGTGATGCTGTCTACCTGCAATAGGTGTTCCAACAACGATATCCTCCTGACCGCTGTACTTGAACAATAGGGTCTTGTAGGCCGCAAGTAATACCATAAATAAGGTAGCTCCCGCCTGCAAACTGATTTGTTTCAAACTGTCCACGTTCTGAGGTGAAATTGCAAAGGAAACGGTGCTGCCCGAAGTGCTACGTGTTGCAGGTCTTTCAAAGTCGACTGGGATACCCAAAATTGGAATGTCGCCGCTCATTTGCTTGAGCCAGTATTCTTCTTGTTTTTCCATCCATGAGCTACCAATGTCTCCTTGCTGCCATACCGCATAATCCTTGTATTGAATTCGCAAGGCCGGCAACGTTTTTTCTTCATACAGTGCGGGCAGCTCGTTCAGCAATAAACTCATGGATACACCATCTGAAATCACATGATGCATGTCAAACATAAACCAATGGCGCTGTGGAGATTCTTGCAACAGAGCAGCTCGAAGTAACGGTGCCTTCCCAAGATCAAAAGGTCTGATAAATTGTCTCATCATTGCTCTTGCTTCGTTCTCACCATGTCCCTGCATAACCTCCAAATTGAAATCGACATGGTCGTGAATCCGTTGTACCAATTTATCATCTACGAATTCAAAAGAGGTTCGCAATGTATCATGACGCTGAATTAATTGCTTAAGCGCTCTTTCTAATCTTAAAAAATTCAGTTCTCCTTCCATCAAAAGCATGGCAGACATATTGTAGTTATTCATGCTGCTCAAAACGTATAGTCTATTTTGAGTTATAGATGCCGGATAACTGTCTCTCAATTCGGCAACTGGAATCGCTGCGAATGGATTTGGAGACAATTCATGAACAGCCTGCGCCATTTGCTCAATTGTTGGAAAGTCAAATACATAACGCAATGGTAACTCAATATTCAGTTCTTTGTGAATTTTTGCGGCCAATGCAGTCGCACGAAGTGAATGTCCGCCAATGGCAAAGAAATTATGATGAATTCCAACGGACGGAATGTCGAGTATCTCTCTCCAGATTTGTGCTAACTTCACCTCCATGGCTGTGCGCGGCGCTGCATATTCTGCAGTCAAATCAGCGTGTTCCTCGAATGCCGATAGTGCCTTGCGATCAATTTTTCCGTTCGGTGTCAGCGGCATGTTCTGCAGTTGTATAAAATACGACGGTACCATATAGTTCGGCAATTTCTCATTCAGCAAATTCAACATCATACTGCCGCTGATTTCTTTTTCAGCTACGTAGTAAGCGGCCAAATGATAGTCTCCCTGCTGATCTGCACGAGCCATGACAATAGATTCTTTAACACCGTCCACCTTGATAATTTGCGCTTCAATCTCACCGAGTTCAATCCGATACCCGCGGATTTTGACCTGATGGTCAATCCTACCCAAATATTCAATGTTCCCATCTGGCAACCATCGTGCCAAGTCACCTGTACGGTACATTCGCTCATAGCCAACTTCCTCTGCTGCAAACAGATTGGCTACGAATTTTTCTTTTGTCAGCTCTGGACGGTGCAGATAGCCGCGTGCCAGCCCCGGGCCGGATACACACAGCTCACCAGGGACTCCTGCAGGTGAAAGATTTCCGTGTGTGTCTACCATATACACGCGGTGATTAGATACTGGCCGACCGATGGATATGATTCCACCTAACTGGGAATTTTCTTCCGATACTGGCCAAAGAGACGTTGCGACGGAATTCTCGGTAGGACCATACGCATTGTAATAATCCACCCGATCCTTCCATTTGGACACCAGTTCTGCGGTAGAGGCTGATCCTGCTGTAAGCAGAACACGCAAATCAGGCATGCAATCCGGGTTCAGGTATACAGCGTAGTTTGGCGGCAGCGTTGCAATTGTAATTCTGCAGGCGGCCATGTACTGCTCGAAACGTTCATAATTCAAAATAGTCTCGGAGGAAGGTATATACAATGTCGCTCCACATAGTAAGGACTGGATTATTTCCGAGCATGATGTATCAAACGAATAACTGGCAAACATGACCACCCGATCGGACAAGCCAATACTCAACTTTTGCTCGAAGTAGGTTTTAAGATTGCTAAGACCATGATGCTCAAGCATTACTCCCTTAGGCTGACCCGTCGTCCCGGACGTATAGATGACATATGCTAGATCGTTTGGACCCGATACAGCCTCCAGATTCGAACCGTTCTGATGATATACGGACAGCATTTCCCCGCGTATATCCGCTTTTCTTTTATCGGAAGCAACTCCGTCCTGTTCAGCGTCAAGCACCAACACCTTGCCTCCAAACTGTGCCTTTTCCGTCAGGTGCTGTTGCGTTAACAACAGTTCCGTACCTGAGTCGTCCAGCATGTAGCGGATGCGTTCCTCGGGATAGGTTGGATCTATCGGGATATATGCTCCCCCCGCCTTCAAAATTCCCAATATGCCCACAATCATATCTACGGAACGCTCTGTCATCAGACTAACCAGACTATCGGCTTTCACACCATAGCTGCGTAAAGTACGGGCCAGACGGTTTGCGCGCTCGTTCAATTCATGGTAGGTCAATTGTTGACCTTCAAAATATACCGCTGTCTGATCCGAAGTCTGCAAAACCTGTTCCTCGAACAGTCCGTGAATTGTTTGTTCACGCTGGTACTCTGCCGTGGTATTTCCCCACACCTGGATGATGTGCTCCCGCTCCTGCTTAGTCAACAGATCCATTGTCTCAATTAAACTATCCGGATTCGCTATAATTTGATCCAGCACCTGCAGTAAATGCCCTTGAATCTGCGACACACTCTGATGATCAAATACCTGGGCATTGTAGGAAAAATCAATTCGTAGCGTATCTCCCTGAAGTACTATGATGCTTAAATCGTAGCTTTCTTGCTCAGTATTGGCCTCTTCCAAAGTAGTTTCAAAAACCATTCTGTGACTAAAAAGTGCCAGCTGTTTCACTTTCGTTGTAACTATTTCGGACATTGGCAAATGTCCATATACCGCAGATTCATCGGTTTGTTGCTGCACTTTTCTCATCAACCCGCTAAAGTTCGCCCCTGCTTCAGTTCGAATGCGAACGGGCAAGGTGTGGTTACCCAGTCCAATTGAATGCCTCGGTTCCAACATATCTGTCAAAGGACTTGATATGGAGCAAGCGAACGCCACATCATCTGTACCGTTATACTTTTGTAATAAAATTCCCCAGGCTGTCTGCAGCAGCGTATTTGTCGTCACCTGCTCATTCAGTGCAATTCGCTGCAGTGCCACCGTTCGTTCAACATCCAAATTAATCTCCAGATGCTCTGTCTGATATGGACTGCGCCCCATCAGATTGGCATATGGCAATTGAGGTGCTTCTTCATAACCTTCGAGCAGAGTACTCCAGTAGCGAGAAGTCTTTAGGGTGTCCCTATGTTTTTTTAGAATCCCTTTGTCTTCTTCCGAAATCAGCGTCATTTCGCCCAGTTTTGTATTCGGATCGGCTACAACGGTTTTGACCAACTGTACAAAATGCCTTGCCATGCTTTCTACCGTTTCCCGTTTAAACAAAGATGTAGCATACAGAAATTGGAGCTGGATAGATGCTTCCTCCTCACTGACTTCAAGCGTCAGGTCGAATTTCGCAGAAACCTGCTCTATCCCAAAAGAGCGGAAGAACAACTTGTCCAACTTCACTTCCTTTTTCTCCACATTCTGCAATACAAACATCGTGTCGAACAACGGATTACGGCTCATATCTCGTTTCAGGTCGAGCTTTTCCACCAGCTCCTCAAACGGATAATCCTGATGCGCATATGCTTGCAGTGCACACGTCTTGGCGTCCTCAATACAGTTATAAAACGTTTGTTCAGCGTGAGGATGATTACGTAATGCGAGCGTGCCGACAAACATACCGAGTATAGGCTCCAGGTCAGCATGTGGTCTACCTGCAATCGGAGTACCCACAATGATGTCTTCCTGCCCTGTGTAATAATGCAGCAATGCTGTGTATGCAGCCATAAGTACCATGTACAGCGTAGAATCCGTATGCACCGCCAGTTCTTTTAAACACTGAGTCAATTCCTGTCCCATTTCAAATTCAACAGCGTCACCTTCCGTACATCGTATTGCCGGACGCTCAAAATCAGTTGGCAAATCCAGTTGAGGCAAATCGCCACTAAATCTATTCAGCCAGTACTCTCCCTGACTCTTTATTCGCTCCTGCTGAGTTTTGCTATGCTGCCACACAGCATAGTCTGTATATTGAATACGCAGCGGAGATAATACTTCACCGCTATATAAGCGGGCAAAATCACCAGCCAATATTTCAATGGATACCCCGTCTGAAACGATATGGTGCATATCAAGCATCAATAAGTGCTGCGGCTCCTGTCCTTCTTCGTCCAATCCCAATTTGACCAGCTTTACACGTAGTAACGGAGCGATCTTCAAGTCAAATGGACGAACAAAGGAACGGGCATGTTCTTCTGCTAAATTCTCAAGCATAAGTTCATTGGATTCTGTCCGCAGTTCTGATATTGTGGCATATTCCAACTCAAAGTGAATCGTTTCGTGAACCCGCTGCATCGGCACACCATTTACCAGTTCAAAGCTTGTCCGGAGGGCCACGTGACGTGAAATTAATTGATGGAATGCCTCTTCCACCTGCTTCATATCTATCGGACCGATTATTCTCAGTGCTGATGTGGTGTTATAGCTTATTCCATCCGGATCCAGCTGGTGAAGCACATACATCCGTGTCTGTGCGAAAGAAAGCGGGTAAGTGTCACGTTCTTCCGCCACCGGTATGGATGCATATGTGATTTGAACCTGTTCTTCAAGCAAGGCCGCCAATTGCTCGATCGTCGGTGCCTCAAATATGTTTTGCAGATCCATCGGTTTGTTTAAATCTTTGCGAACTCTAGAAGTCAGTGTCGTTGCCCGCAGCGAATGACCGCCAATTTCAAAGAAATTTTCGTCGATGCCTACTTGTGGTAGTCCCAGTACATCCTGCCAGATGTCTGCCAATTTTATTTCCATCCATGTTCGCGGTGCAACATGGTCAGTCAAACGACCTTCTGGCATCGGCAGCGCCTTACGATCAATTTTACCGTTTGGTGTAAGAGGTACGTTCTGCAATTGAATGAAATGTGAAGGGACCATATAATTCGGGAGTTCTTCATTTAACATCTTGCGAAGCTCGCTCCCCGTCACTTCCCGTTCCGCTACATAATAAGCAACGAGTTCGTGTTGGTTTTGGCTATTTGCATGTGCCAGTACGATGACCTCTTGCATGCGATCTGCCTTCAGCATAGCCGCCTCAACTTCGCCCAGCTCAATCCGGTAACCACGAATTTTGACCTGCTGGTCGATCCGTCCCAGGTACTCAATGTTGCCGTCCGGCATCCATCTCGCCAGGTCGCCTGTCCGATACATGCGTTCATAGCCCGCTTCCCCATCTGCAAACGGATTGGTCACAAAATGGTCTGTCGTTAATTCCGGACGGTTCAAGTAACCGCGTGCCAGTCCTGGGCCAGATACGCACAGTTCACCGGGGACCCCAGACGGTGAAAGCTGTCCATGTGCATCGACCATGTACACGCGGTGATTCGGTACAGGACGTCCGATTGAGATGGACACCCCTGCTTCGGGACCTCCAGGTACAGGCCAGACAGACGTTGCTATGGAATTTTCCGTTGGACCATAGGCGTTAATATAGGTCACACCGTCTCTCCATTTGCTGACCAGTTCAGTGCTAGTCGCCGATCCGGCCGTGAACAGGATGCGTAATTTCGGCATTCGCTCTGGGCTCAAGTATATAGCATAAGTTGGGGGCAGCGTTGCAATTGTAATGTGATGATCCACCATATACTGCTCAAACTTGTCATAGCTGAGAATGGTTTCTGATGTCGGAATACATAAAGTGGCCCCGTTGAAGAGTGCCTGAAGCATTTCCCAGCATGCCGCATCAAAGGAAAAGCTGGCGAACGATACAACACGGTCGGAACTGCTGATCCGCAATGTCTTCTTGAAATACGGATGCAGATTGCAGAGTCCACGATGTTCAAGCATTACTCCCTTAGGCTGGCCTGTCGTTCCAGACGTATAGATTACATATGCTAGGTTATGAGGACCGGATGTAACTTCCAAATTTGAACCATCCCTGTGATATGCGGATATAGCTTTTCCTCTTGCCTTAGCCATACTTGCATCCGCACTGCCTTTGTCCATTTCTGCATCCAACAGCAGCACCTTGCCCCTAAATTCCACTTTTTCAACCAAATGCTGCTGCGTTAACAGCAGTTCCGTACCTGAATCGTCCAGCATATAACGGATGCGGTTCTCTGGATAAGTCGGATCGATCGGAATGTAGGCGCCCCCTGCCTTCAAAATACCTAAGATGCCGACAATTATGTCAATCGATCGCTCTGTCATCAGGCCGACCAGGCCGTCTGCCAGGACACCGTTACTGCGCAAAGTACGCGCCAGACGGTTCGCTCGCTCATTTAATTCACGGTAGGTCACTTGCGTTCCTTCAAAATATACCGCTACCTGCTCCGGTGTCTGCAAGACCTGCTCCTCAAATAACCCGTGAATCGTCTGCTCACGTGGATATGCTACTGTCGTGTCACACCAAGCACCCAGCATTTGCTCGCGTTCCTGCGCGGTTAATATATCCAGTTCACAAATTCGGCTAGCGGGATTTATCTTGATTTGTTCCAGCAATTGCAGTAAATGCCCCTGAATCTGTTCTACTCTTTCACAGTCATATACTTGGGCATTGTAACCAAAATGAACTCGTAGCGTCTCTCCCGGCAACACCACGATGTTAAAATCGTAATTCGTCTGTTCAACCGCTCCTGCTCCGGTTATTTTAAAATCAGCTTCCTCCCTTTCACCTAATTGCTCAATTTGTTCATCCACCGGATAGTTCTCAAATACCATAATATGATTAATCAGTTCCACTTTTTGCTCAGCCTGTGCCTGAATCTCATAGAGTGGGAACGTTTCGTATGTTCCTGAAGCAAGCGCCTGTCGCTGAGTTTGCTTCATCAGCTCTGTAAATGCAGTTGCTTGTCCGCCTTGAATACGGACGGGGACCGTGTTAATGAATAGTCCAATCATCTGCTCTACTCCGGCAATGTCCGCTGGGCGTCCAGAAACCACGCTCCCGAAAACAACATCCTCTGTGCGATTATACTTTTGTAATAAAACACCCCAGGCCGTTTGCAGCAGCGTATTTATCGTTACCTGTTCTTGCTTTGCTAGTTGCAGCAGGGCCCTTGTCAGGCCTATACCTAAATCAAATTCCAGATATTCGGCCTCATATCCCTGGGTCTTCCCTATTTTGGCCTGCGGCAAGACCGCCGTTTCCTCGTAGCCCCACAGGTAACCGCTCCAATACTCCGCTGCTTCCTGACGGTTCTGCCCCTCCAGCCATTCGATGTATCGACTGTATGGTGTTACCACTGGCAATTGCGGCGGCTTCCCTTCTGTAAGGGCAGCATATCCGCCAAAGACCTCATTGGTGACCAGTGACAAGCACCAGCCGTCCATTATGATGTGGTGGAAACTCCATACAAAATGGTATGAATCGTCTGTTGTACGTAAGATAGATACACGCATCAGTGCATCCTTTGCCAGATCAAAGCCTCTCTGCTGATCTCGACGCGTGAACTCCTCAATATACTGCTCTTGCGCCGTCTTCTCCTTCTCACGTATATCCTCTACGTACAGTTCTCCGCGTTTATTCCGGTACACCACTTGCAGCGGCTGGTCCTGCAAATCGCTCCGGAAGTTGGTCCGCAGTGCTGAATGACGCTGTACCAGCAAGTCCAGACTGGCAGCGAATGCAGCGAGATCCAGCGTTCCCTTCAGTTTAAAGGTGGACTGCTCCACATAGGCGCTCGACCCGGAATCCAGCATGTTGTGAAACAGCATGCCTTTTTGCATCGGCGTCATGGGGTACACATTCTCCAGCTCTCCGTCAGGCTGAAGCTGCTCCACCATCCGGTTCAGTTCTTCAAGGCTTAAGCCCGAAAGCAGCACATCACTCGGCGTCAATTCGGAGTGCTCCCGAGATGCACAATGCTGAATCACTTCCAGCACGTTCTGCTTGAATTGCTCTGCTAGTTGCTCGGCAGTATTTTGTTGGAGTGCCTTATTGTTGTATTGAATGCTTAGTTCCAGCATGCCATCTGTAACGAGTCCTCCCACGTCCATAATACAGGACATTTGGGTCAGTTCATGAGTATTAGCTCCGCTGGAATATGGAGAAAAATGCATGCCGCTATGCTGCAATGTCTGATCAAATTCGCCTAAATAATTAAAGCTGATCTGTGGCTCGGCATATGTTGCCCGGGACGGTCCATTCTGGCTGAGATATCTCCAGATGCCGTATCCAATTCCTTTATGTGGAATGTTGCGCAGCATCTCCTTCATCCGTTTAATGTGCCCGGAGATATCTTCTTCCTGGTTAATCCGCAGTAGCACTGGGTATTGGCTTGTAAACCAGCCGACCGTTCGTGATATATCCGTATCCTTCATGATATCTTCCCGGCCATGGCCTTCGAGAAGAATCGCAACCTGCTCACTGCCAGTCCAAGCGCTTAGCGTCTTGCCGAGTGCCGTCAACAACAGATCATTCACTTCTGTGTTGTACGCGCGGTGGGCTTGCTTCAGTAGTTGATCAGTCTCTTCCTTCGTAAGCCTCACATTTACGATACCCATGTCTTGCTGCATAGACCTACCACTATGCTCTTGGGACGCTGGAAGTTGGGACGAATCGTATGCCGCCGATTCGTTCACTTGCTTCCAGTATGCGTGCTCACTTTCCATCTCAGGGCTGTCGGCATAGGCTGACAACCGCTCCGACCACACCCGGAAGGAGTCTGTTTTGGCCGGGAGCTGTATGACTTCTCCACGTACAGCCTGCTCATAGGCATTCGACAAATCTTCCAACAGTACCCGCCACGATACGCCATCTACCACCATATGATGAATAGCCAGTAGCAGATGGTCCCCATCAGCGCAGTGGAACAGACCCACTTTCAGCAAAGGTCCTTCATCCAGTCGGATGCTACTCTGAATAGTGTTGGCACTGGCTTCTATAGCTTGACCCAATGTGGGACCGATTGGCACGTCTTTGAACTCGACCACTTCTAGATCATACAGCTTCCCTTCCTTCACTCCGCGGTTCCACGCTTTCCAGCCTTGATCCGTCTGGCGGAACACCATCCGCAACGCATCATGGTGCACCACCAACTGCGTCAATGCCTGGCGTAGCGACTCTTCCTCGAATCCTTGCTCCCGCTGAAGCATAACTGCCTGATTAAAGTGGTCCGGCACAGGCTGCCCTTGCTCCACAAACCACTCCTGAATCGGTGTCAGCACCACGGCTCCGCTGACCTCTTCCTGATCAGCTAATTGGCTATCCGACACACGCAGATGCGTCGCTAGCTCAGCAACCTCAGGATACTTAAACAAGTCTTTGATATCCAACTTGTATCCTGCCTGCAGTAGGCGTGAGGATACCTGAATCGCCTTGATCGAGTCCCCGCCCCGATCAAAAAATTGATCCGTCAGTCCGACCGGACCGCCGCCCAGCACAGCCTCCCATACACTGGCCAGAGCCTGCTCCGCTGCTGTCTGCGGAGCCCTATATTCCTGCGTGGAGCGGGAAATCTGCTCCGGTGCCGGCAATGCCTTACGGTCAATTTTACCGTTGGGTGTGAGCGGCATTTGCTGCATCTGAACAAAGTACGAGGGAACCATATAATTCGGGAGTTCTTCACTCAGCAGCTTGCGAAGCTCACTCCCCGTCACTTCCCGTTCTGCCACATAATAGGCAACCAGTTCGTGTTGGTTTTGGCTGTTTGCATGTGCCAGTACGATGACCTCTTGCATGCGATCTGCCTTCAGCATAGCCGACTCGACCTCGCCCAGCTCAATTCGGTAGCCGCGAATTTTAACTTGTTGATCCATCCGTCCAGCGTATTCTAATGTACCGTCTTCACGCCAGCGAACAAGGTCTCCCGTGCAGTACAGGCGATCTCCGTCCACCCACGGATTGGCAAGGAATCTCTCAGCCGTCAAATCAGGACGGTTCAGGTAACCGCGTGCGACTCCGTCTCCGCCAACAACCAGCTCACCCCATGCTCCAATCGGCTGCAGGTTAAACGCCGAATCGACCACATACGCCGTCGAATTGCGGATAGGACGCCCGATCGGCACAGAATCAAGCTGTTCTTCCTTAATATGATAAGTCGTCGAAAAAGTAGTATTTTCCGTTGGTCCATAGCCGTTAATGATATTCATGTCCGGATTATCACGCAGCACCCGGTTGATATGCGGTGCAGACAGCACATCGCCTCCGACCAGCAAATACTTCACATCTCCGAACAATTTACTGTCCTGCTGCGAAAGCTGATTAAATAGCGGTGTAGTCAGCCACATCATAGTAATGCGATGGTCCCGTATGGTCTCCTTGAGCTTATCTACGTCCAAAAGATCATCCTTATGCACGAGTACAAGCTCACCGCCGTTCAGTAGCGCCCCCCAAATTTCAAACGTAGACACATCAAATACAAACGCGCAAGTCTGCAACATTCGGATCGATTCATCGAATGGCACATAATCCGTATTACGCACCAAGCGCACGACACTTTGATGCTCAACAACGACGCCCTTAGGCTTGCCTGTTGATCCCGAGGTATAGATGACATAAGCAGCATGTTCGCCTAATCCATCTATTCCCAAATTGGAAGTATCCGGACTGTAGGGCGTATCATCATTCAGATTGACAATCTGTCCATCAAAATAGCAACGTTCCAGTAAATCTTGTTGAGTCAGCAGCAGTTTGGCTCCCGAGTCCTCCAGCATATAGCGGATACGGTCCTCCGGATATTGAGGATCTATCGGCACATACGCGCCTCCAGCCTTCAAAATAGCCAACGTTCCGCTAATCATATCCAACGAACGCTCCGTTAGAATGCCGACAGGCTCATTGGCCTTCACTCCAGCAGTCTGTAGTGTATGCGCTATTCGGTTAGCCTTCTCATTCAGTTCCCGATAGGTTAGAGATTGATGCCCCAAAGCTACAGCAATATGATCAGGCGTACGCGCAGCCTGCTCCTCAAACAGCTTTTGGATCGTCTGATTGCGCGGATATACAGAAGCCGTGTCGTTAAACTCGCCTGTAATCTGTTGTCTTTCCGCCGTTGTCACCAATTCCAGTTCTTCAACGCGAACATGCGGGTTGAACGAAATTTGCTCCAGCAGACGAGCAAAATGACCATGCAGACGCTCAATGCCGGTTTGATCAAAGTTCAATGCGTTATACATAAAACGAATATTTATGCCTTTTCCCGGCATCACGACGACGTTCAGATCGTAGTTGGTTTGCTCTGTAACCACCGCGTTTAAAATTGTGAATGCATTCTGCCCATCACTTCCCAGCTGCTCTACCTGCTGCTCCACCGGATAATTTTCGAATATCATAATGTGCTTGATTAGATCCTGCTTCTGCTCGGTCAGTGCCTGAATTTCATACAGCGGGAACGTGTCATAGGCATTGGCAGAAAGCGCCTGTCGCTGAGTTTCCTTCATTAATTCAGTAAATGCAGTTGTTGGTTTACCTTGAACACGGACTGGGATGGTATTAATGAAAAGTCCGATCATTTGCTCTACTCCGGCAATGTCTGCTGGACGTCCCGATACCACACTACCGAAAACAACATCCTCTGTGCGATTATACTTTTGCAGCAACACACCCCAGGCTGTTTGCATCAGCGTATTTATCGTCACCTGTTCCTGCTTTGCCAGCTGCTGAAGTTGCGCCGTCAGGTCTATACCTAAATCAAATTCCAGATATTCAGCCTCATATCCCTTCGCTTTCCCTGTTTTGGCCTGGGGCAAAACTGTAGTCTCCTCATGGCCCTGCAGGTAACCGTTCCAATACTCCGCTGCTTCCTGACGGTTCTGCCCCTCTAGCCATTCGATGTATCGGCTATATGGTGTTACCACAGGTAATTGCGGTGGCTTCCCTTCTGTAAGGGCGGTATATCCTTCAAAGACCTCATTGGTGACCAGTGACAAGCACCAACCATCCATAATGATGTGGTGGAAGCTCCATACAAAATGGTATGCATCGTCTGATGTACGCAAGATGGATACCCGCATCAGCGTATCCTTTGCCAGATCAAACCCCTTCTGCTTATCCCGACGCGCAAATTCCTCGATATATTGCTCCTGCGCCACCTTCTCCTTCTCACGTATATCCTCTACGTACAGCTCTCCGCGTTTATTCCGGTACACCACTTGCAGCGGCTCGTCCTGCAAATCGCTCCGGAAGTTGGTTCGCAGTGCTGAATGACGCTGTACCAGCAAGTCCAGACTGGCAGAGAATGCAGCGAGATCCAGCGTTCCCTTCAGTTCAAAGGTGGACTGCTCTACATAGGCGCTCGACTGGGAATCCAGCATGTTGTGAAACAGCATGCCTTTTTGCATCGGCGTCATAGGGTATATATTCTCAAGCTCTCCGTCAGGCTGAATCTGCTCCACCATCCGGTCTAATGTTTCCAGGCTTAGACCCGGAAGCAGCACATCACTCGGCGTCAATTCAGAACGCTCCCGTGATATACAGTGGCGGATCACTTCCAGCACGTTCTGCTTGAGTCCCCTGGCTAGTTTCATTACATTATCTTCCTGTAATACTTTTGTGTTATAACGAATATCCAACTCAAGCATTTCATCCGTTACAATGCCCCCCACATCCAGGGAACACGGCATTCTCGTCTGTTCGTTAACATCTGCTCCACTGGAGTACGGTGACATGCGCGTTTCGCTGTGCCGCAGCGTCTGATCAAATTCGCCCAAATAATTAAAGCTAATCTGTGGCTCGGCGTATGCCCCTCTAGATACTACGTTCTGACTGAGATATCTCCAGATGCCGTACCCAATTCCTTTGTGTGGAATGCTGCGCAACATCTCCTTCATCCGTTTGATGTGTCCGGATATATGATCTTTCCCGTTAATCCGCAGCAGTACCGGATATTGGCTCGTGAACCAGCCAACTGTTCGTGAAATATCCGTATCCTTCATGATATCTTCACGGCCATGGCCTTCCAGAAGAATTGCAACCTGCTCACTGCCAGTCCAAGTGCTTAACGTCATGCCGAGTGCCGTCAGCAGCAGATCGTTCACTTCTGTGTTGTACGCGCGATGGGCCTGCTTTAGCAGTTGATCAGTCTCTTCTTTCGTGAATTTCAAGCTCAAAGTAGCTGTGTTATTTATGGTCAATGGTTTTTTAGAATCCAGCAATTCTGTAAGCCTTAAAGACTCGTATACTTCCAATTCATTCAATTGCTCCCAGTATGCGTACTCACTTTCCATCTCAGGACTGTCGGCATAGGCTGACAACCGTTCCGACCAGACCCGAAAAGAGTCTGTTTTGGCCGGGAGCTGTATGACTTCTCCACGTACAGCCTGCTCATAGGCATTCGACAAATCCTCCAGTAGTATCCGCCACGATACGCCGTCTACCACCATATGATGAATAGCCAGTAGCAGATGGTCCCCATCAGCGCAGTGGAACAGGCCCACTTTCAGCAGAGGTCCTTCATCCAGTCGGATGCTACTCTGAATAGTACTGGCCCGGGCTTCTATAACTTGACCCAATACGGGACCGATCGGCACGTCTTTGAAATCGGCCACTTCCAGATCATACAGCGCCCCTTCCTCCGCTCTGCGGTTCCACGCTTCCCAGCCTTGCTCCGCCTTGCGGAACACCATCCGCAACGCATCATGATGCACCGCCAACTGCGTCAATGCCTGACGTAGCGGCTCTTCCTCGAATCCCTGCTCCCGGTGAAGCATAACCGCCTGATTAAAGTGGTCCGGCACAGGCTGTCCTTGCTCCACAAACCACTGCTGAATCGGCGTCAGCAGCAGAGCTCCGCTAACCTCTTCCTGATCAGCTAATTGGGTATCCGACACACGCAGGTGCGTAGCTAGCTCAGCAACCTCAGGGTACTTAAACAAGTCTTTGATATCCAGCTTGTATCCTGCCTGCAGCAAGCGTGAGGATACCTGAATCGCCTTGATCGAGTCCCCGCCCCGATCAAAAAATTGATCCGTCAATCCGACCGGACCGCCGCCCAGCACAGCCTCCCATACACTAGCCAGAGCCTGCTCCGCTG
The DNA here is from genome assembly GCF_038593055.1 of Paenibacillus sp. FSL L8-0502. Lineage (NCBI taxonomy): Bacteria > Bacillati > Bacillota > Bacilli > Caryophanales > Paenibacillaceae > Paenibacillus > Paenibacillus sp. FSL L8-0502. Next base: position 2,761,095 of record NZ_CP151958.1, on the reverse strand, counting down.
CTGTCCGCGGAGCCCTATATTCCTGCGTGGAACGGGAAATCTGTTCTAGTGCAGGCAATGCCTTACGGTCGATTTTGCCGTTGGGTGTGAGCGGCATTTGCTCCATCTGAACAAAGTGAGAGGGAACCATATAATTCGGGAGTTCTTCACTCAGCTGCTTGCGAAGCTCGCTCCCCGTCACTTCGCGTTCCGCCACGTAGTAGGCAACCAGCTCGTATTGGTTTTGGCGGTTTGCATGTGCCAGTACGATGACCTCTTGCATGCGATCTGCCTTCAGCATAGCCGCCTCAACTTCGCCCAGTTCAATCCGGTAACCGCGAATTTTGACCTGCTGGTCGATCCGGCCTAGGTACTCAATGTTGCCGTCCGGCATCCATCTTGCCAGGTCGCCTGTCCGATACATGCGTTCATAGCCCGCTTCCCCGCCTGCAAACGGATTAGTCACAAATTGTTCAGCCGTTAAATCCGGGCGGTGCAGATAACCGCGAGCCAATCCTGGGCCGGATACACATAACTCTCCTGCTATTCCAGCAGGTAAAAGATGACCAAAAGCATCGATCATGTACACCCGGTGGTTGGGCACGGGACGTCCTATGGAAACGGTATCGATTGCTCCGGGGTGTTCCGACACTGGCCAAATGGACGTTGCTACCGAGTTTTCTGTCGGTCCATAGCCATTAAAATAGGTGACCTGATCCTTCCATTTGCTTACGAGCTCCATCGAGGAAGCCGAACCAGCGGTGAACAGAATACGCAGATCCGGCATTCGTTCTGGATTTAGATACACGGCATAGGTAGGAGGTAATGCCGCCACCGTAATTTTATGATCCGCCATATACTGTTCAAACTGGTTGTAGTTCAGTATGATTTCCGAAGTAGGCACGTAAAGTGTCGCGCCACAAAATAGCGCCTGAAATATTTCCCAGCAAGCAGCATCGAATGCGTAGCTCGCAAACAGTAGGGCATGATCTGACGGACTTATCTGCAATGTTTCATCAAAATACGTTTTCAGGTTACACAATCCATGGTGCTCCAGCATTACACCTTTAGGCTGTCCTGTCGTACCTGAAGTATATATGACGTAGGCTAAATCATTTGCTCCTGATACGGCCTCCAGATTTGATCCTTCCATGTGATACACAGTTGGATCTTCATCCAATACTAGGACTTTTCCTCCAAAGGCGGCCTCTTTGACCTTTTCCACAAGATGGCTTTGCGTCAAAAGCAGGTCTACACCGGAATCGTCAAATATATAACGGATACGTTCCTCTGGATATGACGGATCGATGGGTACATATGCCCCTCCTGCTTTAAGAATAGCGAGGATGCCGACCACCATATCTATAGAACGATCAGTCATGAGCCCAACCAGCCGATCAGTTGTTGTGCCGTAACTACGCAGGGTACGAGCCAATCGGTTAGCACGTTTATTCAGCTCAGCATAAGTCAGACTGGAGTTCTCACAGACAACTGCTGTTGTCTTCGGTGTCTTTTCTGCTTGTTTTTCAAAACAAAGATGGATGGTATCACTAGAAGGATACGAGATCTGTACTCCGCTAAATTCGGATAAAACCTGACTTTTCTCTTCTGTCGTCAGAAATTCCAAATCGGAAATCAGTAGATCCGGCTGTTGAACAATCTGCTCCAGTCCCCGTTTAAGATGAGCTGCAATTAGCTTAATCCAATTTTCATCGTAAACCAGCCGATTATAACTAAAAGTAACTTCATACTGTGATCCAGGAACGACAATCACATTAAAATCATAGTTGGTCTGTACAATATCCTCCACGTCGGTGACCTGAAGTGTATCAGGCCCTTTTTCCGCATGAATAAGCTCCTCTGAGTAAGGATAGTTCTCAAAAACAACAATATGACGGACTAAATTTTGTTTCAAATCCGTGTGATTCTGAATATCTGCTAGGGAAGAATAAGAGTACTGAGCAGACTCGATGTGGGAGTTCTGCACAGATATAAGCAGATCCGAAAAACTCTGGTCCGCATAACTGGTTATGCGTGTTGGTATTGTGTTAATGAACAATCCAACCATATTTTCAATTCCCGGAACTTCATCTGGTCTGCCGGATACTACAGACCCGAACACAACATCCCGGCTGTTGTTGTACATTTGAAGCAATAATCCCCATACCGTTTGAAATACAGTGCTGACTGTCGTGTGGTAGTGTTTAGATATTCTCTCCATTCCTTGAGTTAGTTCTTTTCCCAGCTTGCATGTGTAACGGTCTGCCTCGAAGATTGGATTCAATGGACGGTTATAGCCCGGTAAAATCGTTTCATTTTCCAGCCCATTTAAATACCCCTGCCAATAGGCTGTCGCTTCTTCCTTGTCCTGTTGCTCCAGCCACTGAATAAAACTGCTGTACGGATATACCGTATCCAATTGCGCAGGCACTCCAGACCGAAGGGAAGTATACATAGTAAAAAATTCCTGGGCTACCGTTCCCATGCACCAACCATCCATTATAATGTGATGAACACTCCAGACAAGTCTGGAAGACTCATCATCCCATTCAAACAGGGCAAGCCGAATCGGAACATCTTTTTCCAAGTCGAAACCAGCTTGGCGCTCTGCCTTTAAAAAGGCCGTAAAATGCTCCCTTTTCTCAGCTGCGGGAAAAGCACTGATATTCTCGAAATGAACAGGCAACGCATCACGTTCCTCCAGGACAATTTGAAGCGGACGTTCAGTTTCTTTATACATAAAAATGGTACGGAATATATCATATCGATTCATGAGCTGCTGCAAGCTTTGCTGAACCAGATGAACGTCCAGCACTTCATTAAATGTAATAACGGTCTGCTCAAAGTAAGCTTCTGATTTTGCATCGAGGATGGAATGAAACAACATTCCCTCCTGCATCGGGGACAGCGGATAGATATCTTTAATATTTACCTGTGCCAAATCATTCACCTTTCCTTTATCCATGCAGAATTTGAATTTCAACTTGCGGATATCCTTTATTTCAACAGATTTCCCAGCTTATCCGATAATTGGATCGATATGTGTTCAAATTGCCCCATAGACAATTGATTATATGTAAAATCCGTAGGGCTCCGCTCCGCCTGATCCTTAGTGCAACAATGATGGATAAGATTTAATAGATGTTTTTTAAAGCCGATCGTTAATCGCTCTACCGTTGCTGCACCATATTCAAGCCCGTTATATTCAAATCCAAACCGAAGGATTCCGTTCGTTATCATGCCGTTAATGTCAAATGTATTCGTCTTTTCCGCACGCGGGCTTCTCTCACCATTGGCTAAGTCTGCTAATCTGGAAATACGCCAAAGCATGTCTGCGCTGTTTTCTTCGTCGAATTGCCCCAAATAATTGAAGCTAATTTCCGGGAATGGTGCTGCGACTAGAGAAGCGGATTTAGTCTGGTCTTTGGTCAAATAACGTAGAATACCATAACCGATGCCCTTATTAGGCACCCGCCGCAGCTTATCTTTAACCATTTTGATCTGATAGGCCAAATTTTCGGGTCTGTTGACCTCGATTACAAAAGGATACAGGGAGGTAAACCAGCCGACTGTACGAGAGATGTCCAAATCTTTAATGATCTCCTCCCTACCGTGCCCCTCCAGCAAAATCGGGATTTCGTTATAACCGCTCCAATCATAAAAAGCCAGACCCAAGGCTGTAAGTAACAGATCATTCATTTCCGTATGATAGGCATGATGTACATGCTTCAACAGCTTTTCCGTCTCATCCCTGCCGAGTACCACCTCCACTAGGCGTCGATCCTGTATCAGGCTAACCGCGATTTCATGATCCCTTGGCAATCGACGCATCCTGCGTGAATCTACATTGTTCCAGTAGCTGATTTCTTGGCGTACCTGTACGCTTTCGGCGTAAGTAGTCAGTCCTGAAGCCCACTCCTTGTAAGCATCAGTCTTGGCAGGCAGATTCGGCATCTCACCGTGAGCTACCTGATCATAGGCGGTACCCAAATCTTCCAGTAAAATTCTCCATGACACACCGTCTACAATAAGATGGTGGATAACGATCATCAGATGATCTTCACCGGATAAATGGAATAAAGCCAAACGTATGAGAGGACCTCGTTGCAGATCCAAACTGCTTTGCAGCTCATCACCAATGTGTCGAATTTCTTCTTCAGGCTGGCTTGATTGTGTCAAATCATAGCTCGTTAATGTAAAGAACTCACCTTCGTTCACTCCCCTGTTATAGGCGGAGGCTCCCTTTTCCTCTTCCACAAAAATGAGCCGTAATGCATCGTGATGGGCTACCAGCTTGTCCATGGCGTTTTTCAGCCATAATTCATTCCATCCTTCATCATTTTGCAGCATGACCGCCTGATTATAATGGTGACGATCTCTCCGATGATGCTGAAAAAAATCGAGTTGAATGGGTGTCAATTCTACCTCACCCTCTACAATCCCTTGGGGAATGATACGGGTGATTTTTTTTATAAACGGTGCTACCAGGTGAATTTCAGGGTAACGGAATAAGTCCTTTACTTCCATTTTCAGGCCTTTGGCATTTAAGCGGATTGCAATTTGCAATGCTTTAATCGAGTCCCCACCAAGCTCGAAAAAGTTGTTGTGTAATCCAATTGGTTTAACACCGATCACTTCTTCCCAGATCAAAGCAATTGTTTTTTCCAATTCATCCTGTGGTGCTTCATATACGGTATCCAACGGTGCTATTTCATCCGGTTCGGGCAGATTGGATCGGTCTATTTTCCCGTTATGGGTCAATGGCAACTGTTCCAATACAATGATTTGGGCTGGAACCATGTAGACTGGTAACTGCCGAGCCAGTTTATCCCGCAGCATGTCTTTCTCAGCTGCACCTGCAACATAGGCACATAAATACTTTTGTCCCGCTGTGTCCAGTCGATCAACAACAACCGCCTGGCGTACTCCTTCCGTTTCGAGCAAAATAGATTCGATTTCTCCAGGCTCAATCCGGTATCCGCGAATTTTATATTGGTAGTCAGCTCTCCCGATAAAATCAATATTCCCATCTGGCTGCCAGCGTGCTAGATCCCCCGTACGATACAAGCGTCCACCGGGCAAGAACGGATCAGACACGAATTTCTCAGCCGAAAGCTCCGGCCTGTTAAGATATCCCCGCGCTACAGAAGCTCCACCAATACACAGCTCGCCCGTTACACCGACAGGGACCGGACGCATCCTCTCATCAACAATATATAACTTATGATTCGGTAGAGCTCTGCCGATAGGGACAATACCGGACAGAGGCAATTTTTCCAGCTCGTCCTCATAAAAGCTAGATTCGATTGCGGCTTCGGTAACTCCATACGTATTAATAATCCGCATCTTGCTGCCAAAGCGGGTCAACATCTTACGGTAATCTGCAACAGCCAAGCTATCCGCTCCAGTAGTAAGCAGCTTTAGGGAACTGATATTTGTACCATGCTCATAAACGTAATTCAATAGCAGAGCTAAAAGCACAGGAGGCGTCTCAAACGTAGTAATCTCCTGCTGCTCCAACAGTGTAGCCAGGGCAGCTGGATCATTTCTCACGTTTTCAGGACAAATGACTAAGGTACCACCATTGACAAATGCCTTGGCCAAATCGCATGCAAACACATCAAAAGACATGCTGGCAATTTGTAGTAGCTTAACAGGGAAATCTTTAAATCCTTGGCTGTGTCTGTAACCGAGTGCGGTGTTGACATATTGTTGATGTTCAACCATAACGCCTTTGGGCTTACCTGTGGTACCCGATGTATAAATGACATACGCCAAAGAGCCGGGTTCATATGTGGAGATATACTGCTTGTCCAAATCCATCTCGGGCTGGAGTGGTAACGTAGCGAGATCGACTACCTCGCCCATGAAATCCATTGTTTTCAGCCAACCCGTCAGGTGAGATTGCGTAAGCACAATCGTCGTTCCACAGTCACGCAGCATATATTCAATACGTTCTTCTGGATATACAGGATCTACTGGCACATAGGCAGCTCCTGCTTTCATAATTCCCAGCACCGCCACTATCATCTCAACAGACCTGTCAACCATGACAGCGACCAGACTCTCCCGTGTAATTCCACGCTTCTGCAAAAGATGGGCAAGAGCGTCTGCTCTATCATTAAGTTGTCTGTAAGTGAGCATCGTATCTTCATATATGACGGCCGCTTGTTCTGGTGTACGCTCCGTCTGCGCTTCGAATATCCCGTGAAAAGTAAGTGCAGGAAACTGGACAACGGGTCCGCTCCATAATTTCGTCATATTAGCCTCTTCTTCGGTTGTTAACAGCCGAACGTCACGGAGGCAAACATCTGCATTACTGGAAATTTGCAGGAAGACATGCTTCAAATGATGGGCCAGATGCTTCATCGCTTCACTGCTATAGACCTTGCCGTTATAGGACAATATGAAACTCATTGCCTTCTTATCTTCAACCTCAATATTAAAGCCATACGGTATTTCTTCGAATAACCGAGCGTCCTCAATAATGAATCCGAGTTTGTCTTGCCAGTCCCGTCTCCCGATCATGTTTTCCAGCGGATAGTTCTCGAATACAACGATATGATCAAGCAAGCGTTGCTTGAGTGCAGATTGCGACTGGATTTCAGCAAGTGAACAGTATCCGTTCCTCCTTCCTTGGACAGAGGCTCTCTGGACATCGCGCAATAATTCAACAAAACTCTTTTCTTCATTTAATCTAATTCGTAATGGAATGGTATTAATGAACAATCCGACAATTCGCTCTACTTCATCCAATTCCGACGGGCGGCCAGATACCACCGTGCCAAAAACTACGTCTTTGCTTCCGTTGTAACGACCAAGTACAATTCCCCAGGCGGCCAGAAAAAGACTGCTGAGCGTGGTCCCATTGCATTCAGCAATCGCCCGCAAAGTGCTGGTCTCTGTTTCCGTCAGCGTCGTTCTATATTCCTGCAGCAGATAGCCGCCTTTTTCAGGAGTTGTAGCTGGAGTTTTTAGCATCGGAAGTCCAGCCGTTTGTTCGTAACCTTGTAATTCAGAACTCCAGTAGCCCTTGGCCGCCTCCTGATCCTGTTCTTCAAGCCAGTCGGCATACCCGGTGTAAGGTCGTGGTTCAGGCAATTGAACGGGACGGCCTGTACGATAAGCCTCATAGGCCGTTAACAACTCGTCCATTATGATGCCAAGACACCAGCCGTCCATAATAATATGGTGAAAACTTACAAGTAACGTATAAGCATCTTTATCCGTTTGAAGTACAGCCATCCGGATGAGCATATCCCTGCTCAAATCGTAATGGGTGTTACGGTCCACATCCATAAATCTACGAATAGCATCGGCTTGCTCCTTTCCGGTCAGCTCTGTCATATTTTCGTAAGTAATCGCCGTGTTTCGCTTCTTAAAGACAATCAGCCGCGAACGAGAAGCGGATTTATGATAAATGTTCGAGCGCAGTGTTTCATGACGCTGAACCAACAGCTGAAAGCTTTCTTGCAGGGCATTCCAATCCAGATCTCCCCGAATAGAAATACGTAATTGCTCGTAATAAGCCTGTGATTCTGGTTCCATCAGCGCATGAACGAGCATTCCTTCCTGTAAGGGAGTCAAGTTGACCACTTTTTCAATTTCAAGTCCTTCGATCATGGATATCCTCCTCGTACGAATCGTTATAGATTCTCATAAAACTGCTTCATGTCTTCAAACTCATCCAGATCCAAACCACGTGCTCCCACATCCGATGGTGTTAGTTGCCGTCCGGATTGGTCCAGACAATGCTGAATAATGCCCGACAAATGATGTTCAAAACGCAACTGAAGCATTCGGATAGTATCTGCTTCAAACGCGTGACGGTTATAAAGCATGCAGATGGAAAGCTTACCGTCTTTCAGCCGCCCATCCAGATAGAGGGGATAGGCTAAATCAGAAACGCTACAATTCTGGCCGGACCATAATTCAGCATCCATAGGCGAAGTATGAAAGTGAGAGGAACTGACCGGTTCAGAATGAATCAAGCGGAAGCCAATTTCCGGGTAATACTGAGCATTAAATTCTGATCTGCCAGAGGATGCAGCTCCATATTTTAGTAATCCATATCCTAAACCCTGGTTGGGTACTTGCCGGACCGTCTCCTTTACGTTTCTGAGCAAAAGAGAACTGTCTTCTCCAGGCTCCATATCCAGAACAAGCGGATATATGGAACCGAATTGACCTACGGTTCTTGAAAGGTCCGGTTTGTCCGAAGTCACAGTTTGTTGATCCCGATCATAATGCTCAAATCCAATGGCAATCTTAGACTGTCCAGACCATTCCACTATAGTCAGTCCCAATGCAGCAAGCAGTAACTCAGCGGTCACCGTATTATAGGTTTGGTTAGCCCGTGTTAACAGCTGGCTTGTTTTCTCGTCCGAAAGCTGTATGATGCAATGCTCTACTGGACGAAGTGCTTCTGAATGTGCAGGTGCCTTATGATCCTTCGGTATAAATTCGCCATCGAAATTAACTTTATCCAGCCAGTAGAGTTTCTCTTTGGCCAGCTTTTTGCTGTCTGCATAGTCTTCTAGCCACCGCATCCAGGAGCGGTAAGAATCTGTTTTGTCAGGAAGCACTATCAGCTCCCCGTGAAGAGCTTGTTCATAGGCAGTTGTGAAATCCTCAAGCAGGATACGCCAAGATGTGGGATCAGCCACTAGCGGATCTACAGAAAGGAAGAACTGGTCGGAGCCCGACATCCGGAATAAGCCTGCGCGTACTCGGGGTCCCTCAAACATTCCATAACTATTTTGAATTCGGAAGCATTCGCTCTGTAATTGCTTGCTAGCCTCATGGTCATCATCTACAAGTGAAAACACATCAAGCGTGAACCATTCTTCATTTTCATCTCGGTATACAAGGGCAGACGGTTCGTCGATCGACGCCAGGCCAAGTCGTAATCCCTCATGATGAGTAGTTAATGTTTGCAGCACAGACCGTAATAGAGCCTCATCGAAATGCGGGTTGCCTGCAAATAGCATGGATGTTGCCGTCCGTAAGGTGTAAAATGTACCCAGTTCATGCATCTGCCGTTGAATCGATGTTATTGGAATCTCTCCATGTATTGAATTCTGGTCTGTGTAGCGGAATAAAGTTGTCACAAGCTTGCTGAGATCCTCAATGAACGGGTGCTCCATCAAGAGAGAAATGTCAAGGGAATAACCATGCTGACGCAGACGTGAGGCAACCTGAACGGCCTTAATAGAATCGCCGCCAAGCAGAAAAAAATGATCTCGAACGCCTATATGATCACTTCCCAAAACGTCTTGCCATACCACGACCAGCGCCCTTTCCACATCTGTTCTCGGAGCAACATAATCCGTCTGTAAAGAGTCATGTCGGTCCGGCTCAGGTAAAGCTTTTCGGTCCGTTTTTCCATTGGCCGTAAGGGGAAGCTGCTGCATAGGCACCACATATGCTGGAATCATATAAAACGGTAGCTTCTGCTTGAGCGCATTCTGCACGTTCAGCGGACTTAATGGCTCAGAAGCCACAAAGTATGCACACAAATCCTTGTAGCCGTCTTTGTTCTCCCGTGCTATGACTACTGCTGACTGGATTCCGTCTACAGACAGCAACTGCGCTTCAATCTCGCCCAGTTCAATACGATATCCTCTTACTTTAACCTGTTGATCGATCCGCCCCAAATATTCAATGTTGCCGTCAGGCATCCAACGCGCCAAATCTCCTGTGCGGTACATCCGCTCATAACCCTCCGCTCCGCTGTTAAACGGATTAGTAGCGAACTTCTCCTTGGTCAATTCCGGTCGATTAAGATAGCCACGGGCTACTCCTATACCACTGATACAAAGTTCTCCCGCCACTCCAATCGGCTGCAATCGCTCCGTACCTTCCTGTACAACATACAAATGAATATTGTCAATCGGTTTACCGATCGGGATCACCGAGTGCTCTTCCACAGGCTCGCATTCAAAGAATGAAACGTCTACAGTAGCTTCTGTTGGACCATATAAGTTAATTAGTTTTGCGCTTCCAATCCCTGACATAATTCGATAGAAACGCGCCACCTGCTGAGGAGGCAATGCTTCACCGCTGGCAAATATATGTTTTAACGTTTTCAATTTTGCTTGCACTGTTTCCCTTGGCTGCTGCTCCAGATATTCCAGAAAAATATGCAGCATCGCGGGTACAAAATGAAGGGTGCTTACCTTGTCTTCATTAATCGTGTTCAAGATCTGTTCGGGAGACTTTTCTCCGCCGATTGGCAATAAGCTTACTTTAGAGCCTACCATCGACCACCAGAACAACTCCCATACGGATACGTCAAAAGTAAAGGCAGTTTTTTGCAAAATCGTATCTTCTGCGCTTAGGCCGTATCTATTGTGCATCCAGCAGAGCCGATTCACGACTGAGCGGTGTTCAACAATAACCCCTTTCGGTTTCCCTGTAGAACCGGATGTATAAATGATATAGGCCGCATGGTTGGGTTCTGCTATAGGTTCAAGGTTGGAGGCATCTTCATGCCAGCTACTCATGCAGTCGGTCGTAGGCTCCGTCGACCTGGATGCTTGCAAAGCCATGATCGTGGAAGCATAATCCAACACCATTACCTTGCAGTCCGCATATTGCTCCAGCTCTTCTGCAAACTGTGGTTGTGTCAGCACCAGTTGTGTTTTCGAATCTTCAAGCATATATTGAATTCTTTCCTGTGGGTATCCCGGGTCAATGGGTACATAAGCTCCACCTGCTTTTAGAATTGCATAGATGCCAATCATCATCTCAGGTGAACGCTGAGCGATAATCCCTACCGGCTGATCCGGTCCCACTCCTTCCGCCCGCAACGTTCGCGCTAAACGATTCGCCAGCTCATTCAACTCTTGGTAAGTCATACACTTATCTCCAAATATGATTGCCATGTCATTTGGAGTCCTGCTAACCTGCTGCTCAAACCTTCCGTGAATCGTTGCATCCCGCGGAAAATAGGCGGAGGTGTTGTTGAACTCATATAGTAATAAGTGCTTATCTTCTTCTGTCAGCATATCCATGTCAGCCAAGCGAATTCCGACATCTTGAGTTACGATTTCCAACACTTTTATATAATGGAGGGCAAATCGCTCAATTGTCTCCAGCTTAAACAGGCTGGTAGCATACTCCCAGGTGAAAGTTAACTGGTCTTGAGTTTCCGTTACATGTAATGAAAGATCGAACTTCGATACACCTGCATTAAACTCATTCGGTTGCAAACGAAGTCCGCTGAGTTCAATGACCTCTGTTCCCTTATTTTGCAGACTGAACATCGTATCAAAGATGGGATTGCGGCTTACATCGCGTACTCGATCCAGTTTGTCGACCAGTTGGTCAAATGGATATTCCTGGTGCTCCAACGCAAGCAGAGTGTTATGTTTTACGTCCTCCAGAAAAGCACTGAATGGCTGAGACGCCAGCGGTCGATTACGGAGAACTAAAGTATTCACAAACATGCCGATCATCGCTTCCGTATCCGCATGCCCTCTACCCGCTGCCGGTGTACCTACGAGGAAGTCCTCTTGCCCGGAGTATTTGCTTAACAGCACATTATAAGCTGCCAAAAGCACCATAAAGAGCGTTGCTCCCGTGTCTCTTGCCAATTGATTAAGTCTATCCGTCAGCTTGGATTGCACAATGAAGGTAAGGCTGTCCCCTGCGAAGCTCTGACTTGACGGACGAGCAAAGTCAGTTGGCAGGTCTAATACAGGGAGCTCGCCGTCCAACGTGTCTAACCAAAATGCTTCATCCTTTGCTTGGCTGTCTCCGGCATAATGTTGTTTTTGCCAAACGACATAGTCTTTGTAGTGAACGTCAATGGGGGCAAGTGGCATACCCTGATACCGCGTACTGATCTCATCCATTAATACTGCCATTGAGAAGCCGTCTGAAATGATATGGTGCATATCGATCAGCAACATAAATTGGTCACGATGGATTGCGAACAGCTCAGCACGAATTAAAGGAGCCTTACTGAGGTCAAATGGCTGAATAAACAGTTCACGGGCGTGATTAGCATCCTCTTCGGAAATTGGAGTAACAGGAATGTCCAGTAAAAGCACATCCTGTACCTTCTGCACGGTTTCCCCGTCTACTATCTCAAAATACGTCCGAAAGGATTCATGCCGTGAAAAAACCTCCTTCACTGCATCAATGAACCTGGAAACGTGTAACTCTCCCTCTATATGCAGTTGACCCGATACATGATACGCTGCACCTCCACCCAGTTGATCCAGCACATACATTCTTTTTTGAGCGGGAGATACCGGATAAAAGGGCTGTAAATCTGCCGGAACAAGCGGCTCAAACTTTCGCTTTTGTCCTCCTTTTACATGTGCCGCCAGTTGTGCAATCGTTTGCAAATGTAAAATTTGTACCAGCGGAATATATACTTCGAATTCCTTGTTAATTCTGCTTAGAAGAACAGTCGCTTTTAAGGAGTCTCCACCCATTTGAAAAAAATTATCGTTGTATCTGATATCAGATACATTCAAAACTTCCTTACATATGGATATCAGTTTGTCCTCAGTCATATTGCTGTCAGAAACCTGCTTCTGCGAGTCCTCTATCCTGATATCTTCTGGTTTCGGCAATAATTGAAAATCCGGCTTCCCATCAGCCAAAAGAGGGATACTATCCATCAGAACCCAAAAGCGAGGTTGCCCATAATCAGGAAGTATTGAGCTAACACTCTCTTTCAGCTTCGCTATATCCCACGAATTAGAATTATTGTCCACTATATAAGCCACTAGATACGAAGAGTTACTGCTCTCACCGTCTTTCCGTGCCGTCAAAACACAGGCATCCAAATCCAGTGCTCGCAAAAGATGTTTCTCTATCTGCTCAAGATTCACTTGATGACCGCGAATAAGAACATCTCGGTTGGCTGCACCGAGATGTCGAATTCTCCCTCCAACCTCGATATAAGCCCATTCCAGCGTCGTTCCCAGTAAACCAGCGGATGTGGCCAAATATACTTGTCCGATGGTACCCGTAGGAGACGGATGTTTATATTTGTCAAGGACACAAGGATAATTCCCTTTAGAATCCGCGTATGTCCCCCACACTTCCAAAAGCCGCTCCCTTTCCGTACTTCGAAGCAAAGACAGCGCAGATATCCGCATTCCGTCTTCCTGCACAACCGAGCTCAGCAGATGTAAAAAGTATTGCGCCCATACTTCCAGAGTGTCTTGTTGAAAAAGACTCGCAGCATAGTCGAAATCAAGCCGCAACTGCTGACCAGACTCCGTAACATTCAGAAACAACTCATATTGAGTGGACAATATTTCATGCTCCAACAATTCTGTTTCCAGTCCGTAATAGTGAAACTCTGGAATGGGCCTATCCATATTGAACAACACGTTAAGGACGGGCAAATGCCTTAATCCTATCTGGGCAAGTCCGGCAAAGCTGTATTTCTGATAAGCATCCAGCGTATGCATTACTCGCTTGACCGTCTGTGTGAATTCCGTGAACGTTGCTCCAGAGTCTACCTCACAAATCACTGGGAGCAAGTTAACGCAGTTGCCAATTAGCGGGGACACACCCATATGAGATTGCCCTGCGGTTGGAATACCTACCATGATTTGATTCTGACCTGTCACTCTGTGTAAAAAAAGCTGGAAAACAGATAATAAAGTCACAAACATGCTGTTGCCAAGCCGAATACTGACTGATTTCAGTTGCTTCACCAGAGGTGCATCCACCACAATGGTGTGCCGTGCTCCGCGCGAAGAAGGAGAGCTGATGTTGCGTTGGAGAGACGGCAAGTCAAGGGCGGGCAATGGCTTCGCAAGTACATCTGACCAAAAAGCAAGGGCAGCCGCTCCACCTACCTCTAACTGGTTTTGCTGCCATGCTGCGAAATCTCGAAACGGAACAGGGTCGGGAAGCGTGCAGTGTTTCCCCTGTACACAAGCGGAATAAAATTGTTCCAACTCATGGAAAAACACTCCGATGGACCAGCCATCTGCAATGAGATGATGAAATGTAAATGCAGCGATGTGCTTCTCATTCGACGTTTTTAAAAGCCGGATGCGGAATAAAGGTTCGCCCGCACTTATTGGGAATACGGTCTCCCTATCCTTCTCCATCCAAGCACGGATATCGTGTTTCTGCTCCTCTACAGAAAGACTGCTGATATCATGTAGCGGAATGCTGACCGTCATTGCCGGGACGATGATCTGCGTTTCTCCGTCCTCCCCCATAAAGGTCCGCAAGGCTTCGTGACGTTTAACAATGCGATGGACAGCTTCATTAAATTCCTTAAGATGTAGCGGACCCCGGTAACGCAGTAAAACAGTCTCATGAAGCGACTGCGATTCCTTTGAATCCGAGACCGAGGCGAACCATAACTGCTTCTGATCCGGAGTCAGCATAATCGTCGATTCCTTAAGGTCTGCAGTTGCAGTTTCAGGAATAAAAGGCTTGTTTAGATGGTTTTCATGAGGGTACAGATCCGGCAGAAATCCTCCTTTGCGCAGCTCATTAACACTCTCTTTAATTGCCTGTACAATCCGCTCTATATCTTCCGTAGTATGAGCCGTTGACAAAAAACAGTTCCGGCCTTCCCATATATAAATTCCTTTATCCAGCATGTGATAGAAGAATAGTTCCAAGTCACCTTTAAGGATGAAACGGAACAAGGAACCGAAGTAAACGACCTTTATAGGTATCTGTTCCTCCATAAAATAGTGATTCAGTTCTACTGCGAACGCCTTCGTACGACTATTCAGCTCGTTATGCAATTGCCCCCTGTCCTTCTCCAACTGCTCTAGTACGGCCAGGGAAGCTGCCATAGCCAGGGGGTGATGGCAAAAAGTTCCCGCTACAAACGTCCGCTGTTGCTCATGCGGTGGATAAGAGTCATCTCCGAAGCTCCACACTCCTCCATCAATTCCATCCATGAACGATGCTTTCCCTGCCACGATACCGATGGGAAGCCCGCCCCCAATGATTTTACCGTAAGTTACAAGGTCGGCTTCAATCCCGTACCACGCCTGCGCGCCCCCCGGCTGAATACGGAAGCCTGTAATTACCTCATCAAAAATGAACGCGGTCCCGGATTGCTCCGTAATCTGTCGTACTTCCTTCAGAAAAGCTGCGGGCTGGAAATCAGGGCGACGACTCTGCACGGGCTCTATGAGAACAGCAGCCAGTTCATGGGCATGGGAGCGGATATATTGGAGTGACTCGTCCGTTCCATAACTGAGCACAACGACATCGTCCACCATGTGCTGTAGTACACCAGGTGCCAGGGGAGTGGAATGTTGTTCCCTGTCATCCGTTGTCCCCCCCAATGCCAATATTCCATCAAAAGTACCGTGATAGGAACCAGAAAAAATCACCACTTTATCCCGCCCGGTGGCAGCCCGAGCTAACCGAAGAGCCACCATAATCGCCTCTGTCCCCGAGTTATATAGCGCCATTCGTTCCATGCCTGTCATCTTGCAAATCTTTTCGGCAATCTGCCCGGCCATATTGGACATCGGTCCAAGGCACATTCCGTTATGTATTTCCTTTTCTATCGATTCACGAATAAAGGATGGGTTGTGACCAAACAAATTGACCCCAAACCCCATCGTCAAATCAATATATTCATTACCGTCCAAGTCCCAAATTTTAGAACCCTCTGCACGCTGAGATATAATCTGATACACCATTTCCTTGAGAGCAGGCCTAAATCCGGCCACATTCCGGTTATTGGCGTATACAGACCTGTATTGCTGAGTATACTCTTTGGTCTTTCGTGTGCGCATCGTATAATGTTCAATCAGCTTTTGCAGATGCTTTTCCTGCCTAAGTGAAAGTGAATTATGGGCTTGCACATTTATTTTTTGATAGGGAACAAATGCTTTCGATTCTTTTCCGTCTGGCAAAACAGTTGACACGGAAGCCTGTACGGGGGAAACAGAAGTAACTGTGGCAGCTATCTCCTTCATCGCGGATGTCTGAGGCTCGACAGCAGTTTGTAGTGAAAGCGATTCAAGCATTGCCACTGGTGTAAGCCGAGATTGACACAGTATTTCCATTTGCTGCGACATAAGTTGAAGTTGCATTTCTAAAATTCGTTCTCTCCCCGCAAATATATCCTCATTTGATAGCTTGCTTTCATGGGATGCGGGATCTTCTATAGGGGTAGTGGATTTTTGACTCCAGCCCGGCAAGACGGAAGGCACCGAAGAGGTGACACTGGACGACGCAGTCAACTGAAGCTCCTCCGAATTCCGGGTCAATTCTTCAGAGGTCGAGGCTACCCTATCAGCAATATAGTTTGTCAGCAACTCCAGCGTAGTCAGTGATTCAAAAAACTCGTTCATCGGGATATCCAAGCCAAACGTACTTTTAATGCTGTGTCTCACCTGAGACAGAAGAATAGAGTCTAAACCCAGTTCTAAAAAATGTTTTTGCGGCTCTAATTCGTCTGGACTGAGTTGGGATACACTTTCGATTATTTTTGACAGTTTATTAGTAATCGTAGATTTTTGCGGATTGGAAGCAGATTCCGTCGAAAAATACTCATTCACCATCTTTTCAGACTCCTTTACTATGGGGTATTCAAGGAATTAATTTTATCCTTTCCAACTATGGGCTAGCCTAAAAAACACGATATGACCTAGCTATGGGTACAAGATAAAGTTCTCATAAGAAGGTAAAAAGGAACGGTCCACTGTATAAGGAAACCATCCTTATACTAATAAAATATAATTATCCATCTGATAAAGCGAGGATCTAATTTGTTTTATTAAACCATTAATGGCTAAATTCGCTTATCTAACTTATTATGCAGGATATAGTTTTTTTCCAGTATTGATTCTTAAAAACTCATTTTTTTCTTTTACTCGCTGGCATGCATCCTCATAAACTTTAAAATTCACGACATTCAAAGCTCAAATTAAAGACTCAAAAGCTTTAATATGGTTGCTCTGCCCTTTACGAGCGATTACAACCACCTACAAAATATGACCTTTGTTGACTCCTGTCGATTCAGCGCTGCCTCACAGTCCAATTGTGATTTTCTCCCATTGGCTTTTACATAACTGATGCCCTCACTACTAAAAATGCCAAGTCCTAAGAATAGAACCTGACATTTAATCAAACTTGGAGCGTAAAGACGCCAAGGTGCACTTTACCCGATTTTTCAGCAAAATAAATGCGGGATTGGACAGTTTGCTTAACGTCTCACATTAATGTGTTCGCGTGTCAGAACGGGAGTCACTTCGTTTCTTGGCATTAAGCGAACCAGAACTGCTTTTGATCCGGGGTTAGTGGGATGACCATTTCATTCGCGTCCCCTGTCGATACTTCTGAAGGGTCGGATATAGGCAATCTTTGCTTACCTGGACCTGGGCCTTTCCCGTTCGGGGTCAGATCGGGCAAGAAGCCCCCTTTACGCAGTTCATCTACACTGTCCTTGACAGCTTGTATGATCCACGCAATATCTTCCTCCGTATGTGCGGTCGACAAGAAGCAGTTCCGCCCTTCCCAGATGTAAATACCCTTTTCCAGCATGTGATAGAAGAAAAGCTCCAGATCACCCTTGAGTACGAAGCGAAATAGTGAGCCAAAGTGAACAATTTTTATGGGTATCTGCTCATCAGTAAAGTAACTATTTAACTCTGCTGCCAACGCCGAAGTACGGCTGTTCAACCGATTTTGCAGCTGCTCCCCGTGGTTTTCCAAATAATCCAACACCGCCAAAGATGCCGCCATCGCCAGCGGATGATGACAGAACGTACCGGCTACAAAGGTTCGGCGATGCTCATTCTGAGGATAGGAATCGTCTCCGAAGCTCCAGGAGCCTCCGTCAATCCCATCCATAAAGGCGGCTTTCCCTGCTACGATACCGATTGGCATCCCTCCGCCAATAACTTTACCGTAAGTCACAAGGTCAGCTTGTACCCCAAACCACGCTTGAGCGCCTCCCGGTTGAATTCGGAAGCCTGTAATCACTTCATCAAAAATAAAAGCTGTACCAGATTGCTCCGTGATCTGGCGAACCTCCTGTAAAAAGGCCTTCGGCTGAAAATCAGGACGACGACTTTGCACCGGCTCCACTAGCACAGCAGCCAGCTCCTGCCCATGGGTACGTATATAATCCAGCGATTCGTCCGTTCCATAGTTAAGTACAACGATATCGTCAACCATGTGCTGCAAAATGCCAGGAGCAAGAGGTGTGGAATGCTCCTTATTGTTGCCAGCGCTACCCAACGCAAGCACCCCATCGAATGTACCGTGATAGGAGCCAGCAAAAATGGCTACTTTAGCTCGCCCGGTGGCAGCACGCGCCAAACGGAGGGCAACCATAACCGCCTCGGTGCCGGAATTGTACAAGGCGATCCGTTCTACACCGGTCAGCTTGCAAATCTTTTCGGCGACTTGTCCTGCCATGTTGGACATGGGTCCGACACACATGCCGTTCTTTAGCTCTGCCTCAATTTTTTCACGAATAAAGGCTGGATTGTGTCCAAAAAGATTAACACCAAAGCCCATGGTCAAATCTACATATTCATTCCCATCCAAATCCCAAATTTTGGACCCGTCTGCACGTTGAGATACAATTTGATAGACCATTTCCTTTAAAATAGGCCGGAAGCCAGCTACATTACGGTTATTCGCGTAGACAGACCGATACTGCTGAGTGTATTGCTTGGTGCTTCGCGTCCGAGCAGTATAGCGCTCAATCAGCTCTTGCAGATGTTGTTCTTGTCGGTGTGAAAGCAATTCATGGGCTTTGACCTCCAGCTTTTTATAAGGCGTAAACGGTTTTGCTTCATGGACTGCCTTCTTCGGAACAGCTAGTACCGGTGGAACAGTAGCTAATGCAGTTGCGACTTCCTGTTTGGTTTCAATGATCTCTGCGCTTTCTATATTTACTGACGGTAAAGCCCTTCCCGGTTGAGTTCGGAGCACATCAAGCTGCTGTGACATCACATGCAGCTGCTGCTGCAAAATCTTCTCGACACTCGCAGAAGTCTCTATAACCGTTGTGCTTTGAGATGGCTCTTGCCCGGACGTAACTATTCCATGAGACGATGTACCAATTGCGCTGGATTCCTGCCCTGTCCAAGTTGATACTGTAGTAGCATCTACCCGATTAAGGGGTATTTTCGGTTGTCTTTCCACAGCACCAACTGCTGCTGTCTCGTCTGAATAGGAAATACTCACCTGATCTGCAACGTAGCTAGTCAACAGTTCGAGCGTGGTCAGCGATTCAAAAAATTCATTCATTGGGATATCCAGGTCGAATGTATCCTTGATACTGTGGCGGACCTGGGACAAATTAATGGAGTCCAGCCCTAGTTCTAGAAAATGTGTTTGCGGTTCCAGTTCCTCAAGACTAAGTTGTGATACATTACCGATCATTTTCGCTAACTTTTGTTGAATGGAAGATTTATGCTGTTCAGTAAACGACGCTGACGTCGAATACTCATTCTCCATAATTTCAGACTCCCTTACTATTGTATTTTTATAAACGGATGCAGTCTGCTCCGTTCGAATCTGTTCTGGCACATGAATCCAGCACCTTTTCTTTTCAAACGG
Organism: Paenibacillus sp. FSL L8-0502; assembly: GCF_038593055.1. Lineage (NCBI taxonomy): Bacteria > Bacillati > Bacillota > Bacilli > Caryophanales > Paenibacillaceae > Paenibacillus > Paenibacillus sp. FSL L8-0502. The sequence goes on along the minus strand of NZ_CP151958.1, from coordinate 2,741,580 downwards.
ATACGTAGGCAAAGAAACCCTTTTGTACGAGTGACCTGCGTATAGCGTGTCCCAGTCTATCTGTGCCCCCTGTACGTACTTCACTGCTACTTGTTCCAGTGCTTGCAAAGTGTCCGAGCTTCCGACGGCTGTTTTTGTACCACCACTGCTATCTACTTTTCCAATGTATACACCTTCAATGGCCTTGCCCTGCTCATGAAGCTGAAGTAATTTCGCTTTCAGAGCCTCCGCTCCTTCGGCTATCACAACCACTCGGTATGTTAAGTGGCTTCTGCCCGTGTTAGCCGTATAGCAGACATCCTCCATCTGCAATTCTTCCTCATGTTCAAAGCGATCCACGTACCGTGCAATCAACTCGCTTAAAGCTCCTTCACTTCGCGCGGACAGTGTCAGCAGCAATGGCGATGATTCATTTTTTCGGTCGGTGGCTTCTTGATCCGCACCCTTTTTCGCTATATATTCTTCCAGCACCACGTGGCAGTTTGTCCCGCTGAAGCCAAAGGAACTCACCCCGCATCTTCTCGGAAATCCGTCTGTCTTCCATTCCCTTAGTCTAGTGTTGGCATACACCGGAGATTCTTCGAAATGGATGTTCCGGTTGGGTGTGCGAAAATGAACGAGCGGTGCAATCTGCTGATGCTTCATCGACAGCACACATTTGATCAATCCCGCAATCCCAGCAGCTTCGTATAAATGCCCAATATTCGTTTTGACCGTGCTTATCGCCACAAACTGCTTGCGCTGTGTAAATCTGCGGAAAGCCTGGGTAATGCCCTTAATCTCAACGGGGTCACCCAGCTTGGTGCCAGTACCGTGAGCTTCAATATAACTCACTGTCTCGGGATCAATCCGTGCATCACGCCACGCCTGCGAAATGACTTCTGATTGAGCCAGCGCATTGGGCGCAGAAATTCCAATCGTACTGCCGTCCTGATTAATCGCGCTTCCTTTGATCACACCCAGAATGTGATCTCCGTCTTTTTCCGCTTGACGAAGCGGCTTTAAGAGAACGGCTCCAACGCCTTCTCCCCAGCCTGTGCCGTCCGACTGATCGTCGAATGCTCGTGCCCGGTCATCGGAGGATTCCATGCCAATACCAGCTTTCAACGGCAGCAAAATAGTCTTCACTCCACCGGCCAAAGCCATCTCGCAGTCTCCATTTAAAATCGACTTACATGCCAGGTGCACCGCCACGAGTGACGAGGAGCATGCCGTATCAATGGTCAGTGCTGGGCCTTTTAAATCAAGCAAATACGCAATCCGGCTGGAAATAATGGACGATAAATTACCGATGGCAAAGTTTGGAATCGCGCCTGGTTCCACCTCGGACAACAAACGCTCGTATTCAAAGCTGGTTTTGGAAAAACCGACATACACACCGACCTTTTTGCCAGCCAGCTGCTTCCCTCCATACCCCGCATCCTCAATCGTACTCCAGGCTGTTTGTAGAAATAAACGTTGATTCGGATCCATGAGTGAGGCTTCCCGTGGAGTCAACTTAAAGAAGGAGTAATCAAACTTGTCTACTTCATCCAGATAGCCGCCTTCTGCGATTTGCATATTCCTTCCTTCCGTATTCAAACGGGAAATGAAATCTTCGGCATCTTTTCTTCTTTCGTCGCTGTACGGGCCGATATTGTCAACGCCTGATGCCACATTCGTCCAAAACTGCTCCAATGTTTCCGCTTGAGGAAACTTACCTGACATACCGATGATGGCGATATCCCGGTCCTCCGACTCCTCTTTGGATTCCAGTTGCGGTGCTGTAATCACCTTATGACCTAAATTCTGACTGGATATATATCCAGATAGCTTGGCGATAGTCGGATAAGAGAAGAAGTCCGTTACCTCAATATGAATCCCGAGTTGTTCCTCTAATTGGTCCACGATCTGAACGAGTTGTAAGGAAGTTACGCCGATATCAAAGTAGCTGTCTTCCTTCCCAATTGATTGTACATTTAAAATAGCTTGGCAAATCCCAATCAGTTTTTGCTCGATTTCACCCTGAGGCACAGGGGCATAGTTCGCTTCCTGTATATTTCGAGCGGCCTCGGTCAGGGATGCCAAAACTACATCAAATTCTCCCTGCTCGTAGCTCTGAGCCAGCTTGTAGCGCTGAACCTTTCCACTAGTAGTTTTGGGAATACGGCGGATTGGAACTACATCTTGAATATGCCATCCTCCCCGATAATTCAAATGGCTTTTCAGCCTTTGGACTAGTGGCAAAAATAACTCTATTTTTTTCGTGTGCATCACAAAAACAACAATACGATCCTGTCTAGTTTGTGCATCATGTACACCGCAGACGGCTACTTTCCCTAGATCCACCCCGTCCAGTTCCTCCGCAATCCTTTCGATATCATGCGGATAAATGTTCTGGCCGTTCACGAAAATAATATCCTTGGCTCTGCCTGTAATCACCAATCGTCCGTTTCTCATAAAACCCAAATCTCCGGTAATGAGCCAGCCATCTTCTGTCTTGACCTTTGCGGTAGCCTCGGGATTGTTATAGTACCCGGCAGTCACATTTTTGCCGCTAATTTGGGTGTATCCGATTACATCATCCTTTAGCACCTGATTTTGCTCATCACAAATACGAACAGAGGTGCTGGCCATGGGGTAGCCCAAATCCGCAAATGTAAGACAACGTTTATCGGATGAATCTACTTCTTCTATAGGTTCACCTACATGCAGTTGCTGCCGATTTAAATGAATAGTAACAAAATTATCTTTATCCAAAGGTGGAGTAGAAACACCTACGCTTGCCTCTGCCAAGCCGTATACAGGATACATGATATTTTTTTTTAATCCATGTGCACTCATGGCTTCCATAAACACATGGCAAAGCTCCACCGATATGGGCTCAGCCCCATTTAAAATCATGCGAACACTTGACAAATCCCAGTTATCCGCCGTTTTAGATTTATATTGATCCAGGAAAAATTTAAAGCCAAAGTTAGGAGAGCAGATTTGAGTCACCTTATGTTCCGACACCTTTTTTAGCCATAAAGACGGGCGTCTTATAAAAAGTGCTGTCGGCATAATAAGCTGCTTAGCATGAGCAATGACACAGGTTAAATGGAAAGCGATCAATCCCAAATCATGTGTGAGCGGCATCCAGCCTAGATACGCGTCACTTGAAGTCATTCCCGTTTGACTGGCGATATCCCGAATATTGTATACGAGATTCTCATGCGTTAGCATGACTCCCTTGGGATCACCTGTCGAACCAGAGGAAAATTGAATAAACGCCAAATCTTCCGGTCTGGAATCATGAATGATCCCTTTGTTCTGATCGGAATAATCAAAATCATGGCTAGAAAAGGTCGCTTTTTTTACAGAATCAAAGAAATCCAGCATCTCATGCTGGTGAGAATACTTTTCTAGCTGCTCTAATACCTTATGATCCGCAATCATGTAAGGGGAAGTAAGGGTACTCCAGATTTTAAACAGCTTCATTTTATGTTCATCATTATTCCCGATACTTACAGGTACGGGGACGATTCCTCCGAGCAGACAGCCCCAAAACACATTCACAAAGGTGTGATTTTCTTCAATTTGCATAATCAGCTTATCTCCAGGCTGTACTCCTTTTTCCTGCAATTGATAAAGCACCTGCAGTGCTTGCTCCAGAAGTTGACTGTAGCTTACATATTCCTCCTGTGTATCACCCGAAATGAAAATAATCCCGTTTTCAGCTCTACTGGCTCGGTCCTGAATGATTTCAATTAATGTTTGAAACTGCTCCATTCTGATCCCTCCTTAAAAGGTCTAAAACTTGCTCCTGCTCTCCTGCAGATACTTGTTTGGTTTGCAATATCAGGCGAATACACTCCAGCGCTTCGCGTCTTAGTTTATAAGCAGAAGAAGATCTGCCCGATTCTATGCTTTTGAGTAACTCCTCCAACCTGCGAATAGGTAAAATAACCCCATTATGATACTCATCCTCATTCCAATTGGCATTGGGTGTAGACACCGCCACCGCCAGTGGTTTGACCAACCAATCACGGAGCGAAAAACGACGTTCCAGTTCAATCCGATCCAAGTCTCTGTCCAAGGAAAGAACTTCAAAAGCGATGTTGGTTTCCTTCGCCAAGTTTCTCAGCACCGTTCGCGGTCCTAATTCAATTCCCTGCTTCACCCCATGTTTCTCCATATACTGCATCGTTTGTATCCAACGCACTGGATGGATCATTTGCAAATGCAAACCTTGACGAATGCTGTTGGCATCCGTATATGGCATTGCTGTAACATTAGAAATGACAGGCCACAGCGGTTCATGAAACGTATATTTTTGCAGTTCCAATGCTAATCGATCAGCAGCATGCTGCATAAGCGGGCTGTGAAAAGGGCCGCTTACCTGCAAACGGGTAATTTGGAACCCACGTTGCTCTAATTGCCCTTCCACCGTAGCAACAGAGTCATGATGACCAGAAACGACGTATTGATAAGTAGAGTTATAACAAGCGATGGTAATAGGCTGACTGGTTACTGCATAGTGATCGCACAGCTCTTCTAGCAGCTTTAAATTAGCTCCCCGAACAGCAATCATGCAACCCACTCCGGCCTCTGAGGCTTCTTCCATAAAGCGCCCCCGTTCTTGTACCACCCGCAAAGCATCGCCAAACGACAAGACTCCGCTGCTTACCAATGCAGAATACTCACCCAAACTATGCCCTGCCGCAAATTCGGGAATAATCCCAACATCGTGCATGTAACGTTTGAATGCGATTACACTGATCGTGAGTAGTGCAGGCTGGGTGTAGGATGTTCTTGATAATTGGGAGATGGGTCCTTCCATACATAAAGTTTTCAAATCATATCCCAAAATATCAGCAGCTTCTTCAAAGATGAGATCTGCCTCTGAAAAACCTCCTTGCCATGCCGCTCCCATCCCGACATACTGAGACCCTTGTCCCGAAAAAAGCAAAGTCATGCTACTCATGTCTAACCCCTTTCCTCACCATAAAAGGCGGTAAAACAAAAATGTTTTTTGGGATTCAGATGTTCACATTCCTATGTATTTAAGATAGATACAGCAAAACAGTAATCGACTGTAAAAGTGAATCGTTTTTGAGTTTCAAGATGTAGTTAGAAATAAAAGTGTGTTTGTAGTCTGGGAAGTGTAAAAAAACTGGAGTGTGCTGGAAGTTCAGACTTGATACTTAGAAACTTCAGCATCATAGATGAGTGTAGTAAAATATAGATTAAGGCTATTAATTTAATATAAACATTAAAATGAATTAAAGTACAGTGATATATAATACATATATTTTATAAACGCAAGTAATAGATTGTGATTATATTTCTTGCTTGGCAACCAACTTGTAATGCGTTGCAGTCATTCCGCGCGAAACTGCGGATGCTTTTTTCGTGAAAGCTAATAACTGGCATCTGTCGTTAAAATAAAAAAGCCGCCAATTTGGCGACTTCATATACATAGTTATTGTCCTTCCAGTAATCGACGTTTAGGCATCGTCATAGATACGTAGCTAAATAAGTAGAAAACTGCAAAGCCGTTTATCTCCTTATGTAGTTTCCTTAATGACTACAATGAGCAAGCGGATAGTGTCGATCATCCACTGACCTCCTTGGTTAAGATTTGGCTTAATCTTTGCCTCAATGGCGGGTAGATGGACTCTTTGTCAGCAGATGTGACATCCAAGAGCATCCTTGATCCAGTGCAAGGTGCATTGGAGAACACAGCGTCAAACTGAACATCTGTCCGAAAATGACAAGCCTCTTGCAGGTAGATATTCAGTTCAGATCAGCGGTTTGAAATCTCAATTTTCCCACATATTCATCAACATACTTTTAGATTTGTTTATTTTCTGAATTCGGCTTATCAAAACCTAACAGCACTACCCTTTGAGGTGTAAATGAAGTCATTTGTTGAATCTTTTTTTGCTTTTATCTGATAATCATTGATCTAAAAATCACTTCGTTGTGGCCTCGTACAAACGCTGTAAAATGGTAACAGCTTCAGCCCGTGTGACTAGCGCTTTTGGGTGAAGGTATCCTTCATTAGCGGTAAGGACCCCCATCTTGGTTAGGGTGTAGAATGCTTCTGCCTTTTGATCCTGGGAATCTCCATCATAGGAGTACTCTTCTCCAGTCTTGTCGATGTACAGCACCGGATAGTAGGCCGAGAAATTATCATTGTAATTGGCTTGACGAACTTTCATATCCTTGTACTGCGCAGCTGCGGAGATCACTTCCTCAATCTCAGGATGAAGCGTCTGATTGGTATAATTCGTCCGAAGAGAGGCAATCATCATCACATCCCAGCGGGTCAGTGGTTTGTCAGGCTTGACATAGAATTGATAGTTTGGATATTTCCCCCCAACACTTTCAGCATACGGCCAAACATAGTCCCCGTTGAATATTGCTGCAAAATCTTTATTCGCCCAGTGTTTACGCGCATCCACAAAATCGGAAGATTCGCCGGAAGAACGATCAATTTCTAGAAAAAGCTTGTGAAACATATGTACAAATTCCGCTTTCGTTATGGTTTTGCTTGGCTTGAAGGTCCCATCTTCATAGCCCTTGACAATGCCCTTATCGACCATGGAACGAATCGATTCGGCAGCCCATTCATATTTTGTTCCTTCCACATCAGAAAACGTGTTTGCCGCGAAGGCAGATTGACCGAAAAACAGTGTCGTCGCAACCAACGGGGCGATAAGCCATTTCTTTTTCAACATCTCTTTCCACTTCCTTTAGGTAAAATTTATGTATAAAATAGTTCTCTAGACTCAATTTTATATCGGCATTTCAAAAGAAAATGATGATATTAATGAGAAAATAGCGTTGAACTATCGTTCTCAATTACTTTAGCGAACTTCACCCTCCAGTATTCGCATTCTTTTCTGCTAAACCCCTCCTACTTTCTTCATTTGATATTTCCAATAAAGCAATTCTTCATCCTTGTGACAAATTTGAAATCCTAACTTCAATAACAAATTCTTAGAGCTGATATTGTCAGGTACGCATCTTGCCGTTATGATTTGGACTTCTTCATGATTTAATGACCACTCTATTATTTTTTGAGCGACTTCATAGCAATAGCCTTTGCGGCGATGGCTTTCATTCGTTGCAAAACCGATCTCAATCATACCGTTCTGGTCAGGATCTCCTAAAAAACCAATCCCTCCAACAATTTCTTGGTTATCCTTATCTACAATGATCCAAGAATCAAAACCTCTAGTGCCATTATTTTTATCAGGCCCCGGCTATTCATCACTGGTTTTATAACCCAAAGCTTCAATAGCACCTATATCACGTCGGGCTGCTGCTTCGATTAAATTAAGATCAAGTGTTTTTAATAAGAGCCGATTCGTTTGAAGTTCATATATTGTCCACCTTTCTATTTACTTAGATTGAATCTTTCATTCAAGAAATCTGGTTGTATTTGATCCAATTGGAGTAATTCCCTTCTATCCCACTTTGCTAAAAATTGGAAAAGGGCAGGAATGAACATACGTCATTCCTACCCTCATATCAACTGCTATTTGGGCCACAAAAAAATCCGCGCTGAAACAACACGGATTGGACTCATTATAACAGGTATCCCTAAGGATCTGGTAATATCCGTTGTTCTTAACTAATTCCGAAGCTTTCAAATCCCACCCGTAATACAAAAATTGGGCAGAGAAATAGTAAGTACATGAAAACCCCTTTTTATGGAATTGGATTAGTAAAGAACAGCTCTAGACAATAAAATCTCTCCTTAGTGAATTACCCTTATTATACCAAGGCCAATTTTATCTGCTGACCTTTCACTTGTTACAAAAGCGTTTTCCCAGGTCCTCCGATTTTGACTATATTTTGATACCATTCATCCGGAAAGTAACCATCTGGGATTGCACATCGAATGTAGCCTCCGACCTTTAAATATCTAAAAACATAACTTAGCTGCTTGAACTCCTTCAGCGTAATATGCAACAATAATTTTCATTAATGTGATTAGAATACTCGTTATTGAGTGATAACCCTACAGGCCTTTTCCGCCTAGGGCACGCAGTTTAATAGGCTCCGCTCCGACAATCAACGGTCGGCCGCGTTGTATCGACGCCAGTACCTCTTCGTTCTTAAGACTGGCTGCATGAGCATCTGCATCTTTCCACACTTCGGTCACATACACCGCATTCGGGTCGTCGTCTGACACATTGACTATATACAAATAGCAGTCAGTATTCGACTTCAACAGATCGGCCGCTTCTAGCAAGATGCCTGCAAGAGCATCCCTTTGCCCTGGAAGTGCCATCAACTTTCCATACATAGCAAAATGGTTCATGATCCTCATCCTACCCTCGAGTGAAATTTGACTTCATCTTATCATAATGTTCCGCAATGTCAGCGTAATTTCAGCAAGTTTCTCCACAAACGCTAAAAAATAGTCGGTACCATTCCTCCATCCATACGGATTGGAGAACCTTTAAATGCAGATGCATAAGGGCTACATACAAATGTAGCTAGTCTTCCTATTTCAATAGGCTTGATAAATCGCTGTATTTCAGATTGAGGCAGGTTTGTAACCATAAAATCTTTCTCTTTTTCTGAAAAAGTCATATCTTCATGAGGATACATACTCTCAATTATTTGGTGCACATTCTCAGAGAGCGTTGGTCCCGGCATGATCGTATTGACTGTAACTTCTGTTCCTATTGTTAATTTAGATAAGCTTTTTGACAATGACAACAACATAGATTTTGTCATACCATACTGAGGCATTTGTCCTGAAGGCATAATTGCTTCTTCACTCGCAATAAAAATAAGGCGACCATAATCATTTTTCAACATTTTAGGTAAATAAAATTTTGATAATCCATTTGCAGCAAGAACGTTAGTGCGGAAGTATTTTTCCCATACTTCATCGTCTACGTCCACATATTGCATAATTTCATAAATACCCATATTGTTAACTAAAATATCAATTTCGGGGCATTTTTCAAATAAGGCTTCTCTTTGTCCAATATCCACAATATCGGCTGTAGCATTTTGAGGGGAGGTAGCTGGGAAATCTGACTTAATTTCATTTACAGTTCGTTCTACCTCTTCATAATTTCGTCCATTAATTAGTACATTAACACCTTCTTTGGCTAGTTCAATGGCAATTGCTTTACCTATGCCTTTCGTTGATCCTGTAACTAAAGCTGTTTTATATTTTAATCCCATATCCATAATACACTTCTCCTTTTTTAAAACAATTGTGCTCCGGATAGTGATTATATTATCTTGTCTGGATTGTCCAGTAACTAGCATATTGCGCCAAAGTTCTTGTTTAACACGCCAAATGACAAAACTCATTAGGCAGTCCTAGCGTGCTCCTGATATCGAGTTTGTACCTAAATGTTCAGTCCGCCAATTTGAAGGCGTATCCCCCTCCCATTGGCGGAAGGCGCGGTAAAACGAGTTTTGATCTTCGTACCCAATCAGGAATGCTACCTCTTTAATATCGAGCGAGGGGTCTGCCAAGTACTCTCGTGCCTGCTCATGTCTAGCTTTTGTCAATAGAATCTTGAAGCTCGTATTTTCGTCAGTAAGACGGCGCTGCAAGGTACGATCGCTCATACTGAGCTCCTTCGCCACAGCCTGAATGTCGGGGCGCCCTCTTGTAAGGCTGCGTTTCATGATCCATTTGACCATCTCGGTAATTGAACGGCTGCGCTGCTGTTCATCCAACGATCGGTCCAGAACAGGAGTCAAGATTTCCAGCAACTCTTCGTTGTACGAGACAAAGGGGCGGTCCAGGTCTCTTCGATGTAGCGTCAATCGGTTACATTTTGCACCAATCCGGATACGACAGCCGAAATAAGCTTCAAGGGCTTGTATATCGCCCATGTAGTGCGAAAATTCAACAAGCTGCGCTTTCAAAGGTTGACCTGTGCCCCGGCGCCCAATCTCCAGAAGACAAGCCAGCGTGCTACCAACCAGCATCGGCGGACCAGACTGCTCGGGAGATAGCCACTCCAGATCAATTGTACAGTGCTCGCCCTCCTCCGTGATATGTAGGTTTTCCGGGGGACACAGTTGTTTGTACCGAGCCATTCGGTTTAGAGCGTCGCGATAGTCCCGAGCGTGGTAAGTCGCTAAGACAGTCGGTGGGTACTTTGCTGTATCAAAGACGGTCACAAGCCTGATGATTCCTTGGGCTGTGTCACCAATGAGATCAGAATATGCCTGCCAGATCGCGAAATATTGGGCGGTGGTGACTACTGGTTCAGTAATAATGGTGATCGGCAGTCGTGCTTTGCGTGCTACGTCGTGGGCGCCAAACCCTAACTGACATAATCCTGCCCACAATCCTGGCGGGAATTTAATACGCTCAGAGGTATGAGACTTCATATATATGGGCCTCCTTTATATACTTACATATTCATTGGTTTTGGTTGCGATGAGGTCCCTCTTAAGTACACATAAGAATACTCTTAAGTACGTTAAGGTGTCTACATTAATGTAATAAGCTGTGGAAAATGTTACATCATATTGTTATCTGGGCTACTTTCAATCAATGATGAGTGATTTGGCGAATTACTTAATCATGATAAAATTCTGTTAATGCATGAACGACTCATTCTCAACACCAAAAAACACACCCATATGTTTATGAGTGTGTTTTTAAAACCCCAAATCACCGACACTCCTAGGAATGTCATTCCCTTAATACTGATTATTCTAGCTCTTTCATGGATTATTTTATGTTTTCATGGAAGATTTAGAGTGAAATGTGTTGATTTAAGGAGGAAATAGCGGATTTAATTTTTATGTAAAAACATCTTCTTCTCTTTACGTGTAAATTAAACCTATTCGAAATCTCAGCAACTTAAAAATGATCAAGCCATAGAATTCGGTTGTGGAGCGATACCCGCTTGAGTTTTATGGTGGGCAAAACTATTTTGCTCACCATTTCAAAGGTTTACTGATTACTTAAATGCATCCCAAAATTTCATTGAATAAATCTGTTTGGTTCTCTCCAGGTTCCTATATATCTCTCTTATGATGGATCGAAAAATAGAGCAAATCTAAATAGTTCTTCGAATCACGCTTTTGGTTGCTGCCGCCTCAAAAATCGTTTCAATTAGCACCAATACACGGTGTACTTCTTCATTTTTGATCGCAATCTCCGCTTTTCCTTCGATGGTGGAGACAAAGTTCTCATAAAAGCTTTCTGCAGCAGCAGGTATTTTCTCAATCGGGAACTTAAGGGTGGATTCCTCAGACGGCGGCGCCATCGTTTTCGTCAATCCTTGACCTGCTTGAATCGGCTTGGGTTCCACGTGAGCAACATCTGGATTTCGGGTGACGATCTCTCCGCTCAAATCCCAATCTCGAATCACTGCGGTTCCTTCGGTTCCTTTAATATACCAGCGTGGCAGCTTTACGTAATTGGTTGTACCCACTTCAATGACTGCTGTCAGGCCGTCCTTGAACTCAATAAAGCTGGCAAAGCCGTCATCCACTTCAGTCCCCAAAATATAGCTTAGGGTAGCAGCTACGCTTTCTATTTTGCTGTCCGTAATCTGAAGCAGCTGGTCCAACAGATGTACTCCCCAATCCAGTAGCATTCCTCCTCCATACGCCTTTAGTTGCCGCCAGTCACCTGGAATGCCATTAGCTCCCTGAACTCGCGATTCCAGCTGGAAGAGCTCGCCCACGGTCTTATTGCCAATTATATCTTTGATAATTCGGAAGTCTTCATCCCATCGACGGTTCTGATGTACCGTAAACACACGATTTTCTTTCTTTGCCACCTCAACAATATCCAAGAAATCCGCGCTCGTTATCGTAACCGGTTTTTCGCAAATGACATGCTTTCCGGCTTGTAGCGCCTGGATCGCGATTTCCTTATGAACATCATTAGGTGTTGCTATCAAAACAATATCGACGGCCTCATCGGCCAGAACGGCGTCCAGGCTCGCGTAGGTTTTATAGCCGGCAGCCGCAGCCAGTTCCATCCGGTAATCGACAATATCATATACACCGCCAACGGCAAGTTGCTGATTAGATTCGATCAATTGAACATGGTAGCTTCCCATGCCTCCATAACCGATGATGACTACATTGTATATACGATTGTCCATTTTCATCTTCCTCCACTCCTGATTTAAGCCCACCGCCTATCAAGTGGGTGCTCATGTCAATAAATTTTAATGTCCTCGTAACTCACCCTTAACTTCGTCGGATAGCTCTATCATACAAATCTCATGAAAAGCTTTCCTCCTCATTTCTTGCTGTTTTATTCCCGAATATTGTCCTGCGGTATTTCAATGGTGATGTTCCTGTCGCTTCCTTAAAGAGATGATGAAACGTCTTTACACTACTGAACCCTGCCGCCTCTGCGACCTCAGTAATCGGATTGTTTTCATTCAACAAGATCCATTTTGCCTTATTTAGTCTGTAATCATTCAAAAATGCTACAAAGGTCATCCCCGTATTCTTCTTAAACAGCCTGGCGAAATAATAAGGACTGAACCCCATATAATCAGCGACATTCTTCAGCGAGATGGTTTCATGATAATGACATTCCACATACTCAAAAATACGTTCCAGTTTATAAAGAGTGTCCTTGGATTGTGTTAAGGTTCTTTCTGAGAGTTCAGGAAGCCTTGGGGTTATGCTTCTCGGCACTTCACGCATAATAAGAGTCAACATCTCAAACACCTTGGCTTTGATCATATAAGCATGGCCTTCGTGTCGGTTGACGTTCTCATCATAAATGCTTTGAATCAGAGGAAGCATTTTAGCTGCTGTTTCTTCTGGCCAGTTCCAGCTTGATTGCTCCATCTCCGTAAATATATATCTTAGAGGGCGTTTCTGATCACTTAATGTGGAAACCTCTTGAAAAAAGCTCAGATCAAATTGAATAACCACCCGTTCGCTGTCGGGAGAGGCAAGGAAATAATGAACATCACCCCCATTTATAAACTGAACTTCACCTTGTTTCATGCGTATCGAAATATCGTTAATTCCCAGATCCAAGGTTCCCTGGGTCACATAAATAATTTCAATTTCTTTATGCCAATGAGGATAGCAAAGCACGTCGCCTTTATTAATAAAACTCCGGAAAGGAAAATGTCGGTCAAGCTCCGGGATTTCTAAATAAAAATTCATTTTGGTAGACTCCTTTTGCAGTAAAGTTCAAAAAGCCGTGCACATGACTAATGATAATTATGCTGCACTGCATTCCTTTCTTCCCTTCTTCATGCTTCTCCTTCTCAACTAGCGAATAAAATTCCCTCTCCCTTTTGAATTGTAAGCGTTTAACACTCGTTTTTCTACCCTATCAATCATAGTTGCTATGAAGTAAAGCAACTGTTAGGCATCTTTACTAGGTATCCTTACTAACATTATTGCAAACTCAAAGTTATGACTTAATTATGAGCCGTTTGGCGTTCGAGAACAATTTGGACTGATCTTATTCCCTCCTGCCGCTTGCAGTTTCTTTAGATAAAGGTTTCACCTTAACTGGATTAAACATAATTGAAGTTAAATACGTGTAAAATTGTCAAATTATTTTTTTACATTTTCTATATAAAAATATATATACATTTCCAATGTGATGGTATATTCTAGTAAAAAAAATACTCATATAAAAAATATGACCTACTGGAGGGACAGGCCTTGAAGAGACTATTCGCTTTAAGTTGTGCTTTCTATCTGTTAATCGGCGTCACCAGTGTGGTGCTTGGGGCATTACTGCCGACTTTACTATCTCACTATGGACGGGGGTACAGCGATGGTGGATTACTGCTGTTCCTGCAGTTTTTCGGATTTCTTGTCGGTGTTCTGCTCACCCCCTTCATGGCTCTGCATCTGGGTCGCAAGTCCATGTTATCCATAGCCCTGGGTAGTATCGTGGCAGCGTGCATTATCTTGGGTGTACTACCCTCATGGAATTGGGTCATCGCAATGGCCATCTGGGTTGGTTTCGGCTCAGGCATCATTGAATCGTCCATCGGAGCGTTTACCATTGAGTTCACGGAGGAGCAAAAAGCCGTGGCCATGTCTAAGCTGGATGTCTATTTTGCACTTGGTGCACTGCTTATTCCGGCGATCGTTAGCCTGTATATCTGGCTTGGAATGTGGAATCTAACCTTTTACACCATCTCCCTTCTCACTTTTGTCTTAGCGCTGTTGTGGCTTACCATGCCTACATCCGCCTCCTCTCACCTTACCCAAGCAGACATCCGAACTACTGAACGTTCAGTTGAACAAGCCCGTTACTCTGGACAGCATCGTGTATTGCTAGGAATCTTCATTATATTCTTCTTTGTTTATATGGGTCTTGAACTGGGGCTCATGAACTTCCTACCTTCTATTCTGACAGAGACGCTACATCTTCAAGGATCCGTAGCCTCGCTGGGTGTCAGCGTGCTTTGGATTGCAATGATCATTGGTCGTATGTTCTCAGGAAGGATTGCAGAGTCAGCAGGATATATTCCTTACCTGCTATGGAGTGCAATCGGTACTTTCTGTTTCCTAGTTGCCATGGTGTTTATATCCAGCCAATGGGCTACATACCTTATAATTTTCGGTGCAGGTCTATTCATGTCTGGACTCTTCTGTATCGCGCTTGTCTATGCCAACGTGCTGATTCCAGGAATGACCGAGCGGACGACCAGCATTCTGATTGCGTCGGGCGGAATTGGCGGCTCGGTGCTTCAATATGTAATTGGCTGGAGCATGAGCGAATGGCCAGTGGCGGCTAGCCTCTGGATTTTAGGAGGGTTTACTCTGATTTTGCTGCTGGCACTTATTCTCACGCATCTGTGGAATGATCGGGGCAGCCGAGTCGTTGACTCTCTTGCCCATCAGGGCAAGGAAGGATGATATTGTTTTAGTTCTTAGGGGAGGTGAGGCCTATCGCAGAAGCACCGGATTATGCTCCCTTGTCCATGAGGGCAAGGAAGGTGGATTTCTTATTTTGGGGAGGTGAGTTCAGCCTCGATATGCTCTGATAGGGTGGTAGACTTTATAAAGATGACTTAATAAGAATGTATATTCTGATATGGAGGGGAAATATCGTGCATACGTTGACCAAAGAACGTTTCAGATATGGTAAAGGCATTACTCTAATTGACGATTCGGGTAAGGAGTATTTGGATGGCGTATCCGGCACCTTCAACTTGTCGCTCGGTTATAACCACCCTCATGTCGTAAGCAAAGTACAGGAGCAAGTCGGCAATCTTGCACACATGTCTTCTACTTTTACAGAGCCTTATGTCGAAGAAGTCCTAGATCATCTAATCCAGTATGCCCCGAACGGCATAGACGCCGGATGGATGAGAGATATTACCGGCTCCACAGCGAACGAATGTGCTGTGAAGCTGGCCCAAAAATACACCGGAGCAACCGATATCATCAGTCTGCATCTGTCACATCATGGACAAACCCAGTTTGCAACAGGCATTTCCGGTAATGCCTTTCGTCGCAAGAATTTCCCTAACTCAGTTGCAGCAAATTCTCTGCATGTGCCTGCCCCCTACTGTTATCGCTGTCCTTTTAATTCTTCACCAGACAAGTGTGGTCATCATTGTATTGACGCTATATCGGACGCCATTGAGTATGGAAGCTCAGGGTCTGTGGCCTGCATGATTATTGAACCCATTCTGGGCAACGGAGGTAATATCATCCCGCCTGCAGGATATTTCAAGCGCCTCCGTCAGCTATGCGACGAGCATGGGATGATTCTGATTGCAGACGAAGTGCAGACCGGAATCGGGCGGACAGGTTACATGTTCGCAAGTGAACTGTTTGACATCCAACCGGATATTATTACTCTCGCTAAGGGTCTGGGTGGTATTGGAGTCCCGGTTGCGGCGGTATTGATGCAGTCTCGTCTCGATGTCCTGGAGAAGCACGAACATTCCTTTACTTCGGGCAGCAATCTGATCTCGGTCACGGCAGCCAAATCCACATTGGAGGTTGTAACCGAGCCCGGTTTTCTGGAAGCCGTCCGGTCCAAAGGAAGCCTGCTCGGATCCCTACTGACGGAGATGGCCGACAAGTATGATTGCATTGGTGAGGCTCGTGGCGTCGGACTGATGTGGGGACTGGAAATTGTAGACGAGGACGATGCCCCGGATGCAGTGAAAAGCAACGGGATTATCGATCGCGCATTTGAGGAACAACAATTAATTCTGAGAGGTTCCCGTTACGGTTATGGGAATGTGGTCAAAGTCAGACCTTCCCTCACGGCTACCGAAGATGAGATTGCCGAAATTGTTAAACGGCTTGACGCCGTTCTTGCTACCCTTCACTAACGATCTGCTCAATAAGCAAAAGGAGGAATTATACATGCTCGCACTTGTATATAAATCAGCTTGGGATGTCGCACTTGAGGAAAGACCTATCCCGGAGATAAAAAAAGATAACGATGTACTCGTCCGGATTCGGGCGACTGGCGTATGCGGTACGGATCTAGGTATCATCAGTGGCAAATATCATGCCGTGCCTTCTACGATTTTGGGGCACGAATCAGCGGGGGATGTGATCGCTGTAGGACCAGCCGTCAGTTCACTGCAGCCTGGAGACCGAGTGGTGATTGATCCAACTTACTACTGCGGCCAATGCGAAATGTGCCGGACAGGAAGACAAAATCATTGCACACACAAATCCGTAACAGAGACCGGAGTCAGCGCAGACGGTACGTTCACCGATTATTATGTGACTGAGGACCGTTTTTTGTACAAGTTGAAGGACCATATCAGCTACGAAGAAGCGACGCTGACCGAGCCGCTGAGCTGTATGCTGACCGGAATCAACCAGATTAACCTGCTGCCGAACTTCACAACCGTTATTATAGGCGCAGGTCCGATCGGGATTCTGTACAGCTATGCTCTTGCTTCGAAAGGCGTAACTGGTTGCCTTGTTGACATCTCGGAGGAACGGCTCGCCATAGCGGATTCTATTGCCCCCGAACGGTGGTCCGCGCACGCCACACTGGAATCGGCCATTCATAAGCTGGCTCCGTTAAAAAATCAGGTGGACATGATTGTGGACACCACAGGAGTGGTCGGCACTGAGGTACTAAGCCAGCTTGCGAGCGGCGGGTATTTGATGCTGGTGGGGCTGAGAGATGGGATAAGCTCGTTTAATCCGAAAGAGGTAGTTGACCGTAGCCTTAAAATCATCGGTTCGATTGATTCTCTGGGCACGTTCTCCACGGCGCATTACCTGATTGAGCAGCAAATCATTCCCGCCAAAAAAATCATTACCCACTCGTATCCGCTGGATGACTACCATGAAGCCTTTAAGACGCTTGGATGCAATATCAGCGAGCGGACACTTCAGCCCTCGTCTCAGGCGATCAAGATTGTGCTGCAATCTAGTGGCTCCGACAACTAAATTTAGCTACTAACAAGGGGGAGAATGGACATGACGAGCATCCATCATGTTACACCGACGAATAATGAATGTACAGGAGACCTATCCGCGTCCGTTCCAGTCAAAGTGGTCATTTTCGACATGGACGGGGTGTTAGTAGACAGCGAACCGATCTACTTTGAGGTCGAACGCAGCTCCTTTGCCCATTTCGGTGCGCCCATGACGGAAGAAGAGCATCACACCTATGTCGGAGTGACACTCGAATCCATGTGGCGTCAAGTGCTGGACAGGCATCAGCTCACCAATACGGTGGAAGAGGCCTTGTCCTATCACCGAAAAAATGTGATGCAGACAATGATTGCACACGAGGGCCTTGCGGCGATCGATGGACTGGAGCGGTGGCTGGACTGGCTGCAAGAGAAAGGGATTCCGGTCGCGGTGGCCTCTTCCTCTCCGCGGGCGCTGATTGATCTCATTATGGAAAAGACAGGACTTGGCCGTTACTTTGACATTCGAATCACCGGTGAAGAGGTACTGCAGGGTAAGCCGGCACCGGACATCTTCTTATACGCCGCCGAGCAGCTAGGCATTGCACCGGCCCATTGCATCGTTATTGAGGATTCACATAACGGGGTCCAGGCAGCCAAAAGTGCAGGAATGTACTGTATCGGCTTCCATAACCCCGGCTCCGGCCGGCAGGATCTGTCCAGAGCTGATCGCTGTATTCTCAGCTATGACGATCTGTGGGCGATCAAAGAGAATTTGCCGTTTGATGAGCAGTTGCTTGCCAAGAGCAAGAGTCGAAACATACCGGAAGGCATACCCCCTTTATAATCATATGGAATCGTCCGATCTTTACTATGATTGAGGGTATTAAATAATGCCCCTTGGAATATACACTGGAGAATGTCATTTTTCCTTCCCTGTGTGTACTCTAAGGGGCGTGCTTTACGTCAAATCGGTATAGTTAGAACACGTACGTTTCCGGTTCAATAGAAAAAAGGGGTGCTGTTAACACCCCAAACTGGATTCAACGATATATGCCCTGCTTCATCTGAACGGTAATTTTGCGTATATTCAGCTCTTTCTGTCTTCTTCGGTAATCAGAGAACTGTAAGCCGGAATTTTAACTGTTCCTTTCTTCACCTTCACATCCTTTGAGGTGGAGAAGACCACTTTCCATTTACCCTTATCGGAATCTTTCATCTGCAAGGTAACCGGCTCTCCAGACAGGTTATGATATACATACAGTGCTTCTTTGCCTGAAGTACGTTTAAATGCGGTCACGCTGGCAGAGCCTGCTTGTATAGGTTGCAGACTGTCGCTGCGTAAAGCTTCATGTTTTTCCCTCAGACGGATGAGTGTGCGATAGCTTTCCAGCAGGGAATCATCGTCTCTCAGCTGCGCTTCCACTGATACCTCGCCTTTGTTGTATTTGGGTTTCTCCCATGTCGTTTGACCAGGGCCCTCTCCCTTGTACCAGCGCATAGGCTCACGAAGAAACTCATCAGGCTTCTCTCCCTTCATACCAATTTCTTCGCCATAATAGAGGAACGGCTGACCCGGAAGCGTTAAAAGAATGGAAGCGGCCAGCTTGGCTTTTCGCACATCCCCGCCTAGCTCGCTCATGACACGAGTCTGGTCATGGTTGCTCAGGAACGGAGCATCGAGTGCCGCCTTATTATATGATTTGTACAGTTGCAGCGTTTTCTCGGCGAATGCCGCGATACCCTGATCTCGGCCGTTTTTCACGGACTTCAAAATCGTTCCGCCCAGGTCAAAATTAAACAAGGAGTGGAGCTGTCCGTAATAAGGAGCTATGGTCTCCGGTTTGTCCCATACCTCTCCTGCCAGATATACATTTGGATTTACCTTCTCCATCTCGGAACGAAATTCACTCCACCAGGCAATGTTCTTATCCGCACCATCTTTCGTCTGTCCTCTAAAAATATGCATCGCCGCGTCAAGTCGGAACCCGTCTGCACCTTGCTGCAGCCAATACTTGCCGACTTTGATCATTTCTTTGCGGACTTCGGGATTGTCAAAGTTCAGATCCGGCATGCCCGACCAGAACGTACTGTAGAAATACCCTTCGCCATTCGGATTCTTATGCCATACCTGCTGACCCCACGAGCCCTTTTCTTCCAAATCTGTGTTCTCATCCGCCCATACGTAATAGTCGTGGAATTTGCTTTGCGGGTTGGCACTGGCCTCCTTGAACCATGGATGCTCGCTGCTTGAATGATTGATAACAAGGTCCATGATCACCTTAACGCCCTTTCGGTCCGCTGCTTTCATCAAGGTGCGGAAATCATTTAGACTCCCATACTGTGGGTCCACCTGATAGTAATCAGTTGCATCATATTTATGGTAGCTTGGAGATGGATTTAGGGGCATAAGCCAGAGGCCGCTGACCTGCAAATCCCTACCCGAATGGGGTTTTCCATCGTTTAAGTAATCAAGCTTTTGTGTGATTCCTTTCAAATCACCATGTCCGTCTCCATTCGAATCATAAAAAGAATTGATATAAATTTCATAAAATACGCCGCTTCCAGTAGAAACCGGAGGCTTATGTCCGTTCGATTCCTGCTCTGCCATTGCGCTTGAAGCGAACATCGTGAGCATAGGCACCGTTAACATGGCGGTGGACAATCTTCTTAAGCGTTTGTTACGTGTCAAAACAAATCAGCTCCTTTGATTGTTATGGGTGCGCTTTCATTATAAATAGAAACAATCCAAAAAAAGGGGATATTTATTATCTATTATGGTGGAAAATATCGATCTTATTGTTTTATCTCTGTATTGAGCGAAAAGAGGAGCAGACTCTATGTCTACTCCTCTTTTCATCCAATCAGTTCAAGAAATATATCTCAATTTAATACGTTGGGAAGCTCTGTGAAGCGAAGACTTCACTGCATTCTCACTCTTGTTTAAAATTCTAGCCGTTTCCTTTATGGAGTATCCTTGGACTAATCGCAATTCAAGTACCGTTCTTTGCTCGGTATTACTTGCCATCAAGAGAATTTGATTGACCTCCTCCTGAATTTCAAAATCAAGGATATCCCAGTGATAGTGGAGCAGCCCCTTACGTAAAATGTATTCCTCCATCTTTTTTCGTTTTCTGATTAAATCTATAGCTAAATTTTTGGCAATTCTCAAAAGGTAAAACCGAATACGATCTTGGGGCAAGTCAGGCGAAGCTCTTATAAACCGAATAAAACACTCATGCAACAAATCTTCAGCATCCTGTTTGTTATGCAATATCCTCAATAGATAGCCAAAGAGGTCTGATTTGCAAGATAAATATAGATCCTCCAGATCTTTAACATCCATATTATTGCGTATCCCTTCTGCTTTGATTGAAATCGGTACGTTACTTGATAGTCTTAAATTCATATCCCTGCTTTTTTAAATATCTTATGATTTCAGGCAAGGCTTTGGCTGTTTCTTCCTTCCCATAAGTGTCATGCATGAGTACCACTGCTTTTTCTCTAGTCCCAATATTTCTCATGAATTCACTAATTAATTGCTCAGCATTCTTACGTGCACCCTCTGCATCTTTAGGTAACACATTCCAGTCAATCTGATGGTAATCCTTATCCTGTAGTGCTTTGTCCAGTACTTCCATACCATCGGGATCATTTCTCTGCCATGTCATGTGGCCGCCTGGAAATCGAATCGCTCTTGTGGAAAAATTCTGCCCCAATATTTGCTTTAAAACTTGATTTGTTTTTTCAATATCATTCATAAAACTGCTCGAATTCACAGTCTGATTCGGATACAAATAACTGTAGTCATGTGAGTAGGTATGATTTCCGATCGCATGTCCTTCCTTAACCAATCTTTTTGTTATTTTTTTAGTCACTTCATTTTCCTCTACTGCTTTTCCTACCACAAAAAACGTTGCTTTCACACTTTCTTTTTTAAGAATATCTAATATTTTAGGCGTTACGGTAACCGATGGACCATCATCAAAAGATAAATAGACTACTTTTTTACCGTCGATCCCCTCAGGTCGCTGCCCTTGCATTTGCTGATTTAAGTACTTTTCAACAAATGCTGCATCTTCAACATCCGAAACATTTTGTAGAGAAGATTCGCTCCCTTTGGATTTGTTATTTAGTTTGTCGGTTGATACTGATTCTATTTTTTCTGCATATTCAATCGTTTTTACTGGCTGTGGTTTACTACTGAAGATGTCAAAGAGTTTTATAATCATTAGAACCATACAAATGAGAATAATAAACAGTAGTCTTCTTCTCTTCCTCTTCATTCGATGAGCTCTGGTTCTATTTTGCACATAGCTTTTTTCCATAGTATATATTCCTCCAAAAATCTAGAAGCAGTTCACGTTTTATGTTGCGACCATGTGCCCATTCAATTATTCGTATCTCAATGCATCTATTGGTTTTAATCTTGCTGCTTTATAAGCCGGATATACCCCAAATAGAATGCCTGTACCTGCAGAGCTAAGAAACGAATATAGGATCGGCGAGATTGTAAATTCAATGGTCATGCGTGCTGTTGCTTCGATTATTTTGGAGGCGCCTACGCCTGTAACAACCCCGAGCATCCCCCCTAGCAGACCAAAAATGACCGCTTCGGACAGGAATTGAATCATAATATCTCTTGGCTTGGCACCAATAGCTTTTCGAATACCAATTTCTTTCGTGCGCTCTATAACCGACACCATCATAATATTCATAATTCCGATTCCCCCTACCACAAGTGAGATCGCAGCTACACCTCCCAGCAAGCTGGTCATGATATTATCTACACCGGATGCTGCACCTGCTGCTTCGGACAGACTCATTACTTGAAATTGATCCGGTTCCGAAGGTTTTAGCTGATGCGTCACACGCAAGCTTTCCAATATGTCTGATTGAGCCTGACCCATCAAGCCTGGTGACTTGGCGGATACCTCCAGACCAGTAATGTTTTTCTCACCCAGACGGTTCATCATGGTTGTAGCCGGGATGTAGATTTGATCATTTGTACTGTAGCTTAAATTCGTAACAGGCTGAGAATTCAATACTCCGATTACTTTGAAAGGGATCTGTTTGATTTGAAACGTTCGTCCCAATACGCCTTTGGTATCTCCACCAAAAAGACGCACAACCGCTTGGCTTTCCAGAATGGCAACATTCCTACGTTTATCCATCTCATCGTTGGTAAATGTTCTGCCCTCGGCAAAGGAAAACTTTTTGGCCTTGTAAAATGAAGCAGATGTCCCTACAATGGTTGCATTATAGTTATATCGCCCCCATGCAGCTTTTGAACTGCTTGAAATACGGGGCATCATTGCTGCAATCGAACTCTTTTGTTCCAATGCCTCGACATCTGTCCACGTAAATGAGGGCAAGGTATCCTGATTTATTTCTTCCTCAGTCATTGGCATGACGGGAGCAACCAAAAGTACGTTATTTCCTAACTTATTGATTTCCTCCTTAATACTGGCCTTTGAGCCATTCCCGATGGCCATAATGGCAATCACCGCTGCCACCCCGATAATAATACCGAGTATCGTTAAAAATGAGCGCATCTTGTTGGTAGTTAAGCTGTTCATCGATACACGGATCGTTTCCATCAGATTCATAGACTTACCACCCTTGATGAAATTCGTCTATTTGCAATAGGCTCATCTCGCTCAATGTTACCATCCCGAAAGCTGATCAATCGTTTGGCATATTCCGCTACTTCCAGTTCATGAGTAACCAGGACAATGGTTTTTCCTTGCTCATTCAAGCCTTGGAACAGCTCCATAATCTCGATGCTCGTCTTCGTGTCCAGTGCACCCGTAGGCTCATCTGCCAGCAGAATGACCGGATGATTCACCAAAGCTCGGGCGATGGAAACCCGCTGCTGCTGACCGCCAGAAAGCTCGTTAGGCTTGTTATACATCCGTTCTGCAAGACCCACCATCCGAAGCGCCTCTATAGCTCTTTCCCGACGCTCCTTGGCAGGAACACCTGCATACATCATAGGCAGCTCCACATTTGCTAAAGCTGTAGTACGAGGCAGGAGATAGAATTTCTGAAACACAAATCCTAGCTTCTGATTTCTAATCTCTGAAAGTTCGTTCTCACGAGCATCCAATATGGAGTAACCATCCAGATAGTATTTACCGGTATCCGGATGATCCAGGCAACCAATAACATTCATCATGGTGGACTTGCCTGAACCAGAGGGCCCCATAATAGCAACAAACTCCCCTTCGCTAATAGATAAGTTCACACTTCGTAGAGCCTGAATCTCCTGACCGCCTACTTCATACCTTTTTTTCAGCTCTTTAATTTCAATAACGGTGTTATTGGATTGAGTTTCACTCATTGTGTCTGCCCCCCTCCACTGCCATTCGGGTCAGCACTGCTGTTCTGAGGAGGAATAACAATGGTTTCACCTTCCTTGACACCGGACTTGATTTCGGCCTGATCCGCTGTATAGACACCCAATTTCACGGGTCTAAACTCATAATCGGCCGGATTCGCTGTGTTCTTCGCCACATATACTCCATCCACACCGCCTTCAGACCTCAAGGCAAACAATGGCACAGACAGCGCATTTTTGTGTTCAGCTAACAGTAGAGATACATCCATATTCATCCCCGGTTGCAGCCTTATGTTTTGGCTATCCAAAGACAATTCAATTTTGTATGTAGTCACATTGGCTTCCGTCACCGGCTCTGGAGAAACAAAGCGTACTTCGCCTTTAAATTGTTTGTCCGGGAATGAATTCGAGTGCATTGTCGCCTGAAGTCCGGTCTTTAATTTAGCAATATCACTTTCGTTCACCTTGGCAAGAACCTTCATAACCCCTGTGTTGGAGTTATTCATGACAATAAAAGGTGCAGTAGGACTAGTGCCCACATCGCCATTGACCTTCAAAATGATCCCGTCCCACGGCGCCGTAACCTGTAATTTACTTAGAACACTTTTCTTCTGCTCTAATGCCGTTTCAGCCTGCAATAAAGAAGCTTGTGCAGATTGGATGTTGGAAGCTTCAGGTGGGGACTGTGCAGCCTTTAATTGTATTAATGCTGTTTTATAGCCCATTTCCGCCTCTTCGATCGCCTCAGTTTGCTTGGTCTGTGCCTTCTTGTACTGCAGCTCTGCATTGTTCATATCCAGTTTTGCCTTATCCAGATTTTGCTTGGCTGTCGCCAGGTCACTTTCTGCTGCCGCATCATTCTGAACCAGATAAGCCTGGTCATCATAATCCTTCTGGGCTTTATCCAAAGTCACCTTGGCTGCCTCCTTTTGCGCAGCAGCTTCCTCTAATTCCATCGCGTTCTTGGCTGTTTTAATCGCCATCTGTGCCTTTAAGACATTTGCTTTCTGTAGCTCGATATCATTTGTTTTGGGTCCGCGCTTGGCTTCGTCCAGTTTGGCCCTTGCAATTGCGACATTAGATTCGGCATCCTTAATTTGCAGCCTGGCATCTGAATCATCTAGTCGTGCTAGCACCTGACCTGCCTTGACGCTATCTCCTGCTTTGACATTGACAGCGACGAGCTTGGCACCCTCGATATTTGTAAAATTAATATTTACTTCCTTGGAAGCCTGAACGGTTCCAGTAACGCTAAGCGACTCGGTTATGTTAGCTTTCTGTACCTGTACGACCTGATTCGCCGGAGCCTCCACAGGTTTTTCCTGGCCCCTTTTCATGTAGAGCGTACCGCCAATTCCCGCTATAATGAGCAAGATCAGAATACCTATGCTCCTTTTCACTCTTCTTTTCTTTCTTAATACTTGTAATGAATTTTTATCTTTCTTTTCTGTTTCCGACAATGTTATATCCCCTTAAATTGTATTTTTGCTAAATCCTATACACTCCACGGCTTGTTTAAAGCATGTTGCAGCAGCGTCATTTGAACAATGAGTTCATCCATATTCCGTTCGATTTGCTTTACTTTCAACTGATTCGTGGCGACCTCCGTACCTGTTGCAAATCCACGTGCCTTTCTTTTGCGAGAAATGTCCAACACTTTACTAAGGTTCTGTAGATTACTTCGCATTTGTTCGTATTGTTCTTCATTTTGCTGTAAATTAAAGTACATACTTTTCAGTGTTTCTGCCAGTTGATCCTTGGTATTTTCGAGTCCACCTTGTGCTGAATCTACATCTATCTGTTTAATTTCATAGTCATCCGTTCCCGAGTTCCACGTGTAATATTTAATTTCCATTTTTGCTAGCTTGACTGCCTCCTCCTGTCTCCATACCGAAGGACTCGCTGAGATGGCACGCGACACTAGCGTATCCAGATTCGTGTTATCCATTTTCCGGTAAACGGGTCTGTCCACCAGTTCATATAAATTTCCTTGTGACTGTCCCATTTGTGTATTAAGCGAATCCTGCGCTTTTTGCAGTGCAGCTTTAGCAATGTCTACATTCTTTTGAGCCTCTATACGAGTCTGAATAATCGTACTTCGATCACCTGGAGAAATTTTTCCACGGTTGGCCTTCGCTTCAGCAGCTTTTTCCTCCAATAGCGCGAGCGAAAGTGCATTCTCACTACTCTTTACTTTGTTATCAGCCAGAAGTACGTCATAGTAATTCTTCATTGCAGTGTAATCTGTCTGATCTTGGGCAAGTTCGATTTGCTTTTTGGATTCCAAATAAGAAACTGTCGATGAAGCATACCCCTTCCATGCTGAACTACTAGCCGCATCTTCTTCACCGTTGCCTTGACCTGCCGGAATGAAATCCAGATTCTTGCCTGCATTTTTTAGCATAATCCGGTTGCGATCTATCGTTTGCTGGGCTTCCTTCAAGCTAAAACTATGGGATCGTGCCCACTGCTGGGCTTGACTCAATGTTAATTTCACACTTGCTTTGGTAACCTGCTGCTGCGCCTCCTCTGCTTGAACAAAGGACTCTGATAAAGAACTGGCCGACAAGGCGAGCAGCAATAAAATGAACATACGTTTTTTCATAGATATCCCCACTTTAAAGATATGGTATCGATTTAAATATAGTTTATAATTACGT
Organism: Paenibacillus sp. FSL L8-0502; assembly: GCF_038593055.1. Lineage (NCBI taxonomy): Bacteria > Bacillati > Bacillota > Bacilli > Caryophanales > Paenibacillaceae > Paenibacillus > Paenibacillus sp. FSL L8-0502. Next base: position 2,715,265 of record NZ_CP151958.1, on the reverse strand, counting down.
TGTTATACGAATTATGTGTTTTCTTCTGTATCCCACTTGAGACCTTATCTTCTTTTCAGTACAAAATTCCAGAAAGGAGGAACTTCATCCTACCCTTCTGCAACTTTTTACACACAACTTATCCTTCCTTACAGTATCTTTAAATCTAATTGACGAAGATACAGGGAACGTACAATAAGAAAGGAAAGGAATTGGATGGCCCAGAAGCACAGCATAATCTGAATCAGCGTAAGATGAACGGGTAATCCATATATTCCAGACGGTTCTGACATCACTAAACAAAGCACTATTCCTATAGATGATACGACTAATGGCAGAAGAAACAGAAATGCAATTTGTCTGGAGGCAGCTTGTCTCATTTCCCTTGAGTTTAGTCCAATTTTCGATAAAGCTCGGTATATTTCCTCATCCCGCTGAAGATCTACATACAATCTGAAATATAGCAGGCTTACCGTGCTCGCCAACATAATAATGGCGATAAATCCACCAATAAATTCACTAATAACCAGATCCATTTCCGATGTCAAATAGTCTACGGCCCTAGAGTTAAGCACTCCTTTATTCACCTTGTTGGCCAACACAGAATACAACCATACCTCTTGTTGAGTTTCAGAAGTTTCTAAGGAAAGCCGGCCATTCTTCCATTTGGGCACAAAATAATAAGTAGATTTATATGCCAACGGATCATTGAAATACCGATGTTCAATTAAATAGTCGTAAGTTCGATCAGAAACAACAAGTAAGCTTCCTAGTTCAGAAACGATATTTCCATCAAACTTCAGGTTATGATCTATTATCTTAGTATCCATAATCTGAAGATTCATCATATGAGATTTCCCTTGCTTGTAAGTTAGCTTTTTTTCAAAAAAGGTTTTCTTTTCTTCGAAAGACATCCCGTTTGGATCGAAAAGGAAAAAACCTTGATTCTCCCGAAGCGTAGGTACCTGTTTCAGCTTCTTAAACTTGGAAGCAAGTGCTTCATAGTTGGATTGTTTCATCACTGGCGCGACCTGTTCCCGAAAGGGGAAGACTAACACTTCACCTTTCCCATAATCTACCCCAGCCGTATACAGATTTTGGTCAATCTCTTTTTCAAGCTCGTTAGAACTTACAACATCAGAAGTAAATGCAAATGAATAAGACTGCTCCCTAAGAAATCTTTTTTGCTGCTGCATGGAGTCAAAGGTTGACGCTGCTCCTACACAGGAAATGATAGAAATGAGGGTAATCAATGAAAAAAGCCCGGCATTATTTCGCATTTTATATGTGATCTCAGATAACCATAACAAACGCGATCCGCTCCAAGACCATTTCCTGTTAGCTCTAAGCAATTGAATGAATAGTACACATGATTGATTATAAACTAAGTAAATACCCAGAGATCCCATTATAATTGTATATTTAAAGGTGTCTCCGACCGAATAGTGCAATATATAAAAAGAAAGGGTCCCTAAACGATACGGTGCCAGATAAATGTAGGGTGAAAAATCAAGCTTCATTAAACATACAGCTGCTCCTATGAATACTATGGCAAGAATGGACAGACTCCAAAAAGCTTTAGGTTCTTTGTTGAGCTGAGGAGCCTTGCTAAAAAGCTGCTGTAGTTTAAAACGCCGGATAAAGAAAACAGACACAAGTGAGATCAATATAAACAAAAACATAAAGCCGATTCCTGTAAAAGCCAGTGCCTTCCAGGGAAAATAAAATCTTAAATATATTCCTGTGATTTTGGAGCCCAAAAGCAGAAAAAACTTCGCTGAAACAAATCCCCCAATCATACCAGTAACCAATGATAAAAAGCCTATAATTAGATTTTCAATAGCTATCAAAAAATAAATTTGCCTATGACTTGCTCCTAAAATGGTGAGTATACCCAATTCTTTCTTACGTGCAGCAACAAAGATATTATTTGTGTATAATACGAAAAAAAAGGAAAATACAAAAATCAACAGATCCGCAACCTGTAATCCCTTTTTTACATTAGTTGCTGTGATTACATTCGAGACATCCGGGTGAAAAATAAATACCGCATATACGAAAAAAATTGTAATCATCAAGGAGCTGCTTAAATAATAAGGAACGTAAGCACGCGCATTGCGTTTGAGATTATTCCATGCTAACAGACGAAAGCTCATGTGCATGTCTACTTCCCCCCAAAAAGGAGAGCATATCTATGATTTCCTGAAAAAATATTTGCTGACTATGATTACGACGGATTTCATTATATAACTCACCATCTTTAATAAAAATTACCCGGTCGCAATAGCTGGCTTCCAAGGCGCCGTGTGTTACCAGCACAATTGTAGAATAGTCTACACGGTGGACAAGGCTCAGCATTTCCATTACAACACGCGAAGACTTGGAATCGAGATTTCCGGTTGGTTCATCTGCAAGCAGGAGCGAAGGAGAATGAATCATAGCCCTGCCTATGGCTGCACGTTGTTTTTGTCCCCCCGATACCTCATAAGGCCGTTTGTCCAAAACATCTGTAATATCCAGTTTTTTCGCTACCTCTTCCAGTTTGTGCTCCATTTCCTTTAACCCTTTTTTATTCAGCATCAGAGGAAACAGTATGTTTTCTCCCAAAGTGAGGGTTTCCAGCAAATTATAATCTTGAAATACAAGGCCCAGTTCTTTGCGGCGAAATAAAGCCAGCTTATCCTTCTTGAGCAGATGTGGATTTTCTCCTTTAATGCTAACCTCGCCAGAAGTCGGCATATCAATGGTCGAAATCATATTTAATAATGTAGTCTTCCCACTACCAGACGGCCCCATAATACCAACAAACTCGCCTTGTTTGATCGTTAAATGGATATTGTTAAGAGCTCGGTAGGGAACCTTGCCATAGTATATTTTGGTAACTTGATCCATTCGTACAATCTCCATCGTTCATTCCTTTCTTTTCCTATGCTATGATCATAATCCATCCAGATAAGTGAAGCGACCGATTAACATTACAAAAACCTTAAATGTGTTGTAAGGTTTCTCATTTGCCAATGGAAAACAGGATTTGAACCGTCGTCCCTTTACCAACCGTCGATTTCAATTGAATATCATGATTCAGTCTTTTGCAGATTTCAGACACCAAATAGAGTCCCATCCCGGTTGATTCACGATACTTCCGCCCATTTTCACCTGTGTAATAAGCCTCAAATACCCGTTCTATGTCTTTTTTAGGGATACCAATCCCCTCATCCTTTACTTCCAACACAATGACATGCTCTCTTACGTCAGACATCAGCTTCAGACTGTGAGCATGACCTGAAGAGTACTTTATCGCATTAGTCACCAATTGATTAATGATAAATCTTAGCCATTTGGCATCGGTAATCACACTCAACTGCTCGTCCACTTCATTGGAAGGATAAATTTCGTTGCGGATCAATAATCTTTTGTTATCATAAATCACATCACTAACCAGCTTTCGTAATACAACAGGCTCCACATGAAAGTCAGGTTCAAAGGATTCCAATCGTGACATATACAAAATCATGTCCAGTCCTTTTCCCATTCGATCAATCTCATCGTGAATCTGATCCGATTCGGGGTCTATTCTTCCTTTGAGGATTAAATGAATAACAGAAAGAGGAGTTTTCATCTGATGAACCCACTGATTGATAAACGTAATATGATCGCGCTGCTGATGCTCTAACTGATGAATTCGGGACTGATACAATCGATAATATTGCAAAAGCAAATGTTGTAAAGAAGCGGCTAACGGATTAAGTACCTTCATCTGAATAAGCTCATCTAAATCTTTAATGTTTGTAGTGGATAATATGCGATATAAACCAGAATACATAACGAACCGGAACAGCAAATAGACCCCCAATAGGATGGACCCAAAAAAGACGGAATATAGGGCCGTCGACCAGTTACGGTAACCATCCATCCAATAGATACTTAACACAAGAAAAAGTTGGATGATATTAAAAATGACCAGCGAAAAATGGTCACGCCAAAAAAGCTTCACCGTTCTTCCTCCTCAGTCAAGTGAAGCCGATAGCCAGCGCCTCGAACCGTCTCTATGATATCCCCTAGTCCCAGCTCGCTCAGTTTTTTGCGGACACGAGTGACATAAACATTCAGTGTGTTCTCCCCTACATATTGGTCATCATCCCATAAAGCCTCTAAGATATGAACTCTCCCTACAACCTGCTTAGGATATGTCATCAATAGCTCCAGTAGGGCCGCTTCTTTATGGCTCATCTCTACCTGCTTGTCATGGTATACAAGTTCCATAATGTCCGGATACAAAGTCAAGCCTGACACCGTTAAGGATCGTGATGGTGGAGCAACGGCATAGGAACCATAGGCACGCCGTAAATTACTTTCTACTTTGGCCAGTAGTACTTCGGGATAAAATGGTTTCGTAATGTAATCATCTGCTCCGTTTTGCAGAGCAATGACCTGATCCATTTTATCATCACGTGCAGACACAAAAAGGATGGGGCATGTAGACTGAGTCCTTATTTGCCTGCACCAATAAAATCCATCAAAACGAGGTAGATTTACATCAAGTAGTACCAAATCAGGCTTTACCTCTTCAAAGATAGCCAGAACTTGATCAAAATTTGAAACAATAATTCCTTGATAACCATATTTCTCAAGATAGGATTGGAGCAAGGAGCTGATTTGAGGGTCATCCTCTACTATTAATATCTTCTGCATCGTGTTTTCTACCTTCTTAGTGCTTGAATTTTTAACAACTGATTTCTCTATATAATGCCTTTATTTGATCGTTCAAGCAATAACAACAATCTAACCCCCTTTGGTTGTAGATGATTAGGAGTTTTTCATGGGGGTATATATTGAATCCCGAATTATATGCATGGTGCCGAGCACCAGAGTGATTAACAGTATAATTATAATAACGATAACTGTGACTGTTATAATAGTTCTTTTATGATTTTTTAATGTTTCATGGAAACTTTGCTTTGGATCTTTCAAAGTTTGCTTCACTTCTTTCCTTGCCTAGCTGTTTACCAGCATAACAGCTTCTACATAACGAACAACAGTTTAAACTTACAAAAACCTTTATTTTACTGTAAGGTTTCTGATTAGCCACAAACCATCGTCGGATTGAATTAACGTATGTACATATCAAAAATGCCCGGCTAGAGAATCTTTTTCTGATTCTCTAGCCGGGCATTTTATTCTTTCTACCCTTTTACAGCAGAACCTACCGTCATCGCCCGCTCCACTTGTTCACTCAAGAACAGGTAGACAAGTACCATCGGTAAGGAGGCCATAGTCATAACAGCTCCCATGGCTCCCCAATCCGTACTGTAGGAACCCTGGAAGAAAAGTAAGCCTAGAGGCAATGTTTTCATATTTTCATCAGAAATTAGAATATAGGCCAAAGTGAACTCATTCCAGTTGTTCAAGAATTGAAAAATGGCTACCGTCGCAATTGCAGGCAATGCAAGTGGCATAATGATTTTCAGGAACAGTCTATAAATATTAGCTCCATCCATGCATGCCGCCTCTTCAATCTCCTTAGGAATTGCTGTTAGGAATCCATAGAAAATCATTGACGAGAAAGGAAGCCCAATTGCGATATAAGGAAGAATAAGAGCTCCGTACGTATTCGTAAGATGAAAATCGCGAACCAGAATCGCCAGCGGTATCATGATAACCTGCAGTGGCATAAACATTCCTATGATCATATAAGTCCGGACAGCTGAACGAAACCTCCATCTCATACGAGCCACTGCGAAGGCAAACATCAGAGCCAGCAAAAGGATGAACAAAGTCGAAATCGTTGATACGACCAGACTGTTCAGAAAGTAACGGGGAATATTAAATTGCGTCCACGCATTGATGTAATTTTCGTAACGAAAATGCGTTGGCAGTCCAAATGGGTTAGAGACAAAGATCTCATCGTTGTTCTTGAACGAGTAGGAAACCATCCAGAACAACGGGTAGACCGAAACAATAAAATACAACCACAGCGGTATCTGCAGAACAGCTTGTCTGAACTTGCTCAAAGCAGTTTTACTCATTTCGTTCTCCTTTTCAATACACGCCTTATCAGGCGGTTTGTCCGCGGTCGAACAGCTTATTGATAACTACAGTTGCCAGTAGTGAGATTAGTACAAGCAGCACGGATACAGCACACGCATACCCATAATTGCTTTCCATAAAAGCATAGCGGTAAATCATGAATGTCAATGTATAGTTTGTAGTGCCGGGCCCTCCGTTTGTCATAATCAGCATCTGCACAAAGGCCCCTATTCCAGAGGTAATCGCAATAATGAAGCAGAATTTGTACGTTTCCCTCATCAGTGGAAGCGTGACATGCCAGTGCGCTCTCCATTTGCTGCAACCGTCAATCGTGGCGGCTTCAAAGTAGTCTTCGGGTATTGACTTAACTCCCGCATATAACAACGCAAATTGATAACCCATAAACTGCCAGGCATTAACGAAGGCAATGGCAATAATTGATGCTGTCGGGGAGCTCAGCCAATTTTGCTGATAAGGGATGTTCAGGATATCAAACAGTCGATTGATCAATCCGTTAGTTGGGTCATAGATTGCGATCCACAGCTGGCACACCACGGTTACCGATAGGACAACTGGGATAAAATAAGACGTTTTCAGTATTTTTCGCCCGCGTGTGCGCGGGTCCGCACAGATTAGCGCTAATAGTGTTCCCAGTCCGATCTGAAAGACCGCCAGCACAATGGCAAATATTAATCCGTTCTTAAGCGAAGTAGCAAGTAGAGGATCGGAGAACAGTTCCCGATAATTACTCAGTCCCGAAAAGGTCAGCGTACTCAGGCCATCCCAATTATAAAAGCTGCGAAGAACGGTTTGCAGAACGGGATATATCAGTATCACGCTATACAGTATCAAAGCAGGGAGGAGAAACAGTGCGAGCGCCGATTTGTTCCCCAAATATTTATTCATGTCTTGCTTCCACCCCTTATCTTTGGAACAGCATCCCCCAGCGACTTATCCGCCAAGGGTTGCCGAATCCCTGAATTCTCAGTTTTCTTTTTCCAATGTGCTATTCAGATTGTTCACAAAATCCTGTTCAGAGAAGTTGTCTACCATTAAATTTTGAGTATTGTCATTAATGGTGTTCTGAATTTTTGTATTGCTCAGAAGTTGAGCATATTCCTGCGCGTTTGGCAGCAACTCTTTGACGACCCGCTGCATCATTACTGGAACATTAGAGGCCATTGGCTTATCCACTTTCTGCGAAACAATTGGACTTCCAAGTTGGGTGTATCTGTATTCGGCTGACTTTGTGGCAAGGAACGCCGCTACCTTTACGGCTGTTTCCTTATTTTTGCTACTTGATGATACTGCGTAGCCCTGCGGAGAACCTGAGCCGTCAATGAAATATTTGGATTTCTCGTAGGTTGCTTCATCCTTTGCAGGCCAGTACATCCAGTCGACCTGGTCGCCCAGCTTTTCCTGTGAGCTGTAAATTTCCCATTGTCCATTCACGAACATGGCAGCTTTGCCCTGATAAAACAGGGACGAAGCCTGATCATAATTGGTGTTCGTCGCGTTTGCATCGAATAATCCGGCTGCTTGCAGTTGCTTCATCTGCTGTGCCGCTGTTACGAATGCTTCCGGCAATGCTTTTACACCCTTCTCATCAAGTGCTCCGAATCCACGCGGCTGCTCCCTTGTAACCAGCCCATTATAGAAAGCGGTCGTAATCCATTTTTCTTTGGCAAAGATTGACATAGGTACGTAACCAGCAGCTTTCAACTTTTTCGCTGCATCGGTCATCTGGTCAATCGTCTTAAGCGGTGTTTTAATTCCTACCTTCTCGAAAATTGACTTGTTGTAATAGATCATTTGGAATTCAATGCCGGTTTCGGGATAAGCATATACATGATTGTCTGGAGCTACCAAACGCGATTCAACACCCGGATTAAGATTCTTCTTGAATTCGGCCGTTGTGTCATAGTTGTCCAGCACCTCAACATTTTTCGATTTTGCGAAAGTTTGCAGGACAGCCCAATCCGCTAAATAGACATCCGGCATATTGCCCGTTGCCGCATAAGTTTTAAGCTTCTGTCCTCCGTCCTGTACGGCAGGATCCAGTTCAATTTCTACGTTTGGCATCTTCTTTTTGAGCTCTTCCACCGCATAATCGAACGGCTTTATGGTATCGTCATCAAAATGTTGTGCATACACCTTTAATTTGATCGTACCGTCCCCTGCCTCACTCTTGGAAGAGGTCGAGTTATCTTCCCCACAAGCAACCAATCCAATCGACATAGTGAGCACTAGCAAAGCTGCACTCCAACTTCTGTAAGTTTTTTTCATTTGCTTAATCCCCCTCATGCAGTGTGTTTTATGTTTACGCTTTCATTTGCATGACTACAGTATACTGCCGCTTCTTTTCTTGATTAAGGAATAAAACGGGCTTAATCAGTAAAAAACGGGACAAATAGAGCAGCGGTCCCCAAATATAGGAAAACCGCTAGGCTTAAATCGATTTGTCCTGCCTCGTAGGGCAGGCGCTACCTTTTTTTGAGTTGCTCATATTCAGTGGGTGTCATGCCAAAGCGTTTCTTGAAGCATTTTCCAAAATAATTGGGGTCACTGTATCCGACACTTTCAGCGATTTCTGACAGCTTCCGATTTCCTTTCAGCAAAAGCTCTTTAGCCTTCTTCATTCTGATGTGTGTAATGTGATCCACTATGGAAAAGCCAGACTCCTTGCGAAATACGCGGCGCAGGTAGCTGGGATCGACGAATACTCCGCACGAAACCTGCTCAGCAGACAGCTCTGCGTCTGCATAATGTTCCTCAATATAGTTGATCGCCGCCACAAATAAATTGGAAGCCTTCGTAGGACGCATATTCTCCATCAGTTGGATCAGCTTGCGGTATAGAGCGAGCATCCAACCTTCAGCAGCCTCCCAGGAATCTAACTCTCGCAGCCGTTCGTAAGGAGAATTGTCTCCTCCATTTTCCCATAGCCGGTCATAAGGAATGCCTCGTTCACTGGCAAAGGAAAGGGCTAAAGATACGATTCCCATAAGCATCGTATCTGCGTATTCGTCTCCCCATTTATATTTACTAAGCTGACGGATTGCCTTACGGACCTCCTCTAGCGTTTCACTGTCTTTCATTCGGAGGTCAAGCACGACCGCATCGCGTAGATGGCCCAAATCAGGCATACCTGCTCTGCTATGCAACACTTCGCCGCCCTGTCCCCTTAACTCTGCACTTTCGCTCTCCTGTGGAAGCACCGGTAGCTTCGGCTTAATGCGTTCCAACATCGAGAGCATTTCTTCTGCATTGAACGGCTTCAACAAATAATCCTGTACTCCGGTTCGAACCGCCTTCTGTAGGTATTCAAATTCGTTATGTCCGGATATGAATACAATAACGATGCGTTCGAATTTGACTTTCAACCTCTCGGCTAATTCAATTCCGTCAATGAAGGGCATATTGATATCTACGAGGGAGAGATGCGGCTGATGCCGCTCGGCCTCCTGAAGTGCTTCCTGTCCGTTCCTTGCTTCGCAGCAAACCCGAAAACCATGGCTTTCCCAATCTATCTTCATACGCAGAAAGTCTCGGAACAGCGGTTCATCATCGACAATCATCACTTTATACATTTTGGTGTTCACTCCCCTTTGGCAGCATCGGCAGCGACAGGTCAACAGTTGTTCCCTTCGTGAGCACACTTTGCACGGATATCCCATACTCCTCGCCAAAATACAGGCTCAGCCGCTGCTGAACGCTGTAGGTGCCGATTGATCGTATTCCTTCTTCCGGCAAATGTCTGGACATAATGGTCTGAACCTGTATTTCGTTCATCCCCACACCGTTGTCCTCCACTCTAACGACCACCTTATCGCCCTGTCTAAAGGCAAAAATGCGGATAAAACCTTTTGTTCCTTTCTTCTTAAGGCCATGGTAAATCGAATTCTCGACAAGCGGCTGAAGCGAGAGCTTCGGGATCGGTGTACCTTCAAACTCGGGAGGAATATCCACTTCATAGCGAAACACATCGGGATAACGGATTTGCAGAATCGTCAGGTAATCATCAGTAATCTGAGCTTCCTTTTCTAAAGTGATTAGTTCCCGTCCCTTGTTCAGCACCATTCGATAAAAATCTGCCAGCGCTTTTGTAGTATCTCTAGCCTCCTCATTACGATCTAACTCATTGAGTGCATAAATGGTATCCAAAGTGTTGTACAGAAAATGCGGTTTAATTTGGGCGCTTATCAGTGCAAGCTCATATTCACGCTTACGGTTCTGTTCCTGCCTTACCTCATCCAGCAGCTCCCGAACCCGTCTTACCATAAAGTTAAACGCTTCCGCAATGGTACCGATTTCATCTTCAGTACGGACTGTCGCAACAGGTTGCAAATCACCAGTTACTACTTTTCGCATGGCCTTAGTCAATTGTTCGAGAGGACTAACGACCATTCTGGACAGAAAGCTAGCACCCAGCCAGGAAAAAACAAGGCATAACACACCGATTAATAGCGACAATCTAACATTTTGCCGGACATCAGCTGTAAGCAGGCTGAGAGAAACAATATTGACCAACTTCCATTCCATTCGGTTATAATCAGTGACCGTTATCAGGTTGCCCTCATACTCGAATGAGCACGTTCCATGGGATGCATTAGGGGCACAACGTTGGATGGCCTCACCCAGCTGTGGATTCACCGGATTCATCAGCATCTCATTGTCTTCTGCCACAGCCACGCGCATTTCGTTATCTAAAAAATAATAAGATTTGGGTGCATCTGGATCGCTGGAACGAAAGTAATCGGACAAACCTTCTTCCTTCACTAACAGAAAAAGCGTTCCATAAGGTTCGCCGGTGTCTATATTAATGACCGTCTTCCCCAGTGTCAAAACGGGAGAGCTCGGATCTGGTGTTAGGAAATCCCTCTTCTCCATATCAAACCAGAGGACCTGTCCATAACTTTCAGATTCCCTTACCCGCTTAAGCATGCTATAGATCTTGCGATCATCCCCGCTTTCGGTATAAGAGGCGAAAATCTTCCCTTCGTTATCAATGAAGACAGCGGCATCCACCTCACGAAAGATTGACAAATCAATGGATAGGCGGCTCTGCATCAAGTTTCCAAACTGAATAGGCTCCATGGCAGTATCAGGTTTGGCACCGTATGAATCATACATCCGGTTAATATTCGTGACCATAATATTGGCCGCCGTCTCCACACTCCTGAATATGTAATCGGTCCTAGACAAGATAAGCTGAGACTCATCGACCACATTGCTGGTAGTTTGGTCTATCAAAGAACGGCTGAAAAGTTGGTTGGACAATAGTCCAAGAATAAGCAGAGAAACAATAATTAGCGGAAGAAATACCGCTATAACCTTGCTTTTAAAGCGAAGTCGACCAAACCACTTACGAGCTAGTGACAGAATATTCACCTAGAACCCCTCCGTCATCAAGAGAATATCCATCATGTTAACACAAACAATCTCTACAGTAGTAGATCAAAAATAAAGTTTAAAAAATTCAACCGTCCATCTTGAAAGTACTTTAGAGATGTGTTAGGATAAAGTCGATTTTTAGTAAAATTATTAACTAAAAAGGTGTGAGCTCTTTTGGCAACCATTAAAGACATTGCCCGCGAAGCGGGTGTGTCTGCCGCAACCGTTTCAAGGGTTTTAAATAACGATCTGTCACTGTCCGTAAGCTCAGACACCAAAAACAGAATTTTTTTGGTTGCCGAGCAACTCGGGTATAAGCCTACCCGGCTGAGGCAATTAAAGCAGAATACGGAACGGGCCGGGAAAACGGTCTCCCTCCTGCTGTGGTGTTCTATTGAGGAGGAAAGAGACGATCCTTATTACGCCTCGATCCGCCGTGGAATCGAACTGCGCTGTGAAGAGCTTGGCCTGACGTTGGGACAGACCTTGCGAGGCCGCTCGTCCATCGGCACCTTACAGAAGGCGGATGGTCTGATTGTTGTGGGCGGCGTTGATCCTGAAGAGGTATTCAAGCTTCATCCTGACAAGAACACCATTGTCCTTGTCGACCAGTACCATGAACAGTTGGAGTATGATTCTGTACGACTTCATTTCAGACAAGCTGTTGATCAGGCACTCGGACATCTACTTGAGCTTGGCCACCGACAAATCGGATTTATCGGCGGTAAGAGCGACGGTGAGCGAAGGGCCCATTATTTTGAACGATTCATGCGGGAACAAGGGTTGTACAATCCTCAATTCGTCCGTATAGGTTCCTGGAGTACCGCGGATGGTTATCTCATGATGAACGAACTCCTAGCCCAACAGGAACGACCGACAGCCTGCTTCGTCGCAAGCGATCCGCTCGCTATTGGTGCCCTCCGCGCCCTTCATGGACTTGGAGTCAAGGTACCAGAGGATATGGCTGTTGTTGGCTTCGACGACATTGAGATGGCAGCCTTCGTGCAGCCTCCGCTAACCACTATCCGTGCATATCCCGAACAGATGGGAAAGGCTGCCGTGCAACTGCTCTCTGAACGGTTTGAGGGGCGTGAACCACCTGCGTATAGCGTGATCGGGACTAAGCTTGTCATTCGAGAAAGCTCATGCAAAAAAGGCTAAAATTAGTACTTGAGAGTCTTATTGTCATTGATTAATATCCTTTCGTAAAACAATCAATATGATAACCCCTGAGGAGTGAATATCATGAACATTCATGTTAACGAAGCGCTTGGTTTGTTTCATTTGCAGTCTAAGGATTGCAGCTATATTATCCAGCTAGTAGAAGGATATCCCGCACATGTCTATTGGGGAGCTCAACTTCATCATGACCAAAGTCTCGCAAGTATATTGGAACTTAGGGAGCGTTGCTCCTTCTCTCCCACTCCCGTTTCTTCCAGTCGTATAATTTCTTTGGATACGCTTCCTCAGGAATACCCCCAGTATGGAACAAGCGACTTTCGTCAACCGGCTTACCAGGCTGCACTTGCGGACGGAACTCGAACTACTGAGCTAAAATATAGTGGTTACCGTATTGAACCGGGTAAACCCAAGCTCGAGGGACTTCCTTCCGTCTATGCCGAATCGGATGATGAAGCCACAACCCTCTATTTGATCCTTGAGGATCAATACTCGGGGCTTAAGACTACACTGCTCTATACTGTATTTGCGAACCACAGTGCCATTGCTAGATCTACTCTTTTTGAACAAAAGGGAAGCGCTACCATGAATATTGAACACGCCATGAGCGCCTCTGTCGACTTCGCCGATTCCAACTACCAAGCCCTCTACTTACCTGGAGCCTGGGTTCGGGAAAGACATATCCAACGCCGCGACCTCGGACCTGGCTCCATTCGGCTCGAGAGTAGACGGGGCTCCAGCAGTCACCAAATGAATCCCTTTCTGGCACTGCTTCGGCCTGATGTGACTGAAGATCGTGGGGATGTGTACGGTTTCAGTCTAATCTACAGCAGCAACTTCGTCGCACAGGCAGAAGTAGAGCAGTTCAATCAGACTCGTGTAAGTATCGGAATCAATCCCTTTGACTTCTCCTGGCGGCTTGAGCCGGGTCAGTCATTCCAGACTCCTGAAGCCGTATTGGTCTTTTCCGAAGAAGGTCTTGGGGGCATGTCACGCACCTATCACCGACTCTATCGCACACGTCTGTGCCGAGGGGCTTACCGTGACAAAGAACGTCCGATTCTCGTGAACAATTGGGAAGCCACATATTTCGACTTCGACGCTGATAAAATCGAGGCGATTGCCAAAGAAGCGGGGCCTCTTGGAATTGAGCTGTTTGTTCTTGATGACGGTTGGTTTGGTAAGCGAGACAACGACAACAGTTCGCTTGGGGACTGGTTCGAAGACCGCCACAAGTTGCCCGGCGGTCTTACTGACCTGGCCAAACGGGTTAATGAACAAGGATTACAGTTTGGTTTGTGGGTTGAGCCGGAAATGGTATCACCTGATAGTGAACTGTACCGCAACCATCCCGACTGGTGCCTGCATGCGGAAGGTCGGCGGCGGACGGAAGGCCGATCCCAACTGGTGCTCGATCTCTCCCGCAAGGAAGTATGCGACTACTTGTACGAGACGCTTAGCTCCGTATTTTCGATCGCTCCAATCACTTATGTCAAGTGGGACATGAACCGTAACATGACGGAGATTGCTTCGGCTACAGCCCCTAGCGAACGACAAAAGGAAACTGCGCACCGTTATATGCTCGGACTTTACGATCTGTTGGAACGTCTGACCTCCCAGTTCCCGGACATCTTGTTCGAAAGCTGTTCTGGAGGCGGTGGGCGATTTGATCCCGGAATGCTCTACTATATGCCGCAGACATGGACCAGTGATGATACCGATGCCATTGAAAGATTGGCTATCCAGTATGGAACAAGCATCGTGTACCCGGCCAGTACCATGGGCGCACATGTATCGAACGTGCCGAACCACCAGGTGGGACGAAACACCTCCCTCGCCATACGCGGCGACGTGGCAATGAGCGGGAATTTTGGCTACGAACTTGACCTTACTGAATTTACGAATGAAGAAAAAGAACTCGCTGCCAAACAAATTGCCCAGTATAAAGAAATCCGTTCCCTTGTACAGCAGGGAGATATGTATCGACTTCTTAGTCCGTTTGAAGGCCGAGGCGACACGGCCTGGATGTTTGTTAGCGAGGACCAATCCGAAGCGTTTGTCGCTTACTTCCGCGTACTTGCTGAACCAAATGGGCCCATCCGGCGACTAACTCTAAAAGGACTTGGCCCAGATAAAAAGTATATAATCGAACACGGGGCGACAGGCAGCACTGCAGTCCATACGGGTAATACCTTAGTGGAAGATGGCGGTTCCCCCTTCCGCGTAGCGTTTGATGGCGAAATTTTTGGAGGCGACCGCCTAATGAAAATCGGGCTTGTTGTCTCGGATCTCTCTGGAGATTTCGCCAGTTCTACTTTCCGCCTTAAAGCTATCTCCTGCTAATTGTGAATCTGACCAGGGGCGATAAAAAAATCAAAACAAGGCAGACCGATTTTCCGGCCTGCCTTGTTTAATCACTTTGGTGCCCGTGTTGCTAACCGTGACTCTCCATGTCACTTACCAAATACGCTCGCTTAGTCTCAATTTCGTCCTCTATATCTTCCAGCATATGACCAATGCCTTCTTAAGTGAACGTGTCTGTAATCACAACTCTAAACAATTCATTCAACTTTTCGGTGTCTTTAACTTCCGTCCTTCTGATTTCGACATTATTCATCCTGATTTCCAATTTCTCATTCATCTAGATTTCCGCCGATGTACGATTCAGGATGGGACGCTTTGAAAGCACACGATTCGATAACTCCATCAGGCTTTTTATTTCATAAGTAGGTTGAATGCCAGACGCGTTTGTTTTCCCAGCAGGGTTGAACCAACAGGTATCCATTCCGTATTTGTTGCCTCCTTGAATATCGGAGGTCAAAGAATCACCGACCATGAGAACCTTACTCTTATCTGAAATGGCTAGCTTAGTAAATGCGTAATCGAAAATACCAGCTTGTGGCTTTTGGCAACCCACTTCCTCTGAAATAATTATCTGTTCAAATACATCACGCAGCGGTGAAAGCTGAATTCTGGAGGTTTGCACCTCTTTGATTCCATTCGTAATGATCGCCAAGCGACAATCAGACAGCATATCACATAATTCAACCGCTCCGTCCATTAAAAAAGCACCTTCACCCAAATAACGTAAATATGCAGCACTAAAAGCATCTGGATTAAAATCTAGATCATGAAAAGTAAATAATCGCTTAAACCGCTCCACACGCAGTTGCGCTGAGGTAATAAGTCCTTCCTCTGCCTCTCGCCACAATACGCTGTTGATTTCATCATAACTAGCTTTATACTCCGTGGCCCCTTGTGGCAAGCCAAATTGGGTAAACGTATTATGTAGCGCATAACTCTCTGCCTTTTTAAAATCAAACAGCGTGTCATCGACATCAAATATAATAATTTCGTATTTCATAACGACCTCCATATCATTGCTTTACGACTATTGTTCAGTTCCATGAGTCTTA
The DNA here is from genome assembly GCF_038593055.1 of Paenibacillus sp. FSL L8-0502. Taxonomy (NCBI): domain Bacteria; kingdom Bacillati; phylum Bacillota; class Bacilli; order Caryophanales; family Paenibacillaceae; genus Paenibacillus; species Paenibacillus sp. FSL L8-0502. Next base: position 2,699,270 of record NZ_CP151958.1, on the reverse strand, counting down.
GATTGTTTCTGATAGTAGCACAACGAAAAACTAACAATACATTATTACCTTTCGGTTATTATACAGAACCTAGTTAAACCGTCAAGTCACTAATAACAAAGTCATAGTATTTTGTCATCGGTGCAAAAGGTAAATAACGCTCAATAAGAATGCCCGTAAAATGAAGGTGATTCTCATTTTACGGGCTTCTGAGCATCTAAGAGATGATTTAGCAAAAATCCTAGTGATCTTCATTCATCCATTTAGCTAATGTTTGATCAAAACAATGAGGTTCTTCAAACATTGGGTTATGCCCACTATATTCAAAAATCACTTTTTTCACGTTCTCGTAGGTGTCATCGACCCTATCCCATAAAGAAACTGGCGCAACCAAAAAATCATACCTTCCCAAACCAATATATACAGGTTTATGGATATCCGCCAAGGATTGTATTAAATTCATGTTACCGAAAGCTTCTCCCCATAAATAATCAATGATAGGCATATTCGTGTATACATCCTTCCACATATAAGCCGCATCGTAAGCATAATCATAAAAGGTTTGGGCTCCCATTCGTATACACATGTGAACAAATCTTCTATCTGGGTCTCTTTTGATATCTTCCTCTAATAAAACAATGTCCTTTTCAAAACGTTCCTTTCTTTCTGGGCTGGCCGTTTCATAAAAGAATGAAGAGCTTTGCCGCTGTCTTTCTTGGCTGTTCGTAGGTGCTGAATTTAATAGCACCACTTTTTGAACATAATCCGGGTATTGTTTAGCATATTCCAAAGCCATAAAGGCATGCCCGGAATGTCCTAATATGATAAATTCATTTAGATGAAGGCATTGTCTTGCTGTTTCTATATCATTAATAACTTTATCCAAAGTATAGTCTTCTGGTTTTAAAGCTCGAGTCGGTTTTGCAAATCCTCGATGATCCAGAAAAATAAACTGAAACTTTTTATATAAATGGTCTGAAAATAAACGAGGATAATATACACTGCTGCCGATCACCAATATCGGCCTTCCGTTACCTCTTATAGCATATTTCAGCTCAAATCCATCACTAAAAACTGTTTGATAAGTGCTCATTTATAATCACCTTTTCTTTTTCAAATCACTCCCTTTCCTTTGTGTAATTCCCTTGTATTCTCCATAGAACGTTCCAACACTTCAACTCACCTCAGAAAGTACATTTATTTTTATGAGAAAAGTTTAACATGTTTTTTTCAAAAACAAAACGGGTTTACTTTTGTCTTACTTGTCTTGACTTATGACATTCATACAGGATTTTTGACAAACACATCTTTTGGGAAACAAAAAAACCGCGATTATCGCGGTTTTTTATATAGAGGTCATACTTTTATCTTGCTTGGCGACGTCCTACTCTCCCAGGACCCTGCGGTCCAAGTACCATCGGCGCTGGAGGGCTTAACGGTCGTGTTCGGGATGGGTACGTGTGGAACCCCTCCGCTATCGCCACCAAACATGAATTTGCTATGCAAATTCTTCCGTACGGTTATTCGCTTCACCACATATCGTGTGAATGAATAGCCAAGCCATGCGCTTGTTGTATGTCACTTGTACATACCTTCAAGGTTACACCCTGAAAACTGGATCCGAAACTCATTGCGCTTTATCTTTAGGATAAGCCCTCGACCGATTAGTATTGGTCAGCTCCATGCATTACTGCACTTCCACCCCCAACCTATCTACCTCGTCGTCTTCAAGGGGTCTTACATACTGGGAAATCTCATCTTGAGGGGGGCTTCACGCTTAGATGCTTTCAGCGCTTATCCCTTCCGTACATAGCTACCCAGCGGTGCTCCTGGCGGAACAACTGGTACACCAGCGGTACGTCCATCCCGGTCCTCTCGTACTAAGGACAGCTCCTCTCAAATTTCCTACGCCCACGACAGATAGGGACCGAACTGTCTCACGACGTTCTGAACCCAGCTCGCGTACCGCTTTAATGGGCGAACAGCCCAACCCTTGGGACCTACTTCAGCCCCAGGATGCGATGAGCCGACATCGAGGTGCCAAACCTCCCCGTCGATGTGGACTCTTGGGGGAGATAAGCCTGTTATCCCCAGGGTAGCTTTTATCCGTTGAGCGATGGCCCTTCCATGCGGTACCACCGGATCACTAAGCCCGACTTTCGTCCCTGCTCGACTTGTAGGTCTCGCAGTCAAGCTCCCTTCTGCCTTTGCACTCTTCGAATGATTTCCAACCATTCTGAGGGAACCTTGGGGCGCCTCCGTTACTCTTTAGGAGGCGACCGCCCCAGTCAAACTGCCCACCTGACACTGTCCTCGCACCGGTTCACGGTACCAAGTTAGAACCTAGATACGATCAGGGTGGTATCCCAAGGATGCCTCCCTTCAAGCTGGCGCTCAAAGTTCGACGGCTCCCACCTATCCTGTACAGATCGTACCCAAATTCAATATCAAGCTGCAGTAAAGCTCCATGGGGTCTTTCCGTCTTGTCGCGGGTAACCTGCATCTTCACAGGTATTAAAATTTCACCGGATCTCTCGTTGAGACAGCGCCCAAGTCGTTACGCCATTCGTGCGGGTCAGAATTTACCTGACAAGGAATTTCGCTACCTTAGGACCGTTATAGTTACGGCCGCCGTTTACTGGGGCTTCGGTTCATAGCTTCGCCCCGAAGGGCTTACCACTCCCCTTAACCTTCCAGCACCGGGCAGGCGTCAGCCCGTATACTTCGCCTTGCGGCTTCGCACAGACCTGTGTTTTTGCTAAACAGTCGCTTGGGCCTTTTCACTGCGGCCCCCTCGGGCTATTCACCCTACCGAGGCACCCCTTCTCCCGAAGTTACGGGGTCATTTTGCCGAGTTCCTTAACGAGAGTTCTTCCGCGCGCCTTAGAATTCTCTTCTCGCCTACCTGTGTCGGTTTGCGGTACGGGCACCTTCTCCTGGCTAGAGGCTTTTCTTGGCAGTCTGAGATCATGACCTTCGCTACTACAATTTTCGCTCCCCATCACAGCCCAGCCTTACGATGTGCGGATTTGCCTACACATCAGCCTCACTGCTTAGACGGACATCCATCCGTCCGCGTCACTACCCTACTGCGTCACCCCATCGCTCATAACGGATTACGGTGGTACAGGAATTTCGACCTGTTGTCCTTCGACTACGCCTATCGGCCTCGCCTTAGGTCCCGACTTACCCTGAGCGGACGAACCTTCCTCAGGAACCCTTAGGCTTTCGGCGGATCTGATTCTCACAGATCTTTTCGTTACTCATACCGGCATTCTCACTTGAATGCAGTCCAGCGCTCCTTACGGTACACCTTCAACCCGCATTCAACGCTCCCCTACCCCTGATGCAAGCATCAAGCCATAGCTTCGGTGGTGTGTTTAGCCCCGTTACATTTTCGGCGCAGAGTCACTCGACCAGTGAGCTATTACGCACTCTTTCAATGGTGGCTGCTTCTAAGCCAACATCCTGGTTGTCTGTGCAACTCCACATCCTTTCCCACTTAACACACACTTGGGGACCTTAGCTGATGGTCTGGGCTGTTTCCCTTTCGACAATGGATCTTAGCACTCACTGTCTGACTCCCGGAACTAAATCTATGGCATTCGGAGTTTGACTGAGCTTGGTAACCCTTGCGGGCCCCGCACCCAATCAGTGCTCTACCTCCACGATTCTTCTTTCCGAGGCTAGCCCTAAAGCTATTTCGGGGAGAACCAGCTATCTCCGGGTTCGATTGGAATTTCTCCGCTACCCCCACCTCATCCCCGCATTTTTCAACATGCGTGGGTTCGGGCCTCCAGTGCGTGTTACCGCACCTTCACCCTGGACAGGGGTAGATCACCCGGTTTCGGGTCTACGTCCACGTACTCATTCGCCCTATTCAGACTCGCTTTCGCTGCGGCTTCAGCTCTTCACCTTAACCTTGCACGGGAACGTAACTCGCCGGTTCATTCTACAAAAGGCACGCCATCACCCGTGATTTTTCCAAAGGAAAATATCATAGGGCTCTGACTTCTTGTAAGCACACGGTTTCAGGATCTATTTCACTCCCCTTCCGGGGTGCTTTTCACCTTTCCCTCACGGTACTGCTTCACTATCGGTCGCCAGGGAGTATTTAGCCTTGGCAGATGGTCCTGCCGGATTCATACGGGGTTTCACGTGCCCCGCACTACTCGGGATCCGTCTCGGAGAGAACAAGTTTTGAACTACAGGGCTTTTACCTTCTCTGGCGGGCCTTTCCAGACCTCTTCATCTAACCGGTTCCTTTGTAACTCCATGTGAGACGTCCCACAACCCCAAGGAGCAAGCTCCTTGGTTTGGGCTAATCCGCGTTCGCTCGCCGCTACTGACGGAATCACTATTGTTTTCTCTTCCTCAGGGTACTTAGATGTTTCAGTTCCCCTGGTCTGCCTCTCACTCACCTATGAATTCAGTGAGTAGTGACTGTCGATGAAGACAGCCGGGTTTCCCCATTCGGACATCCCCGGATCAAAGCTTGCTTACAGCTCCCCGAGGCTTTATCGTTGTTCGCCACGTCCTTCGTCGGCTCCTGGCGCCTAGGCATCCTCCGTGTGCTCTTTGTAGCTTAACCTAGACTTTTCTTTGATAAAAGAAAATGTCGATGTTCGATAAAGAATGATTTTTGCCAAAGGCAAAAGATCTTTCCTTACCTGCTACCTTTATTTCACTTGTTTACACAAGATCAGCTTAAAGGAATATTCTAAAACGCAATTTCGTTTCGGTATCCAGTTTTCAAGGTGCAATTCGCTTCATCGAAGCGAAACCCGATGAATATTTCGGTTCCACACGGATGTGTGAATGAAGTATTCGTCGAAGCTTGAGAGTTTGAACTCTCAAAACTGAGCAACGAGTGAGTAAGTTCAGGATATTCATTTCATTCACACGAATGTGATGAACCGAATTGAATATCCGGTCGCAGGTACGTTATACCTGCTAATTTGAATGTTTCCATCGCAGGAAACGATTCTCCATAGAAAGGAGGTGATCCAGCCGCACCTTCCGATACGGCTACCTTGTTACGACTTCACCCCAATCATCTACCCCACCTTCGGCGGCTGGCTCCCTTGCGGGTTACCCCACCGACTTCGGGTGTTGTAAACTCTCGTGGTGTGACGGGCGGTGTGTACAAGACCCGGGAACGTATTCACCGCGGCATGCTGATCCGCGATTACTAGCAATTCCGACTTCATGTAGGCGAGTTGCAGCCTACAATCCGAACTGAGACCGGCTTTTCTAGGATTGGCTCCACCTCGCGGCTTCGCTTCCCGTTGTACCGGCCATTGTAGTACGTGTGTAGCCCAGGTCATAAGGGGCATGATGATTTGACGTCATCCCCACCTTCCTCCGGTTTGTCACCGGCAGTCTGCTTAGAGTGCCCAGCTTGACCTGCTGGCAACTAAGCATAAGGGTTGCGCTCGTTGCGGGACTTAACCCAACATCTCACGACACGAGCTGACGACAACCATGCACCACCTGTCTCCTCTGTCCCGAAGGAAAGCCATATCTCTACAGCGGTCAGAGGGATGTCAAGACCTGGTAAGGTTCTTCGCGTTGCTTCGAATTAAACCACATACTCCACTGCTTGTGCGGGTCCCCGTCAATTCCTTTGAGTTTCAGTCTTGCGACCGTACTCCCCAGGCGGAATGCTTAATGTGTTAACTTCGGCACCAAGGGTATCGAAACCCCTAACACCTAGCATTCATCGTTTACGGCGTGGACTACCAGGGTATCTAATCCTGTTTGCTCCCCACGCTTTCGCGCCTCAGCGTCAGTTACAGCCCAGAGAGTCGCCTTCGCCACTGGTGTTCCTCCACATCTCTACGCATTTCACCGCTACACGTGGAATTCCACTCTCCTCTTCTGCACTCAAGCTCCCCAGTTTCCAGTGCGACCCGAAGTTGAGCCTCGGGATTAAACACCAGACTTAAAGAGCCGCCTGCGCGCGCTTTACGCCCAATAATTCCGGACAACGCTTGCCCCCTACGTATTACCGCGGCTGCTGGCACGTAGTTAGCCGGGGCTTTCTTCTCAGGTACCGTCACTCTTGTAGCAGTTACTCTACAAGACGTTCTTCCCTGGCAACAGAGCTTTACGATCCGAAAACCTTCATCACTCACGCGGCGTTGCTCCGTCAGGCTTTCGCCCATTGCGGAAGATTCCCTACTGCTGCCTCCCGTAGGAGTCTGGGCCGTGTCTCAGTCCCAGTGTGGCCGATCACCCTCTCAGGTCGGCTACGCATCGTCGCCTTGGTAGGCCTTTACCCCACCAACTAGCTAATGCGCCGCAGGCCCATCCACAAGTGACAGATTGCTCCGTCTTTCCTCCCTCTCCCATGCAGGAAAAGGATGTATCGGGTATTAGCTACCGTTTCCGGTAGTTATCCCTGTCTTGTGGGCAGGTTGCCTACGTGTTACTCACCCGTCCGCCGCTAGGTTATTTAGAAGCAAGCTTCTAAATAACCCCGCTCGACTTGCATGTATTAGGCACGCCGCCAGCGTTCGTCCTGAGCCAGGATCAAACTCTCCATTAAAGACCAACCGAAGCTGGTTTATAGAAAGAGCGATAAGCTCATGTTGAAACTGACGAGATAAAAATATCTCTTGTTTGATTTTGCAAGCAAAATCGTTTTACTCACTCGTTGTTCAGTTTTCAAAGATCAATTTTCTCATTCGGCTTTTCTTGGGCCGGACAATTAATATATCATACTTTGGTGATTCATACTACTGGTAAATAATAACTCATAGACGATCTTTTGAATTTTTGAACCATTACATCACAGCCTATCTTACGGCCGGATGAATAATATATCATTTAGGTTTGCTGAATACTACATGTAAATTATACCGATTTATTCGTTCTTTTAGCTCCAGCCCATCCCACGTCTCGTCCATGATTTGAAGAATAAATCCCTGGGTATCAAACGAGCTATAAGCTGTTTATACTTCTTTCACCGAAAGAGCGAAGAAAATTCGCTGTGTATATTTTTTTAAAAGACTCAGCCATCTTGTATCTCCTTTGGTGTCCAAATGTAACGATAGTTTTACCTTTGTCTATGATAAAGCCTTATCATGGCGAGGCCAGACATACAAAAATGCCAGGTTCTATGATGAGAACCTGGCATTGGCACATGGCTTATGAATTCTGGGAAGGGGCAACTCTTCCAATCTCTCCAGAAGGAATCTGATACTGGCGGATATCCTTAACCAGAAACATAATCAATCCGCATAGTACAGTAATCAGTCCACTGAAAAAAAGAACCTCACTCAGAGAAAACCGTAAAGCTAGCGCCCCTCCAATCAAGGCCCCTAATGGCAGAGCCGCATTCGACAAGGTGTTTAAAAAGGCTGTAACACGTCCCAGTAACGGCAGCGGTGTAATAATTTGAATCAAAGACGTTTGCAGCACATTGATGATGCCAGTAAAAATGCCTAATAACAGAGCTGCCAGCAGCTTCATCCACATCTCGGGCACAAGGGAAAAAACATAGATTGCCAGTCCCATGGCTACCCAGGAAACCGCGATGGTAATGCCGTTCTTTTTCAATACACTGACCAGAAAGGAACCGATGAAAATACCGATAAAGTAGGCTACATACAGCAAGCTGTAATAGATTGGCGAGCCATAGGATACTGCGATAGAAGGCATGGCAATGACCAAGATCGCCATCGAAAAGTTTGTCAGCGCAAAGAACGGAAGCATAATTCTCAGGAAGGTGTGCCGTTTTACAAAAAGATACCCTTCTTTCAATTCGTTCAAATAGTACACGAGCTTTAGCGAACTCCTTCCGTTCGTGTCTTCCACCGGAGGAGCACCAATTTGCTTGTTGAGCCTGACATATACAAAGCCTGCCAGAAACAGCATCGCGCCGGCTAGAAAAAACGTGTTTTTCATCCCCATTGCGATGATGAGCGAGGCTCCAGCCAGATATCCGACAATATTAATAACCTGATCCGTCGACAAAATCATGGAATTCGCCCGGACAATCAAATCCGGCGAGCCTATCAATTGCGGCAGCATTTTACTATTGGCCGGATAAAACAGTGTGGAGAAGCAGGATGCAATGAAGACAATAACAAGGATAGCGACCAGATTGACCATCCCGTCCTGAATGAGAAACGGGACGGCCAAAATTAGCACAGCCTGCGTAAACAAGGCGATACTGGCTAACAAAGGCGGTGAATAACGGTCCACCAAAGGACCCACGAGAAAGCTGAAAATCGACGCCGCAGATACGGCCGTATACGTGAAGCTGGTCATCGCCACCGACTGTGTCGATTGCTGAACAAAATACAGCAGGACGATAGAATAAATGCTGTCTGCGATATTGGCAGAAGTACGAGATGCAAAAAATCGGATAAAACGGCTATCCTTAAACAATGGGTTCACATCTTCATCTCCTTACTGCAAAATGGTCAAAGCATTCAAGAGCCTGTCACTAGCAGTCTGGAAGATTTGATGAATATACTGGTCGTTCTCATGATATGGAATGGTAAGTGAGATTTTCAGAATATCCCCTACATGCTCTGACTCAAAAAAAATAACCTTGTTGACATTGGCCTGTGTGCCTTCGGTATGCAGATTGTCGAGCAATTCTGCATCCTCTCGTACCTCACCCAAATAGTTGAATACGATAGGCAGCTGTTCAAGTCCTTTTTTCAAAATGCTGCTGGATACCGGGTAAGCTTTCTCCATTTCAGCATTGAAGATCAGATTGAAAAAGTTCAAGTGATAGCGTGAAGCAAAGTCCAGGTGGGTATGGATACTCTTTTCATAGGATTCAGAGTCATCTTCCTGCAGCACAACGGGTATATGATCAATACACTCGCCTACGGTTCCAAAATAGTTCCGGTCGCCATATTGTCTTCCATAATTAGTAATCCAAAGCGGAACATCAGAGAGTTGGAAATAGCTGCTGAAAAAACGTACAGCCATTTGAAGCGAAATATCCCACATATTCGCAGCGCCGTGCTGCTCTGAAATGTCGCTTAAATTCAGCTCCCAACGATATCTGGTAGTGTCCGCATAGTTGCGTTCTTCGGTCAGCACATGGATACGATCATTATTCTCACCAAACGTTTGGAGTTTGAATTGCTCGCTGATTTCCTGATCCCCGATTCCTTGAGGGCCTTGGCGGATATGGTTTACATATTCCCGGTATTGCACCTCTTCTGTCGCATGTGCCGTCTGCTGCGGACGATGATATTCATCAAGGAGTTGTCTGCGCAGGATGTCGCTGCTCGTAGCATCAAAAATGATGTGCGAGCAAGGGAGCAATAGCAGATGTTCCCGCAAATTTAAGCGAATCAGGACGATCCGGTACTGCAGCGACTGTGTAAGTTTATAAGGTTCTAAAAATAACTTAGAAGCAATGGAAGAAAGAAGCCTGCGTTGTGCTTGTACCGGCTGACCGGAGAGATCAACAGTCGGTAAAGAAAAATGCTCTGGAACTGGACGCAACTCCCATTCCCATGCTCCGGATGATTGAACAAGTACGCTTCTTAGCAATTCATGGCGTTCAATAAGCCGCTGAATCGTTACGGTCAAACGCTCGGTGTTCAAGTAGCTATCTAACTGCACAGCCATACCCGAGCCTGTAAAATATTGCAAATGGTAATGCTGAGCTGGTGCAAGCGGATAGCGCCCAATAGCATTCAGACTTAGTATATTGGTATTCCACTCAGTATTTAACTCAGCAATGCTGGCAAGCCATACATCGGCCTGTTGTTTAAGTAAGGTTTCTTGTTCTTCGTTTGTCGGTATAGCTCCGAGAATTCTATCTGGTTCGTCGGTTCCCCAGCGGACGATATAATGCGGGTGCAGGTCTGGATGGATATGAGATTGGATAAATTCTGAGATTGCCTGAACTTGTTCTACGTGAAAAGGCTCCACTTGCAGGAACAAATAGTTTTGATTATCGGTGGAAACAGTCTGAAGAAAGACCTGTACACCAAACGCTTCTGTAATAGCCCGCTCAACCTCCTGAGCTTTCGCAATGAGCGTATCCGCGTTCACTCCGCCCTCTTCAACACGTTGTAAAAGATCAGACAAACTTCTTATTGTCTGATATTGAAGCAATTGATGTATATCCAGCGGAATGTTCGATTCCTGTACTTTCGATACCAGTTGAATGGCCTTCAATGAATGACCTCCAAGCTCGAAAAAGCCGTCGTCAATGCCGACCTTTTCAACGCCAAGCACCGCTTGCCACAGGTTCACCAACTGTTGTTCCACTTCATTTCTTGGAGCAACGTATTCCATATCGGAACCGCTGGTCATTTCTGGCTCAGGCAATGCTTGGCGGTCGATTTTACCGTTCGTTGTCAAGGGAAACGCCGGCAGGAACACATACTGGGCAGGAATCATATAATCCGGCAACTGGCCAGTCAAATGGGTCTTCATATCACTCTTGGATAGCAGTACGTCGGTTGAGATATAAGCACAGAGCGTTTTTTGACCATCCTTCGTGCCTTTTACCGCTACGTGCGCCTCCCGAACTGCATCATGTTTCATGAGCTGGGTTTCAATTTCGCCGGGTTCAATACGGTATCCACGGATTTTAACCTGCTGGTCTATCCGTCCGAGATACTCCAGATTGCCGTCCGGTAGCCATCTGCCCAAATCACCTGTCCGATATATTTTTTCGCCCGGAATGAATGGATTAGGGACAAAATTTAGCTGGGTCAGATCATCCCTGTTTAGATAGCCGCGCGCCAGACCATCCCCACCAACACAAATTTCCCCTTGAGCACCAATAGGCAGCAGCCTGCTTGAAGAGTCCAAAATATAAACAGTTGAATTGCCAATTGGGCGACCAATAGGAATGCGGTTATATTCCTTATCAATCGGGAAATAAGTAGAGAATGTTGTGTTTTCTGTGGGGCCATAGACGTTGATAACGTTCAGTCCCGGAGAATGTGCTCTAACCGTATTAATGATCCCAGGTAAAAGCACATCCCCGCCCACCAGCAAGTGCTTTAGCGAAGCAAAGAGATCTGGTTTATGCTGTGTGAGTTGGTTAAACAAGGGCGATGTCAGCCACATCGTTGTAATATGATATCGATCCAGCGCTTCACCAAGCTGAACAGCATCCAAGATTACGGATTCCGGTACAATGTACAAACGCAATCCGTTCAGCAATGCTCCCCAAATTTCAAAGGTACAGGCATCGAACACGAGCGCCCCGGTCAGCAAAATGCGTTCGTTCTCGGCAAATGGCATGTAATTGGTGTTCTTCACCAGCCGTATGACATTCCGATGTTCAATCATGACACCTTTGGGACGTCCAGTTGAGCCAGATGTATACATGACATAGGCCAGATCGTCTGCCGTTGTCGATTCGGAAAAAATGAAGTCCTCGGAGTCGTAGGAGCTGATGTCGGCCAGATCCAGAACCGTACCGGAAAAATCGAAAGTGTTCATCTGTTCACCCTTGTCAGATAGGGTTAGCAGAATTTCGCTACCGCTATCCTGAAGCATAAACATAATCCGTTCCTGCGGATAAGAAGGCTCCAGGGGCAAGTAGGCTCCACCCGCCTTCAAAATACCAAGAATACCGATAATCATTTCTGGTGAACGTTCAGTCAAAATGCCTACGATGGTATCCGGCGCAACCCCCAGTTTTCGCAGCTTCGTGGCCAGTTGATTAGCTTTTTTATTTAATTCGCGGTAGGTTAGCTCACGATTTTCAAATACAATAGCTATTGCATCCGGTGTTTTCTCTGCCTGTTCTTCAAATCCGTGATGTATGGTGTGGTCCGATGGATACGGTCTCCGTGTATCGTTAAAATCAAATAAGAGCTGCTGTTTTTCCTCCGCTGTCAAAAGATCAATCTCCGAAACCCGGATATTTGGGTTTTGAATAACTTGCTTCATCATTTGGATGAGGTGAGCAGCCAATTGTTTGATCGCATTTTTGTTATACGTCAGCGCGTTATAGCTAAATTTGATTTCCAGCTCTCGGCCAGGCATGACGATTACATTCAAATCATAATTGGTCTGTTCAATATCCTCTACTTCACCAACACGGAGGGCTTTAGGATTTTTTTCCAAGCCCGTAAGCTCTTCCGAAACGGGAAAATTTTCAAAGGCGACAATATGCTGGATCAGGTTTTGTTTTAGTACACTATGGGCTTGAATATCAGCCAAGGAAAAATAAGAATACCGATTGGACTCCATCAAGGAATCCTGTATAGACGTAAGCAAGTCGGAAAACCGCAGTTCAGCGGAGCTTTTAATACGTAAGGGAATGGTATTAATGAATAATCCGACCATATTTTCAATACCGGGGATTTCATCAGGTCTGCCCGACACAACAGACCCGAAAATGACGTCCTTACTGTTCTTGTACGTTTGTAGTAATAAGCCCCAAACGGTTTGAAATAAGGTGCTGACGGTGACACGGTTTTGCTTGGCCATTTGCTCCATGTCTTGGGTCAGCCGCTCCCCCCATGTGCATATGAGCTGCTCTGCCTGAAACGAAGAATCAACGGAGCGGGTATAGCCGGGCACGACGGTTTCATTTTCAAAATCAGCCACATATTGTTTCCAGTATGCTGCTGCTTCCTCTTTATTTTGTCTTTCCAACCACTGAATAAAGTTGCTAAATGGATAGACAGGCTCTAATTTTAAAGGAGTATCGTCCCGAAGCGATGTGTAAATATCAAAAAAATCTTTGGCTACCGTCCTCAGGCACCAGCCGTCCATAATAATATGATGAGAGATCCAGATGAGCTTTGAGGTGTCCTCATCCCACTGTACAAGCGTTAACCGGATGAGAACCTCCTTTTCCAGATCAAAACCTCTCTGCCGCTCTTCCTGTAAAATGGCTTGAAGTCGTCTGTGCTTTTCCGCATCCGGTAAACTACGCACATCTTCGGTATGGACAGGAGCAGCTAATCGTTCCCCCAGTACAACCTGAAGCGGACGATCTGCCTCCTTATACATGAATACCGTACGGAAAATATCATATCGGTCAATCAGCTTTTGTAAGCTTCGGCTGATTAGGTTGGTATCCATAGCTTCATGAATGGTAATAATCGTTTGTTCGAAATAAGCCTCTGACTTTTCATCAAGTATGGAATGAAATAGCATTCCCTCCTGCATCGGGGATAGCGGATAGAGGTCTTTAATTTTCACTTGGTGGTTTAACAGCTTATTTGATAAGCGATTTGCAATATTTTCAAACTGGTCCAGAGACAATTGCCCATATGTAAAATCCGTCGGGCTTTGTTCTGCTGTATCCTTGGCACAGCAATGGCGAATAAGTTCGATCAGATGATTCTTAAAGCTGGCTGTAAGTCGCTCCACCGTCGATGCTTCATATTCACGTGCGTTGTATTCGAATACAATGCGGAGTCTTTCGTCAGTCACCGCACCATGAATATCAAAGCTGGACGCTTTTTCAGTCAGAGGGTTGATTTCAGTACCAGTAAACGTGGATAGTGGCGAGGTACGCCATGTCGTACCTTCTCTGGCTTCTCCGTCAAAGCTAAAGCTGATCTCAGGTGGCTTGGCAGAAAAAAGAGCTGCCCTATCCTGCTGCTCCCTGTCGGTCAAGTAGCGTAAAATGCCATAGCCGAAACCCTTGTTGGGTACGCGTCGCAAATTGTCCTTAACCAGCTTGATTTGATGGGCCAAATCTTCGGGTTTGCTCACATTTACCACCAACGGATACACGGACGTAAACCTGCCAACTGTACGTGATACGTCAATGTCTTTAATCAATTCCGTCCTGCTATGACTTTCCACCTGGACTGCAATTTCAGCATGTCCGCTCCATTCCCGGTAAGCCAGTCCTAGCGCCGTCATTAAAATATCATTTGTTTCTGTATTGTAAGCATGGTGCGCATGTTTTAGCAGGTTTTCGCTTTCTTCCCGGCTGAGTGTCACTTCGGATTTGCGCACGTCACGGATCAGGCTATCTGGAACCTCATGATCTTTTGGCAGCGGAAGTATTTCACGAGCTTCTACCGTATTCCAATAGCTGATTTCCTGACGCGCCAGCTCGCTTTGTGCATACTTGGACAGACGTGCTGCCCATTCTTTGTAGGAATCGGTCTTGGCGGGTAACTGTAGCTTTTCACCGTTAGCTAACTGTTGGTAGGTTGTTTCCAAGTCTTCCAGCAGGATTCTACACGACACACTGTCTACGACAAGATGATGAATGACGATTAACAAATGATCGGATTCCTGCAGCCGAATTAAAGCCAAACGTACAAGCGGGCCGTTACGCAAATTAAAACTGCTTTGTAACGCGTCAGTGAGCTGCGCGATTTCTTCCTCAGGCTGGTCAGCATGTGAAAAATCGTAGCTTTCCAATGTAAAGTGTTCACCTTCGGCTGTGCCTCTGTTATAGGCGACAGGTTCTTTTTCACGTTCATCAAAGGTAATGCGCAAGGCATCATGGTGCATGGTCAGCTTGTCCACGGCACTTCGCAGCCAGGTTTCGTTCCATCTTTCGGGGTTCTGGAGCATGACAGCCTGACTGTAATGATGACGATCTGTTCGATGATGCTCAAAAAATTCCCATTGGATCGGTGTCAACTCCACTGTACCTTGTACCGCCCCCTGCGGGATGGTCCGAATTACTTTTTTTATATAAGGAGCAATCAAATCAATCTGCGGATGGCGGAACAAATCCTTCATGTCCATTTTGAGGCCCTTCGCGTTCAATCGGGCTGCGATTTGCAACGCTTTGATCGAATCGCCACCAAGCTCGAAAAAGTTGTTGCGCAGACCAATCGGCTTAACGCCAATGACTTCCTCCCAGATGGAAGCGAGTGTTTGCTCCAGTTCGCTCTGCGGCGCTTCATACTCGACGTCGGTCAACACAAAATCTTCGGGTTCTGGAAGCGCACGTCGATCAATTTTACCGTTATGGGTCAAAGGCAATTGATCCAGCACGATAATATGTGCGGGCACCATATAGCTTGGCAACTGCTTGGCAAGCTCTGTCCGCAAGAAGGATTTGTCGGTTGTACCTGCTACGTAGGCGCACAAATACTTTTGTCCGGTTTTATCCGTTCTATCCGTGACCACCGCTTGGCGTACCTCATCCAATTGGAGTAAGGCCGACTCAATTTCACCAGGTTCGATCCGGTAGCCACGAATTTTCACCTGAAAGTCAATCCGACCGATGAAATCAATGTTGCCATCCGGCAGCCAGCGTGCCAGATCTCCGGTGCGGTACAGACGCTCTCCCTTTACAAAAGGATTCGGTACAAATTTCTCCGCCGTCAGGTCAGGACGGTTCAAATAACCGCGGGCCACAGAAGCGCCGCCCAAACACAACTCCCCGGCTACGCCGACAGGGAGCGGACGAAAAGCCTCATCCACGATATATACTTTATGATTCGGCAGTGCCTTTCCAATCGGGACGATACCTGATGGAGGCAAACGTTCAGCTGTTTCTTCATAAAAGCTGGAATCAATAGCCGCTTCGGTTACACCGTAGGTATTCATGATGCGCATCGTATCGCCGAAGCGATTCAAAAGCGTCCGATAGTTTTCAACGCCAAAGCTGTCCGCGCCTGTAGTAAGCAGCTTCATGGCGCTGACATCTGTACCGTGTTCATATACATAGTCCATAAGCAGCGTCAACAAGGCTGGCGGAACTTCAAACGTCGTAATTTCGTGCTGTTCGAGAACCTGGGCCAAAGCTGGAGGATCGTTGCGCACATCCTGTGGGCAAATGACCATGGTGCCTCCGTTCACGAATGTCTTGGCCAGATCACCGGCAAAGACATCGAACGACATACTGGCAATCTGAAGGAGCTTGACGGGAAACTCTTTTAACTGGTGAGCTTCTCTATAGCCCCACGCCGTATTTACGTAATGGCGATGCTCGATCATCACGCCTTTGGCGTTGCCCGTCGTTCCCGATGTGTAAATGACGTAGGCCAAAGCCTCGGGATCATGAATAGGTGCGTAGATAGGCGCTTGTTGATGGGAATGCTCCGCTTGTGAAGCCTGTTGAAGTAACGCTGGCAAGTCCAGCACTTCCCCCGCAAAATCCACATCGGCTAATAGTTCAGTCAAGGAAGACTGCGTGAGCATAATCGTAGCTCCGCTGTCCTGAAGCATGTAAGCAATTCTTTCTTTCGGGTAGGTCGGATCGACAGGTACGTAGGCAGCTCCCGCCTTCATAATCCCTAACACAGCGATAATCATGTCTGCTGAACGCTCAAGCATCACGGCGACGAGATGCTCACGCTTGCCCCCACGGTTTTGCAGTGCTTGAGCAAGCAGATTAGCCTTCTCATTCAGCTCATGATAGGTAAGTGCGGTGTCTTCGTAGATGACGGCGGTCTGTTCCGGGATACGTTCTGCCTGCGCCTCAAATATTCCATGAAACGTTCCAGCAGGATAGTCGGTAATCGGCCCGCTCCATACATTGGTGAGTTCCATCTCTTCTGTAGCGGTCAGCAGACGAATGTTCCGCAGCAGGAGTTCTGGTGTACGTGCAATTTGGACGAGAACATGCTCCAAATGCCCAGCTAACCGTGTCATCGCTTCATCGCTGTAAACATAGTTGTTGTAGGACAGCATAAAGCTCAGCGCTTTTCCGTCCTCTACTTCGATGTTGAAGTGGTAAGGTGTTTCTTCGGACAGCTGAGCGTCCTCCACGACGAATCCAAGTCGTTCCTTTAGATCAGGCCGGCCAACCATATCCTGCAGCGGGTAGTTTTCAAATACAACAAAATGGTCCATGAGTTGCTGCTTGAGTGCTGACTGGGACTGTATTTCAGCGAGTGAAAAATAGTCATATGCCCGTGATTGAATCGCGCTGCGCTGCACTTCGCGAAGCAGACCTGAGAATGGCAGATCTGCATCCAATTTGATTCGTACCGGTATGGTGTTAATGAAAAGTCCCAACATCTGTTCAACACCTTCAAGCTCCGGCGGTCGACCGGAAACAACGGTGCCGAAGACGACGTCTTCACTTTGGTTGTATCCTCCAAGCACCACTCCCCATGCAGCTAGAAACAGACTGCTAAGGGTTGTTCCGTTGCGTTCAGCCACCGTCCGTAATTGACGGGTTGTTTCATCCGTGAGTGTTATTTTATGCTCATGCAGCAAGTACCCGGTATCTGGCTGGAGCGGATGGGCTACAGGCAGGGTAGGCAGCACAGCTGGCTGATCATAGCCGTTCAAGATGGACCGCCAGTATTCCTTCGCCGCCTCCTTATCCTGCTTATCCAGCCAGCGGGCATAGCCAGTATAGGGCTGCGGTGTCGGCAGTTGTACGGGCTTCCCCGCTTTCAGTGCTTCATAAGCCGCGAACAGCTCGTCCATAACGATGCCGAGGCACCAGCCGTCCATAATAATATGATGAAAGCTTAAAAGCAGCGTATATGCGTTCGTTTGGGTTTGAAGCACAGCCAGACGAATGAGCAAATCCTTGCTCAGATCGTAACGATGGTTTCGGTCTGCGTCTGCGTAGCTGCGAATGGCCTCTGCTTGCTCTGCCTCGGGAATATTCGTCAGATTCTCATAACGAAGCGTTGGATTTCGCTCCTTAAACACGATGAGCCGCGAACGGGAAGCACTTTTATGATAAATATTCGAACGAAGCGTTTCGTGACGCTGCACCAGAGTCTCGAAGCTCTTTTGCAGAGCCTCCAGGTTCAGTTCACCCCGGATGATCATTCGTACTTGCTCATAGTACGCCTGTGATTCCGGCTCCATCACTGTATGAAAGAGCATCCCCTCCTGCAAAGGCGTTAAATTGGCCACTTTTTCGATTTCAAGCCTTTTACTCATCGGATTTCCCCCTCAATCGAATATTTATAGGCTTTCATAAAAATGCTTCATCTCTTCGAACTCTTCCAAATCCAGATCATCTGCCCCTACGTCTGTTGGTGTCAGTTCCTGACCGGACTGATTAAGGCAATGACGAATGGTATTCAACAGGTGTGTTTCGAAGCGGGAGAAAAGTTGTTTGACCGTGCGCTCTTCATATGCATTCCTGTCATAGGATATACGGATACTTAATTTTCCGTCCTCCAACCGGCTATCCATATAAAGAGCATAAGATGAACCATTGATCACATCCTTGGTACCTGGTCCAATTTCAGCTTGCAGCGGCGATATTGAAAAATAAACCGATTCCGGGTGTGGGGAGTCTATATAACGGAAACCAATTTCCGGATGACGAAAACGTTTAGAATCCGTTGGATTGCTGGCTTCGGTCAGATATCTCAATGCACCGTAGCCCAATCCGTGATTTGGAACCTGCCGAACCGTTTCCTTCACACGCTTGAGCAACAGCGCTGTATCATCCGCAGATTTGATGTCCAGTACAACTGGATACACGAACGTAAACTGCCCTACCGTTCTGGAGATATCCAGCGAATTTGTTTCAGCCTGCTCTCGGCCAGGGTTCTCCACGTAGAGTGCAATCCGTTCTTGTCCTGACCATTCAGACACTGTTTGCCCCAGTACGGACAGCAGTACTTCCTCCGGCACGGTATTATAGGCATGATTGACCTGTGTCATCAGATGCTGGGTTTCGTCAGTTGATAATTGCAGGTGGAGCTGATGTGTTTGTCTCTCCGATCCAGAATCCGTAATGACTTCATGGTCTTTGGGAAGCGTTCTCCACTCTGACAACTCTATCTTGTTCCAATAGTCCTGCTCCTTGAGCAGCTCTTTACTATTCGCATAATGCTCAAGATGCTCTGCCCACGTTTGGTAAGCGTTCGTTTTGTCCGGTAAAACAATCGTTTCCCCATCCAGAGCTTGTCCGTAGCCTGTTGCCAGATCTTCGAGCAAAATATTCCATGAAATGGCGTCAGCCACTAGTGGGTCTACAGCAAGGAAAAGATGATCTCCGCTATCCAGACGGAAAAGCCCTGCCCGAACTCGTGGTCCTTCAAACAGCCGCAGGCTGCTTTGAATCCGTTGACATTCAGCTTCCATCTGGCTGCGTGCTTCGCTTTCCGTTCCCGTAAGCGACAGTACCTCCAGCGTGATTAGCTGTTCATGCAGTCCTTTGTGAGCTTGCGTAACCGACTCGTCAGCCTGTTGTAATAAGCCAAGGCGCAGAGCATCGTGGTGCTCTACGATTTTCTTCAATGCGGCTCGCAATGGCTGCTCGTCAAAGCCCGACTTTGCCAACAGCAGTACCGACATTGCGGCAGGAAGTGCCTCGGATGCTGGATGCCGTTCAAACCCATCGAGTAGATGTCGTTGTATCGGTGTCAGTGGTACTTCTCCATCTATCGGACCTTGCTCTATCGGACGGGACAATGTTTCTGCATAGCCGCTCAGGATTTCAATGGACGGATGCTCCAGTACGTGTCGGATATCCAGCAAATACCCGTGGAGACGCATGCGTGCGATGACTTGAACTGCTTTAATCGAGTCGCCTCCGAGTAGAAAAAAGTTATCCTGAATGCCCACCTGATCGCGTCCCAAAACATCTTGCCATACGGCGGCCAAAGCTTCTTCCACATCATTTCGCGGCGCTACATAGGCCACATCCGGTCGGAATAGCTTTTCAGGCTCCGGCAATGCTTTTCGGTCGGTTTTTCCGTTCGGTGTCAACGGTATCCGATCCAGAAACACGAAGTAAGACGGAACCGAATAATACGGGAGCAACTTGGCGGCATGTTCATGAATGACCGTTAAGCTTGGTGTTTCTTCTGTATGCAATACAATGTAGGCACACAAGACGGATTCTTGCTCTTTGTTTTGATATACAGTGACGACAGCCTCTTGAATTGCAGAATGGCTCATCAAAGCATTTTCAACCTCACCCAGTTCGATCCGGAATCCACGTACTTTCACCTGATGGTCGATTCGGCCGATAAACTCCAGATTTCCATCTGCTTTCCAGCGAGCGAGGTCACCCGTTCTGTACATTCGTGTCCCTATTGAAAATGGATTATCCACAAATTTCTCTGCCGTCAAATCCTCGCGGTTCCAATAGCCACGGGCCAGCCCTTCCCCTGCAATGCATAGCTCGCCCGGTATACCGATTGGCTGTAATCTGTTCTGCGCATCCATGATATAAATGTGCGTATTCGCAATGGGGCGTCCAATGTCAATCTGATTGGCATGGGTAAGTTCCTGCACTGCCGACCAAACCGTCGTTTCCGTAGGTCCGTACATGTTATAAATACGGGGGCCGTTCAATTTCTGCAATGCCTCCAGCAGCCTGGGTGGAAACGCTTCCCCCCCAACCATAATTTCCTGTACACCTTGCAGCGCACGGGAGCCTTCCTCATGACTCAGCAGCATGTGCAGCCGGGATGGCGTCATTTGCAGCATGTCAATGTGATGTGCAGTAATCAGTTCGCCAAGTGCCTGAGGATCGACCTGATGATGGCGGTCGCCTAGCACGACGGTCATTCCGCCTAGCAGCGGCAGAATCGCTTCCAAAACGAAAATATCGAACGAAATAGTGGTTAGCGATAAAATCGTTTTGTTCGCTGCAAAGTCGATCACTTCACGCATTCCTGTAATAAAGTTCAGCACCGAGCGATGCTGGAGCATAACTCCTTTCGGATTTCCGGTTGAGCCAGAAGTATAGATGACGTAAGTCAGATGCTCCGGCTGAGCAGTGGCTTCCAGATTGGTCCTTTCTCCTTGATATACTTCCTCATCTTCGATAAACAGGGTGTTGGCGCTGTAATGGTGTTCTCCTACCAGATCGCGACTGGTCAGGAGCACGGCAGCCTCACTGTCACTCAGCATATACTCAATACGGGCTGACGGATATTCAGGATCGATAGGCACATAAGCGCCACCCGCTTTTAGCACGGCGAGCAGACCGATAATCATTTCCGCCGAACGATGCACCATCAGGCCGACTAGCTTATCGGGTCCTACGCCATGCGCTTGAAGTATCCGTGCCAGTGAGTTAGCACGTTCGTTCAAGTCCCGGTAGGTCAGACGCTGATTTCCGAACACCAATGCTATATGACCCGGCGTCTGTACGACCTGCTTTTCAAACTGCCCGTGAACTGTCTCATGGTGCGGGAAAGGTACGACGGTATGATTAAATTCGGTTAGCAGTAATTGCTTCTCTTCATCAGATACGATCGTAATATCGGCCAACCGCACCCCGACATCCTGCGTCACCGTTTCCAAAATTCGCACAAAATGCTCTCCCATCCGTCGGATGGTCTCCGGTTTAAACAGCTTTGTGCCATACTCCAAAGTGAAGGACAAACATTCTTTTTCCTCGGTCACATGCAATGAAAAATCCACCTTGGATATACCCGCGTTGAATTCTTCCGGTTTAAAACGAATGCCTCCTGTTTCCAAAACATCTGTGCCGACATTTTGCAAACTGAACATCGTATCGAACACCGGGTTTCGACTTAGGTCGCGCACCAGTTCCAGCCTGTCTACAAGCTCATCAAACGGGTATTCCTGATGCTCCAGTGCCAGCAGCGAGTTTTGCTTAACCTCCTGCAAAAAGGATTGGACCGTTAAAGAAGATCGCGGCTGATTGCGAAGAACCAGCGTATTGACGAACATGCCAATCATCGCTTGCGTATCCACATGCCGTCTTCCGGCAACAGGTGTACCCACGATAATGTCCTCTTGGCCAGTATATTTGCCCAGCAGGATATTATAAGCCGCCAAAAGTATCATAAAGATCGTAGATTCGGTATCTTGGGCCAATTTGTAGAGTGTGTTAGTAAGTTTGGATTCCAAGGTGACGGTCAAGCTGTCACCTTCAAAGCTTTGTGCTTGTGGACGCGAAAAGTCCGTAGGCATATTTAGTACAGGAAGCTCGCCCTTCAAGGTCTGGAGCCAATATGATTCATGCGCTTGCAATGCGTCGTCAGTGATCTGCTGCTTCTGCCAAGCAACAAAGTCTTTGTAATGAAGCTGAATGTTCGCAAGCTGTCTGCCCTGATACCGTTGAATGATTTCATCTAGCAGCACGGCCATGGAGAAACCATCGGACACGATGTGATGCATATCCACTAGCAGATTGAAGCCACCTTCGATAAATTCGTACAGTTCGGCGCGGAATAAAGGAGCTGTTCCCAGATGAAAAGGCTGAACAAACAAGGTCCGAGCCTGTTTTGCTTCTTCCTTGGAAATACGGGTATATGGAATGTCGAATGGAATCGTGTCCCGAACTTTTTGTACCACTTCCCCGTCTTCCAGATCGAAATACGTCCTAAAGGATTCATGACGCAAAATAACTTCCCTAACGGCTTCAATGAAGCGGGGAACCTCCAGATCTCCCTCTATGAAAAGCTGACCTGGTACATGATAGGCCTTTCCACCTCCCAGCTGATCCAGCACGTACATTCTCTTTTGGGAAGAAGATACCGGATAGAAGGCTTGCGATTTCACAGATACAATCGGTTCATAGTTCTTCTTTGTTCCACCCGCAATGTATGTAGCCAGCTCAGCAATCGTTTGCAGCTCAAAAATGTGGCTGAGTGGAATGTGTACACCCAATTCCTTATTGACTCTCGACAGAATGACCGTCGCTTTTAGTGAATCACCACCCAGTTGAAAAAAATTATCGTCATCGCTGATATCTGTTACATTCAGAACGTCCATCCAAATGTTCACGAGTTGATCTTCTACGCCGTGGTTCTCAGGAGCGGTGTCTGTTTTAGTCAATACACTTGCTTGTCCCGGCTCTGGCAAAGCCTGTAGATCAGGCTGACCATCCGGCAGAAGAGGAATATGATCCATAGGAATCCAAAAACGGGGCTGCGTATAATCTGGAAGAATTTCGATTGCAGCCTTTTTCAGTGCGTCTTCTTCCCATGGCTTCGATGCGTTTGCGACCACATAGGCGGTTATATATGAGACTTTTCCAGCTTCGTCCGTTTGCGGTGTAATGACGCAGGACTCCAATCGGAAAGTTTGCAGCAGGAGTTTCTCCAACTGCCCCAAATTAACCCGATGTCCGCGAATGTGGATAGTCCGATTCAAATTGCCAATATGCCGCAGCTTGCCATCGTTTTCTACGTAAGCCCATTCTCGGGTCGTTCCCAACAGGC
The DNA here is from genome assembly GCF_038593055.1 of Paenibacillus sp. FSL L8-0502. Taxonomy (NCBI): domain Bacteria; kingdom Bacillati; phylum Bacillota; class Bacilli; order Caryophanales; family Paenibacillaceae; genus Paenibacillus; species Paenibacillus sp. FSL L8-0502. Next base: position 2,676,288 of record NZ_CP151958.1, on the reverse strand, counting down.
CTGCTACTGAGGCTTGATACACCTCCCCTGCTGTCCCAACAGGTGCCAAATGCTTGTAGGCATCGAGGACGCAAAGATAGTTTCCGTTGGCATCGGTATTTGCTGCCCATGCAGTTCGAAGTTGTTCGTTCTCCGACGCACGGAGTAAAGTCAGCGCGGAAACGCGAGCCCCTTCTTCCTCTACAATGGAATACAGCAGATTCAGGAAATATCTTGACCAGGCTTCGATAATGTTTGACTGAAAAAGATCCGAATTGTAGTCGAAATCAAGACGTAATTGTTGCTGCGCCTCTGTCACGTTCAAAAACAACTCGTATTTGCTGAATGATACCTCATTCTTAATGAGTTCTACTTCCAGTTCATGGAATTGAAAACGCGGAATCGGTCGATCCATATTGAATACAGCGTTAATGACTGGCAAATGCCTCAGCCCCAGCTGAGCAAGTCCGGCAAAGCTGTACTTTTGGAAGCTATCCAGTTCATTCATGCGCTTTTTCACTGTTTGGACATGCTCCGTAAAAGTAGCATCAGGACGCACTTCGCTGATCATCGGAAGCATGTTGACACAGTTGCCGATCAGAGAGAAGGCGTCCATATGGGATTGTCCTGCGGTGGGAACCCCCACCGTTACTTCCTGCTGCCCTGTCAGCCGATGTAGAAAAATCTGAAAGGCGGATAGCAGCGTTATAAAAAGACTGCTGCCTAGCTTTATGCTGGCGGATCTCAATTGTTTAACGAGCGGCGCTTCGAGCATTACGGTATGTCTGCTTCCTCTGGAAGACGGAATCTGTATTCCCCTCACCGGAGATGGCAAATGGAGGACAGGCTGCTGCTTTTCTAGCACTGCCGACCAAAAAGCAAGGGCCTCTTTTTTCCCTGCTTTCAATTGATCCTGCTGCCAAACAACGTAATTCCGAAAAGGTACTGGATCGGGAAGGTTGTAGGCAGCATGTCGAACTAGCGCAGAATAGATGTGTTCCAGTTCCTGAATGAATACACTGATTGACCAGCCATCAGCGATAAAATGATGAAACGTAAAAACACCCAGATGCTCTTCATTCGATATTTTCAGCAGATGAATCCGGAATAATGGCTCGCCTGGCGTCATGGCAAATGGGGTTTCACTGTCCTTGATCATCCATGCCCGGATATGTTGTTCCTGTTCATCTGGGCGATAACTGGTAAAATCATGAAGCGGGATTTCCGCTTTCATCACAGGAGCGAACACCTGAGTTTCCCCATCGCCGCTCATAAAGATATGTAAGGCTTCATGACGGTTTACAATGGTCTGGACAGCTTGGTTGAACGCCTGCTGCTGAAGTGGACCACGAAACCGCAACAAGGCGGTTTCGTGTAAAGATTGAGAGTCACTTCGATCTGAAACAGAAGCGAACCAAAGCTGCTTTTGCTCTGGAGTTAACGCAATAACAGTTTCTGCTGCTTCAGCCTCTGGAGGTACGGTTACAGGTACAGGTTGCTTTCCCGGCCCCGGGCCGTTTCCATTCGGGGGCGGGTCCGGTAAAAATCCCCCTTTACGCAGCTCGTTCACGCTATCCTTGACCGCTTGTACGATTCGCGCAATATCTTCCTCGGTATGGGCCGTGGACAAGAAGCAGTTTCGTCCCTCCCAGATATAGATGCCTTTGTCCAGCATGTGATAGAAGAACAGCTCCAGATCGCCTTTGAGCACGAAGCGGAATAGGGAGCCAAAGTGAACGACCTTCATAGGTACGCGTTCGTCAGTGAAATAGCTGTTCAGCTCCGCTGCTAACGCCGAGGTGCGGCTGTTCAAGCGATTTTGCAGTTGCTCGCCATGCTTCTCCAAATGATCCAGCACCGCTAAGGATGCAGCCATTGCCAGCGGATGATGGCAGAAGGTTCCTGCCACAAAGGTTCGCTGCTGCTCATGCTGCGGATAGGAATCATCCCCGAAGCTCCACGTGCCTCCGTCGATCCCGTTCATAAAGGCGGCTTTTCCGGCTACGATGCCGATGGGCAGCCCGCCGCCAATGATTTTACCGTAGGTCACGAGGTCGGCTTGTACCCCAAACCACGCTTGGGCTCCTCCGGGCTGAATCCGGAAGCCTGTGATGACTTCATCAAAAATGAAGGCAGTACCCGACTGCTCCGTTATCTGGCGAATTTCCTGCAAGAAGGCTTTAGGCTGAAAATCTGGTCGGCGGCTTTGTACCGGCTCCACGATAACCGCGGCCAGTTCATGCGCATGGGTGCGGATATAATCCAGAGAATCGTCCGTCCCATAATGAAGCACGACGACATCGTCCACCATATGCTGCAAGATACCTGGAGCTAGAGGTGTCGAATGCTCCTTGTCATCACCCGCGCTCCCCAGTGCCAGCACCCCGTCGAATGTACCGTGATACGAGCCAGCAAAAATGACGACTTTAGCTCGTCCAGTGGCAGCACGTGCCAAACGGAGCGCGACCATGACGGCTTCCGTGCCGGAATTATACAGGGCAATCCGTTCCACGCCGGTCATCTTGCATATTCGCTCGGCGACCTGTCCGGCCATGTTGGACATGGGGCCGACACACATGCCGTTCTTCAGCTCTTCTTCAATTTCTTCACGAATAAAGGCTGGATTGTGTCCGAACAGATTCACACCAAAGCCCATCGTCAAGTCGACATATTCATTGCCGTCCAGATCCCAAATTTTTGAACCATCGGCGCGTTGGGATACAATTTGATACACCATTTCCTTCAAAACAGGCCGGAAACCAGCCACATTGCGGTTATTGGCGTATACGGAGCGATACTGCTGGGTGTACTGTTTGGTGCTACCCGTACGGGCCGTGTAGCGTTCAATCAGTTCTTGCAGGTGTTGTTCCTGACGGAGCGAAAGCAATTCACGTGCTTTAACATCCAGCTTTTTATAAGGCGTATACGGCTTGACTTCATTGCCTGTCTGCTTGAAAACAGCCTTTACGGATGGTGCTGGTGCTAATGCAGCCGCGACTTTCTGCTTGGATTCGGTACGGATGATCTGCGCACTTTCACTACTTGCCGGTAGCAAAACGCCCGTTTCCGGGTTAAATGGCTCGGAAGCTATTACGGATGCAGATGGCTGATGCCGGAGAACATCGAGCTGCTGTGACATCAGATGTAGCTGTTGCTCCAAAATTCGCTCTACAGCCGCAGGAGCTGTAGCGATTGGAAAGCTTTGAGCCCGTGTTTGTCCAGCCGTGTCTATGGCATAAACGGATGCCGCAGCCGGAACAGCGGATTCATGAGACGGTTGGGTTAGCGGGAAAGCTGCGTGATCAACCTGATTCAGAGTTGTTTCTGGACGATTTTCCACAGATTGAACCGGGGTTTCAGCAGAAGTGAAAATGCTGACCCGCTCGGCTACGTAGCTGGCCAACAGCTCCAGCGTGGTCAACGATTCGAAAAATTCGTTCATTGGAATGTCCAGTCCGAAGGTATCCTTGATACTGTGGCGAACCTGGGACAAATTAATGGAATCCAGCCCAAGCTCCAGAAAATGTGTTTGTGGCTCCAGTTCCTCCAGACTGAGTTGGGACACGTTACCGATCATTTTCGCTAACTTTTGAAGAATAGATGATTTGTGCTGATCGGTAGTAGATGCTGGCGCTGAATACTCGTTCCCCATAATTCCAGACTCCTTTGCTTTTGAGTTTTCATGAACTGGTACCTTCTGTTCCGTTCGAACCTGTTCGGGTACGTTAATCCAGCATCTTTTCCGTTCGAATGGATACGTAGGCAGAGAAACCTTTTTATAGTGCTTACCTGCATAGAGGGCATTCCAATCGATCTGCGCTCCTTGCACATACTTGGCAGCCAGTTGCTCCAGTGATTGCAACGTGTCCAAGCTTCCAGTGACCATCTCTGCGCCACCTGTGCTATCCGCTTTCCCGGTGTATACACCTTCGACGACTCTACCTTGTTCGTGTAACTGAAGCACCTTCGCCTTCAACGCATCCGCCCCTGCGGCAGTAACAGCAATCCGGTGATTCAGGTGACTTCTGCCTGTGTTAGCCGTATAGCATACCTCCTGCATCACGAGTTCTTCCGCACATCCGAACCGTTCTGCGTACCGCCCGACCAGCTCGTGCAAAGCGGATTCACTCCGCGCTGACAGGGTCAGCAGCAGTGGTGATGATCTATTATTGCTGTCCGTTGAGGCTTGGTCTGATTCTGCCCTCGCTATATATTCCTCCAGCACCACATGGCAGTTTGTCCCGCTGAATCCAAAGGAACTCAGGCCGCTTCTTCTGGGGAAACCGTCCGTCTTCCATTCCCTAAGCCTCGTATTGGCATATACCGGGGATTCCTCAAAATGGATCTTTTGGTTTGGTGTGCGAAAATGAACGAGCGGCGCAATCTGTTGGTGCTTCATGGACAATACGGATTTGATCAAGCCCGCAATCCCGGCGGCTTCGTATAAATGACCGATATTCGTTTTGACCGTGCTGATCGCCACAAACTGCTTACGCTGTGTATGCTTGCGGAAAGCCTTGGTAATGCCGTCAATCTCAACCGGATCACCCAGCTTGGTGCCGGTGCCATGTGCTTCGATATAACTTATCGTTTCAGGATCAATCCGTGCATCACGCCACGCCTGCGAAATCACTTCTGCCTGAGCGAGGGCATTCGGCGCGGAAATACCAATCGTGCTGCCGTCCTGATTGATGGCACTTCCCTTGATCACGGCTAAAATGTTGTCACCGTCTTGTTCCGCTTTGCGCAGCGGCTTCAGTAAAACGGCTCCAACTCCTTCACCCCAGCCCGTTCCGTCCGACTGGTCGTCGAAGGCGCGTGCTCGATCATCGGAGGATTCCATGCCAATGCCCGCTTTCAGCGGCAGTAAAATCGTTTTCACTCCTCCTGCCAAGGCCATGTCGCAGTCTCCGCTAAGGATGGACTTGCAGGCCAAATGCACTGCCACGAGGGATGAAGAGCATGCTGTATCAATGGTTAGCGCCGGACCTTTTAGATCGAGCAAATATGCAATCCTGCTGGAAATAATGGATGATAAATTACCAATGGCAAAGTTCGGCAGCGCTCCCGGTTCCACCTCAGACAACAAACGCTCGTATTCGAAGCTGGTTTTGGAGAAGCCGACATACACGCCGACCTTTCGGCCTGCCAGTTGCTTACCCCCATACCCCGCATCCTCAATCGTGCTCCAGGCTGTTTGTAGAAATAACCGTTGATTCGGGTCCATGAGTGAGGCTTCCCGTGGAGTCAGCTTAAAGAAGGAGTAATCGAACTTGTCTACTTCATCCAGATAGCCGCCTTCTGCAATTTGCATATTCCGTCCTTCCGTATTCAAACGGGAAATGAAATCTTCGGCATCTTTTCTTCTTTCATCGCTGTACGGGCCGATATTGTCAGCCCCTGATGCCACATTCGCCCAAAACTGCTCTAATGTTTCCGCTTGAGGAAACTTGCCTGACATGCCGATGATGGCGATATCCCGGACATTTGCTTCCTCCTTGGTCTCGGACTGTGCTGTTGCAGCCGGGTCGCTGCTCATGCCCTGACTAGAGATATATGCAGCAAGCTTGGCGATGGTCGGATAGGAAAAGAAGTCCGTCACCTCAATATGAATCCCTAATTGATCCTCCAACAGGTCCACAATTTGAACGAGCTGCAAGGAAGTCACTCCGATATCAAAGTAGCTGTCGTCCGTCCCGATCGACTTTACATTTAAAATATCCTGGCAGATTCCAATCAGCTTCTGTTCTATCTCTCCTTGAGGTAAGACTACACGCTCAGCTGCTTGCATGACTCGAGTAGCCTCGGCCAGTGCTGTCAATATTTCATCAAATTCGCCCTGCTCATAACTCTGGGCTAATTTGAAGCGCTGAACCTTTCCACTGGTTGTTTTAGGAATACGCCGGATCGGAACCACATCCTGAATATGCCAACCTCCCCGGTAATTTAGATGACTTTTCAGCTTTTGGACAAGCGGTACAAAATGCTCTATCTTTTTCGTGTGCATCACAAAGGCAATAATACGATCCTGCCTCGTTTGCGTATCATGTACACCGCACACGGCTACTTTTCCGAGATCCACACCATCCAGTTCCTCGGCAATCCTCTCGATGTCATGCGGGTAGACATTCTGTCCGTTCACGAAAATGATATCCTTGGCTCTACCAGTAATAGTCAGGCGACCGTTCCGCATAAACCCTAAATCGCCGGTGATAAGCCAGCCATCCTCTGTTTTGACCTTCGCGGTAGCCTCTGGATTGTTATAGTATCCGGATGTCACATTTTTGCCGCGGATCTGTGTGTGTCCAATCACCCCATCTTCAAGCACCTGATTTTTTTCATCGCAAATGCGGACAGAGGTACTGGCCAACGGATACCCCAAATCCACAAAAGTAAGACACCGCTTGTCGGACTTGTCCACTTCTTCTATGGGTTCACCCACGTGTAACTGCTGCCGGTTCAAATGAATGGGTATAAAGGTGCTTTTGTCCAGAGGTGGAGAGGAAACTCCCACACTCGCCTCTGCCAATCCGTAGACAGGAAACATCGCATTTTTATTCAAACCGTGAACACTCATTGCATCCATAAACACATCACAAAGCTCCACAGATACGGGCTCCGCTCCATTTAAGATCATACGGACATTTGACAAATCCCAGTTAGCTGCTGTTTCGGGTTTATACTGATCGAGAAAAAATTTATATCCAAAATTGGGAGAGCATATTTGAGTCACCTTATGCTCCGATACTTTTTTTAGCCATAAAGACGGGCGTCTGATAAAAAGTGCCGTTGGCATAATCAACTGCTTGGCATTAGCGATCACACAGGTTAAATGAAATGCGATCAATCCCAGGTCATGCGTAAGCGGCATCCAGCCCAAATAAGCATCCTTGGAGCTCATGCCCGTTTGATTTGCGACATCCCGAATATTGTAAACCAAATTTTCATGCGTCAGCATGACTCCTTTGGGATCACCTGTAGAACCTGAGGAAAATTGGATAAAAGCTAAATCCTCCGGTTTGGGTATATGGGCAACACCTTTACTCTGATTGGAAAAATCGAATATATGGCTTGAAAAAGTCGCTTTTTTAACGGGCTCAAAGGAATCCAGCAGTTCGTGCTGGTGCGAGTATTTTTCCAACTGCTCCAATACCTTGTCATCTGCAATCATATAAGGGTGGGAAAGTGTATTCCAGATTTTAAACAATTTCATTTTATGCTCATCATTATTCCCTATGCTTACAGGAACAGGAACGATTCCACCGAGTAGGCAACCCCAAAATACATTCACAAAGGTATGATTGTCGTCGATCTGCATGATCAGCTCATCGCCAGGTTGTATCCCTTTTTCCTGTAATTCATAAAGTACCTGTGATGCTTGCTCCAGAAGTTTACAGTAGGATACGTATTCCTCTTGTTTATCACCAGAAATAAAGGTGATTCCGTTCTCATCCCGGCTTGCACGGTCATGAATGATTTCAATTAAAGTTTGAAACTGTTCCATCCTGATCCCTCCTCAATTGCTCTAGCATTACTTTCTGCTCTCCTTCGGAGACCTGTTTGGTTTGCAACACCAGGCGAATACACTCCAAAATCTCCTGTCTTTGCTCAAAAGCAGGAGATGAACCGCTCCCTGATTCAGAGCTTCGAAGTAATTCTTCCAGTCTTTGAACAGGTAAAATAACACCCTTTCGATAATCATCTTCATTCCAATTGGCATTGGGGGTAGATACCGCCAGTGAAAGGGAACGAGCAACCCAATCACGGATTGAGAAGCGGCGTTCCAGTTCAACGCGATCCAAGTCTCTATCCACGGACAGCAATTCAATGGTAGTGCTTATTTCCTTCGCCAAATTTTTCAGCACCGTTCGTGGACCTAACTCGATGCCTTGTTCCACGCCATGATTCTCCATATACTGCATGGTTTGAATCCAGCGAACCGGGTGAGTCATTTGCAAAATCAATCCTTGACGGATGCTGTCAACATCGGGGTATGGCAGAGCGGTCACATTGGAGATCACGGGCCACTGCGCTTCATGGAAAGTGTATTTTTGCAGCTCGATGGTCAGCCTGTCCGCAGCATGCTGCATAAGCGGACTATGAAAAGGGCCGCTGACCTGCAAGCGAGTAATTTGGGCCCCCCGCTGTTCTAACTTGTCAGCTACCATAGCTATCGATGTATGATGACCAGAGATGACATACTGATTAGGCGAATTGTAACAAGCAATAACAGCAGGCTGATCGATTGGGGAGTGCAGACGACAGAATTCTTCCACGGCGTTCAACTCAGCTCCGCGAATGGCAATCATGCTGCCCAGACCGGCCTCTGCGGCTTCTTCCATGATGCGTCCTCGCTTTTGAACCAGTCGTAAAGCGTCGCTAAAGGATAGAACACCGCTACTTACCAGAGCTGAATATTCACCCAGGCTATGACCTGCTGAAAATTCAGGGATAATTCCGATTTCATGCATATAACGCCGGAATGCAATGACACTGATCGTGAGAAGTGCGGGCTGAGTATAGAATGTTCTGGATAGCTGGGTCATCGGACCTGCCATGCATAAAGCTTTCAGATCATATCCCAAAATATCAGCAGCCTCTTCGAACAAGCGATCCGCTTCTGCAAAGCCGCTATGCCACGTAGCCCCCATTCCTACATACTGAGAGCCTTGCCCAGGAAAAACCAAAGCAATGCGATTCATATCAAACCCCTTTCCTCCCCACAAAGATGTGGCAAAGCAAAAATGTTTTTACGATTCAGGTGTTAATGTACATATGTATGAAGACAATAGCTGTAGAGATAGATGTAGCAAAAAGCAACAAAACCGATTGTCAAAAAACAGTAATCGACATGTAAAAATGAGTTGGTTATGGAGTTTCCATTCGTGGTGTGATTGAGATCAAAAGTCAGATGTGTGAGTAGACTTGGAAGTGTAAAAAAACTTGAGGTATACTGGAATTCCAGGCTTGGAACCTAAAATTCAGTATCATAGATGAATGTGATGAGAAATTGTTGAGGTCATACAGGATGTTTTTCGATGTTAAGTATTAAATGAGAAATATTTTATTTATATAATAGATATGGACTCGAAAAATGTCAATATCTTTTTTAAATTCCTTTAATAAGGAAAAAATGCGATATATGAATGATTTTGTTTCAATATAAATATAAAAGTAAATTAAAGTATGTCGATATAATGTATAAGTATATTATATACACAAACAATGCCCTCTTTTGTCTAAAAATCAGGCATTGTTTGTAATTTTTAATGAATTCCCAACGCTCGTACATGGATAGCAGATATGGATGCTTCTCCGCTGTCGCCAGTGTCACCGCAGGGGCACCCAACTGATCACGAATAATTGTGTGTTCTACTCAATTCGTTTTCTCCCGTACCCTTGGCCTGTGCAGCCGGGTCTACAGCGAACCACATCACAAACGGCAAGTCGATTATAAAATCAAGGGCTTATTTTTCGAATGGCTAACAGTAGCCTGAATGACCCCGTTAATTTCCAGCACATAGCAATCATTGTGTTTAATGTTCTCCCGAATGAGAGCAACGTCTGCCTGAGTGGCAGGCCACTGGAGTCCCAACTGCCGGATCATTTCGTACGCTTCGTAGGTCACATACTGTTCGTCTGCACTAAGTTATCTGAATGTTCAGGTAAAATCAATATCTATGTCATCAATTTTAACAACAGTCATTCATTGATAAGGGGTTTTACGCTCCAAAAAAGTAACAGGAACGTAAAAGTCCGAATTATCTTCTTTCTTTATACCCAAATGAATGTATCTGCCACTAAAAATGTTATACAACATAAACTCAGCATCAATCATGCTTTGGGCTAACTGAGGATTAAAAATAATAAAGCTAGGTTGATGTAGTAATTTATGAAGAAATGGGAAATGTCATATACGATAAATGGTTCTCTCATATCCGCCTAAGTTGGCTTTTTTCAGCATTTCTAAAGTCAGTGTTCCTTGTCTTAATTTTGGAAACCCTTTTTTTCCACGATATGAAGACCCAGTTTTCATTTTATGTATGCAAAGTAAATGAAGAAGATCAAAAGTTCTAAAATGCAACCTGATACCACGCTTTTTATGACGAATTTTATAATGAAAAATTAAGTTTCAAAGGTGCTCCTCATAAAAGATACTTCACTTATCGTCGCTTTAGCAAGCTGATTTCTCACTTTGTCCTTGTTAGCACCCATAAAATAAATGTCTTAAAACCTTTCAGATACATATCTTTAGGAACAAGCATAATAATCCAGTATTCTGCTATTCTTACTTTTATTTGATATGGACGTAATACATATCCATGCTCATACATATAATAGCACTCTTTAGGCTAACAGTTCACTTTGAGTTCAGAGGAATTTCTTCAATTAAACTTGCGTCTGTATGGCGAACATTCCCTACAGCTTTAGAAACGGGATACAGTTCATTAATCCAGCAGGGTATGACCAAGGCATTTTTATACATGTTCCGTTTTTGTTATTTCAATGTAAGAACTACGTCACCCATCTAGCCTACTCTTCGTCAGGACTAGGTTACTTCTATGTTATTCCTTCTTAGTTTCCATATCCTACTTTTAAACTGTTTAAATATCTAATTCCGAAAAGATAAAAGAGAGCACAGCCCATTAAGGCTGTGCTCTCTTTTATCGTGCTTGGCGACGTCCTACTCTCCCAGAACCCTGCGGTCCAAGTACCATCGGCGCTGGAGGGCTTAACGGTCGTGTTCGGGATGGGTACGTGTGGCACCCCTCCGCTATCGCCACCAAACATGAATTTGCTATACAAATTCTATCGTACGGTTATTCGGTTCATCACTTATCGTGTGAACGAATAGCCATGCGCTTGTCGTATGTCACTTGTACATACGTTCAAGGTTACACCCTGAAAACTGGATCCGAAACTCATTTGCGTTTTATCTTAGGATAAGCCCTCGACCGATTAGTATTGGTCAGCTCCATGCATTACTGCACTTCCACCCCCAACCTATCTACCTCGTCGTCTTCAAGGGGTCTTACTAATTGGGAAATCTCATCTTGAGGGGGGCTTCACGCTTAGATGCTTTCAGCGCTTATCCCTTCCGTACATAGCTACCCAGCGGTGCTCCTGGCGGAACAACTGGTACACCAGCGGTACGTCCATCCCGGTCCTCTCGTACTAAGGACAGCTCCTCTCAAATTTCCTACGCCCACGACAGATAGGGACCGAACTGTCTCACGACGTTCTGAACCCAGCTCGCGTACCGCTTTAATGGGCGAACAGCCCAACCCTTGGGACCTACTTCAGCCCCAGGATGCGATGAGCCGACATCGAGGTGCCAAACCTCCCCGTCGATGTGGACTCTTGGGGGAGATAAGCCTGTTATCCCCAGGGTAGCTTTTATCCGTTGAGCGATGGCCCTTCCATGCGGTACCACCGGATCACTAAGCCCGACTTTCGTCCCTGCTCGACTTGTAGGTCTCGCAGTCAAGCTCCCTTCTGCCTTTGCACTCTTCGAATGATTTCCAACCATTCTGAGGGAACCTTGGGGCGCCTCCGTTACTCTTTAGGAGGCGACCGCCCCAGTCAAACTGCCCACCTGACACTGTCCTCGCACCGGTTCACGGTACCAAGTTAGAACCTAGATACGATCAGGGTGGTATCCCAAGGATGCCTCCCTTCAAGCTGGCGCTCAAAGTTCGACGGCTCCCACCTATCCTGTACAGATCGTACCCAAATTCAATATCAAGCTGCAGTAAAGCTCCATGGGGTCTTTCCGTCTTGTCGCGGGTAACCTGCATCTTCACAGGTATTAAAATTTCACCGGATCTCTCGTTGAGACAGCGCCCAAGTCGTTACGCCATTCGTGCGGGTCAGAATTTACCTGACAAGGAATTTCGCTACCTTAGGACCGTTATAGTTACGGCCGCCGTTTACTGGGGCTTCGGTTCATAGCTTCGCCCCGAAGGGCTTACCACTCCCCTTAACCTTCCAGCACCGGGCAGGCGTCAGCCCGTATACTTCGCCTTGCGGCTTCGCACAGACCTGTGTTTTTGCTAAACAGTCGCTTGGGCCTTTTCACTGCGGCCCCCTCGGGCTATTCACCCTACCGAGGCACCCCTTCTCCCGAAGTTACGGGGTCATTTTGCCGAGTTCCTTAACGAGAGTTCTTCCGCGCGCCTTAGAATTCTCTTCTCGCCTACCTGTGTCGGTTTGCGGTACGGGCACCTTCTCCTGGCTAGAGGCTTTTCTTGGCAGTCTGAGATCATGACCTTCGCTACTATAATTTTCGCTCCCCATCACAGCCCAGCCTTACGATGTGCGGATTTGCCTACACATCAGCCTCACTGCTTAGACGGACATCCATCCGTCCGCGTCACTACCCTACTGCGTCACCCCATCGCTCATAGCGGATTACGGTGGTACAGGAATTTCGACCTGTTGTCCTTCGACTACGCCTATCGGCCTCGCCTTAGGTCCCGACTTACCCTGAGCGGACGAACCTTCCTCAGGAACCCTTAGGCTTTCGGCGGATCTGATTCTCACAGATCTTTTCGTTACTCATACCGGCATTCTCACTTGAATGCAGTCCAGCGCTCCTTACGGTACACCTTCAACCCGCATTCAACGCTCCCCTACCCCTGATGCAAGCATCAAGCCATAGCTTCGGTGGTGTGTTTAGCCCCGTTACATTTTCGGCGCAGAGTCACTCGACCAGTGAGCTATTACGCACTCTTTCAATGGTGGCTGCTTCTAAGCCAACATCCTGGTTGTCTGTGCAACTCCACATCCTTTCCCACTTAACACACACTTGGGGACCTTAGCTGATGGTCTGGGCTGTTTCCCTTTCGACAATGGATCTTAGCACTCACTGTCTGACTCCCGGAACTAAATCTATGGCATTCGGAGTTTGACTGAGCTTGGTAACCCTTGCGGGCCCCGCACCCAATCAGTGCTCTACCTCCACGATTCTTCTTTCCGAGGCTAGCCCTAAAGCTATTTCGGGGAGAACCAGCTATCTCCGGGTTCGATTGGAATTTCTCCGCTACCCCCACCTCATCCCCGCATTTTTCAACATGCGTGGGTTCGGGCCTCCAGTGCGTGTTACCGCACCTTCACCCTGGACAGGGGTAGATCACCCGGTTTCGGGTCTACGTCCACGTACTCAAATCGCCCTATTCAGACTCGCTTTCGCTGCGGCTTCAGCTCTTCACCTTAACCTTGCACGGGAACGTAACTCGCCGGTTCATTCTACAAAAGGCACGCCATCACCCGTGATTTTTCCAAAGGAAAATATCATAGGGCTCTGACTTCTTGTAAGCACACGGTTTCAGGATCTATTTCACTCCCCTTCCGGGGTGCTTTTCACCTTTCCCTCACGGTACTGCTTCACTATCGGTCGCCAGGGAGTATTTAGCCTTGGCAGATGGTCCTGCCGGATTCATACGGGGTTTCACGTGCCCCGCACTACTCGGGATCCGTCTCGGAGAGAACAAGTTTTGAACTACAGGGCTTTTACCTTCTCTGGCGGGCCTTTCCAGACCTCTTCATCTAACCGGTTCCTTTGTAACTCCATGTGAGACGTCCCACAACCCCAAGGAGCAAGCTCCTTGGTTTGGGCTAATCCGCGTTCGCTCGCCGCTACTGACGGAATCACTATTGTTTTCTCTTCCTCAGGGTACTTAGATGTTTCAGTTCCCCTGGTCTGCCTCTATTCTGCCTATGTATTCAGCAGAAAGTGACTGTCGATGAAGACAGCCGGGTTTCCCCATTCGGACATCCCCGGATCAAAGCTTGCTTACAGCTCCCCGAGGCTTTATCGTTGTTCGCCACGTCCTTCGTCGGCTCCTGGCGCCTAGGCATCCTCCGTGTGCTCTTTGTAGCTTAACCTAGACTTTTCTTTGATAAAAGAAAATGTCGATGTTCGATAAAGAATGATTTTTGCCAAAGGCAAAAGATCTTTCCTTACCTGCTACCTTTATTTCACTTGTTTACACAAGATCAGCTTAAAGGAATATTCTAAAACGCAATTTCGTTTCGGTATCCAGTTTTCAAGGTGCAATTCGCTTCATCGAAGCGAAACCCGATGAATATTTCGGTTCCACACGGATGTGTGAATGAAGTATTCGTCGAAGCTTGAGAGTTTGAACTCTCAAAACTGAGCAACGAGTGAGTAAGTTCAGGATATTCATTTCATTCACACGAATGTGATGAACCGAATTGAATATCCGGTCGCAGGTACGTTATACCTGCTAATTTGAATGTTTCCATCGCAGGAAACGATTCTCCATAGAAAGGAGGTGATCCAGCCGCACCTTCCGATACGGCTACCTTGTTACGACTTCACCCCAATCATCTACCCCACCTTCGGCGGCTGGCTCCCTTGCGGGTTACCCCACCGACTTCGGGTGTTGTAAACTCTCGTGGTGTGACGGGCGGTGTGTACAAGACCCGGGAACGTATTCACCGCGGCATGCTGATCCGCGATTACTAGCAATTCCGACTTCATGTAGGCGAGTTGCAGCCTACAATCCGAACTGAGACCGGCTTTTCTAGGATTGGCTCCACCTCGCGATTTCGCTTCCCGTTGTACCGGCCATTGTAGTACGTGTGTAGCCCAGGTCATAAGGGGCATGATGATTTGACGTCATCCCCACCTTCCTCCGGTTTGTCACCGGCAGTCTGCTTAGAGTGCCCAGCTTGACCTGCTGGCAACTAAGCATAAGGGTTGCGCTCGTTGCGGGACTTAACCCAACATCTCACGACACGAGCTGACGACAACCATGCACCACCTGTCTCCTCTGTCCCGAAGGAAAGGTCTATCTCTAGACCGGTCAGAGGGATGTCAAGACCTGGTAAGGTTCTTCGCGTTGCTTCGAATTAAACCACATACTCCACTGCTTGTGCGGGTCCCCGTCAATTCCTTTGAGTTTCAGTCTTGCGACCGTACTCCCCAGGCGGAATGCTTAATGTGTTAACTTCGGCACCAAGGGTATCGAAACCCCTAACACCTAGCATTCATCGTTTACGGCGTGGACTACCAGGGTATCTAATCCTGTTTGCTCCCCACGCTTTCGCGCCTCAGCGTCAGTTACAGCCCAGAGAGTCGCCTTCGCCACTGGTGTTCCTCCACATCTCTACGCATTTCACCGCTACACGTGGAATTCCACTCTCCTCTTCTGCACTCAAGCTCCCCAGTTTCCAGTGCGACCCGAAGTTGAGCCTCGGGATTAAACACCAGACTTAAAGAGCCGCCTGCGCGCGCTTTACGCCCAATAATTCCGGACAACGCTTGCCCCCTACGTATTACCGCGGCTGCTGGCACGTAGTTAGCCGGGGCTTTCTTCTCAGGTACCGTCACTCTTGTAGCAGTTACTCTACAAGACGTTCTTCCCTGGCAACAGAGCTTTACGATCCGAAAACCTTCATCACTCACGCGGCGTTGCTCCGTCAGGCTTTCGCCCATTGCGGAAGATTCCCTACTGCTGCCTCCCGTAGGAGTCTGGGCCGTGTCTCAGTCCCAGTGTGGCCGATCACCCTCTCAGGTCGGCTACGCATCGTCGCCTTGGTAGGCCTTTACCCCACCAACTAGCTAATGCGCCGCAGGCCCATCCACAAGTGACAGATTGCTCCGTCTTTCCTCCCTCTCCCATGCAGGAAAAGGATGTATCGGGTATTAGCTACCGTTTCCGGTAGTTATCCCTGTCTTGTGGGCAGGTTGCCTACGTGTTACTCACCCGTCCGCCGCTAGATTGTTTAGAAGCAAGCTTCTAAACAATCCCGCTCGACTTGCATGTATTAGGCACGCCGCCAGCGTTCGTCCTGAGCCAGGATCAAACTCTCCATTAAAGACCAACCGAAGCTGGTTTATAGAAAGAGCGATATGCTCATGTTGAAACTGACGAGATAAAAAATATCTCTTGTTTGCTTCCATTTTATACAGCCTGGAAGGCATGTACCAAAATTTCAGCGTTGGATTTTGTGAACAAAATCCGTACTCACTCGTTGTTCAGTTTTCAAAGATCAAGTCAACAGCCGTTTAACTGGCTGGATATATAATTTATCACGTGTATACCTATCAGGCAAGTTGTAATATTTCCCAATTTACTAGTTTGTATTTCTACACGGGGTGATTTACCTGGAACAACTGAGACTCTCTTATCTCCTACTTCAAGTGCAAAGTTGATCAGGTATAAACATCATAAAGCAGAAAAGCAGAAGCTCTTTATGTATTGGAGGAACCGCTACTTCCGCTTTTTTAGATAAAATCCTGAAAGTTAGCTTAGCTTAAAGCTGTAGCTAAATCCTGTATCAGAAGTTCAGCAGGCTCATGCCCTACAGCTAGGCGGATAAGCGATTCGGGCATGTGTTGTTTTTCTAGACTCTGCTTATTGAAGCCGTAGTTTGGTGAGATCACCTGGCTCTCCATAGACCCCCAAGATACACCGATCCGAATCAGTCGCAGTTTATTGATCACTCTGCATATATCCTCATAACCCGAATCTTTTAGTTCAAAACTGAATAATCCGGCATACCCTTTGAGTTGCCTACATGCCAGCTCATGTTGTGGGTGAGAAGGAAGTCCGGGATGATTCACTTTTGAAATGGCCGGATGATCTGATAGAAAACGAGCAACCAACAGAGCATTTCTCTGATGGGCTTCCATTCGGAGCGGGAGTGTTCTTAGCCCCCGAATGAGTAGCCATGCTTCAAAAGGGGCCAACGAGCCGCCAATCAACTCATACTCTTCAGCATACATACGATTTATTATCTCTTTAGAAGCGATCACTGCCCCTGCAATTAAATCATTATGACCACCCAAGTACTTGGATGCGGAGTGAACAACGATATCTACGCCCCATTCTAATGGTTTTTGAAAAAGGGGTGTAGCCCATGAATTATCTATGATTGTGCGGATGCCCTTCGCTTTGGAAAGCGAAGCTACCTCCTGAATATTTACCATATCGAATGTGAATGAGGTAGGAGACTCCATAAGAATAGCACGGGTCTGCGGGTTGATGGCATCAGCAACTGCTTCCGTAGAAATGGAATGTACAATTGTATAATTTATATTGAACTTCGATAAGTATTTAGCTAGGCTGACGGAGGTTTCGTATATGTGTCCGACCAGAATCAGATGGTCCCCGGCGGATAAACTACACATTAGAGCCGCACTGATAGCAGCCATTCCGGAAGCAAAGCACTTGCAGTCCGCCCCACCTTCCAGTGCAGCAATCATTTGCTCTGCAATCTGAACGGTAGGATTGGTTCCCCTCGAATAGACATAATGCTCCTTTTCATTATTAGCCGCTTCAGCATAATCTTCGTAAGTATCAAAGAAAAATGGAGCAGTCTCATAAATAGGAGGAGCAGCAGCCTTAGCAAAACACCCTAGTTCGTCCTCAAATCGGAGACAGATAAGCTGATCATCCGAGAAACTCAAATCTGATCACCACTTTCTGAAAAATTTCAAACTCATGAGGTAGTCTCCTCAATCCGGGACTCAAATATTCTATAGGGTTATTTCAAAAATCTTTTAAAGAATTGCTGGGATCTAAAAATGATAATTAAATGCATGAAATAAATATGGAGGGGTGAATGGAAGCAATGAGTAAAAATATACTCCGGGTATCAGAGTTGATCATCTGTATTTCATTGTTTGAGCTGGGAAGTACAACCCTGACTGTTCACCTTGCTCCTCTTTCTTGGCTTAATTATCAAAATGGTCTTATTTTTAATGCTTTTTCTATTTCATTGGCACGATATGAAGTGTCCCATCCTCGCTTAACTCTGCATAGGCAATCTCATCGATACTATCATATCCCTGCTCTCGCACCTTAGCCTTAACCTCTCCAATATCAATTGTTTTCCCACGCATAGATTCATTTAGCAACCTTCCCTTATCAATGACAGTAACAGAAAAAAGATCAGGCTGTGCATCTATTCCCATATCCTGAGCGGCGGGTGGCTCGTATTCGGGTTTGCGCATGACTGACAAGGAGCCGTTCGTCTCTAACGTAGCGTACCAGACCTCACGCAGAGAAAAAATATTTTGCTGGCGTAGCATGGAGAGTAGCTGTGTAAATTCTATGTCATATTTCTCCAGCATTTCTTGATTAACCTGCCCTTTATCCACGAGCAGCACTGTTCGACCTTCTGCCATATATCCAAATTTCACAAAATGGGTCGTCGCTTTTTCAAAAAAGTAGGCCAGCGCGCACCATAGTGCCAAAGCAAACAAAAGCTGCCCAATGGTCACCTTATCGTCATATAACGTATTTCCCACAATTTCGCTTAACACCAATGATGTTAGGAAATCGAGTGGTGTTAACTGACTGAGTGTTTTCCGCCCTGTAATAAAAGTAATGATCCACAAGCCAAAAAAGCTTATGATCAATTTGACACCAATCGAAACAAATACCTCCATAAATAGGCCTCCCGGAAGAAGTTGTTTTGTTATGTGTTATTTACACCGGCCTACCTCAGCATAAACAGAGGATTATTCCTGAAATGTCCGAATAAAAAAGTCCGCTACCAACTAGAGGCAGCGAACTTTTTAATTACGGCTAGTATATAATCTTAATCAAAGGCAATGTGCCAGCTCCCGTAATTTTGTGCATAGTGACATCATTGTCCGCTAGCTTGGACTCTGAAGTCAGATTATCTACTTTTCACAAGAAGCTGAATCGCTTCTTTAACCAGCTTATCCGTGTCTCCTCCTGCCTCTTGCTCTTCCAATATACATCGTTGCAGATTCTCTGCTACAATTTGGGCAATCGCTTTATCTGATGCGTTACGTACGGCAGATAACTGGCTAACGACGTCTTTGCACGATTTTCCTTCATCCATTAAACGAAGTACCCCACGCACCTGTCCCTCAATCCTCCTCAGGCGCGTTTTCAGTTCATCACTGTAATTGTAATCCATAAGTAATGCACTCCTTTTTTGACTTACCATATACACGTATAGGTATATTATAAACCAAAAAAATAAATAGGATACCCTAAATAAATAGATTCACCTTGCCCTGGGAAGCATCCCCCAAGTAGGCGGCTACCCCAGCATATTCCAAACCTTCGATTAGCTCTTCTTGCTGCAGTCCTAACAAATCCATGGTCATGGTACAGGCGACGAGCTTGATCCCCTGCTCTCGTGCCAACTCTATAAGCTGCGGCAAGGAAAGCGCATTGTGCTTTTTCATGACATGCTTGATCATCTGTGGACCGAGTCCGGCAAAATTCATTTTGGATAGTGCAAGCTTTTTGGGTCCACGAGGCATGATCCAGCCAAAGGCTTTTTCGAGCATTCCCTTATTGGTGCTCACGATTTCATCCTTGCGCAGCGTATTTAGCCCCCAAAAAGTAAAGAAAATAGTTACTTCATGATCATATGCTGCCGCTCCATTCGCAATAATGAATGCAGCAATCGCCTTATCCAGCTCCCCGCTGAATAATACAATCGTTGTTTTGGGTGTGCTCATATGGATTCGCTTCCCTTAGTTTCTCCAGCCCATTCGGATATGCCTGAAAGCACAGATTTGACTTTTTTAGCGCCTTTGGCAACTAATAACTGACAAGCCATTTCACTGCGTGCTCCAGCTTGGCAAATCACTGCGATCTCTTCTTCCAAGTTCAGCTCAGAAAGTCTGTTCTCCAGTTCGCCAAGAGGGATGTGCTTAGATCCAGGGATATGTTTAAGCGCAAATTCAGCGGGTTCACGAACATCAAGCAAAATGAAGTTCTCTTTTCCAGAACATTTTGCTTGTAGCTCTTCATGACTTATCGTAGAAGAAAATATTTGCTCCTTCTTCACTTCAGCCGGATTTGCTTTTCGTAAATAATGTCGCATTACATCTCCTTCTTGGAGGGTGCCCAAATATTGATGTCCGGTGTTTTTAGCCCAGCTCTGAAAATCGGCTAATGAACCTTTGTCAGTCGCCTGAACCTCCATAATCTTTCCGGGAACGAGCTCATTCATAGCCTTTCTTGCTTTTACAATAGGCATAGGACAAGCTAACCCTTTACAATCAAGAATATGATCTGCTTGGATATTGTTAGTTGATGACATTCTATAACCTCCGTCTGTTTTTTTGAGGGGGCTTAGCTTAGTAAAATTTTTTATACATATACCCCTATAGGTATTAGAATAATGATACTCACTTCTCTTGTCAACTTATTTGGCCGTTTTTTCTCAGAAGCAAACAAAACCATGTCTTAAACAAATAAAATTAAAAGCAAAAAAAGCCGCGCAAAAACGCGACTCTAATGCATAAACATAAACCAAAATTAATCGTTTTTTTTCATCAGTTCTGGCAAATCCAGCGACATTGAAATATTACACAGCATACCTCTAGCGAGAAAAAGCATCGTTCTTTCCATTGCTTGTTCAATACCTGCCCGTCGGAAAGCATCATACACCGTCGTATGAATTTCACGTAACCCTTGCTGCATCACGCTTACAACCTCATCCTCGCGGATCGTCTGCGCCTGCATTTGCAAAAGTGTTTCATTACGGTATTCCGTCATAATTTGCGAATAGGCTGCAATTAGCTCTTGCTCGAGCTGCTCGGATGAGGCCGAATGAATGACGCTGTGAAAAGAATCTATGATACGTGTAAATGAAACCTTCAGGGCTTCAACAAGCAATGCTTCCTTGGTAGCGAAAAAACGAAAGACATAGGGTTGAGAAATATTGGCCCGTTCTGCAACTTTGGCTGTTGTAGCTCGGTAGTAGCCCATCTCAGCAAACACTTCAATGGCAGCAGATATGATTTCCTTTTGGCGATTTATAGATGTTGACGTAGCTTTAGTCATGTTTTTTTCATCCTTTTATTTAACACAGTTTTCTGATTAGTGATTAATCAATTACAAAATAGTATAAACGACATACCCTAAAAATGCAATGAGCTTGAACAAAGTCGCCTCCGCAATTCTAACGGAAACGACTCTGTTATATACATCCAATTATGGCGTTTTAGAGTTAAAATATAATCGGATATAATTGACCTTTTGCGTTTTTGTTTGATAGGAAAATACTAAATTATAACTAAGTCCTGATGTGTTATTGATCGTATAATTAGCTTCTGCTGTGTCAGGTATGTCTCTAGAGGTATCAACGGTTTCTGTAGGTTGGCCTAAATCGTCAACAATTTGTTTGATAAGCAACTTTTTATAGTCTGGATCGGAAGATGTAATTTCTGTAACTTTATCGCTTCCATCCAGCATGATGTCTGTATGATACTTAGCGTAACTTCTCATAGGACCAGTAGAACCAGACTCGGATTTCCCCCACAGCTCAAATAAAAGATCGCTGCTAGTTCCCAAGCCAAGACCTTTAGGCAAATTCGGTAAGGTTCCCTGCTTGGCTGCGCTAAATATAGCGGCTGCAGGGCTGTGTTTACTGTGAGGTGTAGCTGTACTATTGGCAGGTTCTTGATGGGTCGAGGTTGAGGTTGAGCCTTGCCCATTAGTATTGAGATCCGTGTTTTGATCTGTAGAACTAGCAGGCGATGTGACTGTTTCTGCTTTAGTAGGAGCAGTTGATTTTGCTTCCCCGCTATTGCTGCATCCTGTCATCACAGCAAAACCTATCGCCAATAAAGCACTAGTTGTGATTAGCTTGTAAGCCAACTTTTTACGATCATAAGATTGATGTGTATGCTTCATTATAAGATCACTCTTTCCTTGTTCTTGGGTACAAACCAAGTGTAACCGAACCTCGTTTCCGGAATACCTCTACTTGTTTCCAAATTGTAAACAAGGACAATGATAATTTTCTAACATACCCTATTTACGATCATAAGCTCCCAGCTGTTGTTTAGAAAAGGAATAAGGAGAATCACTCTTCTTCAACCATATATTCCCTTTAATGATGAAGATGTATACAGCAAAAACAAAGTAGATCGTACCCGCAATCCAGTCTATTGCCGTTGGGATGTCTCGCTGTACTATTGCATGTATATACCAAATTCCGACTGGAACATGCAGGAGAAGTGCCGTAAACAAGCCAGGATTATATAGGGTTTTTGCTTTAATATTGACAACGATGCCGTGCCATACGACCTGAAAGAATCCCATAAAAACGGGTGCGAGTCCAAGCCAGATTACTTGCGGAAACCATACGGGGAGCAGGTAAAACACATAGGCAATTGCCACATTGATAATCATCGCTGATTGAGTGTTTAAGGGGTAATGATCGGGTGCTTCACTTTTAAACATAACGTTGTTAAATAAACCAGCAAAATATCCAGGCCAGCGGTACTCCTCAAATTGATGAAACAATATAGCTACAAAACTCAACCATAACATGCCTGTTATATCCGAAAGGATAGCTTGATTCATAAGCAAAACAACACATACGACCACACCGATTATAGCCCCTGCATCTTGCCAATATTTTCTCAAATAATTCATATTAGTCACCCCTATGCTTTATTTTTGATCAAAATATCTTTCAAACAGCAGATTTAATTGTTCCTCTATTGAAGGTATTTCCACAACTGCCCCTGATTCAAGAATCGGACTCATCAGTGCGGGCAGAAAAATAGCTCCGAATATTTGCAGCATCATCGCTAACAAGCGCTCCGGCTGTTGCTCGCCTGTCAGCTCCTTGATCGTGTTCTGAACCTTTGGAAATCCCATTATGTTTAAAAACCTTCCGTATTCCTGTTGAGATGTGAAGGGCGTGCTACCCATGGCAATAATTCGCGAAAGAAGCTCTGGATATTGACGAATCACCTGTAAATAGTTATGTAAAAATTGTTTCAGTCTATCTTGGGGGGGGATCGCTGTATTATCCAAAATAGAAAAGGTGTGTTGAAAGCCATTTAATATCACTTCAATAGCTTCACTGAGCAAATTTTCCTTGGAGCCAAAATAATAATTAACTAAAGAAATATTAGTAGCAGACAGGTCGGCAATTTTTCGGATTGTAACCGCCTCAAAACCTTCCTTTTGAATAAATTCCAGCGTAGCGTCTAAGATTTTTTCTTTGGTTTGTTGTTTTTTGTCTGGGTGATTCATGTTGTTCCTCCTCCTGTTTGGTCAATCATAACGGATGAATGAAATAGGGAAATTTATGTAAATCATTTTTCAAACAGTAATTAAAACGTTGTTTAAATCACTGTTTGAACTCAGTTTAGCACTTTATACTTCACAAAACAAGGAGTGATTTGAGATTTAGGGAATAGAAAAACCCGCATACGAATGAGATCGTTTGCGGGTTGATTGAATTGAGGTTGAGAAAAGGACTAAATAGCCCAATTTCCTTTGCGGAACACGGCTTCGTTACTTCCATCTTGCAGTTCGCCATCAATATCCAGCTCAGCTGAGCCGATCATGAAGTCAACATGAGTCAGACTGACATTGGCACCGTTCTGGAGCAGCTCCTCCCGGTTCATTTGTGTCCCATTTTCCATATTAAATGGATACGCACTACCTAGGGCCAAGTGACAGGAGGCATTTTCGTCGATACCTGTATTGTAAAAAATACGATTGAGATTGGAGATCGGTGAATCGTGCGGCACCAGTGCAACTTCTCCCAAATAGCTGGCCCCTTCATCCGTAGCGAGCAAATGAGTCAGATGCTGCTCGCCGGATTCTGCTGTATATTCAGTGACTTTACCGTCCTTAAAGGTAAACGTTATGCGATCCACCAGTTGTCCATTTAAATTGAGTGGCATGGTACTTGTGACATGACCATTCACACCTGTACGCTTAGGCATCGTGAACACTTCTTCTGTCGGCATATTCGCGACAAAGTAATCTCCGCGCTCGTTCTCCCCACCGCCGCTGCGCCAAATATGCCCGACAGCCAGTTCAATTCGCAAATCTGTTCCTGGTGCACGATAGTGGAGACTTTTATACTTTTTATGATTCAGCTTGTCTTGTACCTGTTCAAGGTTTTTCAAATGTTTCTGCCAATTCTGAATAGGATCAGAGCCATCTACACGGTTCATTTGGAAGATTGTATCCCACATGACACGTATACGATCCTCTTCTGCTACATCTGCAAATACTTTATCGGCCCAAGCCTTCGTCGGCGCTTTAATCAAACACCAGCTAATTTTATGATTTCGGGTATATTTGGAAAAACCTTCTCTCGCCGTAGCTGCCGCCTTAGTCGCACGAGATACCTTTTGTGGATCAATGCCTTGATATAAATCGGGGTTCGGCACTTTAATCGTTAGTGTGGCTCCACCCTCTTCGGCAAATTTCTCCATCATTTCTGACTTCCAAGCAGGGTAGTAATCAAAGCTGGCTTCGTCACCATGTTCAAAACGACTACGTGTAATGGAATCATCCTCAAACTCTACCTGTACATATTTAGCGCCTGCTTCATAGGCTTTGCTGACAATCAGGCGTGTAAACTCAACAGTTTCCAGTGGTGCAGTTACCAAAAACACCTGTCCGGGCTGAATGTTAACCCCTACTCTTACAACCAGTTCTGCGTATTGCTCCAACAATGATTCAAATGTACTCATTTTTCCACGCTCCTGTTCCGTTTTGATTATATTGAATGATTTCATCACTACAGTACGGATTGCTTCTCCAGTTCACGCAGCTCCACTCTTCGTATTTTGCCTGAGCTGGTTTTAGGGAGTTCTTGAATAAACTCTATTTTTCGTGGATATTTATAAGGCGCCGTCCATGTTTTCACATGATGTTGCAGTTCCTTCACTAACGCCGGTGATCCTTCTACCCCAGCTTTGAGTACGACAAAAGCCTTTACAACATGTCCACGGATTTCGTCAGGGCTGGCTACGGCAGCACATTCCTGCACGGAGTCATGCTTCATAAGCGCTTCCTCTACTTCAAAAGGACCAATGGTATAGCCAGAACTGATAATGATATCATCCCCACGTCCTTCGAACCAGAAATATCCATCCTCATCTTTGCGAGCCCGGTCTCCCGTAACAAAATAATCTCCGTGGACACTAGTTAATTTGCGTTCTGGATCATGGTAATACGTTTGGAATAATGCCGGCAGATCGGCACGCACCGCAATATCCCCCACTTGCCCCGGAGCCAGCGGAATGCCATCCTCGTCTACGACCTCAACGAGTCCCGATGCAATAGATTTGCCCATCGAGCCTGTACGCAGAGGTGCATCCTTTAAATTACCAATAATTAATGTGCTCTCTGTTTGACCGTAGCCGTCACGAATCGTAATATTGAACTGCTCCTGAAACTTATTAATGACCTCCTGATTGAGAGGCTCTCCCGCAGAAACTGCGCTGCGCAATTGGGATAGATCATATTGATCCAAACCATCCGTTTTCGCCATAATCCGATATTCTGTCGGCGTACAGCACAACACTTGGATTCCGTACTGCTGCATGAACTGCAAATAGCGACCTGGACGAAACGGACCATTATATACGAATCCGGTCGCTCCATTTCCCAGTACGGATAAAAACGGACTCCAAATCCACTTTTGCCAGCCCGGTGCAGCTGTAGCCCATACTACATCTGAAGCTTGAATATCCAACCACGGTGATGTTATCCGCAGATGAGCATATCCCCAGCCATGGCTATGTACAACACCTTTAGGATTTCCTGTGGTGCCTGAAGTATAGGCCAGAATAGCCATGTCGTCACGGTGCGTCTTCACAGCTTCAAAAGTATCTTCCTGTCCATCCATCAGCTCATTCAGCACGAGCCAGCCAGATACATCTGGCGTGTCGTCCCCGGAGACCACGATACGATAATCCAGAGTAGGCAAATCATCGCTTATTTTGTCCACTTCACCTGTTACTCCGGTCCAGGCAATGACTGCGCGTGCTTCAGAATGGCGAAGACGATATGCAATATCCTTGGCACGCAGCATTTCTGAAGATGGAATGACAGCAAGCCCCAGCTTCAAGCAGGCTAAATAAATTACATACGCAATAATACGCCGTGGTACTACGACCAGAACTCTGTCACCTTTGTTAAATCCCAGACTTGCGAGTCCTCCAGCCAGTCGGTTAGCCTTTTTCAACAGCTCTCCATAGGTGATTTCTTCGTATTCTCCTGTCTCACTCAGCCACTTAAGTGCTGTTTTATCAGCCTCATGGCGTTCCATTTCCGAAGTCATATTGTAATATTCAGGCGCAAGCCATTGTTGTTGATTTGTCAAATTATACCTTCCCCTTTATACATAAGATGAGATCCACTTTCTTACTGTAGTATAACACGTCTTAGTACCAGGTTCTAATACCAGAATCATTTTTTAATCATTTTTTTGGAAAAAAATAAATTGGGTAAAACCAACAACAAAAAGAAAGAGCCTGATTTCAGACTCTTTCTCTTCACTGCAATCTTGATCTACAACTGGAGTTCTACCACTGTATAAGCCGCTTCCTGACCATTTACGAGCAACGCAATCCGATGCGTTCCCGCATAATGGCGACGAGTTGTCAGGTCTGCAAAACGGTGTGTCCGTGTACCTGTAAGATGGGTTCCTCCGGGGACCGTTTTGTCAGATAGCAAAAACAGTTTACGTGAAACTTGTCCTCTCGCCTTTACAAAGTCAATGCCGTACTCGATGCGGACTCGTACCGGGTCACCTTCACGAAGCTGAAGCGCGTAGCTCAACTCACAGCTATCACCAAGCTTTAGCACGGTAAGGTCTGTGGTGAAAGAGGCACCCGTGACCAACGGTCCCCCGTCTGTTTCATCCGCATAGCCGAACATTGCCATCACTTCGGGGATGGATTTGCGAATCAGGGTCCGGCAGCCATGACGCACAATCCAGTCGGTGTCAGGATGTGTCCCTTTCCACCGTTGAGCCGTAGCAATGACCACATCAGGATGATCCTTGGCAATATCGTTCAGGTTGTTGGCTACACTTTTACGTACATATAGTGATGGATCGGCTTTCAGTAATTCCAATACAGCCAATACTGGAGCAGGATCGCGCTTAAACACAGGCAACGCCTGTCCCCAGGGCAGCCGTGGACGGCAGCCTTCGCTGGCAAGACGGCGAACGTGCTCACTTTGATGTCCCGCCCAGGTCGTCATCTGCTGCATCATCCGTTCCGGTTCACGCAGGAGGAAGGGTCTTACGGCGAACTCCGCAGAGGACCTAGATGTGAATCGCTCCAGCGCCTTCATGGACAGGTCCCAATACCCTTCTCCCTGCCCATACACCTCCACAAAATCGGGGAAAAACAAGTACGGAAAACCACTGCAATACTCATCTATAGTAAAAAGAATACCCAGAGCTTCTTCATAATTACTGGGCAAAAATGCCCCTAATGTTAACGAAATACGCCGTATTCGTTCTTTCAGCTCCAGCTCATCCCATTTTTTATCCATCACTTGATGGATAAATCCGATGGTATCGAACGGCCTGTATGCAGACTGTACTTTTTCACCGAATTGTTGAAGAAAATTCTCCGTGTACATATTTTTTAAGGGCTCAGCCATTATATATCTCCTTTTGAATGAGGTTGAGAGAATTGTAGCAAGGCATACTAAAAATGCCAAGTCCTATGATGAGGACCTGACATTTTTACATCAACACAAGAAATCGATTTAACTTATAATTCGTGTTGGGCAAACCAATTGGTAATGCGTTGCAGTCGTTCCACGCGAAGCTGCGGGTGCCCTTTTCGTGAAAGCTCGTGACTTGAAGCTGGAAAACGGACAAATTGCGTAGGTTTCCCCAAACGACGCAATGCTGTAAACAGCTGTTCTCCCTGCTCTATAGGGCATCGCAGATCCTGCTCCCCGTGCAATATGAGCAGCGGTGTGTTAATTTGCTGCACATAAGCCAGCGGAGATTGCCTCCACAAGAGCTCGCAATCCTCCCACGGATTCCCGCCGACTTCATCTTCAGTAAACGAGTACCCTATGTCGCTCACTCCATACATTGACAGCCAATTAGATATGGAGCGCTGGGTTACAGCTGCGCGGAAACGATCGGTATGGCCGACAATCCAGTTTGTCATAAAGCCACCATAGCTGCCCCCTGTTACACCCAGCCTTTCCGGATCAATGAATGGAAACTGGCGTATAGCCTCATCCACTGCGCTCAGTAGATCAGTGTAATCGTGTCCGCCGTAATCTCCAAGGACGACATTGGTAAAAGACTGTCCGTACCCTCGGCTTCCTCCGGGATTCGTATAGATGACTGCATATCCCTGAGCGGCCAGCAACTGAAATTCATGAAAAAAAGAATTGGAATACATGGCATGAGGGCCACCGTGTATCTCCAAAATGGCAGGATAGGATACTCCCTCCTTAAACCCAGCAGGCTTCATTACCCATCCCTGCACCCGTCGGCCATCCTCAACCCCCGTCCAAAAGCACTCAGGCACACTGATCTCAATCTCATCAAGCAAAGAATCATTTACTCGTGTCAGCTGTTCCTCAGTTCCTGAATGAATCGCAATCCGGAACAAATCGCCTGGTAAAGTTACATCGGTGGAAGCGGCAATGATATGCTGCTCATCCGATGTAAGCTCGAATTGGTAAATTTCTCGTTCTCCTTGCGTTAAAATTTTAAAAGTTCCATCAAGCGCAAACTGATATACGTGTACATTGCCTTCAAGACTTACCAGCGTATACAGGGATTGACCGTCCGCACTGAAGCGTGGTGGTCCTATATGAAGATGTGAACGCATGTCGCTCATACCCGCATTACCAAGGTGAGCGTCAAGCGTCTCACTAACGCATACTGCCTTCCCCCCACTGGAAGGAACCGTGTACAGTCGGGTCTGAGTAGCGCCTTTGGCATGTCGATCATGGCCGTAAAAGGCAATCGTTGAACCGTCGGGAGAATAAGCAGCACTCTCGATGTGCAGTTCAGAATGGGTCAGCTTAAGCGGTGCTGCGGCATCATCATTTGAAATCGCAGGAGTTATCGTAAACAAATCATTTAGTTCACGTAAATCCGTATCCTCTTTCGAATGTTCTGCTATTCTGGCGACGAATAAAATACGTTGAGCATCCGGTGACCACACAGGCTCTGCCACATCATAAGCGCCGGAAGTCAGTTGAACTGTGTGCCCCGAAGTCATATCCGTTACATACAAGTGATCACGAGTATCATCCCACAGTCCATAGCCGTCGGATTTAGCTTTCGTTCGATTAACAACTCGTCCCTTAAGTTGCGTCTCCTGAGTTCCTTCATCGGATATCGGGCTTGACGGGTTCTCGGCCGTTTTAGCTACAAACGATATGCAGGTCCCATTAGGAGACCAGGCTAATGAACGAACGTTGTTCTCTACGTATGTAAGCTGTCGTGCCTCTCCCCCGCGTTCTGGAATAATCCATACCTGGCGCTTGCCGTCTGTTGTACGGAGAAAAGCTAGTTGTGATCCGTCGGGTGACCAGACAGGCGTTTCATCTTTCGGTCCGTATGTAAAGGGTAATGCGCTAGCGCCATCGGACGATAATAGCCAAATTCCTGAGTTATAATCTGTCCGCTCTTTATTAATATACTGTTCTACGTAAGCGATTTCACCACTAATAGGATGAATAGCTGGATCGCTAACCCAGTGAAGTCGATATAAATCCTCGGCTGTTATACAGCGCTTGGTCGTGCTAAATTGCGAGTCGCTCAAAAAAATTCCTCCTTATATCATCAGATTCCACATTTTCAAATTTTAATTAATCCGATTAATTTTATGTGATTATAATAATTATACAATTACGTTACTCTTTTAATTTATTTCTGTCAATTTGTCCAAAATTAAAAAGCCCCTTTCTCAGTCGCTATCGACCAGAAAACACCGTTATTTCGGTTGCTTTCATGAGAGAGGGTAACGTTATTCATCAATCATAACTGAAAATTCATTCGCTCCAAGCCCCTTTCAGCGAACGAATCGGCTTCGTCTGTTCCGGGTGATCGGATCTAATTTTGGTTGGCTGTCTCGGCTTCATTTTTTTCACGAATGTAAGTGGAGAATAATTCAGGATTCACCACTTTACGCAGTAAATGCATCGTCCCGTCCCCTGTTCCATGGTCAAAAGCATGGATACGTTCATATCCCCAACGCTCGTACATGGATAGCAAATAGGGATGCTTTTCTGCAGTCGCCAGTGTTACTGCAGGAGCTCCCACCTGATCACGTATAATCGTTTGCTCTACCCAATTCAACAATTTTTTCCCATATCCTTTGCCCTGGGTAGCCGGGTCTACAGCAAACCACATCACAAACGGTAGATCGGTTATAAAATTAAGGACTCTATTTTTGAGATGGCTAACGGTAGCCTGAATGACACCGTCTACTTCCAGCACATAGCAATCATTATTTTTAATATTTTCTTGAATGAGAGCAACGTCTGCCTGAGCGGCAGGCCATCGAAGCCCCAACTGCCGAATTGTTTCATACGCCTCATACGTCACATACTGCAATCTTTCTGCGTCCTCTTGGAGTGCCAGACGATAGATTTCACTCATACTAACCCGCCTCCTTATAGTGTTTTTATAAAACGCGTGAACCACTATATAATTATTCCTATCTATTTAATCAGATATAAAAGTTAACATAACTGTAGCATGCTCACCATCCAGCGACAAATTAATTTTTTCTATAACTCCATTTAAAATAACAATATCCCCTCGAAAGAGGGGCATTCGGTTAATCAAAGTCAACGCAAAAAAGCCCGAAAGCCGGGCTCCTTTAATTTCTAGGCGAATAAAATGCTGTCCATGCCTCAGGCATTTTCAAACACAACATGTTTGCAGTGTTACTCCGCAGGGGCAGTAAAGCTGCGTTTGGCAAACTCGCTGTCCAGCATATAAAAGGCGTTGCTGTCTCTTTCAATGCGTTTAAGCTTCTGAATAACACTGTCGAACAGCGCTTCCTCCTCGACTTGCTCATCAATAAACCATTTCAAGAAATGGATCGTTGCATGCTCACGTGCATCGAGGGCCAAGTCAGCCAAATGATAAAATTTTTGCGTGTTTTGCTGCTCATGCTTGTAGCCATGCTCAAATACGTCCAGCATGGAATCGTAGCTGTTTTTGGGCTCTGGTAATGCAGCCAATGTAGCGCGTCCTCTACGGTCATTAATGTATTTATACAGTTTCATGGCATGAAACCGTTCCTCCTCAGCTTGTACTAGGAAGAAGTTTGCAAACCCATCCAGACTTTCACTGGAGCAATAAGCAGCCATCGCCAGATATACGTGAGCGGAGTAAAATTCAAAGTTCATTTGCTCATTCAGAGCCTGTGCCAAATTGTCATTCATGTCTCAGGTCACCTCGGTCATGTATGTAATGATGTAACGATCATAGTGTACCACGAATCCGATCACAAAAAAACGGACGGAAATGAATTCAGTTCAGTGCTCTCACATTCCGCCCGCGATTTCCACACTCAGTTCGCAATCAAGGCTCCAGGCCCCAGACACGTTTGTCGTTTATATACAAAGGTGCTTTGTCCCAATCCTTATAAGAGGTCTTGGTAGAATCATAGGAAAAATCATCACTTTCGTTATAGTCGCTCCAGTCCGTCTTGTTCATGCGAATTTGAATATCTCCTGTATTTTCCCCTGCTGCCAGACTTCCCGCACCAGCTCCAAAGGAGATCTCCAGATAATAATCTGCACCTGTAACGGCCTTATCCAGTTTCACAAAACGTCCCTGAACGTTACTACTACCCAACTGTGCATAGTCACAATGGAATTCCTGTGACTTGTCGCCATCTACGGTATAGTAGTATCTCAGCTTAACATTTTTCAGTTCGACAGCCTCTTTACCCTTGTTTACAACACGGAACAGTGGCCGAATCTGGTTATCTCCCGGATTAGTGTCGCCCACGCGGTATTGGGCAATCACGTCTCCCGTTGCTGGAATGGGAGCTGCCGTAGGCTTAGCACTGACCTCGACAGAATCCGGGCTGGTTCCTAAAGAATTTGTTGCATTTGCTACATAATAATAAGTGGTTTCATTCAGCACTCCTGTATCCTTGTAAGTGCTGTCTGTTACCGTTGCTACTGTGGTATAAGGACCACCACTGGTTGTCGAGCGCTTGACCGTATAGCTATCGGCACCCGTCGCTTTGCTCCAAGTGAGTGTAACCTGAGCATCCCCTGCGTTTGCCTTCACATTTGCCGGAGCTTTGGGAGCTGTCGGCTCGGTTGGTCCACTACCGTTAATGAGACGGTCATACTCAGCATAAGCCGTTGCCATATCGACTTGGGACCAGAAACGGTGATACGTAAATTCTGGAGCACCTTTATCCCATTTTTTGGTCTGATTGTTCCAAGAAGTCGTGTATTTATCTTTAAGATAGGACCATTGCGGATCTTTAGTGATATTAGGCCGGATATCGCTATAGCTGGAATAGGTACCATTGCCGCCCTTGGACGGGTCAGAAGCGGTAGCGTCTGTGCCAGGGATCGTGTTGCCTTGTCCAGTCTTACCACTCCAGCCGTTCGGGATATACACTTCTTTAGTAAAATAACGATAATAATCCTCGCGAGCTTCCTTCGTTGTAATACCTATACCATCGTTATAACCCCATGCAGCATCAAGCAAAGCTTTAGACAGATCCTTAGCTTCCTTGCCTAACTCGGAATAGTCTCCTTTTTCAGCTTTCGTTCCAGCAGCAAAGAAAGTAAGTGCTTTAACATAGCTGCCCAGTACTCCGGCATCCTGCCCCGGATTCTTTGTTACCACATGGAGATTGGTATTCCCTTTATGATTGGCAAATCCGCTCCAGGTTTCAGGCTTTCCACTCCACTCCAGATTGCTCGGCAGCCAGAATTCGCCTTTAGCTGCTGTAGTAGCCACTTTCGGATTTTTGCCACCCAGAATACGCTTGCCTTGTGCATCCAAATAATATCCCTGCACGTCAGTCACAGGCCGTTCGTTGGCAAATACATAGTTCTTGGACCATGCGATCCAGTTTTCCGTCACTTGTTTAGCCATTTTAAACTGCTCGGACGAAGTATCCCCTTTCTTGGCTAAAATGTAGTACAGCTCGGCAACTCGCTCGACAGGCCAAGCCTGCATCCCGAACCAGTTATTCGACGGTGGATCGTTATATACAGGAGCCCCTGTATAAGCCATGCCATAAAAGGTACTTGTGCCAGATGGATAAGCCTTGTAGGCACCATCCCAGCTATTCGTCGCTCCGCCTGCAATGGCCCCCTCATCGGATTGCAGCCAAGTATAAAACTCCAGTTGGCGCTTCAGCGAGGTCGCCCAATCCTGTCCCGCCGTTGGTGAATTCGGTATTAATCCACCATCTTGGTTGGACAACGCATATGCTGCGACGACATTTTGGTAGCCCTGATGTGCATGGCTGGCACCAATACGCCAAGCCCAGTTGCCGCTTTGGCCAAGTCCGCCGCCCCAGGATGTATACCATGCCATCAGATAAAGACTGGCATCCTTGCCCGTACCAGCAATTGGACTTCCATTGGAAGCGCTTCCGGTTTTCTGGAAGTATTTATCGTACATGCCGTAACGCAAAAAGTCTCCCATCTTTTTGGCTTTAACCAAATATACGGAGTTGTCATATCCCAATTCCTTAGCCCAGTACATCGCTTGAACTGCCCGTGCATCTGCATCGGTGGCATTCGTGTAGCGCCATTGCTGTGCAGGGGCATTATTTTCCTTGGTGAAAAGGCTCATAAAGCCTTCATTAGACTTCCCAAACTTATGATTATCTTGTGATGGATGCGGTACAGCCTCCCAGACCGATTCCTGTTCCCCGCGCTGGAAGGTGTTTACATAGGCTGCTGTATGCGATGGATTCAGAAGATTTCCGAAACCGTACCAATTATCCACGTCCAGCAACCAGTGCATCAGATATGTCTGGTTGTTGCCATAGGTTGCCTTCAGCTCAGAGTCCAGCGGATCCTTGCCAGCACCATACTGACCACTCAGGCGGCTCGGGTACTGATCCGGCTGCGAATATTCTGCTGCATAAGTGGCGGGGCTGTTCGGGTTATAGTTACTCATTGTCGGTTGCTCTTCCTTACCGTCGCCTTCATTAACAGGAATGATATATTTCTCCATGTTGTCCCACGCGGATTCCAAATGCCCCCAATCCCCGGTATAATGACCATACAGTACTTCCAGCCACATCCAGTAGCTGTACGCTTCCGAAGTCGTTAAGTGTCCGTAATCCGGAGCCTCGCTCATGAGCGTTTCAACGGAATGATAAGGTATGCCTTCTTTTGAAAAGTATCCGCTAGCCGGATCCTTCAGCTGTTTATACAATTGTAGAAAGCGTGTCGATTCCGGTGTTGCAGCTGATGCACGGTCGGGTTCTGCCTGAAATAAGCCCAAGGTTAACGGAAGTACCAAAATAGCTGACATGACCATAGAGACAGATTTCCTGAACACGGATTTTCTGCTGATCACTTTGCATTCATCCTCTCCATTATCAATTTTGACGTTACACAAGATTTTATTCCGAAAAATGACAGCACAAAAAGACAGCACCATCACCTCACTTTCCCATAAAAAAGGTGGAGGACACGCTGTCTATTGCTCCAAATGCTTCGCATTGGCCCTGGAAAAAATATACCACACTAGGCGCCAAATGAGAGTCGAAAAATTATATATGTTTAGAGTTTCACAAGGAAAATTGACGAAATCAATTGGAATCGGTACTATTTCACAGGGAGGCGTTAAAACATGAAAATTTTGCTATTGCTTGGTTGTATCGTGATGTTTTTAGCCGTAGCGCTTGGAGCGTTCGGCGCACACGCATTGAAAAAGAGACTTTCCGCAGACATGATGAGCATATTCCAGACAGGAATTCAATATCAAATCGCTCATGGACTGGGTTTGCTGCTGCTTGGAGTTCTTGCTGACAGACTTGTCCATTCTTCTCTCATCGTAACCGCAGGCTGGGTTATGCTGGTGGGTATTCTCCTGTTTTCCGGCAGTCTGTATGCCCTTAGTGTATCCGGTGTGAAAAAGCTTGGAGCAATCACCCCATTTGGCGGGTTGGCTTTTTTGGCAAGCTGGGTCATTGTGATCGTGGCGGTTGTGCAGGGTTAAACAAGGGTAAAGAAACAGAGACTTGGAAAAGGAGGCGCTTCCAAGTCTCTCGAATTATTAACGTAGCATTCCTGAGTATTATGATAGAATACATTATTTCGTCTGCACTTGTTGCGCTTTCTGAGCGGCTATCCGGTGTCCTTCGATATAACGTCTGGATTCAGCCATCTCATGCTCCTGAGCAGCTTCCATAATAATATGAACCCCCGGCTTGTACTGCTCCAGCAGTTCCATGTAGAGGCCATAGTTCATGTCTCCAAAACCCGGCGGCACCGTCTCAATTTCACCCGACGATGACAAACGCCGGTCTTTGGCATGCGCAGCGATAATCCGGGGGCCCAGCAGTTGGAAAGCTTCCCGAATGATCTCATCCTGCTGCGCCATATTTTCCGTTTTCAGCAGATTACCAGGATCAATCACAACACCGATGTGTGAAGAGGGCACTTCCTCCAGAAAGGTAGCCAACTCTACGGCAGTTCCTACCAAGTGATCGTTTGCAGCTTCCAATCCTACGAATACGCCCCACTTCTCCGCTTCATCTGCTAATTCACGCACTACTTCCCTTACAACTCTCCAGTCACGTTCCGTATAGGCGGTACCATCCTCATTACGTCCCACTTCAGCTGCAACCATGGGTGCTCCTAACAGACCCGCATATCGGATCAGCTCTTTAAAGCGCTCTACATTTTCACGCAGCAATTCCTCATCCTGTACAAAAAAATGCAAATAGCACCCGAGCACCGATATGGAAACACCATGCTTACGAAATTCTTCTGCGATAGACAGTGCCAATCCCGGATTGAACTTACCCGGTTTATTAAAATCCACATCACTGATCGCTCTCCACGGAGCCAGCTGAACATGAGTAAAGCCCGCTGCGCCTACCTTTGCAGCCAATTCGCGATAAGGCAACTTGCCAAACAAATGTGCCAATACACCTACTGTCACTAAAATTCACCTCTTATTTTTATTTTTGTATGCTACTTGTTACCGTACTCTGCTCCAAGGTCTCATTGATGATGTGCGTAATCCGCTCCACTTCATCATGAATAAAAAAGTGTCCTCCCTCAAAGGTAAACATACGAAATTGCTGATCCGTATGCTGTGCCCATGCCTCCGCATCTTGTAAGGTCACCGTGTTATCGGTCATTCCCGTCAAAGCGGTGATAGGACAATGTAAAAGTGCGGCTTTAGCCGTGTACTTATACAACTCAACAGCTTTGAAATCCGCTCTTAACACGGGCATAAAATAGTCGTATAATTCCTGATTGTCAAAAATCGCTTCCGAAAGCTGACCGTACCGCTGCAAATGCGTCCTGAACTGATCTGCGGGCAGATCGTGTAACCACGGGGAATTTCTTGGGACATGCGGTGCCCGTCCACCCGAAACGAACAGATGAGCAGGCTTGCCATATCCACCGGCCACCAGCTTGTAGTACAGCTCGAATGAGATCATCGTCCCCATACTGTGGCCGTATATGGCATAAGGATTGCCGGGGGCTATCTCTTCGCTGATCTTGTGCATCAGATCCTCGCTCATCTCCTCAATGCTTTCCTTTAGCGGTTCCCCAGAACGAATACCCCTGCCCGCTAATTCCAGTGGAACAAGCTTAATCTGCGGAAGTAGCGACTTTTTCCATTTGAAGCTGACCGACGCCGATCCGCCTGCATATGGGATGAAAAATAATGTGATAGGTGCCATTCTTGCAACCTCCTGCCTTGCTAAGTTCTAACTTTTTCATTTTAGCATAAAAAGGTATATTTACCCATTTCAAATATTTTGCAAATCCCAGAAGAAAGGTTGAGAAAGTCAAGCGCATTTTACATAAAGAGGGGAATATCTTCCTAAAGGAAGAACGGCTTCATGTTTGAATATAATCATGTATTGGGCCTTTTATTTTTTCAAATCGAGAGGAGTTCTGCGCCGTGAAGTATGGTTTCTTCGATGATGTCAATCAAGAATATGTCATCCACACCCCTCAAACCCCTTATCCTTGGATTAATTATTTAGGTAATGAACGATTTTTTGGACTGATTTCCAACACAAGTGGCGGCTATGCATTTTACCGGGATGCTCGCTTACGTCGCTTAACACGTTACCGTTACAATAATATTCCTGTCGATAACGGTGGTCGTTATTTTTATATTTATGATGATGGGGATTATTGGACTCCAAGCTGGATGCCGGTTAAACGGGAGCTGGAGCAGTATGAATGCCGCCATGGACTTGGTTATACCTCAATTATGGGAGAACGCAACGGTATTCGAGCCACGCAGCTGGCTTTTGTACCCCTATCCTTTGACGGCGAAGTCCATCAGGTTAAGCTTCAGAACACATCGTTACAAACCAAAAAGATCAAACTCTTTTCGTTCGTGGAATTTTGTCTGTGGAACGCCTATGACGATATGACCAACTACCAGCGCAACTTGAACACGGGCGAGGTTGAGATACAGGACTCTGTCATTTATCACAAAACGGAATACCGTGAACGCCGCAATCACTATGCTTTTTTCTCTGCTAATCGTCCGCTAGCGGGTTATGATACAGATCGTGAAGCTTTTCTGGGACTCTACAACGGATTAGATCAGCCTCAAACGGTCGCCGCTGGGCAAGCCTCGAACTCTATTGCCAGCGGATGGTCCCCTGTCGGATCACATTGCATTGAGATCACGCTGGAGCCAGGCAAAGAAACAAGCTGTAACTTTATACTCGGTTATGTGGAAAATCCCGAGGAAGAGAAATGGGAGTCCCACGGTGTTATTAATAAAAAACAGGCACATGCCATGATTGCGCAGTTTGCGGATGAAGCCGATGTAAAACAAGCTTTGAGTGAACTCCGAGCCTATTGGAACAATCTGCTGTCCAAGTACACCCTTCAAAGCCACGACGACAAGCTGAACCGAATGGTAAACATATGGAACCCGTATCAATGCATGGTTACATTCAATATGTCACGTTCAGCTTCGTATTTTGAATCTGGTATCGGACGTGGTATGGGCTTCCGGGATTCAAATCAAGATTTGCTCGGCTTCGTCCACCAAATACCGGAGCGGGCACGGGAACGGATTATCGACATTGCCTCTACTCAATTTGAAAACGGCGGAGCTTATCATCAGTACCAACCGTTAACCAAAAAAGGAAACCACGAGGTTGGCGGTGGCTTTAACGACGATCCGTTGTGGCTTATTGTCGGTACCGCAGCGTATATCAAAGAAACGGGAGACTTTGGCATACTGGACGAACAAGTGCCCTTTGACGGAAATGTAGAGCGTACGGCTACGCTGTTTGAACATTTGAAGCGTTCTTTTTACCATGTAATAGATAATCTTGGTCCGCATGGTCTTCCACTCATTGGCCGAGCTGACTGGAACGATTGTCTGAATCTCAATTGTTTTTCCGCTACACCCGATGAGTCCTATCAGACAACACAAAATTTGGAGGGCCGAGTAGCTGAATCCGTGTTTATCGCCGGACTATTCGTATATACGGGACCGGATTTTATTGAGCTTTGCAAGCGCAGAGGTTTGGATGAAGAAGCGTCCACAGCTCAAGCCCATGTGGATCGTATGCGAGCAGCTACATTGGAGCATGGTTTTGATGGGGAATGGTTCTTACGTGCGTATGACCATTATGGAGACAAAATAGGAAGCAAGGATTGTGAGGAAGGTCAAATTTTCATTGAACCTCAAGGTTTCTGTGTCATGGCAGGAATTGGTGTTGAAGAAGGCTTGGCACATAAAGCTCTCGATTCTACACGTGATCGACTGGAAACTCCCTACGGCATCGTGCTGCAACATCCATCTTATTCCCGTTACCACATCAATCTGGGCGAAATCTCATCTTACCCTCCCGGGTATAAGGAAAATGCCGGTATTTTCTGCCACAATAACCCGTGGATTATGATGGCGGAAGCCGTAATAGGACGTGGAGATCGCGCTTTTGAGCTATATAGCAAAATTGCACCTGCCTATCTGGAGGACATCAGCGACATTCACCGCACCGAGCCGTATGTGTATGCTCAAATGATTGCGGGCAAGGATGCTGTTCGTGAAGGCGAAGCCAAAAATTCCTGGCTGACGGGTACAGCGGCGTGGAATTTTATAGCTATTACTCAATCCATCCTCGGTATCCAGCCGGAATGGGACGGTCTGCGTATTGACCCGTGCATTCCTACAGCCTGGGACGAATTCATAGTCACCCGCGTCTTCCGTGGCGATACCTACGTGATCCATATCACGAATCCACAGCATGTCTCCAAGGGTGTAGCTACGGTTACTGTAGACGGTACCCTCCTAACGAATAATATTCTGCCGGTTGCAGCGGATGGGGCTATCCACCAAGTAAAAGTGTTACTAGGTTAACAAGTTCATGGCCTTCAAAAAAATTAGCTTCAACTTCATCACATAGTATCTTATAATACGAGAATGGCTAAAGATACATTAAGTGTGGTGACATCATGAACAAGACAAAACGGCTTACTCAAACCATGGATTACAAAACAAAGCAAGCCCACTGGGTACGCAAAATGTTATTACTGTATTGGATGATTATAGCTGTACATTTTATCGTCCAGCTGGGCAGCTACTTATTTCTTGATTACGCCGCTTCGCCTTATGAATTTTACGTCGGAACCCTGATTGTTCCTACGCTAATCATGAGTGGTTCCAACTTACTGGCAGAGTTGGCTCATTTTAAATTTAACAGGTATTCTTTTGCGATCCTGTTTATGGCAAGCACCGTCATTTGCTGGATGATTATTCGTCTAAATTATGATATCCGGATTATTCCTGCGCTATGTTTGTTGCCTATTTTCTCTTCTATTCTGTTCTTCAATCGTCGCTTAATATGGCTTTCCTTTGTATTGCAAGTGGTCGTCTTTTTTCTGTTGCTGGCAGCAGATGGATCATTCCGCAGCTATTTGTCAGACTTTGATATTGTGGCGATTCCAACCTTTTTGATTATGTCCACCTTTCTTGCTCTCATTATTCAGGCCAGCGGCCGCGATTTGTTAGTGGATTTGTATAAAACAAAGCGTGCCCAACAGGAATTAATGATCAGTAATGCGATTATCAGCAAAATGTCAATGACTGATGGTTTGACAAAGCTGTACAATCATTTGTCCTTTCAAAACTTTTATGAAAAAGCACTCGAATATGCCGAACAAGGAGCGATCATCCATCTGGCGTTAGTGGATATTGATAATTTCAAGAAAATCAATGACAATTACGGACATCAGTTCGGTGATAAAATTTTGGAAGGCATCTCGCAAATCATTACAGAGCAAATTACAGCGAATGACATTCCGGCCCGCTATGGCGGTGAAGAATTTGCTATTTTGATGTTTGAGCATACTTCTGAGGAAGCCTATCAGATCGTTGAGAATATCCGGCGTGAAGTAGAGAATATGACCTTTCAGGAGAAAATGCAAATCGTTTCCGTAACCGTTAGCATTGGATTAAAAGGCTATACCGAGGATATGAACAAAGACAAAGATGTATTTTTCCAGGAGACAGACAACTATTTGTATCAAGCCAAGCGCTCCGGGAAAAACAAAATTGTTGCTCTTAATCATACCGCTTAATGTAAAAACGCTTCATTTGATGAGACTCCGGCTTGCCGGAGTTTTTTGTATATAGAGCTTAAAATGTAATAGAGTTGACAATTCCATAAGTTGAAACTAAAATCGTTACATATGTATTGGTTATTTACTTACGATAAATAAGTTCGAAGGAGATGGTTTTTAAATGTCAACCCTCGTTATTGTCGTTCACCCTGATCTTGCGGAATCTCGCATTAACAAAAGATGGGTGCAAGAACTCAAGAAACAATCCGGCGTGACCGTTCACAACCTGTATGAAGTATATCCGGATGAGCAAATCAATGCCGCCCAGGAGCAGGAACTGCTAGAGCAGCATGACCGTATCGTTCTGCAATTCCCTTTTTACTGGTACAGCACTCCTTCCCTACTGAAAAAATGGCTGGATAAGGTTCTAACCTACGGCTGGGCTTATGGGAGCGAAGGTGGCAAGCTACAGGGCA
Organism: Paenibacillus sp. FSL L8-0502; assembly: GCF_038593055.1. NCBI lineage: Bacteria > Bacillati > Bacillota > Bacilli > Caryophanales > Paenibacillaceae > Paenibacillus > Paenibacillus sp. FSL L8-0502. Next base: position 2,635,316 of record NZ_CP151958.1, on the reverse strand, counting down.
AAGAGTTGTTGATTGCCTTGTCTGCTGCCAGTGTTGAGGAAAACTATCAACATGACGGACGGAATAGGTATACGATCGAAGAGCTACTGAGACCTCTGGAAGCTACAGGCCATATGATTGGTGTCAAATTGCTCCCTTATTTCGTACAATATGGTGCTGCAGTATTGACCGATGAGCAACTAGACCAATCCGCACAAAAATACGCGCAAACAGTTATTTCTTAATTTTTTACTAGAAAGCCCCTTGGACGGCGCCTGTCATACCTGCTTTACAGCAGACGGCAGCTCCAACCAAGGGGCTTTACTGATTGATTACATCGTAACCAAGGTACTGGTTACCTGTGCCATGCTTTCTTTAATAATGTCGCAGCCCTTACGCAAGTTTTCCAAGCTTATCGTTAACGCTGGCATAATTTTAATTACTGTATCGTTACGCCCAGCACGCTCAACAATGAGTCCCCTACTAAAGCAGAGAGTCGTTACCTCCTTGGCGAACGCTTCTCCCAGATGAGATACATCAATCCCCCAGATCAATCCCATGCCGCGAATTTCAATAAGAGGATCTATGGATTGGATTTGTTCACGCAAGAACTGCTGAACAAAAGCCTCTTTTTCCTTCACTTGTGCTTCCAGCCCTACCGTATCTCTGAACTCAAGCGCCGCCTTTGCCCCGACGAAAGCAAGCTGATTTCCACGGAAGGTGCCGTTATGCTCACCTGGACTCCATATATCCAATTCTGGCTTGAGCAGCAATAGAGACATGGGCAAACCGTATCCACTGATCGACTTGGACAAAACAACCATATCAGGAACGATTCCCGCCCGCTCGAATGAGAAGAACGAACCAACTCGACCGCAACCGACTTGAATATCGTCCACAATAAGCAAAATATCATGATCATCGCACAACTGTCGCAAATCACGCAGCCATTCGGTATCTGCAATATGAATGCCGCCTTCAGCCTGTACCGTTTCCAAAATGATCGCGGCAGGCTTTTCCACACCTGAATGGGTGTCTGTTAAAAGCTGCTCCATATACAAAATGGTATCCATTCCGTTAAATGTGCTGTTATAAGGTATAAAGGTAACATTGTTCAGGGGAACCCCTGCGCTCTCTCGCATGGAGGTGTTGCTGGTAATCGATAAACTACCCAGCGACATTCCGTGGAACGCACCCATAAAGGCAAAAATACCATTTCTGTTTTTCACCTTGCGTGCAAGTTTCAGTGCTGCTTCCACCGCATTGGTTCCGGTCGGTCCGCAAAATTGCAGCTTATAATTCAAGCCCTTGGGCTGGAGAATACGCTCTGAAAAAGACTCCATAAACTCTTGCTTGGCCGTCGTGTACATATCCAGACCATGCATAATCCGATCGGATGTTAAATAATCCAATAACCGGTTTTTCATAAAATCATTATTATGCCCATAGTTCAAAGCCCCTGCCCCGGCAAAAAAGTCAATGTAACCCTTGCCTGTCTCCGTGTACAGTACATCGTTTTTAGCTTTGTTGAATACAACTGGAAAACTTCTGCAATAGGATCTTACATTGGACTCCAGCGCTTCGAATGTGTTCATGATCTCTCGTCCTCCCGCTGACCTGATTTTAAAAACATACAAGCATGGAAAGCAAAAAAAGTGTAAATATGTAATCTAAATGAGAAGACAGTCTGAATTCACAATGGGATATCCACACCAAAGAATCATGAGTACGATTACAAGAACAATTAAAGTACTAAAATTAAATATAGAGATAGCACATGAGAGTAGATTAGTAGAAGATTAAATAGTGGGTTTTTCTAAGAGGCCTATCAGAGGATGTCAACTCCTATGTAATAAAATACCATAATTTTCATTTAAGTCAATGCATGTTTCTGAGATGTTTTGTTAAATTTTTGTAATTTATCATCAGCGGCTTGTAGTATATTGTTAAAATAAAACGAAAAATGTCGTATTATAGTGATAAATCTCAAAAATAGTACATTTCCATATCAAATAGATATACATCTGGACTAATTGTCCACAGGATTGTCACAACAAACCTGATCTTTTGACAGACTGTCCAAAGGAGTTTACTCTATCAACAGAACCTGTCAAAACTTGTTGTAAACATTGCAGTTATCCTAACTATTTGGCTCGAATTTGATAGAAAGATAAGGAAATATGATCATGTCTAATGTTTTGATTATTGAAGATGACAATATGCTGGGAGATACCCTTTCCTTGTATTTAATAGGAGAAGACTACAACGTTACTCGAGTGGAACAAGCGTCTGAGGGTATTGCCAGGCTTAAGGTCGTACAGCCCGATATTATTTTGTTGGATCTGCTGCTTCCAGATTTGGATGGCGTGAATCCCTGCCCACTGATACGCAAGCATACGGACGTCCCCATCATCGTGATTTCTACAGAAAACAACATATCAGAGCGCATTCGTACACTTACGTTGGGAGCAGATGATTATATTTGCAAGCCTTTTAGTATGCAAGAGCTAAAAGCACGGATGGAGGCTCTTTTTCGTCGTATTGAAATCACGCGCTTACAAGGAAGTGGCAGAGCACCTGAACCTGAAACGGGCATTACTTTGGATCTAGCGAGAAGAGTGATTACCGTTAACGGACAAAATGTGGAGACAACATATTCAGAATTTGAGCTTATGAAGCTTTTTTATTTGAACCGGGGAATTGTATTCAGCAGGTATGCTTTAATTCAGGCTCTCCGTGGCACAGACTCCTTTATTAACGAGAGGGCCGTGGACGTACATATTAACCATTTACGCAGAAAAATCGAAAAAGACCCTAAGAAACCGCAATTGATTAAGACCATCTGGGGAATCGGCTACAAATTTATGCAATAACACGGTCAGCTCCAAGGAAGTGATGACTTGATTTGGTTAATATCCTTCTGAACCGTGCTCAGATGCTCTTTCCAGTCTGGATACAGTTCTCCTGTTGAGGTTTCATTGCTGCGCTTCAATGCCTTTTCCAGCTCTATAACCTTTGCCAGCAACTCAGGCGCGCACAGGTTCCCCGTTCCTCCCTTAAGCGAGTGGATTAATCGAAGAGCAGAAGATAACTGTCCATTGTCCATTTTTCTCACAACTCTTTTATCGAGATACTGGTATTCCTGTATCCATTTGTAAAGGGCAAATTGAAAAATATACACCTTGCCATCCATACCTGCTATCGACTGCTCAGCGTGAATACCATGTAAATCTTGCAGCCACGCTAAATTAATCCAGCTAGTTAACACTCTAGCAGCGGTCAGTTCATGGACAGGCTTGAGCAACACGGCATTAATACCGGCACGAAGACAAACTTCCTGTTCATGCTGCACAGCATCAGCGGTAAAAGCGATAATGGGAAGCCTGTTAAAAGCTTTGTTTCTCCGAATATGTCTCGCCGTCTCAAAACCATCCATCTCTGGCATATGCAAATCAAGCAGCACCATATCCCAGTAACGCAGTTCAAGTAACGCTATTAGTTCCCTTCCGTTCGTGACCATCGTTACCTCAAAGTTACGCTCTGCTAAAAACTCGGTAATCACCACCTGGTTAATTTCGTTATCCTCTGCTATGAGAATTTGATACTTTTGTGTTGTATCCCCTATCTCATTGCGGGAACTCATCGTCGCATGAGTCTCCAGAGTATTACCATCTGCAGGCACTGAATGTTCCTTCTTCCAGCAGAGAACCTCCAGCAGAGCGTTCCGGGTAACGGGCTTGGACAAAAAGGCATCCACACTATAATCCATGTCCCCTGCAGCTATTTTTTCCATCTGAAACACGGTTGTAAGTCCAATGATCTGAGTTATCTGCTTATCCAGCATTTGAAGCCATTGCCTCCGGGAGTCCAGTTCTCTCAAACCTTCCATCCCCATATCAATGATAACATAATCAAAATGCTCACCCTTTTGAAAAGCATCCACACTTTCTTGGAAGGATGAAATAGTGAAAGGTTTTAATCCCAAGTCTTGCAGTAGTTCGTTCAAGCTGTATCTCACCAGTTCATGCTGCGCAACAATTAGGGCTTTGCCTTTGATTTGTTTTTCTATTCGTGTGCTTCCTGCATTCAATTCCCCAGTTTCCAGCTCGACATTAAAGTGAAATTGACTGTACTCTCCTAATCGGCTTTTCACCTCTACTTTCCCCCCCATAGCTTCAGCCAAATGCTTGCTAATGGCCAAACCCAGCCCAGAGCCCCCATATCTGCGGCTGGTTGCTGTACTCGCCTGGATAAAAGGGACGAATAGCTTGTCCATACACGTCTCGGAAATTCCTATGCCCGTATCTTCTACCATAAAAGAAACGCCTACTCGCCCTTCCTGCTGACTTAGCATTTTTACCTGTAACAATACATGTCCCTGATCCGTAAACTTGATGGCGTTGGTCAGAAGATTTGAAAGCACCTGCTCGATTCGAAGCGGGTCTCCCTTAAAGCTTTTCGGTAACGCCGGGTCCATTATAAATAGAACCTCTATTTCCTTATCTTCAAGTAAAGTTCCAACGGTATCTGCGAGATGCCGAAGCATTTTTTCCGGCTCGAATTCTACCTTTTCCAGTTCCAGACTGCCGGCTTCCATTTTGGAAAAGTCCAATACGTTACTGAGCATGGATGAAAGGGTACGAGAGGAAGCGAGAAGCTTGTGGAGGTAATCTCTTTGAACGGCAGTCAGTTCAGTCTTATTTAACAGCTTTGACAGACCGATGATTCCATTCAGCGGGGTGCGGATTTCGTGACTCATATGAGCCAAAAAAATGCTTTTCGCACGGTTAGCCTCGTCCACTTCCTTTCTCTTCTGCTCTGAGGCTTTACACTCCGTAATATCCAATGCGTGACCGATAACAGAGCTAGTAACCCCGTCCTCCATAACCGGATGTAAGGTAATGAGAGCCGAATATTCCCAAAACTCCAATTCAAATACGGTCCGATCACCGAACCAGGCCTGTTTGTAGTATTGGCAAAGCTGCTCCATCGTTTCAGAGGAAAGCTCCAAAATGTCCCCAAGACGCTTCACATGCTCCCTTTTATTGTAGTTGACTTGCATATTCAGACCCACGCGCTCCAGCAATTCACCTTCAAGCAGCCTATAATAAAATTCATTACCGCTTTTCTCCAGCTTGAAGGTAAAGCCAGGTTGAACACCTAGTAAATTCAGCAGATCACGGTCTTTGTTTAACAAACGTTGTCCATATGTATACTTAGCGGTGGTTAAAGTGTGCACAAACAGAGTCATGAACATTAGACCCATCCCTAACTCTAGCACGCAGGTCAACGGTGTTTTATCGCTTATGCCAAAACATAAGAACAAAATTCCCGCTCCTCCATAAAATACACCTGTGATCGCCTGACGAACAAGTTGACGCTGAAAAACCAAAACTAACAATAAAATCACGATAGCACATAGCACTAAATCTCGAACCAAGTGTTCACCCCCCTATAATCTTCCATTTTTTATAATATATCAAAAACACAAAAAAACTCAGGACAGATTCCTTATGCCATAAGGCTTAAAGAACTGTCCCGAGCATTCATTGTACTATAGATTCCATAAGGTTCAAGCTCGTTTTAATATTTGAAACGACTGATCATCATCTTCAAATCAGCAGCCATCGTCGAAAGCAACTGTGCTGAAGCTGATATTTCCTCCATGGAAGCCAGTTGCTCTTGTGAGGAGGCAGCAACTTCCTCAGATGTGGCGGCATTACCGGTTGCAATCGTCGCCAGCTCGTTGGCTGTCGCTGCGATTTCTTGTACACTGGCTGATATTTGCTCTGCAATCGCAGCGACCTCCTCTACCTGAGGTGTTGTCTCTCGAATGCCTTCCATCGCATAACCCAGCTTGACAATGGTTGCTTTGGAAATCTGTAGTCCATCCTGCACCTCAGTCGTGACCCTGTCCATCGTCTTCACTGTTGTTTCGGTTTCATGCTGAATTTCGGCAATCAAGGTGGCAATCTGTGTGGCGGATGTCTGAGACTGCTCTGCTAGCTTACGCACCTCATCAGCAACGACGGCAAAGCCTTTTCCATGATCGCCCGCTCTGGCTGCCTCAATAGCTGCATTCAATGCCAGCAGGTTTGTCTGATTGGAAATATCGCCGATAACCTTCGTAATTTCACCGATTTCATGAGAGCGGGCTTGCAAGGTTTGAATCATCTGGTTGGAACGCTCTACTGATTGATGAATGGAGTTCATTTGCTCGCCTGTCTGCTCAACAGACTTTCGTCCTTCCTCGGCTTGCAAGGCAGATCGTTTGGCCAAATCAGCTACCGAAATCGATCGTTCAGCAATTTGGGTGATCCCTTGTGCAATTTCATCCAGGGCCACCGAATTACTTTCCAGCCCTGTAGTCTGCTTCTCTGCACCACTGGCAATTTCTTGTACAGCCTGAGACACCTGCTCACTTGCAGCACTGGTTTGTTCCGCGCTTATTGTCAGTTCATTGGAAGAAATTGCGACATGATCTGCACTGTTCCCTACGTTCTGAATGACAGATCGCAAGTTATTCTGCATATTTTGAAAAGCCACTCCTAATTCTCCGATCTCGTCCTCGCTCTTTACTTGAATGTCCTGTGTGAGATCTCCGGCGCTCACATTTACCGCTTGTTCTTTTAACTTTAAAATCGGTTTGATGATGGAACGGATCAGGAAATAAACAATGATAATACCAATCACAAGACAACCGACAATGGTTAGTAAAGTGCTGATCAAAATCGGTCCTGCTGCTTCATCGACTTCAGACAAATACAGCGTTCCGCCTATCTTCCAGCCAGTCAGCTTGTTAGTCGCATAGTTCATATATTTGAGCTGGCCCTCATACTCATACTCGTATTCACCAGTATCACTCTGAAACATGCGTGATTCAATATCTGTAATTTTGGTACCTGGTTCCTTCGTCGGATGAACAATGTAAGTATGGTTGTTGTCCAGCAATATGGCATAACCCTCATGACCTACTTTAATATTGTTCAACGTCTCTTTAATACCACTCATTTTCAGGTCAATGCCAATAACACCCGATCCATCTGACGTTGCCTTGGACACAGTAACCGTCATTTGCTTCGAGCTTGCCGAAAGATAAGGAGAACTAATTGCTGCCTTCGCTTGTTCCTTTATCGCTTTATCGTACCAAGGTCTGACTCGTGGATCATAATTATCTGGTAATTGCTTCTGTGGGTAGGTTGTAAATTTGCCGTCCTTCGTACCATAATAAATGGATTCTGTTTCAGGATGGAGTGCAATATATTGCTTAAAGAATTCTTCCAAATTCGCCGCTTGTTCCTCCGTCTCTACCCGATTGCCTTTTAGTCTTTCTGCAAAATAGTCTGCGTCATGTACCTTGGGTTCAATAGTACTATCAATAATAAAATTAGTGCGGACAATAGCCTGCTCGGCACTTTCTTCAATCTGGTTTCGAATCTGCTGACTCGCGCTTATAAACGACAAAGCCCCCACGATCATGGACGGTAAAATCAAAAATGCAATAAAGGCGACCATTAGCTTCGTTTTAAAATTTTTGCTGAGCTTCCTTGCGACTAGCCACTTTTTCCCCGATAACTTCTTCATTAATAAACATCTCCATTTCATTACCTGTATTTCCCAACCTATAGCGAACCTCTTCGTCTTGCCGATGACGACAATCACCCGACAGACTCTCTTTCACATTTTTCACATCTGCTGCTAAAACGCTTGGACATAAAAGATATAAACACGCTAGTTAAATAGGTATATGTACTTATTTTCGAAAACAGCAAGGCTGGTCGGAACCGGTTCTTTGATATAATATACCTAAAAAATATTAAAAAAAATGCAGTATAGATGTTAAGAAAGTGTTAGTTTCATCTCACTATACCTACCACTTAACATGAAAATAATCCCCCTGAAGGTAGCAAACATAGGGTCATTTTTGAAAATCGCCATATATTTTCTACTCCCAAGGGGATTAGGTTCGATCGCTTTATTCAGTTCTAATCCAACAACACCTTCAGATCTTCGAGCCTGGTAACAGGTGCCTGACAGGTAAAATGCTCACACACATATACGGCTGATTTGCCTTCCACAAGATCATAATCACGGATATAAGGAGCCGTCTCTGCAATCTCCGACTGTCCTTCATCCTTCAAAATAACGACCGTATTCGGCCTGAACCCAGCTCGAACCGCCTGAATGAACTGTACGGTCTGCGGATCATCCCTGTGACCCACAATCACAATCTCCTTCGTCGTTCCCGTCGCATACAACAACGCGCTGAGCAACGCGGAGTGGCCTGACGGGTAATGAGCAACCATACCGCCAAAAGCCTTAAACTGCTTGGCTGCATAGTTCTCCAATCCAGATTCACCCGTTAGCCGCGCAAGCCGCACAAAATTATAGGCCGCAATGCTGTTACCTGACGGAATGGCTCCGTCATCAATTTCTTTAGGCTTGGCAATGAGCTGCTCACTATCTGACCCATAAAAGAATAATCCGTCCCGTTCCTCATCCCAGAACAAATCGATCATATTTTGATTGAGCGTCAATGCCCGTTGCAGATATTGTACATCGAAGGTCGCCTGATATAGCTCGATCAAGCCCCACACATAAAAAGCATAATCATCCACATAACCGGGATAAGCTGCCTCGCCGTCCCGATAACGCGCCAACAGCCGTCCGTCCTCCTGTCTCAAATGGTTCCACAAAAACGTCTCCGCTTTCTGAGCTTGCTCTGTATATCTCGTGTCTCCAAAAGCTTGTCCTGCCTTCGCCAGTGCAGCAATCATCAATCCGTTCCACGAGGTCAAAATCTTGTCATCTTTGTGAGGATGAACCCGTTGTTCTCTGGCAGCAAACAGCTTGGCCCGTAGCTCACTAACCCGCTGCTCCAGTTCCTGCTCAGTCAAGTCATGCTTGATCCTATAGGCTTCCAGATTGATATCAATCAGGTTTGGAATGTTGTGACCTTCAAAATTGCCGTAAGGTGTAATCCCATACAAATCGTTGAAAAAGGCGGCATCCTTATCGCCTAGTACAGCCTTTACCTCAGAGTCGTCCCAGACATAGAATCTCCCCTCTTCTCCTTCGGAATCCGCATCCTCCGCCGAATAAAAGGCACCACCTGCATCCGTCATGTCCCTTGCGATATATGTAAAGATTTGTTCTGTAATCCGTCGGTACAGTTCCTTGCCTGTCACCTGCCAAGCCTCTGTATACGCGATGGCCAACAGAGCATTGTCATATAGCATTTTTTCAAAATGCGGCACCAACCACTTCTCATCCACGGAGTATCGTGAGAACCCCATGCCTATATGGTCGTAGATTCCGCCCCGGGACATCGCATCCAGCGTCTTCTCTGCCATTTCCAATGCCTGTTGATTCCCCGTATGCTGTGCATATCGCAGCAAAAAAGACAGGTTATGCGGAGAAGGAAACTTGGGTGCTTCCCCGAAGCCGCCATATTCCTTATCGAAGGTGTGGCTGTATTCATGGAAAGCTTTAGTCAAGCTCTGTTCATCCAGTTCACCCCGATAACCCGCAAGCAAGTCCTGCCGCTCATGCTCGATCAGTACCTGCTCACTCAACTCCACCAGCTCTTCCGGCTGTTCTTTCCACCGGGTACCCACCTTGCCAAGCAGCTCCAACAGTCCGACACGGCCAAACTTCTGCTCCTTGGGCAAATACGTCCCCGCAAAAAAAGGTTTCTGATCCGGTGTCATCAATATCGTCAGTGGCCAGCCTCCATGCCCCGTCATCGTCTGGCAGATGGACATATAGATATGATCCACATCTGGACGTTCTTCACGATCCACCTTAATGGATACATAATCCCGGTTTAATACCTCAGCCACTTCTTCATCCTCGAAAGATTCTCTCCCCATTACATGGCACCAATGGCAAGTGGAATAGCCAACAGATAGGAAAATAGGCTTGTTATCACGTTTAGCCATTTCAAAAGCCTCATCTGACCAAGGGAACCAATTTACCGGATTGTGAGCATGCTGTAGCAAATACGGTGATTTTTCCTTGGATAGTCTATTCGGTTTGCTGCTCGTTGTCATGGGACATCACCACTTCCGTAGTTGAATTTTATACTTGGTACTATTTTACCCTAAATGGGTGGTAAAAGTCGGAAGAGATGAAAAAAGATAATGACTCTCAAGCATTATACTCATTAGAATTTATATCAAAGATCTCGAGAGCTTTCAGTAAGGCGTATTCACTTGTTCTGGCCCCTTCTTTTGAAAAATGTGCATCCGGAAACGCGGGCGACATATGATGGTACCCGGGATAGACATGTAATTCGACTAAGACTCCATCAAAGGCCAATTGTTTTGCAAAAAACAAGGATTCATCAATGAATAAATCAATGGTACCTATATTTATATAAGTCGGTGGTAATCCGGCCAATGACTTAGCACGAGCCGGCACATAATACTCACATACCTCCTCCTGACCCGGTTCATCCCCCAATACAGATTTCCAGCCAAAATAATTACTTTGTTTTGTCCAAATAAACTCTCCTGCGTATGGGTGCTCTGGTGCGGTACTTGTGCGATCATCTAGCATTGGCCTCATTAATCTTAGATGATGGATTTCGAATTCCTTCTGATCACGAATGTACAAGGCTAGGCCAGCCGCCAAACCGCCGCCAGCGCTGCTGCCCCCTACGGCAACTTTCTGAGTATCTATCCCTAACTCTTCCGCATGTTCAATGCACCATTTTAGGCCCGAATAACAATCCTGTAACTGACTTGGCTGTACATGCTCTGGTGCTAGGCGATAGTACACGGATACGCAACAGAAACCATGTTGTGCCGCAAGAGATGCATTAGCAGGACGATCCACGACTGGACTTCCTAAGACCATCCCGCCTCCGTGTATCGAATAATATAGAGGCATCTTATGATGCTTTGATTGTTTGGGCTTAATGATTTCGATTTGAATATCTGGACCACTAAAATAACTTGGCACAGCCTTTTTTTCTAATGTAATAGGGAACATCTGCGTTACATCTATTTGTTGCATCATTTGAGATTGATTTTTACGTGCTTCCCTTAGTGTAGATTCGGTAAGATCGGTTGTTGGTATTAAATCAACTGCACTGATAATTTCTGGATCAATCAGATGTCTACTTCTACTTTTTTGCTCCCTCATAGTAATCTTTTCCTCACTTTCTTGTTTTAAAGACAATGAATCAATACATATTTCCCTTCAATTGTTGTTGTCGTTTATATTTATATTTTAAGTTTAAAATCAGCTTTATAAATGAAAACAACGAGTTAGAATCATTCTTGACATAAAAATTACAAAAAAATGGAATGCCAAAAAAAGTATTTCGGAATCTGGCTGTGGGAATGCGAAGGCACATCAAACCTTTTACCAAACAAAAAGACGCGACCGGATTGGTCGTTCATAGCGATTATCCGGTCGCGTCTTAAGCTTATCACGTTATGTCCATCTACTTTTTATGTGAATAAACAATTTTCTTAATGGTTTCGGTAGAGAGGAAAAACTCATTAGCTAATTGCTCGATACTGCTTCTATTTTGAAAAGCATTTCTGATTGCGGCATTTCGCTGTTCTAGCAACCATCTCCCGCCACTCAAGCTTCCCCAATCCATATATTCCGTTTTTGGCTTAGGAATATACAGAGTCTCTCCTTGAACATATTTTTGGATTTCTATAATTAATTCTTGAGGTAAAACTTTGGAAGCATTCGTATATCTCAATTTTACTCGCCCCTTATTTTGATTTTTTAAAATAAGGTGCAAAGCCAAAAATATTAAAAAGCTTATTCAGCGTTAAAAATTGTTTCGCCCCATACAAAGTAACGCTTTCTTAATAATTGGCTTTGCATGAGTGTAAGAAGTCACAGACAATCCTAACAGATTCTCCATCAGTAGGCACCCCCTTTTACCTCGCAAGTATAGCATAACTTCTGCTCACCTGGGACCAGCTAAATGATATCAGCAAAAAGCAAGCGATTAAAAATTGAGCCGTTAGATAGCTGATTTTAAATACTAACCATGAATACGAACCACATAAATCCGTAGATTAATGCCACTAGCCCTACAATGCCCAACAAGCAAAAAAGTAAAAGCATAAAAACAAATTTTTTACCATCCATAACCGACTCCCCAATACTTTTTTCAGAGTGTGAGACACACTTTCTAACTTAGCTTCCGAATAAAAATTTGAAATTAAGTGCATTTATCCAGCTGAACAGGAGTCCTCGTTAGCCTAGGAGCGGCTTCTAGATGTTACTGATTTACACTTTCTGCTTGGTTAGCCTGTCTTGCGTTTATTTTTTTCATTGCAAATCTTGCTATTGGCTGAGCATGGTAGGCTACACGAGTCGTGCCAATATTGATAATGTATAATCAAGCATAAGACTCATAAAGGAGCATATGAACCAGATGAACAATTTTTTGAATGAATTTGAGGAAAGATTTAGGGCAGGATTTTTGGATGATCTTAAAAGCATACTGGAAGAAGTGAAGAATGAGAAGGTTTACGCCTGTGCTTTTGGCACAGACAGCGATTTTGTCACCTTGTTTCTAGCTGTTAATACAGAAGAATCCCTTGTTAGACATATCACAAACATGAAAGCCGAAGGCCTGTGCGACAGCAAGGAAGATGAAAATTATTATAGATGGGGATTTTGCGAATATCAATATGGCGATGCAACACACTTGAATCATATAAGCAAATTTCTATATGCAACCGAAAATGTGTTTGATTATAAAGATGAAATGATAAAAATTATGGCCAAGGTAGTTAAGGAAACAGACGACGTGCTTTTCAATCAATTTGGTCAAGCCAAAGAAGATATTATTTTTTTCGTGTCCATGACGGATGATGATATGGCCGAGGAACTCGAAGATCAGTCTGTAATTCAGATGACAAACGCCAAACTAGTTGATGGCTTCTTGCATCGTTATCAATAGAAATACAGTTTGAAATATTACACTCATTTCGTTCAGGTAGTTGCTTTAATTCGCAATGTGCTTGTCCCATGCATCTATTGATTACGTATCCTTTTCATTTGGTTTATCTCCATTAGATACGAATAAACCTATTTCTCCTCATGGTTCGAGTTGAAATAAGTTTATTTAAAGCTTTCATCCAGATGAACAGGAATTCTTACCATTCAACTTCTTCAAATAATCGGAAAACCATCTTTTTTTCAAATTCATCTAAAGTTCTAAATCCAGATATTTCTTCTTTCTTTTCTCCAAGTTTTATCAAAGTCGCTATTGCTAGGTCTCCCACCTTATAATAACCTAATAGTTTATCTTGGGGTTCCCTTTTTAATGATAATTCACTTAATTTTTTTATCATTTTCTCTGTACGGAAGCCTTCTTTTCCTATCTGTGTCATTGCATGATATAAGACTATGGGGTTATTATCTTCTAACAAATTTTCTAATTCACCTATTTGAACCTTCCCCTTCCGCTATCTTCTTTAATATACTTCATTTTAATCCCAGCTAAGAGCTATAAATTGGAATGACCGGGAAAATGTTTTATCAGAAATAACCACTATGATGAGTTCCACATTTCTCTTCGCAAACTACGCCGCTATCATACTCATGGTATGGGAATCCGTTTGTTTTACTGAAGCGAGACTCCGGTGCAGCTTATGATTAACGATTCCGATTACCACGTCCGGCTCCATTACATCCTGATGGGAGAGCATAACCAATGTTGCAATATCCCCCCTATGATATGCCGCTGTCAACGCTCTCAGAAAAGTTTTCGAGTTTTCACTTTCCGGTAAGGATAACTCTCCTTTGAGGAGATCCTCCTTGACTGCTTCAAGCGATTTTCGTGCCCGGTGGAGTGCAACTTTTACCGCTCCCTCCGTTGTTTTGAGCATGTCGGATGTCTCACGAATCGAATATCCAAACACATCTCGTAGCAAAAAAACTGTTCTCTGAAGCGGAGATAAATGATTCATTAAGGAATGTAACACTATCTCGATTTCAAAAGATCCATGATCCGGCACAGTTACTTTCGCTTGTTCTCTATTCAATACCCGACTGTAGACTGCTTCTCTCCGTATCTCATCAATCCAGGTGTTCTTCGCAATCCGCAACAAAAGCGCTTTGGGGTTTGTATGTTCGAGATTGTTTAACTTTCCTAATGCTTTTACCCAAGTATCCTGAGCCAATTCTTCCGCATCCCAATTTGATTTCGTAAGCGACAGACAGTAACGCTTCAGGACTGCCTGTAATTCCTCCAAGTTCTCGATGTTTATTGTATTATCTGTCATTTGTATAGAATCATCTATGCGCATAGGTCCTCTCCTCCACGGTCTTATTCTGCCCTTTCCTAGAGCAAAGCCTTTGTTACCTCCAATGTAAACGAATAAGTGGTTGTAAAAGTTACACCATTTACGCAAATCGTTTTCCCATTGAAACCTCCGTATCTTTTTACGGCCTCGGTTCGTTTACAAGGAGAAATCAACTGAAAACAGGAAATTGGGGGTATCAAAATGAGTGTTTATGTTCCTTATGTTGTTGAGCAAACTGCTCAAGGTGAAAGATCGTACGATATCTATTCCAGACTATTAAAGGATCGTATTGTGTTTGTCGGGGCAGCCATCGATGATCATTTGGCTAACAGTATTATTGCTCAATTATTGTTCCTGGCGGCAGAAGATCCGGAAAAAGAAATTTACATGTATATCAACAGCCCGGGTGGCTCTACTTCCGCAGGATTTGCCATTTATGATACGATGCAGTACATCAAACCTGATGTACACACGATATGTACGGGATTCGCTGCTTCGTTTGGCGCGATCCTGTTGCTAGCGGGCGCCAAAGGGAAACGTTCGGCGTTGCCGAACAGTGAAATCATGATCCATCAGCCGCACGGCGGCGCACAAGGTCAGGCCAGCGATATTGCGATCAGCGCAAAACGAATTTTATGGACTCGTGAAAAGGCAACCCGTATCACAGCTGAACGGACCGGACAATCTTTTGAAAAAGTCGAAAAAGATATGGACCGGGATTTTTACATGTCCGCTCAGGAGGCACTGGAATATGGTGTTATTGATCAGGTGATCACTTCTTTATAGAGTATGCTCAAACCCTAATGATCCGCAAGAAACTTTAAGAAAATATGAGGTGATATCATGTTAGCAAGTTTACAAGGTAAGGAAGTAACTATTCATTTTATAGATGGGGCAAATGTATGCGACGGGATATTGGATCAGATTGACGACAAGTTCGTTAAATATCTTACGCAATATCAAACGCTTGTTATTCCTATCACATCTATTCGCACCGTATCCATTGACATTAAGGAACGGCAACGCCATAGAGTTGGATTCGCCCCTTGAACCTATTTTAGTATGGGTGTCAATTACATTGTACGGAGGCCCTATATTATGTAAATTTTACAGGGAGTAGAAATGCTTCAGCTAAGACGTGTCGTTCGACAAACTAAAAGCTGTGATTTTGACGCATCATGATGTCGATCATATAGGTTGTCTTCCTGAGATTTTGCAGGAGTGTGGCGATCATATTAAAGTCTATGCACACGAACTGGATAAGCCGTATATTCAAGGGGAGATCCCACTTTTAAAAGATAGTCACCTTGTGCATCGCCCGAAGGGCAAAGTGGACGATACCTTAATAGATGGTCAGGAACTGCCGTTTTGCGGCAGGATTCACGTCATCCATACGCCTGGGCATACACCTGGTCATATCAGTCTTTATTTAAGGCAAAGTAAGACTCTTATAGCCGGGGATTCGATGTACAGTGTAAGCGGGGTTCTCGGGGGAATTCATGTTCCGACCACACCGGATATGGATGCAGCTCGTCTTTCATTGAAAAAGTATTTAGATCTCGATATTGCATCCGTAGTTTGTTATCACGGGGGATTAAGTAATGTACATGTGAATGATCAGATATTAGGACTTAGTGGCGAGTTAATTTATAGCGAATTGAAGCAACCCCGTAAATGACCGGGGTTGCTTTTATAATGTTCATATGAATTGTATCTAATGCCCACACTTTATTGATAGACACGCACGTAATCGACTAGCATTTGGGACGGGAACTGCGTCGAGTTATTGGGAGCACCAGGCCAGTTTCCGCCGACCGCTAGGTTCAGGAGAATAAAGAACGGCTGCTGAAATTCTTCGGTGTTCCCGGTTCCGTTCTCTATATAAAATTCATTGAACTGCTGTCCGTCGACAAACCAGCGGATATACTTGGAGTCCCACTCGATGCTATACACATGGTATTGGGAAAAATCCAGATTGCCCGATACCCGCCCAAAGTCAGCGTGGCCTCCCGCATCCCAATGCACAGTACCGTTCACAGAAGGATTGTTGTTTACACGTTCCATAATGTCGATTTCTCCGCATTTCGGCCAACCTACCGAGCTGATGTTGCTGCCTAACATCCAGAAAGCTGGCCATATCCCTTGACCGGACGGTAACTTGATGCGCGCTTCTACTTTCCCATAAGTAAATTTTTTCAAGTCTTGAGTTTTGATCCGGGCAGAGGTGTAATTCATTCCGCCATAAGCTTCTTTTTGTGCCGTAATCACCAGATTGCCTTCGGTAACCTGCAAATTCTGCGTACGGTTGGTATAGTACTGCAGTTCATTGTTTCCCCATCCGCCGCTTCCGGTACCGATTTCAGGGGTCCAATTGGACCGGTTTAACGAAGTTCCATTAAATTCGTCGCTCCACACAAGATTCGAGTTCGGTGCTGCGCTTGTATGCATTTCTGGAAGCAGAACGATTAGGAGACTGAGCAGCGCAACCGCACATAATCCTTTTCTTAGCATTAGTTCCCTCCTCAATAATAATCCAGGTTCTTAGACACTTCAGAAAAATAAGCCTTCAAGCGGTATTGACCATTGAAACGGGGATCACCTCTCTTTATATTTTTCTTCTTGGACAGCTCATAAGTTAGAATCGTAGATAGACGATTGAAAAAATATACCGCTCAAGCAGGAGTATAATGGAAACAAAATCCATATTCAACCTATATTTAAGTTTTTTTCACAAAAATTACTTCCCCATCTAGATAAAGTCGGTCTTTATAAATCAATAAGAAATTTAACAGCCATTAAAACAAACGTAGTAGCACGTATCGCACCGGACACGGTGTAGCGCTGGCGGTCATCTACGATTACCAGAAGACACGTGGCGGCGAGCATCCACAAATCTTCTTATCCGGAGGAAACCTTCCCCCTCAATTCCGTACAACTCATAGCGATGTCGCCACTTCACTAAGGTGGTAACGCTGTGTTATGTTTTTTTGCTACTTCCACACGGCTGCTCTGTCCTGCTTTTAACTCCTGTATGATGGCTAGTTTCTCAATCGCATTGTATTCGTTTTTCTTAGACAAAATAAAACTCCCCTTCAAGCAGCGGTTTATTTATTAAACCTGTCTACTTGAAGGGGAGCATATCAAAATCGGTACTCTGTTCCGTAATTTATAATAGCGAGGTTACGAACTTCACCTCCGGAAAGCGGTTATCCGGTCCTTTCATTAAGATTCCGCCTTGATTTTTCAGATACCTATCGAAGAAATCCAGCATATAGGCATTGATAACGGAGTTCGCTCTTTCGGGCGCAATCTTTCCTGTAATGCCCAGCATTTTGAAAATCGGAGAAATGAACTGTACGTCGGTAAAATTCAAATGCTCCGTATTTTCGATATAGAGGACTTGTCCTCCTTCGTCGACCGTTTCGCGCATCCGTTCAAGCTCCAACTTTTTATCTTCCGTTACTTGATCCTCCCACTCTCTTGTTGATCCCATACGGTTAAGCTCTGCATCCGTGTAGACCCGGTTATCCATCACCATTTTCAATTTTTCGAAATAGCTTTCCGAGTTGATGAACAAAAACGGCTTTCGTAGACCCTCTCTGTCACGCAGTCGATAAAGCCCTCCATCAAGGTCTATTCCAGCCGTGATTCGCGGATCATAAGAAGCGTCATAGGCCGTCGCTCCGCCGATGGAATGACCGAACGTCCCGACATGACCGAGATCAATCCTCCCTTTTAGATGACTTGGAATCAACCCCGATTGGATGAGCTCGAATTGGTCCAACGCAAACGCCACATCGCCGGTTAAAACTTTTCCCAACTTGTCGCGATTTCCTCTACTCGTCTGGTAATCATGGTCGGGCGAGAATAAGTCGTTGGTTGTGCTGGTCGTGATTCGCCCGTCCGGAAACTCGGTTGCAAATGTATTGTAGGTATGGTCGATCACTGCCACGATATATCCATGACTCGCGAGATTTTCGGCTTGCGACGTGTGAAGAAACCTGGAAGAGCCGTTGCCGGGATTCGCAAGGATCAGCGGGTATGAAGTCTGTGCCGAAGAGACTTCGGCCCCCGAATAAGCATGACTGGGTACGTACTTCAGGTGTTGAAACGTAAACTCGGGAAGGCCATAGTCTGCGGCCATATAACGTAAAATCTGGGTATCGGGAATAAAGGGAGCATACTTGCCGGTGCTAGCTTGAGCCGGATACCAGACCTGAACCATCAATTCTCTCTTACCCTCTCTGGCTTCGTCGAAAATCTCTTCCCTATTTGTATCCACGAAATGAAAAGTTTGCGTTCCTACCTTAAATTCGCCTGTCGGTTCAGGTAGTTTAAATACAGGAAAAGCATACATGAGGCCCGCTGTTGCGACCAGCATTATTGCTATAGCGGTATAAGCTGAACCCAACATGAATCGTGGAATTTTTTTGGGGCCGGTTTTTTTAAAAGAGCTATAACCTGAAATGGCTAAAAAAATGATCGTTATGCAATATGGGAAAAATAGCTGAACTCTGTATCCTTCCACCGTCCAATGAATGACCAGTAAAAGTGTGGCAATCCCGCTTGCAACGAATACTGGAATTCTACGCCGTCCTTTTTTTAATAGTACGGTTAATGCAAATAAGCCGATGTTTGACAATAAAAGCAACAGTTCAAACAGCCTCATCTCGATTCTCCTTTCAAAAATTTTCTATTTTCGTTTGTTCTAATCTTATCCTGCCAGGCTGGCCTAAGCTATCGATTTGCCTTACATCAACCTAACAATTTTGTAATTCGATCTTGCGGTATTGGAAGACTCGTAAAACCAAGGATGAATCAGGAAATACCAATAAGTATGTGGTTAATACATCACAGACTTATAACGACTATGGTAGTATCACAAGCGCTGTTGACGTGTTGGGTGTACCAACAACGTACACCTATGATGCAACGTTGCATTTACTTGTTGGTGTCTCGAAACCAATTTCTGTGACTCAAACACAATATACGGAATATGTACGTGATGCAGTTCACGGCAATGTGACAAAAATTCGTGTTCGTGAAGTCCGATATTATGGAAATTTCACAGGGAGTAGAAAATGCTTCAGCTAAGACGTGTCGTTCGGCCAACTAAAAGCTGTGATTTTGACGCATCAGGATGTCGATCATATAGGTTGTCTTCCTGAGATTTTGCAGGAGTGTGGCAATCATATCAAAGTCTATGCACACGAACTAGATAAGCCGTATATTCAGGGGGATATCCCCCTTTTAAAAGATAGTCACCTTGAGATCCCTCGAAAGGCAAAGTAAGACTCTTATTGCCGGGGATTCGATGTACAGTGTAAACGGGATTCTGGGGGGGGGGATTCATGTCCCGACCACACCGGATGTGGGTGCAGCTCGTCTCTCATTGAAAAAGTATTTAGATCTCGACATTACATCCGTAGTTTGTTATCACGGGGGATTAAGTAATGTACATGTGAATGATCAGATATTAGGACTTACCCAAGGATTATAAAGTTAAAGTTCCAGCAAGCTACCTTTTCGTGAAACGATGTTGTTAGCGTAGAAGAATTGAACCAGTGCTTCAATTCTCCTACTGTTTCCTCCCTTCAACCCCTTCTTTAAAGTTTATTTCTGCAACCCATTGATGATTTATCAGTCATAAAAACATCACTCCACGCGTGCTAACTTGTATATAGATCAGACTTTAACTGATTAAAAATGTATTCTTGCATTTGATCTAAAAGAAGAATGATGTTAGTATCTTTGCCATTTTTCAAAACCCACTGAATAGACGTCATTGAGTTAGCAGCATATAGTTCAGCTAAATACTCCAATGCGATCGAAGTTGAAGAATTCTGTTGCTTTAAATAATCTAAACAAGTCCGAAACAAAATTTGTTCAAATTCTTTACGTAAATCGGCGGATATTTCATGAACGGTTAACAATGTTGAAATTTCCATCTTATTTTTAATCATTTGATCGGTTACAAGTTCTATGGCGTTTGCCACCTTGCCATCTTCCATGGAATCAAAACGCTGCTCAATTTCAACTTTAAAATCAGAAGCATACTGTTTAACTATCTTTTCTAGCAAGTCGTACTTATCCAAATAATGACTATAAAACGTAGAACGTCCGATAAGGGATTGATCACAAATTTTTTTGATCGTAATATCTTTAAAATCATGTTGTTGGAGTAATTCAATGAAAGCTCGCTCAATAGCTATTTTTGTTTTATAAATTCTGATATCTTCATTCATTTAACCACTTGCTCCTTATGTGTAAGTTTTCGAACACTTCATATATACCGTGTAAGATATCTTACAGATTATGCGATACTAATTATTTTTTATGTAGTAACTATACTCTATAGTAAGCACATACCCAAATTGAAGGAGGACAATATATGTTTAAATCCTATGTCCATAACGAACAGTTCAATCTTCAAATTAATCGTTTTATCAATGATTATTATCAAGAAGATGATCGAGCACAAGCTGACTTAGAAAAAATGATTCCGAAATTAAAAGACACCCATAGCTGGTATGAAGCTTGGCTCAATTTTGCAAGGGAACGCGAAGACAGCAAGGACTATGACTTAGCCTCAGTCTACTATCAAGCTGCAGAATTTTATCTTGCAACCACAGACCCCAATAAAGAAAAAATGTATCGAAAATATAGAGATACCTTCTATAAAGGCTTTCATGATTTTGATTATGAATCCTACCAAATTCCATATGAAGATTCCTATCTTCCTGCTGTAAAATTGTTGACGCCTGGAGCTACGAAAACATTACTTGTCTTTGGTGGGTATGATTCTTACATGGAAGAGATGCTTAAAATGATGAAATTCATGAAGGGAATTAATTACAATATTATTGTATTTGATGGTCCAGGCCAAGGAACTGCATTAAAAAACGGCCTAAAATTCATTCACAACTGGGAAAAGCCCATATCAACGGTGATTGATTATTTCAAACTAGATCGTGCAAGTCTCGTAGGTGCTTCTTGGGGAGGATATTTAGCTATGCGTGCGGCAGCCTTCGAAAAGAGAATCGATAAAGTAGTTGCTTTTAACATTTTCTATTGTGGTTTAGATGCCTTAAAAATGGGAATGCCAGAAGAAACTTACCAAAGCATAGTGCAGCTAGTCGAACGTAATGAAGTAGATCAAGTGAATTCATTATTCGAACAGATGATGACTCACAATATTGATTTGCATTGGAAGATTACCAAAGGGATGGAAAACACCGGTGAAGCAACGCCTTTTGATCTCATTAAAAATTTCGAAAAGCACACGATGCACGGCATTGGGGCATTCATTAATCAAGATGTTCTTTTACTAGCTGGAGAAGATGATCAATACGTACCTATTAGCCGACTCGCACAAATCCAACAAGAATTAATCAATGCTGCGTCCATTACAACCAAAGTATTTACTAAAGAAACAGGTGGCGAGCAACACTGCCAAGCAGGTCACAGGGAGTTAGCATTTAATGAAATGAAGAAGTTCCTATAACAACTGTAAATATATATTTTTTTTATACGCAACATGCCCATCAAAAAATCGTAGTTCCATAGCTTCAATCGTTGTTATCCCATTGGCAAGTAAAAACCGACTCCAATTATGGAGTCGGTTTAGTCCATTCATTTCCCCCTGTTATCTCAATGGAGAAGTCCGTAATTTCCTCTGAGCTTTTCAATTCATGCGGCCTAGCATGGTTAGATTTTCGAACCGAAGAACCTTGAAGGAGCGCAAGAAACGAACTTAGATGTCTATCGGCCCTTAATTTCCATTATTTAACATCTGATAGATCCAGGGAGTTAAGTCCACAGCTTCAAACCCTCTTGTTTGTCACTGCAAGTTTAAATAATCAAAATCAACAAAACCACCCGTTGATTTAGTAGCATAATTGAACAAAGCAAAACGGTATCCCATAAAGTGAGGGATTGTATATGACATCGGAAGTGTGTTGCCTATAGCCGTCCAATTTGTGCCGTTAAGACTGTAGTAGAAATATGCTTTATCCATCTGATTTGTAAAATCACATATAAGCTTAAGATATACTCTGTTCTGGGTGAAAGGGACACTTGCCACTTCAGTCATTGCTCCAGAGCTGGCATTCACCATAACAATGGATTTGGAGGTCCCGTTCATCTTTATGCCTACAAATCCATAATTAGCCTGAAAAGCTGCAAGACCGGAATAGTCTCCGTCCTTCATCCCGCTTGTTTCCATTGCAATGATTCCTGTACTTTTCGGTCCAAATGTCCTTTGGGTAAGCGTATTTCTGGCATCCAGAATACTTTTACTCACTTTCCCTGTAGTCATTCTCATAAATCCAGGACGCTGTGTAAGGGACCAATGAGTATTGTCAGGATTGTGGTTCCATTGCCACTCCTTTTTAAGAGTCGCTTCAGAAGACGAGGTTCCTGTAAACGAAACATCGTCCACATAGAAATTCATCAAATCACTTGTTGGGTCTGGGGTTGAACTGTAGGGTGTCTCAATGAAAATAAACGTTTGTGAGAGGTCGGCATCTGCCGGAAGTGTATATGTTCCTTGAATTGTGCCCCATTGGCCCTTGGTTAGCGTGGTGGACCCAAGAATCGATATACCTGTGTAACTTGGACCATTCTGAATACCAAAATTAAATTGCTTAGTGGCAGGACCTTCAGTGTATTTAACCTTTGCAGAAAAATTATACATTCCGCCGGCTGTTACTTTTCCGGTAATTACTTGTCTTGGACCAGCAGCTGTTTGTTGTCTACCGCTGACAAACAAGCTTTTTGAGCCGATGTAATAGTCTGTAGTGGTTGCTGCAACAAATGCAGTGTTATTATTCGTCCACGGGCTTATGGTGGCATTTTCAAATCCACCGTTTGCAATAAGCTGACTGGAGGCTTGAGAAGATGAAAACTCATCAGACGCATAGACCTTCTTTTCGGGATAACCTTCAACAGGAACATCCATCGTAAGAGGAACCTTACCGTTAACACCGAATACCGGCCAATTATTTAACCATGTAACCGGAACAAGATACGGCATACGTCCAATTGCTCCGCTGTCTTTAAACAGCATAGCATACCAGGAGCCAGAAGGAGTATCAACAATTCCCCCCTGTGCAATACCTGAATCATTCAATGACACCTGACCTGTATAGGGTCCTGTCAAGCTACTTGCACGATAGGTTAATTGTGTGCGGTTGCCTCCCGATGGCCAGCATATAAGAAATATATAGTACATTCCCTTGATCTTTTGTATGTGCGCGCCTTCAGCCTTGACTATGAAGCTGGAACCGGCAATATTACTGGCAGCGGAAATAATCACCTGATTAAGTCCCCCTGGCTTGATAGCCTTTGCATCTGCAGTAAGCTCAATAATGCTGATATTATCACTGCCATAAACCAAGAATACACGTCCATTATCAAACAGCAGCGATGCGTCATGATAATAATTGTCAAGCACTGATGATGTCCATGGACCAGTTTCTATATTGCTGGTTTGATAGATGTATGTTTTGCCGGTAGAATTGGAGCCAAAGGACACATAGTAGATGCCGTTATAATATCTAAGGCTGCTTGCCCACGAGCCTTTTCCATATTCGTTCTGCCCGTTGTTAAGATTTTGTGCGTCATTGTTGGCATACGTATCGTAAACATAATTTACGATTTCCCAATTGACGAGATCATAAGATTTCATGATCGGAACTCCAGGATTCATGTGCATGGTCGTGCTAGTCATATAAAAAGTATTACCTACCCTGATAACATCGTTGTCTGGAGAATCAGCATGTATAAACGGGTTTGTAAAAGTAGTAGCTGCAAATACAGAAGTATTGGACATCATACTCATGAATAATGGTAAAACTAATAAAAGCACACTTATCCTCCTATACATATTAGAATCGCCCCTAATCTTTGATAGGTTCAAAAGCTTTTAGTTTTAGTTAATTAAATTGTAAATAATCCACATAGGCATCCCAAGTCCCGTTATCGGTGGTTACGATCAGTCTGACCTCTTGATTTCCGGTTACATGGGTGATATTAGACAAGGTTTGGACCGTCGGCGTAGTTCCCGTAAAATAAAAGGAGCCAACTGTGGTTCCTCCTATTTGCAAGTCTACTCTGGCGGTACTGGAGTTATTCGAAGCACCCCTGACTGAAATACTATGAATAGAGTTGGCAAAATACTGAGTGTATGCACTATAATCATCATTGGCGTATAAAGCGACCCCATTGAAAGGAGAACTGATCTTCCCAGCGTAAGTACCACCGAGAGTCATATCCTCAGCTTCAACCCTTGTTCCAGTAGTATTGGGTGTAAACTGCCAGTAATCAATATTAAATAAGTTACCAGTCCCTGTTCCGGTAAACACTAAGAAAACCTTGTGGACTCCTGTTGCATTGCTTACAGTGGTTTCGACTTCCTTCCAGGTCTGTGTTCCTCCAGTAGAACTGACATTAAGAGTTCCAACCAGAGGACCCGTTGCACTGTCCAGACGTATTTCTATTTTACCGCCTGCATTGGACGCTATGTTTGCTTTAAACGTCTTGGCTCCACCGCTACCAAAGTCGGCATTTCCTACAGCGATCCAATCTCCATTGTGTACGTTTGTCACATTCAGATTACTAATGGGACCGCCGCTGGCTTGAGTAGGCTCGGTTGTGACTCCCGCTTGCCACGCCATGGACTCTGCTTCCACTCTGGTATACGGATTCAGATTGGAGAACTGAGCGATTCCTGTCATATTCCCCTGCACTTCAGCGATACTTCCATCTCCATTATGCGTCAGCTTATTAATATGCGGGGAGCGATAGCCTTTCCCAGCTCCAATTTGAGCCTTGCTGACCGTCTGGGCATGGTACACCACATACCATTCATTCTTAAAGTTAAATACAGCGTGATGGTTGTTGCCGCCCACACCGAAGAACGTATACGGATTTTTCAGGAAATGCCCTTTATAAGTAAAGGGACCCATCGGGCTGTCGCTGACCATGTAGCCAATTTCACCTGCAGGGTACTGTGGCGGGTGTGTCCCGGCAAAGTTGATACAGTAGGAATAGTAGTACTTTCCGTTATACTTATGAAGGCCCGAATCTTCAAACAGGTACGGGGCATCAATGGTGGTAGCGCTCCCAATAACGCTGGTCATATCTGCGCCCAATTTGATGACTCTGGCAGTTTTCGGATTCGCAATGGAGGCCGGATCGGATTCGTTCGGAATGCCGCCGCCGCTATACAAGTACCCTGTGCCATCATCATCCACCAGCACAGCCGGATCAAAAAGCCAGGTTACACCAGCCATTCCCGGCGTATTATGTGTCACAAGAGCTCTGCCCAGGGGGTCTGTCCAAGGGCCGATCGGCGTGTCTGCGGTCAGAACGCCAATGCCGGCTCCACCATTGGCAAAATAGAGAAAGAATTTATCTTTGCCATTGATTTTTTTTTGCGCAATGGCCGGAGCCCAGGAGTTGCCGGCCCACTTGGCAATGCCTCTGCCGTTGTTCTTGTTGTTCGCACCGGCAACCGGAATGGCACCGTGATCCGTCCAGTTCACCATGTCCGCGGAAGAGATGACCTGGATGCGATCCAGTCCGCTGAAGTCATTGTCTTTAATCGAGCCGTCATTGTTATACACATACGTATCACTGGACATATAGATATAGACTCTTCCATCATAGACCAACGCATAGGGATCAGCGCCCAATTTATGGTCCATAAGAGGATTCGAATTCCCTGAAAGCTTTGCAATTGCATTGTTAGCAGCATGTACAGGTACCATTGGTAAACAACTCAGCAATAATGTAAAAGCTAATAAAAACACCGAAAATTTTTTAATCATAAACATATTCCTCCATTTTTATATATTATGTCTATTAAAAGTTTACAAATTGCCTATGCATAGATTTAATTAGTAATTTTGTATCCTATTTGAAGGTTGGTGCTCCGAAACTTGGACTTGTAACATTTTCAGCAGATATTATAGCCTCCCCTCTAAATTTGTAAACGCTTTCATTTTACGGTGGAGACTCGAATCAAGCCGAATTAGCCAGTTCATCATTTTTATTTTCGCCCAATAAATTTCAGTTAATAGCTTTTTATAATTACCTTGGTTACGATACATACAGCAAACTGCGTTGCACGGGTTCCAGGCATTCTTTTGGATATCAGCGCCTTAATTCACCGATGGCAAGCCATAACAGTCGTCTTCATGCAAGATGGTGCTCTTCGAGCTGTTTGTGCTCAAATGTCAATCCCCAAAGTTCAAGGTGCTCAAATATAGTGTCTGGTTCATAGGCAACCCTGTATATTAACGAACTACCGATCGTATTCCCAAATTCCCCTCCCTTCTTTTTCATTACACGTACCGATTGAAAACTTTAACTTTAGAGTTGAACTTGAAAGCTTTTACACAATTACAAAGGAATATTATGTCGTTAGTAAGCGTTGAAGCGAATTTTAGGCTACACATTCGGGAAAACGATATCCAGGAATATAATACCATAAACGCCACTTTGGAACAAGTGGTCGATACTATTGGGCATCATTCCTGCATGGTTCGCCAAGGCTTTATCCTTCCGGGGAGAGCAAAGCATGCGATTCTAATCGTTGCCGGGGGGAAATGCCAAGATCGACAACAAGAAGTGTCGGCTTCTGTCCTTTAACAGACCGTTCAAATTGGGCGACAGCTTTGCAACTTGTGGAGTATGCTAATAATTCCAGGCTGTTGCGAAGCTTATATTCATGCCATTTTATGCGACTAGTTCTAACCAGAATAGCCATCAATCATGAGTTATCTTACAATTCAAACTTCAATCTATAAATAACATTTATCCCCTCTCATTAATGCCCGATCCTTTTCTTTTAGTCGCGGATATGCGTAACAGTAACCATATTCAACGATCCAAGCCAAACTGTTTTCACTAACATTTTTAGATCAAGGATATTTAGGTGTTCAATGAAATTGGGTTTAATATTAAACGGATTGTTACGGAGTCCAAGCGCACTAGCATCGATAACGATTGTCTTTACCTGTCTAAACCTACGATGTTTGCTTTTTGCCTTCTGGACCTCAACAACACACCTAAACTTTCAAAATGAATTGAATACAAACGCTCTACAGCTTGAATAAGTATTCTATTCATTTGGTCCACCTCCATTAGATATGAAAAAAACTTATTTCTCCTCATGGTTCGAGGTGAAATAAGTTTTGAATTAAGTGCATTCAGACGAACAGGAGGCATTACCATTCGATTTCTTCACATAAACGGAAAACCATCTTTTTTTCAAATTCGTCTAATATCTTAAACCCAGTCATCTCATCTTCTTTTTCTCCAAGTTTTATCATAGTAGCTATTGCTAAGTCTCCTACTTTATAATGACCTATCAGCTTATCTTGATGTTCCCTTTTTAAAGATAATCCATTTAATTTTTTAAATATTTCCTCTGTACGAATACCTTCTTTTCCGATATGTGTCATTGCATGATATAAAACTATGGGGTTCTTTTCTTCTAGCAAATTTTCTAACTCATCTATTGAACATTTTCCTTCTTCAATTTTTTTAATATATTCATTTTATTCCACCTTTAAACTGATATTAATTAATGTTCCAAACTGTAAATACTTGCCCCAACTTGAACAAGATCAGGAGATGCTAACTTGCCAATGCATATTCCAATATTTTTCCTTTCAGCCATTGAAGTTGAAATTTGAACAGAGCTAACGCTTAATACCGTCTCAATTTGATTTGCATTTTTAATAAGAATTTTATCACCTATGATTTTTTTTATTTCTGGGTAGGTTAAATGGTCTAATCCTTTGTTTGTTCCTACTATAATTGTACCTTCATCTTTTGACTCAAAAGTTAAACTAACATCCATTATTTTTTCCATTTTAAACGTTACCCCTTTATCGTTCTTCAATATAAAGTTCTCCCTTAACATCACCTATACGCAAATCAGCACTTTTTAATCGGGTTATGGCATCCCTCAGTAGCGTCATCCTTTCTATTGATGTTAAATCGGGAGCGAACCTTGCAGCTCTTATACTAGCTTGGGCTTCATCTAGAGCAAAATTTATTTTAAATGCATCTGGAGCAACATCATATAATTCAAATGCTCTCCCTGCCTTATATGCCTCATAGTGTCCCACAATTTCATGTGCAATCGTTGCCTTGGCTGACACACGTGAGTTAGCACTTAAGGTTCCAACTCCTGTATGCTCTGCTGGTAATACATCTGTATTTATAATAAATCTATCGTACATCATACCTGTATTCCACTCATCATAAAAACCAGGTCTACTCATTATTATATTATCTTCGGGAAAATCCAACGATTTAGTATACTGAATAATCTCCGTTTTCTGGACATCTGTTAATGGCAATTCATTACGCAAACCGTCCGAAGAAATTTGTCGTAAGTCCACTGCGCCCTCATACTTAACCGATGATTTCAAACTAATCTTAGGTTTGATTACTGAACTAACTCCTCCAAATAATCCTGCTGTACCGATCATATTAGCCCAGTGTTCTTTTGACCATGCATTTGTGGGATTAAATGCTCCCTGAATCATGCCCGTTACACCAAATGTACCGAAATTGAGCATATCATTCCATGAATCGTTTTGTTTAGCTGCCCGTTCCATGTACCCTTGATACATTCCCTTCGGAATGCCGTACGACATATAATCTAGGAAGCTCCATACTGAATCAAATTTTTTCTCATATCGTTCTGAATTAGCTGCTACAAAATCCTGACCAAGCTCCGTTAAGCTATCCGCCGATTTCTGGAGCGCATTTCGTGTATCTGCAACAGGAACTGCGCAAGTATTCGGTGGAGGTGGCAAGCAACCTGGGTCTAGATTCCCATCCTCCATCATATCTGCTAAACTAAATTTATTTGCATGCTGCCGTAGTTCTCTAGCAATCGAATCTGTTAGTGTAACAAAGTCAGCCATATTCTTCTGAGATGTTTGGAAACTATAATAGAATTGCTCCTTTGTTATCCCCTCCCAAAATCGTTCCATAAACGAAATTTGCTGCGATAACTGACTATTCATTTGCATCGCCGTTTGCTGCGCAAGCTCAAATTTCTTAGAGACAGTTATAAGTTGTTCAGGTGTCACTTTAATTGTTGTCATAATTTACCTCGGTTGAGTTCATTAAGACATAATAACATTATTCAAATTTATGGAAGACCATCTTTATTACTAATTGTTATATGAATTAGAAGACTTAATCCCTACGACCTCTGACTTATATTTATTAAATACAGCTCCTCCTCATTATAAAGAAGTACCTTTCTAATGCCTCATCTTCAGCAGAATATTCGAAATATATATCTTATTTTAGTCAATTTACATCAAGGTAATCTCCCTAAGGAGCAGCACGCTATGACTAAGGGTTATCGAAAATTTTTATTGGAATATGGTTACCAGGAGGACTTAGTCGACGAAAAAGCAACCAGCCTTGCGGTGGAGGAATATTTGGAAACAGTTCGTCAGAATCGTCAGATTGGCTTTGTACGTCGGGAAGCAGCAATTACTTAGGCGTATTCATATAGAGAGCATCAATCGACAAATGAAATATCCAAGCAAACGGAGAACATCGCCACATACAACGTGAACAGGGAGGCAAAGCTTCAGGCTAAAGATCGGCTGCTGGAGCTTGCAATGAGCAAATTGTCCAGTATACAACGAGAGGTTATCCAGCGCAGTTATTTGGATGATGAGGAGAGTTTGATTACATTAGTTGCGGGGAAATGGGGATTAGCGAGGGCACGTTTAGGAGGATCAAGATCGAGGTATTGAGTATTTTAGCTGCTGCATTGAGACTGGAAGTGATTAAATAACAAACAAACAATGGAAGTGAAGTTGTTTGCTAAGCCAATAGAAGCAGTGGTTATATCAACACGTACGACGAATAACTAAAAAGGGTGGAGTTGATATAGTTTATCAACTCCACCCTTTTTCTGTGTGTGACGAGTTCAGTCTCTTTTCTTGGTACCGCTTTTTACTGTAAAAAACAACAATGATAAAAAGAATAGAGCCTGTGAAGTTTTAACCATCAACCTGATTCCTTCACCGGAATCTTTTATATCAAACAAAATATCAGCTATGGATACCAAACCTGTAGTAATAAGTATAATCAATGCGAGTATGTACACGTTTAGTCCCCCTTTTTTCCGATTTTACAGCAAGAAGAAGACAATAGCTCTGGATGCGGGTTCGGCCAACCACGCAGGCAACCCAACATATTTTAAGGCGTAAGCAAGACCGTCCTCTGCTGTGCCTGTGAAATCTACCATGATATCCAAAGCTTGCATTATTACTTGATAACCAAGATAATATTTCAAAGTTTCTTTTGCACCGTCGGTCAAAAGTGGTATCTTATCTACATAAATTTTTATCTGTTCATTCCAAGCACGTGATCCAATATTTTTCAGTTTAGAAATTAATTCTAACGCTACTTCCTTTGCGAACTTTGATCTCCAGCCTTGTGTACTTACTTCCCCAGATGGACGTTGAGTATCGACCATTCCAAGATTAGTGCCTACAGTTTTGAAAAGGTCATCATAATCAACTTGTCTTAATTCTTGCTCTACTCTTTCATCAACAATTCCATTTTCCAAGTCTATCTTAGTCTCTGAAGTTATAGAAGATTCTACGTTGTTTACAGCTTGAGCATTAGCGAAAGCAGGAAGTGTAAACGATGATAACATAAGAGCTGATAATGACGCGATACCCAATTGCTTAAACTTTTGCATAAAATCAATCCTCTCTTCATATATTTGGTATTTTCATCGATATACTAACATGAATTATATATACTTGTAAAATAGAGGGATATAGTAGTTGTTTTTTCCTGTAATAATATCTATTCATAGTATTTGGACAATAAATGGTTATTATAACCTGTGAAAAGAGACTGTTTATTAAATAACTTTTGACCGAATGATGGCCGTTCGTTAGACTTTTAGCATGATATATTTATATCATGGAAAATTAAATAAGGAACACCCCGCCGCTTTCGAGCCTCGGTGAACCAGGTCGGCCAATGTGCCGGCCTTTTGATTTTTCAACAAACCAAATTAGGGAACATAAATCATGTCTACAGAAGCAAGCGCAGTAAGAAACGGTGGGTGCGCATATTTGGTAAAAATATTGAGTCTCAAAATCATATACTTCAAACAATAAATGGATGCACATACGTTTGTTCCCTTCATGCTCTAAACCTAAATGAAATCCTCTGACTAAATAGCGAAATATTCGCTAAAAATAAAAAGCGATTATTTCGCTGGGATATTCTAGGTTTGGAGGTGAGAAGATGTACCAAAGGATCCGAGATTTGCGTGAAGATAGAGATTTGACTCAATCCCAAATGGCTGAATATTTGAATTGCAGTCAACGAATTTATAGCAATTACGAACGCGGCGATGTTGATATTCCTACAAGGATTCTAATCAAACTAGCTGATTTCCATAACACAAGCACAGACTACTTGTTAAACAGAACGAAACAAAAAAAACCTTATCCCGCAGGCTAGCTACTTTTAGAAATAAAAAAGGTAACTCCTCATAAAGGAGCTACCTTTCAAATTTTTTTATAATCGCCCCCTACAATCTTCTGAACTACCTATTTCAACTCTTCTTTCCCGTCAAATACTTCAATCATTATTAGTGCCCCCATTTTATAACCCTCAATATAAGCCGAAGCGGACAATAAGGAAATTAAAACATCTTGTAAATCCGAAAGCTCTTCAATTAATTTGTAATCTTGTTCTGGCAATTTTGTTTTGAGGGCTTCCTCAGCATCGGCTATTCTCTGAGAGACCAGTTCAAACTCAGTGTCTTTCGATTTGATTCGTTCACTTGGGTTACATTTTCCGTAATAAAAGTTCTCCAAGATACTCATGTTCTACTCCTTCATGATATGTATTATTAACCCTCTGACTAATTTTAGCGAATTATTCGCTAAAAATCAATAGCGATTATTTCGCTAATATATTCTTAGTTCGAGGTGAATAAGATGTATCAACGGATTCGAGATTTACGTGAAGATAAGGATTTGACTCAAACTCAAATGGCCGATTATCTGAATTGTAGCCAGCGGATATACAGCAATTATGAACGTGGGGAAATAGACATTCCAACGGAGATTTTAATTAGACTAGCTAATTTCCACCATACAAGCACAGACTATTTACTAAATAGAACGAAACAAATAAAGCCCTACCCGGCGGGATAACATTTCTAAGAAATAAATATAGGCTTAATCTAATTGTGCATTGTTTCAATAAATGTTTTTCAACCAACGCAAAATTCTCTTTTATTGTAGATTTCCCATCCTCCGTAATCAGTTTTACACCAAGAGTATGGGTCATTTTATTGGCTTTACGAAGGAACGAAGAAGGACCATCATAGTATAGTCTATGTACATACCCAACTCCCCTTAGGCGACAAGCCGTTCGCAGACACAGAGCATCAGTTGCTACTAGTTCTGGAGGATGGCGAAGTCGAACTACAGGCTGTCCAGTCTGGTGCGTATTGCACCTCATTTTTATAGTAAGATTGAATGCAAACACAAAGAGCATTGCCCTGTCGACAACATCGGCCTGAACAATGCTCCTTATTTTATTGCAACTGCCCTTGGGACAGCATCTTCTGTGCATTAAAGTTAGAAGTCATAACAAGAAAATTTTTAAAAAAATCTTCACTAATTACCATATTACTGTGGAGGGAACGAATACTTTTTGCCACCCCAAGCCACGAGAAGCGCAAGGAATAAGAGTATGAATAACGCCCATGAAAATGATCCCGCACCAAAAGTTTCAAGTAAAATACCCCCAGCCATCCCACCGCCAGCGATAGCCAGATTCCATACGGTCGTGTTAATCGGCATAACCATATCCACTTTGCTCTCCCCTGCAGCCTGAGCAAGCGCCGTTTGCAACAGCGTTGCTGCGCCACCGAAAGTTAAACCCCATACCGTAACAATGATATAGATCATAAGGACATTGGAGTTGCTAAAGCTCATGGCAATAGAAATTAAGACGAAGGAAATAAGACTAATCAAAACAAGCTTACGCAGCCAACGGTCGATGAATACGCCAGTTATCCATATACCTATGAGAGCAGCAATGCCAAAGAAAGCCAGCGCCAGCCCCACTCTCTCCCCCATCCCATTGGCCGCAAGAAATGGAGCAATATAAGTGTAAAGAATATTATGGGCTGTCATCCAGGTCAGTACAACCAATAGTATGGGCCGAATCCCCGGTGTAAGGAAGACTGCATAGATCGAAGCTTGCTTATCGGAGGACTGTCCCGGATAGTCCGGCACCTTCCAAAGCACCCACGCGATCAGTATAACTGTCAGTAGTGACATAATTCCAAAAACAGAACGCCAACCCATAAGGTTCCCCAGAAACGTCCCCGCTGGGACACCAATAGCCAAGGCGATCGGCGTTCCAACCATGGCAACGGCCATCCCCCTCCCCTTCAATGTAGCAGATACCATGCGGAGAGCGTAACCGCCGATCATCCCCCATAGAACTCCAGCCGAAACTCCTGCCAGTAGACGGGCAGCCAGCGTCAGTATGTAGCTGGAAGAAATCGCGGTGACACTGTTAAAAACCAGGAACCCGCAAATAGCCAGAAGTAACAGCGGACGCCTCCGCCATTGGCGGGTAACTATAGCTACAGGGATGGCAGCCACTAGGGAACCGATGGCATAGACAGTGACCAGTTGACCCGCCATTGCCTCTGAAATATAAAGTCCCTTGCTTATTTGCGGAAGCAAACCAGCCGGAATCGTTTCCGTCATAATACAGATGAATCCTGTCATAGCCAAAGCAAGCAGACCAAGCCAGGGAAAGCGCTCAGAGGAGGCGGAAGAAGCAATCTTTACAGTAGTAGAAGAGTTATTGCTGGACATTAGCGCAGCTCCTTAAAATCGATTTCAAAACAAGTTCAAGCGAAAAATCAAGCATATATGCCAATGATTTGCTCTCCTTTTATTTTACTTATGGATCGATCAATCCACATTTTAAAGATACCTCTCTGTCTTGTCAATTACTTTTGGATCGATTAGTATATAAGTACAAGATATAAGGAGGCGACTCCATGGTTAGAACCGGAAGACCACGTAAATTCTGTCGCGACGAAGCGATCTCCCAAGCTATGATGTTGTTTTGGGAGCATGGATTTGAATCAACCTCTTTGGCTCAACTCAAAAAGGCGATGGGCGGCATCTCCTCAGCCAGCTTTTATGCAGCTTTTGAATCAAAAGACGCATTATTCAAAGAAGCGCTGGACCGGTATTTGGCTACATACGGACAAGTATCGACAAGCCTTACAAACTATTCACTTTCATCGCGCACAGCTATTGAATTAGCCTTAAGAAGTTCAGCAATCATGCAGACTGAGCAGACCCATCCCTTGGGTTGTTTAGTCATATTCTCTGCAAATACATGTTCCCCAGAAAACACTCATATTCGAGAACTATTGATCAGGCAAAGAGCAGTGACTAGGAACAAGTTCTATGCTCGTATTGAGCGAGCTACCAAGAATGGAGAACTTCAAGAATCCACAAATGTTAGCATGTTAACCACACTATTCGTTACCTTTCTGGAAGGTATATCTACGGAAGCCAGAGATGGTGTGTCCCTAGACAACATTGATACAGCCATAACTAAATTGATGGAGCTTTGGGATACTTGTGCCTGAGACTTGAGACTTGAGACTTGCCCAGTCTTCATGAAAATAAGGGCATACAAATAGCAAAAGGCAATCCCCTTAAAAAAGGAGATTGCCTTTTTATTCAGGAAGATTGCTTCTCTCGTAAACGGCTTTATTCAGCTATCCTACACATCAGCTGACCTAATTGAGTATCGAAGTGTGTTTTGAGATAGAATCGATTATTAAATCCCAGTCGTCATAGTGAAGCTCATGCCCGGCACCTTCCAATGTCAGTAAAACCGCACGCGGAATTGCGTTAGCAAGATTTATTCCGTGTTCATAAGGGATAATCGAATCTTCAGTACCGTGTATAACCAGTGTAGGAACGTTTATTTCCCCTGTTCTAGCCAAATAGGATTCTCCGCCTGACAGCATAGCGTGATTATTCATACTGGCCATATTGTTGCTTCTTTTCCATTCTTCTTTTGCTAATTGATAAACCTTTTTCTCATTGAAAGGATGCTTTGAACCGACTAAAATTCTTGATCTACCCACCACAAAATCGACCACCGATTGTTCGTTCGACCAATCTATTGCTCCCATATTCGAGAAATAGTCCATAACCTTTTTCTCCATCGGTGGAAGATCGGAAGCAAAATTTGACGTTGCTAAAAGAGTCACGGTTAATACTCTGTCTGGATGTCGTAGAGCTATCAACTGAGTCAGCATACCGCCCATAGACATCCCTACGATATGCGCTTGCTCAATCTTATAAGCATCTAATACTCGAATCGCATCATCTGCCATGTCTTCGAAGGTATAGTCCGGTTGACCAGGTCCATAGGTTGTAGAACGTCCAACATCTCGGTTATCATAGCGAATGACAAAGCGACCTGTCTCAGCTAAACGCTGACAAAATTCTTGCTCCCACCAGACCAATGAGGATTGAGCCCCCATAATCAGTAATATTGCCGGGTTAACTTGCTCGCCGAAACTCTCACTACAGATTTCTATTCCATCGCTTTTTATGAGTTGTTCGTTCATGTAGAATTCCTCCCCTCAATGATATATAACAAAAAAACACCGAATATTACCTTCATCACTTATCCCCATAAAGTACTTACGGTGCCCCGCCTTAGGCAGACAGAAATTACCGATCTACTCGGTCGCTAGTTTAAATTATTTTGTTGCAAGAAATTCAGAAAATCTCTTTGCATAGAGCCAAGAGTAAGAATTTTTTTGATTATCCTAAACCTACAATGCTGGCCTTTGATTTTAAATGACCATATTGCAGAAGACAGGTGTCCAGAATGATATTTTTGTTCTTGTAAATCAGCAACTTCATATTCAACTTTTTGTACTACTTTTGTGGAAAATAGATTGAGGAAAAGGATAATAATCCTATCATTATTTAAGAGTAATATGGCTCGACTTGTATATGCCGAAAAGCTTTGTGGAGTTGAATAGCAGATAAGCATGTCAGATTCTCTATAAGGTTCTGCTAGCTTATTGATCGTTTTTTTTGTAATAAATAGCATGATCAAATACCTCTCTATTTGGATGTTTAAATGAATTGATAGAAAAGAATATCCTTCAAAAGTATTATACTACACAAGTAAACTATTCCAAAAAAGGATAGTCATCTGTAGCCTATTTAAACATACTCCCTCCTCCTCACTTTAGATGTGACATATACTCAAATGCTCCAAACGTATATTTCATTGCCTTTTTTGCTCCAAAATGATGCACTGTGGATAATATGACGATATTGGTAGGGCCTGGTGTGAAGGTAGCAATAAAACAATAAATTAAAACTGATGTAATATTCATAAGGAAAACTCCTTTTAGCGTATTCTCATGAAATATTACATCTTAAGATAAATAGCATATAGTATGTTATTGCAGGTATTGTATCCTTCGTAGTCACGTTCTCCCATCATTTTTGCTTTTCCTCATCATACCAAGCCTTCAAAGAAAGAGAATAGCCTTTATCCTCCACCGTTGAAGATGTCATTGACCTTACCGACAACAACGCAATTATGGATTATTGTGGTATTATTTTGGATTATTGTTAATACTACGTATCTGAGGAGGGTGAAAATGAAGTTACATACCAAATTTTCAAGACAATTATGCCAGAATATTGATCTCATTTGTGACTTCATGGGAAACAGTTCGGATTTTGTTGTTCGTGAGATCACGACTGGCCATAAACACGCTGCTCTTTTTTATTTGGACGGCATGACTGACATGCAAAAGGTACAGGATAACGTGATCCGTCCGTTGCATGATCGTGTCTCCTCTGACGAGATCACTTTACCGTTATTGAAAAACGCAATTTTGGACATTGGTGAAGCAAACTTTACTCAAAACTTTGAAGATGCCTTGGAACAGATCCTCTCCGGTGGTCTTCTCCTACTCCTGAACGATATGGATGAAGGATTGGTCATTTCTTTGCCTGGATGGGAAGAACGCAGCATTTCGGACTCGAAGACACAGCCAGTGGTCAGAGGTCCGCAAGAAGCGTTTACAGAAACTTTACGTACGAATACGACTATGGTTCGTCGAAGGGTGAAGGATACAAGAGTACGTCTAACTACCCTAAAAGTTGGCAAAAAAACTAAGACCGATATATCGGTCATGTATTTACATGGGATCGCTGACCCAAAAAAGGTGCAGGACATGATATCCAAGTTAAAGAACATGCATGTGGAAGGCGTGCTTGAAAGCGAATATTTGGAAGAATGTCTCCATGAAGATAAACAATTCACGATATTTCCGCTCTTTTATAATTCTGATCGCCCAGACTCTATTGCAGCAGGAATTATGGAGGGGAAAATAGCGATATTTGTGGATGGATCTCCCTTCGCCATCCTTGCACCTGCGGTGTTTGCAGATTTCCTTCAATCCGCAGAAGACTATTATCAATCCTTTGTTTACAGTAGTATCATTCGAATATTAAGGTACATTTGCCTGGCAATCTGTATGTTGGCTCCGGCCATTTATGTCGCATTAACGACATTCCATCAGGATATGATTCCAACCGTTTTGTTATTAAGCTTATCCGCGCAACGTGAAGGAGTACCGTTTCCAGCATTTATTGAGGCGATGATCATGGAAGTGGTTTTTGAAATTCTGAGGGAGGCAGGTCTTCGTATGCCACGGACGGTCGGTCAAGCCGTTTCTATTGTCGGGTCAATAGTGATCGGCCAAGCAGCTGTAGAAGCAAACATCGTTTCGGCTGTTATGGTCATTGTTGTTGCAATAACTGCCATTTCGAGCTTTGTCATTCCCTCGTACACTTTTGCTATTCCAATCCGGATATTACGTTTCGCTTTCATAGGCATAGCCGCTATGTTTGGTGTGTACGGATTGACTGTTGGTATTCTCATGCTCTTTGTACATCTGAATGGGCTTCATTCATTCGGTGTACCGTATTTGAGCCCCTTTGCCAATTACAAATCGTCGGAGCAGAGGGACGCCATATTGCGTTTTCCATATAGAACTAAAAAACATCGTAAAAACTAAAGGAGTAAACCATCATGAACTCGTATCGATCCACCATTTTATTACTGTTTATGTGCATCTGGCTAATGGTGTTTCTTACGGGTTGCTGGAACAGTAAGGAATTGAGTGCAATTTCCGTCGTGATGGCTCTGGGCATTGATGCCGTTGATGACCAATATGAAGTCAGTTTACAAGTGGTTGACCCATCGAAAATGTCGCAGAATTCCCCCATGGAACGGACGCCAACGATCGTTTTTTCCAAGCGCGCCGATACCATATTTGAAGCTATTCGAAAATTAACAACGGAATCGTCCCGAAAAATGTATATGTCTCACTTAAAGTTTGTCATTTTTGATGAGAAAACGGCAAAAAAAGGAATCAAGGAGCCGCTGGACTTTCTGTTCCGTGATCATGAAGTTCGACCTGATTTCTATTTGGCCGTTGTCAGAGGAAACTCGGCAAAGGAGGCCGTTACTTTTGTAGCTCCAACCGAGATCTTGCCTGCAATGGATATGTATAAGGCATTAAGGCTTTCTGAAAAAGCATGGGCTCCAACTTCCGCGGTCAATGTGAAAGATATTTTAGAGAAATTTACAGAGGATGGCATTGAACCGGTTCTCACCGGTATTCGACTGACAAACGTAGAAAAAGGTCTAACTATTGATAATGTGACAAAGTCGCCCCAACATGTTAAATATTTTTTTACTGGAGTTGGTGTTTTCAAGGGCGACCGACTTATCAATTGGATGGATGATTCACAAAGTAAAGCCTTTACATATATATCCAACCGTGTTTCCAGCACCGTAGCTTCCATCGATTGTCCGAATTCCAAAGGGAAATTTGTTGTTGAAGTAATCCGTTCCAAAGTAAAGATGCGTCCAGAAATAATAGACCATGAGCCGCACATTTCTCTTATTGTGGATACAGAATCCAATATCGGAACGATCTCGTGCAATGCCAACCCTAAGAATGAAGAGACATTTAGAGATCTTCAAGAATCAGCTAAAGAGCATCTGCAACAGTCTTTGAAGAAAGGCATTTCGCACGCACAACAAATCGGTTCCGATATATTCGGGTTTGGAGAAGCTTTTCACCGCAAGTTCCCACGTGAATGGCATAGATGGAAAGAGGATTGGCCACAAAAATTTCAAACGCTTAAAGTGGATATTCAGCTCAACTATCGTTTAGTCCGGTTCGGAGACATTACCAGTCCAATTGATATGGGAATACACAATCAGGAGTGAATGCATATGCTTTATGTGATTCTCGTAACTTCCATTTTAACATCGTTGTATGAGTTTAAAAAATTTAAGGCGAAACAATATGTGCGTGAAATTGTATTCAGCTCGATATTGTTGATTATAGGCGTTATATTGATTATCCTACGGATCGCCAATATTAAACTGCCGACTCCACTGACGGGCATCCAAATCCTATTTCAACCGATAAGCCGGTTACTTACTGAAATATTATCTTAAGGAGGCATTGGGATGAATTCCAACCTGACCGTTCGACAAGCTATTATGTGGTTTGCATTATATCAAATAGGAAGCGCATATCTGGTACTCCCAGCGGCAATTACCGCTGTCGCTAAACAAGATGCCTGGCTCTCCATTCCAGTCTCCTTAGGTTTCCATCTGTTATTGATACCTTTATATGCCTCCATCGCTAGGCAAATACAGGGGAAATCTTTTGTAGAGCATCTCCGTTGCCTCTTCGGTCCCTTGGGCGGGACGATCAGCATCGTTTTCATTTTTTTGTTTCCCTTTCTTGTGTTCATTATGACACTTCGAAATCTGGGCGACTTTATCACGATAGCTATTATGCCGGAAACTCCCTCCGAAGCGATATATTTCATCATGCTAATAGTCATTTATTTCGCCGTTCGATCAGGCCCTGCTGTAATTGGCCGTTGCGCGGAAATCCTGTTTTTCTTCCTTCTTGCTCTGTATCTTTTGGTCAGGATTACCCTCCTTCCTGATACCAACATAGATAATGTGCTCCCTATTTTCGAGTATGGTTTGAACCCTATCGTTCTCGCTTCGTTCAATTTGTTTGCCTTTCCCTACCTTGAAGCAATTCTGTATCTTTTTTTTGCACAGTACATCCCCGATCCAAAAAAGTGGAGAAAGACAGTGATTACCTCTGCATTGATTAGCGGCGGCATGTATTTTTTCATGGTTCTACAAATAATCGCCGTGATGAGTGAAGGTGTTGTATCTAATTTGACATTTCCCACTTATTTTATTAGCCGAACAATCAGTAACGGGGAGTTTCTTCAACGGTTTGAAATTGTTGTTGCAGTGTTCTGGTTTGTCACCATATTTTTTCGACTCGCACTACTTTTATATGTTTCAGCGCAAGGGCTTGCAGATGCTTTTCGTCTTCGAAGCGCTAACTCTCTCTTAGTTCCTCTGATCCTAATCGCATTGGCAATGGTTCACTCTATTTGGCCAAATATGCAATTTTTAACCAAGTTTTTTTCAGTATGGCCTTTTTACGCCATGATTTTCGGTATCGTGTTTCCTATTGTGCTATGGCTGGTGGGTAAGGTAGGCGGCTCGCTAAAATTTCGTAAAAAGTATCACTAAAGTTGCGTTGGCCGTATGAACATACTGTCCTTCAAATAAACTTTTGTTGTACTCATTATTGCAATTTAGCAAGAAGCAACTCCAGTTCCTCCCTCTCAAGATGTCTCCATTGCCCACGTTCCAGATGATCCAAGGTAATATTCATAATTCGAACACGTTCCAACTTGAGCACCCTGTACCCCAAGGCCTTACACATTCTGCGAATTTGCAAGTTCAGACCCTGCGTCAAAATAATGCGGAACTCGTATTCGCTTGTACGATCAACCTTGCACGGTTTGGTAATAACGTTCAATATTTCAACGCCACAAGACATAGCCTGCGTAAACTCGTTTGTAACAGGTTTGTCTACAGTTACTACATATTCCTTCTCATGACCATGCTCGGAACGCATCATTTGATTGACAATGCTTCCATCGTTGGTTAATAGAATGAGTCCCTCTGACGCTTTGTCCAGCCTGCCAATGGCAAAAATCCGCGAAGGGTAGTTAACATAACTAATAATATTACCAGCAACCTGTTCTGCTGCGGTACAAACAATGCCTATAGGCTTATTCAGAGCCAAATATACAGGTTCACTGGAATTATACGGAATAACTTCCCCATCAATCAGCACGATATCCTGTGGCTCTACTTCCGCGCCCGCTTCACAGACAATGCCATTAATCGTAATTCGTCCTGCTGCAATCAGTCTGTTGGTTTCCCGACGTGAGCAGAATCCTGTCTCACTGATGTACTTGTTAATTCTCACGATTCACCTGCTTCTGATTATAATATGTGAGTTTAAATAAAATAATTAAAAAAACACCTGATTGTTCTTGCTTAATCAGATGTTCGCCGTTTACGACAACTTATACTTTCCCGGCTTATTT
Source organism: Paenibacillus sp. FSL L8-0502 (assembly GCF_038593055.1). NCBI lineage: Bacteria > Bacillati > Bacillota > Bacilli > Caryophanales > Paenibacillaceae > Paenibacillus > Paenibacillus sp. FSL L8-0502. The sequence goes on along the minus strand of NZ_CP151958.1, from coordinate 2,593,417 downwards.
GCTACTGTTGCCGCCGTTTTTATTCCTTGTTGGTTTGGCAGTGCCGCCTTTTGTGCCACCTGCCGCTTTGCTTCCCGGTGCGCTTGTAGAAGCGCTTTTTGTCCTTACTGGCTTCGCAGTTTTGTTCCAGCGTGTCCATCCCTTACTACCTGTGCCTCTGCCGGTCCCGCCGCCCTTGCTTTTTCCACCCATATGATCACTCCATTACTAGTCGTTCAGATTTAACTAAGCTATCATACCATTACTTTGAATATAATGCCCATTTGTTTTAAAAATTGAACATGTTAAGCCGCAAATACTTTCGCAAAACGGATCTTTTTGTTAGTTTACAGGTTAATAATGAGATAAGGCCATATAGTATGGAAAAATAATGATTCTTAAAGGAGTGAAACACATGTCTGTTGATGTTTATCTTAACTTTAATGGAAACTGTCGTGAAGCAGCGGAGTTTTACGCAGAGGCATTTGGGACTGAGAAACCACAAATTATGACGTTCGGTGAAGCACCGCCCAATCCTGATTATCCTCTACAAGAAGAAGCCAAAAATCTGGTCATGCACACGCGGCTTCAAATTGATGGTAGTAATGTCATGTTTTCAGACGTTTTTCCTGGTATGCCATTCGTAGCCGGAAACAACATCAGCCTCGCCATCGTCAATAAGGACGAAGAGAAAATTCGATCGTACTTTCATAAATTAAAAGAAGGAGGAACCGTAAACATGGAACTTCAAGAAACATTCTGGAGCAAATGTTACGGTAGCCTTAAAGATAAGTTCGGAATTGAATGGCAATTAAGTTATGATAACGGAATGACCGACAGTTAGTCTGTTATATTACCCTGCGATAGTTAAGCCCTCGCAAGCTATTCTAATTGAATACTTTGTGAGGGCTTAATATCAGCTTAAAGTTACTCTATACAGCAGCCTTAGAATTCTTCCAAAACCTTGAATTTGTCTCCATGAATCTTATCCAGGTGATCCTCTCCCCAGTAGCATAAATGGTCTAGCGCGGGTTTTAATCCCCAGCCGTAGTCCGTTAACTCATACTCTACTTTAGGAGGGATTTCATTATAAACCTTTCGTGTAACGATCTCATCCTTTTCTAGGCCTCTGAGCTGAGTGGTCAGCATTTTTTGTGTAATGCCGGGTATTAACCGACGAAACTCAGACGTTCGTTTCCGTCCTGTCATCAGATGGTAGATAATTAAAGGCTTCCATTTCCCTCCCATCACCTCTAAAGCCGCTTCCACTCCAACTTGATACTTCTTTTGAACCCTATTTTTTGTCTGTTCAGTCATTTCTTAATCCTCCTTTAGAAGGCTTCGTTTGCTCAGAACAACCCATCACTTCAATTCATTACTCAGATCAGTTTCTAGGGAATCTACCTAGGGCACTTCCATGTTCCTATGGCACCTGTATCATCCTATAGAACTTAGAAGTGCGTACTTCCAGATTATTTTCCTACTGTATATAATAGCATCAAGCATTGAGCATTCCTAGAAGTAAGCTATTGAGAAAGGTAGTGAAGAAGCATGAAAGTATTAACCGTTGTTTCACACCCGAGAAAAGATTCCTTGACCTTTAAGGTTGCTGATCGTTTCGTACAGGGTCTTGCCGATGCAGGCCACGATTATGAGATATTAGATTTGCATGGGATTGGTTTTGATCCTATTTTAAAAGGAGTAGATGAACCGGATTTGACAGTTGCGGAACAGTCCTTTTCCCCTGAAGTAGAAATGGAAATAAGGCGGATGAAGGAGCATGATGCATTGGCATTTATTTTTCCACTTTGGTGGTGGAATTTGCCAGCTATGCTGAAGGGTTATATTGACCGTGTATGGAACAATGGGTTTGCGTACGGTTCGAATCACCTGCATCATCAGCATATCTTGTGGCTTGGCTTGGCCGGCGTTTCGAAAGAACAGTTGAAAAAGCGTAACTATGATGAAATGATTACTCATTTGCTGAATGTGGGAATTGCAGATTATTGCGGAGTTTCCAATTCCAAGGTTGAATTCTTAGATGAGACCCTGAGTTCAAATTCCGGTCATTTTGTAATGCTGCTGGATCAAGCTTATCACTTTGGTTTGAATTATGGCAAGGATTAGGCTTTATTTACAATCCCCTCCGACACGAAGGCCGGAAATCTTAACAGAATGCGAGAAAGAATTATCTTTCCGCAAGGAGACCTAAGTAGTAACGCGAAAAAAGACGTTAACCCAGCCATATTTTGCATGGACAGGGGTTAGCGTCTTTTCATTATTCTGCATTTAACTAGCTTTCGACAGCAAGTAAAGGAAATAAGGGGTAACCAGTATGGTGATAATAATTCCGGTTGGAATATCTGCACCAAAGCTTATCGTCCGAGTAAGTGTGTCAGCAATCAAAATGACGAGTGCACCAACTAATGCTGTCGTAGGTAGCAATAGCTTATGATTGGGCCCTACTAGCTTGCGCGCTAGATGGGGACTGACCATGCCTACAAAAAAGAAATTCCCTCCAAGTGCCACGCTACCAGAAGCGAGCGCAACGGCAGCAATCGTCAAGCCGATAAACTCCCTTTTAATTGCTACACCGAGGCCCGATGCTGTCTGATTCCCCAAATTCAACGTATTGAGTGTGTTAGACCTGTAAAAAACGTAAAAACAGATGATAAACACCCACGGGAGCAGCACCATAATATAGCTCCAGTCGTCCCCCCACAGGTCTCCAGCCTGCCATCTCAGAGCAAAGTCATACTGTTGCTTGTCTAGCCGGAGTGTCAACATCAGAGATAATGCGCTGTAGCCACTCCCCATAGCGACACCGGTTAAAATTAGGCCTGTAGGCGAGATGTCTCTTCCCCGCCTGAAAGCAAACATAAAAATCAAGAAAGCTGCCGTGAGGCCGCCTGCAAAAGCTAACCCTGGAAGAAGAATCGGCGATAGCAATCCTTCACTAGCGAACAACGTAATATACATAAGTACAAATAGCCCCGAGCCTGAGCTGATGCCGAGTGTCCCGGGACTGGCCATGTCGTTTTTGAGCAAGCTTTGCATGATACAGCCTGATATCCCCATGCCAATACCTACCAATATAGAAAGCACAATACGTGGCAGTCGAAAGTCAAACACGATCAGGTTCTGTTTGCTCGTTCCTTCGCCCATGATGACCTTGAAAACTTCGAGTGGAGAAAGGTTCATTTTCCCAACATTCATACTGAGTATAGCCACTAACAGCGTCAGCACTACTAACAGTAAAATAATGCTAATACCCCTGCTATTGCGGGACAGCTTCAACTAAACTCCCTCCTTTGCTTGCGCACAAGGTAGAGAAAATAGGGTACGCCCACCAAGGCAAAAATAATGCCAAGGGGTGTTTCGTGAGGGCGATTGATCAGTCGTCCAAGTAAATCCGCTGCCAACAGAAAGACTGCTCCATACAAAGCTGAGGCCGGGATAATATACCGATAATCCGTTCCGACCAGATGGCGCATAATGTGTGGCACGATCAAACCCACGAAGCCAACAGGACCGACCACAATTACCGATAATCCTGTTAGAATTAATACAATTAGGGTTGAAAACAACTTAATCCTATTGGCACGAATACCCAAGCCTGATGCTACATCCTCCCCGAAGCTCAAAATCGTAATTGAGGGAGAAAGCGCGATGGCACAGACCAAACCCACTACAAACAGTGGTGCAATGAAAGCTAGTTCACCCCACTTGGCACTGGCTGTACCACCAGCAGACCAGTAATCAAGGGCTTGGCCAATCTCATACTTAATAGCGATAAACGTACTAAATGCACCAAAAAGCATGGAGATGGACATTCCTGCCAGTACCAGTCGCTGAGGCGTCATGCCTCGCTTGCCTATAGATGCGATGTAATACGTAATGCCCGTAGTGATTGCTGCACCTAGGCAAGAATACAGCATGGTTTCTCCGTAGGTGCGACCAGGCAAAAAGGCCATACATAACGCAATAGCAAATGTCGAGCCTGAGCTTATGCCAATGAGTCCCGAATCCGCTAGTGGATTACGAGTGGTTCCCTGCATAATCGCCCCACACACAGCCAAGCTACACCCTACCATGATATCTGCCACGGTGCGTGGAAACCGCAAGGTGTGAATAATCTGATGTTCCGTAATGTAGGGATCAAACTGAAATATAGCCCCCCACGCCAGCTTCAAGCTCATTTCAGCAGCACCAAAGGTAATGGATGCTGCGGTAACCACCAGAAGCAGGAACACGCCCACGATCATGCAGCCTATAAAATGAAATATTCCTTTTTTATTTGGTTCTTTGTGAGTAGACATCGATTACACCCTTAGTTGGTCAATTATGCATCATTACTTCGTCTGTTCCAGCAATTTGCTAATCATATAATCTAGCTGTCCCGTCATACTAGCAACGTCCGAATAATAGAACAGTCCTGCATATTTCGCTGGAATTTCGATGATATGTCCGTTTTTAACGGCTGGAATGCTGCTCCAGATTTTTGTCTTCGCATATTCGGATTCCTTGCCTTCCTGCTTAAACCAAAGGACATAATCTCCAAAGTATTCAGCAGCTACCTCGTAGGATAAAGAACCACGATTCTCTCCGGAGTTTTTAACCAATGTGTTGAGCTTTTCCGGTTTGTGAAGTCCAAGATAATTGTAAAGCAACGTTCCTCCGCGTGAGCCTGTTTCATAATAAATTCCGTAGGAGCCACTGCCCCAGTCCTCGAAAATGCTAAACGTTTTGTCCTTGAATATGTCGGAATTTAGTTTTTCTTTGGCCTGACTCAGCTTGCTTTCAAACAGTGAAATCACTTTGTCCGCTTCTGCTTCATGTCCTGTGGCCTGACCAAGAAATTTCAAACGTTCTAGGGAGGTCATTTTATCCTCAGGTATCACAAGAACAGGCGCAATTTTAGACAGCTTATCATAATCCTTTGTATCATATGTAATGATAAGATCAGGATCATACTTCATAATTTCCTCAGTTTCCCACTTTTCAATATTGGGGACGTCGCTAAACTTATCGTAAAAAGGCATCGTTTCTTGTTTCCACCCCATGACTGCGGCCGGCTTAATCCCTAGTGTAAATACATCGCCAACATACCAGTTCACGACTACCCGTTGAGGATTAGCGGGCACCTTCACATCTCCTTTTACCGTAGAGACTGTACGTGTATCAGAATCACTGCTTACCTCTTCCTTCGTGGACGACGCGGATTTAGCAGATGAATCAGAGGAGCTGCCAGCATTCCCACAACCTGAAATAACGAAAATCACTACGAATAGTGCACATAAAATCATGTGAAACTTCTTGTTCATCATACGATGCATGTTGCAAATCTCCTTTGAAATATAGTAAGTGCAAAGCATACTTAAAATTAATGATATTGATAATCATTATCACTAATATAAAATTGTAAATTTTACCTCACTGATTGTCAACTGTTTCTTGTTTTGTTTTACTTTAATGGGTTCTCCAGTGTTGCTCTTCTATTCGCTTCATGCCATTCCTGATAGATTCCTCCAATTTCATAAAATGCTTTGTTCATTGAAGTTGTCAGCTCCTTCATGATCTCCTTTGTATATTTTAAATGAGTATTTATGTTATCCACTTTATATTTGCGAAGCAGATTCAGATGGGCAATGATGTGAATTGTATCTTCGATGATCCAATAAATCACATCCTCTTCCTCTTTCGTAAGCTTGTTCAGCATCTGTATGCCTCTTTCATACATTTGGAGCGTATAACCCCGCTTGCTCACTTGCACATACGGACTCAGATCATCATAAAAATCCGTACAGAAAGGTCGTCTTACATATTGCTCATACTGCTCTTCATATATTGAAGTTTGTTCAAGCAGTTTAATCGTCATATCTATGAGTTCTTGTTCGCTATATATTTTTTTCATCAGATTTTCCCTTCCCTCTCTCTACTAAATAAATTCAAGTCATATGGACGAAAGCATCGGCTATTCTATGGGTAGTGGTATCCCTGATGTTCAATGGAACGTACGCGCTCGCAGCTTCAGCAACATCAACGTTTATCGTTACGTTTCAACAAGCAACCTTGGTATACAACGATCACGTAGGCACGATTAGGCCATTGCTGTCCAGGTGGCAGGTCAATCCATTAGTGAAGGTAACAGCGTAAAGGCCTCCTCCGTTTCTGCCAAAGGTTCTACCGTTAAGCTAAAAGTGACGATAATAGAATGCTAAAAATAGACCGTCACTCCCAGGAGCAGCGGTCTTCATATTTACAAGTCGCGGTAACTGGGCAGGTACCATTTCGGTATATAGGATTGAAAGTCATCATATGCCTCCAATACCTCTTCAGCTCGTTGCACCATATCGTCTACCTCTTCTTTGCCAAATGGAATGGCCCAGTGGATCGATGAAAGCTGATTGCTTGCAATATACAGAGCCATTAATCTAAAAAATAAATCAGGTACATTGTTATTAAAATAACCGTGGATTCGGCCCGAAGCGAATAAAGGACTTAATGCTGCACACCAGGTAATTCTATTGAATTCTTCCCAAGGATCACCATAGTCCATTCTATTAAAATCGATGATACCCAGTTCACCAGATGGGGTAACCACCATATTGCCCACATGATAATCCCCATGCTGAAATGTTTGAGGACGATTTTCTAATAGATGACGGTTTTGCTCAATAAAGCTTATGGCTTGATCTGCTCCCTTTAAGAAAATACCGCATGACTTATAGTTTGTAATATACCTGTTGATTTTGCCATTATAATGCTCAGCCCATGGGGCTCGATCTGGCTCTGCATGAATCTCATGCATTTTTTTCAATGCATCTCCCGCTTGAACTCCAAGTTGATACTGTTGTGCTGCAGCTAACGTGGGGATCATCTCTTCAGCATCTTTCCCTTCGATCCAGGTGAACAAGGAATATACAGATTGACCCTCATTACAAAACCCAAATTCAAGCGGCCGGGACATGAACAGATTCTCCACGTGATTCAGCTTTTTTACAGCTTCAAACTCGCGTTTCTTTTTATCATAATGAACCATATCCGCCATTCTTAGCAGCAAGTCTCTACCATCAGTGGTTCGAATATAATATTTTTTGTCACTGGACCAGCCTCTATGAATCTCTTCCACGTTGCTCCACTTGCTGGCACCCGGTATTTCACTAAAGAGTTGATTCACGCTCATCCCCCCACGTTAAAATAGCCTTACTTACTAACTTACTATATGCTTTCCATAGTTTACCTTTGAAATGACAGAGGAATCAATCTTCTTCCAGAAAAAACTCAAATAAAAAAGGCTGAAAAGACAAGCTGTCTCTTCAACCTCAATATTCACTGAGTTGCCATCGTGAACACCCATCACTTATATTATAAAATCAGTAAGAATACGAAAACTCATGTTTAAATTCGTCTACCCGTTGAATGGTTTTGAGAATATTGCGACCTTCACGTGTACCATCAATAATACGACGAGCTTGTTTACTATCCCCAATATTAATAACTTCTACTTGATGTTTTTTACCATATTCGAGCAAGCTGTCCATCAGCGGACTGTATGAACGCATACCCAAGCATACGAATCCAAGATCAAAAGGAATCTCAAACTCCTGTTCTCCATGCTTTACTTTGAAACGGTCGCTACACACTTCTGTCAAAGCTGTTTCCGTATGGACGTTCACTTCCCGCTCCTCTACCATTTTCATCATGGAGATTCGGGTAATCATATCCAGATCTTTACCGAGTAGCGGCATCATCTCAATAATGGAAACCTCTTGTGCTCCACGCTCTGCGTAATATTCGACGACATCCAGTCCCACAGCCCCGCCACCAACTACAGCAATGCGTTTACCTTCAAACTCCTGGAATTTCTCCATGTTGTGCAAAAGATCAAAGATGGAGAACACTTTTGTCCCCGGTTTGCCCAGTTGCTCATGCAAACCTGCAATAGGCGGAAGAAGTGGTATGGCCCCCGTCGCATTGACAATAATATCAGGATTCAGGGCACTAATCATCGCCAAATCGGCTCGGCTCCCTGTTACAATGTTCAGATTGGTTAACTGTTTGGTGCGTTGAATCAGATAATCAGGGAAATCATTGATGCGTGTTTTGTCTGGCAAGCGGGCAATATCACGGGCCAAACCGCCCAACTCTGGTTTCTCCTCAAAGAGGGTTACTTTGCAGCCTACTTCGGCTGCCGTACATGCTGCTTCCATCCCAGCGGTACCCCCACCGATCACAACAACCTGAACATTGTTTTTAACACGTTGTTTCCGGTATTCAGCTTCCTTGAACAGATCCGGATTTACCGTACAGCAAATCGGTTTACTTTTGGAGATACGATGATCGGCACAACCAATGTTGCAAGAGATACATTTTCTAAGCAAATGTTCGTAGCCGTTTTGCACTTTAAGCACCCAGTTCGGTTCTGCAATCAAGCCTCTACCCATTGCCAGAAGATCCGCGTCACCTCTCACCAAAATATCCTGCGCAGCCTGTGGGCTCCGAATATTACCTGAGGTCATCGTTACCTTCCCGAATTTTTCTTTTACCGCTTTGGCCATATATGAGCGCCAACCATCTGGCAGGTTCATCCCGTCAATCTGGAACTGGATGGAATCATTCAGAGCAGCAGAAACATTCAAAATATCTACCTCATCATTAAGATACTCCAATAACTCGAGTGTATCTTCCAGTGTGTTCCCACCTTCTGTGAACTCTTCCGCGCTAAAACGTAAGCAAATAGGGAAGAATGGGCCTACCACTGAACGAATTTCATCAATGACTAATCTGGCAAAACGGGTACGGTTTTCTGCACTGCCGCCAAATTCATCCGTGCGTTTATTATACATCGGCGAAAGAAACTGACTCAGCAAGTAGGAGTGTCCCGCATGAATTTCAACACAGTCAAATCCTGCTCGTTGCGCTCTTCCCGCTGCTTCTCCGTATTTGCGCACAATGGCGTAAATTTCTTCTTTTTGCAAAGGTCTTGGAATCGCTCCGCCCTTTTTAGAAGGAATATTGGAAGAAGATACAGGCTGAATTCCGTTCAGTCGTCCCGCATAAGCTGAAGCACCCGCATGGTTAATTTGTACAGAAACACAAGCTCCATAAGAGTGTAGGGCTTCTGTTAATCTAAACAGTCCGGGAATAAACTGATCGTTATCCATACGCAGCTGGGTTGTTCCGTTTGTACCCATTGGGAAATCCAGACAAACATTTTCTACTGTTATCAAGCCGGTACCACCTTTGGCCCGTTGCACGTAATAGTCAATATGATCCTGAACAAAGCTTCCGTCCATGGCAGCAAAGTTAGTTCCCATTGGGGGCATAACAATCCGATTTTTCAAGGTCATGCGTCGTATGGTTAGAGGTTCAAAGATAGCAGGATAGTGGTTCATTGTTCTTCCTCCTTGCGAGTGTACAAATTTCATGTTCAAGCTTCCATTAAAGCATTCTCATATGTGATTTATTTCACTTTTGGGAATATCGAGATGTTATTGAGTACGATCATTCCTTATGACTTGATTTTATATCATCTAATCCATAAATTCTAATGCTATTTTATGTACTAAATCATAGTTTCAATCTATAGATTAACTGGAGTTATAAATAAAATAAAAAAGGAACAATCCTGTGAGGAATGTCCCTTTGGTGTGGAAAAATCATGCTTATATTCTGGTATCCATCTACCGAGCTGTTCTTTTAAAACCGTTGGGTACACGTACCAAAATCCCTCCCCTAACGTATCTGTCCAGCAGTCCACACATTGTGGTATATCCATTTACTTCGAATAAAGGTGCGTAGGCTGAGGCTTTAGGAGAGGTATTCAGATATTTAAGGAAAAATCCTTCGTCGATGACCTGGGTATCGTAAATATAAGCCTCAATAGATGTATGCCGTTCTGGGTGATGCTCCCCAATATTCATAAACAGACAATGATCACCATGCAAATCAGCTGACCATATTCCATCAATAATCAAGTCTGTTTCTTTCTGTTCCAGCCATTCAAACTGAGTTGGGAACGGGTCGAACTCAGAAGGTCTGAATTGGTGGGTTTCGGTAGCCATTCGTTCACATAAACGCTGAGCAGATAGTGTGTATTCGTCCCACAAGCCCAGAATAGCCATATCTCTTTCATTCGAGTATTCCCACTCTTGATCCTCTTCTGTCGAAGTTGAGAACTGTGCGAGTGATTGGTCTATCCCCTTATGTCTCATTGCTGTTTTCTTTCCTCCTATCCATCACTAGAAGTGCTCCATTCAGAAACCAAAAATCCCCTGCCCGAAAAGCCGGGTGAGTCCAATGAAAGGAAACACCCCGGCTTGACGTCAAGGGAGACTTGTCTATCCGTATCAAGATTATACTTTTAAATCACCATCATAGGTGGCAATCATATTGTACAGTTCAGGACGACGGTCACGGAAAATGCCCCATTCAATCCGTCCTACTTCCAGCTCATCCAGGTCAAATTCAGCAGTAAGCACTTCTTCATCGGTACGACCCGCTTCTGCGATCTTGTTACCTTGATGTCCGGCAATAAAGGATGAACCGTAGAATGTAATACTGGAGTCTTCGTCCGTTTCAGTTCCGATCCGATTGGAAGCTATGACTGGAATCAGGTTGGAAGCCGCATGACCCAGCATGCAAGTCTGCCAGTGAGCCTTGGAATCAATGGCAGAATCCTGCGGTTCCGAGCCAATAGCTGTCGGATAGAACAAAAGTTCTGCGCCCATGAGCGCCATACAGCGGGCCGCCTCAGGATACCATTGGTCCCAGCACACGCCTACCCCAATTTTGGCATAACGTGTATTCCATACTTTAAAACCGGTATCGCCCGGATTAAAATAAAATTTTTCCTCATACCCAGGACCGTCCGGGATGTGGCTTTTGCGGTATTTACCTAACACTTCACCGTCTGCGTCAATGACGGCAAGACTGTTGTAGCGCGCGTAGTTTTTCTTTTCATAGAAGCTGATTGGCAGCACAACCTGTAATTCTTTGGCGATTTTCCTAAAATGGTTAACCGCTTTGTTGTGCTCCAGCTCAGTGGCATATGAATAATAATCAGACTTTTCCTTCTGGCAGAAATATGGAGTCTCGAACAACTCCTGTAGCAAAATAATTTGTGCGCCCTGCGCAGCCGCTTCACGTACTAACTTCTCTGCTTTACTAATATTTTCTTCGATATTGGTAGAACAGCTCATTTGAGTTGCTGCAACTTTTACTTTTCTCACTTTAGTCCTCCTTTTAGATGTTGTATCGTTCAACGCTTTACAGCAGGCATCTGCTGGGTCGTACAGTGCACGTTACCGCCTTCACGGATGACCGCCATACCGTCTACAGTACGAATGGTGCGATCTGGGAATACATTTGCCAGCACTTGCTCAGCTGCAAGATCACTCTCAGCGGCAGTGCCGCCGAACACTGGCAAAATAATACCGCCATTCACAAAATAGAAGTTAATATAACTCAGTGTCAATCGGCTGTCTTCATAATCCACACGCGGCGGCTGACCGATTCGAATCACTTCCAGCTTACGGCCTTTGGCATCCGTTGCTTGCTCCAGAATGCGCAGGTTTTCCTGCGTGATTTCGTAATTTTCATCCTCAGGATCATCACACACTTGCATAATGACCTTGCCAGGAGCTGCAAAACAAGCAATATTGTCCACATGACCGTCTGTTTCGTCGCCACTAAGACCACGTTTTAGCCATATTATCTTCTCGGCACCTGTATACTCACATACATGCCGTTCAATTTCTTCTCTGCTTAATTCCGGATTTCGGTTGGAATTGAGCAAACACTCTTCGGTTGTAATCAGTGTGCCTTCGCCATCTACGTGCAGTGAGCCGCCTTCCATCACAACCGGTGCATCAAACCGTGGAACTCCAAGTTTGTCCAAAATTTGCGGTGCAACCTGGTCATCCAGGTCCCATGGGGCGTATTTGCCACCCCAGGCGTTAAACTTCCAGTTAACACCTGCCAACTGACCATGCTCGTCTGTGAGAAAAGTAGGGCCGTTATCACGCAGCCACGCATCGCTGTGCTCAATCGACAGCAGTTCTACCCGTTCCCCAAGTTCAAGCGCCTTAACGCTCTCCAAATCTTCCGGATTTACGACCACAGTAACTGGTTCAAATTCCGCCATGGCGCGTACAATTCCGGCATAGCCCTTGCATACATCAGCATGCATATCCGGGTAAACCATTGAAGATTTTACAGGCCAAGAAATATACGTGCGTTCATGTGGCGCCCATTCAGGCGGCATCTTATAATGTGAATCCTTAATTTGCATGTATTGAAGCTCTCTTTCTTTTTCATAATGTAGACTCCGCTCCTATCATACAATAATATGATCTTTGTCTCAATCGAAGCGGAAAACTTTCAATAATTTACATTCACATTGGAGTAAATTACTTTGAAAATGTGATTGCTTTCACTGTATTCCCATCAAAATCCTTCACAGTGAATTGTGCCCCCTCCAACACACCGTAAGAGGATGGATAGTTTTCTTTTGGCAGCGAGATCGAACCGGGGTTCAGTATAAAGATCCCATTTTCCACATCCGCTACCGGAATATGAGTATGTCCCTGGATAAACACATCTCCCGCTTCTAGTGGTGGTAAATTTCCGATACTAAAGCCATGTCCGTGCGTGACATAGATTCTCCGTCCTTCATGGTATAGCAAAGCATAATCACCCATCATAGGAAACTCCAGCAGCATCTGATCCACCTCTGCATCGCAATTTCCGCGCACAGAAACCGTAATATGGGACTTGTGCTTATTCAGCAGTGCGGCGACTTCTGCCGGATTATACCCTTCTGGTAACGGATTACGTGGTCCGTGGTACATATAATCTCCGAGCAGGACAAGACGATCGGCTTTCTCCTCCCTGAACTTTTCCAGTGCCAATTGCAACCAATGCAGTGAGCCGTGAATATCTGATATAAACATCAATTTCATAATTATTCTTTCCTTTCTGAATAGGCTGAAAATATTCTACTTAAGCACATTATTGCATTATTCCCTAAACAAATCTGTGCAAAAATGTTCTTTCGTTTGGTCATACTCTTTTTAAGACAATAAACTACAGCTCCGAGTGAGCTGTAGTTTATTGTTATTCCTTTTATATTTGTACTTATCATCTTCGGTGATTTTACGGGTGACCTTGCAAGGGTTTTCAACCGCAATCACACCAGAAGGCACATTACCACCGATCCATCCTCGCTTCGCTTATTTAGATACAGAAGTCAGATTTCTTTTAAAGCTTCATTGTAGGATTCCACATGCTCACTCTTCAGAACTGAAAAGCTACTCACATTGAAATTTCCACTAAATTACCTTCTGGATCTTTAATTACGCTTTCATAATAGCCGTCACCTGTCAATCTTGGCTGACCCACTACTTCATATCCTGCAAGCATGAGCTGCTCTGTCTTTTCATTCACCAGTGCTTTACTTCCAACGGAAAATGCCACATGAGCCCAGCCCGTAATATTGATCTGTGGAGAATGATCTACTCCCGTTTTGCGCATAACTTCTAACCTTGCTCCATCCTCAAAAGTGATAAAATAGGACTCAAACCCTTTTGTCGCATTATAATATTTATCATTAGATTTCCCATCAAAGTATTGCTCGTAAAAACTCTTCATCTTTTCTAAGTCTCTCACCCAGATCGCTACATGCTCAATCTTCATTATTTTCCTCCTTCTGTAGCCCTCATCATTAAAAATCATTAATTTATACTGGACTCTATTTTCTGTATAGTTATTATTATCGTTTTAATAAGTCTTAATATATATTAGTAATTAATTTTTGTCCAATTCTAACACCCCTAAAAAATTAGCAACCGCTTCGTAAAAGAAAAAAAGCGGTCGCTATCTATAAGCCTTCATTTATATATAATTAATCACTGGATTATTTATAAATTAACGTTTCAAGCTTTCACCATTCGTAGCAATAACTTCTTTATACCAATGGAACGATTTCTTCGGATATCTTTCAAGTGTACCGCTGCCATCATCGTGACGATCTACGTAAATGTAGCCATAACGTTTCTTAAGCTGAGCGGTCGATGCGCTGACAAGGTCAATACATCCCCAAGACGTATAGCCCAAAACCTCTACTCCGTCCTCAATAGCTTCTCCAACTTGAACCAAATGATCATTCAGGTAGTTGATCCGGTAGTCATCTTCAACCGTTTTTTCGCCTTTTTCATTTGTAATCAGTTCATCAACGGCGCCCAGACCATTTTCAACGATGAATAGTGGTTTTTGGAAGCGATCATAGAACGTGTTCAGGACATAACGTAAACCTTGCGGATCAATTTGCCAGCCCCACTCACTTGCCTCAAGATGCGGATTGATGACACCACCAAGGATATTACCTTCACCTTTGACTTTTTTAGCTTCGTCAGCTGTCTCACAAGTACTCATATAATAGCTGAACGAGATAAAATCAACGGTATGTTTCAAATCTTCGGCATCACTTGGTTCAAAGTGAATAGTAATTCCGTTTTCTTTAAAGAAACGTTTCATGTAACCTGGGTATTGACCTCTTGCGTGAATATCGGCAAATGCCATGTTTCTGTGATCAAATTCCATCGCAGCAATGACATCGTCTGGATTTGGTGTCAGCGGATAAGTAGGCATACTCAGCACCATACAGCCAATTTTGAAATCAGGGTTGATCTGATGACCGATTTTTACCGCTCTTGCACTCGCTACAAGCTCATGGTGAATAGCTTGATAAAGATCTTGCTCACTAAGTTGATCTTTTGGTGTGCTAATTCCTCCACTCATGAATGGTGCTTCAAGAATGGAGTTGATTTCATTGAAAGTCAACCAGTATTTAACTTTATCTTTGTAGCGATTAAATACAGTTGTAGCATAGCGCTCATAAAAATCAACAAGCTTACGGTTTACCCAACCATCGTATTCTCTGGACAAATGTAAAGGTGTTTCATAGTGAGATAGTGTAACGAGTGGCTCAATTCCATATTTGTGAAGTTCATCAAACAAATCATCATAAAATTGCAAGCCTTTTTCGTTAGGCTCCAGTTCGTCACCTTTAGGGAAAATACGTGACCATGCGATAGAAGTACGGAATACTTTGAAACCCATTTCCGCGAAGAGTTTGATATCTTCTTTATAATGATGATAAAAATCAATACCGATCAATTTCATGTTATCTTCTGTGGGTACATCCGTAACGGGCCCCCAACCACCACGAGGAGTTACATCCTGAATGGACCAGCCTTTTCCATCTTCTTGATAAGCGCCTTCGAGCTGATTAGCAGCAACTGCTCCGCCCCACAGGAAATCTTTTGGAAACTGTGTACTCATATTTTCTCCGCCTTTGCTGATGTTTTTATTAACTAGGATAGAAACACGTTACCTCTATGCTAATGTGTTATAAAGTACTTCTAATTGAATCTTAAGGTTTGTAACGCGTTTCATGTCAAGTTTTATTTTAAAAACATCCAGAGCTTATCATAGTATTATCTCCAATAATTACTCCCATATTTATAACTCTTCTATATATTGAGTAAAATGACTATTCTTCAAATGGCGGATCTACATGAATATCTCTATCTGGTTCAGTACTTACCCAGCGTGTAAAGATAACCTGAAATCCGGCTCGAGTCGGCGCGCAGGCAAAAGGACCTGCCTGTTGTCCCGTTTCATAAGGAAAACGTGCTACACGTACAGTGCGCCAGCTTTGATTTTCGGTTCGGGCTCTAATGATAACCGCATCCTGTAGTTGTGAAGCACGGATCGTGACATTTTTCCCTACCCAATCGGGTACAGGAGCTAATGACCAATCGGAATAGCCATCTGTGACTACGACTGCCAGCTGAGGAATTCCGTCATTTAATTCGATTCCGGCTTTAATCCACTTTTGTTGTCCTTGATACAGCATTATACCGGCCTGATCGTAAAGCTCCGTAAATGAGCCTAATTGAAACGTGACTTCGATGGCAGAGCCTTCTTCCCAGTCTGTAAGCAGGGAATGTCCGCTACTGCGTTCAAACCCATACAAAGTTTTTTCCCAGTAGTCGCTTCCTTCTCTGGTTTCAACTTTAAGGAACTGGTCTTCTTCTATGGATGATACAGGATGATTAGTCCATGTCCCTGTAGTCCATGCAATCGATTTTTGATTCATTAATCTCATCCTCTCATGCTTTATTGAACGATGCCCTATTTCCTTTTCTCCACCAATTGCAAATTGTACGTCAGACTTTCAAGGGTCACTGAAATCAACCCAAACATGTATTCATCATGAGTATCGTTTTTCACAAAAATTTCGGGCATATGTTCTTTGGGTACATCTTTTAGACAGCCGTTATAAATATCGTCCAACAGATTCGGCTTGGATAACTCTCCAGTCAAAGCGATAGATACAGGGTCTATAATTGCAATAATGGAAGTTATCGTTTGGATCGCCAGAGGAACAAATCCCTCTGTGCTATTT
Source organism: Paenibacillus sp. FSL L8-0502 (assembly GCF_038593055.1). Lineage (NCBI taxonomy): Bacteria > Bacillati > Bacillota > Bacilli > Caryophanales > Paenibacillaceae > Paenibacillus > Paenibacillus sp. FSL L8-0502. The sequence goes on along the minus strand of NZ_CP151958.1, from coordinate 2,576,964 downwards.
AACTGTTTAAGCTGTTCCTCTCTTGTTAAATCAAAAGGTAAGAAGGAAACTTCCCCCGCAAATTTGGTATTTCCTTTTAACATATGTCCATCGACAATAAAACCCGCTCCGGGGAAATTGTCTTTTGGAAACGTAACAATAGCAAAGGTTTTATCCTCATCATAATTCTGCATGTTATAAAATCCGTAGACTGTTAAATGCATATCATTTTCAATGGTAACTTCTAATCCGTATTTATCTTGAAGCTGTGGACCTACAGGGACTCCTATGAGCAGGTCGAGATCACAAACATCGATAATTCCTTGATGAACAACCCCGGGGATGCCAATTCCAATGGCTTTGACGTTTCCATAGTTATTAATCAGCTCTCCAATTTTGGTTTCTATGACCTCATAATCAATATGAGGCACAATGGAAGTATTCTCGATGATGATATCACCAAGCAAATTAGCAACAGCATAAGTAAGAGAATGTATACCGCCTTCCGTTTTCACATTTAAACAGATAATATAAGAATAATCAGCGTTATATTTGTAACGTCTAGCCGGACGTCCGCCGTTCGACTCTTCCAATTCCGTCTCTAATACTTCCCCGGTTTGAAGAAGCTCATTCAGAATATTTCCGCAGGTTGCCACACTAAGACCTGTGATACTGGCTATCGATGACTTGGTTGCATATTCCTTGGATTTCAGTGTGTTTTTAACTAACTCTACATTAATTTGTTTAACCCGAATGGTGTTATTGGAGACTGGTTGTATTTGAATACACTCCTTTTCCAGTATTTATTAAAAGGTTTATAATAAGTTGTAATATAACGCTCTGCCTGTAAAAAGTCAATTTGTACGCCTTTTCCTCTTCTCCTCTATCATCATGCTATACTATAAATAAGAAATAAATTTTTAGTGCAGCATTTCTGCGTTGAAAGTCACTTAAATAGGGGGGAATTCTGTTGTCAGCTATTGAGTATATAGCAATCATCGCATTGCTCCTCTCCGTCATACTTTTAATTAAGGTCTACAGCCTTCAATCTCGGCTTAATGACTTGAAATCCGACGTGGAGCGTCTAGAAAATCGTTCAGGAATACAAGGAACATCGCTGTCAGGCACCATCCCTGCCTCTCCTCCACATATTCTAGATGCAGGAGCTTCAGAAGATATCAATGAAAGGTTGCTCCTGCTCATTAGGGAAGGAAAAAAGATTCAAGCCATAAAAGAACTGAGAACGGCTAAGGATCTTTCCCTTAAGGATGCAAAGGATTATGTGGATCACTTGGAAAAACTCTAAAGAAAGGAAGAAATAAGATGAGTGCCAGCAAAACAAACGCCATGCGCATATTGGACGGGCAACATATACAATACAATATTTTGAGTTATGATCATCAAGATGGAAAAATAGACGGTATGAATGTGGCTGAGAAAATCGATAGAGCCCCGGAGATAGTTTTCAAAACTTTGGTTGCACACAGCAAACAAAATCTGTTTGTTTTTGTAATTCCTGTACATAAAGAGCTTGATCTCAAAAAAGCAGCCAAATCCGCGGGAGAGAAAAAAATTGAAATGCTTCCAGTTAAGGATTTGCAAAAGTTTACGGGATATATTCGCGGTGGCTGCTCCCCCATTGGAATGAAAAAGCTCTGCCCCACTTTTATCGACCAGCCTGCATTGGAACTGGAAGCCATCGTTGTAAGCGGTGGGAAAATTGGGACCCAACTGGAGTTAAGTCCGCACGATTTAGCTCAAATCATTCAGGCTCAGTTTACAGATCTAACGCATACAGCATAAAACTCACTACATGATCATAAAATCTTTATGCGTATTTTCTTATCCCATACTTCATCAAGCTTCAACCTGGAGAGGAAGATTTAATGATGCATAATGATTGCCCTAAAAATGCAAGAATCCCCCAACCCATCAGATGTGATGGTGCTGGGGGCATCGACAAGGGTCCACGTGATGTGATGAGGGATCTACAGAATCCCGATATGCTGGTTCCCCCCGTAACGGACAATGGTCTCATTCCAAATATGAGATTTTCTTTTTCTGATGCCCATATGCAGCTTAATCACGGTGGGTGGTCAAGAGAAGTAACGGTAAGGGAATTACCTATTGCTACAACCCTTGCCGGGGTGAATATGAGTTTGACACCGGGTGGTGTACGTGAGCTTCACTGGCATCAGCAAGCGGAATGGTCATATATGCTGTTGGGAAGTGCTCGCATTACAGCAGTAGACCAAAATGGACGTAATTTTATTGCTGATGTGGGTCCCGGAGATCTCTGGTATTTCCCTCCTGGCATTCCGCACTCTATACAGGGACTTGAGGATGGGTGCGAATTTTTGCTGGTTTTTGATGATGGTAGTTTCTCCGATCTGAACACCCTATCCATCTCCGATTGGTTCGCACATACTCCCAAAGACGTACTTTCTGCAAATTTTGGTGTACCAGAAGCTGATTTTGCAGCAATTCCTCAAGACCAAGTATATATCTATCAGGATTCCGTTCCCGGTTCTCTTCAAAGCCAAGCGGTTTCCTCTCCCTATGGTACGATACCTCAGTCCTTCAAGCATGAATTACTAGCCCAGCCCCCAATCAAAACGCCGGGCGGAAGCGTACGAATCGTCGACTCCTCCAATTTTCCGATTTCCAAAACCATTGCAGCTGCTCTTGTTGAGATTGAGCCCGGCGCCATGCGAGAAATGCACTGGCATCCTAATAATGACGAATGGCAATACTATCTTGCCGGGCAAGGACGGATGACTGTCTTTGGCGGTAATGGTGCAGCCCGTACGTTTGATTTTAGAGCCGGAGATGTTGGATATGTGCCTTTTGCTTACGGTCATTACATTCAAAATACAGGCTCCAGCACACTTTGGTTTCTTGAAATGTTTAAAAGTGACCGTTTTGCAGATGTTTCCTTGAATCAATGGATGGCCCTTACGCCTACAGAACTGATTCAGAGTAATTTACATGTAGGTACTGATGTGATCTCAAATTTACGAAAGGTAAAATGGCCCGTTGTCAAATATCCCAGTTATTCTTATGACCCTAAAAAGAAATAACCATAAGAGGTCCGATGATTACTATACAAAAAAACACCGTATCTAAATACGGTGTTTTTACAAACTAATTAACAAAGACTATTCCTCAGAGTCTACATTGTGGTAAACCTGCTGAACATCCTCCAAATCTTCTAATGCATCAATCAGTTTATCGAATTGAACCTGTGCATCTTCTGGAAGAGAAATATCATTTTGGGCAAGCATGGTGAGCTCCGCAACGGTAAACTCAGTTACTCCTGCTTGTTTGAAAGCTTCCTGCACAGCATGGAATTGATCAGGCTCTGCATATACGATGACGGCTTCATCTTCTTCAATGATGTCACGTACCTCTACATCTGCCTCCATCAGTAGCTCCAGCACTTCATCTGCGGTTTTACCCACCAGACCAATAACTGCTGTTGAATCAAACATGTAGGCTACAGATCCGCTCACACCCAGGCTACCACCATTTTTAGTAAAAGCAGAACGCACATCCGATGCTGTACGGTTAACGTTATTGGTCAGCGCATCTACAATGACCATGGAACCGTTCGGTCCGAAACCTTCATAACGAAGCTCTACGTAGTTTTCATCGCCAGCACCTTTTGCTTTTTCAATAGCACGGTCAATGATTGCTTTGGGTACATTGTACGTTTTTGCACGTTCTAGAACTACTCTTAGTACCCGATTGGATTCAGGATCAGGTTCGCCTTGTTTGGCTGCCACATAAATTTCCACGCCAAATTTAGCATATATACGACTCGTATTAGCATCCTTGGATGCCTTCTTTTCTTTAATGTTATTCCACTTACGTCCCATAATATCCCGCTCTCTTCCTGTATGAATATACACAACGAACTTCATTATATCCTTGTATATTATATCTCCTAAAGGACATACGAACAAGTTTAAACAACTCTGTTATGGAAAAATAAACAATTCTACCTAATTAGGGATGCTTGAAAATGTGTACTTTCATTTCTCCTCATCTATGGACAATCTCCCTATCCATGTCTAAGATGAAGAGGAAGTCTGACTTGAAGGAGATCATTCACTTGGATGTCTTGTACAAAAAGTTGAGCCATAATCATGAAATCACAGTATACGAAACCACCGAGCTGTATGGTGAAAAGGGATTATTTCGGGTGATGCAGTTTTCAAATACAGCCGTCCAAGGCGCGGTGGACTTGAATCATCCACAACGCATTTTGTTCGAATATCCGAGAGCAATTATCCATCTTATGGAGCTGAACGATCCATCATTTGAAGATGTATTTGTTATCGGGCACGGTATAGGTACAATAGCGGGTCATTTTACAGATAAACGTTTTAAGATTGCCGAGCTGGATGCACAAGTTGTAGAGTTCAGCCGAACATTCTTTGGATACGATCAGGATAATGTGACTGTTGGCGATGGACGACGCCTTCTGGAGAAGGAAGCGCCGGATGCTTATGACTATGTTATTTTGGACGCCTTCACGGAGCTGGGTACGCCCTTGCATTTAGTATCCTGGGAATTTTTCAAGATGGCCAAAGAAAAGCTGGATTCCGAAGGCTCCCTGATCATGAATTTAATGGGCAAAAGTGAACACGACCATTTGATCCATGCCATTCATACAACGTTGCGTGAAGAATTTGCCTATGTCTCAACTTTCTCGCTCCCCTCGGAAGGCGCTGCCGACGTTCAAAATATCATTATGATAGGTCGGGACAAGCCAATCCGGTTTCAGGCACGTCAGATGGCGGACTTTCATGAGATTACACTCGGAGAAGGCCATATTCTACGGGATATAGATGCTTAGTGTAGTTCCAATATTCGTCTCTCTACATCTTCAATACGAATCGTCTCTTTGTTGCAGCTTTTTCGTTCCACTAACTCTACTTTCCCGTGTTCGGCATCTTTACCTACGATGATGCGCACGGGAATACCTACTAAATCGGAGTCTTTGAATTTAACCCCAGGCCGTTCCTCCCGATCATCCAGCAGCACCTCCACACCGCGATCCTGCAGCTGGTTGTGTAATTTCTCGGCTATTTGCATCTGAAGCCTGTCTTTCACAGAAATCGGAATAATATGAACTTGAAACGGGGCTAGTGCATAAGGCCATATCATTCCGTTCTGATCGTGATTTTGCTCTACAATGGCAGAAAGGATCCGGGATAAGCCAATGCCATAGCAGCCCATAATCATCGCTTGCTCAGCTCCAGACGCATCCAGAAAGGTCGCACCCAGCTTCTCACTATATTTGGTGCCCAATTTAAATACGTGTCCGATCTCAATTCCACGATGAAGTTTCAATTCCCCTTCGTCACATCGAGGACATCTATCCCCTTCTATGACATTGCGCAAGTCAGCCACATGCCGAAGATCTATATCGCGCCTTGGGTTCACATGTCGATAATGGTAATCCAGCTCGTTCGCGCCTGCGATACCGCTGGACATTTGGACAACGGCGTAATCCACCCACACAGGGATTGTCAATCCGCATGGGCCTATGAACCCCGAGGGGGTTCCAGTCGCCTTTGACACGATGTCTGTACTTGCTATTTCGAATTTTTCACTACCTAAAATATGTTTAATTTTCACTTCGTTAACCTCATGATCCCCCCTAACAACTACAGCAATAGGTTGATCGTCAGCCATATAAATCAGTGTTTTGATGATTTCTTTGGGCTCTATGTGAAGCGATTCAACCAGTTGATCTATTGTACACAGGCCTGGAGTATGGAATTTTTCCATTTTAGCTGTATCAAAAGAAGGAGGGCTGACTTGTTCATTTTTATATGAGACAGGAGATATTTCTATTTTTCCCGTCAATCGCGCCACGGCTTTTTCAAGATTAGCTGCATATTCACAGCAGGTACATGCTACAATGGTGTCCTCTCCAATATCAGCTAGAGCCATAAATTCATGGGTTTCACCTTCGCCACCAATGGCACCCGCATCTGCTTCTACTGCACGAAAGTTTAGACCACAGCGAGTGAAAATGCGATGATATGCCTGGAACATGGTCGAATAGGTATGATCTAGTCCTTCCCAATGTGCATCGAACGAATAGGCATCCTTCATCAAAAATTCTCTACTGCGAAGCAGGCCAAATCGCGGACGTCGTTCATCCCGAAATTTGGTTTGGATTTGATACAACGTTACAGGCAATTTGCGATAGGAATTCACTTCATTTCGTATTAAAGACGTAATGACCTCTTCATGTGTAGGCCCCAAAGCAAACTCCCGATCATGCCGATCTTGCAAACGCATCAACTCAGGACCGGTAAACATCGTATCTTCCTGATTCTTGCCACAGCTCCGTTGGCTGCAATACAGGCATCAGCAGCTCCCCCGCCCCTACGCGATCCATTTCATCCCGTACGATTTGCTCTACTTTTCTGAGCACCCGTCTGCCCAGGGGCATATAGGTGTACATTCCAGCCGCCAGTTGGCGGATAAATCCTCCCCGCAGCATAAGCTGATGACTGATCACTTCAGCTTCTGCGGGTGCTTCACGCAAGGTTGTCAGTAATAATTGGCTTTGGCGCATGTGTAGCTTCCTCCTTGTTGGACGATAAAATGTACGCAAAAAGACACATCCGTCAGGGACGAATGTGTCGTGGTACCACCCTTCATTTGACCGTAGCCATACACGGAACGGTCCTTCATTAGATAACGGCGTCTAGCCGGTAACGGTTTATCATACAAACCGCTACAGCTCGCAAGGCAGGGAAACGTTCATTCGCGGCGAGAAACCTTTCAGCCCATGAGTTTCTTCTCTGTACAGCGAGTATTGAACCTTTGATCCTTGGTCTACACTATTCCTATATATTACAATTTTCACCACTTTACACGAAATGTAATTTCTAGTCAAGGAGATAATCTTCTGCTACACAGCAAGAAACTCGTTACCCTGCTCTGCCTGTAAGGGCCGCATAGAATAGATCAGTCTGTCCATTATACAACATGCTCCTTTTACAAATTCAATAATTGAGGCCATTACATACGTGAAGCTCCAAATATGCGCTGTTGTAGGTTAGAGTTCTCTTGATTACTTATGTATCATTCTTTTTAAAATACACGCCCTTGAAAAACACAAAATTTTGCGTATGTGTGCCATACAGCTCCTGAAACCTAGAATGGAGTTTATTCATAGAAAGAGTCTCTGAGACCGTCCGATCCGTTTGCAGGGTCAAGTCGACACAGCTAATTCCAAATTGGCACACTTGCTCCATAGGATAACCTTGGGTAATTCCATATATCATCCCGGCAATAAAAGCATCATCTGCGCCTGTGACATCAATGACCTCTTGAACGGGATGAATGGGAATTTGGCCATGAGTTCCATCCTGAGAGGCGTACAAAACACGATCAGCACCGCAGATAAAAATGACATTCTGAACTCCAAGTTTGTGAAAAATTCGGGTGGCATCCAACATATGCTGATCATCTGTAAGTTCTAGCTCCAAATAGGCTTCAGCCTCCACCGGTTTACATACCAGCCACTCCACTCCATGCAAATTTCGGGGAAGCTTTCTCATCTTCGAGGCCGATACCGAAGAAACGACAATCGGAATCCGATGCTCATGACAGACATGTATGGTGGCTGCAATTACGTTCATAGAGAAATTAGTGTCCAGCAGAACGAGTCGGGATGAGGCAATTAAAGGAGCATTTTCAAAAATTACTGAAGGACGAATCTGATCATAAATCTCCATTTCTGCTGTCGCTACAATCAGTTCACCACGCTCGTTCAGCAAGGCAGTATAAACCCCAGTTGACGGTTCACCTTGGACTTGCAGAGGAACCACGTGCATGTAACGGCTGGACTGTTCGATAATAAATTCACCTTCCGCATCGTCCCCAACTGCGGTCAGCAGGCTGACCCGCTGGCTCAACCTCCCTAAATTTTCGGCTACATTTCGTGCTACCCCACCGCAAGATTGCAGTCTTGTACTGCTCGGATTGGAGGTATGAAGCTGAAATGTACCTTTAATCATGATTTTACGATCCAAATTGGCCCCCCCGATACATAGTATTGGTTTGCTAGAGGGCCAAGGCTCGTCCTGTTCATTTTGGTGGATTTTTTTTAATTTCATCATTTGACTCCTTTCTCGAGTCTATTCGTTAAAATGATTTAAATTTGTACAGAAATAGGCACTATATAAAATTAACACGTTCCAAATGTCATATTCCCAAGAATAATGTCGAGTTCGTTAAAATATCCTAAAGTTACACATGCAAAAAAACACCCTATTGTAAAGATATCTTTCACTTTTACGATAGGGTGATTGGGTTGGAACTACAGCATAGTTCTTCCTTACATTATGTTATTCAGGATTATTGCAAAATCCTCTATTTCAAAATAAATAGAGCTGCTCCGTGAGGAGGTAAATCTGTGGACAGCTCTTGTGCTAAAACACCTAAATCTACATGGTTCCATAAATCTCTGGCATTTGCCTGACCTTCAATACCAAGGTCTTTTAAGGATACACGCACCTTTGAAGATTCATCCCCAGCATTAAACAAAGCTGCATATACATGCCCTTTCCCGTTATGTGAAGTCCAAACGATATGTTCATCCTTTCTATACACCTGCCGTGCATTCAAACCGTTGCGATGAGCATTTAACACTTCTTCATTAGTCAGCAAAGAAAGAGTCCATGCATCATTATCCCGCAGTTCGCCCCCGAACATCAGGGGAGACCGGAAAATGCTCCACAAGGTCATCATCGTTAGCTGCTCATCCTTAGTAAAGCGTGTCCATCTGTCATGGCTGCCGGAATCTACCGAATCTACCGAACGAATGCCCAGATGACCCAGTGGCAGCATGTCGCAATCCGGCCAGTGACCTGGACCTACATGTTCTGCCCATTTCTCGCAGCGCTCAAACATACCATACAGTAAAGGCCATACATCCCAGAAGTCATCAGTCATACGCCACATATTCGCGTTTGCGATTAAATCAGATGCATACTCCAGCGGTGCAGGACCAGGCGATAGACTCAACACCATCGGACGTCCGCATTGGGCGATAGCCCGCCTAATCAATTCAATTTCCGCCAAATGAATACCATAGAGACGTGATGCAGCAATGTCATCTACTTTGACAAAATCCACACCCCATTCCGCATACAGATCAAACAACGAATTATAGTACTCCTGTGCGCCTTCCTTGGATGCATCTACCCCATACATATCTGTGTTCCAGGGACAAATAGAGTTGGGATGCGCAATTTGTCTCGCCGTGGCTGTGGTTCCCAAAATCGGGGTATCCTGATGCACCGCCTGGCGGGAGATGCCTCTCATAATATGTATACCAAATTTCAATCCCAGACCGTGTACATATTCCGCAAGAGCTTGGAAGCCTCGTCCATCTGCTGCCGAAGGAAACCGATTCACCGCTGGAATAAGACGTGAAAATGAATCCATTGCCAATGGGACAAACGGGCGATACTGTGAAGATACTGCTCCTGACTCATACCACTGAATATCTACCACGACATATTCCCAACCATATTCCTTCAGATGCTCCGCCATATATTGAGCATTTCCCCGTACTTCCTCTTCCCGTACTGCTGCACCGTAGCAATCCCAGCTATTCCACCCCATAGGTGGTGTATGCGCTGTCAAATGATGCTTCATTTCATTCATCCTTTCATCCAGTAGATCTCATCCTGCTACCAAAAATCCCCTCATCAGTACGTAACTATTATAATGTAAACCCTTACTTTTGTCGCTCGTCTCCTTTTTCATTTCCACTTTTTATACATTTAAGTTGACTAACTAAAAGAATGTGGTACATTTAAAATTGCTTTTAAAAAACTTTGACTTGAATCAGAGGGTGATTTTACATGTGTGAACATACTTATCGAATTTTGTTGTTTTACAAATATGTCAACATTGAAGATCCTGCCACCTTTACGGCAGAGCATCTGGCTTACTGCAAGGAGCTGGGCGTCAAGGGAAGAATCTTGATTGCTGCGGAAGGAATCAACGGAACACTGTCTGGTACAGTAGAGCAAACGGAGCAATATATGCGTGATTTGCGCGCCAATCCGAAATTCCACGATATCGTTATTAAAATAGATGAGTCTGACGGTCATGCGTTCAAGAAAATATTTGTACGCCATCGTCAGGAGCTTGTTACGCTGCGTCATGAAGATGAGCTGGACCCTAATGAAATTAGCGGTAAGCGTCTGTCACCAAAGGAGTTTTATGAACAGCTTCAAGATGAAGATGTAGTTGTTCTGGATGGACGTAATGACTATGAATATGACATCGGTCATTTCCGTGGGGCGATTCGCCCCGAAGTCGAATCGTTCCGTGAATTTCCACAATGGATTCGCGACAATATGACTCAGTTCAAGGACAAGAAAATTCTGACGTACTGCACCGGAGGTATCCGTTGCGAAAAGTTATCGGGTCTTCTGATCAAAGAAGGATTTAACGATGTAGGCCAGCTGGATGGCGGCATTGTGACTTATAGCAAGGACCCGGAAGTACAAGGACGTTTGTTTGACGGTAAATGCTACGTATTTGACGAACGAATCTCGATTCCGATCAATCATACGGATGAGGACGTCATTGTCGGCAAGTGCTTCCATTGTGAAACGCCGAGCGATCATTATATCAACTGCCCAGTGTGCAATCTCCAGCATATTGCATGTCCGGATTGCGAAGAACAGCATCAGCACTATTGCTCTGACGATTGCCGAACCAAAGCGGAAACCGTAGCTACTGCATAAATTGGCAGTATCATTGGTTCATTATAATAAAAGGGATGCCCTATTAGCCGTTCATCATGGCTGTGGGCATCCCTTTTGTTATTTTCACAATAAGTGCCGCAGGCTTCATAGTATATACCTATGGCCTTGATTGTATTTTCATCTTGGACGGGCTCGAAAGTAGCATCTTATAATGGAAAATGTCATTACAGAAAGGATGGGTGGAATTCATGATTCAAATCGTACTTTCAACTCTATTATCGGTTATCGTTCCGCTGTCCATTCCGGTGATCGCCGGATTTTTACTTGGAAAATTCATGAAGCTGGAAACGAAACCGCTCTCGACTTTGTATTTATATTTTTTAAGCCCCGCCATGATTCTGGACACGCTACTCAAAGCACAGCTTACCTGGCATGATGTGGCGCAGACTGCCGCTTTTTCAATATTAAACCTGCTGCTGTTGTGGGGAATTGCACAATTAGCAGGGAAAATCTTTAGACTGAGCACTCCGGAAACGGCTGGACTTACCTTAATCTCCACACTCACCAATAGTGCAAATTATGGCCTGCCCCTAATTTTACTTGCCTTTGGGCAGCTCGGTCTGGATAAAGCCTCCGTGTATGTCGTCATCCAGATAATTATGGTCAATACCATTGGCGTTTATTTTGCAGCCCGCTCTGAATTTTCTGTTCAAAGTGCTGTTAAGTCGGTGTTTTCACTTCCTGCGATCTATGCAGCTCTACTCGCCATGGGACTGCGGCTACTGGACTGGCATCTTCCCTCAGGGATTCAATCAGGCGTCTCGATGATTGCTGCTGCCTATTCTCCGGTCGTGCTGGCGATTCTGGGTACCCAGATGGCTTATGTAAAAATATTCAATCTGGAGTCGTCTATTAAAAAAGCCAGCTACGTCGGACTAACAATTCGGCTTCTACTCTCCCCGCTTGCGGCTTGTCTTGCTATGCTGATACTGGGAATTTCAGGTCTTTTGTTCTCCGTTCTCTTCATTCTCGCCTCAATGCCGGTTGCTGTGAATGCTGTCATTTTAGCAGAAAAATTTAATGCATCGCCAAAACTGGTTTCCACCTGCATCCTGTGGAGCACGCTTGCCTCATTCCTGATATTGCCTATTCTGATTATGTTGGTAGCAGGTTAGCGAGAAAAAAAGACTCTCTACACCATAGAGAGCCATGCGCGATTCTGTCTCCATTCTACTTGCACAGGTGTTTCAAAAAAAGCACTAAGCGTTTCACTGCTTAGGATATCAGTCGTTTTACCTTTAGCAAATACCGTGCCCCGGCGGATTAAAATCGTATGCGTGTACATCGGTAGAATTTCTTCGATATGATGTGTAACATACAGTAAATTCGGCGAAGCCGGCGACTCCGATAACTGGCGAATGCTATCCAGCAATGCTTCCCGGGAAAAAAAGTCCAAACCATTACACGCCTCGTCCAAAATCAGTAGCTTGGGCGAGGCCATTAATGCGCGGGCGATAAGCACTTTCTGCTTTTCTCCCTGTGAGCATCCCTGATACAATCGATCCACGAGATGAGCACACCCCAGTTGCGTCATAAGCTGAACGGCCTGTTCATAATCTGTATCCGTCGTCTGATCATAAAGTCCAATGGAGGCAAATTTGCCACTAATAACAACATCCTGCGTACGCTGACTCCCATTAATTCTTTCCTGTAAAGAGGAACTGACCCAACCAATAGATTTGCGCAGCTCCCTCAGATCCACATCCCCAAAGGTATGGCCCAATACACCAACACTACCTGTGGTTGGCCATATGTAACCGTTAATCATATTGAGCATCGTTGTTTTACCTGACCCATTCAAGCCGAGTACAGCCCAGTGCTCTCCCTCAGCTACCTGCCAGTTGATTTGATCCAGTATGGTGCGGTTATCTCTCTTCCAGCTTACATTGTTAAGTTCAATGACAGAATTCATGGCTGCACATCCTTTCTATTCATCGTATCATCTGATGTTTATACGCATAGTAAAGATCATCGTTCGTACGTCTAGCTTCTCTTTCATGTAAGCATAGCACAGGGTCACAGGTTGTTCAATTTTAAATTGCCCACTCCATTGTTCATATAGGAGTGGGCTGGCAATGTAGTAATCTACTGGTCAAGATATTTTTTCTTTTTTAGAATCCTTAATTACATTCTTATCTTTGTTCTTATCTTTATTTGTGTCTTTGCTTGGGTCCCTAACCTTCCTTCTTTCATTAGCCAGTCGCCAATAGCCTAATACTTTACGGTACATGGACTTATCTGATAATTGGTTAAAAATATATGGGTCTGGCTTCGTATTCACCTCAATAATCCATGGGGTAAAGCGATGATCCAGTCCAATATCCACACCAATTTGCCGGAAATTTGGATATGTTTTTTGCAGTTGTTTGGCGATGGTAAGACCCAGTTCATTTAGTTTCTTGACCAGCTCCGCCTGTTTGCTTTGCGATAAATGGGATTTTAGTAACTGCTCCAAGGCCATCGGCTTGCCACCACTATGATAGTTAGTCACGATTTTACGGGGATGACCCAGACGTCCAATAATTCCAGTAGACTCCCATAGCCCTTTTTCATTACGCTGCACCATGACCCGAATATCAAAATAACGCATTTGATGGCGTAGTAAATGGATTCCCTTTTGAATAAGATAACTTTTCTTCCCCGTATGTTTCGATAGGCTGGTATATAGTGCATCCAAATGTTTAAATTCTTGACGCGTTTCCTCATATTGATAGGCGAAACGCTGGCCAGCCTCCTGCTCTACTCTCATTACACCTTTACCAAAGGTACCTCGCTCGGGTTTTACATAGACCATACCGTATTTCTCCAGCATTGACTTCAAATTTGCTTTGTTATATTTGCGAGTTTCTGGTACATAAGGTTTGATGCTTCCATTCTGAAGCAACAATTGGGTTTTATGCCATTTGCTGCGCGACGCCTGCGCTTGTGAAGAATTCACTTGCCCCTCTCCTCTCTACTCTCAGGTAGAACGCTCTTGTTAAAAAAGATCAATCTATCGTATGCGCTAACTCCCCATTCGAAGCTTCATCAGCCCTGTCCTGCATAGAAATGGACGTTTGACCTTGCCCGGTCGAAAGCGCCTGTCCAAGCATACGATATTGGGAGACGCTGGGAGCGTATATTTGCACATATAGGGAGTGAATAACATGTCAGCGCAATCGGATAGGCCCCAGAAGGGTTCGCTTACAATCGATGTTCTGATCCCCGCAATTGATAAAGATATTGCCACACTACCACTGGTGATTGACAGTCTGCGCCGTCACGTGCAGCACCGAATTGGAACTATTTATATCGTTTCACCACAAAGCACTGGGATTCGCCGTCTGTGCGCAAACAAGAAATGTACATTTATAGACGAAAAAAAGGTGCTGCCCATCACCAAAAAACATATTCATTACGGGACAACACGCTGGGACCGCTCAGGCTGGCTGTATCAACAATTACTCAAAATGAATGGCGACAAAATCAGTAAAGCCTCTTTTTTTCTCGTCATTGACGCGGACACGATTTTGATTCGTCCACATACGTTCCGTAAAGACGGAAAAACGATTTTTTACTACCGCAGCTGGAGCCAGCCTGAGTATTTTCGCACCTACCACAAGCTGATGGGCGTTAAAGCTCCCTCACCAAAGTCCTTTGTTACTCACTATATGCTTTTTGAAAAAGCGCGCCTTACCCAGCTCAAACAAGTTATCGAGGCACGACATGGAAAACCTTGGTACAACGCAATTATCCACAGTATAGACCGGACAAAACAGTTTGGTTTTTCCGAATATGAAACGTATGCTAACTATTTATACAGCAAGCAACCCTCTCGGATGATTTTGCGCAAGTCATTGAATAAAGCGCTTCATCGTCGGGCTTCTTCCCTGTCGCAAAAACAATTGGATGTCTTGGCTAAGAGCTATCGCTCCTTATCTTTTCATCAACGCAAGGTGTACCAGCTTACTCCAAAAACAAAGATTGAATCATCGCTAAAATAGTTTTTAAAATCCTGCAAAATGATGCAGTCCAAAATAGATCTGCATTGAAGGAGGAAACGTCCGTGCGCATCGTATTATTATGCGGTGGTGCCGGAAAACGGCTATGGCCACTATCCAACGAAATCCGGTCGAAGCTGTTTCTCCGGTTGTTGTCCGCTCCTGACGGGCATAAGGAATCTATGCTCGGTCGGGTGTACCGTCAGCTTACCTTAACCGGGCTGGATTCCTCTGCCCTGCTTCTGGCTCATCGGAGTCAGGTAAATCTAGCCTTTCGCCATACAGAAGGTCGTCTGCCCGTTCTGGGCGAGCCTGCCAAACGTGGAACCTTCACCGCTGCTGCACTGGCAGCTGCTTATTTTCACACCAGAGGCACAGGGCTGGATGAAGTTCTCTGCATTGCCCCAGCGGACATGTTTGCAGGAGAGGATTTCTTCCATAGCATAGCAGCGCTCTCCGGCATATTGTTTGAGAGCGGAGCCGATCTGGCTATGCTTGGGACAAGGCCCACTCATCCCTCCGACCAATACGGCTACGTCGTTCCGGGTCTGCAAATGATACGGGAAGGGAAAACTTCCTATGCGCAAGTTGCCCGCTTCACAGAAAAGCCGGATCTCCCCGGAGCACAACAGCTTATTCATCAGGGCGCGCTGTGGAACTGTGGTGTTTACGCTTTTACATTACGGTATATGTTGTCCTGTATGGAGCGAAGTGATCTGCCGCTGAACGATAAAGCATTATGCGCGATGTATGATAGCCTCCCCGTTCGCAGTTTCGACGAAGAGATTGCAGAGCGTGCCGAACATGCCATCGTCCTGCCCTACGATGGCGAGTGGCACGACATCGGCAACTGGCAGGCCCTAACAGAGCAGCTAAACAGTCAAGTAATCGGGCGTGGACAGATTAGTGGGCAGACTCACGGCACGCATATCGTTAATGAGCTGCCCTATCCACTTCATGTCATTGGTGTGGAAGATATTATTGCTGCCGCGAGTCCCGATGGCATTCTCATTGCGTCCAAGAGCCATGCCCACGTAATCAAGGAGCAGCTAGGTAAACTTCAACTTCACCCCATGCATGGTGAAACCTCTTGGGGCAGTTACCGAGTGCTGGACGAATTTGATCATCGGAGTCTGAGCGATATACTGGCCATACGGCTGACGGTACTGCCAGATCAACGTTTGAATGGCCGTATTCACGGCAGTGGACTTAAAGTATGGACGATCGTGTCCGGCCGGGGAGAGGTCATGCTGAACGGAGAACGTTTTGCTGCGGCAAGCGGTTCTGTATTTAGCATTCCGGTCGATACGCATCACACAATCCGTGCCGATCTGGATACACCACTGGAGCTGATTGAGGTACGTCTGGGAAACAGCTTGGTGAACGCCTTCTATAAATCCGAGTCCTGACAACACATAGATCAGGATTTTGCAAAATTTGATTTCAGTCGCTCCAAAGTGCAATATATAGACGAACTAGACCATTTCGATCTATATATTGTTCATTGGAAGTCGCTTATTGGATTTTTGCAAAATCCTCAGATATAATGCACGCTACGGATTCTGAACGAAGGTCGCAGGTCGCACATAAAAAATCGCTTCTGAGCAAGGTGAAAAAGCCCTTGCTCCAGAAGCGATATTATTTTGTGATGCAGTTACCTTTGACTATTCCGGCTTCTTTTAAAAAATGCTGAACGATCTCCAACTGATAGTGTATGCGTACTTTCTTAGGCAGGCTCCAACCCGTTTCCACGGTAACCGCGCGTGCACCTAAAATACGGGCTACTGCGGTGCGGGAGGAACCTGGAAGCTCATGCAGCCGAATGTTGAAATGTCGGTCGCTCACCTGGATGGAGCGATTCATTCGCTTAATAATCCGACGAACCGTAGGAACCACCGGATTACCCTTGTTGGAGATCAGCGTTTGACCAAGCACCTTGGCATCCTTTTGTGACAATCCGTTAGCCTCATGCAAGTCGAGGTACCATTCAGGTTGATGCTTTTGTGTTAATTTGAATAGAGCAGCGGAAAGCGGTTGTGTTGCTAGCTGCTTTTTTTTGCGCGGAAAGGTTCGATTAAGATCAGGTATTCCTCTAATCCGTTTGCGGTAAGCCTCTTGATTTACAATCGGTACAATTATAAGCTTACCCTGGCTAATTCGCAGCTTTTGCTGATTCAAAAGCTTCACCAATTTCTCAGCAGCTCGTATGCTTGCTATTTCCTTACCATGTATCCCCGCGACCACCATCACACACGGACCTTTCTGCCCCCCTGTGACTATATAATAAGGAGTTGCCCAAGAGCCATTTCCGAGCATATATCGTTTGACCTGCATCCCCTTCACCTCCGTATAGGCTGTCGTTGTCCTCTCTTCTGTTCTCGCCGACGGATGATTTCACGGTATAGTCTTAAGTAGTTACTGGTCATCTGTTTGTTGGTAAATCTTTGAGTCACATACAAACGCAGCTTCGCTGGTGACGGGTAGTTTTTTTGCTGTACTTTTCGTGCCATTTGGCTAACCGATTTGCAAATCAACTGCGGAAAGCCCGAGAGCACCTCGGGGACGGAGCCATTTTTTAATGCCAGCACCGGTGTTCCACAAGCCATGGCCTCAACCATAACGAGTCCGAATGGCTCTTCCCACAGTGTCGGAAACAACAGGCATTCTGCATGTTTCAGCAATTTCTGTTTCTGATCGCCTCCAACTGCCCCCACATAGCGTATATTCGGATTGCGCTGAATTCGTTTCTGAATCTCTTTACGGAAAAATTCTGGAGCTTTGATAGGACCTGCAATAAGCAGTTTTTTTCCTGTTCGTTCTGCAACCTGAATGGCCTGCAATACACCTTTATCTCGTATGATTCTGCCCATAAACAGCAAGTAGCCACGCTTCTCACTGCTGAACTCGTATTCATGGGTGTTGATACCATTATAGATATAAAAACCTTTGCCCCTGCCCATCAGCTGACGCGCTCGTTTACTGACATATACCGGGTTTTTACCGTGTCTCTTCACTGGAAGATGAACGGTGCATACTGATGGACAAGGCAGCTTCCTACGCCCCACAGAAGAACGAAAAGTATGATCATGAATGATATGTGTGTTGGAAGGCATATGCCGGAGTACATATTGGGGGATCTGACTATGTTTCAAACCCTTGGGATAGGTAATCAACCGCGCACTGCTCCTGCTCCCACGGGCGGCAAACAGCGATACATGATGCCCTCGTCTCACCAATTCCTCAGTTAATTCATGCACGACCTTTTCCGTTCCGCCTTTGTTAGAGGGTACCGGCTGTGCATCGGGATAGTTGGAAATGACCTGAACAATGGTTAGACGCCGTTTTTTGAGTGCTTTATTCTGCTTTGAAGCCATACGAATTCCCCTTCCTGACCGGAAATACGGTGTGATCCTTACGATGTCAACGGGAATCAGAGCATACTCCCGTACAAGTTATAAATTGTAGTATATAGGTATGTATATTTTGCGTGATTGCTTGTGCCAATCGTCTGCAAGTCGTTTTTTGCCATACGAGCCTATCTATAAGGGGAGTCTATACAATTTGTCAAGCCAAAATTAGGGAGAAAATTCTCATCGTTTTCTAATAAATGAGGACAAAGCGTTGGGGTAACAGGTTTGTAACCATGAGTGGTAAATTCCGGACATTTTATTTGTGTTATTGTCATTTCAGGACATCAACACAATACGAATAACGGAGGAATTTATATATGAAACGTACTTCAAAAAAATTGTGGATGGGTATTTGCTTTACTATGACTTTGGCATTGAGCGCAGGGAGCTTCGTCGTTGGGCCAGCCACCACTCATGCCGCTTCGGCAAGTAAAGCTGATCAGATTATTTCTAAAGGTTCCCAGTTTATGGGTGTGCGTTATGAGCATGGAGCCCCAGCAGGCAATACAAGATCTTTTGACTGCTCTTCGTTCACTCAATATGTATTTGCACAAAATGGCATCAAGCTTCCACGTTCGTCCAGACAGCAATCAACTGTTGGCACTTTCGTACCGCGTAGTCAGCTGAAAAAAGGCGATTTGGTCTTTTTCTATGCGCCAATTCATCATGTAGCCATTTACATGGGGAACGGCAAAATTCTGCATACGTATGGTAAAGGCGGCGTAACGGTTACAGATCTAAATTCGGGCTGGTGGAGCCGCAATTACACAACAGCACGTCGTGTCCTCTAGGATAAATTTTAGTTGATTCCCATCCACCGAATGCTTAACTTACAAATAACAATAAAAAGGGCTGTTCCGCGAGTAGATATTTCTACTGGAGGGACAGCCTTTCCTTTTGTCTTTGGGGCAGCGTGACGATGACTACCGTTCCTTCTCCTTCTACGCTCTCCATACGTATCGTACCCTGATGAGCATCTGTAATTGCCTTGGCAATCGGCAACCCCAGCCCGGTCCCTCCAGTTTTACGATGCCTGGAGCTATCTACCCGATAAAATCGTTCGAAGACCCGCTTGATCTCGCCCTCAGGTATTCCGATCCCATAATCCTTAACCCGGATATAGACATCCTTTTTATCTTTAGATAACCCTATTTCAATCTCATCCGAGCTGTATTTTAATGCATTATCCAGTAGGATCACTAGCAATTGCTTCATTTTTGTCAGGTTGGCATCCAGCCAAATTTCTTTCTCTTCGGTTAAAATAGAAATTTGACGATCATGTACAGGCTTGAGATGCGCTACTACCTGTTGACAACAACCGATCATTTCTATCCGCTCATGCGGCTCAGGGTCTTTCTGCTGTGAGGAGGCAAGAGTCAGCAACTGCTGTGTCATCGTACGCATTCGCTGAGTTTCTTCATAGATCGATTCAATGGATTCCTTATGAATGTCCTCATCACGCGTGCCCCACCGCCGCAGCATGTTGGCATAGCCCTCAATAATCATAAGTGTGGTATTCAGTTCATGTGAGGCATCTGAAACAAACTGCTGCTGGCTCTGAAAGCTTTCTTCTAATCTCTCCATCATTCGGTTAAAAGTAGCGGTCATTTGGGACAATTCATCTTGATTATGACTGCCAGCGGGGATTTTTTTAAATTTTAAGCTTCTCTCAATTTCCTGCATCGTTTGAATACTACTGGAAATCGGCAGCAATATGGCATTCGCCAAAATCGTGCTCCCTACCAAACTTAGCATCATTGCTCCTACAGTCGAAGTGATGAGAATCGTATTTAAAATATCGAGATTGGTTTCGAGTGCATCCCATTTTTCCACGATCTCCAGCGTTCCCTTCTGATTGCCCTCCGGAGAAAGCACGGGGAGATGGATTACCAGAATTTTATGACCCTGTACATCAGTCAATTGAGAGCTTTGAGAAGTGTTAAAACGAATATCGCCCAGCTTAAAGCGTGACTGGCGACTTACTTCATACAGAAGTCGGGATTGCTGATCAAACACCCTCAGAATAGTATCTCCGGAAAGCTCATCTTTCAATTTTGGACTCCATGCATTCTTCAGAATCATGGTATGTCCGGTTTCGGCAATGATTTCAGTCCACTTATTTTGCAGCACTTCTCTTTCATTTCGCGTAGCGATTTTGACGAACAACAAATGAACCGTGACATCCACAAACAGGAGTATTATCATCACTAAAATAGAACTGAGCAGGGTGATTTTGGTCCGCAGCTTCAATGTTCTTCCTCCCTGATGCAGTACCCCACACCACGTACGGTTTTAATTAATTTCTTTTTGTATCCATGATCAATTTTTTTGCGAACATACCGGATATACACATCTACGACATTCGTATCACCAACAAAATCAAACCCCCACACGTTCTGAATCAATTCATCCCGCTGCAATACCTGATTTTTGTGCTCCATCAGATAGAGAAGCAGATCATATTCTTTGGGCGTCAGTTCGATTCGGTTTCCTTCCCGCACCACTGACCTAGTCTTGCGTTCCAACACCAAGCTATCCACTTGGAGCCTGGACGACAACTTGTCCTCTTTTTGTGAAGCGGTAGCTGTTGGCTCCATTTGATGCCTCATACTGGCCCGCATCCGCGCTAATAACTCCTCAATCTCAAAAGGCTTCGTAATGTAATCATTGGCACCTTCATCCAGACCTGAAACCTTATCAGGAGTCGTGTTACGTGCAGTGACCATAATTACTGGTGTATGATTGTTCACTTTTCGAATCTGCTTCAGCACCTCGACCCCGTTCATTTCCGGCAGCATGACATCCAGAATGATGATATCCCATGTACGTGCTAGAGCTTTTTCCAATCCTTCTCTGCCCGTTTGTGCGATTTCAACTGCATATCCTTCATGGGATAACTCCAACTGAAGCAATCTGGATATCTTCTCTTCATCATCAATGACCAGCACCGACTTTTCCATCGCAAAACCACCTATTTCTATAGAAAAAGCAAATGAGTAACGGAAATGACATTCATTTTTTATTTGATTTTAAGCTTTTATCCGTGTAGTCGCTCTATAATATAACTTTGTTATTCAATTTTTTGATGTTAAGGAGTAATTTATTCATGTTAATTAATGTAGACTATGCTTTATTTCACTGGATCAATGAACTCGCTAATTCCCTCGCCTTTTTGAATGGAACCATGCGTTTCTTGGCGCAATATGCACCGTATTTATTCGGAGTGGCTTTGCTGATTTACTGGTTCACCTTTAAAATGCCGCATCGAATGATGGTTTTAGAAGCCGTTATAACGGTTTGTATCGGCTTTGTAATTAGTTGGGGTCTTGGACATTTGTTTTACAGAGATCGGCCTTTTGTCGGACATTCAGTCCTTCAGCTTATTCATCATGATCCCAATGCTTCATTCCCGAGTAACCATGCACTTGGAGCGTTTTCTCTGGCTGCCATTTTATGGATTCATCATCAAAAATTTCGTGTTCTCTGGGTTATTTTAGCTGTACTCATCGCAGTATCCCGCGTATGGACCGGAGTGCATTATCCCTCGGATATTTTGGCAGGTGCGCTTATTGGTGCAGGTTGTGCCATCGGCGTTCATCAATTCATTCGAAGTCGGAAGCTACCTGGCATCTTTATGCAGGCGGCTATTATATTTTATGAAAAATGGGAGCAGAAGCTGGGGCTCAAGCCTGGTGAACAGGCCAGAACCAAGATGACTGAACACACTTCCTCTGTCCAAATGAAAAGCAGACGCTAAAGCGTCTGCTTTATTTAGAAACTTCATTATTTATGCAACCCGTTATGCTGTGATTTAGAGCGAAGTGACAACATTCGTCGTTCTTCGTACCGCTGATAAAACCAAATACAAGCCGCCATCCAGCAGCCACTCATAAAATAGCCACCCACAACGTCGCTCGGATAATGTACGCCCAAATAAATGCGGCTCGTCCCGATTGCTACAATCAGCAGGCTGCTGAGTACAATAAGAAGGATACGCCCCAGCCTAGAAGGAACATGCGTCCACACTAAAAATGTCAGCGCCGCATACATGCTGAAAACTGTCATGGAATGTCCGCTTGGAAAGCTGTATCCATTCTCTTCAATAATACGGTGAATCTCCGGTCTCGCACGCTGAAAAAGTACTTTCAGTATCGTATTCAGCATTACCGATCCCAATACACCAGCCGCCAAAAAAAGCAGTTCTCTACGGTGTCCCAATACTCTATAGAGCACGAACATGGCCATTAAAACAATGATCACAACTGGAATCCCGCTGCCGATCATGGTGAAAAATTTCATTACACGGGTCATGGCGGGCGACTCCAGTTGTCCAATAACCGAAATAATTTCCTGGTCAAAATGCCGAACTTGATGGTCACTCACCCATAATGCGACTAAGCTAAAACCGAATGCACATACTATACATGTGAGCAGAGCCAAGGAAATGGGCAGCTTTGTTGATGTTTGCTTCATTTTCTGTAGTTCCTCCATAATATTCATTGCGTGATAAAACAAAGTGCAGCATTAGCTTAGATATAGGTCTTACTTTGCCCACTTTTCTCTTATCATTTCATTAAAAGAATTAGTTGCATCCTCCACATAATGAAACCCGTTTTCAAAAAATATCACTTTCAGAATCATTTTATAATATAAGAAATTCATATTGACTACAAAATCGCAAGCGGACTGTAGCGAAAAAAGCAGCAACAAAAAAGGACGCCATTCAAGCCTTATAAACGGCTCGAATGACATCCTATGATTACACGTGGCATACTACAAACGTAATTCCCAAGTTAAACAAGCATCATCTACTAATTAGGTTGGTGTGACTTCTCCAAGTTTAACCTTACTCTCTGCTTCCTCTATTGGATAGCGTCTGCGGAACCACAGCGACTGAAGCAGCAAGAAGGTGCCGCTTACTGTCCAATATAATGGCATGGCAGCAGGGGCATTGAAGGAAAAGACCGCCATCATAATCGGTGAAAGATAGCCCATGATCGCAAATTGCTTGCGCTGGTCAGGCGTCATCTGAAACTGAGAAAGCTTGGCCTGTGCCAAGTATACAATTGCGACGACGATTGACAAAATCCAGTCCGGCTGTCCGAGCCGGAACCATAGGAAAGAGTGAGATGCGAGCTCCGGGGTTAAGCGGATTGCTGTATACATACCGCTCAAGATCGGGAGCTGAATGAGAATAGGCAGACAACCGATATTAAGCGGATTGAATTGATGTTCTTTGTAAAGCGACATCATTTCCTGCTGCATACTCTGCTGGCTGGTGGTATCTTTCTTGTTTTCATACTTCTTCTTAATTCGGTCCAAGTCGGGCTGCATAGCGCTCATCTTGCGCTTCATACCCTGCTGGGCACGCGTTTGACGCATCATAAGAGGCAGTAAGGCCAGACGGACAATGAATGTCAATGTCATAATCGCCAGCCCAAAGCTTCCACCAAACCATTGCGCCAATTGCTGAATAAGCCAAGAAAGCGGGAACACCACGTAATGATTAAAAAATCCGGGTGTCTGTGCATTTATCTCCGCAGCATTCGCACCACAACCAGACAGTAGCATGACCACCGCCAACGCTACCATTAATCCAAATATCCGTTCTTTTTTACCCCAAAAGGTGAATCCCTTGAATCGTTTCATATGTTCCTCCTCGTTGATTGGCTGTGCCATCGTTCAACGAGGAAGAACAATCGGATGCATCTTCATCCGGCGCTTCTTTACGCCGGATATGTCGGGCCAGCCGGACAGGCATGTCCTGTCCACGGGCAGACATCGGCATCTGCGGAGAGGCATGAGACCTCACGGGCCCACCTTCGACCCAGCATTCGGGTACATTGCCGTGCAAATGAGCGAGATACGTATAAGTCACTGTGCACAGCAAGCCAATTGTAAATAAATAAGGGAGTAGGTCTTGAAGCTCAAACAAGGGATTCACCTCCTTCGGTTTGTTGCTACAATTATAGCACGAAACCGGACAAGCGACTAATCTTTAATTAGAGATACGGGTTGGATCACAAGCAACTGAAATAATTATTTCTGCTCCTTCGGTCTAATGCTCAAATCCGGTGGAAGGACGCTCTATATTACGGTAAAACTTAACGGATAGCAAGCATACGATTCAATGCTAGTACAGCATCCTGTCTGATCTGAGCATCCACACGAATCACACCCACAGGCTCACCCCGGTCAAACTGTTCCATTGCCCACAGCAAATGGGGAAGATCGATCCGGTTCATGGTTAGGCAGGGACACATATCGGGATTGAGCGATTCAATCTGCTGTTCAGGGTACTGCTGCTTGATTCGTTGCACGAGATTCATTTCTGTGCCAACAGCCCATTGGGTCCCTGGCTCTGCCGCACGGATGGTATCGATGATGAATTTTGTGGAGCCCGCGCAATCTGCGAGCTGTACGACTTCATAAGAGCATTCGGGGTGAACGATGACCCGGACGTTCTTATCACGCTCGCGAACGTTGCGAATATGATCTACTGTAAACTTTTCATGAACAGAGCAATGCCCTTTCCATAAAATAATTTTTACGGTTGCTGGGTCCTGTTCAGTCTCAAGCTGATCTGCCAGCGGATTCCACACGGCCATTTCATTTAGCGGAATTCCAAGATCGTAAGCTGTATTGCGACCTAAATGCTGATCCGGCAAAAACAAAATACGTTCCTTTTGCTTCAGCGCCCACTCCAGCACTTGCTTAGCATTCGAAGAAGTCACGGTAGCCCCACCATGCCGTCCTACAAAGGCTTTGATCTCTGCTGTGGAATTTACATATGTTAACGGAATGATCGTATCTCCTACCAACTCCTGTAAATGCTTCCATGCTCGTTCTGTCTGTTCCACATTCGCCATATCTGCCATCGAGCAACCTGCACGCATATCCGGCAGGACAACAGTCTGTCGATCGGTAGTCAGCATATCCGCTGTCTCTGCCATAAAATGTACCCCACAAAATACAATGAACTCCGCTTCCTGATTTTGTGCAGCCATTTGAGCAAGCTGTAGAGAATCTCCTGTTATATCAGCAAACTGAATAACCTCGTCCTTCTGATAGTGGTGGCCCGGTATGAGCAGCTTGGGTCCCCATTTTTGTTTCAGTTCGGCCACTCGCTGCTCCATTTCAGCAACCGTCAGTGTCTTATAATGCTCTGGCATAAGCCCTCGATTTCCTTGTAAAACGTCAAGCATAGACATTAGAATCCCTCCATATCGATGCGGCTGATCGTTCCGCTCTCAGCGAACAGATAACCGCTTTGTGTACATTCATATTTACAAGTGTCTTGACACTTATATTTACACATGCCTACAATAATCTCAAGAGTTTTTGAATGGAATTATTTTTAAGCAGGGAGGATTTGGTGTGATTTATCTCGACTATGCCGCTTCTACACCTATGTGTGGTGAAGCTTTAAATATGTTTAACGTATTAAATAAGGAAATGTTCGGAAATGCCAGCAGCCTTCATGATGCGGGCGGTCAAGCAGCCTACACGCTGGATTACAGCAGGCAACGAATAGCAAATATGATTGGCGGGCAAAAGGAAGGCATCTATTTTACGACAGGGGGAACAGAATCCAATATGCTGATTGTGCAATCGATCCTGAACGGGTTGCCGCAGCATAAAAAGCATTGGATCATGAGCGCTTTGGAACATCACTCGATGTACAACCTTGCCACTTTGCTGGAACGTCAGGGCTATGAGCTGACCATTGTGCAACCGGATCGGGAAGGACGAGTGACTCGTGAAGCTCTTTTACCTCACCTGAGAGAAAACACCGGACTTGTATCCGTACAACACGCCAATTCGGAAACGGGATTGGTTCAGGACCTTGCTGCCTTATCTCCCCTGCTACGCGAACGGGGTATTTTGCTGCATAGTGATGCGGTACAGACATTTGGGAATATTCTCGTAGATGTAGAAGCCATGGGAGTAGATGCACTCTCTGTATCGAGCCATAAAGTGTATGGCCCCAAAGGCGTCGGAGCTGCATATCTCAAACCCGGAACTCCGTGGCGTCCCGTGTACCCTGTTACACTACATGAAAACGGATTTCGTCCTGGAACGGTTAATGTTCCCGGGATTGCAGCCTTTGTCGCGGCGGCAGAAATGATGACCGAACAGATGGAGTCGCATCAGGAGCGATATGCTTCCCTGAGAAGACACTTTATTACGAAAATTCGGGAAAGATCCATTCCGTTACGTTGGGTGGTACAGGAAAGCGAGAATAAAGCAGCGCTTCATCATATAGTAGGCTGTTTTTTTCACGGTTATGAGGGACAATATGTTATGCTGGAATGTAATCGCAGAGGTGTCTGTATATCCACTGGAAGCGCATGTGCTGCCGGACACCACGATCCTTCGCCTGCCTTACAGGCGCTTGGAGCATCCGGCCGTGAAGCGTTACAATTTATCCGTGTTTCTTTCGGAAGAACGACCACCATCGAGGAATTGAATGTATTGGTAGATATTTTGACAGACCTGACGCATCGAAAAGAAAGGAGCTTATCCCGTTGACTGAATCTTTAAAACGGTCAGGTACGGATCGCCGCGAACAGCTACTATTGTGGCTCAAGAGCGAATCACCACTGACCGGGAGCGAACTGGCGCGCAGATCCTCCGTCTCCCGACAAGTAATTGTACAGGATATTTCCCTGTTAAAAGCAAGCCAAGAGCCTATCCTTGCAACGAGTCAAGGATACATTTATATGGAGCCTGCGGGTCAGGCAACTCCCTTAGCCTCACGTATTATTGTGTGTAAACATCGACCTGAACAGACAGAAGAGGAACTAAAGCTGATTGTGGACTACGGTGTAAGTGTGCAGGATGTTATTGTTGAGCATCCGGTATACGGGGATCTGACTGCTCCGATACGGGTTGGAACTCGCAAGGAAGTGGACGATTTTATCCGTAAAATCAGCTCCACCCAGGCCACTTATTTGTCCCAGCTGACGGGAGGCATCCACCTGCACACCTTGAATGCCTCGGATGAAGATAAAATTAATGATGCCTGCGCTGCATTGGAGCAAGCAGGCTTCCTAATGACGGACTAACTTAGTGCGCTTAGCGGAGTAAAGAAAATCCTGTCCAGTGTATGTGGAGTGCAACTGTGCTCCACATGGACGGTATGTAAGCAGCGAGAAATAAAAAAATCCCGGCCCCCTCATATAAGGGAATCGGGAATGAACTATGTGAGCTTAATTTCAAGCAGCTCATATTTAATTACAGCCATGGGTGCATCCACATGAATGATACTGCCCACTTCTTTTCCCAAAAGTGCCTTGCCTAAAGGACTCTCATAGGAAATTTTGTTATCAAGAACATCCGCCTCAGCAGGACTTACAATTTTGTATTCCATCTTTTCTGAAAATTCGATGTCATTCAAAATGACAGTCGATCCAATACTAACGGTTCTAAGGTCTAAATTACTCTCATCCACGACCCGGGCTTTGGTCAGCATCTTCTCCAATATGAGAATGCGGGTTTCCATAAACGCTTGGTCGTCCTTGGCTGAGTGATACTCACTATTTTCTTTCAAATCGCCGTAGCTGATAGCCAACTTAAGGCGTTCGGCTAGCTCCTTGCGTTTTACGGTCTTCAGTTCCTTTAGCTCATCCTCCAGCTTGGCCAATCCCTCTTTAGTTAACAATACTTCTTCATTCGACATATTTTATCTACAACTCCTATTTCAGCATTTTGCTTAATTCCAATTCAACGCTCAAAAATACAATAAACGAACTAAACCGTTTTAGTCTAAACATTGCTGATTGAAAACGCTCTGGGATTTATGCAATTGATCATTTGGCTTGCTTTATTGTAGTTTACTCTAAATCGGACCAACATGCGAAATAAATTACTGGATAACAGTAGCCAACTGCCTTCAGCCAGGGTGATTCTTATAGTAACCAATGCTCTCTTATTCGCATATCGTATGATCATAACGTATTTTGATGAGCACTGTAGTGCCGCTGTCCTTGTCCCGAATTTTCATAAAAACCAGGCAAGAACAGTATATGGCGGGAGGAAGATTCAATGGCTTCCTTAGGAAAGAACGGCAATGGGAATGGCAATGGAAACGGGAATCGTAAATCCAAATCCCCACCTAACGGTCAAAAGAAAAATGGATTAAACAGTAATTCGGCTATCTTTTCCGCGCTTCAAGGAAAAAATGTGGAGGTCCTTGTGGCAGCCCTCCTACTAACAGGAAAACTAAACGTCGATTCGGTGACTTTATACAGACAAGCAACATTGTTTTTAGGACTCACAGGAAAATACAAAACACTAGCATCCACTCCATCCAATGTCGATAATATGGTGAAATTTTTAAATGATAACGGGAATATGACACTGGACCAGGTGATACAAGCCTTTTCACAGAAAATAAATAATTAACAAGTGGCGAAAGGAGACTTATGTGGTGAGTGAGTTTGATGGAGAATATTTTGCAGAGGTTGTCATTATTGTGATTCTAGTTGCCATGTTCTTCTATGGCTCCTCAGATATAGAGGGACTTTCCGCTTCGCCAACCCAATCCTAAAATGATAATTCCCGCTTCGTAAAAAATAAAAAAGCATCTATAGACTCTCACGAGGTCAATAGATGCTCTTACTTTTTAACGGCCCATCATTTCTACTTCATGGCCCTTTACTTCTACACTTATCGTTTGACTAGAAACTTCTCCTGAAGCATTGACTAACTCGGCCCGGTACTCATATGTACCCGGCTTTTGATTTTGGATGCTGGTCACTGCACTTTGGGCCTGCGGACTTTGGCTCAGCAGATCCTGCGCGTCGATCAGCTTTCCGTTTTCATACAAGTTGTATTTCGTCGCATTTGTGCCCCACCACATGTTCATAGCAAGAGTATAGGCACCATCACCATCCCAATTGTCATGAGACAGCACTGGAATGCCAGGAGAAGCATCGGTCACTTCGACAGTTAACGGGTCGCTGGTCGTTTTACCAGAAGCGTTGATCAGTTCTGCAGTATACGTGTAGGTACCGTTGGTCTTACCTGTAACAGGAATGACTGCATGCTGTGCTCCAGGAGAAGCCGCTTGCAACGATTGAGTGCCAATCAGCTTGTCATTTTCGTACAACTTGAGTTCATCACCATTCGTACCCCACCACAGATCCATAGTGATGTTGTAATTGCCATCCTTCAGCCCAGTGTCCTGCCCGTTATCATGCGACAGCACAGGTTTACTCGGCACTTCACCTACACCAGTCTTTTCGACTCTAACAGTTACAGGATTGGATACGACCGTTTTACCATCCAAGGTAACGCTGGCTGTAATCTCCGCGCTCCCCTCTTTTAGGGCCTTAAGTTCTCCATACGTATCCAGCGAAACGGATTCATGACTGCTGACATACTGAACAGAAGCGCGGTTTAAATCTGCTTCGCTGCCATCTGTCAGCGTACCCTTGAGATGTGTCACTGCCGTATCCCCAACGTTGAGGGTCGTTTGATCCAGTGAAAGCTCTACTTCTTGCAACTCTGCACCTGCCTGAGCTGAAAAATCATCCAGTCCACGCGGTTTCAACTGATAATTCCCTTTGAAAATCGCCGAAATTCCTTTTAGCTTCACGTGCTGTCCTTCTTGATATGGAAAAGTTGTCCGTGTTAAGCCTGTACGTGCATCGACACGCACATGGTGACTTACTTCACCTGATACTGCATCAAATTCAAACGAACCTACGGGAGTCGCGTCTATCACATTACGAATCATTGCCGTAGGAAGCTCAACCAACTGTCCTTGGCTCGCATCACTGAGTTGGGTGACTTGTACAGCTTCTGGAAGTTGTCCTTCTCCCGTTTTTTCAATTGCCACTGGATCGGTTAACTCTAGCTCACTATTAAACAGTGCCAAGCTTGCTGTAAGCTTTACTCGATCCCCTTGGTGAAAGCCGCTTTGGTTCTGATATACATAAATACCGCCACTTTCATCCTGCATGTAAAAGGCTTGACCACCAAATACACCTGGTTCTGTCGTCACAACACCCTCTAAGGTCACGACTTTACCAGCCGGGAGACTCCGTGCTTCTGCGACACTGATACGAGCTGGAACCGTATTGCCTTCCTCAGGCAACGGCTGGGCCGGGACATCAGCCAACACGACGGATTGAGTCAGCAGATTGCTGCCGTTTTGCCTTAGTCTAAGATTAGCTGAACCACTGGTTCCCGGCTTGATTCGCACCGTCAAGTCCTTATAGGCATGCCCTTTGCCGTTGGACTCCAGACTAAATGTTCCGCTATAGCCGTAAGAGGTTGGCCAGCTTCCATCCGGATTTTGAATCTGGGCTACTTGATTGCCGCCCTCTATATAAATACCTGTGCTGAATCCGCTAATCGTACTATTGGGAGCCAGTTGGTCGGCAGTAATCCGAATTTGAAAAGGCTGTGCATTGGGCAGCTGCTCTTGACGAACGATGCTGTACACTGGTTGCGCACTGGCTGTAGATCCGCCATAGGACCCTGCTTTGAAGGTTCGCTGATCCCACCATTTGTAGCCAGCTGCGGGAGCGGACCAAGGCTCGGTTTGTGGTTCCGTGGAAGCCTGTGGCTCTTCAAAAGGCAGTAATGCCGTCGGCTGGTCCAGCTGTAAGCTTTTCACTTCCGTCAGGCTGGTATACTCCTCCTTCTTGGACAACCAGTCTACGATATTGACCAGTAACTCGGCGTCATCCTGCTCCTTAAAGCCGTCATACGTTGTCTTCTTGGTTCCTGTCTCTTCGCGCAAATATTTTGTCGTTGCATCTTCGACAGGAGACGAGTCCCCAATGAAAGCAGCTTTGCCTAGTCCTACTTTCGATACAGCTGCATAAGGTCCTTCCGGAATGCCGCCTCCATTATACACGCCCTGATCTACCGCGTTGCCCCAAGCCTGATTGGTTTTAGGAAGATATACGATTCCCTTGGCTTTCGCTGGGTCGATAATTGCGAGTGTTGATCCTGCATGCATTGCCACATTACTCACTCCAGCTGTAATGCCGAACGCCTGTGCTGGCTCGACAATCTGATTGGCCGTGATATCGCCTAATGCATTGTAGCGAAAGCGCACACCAAACTGGCTGCCCAGCCAATCTGAGCTGACTACGCCCTGCATTGCTACCGAGCTTTTTTCTTCCGCACTCATTCCCTTCGCAGGGTCTTCCCATGCACCACGACGATAGCCATTAATGCTCTCCGATCCGTCCCAGCGATTCTTGTTGCGGTCCGCGTTATAATGATCTCCAATGAAAAAAATACTATTGCCTGCTTTTACATACTGCTCCATTGCAGCCTGTTCGCTCTGTTTAAAAGGAATATTCGGCTCTGCTGTAACAAATACATCATAATTCTTTAGATCATTGTAAGTAATGGGCGTAGATTGGCGAAGCTCGTGTACATCATAGCCATTGCTCGCGAGGGCTTGGCCGAAGTCTGAAAATCCACCATCAATCACCCAATCTGCTGCGCCAGCTGTCTGTCCATGAGTATTATCAAACAGCACTTTTTTACCAGCGTTCTCATTGACCACTTTCGCTGCAATGAAGGGGGCTGGGTCCGCCGGACCTTCTGCCCGTACCGGTTGCATGCTGCCCGCAACACCAGCATACAACGATAAAGTGAAAACCATAGCAGTTGCATATTTGAAGCTACGGGATGTAAAACGACGAAAGATTCCCATTCTTTCCCTCCTGTTTGTTGGTTTAAAGCCCTTCTGGGGGGCATCAGATACAAATTTTAGCATTCATTTATGTTCGAATATGCATTGTTTTGTAAATCTTTAGGAATAATGGATAGGAAGGAAATTCCAATAAAAGAGATACACTGTATGCAGCAATGTGAGCACCGCAAATAGGATTTTCCCGGCAGCCCGGGTTCTTCTTTCCCCTGTAATCAGCTTTGCGCCATTCACGATCAATACCCACACGGCAATGAGTGCTGAAATGAGTGGCAGTGTGCAAATTCCCCAGATATACCACGCGGAATAGCCATACACGATCTGATTGTTACCATAGACGACCTGCACTCCGAGAAAAATCGTGTTTAGTGACGCAATGAATGCAAGGTTGGACGAAATGTGATTATTCGTTTTACGGATAGCTTTGATCACATATCTTACGATCCAAATCAGCAAGGTTGTGATGAAAAATAAGGAGGCGGCTGCATAGCTGACAAGCAGAGTCCAGGTGCGGTGCCAAAGTGTCGTTTGCTTCATGGTTTTACTATCCGGGGCAACCATCATCCACGTACCGTTTTCCTGATACAGCAAAATTTTAAGCTGGCCCTCCTTTTCCACAAACAATCCATCGCCTGCTGCTTGAAAAACTTTGTCTGTTGCTTCATTCTCATTTGGGTATTTTCCTTTAACAATTAACGTATGATCATCTTGAATTCGCACGGTGTATGTAATGTTTCCCAGTATTCGAATCCATTTTCCCCACCCATGAACAGGATTAGAATCCACCTGATATACGCCCTCAATCTCTGGCGAAAGCTTCACTTGCGTGGTAGAACGAGCCAGTGACTGAGAAGCGGCCTGCGGATTTGCGGGCAGCATTTGGGCTATCGCATCGATGACTTTTCCATGAAGCAGAGTGTCCGTGTCAGCTGAATTAATGATCACAAAAATACCGATCTTTTGTGACGGAATCAGTACCATTTCGGAAATAAAATCATCAATTTCCCCGGTAGCCCACAGCATAGGTACTCCTGTCTCCAAATGACCACGAAAAAATCCGTAGCCCACGCCATCCAGGCGTGCATCGACTGCAAATTGCTGCGCATGCATCACTTTTACCGTATGTGGCTGGAGCACCACTTTGCCCTCATACTTGCCTTGGTTTAAATGAGTGATCAAGTAATGGGAAAACTCGTTGGGTGTGACGTTCAACGCTCCTGCTCCGGGCAGATTGATATACGACAAAGGCTGTTTCAAATACGCTCCATCCTTCCACTGATACGACTGGGCCTGTGCAGGATGATTTAACGGCAATTCCAGTGTCGCGCTGGGCATATTCATCGGCTGGAACAGATGTGTACGAAGGTAATCATTCAGTCCCTGACCGCTTACTTGCTCCACGATATTACCGATCAGACCGAAGGCGACATTACTGTATTCATACTGAATTCCAGGTTTGCGGATAGGTGGCTGATTTTGAAAATACGTGCTGAGATACTGTTCTGTGGGTAAAACGCCTGCCCGAGTCGAGCTGTTAATGTCGTACAGCGCTTCATCCAATCCTGAGGTATGTGTCAAAAGCTGATGCAAATTGAAAGGCTGATTCTGGTATTGCGTAGCTTTATAGCTGTGGAGATAGTTATTCACGTCTTCATTCAAATCAAGCTTGTTTTGCTCAACCAGCTGCATCGTGGCGCTTGCACTAAATGATTTGGTTAGAGAGCCGACACGAACAATGGTCTTTGCTGGATCGAATGCCATTTTCCGCTCCAGATCTGCATATCCGTAGCCTTTACTAAAAAGAATTTGGTTTCCCTGAGTCACGACGACCGCAGCCCCCGGAATATGCAATTTTTCCAATTTTGTAACCATGATATCGTCCACTTTTTTTTCCAATGAATTAGGTGTTATGCTGTCTATTGCCCATGCCGGAGCAATGAGCAGGTTCCAGAGAAACAACGCTGCTAAAAATGCGGATAGGTAGCAAATGCCTTTATTCTTCATATTGAAGTACCATCCTTACGTATGAAGTTGATTTAATGATTTGAACCGTGCGGTGATTGCATAGCGAGCAGATATTTATACTCCGTATGGAAGCCATCAGCATGGCGCTATGGAATCATCGCACTTCCCATCGCGGGAGTGCACATAATAAAGCGAATCCTGATCGAGTCGTGTAAGCAGAAGGCATCTTACCTGTCGATCAGGATTCATGTGTTACAGATTAAAAAATTAGTGATTCAGTTCTTAAAATCATCAACCGTAGATTTTCAAGATTTATGATGTGCTAAATCTTGTGTCATGTCTTTGTCCGTGTTCCGAGTTATCTTTTGTATTTCGGCACGGATACTTTTTACATTTTTCTCGATAAATCCGGGTTCCAGTAGTTCATAATGATTACCAATCAAGCTATGCTCTTCATAGCTACCTTGTGTAGCATCTTTCCATAAAAGTCGATTATCTCCTGTACCCCTCACCGTTTCCGATCCAACGGCGACAAAGCCGTGAATATTCGCCTGAACGCTCTCTGTATTCACAAGCTGATTGCCATACACCGCATAAGCGATCATTTTACGTTGGTACGTTTCATTCAACAGCTCACGGTAGGAGTCGGGAACCTGTTCCAGCATGTCATGAATTTCATGCTCTGTTTCTTCAGCTGTGAAGGGCAGGGCTTCCGCCCTTTTGACCGAATCGAGCATAAAAATATCGGATACGGTATGACCTTGACGTTCCAGTGTGTCAGCAACCTTATGCGCCAGATTACCACCTATGGAATAACCAAGCAGCACATACGGACCTTGCGCTTGCGTGCTGACGATCAAATCAACGTAACGTGCCAGCATGGCCTGCTCATCCGCAGCATCATCCACGAACTCCAATCCATACACGACTGCGTCCTGATCCAGTTGTTTGGCCAGCTCCGCGAACGACAGCCCGTATCCAAGCATAGGAGGAAAGCAGAAGATAGAGATCGGACCGTGTTCATTCAACCGAATGATTGGACTATCGGCCTTGTATTCCAGATCGGCTTTCAATAATGTGAGCGCCTGCTCTTCTATGGTTGGGAAGTCCATAACACTACGGATGGGGAGCTCAATGTCTGTGGCAAGGTGAACTTTGCGTATAAGCTCCAGTACTTTCAAGGAATGTCCACCCAACGTGAAAAAGTCATCATGGATACCCACTTGTGGAATTTCAAGCACTTCCTGCCAAATGGATGCCAGCAACTGCTCCACATCGGTTCGTGGGGCGACATATTCTATACCCGTGTGCAGCCCTTTGTCCGGCACAGGTAAAGCTTTGCGATCAATTTTGCCGTTTGTCGTCAGCGGAAGCCGATCCAGTTGTACAAATGCGGATGGAATCATATAGCTCGGCAGACTGGCCGACATCGCAGCTCGAATCTCACGGACGGTCAGCTGTTCATCGCCAGTGAAGTAAGCACATAATTGCTGTTGACCCGTTCCATCCCGCAAAGCGATAACGACGCTATCCCGCACGGACGGTACACTTGCCAGCCGCGCCTCCACTTCGCCCAGCTCAATCCGGTAACCGCGAATTTTAACCTGTTGATCAATCCGTCCGGCGTATTCCAATATGCCGTCTTCACGCCAGCGAACAAGATCTCCTGTACAGTACAGGCGATCTCCGTCCACCCACGGGTTAGCAAGAAATCTCTCAGCCGTCAGCTCAGAACGATTTAAATAACCACGTGCAACTCCGTCTCCGCCGACAACCAGCTCACCCCAGGCTCCGACCGGTTGCAGGTTAAATGACGAATCCACAACATACGCCGTCGAATTGCAGATGGGACGTCCGATCGGCACAGAATCCAGCTGTTCTTCCGTAATGTGATACGTCGTCGAAAAGGTTGTATTTTCCGTTGGTCCATAGCCGTTAATGATGTTCATGTCCGGATTATCACGCAGAACCCGGTTAATATGGGGTGCAGACAAAACATCACCACCAACCAGCAAATACTTCACATCGCCGAAAAGTTTACTATCCTGCTGTGAAAGCTGATTAAATAACGGTGTGGTCAGCCACATCATGGTGATGCTATGATCCCGTATCGTCTCTTTAAGCTTGGCCGCGTCCAATAGATCATCCTTATGCACAAGAACAAGCTGACCGCCGTTCAGCAGCGCGCCCCAAATTTCAAACGTAGATACATCAAATACAAACGCGCAAGTCTGCAGCATTCGAGTCGATTCATCAAATGGCACATAATCGGTATTGCGGACGAGGCGCACGACACTTTGATGCTCAACAACGACACCCTTAGGCTTACCTGTTGAGCCTGAGGTATAAATAACATAAGCAGCATGATTACCCACTCCATCTATACCCAGATTGGAAGCATCTGCACTGTAGGACGTATCCTCATTCAGATTAACAATCTGTCCGTCAAAATAGCAACGATCCAGCAAATCTTGTTGAGCCAGCAGCAGTTTGGCTCCCGAGTCCTCCAGCATATAACGGATACGGTCCTCCGGATATTGTGGATCTACCGGCACATACGCGCCACCAGCCTTCAAAATAGCGAGTGTTCCCGTAATCATATCCAGCGAGCGCTCCGTCAAAATGCCAACAGGTTCATCGGGTTTCACCCCTGCATCACGCAGCGTATGCGCTAATCGGTTGGCTGTCTCATTGAGCTCCCGGTAGGTCAATGATTGATGACCCAAAGCGACGGCAATATGATCCGGCGTACGCTCTGCCTGCTCCTCAAACAATTTTTGGATCGTGTGATTGCTTGGATATGCAGAGGCAGTGTTATTAAACTCTCCTGTAATTTGTTGTTTTTCCGCCGCTGTAACCAGTTCCAGCTCTTCTATGCAAACATTCGGGTTAAGCAAAACTTGCTCCAACAGATTCACAAAATGTCCATGCAGACGCTTAATGCCTGTTTGATCATAACTTAACGCATTATACATAAAACGAATCTTGATGCATTCTCCTGGCATAACGACTAAGCTCAGATCATAGTTAGTCTGCTCTGCAGCCACCACGTTGGAAATCGGGAATAGTTCCTGCCCGTCACTTCCCAGTTCTTCGACCTGCTCATCTACCGGATAATTTTCAAATACCATAATATGGTTAATTAAATCCTGTTTCTGATCGGTCAATGCCTGAATCTCAAACAGTGGATACGTATCATACGCATGAGAAGCCAGAGCCTGCTCCTGCGTTTTCTTCATAACTTCTGCAAAAGATTCCCCTGCCTCACTAAGGATGCGAACAGGAATGGTATTAATGAA
Source organism: Paenibacillus sp. FSL L8-0502 (assembly GCF_038593055.1). Classification (NCBI taxonomy): domain Bacteria; kingdom Bacillati; phylum Bacillota; class Bacilli; order Caryophanales; family Paenibacillaceae; genus Paenibacillus; species Paenibacillus sp. FSL L8-0502. The sequence goes on along the minus strand of NZ_CP151958.1, from coordinate 2,539,833 downwards.
CAAGCCGATAATATCCTCTACCCCGATAATATCCGATGGACGGCCTGAGACGACACTGCCAAATACGACGTCACTGTGGTTGTTATATTTTTGCAGCACAATCCCCCAGACGGTTTGTAATAACGTATTCATGGTCACTTGATATCGCTTAGCCGTCTCCTCCACCCGGAGGGTCAACTCACGTTCCAAAACCGTCACCCAATCACTAGCCGTGTTGCCTCCACTCTTGCGACCGGATTTTACAGCTGGTAATGCTGTTTGCTGCTCATATCCGGATAAATAGCTGCTCCAGTAGTCGGTTGCCGCCTTGCGATCCTGTGCTTCGAGCCATTCAATAAAGCGGCTGTACGGCACTGCGGGTGCTAGCTCTGGTACTCTGCCCTCCTGAAGTGCTGCATAGCTTTCAAACACTTCTTTATTTATAAGGGACAGACACCAGCCGTCCATGACGATATGATGGAAGCTCCATACAAAATGATAGCTGTCTTCTCCGGTACGTAAAATCGCTACACGCAGCAGAACATCCCTACGCAGATCAAAGCCTCGTGCTTTATCTTGTAGCTTGAAATTTTTCACCCGGGTATCTATTTCATCCTTCTCCAGATGGTGTAAATCTTCATATTGAAAGCCGCAATCCTGATTTCGATACACCACCTGCAACGGTTCCGTATCTCTGCCAAAATAAAAATGTGTACGCAGCGCCTCATGTCGCCGAACCAGAATATTCAGGCTTTCTGCAAAAGCCCGAATGTCCATCTGACCTCGCATATCATAAGAAACCTGCTCAAAATACGCGTCATTCGCGGCTGCTTGACTATCTAGCTGGCTGTGAAACAGCATCCCTTTCTGCATCGGGGTCAGTGCATATACATTGTCGATCTCACCTGCAGCACCCATTTCAGATAAGAGGCTGTCCAAGCCCTCCACACTCATTCCTTTATAGGAAATATCACTTGGGGTAAGCTCCGGGTGTTCTTTATGGATGCAATGCACCAAAATTTCGCGCAGGCTCGATTCCAGTAATTTCGCCAATCGCTCGATCGTCTCCGGTCTATAGCTGGTACGGCTATAGCTAATCGTCAGACCCAGTTGACCTCCCGAAATGATGCCACCAAAATCCAGCGTATACGTTCGAGCCATGGTCGGGCTCAGCGGCATCCCACCCTCATATGAGGATGATTGCAAGTCGTTCCCTTTCATATCCTGATCGAACTGTCCCAAATAGTTAAAGCTGATTTCGGGGTCTGTCGTAAATAGGGCTGGAGATGCCTCCGGTGCCTGTGTCTGATGATCGGCTAAGTATTTCAGTACACCGTAGCCAATCCCTTTTTGCGGGATGCCGCGCAGTCCTTCCTTCACCCGCTTAATCCGTTGCGAAAGTGCCAGTTCTTCAGGCATATCGAGCAAAACAGGATATTGGCTTGTAAACCACCCTATCGTCCGGGTAATGTCCACCTCTGGTAAAATGGCTTCACGTCCATGTCCCTCCAGATTAATCAGGAACCGATCATTTCCACTCCATGCTTGCAATGCCATTCCTACCGCCGTTAGCAACAGGTCATTAATTTCTGTACGGTAGGCACGATTGGCCTGTTTGAGCAGCTGCTCTGTCTCTGCGTGTGTCCACAAAGCAGTAACCGATTCACTATCGCCAATCAATGGCTTTTCGTGCTCATTATACCCGTAATCCTGCGGCAAAGGAGTCCGTTCCGCTTGTGCAAGTTTCCCCCAATACGCTTGCTCACGTTCCATAGCTGGGCTGTTGGCATAAGCGTGCAGCTGCTCGGCCCATGTTTGGAACGAATCTGTTTTATGAGGCAGCTGAATCACCTGTTCACCCTTGGAAGCTTGATCATAGGCAGTCGCCAAATCCTCGAATAAAATGCGCCAAGATACCCCGTCCACCGCCAAATGATGAATCACGACCAGCAGATGATCTCCATCCGGGCAACGGAACAGCCCCAGTCTCATCAGCGGACCTTCACTTAGAGAAATACCAGATTGAATTTCATTGCACTTCGCTTCAATTATCTTCGCCAAATCTTGCTGGTTTACATCGCTGTCATTATAATCAAAGCACTCTAGATGGTACGGTTCGCCTTCCTCTACACTGCGGTTCCATGCTGTACATCCGTTCTCCGACAAACTAAAAACCATACGCAGTGCATCATGGTGCGATGTAATCTGATGGAGCGCCCGCCGTAGTGCCTGTTCGTCATAGCCTTCCTGACGATAGAGCATGACAGATTGGTTAAAATAGTGTGGTTCTCCCGTTGGCTGTTCAAAAAACCAGCGCTGAATCGGTGTAAGCACTACATTTCCTGTAACCTCGCCCTGCTCGGCTATTCGGTTAACAGGCTGAATATATGTGCTTAGTCCTGCAATTGTCGGGTATTTGAACAAGTCCTTCATTTCCAGCTTGTATCCAGCCTGAAATAAGCGGGACGATACTTGAATGGCCTTGATGGAGTCACCACCCAAATGGAAAAAGTTATCCTGTATTCCGACTTTCGGGATACCAAGAATGGCTCCCCAAGCTGTAGCCAGTGCCTGTTGGACATCCGTCTCGGGTGCCACATAGTCCATACCTGTATCGAGATTGTGCTCAGGTGCGGGCAGTGCCCTGCGGTCTACTTTGCCATTCAGCGTCAAAGGCAGTCTGGAGAGCTGCACAAAGTAGGACGGCACCATATAGCCAGGCAGATCCTGCGACAAAATGTTACGTAAGTCGCTGGCGCTCAGTTCGCTATCTGTTACAAAATAGGCACATAGCTGTTTTTGTCCGTGATCGTCCTGCCGCACGGTAACAACTGATTCCTTCACACCTGGAATCGTGGACAAACGGGTTTCAATTTCACCCAGTTCAATGCGGTAGCCGCGAATTTTGACCTGTTCATCCATTCTTCCCTTGTACTCCAGTACACCATCAGCACGCCAACGCACTAAGTCCCCTGTACGATAGCAATATTCTCCAGACCGGAATGGACTTTCAATAAATTTTTCCGCCGTAAGCTCGGGCCGATTCAGATATCCACGCCCAACACCATCACCACCGACGATCAGTTCCCCCCAGGCCCCGATAGGTTGCAGCTTCAACGAACGATTGACCACATAGGCGGTCGAGTGATCAATTGGACGTCCAATGGGAATAGCCTGGGTTTGCGGTTCTGTAATGTCATAGATGGTGGAAAAGGTGGTGTTCTCCGTCGGCCCATAAATATTGGCTAGGCGAAGCTGCGAGTACTCCTTCAACACACGATTGACGTGCGGTACAGACAACACATCACCACCCACGAGCAACTCCTTCAAGGACGCAAACACTCCGATTTCTTGCTGCGAATATTGATTGAATAAAGCCGTGGTCATGAACATCGTGTTAACACGATACTTGTCAATTGCCTGTTTGAGCTTGGAGGCATCCAGAATAGTGTCATGACTTACCACATACAGTTGTCCCCCGTTCAGCAGCGTTCCCCAGATTTCAAATGTGGAGGCATCGAACACAACTGCGCCCAATTGCAGCATACGTGTATTTTCATCAAGCGTGGCATAGCTTTTGTTTTTCACTAGGCGCACGACATTACGGTGCTCAATCATCACGCCCTTCGGCTTGCCTGTCGTACCAGAGGTGTAGATCACATACGCAAGATCCGAGGAAGATCCCCCTGTTGTAATCGGAAGTGTTCCATCCGTATGAGCGTCAAATTCAGATTTGGTACTCCATCGTTGTTCATCACTCAAATCGATGACCGGAATGCCTGGTTCAAAAGGCATCTGCTCACGTCGTTGTAACAGTAACAGCCCCGCACCGGAATCCTCCAGTAAATAACGGATACGCTCTTCAGGATAATCAGGATCAATGGGAACGTAAGCCCCTCCGACCTTCAAAATCGCCAGCATACCGACGACCATTTCAATGGAGCGTCCAGCCATAATTGCTACTCGCTGTGTCTCTGGCTCGGACCCGCGCCGTATCCCATGGGAAGCGAGAATGCGTGCCAGACGGTCGGCACGTTCATTCAGCTCACGGTAGGTAAGCTGCATGTCCGCAAAGGTGATGGCCAGCCGATCAGGTGATTGTGCTACCTGTTCCTCGAACAGCACATGCAGTGCTTGATCTCGTGGATACGGATAGTCTGCTACCGTATCATTGAATCTCTGCACAAGCAGCTCTTTTTCTTGGGCCGAAACCATTTCTATAGCCGAAAGAGCGATATCCGGCTGTTGAATAACCGCATTGATAAGCTGCTGCAAATGCTCAGTCAGTCGTTCAATGGTTTCTCGTTTGTACAGCCGAGTTCCGTATTGAAGAGCACAGGAAATTTGATCTCTATCCTCCACTGCGAACAGACTTAAATCAAATTTGGCGGTCGTTTGTTCACTTGGATAGGATGCCAATTGCAGTCCCGCCAGCTGCTGCTCTTTTTGCTCTAGATTCTGCAGTGCAAACATGGTATCAAATAACGGATTACGGCTTAAATCTCGATCCACGCCCAGCTTCTCCACCAGCTCTTCAAACGGATATTCCTGATGTTCAAAAGCCTTTAACGCGTTTTCCTTGACCTCCAACACATAATCGCGGAACGTTTTCCCGCCTTCTGGATAATTACGGATTGCCAGTGTATTCACGAACATCCCGATCAGACTGCCAAGATCCGCATGGGGCCGCCCTGCAATTGGCGAACCGACAATAATATCCTCCTGCCCGCTATAGTGGCTAAGCAAAGCCGAATAGGCAGCCAACAACACCATATATAATGTCGATTCCGTCTGCACCGCAATGCTTTTTAAGCCTTCGCTTTGTCGTTGGTCAAGCGTAAATTCCAGCACATCTCCTTCAAAGCTTCTCACCGCTGGGCGTGGATAATCAGTCGGTAGATCAAGCACTGGTAGCTCTCCTGCGAAGGTATTGAGCCAGTAGTTTTCCTGTTCCCGGTAGCGTTCACTTTGCTGCTGCTTCTGTTGCCAAGCGGCGTAGTCTTTATACTGAATACGTAACGAGGGCAGCGTGTCGCCTGCATATAAATGAATGAAGTCCTGAATTAGTACATTTATAGAGGTGCCGTCCGAAATGATATGATGCATATCCATGAGCAAAATATGATGCTCTGGGTCTGTTTCAATCAAACCAACTCGGAATAACGGAGCCTGCCCCAAATCGAATGGTTGGACAAAGTTACGTACCAGCTCATCCGTTTCCTTTGGGGTAGCTCCGTGAGCATTAGTCAATTCCATGCAAAAAGGAACCTCGTCATGTACTCGCTGGACAGGTTCACCGTTCATGGTCTCAAAACTTGTGCGCAATGTTTCATGACGGTCAATAAGCTGACGGAACGCGCTATCCAGTGCCTTGTGATTAAGTGAACCGGTCAGAGTCAGGACACCAGGTATGTTATAGCTAATTCCCGCTCCATCAAGCTGATTGAGGATATACATCCGTTTTTGAGCCGAAGAGACCGCATAAAATGGCTTATTCTCCGTAACAGGGATGGATTCATAAGTGGTTTGCTCCAGTGCTTCAATAACTTGCGCCAGCTGTTCAATGGTCGGATGCTGGAACAGATCCTTTAGCTGCACATTTCTATGCAATTCTTTATAGATGAGTGATATGACATGTGTCGCCCGCAGGGAATGTCCTCCTGCCTCAAAAAAGTTATCCTTAATGCCAATGCGCTCAAGCTCAAGCACATCTTTCCAGATGCTAGCCAGTTGTGCTTGTAATTGATTTTGAGGAGGTACATATTCTGCGCCTGAGCCTACACCTCCCTCTGGCTGTGGCAACGCTCGGCGATCCACCTTGCCGTTGGGCGTCAGTGGCAATTGCTCTAGCTGTACAAAATACGACGGTACCATGTAGCCCGGCAGCTCCTGACTCAAAGCGCTACGCAGCTCACTTGTCGCTACTTCCGCATGGGTGACCACATATGCGCAGAGCAGCTTTTGCCCCTGTTCATCTTCATGTGCAATTACAACAGCTTCTCGGACTGCCTCCAGCTTCAACAGCTGTGCTTCCACCTCGCCCAGCTCGATCCGGTAGCCCCGGATTTTTACCTGCGCGTCGATCCGTCCCTTATATTCCAGCGTCCCGTCCGCATTCCAACGCACCAGGTCCCCTGTTCGATAGCAGCGTTCGCCACCACGGAACGGGCTGTCAATGAACTTTTCGGTCGTCAGTTCTGGGCGGTTGCGGTATCCGCGAGCCACCCCGTCACCGCCGACAATCAGTTCCCCCCACGCTCCAACAGGCTGGAGCTGCATCGAACCGTCCACGACATATGCCGTCGAGTTATAGATCGGGCTACCAATGGGCACAGATCCCGATTGAACGCCAGTAATGGCTTGTGTGGTAGAAAAAGTCGTATTTTCCGTCGGACCGTAGCCGTTAATAATATGTAGATTCGGATGGGCCTCCAATACCCGATTAATATGCGGTACGGACAGCACATCACCACCGACCAATAGCTCCCGCATCCCCTCAAATAGTTCCAAGTCCTGCTGGGATAGCTGATTAAAGAGTGGTGCGGTCAGCCACATCGTGGTAATGCCGTGATTGCGGACAACTTCCTTGAGCTTGGGCGCGTCCAAAATAACATCCTGACTCACCAGCACCAGCTGTCCACCGTTCAATAGCGCACCCCAAACTTCGAAGGTGGACGCGTCAAAGACAACAGACCCGGTCTGCAAAATGCGTGTGTCGGCATTCAAGCGTGCATAGTTTGTGTTTGTCACCAAACGCACGACATTACGGTGCTCCACCATAACCCCTTTGGGCTGGCCTGTAGTCCCTGAGGTGTACATAATATAGGCCAAGCGACCAGCTGCGCTCGCCTGTGGTTGTTCTTTAGCTGCATAAGTCTGCTGTATTTGTTCTGGTTCTGCTTGTTCTGATTGCGTAGCTTTTGGTTGCATGATTTCTGGTTGTATGGTTGTCGTAGAAGCAAGTTCGGGACTGGCGGAAATGGAGTAGAACGGATCTAGGCAGTCCACGTATCCCGAATCAGTATTCGTCCCGTGCTCATTCGACAAAATGGGATCGTAACGATCAGCATCATCCGTTCCATAAATTGCGGCATCGCTAAGGTCAAGCACCATTCCCTTAAAATCAGTGGGCCGATGTTCCATTCGCTGCACGAGCAGTATGTCCGCACCGGAATCCTTCAGCAAATAGCGTACACGCTCATCCGGGTAATCAGAATCAATGGGTACATACGCTCCACCTGCTTTGAGAATTCCGAGCATACCGACAATCATCTCAATCGAGCGTTCAGCTACAATGCCGACCGTCTGCTCGGTGCGGATTCCCTGCTTACGTAAAGAATGAGCCAGTCGGTTGGCCTTTTCATTCAATTCTGCATAGGTTAGGCTATCTTGCCCATACACTACCGCCACCTGCTGTGGTGTCTGCTTCGCCTGTTTCTCGAACAATTCATGAATAGACGCATGACGTGGATAATCCACATTTGTATCGTTGAAGGTATGGAGCAGCTGCTCTATTTCTTGCTCTGACAGCACTTGTGCTGTGGAAATCGCCAACTCTGGCTGCTGCAAAACAATAGTGTACAGCCGCAGAAGCTGCTCAACAAAATGCTCAATCGTCGTCTCGCTATAACGGTCGCTACTATACTTTACGTTTAGGGAAACCGCTTCATGTTCCCATTGAAACTGGAAATCTAGTTCAGATTGTACGTGATCCAAAAAATCAGAAATATGAATATTTCGCAAGGATACTGTGGTGTGAATAAGAGGCTTTCCATCCTCATCACGTTGAATGTCAAGTAATTCAGAATAGTTCCAAAAAGGAATGTTTTGATGTTCAATAGCTTCGCCGACAGAGGTTTTGATTTGAGACAGCAAGGCTTTGAAGGTTGTGCTGGAATCCAGCGTATTTTTCAATAAAAGTAGATGGTTGATCGGCTTTGTAGCACCGTTGCTAGACTTGGCTACCGGAATGCCCAGCAGCACACGTTCCTCACCTGTGTATTTATGCAATAAGCTCTCTACTCCAGCAAGCAGGACCATAAACACGGCCCATGGAGCGCCACCTGTTATAGATGATATTCTTTGGGAAATTTCAGTTGGAAATGTGAGCGTGTACATATGGGAATTTAAACTCGTTACAGTTGTACTTCTGGACACATGGTTAGTGTATGGTAGGCAGATGGTATGATCCTCAGATTCCAGTTTATGACTCCAGTAATTTTTTTCCTTCTCAAATAAGGCTTTCAATGACATCCCTCCTGCTTCTCGGGGCCTGTTCCCCGGTTGGATGGTGCGTTGTTACGTACATGAGCGTTGTGTCAGAAAAAGAATACTTTGCAGGCAAGGGCAGTCGGACAAGCCGCCGCCCTCTGCACACGCAAAGTGAACTCATTGCATTTTAGAAAACGGATTTAAAAAACAAAGTCGATGGAATCCGGTGAGAAGCCTTCCGGCCGCTCGTCCGAGTTAACCTGAATATCGCCTAACAGCAAATCTGGATCGATTCCAATCTGGGACAGGATCGCTATCAAATCTCTGGTTAATCTCTCAATAGCGTCGGCCCCAAACAGCTTCGTGCAATATTCAAACGAACCCTTGATTTCCCCGTCTTCATCACTCATAGACAAGGTCAAATCGAATTTGGAGATGCTGTGCTCCTGAACATATGGACTGAAGGACAGCGTTTCTAGCTTCGTTTCCTGCGACTCTGTATTTTGCAGTACAAACATGGTGTCAAACAACGGGTTACGGCTTGCATCCCGTGCTACATCCAGCTTTTCCACCAACTCTTCCAGTGGATAATCCTGATGCTCAAAGGCTTGCAGCGTACGATCTCTGGCTTCCTGCAAGTAGCTGTGGAACGTTTGGTTGCCCTTCGGCTGATGCCGGATGGCTAGCGTATTGACGAACATTCCGATCAGTGGCTCCAGCTCAGGCAACAAGCGGCCTGCTACTGGCGTACCGATGATCAAATCGTCCTGACCGCTGTATTTGGACAGCAGAACGGTGTAGGCGCTCAACAGCACCATGTACAGTGTACTTCCGGTTTGTGTCGCAATTCGGTGCAGTTGCTCGGATACATTCGCGTCCACTGTAAATTCATACATCGCACCTTCGAAGCTGCGAACAGCAGGTCTAGGATAAGCAATTGGCAAATTCAGTACCGGCAACTCTCCAGCTAAATGCTCCAGCCAGAAGTGTTCCCGGCGTTGGTATGATTCACGCTGCATCTCCTGCTGCTGCCACACGGCGTAGTCTTTGTACTGAATTTGCAGCGGCTCCAATGCCTGTCCTTCGTACAGTTGTACCAACTCCTGCACGATATTGTTCGACGATACACCGTCTGAAATAATATGGTGCATGTCGTACATCAGGAGATGGCGCTCTGGTCCGGTTTGAATAAGACGGACACGCAGCAGTGGTGCCTGGCGAAGGTCAAAGCTGCGTACAAAGGACTCGATATAGGCATCGGCTTCGGACTCCCTGGCTTGCAGGTGCTCTACTGCAAACTCCACTTGATCGTACACCCGCTGTACGACCTCGCCTTCCAGCATTTCAAAGGAAGTCCGCAGCGTTTCATGGCGAGCTATTAACTGACGGAACGCATCCTCCAGCCGATCGGCCTGAAGCGGTCCCTCCACGGTTAATACACCCGGCATATTGTAGCTGAGATCCCCACCTTCCAGATGGCTCAAAATGTACAGTCGTTTTTGAGCCGAGGAAACCGGGTAGTATGCCTGTTGCGCCGCCGCAGGAATCACCGTATAGGTGTCTGTGCCGTGCGTTGCGATGAGCTGGGCTTGCTGCTCAATCGTAAAGTGTTGGAACACCTCACGCAGCGTAATCCGGCTGTCCAGTTCCTGATGGATTTTGGCCACCAGCGTCGTTGCCCGCAGGGAGTGCCCACCCACGTCAAAGAATGAGTCGGTGACTCCTACGCTGGACAGCTTCAAGACATCCTGCCAGATTTGGGCTAGCTTGGCTTCCAGCGGCGTCCGCGGTGCAACGTACTCCAGGCCTCCTTCGAGGCGTGCTTCCGGCGCCGGCAGCGCCTTGCGGTCGATTTTCCCGTTCGGTGTCAGCGGGAAACGATCCAGTTGTACCACATACGTCGGGATCATGTAATCGGGCAGCTTCGGCTGCAGCGCATTCCGTAGCTCCGGCAAACTCAGGGACGCTGAAGCTATGATGTAGGCACACAGGTCCTTGTGTCCGTCTTCGTTTTCCCATGCTGTGACCACGGCTTTCTGAATGCCATCCACGGTCAGCAGCTGCGCTTCCACCTCACCCAGCTCGATCCGGTAACCCCGGATTTTCACCTGGTGGTCGATCCGGCCCAAATACTCAATACTGCCGTCTGGCATCCACCGTGCCAAGTCGCCCGTGCGGTACATCCGGTTTGCGTGAGTGCTGTCCGCTGGATCGGTTGCTGCCGCATCAGCGAACGGATTCAGGACGAACTTCTCTGCCGTCAGCTCCGGCAGGTTCAGGTATCCTCGTCCGACACCTGCACCCCCGATATAAAGCTCACCTGCGATACCGATCGGCACCAGCTGTTGCTGGCTGTTCAAGATGTACACCGACTGGTTCGCGATCGGCGTTCCGATGGATACCGTATGCTCCCCTTTTTCCAGCAGTGCGTTCAGGGACTCCACATCTTCAATCGTATAAGCGGTCGCATCTACCGTCGTTTCGGTCGGACCGTACACGTTCGTAATCACCGGACGATACCCGGACCACTTGTGCAGGAACACTTGTACCAGCTGCACGGATAATGCTTCGCCACCAATCAGGTAATGCTTCACTTCCGGCGCTTCCGTCACACTGACGCTTTCGTTCAAAATATGCAGATGCGCAGGTGTGCCGTCCGACAGATCAATCCGGTGCGTGCGGTAGTAGGCGATCAAATGCTCTCCGCTCAGGCTGACGTCACGGGACACCACATGCAGAGTGTGGCCTAACAGCAAGCTGGCAAAGATTTGCTTCACCGAAGCATCAAATACAAATGCTGACAGCCATGCGACATGAAGCGGCTGTTCGTAACGGCTGTATACTCGTTTCCATAAAGCATCTACCAGATTGCTAACACTGCCCTGCTCGATCATGACCCCTTTCGGCTGACCGGTGGTGCCTGACGTGTAAATCATATAGGCCAGGTTATGCGGGCCGGCGACAGGGATCAGGTTGCTCGCATCCTGTGCTCCCAGTTGAGCTTGAACGTCCTCGTCATCCAAGACTACAGCTCGAACTGTGGATGGCAAGCTGAGCGACAGGTTGGCAACTCTACTTGTAATCACGACCTTGGCCCCACTGTCTTGGAGCATGTAGTCGATGCGCTCCTGTGGATACATCGTATCCATCGGCACATACGCGCCTCCGGCCTTCAGTACCCCCAGAATGCTCACCAGAATATCCGCAGAACGTTCCAGCAATACGCCAACCGGTTGATCTGCTTCGACCCCTTCCGCTCGTAACACACGAGCCAATTGGTTCGCACGCTCATTTAGCTCAGTGTAGGTCAGCGCGGTGGCCCCAGACACAACGGCTATCCGCTCAGGGTTGCGCTTCGCTTGCTCTTCAAAGCGTTCGCTGAGCGAATGGCCTTGTAATGCTCCAAGCACGCTATGCGCATTCGGATCATTGAATACCTTCAGAATCTGCTCGGTTTCTTCTGTTGTAATCAACTCCAGCTCACCCAGCTTCGCATCCGGGTTCACCGCCACAGCTTTGGCCAAGCGAACAAAGTGACGCGTCATCCGTTCTACCGTTTCACGCTCGTACAACGCAGTTGCATACTGCAATCCGAACTGGATACCCGCCTCTTCCTCTCTGGCTTCCAGCGTCAAATCAAACTTCGCTGGCGTTTGTTCCAAGCCGTATGGACGGAAGCTCAGATCTGCCAGTTGCAGTTCGCCTTCCTCAGTGGTTTGCAGGGTAAACATCGTATCGAACAGCGGATGGTGGCTCATATCCCGCTTCACATTTAGCTTTTCCACCAGCTCCTCAAATGGGTAGTCCTGATGTTCATAGGCTTGCAGTGCACAAACTTTCACTTCTTCCACGTAGCTGCGGAAGGTATGTTCCGCTGTCGGATAGTTTCGCAATGCCAGCGTTCCGACGAACATCCCAATCATCGGCTCCAGATCGGCATGCGGTCGTCCGGCAATCGGTGTGCCGACTACGATGTCCTCTTGCCCGCTGTATTGGTGTAAGAGCGCGGTGTACGCCGCCAGCAGCACCATATACAGCGTGGAGCCTGTGTACGCCGCCAGTTCTTTCAGCCGCTCGCTGACTTCACGTTCCAGTCCGAACACCACCGTATCGCCTGCGGTACTTCGCACCGCCGGACGGGCAAAGTCCGTAGGTAGATCCAGTACAGGCAGTTCCCCCCGGAAGGTGTCGAGCCAGTACGCTTCCTGACGTTGCATCCACTCCTGATGGGCTTCGCTTTGCTGCCATACCGCATAATCCTTGTACTGTATACGCAATGGCGAAAGCTCTTCACCGTCGTATAAGCGGACAAATTCATCGGTCAGTACTCCCATGGACACGCCATCCGAGACGATGTGGTGCATATCGAGCATGAGTAAATGCTGCGATTCCTGCTCGGTTCCTTGTACGCCCAAATCTACCAAGCCTACCCGCAGCAGCGGAGCGGCTTTCAGATCGAACGGACGTACAAACTGCCGCACCCGTTCTTGTGCTTCCTGGCTGACCATCGTGTCCGTATCCGTGGTTGTATCCTGATCTGTATCCGTAGTCGCACCCTCTACCTGTACCTTTGTATACTCCACCTCGAACGGCACGGTGTCCTCAATCCATTGCACCGGCTCACTGTCCACCAGCTCAAAGCGGGTACGCAAAGTTGCATGGCGGGCGACCAGTTGACGGAACACGTCCTCCACTCGCTTCACGTCCAGCGGACCACTCACTTGCAGCACTGACGGCATGTTGTAGTTCACATCATTCGGGTCGAACTGATGCAGCACAAACAGTCGTTTTTGCGCCGAGGAAAGCGGGTAGAAGCTGCGTTCTTCCGTTACCGGAATGGACGCATACGCCACTTGATCCAGACCTTCCATGACCGTTGCCAGTTGTTCAATCGTTGGCGCTTCAAAAATACTGCGCAGTGGAAGCGGCTTGTTCAGCTCCTTGTGAATTTTCGAGGCCAGCGTCGTCGCCCGCAGCGAGTGTCCGCCAATCTCGAAGAAGTTTTCCTTCACACCGACCTGCGCCAGACCCAGCACATCCTGCCAAATTTGCGCCAGCTTCACTTCTACCCACGTCCGCGGTGCGACATAATCAGCTCCGCTTTGCAGGTTGCCTTCCGGTGTTGGCAGTGCCTTGCGGTCGATTTTACCGTTCGGTGTCAACGGCATCTGCTCCAGCTGTACCAAATACGAAGGCACCATGTAGTTTGGAAGCTCCTCGCCCAGTAAGCTGCGCAGCTCACCAGCGCTCACTTCCCTTTCAGCAACATAGTACGCCACCAATTGGTTTTGCCCCTGTTCGTCCGCCTGGGCCAGTACGATGACCTCTTGTACATCCTCCACTTTCAAAATTTGTGCCTCGACTTCGCCCAGCTCGATCCGGTAACCCCGGATTTTCACCTGATGGTCGATCCGGCCCAAATATTCAATGTTGCCGTCTGGCATCCATCTGGCCAAGTCACCCGTACGGTACATTCGTTCGTAGCCGGCTTCACCAGCTGCAAACGGATTTGGTATAAATTTCTCAGCCGTCAGCTCTGGGCGATCCAGATAACCACGGGCCAGACCCGGACCGGACACGCACAGTTCACCCGCTACGCCTACCGGAGCCAAATGTCCATGCACATCCACCATGTACACCCGATGATTCGGTATAGGGCGTCCGATGGAAATGAGTTGTCCTGCTCTCTCGTCCTCGGATACCGGCCAGACGGACGTCGCCACCGAGTTTTCGGTTGGACCGTAGCCGTTGTAGTACGCCACCTGATCCTTCCACTTGTATACCAATTCTGTTGAGGATGCTGAACCCGCAGTGAACAGAACACGCAGGTATGGCATCCGCTCCGGCTCCAGATACACCGCATAGGTCGGTGGTAACGTCGCCACCGTAATCTGATGTTCTGTCATATAATGTTCGAATCTCTCATAGTCCAAAATCGTCTCTGACGTTGGTACATACAACGTGGCTCCGCAGAACAGCGCCTGGAAGATTTCCCAGCAAGCCGCATCAAACGAATAGCTAGCAAACAGCAACGTATGATCCGACGTGCGGATCTTGAGCGTCTGATCAAAATACGTTTTCAGATTGCATAGACCGCGATGCTCCAACATAACACCCTTCGGCTGACCCGTCGTACCTGACGTATAAATGACATAGGCCAGATCGTTCGGACCAGACAACGGCTCCAGATTGGAACCATCCTCGTGATACACACCCTGTGCCCCATTCAGCACCAGCACGCTACCGTCGAAAGCCACTTTATCAACCAGATGGTTTTGCGTTAACAACAGCTTCGCACCCGAGTCGTCCAGCATGTAGCGGATACGCTCCTCTGGATAGGTCGGATCGATGGGCACATATGCGCCCCCGGCTTTTAAAATCCCGAAGATGCCCACGATCATGTCCACCGAACGCTCGGTCATCAGACCCACCAGTCGATCCTTCGTCACGCCTTGACTACGCAAGGTGCGCGCCAGACGATTCGCACGTTCATTCAGCTCGCGATAGGTCAGCTGTTCTCCTTCAAAGAACAATGCTGGCTGTTCCGGTGTGTGTGCCGTTTGTGTCTCGAACAGGCCATGGATCGTTTGCTCGCTCGGATACTCGGCGGCTGTATTGCCCCATACGCGGAGAATTTGCTCGCGCTCCTGCGTACTTACCATATCCAGCTCCTGCACCCGAGTGTCCGGCTTCGCTACCACCTGCTCCAATAGCTGTATCAGATGGCCCTGAGTCCGCTTCACGGCTTCACGATCATATAACTTCGCATTGTATTCAAATCGGATTTTCATCGCTTCCTGCGGCATGACAACCAGATTGAAATCATAGTTGGTTTGTTCAATCATGCCGGCATTGCGAATTTCAAAGTCCGACGCTGCCCCTTCGCCAAGTTGCTCGACCTGCTCCTCCACCGGATAGTTTTCAAACACGATAATGTGGTTGATCAGGTCTTGCTTTTGCTCGGTCAAGGCTTGAATTTCATACAGCGGATACGTTTCATAATCTTGAGAAGTCAGCGCCTGTTTCTGATTCGTTCTGATCAGGTCGGCAAAGGTATCGTCAACCCCACTGCGGATACGTATTGGAATGGTGTTAATGAACAAGCCCACCATGTTTTCGATCCCCGAAATATCCGCTGGACGACCCGACACTACACCGCCAAAAACAGCGTCGTCACTACCGTTGTACTTTTGAAGCAGTAAGCCCCAGGCGGTTTGCAGCAATGTATTCGGGGTCACGTGGTGCTGCTTGGCCACCATTTCCATACGTCCGGTCAAGTCCTTGCCCAGATCGCACAGGATATGCTCAAATTGTGCATCGCCCGCTTTCACGCCTACTTTTCCGGTCGGAATCGAAGTTTGCTGATCATAGCCGAGCAAATAATCCTTCCAGTAGGAAGCTGCTGCTTCTTCATCCTGTGCTTCAAGCCACTCAATATACTGACTGTATGGAGTCACGGGGGCAAGCTTCGGCTGTCTATGCTCCACGGCTGCAAAATAAGCCTCAAACACCTCATCCGTGACTAACGCCACACACCAGCCATCCATCAAGATGTGATGAGAGCTCCACACAAAATAATAATCCTCATCACCTGTTCGTAAAATCGCCACGCGCATCAACGCATCCCGGGACAAATCGAATCCGGCTGCCTTGTCCTTGCGAATAAATTCCTGCACATACGCGTCACGTTCCTGCTCATTCAGATGACGCAAATCTTCACATCTGAAACCAACCTCCTTGCGGCGGAAAATCACCTGCACAGGCTCATCCTGCCAACCGCTGATGAAATTAGCTCTAAAGATCTCATGCCGCTGCGCCAAATGATTCAAGCTATCCTGGAAAATATCCGCTTGGAAACGTCCGTGCAAATCAAAGGTCGTTTGTTCAAAATAAGCCCCGGATGCTGCATCCATCAGACTATGGAACAACATGCCTTTTTGCATCGGCGTCAACGCATAGACATTTTCCAGTTCCCCGATGTCACGAGTCCGTTCTACCAATTGATCCAGCTCGGCCATCGTTACATGTTTAAGCATGACATCGCTTGGCGTCAGTTCTTGCTGTTTGCGGCCTGTGCAATGCGTAATGATTTCCTGCAAGCTGGTTCTGAACTGTTCAGCTAACTGCTCCATCGTTTCACGACGATATTCCTGCTTGCTGTAGCTGATTGTCAATTGCAGCTTACCTTCCGAAATCAGTCCGTTCATA
This sequence comes from Paenibacillus sp. FSL L8-0502, assembly GCF_038593055.1. Classification (NCBI taxonomy): domain Bacteria; kingdom Bacillati; phylum Bacillota; class Bacilli; order Caryophanales; family Paenibacillaceae; genus Paenibacillus; species Paenibacillus sp. FSL L8-0502. Next base: position 2,523,435 of record NZ_CP151958.1, on the reverse strand, counting down.
TCCAGCGTGTGCGTTCTGGCTGCATGGGCGCTAAGCTCTGCACCGCTAGAGTAAGGAGATACGCCAAAGGACTGACTTTGCATATCTTGATCAAATTGTCCCAAATAGTTAAAGCTGATTTCAGGTTCGGTCACAAAACGCTCTGGCTCACATGCTGCGGACAGGTATCTCAACATCCCGTAGCCAATGCCCTTTTGCGGAATGCGGCGGAGTCCTTCTTTCACCTGTTTGATGCGCTGTGAAAGGTCTTGCCCCACGCTCATATCCAGCACCACCGGGAATTGGGTCGTAAACCAGCCCACGGTGCGCGTAATATCCAGTTCTGGCAGAATGGATTCCCGCCCATGGCCTTCCAGGCTCACGAGCACTCGTTCCAGGCCCGCCCAGCGATGAATCGTCAGTCCCAATGCGGTAAGCAGCAAATCATTCATCTCCGTGTTGTAGGCACGATGCGCCTGTTTTAACAACTGCTCCGTTTCCTGAGCTGTCCACGTAACTGTCATGTTCTCGCTGTCCCTATTCAAGGAATGAGAAGGGGGCTCGTCTTTTGGAAGCGGCTGATATACGCCATGTTCCATTTCCTTCCAGAATCCAAGTTCTGCTGCCATAGCCGGACTATTCGCATATTGAGACTGCCCATCCGCCCAGGTGCGGAACGAATCCGTTTTGTGCGGAAGGCGAGCCGTTTGTCCGTTCAATGCCTGCTCGTAGGCGGTTGTAATATCCTCGAACAAAATGCGCCAAGATACGGTATCCACCACCAAGTGATGAATCGCCATCAGCAAATGATCACCATCTGGGCAATGGAACAGCCCCAGTTTCACCAGCGGTCCTTCGCTTAACTGAATACCCGCCTGAATTTCATTCACTTTAGCCTCGATCGCCGCTGACACCTCAGTCTCATGGCTGAGGTCTATACGTTCCAGCGTATACAGCTCGCCCTCCCCAATTGCGCGATTCCAGGCTTCATATCCGTGCTCCGTAGGACGGAAAACGATCCGCAGTGTGTCGTGATGGCTAACGATTTGATCCATCGCCGTGCGCAGGGCCGGTTCATCAAAACCATCCTTGCTATGCAGCATGATGGACTGGTTATGATGATGAGCATCCGTCAGGTTTTGCTCAAAGAACCAGTGTTGAACAGGTGTCAGCTTCACAGCGCCCACCACTTCGCTTTGATCCGCCAATCGGGTCACCGATTGAACTTTCAGTGCCAAGGCAGACACGGTTGGATGACTGAACAGGTCTTTCATCTCCAGTCGATAACCTGCTTGCAGCAATCGGGAGGATACTTGCAAGGCCTTAATCGAATCGCCACCCAGCTCAAAGAAGTTATCCTGCGCACCTACCGCTTCCACGCCGAGCACCCCGGCCCATACCGCAGCCAGTACTTGCTCCACCGTGGTACGCGGTGCCACATAGGCTGCACCCGTATGGATGCTTCCTTCCGGTTCCGGCAAGGCCTTACGGTCGATTTTACCGTTGCTGGTCAGCGGGATCGTCTCCAGTCGCATCAAACGTGCAGGCACCATGTGCGCTGGCAGTCCGGCTTCCAGTTCGGCCTGTACCTCCTCGATCCGCAGCTCAGCTTCTCCTGTGATGTATCCGCACAAGTACTTGTGTCCACGCTCATCCGTCCGGTCGATGACTACCGCTTGACGTACACCCGGCACCCGCTGGATCGCCGTTTCGATCTCGCCCAGCTCGATCCGATAGCCCCGGATTTTCACTTGATAGTCCATCCGGCCGATAAAGTCCACATTGCCGTCCGGCATCCATCGCGCCAAGTCACCTGTGCGGTATAATCGTTCACCTGGCACGAACGGATTGGCTACGAATTTCTCGGCCGTCAGGTCCGCACGGTTCAGGTAGCCTCGTGCTACCCCAGCTCCGCCAATGCACAGCTCACCCAGTACGCCGATCGGCACCGGATTCAGCTGGCTGTCCACGATGTAGAAGCGTGCGTTCAGCCATGCCTGTCCAATCGGCACATTACCGCTGCTTGGCAGCTTCGACAGTTCTTCGTCGTAGAAGCTGGAGTCGATCGCCGCTTCCGTAACACCATAGCTGTTCATAATGCGAATATCTGCGCCAAATCGTTCTTGCAACACCCGATAATCCGTCACGCTGCAGCTATCCGAGCTGGTAATCAGCAATTCCAAACTGCTCATGTCCAGTCCCTGCTCATATACATGCTGCATAAACGGTACGATCAAGGCTGGTGTGGATTCGAACACCGTAATCTGATAGTCGTGAATCCAGCCATACAGACGGCTCGGATCAATGCGGTCGTCTTTCGGACAGATAACCATCGTGCCGCCGTTATAAAGCGTCCGCGCGATATCACCGACGAACACGTCGAAGGAGAAGCTCGCCAGCTGCAGCAAACGTACCGGGAACTGGTTCAGGCGATAATCCCGACGATACGCCGCGGCGGTATTCACCAAGCTGCGATGCTCGATCATGACGCCCTTCGGACGTCCCGTTGTCCCTGAGGTGTAGATCACATACGCCAGATCCTGCGGTTCGTTGATGTGATTGACGTCTGTGGTATCTCCGGTGTACAGCGACTCATCGTCCAGTGCCAGTACGGTGTGCAGACGCAGCCCTGTTGCGGGTTCGGATGTAGGTTGGCTTTCCTCGAGCCATGCCTGTGCACGCTCCTGCAAGCCGATTTGGGTCAACAGTACCGTCGCACCACTGTCCTCCAGCATGAAACGAATACGTTCGGACGGATAATCTGCATCCAGCGGCACATAGGCGCCTCCTGCCTTCCACACCGCCAGTACGCCAACCAGCATGTCGACCGAACGTTCACTCAAAATGCCAACAATCGACTCGCGTCCAATGCCTTCATTTCGCAGTCTACGGGCTAATTGGTTCGCACGCTCGTTCAGTGTGCGGTACGTCAGTTGTTGTTCCTCGTACACCACCGCCACATGATCTGGTATAAGCTGGGTCTGTTCTTCCACATAAGTATGGAATAAGCCTCCTGCTTCAGCAGTAACATCCGATACTCCCACATCTCCAAAACCGTAGATGATTTGTGCCTTCTCCTCGACAGTTACCATATCCAAAGCTGCCAGTGGCTGCTGCGGATGAAGAGTAATCGCACGTACAAGTTCGGTAAAATGCTGTGCCAATCGCGCGATGGTCTCAGGCTTGTACAGCGCCGTGCTGTATTCCAGACTGCACAGAATGCCTTCCGGCTGCTCCACGGCATCCAAGGTCAGATCAAATTTGGCCGTATGATTGTCTGTCGGATACGTTTTAAAGGTCAGACCTTCCAGCTCGAACTCCTGCTGCTCAAATGTTTTCAACTCAAACATCGTGTCAAACAGCGCATTCCGGCTCGTATCCCGCGTTAAATTCAGCTTTTCAACCAGCTCTTCAAAAGGATATTCCTGATGTTCGTAAGCACTGAGCGCATGCTCTTTGACCTCTTGCAAGTAATCTAGGAACGTTTTGTCACCAGCCGGATAATTGCGGATCGCCAGCGTGTTGAGGAATACGCCTACCAAGCCCTCCAGCTCCGCATGCGGTCTTCCGGCAATCGGCGTGCCGACGATAATGTCTTCCTGTCCCGAATATTTATGCAAAAGCGTGCTATACGCGGCCAGCAATACCATGTACAAGGTGGAGCCGGTTTGCGCGGACAGCTGTTTCAACTGTTCGCTGTCCTCCAGGCTGATCGCAAATTCCAATCGCGCTCCTTCCAGACGCTGTACGACTGGTCTTGCAAAATCCGTAGGCATATCCAGCACCGGAATGTCACCAGCCATCGTGTTCAGCCAGTAGCTTTCCTGCTCACGAAGCCGCTCACTTTGCATATCTGCATGCTGCCAAACCGCATAGTCCTTGTACTGGATGCTCAGTGGCGGCAGTTCCTTGCCTTCATACAATTGAGAGAACTCCTGCACGATAATTCCTTCCGTGACGCCATCCGAAATAATATGGTGCATGTCATAGAGCATGACGTGACGCTCCGGTCCGGTTTCCACCAGCTGAACCCGCAGCAACGGTGCTTGTGCGAGATCAAATGCGCGTACAAAGTCTTGGGCATACTGCTGGGTCTCTTCTTCGCTTGCCTGCACATGCTCCACGCTGAATGCGACGCCCGATTCAATCCGTTGAATCACCTCACCATCCACCATCTCGAATCGGGTTCGCAGGGCTTCATGACGGGCAATCAGCTGGCGGAAGGCTTGTTCCAGTCGCATTTTATCCAAGGAGCCTTCGATAATCAACGCTCCTGGCATGTTGTAGCTAACCTCTCCACCTTCCAGGTGACTCAGCACGTACATCCGTTTTTGCGCCGAGGAAACAGGATAATATTCACGCTCCTCCGCCACAGGAATAGATACATACGTTTGCTGGGTCTGATCTTCACCCATCACCTGCACCAATTGTTCAATCGTCGGATATTGGAAAATATCTCGCAGAGCCAGCTTGTAATTCAGCTCCTGATGGATTTTCGCCATCAGTGTTGTCGCGCGCAAAGAATGTCCTCCGACTTCAAAGAAATGGTCCTTAATACCGATCTGCGGATGATTCAGAACACTTTGCCAAATACGTACCAACTGCTCTTCCAGCGGTGTGCGCGGTGCCACGTACGCCGTGCCTCCTTCGAGGCGCGCTTCTGGCGCAGGCAACGCTTTGCGGTCAATTTTTCCGTTCGGTGTCAGCGGGAAACGATCCAGTTGTACCACATAGGTCGGGATCATATAGCCCGGCAGTTTGGGCTGGAGTGTGCTGCGCAGATCCGGCAAATTCAGCGCCTCCGAGGCTACGACATACGCACACAGATCCTTGTCTCCGTCTTCGTTTTCCCAGGCGGTGACGATGGCTTTCTGAATGCCGTCCACGGTCAGCAGCTGCGCTTCCACCTCGCCCAGTTCAATCCGGAAGCCCCGGATTTTGACTTGATCATCCATCCGGCCGATAAAGTCTACATTGCCATCCGGCATCCACCGCGCCAAATCGCCTGTGCGGTACAACCGTTCACCCGCTACATACGGATTCGCTACGAATTTCTCGGCCGTCAGGTCTGCACGATTCAGGTAGCCCCGTGCCACCCCGGCTCCACCAATGCACAGCTCACCCAGTACGCCGATCGGCACCGGATTCAGCTGGCTGTCCACGATGTAGAAGCGTGCGTTCAGCCACGCCTGACCAATCGGCACATGGCCGCTGCTTGGCAGCTTCGACAGTTCTTCATCGTAGAAGCTGGAGTCAATCGCCGCTTCGGTGACGCCGTAGCTGTTCATAATGCGGATATCCGCACCAAACCGTTCTTGCAGCACCCGGTAGTCCGTCACACTGCAGCTGTCCGAACTGGTGATTAGTAGTTCCAGACTGCTCATGTCCAGCCCCTGTTCATGCACATGCTGCATAAACGGTACGATCAGGGCTGGAGTCGATTCGAACACGGTTATCTGGACATCGCGAATCCAGCCATACAAACGGCTAAAATCAATCCGGTCGTCTTTCGGACAAATGACCATCGTGCCGCCGTTATAGAGCGTCCGTGCAATGTCCCCGACGAACACGTCGAAGGAGAAGCTCGCCAGTTGCAGCAGTCGGACTGGGAATTGGTTCAGGCGATAATCCCGGCGATACGCCGCAGCCGTATTCACCAGGCTGCGATGCTCGATCATGACGCCCTTCGGCCGTCCGGTTGTCCCGGATGTATAGATCACATACGCCAAATCGTGCGGTTCGTTGATGTGATCGACGTCTGTCGTATCTCCGGTGTACAGTGACTCATCGTCCAATGCCAGTACGGTATGCAGACGCAGCCCTGTTGCCGGTTCGGATGCTGCTTCGCTGTCAGACTTCGAATCTGATTTCAAGCCTAAGTTTTCATTTAGGCTGTCTCTTTCCATCGTTTCAGCACCAGCCGCTGTTTCCAACTCACCCTCAGTCTGCCCTCCGGCCAAGGCCTGTCGGCTTTCCCCAAGCCATATCTGTGCTTGCTCCTGTAAGCCGATTTGGGTCAACAATACCGTCGCACCACTGTCCTCCAGCATGAAACGAATGCGTTCGGACGGATAGTCTGCATCCAGCGGCACATAGGCGCCTCCCGCCTTCCACACCGCCAGTACGCCGACCAGCATGTCTACCGAGCGTTCACTCAAAATGCCGACAATCGACTCGCGTCCAACGCCTTCATTCCGCAATCTCCGCGCCAATTGGTTCGCGCGCTCGTTCAGTTTCCGGTAAGTGAGCTGCTCCTCCTCGTACACCACCGCCACATGATCTGGTACAAGCTGTGCCTGTTCTTCCACATAGGTATGGAACAGGGCTCCTGCTTCAACTGCAGCACCATCCGTTACTCCCACTTCTCCAAAACCGTAGATGAGTTGCTCCTTTTCCTCAACGGTTACCATATTCAAAGTTGCCAGGGGCTGTTGTGGATGGTATGCAATAGCTCGAACGATTTCCGCAAAATGCTGTGCCAATCGCGTCATGGTCTCAGGCTTGTACAACGCCGTGCTATATTCCAGACTGCACAGAATGCCTTCTGGCTGCTCCACTGCATCTAAAGTCAGATCAAACTTGGCCGTATGATTTTCCAGCGGATACGAATTCAGGGTCAGACCTTCCAACTGCAACGCCTGCTGCTCCAAGGTTTTCAACTCAAACATCGTGTCAAACAGCGCATTTCGGCTCGTATCCCGCGTCAAATTCAGCTGTTCAACCAGTTCTTCAAAAGGATAGTCTTGATGCTCATAAGCACTGAGCGCATGCTCCTTCACCTCTTGCAGATAATCCAGGAACGTTTTGTCGCTGGACGGATAATTGCGAATCGCCAGCGTGTTAATGAAGACACCCACCAGATTACTGAGCTCCGCATGCGGTCGTCCTGCAATCGGCGTGCCGACGACAATGTCCTCTTGGCCTGTATATTTGTGCAAGAGTGTGGTGTACGCCGCCAGCAGCACCATATACAGGGTAGAGCCTGTTTGCGAAGCCAGTTCTTTCAGGCGTTCACTAACCTCACGCCCCAGTGCAAACTCGATCGTATCCCCTGCCGTACTCTGCACCGCCGGACGGGCAAAGTCGGTTGACAGATCCAGTACAGGCACTCCGCCCCGGAAGGTGCCCAGCCAGTACGCTTCCTGACGCTGCATCCACTCCTGATGGGTTTCGCTTTGCTGCCATACGGCATAGTCTTTGTACTGAATCCGCAATGGCGACAGTTCTTCACCGCCATACAAGCGGACAAACTCATCGGTCAGTACCTCCATCGACACGCCATCCGAAACGATATGGTGCATGTCGAGCATGAGTAAATGCTGGGATTCTTGCCCTACTCCTTGGACACCCAGATCCACCAAGCCTACCCGCAGCAGCGGTGCAGCTTTTAGATCAAACGGACGGATAAACTGCCGTACCCGTTCTTGTGCTTCCTCGCTAATCCTCGTGTACGTAGCCGTAGTCGTACTCTCTACCTGTACCTTCGTATATTCCACCTCGAATGGCACGGTATCCTCAATCCATTGCATCGGCTCATTGTCTACCAGCTCAAAGCGGGTACGCAAGGTTGCATGACGATCAATTAGTTGACGGAACACGTCTTCTACTCGTTTCACATCCAGCGGACCGCTCACTTGCAGCACTGACGGCATGTTGTAGTTCACATCACTTGGATCAAACTGATGCAGTACATACAGTCGTTTTTGTGCTGAAGATAACGGGTAGAAGCTGCGTTCTTCTGTTACCGGAATGGACGCGTACACCACTTGATCCAGACCTTCCAGAACGGCTGCCAGTTGTTCAATCGTGGGTGCTTCAAAAATACTGCGCAGGGGAAGCGGCTTGTTCAACTCCTTGTGAATCTTCGAGGCCAGTGTCGTCGCCCGCAGCGAGTGTCCGCCAATCTCGAAGAAGTTTTCCTTCACACCGACCTGCGTGAGGCCCAGCACCTCCTGCCAAATGTGTGCCAGTTTCACTTCCACCCACGTTCGCGGTGCGACATAATCGGCTCCGCTTTGCAGGCTGCCTTCCGGTGCTGGTAGGGCCTTGCGGTCAATTTTTCCATTTGGACTCAGCGGCATTTGCTCCAGTTGTACAAAGTAGGACGGCACCATGTAGCTTGGCAGTTCCCGGCCCAGCTCACTTCTCAGCTCGCTGGCTCCTAGCTCTTGCCCCGCGACATAGTAGGCCACCATGTGTTTTTGGCCCGTTTCGTCTGCACGAGCCATGACAACCGCTTCTCGCACGGACGCTACTTGGAGCAGCTGCGTTTCGACCTCGCCCAGCTCAATCCGGTACCCCCGGATTTTCACCTGATGGTCGATCCGGCCCAAATATTCAATGTTGCCGTCCGGCATCCATCTCGCCAAATCGCCGGTGCGGTACATCCGCTCATACCCGGCTTCCCCGCCGGCAAACGGATCTTTCACAAATTTCTCGGCCGTCAGCTCCGGACGGTTCAGATACCCACGTGCCACACCGACACCACCGATGCACAACTCCCCTGCAACCCCAATCGGCTGCAATTGCTCCGTGCCTTCCTTCACGATGTACAGGCGAATGTTTTGAATCGGTTTTCCGATCGGAATGACTGCATATTCTTCCGTCGGCTCGCAATCAAAGTACGATACGTCCACCGTCGCTTCGGTTGGACCGTACAGGTTGATCAGCTTCGCTCCGGTCAGGCTCGACACGAGCCGCTGGAAGCGAGCCACATGCTGTGGCGGCAAGGCTTCACCACTGGCAAAGACATGACGCAGCGTTGCCAGTTTCGCTTGCATTACTTCCCGTGGCTGCTGCTCCACATACTCCAGGAACGCATGCAGCATGGCAGGTACAAAGTGCATCGTGCTCACGCCATCGCGGACAATGGCGTCGACGATCTCTTCCGGGTTCTTTTCCCCGCCCACGGACAACAGGCTCACCTTCGAGCCGACCAGCGACCACCAGAACAGCTCCCACACCGACACGTCGAAGGTGAAGGCGGTCTTTTGCAGGATCGTATCTTCCGCACTCAAGCCGTACCGATCATGCATCCACAAAATCCGGTTCAGAACGGAATGGTGCTCAACCATCACGCCCTTCGGTTTTCCCGTGGAGCCAGACGTATAGATGACATAGGCGACATGATGCGGCCCGGCCAGTGGCTCCAGATTCGAACCGTCTTCGTGGTAAATGTCCTTGCCAGCCTGCTCCTGACGATCCAGCACCAGCACCTTGCCGTCGAAGCTCAAGGATGCTTGCTCTGCCAGATGCGATTGCGTCAGCACCAGCTTCGCTCCCGAATCCTCCAGCATGAAGCGGATGCGGTCGGCCGGATATTCTGGATCAATTGGCACGTAGGCTCCGCCTGCCTTGAGGATCGCGTAGATGCCTACGATCATCTCTAGCGAGCGCTGAACCAGTATGCCTACCGGCTGATCCGGTTCAACACCTTCCGCACGCAACGTCCGAGCCAAACGGTTCGCGCGCTCATTCAGCTCCGCGTAGGTCAACGATTCCGCTCCACACAGCACTGCCACTTGCTCCGGTGTGCTCGCTACCTGCTGCTCGAACAGTGAACTTAACGTCTGATCTTGCGGATAATCTGCCGCCGTATCTCCCCACACCTGAACGATCTGCGCCTGCTCTTCCGGTGTCACCAATTCCAGCTCATTCACACGGATATGCGGATTATTCACGATTTGCTCGATGACATGCAGTACATGTCCCTGCATCCGCTCGATCGTAGACCGATCGTATACATTGGCGTTATATCTGAACATGATGCGGAAAAGCTCATCTGGCATCACAATCAAGTCCAGATCATAATTCGTTTGCTCAACAACCTCTACATTCGTAATTTCAAAAGCGGATGGACGAACTTCACCCAACTGCTCGACTTGCTCCTCAACCGGATAATTCTCAAATACCATAATGTGGTTAATCAGATGCTGCTTCTGCTCGGTCAGCGCCTGAATTTCATACAGCGGGAAGCTGTCATAGGCTCCTGAGGCCAGTGCCTGCTCCTGCGTTTTGCGCATGATGTCCACAAACGTGGCATTCTGTTCACTTTGAATCCGCACTGGGATCGTATTAATGAACAGACCGATCATATGCTCTACACCCGCAATATCCGTCGGACGTCCAGATACCACACTGCCGAATACAACATCCTCATTGTTGTTATATTTCTGCAAAATAAGGCCCCACACGCTCTGCATCAGCGTATTAATCGTGACCTGCTGCTGCTTTGCAATCCGGTACATCGCTTCGCTCCACGCTGGATCCAGATCTACCGTTATTTTTTCAGAAACATATTCCCTGGTTTCGTTTGCTGTAGCGAATACAGTATTAGCCGCTTGGTCTTTCGATGAAGTATCCAATCCAGGTAACAAGGTTTGCTGTTCAAAGCCTGCCAAATAGCTGCTCCAATACTCTTTTGCCGCACGTTCATCCTGACGCTCTAGCCATTCGATATATTGGCCATATGGTGTGATATGAGCAAGCTCCGGCTGTTTCTGCTCCAGCAGCGCAAAGTACGTACCAAACACTTCGCCTGTAACGAGCGATAAGCACCAGCCATCCATGACAATGTGATGGAAGCTCCAGACCAAATGATACGTTTCTTCATCGGTTTGCAATACCTGTACGCGCATAAGTGCATCCGTACCGAGATCAAAGCCTCTAGCCTGGTCTTCCTGCTTAAACGTCTGGATATACGCCTGTTGCTCCGCTTCCTGCATTTCGCGTATATCCTTGAAGGACAGATCGCTATCTTTGTGACGGAACACGATTTGCAATGGCTCCGGACCATGTCCTGTTTCAAATCGATGGAAATTCGTCCGCAGTGCTTCATGACGCTGTGTCAGTACATCTAGACTCTTGCGGAAAATTTCAACATCAAAGCTGCCTTTTTGATCAAACGACGCTTGCTGGAAGTATGCACCTGAGTCCGGCTCCATCAGACTATGGAACAGCATCCCCTTCTGCATCGGCGAAAGAGCATACACATTTTCCAGTTCGCCCACAGAAGCCGTTTGCTCCGTCAATTGCTCCAGTTGTTCCAACGACAAGCCTTTGAACAAGACATCGCTTGGGGTTAGTTCGCTCCGCTCTTGGGAGGCACAATGCGCGATCACTTCCTGCAGGCTTTCCTGCAGCAACTGCGCAAAGTTCTCTACATTTTGCTGTTGATATACCTTACTGTCATAGCGAATGTCCAGTGTCAGCCCGCCTGCTGTAATCATGCCGTTCACATTCAGCGGCTGCTCCAGAACGGTATGATCACTCATCGGCTCTCCACCTGGATGCGAAGACAGCCTGATATCCCCATTTTCCAAGTCCTGATCAAATTGTCCCAAATAGTTAAAGCTAATTTCAGGCTGCAAGGTCAAGGAAGGATGGACATCATGCTGAGACATATATTTCAAAATGCCGTAGCCAATGCCCTTATGCGGTACATGGCGCAGGTCTTCCTTCACCCGCTTGATTCGCTGCCCTACTTCTGCCTTCCCATCCACATCAAGCAGCACCGGATATTGGCTCGTAAACCAGCCCACGGTACGTGTGATGTCGATATCTGGAACAATGGCTTCCCGGCCATGGCCCTCCAGATTGACCAGTACGCGCTCCTGACCGCTCCAGTTATATAACGCGGTGCCGAGTGCAGTTAACAGCAGATCATTGACCTCGGTGTTGTACGCACGATGCGATTCCTGAAGCAGTAGCCGGGTTTCCTGTTCGCTCCAAGCCACGCTCACCGTCGCAGTGTCTCTGATTAGAGAATGTTGTCCCTCCGCTCTCTCTTGATCCTTAGGCAACGATGCAACTTCCATTTGGGCAAGATGCTGCCAATATTCGCGTTCGTTGTCGATCGCCGGACTGTTCGCATATTGAGACAACTGCTCTGCCCAAGCAGAGAAAGAGTCCGTTTTATATGGCAAGCGAATCGCTTCTCCCCGCACGGCCTGCTCATACCCAGTGGCAAAATCCTCAAACACAATCCGCCATGAAATCCCGTCTACGACCAAATGGTGGATCGCAATCAGTAAATGATCTCCATCCATGCAGCGGAAAAGTCCCAGCTTCACCAGCGGTCCTTCATCTAGACGAATAGAGCTTTGGATGGCATTGGCTTTCGTTTCAATCGCCATCGCCACCTCTGCCGTGTCTTCGACGCCTGTCAAATCAACAACGTCCAGACTGTACAGCTCGCCTTCGTTCACACCGCGATTCCACGCTTCATAGCCCTGTTCGGTCTGACGGAAGACCATACGCAATGCATCATGATGCTCCGTCACCTGGGTCACCGTTTGATGCAATGCGGCTTCAGCGAATCCTTGTGCTCTATACAGCATCACCGATTGGTTGAAATAATGTGGCTCTGCTGAGGATTGTCCAAAGAACCATTGCTGTATTGGGGTCAATTTAACTGCTCCCGAGACCACCCGCTGATCGGCTGTGCGGCTAACTTTGTGTACATGACTGCTCAGCAGTGAAATGGACGGATATTGGAACAAATCCTTCATCTCCAGCTTGTAGCCCGCTTGCAGCAAGCGGGACGATACCTGGATCGCTTTGATCGAATCGCCGCCCAGATCAAAGAAATTATCCAAAATGCCGACTCTCTTTGCTCCTAATACAGACTGCCAAATGGACACTAACGTCTGCTCCAGTGCTGTGCGCGGCTCTACATAATCCGCTCCGCTTTGCAAGCTGCCCTCCGGTGCTGGCAGTGCCTTGCGGTCGATTTTACCGTTCGGTGTCAGTGGCATCTGCTCCAGCTGGATGAAATACGAAGGCACCATATAGTTGGGCAGATCCTCACCCAGTAAGCTACGCAGCTCCCCAGCGCTTACGTCTCTTTCAGCGACATAGTACGCCACCAGTTGGTTTTGCCCCTGTTCGTCCGCTTGGGCCAGTACGATGACCTCTTGCACGTCTTCCACTTTCAAGATTTGTGCCTCGACCTCACCCAGCTCGATCCGGTAGCCCCGGATTTTCACCTGATGGTCAATCCGGCCCAAATATTCGATGTTGCCGTCTGGCATCCATCTCGCCAAGTCCCCCGTACGGTACATTCGTTCATAGCCTGCTTCACCAACCGCAAACGGGTTCGCTACAAATTTCTCCGCCGTCAGCTCTGGACGATCCAGATATCCACGCGCCAGACCTGGACCAGACACGCACAGCTCACCTGCTACGCCTACCGGAGCCAAATGTCCATGCCCATCCACCATGTATACCCGATGATTCGGCACAGGACGTCCAATGGAAATGAGTTGTCCAGCCCTTGCATCCTCGGACACCGGCCAGATGGACGTTGCAACTGAGTTTTCAGTTGGACCGTAGCCGTTGTAGTACGCCACTTGATCCTTCCACTTGTATACCAGTTCGGTGGAAGATGCTGAACCCGCAGTGAACAGAATACGCAGGTGTGGCATCCGCTCTGGCTCCAGATACACCGCATAGGTCGGCGGCAAAGCGGCCACCGTAATCCGGTGATTCGCCATATATTGCTCAAACCGCTCGTAGTTCAAAATCGTCTCTGTCGTTGGCACATATAACGTGGCTCCGCAGAACAGCGCTTGGAAGATTTCCCAGCAAGCCGCATCAAACGAATAGCTAGCGAACAGCAACGCATGATCCGACGTGCGGATTCGAAGCGTCTGATCAAAATACGTTTTCAGATTGCACAGCCCATGATGCTCCAGCATGACGCCCTTCGGCTGTCCTGTGGTCCCCGATGTATAAATCACATACGCCAAATCGTTCGGACCGGACCACCGCTCCAGATTAGAACCATCCTTGTGATACACCGTTTGCGCTCCATCCAATACCAGCACTTGACCATCGATAACTGCTTTGTCCACCAGATGACTTTGTGTCAACAGCAGCTTCGCCCCCGAGTCGTCCAGCATATAGCGGATACGCTCTTCCGGGTAGGTTGGATCGATAGGCACATATGCGCCTCCGGCTTTTAAAATCCCGAAGATGCCCACGATCATATCCACCGACCGCTCAGTCATCAGACCCACCAAACGATCCTTCGTCACGCCTTGACTGCGCAAGGTACGAGCCAGGCGATTGGCGCGTTCATTCAGCTCGCGATAAGTCAGCGTTTCTCCTTCAAAGAACAAGGCTGTCTGCTCCGGTGTCTGCGCCGTTTGCGTCTCGAACAAGCCATGGATCGTTTGCTCGCTTGCATAGGTTGCTGCTGTATTCCCCCAAACCTTAACGATTTGCTCGCGCTCCTGCTCGCTTAACATATCCAGCTCATGTACACGGATGTCCGGATTCGCAGTCACCTGCTCCAGCAGTTGCACCAGATGGCCTCGGACTTGCTCTACACTTTCCCGTTCAAAGGCCAGGGCATTATAGCCAAAGCTCATGTGAATGGTGTTCCCGGGCAGTACCACCAGGTTAAAGTCATAGTTGGTCTGCTCGACAGACTCGGCTCCGGTGATCGTGAAGCTGGACTCATCACCGCTGCCTAATTGCTCGATTTGTTCCTCGACCGGATAGTTCTCAAAAATAAGAATATGATTGATCAAATCCTGCTTAAGCTCCGACAGTCCCTGAATTTCATACAACGGATACGTATCATAGACATGGGAATCGATCGATTGCTCCTGGGTTTGCTTCATCACATCGGAGAATAAACTGTCCACTTGACTGCGGATACGCACCGGAATCGTATTGATAAACAGACCAATGATGTGCTCCACATTCGGAATGTCTGCCGGACGTCCAGATACCACGCTGCCAAACACGACATCATCGGTGCCATTATATTTTTGCAGCAAAAGGCCCCAAACGGTCTGCATCAACGTATTGATCGTCACCTGATAACGCTTGGCTATGCGCTGAATACCAGCTGTGAGATCCGCGCCCAAATCAAAATCTAAACGCTCCGACTGATACCCCGTTTTGCCCTGAATTTTAGCCTGTGGCAAACGAGACTGCTCCTCATATCCTTCCAGAACCTTGCTCCAGTAGCTTGATGCGGCCTGACGATCCTGCTGCTCCAGCCATTCGATATATTGACTGTACGGCGTTACAGGGGCCAGTTCCGGTTGTTTATGGGCCAGGATCGCAAAATAGCTCGCAAACACTTCGTTGGTCACCAGCGACAAGCACCAGCCATCCATCACGATATGATGGAAGCTCCATACAAAACGGTACGTCTCCTCACCTGTGCGCAACACAGCGACACGCATCAAGGCGTCTTGTGCTAGGTCAAAGCCTCTTTGCTTGTCTTTACGCGTAAATTCGAGCATGTATTCGTTTTGCTGCTCGTCCTTCATATCCCGCAAATCTTCCACATACAGTTCACTGCGCTTATTGCGGTACACAACCTGAAGCGGTTCATCCTGCCAGCCGCTGTAGAAGTTCGTGCGCAGTACCGTATGCCGCTGCATTAAAACATCCAAACTGGCCGCAAATGCAGCGATATTAAAATGTCCTCGCAGATCAAAGGAGGCCTGTTCAAAATAAGCTCCTGATTGCGAATCCATCAGATTATAAAAGAGCATCCCCTTTTGCATCGGCGTCAGTGCGTATACATTTTCCAAATCACCGGTATGTGCCGCCTGTTTCGCAATTTGTTCCAGTTCTCTAGTCGTCAGACCTTTGAAGGATACATCACTCGGGGTCAGTTCCGGCTGTTCCTGAGCGACGCAATGCGTAATCACCTCTTGCAAAGCGGATTGAAGCAGTCCTGCCACACGTTCCAGCGTTTCTTTACGATACTGCTTACGGCTGTAAGCAATCGTCAAGCGCAGCGTGCCTTCCGAGATCATCGCGTTTAAATCCAGCGTATATTGCAGCGGTGAATGTGCATCCTCTGTCTCCCCTGCACTATAGGGTGACAATGCGATTCCACTGTTTTGTAGATCCTGATCGACCTGACCCAAATAGTTAAAGCTGATTTCCGGTTCTGCTGCAATCGTATGCGCTTCATCCGATGCAGACGCAGGAGACAAGTAGCGCCAAGTTCCATAGGTCAGCCCTTTATGCGGAATCCGGCGCAGGCCTTCCTTCGTTTCTTTAATCCGCTGAGCCAGTGTCATTTCCTTGCCGGTCTCCAGCAGCACTGGATACAAGCTCGTAAACCAACCTACGGTACGTGTAATATCCACCTCTGGCAGGATCGCTTCCCGGCCATGGCCCTCCAGATTCACCAGTACCTGTCCTGCGCCTGTCCAATTGTGCACCGCCAGTCCCAGCGCGGTCAGCAGCAAATCATTGACCTCGGTGTTGTAGGCGCGATGGACCTGCTTTAACAGTTGCTGCGTTTCAGCTTCGGTCCACTCTACCGTCAGCACTTCGCTGTCTGCGTTTAAGGAGCCCTCGTAGGTAAAATCCTTAGGCAGCGGTGCGGCTTCCGCTTTGGCCTGTTCCAGCTGCTTCCAATAAACTTCATCCGAGGCAGCCTCAGGGCGGTTGGCGTAAGACGACAACTCCCGTGCCCATGCTTGGAAGGAATCCGTTTTATAGGGCAATCGTACAGGCTCACCCTTGCTCGCCTGCTCGTAGCCTGTCGAGAAATCTTCGAACAGAATCCGCCACGACACTCCGTCCACCACCAAGTGGTGAATGGCGATTAGCAGATGGTCGCCTTCGGCTGTGCGGAACCATCCCAGCTTCACCAGCGGTCCTTCGGACAGGTGAATGCTGCTTTGAATTTCATTTGCCTTCGCTTCCAGCGCTTCCGCATAGGCTACTTGTTCACGGTAGTCTTCGGTTTCCAGCGTATACAACGCGCCTTCATCTACACTGCGTGTCCAAGCCGTATAACCAGAGGAATCCTGACGGAAAACCGTACGAAGCGCATCATGATGCTTCACAAGGTGATCCATGACTTGCCGAACCACTGCCTCGTTAAAGCCCTCAGCGCGATAGAGCATGACCGCTTGATTAAAGTGCTGCGGACGCTCGCGCTCCTGCGCAAAGAACCAATGCTGGATCGGTAGCAACGCGGTTTCCCCGCTCACTTCTCCTTGATCTGCCATACGGCTGACCTCATGCATATGCGGTGCCAGTGTTGCAACCGTTGGATACTGGAACAAATCCTTCATGTCCAGCTTATAACCGGCCTGGAACGTACGCGATGCGATTTGGATGGCTTTGATGGAATCGCCGCCTAGATCAAAGAAATTGTCCAAAATACCGACTGTCTGCAGCCCCAGTACCGACTGCCAGACCGCTACCAGTGCGCGTTCTTGCGCCGTACGCGGCTCTGCATAATCAGCTCCAGTTTGCAGGCTGCCTTCCGGTGCTGGCAGGGCCTTGCGGTCAATTTTGCCATTTGGACTCAGCGGCATCTGCTCCAGCTGTACAAAGTAGGACGGTACCATGTAGCTTGGCAGCTCCCGGCCTAGCTCACTTCTCAGCTCGCTGGCACCGATCTCTTGCCCCGCAACATAGTACGCCACCATTTGTTTTTGGCCCGTTTCAGCCGCACGAGCCATGACGACGGCTTCGCGTACCGATTCCACTTGGAGCAGCTGCGATTCCACCTCGCCCAGCTCAATCCGGTAGCCCCGGATTTTCACCTGATGGTCGATCCGGCCCAGATATTCAATGTTGCCGTCCGGCATCCATCTCGCCAAATCGCCGGTGCGATACATCCGTTCATAGCCTGCTTCACCACCCGAAAACGGATCAGTTACAAATTTCTCGGTCGTCAACTCTGGACGGTTCAGATAACCTCGGGCTACGCCGACACCGCCGATACACAGCTCACCCGCAACCCCAATCGGCTGCATTTGTTCCGTGCCTTCCTTCACAATGTATAGACGAATATTCTGAATCGGTTTCCCGATGGGAATCACCGCATATTCCTCATCCGGCTCGCAATCGAAGTACGATACGTCCACCGTCGCTTCGGTTGGTCCATACAGGTTGATCAGCTTCGCTCCGGTCAGGCTCGATACAAGCTGTTGGAACCGGGCCACATGCTGTGGTGGCAATGCTTCACCACTGGCAAAGACATGGCGCAGCGTGCCCAGCTTCGCTTGCATCACTTCCCGTGGCTGCTGCTCCACGTACTCCAGAAACGCATGCAGCATAGCGGGTACAAAGTGCATCGTGGTTACGCCATCGCGGGCAATCGTGTCGACGATCTCTTCCGGGTTCTTTTCCCCGCCCACGGACAACAGGCTTACCTTCGAGCCGACCATCGACCACCAGAACAGCTCCCACACTGACACGTCGAAGGTGAAAGCGGTCTTTTGTAGGATCGTATCTTCCGCACTCAAGCCGTAACGATCATGCATCCACAAAATCCGGTTCAGCACGGAATGGTGCTCCACCATCACACCCTTCGGTTTTCCGGTGGAGCCAGAGGTATAGATGACGTACGCAACATGGTGCGGCCCCGCCAGAGGCTCCAGATTCGAGCCATCTTCGTGATAGATGTTCTCGCGGTCCAGTACCAGCACCTGGCCGTTGAAACTCAGCGATGCTTGCTCCGCCAGATGCGATTGCGTCAGCACCAGCTTCGCGCCCGAGTCCTCCAGCATAAAGCGGATGCGGTCGGCCGGATATTCCGGATCGATTGGCACATAGGCTCCGCCTGCCTTGAGGATCGCGTAGATGCCTACGATCATGTCCAGCGAGCGGTGGACCAGAATGCCCACGGGCTGATCCGGTTCAACACCTTCCGCACGCAGCGTCCGAGCCAAACGGTTCGCGCGCTCATTCAGCTCAGCGTAGGTCAACGATTCCGCTCCGTACAACACCGCCACTTGCTCCGGCGTGTTCGCTGCCTGCTGCTCAAACAGACTGCTTAGCGTTTGATCCTGCGGATAGGCTGCCGCCGTATCGCCCCAGACCTGAACGATCTGTGCCTGTTCTTGCGGGGTCACCAATGCCAGCTCATTCACACGGATATTTGGGTTGTCTACGATTTGTCCGATGACGTGGTCGATATGACCCTGGATACGCTCCATTGCAGACCGGTTATACACCAGCGCATTGTATTCAAGTAGGATAGAGATATCTTCGTCAGGCACGACAATCAGGTTGAAATCGTAGTTGGTTTGCTCGGCAAGTGCCACATTGGCAATAGAGAAGCCAGTTTGTGCCTTTGTCTCGCCGGAACCGCCCATCTGCTTCATCTGCTGCCCAATCGGGTAGTTTTCAAAGACCATGATGTGATGAATCAGGTCTTGTTTTTGTTCAGTCCGTGCCTGAATATCGTAGAGCGGAAACGTATCATAGACACTGGAGGCCAAAGCCTGTTCCTGTGTGCGCTGCAATACTTCAGCAAATGTAGCATTCCGTTCACTTTGAATCCGAACCGGTATGGTGTTGATAAACAATCCAATCATGTTCTCCACACCTGGAATGTCTGCCGGACGACCGGATACCACACCACCAAACACAACATCCTGATTATTATTGTATTGCTGTAAAATAACGCCCCACACACTTTGCAGCAAGGTGTTAATCGTGACATGTTGTTGCTTGGCCATTTGGTTTAATGCGGCACTCCGTTCTTTACCCAACATAAATGGCAGTTTTTCCAAAACATAGCCAGAATTTGAACTTTGACCGCTTCTGTTTGTGTCGTCATCTCGTTCTGCCACAGAAACATGCGTATTCTCACCAGGCAACAAGGTTCGCTGCTCAAAACCTGCCAAATAGTCACTCCAATAACGGGTCGCTTCCTGTGCATCTTGATGTTCCAACCATTCGATATAGTCACTATACGGCTTGACAGGTGCGAGCTCTGGCTGCTTATTCTCCAGCAAGGCAGCATAGGCACCAAACACTTCGTCCGTCATCAGGGACAGGCACCAGCCGTCCATCACAATATGATGGAAGCTCCATACAAAACGGTATGAGCTTTCACCCGTGCGGAAGACGGATACTCGCATAAGCGCATCCTTGCTTAGATCAAAGCCTCGAGCTTTATCTTGAACCACAAACTCAGCTACAGCATGTTCACGCCCTCTGACATCCTGATAATGGAAGATCGGACTTTTATGACGATAGACGATTTGCAAGGGTTGTCCATGCCAGCCGCTGTAGAAATTCGTCCGTAATATAGCATGCCGGCTCACCAGCAGATTCAAGCTTTCCTCGAATAGGGAAGGCTCCAAGTGGCCCTCCAGATCAAAGGTCGCCTGCTCAAAATACACGCCTGTTTCTGCATTCATTAGACTGTGGAACAGCATACCCTTTTGCATGGGAGTTAACGGGTACACATTTTCCAATTCCCCAACCGTCTTGGTCTGCTCCTTAATCGTATCTAATTGCTCCAGGGTCAGACCTTTGAACAGTACATCACTTGGAGTTAATTCGATCCGATCTCGTGTAACACAATGCTCGATAACTTCAAGCAGATTGGATTTCAACAGGTTGGCTAACATTTGGACCGTATCTTTACGGAAGGCTTTGCTGTTATACCGAATGTCCAGTTCCAGGATGCCGTTCGTTACGATTCCGCTCACATCGAGCGCAAATTTCATCTTCGTCCGGTCACTAACGACCGATCCCATCGAATAAGGAGACCTACGCAGATCGTTGTTTTGCAAGTCCTGATCAAACTGTCCGAGATAGTTAAAGCTCACTTGCGGCTCAGCAAAAGCTTGATGTTGAGCAAGATTCAGTGCATCTGCTTGCTGACCCATGGCTTGGCCAGATTCACTCAAATATCTCCAAATTCCGTAGCCCATTCCTTGATTCGGAATATCACGCAGACTCTCTTTGACCTGTTTGATGCGTCCCGACAAAGCTGGATCACGACCGATGTCCAGCCATACCGGATATGGACTCGTAAACCAGCCTACCGTACGAGAAAGATCCGTATCCGGTAAAATGTTCTCACGTCCGTGTCCCTCCAGATTGATCAGGCTACGTTCATGGCCGGTCCATGTGTACAGCATCATGCCCAAAGCCGTCAGCAACAGATCGTTCACTTCCGTGTTGTACGCGCGGTGCGCTTGCTTCAATAGTCTCTCTGTCTCTTCTTCCGTAAGCTGGAAGACCACTGTATCGGTGTCAGCCAAAGTAAATGAGTCAGCCTGCGCTTGATCCTCAGGCAATCGTACTTGGTCAGACAAAGCGACTGCGTTCCATTGCTCCCAGTAGGCGTGCTCACTGTCCATGGCTGTGCTATTCGCATACTTGGAAAGTTTTTGTGACCAGGAACGGAATGAATCCGTTTTGTCCGGCAGCTGAAGCACTTTCTGATGAACGGCCTGTTCATAGGCAGTAGCCAAATCCTCAAACAAAATACGCCAGGATACCCCGTCCACGACCAAATGGTGAATCGCCATCAGGAGATGATCGCCATCTACACAGTGGAACAAACCTGCTTTAAACAGCGGCCCTTCATGCAGTTGGATACTCCTTTGAATTTCACTGGCTTTCGCCTCAATGGCTGCGCTGAGCGTGGCTTTATCCGTCAAGTTCGTAAAGTCCACCACATCCAGATGATACAGCTCACCTTCCTGTATTCCGCGACTCCATGCTTGATAGCCTTGTTCTGTCTTGCTGAACACCATCCGCAAAGCATCATGATGCTTTGTCAGCTTGCCAAGCGCCTGACGCAGAGCCGACTCGTCAAACCCCTGCTCCCGGTGCAGCATAACCGCCTGATTAAAATGATACGCATCCACTTGCTCCTGCGCAAAGAACTCGTGCTGGATCGGAAGCAACGCCGTTTCTCCGCTTACTTCTCCCTGATCTGCCATACGACTGACCTCATGCATATGCGATGCCAGGGTTGCGACGATGGGATAGCGGAACAAATCCTTCATGTCCAGCTTGTAGCCGGCCTGGAATGCACGCGATACGATTTGAATCGCCTTGATCGAATCGCCACCCAGATCAAAGAAATTGTCCAACATACCGACGGTTGGCACACCCAGGACGGACTGCCAGACCGCTACAAGCGCTCGTTCCGGTGCAGTGCGTGGCGCTACATAATCCGCACCGCTGTGCAGATTGCCTTCCGGTGCTGGCAGGGACTTGCGGTCGATTTTACCGTTCGGTGTCAGCGGCATCTGCTCCAACCAGATGAAATACGACGGCATCATATAGCTTGGCAGTTCTTGTCCCAGCTCATGTCTCAGCTCACCGGCTCCCAGTTCTTGACTCGCCACATAGTACGCCACGAGCTGTGTTTGACCCGTTTCGTCCCCACGAGCCATGATGACCGCTTCTTGTACCGACTCCACCTGCAACAGCTGCGATTCGATCTCGCCCAGTTCGATTCGGTAGCCCCGAATTTTCACCTGATGGTCCATCCGCCCCAAATATTCAATGTTGCCGTCCGGCGTCCATCTCGCCAAATCGCCTGTATGGTACATCCGCTCATGGCCTGCCTTACCCCCAGCAAACGGATTAATCACAAATTTCTCGGCCGTCAGTTCTTCACGTTTCCAATACCCACGGGCCAATCCTTCCCCGGCAATACATAACTCGCCCGGCACACCGACGGGCTGCAATTCTCCACTCGCATTCATGATATAGATTTGGGTATTCGCAATAGGACGTCCAATATTAATATGCTGAGCATGGGTCAGTTCCTGCACGGCCGACCACACCGTCGTTTCTGTAGGTCCGTACATGTTATAAATACGGGGACCGTCTATCTCTTGCAGTGCTGCGAGCAGCTTGGACGGAAGAGCTTCGCCCCCAACCATAATTGCCTTCACGCTTTGCAGCACGCGCGAGCCTGCTTCATGACTCAACAGCATTTGTAACCGGGATGGGGTCATTTGCAACATCTCAATCGAATGTTGAGTAATCAACTCACCCAGCGCCTGAGGATTCACCTGATGCTGGCTGTCGCCAAGCACAACCGTCATTCCACCCAACAGGGGGAGAATGGTTTCCAATACGAAAATATCGAATGAAATGGTCGTCAGTGACAACATGGTTTGGCTCGCTTCAAAATCAATGACTTCGCGCATCCCAGTAATAAAGTTGAGGACCGAGCGATGCTGGAGCATAACTCCTTTCGGATTTCCAGTCGAACCCGACGTATAGATGACATAAGCCAAATGCTCTGGGCGGGCAATCGTCTCCAGGTTGCTACTTTCTCCCTGATACAATGCGGCATCCTCAAGAAACAGGGTATTGGCATGGCAATGGTGTTCTTCTGCCAGTTCACGACGGGTCAGAAGCACTGCGGCCTCGCTGTCTTCCAGCATGTATGCAATACGAGAGGATGGAAATTCGGGATCAATCGGCACATAAGCACCGCCTGCTTTTAGCACAGCCAGCAGACCTACGATCATTTCCACGGAACGCTGCACCATCAGACCGACCAGTTTGTCAGGTCCTACTCCCTGGGCTTGAAGCATTCGAGCCAATGAATTGGCACGTTCATTCAGCTCCCGATATGTCAGACGCTGATGTCCAAACACCAATGCTACCTGATCCGGCGTACACTCCACCTGATCCTCGAACAGCTGATGAATCGTCTGATGGGACGGAAATGCACAAGCGGTGTCATTAAAGGCCGCTGTAATCTGTTGTTTTTCTGCTGCTGTGAGTAGTTCCAGCTCTTCCACCCGAACATGCGGGTTGAGCGAAATTTGCTCCAGCAAACGTGCAAAATGTCCATACAAGCGCTCAATACCTGCTTGATCAAAGCTGAGCGTGTTATACATAAAACGAATCTTGATACCTTCTCCTGGCATCACGACGACGTTTAGATCGTAGTTCGTTTGCTCTGTAGCCACCACATTCGAAATTGTAAATGGTTCCTGTCCTTCACTGCCCAGCTGCTCTACCTGCTGCTCCACCGGATAATTTTCAAATATCATAATATGATTGATCAAATCCTGCTTCTGCTCGGTCAGTGCTTGAATTTCATACAGCGGGAACGCATCATAACCATTGGAAGCCAGCGCCTGCCGCTGTGTTCGTCTCATCAGCTCGACAAAACTTTCACCTGGTTCAGACTGCACACGCACTGGAATTGTATTAATAAATAGCCCGATCATGTGCTCCACACCTGGAATATCCCCTGGACGACCGGACACAACGCTGCCAAACACGATATCCGTACTGTTGTTATATTTTTGCAACAGAACGCCCCATACGGTCTGAATCAGCGTATTGATCGTGACCTGATTTTGCTTCGCTACCCGTTCGATCTGAGCAACCAGCTCTGGCTGGAAGTCACATTCCAGATCTTCAGCGACATATAGCCCGGCTTGCATCGATTTCGGCTGTGTTTTTTGCTGAGGAAGCGTAATTTGCTGCTCATAGTCCGCCAGATACCCACGCCAATATTGCAAAGCTGCCTCACGGTCCTGACGTTCCAGCCATTCGATAAATCGACTGAACGGCGTGACAGGCTCCAGCGCTGGCTCATGACCGGCGCGCAGTGTCAGATAGCTGCCAAATACCTCCTGTGTCATAAAGGACAAGCACCAGCCATCCATCAAAATGTGATGGAAGCTCCAAACAAAGTGATACGTTTCATCCCCCGTTTGCAAAATGGAGACACGAATGAGTGCATCCTCTGCGAGATTGAATCCTTTCGCTTTGTCCTCGATGGCAAAAGCTTCAACACGAGCTTCTCGTTCCTCTTTTTCTAGTCCGCGCAAGTCTTCATAATATATTTGTCCGCTACGGTTGCGGAAGACGACCTGTACAGGCTCATCCTTCCATGAACTGATAAAGTTCGTCCGCAATGCCTCATGACGCTGCACGAGCAGATCAAAGCTTTTACCAAAAGCAACCACATCAAAACGACCGTTCAACTCAAAGGTGGCCTGTTCAAAATAAGCTGCCAAATTTTCATCCATCAGACTGAAGAAGAGCATGCCCTTTTGCATCGGCGTCAAAGCATACACATTTTCCAGCTCACCCATATCTTGCGTATCCTTCACCAATTGCTCCAGCTCATCCAGTGTTACATGATTTAACAGGACATCACTTGGGGTCAGCACCGTTCTTTCTTGAGCGACACAATGATGAATCACCTCACGCAAGCCGGATGCCAGCAGCTCTCCAAGTCGTGCAATCGTCTCATGACGGAATTGCGTTGTACCGTAGCGAATCGTGAAAATCAGTTCTCCATCCTCGATGACTCCATTGATATCCAGTGCAAAATCCATAGCCGCATTCGTGCTGACAGGCACACCGATGGAATAGGAGGAAGGCTCCAGATCATTGCCTTTATAATCCTGATCGAATTGGCCCAAATAGTTAAAACTGATCTCAGGCTGAGCCTTTAACTGCACGCCTGCTTTCTCCAGAACATTCGTATCCGACAGGTATCGTAAAATACCATAGCCGATGCCTTTCTGCGGAATATGACGCAGCCCTTCCTTGACCCGTTTGATCAGACGAGCCGTATTCCCCCCTTGTCCCAGACTTCCATCCAGTACAACCGGGAACTGGCTCGTAAACCAACCGACTGTCCGCGTAATATCCACATCCGGTACAATAGCTTCCCGTCCATGGCCCTCCAGGTTGACCAGCACCCGTTCAGAACCAGACCAGTCATATACGGCTTTTCCGAGCGCAGCCAGCAGCAGGTCATTCATTTCCGTGTTGTATGCGCGATGAGCTTGTTTGAGCAACTGCTCGGTTTCCTGCTTCGTCCAGCGGACCGTCACAACCTCACTGTCCCCAAGCAGTGCATTGTCATTCGCAAAATCCTTTGGCAAAGGCTTCGCAAGACTGGCTTCTGCTTGTTCGATATGCTGCCAGTAAGCAAGCTCCCGCTCCATCGTCGCGCTATTCGCATAGGCCGACAGCTGCTCGGCCCATACCTGGAATGAATCTGTTTTATGCGGCAGCCGAATAGCTGTGCCTGTTTTACCTGCAACAGCCTGCTCATAACCGGATGCCAAATCCTCCAGCAAAATACGCCACGATACGCCGTCCACAACCAAATGATGAATGACGATTAGCAAATGGTCGCCCTCAGCGCAGTGGAACAGACCGAGCTTCACCAGCGGCCCCTCGCTCAAATGAATGCTGGCTTGAATTTCACTCGCCTTAGCTTCTACAGCGGTGGATTCGTCTTCAACTCCACTAAAATCTACAATGTCCAGCGTGTATAGCTCGCCTTCCTCTACACTGCGGTTCCAAGCTGCATAGCCTTGCTCCGTCTCACGGAATACCGTGCGCAATGCGTCATGATGCTGGACAATACGGTCCATTGTACGGCGTAGCGCGTTGACGTCAAAGCGCCCAGCTCGGTACAGCATCATCGCCTGATTGCTGTGGTGCAGATCAGCAGGCTGCTGCTCGAAGAACCATCGCTGAATGGGTGTCAGATCTACCTTGCCTACTGCTTCTTCCTGACTGGCCATCTTACCATCTGTACGAAGCAAAGGACTGAGCGCCGCTACCGTCGGATTGCTGAAGAGATCCTTCATGTTCAATCGATAGCCTGCTTGCAGCAAGCGGGACGATACTTGCAGTGCTTTGATCGAATCGCCGCCCAGTTCAAAGAAGTTATCCTGCGTGCCTACCGCTTCCACGCCGAGTACTCCGGCCCACACTGCAGCCAGTACTTGCTCTGCCGTAGTACGTGGTGCCACATAGGCTGCACCCGTATGGATGCTTCCCTCCGGTTCCGGCAAGGCCTTGCGATCGATTTTGCCGTTGCTGGTCAGCGGAATCGTCTCCAGTCGCATCAAGCGTGCTGGCACCATATGCGCTGGTAACCCGGATTCCAGTTCTGCTTGTACTTCCTCGATCCGCAGCTCAGCTTCTCCCGTGATGTACCCGCACAAGTACTTGTGTCCACGCTCATCCGTCCGGTCGATGACTACGGCTTGACGCACACCCGGTACCCGCTGGATCGCCGTTTCAATCTCGCCCAGCTCAATCCGGTAGCCCCGGATTTTGACCTGGTAGTCCATCCGACCGATAAAGTCCACATTGCCGTCTGGCATCCACCGCGCCAGGTCACCTGTGCGGTACAATCGTTCACCGGCTACATACGGATTCGCCACGAATTTCTCGGCCGTCAGGTCTGGGCGGTTCAGGTATCCACGTGCCACTCCAGCACCGCCAATGCACAGCTCGCCCAGTACGCCGATCGGCACCGGATTCAGCTGGCTGTCCACGATGTAGAAGCGTGCGTTCAGCCATGCCTGACCAATCGGCACACTGCCGCTACTTGGCAGCTTTGACAGTTCTTCGTCGTAGAAGCTGGAGTCAATCGTCGCTTCCGTGACGCCATAGCTGTTCATAATGCGAATATCTGCGCCAAACCGTTCTTGCAGCACCCGATAATCCGTCACGCTGCAGCTATCCGAGCTGGTGATCAGCAGTTCCAGACTGCTCATGTCAAGGCCCTGTTCATGCACATGCTGCATAAACGGTACGATTAAAGCCGGTGTGGATTCGAACACCGTAATCTGATAATCGTGAATCCAGCCATACAGACGGCTTGGATCAATGCGGTCGTCTTTCGGGCAGATGACCATCGTGCCACCGTTATAGAGCGCCCGCGCGATATCGCCGACGAACACGTCGAAGGAGAAGCTTGCCAGTTGCAGCAGCCGTACCGGGAACTGGTTCAAACGGTAATCCCGTCGGTATGCCACAGCTGTGTTTACCAAACTGTGATGCTCGATCATGACACCCTTCGGACGTCCCGTTGTACCGGAGGTGTAGATCACATATGCCAGATCCTGCGGCTCGTTGATATGTTCCACATCCGTGGCATCTCCGGTGTACAACGACTCATCGTCCAGCGCCAATACAGTACGCAGACGCAGCCCTGTTGCCGGTTCGGATGCTTCTTCGTTGTCAGAACTCGAATCTAATTTAAAACTTACGCCTTCACTCAGGCTGCCTCTTTCCATCGTTTCAGCGCCAGCCGCTATTTCCAACTCGCCCTCAGACTGCCCACCGGCCAAGACCTGTCGGCTCTCCTCCAGCCATGCTTGCGCGCGTTCCTGCAAACCTGTTTGCGTAAGCAGCACCGTAGCGCCGCTGTCCTCGAGCATAAAGCGGATACGTTCTGAAGGATAATCTGCATCCAGTGGCACGTATGCACCGCCGGCCTTCCACACCGCCAGTACGCCGACCATCATGTCCACCGATCGCTCGCTCAAAATACCAACAATGGATTCACGCCCAATGCCTTCCTTTCGCAATCTACGAGCAAGTTGATTCCCACGCTCGTTCAGCTCGCGGTACGTAAGCTGCCGCTCCTCGTATACCACTGCCACATGATCCGGCACAAGCTGCGCTTGTTCTTCCACATAGACGTGGAACAACCCTTCTGATTGCTTTTCATCACTCCATGCAGCTACGCCCACGGATCCAAAACCATCGATGATTTTTGCTTTTTCCGCAGCAGTCACCAGCTCAAGTTCATCTACCAGCGCATCTGGTCTGTTAATCGCTTCTTCAATCATATGCAGCAAATGCTCGCGGATTTGCTCTACAGCCGTGCGTTCCAATACTTGCGCGTTGTACTCCAAATGGACATGAATTTCATCGCCCGGCACAACCGTAATGTTGAAATCATAGTTCGTTTGCTCCGACACGGAAGCATTTGCAATCGTAAAGCCATTCGTGCCACGACTGCCCATTTGCTCCATGCGCTGTTCCACCGGGTAGTTTTCAAACACCATAATATGGTTCACCAGGTCCTGTTTCTGCTCTGTTAGGGCCTGAATTTCATACAACGGATAGGTTTCATAGGCACGGGAAGCCAGTGCCTGCTCCTGTATCTGCTTCATTAACGCAGCAAACGTCATATCTTTCTCACTGTGAACTCGTACAGGAACCGTATTAATGAACAAACCAATCATTTTATCGATGCCCGGAATATCCGCTGATCTGCCGGATACGACACTGCCAAATACAACATCCCGACTGTTGTTATACCGTTGCAGCACAACGCCCCACGCTGCTTGCAGAAGGGTATTGACCGTTACTTGCTTCTGCTTAACCAGCTTGTTCATCCGTTCCGTCACTTCGTGGCCCAGTGTAAACGAAAGCTTGTCCGCTTCATATTCTTTAGCGTGACTGTCCAGCTGTTTTACCTGCGGTAATACGGTCTGCTGCTCAAAGCCAGCAAAATAATCACTCCAGAACCGTTCACCCTCCACGTTGTCCTGCCGATCCAGCCATTCAATGTATTCGCTGTATGGTGTTACCGGAGCGAGCTCCGGCTTGCGGTCTTCGAGGATGGCAAAGTACGTATTAAATGCTTCCCCTACAACAAGGAACAAGCACCAACCGTCCATCAAAATATGATGGAAGCTCCACACAAAACGATACGACTCCTCGCCTGTACGTAAAATAGACACCCGCATCAGCTCGCCTGAGCTGAAATGAAAGCCTTCGGCTTTGTCGCGTTCAGCAAAATCAGCAATGTATGCGTCCTGCTCACCTTGTTCCATCGAACGTACATCTTCAAAACGGAACCCGGCGTGCTTGTGACGGTACACCACCTGTAAAGGCTGCTCATTCCATCCGCTATAAAAATTCGTTCTGAATATTTGATGGCGATCCACCAGCTGATTTAGGCTTTCGGCAAAAGCCTCCACTTGAAAGCTGCCTTGCAGATCAAATGTCGCCTGCTCAAAGTACGCCCCGGATTGCGGCTCCATTAAGCCGTGGAACAGAATGCCTTTTTGCATGGGTGTGAGCGAATAAATGTTTTCCAGTTCTCCCGCATTAGCCGTCTGCTCTACAATATGATCCAGCTCTCCAGCCGTCAGTCCTTGGAAGGACAAGTCGCTTGGTGTCAGCTCCGGCAACTCTTTACCCACACAGTGAGCCAATACCTCACGTAAGCCCTCCTGCAACAGATCAGCCAGCTTTTTGATTGATTTTTTCATAAACATTTTGTTGCTGTAGCTGATCGTCAGTTCCAGTGCACCGTCCGTGATCATGCCGTTGATATCCAGAGCATACCGCTTGGTCAACGTGTCACTCATGGAAGCTCCGATGGAATAAGGAGACATGCGGAAGGCATTATTCTTTAAATCCTGATCGAATTGTCCGAGATAGTTAAAGCTGATTTCTGGCTCGGCAACAAAAGCTGCTTCTCCTTCACCGCTAGCAAGATATCTCAAAATCCCGTATCCAATCCCTTTATGCGGCAAACGGCGCAGCCCTTCTTTGACGTTCTTGACACGCCGTCCTACATTCCGATCCTCGCCCATATTGAGTACAACCGGGAATTGACTGGTAAACCAACCGACTGTGCGCGTAATATCCATATCCGGCAAAATGGCTTCCCGTCCATGACCCTCCAGATTTACAAGCACCTGACGGATGCCCGCCCACTCCTGAATTGCAGTGCCCAGAGCTGTCAGTAAGAGGTCGTTCGCTTCCGTATTGTAGGCCCGATGAGCTTGTTTCAAGAATTGTTCTGTTTCTTCTACCGTCCACGCTACGGTCAGCGTTCGATCATCGCGAAGCTGTGGCTTGGCCTGAGATTTACGAGTGTAATCCTTAGGCAAGGATGCCTGGCTTTTCCCTGCTTCCTCAATTTGCTCCCAATACGCACGCTCCTTCTCCAATGCTGTGCTGTTCGCATAAACTGACAGCTGATTAGCCCAAAGGCGGAAGGAATCCGTTTTATTCGGCAAACGGACAGACTCGCCCCGTAAAGCCTGTTCATAGCCGGTTGCCAAATCCTCCAACAAAATACGCCAAGACACACCGTCAACCACCAAATGATGGATTGCTACCAACAAATGGTCTCCATCGTTGCAACGGAACAGACCCAGCTTTACCAGCGGTCCTTCATCTAGACGGATGCTGCTTTGGATTTCGTTGGCTTTGTTCTCCAGCAAATGAGCAAAGTCAGACTCCCTTGTGTAATCCACCACTTCGAGGCTATACAGCTCTCCTTCTTGCACGCCTCGGTTCCATGCTTCATACCCACCGTCTGCATTCTGGCGGAATACGATGCGCAAAGCATCATGATGCTCGACAATGCTTTGCAGTGCCTGACGAAGCGCCGTTTCGTCCAGTCGATCCTCACGATGCAGCATCAGAGCCTGGTTATAGTGCTCAGGATTGGATGGCTGCTGTTCAATGAACCAGTGTTGAATCGGTGTCAATGCCACGGTTCCACTAACTTCTCCTTGATCGGAAACGCGGGTCACCCGCTGCACCCGTCCATTCAGCTCAGCAATCGTCGGATACTGGAACAACTCCCTCATTTCCAGCTTGTAACCATTTTGCAGCAGTCTTGAAGACACTTGGATGGCCTTGATCGAGTCGCCGCCCAAATGGAAAAAGTTATCCAGAACACCAATCTGTTCGATTCCCAGTACAGATTGCCATACCGATACCAATGTCCGCTCTACCTCATTACGGGCTGCTACATAATCCTCGCCGGAATCCACGCTTCCCTCCGGTTGCGGCAACGCCCGACGATCCACTTTGCCATTTGGTGTTAACGGCAATTGATCCATCTGCACAAAATACGACGGCACCATATAACCCGGCAATTCTTGGCTCAAGGTGCTTCGCAACTCACTAGCCGCGATATCCACAAGGGTGACTACATATGCGCAGAGTTGTTTCTGTCCCTGCTCATCCTCACGTGCAATGACGACAGCTTCTTGTACCGCATCTAGCTTCAAGAGCTGCGCTTCCACCTCGCCCAGCTCAATCCGGTAGCCCCGGATTTTCACCTGTGCGTCGATCCGTCCTTTGTATTCCAGCGTTCCATCCTCATTCCAGCGAACCAAATCGCCTGTACGGTAGCAGCGCTCTCCGCTACGGAACGGACTATCTACGAATTTTTCAGCCGTTAAATCAGGACGGTTCCGGTAGCCACGTGCCACCCCATCACCGCCGACGATCAGCTCACCCCATGCTCCAACAGGCTGAAGCTGCATGGAACGGTCTACGACATACGCTGTGGAGTTGTGGATCGGACGCCCAATCGGCACCGATTCCAATTGCACGCTGGCAATCGTATGAGTTGTAGAAAAAGTTGTATTTTCCGTCGGACCATAACCGTTAATAATCCGCAGGGACGGATGAGCCTCCAGTACCCGGTTAATATGCGGTACGGACAGCACATCACCACCGACCAGCAGTTCTTCTACCCCCTCGAACAGCTCCAAGTCCTGCTGAGATAGCTGGTTAAAGAGCGGCGCAGTCAGCCACATTGTCGTGATACCATGGTTGCGCACGGCTTCCTTGAGCTTGGGAGCGTCCAAAATAACATCCTGACTCACCAGCACGAGCTGTCCACCATTCAATAGCGCACCCCAAATTTCGAAGGTGGACGCGTCAAAGACAACGGCGCCAGTTTGCAAAATGCGCGTGTCAGCACCCAGTTGCGCATAGTTTGTATGCTTTACCAAACGCACGACATTGCGATGTTCTACCATAACTCCTTTGGGCTGTCCCGTCGTGCCCGAAGTGTACATCAAATAAGCTAGTCGGTTTCCAAATTTACGTTCTTGTGTCCCAGCAGTGCTGTCTACGACAGACGAGGACGATTCCTTTAAAATCTCATTTTTCGGATTTGTATAATCGGCATAATCCACATGATAAGCCTCGTTTTGCTCCCCATGTACGGTATTCAAGCCTTGGTCATCCTCTGCCGCGTACACCTTAGCATCGCTTAGATCCAGCACGATTCCGGTGTATTCCTCCGGTTGCTGTTCTGCACGCTGCACCAGCAACAACTTCGCTCCCGAATCTTCCAACAGGTAACGTACACGTTCAGCCGGATAATCAGGGTCAATGGGTACATATGCACCGCCCGCTTTGAGAATCGCCAACATGCCGACGATCATATCCGTGGAACGCTCAGCAACGATACCTACAGTTTGCTCGGCGGTAACACCGTGTCCGCGCAACGTGTGAGCCAGTTGATTTGCTTTTACATTCAGTTCGCCATAAGTTAAACGGGCATTTCCAAACACAACTGCTGTCTGATTCGGTGTATGTTCAGCCTGTTCCTCAAACAACTCATGAATGCCTGCTTCGTGTGGATATTCCACCGCTGTAGCATTGAATACGTCGACGATTTGCGCCCGTTCTTCCTCACTGATCAGCGACAATTCCTGTATCCGCTTGTGTGGGCCCTGCACCATATGCTCCGCCACACTCAAAAATTGCCGAATAATTCGAGCAATTTCCTGTTCACTAAACAGCTCGGTACGATAATCCAGATACAGCACGAGTCTATCATCATCCAGCATTTCAACCATGTGAATATCGAAGTCGTTCACCGTATCTCCGCAGAAATCGTTATCCACCTGCTGAATCGCTTCATCAAACCGGGAGAAACTCAAGGTGCGGTACTGAATGGAAGCACCAAACAGACGCTGAATGTCCAGGCTGCTTTGCTGTTCACGCAAATCCTGAATAATTTTGTTGTACGGGTAACGCTGATGCCGCAAAATGGACGCCTGCTCCTTCCCTACACCTTGCAGAAAGGTCAGCAGTTCGGATTCTGGTTCGACCAACAGACGCGTAGCCACGGTGCTGACGAACATACCGATGGTATCCTTTTCCTTCTTAGACGTACGGTTGGCATAGAGTGTCCCCACGGTTAAGTCCTGCTCCCCCGTCACTTTATGCAAATAAATATACAGAGCCGCCAGGAAGAACGTGAAAATACTAATTTTATGCTCTTCGCAAAAAGCCGTAACACCACGATACAACTCATGTTCCAGTATAAAGCTCTCCCGGCGTGCAGCTGTACTCAGTGTCAGCGGGTTATATGATTTCAAACCTGTAGTCTCAGGCAAATCGGCAAACTTTTCCGTCCAGTACGTTTTGTCCTTTTGATAACGGTCTGATTGCTCATAACTTTGCTCTACCTGGATAAAATCCAGATAGGGATTGCCTTTGGTCGGCGCATCTTGGCCTGTACCATGCACAATATCCATATAATGTCCTGTGATTTCATTAATGGCCTGATTCATGGACACGCCGTCTGAAATAATATGATGCATTTTAAAATTAAACCAGGTTTCTTCTGTTCCGAGCTGCAAGATAACAAATCGGTACAGCTGCGAATCCAACAATGAGAACGGCTGTGGATTATGATGCTTTAACCATACATTCGCTTCTTCCGGGGTAACTTGGATCGTTTCTATACTTTCTGCCGTAAATGGCTCTACATATTGATATGGAATCCCATCCTGAGCAGTAATTTTGATACGAAAAGAATCATTTTGGGCAATTACCCGATTCATTGCTTGCTGCAAGGCATCTATGCGAACAGTTCCCCTGATCTTTACAGTAGCAATAATTGTTGAAGTGTTCCGATGAGGATACAAAAGCTCCGTATACCAAATACGTTGCTGTGGCTGGCTTAAGGAAAACAATTGAACATCTTGCTGTGTCATCCGTCTCTCTCCTCACAAAATAGATATTTGGTAAAAAGGAAATTCGCATATTCATGCGGTTTGTTCCTCGGGATGCTTTCGAAATTGAAGCTCATACAGC
Organism: Paenibacillus sp. FSL L8-0502; assembly: GCF_038593055.1. Taxonomy (NCBI): domain Bacteria; kingdom Bacillati; phylum Bacillota; class Bacilli; order Caryophanales; family Paenibacillaceae; genus Paenibacillus; species Paenibacillus sp. FSL L8-0502. Next base: position 2,489,088 of record NZ_CP151958.1, on the reverse strand, counting down.
TCTGCATAATGGCCGCCCTCGGCAAGGAGCTGATCATGGGTACCTTGCTCTTTCAGTTCGCCATCGGCAAGGACACAGATCGTATCCGCCCGTTCAATCGTAGACAATCGATGGGCAATAACTAATGTCGTACGATCCTTCATCAACTCATTTAAGCCCTGCTGGACTTCATATTCCGATTCTGCATCCAAAGCCGAGGTCGCTTCATCCAATAGCAAAATCGGTGCATTTTTGAGCAAAGCACGGGCAATTGCAATCCGCTGTCTTTGACCGCCGGACAAATTGGCTCCGCGTTCACCGACAATCGTGTCGTACCCCTCTGGCAACTCGGCTATGAAGCCGCTGGCATAGGCTGTTTTGGCTGCAGCCTCCACTTCCTCATCCGTGGCAGTCGGTGAGCCAAAACGGATATTATCCGCTACTGTACCGTGGAACAGCGTAGCCTCCTGTGGTACATAGGCCATCAAATCCCTGACCTCATCCAACGGAAATTCTTCTGCCAAACGACCACGAACCCGCAGCACACCTTCATCCGGTGGGTAAAATCCCAGCAACAACTTCATGACTGTGCTTTTGCCACCACCACTCGGACCGACAAGTGCAGTGACCTGCCCTTCCGGCACGACCAAGTTTAACCTTTGCAGCGTTGGATGGTCAGGCTGATAGCCAAAGGTGATGTCGTGCAGCTCCAGCGCAGCCGGAGTCTGTTCAATGGCGTGGTCTGAACGTAAGGTTTCAACATCGCCATAGAATTCCCCAGATTCACGGGCTGATAAAGCTGCCGTCTCGGGATCGCTAAGCCTAGTCAGCGGTCCCTTCTTTTTAGCCGCGGGGAACTGTTCCTCTTCCTTCGACTCATCCAGAATTTCGCGGATACGCGCCAAGCCTGCCAAGGAGTTTTGTAACAGTGTTACAGCCGCCCCTAGCTCCAAAAATACCGTTGAAATACCGGTTTGCAGTTGTACAATCTGTCCCAATACTCCCAGTTCCATTTGCTTCTGCGATACCAGAATCAATCCGGCGACAAGCACACCGCCCAGCGTAATGAACTCTATGACAAAATTGCACATATCCTGCAAGCCCATATGACGTCCCTGCCGGATGCTGATGCGATTGATGTCCTCGCTTGCATCGTTACATAGTCCACCTACCTTTGTCCTCAACCCAAACAACTTCACCGTCTGCAAACCGGAAAGCAAATCACTCAATCGTTCCGTGAACCTGCTCATCCGTCCCTGTAACTCTTCACTCGTCTTTCGCATTTTCTTCGCGAAATGAGCATTTATCCAGGCTGAAGCCAGCCCAAGTACAACCGCCATAATCCCAAATCGCCAATCCAAAGCCATCAAAATGACCAACGAGCCCAAGAAAAGCGAAATTTCCAGTATAATCGAGCGAATATGAACGGTGTAAGCCTGCTCTAGCGCCTGTACATCGTTCGTCATACGGGATACAAGATCACCCGAATGGTGTTTTTCGGCTTTTTCGTACGATAGCTTGACAATGTGGCCAAATAGTTTCATTCGTACATCAGCAATCGCCAGCTTTACACACCGTTTATACATATAGCTGCACAGGGGGGAGATAAGACTTAATGCCAAAAATGTACCACTGACCAAATAGACCGCTCGGTATAGCTCCTGTACATTGCCATTAACCGCGAAATTCAGCAAATAATGCACCACAAAAGAAAGTAAAATCGTGATGCTGGCATTGGTCAGACTATTGCCAACCAGCCCGGTAAAATACCATTTTTGGTGCGGCTTCATCAGGGACATCAACTGCTTAAATTCATAAAACCCCTGCTTGAAGGTCACGACGCTCACCCCTTTCCTCAGGCAACGAATTACCGTTTTCCGCCGTATGCTGTTCTTCTTCAAAATTTTTCAAATACAGCTTTCGGTACACACCATCACGACCCAGTAATTCCTCATGAGAACCCGATTCCACAATGCTCCCCTGATCGAGTACAATAATGCGATTCGCCTGACGTACGGTTGACAGTCGATGAGCAATGACCAGTACCGTCCGGTTTTGCATTACCGCATTCATCGCATTCTGCACCTGAGCCTCCGACTGACTATCGAGTGCTGAAGTCGGCTCGTCCAATAAAAGCAGCGGAGCATTTTTCAGTAATGCTCTTGCTATGGAAATACGCTGTTTTTGACCGCCAGACAATCCGCCTCCCCGCTCGCTCAACAGGGTTTCATAGCCCTCGGGAAGTTGAACAATAAAATCATGCGCATGTGCCGCTTTCGCCGCCTCGACAATTTCTTCTCGAGTCGCCTCCAAACGTCCATATCCGATATTTTCTGCAATGGTGGCCGGAAAAAGCGACGGCTCCTGAGATACCATCGAAATATGACTGCGCAGGCTTGTTAAATTCCAATCTGTCAAACTCTTTCCAAATAGTTGAATGGTTCCAGCATGCTCTCCAGGTTCATTAAATCCGCAAAGCAGCTTGAAAATCGTGCTTTTACCCCCACCGCTGGCACCGACAATCGCGACCATATCCCCTTGCCCTGCCTGGAAGCTGATATCCTTCAGCACTGTGTTCCCTTCATCGTAGCCAAAGGTCAAATGCTCAAAGCTGACTACAGCAACACTATCAACGTCATCATCACTTTCTGCTCCGCCTTCACTCATTCGGTTGGCTTCCCCATCTGCATCGTCTTTCAAATGAGGCGCCCTATTCTCTCGCTTCTGATCTACCAAGGTCATTTCGCCGTCCTGACGTTCATTCTGCCAATCCAGCACCTCAAACAAATGCTTTGCGGCTCCACCCGCTTCCTTCATTTGCGAAATGATCGTCGGCAGCATGGCAATCGGCTGCAATATGAACGAAATCAGGTATAAAAAAAGTACAATGCCTCCAGCATTCAACTCTCCATGTTGTATCAGGTATCCTCCGTATACAATGACCAAAATAATCGGTGTTGCTAGCATCATCACACCTACCGGAGTAATGGCTGCATAGCGCTTTTCTAGCCGTAAGCCGCGCTTGACGACCTCCTCCATAATCACCATATACTTCTTCAACAGCACAGCTTGCATATTGAATGCCTTGACGATAGGGATTCCTCCGATTGCATCTTGCCCCACAGCGTTCAAATGAGCAATTTTCTCCTGAAGATCCGCGGAGTATTTTTCAATTGGCTTGCTCATTAGTGATGTTATGATCATTCCTATTGGCATGAGCGCAAGACTTGCCAATATCAGTTTCCAGCTTGTCAGTAAAAGCAATATGAGTGATGCCGTAAACACGAGCGGTAAATAGAACAGATTGGCAAACTGCTGGATAAAAAAGTTCTGTAATACTGCCGTATTATTGGTTAGACGGGATACCAAATCTCCGGTAAATTTCCTTTCCACGCTGGAAACCGGTAAATCGCAAAACTTATGTACGAGATCGCCTCTCAAGTCGCGCAGAGCACTAACACTAAATCGCGCTGAAGCGTACCTCATCACAAACTTACAGGGCATTCCAATTAGCGTCATACCAACAACCAGATAGATCATGTTCTGGGTAGAGGAGAATGTCCCCTGTGCCATTTGCTCAATGGCCTTACCCAAAATAATGTCAATAGCTGCCAAACACAAGGAGGTGATCACCGTTATGAAAACCCATAGATTATACGGCCTTACATAACGTGCGAGTCTCCGAAAAGCAGAATTTAATCGAAACAAGGGCATCCCTCTTTTCGCTGCCCACACTTTTTCAGTGCGAACTTTTTATATTGGCTGTGGACGTCGTTGAGATAAACTCTGGGTTTGGATGCATGAGTATCCGTACAGAATAAAATGCGATTTTGAACTATGCTGGAATTTGCATCTTGGTGTGGGTTGGTTGTTGATTGTTGCTGAGATGGTAATAACGAAGTGTATCGTGATGTGTGGGACATTTAACTCTGTCTGAATCGTGGTTGTAGGGTGCTTGTGTTGTAAGCTGTATGAGCTCCCGCCGCGTGGGCCATCGGCGAGGATGTAGAAAGAATGTTCTCGACTGTGCTCATAACCTCTTGTTCTTGTTCATGGATGAAAAAGTGATTACCTTCGAACATTCGAACATCCATAGGTGATGTCGTATGCTGTTGCCAGGCATGCAGTGAATCTGTGCTAACCTCGAAATCCTTCATTCCGCCTAAAACAGTCATCGGACATATCAATGGATTTCCCGGCTGATAAACATAAGTTTCACATACCTTAAAATCTGCACGCAGACGAGGCATAATAATTTGCATCAATTCTGCATTTTGCAGCACCTCTTCAGGTGTTCCCTGCATCAAACGAAGCTCTTCGGTGAAAGAATCGTCTGCTAAATCATGGAGTCGTTTTTTGGAATATGGAATATGTGGTGCGGATTTACCGGATATGATGATATGCTCAGGTAGCTTTCCAGTTTTGCTGTACAATTGCCGTGCTGTTTCAAATGCAATCAGTGCCCCCATACTGTGTCCAAAAAAAGCGAACGGCTTATGTATGTATGGAGCCATAGCTGGAACCAACGATTGAACGATATCTTGAAGAGTATCCATTGGAGCTTCTGTTGAGCGGCTTTCACGTCCTGGAAGTTGTATAGGCAACACGGTAATGTCAGGCGCAAACCTGGACTTCCAAGAGTTAAATATATAAGCACCACCACCGGCGTAGGGAAAGCAAAATAGTTGGAGCTTCGTAGTCGGTTGGACCTCTGTTTTCGCGAACCAAGATTGTGATCGAGTTGTCATAAGAATTCCTCCATCCTCTATGCAGTTCATAATTTTACAGTAAATCCTTATATCTCTTTTTTTCTTCCAACACTTTCTAACTGTTTTTAAATATACAAACTTTAAAACCACTTGGCATGGGACAAAAGGGCTAAATTGATAGAGCTCATAAAAATAAAACAAAATCCATATTATGTTATTTGTTTCCAAACTTCAAAAGCAACAATTTCACTTTTTGTATGAGTTATCTGTCAATCATGATCTGTTAATTTAGTTTAAAACAAGATTTCAGGTTTTCACGAATTTTGTAAAACTGAACTCATTTTGATTTACATTGAGGTCCCAACCCCTTATCCTACAACAATTTTATCTTTACTTGCCATTAACATAAATGTAACAAATTCAACCTGATATCATCCGACAAATTCCGACTTTTTCCGCAGCTCTCTTCAATCACCTAAATATTGGATTGGATTTGTATCAAGCTCACATAAGACAAAATTAATAACTCTTTATTTTTGTAATAAATATTGTTATTCCATAGTCATAAAGAACCATTTTTTTTCATATTTTTTTCTGACTCTTCGTCTAAAAAATCCAGTTCGAATTGAATTTTTCTCTCCTAAATCTATGAATTTTCTTTTTAAACTCTAATAAAAACGTTTCTATCTCGCTTCAAAAGTACCTGTTCTCTAGAAATTTATAGCCTTACTTTTAATCTTTCACCCTCTCAAAAAACAGTAACGGCAAACAGCAAGGCTCCCCGTTGTTGGAGACTTGCTGCTTTATAAATTTCATTATGTTTGACTTCACTATCGGTCGATATGCAGAGTGTTGTAGGCTTTATTGTAGTTATCCCCCAATCTTATTAATTTAGTGGAATGGAGTATATGTATGGGTTCATGTATATATAATTTCCAAAATGCGAAAGCCTTATGGTATACAAAAAGAGCACAGCCCATTAAGGCTGTGCTCTTTTTATCGTGCTTGGCGACGTCCTACTCTCCCAGGACCCTGCGGTCCAAGTACCATCGGCGCTGGAGGGCTTAACGGTCGTGTTCGGGATGGGTACGTGTGGAACCCCTCCGCTATCGCCACCAAACATGAATTTGCTACGCAAATTCTTCCGTAAGGTTATTCGGTTCATCACTTATTGTGTGAATGAATAGCCATGCGCTTGTCGTATGTCACTTGTACATACCTTCAAGGTTACACCCTGAAAACTGGATCCGAAACTCATTGCGCTTTATCTTTAGGATAAGCCCTCGACCGATTAGTATTGGTCAGCTCCATGCATTACTGCACTTCCACCCCCAACCTATCTACCTCGTCGTCTTCAAGGGGTCTTACATACTGGGAAATCTCATCTTGAGGGGGGCTTCACGCTTAGATGCTTTCAGCGCTTATCCCTTCCGTACATAGCTACCCAGCGGTGCTCCTGGCGGAACAACTGGTACACCAGCGGTACGTCCATCCCGGTCCTCTCGTACTAAGGACAGCTCCTCTCAAATTTCCTACGCCCACGACAGATAGGGACCGAACTGTCTCACGACGTTCTGAACCCAGCTCGCGTACCGCTTTAATGGGCGAACAGCCCAACCCTTGGGACCTACTTCAGCCCCAGGATGCGATGAGCCGACATCGAGGTGCCAAACCTCCCCGTCGATGTGGACTCTTGGGGGAGATAAGCCTGTTATCCCCAGGGTAGCTTTTATCCGTTGAGCGATGGCCCTTCCATGCGGTACCACCGGATCACTAAGCCCGACTTTCGTCCCTGCTCGACTTGTAGGTCTCGCAGTCAAGCTCCCTTCTGCCTTTGCACTCTTCGAATGATTTCCAACCATTCTGAGGGAACCTTGGGGCGCCTCCGTTACTCTTTAGGAGGCGACCGCCCCAGTCAAACTGCCCACCTGACACTGTCCTCGCACCGGTTTACGGTACCAAGTTAGAACCTAGATACGATCAGGGTGGTATCCCAAGGATGCCTCCCTTCAAGCTGGCGCTCAAAGTTCGACGGCTCCCACCTATCCTGTACAGATCGTACCCAAATTCAATATCAAGCTGCAGTAAAGCTCCATGGGGTCTTTCCGTCTTGTCGCGGGTAACCTGCATCTTCACAGGTATTAAAATTTCACCGGATCTCTCGTTGAGACAGCGCCCAAGTCGTTACGCCATTCGTGCGGGTCAGAATTTACCTGACAAGGAATTTCGCTACCTTAGGACCGTTATAGTTACGGCCGCCGTTTACTGGGGCTTCGGTTCATAGCTTCGCCCCGAAGGGCTTACCACTCCCCTTAACCTTCCAGCACCGGGCAGGCGTCAGCCCGTATACTTCGCCTTGCGGCTTCGCACAGACCTGTGTTTTTGCTAAACAGTCGCTTGGGCCTTTTCACTGCGGCCCCCTCGGGCTATTCACCCTACCGAGGCACCCCTTCTCCCGAAGTTACGGGGTCATTTTGCCGAGTTCCTTAACGAGAGTTCTTCCGCGCGCCTTAGAATTCTCTTCTCGCCTACCTGTGTCGGTTTGCGGTACGGGCACCTTCTCCTGGCTAGAGGCTTTTCTTGGCAGTCTGAGATCATGACCTTCGCTACTATAATTTTCGCTCCCCATCACAGCCCAGCCTTAATGATATGCGGATTTGCCTACACACCAGCCTCACTGCTTAGACGGACATCCATCCGTCCGCGTCACTACCCTACTGCGTCACCCCATTGCTCATAACGGATTACGGTGGTACAGGAATTTCGACCTGTTGTCCTTCGACTACGCCTATCGGCCTCGCCTTAGGTCCCGACTTACCCTGAGCGGACGAACCTTCCTCAGGAACCCTTAGGCTTTCGGCGGATCTGATTCTCACAGATCTTTTCGTTACTCATACCGGCATTCTCACTTGAATGCAGTCCAGCGCTCCTTACGGTACACCTTCAACCCGCATTCAACGCTCCCCTACCCCTGATGCAAGCATCAAGCCATAGCTTCGGTGGTGTGTTTAGCCCCGTTACATTTTCGGCGCAGAGTCACTCGACCAGTGAGCTATTACGCACTCTTTCAATGGTGGCTGCTTCTAAGCCAACATCCTGGTTGTCTGTGCAACTCCACATCCTTTCCCACTTAACACACACTTGGGGACCTTAGCTGATGGTCTGGGCTGTTTCCCTTTCGACAATGGATCTTAGCACTCACTGTCTGACTCCCGGAACTAAATCTATGGCATTCGGAGTTTGACTGAGCTTGGTAACCCTTGCGGGCCCCGCACCCAATCAGTGCTCTACCTCCACGATTCTTCTTTCCGAGGCTAGCCCTAAAGCTATTTCGGGGAGAACCAGCTATCTCCGGGTTCGATTGGAATTTCTCCGCTACCCCCACCTCATCCCCGCATTTTTCAACATGCGTGGGTTCGGGCCTCCAGTGCGTGTTACCGCACCTTCACCCTGGACAGGGGTAGATCACCCGGTTTCGGGTCTACGTCCACGTACTCATTCGCCCTATTCAGACTCGCTTTCGCTGCGGCTTCAGCTCTTCACCTTAACCTTGCACGGGAACGTAACTCGCCGGTTCATTCTACAAAAGGCACGCCATCACCCGTGATTTTTCCAAAGGAAAATATCATAGGGCTCTGACTTCTTGTAAGCACACGGTTTCAGGATCTATTTCACTCCCCTTCCGGGGTGCTTTTCACCTTTCCCTCACGGTACTGCTTCACTATCGGTCGCCAGGGAGTATTTAGCCTTGGCAGATGGTCCTGCCGGATTCATACGGGGTTTCACGTGCCCCGCACTACTCGGGATCCGTCTCGGAGGGAACAAGTTTTGAACTACAGGGCTTTTACCTTCTCTGGCGGGTCTTTCCAGACCTCTTCATCTAACCGGTTCCTTTGTAACTCCATGTGAGACGTCCCACAACCCCAAGGAGCAAGCTCCTTGGTTTGGGCTAATCCGCGTTCGCTCGCCGCTACTGACGGAATCACTATTGTTTTCTCTTCCTCAGGGTACTTAGATGTTTCAGTTCCCCTGGTCTGCCTCTATTCTGCCTATGTATTCAGCAGAAAGTGACTGTCGATGAAGACAGCCGGGTTTCCCCATTCGGACATCCCCGGATCAAAGCTTGCTTACAGCTCCCCGAGGCTTTATCGTTGTTCGCCACGTCCTTCGTCGGCTCCTGGCGCCTAGGCATCCTCCGTGTGCTCTTTGTAGCTTAACCTAGTATTTACATCGTAAATACGATTTGCTTTGAATTTCGGTTCAACACTTACGTGTGAATGAAATTCAAGGCAGCTACCTTTATTTCACTTGTTTACACAAGATCAGCTTAAAGGAATATTCTAAAACGCAATTTCGTTTCGGTATCCAGTTTTCAAGGTGCAATTCGCTTCATCGAAGCG
>NZ_CP151958.1:910000-2477500 GCF_038593055.1 Paenibacillus sp. FSL L8-0502 | reverse complement strand
GATGCATGACAAAGATAATTATGTTTACGTCACTCAATAAAAGTGAGGTATACTCGATTCTTATTCCATGGAGTTGATAACTTCATCTGTTCTATGACAGTTAGATTGACCCTAAAATATGAAAAACAGCGGTATCCTTGGATAAGTCCTAGATACCGCTGTTTTATTGAACTATAAGCCATGACTTCAATGTTCAAGAAGATGCCGCTACCGCAAGCGTACCGGAAGAATCAGCTGTATGATGGATACTCCGCACGAAGCGAATCGTTTTTGTATCCGAGTGCATTACGACTGAATGAGTTTCCGCTCTGTGGCCGGGAAGAGAACGAACCCCCTGCAACCACTCTCCAGGTGTTACACCTGTAGCCACAAACATCACGCCTTGCCGTCCGACCATATCATCCATAGATAGCAACGCGCCAGGATCAGTAATGCCCATACGTTTGCAACGCTCAATCTCTTCTTCACCATGAGGCAACAAACGGCCCTGTATTTCTCCGCCCATGCATTTCAGCGCTGCAGCGGCCAATACACCCTCAGGAGCGCCACCAGAACCGATATGCAAGTCTACACCGCTATCCAGGCATGTTTCAATCGCGCCCATCACATCCCCATGGCCTAGCAATTTGATACGAACTCCGCTTTCCCGCAGAAGCTTGATAATCCCGGCGTGCCGTGTACGATCCAGAATGGACACGGTAAGATCAGGCAAGGATTTACCGAGTGCTCGTGCAGCTTTTGACAATGTGGTCGGGATTGGGTCCTCAAGTGACAGCTTTCCAGCCAGCGCCGGGCCAACGGCCATTTTTTGCATGTACATATCCGGAGCGTGGAGTAGACTACCACGAGGTGCAGCAGCAATGACCGACAGAGCGTTATTCAAACCATTTGCCACCGTTTCGGTTCCTTCCAGTGGATCGACAGCGATGTCCATAGCCGGTCCTCTGCGATTGCCTACTCTTTCCCCGATATACAGCATGGGAGCCTCATCCATTTCGCCTTCGCCAATGACGACCGTGCCGTCCATGGATACCGCATTAAAATGAGTGCGGATGGCTACCGTAGCCGCCTCGTCTGCGCTATTCTTATCTCCACGCCCTGTCCATTGTGCTGATTGCAGTGCCGCTGCCTCTGTTACCCGAACGAATTCCAATGCCATTTGACTCTCCATACCTATCCCTCCACCTCTCCTAAAATAATTATTACCCTTAAGCAAATGAATATATTTAGGGCAGCTTTGCTGCAATCTTTCTAATTATCTATTAAACTCCTGTATCCTACGATTTTAATTTTTAGTTATATGAGCAGCTACTAGGCTCTATAACATTCTGATAATTAAACCTGCCGTCTCTTCAATCGCCTTATCTGTAACATCAATAACCGGACAATTCAGCTCTTTAAACAAAGACTGCGCATACGCTATTTCCTCTTCCACTCTCGTCGCTGTAGCATACTGCACATTATTAGGAAGCCCCATAACCTTTAGTCGCTCACTGCGTATTTTCAACAGTAACTCTGGCTCGATCGTTAATCCGAACACTCGACTATGCTGAACATCCTTTAACTGAACAGGCGGTGTCAGCTCCGGTACAACCGGTATGTTGACCGTTTTATAACCTTTATGCGCGAGAAACATGGATAAAGGGGTTTTGGAAATACGGGATACTCCAAGCAATACAATATCCGCTTTGAGAATGGCGCTCACATCTTTGCCATCATCGTATTGAACCGCAAAATCCAAGGCCTCTACACGCCGAAAATAGTTGTCGTCCAGTCGGTGCAGCAGACCAGGCTTCTCTTTGGGATCGTTATGGAACGTATCGGCAAACGCCTGCATCATTGGTCCCATAATGTCGACAGCCCGCACATTCAGCCGGACAGCCTCTTCTTTCATCGCCTCTCTCAATTCCGGCTGTACCAGCGTATAAGCTACAAAGCCTCTACGCTCGGCAACTTCCTCCATCACCCGGCTCAGTTCGTCTTCATCCCTCACGTTCATAAATCTTTTGATCTCTGTGTCCGGTAACTCAAATTGGCGCATGGTCGCCTGTACGACAGCTTCTGCCGTCTCGCCAATCGAGTCTGAACAGATCGCTATAAAATGACTGCTCGCCTGAACCATTCGATTCCTCCCATTAATCCTCTGCTACCATATCGAGCAACATTTTAATAATATTTGTTTTTGTAATACGTCCCACGACTTTCCAGTGCTCTCCTGGCTTGTCGGAGTCGGAAGGGACGACGACAGGCAGACTGTCGATTTGACGGGCAATAATTTTGCGCGCTGCCTCTAATACCGTATCCTCTGGGGAAACGGTGACAACATTCGCCTGTCGGGTCATCACTAGGCTGACAGGAATGGTTGCTGCATTGGGATTCCCTAACGTTACCTTAAGTAAATCCTTGCGGGAAGCTACCCCTGCCAAATCTCCGTCTTCATCGGTAACGATCAAATTGCTCACATTTTCCAAAAAGAGAGCTACAACAGCTTCCTGAATCGTTGTTGTTTCACGTACGATGACTGGAACCCCGTGAAGATCGCCCACCTTCATTTGCAATAGCCGGAATTTTTCCTCCCGGTTCGGCGTGCCCCGCTTTCCAACAAAATATCCGACCTTGGGCTTTGCATCTATGTAATTCAGAATACCCAATTTGGATAGGTCGGTCCGAATGGTCGCCTTACTGAGATTAAGCATTTCCGCAATCTGATCCCCGGTAATTGGGGCATGCTTTTGTACGATGTTTAAAATTTCTACTTGTCTTGCCGTAAGGTCGATGATGAACGTCCCTCCTTTTTTTCTTGCGATCTAATATTGAATATAATACGTCATATATAACAATAAATCAACCTTAAAAAGCATATAAAACATCACATATATAAAATTAAAGTGGTTATTCATGTCTTTTTATCATTTAAAACACTTATTCAACACAAAAAAACGGGCACTTTACACCCTGCTCTTTCGAGTAAGGCGAAGTACCCGCTCTCTTATTCGTATCTTAAAGCATCAATTGGACGCAGCTTAGACGCCTTCCGCGCCGGATATACTCCGAACAACACTCCGACTGCCATACAGCACAGAAAAGAGTAAAGCACGGGCTCTATCGAATACACAATCGGCATTTGGACGAATTTCTCAAGCAGTTTTGCACCTCCGAGACCCACCATTACGCCAACTAGTCCACCCATCAGACTGAGAAAAACAGCCTCAGCCACAAACTGCAGCATAATATCACTACGTTGCGCACCAATCGCTTTACGAATCCCGATCTCCCTCGTACGTTCCGTGACGGACACCAGCATAATATTCATAATGCCGACACCTCCAACGCCAAGCGCAATTGCAGCTACACCGGCCAGCAGCATATTCATAATCCGATCAACCCCGGACACTGTTTTTAAGATTTCCGTCTGGGTCATGATCTGAAAGTCATCGCCCTCTGATGGCTTTAGCTCATGTCTGACACGAAGCACCTGCCGAATTTCTGCACTTGCCTGATCAATCTTCTCCTCTGATGTTGCAGAGGCGTTCACCTGCTGAATACTCATATTGCCTAGCCGTTCCATCCCCGTTGTAATCGGTACATATACCTGCTGACCGCTGTTACTCATATTGGAATTGGAATTTGCCAGCACACCGACCACCTTAAAAGGAAGCTGTTTGATCATGATCGTCTCACCGACCGCTCTGGAGGCATCCGGACCAAAAATATTACGGGCCGCATCACTCCCAAGCACGGCCACATTCATTTGTTTATCCACTTCATAGTGGGTAAACGACCTGCCTTGAGCTAGTGACAGCTTTCTCACATGAACGAATGCCAGTGAAGTCCCCTCAATTTGTCCGCTGACCTTATTGCGACTCCACGTAATATCTGCATTGGTCATAGCACTTGGTGCTACCTCTGCTACTGCTTTTTGCTGCTCTAGCGCATCGATATCTTTTAGAGATATTCCTTTCGTCTGATTGAACGACATGGAACTAGAGCCATCATATGGAGCATAAGGATAGATCATCAGCAGATTATTTCCCATACTGTTGATCTGAGATGTAATCGTAGCCGTTGATCCTTTACCGATGGCTACAATCATAATCACAGCGGCCACTCCGATAATAATGCCCACCATGGTCAGCAAAGATCGCAGCATATTGGTTCGCAAACTGTTGAGTGATACACGGATAATTTCCTTAAACTTCATGCCTTCACTTCCTCTGCCGCCATTCTTCGTTTCCCAACAGGCTGATCCTCTTCAATCCGCCCATCTCGAAAATGAATCAGACGCTTGGCGTATTCCGCAACCTCTTGATCATGAGTAACCAATACAACCGTTTTCCCCTGATCATTCAGACGCTGAAAAATCCCCATTATTTCAACACTTGTTTTGGAGTCCAATGCGCCTGTAGGTTCATCCGCCAAGAGAATGACCGGATTGTTCACAAGTGCGCGGGCAATGGATACCCGCTGCTGCTGACCGCCTGACAATTCGTTCGGCCTATTGTTCATCCGATCGCCTAGACCTACGCTAGTGAGGGCTTCCATTGCCCGCAAACGACGCTCCTTGACAGGAATACCTGCATAAATCATAGGCAGTTCCACATTCTCCAGAGCCGTTGATCGCGGGAGCAAATGAAATTTTTGAAATACAAATCCGATTTTCTGATTACGTATAATAGCCAGTTCATCCTCACGGGCATCTAAGATCGAATAGCCGTCCAAATAAAATTGTCCTGACGTAGGTAAATCCAGACAGCCGATAACATTCATCATCGTGGACTTGCCTGATCCAGACGGTCCCATAATCGCAACAAAATCACCGTCAGCAATATCAAGTTGAACCTCACGCAGAGCATGAATTTCCTGATCTCCGACATGGTACACTTTTTTCAAATCCTCAATCTGAATGACGTATCTCATACCCGTTTAAAAGCCTCCCTGCATGCCGCCCATAGCGGAAGGGTCCGGCGGAGGTTCAGGAGCAGGCACAATAAGCGTGTCACCCTCCTTTACACCTGACTTGAGTTCGACTCGATCTGGCGTATAAAATCCGAGTTCTACGGGCTTGAAAGTGCGCGCCCCTGGATTTGCAGCATTATTAGCGGAAACATACACGCCATCCTGTCCCCCTTCGGATCTCAGCGCAGTCGCAGGTACGAACAGTACATTTTTGTGTACTCCCAAAATAACGGCCACATTCATAATCATGCCCGTTTTGAGCTTGCCTTTCGGGTCATGAACAGACAGTTCCATCAGATACGTCGTCATCCCTTCATCCGTAGAGGCTTCCGGTGACACGAATTGCACCTTCCCTGGAAATGATTCACCCGGATAGGCATTGGTAGTCAACACGGCTGAAAGACCCTTCTTTACTTTGACAATGTCGGTCTGACTTACCTTCACAACCACCTTAAGGTCGTTGGAATCCGAGTTATTCATGACAATGAATGGAGCTGTCGGACTGGTCCCCACATCCCCGTTCACCTTCAAGATTACCCCGTCCCAAGGTGCTGTAACCTGAAGCTTGTTCAATTCATTTTTCTTCTGCTCCAGTTCCGTCGCCTGTCTTCGAACCTCTATCCGTGAGGCTTGAATATTGGATGCATCAGCCGGAACCTGAATTTTGCGAAGCTCTGCCATTGCCGTACGATATCCGATTTCAGCCTCTGAAATGGTGCGACGTTTTTGTGACATGATTTTGCGGAACTGCAGATCCAGACCATCATAGTCCGTCTGTGCTTTATCCAGTGCTTGCTCTGCCTGCTCCAATTCACTGTTGGACACCGCCCCGGCATCATGTAAAAACTTTTGGTCTTCATATGCCTTTCGCGCCTGTTCCAACTGCTTTTGGGAAGTTTTCTTCTGACTTTCGGCTTCTTCCAGCTCAAATGATTCTTGCGCTGTATCGATAGCCATTTTGGCCCGAAGTACATTTGTTTTCTGAATTTCAATGTCCTCAGCCTTCGGACCTTTCTCCAATTCAGCCAGCTTGGCTTTAGATATTTCCAAAGTATCAGACGCACTCTGAATTTGCATTTTAATTTCAGAACTGTCCAGAAGAGCCAGGACTTGTCCTTTCTTCACTTTGTCTCCGGCCTTCACGTTCACCGCTGCCAGCTTATTTTCGCCTGCGCTTGTAAAATTCAACTTCACTTCCTTGGAAGCCTGTACGGTACCGGACGTATCCAGCTTCTCGCTCACATCGCCGCGTTCTACTTTAAGCTTCTCATCCTGAACCAACGGTGCCGCCTGTTCTTTGGGCAAATTTAGGTATACTGCTGCTCCGCCTCCACCGACAACCAGTAGAACAATTGCAGTCCAGATCCACTTTTTTCTCCGTTTTCTCCGTAACTTGATTAAAGCGTCATTTAAAACCGTTTCTGCCAATGCCGTTTCCTCCCTATGTGCTCCATGGCTTGTTCAACGTATACTCATTTTGATCCAACTCGATCGCAAGCTCTTCCATTTGCCGTTCAATCTGGTTCACTTTCAACTGATTATTTTTCAATTCCATCTCAATAATTAGACCTCTGGCCCACTTTTTGCGTGATAATTCCAAGGCCTCTTTTGCTGTACGCAAGCTTTCTTCCAGTTGTACGTATTTCTTTTGATTTTCCTTAACTGTGGCATACAAATTACGGAGAGATTCGGCAAAATCCTTTTGACCTTTGTCGAGTTCCTCCTTAGCCGTATCGACATCCATTTTAGCTAGATCATAAGCACCAGCACCATTGTTAAAATCGAAATATCTCACATTAAGCTCCGAAGTTTTGATGCTATCCTCCAGCTTCCATAAATTTGGATTCATGTCTGTCAGCTGTTGTATATGTAATTCGATATCCAGCTTCTTCGGTTCCTTGTACACGGGTCGATCGACCAATTCATAAGCTGTTCCATTAGGCTGTCCCATGAGGAAGTTCAGGGCATCCCTGGATTTTTGCAACGCAATTTTCCCCTGCTCTACGGTTTGCTGAGCTTGGCTTCTGGCCTGTGTACTCTCGTTTTTCGCATGCTCAGACAGCTTTCCGCGCGCAAATTTGGCAAGTGCAATCTTTTCCTCCGCTTGGGCGATTTCAAGCGCTTCTAGATCATTTTTCACCTGATTCTCTGCCACGAACACACTTTGATAGCTTTTCATCACATTAAAATAAATCTGGTCTTTGGCGAACTGCGCCTGCTTTTTGCTGGCTAAATAAGATAGCGTCGAGGAACTGTAATTTCTCCATGACGTTTCATCATCAACATACTCATTGTCTATAAAATCGACAGGTGAATTGCCCAGGTCCTTTTCTGCATTTTTCAGTTCCATTCTGCGGCGCTCTACGTCCCGTTCGGCGGTACGTGTATTGTAACTGTTCGTCTGTGCCCATTCCGCGGCCTGCTTGAGTGTCAATGTAGGTAAAGCCTGACCCGTTATGGATGATGTCTTCGATGGAGCCGCAGCAGAAGGTTTAACTGACGTACTTGATGCTACATTTCCTGATAAACTCTCAGCCTGTACAGTGGAGGCCAAGCCTGATGATAATGACAATACAAGCAGCACGGCAGCCGCTTTTTGCTTCATAGATGAATCTCTCCCCTTTCGGTGCATTCTTCGAATCTTTTCCGTTTTTTTCGACATAAATTTCCACAAACTCTTGCATTCTAATTGTACTTTCAGGTTTGTGTTGGTACAAGGTGTCAATACAATACATTTTTGTAACCTTTACTTCCAGATTACTCGCTTTATACTACTTTTCGTCCAATCAGATATGGATTCAACCTATTTTTACCTTAACTTTACCTAATTTTCAGCTAATTTTAAGGAAACCAACAGCATCTATTAAGGTTTGGAACATATACTAGAGAAAGAATAACAGCCGCTCACTGGGAGGGTTAATAGATGATAAAAGAATCTCGTATGACAACCACTAACGAACCGTCTGATTTGTGGATGACCCGCTTTTTACGTGAATCAGATCAAAAAAAGAAACAACTCATCCGGGAAGCCCGGAAAAATAACGATATACCACTGATGAACAGCATTTCTTTTCACCTTGCCCAACGGGATCAGCAGCATCTTATCGGATAAAATGACAAATGAATCTTATGCTATAAATAACAGATTACCTCTAGTTATCTGCTTCGTATGCTAGATGAAAAAGACCGGGACAAATCGTTAATTGACTTGTCCCGGTTCTTTATGACGATCAAATTTAATATAAAACCGCATAGCTTGTTCCGCGCCTATTCTTCCATCTCTGCCTGCGGATCATAGAGATATTGATCCAGTGGAATGCGCCCGTTTTCATTAAACCGTATGCCTTCCTCCTCCAAATACAGACGCTGCAGGGATGCGGACTCATCCTCCTGCAAAGCAATCTCCCCCAAACGGTTGACTACTCTATGCCAAGGAAGCCGGTGTTTTTGGCTCAATGTATGCAAAATCCGCACCACCTGTCTGGCACCTCTTGGGCTTCCGGCCTCTGCCGCAATTTGACCGTAAGTCATTACTTTTCCCTCAGGGATCAACAGTATAATTTGAAGCACACGGGCAGTGAAAGGCTGCATGTTCTAATTCCTCCGTATTACTATTGCTTTTTCAATAATTATAGCACCCTGAACAGATGCTAAAAACCCCTGCTCCTACAAATGTAAGAAACAGGGGAAAACCCATCGTTAAAATTTAGAATCCGCTCAGACCCTGCCTTTTTAAATCCTGTGCTACCAATCGTGCCAGTTCCCTTGCACCTTCATAGTTTGGATGGAGTGTATCACCGTTCATGTACAAAGCCAGTGTAGCGACTTTACCAATAGAAGTAAAATAAGCGGAGCTAAGAACATTCAGGTCGACTAAAGGCGTTTGTTCCTCTTGAGCCAGCGCCAAAATAGCACTTCTATACCATCTATTTTCTGCGTTGTGTACATTGTTAGCATTAAAGTCAGTGGCTCGTCCTTGCGGAGTTGACAGGATTACCGTCGCCCCCTTAGCCTTCGCCTGCCGGATCATATCCCGCATCCAGTCCTTAAACTCTGCTTCGCTTTCGTTATGCTTTGGATTGGTGTCATTAATGCCCAATTGGAGAATAAAATAATCCCCCGGCTTAATATATTGGACGATGGCCTCCAACTGACCGTCCTGATGGAAGCCTCTAGCAATTTGGCCTCCTGACGCCATATTGCGAATTTGAAAAGTATTCGTGTTCACAAACTCTGGCAGCAGTTGACCCCATCCCGCCTGCACGCTGCTATCCAGCGGATAATAGTTACATACCGTAGAATCCCCACCGATATAAATTGTTCGATTCGTAACCGGATTGCTAGATAATTGCCTGATTTCCATTGCACTGAGTGTGAAGACCGCCCCCTCTTTGCCTTCAGTAACCAGCAGATTTAGTTGTCCGTCTGTTACTGGAATTTGAAAGCGATCCTTGGCCCCATTCCCTGTCATATTTATGACCTGATACACCCCTTCAGCTGCAATACTCGAACGAGAGGTATCTCCTAAAGTAACCGACACCTCATACAAACCAGGAGGAAGATCAACATCAAAAGTATTCTCGCTTTTCGTACCTGTAACCAGGAAACGTACCGCATCACTTGCCACTCCAGTCCCCGAAGCACTGACATTACGCATATTCTCAGGGGTACGAAAGCCATAGCCACGTGCTAAGTCATAAGACAGCGAAGCGCTCACTCCGGTATAACCCGTTTCGACCGTACCTCCGCCAAAATCAAACTTGTACTCGCCAGCGGATGCCTGGGCCGGGAGAGCTATGCCCACACCTGTTGCACCACATAAAAAAGCTGCTAAAAGCATATGAGTCAATCCTTTTTTCCACACCATTCTTCATTCCTCCTCCAGATTTTTAATTGTACGAAGCAATGGACATTTACTGTAAGCGCATACATAAAATTCTACCCATTGTTGCAGGGTTATGCCTGTGTAATTCTTATGCAAAAGAAAAGTAGTTTAATCGTTAAGCTTGAAACTTGTCTTGTACACAAAAAAGCTTCGCAGTTACATCTGCGAAGCCTCATGAAGCGATATTTCGTCATATCAAAATTACTACATTAATCCGCAACCAAAATTCCGTCAAAGCTCTCTGGACCTACACGTATTGTACCCAGCAGGTTAGCTGAAACAAAAGCAGTGTACACCAATTGTTCCGTAATCGGCGGGTTAAAGTCATCGGCTGAGAATGCAATAACCTGTGGAGCCAACAAACTCAAACTAAAAGTTGACGTGGCCGAATAAACAACAGGGTCAGTAACCAGGGTACCTCTTACAATAGTGATCGTTATTCCGACTAAAGCAAGCGGAAGTTGAAGCGATATAGTTCCTTTAAGCAAAACCCGTGGCGTACCTGTAGCTCCCAGTGTGTTTAACCCGATCTGCCCGAACAATTGAGGCGTATTTATAAGAGTGATCGGAATGGCAATAGAGTTGGCTGTCGAAGCATTTTGGGATGTTCTCCCATCAATAAATGTTCCCATGGTTTCTCCTCCTCTCTCTATCAGATACTCATAGACTATGAAAAAGTTTGTTTTGTGCTTGGACTGAATAACTTGTAAAACACACAACTTCTGATGAATAGGCTAATGTGCAGCCCCTTCTCTAGCCCTGTGAATACACTAAACCAACACTGAGAAAGGAGGGATGTCATGTCTAATAAGTTTAGAGCCACCTTAAGGGGGGCTAATGAAGTGCCTCCTGTCAGAACAAATGCGACAGGAACAGCCGAATTTCGTTACCGTCCAACGAGCCAACAATTAAGCTTTGAACTGACTGTACGCAATATCTCACGGGTAACCGAAGCGCATATTCATCTGGGACGAAGAGGTGAAAATGGCCCTGTTGTTGCTACACTGTTTGGTCCTTCGAAGTTTGGAATAACCGTTAGAAGAGGCGTCGTTAGCGGCGTGCTCCGTGCATGTGATCTTACCGGTCCACTCAGAGGCAGAACCATTTATGATTTGGTGTGCCAAATTAGAGAGGGTAATGCCTACGTCAATGTCCACACGATCCGTCATCCGAATGGTGCTATTCGTGGACAAATTAGACGCGCACCTATCAAACGTTGCAAATAACGAATAATCATGAGTATAAAAAAGAACTTCCATACCACTCATTTTGAGGCTATGGAAGTTCTTTTCTTAATTCAGGATTTTTGCAAAATCCTCAATTCTTAACAAAAGTTAAGAAGTTCATAAGCGTTTCTTAAGCCGTTCCCTTTAGGGTTGTTAAGAACTTTATCTTTTAATAGAAAGAGTTCAACAAGATACAGTTCACTCCTGAAAGGAAATGAAGCTTATGAAGCCTACGACCAAAGAAAAAATTCCCGAATTGCAGTTGGTCAGAGCCATGGCGATTTTAGCCGTCTTGATGGTACATGCCACTTCTTATGCAACGGTTCAGCTTACAAATTCCAGCCTATATGTTGTATACAATGCGCTCAATGTGTTGATGAAGTATGGAACCCCCGTATTTATCGCGCTTAGCAGCATGGTACTGTTCTACAACTACAAGGATCGTCCAATGGGACGACAGTTCTTAAGTCGCTTTTATAAGCAGAGATTGCTGTATATTCTCTTACCTTACGTCATGTTCTCCCTATTTTATTTCTTCCTGTCTCTTATGGCTAGCAGCTCCGAACCATGGAATATAGCCACACTTGCGAAAAGCTTTGCTCTGAAGCTGGCGACAGGCAAAGCGTATACCCATTTATATTATATTTTTATCATGATACAATTCTATCTTGCATTTCCATTCGTACTGTGGCTGTTCCAGCGATATCGGCAACTTCCACAATGGTCTATTGTCCTTGGGCTGTTGCTACAGTGGTCATTTGTAATTGGCAATAAATTTCTATTTCAGGTGCAAAATAAGGGCAGTTGGGCACTGTCTTATGTAGCCTGTTACATGCTGGGTGCTGCTCTAGGTTATTACTACCCACAGCTGAAAACGTGGTTTCTGATGCGTAAGGGGCAACGAAGTGTTGCCGGAGTGCTGACATGGATCACAATTTGGGCTTTATGGCTGATTTCAGCCACCATGCATGTCTATATGTGGTGCGAAAATAGAATGTACGGAATCTCGTATAATTCGCTAGTTTTCGAACTTATGTATAATATGTACAGCCTGTCTAGCACGCTGGTAATACTACAGATTTCCTTTTTAATGTATAGACGACAACATTCCTTTGTCACTCGCAAGCTGGAACGTCTGGGCACACTGTCTTTTGGTGTGTATCTGATTCATCCGTTTTTCCTGCTTCTGTATCGGCAGTTTTCACCACATATCGGTTCTCCGCAGCTTATTCATGTGTGGTACGCTGGAGGTTTTTTCTTTGCACTTCTTTGCTCTTGGCTCGTCGTGTCTACCATCTCCCGTTTCCTACCATTTGCTTGGATCCTGTTCGGTCAACTACCGGGAATAGAAAAAAGACAATTCAAGCAAGAAAACCGTATTTCTTCAACTGAAACAGCACTATCCAAAGGCTGACGTCCCCAAGCAAGCGAACTGAGAAGAGTGTCCATAGCCTCCATCTTTAAAAAAGTATATAATACGCCATATTGTATACTGCTGGAAAGAACAGAAAGGGTGCACGGGCCATGCATAACGGAACCATTTTATTAGTAGACGATGAGCCTGAAATTATTAAGCTGATGCAAATTTATTTGGAAAATGAAGGATATCGACTGCTTATGGCACGAGACGGACTGGAAGCTCTGGAGCAAATCAGTCGGGAATCGATAGATGTGATGGTGCTTGATGTGATGATGCCCAATATGGACGGGGTTGAAGCTTGCATGAAGATCAGGGAAACCGAGCATTTTCCGATTATTATGTTGTCTGCGAAGGGACAAGATATGGACAAAATCACAGGACTCAGCGTTGGGGCCGATGATTACGTCACTAAGCCGTTCAGCCCGTTGGAACTGGTGGCACGCATTAAATCCCAGCTGCGTAGAGTACGGAAATATACCCATTCCTCCCCTGTATCGGAGCATGAAATGATACTGGATGAACTCTCCATTAATTCTGCTACGCATGAGGTCACTCTCGCCGGAGAATCCATTAAGCTGACCCCACGAGAATTTGCCATTGTCGAGCTGTTGGCCCGTAATCGTGGTCAAGTGCTGAGCATGGAGCAGATCTATGAAAAAGTGTGGAAGGAGCAATATCTGGAATCCAACAACACGCTGATGGTTCATGTGCGTAAAATTCGCGAGAAAATTGAGGCTGATCCGAGAAAACCCAAATATCTAAAAACGGTGTGGGGCATCGGCTACAAAATGGAAAAATTCGATTAATGGAGGATTCACGTCTTGAAGGCAAAACGATATGATACGTTGGGATGGAAGCTGGCAGCCCTTAGCCTTGCCGCTTTCGCTCTAACCGGACTGATTTTGATGGTGTCTTATTATGGAGCATCTTTGCTACTATGGCTGAATCCTTCCCGTTCATTTTTTGGCACCCGTCTGGTTCGCTGGACCGTAAATCACATTGGGTCCCCACTGATCATGCTGGTAGGCGGGCTACCTACATATATTTATTTCTTTTTCCTTTTTACCAAAAATACGATTGGTTACCTTCGCGAAATTACGACGGGGATGCAAGAGTTTGCTGACGGAGACCTGTCCTATACGATTCCTGTTTCTTCAGCGGACGAGCTGGGTACCTTGGCGAAAAATATGAACACCATGGCGGACAAGCTCCGTCTCTTGCTGGAAGAAGAACGGGCTTCTGCCAAGGCCAAAAACGACCTGATCACTGGCGTATCCCATGATCTTCGTACCCCGCTAACATCCGTGATCGGTTTTTTGGAATATATTGAAACCGACCGCTATCGGGATGAAATTGAGCTGCGCTATTATGTGAACATTGCTTATGAAAAGTCATTGACGCTTAAGAAGCTGATCGACGAGCTGTTTGAATACACGCGTGTGAGCGGTGGCAGCCTGCCACTGGAGCTGGAGCCTGTAGATCTCGGCAAATTGCTCACTCAGCTTGCTGAGGAATTTGTACCCTCTCTGGAACAGGCAGACATGTCCTACCGTGTCCGAATCGTCGAGCCTGTTCGGATTCTAGCCGATACCGACGAGATGGTACGCCTGTATGAAAATTTGTTTTCCAACGCTATTCGATACGGAAAAGACGGCAAACGCCTTGATATCACCATAGGACGCGAAGACGACGAGGCGGTGGTAATCTGCACCAACTACGGCACCCCAATTCCTGCGGAAGATGTCCCGTACTTGTTTGAACGGTTTTACCGGGTGGACAAATCACGTTCCAAGGAAACTGGAGGCACCGGGCTGGGCCTTGCGATTACAAAAAGTATTACCGAGCTGCACAATGGCCGCATTTCGGTTAGGAGTAATCGCAGACAAACAGATTTTGAAACCCGTTTTCCCCTCTATCATGCTCGTTAGGCGGTCTACACGCTAGCCCACTAACAACGTATAGACGATACCTGGCCCGTGTACACCGATCGTCAAATCATTTTCAATATCCGACGAGCGGCTTGGTCCAGTAATAAAATGAATGCCTGCAGGCAGTTGCTCACGCCCGACTTCGTCAAAGCGGCTTAGAATCTCGCCCAGTCGTGTTCGTAAGCGCTCTACTGGCAGAAGAATGATCAGTGCGGTTGGCAAAAGGCTGACCGCACGGCCTTTCTCCGGCGAGGATAGCACCGCTACCGAGCCGGTGTAAGCAGCCGCTTCGTCGGCGATGACGATGCCGATATCCGCCTCAGCGGCGCGGGCCTTCCAATCCTCGACTGGATCGGTGTTCCACACCGATAAACGGACTTGCGGCAGTGCCGATTCCAGCTGGAGCGCATCCAGGTCCGGCTCATTCTGCCGGACGATATAGGCCGCTCCCAGCTCTCGCGCTTTGCACGCGATCCAGTCTGCGGTCTGCTCCAAATTCGGCAGACGCACGACATGCCCGCCAACACTTGTAAAGTTAGCAGTGAACTCCTCGATGCGCCGCTCCGCGCTCCAATCGAATTCGTACCAAAATGCAGGTGCCCCGCGAAACGGCTGAACTGGCGGCTCCGTCTGTCGTGGACGCTTGAGCCGCGTCGCGATGCCGTCCATAAAGCGTACCTGCTTGGCACGGGATTCTTCTTCCATTTGATGAAGCCACGCTTCATGGGCCGCTTTTGCTTGCGCAGAAGGATTACTATGCTCACTCATGCTGCGTCCCTCCTTTACTTCTATCTGCCAAAATCTTCTCCATTCGGCTGAGAACATCCGGCTGCATCACGTTGCGTTCCTGCTCCAGCTTATGCTCCAGCGTGTTCCATTGCTGACGGAAGGATTTTTTCGCCAGAGAGGGAGCCACACGGTACGTATTCCAGCCTTTTAACGGGCCCAGCTTCAAGGTAATTTCACCTTTACGGACGATCGCTTTCTGGGCGATCTGCCCTAGCCGAATCGCCACTGCGAATCGCTTCGAGTTGGAAACTACGGTCGCAAAACCTTTCATCCCTGCCGTTTCCAGCTTATCTCCTTGTCCCGCCTCCACCTTGCGTCTGCGCAAATATACCAGCATATCATGCAGCGGTATTTTGACCGGACAGGCTTCATAGCACGCACCACACAGACTGGACGCACTCGCAATATCGTTCCACTCTTCGATGTTGCTATGAAGGGCAGGCGTAAGCACCGCACCGATAGGGCCACTATATGTCCCGCCATACGCGTGCCCGCCAATGTGTCGGTACACCGGACAGGCATTCAGGCAAGCACCACAGCGAATGCAATTCAGCAACTCTTGAAACTCGGGATTGCCCAGCTGTAGTGAACGTCCGTTATCTACGATGATGATGTGCATTTCGTCAGGCCCATCGGCATCTTGGCTGCGCCGAGGGCCTGAAATACCAGACATATACATGGTCAGCTTCTGCCCCGTAGCGGATCGTGGCAATAATGTAGCCATCACCTCCAAATCCGTCCAGGATGGAATAATCCGCTCCATGCCCATCAGCGTAATTTGGGTTTTGGGCAGAGTGGATACCATCCGTGCGTTCCCTTCATTTTCAAACAGGACCATGGAGCCTGTCTCGGCGATGGCGAAATTACAGCCCGTCATGCCAATATCCGCTTCTAGAAACTTCTCACGCAGCTTTTTGCGGACAAAGCCCGCCAAAATCGTCGTATCCGCGGACAGTTTCTCACCTGCTTCTTGGGATAACAGTTCGGCAATCTGAAAGCGGTTTTTGTGAATCGCCGGAATGACGATATGAGACGGGGGCTCTCCTGCCAGTTGAATAATATATTCACCGAGGTCACTTTCAATCGTCTCGATATCCGCACCCTCTAGCGCCTGATTCAAATGTAACTCCTCCGACACCATCGACTTGGATTTGACGACGGAACGGGCTTGGCTATGTGCAGCAATATCCAGGGTAATACGTACGGCATCGGCTGCTGTATCGGCAAAATGGATTTGCACCCCGTTGGCACGGGCATTTTCTACAAATAGATTTAAGTAATAGTCCAGATGGGCAATGGTATGCAGACGAATTTGACGGCCCCGTTCACGCCATTCTTCCCAATTTCCGTGTTGCTCTGAAGCCACCTGCTTTCCGTTACGCAAACGCTCTGTAGTGAAACGAACTGCATTCCGCAGAAAATCATTATTTAGGGCCAGCTCTGCACGTTTTTTGACCTTTTGGTTCATGGAATGTGAGTGTACGACGGTCATGCGTGCTTCACCCCTTCGTACAGCAGCTCAGCCAGATGCATGACCCGAACTGGCTCCTCCCGATACCGAAGATTTCCGGCAATGTTCATCAAGCAGGCCATATCTAGTCCGACCAGTACCTCGGCTTCGGTCTCCCTGATATGGTCCACTTTTTCAGTCACCATCGCTCCCGAAATATCTGGCATTTTCACCGCGAAAGTCCCGCCAAAGCCACAGCAGTCCTCAGCAAAGGGAAGTGGTACTAATTGCAGCCCCTTTACACTGCCAAGCATCTTCATCGGTTCCTCCTTCACGCCGAGCAAACGTGTGCCATGGCAAGACGGATGATAGGTTACT
This sequence comes from Paenibacillus sp. FSL L8-0502, assembly GCF_038593055.1. Classification (NCBI taxonomy): domain Bacteria; kingdom Bacillati; phylum Bacillota; class Bacilli; order Caryophanales; family Paenibacillaceae; genus Paenibacillus; species Paenibacillus sp. FSL L8-0502. The sequence goes on along the minus strand of NZ_CP151958.1, from coordinate 2,460,468 downwards.
ATATGCGGAAAAGACGCGCCCACATCGGTCACGCCAAGCACCTGTACCATAAATTGCGTAAACTCATACGTCTTTTGTTCCAGCCTCCGTGCTGAATCGAGCCATTCGGGCTCATCCTTAAACAACTCCGGGTAATGATGAATCATATATGTACAGGAACCGGAAGGAGATACGACAAAATCGCTGTCGTTAAACGCTTTCAGAATTGTTTTGGCAGCAACCCTCGTTTCATCCCAATAGCCGCTGTTATAGGACGGCTGTCCGCAGCATGTCTGTACCTTCGGAAAATCCAGCTGAACACCATATCTGGAAAGCAAGCATGCCATCGCTTCCCCCACCTTGGGATAAATCGCATCACTCAGGCAAGTAATAAATAAAGATACCTTCATACGGAACACCCCTTACGTCTATGGAATAGCTATTACTTTATAGAGGATACCAGCGGATCGGTTCATTTGAATCTGGAGAAGCGTCAGCGTTTGCCTAAAAGCTTTCCAAAGGAAAGCTCTCTACGTAAGCATAAGCTTGCAGTGGGATTCTCACCTAAACGTGTTTTACATCATCAAAGAATCCCACTGCAACAGCGAGCGTAAGAGCAAATGAAACGCGGAGCGACACTCTCCACCTCGACATTTTTAAATTCACACAACCGTAACTGGAATAGCCTGCTCCGCAAGTTGACTGCGAATCGGATCCGACAACCTCGAATCCGTAATAATCTCGGATACCTGCGACAGGTTCACGACATGCGTAAACGCCTGTTGCCCAAATTTGCTCGCATCGGCCAGTAAAATCACACGGTCTGCAATGCTGACCATTTTCTGCTTCAAACGAGCTTGCAGTTCATTCGATTCACTAATACCGCGATCCAGATGAACCCCCTGGCTGGAGAAAAACAATTTATCCACATAATAGGTTTCCAGGGAACGCTCTGCGAGCGGGCCTACAAATGACAGCGAGCGTTGAAGCAACTGCCCCCCCGTCGAAATGACCTCGATTTTTTCCTTACCCGCCAGCTCTGTAGCTACCCGAATCGAATTCGTTAATATCGTCAAAGGAATATCCGGTAAACTTGAGGCCATATACCAGGCGGTTGTGCTGGCATCCAGCAAAATACGATCATTCGGCTGAATCTGCTTAACCGCTTCTTCGGCAATTCTGCGCTTTTCCTCTGCGTTCATAATTTCCCGTACCGCATAGGGCGTTTCAGGCTGCTCGTTTTTGACACTTACCGCTCCCCCATGCGAACGGCGCAGTCGTCCCGCCTGCTCCAGACGGTCCAGATCACGACGAATCGTTTCCTCCGTTACTTTGCACAACTCACTCAATTCGGACACTCGTATGCTTCCTTTTTCATTCACGAGCTGCACAATCATCTCATATCTTTCTGCGACCAGCATGGCAATCTCACTCCACATCTTTAATGTACAAAAAGTCCCGCTACCCGCCGGAATTGCCCATAGGCATCCTCCCACGCTTCTGATTCGGCAGGCTCATATTCCTCCACGGAAATAGAATTCGCGATGACCCAGCGGGCTTCCCATATATCGGCGAACTTTCCCTGTGTCATCCATTGTACCGCAAGATTGCCGATTGCGCTCGCTTCTGCAGGTCCCGCCCACACTGGTTTTTGAATCGAATTGGCCGTCCATTGGCACAACAAGCGATTTTGAATCCCTCCTCCGACCATATGTAAACCATTAAACCGTTGTCCTGACACCTGTTCTGTAAGCTCCAAAATGTAACGGTACTTTAACGCCAGACTCTCCAAAATACAACGCGTGATTTCTCCCGGCGTCTCGGGCAATGGCTGTCGGGTATTGCGGCAATATTGGCGAATTCGTGTTCTCATATCCCCGGCGTGCAGAAATAGTTCATCGTCCGGATCAATCAAAGAAGTGAATGCTGGAGCCTGTTCTGCCATATGAACCAGTTCAGGGAAGGAATAGGAGTACCCCTGCCGTTCCCACTCCCTACGCGCCTCCTGTAAAATCCATAAGCCCATGATGTTTTTAAGCAGCCTGTAAGTTCGACTGACCCCACCTTCGTTCGTAAAATTAAAACGAAGCGTATCGTCATTGATTACAGGCTGTGCCGTTTCCGTTCCCATCAGGGACCATGTTCCACAGCTCAAGTACGCAAACGAGCGCTCCAGCGCAGGCACGGCAGCCACAGCAGATCCCGTATCGTGCTCTGCTACTGCAATCACAGGAATCGCTCCAATGCCCAAATCGTTCATAACCGACGAGCGGATCGTTCCTGCAACATTTCCTGGCTCCAGCACCTCACCAAACCAGGAATGAGGAATGTTGATTCCAGACAAAAGCTCATCATCCCATTTTTGCTGCAACGGATTATATAATTGCGTGCTGGTCACATTGGAAAACTCATTGTACATTTCACCTGTCAGAAAATACCGTAGCAGATCTGGAATCATCAAGAAATGCTTTGCCTGCTCCAGCAACGGTGAACTCGCATTTCGCATAGCAGCCAGCTGATAAATGGTATTAAACGTCAAAAACTGAATGCCTGTGCGCTGGAAAATAAACTCTTTTCCCAGCCGTTCCTGTACTTCTTCCATTACCCCATGGGTGTGCCAATCCCGATAATGATAAGGGTTGCCCAGCAATTCTCCAGTTTCTCCGATCAGTCCAAAATCGACCGCCCAGGAGTCAATCGCTAGACTGGATGGATTCACTCCCCTATGCTTGGCTTTGATCAATCCTTGCTGAACCTCGTGATACAGACGCAACAGATCCCAGTGCAGATGTTCCCCAACCTTGACCGGATCATTCGAAAAGCGATGGATTTCCTCCACCACTATACGTGAATCCGTCAATTCTCCGAGTAGAACCCTGCCACTGCTTGCCCCCAAATCATAAGCGAGGATACTCACCAGCTTGCACCACCCTTGCCTCTTTGCAAAATCTGCGTGCCATACTCAGACGCTAAGTAAGCTTTCATCGGGTCTGCTGGTAAGCCTTGCTCTTCACGGATCGCTCTGAGCAATGGTGCCACATCAAACTCAAACGCTTGTCGCACAGCATCCTCTGCACCCAGCACATTCTGGCGGCTCGATGCTTCCTCCACTTCTGCATGATTAATTAGGAGCGCTTTCGCATATTGAGTCTGCACATTCAGCACCGAACGAATCATCGCCGGAATTTTTTGCTCAATATTGTGCGACTGATCGATCAAATAAGCAATTTTGTCCACCGTATGCCGAATATCTTTATCCACATCCTGAGCCGCATTTAAAATTTGATAAAAAATCAAGAACAGTTCATACGGATTCGCGGAGCCCACGATCAGATCATCATCCGCATATTTGTAGCTATTAAAATGAAAACCACCTAATCGCTTCTCATCAATTAGAAACGCCACAATATGCTCCACGTTGGCTCCCGGCAGATGATGCCCAGTATCCACCAGCACCTGTGCCTGCGGCCCCAGCTTGGTTGCGTAATTATACGCCATGCCCCAATCGGCAATATCCGTATGATAAAAGGCTGGCTCGAACGCCTTGTATTCAATCAGCATGCGCATGTCAGATGTGAGCGCCTTATACATTTCACTGAGCGCTTCCAGCATCCAATTTTTCCGTTTGCGAATGTCCCCCTGACCGGGATAATTCGTTCCGTCTGCGAACCATAAGCTAAAGTCGTTCGTGCCCGTTTCCTTCGCAATATCTACGCATTCTAGCAAATGGTTGATGGCCTTGCGGCGGATGGCCGGGTCTACATTGGTGACACTGCCGAGCATGTAGTCCTCGTCTTGAAACAGATTAGGATTCACGGCCCCAATCCGCAGACCGAGGCTTTCCGCATGACTGCGAAGCTTGCCGTAATTGTCTACTTTATCCCACGGAATGTGAATGGCAACGGATGGACATAAGCCTGTCACGGCATGAACCTGCGCCGCATCCTCTAACTTTTCGAACGGATCACGCGGCACGCCCGTTTTCTGAAAGACTTTAAATCGTGTACCTGAGTCGCCATATCCCCAGGATGGTGTTTCTATGCTAAGCGATTTCAGCTTTGCCTTTACTCGCTCCAGGTCAATGCCTCGTTGTTGCTGTTGTTCCTCGAATAAGGCGTACGCTTTGTCACTCATCATGGTTCCTCCTTGGAAAAATGAAGTGAGTTATGGGAGATCGCTTCGCGTGCGGATTGTTCTTCCGATCGCTCCGCTGCTGACCACCCATAAAGTCACTTCTATTTTTAAAGTGTTAGTGTGTGTATAACATGTGGCTTGGATTAGTGAAATAGATTAGTACATTAAATTAGTTCGTTATAATCCTAAGTGTTGAGCCGTTGAAATGAGTCTATCGCTTACCCAGGTTCATTTTAATTCGGCTAGCGTGTAAAGGCAGCGGGGACGCCGCCGTCGATGGTCAGCATACAACCTGTCGTTTTCTCTGCCTTGGATGAGGCGAAAAAGGCAATGCCCTCAGCGATATCCTGCGGGTAAATATTGACCAGCAGCGTCGTCCGTTTGCGATAATGCTCCTCCAGCTGGTCGGGCTCAATGCCGTAGGCAGTGGCGCGTTCATTACGCCAGTTGGAGTTCCAGATTGCCGAGCCTTGCAGAATGGCATCCGGCAAAATGGTGTTCACACGGATACCATATTCACCACCTTCTGCGGCAATACAACGGGCTAAGTGCGCTTCCAGCGCCTTGACCGAGCTGTAGGCCGTTACATTTTTACCTGCGTAGACCGAGTTTTTGGAGCCGACGAACACCATGCTGCCGCCAAGTGTCTGCTCCTTCATGAGCTTGAACGCTTCTCGTGCAACCAGAAAATAACCCGTTCCCAGCACATTCACATTTAAATTCCATTCCTTTAACGATGTTTCATCGAACGGACTGGATGTAGCAAGGCCTGCATTGTTGACGATGATATCTACACCGCCATAGGTCAATGCCGTTTCTGCATAGGCAGCCTGAATTTGCTCCTCCTGCGTCACATCCATTTTTACGGCAATGGCACAGTTTTCTCCGTAGCTACTATTGATCTCTGCGGCTACCTTTTGCGCGCCTTCCAGATTCAGGTCTGCCAGTACGACATGTGCGCCTTCATCCACCAAACGACGTGCGGTTGCACTGCCAATTCCGCCTGCACCACCTGTAATGAACGCAATTTTACGGGAAAATTCAACTTCTGCTGGCGCGAGTGACAGCTTATAAAGCTCCAGCGGCCAATATTCCACGTTATATGACTCGTTCTCACTGAGTGAAACAAACTCTCCTAACGTCGTTGCCCCTTGCATGACAGCGATAGCCCGATGGTACAGAGCACCGCTTACCTGCGCATTGCTCCAGCTTTTACCTGTGTTGATCATACCAACACCCGGAACCAAAATTACACGTGGCGCAGCCTCAAACATAACATCTCCCTCATGCCGATTGCGCTCGAAATAAGCTTGATACTGCTCCTTATAGGCTGCAATACCCTCGGCAAGCTTAACTTTCAAGCCCTCTACATCCTCCACATCCGGTGTCCAATCTACATAGAGTGGCTTCATCTTGGTATGGACCAGATGATCCGGGCACGCAGCCCCGACCTGGGATAAAGCAGCAGAATCCCGGCCGTTCACAAACTCCAACACATCTTCCGCGTCATCAAAGGTTAAAATCATCTTTTTCTCATCACTGACCGCTCCCCGAATCGACGGCATAACTTGAGATGCAATGCTACGGCGCCCTTCATAAGTAAGCGCTTTATATTTTGTTCCTCCAAACGCCTGCTTTTCCTCTTGACGAGCTTTAATATAGCTTTCTGCTTCTCGGATGATATCGATCGTTTTGGCATAAGCCGCTTCGGATGTGTCTCCCCACGTAACCAGACCATGTTTTTCCATCAATACCAATTCAGCTTGTGGATGATCGAGTACACCTTGGGCAATCATTTTCGACAGCTTAAATCCAGGACGGATATAAGGCACCCATACAAAACGGTCACCGAAAATTTCCTTAGCGATTTCCTTACCGTTGTGCGCACAGCACAAGCTAATAATCGCGTCCGGGTGCGTATGATCGACATGTCTAAAAGGCAGAAAAGCATGTAATAGCGTCTCAATTGAAGCCCGTGGATGCTTGGCATCTATCATACAGTTCGCCAAATATGCGACCATATCCTCGTCAGACATATCTTCTCTTTCAAATAAAGGACGAATATCCTCCATACGAAGTCCTGTGAAGTTATGCGTTTTCATTGTTGCGAGATCGGAACCGCTGCCCTTGACGTACATCACTTCTACTTCACGCCCGCGAAAATCTGGTATCGTCGTTTTGGCCGAAGTATTACCGCCTCCCCAATTGCACACACTCCTATCTGTACCAATCAGGTTAGAACGGTATACGAGCTGTTCCAGCATGCTTTTCTGCTCAGACGCTTGTGAAGAAATCCACAGACTTTGTACCATAGGAAAAAGACCTCCAAGTTTAGTTTTAGTTTTGAAAGGCTTTATTACAGTGGTTATTCTTTGTTTATGGAGACTATAACACCTTTGTTTTAATTTGAAAATAAGTAATACAAAAATAATCAAAAATAAATTTTAATTTTCATCCATCTGTAATCTGTGTACATTAATCAAAAGCCGCGCCGGGATCAGGTTATGAGAACCTTTTCCGGCACGGCCTTTTGGTAGGTAAATCACTTCATTGCCAAGCATATTACTACAAATCGAATACGTCCGTCCAAAGAAAGACTACTCAGGGAATATCAAGTCGTTTTTTAACGACTGCTGGTACCCCTGCAGCCATGGTAAAGCTGGGTATATCATCTTTAACAAAGGCACCTCCACCTATCATAGACCAACAACCAATGTGACATCTCTCCCGTACCGAGACACCGACGCCGATATAGGCCCCCTCATCTATGGTTACGTTACCTGCCAAATTCACACCAGGGGCTATGGTTATATAATCGCCAATAACCGCATCATGACTCACGTTAACACTCCGATTGATAATCACATGCTGTCCGATCTTAATATTGTCCGACAGGACAGCCCCTTCAAAGATCATACTTCCCTCTCCAATGGTGTTTCTTCGAGACAAACGAACACGCGGATGTATTAGCGGGGCTGCGATACGAAATCCCGATTGAATTGTATGATAAGCGAATCGTTTCTTTAATGCTGGGTCACCCACTCCCGCACATATCAGTTCCACCTCATATTTTAACGCTTTAATGTCGGTCAACGTCCCCAGTACAGGAACCCCATTTACGATCTGCCCTTTCGTCTCAGGCCGTTCGTCTAAGAATCCTATCACTCGAACTCCTAACTCTTCACATAACCAGTTAATTTCCCTGGCATGTCCGCCCGATCCCCAAATCACGAGTTTCCTCATCTGGCTGTCTCTCTTCCCAAGCTTCTTAGAACATTTACAATTCTTCGAACGATAATCTCATCCAGTTCCTCCCACAAGGGCAGGCTGACAATATGTTTGGTAATATGCTCGGTAACATGAAGAGTAGACCGGGGATAACTTTGGAACTGCTTCTGCTGATGGCACGCCGGAGAAAAATAGGTTCTGGCTTCTATTGAATTAGAGGCTAATAACTTAACGACCTCTTGATTCGTGTGTGAATCCGGACTAAGAATAGGGATAAATTGATGGACAACCGATCCTTGTGTTTTTTGTACAGACCATCCTCGTTCTAATAAGTCTGCTTGGAGCAGTTCTTGAAGATAATATTCGTAGATCGTCCTTCTATTCTCCCGTACAGTTTTGAAGTGATCGAGAGTAGCTAAAGCGATAGCAGCGGTATACTCGGATATCTTACTGTTAAGACCTTGGGTGACAGACTCCCTGCTGCTGGAGAAACCGAAATTCCCCGCCTGACGAATTCGCTTAATGAGATCCTGGTCCAAACTGTATACCAATCCACCCTCTCCGATACCAAAAGATTTGGTGGCATGAAAGCTGAATACTACGGCCCCTCCAAAGCCTTTACCAAAATGGGTGGCTTCCTCGGGAGATATAGTCCCAAAACTGGCAGCAGCATCAATGACTACCGGAATTCCTTGCTCCTGCAGCTTATTGTATACAGACAAATCAATGGCTGTACCGAAAGTGGCATAAGGAACGATTACCGCAATCTCATCTCCCAGCAGCTTGACTGCCTGCTCTAACTGCTCCCTATTCATTTGCCAATTCTCCGGTTCAATGTCAAGGAAATAGGGTTCTAACCCGCACCACTCAGCAGCAAGTGGGGTGGCAGCAAAAGTAAAACTTGGCATAACTGCATATTTGCCCTGTGGTCGCTTGCTGTGAGCGATAGCCAAAATCAAGCCGATGGTAGCGTTACTAACAGTCACAGCCGAACCGATTCCATTAAACACTTGCGCAATGACCCGCTCTTCAAACAGGTTATTTAAGGGGCCATAATTGGAGTAAATTCGCGTCTCTTCTATTTTCTCAAAATTAGCAATAAATCGTTCCTTTTTTACTAAACTAGGTCGTAAGAAGGGAATTTCAAACATAAGCCAAGCCTCCTTTGCACATGGGATGAGCAAGTTAGGATTCCAATGTTTTTAATATCATTTCAATTCGCTTGATATCTGCAACAAATTGTGGACGGCCTTTTATACGTTCATGATAAGAATGAAGTGCAGTTTTAAACAAATCGTTGGTATCAAGAAATCCATCATCTCTCGAGGCAATCATAATATCTAACCATTCCGTGAACGCATTTTGACCAAGCGTTTGATTATTTTGATTGGGATGTATTCGAAAATAGCTTAGCGCTTCAGGAATATAAACTGCTTTTCCTTTGGATAGTAAGTTCAACCAGGAAGCTAAATCATTAAGAAGAGAATACTGTTTCCCTTTATAAACTCCAAACCGTTCGATAAGATCTGTTTTTTTGAAAAACACTGTTGTAGGTTCACCAATCACATTTAAACAACGAGTTAATGCAACGTTTGCCAACATTCTTCCGTCCATTATCCTTGTTTCTTCGTATAACTTTTCCGTTGCATAGAGCGGTGGGAGAATAGCCCCTAATTCATTCATGGTTTGCCGATACGAGGTAACCAGTGTGATGTTTTCAAAATTTTCAAAAAAATAGAGCATCCTTGCTATTTTTTCTTTATGAAACATATCGTCATCCATCAAGTAATTGATATATTCACCTGATGCCAAATCAAAACATTTATGCCAATTTCCAAGAAAAAGATTTTTATCATTTTTATAATATTTAACTTGGGGAAAAGAATCTAAATAAGAATCAATCATTTCTTGTACTTCATTCGTTGTACTGTCATCACAGATAATAATTTCGATGTTCGGGTAAGTTTGTTCCAATACACTGTCGATGGCGATTTTTAGTGTATGCGGCCGGTTATATGCAGGTATAACTACACTTACTAATGGGCATTCCACACTTACTCCACCTTTCTTTAATGCTTCGGTGTTTACGACGGAGGTTTCAAACGGTTTATTCGCTATGTTCATATGGGCTGGCATTTTTCTCACATCCCCGAACACATACACATACATATATACTACTGGGAAATAAAATGATGCCAGGAAAATGGTTGTTTCAATAAAAACAATAGCTTACGTCTGAACGGCACCTCCCTCTCGTTGATGTTCGAAACTGGTAAAGGGGAATGATCATGTCATTGAATTTCACTCCGCTACTGACAACTCATTTATTTGTATCGAAGAAGGTTTTAAAGGATCATGTAAAAGAATTGATAGATAGATTGGAAGAAAATAACATTACAATAAACTTGTATGAGGCTGATCAGCCACTTATAGACAATAGCCTCCAAAAACCTCGGGTTTACGTCTCGATCGGAGAAGAGTGGGGAGAATTTTCAGCACTAAAAGCATTGCCTGGTCACGAAAAAAAACGCTGGTTACACTTCCAATCACCTGACGAAATTCAACCTATGCATTTATTTTTCTGCTGGCTTAAGGCAACAGATCCTCTTCCGGAGAATAGAACGATTCCTCCTACACATTTTTCTTCAAACACACCTTTAATATCCGTCTTTACTGCCAGCTACAGATCAAAGGAAAAAATTCAACGACCTTATCAATCTTTATTGAAGCAGACCTACAAGAACTGGGAATGGGTAATCGTGGATGATTCCGGTGATGAAGATGAAACGTACAAGGAGTATTTACTCCCTTTAGAGGATCACCGTGTGCGGAGATATCGCCAGGATTCCCGCAATGGTTATATAGGGGCTATCAAAAGGTTTGCAGCAGGTCTATGTACAGGGGAAATTTTGGTAGAAGTCGATCATGATGATGAGCTAACTCCTGACTGCCTGGAGAAAATCGTCAAAGCATTTCAACAAAACCCTGACTGTGGCTTTGTTTATGGGGATTGTGCTGAAGTGTATGCAGGGAGCAATCATGCACATTGGTATGGCTGGGATTGTGGCTTTGGCTACAGTGTTCATTATCGAGTCTGGCTGCATGAAATGAACAGATGGCAAAATGTACAAAAACATACGACCATTAATGGCAAAACCATTCGACATTTGGTCGGTTTACCCAATCATCCCCGTGCGTGGACAAGGGACTGTTATCATCTGATCGGGGGACATCGCAATGAACTACTGGTTGCAGATGATTACGATATGCTGGTCCGGACGTTTCTTTGCACTAAATTTGCAAACATCCCCGATTTGATATATATCCAATATCGTAACGAACATGGGAATAACACTACATTCCTAAGAAATAAGCAGATTCAGGTTCTTGTAGGGGAACTAAATAGATGCTATTTTCAAAGGATACAAATGAGACTGAAAGAACTCGATTTACCACAGCAATTGCCTTATCGTCGTATATGGGAGACTTCTACGGATGATCCTGCCCGGAAATCTGCTCACGTTATTCAAGAAGATACTTCTAAATTCTCGATATTGTTCCCTATCCCCCATTCCTGTCCTGAAATAGAGCACACCCAATTAATTAAAACGCTCCAAAAGGGCATTGAAAACAACTTTAGGGAGATCGAAATTGTGGTTGTAGGTCGAATTCCATCAGAAATCGAAACCTATGCCTCCAAAGCTCCCAGGGGAGCCATACGATGGTGGCCTATGGAGCCAAATGATTCATTAGAAACTTGTATTCAATATGGAAAATTTATTGCGTCCTGCAAAGAGAAAGTGGTTGTGTTGCCGTAAATTACAACAAGGCTGATTAGAATATTAGCCAACAATTATTTTCCAATACCTTTGTCGAAGTCTCTCTGAATCATTTCCATGAGACTTCGACAAAGGTTTTTTTTGTTACAGCAGGACTGCAAACATGAACTTAAGACAAAAAAAGAACCCAAAAGTTATAAATAACTTTTGAGTCCTCTAAATATACCTTGACCTTAAGCTGGTCCTTGGTCACCTTGCGGTCCTTGAACACCCTGAGGGCCTTGGTCTCCTTGGACTCCTTGAGGGCCTTGATCGCCTTGAACTCCTTGAGGGCCTTGAACACCCTGAGGTCCTTGATCGCCTTGGACTCCTTGAGGTCCTTGGTCTCCTTGTACGCCTTGAACTCCCTGAGGGCCTTGATCGCCTTGGACTCCTTGAGGTCCCTGATCGCCTTGGACTCCTTGAGGGCCTTGGTCTCCTTGTACGCCCTGAACACCCTGAGGTCCTTGGTCTCCTTGAACTCCTTGAGGTCCTTGAGGTCCTTGGTCACCTTGGACTCCTTGAGGTCCTTGATCACCTTGAACTCCCTGTGGTCCTTGGTCACCTTGAACTCCCTGAGGTCCTTGGTCACCTTGAACTCCCTGAGGTCCTTGGTCTCCTTGAACTCCCTGAGGTCCTTGGTCGCCTTGAGCGCCCTGAGGTCCTTGGTCACCTTGGACTCCTTGAGGTCCTTGATCACCTTGAACTCCCTGAGGTCCTTGATCACCTTGTACGCCTTGGACTCCTTGAGGGCCTTGGTCTCCTTGGACTCCTTGAGGTCCTTGGTCTCCTTGGACTCCTTGAGGTCCTTGGTCTCCTTGGACTCCTTGAGGTCCTTGATCGCCTTGGACTCCTTGAACTCCCTGAGGTCCTTGGTCGCCTTGCACGCCTTGAACTCCTTGAGGTCCTTGGTCGCCTTGCACGCCTTGAACTCCTTGAGGTCCTTGGTCGCCTTGTACGCCCTGAACACCCTGAGGTCCTTGGTCGCCTTGCACGCCTTGAACTCCTTGAGGTCCTTGGTCGCCTTGGGCTCCCTGAACACCCTGAGGTCCTTGGTCACCTTGAACGCCCTGAACACCCTGAGGTCCTTGGTCGCCTTGCACGCCTTGAACTCCTTGAGGTCCTTGGTCTCCTTGTGGTCCTTGAACTCCTTGAGGTCCTTGGTCGCCTTGCACGCCTTGAACACCCTGAGGTCCTTGGTCGCCTTGGGCTCCTTGAACACCCTGAGGTCCTTGGTCACCTTGTGGTCCTTGAACGGTCCTTGGTCGCCTTGCACGCCTTGAACACCCTGAGGTCCTTGGTCGCCTTGGGCTCCTTGAACACCCTGAGGTCCTTGGTCACCTTGTTGAACACCTTGAGGTCCTTGGTCGCCTTGCACGCCTTGAACTCCTTGAGGTCCTTGATCGCCTTGGACTCCTTGAGGTCCTTGAGGTCCTTGGTCCTTGGTCCTTGAACTCCTTGACCTTGGTCCTTGAACACCCTTCCTTGAGGTCCTTGGTCACCTTGAACTCCTTGAGGTCCTTGGTCTCCTTGTGGTCCTTGAACTCCTTGAGGTCCTTGGTCGCCTTGCACGCCTTGAACACCCTGAGGTCCTTGGTCACCTTGTGGTCCTTGAACTCCTTGAGGTCCTTGGTCGCCTTGCACGCCTTGAACACCCTGAGGTCCTTGGTCGCCTTGGGCTCCTTGAACACCCTGAGGTCCTTGGTCACCTTGTACGCCTTGAACACCTTGAGGTCCTTGGTCGCCTTGCACGCCTTGAACGCCTTGAGGTCCTTGGTCACCTTGGGCTCCCTGAACACCCTGAGGTCCTTGGTCACCTTGAACTCCCTGAGGTCCTTGGTCGCCTTGAACTCCCTGAGGTCCTTGGTCGCCCTGAACACCCTGAGGTCCTTGGTCGCCTTGTACGCCCTGAACACCCTGAGGTCCTTGATCGCCTTGGACTCCTTGAGGTCCTTGAACTCCTTGAGGTCCTTGTTCGCCTTGGACCCCTTGAACTCCCTGAGGTCCTTGGTCACCTTGTACGCCCTGAGGTCCTTGGTCGCCTTGAACTCCTTGAACACCCTGAGGTCCTTGGTCGCCTTGAACACCTTGAACTCCTTGAGGTCCTTGATCGCCTTGGACTCCTTGAGGTCCTTGGTCACCTTGTGGTCCTTGAACTCCTTGAGGTCCTTGGTCGCCTTGTACGCCCTGAACACCCTGAGGTCCTTGGTCACCTTGAACGCCCTGAACACCCTGAGGTCCTTGGTCGCCTTGGACTCCTTGAGGTCCTTGGTCGCCTTGGACGCCCTGAGGTCCTTGATCACCTTGTACGCCTTGAACTCCCTGTGGTCCTTGGTCACCTTGTACGCCCTGAGGTCCTTGGTCGCCTTGAACACCCTGAGGTCCTTGGACGCCTTGATCGGTTCCTAAAAGTTCATCAGATACTAACCGATGCGCAGGTACTAATTGCCCCAATGCATCTTTACCCCAAACAGAAATTTGAGTTTCATTCACTGCTGGTCCGCTTGTGGTAAACACGAATTCAAATGCGTCTAAATTTGCAAAGAAATTCCTAGTTATAACCGCATTTGGTCCCACTACAACTAGTTGTTGTACATATACTGTTCTACTGCCGTTTAAAACAAAACCCTCGATCAAAACAGTAGAAGAATTTACAGAATCTCGGTTATCTATTTTTACTGTGACCAGTTGGGTGGGTCTGACTCCTAGAACAGGATCGTTTGCAATGGGTCCAGTAGATAATACTGCCATTTAGATATTCCCTCCTTTCTAGTAAAAGCAAGCTTTTCTTGTAAACAATGAGGTCTATCTCAAGATCATGTTCCCTCTATTTTATTTCTAAAACATGTGATATGATTGTGGCTTTACCTCTATACATTTGTTGAGTTTTAAGACTCTAACTGCTCATCCGCAACAATACGCTGAGCACCAATGATTGTACCACTCCCGTTTTTTCCCCAAACAGAAATATCAGTACTTTCTTCTGCCAAACCGCTTGTGGTAAAAACGAATTCATATGCGTCGAAGTTCGCTAGATAATTTCTCGTAACAACTGCATTGGGGGCTAAAGCTATTTGTTCTAGTACATGTAATGTTCGTAAACCATTTAAAATGAATCCCTGAATTAATATTGTTGAAGAATTGACTAAGTCACGGTTTACCATTTTAACAGTGACCTGTTGGATCGGCCTGACCCCACCAACAGGACTGTTCTCAATAGGACCAGTTGTTAATATTGCCATTAAGTTAACGCCTCCTTTACTGGTTATTAACAATAACTCCATGCAATCAAGTAAAATACTAGGACGAAAATAGAAAAGGAACCTGGAGTTCCCATGTATTATATTAATAATTTGTTAGATATGATTGTTTGTTTACCCATTAAAAAATAAGATATTATTTATTCTGTCATTCGGTCCGATCGAGCCTCAATCTACTCGTTGTTCTCAAGTTTTGGAAATCTCCTAATTCTCTCTCAAGGAAAGGAAATGAAAGATTTGCCCCTTCCTATATCATTCCAAACCATAAAAAAAGCACCCTAAGAGAAAGGGGTGCCCTCATCCTTGTTACAAATACCACTTGCGTCATGCTACAACACTCTTACAGATTTGTTTTTTAAATCCTCAAATTGTTCCTGCTTTTGTTTCTCATTCCATAAATAATGAAACCCCCATCGATTTGCGGTATCCCCTTCTCGCAGCTCTTGCTTCAAAGCTGAAAACCGTGAGTTAATATAGTCAAAACCCAAATATTTATAAATTACTTAAATATGTTAGCAAGCTTTGATTTCACTATTTGACTAGCATTAAATTTACTTTTTATCTTATTAGAACCATTTTTTCCAACAATCAACGCTTCTTCAAAGTGATCCTGGATCCAAAACAACCTCTCAGAAATTGCGTACCCGTTAGGTTCAACTTCAAAATAATCCTTTCCTTCCTCAAGAATAAATCTATCATTTCGGGGGTTTGCCGTAACAAGTACACATCCTGTCGATATCGCATCAACGGCAGCCGTAGTTGGAAAACCATCTAAAGCAAATCGATCCGGAACACTGCAATTTAGAAATATATGAGTTCTTTCGTACACTGACTTTAACTCTTCAGGGGAAAGTAGGCCATAGAATGTATAATTCTTATTTTTCAATAGAAGTAATTGATCTTCCCAATCACCAATTAGATTAAGATGAAAATCATCCGTAAGTCGATTAAATGCATCTGCCATAATGGGGAAACCTTTTCTAATGGCATTAAAAGCACAGAATGTTAACTGTATAGGCATTTCAACTTTCTTCTGTTTGAATGTATATAAGTCGGTATTAATCACAACGGGATAATAAATACTTCCAACAATCGATTCCATAACTTCATTGATGTTTGTAAATACGGTCGAACAATGCTGTCCTGCAATGGAAAGAAACTCTTTTTTTGTCCATGGATCCAGTCCGCCACCAGGGTACAAGGTAGCATGAAGATTAATATTTCGGTCATCTAAGAATGGCTTAATATTTAGATTAGGATTTGCTCCTGGCAAATAACTTCCATCCGGAAGAAAGCCATGCCCAAGCAAACTAAGTGTTAAATTTAAGAAAACACAATATACATCTGTAACCCCCTCAGACACTGCAACTTTCATAAAATCAGAAAAAGGATAAACTTTAGAAGGAAAATAATCATCATTAGGTTCAGTTGCAAAGAACAAAGTATCAGGCCTTTGCTCGAATATATTAAAGTTCTCCCAATATCGAAAACCACTTAGCTTCCATGGAAACTTCGTATCAATTACTGCAAGACGCCGGTTAGTATGCGATTGAATTTGCTGACTAAATATTTCCATACTTTCACCCTTTCTTAAGTTGCTGCTCCCTAAAGCTGTACACCACAGGCGTTTCCCGTATACATATGTGGCTACAATGGCCGATGTTCTAGTACAGGATAGCTGAATCATTCCTACGGTTAGAAAAGCTTCTTAAATTTGTAAGGCTTCCGCTGGTTCGCAAGCAGGTGATCCTGTGGCAGGAACGGCGGGTTCGTCAGGCTGGGAGTGTTTGGACTTCCGGCCGCCACTCTCACCATTCATCATATAATTCTTTAGCTCAATTCATCCCACCAAACTTTTGAACAATAATTTTTTGTGATGAACAACGGCTGCGAATACACGAATTCCAAGCACCGTCATATCCGCTGATTAGGTTGAGGTTTGATCGGACCGATTGACTGAATAAATGTCTAAATTTTGTGGGTAAACAAACAATCATATCTAACAAATTATTAACTCAACTTTCGCACCTAGAAAATCAGCCTAACCCTTTGAGTGAGTAAGGAAAAATCGAATAAATTTTTCCGTATTGACAAAAAACACCTTACTTGTTTGGTATCATGGAAGTGTCAAATCAACCATGCCAACAAGAAAGGTGCGTAACTTTATGTTACAACAACATTCCATGTCTGAATAGACTCGCTTTTCCAACATTTTCGCAACCCTCCAAATGGAGAAATTCTTACAAATTGTGGGGATTTCTAAGTCTTTTAGCTTACCTAGTCCCGCAGTTTTCCAAATCGTCTTCTCACTGGTTTTTGAAGGGTGGCTTTATAACATCCCTGCAGGTAAAGCAGTATGCCTCCCATCAGAATGGAGCGGACACGTTCTGAGAGTTGTACGATCCCCATAACAAAGCCTTTTCACCCTACGGCAGCTATCTAATCAACAGCTACTGTCACGCGTGGAGCTGGACCCCAACCTATTTGATTCGTAAATATAAGCTTTAAAATATAATAAGGCCATGCCAGATCAGGTTATGAGAACCTTTTTCAGCACGGCCTTATGGTTTGACCAACTAATCGTCTGTTCGCATTACTTTGGCTAGCAGCTCATACGAGCGCAGGCGCGCTTGATGGTCATATACCTGAGAGGTTGTAATCAGCTCATTGGCTCTAGTCTGGTCTATAATCCAATCTATCTTTTGCTTGACGGTGTCAGGACTGCCAATGGCTGAATACCCCAGCATATTACCACGAACCGCCTCCTTTTCCTGCTCACTCCAGAGTTTCTCCATGTCATCAACTGGTGGCTTCAGTCCTCCGCTGTGCCCGCGCAGCACATTTAGAAACTGTTGTTCTTGTGATGTAAAGAGCCTTTTCGCTTCCTCATCAGAATCTGCAACAAGCACATTAACACCGACCATCACATAGGGCTTATCCAGTGCTTTAGATGGTCGAAAATTGCGATGATACAACTCTAAAGCCTGTAGCAAATGAGCCGGGGCAAAGTGGCTGGCGAACGCGAACGGCAACCCAAGCTGACCTGCCAGCTGTGCGCTGAATCCGCTTGATCCCAGTAACCAGATGGGAATGTCCAGCCCTTCTCCAGGAACCGCTCTTACTCCCGGAACTGCTCCGCTTAGCGCTGGATTCAGGTAAGAACGCAGCTCATTCAATTGCTCGGGGAAATCTTCCCCAGTACTATGAAGCCCTCGCCGCAGTGCCCTCATCGCGGGTTGATCCGTGCCTGGAGCACGGCCAAGTCCCAGATCAATTCGTCCCGGATAGAGCGACTCTAATGTTCCAAACTGCTCCGCAATCATGAGTGGAGCATGGTTCGCCAGCATAATACCGCCTGAACCGACCCGAATCTTGTTTGTATGTGCAGCTACATGCCCGATGATCACGGACGTAGCTGCACTAGCAACTGCCTGCATGTTATGATGCTCCGTTAGCCAGTACCGATGGTACCCCCATTGTTCTGCATGCTGGGCAAGATCCACCGTGTCGCGGAAGGAATCGGCAGGAGTGCCGCCTTCAATGACAGGTGCAAGATCTAATATAGATAGTGCAACGTTCCGCGTAGTCATTATATATAAACCCCCTGTCAAAATATTATTATACGTATTTCCCTCAACGCCTTAATTCTTTGACCTATCAATTGATACGTCAATTATAATAATGTGTCCCGTTATGAATTGCAAATGATTTAAATTTTTAGTTTTTATCAAAAATCAGTTTACTTTTATGATAAGCTCATCTATTATGCAAATATGTGGATAATGGTTATCCACATTAGCCTGGTTATAAATATTGAGGTGATTGCTAGTGCATATGAAAACAGGTGTCGAACAATCTGTCTACGCTCTTCTTCTACTCACGATGCTGCCGGACAAAGCTGTTTTACCTGGGGAGGCCATTAGCCAGCAGTTAGGTGCTTCACCTACTTATTTTCATAAACTGTTACGAAAATTGGTTAGCTCCGATTTGATTACTTCTGTACCTGGTGTCAAGGGCGGGTTCAAATTAAAGAAAAAACCTGAGGATATACGGGTATTTGATATTTACCTAGCGATTGAGGGACAACAAACCCTTTATTCTTCCAGTGGTATATACAACGAAATGCTTGAATTAAAGAAAGACGATCAGTGTTGTTTACTGACAAATTTGATGGAAGAAGCGGAAGCCTCCTGGAAGGCCGTTCTGAAAAGGGAAACCATCGCGTCACTATCCGCTGACTTTTTTAAAGAAGGATATGATGCCAAAATTACTTCTTTGGAGAACTGGATTCAGGAAAAAATGGTCTTGTAAAGAACACTAATTATCAGAGAGGAACATGAACATGAACGATTACTTAGTAAAAGCTCTTGCCTACAATAATCAGGTACGGGCTTATGCCGTGAGAACAACGGAAACGGTAAGTGAAGCCCAACGGCGTCATTATACCTGGCCCACAGCATCGGCTGCATTGGGACGTTCTATGACGGTCGGCGTCATGCTGGGAGCCATGCTTAAAGATGAGGATAAACTGACGATCAGAATCAACGGTGGCGGGCCTATCGGCACTATTCTTGTCGATACCAACTCCAAAGGTGAAGTTAGGGGTTATGTAAAAAATCCACAAACCCATTTTGAGCTTAATCAGATAGGGAAATTAGATGTCGCCAGAGCTGTAGGAACAGATGGAGCGCTCATTGTATCCAAAGATATCGGCTTAAAACACCCGTTTGTTGGACAAATCCCTCTCATATCGGGTGAGCTGGGCGAGGATTTCACATCTTATCTCGTCCAATCCGAACAAATCCCCTCTTCTGTAGGAGCGGGAGTTATTGTTAACCCGGATAACTCTATTCAGGCGGCTGGAGGTTTCATTATTCAGCTGATGCCAGATACGCAGGAGGAAGTTATCAGTTTTATCGAGAGACGCATTGAGAGCATTCCAAGCATCTCCGCAATGGTCATGGAAGGTCTTACGCCAGAGCAGATTCTGGGTCAGATTTTGGGAGAAAGCAACCTGAACATACTGGAAACCATGCCTGTACAATTTCATTGTCCCTGCTCAGAAGAGCGTGTTACCAATGCCATTATCAGCTTAGGGAATAAGGAAATAGAAGATATGATCCATACCGATGGACAAGCTGAAGCTCATTGCCACTTTTGTAATGCACACTACCATCTCACCAAAGAAGATCTCGAAGGGATGCTGGAAACAAACATCATTTAAATATGGGTTGTTCCCAAAAAGTAGGTCTAGCTACTGGGGAACAGCTTTTTCTTTCCCAATGCTTCCGACGATTTCTTTATCCTAAATACGGTAGACTTGTTCATGATGTAAGTGATAATGTTATATTATTCCAATCACCTGAGATGAGGTGCGCTATGCTTGAAAATGATACGCATGAAATTCTGGCTTATTATGATGGCGGTGCAGAAATAGGCAGGTTAGAGCGAGGCATAGGAAAAATAGAACTGGAAAGATCAAAAGAAATCATTTCACGTTATCTCAGCGAGTCTACTCATGTTATTTACGATATCGGCGGCGGTGTAGGGGTCTATTCTTCGTGGCTGGCGGAGCTGGGATACGAAGTTCATCTATTTGATCTATCTTCCCAAGCCATTGAATTCGCTCGTCAGCAGCAACTGAATAACCCCATCATCAGTAAGCTGGAAACCGCGGATGCCAGAAATCTTCATCGTAAAGATGAAAGCGCGGACATCGTGCTATTGATGGGACCTTTATATCATTTAACGGAACAGAAGGAACGAGTAAAAGCACTACAAGAAGCGGCGCGTGTCTTAAAGAAGGGCGGAACGCTGATTACTTCAGCTATTTCCAGGTTTGGCTCGCTACTGTGGGGACTATCGGTGTACGACGAGCGCAATACCATTGTGGAGGAAGATGAGTTCATGAATATGGTTAGACAGGAGCTGACAGATGGTCAGCATGTACGACCGGCGGCCTATCCCTCTTTTATCACACGGTCCTACTTTCATACATCGGATGCCTTGCGTGCAGACTGGCAGGCGGCTGGATTGCCGAAGCCTCGTGTACTGGGCGTGGAAGGACCCGGCTGGATTGCACCCGGATTTGAAAAGAAGTGGGCGATCCCTTCCCATCGTAGCCGTTTGCTGGATATAGCACAGCAGGTTGAAGAGCAGGAATCTGTGATCGGTATGAGCCCGCATATGCTTGCAGTCGGTATCAAGCCTTGAAGCTCATCAACTCTACAACTATGGAGAGATATAGCCTATGAGAAGACGTAATCGTTACATCGTTAAGTCTGCAATCATTCTGATCGCAGCTATAATCGGAATGGTTTATATCGTAAATCTGGATACCTCTTTTAGAAAAGTCGTTTTGGATCGCATGGATACAGCCAAGATTAATACTATTCTCATTAGTAAATCGCCAGACTATACAGACCAATTGGTAAAAGACAAAAATGAAATTCAAAGTACCTCAATGCTCTTGCTGAAATGAAATTAAGAAAATCCAGTGTATTAGATAAAGGTCTTAATTCTGTATACATGCTCAGTATTTTCGTAGATCGCGAAAATGAAAGGGACTTATTTGGAATCACCCCTATATGACCAAAACTATATAGAAATATATGATGAAACCAAAACGAAAAATAAAGTTACTTCAGGGCCTTGGCAGTACAGTTGAGTAGCTTCTGTGTATAGGCTATTGTAAGTACAGGAGACTTTTTCCAGATAAACTGAACTACAGGAGGTCGTTTTTCTTGATGATCATTGAACTGGTGGCCATTATTTCTACTGCTGTCTTATCTACGTTTTTTTCCTTTCGATACCGCTTGTGGAGACAACTATAGTGAGAAGTGAACAAGAGATGCTGCATACCATTCTCCAATTTGCTCAAGAGGACGAACAGGTGCGTGCCGTGATTATGAATGGTTCACGCGCTAATCCACATGCTCCACGAGACGTTTTTCAGGATTATGATATCGTCTTTCTCGTATCTTCCATGGACAGCTTTATTCAGGAACGTCGCTGGATCAACCATTTTGGTGAATTGATCATTATGCAGACGCCCGATGAGCATATGGAACCTACTTCGACGCCCCATGATCGCTTTGCTTTTCTCATGTTATTTACGGACGGCAATCGCATAGATCTTACTCTCTACCCTGCGAATAACATCGCCAATTGTACCCGAGACAGCTTAAGTGTACTGCTGCTGGATAAAGATGGACTGGTGGAGCCTTTCCCACCGCCAAGTCTTCAAGATTATAAGACGATACCTCCAACTGCCCAAGTCTATGCGGATTCCTGCAACGAGTTCTGGTGGGTCAGTACTTATGTAGCTAAAGGGTTATGGCGACAGGAGCTGCCCTATGCCAAATTTATGCTGGATCGGCCTGTGAGAGATGCGCTTCACTTGATGCTGGAATGGCATATTGGTATACGAACCGACTTCGCGGCAGATCCGGGAAAGCAGGGAAAATATTTCGAGAACCATCTTGAGCCTCGACTTTGGACGCTCTACATTCAAACGTTTGCGGATGCAGATTATGAACATATGTGGCAGTCTCTTTTGATCATGGGAAATTTATTTAGAGAAGTTGCCTTGGAAGTAGCGAACCATTATGGTTACGAATATCCGACTCTGGACGATCAACGTGTTACGAACTATCTCCATCGCGTAAAAGCTCTCCCAGCAGATGCTAAGGACATTTATTGATAAAAAACCAGTCGGCACTTGATTTATATGTGCTAGGCTGGTTTTATTTTTATACTCTAAGTTATTCGGTCAGAACCCGATCGCCTCTGCTCGCAGGCTGAGAGATAACCAAAAATTCAACATCCTCATTCGTTTCATTAAACATTTGATGAGGTACCATAGGAGGAACCTCACACCCTTCCTGAGATCCTAATTGGATTTGTTCACCATCCACTTCAAGTACCGCTGTACCTGATAAAATAAAGAAAAATTGGCGTGCATGATGATGATAATGTCTGACCTCATGAGTATTTCCGGGCATCCGCTCATGAATAATACTCAAATCCTTATTTTTCACTAAGCGCCAACCATCACATTGATCTCCCCATATATAATGTTCAGCATTATTTTTACTTATTTTCATATTGAACTCCTCCTTTTTGCAATTACAGTTTCATTTTAAATATGGATTCATAGAGCTACAATCTTATTTTAAAAAACGGCGGGACAAATGTAAAAAACACTCCGACTTAGTCAGACTGTTTTTATATATCCGCCTCGATAATTTCCTCCAACTTAATCCAGCTAAAATCCTCTTCCCCACGGGACAGCTTCACTTCTCGCCGACTTGTATTAATCACCGTGACCAGTCCACGCAGCTCCTCATCATCAAATGGATTGAACACTTTTAGCGTAATAGGCTTACGTTCGTTATAGGATACGATGATGGCCTGTTCAATCTGCTGCATTTCCTGATCGTCCAGTGTCGGCTTGCCGCGCCTTCCTTGCTCCTTCATCAGTCTTAAATATGCCTCCCGATGCTCAGGCAAAATCATGCGCGAGCTTTCCCATATGCCATTTCCTTCAAGCTTTTTCCCCATCGTAAGCCCCTCCTATGCTGTTCTGGTTACCGGATGCCATGCCAATACATGATCTAATCGAAAAACACGTGGCTGGCCTGTCTGTAAACAGGTGGCTCGTATCAAGCCATTCTGCACACGATGCACCTCAATACGCCGATGAGACAGTTTGCCCTTCCGATCCAAATACACGATTTCCACGATCTGCCCCACGTATTTTTCCAACATGATCCTTCACTCCTTATCAGAACGTTTGTTTGTATTATATGCGAACATGCGTTTGATTATCAATGTAAAAAAATCCCCTGAGGGATTTGACTCTCTCAAGGGAATTAAAATTCATAAGTGGATAGCTTAATATCTTCTTTATTCAAATCTTTCAGAGGATGGACAGGGCCATTCCAATAAGTGAGAATATCAAGCGGCTCATTAGTACCATGTTCTTTTAAAGAAAGAGATAATTCAAGTAATAAATGGGGAAGTTGATAAGAGCTTGTTAAAAACTGATATTCCTCTGGGCTTTCACAGTCTTCTGCTCGATAGAACACAAAGTATCCCTCGGTATGATCCCCAATGAGTACAATATAGCGAGCAAGAAACATAATTTCGCCATTGGCAAAAGGAATGGAATATGTCGAAGCAGAGATCAAATCTGTCTCTAATCCCTCAATTCGAAGGGTGAGTTCATTGTTAAGAGCATCCATTCTTTCTCTTTGTTCGCTGACGAGTTGTTCATAATTTACAGGGACAAGCCCTCCTTTCTTGATCGTAGCGATCAGTTCGTCTATAAATACTTTTTGAGACAACACTCGATTGCTCATCCTATTCATCTCCATATTCGTGAAAATAAGCATGGAATTCCTGCTTCTACATGTTCAATAATTATGTATTAAAAATCTTGATTCATTAACTATCAAGCAATTTTGTGACTGCATTCACGACCCTTTCCATCTCAAATGGCTTAACAATAAAGTCTTTTGCACCTGCCTGAAATGCTTTTATAATCGCTTCCTGCTGCCCCAAAGCAGAACACATCAAAATGTTGGCTTGGGGATCAAGTTCTATGATCTTTTTAACAGCCTCAAGCCCGTCCATCTTAGGCATATTAATATCCATGGTGATTAAATCGGGACGAAAGTGTGCGTATTTCAAAACAGCATCATACCCGTTTTCTGCTTCCGCAATAACAGCGTGACCTAAATCCAAAAGAATATCTTTAAGCACAGAACGCATAAACAAAGAATCATCCACTACTATAACTGCTGCCAAATTAATCTCTCCAATCCGTTGTCAAATGATATGCACGCCCAAACTTCAATATCGGTGAATAAACTGGTAATATTAATAGAAAGAATCTGTAAAAATAAAAACGCTACCAATGAATTATAAAAGAAATTTGAAACTAGCTACTACAGAATTAGTTTTCAAAAAAACGTTTCACAATGACGTAAATCATTTCTGAAAAGCAAATTACAAAGGACTATATATCTACTGTATCTTGAGCACTAGCCATAAAAGCACAATCTTCTTGGATAGTTATAAAAAAAACTGAGGTCGGTATCATTCCGACCTCAGTTTATAAACTTATTCGTTTAGCATTTCTTATTCATTCAGAGCTTTTTTCAAAGCCTCCAGATTGTTTTTCATCACACCAAGGTAATCCAGGTTCTTCTGTTTGTCTTCATCCGTCAATCCTTCGAGCGGATTCAGTACATCGGTTTTTGAACCGATTTCAGTAGCTACGGTCTCAGCGACCTTCGGATCAACAAGAGTTTCGAAGAAAATCGTTTTCACATTATTTTCTTTAGCGAATTTGATAATACCCGCCAGCTTGTCCGGTGTAGGCTCTTGCTCTGGAGATAATCCGGCAATGGGTACTTGGGTCAGACCATATTGCTTAGCTAAATAACCAAAAGCAGCATGCTGCGTAATAAAGTCTTTACGTTTTACATCTTTCAGACCTGTTTTGAACTCGGTATCCAGCTCTTTCAGCTTGGCGATATAAGCATCAGCGTTTTTCTCATAATCAGCTTTGTTTGCTGGATCGGCTGCTACAAGCCCTGCTTCAATGGACTCCACTTCTTTTTGGGCCAAGACTGGATTAAGCCATACATGAGGGTCCATCACATGATCGTGATCATGGCCTTCCTCTGCATGTGCTTCTTCTCCTTCTTCCTCCTCAGCGGTGCCTTCCATCAGGTTTAACCCTTTGCTCGCTTCAACTACAACACGCTTATCGTTGGACGCGCTACTCAAAGCCTGTTCTGCCCAGCCTTCGACGATACCGTTATAAACAAACACGTCAGCATCCTTTACCTGTGCCATATCTTTGGCGCTCGGTTCCCAGTCATGCGGCTCGGCACCAGCTGGAATCAACGCGGTTACGTTAGCATGGTCTCCAGCAACTTGCTTGGTAAATTCATACATTGGATAAAAAGTGGTGACCACATTCAGCTTGTCTGCTGTTTGTGCCGCATTCGGCTCGGTTTGGGAAGCGTTTGTAGCTGTATTATCAGATTTGGCTCCGCAGCCAGACAAAATAAGTGCTAGTCCCGCAGACAATACAAATGATTTTTTGAACCATGTATTCATATTCATTACTCCTTTATCCGTTAGATTTTTTAGTTATTCTCACTGTAATTACACTCACTGACCTGCCGCATTCTGCCGTCGCGAAGCCTGTTGCTTGCCCAGCTTGCGGACCAGCTTTTGTATACCAACTCCTACAATCAGGAATAATAACAGCACCATGGCAATTGTCCCCCCTGGGGGTGTACTAAGTTCATACGATGCCGTTAAACCCATAAATACGCCGATCAATGCAGTGACCATAGATATCCAGATGGCTGCCGCGAAGCTCGGTGCAATTCGAATCGCCAGCGCTGCAGGGAGCACGATGAGTGAGGAGACAAGCAGCACACCGACAATCGGCATTGCAGCAGCTACAATCATCCCTGTTAAAATACTAAATGCAAATGAGATGGACTTGACAGGAAGACCGTTGGTCTTCGCCGTTTCTTCATCAAAAGTAATCTGATACAAAGGGCGCCGAAACACGAAAAAGAAAATACCTCCGATCACAGCCACAACGATCATCAACATCAGCTCTGTCTGATTGACAGCTACTACCGAACCAAATAAATAAGCGGAAAATCCTTTGTTGATGCTCTGATTCAGATTCATTAAAATAACGGCCGTCGAGAGGCCACCTACCATAATAATAGCCACAGATATCTCACTATATGTTTTATAAGACCTGCGGACGTACTCAACGATAATCGCGCCGATTACGGCAACAATAAATCCGGTTATCGTCGGGTTAATGCCTAAATAGGCACCTGCTGCCACCCCTGCCAGCGATACATGCGATAGCATGTCCGCCATGAGAGCCTGACGCCGTAGCATCAAGTATACTCCAAGCACCGAGGCCAGCAGTGCAATTACCCCACCGGCACAAAATGCCCGCTGCATGAAGTCGTAGTGCAACATTTCCATCCGCCATCTTCCTTCCTCTCAAGCTCAATAATTCGATCCAGATAATGTTGCACTTCCGATAGTCCATGGGTCACCATGACCACGGTTCTTCCATATTCCTTAACCTGTTGATTCATCAGATCGTAGAAGTGGTAGCGGCTTTCCTGATCCATTCCGGTCGTAGGCTCATCCAAAATGAGCAAATCCGATTCCTGAGCGAGCGCTCTTGCCACACAAATACGCTGCTTCTGTCCACCGGACAATTCGCCGATTTTACGGTGACGCAAATCCCACATGCCTACCTGACGCAGCGCCTGCTCCGTCAGATCATGATCCTCAGACCGCATACGGCGTAACCAAGAGCCATGAGTATATCTTCCTGAACGGACAAATTCCAAAATCGTACTTGGAAATCCGCCATTGAAGGCGGCAATTTGTTGGGATACAAATCCAACAACGAGCTTTTTGCCTTCACCTGTACGATTAGACATGAATACCTTGCCCTTCCAAGGCTGAAGCAAGCCGAGCAACAGTTTGAGCATGGTTGACTTGGAAGCACCATTCGGTCCGGTAATGGCTACAAATTCTCCCGAAAAAATTTCAACATTGGCATCCACCAAGTTAGGAACATCTCCGTAGCCAAATGTGACCTGTTCCAATGAGGCCAATAACATGACGCAAATCTCCTTTTCCTTTAAAAAGCCTGGAGCCATCTGAGCAATCATCCTTTGCGCAGATTCTCCAGGTCGTTTATGATCATTAAACCATCTATCGTAATTATTACGATTTGGTAATAAAAAAATAGGCGTTTGATAAACGTAACCTTTACGCATTAGCAAGTTTAACAGTTTAGGCAAGGTTCGTCAATGTTTTGGCAACTCTTTTGTTTGTTTACTTCACTTTGTCCGGGTACAAGCCTGCAGCCAAGGTTTTCAACGCGATCGGAGCGCGCACGCCTTCAGCCGCTGCGGATAATGGCAGGACTATAAACCGTTTGTTTTTGATCGCTTCCACACCAGCCAGCGCAGGCTTGTTCAGAAGCAGTTTCTCTTTATCCGCCAGTGAAGTATCTCCATAGTCGAGAATGACAATGACGTCAGGATTACGGTTTACGACCTCTTCCCAGCTTACCTCAGTAAAACTTTTGTCGATATCATCAAAAATATTTTTCGCCTTCACACTTTCAATCAAAGACGTTAGATAATTGTTGGCAGCCGTAAAGGGCTTGTCTTCTCCGCTGTCATAAACAAACACCTTGGGTGCCTGTTCAACAACACCAATTTGAGTCTGAATGGACTGCACTTGTTCACGCATTTCATTTACCAGCTTTTCTGCACGCTCCTCAACCCTAAAAATACGCCCAATATTTAGTATATCCTGATATACATCTTCTAATGTGGGGCCCGACTTATTTGAGGACTCCTGTATATAGGTCAGCACCCCTTGTTTGGCTAGCTCCTCACGGGAACCCAGATTTTTATCATTAAAGGCACTCTTCCAGCCCGCATAGGCAAAATCCGGTGCAGCGGCCATAAACACCTCTTTGGACGGATATTGTTCGGCCAGTACCGGGATTTTGTCATATTGAGCCTTATATTTTGGCAAAATCTGATCATCCAGATACGCAGTTCCTACCATAGAGGATTCCAGTCCAAGAGCCAGCATAACCTCAGTCGCGTGCTGGTTCAGTGTAACCGCGCGTTTAGGCTCCTCGGGAAATGCCATTTTAACGCCCATGTTCTCAAGCTCTACCGACGTCTCCTTGGTTGCTGATTGGGATGCGGCAGGTTGCTGCCCGTTTGCGGATGGATCGCTTGTTTGGGCCGTGTTTCCTGCTGCACAGGCTGATAACAACAGCATCATTGCCAAAGCGAGCATAACCAGCGGTAACGCGGGCCTGCTATATCTTTTCATATGTACCGTCTCCTCTTTTATTTGTAGTTAATCTTACCTCATCGTATCGCCTTTTCTGTTAACATCATGGATGGCCTCCTCTCCTGAGAGAATCCGGTAAGAAGGTAATATTCGGCTTTCCGGTTTTTGGATGAATGCAGATTTCTGTCTCGACCCCGAATACACTCCACAGCAGGTCTGGCTGAAGCACATCCTCTGTTATGCCGGAGGCTACCACTTTGCCTTCTTTTAATACATACATTCGATCGCAATAAAATGCCGCTAAATTCAAATCATGCAGTGCAGCTAGCGTAGTTATCCGAAGTGTTTTGACCAAATCCAGAATTTGCAGCTGATACCGGATGTCCAGATGATTCGTCGGCTCATCCAAAACAAGAAATTTCGCCTGCCCGGCCAAAGCTCTGGCGATCAATACCCGTTGCTTTTCGCCGCCGGATAAGGTGGCAAAGCCCTGATCTGCCTGAGCATTCATGCCTACCCGCTCCAGCGCCTGCTCGACCAGTTCATGATCGACGACAGTATCTGCTTCCAACAGTTTCTTATGCGGATGGCGACCCATCAGGACGATGTCCCGTACTGAAAAATCAAACGTTTGCGGCGTATCCTGACTCACCACTGCCATTTGTCGGGCTGTCTCTTTATACTTCATCCGTAGCATATCCTGGCCATCCAACGTAACCACACCACTGTCAGGCTTTAGCACACGATACATATTTTTGAGCAACGTCGACTTCCCGCTACCATTCGGACCGATCAATCCGACTAGTTCCCCTGCTTTTACCTGGAGACAGATGTCGTCGATCAGCCGTTTGTCGTGAATACTGAAGGTCACACATTCGACTTCTATATTCATTTTTCGCCTCCAAACGAGTAGGAACTACGACGCAGCAGCCACACAAAAAAAGGTCCTCCGCACACAGCCGTCACAATACCAATCGGCAGCTCCTGTGGAGCCAGCACAAGCCGGGCACATACATCAGCCCACACGACAAAAATAGCTCCTGCTAACAGACTGACGGGCAGTACACGCCGATGATCTGATCCCACTATCAGTCTAACGATGTGCGGAATCATAAGTCCGACAAAGCCAATCGAGCCACTCACAGATACGACTGCCCCGGTTAAAAGAGACGCCACCACAACCAGTAATACGCGGAACGCCTGTACGTTCACACCAAGCGTTACTGCGGTCTCTTCACCCGTTAGCAAAGCATTCAGCGACCGGTATCGGGTCAGAAGCACAGCCGTTCCAACGACTACAATAAGGCTTGGAATGAAAAGCGTGTCCCATTGAGCACCTGCCAGACTTCCCATCATCCAATACATCGCGTCACGAATGCCTTTTTCATTCGGGGCCATCGTCACGATAAAGCTAGTCACAGCCGACAGCATCATAGACACCGCCACCCCTGCCAGCAATAAGCGGGTCGTCGATATGCTCCCAGCCACACGTGCTAACGCGAACACCATAAGCATTGCAGTTAACGATCCTATAAAAGCAGATAAAGGCAGCGCAAGTCGTCCTAAAAATCCGAAAGCTCCGAACACAATTACCAATGTGGCTGTCACCGAAGCCCCAGACGAGACTCCTAAAATATAGGGATCCGCTAACGAATTACGAATTAATGCCTGTATAGTCGCCCCTGTAACAGCAAGTCCTGCTCCTACGACAACACCTAACAACACGCGCGGAAAGCGGATTTCCCAAACGATATATTGCTCAGGCTTGGTCCATGTCACGGGTATCCACTGGTCCAGCCAGGGAAGATGGGACAGTGCAATTCGCCATATCGTCCCCGGTGCGACAGCTACAGGGCCCAGCATGACCGCGAGTGTGACCGAAAGCAACAGCCCAGCAGTCAGCAGCAGAATTGTTGTAAATCCCCAAGTAGGCTTGCCCGCTAGGTGTGCACGAGAATGATGTTGCGATGGATTAGGTCTTGATGGATTAAGGTGACTCGTTCTCGAAGTCATGAATTACTCAATGGCTTTTCGGCCGCTTCCAGCTTTCTCAATTGTTCCTCGACCGCGGAAGCAGAGAAATTCTCACCCATGACCACCGCTACATCGTTCACTGGCTTTTGCGGGCGGATCGGAATGATTTCCATCTCCCGATAGGCAAATTGAAACATCATCTGACCCTCTGATTCCAGAAACCGCACAATTCCTTTGGCCCGATAAATTTCAGCTGGCAAACTGCGGAACAACTGTTCAAACTCGTAGCGTGGCACAGGTTGTCCAAAAAAATGCGTGTGAACAACTACATGGTCGTAGGAATGATAATGCTCCCCATGTTCGTGTTCGTGGTCATGGTCATGAGACTGATGATCTGTATGGTCATCATGGTCATACGTGTGCAGATGATTTTCCAAATGAGGATGTTCACTCTCAATATCAACTGCGGATTCCTTATGTCGCGAAACATCCATACGCTCCTCTCCTTGAGTGGAGAAAAAAATTCCAGCGTCCACGTCACTTCGTTGCGTGCTCACAGTCAAAACATATGGATTTAACTCTTTTACGAGGGCCTGTACTTTCTGTAACTCGCCCGCAGCCAATAAATCGGTCTTGTTAATAATCAGTTTGGAAGCGCATCGAAGCTGATCCTGCATCAAACGAAGCGATTTGCTTCTCTCGTTCCCCGAGGCAAAATCCAAAAATTGACGCGCGTCTATGACCGTGATAACGGATTGTAATATCATAGTAGAATAAATTGAGGCGTCTGTCACTGCATCTACAATCTCCATCGGGTTAGCCACTCCGGTACATTCTACAATAATCACGTCCGGCTTATATTCCTCAGCAAGATTCATGAGCTCGACGCCCAAGTCCCCGCGAATGGTACAGCATATACAGCCACTGAGCATTTCCTTCATGGGTGCTTGTCCATTCACCAAACTACCGTCCAGATTAACATCACCCAACTCATTCATCAAAATGGCTGGCTTGAGACCCTTTTCCTTGTAGTAAGCCAGCGCATGCTGAAGAAGAGTGGTTTTACCGCTACCCAAAAAACCGGATAAAACAACAATCGGTATCATATAACCCCTCCTTGTCTTTGCAACATTTAATATGGATCGTACCTTAAAAATTTCCTTCTTGCAATCATTTATCGGATTTTAATCGTAATAATTACTATTAATGAGTATAAATATATATGAGCATGCTCAGATTTGTCAATATAGGGAGGTGATTCACACACAATCCGGCGGGCATGATTGTCCCCTTACAGGCATAGGCTGTAGATAAGAACCCTTATTCCCAAGGAGACGTGGAATGAAAAACAGTACGCTGTTGAAGATGCTGCCTTTTATGATTCCGTTTGCCTTTCTCATCCCTGTGCTTGTCACGCTATCTCCCCAGTGGCTTCGTTTGTTAGATATGGGGCAGCTGCAGCCATTAAAAACGGTATTTATGGGTATTTTTCTGGAAGCTGTTCCGTTTCTCCTGATCGGTGTGCTCGTCTCATCCCTTTTGCAGTGGCTTGTACCGGAGACATGGATTCGCAAAATAGCGCCTGCACATCCTGTACCGGGTGTCCTGCTGGCCTCCTTACTAGGTATACTGTTTCCCATCTGTGAATGCGGCATGATCCCTGTCGTTCGCCAATTAATGCTCAAGGGAATGCCTGCCTATATGGGTATCACTTTTATTTTAAGCGGGCCC
The DNA here is from genome assembly GCF_038593055.1 of Paenibacillus sp. FSL L8-0502. NCBI lineage: Bacteria > Bacillati > Bacillota > Bacilli > Caryophanales > Paenibacillaceae > Paenibacillus > Paenibacillus sp. FSL L8-0502. The sequence continues at coordinate 2,428,454 of NZ_CP151958.1, read as the reverse complement.
ATTATCAATCCCGTGGTACTGGCTGCGACGATGATGGCTTTCCCTTCCCATCCCGAGGTCACTGCCGTTCGAACGGGTTTGGCTTTTACCGTTTCCGCGATCATCGGACTGATCGTGTATGCCTTTGTGCGAGTACATCCGCTCAAACGGTCGTTACTCTCTTTTAACCAGCAAAAGCAGAACAATCAGACTCATCGGCATAATCGCACATGGCGGGGATTTTTTGTACATGCTGGGGACGAGTTTTTGGACATGAGTAAATATCTCATTATCGGCGCATTATTGACAGCCTGCATCCAAACCTTCATCCCACGTAATGAGATGCTTTCGTTAAGTGAAGGAACGGTCGGATCGTACGCCTTTATGATGGGTTTTGCCTACATACTGTCGCTGTGTTCCACCTCTGATGCCTTTGTAGCCACTGCTTTTTCACATACCTTTACACTGGGTCCACTGGCGGCCTTTCTTGTACTTGGTCCGATGCTAGATTTCAAAGGCACGCTCATGCTACTAAGCACCTTCCGCACCAAATTTGTCGCCATCCTGGCCTTGCTCATTGTTTCACTTGTTCTAGTGGGTTCTATAGCTGCTGAATGGTTATTGGGGAGGTGAATACAAACGTGAATTCAACCTTTAGCATCCGCTGGCAATATGGCATTCGCTCCTTGCTCATGATCGGATTGGCTGTATACATCATCTCATTAAGCCGCACGAATGCACTTCATTACTACCTAGCTCCCCATATGCAAAAGCTACTCCTACTCTGTCCTGTACCCCTCTTGTTCATCGCATTGGCGATGGCATGGCACGGAATCGTTGGGGGGCGGGACGGTGAGGATGTATGTGATTGTGAGCACCCGTTGCCGCAAAGCTGGTTCAAAAAAACACTCGTATATGGAATGCTGCTCATTCCGCTCCTATTCGGTTCTTTGCTGCCCAATCAGGCACTTGGTAGTGATATGGCCGCCAAAAAAGGCATGTCCTTCACGTATCCCAACCCGGACATCCGACGGAAAACAGATACACAGACCACGAAAGCATCCACCTCCTCCCTTTTATCAACTGCATCTTCTGTCCCCACTTCGCCCCCTCCAGAGGGGAAATGGAGTCAGGAAACGCTGGATAAGCTGTTCGTTCCGCCTGATAAGTACAATGCGGAATTCGCCGAACTGGCGAAACGCCTGTATCAGCAACCTATCATACAGATCAAGCCAGAGATTTTTTCCGAAACTATTGGAGCCATTGAATTATATAAACAAGCTTTTGAAGGAAAAAAAGTACAGGTGACTGGCTTTGTGTATAAAGACGACAATCTGCCGGGTAAAGGGCTTTTTGCAGTAGGAAGATTCCTCGTCATGTGCTGTACTGCCGATGCCATGCCCTTCGGGATCATCGTCCAATCCCAGAAAGCCCCGTCCTTTGACAAGGATACCTGGGTGACCATTGAAGGAACACTGCATACCGCACAAAAGGGAAACGCTCCCGTACTTGAAATTCGATCCGAAAAAATAACCGCTGTCGAGCAGCCAGAATCCCCTTATGTCTATACCCAAGCAGACTCGGTAGCTACCTTTGATCGCTTGAACACAACACACTAACCCCGCCAAGGAGGAAAAATGATGAACAAAGTTCCTGTTATTTTAATCAGTGGTTTTCTTGGAAGCGGCAAAACAACACTGCTTTTGCGCCTGTTAGCCCATACCCGCCAAATTCCCCTTCGTGCTGTTGTTTTAATGAACGAAATGGGTGAATATAATGTAGACAGCGCTATAATTTCAGAGGAAATGCCTGACGTAACAGTAGAAGGATTGCTAGAAGGCTGCATTTGTTGCAGCAAAAGAAATGAACTGGCAGGGGCTTTGCATACCCTGCTCAGCCAGGAGCCAGATCTGATCTTCATGGAGACCACCGGGGTAGCCAACCCCGAACAAGTACTGGAGGAGCTTCGCTCCCCTCTACTGGCAGATCAGCTTTATCTGGTTCACAGCATCAGTGTTGTGGATGCTGAGCTGTTCCATGAATACAATAGCCGTTTTACGGCTGATAAAGAACTGGTTCGCACCCTGCACGGACAACTGCGCACCGCAGACTTCATTGTGGTGAACAAGACGGATGCAGCAAGCAGCCGTGAAGTGACGAAGGTCGTCAAAAGCATCCGCAAGCTCAACGATACGGCCAAGCTGCAAACTACTGAATATAGCCGGGTTGACCTTGAACCACTGCTAGAGCCTGTTCTGGCCTCCACATCCGTTGCCGCGAAACCTGTACAGACACCTCAACCAGCACCTGCACAGGTCCAGCCCACTGATGCAGATGCACTGTCTGTCCCCATTCCCGTCAAAAGTTCCGGACGACCCAGTATTACCTCTATAAGTACGCCGTTCAAAGTTATTTCTGCACACAGTCATAGCCACAGCCACGATCCCAACCAGACCCACTCGTTTTCCCATTTGGAGAGCTTAACGCTGCATCAATATTCTCCTCAGCCACTCGAAAAACAACGATTGGAGCGCTTTCTGACCGGGCTAGGCTCCTCTCTGCTTCGAGCGAAAGGTTATTGCGTGCTTCCTCAGGAAGGGACAATGCTTTTGCAATTTTCAGGAAATCACTTGGAGTGGCAGCCGACTGCACTTCCCGTGAGTCAGGGATATGTCACGCTCATTGGGGAGCAACTCGACAAAGCATCCATTACCGACCAATGGGAACAGTGCTTCATTTCGCTATAAATAACAGGTCTAAATTAAGACAAAAAAACCTCCTGCAGATGCAGGAGGTTTTTAAAAAGCGATATTCACGGATTATGAGCATAATCCATGAACACAACGCTCGACTGTTCTTACTTAAGGTTATATTTTTTGTTAAAGCGATCCACACGACCACCGATATCCACGTTTCTTTGTTTACCAGTGAAGAACGGGTGGGAAGCGGAGCTAGTATCTACACGGATAACTGGGTATGTGTTACCATCTTCCCATTCCATCGTTTCTTGCGAATATTTAGTAGAAGCACTCAGGAAAGTAAATCCACAGCTAGGGTCCAAAAAGATAACTTTGTTCAATGTTGGATGAATATCTTTTTTCATTAGTTTCACCTAATCTTTCATGTAGTTTTAGTTTCAAACTCAAACGTACTGGCGCAATACTCCATCAGTTGGCAAAAGGAACGGTTATGTCCCAGAAAAAAAGACGACAGATCATAACGGTTGCGCTCAAGCTCGTAAACGACAAGCAAACGATGCCGCATATATCGCATCGCCCATTGCACGAACGCTCCGGATCTTTCGTCAGCCTTCATCGTTATATAAGCATATAGTGAATGGTCCTCCGGCTCGTCCCAAATGCTGACACCAGCACAGGAGAAGTCGGTAGCCACGTGCTTTCGATTCAAAAGGCAAAGCGTGCCATGTAGCTCAGCATCTATCATTCAGCCGTAAAAAAAAGCCGTTCTCTTAGATGCAAGCTTTAACTTTAGACGCTCTGTCCACTGGACTAATTCAAGTTTTCGCCGGTTCCATAACGCAGGCTTTTGCAAACTTAACAGGCTTCGCTCAGGAAGCAGGATAATTCAGGTTGCTATACAGCAGGCCTCAAATTATCTAGTTTCACGATGGATCGTGTACTTTTTCAGACGCGGAGAGTATTTTTTCATTTCAAGACGGTCCGGATGATTTCTTTTGTTCTTAGTTGTTGTATAGTTGCGGTCACCGGATTCGGTGCATGCCAAGGTAACAATTACGCGCATTTCTCTTCCTCCTTAATTGGAATACATGGTATACAATTACAATAGTAATTTTTACGATTAGTTTTATTCTATAATTCATGCTCCGCTTTGTCAACCTTAGAGTCACGGTTTATCGCTTCTTCTACCGTGTTCCAGCGATTACGGTACTGTGCAAGCTTCGGATGAAGTTGTAGTGGTTCGCTCGAAAGCACCAATCTGACATTTCTAATCCATTCTCCAAACGATGCATAGGAAGCGCACAAATTTGCCATTTCAGGACTCATGTACAAAAAAAGTGGGGTCGTATACTTTTCCGCCAAAAAACGAATAGCTGCTTCAATCGGCGTATACTTTTTACGCTTACCTTCCCAGCTCTCAATGACAACAGCACTCAAAGCCTGCTCCCGCTGCCACTCTCCCAGCTCGTCCACCCGCTTGTAATACGAACGTACCGGCTGCTTCCACATTCTTCTGACGGTTTCTTCATGCAGCGGATACAGCACCAGCTTTGTAAAAGATAATGCAGCCCCCGTTTCGGCAAAAAGCTCCAGCTCTCTGGCTGTAATCTGCTCGAACGTATCATAGTAGACCATGGTCCCTTTATGCGTCTCGATCGGAGGCTCATAACCATAGGGTACATATTGAAGGTTTCTTGTCATGCCGGACACTCCGTCCTTCCATAGATGAACTTTTCCTTCTATATTATACCCTTGTTTTGGCATGAGGTTACATCAAATGTTTATCCTTGTTCAACAGCAGGCGTATTACCGCGTGGACCCCTTCGGAATTGCAACGCATAAAGTCCCATCGTCACAAGCGCAATCAGTGCAAGCACCGTAAAAATATTGCTAAAGTTGAACACCTGCACATTAGATACGACAGGATTCAGATGAAAGGACGACGAACTATCTAGCGTTTTGCCCAAGATACTTGTCGTAATCGCTCCGGCAATGAAATTCAGCAGAGATAGCAGCCCCATTCCAACACCAATCTGGTCTTTCGACAAGGTACGAGAAATCGTGTTGGACATGGCAATTTGCATGAAGGTCTGACCTACGTTTCCGAAAATAAGCAAAAACAAAATCAGATACGGAGACGCACCCACAAACGTAGACAAGCTGATAAAACAAATAAACAAAAGCGATACAGCTGTATAGACGAGAAACGAATTTCCTTTGCTATCCGCCAAACGCCCCCCTCTTTTACCCAATAGAGCCGAAGCAATAGCAGCCGGAAACATAACCAGTCCAATTATTGCGGGCGTAAGCTGATTGAGACTGTTCAGAAACTGCGGTGCCAAGTACGGCAATCCAAAGCTAATCCCCGTCCCTAAAAAAGCGATAAGGAGCCCGTATGAATATTGTTTGTTACGGAACAGCTTCGGCTGGATGAATGGGTCATGTGCAGTGTTAATGCGCCATATAAACAGTGCAAACAGCACCATACCGACCAGAAAAAACATCATATTGGTTTGCGAAATCGAAAGTAATAAGAAGGCTACTGTTCCACCCAGCAATAATCCACCAAGAAAATCGAACTTCTGATCCTCTCCACGCTGATCGTCCAAATATTTACGAAAGAACGGCAATGCGATCAGTGGCAGCATGGAAATGACGAACAAAAAACGCCAGCTTGCAAAGCCTGTGATCAAACCGGAAATAATCGGAGCCAGTGCAGTACCTAACGCCAAGCCGATTGCTGTGACGCCCAAAGCACGTCCTCTTTTTTCAGCCGAGAAATAACGGACTGGGACGATCATAGCAGTGGCCGGAATAACAGCAGCCCCTGCAGCCTGAAGCAAACGAGCTACAATGAGCATCCAAAATTGATTGGCCAACAGTCCAATAAGCGAACCCAGTGCAAAAAAGATAATCCCAAACGTCAGCAAATCCTTAAGACGATATTTATCTGCCAATTTGCCGTAGGTCACCGAGCCAACCGCATACACGATCATATAGCCAGTCAGCAACCAACTTACATCGGAAGCACTAATATGAAACTCCTCTCGAATCACAGGCATAACGACATTAAACATAAAAGCGTTCATCACTGAAAAAACAAGTGAGAAAGCTAGCACACGCATAAGCTTATCCGCATTCGGATAAGTTTGTTCATTTATCATTTGGTTGTCTCCCTCTCCTGTAAACCTCTTATCTAAGATCGTAATTCACTGCTTTTGAATACCCCTATCCGGGTAAAATCTCTATATATTCGCTCATGCACGGGCGTCCGCAGGGTGGTAGTCGCGGAGAATTTTTTTAAGCAGGCCGCGCAGCGTCTCCGATTCTCCGACAGATAACGTTTCCCCTACCGAGCTTTTAATTGCCTCAATAGTACGTTCAGCTACCTTGTGAATCTTCAAGCCTTCCTCAGTCAAATAGATTTGCTTCATGCGTGCATCTTCCGGGTGACTTTTGCGTACTGCCCAGTTTTTCTTAACGATCCCGTTAACCAGGCTAGTAACGCTTGATTTATCAATAAGCAATAGCTTTTCCAAATCCGTATTGGTGACTCCAGGCGACATCGCCAGTATATAGAGCGTCTGCGATTGTGGGGAGGTGAGCCCCAAAGGGCGCAGTGCTATTTCAATTTCGCGCCTGACGGTAGTGAAAATCCATTTAATTAAATACATCGTGCTCTCTTCCTCCCAAGGAAGACAAACGGGATACACCTCGCTTCCCATCTCACTACGAACCTCCATATCTATCTAATTTTAATAGTTTGAATTCCAACTAATTTTAATCAGCTGTCTACTTAGTGTCAATACTTTCGTAACATGATGCTTTATTAGATAGGGTTAATTTTGAATTACAAATTCATCCTTTATGGAAATATAGGCACAATAAAAGACGAGTCCTTTGAAGGAAACCCGTCTTTTACTTCATTCATCATTCATTTCTGTTTTATAGTTGCTTAGTCCGCAGTTTTCACTTGAACTAGCGGATATTCTTCTCCATCAACGGTAACCGTGCTAGCATCATTCAGTTCCAACCGCTGCCAAAGGGTCAATAGCGTACGATAAGGATACTTCTTCAGATCATACTCCGATGGTGTGTCAGTGTCTGTGTCTGTATTTGCTCCATTGCCACTACCCTCAGTAGTAATCTCCGAAGTCAAGCCTCCGTCCGTGTTGCCAGTCACTGCTCGAGATTGATCACCACTTTTTCCACTGGATGTACCCCCACGAGCTGTGGAACCATTGTCCGTGGATTGTCCATCTGCTGTCGTGCTTTTTGTAGTGGCGCTCCCAGTGTTTACATCACCGGATGGATCATTGTTCGCCTTACTGGCTGCTTCCTTGTCGTTCTGTTCAGCAAGTGTAAAATTTTCGTATAAGTGCTCCTGCTGATCCGCACCGACAATGACGAGCTTCTTCGGCTTAAATTCTGCCTGCTCTGTCGATGTCTGAAACGCAAACAACAGCTTGACCATTTTCGTAGTGGACTTGGTATTAGGCACATGTGTCACTATCGCCGTAGGCTCCTTTTTTACGGGCACTGTAGGCTCTACAGGCTGTTGTTGTACAGGCTTCGGAGTGGCAACAGGCGCAGGTGTGTCAGCAGATCCGATCACCCCGGTTGCTTTCAGGCCGCCTAGCGTACCTGCAATGACAATCAGCACGATCCCGGAAATCACCCCACCTTTACGGAAACGACGAAGCGTTTTGACCAGAGGCGTGTCCGTCTCACGCTTTGCTGCCAAATAGAAATTTTTAAAGGCAGGCTTCGCAGGTTCAAAATATTGACGCCACAGCGTTTTTTTATGCAGTCCCTCTCGTCCTTCCTTTTGGAAGAATAGAAGTAGCGCACGTCTGTAGGATGGTTCAAAACCGCCGCGTGGAGTAGCAAACTCAGGGTGTTCCTCCGACCATCGGATAAAGCGGTACATCGTATCGTTATCCTTTGCCCATTTGCGAATCGAACTGACCAGGCGAGCGAAATCCAATATTCCATCTCCCGGCCCGTCAGAACGATAAAAGGCAGGCAACAGACGGGCAAAATGGCCTTCCGCAAGCTGCTGGGGCAGCCAGCTGTAAGCCCAATCCTGTACCTTTTCTACTTCGCCGGGCTCCAGACCGTCCAGCACCGACGGTTCCGGGTCCTCCGTGTTAAACCAATCATAAGCCGCAACTAATCGCACAGCTTGTCCCTTAAGAGGAGCAGGCAGCTTTCCAACCCACTGCACCAAATCAGGCCGTGTGAAAAAAGGAATCTGTACGACCTGATCGGGTGATATTTCCTTTAGCTCTACTTCGGTAAGTAAATACCGATCCGACGCTTCCTGCAAGCGTTCTGTCAATCCAGATTGCTCCAGCGGGGACAGTTTGCCTACGGCAGAGTTGCTGTCCCATTGACGCAAGCGTTGGTGAATGGCAGCCACAGCCTCTACTGGTTTTCTTTCCGCACGCAGTCGGCCCATCAGTGCAGATTCTGCCAAAAGCTGAAAATCGGCATTCGCCGACACTTCGATATACCTACTGCCCCATTCGTGCACAACAGCCAGCAGCCCCTTGGCATCCGGTGTTCTTTTCATCTGACTGTCCATGTAGGGAATGAACAGCATTTTTGTCAGTGCCGGATTACCCAACACTTTCGTAAAATATGCCTTGCCTAATGATGGATTCTCTTCAATTGTATGATAAATATACGTGACTGCTTCCGTATTTCTGGCAGTATAAGCATTGTTTAGCGAACGGATTAAATATTCCACCAACCGATTTTCGCTGCTGCGTGCATGAACTTTATAATAGTCCTTGAAACTATCTACCAGGCCTACATCCGGAATATATCCATCCTTCACCCGATCAAATTCATGATCAAAGAACGACAGAAACAGATCATTCAGCCTCATTTTACGTGGCAGCGCATCGGGTGGCGATAAATAATCAGTCAGGCTTCGTAACACAGTGATTCGTTGTTCGTTGTATAATGCCCGCTCTCCCTGCTCAATTCTGTACAACGTAATTAGCTCATGATAGCTGGATGGCGTCAAATCACGCCCGGCCTCCATACCTGTCAGCATTTGCTCGGCAAATTTGAAGAAATCGTCCGGCGTCTCACCATTCAACAACGTACGGACGATCCAGTCAAAATACGGCTGTCTCACCTGCTCTGCATCCACATTAAGTATTCGACTATGATTAGACAGGTCAAATACAAAGTCCTTTTCTACATTCCGATCACCGGGACGCAAACTAAAAGGCTCAACAAACATCAAGTGAATACCTTTTCTGCTGTTCGGTTCCTGTGCATATGTAAGAAATCCGAGTCTGTTCCGAAATGCATAAGGCAGTGCCGCATACAACACACCCAGCAGCTGCTTGGCTGAAGATCCGACCGCTTCTACAGGAACATTCAGCGCTACGTATACCTTTTTGCGACCCGCTGCGGACATCATGACTGCGTATAAAAGCTGTTTGAACACTTCTTCGCTCAGCTGCAATTGAGCCAGCACTGTAGACGGGTCAACAGCCGGAAATACACTTCCACCTGGTAGGCGCTCCAATTCCGGCAAATCCGTTCCCTGCTCAATATCATAAGTATCAACAAAGGAGGTGTTCAGCCACTGCTTATAGTCAGACGGAGATTCACCATGTCCGGCTGGAATCACATAGTTGTGCGTGAAAAGGGCGCTTCGTAGCCCAGTAAAATCCGCAGCCTTATAAATACTGCGGCCAAGTACTACATCCCCGGACTCCGTCCGTACCAGATGTATGGCTTCCGGATAGACACTTTCCTGTTTCTCGCCGCGCGCCGTCAAAGCAGCAGGCGCATCATATACACATAAGGGATGCAGCACCTTTTTAATAAAAGAAGCATCCAATCCTTTGGAATTAGCCACTGTATCGAAGCCTTCCGTAGAACGGAAAATACCACGCCGTTCCCGTGTGTACATCTGCTGTTGTATCAAATGAGAGGTAGCATAACTCACTGTGATTCTCTCCCCTCAATGTACTTCAACTTATAAAGCAGCCAAATAAATGGCTCATCCACACGGATCGGACTAACCAACCCTTGCAGCTTTTGCTCAACCGGATTGCTACCCAGCGCGGAAACCGCGAAATAGGCCGTATCCGTAAAATATACATCCATCGTGCCCTTGAACGGTTTATCCACCTTTTCGATGAAGCGCCGAACTTCGCCATCAATGTTCGCAAACTCATCCAAATCCATATATTTGCGATGCTCCATCGGATTAAAAATATTGCTGTTCGTCTTGATGTATGTGCCTTCTTCATCTGCCAACGCAGTAAGCATATCACTTTTGGTCAGGACGACAGCGGTCGGAATGTCCGTTTTCCCTTTTTCCTGATAGGCGATAAAATCACCGAACATCGTAAGTACAACGTCACGCGGTTCATCATATTGTGAGACCCACTCACCCGGCTTATCGCCAAGGTTAATCTTAATGCGCTCCCGAATAGAGCGGATTTGTAGTGGATCGACCATAAAGAGAATACCTGCAGAATTCTTAATATGCTGTCCATGCAGTCCCAGATAGTCCTGATCTACCATTCCCTCACCGGCGACATCAAAAAACACTAGCGTCAGTGGCGGCTTTTCCTCATCCTTAAATACGAACTGGAAGATAAAAGGCTCCTGCATCTTTTCTTTTTGTGTCGATGTAAGCAGATCGCCTCTTTCAAATAAGGGTTCCTCATACATAGTGCGGAACTTTCGGCTGATCTCTGCATTGAGTGGCATGCAAGCCGCGTCAAAATGATCGGCCGTAACATGTTGCAGCGTGTGAATCAGGGAGGTCATATAAACAGATTTCCCTGCCTGCGAAGCTCCAATAATCGAAATGATATTGCTAGGCACCTTACCCGCAGTCACGGGCAACTCGTTATGGCAGTGCGGGCACAGTCGGTGACGCGTCAGCTCGCCATAACGGTCGGTCAGTCCTGTCAGTACATGATCAGAATACAATCGATGTTCCTCAGGAACATCAAGGGGATGTAAAATCGCCTCCATATCATGCACACTGTCCAAGCCAAAACGCTCCCGATATTTGTTCAACAGCTCATCTTCACCCAAAGCGTAGTCCTCGTCATCTTCACGGTGATGAGAAGCACGGAATACTACTTCCTCCGGGGAGAATTTACTAAAGCAATAAGGGCACACAATATCATAAAATAACGGCCTTGGCGCTGCCTGTGGCTTTCTTCTGAATAAATTGCTAAGAAAACTCATCGGTTGCGGCCTCCTTTCATTCAGGAACTAATTCATATACCGTGCCATATTTCTGGCCGTCCGTAAAAAACAGCCGCACATATTCATCTCCCCCCACTTCAACAGCGGGTAAAACATTCCGTCCCGCAACAAAAGGTGCTGTGAACGGATACAAGGTTCCATCGTCCCGATCTGCGGGATAGCCCCCACGCTTCTTCACGTAGCAAAGCGCCTCCTGCGGGACAGGAACTTCGGCTGTCACCTGAATTTGGACGGTTTTGCGGCTGCGAAACCAGCCTTTTTTATGGTGAACCGCATATCTGATTTTAGCCCTTCCGGTGCTCAACTCCAGTTGGTTGGCTCCGTCTTGCTGACGGATCACGTAAGTGTCTCCATCCTCCCGAACAGCCGGATACACGGTATACCGCACGCGTCCAATGCCTTCAATTCGGTCACGATAGCTGCCAGCAGCCTTATACTCCTCGCGTGTAAAAAGTTTTAGGCTTGAAAAAGGCGGTAAAACTTCACCTTCATTTTGCCCATTCACACCTGCATCGGCTGATTGTTTCGCAATATATACCACGGCTGCGCCCTCAGGCCACTGCCAGCGTAACACAACCCGGTTGTCATCAATTTTGTGGCTCAGCTCCGAAATAATAGGATCACCGGGCTGTGCTTCCCTATACTGCATAAGTTCCAGCCTCCCGTTCTAAAATCCACTGCTGCGTCGATTGCGCGTCGGGGCTTCCGCTGCCCCTCTCCGGCGTCCTGACGACTCACCCTGACTTCCTCCACCGGAAGATCGGCGAGTATTTTCCGCAATCGGCAGAACAAGCGAAAAGATAGCAATAAGGGCTGCCAGTACGAGCGCTGCCAACAAACGAATCATCAAGTCTCCTATAGGCGATCCAGATAATCCTTTTTCCAAAATAAAGCCAGCGAGCAAGCCTGCCGGGACTCCACCAATGGCGAAGTTCCGTGCAAGAAAACGGTTATCGAACATCAGCCCAAGAGCTAATCCCAATAGAGCGCCGATAATGACCAGAGCCGTTACACGATAAATGGCAAAATACAGACTGTCGGCATATTCACCTGTCCGCTCCGTTACCAGTGTGCGATCACCGATTTTGTTATATATTTTACCGAACGCCTGAGTAAGTCCTTGGGCATTGGCTACATTAGAATAAGTTCCGCCTGTCAGGTTAGCAATATTTTGCAATAAGGCTATACCATCCGACTCTGCCAGTTTCAGCCCAATTGTATTGACCGGAATCTGGCGCGCGATATAAGGAGCCAATGCTGTCTGGGTATCCAACTCGCTAAAGCCATCAGAGAGCATAATAACGAGAGAACCTTTTTCTGCATTGCCTTGGGTTTCAATCTCCTTGATCGTCTCGTCCAAAGCAAGTCTGATCTCCGTACCGCCTGACATTATAGTCTGCATACTATCGATTTTGGAATAAACCGCTTGCTTCTCTGCATCTGTGCGAATGGGAGTAAACGGCTGAACCAACTGTGCAGTAGAATCAAATGAAACAATGGCTACCCGCTTGTCTCCATCCATTTGACCAATCAGACTCTTGGCAGCCGTTAGGCGTTCATTATCAGGATCTGTTTGTTGCATACTTCCGGAATTATCAATCACAAGTACGAGGTCCTGTACGCTCTTGCGCCCTTCAGGGTTAACCTGATAGCCCAACTCCAATAGCAGACCTGCCACGAACAACATCACCAACGTAGCAGGCACCAGTAACTTCCAGGATAACCCGGAGTAGCGCTGCCGCCATGAATGTCCATTTAACTGTGGCGAAATCAGTTCGCCAATCAGACAGCCTAGGCCAATGCACAGGGCCATGATGCCAAAATACAGCCCGATCACGATGATATGCGGCCAGTGCCCTATCAATTTGTGAAGAATAAGCTCTCCCAAGATGAAGCCTACTACAGCGCCCAGCAAGCCGAACAGTAATAGGAGAACGTTAAATTTACGCTGCTTCATAAGAATCGTTGCTTCCTTCCATCATTAAAGTAGGATGAATATGTGGCTACCGCAATTCCGGCAACCGGTCCACGTCGATTCCGTGAAACACGAAACCATTCGCAGTATATGTCTCATAATACGTTTTGCCGTTGCGGTAAACCATCAGATCCTCCAGATGGAAGCCGCCCATCAAATGCAGTTTTTCCACCCCGCTACTGCGGCGCTCATGCACAAAACCCAGTTTGTAAATACGTGAAGTAATGTCCACATCCATCGCATAAGGAAGAAATTCGCCTTCGTAGTCACCAAAGAAGTACTTTTCTTCATACCGATGCTCATGGGTATAGTCGAGCAAACGTACGTTAATTCCGCCATGTTCCTCTAACGTTTGATACAGTTTTCTAAACAGCTCATCCTTCGGAACGACCAGCCGATTTTCATATGCAGCAGCTACATTCGCACGCCGCAATAATTCTTCTTCGAAGGTCTGATTAAACGGCTGTGAACTGAGAATCAAGGTACGACAGGTCTGCGTAAGTCGATCCACCAATGCGGACAGACCCCCGTCCAGCAATCCGGATACAGGCCCCATATGCCGGGTATCAAAGAATATAGATTTTCCCCGCTTGCTTTCCAGCTCACGCATGACATCCTCTGTCACACGCTCGTAATACTCGAACAGGTTTTGACCTGTGTAACTGTCGGCCTGCCGAATACTGTCCGTTGCAGCTTGATGCAGTTCACGCTCCAGGCTGGCAAGCTGTACTGTAATATGCTTCGCTTGTGCATGCCATTTCTCTAGTGCCAGTTCATAGCGGCGAAGTAACTCCAAATCCGCTTGAATCCGCAGCATGTGCAGCTTGTGCCCGTAAACTGTCTCGGTCAGGTAACGGATCAAGCTGCGCACATTATGCTTATCCATGAGTGGTAGTCGTTGAAAAGGCTGGTCCTCCACCCGCCCGTTATACAGGGTATCCAGTTCAGCGGCACTAATCTGCAAGTCATTGGACGTATCCCGAATCAGCCCCCGAACAGCCGTAAGTACATTCCCTGTTTTATTTTCATCCGTCCAGTCTGTCAGCTCGAAAAATCCGATTTCAGGATATTCCTTGGCAGCTGCATTCACAGCCAACTGCAGACCTGATTTCGCCTGAAAATCTCCCAACCGTTTGTGCACAATCCGTTCACAATTATCACGGAAAAAGGCTTCGCAGCCCTGACCAAACAAGGCTTCCTCCGCCTCACGTAATGTCATTCGCTTCAACGAGCCGTAGCTGGCTCCGCTGGTCATCAGTGCACTCATGTCCGTGATCGCTTCATTACCAGGAACTAGATCATTTCGCGTGCGACCGCGCTCAGCAGCATCTAAACCAAAATAATTCAGCTTATCGCGTATGTCCCACTCCTGCTCTGTTCTCATACGCTCTAACAGCTTCACATAAAAGTGATACAGCACCGTAAGTGCGATTGACTGGTTAGGGCGGTTGACTCGGGAAAATCCAGCCGACACATAACCCTGCCGCCCGGATTCCGTCATGATGTTGTTTTTAAACGATGTATTGTTGTATCCCCCATCCTGTGACCGATAGGAATCTCCTGCCTGATAACGGTTTTTAAGAAGCTGAATGTGGCAAATGATGTCACAGCTTTCTCGCAGACTATTTGGCACCGTTACGCCGCGTTCGTTCTTGTCGGACAGCACATAGACGAGATCGAACAACGGCGATGGAGCATGGGATACCGGAATGGTCAATTTGTCCTCGGTCATATGAAGCGGTGCCGTAAACGTATACTCCGGACTCTGGATATAGTCCAGCTCTCGCATGAAAGCAACGGACGTTGCACTACTGTAGCCAAATTGGGCAGTCTGATCGCTTTCATTCACCAACACATACAGATCCATTTGTACCGATTTAAAAGACTGCGCAAAAATATACTCCGCCAACAGCGTAACTTCAGGGATTAATACGTTCATGGGGTCATCCGCTGTCGTCAAGATCGACAAATGGACACGCTCGAACGAAGAATACAACCGACCGTAATCTGCCAGATGTCCACTAGCCCGGCGCAACGCGGTGTTAAGCTCAATTAGCTGCGATTCATGTGTATAAAAGGCTTGGTGTAAGTCACGGCGTATCGTTTGGTGGCCACTTTCCTCCGGTACCGCTATCGTATGAATAATAGCATCCACCGAACGATCTACAGCCGCATGTTCCTCCTGCGAGCGGATCTGAATATACGTTACTCCCGTGCTGTTATCCCACTTGGTCCGGTTGATATCTGCAATGGTGTTCATCACCGGATTCATGCGATCACCGATAAAAAGAAACACGGACGGGAAATGGATGCTGCTGCGTCCATCCCCGCTTCCGATTAATTGGTCCTCTGCGGCTGCATAGTCAGCCGCATAACGTAACAGCTGCTCTCTCATACTTTACTTCAACTTTCTGCGGATGTCGTTTAATTTTCCAGCCATTTGAGCATAGAATGCATAAAGTTCCGCTCCGTTAGCCAGCTCCACCTTTTCATATTCCAATTGATTACGGGCCTCTGTGTAAGTTGCAGCCAGTTCATCCAGCTTTGCCAGCAATGGTGTAATATCCTCAGATGAAGTCAATACAGCATCACGGCGATCCGCCTTGCGCATTAGAGCTGCAAATTTCTTTTCTTCCAAACCACGGAAGTTTGTAAACACTTCAAACTCCACATAATTGCGACTCTTCATGACGTTGGCAAACGGCTCCCAAGCCTCTTCCTCTTCGTCACGATCATAGACATACAAAGCGCCTTTTTTCGTAATCGTGTCCGTATAGAGAGCCTGAATGAACTGATCAAGCCATTTTTCTTCATCCTGATATTTACCCAGCAAAGCTTCCAGTTCAGCGGCTTTCGCTTCAATTTGTGTATATTTCACCAGTTCTTCACGAACCACCTGTGTTAACTCTGGTGAACGGATCAGGTTTTCCTTCGCCATCTCTTCATTGATGCTGCCAAAGATGTCCTTGCTTCCGGCCTGCTCCAGCCCTTCAGCCAGCAGACGTTTCAACTCAGACCATGCTCTTTTCACCTCACCCAAATTCGGCTTGGATTCATGCAAGCGCATATCGTAGCCTGCCAGCATCGCATTCAGATCTAGCTCATGCGAACGGATTACAGTGAAGCGGCTGCTCGTATTCTGATCGACATCCTTTTCTCGAATCACACCAAGTGACTTGGCACGGTCAAAATCATTACGAATGCGTGCATTGTATGCTTGCACACGCGAATTGACGTAAGTTTCGCCCCATGACTTTTCAGGAATCGGCGACGGCAGATTAGTCCAGTTGTTCTGGCCTGTTTGCACCAGATGGCGGCCAATACCTTCGCGGTCAAGAATCGTTTTTTCATAGCTTTCTTCATACACTTTGAGCGGCGTATATACAAACAGAGGAACACCATTACGCGTATTGAGCCAGAAAATCCGGTTACGAACTTCACTTTCTTTAATAGTAAAGTGTGATTTTCCAATTGCATTATTTTGATAATTGCGAACGCCTTTTAGGATATTAGGCGACTGTACAGGTACCGAAACGAATCCCCAAGACGGGAAGTACAAGTTGCCAGAGCTATTGCTCAGATGGAACACAGGTACAGCTTCCTCATCCAGTTTGCTCGCAATGTAGCGCTCCACAAATTTTTCAATGGCTTCATCTTGCCCGTATTTCATGACGAGGAAATCCTCCATGGAACGGGTAATGAGATCACCGAACTTATCAGTCAAGAAATTGGAGATTGAGCTGATGATGTCCATATCCTGATCCTTCACCCATTGATCTGAATTTTCGAGCAATTCTTGGGCAAAATCACGAATCAAATCGTCACCGTTGCGGTTATCCAGCAGTTTGGTCACAACTTCAGAAATATCCGGTACACTTACCAGATTCCAATAGTACGTTTTGTTACCTTTGTGATCGGACTGTTCCTCGCCGTTAATCAGCAGATCGCCATTCTTCTCAAATATTGCGCTCAATGCGTTCAAAATTTCAGTAAATACATTATAAATGCGGCTATTTTCCTTATTCAACAGGTCATACAGGTCTTCATAAAATTCAATGAGCTGCTCTGTACGTTCCACATCAGCACGCAGCCAATATTCATTAATTTTCGCTTCAATGTACGCATTTTTCTTTTTATCCTTGGATACAAACGCGCTCTTGGCATCGCCCAGCTTTTCGTTCGCCTGCTCACGCGCCCATTCAATGTCCGTTGGAATACGGTGCAGTGATTCACGCAACGTCTCCACATATGAAAGCAGCATTTTCAGCAAGCTAAATCCTTTTTCAGTATAAATCATGCGGGATACATAAAACGGTCCTTGCTCAGGATGCAGAAACATACGGCGAATTTGATCCGTAAACTGTCCTGTAATTTCACCAGGAAGCTGCTTCTTCGCTTTGATATACTCTTCGCGAGCACGCGTCAGGAACGTTTGCTCCAGCTCGGTGTCCATATTGACAACTTGCATTTTAACGACATTGCTATAACTTAACCGTTCACTGTTTTCAAAGCCCGGAAGCGGCTCAGGTACACGGGATTCAAAGTTTTTGATCATGCTATCCAGATCCACGCCCAGCTTGCGGGCAAACTTCTCTACATCCTCTTGATTTGGCGATTGCTCGAACATTTTGGACATTTTGCCAAACATTCGATAAGCCAGATATGTCGTCATTTCCTCCATTGGCAGCACCGCCGAGGAAGCCCCGATAATATTGTAATCGTAGTTTGCTGGATACGCCTTATTCATTTGTGCGATGTTGGTACGGATATTGCTGATATAGTCATGAATGGCAAATTCTTCGCCGGATTGTTTTTCCTCACTCGCCATAAAGTTGGTGATGTTTTCGGCGGTGACATTCATGCAGTAATCATAAGCATTTTCCAACAGCTTGCCTTCCGTATTCGTGGCCGAAATGAGATGGCACAGATTAAACGGCGGAAGCGGCGAGTTCACGGTCAAAATATTTCCGTACTGCTGCTTAAAGCGTTCACCACGGCTGTCTACATTCATCCAGTAGTCCAGCTCTTTCAGTGCAGCATAGCCGTTCTTTTTAATATATTCACGTGTATGCTCACTCAGGCTTTTGTTCGCCAAATTAATATCTGGTGTAAACAGATACCCTAATGTATTTACACGGTCTACACCTGCAGAGCCATAATCGCGCTCAATAATTCCTCGGACGATATATGAGATATCGAGGAAAGTACCGCTTCCTGTACCGCCGGACAAACCGGACAGCAGGAACACCATAAGCTTCTTATTAGTGCCCTCAGACAAGGTTTTGATTTTTTTGTCAATGCTTTGAACGACCTGATTAATTTTGGTAAACAGCAGTAATCGTCCTGCCTGACGTACCCCTGCCGCCCCGTTCATACCATCGGTAATGCTCAGCTCTGGAGACAGCCAATCGGTAATGTACGGCTCTAGAATGCTACGGTTTTGCAGCAATCCGCCGATTTCCGCATTGGACAGCAATACAAACTCATTGATGGGGTCCAAACCAATCCCCTTGTATTTTTTGTTGCGGTCTTGTTCATTCGTTTCAAAAGCGAGAAATTCCACATTGTCCGGTTTATCGCTCTTTTTCTTGGAGATCGGATCTGCTGGAAGCTTGAATCTGCGGTTAATTTGATATTTCAAGCGGAGAAGGGCATCAATTCCCGTACCTCCGAGTCCGATAATTAAAATAGGATTATCAATAGTATCCACTCTGATCTTATCGCTTACGATCCCCCCGCCGAGTGATACGTCTAATTGTTGGATATGCTCTCTAACTACTGGTTTCATAGATATGACCTCCTAAGGGTTCGTTTAGCTGTTTACTGAAATAAATTCCAGCAAAATGGTTTTGTCCACACTGGCTAACGGGATGGTCAGACGATCACCGTTTTTGAGTTCAAGACCGTTGCCTGTGTCTACAGCTCGCCCGGATTTTTCAATCGTAATCTCGGAGGTACTGCGCACAATGATACGATCCTGATTGGCTGGTGTGAACACAACCTTGTCGGTTCCAGCAAATTCCGGTGCCAGTTGCAGCAACTGGTGCAGATTAAATTTGCCCCGGAAGGTGTTCAGCTTCTTGTACTGCGGATACGTTTTTTCGCCAGTGTTCTCATCCCGGATTTCCAGTACGATTTGACCGACAAAGCCACGGTTGGCCTTTTTCATAGCCTTCCAGATGAAATATGCGGCAACCAGCAGAACGAGCAGTCCCAGCCCTAAAAGAATGAGTGGCATTAGCTTGGACTTTTCAGCAGGTGTTGTTGGCTGAGTCGTGCCCGTATTTGTACCGCTCGTCGCCCCTGCTTTAGCACTAATGGTTACAGGCTGTGTTTCACGGTAGAAGCTCTTCTCCTCTGCTCTAACGGTTAGTTCGTAGTCATGCTCATCTGGAATCGTATAGGAACCGGTAAAAGAATCCCCTGCGTTGGTTAACGGCACCTCATTCGTTGTACCGGAATCCAGATCCTTGACCTTCAGAACAGCATTCATATTCGCATACAATTCCTGATCCTGAAGATGCTGGCTATTGCTCGTCAGGTAGGAACGAATTTGAACTGCATCGCCTTTTTTGTATGATTTGGCGGGCGGTGCGTCCATTTTCAGCTCCAGATCATAGTTAAATACCAGATTAATATCAATCTGATCCTGCTGGACTCCCTTGACTTGGAGCTTCCAGTCACCAGCCGCAGGCTTGAGCAGTTTAATCAGTGAGTAGCTTTTGGACTTGGACAGCAGCACATCGCTCGAAGGAATCGGCTTGGTGTTGCCCGACGGGTCTAACAGTCTCGCATCCACCGGTTTCGAGGACATGATCGAAATGTTAGCCTCCAGCACACTATCGTTCGGTACGGTTACCGTTACGTCCTGATAGTCGCCGTTTGCCGTAATGGACTGCAAAGGCACCACTTTCAACTTCAAATTGCTGGCGAAAATTTCACTCAAAATGTTCGGCAGGTCATCCGCTGAGCTTGTAATAAAGGACTTGCCGCCCGTTTGCTGCGCTATGTCGGCGAGCTTGTTTTTGTTCAACTTCCCATCTGAATTCAAGCCGATGGTGTAGATCGGAACGCCGCTATTTTTAGCCTCGGCTACAGCCTGTGCCATATCCTGATCGGATTGGCTTTCGGTTCTGCCTGTCGTCTTATTAAAATCGTTGTTACCGTCGGCCAGCATGACGATCATAGGCGCATGTCCAGCTGTTTTACCATCTTGCAAAATGCGGATTGCTTCCTTGACACCCACGGAGGTGTCAGTATACGCCCCCCGGTTCAGTCCGTCAATAAATGTCTTCAGTTCCTGCTTATCCGCTTCGGATGTAATATTAAGCAAGGCTTTCTCACGCTGTACGACATCCGTATACGCTACAATCCCGACCTTATCATTTTGCGTCGACAGCATATCAATGAACATTTTCATAGCTTCATTGCCAATTTTCCCAGGATCACTGGTGTTCATTGAATTACTTACATCGACGACCAGCACCGCATCCACCTTAGAAGCAGAGGGTGAAGCGGCATTCGCCATCTGTGGCTGCCATGCCAAAATCGAGGTCATGATCATTGTACATATGATTCCGATGACCAAAAACCATTTTCTGTCTCTACTAAACATCGCTTGTACCCCTTTGCCGGTTAATTCTCATTCTAAATTACAGTTGTACTCCCCTACTATTAAATTATAATGAGTTTTACATGAGCGCCAGCTGAAAATACTGCCCGAATGGTCTGAATCCAACCCAAAAGCCTGTTATACCGCGAGATTTTACCAATATCCTGCAGTAATGATATAATTATACCCCAACAAGGGCAATCGGGCACCAGCCTTCTCCTTTATACGACAAAAATAACAATAGCGAAACCCGCCCATGTAAAATATTGAAGTAAAAATCCAAGTAGAAAGAGGAAATACACTATGATCTCATACGGATGTCTGGCGATTATGTTTCTTTTTGTCGCCATCAAATCACTAATTTACTATATACATAAAAAACGCGCCCCGTCGATTACACAAATCGACACCGAGCTTCTAGCGCTGCTGAACCGGAGAAGTGAGCACAATGAATAGTTCCAAACAAGCTGTACAATTTCGCCCATTTACCCGCACAGAGTACGCCTTCCAAAAGCTAAGAGTCTGCAAGCGTTGTGGACAATTTACCGCCCTTTGGGAAGAAGAGTGCACATCATGTGGTCGGGATACACTAGTCCCTGTAGAGCAATATGCCAGACTCAGAGCCAAACGTTATTTTCGTAAAGACCTTGCCGTTAGTGTCATATTGCTGGCTGCTACTGTCTTTTTCGGCCACTCGCCGCAGCAAATGCTTCTGTGCGGTATCGTCGGTGCGCTTCTTCTGCTGCCCTTGGTGCTTCTACAGCAGGGTATTTATCCTTATGAACAGCGTAGGCAGCTTATACGTCTGTTCAGAGGTCGTATAGGGCAGATCCAGGAAGGACTAAACGTTAATCATAAAAACGCGGTTGCCCTGCGGCAGCTCAGTGAGCGTGTCTCCTATGAAATGCTGCGTGAGATGGCTGTACTCCTTCACAATGATCGGATAAGGCTCCAGCAGGTCGCTCTGCTGCAATCTTTTGTTCTCCGCAAAGACATGGAATTAACGCTCGATCCTCTCCTGATCAAGAGCTTTGAGCCGCTTATGGTCAGATATATCGGAGAGATTGCCAGACTCAATCGTGAGCTGATCAAGGACCGGACATTCCGATACGTAGTCTTTTATGAGCGCCGTATTCTGGAATTGGCAGGGGGCGAAGATATTCTCGTCCGCGTAGCCAGTGCAGCTGTCCGTAAAAAGCGCTACGTAGTCACCCATGCCGCTTTCATTTCCAGATATGTGCGCAAACTGCCAAAGGAACGAGTTCAGCGTTTATATCATATCATTCAAGAGAATCCGTTAGAACCCTTTGGAGATTTGGCCGATGAAGTAAAGATCATGTACCTGATGGAGCAATATAAAAGCTAAGCTGCCATAATGCCCTTCTTTATATGACGTCATCCCGATCACAAATCACTGCAATGAACCAGCAAAAAACCGTCAGGATCGCCAATGTGCCTCCAGACGGTTTTTTAAATTATGGATTATTATAACATTGTTACTTTTTTATTGGCTATTGGCCTTGCAGTTTTTGCTGCGTATGTCTAATAGAAGTAAAGTTAAAAGCACGCACTCCCTGGCTATCATACACAATAATCTCTTTATTCAAATACGGGTGTAGACCATTAAAGTATCCGGGCATAATCAGTCTGCGCATAAATAGGTTTTTACCCAGCATACGGGGAGAATTGGTCGCTACGACAAGCATTTGCTGGGTTGCAGACCATGGGCTAGGTTGAATATATGACAGACAATACTCGCCTGCCGTAAAATCGCCGCCCAATGTATAACCTTCCTCCGTACATGTAATTTGCAGATCGGCTTGGTGCTTGTGAAGCAGCTCATGTCTGGACAAGCCCGAAGTGACACAAATCACGTTGCTATCAGCCAGTGCTTCCTCCGTAATATCAGTGGAAGACACCACCGGATAATGAACACCGATATACGGATTCCAAGTCGCTGTTCGTGGACTAGCCAAGGCGTTCGCCGTCCGTCTCACCGCCTGTTCTTCCTCCGGTGTAGCGTAGCTGGACGGAAGGACAATGTGAAGACGATCCATATAAACATCAAGCACACCCATACCATGGCTCAAAACGTTTCTTCCCACGCTTTTCGAATCCACAATTTTCTTTTTGGCATCCGATTCTTTTGTAAAGCATCCACTGCTTTCTTCCTCCCGTTCGGCAATCAAACGGTATTCAGGGGAGGGACGTTTATGTGACTGTGTCTTAACAAAGCGAAAGCGACTGTATTCCCGCAAATCCAACACGAAGATACGGGCTCCGATACGAACTTGAGCCAATTCCAAGGGCATGACCTCTTGAGAAAGATGAATGATAAATTCTTCGGCGTGAACTGCCTCGATATCCAACTCACCTGTGGCACTCATTTCACCGTACAACTCGGCATATTCCTCATTTACATCCATTCGCGTCAGTTCCAGCCAGTAAGCCCGGTTATGTCTGCCCCGTTCCGTCCGGTAGGCAATACGCTGAGGTACGACATCTCTTTTCCATTGCATAAGCCAGCCCAGTACACCGTCCAGAAGTCTCAGCTCATGCGTGTCCCAGTGATTAGAATGACGTTCTACGACACCTTTAAAATGATCAGATGGAAGCGCTGTTACAGGGGCTGTAAATGCTTGTGCAAATAAGTAATCCTGATCTCCACATACATTCAATATTGGCATATTCAACAGATTTATCAGATGCTTGGGATGTGGCGCTCCAGAGATAACCGCAATAGCCGCAAAACGAGAAGGATAAGCCTGTGCCATCGCCCAAGCAGCGTATGCACCGTTCGAATAACCCGTCAGATAGACCCGATCTTCGTCCACTCGATACGCTTGCAGTATGACATCCAGCCCCTCCAAAAAAGCAGCTTCTCCAATATAACTGCCCAACGTTACACCACGGCACGAAAAAGTAACGAATATAGCTTCCTCTTCCCAGCCTCGCCCAAAACCTCGATTCTGAAAATCCGGCAAACCCAGCTCATATCGCTTGCCTGGCATCAGAACGATCAGAGGATACTGTCGGTCAGCCGAATAGCTTCTGGGAAGCTGAATGGTATAGCGTTGCAAACTATTGTCCAAACGGGAGACAAAAAATCCTTCCCCAATTCCGTCATTACACAAAAAGATGTGTTCTTCTTGAAGTAAGGATGGGGAATGTGACTGCTCGGTATGTCCATTTGTGAAGATCTGTTTTAATAGCTTGATATATTCACGCACAATCCGGTAATCCCAGATTTCAAAAGGATCTTCTGGAGAATCCGTTAACCTTTTTAATTCCTCAAGCAAGCCCTCTATTTGTATTTTCTGCGCAAAGTGAAGAATATCTATAGCGCGGGCTTGAATGTACCGGTCATACTCTTCCTGCAAACCCTCCACGACGACTGACAAAGGCCGCACAAGTGCCGAATACACAAAATGATGCTCCACAGCCTCATGATCCCGATATGTAACGGTGAAGTGCAGCATTCCCGTATTCCTGGCCTTTTCCTCATCCCAGTCATAGCTTTGCTCCTGCTCCCAATGTGCTGGAAAGCGATCCAGCTTCATGCCCTCATCATCCGTTACCTCGACCCATAACGTTTGATCTAAGGGAAGATCTATCCGATCCTTACGCAGTAAATAAAATAAGATCGGGCTGTCTTCGCCCTCCCTGCCAGCACTTTCTTCAACCTCTAGCCATGCCATATGAAAACGTATATTACGCTCTACAAATTCTCGATGCAGTTCTGTCACATCTGATTCGTCGCATACCTGATTTCCACTGATACGAATAGAGCGGGCCTCCTCGGGAATAAACGCAGCAATGATAACTACCGTGTGATCGCCTTCCTCCAGATACAAGCGAAAAGGACCGGATTCCGCATATACAAGTGTGCCATCTATCCATATTTGTCCCGTTCCTTCAAAGGGTCTGAAAATCACTTCCTGTGCAGCCATACAACGAAGATTTGAAACCAGCAAAAGCCTTTCTTGTTCGGCCAAAGGCGGAAAAACACCTAGATTCAGTTCCGCAGTCCGAGGGTCCAGCTCGGTCAATAATCGGCACGCTGCCTTTCCTCCGGCTGAAAGCTCTACTCCTTCTTCACCACAAGCCTTTTCCAAATTCCAATCCTCATGGGCAAAATAACTTGACCATTCCCTGCCCACACCGCAATTTTCCGGAAGCTCGACTGGACCGACTGCATAAGCAGACGCCAGACGTACCGGATGATCCGACAGCACAGTAGTTGCTTTTTCCAGATGTGTGAACCTCATAACATTCCCCCTCCAGGTTTTTGTTTCCTCAGAGACGTAGTCGCGGTTATATTCCGTTTAACATTCAATTGAACTATATAAAACTATTCGTTATTACCTCTACGTACTCCTCTGTGCTTTTCAAAAAAGAAGCTATTCTCACAACAAAAAAAGAGGCAGCTTCTGCCACCTCTCTTGAACATTACACTTATTTTCTTACAATGCTGCCTGCAAGTCTTCAATCAAATCTTCCAGATCTTCAATCCCAACCGAAATCCTCACCAAACCTTCGGTAATGCCTAACTCTGCACGACGTTCTACCGGAATAGAGGCGTGCGTCATACGTGCAGGAACGCTAATCAAACTTTCAACCGCTCCCAAGCTTTCAGCCAGTGTAAAATATTTCACCTTTTTCAGAAGTGCAACCGCGTTAGCGTCGCTACCTACATCAAAGGAAATGATGCCGCCAAAGCCTTGAGCCTGGATTTTGGACAGTTCGTGCTGCGCATGGCTTTCCAGTCCAGGATAATACACTTTTCTAACCTTCGGATGTTTTTCCAAAAAGGCTGCAATTTCCTTCGCATTTTGCTCAATCGCTTCCATACGCAGACCCAATGTTTTAATACCGCGGATCAATAACCAAGAATCCTGCGGGCCGAGAATAGCACCAATGGCGTTTTGCAGAAAATGGAGTTGTTCTCCCAGCTCGTCGCTGTTCACAACAGCCAGACCAGCTACAACATCGCTGTGGCCGCCCAAATATTTGGTAGCAGAGTGAATGACAATATCAGCCCCGAGTGTAATTGGCGTCTGCCAATAAGGGGTAGCAAATGTGTTGTCGACGATCAGTAAAAGATCATGTTTTTTTACAAGCTCCGAAACAGCGCGGATATCAGTAACTTTCAAAAGCGGGTTCGTTGGCGTTTCGACATACAATGCCTTCGTATTCGGACGAATTGCTTTGGAGATAGCTTCCAGGTCAGTCGTATCCACAAATGTGGACTCAATTCCGATACGGCTGAGCACTTTGCTTACAATGCGATAGGTGCCTCCGTATACATCATCGGTCAGCAAAATATGATCCCCTGCATTAAACAGTGAAAATACCGCATGAATTGCAGCCATACCCGAACCGAAAGCAAAACCACGCTTTCCTTCCTCCAGATCCTTGATCAGCTCCTCCAAAGCAAACCGGGTCGGATTGCCTGTACGCGAATACTCGTATCCCTTATGGACGCCAATTTCCTCTTGCTCATAAGTGCTTACCTGATAAATAGGAACGTTAACCGCGCCTGTATGGGGATCGGTAGGAAGCCCGCCGTGAATCAGTTTTGTTTTGCGTTTCATTTTATATCCCGCCTTCATATATTTTTTTACTCAGATAACGTTCGCTGCTATCCGGGAAAATGGTAACAATATGTGCACCATCCGGTGCATTTTCTGCTTCCAGTAAAGCGGCATGTAAAGCAGACCCTGAAGAACTGCCAACGAGAAGACCCTCACGTGCAGCCAGTTCCTTGACACGGCCAAAAGCATCGACATCACTAATGGTGTGGATGGCATTAAAATATCCTTTATCCACAAATTCAGGAATTAATTCCATGCCAATTCCTTCCGTTTTATGTGGACCTGACTCGCCGCCATTCAAAATGGACCCTTCCGGCTCCACGATGACTGTTTTAAGGGCTGCATTTTGTTCCTTAAGATAACGTGAGGTTCCCATAAACGTTCCCCCCGAGCCTGCACCTGCCACAAATACGTCCACTTTGCCGTCCAGATCGTTCCATATTTCAGGTCCCATTGTCGTATAGTATGCCTCGGGATTATCCGGATTACTGAATTGCCGCGGCAAGTATGCATCTTTTATTTCAGCAGCCAATTCTTTTGTTTTTTCGATAGCTCCTTTCATCCCCTTACTCGTCGGGGTATGAACGATGCGTGCTCCCAATGCCTTCATCAGGTCCTGTTTCTCTTGGCTGAACTTCTCAGGCACAGCAAAAATAACCGAGATATTATAATGAAGTGCTGCCATCGCAAGACCAATACCTGCGTTGCCTGCTGTTGCTTCAATTAATGTCCCACCTGGCTTCAGCTGACCTGTTTTTAATGCTTTTTCAATAAGAGCCTTACCCACCCGATCCTTTACGCTGCCGCCGGGATTCATAAACTCCAGCTTCGCAAACAGGCGAATTCCTCTCGGTAGAGAATAGCTGTTCAGCTCCACTAATGGCGTACGTCCGATGAGTTCAAGGGTATTTTGATATACATTCATAATTTCAAGCTCCTTTTAATG
Organism: Paenibacillus sp. FSL L8-0502; assembly: GCF_038593055.1. Lineage (NCBI taxonomy): Bacteria > Bacillati > Bacillota > Bacilli > Caryophanales > Paenibacillaceae > Paenibacillus > Paenibacillus sp. FSL L8-0502. Next base: position 2,401,393 of record NZ_CP151958.1, on the reverse strand, counting down.
GCGAATCCAAAATAAACCAATGGTCAAAAATTAACGCCTACTGTCGGAGAAGTTCGCTATCATCTCCAAGAAAACATAGTAATGCGGTAAGTATTGATGCAATAAGATTTTATGTGTATTTGAAGCTTTTGTCAAATGGACCAGTCACAATACCCACACCCCCTGCCTGCTTGCTCGATAGGATAGAGAAGATGTCACAAAATATTCCCCGTGCAACATAAGGAGGAGTTCATATATGGGAAAGCAATTTCTAAAGATAGCTGCCGTATATTTTGCCCTCAGTGTGCTGCTTAGTGCCATTATTGGCGTGTCGGGTGATTACAGTCTGTCCAACATTCAGTCTCATATCCATTTATTGGGTTGGACAACGCTTGGAATCATAGGTCTGATCTATGTGGCCTTTCCCGCACTTTCAGTTACTATTCTGGCACATACCCATTTTTGGATGCATAATATCGGTCTGCCCGTGTTGATATTGGCGCTTACAGGTCAAAATTACAAGGTTCCAGAGACTGAAGTTTGGATCGTCACAGGGTGGGTGTTACTCGCAGGGGGGACTATGCTGTTTATGGTGAATGTGTGGGACAGACTGCGCTAGAGCAGATAAGTTCTCTTCATTTGACCATAAAAAAAAGGAGCCTGATCATGTCAGGACTCCTTGATATCTTCATCATATGTTAGCTATATACCAGCTGTACTAGCTAAGTGTCTTACTGTTACTTCACTATTTCATCCTGTACATGTTCTTTACAGAAGTTCTCAACAGCTTGCAGCTCATCCTCTTCAAGTTCAAGATCAATGTAATGATTCGTTACTTTTTCAATTAATTCATACTTCAGCAGTCCTGTCTTTTCTTCGTCTACTAAATAAAGACAACGGATATACAGTCCGTTTTCAGTGTATAGCTCGTCGTCCTCCTCTACCTCTACATCAATGATAAATTCATAACGCTGTCCAGTCAAAATACCAAAAGCATCTTTAATCTGATCTACGGTGTACGCTGTAAAGTTCAACATGTTTTTATTCCCTCCGGGTTTCCTTCAATTACGGTGCATTCTACGCCTGCAGGCAGTAGTTGTTCAACTTGTATACGTACTTCTTGACGACTCAAATCCTGGCCCATGATGGATATCCAGCCCCGATCATTGCGCGAACGAATTAAACGCCCTATGCCTTGTCTGAGTCTAAGTGCCATGTGAGGCATATCTATCTGAATAAACGGATCTGCTGCATCCTTGCGCAGAGCCGTAAAAACCGGATCATTCGGAGGAAATGGCAGTGACCAGATAATAACGTGCGACAGAGAAGGTCCAGGAATATCCAATCCTTCCCATAATGTGACAGCGCACAACACACTTTCCTCATCATTCTGAAAAGCTGAGATCAGATGGCTGATTTCAGCCGAACCTTCGTACAGAAAACGATAGGCAGACGCCTCCGGGTAAGCAACGAGACCCGTCTGGAATGCAGCCAATTCCTCCTGTGAAGGAAACAGGATAAGCGCTCTTCCCTGCGATTTCTCCAGCAGTGCCAGCGCTCTCTGGATTGGATCATCCCCCGCTTGCAACGGGTACAGTGCAGCTTGCATCTGATCGCTGTAGTCATAAGGTGAAGCAACAGAGAACGTTAGCGGATTTTCAATACCGAGACTCTGCGCCATATAGTCAAAAGAGCTTTCTACGGAAAGCGTAGCTGAAGAGAATACGATCGGTATATGCTGCGCAAATACTCGCTCTTTGAGAATCTCTTTTACCATCTTCGGCATAACCACAAGCGTTAATCCATCCTGATCCTCCATCACCCACGAAATGAGAAGTTCAGGACGCTTAAACAAAGCCAACGCGGTTTGAATCATTTCCAAATGTTCTTCCACAATTTTGACTTGATACTCATCCAAAGAGAATAGTCCGCTTTCAAATACAAGCTCTTCCTCGATCATGCCGATCAGTTCTCCAAAGCGGTTTACCTCTCGAGTCAGTGACTCATTCAGGATGAACTCCTTGCGATTAGAACCCTGGACAGGCTGACTGTTCTTATCTAGTGCAGCGAACAAAGCCTCACTTTGGGAGATTGCATCTTCAATCGTCATTGCCAGAGATTCTCGCACTTCTCCCTCCAGCAGTCGGGTAATTATAGACTCAAACTGAGCGTGCTTAAGCTTGTAAGTAAGCGCATTTTGTGCCGCTGTCTCCAGTAAATGCCCTTCGTCAAAAACAACAGAGCTGTGCTCCGGCAGCAACGGCAACTGACCCTCGCGCTTTCTCGCTTCGTAGGTCCATACATGCTCCATATAAAAATCATGAGAGCAGATGACCAGATCTGCCGCTTTGCGATAATGATCACGAGACAACGTCTGACCACAACGATGCCGCTGATGGCAAACGAGACAGTCTTGAAATACATCCCATCCGAGTCTGCTCCATTGTCCATCTGTTAGCTCAGGATATTCCTTTCGGTTCCCGTAAGGAGTGAAGGACTGTAACGTATCTGGAAAATGAACAAAATCCGGTAGATCCTGATAGATATCACGGAAAACATCTGCGTCCTCATCCAGTCCGCTTCGCACCTCATCCAGCTTATTCAGGCAAATATACTGATCTGGCGACTTCCCCAATCTGGCATCAATCGTCAGACTCAAATGCTGTGCCAGCTTGGCGATATCCCCTTCCGGCTTTACCAATTGTTCAATTAACGATTCATCTGCACAGGCGATAATCGCCGGTTTTCTCATGTATCGGGCATATGCAATAGCGTACAGCAGGTATACCAGCGTTTTACCAGTACCCACACCTGCTTCTGCAAAAATGGTCTTTTTTTCCTTATAGGCACGTTCTAGCTGGAATGCCATATAAATTTGTTCATCCCGAACCTCAAAGCCGACTTCAGGCAAAACTTCATAAAATACATCCGCAATCCAGTCACTTGCCTGCTCAATAAACGGCTTGGACGGATCAAAGGCAAAAGGGTAAGTAGTCAATCGGGCTGTGCCTCCAATTCGTTCATAATGTGCATCCTTTCATTATAACGCAAAACAAGCTAAAAAGAACATGAAAACTGTAAGAGCAGCTTATATTTTTTTTATGTCGGTATAAGATTCCCTTTAAAATAAAGGGGTATACTTTCGTCTCGGTGAGATGCTACGTTATATTAATATTTCATAAAGAAAGCTACATAGACATCTACGATGGAAATTTTTTGAGAAATGTCTGTTTTTTCCGTAATAGTAAATGAAGAAAATTATCATGACAAAATAAAAGAAACCAGCTAATGTATTACAAGCATTAGCTGGTTTCTTGTTGATTGATGAATATGCATTAAGCAGAAGCTCGTTCTCCTTAACTCATGTTTAAGATTCGCCAATTAGATCCAATTTTCCCCACGCTTATTAATACATGGTTTTGTTCTTCTCCATCTATATAAAGCTTAACTTCAAGCACCCTTATTTCTTGTATATTCATAGTCTGCTCTATAACATTTTTGTTCTTTTCACTATGACTCGATATTATTTGAGGCTTAGAGTACGTGCTACTCACCTTCATTTCCTTGATTTTCTTTAGGTCCATAGCAGCATTCGCTTCTCCCATAACGATACGTTTGCCCACCATATCCGGATTTGAGTTTAGGAACAGTAACATATAAAATTTCTCCCAATACTGTTCATATTCGATAAAGCTTTTTAAAAAGTTATGGCTTTCAAAGGAAGGAATGGGAGCACCTGCTTGAAGCTCATAGGTATGGAGCAAATTGAAATGATTATCTACTGTATTCGCACGATACTTTTCCACAATAGGAAAACATTTTAACGCACTGTCGAAGTTATGATCATTTACAGCTTCAAAAAAGGCTTCTACCACCAATTCGGGCGTGGAAAATTGCGCCTCAGTGGGTTGTGGCAGATCTGCCTGCAAGTTCTCCAAATAAGTGCTTCCAGGCTGCTCTTTTCTAGCATCTTCAGAGCTGATCTCTCCAGAATGTCCTTTATTCGTACAACCCGCAACCACTACGAACAGCAGCAGGACTACAACTGAACAAAATATCCATTTTCGTTGTCGCATGAATTCATGTTCCCCCATTATTTTGAAAATCAAAGACTACTAAGCTTTCCTTAATAATCGGTGATCTCCTCCGTACTTACAGAAAAGACGATTGCTGATTGTATCGCTGCAACTCTTTTTTATGTACAACAAAGGTATTGGTACAAAGATCGTGGACTCCCTGTTTCTTCGCAGTAAAAGCGACCACAATATATATAAGACGTAAAATCACAAAAGAAACGGCTTTAATCCAATAACGTCCTGAGGCATGCAAGAATCCAAGACGCTTTCCTTCCTTGTCTACAACAATTAAAGAGAACACAAGCTTACCCGGTGTTGCTCTTACCTTCGATGATTCCCATAACACACAGTAAAGCCATGGTACTACGAGCCATAAGATCAGCGGCCAAACCATAAGCAGCACTTGTATGAAACCCGTCTCCTTTATACCCAGAAGATCTGGGATAATGTTAATTGCTCCCCCTACTAAAAGGACTATGCCAGTAAGGATGATCAAATCAATCAAAAACGCGGCTGTTCTTATCCAGAATCCTCCGTACATCCGTCTTTCAGTATCACTTGTTCCTGTCATGATATGTATAACTCCTTTTGAAACGATATTTAAAATCCAGTTTATTCCTTTACACAAGATGATATCATACGGTTACCTACCTATATTGTCAATTTACGAATAAATACTCTTAAACAAGTAAAAGGACCTATTTCCATGCATCAAAATGAAAATTTTATAGGAATTAAGAGCTTTATATACAATGATTTTTCTTTGATTGGGTACAAAATAAGCGCAGCTACAATCTCTTCCCCCTCTATAAGTAGTACTTTGGCATCGAATTAAATAAAGTCTTTTTTTGTGCATAAAAAAACAGCGTATATGTAAATGAGATTACATACACGCTGCCTCACTATTACTCTGTGGATTTGACAAGCAACAGCTCAGCTCGAATGAGCTTGTTCCCGACCATCTTACTCACTATATTTTTTTGCATTCAACACTAAACAAACCTTCTTCACCGCGCAGCTTTGCCAATGCCTCGACAAAGAAATAATCGCCATAGATAATGGGAACGTTGATGTATTTTTGCTCAGGATAATGTACGGTCCCGTTCATCAGCAATCCCTCATGCTCCTCACCCCACGCCGTACACGTATGATGCAAGCCCTTGAGAATAGATTCTGCAGCTTCTGTAAAATGCTCCGCACGTGTCGAATATTTTGCCAGCTCTAGCAAACCACTGGCTGCAATCGCCGCAGCCGATGAATCCCATGCCCCTCGGTGCTCTTCTTCTGCTCTAAAATCCCACACAGGCAGGCAAGCATCGCCCAGTTGGGACAGGAAAAAATCAGCCGTGTTCTCGGCCACCTTCAAATAACGCGAATCGCGCGTGTACCCATACGAAAGCGTAAAACCATACAATGCCCAAGCCGTGCCACGTGCCCAAGCAGAACCGGGAGCAAATCCCTGTCCACCATGCTCGGCGACCTTTTTTCCAATCTCCGGATCGAATTCGACCACATGTGCGATAGAACCGTCCGAGCGGACAAATTCACGTGCTATGGTATCTGCATGCTGCACAGCGAGAGCGGCAAAACGCGGATCTCTGCTTACCTCCGAAGCCCAATAAAGCAAGGGTAGATTCATCATACTATCTATAATCGCAACGCCCCGTGTATCCATGTCCTTCGAGGGGAAGTTCCATGCGCGAATAAAACGGCCATTCACGTTAAAACGGGCAGCCAGCAGATTGGCAGCCAACACCCCGCGTCTTCTGGACTCTGAATCTCCGGTCAGCCGATGGGCGGCTACACCGCTGAGCAGCCAAATAAAGCCAAGATCATGGTCTACAGCTTCGCTATTATAGAGTATTTTTTCCAAACGACCCTCGCACCGCTGTGCAATCCCGGCAGCCACACTGTCAGGACGCGCCCGATTGGTCAGCCACAGTAGCCCCGGATAAAAGCCTGCTGTCCACCACGCTTCTTCACGATTATCATAACGTCCACCCTCAGCAACATGTGGAAAAGCGTCCCCCAGTCTTGCCGCTAAGGCAAGGGTCTTATCCAAAGCCAGCTCCCACGATTGCTCCAGCCACGCTTCTGCTTTCGTCATTTCTTTTCCCTCTCCTTTTTCCACATGTTAAACCATATTCATGGCTCCAGCTCTAACTATTCAGGTAACCGAATGATAAAGGAAATGCGGTTGCCTTCATATTCCAGACGCGCTCCCTTAAGTAAACCATTCCGACAGGCTACTGAAGCTAATTCTTCCGGCCATACCACGTTCGTTCCTTCCGTCGTCGGGATAACTTCGAGGCTTGCGCCTGCGTATTCTACTCGAATGCTTTCCGTTTCTTTCCCGGCTGACATGACATGATGAATTACGCTGCGCTCCCGACCGTCATACGCCATTAAGGGAATAAGTGCCCCTACATTCTGAATATTGCCTTGAATCTCATACGCCACTTCAATTTTGCCAGGTACCTGACGATAATGCGTTCGGATTTCCCTCACTCCCGGGAAGGGACCTTCCCACAGGAGAGTAAAATCCGTTGCTCCGTTAGACGCTGAGCTTTGTTCCAGCTGTACGGTTCCTCCGCCATCCTGCGGGTCAATCCCTCCATCCCGATCGAACTCCAACGTACCGGGAATACCTTCCGACAAGCTGTGCCACTTTCCGTCCTCCGTTTGCCAGGCCGGGGTATAGCTCAGCGGGAAAATATCTCCCTCCGCGAAGCCTGTAAAGCCGCGGTCTGCATGACCTGCTGAGGACGGACCGATCAGCGACGGCAGCGCAGACTGCTGAATACGCACGATGCCCGGAACATTATACGGGTCGTTGACCGATGTTTGCACAAGCATTTGCTGCCCCTCTACGGCTGCAATGACAGTCTGGAACCAGCCATCCGTTGCCAACACCCGGCTGCCGATTTCCGCCGGGATGAAGGTTGGAGAAATGCGATCCATCTCCTCCCCATATAGAAGGGTGTGGGCCAGCACAGCCGCCGTCCACAGACTGTAGCAGGTATGATTTGAATACACCTCAAAGCCATGCCGTGCCTCGGACGAATAATGGTTGCGGACGATATGCAGCTTGCCGTCATCGGTCTGCCAACGGCTAATTGCTTGCCAGCATAGATCTGCTGCCCGTCGGAACGCACCTGCAAGCCCATGCTCTCCTGCCGTAATAGCCTGCTGAGCATGTGTTGTAAAGACAAAGGCAGCAGCCGCTTCGTTCCACTGATGCTGCGCGCTTCTTCCACGCGGCGGAATTTCCCCGTGCGGGGATAGCGCCAGTAATGTGCTGAGCGCCCCCCTGCGAAGGTGGTCACGCAGTTCGAGTGCGCAGCTGCCATCATATCCATTCTCCAGCATCACGCCCAGATGGAAGCGTGTAACGATATCGTAGGCAAATGGGCTATTGGGCCGATCCAGCGGTCCATCCTGATACAGGCCCAAACCGGTAAAACGAGGCAAATGGTAGCTTCGGATATACTTCTCCATCCATTCCGAATCGGCTGCAATTCCTTCCGCTGCACGCAAAAACTCGCCGGAAATCATAATTGCATTCCAGTTGATCATCCGGTTCGGGTTTTTCATTTTGCTCATCGTAAAAATGTAGGTCTGCTCCGGCTGAATTCTGCTCAGTTGTTGCTTCCATGCCGTGGCTTGTTCTGGCAGCAAATTTTTAAGGAGCCGATACGCTCCCATCATCATAATTGGAAAAAAGTCTGGGTGGTGATCGGGCGCTTTTTCCTCCACTACACAAGCTATGCTATGCGTCAAGGCCGCAGCAGCAGATTCCAGTAAATCATGCCGGCCTTCTTTGACCAATACCGCCGCAGCGAACGCATAGGACGGGGTGGAGTAGTACCGTTCACTTTCAGAATGGAGGTCAATGATAGCTCCAGATTCATCCTGATGCAGGGCATATGCGCGAACCAGCTTTTCCAGCACGGTCAGCTTATGTTGGTGAGTCCATCCGTCATTCACTTGGTTCGGTGCGCTTTCCACCTGTTCTATAAATCTCTCCAGTTCCGTCTGCCAAGGGTACGCGCTGCCTGTCTGCAGCTTATTCATCCTGTCTGCCTCCCATTCAAAATGAAAATTAATGTATGGTAAAAAACAGATTGCAATCTACGCTTGCAGAACCGTTCCAGTGATTGGAGCCCAGCTGCAGCGATGTTTTATAAAACACAAAGGGAACTCCGTCATGATCTATGTGCTTCACAGCCTCCACCCCCGCCCGCAGCACGCTGGCATCATAATCTAGCCTGACGACCGCGCTCGTTCCCTTCCATTCCACGAAGTTTGCTCCCAGATTAGGCTGAATGCGGCTGATGAAAAGCTCCTCCACATCCCATGACTTCATGCTAACGCCAGACGTTTCAAACTCAAAATGATCTGTGACGGTAAGCCTTGCTCCCTTGCTTCCCTCCAGCACAGTCCATGTGAAGGAGCGGGTGAAGACTGCCAATTCTTCTACGGGATAAGCAGATGTCAAATCAAGCTTAAGTCTTGTGCCTGGCTGTACCTCCTCCTGCTCATCCAAAGCAATATCCAGTACAACCGCCTTTGCCTTTGCGCCCGATTGCTGCATAGTCCCATTGATGACAGGCACGGAGTGACCTCCGGAGGAGATATTGATAATCGACTCTCTTCCCGGTGAAAAATAGGCCTTCGTGTATAAGCCTGCTCCCAGATCACACAATAGATTTTCGCCACCACCATGAAGGATGAAGTGTCCAAGATCGTTATGATTGTGCGGTTCATTGTTATGCCCAGCCTTCGCTGAAAATGCAAGCATGATACCTGATTCACCCTTTTGGCTTCCATATCCACTATGGCTGGAACTGCGGCTGCGGCACATCAGCCAACCAAGTTGCGGCAAATAATTGGCAACGGTCTCACCGCTCCCAAATGCCAAAGGATTCGTCCAGACCAGATTACGCAATACATGAGCCCAGCGGCGACAGGGGTCTTCCAACAGACCAGGTACGCAGAAAGGGAGTGTAGATGGTCGTTCTTGCAATGAATTCAAATGAGAGATGAGTCCGGAAGGCAAACGTTCCGTTTCACTACTGTCCGAATAATTAGCAAAAATGCCATCCGACAGATGAACCCGCTCTGCAAAGGCTGCGATTTGCCTAATCTTTTCCGAGTTCAGAATATCCACTGCTCCTTCGGTAAACTCACGCAGCATATCGGCAAAATAAATGAAATAACCAAAGCCGTACACCCAGTATCCTACGCCTTCGGGGCATCCCCCGTCCTCACTGTAGCCTGCCAAAAAACAATCCAGTGCGCCCAGCATGCTCTCGATGGCTACCGCTCTGGAAAAGTCATCTTCTACCAGCAGCAATGCTGCAATTCCACAACCCGAAGCACATACTGCCGACCAGTTATGATCTGCGGTTTCCCATCCAAAATGACGAGGCTGCCAAAAAACGGGTTCCAGTACACGACGTTCGATCTCTTCGTGCACCTGAGCGACCACATGGCTAGCCAGTTGTTCTCCTAGCAGCAATAAAATTTCAACCAGCATTTGTGCTGTTTCGGACGTGAATAAATCCACCTGCTGCCAAGGCGGTGTTACTGTGTCCTCTTCATTGACATGTGCAGGAAGCGCCCAGGTGTACTCGCTGCATATGTCCAGCAGACCGCTTTCCACCGCTTTTATCTTTCGAGGCTCCGGCTTGACAACCGCTTCCAGCACTATAGCAACCAGTCGTCCACGCCGTCCAAAGTACACATCCTCATACGGTTTGCGCTCCCCTGTATTAGCAAATTCCCGAAACAGAGACAACGGCAGTTCAGGCCATGATGTTTCCCGATTATCTTTACAGGCACGCTCAATATCCTTCCAAAACTCGGCGTATATCGGCTCAGAGACAGTCGTCCGCAGCCTTTTTGTCCAATTACTCCTTAACCGTTGCCTTGCTGAATCCTGCATACTACCAGCCAGCGCCTTAACGAGCCGCGAAGCAGGCCAAGCCTCCCTCAGAAGACTCATTTGCCTTTCCTCCTCATGAGAAGCATTCGTTTCACCCTCTTTTTTGTTAACGCTTTCATTGTATCTAACAATCATCCTAAATTCAAAGGGGTAGAAAAACAATACCGCAAAACACAAAAGAACCTCCACGCCACGTTGCTGTAGTCATGGAAGTTCTTGTTCTACTCTTTTGCCAGACTGAGTCCAGATTGGCCTGGATTTATCGTTTCTAGACCTTTGGCTTTTCTGGTTTCCAGTTTTTAATTCCGTCATCCTCCAGAATACCCAGTGCTGCATCTGAGATATTAGGATCACGTAGCAAAGCGTCCTCGACTCTAAATTTAATATCGTCAGCATCTGCCAGCGTCATGCCCGGTGTAAGCTCAATCAACCCTTCCACGTGATAGTAGCGTCCTTCCTGCAAAATACGCATTTGATAAATATCCGTAACATGTGTGTCTGCTAGAATAATGGAAGCCACACGTTCTTCGATATCAGGAGGAGCAGATACACCGATCAAACCTACCATGTTGTCGTAACCGACCCGGAAAGCAACACCGACCATCAGACAACCGATGAGAATACTTGAAATACCGTCCAACAGTTTAAAATCGGTCAGCGATGTGACCACCACTGCTAGCAGGGCGAGTACTCCCCCCGTTGTTGCTACCAAATCTTCATAAAATACCAGACGGGTTGGCGGTGCAGCACGCCCCACGTGGCGGAACGCAGTGGTGAAAATGCTTAGCCCCTTCGCTTCTACTCTGGATTCATGCAGCACTTCTTTCATCGCTTTGCTCCATACAAATCCGTCCACCACTAGTGACAAAATCAGCACTACTACATTAATCCAAAATCCATGTGTAGATTCAGCCGGATGCTGAAGCAAATGAATGCCTTCCAATGCGGTTTCATAGGCCATGATCGTTACGACAATAACAGCAACCATACAGAACAGGTTAATCACCCGTCCAAAGCCGGTAGGAAAGCGTTTTGTCGGTTTTTTCTCTGCTAGTACACTGCCCGCGAACACAAACATTTGATTCACTGCATCCGCAATGGAATGCATCATCGTAGCAAACATAGAACCACTACCTGTCAAGGCAAAAGCAATCCCCTTAATCAAGGCAATGCCAGTATTACCTAACGCCGCCGAGCCCGAAGATTTGTTTCCTTTTTTGACCATACTCCAAAAGGAGTCCTCTTTCTGTTTCACTTCCATCTTGTAGCTCCTCCTGAGGTATACATAATCTGTTATATCATCGTTTGTTATGTATTATTTTTAACCCGTCCATATTCTACCTAACCAGCTGAGGAGAATCAATACAAACGATAATATTTTCCATGGAAAAGGAATGCCCCATGTCACCCTACGACATGAAGCATTCCCGTTACAGCCTTCTATCAGACATACCCTCAAGTTAACAACACAGATAATCTACATGCGCTGGCGATCAACATAAGTGCCTGTTTACCAGCTTGATTTCGTAATGCCTGGAATTTGGCCTTGATGTGCCAACTCGCGGAACGCTATACGAGACAGCTTGAATTTGCGCAAGTATCCTCTGGGTCTTCCTGTCAGCTCACAACGGCTTTTCAGGCGTGTTGGAGATGAGTCACGCGGAAGCTTTTGCAAAGCTTCGTAGTCCCCTTTTGCTTTCAATTCACGTCTCAGGTCCGCATATTTAGCTACAATTTCCTGGCGTTTCTTCTCTTTTACGACTTTTGACTTCTTGGCCATGTAAAGCTCCTCCTTGTGTTATATGCCAATCATGAAGGTTCACCATCACTACCACGAGATTGATGAACACGGATATGAACATGATTTCACACCATAAATAGTAATAATTACGATTACTATTTAATATAACGCTGCTCCAAGCGTGTTGTCAACCCAAGCGGTTTGAATCACAACAACATTAAAAAGCCGTTGAAACAGTAGACCCCTTTCACTCTTGTGATCGGTCTGCCGTTTCAACGGCTTTAAAATTTGTTGACTAGCTCTGTTCATTCAGCCAAATGGCAAGCTACCCAGTGATCTGGACGTGCCTCACGATAGAGTGGAATCTCTTTAGAACAACGCCCGATGGCAAAGGGGCAGCGAGTATGGAATTTGCAGCCCGAAGGCGGATTAACCGGACTAGGAATATCCCCCTTGAGCAAAATTCGTTCTCTTTTCAACTTCGGCACCGGAATAGGCACAGCCGACAGCAACGCCTTCGTATACGGATGCAGCGGATTGCCGAATAACTCGTCACGCGAAGCTGTTTCGACCATAGAGCCTAGATACATCACGCCAATACGGGAACACAAATGTTCCACCACGCTCAAATCATGCGAGATGAACAAATATGTCAAACCCCGTTCGGCCTGCAATTTGGCGAATAGGTTAATAATCTGCGCCTGTATGGACACATCCAGCGCTGATACCGGCTCATCAGCGATAATTAGATCCGGCTGAAGCGCCAACGCTCGGGCAATGCCGATCCGTTGACGTTGACCTCCCGAAAATTCATGGGGGAAACGGTCGATATGATATTCGGACAATCCACATAGCTTGAGCACGTCCAGCACAATCTGCCGGACCTCCTCTTTGGTAGCTATACCGTGATCCAGTAGCGCCTCACCAATGGCATCACCAATCCGTACACGGGGATTCAGCGAGCTATACGGGTCTTGAAAGATCAGCTGAATTTTAGGACGAAGCTCCTGCATCCCTTTGGCAGACAAGCTGTGCAGATCCACCCCTTTGTATTTTACGGTACCGTCCGTTTTATCCGTCAATCTAACAATCGTGCGGCCCACCGTGCTTTTACCGCTCCCCGATTCCCCTACCAACCCGAAGGTTTCACCCTGACGGATTGTAAAGCTGATATCGTCTACCGCCCGCACATGTCCTGAAGTACGGTTCATAAACCCGGACTTCACGGGAAAGTATGTTTTTAAGCGGTCTATTTCCAACAATGGCTCAGCCATGAACAACCGCCTCCTCATATAGCCAGCAGGATGCTTTCTGCTGAGCTGAAACTTCTTTTAATGTAGGCTCTTTTATACGGCAAATGTCCATGCAATACCCACAGCGGTCGTGAAAATAACAGGAAGTCGTCAGCTCCAGCGGATTAGGTACCTGCCCGGGGATGGAATACAGTTCCTCTTGGCGCTGATTAAGCACCGGTTTGGACTTTAGTAACCCCTGTGTATAAGGATGCTTGGGATGATTGAACAGCTGTACCACCTCGCCTTCCTCGACGATCTTGCCTGCATACATCACTATGACGTAATCAGCCATTTCGGCGACAACACCCAGATCATGAGTGATTAGCATGAGCGACATATTGGATTGGGCTTTAAATTCACGCAGCATATCGAGAATCTGCGCCTGAATCGTTACATCCAGCGCCGTGGTTGGCTCATCCGCGATAAGCAGCTTGGGACTGCAAGAAACAGCAATGGCAATCATAATGCGCTGCAGCATTCCTCCGCTCAGTTCATGCGGATAGCTTTTTAATATCTGCTCCGGTCGGGATATACCGACCTGTTCGATCAGCTCCAGTGCTCGCTTACGAGCTTCCTTACGGCCTATTTTCAAATGCTCAATCAGTGGTTCGGATAGCTGTTCACCAATGGTCATGACTGGATTCAATGAAGACATCGGCTCCTGAAAGATCATGGATATTTCATGCCCGCGAATCGTGCGCATCTCATTTCTGCTAAGCTCTAGCAGATCGGTTTCCTCAAAACGGATGTTGCCGCCTGCTACTTTACCACCAGGACTCTGGATAAGACCCATGATCGACATCGCAGTAATACTTTTACCGCAGCCCGATTCACCGACAATGCATACCGTTTCTCCCGGCTTCACACGGAAGCTGATATCATCCACCGCTTTAACCGTTCCTTCTTCTGTATAAAAATGAGTGCTTAAATGTTCAATGGAAAGTAAATTGTCCATGGTGTATGATCACCTACCTCTTATGTTTCGGGTCAAGTACATCCCGCAGTCCGTCACCAAAAATATTAATAGCGATGACTGTAGCAAAAATAGACAGGCCTGGCGGTATCCACAACCAAGGTCGTTGCTGAAAATCCAGCACATTGTTGGCGGCATCAATCATATTGCCCCAAGTTGGTGTCGTGGGTAGCACGCCAAGGCCAAAGAAGCTGAGTACAGATTCACTCAAGATAGCTCCGCCAATATTCAATGTAGCGATAACGATCAACAATGGTAAAATATTCGGCAGCAGATGCTTGAACAGCTTTCGACGATTCGAGAGTCCCAGTACCGTCGCGGCTTGCATAAATTCACGTTCCCGCAAACTAAGCATCTGGCCCCTCACCATCCGTGCAATCCCCGGCCAGTTGACCAGACTAAGCATCAGCATGACAATATACATCCGTTGATCGGGTGGAACCTTCCAGTCAGATAGCAGCGCGCCCATAATAAATAGCAGGGGCAAACTGGGAATTGTCAGCAGCAAATCAGCAACGCGCATAATAATCTGATCTGCAATCCCGCGAAAATATGCGGATATGACCCCCAGCGTAGCCCCCAAAAAGACTGACAATACCATGGAAGCCAAACCCACGGTAAGAGAAATTTGACCTGCCTGCATCACACGTGTCAGCACATCCCGTCCCAGCTTGTCTGTTCCTAACCAGTGATGGATATTTGGCGCCTTGTTCATCATTAATATATTTGTTTTATTATCGGAATAAGGAGAAAATAACGGGCCGATAAAACAGAGCAAAAACATAAATACCACGACGAGCAGACCAGCCATAGCAAGCTTGTTTCTGAACAGCTGCCGGAGCGCTTGCTGCCACATTGAAGATTTAACAGTTGCTTGCAGTCTGCCGTTGCTCTTGCTCAAATTACTGCTCACGGATGACATTCCTTAGCCCCCTTCTTACACTTTCACACGCGGGTCCGCGATGCGATATAAAATATCGGACAATAGTGTCCCGATCACGCTCAATATGGCAATTAGCATCGTAAAGCCCATAAGTAGCGGATAATCCCGGAGCGAAAAGGATTGCATGTACAACTGACCGATTCCCGGCCAATTAAAAATCTTTTCAATAATCAGGGACCCGCCAAACAGCGCAGGTAATTCGAAGCCAACGAGCGTAATGGCAGGCAGTAATGCATTTCTCAATGCGTGCGTAAAAAGTACCTTTCTTTCCTTTAAGCCCTTTGCACGGGCTGTGCGTATATAATCCTGCTGGATCACGTCGATCATATTGCTACGGAAGTAGCGGGTCAACGACCCCAGTCCCAGCAGCGTCATAACGATCACTGGCAAGGTCATATGCTGGAGAACCTCCTTCACATACTCCATACCTGTAGCGTTACTGCCCGTATTGAGCATGCCACCGGGTGGCAACCACTTCAGGTCAACCGCTGCGATTTTAATCAGATACAGCCCGATAAAAAAAGAGGGCACAGACATGGCAGCGAAAATCACTATCATTACCAAAGTATCAAACCATGAATACTGCTTATAAGCAGCAACCACACCAATAATGACCGCGATAAACCAGGTCAGGAAGGTCGATATAACGGCCAGCAAAAACGAGTTCCAGATATATTCATTAAATAAGGTCAGAACCGGCTTCTGCTGGGCAAGCGAATAGCCAAAATTGCCATGCAGCGCATTGCCTAGCCAATTTCCATAGCGTTCAAGAATAGGCTTATTGAGGCCGTAAATTTCCCTCAGCTCCGCCTTTCTCTCTGGCGACAGCTTCAGATTGCCGCTAATGAAATCTCCCGGTGTCATGGCATACAGGAAAAAAATCATCATCGATGCGGCCAACAAAATAATAACCATATACGTCAGTCTTTTCGTTAAAAACGAGCTCATGACAGACTCCTTTCAATTCAAGGTCAGGCTACTCATTACGTTTCCCCCATTTGGGAGGCCCCTTGATCCGAACCTGATGTTCTTCACAAGGGGCCCGCAAATGTGGCTTATTTAAGGGACCATTCGAACAAATTACCAGACAAGCCAATGAACGGACTGACCTTTACATGTTCCATCCGACCATTGTAGGCATACACCGTCTTCTTATAGTTGGTAAAAATAACGGGCAGTTCATCGTTTAGCAGCACATATAATTCTTTATATATTTTCTTGCGTTCTTCCATATTCGTCGTAGACAAGCCTTTTTCATATAGCTCTTTTACCTTTGGATTGTTATATCCCTTGACTTCTCCATTGACGAATTGCTCGATTCCATCCGATGGATCTGTCAGCATGCCTGTCGAGAAGGCGGCGAGATCATAATCTTTACCTTCTACTTTGGCTACCATTGCATTAAAGTCTGCAAAGATTTCCGGCTGAAGGTCAACACCAATCGCTTTGTAATTTTCAGCCGCAAGCGCAATAAAGGTGTCTGTTTCTGGACGTTTAGAGGTCAGCAGGTGAATGGTCAGCTTCTGACCGTTTTTCTCACGGATACCGTCACTACCTTCTACCCAACCCGCTTCATCCAGCAGCTTTTTCGCTTGCTCCGGGTCGTAGTTGTATGGATTGATTCCATCGGTCGTGTAAGACCAGAATATTGGGGAAGCTGGAATGTTTGCGACCGCCCCTGCTCCCTGAGCTGCGTCGACATAAATACTTTTCCGATCCAGTCCAAAGGTCAATGCTTGACGAACCTTTTTATCCTTAAGCTTTTCATTTTCTAGATTTACTTGCAAATATCCGTAAGTGCTAGGGGTATACGGCAAAATGTTTAAAAAGCCAAGCCCTTTCAGTTTGTCAATATTTTCCTGAGTTGCGGTGAAGGATGCAAAGTCGGTATCGCCCGTTTCAATAAACTGCCAAGCATCGCCTTCTGCTGTTTTGTAAATGAAATGCTGTGTTTTCGGCTTGCCTTTGAAAAAGTGATCATTCGCCTCCAGACGAACTTCTTGCCCCGGAATAAATTTTTCCAGCTTATAAGCCCCATTCCCCAGAGGACTACTATGTAGATTCTTAAAATAATCCAGCTGTCCAAACTTATAATCCTTGCCGTAGTAGGCTTTGGACAGTACATATTCACCCAGAATCGGCAGAGCCAACGCGTTAGGTTTTTCCAACGTCGCAGAAATGGTCTGCGCATCAATTACCTTGATTCCTGCAATTTGTTTTGCCTTGCCTTCCGTATAGGCGTTGCCGCCTTTAATGTTCAGCTTTCGGATTTGACTGTCGCCAGGATAGGCTTTGTCATAGATCAACGTCCAAGTAAAAGCGACATCTTCTGCTGTCAAAGGGGAGCCATCACTGAATTTAGTACCGGGAACCAGATGAAATGTATACGTTAGATTATCTTTAGAAATATCCCAGCTCTTAGCCAGATTGGGCAGCGGAAGCCCCTTCTCGTCTACTGTGACCAGCGGAGTCCACAATTGCGAAATCACGTTGCCGTCATAGCCGCTTTGGTTAAAATACGGAGTAAACACCCCGGCTGGGTCAGTCAGACCCACAATAATCGTGTCGCTTCTCTTTTTGGACACTTCCGGCAATTTGGACATATCAGAAGCCTTTACCAAACTTGTTAATGGCTGCGTTGTAGTAGCTGTCTGTGTGTCCCCATTATTTTGGGCAGTAGCATTGTTGGAGCTGTCCGGTCCACCGTTAGAGCAAGCCGCCAGCAAAATAGAGCTCGCCAGAAGTAGACTGCTAAGTAAAATAATACTCTTTTTCAACATAATCCCCCCGAGTTAAATTATTAAATTCCGATAGAACAAGTTGTGATTAAGAAGATAAACCTCATTATAGGAATTTATTGGGGTTCTGTAAAGGGAGAACTACATTTTTTATGTAAAAAAAAGACGTCAACTCATCTGGATTCCAAATGATCGACGTCTATTTGTTTAAAGTGTTAAAGTCTGACGGGTGCGTGCAGCCTAATTTCGCTCCATATAGCCAAAAATGCTCCGATGCATTTCATCCACAGCCGAAAGCCGTGCGCTATATCCGAGTAATGTTTCTCCATCAAAATGTGCATGAATGAAGCCGGAGGCCCGAAGCTTAAAAATATGGTCGTGCGTGATTCCCTTGGACAGCTTGAGATGACGGACAATCTCAATAAAGGTTCGTGGAGACTGGCTTTGATACAAATATTTTAAAATCCTAAGCCTGCTCTTCTCCCCCAAGCTTCGGATCATTCGATATTCCTGTGGGGATAAAAAATCTTCCTCCTGAACATAAATTCCTGCCGAGTAATGGCATAACAGGAGCGACCCAAATCGATAAATAATATTTATCGGCTGAAAATGGTATTGAGGCACCAGCAACACGCGCGTCAGTCCCTCGGAAGGCTCGAACCGGAAGCCATTAGTGGTACGATCCACCCACTCCATAGAGCTATAAACGCCCTTCTCCTTATTTCTTCGTTCAGCTTCCTGTTCCAGACCGCTTAGAATACTTATATCCACATGGCGAAAATACTCTTCGTCCCAGCCAGATAGCAGTTGCAAAGCAAGTTTGCGAAGCTTCTCCATGTCGTCAGGCAGCGGAATCCCATAGGCTGATGCCTGTTGTTTTAATTCCTGTAAAGTCTGGCTTTCCAAACGGTCTACGACCTCTTCAACGCCCCCCTGATCAGAAAGCATATAGACAAGTCCATAAATAACCTTCCAATCTGCATTGATTTCCATGGACTCCAGCAATTCGGACAAACCTGGAGACAGCGTTCCACTCACTTGCTCCGCCCACCCGGCTGATAAGTCGGTCTTCTTGTAAGCCTTGCGGCAAATAAAGGTGTGTAAGCTGCTGAGCAGCTCAAACACCGGTCCATATGCTACATGTACATCGTAAGGAGCATTCACGTCATGACTCATCGCTTTCTGTCCTCTTTTCTTTCATGTCTGATGTCCATTATACATACTATCGTACACCCGTTCATTCTTAGTGTCCCTTCATACGAGAGTTTAGCAAAACACAGATACAAATATGAACGTAATAAGCGTCATAATCAAGGCACAAAAAAAGCCTGATCTCATCAGACTCTAACTGTTCAGCTATGAATTCAAAAAGGTTGTCTCCCACAAATATCGCAGGAGACAACCTTGGGTCAAATAGTATAATGTTTAAAGTTTGTTAGCTGCTACTTTCCACTCTAAAATTCCTGTGGATGCTGAACCTTTGGATACCATTTCAATTCTTAATTTCGTTGTTTTTACAGGCGTAAAAGTAGTCGTATTATACTGGTCTGCCGAAGTACCCAATCCATTAGCCTGCTTAACGTTAGACCAGCTGCGACCATTCCAATACTTAATCTTGTAAGACTTTGGAACATCAATGCCAGCGCCATCTTGGAACCAATAGACATCCGTTTGAGACACCGTATACTCTTGATCAAAATCATATTGAACCCATTGTGTACCTGTCTCAGGCCAAAATGAAAAAACCGTTTATTCACTGAATCAATTCCATCACAGAATTTGATTTTGGAATAAACGGCTCTATTTATAAGCTTTTTCACACCACTCTAGTAATTTTTTAGCGGGTAGGAAAACGAGAGGTATCCTTCTTAACCCGGCTCCAGGTATAACGCGACATCCAGGTATCCACTCTGTTATTTTGGGAGAATTTCCGGCCCACATAATAGTTGGCACAGGAAAACCACCCCTAGGCTCATGCTCTACTCTATGGATTTCAATGCCGATTCAGCCAGTGAAGCCAGTAGCTTCGCTGTTCCCGGCAACGCACGTTCGTCCAAATCAAAGGCAGGATGATGCCATTCCTGGCTTCCCTCAGTGCCGACAAAGACAAATACACCTGGGATGTTCTTCTGATAAAACCCAAAATCTTCGCTCGCCGAGGATGGTATGGGACGAACGACATCCAGACCGACCGCTTCCGCCGCCTCTTCCGCGATAGCGGCCAACTTACCGTCATTCAGAACAGGTGGCGGACCCTCGATCCAGCGGATGGTTGCTTTCGTGCTGAAAGCATCGGCAACACCTTTTACGACCTGCTCGAAGCGTTCAGTCACCTGAGCGCGAACATTCTCGTCAAATGTGCGGATTGTTCCGTCCAAATGGGCGCGGTCAGGAATGATGTTCCAGGCGTTGCCACTGTGCAGCTTCGTGACGCTAATGACCGCGCTATCCAGCGGATTAACGCTCCGACTCACAATAGATTGCAGCGCCGTAATGATATGTGACGATACCACGATGGGGTCAATCCCTGCATGCGGCACTGCCGCATGTGTGCTCAGACCCTCCACCTCGATGTAAAAACCATCCGCCGCTGCCATTAGCGGACCTTCTTTGATGCCGACCGTGCCTACGGGCAGGTCTGGCTTGTTATGCAGGCCAAATATGGCGTGCACCCCTGCCAACGCACCGCTATCCAGCACTTGGGCAGCGCCTTTGGCCTTTTCCTCAGCTGGCTGGAACACCAGTCGAACCGTGCCTTTCAGCTCCTGCTCCCGCTGCTTCAGGAGTATGGCTGCTCCTAACAAGGACGCGGTATGAAAATCATGCCCACAGGCATGCATCTTGCCGGGATGCATCGAAGCATAAGGCAATCCCGTTTCCTCCTGAATAGGTAACGCATCAATGTCTGCACGAAGCGCGACAGTTGGTCCCTCCTGCCGTCCGCCAATTTCCGCTACTAATCCGGTACGCAGCGGCACATCCAGAATCGTTATGTTCTGTTCTTCCAGCAGACCACGGATAAAGGCGGTAGTTTCAACCTCCTCGTTAGATAGCTCGGGATTTCGATGAAGATGGCGGCGAATGTCCACCAGCTTCTGCTCCAAAACCTGCTCCTTCGTTCCGGTTGATCCACTCATCCCTATTCCTCCTTCGTGAACCCAAAATAGTTACAATTCTCTCAGACCAACAATTTCTAGGACTGCACAGGCAATCCGGCAAAAGCTTCATGCAACAACTCGAACGAGCGCACGCGCTTGTGTATATCTCTTATTCCTGTCGTAACGATCAGCTCATCGACCTGATACTTCGCTTGAATTTCCGTCAGGACAGCATAAATTTCGTCTTTATTCCCTTTGTTAATTTGCGCTTGTGTAGCTTCAATTGTATATTCTTCACCCGATTGCTTGCCAAACTTTTCTGCACTTTCCAACGTGCCCACCGTAGCCGTCTTGCCACTGGCCAGATGAATTTTGTACAGCTTGTGCTCCCCTGCTAACTCTGCAGCTTCCTCGGAAGTGTCCGCTACGATGACTGAAAGCGCAAAAAGAGCTTTCGGCTCACGTCCATAACTATAATCGAAAGACGCCCGATACGTACGGAATGAGTCCAATGCAACCTGCTCATTACTATTGATAAATTGCGAGAAAACGTAGGGCAACCCCAAACGCGCAGCAATTCCAGCACTGTCTGTACTTGTACCCAAAACGTAAATATCCGCTGGTATTTCTGGAATCGGATTCGCCTGTAACCCGGCTAGCGGTCCTTCTTCAGACGGAATATTATGAATATAGCGACTTACTTCATCAATTTTTTCTTCGAGAGAAGGCGCATCATGAACGTTTCGTTGTAACGCCTGTGTGGATTTCGGCAGCCCGCCCGGTGCGCGTCCGATTCCCAAATCTACGCGACCCGGTGCAAGAGAGGACAGCACATTAAAGTTTTCGGCTACTTTATAAGGGCTGTAATGCTGAAGCATCACTCCACCAGAACCGACTTTAATACGCTCAGTGCGTGCCAGCAAGTGGGAAATGAGTACCTCTGGCGAAGAGCCCGCAACCTGCTCGGAATCGTGGTGCTCTGATACCCAGAAGCGTGTAAACCCCAATTCCTCTACACGCTGTGCTAGCTTAATCGTATTACGAAGGGCCTGCGCTGCTGTTTCCCCCTCGTGTATGGGGCTTTGATCCAATACTCCGATTTTAGTACTCATGTCTCCCTCTCCCGTCTAAATTGAATAGTTATATTCCGGTGTAATCCGTTTCAGGAATTGTTTGGTACGTTCCTCTTTGGGGTGGTTAAAAATGTCTTCCGGTGTGCCTTCCTCGATAATATGACCGCCATCCATAAATACCACATGATTTGAAACATCGCGCGCAAAGCCCATTTCATGTGTAACGACAATCATCGTAATGCCTTCCTTCGCAATCTTGCGGATCACCGACAGCACCTCACCCACCAACTCAGGGTCCAGCGCCGAAGTCGGCTCATCGAACAAAATCACTTCCGGGTTCAGCGCCAAAGCACGCGCTATGCCTACACGCTGCTGCTGCCCGCCGGATAGCTGGCTTGGATAATGATTTAGCTTTTCACCCAGACCGACCTTTTCCAGCACTTCAATGCTGATTTTTTTCGCTTCCTCCTGCTTGACCTTACGAACAACGACAAGTCCCTCCATGACATTTTCCAGTGCTGTTTTATGCTTGAACAAATTGTATTGCTGGAAAACCATAGCCGTCTTTTGACGTAGAGCCAAAACATCCCTCTTTGCAGGTCGCTTGCAGTTCACTGTAAAATCGCCAATGCTGACTTCCCCATCATTCGGCTTTTCCAGATAATTAATGCAGCGTAGCAGAGTCGTTTTTCCTGAACCGCTCGGTCCTAAAATAACGACGACCTCGCCTTTGTTCACGGTCAAATCAATGCCTTTAAGCACTTCATGTTTGCCGAACGACTTCGTAATATTTTGCAGACGGATCATGATGCTCGACCTCCATTAAACACATTGATTTTTTTCTCCACCAACCCAGATATTCGCTCAATCAATATTGTCAATCCCCAAAATAGCAGTGCAGCTGCGATATATACCTCCAAATATTTCCAGTTGGTAGATGCCAGAATTTCAGCCTGTGCCTGGATTTCTGTGACAGAAACCGTGAAAGCCAAGGTAGAGCCATGAAGCATCCCAATAACGGAATTCGTCAGATTTGGCAAACTCACCACGAATGCCTGCGGAAATACAATCCGTCTCAGCACTTGCCACGTCGTCATCCCGACAGCATAAGCCGCCTCGATCTGCCCCTTGTTGACCGATTGAATTCCAGAACGGACGACCTCAGACATATACGCGCCACTGGTAATGGAAAACGAAATGAGTGCAAATACCATATAAGGAACATCTTTGGATTGCAGCGGCCAGCCGAAATGCTTCGCTCCCGCATCAATTAACAAAGGCAAACTGAAATAAATAAGCAGCAAATGCATCAGCATCGGTGTGCCACGGATAAAGGTAACGTAACCGTGAGAAATCTGGGATAACACAGGAACCTTATAGATTCGCGCCAGCGCCGTTATTATACCGATGACCAACCCTGCCAGTACAGAAACCACCGTAATCATTAAGGTGTTGGGCAACGCGGAGAACAACCCTAAAAAGGCAGTATATATAAATCCAAAATCCAGACTCATATGCCTTTACCTCCTTTACTCAGACGAGGACTTCTCAGGTAGCGCACCACAAAACTTTTTCGTTTTTCGGGTTCTTTCTGCACTTCATCCCGATGCTCATGCCGGAGAAGCGTATTTTCCAGCACCCTGAACAATTTTTGTAAAATCAGACTGATGACCAGATAAATAAGGGATAACGCGATGTAGGTTTCAACAAAATGCTGGGTAGCCGACCCTAATGTCTGTGATTTCCCTGTCATGTCCATCGCTCCGATTGTAAATGCCAGCGAGGTATCCTTCAGATTGCCAATCACCAGATTGGAAAATACCGGAATCACCACAGCCAGCGCTTGCGGCATTATGATACGTGTACAGGTCTGATAGCCTGACATGCCGACGGACTGTGCAGCCTCGATTTGTCCTCGGTCTACTGCCTCTACTCCTGACCTGATAATTTCGGAAATAAAGGCTCCACTATTGAGTGCGTAGGTCGCTACAGCAAACCACAGCACATCCCATCTGGAGGAATTGATATCTACCAGCTTTAGTAGCTCTGGCAGGCCGTAATACACCAGAAACAATTGGATTAGAATAGGTGTTCCGCGAAAAAAGGAAACATACACCTGAGAAACACGTTTGAGAAATGGAATGTTATACATGCGAGGCAGCGCAACCAACAGACCAATGATAAGCCCCAATACAAGCGAGCTTGCCACAATAAACAAGGTGATGTGTAAGTAAGACAGCATTTTCGGGATAAAGCTAAAAACATAGTCAATATTGAACTCTCTGCTCATATGCCTGCCCCCTTTCTATACATCAGCGGTCAGAATACATAGAGTACCCTGACCGCTGAAATGTCCAAATCTATCCTTACTTTTTACTGCTGCTACCTTCCTTTTCCACATCCTCTAGAGACTTCGTGAAATCCTCTCCAAGCCATTTAATGCTCAGCTTCGACAGCGTACCATCGTCCTTCACTTCCTGAATGGCTTTGTCCAAGTCATCCGCCAACCCTTGCTCATTTTTGTTCAATACATACAGTACATCCGATTGAGTCAAAGGATCACCCACGGTTTTCAGAGCTACTTCTCCTTTTTCATCGGTGTTAAAACGGTTCGCAAAGTCTGTCGTAACAGTAGCATCTATACGGCCGCTTGTAATTTGTTGCACCGTATCATTGGCTGCACCACTCGTATAAACGATATTTAGAGCATCTCCGTGGGTTTTGTTATATTCTTTCAGCACATACGCCGCATTACTGGTTGGGCTGGTGAGTACCTTTTTCCCTTTCAAATCATCAATGGAATGAATGGTATTGTTATCCTTCGCTACAGCGACTCTGTTCAGAAAAATGCTATACGGATTTTTGTTGAACAGATACTTGGCTTCGCGCTCCGGGTTTTTTTCCATTTGATGCGATACCAGATCAATTTTGCCGGCATCGAGACTTAGTAGCAAATTTCCAAAGTCCATCGTTTTGAATTCAAATTCGTATTGAGGCAGGCGCTTGTCCAGCTCCTTAATCAGCTCCACATCAAAACCTGTTAAATTTCCGTTTTCGTCAATAAAGCATACATTTTTGAATTGAGTACCTGTGCCTACGATAATTTTCTTCACGTCTCCGCTCGAACCTGATGCGCTAGACGCGCTATCTGAGGAACCGCAGCCTGCCAGCACCAGGATGATTGCCATAACAGACAATATTGCAAACCACTTTTTCATATAAATCCCCCTCATCTCTTTGTATATCAGCAGTTTGCGAGTATACATGGTAGCTACAACATTCAATAATTGATAATTCATATAAGTTTAATCGGTTTTAGGATGTGATTAATTTAACACTTGGAAACCTACACGTCAATCCACCAAGCTATAGAACTTTTCTATAACAAAACAGCACCCCGGAAACCCTCTGTCAGTGCATCTGCAAAATCCGAAGTCACTGCACAGTCTTCTTTGGTCGCAATTATGCTGATCTGCATCGACACCCCAGCCACCTCTGGAACATGGATACGGAACAGTTTCTGATCTTTCACTTCACGGTTCACACAGACATCCGGCAAAAAGGCAATACCCGCTTCTTCCAATACCAGCTTTTTGGCCGTGACCACATTGTCTACCTGAAAAGCAATGTCCGGTGGCTGCTCCAGTGATTCAAAAGATCGATGAATTCTCATCCAATCTAGTGATCCACATTCGAAAAACACCAGTGTTTCACGTTGAATATCCTGTATGCTGGCCCTTCCTGTCTTCATAAACGGATGACCGTCGTATACATACAGAGAAATCGGATCTTCATAAAAAGCAAGCGTACGGATAGCCGGATGCATCACTTTACGGACAAAACTAATGTCTACCTCACGGTTCAACAGTTTTTGTAACAGTTGATCCGTCGTAGCCGTCACAATTTTGTAGTTAACCTCCGGATAACGGGCACGAAGCTGCTTTAATATTTCAGGAATGATATAGTTCGACACCGATATCGTGCAGCCAATTCGAATTTGCTGAGGGGCTTTCTTACGCTGTTGGAGCTTTTGCTTCCCTTTTTGCAGCACCTGAAGCATCTGCTCCGCATAAGGAAGAAACTTTCGTCCATCCTCCGTCAGAACCGTTTGCTTACTTTGGCGGTCGAACAGCTTGCATTCTAGCTCGCGCTCTAGCGTCTGAATCCGGGCTGTAACAGAGGGCTGGGACAAGAACAAGGCTTCTGCCGCCTTATTAAAGCTCCCATAATGATTCACGTATACAAAGGCTTCCATATTCTCGATATTCATACGCAAGTCCCCCAGTAAGTTTTATATATACTTATCCAATATGTTAACTCGGTTTTTTTGTATCATAAAACTCACTGAACGACCTGTCAATGGACATATTGAAAAAAATATCTATAATTTTAATAGCTCATTTAATTCTTTAACAGAACGTTCCAACCGTGCAACCAATTCTTCGGACAACCCGTATAGTCCATCTGGCAGACGTTCGACCCACTGATCCACTGCATACACCCCGCCAAGAATATGTCTTCCGCCCAGTGCATTGATAACCGGCTTCAATGCATAGTCAATGACCAGCAGGTGAGCCAGTGTGCCTCCGATAAATAAAGGCAAGACAGGTTTCCCTCTTAGTCCCTCCTGCGGAACCAAATCCAGAAAGATTTTCAATAGTCCTGAATAGGACGCCTTATAGACTGGAGAAGCCACAATGACGGCATCCGCTGCTGCAATCAGCGCAAGTGATGCTGTGATGTCGGGGCTGTTAAAGTTAGCTGTGACTAGATCCTCCGCTGGCAAGTCGACCACATTCAGTAATGTGACCTCCGCTCCAGCCTGCTGCAACTGCTCCGTTGTATAGTGAATCAAGCCGTATAAACGGGATTGTGTAGACGGACTGCCTGATAGGATGACAACCTTGGACATATTTTTTCCTCCTTCTGTTATGCGTCAACCTTCACTTTGGATCTGGCCGCTGTGTAGCGGTTCTCAGGTATAGGCACGCCCAAGTTTTCACGCAGTGTGCTAAATTCATAATCCTGACGGTACACACCGCGTTCCTGCAAAATAGGCACAACCAGATTTATGAAGTCATGCAGACCCGATGGTACATCAGAACCAATAATGAATCCGTCTGCTCCTTTTCTATCAAACCACTCCTGCACTCGATCCGCCACCTGCTCAGCGGTTCCGATAAAAGAGGTTCTCGGTGTAGCTGAACGCAACGCAACCTCGCGTAAGGTCAAGTTTTGTTCCTTGGCTACTCGTTTGATTTTATCTGTACCGCTGCGGAACGCATTGCTGCCAATACCATCAAGCTCAGGGAATGGCTCATCCAGCAGATATTGTGAGAAATCATGATGATCGAAGAAACGTCCCAAATATTTTAGCGCAGCCTCAATCGTCACCAGATTAGTGATCTCTTCATACTTACGTTCCGCTTCCTCCGTTGTATTGCCAATAATCGGCGATATGCCCGGCAAAATGACAATATCCTCTTCGGATCTACCATAGCGTACCGCACGTTCTTTCACATCACGATAAAACTGCTGCGCTTCCTCTAACGTTTCATGTCCTGTAAATACAGCATCCGCTTCCTTAGCGGCCAGGTTTTTGCCATCCTCGGAGGAACCTGCCTGGAAAATAACCGGCTGTCCCTGCTTGGATCGTCCAATGTTCAGCGGACCCTGCACAGAGAAAAACTCACCTTTATGGTTCAATGTATGCAGCTTTTCAGGATCAAAAAATACTCCAGCTTCCTTATCACGAACGAACGCATCCGCTTCCCACGAGTCCCACAGTCCTTTCGTAACCTGTAAATATTCCTCTGCAATTTTATAGCGCTGCGGATGCGACGGGTGCTCGCCTTTGCTAAAGTTAAGGGCAGAGCCTTCCAGCGGGGAAGTCACCACATTCCAGCCTGCACGACCTCCGCTAATATGATCAATGGAAGAAAACTGGCGTGCTACCGTGAACGGTTCGCTATAGGAAGTCGACAATGTGCCAACCAGTCCGATATGCTTCGTCACTCCAGCCAAAGCAGACAAAATCGTAATTGGCTCAAAACGGTTCAGAAAGTGAGGAATGGATTTTTCGTTAATGAACAGGCCATCTGCGATAAATACGAGGTCGAACTTTCCTTCCTCTGCCTTTTGCGCCTGCGTTTTATAAAATTCAAAGTTAACACTCGCGTCCGCAGGTACTTCAGGGTGACGCCAAGTCGTCATGCTTCCCCCAACGCCGTGAATAATCGCACCAAATTTAATTTGTTTATTCTTAGCCATAACTCTTCCACCTCTCTTGAACATGATTGTTATACCACTTGATTGTAACTTTCCAGCACTTTACCCAACTCTTCCAGATCCGGGTTGAGCAGGGCTTCATATTTGTTATCCCCGCCTACTTCGACGACAGGAACATAACGAACACCATATTTGGTTTCCAGCACGTCACGCAGCGCATCATTTCCGTCCACTTGGATATTTTCATACGGCTGATTTTGGGATTCCAGGTACGATTTGATCTCTCCACAAAAATGACAGCCGGTTTTGCTCCACAATACAACTTTAGGTTTGGACGACATATACATACCTCCGTGAGCTTAATGTTTATAATTCCGATGAATTAAATAAGGATTATATTTATAATGTATCCTGCCGACCCTTTTCCGTCAATCGCTTGTGTAATAGACATTGCTAATTCAACGATAGAAAATTTTAATCTTATATCGTATTTAATCGGTTTATTGGTAGCTCAGTTATTTAAATTTAGGGGAATTGGAGTTTAAATGTGCCTTGACGCGGATATCCTTGGAATAGTAGCGCCCTTGTGGCGAAATGAAATGGGGTTGAGTAAATGCAGGATTGGGCCGAGGTTGCTATACGCACATTAATGGCTGTCGCTATATTATTTTTAATCACCAAAATTCTTGGAAAACGTCAGGTATCCCAGCTTTCCTTGTTCGAATATATAACAGGAATCACGATAGGTAACCTGGCTGCTACCATTCCTATGGAGCGTGAATCCACCTGGTATCTAGGCCTCATAGCCTTGTCAGTATGGGTACTGACAACACTTGGCATTGAATATTTGCAAATTAAAAGCAAGAAAATCAGAGATATAACAGATGGAAGGACAACAATCCTGATCAAAGACGGCAAAATTTTAGAGGATAATCTGAGAAAGGAACGGCTCACCCTGGATGAACTCATGGAGCAGCTACGAAGCAAGAATGTATTCAAAGTATCTGATGTAGAATTTGCTCTCATGGAAACCAGTGGCGAAGTCAATGTGCTGTTAACCAAAGACAAGCAGCCTGTAACGCTTAAAGATTTGAATATGTTTCAGCTACCGGAGAAGGAACCCACAGCAGTCATTATGGATGGACAACTTATGGAGCAACAAATGGCATATATGGGGATTACTCAACAATGGCTGGATGCCAAGCTAAAGGAAAAGAGCCTGACGGTCAAAGATGTGTTTTTCGCGCAGGTGGACACGCAAGGGGAGCTATATATTGACCAATACAGTGATAATGTACAGATGTCCAAGGCACAGGATTCGAATCAAGCTGTGCTGACGCTGCTGCAGCAATGTACAACCGAGCTGCAAAAACTGGCTACGAATTCCAGCGAACAGCAAAGGAAACAGTTGTATGAGCTATGCTCACACAACTTGAAGGAAGCTATCCAGGAAATGCAGCCGGTAAATTCATCTAAATCCTGAGCTTATACGTATATAACATAAGAGTATAAGCATGGGAGTTAAAAAGGAGCGTCCTTCAGCCGCTTATGGCTTTGAAGACGCTCCTTTTTATATTACTGTGCCGGTGTACATTTCACAGTTGTTGCTGCCTTTCATTCCTTGCCGGCGCAGCGGCAGCATAACCGTAAATACCGTTCCTTCTCCCACCTTGCTGGATACAGAGATAGAGCCGGTATGCATCTCTGTTATTTTATAAGCAATGGACAGTCCCAAGCCGCTGCCTCCTGCAGTTCGGGCCCGTGACTGGTCTGCTTTATAAAACCGTTCAAAAATGCGTTGCTGATTCTGTTCGTTGATGCCCTGTCCCGTGTCCGCAATGCGGATAACCGCCTGTTCACCGTTACTTGAAAGAGAAACAGATATGCTTCCACCCTGTGGTGTAAATTTAATGGCATTGTGAAGGAGATTTACCCAAACCTGGCCCATCAGATCCTCGTCCGCGTTAATCTCAACGATATCCACCTCAACAGTCATCTCGATTTTTTTAGCCTCCCATTGCGGTTCGCAGGCGAGAATAAGCGAAATCAGCTGCTTGTCCAGCCGATAAAGGGACGGACGAAACGGATGCCGCTCCGAATCCAGAATCGCCAGCTTCATGAGATTATCGCTTAGCTTGGATAGACGAATACACTCCGTCTCGATGATCGTCAAATACCGGTCTCGCTGCTCACGATCCAGATTCTCGTCCTTGAGCGCCTTGGCGAATCCGATTATCGAGGTCAGCGGTGAGCCGATTTCATGGGATACGTTTGAAATAAACTCCTCCCGCAGCTTTTCCATAGCCTTCAGATTTGCAGCCATATCATTGATACTGTCCACCAACTGTACATAAGGATGCGGCCTCCGATGTTTTCCGTTCCTCCCGCCGAGATCCCAATCCAGATTAATGTGAAAGTCTCCTTGCGAAATACGTTTTAAAGCATCGATCATTTCGGTAAAAGCGTGCTGTTCTCTAGGCTGGAAGAAGCGCCTTACCGTCATACTGATAATACCGAAGAAGAAAAAGCCTAGCGTCGTATTCATAAGAAAGACGAACAAACCATGGGGAGCCCATGACATGTGCGAATAGATCGCCTCCATAATAAAGAACGCGGCAGTCCAGCTGAGATACAGCACCAATAACACCAGCATGAGTCTCGCAAGGATATGGAGGAATCCCGGTTCTCGTTTCATTGCCTTACCTCCAGCCGATAACCCAATCCTCGGATCGTACTGATCCGGAAGGAGTGGCTTGCCTCCAGAAACCGTTCCCGAAGGCGTTTGATATGGACATCAACCGTTCTTTCGTCTCCCTCATAATCATAACCCCAGATCTGTTCGATCAACTGGTCGCGGGTAAAGGTTTTGCCAGGATAGCTGGCCAGCTTGAAGAGCAGCTCAAATTCCTTGCGCGGCAGGGTAAACTCCTCTTGCCCAGCCCGGCATTCAAATGTATCACTCCGCAGGACAAGATCTCCGACAGTCACTGATTTGGAAACCATGATACGATAGCGTTTTAATAAAGCCTTCACGCGTGCAACAAGCACCATGGGGTCGAATGGCTTGACAAGATAGTCGTCCGTTCCGAGCGCGAAACCTTTCACGATCTGTGACGTCTCGCTTTTAGCTGTAAGCATAAGCAGCGGCAGGTCGGTTTGCTCTCTCAGCTTACGGCACAACTCCCAACCATCCATTCCCGGCATCATGATATCAAGAACAAGTAAATCGACCTTGATTTGCTCAAAAATGCGCATCGCGTCCAATCCATCCACCGCCTCGACTACATCCAGACCTTCCATCCTCAAAAAGTGTCCGACCATTTCGCGAATATGCGGATCATCATCAACGACCAATACACGCGCCATTTCAATCCCCCCCCTAACTAGTTCTGCCTTAAATCTCTCATCCTCGTCAAGAAGACTGCCATCTTATGCTTTACGCATATATGCACGCACCGTAAGCGGCGCGAAGATCGCCACAATGACTGTAGCGCCAAGCAGGGAGATCGCCAGTTCCCCGCCAATCGTTCCCGTATTTGCAAGCTCCCTGACTGCGTTCACAAGATGTGAAATCGGGTTAACGTTCACAAACCACTGTAGCCAACCAGGCATTGTGTCCACAGGCACAAATGCGTTGGAAACAAAAGTGAGCGGAAACAGAACAATCATGGAGATGCCCTGTACACTGGAAGCAGTGCGGGCAATCACGCCAAAGAAGGCGAAAATCCAGCTGACTGCCCAGGAACACACGATGACCAAAAGCGCGGCGATAGCAACACTCAGCAGCCCTCCCTCTGGCCGATACCCCAAAATATACCCCATGGCGAAGGTAAGTACAGTCGCAATAGTATACCGGATACTGTCAGCCAGCAGAGCTCCAGCCAAAGGCGCAATACGTGCGATTGGGAGTGACTTGAACCTGTCGAACACTCCTTTGTCCATATCCTCACGTAGTTGGACGCCGGTAACGACGGAGGTCGAGATCACAGTCTGCACGAGGATGCCTGGAATAATAACCGGCAAATAATGCTGCACGTCTCCTGAGATGGCGCCACCAAAGATATAGGTAAACATAAGTGTGAAAATGATCGGCTGGAGCGTGACATCAAACAATTGCTCGGGAGTATGCCGGATCTTCAGAATGCCCCGGTAGGCCATCGTCATGGAATTGAAGAACGCCTGTCTGAAACTCACAGACTTCTTCAAAGTGCGATCAAAACCTGTCATAACCGTAGTGCTCTTCATGCTCTCGCCCCCTCCCCAGCATGCGCTCCTTGGGACGTCTGCTGCTCGTTTACTTGTGCCCCATGACCAGTGATGGACAAAAACACCTCGTCAAGCGTCGGCTTTTGCACACTCATTTCTGCTAGACGAATCTCTCCAGTACGGAGGGCAATCAGCAGGTCCGTTACCCGATCTGCATTGGCCATCGGAGAAATAATCTTTCCAACTTCCACTGACACGCTGGACTTGACTGAAAGCACCTGTTCAACGATCTGAACAGCTCTCTCAATGTCCTGTTGATTTTGCACTTTGAGTTGCAGAGTCGACGCCCCCACTGCCGCTTTCAGTTCATCCACCGTACCCTCAGCGACTACCCGGCCATGATCGATCACCGCGATTCGGTCAGCAAGTTGATCCGCCTCGTCGAGGTACTGGGTAGTGAGCAGTACGGTGGAACCGGTCTTGACCAGACGCCGGATCGTGTCCCACATCTTGACACGCGTGCGCGGGTCTAGTCCGGTAGTCGGCTCATCCAGGAAGATCAGCGGCGGCTTAGCGATGAGACTGGCGGCCAAGTCCAGTCGGCGGCGCATGCCTCCCGAAAAATTTTTTAACGGTCGCTTGGCTGCTTCGGCCAAGCCAAATTCCTCCAACAGCTCCGCTGCCTTATGACGCGCCTCGGCACGTCCCAGTCCAAGCAGTCTAGAGAAGATGATCAAGTTCTCAGTAGCGCTAAGCGACTCATCGACCGATGCGTATTGGCCTGTTACCCCGATCAATTGACGCACAACCTGCGGCTCCTTTACTACATCGTGCCCGAAGATACGCGCTGATCCACCATCAGGTCGCAATAACGTTGACAGCATTCGGATGGTAGTCGTCTTACCTGCTCCATTAGGGCCGAGCACACCGTAGATCGTGCCAGCATGGACATTCAAATCGACACCGTCAACCGCATGCTTATCACCAAAAGTTTTAACGAGTCCCCTTGCTTCAATGGCCAAGGTCTCTTTTTTGTCTGTATAATCCACATTCATATCCTCCCTATACGGTTTCTATAGCGAGGATAACCCACGTTTATGAACTGAATATGAATAGAAAGATATTGAACCTATTTACACTGTAAAAAAATAATCTCGTTCTACCTTGCTCACTCTTAAACCAAATGTTTTATACCACTCGGATTTCCCTTTTTCCTGCGCTACCTTGTGCAGCTCGTTATGTTTCCAATTTTTTATAGCGTCTAGAGACTCCCAATAGGAAACTGTGATGCCTACTCCATTGTGATCACGAACACTTTCCACACCTAGAAAACCAGGCTGCTCGGCAGCCAGTTCCACCATTTTGTCTCCCATCACTCCGTATCCGCCATCTCCTTCCGTACGTTCAGAAGTAAAGATAGCCGCATAATAGGGTGGCCGAGGAGTTTTAGCAATTGAGTTCATATGTTCCTCCTAAAACAAAAATATATAACCTTTCTTTCATTTGATTATAATCATAAATATTAAATAAAAAAAATGAATATATCTGATATGATACATGAATATATTTCATTAAAAATAGGAGTGAACACGAATTTGTTTAAATATAAGATTTTTCTTTGCGTAGTTGAAATGGGAAGTTTCACAAAGGCCGGGGAAGTTTTAAATCTTACACAATCGGCAATCAGCCATGCGATCTCTGGATTGGAACATGAATTAGGGTTGACTCTTCTGATCCGAGGTCGTTCAGGCATCAGATTGACCAATAACGGAGAAAGATTGATGAAGCAATTTAGAGAGATCGTACAAATGGACGAAAAGCTCTACCAAGAGGTAGCTCTAATTAAAGGATTGGAAATCGGAACCGTAAAGATCGGCACATTTTCAAGCGTCTCTATTCATTGGCTGCCCCGTATTCTAAAAAAATTCAATGAGCAGTTTCCTCTTATTGAAATAAAACTGCTCGATGGGAACTACCATGAAATTGAGAGCTGGATAATCAGTGGGGAGGCTGATTTCGGCTTTGTGAACCTCCCCACGCTAGATACATTAGAGGCGTTGCCCTTAAAAGAAGAAAGCATGCTTTGTCTACTTCCTTCCGATCATATTTTGGGAAAGCAAGCCTCCATTCGAGTAGAACAGCTCAGAGATGAGCCTTTTATTATGCCTGTTGCAGGCTGTGACACCGATGTAAGGAATATTTTTTCACAGCATAATATGTCACCTAAAATCAAATATGAATTAGAAGATGACCATGCGATTATGGCTATGGTGCAGAATGGACTAGGCGTGAGTATTCTTCCTGAAATGATCCTGTCTCACATTCCTTACGACATCTCTATTCGTCCATTGGATGAGAGGCATTCCCGTACTATCGGTATCGCTACCGCTTCCTTAAAAAATGTTTCTCCAGCAGCTAAAAAATGTATGGACTTTATTAATGAATGGATCAACTAGCTTCATCATGTCGGCCAAGGAAGCGGATTTTCAAAACTGGACCAGTCCATATCCATTTCATTATCGTTCAGCAGACATTCATCTAGCTCTTCTTCCAAGTCCGGTCGATTCATTCCGATACCGATCATGACGATTTCGTTCATGCGATCGCCCCATTGTTCATCCCATTGGTCCAGAGCCTCAGGGTCAGCTGCAACGATCTCCTGCCGTTCTTCTTCGGATAATGCAGCAAGCCAGCTTCCCGCAGGGCCAAATTGAATAGAGGGTCCTGCCTGACTAATACTCGCTGCCCAATCCTGCGGGGTTGCAATCCAGGCCAAACCTTTGGCGCGAACGATCTCCTCCGGCCAATAGTTCATAAATTCAGCCAATCTTGCAGGATGAAATGGTCTTCTACGACGATATACAAAGGAATTTATCCCATATTCGTCCGTTTCCGGTGTATGGCTTTCAAGCTCCAGCTCCCGAATCCATCCAGCGGATTGACTAGCCTTGTCAAAATTGAACAGCCCTGTATTCAAAATGTCCGAAGGAGCGACCTTTCCCTTGGAAGTACGAATGATTCGGGCTTCAGGCTGTAATCTCCGCAGCACACCCTCCAGCTTATCCAGCTCAGCAGACTGAACCAGATCGCACTTATTCAGAATCAATACATCACAGGTTTCAATCTGGTCTATGAGCAAGTCCGAGATATCACGCGTGTCGTCTTCACCAGTAGCCTGCCTGCGATCCAGTAACGTTTCTCCTGATTCAAAATCATGCCAGAAACGGTTCGCATCGACTACGGTCACCATGCAATCCAGTTTTGCCAGCGATGCCAAATCAATGCCAGTTCCTTCATCGGCGTACGTAAAGGTTTGAGCGATTGGCACAGGTTCACTGATGCCTGTAGATTCGATTAAAATATAATCAAACTCGCCTTGTTCCGTCAGCTTCTTGACCTCCAGCAATAAATCTTCACGCAATGTGCAGCAAATACAACCATTAGACAACTCGACCAGTTTTTCTTCTGTTCTGGACAAGCCCCCCTCTTTTTTAACCAGCTCGGCATCTAGATTCACTTCACTCATGTCATTGACGATGACTGCCACTTTCATCCCGTCCCGATTGTTTAATACATGATTCAAAATCGTTGTTTTTCCTGCGCCCAAATATCCGCTCAACACTGTTACCGGTATTACTTTCTTATTCATCGCTGGTACGCTCCCTTGAATATTGGCTTTTCATTTTCACTTTTTTAAATCGTAATAATTACTATTAAAATCAACTTTCAGTAATATACAGCATCCCTTTTGCCTTGTCAACTGTGAAGTAACTCTTGAAATGAATAATCTAAGGTTGCTTCGTTGCGATATCTGTTTATGGTTCCTATTCTAGTAGTCATTGTGATGACCCAACAAAAGCTTAAGCCTCTTTGGAAAGTCATGAAGAAACAACCAGGAACGTGGTTGAGTGGAGCTTTGCTACAGATCAGGTTCGTGGAAATATGCAAAAGCTGGGACCGTAGAAGCAACACAATCTCTGGAAGTTCTTTATGCATTAATGGGAGAATTATTTTTTTGATATCCCCATGCCGTCTCCTTTATCATGGATGGGTATGTTCATCGTCATCCTCGGCATGATTCTGCGCGTTATGTAACACATGCTAAAAGCTTTATGTAACTTCAGGCATTAGAAAAAGACCGCAAAAAAGATGCGGTCTTTTTAAATTTCTTGAATCGAACGATCTTACTTTTCTACAATTTTTTTGAATTCGATTATAAAGTCTTTAGGATCTGATTCTACAGTATAAGGAAATACACCTTGTTTCGTATGCAAA
The DNA here is from genome assembly GCF_038593055.1 of Paenibacillus sp. FSL L8-0502. Taxonomy (NCBI): domain Bacteria; kingdom Bacillati; phylum Bacillota; class Bacilli; order Caryophanales; family Paenibacillaceae; genus Paenibacillus; species Paenibacillus sp. FSL L8-0502. Next base: position 2,364,821 of record NZ_CP151958.1, on the reverse strand, counting down.
TAAAGAACACCATGACCCTGCCCGATACTTTTAAACGATATATCATATACCTCATTGAGAGAAAACTCCCGGTACGCTGATACAATTTTAGTTGTATACAAGTGTAAAACTCGACGATGAATGACTGTTTCCTGTTTTAACGGAGTTACGATCCGTTCCGCTTTGTAATACAGCTGGACTGAAATAATATTGTGCACATGATCCCTCCACATTTATTATCAATCCAGACGGACATGACGCAAATCCTGCACTATGGGTTGCTTTCATTTTGGTTGTTTTAAAGATGTATTTTGTTCCAATACCGACGCCAGATCATCCTGAACACTGTTTTCCCATAAAGGGACTCCCGAACGGTAGGCAGCTCTTCCATTTAGATGTCCGGCTACGGGAGAAGTGATAAAGACAAATACAATGGCAAGCAGTAATTTGATACTGACCACGTCTACATAAAACAAAAAATAAAGAAAGGCTCCTGTTAATACGCAAAGCACGCCAAGCGTTGCACTTTTGGTTGCGGCGTGAGAACGTAAATAAACATCTGGCAGCCGCATCAATCCAAACGCGCTCAATCCACAGAACAGAGCACCGAGTAAAACAAGGATCGCAATAAGCAACTCACCGATCAAGTTCATCACCCCCAGTATCTATGACGGCGTCTCTTTCTATATATCTCGCCAATGCCGTTGTTCCTATGAACGTCAGTATTCCTATAACAAGAACAATCTCAATAAAATCCTGTGTCCTCAGCTGCATGCAGATCACAGCAATCATAGCTAGCAGATTTATACCTATCGTGTCCAGCGCTGCTACCCTATCCGGACGTGTCGGTCCTTTAATCAAACGGTACAAGCAACCTAATATGGCTAAGGAGAGAATAGCCAGTGATGCAGTCAAAAGTGCCGAAACTATCACTGTGTCACCTCCATGATCGCTTTTTCAAATGTCCCTCTAATTTGCTCAGAAAGCAGTGTCGCGTCCTGTATGTCCATGGCATGAATATACAGCATTTGACCTTCTCCAGATACTTCTAGAGTGAGCGTTCCTGGTGTCAGACAAATGAGGCACGATAAAATAGTGATCTCCCAATCTGACTTTAGGGCGGTCTCATAGGCAAAAATGCCTGGGCGGATCGCCAGCTTCGGGCGGAGAATATGATGGATAACCGCAAAGCTGGAAACGATCAGTTCCCGCATAAACAGAAGTAGCAGCTTTAGGATGGCCCATATACGCTTCAGGTAGAAAGGTTCTGGACGGAATTTACGCAAAACAAGCAATATGGCTATCCCTAGCAGAATGCCCATGGTGAACCGCGACCCTGACCAGTCGTTGTTAAGTAGCATCCAGAGCAACGCAATCATCAGATTTAATAATATTTGAAAGACCATCTTCATCTACTCCTTTATTACAGCTTCGATGTATAGCGCGGGATGAGCCAGCACATCCCCGGCTTGTGCAACATAGGAATAGACCCAATCCGCCCCGATGCCCATCAATATAACCAGGACGAGCAAACCGGCCGCCACAGCATTCACACTTTTTAGCCCTATCCTCGGCAAGTCGCCTTCGGGTTCATTCCCCCAAAATGCAAGCCTGAATACTTTGATCAGCGAATACAGCACAAGGAAACTCGAGCCTAGCCCAATCAAGGATAATGTCAGCATTCCGGCATCCAGTCCGCCCCGAGTGATCAACACTTTACCGGCAAACCCGCTGAGCGGTGGAATACCTACAAGTGCAAGGGCCAGTGTAAAGAACATCCAGCCGATTAAGGGATAGCATTTGATGAGGCCCCCCATATCTTTTAATTGGTCCGTTCCCGCTGCAGTGATAATGATGCCCCCAAGAATAAACATTAATCCTTTCGCCAGCATATCGTGCAGCAAATAGAAAACCGCCCCATTCAATGCATCTGGTGTCGCTGCAGCCAGACCGAAGGCCACAAAACCTACACTGATAATGACGTTGTAATTAAAAATACGGGGAATATCATTATAAGCTACCGCTCCCAGTCCTCCCAGAATCATCGTAGCCGCCGCCATCCAGGCGATCCACGTATGCGTGAGTCCGGGATCATTCACAAAAATAAGAGTAAAAGTCCGAATGATTGCATACAGTCCCACTTTTGTCAGTAACGCACCGAACAAGGCTCTTATAGCAGACGGCGGCGAACTGTAAGAACCCGGCAGCCAGAAAAAGAGGAATAACCCCGCCTTCAATGCGAACACAATCAGGAACAGAACAGCGATCACATTGAGTACCCCGCCCTGCCCCGCTTCAGCAACCCGCTGAGACAAATGAGCCATATTCAGGGTACCTACAGCCGCATATAGATAAGCAACTGCCGCCACAAAGAGTGTGGAAGACACAATGTTAATAAGCAAATATTTGGACGTTTCCCGAAGCTGGAGCTTCGTTCCCCCCAGTGAAATCAAGGCATAGGAGGAAATCAGCATAACCTCGAAGAAAACGAACAAATTGAACATATCTCCTGTAAGAAATGATCCATAGACACCTACAAGCAGGAAGTGAAAAAAGGTATAGTAATAAAAACGCTCCCGTTCTGCCCCTATACTGCGGAAGGAGTAGAGGAGAATACCCAAGCTTACCACTGAAGCGGTCAGCACAAGCAGAGCCGCAAACATGTCCCCCACGAACACAATGCCATACGGCGGCACCCATCCCCCCATTTGCAAAGTTTGTATACCCCCGCTATGAATGCGGTAAATCAGCACAAGAGCAATTATAATATTCAAAATGGCGCTAACTGTACTAATGAGCCGCTGAAGCAGAATCTTCTCCTTCAGAAAAATCAATATAACGGCGGTACACAAGGGAATTAAAATCGGTAGTGCCAAGAGATTGGTCATTGTTCTTCCCCCTTAACACTGTCGATTTCATCGGTGCCCAACGTCTGGTATGAGCGGTAAGCAAGCACGAAGAAAAAGGCAGTGACTCCAAAACTGATAACGATAGAGGTCAGAATTAACGCCTGCGGTAAAGGGTCCACATAAGTTTCCGCTTTACCTCCTAATACTGGAGCAGCTCCCGTCTTTAGTCCGGCCATCGTCAGTAGCAGCAGATGGACGCCATGTGTTAGCAAGGAAGTACCCAAAACAATACGCAGAAGACTCTTAGATAGAATCAGGTACACTCCAATTGTAAATAAAATACCGACTGCTACAGCCATAATCAGTTCCATTTCACTCATCCCCCCCTATGTTAAAAATAATACTCATGGTCACACCTACTACAGCCAGGTATACCCCCAGATCAAAGAGGACTGCTGTAGCCAGCTCGGTATCACCCATAATAGGCAGATCGAAATGGCCAAAGGCATGGCTGAGAAAAGGGGCCCCGAAAACAAACGAGCCAGTCGCAGTCAGAATTGCAATGAGCAGCCCCACCGCCGTGATCATGCGGTAATTCACCGGAAGGACTTTACGAACCGTGTCCATTCCGAAGGAGATCGCCATCAAAATAAGCGCAGCTGAAGTCATCAGCGCTCCGATGAAGCCACCTCCCGGATTATTGTGTCCGGCAAAGAACAAATACATTGAGAAGGTGAGAATCACGATTATGATAACCTTGGACAGGGTTCGCAGGATTACATCATTACTCCGGAGCGGAAAGGCAATTCCCCCCCCCTTCTTATTTTTGTTGGCGGGTGAAATACCAGGCTCCATTTTCAAGTTAATCAAGGCATAAATGCCGAGGGATGCAATAGCGAGAACCATAATTTCGAATAAAGTATCGAATCCCCGGAAGTCAACGAGAATGACATTGACTACGTTTTTCCCTCCGGCCAAGGAATAGCTTTCTTTAAGGAAAAACTCCGAAATGGGAGCGAATGGACTACTGCCCATGGCTGCCAGCGCAATGAGGGTCATCGTAATTCCTACACCTACAGCGATAATCAAATTCGGCAATCTAAAGCTCAGACGCTCCTTCTCCTTCTTTAACTTTGGAAGATACTTAAAGCACAGAAGGAACAGAATGACGGATACTGTCTCCACGATCATTTGTGTTAACGCAAGATCCGGTGCGCGGAAGATAACAAACAGCAGGGTCACCATGTACCCGACTGCACCGGTGAACAAAATCGCGTTGACCCGCGACTTGGCAAAGGGTACGGCAAACGCTGCTAGAAGCATTACAACAACAATGACAGCCTCATAAAAGGCCAACGGAGCATAGTGGCCCATACCCAGCGATATCCCTTGCGTCCCAAGCATCACACTTCCCAAGGCAATGACGAAAAAGCCAAATATATAAAGCAAATAGTGTCTGTTTGATCCCGTCATATAGAGATTTGTGAAGCGGTTCGATCCACGCTCCAGCACTTGAAGAGATCCATCATACAAGAGATTAAGAAAATTGCTACCGTTCCATTCCCGATCCAGAATCCGCAGTCGGGTGTATCTTCTATAGAGAAGTGTCCCGGCAGCGATAACACCCAGTGTCATGAATATCTCAGGTGTCCAACCATGCCAGAAATGTATGGAGACACCGAAGGTTTCCACTGGCGACAATAGCTCGTTATAGATCGAGCCCATAGCCGGCTCAATCAGAGAATAAGACAAGAGATCAGGAAATAAGCCGAATACCACAGCGAGTGAAACCAGCAGGACTGGGGAAATCAACAGACCCAGCGGTGCTTCATGCGGTATTTTATCGAGCTTCTCCGGCTGGATATTACCAGTAAAAGTATTAAAGACCAGAATCATACTGTAAACAAAAGTGAATACACTGGCAATCCATGCAATCACCGGAATTAGAATCATCCACGACTGTGTATTCAGAACATCCAACTCCCGAATATTCAACACAGCGGTAAAGAACATTTCTTTACTCAGAAAACCGCTGAATGGTGGTAACCCTGCCATGGAGAAAGCCCCCATCAACGCCACAGAAAAGGTGACTGGCATTAAGGACATTAAACCGCCGAGCTTGCGCAGATCCCGAGTGTTCACCTCGTGGTCGACAATACCAACCACCATAAATAGAGAGCCTTTAAAGACGGCATGGTTGATCAGATGAAAGATGGCCGCCGCAGTAGCCGTCGTATAGAATAACGACTCCTCTGTACCAGAAAAAAAGGCAGAAGCCGATCCCAGCCCGAGCAAACACATAATCAGACCGAGCTGACTAATGGTGGAATAGGCAAGCAGAGCTTTAAGATCTGTTTGTTTAATCGCTTTAAACGATCCATAAAAAAGCGTAACCAGACCGGAAAGTGAGACCAACCAGAACCATTCGGACTGACCAGCGAATACGGGGCTAAGACGCGCCACAAGGTATAACCCCGCCTTAACCATTGTAGCTGAATGCAGATAAGCACTGACAGGTGTCGGTGCCTCCATGGCATCGGGCAGCCAGATGTGAAAAGGAAATTGTGCGGACTTAGTGAATGCCCCCAGCAGAATCAGCAGCATCGCCGGAATAAACAACGGGGACTCGGTCAATAAGCCGACTTGGGCTATAATCTCCCGAATGCTGTACGTTCCACTCATTACGTAGAGCAGATTGAACCCCGCGAACATCGCCAGCCCGCCAAAGACAGTGATTAGCATCGACTTCAGCGCTCCATAACGGGATCTTTCCCGTCGGTGCCAAAAGGCGATCAGCAGGAATGAAGTAATACTGGTTAACTCCCAGAATCCATATAGAACCATCAAATTGTCGGACAAAACGACACCAAGCATTGCTCCCATAAACATGAGCAAATAGATGTAGAAATGGCGAATCGCTTCCGTCCGCTTATTAAGATAATAAATGGAATACAAGATCACCAGCGCACCCATCCCCGTAATCAACAGAGCAAACAGCAGGCTGAGTCCATCCAGATGCAACGTAATATCAATCCCAAGCGAAGGCATCCAAGATATAGTTGACATCGTATCATTTCCAGCCTGAATGTTCGATATCCTTGTCAGGAAATACAGGAAAAGAGCTGTGGGTACGGGCAAGACTGTCCAACCTGTATGAAAGCGCGAAATGCCCTTGGTCAACGGGATTAGAACAGCCAGCAGAAATGGAATCAAAATTGCAGCATGCAACACAGTCGAGCACTCCCCCTATATAAACTTATTTTTTTGTATATGAACTTCTAGGAATGCGGCTTTACCCATTCACTTTGTAGAATTCTCAAATACTGGGCTTCGCCATTTCTAACGATTTTGAATAGACCGCTGTTGAAATCAGTATCCAGCTCACGAAAAAATATCCCTTTGATCGTATCTTCTCCACCAGGCTCTTCACTCAGTACATAACTTCCATCCTGCTTCACCAAATAAGCGGAAAATCCCTTCTCATGTGAGTGCTCTAAAAGCTCGGGATAACGCTGTACAGCCACAATATGAAGATCAATAGGACCCAGTTGTTCAATCAAATCGTTGACAAAATTACCACGGGTAATCTCTTGCCATAGCGTTTGACTGGACTGGCCGATGATGATTTGAGTAACCTTTTTTTCCTGGGCTGTCTCCACAATCACCTCAGCTGTCTTTTTCCCATTGCATTTACGAATCAGAAACGCTCCTCCAGCATCTTTAGTCTGCTCTTCCCATCCCGAGAGGTATTGTTCCTTGTTTTGGTTGTATTCATGATCTGTGGTTGCATCCACTGTAAGCACATATAAAGGAGCCCCGAGTAACCGGGACAACTCGCTGCCTCTTTGAATTAACCGCTGTCCGTGCGGACCATAATGGGCACACACCATAATGCTCTCATTGTTCATCTCCGCCATCATTTTCTCTGCCTCCTGTTTCCAATTTACGAAAAAAACACAAAAAGAGCCCGCTGTTGGCAGGCTCCTCCGGGTAAACCAATATACAATTAGCTTTAATTATATAGTTTACCGGGGAGATTGTAAAGGTAAATCCTTTTGCGTATAGCACCTAGTATAAATGGAGAATATTCATACAAAGGAGTGGTTCACATGTTGATGCGCAAAGTGATGATCTGCACCAGTCTCTTTATCCTGTTGCTTGTATGGGGTTGGAGACTTGAATATAATATTCATGAAAAAGCAGTTAAGAGCAACCAAAAGTTATCAGCAAATGAAAGTTACAAATTCCGATCAGCCAATTTTGCTGAACCTGTTCTAATAAGCATTCCCTTTCTCCCCCGGGAGTATGTACGAATAGTACGAAAGATTAGCGAATAGTTGTTAGCTTTTCCGATTAGCTTTAATATGAACCCTTGACTATAACCGTTTTGCCAACCACGATTTAGGATAGGACACTAGTATAAAAACAGCAGATCAAGGAGACTATTCCCGATCTGCTGCTTTTTGCCGATGATTTCTAACAAAGAATGATGCTTTATGACGAGTACAAAGTATTATTACCAAGCGTAGGCTTCTGGCGCAGGTTTTCCCGGACCCGGGAAAATCTCATTCAGCTTGGCAAGCACTTCCTCGCTCAATTTGACCTCAGGTACCCGTAGAGCATCCTCTAACTGTTCTAAGGTCCGTGGTCCGATAATTGGAGCCGTTACAGCCGGATGGGAAAGTACCCAAGCCAGTGCAATCACGTCTTCCTTTTCACCCAGCTCGCGGGACAATGCTGCAAATTGCTCCAGCTTCATACGATTCTGCTCCACCTTTTCCTTGGCGCGTGCGCTGCGGGAACCTGTACCAGCTAACGCATTCCGTCCCAGCAGTCCGCCCGCCAACGGGCTCCATGGGATCACACCCAGCCCCAGCTCCTGAGCTGCCGGTAATACTTCAAGCTCGGCGGAACGTTCGTTCAAGTTGTACAAATGCTGCTCGGATACAAGCCCCAAAAAACGCCGTGCCTTCGCTTCGGCCTGCGCCACCGCAATATGCCAGCCCGCAAAATTACTGGAACCGATATAACCAACTTGTCCCCGATCCACCACGGACTCGAATACGCCCCACAGCTCATCCCATGACACGTTTCGGTCAATGTGATGCATTTGGTATAGCTCTACATGGTCGGTCTGCAGACGTTTCAGAGACGCATCCAAATGGCGGCGAATTTTGTAAGCAGACAAGCCTGATCCTGCATTGGGTCCGTCATGTTCATTTTTCATATCTCCGTATACCTTCGTTGCCAACACGACCTTCTCGCGTCTTCCGCCGCCCTGCTGGAACCAACGTCCGATAATTTCCTCTGTCCAACCTTTACGGTCATGGCCATATACATTAGCCGTATCAAAAAAGTTAATGCCCGCATCCAGTGCGGCATCCATAATTTTAAACGCATCCTTTTCTTCGGTTTCTGGTCCGAAATTCATCGTCCCCAGACATAACCGACTAACCTTTAAGCCTGACTTTCCTAAGTATGAATACTCCATACTACCTCCCGCCTTTGCTTAAGGATTTTAAAATTCCGCAAAATTACATGCCAAAAAAGACCATACTCCGTTTATTCACCAGAACAAACCGCATTGAAACACCCCCAAATGCAATTTAAAGTTTGGAGAGCGCATGCAAAAAGGCCTCCGCACCATGCCGAAGCATAACATGCGGAGGCCACCTCCCCGTACTACCCGCCGAATATTAAAAGAAGGTGACTTTACGGCGGATGCCAGCAGAGCGGAGGATTTGAATCTGGAGAAGCGGCGCGTTCGCCTTTGCCACGGGATTCTTACCTTTTCATGTCTATCTAATCCAAAGAATCCCGTGGCAACAGCGATCGTAAGATCAAATCCTTCGCGGAGCGCGTTTATCCACCGTAACTCACTCTCTATTTAACAATCAAGGAATTAATTTCGTTTCTTTCGCTCGCTCAGCCATTTTTTTCGTATGCTTGCTGAGCGGCTTCTTCAACACCAATCCAAACAGGAAGCAAACACCGATAAATACAAACAGCATCACCACATCCCGTATCACCGTTGAAGCCAACATCCCTCCTACTGTCTCTCGTAACAGACTAACCGCATAGGTAAATGGTACAAATGGATTCAGCGCCTGAAAGAATGGTGTACTCGTCGCAATCGGGAACGTCCCTCCTGAACTGGAGAATTGAAGCACCAGCAGGATGACCGCCAGTCCCTTGCCGATATTGCCGAACACAGAAACTAGTGTATAGGTCATCGCCGTAAACACCAGACTGATCAGCATAGAGGACAGTACAAAGGCTACTTTGGCATCCACATACGCCCCGAGCAGGAACAAGTCACCGAGAGATACGCTCAGCGCCTGAAAAATACCAATTGTGGAGAATGTCATCAGCCGTCCGAAATACACTTGGTAGCTTTTAAATTGTCCTTCCGGGTCATCCACATCTACCCTGAACATTGATACCAGTAGCATCGCACCTACCCAAATCGACAATGTAGTGTAAAAAGGTGACATCGCAGAACCATAGTTAGGGATTGGATATATCCGTTCCTGCTTCAACGATACCGGACTGCCGAGAAACTCACTTTCCTTTTTCACATCCCCCTTGAGCAATGCAATAGCGCGTCCGAGTGCATTTTCGCCCTTAAGCTTGCGAATGGTATCTGCAGCCTGACGTATGGAATCCTCGGCAGCTGGAAGATCGCTCCTTACAAAATTGGCTACTTGGTGCACCGCTTTTTCCGCTTCAGGAAATTTATTTTCAATTAAGTCAGCCATTTTGACAAACTGTTGTTCCGCTTTGGGCAAATCATTACGCACAAAATCTGCCGCCTGATGAATTTTACTTTTAACCGTCGGCAAATCGTTATTTACGAAGTCTGCTGCTTTGTTCACAGCATTCGTAAACTCGCCCATACGTCCCTGAATCGTTGTCGCCGCTTCATGCAGTTTCTGACGGTATTGTGGCAGATCCTGCTGGAGACGTGTTAGCTCTTGCTGGCCGAATTCTGCTGCAGCCTGTGCGTCATTTAATAGCTTTTCAATATTCGGTAGCTGCTCTTGAGCTGTAGTCAGCACATTGGCAGAATTGCGGGCTACGGATTTGATCTGATCTAGCGCCTTTTGAATGGCGGGTGCATACTCCGTATCATAATTGCCCAAAATGTTGTCAATTCCGCTACTGATTTCTCCAGCAAGGCGATCAGTGTCATCCAGCAGATTTTGCGCAGGCTTTTCACCGCGCTGGATGGCATTCCCGATACTAGTTACTGTGCTATTCAGACGGCGGAAACGATCCTCCACCCCGCTCACACGGGAAATAAGTGGATCCAGAGGTTGACTTGGCAAGTATCCGTTCACACGGTTCAGCAATTGAGAAATATGATCCAGCACCCCCACGGCAGTTGTCAGCCTACCGCTGACACGATTCACCGCAGCTTGTGCTGCTTTAGGATCAAAATCCACACCACGAATGATGTCTGTAATCTGAGAAACCTCATTCGCAATTTGTTGTACCAGTTGTAAATCTTCTTTAACTAGTGTACCTATCGAATCAAGCGCACCCTCATTTTGGTCCAGAAATTCAAGTAAACCGGTTGTAAAGTCCTTGCCTGTGTCCGCTATCTGCTGTACTTCTGGCAGTGCCTTCTGGGCAGCATTAATAACTTTAAGAGCCGTTTGCGTATCCTCCAGGGCGGTGGTCAGTGCGCTTTCTACCTTGCTAAAATTTTGATCCAGTTCAACAATTCGATCACCAGCCTTTTGAATATCAGGTAGTCTTTTTTGGATATCTAAAATAACAGCGGCTACCTTGTCCAGCTCAGGCATGTTTTTGTCAATTTTGAGCACCAGGTCACCGGCGTGGTTAATTTCAGGAATTTTCTCCTTCAATGCAATAATCTTTTGTCCCTGCGCCTTAATTTTCGGCAAATTTTGCTCCAGCTCCAAGGCCTGTTTGCCCAACCTATCGATATCCGGTAGTCGATTATTTAGCTCCAACACCCGGTTTTCAATGTTACGAATTGTCGGGAGTTCCTCCTCCAACTTTACTCCAGCTTCCTTCAACTTCGTCAATACCGCCTGGCTAGCAGTTTCAATAAAGTTTTGGCTAATCTGGTTCGTCAGAGAGGTTGCCCCCGAAGATGTAATTTTCGGAGCTACTGCATTAATTTTTTCATTTACGGCGTAATCAATTTCCGGCTTTTGCGGATTTTCCGTCAGCACACTCGTAATTTTCTCTGAAAAGTCTTTCGGGATCAGCAGGCTGGCATAATAATCACCATCCAACACACCTTTCCGTGCTTCCGCTTCATTGACAAAAGTCCAACCCAGCTTCTTGTTATTTTGAAGGTTATGCAAAACCTCATCGCCGATATTAATCTTTTTACCATTCACTTCTGCACCCTGATCTTGGCTGGTTACTGCAATTTTAATCCCAGATGTATTCGCATACGGATCCCACATCGCTTTCAAATTCACCCATGCATAGACGGAAGGCAAAAGAATGATGCCAATGACTAATAAAGTCCCGGTCGATACTTTGAATACATTTCTCCAGTCTGTTAAGTAGATTTGCCATATCTTCCGCAACTTCATCACTCCTTGTATGTACATTAACCTGTCGTCCATGGTTGTATGCACACGTATTGTAAACGATTCGAGCGAATGAAGCCAATCCTGTTACAAAATATGCCAAAAGCGTATGGGTCTTATAGAGATCATAGGCTTTTTCTTGCCCCAACTCAAAGAAGCCCTTCAGACCTAATAAATAGGCTCGAAGAGCTTCTTTCTTATACATAGTTATCCATTCTTCAGCAGTCTGGCCGCCGAAAATGCTGCGCCATGACGCAACTTCCGCTTCTCCAACCGTTTGTGCAGCGAACGATTATACAGAATCTGAATGACAAAATACGAGATAATGCCCAGCACCACACCGAAAATCGACATGCCGATCAGGATGTGCAAGCCTCCGTGCAACAAGTCTCTGAATACAGACCAGTTGCCGTGAAACAGCTCCATAAAAGAATGCTCGTGAAGTCGTCCGCCCCTGACATGTACCGGATAATGAGATGGATAAATCCAAGCCCCCACTTGCTTGGCGAATGGCATTAGTACAATTGGCAAAAAGGTCAGCTTACCTACAACGTTACCCACAATGGCCGCAGGCAGCGAGCCGCCAGACAGACGAACAATCGGATAAAAAACAAGGTATACCAGAGAAGCCGTGGAAATCACAATCATCTCCAGCGCAAAGCCAATGGCGAAGCCCAAGGAGATCTTTTTAACTCCTCCAGGGGCGCGCAACAGCTTGATGAAATTCAGCCGAATCGCACGCCCTATATTTTGAAACATATTATAGTTCTTCTTCGATTTATGAGGTTTGAGCCTTTTCGGATTGAGCTTTATCAATAGGAGGACTCCTTCAACAGTACAATTCAAGTTCAGGAATGAGTATTTACAGCTCCCATCCTTACTTATGTCTATACTGTCATTATAACCCTCAGCGTTCGAAAAGCAATGCTATTCCGCCTGTTTCGCCGTTTTAGGACAGAATTCGCTTGTAGACATCGTTCTGGAGAGGTACAATGTCCCAAATCTCAGCCGCGTATTGCTGAATCGTACAATCACTAGAAAATTTACCGGAGTGTGCCATATTGACAATAGCACGCCGAGCCCACTCCGAGGGATTCCGATACACCTGTTCAATATGAACCTGCGTATCCACATAGGCTGCGAAGTCCTTGAGCACAAAGTATTCATCATTATGATCAATCAGGGATTGATAAATGGCCTCAAATTCCCGTTCATGCCGCGTAAAAGGAGCATCGTTCACGAGTTGATCCAGCACTTCACGCAGTCTTTCGTCACTGTTGGCTGTTTTGCGCGCCGAATACTGGCCGTACCGGTAATATGCCTCGATCTGATCCACCTTCAATCCAAAAATAAACATGTTGGCATCGCCTACCATTTCATGCATTTCAACATTGGCTCCGTCCAATGTACCTATTGTGAGCGCACCGTTCATCATAAATTTCATATTGCCTGTGCCTGAAGCTTCTTTGCCTGCCGTGGAAATCTGCTCACTGACATCCGCCGCAGGAATAATCAGCTCCGCCAGTGAGACCGAATAATTTTCAAGGAAAACGACTTTCAGCTTGTCCTTGACTTCCACATCTCGATTGATCGTGTCCGCCACGTTATTAATGAGCTTGATCGTCTGTTTGGCGAGAAAATAACCGGGGGCGGCTTTGGCTCCAAAAATAAATGTGCGTGGCGTCACATCCAGGCCCGGATTACTTTTAAGCTGGCTGTATAGATGCATCACATGCAAAATATTGAGCAGCTGTCGCTTATAACCATGCAACCGTTTGACCTGTACATCAAAAATGGAGAACGTATCCAATCGCACGCCCTGTTTTGCAAAAACATACTCAGCAAGCCTGACTTTATTATTTCGCTTAATCGCCTGTATCCGTTCTTTGAACGTCTCGTCCCCACTGTAACGAAGCAGGTCGATGAGCTCCCTTGGACGGGTCCTCCAGCGTGTGCCGATCGTCTCATCGTACAAGCTTGCCAGCTCCGGGTTGGCGTGCATCAGCCAGCGGCGATGGGCAATCCCGTTTGTTTTATTGTTAAAACGGTCAGGGTACAGCTCGTGAAACGACTTCATCTCTCGTTCCTTTAATATTTGCGTATGCAGCGCAGCCACCCCATTAACGCTGTAGCTACCGACGATTGCCAAGTGGGCCATACGGATTTGTTCACCGTGAATAATCGCCATTTCACCAATTTTGATGTCCTGGCCTGGGTAACGCTCCAGTAGCATAGCGCAATAACGTTTGTTAATTTCTTCAATGATTAAAGAAATACGAGGAAGCAGCTCCCGTACCATATTAACAGGCCATTGTTCCAACGCCTCACTTAATATCGTATGATTCGTATATGAAACGGTTCGCGTCGTAATATCCCATGCTTCGTCCCAGCCCAAGCCCTTCACGTCCATCAGAATACGCATCAGTTCCGGAATAACTAGGGTCGGATGTGTATCGTTAATGTGCAGTGCTATTTTATCGGGCAAATGGCTATAAGGTAAACGAAGCTTCTCAAACGTACGCAAAATACTTTGTAATCCGGCCGAGCACAGGAAATACTGCTGCTTCAAGCGAAGCAGCTTTCCCTCATAATTGGAGTCGTCCGGATATAGAAATGCGGAGATAGATTCCACCGATCGATTGTAGTCGAGAAAGCGGTAATAACCGCCTTCGCCTCGAATCGGTCCTCGAACGGGATCAAGCGCTGATTCCGCACTCCAAATCCGCAGCGTATTCACCTGTGTATGACCATAGCCTACCAGCGGAATATCGTAAGGGACAGCCCAGACCGTTTCAGCATCCTTTGTCTCGAATACAAGATGTCCCTCCTGTTCATGGGTTTCCACTCTTCCCCAAAAATGAACCTCGACCTTTTTATCAGGACGACGTTCCTCCCAGACATTCCCTTTCTGTAGCCAGTAATCCGGCAGTTCAACCTGATTGCCGTCCACAATACGCTGTTCAAACAGACCATATTTATACCGGATGCCGCACCCATGTCCTGCATAGCCAAGGGATGCCAGCGAGTCCATGAAGCAAGCCGCCAGACGGCCGAGACCCCCATTGCCTAGCCCCGCGTCCGCCTCCTGTTCTTCAATTTCCTCCAGATCCCAGCCCAGTTCACCCAATGCCTGCCGAACCATATCCAGGACGCCCAAATTCAGCAGATTACTGCCCAGTAGACGACCTATCAAAAATTCCAGGGAAAAATAATAAATCTGCTTCTCTTGTCCTTCTTTATAGGCTTGGTTCGTTTCTGCCCAATTCTTGCCGACTTGTTCACGAATCATGCCACCCAAAACCTTATATACGTCTTCCGACTGAGCCTCCTGCATCGGTTTGCCCAGCCTTCCGACCAGTTGCTCTCGAAAAGCCTGCTTAAATGCTTCTTTATTGCTGAACAAAGTTGTACCTCCTGTTATTTCCGTTTTAATGGCTAAGTATATCCTTTAAATTACGCTATTCTTGGCAATGACATAGGGAACTCTAATGTCTCCAATCAGAGTTCGATCTGGTGAAAGCTGTACATCTTTATCTAAAACCACATTCTCCACAACTGCCCCTTTACGGATGACACATTTTTGCATAATAATCGAGTTGCTTACCCGCGCACCCTCCTCCACCCGCACTCCACGGAAAAGAATACTATTCTCGACCTTGCCTCCAATGGTGCAGCCATTGGCAACAAGTGAATGATCCACCTCGGCGCTGTGCGTATAGCGGGTCGGGGCTTCATACTTGATTTTGGTGTGCACCGGCTGATTCTGAAACAGGGCTTGATACTGCTGCTGATCCAACAGCTTCATGCTATTTTTATAGTAGCTCTCAATAGAATTAATAACCGCATGATAACCTTCATAACGATACGCATAAATACGCAGTCCACTTGGGTTTTTCTGGATGGCATCACGAAAGAAATGATTATCCTGATGGGCAATGCAATGCTTCACCTGATCCAGATACAAGTCTTTGTCCATCACAAACATCTCCAGATAAATGTTATGATGATCCTGCTCCTGATGAATACCCGTCACTCGTCCGTTCTCATCAATCTCCAGTCGTGCACAAGGATCATGCTCAGATTCTAGCTGGTCTATGGGTTTATATACAAGGGTAACATCTGCATTTTTCTCCTGATGATAACGGTATACATCCTCGATATCCACCTTATTGACATGCTGAGTTCCTGCGTGAATAATGGTTTGCCCCGATGAGCGATGGAAAAAGTCCAGATTGTTGTGCACATGCTGCAAATCTCCACGCGATGCATCCGTCGGATCATTCCAGTCCGGTGGCAAAATAAACAACCCGCCCCGTCTGCGGTCTAAATCCCAAGGCCGACCTTCGCCCAGATGATCCAGCAGCGAGCGGTATTTGCGGCGGATAAACAGTGCAATATCATGCACCCCTGCATGCATCATATTGGATAAGGTAAAATCAATGAGCCGATATCGACTAGCAAAGGGGACTGCGGCCCCGCACCGGAAATAGGTCAACTCCTTCAACTGATCCAGTTCGTGATCCAGGTTGATAACTCCAATGAGTCGACTCATAGCAGACACCGTCCTTATCCAGGTTAAATTCGTGCATGAAGCTGGCTTTCCTGATCGAACAAAATAATCTCATCAGAACTATCTTCAGGTCCAATAAACGCGTTGTCTTCAATAACGATGTTCTCATTCACGATAGCCCGGTGAATACGTACATTGCGCCCAATTTTTACGTTCGGCATGATGACAGAATCGGTAATGACGCTCCCTTCACCTACTTCGACCCCATAAAATAGTACAGAATGCCTTACTTCTCCATCCACCATGCAACCTTCATTTACAATGCTGTTTTTGAGGATCGCCCGTTGGGTTATATACTGGGCCGGTTGATTGGGGCTGCGAGTATAGATGCGCCAGAAAGGATCGTTCAGATCCAAAGGCGGATCCTGAACCAGAAGATCCATGTTGGACTCCCACAAGCTCTGAATGGTACCTACATCCTTCCAGTACCCAGCAAACGGGTACGCATACAGCGACCGGCCATGCTGAAGCAACAATGGAATGATATCCTTGCCAAAATCATGTGAGGATTCAGAATCGCTTGCGCTTTCCAGTAAATAGCGACGCAACACCTCCCATTTGAACAAATAAATACCCATGGAGGCCAATGTACTTTTCGGCTGTTCAGGCTTCTCCTCAAAGTCATATATTTTCAGATCATCGTCAGCGTTCAGGATTCCAAATCGTTTAGCTTCCTGAATCGTGACATTGATAACAGAAATGGTGCAGTCTGCTTCCTTCTCCTTGTGATAGTGGAGCATTCGACTGTAGTCCATTTTATAAATGTGATCCCCTGACAGAATGAGTACATGCTCCGGGTCATACTGATCCAAGAAATGCAGGTTTCGATAAATTGCATCCGCCGTGCCCCTGTACCAGTTGTTTCCATCTTCTTTCTCGTGCGGAGGTAAAACGAACACTCCTCCATCCAGACGATCCAAATCCCAGTCGCTGCCTACGCCGATATAGGAATGAAGCACCAACGGCTCGTATTGGGTCAATACGCCTACGGTGTCTATACCAGAATGAGTGCAATTGCTGAGAGGGAAATCAATAATGCGGTAAGTTCCCCCAAAAAATACTGCCGGTTTGGCTAGTGTACGGGTAAGTCCTTTGAGTCTTTTGCCTTGTCCGCCGGCGAGCAGCATGGCAACCACTTCCTTCTTTCTCATAACAAAGACCTCCCTGTCATGTGCGTCTGAAGCCATTGTGGCGGGATATTTGATAATATCCATTAAACATGAAAAGACAGTCGTAATCGTTTCATTGGCGAAAGAACGGGTAAGATGTGATGGAGAAGGGTAAATCATAGTTATGCGGAACGAGTGCAAGGAATCACTAAATCGTAAAATCCCGTTCATCTTTTCACATTTTGGATGCTTTTAAGCATTTGGGTATGACAACATGATCATAAGGAGGCGTACTTTATGAAGAATAAGAAATGGGTGGTAGCAGCATTGGGAATGGGTGTGACGTATCTGATGAAAAATAAAGGGGCACGCGATAAGGTATTGAATAAGGTACAGACTATTGTCAATCGTGCGAAAACCTCTGCAAAATCGTAAAATGTTAAAGCTAGAAAAAAGCGAGCCTCTCTGAATCATGGTTCAGGGAGGCTTTTCTCTGCGTCTACAAACAAATTATTGTTCGAGGCTGTATCCGTAGACGGTCAGGCATTCTCCTTATGTTCTTCTACTTCCATGATATGTTCAACGGTAAAGGTTCGATGCGTCCATTCGGAAGAACGGTAAGCCTCTAGGAGACCGAAGGTACGAATTTTCTCCTTGTCCACCTTTTTAAAGGTATGAGTAATCCCTACCTTGCCCTTGAAAGGAAAAAAGGAGAGACCTACAGTCTGATCCGATAGCCACTCGGCCCAAACTCGCCCGCTTTCATGACGAACAGCCGGGAAGCTCAAACCTTCAGCAAACCATTCATATTCTACTGTAGGCGTACCCGGCTCTCGACTGCACAAAAACAGACTCAATTCGTCGCAAAACAACATTCTCCGTACATCCGTCCGCACTTGATGGTCGAAGGTTACGCCACATGCCAGCTCCTGTTTGAGCCTCAGACGACGCTGTTCCTCCGCTTCCTGATAAGCATGCGTAATCTGCTTGTCCTGAGCATTTTGATGCTCGGTCCGCCCGACTAGCTCCTTGTACATCAAGCTACACAGCAACGCAGCATACGTGTTTCCTTGTTCGACTTCATCAATCCCAAGACGATAGAAAACAAAACGTGGACTGAGTGGAAAATCAATAAATGTATAAGGTGCTGACATATGATCATTCCAGAAAGGAGCAGCGTCTAACTGTATCCAACCCCGATCATGCTCCCTTGCTGCATATACAAAATCCTGCTTATGACGTCTATTCTTGAAGGCACTCTCTTCCCATTGTAAAGCCAACTCACCTGAAATATGGGCATGGTCATGCTGCGTCGTCATGATATAAGCTTGGTCCGTTTCATAAATAACCATATGCTCTCCCCTTCCGTTCGGCGATTCGTGTGATTGTGTACAAACTCTCTGATTGAAGGTCATGGTTATGCATACGTTTATTATATCAGGATAAGGGTAAAAAGGCAGTGGAGTTTTCCCCCTCTTTATATCTAATTACCCCTTTGATTCTGCACTCGAAACTGCTGCGGGCTCATCCCCTCCAGCTCACGAAACACTTTGTTAAAGTGCTTTGCATTGTCAAAGCCCACGTTAGCCGCAATTTCATAGATCCTGCCCCCTTGACACTCCAGCAGCTTTTTGGCTTCTGTAATGCGCAGCCTTTTTACATATTGAACAAAGCTGAGGCCTGTATAGGCTTTGAACGCCTGACTAAAATACGTATAATTCAAGGATACTGAGTTGGATACTACTGCCATATTCAAATCCTCGCTGTAATGAGCGTGGATATATTGGATAGCACGTGTCATACTACCACTTCTATCGACGTTGGCACTCGCGCCAGCTAGTCTATCTTTCTCTACGCCGACAACACTATCGTATGTGAGGGGGTTCCTCTGCTTCAATTCCTCATTCAAAACTGCCAGTGCACCGAACAGTTCCTCCCTTACAATCGGCTTGAGTAAATACTCCCGTGCCCCACAGCGAATCGCTTCGCGCGCATACTGGAACTCGTCATATCCACTGAGAATGATCACCGAAGGCCTGCGTTCCGGCTCCAGCTCACGAATATGCTGCATCAGCATAATGCCATCCATAATAGGCATACGGATATCCGTTATCACCAACTCGGGCAAAAACTGCTTCACATGCTGCCAGGCTTCCCTTCCGTCCTTGACCAGTACACATTCATAGAGACCGGAAAATTCCCGTTCGATCATAGCTTGAAGTCCCATTCGAATATTTTTCTCGTCATCCGCAATCAACAGCTTGGTCGTCATGGTCCGTCCCCCTCATCATGTAACGTCTAGGCAAAATCAGGGTCACTGTCGTCGATTGTCCGTGGATGCTGTCCAGTCTTATGCCATACTCTTCGCCATACTGCATACTTAAACGGCGATGCACATTATACAAACCGATTCCCCCATTCATCCCGGGCTCGTGGAAATCCATATTCGTTCGCGCTAGACCAGCCATGATGGCGTTTCTTCTTTCTTCAGATATCCCCACTCCGTTATCCTGTATACGCAATTCTATGATATCCTGCTTAGAGCAGGCCTCAATCGTGATGCTGAATGGGCTTTGCAATGTACTCCACCCGTGCTTGATAGCATTTTCGACTACAGGCTGCAGCGACATTTTCAGCATCTCCAGTTCCATAAACGCCGACGATAGATGAATTTCCAATCCAATTTGGTTATCGTGGCGAATGTTCATGATGGCCACGTAATGCTGGATATGTCGGATTTCATCCCGCAACGCAACACACGACCCGGACCATTGGAGATTATAACGCATCATCGAGCCAAGGGAGGTAAGGGCATCCGACAGCGGATACTGCCGTTCTATCTCCGCCATCATTTTTAAATTTTCCAATGTATTATAGAGAAAGTGGGAATCAATCTGATGCTTGAGCGCTAGCAGTTCAGCTTCTTGAGCAGTGGCCTGCTTGTGTACTGCCTCGGCAATGAGCCCGTTAATTCGACTCAGCAGACTGCGAAAATATAAAGCCAGCTCAGCCACTTCTCCCCGTCCATATACTGGAATCTTAAGCTGAAAGTCACCCTCCTGCTCTACTTTTTTCATGGATTCACGCAGGGTATGTAGCTGCTTGAGAATGAAGGCATGCAAGGTATAGGAAATGACGGACATAAACAAAATCAGCATACTAATAATGAGCAGCATGGCATTGCGTTTCTGACGGAGATCACCTAGCGGACCGTCCAGCGCCACCACATTTAGCAGGTAGGCGTCCAACCCTTCTATATAACGGTACAAACCAAGATAAGGCTTATTCCCATAGGTAAAGTCAAAAACACCACCCTGTCCCTGAACGCGGGACTGTAACAGATGGTGCACATGGGACAGAGGGATCGAAATTGAATCTGATAGAGAGGAAGCTGTAGCTATTTCGGTAGAATACATTGGTTTGTCAGCGTTCCTTGAGCTGTAATCGTCGCCGTCCAGAATGAACATTTGCCATGCGCGATTACGTTGCGGGATTCCAAATACCCTAGGTGAAAATAGCTCCAGCCTCATATTTGTTTCTACCAACCCCGCGTGTCTTCCTCCAGTAGACTGAATTTCACGTAGCAGTGCCATATACTGCACTGTCTCACTTTCCTGGCGGGATTGTCCCCCAAGTAAGCTTTTCGGCCCCTTGTACATATCCCACCATATTTTCCCTTGTCGGAGTTGAGCCGCTTTCAGCCAGGAAGCCTTAGGCAATCGTGATTCTTTGAAAATCATCGGCCATATTTCATGCGTCTGGGGATTATTGGTATACAGTCGAATGTTCTCTACATTGGGATTACTGTACAGCAAGTGCTGTAAATTTGGAAACACATTCAAGTTGAATTGGACTAGCTCATCGCTGCTTATTTCACGTTCCTCGGTTAGATAATGAAGCACGTTGCGATCTGAGATCGCAAGCTGTGCGGTTCGCTCCATAATTTCCATATTGCTATGAATATGGGCCAGCTCTGTATCCAACACATACTGATTTTGTACGGTAATGTCTTTCATTGTATTCTCGTACAGTTGGTGAAAGGTATATAGCGAGAACAATACCACCGGGATTAAAATGACGCCGATATACGCGACAATGAGCTTAACTTGAAGGGAACAACCGCCAAGCCGATCGGTCGTTCCCGTCATCCACTGCCATATCGTGCGGCGCAGCAGGCTCTTCATCTGTGAACGTGCACGGCCTGGCATGTAATCACATCCTTAGGGGTTCAATAGATTAAGTTATTGAATTAAATCATTTGGTGAACTGTTCAATTTTCTTAAGGTTTTCCTCATAGGCTTTTTGCTGATAAGCCAATACCTTGTCATAGCCTGCTTTTCTGCGGTCTTCCAAAAAGCGGGCAAACAGCCGATCGAACTCCTCATCCGAGGAAGCCAGCAACAGTTTCGGTAATGCCTTGCCCCAAATTTTGTCTATCTGGCCTGACGCAATGCCTTCTGCCGAGGTTCCGGTCGGTTTGATATTCTCATATTGAGAGAAGCTGTGGGTCTTGCCTTTCGTCCAATCTTCAGGCTGCTTATACGGCTCGACACTGGGCGGCGCCCACTGCAAATTCATATTTGTATCCATCAGCATCCAGAAAGTGAAGGAGGCGCCATACTTTTTGTCAAATGCAGACCGATCCTTGTTCAGCAGCTCCAGTACCTCCGGCTTGAAGGCTGGCTTACCGTTAACTGTGTCCCACAGCTTTCCCTGCTCCCCTAGATACAGATCACGATTCCCTTCCTCGCTAATCAGATAAGTCAGAAATTCAATAGCCCGCTCCTTGTCTTTGACATCCTTCGAAATAAGCGTCACCGTCCACCCGGAAATGCCCGGCCCGGCCAGCGTCGGCGGGTCCAGCTTACTGTTGGAAGGTCCATCCACCGCAATGTAGACGGAGTTGGGATCTTTCGCATGCAACGTCACCTGTTGTGTAGCAAAATCAGAGCGCTGATATAGCATGGCAAAATACCGTCCCTGTGCCACCTTCTCCTCCATTTGCGGACGTTTGTCGATAAATACGTCCTTGGCGATCAGACCCTGCTCATTGGCTTGACGGAATGTTTTGAGCCAGCGAATGTACTCTTCGTCCGATCGACGGTCGTACAGCTTTCCGTCCTTCTCATGTGGAACGGCTAAAAAATTAAGTAAATAGTCTTCAAAAGAATAATTTCCGTTATCCGTAAATTCGTGGAACCCTATCGGGATCAGCGGTTGACCGTTTATCTCCGGGAATTTCTCCTTTGCTTTTTGAAGCGCTTTCAGGAATCCCTCTGGTGTTCTCATATCCGGCTTGCCAATCGCCTCGTACATATCCTTCCGAACCATAAACGTTTGATTGGAGACAAAATTTTGGCCGTATTTTTGGTAATCCTGTGGTGAAGAGGACGCGTTAGGATACCCATATACATTCCCGTCCGTTTGACGATACCATGACATTTTAGCTGGGTCTGCCACTTTAATCAGATATGGATCATATTTCTCAGCCAACTTGTTAAGTGGGAGCACCATCTTGCCCTCGATCATTTTTTTGATCGCATCTTCCCCCCAACTGAGCGTGACAAAATCAGGCAGTTTGCCCGAGGCGAGCATGGTATTCAGTTTTTCATTTTCATTCCCTGCGGGTACGATAAAATTAACGCTGACCCCAGTCTTTTGCGTCACATACTTCGAGGTCATATCCGTTCCCCACTTGTTCGGGAACCAGGAAAAATTCAAATACCAGTCAAACGTAATCGGCTCTGTATCCGCCTTCCAGCCTGGCGTATCTGCCGAAGCCTTAGTTTTCTCGTCCTTCAATTCCGTGACAGCGCCACTTCCACCGGACGTACACCCCGCGAGCGGTCCTATCAGCAGCACGACGGCCAACAGCCCTTTCTGCCATTTGCGAATGTTCATCATAAATCTCCCCCTTGGATGATGTGCTAACCCTTGATCGATCCGATCATCAGACCCTTGACAAAATACTTCTGCAGAAAAGGATATACCAGTACAATGGGCAGTGTCGTCACGACCATCGTCGCCAGCTTGATCGATTGCGAAGTGACGGACTGGGCAACGCCCCCCGGTGCAGCAGCCATCATTTGATTAGAGCTGGATTGGGCAACAACCCGGTACAAATACGTCTGAATCGGCTGAAGATCCGTATTATTAATATAGATCATTCCGGTAAAATAATCGTTCCACTGGTATACCCCATGAAACAACGCAATCGTCGCTACTACCGGCATGGATACAGGGAGCACGATTCGGCAGAAGATACCGAAATCATTCGCACCGTCTATTTTCGCCGCCTCTTCCAGTGCATCCGGCAGTTCTCGGAAAAAAGCCATAAAAATAATAAGATCAAAAAAGCTGAACATCGCAGGAATGATGTACACCCAAAAGCTGTCCAGCAGTCCGAGATCACGAATCAGCAAATACGTTGGAATCAATCCCCCACCGAAAAACAGGGTAATGGTACCAATCAGCATATACAGTTTGCGCCCGATCAGCTCCTTACGGGAATATGCATATGCAATCATAGCGGTAAAAAACACATGAACAATCGTGCCGATAAGCGTCTTGGCAATAGTCACTCCCATCGCAGTCATAATACCGTTGTTAGCAAATACGGCCTGATAGCTGCCCAGACTGAAGACTCTCGGCCACCAGTAAATGCCACCCCGCATAGCGTCTGCTCCTTCGTTAAAGGAGTTCACCAGCACATACCACACGGGATACAATGTCACAAAACAAATAATCAGCATGAAGACGTTGTTCATGAAATCGAATATCGCTTCGCCTGCTGTTCTACGTTGCAATAGCTGCATGCACCCGTCCTCCTTCAAAATAGGGATGTATTATTCACCCGTTTGGTCACCGAATTGGCAATTAGCAGCAAAATGAGAGCAAGAACCGATTTCAGCAAACCCACCGCGGTAGAATACGAGAAACGGCCCTGCTGAATGCCCACCTGATATACATAAATATCAACTACATTACTTGCACTTTCATTCAGCGAGTTACGCAGGACGAGAATTTGATCGAAGTTGGAGTTCAATATGCCGCTGACCGCCAAAATAAACAAAATGGATATGGTCCCCTTGATAGCGGGAAGTGTGACGTACCACATTTTCTGAAACCGTCCGGCCCCGTCAATGGTGGCCGCTTCGTACATGTCCGTAGATACCCCCGCCATGGCTGCCAAATAGATAATAGCTGACCATCCAAGCTCTTTCCAGATATCCGAGCTAACGACGATAGCCCAAAAATAGCTCGGCTCTGCCAAATAACTGATCGGCTGGTCAATCCACCCCCAGGCTAGCAACAGTTGATTGATCATCCCGGTATCTGCCAGCCACGTCGTTAAGATCCCGCCAAGAATGACCCAAGATAAAAAGTGCGGAAGGTACGAAATGGTCTGTATAGATTTTTTGAACCGTGTAGACCGAATCTCATTCAGAAACAGAGCAAATACAATAGGTAACGGAAACCCGATCGCCAGCTTGAGCAGGCTAATACCCAGTGTGTTTTTGACAATGTACCAAAAGTTATCATCCTCCAAAAAGGCCCGAAAATGCTCTAATCCCGCCCAAGGTGCGCTTGATATGGTTCCAATGATGTCAAAATGTTTGAACGCAATTAAAATACCGTACATCGGAATGTAATGGAAAATAATCATCCATACCACCCCAAGCAGCGCCATAGTCTGCAAATGTCTTTGTTGAACCCATTTGCGCGCTAGTGATGCTCCTCTTCCCGATCGAACCGGCGGCTGTGGCTGCGGATTCTTCCCTCCTGTACTCATACGAAGACCTCCTTTCTTTGTAATGTAAGCACTTACATTTATTATTTTAAAGGCTTCTGCTTCGTATGAGTAGTACTGGATTTTTTGATTTTGGTATCTAAAGTTCAGGTGGGGATCTGACTATAGGCGAGAATTTTCTTCCATACTTTGGATTTTCATATCTATTAATTTACGAAAAAGACTATCAGATGGTACGATAAGACTATATGTGATTCCAATCATTACCTATATACCTAGATCAGGAGGATTAAGAATGGAAGAATTGGTTCGTTCGATTCAGAAACAGGTTCGAATTAAAAAGTTTGCTTGCTGGGCGGGGCTCATCATGTTTGGTCTGTGTACTTTAGTTGGCATTGCAGCTCAGGAATGGCTTATGACGCTCCTGTCACTCGGGATGACAGTCTTATCAATCTATGGGTTAACCATGATGCGTGGTATGACGAAGTTTACTAAAGAGTATCAACCGGGAAAGGGCTACGGTTATTATCGCCGTACGGTACAACAAAAGCTGCGCTATCTAACTTGGGGACAGTGGTTAGTAGGCGGCCTTATTGTCCTGATGTTCTTTATATTTAACGTCCGACTTAGTGCTTTTCTCATTGCTATCTTGGGTATCCTGACTATTCAGTTCAGTATCAAAAAACGAATTAAAAATCATCAGGAACCCGATGTCACTGAGCTGGAGGAGTTTGTACGGATGGGGATTGTTTCTCCGCATGAGCAGACTATTGGTGTATATAAAGATTTTCTACACCTGAGTCATACATTTCGGGGTAACCAAATTGTTATCGTTACAGACAAACGCCTGATTTCTGTATTTGTGGAGGAACAGGGGCGTGCGGTGAAGACGGAAATGTTACTCTCGGGTATAAACAAAATACGCGCCATCGGTACGGGTTTTCAAGGTCAAGGTATATTGCTGTCCGTAAGCAACCGTGACCATAACGAGCTTCACATTCATATGGTCGGAAAAAGCATTTTCTTTTCTCCAGAGCAATTTATAGGTTCCTTGCTACGGGCACTGGATGCAGCGTTAAAAAGCAGATCATACAGTACGGAAGAACCATTCCCGGTTTACCAACAGACAAGGATTTCATTGCATCCATCAGAACAGGGTTTACTACATAAACCTACGACAGCTTAAATATTGTTGGGACATGTACCGCGTTATATATACGGTATGATCGGTCTTCATCATACGCCAAATAGCAAGTAAGCCCTGACCTTAATGAGCTTACTTGCTATTGGGTGTACTTCCACATCATATTTTCCAATCAACTACCTACCTGTTAAAACAACTAATTTTCTACTGTACTTCTGCCTTCTTAATGATTGGCTCCATGATAAAACACCGTGATGAGATCATGACTTGTAACAAACACTAGCAAACTAAACAGACTGAGCGACAGAGGGCGTGAAATCAATTTTTTCATCCTTTAACACTCCTTTTAAAATAGTTATATATTGGTCTTGCTGTGTTGCTGTAGCTTGGGATCTGAAAATTTCAAATACAGCGGTACATTTCCTAAACTCATGTTCATGTTCCATACCCAGGGTATCGGACAGCATGAGAGATTGCAGGATATAGCCCAACGCAACCGTAAACTGTTGTTGCTTGATATAGTAAAGAGCCAGTTGATAGCAGAAGCGAAAATAATAAGATACATTCACAGGCTCTTCAAAATATTTAAAACCTTCAATTTGTTCGGCAAATGATTCCAGCACAGCCTCTAAAGAATAGTCGTATCTCGACGCTCCCTCAACGATGGAAAGAAGCCCCGGTAACAGCTCTTCCGGATTGTTACGAAGAAATTGGATATATTCCTGCAACACTTCGGCATGGCCTGACAAAATATCAAGGGCATACAAATTAGCTCTGGCAGCATAGCGGTAATATTCCACCTCTGCTTCCCCATATTGATCAAGACCATTAAACCAGCCCAATTCTGCATATTTTTCGATGCAATCGCGAGCGGCCTCATACTTGCCCTGTTTTTGGAAAGCCATGCCTTTCATGAGATGACTGTAGCCGTAGTAGTAGACTAGCGGCCGTTTGGTATGTATGGGTTGTATAGGTTTCTTGCGCGCTTTGTAGAGCTGCAATTCCTGATACTTTTGGTTGACATGGCTATACAGCCGGTCGCATAAAGCAATCATATTGGCACCGTCCGCAAATGAAAAAGACAGCTTAATCATGTTGACAAGTGTGTCTAGATCTGTGATGTCGGAGTGAACAAGATCATCCACTATTCCCGCCTCCTTGTCTGACTTTTTATATTCACCAAACAAAAGCAAGCTCTAAACCCTAACTAAAAATAACTTAATTACGTATTTATTACGTAATTAAGTTATACCATGAATTCAAACATATGACAAGTGCATTATGATAATATATTCCATTTTTAAAATACCAACGAAAGTAGATCGTTCACTTGTTCAATTCCATGTGAAGCAAAGGAAATGCCCTACCTGATCCATCCAGTGCAGAACGCGCCGTTTGTACAAAGCCGTAATGTCTGTAGAAAGCATACGCTTTCTCGTTCTGCTCATTCACGTCCACTTTGAGGTGTTTCCCTTTTATTTTTTCAGCATGCTGGATGAGTCGGCTGCCTATGCCCTGCCCATGGTGTTCAGGGTCCACAAACAGCATCTCTATTTTTAATCCGTCCAGCCCGATAAAACCTGTTGGTTCTTGACTTGTATTCCATTCCATCCAAACTTCAAGTTCTCTTAAAACACCATTGCGTACGATATGATGATAAAATTGAATGTCCTCTTCCGCCAAAAATGTGTGCGTCCGGCGTACAGCCCGCTGCCAAATATCAACGAGTTGATCATGATTTTCTTCCCGATAAGCAACAATTTCATTTTGCACGGTACTTCCCCCTTATTTAAATATCGATATTGCATGTTTTGCAGTAAGTCTAACATGCCTATTTAGAAGCATACAAACACAAAAAAGGAAGCGGAGTAATTCCGCCTCCCTTAGACTACAGCCTTTTACAACGTAACACCGTTTTTAAAAATAGCGAGCTCCCTGAAATTGTTTTTCTCATTGTTCACCCATGTTCCGCTGGCTACATCGACGATGTAATCGACAAAGTTGCGGAGCGCATCTTCCATACTGACATCCTCCACCAATGAACCGGCGTTATAGTCGATCCAATGAGGTTTAGCCTTATATAACGGCGAGTTGGTTGATACCTTCATCGTCGGAACAAAGGAGCCAAACGGCGTACCGCGTCCAGTTGTGAAAATGACGAGTTGGCAGCCCGCTGCGGCGAGAGCTGAAGATGCCACTAGATCGTTGCCCGGCGCGCTGAGCAGGTTGAGTCCCTTGGTCTTGAGACGTTCCCCGTACTGAATGACATCAGTGACCGTGGAAGACCCGGATTTTTGCGTACAGCCCAGTGATTTATCCTCCAGCGTCGTAATGCCCCCTGCTTTATTGCCCGGTGACGGATTTTCGTATACTGGCTGCTTGTAATCCAGAAAATATTGTTTGAAATCGTTAATCAGATGTACGATCTTACCAAATACTTGCTCATCGGCAGCGCGCTCCATTAAAATCGTTTCCGCGCCGAACATTTCAGGTACTTCTGTCAATACCGTTGTTCCACCTTGCGCTGCCATATAATCCGACAATCGTCCGAGTAGTGGGTTGGCAGTAATACCCGATAAGCCATCAGATCCACCGCATTTCAAGCCGATGTTCAGCTCAGACAATGGTACAGGTTCCCGCCGATCTTCTTGCACGGCCGCAAAAATTTCATGAAGCAACCTTACCCCTTCCTCTACTTCATCCGACACATCTTGGGAAAGCAAAAACTTTACCCGCTCCGAATCATATTCCCCGATGGCTTCCTTAAATTCTTTCATTTCATTGTTTTCACAGCCCAAACCCAGTACAAGTACGCCACCTGCGTTCGCATGTTTCACGGCATCGATCAAAATCGTGCGCGTATGTGCATGATCGTCACCCAACTGAGAACAACCATAGTTATGCTTGAGCACAAGTGCATTTTCAAAAGGTGAAATATCTCCCACTTCCTGCTTGAAACGGTTTAAAATAAGTTCAGCGATCCCGTTCACACAGCCGACCGTCGGCACAATCCACAACTCATTGCGAATCCCCACACGACCGTCCTTTCGCCGAAAACCTTGAAACGTACGACTCTCCTGTTCATATAAATGAGGAGCTGGCTTAGGCTTATAAGTGTACTCTTCTACGCCTGTCAGGTTCGTCTTCGTATTATGCGTATGCACATGCTGACCTGCCTGAATGGGCTGAATGGCATGACCGATGGGATATCCGTATTTCAGAACATGCCCACCTACAGGTACATCCTGCAAGGCGATTTTATGCCCACGTGCTACATCCTCGGCTAGCTCCACCCGTTGTTCTTCTTGTGCTCCCCATGCCAGTGTTTCTCCCTGCTTGTAATCACGCAAGGCGACAGCCACGTTATCTTGATTATGAATTTGAATGAATTCCAGCATTCCGGTCTCCTCCTTGCTTATGCTCTGGGCACGCTGTTCCCGGTTAGAGAATCGAGCGTCTCCTTCATTCCTCTGCTTGTAATTTCAAACACGTGCTGTGCCGTTTGTTCAGCCAGCCCTTCGATCTGGTTCAAATCTTGACCCCACCATGTTTGCTTGCCGAGTACCCGCTCAGTCAATTGCTTCGCCCCGGCGAGAGTACCGTCATATTTACTCCACAGTTCACCAAACGTGCTCAACACTTCAGCTTCGTCTGCCAACGCAATCGACTCGCCATTTCTATCACCCCGGTAAAATACGAGTAAGGACGCCAGTGAAAACACGATTTTGGCAGGCAGCTCCTTACGTTGTTCTACATACTGGAGCAAGGATGGCAAGTTCCGTGTCTTGAACTTTGACACCGAATTCAACGCAATACTCATAACATAATGACTTACATATGGATTACGGAACCGCTCAATAACATCGTCGGCATATACATTCAATTCCGCTTCTGGTGAGTCCAGCGTCGGAATAATTTCTTCTCGAATCAGCGACTGGATAAAACTGCTCATAATATCATGCTCAACCGCCTGCCCCACTGTGTCCAGGTCATATAAATAAGCTACAGGTGTAAGCGCCGTATGTGCTCCATTCAAAATACGCACTTTCCGTGTACGATATGGCGCCATATCGTCGACAATCAGGACATTCAATCCGGCCAAATGAGCAGGTAATTCCTCTTTAAGCCACTGTGGCCCTTCAATAACCCATAAATGATACTGTTCGCCCACAACAACCAAATCGTCCTTGTAACCCAATTCCGCTTGGATTTCATGAATTCGGTCTTTGGGATAACCAGGTACAATTCGATCCACCAAACTGTTGCAGAACGTATTTGCTTCCTCTATCCATGCAATAAACTCAGCTCCAAGCTTCCATTGGTCCGCATATTTCAGTACGATTTCCTTGAGAGCGTCTCCATTACGGTCGATGAGCTCGCATGGAATGATGACCAATCCCTTGCTCTGATCGCCCCCAAAAAATTGAAAGCGCTTATACAGAAAGGCAGCCAGTTTGCCCGGGAAGCTCTTTTGCGGACGATCTTCTAGCTGATCGTCTGGGGCATAAGCGATCCCCGCTTCCGTCGTATTCGACACAACAAAACGCAGCTCCGGCTTTTGGGATAGTGCTTCATACTCCAAAAAGTCCGAGCCGTACGGATTAATCCCACGAGAGACGCACTCCACAACGGTATGCTCCTTCATGGCCTTCCCATCCTTAATCCCTTCAAGAATAACCGTATACAGGTCATCCTGCTCGTTAAGCTTCTCCACGAGGCCTCCTGGCTGCGGTTGTACAATCACAACTCCCGTATTCCATTCTGCCAGCTTATTCATTTTGTCAAATTGCCAGTCTACAAAAGCACGCAGAAAGTTCCCTTCCCCGAATTGCATCACCCTCACAGGATGCGGGTCTGTAACGATAAAGCTTTTTCTGTTTAATTGATCTAATGCATCTACTTTTTTCATCCGGAGTATCCTCCCACTATTACCATAATGATTTCAACGTTATTTTAGCATAATGCACACGTTAACAAAATAGTTTTCTCAACATTTTTACTTTATAAAAATAATAATGACAATAATATGAACACGTTAACATAAGAGTTTTGCATAACAACCGGCAAGTATATGGACCTCTTTCTGTTGTTTCGCTGCTGAGCCAAGACGGTTAAGGCTAACTATCACCCTATCCGAGACCTTGTCCTTATATACTTTTCAGGAGAATAGACGCAAGAAAGCACGGGCAGGATAACACTACTTACTAGGCAGGAGGAACATCTATGAAGACAATTGCAGATACTATTGTACAAGTTTTGGTCAATGCAGGGGTCAAGCGGATTTATGGCATTGTTGGAGATTCTCTAAATAATATGGTGGATTCCATTCGCAGCAATGGTCAAATCGAATGGATTCATGTAAGGCACGAAGAAGTGGCTGCCTTTGCAGCCGGAGCGGATGCTGACCTTAGTGGCAGCATTGCTGTATGTGCCGGAAGCAGTGGTCCCGGAAATTTGCATCTGATTAATGGTTTATATGATTGTCACCGCAATCGTGTGCCTGTACTGGCTATTGCCGCTCACATTCCAAGCGACGAAATCGGAAGTGAATATTTTCAAGCGACGCATCCTGAACATCTTTTCGGAGAATGCAGTCACTTCTGTGAAGTTATTACGACACCGCGTCAAATTCCCAGAACGGTGACCATGGCCATTCAACAGGCAGTTTCACGTTCAGGTGTCTCCGTCATTGTTCTTCCCGGTGATGTAGCAGCATTGGGGGCGGAAAAGGTACCCGTCCCTGAACATGTCTACCATCCCACTACACCTGTAGTGCATCCGTCAGCTTCCGAAATTTCCCGACTGGCCGAATATTTGAATCAAGGCAAACGAATTACGCTACTATGCGGCGCCGGCTGTTCACAATCTCATGAATTGCTCATGCAGCTATGTGACAAGTTAAAATCCCCCATGGTATCCGCTCTGCGAGGCAAGGAATATCTGGAGTATGACAACCCTTATTATGCTGGATTAACGGGACTGATCGGGTATTCTTCCGGGTACCATGCGATGATGGATTGTGACGTCCTACTTATGCTCGGAACAGACTTCCCTTACAGACAATTTT
The DNA here is from genome assembly GCF_038593055.1 of Paenibacillus sp. FSL L8-0502. Lineage (NCBI taxonomy): Bacteria > Bacillati > Bacillota > Bacilli > Caryophanales > Paenibacillaceae > Paenibacillus > Paenibacillus sp. FSL L8-0502. The sequence continues at coordinate 2,332,780 of NZ_CP151958.1, read as the reverse complement.
ACCCTGAAGATGCGATTGTCCTACAGGTAGATATAGAGCCAGCCCATCTTGGCAGACGTACTCCGTTAACGTATGGTTTATGTGGGGATGTAAAAGCCACGTTGGAAATGCTGCTACCGCATTTAACATCAGAGCATGATTCCAAGCATCTAGAGAAAACCGTCTCCCACTATACCAAGGTACGCCAGGAGTTGGATGACCTTGCTGTCGGTAAACCAGGTCATACGCCGATCCATCCGCAATATCTCGCCAAGGTCATCAGTGACGCCGCGCAGGAAAATGCTATTTTCACCTGTGATGTCGGTACTCCCACTGTATGGGCGGCGCGTTATTTGCAGATGAACGGTCAGCGCCGGCTTCTCGGATCGTTCAACCATGGTACGATGGCAAATGCGTTACCACAAGCGATTGGAGCACAGGCCACTGAGCCTGACCGACAAGTGATTGCCCTCTCAGGCGATGGCGGACTCACGATGCTGATGGGCGACCTGCTCACCCTGAAGCAGCATCATCTGCCTATCAAAGTCATTGTTTTCAATAATGGCGCTCTCGGTTTTGTCGAGCTGGAAATGAAAGCGGCCGGATTTCTGGAAAACGGTACTGAACTGGTGAATCCTGATTTTGGTGCTGTAGCGCAAGCCATGGGACTCAAGGGCATCCGGGTTGAAGATCCGACCATGCTGGAAGATGCCATTCAGCAAGCATTGGCTCATGATGGCCCTGTTGTGGTAGACGTGGTGGTGAACCGCCAGGAGCTATCCATGCCACCCAAAATTAATCTTAAACAAGCAGAAGGATTTACACTGTGGATGATGAAAGCGATGCTAAACGGACGTGGTGACGAGATTGTAGAACTGGCTAAAACCAATCTCTTTCGTTAAATATAGACGAAGCAGAACGCATTTCAGCCTAAAAGGGGCAGAAACCATAAGTCTCGCATGGTTTCTGCCCCTTTGGCCTGCCTGTTAATCAAACGAAACTTAGTGTGGTCTGCCTGCCGTTGATTTCCGCTTCATGAGCGCGGTCTCCATAAATATAAGCTCGCCCTCATTGGACGGTGACTGAATTCGTTCCAGAATGCAGGCGGCTCCGCGCTCGCTAATCTGTTCAATCGGTCTTTTGACTGTTGTTAACGGTGGAGTCGTATACATTGAGAACCCGATATCGTCAAAACCAATGACAGAGATATCCTCTGGTACCTTCAAGCCGTTTTCGAATACCGCATTCATTGCCCCAATAGCCATATCATCGTTAGAGCAAAATACCGCTGTCGGCGGCTCCTGCAAGGAAAGCAATTGCTTCATTGCCTGGCTACCACTTTCAGTATCATAATGACCTTGCACGATATATTCATGTCGAATGGGCTTACCACTATCAATCAACGCATTCATAAAACCCTCGCGGCGTTGCTGGGTAGACTTGAAGCCTTCTACCCCTTCGATGATCGCAATGCGTTCATGCCCACTTTCAACGAGAAAGGAGACCGCTTCATAGGACCCTTCTTTATCATTAGAAATCACGTTTACAATCCCCGCCCCGGACACCTGCCGATTCAGAACAACAAGCGGAATGCCTTGACCGAGCACATGATAAATAAAAGGGTTGTCCGCCTCGCTCTGGCTCATCAGAATGATACCATCAAAACGCTTGCGGTGTATGGCCGAAAAATCAGCGTAATCGTCAATTCCTCGCACAAACAGATTGTAATCTACCCCAATGACATGATTAACACCGCGGATGGTATCGGCAAAAAAACTGGAGCTTGTGCCTTCTGAAATACTGGTGAAAAACAAGCCAATCGTATGCGAGCGCTGGAGAACTAGGCTTTTGGCATTAAAATTTGGAATGTAATTGAGTTGCTCTGCCAACTCCATAATTTTGCGTTTCGTATCTTCTTTAATCAGCGGGCTGTTATTGAGCGCCCGGGAGACGGTTGTATGGGAAACATTAGCCAATTTGGCAATGTCTTTAATGGTAGCTGCCATATACGTATCCTTTCCTTAGTGAGGCTCTAAAAAAATTATATACCCACCATACCACAGGAGCCGCCCGGAAAAGAAGACTTTCACAAATTATACGCGGTTGTCCGCATGTCGACGCTGTAATTCTTGAACCATTTCTGCATGTCTGCTGTCCGTCAGCTTGTACATTTTACCGATGACCAGCATGGCCAAAGCCAGGGCAACAGCCGGATAGAGACAAAGTAATGCTTTGATCCCAAGCAGGGTTCCAGAGGACTGAACCACATTCGGAACATACCCGATGAGCGCTAGTCCAATACCCGATAGAAAGCCAGACAAGGATTGAGCCAACTTACGTGAAAAGTTAAATAACGAGTAAGTAATCCCTTCCTTACGCTCCCCGGATGACCATTCGCCATAATCAATAATATCGGACACGAATGCCCAGGTCACCCCGTTAGGAATACTAATACCAATGAACGAAATACTGGCCAGGATTGTGAAAATGTATACATTTGAAGGCATAAAAAAGTTAATGGAGTCGGCAATGACACTAACCAGCATCCCCAGTATGGCTGTTTTTCGTTTACCGAAACGCCGTACCAGCTTGGGCAGGAACAATACACCCAGTAGCGACGAACCGATAATAATAAAATTCATATAAGCCATTAACTCTACATGCCCCAAGTTATATTCGGCAAAATAGATCAGCAGAGCGGACTTAATATTGTACGCGGATATAGTGAAAATCGTCATCAAAACGAGCACCAGCAAAGGCTTGTTATTCGTAAAAGTATGCACAATAACGCCTATAGATAGCTTCTCTTTTGGCCCGGACTGGCTAATAATACGTTCTTTCGTTCCTCGGTAACATATGATGAAAGCGATCACACCAATGAGTGACATAATCCCCATCACAACCGGATAGCCAACATGGTGGTTAGGAAATAGTAAAATAAGCGGCATGACAACGACACTGGTGACGAATAATGCGCCCAGCGATCCCGCCTGACGGAAAGATGACAATGAAGCACGCTGATGAGTATCCTGTGTAATAGCGGCACCTAGCGAGCCGTATGGAATGTTTACAATAGAGTAGCCGATCCCCCAGATCATATAGGACGCATAGGCGTAAATGAGTTTTCCTGTGGGTGAAATATTCGGCGATATAAAGGTTAGAACCGTAAGAATTGCAAGGATAACGCTTCCAACAATAAGAAAAGGTCTAAATTTTCCACGTGTACCGATATGTTTGCGATAATCAACAAAGGACCCGACAATGGGATCACAGACGGCGGCAAATAGCTTGCTGACCAAGAAAATGCCTGCGGCGGCTCCTGCAGAAACCCCTGCTACATCTGTAAAAAATTTCAGCAAATACAACTGCCCCAAATCAAACATGAATCCGTTTCCAAAGTCACCCATACCATACGAAATCTTTTCTTTCAGGCTAATATGCTCGCCTGTCTTGTTGTCAGTTTGGACGTTCTCCTGCACGATAGGCACTCCCATACCTACACACTCCTCTTTGTTTGTAATTAATTTCACAAAATTAGTTCTGGATTTTGCAAAATCCTCAGTTGATAACTATTTTATTTTTAATTGCTCTTACCGGGAGTTTTGAAACAAGCTCCCGGTAAGAGCCCTTTCTTATGAAGTTAGTGAGTCCTCGCCTTAGGGCGTAGTTTCACTTACTATGAACAACCGTTGGGAAATTAAAATATTGCTCGGCGTTGTTGTAGCAAATGTTTTGTACCATGGCTCCGAGCAGCTCCAGATCCTCAGGCGCCTTACCCTCCTGAACCCACGTTCCAATTAAGTCACAGAGTATACGGCGGAAATATTCATGGCGTGTGTAGGAGAGGAAGCTGCGGGAATCCGTCAGCATACCAATAAAGCGGGACAGCACCCCGTAGTTAGCCAGCAACTTCATCTGCTCCTGCATACCTTCGATATGGTCGTTATACCACCATGCCGTGCCAAACTGGATTTTCCCCACATTTCCACCGGATTGGAAACAACCCGCGAGACTTGCCAGTACTGGATAATCAACCGAATTAAGCGAATACAAAATGGTTCTAGGTAATCCTCCTCCCAGCTCCTGTGCGTCCAGCAATGCCGCCAATGGACGAGCGATAGAGCCATCATTTACGGCATCGTAGCCTGTATCCGGTCCCAATTGACGGAACATAGTAGTGTTGTTATTACGCAGTGCGTGGATATGGTATTGCATAGCCCAGCCATGTTCTGCATACTGTTTGCCAAGGAAAACCAGAACGTACGATTTATATTTCGCCTCCTCTAAAGGAGTCACATGGCCTTCCTCCAGCGCCTTATTGAATATGGCTGCAGCTTCCTCCCGTGTCGTTTCTTCATAGACTACAGTATCCAGCGCATGATCAGATACTCGGCCTCCGGCAGCATGGAAATGGCGCACCCGGCTCGCCAGCGCATTCAAAAATCCTTCCAGGCCAGAAACATCCAGTCCGCTGACTTCACCCAACCGAGCCACCCAAGGCCGGAAAGTTTCGCGATTTATCTCCAAAGCCTTGTCGGGACGAAAGCTTGGCAACACTGCGACTGGGAAATCGGTCAGCTTGCTGATTTGTTTGTGGTATTCGAGATGGTCTGTCGGATCATCCGTGGTGCACACCACAGTTACCTTCGAGTTCACAATCAGATCACGTGCGCCAAAGCCTTTTCCCTGCAGCTTTTGGTTTACCTTTTCCCAGATCACTGGTGCGTTCTGTTCATTCAGCAGCTCAAAGACACCAAAAAAGCGTTGAAGCTCCAAATGCGTCCAATGGTACAGCGGATTGCCGATTAGTGTAGGTACGGTTTTGGCCCAAGCCATAAACTTGTCATAATCTTCGCCATCCCCCGTAATCAGGCGTTCCTCAACCCCATTGGCCCGCATAAGTCTCCACTTGTAATGGTCTCCGTACAACCAAGCTTCCGTAATATTCTTGAACGCTTTATTTTCATAAATTTCTTGTGGACTTAAATGACAATGATAGTCAATAATCGGCATATCCTTGGCGTACTGATGATACAAGATTTCAGCCGTTGGATTGCTCAACAAAAAGTTTTCGTCTAAAAACGCTTTAGTCATTACTTTCTCATCCCTTCTATAATCGTGTTTCTCAACAAATTGTTAACGTTAACAAAAATGCTTGTACTGTACTCGTTTTCAATAATAGCATTCTCCACCACATAGCAGATCTCGTGATTAGGCAAGATGATATAGCTGTAATACGATACCTGCACATCATTTCAAGCCGGATTACTTCACTTTAAATTTAATGTTTACGTTAACAACAATTACATTGTAACCGCTATCCTTTGTAGACGAAAGTGATTTTTATCATGTGAGCGAATAAAAAAAATGGCCTACTGCCATTTGGAGCAGATCTGTTCTATATTTTCCCGATAGCTGATACCAAAAGAAAATTCTACAATTTTTAATTTTCCCCGATAAATCAAACTTTGAAAACGTTTTATGTGTTTTTCTCTTTTTTTCAGAAAATTTCTTTCTTGAAAATACCAGTTATTGCATTATAATTGTAATATACATCCATTGTTTTACATTGAAAGTATTTCATTGGTTTATTTCAAAGATGAAAAGAAGAGGTGGTAGCATTGAGTACTAAAGTTCAAGCTGTTCAAACTAAAACTAAAACCAAATCCGATACAAAAGGAGCCGACCTTGTTGTCGATTGTTTGATCAAGCAAGGGGTTACGCATATTTTTGGCATTCCAGGTGCCAAGATCGATTCTGTTTTTGATGTTCTTCAAGATCGGGGTCCAGAATTGATCATATGCCGTCATGAACAAAATGCCGCCTTTATGGCAGCAGCGGTCGGTCGTTTAACAGGTAAACCGGGCGTATGCATTGTTACTTCCGGTCCAGGCGCGTCTAACTTGGCGACAGGACTTGTCACCGCTAATGCAGAGAGTGATCCTGTCGTCGCCATTGCTGGTGCAGTCCCAAGATCAGAACGCCTGAAACGCACGCATCAATCTATGGATAACGCCGGACTTTTCGAACCCATCACCAAGTACAGTGTAGAAGTAGAACATCCTGATAGTGTACCGGAAGCAATTACTAATGCATTTCGGATTGCGACCTCAGCCCAGCCTGGAGCCACATTTGTCAGTCTGCCGCAGGACGTGTTGACTTCGTCATCCGAAGTAACCGCCATTGAGAAGGTTTCCCTTCCCCAGCTTGGAACCGCACCCGCCGAGCTCATCAAACAAGTTGCAGGCCAAATCAAAAAAGCCAAGCTGCCCGTACTCCTTCTCGGTATGAAAGCCAGCACACCCGAAGCTACAGCAGCCATCCGTGCACTGATTCGAAACACGGATTTGCCTGTGGTTGAAACCTTTCAGGCCGCTGGAGCCATTTCCCGGGAGCTGGAAAGCCACTATTTTGGGAGAGTCGGTCTGTTCCATAATCAGCCGGGTGACATGCTTCTTGGAGCGGCAGATCTGGTACTGACGATTGGCTATGATCCTATTGAATATGATCCAAAAAACTGGAATATTCCTGCGAACCGAACCCTTATTCATCTGGATGATCATCAAGCAGATATTGATCATGATTATCAACCTGATCATGAGCTTATCGGGAATATAGCCCTGATTGTGAGTGGCCTTGCAGAAGAATTGCCTACCTTAAAGCTACCTAAAGCCTCCTGCGACCAATTAAATCGTCTTCGTCATGATCTAAACGAGCAAGAAGCTGTTCCTGTACACAGTCACGATTATCTGATTCATCCATTACAATTTATTCGTACACTGCGCAGCCTGATCGACGATAATGTCACTGTCACCTGTGATGTTGGTTCACACTACATTTGGATGGCACGATATTTCCGTTCGTATGAACCGCGGCGCCTTCTATTCAGCAACGGAATGCAGACGTTGGGCGTAGCACTGCCTTGGGGGATTGCTGCCACACTCGTCAACCCCGGTCAAAAAGTCGTTTCTATTTCTGGAGACGGAGGATTTCTGTTTTCATCCATGGAGCTCGAAACCGCTGTACGTCTTAACTCTCCGCTAGTGCATATCGTATGGAGAGATGGTACCTATGACATGGTCGCATTTCAACAACAGATTAAATATGGCAGAACTTCCGGTGTAAAATTTGGAGATGTTGATGTAGTGAAATATGCTGAAAGCTTCGGGGCCACCGGATTACGCGTGCACTCTCCTGAAGAACTGGAAAGTGTATTGCAGCAGGCACTTCATACGGATGGTCCTGTGGTTGTTGATATCCCGATTAATTATCAAGATAATATCCAGTTGGGACGTAAACTGCTGCCAAATCAATTAAACTAACCTTTACCAAGACTTACTCGTGACGTTTTCGTGACAATTATGGAGCAAAACGTTATTTTCTATGATTTTTTTGAGTTATTCTCGTTATTTACTGAAAATTTACGTTTATTATTGAAAAAGAAAGAAAATAAATGCATACAATTACAAAAGGAAGTGTATTACCATGACCGTTGCAGGACTGGAAACCAAGCAAGAAACTGACCATGATATTTACCAAACGTCCACTATGCTCGCTCTATTAGATGGTCTTTATGACGGAGTTGTTGCCTTTGAGGAGTTGCAAAAGCACGGGGATTTTGGGATTGGTACCTTTGATCAACTGAATGGCGAGATGATCGCGTTCGATGGTGAATTCTATCACTTGCTTCCAGACGGTACGGCCCATCGCGTAAAACCGGAAGAAACCACACCTTTTTCCACCGTCACCTTTTTCCATGAAGATTTCACATATACTATTGACCGCCCCATGCATCGTGAAGAGCTGGAAGCTCTGCTGTTAAAGTTGTTTCCAAGCCGTAATCTGTTCTATGCCTTCCGTATGGATGGCACTTTTCGTGAAGTAAAGACACGTACCGTCCCTCACCAGGTGAAGCCTTACAAACCTTTTATCGAAGCGACCAAATCTCAGCCTACGTTCTCTTTTAACGACGCTTCTGGGGTGATTACAGGTTTTTGGACACCTGCCTATGCTCAAGGTATTGGGGTAGCCGGATTTCATCTGCATTTTATTAACGATGAACGCACTGGGGGTGGGCATGTCTTTGATTTTATCGTCGAAAAGTGCACCATCCGCATTTGTCAAAAATCCAATCTGCACCTGGTCCTGCCCGATACCCCGGATTACTTGAAGGCCAACCTGTCCAGAGAAAACCTGGAGAAGGAAATCGCCGTTACTGAAGGTGCGCAGTAATCGCAGCTATTTAACTCATCAATTTACAGACCCTATAGCCAAACAATAAACAGCAAAAGATCACAGTCAGGAAAGAGAATTACTGCTCTCTGACTGTGATCTTTTTATGTACGAGCGTATATATACGTTACTGCTTATGCTCTCACTCCGGTCCACCTATGTCTCGATCTGATCCAGTTTATCTGCATAATATTGAATGGCACGTGAGTACTCCTGTGTAGATAAATCCGAGGTCGTCTCAGCCACCTCCATTAGCAGCTCCTGCATGGCTTTCCCGAATTCCCCCAGATTATATAATACCATCGCGTAAAATACCCGAAACGGTCTGTAATCCGGAAATTCGTCCATTCCTGTGTCCAACCATGCTTTCGCCTTGGCATAATCCCCCAATAAACGATATGTACTGCTTAATCCCAGGATGGCTCCTTTCCTTGATTCTGCGGATAATGCCATACCCAGGCTTTTTTCATAATAGGGTACTGCTTCCCTCTCTAAGCCCAATGAATCATGTGTCCAAGCGGTCTGATACCACAATTCTGCATCATTTTGCTGCTGTTCTAATGCCTTCAAAAGAAGCTTTCGTGCTTCCTCTGCTTGCCCTGTTCGTCTAAGCTCGCCAGCTTGCGCCATGATATCGTTCATATTAATCCTCCACTTCTGACTCATGCCTATCTTTGAGATATATGTTACCCGACATTTGAATGCAATGTAAATGGAGTTTTTCCTAAGATTTAAAATCCAAAAAAACGACTCTCCTTACAGGAGAGCCGCTATATATCCGAAGTTACGGTTTATTTAACCTTCAATGATCCTGCAGTTAGTATTCCTGCTACACGCTGTGCGTCGAAAATACGCGAGAGCTCCTCTACTGCCGTCAAGTACAATAGACCGTTGCCTTCCAGCTTAGGAGAATTGCCAAGTGGAATCGTGCGTTTGATGAGTTGTGCATATAATTCCGGTTCGGTGAGATCACGCTCAAAGCTCGCACTTACCAGCTGCTTAATCAACGCCAATGCACCTGCTACGTGCGGAGTAGCCATCGAAGTTCCGCTAAAAGTCGCATATTTGCCGCCCGGAACGGTGGACAAAATATCTTCTCCGGGTGCAACCAAATCCACCTCATTATTAGAATTACTGAATTCTGAGGCGTGCCTGTCAAAATTGATAGCGCCTACGCTAATCACTTCATTATAGCAGCCGGGGTAGCCGAGCTCGTCCGTTCTGTCGTCACCGTCTCCCTCATTTCCAGCTGCACAGATGACCAAGATTTGGCTAGCTACAGCCTTTTTTACTGCTTCATGCAGCTCTGGCACATCTTCAGGACCGCCAAGTGACATCGATATGATATCTGCCTTTTGCTCAATCGCATAATAGATGCCTTGAATAATCCAGTCATATTGACCGGAGCCCTGCTTGTTTAGCACTTTGATGATGAGCAGGTCTGCCTCTGGAGCAACACCCACGACACCATCCGCATTTTCTGCTGCCGCAATGGTTCCTGCCACATGCGTGCCATGACCGTTATAATCCTTGAAAATTTCCGGATCACCTTGATCATCATCCGTGAAATTCCGTCCGCCAATAATGCGCGCCTTCAAATCAGGATGGTCCGAATCACAGCCCGTGTCCAGCACCGCCACCTTCACGCCTTGGCCTCGAGTCTGGTTCCATACCGCAGGAGCCTGAATCAGCTCTACACCTCGCGGTATTTCATTCACTTGTTGCTCCTGCTTGATCACTTGGTAAGGAATGATATGCACTTTACGTTCCATCCTATTCCCTCCTTCATGGATTCAATCGGAAACCACCCGTCTTTGAAACTATGAAACTTTGAAAACCTCTACTACATTCGAGGTTACTATATTCTAGCAATTTTTGAAAACTTTGAACATCCCCATTTTGCTTATTTTTGTAAAAAAACAGACATCCCCCAATTCGCTTGGAGAATGTCTGTTGTAGGTTCTCTATCAGCCTTAGACGGATTCCGCCTGAAGTTCAGCCTTGGATAACAGCGATTTGTGCTGCCATTTCCGGCCCTTCCAGCGTAAATAGTGGAAAATGCCTCGTACCCACTCATCGCAGGCATGTGCAATCCACACACCCAGCACTCCATATCCCATATGAATGCCCAGCACATATGCTAACGGGATTTTAATCCCCCACATTGAAATTATGGCCATCATTAACGGGAACTGAACATCTCCCGCTGCTCGCAAGGAGTTAATGACAACATGATTAAACACTCGGCCCGGCTCCAGCAATATACAGAAAAGCAAAATCGCTGCCCCTAATTGAATGATCGCCGGCTCATCTGTAAAGATCGCCATCACTTCATATCGGAAAAAGGATACTACCACGATTACAGCAATCGTAATGATCAAAGACCATTTCAGGCTCCGTAAAAGTTGATGATAGGCCTTTTCCTTGTCTCCTGCTCCAATCAGGCGGGCAACAATAATTTCCGTCCCCTCCCCTACAGCCATTCCAAATACCATAAAAAAGTACACAATTGTATTCGAATAAAAATGGGTTGCGATTGCCGTTGTACCCATAAAGCTGACAAACCGGGTCACCATCATTTGGCTAAGCTGATAAGACAACCATTCCAGCCCGGCAGGAATACCAATCTTCAGAATGGCTACCAGCTTACTCCATTGTAGCTGTACATAATACCGGATGCGAATCGGCGCACTTACACGCTTGTACAGCAGTAGAAAAATCCAGACACATGCTACAACACGGCTAATAACCGTTGAAATCGCTGCTCCCGCCACTCCCATCTGCGGCAGACCAAACCAGCCATAAATGAGCAATGCATTTCCTGTAATATGTAAAATATTCATACCAATGCCCACGATCATCGTATCTTTAGTAAAACCATGCGATCGAATAACCGGACCCGCGGTTAGCATGAGCGCTTCCAGAAACAGCGAACCCCCTGCCAGCATCATATAAATCTCTGCATTTTCCTTAATCGTCGGAGTAATATGGTAAAAGGATAGCAAAAAATCCCGACTGACAATAAACATCAAGCTCAATGCCAGACCAAACACCAGATTAAAGGTTAGTGCCGAAGCCGTAACACGGCTTGCATCCACATGCTTTTGCGCCCCCAATAGCTGAGCAATGATCACACCTACACCAAGACCAAGCAGATTGAAAAGTATAATCGTAAATTCAATCAACTGTCTGGACACACCCACAGCCGATACAACCTCATCAGAAACATGGCTTAGCATGAACGTATCCACGCTACCCATCAAAATGTGAAACAACATCTCTATAAAGATCGGCCAAGTGATTGCAAAAACCGTCATCGTTTTAACGACTTGCGCTTGCTTGGAAGCGTTTTCCTGAGACAGTGACATCCTTTCGTATTCCTCCTAAATGCGAACCCAATCATTACTTACTTATTACTTATATCATTTATATCGATAACAATTACTCATTCAAAAAAAGTCATATGCTTTTTCATTTTATAATATTCCAGGCGGTCCCGCAATTGTCCTGTGTGGAATTCATACTTATGTCCGTCTGGATCTGTAAAATAGACTGGCCTTTTGTCCTGTTCATTCCGTTCTCGTCCGGGCAAAATGATGACATTAAAAGTTCTCAGCTTGATAAGCGTGGTATTCAACATGATTCGATTGTCCATTGCAGAACATCCTTCTTGTGGTTTTCGTTCAGGTAGACCTCGTTAAAATAATAATTTCTTATCAAAAAAAGACTATAACATCATCAAGATTGATGTTATAGTCCTTTTTTTAAAACTGGTCAAGAAAAAAACATCTTGGTTTTCATAGTTAAATTCTAGACTACCGCTCTTTAATTCAGCTAACGTTTCCTAAGCCTAAAGTATGGGCTTCTCAGACAATGAGCTTCATAAACTTAGTTGACCTACCTTGTAGTTCTGATAAATATGAGATTCAAAGAATAGAAACTGAAAAGGAAGCAAAGAATTCAGGAAAAATTTTAGTGGATAATGGTTTGAATACGGCTTCTTTCCACCATTTCTTCTCCATTTGCTTTCCTCTCCTTATTTAGCGTTTTTTAAGAATTCAAGCTCTTTGACAATACCGGGAAATAATTTATCTAGGTTGTAAAATGCCAGCAATACAATTTGCAGGGCAGCCAAGATAATTGGAACGTAGATAAACATGAAATGAATAGACGCTAGCGCTGTGGCACTGATTGTAGCTTGTCCACCAGCATATCCTCCCAATGCCAGTCCCCAACCGATGAGTGCCGCTCCGAAACCGCCTCCCGCTTTTGTGCCGAAACTACCCGCACTGTACACCAGTCCTTCGGTGCGCATCCCTGTCTTCCATTCGCCATACTCAATGGTATCTGACAACATGGCAAAGAAGGTTCCGAGAATAGCGGCATGTCCAAGCGCTTTAATAACGAGTCCCAGGCAGACCGCCATAAGACTTGCGGGACTGACGGCAATAACAAGCGATCCCACAATCAGGAGGATACTTCCGATAATGGATGAATTTCGTTTCCCGATCCGCTTGACGACGGGTGGCAATAACAGATAACCAAGCAGGGAAGGAAGGAGTAAGGATATGCCGAGCACCCCAATCAGATTGGCGTCTTTTAACACATAACGTGCGTAGTAAATATTCATACCTGTGCCCAGTGAGTTATTTATGAAATAGACCACAGCAAACCCAAGAATCAATTTCCAATACTTATTACGCATCAGCGCTCCAAAAGCACGTCCAAACGGAATTGGCTTCTGTACAACAGATGGAGTAACCCTTTCTTTGGTACTGAAGAAGGTAACGAGAAATAAGAAGGTTCCGAGCAAACCAAACAGAATAAAGGTGAAAATCCACCCCTTTTGACCGCCGCCGAACGACTTCACTAACGGAAGGGTGAAATAATTAATTAACAAGGCACCAATATTCGCCAGAGACATACGAAAAATATTAAGAAGAGAGCGCTGGTAAGAATCCTGCGTTATCATGGAATTAAGCACACCATAAGGGACATTAATGCTGGAATAGATAATGTTCATCAGCAGATAGGTAACGTAAATGTATAGAATAGTGATCGTCATATTTCCACTTGGAACCGTGAACAAGAGAATTCCAGACAACGCAAATGGCCCGGACATCCACAGTAACCAAGGACGGGCTTTCCCGTGTCTGCTCTTCGTTTTATCGATCAAAGCCCCAATCGCGACATCAATAAACGCATCCAGTACACGCGCAACTAGCATTAAAGTACCAATGACCCCGGCGCTGATCCCGATTACATCTGTGTAAAAGTAGGACAGAAAAGTCATTGCGGCGGCAAACAGCAACTGGCTGGCAAAATCACCGAATCCATAACCCATCTTTTCTTTCAGCGTAATATTTGAATCGGTTTGCTTTGAAGCCTCATTTCCCATTACAACAATATCGCTCGAACTTCTCATGCTCATGCTCCTTTTCCCTTGTTATTCTCTACAATCCCAAGCCATAAGGAAAACGTTTTCTTGATAATCAAAAAAACAAGCCGAAATACCTTGAATTCAGCTAGTTATTTGGTAAAAACAATCATTTATCTCCAGAAAATACTAGAAAACGTTTTCCGGAGTTGATTATACTCCCCCTATAAACCAAGGTCAAGCGCTTTCTTTGCTCTGGAATCTTTGTTAAACTCAATAAACTGATATAATAAATTCAATTGACTTTGAGAACCTTTTTCTAAATAAATACTTGCTTGAAAGTCGGTGTGTACAATGAAAATGACTATAAAAGATGTGGCTCGAATGGCCAACGTCTCCATTTCAACGGTTTCCAGAGTGATCAATAACAGCCAGACGGTGAACAGTGAAATACGCAAACGAGTTCTAGATGTCCTTGAAGCCACTCAATTCCGTCCAAATGCCATAGCGCGGACACTGGTAAAGAATAATACATCTCTGATTGGAGTACTTCTGCCCGAGATTAAAAACAATGTCTTTGATAACATGGTTGAAGGCATCAATCAAGTAGCGCATCTATACGGCTTCGATGTCATAATCGCCTTGTCAGGGGGGGACGCGGACTCTGAAATACACTATTACAATATGTTCCGTGAAATGCAGGCGAGCGGAATTATCATATCGGTAGACGGAATCCGGGATGCGCTATACGCGCTCATTGAAGCGGCGGGAATTCCCTGCATCCTTGTCGGACGGGATTTTCGAGACAAATCCATTCCTTCCGTACATGTTGACAACATAACGGCTGCTTTTGAAGCGGTAACTTATCTAATTCAGCAGGGACATCAGGATATCGCGATGCTGCGGGGAGCTGCGGGAGATATTTCAGTGGGCAGTCAGCGTTTTTTGGGCTATGAACAGGCATTGAAGGCCGCTCACCTGCCAGTACGTCCTGAACGTGTGTTGGAAAGCGGCTTTTCAGTTGAAGACGGCGTAACCTCTATGAGAAAACTTTATCATTCAGGCCCATTGCCCAGTGCGGTGTTCTGCGCGACGGACCGAATTGCCATAGGCGCTATGAACTTTCTGACCGAGAATGGGGTGAAAATACCTGAACAGGTCTCTTTCTTGGGATTTGACGACATTGATATGGCTACAATAATCCGGCCTAAATTGTCAACTGTCCGATATTCAGCATCCGAACTGGGCATGGTCGCCGCCCGCAATCTCATTAAGCTTATTAAAGGAGAGGAATTGGCGGCTGTCCACTGGTCCATATCGCATCAGTTAGAAATTCGGGACAGCAGTGTAAAACATGGGGTATCCTAATCTTTGCATGTTCCTACGCGGTTGCTGGAAGTGCTTCACCGGCTAGGATGGATTTTGTCAGCTCCGACGCTGAATAATGGAAACGTTCTCTTGCAAAGTTTTTCCCAAAAGAGCTTACTACATTCCCATGATTATAATAATAATTATATGGGGGGCTTTTTTTACCGGCGGCCTGATTGTAAGTCAAACTTGGTTAACTTCGGAGGCCTCAGAAGCACCTGAATTTGCTAATAGCTTGTTTGTCTCCTTTGCAAATTTAGGTGTCACGATTGGCACCACCTTAGGCGGATGGTTTCTATCACAGATGGGAACACACCTGATTACCTGGAGTGGAGTATTATTTCTGTGCTTGCATCTATCTGCATTGGGTTAAAAATCAAGTTTTTTGATGTACCGAAAAGAAAATATGATCCTTCCTTGTATGCTTTTATCCCTCTTCCTTACAGCGAATCCTGTTCAGCCAATAGGCCCACGCTTCTGTATATTGATCGAGATCTTCCGGATGATGACGAATGCAGGTGGCTATACGAAAATATAGTCCCAGTAACACTTCCCTGTTTAGCTCGTATTCCCCTGTCATCTCCGGCTCAAGCTTCTCTAAGGAAGGCAAAATGGTATCGATGGTCAGCCTATCCGGTGAAGAACAAAAGGCGTATATCAGATCATATAGGGGTTCTCCCACCACGGGATCAGGATCAATAATACCCGTCAATGTGCCATTTTCGTTAAACACAAAATTATGTACTCCACAGTCGCCATGAAGCAAATATTTAATATTCCGTTGCGGCGATCCAGCCACAAGGGTATGAACGAAACGATGATCCTCACGGGGTAAAATGTCTTGTATGATCTTTCCAGATTCCTTCGT
This sequence comes from Paenibacillus sp. FSL L8-0502, assembly GCF_038593055.1. NCBI lineage: Bacteria > Bacillati > Bacillota > Bacilli > Caryophanales > Paenibacillaceae > Paenibacillus > Paenibacillus sp. FSL L8-0502. Next base: position 2,316,956 of record NZ_CP151958.1, on the reverse strand, counting down.
TCTGTGCAGCAGAAAATCTTTCCATTCCACAAACGGGTGGTCTGGATAACCATAATGACGTTCCTCACCAAAAGGCTTATAGTGCGAGATCACCTCCGTCGACAGATGAAGCAACAAATTGCTTTTGTTTCGTCCATGATACTGTGTGAGCCCTGACCTGAACGTGTATACCAAATAACGGTGCAACGGATCTACATAAACCAAACGCGATAGTTTCTCAATCTGTACATAGGTATGTAAAAACTCCGCCTCGGCTTTTACAATCACATGATCATTTTGCTTAATCACATATCGAGGCCTGGTACCATCCATGACAACAACCACTTCGCTCGAAGTACCGCCGGTCAGCGGTTTGAGATTTTGCATATGGCCTTCAAGCACGCCTGCTGCATAAAGCTCATTCAGGATTAGTTGAACGTCCATTTCACGCCTCCCTCCGTGCGTCTGATCCACAATGCGGCTGGCGATTTTTTGGATAATTTCATTAAGATAATCCCACACGTTCGCCAGCCGCTCTTCTTTTAAAAATAAATCTTTTCATGCTCCGTATAGATTTCAAGCGCCCGCTCCATCTTACGCACATAGGCCTCATCCTGACTAGAACATAGAAATGTAATGTGTCCCGCCTGCGATGGACTGGATTTTGGGGAAGGTTCCAGCAAATTATGCTCAGACAACACCTGTTTCAACCGTCTAACTGTTCCCTGGCTCCCGTCAATTAACTGAATATGAGAAGGCAGTAGTTCCCTTAGAATTTCCTTATAAAAAGGATAATGAGTACATCCCAATACCACCGTACCATATATGTCGAGATTGAACGAAGACAACTCACGGTTAAAATATGCGGACATTTCTGCCCGGTCAAAATTCAACTGTTCGCAATAATGTACTAGCTCCGGCAGAGGTAGTGAGTCCACGCTCCCATGATCGTCAACTCTGGATACGAGTGCTGCATAACAAGATTGTTTCAACGTCAATGGTGTGGCTAACACCAGAACTCTTTTACCATTAGCCCGGTTCATCTCGACCGCTGGCTTCACAGCTGGCTCCATACCAATAATCGGAATAGGATATTCCTTCCTTAGCTCCGCAACCGCGATACTTGTAGCCGTATTGCAGGCAATCACCAGTGCCTTAACATCTTCTTTTAGAATCGTTTGCACTGAAGCCTTGACATAACCAAGCACCTCTTGGGGAGTTTTCGTCCCGTAAGGCACATGAAGGGTATCCGCCATGTATACAAAATTTTCGTTTGGCAAACGTCTTAGTGCCTCGGACAATACTGTAATTCCACCCAATCCTGAATCAAAAAAACCTATCTTCAAGCTACTCACCTTTTTTCATTCAACTATGGTGCCAAATCTTGCTGGCACCATGTTCATTTCCTTCTTCGCCTACTTAAACTATTCTCTTCATTAGACTTTACATTTAAATTTTACCGCAAAACTGATATTTTGCAAAAGAAACACTTGAATTTTACAGTGTAAAAAATAAAGTAGCTTTTCAAAGTAAATTTAATATAAAAGCGTTGACAGATATTATCTTTATATTGTAATATTACATGGTAACTTACTAACTTAACTTACTTATTCAACTTACTTAGGGGGAAATAAATTATGTCTAAAGTATTATTTGTCAAAGCTAATGATCGTACAGCTGAAGAATCTGCAACAGTTAAATTGTATAACGCATTCGTGGAAAGCTACAAATCTTCCCACCCATCTGATGAAATCACTGAGCTGGACCTGTTCTCCGTCGAGCTTCCTTATTTGAACGCTAACATGATCAACGGCACGTTCAAATCCGCTAGAGGCATGGAGCTGAACGCAGAAGAAGCTCGCCTGGCAAACATCGCTAATGGCTACCTGGATCAATTCCTGGCAGCAGACAAAGTCGTATTTGCTTTCCCGCTCTGGAACATGACGATTCCAGCTGTACTGCATACGTACATTGACTACCTGAACCAAGCTGGTAAAACATTCAAATACACTGCTGAGGGTCCTGTGGGTCTTGTAACTGAAACTAAAGTAGCCCTGTTGAATGCAAGAGGCGGCGTTTATTCCGAAGGACCAGCTGCTGCAGCTGAAATGTCCTTGAACTTCATGAGTAACATTTTAACCTTCTTCGGCGTGAAAGACATCGTGAAGGTTGTACTGGAAGGACATAACCAAGCTCCAGATCAAGCACAAGAAATCGTTGCTTCTGCTGTACAACGTGCAGTAAACACAGCAAAATCGTTCTAATCATATATTATGAAGGGAAGAGGATATCCGCGCCCTATATGGGCTGGATATCCTCTTTTTTGTTATAAAATATAAAAACACGTGCTACCCTGATCTGTAATCAAGTGAAGCACGTGTTTGTGATATGAGATTACGATTACTTCTATTTTAAGGAATGAATTGCTGCACGATTTTTACAACTTTACCGTCACGAAGCGTAACATGGTATGGAAATTGACTGAGGTCCAGAACGTCCTTTTTTGCAAAATCCTTCTCAAACTGTGTCAGCGGAATCGATTCGTTCCATTGTACGTCTGTATCTTCTATGTTACCCGTGTGATCATAAATCTGCACCTCTACCGAAGCATCTGGTGCAACCTGATACACGTCATTTTGCACGGAATTGTTTACGATGTAGTAGCCATCCGGCGCTCCATCCAATCCTGTATTTCCTTCATGCTCCACAAATGCTTTGTCTGCCGCCGCGCCTTCATACCATTCAATCGGGTCTGCCGACAAATAAATTTGTCCGTCACGAATCTCCATTTGGTTTATATATACGGTCTCCTGATTTTCAGCAGCTGCGACAGGCGTGTAGCCTTGCGCTGTTGCTCCTGCCGTCGTAATCAGCATCATCATTAAAGCCAATACGGTCCATTTCGAAGCTAGTTTCATCATGTCTGATCTCTCCTTGCCGTTTGGGTATGTACACGGTGTCTGTAAGCTTCATTACCCTTGTGTACTTATCATAAACGTTGCACGGTTAAAAAGTGTATCAGATACATAAAAAAGAAGTTACGATTTTTTAAGACTTGGTCTTAAAACTTGATAACATGTCCTATTTATCTTTGCTATCTTAATAACCCGACCTGACGTGCCTGTTCTTCGGTGAGAATAAACTCCTCATTTTGCCATACTTCGTCCTCTTTGGTTACAGCAAACATCCCCATGATCTCTGTCCATATTCCTTTGTCGACGGCTTCCTTTTGTGTAATGATAATTTTCATGAGAATTCCTCCTCCTGTAGAAATACATGCAATCCAACGCTGTCGATTTGTGTGGCCCACTACGCGAACAGATGGTAGGTCAAATATAATACTTTTATTTAAAGCCTCTACCTCTTATATGGAACTCACAATGCTTGTCCTAGATTTACATTATCGGAGTGCTTGAGGGCTTCTTGTCCCGCTTATAACATATGTACCCTTTTCCTACCGATATTATTCGTATCTTATTTGTAACCTTAAAATTTTAGTTTATTTTCGTAGTTAGTGACTTCTTTAGAAATGACTAAGCCCTAAAATAAAAACGGCTGTAGGTTATCCTACGAGCCGTTTTCACTAACAATTTTTCTATGCTTGGTTAATCTATTAGTGCCATCAACATATACATATTCAATGGCTGTCAAAGCATTAAAGCAGCGGAGCGTTCGCCTTTGCCCCTGGATTTCTACCCTTGAACATACAAACAAGAAATCTGGGGGCAACAGCGATCGGAAGAATGATCCGTTCTCGTAGTGGTCACAAGTCGCATACCGTTACTTAGTTCCCCCTAATGTTTTCCTAATTTTTATACAGAAAAGTAAAAAGGCTGTACGCATACTGGCTTGGACACGGTTACTTGTTGCCCGGTGTAGGTCAAGCGTCCACTTGCCTTGTCCACTTTGAACGTAACGATGTTATTGGTGTCGCGGTTGGCCACGAGCATATGGTTACCATTTGGAGTCAACGCAAAATGGCGTGGATGCTCTCCTTCGGCAGATACATGCTCCACCAAGCTCAGCTTGCCAGTTGCTCCGTCTACAGCGTATACCACAATGCTGTCATGCCCACGGTTGGAACCGTACAGATAAGCTCCATCCTCCGAAATTGCAACTTCAGCAGTTGTGTTTTCACCTGTAAAGTCAGACGGCAATGTCGGTACGCTCTCAAGCTCAGTGAGCTTACCAGCCTCTGCATCATATGCAAAAGAAGTAATGGAAGAATCCACTTCGTTAATGACAAAAGCAAATTTACCATTTGGGTGGAACGTCAAATGACGTGGACCTGCACCTGCATGGGTTTTCGTTTCACCATGGAGCACCAGTTGTCCTTTGCTGTCATCAATGGTATAAACACGGATCAGATCCAGACCGAGATCTTGTACGAACAGGAAGCGACCATCTGGACTAAAGAAACTGGAATGTGGATGTGGACGATCCTGACGTTCAGGGTGCGCTCCTTTGCCCTCGTGCTGTTTAACATCCAGCAACTCACCAATACGTCCGTCCTCAGTCAGAGACACCAGTCCCACCATACCTCCGTGGTAGCTGACTACAATAAGGTAACGATCAGATGGATCACGCTGAATGTGGCAAGTTGTTGCACCCACGTTTTCCGCACGATTCAGCAATGTAAATGTTCCTTTAACTGGATCAATTTCGAAAGCAGAAGCTTCGCCTACTTTTGCTCCTGCAGCAGAAGTCGTCTCCCCAATGGAATACAGCTTCCGATTTTTGACGTCCACATTCAGGAATGTAGGATTTTTCAAGCCGGAGAACTCATCCTGTAGTGTAAGTGCTCCTGTCTGTTCATTAAAAGTATACGAATAAACTCCGTTACCTTCCAATTCGGCGTAAGAGCCTGCGAATACGAGCAATTTTTGTTGCGCTGTCATGGTTGTGTCCTCCTTGGATTAAAAAAATGATGGGCAATTAGAATGATTGCTCCTGTTACAGATATTAAGAGGCGCGCTCCACCACGGGCTCTGTGGACAACGTCACATTTCCCGCTACAGCACGCGAGATCATGCATGAGGTTTCTGCCTGCTCTGCCAGTCGCAATGCTTGTTCGATCTGCGATTCTGTCGCATCGGCGGCCAATTGAACCTGCGGACGATGCACAATTCGGCGATATGTAAAAATATTGTTCGTTACATCGACAATCCCTTCGGATTTCAGCGCCAGTGACGCCACCGGGAGACTCGCGCGCTCCATCATCGCCGCCAAAGTAATCAAATAGCAGGTAGCGGCGGCACCGAGCAGCATTTCATCTGGATTGGTGCCCACACCAGGGCCTCCCATCTCGGCCGGGATCGAAATTGCTGTCCGCAACTGTCCAGCCTCAATACGACCGTCACTGTTGCGCCCCCCGTTCCAGTCTGCCTTGAGCAGAAAGGTATGCTCCATTTCAGGTCACTCCTCTCTCTTATATTATGAATCTTCACACAGGTGAATGTAAAGGTTAGTCAATCTCTTGATTTTTGGTTTCCGTACCCAGCAACCATACAGCCGCTGCTCCGATCAAGATAGCTACGAAGAAAATCACAAAGATAGATGGTAACGCTACGCCCTGTCCTACGAGTATACCGACTGCAAAAGGCCCGATAACGCCTCCAATACGACCAAACGCAGCCGCCATACCCACACCGGTTGAACGGACGGATGTCGGGTACAATTCTGGTGTATAGGCGTACATGGCTCCCCATGCACCGAGATTAAAAAAGGACAAGCAGATACCAGCAGCTAGCAGCATTCCCGCCGTTTCCGAGGTGCCAAACCAAATGGCAGACACGGCTGTGAGCAGCAAGTAGATGATCAGTACGAATTTGCGGCCCAGCTTTTCAATTAGATAGGCGGCGGTAAAGTAACCTGGGAGTTGGGCAAGCGTCATGATCAGCACATACTCAAAGCTTTTAACCAGTTCGAAGCCTTTCATAAACATAATGCTAGGCAGCCACAGGAACATGCCGTAGTATGAAAATACAACTGTGAACCATAAAATCCACAGCATCAGCGTAGACTTGCGATTAGGTCCCGACCAAATCGAAGCCAATCGTGCACGCAGCGGAAGTTTAACGCTTTGCAGCTTGTAACGCGGTGAATCATCAATAGCTCTACGCAGATAAAGAGCGTACAGCGCAGGTACTGCGCCGAGAATAAATGCCATTTGCCAACCATACTTTGGAATAACAAAATAAGCAATAAGAGCCGAAAGGATCCAGCCTGCCGCCCAGAAGCTTTCCAGCAGCACAACCGCTCTCCCTCGTTCTTTCACAGGCACTGATTCTGACACCAGCGTCGAAGCAACCGGCAATTCCCCGCCCAAGCCTGCACCAGCAATAAAACGCAGCACCAGCAGCATTCCGAGGCCTGTCGCCAAAGCTGATAAGCCGCTGGCAATAGAAAAGATCAACAATGTCCACACTAATATGGCGCGTCTGCCGTAACGATCAGCCAAAATCCCCGCCAAAGCGGCTCCGAACACCATTCCTATCGAATTCATTGCAGTCAGCAGTCCAATTTGCTCAGATCCCAGATGCCACTCCTTTGCCAACGCTGCGACTATAAATGAAAGCAGCCCTACATCCATAGCATCAAACAGCCAGCTAAGCCCTGCACTGAACAGCAATTTTCTTTTTTTGGCTGGTGGTAATGAAGTTAAGTCACTCATGATTCGCTCTCCCTTAAAAATATATCGTATGTAGACGTATATTCAGGTGTCTTGTCACCTGTAGCCTAGCATCTATTGTACCGTAAGCTTCCTTAATCTGCGAGCTTTTTAACACAGAAAAAAACGGAAGATTGCCTACGGCAATTCTCCCGCCTTCTGGAACCTGCCACTTACCGGTTTTGGACCAGACCGATGATCGTCACCATGAGCACCAGCAGCTGGATGAGTGTATCGTTACTCATTCCAATCGCCTCCATCCCATATGAGATACTCCTTCGGCCGTTTCCCCTCTCCCCGGATCATGACGCTTGTTCCCCAATACATACCTATGCAGGTGGCGGGAAGCTTATGATCAATAATGGATGAAAATCTCCATACGTTTAAGGTTTAATCCAGGACCACTGCAAATCCATTTCCTGAATACATTCACGGTTATCATGTTCATCATTGGCCACCAGCGGGGTCACTGGATAGATGTTCATGTCGCCTTGCTCATACGTGCGCAATAGAGGCAGCAGCTCATCTATGTTCTGGACAGACGGATCCAGCCATGAATCTATATGATCAGCTTCCAAAATAGCTGGCATGCGGGTATCGAATTCACGTATATCCGTATTAGCATGAACTGTCATCATCGTACAGGTGCGTAAAGGCTCCTTACGACTATCATGCCATACTTCATATAGCCCCGCGACCGCAAACATCTTCTGTTCCGGCAGTACCACCCTTACAGCACACATGCGTTTGCCTACTTTTCGCCAATAATAAAATCCATTGCATGGAATGATACAGCGTCGGGTTTCCGCCATCTTGCGATAACTCGGATTTACCCGAACCGTATTTAAGTCTGCATTGACACAATCCTTGCCCCAGTAGGGAATAAATCCCCAACGAAATTCATCAAGTACCCGCTCTCCATCCTGATGCAGCACAATTGGAACATGCTGAGTAGGACTCATGTTATAGCGTGTTTTGTAATAATACATCACCCGTTGTATACCAAAGTGATCCCTCACCTCATCTACATCAGCCGATAACGAAAACCTTTTGCACATTTGCTATTCATCCTTCCGCCTTTTTCACCTATTGTGCGGATATACAAGGAAAAATATGCATATGCAGGTTATGCAAAAATCCAATAAACGCCAAAACATATAGCAATATCCCCGCAGTTGTGAAGCTACGGGGATAGATACTAACTTATATTGTTATTACTTCTTTTCTACCGCGTGACCGCCAAATTCATTACGCAGTGCAGCAACCACTTTCCCGTTGAACGTGTCCGCATCAAGAGACCGGTAGCGCATCAGCAGGGACAAGGCAATAACTGGTGTAGCAGCCTGAATGTCCAACGCTTCTTCAACCGTCCATTTTCCTTCACCAGAAGAGTGCATAACCCCACGGATTTCGTCCAGGTTTGCATCTTTGGAGAATGCACGTTCAGTTAAGCCCATCAACCAAGAGCGGATAACAGAACCGTTGTTCCACACACGCGCTACTTGTTCATAATCAAAGTCAAAGTTGCTTTTTTCCAGCACTTCAAATCCTTCACCGATGGAAGCCATCATGCCGTATTCCACACCGTTATGAACCATTTTCAGAAAATGTCCGCTTCCGGATTTACCTGCGTACAAATATCCATTTTCCACTGCTGTGTCGCGGAAAACAGTCTCAACAACCGCCCAAGCTTCCGGATCGCCACCGATCATATAACAAGCGCCATTGCGTGCGCCTTCCATCCCGCCTGAAGTTCCAGCATCCATGAAGCTGATTCCATGTTCTTTTAGACGGGCATGACGAGCAATAGACTCTTTGTAATGAGAATTACCACCTTCAATAATGATGTCCCCTTTGGACAACATCGGTTGAAGCTGATCCAGCACAGAATCAACAATTTGGTGAGGAACCATGATCCATAATACTCTAGGGGATTGAGTTGCCTGTACAAGCTCTTCCAATGTAGAAGCACCTTTAGCTCCATAATCCTTCATTTCTTGGATTGCGGCTGCATTAACGTCGTAAGCGACAAGTTCATGCTTATGATCAATCAAATTTTTCCCGAGATTCAAACCCATTTTTCCCAAACCAATTAATCCTACTTGCATAGTAAAGGCCTCCTGCCGTAGCAAACATATTTTGTATATACTTTCTTGTTACTGTTAAGAACGAACGACTGCTTTCTCAGAGCTTTCGGTTTTTTCATCCAGCCACCATGTAAAGCCTTGCTCCTCTAACATTTGATCTGAAGCTTCTGGACCGTAAGAGCCTGCTGCATACGTGTGTAGTGGAACCTCACCACGAGCAAAAGCTTCCAGTACAGGTTGAACCCACACCCATGAAAGCTCAACTTCGTTCCAATGAGCAAAAAAGGTGGAATCTCCGCGCAGTGCATCAAAGATGAGGCGTTCATAGGCTTCTGGTACATCCTTGGCCTCGGAATGATAATTCATCAGAACCGTCTCCAGTTGACCATTGTTCAGCGGATCTCTGCTGTTCAGACGCAGCGTTACCTTTTCATCCGGGTTAACATGGATGATCAGCAGGTTCGGGTCAGTCGGTTGCCCTTGAGCGGCATAAGGATCTGTGCTGTCCTTTTTGAATTCCACGACGATACGAGTAGATTTTTCTTTCATGCGTTTGCCGGTACGAATATAGAACGGCACACCCGACCATTGTTCGTTGTCAATCCATAGGCGAGCTGAAATGAAAGTATCATTTTGCGAATCAGGTCCGATATTCGGCTCTTCTTTATAGGAAGGAACTGCTTTTCCGTTGATCTCACCGTTGGTATATTGGCCTCTAACCACGCTGGAAGCAATATCAGAAGGATCAAGTGCACGAAGCGCGTCCATAACCTTGCTTTTTTCGTCACGCACCTGGTCAGCCGTGACATGTCCCGGCTTGTTCATAGCCGCCATCATCAATACCTGCAGCATGTGATTTTGTACCATATCACGAATAGCGCCGGAGTGATCATAGTATCCTGCTCGCTCCTCTACTCCTACAGTCTCAGAAGCGGTAATTTGCACATTGGCGATGTACTGATTGTTCCATATTCCTTGAAGCAACGGATTAGCGAATTTTAAGGCTTCAAGGTTTTGAACCATGGGCTTGCCTAAGTAATGGTCAATACGATAAATCTCATCCTCAGCAAAGGTTCTGCTCAGACGATCATTCAACTCACGTGCGGATTCCAGATCGTGACCAAATGGTTTTTCGATAATGAGCCGTTTCCAACCCTTTGTTTCAGCTAAACCACTCTCCCGAATATTGAGGGCAATCACATCAAAAAATTCCGGTGCCACCGATAAGTAAAACATGCGGTTCCCCGGAATTCCCAAGTCATTTTCACGTTGCTCAGCAAGCTGTAGCAGCTTTTTATAATCTTCCGGGTGGTTGACGTTCAATGCGCTGTAACGGAAAGCACTTAAGAACTGATCCATCTGTGCACGGTCTTCATTCACGTGTCTGGAAAAATCCTTAATGGATTGCTCTACATTACTTTGAAATTGCTCGTCTGCCACTTCACGACGCCCCATCCCAATTACAGAAAAGGAAGCCGGAATTTTACCTTCTACAAACAAATTATACAAGGCAGGGTAAATTTTACGTTTAGCCAAATCCCCTGTCGCTCCAAATAAGACAAATGTCATTGAATCCATGAATTATTCCTTCTTCCCATTATAAAGATGAGGTTATTAAAAGTTACCTGAGGAATTAACGTAACCCATAATACACCCAAAATAAGGGGCAAGTCAATCAAATTTTAGCGAAATCGTGAACATTCGATATATCCTGTAATGATAACGTTTTCTGTGGTATGATTGACGAAAGGAAAGAGAAAAAAATGTTAAATTTGTCACAGTTGACACAAAGCGTTATAGTTACTATTGGTATACAGAGTTACTTTTAGTATACTGTTTAAAACAACAATGAAATTGAGGGGATTCAGATGAGCGACGACAGGCAGCCTAAGCTTTTGTGCGGTAAGGTGGAACAGTCCTTTCAGATCATCAGCAAAAAATGGACCGCTCTCATCATTCATACTTTGATGGAACATCCCAAACGATTTAGTGAAATTCACGTCTCCATACCCGATCTTAGCAAACGCATGCTGAACGAACGCATCAAGGAACTAGAGCTTTCCGGCCTGATCCTTCGCAATGTCATCACAGAGCGGCCTGTGCGTACCGAGTATTCGCTGACACGCAAGGGTAAAGAGCTAGGTGATGCATTGAATGGTGTGGAGAGCTGGGCCGAGAGATGGCTTTAACTTCTAACAGGAGATCGTCACACATGTTCTCCTGTTATTGTGTTACCCCATGTGGATCATAATACAGACTACAGTACGAAAATAATGGAACAACCACGCAGCAGCTCATGATTTCAGTCTGAGCCAAGGAGGGAAGAGAACGATGGCATTTGGCATTACCCGGCAGGAGCTTATGGCCTGGAAAAGAGAGGTCAGTCGTGGTGAAATTGCTTTTCTGACACATTACTGGGTGGATGATCGCTTTCCAGGCATTACAACCGTCACCAAGGTGGGATGTTCTAATTTGGACAAGCTGCGCTTATGGTGCAACCATAACGGATTGGACCCCCAATATATTCATCAACGTCAGCCCTATCCGCATTTTGATCTTATCGGCAACAAACAGACAGAAATTTTACGTAAGTACGGCATGAGCGATCAATTAAAACGCTTCGAACTTCATCTCCCAACGAGTACACGCCCATCGTTCTAAACCGCAGCTCTCAGAGCTGCGGTACTTTTGTTTTCATACCCGTTAATACCTTGTGTATCCAAATCGCTGACATAGCTCCTTCTCCCATCGCTACAGTCGCTTGTTCGGCATGAGCCCCTAAGTCCCCGGCTACCCATACATTTTCCACATTTGTCATTTTGCTGCGAGGATGAGTTTCAATGTGCTTATTATGCAGCAGATGTACACCCAGTTGCTCTGCCAGCTCTGAATGAACATGATTGCTGCCAAAAGCTAAAAAGCCCCGCTCTGCTCGAACTACTTGTCCATCGGCCAGCCGCACTCCTTCAAAACAGCCCGGTTCTCCGGTTATAATCTCAGAAATAGCGGCTTCCTTATAGCCAATCCCTTTTTCCCGCAGCTTTTCGCTCAGCTCGTCCGGCACCTCTGAACGCTCATGATTGACATATACAAGTTGATCGGTGCGCGCTGATAAAATCAGAGCCATGGAAGCTCCTGCTTTGCCTGCCCCCATGACGACCGTACTGCGATCCTGAACCTCATAACCGTCACAATCCGGGCACACATATACACCGTTGCCCAAGCAGGCTTGTAACCCATCCAGTTTTGGAAAACGGTCCGTTAGCCCTGTCGCCAACAGCAGCGTCTTTGACGAATACACGGAGCCTTCCTCCACTTGAATGTCAAAAAGCTCATCCCTTTTGGCGGCTTTTACCACCTTCCCTACAATAAACTCAGTACCTAGTTTTGTAGCTTCATTACGTCCAAGCCGTCGCAGCTCTTCACCAGAAATTCCGTCAGGAAAGCCCAAAATATTATGATACTGGTGGCATAGCGTAGATCGACCATAGCCCGAATCTATCACTAGAACTCGATGACTGCTGTATCTCCCCAATTGAATCGCTGCTTGCAATCCGGCAATTCCCCCACCAACAATAATGCAATCATAGTTCATAACTTTTCCTCCTTTGAATGCGCGTTATCCTAGACATCTGCATAAAATCGCAATAACACCTATGTAAACTTCTCATCCAATTTTAAACATAATATCACCCACTAACGGATGAATTAACCCCTGTGTCCGTACATATCAAAGCTTATATGCCTTAAAAATGGAATGACAAAAAGCACTGTGGATACCCACAGTGCTTTACCAGGTCGAGCCTGAATCGTCATTTTATCGTGAAAATTATAATTATTTAAATGTTTTTACGCGTTCTTCAACAGGCTGGAATTCTTTTTCACCTGGTTGGAATGTCGGTTTACCAAATGGCATTTCAGCAATCAGTTTCCAATGCTCAGGAATGTTCCATTCGTTTTTCACTTTTTCATCAATCAATGGGTTGTAATGCTGAAGGGATGCCCCCAGTCCTTCTTGCTCCAGAGCCGTCCATACTACCAATTGCAACATACCATTAGATTGGTTGGACCAGATTGGGAAATTGTCCGCATAGGCTTCAAATTGTTGTTGCAGACCAGCCACCACGTTATTGTCTTCAAAGAACAAGACTGTTCCGTATCCGCTGCGGAAACCGTTCATTTTCTCGGCAGTAGACTTGAATTGCTCCTCATTGCCTACAACCTCACGTAAAATATCTTCTGTAATATTCCACAGTTTATCATGATGCTCTCCGAGCAACACTACAGCACGTGAAGTTTGGGAGTTGAACGAGGTAGGTGTGTACTTAACAGCTTCCTCTACAATCTCTTGAATCCGTTGGTCAGAAATGACCTGTTCTTTGCTAATACCATAATAGGAGCGTCTGTCTTTCAGAGCTGTGAAGAAGTCTTTAGCCATTTTGTTACCTCCTGAGAAAAATTAATTACTTTTCGTAACTTAATATACATTACATATATCTTAAAGTCAAGAGTTTTCTTTTTAAATATTACCAGTTAGTTGATAATTATACGCCACTATTATATTTTTTCTCACTGGAAGAGGTGTGCTTGGTTGCATCCTTGTCTCTCTCCTCCTGTCTTTCCATCTTCAAATCCTCTACAGGAATGGCGTCTACCGTCTGCTCGATCTCAAAACGGTCGAACAAGCTTTCCTGCTCTGTCGGATACTGCTCTGCATGATCTCGATTGATCGACTGTTTCTGATGTTTAGACTCCGTTGTTCCTTTCCCCGTCTGTCCTTTCTGCTGATTCTGATCGTACAGGTTATCTTCAAATGGGGCCATTTTACTTCCCTCCCTATCGGATTGGTGTCCACAGTATACTTTTACCTTTCACATCGGGGATTAAACGCAAAAAAGAGAAAATCTCTGCAAAGATTTTCTCTACTCATGTACTTATAGATGGTTGATTGAATTATTCCGAACTGGATTGACCTGTACACTCATGAAAAAGATGAGGTTCCAGCTTCTCTCCCGTTACGAGCTTCTGCACCAGTTGAGTCCCCGAGTCGGGGGTCATTTGACCATACCAGTCCCCTTGAGGATATACGATCACAACCGCAGCATCATGACAACGCCCATTACAGCGAGTTCTGGTCGTGTGAATATATGCTTCTGCATTTTGTTTACGAATTTCATCCCGAATTGCCTGTGTAACTTCTTCACCCTCATGTCGCATACATGTGCCTCCATTGCAGATCAACACATGATGCTTCATTGGTTCTAATTCAAAAATAGCCATAGCTTCCCCTTTAATCAACAGTTGTTGGTTTTAAATCAATGTTTATCTGGATAAAGAACAAGCTGTGCTTCCATCTGATCAGCTTCAATCGTCAGCACGATAAATGAATATTCGTCTTCGCCACGTTTGTCCGTCGGAGACCCCGGATTAAGGACAAGCTGACCGTCAATCGTTTTGACCACCGGAATATGCGAATGTCCATAAATCAGACAATCCAGCGTTTCTCCCTTAAACGTATTCAATGCGATATTTTCTGTCGTTCCTCGCCAGCCGTGACCGTGAACCATACCGATCCGCTTGCCTTGGGCTTCAACGATTCGCTGATAGCCTAAACGCTCCACGATGTCCATTCCATCATTGTTTCCGGCAATGCCTTGCACAGGCGCAAACTCAGCTAGACGTTCATATACGAACCAATCCGTCCAGTCTCCGGCATGGAGAATAAGGTCACTGCCTTTTAACTCCTGTACAAGCCGACTAGGCAACGTTTTGCTTCTATGCGGCATATGAGTGTCTGAAAGTACGATGATTTTCATATCAATTTCTCCTTACCAGCGTCTTTACACAGATGAACTTTGTTGCCCCACGCGCTGCTGAAGTGCCTGCTCCAGATCTCGCAGCGTAACGGTCTCGAAAAACGCCTGTATTTTCTGCTCTGCCACGGTATATAAACCATCCAACAATGCGTCTATGTTCCTGCCTACCTCACAATTATGATTGCTATCGGTATGGATGGCGAACAACGGACCTTCATCCTTGGTCGCCTCATAGATCATTTTCAGATTGATGTTTGAACTGGACATGCTTAGACGAAAGCCGCGTGCTCCAGGCGACGAATCCACCAAACCCGCTTGCTTGAGTCGGCTCATAATCCTTCTCACAACTACCGGGTTTGTATTGATGCTGGAAGCAATAAGTGACGATGTCATTCGCTCCGGTGCCCCTTCAGCCAGAAGAAGCAGACAATGGATACTAACGGAAAAATGGGTACTCATGTTAACCACCTTTATGTGTGTGCCTCATTAAATGTTTGGTAAAATGCATGTTTCCATCATACCACAATAGAGGCACCAACACAGTGCTTACTGCACCTTACTCCGGAAAATAGTCATTTTCAGGACGTACTCGCACTTTTAATTGGCGTACACTATATTCCAACTGCTTAACGATATCCTCCAGTTGACGACGGTCAAGTCCATTAAGGTCGGCGGCAGGCTTGGGTGCATTTTTCAAATCACGTATGGTTGCCTGCTGCTCCTGCCACTTATCCATCAGGTCGGCTATATTCGCATAAAAGCGTTCGTAATCCTTGATCACTTCATCCAGAAAGGCATCCACCTCGTCCGGATCATAGCCGCGCATTTTATTCTTAAACTGTTTCTCATGAATGGAGAGCGCGTCCAGCTGAATGCCCAGTTGCTTAAACAACTGCTTTTGCTTTTCCAGACGACGCTTCATATGTTCATCCATCGGTTATTCCCTCCTTAACACACTATTCTTTTTATATCACATTCTAGGCTGGGAATAAAAGTCTCTGCTGATTGCCTGGCCCTATGAACGGGTATAAAAGAGCATACGTGTCACTTATACAGACCACGAAGGGGAGAGATGATCATGAATCATTTGAACGATTCGCAGCTTGCAGAGCTGAAACATATGTTGTTGGAGCAGAAAAAGGATTTAGAAAAGCATTTTGAACAAAATGGTCATGCAAACGCTCAATTGGGAGAAACACTGACAGATTCCACAGGTGAGCTCTCGTCCTATGACAATCACCCTGCTGATATAGGGACAGAAACCTTTGAACGGTCCCGTGATCTGGCGATTAATGATTCGCTGCAAAACGAGCTGGAGCAAGTCAATGCAGCCCTTCAGCGGATAAAGGATGGGACGTATGGAATTTGTGTGGAGAGCGGGGAAGAAATTCCTTTTGAACGGTTACAAGCCATTCCATATACAGCCTATACCGTCGAGCACACGCCAACTCGAGAATTATCGAATGACCGTCCGATAGAGGAACAGGTCATGACTCCGCCGCCCAAGGGTGCAGGTGAGGTTCGCCAACGGAATGCAGGACGATTTGACGATGCGGGCGCATGGGACGCCGTGGAAAAATACGGTACATCGAATTCGCCTGCAACTGCCGCCAAGCGTGATGTCACAGATTATGATGAAAATATGTGATGCTCGAATGTCCAAAGACTCATTGAAAATACCTATGTATTTGTCATCTAAAAAAGCAGCTTGTCCTTTTGACAAGGCTGCTTTTTTAGATCTTCTAGGAATACGGTACACCGCTTATCCAATTTCTATCCGTTTCCGACTGCGAGCTGACTCAATACAAGCATCGATCACTTTCATATTGCTCACCGCATCTTCTGGCTCATACGGCAACGGGACACCGTCAAGCACCGCTTTAGCAAAAGCATCCGCTTGTAGTTCAAAGGAATTAAAACCTTTCAGACGTTCCTCACGCGTAACCGAACCGACGTGGACGAAAATTTGCGGTACCACAGACGTTCTTTCCCAGCCGAACATTTTGGGCATCGCAATCGTACCCTTGCTACCGAGAATCTCCATGTTGGAACGATTGGCTGCCCACATGCCACAATCGAAAGTAAGATTGATTCCACCCGGAAATTCCAGCAAGCCGGAAGCCATCATATCGACGTTGTCATGCTCCGGGGAAAATAAGGCATGTACCGTCACTGCCTCCGGCTCCCGATCCAAATACATACGAGCGGCTGATATCGGATAGACACCCACATCATATAGCGAGCCGCCGCCCATGTTTTTATTAAAGCGCACATTATCTGCCTGATCGGTATTGTTAAACGTAAACGTGCAATGGATGCCGCGAATGTCACCAATTTCCCCACTATTGATAATTTCCTTAATTCTTCGATGTTTGGGATGATAGCGATACATAAAAGCCTCTGCAAAGATCACTCCTGCACGTTGACATGCTTCAATCATGCGGCTTGTACCGGCCGAGCTAAGAGAAGATGGTTTTTCACACAAAACGTGCTTCCCAGCCTCCGCCGCCCGAATGGTCCACTCCTCATGCAGATGGTTTGGCAACGGAATGTACACCGCTCCGATTTCGGGATCAGCCAACAGTTCATCATAGCTTCCATAACTTTTTGGAATATCGAACTCCCGGGCGGCCTCAGCGGCTTTATCCGCATTACGACTAGCAATCCCAAGCACTTCTCCGCGTTCGGATTGCTGAATCGCAGGAATTACAGCGATTTGGGCGATCTCCGCAGTGCCTAAAATTCCCCATTTCAGCTTTCTACCCATCATTCTCATCCTTTCGTGGTTAGGAATAGTTGTCTTGTTCCGCTTTGTGCAGCATACCTAAGCAACGGTCCAAATCAGCTTTGACCTGCTTCTTGTACAATCGTGCTTTCTCCTCCCCATCATCTGTAAAGTGATAGAGTACAATCTCCTGAAAATCCACGCGCGGGTCTGTTCCTTTCAATCGCTTGGTACGGTAAAAAACGCCTTCCTGTACCAGCTCATGCAGCGCCCGGTAAACTTCGCTCTGAGGCGGAACATATCCAAACCCACTAAACTCATCCTTCATCGATTCGAGCATCTGATATCCATAACCGCGATGCCTCTCCACCATTGTGATCAGATAAATTTTGATAAAAGCCCGCTGGGATATCATAAACGCCATTTCACAGCCTCCTCCACACCTTATTCATACACCTTACCTTCCATTATAAACCACTCTGCGTCCATAGACTATTTCCTTTGATGATATGAGAGCTTATGAGAACTCTCCATCCCTTGTGACCTGTTTTAAGATGGCGAGAGATATAGAATGAGGCGATATAGAGTAGTGTGCGAAGTGCTGAGAAATGAGTTTATGGTTTACTATTATGAACTTTTCATATGTTGAAATAATATAATATCAGTTAAAAAAGTATCCCTTGGCCTTATTTCTTGGCTTTGGGATACTCTTGTGAACATATGTGATTGGATTATCAAATCAAGCTTGCTTTTGTACGGCTGGCGGACTCCCAGTCGGGCGAGGACGAACCCGAAGCCCCACGATCCATTTGCCCAGAGGCAAACGTGCCAGCAGCCATGTTCCGGCAACGGAAAAGATCATACAGAGAACGAATGAAGCCAGCATACGAAGAACGTGGCTCCAGTCTGCAAACAACGTCTCGTCAAAATAATAGGTCACACGCAGCATAAAGGCATGCATGAGATACGCTCCATAGGACAACGTTCCGATGGCCGTCAGCATACTCGCCGCACGTCCCCCCTTATGAGCAATCCACGTCGCTACCCGATAAGCTACAAAAATAGACGCGACGCAATATACAGCCATGACCGGACGCAGCAGAGACAAATAGTTAAAGGAAAGAACTGTACCTTGCGGTGTCTGGAACTGACCGATCATCTCATACAGCAAGTAGCCAGTAATTACGATAAACAACGGCCAGTATATCATTTGTGCTTTGGTTACCCATGCATTCCAACGCTTGACGTTCATCCCGGCTGCCGCTCCCAGCACAAAATAAAAGAAAAAGTAGATCACATTCCGGTCAGCGTACAGGGTAAACCAAGAGGTAATGACCGGAAGCTGGAGCTTATCCATCGCTTGGTATACGGGTCCAACGGCGAACATGAGCAAAATATATAGCACGCCGAATACAGCCAATGCAGCGGGTCGCCATGTTGATGGCAGTAGCGCAGACAAACGACGGACAGCATAACGAAACACAGGAAATAACACATAACATTGAATAATCATTACGATGTACCACAGATGATAGCTACTTTTCCCGTTCAACAGCTTCTGGAAAAAATCCAGCGGGTGAATATATCCTCCACTTTGAGCAAGCTGATTTCCCAATTCGTATAAAAGAGACCATATGATATAAGGAACGATGATGTCCAGGAATCTTTTACGTAAAAACGTTCCGTACTTTAAGGCTCCATCATAATTGTAAAATAGCACCATTCCAGTGATAAATACAAACACAGGAACTGCAAATTTGGAACACAGCAGTAAAAGTGTCATCAATACCCCGTCCTGGACGCGCGCCCCCTGCGCAACCGCATAGTGTGCGACGGAATGCTGAAGAACAACGGCCGCAAAAGCCAGCCCTCTCAGCAAAGCGACTTCGGAAATTCTCTCTTTTTGACTCATGCCACTCTCCTGTTACATCTAGCAATTTATAAATCCAGGATTTTTTCAAAATCCTCAATCTATTATAACGACAATTCTGTAAAAATATATAGAAGGTTAAACGTGCCAACGGCAAGCTTAGCATCATTTATCTCAGATTTATTCTATGATCCACAAATATGTAAAAACAGCAGTCCTCCCTCTCGGGGAGACTGCTGCTGTAGAAACAACCCATATACAAAGGAGATAGGAAAGCCTGTTAGATCACGTTCTCAACTAGCCGTTAGGTTTTTACAGGTTCCTTCTCGTATCTGTGTATGCATCTGTACGCGGCGTGTCTGCCAACGTATCATCATACGTTCTGTAACGATCCGCATTCAGCGAACGGTTGGTGCGGAAAATATCATAAACATCCCTGTTATGGTCAGCGGAGTCCACCAGCACTAAAATCTTGCCCTGATCGACGTAAGTCTCGTATTGACGTGCATCATCTTCCGGAATACCCAGCCCGACCAGTCCACCGACCAAGCCACCTGCTCCCGCTCCGACAGCTGCTCCGGTAAGGGTAGCCGCGATAGGTCCAGCAGCGAGGATTGGTCCGATACCTGGAATAGCCAAGGCCCCGATGCCCGCCAGCAACCCAGCAACGCCGCCTACAACGCCGCCGGTAGCCGCACCGGTCGCTACACCCTCCGGTGCTTTGGTGCCTGTCTCTTCACTAATCGTCCTCAACTCGTCACGGTCACGGGTGATCACAGAAATTTCACTGCTTGGGATTCCTTTGCTCTGCAATTGTCCTATCGCACGAGATGCTTCCTGCTCTGTATCAAAAACACCAACAATCTTCTTTTCATTATAATCGTTTAAGTTATTAGCCATGATAGTTGCCTCCCAATATTTTAGTGTTGAGTGGTTCGTTTTTCATTACCCCGCTATTATGACGTTTAAACGATTTTACAAAAATTCAAAAAGTCGATTAGCATAAAACAGCTTCTATTTAACGCTTTGGCTTTGCTCTGTTGGTCGCCACAGCTTCCAGTGGATCATCCGGCCAATAATGCTTGGGATATCTGCCTTTCAGGTCCTTTTTGACTTCAAAATAAGCCTCCCTCCAGAAGCTAGACAAGTCGGATGTCACTTGGACAGGTCGCTGGGCAGGTGACAGTAAATGCAATACAATGGGCACACGTCCGCGTCCAATACGAGGCGTATCCCTCATACCAAACAATTCTTGTAGTCGTACGGCCAGCGCTGGTGCCTCAGGATTCGAATAATCGACAGGAATGCGGGAACCGCTGGGTACACGGATATGCGTCGGCGCTTCCTGATCAAGCTGCTGCCGCTGTTCCCAGTCCAGCCTGCCAAGCAGCAATGCAGCACTGTCCAGCCGTTGCAGATCGGATACGTTTTTGGCTCCTAGAGCAAAAGGCAACAGCCACGATTCCAGTGAATCCAGCAATGCCAATTCCGTGCAGTCCGGCCAGTCTTCAGGCGCTGAGAAGTGCATAAAAATCAAACGAGCCTGCAACTGGAGGGTTTGCCGATTCCATGACAACAGCTTCAGACCGCGTTCACGGACACCCTGCATCAAGGCGGCAGCAACTTCCTCTGCCGGAGGTCGCTCATAGGACGTTTCCTTTAAGACGAGTGAGCCCAGTCGCAGTACCTTGCGGGCTCTCACTGCTGAGGCGGAGCTATCCCAGTATACGCTGGCTTGTTCCAGCAACAAATCGCTGCAATGCTGGGTCAGCTCTTGCAGTTCAACCGGTGCCGCCAACTGAATGGCACCATCTGCTCCCTCGTCGTCCACTTCGGCGGCGACGAGATAGGATGAACGCGACATCCACTCCACTTGTCGGAGTCGCGTCCCTCGGCCGCCGCTAAGCAAAAAGCGGCCATCCCCCCGGCCCTGCGCAATCCGGTCCGGATACGCAAAGGCCAGCAGCAGCCCGCAGGCCGAGGAGCCGTCAGGCTCGTCCTGCGCTGCGGCTGCTGTCGGCAGCGAGGCTAGCAACTGCCGGCTCTCTTGCACGATACGGCGAATCACCGTATCGTCTGCCGTTCGCAGCAGGCTGTGCGTGCTGCGGGCATGGGTCGCCTCGCGCAGGGCATCCAGCCGCGGGCGCAAATCCGTTCCGCCATGGGCGCGGAACGGGTCCCGCTCTTGCAGCAGCGCAGCCAGACGGCTGGCGGTTGGTGCCAGGCCGAGTGCCGCAGCACGCAACAGCATGTGCCCGAGGCGCGGGTGCGTGCCCAGGGCGGACACCTCGCGCCCATGCGCGGTAATGCCGCCTGTAGTGCCATCGGCTGCTGCATCCAGACAGCCGAGCTGGTGCAGCAGACCTGTGGCCTGGCCGTACGCGGCCTCAAGTGGGGCATCCAGCCAGGCCAGCTCGGCGGGCTCGCGCACGCCCCAGGCCGCCAGCTCCAGCGCGAGCGGGGCCAGATCCGCTGCCGCGATTTCCGGGCGGCTGGCATCGGGGAGCGCTGCATGCTCCTGCGCGCTCCACAGCCGGTAGCATACGCCCGGCTGGAGACGCCCCGCCCGTCCGCGCCGCTGGTCGGCTGAGGCCTTGGACACCTTAACGGTGGTCAAACGGCTCATACCGGTCCGCGCGGAAAATACCGACTCCCGCGACAGTCCGCTATCGATCACCACCGTGATCCCCGCTATGGTCAAGCTAGACTCGGCAATCGAGGTGGCCAATACCACTTTTCGACTGCCCGAAGCCGACGGGCGTATTGCCTCATCCTGCTGCTCCAGCTTCATGCTCCCATACAGCGGAATGACCTTGACATGTGCTGGTAAATGCTTTGAAGCCAATTCTCGTTCCGTTCTGTGAATTTCTCTAGCCCCTGGTAAAAACACCAGCAGATCACCTTCATGAGTATGAAGTGCCTTTTCTACCGTCTCAGCCGTAAAGGACTCTAATGAAGTTGACGAAGGTTTGGACATATGAAAGGTTTCTACCGGAAATACAGTGCCTGGACATTCCAGCAATGGCGCATCCCCTAATAGTCTGCATACAGGCTCTGCCTCCAGGGTGGCAGACATGATCAATATCTTCAAATCCGGTCGCAGCAACGCCTGGCTTTGTAGAGCAAGTGCCAATCCCAAGTCTGCATGCAGGCTGCGTTCATGAAACTCATCAAAAATAATCAGCCCGACTCCCTCCAACGCCTGATCATGTTGCAACATCCGGGTGAGTACGCCTTCCGTAACCACCTCAATCCGCGTGTTTGGCCCTACTTTTGTATCCATGCGAACCCGGTAGCCCACCGTCTTTCCGGTGGGCTCTCCCAGCGTTTTTGCCATTTGTGCTGCTGCTGCACGTGCTGCCAAACGCCTCGGCTCCAGCATAATTATCTTTTGCCCTACCAGCCACGGCTCATGCAGTAGCTCCAGCGGTGTTACCGTCGTTTTCCCCGCTCCCGGCTGTGCAATCAGTACCGCCGCCGAATGAGATTGCAGTGTATGTTTAAGCTCGGGGATCACTTGCATAATAGGCAGTTGTTTATCTGTCAATGAAATCTCTCCAATGATACGCTTGATGCGTAGAATCTAAGTTTTAGTTCTTTTATTATTGTGAATTTTTCATTACCTGTAATTATTGAATAGAAAAGGTTAAGCTGCCCTCTGGAACTTCTCCTCGGTCTGTCATACATAATTCTTCTAAATCTATTATACAGATATTTAAATTTCCCGTCTGATCATCGCGGCTATGTATGCTTCGTCTTTAGCTTCTATACCTATCGGGATGCACTCACGGCAAGATCGTTTTATAATATATTTGATATGGATTGCTGAAGGACGGAACACAGAATCGAGGTCACTTTCGTATGGAATTACAGGCCCAACCCATCAGAGGGCGATTTGCCCCAACACCATCGGGATGGATACACTTAGGAAATGCTCGTACCGCCTTATTATCCTGGCTGCACGTTCGTTCCCTGGGCGGAACCTATATTTTGCGCATGGAAGATATTGATATGACGCGAGCTCGCAGCCAGTTGGCGCAAGGGAGTATGGAAGATTTGCGCTGGATTGGTCTGGACTGGGACGAAGGACCCGACGTAGGCGGTCCCTACGGCCCCTACACTCAAAGCCAGCGGCTGGAACGCTACCAGTCTGCATTGGAGAAACTACAGAGGCAAGATTTACTGTATCCTTGTTTTTGCAGTCGAGCTGACATTCTGGCTGCCGCTCATGCTCCGCATGGACTGTCTGGTGAAGGGCCTGCGTATTCGGGGGCATGTCGTAGCCTTAGCTCTCAAGATGCCGTAGCCAAAGCACAATATAAACTCCCTTCACTTCGCTTTAAAGTACCGCAATATCCAGATGCCGTTATTTCGTTTCATGATCAGGTAGCAGGTCATGTGGCCTTCGGTGCGGCAGAGGGGGGCGATTTTATCGTCAAACGAGCCGACGGCATGTTTTCCTATCAGCTGGCTGTCGTTGTCGATGATGCGGATATGCATATGACCGACGTACTCCGCGGGTATGATCTTCTCGATTCAACGCCCCGTCAGCTATTGCTGTACCAAGCTTTGGGGTTGCAGCCGCCACGTTTCGCACACGTTCCCCTTGTCCTAGGCCCTGATGGACGAAGGCTGGCCAAACGACATGGTGGTGTAGCACTCCGAGCTATGCGCCGACAAGGGGTCACACCGGAAGCAGTCATTGGCTGGCTCGCCTATTTTTCCGGGCTGCTGGATTCACCGGTGCCTGTGAAGGCAGTAGATTTAATCGATGACTTTCATTTAGACAAACTGCCCAAAGAATCCGTCATCCTGACGAAGCAATGCCTCACGAGATTATCTGCACTGCAACAGTAATGAGGTAAAGCGTAGAAATTAAAGTGTACGGGCAAGGGCCTTCCGCCCTTCGCTCCTCTCGCTTCTATTCCTCCAGTCGCTTACGCATAGCGGACTCATATTCATAAAATACAGACGACGTATCCAGCCCTCTTTCCTCCAGCAGCATACGGAGACGAAGTGATTTTTCAGTCAGCCTGCGACTGATCCGCTCTTGCTCTCCCGCCTCATGACAAGCGTGAAGCAAATCACGTAACTGGACACATTCCTTTTGCAGCTGAAGCTCTTTCGGTAAAATGCCTGCATTCTTCAACAGCTTGTACGACATCCGCAGCTCCTCTGGAACATGTGACAAATCCTCGATGACCAGTGGCTTGCCCGCTCCCGGTAGATGATCAAACTCACCTTTGGCCATTGCCTCGGCAATCTTCTGCTCTGCCATTCTGGAGAACATTTCCATCGATCCTTTCCACTCTTGTATTAAGCTTCCTATGTACACTCTATATTAAAGAAACCTGGAGTCCTTTGCCACTGTAGCTTACATATCATTAGGATGTCCTGTATCCATAAAGGAGAAAGAGGGTTATTCTTCGATCCCAAGCAATTGAGATACTTGTACTCTATATTTTTTGGCCTTACGTGTTCCATGAATGAGATTAGACAAGCGGCTAGCAGGAATATGGTAGGTATCACAAAATGTTCTCTGATCCATTTGAATTTCAACTAGCTTTTGTTTGATTTCCCAGCCGAAAGGGGTTACAGGATTTCGTTTGTTCAACAACGTTACCACCTCTTCTATAGTATAGGATTTAGAATTTTTATCGGGGTTTGGGGTTTGGAGATTGGAGTTCGTCTTCTTGCTTTAAAAGCGCGTCAAGCATACATATTAGCTAAGATTTCATTTTGCAGGTTTGGTATTGATTCAATAGTTTATCCGGTTTTATGGATTGTTCAATCACTTTGGGATGCGTTAAAAATCCGTATTTCTTCTGGACTTGGTACAGTCTTTTTCTGGCCCGTTCGACACGAAGTAAAGTCACACCTGGATTCATCAGCATGATTCCCCCTTCTGTGTCATATTCTAATATAAAACGTAAACTTTTGAATTTTTTGATAATTTGCTCGACAAAAAAAGTGCTTCTGGAGCATTCCAGAGGCACTTTTTTGGCGTTTTATGTTTATTTAAAATCCCAACAGACTCCCACAAGCTAAACTTCAAATCCAAATACATTTTATTTATTCAGCTTGGAATCAACACTGAGAAATGATTGATTACTTCTAATAATAAAATAATCTTTCTTTTCGCCCTTCTCTAACTAAACTCTCATACTTTGTACACAATCTAAAGTCTGCAAATTGTTTGAACTGCTCAAATAATCTTATACAGCTAATGAAAAAGGCTTCTTTGTTAATGATTAATGATTTAGATAAAACGTCTAGTAAGTATTTAAATCCATATGAGTAATTACCTTTATTTAAGTAGTATTTAGCCAGTTCATATTTAAAACGTGTTGATTGTTCTGGAACCACTTGATGAGTGTACATATCAGCAGATAATTGCTGTTGGGTGATCGAATCAATCTCCGTTTCGAACTGCTGAAGTATGTCATCTACATCAACTTGATATCGGTTAGCCGCCATCATAATGTTCAACAGTTTTGTAACCATTTCTTTTTCAGAAGCATCTGGCGATGCAGCAATATATTCAACATAATTGTTTAGTACACTTATATCTCCAGATAATAGTTTATAGGTGTAGATATTACCTTCTGCCCAATCTTGAAACTGTTTAATCCAATGCAGAGTATCCTCGTCAGTCTCTTTGACCCAATCTAAATTAGCGTAGGCGTATGTATATTCTAATGCCTGCTCATAATCGCCTTTGGCCTCATATACACTGGCACACAGTAAATCAGAATATGTAATCTACACAAACAATGGACGGCTCAGCCTCTTTTCAATTTCCGCAGGCTTTCGTTTTTTCTGCTGATGCTCTAATGTATATTGGATTTCCGCTTTATCTCTCATCTTGCGAGCTATCACATCAAGCCTGTCCCATAAGCGTAAAGAACGATACACATTCGCCAAATCTTTTAAAGCATCAAGCTGATCTATTTCATCTAGACGTTCCACAAAGGGTTCAAATAGCGTGGCTGCCTTGAGATTACGGCTCTGATCATCTCCAACTTGAATCGTGAATATACGATATTGGCAGGTGGCAAAGCGTTCAGAATGCTGATATTTCTCCACTTCTGCGACATTCTCATAGAGAGGCAGCGCAGCAGCATGTCGTCCCTGTTCAAATAATGCTTCTGCAACATCAAATAGCCTGGACGCATACAGCGGATTATCCATGATATGTCCAACCATTCGACGGATTGCATCCAGCTTGTCCAGCTCCGCACAACGATACAATAATGGCTCGATTCGCCTAAAATTCGGGGAAAGGTCAATGATGTAATTTTCTATGTATAGGTCATAAAAATAGCCTTCTGGCAAATCCATAGCCGCAGTAATTCGGTCTAGCTGCTGTACGGAAACAGGACGATGCTGAGTAATCCAATGACTAAGCGTTCTTTGATGAACCCCTGAATATTCGGCAAATTGACTCAATGTCATATCATTTTGTTTTAGATAATCCTCAAACTCCGCTGAAATCGTAGGTGTATGCTTCAAGTCATAACCACCCTCCACATAAAAATTCCATTATTTTAAAAATCACCCTCTATTCTTCTCCATAATTAACCATCTGTCAATATATTATGCAACTAATGTTTATAGCGAAAATTCAGCATAACTTACACATATTGGGACATGTAGGACGAGTGGCATCCTGAAATGATTGGGTTGATCCAAGTAAAAGGTTTCACAGAGTTGACATGACTAATTCATTTCCCCATGTGGATTCTCACCAGTAATGATATAGAGATCCCATGCAGAAACTCTGTTGGACCTTTTAATTACATGAAAAATCCCCTGATGTAGATGCAATCAGGGGATACCTAGGTTCATTTCTCTCGCTTTGATAATACGAAGTTGATTATTTCTCCAGTCACAATTCCTGTCAAAATTGCATAGATTCCCATAGCGCTCATCTTATATCCCAAAGCGTAAAATAACCCTATACCTATTGCGTAGCCCAACAAAATCGCTGCATAGCGTTTTAGTAACTTACTCATGGAAATTCTCATAAGCAACTCCCACCTAAATTTATACTTCAACCATTGTAAAAGTCTGGTATCAATTATCAACACAAACTGAACAACATAAGATTTTGTTCGGTTTGTACAAGAGCGACGCCGTCTTCCTTGGATCGCTTTAAAACGATCATTTCTTGGTTGAAGAGGTCGCATATAAGCATAACGTAGCAACATTCTCTTTCAGCCCTTTGTTGGCCACAAGCAATCATTAAATATTCAAAAGTAAATCTATAATGTTGATAGAGTGCATTAAAGTCGAAAAAAGTGGAGTTTAAAATTATGACTATATAGATGATACGGTTTCAAAATACTCTCTCTGTATATGTCAATCAAGATTTCGGTGTTAATTGAGATATCTTCTGCTCATCATTCTTAGTTAAAGAACCCTTCTTTAAAATTGATTTTTTTGTTTCTGAGTAAGTATAGAGTACTGCTTGTGGAGAATCGTCACCTTTACTCACAAAGTCAAAACTTTTCCCATCTTTATGCCAAACTATAGATGAAATCAATGTAAAGTCCTTATCGGACACATGCATATAGCTCTTACGCTCAACATTGTATAGTCCGATATAACTTGAACCTAGATCACCGATTCCAAACGCAATCTTTTTTCCATCAGGCGACCAGTTATAGGCATCAATCTTTTCGCTCCCGGCTCCGTCACTATTCATCTCAAACATGTTTACAATAGTTTGAGTCCCATCGGATAAATTAATTAAAATAAGTCTACTCCCCTCGTGATCGCTTACATGAAGAGCTACCTGGTTGCTTTTAGATAAGGAAAGTGAGTTAACTCTCAAAGGTCGTGGGTTGAGCTTAACGAGTTGCTCTCCACGCTTACCTTTTATTTTCATAGAATTCACAACTTCATTGGCTTCGGCGGCTTCTTCCCCTTTAGCGTTAGTTAATTTTGCTGTAAAAGTAACGTCTTTATTTTTCCATACAATCTGTTTCCCCGAAACTACAACCTTAGATTTGTCTTGGTTATTATCATACTGAGAATAATCTAAGGTATTCACCTTTTTAACAGTTGCTCTAGATGTTTCTACAGTTGCTTTTTCGTCTACTTTTTTTACACCTTCCTTTGTGCTGTTTACCCCGGTATTATTCACTTCGGTCTGAGGTAGTTGATGATTTGAGCTTGCCTTACCACTACACCCTGAAATCACTAACATCACTATCGCACCTACAGACATAATCTGCACGAATTTCATAGTTTCCTCCTTACAATACAATGTGTCGTTATCCCTGCGTTCCCTTTTATAGTTGTTCTTCTTCTGGAATAGAGAAAAACATTTGCTTCGCCTGATCTTCAGTCGCTTCCCCCAGACGAGTTTTTTTGCCAGCTTTATCAATAGTCCCGAACGTGGTGCCACCCGGAACGCTATAATTATAATAAACTACGCCCTTTTGGATCGTTGGCATTTTGCCGCTTTGTTCAACAATTTTGTTGGTGAGGAACGGCAGGCTTGCATTTTTAGCTTCCTGTTGCAGGTTCAGCCTTGCAGACCAGAGCAGTTCTACATGTGTGTCAATGATACGATAGTAATTCACACTGTCCATGTGTTGTTCAAAAAATTCACTGGATTGGTTTTTTTGGAAGTAGCGAATATAAGCCATACTATCCCCTTCTTTACCTGACAGTACATTAACTTTGGCAATACGTGGAAGACTGTATGCACCATGACGAGCTACAGAAATATCGCTAGATTGGATTTCTTTCAGCATCTCTTCTGTCGGCTTAGCTACGTAAACTGTACGATCTGGGGCATCCCAGTACACTTGAGAACCGGACGCATCTGCAATGAAACGCAGCGGTACCATAACACGACCATTTTTCATTGCAGAAGAGGTAGACAGCGTTACTTTTTTATCACCTACCATTGTCTCTTTTTTACCAGCCACCAGTGTTGACTTTGTTCCGTTATTATCTACAGTTACCGTTTTAGAAGTATTGTTCCAGTTGATCGTTACACCAGGAATCGATCTTATCATATTCAATGCTACTAATGTGGAACCATTCTGAACATAGGGGTCTACATCCCCTGGCATGGGTACGTTATTCACTTGCACAATAATGGACTTGGAGGCTGCTCCAGAAACACCGCTAGCAAGCATACTAAAAGATATTGTTGATGCAAAAGCCGCTTTGAAAAATGTATTCATAATTATATTCACCTCAATAGTGTCTTCTTGTCAGCATTTCAAACTAAATTGAGCTTAGTAGTATTAATACATCGATTCAGTATTAGCTAGTGTTTTCTCGTCTCATTAGGAATAGGTTGGATAATATCTGTATAGGATTTCGCCTTTGCAGTGAGATCTTTTTGTTGACCTTTATCATCTTTGTATACAGCTTTGATATTTCCATGCTCATCATTAAACATCAAGATATCAGTCACCCATTGAACGTAATTATAGCTAGGTCTCTTTCCAGCACTTGATGCAATATCTTCCAGACCCCTGGATACAGTAAACTGCCAGACTGCCTTGGCCACTCCATCTTTAACTTCAACTACCGTATTACCAACATTGTTTCCATACATGTATCTGGAAGAATCCCCTCTTGGGAAAATGTAATTGTATTCTTTATTAGCCCCAGGTTTTTCTAAAGAAGAAAGCGATTTGAAAGAAAATTGAACCGGCAACGATATAGCAGCCTGACGAGCGGTTTGTAAATCTTCTGCCTGTAAGTTCTCTTGGTCTACCTTATAATTACCGTCTTGAATAAATAGAATAGACCGAAGCTTCTCATAGCTTGCCTTATAGCCAAAATTCTCCGACACAAAACGAATAGGAACTAATATCCTTCCCTGAGTTACTTGGACAGGAACATCTACCTGAACCGTTTTGTTATTTTTAAATGCTTCTTTTTTGTTGGCCGTCAACTTAATTTGATCTGTGCCTTTTGTGATGAAAGCAGATTGACTTTTACTATCCCAGTGATAGGTTACCCCCAGTGAAGCAAGCGTGCGTATAGGGACCAAAACACGCCCGTCCTTAATAATAGGTGAAACATCGGTTGCTATAAACTTCCCATTCACATTCACCGCGTTAACGGATATCGGATTGGCAGCATCAGCAATCGCCCAGGATTGAAACATAAGTACGAAGAAAAACACAAACACAATAACCTTTTTCAAGATAAATTACCTCCTTTTTCAATAAGCACCCTTACATAAGACGTATGAAATAATTCGAAAGTTTCTAATCTATACCAAAAAATTCATATGTTTTGAGATGATGAGCGAAATGTAGCGTTCATGGTGTTTTTTGCCCTCCCTAATCCCTTTTCAAGGTCCTTCGCTCCGTGGGTTGCGTTAAGCGAGCGCCAGGAAAGTAGAGCGCCTTGGCCGGACGCTTTCTCCCGGCGTAGGCGCTCTAGTTATCGGCGTGAGTAGCGGCCCAGCGGTGCGTACTGGCTCTTAGGTGGCCGCTCTTGCCCCCTTAGAGCCAGTAGCATGAGCCTGTTTCCCCCACTCTTGTCCTGCTCGCTCCCTTACTTGCCGATCAGCGAGTCTATTTTTTACAGATATCCCGGCTGGTTAAAACCAGCATTTAGGGTTTCAACAGGCTCATAAAAAAAGACTCTTCCGGTTTCACAGAAACGTCCTTAATAATCTTCAACCCACAAAGATACATATATAAATAATACGTAAGCTAAAAGGAAGAACCCAATCACACTAAAAAGGATAATCCAGATAAAACGTTTTTTTAATGGAGACAGGATTTCCCCGCATCGTCTTAGGATTCTCTGACGGGTAGGCAACAACTCATATTCTAATTTCTTTATAACATGTTCTGCTTCTTCCTCATCTCTAACTAAAAGTTCACTCCATAATTGCTCATAGCGTTCTTGAATTTCTTCTTTTTTAGAACTATCTTCTAGAAAAGCCATTTAGCACCTCCATAATAATTCATTTATGTAGAAAAGATTTGGAAAATGTACAGCACCATTTTCCGAAGTTTTCTATTATCCAACCTTACACATTGCCTGCGTAACATAAAGAAAAACACAGGTTCCTTTTTGTTGGACCCGTGTTTTATCGTTTATACAATTAGCTGTGGTCAATGGATAAGGCCCCGCTTATGGTATTAGCACTGTTATATGAACACCAAAGAAATAATTTTTATTTTTATTTAAATTGTAAATGCGTACAAAAATGCGCTCACCTGTTTTAAAAGTGGAACTGGACACAGCGTTATTACTGCCTAATTCATATGCAGTAATGGTATAGCATCGAATGTGGGTAATCCTCATTCACAGCTCCTCTAATTTTCATTTCTCCTGAGCTGTTTGTAGGGAAATAGTAGTGAGTATAAATAGTGTCTCTTACACCTGAAAATTCAGCAATATAAGTACCTAGGCTGTTAATGTTCCAGAACGAGGTTGGGTACGTAATGCTGAATAACCCTAAGCTGCTTGAAGTGCTTATTTTCTTAGGATCAAGAGCAGACGTCTAATCTGTTGCTGGATCTAATATTTCGACTTTAGCATCACTCGTTGTTTCTATAACTGGTTTATTCATATTATCTACAATACCAATTTTATCTGCCGCTTTTTCGTTACTTCCAGTTCCTACTGGCAGAACTTCGACAGAAGGAGTCGCTTGATCTTTAGTTATTTGCTAGCGGCGGATACAGAAGCACCTAAAGCAGCAACCATTGTAAGTGTAGCAAGCATAGTAAACCATGTTTTCTTCATTTGCAATTCCCTCCATCCTTTAATTTTTATTCTATTGATGTATAATCTTTGTATGCAAATAGTTACTAATCTTTTTTTGTAATTTACAACTAATTTTTTATGTTTTTTGGAATATTCATGTTAATTATACAGGTAACTTGATAGTTTTTCCAACGTATTCAATTAATCAATAGCGAATATTCCGGAATTGAGTATATAGTACTTTTTTTTGTTAGATGCGTAATTTAGGAAGTTTCACCTTCCCCATGACAACTTGATTTTTCAACAATTATAATCTCGTATATTTTTTTCAGGGAGGAATTTACATGGGATTTTTGATCTTCGTACCACAGTTTCTAATCCAGGTGTTTACCATAGTCGTCGCTTTAGTGATATACGATAGATTTTTCAAAAGAAGATAATCAATCAGTAACATAGTAGAATACATAATCACGTAAAAAAGAGCGATTTTTATCGTTCTTTAACATTCATTTATATGTATTCAGTTGATTATCCTGTCCGTCGCTCCCTGATCTCATCAGAAAAGTTATGTACCAGCTTCCCTTGGTATATCAACGTTTTTAACTGATTATGTGATAATGAGGGGATATTTCGCACCCATGTTTCGTTTATCGCGTTTTACTTAACAGTATCAAGCCCCCATACACTTTAGCTGTGACGAAGTTTACTGCCTGGCTAGCAGGGTCCACAGCCCAAAATACATCAAAGTAACCCCCTCTGCTATTATCCGCATAAACAATGGTAGCACCTTTTACAGTGCTTACTCCCCAACCTGGTATACCCAAAAACGAAAAAATACCGGTAAAAGTTCCTCCGGATATTGCGAATTCTCCTTGTACTTCATTTGGCGTTGCTACTGTATGAGTCCGGATCTCATGGACTTATTTTCATTCACACACTACAGCGTTATCGCATATTGTTTTAGCTGGCATATGTATAAAACCCAACATTTTGTGCACATGTCTGCCCCTCCCACGATCGCAAAAACGGCCGTTTTCGGCCTTATCCTTCGGCGGCTCATGGACGTTTACTTCTCCAAAAGCTTCAGCACGTTGTCCCAATCACTCGGCAGTCGGATTTTTGCCTATTCTGCCGGCATTTCTTCGTCTTCAAATTGACTCAAAATGAACTTTCCCTTCTGTATCAATGATGACCATAAACAACCAACCCATGCCCTATTTTTTGACTGTAAAGAAGCCATTATTGCATTTCGAATGCAATGTAAGAATATCTAAAAAATAAAATACAGGCGCCATTTCTGGCGCCTGTATTGTCTTCCTACCAAGGCGTTTCCGTTTTGTGTTCAATCACTTTCAATACTTTGGGTTCCAGAATCCGTTTCAATAGTTCCAGCGTACGATCGTCATCAGTAGCTCCACCATGCGGATCGGCTTGGATTTGTTTTTTTGCCTGCGTACTTGCGATTACGTCCATGACTTGTTGTTTGGAAATCTTTTTAGATGCTGCGATCTCGACGACAGATGCCCCCTTTGCCAATTCTTGTTTCAAGTCTGCTGGACTCATGTGAAGTAAAGAAAAGAGCTCTTCATCGTTTAAAAAGGCATCCGCAGTATAGTCAGGCTTGCCGTTAGTCATGAAAAAGCCTTCCACGGATGGAGCAGGGCCGCCTCCGATCAGAGAAACGCTGATCGTATTCCCTTGAACGAATGCCTGATAAAACGGCGTTGTTGATCCCTTTTCGGTGTAGTTCAATATAAATGTTTTTTGGTCCGGGTTCTGCATCGGCTCCATGTTACATTCGTACTTACTGGAGCTGCCGTACAGTTTGTTAATGAGGTCATCTACTTTCGATTTGATTTCTTGATCGGTTAAGGAGATGACCGGCTTCTCCTGAGGCTCCCAATTCTCTTGGTTCACTTGTTCGATTTCACCCGTGATACCGTTCAAATCAAGTCGGACCTTTTTGCCGTGAGCTCCCTTTTCCTGCAGCACGATGCTTGTTTGAATGGCTTTCCCCTGACTTGTATTCGCGGGGTCTCCTCCAATCTGGCTGGCGTCGATAATTTCAAACGACTTGGTTTCCGGATAAGAGCGATACAACTTTTCAAGCGCTGCTTGGCCAACCGCATCCATCTTGACTTGTTGGGCTGTCATCGGTGTCCTCGTAATCATTTCAATCAGGGGAGGGGCCGCGAATGCCGCGGTTGGAATCATAATTACTGCAGCAACAATGCCGCCGATCAATCGTTTTTTCATCGTTTTTTTGCTCCTTTGCCGTTGTACGTATTGAGAATAGGATTGTTCGATTCGTTTGGAAACAGCCGGGGGACATTCCATGGTCTCTGCCTCTTGGTGCAGGTACTCGCTGACTTGACTTTCAATAGGCATTGTTCTTTTCCATCCTTTCCAACGGGAGATTTCCCAATTGTTTTCGAAGCGACTGCAGGCCGGCATGATATCTGGACTTGACTGTACCCAGCGGAATATCGAGTAATGTCGCAATCTCCTCCAGCGTATAATCGTGATAAAAGCGGAGGATGATCACCGTTCGCTGTTTATCGGTCAGCTTGTGCATGGCCCTCGATATCTCGGGGTCTGTCCCATCCGTCCTCAACGTGGGCTGATCCCAATGATACTCTTCCCGAGAAAAGACACGGATGCGTTCGAAAATTCGGAATCTCCTCCAGCTTTTCACCCGGAATCTTTGCACTTGTCGGATGACCAAGCCGTGCAGCCAGAAGTGGAAAGGACGATTCGGATCGTAGTTGGGAAGCGAGGTCCACATTTGCATGTAGATCTCATTCATAATATCTTCGCGATCCTGCGGATGATCCACCAGAAAAGAGACGGTCCGGTAGACATCCTTATAGGTGGCATCATACAACGTATGAAACGCCTGCTGATCTCCTTCGATCATTTTTGTGAGCACGTGGTACATAGATTCACTTTGCATTCAGAGGGCCCTCCTGAGTAAGCAGCTTACACCCTATATTGTCGCTCGATGGAAAAAAGGTTCGGTTTTTTATGTTTTCGGTTGGGAGCCTATGGATTGTAAGAAGGCGAGCAGCGGCATGAAAGCGTGGAAGACATGTTGTTCTTCCGTCAGACTGCACGGTGAGCTCAAGGAATTAGGCCTTTGCAGGAGCTATCTGATCAAACCCAATAAAGATGAGTTCTTAACAATAAAGTTGAGTTCTAACTGAAAAAAACACAATAAAGTTGTGTTCTCAAAATTAAAGAGACCCGACGGTAGGTTACATCATAAGAACTCTTTTAGAGCAATAAGGGTAATTGATAATTAATTCAAAACTCAATATTATTGTATATGCTCGAATGAAAATGATGATTTTGTGAGACCAAGAACTCTACTTTATTGTCCGTAGAGGGTTACAGAAGAAAACACCAATTTTTTTACTCTAGGATCTCCAAAAGAAAAAGTGATCGATGTTATGGGTACTTCCACGTCAATCATAGAAACTCATGGTCTATAGCAATAATGAGGTTATACTATAAATCTTAGTTATTGACTGACAGGCTACTTAATCAATTTAGGAGTGGCAATAATGGTGAAACAAAACTTAGAATATATCTCTCAATTGATCTATGACACATACAATATTCCTCTTTTTATTTTCAAGAATAAAAGTCATCGTATTACTAGAAGTGGAAAACAGCTAAGACATCCTCTTTTTGATTCAATAGAAACATTTATAAACAGGCTCATTCAACCTGGCGATCAACAAAACGTTCCTTTGATTAGAATAACAAACTATCTAGAAACGCTCATTGTATTTCATTCATCTTCCACAGAAACGATAATAATCGGACCTTTCACTTCCTTTGAGGTTACCGAGAACACCGTAAATGGTATTATGCATGATCATCAAATATCCTCTAGTTATCAGCAAGAGTTATGCCATTATTACAGTCAATTAGAGCTGTTAAACCAAAAACAAATTGTATCGCTTTGTTCACTCACGTATTTTTTAATCTACCAAGAGCCTATGGATGAAGAAATAGTGAGATCTCAATTAATGAATTTTAACGAAATTGAACCCACTCATATTGAACAAGCAATACGGCATCTTCGTCTGGAAACGTCTTTTCATTTAGACCATAAAACTGAGCAGAAAATATGGCAATATGTGAAAGAAGGCAAGAAGGAAAAGCTGTTACAGCATTTAGAATCAATTGAAATGGAGGGATTGAGTCAACTTTCGAAAAAAAGCCACCTTCGTAACATTAAAAATCAAATCATCATTTATATTGCACTTGCGACGAGGGCAGCTATTGAAGGCGGTCTTTATCCTGAAATTGCCTATACAATGAGCGATATTAGCATTCAAAAAGTTGAAGAAACGTTTGACCTACAAAAAGTTTTATTAATTGGTGATAACTTATTATTTTCATTAGTTGACCGTATGAATGAAAATAGGGAAAGTGCACATTCTAAGGCTGTGAATACTTGTAAAAACTATATATTCAATCATATATTTGAACAAATTTCGATAAAGGATTTAGCAGACCTCGTCCATTTAAATCCAGTTTATTTATCGCAGCTCTTTAAAAAAGAAACAAACAAACCTATCGGAAAATATATCCAAGAAGAAAAAATAAAAGAAGCACAAAAATTATTGATCCAAACGGACTATTCTGTAGCCGACATTTGTATGTTGCTTCATTTCAATAACCAAAGCCACTTTTCAAGCCTATTTAAAAAATTTACGGGTGTAACACCAAATCAGTACCGAAAAAATACACTCAATCATTAATTGATTGTTCACGAAAAAAACTGCTAATCCATTGCAGATTAGCAGTTTTTTCTTATTAGATGCGTCTATCTCTCCATTAACCCATACCTATTAATAGCATAGATCGCAATATGCACCATCTATTTCATTTAAGGTATTAAGCGTTAATAATGACACCGCCATCTACATTGATTGTTTGTCCCGTAATGTGTCTAGAGTCTTCACTCGCTAAAAACAGTACGACAGGTGCAATATCCTCGTAAGGCGTGCCAAATCTTCTTATAGCAGTTTGTGAGAAACCTAAATAAAGTGGATCTCGTTGACCTTCAGGCATTTGGTCTAAATATGCTTGAATCGCATCTGTAATGGCACCTGGGTTTACGACATTTACATTAATATTGTCAGGTCCCCATTCACGCGCAGCTACTCTCGAAAGACCACGAATTGCTTCTTTAATCGCTGCATATGCTGCATAGCCTTCTTGTCCTTCATTCCCACTTCCAGAGCCAAAGTTAATGATTTTACCACCATTTTCTTTCAGGTATGGATAGCAAAGTTTCATAAAGTCCCATGTTGTAACAAGACCCGTCTGGTAGCTTCGTTCTAGAGTCTCCCGCGTATGATCTAAGAACGAATGAGGTGGCTCAATCGCCATCGCTAAATTTACTAAAATATCTACAGTTTGATATTGTGCAACCGTATCCGAAATAAATGCTGTTGACTCTTTAAGATCAGTAGCATCAAATGCTTTTGCAAATACATCTGCACCTTTGCTTTTACATAATTCAGTAGTTTCGTTAAGCCCTTCTGCATTGATATCACATAATGCCAATTTAGCACCTTCTTCTGCAAAACGAAGTGCAATATATTTACCTAATCCGCCACCTGCCCCAGTAATAACAGCAACTTTTCCAACTATTTTGTTCATAATGTCTTCTCCTTCTTTGCTAACAATTGCTTTAAAATCGATGAAGTAGCCTGTTAGTCAATAACAAAGATTTGTAGTACGGTTTCATTTTAAGCAAATTTTTTAGTGTAAAATATGCATTTTTAAAGATTTTTATAAGGATTTATAGGGTGTTTACTTTTTGTTATTTCAAAATATTTAATTTATTTTATCAGGGTTACGTAAGACAATTGAAAGTGCAATTCGTAATGGAAAAGTAAAACCCAGTTTGGAAACAATCAATAATACTCCTGTTTTTAAAATCTTATTTTTGTGCTTAACGATGTAAATGCAATACCTAGAGTCATCCCTTATACCACAATCGGGCGCATTTGTGGAGTAACGCAGGATGAGTACTATTTTTTCTAATGAATAAATTTAAAATTATGGAATTTAGTACACAACTTTATTGTATATCGTACTGGTGGGAAAAGTTGCATTTTACTCGTTAGTACACAACTTTATTGTATGTACACACTATCAGCACCAAATATTAAGTTGGCTATAATTTTGTATATAAATCTGTTGGAGTGTAATGGACATGGCCGCAACCAATTTTAGAACTGAAAAATTACTAAAGGAGCTGGAGGCTCTTTTCCAAAATTGATTGAGTCACTTGCAGAGTAAATGGGATCAGAACACCAGACCACTTCAACCTTGAAGTGGTCTTTTTTGTATAGAGAAGAATCTTAAGCTCTACAGGAATGTTTAGCGCAACAAGGCAGCTGATCCATGAGTCTGTGGTCAGCCAATCTATGGATGGAAACTTTTTCAAGTCCACCCGCGTCTAACATACAAATAGAGATTGCTGGTATGCATTCGGAAAGAACGTTGCCATCATGAGAACAGGAGTGGATACTATGAAAAAGCTTCTATGCACATTCGCCGTCATCGGTGCATTATCCGTCGGTACAACCGCGTTCGCCACCGTGGATATTGGCATTACGGTGAGGAGCAAGCCGATCGCGACCGACAGTCCCCCCATCTACGATCAGGGACGGGTGCTCGTGCCGATCCGAGCTGTCTCCGAAGCACTGGGCGCCGCCGTCGATTGGGATGCGAAAACGGACACCGTGGTCGTCCGAAAATGGTCGCAGACGATTAAGCTGACCGTCGGGAAGAAGACGGCCGCGACCGAGACGTTTGGGAATAACTCGTCCTCGTCGGGTCCGATTTCGCTCGACGTGCCAGCGAAGGCCGTCCATAATCGCGTCTATGTGCCTCTGCGCTTCGTCTCCGAGCAGTACGGCTACAAGGTGGAATGGAAAAACAACACTGTCGCCATCGAGTCGCCACTCTCCGATAAGCAGCGGGACGCGCTCTATACCGGCGATCTGGCCGCAAGCAGGAATCTGGCCATGGAAGCGATGTTCTCTGGAACCCATTACGAGCATACGCCACTGCGGACGCTCCACGAATCCGAGGACTACAGCACCGCCTTCCTCTTTCCCGAAGGAGAGGCACTCCGCTTCTTCACCATCGAGGGCAACGAGACGGCGACCTATTACGAATACAAGGACGATTTCCTTGTCGCGACATGGCAGGCCCATTTTGACGGAAGCATTGGAGATAGCTTTCAACTGCTGCTGGAGGAAAAGCTGAAGGACCGTACGGGTCGGACGCCGAAAATCGACAAGCCGCTGGTATTCTACAGCAGAGGCATTGCCGGAGATTCCAGCACGGAGGAAAGCGGCCTGATCGGACTGGACGGGAAGGTCACCCGGATCGGCTTCGAGCATACAGTCGGCGGTTCCGTGACCGACTCGTCTGGAAAGCTAACCGTGACGCAGCCGGACGAGGTGCGCAAGGAGGTCGTTCCCATCCCGCAAAATTAACAGCCTCAACGGATGTTCAAGTCTATTGCTTCTATCAGGAGGCGCCGGTAGGCAAAAAGGGATGGGATAAGATTATAAGTTCTTGTCCTTTTCGGATACCGATACATGTCTTGGGAAAGAACATGTATCACGAAAAAAACAAAAATCCGCGAAATCCGCGAACCCGATACGTAATATGTTCTTATCCTCCGACACATCCGTCAGGAGCATCGGAGAATTAACTGAATAGACCAGTGAGTCTTGGCGTTTAGCATGATTTTTTCGGATAAAAAATAAGTTGGGGCTACCGTGTGGCGCAGCCTCTTCGAAGTTAAACTAACGTTCTCCGTTAGCTTAGTCTTTTCTCAGGTTTCGAACAGGTTGTCCCCGTACTATGAATTTCTTAACATCTGTAGACTGGAATTGCTTAATAAAAGCGGGTATCATCTCATGAACGCGCACCGGATTTTGATGTTAGTCTTGTCTCTGCTCAATGCTCAAAAGGTCGACAATAGACTTGACATAGGAACGGGCGAGTCCACTTGTCATCGAGATGTGAACACCACCTGTTCCAAGCTTCTCTAAGAAGCCTTCGTTCATGACGACGCTTTCGACAGATGCATCATCTCATAAAATGGTTGCAACAATTCCCCTGCTCATTACTGTCTCAACCGGCCGGGACGCCAGCTGTGCGCCCTGAGCAACTAGGAAAAAATTAATGCTACTCTCTTTCCTCGAACCAGCGCTCGAAGCGTTCGATGTTGGCCTGTAAATCAGCGCGGAATTGCTGTAACCCACCGATCTTCTGGTCAGCCTCTGCGAGATGCTACCGCAGGATAGAGATGACTTTCTGCTTAGGTTGTACTCCACTAGGGTCAATGAAATAGAGATCAATAACGTCCCTTATTTCTTCCAGGCTGGCGGTTGATGTTGGTTTACAGCATAGTACAGAATATAATGACTGGGCTCCTTTCATGCTCATTGAAGGTGTAAAAGAGCCTTATACTTTTAAGCCACGCTTTGAGCCTGATCAAGAAGTACAAATGAAATTTTATGTCCCTTCTGACTACAAGATCGACAAGACTATAACGTTGGTTCTTACATCAGAAGAGTTCGTTGAGCTACATCCTATATTGGTAAAGATTCTGAAGATCATAACCCTTGGCGAAACAGTCAAACCTATGATTATTATTCTATGCCACGGAGTAAAGTTGAAGTGGATTACGTGCATGGAGGAGAGGAAATAGACAGTATATTTTTAGATTGAAATTCCGTGAGGGGCTGTGGTAGCCTCTCTCTTTTAAGGAGGATATTTTATGGGAAAGATGTTGTTCAGAGTCATTCTTATAGGCGCATTGTTTCTTTGCTTTTCTCAACCCTATACAGGAAAAATGTCAGCTCAGAGTATAGCTCCAAGTTCTCCATTTTTGAAGATTAACAATTACTATGTCTTGTTCACAGCTCCTAAGGCACCTTATATTGATCAGAATAATCGCTATATGGTGCCTTTGAGGTCCATTAATGATTTATTGGGAGGACAGACTACGTTTAACCCAACTTCTAATACGGCCACAATTAAGTTTGGAACACACAAGGTTGAGTTTAAAATGAACTCCAACGAGATTATTACCGACTCGAACACGTCCATAATGGATACCGTTCCTGTGCTTTATAAAAATGCGATGTTTGTCCCTTTGGGGGTTCTTACTAAGTACTTAGACATACACCAGGAATGGGATCAGCAAAATAAACTGTATTCTCTCTCTGGGAAAGAATTAATGAAGACACCTATGATGGAGAATGTAGAAGATTTGGATCATTTTAGAGAACAAGTGGATAATGAAAATGCATTCCAGTTGTTATCGTACAAATTGACCATGGGAGAAAAAATTCATCTGGCCATTACAGCTAAGAATATGACAGGGAAAAAGATTAGTGAGGGCATTGAAGATTTAAATGTTACTTTTATTTTTTCTGACAATAGCACGGCCGGGGAAAATAGAAATCGTAAAAGACCCAGTATAGATAAGGATGAAATTGTAACTCGCGAAGATGACATAGATTATGTGAAAACAATAGAGAATAATAAAATTATCAAACATGAGCTGTCGTATATTCTCTTTAAGGGCAGAACGCTAAAGACTCACAAGTAAAAAAGTACTTTTACTTGTAGAGTGGAATGGGTCAATAGTAAAGCTGATCCTAGAAAGGATCAGCTTTACTATTAAATATTAGATTTGTGAGTTTCAAATTCCTTACGTTCATAAAAATACCCCAACCTACTCCATTGTCAATTAGGGACAAACTTGATAAATAGTGATTGCTTTCTCCGTTCCGAACGGCGTTTTACTTGACTGATTATTTATGTATTAGAAAGTCTATCAAGAGTATGTCTATATTTTCGACTGCCTTCTTTATTCTGGGGTGTTATCATGACGATCATCATTTTTATTCATATAATC
This sequence comes from Paenibacillus sp. FSL L8-0502, assembly GCF_038593055.1. Taxonomy (NCBI): domain Bacteria; kingdom Bacillati; phylum Bacillota; class Bacilli; order Caryophanales; family Paenibacillaceae; genus Paenibacillus; species Paenibacillus sp. FSL L8-0502. The sequence continues at coordinate 2,275,134 of NZ_CP151958.1, read as the reverse complement.
CTCCTCGTGCAAATCTTCGTTTATAAAATAAAAATGCTGACTGTACTGAACCACGACTTGTTCTAAACCAAACCTTTTACCAGCCAACAAATTCGCAATCCACGCACTCATATAGAGTGCGACGACAGCGAAAATGAAGGAATTAATACCCTAATGATATCAATTCCATGCATTTCCGAAAAAAACGATGCCAAAAAAGCTTGAATCGACTATTGACTTCTAACGAAGAAAGCTAATTTAAAACCATTTCGACAAATTTCGAGGTGCGAAGGATCCAGGTTTTTTATGTGAGCTTCACATTCGCACCGTAACCAAGACAATACACTCAGGATACCACAAAACATTTCTCTGTCCCAGACAATGCTCTATTTCTAAAACAATAACGACTCTGCCCCATCAATGACAATTTGTGCGCCAGTAATATGACGCGAATGATCTGAGGCCAAAAATGTTACCAAATCAGCTACCTGCTCGGGTTGACCTGGTCCATCAGCCAACGGTTGTCCTCCTTCGGGAAACTTGACGGGGATGGTAATTTGCTTTAACCCTTCCGACTTCTCCGTGGTTTCATCAATATTCGTCGAAATGGCACCCGGATAGATGACATTGACACGAATACGAAACTTAGCCAGCTCCAGCGCAGCCATTTTAGCAAAACCAGTTTGACCCGCCTTCGATGTGCTGTAGGCTGACATCCCAAAGCTGGTAAAGCGCTGATTTCCATTAATGGAACTGGTAATAATAATGCTGCCGCCACCGTTCTTTTTCAAATGTGGAATTGTATACTTCACCGTCAGGAAGGTACCGTCCAGATTCGTGGACAATGTTTGCCGCCAATCCTCAATGCTCAGATCCTCGATCGGTCCGACGACCCCGTTAATCCCCGCATTAGCAAAAATGATATGCAGACCGCCAAATAATTCAACCGCTTCCAGAACTGCTTTTTCCACACGCACCGGATCGGCAATGTCCACGTCAAATGCCCGCGCTGACCCTTCACGTATAGCATTAATTTCTCTTTCTGTCTCCAAAATACGCTCATTACTTACGTCAAAAAGAGCGACATTCGCTCCTTCTCTAGCCATTTGAATGGCCGTTGCCTTGCCAATGCCAGAACCAGCCCCCGTGATCAGAGCCGTTTTGCCTTCAAAGCGTGCGCCTCCTGCATATGTGTAGCTCATATGTATCGCTCCCTTTCAGTAATCTGTATAATCACAAGATTACCCAAAAGGATATACTTTATAATCACCATATTTGCGCATTTTTTGCTATTCCTTTGCGATATTTAAGAAAAGTACGAGTATTACGCGCATTAGCGCGTCTTTCCTTCTCCTCCTCGTTACATTCTATAAATATCTTAACGAATCTTAATGTTCTATGTATTCATCAAAAAAAGGACGTATACATCCATATCCATGGTTGTATAACGTCCTTTTATTTACCACTGCAGCTCAATAAATGCAGCATCATCATCAAGTCCCCCGGTATGGGATGCATCCAGCAGTACCTGTATCTGCTCATCAGGGACAGGCTCGCGAATGGGGTCCAAATCGGATAAACCGTCCGTATATACCTGTAATCTCATCGGCATATCTGCGGGAATGCTTCTTTCATACCAATGAGGCTTCCCTCCAATCGGCCCACGACTTGTGGACCAGCGCTCCGCTGTAGAGAAGGTATGATCGAATAGCTCGCTGATTTCCTCGGCACCATTCCATAGTCGCAAACGTGAATCCCCTTGCCAGGCAAGTCGGAGACGGCCACGGCTGCCACGCTTCGGCAGTTCGATTTTACCGCAAATATACATGGACTGGCTACCCTGACGACGTTTATCTTCCAATACCGAACGCATTAGGCCTGATTCGTGATCCAAAGGCTGCCGATCCAGTTCTTCTGCCGCTGTACCTGCCAAACGTTCAAGGTACACTCTCAATTGATCAGCAGACAGATCTTGTCCCCGTTCCATCCAATCCAGTAAAGAAGAACCCAGATAGCGGGCCGCAAAATCTCCTCGGTAACTGAGCCCGACACCATCACACAAGACAAAACAACAGACGGATTTATGAATACGTACTGCGGCGAAATCCTGTCCGCTTTCTCCCATACTGGCAGATTCGGCAGACCTTCCATAGCCATAACGACACATAAAACGACTGTGATGAGATGATAAAGGCTGATCGCCTGTCTGAGAGCTTATGTAAGCAAATTGCTGAGTCAGCCTTGCATTCATTCCCTTTTTTTTGCTCACGGGGAGCAGGGACAGCAGTGGATTCATGCTTTTACCTCCTTACCGTACAGGCGTTGCGGCCGACATTTGGAACCCAATGGACACCAGTTCCGCACAGGTTCCGGGTAGCATCATAATGGCTCCTTCACCTAACTGATAATCTGCCTCAAATAGCATTTCCCGATAGCTTTCAGGCAGCACAGAAGACATATCACGCAATTTCACAGCATGTTCATCCTGCAACGGCGTATTATGTGTTAGACCTTTCCAGCGACGGGGGTCCTGAATAGGCGTTTCCAGCAACCTGTCGGATAAAAATATATTTTCCACCAGTACATTACCGTCCGGTACGCTCATGCTCATAATACGCTTCGCAATCGGTTCCGGATCATCACCTGTGGAAACTCCATCTGTCATATGACAGACCAAAGGTGCAGGACAGTCCTGCATCCCTGGTAATTCCGCTTGCAAAATACGCTCAGCTTGCAAGAAGGCCTTTGCTGAATCTGAAAACCGTTTGGGTGTCAAATCGGGCAACGAACCAATGGCCGCGATTTCATCAATTCCCTTGACACCATTCAGTAGGTCATACACATCGTCACTATAAGCCAAAATCGCAATCCGATAGCGCGCTGTCAGCCGATTTCCTTTGGTTGACCGAAAAACCATCTGCCGGATCGCCAACGATATAGCTTCATATACAACGTCAATACGCCGCCGCCCCTCCATCAGCATGTTCATCGACGCGCTGATGTCAATCAGGTAAATGATCAGGGCGGGAGTGCGTTGTGAAGCCTGTATTGTATAATTCATGATTTGTACATGCTCCCCTCAGTTACCTTCTATCTCCATCTGTTTCGTATCTATCATTCCGTCCATATATAGACATATGAAATATTAAATTTTAGGCAGTCTAAAATTCGTGTCTCCTAAAAAGTTATAAATAGAGGAGGCTCGATATCCCACTTCACCTACCGAACGATAATAAGAAGGATTACTATCATATAGTGTTCTAAAACGCTTCGCAAAGCTCTTTGCCTTCGCAGCGCTGCCACCTTCCTGAGAGACATACGCCTTGTTGTACAGGGAAATAAGCTGAAGAACGTTCTCCTTGTTTCGTGCATGCATGGACTCTTTTTGCTTTTGTTCCGCCTCGGCTGCTGCCTTACGAGCTGCCTCTTCCTGGGCGGCACGAGCTTCCTGCTCTTTTTTCAAAGCCAAGTATTTTTCATACTTTGCCTGTTGATCATACGCTTTTTGCTTCGCCAACTTGGCAGCCGCCTGCTTATTTTGTTCCTTTTGAGCGAGATAAGCTTCATATTTAACCTGTTGAGCGATAAGGGCTTGCTGTTTCTTCTGCTCTTCCTGTTGCTTTTGAGCAGCAAGTGCCTGTTGTTTGGTCTGCTGTTCCGCTTCCTGTCGTTGTTTCTCCGTCAGCAATTTTTGAGCCGCTTTCTGCTCGGCTGCCAGCTTTTCCTCGGCCGCCTTTGCAGCCTTCGCTGCCTCTTCCTGCTTGGCTGCCTCGATTTGCCGCTGATTGGACTGATCTGCAAGAATATTCACGGCTGGGATTCCAGCTGCCAATAGAACGACTGCGGCCGCAGTTGTCACGATAAACGCTTTGGAGCGATACCAGGCTTTTGTTTTTTCAGGTTGCTCTGGCGTCATGGGATTCAACTGCTCCTCTAGTCCTGTGATCGCAGCTGACACCTCCACATGCAAAGGACTGCCGTCTTCTACAAAATGATACAACGACCGGTATACTTCCAGCGCTGCAGCAGGTTTGTTTTGCTGCTCCAAATCACGTGCCTGTCGGAACAGCTTGTCCGTTACCCCACGCTCTCCTTGCTCCAGGGCGGCCTGATTTAGCAGTGCAGCCTGTTCAGTCTTGAGCGGTGCAGGCGCTGACAAAGAGGATGCAGCTTCACTGGAAAGGCCACCCACCGCTGCCGATTCTATTGTTTCTGTCGCAGCAGGTTCCGGTTCTATAGCCTCAACTGAAATTTCCTGCTCAGTAACCGCATTAAGTACAACCAGCCATTCGCCAAAAGTAGGGCAACTGCTTAAATCCTGACTATCCCAAGCACGGCTGAACAATTCTACCACCTTGCTGCCCCAACGAGATTCCAGCGATTTTCGTAAAATAAAATAACGTTCGCAAGGCGTCTGCATTTCATGCTGATCAAAATAACTTTCGCCCCACGCTTTGTCGACTACTACACGGTCAGACCAGCCTAACATTTCTCCTATAATGATTGCCCCTGCAAAACGGTCTGCATACGCACTCCACAACCCGCTGTGGACGGTACGATGGGCGGCATACCCTGGCGAACCTGCCAATAGAGCGTCTGGACGATCCATTTTAGTACTATACATTTGTTCCACGTCCACCAATTCCACAGCTGACGTGCCTTCAGGCAGTTCCACTTCAGAAAAAAACGGAAGCATCACATTCGGCGCCGATAAATCACAGTGCGCCAATCCTTTTTGCTCCATAGCTGAACCGATCCCTGCCAATGCTCTGGCTAAAGCCAGACTATCGGAAGCCTCAAGCTGACGCTGATCTGTGAGACAATCGAACCATGTCATACCGTGAACCCATGGCATCAGTACCGCATACAGCAAATCAGGCTGCTCGGCAATCAGACTTCCGTTTCTTTCTGGAGTGAGCACATCACGCTTGCATACCTGCAAACCGGGAATATCCCCGTATGCTTCCATATGCTCAGATTGATAAACCATAGCCGGGATGCGGAACTTCGGAAAAAACACCTTAAGGGCTTTTGCCTCATGTGGCGCTCCGTTTTTGGCATTTAGCTGGTATACAATTCCCTGACGCCCTGCTTGAGCATAGGCTAAACCGGGTGCAGCGGGATGTCGTCCAACCACATAAGCTGTGCCGTTTATGATCAATTCGTCTCCCGGATTCGGTTGAAAAGACATGAAACATCCCTCTCCTTACATCATTCAGTATGCTAGTTTTCCTCACCTTATTATATACATCTATGGATGGCAAGAAAACCGGGTATCCGAAGATCGCCCGGTTTTTCCTGAACATCCTGTGCCAAACCGTGAGGAATGGCTCACATATTGCTTCTTAATAGAGTGGTATATGATAAGTTAATGCCTATCAGGCAAGACAACTTATTTCGTTTGGTCAACCGTGCGGAATTTGTTAGCGATAGCTGTCAATTCTTGACTGATGCTGTTCAAAGTCGTTACGAAAGCTTGCATTTGTTTGCTAGCTTCCTGAAACTCTTGGAAGAAGCGTTGTTTAGTCATACCTTCCCATTGACCTTCCATACCTGAGATGGACTGTGTCAAACTGGAAACGATCTGCTGGCTTTGCTCACCACTTTGTTTAAATTGGTTAGCCACCTGATCAACCTGTTCTGGGGTAATTAAAATGCGTCCTGCCATTTTTTGAGTCCTCCTTGATGATAAATAATGTTTTTGTTTATCTGGTTCAAATTGTACTATGGCTATTTAATTCCCTACAAAAGGCAAAGGACCTAATTGTAACAATCCCACTTTTTAACTATAAAACAGCACCTAACAGTATAATATTAACAAAAAAAACACCTAATAAGTCCCATAAAGCCGGGAATTGTGGAACGAGCTCAAGTAATTTTGCAATCGATCCAGATTGTCCCGGAACGCGATCCCAACTAAGCGACAGGCTGATCTCTTACTGTAGACGGATCAGTAAAATACCAATCCTGCGGACTGCTAGAAGACGCCTGCATCAGAATATCCTGATGCAACGTTTCTACATCCGAAGACTGTACACCAGAAATGGCATGTACGACAGACTGCGGGTTAGAAATCAGGCTGCTTCCTTCCGAAGCTTGCCCAGGCAGAATAGACGGTGATTGCTGATTCGACCAATCGAGCATCGTGACGGGTCGTCCCAATGGTTGGCTGGCAAATGACAGTATCGTTTGATAGTTGTGGTCAACAGACTGAAACTGCTCTGCCTTTCGGTTCAGTTGTGTACCTGATGTATGGAGGTAAGCATGGATCTGTTCTGACATCCGCTTGGCCTGCATCCAATGATTCAAGATCGCCTCGCGTGCAGATACATCCCAATCCAGCGATTGTAACACCTGCTCCAAACCTGCTGTTAACTGTTGAATTTGCTCCGCCGCATGCTGTAGCTGCCCGCTAAGCCCCCGAAGCACATCCGGTTCAACTCGAATGCGCATATCCATCACCCTTCTTCTGTCACTTCTTCATTCACTGCCGACTGTTTCAACCAATTTAATAATAAATCCACAAACTGATCTCTTGAAGCCATAGCTGCAATCAGCCAGTCCCCGTTACCACTAGAGCTCATCCGAAATATCCAGTTCATTGCAGGACACAGGACAAAGGCTGCCCGTTGTGATTCCCACTCCCTGCCGTTCCAAACCAGCAATTGCAGTTCTCCCTCAGCTACACGGGAACTCAAAGACTGAGCCAGTCTTGCAGACCCCTCTGCATCTCCGCTAGCCTCGGTCAGTTTACTGCTGATCAAAGACACACTTTCCCCTGCCGATTGCTCGTAAATTTTATTAAACGCCTGCTTGGAGAACATTAGTGCGGGGGATTCAGGCACAAGTCGATCTACCCAACCCATTTTATCAATCAATGTCTCGCAAGCCTTTTCCACATTACCCAGATCGTACAATCGATACTCATCGGGTTCATCAGCGGATTTCACGAGTTCCACTACACGCTCGTTCGTGCAATGGAGATAGCCTTCAAATTGCTTACCTCCCCGCACATAGCGTATACGGCAAGCCCTGTTGGATAATCCCGCGATAGCGACTCTTGAAAAAACAGTAGGAGGCATTGCTAGCTCTTTGCCCTTATCTACCCGCTTTAGATAACCCTTTTCCAAAAGAGTAGCTTTTACTTGCTCCCACTCTTCCGCCAACTCCTCTGCTAGATAGCCCTTAAACGGATCTTCCACCCCAAGCAGTCGGTCAGAACCCAATACGCCTGCCAGAAAAAACAGTTCCTTCGCCTTGAGGGTTATTAACTTCTGCTTGGAAGCTTGAAACGTTAACATTATGAGCCACCTCCCTTCAAACTACAACATGCCATCGGTCACGAATTTTCGTTATCCAATCCTCACAGCTCACTTGCTCTGAGAAGGGAATTGCCGCTTTTATCCTGGTAAATTTGCGCCGTACGTAGTACCCCTGCCCAGGTGGCAGGACTTTTAGTCCACCAGTAGCGGCGTTCGCCTCCGAATAAGGGATACGAAAGAACGATAGATCATTCGAATCTAGTGTTCCAAATAGCATACCGCTTTGGCTTGCCTTGACATCATTAAACCAGTCCACACCAAAGGTAGGAAAATCAGATGGCACACCCGAGAGCACGACATGCACATTGCGATCACGTCCCAACCGTACAATGGCGGAGAGCTGATCCTTTATCATAAAATCATTCAGTTGCTTGCTTAACATATCCGCATCATCAATGACCAGGAGCAATTCGGGATCATTCCCCTCCTTGTTCCGTTGTTGAACAATATCATACACTTGCTGTACCAGAGGTCCCATTTCTTCCTCACTTTCAGCAGCAGCCTTAACATGAGGAAGATGTCGTAATCTAGATAGTCCCCCGCCTCCATAGCGTGTATCGATCGTATAGACTTCCAATTGATCGGGTGATGTGTAATAAGCCAGCGATATAATCCAGCTCATTAGAAAGGAGGTTTTTCCACCCTCCATTGGACTACCCACAATAAAATTGGGCCCTTCTTTCAGATTCAGGAGAAAAGGCTCAAGATCGTCACTCTGTAGGCCTACAGGTACTTCGTAAGGTAGTGCGCCCGATGGTCCACTCGTCCGATCCCACTGCTGAAGCAGCTCCGATAGTGGAATCCGCTCAGGTAATGGTAGGATAGCTGGTGCGTGCTTGCCTTTCCATTCCTGCACAATGCCAGCAATATTGCGGCGTAGCCGTGCTGATCGCTCCGCCTCATCTTCTCCTGGTGAAGGCAGTGCCGTCTGGAACTCCAGCGGAGGAACATGCCCTTTAACCAGAGCGCGACCTGGAATTAACGGTCCTGGCGTTTTGGCTGGTCGCCCTACCGCATAGTAATAGTCACTCGGGTCGGACATTTCAAAAGAAACAGCATTCGGTATGTTACTGCGGAATTTCTCAAACACATCGGTAATCCGGTTCGCTGTAATGATAAACGTGATGCCTAGACTACCCCCTTCTCGCAAAAGAGATTCCAGCAGTTCATTTTCATCTGGATAAGCATTACGGAAATTAAGATATCCATCAATAACTACGACAATTTGCGGAATATCCTCGACAGCAGAACGTCGATAAGAGCTTATTGTTTTGACTCCAGCCTCGGAAAGCATTTCCTTGCGTACGGCCACCATCTTGAACAGATAACGGAACAATCGCTTGATCCGGTCATCCTCCTCAGCCATCATAACAGCCCCGATTTGGGGAAGTTCCCCAAAGTCGCGCATCGTTCGACCCATGTCAATGATATAACCGTTCCAATGATTCGCAGCAAATCGCTGAGCCGTGGACATCAGCAACGTATGCAAAAAGGTTGTTTTCCCCATGCCGGGCATGCCATACACAGCCCAATGACCATGATCTAGCGATGCATAAATTGGCTCCTGTCGCTGATTCGGCAAATCATCCACTAGACCAATAAGAGCCTTCAGCTCCAAAGGTGATGATGTACTATCTATTTCGGTGCATGCCGGCAAATTTGTTAAATCCAGCAATTCAGGCAGCGGCGGAAGCCACGGTCCCTGAAGCCGTTCGATCCCTGCCTTAGCAGCCTCATTCGCAATATAATCAATAAATACTTGAAGCTGTTTAGGGGCTTCTTCTCCTTTTAAGCCCGAGCTTGCCCGTTCGCCGCCCGTCAGTAGCGCTTCACGTTTTCCGTTCAGTCTCACTTCATGTACAGGTAGTGCAGAAGAAATATCGCTGTTGCCTATATACGGCGCACCGCTCCAAGCAAACTGCATCTCTTCAAATACTTCGTCACTACCCACTTGGAAATATCCTCGTCCCGGCTTCGTAATCCACGCGGCATTCGGTATTTTCAACATGTCACGGCTATCGCCTTCGCTTTGCACCCGTAAGCAGATGCGGAATCTGGAGTTACTCCAAATCTTGTCATCCACGACACCTGCGGGCTTTTGCGTCGCCAAAATCAAATGGACACCTAGTGTCCGCCCAATCGCAGCAATACTGATTAGCTCGTCCATAAACTCTGGCTGATCCCGCTTTAATTGTGCAAATTCATCAATAATAATAACCAGATGAGGCAGCGGTTGTTCCTGCCGCTGCCGGAGTAGTCTGTAATATTCATCAATATGCTGTAAATTGCCTGCATCGTTCAATATCTTCTGCCGACGAACCAGTTCTGCTTTAAGAGATATTTTGGCACGTTCAATCAAATTATTGTCCAAGTTCGTGATCGTACCCACAACATGCGGCAAGTTAACGAACGTGTTGGACATGCCTCCACCCTTGTAATCGATCAGCATAAAAGCAAGATCATGCGGATGAAACTCGGCAGCAAGCGAGGCTACAATGGACTGGATAACCTCACTCTTTCCTGAACCCGTTGTACCGGCGATCAAGCCATGGGGACCATGCCCTTGACGCTCTATCTTATCATGCAGGTTAATCATAATCTTCTTGCCGCCTGCTCGCACGCCCATTGGCACAGGTAAGGTATCAGGATGGCGGTTACGTCGCCACCGATCTGCCACATCCAGTTCTTCCACACTTGCTACGCTCATCATATCAAACAGAGGCAGCACAGCGGGAATATCAGAAGCAGAGGAACGCTTCAAGCGAATAGGAGCCATGTACCGCGCTAATGCATCGGCTTCCTCTTTTGACAAACGATCCGGTTTAAAACTTTGCTGTTCAACCTCCGCCGACTCTGATTTACGGGCATATACGCCCTGCTCTTTGGAAGCCTCCACAATCAGCTGACACTGCATCGGCAAAGCCTCTTTACGAGAAGCCAGCACAATCGTACACGCATCAATGGTTCGGCCGTCTTCCAATAACAACGGCAGTAACGGTTCTTCCTCAATCAGCTGGGTGTCAGATAAAACAACGACATAACAAGGGACTTCCATCCCTTTGCCTTGACGCTCATTACGATTATTTTTACGGCGGTTCAGTCTGGCAAACAGAAAATCTGCTAATTGATGTGCACTACTACTGCGGTCTGACATCATTCTCTGGATTCGGTCATCATCCCACACATGTGGAAGCCAGCGCATCCAGGTCCATTCACTTTCCTCTCGCTCGTCATAGAAGGAAGCAATTTTCACTTCATCTGGCGAGTGACGAACCGTCACTTGTGCCAAAATGACTCTTAACGCAGCAAGGGTATGTTCCCGATCGCCGACCAATCCAACCACTTTGGATTGAAACAGCGGTAATGCAATGGAAGCAGCGTCTACCAGACGAAATTCTTCTTCCAGTTCATCCGCAGCTCCCAACAAAGGATCTCGGTCATAACCGTCTGGGCGTGGAATTTGCAATTTTATATGAAAGGGAACTTGTCCAGTTCCAATACGCACCTGCAAAAAGTCCTCATCCTCCGGTGATCGTTCCCAAAGTGAACTGTTGCGGTTTTTGACAATTTGAGTGCATATTTGCGGGTCACCGTGAATTTCATATAGTGTGCGAATTTGCTCCTCGCGTTTCATTTCAAGTTCTTCACGATGCTTTTGGAGCTGTTCCCGGTACATGCGGTCCCGTTCCTCTAGCTTGCGCTTGTATTCCTTCTTATTATTTAGATAGACAAAAAAAGGAATCGTATAAGATGTAAGCATCATGACCACAGTGACCATTTGGAACATCAAATAGTTACTGTTGCCCATCTTGCCTGTTTTGCTCATATATACGTAAAAGCCTATAGTCACCAACGTCATCATTAACGGAATAAGTATAGATATAATAGAAAAAGACGGCTTGCTCGGCTCAGCCGGAGGCCGTAAAATCTCCAGCTTCTCCTCTCGGAGCGCCGGCCTTAATCTCGGGGATCGCTGGTATAATGCATTCAAGACAAAAGTCCCCCTTTTCGCTTACTATTTCATTTTACCAAGGTTTCATATAATTTCATGTGTGTATTTACCCATTTTTTTCATTTTGAAACAGAGAACGCCTTCCATACACAGGCGCTTCGTCCTGAGTTGTCGAAAAAGCGCGCTGAATACGCACAGTACAGCCTTCCCGCAAGCCGGATCCTGTAAGTAGCTGGTTATCTCCCACCCTGAACCAGAGCCCTTCCGGGAACTTTGCTTCCATAATATATTGCATGCCTTCCGCCGGAGGCTCGCCGAAAATGCGCACACCCAGCATCAGCTTTAAATGTTCCACCGAGTATTCATCAGCTACCTCGATGTCAAACCACTCTGTTTCCTGTCGTCCTGAAAGCACGGTCAGGATCATCTGTCATCCCTCCCGATCCTTAATATATAGCAAAGTTCACGCAAAAAGCCTATTTCCACGGAAATATGGCTATCGTAACTGTAGCATCCGACTATTAGACTGTCAATTTGTTACAAAATACCCACTCCAAAAATAAAACAGTGACTTTGGTCATAGATTCTCATATTAGTAGAGTCATTGGTATCAATAATATGTATGGGATCGGTTCTAATATGGGTATATACGTCATTTTGTCGATTAGTTAGAACTAAATTCGATTGTTACCTAGATTGTTGTGAACACTTTGTAAATTTTTCAGACCTTTATGTTTTTATAAGGTGTTTTTAAGGTAATTTTAAGAAACGGGCACTACAATTAAGCCATGAAATAACTCAGGCGAGGTGATTTTTGTGAGAACATTAATTACATTTCAAAACAAACGTATTCCCGTATACTTCAATCAAGAAAATAAGCAACCAGTACAAAAAACATTAAAACTTCTAAGTAACACTTTGGAGAATAAAATCTCCAGCGGCAAGCGTGCCCTTCAAAAATGCCTTAACTCTTTGATCAGTATAGAGATTGTCGGTTGTGAAGCCATCCTGCATAGTGTTAGTGAAAATGATTCATTGGCATTGTCCCTCTATTAAGAGGGACTTTTTTTTGTCCACTTTAGACACACAAAAAAGAGAGGGACATTTCAGCACCCTCTCCATATCAGCAGCTTTAAAACATGATACATGTGACTTACCGCAGCTTATGGATTGATCAGACTTTATTTAAAGTATTCTGCGATAACCTTTTTTACCGCCTCGTTCCTTATTCTGCGCCTTCTCAATCCGTATTCTAAACAGTTCTAGTAAATTAGCGCGTGTATGCTCTTCCCGGCAGTTGTCCAGCTTTTTTAAGATAAAACGGTCAATGGACATATGACTCAGGCTCCTTTACAGCAAGCTGCCCCTGCTTTTCAAGGGGATGATCAGGCTATCCATTTTTAACCATTCTGCCTGTTGTTTAAACAGGTACGTTCCTTATAGGATAAAGCAGGCGGGATTACATACCCTTTAATAAGGGTAAATACATAAAGTTTCGATAATTTTATCACGTTAAGCCTGGAAGCTATGGACAAGGAGCGAACAAAAACCATGAGTAAACACATGATTACCAAAATAGTCTGCAACCTTTTATTCGCATTCTTAATTCTAACGATGCTGGCTGCATGCAGCAGGGAAAAAGCTTCAACCCGGAGTATAGCCCAACATGAAGCTGAAGCACGTGCCTACACCGTAACGGGTAATCCCAACCAAGGTGCATCATCCCTTGATGAACGAGCTGCCAATCATACACCTGTCCATCAGCAAGGCAGCAGCTATGTCGAAATATCAGGTGGCGTCAGCATTGATAAAAATACCGTGAAGGTTACAGGACATTCCAACCTCCCGGCCGGAGCACGGATCAAAGGGAATCTTGCGGTCAAAAACTCCCTGTTAACTGGGTACACGGATGAGACAACCGTTCAAAAGGACGGAAGTTTTGTACTCCAGGTACAACGCCCCGGAATACAGGGCAGTATGGATCTGACTGTTCTGTTCCGTCCAGATGACCAAGACAATGAAATACGAAATCTGTATGGCAGCGGTGGCAACAAATTGGAAGGTCCTTATGTATATCAATACGAAGAAAACAAACAGCTTCTGCATGAAGTTCGGATTGGGGCTGAATTTGATCCTGAACAAGAACGCAATACCCCTTTAGTTAAGCCCGTCTGGAACAAACCTAAGGACTACGGCAGCCCTCAAGTGTGGATTAAGCCTGATGTGAAGCAAGAGGGTAACTATTATCATGTATATGCGCGCAGCAATTTGCTGGAAGGGTCGGATGTCAAACTCAAGATTGATTTTCCGGGACGATGGCAGTTTGGCTACGATGATCAAACCAAAGTTATGCCTGACGGCTCCTTCAGCATGAGGGTCAAAAAGCCGAGCCTTGCCAACCGCTACATCATAGTCATAAGTTTCGAACCAAACGAAGATATGTGGACCAACGCCAAACAGGCGTATGGTACACAAGGAGAACGTCTTTCGGGACCGTTAGTCAAATCTGCAGACGAAAAAGAGGGCTCCAAACAGATTGAAGCCCGTATCCCTATCCAACCCAAATCGTAACTAAACGCAGCATCTAACTTAAAGTTACGGCCGTTCGCCATGAAATACGCTTCACAGATACAGTCTATGACGCGGTTTCCACGTATGAGTAGATACAGAGTCTCATGTCGTCTAGCCGCTACGGCTGTATCGTGACTGGCGTGCCTATACTTACCCTCTCCTGAAGCTCAAGCACATCCTTATTCTGCATTCGAATGCAGCCATGTGACACCATCTTGCCAATGGACCATGGCTCATTGGTGCCGTGAATGCCATAATGCGGCTTGGACAGCCCCATCCAGAACGCTCCGAAAGGTCCGCCCGGATTAGGTTGTTTGTTAATAATCGTAAATTGCCCATGCGGTGTCTGTGTAGCCAGCTTGCCAATACCGACTGGATAATTAAGAACAATCTGATCTCCATCCTTCAAATATAAACGACGATCCGATAAATCCACCACAATGCTGTAGTTCGGCATATATTCACCCCTTTATACCATATGCCGACTACAACATAGATTTTCGTATATTTTTACATTTGATACTTCACTGCAGTTCGGCTCACCACTCCACATCACGTCGCCAGCCACTTCGCTGATCCCTACGCCCCGGGGTTGTGCTTGAACGGCTATCTTTCCTGCGCCGGTCTGCTTCCTTACGCGCCTGGTATTCCAGTTCCCGCTGCATTTTGCGATAATTGTTCACTCTCGATTCCGACAACTCCCCTCTCTCTATAGCTTCCTCCACTGCACACCCAACTTCGCCCTTATGCTTGCAATCTGCAAAACGGCACTGCTGCGCCGTTTCCATAATATCCGTGAAGGTATGAGCGACACCCATGGAATCATCCCACAGATTAAGCTCGCGCATACCAGGTGTATCCAGCAAAACGGCTTGCTTTGCGATAGGAAAAAGCTGTCGGTGAGTGGTTGTGTGCCTGCCCCGACTGTCTTCCTCCCTCACATCCTGTGTCAGTTGAACCTCAGACCCGGAAAGCCAGTTTACTATCGTGGATTTCCCACTACCGGAAGAGCCTGTCAAAGCAACTGTAGAGCCAGGCTGAAGAAACGTCTCCAGTTGCTCTCTGCCTTCATTCTGCAAAGCAGAAATAACGATAACAGGTACACCAGGGGCAACTCCCTCCGCTTCAGCAACCCGTTGTTCGACATCTTCACAAAGGTCACTCTTACTCAAAACGACAACCGGGTTTACCCCGCTGTTCCAAGCCATAATTAAATACCGTTCCAGTCTGCGCATATTAAAATCATGATTCAGCGCATTAACAAGGAACAGCGTATCCACATTGGTAGCGATCAGCTGCTCCCTCGTCTCAAAGCCCGCTGCCTGTCTAGATATTCGACTTTTCCGCGGCAAGACGGCATGAATTACTGCATCCGACACTTCATCTGGCGTAGTGATTGCTAGCCAGTCCCCTACAGCAGGCATTTCCGCCGGATCGACAACAGCATGTCGTAGCTTACCTGAAGACACTCCCCAGCGTTCTCCATCCATTGTGATAAGCTTCACCTTTTGTCCATAATCGGCAATCAAGCGAGCAGGACGTACCTGTGTATTTCCTGTGCGTTCCTCAAAGCCTTGCTTCCATTGGTCCCAAAAAACGTTCCAGTAATCAGACCAACCGTATTCATGTATACTCATTGTTTTCCTCCTGAATTCATTGTTCATTTTTGATCGTAATGTTATTTGATAGGTGTACATTTTCTCCCCGCATGCGAACAACGCGAAAAATCCGCAGGGGTTTCCCTGCGGAGGGTATACGATTCAGGTCGATGCGATCCGTTCGTTCACTTAAGCAAGCAGTCTCACAGACCACTCCCCAGAACCAACAACTGGATAACAAGACGCCTAACCATAAAAAATCCGCAGGGAATCACTCCCTGCGGATTTCGTTGGTTCTACTGTCCAACCAACTGCTAAGCCAAGACCATAGATCTATACAGTCTTTAACCGTGCATTGTCCGTGCGGGAGACAAGTCATTCTGCTGCTGAACCCATCCATTCATGTTCGTACGCATATAACATCGCCTCCTCCTAAAATTTCCTTTATCATACAAGTCCATCAATTGTCTGTCAAGGCGGCTACGAAACTTTTTTGAAATCTTGGTCAAGTTTCGTTTAGCGTACCTGATCCCAGCGCGTCCACATCTCACGCGGGTTCAATTCGTACATTTCCCGTTCCCTGTACATAAACTGATGCATAATCAGCTCACGCCGAATCGTTGCAAAATCCTCATGGTATTGCTTGATCCACTCGTTTAATTCACGTTCAGGATACATGCGGCCTGGCTCCAGCTTTTCTGCCAGCATCTGAAGTACGATCAATTTTTTCTTATACTGCGCAGGGATTTGGCGCAACTTGCCGTCCTTGGAAAAAAAATTGCGTAAGACCGATGCCTCCAGCGTTTCATTCAACTCTGACATCTCTTCCTCCCCCTCTCCTTTTTCGAAAATAAATCGCACCGTCGCCTCGGCATGCTGCCGGATCAATTCTGGATTCAGTGTAAAATACACCGTGTTTTTATCACGTCGTTCCTTAATCAACCCAGTCTCACGAAGTTTGGAAGCATGATGCGTAACAGTCGGTTGGGACAAATTCAGCTTTTTCGCCAAAGCTTGGCCATGCATCTCCCCACAGGACAAAAGAAGTAGTATCCGCATTCGCGTTGGATCAGCAAGTGCTTTATGATAATTGACCATTTTATCCAGTTGCATCGTTATTGCACCTCTTTTCACTAGTACATACTTGCTATGCAAACGAATTCAATCACATAAATTAGATATATATCTAATTATATGTTTGCTAAAAGTGGCTGTCAATCTTCACCGTCTGTCATCTTTTCTGAAAACGGCTGGATATTGTGTTCGCATTGCGGTAGGATTATTATTTGAAAACTTCTCACATACTGAGCGATTTGCTTCAATCCTGAGATCCGTTTTTAATCGTCAAAATAATGTTAACCCTACAAAACTGGCGTAATAAACCAATACAACTGGAGGTTCAACCAAATGCACGACGTAATCATTATCGGTGGCGGACCCTGCGGACTATCTGCTGCAATCGAATGCAGCCGCAGAGGTTTGCAAACTGTCATTATTGAAAAAAGCAACATCGTTCACTCCATTTTTCTGTATCCGACGAACATGCAGTTTTTTAGCACCGCTGAACTACTTGAAATCGGTGATATTCCATTCAGTACCCCTAATGACAAACCTTTTCGTCATGAAGCACTGGCGTACTATCGTAAGGTAGCCACTCATTATAACTTGAACATTCAGCATTATGAGGAGGCCCAGTCCATTCATCGCCAGGACGACGGTACATTTACGGTACACACCCTGAGCAAAGGAGAAATAACCAAAACGTATTCGTCACGCTATGTCGTTGTGGCTACAGGATATTTTGATCATCCAAACTATTTGGGCATTCCCGGGGAACAATTGGATAAAGTCACTCACTATTTCAGCGAAGCCCATCCCTACACAGGAACCCGGGTTGCAGTTATCGGTGGCAGTAACTCTGCGGTAGATGCTGCGATGGAATTAGTGCGGGTCGGAGCTACGATTGATATGGTATATCGTCGAAGCGAGTTGTCCCAATACATCAAGCCGTGGGTTCGTCCACTGTTTGACAGTATGGTACAAAAAGGGAAGATCACGCTGCATTTAGGCGCACGCATTACCGAAATTCATCCAGACCATGTCGTAGTCACTCCGCTGGACACTGAAGCATTCCGACTCGAAAATGATTTTGTACTGGCACTGACTGGATTTCACCCGGAACGAAAACTACTGGAGTCTGTCGGCGTTCATATGGCTGAAGATCTGGACAAACCAGAATTTAATCCTGCCACGATGGAAACGAACATCCCAGGTATATATGTCGCGGGGGTCATCGCTTCAGGCAGCAATGCCAATGAAGTGTTTATTGAAACAGGCCGCTGGCACGGGCGTCAAATCGCGGAGCATATCCAAAGCTAAATAAACGAAGGAGAACATCTGTATGGATTACAGCTCACTTATCTTACTGGTATTGGCTGGTCTTGGGATTGTTAGTGGCAACTCTACCGTGACTATTGCCATGGTTGTATTACTGCTGCTGCGGGTAACCAGCTTTCATTCTGCTTTCCCCTGGCTCGAAAAGTATGGCCTGACGATCGGAATTATTATTTTGACGATTGGGGTCATGACCCCGCTAGCCAGCGGTAAAATCAGCATCAATCAGGTGATGGAGTCCTTCCTGCACTGGAAATCACTGCTCGCGATTGGTATCGGAATTCTGGTAGCCTACCTTGGCGGCCGCGGAGTAACTTTGATGTCTGGACAGCCCATTATTGTGACAGGTCTACTGATTGGGACCGTCATTGGCGTTGCCTTCTTTAAAGGAGTTCCTGTTGGACCTCTAATTGCTGCCGGATTGCTTTCCTTGTTAATTGGCCGCAGCTAAATTCGTACAACAAATATAGGAATAAATGATAGCAATCTGCATGTCGGGCTGAATTCAGTCCCGCTTTGTGGTATACTCATATCGCATAATTTGGTAAATGCAGGAGGCTTGACCGATGTCTCGACAATTTGTAACGGAAGCTGTAATGGTGGCTATATACGGCCAACTTCTTACATCTCCCGCCCCTGTGGAATATATGGTGCCTTACACATCACTGCTAGAGCTATACGAATTCCAGGATAGCACAGAGCCGCTCATGGATAATCCTATGGACGATCAACATGTGAAGCGGAAGGTAAGCGAGTTGATCAGTTATTTTGAGGAACCGTTGAATCAGAAAAAAATTCGGCGTGCGCTTCAGATGCCTTGGGCCAAGAGCTTGCCTATTCTATTCGATGCCAATACATCACTCATTATCATTAATGCTGTTGATACAGCACATTACGGAGAATTTTTTGATCCAATTGAGACTGAACTGGTGTTAACAGCTCAGCGTGAATCATTACCCATTCTGACGGATCAATTGGACTGGATCCACCGCATTATCGAAGCTTCCGTACCTGTACATGTGTACGACATTGATGATTTTGATTTTGCACTCGATGGCCCGATACTTAACAACCCTTAACATACGACATACCCGCCTTAACCACAAAAAAGCGGCGGAGCATCATGTACAGGTTCATCTCCTGTAACACGATACTCCGCCGCTTTTCATGTCCAAGAACAATTATTTGCACGCTATGATTGACAGTGGAGTACTAAGCTTGTCCATCCTCAACATAGGTATAAATAATGTCATCATGTTCCTCCAAATACTTAACTTCCAGATGATGGCCCTTGAGATACCAGTAATCCTGGTCCTCCATATAAAACGTAATGCCAGCCGCTTCATGCTGTAATACGGGGTGCTGCGGAGGCTCTACGGCAATTCCCAGAGAAAAGCCTGGATGCAACCCACCGCCAGAGCTATAGCGAACAAAAAAACGGATCGAATCTCCACGTTTCAAACCAAGCTCCTTAATGTACCACTGTGCCGCAGGTTCAGTTACCTGTATGCTCATACGCTATTCTCATCTCCTTATACAATGACGTCTGCTAACTATATCATAGCATTTTTTAGAATGACCACCAACCGTCCTAACCCAGCCAGCTTCTTGGAAAGCCATATACATTTTTTTGAAAAAGGTTTGACAATTCGCAAAAAAGGGTGTTAAGATTCAACCATACGAGAACCATTTTGAAATTTATTACCAATTTGAACGATTACTCATGTTAGAATGAATCCATTTTGAGGAAGAAAGGAGTGTTACCGGTGCTAAAATTTCCTATTGCATTTTACCCACATCTACAAACACAACAACTTCATACCGGAGCATCTCCCCTGTCGCATCCTTCAGAATTGGGCCATTCATGTTGTATGGTTTAATACGAGTGGCTGCCTGCGTTTGAGCAGTTTTTCAGTGGTGAGTGTGCTGAAAATACCTGCGCGCCATATGATATTGAGATTTAAGGCATATCGTCTGCGGACGGTATGCCTTTTTTGCGCCTGTTGTCGGATCATACTTGTGGCAGCAAGCCCTGTTGTTTCTTCAAAATGGTACACAACTCTCGAATGAACTTGTCATGAAAGGATGGGATTCCTCTTGTTTTCAGTACTTAAAAATTTAAGCTGGTTTTTTAAAAGAGAACGAAGCCGATACTCCATTGGACTGTTTTTGCTGATAGCTGTTGGGGTACTGGAGCTTGCTCCACCTCGGCTGCTAGGTAGTGCCATTGATGAAATTGTGCGCGGTTCGATTTCCTGGTCCTCACTTTGGCATTATATTTTGTACATCATAGGCATTCTAGCCGTCATTTACTACATTACGTACATATGGATGCACAAGCTGTTTGGTGGTGCCAATCTGGTGGAGCGCTTACTGCGCACACGCTTTATGAATCATCTGCTGCGGATGACCCCTCCATTTTTTGAACGTAATCGCACTGGCGATCTGATGGCTCGTGCTACGAACGACCTTCGCTCCGTAGCAAGTACAGCGGGCTTCG
The DNA here is from genome assembly GCF_038593055.1 of Paenibacillus sp. FSL L8-0502. Taxonomy (NCBI): domain Bacteria; kingdom Bacillati; phylum Bacillota; class Bacilli; order Caryophanales; family Paenibacillaceae; genus Paenibacillus; species Paenibacillus sp. FSL L8-0502. Next base: position 2,254,818 of record NZ_CP151958.1, on the reverse strand, counting down.
GCATGCTGACACTGACAGACTCTACGGTCTATCTGAGCGTGGTATTAGTTGCCATGGGCACCCTAATCAGTTGGAAGCTGACACTGGCAGCTATCCTGCCCCTACCTTTTATTGCACTGGCTATGAGCATTTACGGTAAAGCCGTTCATGAGCGTTACACACTGGCACAAGATGCATTTGGTGATATGAACGATCAGGTGTTGGAATCCGTGGCTGGTATCCGGGTCATTCGCGCCTATGTGCAAGAGCGAATGGACGAAAGGCGTTTCGCTGATATTACTGACGATGTATTTCGTAAAAATCTGGCTGTCGCCCGGATGGATGCCCTCTTTGAACCAACAATCCGTTTATGTGTAGGACTTAGCTACGTCATTGGACTCGGGTATGGTATTTATCTGGTATTTCATAACGATATCACGCTAGGCGAATTGGTCTCCTTTAATATGTATCTAGGAATGATGATTTGGCCGATGTTTGCCATTGGAGAGCTGATTAACATTATGCAGCGCGGTAGCGCTTCACTGGACCGGGTCAATGAAACTCTCGATGTCCAGCCAGACGTTCAGGATGCCGCTCAACCTGTTCCAGTGGACCGCCTCGAATCCATCAGGATGAAAGACGTTACCTTCCGTTACCCTACCTCCACTATTGACAATCTGTCACATGTGAGTCTGGATCTCAAACGCGGAGAAACGCTAGGCGTCGTCGGTAGAACTGGCAGCGGAAAATCCACTCTGCTCAAACAGTTACTGCATGAATATCCGACGGGTAGCGGTGATATTTTAATCTCCGGCATACGTTTGGAGGACATTGCAGTAGAACAACTACACAGCTGGATCGGCTACGTGCCGCAAGAGCAAATTTTGTTTTCCAAATCAGTGCGCGAGAACATTCAATTCGGGAAACCTCATGCAGATGATGACGACATTATGGAAGCAATCCGTACTGCTGCCTTCGATCAGGATTTAGGTACCCTGTCTGACGGGCTGGATACACTGGTCGGAGAAAAAGGTATCGCCCTGTCTGGCGGCCAGAAGCAGCGCGTTTCGCTGGCACGCGCCTTTATCGGTGACCCGGATATTCTATTGCTCGACGATGCACTGTCTGCAGTAGATGCCCGGACGGAAGCTAGAATTATTGACAATATCCGACGCAAGCGCTCAGGTAAAACGACTCTGATCTCCACCCACCGCCTCTCCGCTGTAGAACATGCAGACCGGATCGTCGTGTTGGAGCAAGGACGCATTATTGAGGAAGGAACCCACAACGAGCTGCTTCAGACTGACGGATGGTACCGACAACAGTATGAACGGCAACAAGTGGAATCTGATCTGACCTCAGGGGAGGTATCCTAATGAAACCCAATATCGGCAAAAGGCTATTCCAGTACGCACTGACGAGCAAAGCAGGCTTTATCGCCGCTCTCATCGCTTTGGCTATCGGAGTAGCCGCCGAGCTGGCTGGTCCCTTCATCGCCAAAACGATGATCGACGACCATATGCTCGCTATTGAAAAACCATTTTATGAAACAACTCGTGTGGACGACGGCACTGTAAGCTATGCGGGAACCCACTTTAAGCGTGAAGATCGCTTTGAGTCCGGGGAGACTAAAGGTCGCGAAGCGAGAATTTTACAAGTTGGAAAATCTTTCGTATTTGTGGATGGCTCGGTTCAAGTGGCTGACGGTAATCGCTCCTTTACGAACGGAACGCTGACTGTGACACGTGGCTCCGACACCTTTCGCTATGAAGCCAAGGCTCTGACAGCTGATGAACTGTATAGCTTTTACAAACCGGAAATGCCCGGTATCTTTCAACTGATTGGTTGGTATTGCTTCTTCCTGGTTATTTCCATTTTTGCTGAATTCGGCAAAACATACTGGCTGCAATCCTCGGCGAACAAGGTCATTCAAAAGCTTCGGCTTGATCTCTACGCGCACATCCAGCGGTTGCCAGTTTACTTTTTTGATAACTTGCCTGCAGGCAAGGTCGTATCCCGTGTTACGAATGACACTGAGGCAGTCAAAGATTTGTTTGTGGCTGTGCTGTCAAATTTCACTTCAGGGATTGTAACGATGGCAGGGGTATATGTTGCACTCTTTCTGCTGGACTTCAGACTGGGTCTTATCTCACTGTTTATTGTACCGTTACTGATCTTGTGGATTGTATTGTACCGCAAGGTCGCCACCCGCTATAATACGATCATTCGGTCCAGACTCAGTGAGATTAATGCGATTATCAATGAATCGATTCAAGGGATGTCCATTATTCGCGTATTCCGGCACCAGAAACAAACGCAGCAAGAGTTTGAAGAATTGAATGATGACTACATGAAGCATCAGAATAAAATGTTGAATTTGAACGCCTTCACTTCGCACAATTTAGTCAACGTGTTGAGAAATCTCGCCTTTGCCGTCGTGTTGTGGTATTTCGGATCTGAGGCGCTCGGAACGACAGGTAGTGCTGTTTCACTAGGCGTATTGTATGCCTTCGTCGATGTGCTGGGACGACTGTTCCAACCTATGACGGGTATGGTCAACCAACTCGCCGTACTGGATACTTCCATCGTATCCTCAGGACGCGTATTTGAGTTGATGGACGAAACTGGAGAGCCAGTGACGGATGGCACGATGCCGCGCTACAAAGGTCAGGTGGAGTTTAACGACGTTTCCTTTGCCTACAAAAAGGATGATGTACTTAAGCATATCTCCTTTACAGCACAGCCCGGCCAAACAGTTGCCCTTGTCGGACATACCGGATCAGGCAAAAGTTCGATTATCAACCTGCTATTCCGGTTCTATGATCCGCAAAAAGGAACGATCACCATTGACGGAACGTCTGTCAAAGACATCCCTAAGCAATGGCTTCGCCATCATATGGGTATTGTTCTTCAAGATCCATATTTGTTCACAGGTACGGTAGCCTCCAATGTGAGTCTCGGAGACAGCCGAATCACGAGAGAACAGGTGAATAAAGCGCTGCATGATGTTGGAGCTGACAAATTGCTGGCCCATTTGCCGCAAGGATTCGATGAGCCCGTTATTGAGAAAGGTAGCACCTTATCAGCCGGACAACGCCAGCTTATTTCCTTCGCTCGTGCACTAGCCTTTGATCCCGCAATTTTAATTCTGGATGAAGCTACTGCCAATATTGACACCGAAACAGAAGCGCTCATCCAATCCGCTCTTGAGGTACTTAAGAAGGGACGTACGACCTTTATCATTGCTCACCGTTTGTCCACCATTCGCAGTGCGGACCAAATTTTGGTGCTGCATCGGGGTGAAATTGTTGAACGGGGTAGCCATGACGAGCTTATGGCCCAAGGCGGGCGTTACTTCCAAATGTATCAGCTCCAGTCGGGAACAGTTGCAACAGAATCCGATTCAATCTCTGCTACGCCTCCTGCGCAAAATGACTTACTTACTGGCAAAGTCAGCATTTAAAGCTAGAATAGCCCTATTGCTTAGGGCTAACGATGAACATTTGGCATGAAAAAACCAGCAAGTCTCCCCCACAAATTGGAGGCTCGCTGGTTTTATTTATATCTATAACGTATGGCTTGTAATTTTATTTAGCTACAGACGTGCCCGTTCCTGTGGGCGGAAGCACTGTTCCATCTACTGCTTTAAGCGTAACCTTATACTTACTGTCTACCATTGTACTTGTGTGGGTATCCGTAATGACCTGAATATTCATTTCCCCTGGCTTTGGACTAGTCAACTTGTAGTAAATTACTGCATTTGTATCATCTACGTAGTCGATGTGATCCACTTCAATGCCGTAACCTGGATTAGGTGCCTGCAAACGAGTAATTGTCACTTTGTTCTGCTGGTCATTCGCCTTCTCTATACTCATACTAATGTTATTTTGTTGACCCGGATCTGCAGGCTCAACCGGATTTTCAGGAGTGGATTCAACTGGTTTATGATTTTGCACAAATTCGGATGCGTTATAGACCATTTCTGCTGCCTCCATCCGGGTTACTTTACGATCCGGGTTAAAGTTGCTCTGTTCGTCCAATTTTGCAATTTTGGTCAACAGTAGGAATTGAATTGCTGCGTTTGATTCCTGATCTAGTTTTTTGCCATCCGCTACATTAATGTACATACGGACAGTTGGATATTCACCCGTTGCACTCACTGCTTTATACAGAATATTAGCAAATTGTTCTCTTGTCATACGAGTGCTTGGATCAATATCTGGTGACAAAGGGATTTGGTGTTGGGCTGCAATCCGATAGGACTGAGCATACCATGCGGAAGCCGGAATGTTTGCAAAGGAACCCGTTGTGAAATCAGGCATCACCTGAAGATCCATTGCACGAACAACCAAGTGTACTCCTTGTGCATACGTGAGCGTTTGATCCGGTGCAAATTTATCCTTGGTTATTCCTTGAATAATTCCTTTGTCCTGAAGTGAGTTTACGATCTTCTCCTGTTCAGCTCCCTTTATATCCAGAAAAGCAGAAGCCGACGTAGCCACTGCCAATGAGCAGACGACAAGCAGGGCAGCTGTCACACTTTTGTTCTTTTTCATGAGATACACCTCCATGTTTACTTTGCTTCTACACTTACCGACGCAATAGAATCATCAAATGTTTCAAATATACACAAATTGGTTGCAAAACGGTGGAATTCCTGCGATTAGTGTACCCGTCTAACTCTTTTCTGCTCACAACATTTATGCATACCCAAAAGTGGCTGCAACAGATTAATCTTTTACAGTATTCCTTTAGAAGAGCCAAGTATGGGTAGCAGTCATCCCGCCAGCAAAAACTCGCTCCCTTCGTTCGCTTTGCTTACATCCGATTCGGTGCTTTCAGACCAAGAAGTTGCAGCGCGCATGCCAGAATATCCGCAGTTTGTTCCGCCAACTGAATACGCCATTGTCCACCATCGACAATCCTTTCCTTGGCGTAAAACCGGTTAAACGCCTGGGCCGTATCCAATGCAAATCTCGCAATTACCGAAGGCTCTAGTTGGCGAGCCGCACGTATCAGTTGCCCGTGATAGCGACCCAATTGCTTAAGCAGCGCCCAACCTGCGTCACCCAATATTTCATCCGATACGTCATTTAAATCACGAGAATGGCTATCTTGGACAAGGTCATTGTAGCTAGGGTTAGTGTTAACATCAACATCGGCGCGAGCGTGAGCTTTCTCCAGAAGGCTGCGTATGCGCGCATGAGTATACTGCACATAAGGCCCGGTCTCGCCTTCAAAGGTCAGCGCCTCCTCCAACGAAAAGTCCACTTCATTCAGCCGGTTGTTTTTTAAATCACCAAAAATAATCGCCCCAATTCCAACGTTCTCCGCTATTGCCTGTTGTTCCTGTAAACCAGGGTTCTTCTGAGTAATGATGCCTTGAGCACGCGCTACAGCTTCATCCAGCACCTCCTCCAGCTTCACAACCTTGCCACGTCTTGTGGACATTTTCTTACCCGCAAACCGCATTAATCCAAACGGCACATGCTCACATTGCTCCGCCCATGCCTCCCCTGCATGCTTCAGCACCGCAAACACCTGCTGGAAATGCAACTTCTGTTCTCCACCAACGACGTACAGCAACCGATCAGCCTTCATCACTTCATGACGATAAATCGCTGTTGCCAGATCACGTGTCGGATAAATGGTGGTTCCATCCTTTTTCAGAATAAGACACGGAGGCAGTTCCTCGTCTTCCAGGCGAACTACGAGCGCCCCATCACTTTCCTCCAACAATCCTTTTGCTCTTAATTGATCAATAACTGCCTGCATCTTATCATTGTAAAAACTTTCTCCCAGCACATGGTCAAATGTAATGTTTAGACGCTGGTACATACGATCAAATTCACCCAGACTGATTTCAACAAAAAACTCCCATAGTTGTTGAGCCTCAGCATCCCCATGTTCCAAACGTCGGAACCACTCGCGCCCTTCATCCTCCAAAGTCGGATCATGCTCGGCTTCCTGATGAAAACGCACATATAGCTTTAGCGATTCACCAATCGGATCATGTTGTAACTGCTCCTCATTTCCCCATCTTTTATAGGCCGCAATTTGCTTACCAAACTGTGTTCCCCAATCCCCAAGATGATTCACACTAATAGGTACATAGCCTGTTTCACCAAGTATGCGATACAAGGTAGCACCGATAACCGTAGAGCGAAGATGACCGATACCAAACGGTTTGGCAATATTAGGCGAGGACATATCAATAACTACCCGCTGCCCGTTCCCGATATTAGGCCTGAGGAAATCAGCCTTGCTCAATTCAGCAAGCATAAGCGGAATATGAACCGATCGATCCAAGGTTATGTTTACATAGGCACCCGATGCTGAAGCGGTTAAACCTTCTTTATGGCCTACTAGTTCCGCCAATTCCAGTGCAATGTGCTGCGGAGACTTTCGAAACTTTTTAGCCAGCACAAAACACGGAAACGCCATATCTCCCCATTCAGGCTGCGGAGGCACCTCAAATAAAGATAAAATTTCTTTCTCCTCCAAGCCCGTATGGGCTAATATCGCTTGAGCAGCAATCCTCATTAACATGATGATCTCTCTCCTTCTTTTTATAGAATCTAACAAAAAAAGCCCCCGCCTCTTGAAATCATTCAAGAGACGAGAACTTCAATATCCCGCGGTACCACTCTTCGTAAATCGGTTGTGCAGCTAAAGCTAACTACACAAATCGCGATTTCACTCCAATGACTAATAACGGTGTCTGCCGGGCTGATCTACTAGAAGTTCTGCTCGTTGGATCAACCGTCTCCCGGGTGCGCTTCACATCGGATCTCATACCGGCTTCCACCTCTTCCGGCTCGCTGTAATGATATGGCTTCGCTGCTACTCTCCCGTTCCATGACGTTAATTCCAATCATTATACAAACCTATTCAGTAGAAAGCAACCTTTTATTTCCTCTTCAGGCACTAGTTCCATATATGTAATTACACTGCCACCAATTGGCGGCAGGCCTGAACGCAACGACGGCAGGCTTCTGCACAATGTTTGCAATGATCATGGGAATGCTTGCTGCATTCAGCAGCACATACCTCACAGGCCTTGGCGCACAGCTCACAGATTTGCTCGGCAAAATCCGTTCCACGCTGCAGCATTTGGGCAGCAAATCCGCATATTTCTGCACATTCCCTACTCACTCGAATACATTCACGCAGCATAGCTAAATCATATTCCTTCAAACTCGCTACATAACATACATTGCAAGCGTTCATACATTCCAGGCAAGCATCCACGCATTGTTGGTATGAATGATTCATATTACATTACCTCCCAGTTGTTGACCCTGCTGTACTATTACCCGCTGTCCTTTGAGGTTAATCATTTGATGTGCGCGCTTTCAATAATAAAACAAAACAATATAATCCCGACTTATGTAAGGAAGTGTACTATATTCCAGTGTGCAAATGCAAGGATATTAATCACATAGATTTTTAGCCCCTGTTTCTGACTTGCATACGCTCAGTCATTGCTCTATTGTAAAAAGTGTATGTCTAACCACCGATCAAGGAGTGAACATTTTAATGAATATGTCTTCTGTAGAGGAACACCGTCAGGAATCCCCCCAACAAGTGAATTGCATGGTCGTGACTGTCTCGGACACACGCACCGTGGAAACAGATACTGGGGGACGACTGCTCATGGATCTACTAGAAACCAATGGATATACAGTTGTTCGATATGTCATCGTCAAGGATGACTACGAAGGTATTCAGCAGTTAGTATCCGAAGCAGCGGCACAGGATGACATCGAGGCTGTTCTTTTGACAGGTGGTACCGGTATTTCTCCACGTGATACTACATATGAAGCTGTCTCTTCTCTACTGGATAAGGAACTACCTGGCTTTGGGGAAATCTTCCGTTATTTAAGCTTTGCTGAGGACATTGGTTCAGCAGCTATCTTAAGCCGGGCTGTAGCTGGCACTGTGGGCCAGACAGCTGTATTTTCTATGCCTGGCTCACGCGGAGCCGTTCGTTTGGCAATGGAACGCATTATTGTCCCTGAGCTACGACATGTGATGAGAGAAATTTATAAATAAGCTCCTATTTCCTACATGCTCCAACACAAAGAGGCACCCCATGCATTCATGAGGTGCCTCTTCCAACTATTCTTTTTCTTCAACTTCGGGCTGCATATAGCTGTCGATCAGCTTTTGCTTTAGCTCCCATACCTTCTCGCTCAGATTTACACGATAAATTTCAGGGTTCAGCTTCCGCAAATATTCTGGCCAGAACAGTTTCAACTGTGAAGTATGGTAGGCACGAATTTCATCCAGCTCGGGAAGCTCATATACCTTCTGTCCATTTATAAAAATAGGCTCAAGCATCGGCACGGCTTCGTAATTTTCTACATACTTCTTCATATACGGATGCAAAGGGTTAAACAGCTTCAGGCGCTTACCATTACGCGGACGCTCTTCATCCGGAAAAGAAATATAATCGGCTACAGCTCTCCCTTTCTTCTTATCCACAATGCGATATACATCCTTTTTGCCTGGTGTGGATACTTTTTCTGGATTCCCCGAGATCTTGATCGTCGGCAACATTTCGCCATCCACTTCACGTTCAACCAGCTTGTATACCCCGCCGAGCGATGGTTGATCTGAAGCCGTAATAAGCTGTGTTCCTACACCCCATACATCAATACGTGCCCCTTGGGCTTTCAGGTTAAAAATCGTATTTTCATCCAAATCATTGGAAGCTACAATTTGTACGTAATCTAATCCTTCAGCATCGAGCATTTCTCGTGCCTGAATGGATAGATAAGCCAAGTCACCGCTATCCAGACGGATTGCATTCATACGCTTGCCCTGACTCTCCAGCATTTTTGCTGTCCGAATCGCATGAGGAACCCCGCTTTCCAGCGTGTCAAAGGTGTCTACCAGCAGTGTAACCTGATCTGGCAATACCTTCGCATACACGTCAAACGCCTCCTGCTCCGTCATAAAGGTCTGCACCCATGAATGTGCATGTGTCCCCTTCGTCGGGATTCCAAAATGTTCGCCTGCCAGCATATTAGAAGTCGCGTCAAAACCAGCCACATAAGCTGCTCGTGCTCCCCAAATCGCTGCATCTGCTTCCTGCGCACGCCGTGTTCCAAATTCGAGCAGTGTATCATCACTTGCCACCTGCTTGATGCGCGATGCCTTTGTCGCAATAAGTGTCTGATAGTTCATAAAATTCAGCAATGCCGTTTCGACAAGCTGCGTTTCCATAATCGTTCCTTCAACACGGACCAGAGGCTCGTTGGGAAAAACAAGGGCCCCTTCTTTCATCGAATGGACCGTTCCACCAAACTTAAACTGGCGAAGCGCCTCCATGAACATGGGATCGTACTTCTCCTCCTGTTCAGACAGGTAGCGAATGTCCTCTTCTGTAAACCGCAAATTTGCAATATAATTCACAATGCGTTCCAGACCCGCGAACACGGCATATCCATTACCAAAAGGGAGTTTACGAAAATACGCCTCGAACACAGCTTTACGCTGGTGACTTCCGTTCACCCAGTGGGCGTACATCATATTAATCTGATATTTATCTGTATGTAATGCGAGGCTCGTTGACTGCATTGTAATCATCCTCTCTGACTGTCTCCAGGTTTGTGGCGCTACCGCCTCATCTGCCCAGATTCAGCAATATCCGGCTCCATTTTGTTATCGGACATTGGTACACAATCGTTAAGTTATTTTACTTCTTCTGGCGTAAAACCGTATCCTCAGCCGATCGTACCGCGGCTCCAAGACTTCCCTCAAAATGACCCAAAGCCCAATCATGTCCAGCTTGATTAAAGCTCGCCACAGCGTCCTTGTATACAGTAATAGCAAAACCTTTGTTATAAGCATCTACAGCCGTATGCAGTACACATATATCCGTACACACACCAATCAGATGAACTTCCACAATACCACGTTCACGCAGCCTGAGTTCCAGATCTGTGCCCGCAAAAGCACTGTACCGTGTTTTATCCAACCAGTAGATAAGATCACTTTGTTGCTCATAGAGGCTATGGAGCTTGCCATACAAATGTCGTCCGTTGGTTCCACGTATATTATGTGGAGGAAACAGCTTGCTCTCCGGGTGATAAAGGTCGTTCTCCTCATGCAAATCCACAGCCATGACGACAAAGTCCCCTTGATCTACATATGCCTGCGTAATTGCTGCGATCCGTTCATCCAACTCAATCGCAGGTTGTCCTACAGGCAAACTACCGTCCACAAAATCTTTCGTGTAATCAATCACAATTAGTGCTTGCATCGTACGGTCAGCTCCTTATCCTCAAAGTGAAATTGTACGTTCTATGCGTGACCTATTACATTAGACGTTACGTGTAGATAGATAAACGCGGTACTCTGTCACTAAAACGGTACAACTGTGCCGGTCTTTGTGAATACTGGTTGGAACTGAGCGGTTTGCCGTTCTCATCACGCACCTCTTCCAGAATTCCCTGTCTGCTACGAGTCGATGTTATTTTGCGAATAAAGTTTGGCTCTTCGAAGTCCGGTACGACACTCTGTATCACCTGATATAATTCACCCAGTGTAAAATGTAGCGGTAAAAACTGTTTGGCGATCGTCGTCTGAAGCATCTGCAACTGAATTTTGCGATAAGCATCTACTATGATATCCCGGTGATCGAATGCCAGCTCCAATTCCTCCAACGCTTCGCGGATTGTGAATAGCCCCACCTCGGAAGCATCATCGGCCGCCTGACGCTGTTCCAACATCCATTCTTCTACCAGCGCAAAAAATGCATGCGATATGATCCAGCCGCGCGGATCACGTCCCGGTCCACTATATACACCCAAATACTCCAGATGCCCGCCGTCCACACCCGTTTCCTCTAACAGTTCCCGCTTGGCAGCTCCATACATGGATTCATCTTCCTGACAAAACCCTCCAGGCAACGCCCAGCGTCCTGCAAACGGCCAACTGCGGCGCTTGATGAGCATCACTTTCAGCTCCCGAATCGGCAATGTCTTTGTTACCGTCTTGCGCTCCCGCTTCGTTAAGGTAAACATAACGATATCCGCCGGAGCTCCATCTGGAGTGCGGTATTTCTTAATGTTATACGACGCCTTTTGCGCCTCTTCGTTTATACGATTGCTATCCATTGGCATCACCATATTATATCGTTTTGATAAATTCATTATGACATAATAAAAATTTTTGTCAAGCGTCAGGCCTTACCTGAATCACTTGCTTGTGTACGTAATACTCGGAAGGTTGCTGTAGATGTAGACCCAAGTGTGCCTTCACTATCCCTTACTTCCGCCTCAGTGGTTATAGTCCGACCTCCCTGATGAAGAATCCGCGCCCTAACCTCCAGTCGGCCTTGCCTCATGGCTGACAAGAAATGAACATTCAGGTTCGTCGTTACACATGGATCCATATTTCGTGAAGCCATACTGACCATCCCCATCGCCTGATCCATCAATGAAGTAAGCACACCCCCATGGACAATACCCATCACATTGGTATGCTCTTGTTTGGCTTCCAAAGCGATCTGTACCTCGTTTGCATCAGCTGCAATCAGCTCACACCCTAAATACTCCCAAAAAGTATTATTTTCGCCCTCTAGCATCTTACCGAACTTATCCATTCCCTTGCTTCCATCCCTTCTATGTTGTCCCATTTCTCTTGATGTCTTATAAATATATACGATGGCAAATTGCTTTCGAAAAAAAGGCGTGGAAGCTACGCCTCCACACCATAAATTTCATTCTAATCACTGCAATTCGACGAGGAAGTACTTTTTCCCTCTTCAACGTTCACCTTCTCAGCAACGGTATCACGAATCGCCATGATCACCATTTGCAGTAGCTCATTAATTTCCACCTGACTCTGCTGAAACTCCGTTACAATTGGAATACCATCAAGTTCTTCCTGTAGCTCCTGTAGCTCGGCCTCTATTTTGGCAATCATTTTTTGATTTTTTAAGGATTCAAATGCAACAATTTCCTTTTGCTTCTTTTTCATCGTTGCAATCAGTTGCTGAATGCGCCCATGATCCTGAATCTTTTCTTCTGCTTTCCGGAATACCTGTACTTCCTCACTGCTACCCAAAATACCTGCTAATTCTTTGGCTTTTGCCAATATCATTTCGCGATTGACCAAATGATCATGCTGGCGCGCCGCCGATTGAAGTTCTGTTTGTTGCAACCGCTCCTCTGTCATTGTCCATCGCTCCTTTTCTCACTTAGACGGCCCTGCACACAACCTTACTCAGACCGCATGCAACCCGCTAGAATATTCTTTTATCCGTTAACTGCTACAGCCGTTTCAACCAGATCACCTTTGATGTAAAAGGTCATAGGTTCCGTAATTTTCACTTGAACAAAGGAACCAATCAGGTCCTGAGAACCCTCAAAATGTACAAGCTTATTGGAACGGGTCCGACCGGCAAGCACTTTGCTGTCATTTTTGCTCTCGCCTTCCACCAACACTTCAACCACTTCGCCACGCAATCGACTATTAAAGCGAAGGCTGTTTTGGTTCACCGCAATGTTCAGACGCCGGAGACGCTCTTTTTTGACCGACATAGGCACATTATCTTCCATCGAAGCAGCTGGCGTACCTTCACGTGGTGAATAAATGAATGTGTAGGCAAAGTCATAGCCGACCTCGCGCACCAAAGATAGAGTATCTTCAAACTGCTCGTCTGTTTCGCCCGGGAAACCTACAATGATATCCGTTGTCAGAGAAACATGCGGAACAGCTGCTTTAATCTTCGCTGCCAGTTCCAGAACACGCTCACGGGTATATTTTCGGTTCATTTTCTTCAATATATCCGTATTACCGGATTGAACAGGCAGATGGATATGCTCCACCAAATTACCACCCTTACCGAGCACTTCTACCAAATGGTCATCAAAATCACGTGGATGTGATGTTGTAAAACGTACACGCGGGATATTGATTTTGCGCATATCATCCATCAGATCCCCGAATCTGTAATTCAAATCTTTCAAATCCTTACCATAAGCGTTAACATTCTGCCCCAGTAAGGTGATTTCTTTAAAACCTTGACGTGCCAAATCCCGTACTTCAGCGATAACATCCTCTGGACGACGGCTTCTTTCCTTACCACGTGTAAAGGGAACAATGCAATAGGTGCAAAATTTATCACAGCCGTACATAATGTTCACCCAAGCCCGCATACCCTCGCGCTTCTTCGGCAAGTTTTCGATAATGTCGCCTTCCTTAGACCACACTTCGACCACCATTTCTTTGCTAAAGAGTGCTTCCTTGACGAGCTGAGGCAGACGATGAATATTATGGGTACCAAAAATCATATCGACAAAACCGTGTTTTTGCATAATCCGGTTAACGACGTTCTCTTCCTGTGACATGCAGCCACACACGCCGAGCAGCAGTCCTGGCTTTTCTGTTTTGAGATGCTTGAGGTGACCCAGCTCGCCAAACACTTTATCCTCCGCATTTTCACGGATAGCACAAGTGTTTAGTAAAATGATGTCTGCTTCCTTCCGATCCTCGGTTGATTGGTAGCCCATTTGCTCCAGCAAACCTTTTATGGTTTCGGAATCATGCTCGTTCATTTGGCAACCAAATGTGTATACGATGTAATGCTTTCCCTCACCGATATGCTTTAGCTCATCCGGGACTGCGTTATCATATAATACCTGTACATCCTCTTTACCGCGTTGCTTTTCTTTTCTATGGTTCGGCTCCGCCATAATGTTGATTTCACGTCCGCGAATACGGATCTTTTTGCTATGCTCATCTTCAGAAATAATCTTCGCATCCGAGAAATCAAAATATTTGGAGTAATCTTTTGTTTTCTTCTCCATTCCTTAGTCACTCCTTACACCATCTATTTCACGAGCTAATTTGTGATTTTACTGTATCTTTAGGCATGGGTAAATTTATTTTAAGTTCTAAAAAACCTTTAAAAAAGGCATTACACTAAATTATAGCATGATTTATAGGCCATCGCCATAGATCAACCGCAGATACCATTGAGTGCAAAGTGAACTCATGTTCTTTTTGTACATAAGTGAAGTATTTGTGAATTATATAGTATGTAAAAAGCCCGATTCTTTTGCAAGAATCGGACTCTTTAAGCCTTCCGGCATTTAAATCGTGTATATTAGTCTACGATTTCAGCGTTGTCACCGTTTTTCACACCGGCACCGTTCGCTTCATCTGTATCAATGTGCATATCCAAAGCAAAAGAATCGGACACACGTGCAAGAACATTTTCAAATACAAGACCACGTTCGCCGCCAACACGTACTTTCAGCAACTGCTTGTCCTTAATGTCCCATTTAGCTGCATCAGATGTATGGAAATGAATATGGCGGGCTGCTACAATCACGCCTTCTTGCAGTTCCACTTCACCAGCTGGTCCTTTTACTGTGATTCCTGGTGTACCATCAATGCTACCCGATTCGCGTACAGGTGCTTTTACACCAATAGCAAAGGAATCAGTGCGAGAAATTTCCAACTGGGAAGCGGGACGAGCAGGTCCCAAAATGCGAACCTTATCAAATTGGCCCTTAGAACCAATTACAGCTACCGTTTCATTTGCGGCAAATTGTCCTGGTTGGGACAAAGGTTTAAATTCGGTTAATTGATAGCCTGCTCCGAACAAAATTTCAATATGCTCTTGAGTCAGGTGAATATGACGGGCGGAAACGCCGACAGGTACGATTTTACTCATCGTGTGGTCACTCCTTTTTCTCTATACAATACTTTACACATCCATGCTATTATACTCCTATTTTGCCAAGAAAGAAAAGAAGAGCGTATAAAGTTCCCTTTTTCGCCCCAATCATCGTTAAATATCATCCCTATAAATCAGATCAAATCGTCGTTTTAGCGAACAGGAGAAAGAAAAGCATGATTTCAGCTACAATGAGATGAGGGGGGACGACAATAAATATATTAAGGATAAACAGGACACAGAGTATTCCAGTTAAGAAAAAAATGACTCTGAGACGGGGTTTAAGATGACTTAATCTGTACTGATGAAATACCAGTAAAACCGACAAAAAGTAAATAAAAACAGAAGCAAAGGTAAAGCAAAGCACAAAGATATAGTCTACTTGTCCCAAAAACAAGAGCTGAATCGAAGCAGCTAGCATGCTAAGGGAAAGATAAATAAACAAATGACCATAAATAATAGTCTGTCCTGCTGATTGTTTTGATTTATCTACGCGCTTCTCCATATTCTCAAAATATTGCCACCAGATTGCGATGACTAATATAAAAGCCAAAGCGGCAAATACAACGGAAGAAACCGTAAAATGATCGGATTGTAAAACAGAAAGCATACTTATCACAGATTCGCCAAGCAGAATTAAGGTGAACTGTGCAAATCGTTCTAAAAGATGCTCCGTATGGATTGGTGTGATCACCAACTTTTTACGACCAATCAAAGGAACGAGGATATCAACAGCTATACCGGTATATAAAATCAAATATCGAACCCAAGAGTCAAAGAAAAGGGAGAAACTAGAGATGACTATTCCAATCCAAAAATAGGTTCCGAAAAAACGAGCTGTTTCCTGTTTATGAGCCGTTTCTTTGGGCGCCGAAAGTAAATATTGAACGACAGTTAAACCTCTTAACCCAATATAGCCAACAAAAAAAGATACATAATACGCATCAAAATCTATATTCAAACTGGCAGTCATGATTAACACGAAAAACAATTGCAGGATCATAAAGATTCGATGCGTTATACTGTCTTGACCAAAACGGTTGTTGTAGACAGTTTGCCCCACCCAAGCCCACCATATCGGGATAAAAATCATAATGAACTTCTCCATATGTTCCCACGAGATACTACCATGCTCAACATGTAGTAAAACATGAGTGGCCTTAGAGACAGCAGCTACGAATAGTAAGTCATAAAAGAGTTCAAGCCAGGTAACCTTTTTTATTAACATTGTGTAATGGAGCCCCCTCTGGTATAGCGGTGCAGCATGGTGCACCATCAGTCTCGCTCCATTGTCTGCCGTATTTCTGCAAATATTATTTAAAATCTAAGATACTTCTCATTATTTCGTAATCGTTCTCGCTTTGTCAAGAGTGTTCGCAGCCAAAACATCCCCTTAAATAGCTATTTAAGAAGACATTTTAGAAGGCAGATTCGTTTGCAGGTATTCCAGGGCATGACCTCCCAGCCATCCTTTGACTAGCTCCTCAGGGTAATGCTTCAGCAGCAGTTCTGCAAAAGCCGGATATTTCCCCGAGTGTTCCAAGCCTTGCACATGGTGCTCGATACCGTCAAAATCAGAGCCAAACATCAAATGCCTTTCGCCCCCTAATGAACAAATATGCTCAATATGCGGTAGCAGATCCTCAGCAGTTACTGTATCCTGCTCTTTGAGAAACATGGTGACGAAGGTCAAACCAATCCGTCCGTTACGGGCGATCAGTGCACGAATCTGTTCATCCCGCAGATTACGAGGATGAGCACATCTCGCAAAGACATTCGAATGCGAGGCGATGGGCGGTAGAGTAGCTTCCTCCAGCACCTCCCAGAAGCCCTGTACGGACAGATGCGACACATCTAACAGCAGTCCCAGGTCATTACAGCGATTGACCAAATCGCGCCCCTTGCTAGTCAGCCCGCCACCTCTATGTTCCATAATGCCGTCAGCTGCCCAGTTCGCATAATTCCATGTCAGCCCAATCAATCGTATTCCCATGGCATAGCATAATTCTGCATAAAAAGGGTTCCCTTCCAGCGCATCTACCCCCTCCAGTGAGAGCAAAGCCCAAGGTGCCCATATATGATCCGTCCCATTACCATCCAAATACGTTATCTTTTCCGTGCGCTTCTCTTCTCCTGCCTGCTTTACTTGCTCTTCCTGATGCACTGCGGACGCATTTTTCCACATTGCCAAGTCTTCCTTCCACAGCAATGGTCTCAACCCACCGGAGATAGAGGTAACATGCTGCCTGAACAGCTCAATTTGACGTACCACATGCTCAAATCTTGGTGTGCCTAATACCTGTGAAATATATATAGCAAACGTTTGCAACTGCACGTTACCTTCTAGCAAACGTTCTTTTGTGACATCAAGCGATGGATGACTGAAATCGATCTGCGCATCGAGCTGCATTTTACATAACACATCACAATGAAAGTCAACAACTGGCCAATTCACTTTTAGCTTATCATTCATGCATCTTACCTCCATTTATAGATTGAAGCACCACAAATTTATTTTAAAAATCATAGTAACAGACTCACAATGCAAAAAAGCCCGTTTACAAATCGTAAACAGGCTCAGGCAACTTACATTTATTATCTTGGCTCTACAATCAATTTGATCGCAGTCCGATCTTCTCCATCAATAACAATGTCTGTAAAAGCAGGAATACAAATCAAATCCACTCCGCTTGGTGCGACAAATCCCCGGGCAATGGCTACCGCTTTAATGGCTTGGTTTAGTGCACCCGCTCCAATCGCCTGTAATTCTGCATTTCCGCGTTCACGCAGTACTCCTGCGAGTGCGCCTGCAACTGAATTAGGATTGGATTTTGCTGATACTTTTAATACATCCATAGTAAGTACCTCCCCTGGGAATGATGATGGTTTGATTCCACTATTAGATGTTATTCGAGGGTCAGCAAAAAATTCCTGCTTTTTGGTGACAGTTTTCCTTATTCTTTCCTTAAGCAGCTTACAAAAAAGTTAATCCATCCGCCATTCATCTTCTTTGAGTCTGATTTTCTGAATTTTGCGGGCTTTTCCATCGTTATCATTCAGCTCTACGCTGATGGCATGGAAATGCCATTTGCCCATGTCCACTTGAAAACGCACCGGAAGCTGGGTCTGGAATTTCTGTAACACAGCCTCTTTCTGCATTCCAAGCACTCCCTCATAAGGACCTACCATTCCCGCATCTGTCTGATACGCAGTTCCTTGTGGCAAAATTGTATCGTCATTGCTCTGTACATGTGTGTGCGTACCTACCACGATTGAAGCACGTCCATCCAAATGCCAACCCATAGCGATTTTTTCCGAGGTTGCTTCGGCGTGAAAATCAACTAGGATATGTTTATGTTTTTTGCGCAACTCATCGACAATTTCATCTGCTGCACGGAATGGATCGTCAATAGCTGGCAAAAAGGTTCTACCTTGCAGATTAACAATAGCCAGCTCCTTACCTCCACCCTTTACAACGGTATAACCCCGGCCCGGTGTTCCTGGTGGAAAGTTAGCCGGGCGAATGATCCGTGGCTCATCATCTATAAAATCAAATATTTCCTTATTGTCCCAAGTATGATTTCCCATCGTAATCCCATGGACGCCCCAATCAAAAAACTCTCTGGCGATAGCAGGAGTTATGCCTCTTCCCGAAGCTGCATTTTCTCCGTTCACGATAATAACATGCGGATTGTATTTTGATTTGAGCGAAGGAAGATTTTCCCTCAGTGCCTTTCTGCCTACACTGCCGACGATGTCTCCAATAAATAATACGTTGATAGAAAGCCCTCCCTAGTCTGCCTTACATAAATGAAAAGTGGCCCTACAAACAGCGGCCACTTTTCATTGAAATGCTTTTATTTTGCGTATTCTACCGCACGGGTCTCGCGAATAACAGTAACTTTGATATGTCCCGGATAGTCCAGTTCATTCTCAATCGTTTTCGTAATATCGCGGGCCAGTCGGAATGCTTCCGCATCATCAATTTTCTCTGGCTGTACCATGACACGAACTTCGCGTCCGGCTTGAATCGCGTATGATTTTTCAACGCCTTCAAAAGATTCGGAGATGCGTTCCAGCTTCTCAAGACGACGGATGTACGTCTCTAGCGTTTCACGCCGCGCTCCCGGTCTTGCTGCTGATAGAGCATCTGCCGCCCCAACCAGCATGGCGATCACTGAAGTCGCTTCGCAGTCGCCGTGATGTGAAGCAATGCTGTTTATGACGACCGGGTGTTCCTTGTACTTTTTCGCCAGTTCCACGCCAATTTCAACGTGCGATCCTTCCACTTCGTGATCCAGCGCCTTCCCGATGTCATGCAGCAATCCTGCCCGTCTTGCCAGTACAACGTCTTCGCCCAGTTCCCCGGCCATTAGACCTGTCAAGTATGCAACTTCCATCGAGTGCTTTAATACGTTCTGTCCGTAACTCGTACGGAACTTAAGACGTCCCAAGATCTTGATCAAATCCGGATGCAAGCTATGCACGCCCACCTCAAAGGTGGCCTGCTCACCATATTCACGGATTCGTTCGTCCACCTCTTTACGGGATTTTTCCACCATCTCTTCAATACGAGCCGGATGTATCCGTCCGTCCGCTACGAGCTTTTCAAGCGCAGTACGCGCAATCTCTCTACGAATCGGATCAAATCCGGACAAAATAACAGCTTCCGGCGTATCATCAATAATGAGGTCAATTCCTGTAAGGGTTTCAAGTGCACGGATATTACGGCCTTCGCGCCCGATAATCCGGCCTTTCATTTCTTCGTTCGGCAATGTGACGACAGAAACCGTCGTTTCTGCTACATGATCTGCCGCACAGCGTTGGATGGCCAGTGTGATGATTTCACGAGACTTTTTGTCCGCTTCTTCTTTGGCCTGCTGTTCAATTTCTTTAATCATCTGAGCTGTTTCATGACGAACTTCCTGCTCTACGTTGGTCAGAATAATACTTCTTGCATCCTCCATCGTCAGATTGGAAATACGCTCCAACTCAGTTACCTGACTCTTGTAAATCAAATCAATTTGCTGCTGGGTTTCATCGATTCGTTTCTCTTTGTTGGCCACCTGTTCTTCTTTGCGTTCCAGCGATTCCAATTTTTTATCCAGCGATTCTTCTTTTTGCAGCAATCTTCGTTCCTGTCGTTGAATTTCATTGCGACGTTCACGAGTTTCTTTTTCAGCTTCGGCACGGATGCGGTGAATTTCATCTTTCGCTTCCAATACCGTTTCCTTCTTCAGCGCTTCTGCCTCTTTTTTCGCGTTCTCCACGATTTGCGCGGCAGCTTCTTCCGCACTGGAGATCTTAGCTTCTGCAATAGATTTGCGAATAAAATAACCAATCCCGAACCCAAAGAATAACGCGGCTACAGCAACGAGAACGAACCAGATCGCAGTCATCATACTGTTCACCTCCCCGTTGGTTCCTCCAAGGCATTCCTTGGGACTTTTTGCAATTGTCACATTTACTTTGATCGTCAAACTAAGATAACGACACAAGGTCGTTTCATTTCATATGCACATGCTTTCACATGTACAATTCCGCCTGGCATAGCGGCATCACTTGTTATTTGGCGATGAGAACTCACCGGTGGATTCCGCTTTTTTGGAAGGAAAAAGGGCGTTCCACAAGTATCGTTTCATATATATTTTATTATTTGACAAATGGCATTGTCAAGGGAATGCAAACATTAGTAGAGTACCATGCAGCTTTCCATGTAATAACTAGCTCATCCTATCCGTTCATACTAGCCCAAGGTTCAGCAGCCGTTTGGCAATTATTCCTCCCACTGCAACAATTCCTCGTCATCTGAAGCAGCGTCATGCTCGGCCGCAGTGAGATGATTGACCACTCGGCGTGTCATATCCCCCGAATATCCGCGTCTCATGAGAAAAGGGTAGGTTTTCCTTTTTTTCTCCATTATATCACCACGTACCTGATTCCATTTCTTACGTCCGATCGTCAAAGCACTCTCCCACTCCTCATTATCGGTGATTTCACCTAACGCTTCCCCAATAGAGGCTTTAGAGATGCCTTTCTGACGGAGTTCTTGCCTAACCCACATCTTCCCCTTACGTTGGCTAGTTATACGCTGCCTTGCCCATTGGCGGGCGTACAAA
The DNA here is from genome assembly GCF_038593055.1 of Paenibacillus sp. FSL L8-0502. Lineage (NCBI taxonomy): Bacteria > Bacillati > Bacillota > Bacilli > Caryophanales > Paenibacillaceae > Paenibacillus > Paenibacillus sp. FSL L8-0502. Next base: position 2,234,022 of record NZ_CP151958.1, on the reverse strand, counting down.
TCATCATCCACGAGTTGCTCCCTTTCCAGTCGGACCATTACTTCGTCAATAACAGACTGATCCAGTTCTTTTTGCACCAAACGCTGGGCAATTTCCTGACGTGTGCGAGGCTTTCGCCCCAAATATCGAAGCGCGAGTACATAGGCCTGTTGCTTTTCATCTGCCAGAACAATATCTTCCAGTTCTTTTTTGACGAATAACGTTCCTTTGAACATATTGTACTTGATCATTACATCTTCTAATACAGACAGTGAATACGGGCCAAAATGAATGATATAGCGTCCACGTTTGCGTCCCTGTCCCTGCTCTACCCTAGTAATCATCAATTCCTCATGATCCGGAAAAAGAGAAATTTCTTGTTGCTTATTTGCTTCCGCAGAATATTCATCTTCATCGTCCAACTGCAATATATTTCCCTCACTTTGAAATTCACGAAAGCAGTCTTTGGACAACTGCTACGCAAAAGTTAGATTCCGCTGATAAAGCAGCTTTAATTGATGCAAAAATGCCCTGCACAACTGTGCAGGGCATCAGAATCATGCTATTCAACCGGATTGTGCCATAACCCTGGCTCCAGTTCACAAATCAGGATTCACCAAGCTTTATTCAAGCTCCAACAATTCCTGTTCTTCCTTGGCTTGCTGTGCCAACTCTTCTTCTGTAGGCGGAGCAACCGTCGTAATCAAATTGCTTGCCACCCGAATTTTTTGCTCGATCGTACTAGCAATGTTCGGATTTTCCTTCAAAAATTGCTTCGCATTCTCACGTCCCTGACCAAGGCGCTCACCTTCGTAGGAATACCAAGCTCCACTCTTGTCGACAATGTCATGCTCCGTACCGATATCGATCAAGCTACCTTCTTTGGAAATGCCCTCACCGTACATAATGTCCACTTCAGCCTGACGGAATGGAGGGGCAACTTTATTCTTCACGACTTTAATACGTGTGCGGTTACCCACAATGTCGTTACCCATTTTCAAACTTTCAATACGACGAACATCCAAACGTACCGTAGAGTAAAACTTCAAGGCACGTCCACCTGGTGTTGTTTCAGGGTTACCGAACATAACACCTACTTTTTCACGTAGCTGGTTAATAAAAATAGCAATAGTTTTCGATTTGTTAATGGCTCCAGACAGCTTACGCAATGCCTGCGACATCAGACGTGCTTGAAGACCGACGTGGGAATCTCCCATTTCGCCTTCAATCTCTGCCTTCGGCACAAGTGCCGCTACGGAGTCAACAACTACAATGTCTACTGCTCCACTACGTACAAGGGCTTCGGCAATCTCAAGCGCCTGCTCTCCTGTATCTGGTTGCGATAGTAACAACTCATCAATATTGACACCCAGCTTGCTTGCATACGACGGATCAAGCGCATGCTCGGCGTCGATAAAGGCGGCTTGTCCGCCTGTTTTTTGCACCTCTGCGATAGCGTGAAGAGCTACTGTCGTTTTACCGGATGATTCCGGTCCGTATATTTCAATAACCCGGCCTCTTGGAAAGCCGCCCGTTCCTAACGCAATATCCAAAGCAATCGAACCACTGGGGATCGTTTCCACTTGCATGTGGGTAGACTCACCCAACTTCATAATGGAACCTTTACCAAATTGCTTTTCTATTTGACGGAGCGCCATATCCAGCGCAGCACGACGATCTGACAATAAACTCACATCCTTCATTGTTTGTACTTTAATAATACCTTGTTTTGACACGCTTGCCAAGCATTTTTTCGAACATACATTCGTTTTTTTTATTCACACAGCTCTCTTCTGTAATTACACCTGTCTCTTAAAACAAAAAAAGAACCGCTGGCAAAAGGCTTTGCAACGGTTCTTCCGATAAGGTGATTATATCATGAATATCTATCTAAAACAACTCTACGACCCACACTGTACATAGATGATTAAGAGAGTTTCTCGTTCTCTACCAGCCTGCGCCACAATCTGTACAGAATCGCTTTGACTGATCGCAGTCGGATTGTTTCGCGGTTACCACTCAGTCTCAGTTCATGTACTTCCGTTTCCTTGTCGCGTTCAGCAATGCCAATATACACTAGACCGACTGGCTTCCGTTCGGAATACCCAGGCCCGGCTACACCAGTAACTGAAAGTCCAAAATCGCTGTCCATGATCATTCTCGCCTGCTCTGCAAGCACAAGGGCCACTTCCTTACTCACTGCACCTGGCGCTTGATCCCCTTCCAAATAATCACAAGGCACGTTGAGTAATTTCATCTTCATTTCATTGGAATAGCACACGATGCCACCTTGAAACATAGTAGCACTGCCAGGTATAGAAGTGAGGTGTTCCATCAGCATTCCACCTGTACAGCTTTCTGCCGCACTCACAGTGAGTCCGCGATTGGCCATTAGATCTACGATAACCTTCTCCAGCGTAACATCTTCGCTTGCATACATAAATTCCGAAAGACGCTGCTGAATTTCTACTTCCGTAGCCGTCAGCTTAATCAATGCTTCACTTTCGCTGGCCGCCTTGGTGGATATACGGATCGTGACTTCCCCTTCCTTGGCATAAGGAGCAATCGTGGGGTCTGTCTGGGATTGGATCAGATCTAACAAACGGGTTTCAAGAGCTGACTCACCAATCCCTGCAAATTTTAGCATTTTTGAATAAATTGGCATTTCCTCACCGCTCAATGCCTGCTGAAGCAACCAAGGTTTGGCCTGGTTTGCAAACATCGGTTTGAGTTCCTTAGGAGGTCCAGGCAAAACTACATAAAATTTACCATCCTGTGCAATTGCGTCGCCCACAGCTAGCCCTGTCTCATTTTCAAGCGGAGTAGCACCTTCAATAGAAAGCGCCTGCCGGCGGTTATTTTCGGTCATTTCTACCCCACGGTTACGAAAAAATTGATCTAGCTTGTCCATTGCAAGACGATCTATGTGCAATTTTCGCCCCAATACAGACGCTATCGCATCTTTCGTCAAATCATCCTGGGTCGGTCCCAGACCGCCAGAAAATAAAATAATATCCGCACGCTTCTGAGCAATTCTTATGGCTTCCTGAAGCCGATCTATGTTATCGCCAACCACAGTCTGAAAATATACATCGATTCCAATTGTAGCCAACTCTTGTGACAAATATTGAGCATTTGTATTCACTATTTGTCCGAGCAATAACTCTGTTCCTACCGCAATTATTTCAGCTTTCATCAATTCTTCCTCCTGTACTGCGAATATGATGGGAATTATATAAAGAAACAGCAATAAGTTTAGTCCCTATTGCTGTTTCCATAAAATTTATACTGTTAAACCTTGGAGGAGCTCAGCAAATGGATATTTTTCACGAAATAATCAATACCCGAATAAATGGTGATCAACACCGCTGCCCATATCGCTATTAAATCAAACGGTATACCAAGAAAAACAAACGGGAAATTATTAATGAGCAGCGCTACTATAGCAACAATCTGAATGATCGTCTTTAATTTGCCCCAATTGCTTGCAGCAACCACAGACCCATCCAGCAAGGCAATCTGACGCAGCCCCGTAACCGCAAACTCACGGCTAACAATCACAACAACAATCCACGAATCAATTTTCCCCATTTCTACCAAGGAAACCAAAATGGCGGTTACCAAAAGCTTATCAGCAAGGGGGTCCAACAGCTTGCCCAAATTGGTGACCATATTATTTTTACGTGCCAAATACCCGTCAAGACCGTCCGTGCTGGCTGCTACAAGGAAAATGATAGCCGCAATCAGCTGATTATACGGCAGCTTGAAAGCTCCGATCTCAATCGGTGGCGGATAAAAATCAAAGTCCACCAGCAAAGCCAGCATCATCACCGGGATAAGGCAAATCCGCGTTATTGTAATTCTGTTGGGTAAATTCACAACACACTCTCCCCTGATTATCGTACTTGATTACAAATGGCAGTTTTCGGATTAAATTCAACCCTATGTAAATCGCTTTCGGCGAGCGCTATACACCTGAATTGTCTGCATTTTCGTTACAAGTATAATATGGCACAAAACGCATGTCAAAATAACCTGCCGCACATCAAGCAACGTTTTTCCTGCAAAATATATGAGGGAAAACGTCTTTATTTCATGTTTGTAAATTGAAGCTCCAATGGCAAATCAGCTTTACGTAGCAATTGAATGATCGCCTGTAAATCATCCCTGTTTTTCCCGGTAACCCGGATTTGATCACCTTGAATCTGACTTTTAACTTTTAGCTTGGAGTCCCGAATAAGAATGTTAATTTTCTTGGCATTCTCCTGATCAATTCCCTGCTTCAGCGAAAGACGCTGACGCACTGAACCTAGAGAAGCGGGTTCCAATTTGCCATACTCCACATTTTTGAGAGACAGACCTCGTTTGGCCATTTTAGATTGCAAAATATCAATCACCGCATTCAGCTTGTATTCGTCTTCCGATGCAATCGTAAGAGCTTCTTTCTCAAGCTTGAGGCTACTTTTGCTATCCTTGAAATCAAATCGTGTTTCAATTTCACGCTCCGTCTGATGAACCGCATTTGTTAACTCCTGCATATCCATTTTGGAGACGATATCAAATGAATTTTCTGAAGCCATCGTTTCACTTTCCTTTCCACAACAAAGTTCAATATCTAATTATAGGCTAGTCATTTACAAAAATCCAATAATCGGTTGACTAAAAAGGCGTTCTTGCCAGTTTTCCTGACAAAAACGCCTTTATTTCATTTACGGTCAAAATATCTAATTATGGCTTCGTGTTGGAGTTCGGAACATATCCAAAAGTCCAAGCACAATGTGAGCAAGACCAAAGCCCAGTATGCCATAGCCCCATGCATTCGGTGTCAGATAATAGCCCAGTAAACTGACAATTATACCGAGCCCAGTCACAATCCAGCTGACGGTCATAACGTATACACCTCACTTTGCGGAAAATGAAATGACTGCCTTTCCAGGAATTACAGTCATTAGTATTTCCTCGCACCAAGGCGTTTATTCACCATTAGTAGTTGTAGAATCTGTACCACTTTGTGCTGAATCCGTACTGCTACCTGTCGTAGAATCTGCAGGTAAACCCGTCACCCCTGCACTCGTTCCGGTCGAAGAGGCTTCTCCTTGCTGTATCAGTACACGAGTAGTCGATTTATTATCTGTTATCGGTTGACCTGCTACGGAAATATCTGTGGCAGAAGACCGCCCTGATTTGATATATAAACCTTCTGGACCAATATCGAAAGACATGGCATCTCCACTTTTAGTCATACCATAACTCAGCTTTTCTCCACGGGAATTTTCTCCCTTGTACACTTCAAGCCAGCTTTCACCCGTAGCTTTAATATCAACCTTGGCTGTGGCTCCCGTTGCACTGGAAACTTTAAAAATCGTCGTCTTGCCTTGCTTGCCGTCCTGTGCCACAGTTACACCTTGTTGTGGAGTAGTCGTATCCGGCTGTTGTCCAGTATTTGGAGTAGTAGCATCCGTATTCCCCGTACCATTTGGCTGAGTTTGCCCGGTTTGCCCCGCACCAGGAGTCTGCCCACCAGCACCATTTGGAGCCGTCGTTTGACCATTGTTCGGCTGTGTCGTAGTGGTATCAGGAGTAGACGTGTTTGGTGTTGTACTCGGTGTTGTACTTGGTGTTGTATTTGGTGTTGTACTTGGTGTAGTAATCGGTGTTGTGTTTTCTGCTGTTTTTGGAGTTGAATGGTTGTTGCTCACCCAATAAGCATAAATAACCCCAACAATGAGAACTAGAAAAAGCCACATTAACGCTGTAGGCAACCATTTAAGATTACCAATCGTGGCGGGACGGCTGGAGCGTTTCTGTGTAACAGGCTCCATGACTGCTTCCGGTTCAGGTTCAGGCACATTGCTTTGATGCCCTTCCAGAATCTCATCAGGATTCAACCCGACCGTTTCAGCGTATGTTTTAATAAAAGCTCTGACATAAAAGCTTCCCGGCAGCACTTTGTAATCGCCCGTCTCAATGGCTTCCAGATAACGTTTGCGTATCTTCGTCATTTCCTGAACATCGTCAAGGCTCAATCCTTTTTGCAGCCGGGCCTCCTTTAATTGCTGACCCAGTTCTGACATGTCATCATCTCCTTGTGTAATTACGCTTATTTAAAGATCTTCTGTATAACTGGCTGTAAAGGTATCATAAATAATTTCCTCAGCCGGATTATTGCGAAGTTCAATAATGATATTGAAATCGTCAAAGCTGTATCCCGACTCACGTACAAATACATCAGGATGCTCAATCACTTTAGTACTTGGCATGCTCATAATTTCCTGAAGCAGGTGATAATGTCTTTCATTTGACCGAATTGTACTCACAATACCATCAATAATAAACACATTGTTTGGGTTCATTTCTTCTTCAGAGAGCTGACTGCGTACCGTCTGTCGTAGTAGCGTCGAAGATACAAAAGTCCAACGCTTCATTGCGCATACACTACTGGCAATAATGGATTCCGTTTTGCCCACACGTGGCATCCCGCGAAGACCGATTACCTGATTGCCGTCCCTCTTTAATACTTCACCCAAAAAATCGACCAGCAACCCAAGCTCATCGCGTGTAAAGCGAAATGTTTTACGATCATCCGAATCCCGATCGATGTAACGGCCATGTCTTACTGCCAATATATCAACCAGTCTCGGAGCACGTAAGGCCGTGACTGTAATGTTGCTCGCTTTTTTTAACGTGTCTCCGAGAATACGTATCTTCTCATCATCGTCTGTTTCAAGCAACATCCCCCGTCTTTCACCTTCAACACCGTTGATCGTCAGTATATTAACCCCCAGAATACCAAGCATGGAAGCAATGTCTCCCAGCAGTCCGGGTCGATTTTTATGTATCTTGTACTCCATGTACCACTGTTTCGTTTCTTCCGTCACGTTAGCACCTCATTCACATTCAAACCGTCAACAACTCCAAATCAAAGCATTATTGTATCATAAAATAACATCTTTCGACAAAACCAATTATTGAAATTTGATAGGCTGCATTGTGTTGTAAGCCTCAATCACGTTTATGATATATAAATTACAATGGAATTACAAGAACAGCTCTGTAACCATTACAGAAAAGCCCCCAAAAGGGAGCTTTTCATGTTGGTTCTTACTTATGCGTTGCTCTTGGCCAATTTAACCATTAGCCGGGCGATGGTGTGACGCTCGTCCTCATCGGCAACTCCCCACAGTTCTTTCAATGCGCGGTTGGAGTGGTTGGCTGGATCGACCTTCTCATCCAGAAAATCACCGATTTCATAAGCAAGCTCTGAAATGGTATCTTGGCTGATTCCCAGCTTCTCCGCTTGCTCTACACGCTGACCGAGGAACTTTTTCCAAACATCAAAATTCTGAACAACTGTTGACATACTTAAATCCTCCTTAGATGATTCAGATTTAAATCAACAGTTGTAATATGCTCTTCTCAGACGCTTACTATACTGGTGGATTCCTCCAAGCGCTATTTCCCTTAAGTCACCCATCCTCCGTTAGGACTTATGACCTGGCCATTAATATAACCTGACTCAGGAAGCGCAAGAAAATAAACCAGGGATGATATCTCATCAGGTCGAGCCAATCGTCCGGCAGGAATTTCTTCTTCCAAACTGGTAATTTCGCCTTCATCTAAATGATCCAGCATCGACGTATTCACTGCACCTGGAGCTACTGCATTCACTGTCACCCCGGAAGGTGCTACTTCTTGAGCCAGCGCTTTAGTGAAAGCGTTAATGCCTCCCTTCGTGGTGGAATACAACACCTCGCACGAAGCGCCACATATCCCCCACACGGAGGAAACATTCACAATGCGGCCATAGCGTTGGGAAATCATATGTGGCATAAAAACCTGCGTACACAGAAAGGTTCCCTTAACATTGACTGCCATCACTTCGTCCCATTCCTCTTCCGAAACATCTGTCAACAGCCCATAATGAGATAATCCGGCGTTGTTCACAAGAATATCCGGCTTCATCCCGTGATTATCCAGCTTTTCCCGCATGCGTTCGATCTGCTCCTTGCTCCGCAGATCCGCTGACACGGTCATAACCTTGCCCGAATAAGCCATGCAACGACGGGCAACTTCATTTGCTTTTTCATGGGACTTCATGTAGTGAATGACCACATTCATCCCTACAGCTGCAAAACGCTCAGCAATAGCCGCACCAATTCCGCCACTCGCTCCTGTGATCAGCACAGTTGTATCGCCAATCGCTTTTAATTCTCCGCCCTCAGTGGTCATCGTTTCCCTCTCCCTGGACATTACGGACTCACCACTAGTGATATTGCGAGTTGATCCCACTGGATATGATCTTTCAGACGGCGATTTACATCCTCAAGCGTAATACTTTCATAAACCGGAAGCAGTTGGAAAAAATCACTGCCCCGGAAGCGATGTCTTGTAAATTCATGCGCAATATTTTCTGGTGAATTGAGTGTACGCAGATAACCACCGATTTTCTTTTTGCGTGCCCGTTCAAAATGTTCTGCTGCGAAGCCCTGCTTCTGGATGGACTCCACCTCTTCACGTATTCTCGCCAACAGCCGATCCGGGTCTTTGGTATCTCCACCGATTGCGGAAAATGCATATTGCTGCGTACTATTGTACTCATGGCCAAAACTGTCCGAAATCAGATCCTCATCGTAGAGCTTTTGATACAGTTGTGTACTGGAACCAAATAGGAGATCAAGCATCAGCTTGGTTTCCAGATCATGACGAAGCAATTCTTCACCCGTTAAACCTACTTCTGCCTCCTTGAATCCAAACAGTAGCTTTGGCAGAGAAACGGCCAGCTTCACCTCACGACGTGGTTCTGCAACTGTAGTGGGTTCATCGTCGAAAATCCGCTCAATCTCTCCCTGCGGCTTATAGTCCTTTTTGGCCTGATTGTTACGTACCAGCTCTATTACTTCAGCTGGATCCACTCCTCCCACTACAAAAAGAATCATATTGCTTGGGTGGTAGAAAGCTTCATAGCAACTGTACAGCGTTTCCTTTGTAATCGTACTGATGGATTGAATCGTACCTGCGATATCAATATGCACCGGATGGACCTTGTACAACGCCTCGATCAGACCAAAGTAACTCCGCCAATCGGGGTTATCTTCATACATATTGATTTCCTGGCCAATAATGCCTTTTTCCTTCTCTACATTTTCATCTGTAAAGTAAGGATGTTGAACAAAATTGACCAGCGTGGTCAAATTTTCTTGAATACGCTCAGTTGCCGAAAACAGATATACGGTTTGATCAAAGCTCGTAAATGCGTTCGCCGATGCACCATTAGAGGAAAAGGTAGCAAAAATATCTCCTTCAGGCTCTTCAAACATTTTATGCTCCAAAAAATGGGCTATGCCATCCGGCACCTTTACGGGCTGTTGACCTTCTACGCGGAAATGATTATCAACCGAGCCGTATTTAGTCGCAAATGTGGCGTACGTCTTCTGAAAACCCGGTTTGGGCAACACATAAACGTGTAAGCCGTTATCCATTACTTCATAGTACAGCGTTTCCTGCAAATGCTCATAAGGTATATGCTCCACCGTTATTCCCCTTTCTGGTCTCTCAAGAAATAAATAGTGTCCAGTCGGAACGTCCGGGCGGCATCCTGAACATCCTGCACCTTGACTGCCTCCACCTGACTCAGCAGCTCATCTACCGTCCGCTCTTTACCGGAAAGCTGTCTGTTAAAATCATAGGCGATCATCTCAAAAGCGGAATCCTGCATCTCCTTCAGCAAGTTGCGAATCATCGCCTGCGTTTGGGTCATTTCCAGCTCAGTAATCGCTCCGTTTTGCGTATCTTCCAGTTGCTTGCGGATAATAGTAACCGCTTTTTCATAATTAGGAATTTCAATACCAGATTGAATCGTACCAATCCCTTTATGCCCGTCATATCGCGATGAAGCGTAATACGCCAAACTTTCCTTTTCCCTTACATTAACGAACAGCTTTGAATGCGGATACCCGCCCAGAATGCCATTGTACATCAGAGCGGATGCATAGCGATCGTCACCATACGTAATAGGGGTCCGCAATCCCATGTTGAGCTTGCCCTGGTTCACATCAAGACGCTCTACAACAGTTTGAACATCACGCTCTACCGACTTGGGCTGTTCCGGAACATACCCTGCTTCCGCTGAACGGTTCAATTGAAAATAGCGATCAACAAACTTCTCAACTTCTTCTAGCGTCGTATCTCCCACAACGTATAAATCCATGCTGGCATGATTCAGCCATTCTCCATAAGCCTCATACAAGCTCTGTGCATCTATACTGTCCAGATCAGATCGTTGACCAAGAGGGTGCAGACGATAAGGCTCATCTTTGCACATTTCCTCCATGCAGCGCTCACCAGCATAACGTATTTTATCGTTAACTATAGATTCCAGCTTCTTGCGCACATTTTCTCGTTCCTGCTGAACGTATCCAGTTTGAAATGCATCATTTTCCAATGCAGGCTTCGTCAGCACTTCTCCAAGGAAAGCAAACGAACGATCCAGCAAACTATCCGGACTGTTTACAAAGCTGTCATTAATCGTATCCATGCGAAATTGCACGATCTGATAATCTCCACGTTTATACACATCGAATCCGAAACCTGCGCCATACAATTGCTCTAACTGTTCTCTGAATTGTGTAGTCTGCGGATACGATTCTGTACCCCGGCGCAGAACGAAAGGTACCAGCCCCACTCGAGTTACGGTTTCCTCCCGTAGCGGAGTGCCTACATACAATGATATAGCAAACGTCTTAAAGCGCTTGGTTGGCAGTACATGAATCCTCAGTTGTCTGCGTGTGCCACGCTCGAAACCTGTTTTGTTCAAGTCCAAAACTCCTTTGTGACGTCAATTGGCGTCTAGCCTTTGATTAGCATTAGCTGCTGTAAATCGTCCTCCTGTAAAGAGGTAAAGTGTACCAATCTTTATTCTAACCATGCAAAAGCCAAGAAGCAACCGGAGACAAGCTCCCGGCTGCTTCGGCGTTTTACATGCAAAAAATATGTTCCCCGATGGTTTTCACCTGCGGACGGGTCCAAATCCATTTGGAGGTGGCTGTTTTTGGGTTAAAATAATAGAGACATCCTCCGCTTGGGTCCCAGCCGTTCAGCGCCTGTCGTACTGCCTTCTGTGCAGTTTCATTCGGCGTAAGCCAGATTTGTCCGTCTGCTACAGCTGTAAAGGCCCCCGGCTGGAAAACCACCCCAGATGGTGTATTTGGAAAACTAGGTGACTTAACCCTGTTCAAAATAACCGCTGCCACGGCAACCTGCCCTTCAAAGGGCTCGCCACGGGATTCACCGTAGACCGCATTAGCCAAAATCTTAAGATCGTTTGCAGATAGTCCCATGGTGTTGGCCGATCCCATCGTTTCATCTTTTTGATCCGCTTTATCATTATTGTCCGCTGTGTGTCCCTGAGCGGAACCTTGATTGTTACGATGCATAGGAGTCTCCGTTGGCTTCCAGTTAGGGGTAGCATTCACCAGCTTTAATTTCGTCTTTGCTCCGACCACTCCATCGGGACGGATACCAAATTCCTTTTGAAAACCTTTAACAGCTTTTAGTGTACTGCTGCCAAAATGGCTGTCCACTTTCCCGCCAAAAAAGCCCAGCAACTTCAAACGTGATTGCAACTCATATACATCCTGACCGTAAGATCCAAAATCAACCGCTCCCGAGCTGAATGTCGGCTCGGATGGTTGCGCCGCTTGTACTTTCTGCTGTGTGTTGAGCGACTCTGTTTGCTGCTGTGCAGAGTCATTTTTAAAAAGTCCTGTGTACGTAATAGCCGAGGCTGCGAGGATACCCGTGCAAATCCAGACCATTGTCTTTTTCATATGCTGCGCTCTACCTTTCTTTTGTGGGATTAACAGGATGGCTACGTTTATTATGACAAGCTCCGCTTAAAGCTATTCACCCTTTTAATCTTCTTTCAGCAGGTAGTCGCCACACCTCAAAAAAACATCACAAAAAAACGCTGTTTGTACACTTGGAGTTGTCATTTTAGAACAACTACCTTGCGAACGAACAGCGTTTTAATGTAGTGCTGGGTAGAGATAATGCTTAGGAACTAACTTTATTTTGCTGATATTGCTCCATTGAGATAAGAACCTCACGGGGCTTGCTGCCCTCGTAAGGGCCGATGACTCCGCGAGCTTCCATGGAGTCAATCAGTCGAGCAGCACGTGTATAACCGATCCGCATACGGCGCTGAAGGAGCGAAACGGAAGCTTGTTTAGCCTCTAAAATGATGTTGACAGCCTGATCGTACAGCTCATCCAGCATTTCATCTGCATCAGCCGATACCTCTTCCACCTCCGGCACTAGCGTCTCATCATACTGCGCTTCACCCTGTTCACGTACGTAGTTAACAATATTTTCGACTTCTTGATCGCTCATGAACGCTCCCTGAACGCGGACTGGTTTAGAAGCACCCATTGGCATGAAAAGCATATCACCACGTCCGAGCAGCTTCTCGGCTCCACCCATATCCAATATGGTACGGGAATCTACCTGCGAGGAAACGCCGAAGGCAATACGTGAAGGAATATTAGCTTTAATTACCCCGGTAATTACATCAACCGAAGGTCTTTGCGTTGCAATGATAAGGTGGATGCCTGCTGCGCGCGCCATTTGGGCAAGTCGTGCAATCGCATCCTCCACATCTCCCGCAGCTACCATCATTAAATCTGCCAACTCGTCCACAATAACGACGATGTAAGGCAGAAATGCATCCGGGTTATCTTTCATCAAATTATTGTATCCCTCAATATTACGGGTTCCTGATTTGGAAAATAACTCATACCTTTTTTCCATTTCGACTACAATTTTCTTCAATGCAAGTGAGGCACGCTTTGGATCAGTCACGACCGGAGCCAACAAATGCGGGATTCCGTTGTACACGTTCAACTCCACCATTTTAGGATCGACCATCAAAAATTTGACCTCATCCGGCTTTGCTTTGTACAAAATACTCGTGATGATCCCATTGATACACACTGATTTACCCGAACCTGTTGCCCCAGCTACAAGAAGATGGGGCATCTTGGCCAAATTACCGACAATCGTCTGTCCTGCAATATCACGTCCGAATGCAATAGACAAGCTGGAAGCTGACTCCTGGAAAACGGTTGTCTCCATTACCTCACGCATCGTTACAATGGAAACTTCATTATTCGGAACCTCAATTCCGATAGCAGATTTGCCAGGAATCGGAGCCTCCATACGGATATCTTTGGCAGCAAGTGCAAGCGCAATGTCATCCGTCAGACTCACAATACGGCTGACCTTCACTCCAATGTCCGGCTGAATTTCATAACGTGTTACGGCAGGGCCACGGACAACCTCCAGCACCTTCGCCCGCACACCGAAGCTTTCCAGCGTTGCTTCCAGTTTGCGTGCCGTTTGCATATAATCCTTTTGTCCCATACCTTTGCCTGCATTTTGTGGTTTAGCAAGCAAACGAAACGATGGTAGCTTGTACGGTTTAGGCGGCGGCGGAGCCGGGATAGCTGTATGGGTACCTTCAACCTCTTCGCCTGCCACCCCAGTTGCAATCGTCTGAGCTTGTCCCTGAGCACCTTCTAATGTCCCCTGAATCGTAGTCGAATCATCCATATCCTTATTCGCATTGGCACCCACAAAGTCATCATCCAGGGGTTCGTCAATAATGGAAGTCGTCTGCTCTGCCCCTGTCAGGGACTCTCCAAATTCAGCTTCCGTTCTTCTTTCCTCATGCTTTACTTGTTCGAAGAAATCCCTAATAATCGGCGACCTTTTTACCGGAATTGCAGCTTCCTGCTCAGCGTGTTCGACTACGTCAGACAGCTCTTCACTCTGGTTGCCATTTCTCCACTGGGCCTGCGCGTCCTCAGCTTCATATGGAAAATCATGCTCATCCTCATCGACGGAATGCTCTTCCTTGTCCGCTTTATCTGAATTCTTAAGACCAAACAACTGAAAGAAAATCGGTTGTTTGCGTGCAGGAGGCTGCATTTCGTCAAAGTCATCATCCATGTCTTCCTCATAGGCAGGAATCGGCTCAGACTTGATCTTTCTATTTCCATTACCTTTGCTAGATGCCGAAAGCGGAGTAGCTTTACCAGTCCACTTTTTGCGCACACTTCCCCCAGCTGCTAGCAGCTTGGTCTTTACAATCCGCACCAAATCCACATAGGACAGTTGAGTCATCAGCATGAAACAAATGACGAACATAACAATCATGATCAGTTTAGCTCCCGTGAGACCAAACAGCCACAACAGAACAGTAAGCTGCAACGCGCCTACGTAACCCCCGCTGATATCCTTGTTCAGCATTGAGGAATGGCCCTGCTGATCAGGCGACAGCAACTGCTCGCGCATATCTATATGTATCTGGGTCATCACTCCGCCCGGCTGAAGCGCGTTGATCGGCCCCAAACGCTGCTCCATAGATGAAATAGAACTCATAAGTGTAAAGGCAAATACCAACAGGAGCAAACCCGTTTTACGCGAGTTCCACTGGTTCGGCCACTTGCGGTGAATCATCACCATCAGACCATAATAAATGCCAATCAGAGGGATAACAAAATAGAATTTCCCTAATACGAGCCCAAACATCTTGGATAGCGACCGACCAACTGCCGCTTCACCCGATAACGCAATGACCGCTAATGTAATCAGCACAATGCCGTAAATTTCAAATTTTAGAACTCCGCCAAATGCGGCTTTCTTTTTTCTTTTTCTTCTTCTGGACATACAAGGTCACCCCCCAGAAGAATATTATACCACGTCACCCGGTATCCGCACATATGTTCTTTTTCAGCAGTAAATGACCGATTTCTATATTATTCGACAACTTCTACGACCATTCGATGACTTGACCGGGTCCATAACGCGGATTCAGGTAGGCTTCCAGCGGGCAGTCCAACAACCGTACAATGATCCCCCGACGACTTTCAAGCGGCTGTACCTGCATAAGTAGACCGTCTACTCGAACCTCTGCAAGCTCCTCAGCCTCTTTCCACATCCCTTGCCACACCATTTCCATTGGCATTACAGTATATAATGTCATTGGGATAGCTCCCCGCTATGCTCCCCTGACAGTGTCTCTGTAGGAGTTCCTGTGGCACTGGGAATAAAAGGAGCATACGGAGCCTGCTGTTGGATCCCAGCGTTCCCGTTTTGCTGACGCCGCGTTTCAATAATGGTGTTCAGCTGTTTTAAAGCCTCTCCGATCCCTCCAACCGCGTCCATCAATCCATACTTCACTGCATCGGCTCCCCCAACCGCTGTACCAATATCGCGGTTTAACTCACCGGTTTTAAACATCAATTCCTTAAACTGCTCTTCTGTAATACGAGAATGAGAAACGACAAAGCGTACGACACGTTCCTGCATTTTTTCCATATATTCAAAAGTCTGTGGGACTCCAATGACCAGGCCGCTCATACGAATAGGATGAATGGTCATCGTCGCACTCTCCGCAATGTAGGAATAAGTGGAAGACACAGCAATCGGCACACCGATGCTATGCCCCCCGCCTATCACAATGGTCACCGTTGGTTTACTCATCGATGCGATCATTTCAGCAATAGCCAGTCCTGCCTCTACATCACCACCAACTGTATTCAGCAAAATCATTAATCCTTCAATACGAGGATTTTGTTCTGCCGCTACCAGTTGGGGAATAATGTGCTCATATTTTGTCGTTTTGTTTTGAGGCGGTAAAATGAGATGCCCTTCAATCTGACCGATAATCGTCATGCAAAAAATATTGGACTCGCCTCCAGGCATGGAGGTTTGACCCAGTTGCTGCAAAGCCTCCATAGCAGGTAACGCGGGTCTTTGCCCAATTTCTGGTTGATCTGGCGTTTCCGTTTCCTCGTTGCCAGATGATAGATTGCTGTATTGTTCCATATGGGTGATCTTCCTTTCGCTTTACGCATCTATATGACCCGTAGTCACCCTATAGTATGGGATGTAAATGGAATATTTTATACCTACCCCCATGCCTTTCCTTGCCCTGAAAAATCAAAAAAGCCTCTCCTCCCGCGGAAACCGTCCAATATTTCCTGCGGGAAGAGAGGCGACTGTGTGCCTGTGACTTAAGTTTTTAATTCAGGTTTTTGAACAAATTTCAATTGAATCACACTTCCATTATAATTGGCAGGATCATCGGTCTGCGACGAGTTTGCTCATACAAGAAGCGACCCAATGCATCCTTGACATTTGTCTTGAGGGAAGCCCATTCATTTACATTTTCACTCATGAGCTTATGCAGTGTACTTGAGACAATACGATTCGCTTCATCGAGCAAACCTTCCGATTCACGGACATAAACGAAACCGCGGGAAATGATATCTGGACCCGATTTAATCGTTCCGTCTTGCTTGCTCAGCGTGACAACCACCACCAAAATACCGTCCTGTGACAGCAATTTACGGTCGCGCAATACGATATTTCCTACATCCCCTACGCCTAGTCCATCGATCAGTACGTTACCTGCTGTAACTTTACCAGCTCTGCGTGCTCCGCCATTCTGAATTTCAATGACTTCACCGATATCCGTGATGAAGATATTTTCAGGCTCAATACCTACGCCTTCAGCAAGAAGGGCGTGACGACGTTGCATTCTGAACTCACCATGAATTGGCAAGAAGAACTTTGGTTTCATCAGATTCAGCATCAGCTTAAGTTCTTCCTGGCTTCCGTGTCCAGAAACGTGAATACCTGGATTAGCTGCGCTGTAATATACATTGGCACCCAGACGGAACAGTTCATCAATTGTGCGTCCAACGTATTTTTCATTACCCGGTACCGGAGTAGCTGCAATGATGACTGAATCCCCTGGAAGAATGTCAACCTTTCGATGTGTGGAACGAGCCATTCTTGTCAAAGCGGACATCGGTTCGCCCTGACTGCCTGTGCAGAGAATAACTACACGGTCCGCTGACATTTTGCCAACTTCTTCAGGCTCAATCAGCATTCCATCCGGAATTTCCAAATAACCCAAGTCCGAAGCAATGCCTACGACATTAACCATGCTTCGACCAATAACTGTTACTTTACGTCCCGTTGCTTCAGCAGCATTAATTACCTGCTGAATACGATGTACGTTAGAAGCAAAAGTGGCTACGACCACACGCTGTCTCGACTTGCGGAAAATGTCTTCCAGCACAATACCAACGCTCTTTTCCGAAGGTGTAAAGCCCGGTTTCTCGGCATTCGTACTGTCTGACAAAAGAGCCAGTACGCCACGTGTGCCAATTTCAGCCATACGCTGCAAATCTGCATATTGTCCGTTCACCGGAGTATGGTCAAATTTGAAGTCACCTGTATGAACAACAGCGCCTTCAGGAGTATCAATACATACACCTACAGAATCCGGAATACTATGGTTGGTTCTGAAGAAGGTTGCTTTTAGTGTGGAACCCAGCTTGATTTCGGAATCAGCATTGATCAAAATACGTTTGGTTTCACCAAGCAGATTCGCTTCCTTCAGCTTGTTTTCCACCAATCCCAGCGTCAATTTGGTACCATATACTGGTACATTCAAATGTTTCAACACGTAAGGCAAACCGCCGATATGGTCCTCGTGACCATGAGTCAGCACAATGCCTCTTACTTTGTCGCGGTTCTCTGTAAGGTAGGAAATATCAGGAATAACGATATCAATGCCCAGCATGTCCTCTTCCGGGAATTTCAGACCGGAATCCACCACGACAATGTCATTGCCGTATTGAACGACATACATATTTTTCCCGATTTCACCGACGCCGCCCAAAGCGAAAATCATCAATTTATCGTTGTTTGTTTTTTTAGACAAATGAATCTAAACCTCCTATGGTAGTTGGACGTCGTACCTTGATTTGTTATTTAATTTTCAAAAAAATACCGCACCCAGTCACTTGACCCCATTATACATGATTAAAATACGAAAAAACAAGTCATCCTGTTCGTTACGCTAGGTTTCCCATTGCCGTCTCAAACCATTAGTATCTGTCATTTTATCTATATGCATGGTTAAAAGCACAGCAAAAAGGACGTCCTATAAGAACGTCCTTCATGCTGGAGGACCTTGTCAGACAATAAACTCTATCGGTTTTGTACCTACCGACTGCCCTTAACAAGGTTACTCCTTAGTATTAATTAATATCCTACATTCCTATTTGTCTTTAGCGGGTAAATAATTTCTTAATAAATTCCGCTTCATCCTCAGTTGGAGGAATGAGCGGCAACCGAACCGAACCAACCCTAATCCCTCGTAATTCCAATGCATATTTTACTGCCACTGGATTAGGCAGAGGATGAGGACAGCCAAACAAACCCTTGAAAATCGGGAACAACTGCTGATGCAACTTTGCTGCCTCCTGAGAGTGTCCTCCTACAAGTGAATCGATCATCTGCTTCATTTCAGCACCTACCACATGGCTCGCTACGCTGATAATACCATAAGCACCTACAGCCATAGCAGGCAACCCAGAAGCATCATCCCCGGAATAAACCAGAAAACCCTCTGGCGCTGCCGCTGCAATCTGTGTAACCTGCGCAAGTGATGCACATTCTTTGGTTCCCACAATATTTGGAATTTGTGCAAGACGCAGCGTTGTTTGAGCTGTTAGACTCGCTCCAGTACGGCTTGGAACATTATACAGTATAGCTGGAAGGGATGTGGAGTTTGCAATACTTTCGAAATGCTGATACATCCCTTCCTGATTCGGTTTATTATAATATGGCACTACCAGTAGAACACCATCTGCTCCTGCCTGCTCCGCGGCACGGGTAAGATGAATGGAGTGACGCGTATTGTTGCTGCCAGTCCCGGCAATAATTTTACATCGTCCAGCTGCTTTTTCTACAACAAAAGCAAACAACTTGATTTTCTCATCATCGCTCAGGGTAGGAGACTCTCCTGTTGTTCCAGATACAACAAGTGACTCTGAATGCTGTTCTTCTATTAAATAATCAATCAACGAGGACAATGCAGTCCAGTCAATCTCTCCTTGCTGATCAAAAGGTGTCACCATCGCGGTAATCAATCTGCCGAAGTTCACCATGCTGCCTCCTTTTTGCAAATCCGAGCACGGACCATGCACCTATTGATGGAGTTCAAATTTATTATGCAATGCGCGTACAGCCTGCACCATATCTTCTTTTTTAACAAGTACCCAGATCGTCGTGTTGGAATCTGCGGATTGAAGGATCTGTACGTCTGATTCTGCCAATGCCTCCACAATCGTCGCCATAATGCCCGGTACCCCGTTGATACCACCGCCTATGACAGAAACTTTAGCACATCCCGCCAGTATCTTAGGTTCTAGACCCAAACCGTTCAATACTTCAACCGCTTTGCTTCCATCATAATCGAACACAGTATAAACTGCCCCCGATGGCGTTACATTAATAAAATCAACGCTGATTCCATGTTCAGCCATAGATTTGAACACTTGTAATTGCAAGTGCTCCATACCCGGCTTTAATTCAACATTAATCTGAGTGACATTGCCAACATACGCAATACCGGTCACGAAACGGTCTACGATGTCTGCCTGCACGTCTTTAAAGCCTTCCGGATGGGTAACTAACGTACCTTCTCCTTCGGAGAAGGTAGAGCGAACACGGACCGGGATATTAGCCTGCATGGCGATTTCAACAGCACGAGGATGGATAACCTTTGCTCCCTGATGAGCCATATTACAAATCTCCGTATAGCTAACATGTGTAAGCGGCTTTGCGTTTTCCACAATGCGCGGATCGGCGGTCAATATACCATTCACATCCGTATAAATATCAACCATATCCGCATGTAGAGCAGCACCTAGAGCAGTAGCTGACGTATCGCTGCCTCCCCGACCCAAGGTAGTCATATCACCGTCTGCTGTTTGTCCCTGAAAACCTGTCACAATGACAACTCTGCCTTGGTTCAACTCTTCAACAACACGGTCTGGCTTTATATCCAAAATACGAGCATTGCCGTATTGATCATCCGTAATAAAGCCCGCCTGTGCCCCAGTTAGCACTGTAGCAGGAATACCTTCCTTCTCCATCAGGCTGCATAATGTAGCAGCAGAAATAATTTCACCACAGCACAGCAATAAATCCCGTTCGCGCTTTGGCAGACTGTCGCCGTTAGACACCGCCCAATCCAGCAGCGTGTCGGTGGCATAAGGCTCTCCTTTTCTCCCCATGGCCGACACAACAACAACCAATTGAAGATTTTGTTCCAGCTCCCTCTTCACATGTGCCAACACAAGTTTACGTGCTTCAGGTGTGGAAAGCGAGGTTCCTCCAAATTTTTGCACCAAAATACCCATTATTTTTCCCCCATATTGGAACGTTACTCCGCGTTTGCAGCAATAATTTCCGCGATTTGCACCGCGTTCCATGCCGCTCCTTTGAGCAGATTGTCGGATACGACCCACAAATTCAATCCACGGCTATTGCCCAAATCACGGCGTACACGCCCCACAAATACGTCAGGTTTTCCTGCAGCTTCAGATGCCAGTGGATAAAGCTGAGCAGCAGGATCGTCCACTAGCGTTACTCCCGGTGCTGAAGCCAGCAAATTACGGATTTCTTCTAAATCATAATCTTTTTTAAGTTCTACATATACAGATTCCGAGTGACCATATACAACAGGAATACGTACACACGTTGCTGTTACGTCCACCGATTCGTCACCCAGTATTTTTTTCGTTTCACGTACCATTTTCATTTCTTCCAGTGTATAACCATTGTCCTGGAATTTATCAATTTGCGGAATAGCATTGAAAGCAATCTGATGTTTTACTGGCAACGAGCCTACTGGCAACAGATCAGGCTGAACTTCATCACCGTTAAGAATCGCTGCGCTTTGACGATTCAATTCATCAATAGCTCGGCTTCCAGCCCCGGAAACGGCCTGGTATGTGGATACTATGATACGAGAAATGCCATACTGATCATATAATGGTTTCAAAGCAGCTACCATCTGAATGGTGGAGCAGTTCGGGTTCGCAATAATGCCTTGATGCTCGGCAATTTTGTCGCTGTTCACCTCAGGCACTACAAGAGGAGCTGTCGGATCCATTCGGAATGCATTGGTGTTGTCAATGCAAACTGCCCCATAACGAACAGCATGCGGCGCCAATTCCTTACTTACGTCTCCACCTGCACTAAACAAAGCAATGTCGATTCCCTCAAAGCTGTCGGGGGTAGCAATCTCTACTGGAATTTGCTGACCTTTAAAGCTAATTAACGTGCCGGCAGAACGAGGCGAAGAAAGAAATTTGATTTTGTCCACAGGAAAATCCCGTTTTTCCAGCAGATTTACGATCTGTTCTCCTACAGCGCCTGTCGCTCCAACGACAGCTACATTAAACTTTCTATTGCTCATCTGGTATATCTCCCCTTCTCGACTAAAAAACCATTTTTTATTCTGAAAGCATCCACCGCCAACAAGAAATTAGACCCGATACAATATCGAATCATCTTCTAGGCGAGGGATGCTCAGCAGTTAACTATAATACTTCATGGGGTCTTGCGTTCCACAATCATCGGCTGAAGCTGTTTGCCCTGCAATGCTTCATAAGCAGCCTCCGGAATCAACTCCATGTTAGCTACAAGCGAGTTCGGCTTTTTAACTGGATTGTCCTGTCCGAACGGTACAAAAAAGATATTTTTGGCTACGAGTAATTTGGCGATATTGGCAGCATTTAGGCCCAGTCCATCATTAGTAGATATGGCTAAAAGAAGTGGACGGCCGTTGCGCAATTGCGCCTTGGCAGCCATCAAAACCGGACTGTCTGTCATCGCATTCGCTAACTTACTCATCGAATTCCCCGTCAAAGGTGCAATCACCAGCACATCGAGTATTTGGGAGGGACCCAGTGGCTCAGCCTCCACAATTGTAGAAATGATATCATTCCCTGTTATATCTTTCAACTGTTTTTGCCAACTTTGCGAAGTACCAAAGCGAGTATCCGTTGTTAGCACTGTATTGGATATAATAGGGACGACCTTTGCACCCTCATCAACAAAGCGCTGTATAACAGGCATTACCTCTTCAAATGTGCAATGTGAGCCTGTAATTGCATAACCTACTGTTTTCCCTTGCCAACTCATTGTGCATCCCCCCGATCAGGATTATCTTCCATTAACAACTGCACCAGCGTATTCGCTATAATGGCACCAGCAGTTTTGGGAGCAACAATACCGGGAAGACCAGGGGCAAGCATAGCCTTGATTCCACGCTTTTCCGCATAACGGAAATCACATCCGCCCGGGGCGGAAGCAAGATCTATAATCACGGTGCTCAATGGCAATTTAGACAGGATTTGCGCTGTGATAATCATAGAGGGTATCGTATTAAAAATCAAGTCAACTCCCTTTGTCTCATGCGCTAAATCCCTTGTCATAAAAGGCTTCCAACCCATTTCCACGGCTCTCGCTGCATCCTCTGCCCGCCGTACTCCAACCTTCACTCTAGCTCCCAATCCCTGTAGTGCCCTTGCCATGGTAAATCCAGTCCGTCCCATGCCTAGAACCATACAATCTGCACCGTGAATCGTAAAATCAGTATGCTGAATGGCCATCATCAGTGCGCCTTCGGCCGTAGGTATAGAGTTGTATATGGCCACATCATCTCGCTCCAGCAGCTCTACCAGCTTTAACTCATGTCTGGTACAAATTTCTTTTAAGTACGTCCGCGCCATTCCTGTATATACAATACAATGAGGTGGAAGAGCAGCAGCATGCTCATTCAGGAACTGAAGCTTCTGTGCTCCGAAAAGTGCATTTACGTTGCCTTCCTCATCGCATCCCACCACCGGCAAAATCAATGCATCTGACGATTCCAGCAGCTTGACAGACAGTGGTTCTAGTGTCACTCCTTTGAGTGGTACTTCAAGCTTGTCAAAACCGACCACACTGACGGTAGCATCCATGTCCACACATTTACGGATTACCTCAAGCTGCCTCGCATCGCCACCCAAAACAACGACGCGTATTCCTGTTAGCATCCGGATCACTCCTTTCCGAGACACGATATGCTTTTAGTCTATGCGAGTGCCCGGAAAGGGGTGAAAAAACACAAAAAAAAGCCGCCTCTTTATGAGGCGACCTTTATATGCATACATGCTCTTAAGCAAGTAAATTCGAAGCTTTTACAAAATAGATATTCGTACATTTTAAACCAACCATCGCCTCAGCGTCCTGTATGACCAAAGCCTCCAGCACCACGCACTGTTTCAGATAATTGGTCTACTTGTTTCAGCTCTACCTCAGGTACAACTTGAAATACCATTTGTGCAATTCGCTCATTGCGCGTAATCGTGAATGATTCCTCGCCCAAATTAATAAGAAGTACCTTAATCTCCCCACGATAATCCGCATCAATTGTTCCCGGTGTATTGAGACAAGTAATACCATGCTTAAGAGCCAGTCCACTTCGCGGACGGATCTGTGCCTCCAATCCCGCCGGCATAGCTATTGCAAATCCGGTTGGAACGAGGCAACGCTTGCCGGGTTCCAGTACCAGATTTTCCTGTACTGCTGCATACAAGTCAAACCCTGATGCAAGCTCTGACATTTTGCGGGGCAGCTCAATATCTTCATTGCCCGCGAGTCTGTTAATTTCCACGTAAGTTAACAAAATAGTCCCTCCTCATATCCTTTACCGCTGAATCACTCGCTCCCACCATCGACAGGGCAAACGGCTCCGAGAACATCCGATCCAGCACTTTGTTCACATCATTCGCCGTCACTTGCTCGATATGTTCGATCATTTGATCCAGCGTATAATGCTGACCAAGCATTAATTCATTTTTTCCAAGCCGATTCATCCGGCTACCTGTACTTTCAAGGCTTAAAATCAAACTTCCTTTTAATTGCTCCTTACCTTTACGAAGCTCATTAGCGTCTAAACCGTTGACAGCCACATCTCGTAAAAGCTCCAGAGTCAAATCCAGCACGTCCTTTGTTTGTTTAGGAGCCGTACCTGCATAGATCGTGAACATGCCACTGTCCGCATGGGAGCTATGATAGGAATAGACCGAATAAGCAAGCCCACGCTTTTCCCGAATTTCTTGAAACAAACGTGAACTCATGCCGCCGCCGATCGCGTTATTCAGCAAAACCATAGCATACTGGAGGTCGTCACCCGTCGCAAATCCAGGTAGGGATAAACAAATATGATTTTGCTCCGTTGCTTTCTCATGATACAACAGTTCACCGTTAAACGCAGGTACTGTCAGCGGCGAAACGGTTCCATGATTGTCAAAATGTCCAAAATGTCGCTCCAACAATTCTACCAAGCGATCGTCAACATTACCAGCCACACTGATAACCGTATTGTCGATTGTATAATGTTCCCTCATGTAATGGCTGAGATGTGAGCTATCCATAGCAAGCAGGTGATCTTCGGTTCCGAGAATAGGATAAGCCAGTGGATGTTCACCATAGGCGGCGCGAGATACAAGATCATGCACCATATCATCCGGTGTATCCTCATACATGGAGATTTCCTCCAAAATCACATTCTTCTCTTTTGCCAATTCTTCCTGATCTAGTTTGGAATTAAAAAACATATCAGACAGCACATCAACTGCGATCGGTAGATGCTCATCCAACACTTTGGCATAATAGCATGTATATTCCTTCGAAGTAAAAGCATTAACATTTCCTCCGATGGCATCGAATTGCTCAGCGATTTCCTTAGCGTTAAAACGCTCTGTTCCTTTGAAAAGCATGTGTTCGATAAAATGAGAGATACCGCTATTGTCCGGCGTTTCATTCCGGGAGCC
Source organism: Paenibacillus sp. FSL L8-0502 (assembly GCF_038593055.1). Lineage (NCBI taxonomy): Bacteria > Bacillati > Bacillota > Bacilli > Caryophanales > Paenibacillaceae > Paenibacillus > Paenibacillus sp. FSL L8-0502. The sequence continues at coordinate 2,209,294 of NZ_CP151958.1, read as the reverse complement.
AGTTTTAACCCAGATGCCGAAAGAAACTGAACGCACGGTTGGAATTTTTTCAATGACCACTCTTAGGCCGTTTTTGAGTTGAATTCTTTCCACGATTGGCCCTCCTAAACTGAATTGCATACTTAGCCATAATGTTCAATCCTAACAGAAAAAAGACGTTCACTCAACCGGAACAGGTAGTTGCCGATCAGGGGAAAGCGTCTGACTGACAGTTCCGAGCATAAGTCCCTTACTACGAATGGCATGGATCATGCCTTTGAGAGCAGCCGCTGAGGAATCTGTTGGGTGCATTAATATCAGGGAGCCTGATTCTACCTTACTACTGATTTTGTTAATCACCGATTCCGGTGACGGATGTTTCCAATCTACTGTGTCCAATGTCCACAACACTGTTTTGAGCCCACTTTCTGCTGCTATATCCACCGTTTGCTGATTAAAATCACCCGAAGGAGGGGCAAACCAGTAATTTTTGATACCCAAAGTTTCTTGAAGAAGCACTTGAGTCTTTTCAATTTCTTGTGTGGCTCTGGCCCGACTCAGACGGCTCATATTCGGATGAGAGTAAGCATGATTCGAAAGCTCATGCCCTCTTTTTTGAATCTCCTTGGCGAGATCTGGATTTTTTTTCAACCAACTTCCATCAAGAAAAAATGTAGCCTTAACTTTTTCCTGATCCAACGTGTTCAGTATCGGCAGGATAAATTCATTCCCCCATGCTACATTGATCATGAAGGAGACCATCGGCTTTTCGGGATTTCCCCTGTATATTGGAACATTACCGAGCTGATTTAAATGTATTTTAGGTGCCAATTGCCGGTATACATATTGAATGGGTCGATCCGGAGATGCAATCGCTTTGCGATAGGTAGCATCCAAATCCACCTCCAGCCCGTTATAGCCTGGAATAGCCTTCCATACCCTGTCGATCTTGGCATCAACTGGCTCCCGCCGCTGACGGGCTGCTTCTGTTCTTAGTCGCTGCATAAGCGCATTATCGGGTAAAGCCGCCATCGCCATCGTTGTTTCAACTTTAGGCTCCCCAACTCCTGTAACGTCTCCATTGCGTAATTGATCAGCGAAGTCACGAACCCCGCTAAACTGTCCGATTATCAGTGTGATGGCTAAACTGGCTACCACCCACACTGCTCTTTTTGTCCTACTCATGATTCCTTCAGCCTCCCGCCCGTTTGTCCACATTGTATGCGGAGAGGAAAAGAACTATGACGCAGTAGCCTCTAGAAGCCCACTTTGGCGCAGCTTGTGCATATGTATGAAAAAAGAGCCAGAAACGTAGCTCTGCCTCTTTCCAAAAGCTTAAACAATGCTATTCAAATCCCTTGTACTGTTAATACGAAAAGCTACTCCTGTCTTTCTAGTCTGCAACATGCAGGTCCTAGGATTTTGCAGGTGCTTCTGCTGTCAGAACAGCCTTACGGGACAGATTGACACGTCCTTGTTGATCAATTTCGGTTACTTTCACCGTAATTGTATCCCCAATAGCAATTACATCTTCAACTTTGGCTACACGCTCAGTAGACAGTTGAGAAATATGAACCAGACCATCTTTACCTGGTAAAATTTCAACAAATGCACCGAATTTCTCAATCCGTTTTACTGTACCGATGTAAATCTCACCGACCACGACTTCCTTTACGATACCCTCAATAATGGAACGTGCTTTTTCATTCATCTCTTGATTTGTGGAAGCGATGAACACACGACCATCTTGTTCAATATCGATTTTCACGCCGGTTTCTTCGATGATTTTGTTGATGATTTTACCACCAGCTCCAATAACATCACGGATTTTGTCCGGGTTAATGTGCATCGTCATAATCTTTGGAGCATACGGAGACAACTGCTCACGTGGCTTCTGGATCGCTTCCATCATTTTGCTAAGAATGAACAAGCGTCCTTCTTTAGCTTGCTTGAGTGCATCCTGTAAAATCTGGCGGTCAATACCGTTAATTTTAATATCCATTTGAATGGCAGTTACGCCTTCCGCAGTACCAGCAACTTTAAAGTCCATATCGCCCAGGTGATCTTCCATACCTTGGATATCAGTCAATACGGAGACATGATCTCCATCCTTGATCAATCCCATCGCTACACCTGCAACCGGAGCTTTAATTGGTACACCTGCATCCATCATAGCCAGTGTACTTGCACAAATACTAGCTTGTGAAGTCGAACCATTCGATTCCAGTACCTCGGAAACCAGACGGATGGTGTATGGAAATTCAGTTTCGGAAGGAATTACTTTGGAAAGCGCACGTTCACCAAGAGCACCATGTCCGATTTCACGACGACCTGGCGCACGCAAAGGACGAGCCTCCCCTACGCTGAATGGCGGGAAATTGTAATGATGCATGAAGCGTTTTGTTTCTTCCAGATCAATACCGTCCAAAATTTGCACATCACCCAATGCACCAAGTGTACAAATGCTAAGTGCTTGCGTTTGACCGCGTGTAAATAAGCCCGAACCATGAGTACGCGGCAAGATGCTAGTGTCGCTTTCAATCGGACGAATTTCGTCAAGCTTACGACCATCAGGACGCACTTTATCATGCGTGATCAGACGACGTACTTCTTCCTTGACGATATCATAGAGAACTTCGCTCACGTCGCTCAAAAGCTCTGGTGTCTCTATGTATTGTGCTTCAAAATGGGCAACTGTCTCTTCGTTGACTGCATCAATCGCCTCTTGACGGGCATGTTTTTCTGCAATTTTAACAGCTTCCATTAAACGTTCAGCTGCATAAGCACGTACTTCACTGTTCACTTTTTCATCAACAGCATGCAGTTTAACCTGCATTTTCTCTTTACCTGCTACTTGCACCAATTGTTCAATGACTGCCACAATGTTCTTAATCTCATCATGACCGAACATAATGGCTTCCAGCATAACTTCCTCTGGAATCTCATTGCCTTCGGCTTCTACCATCATGATGGCATCTTTCGTTCCGGCTACAACCAGGTACATGTCGCTTGCATTCTGCTGTGCAATATCCGGGTTAATCACAAATTGTCCGTCTACACGTCCTACAGCGACTCCACCGATTGGCCCATTAAAAGGTACATCCGAAATGCTAAGTGCTGCCGAGGTTCCGATCATTGCTGCAATTTCAGGTTCGCAATCCTGATCGACACTCATAACCAGGTTCAACACCTGTACATCATTCCGGAAACCTTCCGGGAACAATGGGCGAATTGGACGGTCTGTCAAACGGCTGGACAAAATTGCTTTTTGACTCGGACGTCCTTCACGTTTAATAAATCCGCCAGGAATTTTCCCCACAGCATACAATCTTTCCTCATAGTTTACGGTCAGTGGAAAAAAATCCAAATCTTTCGGCTCACGGGAAGCGGTCACGGTACAAAGCACAACTGTTTCTCCGTAACTCACTTTAACTGCCGCATTGGCTTGTTTCGCAAGACGTCCTGTTTCCAGCACCAGCTTTCTTCCGCCGAGCTGCATTTCTACGCGTTGCTCCATGGTATCCCTCCATTTCATTTCATTGTAAAAGTTCTATACATATTCAGTATTTCCTGCGCAGGTCTTATTCATAAGAAGCTCGCAGGCAAATCAGGATATGTAATTCAAAAAAAGATTCCTCATTTCAAAAAAGAACCCGGCTGCTGTCCGCCGTCGCCTTAGCAGGGACAAGCGGTGAACAACCAGGCTTCTTTTCTCATTACATGTCTGAAAATTAACGACGCAGTCCGAGACGCTCGATCAACGCACTGTAACGTTTAACATCAGTCTTCTTCAGGTAAGCCAAAAGTTTACGACGCTGACCGACCATTTTCAACAACCCGCGGCGGGAGTGATGGTCTTTCTTGTGCGAACGAAAGTGACTTTGCAAGTTGACGATGTTTTCAGTAAGGATAGCGATTTGTACCTCTGGTGATCCTGTATCGGATTCATGAGTTTTGTACTCCTCGATCAATTGCTGTTTACGCTCTTGAGTCAATGCCATCCTGTTCACCTCCTTCATTATAATCGCCATTAGCCTCGTAGCCGCCGGTGAAAGCGGACAACCAAGCTAAGGTTCATCGTTGTTTACACAACATAAGTCAGTATAACACAGCGCCTGTCTTATGTAAATAAATTAGCCTAACAGCTTTTTAGCCGTTTGTGCGTCATTGCCAATTTGGTTGATCAGCTCATCCACCGAAGAGAATTTGCGTTCAGGACGGATGTAGTGGTGAAGCTCCACAAGTACAGACTCTCCATAAATTTGCTGATTAAAATCAAATAGATGTACCTCAAACGACGGATTCAGCACACCTTCATGGAAAGTAGGCTTAACCCCTACATTCATTACACCGTTTATCCAACGATCACCTACAAGTGCCCGTACAGCGTATACACCCTTGATCGGAATCACGTAAGTATCATTCAGTTTGAGATTAGCGGTCGGAAAACCGATCGTACGTCCACGCTTCTCCCCATCCATTACAGTACCCTGGATACGATAAGGACGTCCCAACCAGCGAGAGGCATGCGCTAGATCCCCAGTCATTAAAGCACGGCGAATTCCAGAGCTGCTCACCTTGTCCCCATCCAGTTCGAACGGTGGTACGGTGTGCACAGACATCAGCTTTCCTCCCAGCGTCCGAAGTGTATTCTCATGCCCTGCTCCCCGGTGGCCAAACCGAAAATCAAAGCCTACTACCGCTGTTCGAATTTGCAATGGAAGCAGCACGTCGCTCATAAACGCCTCAGGGCTGACCTTGGAAAATTCTTCGTTAAAACTCAAAATATAAAGTACATCCACACCCATATCAGCCAGAATAGTCTGCTTGTCCGCAAGCGGTGTTAAATAACCTTCATAATCGCCTTTTTTCATGACTTCCTTCGGATGAGGGTGAAATGTCATGACAGATACCGGCATTTGCTGTTCACGAGCCAGCGCAACGGCCTCGCGTATCACGCTTGCGTGTCCAAGATGAAGACCATCAAACTGACCGATCGCCGTGACCTGTGGACGTCCCCATTGCTGCAAAAGCTCATCACTCAATGGATAAGATAACGATACGGTAATCATTATTAATTCACCTGCATTTCACATCATTTGACTAACTTCGTCAAAATTATAGCACAATTCAAGGTAAGAAAAACGTCTATCGACGTAATTCACGGAAGCCAGATCACGCCTAGCGGAAGTTTTTCTTGCAATTATAGAATTGTTCAGCTCCCCTGAAAATCTATAAATTCTATAATCTTAAAAAAACTTTAATGGGAGCAATCGCGTCTGATTCATCCCGACCAAATATGCCTAAAAACGTTTTATCCTCTTTATACAAACGGAAAGGCTGGTTGTCCGTCACAGGTGGTGAAATCATATTCAGCGACAGGCGCTGGCCTTGCAGAGCCGCAGTTACCTTGGCTTCAGCCACTATATGCTCAGGCATATAGTCAATCGCCTGATCCGTTGTAATAAGTCGCTCTCCAAGACTGCCATCCGCTACGAAACGCTCTATCTCTTCGAAAGTCAGACAACGTTCCGCAGGAATTCCCGCAGACATGGTTCGCTCCAGCTTGACCATCGTTGAAGGATATCCTAATTCACGGCCAATATCAACACATAGTGTACGGATATAAGTACCTTTGGAGCATAAGGCACGAAAAGAAATATCCACATACGCCTCCGTCTCCGCGAATCCCGTCATCTCCAACTCATAAATGCTTACTTCACGGCTTTGGCGCTCAACAGTTTTGCCTTCTCGAGCCAGTTCGTATAGGCGTTTGCCGTCCACTTTTAGCGCGGAGTACATTGGAGGCACTTGGGAGATCGTACCAACAAAACGCTTCAGAACCGCTTTGACTTCCACTTCCGTCACCTCTACTGGACGTTCACTTTCTTCCGTAATTTCCCCAGTCAGGTCCTCGGTATCCGTGGCAATGCCTAATCGCAGTGTAGCCAGATATTCCTTGGGCCGCTCTTGCATGTATTCCACCACGCGGGTGGCACGTCCCAGACACAAGGGCAAAACACCGGTTACTTGCGGATCAAGCGTTCCAGTGTGTCCGATTCGCTTCATACCTAATAAACGGCGAGCCTTGGCCACCACATCATGAGAGGTAAATCCAGCAGGTTTATAGACTGGTAGGACGCCTTCCCAAGCTGCTTGTTTCTTCTTTATCGGGTTCATAGCTCAGACTTCACCCGCCCTACAACTGTCTTAATGATATCTTCCAGTTTACCCTCTAGCCGACAGCCAGCCGCACGTACATGTCCACCGCCTCCAAATGATTGAGCCAGCGCGGCTACATCTACATTCCCTGCCGATCTCAAGCTGGCCTTGACCGCTTGATCATTAATAACCTTAAAGAAAATGCCTACCTCAACACCACGAATATTTCTTGGGTAATTCACGATGCCTTCCAAGTCCTCATTTACAGCGCCACATTCTGTCATATCGTCAGGTGATACAACGACCCAAGCGACTTTTCCATCCTCGGACATCGTGAGCGTTTGCAATGCTTTTGTCAGCACCTTCATTTGTGGAAAGGTCATTTCCTCGAGCAATTTCTCAGATAAAGAGGGACCATCTACACCGTAAGCAAGTAACTGTGACACAGCAGACATCACTTTCGGTGAAGTGTTGGAATAACGGAAACCTCCTGTATCCGTTAGCAACCCTGTATATAAAGCCGTTGCTACTTCGACGTCCCAGGTTACTGCAAACTCTTCCAGTAGATCAAAAAGAATTTCCGCTGTTGCCGCAGCATCCGACTTAATCACATTAACTGTACCATAAGCATCATTTGTTGGATGATGATCAATATTCAGGATAATGGCATCTTCCGTAAAAAACTGCTCTGTCAAACCAACACGACGGTAATCCGCACAATCTACACAAATGATCCGATTGTATTTCCGTTCTGGCGGTTGCTGGCTCATATCCATAATCTCATCGGCATGCCATAAAAAATCCATGCGCTTGGGAATAGGTCCCTCATTCAGCATGGTAAATTTCTTCCCCAGACATGAGAGAAGCCAGCCCACCGTTACGGTGGAGCTGACTGCGTCTCCGTCCGGCTGTACATGCGATACGATCAGGTAATCATCATGCTCCAGAATAAATTCCTTCGCTTGTTGAAGCGCCTGTTCATAGGTATGCATTGCCTTCTCCTTTACATTCAGTTCATGGTTCCTTCAGACAAACTAAAAGTTTTATTTTTCATCCTTGTCGATATCACTCAGCAGTTTTTCAATTCGACTGCCGTAAGCAATAGATTCGTCAATTTTGAAAATCAACTCAGGAATATGGCGCAGCCGTATCCGTTTGCCGAGTTCAGAACGAAGATAACCGTTCGCTTTGTCCAATGCTTTCAGGGAAGAATTTTTTTGTTCTTCATCCCCGAGCACGCTCAAGTATATTTTCGCTTGGGACAAATCATTTGTAAGATCGACACCCGTTACCGTGATAAAACCGATGCGGGGGTCTTTTAATTCAGTTTGGATGAGTTGGCTTAGCTCCTTCTTGATCTGCTCGCCAACCCGACCTGTACGTATTTTAGCCATGGATGCTCACCTCTCTGCCGTTAGCGCTCCACTGTTTCCATGACGAACGCTTCAATAATGTCGAGTTCCTTAACATCATTATAGCCATCAAGGGTAATACCGCATTCGTAACCTTGGGCAACTTCTTTTGCGTCGTCCTTAAAGCGTTTCAGTGAGTCGATTTTACCTTCAAAAATGACGATGCCATCACGAATCAGGCGTGCTTCTGCTGAACGGGTAATTTTACCGGATGTCACCATACAACCAGCGATCGTACCGACTTTGGTAACTTTGAACACGTTACGTACTTCAGCATGCCCAATCACATTTTCTTTATATTCAGGATCCAGCATGCCCTTCATGGCTTGCTCTATTTCTTCAATGACATTGTAAATGACACGGTGTAGACGAATGTCCACTTTTTCAGCTTCCGCTGTAGATTTCGCCTGGTTATCCGGACGAACATTAAAACCAATGACAATAGCATTGGAAGCTGCGGCCAAAATAATATCGGATTCGGTGATTGCTCCTGCACCACTGTGAAGAATTTTAACGCGCACACCTTCGACTTCAATCTTATTCAAGGAACCTTTCAACGCTTCGACAGAACCTTGCACGTCACCTTTAATAATGACGTTCAGATCCTTCATTTCGCCATCCTTGATGTGTTGGAACAGGTCATCCAGTGTTACGCGTGTATTACTGCCCAGATCAGATTGGCGTTGTGTGATCGCACGTCTGTCAGCAATAGCGCGTGCTTTCCGCTCATCCTCAAACACCATGAATGGATCGCCAGCAAGTGGAACTTCTGTCAAACCAGTAATTTCAACTGGAGTGGAAGGACCTGCTTCCTTAAGACGACGACCTTTATCGTTGACCATGGCACGCACACGTCCGAAGCAGTTACCCGCTACGAAAGCATCGCCAACTTTCAGTGTACCATTCTGAACGAGGATACGAGCCACAGAACCGCGGCCTTTATCCAGTTCTGCCTCGATGATGGTACCACGTGCCCGTTTGTTCGGATTCGCTTTGTACTCATTCACTTCAGCTACGAGCAGAATCATTTCGAGCAGGTCTTCCAGACCCATTCTTTGTTTCGCGGAAACGTTGACGAAAATCGTATCGCCGCCCCACTCTTCAGGTACCAATTCATATTCAGTGAGTTCTTGCTTCACTTTATCCGGGTTGGCATCTGGTTTGTCGATCTTGTTCACAGCTACGATAATTGGCAGACCTGCCGCCTTCGCATGGTTAATAGCTTCGACCGTCTGAGGCATAACACCGTCGTCAGCTGCAACCACGATAATCGTCATATCTGTCACTTGAGCACCACGTGCACGCATAGCAGTAAAGGCTTCGTGACCCGGTGTATCCAGGAAAGTGATTTTTTTGCTGTTAATTTCAACTTGGTATGCACCAATATGCTGTGTAATACCGCCAGCTTCGCCACCAGTTACATTAGTCGAGCGAATGGCATCCAGCAAAGTTGTTTTACCATGATCGACGTGACCCATAATCGTTACAACGGGTGGACGTGTTTTCAGATCCGCAGGATCATCATTTTCTTCCACCGTTTCAAAACGATCTTCTTCGACCGGAATTTTCACTTCTACCTCGACACCAAAGTCTCCGGCAAGCAAGAGGATAGTATCCATATCCAGTTCCTGGTTAATGGTCGCCATCGTTCCGAGCATAATCAGCTTTTTGATGACTTCTGACGCATCCTTGTGAAGAAGCTTGGCAGTTTCGCCTACGGTCATCTCACCACGAACAATAATTTTCTTTGGCGTGTTGTCGATTTTCTCGCGACGTTCCTGTTGTTGACCTTTACCACGATTGTTAAATTTCCCGCCACGATTGCTACCACCGCGATTATTGCCTCCACGACCACCGTTACCACCGCGTCCGCCGCCTTGACGGTTATCGTCAAAACGTCCTTGACCGGAACGGTTACCACCGTTGTTGGAGTTACTGCCTGTACGGTTGCCACCACTACGGTTCGCATTGTTGCTACCTGTGGAGGATGATGTTCTTACAGCCGTACCACCCTGACTACTTCCCTGAGGGCGTGAGTTAGTGCTTTGGCTACCTTGAGGACGCGAACCTGTGTTACCGCCGGGACGCTGTTGTCCTCCCTGTTGTTGACCATTACTGCGGTTTTGTGTACTTTGCTGACCAGTGGGTCTGCTAGTACTTTGTTGACTGCGGTTTTGACCGCCCTGCTGACTGCTTTGCGCTTTTGGAGCGCTGCTTCGGTTACTGTTTTGGTTGTTGTTTGTCCTATTCATACTTACCTGCTTTTCCTGTTGATTTTTGGTTTGCTCAGTTGAATGATTACTATTCTGGCTTGAACCGGCCTGATTCGAGCTTACTTGCACCGTACCTGCTTCGCCTTGCTTGGCCGCAGCATTGGATTTAATATTCTTAAAAAAACTTTCCACTTTACCTACGGCATCATGTTCCATGACGCTCATATGGTTGTTCACGGGAATATCCAGCCGTTTAAGAATGGTGATAATTTCTTTGCTGCTCATGTTCAACGATTTGGCGTATTCGTATACCCGCACTTTGTCTTTGTTTTCTTGTTTACTCAATATACTCCACCTCCGACATTATCCCCGTATGTTTCTTGATCAATTTCGCGAATCCTTGATCCGTCACAGCCAGCACAACCCGTTCAGGCTTGCCGATACTGCTTCCCAAGCTTTCCCGGTCAAATCCTATCATTAAGGGGATTTTGTACGTCCCGCATTTGTCGCGGAATTTCTTTTGAGTATTCATTGAAGCATCTTTCGCAAGAATGACCAGCTTGGCTTCTGAAGACCTGATCGCTTTATAAACGATCTCATCACCTGTTAGCAGCTTGCCAGCTCTCATGGCAAGACCCAATCCAGACAGCGCCTTATTCATCCTGCACGCTGCCTTGTGCCGCCAGGAATTCTTCCTCGACGGCAGCAAAATCACGACTTAGCTGCTCATAAATATCAGGATGAACCGAGTGCTTCAATGCTCGATCCAGTGCCTTGCTCTTTTGAGCCAGCTTGAAGCAGGCGGCTTTGCCGCACAAGTAAGCGCCGCGTCCCGACTTTTTGCCAGTCAAGTCAATCAACACTTCGTCTTCAGGGGTTTTGACGACACGGATCAACTGCTTCTTTGGCATCATTTCATGACAGGCCACACATTTGCGCAAAGGTATCTTTCTCTGTTTCATGCATTAACCCCCCTACACTCCGCTTAATCTACAGAAACGGAATCCTGATGCATTTCATCGGTGGATGTTCTCGGTCTGCCGAGTTCTTCCTCCGCCTGTGTTTCACTCTTAATATCAATTTTCCAACCCGTAAGCTTAGCAGCAAGACGAGCATTTTGTCCTTTGATACCAATAGCAAGAGAAAGCTGATAATCAGGCACAATAACACGCGCCATTTTCTCTTCTTCAAACACCTGCACTTCGAGCACCTTGGATGGACTCAGCGCATTAGCCACGTATTCATCAACATTATCGGAATAACGTACAATGTCGATTTTTTCGCCACGCAGCTCGTTCACAATAGTCTGTACACGTGTTCCTCTAGGACCCACACAAGAGCCGACCGGATCCACCTCGGCGTTACGGGAATGAACCGCGATTTTAGAACGGAAGCCTGCTTCACGCGCTACGGAACGAATCTCTACAACACCATCAAAAATTTCAGGCACTTCGAGTTCGAACAAACGCTTAAGCAGACCCGGATGTGATCGGGACAGCATAATTTGCGGTCCTTTGGTTGTGTTTTCTACTTTGGTAATATAAGCCTTAATTCGATCCAGATGGCTAAATTTCTCATTAGGCATCAATTCGCCTAACGGGAGAACCGCTTCCACCTTACCAAGATCAATATAAATGTTACGTGGGTCTTGGCGCTGTACAGTTCCTGTTACAATATCTTCTTCCTTGTCCACAAACTTGTTGTAGATCAGTCCCCGTTCCGCTTCGCGGATACGCTGGGTCACGACCTGCTTCGCAGTTTGTGCAGCAATCCGTCCAAAATCACGTGGTGTAACTTCAATTTCAGCGATATCTTCCAACTGAAAATGCGGGTTAATCTCACGAGCCGCAGGCAACGAAATCTCGGTGCGAGGATCCAATACCTCCTCAACGATCAGCTTGCGGGCATATACCTTAATGACTCCCGAGTTGCGGTTCATATCAACACGCACGTTTTGTGCGGTGTTGAAATTCCGTTTGTAACTAGAAATCAAGGCTGCTTCAATGGCCTCAAACAGCACATCCTTGCTGATCCCCTTTTCTCTTTCCAACTCGTTCATTGCTTCAATAAAATCCATACTCATGGATTACTGCTCCCCCTTTCAAATGATGCACCTGCGTACTGGTCGGCACACGAGGCAAAAAAACATGTAGTACATGTCAAACAGCAACAGTCAAATCTGAATTAAAATATGATCGCGAGCCTTGCACCAGCTACCTTGTCATAAGGTATAGCATGCTTCTTTTGTCCGCTTTGAACGGTGAGTTCCCCATCTTCAAAAGAAAGCAAACGACCTTCAAATTCCTTCAGGCCGTTGATCGGCTCGTATGTAGTAACGAATACGTTTTTGCCTACCGCTTTAGTAACGTCCTCCGCTTTTTTTAGCGGTCTTTCGGCGCCTGGTGAAGACACTTCCAGAAAATATGCTGTAGAAACAGGGTCATTTTCATCCAACTTTTGACCCAAATATTCACTGATCATACTGCAGTCGTCCAGATCAATTCCTCCGTCTTTGTCTACAAAAACGCGAAGAAACCAATTACTGCCCTCTTTGACATACTCGACATCGACCAGTTCAAAACCATGCTCTTCGAGGTAAGGTTGGGCCATTTCTTCTACTACTGATTTGATCTTTGGTGTGCTCAAAGATTATAACCTCCAAAAGTGAACTTTCCTGTGTTGAAAAAAAGATGCCCTATTGCATGGACAATGCTTCTCCATCACCGGCATTTTCATTTTCATTTGATGTAATGTTCATTTCGGGCTCACTGCAAATAAACCGGCGTACCGGTTTCGTGCCCAAAAACTACCTTTTCACGTTGTAACTGTATATCAAACAGTAAAGAGTGGGTTTCCCCACTCTTTTAGCAACGGTTTTATCTCCATGATTACCAAAAAAATTATAACATAACCGTAGTTATGTGACAAGTGCCAGAGCTTGACTACTGTGGTTCGGATTAAAACAGAGACAACTGATTACTCTCTGGAAGACCTCGAAAGCAACCCATCTGGGACAGCATTTCGACAATGGTTTTACTAGCCTTCGATTTTTGTTGAAAATCCTCGACAGACAAAAATTCACCATGTTCACGGGAGGCTGCGATGTTACGTGCCGCGTTGTCTCCAATTCCCTGAAGAGCTCCGAATGGCGGAATGAGTGAATCTCCATCCACCTTGAAGCGTGTAGCTTCGGAACGGTACAAATCAATGGATTTAAAACTAAACCCGCGAGCCGTCATTTCCAGAGCCATTTCCAGGATCGGAAGCATCCCTTTTTCTTTGGGAGGTGCCTGAAAACCGAGTTGCTCGATTTCGACAATCTTCCGCGCGATTGCATCATATCCCTGACAACACAGCTCAATATCAAAATCGGCTGCACGTACTGAAAAGTAAGTCGCATAATATTCAATCGGATGATACAGCTTAAAGTACGCTGTGCGCACTGCTGAAATAACATACGCTGCAGCATGCGCCTTCGGAAACATGTACTGGATTTTCAGACAAGAATCAATGTACCACTGTGGCACCTTGCATTTTTTCATTTCTTCAATCCATTCAGCACTAAGCCCCTTACCTTTACGTACGCTCTCCGTAATTTTAAAGGCCAGACCTGCGTCCATGCCTGCCTTGTAAATCAAAAACAGCATGATGTCATCACGGCAACCAATTACAGTCTTGATGTTACAGGTATTATTCTTAATCAGTTCCTGTGCATTCCCCAGCCATACGCCCGTGCCGTGAGACAGTCCGGATATTTGCAGTAAATCGGCAAAAGAACTTGGCTGCGACTCTACTAGCATTTGGCGCACAAACTTCGTCCCCATCTCTGGTACACCATAGGTTGCTACAGGCGTGCGGATTTGCTGGGGTGTAACACCGAGCGCCTCCGTGGAGTTGAACATGCTCATCACCTTAGGATCATTCATTGGAATGGTCGTAGGATCGACACCAGTCAAATCCTGAAGCATCCTCATCATGGTCGGATCATCATGACCCAGAATATCGAGTTTGAGTAAATTCGCATCAAAAGCGTGATAATCAAAATGCGTTGTTTTCCATTCCGAGCTTGTATCATCGGCGGGGTACTGTACCGGCGTAATATCCTCGACCTCAATATAATCGGGAACAACGACAATTCCGCCTGGATGTTGCCCGGTACTGCGTTTGACCCCTGTACAGCCCGAAGCCAGCCTATTCAGCTCAGCCCCACGCCATTTTTTATGATGCGCCTCTTCATATTTCTTGGCAAAGCCAAAGGCTGTCTTCTCAGCAACGGTACCGATGGTTCCAGCACGGAATACACTTTTCTCACCAAACAGTACTTTCGTATAGTTATGTGCGACAGGCTGATATTCGCCAGAGAAGTTCAAGTCAATATCGGGAACTTTATCTCCCTTAAACCCAAGAAACGTTTCAAACGGAATATCCTGTCCCTCACCCTTCAGTTTGCCGCCGCAATTCGGACAATTTTTGTCCGGCAAATCAAATCCACTCGGCACACTACCGTCCAAAATCCATTCGCTATGTCTGCATTCAGGATTACCGCAAATATAATGTGCAGGCAGTGGATTAACCTCGGAAATACCGAGGAAGGTAGCGACCACAGAAGATCCAACAGACCCCCGTGAACCTACCAGATATCCATCCTTATTAGACTTTTTAACCAAGCGCTCGGAAATAAGATAGTTGGCAGAGAAACCGTATTTAATAATCGGCTCCAGTTCTTTTTCAAGGCGAGCTACAACCACCTCGGGCAATTCCTCACCATAGATAGATTTAGCCGTCTCATAGCAAGTGTTACGGATTTCCTCGTCCGCCCCATCCAGCAAAGGTGTAAACAGCTTGTCAGGGAACAACTCCAGCTCCTCAAATCGATCCGCCAACTCACTGGTATTCTTCACAACGACTTCATAGGCTTTCTCCTCGCCCAAAAACTCGAATTCTGCCAGCATTTCGTCTGTGGTGCGTAAATGCGCATCAGGCTTACGAATATCTTTTAGCGGACTAAATCCCGTAATGCCATGTATCGTAATATCACGGTACAACTTATCGCGCGTTTCCAAATAGTGAACATTGCCTGTGGCAATTACGGGCTTATCAAGTCGCCGCCCAATTTCGCATACTTTGCGTATTGCCGTTTTCAGAGCATCAGGCCCGCTTACCAGTTGTTTTTCTACTAAATGCATATACATCGTCAAAGGTTGAATCTCCAACACATCATAAAACTGTGCTATTTCCTCGGCTTCTTCCTCGGACTTGTTCAACACAGCCTCGAAGAACTCTCCTTTTTCGCAGCCAGAAATAATAAGCAGTCCGTCTCTCATTTCTGACAATTTTGATTTAGGAATGCAAGGCACACGCTTGAAATATTCGGTATGAGACATCGAAACCAGCTTGTACAGATTTTTTTTACCAATCGGATTGAGGGCATAAATACAACAGTGAAATGGACGAACGGTCGATAAGTCCTTACCCACATAATCATTCAGACGATCGAGCATTTTTAAACCCTTAATTTGTTCCGCATCATTCAGCAAGCCATTCAGCACTTCAGTCAGTGCGACTGTATCGTCAATGGCTCGGTGATGGCTTTCGAGCGCCACTTTATATTTGGTCGTCAGCGTATTCAGACGATGGTTTTTCATTGTTGGAAACAGTAAACGAGCCAGTTCGAGCGTATCCAGTACCGGATTGGTCATTTCAGGCAAACCCATATTTCGAAGGGTGGCCTGGATAAAACCGACATCAAAACGCGCATTATGGGCAACCAATACAGCATCGCCAGCAAAAGCTACAAACTCCTTCATAACAGGTTCTACATCCGGCGCGTCCTTGACCATTTCATCGTTAATGTTGGTCAGTTGCTGTATATTATATGGAATGCGCTCATGCGGATTGACAAAGGTAGCATAACGATCAATTTCTTTGCCATCATGCATTTTCACAGCTGCAATCTCAATGATTTTATTCTGTGTAACCGATAAACCGGTGGTTTCAATATCAAAAACGACATAAGTCGCTGTTTTCAAATTTAATGGCTGTGCCTGCATTACAACCTCAACGGCATCATTAACCACATTGGCCTCAACACCGTAGATCATTTTAATGCCGTTTTTCTTTGCAGCCTTAGCAGCATCAGGGTAGCACTGCACTCCGCCATGGTCGGTGACTGCAATCGCCTTGTGCCCCCATTTGGCGGCTGTTTTAACGTATTGATCAATCGAGGCAACAGCATCCATTGCGCTCATCTTTGTATGGAGATGGAACTCGACTCGTTTTTCCTCTGCTTTATCCTTACGTGTGGGTGGAGCCTGTACTTCAACTAGATCAGAGGGAATCATAACCAGCTCGGGAATTTGCATAAAACGATCATATTCAACTCGACCCCGTACTTTGACCCATTTCCCGTTAGCCAACAAGCTGAGGATCTTCAGATCTTCTTTAGTTTTAGCAAACATTTTCATTTGCAGGGAATCACTAAAGTCGGTCAAATAATACGTAAACAACGTACTGCCATTGCGCAATTCTTTACTATCCAAACCGAAGATTGTTCCTTGTAAAGTGACTTTCTTCTCTTCGTCCTGAATATCTTGCATCGGAACAGCCGGTTCTTTGATGTCATAACCGAATTGAAGCCGTACGTCTCCTTCTTCTTCATCCAAAGGCGGCATTTCGGATTCCATACTTTCCATCATCTGCTGAATGACTTCGCGTTCTTCCTGCATTTTTTTCTCTTGGAATTGCTGTAACGCCTCCTGGTTACTTTCACCCACCTGGACTTTAATGCGCATAGAAAGCCCGAAATATTTATCGTAAAATTTGATGATAGCTTGATCTATCTGCTTTTTACGCGCCAGTTCCAACGACATACCGTCGCTCATCGTTAGCAATAATAGACCGTCGTCCCACTCATGCACAGCCCGATTCATCCAACCGTTAACCGATGGAATCTCACGATGTACCCACTCTAGAAAAAGTTTCCAGTATTCACTGATGATATCACCAGGCTGAATCTGCTCACTGTACTGAAAACGGAACGTAATTTTTGCGATGTGACTCATTTTTTCCTGTACTTGAATACAGAACGTACGATACACCTGAGCGGGGACCAATGTCTCCTTGGCAATGGTGATGTTCCAATCCTTATTGGTTCGGCTAATCTCCACTTGGTCAATCCAACCGTCCAAAAAATAAGGTTCAACCACTCCCGCCGGCATCCCAACTTGCTTCATTAGCAGTTCCAGCCGCTTTCTCTTTTCTTCAGCTCCGCCCATGGCTCTCCCCCCAATTTCAAATCTACCATTCTGAAAACATGAAAAGCTTCTGCGTCAAAAACATCTCCGACCGCAAAAGCTTTTCGTAGCCCTCTTCAATCCTCTTCACAACGACACATAGATCCTTCGGGACATTGTCCCGTAACAGTTACCATGTCAGCGAAGAGAATGAAGTGAGTATAGTGGTATTGCCCTACTTCTATATTAGTACGCCCGTGCGAACACTACTGTATGCTTGGCAGGTTTGCCACAGCACAAACATGTGGACTTTTGCTCGTTTGTTTTAAACGGTATATTACGGCTTGTAGCACCTGTCACTTCTTTAACTTTATCTTCACATTCTTCAGATCCGCACCAGCCTGCCAAAGTAAAGCCGCGTTTTTCTTCCATGAGAGTCTTCATTTCATCCAGCGTATCAACGGAATAGAAGTTTTCTTCCATGAAATTTTTCGCACGATCAAACATCTCCTGCTGTACCTGTGCGAGCATCGCGTGTACTTCCTCAACCAGATTATCCTGCTGTACGATTTTTTTCTCACCGCTGATACGGGATACGAGCACACAGACACCGTTTTCCATATCACGAGGCCCGATTTCCAGACGAACCGGCACACCGCGCATTTCATATTCATTAAATTTCCAGCCTGGGCTTACATCGCTGCGGTCGTCCATTTTAACACGCACTCCCGCTTGTTTCAACTGAGCGAATAGTTCATCTGCACGAGCGATAACGGCATCACGCTTCTTAGGTGGCCCAATTGGAACCATAATAACCTGCGTAGGCGCAACTTTAGGAGGCAATGCCAGACCACGGTCATCTCCATGGACCATAATCAGTGCGCCGATCAAACGTGTACTTGTTCCCCATGAAGTCGTATGCGCGAATTCCAGGTTGTTTTCACGACTCAAATATTTGATATCAAATGCAACCGCAAAATTAGTTCCCATATAGTGGGAGGTACCAGCTTGTACCGCCCGTCCATCCTTCATCATCGCTTCCAGTGAAAATGTATCCTTCGCACCTGCAAACTTTTCAGAAGGTGTTTTCTGTCCAGTAATAACCGGAATAGCCAGAACTTCCTCAATAACCTCACGGTATACTTCCAGCATTTTCATCGTTTCTTCACGTGCTTCTTCTTCTGTTTCATGGGCCGTGTGACCTTCTTGCCACAAAAATTCACTTGTGCGCAAGAAAGGCAGCGTGCGTTTTTCCCAACGCACTACATTAGCCCATTGGTTAATAAGCACAGGTAGATCACGATAGGATTGAATCCATTTGGAGTACATATGACCAATCATGGTTTCCGAAGTCGGACGAATTGCAAGACGCTCTTCCAGCTTTTCCCCGCCAGCCTCGGTTACCCAAGGCAGTTCAGGATTAAACCCTTCGACATGCTCTTTTTCCTTTTGAAAAAAGCTTTCTGGAATGAACATTGGAAAATAGGCATTACGGTGACCTGTTTCTCTGAAGCGCACATCCATGGCTTCCTTGATATGCTCCCAAATTTCAAAACCATCGGGGCGGAATACAATACATCCGCGAACAGGGGAATAATCCATCAGTTCTGCTTTTTTAATAACATCAATATACCATCGGGAAAAATCTTCACTCTGTGGCGTAATTTCCTCGACAAACTGTTTATCGTTCGACATAGAAATGCATGTCCTCCCATACAGACCGTTTTTATATAAGTCCGTCTCTAATTAACCATTAATTAAGCGTAAAATATCGTTATACGTGACCGCAATCATAAGCAGGAATAGCATAGCAAAACCAACGAAATGGACCATACCTTCCCTACTCGGATCAACGGGACGTCCTCTTACCGCCTCCACACCAAGGAAAACAAGTCTGCTTCCATCCAGCGCCGGAATAGGCAATAAATTAAATATCCCCAGGTAAAGACTCATTATAGCAGTCCAATACGTCAACTGCTCAATCCCCTGCTTGGCAATTTGCCCTGTCACTTCAAAAGTACGTACCGGGCCTCCCAGGTCATTGATAGAAAAACGTTGGATGAGCTGGCTAAATCCTTGGAAAATAATATCGGTCGTTCTGACCATAGATTGGCCGGCAAATTTGAACGTTTCTCCCACACCTGCTTGGCGTTTTGGAAGTTCGGGTACAATACCCACCTTGCCACCCTTTTGTCCTTCCATAGCACGAGGTGTAATCGTAAGATCAAAGGTCTTACTATCACGGCGAACCGTCCACTTCATCGGCTTGTCTTGAGAATCCGCAATCAGTTTGATCATGTTTTCAACATTTGCACCAATGGCTATTCCATTCACCGATTCGATGATATCTCCCTTATGCAAATCAGCTTCAGCAGCAGGCATACCTGCTGTAATTTCACTAATTTGGACATAAGTCGGGTTGTCCACTTGTATGCCGACCATCTGAATATGCAGACCAAACAAAATAAAAGCAAGAATAAAATTCATCAGGGGTCCAGCAAAAATAGCCATCGCACGCTGTCCTACTGTTTTACTCCCGTACTGCCGATCCTTGGGTGCAATCTGAATGGATTGACCTTTGGTTACCATCATCGCTTGCGGATGTACAGTGTATTGCTGATCTTCGCCATCCACATCCAATTTTAAAGTTAATGACTGTTCCAGATCAATATCCAACACTTCGCCGCGCACCACATTTTTACGATTATCCAGTTGATCTAGATAGATGGTTTTAACGACGTCATCCGTTACGCGTACAGCAATCGTTTGTCCGGCCTCAATTTCATTGACCTCCGGATCCTCTCCCGCCATGCGGGCAAAGCCACCGAACGGCAACAAACGCAACGTAAATCGCGTCTCGTTTCTTTTATAAGAAAACAGTTTCGGACCGAAACCGATCGCAAACTCCCGTACCAGAATCCCGGCGCGTTTGGCAAAATAATAATGCCCCCATTCATGCACCGTCACTATGACGAAAAACATGAGCACCGTCATCAACACTATTTGAATCGTTTCCAATCGTTTCTGTTCCCCTTTCAATGAGATCGAGTTTGTCTTCCTAGATTATCATTATTCTCCGATCCCGCACAAGAGAATCACATTTCGTTTCAAACCCAACATTAGCCTACAACCCCGCAGATATGCTACGAGTCTCTTCGTCACAGGCTTCAATTGCAGAAAGATCAGGATTAGCCACATTGACATGCCGCTCCAGCACACGTTCAATAATAGCTTCAATATGCAGAAAAGAAATTTCTCCACGCAGGAAACGGGCAACTGCAATTTCATTAGCCGCATTAAATGCGGTCGGTGCTGTACCACCCATTTTACCACATTCGAAGGCAAGCCTTAAACAAGGAAAACGATTATAATCCATTTCCTTAAAATGGAGTTTACCCACTTCAGCTAGTGACAACGGCTTCGCCGGGGACTTCATACGCTCAGGGTAAGTCAATGCATATTGAATGGGTACTCTCATGTCCGGATTCCCAAGTTGAGCAACAATGCTTGTATCCTGAAACTCAACATAGGAATGAATAATGCTTTCCGGATGAAGCAACACATGAATGTGCTCATAATCAAGTCCGAATAGCCAATGCGCCTCAATGACTTCCAGCCCCTTGTTTACCATCGTTGCTGAATCAATCGTAATTTTGGCCCCCATTGACCAATTGGGATGCTTGAGTGCATCTTCCACTGTAACTTCACGCAACTGTTCTCTTGTCAAATCTCGAAAAGAACCCCCTGATGCTGTGAGGGTAATATGTGCCACATCTTTCATACGCTCACCATTCAAGCATTGGAAAATAGCTGAATGCTCACTGTCAATCGGCAGCAACGGCACTCCTTTCGCCCGAGCCCGCGCTGTGACCAGATGACCAGCAGTAACCAGTGTCTCCTTATTGGCCAAACCGATCTGTTTTCCAGCCTCAATCGCGGCCAGCGTGGAGTGCAATCCGACACTGCCCATTACAGCCGTCACAACCATATCCGCCTCCGTGTTCGCAGCAAGCTCAACGAGTCCTTCATTTCCCCAATACAGTTTCATTCCAGAAGGCAGTAAAGGACGAATTTCATCCGCCAACTGCCGAGTACCCACAGACACTTTTTTGGGTTTATAAAGATGCGCCTGCTCAGCAAGTAACTTTATATTAGAACCACCTGCTAAAGCCTCAACAGTAAACTGATCCGGGTGCATGGACACTACATCCAGCGTTTGAGTTCCAATAGAACCGGTTGAACCAAGTACCGTAATTCTTTTCATGATGCACCTTCCTATCCTGAAAATCACTTTTATCCAGGAGCTCATTGATTATTATTCAGGCAGCTATGCTACTGGTTCCAACCTTCTAGTAGCGCAGAGTGAGCAGCATAGAGATTAGCCTGAGCATAAACTGTAATCAATAGACTCATGGAAGCAGCATCAGCATATGTACAAATGGAAAAACGACAATCCAGCTGTCGCAACGGTCTAGTATACCACCGTGCCCTGGCAGCAGATTACCGGAATCTTTAATGCCGTACACTCGTTTGTATGCAGATTGTACCAAATCGCCCAGTTGTCCCACAACTGCACATGACAAACCGATGCCGATGGCTTTGCCCCATGGCAGCAGTCCACCCGATAATCCAGCGAATACAAGAGCTATAACCAACGCTAAAACGATGCCGCCAATGGAGCCTTCGACCGTTTTATTCGGACTGATCGCAGGCCATAATTTCGTCTTTCCTGCCATTTTGCCTACAAAATATGCCCCTGCATCACTTGCCCAAATACAAGCCAATAATAAAAATGTCCATAATAGTCCATGTTCCATATGACGTGATTCCGCAATATACGAAAATCCAAACCCTATATAAACGGTACCAAGAAATAATATAGCTACCGTTTGAATCGGGATTTTATTTTTTGTTCCTACCGTGATGATCATAAAAGCTATCATTACCAGCCAAAGCATACTGGCAAAGGGTAAGGGTGAGTGCAAGCCAAAAGGTTCATACGGGAATACAAAAGCTAATATGCTTACGTATCCAAGTATTGCTGTACCTCCAAAAGGAGATACCTGCGTCATTCGTGCGAACTCATAAAATCCGATTAGGGCCATCGCCAATATAAGCAAATGGTAGGCCAAGCCGCCCCACAGGACCATCGCCAAAAAGAATATGCCTGCCAGAATACCGGTAATTAATCTCTGTCTCAACGGCTTTCATCCTCCATTTACTTCAGTCCGCCATACCGTCGTGTTCTTTGCTGATATTCGATCACTGCTTCGTATAAGTGTTCTTTCTTAAACTCAGGCCAATAAATATCAGTAAACCACAACTCACTGTAGGCAAGCTGCCAGAGCATAAAATTACTAAGTCTAAGCTCACCGCTTGTTCGAATCAGTAAATCAGGGTCTGGCATACCGCTAGAAAGCAACGTACTACCGATCAGCTCAGATGTTATATCTTCCGATTTAAGCTTCCCATCCGCAATTTGACGGCCCAATGTTTGCATGCATTCGGTGATTTCCAACCGACTTCCATAATTTAATGCAAAATTAAGAACAAGTCCGGTATTATTTTCAGTTCGTCGAGTCGCTTCAGTCAGCGCTTCAACGGTATGGGAAGGTAAATGTTCTTTATTGCCCATCATACGTACTTGCACATTTTTTTCAATCAACTCATCTAGCTCAATAGCCAGAAATTCCTGCGGTAAGCGCATTAGAAAATCAACTTCGTCCTTTGGACGCGTCCAATTTTCAGTTGAAAATGCAAACAAAGTCAAATACTTAATACCCAGTTCATCCGCCGCAATTGCTGTGCGTTTCACTGCCTTCATTCCATTTTGGTGCCCTACAATCCGCGGCATTCCAATCCGTTTGGCCCATCTGCCGTTCCCATCCATGATGACAGCAACATGCTGCGGAATATTGTCTTTTGAAATGGCCGGTATTTGCTGTTTTTGTTCCCCGTTCCACCAAGACCGAACCCGTTTGATCATTCCAGTTCCTCCAGCATTCTCTGAAAATGTGCCTCAGGCTTGAAAAGAGACAAACCCCACCGTAAGGGAGGGGCTGCCAATCTTTTAGACTTCCATAATTTCTTTTTCTTTTGCAGCTAAAACTTTATCCACTTCAGCGATAAACTTATCAGTTGTTTTCTGGATATCTTCCTGATGTTTACGAGATTCGTCCTCGGAAATATCACTTTTCTCCAATTTTTTGATGTCATCATTGGCATCACGACGAATGTTACGAATAGCGATCTTCGCTTCTTCACCGTTCTTCTTTGTCAACTTCACCAAGTCAGTTCTGCGCTCCTCCGTCAAAGCAGGAATGCTAAGACGAATGGTGTTACCGTCATTCGAAGGTGTCAAACCTAAATCGGATTTTTGTATAGCGCGCTCGATATCGGCCAAGGAAGATTTGTCCCAAGGCTGAATCATCAAGGTCCGGCTGTCAGGTGTATTGATATTCGCCAGTTGGTTGACTGGAGTCATTGCACCATAATACTCTACCTGTACACGGTCCAGTAAAGCTGGTGTCGCCCGTCCTGCACGCAAAGATGCAAGATCACGTTGCAATGCCTGGATTGCTTTTTGCATGCGTTCCTCAGCACTCTTTTTCACAGATTGTGGCATTAATTTACACTCCCTTTGACGATCGTACCAATTTTCTCACCCAGCACGACACGTTTAATGTTACCTTGCTCTGTAATAGCAAAGACAATCAACGGAATATTGTTATCCATGCACAACGAGGAAGCAGTAGAATCCATGACACCGAGATTTTTGTTGAGCACATCCAAATACGTAAGCTGCTCATATTTCTCAGCTGTGCTATCTTTAAACGGATCAGCAGAATATACGCCATCCACTTTATTTTTAGCCATCAGAATCACTTCCGCTTCGATCTCAGCGGCACGCAGTGCAGCTGTAGTATCAGTCGAGAAGAACGGATTACCTGTACCTGCTGCAAAAATAACAACCCGACCCTTTTCTAAATGACGGATAGCTCTACGACGAATGTAAGGTTCTGCAATCTGTTGCATCGCAATGGATGTTTGTACACGGGTAGGTACCTCAATCTGTTCCAAAGCATCCTGTAAGGCCAGTGAGTTCATCACCGTTGCCAGCATACCCATGTAATCTGCCGTGGCCCGGTCAATTCCGTTGGCACTTCCAGCAATACCGCGCCAGATGTTACCGCCACCACACACGATAGCAACTTCTACTCCCAGTTCCACTACGTCTTTGACTTGTTCTGCAATGGATGCAATCGTATCCGCGTCAATACCGTAACCGTTAGGACCTGACAGCGATTCACCACTAACTTTCAGGACAACACGCTTAAACACAGGTTTTTCCAAATGATCACCCTCCAATATCATTTATACTTTATGTAACAGGATAGGTGTCCTGTTGCAAGAAATGGAACACTGATGTGTCCCATTTCCATTTTTCCATATGCGATTACCGTTCGTTGGTAATTATTGTTTCACTTGAGACATAACTTCTTCGTAGAAGTTGTCTTCTTTTTTCTCCAGACCTTCACCCAGTTCAAAACGAACAAAGCGACGCAGGGAGATGTTTTCGCCAATCGTACTGATTTTTTCGTTGATAAGCGTGGAGATTGTTTTGTCTGGATCTTTGATGAAAGATTGCTCCAACAAACAGAACTCTTCATAGAACTTACCAATACGGCCTTCAACCATTTTTTCAACAATTTTTTCTGGTTTACCTTCGTTCAGTGCTTGTGCTTTCAGGATTTCTTTTTCTTTTTCGATCTCTTCCTGTGGCACTTCTTCACGACGAACATAACGAGGGTTCGATGCAGCGATATGCATTGCAATGTCGCGCACAAAATCTCTGAACTGGTCTGTTTTAGCTACGAAGTCTGTTTCGCAGTTTACTTCTACCAGTACGCCGATACGGCCGCCAGCATGAATGTAGGATTCAACAACACCTTCAGTAGCAATACGACCTGCTTTGTTGGCTGCAGCTGCAAGTCCTTTTTCGCGCAGAACTTCAACCGCTTTTGTCAAATCACCGTTTGCTTCTTCAAGCGCTTTTTTACAATCCAGCATTCCTGCGCCTGTTTTTTCACGAAGCTCTTTTACTGCGCTAGCATTAACTGCCATATTATTTCCCTCCAAATTTGATTTTCAGTGGTATACCGTGCTTATTCCTTAAAAAAAGGGTAGTGAGAGGTTATACACCTGCCAACCACCCTTTTCATTTAATTCATATAGTTATTTCCTAATGGAAATGTTATGCTGTAGTTTCTTCGCCTTGGTTTGCTTCCATAACTGCATCAGCCATTTTACCTGTCAGCAATTTAACAGCGCGAATTGCGTCGTCATTACCTGGGATAACATAGTCGATTTCGTCTGGATCGCAGTTTGTATCAACGATACCTACGATTGGGATGCCCAATTTGCGAGCTTCAGCAACCGCGATACGTTCTTTGCGTGGATCAATGATGAACAGAGCACTTGGAAGGCCCTTCATGTTTTTGATACCGCCCAAGAATTTTTCAAGACGATCTTTTTCTTTGCGAAGAATGATAACTTCTTTTTTAGGAAGAACTGCGAATGTACCGTCTTCTTCCCAAGCTTCCAGTTGTTTCAAACGGTCAATACGTTTTTGAATCGTTTGGAAGTTAGTCAGCGTACCACCCAACCAACGTTGGTTAATGTAAAATTGACCAGCGCGTGCTGCTTCTTCTTTAACGGAATCTTGTGCTTGTTTCTTCGTGCCTACGAACAGAATTGTACCATTCTCAGCTGCAATGCTTTTTACAAAGTTGTAAGCTTCCTCAACCTTTTTCACTGTCTTTTGCAAGTCAATGATATAAATACCGTTTCTTTCAGTGAAGATATAACGATCCATTTTCGGGTTCCAGCGACGTGTTTGGTGACCAAAGTGAACCCCAGCTTCCAAAAGCTGTTTCATGGAGATTACTGCCATCTTCACGCACCTCCTAAGTTTGGTTTTTTGTGTGTCCTCCGCCGACATCATTTTTCATAAAGACTTTCAATTGGAAAGCACCCTTTATAAAATTAACCGACGTGCGTTTTTAACACCGTTAATTAATATACCATAACACTTGCATCGTTGCAACCAACTTTTCGACAATAGTTAGAACAACGCAAGATATGACGTTTTACGCCTCTCATTGAACTTTTCAGCAAGAATAAAAGCCGTCCACTTCCCAGTCTGGTCAGTTGGACGACCTTTTCGTAATTTTAGTAATGATAGAACTGAAATCCTCACCTTTAGCAAACTGATAGGTACCGGTACGAATTTTGGTATTGATTTTTTTAGCCTTAGCTGCTGCCTCAAATGCACTAGCATCCGATACGACCCCTGCCCGTTGCAATCCTGATGCCACACTTCTCAAATTGCTTCCCGATGCAATGCTATACTGCACTTGTGGGGTGACAGGCTGCTTGGGGATATTGGGAGTCGCTGTAGTGCCAGAACTTTGAGTTTGCGGCTTATTCGGACTTTGTGGAACCGATGTGCTGCTCGAAGGTTTAGAACCAGCCGAGGATATGCTGTTTGCAGGTGCCTTTGGTGTTGCTGGCGTTTGAGCTGGTTTAGCTTTTTGGGGTGCAACGGGAGTTTTATTACCTTCCTTGATCACCTTATTACGCCATTCCTCTTCTGTCATTTTCGGGTCAGAGCTGTCACTGACCTGGAGATTTAATCCGGCTGCTGCCTTTTCTAATTGCTCTCGCGTCATGTTTTTCGGGTCTGTGGAAGATTGCTGCGATTGCCCCTGACCGATCAATGCCAGTTGCAATAGCAATGCCCCCGTTATAAGACCAGTACCCATGCCTAGCATAAATGAACGGTTTTTGATCACGTTACATCCTCCCGCTCCGCGAGTTGCAAAATAAGCTGTACTTCACCCCGTTGAATGCCTGATTGCTTGGCTATATAGTCCACCGACTTGCCTTGCTCATGCAGCGCAAACAACTCTTGATAACGATCACGGATGGACTCTGCTTCCTGCTCAGTTTCAGGATCTTGTAATGCCGTCTGCTCCTCCATAGTTATGAGGAGAGCTTCTGAACCAGAGTAGCCTTCCTGCACAGACATTTCAGGTTGCGGACTTTGAAATTGACCGTATGCAACCGCTGCCTGATGAGAAGCAGCTGTATGTTGTATTTCCTTAGGTACAGGCTCGGTTTGCATAGACACAGTTGCAAACATAGCCTGGCGCTCAAGCTCCACGATACGGCTCCGAAGCTCAGCTACTTGCTCCTGTAATGCCGCCTGTTTCACTGTATGCTCCTGCTTCATACCAGAAACGAGCTCAATCAACTCGTCATTATCGTTTTCAATATCGGCCATATATTGCTCTAATGTGGCCTCGACCTTTTGGACGACGGCCTCTTCTGTTCCCCGGCCTGGCTGACGCTTAGGCTGTAGCCAGGCGTAGACAACAGCTGCGGCGCCCAGTAGAACAATATAAATCCATGGTTGATCCACTGCCCATCGTCTCCTTTAATAACGCTTCTCCACCTGTCGGATCAGAGCGAAAAATCAATATGGTGTCCCTTGAATGGATGCTCTGCCGGATGCTCCTTAGGCAGTTCAGCCTCATCTGGCCGGGAGCGGCTCTGCTGGGAAGAATCTCTGCTCTGCCCCCCTGTTTGCCGCTCACCGACGAATGTTTCCGCAGACTGATCTACAGCACTGCTTCGCTGACGCATATTCTCCGTCTCCAGCGCGGCCTTTTGTCCAAGCAATGCTTGATCATTCATCGGCCGCTGCTGGGACTCACTTTGGTATTTTCCAGCTTCGCTGGTGCGAGGTACGGCAATTTGCAATTCAACAGCCTTCAAGCTCATTGGACCACACCCTTTCCGATTGGGCATCCGTATCTTTCTTCCAAGGAATACAATGTTAAATGTTGTTTATCAGTGTGCCGAATTACACGTAGGAGGACATGCTGATGTCTCCCTCATGATAATAAAACGCCATTCTTTCCACTGAATCTTTAATAAATTTTGTATATCTGCCGATAACTATTTTAGAGCCACCATAAATCACATTTTTCACTTCTACCCGTGCGCGGCTTGTATCCTCTAATGTTCGTTCAATTTCAAGCATTCTGGACTTGGTTTCCAAAAGCTCCTGTTCATTAGATTTTTTAGTAGATGTCAGCTTGATTCGCATAGCCATTCTTTCAGGTGCAAGCTGTCCGGCGGCGGCAAGCTGATCCAATATGGTAAGAGCCTTATTCGTTTTATCCTGGCTGTCTGTCTGCTGCTTCAAACGTGCGCGGAGTTCTGTCAGTTCATCGCGCAGTTCGGGAAGTACACCCACTTCGATATTGGTAGCTGTGGACATCGTATTACCGACGGTACGAGCCACTACCTTTTTACCAGCTTGTACACTGCCACCTACGATAAGCCCTTTTGTCCCTTCGCAGATTACATTATTACTCGCTTTGATCTGGGAATGCATGATACTCTGGGATACAAGTACATCGCCTCCCGCAATCACGTTACCATCTTGTATAAACGAGCATTTCACATTTTGTGCAGCTTTCACGAACCCCTTATGGTATCCGATAATACCGCCAGTGATTTCCACTGAACCTTCCGCCACAATTTCGGCCCCTTCCACACCACCGATGACACGAATGTCGCCAGCCGCCCGAACCCGGAAACCTGTCAAAACATTCCCACGAATGACGACGGTTCCAACAAAATCAATGTTGCCGACACTATAATCGACGTCCCCGTTAACTTCATATACGGGGAACACATTAAGTTTGCCCTTTTCAGTCGTAGTTACCAGTCCGTCAATAGCCGCATACATCGCAACACCTTCTGGATGAATCACTACATTTTTTCCAACTTTAAAACGCGCCTCTTTACCTGGAAGAAAAGGAATTTCCTCTCCGGTTACAGCAATCCCCGGTACACCTGGCAGAGGATCAACCCGTTCGGCAATCAGTTGACCACGTTTTACATTTCTTAAACGAGTTAGTTCTTTATAATCCACCCGTCCATCCACGGTTTCAAGCGGCTTATGTGCATCTTCGCCAGTCACAATATCAGCCAGATTGATTTTTCCGTCTGTGCCATGGATCGGCTGCTTTCCCTGAGCAATCAGTAATTTTCCGAAGAAATGATCTTCCGGACTTGCCGCAAATACGCGAATTGCATCGGTTATTAAACCGTAGGATATTTTTTGGTTGCTTAGAAAACGCTCTAATTCTTCCACAGAACAGGCAAAGCCTTCTTCACGTTTGGCAAACTCCAAGTAGGCGGTTTGTTTGTCAGGTGAGACAACCACTTTTAAAAACTGGTCCAAAGCATATTGCTTCTCCACAAGGGTGCTCCTTCCGTCTAACTGTTACTGTAACCTCCCGTACGTTAATCTTTACGCATTAGCAAATCCCGTTGTTTGTCCAATGTCGCTCTCAGACGTAATATTGCTTTGGAATGCAACTGTGAAATTCGCGATGGAGATAGCGACATGACCTCAGCGATTTCGCTGAGTGACAAATCCTCGTAATACAATAAAGAAACAACGATACGTTCTTTTTCAGTCAATTTATCAATGCCTTGTGCAAGGGCATCACGAAGTGTAAATTCATTGACCTTATGATCCGGATTTTTCGCCTTCTCGTCCACCAAAAGGGAAAGCCGTGTTTCCGATTCCTCTTCGCGGATCGGATCCTCCAGTGAGACAATCGACATAACAGCGACCTCTTGGATCATATTTTGAAACTCTTTCTCAGAAACGTCCAAATAATGACTCATCTCTTCGTCGCTGACCGTGCGTAGATATCTTTGTTCCAAATGCTGGTATGCATCCTCGATTTTTTTCGCTTTTTCCCTAACTGAACGAGGAACCCAATCCCCTTGACGAAGACCATCCAAAATCGCTCCACGAACACGCCAAGAAGCATAAGTCTCAAACTGCAAACCACGCTCATAGTCAAATTTCTCTAAAGCGTCAATCAAACCCATAACGCCGTTACTCGCCAGATCATCCTTGGATACATTTTTAGGCAAGCCTACTGCAAGACGGCCTGACACATACTCTACAATATGGAGATACTTTTCAATTAACTGTTTTTTTGCTTCCTTGTCACCGTGTTCTTTCCATTGTTCCCATAGTTCGGAATGGTTTAAATGAGCGGCTTTTCGCTCGTTCATCGGCTTCACCCTCCTTATTTGTCTGTCAGGTGACGAACGGCCTTGGCCAATTCTTCAGGGTCCTTGTTGGAAACCAGCTTAGGTGGGTTTAAAGGTGCAAAACCATTATCCCCCTCGTCCGTCTGCTCTGGTTTCGGTTTCAGCAATTCATTCAGGTCTTCATTTTCGTCTGGTGTCGTCAGGTCCAGAT
Organism: Paenibacillus sp. FSL L8-0502; assembly: GCF_038593055.1. Taxonomy (NCBI): domain Bacteria; kingdom Bacillati; phylum Bacillota; class Bacilli; order Caryophanales; family Paenibacillaceae; genus Paenibacillus; species Paenibacillus sp. FSL L8-0502. The sequence continues at coordinate 2,178,936 of NZ_CP151958.1, read as the reverse complement.
TCCCCCCTACGCCATCTACCTGAGAGCTTGCCCGGCTTTGGGCATTCCCCAGATCTGGCCGCGCTACAACACCTAGTGTCCAGCGCAGCACAAATGCAAGTAGGAACCAAAAAACGAAGGCGATCAAGCCACGAATTAAGCTCGTGGTCAGCAGATTGCTGCCAACGGACAACACAAAAGTCAGAATAAATCCGACTACTCCAGACCAAAGATTAATGCGTAAGCTGCCAAATAACATGTTTATAATTCCTTTACACCTTTTTGTACGCTTCGAATATTCAAAACGCCAGTTTCAGAGTCCAACTCAATCGTTCGTCCATAATTGCCGCCTGTGTCCTCCGCAATCAAAGGAATGCCGAGATCTACGAGCATTTCCTTGCATGATTCTACATTACGTGGACCAATCCGCATGGTGTCTCCACTACCAGCAAAGGCGAACATCTGCGCTCCCCCTGCCATTTTGGCAATCAGCCTGCGTCGTTCTGCACCCAATTTCAGCATCCTCTCAAATAACTCGGGCAGCGCCGTATCCGCATATTTGGCTATATTCAGCTGCCCTTCACGCGCAATATCTGAGGACGGTAGCATCACATGTGCCATGCCTGCCAGTTTCAAATGAGGATCATAGAGGGTCAATCCGACGCAGGAGCCAAGTCCTGTCGTACGAATCGAGTTCGGATTGCTGGTAACATTTAAATCTGCCATGCCGACTTTAATGATGCTTTTATCCTCAATCATCGTTCATCGGGACTCCTAACGACCTAAAGATTTTCCCGAACGATTCTGGATCAGGAATCAGGAAAAATTGACCCTCTATCTGATTCTGCCCTTCCAGAAACGATGTGTCAATCAATAATGCAGCATCTCCCATCTGCCCAAACTGCAGCAGTCCGTAGCTAAGAATTGCTCCTGCCATGTCCAACGCCAGCGCAGGGACTGTTGGATACATGGATAAACGTGTGAAATCGGCCAGCGAAGACAGGTAAGAGCCCGCTAAAATGTTTCCGATCTCCGACAGGGCTGAGTGCTCCATTTCGTTAAAACTGTCCTCGTCATCTGAAGGAATATTCGCCAAACGGGAAAGTAAGCCTTTTGCCGCCTGAGGCTGCAATATGAAGAATAGATTGCCGGGGGCTTCCCCTTCTACCCTAAAAAATATTGCAACAACAAGTTGCTCATTTCCACCGACTTTATCGGCAATTTCCTCAAAAGGCAGCATTTGTACTTTGGGCACACCCATGTCGACCGGTTTATTGAGAAGCCGGGAGAGCGCTGTAGCAGCGTTCCCCGAGCCAATGTTGCCGACTTCTTTCAACACATCCAACTTGAAGTCTTCGAGATTCCCAAGATTCTCCATATGTTAATCCTCTAAGCCTTCCAGTTGGTTCATTTCGCTACGATTCAGGACTTCGGACAAGTTCAGCATAATCAACAAGCGCTCTTCACCAATTTTAGCAACTCCGCGAAGATATTTAGCCTTAACTCCGCCAATCACTTCCGGTGGTGTCTCGATATTGTCAGTATTCAGGTCAATAACGTCATTCGCTGAATCAACGATAAAGCCGACTTGCATTTCGCCCACTGCAACGATAATGATGCGGGTTTGATCGGTATATTCAGCTTCAGGCAATCCAAATCGGCCACGAAGATCAATAACCGGAATGACTACGCCTCTCATGTTGAATACACCTTTTACAAAATCGTAAGTTCTTGGAACCCGTGTAATCGGCACCATGCGTTCAATAGATTGGACTTTTTCTACTTCAACACCGTATTCCTCTTCACCAAGCTTAAATACGATAACTTTAATTTCTTCTCCCATGTCTAAAAACCCTCCTTATTGATGTCAGCAACTTCACATTTCTTTCATTTCTGATGAAGACATTATTTAATGAAAACATTCGGGTCAATGATCAACGCAACCTGACCGTCACCCAGAATCGTGGCACCTGAAATTCCTTGGATGTTTGGAAGGTATTTGCCCAGATTTTTAAGGACAATTTCACTTTGTCCCAAAAAGTCCTGTACAGAAAGAGCTGCCAAACGGTCTCCCTTTCGGATGACCACGACCTCTGTCTCTTCTTCTTCATCTTCATTGAAGTCCGGTACCTCAAACAGCTGACTCAAGGAGATGAGCGGGATATGAGAATCGCGGAAAGCAATCATTTTATTGCCATGTACAGAACGAATTTGTGTCCGTTTGACAATCGCAGTCTCCACAATGGAGGACAATGGGATCGCATATTTTTCAGAACCGATCTGTATCATCATGGCTGCAATAATGGATAGGGTGAGCGGCAATTGCACAGAGAAATTAGTGCCTTGGCCCAGTGTAGAGTGAACCGTAACATTGCCACCCAAAGCAGTGATTTTGGATTTAACAACGTCCAAACCGACACCGCGTCCTGATACGTCTGAAATGACTGCAGCTGTGCTAAAGCCTGGAGCAAACAATACCTGATAAGCTTCCTCGTCGGTCATGACCGCTGCTTGCTCTGCTGTCAAAATCCCTTTAGAAATAGCACTGTTTAGTACCTTATCGCGATTAATACCATTTCCGTCATCTTCAATCTCGATGAATACGTTATTTCCGCTATGAAAAGCACGCAAGTTAACCGTTCCTGTCTCAGGTTTACCAGCTGCAATCCGATCGGCTACCGACTCAATGCCATGATCCACGGAGTTACGAAGCAAATGCACCAGAGGATCGCCAATTTCGTCGATAACAGTGCGGTCCATTTCAGTCTCTGCTCCAGTAATAACCAAATCAAGTTTTTTATCCAGCGATTTGGCCAGATCGCGCACCATACGCGGAAAACGATTGAAAACAGTGTCTACTGGTACCATCCGCAATTTAAGAACGACGTTTTGTAAATCGCTGCTCACACGACTCATGTGCTCTACCGTTTCTGTCAGTGCTGGATTGGAAGCTTCACTTGCCAACTGCTCTAACCGCACGCGGTCAATGAGCAACTCGCTAAATAAGTTCATAAGTACATCCAGACGTTCAATATCTACACGAATCGTACGGTTATGCGTAGGGGCAGCTGCCTTAGCTGCTGGCGTCTTACCTGCAGCTGCCTTAGCCACAGAGGCCGCAGCTGAAGACTGCGGCTGGGATGGAGCAGGTGATTGCACGGCAACAGGAGCTTCCTGTACCGCAGCAGTCTCAGCCAGTCCAGCAGTAACTTCGCTCATTTGTTTAAGCGATTCCTGATCTAGTTGTACCACTGAGACAGTGTCAATTTCAGAGATGCCCGCGATTTCCTTTTCCAGCTCCCCAACTTCTTTCTGCGTTATGTAATATAACGAGAAGCTTTGCTCGAATTTCTCCTGCTCAATATCCTGTACCGACGGATAGGCCTTGACGATTTCACCAGAGTTTTCCAGTGTATTAAACACCATAAAAGCACGCGCCGCCTTTAACTGGCTCTCTGAGCTGATTGTTACCTGTATATAGTGAACACGATGTCCTTCAGAAATAGATTGCTCCAATACAGAATACTGGAACTGATCCAAAACAAGCCCAGCACTATCGTTTTTGCCCACTTTTTTAGATGGAGACTCCTCAGTCGCAGCATTTGCGCCGGTCTTTTGGAAATCCCCGCTCACGATGGATTGTAGTGAAGATACAATAGAGGAGACATCCGCTTTTCCGTCGCCTCCCTCTGTAATGTGCTGCACCATGGACTCCAGAGCATCCAATCCCTTAAATAAGGTATCGAATATAAATTCATGCATCGCCAGCTTGTTGTTACGTACAAGATCAAGAACGTTTTCCATTTGGTGGGTAAGCGATGCTAGGTCTTCAAACCCCATCGTAGCAGCCATTCCCTTGAGGGTATGGGCAGAACGGAAAATCACCTGAACGATACCTAGATCAGTTGGATTGCTTTCCAGTTGAAGCATTTTTTCGTTAAGAGATTGCAGATGATCATTCGACTCATCAATAAACATGTTTAAATATTGGTTCATGTCCATTGTGAGACACCTCCTCCATGAGTTACACTCCGATTATTTCACAACTTGTACAAGCTTGGGGGCGATCTCCTGCATTGGCAGAAGGTGACGCACACATTTTAACTCTACTGCTGAGCGGGGCATTCCGTACACTACACAAGTTTCCTCATTTTCAGCAAATGTGGATTGTACCCCAGCATCATAAAGCTTCTTCATCATTTTGGCCCCGTCGCTCCCCATTCCAGTGAGCAATACTAGATGCCGCTCCAACGAGGTTAACGAGAGCAACGATTCAAACATCGTATCTACGGAAGGACGGTGACCATTGCGAGCTTCCTCCGTCTTCAGTGACACAGTGTATTTACCACCAGCTCCTGGTACAATTCTTAGTTGATATCCCCCTGGGGCAATGTAGGCCGTTCCAGTCTCCAACGTCATTCCCTGCTCAGCCTCCACAACTCGGAGTGGACTTAACGTGTTTAAGCGTTGTGCCAGCGAACGAGTGAAGTTTGGCGGCATATGCTGAACGATAACGATTGGAGCAGGAAAATCACCAGGAATGCGTTCCAACAGCGTCTTAAGCGCCCGCGGACCGCCCGTAGAACATCCCACCGCCACTAGTTTGCGAAAGTTGGACGTGTGCACACCTTTTTTAAGTGACAATCCCTTAGGTGCGGCAGGAACTGTAGGTGCCGCTACTGGAGGCGTAGCAGCCGCAGGAGTACGAGTAGCTGATGAAATCACCGTCTTATGGGGCTCCGGCTTAACCAAGCCTGCTTTATCCTTACCATGCAGCGATTTGCCAGCGGCCGTAGTAGTACTGTTTAGTTGCCCTGGTGTTCGTCCTATCCCCTTGGACAAATCTTCCTTCTTCTGAACAGTAGGTGCTTGGACTGACTTATTGCTTGGCTGAGCAGCTGGCTGCTGTTCTATGCGCCCCGCTGTAACAGATGTTCCAGACTGTTGTCGTTTAGTTTCCTGCTTGGCTACTGCCGGGGCGGACTTGCCAACATCACGCTTCGGCTGAGCTGATACAGCAGGTGAAGGAGCAAGCGGAACAACAGGAGACTTGTCTGTCGAAGCTTGACTGCCTGATCGCTTCTCAGTCACAGCCTGTCCTGGAGGCTTTTGCTGTGGCGTTTTTTTCGCTTGTTCCAATGCAGCTTTGCGCTCATTAGCTTCCTTGCGCTCCAGACGACTCCGCACTGCTTGCATAGCAGTGTGCATCTGTTCCAGCAGCGCCTTGCTCACTTGCTCAATATCTTGCGCATGAGCGATGGAAGGCTTTCTTATAAAATCGAAAGCTCCTGCCTCCAGAGCCATGATGGTCTCCTTCATGCCTTGTTCATTAATGCCTGACAGCATAATTACAGGTAGCGGATGGGCTGCCATAATCAATGGCAATGCTTCAAGACCATTCATTTCAGGCATCTCGACATCCATGGTGACCAAATCGGGCTGCAATTCCTTCACTTTCTCTACAGCCTCTTTGCCATTGGCGGCTGTACCTACGATGTTGAACGACTCATCCCTTACAATTAAATCTGTAATAATTTTGCGCATAAAGGCCGAATCATCTACAACCAGCACCCGGTAAGCACACATGTTAAACACCTCTGTTTCCTCTCATCAAAATCAATGTACAGAACGCCGCAACCATTTTTGCATAAACCCTTTAATTCCACTCAATGCACCTGATTGCGGAATCTGTGGCATTGCTGCAAAACGGTGTGCCAGATTCAATACATCTCTTGAAGCCGCACATCCCGGAAAAGCAACCATAAATGGTACTTGCCTTTTGACTGCTTGCATGACATGAGTATCATCACTGATATGTCCAAGCAACGGGATATCGATCTCCAAAAAGCGTTTCGCAACCAGTGCGATCTTATCGGCAACTTGACGGGCCTCATTATCGTTATCGGCACGATTGACTATAATTTTGAATACCGTATCCTTTTGCAAACCGCTGACGACTTTAATTAGCGCATACGCATCTGTTAAGGACGTCGGTTCCGGTGTAGTTACAACCAGGCATTCGTCAGCTGAAGTGATGAATTTAAGGTTTTCTTTGGATAAACCTGCACCTGTATCAAATAGAATATAATCCATATCTGCTGCCATTTTCTCTACTTCTTCGGCAAAATAATTCAGATCGTCATCCGATAACGTAAACAATTCGCTCAAACCCGATCCTCCAGCAATATAAGGCAAACCACCTACACCCGTTTGAATAATTTCATCAATTGATTTCTCACGTTTTAGCAGATGTAAAAGATTGTATTGTGAATTGGCTCCCATTAATACATCAATATTGGCCATACCTATATCAGCATCAAACACAAGTACCCTTCGACCAAGGGATTGCAGAGCAAGAGCAAAGTTCAGCGTGAAATTGGATTTGCCCACCCCGCCTTTACCACTGGTGATCGTTATAATTTTTGCTTGACGATTACGTGGAGGCAATCGATATTGATCCAAGGAAGAAGCCATTTGTCTAAGTGATTGGGCTTGGTCACTCATATGGAATCTCCGTTAACTCCTGTTGATGTTTTGGGTCCAAGCAGCATGCTTGTCACCATTTCTGTATCGGGATGAAGCAGGTCATCAGGAACATTTTGCCCATTGGTAATATAGGCCAGCTGCATCGGAAATTGATGCAAAAGATTAAACATTCCACCGCAGCTACCTGTCTCGTCCATCTTAGTAAACACAACCTTACCGAGACCAAACTTGCTGAAATGTCCAGTTATATTGAGCATATCTTTGCTTTTGGATGTTAGGCTGAGTACCAGATACGTCTCACTTTCATTAATAGGCGAAAGCAGACTTTGCAGTTCCGAAACAAGTAATTCATTTCGATAATTTCGTCCTGCCGTATCCATGAGGATCAGGTCACAATGTTCCAGACGTTGAATGGCTCTGTGAACGTCACCGGGAGATTGCACAACTTCAAGCGGTACATTCAAAATCGTAGCATATGTACGCAGTTGCTCGACGGCAGAAATCCGGTACGTGTCAGAAGTAATAAATCCAACTTTGCGATGATGCTTAAACAACTGTTCTGCTGCTAACTTGGCAATAGTTGTTGTTTTCCCTACTCCGGTAGGACCTGCCACATACACAATTTTGGTATCTTTGGAGATCCCTTTGTCCAGTCTTGTCTGAATAAAACTGGCCACTTCCTCACGAAAGGCTTGTTCCCAATCGAAAGTTTCAGGCGCAAAAGGGTGCTCACTCCGACGCACATATACCTGTTCGAGCCAATACTCCAGTAAATCACGTTCCACTTCCTGTTCCAGCACACGCTCACAAATCTCTTGCAGCGGCTCCGGCCAAGTACTTTCCATTGAAGAGTTTCGGGAAAACCGAGTCATCATAGCTTTCATTTCCCGCAATTCATTAAGCAGAGCCTGATTTTCCTCCGCTCCGCTCTTGTCTGGAACGCTTGCTTCAATGGGCTGTTTAAACAGTTCGCTGGATGATTTCATGTTCGAAAGTAATGCTTCATGATCAAGTGCTTGAGACGTAGTCTCCAGATTATTAGCAGACCTAGATGACAAATGCTCAGTTGCTGAAGCTGCTTGTTCTGCATCGATCATTAATTCAGCTTGTTCTTCTTTGGAACCACCCGTCATCTGCGTTACCCGCCGGTAAGCTTCTGGAGCAGCTTGTCTGGGAACCACAGGCATAAATGATTTTTCTGGCTGTTCAGGAGCGTTCATTTGAGGTGAAGCCGCCCGGGCAAGCTCTTGTGAAGATGGTCCAAACCGTCGTGGCTTTTGAGGTTGCTTCTCCTCTACCGCAGCTACCACTTCGATTTTCTTTTTACTGAACATTCCCATGAAACCGCCGACCTTCATTTCCTTTGTACTTAAAATGACGGCGTCTGTTCCTAAGTCACCCCTGATTTGCAGCATAGCTTCTGGCATGGTATCCACTACATATCGTTTCACTCTCATAAGTTCACCACCCCGACACTTTGAATTTCAACGTTCGGCTCCAGCTCACTGTACGACAGCACTGGGACATCCTGCATCGTCCGCTCCATCACTTGCCGCAAATACATACGAATTGTCGGTGACGTTAACACAATAGGCTGCTGTCCAGATTGAATGAGACGGTTGATTTGCTCCATCATTCTTTGATACACCGTTTGCGTTGACACCGGGTCTAGAGCTAAATAGCTACCTTGCTCCGACTGTTGCACGCTTTCAGCAATTTTCTTCTCCAATCCTGGTCCCACTGTAATAACGCGTAACGTCTCCCCTTGTTGGGCAAATTGCTGCGTAATCTGACGGGACAACGCCTGACGGACATATTCAGTCAGCACGTCGGGATCTTTTGTATAAGTACCGTAGTCAGCTAGTGTTTCGAAAATAGTCACCATATCGCGAATGGAGATTTTTTCTTTCAACAGCTTGGCTAACACTTTTTGTACGTCCCCAATCGCAAGCACAGAAGGAATAAGGTCGTCCACCAGCACTGGATAATTCTCTTTGAGATTGTCGACCAGCGAACGTGTCTCCTGTCTGCCAAGCAACTCATGAGCATGTTTCTTGATCGTCTCCGTAAGATGAGTAGCTACAACTGAAGGTGGATCAACTACGGTATAACCAGACAATTCCGCAACATCCTTGGTGTTCTCATCAATCCAGAGCGCAGGCAATCCGAAGGCTGGTTCCGTCGTTTCGATTCCTGTAATAGAATCATCGTCGTATCCTGGACTCATAGCCAGGTAATGATTTAACAGAAGCTCTCCGCCGCCCACGGTATTACCTTTAATTTTAATTACATACTCGTTAGGTTTGAGCTGAATGTTGTCTCGAATACGAATGACCGGTACAACCAAACCCAGTTCCAAAGCACATTGACGACGGATCATAATAATCCGATCTAATAAATCCCCGCCCTGCTGTGTATCCGCCAGCGGAATTAACCCGTATCCAAATTCAAATTCAATTGGATCTACCTGAAGCAAATTAATGACACTTTCCGGACTACGGACTTCTTCAATTTGTTGCTCCTCTTCCAGCTGTTCATCGGCTATTTGCTTGCGCTCCATATTGCCCTGCATTCTTCGAGCCGCAAAAAACAGCAGAATCGCCAGTGGAAGAGTTGTAATGATATGAATAGGTGTGAAAAGCCCTAATAATGCAATTGTGGCAGCCACAATGTAGATCAGTTTTGGATAAGAAAAGAGTTGTCCAGTTAAATCCTCTGCCAAGTTGCCATCTGACGTAGCCCGCGTAACAATCAAGCCTGACGCCGTGGATATGAGCAGTGCGGGAATCTGACTGACCAGTCCGTCACCGATGGTGAGGACAGAATAAGTCGACAGCGCCTCTTGAAATCCTTTTCCCTGAACGGCCATACCGATAATAAAGCCACCGACCAAGTTAATGATCAAAATGATAATACTAGCAATGGCATCACCTTTAACGAATTTACTCGCACCATCCATCGCCCCGTAAAAATCTGCTTCCCGTTCGATTTTACTACGTCGTTCACGGGCTTGCTGCTCATTGATCAAACCTGCATTCAGATCCGCATCAATACTCATTTGTTTACCCGGCATTGCATCCAATGTAAACCGTGCGCCTACCTCAGCAACCCGCTCAGATCCCTTAGTGATAACAATGAACTGTACGACCACGAGAATGAGAAAGACAACAAAACCGACGGCAATTTGCCCTCCTGCAATCCAACTACCAAACGTAGCAACTACTTCCCCTGCATGGCCCTCACCTAAAATAAGTTTGGTTGTAGAGATATTAAGTGCCAAACGAAATAACGTTGTAATGAGCAGCAATGAAGGAAAAATAGAGAACTGTAAAGCTTCCTTCGTATTCATAGAAACGAGTAGAATCATTAAAGCAATAGAAATATTAATGACGAGTAGGATATCCAGCAGCCATGATGGGATCGGGAGAATCATCATAAGAACGATACCGATGACGCCTGCAAGGACAGTTATTTCTTTTATTTTCACGGGTCTCTAGCCCTCCGATCCCTTTATTTCACTTTACCTTTTAATTTATATACATACGCCAGCACTTCGGCAACGGCCTGGAACAGATCAGCTGGTATAGCATCCCCGATTTCGGCTCTTTGAAACAGCGCTCGCGCCAGCGGCTTGTTTTCCATCGTTATAACGCCGTTTTGCTTGGCAATTTCTTTAATTCGGAGCGCAACGTAATCTTGCCCTTTCGCAATAATCTGCGGCGCTTCCATCTCCGAACCGTCATATTTCAAAGCCACAGCAAAGTGCGTAGGGTTGGTAATGATGACATCTGCATTAGGAACCTCCTGCATCATACGCTGCATAGCCATACGGCGCTGACGCTCGCGAATTTTCCCTTTGATCAGCGGGTCACCCTCCATTTTCTTGTATTCATCCTTGATGTCCTGTTTGGACATTTTCAGGTTTTTCTCATGCTCATAACGTTGATACATATAGTCCAATACCGCTAAAACGAACAGCACCACACCAATTTTGAGCCCCAGTTCCATCGTTAATGAAGCTGTAAAGCTCAACATCTGATCGCCGGACATTTCAGCCAGTTTGGGTAGGTCAGCCTTTGTTTTCCAGAGTACGCTGTACACCAGATAACCAATTACGGTCATCTTTAAAACAGATTTCAGGAATTCAACCAATGACCTCATGGAAAAAATATTTTTGAATCCTTTAATCGGATCAATCTTGCTAAACTTGGGCGTAATGCCCTCTCCGGTTAATAAAAAACCGATCTGCATGTAATTTGCTGCTATCCCAATGACAATGGCCCCAATAAAAATAGGTGCCAGCATAATTAAGATTTGCACGCCATATTCGCCCATCATCAGCAGCGTTGTGTTCGGCGTTACCTCCATAGAAAGCCGATTCACAAAAATATCCCGAAATAGTCGAACCGCATGGTCCTTAAAATACCCGCCGAAAATCATGAGGCAAAAAAACGTAACCAGCAGGACACCAGCGGCGGGCAACTCCATGCTTTTGGCAACCTGCCCTTTTTGTCTTGCATCCTGTTTCTTTTTGGGTGTAGCTTTTTCCGTTTTTTCCCCTGAGAACAACTGCAGGTTCATAGCATATTTAAATGACAAACTACGTTCCTCCAGACCAGACATTAAGGACGATTACCCATAATATCCAACAAGTTGCGCATGGATTCGAACATCACAGAAAACAATCTTTCGAATATAAAAGCAAAACTTGGCATGAGAAGCAGTAACATGAACAGTCCCACAATAATTTTAAGAGGTACACCAATGACAAAAATGTTGAATTGTGGCGCTGTTTTAGCTAAAAAACCGAGTCCCACATCCGTTAAAAAGGTAGCTACTACAATGGGGGCAGCAATTTGAAAGGCCAGCATAAATGATTCCGCAAAAGAACGTACCAGGAATTCAGTTACACTGCCACCATACAGCTTTACAAAAAAATCATTTGTCAACGGTACCCAATCATAGCTGTATAAGATAGCATTTAGCAGATGATGGTGCCCATTTATACTTAAAAAGAACAATACAGCTATGGCAAACTTAAAATTCCCTGTTAAAGGCGTTGAAGCCCCTGTCATGGGATCAAACACACTCGCCATTCCGAACCCCACCTGTAAATCTATAAATGAACCTGCGGTTTGGATCGCTGTCATGAACAGATATGCAGTAAATCCCAATAACAACCCAATCAGCACTTCACGGCCCACTAACAGCACATACGCTACATCGGTCGGTACCTGTTGATGCGTTCCATATGTAAGATACACGACCAAAGCTAGAAATCCTGAAATTCCGACCTTAAAGATATTAGGTACACCTCGGGTCGAAAAAATAGGCGCTACTACAAAAAATGAGGTAATCCGACAAAAAATCAGCAAAAAAACAGGAAAACTTTGTAACAATATGTTCATAACATTCAGCCTAACCTATATATTTGTACAAATTGTCCAGAATGTTATACGTAAAGTCCACTAATGTGGTCAATATCCAAGGCCCGAACAAAAGCAATGCCAGCAATACGGCGACAATCTTCGGAACAAAGGCCAGTGTCTGCTCCTGAATTTGGGTTGTCGCCTGAAAAATGCTGATAATCAAACCCACGACTAGCCCCAAAATCAGCATCGGAGCGCTCACCTTGAGTACAATGTACACCGCTTGCCCAGCCAGGGAAATAATAAACTCCGAAGTCATTGCCGTCCTCCTTGATTGCTGTCCTTGCATGAAGTACTCATGTGTTAAAACTTAGAAGCAACGATTTGACTACCAAATACCAACCATCTACAAGTACAAAGAGCAGTATTTTAAAAGGAAGTGAAATCATTACCGGTGGTAGCATCATCATCCCCATAGCCATGAGTGTACTCGACACTACAATGTCTATAACTAAAAATGGTATGAAAATCATAAAGCCCATCTGAAAGGCCGTTTTCAACTCACTGATTGCATAAGCCGGAACCATCACCGTTAGTGGAATATCCTGATAATTCTTTGGTTTTTCCATCTTGGTGTATTTCATAAAGAGCAGTAGATCCTTCTCACGTGTATGAGAGAACATAAAGGTCTTGATCGGTACCGATGCCTTGTCCAGCGCCTGAGACTGTGTTATATCCCCCTTGAGATACGGCTGAAGCGCAGTTTCATTCATAGCTGAGAACGTCGGTGCCATAATGAATAAAGTGAGAAACAAAGCCAGTCCAACAAGCACCTGATTAGGCGGCATCTGCTGGGTTCCCAGCGAAGTTCGCACAAAGCCAAGCACAATCACAATTCGCGTAAAACTTGTCATAAGTACAAGCAACGCGGGCGCTACACTAATGACAGTAATAAGTAAAATAATAGACAGCGAGGTGGCACCGGGCTGTCCTTTGTCCGAATTGCCGACTTGAATATCAATGTTCGGAATCGGTTCCGCAGAGGCCGCCGTCACCGAAATGAAGCTGAACAAGACAAGCAGCAAACATGCAAGTATAATCTTTTTTCTCATGAATCTCCCGACCGATCTGTAGTATTCTCCTCATTGCGCAGCTTTTCAAGTTTATCCTTGCGATTCGGCATTTGCCGAAGCTTGGATTCAAACATCTCGTGAAAAGATGTCTCCTCTTCAGGCTGCTGCTGTGCCACGTTGTTCCGGCGAAGCTTATCCGCAATTTTAGCGAATAGCGGGGCAATCGGGCCGCGCTGCAGAGAAGCTTCCTGCTCCAGTGCGGCCAAAATTTGCTCCACTTCTTCAGGATCGGATACTTTGTCAACAAGCTGGATATCTTCTCCCACACCAATGAGGTACACACTGCTACCTACTTCAACAAGCTGAAGGGATTTATTGGGACCCAGTCCCACGCCTCCCAGTATGCGAACGGAGCGGTTGCTGAACCAGCTCTGATTTCTTTTACTCAAAAACCGTATCAAGTACACGATCAGTACGATGATAAAGATTAGCACGAAAAGGACCCAGGCAATGTTGCCTATATTGCTGGATGTACTCAATGCGTCAGAGGCACCCTGTTGTGTATCCATACTGGGTGCGCCTTAGACACCCAGTGTTTTGTTGATGGCTTCGATAACCCGATCCGATTGGAAAGGCTTAACGATAAAATCTTTTGCGCCAGCTTGAATGGCATCAATAACCATTGCTTGCTGACCCATCGCGGAACACATGATAACCTTTGCATTCGCGTCAATTTGTTTGATTTCCTTCAGAGCGGCAATGCCGTCCATTTCAGGCATCGTGATATCCATCGTAATCAGGTCCGGACGAAGCTCCTTGAATTTTTCAATGGCCTGTGATCCATCTTGGGCCTCTCCTACTACCTCAAAACCATTTTTGGACAGGATGTCCCGAATCATCATTCTCATAAATGCAGCATCGTCCACGATCAAAATACGGTTTGCCATCTGAAATAAATCCTCCCTAAATTATGCTTTTATTGTAATTTTTGAATACGGTCCCATTGACTTACAATATCTGTTACGCGCACACCAAAGTTCTCGTCGATTACGACAACCTCGCCCTTGGCAATCAGTTTGTTGTTTACCAAAATGTCCACCGGCTCCCCAGCAAGCTTGTCTAGTTCAATAATTGAACCTTGTGAGAGCTCCAGAATATCTTTAATTTGCTTTTGGGTCCTTCCTAATTCTACGGTGACTCTAAGGGGAATGTCCATCAATAAATTTAAATTGTTTTCATCCACTTGCGCAAATGCACCGGACTGCAAGTTAGAAAATTGTACAGGTTGTACATTTACATTACGTCCCGGTACTGCGCCGTAGTGATGAGGCGTTCCGTAAGGAGCTTGCGGCGGTACACCAGCTGGCATTCCATAACCCGGTGTTCCATAGCCTGGAGCGCCCTGCTGCCCATATCCCGGGTCTTGAGGATACATTGGCGGTTGTTGTCCATAGCCTGCGTCTTGCGGCGCCTGCGCGGCTGCAGGTGGCTGTTGATAGGCTGGTGCAGGCGGTTGCTGCGGAACGCTAGCTTGTTGCGGCACTTCGGGAGCAGCTGTTGCAGCTACCTGCTGTGCAGACGCTTGCGGTTGTTCTTCATCCTCTCCGCCATTCATTAGGATGCTCACCATTTTTTTGGCGAAATTAACAGGTAACAGTTGCATCAGCGTAGAGTCAATAAGATCCCCGATCAATAACCGGAAGGAGACTGTGATGAGCGTCTCTTCATCCGGCAGACTGGATACTCCATCACCGTGCATAGGATCCAAAATATCAATCCCCGGTGGAGAGATATTAACAAAACGATTAAACATAGTAGACATTGAGGTCGCCGACGATCCCATCATCTGGTTCATCGCTTCCTGCACAGCACTAATGTGGATTTCATTCAATTCTTCATCTGCTGGGTTTCCTTCACCACCAAGCATTAAGTCCGCTATCACTTGTGCATCACGCTTTTTGATTACGAGTGAGTTAATACCCTCGAATCCATCGACATAATTTACATGTACAGCTACGTGTGGCTTTGGAAATGCAGTTTCAAATTCAGAACGGGTAATAATTGAAACTTTAGGTGTCGTAATATCCACCTTTTGACCGAGCAGTGTGGAAAGAGCCGTAGCTGCGCTGCCGAACGTTATATTACCGATTTCCCCGAGAGCATCCTGCTCCAGAGGAGTCAGAAAATCGTCAACGGTCTTGCCTGCGGGAGTAGAATCCGTCCCCGCTTCAGACTGTTTCAGCAAGGCATCGATTTCCTCCTGGGACAAATAGTCTTTACTCGTCAATTTCTTCAACTCCTTCGTTGACAATTTCATCAATTTGTACGGCAACACGATCTCTTACCATGCCGGGACTTCCCATAAACTTCAATTTCTCGCCTACCCGGATGGATAGTCCTTCTTTGACAGGTTTGTTCAATGAAATGACATCCCCGACCGAAAGACCCAGAAACTCGGCTACATTTATCCGGGATTCACCCAACTCCGCAATAATAGGGAGCTCTGCTTTGGTGACCCGTAATCTCAAGGCGTCAATCTCTTCGGGCGCCCTTGATTTCTTTTCGGATGTAAACCACTGGTGCGTGGACAGTCTAGCCATAATAGGTTCCAATACCACATGCGGGATACAGAGGTTAATCATCCCTGTGGTATCACCAATTTTGGTACTAAGCGAAATCAGAGCAATCGTTTCATTCGGCGAGACAATCTGCATGAACTGCGGATTTGTTTCCATCGCCTCTAGGCGCGGTTCAATGTCCAGTACCGTTTTCCAAGCCTCTTGCAGGCTATCAAAGGTACGACTGAAAATTCGCTCCATAATCGTCGTCTCGATTTCGGTCAACGCAGTAACCTTTGACGGTGCCGAACCTGTTCCTCCGAGAAGCCTGTCCAACATGGCATAAGCAACGTTCGGGTGAACCTCAAGCACCATACGGCCTTCCAGCGGTTCAGCTTCAAAAATGTTTAGAATGGTCATTTTCGGAATGGAGCGAATGAATTCATCATAAGGAAGTTGCTCCACCTGAACGACATTAATTTGGACAAAAGTACGAAGCTGCGCTGAAAAATATGTGGTCAGATACCGTGCAAAGTTCTCGTGTATCCGCGTCAGACTCCGTATATGATCCTTGGAAAACCTAAGCGCTCTTTTGAAATCATAAGCGCGAACTTTCTTTTGGGTATCTTCCTTTTTAAGTTCTTCCGCATCCATTTCACCGGACGAAAGAGCTGCTAAAAGGGCATCAATTTCCCCTTGTGACAGTACATCCACCAATGTTATTCACCCCCTTACGTGTTCCTGACAAGTTCACCTGGAATCAAATGGCTGCCAGCAAAAAGTCTGTAATTTTGGCGTTCCCCAGGTGACCTTCAGGGAGCGACTTGTTGATGAGATCCGTCAGCTTGTCACTGAACTGGTCCCGGCCTTTAGCCGTTCTGAGCTCATCAGGTTTGGTGTCTGCAAGTAATTGAATAACGATGGGCTTAATACTGATGTCTTTGATTTTTTCAAAAGATTCTTTTGCTTTGGCATCGTTCAATTGAAAAGATAGGTTCATCTGAACAATGTAATCTGCGTCTGCCAGATTTGTTTTGATACCGGTAATTTCAGAGCTCACTTCCACCAATTCATCTGCTGACAATCTTGGAAGTTGTTCTGCCTGAGCAGCTTGCGCATTCGGTATGACTTCCGACTTCTTCCCGCTAAGCGCTGGTATAAGTACAAAGGCCGCGCCTGCAATCAAAGTAATCGCGAGTAAAATTGTAATGAGCCATGGCAGCATCTTCTTCATTCGTCTTCCTCCATTTGTTGCACTTTTATCGTGGCGGCATGCATGCCGATTTCACGGCTGTAACCCTTGATCAAGGAGACGACATCTGCCGCTTTTTCCAATACAATCAACCGTTTCCCCGTCACCAAAGTGACGTATGTATCCGGTGTTTCCTCCACAGTCTCAATGAGCAGCGCATTAAGCCACATAGGCGAGCCGTTCAGCCGCGTTAACGGGATCATCGTAATACCAACCTCCTGATAGGTGCGGAGGAGCCTCTACTCCTCCGCGTTTAAATGAGATTATCGTTTCAAGTTTACAACTTCCTGAAGCACTTCATCCGAGGTCGTAATGATACGCGAGTTCGCTTGGAATCCGCGCTGAGCTACGATCATTTCGGTAAATTCGCCTGTCAGATCAACGTTGGACATTTCCAGCTGACCCGCGATGATAGCTCCACGCCCCTCTGAGTTGGCTGCTCCAGGCTCAAGTGCATCAATGTTGGAGTTGACCGTTGTACGATACAGGCTGCCTCCAATTTTCTCCAAACCTTCCGGGTTAGTAACTCTGGCTATACCAATTTGCGTGCCATTATCTACTGTACCATCATCCAGCTGCTGTACAATCGTACCATCCTGCGAGATAGAGACTGCCGTAACATTGTCAGCAAGTGTGATTGGATCTCCACCCGCATCTCCTACAAAAAATCCATCTGCAGTAACCAGATTTCGGTTTGCGTCTATGTGGAAATCACCCGCACGAGTCAGATAAGGGACTTCCTGTGCATCATTCATTTTGATCAGGAAAAATCCGTCACCGTTAATCCGCAAATCCGTCGGATTATTGGTAGTCATTGCACTACCCGGAAGGTGCAGGGTATCAATTGAGCTGACGGACACCCCTAGACCAACCTGCTTGGCATTTTGACCTGCAGTTGTCGTAGCGTCAGGCGCACTTGCACCCGAACTGGTTTGGCTCAAGATATCTTTGAACATCACTCGGCTGGACTTGAAGCCTGTAGTATTTACGTTTGCAATGTTGTTACCGATAACGTCCAGCTTTGTTTGAAAGCCCTTCATGCCCGATACACCTGAATACATTGATCTCAACATTGAGTATAAATCCTCCTCTGATTGGTTGCTTAGTTGACCGCATCAGTCGATCCGCGGCTTTTTCATGGCTTTCCTATTCGGGCCAGCCACTCCATATACATTTTTATGAAATAATTACAGCACTATCTATCTGCGTAAATACGTTATCCTCCATGGACTTCTTATCCATCGCGGTAACAACTGTTCGATTAGGTACACTTACAATCAAAGCCATATCCTGCATTAAAATCAATGATTCTTTGGCGCCTTTGGCAGCTGCTTTATCCACAGCAGAGTTGATTTTCGCCATTTGGTCACTTCTCAACTCTATTCCCCGCTGCTCCAGACGCTTGGCTGCATGGTTGCTCAGCTTGAGCACCTGTTCCTGCAACACCTGACCGAACGGTCTGGCATCCTTGGATACCGAATTTACTCGGTTTTGTGAGATTGCTGCCGGGGGCACGTTGGCGGGAAAAAGGCGTCCGACCGTCATTCTATCATTCATGAGTTCTCACCGCTTCCAGTAGAGGAAGAAGATGAAGTATCCGATGTATTTGTAGCGGGAGTCGTTGTATTAGCCTGACTCACTGATGTTACATCTTTTAATGCCACCTCAGCCGCTCCCATTTTGGCATACTGCACACCGTCGCGAATAACGATAGAATCCACGATTCCACTTTTTACGGTACCCGCACCTGTTTCACCTGTGATGGAGTCTTTTTTACCTGCCTCAATCCAGCTGACTTCTTTTCCTATCAAACCGGAAGCCGTACCCAAAGACTGTCCCAATGCATTCAACTGCGTAGAAATGTTCATCAGTTGTTCCACTGAGGAAAACTGGGCCATTTGAGCGATAAATTCTTTATCCTCCAAAGGCTGCATCGGATCCTGATTTTGTAGCTGGGTGATCAAAATTTTCAGAAATTGATCTTTACCCATAGTCTTAGTATCCTTAGCACTCGCCGTTTTGACATTGTTCACATTGTAATTCGGCCAGACGTTGCTGGTGGATACATTGTTGTCTGTCGTCGTCATTGTGTTCTCACCTCCATCATTACGCTTGTGCTGTAAAGGAGCCTGTCCGATTTATATCATCTGCACGTTGTTCTGCTGTCCAGTTACGGAGTTCCTCTGCCATTTCAGCTACCTTCATAGCATCTTCGCTCTCTTCTCTACCACGAGCTTTGGAACGTTGATTGGATTGCTGCTGCTGCTGATTAGCTCCAGATCCGCGCCCATCCTGATACATATGGGAGGAAAGCGACTCATTGTGCGTGACTTCTACCTTATCCACCTGGATACCTTGGCTCTGGAGACTCGAACGCAGCTGCGACATTTGCTGTTCCAGCAAATCCTTCGCTCCGCTATGCTCAGTCATGAACTGGGCAACCAGATGACCATTTTGCATTGTCAGCTTAACCTCCAGCTGGCCCAGATGATCTGGACGAAGCATGATAGTCGCTTCCGTCAAGCCAGTGTGTTTTACAATGTCAAGTTTCTGCACTACAAATTCGGTCATCTCCTTGGCAAATTGCCGCACATGTACGACTGGTTGAGCCGGAGCCGAAGGTGTTGTTCCTTGCGTTTGTACCGAAAGCTGTCCCGCAGTCGTGATCACTGGAGTCTGATTGTCAGTTGCTGTCGAATCCGCTTGCTCAGTTGCATCTACGAATGCACTCGCTTCATCCGCTCCAGTCGTCTTAACTGCAGACTGAACGAGAATATTAGTTGATGAACGTTGCCCTTCTGAACCTTGTTGATTAGTTTCGCCTTGACTAGCTTGCTGCTGAGAAGCAACAACCTGTTTGTCTGTAGTGGCTGTAGCTACGGTCTGAGTACCATTTGTTCGATTTGCAGAAGGCTGAACTGCTTGTGAATCCCCACCATCAGCAAGTTCCACAGCTTTCATTACACCATTCCACTGCTCATCGGAAATTGCTCCCGTACCTGCCGTTGCGCTTTGGAGCGATTGTAGCAACTGTGTCACCTGGGACTTTTGGTCTCCAGAAGCCTGCTCTGCTACATTGGCAAGTTGTGACAAAGCGTCCTGCAATGCAAATCGAAGAGTAGCCGGGTTGGCTGCCAAGGCTGTTAAGCCTGTCGCCTCTGTCGTTTCTCCACCGTTTAACTGTTGATTTGTTCCGTCGCCTTGCAAAAACTGTTGTACTTGCTGAATCCAAGCTTGCAGAGTTGCAAGCAGAGCAGGATCGGCAGCTACTTGGTCATCCAACTTTTCGAGATTCTGCAGCAAAGGAGCCAGTGTTTCGACCAGCGACTCCGTTGGAGCTTCCGTGGATTCTCCAGTCGCAATAAGCGGGAGTACCATAACTAATGGAGAACCGTTCGCATCTGTGCCTGCTGAGCCCGTTTGCCCGCCTGTCATCATTTGCGTAAGTGTTTGATTAAAAGCACCCGTGGTTGCTCCAGCAGCTGTGGCTGTAGTCGTTGTTGAGGCCGTTGTACTGCTAGCTGTCTGACTGGAGCCGAGCGATACACTTTGAGAAATAAGGGTCATTTATTTTTCACCTCCCTTCATTTAAATTACTTACTGCCCATCAGTTTGTTTAAAATTTTTGCGGTCTGAGCCGCATCCTTGGCAGACATATTTTGTAGTAAAGAACCACGTGTCGAATCATCTACTGTATTTAATATGTTTAATGCCTTGTCTGGACTGATTTTGTAAGTTTGCAAAATAAGTTCGGCACCGCTCTTCTTGTCCATGGAAGCAAATGTGCTACTGATTTGAGTGCTTTGCAAACTCTTACTCGTCGTGCCAGCTGTGGTACCTTGATCCTTTTTCAGACGAGACTGCAACGCAGCAACTGACAAATCCGTAGATGGCGTTACGTTTTTCAGAGCCATAGTAATATCGGCTGCTTTTTTAGCGTCCATCTTTTGCAAAATCTTCGCACTGTTGGCAGGGTCCATGTAGCTTAGCAGCTGCACAGTCTCTTCCGTAGTCAGATTCTCCATAATCGGTGCCGCTTTACTAGCTGTCATTCCTTCATACATACTAGCAAGATCTCTGGCCTGTTTTACATAAGGATCTTCATTTGTTGTTCCACCTGTAGTTTGCGTACCAGCCTGTCCCTGCTGACTGGCCTGTAGCTGCTGTTCCTGTTGCGTTTGGAGCGTATTGACCTGATTCTGCAGTTCAGTAACCTTTTTATCTTGTGTCGTCTTAGCAGCGGTAGCCTTTTTAAGCTCCTCCGTCTGCTTGGCTAGATCTGCCTTTAACTGCTGAATGGTTGCTTCAGAACTTTCGGACTGAGCCTTTTGATCTGCCTCTTTCGTCTGTGTAGCCTTATCTTTCGGTTCAGGTACCCAATTTTTAACAACTGGTATTTTGTTCCCTAATGAAATCATTTCGCTTCTGAAGTCCATATTGAACAATGTAAGCAGGACCCCGACCAGAACGATTGTGAACACAATCGGAATCAGGAAAAACATAAACCGTTCAAATCCCCCGCCTGATTCTTTTCCTAAATCCATATCCAGTTCATTTTCTGCTAACTTCTGTGCCATCGTCTTCCTCCTCAGGCAGCTGATATGCGTATCCTATGACTTTCCGCTTACCGGGCTTTCATGGCAAATCGCACGGAAGCCATTTCATCCAGCTCGTTCTGCTCGCGCAGGAGCACTTCCTGTTGGAATTTCACGTTGGCCTTCTCTCTCGCTTTCAGCCAAACCTGTTCATCCAGCATTTTATCGGTCAAAACGGTTTGTTTGCTTTGCACATTTTGCTGCGCATATTGAACATCCCTATGCTTGCGTGTAATACATTGGTCCAGATGATTAACATAAGCCTGTAATTCCTGAATGGTAGAGAGTGGTGCGCAATCCTCGGCAGCCTTTTGGATGGCTGATATGACTCGATTCCTTTCGCCTACAAGCTGTGTTAATGTCTGCTCCTCAGCCTGCAATTGTCCAACAGCACTGGAAAGCAACCATTCGGCCTGTGACTTTTCGTTGGTTTTCAAGTCTACAACTTTCTGAAAGGAATACTGAAATCTCATCGTTCAACCTTCATCTCCTCGTAAATTCAGAAATCAAACGCTCTCTTACCTCGTCCAGCTCAGCCTTTTCATCTGTTCTTTGTCTTGTAAAATCCCATATATCCCGTATACGCTCCATGGATTCGTCAATTTCTGCATTTGAACCCTGCTGATAGGCCCCAATATTAATCAGGTCCTCCGAATCTTTGTAAATGGCCATCAAGCGCTTAATGTTCTCGGCAGCGTCTATCTGATCTCGTGGTGCGATATCCTTCATAACACGGCTAATACTCGCTAACACATCGATTGCCGGAAAATGTCCTTTGTTCGCAATCCCACGATTCAAGACAATGTGTCCATCCAAAATCCCGCGCACCGCATCCGCGATGGGCTCGTTCATATCATCACCATCGACCAGTACCGTATAGAAAGCGGTTATGGAGCCAGTAGGGCCTGTCCCTGCACGTTCTAGAAGCTTAGGTAGACTAGCAAACACGGAAGGTGTGTACCCTCTCATTGCCGGTGGCTCCCCTACGGCTAGGCCGACTTCACGTTGGGCCATCGCATACCGGGTAACTGAATCCATCATCAGCATGACATTCAACCCGCGGTCCCGAAAATATTCCGCGATCGTCGTTGCAATAAGTGCACCCTTAATACGGATTAACGCAGGTTGGTCGGAAGTTGCCACAATGACCACGGAACGTTCTAGTCCCTCCGGACCTAAATCCCGTTCAATAAAGTCCAGCACCTCGCGTCCACGTTCCCCGATCAAGGCGATTACATTCACATCAGCTTCCGTATTACGGGCAATCATTCCCATCAAGGTACTTTTACCTACACCCGAACCTGCAAAAATACCAACCCGTTGTCCTTTACCGATAGTAAGCAACCCGTCAATAGCGCGCACCCCGATACTGATTGGTTCCTGCACACGCGGACGATTCAGCGGATTGGACGGAATATTGAAGGTTGAATATCTCGCCATTCGCGAGGGAATCAATGAGCCATCCAGAGGCTGACCCAAGCCGTCCAGCACCTTGCCTAACAGTTCCGACCCGACCTGCACATTCAACGGCTTCCCTGTTCCTACTACATCACAACCGGGACCAATGGATTGCAGTTCTCCAAGTGGCATTAGAAGCACTTTATTGTCCCTGAAGCCTACAACCTCCGCTTGCAACGGCTTTGCCGTTTTACCCGGATAAATGTAACAAACATCCCCGATACTGGCATCCGGACCTTCCGATTCAACCATCAGGCCGATAACCTGCGTAACCTTGCCATTTACCCGAACCGGGTCCAGCTGGCGCAAATGATCCATGTAGCGCTGCGTATTAAGCCCCTTCATGTCTTCGCTCCTCATTCTCATGTGCCAGACGCAGTAGTTCCTTTTTGATCTCAGCTAATTGCGTATCAATCCGCGCATCCACGCTCCCAAAAGAAGAACGGATAACACAACCGCGATCTTTCACGGTACCATCAGGAATAATTTGCAGTTCTGCCTGCGAATCGACAGTTAATGACAATTCTTCTCGTGCACCTTGCACAAATGCGAAATGCTGAGGCGACACACACAATGTAATGGTTCCTTTTTCCCGCTTACGAGCCAAATTTTTACGAATTAATTCTATCGTGTAGTCCGGCTCAAGGCTAAGCTGTTTCTCAATGACCTTCTCAGCAATAGCACTACTCAGTTCAACCAGAAAAGGCTCAGCTTCCTGAATTAGTTGTTCCTTTATCTCATAGGCCTGACGTAGAATATCCTGTGCTTCTTCCATCATCTGCTCTGATTTCGTCTGAAGCTCGGCCTCAGCCAGCTTCTGACCTTCTTCATATCCTTGCTGAAACCCATCAGCCTTTAACGACTGAGTCAGCTGATCGTCATGCTCGCGTCGCTCCTGCCACCAGGCTTCAATCTGCTGCTGCGCCTCCTGAAGCATCCGTTCCGCTTCTTCAGCTGCCTCGCGAACCTGACGTTCGGCAAAATCCTTAGCATCTTTCAGCATTTCATCCCGTAGCCGTTCAGCCTCATGATCTCGCTGAGGCTCCGGCTCCGTATATTCAGTTGTGATTTCTTCGTCCGTCGTTTCTGGCGCATACGTATGTGCCACATCAATTGTTTTCAAAGCCTCTACAGGAACATATTGGAAAGATTTGATCAAGTTAGACAATGATGTCATCTCCTCCGCCGCGTGCGATTATAATCTCACCGGCCTCTTCCAATCTGCGGATCGTCGATACGATACGTGTCTGTGCTTCTTCCACATCACGCAACCGCACCGGTCCCATGTACTCCATTTCCTCTTTGAAGGTTTCTGCCATACGTTTCGACATATTTCGGAAAATCACATCACGCACTTCTTCACTGGATACTTTAAGCGCCAATTGCAAATCTGCATTGTCGATATCGCGGACAATGCGCTGAATGGAACGGTTGTCCACATTGACGATATCCTCGAACACGAACATTCTTTTCTTAATTTCCTCAGCCAGTTCTGGATCTTGAATTTCAAGCGAGTCGAGAATCGTACGTTCGGTTCCGCGGTCTACGCCATTCAAAATCTGAACAATGGACTCGATACCACCTGCATTCGTATAATCCTGCGTCGCGGTTGCAGACAGCTTTTGCTCCAACACTCGTTCCACCTGGGAAATAACTTCCGGAGATGTACTGTCCATGACAGCGACACGCCGGGCCACATCTGCCTGCTTTTCCTGTGGCAGAGACGACAGAATTGCAGCCGCCTGCTCGAATTGCAAGTACGAAAGCACGAGAGCAATCGTTTGCGGATTCTCATTCTGTATAAAATTCAATATCTGGTTTGGATCAGCTTTGCGGGCAAAATCGAAGGGTCTTACCTGTAACGTCGCTGTTAGACGGTTAATGACCTCAACTGCTTTTTGCGATCCGAGTGCTTTTTCCAATATTTCTTTAGCGTAATTAATACCGCCTTGGGAAATGTACTCCTGAGCCAAACAAATTTGATGAAACTCGGCCATGATGGAGTCCTTCTCAATGGCATCGACCTTCCGCACATTGGCAATTTCCAATGTAAGTTGCTCGATCTCCTCATCACGCAAATGCTTGAATATTTGAGCAGATACCTCTGGTCCCATTGTGATCAGAAGTATAGCTGCTTTCTGTCTTCCCGTTAAACCTTGACTGCTTGCCTTTGCCAATGAACTCACCTCTATTCGTCAGCCAGCCATGTACGAAGCAGATTGACGAATTCGTCGGGTTTCTTTTTCGCCAGACTTTCAAGCTGTTTACGCACTTGACTTTCATTTGTCACACTTTCCATGGTAATAGACGGGAACTCCGTCGGCGTTGGCATAAGTTGCAATTCTTCATCCAACTCTTCTTCCTGCTTACGACGACCGCGTACGATGAGGAAGATTACACCCGCCAGCAGTGCCAGAACAGCAGCTCCGATGCCCCATAGCCAAGGGTTGGAAGCTGAGAAGAATGTATTTGTGCTCGCAGGCGCCGGAACTGCTTGTGAGAACACCGAAACCTTCTTAGCCAAATCAGCGTCTGTAATTGTAGTACCAGAATTCGCCAACGACGCTCTTACGATATTAACCAAAATATTTTGAATTGCTGTCTGAGTTGCAGTATCCAACGTTTGCTGACCTGTTGGTGGTTCAACTGCTACATTAATGGTTAAATCTTTTACAGTATACGGACTTTGGATAATATCCCTTGCAATTCGGTTAACTTCGTAGTTAATCGTACTTGAGCTCTTATCTGAGCTGGTATTGCCGGAATTAGCTCCTCCGGGGTAGCCCGGAACATCCTGTGTTCCTGTTCCTGCAACTCCTCCGGTTTGTCCACTACTACCTGTATAGCTTTCCTGAATTTGTTGGGCGCTAATTTCAATACCCTTCATTTTCGTTTGGTCAACAGGTGTGACCATTTGTTCCTTTGATGTTACTTTGTCGAAATTTAGCTGGGACATCACAAGTACATTTACCTTGTCGTCTCCAACAATTTTCGACAAAAATTGTTGAACATTATTCCTTACATCGCTCTCAAACTTCTTCTGTAGAGCCATGTTTTCTTGAACACCACTAGTGAGCCCACCTTGGCCGCCCTTGGCCGTTGGAATCAACTCATATTCCTTATTAGTGATCGTAATGTTTTCCACTGGAAGATTCGGTACGGCCGTTTTTACCAGATTAAAGTATCCATCGATCGCCTGCTGATTTGGAGTAAAGCCAGGCTCGAATTCCATTTGAATCGAAGCG
Source organism: Paenibacillus sp. FSL L8-0502 (assembly GCF_038593055.1). NCBI lineage: Bacteria > Bacillati > Bacillota > Bacilli > Caryophanales > Paenibacillaceae > Paenibacillus > Paenibacillus sp. FSL L8-0502. The sequence continues at coordinate 2,152,921 of NZ_CP151958.1, read as the reverse complement.
GAGGCTTTGTCCTTTTCCTCAAGTCCGGCAAAAATGTTTTCCTTTGGCATATTAATGACAGCTTTGGAGCTTTGGACACCATCCATCCGTTCCAACAGTTGCTGTATTTCGCCGTTCAATGCATTATTGTACTTCACATTGAACTCGTTCTCCGTCATGCCAATGGCAGAGGAGGACTGGTCAAAAGCGCTCATGCCGATTGAACCCTTCTGAATCAGGCCTTGAGACCCAACATCTACCTTCGCCTTATCCGCATTAGCGGTTGGGACTGAGATTTGTGTCCCACCAGCATTAAGTTGATACGGTATACCCGCAGAATCGAGATATTTAATGACTCCGGCAGCATCGTTAGCATTTAAATCCCGGAAAGCCACTTCATACTCGGTTTTGGTAAACTGCATCGTTAGCACTACAACAGCGATAATGATGAATGCTAATGTCGAAACAAGTAATATCTTCTGTTTTTTGCTAAAATTATTCCAATACCCGGAAATCTTATCCCGATATTGGGCGATTCTCTCGTTCACTCCGTCACCCCATCCGAAACTTTGCTAAACCCTCTTTACATCTGTGTACGCATGATCTCCTGATAGGCTTCGATCGCTTTGTTTCGGACCTGTGTAGTAAGCTGCAGGGAAAGCAGCGCTTGTTGGGAAGTGATCATGACCTGATCTACATCAACTTTGCCTGCCATGAATTGGTCGGACATCTGGTGCGTAGCGGCTTCCTGCTGCCCTACTTCATTGAGAGCATCCTTTAGGAAGGAACCAAAGTCCTTCAAGGATTCGGAAGGCGTCGCTTTCGCCAACTCATTGTTAGGCGATTGAATCTGCTGTATTACCGGTGTCTGTACATTAAACATGGCGTTCTGAATCATGTTTTACTCTCCCTATTAAGTAATTAGTAGTCCTAGAGCTTAGCGACCGATTTCAAGCGCTTTGGAAACCATAGCCTTTGATGCATTCAGAGCTGTTACATTGGCTTCGTATGAGCGTGTTGCGGAAATCATGTCGACCATTTCTTTCATAATGTCTACATTAGGCATATATACATAGCCATCTTTATCAGCATCCGGGTGACCCGGATTGTACACAGGCTTCAAAGGTGACTGATCTTCCTGAATTTGCGAAACCTTAACGCCAGCAGCGCTAGTTCTACTTCCTTCCATTTGAGCCTTCAAAACATCGGCAAAGCCAGATTGGTTCGGCTCCAAAACAACCGTTTTTCTCCGATATGGAACTGCTTGTCCATTCTCTACTTTCGCCCGAGTTGTCTCTGCGTTGGCAATGTTGCTAGATATAACGTCCATCCGCAACCGTTGGGCCGTAAGAGCAGACGCACTAATATCAAAGCCGTTGTTAATCTTCACCTATTCCTATCTCCCTTCTACCGCTGTTCTCATCATCTTGATGCGCTCATTAATTTCTTGGATGTAGGTATTATATCTTAGTTGATTTTCAGCCATAAGACTCATTTCTCTGTCGATATCTACGTTGTTCATATTGTTATTCATGACTGAGTACCCATCTTTGGTGACCGTGGCATCTGGAATGGAGTTCACAGGTCCTATTTGAAAATGTCTTGAATTGGTTACTTTTCCACGTAGTGGTGTGACATCCCCGTCCATTTGCTGCTGAAGCAGTTCTTCAAATGAAACCTCCGAACGCTTAAAATACGGGGTATCCGCATTGGAAATATTGTCAGCCATCACACGTTGTCTCGTATTTGCCGCCTGTACACCTGCCTGAAGCTTTTGAAAGCTCATATCACCCAGCAGATTCATTTAGCTCCTCCCTCCCAGCGTCTACTCCAAAGTAAGATTCAATAAAACAAGATTTTTCACTTTTTTTCGACAATAAAATTTCATAATTATACATTTCTTTTAGGTCTTAAGTAGAAAATAATAACTTTCTGTCATATATTCTAAGTTTCGTAGAGTTGGGACCTAATTACAATAAGAAAAAAGCCCTATCTTTTTAAAAAAAGAGGGCTTTAGATGCATAAATTGTTAAATTTTTCAGGTTTTTTTCAAGAAAATGAATGTTTTCTTAGCACTTTACACCTGTAAAAGATTATACGTCCTACTTTTGGAATAGACAGAAAAATCATCAACTTGACCATTATCTAGGTCTAAATGACGGTGCAAGATAGTGTTATTCTGGACCACACACCCTATTTTTAGAAAACCCTATTCATAAAATATACTGACTAAGGTCCCTGTTTTGGGCAATATCTCCCAGCTTCTCACGTACATATTCCGGGGTAATGATCATACGATCCAATGTAAGCTCTGGTGCTTCAAACGACAGATCCTCCAGCAGCTTTTCTAGAATGGTATGCAAACGACGTGCGCCAATATTTTCGGTGTTGCGATTTACAGACTCAGCAATACTGGCAATCTCACGAATCGCTTCCGCAGAAAATTCGACTTCAATCTCCTCGGTACGGAGTAGATCAGTGTATTGCTTGGTCAGCGCATTTTTAGGCTCCGTCAGTATCGACACAAACTCATCCAAAGTCAGGCTACTTAATTCCACACGGATTGGAAAACGGCCCTGAAGCTCAGGGATCAGGTCAGATGGTTTTGCAACATGAAAAGCTCCTGCAGCAATAAACAGAATGTAATCTGTTCTTACCGGACCGTATTTGGTCATGATGGTAGATCCCTCGACAATAGGTAAAATATCGCGCTGGACGCCTTCTCTCGACACATCGGGGCCACTCCCCTTACCCTGGCTGGCAATCTTATCTATTTCATCGATAAAAATAATACCCGATTGCTCAGCACGCTTCACAGACTCCTGAATCACATCGTCCATATCGATCAATTTGGCGGCTTCATCTTGAATCAACACCTTGCGAGCTTCCTTGACTGGCAGCTTGCGCTTCTTCGTCCGCTTGGGCAGAAAACTTCCGAACATCTCCTGCATATTCATACCCATTTGTTCATTCCCTTGCCCAGCAAACATATCGAGCATATTGGGTGCAGTATCCTCCACATCAATCTCTATGACATCATCCTCAAGCTTACCGGACAACAGATCGAATTTAACCTTACGGCGCTTTTCTGCCAAAGATCCATCCTGTTGTGGTGGTTCTTCTTCTATCGAAGTTCCCGTGTTATTGCCAAACAGCATTTCAAAGGGATTACGTTGCGATTTGTTTGACTTTTCTGCAGGTACAAGGATGCTGACAATCCGTTCATTTGCCATGTCCTCCGCTTTGTCCTTCACATTCTCTGTTCGTTCCGACTTGACGATGCGAATGGAGGTTTCCATCAGATCACGCACCATGGATTCCACATCACGACCGACGTAACCCACTTCTGTAAATTTGGTCGCCTCTACCTTGACAAAAGGAGCCCCTACGAGCCGTGCAAGTCTACGTGCAATTTCAGTTTTACCCACACCAGTTGGTCCGATCATCAAAATATTTTTAGGCACAATTTCATCCCGGATGTCATCCGGCAGCTTGCTACGCCGATAGCGGTTGCGCAAGGCAACAGCAACAGATTTTTTTGCTTCCTTTTGTCCGACAATATACTTATCCAGCTCGGATACCACTTGTCTGGGCGTCAACGATTGATTATTCATTTTGCACTCCTCCACCCTTGAATACTCAGAGCCGATTTACAGTTCTTCCACGATAATCTGATTGTTCGTATACACACATATTTCCGAAGCAACCTCTAGCGCTTCCCGTGCCATGTCCTTTGCTTCCATGCCAGAGCCATGGCGTTTGAAAGCGCGGGCAGCAGCCAATGCAAAATTGCCACCTGAGCCAATGGCAAGCACATCATCATCCGGCTCGATAATTTCGCCGCCTCCAGAAATGAGCAGCATCCCGGAAGAGTCCATCACAATCATAAGCGCTTCCAGTTTACGCAGGATACGATCCTGACGCCAGTCCTTGGCCAGTTCCACGGCTGCTCTTTGAAGATTTCCGTGGTGTTCCTCTAGCTTATTTTCAAACTTTTCAAATAACGTGATAGCATCGGCCACCGAACCCGCAAATCCTGCAACGACCTGACCACGATACAATCTGCGTACTTTTTTTGCCGTCTGCTTCATTACAACACTGTTACCGAACGTTACCTGTCCATCACCCGCAATAGCTCCTTTGCCATTGTGGCGTACAGCGCAGATGGTGGTAGCATGAAAGGACATATCCATAACGCGCTCCTCCTTTTCCTTCATCCCTATGCCTGTACTTCAGCTGATATAACTCCCGTTTCATTGATATAACCGCGCAAACTTTCCAACGCGCGACTAGCGAGAGCTTCATTCTTTTCCTTTTTGTTACGAATCCGTTTTTCCAACTTTGGAAGCAAACCAAAGTTTGCATTCATCGGTTGAAAATGTTTAAAATCAGCGGTCGTAATATACCGCGCCATGCTGCCTAATGTCGTTTCTGCAGGAAATACAAACATTTCCTGTCCACGTGCTGCTCGTGCCGCATTCATCCCGGCCAGCAGACCAGAAGCTGCCGACTCCACATATCCCTCTACACCGGTCATTTGTCCGGCGAAGAATAGATTACTTCTTCCCTTGAACTGATAGGTTGGATGAAGTTGCTGCGGTGAATTAATAAAGGTATTGCGATGCATCACACCATAACGTACAAACTCTGCCTCTTCAAGACCCGGAATCATTGAAAATACACGCTTTTGCTCCCCCCATTTGAGGTGAGTCTGGAAACCAACCAGATTATACAGCGTTCCTGCAGCGTTGTCCTGCCGAAGCTGAACAACTGCGTGAGGCAGTTCACCTGTATGCGGATTTACGAGACCCACAGGTTTCATAGGTCCGAACAATGCCGTTTGTTTCCCACGTTGCATCATCACTTCGATGGGCATACAGCCTTCAAAATAAATTTCTTTTTCGAATTCCTTGACTTGCGCTACCTCAGCCGTAATCAGAGCCTCATAAAAAGCATCAAATTCCGCTTCGTTCATCGGACAATTCAAGTACGCTGCTTCTCCCTTATCATAACGGGAAGCCAGATAAACCTTGCTCATGTCGATAGAGTCCTTTTCCACAATCGGGGCCGCCGCATCGTAAAAATAAAAATACTCCTCTCCCATCAGTGATTTAATCTGTTCCGACAAAGCTGGAGAAGTTAAAGGCCCCGTCGCAATAACCACAATACCGTCCTGTGGGATTTCCTGAAGCTCTTCATTAACAACCTCGATCAAAGGATGTTGATGAAGCGTATCAGTAATATGACCGGAAAATCCGTCACGATCTACTGCCAATGCACCGCCAGCCGGAACAGCATGACGATCTGCTGCGCTCAGAATCAAGGAGTTCAGTATTCTCATCTCTTCCTTCAGTACGCCTACTGCATTCGTTAGGCCGTTTGCCCTCAAGGAATTACTGCATACCAGTTCGGCAAATTTATCTGTATGATGTGCTGGTGTTTTTACAACCGGCCTCATTTCATATAACTTGACTGGCACTCCACGGCTTGCAATTTGCCAGGCAGCTTCGCTGCCCGCCAAGCCTGCTCCGATGACCGTTACCTTTTGTAGTTCACTCACGTTTAAATCCCCCTGCTAATGTTGTTCTTAAGAAGTCTCTACACTCTCATCGCTCTCTTCCAGCATTTCGCTGTGATCGCAGACAGTACAGTTGAGCTTCGTTCCTTGTTTCGTACGTTTTTCAACCATTAGGCTACTGCAACTTGGGCAAGGCTTAATGGACGGTTTATCCCAGGATACAAAATCACATTCCGGGTAGCGGTCACATCCGTAAAAGATACGTCCCTTTTTACTTCGTCGTTCGACAACATGTCCCTCACCGCATGTAGGACAATCAATCCCGATATCCTTAACAATTGGCTTTGTGTTACGGCAATCTGGAAAAGCAGAACAGGCCAGGAATTTACCAAATCGGCCAAGCTTATAGACCATTTGGCTGCCACACTTATCACAAATAACATCGGATACTTCATCTTTTATTTCAATTTCTTTCATTTCTTCTTCAGCCACTTCAAGTCGCTTCTCGAATGACTCGTAAAAGTCACTCAACACTTTGACCCAATTACCTTCGCCTTCTTCGACGTGGTCAAGATCACCTTCCATATGAGCTGTAAACTCCACATTCAAAATCTCTGGAAAGAACTCCTCCATCTGTTCGATGACCAATTCGCCCAGCTCTGTAGGGAAAAACTTCTTCTCTTCAATAGCAACGTACCCACGTTTCTGAATGGTTTCCAGCGTCGGCGCATACGTACTTGGACGTCCTATACCCAGTTCTTCCAGCGTCTTAACAAGTCGCGCTTCCGTATAACGGGGAGGCGGTTGTGTAAAATGCTGCTTCGGCTCAACTGCTTCTTTTTTTAATTTATCGCCTGGTTGAAGTGGTGGCAGCAGTTTATCTTCTTCGGTTTTACCGTCGTCATTTCCCTCTACATACACTTTCATGAAACCTGGAAAACGAACCTTCGAACCTGCTGCCCGGAATATCGTCTCACCCGCTTCAATATCTACGGACAAAGTATCCATAATAGCAGAAGCCATCTGGCTGGCCATGAAACGTTCCCATACCAATTTGTACAAACGGAACTGATCCCGACTCATAAACGGTTTAACTGTTTCCGGTTCGCGTAACGCAGAGGTTGGGCGAATCGCTTCATGCGCATCTTGGGCGTTGGCCGCTTTTTTTGAATATTGACGAGGAGTTTCAGGTACAAAAGCTTCGCCATATTTTTGAATAATTAATTCTTTCGCTTCCTCTTGAGCTGAAGCGGCGATCCGTGTGGAATCCGTACGCATATACGTAATTAGACCCACGGTCCCTTCTTTACCTAAATCCACACCCTCATATAGCTGCTGAGCTACAGACATCGTTTTAGAAGCACGGAAGTTGAGCTTCCGAGCCGCCTCCTGCTGCAAGGAACTTGTTGTGAATGGAGGAGAAGGATTGCGTAAACGCTCTTTCTCTTTCACATCGCGCACCTTGTAAGACGATTTTCCGATAGCTTCCAACACTTCTTGTACATCCGCTTCGCTGGAGAGTTCTTTCTTTTCACCGCGCAGCTTATGAAATTTCGCTTCAAAGGTGCTGTCTTTAATAGCTAGTTTAGCTGTAATCGTCCAGTATTCTTCTGGTACAAACTCACTGATCTCGTTTTCCCGGTCCAGAATAATTTTCACCGCAACCGACTGCACACGCCCAGCGGATAGGCCCTTTTTCACCTTTTTCCAGAGCAACGGGCTGATTTTGTAGCCTACAAGTCGATCCAGTATCCGTCGTGCCTGTTGAGCATTGACCAAATCCATATTGATTTTACGGGGTGTTTTAAAAGCATCTTTGACAGCCTGCTTTGTAATTTCATTAAATACCACACGGCAATCTGCCGTATCGTCCAGTTCCAGCGCATGCGCTAGATGCCAGGCAATAGCCTCACCTTCGCGATCCGGGTCAGCCGCCAGATATACTTTTTTCACTTTTTTTCGGGCATCCTTTAATTCTTTTAGAATTGAGCCTTTACCTCGAATGGTAATGTATTTGGGATTAAAATCATTTTCGACCTCTACGCCGATCTGACTCTTCGGTAAATCCCTGATATGACCCATGGAAGCCTTGACGATATATTTGCTGCCTAAGTATTTGCCGATCGTCTTCGCCTTGGAAGGCGATTCCACGATGACGAGTGAATCCGCCATAGGCTCTTCCTCCTCTCAATTACACACATGAGTATGATAGACTTCCTGAAATGTGGTGAGCTATAGTTCGTAGAGAAGCTACACGATGGAATTGATCTTACAATTACTGTTTGTAACGGAATTCTTAGATTTTATAAACCTTCGATAAAGTTAGAATTCCATTACAAAGGCGAACGCTGTCGCTTTTCCAAGTTCAAATCCAACGCTTCACTAGTACGAGCTATAAATTCAACACATTTCAGGAAGTGGGGAAGGAGTAGGAATCCGCGGCGCGGATAAATGCCATACTGCCCTCCACCTGATGTTTAAAATTGAATTTGTGCATTTACTAAGGACTTTGCAAAAACAACTACTAAATAAGCTTGTATTTTGTGCCCGCTAGCTGGGCGATCCTTTTTTTTATGATTAACGATAACAGAACTGCGTGTAAAAGTCCAAAATCCCATGCCGTAGCATCGAGCAGTTCATCCAGAGTCATGGTTCCCTGTTCGAGCAACAGTATGACACGGTTTTCCTCAGAAGTCTCACTTTCTGGCAATTTGGAGACCTCCTTCAGATTAGGACTCTGCTCTCTATTGTATGAAGAACCCCCCCTTGTACGCAAATCCGCTTCATACTCCTCAATAATATCCGAAGCTTCAGTGACTGTTTTGGCTCCTTGCTTAATCAAGCTCAGCGTGCCTCTACTCTTCGGTGACGTAATGGGTCCGGGAACAGCAAACACATCTCGATTTGCCTCTAGCGCAGCATCAGCTGTAATCAAAGAACCGCTTCTTGCATCTGCTTCGACGACAAGCGTTCCCTTCGTTAGGCCGGCTATAATCCGATTACGTTGTGGAAACATTCCCGGATGCGACCTTGTGCCTGGAGGATACTCTGATACGATCAAGCCTTTGCTAGCCAGCTCTGCAAATAAAGACGCATTTTGGGGAGGATAAATTTGATCGATCGCTGTTCCCAGTACACCAATCGTGTTTCCTCCCCGGCGCAGGGCTGTTTCGTGACAAATACTGTCAATGCCTCTCGCCAATCCGCTAACTATTGTAATCCCTGCATTACATAATCCCTCTGTTAGTATCTCCGCTGCTCTACGTCCATAAGCGGTGGGAACGCGAGTTCCTACCATGGCTACAGAACATGTATGCAAAAGTGATTTATCCCCTATTGTATACATTACCCAGGGTGGATCAACTGTTTCCTTCATTAATAGGGGATAATCCTCGTCCACATAAGTTACCGTTCCAATATCACCGGATTGGACTCGCTGATATCGTTCATGCACCCATTCTTCATCGTAACACTGGGCCGCAATGCGTGCCTGAGCAGGGCTTAACCCTATCTCAATCCATTTTTGTTCGCTAAAATGCAGTAGCTCATGCAATTGATAGTCACTCGACCAAATACGCTGGATTGTTTTTCTTCCGATTCCCTCTAACTCATGTAAGCCTAACAAAAGCCATCTTTCTTCCAAACTATGGTTCCCCCATTCACGGAAGAGTGAACCCTCCCTTATTTTGTGGCACAATGAGTCATTTTGCAAGCGTTTCCCTGATAAGCCTGTCTTAACGCAAAAAAAGCAACCTTTTCATCCCCTGTTTCAGAAGATAAAAAGGTTGCTTACCTTTCTTTCATTATACACTAGCCTGCGGCAAATTTCGATGCGTTTTATGGCCTGTATATTAATGAAGGAACACGATTTAATGTGTCGTGCACAAATTCAAAATACCACGTGCTTCCAGCACACTTACCAGTGTCGAGCCCATTTCGGAAGGAGTCGGTGCCACCTGGATCCCGCAGGCTTCAAGCGTGGCGATTTTCTCTTTAGCCGTTCCTTTTCCGCCAGAAATAATGGCACCAGCATGCCCCATCCGTTTGCCCGGAGGCGCAGTCACACCGCCGATAAAACCAACCACCGGCTTCGTCATATTGTCCTTGATCCACTCAGCAGCCTCTTCCTCGGCTGTACCCCCAATTTCTCCAATCATAATGACAGCGTGAGTGTTGGGGTCCTCATTGAAACGTTGCAAAATATCAATGAATTCCGAACCTTTAACGGGGTCACCGCCAATACCAACAGCGGAAGATTGTCCTATACCCCGGGTCGTTAACTGATGCACTGCTTCATAGGTCAAAGTGCCACTACGTGACACAACGCCTACATGACCTGGTAGATGAATGTAACCTGGCATAATACCGATTTTACATTCTCCTGGTGTAATAACACCTGGACAGTTAGGGCCAATCAGAACGGTCTTTTTACCTTCCATAAAACGTTTGACCCTAATCATATCAAGCACCGGAATGCCCTCCGTGATACAAATCACGAGATCTAAATCCGCATCTACAGCCTCCAAAATGGAATCTGCTGCAAAAGCCGGTGGCACGTAAATCACGCTCGCTGTTGCGCCAGTAGCTTCCTTGGCTTCGCTCACTGTGTTAAACACTGGCAATTTGACCTGTTGTCCGTTCTCCAGTGTAATTTCTACCTCGGTGCCCCCCTTACCTGGAGAGGTGCCACCTACCATTTGTGTACCGTAATCAAGTGCACCCTTGGCATGAAACAACGCCGTTTTTCCCGTAATCCCCTGTGTAATCACCTTTGTATGCTTATCGACCAAAATACTCACGATCTTCACATCCCCTATCGTTTATTCGGCATATCGGAATGCAAACAGGCTATTGAACAAGTTCGACGATTTTTTGGGCGCCATCCGCCATAGAATCGGCTGCCACGATATTCAAACCGGATTCCGCTAAAATCTGTTTACCGAGCCCAACATTCGTCCCTTCAAGACGGACAACAAGCGGACGAGTCAGCCCCAACTGTTTGGCAGCCTCCACGACGCCGTTCGCAATGATGTCACACTGCATAATTCCGCCGAAAATGTTCACGAAAATACCTTCTACCTTCGGATCGGACAAAATGATTTTGAACGCTTCGGTTACCTTTTCCGTCGTCGCACCGCCCCCCACGTCTAGGAAGTTGGCCGGATCGCCACCGTAATATTTGATAATATCCATGGTTGCCATCGCCAAACCCGCACCATTGACCATACAGCCAATATTTCCATCCAGAGCAATATAGCTTAGATCGTATTTAGATGCCTCAATTTCCTTCTCATCCTCTTCATCCAAATCACGCAATTCCAAAATATCCTTGTGACGGAACAACGCATTAGAATCAAAATTCAGTTTGGCATCCAACGCCAGTACATTCCCATCACCCGTAACGACTAAGGGATTGATTTCTGCAATCGAACAGTCCTTGTCCACAAAAGCTTCGTATAGCGCCAGCATAAACTTGACTGCTTTGTTTACCAGTTCATTAGGAATATTAATGTCATACGCCAACTTACGGGCCTGATACACCTGAAGCCCAATCGCTGGATCAACAACCGCTTTAAAAATCTTCTCCGGAGTGGCTGCAGCCACCTCTTCGATTTCCGTACCGCCTTCTTCTGAGGCCATCATTACGATACGTCCAGTCGCACGATCTACGACAACACCGACGTAATATTCTTTACGAATATCGCAGCCTTCCTCAACCAAAAGGCGTTTGACCTCTTTACCTTCAGGTCCGGTCTGATGCGTCACCAGCACCTTACCCAAAATTTCAGCAGCAAAAGTCCGCACCTCATCCAAACCTTTGGCAACTTTCACGCCACCCGCTTTACCGCGTCCACCAGCATGAATTTGTGCTTTTACCACCGTAACAGCGCTCCCAAGCGATTCTGCCGCAGCAACGGCTTCCTCCACCGTATAGGCAACCTTACCGTTCGGTACAGCCACTCCGTACTGTTTCAATACTTCTTTACCCTGATATTCATGGATATTCATTCTGGAATCCTCCTATCAACATGACTGCAACAAGGGCGGTTCACAAGGAAATCTATACTAAACCTACATCATTGTAACATGTTTTTAAAACGCTTTCCTTATAATTTAACCTTATGAATTACAGTATTTTGATATCATTATCATTCCCAAAATCGAATGTTTGGATATTATTGGATATTATACATAATACAAATTCACACAAAAAAAGCACCTCTACAACATGGGATTACCTAATCCGCATTAAGAGGCACTTTTTTCTTCAAACATGATTAAGTATTTTTTTTCAGTGAAGATTAACTCATGCCGTAAGATTCGCAAGAGCAACTGAAATTACCTTATGATTTTTCGATTTGTACATTCGCTTGATGAACACGATCGAGCAGATCATTGAACTGGAGCAGAAGCGACCCAAATTGATCACGGGTCATACTTGTTTTTTCCTGGATGCATCCAGGTACAGACAGAGCTTTGTCCCGTAATGCGCTTCCCTCTGTCGTCAAAGAAATCAGCACCTTACGCTCATCCTGAGTGGAACGCTTTCGATCGATAAGCCCGGCGTTCTGCAATCTCTTCAATAGCGGAGTTAATGTGCCGGAGTCCAAATATAGTGCCTCACCTAATTCCTTCACTGTACACTCTTCACGCTCCCAGAGCACGATAAGTACCAAATATTGCGAGTACGTCACACCGAGCTTTTCCAGATAAGGCTGGTATAGCTTCGTAATCTCTCTGGAGCATGCATATATGGCAAAGCATAACTGATTATCAAGTTTCAACGCTGTACCTTCAATAGGATTGTTTTCCATGCTGTCTGATCACCTACTTTCGTCATTATTTTAGCACATTATATAATAAAATACATGCTAATTGCACAAAATACTTTACAAACAATAATTATTTTGATAAATTAAATTGTGTAAAATATAAATTGAGCGAGAGGCCGTGATTAGATTATGATGACCATTCAACAAAAAATGTATGAAACAACAGTAAAAGCGGTTGGTGGACGTAACGGTTATATCGAGTCTTCTTCCCCCGAACTTCGTTTAGATATTGATACTCCAAAAGAAATGGGCGGTGCAGGTGGTGCAGGTACGAACCCAGAACAATTGTTCGCAGCAGGCTATTCCGCTTGCTTTGACAGTGCCTTAAATATGGTTGCTCGCATGCAACGTGTTAAACATGAAGGTACCGAAGTCACAGCTACGGTCCATTTTGGCAAAGTCGAAGACGGCGGCTTCGGAATCGGAGTAAACCTCGACGTTCTGGTCAAAGGCGTTGATCATGAAACTGCGGTAAAACTGGTGGAAGGCGCACATGAACAATGTCCATACTCCCGCGCTACCCGCGGTAATATTGAAGTGAAGCTGAACGTTTTGTAACATAGAGTTAGAATGAATTTCACAACAAGCCCCTGAACCGTATTGGTCGAGGGGCTTGTTGTTTTTCCATCAAGTAACATGGGAGATGATGCATAATCGTATATACGAAATTGATATACTCATAGTATAATCACTATTGTCATAATCTTTTTTGCTTCTCTAGGTCTTTTTGCCTGGAGCTTTTTTTTGTCCTTATTTCCGTTTTCTCTCGTATACATATCCTTTGGAAAAACTTTTTCATAAAAATGATCGTGCTGTATCTGCTAATTTTATCGCCTTTTTACATTTCGGGAAAATTGGAATTTGCTCTATCCATCTGGCGGTATTGAATAGCTTCAGCCACATGTGAAGTCGTAATTTTCTCTGACTCATGTAAGTCTGCAATGGTGCGGGACAGCTTGAGAATTCGATCATACGCACGCATGCTTAAACCAAGTGCATCCATCGTCTGGTCAAGCAACTCCGCTGCATTTTGTTCTAATACCGCATATTTACGCAGCAGCTGACCGGACAGCTCACTATTCCATGAAAAAGGAAGCTTGCTGTATCTGCGGATTTGTATTGCTCGAGCAGCCAACACCTGCTTTCTCATATCAGCAGACGACAGTGATTCTTTTTCCTCCCGCCAATCCTTCGGTTGTGATACCTCAAGCTGAAGATCAATTCGATCCAGCAATGGACCGGAAATACGTGAGCGGTATCGAGCGACTGCTGCAGGTGAACAGGTACAGCGTTGATGTTCCGTGTTATTGCCGAAAAAGCCACAGTGACACGGATTCAAAGAAGCTGCAAGTAAAAAATGCGCCGGATACTTAAACACTGCACGTGAACGACTGATTGTAACATGGTGGTCTTCCAGAGGCTGCCGCAGCACTTCTAGCACATGACGGCTAAACTCAGGCAGTTCATCCAGAAATAAAATCCCTCGGTGTGCAAGACTGATTTCTCCTGGTTTGGGTATGCCTCCTCCGCCTACCAATCCAGCAGCAGAGATCGTATGATGAGGCGAACGGAAGGGACGAACATGCATGAGATGGGGCGATGACTCCTTCCATTTTCCTGCTGCGCTGTATACCTTGGTCACTTCTAGCGACTCCTTTTCAGTCAAAGGCGGCAGGATAGAGGACAATCTGCGGATGAGCATCGTTTTTCCAGCACCCGGCGGCCCCATAAGCAAAATATTATGCATTCCTGCTGCAGCAATAACTAACGCACGTTTGGCGTGTAGCTGACCCAGCACATCGCTGTAATCCTCCATATTACTGGCTAGTTCCTCTTGCTCGCACAACGCTATATGCTCTGCTTGGGATAAATGGTCATAGGAATGGATTATAACTTGTTTACTGGCAGTACAATTTTGATTGGTCACTTGGCCGTCCGGGGTGCCTTGTGCATGCTCATTAACCGGGATAAGATCCACCAGATGGCGTATAGCGTAAATACGTATATCCGCAATTAGACGAGCCTCGCTTGCGTTTTCTTGAGGAAGCAGCACGGAATCGAATCCTTCTCGCTTGGCCAGATCAACCATAGACAACACCCCATTTACAGGACGAATGCTGCCATCCAGTGCCAGCTCGCCAATAAACAGCGTTCGTTCCCCTACTGGTAAAACAACCTGTCCGCTGGTTGTCAGCAAGCCTAAAGCGATAGCAAGATCAAAAGATGAGCCTTCCTTACGCAAATCTGCAGGAGCTAAGTTAATCGTGACACGCTGGGACGGATATTTGAAACCGCAGTTTTTGATTGCTGCTCTCACACGCTCTACTGCCTCTCGAATCGCTGAATCCGGCAATCCGATAATTGCGGTCTGAGGCAAGCCATTGGACAAATCAGTCTCAACTTCGATCAGAACGCCATCTATCCCATATAGACAAGCTCCATGTAATTTTCCATACATATCAAAAAAGCACCTCTCCTCATATTGAAATGTCCCTCTCGGGAATCATTGCCTATATGAAAAAAGGTGCTTCCAAATTTTCATTTATTGCAAATATAATGTTCGTAATTTTAGCTCTGAACATGCTTTCAAAATTCTTGACTAAGTTTATCTAACGAAAGATTATTTGTCAAACAAGGTCAGCTTATCGGCTGCCGGAGTACGTGGCCTTGATTCTGGGATAACGTCAGGATAGCCTGCATATATCATTCCTATTACCTTCTCACCCGGTTGAATTCCCAAGTGCTCACGGAACTTAGGCGAATACAAAAATGGCTTTGTCACCCAAAACGTTCCAATTTCTTTGCTCCATGCGGCAAGCATAAAGTTTTGTACAAGCGCACTGACCGCTGCAAAATCCTCATCCCAAACCGCTTGACGCGGATCTTCTTCCATCACCACTAAAAGCTGAATCGGGTTGTGCAGAATTCCACTTTCAAACTTGTTGTCTTTACCAATATCGGCTGCAATGGCTTTTGCAAGCCTTTTCCGTCCTTCACCAGCAAACAACAAAAAACGCCACGGCTCACGCATTTTATGATTAGGAGCCCACACAGCGACGTCCAACAGTTCTTTGATCGTTTCTACCGGAATGGAGTCGGATTTAAATCGTTTAATCGTTCGACGTTCCTGAATTACATCTATGACATGTTCACTAAAGGTATGCTTTGTCACGTAAATCCTCCTTCACAGGTACAACTTCTCGATTATTCATTTTAAGATGAAAATGATAACTATTCTCAATAAAATATACCTGTAGCTTTCCTTCATGTCAACCTGCACATTTGAATTCAGTCCCGCACTCTTACCTTCGCGAAAGCTCTTACTCTTTTAAAATGCACCTATTAAATGGTCCGTAACAACTGCCTTTTCGTCAGTTAATTGTACAGAAATCATGTCGAAGCGGATCGGAGCATCTCCAATCCCATTCATATGCAAATATACAGCAGCTGTTTGGCGAACTTGGGCTATTTTACGCGTAGTAACTGATTCTGCTGGCGTTCCATATTTGGAGCTACTACGACTACGTACCTCAATAAACACGAATGTATGCTCCTGCTTGGCAATCAGATCTATTTCACCACTGCGGCATCGCCAATTACGCTCTATGATACGGTAACTCAAGTTTTCTAAAAACAAAGCCGCTGCCTCTTCGCCCATCGCTCCTTTGGCTTTCCGTTGATCCTTGCCTCCAGCCTTCATCTCATTCCTCATCACCAGTCATCCCTTGATGCAAGTCGATCCATTTGATAAATATAGGTAAGCACCTCTGCCACCAACTGATAGAGCTCAGCAGGGATTTGTTCGTCCAAATCAAGTTTGGATAGTACTTCAACCAGCGCAGCGTCCTCCTGTACCGGAACACCATGTTCTTTAGCTTTTTCTAAAATGCTATCCGCAATACGGCCGCTCCCTTTGGCAACGACAATCGGTGCTTCGCTCTCACCAGGCGTATATTTAAGGGCGACCGCCTTCTTTATGGAAGGAGAAGGAGGCTCCAACGGCTCTTTCATATTTTAAGATCGACTCCTTTATACGGCTGAGGTACATAGCTTTGTACTTCAGAAGAGACGAGGCTGTTCTGTTCAGTCCTTATGGGCATGGGCTCGGTACGAAGCGATAGAAGTTGGTATCCTAGTGACTCCAACGCTGTGTGAATGGACTCACGCCCACTGGTTAACAACGAAGCCGCCCATTCATGATCATTATGGAGCTTGACACTTACAATCCGATCTACAACCTGGACATCTACCAGGGTCGGTCCAAGCCCCTTCATGTCCAAATCAAACCAAAGACGACAGTTGGAGGCGTCCAGTTCTCCCCGTTTGCCGCGGCGAGACTGAATCTGGATCGTAGCTGTTTCACGACCGTCCGGTCCAACGAACGGTATAAACATGTGTACTTGTGCAAAAGGCGCCGTTCGGTCTGTATTGAGCAGCAACTGCTGACCTGTCAGGTGCTGTACAACCTGCTGAGCCGCCTCTTTCAAAGCGGGCGGCAGGTCGTCACTGCTCATCAGCTGGAGCAGCGCACCTTTTACGGTGGCTGCGTCTGCTGACACTGTGTCGCCTGACGTAGCCGCTAATCCCGGCAGTGTCTGGGGCATTCCCTCTGGCGACTCCATACGTGCCGTCGCCCCTTGCGCGACCTGTGTAGTCGCGCGGTGCACTTGCTGCTCATGCTCTGCACCGAGCAGCTTCAGTACGCGGCCCACCCACGGATCCTCCGTGGGGGTGAGCTGCGGGCTGGATGCCGCAGGCTGTGAAGCAGCGGCATCCGCAGTCCGCGAGGCGCCAGCCGCCGGCTGCGCTACCTCTCCCGTGGACTGGTCTGGTGCAGCCGTGCTCAGTTCGGGTGGCACGGCTGCACGCAGCTCTTGCAGCAGGAGGCGCAGCCGCTGGAGCGGCGCCTCTGGCGCAGTAACGTTGTTCGCCGCGGATGGTAGCGTAGAGCCAGCGGCTTGCTGTGCGGAAGGACGGTCTGCCATGACTGCGTTTAAGGCAGACTTCGTCCCCGTAGGCTCTGCCGTGGCCGGAGTTGGAGCACCATCGGCATCCTTAAGCTGCGTACCTGCCGCAGTAGCTTGCTGTTGTTGCTCCGCTTTGACGCGGGAGCCGTTTAATGCATCAGCAGCGCCCGATTCAGACGCATTGGCACCAGCATCCAATACCACTGGCGCTCCTCGCCCGCTAACTGCTTGCGGTTCTTCTGAAGCAGTCCCGTTGGATGCAAATGCAGTAGATCCCGCCGAAGTATCCGAATCTGTAGCCAAAACACTCGCTTCGCTTACTGTAGCAGCGAGATTGGCTGCCTGAGTCCCTTTTAACAATTCCTTGCCACCTGTGACTTGTTGTCCTGTTTCTGCCTGTTTTGTAGCAGCAGAGGCAGAAGCATCCTTGGACAATGTTAAAGCTTGGCCTTCCTGTCCATCTGCAATCACCACAGAAGAAGTGCCTGTTGGACTAACTGACGTTCGGTCAGTGCTTTTTATTGTGGCTGCTTCCCCTACTGAACGGTCAGTAGGCGTTCCCTGTCCTTGCTGCTTTAACACCGCTTCAAGTTCTTGCTCCAGCGAAGACAACAGATCATTTAAAGGAGGCCCAAACATCGCTTGACGCAATCCGTTTATGCTTTCTGCCGTCAATGGAAGTCCCCGCTGAAAAGCAACTGCCGCCGCCTGCACAAACGTTCCCAACTGTACATTGCCACTTTGCTTCGCCATAGCTTCTCGCAAAGAAGCCGCATTTTCAGATGTCAACGGCACACCATTCTTTTGCATTGCCTGTATAAGCTCCCTGTTCTGAGCTGTATCCGGCAGTCCCACCGATTCCAATACATCTGTCAGCGCTACGGTTTGCTGTGGTGTATTGGCCACATCGTTCAAAGGTTTAAGCACCGTCATTCCGCTGGGGGAAGCCGGTTGAACCTGAAACGTTGTAGTCTGCCCAGGTTGAAGAGGGGTCTCCAGCTTTGCCCTGACCTGAGAACCTTGTATTTGCAATACAGCCTCGTCGCCGTCCTCAGACACCTTTAATACGACTCCTCTTACGACCTGGCCTGGCTGCATATCAAGTTTTTTTGCCTCTCCCGCCTTCACATCTCCAAGTAATCCCCGAAATACAGATCCGATGTTCATATCGCCCCTCCTCTCACTCTCCCCCTACTCAAAAGGGGCTTATGGTATTAGTTATCCTTTATATCGGCATTGTCCCGATTCATAATAAGTAATCACAGATCAAACAGCGTCGGTTGCTCCGTCAACAGATTTCCCAGAAAGCTGCGTCTATGCATCTTTGTAGGTCCTAGCGCCAAAATTTGTTCCCTATGCAACTTGGTAGCGTAACCTTTATGTATACCGATCCCATATTCCGGATACTTCGCATCCCATTCACCTTTGCACAGTCGATCACGGGTTACCTTGGCGATGATAGAGGCCGCCGCAATAGACTGACTGTTCGCATCTCCTTTAATAATAGAGAGCTGAGGAATAGGCACATCTACCTTTTCTGCATCCACCAGTAAATAATCAGGAGACACATGTAAAGCCTCAATAGCCTGCTTCATAGCCAAACGAGCTGCTTGCTTAATATTGATATCATCAATCGTCTGCGCATCTACATAGCCAACTCCTACAGCAATGGCCTTCTCCATAATCAGCTCGTAGTACGCTTCTCTCTTCTTATCCGTCAATTTTTTGGAATCATCCACACCTTCCAGTAACTCACCCACTGGTAAAATGACTGCTGCGGCCACAACATCACCAAACAGACATCCGCGACCTACCTCGTCAATTCCTGCAATCCGCTCACAAGACTGCTCCCAGCATTTTTTTTCATAATGTAGCATGTCCTTCACTACAATCTCTTTATCTTCCATATTCAATACCTGCCCATCTATATGTAGTTTAACGCGTCATTCATGCCGTAGCTCTAGCGATTGAATTCAGCTTACCACAGACCTTCATCGTCCAAAACCCTTTTCTAACTGCCTTCAAATACCAAAAAAACCTTCCTCCTCTCCGGAGAGATGGGGAAGGTTCTTCCTTGCCACAAAGTGCTATGTTCTGTATCGGTGTACCTGTAGAATCAGTAAGGAGCTTCCAGACTGAACCGTCCCAGCTTCCCTGCACGCAGCTCACGCAAAATGATTTTTGACGCCTTTTCAAGATCCACACGTCCGCCGCTAACAATACAGCCGCGTTTACGTCCGATCGCTTCCATGACGTTGACAATTTCATCAGGATTTTCTGTATCTTCAGGACGTTTGGTGAGCTCAAAGCGCTCTGCCATTACATCCCAATAGTACTGGACCAAATATTTAGTCGCAAAAAAAGCAATATCCTCGACATTCAGAATTTCTTCCTTGATCGCACCTGTAACAGCCAGACGATAGCCTACATTCTGATCCTCGAATTTAGGCCATAGAATACCTGGTGTATCCAGCAATTCAATTTCACCGATCTTGATCCACTGCTGTGCCTTCGTTACCCCTGGACGGTCACCCGTAGCTGCAATATTACGTCCCGCCATTCGGTTGATCAGTGTCGATTTACCGACATTCGGAATACCAACAATCAACCCACGCATAGGACGCGGGTTCATTCCCTTCCGAATCTGCCGATCTATCTTTTCCTTAAGCAACAGCTTAGCCTGAATCGGGATTTCTTTTAGCCCCGTTCCAGTTGTGGCATCTACTGGTAAGGCCACATGCCCCTGCTCCTTAAAGTAGGCAATCCATTGCTGTGATACTACGGGGTCCGCCAAATCTGCTTTATTCAATATAATCATTCGCGGCTTGCCTTGCAAAATATCATCAATCATTGGATTTCGGCTGGAGAGCGGCAATCGAGCATCAATCAGCTCAATAACCAAATCAATCAGCTTTAATTTTGCTTCAATTTGGCGGCGCGCTCTGGTCATGTGACCAGGAAACCATTGAATCGTCACCGTCATCACCCCATTGTGCGTAACTCCAACTTTTACCCTTAGGCTCTTAGTTAGGATTACGGCAGCTATGCTGCTTATTAGTTATTCTAGTGGTTAATCCACTGCATATCTTTCGCCGGCCAGAAAATAACGTCAGCCCGACCCACGACTTCTTTCAAATCAATATATCCGATCATCCGACTGTCTGTACTATTGGAACGGTTATCTCCCATTACAAAAATATGCCCAGCCGGAACTTTTCCATCCTTAAACTTCTCATTTGGAAAATTTGTAAACTTGTTGTAAAGCTCGCCATTTTGATGCGCTTCTTCCAAAGGAGCTTTCAGGTAAGATTCCTGAATCGGCTTGCCATTTACTGTAATTGTGTCACCTTCTACCTTGACCGTATCTCCTTCAACGGCAATGACGCGTTTGATAAAGTCTCTTCCTTCCTCCGGCACATGAAACACGATCACTTCGCCTGGTTTAGGGGCACGGAAATCATACAAAATCTCATTCACAATGACGCGTTCTCCGGTATGAAAGTTAGGCTGCATCGACGGGCCATCCACAATAAACGGCTTAAAGAGAAGCCAGCGGATTAAAAAGACAAGCACTAACGCAATAATGATGGCCTTGAGCCACTCAAAAATCTCATTTTTTGGTTTACGCTTGGGCGTACCATCCTGATCAGTTGGCTGCTGTACAGCTCCTTGTCCTACTTCTTGCTCCATAGCTCACTGTCCTCTCTTTACGGTCAATAATCCACAGTTCCCTATGTACGTAGAAAAAACGAAAGGAGCTTGTAACCAAGCCCCTTTCGTTATTCGTTGTATTAACGACGAATTTCTTTAATTCTCGCTGCTTTACCGCGCAGTTCACGAAGATAATAAAGCTTCGCACGACGCACTTTACCACGGCGAGCCACGTCGATTTTATCGATTTTCGGGGAATGAAGCGGGAAAGTTCTTTCCACACCTACACCGTAAGAAATTTTACGAACTGTAAAAGTCTCACTGATTCCACCACCACGGCGTTTAATTACAACACCTTCAAACAACTGGATACGCTCACGAGTTCCCTCAATAACTTTCACGTGCACTTTCAAAGTGTCACCAGGACGAAAGTTAGGCAAATCTTTACGCAGTTGTTCTTCAGTGATCGCTTGGACGATATTCATCTATGACTCCCTCCTTCCGTACAGGTGTTCATGCTTCTTCTGGAAACACAACCGTTTCCTTCATCATCCACAGAGGACCACCGTATTACACACAACAGATGTATTGTATCATGGAGGATACCGCATTGCAACAACAAAAAGGGATTTGACCAAACATTATTTAATTGACTTTATTATAGAACAGGTCACTGCCTGCTTTCAAATCCACTCATGTTTAAAGCGTTTTAATGCTTGTCTTCCAAAAAGTCAGCTTTGCGTTGCTCCTCAATCCACACGCGCTCCTTGCCTGTCAGTTCAGCTTGTACCAATAGATCCGGTCGGCGTTCCATCGTGCGACGTAACGCCTCTTGTCGTCTCCAAGAATCAATATTGACGTGATGCCCTGACAGGAGTACATCGGGGACTTTCCAGCCCCGAAACTCCGCAGGCCGGGTATAATGGGGGTACTCCAGCAGCCCCGTACTAAACGAGTCCGTTACCGCACTCGTTTCGTTCCCCAGAACTCCTGGTAGCAATCGTGTCACACTGTCAATGACGGTCATGGCTGGAAGCTCACCACCAGTCAATACATAATCTCCGATAGAAAGCTCATCCGTCACCAAGTGCTCTCGAATACGCTCATCATAACCCTCGTAATGCCCACATATAAAAATAAGATGGTCCTCTTTGGCCAGCTCTTCCGCTTTCTTTTGCGTAAAAGTCTCGCCTTGTGGACACATCAAAATGATACGCGGAGATTTTATGTCTGTGTTACGTTCTACCCCTTCAAGTTGGTTAACTTCATCGGCAGTCTCTAATGTTGGTTGCTCTGATTTATCCAACAGCGCTTCCACAGCAGCAAAAATAGGGTCAGGCTTCAAAACCATGCCACCCCCACCGCCATAGGGCGTATCATCCACTTGTCCGTGTTTGTTGCCGGCATACTGACGAAAATTAACCGCTTGCAGTGATACAATTCCCTTATCCCTTGCTTTTCCCAGAATGCTTGCATTAAATACTCCATCAAACATCTCTGGAAACAGGGTCAGCACATCCACCCGCATTACAGCAGACCTTCCATTAACCGTACCGTAACTCGTTTTTCACGCACGTTTACATCCAAAATAACATCTTCTATATACGGCAATAGCAGTTCCTTGCCTTTAGGCATTTTGACTACCCATACGTCATTGGCTCCCGGAGTCAAAATTTCCTTGACCACGCCGAGCTCATTTCCGTCCTCGGTCACCACTTCCATGCCGACTACTTCATGAAAATAGAATTCATTTTCTTCCAATTCGCCTAACCGCTCAGCAGATACCTTCAACAATGTACCTTTATATTTTTCAACTTCATTAATATTGTGATATTCCTTAAATTTAGCGACAACCATATTTTTTTGAAAACGCGCTGTTTCAACAGTTACGGGGATCGGTGCTTTACCTTCAGCCGGAACAATCAAAAGCTCACTGCCTTTTGCAAAGCGATCCTCTGGAAAATCTGTCGTCGTTAATATTTTTAGCTCCCCACGGATTCCATGAGTGTTCACAATTTTTCCGACATTAAACAATTGTTGCATCGTGTTCCTCCTGCTTGTAATCGGTCCCGCTCCATATACATCTTCATCATGTACGAAAAAGGGTTAGGACATACATCCTAACCCACTTTCGTATATCTTTAAGATATGATGTCTACGGTAACCCGTTTATCCATCTTAACGGCTGCTGATGCAACCACAGTGCGAAGCGCCTTGGCGATACGACCCTGCTTACCAATGATCTTGCCTACATCCTCAGGATGTACACTAAGCTCATATACAACAAGCCGATCCTTCTCCAAGGTCTTCACGGTTACATCTTCCGGATGATCGACTAAAGCCTTAGCAATGATTATCACTAATTCTTCCATGGTTGACCCTCCGTATCAGCACCTTATTTCTGTAGTTTAGACTCATGAAACTTTTTCATTACGCCCGCTTTGCTAAGCAAGTTACGGACTGTGTCGGATGCTTGTGCACCATCTTGCAACCATTTCAGCGCTTTATCTTCATCAATTTTTACAACCGCTGGTACTGTGATTGGGTTGTAGTAACCGATTTCTTCGATAAAACGACCGTCACGCGGGGAACGAGAATCAGATACCACGACGCGATAGAAAGGAGCTTTATGTGCACCCATACGTTTCAGACGAATACGAACTGCCACGAAAATTCACCTCCTTCAAAAAGTAGACTGTATATTGTTATCCATAATTCCAAGGGCCTATTGGCCTTAGCGGAAAGGAAACTTCATACCTTTACCCATACTCTTCAACTGCTTCATAGCCTTGTTTTTGCCACCCTTAGGTCCCATCATATCTGAGAACTGCTTCATCATGCGACGCATTTCGTCAAATTGCTTTATCAGACGATTTACCTCAGCCAGTGATGTTCCACTGCCTACAGAAATACGTTTGCGACGGCTATGATTAATCATGTCTGGGTTTTGCTTCTCCTGTGTGGTCATAGAATGAACGATAGCCTCAATTCGGCCCATCTGTTTGTCATCCACTTTGATATCTTTCATTTGCTTCATGTTGCCCATACCGGGAATCATATCAAGAATCTGGTCGATTGGGCCAAGCTTCTTAACTTGATCCATTTGCTCCAGAAAATCTTCGAAAGTAAACTCGGCATTACGCATTTTCCGTTCCATTTCCTTCGCCTTATCGGCGTCGATATTGGACTGCGCTTTTTCAATCAGGGACAACATGTCACCCATACCTAAAATCCGTGAAGCCATCCGTTCAGGATGAAACGGCTCCATCGCATCCAGCTTTTCACCCAATGTAGCAAACTTGATCGGACATCCCGTTACAGCTTTAACCGATAAAGCTGCACCACCACGAGTGTCGCCATCCAGCTTTGTCAGTACAACTCCCGTTAACTCTAGGCTAGTATTAAAGTGCTCCGCAACGTTAACCGCGTCCTGCCCCGTCATGCTATCTACAACCAGTAAAACTTCATCCGGGTTGACGTTGGTATGAATCCGGCGCAACTCTTCCATGAGCTCTTCATCAACATGAAGACGACCGGCAGTATCTATAATAACGTAGTCATTTCCATTATCCTTAGCATGCTGCAAACCCTGTTTTGCGATTTCCACTGGGCTTGTCTGATCTCCCAGAGTAAATACAGGAGTATTAATCTGCTCCCCAAGAACCTGAAGCTGCTTGATCGCGGCTGGTCTATAAATATCACCAGCTACAAGCAATGGGCGATGATTTTGCTTTTGCAGCAATTTCGCCAGTTTACCAGATGTCGTCGTTTTACCTGCGCCCTGGAGACCCACCATCATAATGACCGTAGGCGGTTTGTTTGCTTTGGCAAGCTTGGCCTGACTGCCACCCATCAACTCGGTCAGTTCCTTGTTCACGATGTCGATGATGACCATGCCTGGCGTAAAGCTGTCCATCACTTCCTTACCAACGGATTTCTCCTTTACCTTGGCAATAAAGTCCTTTACAACCTTGAAGTTAACGTCCGCCTCAAGCAAAGCTAATCGTACTTCGCGCATCGCCTGAGCTACATCATCCTCAGACACTTTTCCTTTACCGCGCAGTTTACTGAATACATTTTGCAAGCGAGTCGATAATCCTTCAAATGCCATACTTTCGCACCTCCTTGTCTACCAGGGTTGTTTGTTCTTAATCTATATGTCCTACAGTTCCTGCAGGCGATTTACAATTTGATGGACATGTTGCAGAGTGCCTTCATCGGACTCACTGATTTTACCGAATGCCTCATACAACGTCTTATTTAATTCATCGAGATCTTGGATTCTGCGCTCATACTTACTTAGCAAACCAAGCTTTTCCTCGTACATTTCCAATACCTGTTCAGCACGTTTAATATGTTCATATACTGCCTGACGGCTAATTTGAAATTCCGATGCAATTTCCCCTAAAGAAAAATCATCATGGAAGTAATATTTTAAAAACATCTGTTGCTTCTCTGTAAGCAGAGGTTCATAGAAGTCAAACAGTCGGTTAATCCGGTTTGTCTTTTCCAGCCGATTCTCCTGACTCATCTTGTATACCTCCATCGTCAAGGAAAAACACTTTACAGTTCTTTTCAACGTTCCTTATGATACCTAAAAGAAAAGAAGATGTCAAGCGTTATCCCTTGTCATACAAAAAAAAGCCGATCCACTGTCCTTAAACGGAAGTACGGATCGACTTTTTACCCATTGTTACTTAAACCCTTACCGGAGTAAGATACAGCAGAACAGCCAGAAAATGAAGTATGCTGCCTGCCAGAACAAACAGATGCCAGATCGCATGGTGATATGGAAATGCCCGCCACACATAGAAAATCGTGCCCAACGTATACATAAGGCCACCTACGAACAATAACGTCATCCCTCCGGCGGGAACAGTCGCAACCAGAGGATTCCAGGCAATGGTGATGAGCCAGCCCATCACAATGTAAAACACGGTAGACATAAACAGGAAGCGCTTGGTGAAGAACGCCTTGAACAACACACCGAACAGTGCAATCCCCCAAATCACTCCAAACAGTGTCCATCCCAGAGTACCTCGCAGTGCAACGAGCATAAACGGGGTGTAGCTACCTGCAATAAACAGGTAAATGCAAGAATGATCGAATATTTCGAACAAATCCTTCATTTTTCCTTCACGCAGGCTATGAAGCAACGTTGAATTGGTGTACAACAACAGCATCGTAATCCCGTAAATC
This sequence comes from Paenibacillus sp. FSL L8-0502, assembly GCF_038593055.1. NCBI lineage: Bacteria > Bacillati > Bacillota > Bacilli > Caryophanales > Paenibacillaceae > Paenibacillus > Paenibacillus sp. FSL L8-0502. Next base: position 2,126,774 of record NZ_CP151958.1, on the reverse strand, counting down.
GTAAAGCTGACGACATGCCAAGTGGTTCCTTTCATGCTAGCAAAAACAATAAGCAACACAAGCGCTGCCACGCTTAAAACGGCTCCAATTCCATGTGTAATGGCGTTGGCTACTTCTTCCCGTCGGGAGTAGGTATAGGTGTTTGCCATCGGTTTTTCACCCGGCTTCCTGATTTATATTTTACATACAAGATACATTACATATACGACATCGACAGACCTCTTGCTTTCATTATACATCTGGGCAAACTTGAACAGCAACAGGATGGCTACTTAGTTATCCCAAACGTAGCATGAAAGCCCACTTTAAACGTATCAGTTCTGTTCTTCCTCGCCTGTAGCAGTTGCTTCGACCGTCTCTTCCTGAATCAACCCCGCGAACAACGCATGAACGAATTGCTCGGAATCAAACGGTTGAAGATCATTCACTTTTTCACCTAAGCCCACCAGCTTAACAGGCAAATTCAGCTCCTGACGGATGGCCACAACAATCCCGCCCTTCGCTGTACCATCCAACTTCGTTAGTACCAGCCCGGTTACACCGCTTTTCTCACCAAACAGCTTGGCTTGGTTAAGTGCATTTTGTCCAGTCGTCGCATCAAGTACCAACAACACTTCATGAGGAGCATCTGGAATTTCGCGTTGAATCACACGGAAAATTTTGTTCAGTTCCTCCATCAGATTGCTTTTATTCTGAAGACGTCCTGCGGTATCACACAACAAAACATCCACTTGTCGCTGCTTGGCAGCCTGTACGGCATCAAACATAACTGCAGCCGGATCGGAACCGGATTGCTGCTTAATAACCTCTACACCTGCCCGCTCGCCCCATACCTCCAACTGTTCGATCGCACCCGCCCGGAACGTATCTCCGGCAGCCAATAATACTTTTTTTCCCTCTTGTTTAAAACGATGAGCTAACTTGCCAATGGTTGTCGTTTTGCCGACGCCATTGACTCCCACGAATAGAATGACTGTAATTCCGTCAGGACTCATTTTGAGCTGACTGTTGTCATTCCCCCGCAGCAACTCGGACAGCTTTTCCGACAATACAGGCTGTAATTCGGATGCATCCTCAATTTTGCGCTTTTTCACTTCTTCTCGCAGGTCTTCAATGAGGTTCATAACCGTGTTGACGCCTACGTCCGCTCCGATCAGAATTTCTTCCAGTTCCTCATAAAATTCCTCATCAATCTTTTTACGGCGAATCATCAAGTCCGTTACTTTTTCAACAAAACCTTTACGCGTTTTTTCCAAACCATCTTTGAACTGTTTTGTGACCGATTCAGTTTTGTTTGCAATGCTTTCCTTCAATTTCCTAAAGAAACTCATGGATTCCCTCCGTTGGTCTGAAAGTATGTTGTTTAATGTCAGGCAATCTCAGCTTCATCGTTGTCCAGCTTGACAGATACGAGTTTGGAAACCCCGCCTTCCTCCATCGTAACCCCGTACAGCACATCAGATTCTTCCATTGTGCCCTTGCGGTGTGTGACTACAATGAACTGTGTCTGCTCCGAGAATTCTCGTAAATACTGGGCAAAACGCACCACGTTTGCTTCGTCCAATGCAGCCTCTACTTCATCGAGTACACAGAATGGAACAGGTTTAACGTGTAAAATGGCAAATAGTAACGCCATCGCTGTTAACGCACGCTCACCGCCCGACAGTAGCTGCAAGTTTTGCAGTTTTTTGCCCGGTGGCTGAGCTACGATGTCAATTCCCGTCTCCAATAAGCGTTCCGGGTCAAGTAACACGAGATCAGCACGTCCGCCTCCGAACAGCTTGGAGAATACCGTTCCAAATTCGCGCCGAATAGCATCGAACGTAGTCTTAAAGCGTTTGGACATTTCTTCATCCATTTCACGAATAACCTGATAAAGTGTTGTCTTGGCCTCCACCAAATCAGACTTTTGCTCATCAAGAAACGTATAACGCTCATGCACACGCTGGTATTCATCAATGGCGCCCAGGTTCACCTCACCCAACGCGGAAATACCACGTTTGAGCCTTTCTACCTCGCTCTGCGTGCCTTCAATATCTTCCGGTATAGGGTAACGCTGCTTGGCTAACTCATAGCTGAGTTCATAATCATCACTTAATTTTTTCAGTACGTTTTCCAGCTCCACATCAAGCCGATTTACTCCAATTTCCGTTTGACGAAGCAACTCCTCCACTGACTTGAGCTGAATTCGCTGTTCTTTCGTGTCGTTCTCAGCCACTTCAAGCTTTTTGGACAAGCTACTGCGTGCAGCCCGCTTGAATTCCAGTTGTTGTGCAGCTTCTTCTTTTTTCAAACGGTATTGATTGAGATTTTCAATCTGTTTCACAGTCTCCTGCTCATTGGTCAGCAAATCTGCTTCAATGGAAGCTAGTAAGGTCTTGTTTTGTCTCGAATCCTTACCAAGAGTATCATAATCCCCACGCAATCTGCGCAACTGCTCTTCCAATGAAAAGCGTTCCTGGTCCAGCTTTCCTTCTCTTACTTTGAGATTCGTGAGCTCTCCCTGCAACTGCTCTTTGGCAGATTCGTTGGCTTTACGGGCGAATTCAGCAGCGTGAATGGCCTGATGCGTTTTCTTTTCTTCTTCCTCCAGCGCAGCTAACTTTACCAACGCTTCTTCCCGGGAAGTTTCCAGCTCCTTGATTTCCTGATCAAAGCCCTTTTTCTCCTGACCAGACGCAGCGACCTGTTCCAGAACATGACGAAGTTCATGCTCCAGTTGTTTGAGCTCCATAGCCATCTGCTGCTCTTCACCACGCTTCACATCACCGCCCTGACGTAGCTCGTCCAGACGGATCTGTGTCTCTTCCAACTGGCGTTTGGTATCTATTGCACTCTGGCGCAACCTTGCAATTTGCTGCTCCGTATCTACAATGTCTTGATCCAACTGATCCAACTGACGTTTGCGTCCAAGCAGATTAGCATTTTTCTTGAACTGGCTTCCCCCAGTCATGGAACCCCCTGCATTGACAACATCGCCTTCCAAAGTGACAACGCGGTATCTATATTGGCAACGAGCCGCAATACGGTTTGCGTCTTCCAACGTACGAGCAATGACCACATTCCCCAAAAGACTGCCTACAATTCCGGCATATCGATCATCATACTGAACAAGATCTGCACCGATCCCGACAAAGCCTTCGGCTCCTTCTGCAATTTGGCGTTCTCCCGCGCCGATTTGACGCGGGCGGATAACATCCATAGGCAAAAATGTTGCTCTGCCCAGTTGACGTTGCTTTAGAAAACTAATTGCCTGTCTGGATACGGATTCATTTTCCATCACAATATGCTGAACTGAAGCACCCAAAGCGGTTTCCATCGCCTGCTCTAAATGCTCAGGCACCCGAATCAGCTCTGCTACCGCTCCATGCACACCGTGCAAGGTTTCTTTTCGTGCAGCCTTCAATACCTCTTTAACTCCAAGCATGAAGCCGTCAAAGTCATCCTGCATTTCCTTCATTGTATCTCGCCGTGAAATTTGAGCCTCACGTTTTTGTTCCCATTTACGAACTGTACCCTGGTTTTCTTCCAAAAGTTTTTGCAGGGCCTGGTACTTTTCACTTCCCTGAATATAGCCACTACGCAAACTACTGATTTCCTGCCCCAGCTTCTGAACCGCAGCTTCCAATCCCTTTTTGCGCTGTTCAAGTTGTACTTTCTGGGCTTCCCATTTGCCGGATTCGTCACTTACACGAGTCACACGCCGTTCCAATGCTTCCTTCTGTTGGTCTGTATAACGGATTTCGTTACGCGCCTGCGCCATCTGATTCATCAGCTCCAGCAGACCACCCTTTAGGCTTTCTTCCTGCTCCTGGCTGATTCCGCCTGTAACTCCAATCAGTTTGGCCTCTTCGTCAGACAGCCGTGCACGCAACTCGTCAAGCTCTACATTCAGTGCAGACAGCTTTTCGTTCAGCTGATCCAGTTCACTCTTGCGCTCGGAATGCCGTGATTCGCTTGTGCTAAGTGATAAGATCAGCTGTTCCCGATTAGCCGCCAGATTGCGTGTGCGCTCTTTGAGCAATTCGCCGTAGCCCTCACTTTTCTCCGTCGCTTCACTGTATTGCAGCAGATCCCTTTGCAACTGTTCTACCTGCTCTTCCAGCTGGCGTAATTCGTTGCGGTCGCTTTCCAGCATCGCATCATGGCGGGAGACCACCGTAGACAACTGAAGTTGCTCCTGCTGCAGCAAAGCTAATTTGGAAGTCGCATCGCTCCACGAAGTATGAATTTGTTCAATTTGATGGACGTACATAGAGATTTCTTTTGATTTCAATTCACCGCGTAGCTCTTTAAAATGAATCGCCTTTTCAGACTGCTCCTTAAGCGGTCCAATCTGATCTTCCAGTTCACTAACTAAATCGTGAATACGCAGCAAATTTTGCTCCGTCTCATCCAGCTTGCGAACCGCATCTTTTTTACGGGATTTATATTTTACGATACCCGAGGCTTCCTCAAAAATACCTCGACGATCCTCAGATCGAGTACTTAGGATTTCTTCAATGCGTCCCTGCCCAATAATGGAATAAGCTTCTTTACCAATCCCTGTATCCATAAACAGCTCTGTAATATCTCGGAGTCTGCATGATTGCCGATTAATGAAATATTCACTATCCCCACTTCGATGTACACGTCGCGTTACCGTGACTTCACCAAAATCCAGAGGCAACGCCTGATCTTCATTATCCAACGTAAGCGATACTTCACCGTAATTAACAGCCTTACGAGCATCACTACCTGCAAAAATAATGTCCTCCATTTTGCCGCCACGCAGTGATTTGGCACTCTGTTCGCCCAGCACCCAACGAATCCCGTCGGAAATATTACTTTTTCCGCTTCCGTTAGGTCCGACGACTGCCGTAATGCCGCGGACAAATTCCATTTCCGTTTTATCTGCAAACGATTTGAAGCCCGCCAGCTCAATGCGCTTTAAAAACATGCTCAATCTCACCTCTAACATTTCAAATATGCTTGTACAACACCGTTTACCTGATTGATATGAATTATCCCTATTGTAGCATAAACTAGCTTGTTTAAAGCACAGTACCAACACTCACATTACACCAGCAAAGCCACGAAAAAAGAGCAAAACGCAGTCCATTCGCCATTACGGACCGGGACTCCCCGCGGACTGCCCTTTGCTCTTACTTTGTGCCCCCTGCTTGCGTAACCCGTCCGGGCTGCTCAGGTACCGATTACGATTCTGCCAGCTTCAAACGGTTTAAAGCTACTGCCGCCGCTTGCTGCTCAGCTTCTTTTTTGGAGCGCCCCGTACCTGCCCCTAGCCGTTCGCTGTCCATATATACCTCGGCTACAAACTCGCGCTCATGGGCTGGTCCGCGCTCCTCTACAATCTTGTATTCAAGCATCCCCATGTTATGATGCTGTGTCAGTTCCTGAAGCTCTGTTTTGAAATCACTCATCTGAAGTTTACCATTTAATACAATTTGAGGAAAAATATAATGTTCCAGAAACGAACGGACGGCCTCCAGACCCTGATCCAAATAAAGCGCACCTACGAACGCTTCGAATACATCAGCCAACAGAGCCGGACGAGTACGTCCACCTGTCAACTCTTCACCTTTTCCAAGCAGCACATATTGCCCGAACTCAAGCCCGACAGCAAACTTCACCAGAGAAGGCTCACAGACAATAGCTGCACGCAGCTTGGTGAGTTCGCCTTCGGGTCGGTTAGGGTACTGATTGTACAATTGCTCGGACACCGTCAGTTCCAGAACAGCGTCACCTAAAAATTCAAGACGCTCATTGTCTGCATGCTGACTGAACCGATGTTCGTTTACGTAGGAAGCGTGCGTAAAGGCCTGCTTCAGAAGCTGCCGATTGTTGAATTGAATATGAAGTTTCTGCTGTAATTGCTTCAAGTCTCCACTCAACGAACTGACCCCTTATGCTTCATATTTTTTTAGAATAACCGTAGCATTGTGACCGCCAAAACCAAAGGAATTGGACATAACCACATTCAGTTCCGCTTTTCTCGGCTTATTAGGTACATAATCAAGATCGCATGCCGGGTCTTGATTATCCAAATTAATCGTTGGCGGAATCGTCTGATGCTGAAGGGCGAGACCACAGATCACGGCTTCAACGCCGCCCGCTGCACCCAATAAATGCCCTGTCATCGACTTAGTTGAGCTGATCGCTACCTTATAGGCATGATCTCCAAGCGTTTTCTTAACTGCTTCCGTTTCGGATTTATCACCGACTGGCGTAGACGTACCATGTGCATTGATATAATCAATCTCTTCAGGATTCAATCCGGCATCACGGATCGCCATTCTAATGCAGCGTGCCGCTCCCTCTGGATCAGGCTCTGTCATATGATGAGCATCGCCAGAAAGACCGTAACCAATCACTTCACCGTAAATACGCGCACCACGCTTCAAAGCATGATCCAACGATTCCAGAATAAGAACACCAGAGCCTTCACCCATAACAAACCCGTCTCTTTCGGTATCAAAAGGGCGGCTTGCCTTTTCAGGCTCGTCGTTACGCGTGGACATCGCTCGCATGGAACAAAATCCAGCCATACCAATCGGACGAATAGTCGCCTCAGCTCCTCCGCAAATCATGGCGTCTGCGTCACCACGCTGAATCATGCGGAAGGAATCGCCAATAGCATGACTGCCCGTGGCACAAGCCGTAACTGGTGATGTATTTGGGCCTTTAGCACCGAGCGAAATCGACACTTGACCGGAACCCATATTAGCAATCATCATCGGGATGAAGAAAGGGCTTACGCGTTTAGGTCCTTTTTCAATCAGTGCGTTGTGCTGATCTTCCCAAGTTCCCAATCCGCCAATACCGGAACCGACAGATACACCAACACGCTCAGCTTCCGCATTTTCTCCGATTACAAGTCCGCTGTCCTCAAGCGCCAATTTACTAGCAGCAACCGCAAACTGCACAAAGCGGTCCATTTTACGCGCATCCTTACGTTCAATATAATCCTCTGGATTAAAATCTTTAATGGAAGCGGCTATTTTCGTAGTGTACTCACTTGTATCGAAAGCTTCGATTTCACTGACGCCGGATTTTCCGGCCATCAGATTATCCCATAGTGTGTTCAAATCCTGTCCCAGCGAAGTGATTACACCCATTCCTGTTATGACAACACGTTGTTTCAAAGATAATCACCTCTATGTCTACTGCATATTGTATTTTAAGACCGCACACTCTTGTGCGTAAAAATAATATAGAATCAACTAAAGTTAGTAATGCCGCATACTTCTCAGCCTTTGACTAAGTGAAGCTGAACCAAACTCAAAAACACGCGGCAATTCCGCCTTTAGTTCAATCTGTATAATTAGGAGAAAGTCCCGCCTGTAACAGAACGGGACTTTTGATGACATGAATTAGGTATGAGATTGTATGTACTTCACAACTTCACCTACAGTTGTAATTTTCTCTGCATCTTCATCAGAGATTTCCATATCAAACTCATCTTCCAATTCCATTACCAATTCAACTACATCGAGAGAATCAGCGCCTAAATCATCTTTAAAAGATGCTTCAAGTGTAACTTCGGCTTCGTCGGCTCCCAAACGGTCAACGACAATGCGTTTTACGCGCTCCAATACATCGGACATCCGGCTCACCTCCTCTTAGGTATTATACGAAAATTACAATTAAAATGCCATAGAAGAGAGTTTTCTTTGACAACTCTTCATCGGGGCATGCAGATTGGCAACATGCTACTACATATACATGCCGCCATCCACATGCAAAGTCTGGCCCGTCATATATGAGGAAGCATCCGAGGCCAAGAACAGCACCACGTCAGCAATTTCCTCAGGCCGTCCAAGACGGGCCAGCGGAATACCGCTAAGCATATTGTCACGCAAATCATCAGCCAGTACCTGTGTCATCTCAGTATCGATGAATCCGGGAGCTACACAGTTCACTGTAATACCTCTCGATGCAAGCTCTCGAGCAGAGGATTTGGTAAGACCAATCACCCCTGCTTTAGCAGCAACGTAGTTGGCTTGTCCTGCGTTGCCAAGGACACCAACCACGGAGGAGATATTGATAATTCGGCCAGAACGCTGTTTCATCATTGGACGTGTTGCCGCCTTAAGACAATTAAACACACCCTTCAGATTCGTTTCGATCACCTGATCGAATTCCTCTTCCTTCATGCGCATGATTAAATTATCTCTTGTTATGCCGGCATTATTCACCAGGATGTCAATCTTGCCCCAAGCGCCAATCACATCCTTGATCAACTGATCTGCTTCGTCAGCGCGACCGACATTAGCCTGAACTGTAATAGCCTCCACACCTTTGGCACGAATCTGCTCAGCTACCTCAGTCGCAGCCGCTTCACTACCAGCATAGTTTACCGCCACATTAGCGCCTGCATCAGCCAGCGCCAGCGCGATACTACGGCCAATTCCGCGCGACGCTCCTGTAACGAGCGCCGTTTTTCCACTTAATGGCTTAGACATCATAGTCCTCCCTTGCAAGTATATAACCCGTTAAGGCAATGATTATACTTTTAACGGGCCTCCAAGGCTTCCGTTACAGAAGCAATCGACTCCAGGCTACTTATATTATACAGCTTAACCGTTTTGTCGATTTTTTTAACCAGTCCAGTCAAAACACTTCCCGGTCCAAACTCAACAAAAGTGTCAACACCTTGTTCCAGTAGCCATGCTACACTGTCTTCCCACAGTACCGGAGAATAGACCTGATCCACCAACAGTTGGCGGATTTCATTCCCCTCACGTATAGGTTTAGCTGTTACATTGGCCACCACCGGAATCTGAGCTTCAGAGAAAGTTACAGTCCCCAACTTGTCTGAGAGCTTGGTCGCTGCTTCCTTCATCAATGACGAGTGGAAAGGACCGCTAACCTCCAGAGTAATAGCGCGCTTGCCGCCCGCTTCCTTCACACGTTCAGCGACAGCAGCTACGCCCTCCTTCGTACCAGATACAACAATTTGTCCAGGACAATTGATGTTGGCTAGTTCGACCAGTTGACCAGACTCCGTAATATCACGGCACAATGCTGCCAATGCTTCACGATCAGCTCCCAACACAGCAGCCATACTGCCTTGTCCATCAGGAATAGCCTGTTCCATAAACTGACCACGTGCACGAACAGTCTCAACCGCATCCGCAAATGCAAGGACACCTGAAGCAACTAGCGCGCTGTACTCTCCTAGACTGTGCCCAGCTACATAATCGGGATGAATGTCCATTTTTTCCTTGAACGCTTCATACAGTGCAATGCTCGCCGTTAACAGTGCAGGCTGCGTATTGGATGTTTGCTTCAAAGCTGTGTCTGGCCCTTCAAAAACCAGTGTGCTTAGTGCGAACCCTAACCGTTCGTCCGCTTGGCGAAATACTTCTGTTGCAGCTGGAACTGCTTCATAAGCATCTTTAGCCATACCTACAGCTTGTGAACCCTGACCGGGGAATATAAATGCCGTTTTGCCCATCGTGTATGCACCTCTCTATATCCAATGCTTGTCCTGTAAAACACTACACAAATTCAATATTATATCAAAAATTCCATCTTATTACCAGACAAGAACCGACGCTCCCCAGGTCAAGCCACCGCCAAAGCCCACCATTAATACACGGTCGCCTTCCTTCATGCGGCCTTCCTCAGCTGCTTCTACTAGAGCGAGAGGGATTGATGCTGCGGATGTATTCGCATATTTATGAACATTAACAACTACCTTTTCCTCTGGCAAATCCAGACGTTGCATCGCCGATTGGATGATGCGAACATTGGCTTGATGTGGAACGAACAGATCAATATCATCTTTGGACAGCCCTGCTTTTTCCAACACATCAACCGTTGCCGTTCCCATAACACGAACCGCGAACTTGAACACTTCGCGTCCGTTCATGTAAATATAGTGCTGTTTATTCTCCAGTGTGTCTGCACTCGCAGGCAAACGCGAGCCACCAGCTTCCAGCTTAAGCAAGGTTCCACCTGCACCTTCAGCCCCGAGATCAAAGGATTGGAATCCTCTGCCTTCAGGCACTTCGCCAATCACTACAGCTCCTGCACCATCTCCGAATAGGACACAGGTATTGCGGTCGGTATAATCTGTAATCCGAGAAAGACAGTCTGCCCCAATGATTAACGCATTATTATAAATACCTGTCTTAATGAAGCTCGTTGCCGTAGCCAGTCCGTATACAAAACCCGAGCATGCCGCAGACAAATCGAAAGCCGCTGCGCCTTTGGCTCCCAGTTTGTCCTGAAGAATGCAGGCAGTTGACGGAAACGCCATATCCGGTGTAACCGTAGCTACAATAATTAAATCCAGATCCTGTGCCGTCATACCCGCGGACTCCAACGCCTTAATTGCTGCTTCATAAGCTAAATCAGATGTAGCCTGCTCTGGAGCTGCAATATGGCGCTCCTGAATCCCTGTACGGCTGACAATCCATTCATCACTTGTTTCTACGATTGCTTCCAAATCTTTATTCGTCAGAATTTTCTCAGGTACGTATTTCCCTGTTCCGATAACACCAACCGGCCGTAATTTATTCATATCGTCACTCACTTCCTGCTGATTTCCTTGGATATACTTTCCACCAACCGGTTTTGCAGGGCCGTACGAGCCTGCCTTACCGCATTTTTGACGGCAACGCCGTCAGACGAACCGTGACTTTTCAGGACGAGTCCACTCAAACCCAGCAAAGGAGCCCCACCATGCTCTTTATAATCCAATTTACCTTTCAGACTGCGGAGCTCAGGCATAATCAAGGCTGCCGCAAGCTTGGTCTTCAAGGATTTGGTGAATTGCTCTTTTAAGAGAGAAAATATGGCCCCCGCTGTACCCTCTAGTGATTTTAGCATGATATTTCCAGCAAATCCATCACACACCAGTACGTCGCAATTCCCAGTTAACACATCTCTCGATTCAACATTACCCACAAAATGGACAGGTAACTGCTCAATAAGTGGAAATGCCAACTTCGTCAGTTCATTGCCCTTCCCAGCCTCGGTCCCCACATTCAGCAGACCCACCCTTGGAGAAGCCACACCGTGAACTTTCTGACGATACAAGCTCCCCATCAGTGCATACTGGGCAAGATGCTCAGGCTTGGCATCCATATTGGCTCCCAAGTCAAGCGCCAGAATACCCTGATCGTCAATCGTTGGTATCATCGGCGCGAGAGCCGGACGTTCAATGCCCTCCATTCTTCCAACCACCAGCAACCCCGTGGTCATTAGCGCGCCTGTATTACCTGCAGATATCATGGCATCCGCTTCGCCTTCTCTGACCATTCGACCAGCTACGACCATTGAAGCATCCTTTTTGCGGCGCACTGCCTTTACAGGCTCGTCCTGCGCATCTATCGTTTCGGATGCATGGCGAATGCTGAGGTTCGTCGGCAACGCTCTACCGTTCAGAACCGATTCAATTCGTTCCCGGTCACCAACCAGCGTAATGTCCGTATCCTTCCATTCCGCCGCCGCAGATAGCGCGCCCTCTACTGTCGCCTCAGGAGCATTATCTCCCCCCATGGCATCAATGGCGATCCGCATGCTGACTTCCTCCTTCGCTATACTCTTCCTCCGTGGAGCGATAAATGACAAAGTTGCCTTGGAACACCATTTCTTCTCCTACGTAGGCGAAAACTTCCACTTTAGCCTTCCCTTTTTGTTCTGGATTTGAACGTACATATGCCTTGGCAATGCACTTCTCACCTAAATGAACCGGGCGGACAAAGCGTATATCCGCTGATGCAGTCAATGCTATCTCATCATTAATCACAGCAACGGCCAATGAATTGGCCTGAGCAAATACATAATGCCCCCGCGCAATGCCAGTACGCGAAAAAACATGTTCCTCTTTAATCTCAAAAATCGAAATACCGCTTCGATCCAACTGCAGATCAACGATATCCCCGATCACTTCATGCAAAGGCAAGGAACGAACCTGGTCGTAGGAGCGCTCAGCCATCAGCTTTAGCCGTTCCCGCAATTCGGGGATTCCCAGCTCCATCCGGTCCAGCCGAATAGTCTGAATACTCACCTTCAGCTGTCTTGTCAATTCCTGATCCGTTACGAATGGATTATCATCAATTAATTGAGTCAGCCGCTGCTGTCTCTGTCTCTTCGGCAAACGTTCGATGTCAGTGACGCCTCCTTTCCCTACAATAAACTATCGTTCAGACGACAGCTCGGGTTACTTTACTTCACTTTCTAACGGCGAAACTCCAACCGATTTGTCTTCTTGTATGTATAAAGGAACCCCTTCGGCCCTTCTTTCTTAGAACCTGGTACTAAAACAGTATATAGCATGCTGACGTAAAAAGGAAGCATGCAGACAAAAAAAGTAGCGCCTCACTGAAGTGAAGCGCTACTTTTTCTGCGAAGATTCCAAAGAATCCGCTTATCGGACATTATTGAGAGATGATCTCTCTAGCTTTGTACGTTCCGCAAACTTTGCACACATGGTGAGCAAGTTTCAATTCGCCGCATTCGGAGCATTTCACCATACCTGGTACTGCCAGTTTAAAGTGAGTACGACGTTTGTCGCGACGAGTTTTGGATGTTCTCCGTTGAGGTACTGCCATTATTCCCACCTCCTTAACCAGATCAACCCCGCATAACGGGTATGACTTCTTATCTCATTCAAGACTGAAGAAAATGCCAGAAGCAATTATCTTACAGCCGGTGAATCAAGCCTGCAACATCCACGCATCGGTTCTGTAACTCTCCGGCACAAGCGGATGATGATTTTTCAGAATTGAACTCAATTCTCATTTAAAAAAATCCTTAAGCCCTGCCAGACGCGGATCAATCTTTTCCGTATCGCCATCGCTACTGTCATCGGAGCCAATACTCCAGTTTTGTCCGGTCTTTGGTGCGATTCCCTGACAATCCTCACTGCACAAAGGCGCAAACGGCACATGCAGTACAAACAGTTCTTCACAATACGGTGCAATGTCGAAAGACTCCTCCGTCACTGCGATAAAATCGCCATCTTCATCCTCCTCTTCAACACTCGAAGAGGTTTGCTTGAACCGTTCACGGAATTCAATCTTTAAATCCTCGTGCATCGGGCTTAAACAGCGTGAGCAGAGCATGTCCAGACCTGCGGTCAACGTGCCTTCCACGTTCATCAAGCCTTGACCCAGACTAACGGCGACCAAGTCGGTCTCCAGCGGGGAAACGGCCGTAACATCAGCACGATCATCCACCAATTCACTCACATTGAGAGATTCACGGATAGGAAAAGGACCGTCACTTGTTGCTACTTTGCGAAAAAATAGTTGCATCACTATCACTCCAAACAAACAAAAATTATTATACCGACTGATCGAGTCGTTTGTCAACACCTTTCACTTTACACCACTCACAAATCCACCGGTTTTCCAATGGTTCGACAAGTTTTATGCAGAAGCAAAAATGCATTGTGCTAAACATGTACTGATGAGTATTCGTACCCCCGCCACTCTTCGTGTACAATAATGCGAGTATAAAGCTTTTTCGTCCAGGTCTCAATGGTCTTGTTCATGCCGATGCTGAAAAATCAGTATAGCTGCCCTGAAAACAATCATTCACGGGTACTTAACCATTATTGTCAAAATAGTTATCCAATAAGCTACTATAAGAAAGGAGCCGACATACGGTCTTGAAAACACTCGGTATGATTGTAGAGTACAATCCCCTGCATAACGGACATGTCCATCACTGGGAGGAATCTCTTCGCATCACTGGTGCACAGCGCACAGTGGCTGTGATGAGTGGTCCTTTCCTTCAGCGAGGTGAACCCGCGATTACAGACAAATGGTCCCGCACCGAAATGGCACTCGCCATGGGTGTGGACCTCGTTCTGGAGCTGCCTGTGGCCTATGCCGTCCAGCCTGCAGAATGGTTTGCCCGCGGAGCAATCTCCCTGCTCCATGCGACAGGCATCGTAGACGCGCTCTGCTTCGGCAGCGAGAGCGGAGACATCGCCCCGCTGCGCGCGCTGGCCCGCGTGCTGGCGGCAGAGCCGGCCGAGCTCAAGGCCGGCATCGCGCAGCGCCTGAGTAGCGGCGCGAGCTATCCCGCTGCCTACGCGGGAGCCGCAGCCGCGCTCGCGGCCGAAGGAGCGGACGGCGCTGCGCTCGCCGCCCTCATGCAGCAGCCCAACAATACGTTGGGGCTGCATTACTTGATTGCGCTGGAACGGCTGGGCAGCACAATCAAGCCCTTCACGGTAGCCCGCACGGGATCGGGCTACCATGAAGCCGTGGCCCCTGCGGACGGAGTCATCGCCAGTGCCACGGCCATTCGCCGTCTGCTGCTGGACGGCGGGCCGGAGGCCGCGTCGCCATACATACCTGCGGCGACACTGGGGATTTTGCGGCGCGAGTGGCAAGCCGGACGCGCACCGCTGCATTGGGAAGCGTTCAGCCAGCCGCTGCTGAACGCCCTGATCACACGTAGCTCGCAGCAGCTGGCGGAGCTGCACGAGGTCACCGAAGGGCTGGAGCATCGTCTGCGACAATCGCTGTACACGCTGCCCCAGCCCTCTGTGGAGGCCCTGCTCGCCGCGATCAAGACAAGGCGCTATACTCGTACGAAGCTTCAGCGGATGTGTGCACATATTTTGCTGAATCATGCCAAAGCCGATATGACTCCGGCTGAGCTGGCGAAAGGTCCGGGCTATATCCGCGTGCTTGGCTTTAACAGGGCTGGACGCGAACTGCTTGCACGTATGAAGCAGACAGCTACCCTTCCGGTATGGGTCAAGCTGTCTACCGGATCACATCCTCATCTGGACTGGGATACCGCCGCAGCCGCCATACATGCAGCCGGGATGCCACGCCCCGCCATCCGCGACATGTATGCTGATTACTTGCGACCGCCCATTATGGTTTGATGGGCAGCTTTTCCATATAATTCAGCGCATCGCCAAGCTTGCGAACCGGAACAAGCTTCATCCGGGTTCCAATTTGCTCAGCTTTGGTCTTGGCCTCTTTATAATTATCCGCAGGGACGAAAAACAAATCCGCACCCTGACGGTCAGCAGCAACTATTTTATACTTTGCACCACCAATCGCTCCAACCTGACCGTCCTTATCAATGGTACCCGTACCGGCTACACGATATCCCTTACTCAAATCACCTGGTGTCAGTTGGTTATAGATTTCCATGGTAAACATCAAACCTGCCGAAGGACCACCAACATCCGTAGATGTAAAATGAATCGTTTTACGTCCATCCTTCGGCTCTACCTTCTGTACCGTGGCAATACTGACGCCAAATCCGGAACGTTGCTTGCCCGTCTCACTGTCCGTAATGGTCGTTAAAGGAGCTTGCACGGACAGCAACTTTCCATCGCGCTTTAGCTTCACTTTAGCCATTATTCCCGGTTTTTCGTCCTCCAAAGCCTTCCGAATGGAACGATTATCGGTCACCCTCACGCCGTTCAGCTCCAATATTTCATCCCCGGGGTCAAACACGCTGCTCGATCCCGGGACCTTAAATACATACACGTAATCCGGCACAATGCGATAGGGGACATGGGCACGGGTGTAGGCAGCCTCCATCGCGGAAGATTGGGAATCCCCCATATACCATAACTGTTCTGCCGCATACTCGTCTTCACTTTTTCCATGCAGACGATCCTCTTTGCGCTGAATCTCCGAATTGCGGTCCAACTTGGACAGACCCAACATGATAACATTGGCATAACGCGCCGATACCGTCGTCATCATAAAGGCCCCCCGTTCGATGCTGTCACCCTCCCGGACTCTAACCATCGGTTTGATCTCATTTGCCCCACCTGGTCCGTAGATCAGATAAGGGGTTGGCATATAGACCAGCACATAGACCATTGCAGCCAGCATTAAGACATAACCGGTTGTAAAAAAAGCTCTTTTCCGGTTTATTCGTTTCATTGCTTCTCCCCCCTTCCAGCCTAACTTCTCCCATCTTATCCAAGTGCCTCTGTGCACCTGTTCTCAAGCCTTTCAAAAAAGCATACATTATTTACGACAACGTATACGAACAACCTATCCCAAGACAACGAACGTGAATAAACGCTGGAGATAGCATCCGACTCTCCTTAGCATATTTATGAGAGGTGAATTTTTTGATGCAAAAGGAAGCCCATTCCGCTCCTTATTGGACAACCGTACTGCTTGGCCTCGGAGCCATTTTGCTTGTACTGGCTGTTGTCGCCTCACCAGAAAAAGTATTTCAAGCCTCTACTCAAGGCCTTAAGCTATGGTGGAGTATTATTTTCCCAGCTATGCTACCTTTTTTGATGCTGTCCGAAATGCTCATCGCCTTTGGTCTAGTACATGGACTAGGTGTCCTGCTGGAGCCGTTTATGCGATTCTGGTTCCGTCTACCCGGACGAAGTGGCTGGGTGTTGGCCCTCGGCCTGACCGCGGGATTCCCGGCTGCTGCGGAAGCAGTACGCCAATGGTCACAACAGGAAGATATGACCGCGCTTCAGCTTCGACGTCTAACCGCCATCGCTCATTTCTGCAATCCGATTACCATCCTGCTCGTCATCGGGACAGGGCTACTGCACAATGCTGCCGTAGGCGTGATGTTACTTGCCGTTCACTGGATTTCCGGGCTGCTGGCAGGCTGGATCACCGCCAGACTACCTGTATCGTCCAAAGAATTGCAAAAACGGGAAACGCCAGCTGCCCTTCGGCGCACCTCAGTTTCCCGTACTTCTCCCTCCCTGATCCGATCCGCATGGGAAGCTACCCGTTCTGCCAGAGAACGGGACGGCCGCAGCTTCGGAAAACTGTTGGGCGAAACCGTATCCCATGCTGTACAGACGCTGATGGTGACAGGTGGATTCATTATTTTCTTTTCCGTACTGATTCGACTGCTGTCCATATACACAGGCCAAGGATCGCTTTCTTTCATATGGCCTGCTTGGATGGAAATCCATCTGGGTTCCTATGAAACCAGCCGTCTGCCCTACGATCTCCGTACACAAGCAGCGCTGATCAGTGCTGTGTTGGGCTGGGGCGGCCTGTGCGGCTGGCTTCAAATTACCGCCGTCACCAGACCTTCCGACAAGGGTATCACCTTCACCTTGTCACGAGTGCTCCATGGGATCATTGCTTTTGGACTTACCTTGGCGACATGGGTCCCGCTTAACCGCATCGTCAGCAATACAATTCCCGCTTACGTCAGTCGCAGTTCTGTGTCTTCTTTTGCGGAAAGCGTAAATGAATCCGGCACGCATCCTGTCATGGCCGAAGCCAGCAGCTTACTAACACAAATAGAAGGAACATCTATGTACCCCTGGCAACTAACCGTACTGTCCATTGCGCTGCTGGGTACAATTATAGTTACCCTGCTGGCCTTTTCCTTTATGACTTCATGGTGGAGCCGCCGCGATTTGCGTTGACCTTTGCACGCAGCGCGTCTTCCACCTCCGGTGCCACCAGATCTACAACCTTGCCATCAAAATGCGCAATTTCCTTCACCATACTGGAACTCAGATATGAATAAGCCGGATTGGTCATCATAAAGATCGTTTCCGCATCCGGGTTCAGCTTATGATTTGTAGAGGCTAATTGCAGCTCATATTCAAAATCAGTCACCGACCGGATTCCTCTGACAATAACTTGGGCCCCTTTTTGACGTACATAATTAGCTGTCAAATCACGGAAGCTGTCCACCTCAACGTTCGGGATATTGCGAGTTACCGTTCGCAGCAGCTCCATTCGTTCCTCAAGTGAAAACAGCGGATTTTTACTAATATTGTTAAGAACCGCGACAATCAATAGATCAAACTGTCTGGCTGCTCTTTGAATAATATCCTGGTGCCCCATTGTCACAGGATCAAAGGTTCCCGGATATACGGCAATACGTGGTTTGTGCTCAATCATGATGGTCCTCCCCGTCTGATTCGATGATGCCGAACTTGACCACTCCGGCTTCTGTATGTTCTTCGACATCCGATAAAGCATCGGCTGCAAAATGATAAATGGATAACGCCGTTTCCCCATAGACTGCTTTTCTAACCTGTTCGAACGGCCCGAAGCTTTCCGGATATTCATGTCCCGATTCATACTCCAGCACGATGATTGCATCTGAACGAAGCAAGTTCAATTCAACCATACGGCTCATCAATTCATCTCCGTGTTTGAGACGATAGGGCGGATCCAGAAAAACAGCATCAAAAAGAGCTCCACGTTTTGCCAGCGCCTTGAGCGCTCGTCCGGCATCATTGCGGAACACTTCGGCCTGTCCTTCCAATCCAGTTTTTCGCAAATTTTCTTTAATGACATCAATGCTTTTGGATTCCATATCAATAAAAACAGCCTTGTCCATCCCCCGGCTAAGCGCCTCTATACCCAGGCCGCCACTGCCAGCAAACAGATCAAGTGCGACTCCCCCATCAAAATAAGGACCTATCATGCTAAATAGCGCTTCCTTGACCTTATCCGTGGTTGGCCGCGTCCCTGTGCCGGGAACTGCCTTTAACGGCCTTCCTTTGGCACTACCTGATACCACTCTCACGCTGAAACTCACCTATTTTCTATATGTGTTCATAACCATAGATTATGACGCTATCGTACCACATGCACCGCCGTTTGAAAAACTTAGGATGAGGCAGGTATAAAAAACCATTCCCTGGGCATCCTTAGGATATCGGCATTCAACCAATGTCGTAGACAACCGCGGAGAAGACTTACGTTTCCCCATAAGCTCTTCGTCCGGTTTCTCCTCTCCCATTCGGGCGCTCTTTAAATGGAGCGCCTGATTTTTTCGCATAAAAAGAAGCTGCTTAATAGCAGCTCTATGTATCATTTTTCTATCTCGGCATTTTGTTTATTTCAGTAGTTCCTCGGGTGTATCCCCTTGATAAACATACACGTAACTCGCCACTGATACAGCAAATGTAGCAAACATAGACAACGATGTGGCTAACCCATATACCATTTTTCTCATCATTCCACTCACCTCCTTCCCCGGATCAATGTTAGGCTTTGGACCAAAAAAGCAACAGCCACTACAGAGGAACCGATTACAAAATTAGTACATACAAGCAAGGAGGATAACAGCCGCAAGAAGGGATAAAACCGTACTGGAATGCGCGACTGCTTTTCAATTCTGGACGGGGCAAAACATAAAACGAAAATGAGAGCTATTCCGGTAAACAGGTTTGTCCACCCACTATTTAAGGCAATGCAGGATATGTAAGTAAAAGCTGCTGAGGTCACCAACACACATGTCATGCCCGTTTTCAAATGAATGCCTCCTGACATTTGGCGCAGTAGGGCGAAAGCGACGAGAATCGTAACAGCCTCTACCATACGCCCCGTGAAGAATGAGGCGAATAGTGTCAACACAATGATCAGGGACGCATTCAGAATGAGAGCAAGTGCGTATTTAAGTACCGCGACAGAGGCCGGATGATCAGGCACAGTACGTTTGATCTGGTTAGCAAGTTTGAAAGCCATCGCTTCAATCATCCCGGTATTCCTTTCCGATTGCATAATAGATGAAAAATCCCGAAACCAGTGCAAAAAATATCATACTTAACCATACCTCGTTATAGTAGAGCACAATAGAAGTTGAAATGAGAGACAGGATAATCAGCGTGATGACAATGCCATATTCCTCTTTGAACTTAAGCTTCTTGAAATTAGGGGAAAAGCCGATCCCTTTTCGATACAACATCAATGAAATAAGCAGTCCTACTGCTGCGCTTACCACTTGTAGCAGATAGCCCTTCAAGGACCCATCCTGCAGCTCAGAAACCGGAAGATTGCCGAACATGACTTTTAAGAGTACCGACTGAACAACGGCATATGCAAAATAACCTGTAACCGTCATAATACCGGACCACACAATCGGAATCTTCACGACCGTAGCGAGTAAAAAAATAAAAAGCAGCATATTTACGACAGGCACCAAATACGAAAGGGAAAACTCTTCTCTAAGCATATAACTTTGCATATTCATAATCAGGTTAACAAAAATGGCCTGCCATAGATAAGGGGTCATTTTAACTTTAAAAATACTCAAAATAAGCGCAAAAACAGCGACTCCCTCAAGTGTGGAGAAAAGCAAAAAGCCGATTGGCTTCAAAAGCATGCGTGCATCTCCTTTACAATTCCAACAAACCT
This sequence comes from Paenibacillus sp. FSL L8-0502, assembly GCF_038593055.1. NCBI lineage: Bacteria > Bacillati > Bacillota > Bacilli > Caryophanales > Paenibacillaceae > Paenibacillus > Paenibacillus sp. FSL L8-0502. The sequence goes on along the minus strand of NZ_CP151958.1, from coordinate 2,106,678 downwards.
CATCGGTGTATTCAAAAACTTGGATGTACATCGAATATAAAGGGCTGGGAGCTACTTTTCAAGAGGTCTTTTCAATTATTTCATAAATTTATTCAAGCACTTCAACCAAATGTTATCGGATGCTGCTTCAAGTTGTAGCTTAGGCAACACTTTCTTTGACCGAATCTCCCTGCTTGCGCACAGGCTTCATACGTGATATAAGCTTTTTCCCCCAACGGATACCGGGCTGTTCAATCCACGAGTAGGTAAACCAAGATAGTCCGATGGTGACTAGCAACGTCATGATAAACATAAGTGTGAGGCTGACTAGGGGAGCAAAAGGTATTTTAACCTGTACGATTAGTCCCAGAGCCAGCATATGCGTTAAATACATGCTGTAGCTAAGGCGGCCGATCCATGACCATACCCGATTAAGCAGCCATATCGGCTGCCAGTGATACAAAGCATACGCTCCCAGCAGCAACCCGACACCTATGAGAACATCGGTCATGCCTTCTAAAAATGAAAATAGCACAGAAACAAGCAGCAAACCTCCACTGACTCGGTCTATACTTTTCCAATGCCGCTCGTCTTTCCAAATGAAAAACAACAATATACCTAGCCCAAAGACAGGCAATTGATTCGGAAACCATAAATACAGATAGTGCCCCCATAAAGAGTGATCACTAATCCATGGATATTGAACACTTACCGTATTTAGCCCCAAGCTTACCACAAGCGCCATCACGACAAACCACGTCGCATGGCGGACGGATCGGATCAGCTTAAATAATAGAGGGATAAACAGATAAAACATACATTCCACCGCAATGGACCATTCCACACCGATAATGCTGTTGATCCAGTACGGATTCAGACCATTCAAAAACAGGACATGAGCTGCGATATTGGCGGCAGTGACTCCCTCCTGATCCCCAAGCCAAAATCGTGGACCTGTCCCGTTCACAACTAAATAGATTCCTAACATCACGTAATACAAAGGAGCAATCCGAAAAAAACGACGCATCAGGTAAGCTGAAATTCTTTCACTCTTGTTACCCGAACGTCTGCTTAAGGACAAAAATAGCGTAAAAGCGCTGGCCATATAAAATAAAGCGACACCTTTGGCTCCTATACTCAAGCCTTTTTGCAACCAACCGTTTAATCCGTCCACATGCTGGCTGACATGCACAAGTAAAACTCCAATAATAGCCAGCGCCCTTAGCGTATCTACAAATTGCAGCTTGTCATCTTCCATTTTCCCCTTAGCTTCGGGCATCGTATCCCTCCATAACAGCCTCAAATGATACATTTTGTATCTATAATACACAAAATGTATCACTAAAGTAAATATCCTCGTTATGCAAAAAAACACCTTCCGACCGCAAAGAAATGCGGCCAAAAGATGTTCATTTTGTCATTTGTTTAAATGAAAAGGTACGGTCGTTACGATCACGTCTTTATAATTAATTAAATAAGCTCTCATCAGTAAGCTGGTCTGATTGTGTAGAATATTTTCCCACCAGTGCTTGGTGATGAATTGTGGAATGAGAACAGTGATATGGTCCTCGTCTGCTTTTTTCCACTCTACTGTATCGATGAACTTGCGAAGCGGATTAATAATGCTGCGATAACGGGATTTCAGTACGACCAAACGTATACCGACATCCCACTCTTCCCATTTCTGTTCCATTTTGCGAATTGCATCATCATCCACACCCACATATACGGCAACCACATTGTCCGACAAGGTTTTGGCATAGCTGATCGTATTCATGACGACTCGCGTAATGCCTGCCACCGGAATAATAATCGTATTGCCTTTCACCATAGGTTTATCCTTGGTAATATCAATGCGCAGTTGTTCAGCCGTATTTTTGTAATGCCTGTTGATCTTCATAAAGAAATACAGAACCAAAGGCAGGAAGATAAAGACTACCCACACCTGGCTAAACTTGGTGAAGATAAAGATGAGCGTAATCGACAGCGTGGTCAGCATCCCAACCGTATTAATAGCAAGTTTGACAATCCAGCCTGGCGGTTTGAGCTTGATCCAGCGAATCATCATACCAAGCTGTGAAAGGGTAAACGGGATAAATACCCCTACTGCATAAAGCGGGATCAGATTTTCTGTGTTGCCGCCAAATACGATGACCAGCAATGCCGAGAAGATACTCAGAAACAAAATACCATTAGAGTATCCGAGCCGATCTCCACGAACCATGAACATGTGCGGCATGTATTTGTCCTTCGCGAGCATAAAAGCAAGCAATGGAAAGGCCGAATAGGCTGTATTCGCCGCCAAAAACAAGATGAGCGCCGTTACACCCTGAATGATGTAATACATCACACCGCGCCCGAAAGTGGCGTTCGCAATTTGCGAAATGACCGTTTCATGCGGATTAGGACGAACACCGTACCAATAAGCCAGCAAACTGATTCCGATAAACATACACCCGAGAATCAAACCCATCATCATTAGTGTAGTTGCTGCATTTTTGGCAGCTGGCTTGCGGAAGTTCGGAATGGCATTCGAGACAGCTTCTACCCCAGTTAACGCCGAGCAACCCGAGCTGAACGCCTTCAGTAACAGGAACAGGCTGACGTTGGATACCGTAGCTCCAAATTGCGGTGCTGCAGCATGAGCTCCCCCTGCCACGTAATGAATGATACCGCTAATAATCAAAACAAATATGGCAACAACAAATAAGTAAATCGGTACAGCCAGCACTGAGGCAGATTCTGTTACTCCGCGCAAGTTCATAATCGTCAAAAAGATGATCATAATTAGAGCAATGGCGATCCGATGATCATGTAACGATGGGAACGCCGATGTAATGGCATCTGTACCTGCTGATGAGCTAACTGCTACCGTCAGAATATAATCGACCAGCAAAGAACCGCCTGCAATCAGACTCGGACTCTTTCCCAAATTGTCCTGTGCAACAATGTACGCTCCTCCGCCACCAGGATAGGAAAAAATGGTCTGTCTATAAGACAGGATCAGAATGATCAGCAAACCCAATACCGCAATGGATATAGGAATGGAATACCATAGGGCAGCAAAGCCGGCTGTAATTAAAACCAGCAGAATTTGCTCCGTTCCATAAGCTACAGAGGATAAGGCATCTGAGGACAGAATGGCCAGTGCCTTGAGCTTATTCAGCTTCTCATCTTCAAGGGCCGTCGACTTTCGCGGACGACCGATTAATAATCTTTTGACTTTGCTCAGCATTTCGTTGACTCCTTCTTTGGATGAGGGTTTTGCAAAAGAATTATGGATCTTATGTTTATTATGTCACCTGCACATCAGATTGATGAAACAAATGAACTATTATTTTATACTCCCTCTTCCTGAAAAAAACAATAAGGAATGCTCCCTAAAAAGAGCATTCCCGAGTAAGAAAGAGCATTTCGATAAAATACCTTTATGTATACAGTAATTTGAACCTTTCCGGGGTAATTCCTTCAGCTCGGCGAAAAGTTGCCACAAAATGACTGGTATCTCGGAAGCCCACTCGCTCCGAAATCTCCTTTACTGTTAATTGCGGATATTCCGCCATCATTTCCTTGGCCTTCCGCAGCCGAATCACAATCAGATAAGCATACGAAGTCACACCAAACGCTTGCTTAAATAATGTATTTAAATGACGGGAGCTGACATTCATCATAACTGCCATATCACCTAGGCCCACATCTGGACTGGCATAATTTTGCTCCATAAAGGCCAGTACAGGGGTTAATCGTTCCACATTATGGGATAGGGAAGGCATCGAGCTATGTTGTCCATGTTTACGCAGCAGAGTCAGAAAACGATACATATTGGCCGAAGCATCTAATCCAGACAAATCACGTTCACTAACCATGGAATGAAGCATCGTTTCCCCAAAACTGTGCAGCTCGCTATCCGGGTCCCAATGATACCCACGCGTATGCTTCAACCCCAGTGCAGTCAGTACAGCAGCGGCGATGGGGCCGTCAAATGTAATGTATAACGTTCGCCATACCTTGGTCGCCCGTCTGTATGCATGGGATTCCCCAGGTAGCAGCAGAACTCCAGACTGCTCCCCCAGACGAAAGGTCCCCCCTTTAAATGTAAACATCCCTTCACCAGACACCGTCTGAATCCAGTGAAAGCACGGATAGCCCTCTGGACGGGACACATCCTCCTGCCTGCTGTTAAATCCGATACTTTCAATAAAAAGGGGTAAAGAGTGCTCACGCGTAGTCAGGAAAAATCGCAAATGATGGGGAGTTAAAATCATAAAAAGCACCTCCGGCGTATGCGGGTATGTATTTCTCATGTAGATCCATATTGTTATATACACGTTCATTTTATTATATTTAAAAGCAGTTATTTGTATTATAAGATAGAATTATTCTTATATACAGAGGTGATTGGCATGATAAGCAGTAAACTACCTAAAGTATTTTACGGTGGAGATTATAATCCTGAACAATGGGATGAGGCCACGCATCAGGAAGATTTACGGATGTTCAGGCAGGCAGGGATTGATATCGCCACGGTCAACGTATTCTCATGGGCCAAAATTCAATCCGACGAAATCACATATCATTTTGAATGGCTGGATCAATTGATTGACAGTCTTTATGAAAGCGATATCTTCGTTTGTCTAGCTACTAGCACGGCAGCGCATCCTGCTTGGATGGCTACTCGCTACCCCGACGTTCTCCGGGTGGACGCTGACGGACGGAAGCGGAAGTTCGGTGGTCGCCACAATTCTTGTCCGAACAGTCCTACGTATCGAAAATTTGCGGAGCAGATGGCTGGCCAACTTGCAGAACGATACAAAAACCATCCCGCGATCCTCGTGTGGCACGTGTCCAATGAGTACGGTGGGGATTGCTATTGTGATAACTGTGCGGCCGCATTCCGGGTGTGGCTCAAGCAAAAATACGGATCACTGGAAGAGCTAAACCGGGTGTGGAATACTTCCTTCTGGGGTCATACCTTCTATGATTGGGATGAAATCGTGCCACCAAATAATTTGAGCGAGCATTGGGGAGAAAATCACTCCTCCTTTCAGGGCATATCCCTCGATTATGCACGTTTTAATTCAGACAGTATGCTGGATTGCTATCTGCTGGAATACAACGCGATTAAAAAACATATTCCCCATGCCGTGATAACGACCAATCTGATGGGATTTTTCAAACAACTGGACTATTTTAAATGGGCTAAGCACATGGATATTGTATCTTGGGATAGTTATCCTGCGGCTAATACCCCGCCAAGCTATACCGCGATGGCACACGATCTGATGCGCGGCTTGAAGGATGGGCAACCCTTTATGCTGATGGAGCAAACACCGAGCCAGCAGAACTGGCAGGCGTATAATTCGCTTAAACGGCCCGGCGTTATGCGGTTATGGAGTTATCAGGCAGTCGCGCATGGCGCGGACACGGTCATGTTCTTCCAGCTTCGCCGCTCAATCGGCGCATGTGAGAAATTCCACGGGGCTGTTATTGAGCATGCCGGGCATGAGAACACACGTGTATTTCGCGAGGTGGCACAGCTTGGCAGTGAGCTTGGCGCATTAGGCAACACGCTACTTGACGCGACCGTCAATGCCAAAGTAGCCATTTTGTTTGATTGGGATAATTGGTTGGCATTGGAAAAATCAAGCGGTCCTTCTGTCGCCTTGAAATATGTGGATCAGGTGCATAAGTATTATGCGACCCTCTTCCGGCGTAACGTACAGATAGACCTGATTTCCGTTGATGCAAATTTCCAGAAATATGATCTCATTATCGCGCCTGTACTCTATATGGTCAAGCCAGGTACCGCCGAGAAGCTGGAACAATTCACAGAGCATGGAGGCACCTTCGTAACGACCTTTTTCAGTGGCATTGTAAATGAAAACGATTTGGTCACAACCGGAGGATATCCTGGTAAACTGCGTAACTTGCTCGGGATCTGGGTGGAGGAAATTGACGCGCTTCTGCCGGAATCATACAATCGCATTGTATTAAAAGAAAAGGTGGGCGTATTACAAGGTGAATATCAATGTGGTCTGCTCTGCGACCTGTTGCATAGCGAAGGTGCCGAGGTGCTGGCGGAATACGGCGATGATTTCTATCAGGGCATGCCAGTGCTGACACGCAATCGTTTCGGTCAAGGCGAGGCATGGTACGTTGCTTCAGATCCTGAAGAGACTTTCCTTGATGGCCTGCTGGGCTACATTTGTGAGCAAAAAGGGATTCCATCCCTGCTGCGCGCTCCTGCGGGTGTAGAAACCACTGTACGGACCAAAGATGGAAAATCATATCTGTTCATTCTGAATCATAACGCCCAGACGCAGCAATATCATCTGGATGATCAGAAAGGGAATGAGCTAATCAGCGGTAAATACCTGGAAGGAGATATTTCTATTGAAGGCTACGGCTTTCAAGTACTGGAGCTATCATAATCACTCAGATTTGACACATACAGTTCACTTTGCTGCATGAGTATAATCTAGGTATCAAAGGAGTTCATCATGAAACGACTGCTATGGATCGGCAGCTTGTCTTATTTTTTAATCGGCCTGGCACACGTGGTTGTAGGCTCCCTACTGCCTGTGTTGTTAGAGCATTACGGTAGAAACTATACGGATGGCGGTAGTCTAATCTTCGCTCAATTTTCCGGTTTTCTGGTTGGAGTCCTGCTGTCACCGTGGCTTGCCCGAAGTTTCGGCAAACGCCGAAGTCTGGTATTCGCCCTGCTCTTGCTGTGCGCGGCTGAAGTGCTATACTCATTGCTGCCGCCTTGGGATTGGCTATATGTCGTCGGTGCAGCAGCGGGGTTTGGCTTCGGCATGGTAGAAACACTCATTGGCACTATTATTATCAGCGGTATTACTCAAGGAACGGGCGCGGCGATGAGCCGTCTGGAAGTATTTTTTGGGATTGGCGCTTTGGCTATGCCCGCTATCGCCAGCCAACTTATCACTCTCGGTTGGTGGCGATTGGCCTTTCCCATCATTTCCATGTTTGCAGCCGTGACCATTATAGCTTGGTTGCGCGGGTCCTTCGGCCCGCTGGACGCTGTATTGGACCCACAGGAACACCGAGATAACAGCCTTAAGCATTCGACTAATTCACTGAAGTCACCCACGGAGAAGGCTTCTGAGGGTAGCCCTATTGGCAATCGGAAGCTACTTACACTATTTATCGTCTTTTTCTTTATCTATGTAGGAACAGAGATGAGCCTAGCTAATTTCCTGCCCTCCATGTTCATCGAACGGCTGGGCCTCACTCAAGCCGAGGCAGCACTCAGTGTTACCTGCTTCTGGCTAGCAATGGCTACCGGACGGTTGTTCGCAGGAAGTATTGCTGATCGGTACGGCTATGGTGTCTTTGTAGCCCTAAGCTCGCTGGCGGCGACCGTGCTGCTATGCGTGTTCCCGCTGATCAAGGGAACTACCGTTGCCTTTGTCCTTATCACACTGCTGGGGCTGGGCATGTCGGGCATTTTTTCCATCGCACTTGTTTTTGCCAGCAAAATGATGCCAGGCACCGAAGAATCTACCACCAGCCTGCTTATAGGCGCAGGTGGAGTTGGGGGAGCTCTGCTGCCTTTATGGCTCGGAAATAGCATGGATCGTGGTGGAGCAGTCTCATCGGCGTGGTTGCTGGCAGGCTTCACATGTATCCTGTGCCTGCTTGGGGGCATCTTGTACTTCCTATATGTGCGCAAAAAGCGGCTTCAAACCGCTTCATCATGATATACACCTCTACTGGTGCCTTTGTCTGTTCCTTGGTTGTCATCCAAGTGCACATTCAAAGGTGCTTTTTTTACATACTAGACGAATGTACCTTGTACAGTAGCCTGTTTTTAGTCAAAATAGATCGTTTCCTATGAATCACAGGACAGATATCCATGCCTCCTCTAGATGAATGGAGTAGTATACAACAAACCATATGGAGGTGTTTGTATTGGGTCATCCTGAACTAAAACGAAAAAAAGGCCGTAAAAAAAATGTTTTTGTCCGTGCCTGGTTTGATAAGTTAGAAAAAAAGTTTGAGGAGAAACCCCCAAAGAGAAAAAGCCGCTCGAAACGGAAAGGGGTTGGGAAAGACATCATCGTCAAAAAGCAACTTGTAAGTGTGAATATTAATCATGGTGCTTTAGGACCTGAAGGGGATTCTGGAACCATAGGTGATTTAGCGCAGTTCGGTTATATTTACAATGTAAAGCCCCAAGTTGTTCCGATTGAAGGGGATGTCATTTGGGATACGAACGGTATACTTACACCTGGAATTGCTCATGTTCCAGGAACTACACAGATTGCTGTATCCGATGCTGGAAAATATGAAGTTCACTTTTCGGTGTCCGGTGTGGAACCTAACCAATTCGCCATCTTTATTAATGGCGCACTGGCTGTGGGAACTGTATACGGCTCAGGAGCCGGGACACAACAGAACACAGGGCAAGCCATCCTTGCTCTGGCATGCGGTGACGTCCTTACTCTGCGAAACCATAGCTCTACTACTGCTGTTACCCTGCAAACACAAGCCGGAGGAACTCAAGCCAGCATAAACGCTTCTGTCCTCATTAGAAAATTGGGATAGGCTTGAACTCCCGCAAAGCCTCAGTGTACTAAAAAAGGGTTTATCCATACAGCGAGGATAAACCCTGAATATTTTTAAAAGGCCATAATGATCCCTTTGTCATTGGCATACATTGAACTAATCCCTCTGGTGGACACAATATGAATATCTTTAAATTGATAGCGTTTCCTCAGCGCATTCATTAATTTTTCCGCCAGCCCAGGATTATTGCAGTGAGTAATGACAATGCTTTCTCCTTCGGTAGCCCGGCCACTTTTTTCAATAGTATCTGCGAGCTTTTCGATAATTTGATTCTGACCGCGTGCTTGAGTAAAAAATGCGATATTACCGTCACCATCCGAGCCTAAAATAGGCCTGATATGCAAGAGTGAAAGTATCTTTCCAGTGATTTTATTCATCCGCCCGTTCTTAACCAAATTATCTAGATTTTCTAAAACAAAGTAGGTTTTCATCTTGCTGATAAAGCTCTCCAAGGATGAAATAATTTCGCTTTTATGATATCCCTCGTCAATCAACTTGCGCAGTTTTAGAGCTAACAAGAGCTGTCCAGCCGAAGCGCTTTTCGAATCAAATACATGAACATCCGCCCCCTCTTCTTCCGCCATATCTTTTCCTACCAATGCACTGGAATACGAACTGGACAGGTTGCTGGATAATGTAATGGCAAAAGAAGTATGCGCACCTTGAAAGGCTTCCTTATATAGCATAGGTGACGGTGATGCGGATCCAATTTTGGTTGTACAGGCTCTCATTTCTTCCATAAACTGAGGTAAGTCCAATGTGTCATCATCTACGAAGCATTTATCTCCCAGCGTCATATTTAACGGGATCGTAGTAATCTGCATCTCTTCTCTAAGCTCTCTCGTTAAATCACAGCAGCTATCTGCTATTATTTTATATCTCACCCGGTACACCCTCACATTATGTTATTTTTCAATAGAACGCGCGTTCATAATACTCAAAGAAAGCTCAATTAACCGTATAAATTCCTTCACATTCTTCTCACCCAAACCTACTACAAGCGCTTCAAAATAACCTTCAATTCTCTCTTGCTTCTGTCTGATCAAGGATTCACCATTTACTGTGAGCCTTACACACATTCGTCGTCTGTCATGCTCAGACATTTCCATAGTCACATAGCCTTTTTTCCTTAATCCCGTAAGCGCTGCCGTAATTCTTGATCTGGATACATGCAGATCATCGCTGAGCAAGGAAGGATTAATTTCATCATCCCGGTGCTGAACTAAATATTGAAGCACATGGTTTTCCCCCTGAACAAGCTCCGTCAGGCTACTGAATAATTCCATGTCATAAATCCGGTTAACGGATTCTCTCAATTCGTCCCTTAGTTCATAATCTTTCATAGTGAACCTCCGCAACACACGTAATACATACAGTTAACTATTAATACTATGTACTATAATGAATTGCCCACGATAATAACAATGAAATATTTGTGAATTTTTATACTTTATCCCCCCTTGAATGTCCAGTAACAGGAGGTTTTATACCGTGGACTGTGAGACACCCAGAGGAGACAACAAGGAGTGTTTCATTTTTATGAGGTTCTGGAAATGTGTTATATCATAGAATTTCAAGGAAAAGGGGGATTTGAGCAGCTCCAAATGAGATTGTTGTTTGGACTATATTAGAGAAGTATTAACATTTACAAGAAAAGGCCAACCACTAAATACGGGTTGACCTCATCATTTAAAGACTGTCTTACGTTTCTAAGAGAAAATGGACTAACTTTACAGCACCGTTTTAACCGTGTGTTGGACTTGCTTCAGCAGTCCTTTATAGCCATCTTCATCGAGATAACCAATACTTCCAAGCAGTAAGTGACCGACGGATTCAATTCCAACGAAATCAAAAATCCCCGTATCGGATGTGAGCTTCAATCCTGCGGTCATACCGATTTCATCGTAGATCGCGTTGGGAGTACCATGTGTATTCACGATAAAACCTTTTTTACCTGTAAGCAGCTTATTAATCCCTTCCGCACCAGCCGTATATGCAAAGCCGTATGCAAATACACGATCAACGTAACCTTTCAGGATAGCCGGAAGACCTGTCCACCAAATGGGAGAAATAAAAGTAATCGTATCCGATTGTGAGATGTATTCCTGCTCCACTTTGATATCAGCCGGAGTTTGCCCTGCTCTCATAGCGGCAGTATCCTCAGGTTTTAATACAGGTTGAAAATTAAGGGCATAAAGATCGCGTACAACGACTTCATCACCTTTTTCTTTCAAGGTATTTACAACCGTTTCGAGTATCGCGTGATTGAAGCTTTCTGCGTTTGAGTGAGCATAGATAATAAGATGTTTCATTTTAATAACCTCCAGATGTTTTATTGTTATTTTGATATTAATATTAATATAGATATCTATACATTTACTTAAAAAAATTTATAATCTGTTTTTGACATGCTCCAGCAAATATTCCAGTTGTTCTTTTTCTTCATCTTTGAGACCACCATAGATGGTTTCTTGTAATCTATTGGAGATCATCTCAAATACAGGCTCTATCTCTCTTCCCTTATCGGTCAGAAATATCAGGGTAACTCGGCTATCCTCCCTTTCTTTTTTTCTTTCGACATATCCCAACTTCACTAGCTTGTCGATCAAGACAGTGACCGTGGGTTGCTGACGAGAAATTTTTTGCGTCAATTCCTTAATGGAAAGCCCGTCGTTTTGATAAAGGAACATTAGGATTCCGCCATGAGTAGGAACAATCCCTTCAATTCCATTCGATTCGAGCTCAGACACAATCAATTTATTGATCGAGTCTCTAATGGTTCCTATCAGTGCAGCTGCATTATTTTTTAACATACAAGCATTATTACATAGACATCTATATATATCAAGTATTGATACCAGTCTGAACTAAAAGCAAATATGACTTAATCTATAATGGTTCATGGTGGACTACTATCGCAGACGCATAAAAAAGCCAAAATACCCAAGTTCCTTACCTGACTTTGAGTATTTTGGCTTACAGTATTTATTTATGAAATGAAGAGATGTTCAAAGTATGATATGTTTTAGTTGAGCGTTTGAAGTATCTCAGGTGTAAAGGTTTGAAGATCATGAATTCGGCCTTCACGTATTTTCGTAGCCCATGCAGGATCGCCCAGAAGCGCACGCCCAACAGCTACCAGATCAAATTCATTGTTGTCGAGCCGTTCCAGAAGTTCATTAATATCTTGGTGTCCTGCCCCTTTCCCTTCGATATAACTTACAAAATCCTCATCCAGACCTACAGAGCCAACCGTAATCGTAGTTTTTCCAGTCAGCTTCTTCACCCATCCGGCAAAGCTCAAATCGGAGCCTTCAAATTCAGGTACCCAAAAGCGACGTGTCGAGCAATGGAAGATGTCCACGCCCGCTTCTACTAATACATTCAGGAATTGCTCCAGTTTATCCGGTGTATCGAACGGCTTTGCGTTGTAATCATTCATTTTCCATTGGGATAGGCGCATGGCAATAGGGTAGTCAGGGCCAACCTCAGCACGAATAGCTTCCACAAGCTCAATGGCGAATTGAGCACGTTTTATGATATCGCCACCATAGCGATCCGTACGTTGGTTCGTTTTCTCCCAAAAGAATTGATCAACCAGATAGCCGTGCGCTCCGTGAATTTCAACGCCGTCAAAACCCAGTCGTTTTGCATTCGCAGCTGCATCGACATAGGCGCGAATGACCTTGACAATTTCTTCTTCTGTCATCGGCTCGGTCACTTTATTGCCTTCCAGATCCAGCCCCGATGGACCAATCGATAGCGCTTCGGGATTCGGCTGAGATCCCAAAGGACGAGCCATCCCCATATGCCAAAGCTGTGGGAAAATTTTACTACCAGCTTCATGAACCTGTCTGACCACTTCAGCCCAACCGTTTAAAGCCGCTTCCCCATAAAAATTAGGTATCCTCGGCTCACTTGTTCCAGCCGGATGGTCAATCACTGCGCCTTCAGTAATAATAAGACCTACATCATTCTCTGCGCGACGGCGATAATAAGCGGCTACATCCGGTCCTGGCACACCATTTGGTGAAAAAGCGCGGCCCATTGACGGCATTACAATACGAGTCTGTAGGGTTAGATTATGAATGGTATAAGGTTGAAATAAAGCTTCTGTTGAATGAACATTTTGCGGTTGATTACTCAAGGATTGTACCTCCTCATTTTCTTTTATTCTTTTAAAGGATTATATATAAGGCTCGTGCATCATCAAACGGGGTGCAAGTGAAATGTTAGCAATGTTTAATTTATCATTCAACCGACAAAATGTTCATTCTGTTGCTTAACCAAAAGGGTTATGAAATTGTTGTATATCTAAATTCACTTGTTGACAAAACAACACATGTTTATAATGGGGGAATCATTTGATTTACCTGAAAGGAGTGTCTTTAGGATGCCTGGTGTAACTTCACCCAACCCAAACGATCCTCGCGTCATTCGAACACGTAGATTAATTCTCGACGCATTCGTTGACCAATTAAATAAGAAAGACTTCTACACGATTACGATCAATGACATTACCCAAAAAGCCACCATTAACCGCGCCACGTTCTATGCACATTTTCAAGATAAATATGCACTGCTTGAAACCCTTTTGTCAGATGCATTTTTGGAGTATGTTATCAAGAGGATTGATGCTGAGGCACGTTTGTCGGAGGAGATCATTCAGAAACTTATTCTTTCGTTATGTGACTATCACGACTCAAGTAACCAATGCGTTCATAAATATAATTCAGTGGCACCGATCCTGGAAGAACATATTAAGAATCAATTACAGCAATTCATACTTCAACTCATAACAAGAGAAGCCAATAATACAGACCAAAGAACGTTAGAACTTGCCGCGACCATTTTAAGCTGGTCCATTTATGGTGTAACCTTTCGCTGGAATGTGGAAGGAAAAAAAGAGTCTCCTACAGATTTAGCCGAGAGAGCTGTGCCTTTAATCTTCAATGGGGTTGTCTTATCTCTAGTCTCACAAATCTCTTAGTAGAAAATGCGAATAAAAAGGGCCGTTCCCAGTATACTTCGATCAGTTCCTGGGACAGCCCTTATAGTATTTAGTAAAATAATTGCCTCTTTTATTTAAAAAATTTTCTTAAACATCTCGATAACTTGTTCTTTGCTAGGTATAAACGGATTGCCCGGAGCGCAAGCATCCTTCATTGAGTTCTCGGCAAGCAGATCCAAATCCACTTCATTTACACCTAGTTCAGAAAGTTTGGAAGGAATCCCTACTTCCTTCGACAGGTCTTTGATTCTTTGGAGTACATAGTCTGCGCATTCCTTATCCGTTTTCCCCTTATCTTCAAAACCGATGGCTTTAGCGATGGCACGAAACTTCTCCGGTACATGCTTGGCATTCTCCTCCTCCACGATTGGCAGCAGCATGGCATTACAAACACCATGAGGCAAATCGTAAACGCCGCCAAGCTGATGCGCCATCGCATGAACGTAACCCAATCCGGCATTATTAAATGCAAGTCCTCCCAAGAAAATAGCGTATACCATTTGCTCACGCGCTTCTATATCATGACCGTTTCTCACTGTACGAGCTAAATGTTTAAAAATAATTTCTACTGCTGCCAACGCAGTTGCATCCGTTACAGGATAAGCACCTGGCGTAACCAAAGCTTCAATGGCATGGGTCAAAGCATCTAGCCCTGTAGCTGCCGTTAATGCGGCGGGTTTATCTACCATCAGTTCAGGATCATTTACTGAAATCGTAGCTACACTATTCTTATCAACCATAACCATCTTGACCTTGCGCTCTTCGTCCGTAATGACATAATTGATCGTGATTTCAGCAGATGTTCCTGCTGTGGTATTAATGGCGACAATAGGAAGCGATTTATGCTTGGATTTATGAACGCCCTCATACTCGGTTATATGTCCCCTATTGGTGGCAATAATGCCGATTCCCTTAGCCGTATCCTGTGGTGATCCTCCGCCAATCGAAATTAAAAAGTCACATTCATTTTCTTGCAGAAACTGAACACCATCATGTACATTTTTACAGGTCGGATTTGGTTTTACTTCATCGTATACCGCATAGTTCAATCCAATATCATCCAGCAAAGATGTAACCTTGCCTGCAATACCACTCTTCATCAAAAATTTATCCGTCACGACTAGAGCTTTGTTTAAATTCAGTTCTTTTATATACGGCCCAACTTCTTGCAAACAGCCTGTTCCCATAAGATTGATAGATGGTACAAAAAATACATGTGCGCTCATATAAAATCGGCCTCCTAAAGGATTCACTTCTTGTTGCCTCGCTAAATATAAGGGTATTTCTCAAAAGTGAAATATTTCACATGTATAATGTTATCTTTATTTTATTTTGGTGTCAACAATTAAACACAGATATTTATTGGTTTTATTTTTGTTTGTTTACGTTTTTCGAATCAGTCCAATATTTGGTACACAACTAATCGGAGGAAGCCTCGTACAACTTAGATGAACATATTCACAATGAGGTGATGACAGCATGACAATCAACAAGAAAGCATTGCTAGCTCTGCTAGCAGTATCACTGCTCCAAGCAAACCCGTCGTATGCGAAGTCGGTACCGCTGACTCCGGTGACGACCGTTTATGTAGATGACCGCCCACTTCAGCTTGCTGCCCAGCCGCTGCTGCTAGAAGGAACAGCGCTCGTCCCGATGCGCCAGTTGTTTGAGGCACAAGGAGCCGAGCTTTCCTGGAACGCATCCAGCAAAACCGTAACAGCTACCAAAAATGAAGCGGTGCTGACCTACCGTATGGGGGAACTTGCTGCCACCTTAAACGGCAAAACGCTGTCCCTGAATGTTCCTGGACAAATTGTTGAGGGCAACACAATGATTCCACTACGTTTTGTGAGCGAGGCACTTGGGAGCACAGTGAAGTGGGATGCCCTGACCCGAGCGATTCGGATTGTCTCCAGTAACGATTTTTTTACAACGGTTCTTTCGGGAGTCAACCTGCGCAGCAAACCGGATTCGTCGGGAGCTTCCCCTTCCCTGCGGCTTATTCCAGCCAACGAAAAGGTTCATGTCATCCGTGAGATCAATGCCCTCTGGTTGGAAGTGCGCACTAAAGACAACCTGACCGGATACATATCGGCTAAACCCAAATACAGCGATTATACCAGCTCATCCCTGGTGGAACGGCAGGGAGATGAACTCATCGCCTACGGAGAGAAATTCCTTGGTACTCCTTATGAATTCGGCGCAGCAAGCGGCCAGACATCGACCTTTGATTGTTCTTCTTTTGTGGGGGAAGTGTTCCGACATACGCTCTCCATCGACCTCCCCCGTGTCTCTTACGATCAGGCTAAAGAAGGCCAGAAGGTCGGGCTAAACGAGCTACGTAAAGGCGACCTGCTGTTCTTCAGCGCACGCGACCTGGAGATCGGCCATGTGGCGATCTATGCAGGGAACAACAAATTGTTGCATACATTCTCCAAAGAACGTGGCGTTCATTTTGACACGCTTGATGGTAAATGGCAGAATCGTTTCGTAACAGCCCGCAGGCTGTTTTAAGACAAACTGGATGGCTAATAATAGCGGGCTATTCCAGTACCACATTCAATATTTTCTGTTTGCATTTTTGCCGGACGCCTCCCTTGCGGTTTGCGTTCAGGTGGCAAAAGGTATTGATTCGTTCCCATTGTTCAACACGTAATTCGATCCTCTTCTCTAGCACTTTCTCTCAAAATCTTGGATCTTCCCCATCAGATCTGCTTAAATAGGATTAATAGAATGTGCAGAAAACACGAATATGTATGCTAATTATAGACAGGAGGAATCGTTATGCAATTTGAGACAAAACGGCTCATCATTCGTGATATTTGTACATCCGATTGGGGAAGTATACATACCTACACGTCATTGCCTGAAGTTACTAGGCACACAGCATGGGGACCCAATACAGAAGAAGATACAAAGGCATATATAGAACAAGTTCTAGCCTCACAGCAGGAAATGCCACGACAAGACTACGAACTAGCCATATGTCTGAAAAACACTGGAATCCTGATCGGCGGTGTTGGTATTCATGTCAAAGATACTAATGCAGAAATGGGCTATATTCTAAACCCAGATTATCAAGGAAAGGGTTATGCAACAGAAGCGGCACGAGCCCTGCTAGGCTTTGGATTTAGCACACTTGATGTCCATCGTATTTATGCAACATGTCGTCCAGAAAATAAGGCTTCTGAGAAGATTATGCAACAGATCGGAATGCAACGTGAAGGTATAATGCGAGAACACTGGTACTACAAAGGCGAATTTCACGATTCATATTTGTACTCTATTCTTTCTGAGGAATATAACAGGACATAAAAGGTATTGTTTACATCTTGGGAAGCATGTTGCTGCGATAAATTGATAGTAAACCATTTTGACTATCTAGTTTGAAAATATATATCGTTGGAAATAGGTGTTGTTAAGAACGTGTCTGAGCCATTCTATGAGGAGTTTTAACGACAAATAGGTTCGAGGAACTTCTCTGAACGATACAATTTTTAATTAAGGAGGGAACAACATGGAAGCTTTTGCAGAATATTTAGCGCATATTGATAACCCCCAACATCGGGCTCGAACGCAAGAAGTATTGGCTTGGGTAACCAAGAAATTTCCAAATTTAATGCCAAAAATTGCGTGGAATCAGCCTATGTTTACGGATCACAGCACATTTATTATTGGCTTTAGCGTAGCCAAACATCATTTGGCCGTTGCCCCTGAAAAGGCAGGGATTAATCATTTTTCTGAGTTAATTGTGCAGGCTGGCTATGATCACACCAAGCAGTTGGTACGTATCCAGTGGGATAGTCCAGTTGATTTCTCATTACTTGAGAAAATGATCGAGTTTAATATTTTGGATAAGGCAGACTGTTCAACCTTTTGGCGGGAATAAAAAAAGGTTCCTTTTCTCGTAAAACTATACACCGAGCATCACAAATAAGTGTTTTTCTTCTCACCCCCTCTACCATCCTTCGAAATCTCATCAGGCTAATGCCCCTTAAAGCGGCTTTATGCTATAATGTGGAAAGTATGGATTGTTACATGCACAGGAGGATTGGAGAAAAATGATTGGGAAATTTTTAATTTTCTCTCTACTATGGAGTTTGCTCGGCAACCCGTTTCTGGCACTGCTCGTACTCTTAATCGTGATCTATATATTGGATCGTAGCTTTGTCGGTGTATTGCCCAGCATCAGCAAACCATGGAAAAGAAGACGCAATGCCGCTCGATTGCGCCAACAGATTGCGCTAAACACCAACGATGTGGCTGCTAGGTTCGATTTGGCTCGTATCTGGATCGAAAGCAAGAAATATCCGCAGGCTTTGGAGCTCTTATTGGAAATTCAATCCCGTTATGAAGACTCAGCAGACTATTGGAACGCACGGGGAACGGCTGAAGTACATACAAACCATCTGGAGGATGGAGAACAACATTTACTAAAAGCACTGGATATTAACCCGCGGGTACAGTACGGTGAGCCTTATTTGCATTTAGCCGCTGCTTTCAAGGAACGTGACGTCAATAAGTCGCTTCATTATCTGCAGCAATTTCAGGAGATTCAGTCTTCTTCCAGCGAGGGTTATTATCTGACAGGCTTGATGTACCGTATGCTGGGACGCAAGGATGAAGCCACTATAGCCTTTAACCAGTCCATTGCCGTCTATCGCTCTCTACCCAAATACCGCAAACGAAGTGAGCGCAAGTGGGCTGCGCGTAGCTTATTTCGTAAATCAATCGGCTAAACAGCGCCTACTAACGCAAACAAAGAGGTTCATAATGGTCAGTTTCTACTGTCATCATGAACCTCTTTCTTTAATATACTTTGTCTGATCCAAAGCATCCTCTCACGCTCGCCTTAATGGCGCATAACCAAGCCGATTCAACTCTTCCGCAATCACGCGATAACCACGACTGTTCGGATGCACCCGGTCTAACGAAAGTAGTGCCCGTTCATAGCCCTCAAATGCGGGATAAATATTCGCCACCCGGTAATTCGGTCCGCCTAATGTATAGAGAAACGAGTTGTACTGACGCACATATACTCCCGCCTCCCTTACTTCTGGAAAAGGATTATATAATCCCACCATTCGAATGATAAATGGCTCACGCTGACCGGACTTTATCTGATACAGGGCATGTACAATTTGGCGTACATGTTCTTTTGTGTGATTCAACGCTTGTGGAATGGAAGAACCCGATAAGCCGGACCCTCCAGCAAGGGCGCTGATGTATGGGCGCAGATCATTCCCGCCGATCGTTACCGTTATAAGTTCAGCCCGGCTGATCGCCGACCGAAAAAGTGGATTGTTGCGGACCATGGACAGCAACTCCTGCGATGTCAGCCCGTTAATTCCCAGATTCTCGTAACTGACTGGCGTACGCAGATGTCTTTCTGCCATTCGCCGATAGATAGGTACAAATCCGCCGCTCAGCAACGTCCCTGCACCTGTTGTTAAAGAATCTCCAATCGCTGTGTAGTGGTACGCCAATGAAACCCACCTCCCTCTTTCTGCATAACATATCTTATGTAGAAAGAGGGACGCGGGACCCGGAGATTCGCTTATTCTTCGTCTATTTCATATACACAATGGAATTGCCCACCATCCGGCAAATCCTCTGATCCATACACGGCAAAGCCCACGTTGCGGAAAAAATCTGCCCCCTCCGCATCCGTGTCCACAGTAAGCCGTTTTGGATTACGCTCCTGAATGAGCGTAAGTAGCATACCTCTGGCATATCCTCTATGACGGTTTTCAGGCAACACGGCCAGATGGCGAATTACAGTTGTTCCATCCTCCTGGTCCTCAAAGCCGACAATACCTACAATAAGTCCTTCATCTTCTACACCGAACAGCTTCCAGTCATCCGAGGCTTGATAGGTACGTAAAACTGCTTCTCCGCGTTCAGGGTGATCCAGCACGGCGTAGGTTAACAGCTCCAGAACTTCCTCACGATCTGAATCTATTTTTATATTTTTAAACATTGTTTGTCGTCTCTCCTTAATATCCTAAAATTAGGATTTCACTCTAATTCTCCATAATAAGCAACGGCCAGTTATCAAGCCATTGCTTCTCAAATACACGCTGACGATAAGCCGTTGTGTGACGAAACAAAGGGCTTTGTCGTACCCGCATATCCAGCAGATCTTCCAATCCATGCGGACAAATGACCTCTATTTGATCCTTGTCATTCAATCTAACCGCCACCGCCGTTGCCGTCTCTGGCCAGCGGCTCATCGCATCCTCTACCGAGGAATAAGGAGCCTCCCCGTTGCGAAAATGCATCCGAGCCTGATTTTTGACAGACCAATTACGTCCGGCCTGCTTACGGTTCAAGGACAACTCTAGATACTCATCTCGTTCCTCTAGCGTGTTTTTCGGGTCAAAATAGATAACATCTATATCGTTTAAAGGTGTAGCCGTTGTATACCCATGGAGCTTGTCCCAAACGCGGTTACGTACATAGCCTGCGGCAATACATCCTTGCGGCAACTTCAGCTCTCGCACATAGCGCAAGTCTTCCATTACCTGCGGATCATTCATATATTGTATGACTCGTAGCACATCTTCTTCCGACTTCATCCTGCACTCAACTCCCTTTTTATGATGACAGTTGCTGCACCGATTCTCCTCCTTGAGCCGCGATCCGTGCTGTACGCTGCACCAGGCGGCGGCGTGCGACCAGAAGGAACGGAATGCCAATCACAACCGACAGGGCAACCGGAACAAAAACAACAAGCGGCGCCGTTTGACCATAGATATCCAGCAACCAGCCACCAAATAAAGGAGCCAGCACGCTTCCCAAATTATTAAATCCGATTGTACCGAAGTAGGTCCCTTTATATTGAGCATCTGCAATTTGGTCAATCAATACGTCCAGCATCGTGAACAATAACACTTCACCAACCGTAAACAGCACCATATCCAGTATAAACATCCAGCCTGAGTTTAGCATACCGCACAGCAACAGGCTGACCGCAATACATATATTCCCTGCAATCAGAGAATTCACCGGGGAAAATCGGCTTGCCAGCCGCACCAGCGGATATTGAAATGCCAATACACAAACCGCGTTGACCGTCAGCATATATGTAAACCATCGAGTTCCTTCCGCGAAGGATAAGGACAAGAATTGAGGCATTGTGGAATTGGAATGCGCATAGCCCATCACACAAAATACCGTTCCCAGCAAAATCGGCATAAACACCGGATCACGGCTGGCTGTACGGAATGCCTCAGCCATTCGCAGTGGAGCCTCTCTCGCCGTTGTACCTATATGCAGATCCGATGCATAACGGGCAAATTGGATCAACAACAGTACTCCGTATAGTGCGTACACACCAGCAGCTACCATGAACGGCGTACCATTGGATGCAGATCCTAACATCAAACCAAGCAACGGCCCTGCCACTACCCCAACATTAATGGCCGCATATCTCATATTATAGATAAGCAGTCTTTTCTCCTTGGGGGTTACATCTGATAACAGCGCCCGCGAGGTTGGCTCGAACAAGGACCTGCACAGTCCATTTAGAGCATTAATGACAAAAAAGGCCCAGGCCGCTTCCGCCAACGCAAAAGCAACGAATACAAGCGCCCAGCTCGCAATGGACACCAACATCACCTTACGCCGTCCGATTCGATCTGAAATATATCCACCGTAAAAGCTGGCAAAAATGCCGACCAACGAGCTTACCGACACGATCACCCCCGTATGAAAGGGGGACACTCCTAAACGGGTGGTAAGGTAAATTGACAAAAACGGGATACTCATGGATGTCGCCATCCGCCCGAAAATAGTACCGACAATAATCGTCCAGGCCAGCGGGTGAATGGAACGCAACTGTTCTTTCATATATGCCTCTTACGTTCTCCTTCCGCGTGCAAGTCTAATAAGGGGGGGGAAAACGGTCTAGCACTGGTGAATATAGCGTTCCAGTTCTAAACACGTTGCTTGATAGACAGATTGGAGCGCAGACAACTTCGCTTTCGCATTCTCGAGTCGGTTCTCCCGTGCAAGCTGTTCAATATCCGACAGCAACGAGGACAAACGCCCGACACCCAGACTCACGCTGCCTGATTTCAACTCATGAGCAGCCTCTACTACTTTTGTGACTTCGCCCACAGCAGCCAGTTCTCTTAACTTATTGATTTTGGCAGGTGTATCACTTGTATACATTTTGACCAATGACTCCAGTAGTGCCGTGCTGCCATCCTCGTCCAGCAGCATAATTTCACGTATAACTTCCTTATCCAAAATCGGCTCGGTTTCCGGCTTTGGAAGCCATTTGACAAGCTTTTCAGAGAGCTTTTCAATCGTTACTGGCTTTATCAAGTAATCGTTCACTCCAACCTCCCGGCCCCGTGCCTGATCCTCCTCAGACACATTCCCGGTCAAAGAAATGATCGGTACAGGTGGTTGCTGGTTTTCTGCTTCCCGCTGGCGGATCGCTTTTGCCGCATCATGACCATTTAGCAGAGGCATGTAATGATCCATTAGAATACAAGCGTAGGATCGTTCGGAGGCCGCTTTTACAGCAGCTTGTCCATCCTCAGCAAAATCAATATGCTGGAATCCCAAATGGTTAAGCTGTAATTGCACCACCTGACGATTTACCCGATTATCCTCAGCCACCAAAATAGTTAGAGAATGACTATGCTCACGCAGCAACTCGCTAAATACCTTTAAATCACCATTTTCACGCTTCTCCATTTCGCCTGCCTGCTCCAATCCTTTCATGAGGGGAATTTCAAACCAGAACGTGGAGCCTTGGCCTTCTGTACTGACGACCCCAATTTCTCCCTGCATGAGTTCCACAAATGAACTGCATATCCATAGCCCTAGACCCGTTCCTCCATATTGGGAGGCGCTGCCTTCACCGGCTTGTACATAAGGCTGAAACAGCTTATTCTGATCCTCCGGTGAAATCCCAATACCCGAATCCTGCACCTCAAACCGAACACGTTGGGAATCTTTTGTTTCTTCCACTAATTTTGTTCGAACGATGAGCAATCCTTCACTCGTAAATTTATTCGCATTGTTCAACAGATTGAGCAAGATCTGCATGATCCTTGCCGAATCTCCCTCCAGATGCTCTGCCACATCGGTATCGGTCTCTATACTCAACCGGTTACCCATCTGATAGATTTGCGGCTCCAACAACTGAGCAACATGGCTCATAATCGCCTGAACTCTGACGTTTCCGATCTCCAGCTCCATCTGTCCTGCTTCCACTTTGGATATATCAAGCAGATTATTAATCATGTTCAACAACAGGGAGGCTGACTCACGTATCACACCGATGGCCTGCCGTTGATCCGGGGAAAGTTTGGATGAACCTAACATTTCGATCATTCCAAGTATTCCGTTCATTGGCGTTCTGAATTCATGACTAACCACAGCCAGAAAAGTGCTCTTTAGGTCATTAGCCCGTACCGCTTCTTCCTTCGTCCGTGATAATTCCGCATTGCTTTTGGCAAGCTGACGCTGCAGATTAACCAGCTCGTTGTTCATCGCTGAAAATTCATTCAGCAGCTTTTCTTCCTCAGCCTTGCTTTTCACTATCTCATCCGTTAATTGTTCGACCGTTTTCCGCAGAACAGCCATTTCTGCTGTCGGTTCCTTCATATTAAAAGGCCCCCTTTACAAAATGACTTACAGGTTCACAAAACCAACCTTATTTCCTGAGCGAAAGTAAGTCACCCGCAACCTCCAGCGCTTCTTCCGCACCTGGTGCGTATCCGTCCGCCCCTACTTCTTGCCACAAGAGGGAATCGAGATTAAAAGGCAAGCCTCCGACCATAATTTTCACATGGCTAGTCGTTGGGTCTTGCCGAATGAGAGCAATCAACTCTTTCACTAGATGGACATGGTAAGCCATGGTAGCTGAGATAGCCACTACATCCGCCTTGTAACTCACAATGGCCTGAAGCAAACTCCGGTTAGGTACATTGGCGCCTAAATAATACGTATCCCAACCATCCATTTCAAATATATCAGCCAGCATACGCACTCCAATTTCATGCTGCTCGCTGCCTACACACGCCGCCACCAGGCAGCGTTCCTTACTTCCACTCCCCATCCATCTGGGATACAGGCTTGAAATAATAAATTGAGTCACGGCAGTGCAAAAATGCTCTTGACCGACGGTGATTTTGCCTTCATGCCATAGACGGCCTATTTCATATTGCGAAATTTGAAAAATATATTTATACGTATGTTGAATAGAGATACCCTCATCCAGCAAGCGAACGATCCAATCCAAAGCCTGTCTGCGATTACCTGAGAGTAAATATTCCAAATATTGAGCCACGTCAGCAGCATAGGGATTATCACCTGTAATAAAAGAGGCATACTCCTCTTTCTTCCCAATTTGCTGTATCCCCAAATCCAGGTGCTCCAGCACCATGACTTTATTCGTATGATCGAAGTGCTCTACCAACGTCTCCTGGATTAATCTGAAATTGATGCTCAAATCTTCTTGGGTTATCCCGAAACCCTCCAGAAGCTTTTTTAACCAAGAAACATACTGTGTAAATAAAATAGGGCTGTTCATGATTACACTTTCAGCCAAATAGTTCAAACTATATATGGAATCCTGTTTTGTCTTTATTTTACCGTTATCCCCAAAACGCTGCAAAAGATCGGGCTGTAATTCGTATTGCTTATGGGTAACTAATTCAGCCAAAGCTCCTGCTTGCATCAATAGCGATTCACCTGCGGTGTATTGCTGTATACTCATGTACAGCTCCTTCCCCGACAAGGTTTTGTATTCGAAACAGGTACTGGGAATTTGTTCCGGACGTGACTATTAGACAATTATACCTGATTTGCGTCTCTACATTAACCCTACTCCCCCATAATACGACAAAAAAATAAAATACCGAAAAGTCGGTATTTTATCTAAAGCAGATTTAACCTGCACATGCACAATTTATGATCCGTTACTCTTCTGCCCCTCAGCCGTTAGTCCAAGCTTTTTTAACAGATGAATAGCCTGCTCCTTCTCTTCCACGGATAAGCCATCCACGGTCTCCATAATAACACGATGATGCTGCGGGAATATTTGCTCAAAGAAATGACGTCCATCATCAGTCAATTCTGCATAAATCACACGCCGATCATCTTGCGAAGCACGACGGGTAAGCAAGTTTTTTTTCTGAAGTTTATCTACCACGTACGTAATATTCCCACTAGAGATTAGTACCTTTTCTCCAATTTTCTGCAAAGGCTGGGGTCCCCGATAATACAGCAGATCAAGCACACCAAATTCTGTTGTATTTAATCCATGACTATGAATGTCCCGATTCGTACGAGACGTGACCGAATTATAAGCACGAGCCAGAACAACGAACAAATTAAGTGCTAGGTCCTGATCATCTGGTTTTACAGACATATTAACAGCCTCCGTTACTCATATCTTTATTCCAAGATATCTTAATTGTGCGCTTTTGTCAAGTTTAAGCGTTCCTCCCCCTACTCCTACGGCCTAAAAATGGAGGAATTGTCGTCTATTATGTGAAGATTACAGTTCATTATGTAAAAAAAGTCCGCTCTCAGCCAGTCTTAACACACTGATTCAGAGAGCAGGACGATTATATTGCAATCCCTAACTTCTTACGTAAAAATACGTAGGCAATACGGCCGCATAATACTCCCAGAACATTCAGTATGATGTCATCCACATCCATTGTACCTGCGCCCAGCAGCATTTGGGACACCTCAAGAATGACCAGTGCGATCACTATCGTTAACAACAGACTGCCTATACTTCGCATGGACACCCAAATGATAGGCACAAGGATACCGAAGGGAATGAATACGCCAATATTACCGAGCAAATTAACACCCCATACCCGAAAAGGAAACGACTCCATTGCCCGCCAGTATTGCCTGATCGTATCAAACGGCACAATATTATACGAATACGGGGGTCCTGGCCGTAATGTACGACCAAAACCGAGAAACATCCAATATAATAGAAGTCCTGTATATAAAATCAATAAC
Organism: Paenibacillus sp. FSL L8-0502; assembly: GCF_038593055.1. NCBI lineage: Bacteria > Bacillati > Bacillota > Bacilli > Caryophanales > Paenibacillaceae > Paenibacillus > Paenibacillus sp. FSL L8-0502. The sequence continues at coordinate 2,081,090 of NZ_CP151958.1, read as the reverse complement.
ACCAATGCCACATGATGAAGCAGACGGGTCCTAGACATTACTTGTTACGGACGTCGATCTGTCCATTGGCCCGTGCGATAATCACCTGGTCCGCCATATTAATGAACAGTCCGTTATCGACTACTCCCGGAATTTGGTTCAAGCGGATTTCCAACTCCTGCGGATTCTCAATCGTACCATAGCGACAATCGGCAATATAATTACCGTTATCCGTAAGGTAGCGCTCGGCGTCTTTCATACGCCACTCCGCTTTACAGCCCGTCTGCCGCAAGGCCTCCAACGTCCATTCACTGGCAAAGGGTACGACCTCAACAGGTAAAGGAAATGCACCCAGCACCTTCACATCCTTGGACTCATCGACAATAATAATTAATCGGTCGCTATTGCTTTCCACAATTTTCTCTCTCAGTAAGGCTCCGCCTCCACCTTTCACCAGCACCAGCTGCTCATTCACCTCATCTGCACCGTCGATGGTAACGTCAAGCCTTCCAATCTGATCAAACGGAATGATGGGAATTCCCAGCTCCCTGGCCTGATCTTCCGACGCTTGGGATGTAGCTACAGCCTGTATATGTAATCCTTGCGCTACACGCTCACCAATTTTTTGAATAGCCCAAAAGGCTGTCGAGCCTGTACCAAGTCCTACTTTCATGCCGTCCTGAATCGCCTCAACTGCTTTTTCGGCCGCTTTTTGCTTCAAATTCATTATCATCTCTCCCGCTATATAGGCTAGTATTGATCATCATCCATTTTATAAGAGAACGCTTTATATTAACAGAGACAGCTTTTTACCATAACAAAGGCTGTTTTCATCGTGTTCATACTCCCCAAATCGTTCAATAGGTTCGTATCCCCGCTTGGTATAGAGAGCAATCGCTTCAGGTTGAGCCGCTCCGGTCTCCAATTTAATCCTTACAACTCCCCGTTTTCTGGCTTCCTCTTCCAAAAAAGATAATAGGCTCACCGCAATTCCTTGTCTGCGATAAGAGGAATCGACATAAAATCTTTTAAGCTCCATTTCTTCCGCACCTATAGGCCTAAGCCCTCCACAAGCCACCGGTTTTTCGTCCACATACACAACAGCGAAAACCATCTCTTTAACTTTAGGATTGGAAAAATCAACCAAGTAAATTTCGTCGGCAGAATACCTTTCCAGCAAGTCCTCATCCAGCCTTTGAATCAACTCATGCAGATCCTCGTGATTACTCTCAACCTTTAAAATCGTAAGCTTGGACATTCTTCTTATCCCTCTTCTCTTTGCATAGATATAAGGACTCATTTCGCAAACAATTCACAAAAACCGCGATAAATCAAGCATTTCCAACGTTAAATATGAAAAATGTCCCAAATTGATAAGTGCATTTGACTCTATTATAAAGTATGATGGTTTCTGTTGAATAGTTGCTTATGGACTGTAATGAATTCGAATTTCAAGTTGAAGTATAAATTGGAATATACTGAAACACAGACAGCGTTTACCTATTAAAAATTAATTTTTTATTGTGTAAGCTATTCATTTCAAGGGCTTTTCGTACGACATATATATAGGGATATCTTACTTGTCTATAAAAGGACTTAAGACCTATTACATAAAATTCAAGGGTCTATGATCTCTATTATCATGTTTGTAAGGGGGACTTGATTATCTCATTCGATAAGCGGTTCAACACCATATACAAAAAATACAACCAGGGAGTGGAACATTTTGAAAAAGTGGAGTAGCTTATCATTCTTCACCAAAAACCTATTATTATCCTTCTTCAACATCGTATTGATTGGGCTAGTCCTTATTGTGTCCAGCTATTTGATCCAACGTACGATTTTGATAGACCAATTGCATGGGCAAGTGGAAAAAATCACATTGAAGTGGGCCCAGGGCATTAATTCCGATGAAGTAACCCAAGCGGTTCAAGAGAAAAATTATGATGGACCCATTCAAACCAAACTCCGCGCGTACCTAGATAACATCATGGCGACGAATCCAAATATCTCTCATGCCTATATTTTCGGGACGGAGCTCGAAAATGGCAATCTGACATCTATTGTGGCGATGCCAACGGATCTCAGAGAAGCATTTGAAAAAGATAAGATGCTCGTTGGCTCTATGTATGAGCAACCCAATGTCGTGGCAGTAGGCGTAACCGGTATGCTGGACAGTGGCAAACCAACATTCACCAGCTTCTACGATGATACTTTTGGTACATGGACGACTTTGATGACTCCGATTAAAGATCCAAGCGGCAAAATCTTTGCATATTTTGCAGTCGATGCAGATGCCGGTGCCGTACCTGCAGGATTGACCAAGCTGCTCATTAGCGGCGCTACCATTTTAGTGATTTTCCTACTGATCTGCCTGGCGCTTCAATATTGGGTTGTGAAACGTACGCTGTCCCCGATTAAGCAATTGATGTACGGTATCAGCGAAGTAAGCAGAGGAAATCTGGATGTTCAAATTCATGCAGGTCATGATGATTTAGGACTCGTAAATCAGAATTTCAACGATATGGTAAGTCATATTAACAGCATTATGACCAAGGTGAAGCAGACAACTGATGAAGTCAATGAATCTGCCAAAGAATTGCTCGCAATCTGCGAACAAAACGGAATCAATTCCAACATCATCAATCAAAATATCAGTGAAATCACGGAGAATATCCGTTCGCAGGAAAAAGCAACAGGCGATAGTGCACGTGCCATGGCTGAAATGGCTTCGGTCATTCAAAATATTGCCACGAGTTCTTCCAATGTTGCGGAAGAAGCCAATTCGGTAGAGAAACGCTCTAACGAAGGCAACGAGATTGTAAGTAAGGTATCATCCCAAATGCACTTGATTACCGATACAGTAACCAATACTTCCCGTATCATCAAGTTGCTCGACAGTCGTTCGCAGGAAATTGGCAATATCATCAGTACCATTTCAGGCATCTCCAGTCAAACCAACCTGCTCGCTCTGAACGCTTCTATTGAAGCTGCGCGCGTTGGTGAAGAAGGTAAAGGCTTTGCCGTCGTTGCCAGTGAAGTACGTAAGCTGGCAGAACAATCTGCGGAGGCAACCAAACAGATTACATCACTGATTGAAGAAATTCAAAATGAAATCGGACAAGCTGTGAAGTCGATGGAGCAAGGAAACGTTGAAGTTCAAAACGGAATCGTCGTTGCTGGACAAGCAGGCGTGCTGTTCAATGATATTCTTCAAGCAACTAAAAATGTAGCATGGCAAATCCAAGAAGTATCCAGCGCTACTGAGCAAATATCTGCGGGTACACAGGAAATGACAGCGACAGCAGACGATCTTTCTTCCACTGTAACCAAAACAGCCAATAACAGTGTTCACATTGTGCAAACGGTGGAGGAACAAAAAGCTTCTTTGGATTCGATTATTGATTCATCCCATAAATTGACATCCATGTCTGAAGAGCTTCAAGAAATTACATCTTATTTCAAAATTGCAGACATCAACCGTAGCAAATCATAATAGCCATTTATCGACTTAAAGTTAATTTCATAAGTAAATCATTCATTCGGTAATGCCTCCCTCCTGTTCATGCATTTGAAGGGATCGGAGGCATTTACTGAGTTTACCATTTATATTAAGACATCATACATTCAGGAGGTTAGCGTAATGGCTTCATTACTACAAAACAGTACACAGACAACCCCTTCCCCATTCCTAGTTCCCTTGGATTATGCACGTATACAACGCAAGCATACATCCTCTACTTATCAAGTAGAGTTAGAAGCGTCCATCTCGGAACAATTAAATCAGCAAAAAACTGCGGGAGACAAACAAGCGTTGCTCTTATCAGCATATACTGCATGGGTATATCGCCTTTCCGCAGAAGAAGAAGTTTCTTTTTCTACTTTCGTGCCACAAACTGGTCTGCTTACAGCTTCGCTGACAGTCGAAAAGGAAACGACTTTTCATGAACTAGCAGACTTATTTCAGGAGATGCTCCGTCAGCCAAGTGCATACCTTGCGGAACCACAAGCCGATACTTCATTTTCGACAAATCTGCCTACGGACAGCGGTGTAGAATCCCGCATTATGGATTGGGCTGTCAGTGAACACAATGGCGCTTATCAAATACAGATACGATATGATCAATCACTCTTGCTGGAAACAACGGTTGTCCGATACGCAGAATACTTTGAAACCCTTTTGCGTGGCGCGCTAACCAACAGCCATGCACCTGTGAATTCAATTGATATATTATCGGATGCAGATCGAGCTGCTCACGAAGCTTTAAATAATACAGTCGTGAAATATCCTGAGCATCAAACTATTCATGGAATGTTTGAGGAGGCGGCTTCACAATACCCTGATCGTCCGGCTATTGCTTCCCACACTGGAGAGTACACGTACCGTGAGTTGAACGAACGCGCTAACCAAGTCGCACGTGTCTTGTTATCCAAAGGTCTTACCAAAGGTGAATTCGTGACCATCTTCATGGAACGGAGCTTAGAGACCGTTATTTCACTGCTTGGTATCCTAAAAGCCGGAGGCGTATATGTACCTGTTGATCCCGCCCACCCCGCTGACCGGAGTAGCTACATTGTCGAAGACACGCGTTCTCCTTTTGTATTAACAACTTCCGCACTTATGGAACAAGCGACTGAACTGTGCGGTTCTATTGAAACGGTAAAAGAAATTTTAGCTATTAACGGGCCGCTGGCAGGCTATGCTGCAAGCAATCCGAACGTTCGTGTAAGTCCGGATGATCTAGCTTATGTCATCTATACATCCGGCTCTACAGGCAAACCGAAAGGTGCCCTGATCGCTCACCGCGGTGTTGTTAACCTAGGAGCTGTCGTGCAACGCGATTGCGACATTACACCTCAGGATGTATTGACCCAATTTGCAACCTACAGCTTTGATGCATCCGTTTGGGATACCATTGGAGCCTTGTTTTACGGTGCAAAATTGTACTTGCTGTCTTCTGAAGAGCGTGTATCTGTTGAAGAATTCGCTGAAGCCATTGCACGTACAGGCACGACGATTATTACCATTTTGCCAACTGTATTCTTTAATCAGCTATCTACGTACTTGTCAGACGAAGGCTATCGCAAACTCGCTAATGTACGGATTGTTACTGTAGCAGGCGAAGCGCTGTACGGCTCCCAAGTTCGAGCGTTCCAAAGCAAATTCGGTACAGATACCGACATCGTAAACGTATACGGACCGACCGAATGCACCGTAGCGACAACGACCCATCGGGTCCGTGGTGCCGTGCCTGAGCATGTCGTCAATATCCCGATCGGCAAGCCGATTTACAATTACAAAGTGTATATCGTTAACGATGATAACAAGCTCTGCCCAGTCAATATTCCGGGTGAAGTATGTATTGCTACTCCTGCATTGGCCCATGGTTATCTCCATCAGCCAGAACGTACAGCGCAATCGTTCGTGGACAATCCTTTTGTTCCGGGTGAAAAAATGTACCGCTCGGGTGATATCGCCAAGCTGCTGCCAGACGGTACGATTGAATACGTAAGCCGCAAGGATTCGCAGCTCAAAATTCGTGGAAATCGGATTGAAATCGGAGAAATTGAAGACCATTTTTCCAAACATCCAGGTGTTCAGGACGTCGCTGTGGTAGCCGTCAAAGATCACACAGATCAGAACATGCTAGTTGGCTATTTCACCACTTCGGATGGACAATCCATTCCACAGGACGTTATTCAGTCTTATATTGGGGGCAAGCTGCCTTCTTATTTTGTACCGAGTCATGTCGTTCATTTGGAAGCTATGCCAATTTCACCAACTGGCAAGATCGATCGCAAAAAGCTGGCCCTGCGACCACTACCGGAAGCGTCTGATCTTTCATTTGGCGGGGAACCTCTCCGAGAAGGAACCGAAACACTCATTGCCGAAGCATGGACTCAAGTGCTTGGTAAAAATAACATTGGCGCTACCGATGATTTCTTCCTGATCGGGGGCGATTCGCTTCGTGTCATCCATGTGCTGGCTATTTTGAAGCCGCGTTATGGCGCGCTGCGCATCGGAGATTTTTTCCGCTACAAAACCGTTCGTGAGCTTGCTGAATACGTGGAACAATTAGGTACGGAACAAATGCCGCAACGCAAGCCACTCGCGATTTCTCAAGAAAAAATGGATTTGAATGAGCATCCTATTGAGCTGTCTGATGCTTCTGACTTAGCTGAAGTCCGCGACTTGCGCGTGATTTTGTTGACTGGAGCTACAGGCTATCTGGGCTCGCACATTTTGTATGACCTGCTTCAACGGACAGAAGCCAAAATATACGCGATGGTACGCCCTTCTCAGGACGGTCCATCTGGTATCGAGCGTATTCAGTCCGTATTGACGGGATATTTTGGACATGATATCTCCAGCTTGATCGAAGGACGAGTGAAGGCTGTCTATGGGGATCTGGAGCAAGCTGATCTGGGTCTCTCTTCTGTCGACCGCCATATGCTGGAGCACCAAATCGACGGCATTATTCACAGCGCCGCTGACGTACGTCATTTTGGTGATTCGGCAGCCTTCGATCGCACGAATGTGACCGGAACACTGGAACTGCTGAAAATCGCCCAAGCCAAGCCGGGAGTATCCTTCCATCATGTCTCCACTATGGGAATACCGGAGGATCTTGCTAACGAAGGAAAATGGGAGTCGGCATTGGAGCTTTCTGCCTTCCCAGATGAATTGAACGTGGACAATCTGTACACGAACAGTAAACTCGCGGCGGAGAAGCTGTTGTTCCAAGCAGCTCAGGAGGGTACGCCTGTCTCGATCTATCGCGCGGGTAATTTGACAGCCCATTCGGCCAACGGACGCTTCCAGCGAAATATTGATAGCAATGCTTATTATCGTATGATGAAGGCGATGCTGCTGCTGGGCAAAGCGCCACAAGCCGATTGGCATACGGACTTCACACCGATTGATTACGCCAGCCGTGCTATCGTAGAGCTGTCTGTTCATCAAAAAAGCGCAAACCGTATTTTCCATATCTGCAATCCGAACCCACTGCCATATGATGAACTGATCGCTATGGTAAACCAACTCGGTTACGCAGTAGAAACCCTGCCTTTTGACGATTACAGCGCCTGGTTGCTAAATCCGTCTTCCGGCATTCAGGAGGATGCACTTCACCTTGCTATGGGACAACTAGAAGGTGACGGAGCCAAGGATTCAGCTTACCGTTACGGATGCTCTGTAACCACAGCTCTGCTGGAACAAGCTGGCGTTCAATGCCCGGCAACCGACCTGAATTTTATTCGGAACATGATCCAGCATGCCGTCGAGATCGGTTACTTCCCGACCTCTTCACCGGTATCTGTAAAAGCTACACAGAGGTAACAAAGTTGTGATATTTCCCCCGCGTGTTTTCGGTATGATAGACTAGATTTTGCTAGTTTCATATCTAGTATAAACCTCTATACTTTCAGAATTTTTTTGCATGCGGGGGATGTCATTCAATGAAACACACTTTTTTTAAAAGAACGTTGCTAATCATAAGTTTGTTGGCTATTTTAGGAATTTTGGTGTATGAAGCACGTAGCATATACCACACACCTACAGTTAAAGGGGCTCATCGTACACGCACAGCTAATGCAGATCGACTGGTACGCCATTTATTTTCACTGACGCCTACACCAGATAAAGTATATTACCAAAACAAAGTAATTGTCCTGATGTATCATGAGGTGACCAAGACTCCACCTGATCCCGGTGCTCTCAAGCTTAGTAATTTAACGAGGCAGTTGGACGAAATGAAAGCTAACGGCTTCCACTGGATCACGATGAAAGAGTATACGGATTTTATTTTACATAAAGCCAAGGTTCCTGATAATGCGGTACTTATGACATTCGACGATGGCTACGAGTCCTTTTATACGGACACTTTTCCTGTGTTGAAAAAGTACCAGGTACCGGCAACCAATTTTCTCATCACGTCCACGATCAGCAATCCCAAACATATTGGTATTCCAAAGCTGACATGGGATCAAATTCATCAGATGCATGCTGAAGGCATTGATTTCTACAATCATACGAATGACCAGCATGCTTACGGATACTCCAACACAGCGCGCACCCAACAAAAGCCGCTTCTGATGGCTCCAGTGTATTCGAAAAAGCTGGGGCGAATGGAAACCGAGAATGAGTTCAAACAGCGAGTTTCTACCGATTTGGACATGGCTGACAAGAAGCTGTTCAAGCATCTACACAATGATCAGAATGTACTTGCCTTCCCTTATGGTGGGTATACCAAGGAGACGATGGAAATTTGCCGTTCCTTGGGTATTGACGTTACGTTTACGGTGAAACGCGGGATTAACTCGCCAGGGCAAACGAACGGCTATCGCGTCAATGCAGGTGGAATACACAATATTCCCGAAGTATTGGTGCAATACATGAAGGAAGGTGCTCCCCTTCGCCCACTTCCTTTTGCTCAAGGTCCCAACAAGGTATCCTAAACGTTGGCTAGCTTATTGAAGGATAAAAAAGAACCTTTAAAACCATTTTATGTCGTGGTTTTAAAGGTTTTTTTAATGTATGAGATGTAGATTAGGGCCAGATGCGAATTGCCGCGATAACAGCCAGATGTACCGGGTAAAAGCTACGCCACAACCAACGCGGTACCCGACTATAAAATCCGCTTTCTCCAGTTGCAAAACATACGATCAGAATACTGGACAGCAGACTAAAGTGCTGAAGATTCGCGTGATGCACCATGTCATACACTACGTTCAAAACAAAATGGGCTGCAATCATCATATATGAACGGGTGTATCGATAAATCAGAACCAACAGCAGTCCATAGGCTCCGTAATCCATCTGGCTGAGCTCCATAACCAGAGCTGAGACGACGTACAGGCACGTTACAGCCGTCCAATGCTTTAAGTGGGATGCAGCAGCCAACGCAAGCAACGAGGCCAATAGCGTCCAGATTACGTTCGGTCTAAGCACATCAAACGCCAGCATATAGGGCACCTGAGAAATCAGAGCCAGTCCGAGTAGACGAAGCATGTAGCTCTGCATGTCTCGGGTATGAGTATATCCCGCATACAGCGCGTACGCGTAGATTGGAAAAGCAAGCCTGCCGGCAATTCTCCAAGCCGGATCCGTCGGAAAAAACACAAGTCCGACATGGTCAATCAGCATCGTCAGCATGGCCAACCAGTACATACAAGGCCCCCTTATTTACGTTTTACGTTTTATCTTCTGTCAAGCTCAGAATGGCGTTCATGATGTCCGTTTTCGTAACCCGCCCTACCAACTCCCGAATTGGAGTTGAGGAGCTACATTGCTCGTCCAAAACTGGAAGACAATTGACCTGATGCCGAATCAGTTTCGATATCGCTTCCAGTAAAGTGTCTTCTGGAGCAAGCGTCGTCATTTGGGCCCGGCGCGTCATTGCCATGGTCACCGGGACGGTGTGAAGATCGGTATGCCCCAGCATGACCTTCAGCAAATCCTTGCGGGTAACAATTCCAATGAGCTCCTGCTCCTCTCCTGTGACCATCAGGGTGCCTGTATTTTGCTGAAACAGCATTAGCACCGCATCATAGGCGGTCGTGTCACCGGAAATCAAAATCGGATCACTAAGTATATCCGCCACCGTCAGCTTTTTGAGTATGTTTCCGATATGACTATCATATTTAGGATGACGCCCTGGCAGGTAGCCTACCTTCGGCTTGGCATCCACCAGTCCGAGCATAACGAGCAGAGCAAGGTCAGAACGGAGAGTCGGACGCGTCAATCCCAGTGTTTCAGCAATTTTATCCCCCGTAACAGGTGCCAGACGCCGGACAATATCAACAATTTCCCGCTGTCTTTCAGACAGTTGAATAATGATTACCTCCTTATGGAGTGGGGTAGAATACATTATAAAGAGCATAGATCGGTAAATTTCAGCATCTTCCGACAATTCATCAAATTTTAATCATACACCGCTTGTTTTCAAATTTAAAATGTGTCACAATTAAGAATGTAATACATACTAATTATAAGTTTAACGTGTGCAATATGCTACATTTATAATGAACTATTGTACATCGCATGTGATATGTATTATGTATTATATAAACCTGAGGAGGAAATCAAATGAAATTTTTCTTGGATACTGGTAACATTGAAGAAATCAAACGTATTGAACGTTTGGGTCTGGTTGATGGTGTAACAACGAACCCTTCACTGATCGCTAAGGAAGGTCGAGTGTTCAAGGAAGTCATTCAGGAGATTTGCAGTATCGTTGAAGGTCCCGTAAGTGCTGAGGTTATTGGTCTGAAAGCTGAAGACATGCTCAAAGAAGCTTATGATATCGCCAAGTGGGCACCGAACGTGGTTATCAAGCTTCCTATGACTGAAGATGGCTTGTACGCTTGTAACGAGCTGACCAAGAACGGAATCAAAACGAATGTAACACTGATTTTCTCCGCGGCTCAAGGTTTGATGGCAGCCAAAGCTGGCGCTACTTTTATCAGCCCGTTCGTAGGACGTCTGGATGATATTGCTGTTGATGGTATGAAGCTGATTCGTGAGCTGAGACAAATTTTGGACATTCATGGTCTGAAATCCGAAATCATCGCCGCATCCATCCGCAATATTAAGCATGTAGAAGATGCTGCTCTGTCTGGTGCACATATTGCCACCATTCCAGGTTCCTTGCTCCCTTCTCTGTGGAAACACCCACTGACAGACAGTGGTATCGAACGCTTCCTGAAGGACTGGGAAACCGTACCTAAAGCTTAATTCGCCAGTCATGGCAAACGATATTATATCAACCCAAACAGCCCGTATTTTACGGGCTGTTTTTTTTGCTGTAGTGATAGCAGAACCCAAAACGCTGAACAACTTTTTTTGACAAAATAACTTGTTGTTCATATAATTGTTATAACAACTAATTAATTTCAAAGTAATTTATGTACGGGAAACAGAAAGGAGTACCTATGAATAACTTGCCTCCCGATTGTTCCATTGGGATGTTGCTCGGGATTACTCACCGCAAAATGAGTCAGCAGCTCTTGCAGCGCCTCAAACCTTATGATATTTCCCCAGAGCAATGGTCGGTTCTGTTCCAAATCTATCAGGCTGAGGGTTTAAATCAGAAAGAAATTGCAGCTAAGGCCGTGAAGGACCAGCCTACCACGACTCGAATTATTGATTTGTTGGACAAGAAGGGCTGGGTACGGCGTGTAAATAGCCCACAGGATCGTCGGGCCTATTTGCTTCATCTGACTGAAACAGGCCGACAGCTTGTGGAGAAGACTCTTCCTGTCGAACTTGATACCAATCACGATTTTGTAAAAGGAATTTCCTCGGCCGATCTGAAGCAATTCCGCCGGACTCTTTTACAAATTCACGCCAACATGACCGAATCAGAAAAACAAGGAGAGAACGATTAATATGCAACAAGGCAAGCAACCTCTTTGGACCAAGGAATTTATCGTTCTTACGGTTTCCAATTTATTTTTGTTTCTGGAATTACAGATGATCCTATCTTCCATTCCTTCTTATGTGAAAAATACATTCCACGCTAGTTCCGTTCAGGTGAGTCTCGTTACCACCTTATTCGCTTTAAGTGCGATTGCAGCACGACTCTTTTCAGCCCGTATGCTGGAAAAGGGACATCGCAGTACCCTGATCTTCGTGGGACTGCTGTTTGCATTGGCAGGAACGCTGGGGTACAGTGTTTCGCCAACGATTACAGTGCTTCTGCTCATGCGGATGTTATTTGGGATTGGCTTCGGTATGAGTAGCACGGCCTTTCCAACGATGGCCTCTGACGTCATCCCGCCCAAACGTCTCGGTGAAGGAATGGGCTTCTTTAGTCTGTCCACTAGTCTAGCGATGTCGATTGGGCCGACCATCGGCATTTCGATGCTTCAATACGGGAGTTTCAACCTGCTTGCCTATACGACAGCAGCTGTAATTGTTGTGATATTCCCGTTGGCTTACTGGCTGATTCGTACACTACCCAAAGGGCACATCGAACCACCTATGGTTCCTTTGGAAGAAGGGCGAAAACCGGCATTTAACCGTAAATTGTGGGTTCCCGCCTTGTTGAACATGCTGATGTCTATCACATATGGTGGATTACTCGGCTTTATGGCGCTTTACGGGGATGAAGCAAATCTGGCACATCCGGCCTACTTTTTCCTGTTTAATGCGGTATCCGTGCTGATCGTGCGTCCCTTCTCGGGCCGTATTTATGACAAAAAAGGGGCAAAAGCACTGCTCATCCCTGGCTCCCTGTTTTTAATTGGCGGTCTGATCCTGCTTTCCTACGCACACAGTGATGTCTTCATGTATATGTCTGCTCTTTGCTACGGTATCGGGTTTGGTGTCATGCAGCCGACCCTCCAAACCTGGATGATTCAGGTCGTGTCTCCTAAACAGAGGGGCATGGCAAACGGTATGTTTCTCAATTCCCTCGATTTCGGGGTTGCAGCCGGAGCGCTTATACTTGGCATTATCGCCAAAGCAAGTGATTATGCGTGGATGTACCGTCTTTCCTCGCTGTTTGTTGTACTGTTCTTACTAATCTATGTCATACAAATCGTTGTGAGCCGCAAGCCTAAGACGCATCTCCCTTTAGAAGGGTAGACTATATTTTACAAATGAACATTAGCTCTTACTTGCTTAGTTATCAAAAACACCCGTTGCCATGGTTTCATGGACAATGGGTGCTTTTTCATTTATTTCGCAGGAGTTTTGCGTCTTAGCTTGGGAGAACGAGGCTTTTCCCGGGACACGCTTGTTTGCTCCTCATTTACACTCATACGGTCCGTGGATTTGTCATCTGTGGGTTCATCCTGCTTGGGTCTGACCGCAAACAGCATCAGCAGAGCTGCAATGCCTCCCACTGCGGCCATCACGCCAAAGAGCAGACCATGTCCACTGCTGCCCAGCAGCAAGGATACAACCGGAGGGCCTAGTGACACCCCGACAAAGCGCATGCTGCTATACAGGGCAGTAATGGTTCCGCGTTCCTCTTTTTCAATTCCCTTTGTAATGAGAGAATCCAAACAAGGCAGCGCAAGCCCAATTCCGCCGCCCCCTAACGTAAACAGTCCGATCACCGCATAAATATTTTGGATAAATCCGAGAATGGCAAAGCTGATCGTCAATATGGCCAAACCACTAAAACCGATCCACTTCATACGCTTTTTGTGCTTGCCGATGATCTTGCCTCCTACATAAGAACACAGACAGAGGGAAATCAGCGGAATGGCTAACACAAAACCTTTCCACACTCCATGGAGGTTGTAACGACTTTCCAAGATGTCGGATAAGTAGAACAAGACGCCAAAAATGACAAACATACAAATGCCGCCCATAGCGAAAATAGCATAGAGCCAACGTCCTTTTTCGGCAAGCACCCGCTTCACATTTCCCACAAACTCCCGAAACATAATCGGTTGGTTCTTACGCTTAGGCACATGGATCAGCCAAAGCACCAAAATGAGCGAAATCAGACAGAGGCCTGGAATTACGGCCAGTGGCAAAAACCATAGAACAGCTCCCAATGCGGCACCGAGTATCGGACTTAGCACTTTGCCAAATGTGTTGTAAGTCTCGACGACCCCCAGGTTCTTACTGGCCTCATCCTCATTCTCGTACAGATCACCCACAAGCGGAATGACTATAGGAAAAGCCCCTGCCGCTCCCGCACCCTGAAGTAGACGGCCTGCAATAATGGTCCAGTATGCTGCCGAATCGTGAAGCAGCCATGCTCCCGCTGCAGAAATCCCCCCACCAATCACTGTCAGAATCAGACAGGGAACAATCACCGCCTTACGGCCAAATCGGTCGGAGAGATAGCCCGCAATCGGTATCAGTAAAATGGCCACCACCGCATATACTGTAATCAACATGCTAATCCGAAAAGAGCTTACATGTAGCTTACGTCCGATTTCCGGTAACACAGGAATCAGCATGGAATTACCCAGCGTCATCATCAGCGGGATGGAACCTAACGCAAGCAGATTCCCCTTATTTTGTTGCATCCCGTTACCACCTTTGCAAAAGTAATAACACAGCTGTTCAGATTTGTTCAACAGATGTTATTGTGTTTACATTGGTGGGGATTTATACGGCTACACTTTAAATCCACCGACCCTTGCATTCAGCAGTTGCGACATATCCGCCAGTGTATGAATAGATGATGCAATTTCCTCCATGGAAGCCAGTTGCTCTTCAGCCGCCGCACTGACGCTCTGGGTTCCTCCTGCCGACTGCTCTGCTACTTCACGAATACGTTCTACTGCTTCCACCATTCGCTCTGATCCGCCGGACATTTGTTCTACGGACCGGTTTACATTGTGAATCTGTTCGCTGACCTGTTGAATGGAACTTCCAATCTGACGAAATGCGGTTTCTGCGGATTGCATGACCTTTACGCCAGACTGCACTTCAACCGTCCCTGTCTGCATACTGGAAGCGACATTTCCAACATGCTCCTGAATATTTTGCACAAATTGTGTGATTTCTGCTGCTGAAACCGATACCTGCTCGGCCAATCTTCTTACCTCAGAGGCTACAACTGCAAATCCTTTGCCCTGCTCTCCGGCTCTTGCCGCTTCAATCGACGCATTGAGCGCCAGCATTCCTGTCTGTTTAGCAATTCCAGTAATAACAGCTCCAATCATGCCAATCTGTTCGGCCTGTTCACTAAGTGAACGTACAGCACGTGCAGAGCTGTCTACACTTTCGCTTACCTTCTCCATCTGACGCATAGCCTGACCTATAGATTGTTCCCCTGCTTCTGCATCTTTAGCGGCTGTATCAGACAACTCATATACCTGCTGGCTCGTAGCTGCAATATGCTCCAGTTCGTGGGCAAGCTCTTTCACAGTATCTGTAGTTTGTGTAATATCGTCGACCTGATGCTCCATACCAGCCGCTAATTCTTCCATTACACCGGAAGTATGACGATTGGCCTGATTCATTTCCTCTGTACTTACGCTAACCCGTTCTGCGGTTACGGTTAATGTACGCGCCGTATCCTGAGCATCCACTATAATACTGCGGAATCCCTCAATAAGCTTGTTGTAGGAGCTTGCAATCATACCGATTTCGTCTTTGGACGTAATATCCAGTCGGCTACGCAAATCTCCCCCACCTTCAGACATTTCCAACAGTTGCTCATTCATATGGTGTAATGGACGAATTGAACGAATCAGAACGATGGATTGAAAAATACTGTAAATGATAACCAGAAGCCCTACAATACTCGTAATCAAGGATGTATTCGTCATCGTTTGGTGCGCTTGCTGTACTTTCACCGTCACCATATCCTCTTGAGCTTTGACGAAGGCTACTACCTTGGTATCAAGTTGCTTGCGCAACACCCGTTCGTTTTCAAAATCATCGAGCAAATCAGAAAATGGCGGGAAAGCGTCATCTCTTGTACTCTGATACCCCGCTGTAGTCAGTAAACGATGAACTTGATTCATATAGGTATTAATCCCCGTCTTGAGATCAGTCATCTTTTTACTAGAATCCTCATTGCCTGTACTAAGCAGAGCTTCTGTCTCCTGTAGCAACTTTGCAACTTCACTTTGCTTGTTTCCGATCTCTTTCCCATACTGTTCGTCACGAGTTAGCAAATATGCCCGCTCATCATTAGATATGCCGTTTAACAAAAATTGAAGAGACTTCGAGTTATACGCAATAGCCTCTTCACGATTCATAATATCCTTGTACTCATTCTCACTATGTACGCTTAAAATGTAATTGGTCAGCAGCATTGCTGCAATCACACTCGGGATCAGTATCGCGCTAAGAATCATTTTGGCCTTAATCGTTAAATTCATGAATCGGTCCCCCAGTTATTTCTGAATAAAATGTCCAACTTACTATATATCGTTTTATTCGATTGTTTTTTTGAATGAAATAGAAAATAGTGTATAGATTTTTAAATATATTTATGTCTATTCAGTGAACATATATATCTTTTTTAATATCAAAAAACAAAAAAATTCAAAATTAGGTAAATGAACTGTTTTCAGTTTGTACTCTTCGAATTTCAGACTATTTAAATGATATACTATGTATTGGTATAGCATAAGCCTCAAGGAGGATCTGCATGAACAGTCTGGAGCTCAAACCGCTTATTCACGTGCTTAACGAGTTGGAAACCCGCAGCTGCCTTATTGAGCAGCAGGGTAACATGATCTTGAATTACTATCGTGAACCTCAAATTGCTAACGAACTCTATAAAATAAATTCCTGCACCAAAAGCGTGATTTCTGCATTAGTTAGTATCGCTATGAACCAGCAACAGGGACCGAAACCGGAGACGTCGATCCTCGAATTCTTTCCCCAGTTGGCCACAGATAGTGATTCTCGAAAACATGATATTACGATTGAACATCTGCTGACGATGTCCGCAGGCTTTAACTGGACGGAGTTTGGCGGACAAAACTCTTTTCCTACCATGAGCAAAACGTCAGACTGGGTGCAATTTGTACTTTCACAGCCATTATCGGATGTGCCAGGCACGCGAATGGAGTACAGTTCTGGCTGTTCTCAACTTTTGGCCACCATACTACGTCATGTTTCTGGACAAACAGTTGCTGAATTTGCCGAACAGCAATTATTCCAACCGCTCGGTATCGAAAGCTACCATTGGGAAACCGATCCTCAGGGAACTCATACGGGAGGCTTCGGACTGCATCTCAGGCCAATGGACATGCTCAAATTCGGGCAGCTTTACCTGAATGAAGGAGGCTGGGAAGGACGGCAGATCATCCAAGCAGAGACGGTTCGATATTCAACCCGTCCGTTTCTCCCTGCTGCCAAACCGCAAAAAGCATTTTACGGATGGCACTGGTGGACTTCTTCCTTTTCAGATGGAACAGATACAGGAAGTGAAACGGACTATTTTTACGCTCTCGGCTTTGGTGGGCAATATATTGTTGTCGTCCCGTCGTATGACATGGTTGTTGTCGTTACCGCCGATAAATTCAAAAAGAAACGGACTCCTGTGGATATTTTCCGGCAGTATATTGTACCGCTACTACTCCAGCAGAATGGATAGGAGTAGATAACCAATGCTAAAAGTTGCAACTGATTCTATCAAAAATCTGCATCAAAAAGGGCTTGCCTGTTGGATCAAGCAAGCCCTTTCTTTACATATAATCGCTACATTGTGACATACTTCATCCACTTTCTAGCGCCTTACCTAGCCCAAGTGAATCGTAAGCTCTTGCTGTCCACTGGAAGCTGTTGTAATAATTACACCCTGTTCTCCCGACTGGCTGCTGCCTTGCTCCACTTGAACAACCTCGTGGATACCGCGCAGGACGATCGACCATGGTTTAACAGCACCTTCTGCCTTCACTGTAATGACAGAATCCTTGCGGCTGGCAATAACCGTTAACTCTTCTTCACCTGACGTATTCACGATAACCGTTCGAGCCTGTTGCCCCTCACCAAGCTCAAACAAATGAAGCGCCACTTGATCAGCATAATCATAATCCGGACGACTGTCCTCATGACCGATTGCCAACAGTGTGTTCGGCTTCACGAGCACAGGCAAAGTTGTAAAATCATGATGCTCGTTGACCCAACGACCACCTGACACTCTCTCATTCGTAAGTAAATTTGTCCACTGACCTTCTGGTACATAATACTGTACATTGCCTTCTTTATTAAAGATTGGGGCTACCAAAATGGAATCCCCCAGCATGTATTGCAGATCCAGTGTTGCACAGGTTGGGTCCTGCGGGAATTCCAATACCATAGCCCGCATCATCGGCAGTCCCTTTACCGAGGATTCCACAGCAGAAGGATACAGGTATGGCATTAGCGAGCATTTGAGTTTTGTAAAGCTACGCACCACATCCACTGATTCTTCGTCAAATAGCCAAGGCACGCGATAGGATTCGTTTCCGTGCAGACGGCTATGGGAGGACAGAAGTCCAAATTGTACCCACCGTTTGTATACGTCCGGCGCAGCCGTTAACTCAAAGCCGCTAATATCATGGCTCCAGAAGCCGAAGCCGCTCAAACCAAGCGACAAACCGCCTCGTAAGGATTCCGCCATCGACTCATACGTCGACGAGCAGTCTCCTCCCCAGTGAACCGGGAACTGTTGCCCCCCGGCTGTAGCGGAACGTGCAAATAACGCGGCTTCATTTTTACCCAGCTTTTCCTCCAGCACATCAAATACAGCCTTATTGTACAAATGCGTATAATAGTTATGCATTTTCATCGGATCAGATCCGTCATGATATACCACATGGGTAGGGATGCGCTCGCCAAAATCAGTTTTGAAGCAATCTACCCCCTGTTCTACCAACACCTTCAGCTTATCCTGGTACCAGGCGACTGCAGCCGGATTCGTGAAGTCAACCAGCCCCATCCCCGCCTGCCACATATCCCATTGCCACACGCCACCATCGGCGGTTTTGACCAGATAACCATTCTCCATGCCTTCATCAAACAAAATGGATTTTTCAGCAATGTACGGATTGATCCATGCACAAATTTTGAGACCCTTTGCCTTCAATCTTTGCAGCATGCCTTCCGGGTCTGGGAACATGTCTTGATCCCACTGGAAATCGCACCATTGGTATTCCTTCATCCAGAAGCAGTCAAAATGGAATACCGAGAGCGGCAGATCTCGCTCAGCCATCCCGTCCACAAAATGATTCACTGTGGCTTCATCGTAATCTGTTGTGAACGAAGTGGTCAGCCACAAACCAAAAGTCCAGGCTGGTGGTAATGCAGGCTTACCCGTCAGCTTGGTGTAATTGTCCAGTACCTCTTTAGGGTTAGCTCCACCAATAATGAAATACTCTAACGATTCGCCGGAGACGCTAAACTGAACCTTTGATACATTTTCCGATGCAATCTCATAGGATACCTTTTCCGGATGGTTGACGAACACACCATACCCTTTATTAGATAGATAAAATGGAATGTTTTTATATGCCTGCTCACTGCTGGTCCCGCCATCTTCATTCCAGATATCGACCACTTGGCCATTTTTTACGAACGGAGTGAAACGCTCTCCGAGTCCGTATACGTACTCACCGATGCCCAGCTCCAGCTGTTCCCGAAAAAAAGGCTGATCCTGCGGGTCTGTAATATATCCTGGTCCCCGATGTCCGCTACCTGTGACTCTGCGATCCTCGACATAAAAGCCTACGTCCCAGCTCTTTCCACGACCGACTCGCACACTCAGATCGCCGCTTTTCAGTACCGCTGCGTCCTCATCCACCGTAATGCCTACCTCTGTTGGCAAGGTGTGAATTTCAAAATCCGGTCCCTGATACACCCGTCCCTTATGGTGGCTTAGACGTACCCGAATGACATTCGGCATAGGCGAGCTGTAGGTCGCTTTCAGCAACGCTCCGTTCAGTGTATCTCCTTTATGCTCGATCCGGTGGGTTGCTGCATATACCGTCATGGAAGCATCGTCCGTCACGATATCACGGATTTCAGCAGGATTTTGTATTTCATAGCCCTTGCGAACCAACCAATAGCCATCAGTAAATTTCATCTATTCCTTCCTCCGTCTCAATCTTTATATTCTTGATTCCAAATCGCTTGTTGGATTTTTTCGAAATCCTTACTATAATAATATTGATTTATGTAAGGGTTTACTTCTTTTATTTTGACGTATTATATCAATATTTTGATGTTTTCTATATAAATCAGTTTGCCGAAAGGAATCATTGAAATGCAAAGGGAAATGTTACGAGAAAACCGCATTCACGGCAATCCCATGTATCCGGTCAGCGTATATCCGAGCGTAGAGCAATTGAACGGAAATAGTATATTGGAGTCCCATTGGCATGAGGAAATGGAGTTTATCGTAGTGGAACAAGGGACCGCTGTATTTCAGACGGATATGGTCTATACGGAGGTTAGCGAAGGTGAAGCCCTTTTTGTAAACAGTGGCGAGCTTCACGCCGGTTATTTACAAAAAAGTCCTCGCTGTGTATTTTCTGCGGTGGTGTTTCACCCCGACATACTGCACAGCCGCACGCAGGATACGGTGCAGACGCAGTTTATTGACCCATTTATCAGTAAAAAGCTTGTCCCTCCCCCCCACATTCGCGGCGTGCAGCTCTGGGAGCAAGAGGTGCTGGCTGCATTGCGATACATTATCACCAGCCATGAAAAGAATGCGCCTGCCCGTGAACTGGCGACCAAGGCACAGCTCTATAGCATGATCGCCTGCCTGTACCCACACATGACTCCCGCTAACGGAGAGGATGTGATTATGGCGGGTCAGCGCAACAAAGTTGAACGGATCAAAAAAGCGTTGGCGTATATCAACAGTCATGCTCATGAGCCTATACGTTTACGGGAAATCGCAGATGAGATTGGAATGAGCGAGGGACATTTCTGCCGTTTTTTTAAGCAGATGGTTCAGAAAAGCCCGGTAGAATATATCAACTATCATCGGATTCAAAAGGCTTGCAGGTTGTTGGAGCAAAGTGATCGAAAAGTGGTTGATATTGCGCTGGATGTTGGATTTGACAATCTAAGCTACTTTATTGCGACCTTTAAAAAATGGAAAGGCCTGACCCCTTCGCAGTACCGTAAGCAGCACGAAGCAGATCAGGCGCTTGCTGTCCCTTATATAACAGACTGATATGCATAGGATAAATTATTTGTTTTTTTTGGGCTTCATAAGTACTAAAATTATTTTTCTTCCTCTTAATTTAGTAAATATATAGCCAGCTACACCTCCTAAAACAGAGGGAATTAACCACCCTAACCCTACATTATATAATGGGAGAAAATGGGTGAAAAAATCATTAATTACATTAATTTTTATTCCAGCAGCATTCAAGCCATCAAATAAACTATTGATAAAGGTTAATATCAAACTGCCTTGATATACTTCTGACTTTCCTTTAAATACGGGATGTAAAAAAGTTAAAAATATTAGAGAAATAGCAATAGGATATATTGCCATTAATACTGGCGTTGAAACCTTAATGAGCTGTGTTAAACCTATGTTGGCTACAAGGATACTAAATATAGATAACATGAGAGCGACTCTTTTGTAAGAGACTTTTGGAAATAATCCATGAAAAAAGGAAGAGCAGGAAGTGATAAGCCCCACACTTGTCGTTAAACACGCTACTGTAATCATTAAGCCTAATAGAATAGATCCATAAGATCCAAAATAATAGGAGGAAACCTTAGCTAACACCTCAGCACCATTTCCTAAAATGCCCAGTTTTTCAACACTAGAAGCTCCCATGTATGAAAGAGACGTATAGATAAAAGCTAAGAGTATAACCGCAATTGCTATCGCTTTGCCACAAATGATCATCAGCTCTTTTTTTGTATTAACCCCTCTATCCTTAATCGCATTCACAATGATAATTCCAAAAATAAAGGCTACAAGAGCGTCCAATGTTAAATAACCCTCTTGAAAGCCTTTAAAAAAGACATTGGATGTATAACCCTCCGCAGGTTCTTGGAATTTTCCTATTGGGTGAATAATAGCTACAATCACAAGTAATCCAATGAATGTCAATTTAATGGGTGTTAGGAACTTTCCGATGACATCAATAATTTTTGTAGGATTAAGTGACAACAAACATGCAACTGCAAAAAAAAGGATAGTAAATACAAAAAGTGCGACAGGATGATCTGCATTGTCTGAAAAAAAAGGCTTTACTCCAATTTCAAATGACACACTACCGGTTCTAGGAATTGCATACAAAGGCCCGATGGCTAGATAAAGGATTGTTGTAAAGACAAGACCGAATACAGGATGTACACGACTCGCTAAAGTTTGCAAATTGCTTTTGCCCGAAAAAACAAAGGCTGTGACGGCTAGTAATGGTAAGCCGACACCGGTAACCAAGAAACCCGCATTGGCTATCCATACATTCTTTCCGGCCATTTGCCCAAGCATAGGTGGAAAGATTAGATTCCCTGCACCAAAAAATAAGGCAAATAGCATTGATCCTATAATGATAATAAAGGACGTAGAAACACTTTTAGACATAATAAATCCTCCAACCACGAACTCACAACATTTTGTTTTTATTCGTTTTCTTTTAATTTTGTATACTGTATGTTAATAGGAACGTAGCCAATTGTTGCATTCAAAGAACGGCATCTGATTGCCTAGAGTATGTTACTCTATATACGATCATCGTTTCAAGTAACTTTGTACTTGCAAAAATGAATCATTTCATCCCCTTGCTTTTGCACTTATGAGGCTACCCTATATTTCTCCTCCTACTTAGTGAGCTTAATGAACTATAAGAGAATTTTACACGTAGGACTTATTTCTTACAAGACATAGATGTAGTTACACACACCCGGTAGGTCTCGTAAAAGTTTTAAATTACTACATAATCTGCGGTTTAATCGAATCATCAACTGATTGTAATAAGCACAGGAAATCTTGGGAAAATGCCCTATGGAAGCAAGCGAATAATCCTTACAATTAATAGTACAACAATGCATATTAACGTTGAATACAATTTGAGCGGCTACAATTGAAGGGGTGCTTAAACATGACGAATTTGGCAAAACGCAACTATTGGTCTCTGAGTATTTTTAACTTCGCTTATCTATTTACATGGTCTGCCGCCATGTCTTTTTTTGTCATTTGGCTGGGACAAAGCCTGGAAATTTCAGAAACCTACACGGGATTTTTATACGCGGCTAATTCAATCGTCGCCTTGATCATGCAGCCTTTGTTCGGTTACTTATCTGACAAGCTGGGCTTGAGAAAACACCTGCTGTACATACTCTTTACAATCCTTTTGCTCGTCGGGCCCTTTTTTATCTATGTATACGGTCCATTGCTTCAAACGCAGTTCGTCATTGGTGCCATTGTTGGTGCGCTATTTATCGGCCTGGTATTTAATGCAGGTAACGGTGTCGTCGATTCGTATATGGACAAAGTTTCGCGTAAATATGGCTTTGAATACGGACGGGTTCGTATGTGGGGTTCACTCGGGTGGGCGGCGGCTACTTTTGTTGCGGGACGGGTCATCAATATCAATGTAAATCTGACCTTCTGGATTGCCTCCGTATCTGCCATTGTTGCCATGATCTGCATCTTCCTGACCAAAGTCGAAATTTCTGGACAGGAGCAGCAGAAAACAGAATCGTTGAAGCTCATTGATGTGCTGCATCTCGTACGTACCACAAAGTTCTGGTTTCTTATGCTATTCATGGTTGGCGTGACCCAAATTTATGAGGTATATGACCAACAGTTTGCCACATACTTCGTATCGCAGTTCAGTTCCAAAGCGGAAGGAAATCAATTCCTTGGCGATTTGAGCGCTGTGCAGGTTTTTCTGGAATTTGTGTTCCTTTTCGTTACCCCTTGGTTTGTGAACAAAACGACCGCCAAATGGGCATTAATTATTGCCGGGTCGATTATGTCTTTGCGTATTATCGGCTCTTCGCTGCCATTCGGTTCTATATGGGTGGCTGCGATGAAGATGATTCACTCCCTGGAGAAACCACTTATTCTGGTAGCCATCTTCAAGTACATTACCGTTAACTTTGACCAGCGCTTGTCCTCCACCATGTACCTGCTGTATTTGTTTATGGGCTCCCTGGTGGTTTCCATTTTCTCACCCATTGTCGGGCATATGTATGAAGTATTAAATTTCCCGATTACTTATGTAATTCTGGGTTCCATTGCAGGTCTATTCACCATCCTATCCTGTTTTACACTGACAGCAGACAAGAAGAATGGAGAGCGGTATCTGGAAGAACGCCGTAAACAGGATCTGAAAAGAGCAACCAAAAAAGCTGAAGCAGTTCATTCGTAATCTAATGGTTTAAGCTTAACAAAACAGCGGCAGTCTAGGACTTTTTTCTCGTCCAAGGCTGCCGCTCTTAACTCCAGTTGATTTGAAGCTTATTTTAAATCTTGAATACCGACACCGTCTGATTCATCTCTTCCGCCCTCTTGGCAAGCATGTTAGCACCCGCAGACACTTCCTGCATGGATGCAGTAGTTTCCTCGACTACGCTTGCGACTGTTTGAGTAGAATCTGCTGCACGTTCGGAGATTTCAGCAATTTTCTTCATCGATTCCACCATAGAAACGGTCCCTTCATTTACGGATCTTGCTTCTACAGCCGCAGTGTCCACCTCACCGCTCACTTCTTCAACGGCACCTACAATCTCAGAAAAAACGTTACCTACGCCTTCGACAAGCATCATGCCTTCATTTAGAGATTGAACACCTTCATTCATTGAAATCACAACTTCATCTGTTCTTAAGGCAATTTCGTTAACCAGAGAAGAGATCTTGCCTGTTGCTTCACTTGCTTGTGCCGACAGATTGCGTACTTCAAAAGCAACAACCGCAAACCCTTTTCCCTGCTCTCCCGCCCTCGCAGCTTCTATACTCGCATTTAGTGAAAGCAAATTGGTTCGAGCTGCTATATCACGGATCATAGCTGTGATCTGTCTGATCTCCGCAGACTTTTCTCCTAGAATATTTACTACTTCAGCGGATTGAGTTACCTTGGTATGCACATCTCTTATTTGAGAAACAGTCGAAGACATTTGGGTTTTTCCGTTGTTTGCTTTTTCTTGTGCTTGGGTTGTGAGATTTGCCACATTCACAAAGCGATTGGTTATGTTCTCTACACTTTTAGAAACGTCTACCGTGTAATTCAGCGTTTCAGCTATGTCTACAAGCTGTGTCTGAGATCCCTCCGCAACCTGAGTGGCACTTATAGCTATCTGCTCGGTAGCAATGCTTGTCTGTTCCGCACTAGCCGTTAACTGTTCAGCCGTAGAGGCAACCAGTAAGGAATTATCCACAACTTCCTTTAAAAGATTGCGAAGTGAATCGCACATTTCATTAAAATCGGATGCCAGCTCCCCGACCTCATCTTTGGATCGGATACTAAGGGGTTCCACTTGCAGGTCCCCTCTCGTTACCAGCTTTATCTGTTCCGCTATCTTTAATATGGGCTTAGTGAACGATTGAGCCAGTAAAAAAGAACCGATAATTCCAAGGATCGTACATATGATAGTCAGAGAAATCATCAAAAGTCTACCTGAATGGTAAGATTGACTCGATTGATTAGCGGCATCAGTAGCGTACTGCTCATTAAGCAGCTTCAGTTTATTCACATCGTCCAAGGCTGCCTTATAAATAGAAGAATTCCCATGGATGATCATGTAGGCCATCACCTTGTCGTTTTCTTCCATGGCCGCGGAAACCACCTTTAGATGGCGGAGATACATTGCCCACTGACCATAAAAGTCGGTGAATAGTTCTTTTTCCTCTGCCGTGGAGGCTAAACTTTGATATTTATTTACACTCTTATCCATTGACGCTGTAGCTTTGGTTAGTTCTTCTTGATAAGTGCTGCGGACGGCTGCATCCTCTTCGAGTATCATTCGAACGGTGAGCCTATCGATTTCTGTAATCTGCTTATCCATACCTTGAAGAAGAATGACTGCAGGTAAAGACCTGTTATTTACCTTATCAGAAGCCTCCCCCATTTCCGACATCTTAATAACGCCTATAACACTTGAAAGGGACAGCACGATCACCAGTATGAGCGCTGCACTAATTATCTTTTTCTTTAACGTTAATTTAAACACCCTTATCTTCCTCCCGTGACTGGTCTCGTATCATCACTGCTGAGCTTTCCAATATATACGTATTTGGCGCAACAGCTCTGCCTTATCTATCTTTCCACTGATGTAGCTTTGGATAGATGCTCCTGTGATGCCCCCATGATCAGGTGGAAGGGTTGCCATGAACGGCAGCGTCTTTCCGCTCGACATATATGACTTGATCGATTTACTCAAAGGATCTGAAGGCACCATGTCAATATTCTTGAACGCCGGTATAACATTGGCCTTGTTAACCAAAAGTTCTTGTCCGGATTTTTCATATACCAGCCAGTTCAAAAACTTCTTTGCTTCCTCTTGCTGCTGAGGTGTGGTAGTTGTGGAGTCGATGAATATATACTTTGTCACACCGACAGTGATCTTAGCATTGTTAGGATCATCCGTATTATCGTTTAGCGGAAGAGGCAAGAAACCGTATTCCTCATTTGCCGTATCATTGCTCTTTATTCCATTCCAAGCCCAGTTGCCCATAAACCAAAGCCCTACCTTGCCCTCTCCCAAAGCTTTGGCTCCATCTTCATACGTACTGTCCAAAGGCAAGTGCTTATTAATGTTGTTATCCTTGAGCAGATCTAAAGTTTGTACCCATCCAGACATTACATTGTTCTGGGACATATCAATGGAGTTATTCTGCATACCTTTAACAAACTCCGGAAAGCCCCCAGGTTGAACAGAATAAGACAGAGCTAAAAGATGAGAGCCGAGAGACCAGTCCATTGGTGAAAGCATGTCCGGTGCTACTCCCGACTTCTGAATTTTAGCCATTAATGAATTCAGGCTACTTCTACTTTTTACCGAGGAAACATCAAAAGCCCCCCCTGTTGCTTTGTCCAGTACTTTCTTATTGTAAATTAATCCGTAGCCTTCTACTGCAAATGGAAACCCCAGCACAGCATCATTTTTCTTGACGGTGTCAAGTCCATTTTCTATCGTATCGGCTACCCACTTCTCTTTACTTAAATCAATAGCTTTATCCAAGAATGTCTGCGTGTCGCCTGGATCAAGCATCGACATGGTAGCTGGACTCCCTGAGCCATACATCGACATCAGCTTTTGATATGCAGACGTCCCCTCAGGAGCGGTTATAATCTCTAAAGATACTTCAGGGTGCTCTTG
Source organism: Paenibacillus sp. FSL L8-0502 (assembly GCF_038593055.1). Classification (NCBI taxonomy): domain Bacteria; kingdom Bacillati; phylum Bacillota; class Bacilli; order Caryophanales; family Paenibacillaceae; genus Paenibacillus; species Paenibacillus sp. FSL L8-0502. The sequence goes on along the minus strand of NZ_CP151958.1, from coordinate 2,054,401 downwards.
ATTGTATTGTTTTGCTACTTCCTCTAACTGGGTTTTTATTTCAGATTTAGAATTCAAAAGTGTAATCTTGGTCGTCTGCTGTGATAATGGTGAAGCTGAACAACCTATAAACATAATTAAACATGCTAGAGAAATCGCAACTTTTAGCTGTTTTCTCATTAACTTCCCCCCCTAAGGATTTGCTTTCATAAAATTTATGAACAATATTCAATGTTATCGACATAATCCTTCGCGAAGGTTAGAAGTTTTTCGTTGGTAAATATCGGAAGTTAAATAATAGTATAAACAGGTTGTTACGTTAAGTTAACAGACAAGATAGCACAACAAATTTTATCCAATCGCGTCTTAATATGGGGAAAAGTTACTTCACAACAAATTTAATCAAAAAAGGGGCAATCATTTATGAACAAAGCATTCTGCTGGGTTTTTCTTGCAATCTTTTTATTTATTTCATCATCCACTACTTATGCAGCAGAAAATCAAATCAAAGTTGACGGTGTGACTGCTACATCCGATGTGAAGCCCGAAATGAAGAACAACCGTTTAATGGTACCTCTACGTGTTGTTAGTGAAAGTTTGGGGGCTAGCGTCGAATGGTCCAATTCCGAGGTTATTCTCGCTAAAAGCGATATGAAAGTGAAATTAGCAATAAATAGAAGTACAGCGGAGAAAAACGGCGAAAAGATACTGCTTGATGTAAAACCATACACGAAAAACAATCGCATATATGTTCCACTTCGTTTTATTGCAGAGACGTTTGGCTGCAATGTCAATTACAGCAACCTTGCAGTGATTGTTGATACTAAACCACTGTTCATAGACGGTGTACAAGTAAAAGCATTGCAATATGAATACCATATGTTTATGGGCGGCGTAGTTCAGCAAATTAATGGAAATGCATTTAATGAAACCATCTATAGTATTTTTGCAAACAACATAGGTGAAAAGGTTGAAGCACCTGCAAACTACTCTTGGAGCTTCACTATTGACACACTTGGGTCTTATTATAAAAATGCACAATATGATTTTTTAGACAAAAAAGGGAAAAGCTTAGTCCGTTTTGATATTTATTCTTTAATTAGTCCTGTTCCATCTGAACTTTCAACAGAATATCCAGAGATTTTAGTTCATGACGTATCGAAAGATGAGTGGTATTTGTTTAATGATACCGCAAGAAAATCCATTAATCAGTTAATGTTTACCGCTGGGAAGAACGGTTTTCTGAAGATTATAAGTAACACAACTGTATAATGTGGTTTTTCTTATTACACTTTTTTCGTCTCCAAAAGATAAAAGGCAAATTCCCAGCTGAACATAAGCAGCACAGGAATTCGCCTTTATTAACCGTATATAAGATGAACTCTTCATTTTACATAGAAAGCGGAATGAAGGTTATTTTTCCATCTGTAACATTTCTGACTCATAGGACTGAAATGCATTTTCCATACCCATCACTACATCTTTAATCTTCATGTATCCTTTGGTATACGGTTCCGAATCGCGAATTTCTTCCCACATATAGTGATATTGCTTCATATCCTCTGTTTCGCATACGACGAAATCGGTGTAGTCCTTTCCAGGCAATGCTTCTGCATCAAAAAACCGAACCTGAACCTGTTCGTTATACTTTTGAATGGTAGCCTGCAAGGTCCCCGCATGTTTTCGACGTTCCTCCCGAGGAAGAGCCAACCAGGAAGGGTAGAATTCCAATAATACAATCATCATATAACGCATATGCCTATCTCCTTTTTTTGGTGAAGCTTGAATGATGTATCGTTATTGTACGCTGCTTGTCTACAAATTCGCATTAACATAGGTTAATGCGGATCACTACGCAGCAAACGACTAAGTGACACAGGGGAGACGCCTATGTAAGAAGCTATATGATATTGGGCAACTCGCTTGTCCAATCCGGGGTATTTTAGGAGAAAAGCGTGATAACGTTCCTTAGCGGAGAGGTACAATAATTCGCGTTCCCGCTCCTCTTTTCGAATGTAAAGTCTCTCTACACTCTTGCGCACGAATCTTTCCCACATATGGCTTGTATCCATAAGCTCCTTCAATACGTGATATGGAATTTCAATGACAACCGAATCTTCCATTGCCTCAATCGAAAAAGTGGAGGCTTCTTCTTGGATCATAGCCCCATAAGAGGTTACGTAATCATCTTCTGGCGAAAAACCGACATTATATTCTCTGCCATCTGCTAATGTATAAAATAAACGGAATAATCCCTCTGAACAAAAATAGGCATGTTTCACAAGCTCACCTGCTTCAATGAGAACCGTTCCCTGCTGAACATGCTTCACACGGGTTTGCTCTACAAACCGGTTCCAATCCTGCTCTATAATCGAGGCATGATGAGCCATTTTTTCTAGTGAACGATAATAGGGATGCATCTGCCCACCTCTTCTTGACTTTTATAAAGGAATCGAAGATAACTTTTATGGCTTCGTATATGAAAAACAGGGGTTATCCCTTAGGTCTGGACAGACCTGCAGGACAACCCCCAGCGACGTGTTCTATCAGACTTCCGCAGCATCCTCTTCCACGAAAAGAGATACCTTGCGGATGCCATCCGCTCCGATGACGACAAGCCCCTGATCCGACAGACGGATTTCAGGGATAACGACCAGTGCGAGCAGTGACAGTGTCATCAGCGCGTTGTTCAGCATGCAGCCGGCTTGCTGAAGCGCGCGGCTGATACTTTCGGACTGCGCTGCCACCTCTGCAAACGGAGCTGGGGACATCAGCCCGGCAATAGGCAGCGGGAAGCGTGTCTCACCCGAGGCGGATACAACCACCACGCCACCACGCAGACCAACAGCCTGCTTCGCCGCCTGGGTCATGAGCTCGTCATCATTACCAATGACGAGCAGGTTGTGACTATCATGCGCGACGGTCATGGCAATCGCAGCCGGCTCAGTGAAGCCGACACCTGTCACAAGTGCGACCGCGTGACTGCCACTGGCATGATGTCGCTCGAAAACGGCGATTTTGCACAAATCCTGCGCAGGATCTGATGCAACTTCACCATCACGCACCGGAACGGTCATCCGCACTTCCTTCGTGTCCACGTGATTTTCCGTAACACGAATCACCCGTACGGGTACGTTCCCCTCCTGTACTGGAGCCGCAATGCGGAAATCTGCTGCACTCAGCTCTCGTCCCAGATGGACCGTGTCCATTACTTCCGCAGGATAAACGAATCCGTCCCAATCGGCGACCATTTGACCGTGCTCGGCCACCAGCTGGCCCGCTGCGATGGTAGCCGTCACATTCACTTCGGCCAATCGGCCATCAAGCAAAATAATGTCGGCAATCGCACCCGGAATGATCGAGCCGATGTCCCGTGCCACGCCGAAGCGCTCTGCCGTATTCAGCGTAGCCATCTGAAACGCGGTTACGGGCTTGACGCCCTGTGCAATGGCATGACGCACAACGAAGTCCATCTGCCCTTCATGGAGCAAGGATTCTGCGCTGCGGTCATCCGTTACCAGCATCATGCGGCGCGTGTCGAGACCCATTTCCGTGCTGGCGCGGATCGTCTCGGCCACATCATGCCATGCGGAACCTTGCCGCATCTTGGCATACATGCCGAGCCGGATACGCTCAGCTACATCCTCGGGCGTGACACACTCGTGGTCGCCCGAAATTCCCGCGGCTGCATAGACCGGCAGTCGCCAATCATCGGAGGCCCATGTAAAATGGCCATCCGCCACCTTGCCCGCGCGCAGCGTGGCCTGAATTTCCCCGATCATCACATCGTCTCCATAGACGACACCAGGGAAATTCATGACTTCGCCCAGCCCGATCATATCCGGGCCCCAGCTTAACGCTTCTGCGACTTCCACCGGGCCGAAGGAGGCACCCGTAGTTTCCAGCTCCGGGCCTGTGGACGGCACGCAGGAAGCCACCTGCATGTAAGCTGCCAGCGGTGTCGTACGGGCTTCGTCCAACATCAGACGAAGCCCTTTTAGACCCAGTACATTAGAAATTTCATGCGGGTCAAAAAAACCACCCGTCACTCCCAGCGGCAGTACAGCCTTAGCAAACTCAGTTACCGTAAGCTGCGTGCTTTCGATGTGACAATGTCCGTCCAGTAACCCCGGTGCCATATAGCGGCCATCCGCTTCAATGATTATGGTGTCTTCACCAATCGCATGACTGACGTCCCTACCGACGTAAGCGATACGAGAACCTTGCACAGCAATAGACATGCCCGGCAGCAACTCGCCCGATACCACATTGACCAGTGTTCCTCCGCGGATCACCAGTGATGCCTTGCGCTCCCCTCTAGCTGTAGCTACTAACTCGGGTACACACTCCGCCAGTGGCGGGCGTTGAAATACACTCTTCATGTCCATTACGTTTGTAACCTCCGTTTATGCTTCTTACCTGTTTTGCTTATTTGCTTATTTGCTTATGTTACTGGAATACGCTCCATAATGCCAGCCAACTCTATATCTATTCAAACATCGCAAAGGTTCCTGTGGCATTTGTCCCCAGCTGATTGCCAATATCCTCTCTACAGAACACGATCACTTTCTTCCACATTGCGGGTATACGTATCCGAATCCCGTAAACTCACGAATGGTGTAATCTCCCCTATGCTATAAATATGCAGCAAATGCATCGCTCGCGTACAGGCGGTGTAGAACAACTTACGCTCACTCTCACGCTGGTATTGTTTCGCTGATCCGTCATAAATCAGGACCGCATCGAATTCCACGCCTTTTGCCAGGTAGGCTGGAATGATATGAATCCCCTTTTCAAAAGCGGGGGTTGTTTTCTTAATTAATTTTGGCTTCACTGACAGCTGTCCTTCCAGCGCTTCGTAGGCTGCCGCGCTTTCGTCAGCATTTTTACAGATCACCGCGATGGACTCATAGCCTTCTGCCAACAATTCAGTGACATTCCCAGCTATCCGTTGATGCAACTTTTCACGTGAACGCACCTCGGTTACCAGAGGCTTCTCACCCTTACGGTTAAACGGTACAATGTGCTCTCCCCCAGCGACCATCCCCCGGGTAAATTCCACAATCTCCTGTGTCGAGCGATAGCTGCGTGTCAGGGAAATCATCTCGGTCTGGTCTGCTCCATACAGGTCATACAATGGTTCTGCATCCTGAAGCACCGAGGCATGGGCATAGATGGCCTGATTAAAATCACCCAGTGCCGTCATTTTAGCCTGTGGAAATAAACGCTTGAAGAACGCCAGTTGGAATGGGGAATAGTCCTGTGCCTCATCAATAAAGACGTGACGGATGTTGCTATTGGAACGGAAGCCCAGCATCAGCTCACGCAAATATAAAAAGGGGGTTACATCCTCATACGCTAACTCCCCAGCCTGAATTCGTTGCAGGGTTTGCCGACTAATTTCACCCCAGCTGACGGGCAGCTCTGCATGATTCGCCAGTTGGCTCAACAGTGTCTCGTTCATAAACAGCTCGCTGTAGAGCCGGGTCGTATCTACGAAGCGAAGCGCCTTAATCCATTTGCGCAGAGGCTTTAAGCGGTCACTGACCACCATACGCGCCAATATTTCTCTTTCACGTGCAAAATCGTCGAAAGTATCGCCCTTATTCTTGGATTTACGGCGCATACGGTTATAGGCACGCTGATAATCCTCCGGCTCCATCAGATCCATCTGTTGATCCACCCATGGGGCGGAGCATTCTTCCTTACCAAAGCGGGCCAGCTCTTTAAGCATCCAATCCCGCAGCAGTTCCAATCGATTCGCCAGTCGCACCGTAGAGTCGAATTCATAAAACTTGCGTGCCATCTGCTCTACTGAAACCACCTCACGTCCCTGAAAGCGGATGGGTTTAAAACGCATGCCCTCCTGCTCCAAATACGCCTTGTAGCCTGTAATCACATGTAAAAACGTCTTAGACGATTTAAAACGGATACCTTCCATCCTGGCTTCATACCCAGGCAGTAACGACGCTGAAAGCACATATTCCAGCTGTTCAAAGGGATCTTCTAACTGAAACTCCCGGCCCAAACGCCGCTCCAAATATTCCTGAAACGTGGCCTGAAGCATATTTTCCTCACCCAATTCAGGCAATACCGTCGAAACATAACTGTTAAACATCGGGTTTGGCGAAAATAACACGACCTGATCCGCTCGCAAGCGATCCCGATACTTATACAGCAAATACGCTACTCTCTGAAGCGCTGCAGAGGTTTTGCCACTTCCTGCCGCTCCCTGAACAATAAGCATACGGCTTCGGTCATCACGGATGATTCGATTCTGCTCCTTTTGAATGGTAGCGACAATACTTTTCATTTGAGCATCCGAGCTGCGGCTCAATACGGCTTGAAGAAGTTCGTCTCCAATCGTCACCCCTGTATCGAACATAAAACGAATTTGTCCATCACGGATCGAGAATTGACGCTTAAGCGTGAGCTCTCCATCCATCTCCCCTGCCGGAGTTTTATAAGAAGCGGGACCCGGCATGTTATCGTAATAAAGATTGGAAATAGGCGCGCGCCAGTCATAGATCAGAAATTCCTCATCTTGATTATCAAGCAGGGAGGCAATCCCCAGATAAACACGTTCCGCAGTCTGCCCTTCCTCAGCAAAATCAATGCGTGCAAAATACGGTGAATCAAGCAACTTTTTCAAACGACCTAACGCCTCTGTGGAATGCTTGTGTCTTCGTTCCCGCTCAGACAAAATCTCAGACTGCTGACGCAAACTGGTGGACGTCTCGCCCACATCATCCGCCTCACTGAAATTGATCGTTACCTCATCCCAGAAGTCTTTACGCATATCGACGACATCTCCGCGCACAGAACCAACCTCTGTCTCTAGCTTCCGAATACGCCCGCTAATTACTGCGGTCACATCTTCTACTCTTCGTTGTTCTTCATTCCATTGCTGTTCAGTAGTCACTGGCATCGCTCCTGTTCCGTTTCCTCCTGCTCCACGCAGGGCTCCCTTGCGTACAAACTATGCTCTATTATGGACCCGGACATACCCGCGGCATCCCCCTGCTCCGGGAAAATTGACTAATCCTTTGAAGCATGCTATAATGTAAAAAGAAGTGTAACTCACAATTTATGCATATGGTTTTACCATAAAACAGAGCATTCTCTATTGTAGCAAGTTCAGTCCCTGTTCGCAACCAGCGGGCTTTTTTTGTGCGTTCTGGCAACCTTCTATTAACCTGTTCTGACATACTTGAATTCATTACATAAAAAAGCGACCGTTCATCTGATTGATGAATGCGGTCGCTTTTCTTTTAGAAAATTCGCCTATCTGCTCTCTTCCACAGGATGAATATGATCGGCCAATCTGCTCAACCTCTCCAGCTGATGACCGTAGTCGTACATGGCCGCAGCCACAATAGAAAGCCGCAGCATTCCTTCCTGACAATGGTCAAAACGTGTAATCGCATGCTTCATAAATTCGCCGTTCGCCTGCTGGAACAATTCACTTTCGTCCTCGTTCGGTTTTAGCTTATTTTCGAATTTCAGTAGAGCGTGCTCGTGAAAACGAATCAGCAACTCCAGGTGACTGTCAAAAAAAGCATCCGTTCCCTTTGGCCGTAAAGACTGGAAGTAGTGCCTTTCCACCGCATCCAGTACCTCATATCCTTTGTGTAAACTTCCGAGCATTTGTTTGTATACTACCATTTGTCTCGTTTGACTAAACTTGGAGCGCTTGAGCTTCTTCTGCTCTTCCTCGAACAAATGATATTTGTCCGACAGCGATTTAATGGCTCCCTCTAGATTTCCTTTTTCCTCTTTAAAGACAGACTCCTTAATCTCATCGGAAATGGCAGTACGCAGCAGCAAGGACATGCTGTTAAATACATTTTGAATCTGATTAATAAACTGCCTTTTCGGTTTCGGGGGAAAAACGCTAACATTGATGACAAAAGCAGACACAATCCCAATCAAAGTGAGCGCAAAGCGGGTCACCGCAAATTTCCAGTCCCCTGAGGCTTCCATTACAGAAACAACGGTCACGAGTGTCAATCCAACCGTATCAGCCATATTTATTTTCAGACATATCATAAGTACCAATACACATACGAGTCCGACTGCAATCGGCTCATTCGAAAATACCATTCCGCCCAGCAATGCCATGATTGCACCTAGTGTGCTTGTTTGGAGTTGATCCAGAAAATAACGCCACGACCTATATATCGACGGTTGCATGGCAAAAATAGCGGCTATCGCTGCCCCCACAGGCGAATGGGTGTTCAAAAGCGTGCTCAGAAAAAGGGCGAGCGTCACTGCAATTCCCGTTTTCAACACCCGTGCTCCAAAAGCCAAAGCCATCCCTCCTGCTTACCTTTCAAATTTATTCATACCGAATTACTATAATGAAAATTCAATGTAAAGTCCATGCTTTATTATTACCCAAAACAAGCGAAGATCAGGAATATTTATGAAATGTACAGTTCCTGATAGAATACATATCAACAGTATTAACTTATTTGCAACACGTCACAGGAGGAACTCATCGTGTCATGGACTAGCAAAATGTTAGAAGAGCCCCGAAAGTGGCCGCGTAATATCCGATTGTTTTTTATGGCCAATCTGTTGTACCAGATGGGCACGGGAATGTTTTCTGTACTGTATAACCTGTATATCCAAGGGCTTGGCTTTGATGATGATATGAACGGCCGGGTGGTCAGCATGCAGGCGCTGGCGACGGCGTTGCTGTTCATTCCGGTCGGATTTTTGGGGGATCGGACGAGCCGCAAAAATATGCTGGTCATCGGTGCATTATTCAGCGGCCTGGCCTTTCTCGCCCGTACCTTTACAGATACCAGCGGAAGCATGTTGGTATTTGCCGTAATCTCAGGTGTATTCGCCGCCTTTATTCAGGTGCTGGCCGTGCCTTTTTTAGCAGAAAGCATAAGCAAAGCCCAACGTTTAAAAATATTCAGCTATTACTCAGCTCTTGTACTGGCAGCCCAAGTCCTGGGCAGCTTCGGGGGTGGCGTACTCGCAGATGGGCTGCAGACGTGGGGAATCACACCGCTATCCAGTCTGCGGGTTGCTCTGTTCCTTGGAGGAATGGCAACATTGACTGCTTTTATTCCTCTATTGTTCATCACAAAAACTACGGCAACCGTAGAAGCACCAGCTCCTGCCGAATCTTCATCTCAAACAGAACAAGTACAGACGCCGCACAGTACATCCGATATCCCTGCCTCGGAGACACCTACTGCTGCTTCTGATCGCCGGGTTATTGGACAATTTGTTCTGGCCCAGTTTTTTCTTGGACTGGGTTCAGGTCTGGTCATCCCGTATCTTAATTTGTATTTTACGAACCGCTTCTCCGTATCGCTCAGCGCAATGAGTTTACTGATTGCACTCGGCCAGCTCATGACCATCCTCTCCATGTTGATCGGACCTACCCTCGGCAGCCGAATTGGTCTAGTCAGAGCTGTAGTTGGCTTCCAACTGCTTTCGCTACCGTTCCTTCTCATTACAGGCTTTACAAACGTGCTATGGATCGCTTCCATCAGCTTTCTATTCAGGCAAGCGCTAATGAATGCAGCCAATCCGCTGCAAACCGCCATTCTCGTCGAACGTGTGTCAGATAAAAATCGTGGCATTGCCAACTCCATTCTCCAGACGACCTGGATGCTAGGCACCGCAGGTATGGGACTTGTACAAGCCTATCTGGTTACAACTTATGGCAACTACTGGGGCTATGCCATCACATTTAGCATGACAGGTGTTTTCTATATTTTGTCCTCCCTCGTCTATTACAGGATGTTTCGAGAAAAGCGTCCGTCCGCGAGCCAGCTTTTACAAAACCCGGCAGGCCCGTAAACAAAATCATGACACAATAAAAGCCGGAGCCTCCAAGCGGACTCCCTTGGAACGTCATAGGATAAATGAGAATGGCGGAGGAGGAATGAAGGCATGCTTCGAGTTGCATTATTTACGGACACGTATACGCCTGACGTGAATGGCGCTGCTCTGACCCTGGAACGATGGATTGGCTATCTGGAGACACATGGAGTATCTACGCTCGTCTTCGCACCGGAGGCAGACCATCATCTGCCCTCTGGGCCGGGTGTAGAGCGATTTCGAAGTATTCCCTTTTTGTTGTACCGGGAATGCAGACTTGCGATCCCCAACGCCAAACAGATCAACGAGCGTCTGTCAGCCTTTTCCCCGCATTTGATTCATGTCGCTACTCCGTTTAACCTTGGCCTGTATGGAACAAGCTACGCAGCCAAACACCATATTCCACTCGTTGCCTCATATCACACCCACTTTGATAAATACCTTGAATATTACAAGCTTCGCTGGCTTGAACCTGCGTTATGGAAATACATGCTCTGGTTTCACAGACATTGCGAAAGGGTATATGTCCCCTCTCAATCAACCATGGAATTATTGCGCAATAAAGGAATGGGGCAGCTCGAAATCTGGAGCAGAGGCATTGATACCGACCGATTTCAACCAAAGGTGGACCGTCATACAGTATGGAAGAAATGGGACGTTCATGCAGATGCATTTGTTATTTTGTATGTGGGCAGGCTTGCACCAGAAAAGGGGATAGACACGTTACTAGATTCCTACCTCCAGTTACCTGACGACGTCCGCGCAGCCTCTGTGCTGGTCATTGCAGGAGATGGTCCATTATATAAGGTCAAAACTGCAGCGGATATAGGGGCGCCGGAGCATGCACTCCACTGGCTTGGTTTTGTGAAAGGGCCGGAATTAGCTGAACTCTACGCCGCAGCCGACGTATTTCTCTTCCCTTCCACCACGGAAACCTTCGGCAACGTAGTACTGGAGGCTATGGCGAGCGGTACACCTGTGGTCGGTGCCAATGAAGGCGGGGTAAAAGATAATCTAATCCATGGAAAAACGGGGCTATTGTGTCCTGCTGGGGACGCCTCTGCCTTTGCCAAAGCTGTACACCTGTTGTATGAGGATGCCTCACTTCGCGATGCTATATCCAGAACTGGTAGAGCCTACAGTCTGGAGCAGACATGGGACCGTATTTTTGAACGGCTACTGGACAGCTACATGGACGCAGCGACCCTCCATCTTGATAGCCATCCCATGAGGCGAATGTAACTCTGAGGACTTCATAGCTACAGATGCTAAAGGGTGGTTAGAAAATGCTCCTTCACGCATTCTGTAACCACCCTTCATCAGCTTAACTATTTCCCCGTCTAACTACAATTGCAGATAAAAGAAGAAAAGCCTTTGCTAATATCTTAATTGTTTCAGCAGCTTGTTATGTACCCCACTCAACAAAATCACTGCGGTCAAAGCGCCGATGAACGCAAGAAGCATATCCCATTGGGTGTCCCATACATCCCCCTGTGTGCCCAAAAAGGCTTCTGCTGCTGTTCCCGTTGCCTTGGCTACAGCAAACTCAATCAGCTCGTACACAGCGCTAATCGCCAGACACACACTAACCGTGAGGAAAGTGAGCCAGCTCCCGCTTCCCAATGGCGTTTTACGCAACAACACTTCCCTGACAATGAGTGCAGGTACAAAACCTTGTACAAAGTGCCCAAGTCGATCATAATAATTGCGCTCCAGTCCGAACGTGTCCCGAATCCAGTTGAACAGTGGCATTTCGGCATAGGTATAATGTCCGCCCACAATCAGGATCAATGCGTGCAGCCAGATTAGGGTATATACCAGATTGGTAAACCGAAATCTTCGGTACAGAGCCGCCAGCAGTACAGCTCCCAAAACTGCTGGGAGAACTTCCAGTACCCATGTAAAATAATCCGCCGGGCGAATCAAAGACCAAATGAGGGCAAGCGCCAGCAATACAAGTAAAACAAGCGGGTAGCGATCATTTTTAGACCATGCCGTTGCCTGGTTCATCGTCATTCCTCCTCAGCCCAAAGCTCTAGCCTTCGTTCGTTACGATATGTTTGACACGCCCAACCTGTCCGTCTGTCAGACGCACTTTGATTCCATGCGGATGACGTGGGGAATTAGTCAAAATATCTTTCACCGTTCCTCGCGTCAACTTACCGGTAGGCTGATCCTTTTTAAGTACAATATCTACCTGAAGACCAGCGCGGATGTCGGATCGATTCTGTCCGTTCATTGTAGCTATTCCTCCTTTGTTTTTATATTTATGATGATATTCAGCCACTCAGTTACAACAAAATCACCAACGACGCCATTCGTCCTGGCGGCTGTTCCCCATCCAGACTACGCACATCGTGGATACATAGCTGACGAGCAAAATAACGAATACCATCCCGCTAAACTCCACAAAATGAGTACGTTGCAAGGAGTCTGCCCATATGGAAGATACCTGTGCATACAGTTGAGAAGGCGCAGAAACAATATCCCATGTGTTCCCTCGAAAGAAACGGCCAATATAAATACCCAGGCTGCTCAACAAGAGTACCGCCATCATAAACAGCCAACTAACAAGCCCACCACGTGCACGTTGTACCAACTGTCGTACGGATTCGAGTGATACAAATCCCATTGTCAGGCCAAGTATGGCTACCAGCAGCATCCCCAATACATGATTCCAAAAGTACGGATTTCCCCAGAAACGTTGCTCCCCGAGAAACGGATATCTGGCGAATACATGCAGCAAATCTGTGATCAAATAGGGTGTATTGGGATAAAAGAAAAGCCATGCCGCCCCCGTGACCCAGAGTAAAAAAGTCCTCGTTCCTCGCCTCCACGAGCTATACACTACATCAAGCAGCAGCGTCAACAGCATAGGAATCCAGGCCAGCATCATATTCCACCAAATAAAAAGATAAGGGCGGCCCCCTGAGGGCAGTCGCACGTTAATGATCCACAATGTACTGATTACGGAGCATAAGGCCAGTGTTAAAAAAACATAAAGTTTTACTGGATAATTTAACGATCTTAAACGGGCATACATACGTGTCTTTCCCTCCTTGTAACCGTCCTGCCTTCCTGACGTTCCAATTTACACCTGTTCTGGACAGTGTACACCACAATGGCTTCAAGCTCAATGGAAGCGCTCCACCTCTGCATAAATGAACATAAAAAGACATCTATTCTTTGGGAATCGACCCCATCCCGAAAAATAGATGCTTACTGTGTTTTAGACTTCACTCACAGGTAAAGGCGTAGCTCCGGTAGTTTTAATATTCGGGCAGCATGAATTAGCATAATACCGCTAACGGCATTATAAATTCCGTTGCTGCGCTCTGTCCATTCGCCATCTGTCGTCCGGGATGCACAATTCCCGCTTTTGCTCCGTACTGATGCGCATATTCCACAGATTGCACCAGCAGTTCTATCGCACGTTGTCGCTTGGTCTCATCGTCAAACCCGAGCAGAACGGAATTCGTGCTAATTCGGATCTGGTGTATGAGGAAATGTATTGTACACACTCGATATGCCGATTTTCCCCCGCTCAATCATAGGCTCAATCGTCGTTAGCATTTCCCGGGTAATGTTATAATTCAGCTCCACCCTGCTAAAGTCCAACTGACGGATTTCCTCTACAAGTTCTCGGCCGCCCATATGTTTTTTTATATTCCAACAGTTAGATGCTGAATAGATAAATTTCTTACAAATGATCTGTTATCACTCAGCTCCCAAGCCTTCTTTTGTTATGTATATGAACATTATGAAATCGCTCCACATATCACAAAAATAAATTTATATTATAAAAAAAAGCCTATCCATCATCTACTTAAAGACGGATAAGCTTTTACTGTTGTCTAACCTTGTATCCAATTGACTAATGAATGTACTGCCAATGTACCCGGCGCAGCTGCCACAAATGCCGCTGAACCGTTGTGCAAAGCCAAAAATTCCACTGTTTTTGGAATACCGGGAGCCAGATCCAGATGGTTGTCGCTGAAAATACCTTCCTGCTCTGCCGATAGCCACACGTGTCGGGCAAGTACATCCGAACACAGCATGAATCTGCTAGCCTCGCTTCCCTGAATCTCTGTCACTTCAATTTTTGCCTGCGGTAAATCCATCTCTTTCGTGTCTGCAAAATAAATTTCACTGGAGATCACCTGTTCACCATTCTGCGTCAGACGCGCGACCAGCATATGCTCCGCACGGTTCAGGCCACTCAGCCATTTGTCGATAGGCAGTATATGTACAATTCCTGCACCACCTGCTGGTTGCTTTACCTTAACATTCTCTTCACGAACAGCCTGGCTGCTTCGGATATGCAAAAGCGTCAGCCGTAGCGTACCTGATATCGGCTCTAGTGTATCGTTGACCAGATGTAGTGCCTTATTCCCCTGTTCTGTATCTGTTGCACTCAACAACACATCGGCAAAGCTACGCTTAGCCGTATATTGGAGCGCCTTCCAACGACCAAAATAGTCCATACTCGACCAGGAGGCAACGGGCCAGCAATCATTCATTTGCCAGTATAATGTTCCCATGCAATAAGGCTTGTGACGACGATGCGCCTCTATAGCTGCTTTCATTGCTTCTGCCTGTAAAATTTGGCTCATGGGAAGAAAACCCGTAAAATCCTTTGGTTCTCGCATGTACCGCTCCATATATTCTTTAATCAGACGATTGCCCGCACCGTTCTTCTGATGTGCCAGCATCACCGCAGATTCCAGTTCCAAATCCTTCTCTTCCGCATAAGTACGAACGGACTTGTATTCAGGAAAAGACTGAAAACCATATTCACTCATAAAACGGCCCACATGTACATGATAATTCTCAAACGGCTCAGACGCGTGCCATACACCCCAATAATGAACATCACCTGCAGTTGAAGACCGATGGGCATGCTGATTCCGATCTCTCGTCAGGTCAATTAGCGGGGAGGAGGGCCAATATGCTGTCTGCGCTGACCAGGTGCGTACCGCCTCCGGTAGAATCCGATGAAAGAGCATTTCATAATCATTCCACAGGCGTTCCCGTTGCTCAGGTGTGTAGTTCTTTTTCCAGCCCCAGCCTCCATTCTCTTCATAATGCGCCCACGCAGAATCGATCTCATTGTTGCCGCACCATAAGGAAATACAGGGATGATTACGCAGCCGCTTGATATTGTCCTCGGCTTCCTGTGCCACATTGTCTATAAAATCTTCATCGCCTGGGTACATACTGCAAGCGAACATAAAATCTTGCCACACGAGCAAACCGTATTCATCACAAAGCTCATAAAATACGTCTTGCTCATATATACCGCCACCCCACACTCGCAACATATTCATATTCGAGGCGGCTGCGCTGGCAATTTCATACCGATATCGTTCCATCGTAACTTCAGTGACGAAGCTGTCATTCGGAATATGGTTAGCCCCTTTTGCAAACACCGGAATTCCGTTCAGCTCAAAATAAAAGCTCTCTCCTGCTGCATCCCGTTCCCGTACAAGACGGATGGAACGCAGTCCCGTTTTTACTGATTTTTCCGCGATTACAGCTCCTTGTTCTTGTTCCACTAATTCGGCCACAAACGTATATAGTTGCGGCTCCCCCAGTCCACGGCACCACCACAGCTTCGGCTTCTTCATCTCCAGCTCCAGCTCCACTGTCTGCTTCCCCTTCAGCAGCCGAACTGGCTTGGACCACACTTTGCCGTCAGCAGAAATACGCAACTCGGCATCTCTAATCTCATCTGCATTTTCGATCTCTACCACTGCCATGAGTTTAGCCCCTGCCGAACTCACTTCGTCCTGTCGAATAAACAAGTCTCTCACGATCAGACCGGACCAAGCCTCGATCCGAACCTCTCTCCAGATACCGCTCGTCACCAGCCTCGGTCCCCAATCCCAACCATAGTGGTAAGGAGCTTTACGTGCGAAAACGCTTACCTTTTTATCGGACAAACCACCGATCTCAGACTGATCATTGGGTGCAGGGAGTCCATAACCTAAGCTTTCCAGCTTGGGTACATCTTCAGCAATCGGAGAACGAAAACTGATTTCTAGCCGATTTTCCCCTTGCTGAACCAATGCCTTCACATCCTGTCTCCATACTCGAAACATATTATTGGCTGACAAGACAGATTGATCATTCACTTTTACATCTGCGTATGTGTCCAGACCTTCCAACACCAACTCTACACATTGACATTGAAGCTGATCTGCATTTATCTCAAAATGGGCTTCATATATCCAATCCTGCTTATCAATCCACTGTACCTCCATCTCGTTCATACCCATAAACGGATCAGGAATTTTGCCATGTCGTAAAAGATCGGTATGCACACAACCCGGCACTTTCGCGCTGAGCCACTCATCACTTTGTGCTTCTCTAAACCTCCAGCCATCCAACCCTATCACATTAACCATCGTCACAAGCCTCCCTATAAGCATGATTGGGAACATCTGGATTCGTCAGTAACATAACAAAAATAACATTAAGCTAACAAAGTAGTCAATCGTTTTTTTGGAACAAGTGACAAAATACAAAATAAAAGTCGCCCTCTGCCCCAAACAGGCTAAAAGCGACCTCCTTTGTCTTCACGATGTATGGTGTCACACACGTATCTGGACATTAACTATATGTGATTGTGCTGATGGGACGCTCACGGTCATCATTTTCCCGACTGATCCGGGGTGCATGAACTTCCCGTATGAATAGCTCAGCATGTAGCAACTTTTTCTCGACAGGCGAGTTCGGGTTCGTTATGCGCCACAACAATTGGTCCACTGCACGCATTCCCAGCAATTCCTTATCCACTCTCACCGTGGCATAAATTGGCATTTGTTCATTCGTATCGTCAAACCCGGTCACTCCGCAACGCCTCGGAACGTCAATCCCCTTTTCTTTCAGCACATCCACGACCTGCGCAGCAGTCACATCATTAGCACACACAAAAACCTCAGGCAGTTTGTCCTCAGACAACTTGTCCATTTCCTCAGCAAGCGCCTGCGCTCCTCCGTGAAGAAGGGCTTTATTTTGTCGCAATTCTACTCCGCTCATTTCCAGTGTAGAACGACAAGCTTCCCAGCGTTCGTAGAAACTGTGAGCGTCATCAATATGACCCACAAACTGAAAGCGGGTATAGCCCCTGCACAGCAAATCCTTCATTAATTCACTCATGCATGTGCGATTATCTGTAAACACCGTATCACTTAAAAATGCAGAATCCCAATGATCTACCATGACGACCGGAATACCCATCCGATAAATGTTCAGCAACAACGAAGTTGAAATTGTCCCTACTGTGATAATCCCTTTAATCGCCTCCGGGTTCAGTAGAGAAAACATATCCTCAGTCGAGGGCTCCGTTAACGTGATCATATCCATCCCCTTACGGTTCAGACGCTCGGAAATCCCTTCAAATACAGGTCCCCAGTACCTGGATTCCCTGTTCTGGTGCCGAATATTTGGAAATAACACCAGCACCGTACCCGACCATTCTCTGGCATCTGTGTCCCGAGGCTCTATCCCAGTCATTTTGGGATGACTGCGAAAATAGCCCATCTGGGCAGCAAGCTTAACCAGCAGCGCCCTCGTCTCTTCACTTACACCGGGTTTGCCTGACAGTGCACGCGAAACAGCAAACTTTGAAACACCCGCCGCATCCGCAATTTCCTGTAATGTTACTTTTCCACGCATCTCCTCACCCAACCCTATTCGAAATCTTTTTCTACCTTAGTCTTCTAAATATACAGGTATGCCTATAAACTGGTACCATCGTAGCATACTTTGTTTTAGATCATCAAACGATGGATTTACACAAATCCACACTTTTCATTAAAATATGTTTGCTTAATAAAAAAACAAACTGCATAACAAACAATTATAAATGACTTGACGTGAGGTTCTTTATTTCCTACAATTTACTATTGAAAGCACTTACATTGTGTAAATCATACTTATTAAGGGGGATTTGCAAATGTTCATGAACAGGTCGGTACGACAGAGCTCTATTCTACTCCTGTCTTTGCTGCTGCTCGTTACAACGGGCTGTGCGAATGGAACAGACGGTAAGGCAGAAAAGGAAGATCCTAATGACACCAGTCCCATTACATTTACTTTCTTTGGCGGTGATTCCAGCTCTAACTGGAACAACATGAAGGATGCTGTCGGACAGGAAATTATCAAGAAAACGGGCGTTACGCTAAATGCCGAACATGCTGTCAATGGTCGAGGCGAGGAAAAGTTTGCTTTAATGGCAGCGAGCGGAGAATATCCAGATCTCGTGTACCCTAAATCAGACATTGGCAAGTTAGTCGATGCCGGGGCACTCATTGACTTAACCGACCTCATTGACAAATACGGCCCTAACATTAAGAAAGTGTATGGAGACTATTTTAATCGTATTAAATATAGTAGTGAAGATCCAGCCATCTACACGATCCCGACCAATCTGGGTGTGGATCACATTGCGTTTGATGCACAAGCCGGCTTCGAAATCCAGCACCAGGCACTTAAGAAGCTCGGATACCCTAAAATCCGCACCGTTCAAGATTTTGAAAAAGCACTTAAAGATTATGTCGCCAAATATCCAACCACCAATGGACAGCGAACCATCCCCCTATCACTCGATGCCGAGGACTGGAAAATTCAAATTACAGTGACAAACCCGGCTGTTACTGCTACAGGTGGACCCGACGATGGCGAATATTATATTGATCCTAAAACACACAAAGCCATTCTTCACTACAAGCGCCCAGAAGAACGTGAATATTTCCGTTGGTTGAACCATATGTACAATGAGGGACTGTTGGATAAGGATACTTTTGTGCAAAAAAGTGATCAGTACAAGTCCAAAATTGCCGCAGGCCGTGTCATCGGACTCATTGATCAGGAATGGAACTATCAAGATGCCGAAAATGCGCTCAAAGCAGCAGGTAAGGATGAATTCACTTACGCCCATTTTCCAGTCACTTTAAATGAGAAATACGAGGACCATTCCCTCCAGCCCATCGGCTTCGATACCGCATCCGGGATCGGAATTACAACCTCATGTAAAAATCCGGTGCGAGCTATCAAGTTTCTGGATTTTCTGGCCTCCGACGAAGGACAAATTTTACGTAATTGGGGAATTGAAGGCCAGCATTACAACGTAGAGAATGGCAAACGAGTCATTCCGGCGGATGTGCAACAACGTAAGAACACCGATAACGCTTCTTTTAGCAGAGAGTCAGGTATCGGTTTGTACTGGATATGGGGTCCACATTACGGCGATAGCGTGAAGGACCCTTCGGGCAATTATTACACAACCAATTATCCGGAGATGATTACCGAAAATTATAGTCAAGCCGAGAAAGAGTCCCTTCAGGCATACAAAGCCCATACGTGGAAAGACCTGTTCCCGAACGAAAAAGATTTTCCGGTAAAAGAGTGGGGGGCTGCCTACAACATGCCTGTTCCGACCAATACGAATTACAATGTTATTTATCAAAAGTCGCAGGACATTGTACGCAAACGCATTCCTGAGGCCGTACTCGCCAAGCCAGATCAGTTCGACGCTGTGTATGACCGCATGCTCCAAGAGCTGGATCAGGCGGGTGTGCCAAAGGCTGAAGAAATCTACACTGGCCTAATTCAAAATCGGCTGAAACTGTGGTACGGCGAAAAATAGGGTTTGCCTTTTTAATGAAATATTACAGGGCTGACAGACCATGCTGTTCAGCCCTTCTACATTAACTTTTACATTACATATTCTGTTTGGTTTCTTTTTCTTTCCAAGAATTACTTTTCCCTGATACACGATTGACGTAAAACAATAAAATGATAGGAATCAACGCAATCCCGCCACACATCACCCAAGATATTTGAATAGGTGTTTGATCGGAAGACAAATCCGTAAAATTACGACTGATGGTCCCTGTCACGATTAAACCTATGCACATGCCTAATTGTGAAATCGCAGAATCCAAAGATAGTAGTGTAGAACGATACTCATTAGAGATTCTTTTGTTCAGAAAAATTTGTTTCGCAACCGGGTACATGCCGCGGCCCATTTCATAGATCAAAAAGGTAAGCAGTACAGGATAAAATGTGTTGAATGCACCGGCAAAAATGAGCCATATCCCAATCATGCCGCAGGCATACATGAGTATATGTACATCACTGAATCGTGCGCCTAGCTTTCGAACCAGGTAACTTCCCAAAGTCATACATAGTGAATACCCTGCCTTGATAAACCCCATAATCCAAATCCCTTGTTCAGAAAGGCCAACCAGACGTGGCTGTTGGAATGTATTCCCCGCCGAGTTCGAAAAGCTGATAAATAAGCCAATCATAAACACAATCCAGATAGACTTATTTTCAAAACCGATACGGACACTTTCTCCGATAATCGTTTTAATGCGGGTAGTGGACGTCTTTCGATGAGCCACATTCTCCTCATCCATATAAAAGAAGCATAGAAAAATGCATACAATAATAGATAAAATGCTAACCGCCCATGGAAGTGAATAGTTAAAAGTTGCGAGAAAGGCCCCCAACAGACCACAAATAAATCCTGAAATGTACTGTATACTGTTAGAGGTTGTAAAAAGAACTTCCATGGGCTTATCACTATTTTCCACAACCCATGATTCCAACGAACCTGATTGTAAACATATAGCCAGACCTCCAAAGACTTCCGCAAACACAAGCACCCCGATATGATCTGTCGAAACGAACAATACACTATAGGCTAGAAAACAACAAAGTCCCAAAATAACAGAGATTTTTCTTCCATACTTGTCTGCAATAGCCCCAGTAGGTATCTCAAACAGAAAAATACTTACAAAGAATACAACCAGTAAGAAGTTCGCACTCTGCAAAGAAAGTCCTTTAGCTAATAAAAAAAGGATGAGCGTAGTCCCCGTGATTTCACTCATAAAAAATTGAAGAAAGCTGACGGAGTAATATAGCTTATGAGGTTGCACTCTCAGGATTCCGTCGATTGCTGTGCAGCCTCATATTCACTTCGCAAAATCCCCATCTGAATAATGTCATAGTATCGCCCTTCCCTGAATAGCTTTTCCCGCAGCCGCCCTTCCTCCTTGAAGCCGCTGGCCAAATAGCAACGGTGTGCACGTTCATTGAACGCATAGACCTCCAGCTCCAGTCGATGTAGGTTCAGCGTATGAAATGCAAATTTTTGTAACAGCCGGATCGCTTCCCGTCCATAACCTTTGCCCAGATCACCGTCACGCCCGATCACAATTCCAAGGGTGGCATGCCGATTCACCCAGTTGATTTTAAATAAGTCCAGTTGTCCGATATAATCCAGGGTGTCTTTATGCGCAATGACAAAACCTTTGATCTCGGGGTTGCCGTCAATCATCATCTGTACAAAAGATTCACTATTCACCTGTGAATGCGGATAGATAAACACGTCGCTTAAACCACGTGTGATTTCCGGGTCATTGACCCATTTTCGGATATCTGGTATATCCTCTTGACGGTATTCTCTCAATACAACTCGTTTTCCAATGATATGCGGCATCGTAATCTTCCCTCCGATTATGTATTTGTTTAAGCACCTTTATGCTTCCATTACTCTCACAAACTCCAGAAAACGTGTACCTTTATAATGAAGCTCCCCACGATCCCCGATCACAATCATACCAAAGTCCCTATCCTTCACCTCCAGCTCCTTACGCTCACCCCCGTCAAACTCAAAGGTGATATAATAATAGGTCGAAGCTGAAAAATCGCCTGATCCCCCACGCACTCTCGTCCGTTTATCCACAACCTTACA
The DNA here is from genome assembly GCF_038593055.1 of Paenibacillus sp. FSL L8-0502. Lineage (NCBI taxonomy): Bacteria > Bacillati > Bacillota > Bacilli > Caryophanales > Paenibacillaceae > Paenibacillus > Paenibacillus sp. FSL L8-0502. Next base: position 2,032,809 of record NZ_CP151958.1, on the reverse strand, counting down.
TGAACGTTGTACCCGTTCGGCTGCTTGATTGGACAGGCCCGCTCCGATCGTTTTGACAATTCCCATAATCATTACAAAAGCAATGAGTCCAAATACGATAAAAAAGATCGTATTAAACGATTGAACTTCCATAGAATCACTTCCCATTCACTTCATCCTTTCTACAGTAAAATGTAAATTTTCCATTCAATTGCCCATTGACAAATCGTACATCTTCACCCTCAAAAACTCCAATACTTTTTTAACATACTTACGAAAAAAAAGTTCTTTCGCTCTTTTCCGCACCCCGCTTGGACTTCTACCCGATCTGGGTCCTCTGATCCCCTCTAGACCGATTGACAAAACTATATATAGATATAAAATAGAGAATGTACTCTAAATATAGTGTAAAAAACGTATTTATGACCGATATCTTGAAGATACAGGTATGAAAATACATGTAAATATAGAGTCAAAAATTTAAAATGGCACAGCCAGCAAGGGATTAGAGCTATGATGGATCTCGGGCAATGCCGTTTTCTTTTTTTCGTTAATTGTTAAGGAGGATGCATACCATGCTGATTGCTTATGATTCCAAGACCGGCAATGTAAAAAGATTTATAAACAAGCTCAAGCTTCCAGCGGTTCAGATCGAGGAGCAAATGACTATAGAAGAGCCTTACGTACTTATTACATATACAACCGGGTTTGGGCAGATACCTGAGAGGGTATCTTCCTTTTTGAAAAAAAACGCACAAAACCTTGTTGGTGTAGCTGCAAGCGGCAACCGTAACTGGGGTGAGAAATTTGCCAAAAGTGCGGATTTGATTGCCGACCACTATAATGTCCCCGTGATTAGTAAATTTGAATTATCTGGAACGTTCGGAGATGTAGAGCGTTTTAAACAGGAGGTGAGCCGAGTTGCGGCATATTGAATTGAACAACATGTTGATGAAACGCGATACAGACGGCTTTTTCCAATTGGAAAAGGACCAAGAGGCTGTAGCAGAATTTATGAAGGAAGTTCAGGAACGGAGTTTGAAGTTTGCTGACACAGCCGCTCAAGTGCTGTATATGATTGAGAATGATTATTATGAGAATTTCTACAACAGCTATACGGCTGACGAAATTAATGATATTTTCCATATCACTCATAGCTATAATTTTAAATTCCCTTCCTATATGGCAGCATCCAAGTTTTATACCGATTATGCAATGAAGAGTAATGACCGTAAAGTCTATCTGGAACATTACCCTGATCGGGTTGCCGCGGTTGCCCTGCATTTGGGACGCGGTAACGCGGATACGGCACGCCTGTTGTCCCGCTCGATGATGGAGCAACGTCTCCAGCCAGCGACACCAACGTTCCTGAATGCAGGCAAAAGCCGCCGTGGGGAATTGGTATCCTGCTTCTTGCTCGAAATGGACGACTCCCTGAACTCGATCAACTATGTGCTAAACACTTGCATGCAGTTGTCCAAAATCGGCGGCGGTGTTGCCGTTAACCTGTCGAAGCTGCGGGCACGCGGCGAAGCGATTAAAGGCGTAGAAGGCGCAGCAAAAGGCATTATGCCTGTGCTGAAGCTGATGGAAGACGGCTTCTCTTATGCGGATCAAATGGGGCAACGTAAAGGCTCTGGGGCAGCCTATTACAACATTTTCGGATGGGATGTGCTGGAGTTTCTGGATAGCAAAAAAATCAATGCTGACGAAAGAGTACGTCTTAAGACACTTTCGATTGGATTGCTGGTGCCAAACCGTTTTTACAAGCTGGCTCAAGATAATGAACCGCTGCATGTATTTGCTCCTTACAGTGTGTTCAAAGCCTATGGAACACATCTGGACGACATGGATTTGGATGAAATGTACGACACGCTGCTCGCCGACGATCGGGTGAAGAAAAAAATAGCGATGAGCGCACGTGACATGCTGACGAAAATTGCCATGATTCAGTTGGAGTCTGGTTATCCATATATCATGAACAAAAGTAACGCGAACCAGGCACATGCTCTTAAAAACGTGGGTCAAGTCAAGATGTCGAACCTATGCACGGAAATCTTCCAGTTGCAGGAAACTTCCGAAATTACAGATTACGGCCAACAGGATACCATCCGCCGGGACGTGAGCTGTAATCTGGCTTCTCTGAACATTGTAAATGTGATGGAGCATGGCAAAATCCGCGAATCCGTTCACGAGGGTATGATTGCGCTCACCTCGGTCAGCGATATGACCCAAGTAGCTAATGCGCCAGGTGTTGCGAAAGCGAACCGTGAAATGCATTCCGTCGGTTTGGGTGTCATGAATCTGCACGGCTACCTTGCCAAGAACAAAATTGCGTATGAAAGCAATGAAGCAAAAGATTTTGTCCGTACCTTCTTCATGACGATGAACTATCATTCCATCGAAAAGAGTATGGAAATCGCGAAAGCGGCTGGACAAAGCTTTTATGGATTTGAGGAATCGGATTATGCGACAGGCGTATATTTTGACCGATACCTGAACACAGATTATCGTCCAACAACTGCACGTGTGCAAGAGCTGTTCAAGGGCATCTATGTTCCGACTACAGCGGACTGGGACAAATTAAAAGCAGATGTGATGAAAAATGGCCTGTACCACGCCTATCGTATGGCAATTGCGCCGACTGCCAGCATTTCGTACATTCAAAATGCAACATCCAGCGTCATGCCGATTGTTGAGCAGATTGAAACCCGTACCTATGCCAATTCGACGACCTACTATCCAATGCCTTATTTGCAAAAGGATAACGTGTTCTTCTATAAATCCGCTTATCAAATGGACCAATTCAAAGTGCTGGATCTGATTGCAGAAATCCAGCCGCATGTGGACCAAGGAATTTCGACCGTTCTTCATGTGAACAGTGACGTGACTACGCGTCAGTTAGCACGTTGCTATCTGTACGCCGCACACAAAGGACTTAAATCGTTATACTACACACGCACCAAAAAGCTGTCTGTGGAAGAGTGCCTCACCTGCTCCATCTAAGCATAAATGGTAACAAGCTGTAGTATAAAAATTAGATTTTAAATAGATATGGATGCTTTGCATTAGAAGCTGTATCCAGCGTGTGGTTCAGACCTTTACGGGGCTGGACAAGACCCTCGCGGATACAGCTTCCGTATGTCAAGCATACGATGATTCGCCTGCACTATTTCAATGTGTGTTTCTAGGGAATCTCGCAAGCTGAAGGGAGAATGCTAACAATGACAGGTATACAAGCCGTAAACTGGAATCGCTCGGACGATGATTTTACACTGATGTTCTGGAACCAGAACATCATGCAATTTTGGACGGATGATGAAATCCCGTTGTCTGACGATAAAATGTCCTGGGTAACCCTCAGTGATATCGAAAAAGAAGCCTACATGAAGGTGCTGGGCGGATTAACACTGCTGGATACCATTCAAGGCGGTGTAGGTATGCCGCAAATTATGGAGCATGTGGACGGACTGCAACGCAAAGCCGTACTAAGCTTTATGGCGATGATGGAACAAATCCATGCCAAGTCGTACAGTAGCATCTTTACAACGCTAGCTTCCACGGAAGAAATTGACGGTGTATTCCGCTGGGTGGAAGAAAATCCACATCTCCAAACCAAAGCAGAAACCATTCGTCAATATTATATGAATATCCACACACCGAAAGACCTCTATCTCGCGATGGCTGCGTCGGTGCTGTTAGAAAGCTATTTGTTTTATAGCGGCTTCTTCTATCCTCTTTATCTGGCGGGCCAGGGCAAGCTGACATGTAGTGGAGAAATTATCGATTTGATCTTACGGGACGAAAGTATTCACGGTGTGTACGTAGGTGTACTGGCACAGGAGATTTATGCAGAATTGGACGAGGAAGAACAACGTGATCTTTACCAGACGCTGGTAGGCTTGCTGCGCTACTTGCATAATAACGAGGAACAATACACCGAGCAAATTTACACCCCTATTGGACTCGTAGACGATGTGAAAGTCTTTTTGCGCTATAATGCCAACAAGGCCATGATGAACTTGGGCTTTGATCCACTGTTTGAAGAAGAAGAAGTTAATCCCATTGTATTCAACGGCATCAGCACCCATACTAAGCAGCATGATTTCTTTTCTAAAAAAGGAAACGGCTATGTGCGGGCGATGAATGTAGAGCCGCTGACAGATGATGATTTTAATTTTGGCGTATAAGTACAATTACGTAAAACTGTAAACAAATAGGGTTTCAGAACTTGTCCCTGAGTTCTGAAACCCTATTGCCTAAAGAAAGTAGATAGTTTACATATTTCAGGATTTTGCAAAATCCTCATTTACATGCGTTCGCTTATATAAAACTGGTATTGCCGCTGTTATAAGGATTATACCCATAAAAGCGGGTGCGGCATGACCAAGTGATACATAGATTTGACCCCCAATAATAGGCCCAATCATTCTTGCTAAAGCCTGAATAGATTGACTACCTCCTTGAATCCTTCCTTGTTCACTAGAATCGACAGACTTGGAGAGCATCCCGTTGAATGAAGGTCCAAAGATCGAATCACCAAAACCAAATATAAACATTCCAGCGATAAAAAGAGGATAGAATGAGAACAAAGTAGATAGCGCAATAAGACTGTAACCTATAATCTCCGAAACCATTCCAAGAATGGCTATCTGTTTATCATTAAGTTTTATCAAAAGCTTGGGCATGATGAAACCTTGTGAAATGATGTCTTGGAAACCCATAATTGAAAACATAAGTCCGATTAGTGCAGGCCTCCAACTGAAAGTATCCATTGTAAATTGTGAAAAAACGGCCTGTAAAGATCCGTTGGGTATCCAAAGTAAGAACGCAGAGACAAGTAACCTATTTAAGTTTTTCATGGAAAGCAGATTTGCAAGCTGTGTAAATGGATTCAGTCTTACAAAGGTAATCTCTTTCAGTCTATGTTTCTTGTCAAGGCTCTCAGGCATAAAAAAGAATCCATAAACAACGTTCAATAAAGTTATGATTGCTCCAAAATACATGGGTACAGAATAACCAAACTTGGCAAGTAATCCGCCTAGAGTTGGCCCAATGACAGTGCCTACACCTACAACCGCACTCACCCATCCAAAGTATTTGGTTCTCTCTTCTGGAGGAATGATGTCTGCAAAATAGGCGAAGATCGTGCTTATGCTCCCGCCTGTTAACCCTTCTATGATGCGCCCAGCAAATAGTACCCATAGAGCTCCTCCTATGCCAAAAACCAAGTACCCAATTGCGGAACCCAAAAGGCATACTAAGAGCAATGGACGACGGCCATATTTGTCGCTCAAAGCTCCAAGTACGGGAGCCGCAAAAAACACGCAGAATGCATAAACAGAGGTCAGCAGCGTAACAACTATAGCTTGTTCTCCCGGACTGCTTGTATAAGGCTGCACTAAGAATGGGACGACAGGTATTATGATACTGAAGCCTATTCCGCAAAGAAATACAGAGATAAGGCCGAATATTAAAGCGTGTTTATCTACGGTTTGTTCTGTGTTCTGTTCATTGTGTGATCTACATTTGAACACTTCATTTCTCCCCTTAAAGGTTAATTTTCACTTCCTCGGAAGCAAAAATATCGTATCACAATTTTGCTTCCTCGGCAACAAAATAATAACAAAAAAATGCAGCCCGTTCTCAATAGAGCCCGGCTGCCTATGGTTTGATTTTCATTATTCAAATTTATTCCGTCTTAATATCTATACCCTGTTTTTTTATTTCTGCATCCAAATGCCTACTATACTTTTCCAAGAAGCTAATCATACTGTTAAATTGTTCTTCGGTTACCTGCTCAAATACGGCTTTATCCCGCTCTTGAAACTCTTTGTGCAGTTCCTCATGGATGTTATAGATTACTTTCCCTTCCTCAGTAAGCCTAAAATAGACTTCTTTCTTGTTATCCAGCTTCTGGTAGCTTTCGATAATGCCTTTTTTTATAAGCTTCTTAGTTATTTTACTTATGGCACCGGTAGTCATATAAAGGGACTCCGCAAGTTTTGTCACGTTGGAATCTGCATTTCTTTCAATGTATTCGATGCAATGTACTTCAGAAGGCTTATAACCCTTAAGGCTGTCTTCCATCTTATCTTTATTAAGCCAAACCATCTTGTTAAATAAGTCCCTGAAACCCACTATGACCTGTTCTTCTTTGTTCATGGCCTGTCCTCCCACCAGTTGGTGCATTAACAATACAATATAGTATATTTTTGTTTCTATTTCAACAATATTAAAATAATTATTGAATTGAGCACGAGGGCATACACGAAAAAAAAAACGGCCAGATCGCTAAAGTAGCGGAATCGAGCCGTTTTACATTTCTTAAGACCGAGCCTCAGTGAACATTTGAAAAGTGACACCAAACTTGTCTGTTACATTCCCATAAGCTGGACTAAAATGGGTTTCCTGCAAAGGCATTCCCACCTGTCCTCCCTGCTGTAGAGCATTAAACATTTTTTGAGCTTGCTCCACACTATCGGTTGTAATACAGATGCTCACCTGATTCCCGCGGCTAAACGGTGACCCGGGAAAGGTATCAGAAAACATGAGCTCTGTCTCACCCACTTTAAGGGTAGCATGTCCCACACGTTCCTTGACCTCTGCGGGAATGGGAAAATCGGGGTTTTCCGGCATTTCCCCAAAGGTTTGAATAAAAAGCAGTTGAGCATCCAATGCCTCTTTATAAAATTCGATTGCTTCTTTTGCATTTCCATCCATCGTGATGTAAGGAATCAAACGTTTGGACATCTTCAACACAGCTCCTTTAATTCGAGGTGGTTAACCCAGCATTTCTCCTGTATTATATACAAAACTTGTCAAGAAAAACAAATCTGTATTCTTAGCTTTCATGCACTTGAACGCCAAGCTGCTTTAGCTCCTTTATCGCTTCCGTAACGTTACGCTGTGGATGAAGCGCAGAGATCATCTGTGCAGTGATCGGAACGCCGTTGAAAATCTGGCTTACCACCCCTAGAGAAATCGGCAACTCATAGTAACTCTCAGCCCAATCCTCATATTCCTCCGGTGTAACTATAATTTTCCCCAACAAAAAGGATGAGCCATCGTCATATCCCTCAGGAAAGTTCGCGTTGCCCATACGCCACTCTTTATCTCCCGCTTCCCTCCACATACAAAAGGTAACGTCCTCTTTCTCCAGTGCTTCATCTTCCAAAAGCTCCATCATATCATCAGGCACACCGTCATATATGCCCGGCCAGACTTCATATTCGTCTCTCGCATGAGAACTTACAGGGGATTCATGGTCAAACCCCTTCAGCAGCACACCTTCACCCGTCCATAGCATATGAATCGTATCTCCAGCGCCATTGTTTACCTCACCCAGGCACACATCACCAGACCATTCAGACTGCATACGATACGTGCGTAACCAATCTTCTGGAGACAATATAATGTCCAGCGCTGACAGTAGTAGCATTCTGTCTTTTAAACCATTCGGCGTTAGCTGTGCATCAAGCATCATATTCTTCATCATTCCCCCACTTTGTTCATGCGTACTAAGAATTCATCTGTCCCTACCTATATCTTTCAAGCTTCGCTCGCTCAACCACCTGCCGAATGAATGGTCCTTTGGCTTCGGTATACGCTGCACGGTCATATTTGAATGCATAGCTTTCTAAAAAATGCCTTCTAATCGTGCTTGGCACAAATCAGAAGGCATTCTCTTGTTCAATTTAAAAATCATTCAGCAACTCCAACCCTATTATTCGGCTTCTCAATCACGATCAGACAGGTGCTGTCTGGCAAAGAAACCTGCTGGCCCTGCTCATCCATGAACTCAACACGTCTAGACAGCGCCTCGGCATAGCCCTCCTGTAAATAGTGGCGGCTCACGCGGATAATCGCTTGTGATCCAAGTGTGCTACGAATACACTCTTCATACTGTGACGGGGTAAAATAACCAAACTGCTCCTGCACTTCATGCACATAGGCTTCCGCTCCCCATGTATAGGTATAGAGAAATTCCATCGCATCGTTCACTGGTAAAACAGCCTCATGCTCCCCCACACGCTCTATTTCAATGTGGCGACCTGCAAAATCTTGCGCATACCGTATCAGCCATTCCATTCCATCCGGCTCCAAGAATCGAATTCGTCTGCGCTGCTCTACTGGTTCGGTCATAATCCCGTCACGAATGATGATACGCCCGCCGGGTGCAAGCACACGATAGGCGCTCTGCAGAGCTGCCTCCACTGTTTGTGGATTGAACCGAATCCCATCTCGTTCAATGTAGGAATAGAGCTCGTGAAGAATTGAAGAGAAGATGACCGTGTCCATACTCCCCGTTTCCACATATTCCTCTAACTGAAGCGCATCCCCTTTGATGACATCCCAACGATGGCGCTCCAATTGCTTTTTACGTTTAAGTGCCTCAATGACATTTACAGAAATATCAAGACCTAATGGCTTCGCATCTGGTCTTTCCTGTTCGATCAGATCCAGCAGTACACCCCCGCCGGGTCCAATATCCAGTATGCGGGTTCCAGTCACATAATCTAAAATGATCCTTTTGTAATCTACGGTCTGGTTCATATCTGTAAGGTACGTTTCCTCATTGTGAAAGCGATCATACGCATCGCGCCGTAATCCGAACAGATCGAACAGCAGCAGGACTGCTTTGTCATACAGAGGCGTTTTTTCTGCCTCAATACAAAAGTCAATCAGTTTCTCAGCCGCAGATGAAAATACAAAATTAAAAAATACAGTACTCGGCAGCTCCTCTTTATGCTCCACGATCACACTCAAATGAGGATTATGCTTCCGTTTTCCTTTTGAAATGTCCTGCCAAGACAGTGCACTTAAATATTTTTCTATCATTCGTTTTTTATATACGTTAATTTTCTTGACACCACGATAGTCATAATACATCGTATTCATGAGCGATTCGAAACTGATATGGCGAACGGTCGCAGGCTGTTCCTGCCCTGTGCCATCCCTTAATGTGAGTAAAAATACCTTTACCAGTTCTTGAAGTGAAAAATCTTGCAAAGCTGATTCTACATACCAAAGTGTCCGATTCTCCAACGGAGCCAGCGCCTTCTCTACATTCAACTCCCGCTCTAGTTCTGTGTAAGCCTGCTCGAACGGCTCCCCTTCATGAATGGAAACCGACCGTAACCTTTCCAGTCGCTCCTTTACACTCCAGACTACAGGTGCGTTATCCCATGCAATCCAGCCGATCAGCTGCTCCACTTCACTGCGTACTTGATCCCATAATGCAGGTTCCACCCCGGCGATAATACACTCGTTCAGGGCCCGTAAAACAAGCTCCAGTTCCTCAGGGCTTAGCCAGCCCTTACGAGTAATTTCAAGCAGCAGTCGATTTTCAGCAAAAGGAATTTCCCCCCGTATATATTGCCCGATCAATCCATGCGTCTCAATCAGAATTCGGGTCATGCTATTGCGCGGGTAAGCAGGGGACTCCGCTTGGGCCTGTCTGACATACAGTTGGGAGGATCCGATATTATGTACAAATAAATTAATACCCTCATGCTGCCAGCGTAGCCGTTCGCGGACTGTGCCTCCTTTGGCTGTCTCAGACCATACCAATACATCCTCCAGTAGCTCTTTAACCCAGAATGACAATGGAAGTCCGTCCAAAATAAGCAACGTACGCTCCACGTAATCCAGTACAGGATTGGCATCCTTTAACTCACCTATAGATCGAATGCGTTCCAAATTTACAATACGCTCCTCAGCCGAAACAAGCAGCTTTAACCAAGTCGGTGTATCCCAGGCCAGATCATTTTCTTTCCTGTAATTAGCAATGGCTTTTAACGATTGCAACATTTTTCTCACCTCGTGTGATTCGGATTCGGTATGCACAGGAGACTTTGAATAAGACATTTGGATTAAAACCTTGTATATACTACACTTTACCATACATTTGTAACTTCCACCTCGTGGAAAATATTAAACATTTGTATCAATCAACCGCTTGACATACTTTCCAAACGCACACATAACCCTCAAGTGCACTAGACAGTGCCACTTCAGACAAAACAAATGACCGTAACTTCCATATAAGGAATTACGGTCAGCCTGTTTATTTCCATATACAGTTTAACGACACGACTCCCACTACCTCCATCTTCCGAACTTATCATTCTGTACTTCGTTAACCTGTCCAAAAAATACCTGCATGATCTATTTCTACCTGTTCGAGCTGTTCTTCAAAGCACGGATTAGGTGCAATCTCTTTTACACGCTGCCAGCTTTCAGCCTCTTGCCGGGCATATACATGCCAATGATTTTCTTCCCAGCGAAATTGGACAATGTCCGTGCGATCCCACAACTCAGTTTCATTAGAAGGCCTTTCCTCCGTCAAGATCAAACAGTTATCCTCTATTTGATAAATGAGCCGCACGTCAGAACGCACGTAGCCTGGCACCTTTAGCGCAATATAGCCATTCAGCAGGTATTCAACCTTTTTAACGGTAAACGGATCAATCCGTTCGTTCACGAGATTTCCACCCCTTGATCAATTCGTAAATATTACGATTTAAATATAGCAGAAATCGAAGTTTTTGAAAAGAGTCCTTCATGCCGTCCCAAAATCAAAAAGATATCCTCCAGCCTGAAGGCTCAGAAGATATCTCATTACTCTTGTTATACGCAGCCGAATCATAATCCCCTATGATTTCTAGAAAGTTAAAGTGCCACTGTGCAACACGTCAACCATCTATAATAAATTTCGCTTATTTATCAACAGAAACGCCATCTGGTACTGGAATACCAAAATCAGGTGTTCCATCTTCTTTCCAGTAGAACGGCTGCACACGTGTATGACGATTCGGATCATACAGCGGGTCGCCTGTAATTTCCTTGTAATTCCGGGCGTGATATACGATTACATCGCTACCATCAGCAGCAACCGTAAAACTGTTATGACCTGGCCCGAATTGTCCTGTTTCCTCATGGGTGCAGAATACCGGCTGAGGTGATTTCGTCCATGATTTCGGATCAAGTAAATCCGCATTCTCATCTGCCGTCAACAGACCCATGCAATAATTGTGGTCTGTGGCGCTAGCTGAATAACTGATAAAGATCCGCCCGTTCCGTTTCAGAACCGCTGCTCCTTCATTCACCTTAAAACCGATGATTTCCCAATCATATTCAGGAGTGGAGATCATCACCTGCTCACCCCGCAACGTCCATGGATTGCTCATTTCGGAAATATACAGATTGGAATTACCGACGATGTCAGGGTCCTTCTGAGCCCACACATAATACAAAACTCCATTATGCTGGAAGGTTGTCGCATCGAGAGCGAACGTCTCCCAACGGGTTTTGATCTGTCCTTTTTCCACCCATTCCCCTTCCAGAGGATTAGCTGAATCATTTTCAAGCACGAACATCCGGTGGTCGAACAGGCCTTCCTTCGTTTCCGTTGTACGAGCTGCTGCAAAATAAATGTACCATTTGTCGTTAATATAATGAATTTCCGGTGCCCAAATGTTCGCACTTAACGGGCCCGTTTCATATTTGTGCCACACTGCGACAGGCTCTGCTGTACTCAAGCCTTGAATAGTACTTGCTCGTCGAACCTCAATGCGGTCATACTCTGGTACAGATCCGGTGAAATAATAGTATCCGTCACTATGCTTGTAAATCCAAGGGTCTGCCCGTTGCTCAATGACCGGATTATTAAAGGGTACAGTTTGATTCATGGTTATTCTCTCCTCTATGTGTAGTATGTAGTTCATACAATTAATCGCTGATACGCTTTCCCCAAATGGAAATTCCCTTTTCATTCATACCCGTGAAAATTAAAGTATGGCGACCAAGCTCCCAGTCCCATGAAGGAAGCAATAACAATTCTTCCTTAGTTCCTTCGGATGTATTGCTCCAATCCATTGTTAGAGTACGCCTGCCATCAAAGCTCCAGTGACCTTCAAGAGAACCGCTGGTTGCCCGCCCTCCATCTTCTAGACGGAGCTGTTCAGCTTCCACCTGGCCGTCTACTTCCTGCTTTATCACGATGCGCTCCCAGTTGCCGGATAATAGCCTTTTGGGTATATCCTGCTCCTTTTCGCCGGCATAGCGCTCTGGAGAGACGACCGGCCAGCCCTCTGCCGTCCACAATATTCTGCGTACATGCAGGTACGGCCAGCTCTTGTCCGTTTCTCCTCGCGCATGATGTACAATATAATAATCCTCACCGTCCTTCAGGACAGAATTGTGACCTGGCGCAACCCAGCCTTCTCCTTCGCTGAACCGATAACCGCCCAATACCTTGTTTCCAATCTCATATTGAGGCAAATAGCTGGTATCTACCATATCATGTCCATTCATGTCCACATAAGGGCCTGTGATAGAATCTGAACGGGCAACGCGAACATTGTAGTCCTCAAACAAAGAATCATACGAGACGAACAAGTAGTATTTACGGAACATTGGATTGTACACAATGTATGGTCCTTCTACAGCACCGTCCTCAGTTGCCCGATCTCTGGCAGCGATATTTTTACCATAGCCAGATTCTTTGAGCTTTCCAGTCTGGGGATCAAGCGGTGTAATATAAATACCGCCGAAAAAAGAGCCGTATACCATCCATGGATTACCCTCTGCATCCAGCACCGGATTGGCATCAATCGCATTCAGCTTGTCATGCTCTTTCGTTTTAACGACCAGCCCCTCATCCTTCCAAGGGCCTTCCGGGGAGCTGGATGTCTGCAATCCGATCGCAGACCGTGTGCTGCCAAAGGTAGAAGCAGAGTAATACATCCGATAGGTATCACCCATCTTGATGACGTCCGGTGCCCACAGATTGGTTGCCGATGACCACGATTCTGCTTCCTTTGGAATGCCGGGGAGTGCATACTGCACCCAATTCCAATGAATCAGATCAGTCGATTTGCGTACCATGACACCGGGTCTCAATTCTCCACCTGTCTTTACATCCGTTGAGTAGACATAGTAGCCTTGATCTGTTTTGATAATCGCCGGGTCATGTGCATTGTTAATGGTCCAGCGCTGTTCATCGTTAATCGTACTTTGATCATACAAGTGATCGGGAGGCGGAGCCTGCGGATACACAGGGTCCGGAGTGTTATCCCCACAGCCAGATAGACCCAGCATGAGCAGCATAACCATAACTGTTATTCTCCTCCTTCCTTTACCCATTACATATTGTAACTGCCTTACATCATTCATGCGTACCCTCCAAGTGTCAATTAACCTTTGACACCCGAAATAGCAACCGATTCAATAATTTGTTTCTGGAAGATCAAGAATATAATCAGTACAGGTAACAAGGCTATTATTGATGCTGCCATTATAAGCGGATAGTCCGTCTGAATGGCGTAAGTCGCATTAAAATTCGCGATAACCAGTTGCAATGTCTGCGTTTCTGGTGAGTTCAAGTAAATAATCGGTGCCAAATAATCGTTCCAAATCCCCATGAACCATAAAATAAGCTGTGCCGCAACTGCTGGCTTAATGAGCGGGAACGTTATCGACGAATAGAGTCGGAAATAAGAACTTCCGTCAATTTTCGCAGCTTCGATGATGGCATCCGGTACGCTAAGCAAGTACTGCCGCAGGAAAAAGATCATAACTACATTTCCGAATAAGCCTGGAACGATCAGAGGTAAAAGTGTATCGACCCAGCCAAGTTTGGAAAACATCATAAACTGTGGAATCATAACCGTTGGGTATGGAATCATCATAGATGCGATGAGTGCCAAAAACAGTTTGTTTTTATGAGGGAATCTCAGCTTTGCAAATGCAAAAGCGGCCACACTGGATGTAAAGGTACCCACAACGGTAACACTTACAGCTACAATCACGCTGTTCTTGATTCCGCTTAACAAAGGCCCTGCTTCCCAAATTTCCTTATACTTGCCAAACTGGAACACCTCTGGTATCCATACTGGTGGAAGAGCAAAGACATCCTGCTTTTCTTTCACTGAAGTGGACAGCATCCAAAGCAGCGGCGCGATCATCACAATCGCTCCAATCGCTAGTGCAATAAAGATAATGATATTGGTAACTTTCGTTTTTTGACTATGGGACATAATCAGACTCACTCCTTTCCGCGAAAATCAATCCCCATCAAAGGACGATTTTTCATTCATTTTGAATTGAATCAAAGTTACGATAAAAATGAAGATGCCGAGAATCATAGCCATCGCGGAGGCATATCCCATTTGCAGGTTTTTAAATGCCTTATCCCAAATATAAAAGACGATTGAGGCGGATGAGTATTCCGGACCCCCTGTAGGTGTCATAATGTTCATTTCAGTAAAGATTTGCGAACCACCAATGATATTAGTTACGACCAGGAAAAAAGTTACTGGTTTCACCATTGGCCATGTAATATTGCGGAACATTTGGAATCCGCTAGCTCCATCTAGCTCTGCTGCTTCATAATAAGAGCGAGATACGCTTTGCAGGGCTGCCAAATATAGCAGCATCGTATATCCGAGACCCTTCCAGACGGTCATGAGGATCAAGGCCGGTTTGACCGTATCCTTATCCATTAGCCAGTTAGGACCCTTAATACCGAATATTTCGAGGAATTGGTTCACCAAACCATAGTCCCCGTTGTATGCCCAGTTCCACATAATAGAAACGGCAGCCAACGAAGAAATAACCGGGATATAGTAAATCACACGAAATGTTGTCGTACCTGGAATCTTGCGATTCAAACCTAGTGCCAGCAGTAAAGCTAGTACAAGACCGATTGGAATACCTAGCATTAAGAAAAGAGTATTGTACATCGATTTATAAAAGAGCTCATCGCTAAATAAATCTTTAAAATTGTCGAGACCAATAAAGTTCATTTGTCCCAATCCGTCCCAGTCTGTAAAAGAGCCGTATAATGAATAGACAAACGGGAATAACGTAAAGATTAGCAGACCGAGAATAGGTGGAAGAATAAATAAGTATCCATATACCTTCTCTTTGCGGTAGAGATTAGATTTGGTTATCACAGGGCTCACCTCTGTTTCTAATTTGGAATGAAGATGATGTTAGCAGCATGATATTCAGCCACTAACATCATCCTTTTTTCCTCTATTTACGCATTATTTCTGTGATTTTTTCTCTTGCTCCACCGCTTTATCCAGCAGTTTCTGCATCTTCGGTTGTTCTTGTTTCACATAATCTGCCGCCGTAATTTTACCATCCAGCACAGGTTGAATATCTGTGAAGAAAATATCGTACCATTCTGCATTATACGTATAGTTGCCTGGTAATGAGCGTCCATAGTCATTTACGATATCAATAAATTCTTGTTTATTGTTAGGCTTGGTTTTCGTATCTTTGGACCATTCATCAGCCATGTCCAGCAGATTCGGAATTTGTACCTTGGCATCTACGAGCTGCTTCATTCCTTCTTTAGAAGTCGTCAGATAGTTAACCAGTTCAACAGCTTCATCCGGGTATTTTGTTTTAGAGGAAACGCCGATACCCAGAGAACCGATCCATGTTGCTGATTTGCCAGTCGATCCGGCTGGGAACGGCAGTAAATCATATTCGAATGGCAGTTTTTCAAATGTACTCATATCCCAAGGACCAACCGGGAAGAATGCCATTTCGCCCTTCATCCAACGTTGGTATGTGTCCAATGTTTGTGATTGTTCAATACCAGGTGTGATTTTATATTTGTTTTGCATGTCAGCAAAGTACTGAAGAGCTTCCGCAAATTTCGGATCATCAATCGTTACTTTCGTTTTGCTCTCATCCAGCCAATCAGCCCCATTACTCCATACAAAGGCTTGCAATGCCCACTGAACGTTAAAACCTGTACCGTATTGATCTGGCTTGCCGTCACCATTGGTATCTTTGGTCAACTCTTGGCTAACCTTGATAAATTCATCCCATGTATACGGTTTGTCTTTGTCAGGCAATGGAACGCCCGCTTTTTCGAACATCGTTTTGTTGTAGCCAAGTGCGAATGGACCTAAGTCCTTCGGCATACCGTAAATATCTCCTTGACCGGCCATTTTACCGTCATAGCGATACAAATCTATACCGTATTTCCAGATGTTATCCAGTTTAATATCCTTGTTCTTCTCAATGTAAGGAGTGAGATTCTTCAATACCCCACTGTTTACATAAGCTTTCACATCTCCAGGGGCAAAGTAAAAGATATCTGGAAGATTATTTCCTGTGATCGCAGCTCTTAGCTTTGTAGCATATTGATCCGCTGCCGTCACGACCATTTTAACTTTTACGCCAGGATGTTCCTCTTCAAATTTCTTGATTACTTCCTTATAAGCCTTTTGTTCATCTGTGCCACCACGGAACATGAATGTCAGTTCCTTACTTCCATCACTACTGGAACTTCCCCCACTACAACCAGCCAGTGCAGCCACCATTAACAACAGAACAACCATTGTTATTGCAAAACCTTTTTTCTTTATCAACGCGACCCCTCCTAAATTTAAATGAAACCGCATACATTTAGTGTTAAAATAACTTTATACCACTCGGCCTAATCTTTAACTGTGCGGTACACAACCCGTTGTTGATTGCCGCTGTGATTATCATCCCTCTCATGTACCATATAATTAACATTTTACTTTATCAATAATGAATTCGTTTACAAACAAAATATAGCATGCCTTTCCTCGGTTCGTCAATGTATTTTTCAATCTTTTTAAATAATTATAAAACATAGATTAGAGTAACATGGAAAGCAAAATTAAATCGTATTTAAGTTAACTTTTATCGAAATAATCAGTGATAAAGCTTAAATACGATTTATTTTTGAAGTAATTCTTAATTCGGAGTTTAATTTGCTCCCCTCTTTATTTAGTAAAAAAAATTTACAAAAAAGCAGTTTACTTCTTTTTGATTTTATTTTAACATAAATCAAAGTAAATATATAAGCGCTTACATCACAATTTTTATAGATAAGGATGGTCTATAGCTATGATTTATATTAAGGACTTAATGTCAGGATTAGATATTTTTAAAGCACTGGGTTCAGAAATCCGCATTCAAATTCTCGAGTTACTTGCCTACCAGGGACAAAGTATGAATGACATTGCTAACAAACTTAATTTGAGCAACGGTACCATTACAATGCATATTCGAAAATTGGAAGAATGCGGCCTTGTGGAGATCAATACCGTGAGCGGCAAGCACGGCACCCGAAAAATGTGCTATTTGAACAAGGATAAACTGATGGTAGATTTGCGCAGTAGAGAACAAAAAAATGTGTATGAGGTTGAGATTCGCGTAGGTCATTATAGTAACTATCAAGCGTCCCCCACTTGTGGATTGGTGACCCGAGACAGCATTATCGGCGATTTTGATGATCCACGCTATTTTGCAGATCCCGGGCGGCTGGAGTCGGAAATGATCTGGATGGCTGAGGGCTTTTTGGAATACCGTATCCCCAACTATCTGAAAGCGAATCAATCCTTTAAAGAAATTCAATTCTCCGCAGAACTGGGCTCAGAAGCACCCTGCTATTGTGAGGAATATCCCTCCGATATTTGTTTTCACATTAACGGTATCCCTATTGGGCACTGGACCAGCGCCGGAGATTTTGGAGAAGTGCCGGGGGTTCTCAATCCAGATTGGTGGCCACCGCATCTGAATCAATATGGTATGCTCAAATTAATTCGCATCAATCAACAAGGCAGCTTCATTGATGGGTGCCGCATTTCCGAGGTCACAATAGATGATATTAACCTTAATTATAAAAGCGACATTACACTCCGTTTATCTGTAACCGATGAATCAGAAAACAAAGGAGGACTCACTATTTTTGGCAAAAGATTCGGGAATTTCAGTCAGGATCTGCTTGTGCGCGTGCTTTACGATGTGCATGGGGAGGACAACGCCAACTCCTGACTCGCCACATGTAAAAATAGGCCGAAGCCTGTATTCATGGAATACATGTCCTCGGCCTAAACATCCTGATCCTCACTTAAAGAGATATAGATCAATAAATAAAAAATGACTGCTATCCCAAACACCAGCCAGCAAAAGGACAGCAAATGAAGCCTAGGTCCAGCATATACTCCCCAGCTCCAAATATCCGTAAGGAGCACCAGTGGCTGCAACAACACATCCCAGCTATTCCAGCGAGCAAATCTGCCTATATATACGCCTATGCTGTCCAGCCACAACAACACCAAAACTACAGCCCATGCGAGCCCCTTTGAACAAATCCTCCTCAGCATATGATGGATCACCAACACACAAAGGGATGTAAGAAAAAGGCCAAGCCCTGCTGCTGAAAAAGACGTAAATAAGATTAACCAAAATTGGGTGTTCAACCAAAAACGTGTATCAGGATTCACATCGTAAAAACGAAACGCATGAAGTAACTCAGTCACCAAATAGAGAGCATTCGGCAGAAAAAACAACCATACAATTAAAGAGAAAAATAAAAGAATACTCCTCACTTTTGTACTTCGCAGTCTGGATAAAGCCATCATGCCGAGAGTGATAAAGACCGGAACCCAGGCCAGGAATATATCCCAGTACAGAAATTGATACATCCTCGTTCCGCTTGTGGACTGTAAATACATAATGAGCCCGAAACAGCCCAACGTAGCTACAAGCAGCACTCCCAACAAACTGGGCAGCTTGTAACCCTTCCTTCTTAACAGCAAGTTTCCATCTACCTCCTGCCTGAGTTGCGTATATACGTCTTTTCTAATCCTAATTTTATAACGCTTTCATATTAAGAAAGAGGGTCTTTGTCTGTTTACTCCACGTTTCGTATGTCCTCAGATACATGGTTTGTTATCGTCAAGGCATCAAAGGTAACAGCACAGCCCTCCCCCACGGGAGATTGAGCAACAACTCCGACTTTTAGCTGGTTAGGAACATTCATCCCAAAATATCTCGCCAGCTTCCAATGCTGACCATCTGATGAATAATGAAATGCAAAGCAATTTCCAGCTCGTGCCACTCGTAAATACGGATTGGACACGTCCATCGCCCCAGAGATACAATCATCAGATGTATCCCGAGTGACCACACTAAGAATAGATGGAATGCTTTCGAAATATTCAAAACACAGCTTAGCCCAGCGGGTATCATCCGCCATTATCATCAAACATCCTGAATCATAAGGCTGCTTCATATCAACACGAACCCTCGTCCATATTGTAAAATCACCTTGAAGCGTTGTATGCAAAAAAGGTGCGGACGATTTAGTCGCTGCGCCGGACGGATCCCTAAAGAAATCTGCCTGTGAAGGTGCAAAAATTTGCAAAGACTTGGTATCATCAAATCTCCATTCTGTCGGCTCATTGATCCAGCTCCAATCCGCCGGCAAAACTTCACCGCTAAAGCGTTCAAATACGTTCATATGGATACCATTCCTCTCTGGCAATATAGTCATATAACACATTGAAATCTGGGGCACAATCCCCTTGATACCACTATATACGTTATTTTCCAGTCGTCAATAATGATGATATGTCTTTAGAGTTTATGAAAAAAAGACTTGCCATCCTGAAATGTTGTGCTTATAATTACACCTAACTTGATACGGTAACAAATTTCAATGACGAGAACGAGTAAGCTATACAGCGGATTTGCAGAGAGTTGGGGCAGGTGAAAGCCAACATTCCGAGGGTAGCCGAACGCCATCTCTGAGAAGCGGGCTGAACCTGAAGTAAGCTCTGCCGCCTTTCCAGCGTTAACCGGAACACGTATTGATGGATACGTGAACAGAGTGTCATTTCCTATGGAATGAAACTAGGGTGGTAACACGGGTATAAACTCGTCCCTTTTACAGGGGCGGGTTTTTTTGTTTTTCAAAAAGGAGGAAATCATCATGACAAATGTATCGACAGTAGTATCTATAACCGATTTTTTGACTCCAGCTGTACGGGAAATGCCGCCTTCAGGCATCCGTAAGTTTTTCGAATATAGTACAGGCAGAAAAGATATTGTATCGCTTGGTGTCGGTGAACCCGACTTTGTAACCCCTCAACATGTCAGAAAGGCCTGTATCACAGCACTGGAAAATGGCAAAACATCATACACACCAAATGCCGGTCTTCCTGAGCTTCGTGAGGAGATTGCCGGGTATCTGGAGAGCAACTTCAACACATCCTACAACCCGACAGATGAAATCATGGTTACCATTGGCAGCAGTGAAGCCCTAGATTTGGCACTACGCGCCCTCATCTCAACACACGATGAAATACTCATTCCGGCTCCATGTTATATTTCGTATTCGCCCATCACGTTTCTGAACGGAGGACATACCGTAACGGTTGAAACCTCTGCGAATCAGCAGTTCAAGCTGACAGCTGAGGCACTTCAAGCCAAGCTGACTCCACGATCCAAAGTGCTTATTCTCTGTTACCCGAATAATCCAACGGGTGGGGTGATGACCTATGAGGATTGGCTACCGATTGCCCGCCTGGTTGAGGAGCATAATCTTGTCGTCATATCAGACGAAATTTATGCTGAACTGACCTATGGACAGAAGCATGTAAGCTTCGCTGCTCTGCCAGAAATGAAAGAGCGCACCCTGCTCATCAGCGGCTTTTCCAAAGCATTTGCGATGACAGGCTGGAGGGTCGGCTATGTGTGTGGCCCCAGAGAGTTGATTTCAGCTATGCTGAAGATTCATCAATATACCGCCATGTGCGCTCCTATTATCGGGCAAATTGCCGCTATTGAATCCCTGCGTAACGGGCTGGAGGAAAAAGATCGTATGATGGAGTCCTACAATCTGCGTAGAAAATGGTTCGTTGAAGGCCTATGTCAGACAGGACTGCCATGTCACGAACCAAACGGTGCCTTCTATGCTTTTCCCTCCATTATGCACACAGGGTTAAACTCAGAGCAGTTTGCCAAGCGGTTGCTGGAAGAAGAAGGAGTCATTACTGTACCCGGTTCCGCATTTGGCTCAGGCGGCGAGGGCTTTATCCGCTGCTCGTATGCATCATCGCGAGATCAGTTGGAAATGGCTTTAGAGCGCATTAGCGCATTTTTGAAGCGCCTGTAAATGCGATTTTTCCTATCTTGAAATGAACATGAGTACTGGATGAACCCTACTGTAACAGCTTCTGAATAAGCTTTTTCTGGTGTGCTGGCAAGCCTTCCGGCCATTCCCCTACACGGCAATAACAAATGTCGGAGACTTCAGCGCTTGGTCGGAAAGTACCCGGAATGTCCGGTCGTCCTAGTCTTTAGGATGTCCGATATTCAGAACGTTTTGCACAAAATCAGTCTTGGCATCCGTGTACGCTTCACGATCATGCTGATTTTCCATCGCCAGCCGCCTTTTTAATACATCATATTGCTGAATCAGCTCAGGCTGTTCACGAAGTCGGTTCCGAAACAATAGCTGCCGATCCCAATGCTCATCAGATTTCAGTATGAGATGCAGATGTCCCTTTCTTTGATCCTGTTCCACTTTAACCAAAAATCTTCTCCATTCCCGACCGTCCAATTCAGGCGGAACATAGTTCCAGCCTGCTGGTTGTAAAGTAGACACGATCTGTTCCAGTTGATCCCAAGATTCTAATTTTGCCATTATGTCAATAATGGGCTTAGCGGAAAGATTGGGAATTGCCGTGCTTCCTATATGTTCGATTTCCGTCACCTTAAACGGCAGTAATAACTCCCGCAACTGGTGAATGATCTTTAGGCCCTGCTCTGACCAGGCAGGATCAGGATTCACTATTTTTACAGGCTCCGTAGCCCACACCGGCCAATGTTCCTGGTTTTGCTCCTCATGCATTCATGATCCCCCCCTAATTTCTATTCATGTATTCTCTCTTCAACTGTATCTTTTTGAATATCCTTAACACCATCTTGTAACTTACGGCTGTATAACTGAGCATTTTCCGCATCAAAACAAACAAAAATAATCTCATTCAAACCGGCATGTTCACGTACAAAACGTGTCACTTCCTGTATAGCAATATCCGCCGCCTTTTCTTTGGGGAAACAGTAGATGCCTGTGCTGATATTCGGAAAAGCAATGCTTCGTGCATTCAGTTCTAAAGCTAATTGGAGTGCATTATGGTAGCATTTCGCCAATAGCTCCTCTTCCCGATGGTCGCCACCATTCCACACAGGGCCGACGGTATGAATAACATATTGGGCATCCAGCTTGCCAGCTGTGGTATAAACTGCCTCTCCTACGGGACATCCACCCTGCTTGTTTCTGATACTTACACAATCTTCTAAGATAGCCGGACCGCCAGCCCTATGAATCGCGCCGTCTACGCCACCGCCACCCAGCAAGCTTGTATTGGCTGCATTGACAATAATATCCGCCTTACAACGGGTAATATCCCCTTGCAACACACGTATTGTCACGTTCAATAGTTCAATTTGGGTATCCATTGATCCTCTCCCTCTTCTAAAAATCAACTCGTTTATATAGTCATCTTATAGTCTCTACAGGCAATTTCTACTATATCGTCATAGGTTTTCAACATATAGTGCTTTAGATTTTTCCCCCGTGCGCTTGCTACTGTAGCTAATAACGGCGTATCTATAAGCTCATCAAAGCTGCTGCCCTGCGTATATTCCCGTTCAGACATGTGCAAAGCGACGTCCAATTCAATCATGTTGAAGTAGTAGACTTCTGTAAATATCAGTTCATAAGGCACAAAATCATCTGCTGCTTCCGTTGCCAGCCCCCCATTAATCTCTCCCTTTAAAATCAGCTCCTTCTTCGAATAATTCATATGCACATGGTCCAAATAGATCGCATCTCGTCCATACAATACTCCAATCGGGGTTTGAACGGCCTTTATCTGTGGCATCCACGCTCCCCTCCCTTCATCTCTATTTCCCATCCAGCAACATAAGTGCGGTCGCAACCGCATGATCCACAAAAGAACGCTCTGGGCGTGATTTCATCATCACGGTAATCCCGATTAACAAAGAGACCAACATATGCGCTAAAGCCCGTGCATCCATAGTCGCCTCAAGCTCCCCAGATTGAATACCACGTTCGAGGGTCTCCTGAAAGACAGCAGAAAGATACATTTGATGTTCTCTAGTTAAAATTTCGAATTTTTCATCATGAGGGGCTAATTCTACCATCGTGTTGATGCAAAAGCATCCCTTATTGGGTCCCTCCTCGTACTCTTCTGCCACCACTCCTCCAAAAAAATTGTAAAATGCTTCTTTTACAGATGAACTATTTTGCAGTTTAGCCCTTACACAAGCTGCATGAGATTGCGTATATTTGCGCAGCGCGGCTTCGAATAATTGCTTCTTGTCTCCAAAAGCAGCGTAAATGCTAGGACGCTGAATTCCCATTTTTAAGGTTAAATCGCTTAAAGAGGTAGCCTCGAATCCTTTTTCCCAAAAAATTTGCATCGCTGCATCCAACGCTTGATCTTCATCAAATTCCCGTGGTCGAACCATAAGCAGCTCCTTCTTTTCGTATCGTTCAGTATATTAAGATTGTATGATTACGAAAAGGAACTGTCAAATATGTACAGGATAAACTCTTGACATAACATATATGCACGAGTTATATTGACCTAAATTAATTACATACCAATCGGTATATTATACTTAACGGTATGTAACTTACAGAAAGCGATGTGGTATGTGAAAATGAAGACGTCAGAAGAAAAAGCGGTACTCTTCCCTCATCAAACGGTAGCAAATGCTACCGAAACAGCCCCCATTCCCTCCCTGTCCCGATCTGTGGCACTCCTATTTGCCATAGCCTGCGGGCTCGCTGTCGCTAACATTTACTATGCACAGCCACTGCTGGATGCGCTGGCAAATGAATTTGGCATTACGCACTCATCGGTAGGCATGGTCATTACCATCACGCAAATTTGTTATGCATTGGGTTTATTGCTGCTCGTCCCGCTTGGCGATCTTTTGAATCGACGGCGGCTGATTGCTGGGCAAATGCTACTGTCCGTGCTGGCATTAAGCGTGGTTAGCTTTGCTCCTACTCGTACAATACTGCTTATGGGAATGGCAATGGTTGGACTGCTGGCTGTAGTTACTCAAACACTCGTGGCTTTCGCCTCTACCTTGGCTAATCCGACTGAACGGGGTAAGGTCGTAGGTCTGGTGACCAGTGGAGTCGTTATCGGCATTCTGCTTGCACGAACCGTGGCCGGTGTATTAACTGATCTGGCAGGCTGGCGTTCAGTTTACCTTGTTTCTGCTATACTTACGCTGTTTATGGCTGTAGCTCTGTTGCGGGTGTTGCCAAAGAACGAACCCACGAGTGCGGCACTTTCCTATCCGCAGCTGCTCCGATCGGTTATCTTGTTGTTCGTGCAAGAACGAATTCTACGCATTCGCGCTGTCCTTGCGTTGCTCATTTTTATGGCATTCAGCATATTGTGGACTTCGCTTGTGTTACCTCTCAGTGCCCCGCCTCTATCTCTTTCACATACAGCCATCGGAGCCTTTGGCCTGGCTGGAGTCGCCGGAGCATTAGCAGCAGCACGAGCAGGGCGTCTTGCTGATCAAGGCTTGGGACAACGGACGACAGGTATCGCACTCGTTGTATTGCTGCTGTCCTGGTTACCTATCCGCTACACCGAGCATTCTTTGTTCGCTTTAGTTCTTGGCGTAATACTTTTGGATTTGGCCGTACAGGCTGTACATGTCACCAACCAAAGCTTGATTTTCAATGTTCGCCCTGAGGCACGGAGCCGACTTACCGCAGGCTACATGATATTTTATTCCATCGGTAGCGCCACCGGGGCTATTGCTTCCACTCATATGTACATCTATGCCGGATGGAACGGGGTGTGTCTATTAGGAGCTGGTGTCAGTGCTCTGGCTCTCATCTTTTGGGCTGTGACCCGACGTTCAACTTGATGGGGAGAATGCTATGGATTGAATCAGAAAAAACCGCCGGGTCCACGACAATGACCGGGTGGTTCTCTTCTGTCACGACAAAATCATCACTTGATTGCGATATAAATCAAAACAGGTTCATCAGGACTGCCATACACTTCAAAATCACCTGTGTATGTCCGCTCCCCTTGTCCCGTGGCAGCCCACTCCCAGATCGTCTGCCATACTCGGAAGATAGAAGAGGGTTCCTGAGTTGTCTGAAAAATGGCGTAGCGTGCAGCCGGAATAACAAGTTCTTCAAGATCGTCAGGAGTTTGGAAATCAACAGCCGCTTCCTTCCCGATAAAGAATGTATACTCGCCCAAAGCTCCATTTTCATAGTCAGTATAGCAACCATAGACGGAAGCAGATCCTTCATGCCCCCTGATCCGACCTGGCACACCCTCGCTCCAAAAACGTTCCCACATATTTGGAATGATCCCGTGAGATGTTTGTTCCTTCTGATTATTTGTACGTGCTTTTAGTCCAATTAAATGGATTTCACCTCGGTATTCCTCCCGAATGGGTCCATCAAGTTGAAGCTCTGTATCCTCTAAAGACCTCCACCTTTTCAAATGCGGTAGGTAATTACGCAGCATCGAAGTCGCTTCTTCTGCCTGCATCCCCTCTTCTACCAGGATAGGCACACACTGCTGAATCATCCCCTCCATAGTCAATTCAGGCTGTACAAATTCGCCTTCCTTGTAACAATACTTGCAATACTCATCCGTTTTATGATGTTGTGCATCCGTTCCATATTGGTCCTCATGCTCCAGCGGCATCCCACAACTTTGACAAGCTTTATCCATCCTCGTAAATCCCCTTTCGCTATCTGATATCAGGTATGCCACCAGTATAACGAAACAAACCTGACAACTATGGGTCAGGTTTGTTTTACTTTAATCTAAGAATTCCTTTATGATTCCCGAACTTCTTCGTAATTAGACGCAATACGCAGCGCCATCTTATGAATCTTATCCCGCAAATGGGCTGGTTCTTTGACAACCACATCCGGTCCCAGGCTTAAAATAAATCCGTACGCCCATGCATCCTCAGGAAACGGGACCGAGACCGTATAGATCCCTTCCTCCTGCTCGGTCAATGCTTCTACGCCAAACCAGTCCTCCGCCAGATGCCTTGAGTTACGGTTAAATTGTAGCGTAAATGGTTGTACGGCCCTGGATACCTCCATCCGCCCCTCATTCCACGGCAACACTTCATAAGAAAGATCCCTGCGAGCAAAAACGGTCTCTGTAACCACAAGGTCACTCATGCGGGAAAGCTTGAATAGACGAAACTGCTCCCTATCGGGACAATATGCATATACAAACCATTGTTGTCCTTTCAGAACGAGCGTATGCGGTTCAACATTCCGTTCTGTAATGGCTCCCCCCGCATTTCGATAGGTAAAGGCGACAGTGCGCGCTTGGCTCATTGCTTCTTTTACCTTTATCAATTTGCCTTCCTGCGCAGCCCGATTTCCCCATCCCGAATGATCGACGATAAACTGTGTGGTATGGACACTAAATTGCTCTTTCCCAGACTCTGGTATAATACTTTCAAATTTATGAAGTAACCGCGACACATTCGGGCCGCCCAACGACGAGGACAAACTCTGCAGCCCCATTACAATGTCCTTGACATCATGATCCGTCAACATACTGCGATCCAGGCGGTATCCTTCCATCAAGCCGATCCCCCCATTGGCTCCCTGATAAGTCACCACCGGAATACCTGCCATACTAATCGCTTCAATATCTCTATAGATCGTCCGGATCGAAACCTCATATAAATCAGCCAGTTCCTTCGCTTGTATTCTATTTTTCTTTAGTAGCAAAATGACGATAGAAAGCAATCGGTCAATTTTCATTTTTTCAAAACCTTTCACCATTAATAAAAATAAGCCATGAACTCCTCATCGTATTCCTTCATCTTACTCTATCTCTTATCTTGGGATTTAGCAAAAATCCATTGAGCGACTTTCAATAAACAAGATATAGATCGAAATGGTTTAGTTCGTCTATATCTTGCACTTCAGAGCCACTAGTATCGAATTTTGCAAAATCCGGATCTAAAATGAATCTGTTATTCTTCAATTAAAATAACCTCAGGTACTCTATCCAGCCGAATAGAATGCCTGAGGTTTCAATAACTCCTTACAAATTATGATTCGTAGCGCTTCAGCACAATGACCGCATTATGACCACCGAAGCCGAAAGAATTAGATAGCCCAATATTTAGTAGAGCCTTGCGCGCTTCGTGAGGCACATAATCCAGATCGCAAGCCGGGTCCGGATTGTCCAGGTGCATCGTTGGTGGAATGATGCCCTCCCGTAGGCTTTGCACAAGCGCAATCGCTTCGACCCCGCCCGCAGCTCCCAGCATATGACCCAGCATGGACTTATTCGCAGTAACCGGAATCTGATAGGCATAGTCGCCAAACAGTTTGTGGATTGCCAAAGTTTCAGCGGTATCCCCTACAGCTGTACTCGTTGCGTGGGCACTGATCACGTCCACTTCTTCCGGGGAGATGTGAGCCGAACGAAGGGCCGCTTTCATCGCCAAGTAAGCTCCGGTTCCTTCGGGATGCGGTGCAACCATGTGATAAGCATCCGAACTCGCTCCATAACCGATGACCTCACCATAGATTTCCGCTCCCCTCCGGGTAGCGTGCTCCAGCGACTCCAGTACTAGGATGCCTGCTCCTTCGCTCATGACAAAACCGTCACGATCTTGATCAAACGGCCGGCTTGCTATCGAAGGCTCCTCGTTACGTGTGGACAAGGCTGTTGCATTAGCGAAACTTGCCAAGGCCAATCGGGACACCGCTGCTTCAGCTCCACCGGCAAATATGACATCCGCATCTCCTGTACGAATCGTCCGAAACGCCTCTCCAATTGCTGTATTCCCAATAGAGCAAGCCGTCACGGGGGAAAGCGTAGGTCCCATCGCTCCAAACGCGATACTAATTTGAGCAGCAGCCATATTTGAGATCATCATGGGTACCAGCGTCGGGCTAACTCTGCCCGGTCCACGCTGTAGCAGTACATCTACATTGTCCACCAACGTATCCAAACCGCCGACTCCCGATCCCACATAAACACCGACACGCTCCAAATCGGTGTGATCCAGTTCCAGACCGGAATCCTTGAGCGCTTGCTCTGCCGCATATAGTGCAAACTGAGTAAACCGATCCATTCGTCTAGCATCTTTACGTCCCCATTGCTTTTCTGCATCAAAATCCTGTACCAGTCCAGCAATTTGTGCTTTCAAATCGGACACATCGAATGTATCAATTTTACGTATACCTGAATTGCCTTCCAGCAAATTCTTCCACAACGTGTCCACTTCATTACCCAGTGGGGAAACGACACCCATACCTGTTATCACTACTCTTTGCATAAGCTATTCATTCCTCCTGCTCGGTGACTTACTTATAATCCTCATTTTACCCTCGTCTTATCCTATTACAAGTGTTTGTTTATCCTGGTATAATGAACACTACTATAGTATACGCCTTATTGGCTCACTTCGGATATACCCATTGAATGGAGAGAAAATACCTATGAAAACGGAAGCACGTCTGGAAGCACTATCTGTTTTTCTAAAAACAAAAAGAGCCCGCCTACACCCACATATGGTCGGTCTTCCCCAAGGATCACGTCGGAGAACACCAGGCTTGCGCAGAGAAGAAGTCGCTCAGCTGGCTGGTGTCAGTACGACCTGGTATACCTGGCTGGAGCAAGGACGAGATATTAAGGTGTCCGCCTCTGTGTTGGATGCTATTGCTGCCGCATTGCAGTTGAACACAGACGAGCGCAAATATTTGTATGATTTGGCGATCGAGGCTGGGTCTCACAGCCTTCCTGCTCCTGCAGAGCAAGCCGTCATTTCCCCCTCTCTGCAAAAGATCGTACAAGAGCTACACTACTGCCCTGCTATTATTTCAGATCGGCGCTGTCATATTGTCGGCTGGAACGCCGCTGCTGCTCATGTTTTTATGGATTTTGCCGAGCTACCACATGAGCAACGCAATATGATTGAACTGCTATTCACCAAAAAGGAGTTTAAAAGTCTAGCTGTGAATTGGGAACACTTTGTAAAGGGGTTCCTTGCTATTTTCCGCGCTTATTACGGGCAATACGTGACAGATCCCTGGTATGCACAATTTATACAAAATATGAGCCAGGCCTACCCGGAGTTTAACGAGCTTTGGAATCAGAGCGAAGTAAGCTCTGCACCGGAGGTGCTCATTGAATTTCGTCATGCGAAGGCTGGCAAAATGCTATTTGACCTAACTTCTCTTCAGGTACAAGGCAGTGTTGATCTCCGTTGCAGTATCTACACCCCCAATGCGCAAACCTCAACGGAAAGCAAACTCCAAAAGTTAATGGAAGGCAGCTAAAGGATTTCATCCCTCCTGTTATGAAGATATCATTTTCCGTCCATACTACATCTACGATCTGTGCAAAAATAGATGCCACGTATGTGACAGAACCAAGAGCTTCAACTGTGCTACTACCAGGAGGGAGGGAATCATCATGAAAGCCAAATCGACAAGTTCCCCGCACATACACAATCAAGCGCCACTGCCTGTTCCGGTGCAATTTGATCGAAGCTGGCAGGATGAGCTGGACCAACGCCTACGCAAAGGTGGCCCTTGGGGAGATTGGAATCTGTATCAGCTGGCCATTGAGGCAGAAAAAGTCAAACTGGTGCCGAACTTCGATGAGCTTCAATGTCTACAGCATTTGCAAGACCTCACTCCACTACCCCATCAGCTGGATACCGCTCGGAAGGTACTGTTTCAAATGTCCGGACGTGCCATTCTTGCCGATGAAGTCGGCCTGGGCAAAACGATCGAAGCTGGAATGATCCTAAAGGAATATCTGGTTCGCGGGCTGGCTTCCAAAGTGCTTATTCTTGTACCCGCATCCCTGGTCCTACAATGGGTGCGTGAGCTGAACAGCAAATTCGGTATTCCCGCTGTCGCCCAGAAAAAAGCGTATTCTTGGTCTTCCGAGGTTGTCGTGGCCTCTATGGATACTGCCAAGCGAGAGCCCCATAGTAACATCCTGCTAGATACCGATTATGACCTGCTCATTATAGACGAGGCCCATAAGCTGAAAAATAAAAAGACATCCAACTACCAGTTCATTATGAAGCTGCGTAAAAAATATTGTTTGCTCCTGACAGCGACACCTGTACAAAACGATCTGTCTGAGCTGTTTAACCTGATTACACTGCTCAAGCCCGGTCAATTGGGAAGACATGGCGATTTTTCAGCCAACTTTGTTGTAGATAAACGTCTGCCCAAAAATGAAGATCAGCTCAAGGATGAGCTGTCTAAAGTCATGATCCGCAATCGTCGCGGAGAAGGCCCAGTTCAATTCACCAAACGAAATGTTTCCAATATTCACTTGGAACTTTCGCCGGAAGAGCAAGCGCTGTACGATGGGGTAACCTCTTTTGTCAAAGAGCAATACCAGGCGAATGGTGGAAATTTAAGTAGCATGCTGTCTCTCGTTACCCTTCAACGGGAAGTGTGCAGCAGCCGGGACGCTGTGTTCGTGACGCTGGTCAATTTGTCTAAAAAAATGGCTCCAGACTCTCCCCTACGCGATCGTGTCTGGGATTTGGTTGCACACATTAAAGCGATCAAGGCCAATTCCAAAGCAGAAAAGGCGCTCGAGCTTATCCGTCAGATGAACGAAAAGGTGATCATTTTTACAGAATACAGAGCCACACAGGAGTATTTGCTGAACTATTTCCGTGACCGTGGCCTATCTGCTGTTCCTTACCGAGGCGGTATGAACCGTGGACGCAAGGATTGGATGATGGATCTGTTCCGTGGGCGCATTCAGGTCATGATTGCCACCGAAGCGGGTGGTGAAGGCATTAACCTGCAATTTTGTCACCATATGATTAACTTCGATTTACCGTGGAACCCCATGCGCGTGGAGCAGCGGATCGGACGGGTGCATCGACTTGGACAGACGCATGATGTTAATATTTTCAACTTGTCCACAACCGGAACGATTGAGGAGCATATCCTACATCTGCTGCATGAAAAAATAAATATGTTTGAGATGGTCATTGGCGGATTGGACGTTATTCTGGAGAAGTTTGAGAAGAAAGAATCCATTGAAAAAAGTTTGTATAAAATCATGCTTGAATCCAGTAGCGATGATGAAATTCGCAAAAAAATGCAAAAACTGGGCCACTCGCTGGATTCCATCAAACAGGAAATGGAACAACTGCGCACAGACCAGCCAAACACCGAGAACTTATTAGGCTTAGCAGGCAATACGGTTCCTCCGGGTAAAGCTCGACGCAGTGTGAAGGGAGGTCGCTAGTTTGACCATGGATGCACAGCAAGTCCAGCGTTTTGTCCACACCTATCTGGAAGCTACCGGATGCAGTGTCATTGAGAGGTCACCCCACCATGTAACCGTCAAGCTTTCTCCAGAAGCGGATAAAGCCTTAACAAACCGGCCCTACTATTGGGGATACGTGGAGCGTACTGGCGTTCCAGCGCAGACGATGTCCTTCACCTTCATCTTTGATGGGGAAGCCTATCGCACAGAACAGGAACGTTTAGCGGACCATACACCCCCAACTCCAGCATCAGGCAACGCAGCACAAGATCAGGTCATGGGACGTTACTTCGGTCATGTACCGACGTTACCACAATTGGGACCTGGACGTATTTTGCAGGAGGAGCTTCGATATGGAAGCCGTCGGCTGCACCAAATTTTTGAAGCCGCACGGGATGGAGGAAAATATGTTTATTTGTTTGAGCAGCCTGATGCCCGTCAGTTGTCTGCCCGCTCTCCCGTAGTCTATGAAGCTTGGCTCAGCATCTGCTATAAAATTGAATTCGCTTGCGATTTGAAGCGTGAGGAACTTCATTGGCTAGGTATTTCGCTCAAAAGCGGCACCATTGTAACCGATTTTGGCGCCATGCTCGAAACCCGGCAGCTCAGCCCGCTGCTGGCGGGCAATATGCATGTACAGCCTGCCAAGCTATCTGTCCCGGAAGCTTCCACCTCGCTTGAAAGCTACCTCACTGAACAACTCCGTCAGCAAGACTATGGTTGGGCTGAGCAGGCGAAGGAACGATTGCGCGAGGAATTGGAGGTCATTGACCACTACTACGAAGATCTAATCAAGGAGCAGAAAGAGGAAGAGGAAAAAAAAGAAGCCATATCCGAGCAGCATCAAGCCCGCCGTAAAGAAATGGTATGGCAATATGAGCCAAAGGTACTCGTATCCGCCATTAACTGCGGGATATTTCATCTGCGGTAACCGATATCTCTCGCTCCTTCGCAGGAAAGTTGCAGAGATATCGTCAGCTTGTAACATCTTGCTTCAGCCTACATCAGTTTCCGCTGCTGTAACCACAAGTTTGGTTAAACATGTCCCCTATGTATCGACAGCAAAAAGCGAACCTGGATATGACATTTACGCCGACAAGGTGCAGCAGTCTTTTTATGGGACAGGCTGTATGCTGGATAAAAAAGAATGCCTCCGTCGGGCAATCAAGCCGACAGAAAGGTGGATACCATTGAAGAAGAGTCATTCCGGGCACTATAGCATAGGTATGATCGCAGCTGTTCTGATCGGCCTGTCCGCAGTCTGTCCGCTCACTTCCATTCATGCGGCTCCCTCAGTCGCTCAAGACAACAATTTAAACTCGGAGTCTCTTTACAACGATAGCTCGCGGGTTCCTCCATTGGAATCCGCGAGTCCTGCTACTCCTTCCCCTTCCCAGGATGACGTTTCAGCAAGTTTTCCTACACAGGAGCAAGGCGTACCTACGGGCGTAAAACAAGCTGCGGACAACAAGGTACAATCCTTATCGTCCCAACCCCCTTTTTCCTTGTGGAAAGATGCTGAGCTGAGCTATCATCCGCTCGGACCTGGAACCCATAGTTGGCTTGTTCAAGTAAACCGCGCAGGAGAATACATCGGCTACCTGATTATCGGATCAGACTCAAATGGCGCATATCAACTCAACGAATATGGGAATGGTCCAGGTGGACCTTATAGTATGGATGTACTTCGCCAATCTCTGGTGTCGCTCACAGAAACCGATCTTTCATCTATCGACAAGCTGCAAATCACACCTATGTATGAGGAACCGCTACTAGCCTACTGGCTGGTGCGTTCCTCTACAGGCAGCCAAATATGTATTGATGCTGTAACTGGCGATCCGTTACCTGTAGAAGTGGCAGATGGGAGTTGGAAACATAAGCTTCAGAACAACGTATTCTCTTCATCTGTTCCCTTTTTGAAAACACAGGCGCAGGCGGTTACGGTCTTGTCTGCTCCTTTCGATCCCTATGACGACCTGGGGTGGCTTCAACCCAAACAAAAGCTTTCCGTCCGTAACACAGGCCAATTTATGGATACACTGAGTATTTCGCCGCGTATTATATTTTCTGCCACAGGTATCAATTTTGCCTTTGGGGGTCCCTTATCTATTAGTGGGTATCAGTCCTGGATATCCCCAGGTCATCCGTCCCAATCCAATTTATATGCGTTAACCTACCATCATGGACTTTCCCGATTTGTACCATTAAAAAAGTTATTATCAGCTGGCGAATTCTATCGTTTGGACTCCTAGTTATAAAGAAACATGATAATGATTCGGAATGATCTCTACAACATAAAAAGAGACCTCAAAATGGCATACCCTATGCCTCTTGTGGTCTCTTTGGCGAGTTTAATGTCGCTCCCTTCGCCCTCTGCGTGTGGATTTCATCCACATTTTCAGAGCGAGAGGCAACATGCCAAACCATTTGCTCCCCCACGGCTCTCTGGCTTGTTTTTGACTGCGCCGAACATCACGCGGCGTTTCCATATAGCGAACAATCCGCTGCGTAATATACGTCACCAGTTCGTCACTCTTCGCCATCCTCCATGACCTCCTTCAATCTGCGCCCATCCTTTCCATTTACGTTGCTTGGAAATATCGGATTTACACGTTAGGTGCAGATACAACTAGCTTGCTCATTTTCCAAAAGGTCTAACCCCTGTGGGAATAACTATGCATGGTTTCCCTTAAATGGAACATACTATCTTCAATCAGTAAATAATTAATTCGTCCACTGGAGGAATAGAACGTGCGGAATAAAAAGTTAAACAAGATAGGGATGACAAGGCTGGGATTGAGTCTATGCATTCTTTGCAGTGCTGTATTTGCCCCATTTACCTATATAGCTGCCCAGCCTGACGATAAAAGTAAGGAACCGAACAAGTATACAGATGTTCCGCCCAGCGTACATTCGTCCTATCACGCTTTTGCCAAGCCCGTTGTACTGATTGATGTAGGCCATGGTGGTGTGGATGGTGGAGCAAGTCACAAAGGAATTTTGGAAAAAGACATCAATCTCGCCATTGCTCAAAAGCTGTACTTGATTTTACGATCCCAGGGATATTCTGCCGTTCTGAATCGGGACAAGGACTACGCACTGAGTGACGACAACCGTTGGCTACAGTCCAAATCCCGGCATCTTAAAGACCTTGCTCAACGTAAAAGCTTAACAGAACAACTGCCCACCGCTTTGGTTGTAAGCCTGCATGTCAATTGGACCAAACGTGCCGAAAAACGAGGACCCATTGTGCTGTATCAGGATGAAGGCAGCAGCTATCTGTTAGCTGAACGGATTCAGCATTCATTAAACCGCTTATTTTGCATGAATAGAAAAACAGTGTACGGAAAACCCTTTTATCTTTTGAATAAGATCCAGCACCCTGCTGTCATTGTGGAAACCGGATTTATAAGTAACGAACAGGACAGAGCTATGCTTTCCGAGGATCGTGGTCAAAAAAGCATTGCAGGAGCTATTGCCGAAGGCATTATTGCGCATCTGACGGCATGGTAGTGTTGATGGCTGGGTCTCCCGTCCATCCCCATACAGCTCGCACCAAATCGCTAATACCCACAAATTTGGTGTGCTCCTTTAGCTTGGGAACCGAGGAATGAAGAGCGGAGGATGTGTACATGCCCGACACGCCGACATGCCCAATCGTTACACAGGTGTTGTGCTCATCCAGCCATTCAACCACTTTTGTAAGTTGCCGATTCACATGGACGAGGGTATGGACATCATCCAGAAAAATATCATTGCGTACCGGTGGCATTCCTTTTTTAGCGGCAAGCTCAGGCACCACCGACCAATAATTAGTACGGCTATCGACAAAAAATAGTCCATGCTCTTTACAAACATCAAGAACTATGGACATAATGCGCTTATCTGAAGTAACCTTGGAACCCATGTGGTTGTTCATCCCTATCGCATAAGGAACATCCTTAATTGCTGCTGTCACCTTAGCGTGTACTTCTTCATCCGTCATATTAGCCTTAATTGCTCCGGGTCCGAGCCATTCGGGCTTTCCCTGTTTTGGCTCCATTGGAAGATGGACGATGACGTCATGACCACGCTTATGCGCTTCCATAGCGTCCTGCTTGGTTGTAGGCAGGAAGGGCATCACAGCAACAGTAATCTTAACGGGTAAATTTAAAATTTGCTCAGTCCCTTTCATATTGTTTCCCAGATCGTCAATAATGACAGCAACCATCCTTTGCGACTCGTCCTGTTTGTCTATTGCTTCTGCAACACCAGTACTACAGACCATGAATAACATGCATACCGAAATACAGAGTACTACGGTTCTTCGCATTTTGGAGCTTGAATGGAATACAGGTACATAAGCTGGCTCTTTCCGGCCGCGCGATGCCTTTAAAGCCTTTTTTATTATATTTCTCATGTGCAGCTTCCGTCGTGTACTCATTGCGGGTCAGCCTCCTTCTCTGTCCCTTCATTGTGTGAGTAACCTCGTCTAAATATGTATAAGGCAGACCAGGAATACTCCCTGATCTGCCTTATCGTGCGTAGAAACGTATGTTAAAGCGGCTTACCAGTTCTTATCCATAAATTCATCACGGCCTGATTGAGCCCGATCTTCCTTATAGTGCTTCACGTTTTTCTTGTGGTAATCCTGATGATAATCCTCTGCCGGATAAAAAATAGAAGCTGGAAGGATCTCCGTTACAATTGGCTTATCAAAGCGTCCACTTTGTGCCAACTGCTCCTTGGACTGCTGCGCAAGCTTCCTTTGCTGCTCTGTATGATAAAAAATTGCGGGTTTATACTGTGTGCCCCTGTCCTGAAATTGACCTTCCCCGTCAGTAGGGTCTGTTTGTGGCCAATATAATTCGAGCAGCTTTTCATAAGGAAACAGCTCAGGCTCAAACGTAATCTGCACCACTTCGTAGTGGCCTGTAGTTCCTGTTTTAACCTGCTCGTAGGTGGGATCGGGACTTGTTCCTCCAGTGTATCCTGACACAATGCCATGAATGCCCGGCTGCTCTTCAAATGGAGTCACCATACACCAGAAGCATCCACCTGCAAAAGTCGCTTTCTCCATCTTACATCCAACCTTTCAATAACTTCATCATAAAATTTTCTATCATATCTGGAAATCCATAGTTTGCGTGAAGACAAGAAACTTGTTCAGCTTAAACTATGAGCAATTCCTCAGAAATATAAGAAAAAGGTCTCTAAAACTGCTACGAGAGCAATTCTATAGACCTTTTCTAATGGATGCGGTCGAGAGGACTCGAACCTCCACGGGGGGTTAGCCCACACGGACCTGAACCGTGCGCGTCTGCCAATTCCGCCACGACCGCATATAAATTATCGTTTATCCTCGAAAGATCAATCTTTCTTAGCGACAAGATAGATCATACCATGCACATATCAAGATGTCAAACCTTTTATGTTCGTTAATTTCCTCTTGATAAAAAAGGAATAATAAACTAAAATAAGAACATAGGTTCTCGGGAATGAATGTTCCTTTTCTTCAATCGTTTATGAATTATCATCACATTTTCCTAAGGCGGTGAATGGTAATGACCTCTTTGGATACTACTCAGCATGAATGGTCTCTTGTGAAAAGTTATCTGCTCCTTACCTTTATTCAAAAAGTATTTGAGCGGGACAGCCTAATTCTTGAAGAAAGCGGTATGCTGAAAACCCCTGATCTTTATGTCGAAATGGTTAACGCAGGTGTAGATCGTACCGGAATCCTACTGTCTGAAGTAAAACATGAATTTAATAAATATCGCATTCATGTTCTGGACATACAACAAAACCACTCCGGCGTTCACGCCACCTATATAAGTAAAGGCAATAAAGAGCAGTTCAGTATGGCAATGCCAGCATTCCGAAAAGAAATGTATGAGCGGATGCGAGCATATCTGGGGCTCTCAACCTCTATGCCCCATACATCTGCCCTTCCTTTACTAGAGAAACATCACGCCGAATTACCAAACAATTCAACTTCCACCCCCCTACGCATCGTTGATCGAAGTTTGGTTACATCCTCTTTGGCCTATAAGCGTAAAACGTCCCGCCCT
This sequence comes from Paenibacillus sp. FSL L8-0502, assembly GCF_038593055.1. Lineage (NCBI taxonomy): Bacteria > Bacillati > Bacillota > Bacilli > Caryophanales > Paenibacillaceae > Paenibacillus > Paenibacillus sp. FSL L8-0502. The sequence goes on along the minus strand of NZ_CP151958.1, from coordinate 1,995,608 downwards.
GCTGCTGTTGCCACAAGCAGAAGAGCATAATCCCCGCACAATAAACACGCAAAAAAAAGCTTCCGCAGACACCAACTGTGCTCGGAAGCTCCTTTCCATATCCATCATATATCCAAATCGATCTATAACCGCTAAGATGAAGCATAAGCATATCTATTAATGATTCGCTTTATTGCAACGCCTTCTGTACACGCGTAACCCCTTGACTTAGAGCATGTCCTCCACCTACCGCTGCGGCTACAGCAATGGTCTCCATAATTTCCTGATCACTAGCTCCTTTGGACCGCGCCTCGTCTACGTGATAAAACGTGCATACTTCATTGTTGGCAAATAAGCCAATGCCTAGTGCAATCAGTTGCTTGGTTTTCTCATCTAAGCTGCCGGCTTGAAAGCACTCTCCGGTAAAGCGATGATATGCATGAACTACCTCGGGCAACTGATCTTCCAAATGGCTGATTTGATCCTTATATGCATGTACTTTCTCGTCCATAACCGTCATTGACACAGCACGTCCTCTCTGTTGGATTTTCCTTCATTACTGTGTCCGATTTAGAGTTTCTGTATGCCTAATGAATCACCCAGTTATTTTTATCCAACACCCATTTGGAACCCATTCCTAATCCAGATCTATCGGATTGTGACGTGGCTCGCTGAACGGCTGATATGTATAGCTGCGATCCAATTTGACCACACGTCGATTCTGGCGGCGAATAAGCACCTGTTCATCATCCCATGCCAGTACAATGCCAACAACATCGTTGGTCTCCAATCCATCGCGTACGACACGCACCTTTTCACCGGAGAGTCGATAAGCATCCAATTCTTCGTCCATAATCATCCTTGTCCCCTCCTTATACACTTTTTTTAATAACACAGCGACCATGATTCTATGCATGAAAAAGTTTAAAAAGAGACCTAAATGAATCATTTAGGTCTCTTCTCACTTACTACTTATATGGATTGCCAACAGAGCGACAAATTATCCCGACTGATTTACACTGTGATCATGTTCTTTTGTATCGTTCTTCTCGTACCAGAAGTCCAGCACTTGTGCAGACAACACTCGCTGATCTACATACTCCACTTGGTGAGCAGTAAATTCTTCTTTCCAAGAGAAGGACAATTCTTCGCATAGGTTAACCAACGTCAACAACTCAGACCAGGCCACATAGCGTTTATACCAAAAAAACTGAGGATGTTCAATCATATAGGGATACAAATCGTCAAATTCCGTATGCTTACAATCCAAGGCACGCTCAAAGTGTACTTTAGCCGCTGCCAGTTTTTCCAGAAAAAACTGTTCGGTCAATTGTTCTTTCCCCATGTTGCTGCCTCCTCTCCAAAACCTTAACTATATTATAAGCGAAATTGAAGCTCATGCAAAGGTTATTATTAGAAATAAGGAACAGGAGTTTTGAATTGTTACTATTCAGCAAACTCAATCTTACCGTCCACTAACGACGAAATTTTGACCAATGACTCTACACGAATACCCTGCTCACGGATGGTTCTCGCTCCGGCCTGAAAGCTTTTTTCCACCGCGACACCGAATCCAACCAACTCAGCTCCGGAGCGTTGAATGATTTTAACCATGCCTCGCGCCGCATCACCATTAGCGATAATATCATCAATGAAAAGAACACGATCATCTTCGTGAATAAATTGACGAGACAGCATAATATCCGTAACAATACCTTTAGTAAACGAAGGTACGCGTTCACACAGCGCGTCTGGATCAGCTAGTAGGGTCTTTTTACGACGAGCGAATACCAACGGGACACCCAATTCCAAAGCTGTCGCAAACCCGATGGCAATGCCTGAGGACTCCACGGTCACTACTCTGGTAATCTTCTCTTCTCGGAAACGTGCTGCGAACTCTCGTCCCATTGCCATTGTCAATTCCGGATCAACTTGGTGATTAAGCAAACCATCCAGCTTCAGTACCTGATCTGATGCAATCACGCCTTCATTTATAATTCGTTCCTTTAATACTTCCATTACATGACCTCCCACGGCATTCCTATGCGGTAAAAGTACCATACTTCACCCGCCGCTTTCAAGCTATAGCTGCTTTCCATGCGGTCATGTGACATTTTTTTTACGCTTGTTCCAGAACCATGCGGTGATTCCTCCCACAACGATTAAAAGAATAACGACCAGCCCTACCCGATGCGTCACCTTCTCCATTAGCTTCGCCACCTGCTCCCAATGCATGCCCACCGCATGTCCAATCCCCAAAAATGTACCGCACCACAGCAAAGCTCCTGCTGATGCATAACAGATATAGCGAAAAACGCCTAGACGGGTTGTACCTGCCAGATATGAGGATACATGTCTCAAGCCGGGGACAAAATATCCGAACAGGATTCCCCAGGTACCATAGCGCCCAAACCAATTTTCAGAAGAGGCAATCCTAGAAGGCGTAAGCCTCACCCATTTTCCGTATCGATGCAAAAGTGGTTTTCCCAGCAGACGCCCTAGTGTGTAGCTAAGCATCATACCCGTCATACTACCGAAAAATGTGACTGCCAGTGCAGCAATGAAGTTGTAGTGCCCTTGAGACACGAGCCCGCCGAAGGCAATCATTAGCACTTCGTCGGGTATCGGCATACCCGCTACTCCAAGTGCAAGCAAGCCGAACATTGCCAAATATCCGTATTCCAGTATCCATGCAAGGATTTGACCCATAAATTACGCTCCCGTCAAGCTATTCATTAATTCACTTTAATTATTTTCAGTCTCATCCAGTCATGTCCTATTTCAGTTGAACATAGTTTGTATTATATGCTCGCTGCAGCGTTATTCAAGCAGGCAAGGAGGGACTGGGGATGAAACGTAATATTCATGTTTTTCAGATTGCTTTTACATACATCGGTACAATCGTCGGTGCCGGATTTGCTACCGGACAAGAAATTCTGCAATTTTTTACGCAGTATGGTCGTTGGGCTACACTCACTATTATGCTATCCACAATCATATTTGTATGGTTGGGTACGAAAATGATGCTGATCGCTCATGATATTTCAGCCAAATCCTACGAGGACCTGAACAAACATCTTTTTGGCGCCAATGCCGGGAAATGGATTAGCTGGTTCACGCTCATCGTGCTGATCGGCGTAAACAGCGTCATGTTGGCAGGAGCCGGCTCTGTTTTTGTAGAGCACCTTCACCTGCATTACCAAACCGGACTGCTTATTACACTGATTGGTACTTATTTGCTGCTAAGTAAAGGCATTAAAGCCATCTTGCACATGAACACCGTGGTTGTCCCACTGATGATCATCATGTCTCTTCTGCTCGTTCACAGCACGCTCTCTATGCCCAATCCTCAGAGTTTTATTACGAATACGACAGATCACAGTACATTTCGAACCTTGCTCTCTCCACTGCTGTACACGTCCTTCAACCTAACTATGGCCCAAGCCGTGCTTGTACCACTTGGCAGCCAAACCTTTTCCCGAAGAACCATCCGCTGGGGCGGAGTTTTGGGCGGAGTTGGTGTCGGGTTTATGCTGATGGCTGCACACTTTGCCATGTCAGCACATATGCCGGGTATTCAGCAATTTGAAATCCCTATGGGAAGCATTGCTTACCGTCTGGGTGCCTTTGTCGAAATCATATACATTCTACTCATTTTCATGGAAATCTTCAGTACCTTTGTGGCCGACATTTATGGAGTCAGTCTACAAATTCGTCAGCATGTCCAAATTTCGCCCAAGCTCATTACACTATTCATTATGCTCACCTGTTTTTTAATCAGTCAGTTCGGCTTCAGTTCACTATTATCTGTCCTTTATCCTATTTTCGGAATGCTCAGTCTGATGTGGGTTAGTAAACTAATCATAGCAGGACGCGGGAGGCCTTTCCGTTCCTCACGTCCTCGCTCCAGCTTTCGGCATTCCGATTCCAAACCAAATGATACTCGTCATGGTTAATGTGGAAATTTCAAATACATTTTCTTCAACTCGTTAACCGCCCGACTTAAAGAATAGCTTGACTTAGCCTTGTCGCAGGCAGATCTAGCCAGCTCATAACGATAGGCAGGGTCAGCAATGACCTTCTCTAATGCGTCTGCCAGTGCCCTCGGATTGTCGGGTGGCACGAGCAGGCCATTTACCCCATCTTCAATCTGCTCCGGTATTCCTCCCACTTCTGTACCTACCAATGCCAGACAACTTAACGCTGCTTCCGCAAATACCGAACCAAAGGCCTCCGCCCGAGAAGGCAAGACAAATACATCAAAGAAAGGCATAAACTCTTCTGGATGAAGGGTATATCCATAAAAAATCGTCTCATGGTATATATCGAGCTGTCGCGCCATCTCTTCCAGCTCAGGGCGAACCGGGCCGTCTCCAATAATATGAAGCACAAATTCCAGATTTCTTTTTTTAAGTTCAGCACAGGCCCGCAATAAAATATCCAGTCCTTTCGCCGGAACAAGGCGGCAAACGCTTATGAGCTGTGTCACTTCATTTTCGTGTGGAATGGGCTTGAAGCGCTTCTCATCATATCCATTCGGAATGACTGCAATGTCTTGCGGATTCTGAACGTAAGGAATTAAGTAATGCTGAAAAGAATGAGATACCGCTATCAGGCGATCCGCCTTCTGCTCCATTTCCCCATACAGTGACACCAAGAATTGGTGTTCAGGCCCGTTCTCCTCTATTTTCCCGTTTAGAATTAACTCCTTCTCATAGGAAGAGTGAATCGTCTGTACAAGCGGAATGTCAGGAAAAACAGTTTTCATGGCGATTCCGGCAATCGGATGATGAGCATGAATGAGGTCATAGGGCTTCTGAATACGAAGCCGGGTCCACCACAAATAGTCACGGTACGTCTGAATATATTTTTGAACGATTGGATAATGTTCATATCTCGTCCAGTCAAAGGTATCAAAAGTTACTTCGTCCCTACCCTTGTTACGAATCCGTTTAGGGATTGAAAATAGCTCCATTTCCCAACGGGGGGACGTAAATCGCTCTTGCAGATATGGAATCATGGATGAAACGCCTCCCGGTTGCTCGGGTGGGAAAAAGAGAGCCTGTAGCAATTTCATGACGTGCTTCCCCTTTCAAGCATTAAACTGCCCGGATCACAGATGGTATGTATAGGTTTCCGGATTTTCTGAAAGATGATATATTGAGAATAAATGTTAGTCACAAAAGAAAATTATAACATTTTAAATGGGATAAATCCTGTCTATTGTATCGGAACGATATCAACCGTTCAATAGATTGACTATTTTTGCAAATGGAGTCGGTGATGTTGACGTTGTTGTCCTTATCGGGAACCTTGGGTCCCCCATCTCTGGCCGAGGCCGTAAGTGCAGCCTGCGGTTTGTATATTATACTCATGATGGCACTGATGTGCGTGATCATATATAGCAGACAACGAAAAAAAGCCTATATCCTTTTTTCAGTTGCCGCTATTATTATTATGACATATGAAGCCATGAATCTCTATTCAGCAGGCGGAGGCAAGATGCAACTCCAAGGAATCGTGTGGAAAAATGTACTGGAGGCGTCTGCCTTCGTACTCATCAATGCCGCCGTATTTCAACTATACCGGAAGCTGAAACGTGTGCAGACATGGACCTTGCTACTGCTGGGTGCGTTATTGATATTGCCGGTTACTGCCTGGACAGCAGGTTTGTTGCCCGCTTGGATCAGCGCAGCGAAACTGGTTGGGTTCACTCTATTTTATCGAGTACTGGTGCTTATACTGAGCCTTGTGTTTATCACCCCACGAATCGGGCAGCCAAAGAAGTATGTGGCGGGCTTATTCATGTATTCGCTCTGGCTCGGCTATTTATGGCTGCGAAATGACATCCCTGAAGAAGCTGGCAAATCAAACACAGTCTTATATATGTCATTTTTACCATTGTTGTACTACACTACGTTATTCATCATTCTATTTGAACGAATTGTGGAGCTGCTCCAAAGGATTTACCGTTCTTCCATCACCGATGGCCTGACCGGGCTATATAACCGTAAATATTTTTCGGGGCGACTACGGCGATATATGGACCAGGGAATCCGCGTGTCGGTCATTTTTTGCGATATTGACAATTTCAAAAAGTTGAATGATACGCAGGGTCATGCTCGTGCCGATGAAGTACTCAAACAGGTGGCACAGATTATGGAGGATGAACTGGATGAAATCGGACTGACCGGACGATATGGTGGCGAGGAACTGGTCGCAATGGTTGTGGATCGACGGGCCAAGGTTGGACATGTCGCAGAACGTATCCGCGAACGGGTCGCGGAAGAAAGCATTGTCACGATCAGTGTCGGACACAGTACAGTGAAGAAGGAAATGAACCCGGATGAACTGGTCAAACAGGCCGATCAAGCGATGTACATATCCAAAACGACAGGTAAAAACAAGGTTACAGCTTATAAGGCAGCCGAAGTGAAAAAAAGTCGGGCAGCACGCGCACAATAATTTGTAAACTGCGATTCGTTGTTAAAAGTTGAGTTTGAATAATTCTCTGTCTGGTTGTCTATACCCTAAAATGACGCACAGGAATCTTATAAGAGCCTGTGCGTCATTTATATTTAATCTGCTCATCAAACTTCTGACGTTGCAGACGCTATATCCCGGCCGATCCATGCCAGCTCTTCACTAGTCAGCTCTCGATAGCTGCCCAGTGGAAGCTGTTCATCCAGCTTCAATGGTCCCATGGCCGTTCTTTTCAAATAGGTCACCTTTTTACCAACCGCCTCGAACATACGCTTCACTTGATGAAATTTACCCTCATGGATGACAAGCGAAATATAGGAAATGACTTCTCCATCTGCCTGGTACGGATGTTCGTGGCGAAGAATAGTCAACTGTGCGGGAAGGGTAACATACCCATCATCCAGTTCCACTCCTGCTGTAAATTGAAGAATATCCTCCTCCGTGACATGACCCGACACGGTAGCTTCATACGTTTTAGGAACATGCCGCCGTGGAGAAAGTAGCTCATGCGCTAGTTTACCGTCGTTGGTCAATAGCAATAATCCTTCTGTATCTTTATCTAAACGTCCTACTGGAAAAGGCTCAAAATGTCGTTCCTCCGCACTCAGCAAATCCAGTACCGTCCGCTCCCTTGTATCTTCAGTTGCAGAGATGACACCTGGTGGCTTATGCAGCATGATATAAATATACTCCCGAAAAACAACACGTTCCCCGTTCACTTCAATCTGATCCTGGTATGGATGAACCTGTAAGCCGCTATCCTTGGTGGTCTTCCCGTTTACCGTGATTATCCCTTGCTTCACCTGTCGCTTGATATCACTACGGGTGCCATATCCCATATGGGTTAAAACTTTATCCAAACGTTGCGTTTGTCTCCCTTTTCCACTCATACCGATGTCCACCTCCAGCCTGTAGGGTATTCATTTTTGAGCATACCGTCCTGCCATTTGCCCCACCCAGCCGAATAACCATCAATGCACACGAGAGTATGGCCTTTGGGCTGGACTTCGTTCCGCAGTGCCATTCTCTCAACAGGGATGGACAAGGTCTCCCCTTTTAAATAACGGATGGCCTCAGCATCTGAACTGGAGAGATTGATGCTTCTAACCGCCTCTGAAGGGCGTAATGCCACCGCCAGCGGATGTGAAGGCACAAAGCGACCATTCTTGTCAGTACCCATAAACCAGCCTGGTCGCACCACTTTAAGGCCGTCCAAACGATGTGATGCCAGTGGCGACTGATAAATACGATCTCCGTAAACCACCGTATAGCCTGTAAAGCACACCTCCAGCTGATCCTTCACAAATTGGTGATAGGACTCCAGCACATCCTGTGGGGAGCGTGCAGCGGATTTTACATTCTCTTTGCCAGAACGAGACTTATTGCCACCCAAGCCGCGCGCGGACTTTCCTTTACCGGACTTCCCGTCCATTCCTTTTCCACTTCGTTTAGGCTCACCAGTCGCATGTCTTCCTTGACCGCTTGGCGTTAGTGCTTCCTTGACGGACAAAAACTGCTTCTTCCGTGGATACGCTGCATCTATGTTCAATGCCCTGTCATTCTTGCCCTCAAATGGAGGCAAATCCCCGGATTCAGTGTGATCTTCTGTCCCAGTGACACGACCACCCTGGTGTTGCAACACAGCGATAAAATGGCCTTCTCCCTCTACGAGATGCGGCCAAAGGCGTGCTGTTCCCCGCAGTTCGGGGTGTGATGCCGCGACCTCTTCACTCATCCATTCCGGGTGGCCTGGTGCAAAACCTGCTTCCGATGGAACAGGGACTACGTCAAAATCGGGATGAGCCTCCAGAAATTCTGCGATCATTCCTTCATTTTCTTCTGGCGCAAAGGTGCAGGTCGAATAGACAATTCTCCCTCCTGTGCTCAGCATCGAGGCCGCTACACGCAAAATGTCCCGTTGCATGACTACACATTTATCTACCGAATGCGTTTCCCATTGTTTTGCCATGTCCTCATCCTTGCGGAACATACCTTCTCCCGAGCAAGGTGCATCAATTAGTATCTTGTCAAAAAAATGTGGAAAGGCATCGGCGATTCGATCCGGGCTTTCATTCAGTACCACGGCATTACGCACACCGTACAATTCCACATTTTTAGCCAACGCTTTGGTTCGGTCCGCGCTAATATCATTTGTCACCAATACGCCGCTTCCTTGTAATTTGGCAGCTATTTGGGTTGATTTCCCGCCCGGTGCAGCACATAAGTCCAATACAGCTTCGTCCTGAGCTACATTGAGCAGCTCAACCGGAGACATTGCACTCGGTTCCTGTACATAGTACAGCCCCGCATGGTAGTAAGGGTGTAATCCCGGCTTTGTACCGTGCGGAATATAAAAACCCGTGGCACACCACGGAATCGGCCGCAGTTCGAACGGAGAACGTTTCTTAAAGTCCTCTACCGGAATTTTTAATGTATTGACGCGAATCCCGGCATGGGGCGTGTGGTCATAGGCAGTCATAAATGCTTCAAATTCTTCGCCGAGCAATTGCTCCATGCGCTTTACAAATGCTGTGGGGAGCTGTACACCCATAATCGGAATCATCCTGTCCTTTTAAAATAAATTTTATTGTACCATATTCAACCTGTTATCCCGCAATATCCGTGTGATTTACAAACTTTCACTACAAGATGTAATGTTGTATAATAATAAGATTCATAGCTGCATATTTTGAATTTTGATAGGAGAGATTGCATTGAACGCACAAAATTCCAACAAAAAAAAGCTTATACCCGTCATCGGCTTTTTTGTTGTGCTGGTCATTTTGATTGGTGTGCTGCTCGCTTTAAATTCAGGCACTAAAAACAAGCTGTATGGCGTTTCCACAGCCTCGTTAAATCCTGCTACTCAAGAGCTGCTGAATGACCCGAACTATCAGCAAATTATTAAGCCGGAAGATTTACAGAGCAAAATTGACAAAAAGGAAAACTTTTTCGTCTATCATTTCGCCTCCGACTGTGTGCATTGCCGCGCCACTACTCCTAAGCTCTTGCCTTTGAGCAAGCAGGAGAACATCACGATGCACGAATTTAACCTGCGTGAGTATGAGGATGGCTGGGACAAGTATAAGATTGAGTATACCCCTACGCTCATTTATTACGAAAAAGGCGTGGAAAAGGAACGTATGGTAGGCGGGTTGAAGGAAAATCCTTCGGACAATGGATACACACTCGACGATTTCAAAGCCTTCTTTGAGAAATATAAAAAGAACGTAACCTCCTAGGCAAACCTTCACACACCTCAAAACGATAAAGCAGCCCGATCCTCATGAAACGGATCGGGCTGCTTGCTTATCATGCGCTTCAAACTCAAGGTGCATCCTTCGTTTCCGCTGAGACAGAACCTGAGCCGCCAGCGGCCTGTCTTCGCCTAATAGAAGCTTCCAGCGCCTGCTGACGCTGCTCATGCTTTTCCCCACGCCGAGGACCTCTCTGCTGCGGGATGTTGACTGGAATGGACGACGACGCCTTCTCCACGGCCCGGCGCAACCCGGGCTCGACGATTTCAATCGTCATATCCCGATAAACCGGCGGTTCTTGCTGAAGCTCTTCCGTGCCGGTCATAACAGCTTCAGCAAGCTGACGAGCGCAAATGCGCGCCTCTTCCACCAGCTTCACCATATTAATGCCCAGCGCCTGCGAAGGAGCATGCTCCAACCGGTGGACCGCACTATCCAGCATCATATGTCCACCACGATAGTTACCATTCCGAAAATGATACAGCCCTACAGCAACTTGCAGCAAACCTTTATATACAGGGTCACGGTCCAGCTTAAGCCACAGCTCTTCCAGTACCTCATGACATTCAAAGTAATCCCGATCACGATTGAAGTATACCAAATAAGTCACGTACAGCGGTTCGTAGGAAAGGTGTGCCATTTAATACTCATCCCTGTCTTCTTCCTTGGTAGAGGCTTCTAGCATCTCCTTGACCTCATCGTGAAGCAGCTTGATTCCTTCCATGTCGTGCCGTTCCCACAGTTCATTGAATCTGCGCTGCGCATCAATCGTTTCACTGATCTTATGGTAGAAATACAGCCGATGCATGCCTGTTAGCACTTTGGAAACGATATTGGCTTCATCCTCGAATTTTTTCTGCGCTTCCAATATTTCAAGACGCATGGAAGACATCTCATTATCCAATACAAAGGCTGCCTCAGCTGCCTTTTTCAACCGTGTACGCATATTATCAGGCAAGCTTTCACGATACTTATAGCTAAGAGAATGCTCTATGGTTGCCCAAAAATTCATAGCCAAAGTACGGATTTGAATTTCTGCCAGCACGATTTTCAGCCCGACTGCTGTCTGAACCGGATACTCCACAATCATATGAAAGCTGCGATAGCCACTGTCTTTATAATTGGTGATATAGTCCTTTTCATACAGTACGGTCAAATCCTTACGTCTTCTGATATATTCGGCCACCCGCCGAATATCCTCTACAAATTGACACATAATGCGAATACCTGCAATATCCTCGATTCCCGTCTCCAGCTGATCAGAAGGAACCTGTAATCTCTTCGCCTTATCGAGGATGCTTGATATTTTTTTAACCCGTCCGGTTACGAATTCGATAGGAGCGTATTCCTCGCGCTTTTTCAGCTCCGCACGCATTGTTTTGAACTTGACCTTAAGCTCTTCCACCGCCTGATCGTATGGCAGTAAAAATGTTCCCCAGTCTCTTCCGTCCATCCCCGTACCTCCTGTCTCTTCCGACAACACTTTTTTATCTGTGATCTGCACCAACAGCCTCGGTAATGTGTCTAAAGCCGTCCTTTCGAAGCAGCTCACGCAGGCCAGCATGTATAGCTCTATTTACTTCCGGCCCTTCGTAGATCAATGCTGTATAAATTTCAATCAGACTTGCGCCTGCTTTAATTTTGTCATAGGCATCACGGCTCGTGAATATACCGCCTGATCCGATAATAGGAAGCTTACCTTCCGTCTGGCGATACACCCGTCCGATGACCTCTGTGGAACGGTCACGCAGCGGCTTACCACTCAGCCCTCCTGTTTCACTCGCATTTCGGTGCGTTAAACCAGCTCTGGATATCGTTGTATTGGTCGCAATAATGCCGTCTACTCCACTGGCAGCAATCGCATCTGTCATATATTCCAATTCCTCATCCGATACATCTGGCGCAATTTTAACCAGTACAGACTTGGCATTGCCATACTTTTTCGCCTGGACTCCCATCTCTGCCCGAACCGCTTCCAATAACGACTTCAGTTCATCACCATGCTGGAGCTTTCGTAAATCCGGCGTATTCGGCGAGCTAATATTCACTACAAAGAAGTCCGCATACGGATACAGTGCGGAAATACACTTTTCATAGTCCTTATGAGCATCCTCATTGGGCGTGATTTTATTTTTGCCGATATTAACTGCGACCGGAACAGGTCGATGTTTGAGTGCAGCCAGACGCTTGGCCATGCTCTCAGCACCCAGATTGTTAAAGCCCATCCGATTGACTAATGCCTCATCGGGAGGCAGTCGGAACAAACGTGGCCGATCGTTACCGGGCTGTCCCACAGGTGTCACCGTTCCCACTTCCATAAATCCAAACCCGATGGAAGAAAAACCAGTAACCGCTTCTGCATTTTTATCCAGTCCTGCAGCCAGTCCAATCGGGTTGGGAAAATGAATGCCAAACAGATCAACGGCAAGATCCTCCGTCTCCTTGACTCCGTACATTCCTCGCAGTGTCGCTGCTCCACCAGGAAGTGAGCCCGCATGTTTTAAACCGTCAATGACTACATGATGGGCCGTCTCTGGACTCATTTTAAAAAAAACAGGTTTCGCAATCCTTCGATACAACACGATTCATCCACTCCGTTCTATGCCCTTGCACAATCCTAAAAAAACATCTCTACAAAATAGTTTAGCTTTTTCCATACCAAAAAGAAAGTAATTTGCGAGGTGCAACATCAGAACAATTCAGTTGTCATGGAGATGTCATTGAAAATGTATAATCAAACCATTTACAATGGACATAGTAAGACAAGACCTTAGCTCGTTAGAAAAGAGGGATTGCTGATATGAAGACCAAGCGCAAGCCGCCCAGTCTGCAAAAGAAAAAGGATGAGGTGAACAAGAAAGCGATTGTATGGACCGCCGTCAGCTTTGTTCTCCTCATCATTGTAATTATTCTGGTCATTGTTTTAGCACAAGCAGGAAATCGTTAAACACCAAGTAGCAATAGCATCAAAATTTTAATTTAGCCAGTGATAGGTTTTGCGGGGATTCGTCTGGTCATGCTGCGGCTCACTTGTAAATCGAGAACCAGGCACAAGCACTTGATCAGGCAATCCGCCGTTACCAATGACTACCTCCGTACCCGAAGGTACGAGTGCAAACAATTCCTCCACATCCTCTTTACCCATTCGGACGCAACCCAAAGACTCATTTTTGCCAATGCTGTCCGGCTCGTTCGTGCCATGAATGGCATAATTCGTTGCAGACAGTTGCATTCCACGGCTGCCAAACTCACCGTTGGATTTGCCGTTCGGATTTACTACTTTATCGGTAATCACAAATTTCCCTTCTGGTGTTCTTTCTCCACCCAAACCGATAGGATAATTTCGAATAAGTACATTGCCACTTACCAGGGCAAGCCTATGCTTAGATTTGTCCAGCACAATTCGCAGCGGTTGCCCCAGAAAAGGCCTTCCGTGCAATGACGATGCCAGTAATGGACTGCTTCCGGCCAACGAGTCAGCGTCTAAATCTACTGCCTTCCCTGTTCCCTTTCCTGGTGAAGCAAGTAAATTACGCATAGGTGTAAAAGCCTTCTTCATCCCGTCTGTCGTACCATACATCGTGTTAGCGGGAAAGTCTCGAGTCAGTTCATCAAGACTCTGGGGAAGACGTTGATGCTGTGAGCGAAAAGCACGCATGGAGCTATTCAGCACAGCTAATTCCTCCTGTCCAGCAGCCCATTTTAGACCTGCTTTGCGAAGATTTTCACTGTCTGACGGCTTACAAGCACACGCAGCTGCGTCGTAAGACTGAACAGCTAATCCGCCGTTTCCTTTGTTCTGTACACTAAGTAATGGTTTCATGCCCTCTCTCCAGAGCAGCCACGAGCCCCCCTGCTCCATGCCCAACACCGTAGTCTTGGATGGCAGTCGGCTAGTCTTAGCCAACATATCAGTAAGCCCCGTTCCAGCTTCACTCCCTTTTCGAGCTTGAGCCGTAAACACACCACCAACCACACCGATCTGGGCCGTCTCCTTCGGATCAGCAGTGGCCACTTTCGTAACTTCAATATTATCAATTGCTGCCTGCTCAGTTCCAGATGGATCAAATGTATTCTCATTTGAAGGTCTCGGTGAATTAGCTGAAGGAACCCATATGAGCAGTAGTACCATTAACGCAGTTAACAGGTGACGTGTTCGAGCCGTTCTTCGCTCCTTCTCCTTGGACATCTGAACCAGTTTATCCTGATATTCCATCCATACGTCTGCCGGAATCTGTTTATGCTCGAAGGCTTCGAACACTTCTCCTGCGCGATTAAAGCAATAATTTGCTTTGCCCTCCTGACCGCTGCTCTCATACTCTTTGCCGAGTAAATACCAGGCCATTTTATTATCAGGGTGTTTTTTTACATACGATTTAAGATGAGGCGAATGGTTCATCGGATCCTCCTGATCGTGTAATCTTGCATACTTCCTATTATGTATATCGGTAAAAATAGACTTGATGGACAGCACATAAGAAAAACGTCTATCGACGTACTTTCACAGAAGCCAGACCGCGCTTGGCAGAAGTTTTTCTTGCGGTTATAGAATGGTTCAGCCTCCGCTGAACCATTCTATAACCTAAAAAAACAGCACCAACAGCTTACTTTCACCGTTATACGGCGAAGGGAACTGTCGGTGCTGTGCCTATCAAAGAAGCCTACGCTTAACCTTCTTTATTGAACGGCTCGTCTGCTACTTTAATGGAATCCGTAGGGCAACCGTCACAAGCATCCTGCATATCATCAAACAGGTCTTCTGAGATCGCCTTGATGCCTTGGTTGGCATCCCCTTCAAAGATCACTTCAGCCAAACCTTCATCATCATAATCATAAATGTCTGGTGCTGTAGCGCCACAGGCTCCGCATGCAATGCATGTATCTTTTTCTACCCAAGTGTATTTAGCCATAACTTTTCTCTTCCTCCTATACAATCAAACAAACCAGCTTTTGCATTCTATTCACATATTAATACAAACCCAATATTATTACAAATTATTTTCCTTTATCCTTCATGCAAAAAATGCTTATAACGTAAGCTTCTGCTTGCACTAATCTATCCAAAAGTTCACTCCAGAGTTGGTAGATTGTCTTTTTGCAGCGAAGTTCCGCGCAACTTGGAGTTGCGAAGAAGTACCGAAGGATCATCTCCCAGCATCCCAGCGGTCAAAATTGCATTTTCACCAAACTTGTCGCGAAGTGCATCCATCGTCTTCAATAAGCTTTCTTTCTTGGGCTGATCCTGGTATTCAAATAGATCCATTTGAACGGCAGCTTCCTCCTTTGGAATAAGCTGCTGTAGCGTAATCCCCAGCAAGCGCACAGGCTTATCTTCTCCCCAATGGCGACGATATAACGCACAAGCTTCCTTATATATGTCCTCTGCACTTTCCGTAGGAGTGCTCCTGACTTGAGAACGCGTAAAGGTCTTCATATCCGGCGTCCGAATCGTCAATTGTATACCTCCTGCCAGCATACCGTGTCGTCGAAGCCGCCGGGCTACCTGATCACTAATGTTAAGAAGTACCCGTTGGGCTTCTTCCAGCTTGACCACATCCATAGGTAGGGTGGTCGTGTGACCGATAGACTTGTTTGGCTCCCGCTCAGTGCTGACTGGAGAATGATTAATCCCGTTAGCAGCCAATTTTAACCACGAACCCGTCACACCAAATACGCCAACCAGCATATGTTCATCAGCCTTAGCCAGTTGCCCAATGGTGCGAATGTTCATTTGTAGAAGCTTATCTGCCGTTTTGCGGCCCACACCAAACAATTGACCACAAGGTAGGTTCCACAAAATGTTGGGTACATCACGCAAACGTAGAACAGAGATCCCACGTGGTTTTTTCAGATCAGAGGCCATTTTGGCCAGCAACTTGTTGGGAGCAACTCCAATTGAACAGGGCAGACCCAGTTCGTCTTCTACTCTGCGCTGGATTTCCTCAGCAATTTCCATAGGTGTTCCAAACTGTTTGGATCCAGAAATATCCAGATAACACTCATCAATTGAAGTTGCTTCCAGCATAGGCGTATACGAATATGCAATGCTCATAAATGCTTTGGAATAACGACGATACAAGTGAAAATCAGGCTGTATTACGATGAGCTGTGGACAGATCCGGCGAGCCTGCTGAACGACCATTCCTGTTGAAATGCCCAATCGTCGGGCTTCATAAGAGCAGGTTACAATTACACCTTTGCGCAGCTCACTACTGCCTGCCACCGCGGTAGGTAGTCCCTCATATTTCTCCGGCTCCTCCGCGGCATGAACGGAACAATAAAATGCGTTCATATCCACATGCAGAATAACTCGCCCGCCAACCGGATAATAAGCACTGACATCTTTCATGCTCAACCCTTCTTTTAACTGTAAATTCACCCGTCATCGCGGGAATATGTGTTTTGATTTTACACTTGAGATACCCTTAAGTACCATTTCTATTTTACATAAAAAATAAAGGTTTTGCGGCTAAAAATGATAATTATATATTACAATTGAAGTCATAAGTTGATATAATCGACTAACATACGAACACGACAAACTAACGCTTTCCTGTTTTTAAGCGTTAAACAACTAAATTAATGTGCTTAAAAAAGCAGAATATCACCAATCTGAGCAATCCGCAAAGGAGGAGTCCCTCATGTCCACCGCTATTTCTATCTTTGACACAACGCTGCGAGACGGCACTCAAGGAGAAGGAATTAGCTTGTCTGCTGATGACAAATTGAAAATCGCCAAAAAACTCGATGATCTCGGTGTTCATTATATTGAAGGCGGGATTCCCGGAAGCAACAGCAAGGATATCGAATTTTTCAAACGGGTACAAGAACTGGGCCTTCGGGCAAAGATTGTCGCCTTCGGCAGCACGCGCCGCAAAGATAGCATCGCAGCACAGGATGTCAATCTGCAACGAATTCTGGAATCCGGCGCTCAGGCTGCTACACTTGTGGGTAAATCATGGGATTTTCATGTACACACTGCCTTACAGACGACACTGGAGGAAAATCTGTCTATGATTTACGACTCCATCGCCTTTTTAAAGCAAGGGGGCATGGAGGTTATTTTTGATGCCGAGCATTTTTTTGACGGATATAAAAACAATCCCGAGTATGCAATGGCCGTTATGAAAAAAGCTGAAGAAGCAGGCGCGGATTGGCTCGTGATGTGCGATACAAACGGCGGTACCCTGCCGCATGAGATTCAGGAAATTGTCACTATGCTGCAAAGCCAGATAACGAGGTCACAGTTGGGTATTCATACACACAATGACTGCGAGTTGGCAGTAGCGAACTCTCTAAGTGCTGTACAAGCAGGCGCAAGGCAGGTTCAGGGTACTATTAACGGGTACGGTGAACGGTGTGGTAACGCTAACCTGTGCTCCGTCATTCCTAATTTGCAGCTCAAGCTGGGTTACGACTGTCTAGATACCGAGAAGTTAAGTCAACTCCACAATACAGCCCGCTTTGTGAGTGAAGTCGCCAACGTCAATATGCCTGTGAACCAGCCTTATGTTGGCAATGCAGCTTTTGCCCATAAGGGGGGCATTCATGTGTCAGCCATTCTGCGCGACTCGCGAACTTATGAGCACATCGCTCCTGAACTTGTGGGGAACAAGCAGCGGGTCTTGGTCTCCGAACTGGCCGGGCAAAGCAACGTGGTATCCAAAGCGCAAGAGCTGGGCATCACCCTTGACCCATCCAGTGATGAGGCACGTGGCGTAATTAGCCGCATCAAGGAACTGGAGCATCAGGGATACCAGTTTGAAGGCGCGGACGCTTCGCTGGAACTGCTCATTCGTGAAGCAGGTGGTGAAGTGAAGGAAATGTTCTCTTTTGAATCCTTCAAAGTGCTGGTAGAGAAAACAGCCGGCCGCCCGGTCGTATCCGAGGCATTCTTGAAACTGAATGTCGCAGGGACGAGTGTCTATACTGCAGCTGAAGGCAACGGTCCTGTCAACGCGCTCGATAACGCACTCCGCAAGGCTCTTTCTCAATATTTCCCTGCTTTGCGGGACATGCATTTGGCCGACTACAAGGTACGTGTGCTTGACGAAAAGGATGCCACCGCCGCCAAGGTACGTGTGCTCATTGAGTCTAAAAATTACGAGGACGTCTGGAGTAACGTAGGCGTATCCGAAAATGTAATTGAAGCCAGCTGGGAAGCTCTCTTGGACAGCTTCCGTTACGCATTGTTGGAAGCACCAACTCCAACAAACGATCAGTCAGACCTTACTCATCATGGATTAGTTAATCATTAATCAGTTGCTCGCATGAGCTTATAAGGTGCCTTTGGCGGTCTACTCGGCTCCCAAAGACACCTTCTTTTTTTGAAGAGTTTCTATTTTGCGTTCCAACTCCTGCTCACTGAGCATGCCGATGATGATTTCGCTGACCTGTCCATGAGGATCAACCATTACATGAGTTGGAAAAGCCACCCCTCCAACTCGTTCAAACAATGCTCCTTGCTCATCAAGTAAAATGGGAAACTGGAGATCCAAAGAGCGGGAAAACTTCTGTACATCCTCCAATCGATCATAACGAGTTACATTGATACCATACACATCTACATCATCTTTGTACTTACTATACAACTCATTCAGCATAGGCGCTTCTAATCGGCACGGATCGCACCATGAAGCCCAAAAGCTAATAACCAAAGCCTTATTGCGCGGGGCCCCTACATCGTAGGTCTTGCCGTTTAACCCCTTTAAAATCATAGAAGGAAGCCGTTGACCAGGCTTTAGCTTTTTCAATACCTCTACCGCATGTGTTTCAGCCTCTACCTCTTTCTTAGCTTCAAGTTTTTCTCTACCATTCCCCTCTTTTAAGGGTGCATTTTTCATGGACAGGGTTGCTGCATAAGTTGTGTTTGCAATAACTCCCCATGAAGCCCCAACCACAACCAGTATAACCATCGCTCTGATGAAAAGAATTTTTTTCACAGTCTTATCACCTGTCTTTCGTCTAAATGACCCTTACCTTCTCCATAGGATGCCCATACTGTCCCCACCTCTAACCTTCTAAATCTGAATAGGACGCAAAAAAACAGCAAACCCACGAAATCGCGAACTTGCTGTTTTGATGTGTATATGAATGCTATGCCTTGTACTGAATCAGGCATGACTTAAATGCGCGTAGACATCTGCCAAATTGGTCACATTACGCTTCAACATTTCCTGAACATAAGCAACCCACAGCTTAGCCGTCATTTTCGCATCCTCTAACGCATGGTGCCGCCCTTCAATCGGAATGGATTGATAGGTCAACAATTCATCCAAACTGTAGGTTTGATGTTGCTGTGGCTCAAGCCATTTGGCAAGCATCATCGTATCCAGAACACGATGAGTCAATTGAACTTTAGATGTTTTCCATAACGCAGCATTCAAAAAGGCCTTATCATGAGCGCTAGCATGTGCTACAAGTACTCGCCCACCTACAAAGGACATAAAGTCGTGCAGTCCATTCATAAGTGGTGGAGCTTCATCCGTCATTTCCCGGGTAATCCCAGTTAGTTCGGTAATGTACTCAGGAATCACAGTCCGTGGATTAACAAGCGTATAAAACTGCTCTTTTTCCATAATCATGTCCCCGACAACCCGAATCGCCCCGAACGATAAAATCTCATCTCCATGCTGTGCTGAAAATCCCGTTGTCTCCAGATCAAAAACTACCGTCTCCAAACGATCCAGCGGGGTCCGCAATACTTCAGAGCGCCGTTGCTCCCGGGTTAAGGAGCGAATAAACGCCATCTGTTGAGCCGTAGGAGCCCCCATTACAGATGCGATCGCAGACGGCACTCCTCCTCTGCGGAGAGCGCTCCAGAAGCCACTTCCCTGCGCTGGTTCCTTCATGACCTTCTCCCTTCCATAAATCGCAACTGCCTTTGCAACGCACGATGCAACCGTCGTACCGTCGAAAGCGCCTCGCGCAACTCATGCCAGCCTTTACCTTGTTTCAGCGGCTTTACAGCCAGGTAGCCATTGCTGACCAGCAATCCATCATTCTCCTTCACTGGTGTAGCCATTCGTAGCTGAAGCGCAATCCGAAAGGCACGCTCGCAAGCATCGAGTAAAGGCAACGGTGCCGCTTCCAGTGATGCGAGACGACTGAGCCTTTTGAAGGTGGAGGTTTCCTCTACACCATGTTGCAACGCCAAAAAACGGACTGCGTTCACCAGCGGAATGTACAACCCGTATTTCACATCAAAATCGCCCGCATGCTCACCGAAGCGCTCGGTAACAACCTGACCTAAAATGTTAAGTGTCGCTTTATGCCTCACCGTGTTCCTAAGTACCGCCGAGGGTAAATCAGGATGTATTCGGAACAACTCATAAAAACTTCGTTTCCAGTTTGCAGATAGTCGTTCATCTCCAGCGATATGCCTCATATCAGACGAGATAATCAGATAACGGATCGGCTCCCAAGCAAAATCGTCCGACCATTTTGTTAGCTGTTTTTGCCATTCAGATAATGTTTGACGCCACAACGGCTCCGAGCACATTACTTTCCCCTCACATTTGGGATATCCCAAATACTCTAACATCGCAGACACTTTGCGACCAAACTCTCTAAAATATAATTCTTTGTCGGCAGATATCGTGTCACTGATAATCATACCGTTATCCTGGTCACTCCACAGCGTTGATTCCGAGCGCCCCATGCTTCCGAAGGCTATAAATGCGTAAGGGACGGGAGGAGGGCCGAAGCCATCCTCAACCATCCCTTTTTCGCACATTTGTACAGCTCTGGCCGCGATGCGGTCATGCATTTCATTCGCCGTTTGTAACCAGTCTGATAACGGAGCGGAGGCTTGAGAAGCCAGCAACCATTTTTGAGAGTCGACCCTGGCCCGCCTTAGCGATTCAGGTGTATCTGCATGATCAATCGCTTCGGCGGAACTCACCCAAGGGGCCATATTTTGCAGTTCCATACTTCCATCTCCTCCGCTCATCCATACTGGTTCTTTATATTTTACATATTAGTTCACAATTCCAGAACGCTTTTCAGCCTCAGCAACCAACTTCATTTGCTCAGGATAGCCGTACGTACCGTGTTCACTGATATCCAATCCCATTGTTTCTTCCTCTTCTGTAACGCGAATACCCATAATCGCTTTCATCGCACCCAGAATAATGAAGGAAATGACAAACACGAAAGCCAAAGTGCCAATCAGTCCAAGCAGCTGTACTCCTAATTGGGTAAATCCACCACCATAGAACAGACCCGCTTGACCTACACCAGTTATTTTTACAAGCTCAGGAGTAGCGAAGAACCCTGTGGACACTGCGCCCCACATCCCTGCAACACCGTGCACGGAGAAAGCATAAACCGGGTCGTCTACTCTTGCACGCTCGAACCATTGCGCTGTGAAGAAAGTAACGATCCCTGCAACTGCACCAATGACCAATGCCGCCCAAGGTGCTACAAAGGCACAAGAACCAGTAATAGCAACCAAAGCCGCCAGCACACCGTTTAGCATAGCAGGAATATCTGCTTTTCCATATACCATCCAGGATACGAGCAAAGCGAAAACCCCACCTGCCGCAGCAGCAATATTGGTAGTCAAGGCCACATATCCAAAGAATCCGTCGTTCATAGCTGATACAGCACTACCCGGGTTAAACCCAAACCAACCAAACCAGAGAATAATAACACCCAAGATAGAGTACACCTGGTTATGACCAGGGATAATGTTCGGCTTGCCATCTTTATTAAACTTGCCCAGACGCGGTTTGAGCAGCAGGGTAGCGACGAGTGCTGCCGTAGCGCCTGTCAAATGGACTACCGTCGAACCGGCATAATCCTGCATCCCCAACTTACCAAGCCATCCACCGCCCCACACCCAGTGAGCTACAACCGGATAAATCACGATGGAGAACAAAATACCGAAAATAATGTATACACTTAATTTTGCACGCTCTGCCATCCCCCCACATGCGATAGAAAGTGATACCGCAGCGAAAGCAAAGTGGAACAAAAACATAATTGTAATCGGAACATCCAGACCTGAGAGAGCATCAAACGATGCAGCCGCATCCGTACCACTCATGAAGAAACCCGTCAGTCCCATAAATCCGTTTCCGCCATCATTACCAAAGCCGAATCCAAATCCAAGTGCCCAGAAGGACAAAGCCGCAACACCCGTGGTGAGAATCGTTTTACCAGCGACATGACCCGCATTCTTCATTCGAGTCGAGCCTGCCTCCAGCAATGCAAATCCCGCTTGCATAAAAAATACAAGTATAAATGCCAAGAACGTAAAGGCCGTGTTTAGCCCGGCTTGAAGTTGAATATTTGTCGGACCGTCAGCAGCAAACGCACCTACCGGAAAAGCTAATACTGTCAGCATGGCCAATAATACAACTAACCACTTTTTTCTCATGAAGCCCACTCCCTCGAATGTTAAGTTTCTTTACATTTCGTGAAATTCTTATTGTCATTATAATCAGAATACATGAAAGTTGACAAGATTTTTTTTATTATGTTAAAAAAATATGGTTCCAAACACTACATGTCATATTTACTAACTATAAAAGTAGCTTGTTTCTGTTCAAAAAAAGCATAACGTTTGACTGTATGGTTGGGAATCATGTAAAATATTCTTTATAAACACTCCGTTTGCAAATGCTAATATTGAAGGTTGAACGAAGAGCGCGAGGTGAAGACAGATGGGGATATGAAGCTGTATCGAATTGGTGAGCTAGCCAAGACGGCTGGTGTCAGCGAACGAACTATTGATTATTACACAAAGCTTGGTTTGATCACACCTGAAGAACGATCATTGAAAAATTATCGGCTCTATAATGATGAAACCTTAAACAGGCTTGAACGTATTAACCAAATGAAACAAGAGAAGTATAGCCTAGAGGAAATCAGACAGACACTGATTAAATGGAACTCGGTTGCGGGGGAAGAGCACGTCACTGACAAACTAACGAGTCTGGAGATGCACATGCAGCGTCTAGAACGCGAAGTCAATGAACTACAGCCTCTCTTGGGGCAGCTCAAGCCCGTTCAAGCGCGCAAGTTGCTTACTGGTCTACTACCACAAAGCGCCGCTTGTATCGAAGCTCTGAAGTATCTGCTGGAGCATAGTTCTATGATGTAGATACCCTGGCTAGTATGATGAACAATATTGGAGGGTTGCTTTATGATGGGTATGTATATATTGATTATTCTTGCGTTCGGATTATCCTTATGGGCGCAATTCCGTGTAAAAGGTACTTTTAATAAATGGTCTGATGTCCCAAATGAAAATGGGTTGACCGGTTATGATGCAGCTCGGCATATGCTAGATCGCAATGGTTTGCATGATGTGCCTATTGAACCAGTACCTGGTGCGTTATCTGACCATTATGATCCAATGCAAAGAGTCGTACGGCTGTCCGAGCCCGTTTATTATGAAAAATCCATTTCCGCAGTTGCCGTAGCTTGTCACGAGGTTGGTCATGCCATTCAGCATAAAGAGCATTATCCCATGCTGGCACTCCGTCACCGGATCTTTCCGATCGTAAACTTCGCTTCTGGGATTGCACCGTTTCTGCTGATTGCCGGTTTCTTATTCAGCTACACGAACCTGATTGGCTTGGGTATTATCTTTTTCTCGGCTACTGTTGCTTTTCAATTAATTACATTACCGGTTGAATTTAATGCTTCCAACCGGGCCCGAGAAATTATGGTTTCGGAAGGGTTTATCCGTAGTGATGAAGAACGGGGTATAGCCAAAGTATTAAATGCTGCTGCATTAACTTATGTGGCTGCAGCTCTTGTTTCCTTGCTGGAACTAATCCGCTTAATCGGTATCTTCAACAGCCGGGATTAATTGCTTGTGTTGCAAAAAAGGTTGTTCCTCTACCAAGTTAACGGTAGAGAACAACCTTTTTTCTTTATCTAAAACCAATCAGCTATACTCACTGTCCTAAATCCGCTTTTGCACTTCCGTTCGGAGTAGCTGCACTACCTTTAAGACCAAAATATTGCAACAAGAAAGTTCGGAATGACTTTGCAACTAATGGCAGTTTATCATCTCTACGATGAATCAAGCCTATAGTTCTCGTGACCTCTGGATCAACAATTGACACTCTTGCAGGTTGAAGCGGGTTGGTCTGAAACAACGCCATTTCAGGCAAAAGACTGACTCCCATGCCAGCCGCAACTAATCCGCGTATCGTATCTGTCTCTTCACCTTCAAAAGCGATATCCGGCGTAAATCCTGCCTCCAGACAAGCCTGCCAGACAATCGGACGTAACGAATATCCATCTCTGAACAGAATAAATTTTTCTCCCTTAAGCTGACTCAGCGTGATATGTTTGGCCGTGGCTAAAGGATGATTGGGCGGGAGAACAGCAAACAACTCCTCGGTCAGCACCACATCCCCCTCCACATGATCATGACGATCGGGAAAAGGAGATACAAAAGCCAAGTCCACCTCACCCGCTAACACATCACGAATTAAACTCGGATACATCCCCTGTTTAAATCTAAATTTAACATTGGGATACCGCTTTCGGAATTCAGCCACTACCGTAGGAATAAGATGAATCCCCAAACTGTGCGGAAAACCGATGCGGATTTCGCCCCCCTCAGGATCCAAAAACTCATGAACCTCCAAAACAGCTCGCTCTAGATCTTTTATTATCGTCTCAACCCGTTTGCAAAATAGCTGTCCCACTGGCGTAAGCTGCAAATTGCGACCCTTTTGCATAAAAAGATTAACTCCCAGCTCCTCTTCAAGCTGATGAATTTGCCGACTTACCGCAGATTGCGCCACATGTAGCTCCTCGGCTGCCTGAGTGACATGTTCTTTTTGCGCTACCTTCATGAAGTATTGTAACTGTCGTAATTCCACTCCGATATTCGCTCCAATCTGTTTTTCAACATCCGGAAGAAGACGTCAATCGAACATCATCCTCTTTCTTCCCTGCTAACTTACGGTAAAACTGTCTTTAGTGGCGTTTGCGCTGGCCAGTCAATCTAATCAATAATCCATACATGAAAAATCCACTGAGTAATCCCCCAAAGTGAGCGGTCCAATTAATGTTCGCTACAGCAAAAGAAAACAGAATACCAAACCCAAGCAGCGTGTACAGCGTTTTGCGCGAAGCATCATCCATCAAGGAACGTTGGAACAAGGCAACGTACAGAAACGCCCCATAGATGCCATAAATCGCTCCTGAGGCTCCTACAGAGACTGTCGTTTCCGCCACCATGTTGTAATGGGCAATGGACAGAATGTTCCCTACAATACCCGTGATCAGATACAATAGCACATAGCGGAAGGACCCCAGCAAACGCTCCAGCGGAGGAGCGAAGACGAGTATGGCAAAGGAATTGAACAGAAGATGATCAAACCCTGCATGTAAAAACATGGCTGATACATATCGCCACAGTTGATCGGTGAATGGCGCCTCATTAATCAAAGCTCCATATCGGATCAGCGTCAAACTATTTTCCGATCCACCCTGTACGGTGAGTACAACAAACATCACAATATTGATGAGCAAAATCAGACAGGTTACTGGGTAAAACCGCAAATAACTTTTCCAGTTCTCATAACGTAAAAAAATCAAGGCAATCCTTCCTTCATGGGTGTCTCCACCTTATTCAAATTGGACAATGTCTTTTATAAAAGATTATAATAGATTTCGGCAACGATAACCAATGCTAAAACCCAAGGAGGCTATTACATATGGCACAAGAACGTACAGGAGCTGCTACTTTTAAAGGCAATGCTTTGACACTCTTAGGTCCTGAACTGAAGGTTGGAGATCAGGCACCTGATTTCAAATTACAGAAAAACCTGTTAGAAGCAGCTACGCTCCAAGACTTTGCAGGCAAAGTCAAACTGATCAGTGTTGTTCCTTCTTTGGATACAGGTGTGTGTGACGCACAGACTCGACGTTTTAACCAGGAAGCTGATTCCCTTGGGGATCAAGTCGTGGTGCTGACTGTCAGCGTCGATCTGCCTTTCGCTCAAGCTCGTTGGTGCGGTGCTGCCGGTATTGACCGCGTATTGACACTGTCCGACTATAAGGATCATTCCTTTGGCGAAGCTTATGGTGTGTTCATCAAGGAATTCCATTTGGATCATAGAGCTATTTTTGTGATTGATCAAAATGACAAAATTGCTTACGTAGAATACTTGAGCGAAATGTCCGAACACCCTGACTATGACCAAGCGATTGCAGCAGTGAAAAAACTCGTCTAAATCAAGACTGCATATTAAAAAAGCGAGTGAAGGGTTGCCTTCCTCGCTTTTTTTGACGTTTGTCTGCCACATCACTGCTCACACATCTACAATCACTGCACAACCTTATGAGCAGACAGCTTCTTGTCAATCACAGCGAACAGTTGCAAAATGATGCGGTAATTCGCGCCCAAGTCCCCTAGCGATCCGCGTGAAGCAGAATAAATATCCACCGCACTCCGAACTGGTGAGACAGACAATATGGAAACGGTAATGTCGACGGTTCTACCGAACGCCGTTCGCTTCTCTAACGTAATTTCACCTACGGATGCTACCTCATGAAGAACCTTGTAGCCAGGAATTTTTTTTAGAATAGATGATACTTCTTCCCAAGCCTTGTCTCTCGATAAGTTATAATAGCGTGTCTTCATTTGGGGGTCCTTGACCCGGTCGCTTGTACCTTCTTGGCTGCGCACAATCCCTACCAGAGTCCTCTTCAACGACAAGACATTTCCTCCTTCACGATAATCGTTGCTATAATGCAGCACATCGGTTTTTTTGCTGCAAGCGCTTTATAAAACGTTAAACAACAAAAAGTTAACCGACCATACCTGTGGTATGCGACCTTAGTACCTCATGTCTTAGTTTAACATTGTTGCATACAAAAAACACCCTGTTTCTGCAAGAAGCATAAACAGAGTGTATTCATTATCTTTGGAGTACCCGCCGATGCCGTCCGACCATAGCGTCTTCTGAACCTGCTTTAGCAGGTGGGTGACCGCAGAATAAACTTTTGAAGTCCCCTTGTCAGGAATTGACAGGGCTTTTCAGCTATTCATCCGTATAGATCTCCCTAGACATTGTCATTGGTTCAAAACAACAAATGACCGTAACGTGCATCGCAGGATGTGACCTTATTATAGCGCTTCTCACTCAGAAAGTAAATGCTAGGAGAAATATGTTTTATTTTTAGAGGTTATCACTTTTCTTGTCTTCAATGCTTGCCGTATCTTCATCTTTCTGCTTCATCTTTTCCATTTGATCCTGCATTTTAAGGAATGTTCCATAAAAATTAAAGAAAGCGAACCAGGCAACTACACTACCGATGAAGAATAAGAAAAGCACAGGATATTTGACTCCGATAAATATAACAACGGCGCTACCGAGCATGGTAGAAAATACACGGAAGGGTCGAATCAGCGTCAGTAAAACCGCATTTTTGATAATTTGTCCGGTAGACATATGATAATGAGCCACCATCGAAAAGAAGTTAAACATAGACACAAGCAAAATAATGATAAGAATGAGCATAATTACGCCCACGATTTGCAAGTTGCTGAGTTGTGTCATATATACGGTATAATCCACATACATGATGACAAACAGTAACGTGTAAAAGATACCCCCGATCAGACTCTGCTTATAGTTCTCTTTGTACCCTTTAAAAAAGGTACGAAACACGCCTGTATCGGTATCCCCCATTACCCATTTGCGAACCACCGTGAACATAGCCGATGTGGCTGGAAATAAAGTAAGCGGTGCCAAAACAGCCATCGCCCAATTCATTTGTAAAGATTCATTAGCCAAATTCTGATTCATTACAAGTAATTTCAGTATGAGGCAGAACACAAAAGGCGACGAACATAACACCCATAACAAATTTGTAGCCGCCAGTCGGGTAATCCACTCGGTCAGGCGGTAAATACCACCCATAGCTCCTTTAAACTCCAATGTCAGTCTCTCCCTCCGCAAGCCTTGGCAGTTCCCAAGACTCATGTTGCTATGCCTATAAATTCCGGCTCTTGGCTATATCATACCGTATTTCAGCCCTAATGCGCCAGTGAAATCAATAAGTGCCTCATTAAAGCAGATTGCTAAAAGGTTCATACATACTGATTCAATCATAACAAAAAAGCCGAAGCTTCATCTGCTTCGACTTTTCATTATTTCATTTCTTATTCGGAAGAGGAATCTTCACGTCTTGCAGGACGACGAGTTTCCCCATTGCTGCTCGGGCGTGGTTTGCGATCTCCACTGTACCGGCTTCCGGAATCACGGTTGTAGCCACCGCCTTCTTTGCCACGGTTGTAACCGCCATATCCACCTTTGCTGCCACTTCCGCCGCTACCACCGGAACGGTTGGAATTGTAACCACCGTTGCTGCGACCGCTGTAGTTGGAAGGCTTGCGACCGCCAGAACGCACGTCTGGTTTACGACGTTTTGCACGGATCGGATCTTCTGGAGTCAGCTCAATCGATGCTTCTCTCTTCTCACCAGTCATTAGTTTTAGAGCTGCGGAGAGAAGTTGCACAGAATCATATTGCTCCAGCATTTGAATAGCCAAACCTTTGTACTCGTTCAGCTCGCCGCTTTCTACAGCCTCTAGGAGACGTTCAGCAATGATACGTTGTTTGCCTTCCAGAGCTTCAGCCAACGTTGGAAGCGGCTTGCGTGGAATGCGGTGACGAGTTACACGTTCGATAAAGTGCAAATGGTCAATTTCACGAGGCGTTACGAAAGACCAAGCTTCCCCTTCTTTACCTGCACGTCCAGTACGTCCAATACGGTGAACATAGCTTTCTGGATCTTGCGGAAGGTCAAAGTTCACAACGTGAGTTACACCGGAAACGTCCAAGCCACGGGCAGCTACATCAGTCGCTACGAGCACATCGATGCTTCCGTCACGGAATTTACGCATTACAGCATCACGTTGGTTTTGAGACAAGTCACCATGCAAACCGTCTGCAGAATATCCGCGTTTTTGCAGAGCTTCAGCCAGCTCGTCTACCCGACGCTTGGTACGACCAAATACGATAGCAAGTTCTGGGGATTCCATGTCGATCAAACGGCTCAATGCTTCGAATTTTTGACGCTCAGGAACTTCGATATAGGCCTGATCAATCAGTGGAGCACTAACTTGTTTAGGAATAACTGAAACATGCTCAGGATTTTTGAGGAATTGTTCAGCCAATCTTTTAATATTAGGAGGCATTGTAGCCGAGAAAAGCATCGTTTGACGCTCGTCTGGAACTTGCTTCAGAATGGATTGAATATCTTCCATAAAACCCATATCCAACATTTCATCTGCTTCATCCAAAACAACTGTGTTTACATCTTCCAGCTTGATGGTTTTACGATTAATATGGTCAAGCAAGCGTCCTGGCGTACCAATAATAATTTGAGGTTTCTTTTTCAAAGCGCGAATCTGGCGTACGATATCTTGTCCACCATAGATTGGCAAAGTACGAAGACCTTTGAAACGGGAGAGTTTTTCGATTTCTTCAGCTACCTGGATAGCAAGCTCACGTGTTGGTGCCATGATCAGAGCTCTGATTTTTTCGTCGCTTCTAGAAATTTTGTTGATCAGCGGAATACCAAACGCAGCAGTTTTACCAGTACCTGTTTGGGCTTGGCCAATCATGTCTCTGCCTTGTAGTGCAATCGGGATGGATTGCGATTGAATTGGTGTTGCTTCTTCAAAACCCAGTTCTGTAATCGCCTGAATTACTTTCGGTTCAAGATCAAATTCTGCAAATGTCGTCAAATTTATTCAAACTCCTTCTTAATGGTGGATGTGGTGGACAATCCACAATGTTGTCTGTATTCTTAAGTAGCGATATTATTGTATAAGTTTTCCCCAATACAGTGACAGTTTATTTAGACCTATAACTGCAACTTTCTGTAATGAATTTGGGGAACCTATCCGATACATCTTAAACGAATTTATCCTTTTTAAAACAGTTTAAATTTTAAGTGTTTCTCTGGACATAGGTCCCTACTCAAGAATATCCACATCGCATTATAGCACAGAACAATTCATGAATACCAGCAAGTTGCTTCCCGTATAATTTAAATGAGGTGAAAATAAGTTGTTAAAAATGGTGTTAAACTGCTTAACTGTCATTCTTGGAGCCGCTGCCATTGCATGCGGTTTTAATCTGTTTCTCGTGCCACACCACTTGCTGAGCGGAGGAGTAGCTGGGCTTTCCATGTTAATCGGCTACTTCACAAAATTTGATATCAGCGCGATGTATTTTATTATCAATATCCCGATGCTTATTACAGGCTGGTTTATTTTAGGCAAGCGTTTTATTAGCCTGAGCATTTTATCCGTTGTCGTTACAACATGGATTTTGGCCTTGGTGCCGGTGCGATCTGTCGTGTCGGACCCCCTGCTAGCCTCCGTTTTTGGAGGAGTGATGATCGGCGTTGGAGCAGGAATTTCCTTTCGGGTAGGGGGGTCTACGGGCGGTTTTGACATTATCGGTTCCATCGTCACTCGTTATCGTGACTTCCCCGTAGGAACTGTACTTGTTGGCATGAATGGACTGGTCATTCTTGCAGCAGGATATTTGAACGATGATTGGAATATTGCACTTGCGTCGATGCTATCTATTTTTGTGACTGGCAAAGTGTTAGATCAAATCTATGTCAGTCACACGAAGATTACCGTCTACATTATTACAGAACACACCGACAAGCTACTGGAGCGGATGTTAACCACACCACGCGGTGTTAGCAAAATAAAAATTGAAGGCGCATTTTCACATACTGAAAAAGACATGCTGATGACTGTCACGACACGCTACGAGCTAGTTGAATTAAAACGGATCATTAAAGAAGTGGACCCTTCTGCTTTTGTCAATATTGTGGAAACGGTTGGGGTGATGGGTTCATTTCGCCGAAGATAAGCACAAACCCAAGTGTCAAAATACAGTTTCTGTGGTACACTATATGTGCGCTGTTCCCATAGTATATAAAGACCAGCTTTACCTGCTATTTCACAGGCACTTTGCTTTTCCGAATCGTATTGAATGATTCTTTTGGAATGATTCCGAGCAGGAAAGGGTGATTTTTGTGGAAATGGAAACGGTAAAACTGTCCGACATTGTCTTAAGATGGTATCCGGAAATGCTCCCTTCTCTCAAAAAGGATGAGCTGAACTCGATGATTGTGCTTCGGGACGGGATGTCCATACTCAAGCCAACGGATGCGCTAGAAATTATTCAGTACAGTATTTGCGAGCATCAAGACAATAATTATCTTCAATAAATTTCTTTACCAAGTGCCGCTTCTTCCGGTTGCATCTACAACTGCGAAGAGAGCGGCATTATTTATGCATTTTTATGGATTCAATAAACATAAGTTGGGTTAATCATGTAAGACTGTGCCTGATGATTCCAGTATTGGTTACAAGCGTGTTTTTTTTCGATACATAACTTTACGTATAATCAGGTAAGCGACATCCATAAGGGAGAGAGTTAGGAAATGAATATGATTTGGGCAATTATGCTATTGGCGATGGGGATAGGCGGAAACGGGGACCAGTCAGCCAACACTCCAAATGTAAAAGATACGGTGGCAACAACAATTAGCAGCGCCATGATTCAGGCTCAGCACAATAAGATGAAGGTGGATGCCTCCAATCCTCCGGTTAAAATTGACCCACAACCGACGACTCCTGCTATCAAGGGCATCTATGTCACAGCTTATAGCGCAGGCGGTTCGCGTATGACCCAGCTGCTTGAACTGCTTGATAAGACAGAGCTCAATTCCATGGTTATTGATATTAAAGACGATGCAGGTTATATCACTTATCCAACGTCCAATCCCGAGCTGCTCAAATTGGGCAAGCCGCAAAAATTCATTCGGGATATTTCCGGTTTGATGGACCGATTGAAAAAGCATAATGTTTACCCGATTGCTCGTATTGTCGTATTTAAAGATACGGTACTGGCCAACAAAAATCCCGAGATGTCTTTCCGTAATCCTGACGGCTCTGTCTGGAAAAACGGCAAGGGAGACGGGTTCGTCAATCCCTATAATAAAGAAGTATGGGATTATAATATAGCCATCGCTAAGGAAGCAGCCAAACTTGGTTTTAAGGAAATTCAATTTGACTATGTACGTTTCCCCGAAGGCTTTGAGAAAAGAGCAGACAAGCTGAAATATACCAAATCAGATCAATCCCGCTCGGATGCAGTCGCTGAATTCGTACAATATGCCCGCAGAGAGCTTGCTCCATTAGGTGTACGAGTATCCGTAGATATTTTTGGATATGCCGCATCCGTTCCTGCTGCGGAGGGAATCGGACAGGATTTCACTAAAATTTCCGAAAATGTGGATGTCATTTCACCCATGGTTTATCCAAGTCACTACACCACAGGCTGGTTCGGTGTAAAAGACCCTGATAAGAATCCCTACCAGACGATTAAAGGCTCCATGGTCGATACACACAAAAAGCTAGATCCGACAGGCAAGCTAAAGCCAATTATTCGTCCTTGGATCCAGGATTTTACTGCAAGTTGGTTAGGAAGCGGACATTATGCTAAGTATGGAAAAACTCAAGTAGAGGACCAAATTCGAGCGCTTAAGGATATGAAAGTGGATGAATATTTACTCTGGAATGCCACAAACCGCTATTCAAGCGGAGTAACTTACAAATAATTTATCCCTCCGGACTTCTCGTTATCTAATACGAAATTTAGAAATTATATAATTTTTTCGAAGGCTGTCCCGTTGTTTGGCGAACGGGTGCAGTCTTTTTTATTACTGTTCAAATGTGGCGGTATCCCTTACAATAAATACTTACATGTTATGATACATACGAATATTCAATCCCTAGTAAATGAGGAAAACAAAAATGCAATTGACTTCAACAACGGGGCAGAAATGGAAGCAGCTTTTATACATTTTGCTCCCTATCCTGATTACCCAGCTTGCACTATCTGCCATGACTTTTTTCGATACGAATATGTCGGGACACTTTTCCCCTGCCGATCTGGCTGGAGTAGCCATCGGAGTAAGTCTGTGGATTCCTGTACAAACAGGCCTTAACGGAATACTTATGGCTATCACACCTATTGTATCTCAATTAGTGGGAGCACAGCGCAAAGATAAAGTCTCCTACTATGTCATTCAAGCACTTTGGCTCTCTCTTGCCCTATCCATGGTCGTTTTGATTGCTGGCATCATTTTGGTCAAGCCTATTCTAAATGGTATGAATCTGGAATTGAGAGTTCATAATGTAGCTCTGTACTATCTTTGTGCGATGGCCTTCGGTATTGTTCCTCTATTTGCCTACACGGTGCTCCGAAGCTTTATGGATGCATTGGGACAAACCCGCTTTACGATGTTAATCACGCTCATGTCGTTACCCATCAATGTCTTGTTGAACTATCTACTTATTTATGGGAACTGGGGTTTTCCGCGTCTGGGAGGTGTAGGCTCCGGGGTGGCAACGGCAACCACCTACTGGATCATTATGCTGGTCGCTGGTATCACTGCGCATCGGGGAAAAATATTTGCCGAATACCGAATCTTCAGCAAAATATACGGGATTGCTGCTAGTGCTTTGAAAGAGCTCATCAAGATTGGAGTACCGATTGGATTTGCAATATTTTTTGAGACTGCCGTCTTTTCAGCCGTCACTCTCTTCATGAGTAGCTATAATACAGCTACCATAGCCGCACATCAGGCCGCGATGAACTTTGCATCTACGTTATATATGATTCCACTCAGCATTTGCATGGCACTTACGATTCTGGTTGGCTATGAAACAGGAGCTACTCGGCCGCGGGATGCCAAAGCTTATAGTGTAATGGGCATCAGCAGCGCAGTAGGTCTATCACTGATTACAGCTATTGTACTGCTTATCTGGGGTGAACAGGTTGCTCGACTTTACTCCACCGATCTGCAGGTCATTCAATTGGCACAGCATTTTCTAATCTATGCGATTTTCTTTCAGATATCTGATGCTGTCGCTACACCTACACAAGGAGCGCTACGCGGGTATAAAGACGTCAATCCAGCCTTTTTGCTCACATTCCTCTCCTATTGGGTCATTGGGCTTCCTGTAGGATATATACTGGCACGCTGGACTTCATTGGGGCCCTACGGCTACTGGATCGGTTTGATTACAGGGTTGGCAGTAGGTGCTATTTTACTTCTCTGGCGTCTGGTGAAAGTACAACGTCGTTTCTCCGAAAAAAAACAACACGCAGAGGTTATTTAGCCTTTGCGTGTCTCGATTACATATGCTGCGCCTAATGTTATTCGTTTTTTCTCCACAATAGCCACTTCGTTCAGCTTGGGAGGATATAGAAAGTGTCTCTCCACATGTTGTTCAATCTCTTCAAATGCCTGTTCTTCATTTTCAGCAGCGAGAATGACAGTCAGCGCTCCTTCCGAACTATCCACTTCGATTTTGAATAGGTACATGTATGACTACCTCCTGATAGGACTCAAAGCTAAAAAATAGCGGATGACTCGGGTCATCCGCATAATTTTGATCTTTTCCAATATCAGAACCGATCTACTGTACGTAGAAGGCTCTTATTATTGCGACAAACGCAAAGCAAGCTCATAAAGCTCCATGTTGAAATCTTTTTTAGTATTTACAACCTTGTCAATATCTGTGGCTACCAACTTACCGTCGATCGTTCCGCAAGCCTTATCAGATATGCCCTCGATCAATTGGCGAACAGCAAAGTCACCCAAACGGCTCGCCAGGTTGCGGTCAAACGCGGTTGGTGTGCCTCCACGTTGGATGTGTCCAAGCACTGTAACACGAGGCTCATAATCCGGACAGTTTTCTTGGATTACCTTTGCTACATCTTCACCTTTGCCTACGCCTTCCGCAACGATAATAATACTGTGGCGCTTGCCATGCTTGAAATTTTGTTTCATACGATCAGATACTTCGTTCAGGTCAAATTCTACCTCAGGCACCAAAATTGTTTCTGCGCCAGAAGCCAGACCCGCATGCAAAGCAATATCACCACAATGACGTCCCATAACTTCAACAATGGAAGAACGTTCATGAGATGACATTGTATCACGCAGCTTGTTGATTGCGTCCACTACGATACTAACCGCTGTATCAAAACCAATCGTGTAGTCCGTGAAGGAAATGTCATTGTCAATCGTACCCGGAAGACACATGGTTTTAATGCCTTGCTTGGTCAGTTTGTTAGCTCCTTGGTAGGAACCGTCTCCACCAATCACGACTACGCCGTCAATCCCACGGTCACGCAAAATTTGCGCGCCTTTTTTCTGCCCTTCTTCAGTCGTAAATTCCAGGCATCTTGCAGATTGAAGTACAGTACCCCCACGTTGGATAATATCTCCGACGCTTCTCAGATCCATTGGAAAAATATCGTCGTTCAAAAGGCCTTGATAACCACGTTGAATCCCGAATACTTCCAGTCCGAAATACAATCCGCTACGTACGACGGCGCGAACTGCCGCGTTCATCCCTTGTGAATCTCCACCACTTGTTAATACTGCAATTTTCTTAACTGCTGTCATGGTTTATGACCTCCTCAAAATAATCATATAAGCCTTCTTATCCATCGACTGTTTAATAAGAAAAACAAACGCATGAGCGGACTATTTTTCATTAAACGTCTCGAAACAGCGCGAACGTCTTGCTGCTCGCTAACTTTAGGGTCGGATAAATATAAAGCCAGCAATCCCTCGATAATCATCCGGTGAAAGGAGCTGGCAGGGACATCTGCAATATCAGCCCGCGCCCGATTCACAACGTAGGCGATCCGGTTTAGCATCATGTCGGTATCTTCATAATAATTGCAAAAGTTAAGATCTCCGCCCTTCCGGTCTTCGTCTTGATCGATTAGATAATCCAGCAAAATATGAAGACTGCACACATGTGGAAAATACGATGCATGTATTGAGGCAGCCCCCGCATCTGTCAGATGCTGGTCGCTGGCAGCAAGAAACAGCATAAAGACCCCCAGAGTTGAACCGGTAGCCGCAGCAAACTCATTCCAGCGCAACTCTGGTGTACGGTCTTTATGAAGCGACCACCAGTCCAAAAGCGCTTGTTCCCGCAGCTCGGGTTTAATATGCTTGTATACTTGCAAATCCGTGTATAATCGCGCCAAATCCTGAACGTAAGGCATTGCCGCCTCATAGCCCGGAAGCCTGCTTACACAAGACTGACAGGTTGTCACCAGCCCAGTCAAATAACCGCCATCCTCCTGCTCACGACGCAACTCATAATAATTCACTGGCCTAGCCGTCGGATTAATCGCATCCAGCATAGCCTGATGCAACAGCCTAAAATCATCCGGGTCCATGGATGTACTGCGATCACACAGGTTGTCCAGATAATCACTAATGGTCTGATACGCTACGATCAGCGGAATTAACGTCTGCCGGGCAGACATATTAGCTGCGGCATAAACCGCTCCACCCACGCAGTGAAATGTCTTATCCGCTATGCTCGCAAGCGCCTGGCTTCGCAGTTCAGGGTCCGGAATTTGTTCGGCCTTGCTCTTCCAGTTACTCAATTCTTGTTTCGTTTCAGGGAGAATGTGCTTGTACATTCGGCTCATTAGACCTATGGGGCCTCTCGGTACTTGATAACGTCCTTGCTCAACATAACTCAAATGACGGTGCCTCCACATTGTTGTCTACGTAATTATACCTATCCAAACCATATCCATTATAATATGATCGTCCTTTTAGCACAAATGAACAACCTCACTTTTTTCTTTAAAATTCAAGAAAAATGAGCTATTCTCATTAAAAGACTTTATACCTGTAATGTTTTATTAGTCGAAAATAGTATAAAGGGCCTACCTATCCTTGTCCTCTGCTGGCTTCACGCCTTGGATTCCCTCTTCCATACTTGCCTGCTTCCATTTCCCGAAAGCATAATAGAAAATGACTGCTACGGCAGAGATAGCAAAACCAACAGGAAAGCTCCACCATACAGCATCTAGACCATACTCATCAACAAATGCATAGGCCAAAGGTATACGAATGCCCCATAATGAAATAATGGTAATTAAAAGCGGTATCATTACGGAACCCGTTGATCGAACAACCCCTGTAATGACATTGGTAACACCGAATATAACAAAAGACCACAAGGTGATCATATTAATCCGCATTCCCAATTCCAATGCACCCCCTGTAGAAGGAAGAAACATGAGCAAGGCCTGACGGTTAAACACGTAAATTAATACCACAGCTCCACCAGTCAATACAAAATTATACACAATCCCAATCCAGGTTGTCGTGCGCACTCGATCCCAACGTCCGGCTCCGATATTTTGAGCGGCAAAGGAAGATACAGCTGCACCTAACGCCATTGCCGGCATCTGTACATAGCTGGACAAATTATTGGCTGCTGTATAAGCTGCAGCTGCAACTGTCCCGTAGCCGTTAATCAGATTCATTAAAGCAATCGCGCTGGTAGAGACAGCAATCATTTGCAACCCCATCGGCACTCCCTTACGGATTAGGGTCCAAATAATCTTCCAATCAAATCTAAGTAAGTGAAGCTCTGAAGATGTAATGCGCAAAAAATATTTTACACGATATAGATAAATGAGAATCAACACAAAGCTGATCCCTTGAGCAATCAGGGTAGCAGTAGCGGAACCTCCAATGCCCATAGCAGGAATCGGTCCCCATCCGAATATGAACAGCGGGTTGAGTAGTACATCCAGTACGACGGAAACGATCAGAAAATAAAATGGTGTTTTGGAATCTCCAGCCCCTCTCATTACAGTCATGATGTAATTATAGCCGTACAAAAAGGGCATGCCTGCGAAAATAATACGCGTATACGTGATCGCCATATCTACCGATTCAGCAGGGGTATTGAGTACATGAAGTATCCAAGGCGCACTCAAAAATCCGATAATACCTATAGCAAAAGCGAGCACCAGAAAAAAGACTGCACTTGTACCTACTACACGCTTGGTTTCAGCTACGTCTCCTGCTCCGATATTTTGTCCAATCATAATAGTGGCAGCCATAGTGACACCAAAAATGGAACTGATAAGAAAAAACATTATAATATTTCCGTTGGAAGCGGCAGTCAAGGCGGCCTCTCCCAGAAATTTCCCAACCCAGATCGAATTAATCGTTCCATTCAGGGATTGCAGAATGTTGCCGAACAGCATCGGCAAAGAGAACATAAACAGCGTTTTAGCAATAGGACCTTCAATCAAGGAAGGCTTACGACTAGCCTCTGCTGCACTCATTTTCTCAACTCCTTCAATCTATAATGTCTTCTGCCTAGTTTTATTACGTATAATACCCTATTCCTGCTCAATCTTCTCATATCATAAACGTATTTACGCAAAAAAG
Source organism: Paenibacillus sp. FSL L8-0502 (assembly GCF_038593055.1). NCBI lineage: Bacteria > Bacillati > Bacillota > Bacilli > Caryophanales > Paenibacillaceae > Paenibacillus > Paenibacillus sp. FSL L8-0502. The sequence continues at coordinate 1,957,575 of NZ_CP151958.1, read as the reverse complement.
CGCAGTCCCTTAAAATAAAGGAACTGCGCTCTCAATTCATAGTTTAACCGTAATATATAAGACATCCGTAGAAACGGAACCATTCTTACAATTCAGTTACACTTACAGTTTGATTACGTTAGCTGCTTGGGGTCCACGGTTACCTTCAGTAATTTCGAATTCAACCGCTTGACCTTCTTCCAAAGTTTTAAAGCCGTCGCCTTGGATTGCGGAGAAATGTACGAATACGTCCTCGCCACCATCCATTTGAATGAAGCCATAACCTTTTTCTGCGTTAAACCATTTAACTGTACCTTTCAAGTGAACAACCTCCTAAAAATACCGCCATCTATGGCGAATATCCATATTATACTTCATGCTTTTTCACAATGCAATTGATGTTTTTCCGGGTTTTTTGGGCTGGAATGATTTGCTTTTGCGGCGGAAACTGCGGTATCATGAACCAAAACATCTATAAAATCGGAGACATGCATATGATGAAAAAACACGAAATATACAAAAAAGACAATTGGAACATGATGACTGTCGAGGTGCAGGGCCGTTACATCGTTCTACGGGAAATATCCGATGATTGGGGCGAGGAAGCCCACACGTTTTTAAGCCGCCCGGCGCTGATGCATTGGGCTCAAAATCGGTTTCCCAAGCAGTCCTTTCAAGATAATGAGGAAGAATGGCAGCGGATCATGAACGCTTTCAAACAGGTCTAGCCTATTCATGGTGTCCAACAGCTATCTCATCTTCATTATTCTGGCCTTCACGCTGGGCGGAGTGCTGATCATGAAGCGTGATACGATACCGACTCCTCTCAAAAAGTGGATGGCCCTCACTGCTGTAATCATGGTTTGCTTTGCCTTTTATCTCATTGTATACAGCTTATTAAATATAGGTTCCAACCCACAGTAAGGAAAATTATACTTTCGGGCGTAAGAGGTCATACTATGGCATAACAAGCCATGGTATAAGGAGGATCTGCCGTTACATGCATCCTGTAAAACCTCTTGCCCTGCTGCTTACGGTAAGCGTGGCGGTTTCTTCGTTTTGGCATCCGTCCCTTACTGCCGCAGCCCTACCCCACATTACGTTCGATCAGAGGAGGCTCTCCATGAGTGAAATTGTAAAACGCGCTGATGCGCCAGTGGAAAATACATGGAAATTGGAAGATCTGTTTCCCAACCGCAAAGCATGGGATCAAGAATACGAAGAAGTCAAACAACTAGCCAAAAAGGCTGAACAATTCCAAGGCAAGCTCAATTCAGCAGAATCGATTGGCAACTGCTTTAAATTGGAAGATGAATTGTCGCTGAAAACCGAGCGTGTATATGTGTACGCACATCTGCATCATGATGAGGATACAGCTGAACCTACATACCAGGGTCTTTCGCAAAAAGCCAAAAAATTAGGCGTTGAGGTTAGCGAGTCTCTTTCTTTTGTGACACCTGAAATTTTGGCACTGCCAGATCATCAGCTCGATGCCTTCATTGAAGATCCGAAGCTTGCAGATTATCGGTTCACCCTTCAAGAAATGAAGCGGGAAAAAGCACATATTTTGGGCAAGACAGAAGAAGCGCTGCTCGCTCAGGTTGGCAATCTGGCTCAAGCCCCGCAAACGATTTTCGGCATGCTCAACAATGCTGATCTGAAGTTTCCAAAAATTAAGGATGAGAACGGCAAAGAGGTTGAGCTGACTCATGGCAGCTACATTCAATTCCTCGAAAGTCCACACCGCGAAGTACGCGAACGTGCTTTTAAAGCGGTGTATGACACGTATGCCAAAAATAAAAATACAATTGCTTCTACACTAAGTGCCAATGTGAACAAAAATATTTTTTATTCTCGTGTTCGCAAATACCCTTCTGTACTGGAAATGTCACTATACGGTGACAATATTCCGAAGGAAGTGTATACGAATCTCATTGACACCATTCATGAAAGCTTGCCCCTGCTCCATCGTTACATGAAGTTGCGTAAGAAGTTGTTAGGTGTGGATGAGCTCCATATGTATGATTTGTTCGCTCCACTTGTGGACGAATACAAGATGGACATTACGTATGAAGACGCCAAAAAGCAAACAAAGGAAGGCCTTAAGCCACTGGGCGCGGACTATCTGGCTTCGTTGCAAAAAGGCTATGATGAGCGCTGGATCGACGTATACGAGAATGAAAACAAACGTACGGGTGCATACAGTTGGGGAGCTTATGGTACCCACCCCTATGTGCTGCTGAATCATAAAAATAACCTGAACAGCATGTTCACACTTGCTCATGAAATGGGGCATGCGTTGCATTCGTACTATTCAGACAACGCATTGAAGTATAGAGATGCACAGTACACCATTTTCCTGGCTGAAGTGGCATCCACAACCAATGAAGCGTTGCTAATGGACTACCTGCTGAACAAATCAACCGATCCAAAAGAGAAAATGTACCTTCTCACCTACTATGCAGATCAATTCCGCACAACGGTATTCCGTCAAACCATGTTTGCGGAATTTGAGAAAATTGTACATGAACGCGCTGAACAGGGGGAATCCCTCACACCGCAGCTTTTATCAGAGATTTACTATGATCTGAATGTGAAATACCACGGACCAGGCATGAAGGTAGATAAAGACATTGAAATGGAATGGGCACGAATCCCCCATTTTTATAACAGTTTTTATGTCTACAAATATGCTACTGGCTTCTCGGCAGCAACCAGTTTCTCGAAACAGATTCTGGAAGAAGGCCAGCCAGCCGTTGACCGTTACTTGGGCTTCTTGAAGAGCGGTGGCAGTGATTATTCAATCAATATTTTGAAAAAAGCTGGCGTTGACATGTCCTCTCCGCAGCCGATTCGCGAAGCGATGAGCGTATTCGAAGAAGTCATCACAGAAATGGAAAAGCTAACTGAAGGAAAGTAAAACCGTGCGCACTTAAAATCCAGCATTGAAATGATGCACGGATAAATCCCTTGTCCATGGCGGGCAAGGGATTTTATAATGTAACGGGAGGAGGTGGCATTTTGAAAACACAATGGTCTTTGATCGCAGCTCTTGTTATTGCTTTGTTAACAGCTGTATTTGCTGTTATTAATGTGAATTCGGTTCAAGTGAACCTTCTATTCAGTATGGTCAGCATTCCTTTGATTCTGCTTATTCTCGGTTGCACTCTTCTAGGTGGACTTATTGTCGGTTCTTTCGGTATTTTCCGCCAATATAGGCTTCAGAGGGAGATTAAACGTCTGACTACTCAGCTTCATACACTACAAGAAGAGCACACATCCACGGTAGAAGCAAACGCGGATGTGGCCTATGACACGACTGGTTCTTCCAGCACAGGGTCTACATCCGACCAAGATATAGAGCAACCGTCCTCTAACTCTGATCGGTTGTCCAAATGAGGAGGAGCAACAAATGACGATTCAATTAAATGAGAATTATATGATGAACTTTTTAAATCAGCTACTGAACACACCCAGTCCCAGTGGATATACACACCATGTGATGGAGCTGATTCGTCAAGAAGCGGAAAGCCTCGGGGTACAAATCGAATGGAATGCAAAAGGCGGTGCCATCTTGACTCTGGAAGGTCAGGAAACGGACCGTACGGTGGCGCTGAGCGCACATGTGGATACATTGGGCACAATGGTGCGTTCCATTACAGCACAAGGCACCCTGCGTCTGACATCCGTCGGCGGCTTCATGATGAACAGTATTGAGAATGAATACTGCCTTATTCATACCAGAAGCGGACAAACGTATACAGGCACTATTCTGTCCAGCCATCCATCTGTGCACGTCTATGATGATGCACGGAGCTTTGAGCGCAAGGAGAGCCATATGGAGGTACGGATTGACGAGCTTGTCGAGTCAAAAGAAGACGTGCTTCAGCTCGGTATTGCAGTGGGCGATTTTATTTCGTTCGATGCGCGTCCAGTCGTAACACCCAGTGGATTTATCAAGTCACGCCATCTGGATGATAAAGCTAGTGTAGCTGCACTGTTTGGTTTACTGGAATCTGCTGTACATGGAAACTGGAAGCCTCGACATACCGTTAAATTGCTCATTTCTAACTACGAGGAAGTGGGGCACGGAGCGGCTTACATACCTGTTGGAATCAGTGAGATGATAGCTGTCGATATGGGCTGTATGGGTGAAGATCTGAGCTGCAAGGAAACGGATGTTTCTATCTGTGCCAAAGATTCCTCCGGGCCTTACGACTATACTATGACAACCCGTCTAATTGAGCTGGCCAAAGAGCTGAATATTCCGTATGCGGTAGATATTTATCCACACTACGGTTCGGACGCTTCGGCTGCACTAAGAGCAGGTAACAACATCCGTGCTGCGTTGATCGGCCCTGGTGTACACGCCTCCCATGCAATGGAGCGCACGCACAAGCAGGCCGTGGTGAACACTGCCCATCTGCTTGCAGCTTATGTGACAGTTTAATTCGAATAACGACAATCAGCCTGTTACATCGTCGAATAGATCAGTAAATAAAAAAGCAAGTCTTCCGGTTTTTCGGATACTTGCTTTTTTAGTCTGAGCAACATGAAGAAATAGCTCTGGCAGAATGCTATTAATGTGGCTTTATCATTGCTTAAGATTTACTTTGTTCAATCTGCTCGGCCAGCTCATTCAGGTAGGTCCAACGTTCCATTTGGTGCTCCAAATGCTGTTCTGCCTTCGCTTGCTCAGCCATGAGCTCCTGTAGTCGTGCTGAATCACTAAAAGACTCTTCCATCTGCCGCTGAATGTCGGCCAACTTCTGTTCGGCTTGTTCAATCAGCTCATCAATTTGCTCATATTCCCGCTGTTCCTTAAAGGTGAATTTAAGCTTGGTTTTACTTGTCTCCTTGACTGACTCGGAAGGACCCGCAGACTTAGGCGTGGAAGAGCGATTCGAGGAATCCGTACTCGTCGAGACAGACGTATTCACAGAAGATTGAGCATTTTTACTAATCCATTCTGCATACTCGCTATAGTCGCCCACATGTACACGTACCTGTCCATCCCCTTCAAACGCCAGTATTTTGTCCACTGTTCGATCCAGGAAATAGCGATCATGAGAAACAATAAACACCACGCCCGGGAATTCATCCAGATAGTCTTCCAAAACGGAAAGGGTTTGAATATCCAGATCATTTGTTGGTTCATCCAGCAATAGCACATTCGGTGCCGACATCAGAACACGAAGCAGATACAAGCGCCGTTTTTCACCCCCGGACAGCCTGGAAATAACCGTCCATTGTGCGCTTGGTGCGAACAGGAAACGCTCCAGCATTTGTGCAGCTGTAATCGTCGAACCGTCTGCTGTACGAATCACTTCGGCTTCTTCCTTAATATATTCAATAACACGTAAAGATTCGTTCATTTCCTGATGTTCCTGAGTAAAATAGCCAAGCTTCACCGTCGGTCCCAGCACAACGTTGCCGGAGTCCGGTTCTATATGCTGGGCAATCATTTGGAGCAAAGTGGATTTCCCACTACCGTTAGGACCTAGGATACCAACACGATCACCAGGAACCGCAATGTAGCTCAAATCCTGTATTAGCTTACGAGAATCTACCGATTTGGAAAGATGCTCGATCTCCAATATTTTTTTACCCAGACGTGTGGAGGCGACGGACATATCTACAGATCCAGAACGAGCTTCCGGTTGCTGATCCCTAAGCTGCTCATATCGGTCAATACGCGCTTTCTGCTTGGTGGAACGAGCCTTTGCTCCACGGCGAATCCAAGCCAGCTCATTACGCAGCAGGTTCTTCCTTTTTTGTTCCGTAGACGCTTCCCGCTCCTCGCGTTCTGCCTTCAGCTCCAGAAAACGGGTATAGTTAGCCTCATAACGGAAAAGGCGACCATGATCCAGCTCCAGCATGACATTTGCAACTCTATCCAGAAAATAGCGATCATGCGTGATCATTAACAACGCACCACGTCTTTTTTGCAAATACTGCTCCAACCATTCAACGGACTCATTATCAATATGGTTTGTAGGCTCGTCCAGAATGAGCAGCTCGCAGGGTTGGATCAAAGCCGCCGCCAAAGCCACCCGCTTACGCTGCCCACCGGATAGAACGCCCATACGAGACTCAAACTGGGTGATCCCCAGTCGGGTAAGTATATTTTTGGCCTCACTCTCCAGCTGCCATGCCTGGAACGTATCCATTTGTTGACTTGCTCGCAATAGACGGTTTTGAAGCTCCTCGCTACCCGGATTTAATTCCAACAACTCCATGGTTTCTGTGTATTCACGGACCGCTTTCATCTCAGGCTGATTGCCATGAAAAATATGCTGGAGTACCTTCATTTCAGGATCAAACTCCGGATTTTGTGCTAGATACTGAATTCGCACATCGTTGTTCACTGCAATTTTGCCATCATCCGGCGGCTCTAAGCCGGAAATCACGCGTAAAAATGTTGATTTACCGGTGCCATTTACACCAACGACCCCTATTTTGTCACGTTCATCCATACCAAAGGAAGCATCCTCAAACAACATTTTCTCGCCATAGCTTTTCGTTATATGTTCAACGGTCATAATATTCATACGGATTCCCTACTCTTCCCCAATTTTGTGATGATCCTGTTTATTTTAACACAGACACAGACAATGATTAAAAAAACCGTTATCTGAATGAATTCAGTACGGTTTCTTAGCAATAAGATGTCAGGATTTTTGTATTCCGGCTTTACAGCCATGCATAAATAAGTTCGCTGCTAGTTCAGCCGTCTGATCCACGTCACATTCTCGGAAATCTTTATTTAATAAAATATCCATTTTTAGGCGCTCCAACATCCCAATGAATGCCTTCGCATGAAACTCGGACTGCTGTACACCCTCTGACGCCAGTTTATTTTTGACCAAATCAGTATAGTCCTGAATAAATCCCCGCATAAACTCCATTAGATCGGGGTCACTGTTGGGGGTCATAAAAAATAATTTCGTATGCTGCTTGCGCTTGAAATAGTAGTGCAGATGCAAATTTGCCATCCGCAGCAGACCTTCTCCCAAAGTACGATTGATTAATGCGCCTTGCATTTCGGCTAGGTATTGCTCGCAATCTCTACGTGTGACTGCTGTAAATAGCTGCTCTTTGCTTTTAAAGTACAAGTATACTGTGCCTTTGGCAACTCCCGCTTGTTCTGCAATCTCGGAAATTTTGCTTTCATAAAAGCCTTTGGTGCCAAAGACTGTGTAAGCGGCGTCCAAAATGGCTTCATATTTATCTCCGTGTATATCGCCCATCTTAGCACCTCCTTATACAAGGATCGAAACACCGTCAATTCTTATAATAATTATTCCCTTGTAACGATCCCCAGCTCCGTGTTCAGAGTATAAGAAAAATACCTGCAAGAGCGACCAATCCTCCGAAAATAGAACTAATGCTATTCACCCGATCATTACTCATCCAACGCCAGCCTCGTACATAGACCGTCGTTTGTCCACAATGTGAGTCTACTTCTACTTCCCGTCCACAAACCGTGCAGGAACGCATCATTTGCACCGTAGCACCAAGATAGGAATCAGCAAAGGCTCCGGCACTACCGGATATACCTCCAACCAGTGCCCACAGCCATAACGGCAAACTCTGCGTTCCTATGGCGTGTCCAAAGCCCCATGCACCTATGCCAATCAGTAGACCCCCAGCCAAGGCCGCAGCCGTTCCCAATACAGATACTCCTCCTGAGGTTCCAGGTGCCAGCACCTTCCCGTTAAGCACTGAACGGGGTGGCTTACGACTCAGACTGCCAAATTCCGTTGCCCACGTATCGGAAGTGACCGTAGCCATGACACCGACAAAAGCCAGCTGCCACGTAACATGGGGCCATATCGCATAACCCAGGCATAACAGCATACCTAATCCCCCATTAGCCCATACTTGGCCTGCATCCCGGTTGCCGGTTTTGGCATACGATTTTTCCAGCTCAGCCTTGCGCTCCTTTTTGAACCTCGACAGGAGGGTTGACGTGATAAAGAACAAGAGCAATGTGCCGAACCAGAACAGGTTACCCGCCCCATAATATACGGTTCCCATCAGTACAGCCGCAGCAAAGCCAGATAAGGTTAAGGATTTTTTATAAAATGCAGCTCCCGCCACCACAGCAGCACAAAGCAATCCGATGATCCAGTCCATGATATACCCCCGCTTTTGAAATGAATCTCCGTTTTTCTTTTTTCGTTCTGTATATTATTGTACAACGCTCCACGCTTATATAAAAGCCGTGTCCCATGCTTTGGCACAGGACACGGCCTTCAAAACATTCCCTTTTTTAATCCTCTTCTATGGACTCCGTTCACAAATTTATGCGATGGTGAAGCTTCCCTGACGCTCACTCCCCCAGAAAAGCTCAAAGCGATCCCCGCTTGCTGTAGGCCCTACTCCTGCTGGAGTACCTGTAAAAATAATATCTCCCTCGCCCAGTCCATAATGAGTCGCTATATAGTCAACGATGTGCTGGATAGAAAAAATCATATTTTTGACATGTCCACGCTGCACTTCCTGTCCATTTTTGAGCAAGGAAAAATCCTGCAGCTCCAGCATGTCCAATTGTTCTAAAGGCAGGAATGGTGTCACAGGAGCAGACGATTTAAAGCCTTTAGCGGCGGTCCATGGATGGCCTTTTTTCTTGAGAACACTTTGTACATCACGCAGGGTAAAATCGATGCCGAATGCAAATGCGTTCAGACACGTATCTGCGGACATGCCCGGTTCGTATTTACGTCCTAAAGCTACAACCAGCTCAGTCTCAAAATGAATATCTCCCTGCCCCTGCGGAAGCTCCAGCGTGGCGCCATCCAGCGGCACAACCGCATGAGACGGCTTCAAAAAAATCATTGGTTCTGCGGGAACCTCATTACCCAGCTCCTCCGCATGCAGTTTATAATTGCGCCCAACACAGTAAACATTACGAATTTCCACGTTCATTACGACCCTTCACCCTTCCCGCGTATGTAGTCCAATTATTAACGTATAAGTTTACGTATATAGTGCCACATCCGATGCTTGGAAAGCAAAAAAACCCGTTCCCAGCGATCCGGCCAATTGGTGCAAATCATCAATTCAGGATGCAATGAGGCCAATTTCCGCATGATACGGCGGTCATCCACCGTCCACGCCATGACAGTAATACCGCGTCCAGTGAGATCTTTCATCAAGTTTCGATCCAAACGCGGATAGCCTATAGATAAAAAAGTGCATTGTAGCTGTTCCAGTTGTTTTGCCAAGTCATCTGGACGCGCATCAATAATCAATCCGGTACGGATCTCAGGACACAGCTCCTTAGCCCGGCGTAATGCAGCACGCTCAAAAGAGGTTAATACCACCTCTCCCTCCATCCCTCTCATCGCAATTTCACGGAGTACGGCTTTCTCCAGTCCTGGATACATATCTCCCGCTGTTTTAAGCTCAATATTGAGCGATACGCGGCCACGACATAAATCCAGCACCTGTGCGAGGGAGGGGATTATTTCTCCACGGTATTCTGCACTTTTCCAGCTACCAGCATCAAGTTGTTGCAATGCTTTCCAGTCCGAATCCTTTACTCTCCCTGTACCATTCGTCGTTCGCTCCAGTGTAAAATCATGAATTACCACCGGAACACCGTCCTTTGACAGCTGTACATCCAGCTCAATCCAGTGTACAAATGGTTGCTCCAACGCAAGCTGAAAGGCTGCCATCGTGTTCTCAGGAGCAATCCCCGAAAAACCGCGGTGAGCCACACACAAATTATTCATCTTGTTATGACCTCCATCCACAAAGGAGTCCCTCATACGCTCATTCCGTCAATTCCTATATTAACAATTTCTTTCGAAATTCTATTGAGCACTTACTGTACCATCCGTCCCAATCGAGACATTTCCCGGTGACAGTGCCGCCACTCTCTGCAAAATTTTGCTGGCCTCCGTATCCTTCAATGGGATCGGCTGACCCAGCTCCGCCCGATAAGGAGTCAGCTTCATCTCGCAAGCCCCTTTACGGGTACAGGTTGCCTGAAATATCGCTGTATCCCAAGTGGCTGGCACCGTTGATTTAGAAAAAATAAAATTGCCTGTGCTGTATGCAATCCATTTACCTTTATATTGCTCCATCCCTTGAAGCACATGTGGATGACCGCCAATGACAAGATCAGCTCCAGCATCAATAAAAGCGTGCGATAACTCGGTTTGATGGGGCTCAAGTGCTGTTGCGCGCTCCTTCCCCCAATGGGTAATGACAATCACCAGATCGGCCTGCATTCGTGCCTCACGGATAGACTTTACGATAGCAGTCGAATCATAGGCTCCTGCTACACCGGGCAGTTTGGCGCCCGCATTCCAGTTGGCTTCAGGCATAACACGTGTAGTCCCCAACAAGGCAATTTTGATCCCTTTACGTTCAAAATAATGCGGTGCATATGCTTCTTTTGCATTACGTCCGGCTCCAGCATGGGCTATACCCTTTTCATCCAGATATTTCAGTGTATCCAGTAATCCGCCTGTGCCCTGATCCAAAATGTGATTGTTGGCCAAATTGACAGCGTCTATCCCTGCCGCAGCCAACGCAGTTAACGCTTTGGGCGAAGATTTATACACATACGTTTTATTTAACGCACCCACACCATTCGTTGTCACGGGCGTTTCCAGATTGGCAATCGTCAAATCGTCTTTATGAAACAAGTTTCCGAGATATTGATACGGAAAATCAAACCCATTCTGCTCCAAACGCTGCTCAACTTTACCGGAAAACTGCACATCCCCTACAAAGTGAAGCGTGACTGTCGGAGAGTCTGCACCGTCTGTTTTGGATTTCTTTATATCCTCCGTTCCTCCCTTATCGGTGGATGGATTACCATCGTATATATCCTTATTGGACGTATCGTTCTGTGCTTGCCCGTCTTTCCCCGAGGACAATTTTGCTCCTGTGGAACTGCCTTCGGGAGCATTTGTGTCAGACGTTGTCGCGGGACGATTGCTTGTGTCTGAAGCAGCAGATTGCTTTGTTTCATCGTCGACAAATTTATTTTCTGCATGGGGGCCTTCATCCAGCTGTTTATTTGACAAGGCTGTAACATTTTCACTGACCGAGGAAGTAGACCGATCTGCACTAGCAGATCCTGTTTGGATTTTCTTCTCCGTTTGCGAATACCCGGCATTTTCCGCAAGAGAGCCACTGTTGTCGTGTTCAAATATGTAATAATAACCGAAAAGACCTACAATCATAAGCAGTAGGACCAGATTTGTAATGATCCAAGCCTTGCCTATTTTTGGTTTTCTTGCTTTTTTGCGACCTTCATTTCGCTGTGATCTGGGAGGGTACATTCTTCACTCCTTCTATGCTATTGCATTTGCATAACTTCTTTATTAGCTGGCGAACTTTACACCTTCTCCATTATATATCAAATTTCAATATAAATAGAACCCCTCGCCTGGATCGCGAAGGGTTCATTATCGAACATTTACACCTGTACCTTGACTGCTTCCTGTTGTGTCGTTTGGACGGCATTGGAGGCCCATTCCTTAGCCTGACGGATGCAATCCGGTAAGCCAATTGCATCATAGCCAGCGCCCAACACATACACTCCCGGCATCTCAGTGCGTAACTCTTCACGCAAATCAGCTATAGCCTGCGGGTGCCCTACCGGATATTGCGGCATGGAATTGCGAAGACGTGTAATTTCCGTGAACAACGGAGTCGCTGTAACTCCCATCATCTCTTTCAGATCCTTACGTACCAGTCCAATCAACTCATCATCCGGTAACTCTACAGTGTCTTCAGCTCCTGCTCGCCCTACATAACAGCGCAACAGCACCTTATCATCTGGGCTGGTATGAAGCCACTTGGCAGACGTCCATGTACAAGCGGTCACGCTGCGTCCTTCTTTACGAGGAACCAGAAAACCAGAACCGTCAAAGACGTTCTCAATATCTGTTTTATCGAAGGCTAGGACCACGTTTGCTACGGAGACGTAATTAACAGCTTCCAGTGCAGCCACATTGACATGATCTCGCAATAGCGGCGCAGCAGCAAAGTTGGGAGTCGTTACAAAAATATCATCCGCCTCCAGCATCTCTCCATTGTCCAGCATAACGCGATATGGGCTGCCTTCACTTGGCGGTGTCTTTGTGAATTTTGTAACAGCAATACCGGTGCGTAAATCACAGTCATACAAATCATTCAGTAACGCATGCACCAAACTTTGCAAGCCTTGACGGAAGGTCAAAAAGGCGCTTTTTTTCGTACCCGTATGTGTTTCAGCTGGTTTTCGACCTGTCATCATTCCGTGAATGAGACTTCCGTATTGCTTCTCTACCTCAGCAAATTGTGGGAAGGTCGCTTGCAAACTTAGTGTCTTCATGTTGGCAGCATAAATCCCTGCCAGTAGTGGTTCGGTTACATTTTCTAGCACTTCTTTGCCAAGTCGGCGTTCAATAAAATCACCCAACGCCTCATCTCCCGGTACACGGCGAGGCGGAATGACAAAATCCATCATAGCCCGCATTTTCCCGCCTAAAGAGATCAAGCCGCTGCGCAAAAAGGGTTTCAGCTCCGTTGGAATCCCCAGCACCAGTCCAGGGGGCATCGGATGAAGCTGTCCTTCATGCAAAATGTATGTCTTTTTAGCCTCAGGATTCGTGCTCACCAGTTCATGATCCAGCTCCAGCTCTTTTGCCAGGTCTATCATGGCCGTTTTACGGGCCAGAAAGGAATCTGGCCCCTTTTCAATCACAAAACCATCTTTATGCAGTGTTTCAATTTTTCCGCCCAGCACGGATGCTTTCTCCACCAGCGTAATTCGAGGTGTGTAGCCAGCTTCTTTGTACATTTTTCGTGTATAAAAAGCAGTGCTAAGCCCGGTCAAGCCTCCGCCTACAATTACAATATTACGTAACCTTTGCTCCATTATGTCCTCATCCCTTTTTCCATTGGTCTATGATGACATCACTAAGCGTCTCCATATACAGTGGATCACTGTTGAGTGAATCAATACGCTGAAAACGCATATCCAATTCCTTCGCCAAAGCCTGTGCTTCAATATCCAGATCGTATAACACCTCTAAGTGATCAGAAACAAAGCCAACTGGTGCAGCCAGCACATACTCCACTTGCTCCTCTTTAAGACTGTGCATGGTATCCAAAATGTCTGGCCCCAGCCATGGTTCTGCTGTACGACCGGCGCTTTGCCACGTAAACTGCCAGTTGGTAATCCCCGCCTTGTCCGCAACAGCCTGCGAAGTAGCCATTAATTGCTCTACATAAGGATCACCCATAGCCAAAATCCGCTCAGGCAAGCTGTGCGCACTAAATAGAACACGAACCTCATCCCGCTTGGCTCCAGCTTCTTCAAAAAGCGCCAGCTTGGCGTTCACACGCTCAGTTAGCGTCTTAATCAACTTTGGATGAAGATAATAGCTCTCCACAAATGATATGGCCAGATCCAGTTCCTGTGCCTTAGCCTGTGCGCGCTTAATATAAGTGCCTACACTCATAACGGAATAATGCGGAGCCAGCACGACACCCACCGCAGCACGAATGCCATCTTGCACCATGGCTTCCACACCGTCCTCAATAAACGGTTTCGCATGTTTGAGTCCCTGATAACAGGCAAATTCAATGTCCGGGTTGCGATTTTCCCGATTTAGGGTTTCCTGCAGGTTTTGAACCTGCCGATCCGTATTCTGACGCAGCGGAAACACACCGCCCACAATAGCTTCATAACGATCCTTTAATTCCTTTAGCTGCTCCGGCGAGGGAGCATTACCGCGACGGATATGTGTATAGTAGGCTTCCACCTGATCCAGACTTTCTGGCGTCCCGTAGGACATAACCAGTACACCCACTTTGGTTTTCATTAGCAGATCACCTCTTAACATTTCTAATGGTTTAATTCTTTGACAAAATCGAGTGGGAATACTCATGTACATAATCAGTAAGCTCTCTTAGCTTATCTAGCGAGGCTTCAGGAAATAAACCGTGACCGAGATTGAAAATGTAACCCGGCTCCAAGATACCTTCATCTACAATGGTTTTCGCATACTGCTTGATAACATCGATTGGCGCAGTAAGCACATAAGGATCCAGATTTCCCTGTACACCAAAACCGTTGCCCAAGCGACGACGTCCTTCAGGTATACTTACCCGCCAGTCCAGTCCAATCACATCGGCTTTTAACCCATTCAAGTGTGGGAGCAATTCACCAGAGCTTACGCCCGGAAAATAAATTTTAGGTACATCCAGATCAGATAATTCATGAAAAATACGTGTGATAGTCGGCAGCACAAAAGTTTGAAAATCATAGGGCGAGAGCGCACCTACCCAACTATCAAACAATTGAAAAGCCTTACCGCCATTAGCGATATGAGCTCGCACGTATGTAATAACCATGTCCCCTAGCTTATCCATCAGGCGATGCCACAACTCAGGCTCTCCATACATCATCGCTTTGGTGCGAATATATCCTTTGGAGGGTCTTCCTTCTATTAAATAGCTTGCAATGGTAAAAGGCGCTCCAGCGAACGTAATCAATGGCACTTTCAGTTCACGGTCCAAAATGCGGATCGTTTCCAAAATATGACCCAAATCGCGTTCCACATCAATTGGACGCAACTTGTCTACGTCTGCAGCTGACCGGATCGGATTATCAATAACCGGTCCAATATTTTTGACAATATCAAAATCAACCCCTAGCGAGGCCACCGGATTCATAATATCAGAATATAAAATTGCAGCGTCCACCCCGAGCTTGCGCACGGGCATCAAAGTCACTTCTGCGGCCAACTCGGGCTGGCGGCATATCTCAAGCAACGTGTATTTTTCTTTAATTTTGCGATACTCAGGGTCATACCTTCCGGCCTGCCGCATGTACCATACGGGAATATGATCCACAGCTTGCTTGCGGCAAGCGCGGATAAAAGTATCATTGTAGGTCATGACTTCAGCCTCCAGTTCGAATCATAAATACTATATTTTAATTATGCCCTTTTTCAAGAGTCGTAACAACCGTAGCTCTCGAACAAACCATGACAAACCCATGACATTTGGATAAAGTTTCAATGAAGTGTGCTATACTAGAGAAATGGCTTTTTTTAAAGCTCCGGAGAAGTTATGCGTTGATACGTAGGATTTACAACAGGATGAGAATGGGCAGAAAGGAAGTGAAAGCACATTGAAAACGTGGGAGACGTGGAAAATCAATCTCATTGTGCTTTGGTTCGGTCAGTTTCTGGTCAATGCGGGTATTACGATGATTACTCCGTTCCTCGCTCTGTATCTGGCTCAGGACCTTCATGTGAAGGGAGAGCACGATATTGGTCTATGGGCTGGAGTTATTTTTGCCGCTAACTTTTTGACCTCATTTATGTTCCAGCCTTTGTGGGGCAAGCTGGCTGACCGATATGGACGTAAAGTCATGCTGCTTCGCTCAGGCTTTGGTATGGCTTTGGTCATCGGATGTATGGGTTTGGTCACCCATCCGTGGCAACTGCTGGCGCTTCGCCTGCTGAACGGTACGATTTCGGGTTTCAATCCGGCATCGATTTCCCTAGTATCGGGCACCACTCCCAAAGAGCGAACCGGATTCGCTATGGGGATTATGCAATCCGGTCAGATGGCCGGCACGATTCTCGGTCCTCTGCTAGGCGGATTTTTGGCTGATTGGGTCGGATTCAGACCGATTTTTTATATTACAGGCGCTCTGATTTTTATAGCCTCACTCATTGCAATGTTTCTGGTTAAAGAAAATTTCAGTAAAGCGGAAGCCGCACGCACACCGCAAATTTCGGTTCTTGCCGGATTAAAGGAGCTAAGCCATACGCCCCAGCTTCCGGCTTTGTTCACCGTAACGTTTCTGCTCCAATTTGCCATGATCAGTACGGTATCTCTGCTGCCGTTATATGTGCAAAAACTGTATGGGTCGGCAGAAGGAATTGCGCTGATTGCCGGGTTCGTTACAGCTATAACAGGCGTATCCAATATGATTGCTGCACCGCTCCTTGGAAGATTGAGTGACAAGATAGGAGCGCACAAGATCTTGACCATTGCACTGCTCGGAACGGCGGTTATGCTCATTCCGCAGGCTTTTGTCAATGAAGTGTGGCAACTTGTCATTATCCGTTTTTTCATGGGTGTATTTATGGGCGGTCTGCTACCAAGCGTAAATGCGCTGATTCGCACGTATACACCGGAAGGAATGGAAAGTCGTTCTTTCGGCTTCAATACCAGCTCGCTCGCGCTTGGGAATATGCTGGGTGCTGTCATTGGCGGGGTGCTATCCGGGTTTATCGGCATCGAAGGACTGTTTATCATGTCAGGTGTCCTGTTAATCGTCAACATATTCTGGGTACGCATGAAGCTTTTTGATCGTAAGGCTACGCCTGATTTCAGGTAAGAAACCTTCAGGTAAGACAAGCCCACCTTAACAGACAAGAACCTCCTTGCCCACGCTATAGTGGACAAGGAGGTTCTTTTTTGTATAGATAGCTATACATGGGGAATGAACGCTATTTAACTCGAGCTAGCGCCAATCCATCGTAAGCTGGCAAAAGCGTGCTGACCAGCCGCGGATCTGTTGCTATCGTTTCGTTAAAACGTCTCACGGCCTGAACGGCAGGGCCGTTCTTATCCGTATTCAGCGTCCGTCCGCGAAGGAAACAGTTGTCTCCCGCAATAATGGCACCTGGATTCGCCAGAGCAATCGCATATTCCAGATATACTGGGTAATTTTCCTTATCTGCATCAATGAAGAAAAAATCGAAAGTTCTTCCCTCTTCCTGAAGTTCTTTCAAGCTGTCCGCTGCGGGTCCAATACGATATTCGACACGGTCACCGTATCCATTGTTTTCCATATGTCGATGTGCCAGCGCTGCGTACGCTTCTTTCAGCTCCAGTGACACAATACGGCCCTTTTCTCCCAGCCCACGGGCCAGACATAATCCACTGTAGCCGCCTAATACGCCGATTTCCAGTACATGCTGTGCGCCAGATACTTCAATTAGAAAGGTCAACAGTTTTCCATAAGGATGGGCAACGGATACTTCCGGCATACCTTCTTTAACGATAGCCTCCCTAATACTGCGAAGTGCTTCATCCTCTTGTACCAGCTGGTCTACATATTGTTCAGGCGTCATATTGGGTGTAATTTCCACGGTTCATCTCTCCTTATTGCTTAATCATAACGCAGGTAGGACGTGGTGTCCTTCGTAAATTTTTTACCTTAATGATTTGTCTCTTCGAGTACAATGACCTATACTATAGGGATTGAACCAAGCTTACATGATTATGGGGACGGAGTGAATACGTTTAATGACTCAACTGCAACTAATTGCGACTGCGCCAATGGGACTTGAAGCCGTCGTGGCCCGAGAACTCAGAGAACTCGGGTACGAAGATCTAACCGTCGAAAACGGCCGCGTCGTTTTTACCGGAGATTATATGGATATATGCCGGTGTAACCTGTGGCTTCGCACATCAGACCGCGTACTTATTAAAATGGGTGAATTTGCTGCAACAACCTTCGATGAGCTGTTCGAGGGTACCAAAGCATTACCCTGGCAGGATTGGATTCCTGTAGATGGTGAATTCCCCGTCGAGGGACGTTCGCACAAATCACAGCTTAGTAGCGTACCAGCCAGTCAGGGAATCGTCAAGAAGGCGATTGTAGAAAAACTCAAGGAAACCTACCATACAGATTGGTTTGCTGAAGATGGCCCTCGTTACGTCATTGAGGTCATTCTATTGAATGATCGTGCGTTGCTGACGCTTGATACAACCGGTCCAGGACTGCACAAACGCGGCTACCGTAAACTCGTTACAGAGGCGCCCCTCAAAGAAACGATGGCTTCTGCTCTTATTCAGCTTAGTCGCTGGAGCCCGGACCGCCCCTTCTATGACCCATGCTGCGGTTCCGGTACTTTATTGGTCGAAGCTGCCATGCAAGCCTGGAATATTGCGCCAGGACTGAGACGTACCTTTAACTCGGAAGACTGGCCTGTCATTGGCAGAGAATTATGGGATCAGGCTCGCGACGAGGCGATGGATTTGACCCGCGATGACATTCCTTTTGAAATTGCAGGTAGCGATATCGATCCAAATGCCATACAAGTTGCTGAGGCAGCTGTAAAAGCAGCAGGCTTTGCTAAAGACATCCCTCTTAAGGTGATGCCTGTAACTAAAGTCAGACTCGAAGGACAATATGGTGTGATGATTACAAACCCACCTTATGGCGAGAGACTGAGCGAACAATCCGAGGTGGAAAAGCTGATCCGTTCACTCGCACGCACGGCAGCCGAAATGAAGACCTGGTCCTTCTTTGCCATCAGCTCCACCAAGCAATTTGAGCATTATTGGGGCCGTAAAGCAGACAAGCGCCGGAAGTTGTTTAACGGCCGGATCGAATGCCAATACTATCAGTATCTAGGCCCTCTGCCTCCGCGCCGCAAAGATACTTCGCCGTTGCAGCCTTAAATAAGATGAAGCCTAGGCCAGGAAACGAACTCTCCGTTCGTTGTTCTGGCCTGATTTGTGCTGTATTTTCTTTACTTAATCATTGAAATGCGCGAGATGAGCGCTATAATAATTAAAGGCATTTCGGTTTTAACATTACGTTAATATGTAATTTATACTAGCCGAACATTTCTGCCAGAGGGGGTAAAGTGTTGGTTATTCGCACGTCCAGTGCAAGTCGCACTGGTAACACGTTCAGCAGAATGCTGCTGTCTCGATATTTTGGACTAGGTCTGTTTTTTGTGCTTATGATCGGCAAGCTCGTACTGATTCACTATAACTTGCATGCCCAAAATATTGACATGAATCCGCTGGATTATGTCATCGCTATTGGTTCGCTTTTACTTGTGAGCTTCTGGACCTTATGGCTGCCACGTCGCGGACGTTTGATTGCTCTTGTGGTGCTCGATATGTTGCTCACCGCGCTCATTTATTCCGACATGGTTTATTATCGGTATTTCCAGGATTTCATTACGATTCCCGTCTTACTTCAAGCTGGACAAGTTGATTCTCTAGGCGGAAGTATCGCATCCCTTATGTACTGGGGGGACATTCTCTTTTTTGCAGACTGGATTCTATTCATTCCGTATGTCATATTTGTGGCTTCCTTACGACGTCGATTTACCACGAATGATACTTATTTAAAAGCATCCCGAAGCTCCTACACAAAGAGGTTCCTGCTTCGCTTCTCTAAAGGAGCATTGGCCTTCCTGATTGGCTATGTATTAACATTTGGGCCGATCAAATATTATACCTCCACGTGGGCAACTGGCATATTTGTCGGCAACTGGTGGTCGATGGCCTTGTACAATGTAACAGGGTTGATCGGATTTCATGGATATGACATCTACCGCTATGGTCAGGATCACCTTGGTCCTCAGCCTACATTGGCTCAAGCGGAATCCGATAAGGATAAGGAATGGTTTAATCAGCACCAAAAGTTGCTTCAGGTAAAAAATGATCTATCTGGCAAGTATAAGGGCAAAAACGTGATGGTCATTCAAGCTGAAGCGTTCATGAACTTTTTTATCGGCAAACAGATCAACGGTCAAGCGATTACGCCTAACTTTGACAAACTGACGAAGGAAAGCATGTATTTCAACAATTATTTTCACCAGACTGCGCAGGGCCGTACTTCGGACGCGGACTTCTCTACACATGCTTCGCTGCATCCGCTCCCTACAGGCTCCGTATTTATCCGTTATGCGGACCATAAATTCGATACGCTCCCTTCCATTTTGAAGGATACTGGATATAGTCCCAATGCGTTTCACGTGTATGACAGCAGCTTCTGGAACCGCTACACTATGTATAAGGCAATGAACTATGACAAGTTCTACAGTAAAAAAGATTTTAAAATAGATGAGCCATTGGGCTGGTCCCTGGGAGACAAATCCTTTTTCCGTCAAACGCTCAATGATCTCACTACCGAAGTTAAGCAGCCGTTCTACGCCTATATGGTCGGTATCTCGAGCCATCATCCGTACAACCTGTCACCTGACGCGGTAGATTTAGACGTTGGCGAGTTTGAAGGTACCATGTTCGGAGACTATCTAAAATCTGTCCATTATGTAGATGAAGCACTAGGCGAATTGGTAGATCAGATGAAGAAAGACGGACTGTGGGATGATACGATCCTGATGTTTTATGGGGATCATGATAATTCTATTAAAGACAAAGCACTGTATGAGAAATTTTTAGGCAAGCCACTTACGGATCTGGACATGCAGAAAATCATGAATCAGGTGCCATTGCTTGTGCATCTTCCTGACGGAAGTCAGGCGGGCACGTATACAGAACCGGCAGGTCAGTTGGATCTGACTCCTTCCGTAATGCACCTGCTTGGGATTTCTACAAAACCATATCATTTTATGGGAAACGATCTGTTTAGCGGGAAGCCTCGTATGGTTGTGCTACGTACTGGTGCTTTCACGGATGGACGAGTGTACTACATTCCATCTGAGGACGGTACATTCTCCAAAGGGACCTGTTACAACCTGAGTACAGGCCAGCCTACAGACGTAAACGCCTGCGGACCGGGATATACCGAAGCTCTCAATCGGTTGAACATATCCGATCAGGTTATCACATACGATCTTATTCGCGAATGGGAACCACAAACAAAGAAGTAACTCCTTCTGTATCTGTATCTAATAGACTTTATGTGGGAGGTTGCTGATACAGCATCTTCCCAAACCCCTTTAACGATGTCGCCGCATAACTACTCTGTATATAACAAAAAAGCACGATCCATCGGCTTGTAAGTGCTGTGGATCGTGCTTTTTTATGGATTGTCACTCGACTGCGCTCGTTGTTACCAGTCACAAATGCTTAGGAACGCAACGTTTTTTTGGCCTGTTCAAGCCGTTGTACCTCTTCACCAAGCATATCCTCCGCAACTTCTACTGAGTCGTCACCAAGGCTATCCTTCGCCTGCTGTATGGCATGTTCAGCATGAGTGCGAGACTGCTCCGCCTGTTCAATCAGTTGCTCAGCTGGATGTGACAATGCCTGAGAGACGGCATTGTGGAGCCTGTCCACCGAGTTTTGTGTTTGAGCCTCAACACTGTGATTGTCGAGATTGGAATCATATTGGGCCATGAGTCACTCCTCCTTCTGGGCAGTGGTCTACATCCATTAGCATGGATCAGAAGAAGGGGAACTATTCAAAAATTGCGAATGCTGCGTACTGGAACTATTTGATAAAGCGCGCAGCCTTCTCCAATACTTCATCCTCCGTGGCCGCACTCACATAACGTCCGTTCACATACACAAACGCCCGTTTCCCACAAGGACCGCAATACGATTTGCAGCCGATTTTGATCTCGGCATCTGGTGCCATCTTTTGCAACTTGGGCAAGATTGTTTTCAAGCGAATATGATTGCATTCATCACATACGCGAATATCGTTGGCCATCTGTCATCCCTCCGAGCTCCGGCTTAGTGGTCGCCGTGATTACCTTGGGAAGGGTTAGTAATGACAAATCCTTCTTCGGGGAAGTACAAGTAATCAATTTTCACACCATCCAGCAGCGGCTGGCCGCTTTCCAAAATTACGTCAATGCCTTTATCTGTAGATACGACAGTATCTGTTTCTTTAGGCGTGTCCAAATCCAGCCCGTAATGAGCATGATCTCCATGAGCATGAGTAATAACAACGCGCAGGCTCTTCCCTTGGTTCTCTTCCTTATCCAGTTCAAGTTTCAATACTTTAGCTGCGTTACGAGTAATTTTGCAGTTCATCAAACTTCATCTCCTTCATATTCATTAAATGAAATGTGGTTTATTGGATAAATCACAATTATGTTTAGCATAGCAAAAGGCAATATTCCTATTGTAAAGAAAATCGTGAAAAATCGCAATCACGAAATTCATAAGCTTATCTACCGAACACGTACATGTTGCTTTTCAAGCACATCTGGATATTTTCGTTCGGCACGGGTCACAAACCAATTCATAAGCAATAATGTCACACCAATATCGTCGATGGGCATAAATGGCATGACATCAGGTAATACCCAATAGAGCAACACAGGCACCGCAAAGAGTAATTTTTCTCCCAGCGGAATCCTTGATGAAGTAATCAGTCGGGGCATACGACGAAATACATGTGACCATTGACGGAGAGATAGTAATCTTTTCCACTTCATAGGTTGTTCACTCCATTTCCAATGCTCCTAAGTATATATACCCCATTGAAGGGACATGTAAAGAGGAACACTTATAAAAAACGTGTTCCTCCTAATACGTGCAAGTGATTCGATACGTTTCAGTAGGCCGAATTTTTTACCATGACAGCACTGTTGCCATTAACATGCCCACTTCTGCTGCAATATCATCGTAATCACGCATGGGCAGCGGATTTACGCCTAGACCGACTTCAACGGTAAACCCCGGTTTACAAAATCGCTGTATAAACCAATCCTTGTACCCTGCATCGCTCCCACCCAGCTTTACCGCCCGGTAACCTGTTGCGGCAGCTAGCCGTAAGGCCCAATCTCGGCTCTCCTTAGGCTCTAGATCCCGATAATTCCAATAGATCTCCTGTCCCTGACTGTGTATGGATAACACCATGTCGAACTGTTCGCGCTCCGTTAGATCGGCAAGCGCCTTAGACTCCGGTTCAGACAAAGGTGCAGGCCCTGCATAGTCTCGTCGAGACGGACCTGTTTTACCGCGTCTGCGCACCTCTTCTTCCCAATATGCCGGAAATTGATCGTTGAGGTCGACACCACGAATATTCGCCTTCCAACCGCGATAATCAGCACGTCCTTCATTCCACTTTTTGAGGTCATGATACAACGGATGAGTTGGGAGTATACCTTGTTGCACCAGCTCTACCCCATCCGGGTTGACCATCGGAACCACCCATAAGGATGTATGCTCCAGCAAATCCCGCGGAGAACCTCCATACACCCATTGAGTGGCCCCTACATGTTCTTCAGTCCCACCGATCCCTTGTGCATATTGCTCTATAAAACGCAGCAAACAAGGCGTCGTCAGCCATTCATTAGCATGAACTGAAGCATTGGCGTGAATTTTACGCGTTCCCTGCCCAATACGTACATAAGGAATATCCTTCCCCATGACACTGGTTCCAATGCTGCCAACTTCAATAAACGGATATCTGCGGGCCAAGGCCGCTAGGTCTTCCTTTAAATCTTCATATCCATACTCTCCACGTAATCGTACAATCTGATCCTGATGGTCTTCAGGAATAACAATAGTTTTTCCTTCCATAAAATCATGCTCCGCAAGTCCGGGGTTGGCTAGCCGTAACTCATTAAGCTCCACACCAAACTGCTTGGCAATCTGTCTTGCATACTCACCAGGCTGAATAACGTATTTACGATCCGTAGACGGACGAATATATAACACTTGACCACTAATCAGATAGGGTTGCGTGGCGGCCCACGGATTATCTACGATTAAAGTATCCGCCGATAGTTTAAAAGCCGAGGCGACCCGGTGCAATGTATCTCCTTTTTGAACGATATATTCCCTCATCTTCTACGCCCCTTCCATCTGCCTTACTGCATGTTATGCAAACGCGGCGTGTCTTGATGTAGCGAAAAGCAAAACAGCCGACTTCTTTTGTCCAATGACAAAAAGTCGGCTGTCTCGTTAATCCAAATTGGTGACTTGCCAGACGACAGGCGTTTGGCGAATTTGCTCCCCGAGCCACTGTGCGGCAATGCGCTGGAACAATTCAGGATCGCCGGAACAAAAAAGCTGATGTACCGGGGTTTCGTCCCCAGCTTCCAACTTGTCTTTGTTATACAAAATGGTACTCGTCTCACGCGCCGTTTCATCTGCCGAGCTAATGAGCTTTACTGCAGGCCCCATGACTTCTTGAATCGTTTCCTTCAAAAAAGGATAATGCGTACAACCAAGAATCAGACAATCAATCGGATACGTTTGAATAGGTCTCAATGTCTCCTCCACAACCTGCGATGTCGTCTTAGAGCGAAATAACCCTTGCTCCACCAATGGAACAAGCGCAGGACACGCATGGCTCACCACGTCTACGTAAGGAGACAATTGCTTGAGCGCAGCTGTATACGCTCCGCTTCGAATCGTACCGACAGTCCCAATCACCCCGACATGCCCGGTAGCAGTCGCGCTAATCGCAGCACGAGCCCCGGGGTGAATGACTCCGATCACCGGAATGGATACCTTTTGGCTTATATAGTCCAATGCCGCGGCAGTAGCCGTGTTACAAGCAATAATAATGACTTTCGGATCAAATTGAATCAGAAAATCAACCATTTGCTCTGTAAATTTTTTAACCTCTTCCGATGGTCGGGGGCCATACGGAGTGCGCGCAGTGTCTCCAAAATAAATGATTTTTTCCCGTGGAAGCTGACGCATGACTTCTTTTACAACCGTCAAACCTCCTACACCGGAATCCAATATTGCAATCGCTTGCTGCACGTACACACCGCTTCCTTTTTTGTTCAAATATGAGTTATTTCATCTCGGAAAGCTATCCGTTGCTACATACCTTATGTCGTATCAGTGTAAAAGGTACCCCAAAAGATTACCCTAAAACGAGGAAGTGATCAATAAAAAGGCTCCATCCCAACGGGAGAAGCCACGAATTCAAACTGTATTCAGTGTTTCACCTATTTTTTACAGACCGTTACAGCGCATCTTTTTCTGTATCTTCTTGAGCAGTCGCTGATGAAATACTAACCTCAGGAAGCATTTCACCTTTTTTACGCCATTGCCCAATTTCATGAATGACGGCTGAGGCTGTCTCCTTAATTTTGTCAGTATACTCAATTGAGGTGTCTGAAATTTTCCCCGCTAGCTCCTGTCCCTTATCACTTACGTTGCGCGCCTGATCTGTAATATTCTGACGCAGCTCACGACCTGACTTAGGGGCAAATAATAAAGCAGCAACCGAACCAACAATGCTGCCTGCCAACGCGCCTCGGATAAAACTTTTGCAGTTCTCCTTCATCATCATCTCTCCCTTGTGCCCGGGCGAATGCCCATCTGTTAGTGCATTATAAGCATGGGGAGCTTGTCATGATACAGAAAACAAGCCTGAAAAGTTTTACTTTTTTTTAGAGCGGATACGATACAGGCAGCAACGGCCCCCATCTGCCAAACAATCCTCACGAACAACTTCGGCATCAAGTAGCTCCTCAAACATTTGCTGCTCGCATTCACAAGCCTTGCGGTAACGGCCTGCAATTTGAGAGATAGGACAATTGTATTCCACAATAGAGTAGCTACCATCCTCTTCCTCGCGCCACTCTGCCATATATCCGGAAGCATTCTGGATGCCCGAAAGCTTTTCCACACGTGAAGCCAGTGTAGTCTCCCCCTCTATATGAGGGGCGTAACGCTTCATCATTTTACGTTTTCTACCATCAAACAGCGAGTAAACAGCTTCCATTCCCTGTTCTTCATCGAGTTCCTCTAACAGTTCCAGTAACAAATGATCATAATTACGTGGAAACTGCTCGCTTCCCTGCTCGCTCAGGCTGTATAAAAACGTCGGGCGTCCCATAGCCTGTCTCACGATTGTAGCCACGATCAGGCCATCCTGCTCCATCAATTTGAGATGCCTACGCACTCCCATTTCGGTAATGCCTAATTGAGCTGCCAAGCTTCCGACGCCCACAGGTCCCTGGGTTTTCAATAGTGTCATGATCATGCGCCTAGTGGGCATTTCGGGTACGATATACTTATCCGTCACTTTTGCCTTTACACTCCCTCGGGCTGGGGACCCAATTCCTTATTTAAATAATCATGCACGTTAGATGCAAAAAGCTCCAGCAACCCAGGCAGCTTTGTTGTAAGCGGGTGAAGGCTTGTCCGGTCCCAATGGAAATACTCCTGCACTAAGGGTTTACGTAAGCCTACCAGCTCTACTAGCGAATGAAATACGGTATCATCCAGTACACCTTCCTCATGAATGATACCGATAATATCCTCATAGCTACTGGCGTCACGCATAATAAATCCGTCGATGATATAGCTTCCTACGTCCGTTACCGTCTCAATGGCCAGATGAAGACAGCGCTCCTGCACTAGCCCCTGCAACAGATCGCCGTTCCAGGAAGCAGATGTCTGGCGAAGTCCGGCGACAATGTCGGGAACAGCCCCTAGTCGAAGCTCAATTTGTTCCCGGTTGACATAATACAAGGTCCTGCACCTCCAGTACCGCTTTAGATTTCATAATCAACTGCGATAGATACATCCTTCACTTCATTCATGTGTACAATAATTTCCTGGTGCACAGGGTGTACCTGATACGTTTGCAAATCCTCCAGTGTTTCGACAACAGCGGTAAGGGAAATATCATAAGAACGTTCCGAACGAATCACATCCGTACCTACTTCGAGTGACAGCAGCTCTTTGATTTTGCCGTTCATGCTGCGCAATATGGATGCTGTGTGCTCAATGCTTTCGGGGGAGCGGTCTTTCAATTTGAACAAAACAATATGTTTAATCATGCGTATAGGCTCCTTATCTTAAAATGTTCTCTTGAAAATTTTATCATAACGCCCCACATACGGAAAGAAACTTTGTAACTCTAGCGATCTTTTCCACCATTTTTACCATCAGACTCCTTGTCCTTTAATAGGGCAAAAAAATTCTTGAGCTTCGGTGGGAGCGGTAGACCCATTCGTGAACAGTTTTCCGTAATAGAGATCAATTCATTGGATAAATAAAAGTACGTTGCCGCCCCTTTCATGATTTCGGTACCCATCAGGAGGTCCACATGATGCGCCAAAGAAATTACCATTAGCATTAAAGCCTTTCTCGCCAACCCCCAAAAGCCGGCTTTACTGCTTAAACCTTGCCCAGTCTTAATTGCTGCGGCGACTCCAGTCACATAATCGACAGCCATTGCAACCGTGAATAGCACCATTAGCTGATTCCAGCCGCCAAATGCAAACGTAATAAAGGCTCCTGCGGTAGCGCAAATCATACTAAACATACTCGGATTAATATTCATACCTGCTCCTCCTCTCGAGGCGGTTACTGTAATATATGCAGCGACGTGGTAACCCGTAAAGTCGTATGACCTGTGCATAGACATGAATTCATAGATTCATATAAACCATGCTGCAAACTTCACATTTTTGAGCAAATACAACAAAAAGACACCTTCCAAACCACTATATAAATGGTTGAAAAGGTGTCTTTTTTCTTTCATGCTATTCAATTAACGACGATCATTCCAAAAATTAAGCGGAGTCAGGTTATCATTCAACGGCTCGAACGAATAGCCTTCTTTCTGCAAAGCAGCCATGATTTGTGGAAGCACCTTGATCGTAGATGGTTTATCATGCATAAGAACGACTGGTGTTCTGCCTTGCTTTTTCAATCTCTTTATATCACTTAGGACAGTCTGTACAAAATGCTGTGGATTTTTAGTATAACGCCAATCATTGGAATCGATGTTCCAGTCCCAAATATGATAGCCTGCACCCGTCAGTTGATCACGATATGCTTTCTTCAAATACGGTTTGCTGCCATAAGGTGTACGAATCAAAGAAGTGCGTTTCCCTGTGGCCTTAAATAAAATGTCGTTATCCTGATTCATCTCTGCCAATGCTGCTGCCGGGGATGCATAGATCTTTTTCACCTGGTGTGTCATCCCATGGAGGCCCAAACCATGCCCTGCGTCTACCATTCTCTTCATCACTGCGCTATGTTGGCGAATTTCAGGTCCCAGCATGAAGAAAGTAGCCTTCGCATTATATTTATCTAAAATATCCAGCAGCTGCGACGTATGCGCCGTAGGACCATCATCGAAGCTCAAATAAATCGTACGGCTGGATGATGAGGCAGTTCCCTTGTTGCCTGTATTGCTGGCTTTGCCCGGTTCGACAGCTGCATACTGTTTAATTTCTGCCGCGAATGTATTCAAAAACTGAGCATCAGACAAACTAGCGTTTGCATTCTGAATTCGATACAGATTACTTGTAGGAACCGTAATAGTGAAGCCGAATGCATCGGTCAAAGTGCGAATTGGCACCAACGTGCGTCCTCCACGCTCGAACACATCCCCCTTGTTCAAATCCAGCGTAAAGCTGCGATTATGTCCAGTCAGCACCAATGTGTTGCCGCTAGCCGAAGTAGAAATGCCCATCTTTTGCCCTAATGTCACGACAGGTACATACAACTTATCATTTTCCATTACGGGCTTAACCGTATTCGAATCTAGTAACACGTCATTGACCCCAAGCAAAGGAGCCTGCGCTTGTGCACTCGCTGTATTCGTATGTATACCTAGCAAACCCAAACAACAGATTGCCATCAAGCATACAGCCATCCATTTTGCATTTAAAAGCTTCATTCATTACACCATCCTGTGCTGTATTTTATAATGTGCGGGAGCTATCTCTAGCTTGTCTATGAAGTTATACAGACATGACGATATAGACATGGCAATATAGACATTCACTCAACATATAGAACATAAACGCATCTCAACCGACTGAACCGGACGTCTTTTCGTTCCCCCTATATATATTAATAGATTACCAGACTATAGTAGGTAAATATAGTAAAACAATTTGAAAACAATCTCGCAACCCCCCTGCCAGAGAAAGTTACAAAGTTGTGAATAAATTAGTAGGAGTTAAGAAGGGTACAAGCGGGTAGTAGATTCTTTTGGCGGAACTAGAACCTACCGGAAGAAAATGAAGATGAGGTACTTTTGAGCAAGATACAGTGGTATCTGAAGATTTTGGGTTTCTAATTGACTATGGGATTGTCATTCAACCATTTACTTGGTACTAGGTATTAATATAAAGAAAGACCTTGAGGATTGCAGCCCTCAAGATCATTCAAGAAAATATTTCATCGATTTTATTTCGGTCATAATCCAATATCCAATGATTATACTGCTCATAAACAATCCTTAGAGTCTCCTTGTTTTCCGCTACAATATCCAAGCCTCTATCGTCATAAAGATGAAAAATTGTTTTGTTCGTGTCATTTATTAAATATATGTCACCATCTACACTAGGTTCTAAACCAAGTGTTCGATTGGCAATCGCCTCTATCAGACTATCAATCTTCAAATCTTGGGATTTCACATTTATACAATATCTAATAGTTACTATATCATCAGTTTCGTCGGAATCTTTATATCGGTACTCCTGTTCTTGTTTAAATACATGTCCAAAATCTATCTTACTAATATAATTATTGAATTCTTTAAAGACATCATTCTCAATGGCATTAATTGACTCATTACTCCATTTATCTACGAATAGTACAAAGTAAACATCGTCATCATAACTATTTAATGCGTCAAATAAAGCAACCGCTCTCTGTTTCACCTGCTCTACTCTTTTTCCAGGCGTATCTGTCCCTCCCCCCATTTCAAACCTAATAGCAATTGAAGCATTATAAAACAAAGGTTTCTTTAAATAAATTCCTTCAAAGTATCGCAACAAAAAATCATTTAAATTTTGATTATGTTCCATTCAATCATCCCCATCATGTAGCCGTAAAGGGAAATCTATGTTCCCTTTACGGCGTTTTTTTAACTATATTTATTTTAGCTTTATGACTGTACCTGTTGTACTCTTGTGTTTCCCTGTTATGAAATTTCCATATTCATCTGCATCAGTAATCCAATGAAGTGAATTTCCTTTCTTTTCAAATACCTTATACGCTGAACCGCCGTGTCCAGTTGTGTCTTTCGCCCACCAATAACCTTTCTTTGTGTTATCTTGGTAAGCTGTAATTGTATCTCCGTGGAATTTGTAAGTGACTTTTCCTTTTGCATTCATTTTTATATCCCATTTTGTTGTTTTATTCGGGATATCGCAAGCGTTATGAGTCCACACACCCAAATTTGATACAAAATAAGTATGAAAATCTTTGACCTTAAAATTGTATACAGTGTCATGTCCCTTTTTAACTTCAATCTTCTCAATGGCTAATTCCTTACCATCCGAAGTTGTCAGAACATCTCCCACCTCGAGGTCTTTAGACTTGACCCAACCTTTGCCGACAATCCAAAACGGATGCTCATCAGTTGTCGTTATGACTTCTCCACCAACAGTAATATTATACGTTTCTTCCACATCACGTTGGTAGAGCCATTCGACTTCCTTATAAGCCATCTCACCTGTCTCATCGTCTTTGGCTAGAACCTTGTCACCTACCTCGACTTCCTCGATAGGTTTCTCCCCTTCGTCTGTTTGAACCTTAGTCCCCGCCGTAAAGCAAT
The DNA here is from genome assembly GCF_038593055.1 of Paenibacillus sp. FSL L8-0502. Taxonomy (NCBI): domain Bacteria; kingdom Bacillati; phylum Bacillota; class Bacilli; order Caryophanales; family Paenibacillaceae; genus Paenibacillus; species Paenibacillus sp. FSL L8-0502. The sequence continues at coordinate 1,927,400 of NZ_CP151958.1, read as the reverse complement.
TACAAGGGAGTGCCTTGGCTGATTTTAGATTTTTTTCTGTCAATTCAACAGAACGTTCAACATATCTTCCCTCCTTACTCGTCAGCTGTATGATCAATTTTCCACCTTTAACAAACTTACCAACAGGTATAAATCCTGCTAGAGCAAGTGTTTTGTCATATGCGGACGATTTGGGATCAAGTATCGTGTTTATATCATCTACAATCAAGAAATTGGCTACAGCCGTGGATGCCTGAATAGTTCCTGCTTTAAACTCATTCCAGCATGTCCCCATGCCTACTCTTTGATAATGAATAATCGTCTTCTGGTTAGTATAAAATATTCCGCCTTTAGTCGTAGGCATAAGTTCATGCCCGCTAGGGTCTACATATCCGAGTGGATTATTGGCCACATACGCATACCAGTTCAAACTCTGCGGATCACTAATCTCGCCCTGATACGTATCCTCGCCCATAAAACGGGCTGTGCCTGGATCGTACCAGCGAGCCCGCAGGTACTGGAGCCCCGTCGTATCATCCCAATACTCGCCAGCATAACGCAGCACGTTCGGAACGGTCTCTTTGACCGTCTCCGGGCCGCCCCAGATATCGTAACTATAGCTATTCAGTTCCTTGCCCGAACTATCACTTAGGACCACCACATCACCGTGACCGTTGAGCTGATAATATTGTAGCTGTCCGCTTGCCTTGTCTTGTCTGGCCCACAGTTGACCGGACAAGTCATACAACACGTAAGCGTATGTAATCTTCACTGCCCTACCTTCGAAGCTTCGGTTTCCTTTTGAAACGTAGTTGTAAGTCTTATCCTTTGTACCTGCAGATTCAGTAACCAGCCCGTGTAGCACAGTATCGAGAATATTTAGCTATTTATTATTAGTTCAGAACTAATAATAAATAAAGACCACAATACGAAACTATCTCGTATTGTGGTTAAATAATTCAAATTCTACTTCAATACTTGTGCAGTTCCAGCTTTTACATCAATTAAAAAAACTCTCGGATCCATGCCATACATACCGTTGTTATACTCATCCAATGTAGACAACTCGTATTGATTTGGTACTTTTGTTGGTTTTAAAATACCCCAAGCCCAATTATCTCCATCACCACCTGAGTAGCCACTATTTTCCTTTCTAATTGAAATAGGGATATTCTTTTCTTCTCCTGTTGAAATATTTTTCAAGTGCAATTGTTCTCTACTATTCCTCTGGAAAGGATTAATTAAATCTATACGGTATTCATATTTTTGATCTGAAGTTAACCGTACAGGATCACTATCAACGTTATCATACAACCATCCACGTGTAGGAGTCCCGTCAACCAAATAATAAGAACAAAATAATAAAGATCCCATCAATATTGCTGATACTAAATATTTCACACCATTAAATGGTGGCCATCCTTGCCATATATATGTTAATGATATTAATACAATAATAATAGACGGGACTCCAAATATGACTAATGTAGCAGTTGCCAAGATATCATGTCCACGTTGAAAGCCCCCTGTTGAGCCTAAAATAAACCATATGAACGCCGCTATATTAATAACAATAGGAATCATCCATATGATTTTAAACCAAATGGGCATTTTCATTTCCTTCCCTCCAGTCTCACTGAAATGTTTACTCACATTTCAAAAACTGATACTTCACTATTTCGAATACTAACTTTATCCTAAAATACATAATAAACCAATTATTTCTAGTGATTAGTACCTACTCTGATTCTTTTTATAACTTTCATATCTGGCTTTAGAAAAGTTGTGCCACAGCACTCGTGGTTTTACGTATTTATCCAAAATATTGGGATTATTGTGCATTACAGAATGAGCTTCAATTGGATGTTTAAAATAATATGGGGATAATTTAACTTCAACATTCTCAGCACCAGGGTATTTGCGTTTTGCTTCTCCTAAACCCCAAAACCCTCCGTTAACTTGAATAATATCATTATGGTTGTATACATTGATATGTTGACCGACCTTCGTTTTCAGTCTATATTCCCTTACTGGTGTTGCAATAGTGATAAGAGTATCTACATGTACCCCACGTTTAGCCAACATATTAGTTGCCATGATGGAAACATTACCTCCGTGACTATGCCCCATGATTCGTATCGGTTCTGTTGGATGAGCTTTGTGATAATTATAAATTTGATTCGCTACAATTTCTGCACCTTCAACTCGGGCTCCATCATTATTCTTACCGCTCCATCGCGGAGTATCAGTCGGTTCATTAAAAAGCTCATTTTTAATATACGTTTTACTATTATCCCATGTACTTGGATCAACAAAAGTACCGTGAACTAGCCAAACTTTATGCCCACTTGGATCAATATACTTTAACGGATTATTATTTGCATACGTATACCAGTTCAAGCTTTGCGGATCGCTGATCTCGCCCTGGTACGTATCCTCGCCCATAAAACGGGCTGTGCCCGGATCATACCAGCGAGCCCGCAAGTACTGGAGTCCAGCCGTGTCATCCCAATACTCGCCAGCATAACGCAGCACGTTCGGAACGTTCTCTTTGACCTTCTCCGGGCCGCCCCAGATATCGTAGCTGTAGCTATTCAGTTCCTTGCCCGAACTATCACTTAGTCCTACCACATCACCGTGGCCATTCAACTGATAGTATTGCAACTGTCCGCTTGCCTTGTCCTGTCTAGCCCACAGTTGACCGGATAAGTCATATACGTAAGCGTACGTGATCTTCGCTGTTCCACCTTGGACCTCGGCTTCCGCAATCAGCTTCGCTTCTTCGTCATAGTAATACCGAGTCGTTTTTCCACCCTCTGTACGCTCGTACAGTAGACCGTCTCCATTATAGCTGTACCCGACCTCTTTGCCTTCACCGCTCACCTTCGTCAGACGGCTGACAGAATCATACGTATATTCAGCATTTTTCATGCCGAACACTTTGCCACTGCCTTCAGCGCTTCGATTTCCATTCGGATCGTAGCCATAGGTCTTATTCTTCTCACCTGCGGTTGCGCTGGCAATTCGGTTTGACGGGTCATATCCAAACTGGTCTGTTGTTCCGTTTTGTGTACGTCCGATGATGTTTTTATTCCCATCCCGTTCATACCCAAATTGATGTAGCGACGTACCACCGTGCTCCACCGTAACCCCGGATAAATCCAGTCCGTTGTAGCTGAATCGCGTACTCAGCCCTCTGCTCGAAGACTGGCTTTTCAGCAAACCATTAGGAGCATAATCGAACGTCATTCGATCCAATGATCCGCCCCCAGCAGCACTCGCTTCTCCCAAGCTCTGTACATTTGTCGCACCTGTCCCAGCGCTAATGTCCATTTGGGTAACTCGGCCCACACTGTCCAGCTTGGATTGAACGTGCATAGACGTGCCAGCAGCATCTGTTAGCACATAGCCTGTACGAGACTGCTTGTTGTATTCATAGCTGATGTGCGTACCATCAGGGTACTTCAGCCCAGTCAACGACCCATCTGATGGATCATAGGCATAGGTGGTCGTTCCCTGACCATCTGTCATGCTGGTTCGGCGTCCCGCAAGGTCATAGGTATAATTGGTTTTAAAATCCGGTCCCGCCGCTTCGGTAACCAGCCCGTACGAGTTATATTGAAAGGTAATCGCTTGCGATTTTCCTGTCAGCATACGAGTGATGGTTCCATCCGTATCATAAATATTGAGCGTTGTTCCTCCGCTTGATTTTTCCAGTAACATACGTCTGCCCAGCTCGTCATACGAATACACATTCTTTTGCCCATCAGGATACTGAACGGTCTTCAAATTTCCGGCCAGATCATACATATAGCTAACCTGCTGTCCGGATGGATCTGTGACCGAAGTCATTTGTCCCAGAGCATCGTAATCATAGATCATACGTTGACCGTTACCGTCCGTCCGGCTAGTGACCATACCCGCATGATTGTAAGCTAACGACTCCAGCGGCTGAAATGATCCATTTTTAGCCTCTTGTGTGGAGGTCACACGACCTAAAGCATCCGATACTTCACGTATACTGTAGCCAGAGGCATCCGTCTGAGTAACGGTACGATCCACCGCATTATACGCCACGGTATCTGTTGTTCCATCCGCATAGGTCGTCTTTACAGGTCGCCCAAAAGCATCGTAGGCGTAGCGAGTGGTTGCTTGTTCAGCATCCGTGCTTTCTACCATATCTCCATTATCATCATAACCATAACCATAGATTGCATCATCCACCTGCTGCTGGAGCATCTGCCCGAACGGATTATACAATCTTTCAACGCTTACGCCATCGGGTCTGGTAACAGTGACATCATTCGTATCATCCTTGTACACCACGACAGTTTGAGTGCCGTCCGGATAAGTAACCTTTGTTACACGCCCCATTGCGTCATACACATAAGACTCCGTTTTGCGCTTGGCATCTGTTTGGGACTTGATTTCTCCGGTCGGATAGTAATCATACGTATACTCAACACCTTTAGGCAAAAGCTGCCTTGTTGGGAGGTAAGAACCATAAGGAGAATCATAATCAATAGACACATTAGCATCGCTTCTGTCATCAATTTGAATTTTCTGGCTGCTTACATTCCCTTTTGTATTGTAAAAAGTAGAGCTGTGCGATAATAGCTTTCCTTGCTCTGTGCCTTCATAGCTTTTTAGCTCATACAAATTGCCCTCTGACTTGTAGGTGCGAACCGTCGTTAACGTTTTCCCTTCACTTATTTTGTTGACTGTCTGAGCAGGTTGAACCCAGAAAAAAGGCTCATTAGAGTTTTTATACGTATGAACAGTCTCCGATCCCGTACTTTGAGATATTTTCAATGGAAGACCATATTCATTGTAGTCATAGGAGGTCGTTACAGGTTCTGATGAAGAACCTCCCTCCGTATAGGACTCTCGCATTTGCACAGGCAAATTCCAGTCCATGGCATCATTATACGTGTAATCTATATGATAGCCGGTAGAATCTCCCTCTTGATCATAGCTGTTTAGAACAAGCTTGTCCGGTGCGTTATCTCCTCTAAAGACTTTACCGAAATGGAAGGTTTCCGCTGTACGTGTCCCTTTGGCAACTACCGTCCATTCAGCGTTTTTCCCATAGTTGGCTAGATCTTCTCCGGAATAGGTGAAATCAATTTTATTTAAAAAACGATTGCCTGCGGTTGTACTGTACATATCAGCGCGTGAAACCACCTTGAACACGCCTTGTGTACCGTATACACCTATCTGCTTGTTAAATGCTTCATAACGAATGTCTGTGATCGATGAAGTAGGTCGTACAATTCGTGTAAGCAACGCCGATGCATTTTGCTGTAGGGCTCCAGTCTTTCCTTCACCATCTACGACCACATTAAAAGGAGCGTCCATGAATGTATACGCATAGCTTGTGCTTCTGGAAAGAGAATCCAACACTTCTGACAGCACCTTGCTGCTTCCCTCGCCACTTTGGCGATAGGTGTACTGATGGTCCGTGCCCTGCTCTTTAACAACAATTTGCCCGGCATTGTAAGTGAAGTCAAGCTCTTTGCCATCACTGTTTCGAATCGATCGAATAAGCTTTACTCCACCAGAACTTGTATAATCAAACTCCACCCGATTCTTATACGCATCCTGGATTAAAATCAAATAACCGTCCTGATCGATATAATAGTCATTTCCATTCAACACTGCTATTTTGTATGCACTGCTTACTCCCTGCACACTTGCGCTTTGATCTGTACTGATCTTCAGATCTTTGTATGCATATCCTTCTAGCTGCAAATCATCTCTCAGTTCATAGGAGCCTGTTCCCGGAATATACAAATACCGTTTACCATCCTGTTTCTGCATATGAGGAAGATCCCATTTCCAGCCTCTCCCCAGACCAGAAGCTGCTTCTTCCTCGCGGATCGCACTTGTGTTTGTATACAACCCTTCATTTTGCTGCACACCAAGCTGGTTACTTGCCAATGAACTGTTATACACACGAGTCAGTGCAAAGGGCAATGACCCCGGCAGTACCAAATCCGTATTTTGAACAACGAGCTGTCCTGAAGCGGTGGACACACTGTTGTCACCATAATCCATTCCATAACGCGACGTATCATCACTCAACCTGCTTTGTGCAATCGCCACCTGATCAAAAGGAGCATAGACATCTGTTGTAGCAGATACCTGCAATAAACTTTGTTTAAGTAAATCCTGCCCGATCAGTCCATTTTCTCCTAGAGTCGGAGCATATACGGAATCATTTACTCGGGGTATAGATGGGATATCCATCTCAGTCGTGTTTGGAGCCGGCTCTTTACCCTCTTCCTTATCTAGTGGATGTTGAGTTGCCTTTTCATCCTGGGTAGCCTGAGCGGGCTTTTCACCCTCCTTCAGCGCAGCCGACTCATCGGAAGGCTCCACCTTTGCATTTATGCCCAATGTCAGTTCATTCTGCTGTACCCACAAGCTTGGACTTTGTTCTGGTAATGAATTTTCTCCACCATCTTTTTGCCATGCTTTATAAATATCATATAAGGTATAGCCTTTGGATAACTGTGCATTGACCCAAGCCTGATCCTTACCTGTTTGCTGTGCAAGCCATGCTCTGGTAATAATCTGCGGAGTAGAAGACGAAGAAGATTGAGAAGCTGCTGCCTCTCCGTGTCCTTCTTCTCCATATGCCCATGTGCTCCATGGACCCAGCAACATCAGCACACATAGTAGACTACAAATATAACGTTTAAACACTCGCTCACCCCTATTAATAATGCCTATACATCTAATGATCTGTTATATTTTTTCGAAGCCAAGACATCCTTTTAATCTGTAAAAGGAAATACCTTTTTTGTCCGTTTAATGACGTTTCCGTTTAAATCATAATCCAATTGAATTTGATCACCGGTGAATAAAATAACTTTATTCAGTCGGTTTCCTTTGCCGTATTCGTATGAAGTATCTTTGCCAAGCGCCATATGGGCTGCCTTAATTACAGTTTGTAATGCACCGCTATTAATTTCTGACAGCTTCACATAAACCGTTTGACCTGCCTTCATCTCATACTCTAAGACCGTGTAATCCCAACCATATATTTGTGCTTGCTCAGTTGAGGAGACAAGCTGACTACTAAAATCAGGGTCCGTAAACAAGGCTAGAATTGGCTGCTGCGCAGCAAAGTTGGATTTCTCCTTCACCGCAAAACGGTAAATCCCGTCTTCTTTGGGTGTAAACCGATATTTCCCTTGTTGGCCTACCGTAAAGTCAGCTTCCTTATCTATAAGCTCAATTAGCTCGTCCAGCTTGCTGTCATCGTTATTTTTTACAGCAAACACACGATAAGGCGCTCCAAAGTTAACAGCAGGAGCAGTTGCAGCTACGGAAAGATGAATATTTGCGTTAGCTGGCACTTGCTGTTGAGTATCTGTCGCCTCTTTATGTTCTCTAATCACTTTTCCAGCACGATCTGCAACAGTGAACTGATATGTTCCACCCGTTGCTTTCGCATTCGTCAAAACAGGTGCTTCCTGGCTCCCGCGATTGATCCATACTTCCTGCTTGCCGCCAGACAAAGACGTTTTTAATAATGCTGGTTCTGTGCTTGGATCTGCTTTAATGTCATTGTTGAAATGAATGGTTACAGCTTGCGGCGAAGTGACGGTTACAACAAGCGTACCTCCTGCTCCAAGTGAGATTTCAGGTAGAGAAGCATCCATACCTGCCCTATCCACCTTGGAATTCACACCGCTACCTTCTCCATACATGGCATAGTCATAGAGACGGCTTTCGTTTGAAGCATCTGTGGTTAATGAGGAAGCCTGTGAGCCAACATTATGGAATACATAGCTTTCTCCCTGCTTGATGGTAACCTGATTGCCTGTCGGCACCTGAGCATCCTCAACGTCGAATATTCCTAACACAGCTCCATAAGTCACGGGTACATCCGAGACCGTCGTTACAATGGCATAACCTCCAGCCTGTACCAACGGCAATTGAGTCGTATCACTGGCCTGACTGTATACCGTCCCGTCTGCCTTGTAATTCATGTAATTCCACTTCATACCGCTGACTGAAATGACGTCTAGGGCCTTGTCCAAAGTGCTTACATTTATAAATTTCCGGCTTTCACCGCGTTTTAGTGTAATTCGATGGAAGGCAGCCTGCCCGCTAAGCAAAGCCTCCACCTTATTGCTATAGGTAAAGGTAATTGGCCGATCGGATACATTGGTGACAATGGCTTTACCGCCAGCGACAATCTCTGGGTCCACTGTATTGTTGAAATGATCTGATGTCAGTAATCGAAGCACTTTATAACTTGCAGCATCAAAGTGTGCATTGCCACTGCTTTTGTCATGCCGCAATGAATTCGATTGACTATCATGATTACGAAACTCATACGAATCTCCCGGCTCCAGCGTCGTTTGCCCGATACCATTATCATCTTCGCTGGCCTTAAAGCTCCGATAGATACCCCCAAACGTGATTGGCGTGTCACTGGTTACCGTCACACTAGCCTTTTTACCTGCACCAACCAAAAAGGTTGAGTTCCCGGTATTGCGCCTGGATTGCTCTGTATCATCTGCTTTATACAGGACCACATCAAATTTTCCTTTAACAGTTTTGGCTGTGCTGTGCAGATTCCTCAAATGATCACTAATATTGGTAAAAGCATAACTTTCACCTTTCGAAAGTGTTACCCGCAAGAAAGCAGGATGGCTACTCGTTTCCCAGGAAAAATCATCTGTATAATCAAAGATAATAGGATTCGGACCGATCACAGTCACAATGGCATATCCCGAAGGCGGGATCATGGGACCAGACTGGCTGTTAAAACCAGAGGAATTTACCGTTCCATCCGGCTTGTAAATAGCATAGTCGAACAAGCTTCCTACCTTTTTGGAGTTATTGTAGATCGGATTCATCAGCGTACCATTGTTGTGGAAAACGTAGCTCTTGCCTACCTCAAGCTCCACACGGCTGATTGCATCTCCACCCACTGGACGGGCAATAAAATTGCGATATGGAGCCCCATATGTCACCGGGTTTGCAGTGACCTGGGTAATTACCGCGTATCTGTCCACAGCAATCTGCGGCTTCGCCGTAGTGCCACTGCCGCGTGAAGCCTCTGTTCCGTTTGCCAGATAAACAACATAGTCAAGTTTATCTTTAGATGTACCGTCACTTTCCACCGTATCCAATCGGGTTCCCACATTGATAAATTGGTAGCTTTCTCCCTGATTTAGGGTAACCCGCGCATAAGCCGGCTCGCCGGTGCTTTCTATACTGTATTTACCGTATGGAAATCCGAAGGTCACCGCATTGGCAGTGGAACCTGTAATAATCAGTTCCTCTCCATCACCCAAAGTGGGATGAGCAATGCTATTAAGATCAGATGCGGATAAAGTTCCGTCTGCCTTGTATTTTGCGTAATCAAAACGGCGATTGTCTGCATTTGACCCATCATGCTGAATCGAACGGGCAGTCCATCCTTCATTCACAATCCGATAGCTTTCATTTTTAGAGACCGTAACTCGCTCTAGTGCCGGGTCCTCCGATGTACTGTAGGTGAAGACGTCCGTTACTTTTACGGTTAATGCTGCTGTTCCTGTATTCGTAATAAACGCTGTGCCTCCCCCAGGAACACCAATGGGGCTTATGCCATAGTCCATATGGACAGTGCTGATGTCTCCGTCCTCTTTGTAACTTACACTATCGTACAAAATGCCTTTTGATTGAGAAGCGTTGCTATATATGGACTTACTGATCGTATCTGTATTCTCGAATTCATAGGTTTCCCCAGGTTCGATAACAATTGACGTATACTCCACCGCTGCCAAACTCATCATGAGTGCGTTATAAACGCTGTTTGTTGCAGAGGTAGGCGGATTGAAAGAAACTGTTTCATCAGAAAGCTCCTGCTCCTCCTGTACCAAACCTGCCTGATCCAGTTGTACTCCGTCCCTTAAATCTTGTTTTTCCGCTCCTGCCACACTAGGCAAGCACAGCAAAGTGTTTGTTGCTAAAAGTGCCGTCAGAAACCATACCATTACCTTTTTACAAATCATCTAGCTGTATAACCTCCTTTTTTCTCGTCAAAAAAATCCATGTCGGGCTGCAAGGACCCACTTTTATCTCTGTACATCCTTACAATTGTAAGAGAAGAACATGTTACCTCCATTTCCATTAAAAATGTCACATTTTAATATGTCGGCACCTTAAACTTCCATTTTTATAGGCCAAATGGACCTTATTTTCCATAAACCGGTTAAGCCCATGGGATTAAAAGAAAATCAGGAGAGGAGCCACTTGCAAACTCCCCTTCGGGTATAGTAGTATGTGTTTAAAAAAATCGGAGGGTATATGCCTAAACAACAAGATAAACATTCCATTCAGGCGTGGTCTCTGATCAATCGCAAATATTTGGGAAAAGGCGTGCGTGTCAAACGTTTTCGTAAACCAACACGCTGTCAGGTGCGCAATCGCGTTTTGCTTGCCGTTTTGATGGCTAATGACATTAAACTGTCCCAACTTGCCGAGGAGCTTTCCATTTCCTCCCGTAGTGTCAGTGCGTGGGTATATGAAGGTCGCATTCCCGGCAACACTAATCTGGAAAAGACGTGTAATACACTTGGTTATCCGCACCATATCCTATTTAATGAAGAGGTTGTCCGGCGTTCACCACTCATCTGTCAACCAGCGCCGTCCCGTTTTATGAAACGGACTGTGACTCGTTCTCCGGTTAAAAATCGGATTTTGGCGGGTCTATGCATGGTACATGATATTTCGGTGACCGATGTGAGTCATTGGATTGGAGTTCACCCCGGTACATTTCGGAAATGGTTGCATCAGGGTACCGTTCCTTCGCAAACCTTCCAGGATCAGGCGGAACAGTTTTTCCGTATTCCAAAATCCATTTTGTTTGCTGATGCCATGCTGAAAAAGTAAAAATGTCCGTAAAAGAGAAATGATTGTAATTTTCATGAAAGTCTTTGAAAGGAACGCATTACCATCTTTCATTCGCTGAGACTTTCACATCATGTAATTTCACAGAATATAAAATGCAAAAAGCACAGTCTACCGATTCCTCGGTGTACTGTGCTTTTTAGATAACAGAGCATTTAAATATTTCTTGCTTATATTTTATCAGTATCTTAAGAATGAATGCTTACCGCTTCAGTTGAACGTCCGGCTTCTTCCTTAATGGACTTTAGCTTTTTCATCACCGGGTTGCCTCCACGTCCAAAGTAGTCGTGAAGACGGCAGTATTCCTCGTACAGCTTATCATACACGGCCGCGTTCTCAGGGATCGGTTTGAAGTTCTCGTCCCGTACACGGCCATATGACGCGCTGCTTCGACGATATCATTGTACCCTCCAGTTTAAGCTCCCGCAGCCACTGCTGCGAACATGGCCGCACCCAGCGCAGGAGTTTGGGTGGAAGCTGCAACCTTAAATAAATTCCCGTCCGGTTACGTCAGCAACGTATACCCGACAATAAGCCCTGTCAGGTTAGTGTCGACCAACAGAGAACGGTTACAGACCGATTGCATTGACCCTTTATTCTTGGTTCTGCTTTCATTATATACTTGTACGTACAACTTAGCTAACCTTTTTATGTTTTTTCGATAGATTTATGTACTTATTTTCAGAAAAGATATAACAATAACAGTCTATTTCTGCAATCCAGAAAACAGACTGTTCGGTATGGCGAGAACCATGTCCATCAAATATGAAGCGTTACAGCTGTATACTTACTAACTTGTCCTTACATGTTAAGTAATAAAAGTGACTGATCTCCCAGCCTAGTGTTCTCCAGGCATGACCTGGACAGGCCCTGTAGATTCACGAACGATGAGCTCAGGCGGTAGAATTAACTGACGATCTTCTTCATGGTACCCCTTCTCTTCAATCATCGACAGCATGGTATCGGCAGCACGTAACCCCAATTCTTCCTTTGGATGCCGAATTGTCGTTAGCTTGATTTCTGTTGCTGTCGCCAAAAACGAATCATCAAACCCAACCAGCGATAGATCATTGGGTATATTCAGACCCGCCGAACGTACAATATCCAGGAGTCGAACAGCCAACTCATCATTATAGGTTACCCATCCAGTAGGACGCTCTCCCGCCTCCATCGCCAGCAGCCTCGACGCACGTTGTAGCGGAATCTCATTTTTTTCTTCTGTCCGGTAAGTCGTTACTGCGTTCGGGTGTAATGTCACTCCGTATTTGCGGTGAGCGGCCACAAATCCCTTCATACGAAGAATCCCCTGCATATCATCGGTTTTGAAAAATCCGGCCAAGCGTCGATGTCCCAGCTTAATCAGATGCTCGGCCGCCAAAAAACCACCCTTTTCATCATCTACTCTCAGACAGGGCGCATCCATTTCCTCATAACGCGCATTGATCATCAAATAAGGGATTTGGCGATTTTCCACGGTTAAATAATAGCTCAGATTGGGGTTACGCTCTCCACTTTTGGTCGGTTCAATAATAATTCCGCTCAGCGGTTGACTTAACAGCATTTCCAGGCACTGACTTTCTTGCTCAGGGTCATTACCTGTACTGGACAGCAGCATCTTGTAGCCCTGGCGACTCAATTTGGATTCAATTCCCTGTACAATGGATGGGAAAATATAATCCGAAATATAGGTTGTAATGACTCCAATAATCTTTGGATCTTCGGGCTGTTTACTGTCACGTGTCGCGACAAAGGTTCCCTTGCCCTGCATTCGAAACAGCCATCCTTCCTGCACCAGTTCACCCAGCGCCTGACGCACCGTTTGCCGACTAACGGCAAATTGTTCAGACATTTCATGCTCAGATGGAAGCTGGCTTTGCGGCTTCAATTTGGATGAATGAATCCAGGACAAAATTTCCTGTTTAACTTGTATATATTTGGGCGCCATAATTTCCTCCGTACTCGCAATATCGTGTACCTGTTCATATTCCACGATTATAGCATACCGTTCATTTGTACATACAAATGTCACAGGAGCAGGATATCCTCGTATTGCTGCCGGAGGTGTAAACCCATTCGCTTATCCCTTCCTTGCCACACAAGATTGGCTGAATATCTAAGGACAATTTACGTAGATGTTGCACATTACGAACGAAGCAATTGATGTTCGTTCATATACTTGAGCCCAGTATAGCGATCACGCAAGGTATGAGCCGTGCGCAATGCACGAGCGAGCTGTTCCTCCGTAACTCCTAGCTCGGCAATGGTAGATGGGCCTCCGACCTGAGCCAGCCATGCACGCATCTGCTCCGACGTAGGCAAAGCCTGATACACCTTAAAAGCCTCTACATCTTGACTGGATGCTAAATCCCTGTACAGGTCAGACAGCAATGCGGATGCTACGCCTACTTTAGCACCATGCAAAACTTGCTTGCGTCCCTCTGCAATAAAATCCATTTCAATTCGGTGGGAAATATGATGCTCTCCCCCTGACGCTGGACGGGAATGATCTATCATCAGCATCGAAATACCGGATGCAATCAGCGCATTCATCAATACCTCGACACCAGCCTTGCTGCCTGCCGAAATCTCATCGACATGCTCTACACAGGCACGCAAAGCCTCCTCGGTAATGCGATTAGCCACAGGCGAATACGGCTCGTTTCCCAAATCTCTGGAAACATGCCAGTCCGCTAGTGAGGTGAACTTACCAAGCATATCGCCAAAACCTGCAGCAGTCATCGTCTGTGGCGCATTTGCCAGCACGGACAAATCAGCAAAGATCGCCTCTGGCGGAACTGCTTGGAATGTCTGCTTGCTGCCGTCCACAATCAGTGGTGCGCCTGCGGAGGTAAAACCATCCACCGAAGCAGCCGTCGGTACTGACAAGAAGGGACGATTCATTTTATAACATACGAAGCGAACCAGATCATGAATCGTGCCAGAACCTACAGCAAGTACAGCCTGACTCTTATCCGCCACACCCAGCAGCACCTTCATAATGTAGGTTTCATCAGCAATGACATCCCCTACAGCATTCGGAGGTAAACGGACTACATCAACTGTCAAACCTGCCTCCCGGATCAGCTCAGCTACTTTTTTTCCAGCCGCAACCGAAGTATGCTCATCTTCTACCAGAGTTACATGACGATAATCCTGTTGGTTCAAATAAGGAACAACAGCCTCCAATGCTCCATCTCGTACCTCAATAAACAATTCAACCTTTCGGTGAGGATGATCAGCGTTACTAGCCTGCGCCTCTTCGTTCCACAGCTTGATCTGTTCATTCATATTCATTTCATCAGCCTCCTGAAAAAGGAATAATTTGCACAAGAATGATACATAATGATTAATAGATTCCGTTTGAAAACGATTACTATTTAATTGTACGCACAAGTGTGTGTCTAAGTCCAGAGAAAAAGTACAAGTTACTTTTTAATTTATACATTCGAAAGGAACATGTTTATGAAATTTGGAACGGATATTGCCTGCGCACTTGGGTTACTGGCAGGTACAACGTTTGGCAGTGGTATTGCATTTTTGTTCGGCTGGCAAGCTTACCGGGCCCTGACTTCTGTTGCAATCTTTGGCATTGCGGGGATTATCATTACCATTGCCGTTTTTCGCTTGCTGCACCGTAAGTCGCTTTTCACGTCTAATTCTCGATAAATGCTGTTAGTGAAACGAGTGCAACTTGTATTTTGCTAGAATACATAAAAAAACGGGCCTCTTAAGCCAATTGCATCGCTTGAGAGTACCCGTTTTTATTTTACACATATTTACTTATGAAGTCGTGTCTACCTCTGGGTTAACATCTAATTCATAATCAATTTCATCAAACCCGAATCCAAATAATTGGAGGAAATCCAGTCGGTATTGTTCGAGATCGCCCAATTCAGATACATTTTCTGTAGTGATTTCAGACCAAGCTGCTTTGACAGCCTGCTGCACATCGTCTCTCATTTCCCAGTTATCCAGACGGATGCGTCCTTCTTCATCCGTTTCCACCGTGGACCCACTGTATAGCGTCTCGAACAGACGTTGTGCCTGCTCAATACATCCCTCGTGCAGTCCCTTTTCCTTCATGACCTTAAACAGCAAAGAAATATACAATGGTACGACTGGAATAGCCGAACTGGATTGTGTAACCAAAGCTTTATTCACAGAAACGTAGGCTTTTCCATGATAACGTTCCAGTTGCTTTGTTAGAGTATGTGCTGTAGCTTCCAAATCATTTTTAGCTTGGCCAATGGTTCCTTTACGATAGATAGCCTCCGTAATTTCGGGACCAATATACGAGTAAGCCAGTGTGGTTACCCCTTCAGCCAGCAGATCAGCTTCTTCCAACGCTTTTAGCCACAAGGACCAATCTTCGCCACCCATTACCGTGATGGTGTTCTCAATTTCCTCCTGCGTAGCCGGTTCCAGCGTAATTTCTGATACGACACCTGTATTCGTATTCACTGTTTTATTAGAAAAAGACTGTCCGATAGGCTTGAGAACGGAATTAAAGGTTTCACCCGTATCGGGATGTGTCCGTCGCGGTGAAGCGACACTATACACAATCAGGTCTACCTTGCCCAGCTTTTCCTTTACCAGCTTCAATGTCTCCTGCTTAATTTCATGAGAAAAAGCATCTCCATTAATGCTTTCTGCTATGTAGCCAACTGCTCTGGCCGCTCTTTCAAAGGCTACTGTATTATACCAGCCTGCTGAAGCCGTGCGCCCCTCTGATGCGGGACGTTCATAGGATACCCCTACGGTATCCGCTCCCAGCCCAAAACTCGCAGCAATACGAGAAGCCAGCCCATATCCAGTAGATGCTCCGATCACAAGTACCTTTTTAGCTCCTTGTATTGATGTACTGTCTTTGATGTAGTTGATCTGACGATTAACATGAGCCGCACATCCTGCAGGATGTGCAGTCGTACATATGAAACCACGAATTTTCGGTTTAATAATCATTGTAAATGGTCCCCCTACTTTGGCATTCATTTAATATGGATGGAATGGTTGTCCAGTCATTACTATATAGCAAATCAGCTTGTGGCTCAACATATAACATAGCACTTGAAGGCAGCCGAAGAAAACCGCCGCAAACATCGTAGTCTATAACGCTTTTTTACTCCACTATTCATTTTGAATCATATTCTAACAACATCACATCTTCTCCTTGCTGTTGTCTTATTTTGATATTAGCTCTTCCCCAAGAACACATTAAATCAATTATTTCATTTGCTGTTATACCATATTCCGTTATATAATACTCCACTTTTGGAGGCATCTGATTATACACATGTCTGCCAATGATGCCATCCTTCTCAAGTTCACGGAGCTGCTGTATAAGAACCTTTTGAGAAACGCCTGGAATACTGCGCTGTAATTCACTTGTCCTCTTTCTACCAGACATTAGTAAGCATATGATTAAGGATTTCCACTTACCTCCGATGATCTCAAGTGTTGCTTCTATGCCTAAATTATATTGTTTCATACGACCACCTCTTCAACGCTAAAATAACTAAGTTGATCTGATTAATTCTATAATCCCATATATTTACTCTAAGTACCATGCACACTTTCTAGTAACTATATTACTTTATTGTGTGTATTTACTTTTTTTATAGCGTACAGAATAATAAGACGTACCAACAAAAAACAAATGATGCTATGTAAGAAAGGTGATTTATGATGAAAACTCTCGTGATTTTAGCACATCCGAATATTGAAGATTCCAGAGTAAATCACAGATGGAAACGAGAATTACTTCAGTATACCAATGAAATTACAATTCATGAGATTTATAAAGAGTATCCAAACTGGAGCATTGATGTTTTGAGAGAGCAAAAGTTACTTGAAACACATAGTAATATCATATTTCAATTCCCTTTATATTGGTATAGTTACCCACCTTTATTAAAAAAGTGGTTTGATGATGTTTTTACTCACGGATGGGCTTATGGTTCACAAGGTGATAAGTTAAAAGGAAAGAAGCTAGGGATAGCCATGTCCATCGGCGATAAAAAAGGAAATTACTTACCTACTGGTTCCGTTTCTTTCACTGTTGATGAAGTTATAGCACCTTTTAAAGCAAGCGCAGTACATGTTGGCGCCATAACATTACCCTATTTCGCTGTCTTTGGAGCCTCGTTTCAAGCAAGTGACGAAGACATTAATCAGAGTGCAAAGGATTATATCAAATATATATTTCAGTATAAATAAAATAGTTATAATAGTACACGCATCTTACCCATATAAAAACAGGCTCTTGGTGGCATCCAGCCAATCCAAGAACCTGTAAATGTTAGGCATGATGCGGTCGAGAGGACTCGAACCTCCACGGGGGGTTAGCCCACACGGACCTGAACCGTGCGCGTCTGCCAATTCCGCCACGACCGCATATTATGTATTCACACCGATGTTTTTCAATCACGGTAATTTAGATTATATCTTCCATAGAACATAAAATCAAGCTATTTTTATCTTATATTTTCTATGAATCATTCCCGTAAATATAAGAAAATCACTGGATATCACAAACCAGATATGGTAAAATGGGTTCATCAGGAAAGGAGGTGCGTCAACATCAATAATCACATGTTGAACGTATCCCTTACCCGGTCCGTTATTCTCTAATTTACAGAGTTAACGGAGGCGCGGGATACGGATCAAAGCTTTAATTAAGCGCCACGGGTAGAAAGACCGTCCTCGGACGGTCTTTTTTATTTCAACAACATCTTTCTCATACTTGACTATCGGAATAGGATTACATACTGTGAAAAGAGGCGTTACGATGTCGATTAGACCCGCGAATGTAGAAGAGTTCAAGGAACTGGCAGCCATCTGGCTGGATGCTTCCGTAGAAGCCCACCATTTTATTGCTCCGCAGTATTGGGCATCACAAGCTACTGAGATGGAGAACAGGTACCTTCCCCTCGCTCAAAACTACGTTATCATACAAGATGATCATAGCGTCGGCGGCTTCGTTTCCATGTTGGATGGATACTTGGCGGCTCTATTTATACGTGTTGATTCTCAAAGAAAGGGCTACGGCAAGTTACTATTAGATTGGGTTAAGGAGCAACATGATGAGATTCAATTAAAGGTGTACCAGTCAAACACGAAAGCATTTAACTTTTACACTAAAAATGGATTTACCATTCAAGAGGAATCTGTAGATACCGAAACTGACGAGAAAGAATTCGTGATGAAATGGACACAACATTAACAATAATGAAGCACCAACAGCTTTATAGCACAAAGGCTCTGCTCCCGTAGAAATACGGCTTAAGCAGAGCCTTTTGCTTTTATTTAATACAACTGACTATGTAGTCTCTTATTTAAGCCCATAAACCTCGGTATATAAAATCTTTTTAAACGGAGCAAAATCCTGTTCAGCCAGCGCACCTGGATAGCTCATAATTTGAAGCCGCAGATCAGCCTGTCCTTCTCTTAATGGGGGTTGTACATAGTCAAAATGGTTTAGATGAAACCCCAAACGTTCGTAAAAACCAATCCTTCTCCGTGTCCATTCATCCCCTGGTGGCTCAACCTCCAGTACTACCGGTTTATCAGACTGTGAGATAAAACTACTCATGAGTTTTTTGCCTAATCCGCCACCTCGTATACGGGAATCTACCGCAATGTGCTCTACAAACCGAAAATGCGCGAATTCCCAGCCTGCCAAAAAAGCCACTGCCTTGCCCTGCTCATTCTTTTCAGTGATAATACGATAGCTTGGATGCTTCAGTAAAGCCTTTTGAGCCTCAAACGTCCTGCATTCTGATGCTGGAAAAGAAGACTCCATAATCGCATATATTTCAGAAAAATCGTGTTCATTTATCATATATTCCTAGCTCCTTTACCTCTAAATCCCCCAAATGACAGGCTGTCTTTATTAAGAGGAAGAGGGATGTTTAGACCTTGTTTAATTCCATAAGTGTCAGCAACATATGTTCCAATAACTCTGGAATATCCTCCATCTGATCTTCATTAATTTGTCTGGAAAATCGGAGTTCAATCCTATTTTGGTATGTAGGTGTCTTCTCTCCGTAAATCTGACTAAGCGTTTGTACCGGTCGAAGATCGGGCTTCCAAATTTCGGTCAGTATATTTTCAATCCGCCTGCATTGTGACTCAATATCACGAATTTCCATGTAAAAACTCAGCAACAAGACACATCCCGGAATTTGATCTTTGATTTCCAAAATTTCCGCAGCCAAGTTGTTTAAATCCATCTTTAGTTGAAGTTCTGCCATCACATCCGGCTGTTCCCTCAGTCTGAACTGTACGCCAAATTCACGCGACATCACAGACATTTCCAATCTATCGATCCGCTGAGTAATGTCAATACGTGAATCCAAATTATCCAGATCGTAAACCGCATTTTCCATAGCCACTTTTAAATTATCAAAAACCGTCGGGTCGAACATTTTTCCACCTCCAATTATTGAGTATAACATAGCTTCTGTTACCTCTAAAATAGAATGCCCCTTTTCATGAAAGCATATTAAGATGGAACTTTATAGTATACAGCAAGTTGGTCAATTTATATGTCGAAGTTCGGTGAATAAATTTGTAAAAACACATAATTGTGACAAAAAAATATATATTTTCGTTTATTATTCCAATTTATTGTAATACACTATATAATACTGGATGGGATTAGTAATATATCATATAAATCCCACAAAACAAAAGAAGGGAAGAGATTATTAAATGAAAAAGGCAGTTTTTTCCACACTAGGTCTTGCACTTCTATTAAGCACATCCTCCGCTGTTGCATCTGCTCAAGAAGCTCAAGAAGGAGCACCCGCTTTACAAAAGGAATCTATCCAGCTCTTTGGAAATGGGACTGACAGAGAGCCTAATAACTGGTTCGATGAAGCTAGTGAAATACTGGCAGGAGACGACATCTATGGGGAAATAGGCAAACACATTGATGGAGGTTATGACAATACCGATTATTATAAGTTTAAAGCCTTTCAGTCTGGTTGGTATCAATTTAATATTCAAGGGGACATATACCCTAATACATGGCTGAGACTTGGTTTGGCTGACAGTAACGGACACTTCATTAGATATGCAAATGATCGTGAATACTCTTTAGGTAAAAATCTTGAAGCTGGCAAATGGTACTACCTGGTCGTAGAAACACCCGGTGCTGAGTTAGGACAATTATTCGACTATAAAATTACTTCTACGATCAAGTAGATCAAAGGATAAATTGAAGTTAACAAAAAAACACGATCCTTTTTCAGGACCACATTTTTACCACTTTTAACAACTCCTGTCTTACCACAAACGCAGCTATCCTCGTAGGAGAACTACGGATGAACGCTAACACCTTCTCCGTGCTTATGGCTGGTATAAGCTTCTGCATCATGGAAAATCACCATCTTATAACAAGAATTCTATTATACTCACGTATTGTTATTTCTTTTGTGTATATGATTATTTAGTGAATGATATAGAATAACAACCTAAAATTAATATGTATACTTAATGAATATAAACCAAAAAAGTGAGGGCTCTTATTCATGAAAAAAACATTATTAGCTTCATTAGGTCTTACACTTATGTTGAGTACTACTGCCAGTGTCGCTTTAGCTGCAGAAGCAGATTCTGTACCAGTTGCAAAGGAAACCAACCAACTCTTCGGTAATGGAACTGACAGGGAGCCTAACAATTGGTATGATAAGGCCAGCGAAGTTTGGCTAGGTAGTGATATATACGGAACCATAGGGGAACTCATTGAAGGAAGAGACTATGATACTTACGATATGTATAAATTTAAAGCTTTTCAGACCAAGTGGGTTGATTTTAAAATTGAAGGGGATAAGTATCCTAATGCATGGTTAAATTTGACTCTAACAGATAGCGATGGTCATATGATTAAAACAACAGAAGAAGGACAGAATACTTTAGGTAAAAAACTTGAGGCTGGCAAAGAGTACTACTTAGAAGTGGGAGTGCCAGGCTATGAAATCGGTCAATTGTTCTGGTACAAGATTTCCGCCAAAATTGAGGAATAAAGATACTAATTCAGTTTCCTATACAAAAAAGCCTCGCCCCTATCTCAAGGGGCGAGGCTTTTGTAGTTCATTCATTCTTCGGTACAGTCATTTAATCACATCTATTTCTTACGACAAACGAGAGCTAAAGTCCTCGTAGGAAAACTGACGGATTACCTTAATGCCTTCTTCGTCGTTGTAGCTGGCGATGGCTGGCAGGTTGACTCCGTTGAACATGTGGTTTTTGACCATGGTGTAATGGGCCATGTCGCAGAATACAAGCTTGTCTCCTGGCTTCAATGGCTCTTTAAAGGAATAGTCTCCAATCACATCTCCAGCCAAGCACGTAAGTCCACCAAGTCTGTAAGTATGTGCATACTCACCAGGCTTGCCTGCATCGATGATATTCGGGCGATATGGCATAGCCAGCACGTCAGGCATATGACATTCAGCCGAAGTATCCAGAATGGCAATGTCCATTCCGTTTTTCATCGTATCCAATACGGTAGCTACTAGATATCCAGTATTCAAAGCAATAGCTTCGCCTGGCTCCAGATAAACCTGCACACCATATTTATCCTGAAAATATTGAATACAGCGTACCAGCGTGTCCAGATCATAGTCTTCTCTGGTAATATGGTGACCGCCGCCGAAATTGAGCCATTTCATGTTTTTAATGTATGGCCCGAATTTCTCATCCACGACTTTAATGGTGCGCTCCAGCGTATCTGAATTCTGTTCACACATCGTATGAAAATGAATACCGTCCACGCCATCCAGATCCTCAGGTCTAAAGTTAGCCAGAGTCACACCCATTCTGGAGTTGTTGTAGCAAGGATCATACAACGGCGTTTCGATTTCCGAATATTCCGGATTAACCCGAATGCCGATGTCGATTTTTTTGGAAGTTACGCCTTGCACTCTGCTTTTGTAGCGTTTCAGTTGATCAAAGGAGTTGAAAACAATATGGTCAACATACTCCAATAGCTCATCAAATTCACTGTCAACATAAGCAGGTGCGTATACGTGAACTTCCTTGTCCATTTTTTCGCGACCAAGTCTAGCCTCAAACAACGAACTGGAGGTTACCCCTTTTAAGTATTTGCCAACCAGAGGAAAGGTCGAAAACATCGAAAATCCCTTAAGAGCGAGCAAAATACTGCAGCCTGTCCGTTCTTGAACGGAATTTAAAACCTCAAGGTTTTTGACAAGAAGTCTTTCGTCAACAAGATAACAAGGTGATGGAAGTCCTGTAATATCAATATTCATCGCAGACCTCAATCAAGCAACGTTGGCGTAAAGTTCTCTTGCCATGGCAATCCGTGTTTATTTAGGGCTTCCATAAATGGATCTGGATCAAATTCCTCAACGTTGTAAACGCCTGGCTTTTTCCAGAGACCTTTGATGATAAGCATGGCGCCGATCATGGCAGGAACACCAGTTGTGTAAGAAATGGCTTGGGAGCCAACCTCTGCATAACATTCCTCATGATCACAAACATTGTAAACATAATACGTTTTTGGTTTTCCATCTTTCACACCTTGGATGATGCAACCAATGTTTGTTTTGCCTTTTGTTCTTGGACCCAGAGAAGCCGGATCTGGCAAAATAGCCTTCAGGAATTGCAGTGGAATGATTTGTTGTCCTTCGTAATCAATAGGCTCGATCGAAGTCATGCCTACGTTTTGAAGTACATTCAAATGATTCAGATAATTGTCCGAGAACGTCATCCAGAAGCGGATTTTTTTCACGCCTTTAATATTCACTGCAAGAGATTCCAGTTCTTCATGGTACAAAAGATATATATTTTTCGGTCCAATTTCAGGAAGGTCGTATACCTTTTTCTCAGAAAGTGGCTCAGTTTCAATCCATTCTCCGTTTTCAAAGTAACGGCCCTTCGCCGTAATTTCACGAATATTGATTTCCGGATTAAAATTAGTTGCAAAAGGATATCCGTGGTCCCCTGCATTCGCATCCACAATATCAATCGTATGAATTTCATCAAAGTAGTGCTTTTGAGCATAAGCCGTAAATACTCCAGTCACGCCTGGATCAAAACCGCTGCCCAGCAGAGCTGTAATTCCTGCTTTTTCGAATCTTTCTTTGTAGGCCCATTGCCAGCTGTATTCAAACTTCGGCGTATCCGGCGGTTCATAGTTCGCCGTATCAACGTAATGAACACCTGTCTCAAGGCAAGCATCCATTATCGTCAAATCCTGATAAGGGAGAGCCACATTGATAACTACATCCGGTTGAAAGCTTCGAATCAAGTCAATGACCATGTCGGTGTTGTCAGCATCAAGCTGAGCCGTTTGTATCTTCGTACGACCTCCACCCAGCTTCTCTTTAAGCGCATCGCATTTCTCAACAGTTCTGCTTGCGATACAAATTTCTTCAAATACATCTGGGTTTTGGCAACATTTATGCACCACAACGCTGGCCACGCCACCGGCGCCAATAATCAATGCTTTTCCCAAAATAAATAACCTCCTTATTCCATACGCTAATCGCTAATCATTCTTGCAAACAAAATGATTATAAAGACATCCCACCAAATAATCAAGAAAAACGACAATTTGCTGTGTCAAAATTCACAGGAACATGTCACAAAAACTTTACAAAACCCAAAATTAGGCATAAAAATCCGTAAAGTAAGCAGAAAACAACTATTACCCCATACACCCCAGGGAAGTCAGCACACGTTTAACGGAAGTTTTTTTAAATATAATGCGCATAGCCCTAAAGAATTAATATTATCTTATTTCTAAACAAAAGACCACCCCTCCGCATCCTATGAAGATGATTCATGGGGTGGTAAAATAATGGGCTGATAGCGTAATGCCTCATCTACGATCTCTGCCGCACTCAAGTCACGGTCATCCCAGTAGATCAAATCACTGATCCCCGGATGAGGCGTATTTTGCATCACTATGGTCAACATACTGTCGATTTCCTCTTCTGTTCCCTCATCTCTGATGATTTTTTCTACTAACTGTATAAGCTCACTTCGTTCTAAACGGTCTAAATTTTGGAATTCCTGGTTGGCTTGATCCAGACTCATATAATTGCCCTCCTTTGTATTGAGTATGATCGGCAATGTGTGGGCCCATCCCTTCTTCTGTAAGCGCTATATGGTCTATCATGAAGCTTTAGGAAACGTTTATGATAAATAAAGCCGCTCCCAGTACGGGAACGGCTCTATATAGTAATAAAGCTTGTTAAACCATGATTTTGCAAATATCGTTCGTGAATTCAACCGGATCTTGCAGCGGCAAGCCTTCGATCAGCAAAGCCTGATTATACAGTAATGCCGTATAGAGGTTTACTTTCTCCTTATCCTCGGCAAAAGCTTCTTTCAAAGAGTTGAACACCGCATGGTTTACGTTAATTTCCAGCACTTTATTCGCTTTGACATCAGCGTTATTAGGCATGGCGTTCAAGATTTTTTCCATCTCAATCGTCACTTCGCCGTCTGCGGATAGACATACCGGATGTGTCTTCAAGCGCTTAGAGGCTTTAACACTGGATACCTTGCCTTCCAGCAAGCCCTTCATGTACTCGAACAGCTCTTTGTTGTCGTTTTGTTCTGCTTCTGTTTCTTTCTCGGTTTCGTCAGGCTCAATGCCCAGATCACCGCTTGATACAGATTTGAATTCTTTCTCTTTGTAGCTTAAGAGCATTTTAATAGCGAACTCATCAATATCATCAGTGAAGTACAGAATTTCGTAGCCTTTGTCAGCCACCATTTCGGTTTGCGGCAGTTTTTCAATACGCTCGTTGGACTCGCCGGAAGCATAATAGATATACTTCTGATCTTCTGGCATACGTGATACGTATTCGTCCAAAGTAACCTGCTTTTTCTCTGTAGAAGAGTAGAACATGAGCAGATCCTGCAGAGTTTCTTTATGTCTGCCGTAATCGTTGTAGACACCAAATTTCAATTGTCTGCCAAATGATTTGTAGAATTGATCATATTTCTCCCGGTCATTTTTGAGCAAGGTCAGCAATTGGCCTTTGATTTTGCTTTCGATATTTTTGGCAATCAGCTTCAGCTGACGGTCATGCTGCAGCATTTCTCTGGAAATGTTGAGTGACAGGCTTTCGGAGTCAACCATACCTTTGACAAAGCTAAAATAATCCGGCAGCAGATCAGGGGATTTTTCCATAATCAGCACACCGTTGGCATACAACTCCAGCCCTTTTTCATATTCCTTGGAGTAGAAATCAAACGGGATATTCTCAGGAATAAACAGAATAGCTTGGTACACTACCGCGCCGTCCGCGCTGACATGGATATGCTGGAGCGGCTTGTCGTAGCCATAGCGTTTTTCCGCATAGAAATTTTGATAATCCTCGTCGGTCAGCTCGCTTTTGTTTTTTCTCCAGATCGGAACCATGCTGTTGATACGCTGTTCTTCCTCGTAATCCTCAAACTCGTTGTCGCTTCCCTCTTTCAACCGCTTGCCTGTAATATCCATTTTAATCGGATAGCGGATAAAGTCGGAGTATTTTTTAATCAGTGCTTTTAAACGATACTCGTCCAAATATTCGTCGTAGGACTCATCTTCGGTGTTTGCTTTGATTTTCAGAACAATCTCGGTTCCGACCTCGTCCTTCTCAGCTGCCTCAATGGTATACCCGTCCGCACCTGTGGATTCCCATTTATATGCAGTATCGCTTCCCAAAGCCTTGGTAGTCACTGTAACAACATCTGCTACCATGAAAGCTGAATAGAAGCCGACGCCGAATTGACCGATGATGTCATGACCATCCTTGGATTCATTTTCATTTTTGAATGCCAGTGAGCCGCTTTTAGCAATAACACCCAGGTTATTTTCTAGTTCTTCCTTAGTCATACCAATCCCGGTATCACGCAGGGTTAGCGTTCTATTATCCTTATTGGCAGTTACTTTGATATAATAATTTTCTTTGTCAAAGACCAGTTGATCATCCGTCAATGCTTTATAATAAATTTTGTCAATCGCATCACTTGCATTGGAGATCAGCTCTCTTAGAAAAATTTCCTTTTGCGTGTAAATCGAGTTAATCATCATTTCGAGCAGACGCTTGGACTCAGCCTGAAACTGTTTTTTCTCCATTCGGATATCTCCTTTCAGATGTAAACCTATGTAAGGCCAGCAGATATGAGCTATGCAAACGATTCTACTTTGTTAGCACTCCCATCTTTCGAGTGCTAGCCTACCTTTTTTATAACATTCCTCATTTTTTATGTCAATATCTCGGTTGGCTGAGCAGTAAAATTACATTTTAGGAAATCGCTAGTGTCTAATGTGTTTAAACATCACGTTAAACATTTCGACAGAGGAGGGAAACAGCCCTTGTACATGGGGAAGCAGATTACTCCTGATCCGCAGCTCATCCTCATCCAAATGCTGTAGGTCCTCATGAAAGAACCAAACAATAGGATAATCGCCGTCCTTATGTCTGCTGCCTACATTTAAACAAACGGGACCTTGGTCGTCCTCTGCTATTGCAAAAGGAATGTAGCCTGCTGACAGCAGAGGTGACCATTGATCGAGCAAATCATAAAATGCCTTTAAGCCTTGACCTACAGGCAGACGTGGAAACTCAACAAACGTACAATCGCTCCAGTACACTCCCGGAATGGACTCATTATCGAATTGTAAAGATACATAATGGTAGGACATGATAAAACTCCTTAGCAGGGGCGGCAGCTCAAAATGGTATTTTTCCTCCATCTCCCGAATTTCCTGTTCAGTAATCTGTGAAGGGAGAGGCTTCCATTTGATCCATCCCTCCTCGTCGACATTCCCATCACGCATTTCAATCGGTACATTTTCTTCCACATCCATAAAAAAGGCTTCATCCATCTGTGCAAATAGTTCCTTCATAGATGTACGAATATCCGCTTTCTTGTCCATGTCCTCACACCTCTTTCCTCTCTATTCGCATTTTGCATCATGGGTTTATGCCAAATGCTCTCTATATGAAAATAGCATTGTATTCATGTGTTACTGCACTTTTAAGTTCAGCTTATCAGAACTTGCTTTTATCACCATTTGCGGAATATTAGTATTACCAGCGCAACGGCTCATAGTTACGCCAGATCATCCAACGTTCTGTCTCGTGAATTAGAGCGGTGCCAATGCTATATTCGTCCTTCGTGCTGCTCTGCAAATCAATCAAATGAAGCATACCACCATACGTTCCAACCGCCAACATGCCTTCATCGGGTGTAACTGCCAGCCCGGATATCGTACTGCCGACAAAATAGCGCCAAAGTTCACGCCCCTCCCTGTCAATCAGACGGAGATAACCGTAGGCATCACCCAAAATAGATCCTTGCGTCAGTGCTGTTGCAGCGTATACTCGCATTTCTTCATTTATCATCGGCCACTCTTCCTTATTCTGAGCAAGACCCTGATCCACCTCAGCAATCGACACTTGAATGGTGGCGCCGTTGTAGAAATGACAGGCATTGTACCAGACATTCAAATCATCTTTGGAAAATACAGCATAATGCGGATAACTAGAATTTGGCTCCAATGTATGCACCGTCTTATCGGACAGATCCATAAGCATATGCTCACTCATCTGGCTACCGTAAGCGATCCAGCGTCCATCCCTCGACACAGCTCCATGGGCCATATCCACAATCGTGTCTTCCAGCTCTAGTTCTCTTCGTTCAGACGTCTTGGGATGGATCAAATCCACCTGATCACCAGCCAACAAATAAACGCCGTAACCGCATACCAGCAGAACTCGCTGTCCATCGCCAAACGGAATCACTTCATCTAATATATCCTCTGGATGCTCTTCATCTCCCAAGCACTCCAAATCAGGAATGGATGCTTTTAAGCGTCCTTGTATATCCTTCCACTGAAAATGTGCTGTCTCTTCTCCTTGCAGATTTAAGTCCGGTTGACGAACAATACGAATCCCCTGTCCATCCACCAACGCAAAATAAGTCCCGTCCGGCGAACAACCTACTCGGTGCATTCCAGGGATTTGCCTGATTCCATCTTTTCCCGTCACATAGATCTGTCCGCGTTCCCGAGGATTGCCCGCATGTAGAATGACTTCATTGCCTCCATTCATAAAGGCTATCGGCCTAACGGCTTGCAAAGCCTCCTCAAACGCTGCTGTAAGCGGCCAGGATGCAGCCGGAATTTCCCGACGTAACTGCTCTGTTTCCTCTGCCTGATTTGCGTCCTGAATCATACGAAAAATATCTTCGGCCAGTTTGGAGCGTTCGTCTTGCTTTGGCTCTGGCTGCTCTTGCTGCCACTGGCTTTCCATACCGATTCTGACAAATTCATTCACATCTGCAGCATACCTTTTTCCTTCCTGTCGCCACTTTGCTGCCATTTCATGATCCAACCAACTCATTCGCTTCCCCCATCCAGTGTATGTATGCCCCGTTTGATCTACAGGCTTGTTCATTCTGCTAGGTGGTTTCTCACCTTTGTCAGCACAAACCACAGGTCTGTCACTGCCTTCACCTCTTCATAGTCCAGATAGGCATCGTGCTTGTCATAGTATTTTACCGCTATAATCACCATCTGAAGCGTCACTGGCTGTCCAGCAGCCTTAAGGACTTCCACAACACTTTCGAAGGTCGCCAACTCAAACCAGGTTTGAACCTGACGATCCGGCACCCACTTGGGAATAGACTCGTCATGTTCGTTGGTTACGGCTGTACCCTCCTCTGCACATTCCTCTAGCCAATGCTCATCCCAATAATAAATAGGTGTGTGAACAGGGTCCTGATCCCATTGATCTACATTCACATATAACCAGTTATTATACAGTTGCCCCACGCTACGCACCAATTCCTGCAATCCTTCAAACACACGATAAGACGGGCGCTCTCTGCGACGGTAATCCTCAAGTCTCGTCTCATACCTGCTCATCCCCAGCCACCCCGCTTCCTATATCAGTTAAACACTCAACATTCGTATAACATACATTTACAACTCACAAAATCCGATATAACTACAAGCACCTCGTAAAGTGTCAAGACTACATAAGGAGATTGATCTATTCATGAAAAGAATCACCGCACTTGTTATCCTGTCCTTGCTATTACTTGTAACCCCGATCTACGCTGCTGCCCCAGCACCTATGCTGGTCTATGTGGATCAAAGTAACCACTCCTTCATCCCGCTCCGTCTCCTGAACAGCTATGAAGGGATCACACTCAACATGACTGCCGCGGACAAAAAAATAGAAATCGCGCAAGGCAATAGCCGGATCACATTATTCACCGGACAATCTACCGCCAAAGTGAATGACCAGACGGTCCGTTTGCAAAACGCTCCTTTTACCGATAATGGTTCGACCTATGTACCCTTGCAGTTCGTCAGCCAATATCTAAACCTGCAAGTCTCATGGCAAAAGGAAACCTCAGCTGTACGCATTAAGCAGGGTACAACGTCCGTCACGCTTCCGGTACTTACTGGTAAGCTACCCGGAAATACTCCCCCCATTACAACGGCTCATAAAAGCTTCAAGGTCGGGTCTCGTACCTTTTCCGCTAAGGTGGTCACCATCTCTATGCTCCATCCCAAGGTAAGCCTAGACGTGGCTCTAGCAGGCGATACCATTGGTAAAGTGGAAGACTTAAGCAGTCTCGCCAAACGTAATCAAGCGGTTGTAGCCATAAACGGTACATTCTTTGATGCCTATACCAAAAGCTCCTACAAAACGCCTTACGGCTACCTGGTCAGCCATGGAAAGATGTTGAAAAAGAGCTCCGGCGACCAACGGACGGTCTTCACCTACGATGCTAACCATTTATCCGAGCTGGTGTCAGGTTCTGCCTTTGAACAACGCTTAAGTCAAGGCAGCGTCGAAGGTGCTCTTCAAGCTGGACCTCGTCTGGTTACGAACGGTCAGGTTTCCCTAAATGTCAAAGCCGAAGGCTTCAAGGACCCTAAAATATTAACAGGCGGCGGCGCCCGCAGCGCACTCGGAATGAGTCGGGATCATAAGCTGATCCTCCTGACCACCAACGGAGCGACTATACCGCAGCTCGCCCAAATGATGAAGCAGGCCGGCGCTTATCAGGCCATGAATCTGGATGGCGGTGCTTCCAGCGGGCTGTATTACAACGGCTCCTACCTCACCACACCCGGCCGCCAAATCAGCAATGCCATTATTGTAAAGTATCAATAGCCAATAGAATGATAAAGGGCTGTCTTCACGGATCTGTAAGCTGTGGGGATAGCCTTTTTCCATTTCCCCTGGCTTCGGTTGTTCCTGCTTCCACCTGTTCAGGCGGCATGTATGGCCGTCACGTATTGATTCTGCAATCTACAGTCGAATCAGACCTGTAAAGCTATTGCTGCCTTCGCTTCCTTTTTTTATAGAAAGGTAAATACGGTTGTCTTCTCTGCTTGCCATGCATTCATAAAGTCCCGGTTGCACAGATAGGAACGTCCCTCCCCATGCACACTCAGGCTCCAGTCCACCACTTGTGGCTTCCTCCCCTGCTCCAATAAACAGGTTGCCTGAGGGAACCTTCAAAAACAGCCGCACAGTAGGCTTGTCAATATGATCTGTCATCACAACCTCATAGGTCCCGTCCGCTCCCAGATTCAAAAAAGCTACATTTCCTTTGTTCAACTCGCCCAGCTCGTCCTCTTCAATGGACCACCAATCCGGATCATCGTCCAAACGATGCTTAAGAGCTTGCGTATCAAATAGGCAAAGAGTCGCCGTATCTGTTGTAAATTGAAATGGACTGCTTGCCGTATTCATCATGTGATCCTCCTGATTTTGGTCAGCTAATTTCTGTTTTTCCACGTCATACGCTATCCGTATTGCCATATACTTGAGGGAAAATCTCCCTGTATGTAAAGTATAACAATGCTTGCAGGGCCAGACAACATGTTGGACTAACACCCATTCTGCATAAAAAGCCCTCCCTCACGATGTCGTGAAAGAAGGCCGATTTGTGATTTAAGCGATGCTAACCTGCTGTTAGATCAGAAAAGACTTAGTAATAATTACCAACAAAATGAACAATACCAAAATCGCTCCTGTGGATGTCCATGCTCCACCGTAACCTACTTCACCCATGTCTGAATCCCTCCTTGCATTAAAGCTTACTCTTATCGTATGTAGAAAAGTGGATAACGACAGGGCGAATCGGCAAGTTTATTGCCATAGAAGGGCTACTCAAAAAAATGGACTGATACGTTTGAGATAGATCGCTAATGACTCTGGATGACAACTGGCAGAGAATATCGTTAGTTCTGCGCAACAGCCTGCTCACATCCTTGTGCCTCATCATTTGAAGGAGCGGGGTTTCTAACTGGGATGAAAGAAATTGAGTGGTACCTATAAATACGACAACATCTAATCCAGGGTGGTTTCGGTATGTAATAAGTGCAGCAGGTCAGTCATAGACAGGAATCCGGGAGGAAAAAGGCTGTTGTTTTCTTTCATATATAGAGCTTTTAACATGGAAGTTAACGCCCAGTCACATAGGATAATGCAGCATTGGACTTGATTGTGCTTGTACAGGATTTGGGCTAGTTTCATGTGGTATTGAGATAGAGTGTGGAAATCGGTTATTGAATTATGTAGGTGTTGTGAGGGTCTGGACGGTTGAGGGGGACTTGGAATAAAGGTAGAAGGGCTTCTTTCATATCTATTCCTCCAGAGAATTTCAATATTAGTCTTATTATACTCCAAAATAATACTTATAGATATTATTATTATTTATTATATTCATTATTCAATGTTTTCGTTTGGATATCTTGTCTACACTTTTAGAATAGTGAGGTGTAGACGATGGAAGATAAAGAAGTTCTTAAATTAGTGGGTGCCAGAATACGTGCTTTGCGAAAAGAAAAAGGATTGTCTCAGGAGTCGCTTGGGGAAAAAGGTGGATTCCATTTTTCATACATAGGGCAGATTGAGCGTGGAGAAAAAAACGTATCTTTAATAAATATAGCTAAAATTGCTAATGCACTGGATGTTAATTTGATTCAGCTTTTTGCTTATGTAAATGAGGATATTAAGGTTACAAAACATGAAACTGATATACAAGAAATCGTAAAAATACTCCAAAAATCGAGTCCAGAGAAAGTACGCTTGGCGAGGAATGTGATACGGGAGATTACAAAATAAAAGGATTTTTTAGCAAAAATAAAGGAGCCACCTTTAGTTAACAAGGCAGTTCCTATTGCACTATTGTTTTACGTAAGTTCAATACCCTATCGAACATTAAAATAACATATATATATCCAGTATTATCTTAATTTCAAGTTTCTTATATAAAAGCGCGAACCGAATCGAATACGAAATTGCAAAGGATTTCCCGCCATTATGAAATTATTGGCTTCTAGGTAGTTTCTTGCGGTCATTCAATTTAAATTTCCTTTTTACCCTTTTTGTGGGCAATACCATACGAACATTTTTTAGCTTCGTTTTTCTTTGAGCACTATTTGTAATAAGGTTGACTGTAAAGTTCACGAAACCGCGTTGGATGTTAAGTGTTTTAAAACCAACTCTTCTGCAATTATTGCATAGATTACCATTAATATTCCAGATCCAACATCCACTGAAGTTATAATTAGGAACATGTATGGGGAAACTACCTGACCACACAAGATTTCTTGATACGCTCTCAGCGTAATAATATATTGTTCTATCCCCTACGTTGCCAGTAACAACTTCCCTCGTTTGACCAGGCGCCAAACGGTACCAGGTAGACAATATACCAGTTTGTCCCACAAAGACAAACCCACACCTACTCGCGTGATAGAAAATGGCTACCTGTACGGTAGAATTGGTGCTGTTTCGAAAATAAAGACTCATTTTTTTGTCACTCCCTCTTAATACCATTCTACAATCCATTGTATGCAAGAGTTGTAAATAGGAAGTGGACAAACATAAAAGAGTCTTAGCCTTTTTTAGGATACTCAGAGATTATGCTTTTTTAGAGTTTCCCGCCATCAGTTTGGCGAAACCATATGACCATGTTGTTAATGTTATAGAATTCAATCAAAAGAAAACCACCACCTAATCTTGTAAAGATCAAAAAACACGTCCATATATGACGTGTTTTTCAATAAAATATCTTTAACTAATAGAACCTTTTAAATATCCTAAACCAAACCTTACTTCCAAATCTCGTCCGCAATCTCTTTAATGAAAGCAAGCTTTTTCCACTGCTGCTCTTCTGTCAGAATATTGCCCTCTTCTGTCGAAGCAAAGCCGCATTGTGGGCTGAGGCAGATGTGGTTGATGTCGACGAATTGAGTCGCTTCCTTAATGCGATTAATGACCGTCTGCTTGTCTTCCAGTTCACCCGTTTTGGAGGAAACGAGACCCAGTACGACCTGCTTTTGATCTTTCAGATGCTTAAGCGGTGTGAAATCGCCTGCACGGTCGGTATCGAATTCGAGATAGTAGCCGTCGATGTTGTCGATGCCGAACAGGGTTTCGGCTACAGGCTCATAGCCGCCAGAAGATGCCCAGGTGGAATGGTAGTTACCACGGCATACATGGGTCGTAACGACCAAATCGGCTGGAAGATCCTTCACCGTTTCCTGATTCACACGGGCGAACAGCTTTTTGGTATCTTCCACATTTTCACCCGCATGCTGTCTAGCTTCCCAATAGTTTTTATCACAGAGCATACCCCATGTGCAATCATCCAGTTGCAAGCTGCGGCAACCCTCATTGTACAACGCTTGAATCACGGATTTGTAGGCTTTGGCGATATCCGTCACCAGTTCATCCAGATTGCTGTAATACGTATCGGTTGTTTCTTTATTCTCTCCGCGCAATAGCTCGGCCAGGAACTGTGCAGGTGCCGGGATCGTTTGGCGTGCGATCGCATCCTCACCTGCTACTTGCTTCAGGAATTTGAAATCTTCAATGAAAGGATGACGGGAATGTCCGATTTTACCGGACAAGCGTGCAGTTTCCGCTCTTGTTTCCACACCTTGGAATTGGTAGCCGTTCAAAAGCTGTACCTTTTCCACACCGTCCAGACCCCACATAAAATCAAGATGCCACCAGGAGCGTCTGAATTCACCGTCCGTCACGGCTTGAAGTCCTACGGATTTTTGCTTTTCCACTAGCTTGATAATTTCGTTATCTTCAATCTTTCTCAGCTCGTCCGCAGAGATTTCATTATTTTGAAATTGAATTCTGGCGTCTTTAATCGCTTGCGGGCGCAAAAAGCTGCCGACCATATCATGTCTAAAAGGGGTCACTTTACGTTGGGATGCATTATCAAGGATGCTGCTCATTAGGGTTATCTCCTTTTTCGCTTCTATAGTGAAGTTCTTGTAAGAAAGATAACATACATTTTCAGTTATAAGGTAACTCCAATAAACTATAGCTAGTTATAGCCTAGGGCTATACCCAACTTTTTATTCCCCTATCGCCTCATGCAGCGCTTCTACATAGACAGTGGCCAGCTTGGAGAGCGCAGCATTTTTATGGCAAATCCATCCCACATTAATAGACTCATCACATTCCAGAGGGACGGAAATAATGTCGTTACCGTTCAGATCGGCACTGATCACTCCGGTAGAAATGGTATAGCCGTTCAACCCAATGAGCAGATTAAAAAGGGTCGCCCGGTCATGGACGCGAATGCTTTTGGGATGCGATAACGTACTGAGAATCTCCTCGGAAAAGTGAAAGGAATTGTACTCCCCTTGCTCAAAGGAAAGATATGGATAAGGATAAAGCTGGTCAATGGTCACGATAGACTGTCGGGATAGCGGATTATTGGCACTGATAAAAATATGTGGCTTGGCCGTAAACAGGCTGTTGAATTGTAGATTCGCATCTTTTAGCAGCTTGTTAATGACCTTGGCGTTAAATTCGTTCAGATACAGGATTCCGATCTCACTGCGCAGGCTTTTGACATCCTGTATGATTTCATGGGTTTTGGTCTCTCGCAAAGCCAATTCATACTCTTCTTGACCATATTGATTCACCAGATTCACAAATGCATTTACGGCAAAAGCGTAATGCTGCGTGGACACAGCAAAATGCTGTGGTGTAGGCTTGGCATCCAGATAGCGACTTTCCAGCAGCTCCGCCTGCTCAACGACCTGACGTGCATAACCGAGGAATTCCACGCCTTCCTTGGACAAAGAAATCCCCTTATTGGTACGCTCAAAAATGGTGATATGAATTTCTTCCTCCAGATCACGAATCGCGTTCGACAGACTGGGCTGGGAAATGAACAACCGCTTTGCCGCCTCATTCATGGAACCGCGATTGGCAACCTCAATGACGTATTTTAATTGTTGTAAGGTCAATGCATGATGTCCTTTCCGTTTGTGTTTCTTCTATTATATAATACATAATCACACTTCTAAGAAAAGGTATAGTCGTTACTTAAATGAGAACAGCCTCTCTCCCTAAGGTTTAAAAATATAAACACCTCCCTAAATGGAAATCTTCCTTCCAGGGAGGTGCTCTAGTTACGATGCTTTAATTAACGAATTTCACCATTCGTGGAGATCAGCTTTTGATACCAATAAAAGCTTTGTTTACGAATACGACGCAGATCCTTGAGATCAAACTCCTCACGATCCACATAGATAAACCCGTAACGCTTGCTGGAGCCCTGGTGGGTACTCACCAGATCAATTGCAGACCACGGACAGAAGCCGAACACTTCTACACCGTCTGTAATAGCCAGTTGAATCTGCTCGATATGTTTCTTGAAAAAGTCAATACGATAAGAGTCTTTCACTAGATCCCCTTCTTCAAGCTTGTCAAAAGCGCCCAAGCCATTCTCTGTCACAATCAAAGGCAAGTGGTAGCGAGAATAAATTTGGCGTAACGTGGATCTAAAACCGACCGGATCAATCTCCCAACCAAACTCCGTCGTTTGCAGGTTGGGGTTGACGGAACCTCGATATGCTCCGGGTTCACCCACAATTTCGTGCTGATCTCCTGTATGTGAAAAATCATTCCCGTCATCTAAACTTTCTCCTACGGTTTGAGAGGTATAATAATTAAATGCGATAAAGTCCGGGTTCCCCTTCGCTAATATATCCATATCCCCTTCTTCAATGACAGGCTCATAGCCTTTCTCGACCAAATAGCTCCAGGCAATATGATTGTATCGGCCAAACACAGCCATATCCAGATAGAGCCAGTTGCGAATGGCTGCATAGTTGTCCGCCGCCAGCGTATCTTCAGGCTTGGAACTGGCTGGATAGATAACCCCAATATTCGGTGCTGGTCCAATTTTCGCGTCAGGCAGCATCTCGTGGCACAATACCATCGCCTTCGCCTGTGCGACTAACATATGATGATTTTGTTGGTACAGTACCTTTTGCGGATTTTCCAGACTTGTATCTAATGTGCCAATAGAACCGGGATGGAGAATCAGCATGTTCTGCTCATTAATGGTTAACCAATATTTCACCCTGTCTCCAAAGTTCTCAAACAATGTTTTGGCATACTGTTCGAAGGCATCAATCGTCTCCCTTTTCGACCAACCGCCTTGTTGTTCAAGAGCATAAGGCAGATCAAAATGATACATGGTAACAATCGGTTCAATCCCGTATTTAATTAGTTCGTCAATTAATAAGCTGTAAAACGCGATTCCCTTCTGATTCACTTCACCTGCCCCCAGGGGATAAATACGTGTCCAAGCAATCGAGAAACGATATGCTTTAAAGCCCATTTCAGCCATCAGAGCTACGTCTTCTTTGAACATATGGTAATGATCACTGGTTACCTTAAAATCAGTGACTCCTTCAATGTGGTTAGCCATGTCAATCACAGAGGGGCCTTTTCCATCTTCGTCCCATGCACCCTCTACTTGATAAGCGGAAGTTGAACCTCCCCAGAAAAAATTTTCAGGAAATGCCTTCAATTGATTATGTTTCATGCTATAGTCCCTCCAGTTATCGTTATATCCTTCTGATTTTGCAATTCATGAATGTGATGATAGGCTTTCCTGTATCACACAACCAACGTTAGCAATACTTCATTTTTTTGAATTTGCTCCTGATTTGTCTCAAACACATCCACTTTATTTTTTGTAAGCGTGACGATGACAGGGGTCACGATTTCGTATCCTGCTTCAATAATCTGCTCTCTGTCAAACTGGATTAGCAAATCGCCTTGTTTCACGCTGTCGCCTTCTTTAACCACTGGATTAAAATGCTTCCCTTTCAGCGCAACGGTGTTAATTCCGATATGAATTAATATCTCCGTACCCGCCTTTGAAGTCAAGCCGATGGCGTGTCCTGTGGGAAACAGCGAGGTTACAACTCCATCTATAGGCGCTACGACCTCACCGACAGACGGCTCAATGGCTAAGCCTTTTCCCATCGCCCCTGTAGAAAATGCCGAATCATTCACTTGGCTCAATGGTATCGTCTTGCCTGTGATCGGGCTGTAGATCGTTTCTTTCTTGATGTCAACAGCCTTGGTTGCTGTAACAACAGGTTCTGGTTCTGCTGTTTTCACGGATTCAACTGTTTCTGGGGTCTCCTCCTTCACCTTGCTTTCATACCCAAAAATAAGGGTTAGTGCGGTTGCTGCCGCGAATGAGCAGGCAATGGCAATCACGTATAACAAGGTTGGCGTATACACTGGAATCGCAAAAATGTTGTGAAACACATACGCCGTCATTTTCACTCCAAAATGTCCATTGATGGCACCGCCTAGAGCACCTGCGATAATGACAATCGGAATGACACGTTTATAGCGAAGCACCAGACCATACACAATCGGCTCTGTCACACCAGCCAGCAATCCTGTAATACTCGTGGAACCGGCAAGAGTTCTAAGTGTTTTATCTTTTCTCGCCTTCAGGAAGATACCAAATGCGACCCCAATTTGAGCAAATACAGCTGCTGCAGCCATCGCCTCAATCGGATCACCGCCAACACCGATATTTTGAATCGTGATCGGGGTAAAACCCCAGTGAAGTCCGAAGACGACCATAAAGGTCATAAAACCGCCAAGAACAATCCCTGACAAAATGCCACTTACACCGATTAACCATGTCACACCTGAAGAAATCCAATCTCCTACCCCTGTACCGAAAGGTCCAAAAGCCATCGCAGATAGCGGAACCATAATCATTAAAGCCAGCATCGGAACTAAAAATAGCTGTAAATCCTTAAGAATGATCTTCTTCAAAAACTTATCTACCAACGCATAGATGCTAATGGATATAAAAATCGGGAAAACACTGGCGGAGTAGTTCATCATGACCACCGGTATTCCTAAAAACGATACATCAGAGCCTTTGTCCATCAGCCCCGTAAAGTTGGGTTCCATGAGAGCCGCACCGATCACACCAGCTACATAAGGATTCGCCTTCAGCTTTATACCAAGCGTAATCCCTAGTAAAATCGGCAAGAAGTAAAACACAGCATTCCCTGCAGCAGACAGGATCATATAAGTATCACTTGTTGCAGACATCCATCCTAGCAAGGTCAAAACCGTCAGGAGTGCTTTTATCATTCCCGAGCCCGCCATCGCTGGAATCAATGGGGAGAAACTACCGGAAATGACTTCAAAGATTGTGGATATGACCGATGTTTTTTTCCCACTGGATTCACTGGCTGCAGGGGAATTCGATCCAAAATCCCTGTTTTTCATGATCTCTGCATATACATAGGCAACATGGCTGCCAATAACAACTTGGAATTGTCCTCCGCTTTCAACAACGGTAATGATTCCCTCATGCTTCTCAAGCGCTTCTCTTTCGGCTTTTCGTGAATCCTTCAGGTCAAATCGGAGTCGTGTAGCACAATGGACAAGTCCATTGATATTTTCTTCTCCTCCAACGAGACGTACGATGTCTTCGCCCATTTTCTTATGATCCATGTTCATTCTCCTCTTGGGCAGATTGCATGGAAACAAAAAAATACCTAAACGAAAGGCCTGTATGATCAAAGAAAATGATCACTGCCATTCATTTAGGTATCGCCTGCTTAACCAGTAACAATCCTTATATTTAAGTTGTGAGCCTACTATAAATCACTTAGAAATCGTTTGCAAGCTTTTTTTCTAAGAACTAGCTATATCATTTCTGGAGGTTACACGCTGTATATGAATCGTCAAATACACTTT
Organism: Paenibacillus sp. FSL L8-0502; assembly: GCF_038593055.1. NCBI lineage: Bacteria > Bacillati > Bacillota > Bacilli > Caryophanales > Paenibacillaceae > Paenibacillus > Paenibacillus sp. FSL L8-0502. The sequence goes on along the minus strand of NZ_CP151958.1, from coordinate 1,888,428 downwards.
TTCATCAATCGACATAGCACTTTCATGCTTTAACTCTAAATATTGATTGATTAATTGGGTGCATTGAAAAGCCTTCTCGTATTTATCTTTGACTTGGTCATACAAGAAATTATCCCCTGAAGCTAGTTGTTCTTGTTCATTGCTCAGCAATCGTTGGGCAAAGTACTGCAAATGAGTAATAAAACGGGAATAATTGAACGAAGTTTCATCCAGTGTAATCTCGTAGTAATCGGTTACAATGTTGAAAATGTCATCAATAATCTCGGTAATCTCAACCGTTTGTTTCATTCCCTGACCGTCTTGTCTTGCATTTACAAAATGCATAGCAATAAAGCTTGCTTCATGCTCATCCATTTGGATGCCAAATTGAGCATGGATGATGTCCAATGCGTTCATTCCGATCATAAATTCTTTTTTGTAAAATTTTTTAATTTGCCATAACAGTGAATTTTTAAGTCCTACGGATTTTCTGTATCGAGAGATGGCAAATTGAATATGGTCAATCAGAGAAATATAGATATTGTCACTAAAAATATCTCCCATTTCCTTTTTTGCGCTGCCTACAATTTCATCCGCCACCTTTAAATACTCTACAGATGTTTCCCCAATAAGATCTATTAATTTTTGTGGAATTTTATCGGACTTTAATACAAAGGTTTTTTCTATTTTGTCTTCATCGACCCTCTGGCCATTTTTCTTTTTAAAGCCTAGACCATTCCCTATGACAACAAATTCATGACCCACCTGATTTTCGACTCGGATAACATTGTTGTTAAAAATTTGCCGGATGATCATTTATCTGCTCACCTCATTGATGTAATGACAAAGTTTGTAATAACAAAAAAAAAACCAAATAACGACTAAATCAATTAGTCATTATTTGGGTATCGCCTGCTCACCAGTAACAATCCCGAAGGGCACTTCACCCCTCATTCAATTACTCTTACTATACCGCTTTCAATGCAGAATAACAATACAATCATGCCAAAAAACCGCCAAACACTCGGAATCCTTTGTGCTTAGCAGTTTTTTAGGTTCATGCTTAACTTTCTTGCTCTTTGCAAAACACCTCTTTGGCAACCTGAATGGCTGAGGCTGCCCGGGGCCATCCTACATAAAAGGCAAGCTGTGTAATGACTTCAACCAGTTCTTCCTCCGAAATCCCGTTTTCCTTGGCCAGGTTCAGATGATAAGGAAGTTGATTCACATGCTCACCCGCTACCAGAGCGGCAACTGTAATGAGACTCCGTTCCCTTAGAGATAGCTCACCTCTTCTCCATACATCTCCAAAAAGGACATCCTCCGTATAACCTACAAAAGCGGGAGCAAAATCACCGATCGTTTCCCGAACACTCGATCTAATCAATTTATGCTTCATACAATCATCTGGGCAAGTCCATTGCCAAAGGACCAATCCTCTAATTCAGTCTCTACCAGTGTCACAAAAACATCCTCCGGTCGGACTTTACATTCAATAGAGATGAGTTCGGCTAATCTTTGGTAAAAATCCTTTTTTTGTTCCGTAGTTCTACCCGATCCCATCGTAATTTGGATGTACAGCAGCTTGTCTGTTCTGGATACATTCAAATAATCGGGACTATAATAAAACTCGCTTTGCTTATGAGCATGAAAAGCCTGAAAGTAATCTTTTTCCGGAACCTGAAAATGTTCGATCAAAGCATTCATGATACAGCAGCTAATGTCAGACAGCTCTTGCTCTGTGTATTGTTGCTCCATGTAGCCAACTCGTACAAATGGCATGTTCATCTCTCCTATCCGTTGGGATAAGATGATTGTACTCCTCTTACTTTCATCTGTATAATTGAAAATAATCATAAATATATTCAATTTCATCGATGGAGATGAGCAAGCGTGGATCTGAAAGAATTAACTACATTTCGTACCATAATCGAAGAAGGAACGTTTTCAAAAGCTGCTGTCAAATTAAACTACGCTCAGTCTACAGTCACGAACCAAATCCAGAGGCTTGAAAAAGAGCTGGGATTTCAACTTTTTAAAAGGGGTTGGGATGCGGAGTTAACGTCCCCGGGCAAACTATATGCCGAGGAGATAGACGGACTTATTCAGCATTGGAATTTTGTAATGGACCAGGCGAAGTCGCTGAAAAAGGAGGAGATCGGCACGCTCCATATCGGTGTGCTTGAAACGGTAGCGGCTACCTTACTCCCCTTGGCTCTGCAGCAGTTTCGAGAGCATAAACCGAATATTACATGTCATTTTACAGTTGGAAACACGGATGCACTCGCACATGCTTTGGTGGATGGTAAGCTGGATTTTGCTATCTCTGGGGAACCTCACTCCATTCCTTCTTTACACTTTGAATCCATATTTCACGAACACATCGCCTTTATTGTGTCCCGTAATCATCCCTTCGCGGCAAAAAGTGAGCTTCAGCTCGAAGATCTGTACGCGTATCCGCTTATCGTCGGAGGTAAGAACTGCTTGTACCATATACGACTGGAGAAAGAGCTTTCACACTTCCCGTCGATGCCGTTTTTTTATACTGTCAGTCAAATCTCGTCGATCCCCACGTTCGTAAAAACGATTCCTTCAGTTGGAGTGGTTCTATCGTCAATGCCTTTGCCGGAGGAACTGGTCACCGTCCCCCTCCAGTTAACAGACCCTAATATTGCCGTTGGACTATTACAAAACAACCATCACCAGCAGTATATGTCTTCGGCCCGAAAGCTATTTATACAGCTGGTTAAGGAGCTTTGCAGGCTATAGCATCTATGAGAGACTACTAATAAGTTATATCATCTTTGCATAAAGAAAAAGCCGCTAAACACTCAGAAACCTGGTGTTTAGCGGCTTTACTATTTTGAAGGCCTAAGAAAATGTGGCCCTCTCTTTATTTTTATACTCTTGTTGTCATACCTGTTATTTCGCTTCAAGCGGTTTTTTCCACAGTCCCAGAATGAGCGCGGAAATTACGGAACCAATCACCACTGCAAGCAAGAACAGCAAAGCATGATTGGCAAGAGCTGCTACAAAAATTCCGCCATGTGGAGCTGGAAGATTGATTTGCCAGAACTGCGTCAGACCACCAGCAATCGCTGAACCTACAATACAAGAGGTTAAGACACGCAGAGGATCAGCAGCTGCGAATGGAATGGCTCCTTCCGTAATGAAGGACAATCCAAGTACATAGTTCGTCAAGCCAGACTTGCGCTCTTGCTCAGTAAACTTATTTTTGAAGAACGTCGAAGCTAATGCGATTGCCAGCGGAGGTACCATGCCGCCCGCCATAACAGCCGCCATCATAGCTCCGTTCGTGTTACCACTGGAAGTAAAGACACCGATCGAAAATGCGTAAGCTGCCTTGTTGAAAGGTCCACCCATGTCAATCGACATCATTCCGCCCAGGATCAGACCCAAAATAACTGCATTACCTGTTCCTAAATTGTTCAGAACGTTGACAAGCCACGTATTAATACCACCGAAAATTGGATCAAACAGGTAGAACATAATCGCGCCTGTAATTAGGAGTCCGAATACCGGGTATAACAAGATTGGTTTTAAACCATCCAGCGTTTTTGGTAGACCTGCAAAAGCTTTACGCAGGAAGATCACCACATAACCAGCCAGAAAACCTGCTGCCAGACCGCCAAGGAAACCTGCATTGGAGTTTACAGCCATCAGACCCCCAACCATACCTGGCATCAGTGCCGGGCGGTCTCCAATACTCATCGCGATAAATCCGGCCAGTATCGGAATCAGGAAGTGGAACGCACCTGTTCCGCCGCCAATCGTTTGTAACAGTTGGAAGAATACATTATCTTCTCCCGCTACCTGTTCAATCAAGAAGGAAATGGCTAGCAAGATCCCCCCGCCTACAACGAATGGTAGCATATGAGAAATACCGTTCATTAAATCCTTGTAGATTTTGCTGCCTACGCTGCTCTTCTCCGCTTTCGACTCTTCAGCGCTGCCTTTACCTTCACTACGATAAATTGGCGCATCGCCGTTCAGCGCTTTGCGGATCAGTTCCTCAGATTTACGAATACCGTCACTTACCGGTCTTTGTAATACAGGTTTACCGTCAAATCTGGCCATTTCAACCTTCTTGTCAGCTGCGACGATTACTCCTTTGGCACGACGAATTTCATCCGCTGTCAGTACGTTTTGTGCGCCTTCCGAGCCATTCGTCTCTACACGGATATTTACACCCATTTCTTTCGCTTTCTTAATAAGAGCATCTTCAGCCATAAACGTGTGTGCAATGCCTGTAGGACAAGCGGTCACTGCAACCACAAACTCGTCAGAATTCGGATTGCCAACGATAACGTCTGGCGTTTGCTGCGCTTTGGCTGCCTCTTTCTTAGCCTCTTTTGCTTTTTTGGCAGCTTCTTCTTCCGCCTGCTTGGTATCAAACAACACAGATACTTCATCCGGTGTTTGCGTTTTCATAAGGTTCCCGATAAAATCGGTATCAATTAAGAGCCGGGAAAGGGCTGCCAATGTGCGAAGATGCGTATTTGCTGCTCCCTCTGGAGCCGCAATCATAAAGAACACTTTTGCCGGCTCACCGTCCAACGATTCGAATTCTACGCCTTTACTGCTTTTGGCGAAAACGACAGTCGCTTCATTCACAGCTTTGGTCTTGGCATGCGGCATCGCAATGCCGCCGCCGATTCCAGTGCTGGACTCTGCTTCACGTTTGTAAATCATTTCTTTAAACAAGGCACGGTCATTAATACGTCCACTTGCTTCAAGGCTAGCAATGAGTTCCTCAATCGCTTCGTCTTTTGTCGTCGCCTGCAGGTCCATGATCATCGTTTCTTTAATCATCAGGTCTGTTATTCTCATTTTTCACACTCTCCTAAGTTCGGTCAGCGTGTCGATACACGCATAATAAGCTCATGATGCAGCCGGATTACCGTTTTGAAATCGTGACTTGCGGCCGTAATTGTTCAATTTTCTCTCTAGTAGCCAGATCATCGGAAAACGCAGTTGCGCTTCCGGATGCCACTCCTGCACGGAATGCTTCGATCGGATCGCCATGAAGAGCCAGCGTACCCACGAATCCAGCAATCATTGAATCACCTGCGCCTACAGAATTTTTAACCGTTCCTGCTGGTACATTTGCGTGATACACTTCATCTGCCGTAATGAACAAAGCCCCTTCTCCTGCCATGGAAATCAGTACATTTTTTGCACCTGCTTCCAGCAGCTTACGACCGTAAGTGACGATCTCCTCCTTTGAATGAATAGTTACGCCAAACAACTCAGCCAACTCGTGGTGATTTGGCTTGATGAGCAGCGGTTTATGAACCAGTGCTTTCATCAGCGCCTCACCTGTGGTGTCGATGACGAATTCAGCCCCAGTTTGCTGGCATACGCTAATCAGCCGATCATAGAAGTCTCCTCCAAGTGACGGCGGGATACTTCCCGACAAGACGACAATGTCATTTTTCTGGAGTGCGGCCAGCTTTTGCACCAACGCATCGGCCTCTTGCTCACGAATCACAGGTCCCAAACCGTTAATTTCCGTTTCATCGCCATGCTTGAGTTTAATGTTAATCCGTGTGTCATCTTCGATCATTACAAAATCAGTTTTAATGGATTCTTCCCGCAATGTATCGTCGATAAACCTGCCTGTGAATCCTCCTAGAAAGCCGATCGCCGTGCTATCTGCTCCCAGCTGGTTTAGTACACGTGATACATTAATTCCTTTACCACCTGGCAATTTCAAATCACGTTTCATCCGGTTCAAATCACCAAGCTTCAAATCGTCAACTTCCACGATATAATCAATGGAAGGGTTCAGCGTTACTGTATATATCATTGTTATCCCTCGATTATCTTAGTTTTCTGAGCGATGGATCGGCGTGAGCGTTCTGGCATCGATTCGGTAATAAGTATAGCTTCCTTGAGCTCGAACAGTTTGGCGAAGGTTACTTCTCCAATTTTGCTGGAATCGGCCAACACATACGTTTTGCCTGACAACTGATGGGCTCGCCGCTTGATTAGCGCCTCTTCAGGATCAGGAGTCGTATACCCCATTTCCATATCCACCCCGTTCGTTCCTAGAAAGCACTTGTCGAATCGAAAATTGTCCAAATTTTGTAGGGCAATACTGCCAATTACGGCTTTGGTATGAATTTTCATCATCCCTCCCAGTAGATAGCTTCTGATTCTTTTACTTACCAGTGCTTCTACGTGGGATAGACCATTCGTCACGACCGTCACGTCTTTAGCTTCAATGTAAGGAATCATCGCCATCGTTGTTGTTCCCGCATCCAGATAAATACATTCGCCATCCAAAATTTCTTTGGCTGCCATGCGGGCGACTGCGTTTTTTTGTTGAACGTTTTTGAATGTTTTTTCTTCCATGCCAGGTTCCTGACTTTTCTGATTCAGTAAGGTTGCCCCACCATGAATCCGTTTTAGCAACTGACGGCCCTCAAGATCTATCAAATCGCGCCGAATTGTTGATTCAGAAGCTCCCAACAGATCAGCCAATTCCTGCAACTTTACAACACCACGTTCTTGTAAGCGCTGTATTATTAACTTGTATCTTTCCTCCGTCAGCATCTTCATTCCCCCAACTGTTTATATCGTACCACAAACCTGATAAAAAACAATCATTTTTCTCCAAAAAGATTCAAAAAAATTCATTCCAACTTCATTTTTTTACAAAATGGTGAATTCCCGCTCTAATCGACATGATTGCGTTTACATTTTAAAGAAAATTCATCTACTTTTATGTAAATTCATTCTTCTTACATAGGAATTCAGCAGTAAACGTTCAAAAACGTTCTAAAGCTTCCATCAGTACTATTTTACCATTATGCGCACAATTCGTCCCAATTTCCCTGAAACCTCATTCAGCTCATACGTAACCATTCCTGATGAGCATTAGGCACCTGTGTACACTAGCGCTGTATTTTAAAATAACAAGAGCCATGACTGCGTGCATACCGCATTCATGGCTCACCTTGTTATGATACATATTCACCCTCAATAATCTTCTCCAGATAATCTTCCGGCTGTGCAAGAAACTCAGCAAAGCTGCACACATCCGCATATTCCTGATGCTCCTCGTCATAATAACCCAGGCACTTCTGCTTTGGATTCCACACCAATATAATATCCGAGTAATTATCTACGTTTAGAGACAGACGCAACAGCTTTTGCCGACCTACCTTCATCTCAACCGTATCGATAATTGAAAAGAACTCAACAAATTGAATATCAAGATCATTTTCTGGCAGGTTCACACGGAGTTGATTCCCTGTCAGAAAGGCTATTAAATCCTTCGGAAGCTTGTAGCTTTTCAAAGCATGTCGTTTATTTTCCAGATTATGAAATGCCGGAGGCTCTACAGACTTTAAATACTCAGCCATTTCTACGTTTTTATTACTTAGTGCAATTGTATATGCCCGTTCTCCATCTTTTTCTGCCAGCGTCACATCAGCGCCTAGCTGAACCAAATACTTCACCATCGAAAAATCGTTGTTGCGCGCCGCCACTGTCAAAGGCGTGGCTTTATATGGATATACCATATTAGGGGCATTGAAATTAATATCTACGCCATGTTCCAATAGTAAAGCTACTGTTTTCAAGTCATGCTCACTAACTGCGTTGCGGAGTGTTGCTCCAGCATGCTGCTTCATATCGAGGCCCAGCTCATGGATAAGCAGCATATTACTTTTGTTACCGTAGTAGGCTTGCTCATAAGCACCAGATTTGACATGATTTTTACCGTCCTGCTTGGCGCCATGGGCGACCACATAACGGACAACCTCTTCGGTACCATAGCGAACAGCCGTCAGGAATGCGGGATTATCCTTTACATTAAGTTGAACCCCCTCATCGACCAGTAGCTTCAAGACTTCCATTTGCCCAGTTATGAGTGTAATATCCAGTGGACTTAATGTCGTATATTTGCTGAGTACGATCCCTTGTTCTATATCCCAGCCTTCGGTCAGCGCCTGGCGTAAAGCGGATATATTGCCTTGAACGATATGCATCGCTATCTCAGGAAGAACCTTGAAATTGCCTACATCTTTTAATTTAATCATGGTTATTACCTCACTCTTTATGTATCTACTATTAATCATGTATATCTATTTTATACCAACCTCTCTTTTATATAAATCCAACAGATTCCCCAAAATTCATTATTCACTCTATCGCAAACAAGTGAGTAATAGAGGTCAAAATACCTTATAGAAGCTATAATTGTATTATGATTCTGTATACCCTGTGCAACCGAAAAGGAGAACATATGAATAGCATTCAATATTTGTCCCAATTTAATTTGCTTCATAGTCTCTCATTAGAAGATTTAATTGAAATGGATCAAATGACCTCCATTACGACTATACCGAAAAAAAACTTTATACAAACTCCAGAGACCTTTTCCGAGGGACTTTATTTTGTGAAAAAGGGCAAAGTACGTCTATATAAGCTAAATGCTGACGGGAAGCAATTTACTTTGGATATCCTCCGCGAGGGAAATGTATTTGGTGAAATGGATATGATTTCACTAGGAACAAGGGAGATGTATATAGAAACGATAGAAGAATGCGATATCTGCCGTATGGACAAAGACCGATTCGAGCATTTTTTAATAGAACATCCCAGGTTCATGATGAACATGATCAAGGTGTTAAGTGACCGAATTTCAGGAATGAGCAGTCTGGCCCAGCATTTAGCTTTGGGAAATTTACAGGATAAAATTTTGTATATTCTTCTGAAATTGTCCGATCAGTTCGCCCTCCAAAGCCGTGATGAGTATTGCAAAATCAATTTCCCTCTCTCTCATCAAGAAATTGCGAATCTGGTCGGGGCCACCCGTGAGGCTGTAACAGCTGCTCTTCAGGAGCTTGTCAAAGAAAAGGTCATTAAAACCGGCTTTAAGACGGTTTACATCCATCGCGAAAAGTTAGTGAAGTTGTAAACTACATTACATCTATACTCCACCCCAAAAAAGTATCGTATACCTATCAGACAATTTACGATATGGAGTGGATGAAATGTTACAACGAAAAGGTGCTCGCAAAGGGTCAGATATTCCTAGTGATGTGCTTCAGCTGCTACAGCAGGGGCGGCTTCAGACGGCGAATCTCACCGAATGGCTGGCTGTCGATCATGTTGTACTATTGCAAAATACTCTTGATGAATTTGACTTGCAGCAATCATCCGATGTCTTCCTGACCGAATTGAATCAGCTGAAGGAAAAGAAGATCATGAAAATGATACCCGCAATCGCGCGAGCGTGGCTTCATGTGTTTGAGCAACAAGCGATAGAAGAACGTATTCGCATCTTTGATGCGATGGCCTCGCATCTTTCAGACAGCATTCGCTGCTGGGCTGCCTACATCATCGGGGTTGATCCCTGTTTAAGTGTAGAGGAAAAATTGGCTGGCATTCGCCCCTTTGCAGCGGATTCCCATTTCGGAGTACGTGAAATAGCCTGGATGGCCGTGAGAGAATCCATATCCTTGCAACTGCTTGAAGGGCTTGCCCTGTTAGACAGTTGGGTGCGAGATGAGGATGCTAACATACGTCGTTTTGCCATTGAATTAACCCGACCACAAGGCGTTTGGGCCAAGCACATCCCTGAACTAAAAGAACATCCCGAGTTGGCTCTTCCGCTCTTGGAGGCTGTTCAGTCCGATCCGGTCAAATATGTCCAGGACTCCGTTGGCAATTGGTTGAATGATGCCAGCAAAACCAGCCCGGAATGGGTTCTTCAAGTTTGTAATGCATGGCTAATGGCTTCGGATACTAAAGAAACGAAGCGAATAGTAACCCGGGCCCAAAGAAGCTTGAACAAAGAGAAATAATTAGAAGACTCCTCCCCATCCAATCCATATCTAGAGTATTCACATAAACTATTATATTTATCTGGAGTATTAGGAATGAGGAATTCCTATGTCTATTATTCAAATCTATCTGGAAGCAGACAGTATCGTATCTGGAAACATTGCTATCACAACAAGTATCAATGTCACTCCAGTGGTTAATCGTTACACAGCTATTGTCGTGCTTGGTAATATATTAGGTGGAGTGACCACTATCCCAGCACAAAATTTCACGAATGATAGTGGTACTTCAGTCGCGGCAAACAGTCTTGTTGTTCCGACCAGTAGCGGATACTACAATGTATTTGTAAATGGGACGTTGCAGCGAGGCGGCTTAACAACGCTTTCTGCTACAAACCTAATTATAAATACAGGCCTGATTGTTGGCGCGACAGTAGTCGTTGAAGTTATTAATTTCAACTCTAGTGCCTCCTCAACCTCTGTCAACAATGTTACAGTAACGACTACCATAAGCGACTGAGCTACGTAAAACAGGACAAACGCCTCTATTTTATAATTTTATAAAAGGGTAAAATTTCCTTTGTAAATATGAAACAGAGGGAGTTATTTCCATGAAATTCAATTTTGTGCATTTCCGATTTTATGTTATTGCACTGATCGCAGTGCTCATGCTTACCAGCTGCACCTCAAAAAATGCTGCAACTGCAGTCCAAACAAATTCTGATGTAGACAATGCGGCTCATAGTACAACAGTTGTAGACAAAGAAAGTCAGCCTGTTCTACCCGTCACAGAGTCGCTGCCTCATACCGTTACCTCGGATGAGGATCTTGTGGCTCTTACCATTCCCGCTGGCTGGCGTAAATTTAAACAGGGACAACTGGATTCGGTGCTTAGTGTTTGTGACAAAGAAAAAAAGAATGTAGGTCTGGTTTTCCGTGTCCCCAAGTCAGCTTTTGCAAATAATATGACGCTCGACGAATTCGTACAGCAACGTGAAGAAATCTCCGCATTGGGCCTAGAAAACTTTAAGGCTGTGGATACTACCCCAATCCAGATTGATTCCACAACCGCCAGAACAGCCGATTATAGCGGGAAATACAATGGCCAACAGGTCTATTACTTCAGTGCCATGTTAGAGAGTAAGCAGCACTATCTTCAAGTATTAATCTATTCAAGGGGAGGCTCTGCAGTAGAACAACATCACGAATTTGCAACTATAGCCAGCTCCTTGAAAGTCTTAAGCGACTCACAAGTTAAGCCAGACCTTCGCTCAACAACTATTTTGAAAACATTTAAAAGTGAAGATGCCACGCAACAAATTCGTCTCCCTTATATATGGAAGACTGGTTTAATTCTTAATCCAGATGCGCTAATTCAAGCTTGGTATGAAAAAAACGATGCATACATGACGATCATCAAGGATTGGAAATCCGAACTGCCGTATGAGAAATCCTCAATGATCACATTAAAAGATTACGCTGAGTTTTCAGCTCAATTAGTACTCAAAAGGTCTGGAAAAGGGATTATTTCGACGGGACCAGTAAAGGTCAATATAAACGGGAATCAAGGCTTGCAATACGAAGTATGGGTAGAGAGTGATAAAGTAAAAATTGTATATCTAATCACTTATTTGGAACATTCTGACTCATTCTCTCAAATTATTTTTTGGACGAGAGCTGATTATTACGATAATCAAAAATCTGAATTTCAAAGATACACCAAAACATACAGAGAAGAAGAAATATAGACATGATAAAATCCGCCAAACACTTAGGAATCTTTGTGTTAAGCGGATTTTGTCTATATGACTATCACAGCTTGAAATTCTAAAAGCTTCCCCTTGTTTAGATAGGAGATGTTACTTGTACATCCTTTTATTTTTTGTGGGCTAATAAGAGATTAACTATGGTATCCAGCTGAAGGCCTTTCCATAGCTCACTATGCAGAATCTGATTAGCCCCTTCATCTTCTGAACCGTATACAAAGATGTGATCTCCCATATACTCGGGTAAAACCTCAAGTGAAATATTTTCAAATCCTTCTTTCATATTCAATGCCTTCTTGGTAGGTGGTAGCTTTAGCATCTGATAAATGGTCGGACTTCCGTAATTGCCGCCTTTCGCTGCCAAAACATATATCGATTTATTGGCGACTTGTACAATTGAAACCGTCTCTCCGTCCTTAACGATACCTTGAATTTTCATTCTGGCCTCTGCAGCTTTCTTCTCGTATTCAGTAATCCACTGCTCGGCTTCTTTCTGCTTGCCAAAGATTTCACTGATTCTACGGAATTTATCCAGTGCTTGCACTGCCGCTTGTCCATCGCTGTTGGATGTTGTCGCTGTATGATTAGCCTTCGTTTGCGAACTTCCATTTGTATTCGTCGGAGCCGAGCAAGCTCCCAGCATCAATGATAAACACAGCATAATCATCATGGCCGTTATTTTAACTCTTCCGTGCATGAGCCTGCGATACAAGGTCGGGCTTAAGAGGTTCGATGCCCTGCCAATACAACTGCTGCAACAACTCGTATACAAATTGATGAAACAAGGCTTTAACATGCAGTTTGCCAAGTCCAGAAGCTCCACGCCATTCTTGCTCCAACAGCTTCACTTTCTCGTACAGGGACAGCGGGTAATGTGGTGCGAAAGCATACTGATTCTGAAAGGGATTTTCCTTTTCCAGCAATTGTGCTATCTCTTTGCGATCAGGCAGGGCCAACGTCGCCCTGTACAAAATGATGTAATATTCAAGCACATCCTCCGCCAGGATACTCAGGCACATTCCTTTTCCGCCATGCAGTACATGGAAACGCTCTATCCTGTGAATACTGTTATCCAACCGTACCCGTGGACTTCCACGCACGGCATATAAGAACGCACTGGCAGGAAGTCGATAGGCTCGAAGCTCCTCTCCTTTTTCGATCTTCCTATGACGAACATCCATCACCTGTATAAAAACATGATTCCACAGCAAAATGTGATCGTTCAACTTCATTACTACCGCTCAGCCCCCATCCAAACCGTTCCTTCAGTTCTTATTCCGTCCTATCAGAATTAAATTTATTATAATTGATAATCATTCTCACAAGCAATCGAATATATCCAACTTCCTCTGAATAGTTTAAAACCATTAATTATGTATGTATATATCAAAATATAAGTAAAAAAGCCCTGCAAAAGGGCTATCTTTCTTGCGATTCATTCTACTGTCGATTAAAGCTCTACCTGTATGGCTATGTTCCAAATCGTTTGCGGTACCCGCATTTTCGGCATAACTCTTCTACCGCTTCTCTTTTGGAGAACCCGAAGTACAGACGGTTTGCACGCTCCCCTTCCACAATGTCGGAAAAAGATTGCTCATGCACATTACCTAAATTAATGACACCTTCTCCATCCAGACAGCAAGGGACCACCGTTCCATCCACCAATATCGCTGCTTGGCTACGGAGTGCATGGCAAAAGCCTTTTCCGTCATCTTCCGGGGCACTGAGGCTCGGCCATTCAAATTCGTGGTCCTGATTCAAATAAACGTTTGGTGCGATTTTGACCCCACTACCCGGTATCACCTTTTCCTCAATCCGATAGTCCAGTCCAAACTCTTGCTCCAGTCGTTCAAGTGTTTCCCGATTGCGCTGACGCTGCACATTAGTCAAATTATCTTCAGTCAAGTTCCAGAGACGGAACGAAATAATGACATTGTGTTTCACCGCTTCTCTTACAAACGTGAAAATATTACCCAAATATCCTTCTCGATCCACGGAGCCTTCATGTCCGTCAAAACTATGGAGAGAGAAGTTCATCTGACGCAGCGCTGGTTGCCCAAGCAGCTTATGTCCGGTCTTCGGCAGCAAGGTACCATTAGTGGTAATATTGACCTTTAAGCCTTTCTCATGAGCACTTTCCAGTAAAAGATCAATTTTCGGATGGAGCAACGGCTCTCCTTTTACATGCAAATAGATATAATCTGTATGTGGTTTGACCTGATCAAGCACATTTCGAAAGACTTCCGGATCAATAAATTTTTTGACACGCTGTGTTTGAGGACAAAAGCTGCATGCGAGATTGCAAATGCTCGTTATCTCAATATATACCTTTTTAAAAGTTTTCAACATGATTTCCCCATTCTAACCTTCATCCTGAGCATCTTGTTTATGCTCACTAATCTTATGATTATAACGGGTTATCACCGACAGGTAAACTCTCCAGTCTCCCCCTTGGTGTGGGCATCAAATGCTCGACACCTACGCCTATCCAAGATTTGTTTGATATTTTCTATTGACCCTAGGTCTGACCTAAGGTTTATAGTGGAGTTATTCAAATATCAGTAAGGAGTCCTCTCATTGAAAGAACACATTACGATCAGCCAGCTTGCTCAGCTTATGAATGTATCTGTACATCAACTGCGATATTTTGAAGAAAAGGGAATCCTCTATCCATCACATACTGAAGAAAATCAATATCGGATGTACGGGCTTCATGAGATTTATCAGCTATCGCATATTTTATTACTACGTAAATTAAATGTCCCTGTCGGTCAGATTCAAGAATGTATGACTTCCTATGCTGCCGATGATTATAACCAGCTTTTAGAGCATTCGTTGCAAAAAGTACAAGCTGAAATAGCTAACTTAAAGATGCATGAACAGTTTATTCACAAAGTGTTAGAAGAATATAATAATCGGACCCAGCAGGGCGATGAGTATCAAGTCAAACGATTAGGTCCCCGTCATTTAAAGCTATGGTTTGCATTGGAGAATGGTCAAGAGTTCACTGCCGGAAACCTATTTGAACACCGCCCTGCCCCACCTCGATTATTTGAAAATGACATGCATTACTTGCCTGATGCTGGACAGTTGAAGCTGTGTTATGAAACGGCGGATGTGGCTGACTATATTCTGGAAGAAGGCAACTATCTTTATAAGCATCTTTCCGTCATTGAAGAACCTGAGATTGATTATGAGATCAAACAAATGGAACGATATGTAGCTCATCACCAATATAACTGCCAAAGCAAGATCATTCTAGTAGAAAAATCTTATCTTTCGATGTTCGACAACAACAAGCTACAATATGAAATTCAAGTCAAAGTAGAATAAATCTTGGAGGTGTTACATGAGTGCAAAATCTTTTGACATTGTTGCATACCAAAAACAAGACCATGAAGCTGTTTGCAGTCTTTTAGTCGAATCGTTTAAAGCAAAATTCCAATCTCTTGTTACACTAGAGGATCAAGCTACACAGCAGTTGTTAATGCAGGTTTGGGTTCAAAATCCTTATTCTACATCTATGAAACAATTTGTAGCCAAAGAAAACGAAAAAGTTATCGGTGTTCTTTCCCTTAAATGGAAACCCTCCTACTCTTCACTTCCTGAAACAAACCCCATTTCTTTGACTCCGCTCCTAAAACAGTTTGGTTGTTTCAATGTATTTAAATTTTTGACAGGTATGCATGCGCTAGAGTATACCCCCGCTGCAAATGAGTGTTACATTGATCATTTGGCGATTCGTTCAAGTCATCGTAATCAGGGAATAGGACGCCATCTTGTAGCTTTCGCACAGCAATTTTCGGTTGAATCTGGTTTTCATGCATTGACGCTTCACGTAGCGCATAAGAACCAAGGGGCTATCCGTTTGTATCACCAACTGGCGTTTGAAGTAAAACAATCCAAATATAATGGGTTACGGCATTTTTGGTTCAAGGAGCCTGTATGGCATCTGATGAGTTGGCAAGAGAACCTGCATTCGAGGAGAGAGCATCATTGAAAAAAACACTCAAGCTTACTTTTGGTATTGCGGCAGCTCTGGCTGTTGCCTTGGTACTCATTATTCTATATCAAAATTCCTACAAGATGACAGAAGAAAAAATACAAATCACGACACCTAAAGGGCTGTTAACAGGTACATTAACTTTGCCTAAGAACTACTCGGGAAAGGTTGGATTGGTTGTTTTTGTCCATGGGGATGGTCCTATTAATGACACCTATGATGATGGATACAAACCACTGTGGGAAAAGTTCGCTTCCAAGGGTTATGCATCCTTGTCACTGAATAAGCCCGGTATTAACAGCGCTCCTGGCAACTGGCTCGCCCAAAGCATGGAGGACCGCGCACAGGAGATCCGATATGCAATAGACTGGGCAAGAAGCTTACCTATGATTGATAAGCAAAAAATCGGCCTATGGGGAGCCAGTCAAGCAGGATGGATCATTCCGAAGATCGTTAAAGAGGAGCATGATATAGCATTCAGCATCCTTGTATCGCCTGCCGTGAACTGGATTTCCCAAGGACAATTTAATACCAGAAAAGAACTGGAGCGAGAAGGAGTTACTCCGCAAGAAATTCAAAAGACATTGAACTACGATCAAGAGATTCTACAGTTACTGAAAAAACAGGCTTCTTATGAAGAATATCTAAGCATAGCTGATCCTGACGATATGATTTCCAAAGAAAGATGGAGCTTTATACGCAAAAATTTTCTGTCTGATTCCACCGAAGAATTAAGTCACTTCCATTCTCCTGTACTCTTGGTTCTGGCAGGAAAGGATATTAATGTTGATGTAAAGGATACCGAGCGAGTCTATCACCAGAAAATCCCCGCAGAGCTACTGTCCGTGATTCATTTACCTGAAGCCGACCACTCCATGATGGATGAAAAAATCGCGCGTTCAAAATCTCTAACTTTTTTAACAGCCGTATTCGCCCCAAGAAAATTGGTGAATGACGAGTATCTCAAAATTATTGCCAATTATGTCAGTGAGCGTTAAACAATGATGTTTTTTCCATACTTCATTTGAATATGCTGATAAAAAAAACCATCGAAAGATAAAAGGGTACATTTTTTTTGAGTATACGATTTTCTTAATGCGGTCTACAGACAGTCCACATTGTTCTGAGAGTTCGTCAATGGGCAGCCCATGTCTGCAAACAACTAGTCCTTGCACTCGTGAACAATGGGTTGCAATTAAAAAAGACGTCTATTTCCTTTAGGATCTGTTTTCTGTGCAGTCAGTTACGCGCTCATTCCACCCATAACTGTTCCCGGTTAGACTGGGAATAGATCTATAAACAACAAAAAAACGGCATCTCTGCCGTTTTTTCTAAAAAGATGGACTCTCAGGGACTCGAACCCTGGACCAATTGATTAAGAGTCAACTGCTCTACCAACTGAGCTAAGAGTCCATAATAAAAGTTTGGTGGAGCCTAGGGGGATCGAACCCCTGACCTCATCGCTGCCAGCGATGCGCTCTCCCAGCTGAGCTAAGGCCCCATCATAAGCAAGTTTTATCAACGTTTCAAGCGACTTCTATATCATATAAAATATTTAACCCTGTGTCAATACTTTTATAAAAAAATATAATTTTCTCCCTTCATGGCCCAGAAAAGATACAGTCAGCGATCAGTCGCTGGCTGTATCTTTAGATAACAGTGTTTTCAGTTCCTTCATAAACATATTGATGTCTTTAAACTGACGATAGACGGACGCAAAACGTACGTAGGCGACTTCATCCACTGGGTAGAGCTGTTCCATGACCAGCTCACCAATCTGCTGGCTATCCACTTCTGTGGCTGCTGTGTTGCGGATAGCGTTCTCCACCTGGGATACGATCATATCCAGTTGCTCGACGGATACTGGACGCTTCTCGCAGGCTCGAATGAGACCGCGCAGCATTTTATCACGACTAAACTCTTCACGGCTGCCGTCTTTTTTGATGACCATGAGAGGGGTTTCCTCCACCATTTCAAAGGTGGTAAAACGCCTGGCACACTGCTCACATTCACGGCGGCGACGGATGGACTTGTTATCATTCGCAGGTCGCGAATCCAGCACTTTCGTGCCATTGTAGGCACAATACGGACATTTCATAATCTCACCACTTTCTTTTTCCAATAAATTCCCGAAGACTTTTAGTAATAATTTTGTCAAAACAGATCATAATATGTTTACCATATCGCGAGGAGGTGAACAACAATGGCACAAGGAAACAATGGCAACTCCAACAATCTGGTAGTCAGCAGATCCTCCGGCGCTCTGGAGCAAATGAAATTTGAAATCGCTCAAGAGTTGGGTATCAGCATTCCTCAAGATGGATACCAAGGTAATATGACTTCCTATGAGAACGGTTCGATCGGGGGCTACATCACAAAACGCCTCGTAACGATCGCCGAACAACAATTGGCAGGTCAATACCAATAATCGCGGTAATAATGCAAAAATAACAAGAAAAAGTGTCTGGATGGGCTGGTAAAAACAGCCTGTCCAACGCTTTTTTCATTTTAAAGCGAAAAGCTCATCATGTCATTAACTTGGATTTAAAAATCATTATAAATTTTCGTGTATTGCCTGTAGTAATAAATGACCCGCTGTACATAATGTCGTGTTTCACCAAAAGGGATTTGCTTGATGGACTCTTCTTTTCCATCCCACACTCCCTTATCCAGCCACTCTTGAACTTTACCCGGCCCTGCATTGTAAGCAGCTACGATTGCTACAGGATTATCCTGAAACTTTATGGATAGGTTATGCAAATACCAGGTTCCCAGCTCAATATTGGTGCCAGGCTCGTGCTTGACACTGTCCAGCGGAACCTTTTGAATCTGGGCGCTGTCCATAATCCAATTTGCCGTATTCGGCATAATCTGCATCAGCCCTAGCGCCCCCTTATGTGACTGCTTACTGGTTTTAAAATTGGTTTCTACACGGATAATAGACGCCACCAAAAATGGGTCTACTTCATACGTCTGTGAATACTGCCGAATCTCATCCTTATATTGAATTGGATAGAACCAAGACATCCAATTTGAATTAAGGAATAGAATCAGGACAAACCCGACAAACAAAATGAGCAGGACTCTTTTCTTTCGCAAAATATTCATGCAAGTCCCTTCCGCTGCCAAAATTGATCAATTTGTCGCTTCGTCTCAGTCTGTGTTCCGCTATTATCAATAACGATATCGGCCAAGCTTTTCTTTTGCTCAATATCCATTTGTGCGGACAGCCGAAGTCCAGCTTGCTCCTCCGTCAGACCGTCTCTGAGCACCAGACGCTGGAGCTGAATATCACGTGGTACGTACACAACCATAATTTCCTCGTACAAGCTCTCAAGCCCCGACTCGTACAGTAACGGAATATCTGCCAAAACAAGCTTGTTCGGCTGTTCCCGTTCGAATGCTTCCATGCGCATACGCATTTCCTCACGAATAGCAGGATGTGTAATCTCGTTAAGTGCCTGCCGCTGGGCAGGGTCTCCGAATACAATCTCTCCCAGCTTTTTGCGATGCAGAGTTCCGTCACTGTTCACTATAGCTTGTCCAAAATGCTGTATGACCGCCGCCAACACCGGATGCCCCGGAAGCATCACTTCCCGGGCAATGGCATCTGCGTCGATCAGCAGCGCACCTTTGGCGACCAAAAGAGCCGACACGGTGCTTTTTCCGGTAGCAATACCTCCGGTTAATCCGATATTCATGCTCTTTCACCTCATAACAGCTTCAATATGCCCATCATAATCAGTAATAATGCCGGCAATACACCCAGCGCCTTCATAAATCGAAATGCTGATAGAAAGAAACCTGCCTTCATCCCTGCAATCAAAAATGTTCCACTGAATAACGTAATAGCCAGCGCAGTAGACAGTGGTTGAAAACCAAGCATAGCTGCC
This sequence comes from Paenibacillus sp. FSL L8-0502, assembly GCF_038593055.1. Classification (NCBI taxonomy): domain Bacteria; kingdom Bacillati; phylum Bacillota; class Bacilli; order Caryophanales; family Paenibacillaceae; genus Paenibacillus; species Paenibacillus sp. FSL L8-0502. The sequence goes on along the minus strand of NZ_CP151958.1, from coordinate 1,868,969 downwards.
CCGAGTCCCGCTCCGAACGCATCGACCGATAATGCAATACCCAGCCAAACCGCTTCGGTAGCAGATATACTGCCGGAACGGTCCATATCCGCAGCAGACGGGCTTCGAAGAATCCGAATAACAAGCCCCCATTTGCGAAACTCCAGAGAAAATACTGTTCGTTCCTGCTGCTCCACAGAAGCTTCTGCCGACAGATCTTTTCTTGAGCTGGGGAAAGACTCGGTATCAGCATTCTCCATACCCTCCTTCTCCCCAAGAACAGATCTGCTCGCTGGATCAGTCTGTTTTGTAAGAAGCAGACCCCGAGAGGGCTCCACTGAATCCTCTGGCAAATCCTCTTTGCGGTGCAGAGCTTGAATCAAAGAGTAACAGCCAATACAGATCAGGATGACAGCACCGAAAACGGTCGTATATACAGGAGACAGGACACGAGATAGTAATGCGCCCAATTGCATGGATATGCCGATCACCAAACCTGAACATACGGAGATGATAGCAATCGACAACAGTGGAATTTTCATTTTGCGCAGACCATATGTAACACCGACTCCGAAACTGTCCAAACTTAGCGCAAATGCCAGTAACAGCAGGGCTCCCCAATGATTAGCCACTCCAATTCCCTCCCATTGCGAAGGCAGGGTCTTATAACAACCGAAATCCTCCGCAGTATTGGTACTTGGAACAATATATGAGAGGGATGGGCTTGGGGTGACTGCGCCTGTTTAGCGCAGAGGCTGGCAGACCGGACAATGATGTGTGCCCCGTCCGGCTACAACAGATTTTTCGATCAATGTACCACAGTTGATGCAAGGCTTCGCGTTACGTCCATAGATTTGCAATTGATGCTGGAAGTCGCCCGCTTTGCCCTGTCCATTCACGAACGATTTAATGGACGAGCCTCCAACCTGAATGGACGCACCTAGCGTGGAGACAATCGCCTCATGCAAGACATGAAATTGGCTATCCGTTAGGCTTTTGGCTGGCTGTGCTGGATGAATCCCCGCCTTAAACAACGATTCATCTACATAGATATTCCCGATGCCCACCACATATGACTGGTTTAACAGCGCTGCCTTGATCGAAGTCGAACGAGTTCCAACAGCGGCACGCAGCATTTCTGGTGTAAAGGCCTCGTCCATCGGTTCCAGGCCAAGTTTGTTCAGCGGCTTTTCCAGCAAATCCTGTCCTGCTGGAAATAAGTGCATCGTGCCAAACTGGCGCACATCCTGATAACGCAGCTCCGTACCATCTTTAAAATGAAAGATGACATGGGTATGCCTTTCCACAGGATCATGTTGTGAATATAATCCATATCGCCCTTCCATTCGAAGATGGGAGACCAGCACCAGCCCGTCCAGCAAAATCCGCAGAAACTTTCCGCGTCTCTCCACCCCTGTAATCCGGTGATCAGCCAATTCCATGGCAAAAGCGTGGATATCATCGGGCCGTTGAATGATCCGCGGCAGATTCACAGTGACATGATCTATATGTTTATCAACGATAAGCTCGTTTAGCGTTCGTTTAATGGTTTCTACTTCCGGTAATTCCGGCATGATGTCTTCACCTCACCCTATATTATAACGGAAGCAGCGTCAAATTGGGACTATCTACTCATTGAAATATCTTATTTGGCCTCATACCAATTGCTGCCATAGCTTACTTCGGCTTTGAGCGGCACAGCCAGCTTTAATGCAGCTTCCATGGTAGCCGGGACAAGCTCTTTCATCGTTTCCATTTCCTCAGGCGGAACCTCGAATACAAGCTCATCATGTACTTGGAGCAGCATTCTGCTACGAAGATTACGTTCACGTAGCGCTTTATCCATCTGTACCATCGCCAACTTGATAATATCGGCTGCGGTGCCTTGAATCGGCGTATTCATCGCTGTACGCTCGGCGAATGAACGCAGGTTGAAATTGCTGGCGTTAATCTCCGGCAAATAGCGTCTGCGTTCCAACAGCGTTTTTACGTAGCCGTCCCGCTTCGCATCCTTCACAATATCATCCATGTAACGGCGAACGCCTTGGAACACATCAAAATACTGGTCGATAAAGCGAGCCGCTTCCTTCCGCGTAATATTCAAATTTTGTGACAGACCATAATCACTGATCCCGTAGACAATCCCAAAGTTGACTGCCTTCGCAGAACGCCGCATATTGGAGTCCACATCTTCCGCTGCTACACCGAACACATCGGATGCGGTCTTGGTGTGAATGTCCATATCGTGGACAAAGGCTTCCTTCAAACGTTCATCATCCGAAATATCAGCCAGCACCCGCAGCTCAATCTGTGAGTAGTCTGCCGCCAAAATAGACCAGCCCGGTTCGGACGGAACAAATACTTTGCGGATTTTGCGACCTTCTTCAAGACGAATCGGAATGTTTTGCAAATTCGGAAATTGACTGCTCAAGCGTCCAGTTGCTGCAACTGTCTGCCGGAAATACGTATGCACCTTACCCGTTTTCTCCGAAATTTCTTTAAGCAATCCTTCAACATACGTCGATTGGAGTTTGGCAATGGTACGGTACTGCAAAATGTTTTGTACAATATCATGATAGGGGGCCAGCTTTTCCAGTACCTCCGCATCGGTCGAGTACCCCGTTTTCGTCTTTTTAATGACAGGTAAACCCAGTTTATCAAACAAAATCTCACCCAACTGCTTAGGCGAATTCAGATTGAACTCTACTCCGGCAATGCTGTAGATCTCGTTCACCAACGTTGCGATCTGGGCTTCAAATTCTTTACCCAAAGCACGCAGTTCTTCTACGTTCACCAAAATGCCCTGCTTCTCCATATCCGCCAAAATGCGGGACAACGGCATCTCCAGCTCATGAAACAGCTTGTGCATTTCCGTTTTCTCCAACTCAGCCTGCTGCACAGGCACCAAAGCTTCAATCACCGCTGCCTTACGCGCCACATGATCAGACAGTACATCCACGTCAGGAACTTTATATTTAGCTCCTTTGCCGAACACTTCTTCGTCAGGACGGATCGAAGACAAGCCATATTTGGCTGCCAATCCGCTCAATGTCTGGTTTGCATCAGTTGGGTCCAGCAAGTATCCTGCCAATTGCACATCAAACTCGGCACCTGCAAACTCAATTCCATGCCAGTGTAAAGCCAAATCCGTACGATGCAGATCATGACCGCGTTTTTTGCGTTCAGGGTCAGCAAGCCATTCGCGAATAGGTGTAGCTGTATCGCTTTGCAGTACATCCAGTGTCATAAAAAACTGCTGTCCCGTTGCGGCAAATATCAGACCTACGATGTCAGCATGATGCGGATTATCGCCATGCGTCTCAACATGCAGCACATCCACATGATCCAACACTTCTACCAATTTGCTAATCCGCTGCTCATCCAGCACTGTTACGTCAGCCGCGGCTTCCTCTACGTCTACCCCAGTACTGCCAACCTCACCTGAAAAAGATAAACGTTCCAGCAAGGACTTGAACTCCAGCTTCGCCAGAGCTGGCCCGGCTGTTTCTGCTTGCAGCCCGCCGAAGGCCACATCTTCCAGCTGCTTGTCCAACGTTACGTCCCGATAAATGGTCGCCAAATCTTTGCTCATTCGCGCATCGTCAGCATGTGTCTCAACGCGTTCTTTCATTTTGCCCTTCAGCTCATTCGTGTGCGCCAGCACTTCTTCGACTGAACCGTATTGATGCAACAGCTTGAGCGCTGTTTTTTCACCTACGCCGGGAATACCAGGAATATTGTCCGACGTATCGCCCATCAGGCCCTTAAGGTCAATAATTTGCAGCGGCTTCAGCCCATATCGTTCCTGAATTTGCTCAGGTCCATACGTCTCCACCTCAGTAACCCCTTTGCGAGTCAAGCCGACTGTGACATGGTCTGAAGCCAATTGAAGCATATCCTTGTCCCCGGTCACGACCAGCACATTGAAGCCGGCTTCGTCCGCTGTCTTGGACAGGGTCCCTATAATATCGTCCGCCTCATAGCCATCCAATTCAAACTGGGCAATGCCGAAAGCGGTCAATAGCTCTTTCAGCAACGGAAATTGCTGGGACAGCTCTGGCGGGGTTTTCTCCCGTCCACCTTTGTAATCCTCGTATCCCTTATGGCGAAACGTTATTTTACCGGCATCGAAGGCAACCAGCATATGTGTTGGTTTGTGCTCCTCTAAGAGCCGCAATAACATCGTCGTAAATCCGTATACCGCGTTCGTCTGTTGCCCGCTCGAATTCGTTAACGGTGGCATAGCAAAAAACGCCCGGTAAATGATACTGTTACCATCTATAAGCATGAGTTTATCCATTTAGCACCTCGCAAGTTCATCAATGCATTCGTAACGTTCTTACGTTTTACGCATTCCTCTTCCTATCTTAACATACAAGACTCCTTTTTCAGAAAAAAACGGCTGCTTCCTAACCAAATTTGCCTTTTGCTCAAAGACAAGTCTGGGTCAGAAACAACCGCTATATACCTGAAAGCTCTACTGGTTCAAATCTGGTCTCTCCCCTGTCACGAGATATACAGTGCTTTCACCGATATTCGTAGCATGGTCACCAATTCGTTCAATGTATCGTCCTACAAGCAACTGCAGCATAGCTTGTGAAGCCTCTGCCGGCTTTTCTACCATAAAGGCGTACAGATCGCTGATCATGTGGCTATACATGGAATCCACACGATCATCCTCTTTGGCCATTTTGTAGGCCAGATCTGTGTTTTCATCCAAATAGGATTTGATCGCATCATCTATCATTTCTTTAACAATGGAAGCCATGTGCGGAATATCCACCAGCGGCTTAATGATCTGCTGCCCTTCCAAGCGAAGTGTCACCTTGGCAATATCAAGCGCCAAATCGCCCATTCGTTCCAGATCACTGGAAATTTTAAATGCAACAATGATCCGGCGCAAATCCTTCGCTACCGGCTGCTGGGTAATAATGAGCTTGGAACCCATATCAAGAATATTCTCTTCCAGCGTATTGAGGGATGCATCATTTTTGACCACCTGCTGAGCCAATTCTGTATTTTTGGTCTGCAAACATTCAATGGCCTGATCGAGCGCCTTCGAAACGTGTGCACCCATTTCGCGCAGTACGGCTCTCAGTTCATCTAACCCTTCATCAAAACCTTTTCTACGTATCATTTCGAAGTCACCCCTTCTGGCATATTCATCTGGTAGGCTTTAGCCAAATCGCCCTGAAATATAATCTTCCGTACGTGAATCTTGCGGCGTGGAAAACATCGTCTGTGTGTCCGCCGCTTCCACCACAACACCATTCAAAAAGAACGCAGTTCTACCAGACACACGCGCTGCCTGATGCATGTTATGCGTCACCATGACAATGGTATACGTGTCTCGCAATTCCTGAACCAGTTCTTCAATTTTCATCGTGGAGATCGGATCCAGCGCAGATGTCGCCTCGTCCATAAGCAAAATATCTGGTTGTACAGCAAGCGCCCGGGCAATGCACAACCGCTGCTGTTGTCCACCGGACAAGCTCAGAGCTGAACGCTTCAAAAAGTCCTTGACCTCTTCCCAGAGTGCCGCCTGCCGCAGGCTTTGCTCGACCAATTCGTCCAACTTGTCCTTTTGCCGAACTCCATGCAGACGCGGGCCGTAAGCCACGTTATCATAAATCGATTTGGGAAACGGGTTAGGCTGTTGAAAAACCATTCCCACCTGCTTCCGCAGAGTTTCTACTTCCATAGTATCGCCGTATATATCCTGACCTGCGATACTCACGGTGCCTTCAATACGTGTTCCCGGTATCATGTCATTCATCCGGTTTAGTGTACGCAGCAGGGTCGATTTGCCGCAGCCGGACGGGCCGATAAAGGCAGTTACCGTTTTTTCAGGAATATCGAGGTTTATATGTTTCAGCGCGTGAAATTTCTCATAATATAAATTCAGCTTATCAATCCGGATTACGGAATCATTCATGGATTTATGATCTCCTTCGTGTTGCAGTTATGATCCTCAAGCATTGCACCTGATTTGCACAATATGAAGATTATATAAGCTGTGTGTAAATTTAGTGTGGTGGATTTGTTAACGTTATGTAAAATGATCAAGAACTTAGCATGAGCTCAAGCTCCTGCGCAATTTCGGCTGCATTCAAAGCTGCTTCCTCTGCGGAACGGGACATTTCACTGTTTTTAGCTTCAATTTCATCGACAGCCTGCAGTAGTTTGGCAAAAGTTTGTGTTCCGGCAGATATATATTGAGAGCCTGTATGAATCTGCTGCATACTCGTATCCGTCAGTTCAGCGGTGTCACGCAGCATTTGCTCGATATGGGTGAGTAAGCCTGTAATCTGTGTGGAAAAAGCTTTCGTCTGGAGTGACATATTCCGCACCTCCTGAGACACAATCTGGAAGCCTCGTCCATGTTCGCCAGCATGTGCCGCTTCAATGGACGCGTTGATCGCCAGCAATCCACTGCGATCTGCCAGTGCACGAATGGATGAAGCCATGCCCGCAATGTCATTCAGCGATTGCGTCAACGCCGTCATTTGCTCATGCTGGCGTTTCATTTGCTCCGTAACCGCACGATAGGAGAGCAAAACATCCTCCAGTTCTACTTTGCCACGACGGGATAATTCACTCATTGAGCGGGTTAGCCGCACACTGTCATCGGCCTCTTTAGCTGCATCCAGCACAGTCAGCTGAATACGCTGGACTCCGTCATAGCTATGCCGAATCACATCTCCCCGCTCTTCGTCCGCTTCTCTTTGCATTCGCTGCACGACGGACAGGATATCACGAATCGTGAGTACACCGAGTAACCGTGTTCCTTCCTTAATCAACACACAGTCGTAAAAACGCTGATCTTCGCGCAGCATCGCCAGTTCCACAATGTCCGATGCCTGGCTTTTCAGATCCACAATTAATGTATCGGGGTCGGCAAATAGGGCCGCAGGCTTGTCATAGAACAACGCCGCAGCAAATCTGCCCGTAAAATGGCGATTGTACGCATCTCTCATAATAATGCCCAATGGAAGATCATTTTTATCCACAACAATGACACAAGGAATATCTTCCTGTGTTTTCATAAGGGCTAACAGTTCTTTACAAGACATATCCGTACCAATGATCGGAACCTCCCGGCATGGCACATAGGTAGTAATCGACTTGTATGCTTCACGTTCAATCACGGCAGTGGAGCTCGGCTGGGTCTTTGGTTCCGTTATCATCGTTCTGAAGTCCCCTTTTTTTAACTACTTGGAGTGACGGGAACATCATATCGGTCATTTGTTGATTCTAGCGTCTAGTTTTGTTAATGAAATGTAAAATCACAAAATGGACACAAAGGTCCCCGGACACTGCGCTGAATAAAGAAAAACGCTCCTCATTTATAATAAATGAGAAGCGCTTCTTTTTTTATTTACAACCAGCTTGTACCCCACTCCACGGATCGAATCGATATGAACCGAGTCGGGATCAAGCTCCAGCTTTTTACGTAAGGAGCTGACGTGCACATCCACGGTCCGTTGACCGCCAATATAGTCAAAACCCCAAACAGCATTCATCAGATCATCCCGGGTCAGGACCACACCCGGCTTGCGGGACAAATAAAGAAGCACCTCAAATTCCTTGGGTCTGAGGCTGATGGACTGACCTCCAAGAATGACTTCATATTTTTCAGGGTAAATCTCCAGCTCGCCCAATTGAATTTTGGAGCTATCTTTCTGATCAGACAACACTCCTTCATCCCCACCGGAAGTTCTTCGCAGCACAGCCGTCACGCGGGCCAACAGCTCAGAAACGCCAAAAGGCTTCGTGATGTAATCATCCGCACCCGACTTCAGCCCTTGGACAACCTCGGCTTCACCGTTTTTGGCCGTTAAGATAATAATAGGCGTCGTCAGCCCCTGATGGCGAAGTCTGCTCAGAATGTCCAGCCCGTTCATTCCCGGCAGCATCAAATCCAGCAGGATCAAATCGTAGGACTCTCTGGAGGCTTTCTCAAACCCGGCACTGCCATGATCCTCCGTATCCACTTCGAAGCCTTCTTGTATCAAATTGTAGGATAGCAATCTGGCAAGCGTTGGTTCATCCTCAATAACCAGTAAGCGTTGTCCCATAAATAACTTCATCTCCTGTTTACCTGTTAAAGGCGCATTGGTCAAAATCCTGAAACTTTTTCCATACTCATGCGACACCCGTTTATTTTATCACGGCATTGTTAACAGAATGTAAAAAATGTTCTAGTTCATTCTTCCTGTTGCAATAGCGGTAATTCAACTGTAAATGTAGTACCCAATCCAAGCTCACTTTCCACCGAAAGGGTGCCATGATGCAAATCGACCAAGTGTTTGACGATCGACAATCCCAGCCCCGTTCCGCCAGAGTTACGCGAGCGACCTTTGTCCACCCGGTAAAAGCGCTCAAAGATACGTGGCAGGTCCTTCTTCGGAATTCCAATACCTGTATCACTGACTGTAAATACGACCTTTTCGGTGTCATTCTCCCGCTGTATCGTTAGAACCTTAATCTTTACCTTGCCACCATCAAGTGTATAGTTGATGCCATTAGACAAAAGGTTCAGGAAAATCTGCTGAAGCTTATCTTCATCTGCCTCCATAAACAGCTCATCCGGGATATCCATGTGTAGTGAAATTCTTTTTTTGGCAGCTACATTGTTCAGTTTTTCCAGCAATGATTCTATGAACGACGAAACGTGCACCGGCGAGCATTCCAGAGGGGAACGCTTGGACTCGATTTTGGACAGCTCCAGAATATCACCGATCAACCGATTCAATCGTTCGCTTTCATCATATATAATTTGCAAAAATGAACGGGCCGTCTCCTCATCTTTAACCCCGCCACCGAGCAAGGTCTCGGCAAAACCCTTGACTGCGGCAATCGGCGTTTTTAGCTCATGAGAAACGTTAGCCACAAATTCGCTCCGCATATTTTCCAACCGTCGAATAGCCGTAATATCCTGTAAAAGGAACAGCATCCCCCGGTATCCGCCCTCATCCTCATACATCGGAACACCGTCCAGCAACACGAGTCTCTCCTCGGGATTGTACAAATGAACCTCACCATGCAGCCTTTCTCGGCTTTGTATACTGCCCTCAATTAGCTTTGTGAGCTCATAATGCTTCTTCAGCTCATGATACGGCTTGTCTGTCACCCGTTTACCCACGACACCGAGCATTCGCTCAGACTCACGGTTTACAAGCGCAATACACTCATTTGCATCAATCATTAGAATTCCGCCTGTCATATTACTCATGACACTCTGGAGCAGATCCTCATTGTCACGTATCGTTTTCATTTGGTTTTGGAGACTATCAGCCATACGATTAATGGCTTCACCCAGTTGCCCTACCTCGTCCCGGCGCTGCACACCAACCCTTGCGTCATAATCCAGTCCTGATATACGGTTGGCTACCCCAGTAATATGTTCAATGGGCGAGGTGAGACTGCGAGCAATACGATAGCTCACCAGTCCAGCAGCAATAAACAGCAACACTAGACCAATCCCGATGGCCGTCCAGCCGCGCTGCACTCCCTCCTCCACCGCTTTCAGACTCATGGACAAACGGATATATCCGTCAAAACCCTTATCCGATACAACAGGCTCTGCAACGTATAGCATGTTCCGCTGCAAGGTTTCGCTGTAACGAATCGTGCGTCCAATCTTCTCTGTTGAAGCTTGCTGAATTTCTTCACGAGATGCGTGGTTTTCCATCTTTCGCGGATCGCTTAACGAATCTCCAACCACCGTCCCGTCCTTGCGAATGAAGGTCACCCGCGATTCCGTAAGACGAGCAATTTCCTTCGCCTTTTGAGAATAATAAGAGACATAATCCGTGCTGGACAGGGCATCTGCATTAACAAAAGGGAATGTAGCTCGAAGCAGGTCGATCTCCCGTCCCATGTTCTCCTCTAGCACCTTCATATTCGAATTTTTAAAAATTTGTCCCATCGTGATTCCAGCAGCAAGGACAGATACGCCAATCAAAATCAGCATGATCAGGGTAAGCCTGAAACGAAACGATTTCATAAAATATGCCCATCCTTTATGTAAGTTAAGTCTCATTCTACAGGCTACCTTCATTATGTTCCACTGTGAAAAGAAAAAAGGCTAGGGCATAACACAGCCCTAACCTTTCCCTTGTCCTTTTATCCGTTTATAACTTCACCGCCATTGATATGAATAACCTGTCCGCTTACATAAGAAGAATCATCTGAAGCAAGGTACACATAGGCTGGCGCCAATTCTTCCGGCTGACCCGGACGCTTCATTGGCTGCGCTCCTCCAAACTCGCTGACCGTCTTGGCATCAAATGTAGACGGGATTAACGGTGTCCAGATCGGCCCTGGTGCTACAGCGTTCACCCGAATGCCTTGATCCGCCAAATTGAGTGAAAGGGAACGTGTAAAGGATGTGATTGCCCCTTTGGTCGATGAATAATCAATGAGTGTTTTGTTCCCAGCATACGCGGTAATCGATGTGGTGTTGACGATCGTGCTCCCTTTCTTCAAATGCGGCAATGCTGCTTGCGTCAAGAAGAACATACCGAAAATATTCGTTCGGAACGTGCGCTCTAACTGTTCTTTGGTGATATCCTCCAGCTTTTGCTGTGGATGCTGCTCCGCTGCATTGTTCACAACGATGTCGAGCTTGCCCAGTTCGTTAACTGTCTGTTGAACCGCTTTTTTGGCAAATTGATCATCTCCGATATCGCCAGGAATCAACACGCATTTGCGTCCCTCCTGTTCCACCTGACGTTTTGTTTCTTCCGCATCCTTATGCTCATTCAAGTAGATGATGGCTACGTCCGCGCCTTCTTTGGCATACGTGACAGCTACAGCCCGACCAATTCCACTGTCCCCACCAGTAATAAGTGCAACTTTACCTGTTAGCTTGCCAGCGGCTTTGTAAGTTGGTTTTTCAAATTGGGGTGCAGGCGACATTTTGGACTCAATCCCCGGTTGCTGGTCCTGATGCTGTGGGGGCAAAGTTTGCTGAGGTTGATTACTTTTAGACATTGTACATTCTCCCTTCAAAATCAGATATTTTTTAGGATGCAACATTTGCATCCACTCTACTCCTGAATTACCACACAAAGTTATTCGTTAAACGAAAAAAGAACAATGTAGTGATTTGAGCGCAAAAAAAACGGCCTATGCTTATTCAGCACAGACCGTTTTTCAATTTAGCATTTGTCATCATTCGATTATAGACTCTCACTAAATGCATAATTAAATAATATGGCTGTATACCATTAAAAACGTAATTAAAATCAGGAAGACGGCAAGCAGCGTACTGAACATTCGCATTTTGCCAGCATATTGCGTAATAGGCTGTTGGCTACGAATCGCTTCCAGCGACAGCCGTAACGGCTTACCCATGGCTCCCGCAATACCAGAAATAGCGAGAAACAACAGCAAAACGACAACAATCCATGCTACCGAATAAGAATTCCAGGCAAAAATCATATAGATACCGCTAACAAGCACTAAGATCAGCGCAAATTGAGCCAAACGGTTCAATAGCTGAACAGCCGATATCGTTCCTTCCTGCACGCTAGGAGCCAATTTGTCGATTTTGCCCACCACGAAGGGGAGCAATAAATAAAAACCCATCGCCAGTGATCCAATAATGTGAATAAAAAACATTTTACAACCTCCACTTCTTTGTTTTCTTACAAACTTTTTTTCCATAGAACGATCATATTCCAACGAATGACTACCATCTTTTCAGTGTTTTGGGACATGCTTTTCTATGTCAGGATTTTGCAAAGTCCTCATGTAACTATCAATGCATATGAACTCTATTATACCGGGGAAGTGAGTCAAAGCAAAGGAATATGGCGGGGAAAAGAAAGAAAACCAATAGATTTCTTATATTCTGTTTATGAGTAAAAGAGGTGTCCCGCGGCCATGACTATGGCTTAGGGACACCTCTTCAGGTAATAGTCACCGTTTTAGTAGAAAATTGAATCTAAACGGTAACTATTTTAATCACACTGCGGACCGACTCCGCGGATTGATCGAGCGCTGCTTTTTCTTCGGCTGTCAATTCCAACTCGAACACTTTTTCGATGCCATTGCCACCAAGAAGTGTCGGTACGCCAAGGAATAAATCCTGATAGCCGTACTCTCCCTCCAGATAGGCGATGACTGGGATAATCCGTTTTTTGTCTTTTACAATCGCTTCCGTCATCTGTGCAAGCGAAGCTGCCGGAGCATAATATGCGCTACCATTACCCAACAGGTTGACGATCTCTCCGCCACCGCCGCGTGTACGTTGTACGATCGCTTCGATACGTTCCTGCGAAATCAGGGTTTCGATAGGTATACCTCCAACACTGGAATAGCGTACCAGGGGCACCATATCATCACCGTGGCCCCCCATAACGAAGCCGCGCACGTCTTCGACGGAAACGTTAAGCTCTTGTGCAATAAAGGTACAATATCGCGCTGTATCCAGCACACCGGATTGGCCAATAACCCGATTTTTCGGGAAACCCAGCGTTTGGTAGGCAGTATAGGTCATAGCATCTACCGGATTGCTCAGAATAATAACAATAGAATCTGGCGCATACTTCTTCACGTTCTCACAAACGGATTTTACAATTCCTGCGTTCGTATTTACCAAATCATCACGGCTCATACCCGGCTTGCGTGCAATCCCAGCTGTAATAATGACGATATCTGAGTTAGCTGCATCCTCGTAATTGGAAGTGCCCGTGATCTGACTGTCAAATCCCTGTACCGGACCGGCCTCCAAAATATCAAGCGCCTTGCCTTTGGTCGGATTCTCTAGTTGCGGAATATCGATCAGTACGATATCACCTAGCTCCTTTTGAGCCAGCAGCAATGCGGTAGTGGCACCGGTAAAACCGGCGCCAACAATGGATATTTTTTTACGTTGAATGGACAAGTGGTATTCCCCTTCCTTACAGGTTACTAATAATGGTATCTGCGAACTCGGAGCATTTCACTTGTGTAGCACCATCCATCAGACGAGCAAAGTCATAAGTTACAATCTTCTTATTAATGGACGTCTCCAGCCCTTTGTAAATCAGGTCAGCCGCTTCTTTCCAACCCAAGTGTTCAAGCAACATTACGCCCGACAGAATGACGGAACCAGGGTTCACTACATCTTTGTCGGCGTATTTTGGTGCTGTACCATGTGTAGCTTCGAAGATAGCATGCCCTGTTACATAGTTAATGTTCGCACCTGGCGCAATACCAATGCCACCAACTTGGGCTGCAAGAGCATCGGACAGATAGTCCCCGTTCAGGTTGAGCGTAGCAATCACATCAAATTCAGAAGGACGAGTCAGTACTTGCTGAAGTGCGATATCAGCAATCGCATCCTTGATAATGATTTTGCCTGCATCTTCAGCTGCTTTTTGAGCTGCATTAGCCGCATCCTCACCGTCTTTTTCCTTGATTACATCATATTGGGCCCAAGTAAATACTTTATCTGCAAATTCTTCCTCAGCCACTTCATAACCCCAGTTTTTGAAGGCACCCTCGGTAAATTTCATAATGTTACCTTTGTGTACAAGCGTTACACTCTTGCGTCCGTGGTCAACTGCATACTGAATGGCTGCCCGTACCAGACGCTTTGAACCCTCGGAAGAAACTGGCTTAATGCCAATACCAGAGGTTTCAGGGAAACGGATTTTGTTCACACCCAGCTCTTGCTGGAGGAACTGAATAACCTTTTTCACGTCTTCGGACCCTTCAGCATACTCGATCCCCGCGTAAATATCTTCTGTGTTCTCACGGAAAATAACCATATCTACCAATTCAGGACGTTTCACTGGAGAAGGAACACCGTTAAAATAACGAACAGGACGCAGACATACGTATAAATCCAGTTCCTGACGCAATGCCACATTCAACGAACGGATACCACCGCCAATAGGTGTCGTAAGCGGACCTTTAATGGCTACAATATACTCACGGATGGCTTCCAAAGTATCGTTAGGGAGCCATTCGCCGTATGTATTGAAAGCTTTCTCACCAGCGAATACTTCATACCAGGCAATCTTTTTGCTACCGTTATATGCTTTTTCTACAGCTGCGTCCAGTACGCGCTTGGAGGCTTTCCAGATATCGCGACCCGTGCCGTCACCTTCGATAAACGGAATTACCGGATGGTTCGGAACCTGTAGTTGACCGTTATCAATCGTAATTTTTTCGCCTTCAGTTGGGAGCTCAAACTTTTCAAATTTCGCCATAAGTTCCTTTTCCTCCTCAGATATGAATGGGTACAGGACGAAAGACATGATCTTTATCACAGACAAAAACGTACATCTCTCGTCGTCCCCTCTATTGTACCTTATTTTTTAAATTCAGGGTATACAACCTCAATCTTCCTTCGACAAGGGGTTAGCGCAACTCTGGTGATACGTATTTTTGATCCATTGGACCTGTATATTCGGCGCGAGGACGAATCAGGCGATTATTTTCATACTGCTCTAAAATGTGCGCTGTCCAACCGGATACACGACTCATAGCAAAAATAGGTGTAAACAGGTCTCTCTTGATACCCAGTTGGGTATAAACAGAGGCAGAATAAAAATCCACATTGGGCTTCAAGCCTTTTTGTCCTGTTACAATTTCCTCAATTCGAACTGACATATCAAACAACGTTGTGTCGCCGTTCATTTCCCCCAGCTCGCGGGACATTTTGTGCAAGTGCTTGGCACGCGGATCACCGTTTTTATAGACTCGGTGTCCAAAGCCCATAATTTTTTCGCGATTATCCAGTTTCGCCTGGATATAGGAGTCCAACTGATCCAAACCACCAATCTCCTCCAGCGTTTTGGCCACAGCCTCATTGGCCCCGCCATGCAGTGGTCCTTTTAAAGCTCCAATAGCAGACGTGATTCCGGAATAAATATCCGACAATGTGGCTACCGTTACACGCGCAGCAAAGGTAGAGGCATTTAATTCATGATCGGCGTGCAGCACGAGAGCCTGATTGAACGCTTTAATAGCCGTCTCCTCTGGATCCTTGCCAGTCAGCTGATACAAAAAGTTTTCAGCGATAGAAATACCTTTTTTAGGCGCAATCGGCTCCAAGCCCTCGCGTATACGTGCTATAGCTGCCACAATGGTAGGCAATTGCGCCTGAAGCTTGACGGTTTTGGTCACATTAGACTCTCTCGACATATCATCCGCCTCTGGGTCATACAAAGCGAGAGACGATACGGCTGATCTCAAGGCAGCCATCGTGCTCAAATCTTTCGGATATAACTTTAATTGAGTAACAATTTCATCCGGAATAGCAGCGTATTCGCTTAACTGGTTGCGAAGCTCCTGCAATTGCTCTTTATCAGGTAATTTCCCAAACCACAACAAATAAGCTACCTCTTCAAAATCGGCGTTAACAGCCAAATCATCAATGTTATAACCCCGGTACGTGAGAACGCCATCTACGATAGAGCTTATGGAGGAAGTGGTCGCTACGATCCCTTCCAGACCTTTAGTCGCTGTCATCGTTACATCTCTCCTTTGTAAAAACATTGTGAACGGACTTGCAATGTAAACATTTTCAAAAGTAAGATATGCCTTTTAAATAGCCGAGTAATGTTAACGCCATATGTCAATATTTAAACCTTCTTTCACTATACTGGATTTTGTCGTTTATGTGAACATTGAGGGCTATTCCAACACATTCAAATGTTTTATCGCTTCCATAAATAAATTTTTGAAACCCCTTACAAAAAATATTGATTCATTTGCACTTTTTTACACAGGTCTTGTCTCCCCCCTTTCCCGCATATGTATAGTAGAGCATTTATTTTATGAAATACTATCGTAAAAGAAAGGAGTCGTGAGAGCTTGAGCCGGTTAATCCTGAATCGCATATTTCGTGCTCTATGGGTGGCAATCGTGATTGTAGCTCTGTTATTGGGCATATATGTGCTTTTCCCTCTCGTCTATCCTTTCCTATTCGCCTGGCTTGTGGCTTATGCCATGAATCCACTGGTTGGTTTTCTGCGTAACAAAGCCCGTATGCCACGTTGGACGGCTGTCACGTTCTCATTATTTGTATATTTAGGTGGAATTGCAATTATCCTATCTGCAGCAATCACCCGCATAGTCCGAGAAGTTATAAAGTTGGCCATGACTTTTGACGGGCATATTGAGCGTTTTAAAAGCCTGTTTATCGATTGGACACAAAGCGATTTGATTCAAAATGTAATTATTGAAATTAACCATTTTATCCGGGATAATCCGGATTACCAACATACCATTAACAGTAATATTGATAAAACAACTCAAACCGTCAGTTCGGCTGTCACTACGCTAGTCGCTCAATTTTTTAATGGGGTTTTGAACTTGCTGACCTCTCTGCCTAATATGGGAGCAGTTCTAATGGTTATTGTATTAGCAGCTTTTTTTATTAGTAAGGATTGGGACCGACATAGTCGGATGCTCGCAAACACGGTTCCTGATACGATTCGCAAGCCATTGTCGGATATATGGCACGATCTACGTAAAGCACTGTACGGCTATTTGCGTGCACAGTTTATTATCATCTCCATTACGGCATTAACGGTCATTGTTGGGCTGTTCATATTGCGTGTGGAATCCGCCTTTACCATCGGTTTAATGATCGGGCTGGTGGACTTGCTACCTTATTTGGGGGTTGGCATTGTGATGATTCCGTGGATACTGTATGCGTATATGTCTGGTAATTTGGCGCTAGGGGTAGGATTGTCGATCCTTTATATCATCCTGTTGATTGGACGACAGATCGTGGAGCCTAAGGTGCTGGCCAGCAGCGTGGGCTTAAACCCGCTTCCCACCCTTATCGGTATGTTCATCGGGCTCAAGCTATTTGGCGTTTTAGGACTCATTATCGGACCTGTATCACTCATTGTCGTTGATGCACTGAATCGTGCGAATGTCATTCAGGACTTGCGCAATTATATTCTCGCTGGAAGAGTCCGCTAGATCATGGATAGGAAAAACAGCAACTCACGTCAAAACCGCCGAAACGTAATACTGCCGTTTTTCATTTTTTTCTCCAGCCACTTTAATAAAAAACGTCGGTACAACGCTCGTGTTAAAGGGAACACCAACGTAAAACCAATAATATCTGTTAAAAATCCGGGGATAAGCAGCAAACTCCCACCAAAAAAGACACATAATCCATCCAGCATTTTACGGCCGGGCATTTGTCCCCGATTCATTTCATTTTTCGCATCGGCAATCACCTTACGACCTTCAAATTGCATCATGGCAGCCCCGATTAGCGTCGTCAGAATGATGAGTAAAATCGTTTTGCCTGCTCCAATCCAGTGACTTACCCATATAAACCCGTACAGCTCCGCCAAAGGAATGAGCAGCAGCAACAGCCACAGACGTTTACGCATCATCATGACTTCTGTCCCTCCCCGCCTGTAAAAGCAAACCTTAATGCAGTGTACAGCTCAGGTAGCGCCTGGTCCAGTCGAACGGGCTTCCATTCGGTGTTCACCCATACGTGACGTGTCATCCCAGTGACGAGCAGCTCTCCCGGCAGCGTGTCTGCCTGGGTCCATACCTTTCCCAGAGACCTTTGATGCTCATCATCCGTTACCCGCCGAACCTCATAGATATAGTTTAGACGCAGTCTGGAGAAGTCGGTAATTGCGGTATAAACGGTAATTAAATCATCATATCGAGCAGGACTCGCATATTTCGCATTGATTTCAATAACTGGCAGCAAAACTCCACGTTCCTCCATGATCCGATAGTTAAAACCCGCCTGTCGGATCATTTCGGTGCGCCCGATCTCAAACCAGTTCAAATAATTGGCATGATATACGACCCCCATCTGGTCGCTTTCCTGATAACGGACACGTAGCGGTGCGCCATACCAGCGTAATTCCGTTTGTTTCTCCTCTTGAGTCATACAAGCTCTCCTATCTTTGTGCATCTTTATCTCTATTTTGCCCTCTCTCCATTAAACCATATTTACAGCCCGGGAACAAAAAGAGGGCAGACCGACCGGTCCTCCCTCGCAAATCATATATAATAATGCCTTTATTATTGTGGCAACGGCTTGGACAGTTTATAATATCCGCTATCCGAAGCCAGCTTAAGCAAGCTCTTAGCTTGGCTTCCCGCCCAGGCGTAACCGAGTCGTCTTTCCTCACTAATTTTCATGATGTCGGTATACTTTTTGCCATCCCGGTCTGAAAAGAAGTATTTATTGTCTTCCACATTATAGAACCGATACCACATTACACTCGATGCGTCCTTTTGGAAAAACTCCGGACCTTGACGATTGTATTTCATACCGTCGATTCGGTTCGCGTCAAACCATTTCAAAGCACTTTGAGCCGCTTTTTTCACTTCAGCGGTTTGCGGCTGGGACATGAGAAAAGCAGTAATGCCTACTGATTCCGTAGTTGTTTTGGAAGGTAACTCAAATGCCCGGGCTTCAACAGATGCATAAGTAGCCGGATCGTGCTGTGCACCCCAGATTGTTGGTGTACCATTATTTACAATTTGAGATTTAATTGTGTACTGGATACCTTTGTTTAGCGCTTGCTGAAGTCTGGAGCGGTAAGAGTTATCCAGAATATCGCTATCAAACGGCTGCTTCTTGTTCACGATATCGTCAGCCAAAACCATAACTCTGACCATTGCATCATCATTATAAGTTACAGCATCGGAATAATTACCACGTTTAGGGTATACTTGAGGCCAGCCACCGGAGGAATATTGAGAAGTTAGTACGAAGTCAACTGCTTTTTGTACACTGATCTTAATGTCTTTATTTTTGGTTTTTTTGTATACATCCGCCAAAAAGCGAATCTCGGTTGTCGTCGCCTCGTTATCGAACGTTCCGAGTTCAACACCATCCTTGCTCTTCCATGTGGAGCGTGCAGCTTTGCCATCCCATTTGGATTTATAATTCTTTTCCATAGCTTTGAAGAATCCGCCATGTGGCAATTGCCAAGATACAATATTTAAGGCAAGTGTAGTATCCTTGGATGTATTCCCCGTAGAAAACTTACTGAAATCGCGCATCTTGTTTAGGATGCTGTCTGTATTGACAACAGCGGTTGGCTTCGCCACAGCCGACAGCCCAAATAATTGCTCACGATCCAACACACCTGAATTTACATCGTCACCATAAACGTCCCGTCCCACAGCTGAATCTGTGGTAAGCTCATAAGAAGCAGTAGCCGATTCACGTACCGAATCATATGTAGCCGGCACAATCTCCTGTGCCGCAACCCATGAGGGACTTAGGAGCCCTGACGTTACTGTAATCGCCAAACTTGAAAGCGCTATCATCTTTACAGTTGGACACATCTTCTTCTTCATTTGAACCTCTCCCTTATTTTAAGTTGGGTCATTGCGTTCAGTTTAACCTATACATTCTTGCTGAGGATTCTTTTGGATAACGAGAGGAACTGAACCACTATTTATGCATGATAAATAGTTACTTGTATTATATGAAAATATATCCAATCAATCAATATATTTTAATTTACTAATAGATTAAAAAAGTTAAAAAACTTTGAAAACAATAAAAATCCTCTTACTAATGCTGGATTAGTAAGAGGATTTTACGTAAAGCTAATATAAAGTAGGTCGATGAGCAACATCGCTTAACCAAATCTACCCATGATGTACTCCTGAGTCAACTCATTTTCAGGATTCGTGAAAATATCGTTCGTTTTCCCATGTTCAACCAGACTTCCGATATAAAAATAAGCAGTATAATCGGAAATTCGTGCAGCCTGCTGCATATTGTGCGTCACAATAACGATGCGCAATTCTTTTTTCAATTCGGTAATAAGCTCTTCTACCTTGCCTGTAGACACAGGGTCCAGCGCTGAGGCTGGCTCGTCAAGTAACAGAATTTTCGGTTGAACGGATAGAGCACGTGCAATGCAAAGCCGCTGCTGTTGCCCGCCAGACAGCGCTAGAGCGGAGTCGTGAAGGCGATCCTTGACCTCATCCCATAATGCTGCTTTACGCAGGCTGCTTTCGACGATTTCATCAAGCTGTTTCTTCTTGCGCACCCCACGGTATTTAGGACCGAAGGCGATATTATTGTAAATGGATTTATAAAAAGGGTTGGGACGCTGCCACACCATGCCAATTTGCTGACGCAGCTTGATCACGTCCGTTTCCGGTGCCGTCAAATCCTGTCCATCCATCCAGATGTGCCCCGTTGTAGAGGAAGATGCAATCTCATCATTCATCCGATTAAGGGAGCGCAAAAAGGTCGATTTACCGCAGCCGGAAGGCCCGATCAGGGCAGTCACTGTCTGCTCGGGAAAGGCTAGATTCACTTTTTTCACAGCCTCAAAGCTACCATAATAAATACTCAAATCCTCAGTACTGAACGGATGCGGCGGTTGCCCCACAAGCTGTTCCGAACGCGTAGACTGAACGGATGTTGCTGGTGCGGCGGTTTTTGCCGTTCGCGTAATCACATGTTCCATTGTTCTCCATCCCCTTTCTAATCCATACGTTTGGCAGCTGTCAGACGGCGGTATACAACTCTTCCGAACCATCTTGCACTCAAGTTGAATGCAAGCACAAGCAGCACCAGTACGGCAGAAGCGCCTGCAGCAATATCTTTGGAGTCAGGAGCAATCCCCTCACTATTGACCTTCCAAATATGAACAGCCAATGTCTCAGCAGGTCGCATCGGGTTAATAGGCGATCTAGCATGCAATGGATTCCAATCAGTAAAATCAAGCGGCGGCGTACTCATCCCTGCTGTAAACAGCAATGCTGCGGCTTCCCCGAAAATACGGCCTGCGGCCAAAATGGTACCCGTAATCAAGCTTGGCAGCGCAGCTGGCAACAAAATGGAGGTAATGATTTTCCACTTGGACAATCCAAGCGCAAGTCCAGCTTCCTTTTGCTCCTTCGGTACAGCTCGGAAAGCCTGCTCCGTTGTGCGAACCATCAGCGGCAGGTTAAATACGGCCAAAGCCAAGGCTCCTGATAAGAGGGAAAAGCCAAAATCAAACGTATTTACGATAAGTAGTAGTCCAAACAATCCGATGACGATCGACGGGAACGAGGACAATACTTCGACGACCAGTCGTATAAAGTCCGTAATTTTCCCCGGCTTTGCATATTGCGCCATGTAAATACCTGCGCCCCAGCCAATCGGAATGGTGATAATCAAAGTTAAGATTAACAAAAATACGGAATTAAATAGTTGTGGGCCAATACCACCGCCTGCACGTAATGTTTGGGGAGCACTGGTTAAAAAGTCAAAAGAAATATGACTGACTCCGCGGGCCAAAATGAAGCCCAGTAATCCCACCAAAAGTGCAACAATGAACAAAGCGAAGAAACAGATTACAAATGTAGCGATCTTGTCGGTCGTTTTAGCTTTCATCAAACCCGGTTTCTCCTTTCAAGCAGCCTTACCAGCAGCACGAAAATGAATGTCATGAGCAGAAGAACAAGCGCCATGCTCCAGAGAGCATTGTTATGAACGGAGCCCATCGCTGTATTCCCCATACTAAGTGTAATGACGCTGGTCAAGGTCGAAGCGGATTCCAGCAAGGAATGCGGTATGTGCGGAGCATTCCCGATTACCATCTGTACAGCCAACGCTTCTCCGAAGGCACGAGCCATACCGAGAATAATTCCTGTTAAAAGAGCAGGCAACAACGTCGGAATAATAACACGAGCAATTGTCTGCCAGCGGGTAGCACCCAAAGCATAAGAGGATTCACGTAGCCCCCCCGGCAAGGAAGACAACGCATCCGCCATAATACTCGTAATCGTCGGCAAAATCATGACTGACAACACTAGGCAGCCTGCCAGAATGCCGATGCCTTGTCCTCCAAACACGTTCCGCAGCAGCGGGACGATCACGGTCAAGCCGACAAAGCCATATACAACAGACGGAATACCGGATAATAATTCAATCGCGGGTTGAAGGATACGTTTACCCGATTTCGGTACAATTTCCGTCATAAATAAAGCCGCACATAAGCTGAGCGGACTGGCAATTAAAGCCGCCAGTATGGTTACTGCAAAAGAACCCGTAATAAACGGAAGTGCGCCGAAGGACTTAGGCTCGCCATCCGGACTCCATTTGGTTCCAAAGAAAAACTCTCGCAGACTGACTCCATTCACCGCAAATGTAGCTACACCTTTGGAGGCAACAAAATATACGATGGAGACAATAACCGCAACTAAAAAAACGACACAAACCGACGTATATATGCGGCCGGTCCATTCTTCCCAGTAATGTCTTTCTTTCATAACTCGGGATCGTTTATTCTGTTCCCTGTATGCCTTCCCTTCAATTGGTCCCATACTGTAACTCCTTTAACCGAAGAATAGAGGCCGGACGCTAGTCCGCCTCTTCTTCGTGAATATACTCGCGTTAGCTGCGTTCATCGAACAGGAGGTGTGACTCTCCTTATTTCGTGATATTACCGTCAGCATCACGTTTCACTTGCATACCTGCTACTGGAATGTATCCCAAGTCTACGACATCCGTTTTTTGGATTTCATCTGACAGAATGTAGTCCAGGAATGCTTTCACATGCTCTTTTGGCTCACCTTTAGTGTACATATGCTCGTAAGCCCACACTGGATATTTACCTTGTTCTACATTTTCAACGTTAGCTTCAACGCCATCGTATTTCAAAGCAGTTACTGTGTTGTCGATGTAGGACAGAGCCAGATAACCAATCGCACCCGGTGTTTCAGCAATCAGCTTTTTCACAGTACCGGAGGAATCTTCTTGAATGGAGCCCGGCAGATCTTCTGTTTTTTGTCCCAATGCGTATTTTTCAAATGTTGCACGAGTACCGGAGCTGCTTGGACGGTTTACAATAACGATTTTTTGATCCGCACCGCCAACTTCTTTCCAGTTTGTGATTTTACCTGTGAAGATTTGTACCAATTGATCTTTTTTCAGGTCTGTAACGCCTACTTTAGGATTCGCTACCGCTGACATGGCTACAACAGCTACTTGGTGATCGACCAGCTCATCTGCACCGCTCTCCAGTTTTTCTTTTGCAAACACGTCGGAGTTACCGATGTCCGCTTGTCCGCCGGAAACCTGAGTCAAGCCAGTACCGCTACCGCCGCCCTGTACTTGAACTGCAATGCCTTTATATTTATCGACAGCCATAAATTTTTGTCCCGCTTGCTCTACCAATGGTTGAAGTGCAGTGGAGCCCACAGCCAGAATGTTTCCTGTCAGTTCAGCAGCTGCTTTATTGTCTGTTCCTGTAGCAGCTTCTCCTTGTGGTGCAGCATTGTTACCTGATCCACAAGCTGCAAGTGCAAATACCATGGTGAGAGTCATCAGAATGAACGGCCATTTTTTCAACATTTTTTATTGTCCTCCCCTTAGTTAAGTGACGGTTTTTTATTTATGACCATCAACACTTTTACATTGTAGGCCTGGAATGTTAGACGAACGACGTGGTTTTGTAAAACAAATATAAAATATTGATAGATAAATTATTTTGCGGTATATAATTAATCTATAGTATGAAATTCACTTATGAATGACATATAAGGAGAGCTGTTGGATTCCATGAATATTCTAAAATTGCGTATCTTGATGCTAATCGACAAATTCCATAAGGCGACGGATGTGGCCGAAGCTTTGCAAGTCAAACAACCTACCGTCAGCTTTCATATGAAAAGCTTGGAAAGGGAAATGGGTGTTTCCCTATTCTCTCTTCAACAAGGCAGGATTATGCTAACGGAAGCTGGAAAAAAATTATTACCTTACGCAAAGCAAATCATCTCTCTGGAGCAAGAAGCTAGACAAGCTGTAGATGAACTGACAGAAAAGTCACAGGGTCAATTACATCTGGGTGCTGAGTCGATATCAGGTAGCTATCTCCTCCCCACTTTGATGGCTAAGTTTGCTGAGCGGTATCCAGATTGTCGTATTCAGTTGGAGATTCAATCCCCGGATGCAATTAGGCAGCTACTGAAACAGGGGGAAATTGATTTTGCTTTTCTCGACGATAGAGGATCTCTTCCAGAGTATACGGTGGCAGAGCCAGTGGCTTCAGATCAAGTAGGAGTTATCCGTTCTGCACGTGCACCTGAAGTCAAATTAGAGGAGTTCGATGGAACCGATATGCTGGACAAGCACACATGGGTAAAATATAGCGGTTCATCCGTTGTAGATCTGTACTCCTCGCTAGTTAAGCCCCATCTGGAAATCAACTCTTGGGAAGCGGTAAAGCAAGTCGTAAGCGGCGGAGAGGCGCTTGCCTTCTTTCCTGCAAGCGGAGTCGATAATCATGAAAATGCTGCTTCCTCGGTGGAGTGGCTTCCTTATCCCGAGGCTGATAACAAAAGGAGCCATTATCAAATAAACATCGTGTATCAACAAGATACACACATGAACTTAATGCAACAGGCATTCCTTGATTTCATACGACAAGAAGGACTAGAAATAAAAAGCTAGAGAACATAAAAAAGAGCATCCAAGTCTTATTGACTTGAATGCTCTTTTGCTTGTTGTAACGATACATACAGCCTCGGTATTATTTCACGGAGGCTTTAATTACGCTTGTGCTGGAACGCAGCTAATTTTGATCAGGTTCGTAGAACCGGAATCACCAAGAGGTACGCCCGCAGTAATCACAACCAAATCGCCCTCTTTAACGAGGCCAGATTTGCGACCACCTTCCAGCGCGTTGTCAAACAGACTGTCTGTTGTGTCAACGTTTGGTCTGCCTTGTACTGCATGTACGCCCCAGATCAGAGCCAAACGGCGAACTGTTCTTTCCTGTGTTGTCACAGCAATAATCGGAGCTTCTGGACGGTATTTAGAAATCATACGCGCCGTTGTTCCGCTTTGTGTGGACGTCAGAATCGCTTTAGCATGCAAGTCAAGTGCAGAAATAGAAACAGATTGGCTGATTGCTTCTGTGATACTAATCTCTTGAGCCGTTCTTTGTTTTTTGAACAAATCACGGTAGTTCAGAGAGGACTCAGCTTTTTCTGCAATACGTGACATTGTCAATACGGATTCTACTGGATATTTACCCGCAGCTGTTTCGCCGGACAGCATAATTGCATCTGTTCCGTCAAAAATAGCATTCGCCACGTCACTTGCTTCCGCACGAGTCGGACGCGGGTTACGTTGCATGGAATCCAGCATTTGTGTTGCCGTAATAACAGGCTTGCCAGCTACATTACATTTGTTAATCATCAATTTTTGCGCCAGAGGTACTTCTTCAGCAGGAATTTCCACACCAAGGTCACCACGGGCAACCATCAGGCCATCCGAAGCTTCCAAAATTTCGTCCAGGTTGTCCACACCTTGCTGATTTTCGATTTTGGAAATGATTTGAATATGACTTGCGTTGTGTTTCGCCAGCAATTCACGAATTTCCAGTACATCACTTGCTTTACGAACAAAAGAAGCCGCGATGAAATCAATGTCCTGCTCAATGCCGAAAATGATATCATTAGCATCTTTCTCCGTAATACCAGGCAAAGAAATTGCAACGCCTGGAACGTTAACGCCCTTCTTGCTTTTGATCGTTCCGCCATTGACAATGCGGCATTTGATTTCAGTGCCTGATACTTCAATAACGGTGAGTCCGATCAGACCATCGTCGATCAGAATGGTGGAGCCGGGCTCCACGTCCGAGGGAAGATCTTTGTACGTAATAGAAATACGATCTTGCGTACCGAGAATTTCTTCCGTTGTCAGCGTAATGAACTCGTCCTGAACAAGCTCAATAGGTTCAACTTCGAGCTTTCCTGTCCGGATTTCCGGCCCCTTCGTATCGAGCAAAATAGCAACATTTTTGTTAAGCTCCTTACAAGCTTGACGGATGTTTTTAATCCGGTTGCCATGCTCCTCGAAATCACCGTGAGAGAAATTCAGGCGGGCTACGTTCATACCAGCCAAAATCAGTTTCTTCACATTTTCCAATGACTCACTGGAAGGACCGATGGTACATACAATCTTAGTTTTGCGCATTTGGGTTTTTCCTCCGTTTTCAAAGGTGCTACTCTTTATATCTTTTTCCAACAATTAAATCTACTACACTTTTTCCTATTTGTATAGGAAGTTCGTCATATTTATTGTTACCCGTTTACAGCGTATTACAACATAGGTTCAGTTTCCGAAGACTTCAAGAAGGTGTATTGACCTATTTTTCGGAATTTCTGATACCGATCTTCCCTCAATTCATCGCAGCTCATATTGGTAAGTTCCGCCAAATGACGTTCCAATAGCTCCTTGATTGCGGCAGCGGTCACTTCATAGTTACGATGCGCGCCCCCTTTCGGCTCCGGCACAATATCCTCGATAATTTCCATGCGCAGGAGGTCATTAGCCGTAATCTTCATGGCTTCAGCTGCCTGATCGGCCTTGGAAGCATCTTTCCATAGAATCGAGGCTGCACCGTTTGGAGAAATGGCCGAATAAATGGCATGTTCCAGCATCAGCACACGGTTACCGACTGCAAACGCAAGCGCACCGCCGCTTCCACCCTCGCCGATGACCACACAAATAACAGGCACCGAAAGCTTTGCCATCTCCCGCAAGTTGCGGGCAATCGCTTCCGATTGACCTCTCTCCTCTGCTGTATTACCCGGATAAGCGCCCTTCGTATCAATGAATGTAATAATAGGGCGTTTAAATTTCTCAGCCTGCTGCATCAGACGCAAGCCTTTACGGAATCCTTCCGGATGGGCACTACCAAAAAAACGTGCAATGTTATCTTTCGTATCCTTACCACGCTGCTGGCCAATGACGGTCACCGGAATACCATTCAGCTTGGCAATCCCGCCTACAACCGCCAAATCATCTCCAAACAAGCGGTCGCCATGTAATTCAATAAAATCCGTAAACACCTGCTCTATCAGATCAAGAGATGTTGGTCTTTGATGATGACGAGCCAAATGCATTTTTTGTGGTGCTGTAATGTTCGAATATATTTCTTCTTCCATCTCGAGATAACGTTCCTCGAGACGGTTGATTTCATCTGTAAAATCAATTTGCTTATCCTGTCCGAATTGCTTGAGTTCTTCGATCTTCTGTCGCATCTCGACCAGGGGCTTTTCATAAGGCAATTCGCCAGCCATCTATTCCTCCCCTTTCACACTGTGTAGATCAAGCAGTTGCCCAAGGGTATCTCGCAGTTCCTTGCGATGTACAACCATATCCAATTGTCCGTGCTGCAAATTAAATTCAGAAGTTTGAAAATCATCCGGCAGCTTCTGTCTGATTGTCTGTTCAATTACAATACGCCCTGCAAAACCGAATACAGCTCCTGGCTCTGCGATATTAATATCTCCAAGCGTAGCAAAGCTAGCGGATACTCCACCTGTAGTCGGGTCGGTGATAACAGAAATATAGAGCAAGCCCTGCTCATCCAGACGAGCAAGAGCAGCACTTGTTTTTGCCATCTGCATCAAGCTTAAAATACTTTCCTGCATACGTGCCCCGCCGGAAGTCGAGAAAATAATTAGCGGCCGACGCTTGTCTATTGCTTGCTCAATGGCGCGCGTAATTTTCTCTCCTACGACTGAACCCATACTACCAGTAAAGAAGTCAAAGCTCATCACAGCAACGACAACAGGATGTCCATAAATAAGGCCGTCGCCCGTAACGACAGCCTCTCGCAAGCCAGATTTCAGGGTCTGTTGCTCCAGCTTGCTCGCATATCCCGGAAAGTCCAGCGGGTCAACCGAAATCATATCGGCATCATATTCCGTAAACGTGTCTTCGTCGAGCACCATGCGAATACGATCCATTGCATTCAAACGCATATGGTATCCGCACACCGGACACACTTTCAAATTCTTTTCTAGTTCTTTGCTGTATTGAATACTTCCGCACTTGCCACATTTGGTCATAAGACCTTCGGGAATTTCCCGTTTGGGACGATCCGGCATGTCCGCTTGATCGCCGCTCAGCGCCCGTTCCGAAGGGATGGTCGCGTATTTACGCTTCTTTTGGAATAAATCTTTAAACACAACTACACCTCTCCAGCCGTTTATTTGTCAGCCGTAACCGATACAAGGTCCTCTACCGTCTATGCGGCACCTCTAAGCATTATGTTCATACACACGTCAACGCCTGTTCCTAAAACATTACCGCCGATCGTGCATCCTTTGTTCCACTCATGCTGCTGTATCACTTCCGCCGTTCCGGACTCAAGGGCGCAAAATCGAATTAAGCACTTCCTGAATTTCTTCGACTTCACCCGAAGGCACAAGTATCTCAAACTGTTGCTTGGATGCGCTGATGGCCCGGGCCTGCACCATAAAACCTTCTTCAGACAGTTTGAGCTTAATCATGTCAGCCAGTCTGGCCGTCGGTGCAATATAAATCACCGTCCACATGCCTTGTTTCTACCCCCTAAGCCTCAAGTTTTGAGCCCATATAATAGACTCATGATAACATACCTTACTTTTTTCCCGCAACAAAAGCCCTCCTGATCATTTAAGTTCCGTCGGAGGGCCTAGAAAATCATCAACTCTGTTTACACAGGTCAACTAAGCGTCCAATGATGCAGGATAATGCTTGGCATGGAGACTCCGATGTGCAATTCGCGAAGAAGCAGCGGCAGCCAGTCCGGCGACAAGATCGTCTAAAAACACATGAATACCACTGCCTTTTTGGTTCAGCTGTTCGATAATCCCCGTCTTTTCCTTATCCAGATAACCAAAACTGGTTAAGCCAATCATGCCGTACACACTCGTAATTCCAAGAGCTAGTGTCTCGTCCACTCCGTACAGCGGTTCGTCTGCCTCCATAATGGCTTGCAGCGGCTGAGGGAGAAGTTTTTTTTCAGCCAATTCATCGAGCGCAATGCCTGTGAGCAACGTATATTGAACCTCGCGCTTTTGCAAAACCGCTTTGACACTGTCTATACATTCTTCCATCGTCAAATGAGGATAATATTTTAGCTGAAGCTGAAAAACAATGTCCGCAATGGACTCGATACGAATGCCTCTGCGATTTAACAAAGTTTCTGCATACTCATAGGACATAATTTCCCTCCCGCTTTCACTGTGCAGTTCTATTCTTTCACCGTGCGGGCCCTTATGGTGCAGGGTACGTGTTGAACCTCTGTTCCGCCAGTTTTCCAAGTGTATGCGGGAGGAAAGGAAAATGTTCATTAAACCGTTACAATGAGGGCGGGTTACTGTGTGCCTATTATTTGACTTTCACCGTGCCTTCACCCAACATCGACTCCATTTGATCAAACAGCTGTGGA
Organism: Paenibacillus sp. FSL L8-0502; assembly: GCF_038593055.1. Lineage (NCBI taxonomy): Bacteria > Bacillati > Bacillota > Bacilli > Caryophanales > Paenibacillaceae > Paenibacillus > Paenibacillus sp. FSL L8-0502. Next base: position 1,839,804 of record NZ_CP151958.1, on the reverse strand, counting down.
GAGGGCTTAATGCTGTAAGCATCGCTCAACGCCAGCAGACGCTGGTTGCTCTCATAAAAAAGTACGGTAGGCATAGCACCGGGATGCTCCTGTAGCAGCGCCTTGAGACTGACCAACAAGCTGGCGTCCTCCTCAGCCTGGCGGGTGATCTTGACAAACACCCGCTGACGAGTGGTCGGCTCCGCGCTGCGCGGGACCGGCACCTGCTCACCGCGAGCCGCTTCGACTCCGCGCGGTGAAGCCGCCGCCACGGGGCGATCCGCCTTCGATTGAGGCGAAGCAGATGCAGTGGCTGCCGAAGGCGGGGACGACACACGCGACGCGCTCCCGCCTGGGCCGCCAGCGGCAGAACCAGCAGCTGGTAAGGATGCTCCAGCTGCGGCGGACGAGCGCGTACTGGCACGTCGGCGCTGGAGGAGCCGTGCCAGCGAGTCTTCCGCCAGCGGGGCGGTCTCATCCGCAAGGAGCTTGAAGTGCTCGTCCTGCTGCTGCATCTTGGCTCGAAGCGTAAGCAAAGCCCCCTTTTCAATCCACTGCTGGCTCCGCTTCCACACCTCAGGAAACAACACAACCTCACAGCGCTCAATCTGATCCTCCAGCTCAATGAAGGCCATAGCCTTACCCTGCTTGGTCGTAATCGTTTTGAGTGACACTACCATGCCTGCGGTCACAACAACCGTTTCATCTGGCACATCGCCCAGCTCCATCAGACGATCCGCCTCGCTGTTTTCCAAAAGCGACTCAAAATCATCCAACGGATGCCCGGATAAATACAGTCCCAGCAGTTCACGTTCCAGCTCTAACTGCTGGCTGGCACTGAATTTGGGTACATTGGGGTATTCGATATCCCAATTGGGCATTTCCACAAAACCAAACATATCAATTTGCAAGTCATCCCGTTCCTTGCGCCACTTGACGGCTGCATCCACCGTTTCATCCAGCATGGCAAGCAACTGTGCCCGATGACCCGTCAACGAATCAAAGGCCCCTGCCTGAATAAGCGATTCAATTACTCTCTTATTACATACTCGCAAATCGACACGTCGACAAAAATCGAGCAGGCTGTCGAAAGGCCGTTCCTTGCGAACAGCGAGAATGCTCTCCATCGCCTGTGTGCCAACATTTTTAATTGCAGCCAGGCCGAAACGGATGCTTCCTTGCTGTAATGGAGTAAACAGCACCCTGCTTTCATTTACATCAGGCGGCAACACTGCGATATCCATACGACGGCATTCGACGACATATTCAGCCACTTTCCGATGACTTCCCATCACCGCCGTCAGCATTGAAGCCATGAATTGTACTGGATAATGTGCCTTTAGATAAGCCGTCTGAAATGCTAGCACACCATAAGCAGCTGCATGAGCACGCGGGAAGCCGTAGTCAGCAAAACGAACAATCATATCGTAAACCCTGCCGGCCTCCTCCTCCGTGTATCCCTGCTTGATACTGCCTTCAACAAAATGTCCGCGCTCCAGATCCAGCACTTCGCGCTTTTTCTTGGACACAGCCCGGCGCAACAGATCGGCTTCTCCCAGGGAAAAGCCCGCCATGCGCGAAGCAATCTGCATGATTTGCTCCTGATACACAATAATACCGTACGTATCCTTTAAGATCGGTTCCAAGTCAGGATGCGGATAAGAAATCTCGATCTGACCATGCTTGGCCTGTATAAAGTTAGGAATAAAACCCATTGGACCCGGACGATACAAAGCCAGGACAGAAATGATATCCTCAAATACACTCGGCTTCAAATCCTTGAGTACCCGGCGTACACCGGCCGACTCCAGCTGGAATACACCTCCTGTATCTCCTTTGCCCAGCAAGTCATAGGTATGGGGATCGTTATCGGGAATACGGCTAAAATCAGGCGTGTCTCCATGCTCTTCCGCAATCCAGTGTATGCACCGTTCAATAATGGAGAGCGTACGCAGCCCAAGGAAATCCATTTTAAGCAAACCAATGCGCTCTAGATTTTCCATCGAGTACTGCGTCAAAGGTACTCCTTCGCTCCCCTCTTGCAGCGGAACCGCATCGGTCAATGGAGTCCGCGAAATGACAACACCCGCTGCATGTGTCGAAGCATGACGAGGCATTCCTTCAACCTTGATCGCCATATCCAACAGTTCACGTGTCTTGGGCTTCGTTTCATATAGTGTTTTCAGCTCCGGGGTAATTTCCAGCGCATGACGGATATTAATGCCCAGCTGCGCCGGAATCAGCTTGGCAGCCTTGTCTACCTCTCCATATGGCACGTTCAATGCACGACCGACGTCACGGACAGCGGCTCTTGCCGCCAGCGTTCCAAAGGTGATAATTTGCGCTACATGCTCATTTCCGTACTTCTGTACTACATAGTCGATAACCTCGTCACGCCGCTCATCACTAAAGTCAATATCTATATCCGGCATACTAATTCGTTCAGGATTCAGAAATCGTTCAAAGAGAAGGTTGTATTTCATCGGATCGACATTCGTGATGTTAAGCACATAGGCAACCAAACTGCCTGCTGAGGAACCACGCCCTGGCCCCGTTGCAATCTTATGCTTATGTGCGAAGGCAATAAAATCCCATACAATCAGGAAATAATCGCTGAAACCCATACTGTCAATGGTATTCAACTCATAGTTTAGCCGTTGGTTCAGCCTTTCCCGTTCCTCCGGCTGCTCCCATCCGGAATCGCTTCCATAGCGACGCTCCAGCCCTTGCACGCACAGATTGCGTAAATAGGACGAAGAGGTCATTCCTTCCGGCAGCGGGCGATATTCAGGTAAAATGGATTGACCGAATTCCAACTCCAGTTCGCATTTTTCAGCAATACGCACCGTGTTGGCGATGGCTACTGCCACATGCGGGAATAAACGAGCCATATCCTCCTGACTTTTCAGATACAACTGACGTGTTGGTATACGCAAACGCTCCTCATCGTCAACTGTCTTTCCTGTCCCGATACAGATCAGAACATCCTGCACGTCCGCATCTGGCTCAGTCAAGTAATGCACGTCATTCGTCGCGACCAGTGGAATATCCAGTTCCTTCGCCAGTGCGATCAAGAGAGGATTTACACGTTTTTGCTCCGAAAGACCATGGTCCTGGAGTTCCAGATAAAAATCATCGCCAAAAATGTTACGATATCGTTCCGCTGCTCGTCGTGCCTCGGCTTCCCGACCATGCAGTAAATGCTGCGGCACTTCACCGCCCAAACAAGCGCTCAGGCATATGATGCCTTCGTGATGGGCAGCCAAAGCCTCCATGTCGATGCGCGGCTTATAGTGAAAGCCCTCCAAATGGCCGATGGAGCACAGCTTCATCAGATTTTGATAGCCTGTTTTATTTTTGGCGAGCAAAATCAAATGATATATGGGCTGATCCTTGCGGCTGCCACGCTCCTTGCGCGATCCTGCCGTCATATAGGCCTCACACCCAATAATCGGCTTAATGCCGTTCTCTACACACGCTCTATAAAAAGGAATGGCACCGTACATGACTCCATGATCTGTAAGGGCCAGCGCCTTCATTCCGTAAGCTGATGCCTGTTTGACCAACTCCGCGGTACGAGCCGCGCCGTCCAGCAGGCTGTACTCGCTATGAACATGCAAATGCACAAATGAACTCATGCGCTTCTCTTCCTTTCACCGCTTGATTTTCTTCAAACTATTTTATCATATCCGCGTTAGTAGCGCCCATAGAATAAAAGTACAGACCTCGGCGGACAAGCGCGGTCTTGATTCGTATACCTAAGGAGGAAAAGAGCATGAGCACTTTTATATCCAAAGCGATTCTCGACTTCTTCATTGCTTTCGGCATCGTGCTCGGTGGAGCCATGCTCGGCGGAATGGGAGCTGTGGTATCGCTTCAGCCGCCCACCCAGACGATGCTAGAGGTTGCCGGAAGAATTAAAATATGGGCGCTTGCTGCCGCTGTGGGGGGAACGATGGACCCGATCCGGGTCATTGAAAGCAATATGTTGGATGGTAATTTGTCACCTGCCATTAAGCAGATATTGTATTTGATTTTCGCCTTTTTAGGCGCTCATATGGGTGCAGAGCTGGTCAAGTGGGTATGCGGCAACGGACGACCGTGAGGTGAAACGACTATGAGAGTTCCCCCTTTTGAGCGCCTGCGTCCTTTTATGCAATTGTCCTCCGTCTTTGTACTCGGTATGATTACGGGAGGCATGATCTACAACGTCATCTGGCATGCCAGCTTCAATCAGCTATGGACGAACAACCAGGATCTCCAATTCCAGCTCCAGCAAGCCGAGGAGGACAACAAAACATTGCGCAAATACAGCAAGCGCCAAACCGTTGTCAAAGAAATCAAGCTGATCGCGGAGGAAGCTTCGGCCGAAAAAATTGATTCTATCAACCTGAAGGAACTTCTTCGCCGTGTCAGTCGTGATCTGGAGGTGCTGCGTGGCAGAGATATGTTCGAGATTGACTCTGACAGCAAGCTGGTACGTATGTTGCTGCACCAAAAAAAATACACCGTTCGTGACAAGGAGTATACGATCCAGGTCAAAACGATGCTTGTAATGGAAGGCGTGCTGCAAATTTGGCTGGAAGCAAAAGAAAGATTGCCTGAAAGCCACTAGTCGATCTATTCGACTTCACACCTTACTCCGATCCATTGTAGACTAACCATGTTCAATGGAATGAAGCGTCATCACTGCTTTGCATACCAAATGATTTTCCCGTGAAATTGCAATTTCTAGCTTGCAGGTGCGGCGACTCATCTCGAGCAGCATCGGACGAAGAACGACAGCATCTTCTATCTGTACGGGTCTAATAAAATATGTCGTCAAATTGTCCAGCACATAATCCTTGCCGCTCATGTCTCTAGCTGCCCGGTAGCCCGCTTGTGTCATCACGTTGACCAGTACGCCTTCCGAGATCGTACCTAAATTGGTCGCCATTTGCGGAATGATAAACCCGCGAAAAAATAACGATCCGTCCTCATTACGCTCCTCAGCAAACCCGTTCCAGATCAGCTGGTCGAACGTCTCGCCAAGTTGCGGCTGCTTTTGGGCGTTACGCAGCGCCTCCAGCACCTCACGCCGTGTAACGGACCCGAGCAGCTTGCGGTTGCGGTCCACGACCGGCAAATAATCCACACCTTCCCACGCCATCATTTGCGCGGCTGAAGCCAGCGAGGTCTGGTAGGTGACCGTTATCGGATTGCGGATCAGACATTTATCCATCGTATGCTCAGGTTGAAGCCCCTCCACATCTTTGCGGCTGACGATACCAATTAAACGATTCCATTCATCCACGATTGCAAAATGATGATGTCCGGTCGTCACCGAAAGTTCTTCAAACTCGGTAAGCGTGCTGTTGATTTTCAAGGTCAACGTTTTCGGTTTGCCTGCCGCAATATCTTCAATCAGCATAATTTTCTTTTTGATCAAGCGGTCAAATATGGCTCTATTAATCATAGATGCCACTGTAAAAGTATCATGGCGTGAGGAAATAATCGGCAGACTGATCTTGTCTGCGAGCTGCTTAACCTCTCGGCTCGTACCGAAGCCCCCTGTGATCAGCACACCTGCCCCCTGCCCCAATGCAAGTGAATGCGCATCCTCACGGTTACCTACGATCAGCAGACTGCCTGCATCAATATAACGGGCCATGGCTTCCTCGCGCATCGCTCCGATCACATACTTGTGCAAAGGCTTCTCCAGTCCCTCACTTCCGCCCAGCACATGTCCTTCTACAATATTCACGACATCTGCAAAGGTCAGCTGTTCGGACAAGCCGCGCGGGCGCTTCTCCACTCGTACTGTTCCAATCCGTTCCTTGGTAATGACAATTCCCAGGTTTTCAGCTTCCTTCACGGCCCGATAGGCCGTTCCTTCGCTGACGCTCATTTCTTTAGCCAACCTGCGCACAGAAATTTTGGAGCCTATTTTCAACTGCTCGATATGTCGCAATAGCTGCTCGTGCTTCGTAACTGTTTCATCTAGCCCGTCCAACTCTGTTACACCCCCAACGTCCAATCTGTATCATTCTGTATCTATTATAGCACAAAATCCCTTTATTTAAGACCTTTGTTCATTTTGAGTTCTCTGCTTTGGAAATAGCAAAAAAAGCGATCCCCTCTTTTACAAGGACCGCTTCTTACTATGATTGATTTGTAATCTGAGAGACAAGCCCAAGACAAGCTAAAAAAACTCACTGCATGCTGCCTTTGTCAGCTTTTTTATCCCATTTCATCTGCCACTGCTGCATTTTGGCCCGCCGCACACGCTCCAGCGTTTTGCGCTTTTCCTCATCCACACCCAGCAAAAAATGCATGTTCGCTCCGATGACTAGCAGCGCAAAAAGTACCCATACTATCCCAAAGCCGTTGACCCAGTTCAAACCGCCTGCAAGCGAGATGCGTGGTAACGCGACCAAGACCATAGCCAGCGCAATCAGTGTATACAAACCATGTTTCCATTTTTTAAAAGAACCCAATCGTATCCCTTCCTCTCCCTGTGACTCTATGTATCTAGTCTATGAGAGGACAGGAAGGAATATGAGACAAACTTACAGAGATGAACCGTACAAATCTTGAAGGCTGTCTGCAATAATTTTGTTAACGTCCTCAATAATCACGCTCAGGCGACGTTCAGCGTCGAACAGGCGACGGATGTTGAGGTTCAAGCTAAGTACCTCGAACAGCTTCTCCATCTTTTCCATCTCTTCCTGTGCTGGCATATCACCGCTCATCATGCGTTGTTGTACTTCCATTTGGCGTTCACGGAAATCGTCGAGCATTTTCTTGGCTTCTGGATCGGTTTCGATCAGCTTCATCGCTGACGTAATTTCCTCTACCTCTTTGCTTTCCTTCAATGCTTTTGCTAAATCATGGGCTTTGTCATAGATGTTCATGATTGTTTATTCCTCCAATACAAGTTTAGTGTCAACATTTCACATTGTCCGTCAATCACCAAGGGATATATGTCCTCATATGATGAATCAGTGCTATTACAGCCCATTCACGTTTCCCGTTACTTTCAAGACATCAAGTTGCTGCCCGGAAGGAGATCCACGATGTCCATCAAAAAAACAACGATTCAAATCATCGGATCGGGCATCTTGCAGGATGACGTACTCATGGTCGGCGAGTCCTTGCTTCGCAAATGGAAAATATCCGCTGGCCACCCCGTTCAGCTCGCCTTCGGTTCGTTCCGCCAAGAGGTTACCGTCATATCGGTGCCCCGCTATAGCGGCCTACGTGTGGGAAGCGTGCTAGCCCGAAAAATGGGGCTTCATGCCAATTGTGATCTGCGAGTAACCTACAGCCGAGGTCGCCGGACACTTCGAGTGGGCCCACTTATTAGCGTGCTGGTCAGTCGGGACTATCCCGAACAGCCCGACAAGCCTTTCGGGTCGATCACCCTGTTCTGCCGTGAACTAGTCGGGGAATGCCGCAGACAAGGAGCATATGTGTATTTCTTCACCCCGGAGCATATCGGAAGTCAGCCCGGGCGAGTTCAGGGATGGGTGTATGACGGAGGCTGGAAAAAGACGGTCATGCCCGCCGGCGATGTCGTCAATAATCGTCTTACCTCCCGTAAACTCGAGAACAGAACTAGCGTACAGCATTTCATGAAAGAAGTAAAATCGCAGTACGGCACGACTATTTTTAACGAAAAGTTTTTGGATAAGAATGAAGTATTTGATGCGCTTAAATCAAATTCTTCCCTGCGCAAGTATTTACCCGAGTCCCACTTGCTGCAAACTTTTGTTGTTTTCAAAAAAATGTGCAACCAGTATCCCGCTGTTTTTCTCAAGCCAGTGCGCGGAAGCCTGGGTAAAGGCATAATGCGCATTAACAAGCAAACCGATGGCACCTTTTCGGTGCTATCCACAACAGCGGGCACACCCCGCAAGCAAACGTATGCCAACGTCGATAAGCTGTACAAAAGCTTGGCGGGAAAAATGAAAACAACACGCTTTCAACTCCAACAGGGACTTACCTTGATTGATCACGGTAAGCGTCCGGTCGACTTTCGTGCGCTTGTACAGAAAAATTCGTCCGGAACCTGGACCGTAACATCCATTGTCGCTCGGATCGCCGGAGGAAGCCACTTTGTGTCCAATCTGGCAAGAGGCGGCACGCTGAGTACTGTCAAGGAAGCACTTGCCAAGACCACGCTGCCCGCAACCGTTAAATCGAATGGGCATACCTCTCTCAAAACAGCAGCACTGGATATCGCAAGCGGAGTAGAAAAAGCAATTCCCGCCCATTTCGCAGAATTTGGTATTGATCTGGCAATAGACAGCACGGGGCGCATCTGGTTGCTGGAGGTCAATTCGAAGCCATCGAAGAATGACAACACGCCGTTAAATGATCAGAAAACTCGCCCGTCCGTTAAAAAAATGATTGAATACTGCTGTTATTCAGCCGGCTTCAAATGAATTCATCTCTTCCAGAGTCTGGCTGCCAAAGGAGCTGTTGTCGGTGTCTCTTGTTGTGCCAGGCACGCTGGGCGTGCTTGTTAGCCGGAATCAGGCCGCCACTCCCCCTATTACCGAAGCCGATTTTTGCCGCAGGCTAAGTCTGTTGGGCAGGCGCTCTGATCTTAGCGTAATGGCGTTTACCGTCGAAGGAGTTTCACCTGAAGATCACTCCATACGAGGTTATGTTTATCGTAACGGAGTATGGACATCCGGCCGCTTTCCGTTGCCGGATATTGTGTATAACCGCTGTCTCCATGCCCACGAGAGCCAGAATGTCAGGCGCACACTGGAAGACATGGCGGAGCAAAATTCGCGCAAGCTCATCTACTGGTCGCGTAACTTACCTGGCAAATGGCAGGTGTATCGCGCTTTGCATGCGGTAGATAAAGTACGTCCTTTTGTGCCGCCTACGGCGCCTTACCGGGACACGGCCCAGCTTGTGGAATGGCTAGGACGCCATTCGAAGCTGTTTATGAAGCCACAGACCGGAACACATGGCAAGAGCACACTGTATCTCCGGCTGGCAGAAGGAGGCCAGGGACTACTTGTACAGGGTAGAGACTCCCGTAACCGTCCGTTCCGGCGTTTGTTTCCCGAATTGGATGCAGGATTGTCATGGATCCACGGAATTGCACACAAACGCGCTTATATCGTGCAGCCTTATTTGAAATTAACAAGCCAAAGCAATCATCCCTTTGATGTTCGCGCACTCATGCAAAAGGATGGCAACGGCCATTGGCGCCTGACGGGCTTTGCTGTAAGAGAAGGCAGAAAAGGAACTCTGACTTCTAATCTGCACGGTGGGGGCGAAGCCCATCCGGCTGAGCCATACCTTCGTGAACAATTTGGCGCGGACACCACGCGTCTCATCATCGGGCAGATGAGGGCGCTGTCCTCGACCATTACCAGGGCGCTTGAGGAACGTTATGGCCGCCTTGGCGAGTTGGGAATTGATTACGGTATTGACCAGAGCGGGAACATCTGGCTATTGGAGGTTAATTCCCGACCTGGTCGGGCCGCCTTTTTTCAGACCCGTCAGCCGGAGTGCGCTTTCCAGTCGGTCAACCGCCCGCTCGAATATGCTCGATATTTAATGACCCATTCCAAAGCGACAGGGCCAAAGGGCGCGGGCGCCTCCCTTGAACATACGGTATAGGAGGATAAACAGATGAGTTTAACGCATTGCAATGTGCATTTCTCACAGCAGCCCGACAAGGTGGCGTATATATCCACTGCCTTGTTGAAAAGCCTTAAATTATCCGGAGCCAAGTCCGTTCGTCTGCGGCTCGGTAAGGATCAGATTCCAGCTACTGTAAAACCAATTCAGAAGGCGGGACGCCATCTATACTTGACCTCCGGCTTACGTAATGCAATCCGTGTTCCCAAAAGCGGGGCCATCTATTTGCGGAATCTGGATGGTGATATACAGCTAGGGCCGTTGATTGGCGTGCTGTCTGACGGTACCACCTCCACCACTCGCCCTTTCGGATCGCGCACAGGCTTTATTAAGCAACTGCTGAGGGAAGGCAGCAAAAAATCTTATATTTTTGCCTTCACCCCTCGGGATATCAACTGGCAAAATGATACGATTAACGGCTATTTTCTGTCATCCAGCGGGGAATTCACACGTAAACTTGTACCTTTGCCGGACGTGATCTATAACCGTTTGCCGAGCCGTCGCTCTGATTTTTCCCCGGCGATCAATCAACTACGCGAACGCTTTTCCCGCAAACGAATTCCCTTTTTTAACTGGAGCTTTTTCAATAAGTCCGATATCTATAATCTGCTGGAGAATAACCCAGATGTTAACCGCTATGTCCCTGAATCATATATGAATCCCAGCTCTGAACGTATCCGAGGTATGCTGGAGCGACATCAATTTGCTTATTACAAGCCAAGTGGAGGCAGTCTCGGTAAAGGAATCTATCGTCTGTCCCATGTTCCCAAGCAAGGATATTATGTGAGGTACCGTAAGAAAAGTAGCAATGTATTGCTAAAATTCGCCTCTTTTAATTCCATGCTCAGGATGCTTCACTCCAATCAGGGACAGATGTTAAAAGGTTATGTCATTCAACAGGGTATCCAGCTGATCGAGATTGACAATTGCCCGATTGATTTCCGGTTTCACATGCATAAAAATGGAAATAATCAGTGGGTCGTCGTCGGCATTGGAGCCAAAAAAGCCGGACGTGGCAGTGTCACAACCCATATCAAAAATGGCGGCTCCCTTATGACACCTGAACAGGCGTTGAACCGGGTATTCGGAGACCGAGCGGGTGAAGTGCTTCAACGTGCCAAGAACGTAGCAGTTACGCTCGCTGAAGCCATTGAACACCATCACCAGCATCTATTGGGCGAAATCGGCTTTGATCTGGGCATTGATCAGGATGAAAAGGTATGGATGTTTGAAGCCAACTCCAAGCCAGGCCGATCCATTTTTCAGCATCCATCGTTGCGTGCGGAGGGTAAAGCATCCGTGGAGCATATTTTGGACCACTGTCTTTACCTCAGTAAATTCCGCAGAAAAGAGGAACTATGAATACCCGGGCGGAGCATAAGCCAGTCGTTGCTGTATTGACAGTGCACGACGAAGGGCAATTTTTCAAGGGAAATCAGCGCAATTTCAGGGATATTCTTGAAACGGGAACACGGATGGGATATCAGGTGTACATTGTTACCGTCAGGGACCTGAAACTGGCAGATGAGACGATTAAGGGCTATGTCTTCAACAAGAGCTTACAGACGTGGGAGGAACAGAATTTTCCACCTCCACAGGTCATTTATAATCGCATCCCCAACCGTAATTATGAACTTAAAACCTCTGTGCGCACAAAGTTGGATGAAATTTCACATGCCTCAGGCATTGAGCTGTACAATCCAGGCTTTTTTAACAAATGGGAACTGTTCAAGTGGTTGCGCACCTCAGAAACGACTCGTCAGCTTGTTCCGGCAACCAAACGGTTAAGCAACCTGTCTTCCTTAGGAAAAATGCTGTCTACGTATCCATACCTGTATCTCAAGCCGGAAAACGGTAAGGCTGGAAAGGGAATTATGATTCTTAAATTCCTCCCAGACCATCTAATGGCTTACAGACTGACCATTCAGCATGACAAAAAAAGTGTAACCTACAGATCTGTATCGCTATCCCGGCTGTGGGGACGTATCCGACGGGAAGCAGGCAACTCACCTTATATCATTCAACAGGGTATCGATCTGGCAACCCATCAGAAAAAACCCTTCGACCTGCGTATCCTGGTACAAAAAAATATCCGTGGCTCCTGGAGTATCACCGGAGTCGGTGCCAGACTGGCCGGTAAGGGGAGCATTACCACACATGTCCCGCGTGGCGGGAGTGTAGAGGACCCTTTCAAGCTACTGTCCTCACTGTTTGGGCCTGAGGACAGCACGGATCTACTGAACAAAGTTAAAAGTACGGCCATACAGATTGCACGTCAAATTGAACGCGCATCCGGTCTTTCTCATGGCGAAATGTCCATGGATCTGGGCGTGGATACGCTCGGAACCCTCTGGTTTTTTGAGGCCAATGCCAAACCAATGAAATTTGACGAGCCGGAAATCCGCCAAAAGTCGCTTAGACGCATATTCCAGTACAGCTCCTTTTTGGCCGGACGAATGAAATCATGATCAAGGAAGTGGAATCATGCCGCAAATTAGCGATGTTCAACATTTGCCTGCCCGGAGCTGGCTGCTGAGACGACGACAGTTGCTTTTTTTGGCCCGCAGCTCAGGGGGCATGCGCATTACTCGTAATGCTCTGCGGCAGTTGGCCGTTTTAACGCCCGAGCAATTGAACACCCCTGGCTCCTCCCTCCTGTGCGCATTTGTGCGCACGGAGAAGGGGCTGCGGATTGCCGGATTTTCCCTCGCTCTGAATTACGGGGAGGATGCTTGCATCGTAATTGTTCGTCCGCTTTACCGGGGCCGCAGACTGGGCGCTAGACTGCTGTCCGCCCAGCTCCAACAGCTGCGCCGTCTAACGTGCAGCGTAGCCGCCGACAATATGTCCAGTCTCAAAACCTGTTTCCGCGCTGGGCTTGTTGCGCATGAAATGACGACTGGACCAACCGGGAAACCCACGCTGATATTTCACGGAGAGTTATCCCAAGATAAGCAGACGGCAGAGGAAGGTGGAATGCTGTGCCAAAACCTGTCCTAGGCATCATGACTTTGTATTTGAACAACAAGAAGCAATTAGAGGAACGCGACATATATGAGCGCATGATTGCAGAAGGGAAACGGCTGGGACTGGATATGTATGTATTCACTCCTGCGGATGTCCATAAGGATCGCAGGCTGCTCCTTGCCCAAATCTATGATCCACACAGCGGAAAATGGAGCCGAAAGTGGCGAGAGTTCCCAGACATGATTTTCGACCGTTGTCGGGTACAGCGCAGTGAGCGATATCGTCAGTTGAAGCAGTTCCGATTGCAATACACAGACCTTGTATATTTAAACCGACCCCTGAGTAACAAATGGGTCATTCATCAGCAGCTTGCGAGAAGGTCTGCCTTTCGCCCCCATTTGCCTGCAACAGAGCTGTTCAGTGGATTTCATAGTGTCAAACGGATGCTCAAACAGAATTCACTAGTGTACCTCAAACCGATTAACGGTACGGGAGGCCGAGGTATTTTACGTATTGAACCTGTTAACAAGCAAGGAGGCCTGTATCTGATTGAGGGCCGCAATCGCAAACGCCATATCATTCCCCAGCAGCGGGTACGTCTAGACCGTCTGGAGCCGCGTCTGAGCAGCTGGAACATGGATAACTACATTGTTCAGGAAGGCATTCCTGTGCAGTTGCCGAATGGCAGAGTCCATGATTACCGTATGCTGGTACAGAAAAATGGCCAAGGAGTATGGGAGCTAACCGGATGCGCGGGGCGCATCGGGGCGCATCGGAGTGTCACTTCCAACCTGCATGGTGGAGGCAAGGCAGTACCGATGAGCCAATTGCTAACGCAATGGATTCGTGATGAAAGCCATAGAGAGAAAATCATCAAGCAAGGGGAAAAACTCGGACTGGACATCGCTGCGTATCTGGAAGAAAGCTACGGGGCATTGTGTGAGCTTGCACTCGATTTGGCAATTAATAAGCACGGTCATATATATGTGCTGGAAGTCAACCCGAAGCCAGCCCGTGAGGTCTTTTCGCGTATTGGTGAAAAAGAAACCTATCGCCGCTCCATCGCCAAGCCCATGGAATATGCCTTGTGGGTCTACCACACACAAATTAATCCAAAGCCTCAGGCTGACCACAAAGCAGAAGATAAAACAGAAGATAAAACAGAAGATAAAGCAGAAAATAAGACAGAGAATAAGACAAAGGAAGGCTCCGCGTAAAGTGGCTGCCTTCCTTTCTTTTTTTCATCTGCCCGACAGTACCAGCATGTTTAATTATATGGTGCGTCGAGCCTATTTATAACCAATAACCTGTGTTTCACAGTTACTCAGCGTTTTTATAAAGTGTAAGCAGTTGCGTAAAGTCTGTAATAATCGCATCGGCCCCCTTCAACTCATCGTCCACACCAAATCCCGCATAAGCGCAACCGATCACCGTCTGTCCGTTCTTTTTGCCTGCTTCCACATCTGAGGAACGATCTCCTACCATCCATACGTTCGAAATATCGTGCTTGCTCAATAGAATTTCCAGCAAATTCACTTTGGAAAGCGTGCTGTACTCCCCAGCGCTGTACAGTCCTTCAAAAATGGGAACCATTTCATACGCAGCAGCGATCCCCTTTACATAGTCCTCCAGACCGTTACTAGCTACGAACAATCGGACACCTTGCTCATGAAGGGCCTGTAGTGTTTCTTTTACATGTGGATACAGGGCATGACTTCCGCTCTTCAATCCCTCCAGTTCCAGCTGAAGCAGCAGCTCGTCCGCTCTTCTATGGGCCGCTTCGCTGGCTTCCGGCATCACTCTTCTCCAGATTTCATCCAGCAGCATGCCCAAACTATTCAAAATAAGCTCCTCGGGAGGAGTCTCTCCTTCATAAAGCCCTTCGGCGCGCAGCGTATCAAACAGCTTGTGGTACGCAGGAAGCAATAGCGTCTCCGTCTGAAAAAGTGTACCGTCCATATCAAATACCATAGCCTCAGGTTTCTTCAACACAGGTGCATTGTTCATGTAGTTATCAGTCATTCCTTTCCTATGTAGGTTTACAACTCTAACCCCTCTCATGATAAGCAATAAGAGAGGTCCGTGTAAACCTCATTGCGCATACCGCTAACTCTTATATTTTTTTAAAACAGTCCTGAAACAATGCAAACCACCCCACATATCCGTGTGTAAGGCACCCCTTGGAAGGTTGAGATCCACACCATTCCAATACGAAAATCCCGCCTGCTCTATCCATTGCTCCATCGCTGATAGATCCACTGTAGGGTAATCAAACGTCAGCAGAAGCATTCCGTCATCGCGTATGGTCCGGTGAAATTCATGTAAGGCTGCCAAAGACTCCTCAGGTGTTAAATGTTCCAGCACTGAAATACATACAATTTTGTCAAAACTGGCATCCTCATAAGGCAGAGCTGTCAGATTGGCATGTGCGGAGTGGAGCCGAACCGGTAAAATCTCCTGAATGCGCTCGGCAGCCTCCTCTCCGATATCCCGCCGCACCTCGGCCAAAATGGCATCCACGGAAACGATCCGTATATCCAGATCGCAAGCATAGACCTGAGCGCAACGGCGGGCCAACTCAAATTTGAATGGATGTGGAATTCCACACGCTGCATCCAGCACCGAATCTTGACCGGACATAAATTGAAGACACCACTCATACTCATAGGGGCGACTCCACCAGCTTTGGGGGAGTCTGTAAATCATGCTGGAGGAGTTGGGGTCAGAATATACAAAAAAGCGAGACAGATACGGGTCAGACATGTTCATGGATGCTGCCTCCTTTTGGAGAGATTTAAATTACTCTTGCAACACAGCACAGTTCATGACCCCGTTTCTCGCCTTGAAGTTTGGCCAACAATCCCATTTGCTCCGTAAAGGCAAGATCACCGTACAAAGGATGGGCTTGCAGCAAGGCATCCAAACCAGAGGGAAGCTGGCGGGTAAACATAGCCACCGAGCGCAATCCAGACTTTTCCAGTAAGAGCGCCAGCGTATGCTCAGAATAATGATATAAATGATCTTCCTCGGTAAATAAAGGTGAATAAACACCATAAGCCTCATTGGTGAACGAGTTTTTGTTGGGCACTGTAATATATAACGTCCCGTCAGGTTGAAGCTGTTCGCGTAAATCTGTCAAAAATGCAACAGGGTCCGCAATATGCTCCAGCACATGCCAGCATGCTACGGCCTCGTATTTGTGATCCAGTGGTAATTCAGTATCTTCTTCTACTTCTTGTATTTCTTGTGCTTCATTCAATTCCTGCATATCACATGCTTCATCGGTTTGAGTATCTTCTTCGGTTTCACCGTTCCAGTAACCCGGCAATAAATCCACGTCATATTTGTGTTTGGCGTAAGCACGCGAGTCTATGGAAGGTTCAATACCCACTGCATCCCAGCCGGCTTGAAGGGCAGCATGGATAAATTCTCCGGTACCTGATCCAATCTCAAGCAATTTTCCTTTACCGGAGCTGAACATATCCAGTAGCATGAGTCCAAAAAGGGCATGATCCCCATAAGTTGACGCTGCTGCACTATCCCGCATAGCAACCCAATCGGCATTATAAATCTCTGCAATCATATCCTCCGGCTGTATATGATCCACATCATTACGAAAAACCAAGCCACAGGAGCCGCACCCCATCAAGGTAAAGCGTTCATAGTTATGAAATACTCCCGTGTCAGACGAACCACACAGTTTGCATTTACTATAAAATACGTTCTTTGTTTCACTTTTAATTTGTAGACCGGAATTATTCATAACCTGGACACTTGAAATCTCGGCAACATCCATGGCGTTCACATCATGGGTAGCTTCATACTCTGGTGTAGTTTCTTTTTCTCCATTTATGTTGTCCTGATCTACCCAAAGCGTGAGTCGGGGGTTCGGGTCCAAAATAGATTCATATTGCTCTTTCCAGCCATAACGAGCACTTGGATCAAGCAACTGATATTGCTGAAATTTGGCCATGCGAATAGCAGGTGTACACCATCCCCAATGCTGGATGCGGTAGTTGCTGATTTCACTGGGAAGGTCAAGCACATTTTCGGGAAATCTCCCACAGTGCAAGGACTGCTCCTTCCATTTATAAGAGAACCCTTCCTTATATCGAATTAAAAAAGGACGGTAATATTGATGAGCCTGCCAATAATCATCATCGCGGTAATGCGTGGAATTCCACATATCAAACAACCTGAAACAAATCGTATCCGCTTTCGTTCCCGCTAACAAAGAATGTACCCCTTGAGCAAAACGAGATTCGAACATTTCGTCAGCATCCATATTTAATATCCATTCCGGAAAAGAAGCCAACGTCTCTCTCCACTGTTGCTTACGTAGTTCCAATTCATTGCTAAAAGAAGCTGTTTCATTGCGTATTAAACGTAATGGGATTCCCTTTAGGATCTCACGGCACAACTCTCCGCTATCATCCTGACTGCCATCATCAATAATGACCGCTTCATCAATATATTCTCGATGACTCCGCAGCACGTCAATGAGCTTGCGATCTGCCTCATTGTATACCGTCATGGTCAGCGTCAATTTGGGTTTGGAGACAGGCGGCGTATGAAGTTCACTTTGTCGTGGACCAGGGAACGTTTGTGGTATAACAAAAGAATCTGCCGTGTACTTGGCAAAGACAGCTGACTCACGGAGGTCATACGGTATAACAGGAGGTTCAGGGAACTTAGATGGACTTGATGATGCAGAAGGATTGAAGGCAGGAGAGTTAGTAGAAGTATCGGAGTGATTTAGATATGCTAAATGTTCTGATTGGTCCGTATGAACAGCGCTCGTTGTAAAATAATTTAGGGTGAATAGTAGCTGCTCTGCCTTCATTCTGTCCGCTTCCCGGTACAGATGCATCGCCGGATAGTGTGTATCCACAAAAAGTGGAAATCCAAATGCAGCTGCCCGAATACAGAAATGTCGATCTTCTCCCCAATAGGAAACGTTTTTGATTTTACCAAAGTGAATCCCTGCTTCCAGTGCACGTCTGCGGATTAGGGTACAAGCACCTAGACCCCCCACTTCGTACAAACCAGGAACATGCAATTGGTGTATAAAATGCAACTCGCGTTGTGCTCGCTCCTCTGCCGACAACACTTCGCCTTCTTCACGATGGAACAAATTATATTCATCACTAACCCACACCTGAGGCAATAGAGGCCCCTCCGGCTGCCAGCGTGTCCAGAAAATCTCAGATACAATATCCTTCTCCGCCTCTACCAGTTTACATAAGGTACGGGAATGGAGAATCAGGTCTGAATCGACTAAAAACAGCGCGTCATAATTATGCTGAAGTGCATAATCAATAAGACGATTTTTAAAGCCGGCCACTTTCCAGACGAGAGCAGGCGGCCAATAATGAGTGTGCTCATCACTTCGGTTCTCCACTTGCTGTGAGCCTGTCAACAAGGGCAAAACCCTGCCTGGTAGCCGATTGGAGAAATCGGCAAGCCATTGGCTTGAAGTCGGATTGTCATTATCATCGACAAATAAATAATCGGGCAGCACATCAGGTGCCTCCAGTCGCTCTAAAGCTTGAAGAAATAAAGACAATATTTCCGGTTTCTGGTGCACCGGGCTACCGATTAGTATACGCATGATTCAACGCCTCCATCAGGCAGAAGCCTCATAACCGTTCCCCCCTCCATATCCTAAGGCATACCATAATTGCAACCGAGCGATATGGGAGTGAGCGTAGTATGAATGGACTTGCACCTGGAAATATCAATGAAAACGACATCCATACAAAAATACAATCTTACCATCCAAACAACTACTCTTTTTCAGTTTTCTACCCGTTTTCTAACTACATTTAGCCATCAAATTTATTTCCCGGTCGCTTGATAATATCGAATTTCGCACAATCTCCTCCCCCTCATATCAGACTTTGATTTTCTAATTTATTAGAGCAAGATTGAATTTATGATCATCGCACATCCTCTAAACGATCCATAGGAATTACTACATAATGAGCAAGCTATCCTAATAAAATGGAGATTATACCAAGTTTTTTGGGAGGGACAAAGAGCATGGTAACTGTCAGCTTATGTATGATTGTCAAAAATGAAGAAGAAGCCCTTCATACCTGTCTGAAATCAGTCCATGACCTGGTAGATGAAATCATTATCGTAGATACTGGTTCCACTGACAGTACCCAAGAGGTCGCTGCATCGTTCAATGCTCGGGTATACCATTTTGAATGGTGCGATGATTTCTCTGCAGCCCGCAATTATGCGTTTAATCAGGCAACGCAAGAATATCAATTTTGGCTGGACGCTGATGACATACTGGAAGAAAAAGACCGAATATCATTTCTCAACTGGAAGAAACAAGCCACCCTCTCCTATGACAGCATTACGATGGATTATGTGCTGTCTGTAGATGAACAAGGACAGCCGTTGTATAAGCTCAAAAGAAACCGAATTGTGCGGCGTGATCGAAGATTCAGATGGATCGGCTTTGTGCACGAATTCCTGCATGTGACTGGCAGCACCTTTCACAGTAATATAGCGGTGACTCATAAAAAGACACGTGCCTACACTGATCGTAATTTGCATATATATCTCAAGCATCGGGAGCAAGGCACTGCATTTTCTGAGCGAGATCACTACTACTTCGCGAATGAACTATATGATAACGGACGCATACTAGAAGCCATCCAGCAGTACGAGCACTATCTGGGACTCGATCAAGGATGGATTGAGGATCGGATTGCTGCTTGCTTTAAGCTAGCGGATTGCTACGCCCACCAGGGTCAAAAACAGGAGCAGCGTATGGCTCTGCTTCGCACACTTAACCTTGATGTACCACGCGCCCAGTTCTGCTGTGTCTTTGGCAATTTGTTGATTGAAGACGAACAGTATACTCAAGCCATTTACTGGTTTCACCAGGCAACGTTGATAGAGCCTCCACAAGATGTGATGGCCCTAACCAATTCGTCGTACTATACCTGGTTTCCACACTTGCAATTATGCCTGTGTTACGACCGAATCGGTGACATCGAAAAGGCAAAATCGCATCATCGCATAGCTCAGTTGCACCACCCTACTCATCCAAGTGTTTTATATAACGAGAAGTATTTCGCACAACTGAAGCAATAGGGATGAGAAAGACGCGCCGGGGAAAGGTCGTTCAATGTAGCCGACCTTAGTCATCATGCCGATATGTGCTCGGCACGATACCCGGCGGACAGCCTGCAATTTTTCGGGGCTTTTATTTTTACCCCCTCTTATATATAAATGCCCATTGCTGCTCCTCGGGAAGGACCATTTCATTAGCTTAGATTACTTCAAAAGAAAAAAAGTCTCCTGCAAGCTTAAGCTCACCAAGAGACCTCGTATATCATTTTATCAGAACACTTTCTTCCGGTCTCTTTCCCCCTTCAAAATTTCCACTGACTCACGGAAACGGAGCGAATGGATTATTTCACGTTCACGTAGAAACTTCAGACTATCTTGCAAATCCACATCGTCTGTCAGATCAATCAGCCACTGATATGTAGCTCGAGCCTTTTCCTCTGCCGCTATGTCCTCATATAGATCAGCAATAGGATCGCCTTTGGCTTGAATATAAGCCGCTGTAAAAGGAACTCCAGCAGCGTTTTGATAATATAGCGCATGGTCGTGTGCCGCATAATATTCACCCAGACCGGCAGCCTTCATTTGCTCCACGCTCGCATCCTTGGTCAGCTTATAAATCATAGTCGCAATCATCTCGAGATGCGCAAATTCCTCCGTGCCTATGTCGTTCAGTACACCAATCACCTTATCGGGAATCGTATATCGCTGATTCAAATAGCGCAATGCCGCTGCCAGCTCGCCATCCGCTCCACCATACTGCTCCATAAGCAGTTTGGCCATATGAGGATCACATTTGCTGACACGTACGGGATATTGCAATTTCTTCTCATATACCCACATTCATGTCCCCTCCTTTATAAAAGGTTGTTAAAAGGTTGTACCTGCCTAGACCTGCCACGGCCAAGGGGATTGACTCCACTCCCAAGGATACTTGGAATAGGCACGACCAAAATTTTGTAAAGGCCCATATAGCATCTGATACTCGTTAGCAATCGCCGTTCTTTCCTGCGTCAGCTTATTGAACTGCTCGATGGCCTGTAAATCATCTGGGTGCGTATTCAGATACAAATTCAGCTCCACCAACACAAAATCCACCGCTTGGAGCTTCTCCAGCAACGCATAAAACTGGGCATCCCCCGGCTTGGTTTGGGGCGTGCAGCCTTGGGTCGGGTTTCCGGCTTGACTATAGCCCTGAGTTTGGTTCTGATACTGGTTCTGATACTGGTTCTGGTATGGATACGGATTTGAATAAGGGCTTTGATATGGATTCGGCTGTTGCTGTCCACTCTCATGCTGATTTTGCTGCTGGAATTGGAATGGGGACTGACCCTGATTTGGATTCTCCATTCTATTCGCCTCCCCCCTGGTTTCTTCTAGGCTCATAAGGGCTGTAAAGCAAAGGCCATAGCGTTCCCTTCGTCAGCGCCTCATCTGGACTGAATTGCGGTAGACCAGGGGGCTGAAATTGCACAAACAAGTTTGGCGGAAGCACATAAGTCTTGCACAGAACGGGCGGACACGGATCGAACGGGCCGACAAACGGGGCATACTCACCTTGCTGTGGAAATTTCACGGGCCGGGACCTCCTTTGGTTGATCCATCTGCTTTACTATTCAACATATGCCGCATCGCCCAAGTCTCGAACAAAAAATCACAGATAAAAATAATTGTTCAAAAAAAATAACTATAGAACTATTTCTAATCAAAAAGAACCTTTAAAACCACGGTAACGTGGATCTAAAGGTTCTTGCTTCAGCACACTATAATAACTTACATACCTGAACTGATCTTACCTATCTCTGTGGATCAGGACTCAATCGGTAGAAAGCTCATCTTCAATCACAGGCTCAGGCTTGCGGTGAATCTTCACTCTCATTATGCGAAGCCTTGTTGCTTCCTCCACCTCGAAGGTAAGGTTATAAAACTCAATTTTCTTCCCTTTCACCGGAATGCCTTCCAATTCCTTAAACAGCCATCCTCCGATGGAATCTACCTCGTCGTCTTCGATGTTTACTCCAGTCAAATCATTGACATCCTCAATGAGCATACGACCGTCCACAGAGATGAAGTTCTCCTTGATTTCCACGCTTGGGCGTTCATCCTCAAACTCATCATAGAGATCCCCGACGATTTCCTCCAAAATTTCCTCCGCTGTCAGCAGCCCGGCCGTTCCGCCGTATTCATCTACCACGAGAGTCATTTGGGAATGTTTTTTCTGCATAAGGCGTAGCACGTGACTCACTTCCATAGACTCCGGCACATTCAAAATAGGACGTACCACCGAAGCCAGATCCAGTTGTTCCCCCTGCTCAGCTAGCAGAAGATCCGTGATATGGACAAAACCGATAATCTGGTCTTTATCCTCAACCGCTACCGGGTAGCGGGAATGCTTGGTCTCGCTGATAATCTTGAGATTTTCCTTAAACGACAAATTCGTATACAAACAATCCATATCTGTACGCGGCAGCATGATTTCACGTGCAAGCAAGTCGGAAAAATCAAAAATATTATCCATCAGCTTAATTTCGTCCTTATCAATCACACCGCTTTTGGCGCTCTGATTCATCAATATACGAATCTCTTCCTCCGAATGAGCCGCTTCGGCTTCACTCGCCGGCTGAATCCCGAATGCACGCAACAGCAAGTTTGCCGCAGCATTCAATACCCAGATCACAGGTAGAAAGACCTTATAAAAAAGCAGCAAAGGCGCCGATAAAAACAACGCCACACCTTCAGTCTTCTGAATCGCTAAAGACTTGGGAGCCAATTCCCCCAATACAATATGCAAAAAGGTAATTACGCAAAATCCGACGACAACGGATATCGTTGTAATCAGGGTGCCGTCAGTTACACCGAGTTTGTGCATGAGTGGCTCTATCAGGTAGCCGGATATTGCTGGCTCTCCAATCCAACCCAAACCCAATGAAGCCAGCGTAATGCCCAATTGGGTGGCGGACAGATAAGCATCCAACCTTTGGTTCACCTTCAGCGCATAGCCTGCCAGGCGATGACCCTCGCTTTGGAGCTGCGTCAATCGGGATTGGCGCATTTTGACCAACGAAAATTCTGCGGCCACAAATACACCATTTAGAAAGACAAGCAGCAGTACCAAGAGGAGATTCACAGCTAGCAATCCCCAATGAAACTCGGTATGACCATCCAATACGAACTCCCCATTTCTATAGTTGTAATGCTTTTCTTGATTTAAAGTCTATTCCTTTGTAGTACATATCCGCTACGAGCAGGTTCGGTCCACAACAGGCAGCGGCATCACAATGACAGTTCACAGTCTGATTCAACGGATGCTCATTCAGCCATTCACCAAAAATATCGTCCAGACTGTCTTCCTGAATGTTGCCGAAAGCCGGAATGTCTGCAAAATCCGTCACATACACGCTACCCGTGAACATATTCACATTCACACGGTTTCTTCCGTCTGGATCATTACGCACCGTAATATTCGGTTCCTGACGCAAGCGGCGAAGCAGTTTGCGGTCTTCTTCCCGGTCCGAACAAGCAAAGAACGGTAATGTGCCAAACAACATCCACATGTCCTGATTACGTACATCCAGCAGCTTATGGATAGAGTTCCGCATGTCGTCGAGTGAAAGCACAGGCAAAGCAGAGGCAAAATTTGACGCATACATTGGATGAACCTCATGCCGTCGGCATCCCATTTCGTTGATCAACTGATGAATGCCCTCCAGCTTCGTGTGTGTCCGATAATTAATCATGGATTCAGCTGAAATGAACATTCCCATTTCACTTAATCTGCAGGCATTCTCGATCATTTTTTCATACAGGCGAACAGCACCCGCACGTGGGGTCGGCCGGCCTGTATTTGCAAAACCCACTTCATAAAAATCGTCCGCATTCAAATAGTTAAACGAAATATGCATCACATCTAGATAAGGAAGCATCTTCTCATATCTGCGAATATCTAACGTCAGATTGGAGTTGATTTGCGAGCGAATACCGCGCTCTTTGGCGTATTTCAACAGTGGAACGATCACTTCATCCACTGTTTTATCGAGCAAAGCAGGTTCCCCGCCTGTAATACTGATGGTCTCCAGATGCTCGACTTCATCCAGACGCTTCAGCATTAGGTCTAACGGAAGGAAAGGGGCCTCCTTCATAACCAGCATGTCGCCAACAGCGCAATGCTCACAGCGCATATTACACAGATGCGTTACGGTCATTTCCACACTCGTAAGCAAATGACGACCATGTGTACGCAATGAGACAATCGGGTCCCACGGATCATAGGTTGGCGATATTTGGGGTAGCGTGTTATTTTGTAGAACTGTCATTATGTTTTCACCTTATTTCTGTTATTAACCTCAAAAGACGTATAATTATCATATCATGATGTGTAAAGTGTCTGCATGCTTTCTTCCACATCATCTGCTAATCTACGTGTACTCCTCCGAAAGGGGCCACAGTAGCACCCAATGTATTTGTAATCATAACCGAGAGGGATATGGACAAATCCACATCATAAGGTGCTTTCACTTCCTGCCCATCCCGGTCCCTTACAATGCGAATGACGGGTCTTTGCGGGATTTTGGAATGTATACGCACCACGACCCCCTCTTCCCCCGTGTTGAGCACCACAGAGAGTCCCAAGGGGTAAATAGCCACACAGTCACGAAAGGCTTCTAGCATTCGCTGCTCATA
Source organism: Paenibacillus sp. FSL L8-0502 (assembly GCF_038593055.1). Lineage (NCBI taxonomy): Bacteria > Bacillati > Bacillota > Bacilli > Caryophanales > Paenibacillaceae > Paenibacillus > Paenibacillus sp. FSL L8-0502. The sequence continues at coordinate 1,815,444 of NZ_CP151958.1, read as the reverse complement.
TAACGTTCCTGCCCCGGCGTACAGCACTTCCATCGCCTCATAAGGCAACAAAGCCTGCTTATATATCCGACTTGCTGTCATTGCGTCGTACGAGTCTGCCAGGCCGATCCATTTCGCATATTCGTGGATCTGGTCCTTTTTCCAACCGTGTGGGTATCCGCTGCCGTCAATACGCTCATGATGCTGTAATGCACAGTGAGCCGACAACAAGGGAATTCCAGGTTCGTCTTTAAGCAGCTTGTAGCCGATCACCGTGTGTGTTTTCATATGCTCATATTCCTCGTCGGTCAATTTACCCGGCTTATAGAGTACTTGAGGTGAAATTTTCATTTTACCGATATCGTGCAGTAGTGAACCTATTCCCAACTCCATCAGCTGATTGTTATCGTAGCCGTTGGAAATTCCCAGTACAAGTGAATATAGACATACGTTCAAAGAATGATGATACAAATCCTGATCTGCGGCCCCAATATCCATCAACATAATGACGGCGTCCTGCCGGCCTCCAATATCGTCCAGAATAGATTCCATCACCTTATAAAATGACTTGCCAAAATATTTGTGCTTATGATCTACGGAGTAGGATGACAACCCTTGAAATTGCTTTTTGATTTCCTGTAGCGCCGCCGCCCTTGTCTGTTCATGGATCATCTCAGGAATGACGATATCTTCTGTCACAGCATCCTCAATGTATACATATCCAATACCGACTTGGCCTAGACGTTCAATCAATCGCGAAGTAAGCTCAACACCTTCCGAGAGCAGCACCATTCCATTTTCATTGTATATTTTTTTGCCCAGCTTCATGCCGGCTCTCAATAATGTAACAGGTACCAGTCGCAGCTTAATCCTCTCCCGATTGTTTTGATACCTGAAGCCACCTAGCTGCAAAACATTCTTCCATCGCGCCCGGACGCTTCAACTCCATTTCAATCAAATCCCGTAAAAATTCTGGAAGCATAAATCGGAGATCTGTTCCGTTCGCAAGCACCTCATAACCTGCTTTGAAAGTGAACATATCCAACGTGCCCACTGTGTATTCCTCATGCTCTTCCAAAGGTTGACCTGCTACACGAATGTCCGTTACTTTTTCATAAGGAGCACGGCCAGGGTCATACTGAATAGCCAAGCCTTCCACACACATCGTACCAAGCACTTTGCCTCTGAAGCCAAAGCCCGTCATAGGCTTGTCCGCAAATTCAGGCAGCAAGGACTGCTCCAGCGCCAACCGAATATCGCTCCCCCGCAACTTCATAACACAGGCATTAATCGGTGAAGGGCATAAGGAATGCAGGATTCCTTTACTGATATCCCCTTGAGGTAATGGGCCGAGCAGTTGTCCCGCATTGACGAGGGCAATTTCTGTTCCTGTAAAATGGGACACTGATTGTGCCAGCATATTCCCGAAAGGGGATTCCTGATCATATGCGATCTCCAGTTTCCGATCCGTCACAGCAACCGTGCTCTCCATGGCGCGCTCTGCTTGTCTGCGATGCACCACAATGGCCGATGCCACTTTTTCGTCCAGTATTGTCAGATCCACAGGAACTACACCGCCTGACGTGACTCGAAACGGTTCGAGGCTATTGTTACGACTTAGCGTCACTTCACCCAGCAGCGTTCCGAACTTACCCGCCCCACATAAAGCTGTTTTCCCGATCCAAAGCGGTTCCTCCAGCACATGATGGGTGTGACCTCCAAGGATAACGTCAATCTCAGGAAATTGCGACGCTAACTTTTTATCGGAAGGTAGGCCCAGGTGCGACATCACGACCAAAACATCAACCTGCTTTCTCAGTGCCGCGATCTGCTTCCCCAGCACATCAAACGGATTGAGCACATCCCAGCCCAGCAATTGATAATACTCTACAAAAGGAGCCGTCACACCAAGTAAACCGACCTTGATTCCTGCTTTGTCTACAATAAGGGATTCCTTCATCCACGCAGGACTCATCCCTGTGGCACACTCAGTCATATTGCCACATATGACCGGACAATGAATGCCCGCATATGCCTGTTCAATCATATCCGGGGTAAAAGTCAGTCCCTCATTATTACCGATCGTAATGGCATCATATCCTGTTAGATTCATCACATCCACATTTGCCCCACCTAGCGTTCCTTCCGTTTCGGGGGCCATCCGGTCCATGTGGTCTCCTATGTCAAGCACAAGTAGCGCATCCCCTAATGCAGCTCTTCGTTCATTAATCATCGCGGCTATCGAAGGCATACTGCCAAAATGACTATGGATATCATTGGTATGCAAAATGGTCAACGTTTGCCGAGTCGTCATCTCCATAACCGCCCTCCTCTATATTTTATATATCGACTTTGGAGCTTCTAATGTTTAAGCATATCATGTTATTTAGCAATATGGTACATATGGGTGGACATAGTCCTTAAGCTTCGCTGTAGTCTCTGGGCAATCTCATATTACAAACATAGTGAAAAGTATTGACGTTATCTATTGTAGGTATCTGATAGGAATTGGGTTCCTGGGACCTATTTTACAGCTTGGAATAATAGTAAATTAGTCGTTGTCATCCCATATAATTCTTGATATATTAAGTTTGTTTCGTATTTTCGACAAATTTACGACAATAAGGAGGTTAGCGCATGAGAGTACACGTTACCGATGCCAAGCCAGGAGATCGCCTCAAATCCGATACATACAATGGGCACGGTGTGCCTGTCATGGTTCAGGGCACCGAGCTACAGCATGACGATATTTCCAAGCTCATTATGCACGGTGTCGATTATATCGACATTGATGCCGGTTCTGCGAGCATTCCGGTTGACTTTGCCCCCGATGTTCCAGCTTCCCCCGAGTCCCTCAAACGTGCCGTTCCTCTCATGGAGCAGACGATCAGTGGCTTTGAAAGTATGTTTCTCGAAGCTTCCTCAACTGGCAAATTTGATGAATATCGAGTTGATGAGCTGTTCGGCCCTCTCGTTTCAGAGCTAGCTCGTCAAAAAGATGTCGTATCTCTGCTGTTAATTATGGAACGGGGAGATCACTATACCTATAATCATTCTCTCCAAGTAGGCGTACTGTCATATTACATTGCCACATGGCTTGGGTATACGGAAGAAGAAGCATATGCCGCCGGTAAAGCTGGATATTTACATGATATAGGCAAGTCCATGATACCCGATGAAATTTTGAACAAACCGGATAAACTGACACCTGAAGAATTTCATGAAATGAAGAAACATTCGCTATATGGCTATGATATTATTCGCAATTCAACCAGCGATGAGATTTCTGCAATTGTCGCCTTACAGCATCATGAGCGTGAAGATGGAAGTGGATATCCCCATGGTCTGTTCAAGGAAGAAATTCATCCTTTTGCCAGCATAACAGCTATTGCCGACGTGTATAGCGCGATGATTTCCAATCGTGTGTATCAGACGAAGCAGGAGCTACTCACCGTATTACGCGAGCTGCACAGCATGAGTTTTGGACATCTAAACCCAGAAGCTACCCAAGTGTTCATCAGACACATGCTTCCTAATTTCATTAATAAGCAGGTTCTGTTGACTACAGGTCAGACAGGAACGATCATTCTGAACAATCCTGCTGATTACTTCAGACCCTTAGTAAGAATTAACGATGATGAATATGTAGATTTGTCTAGGGAACGCCATGTATCCATTGATGAAATTTATTTGGAATCCTGATCCGCTACTGCCTCCCGGCGTTACTTCGGTGGAACGAAATGTTTTGCCGAAGCACAGACTACGCGAATAAAAAGAGACTGTCCTTGATTCGTAGGTTCTTCTACGAAGGACAGCCTCTTTTTAAGTTACGGATATTAACCTTGTTACTATCTTTATTTATGGTTTAATCCTAAGTGGTAAGATCGTGTAGCCCTGGACTATGTTCATTAGGCAATTCGGGCATATACGGAAGAGGAAAACCCTCAGGAGGATCTATTACACTCAAATCCCCACCGTTTCTACTTGGAGTTTGCCCATTGAATATTTCCCCAATACGGGTAGAATCCAATCGAAAATTAAACTGCGCATTGTGAAAGCCCATCTCAACATACTTCCGGCATTCTGGATACTTGTTAATATCGTAATTTGGAACCGGGAACAATTTTCCCCAATCAACTCCAAGTGTCTCTAACGCTTTGGCAAACGCGTTTTGATGAGCATTATCCCTCACAATCAAAAAAGCCAACGTTTCCCGGAATGTTTTGTTCGAGCTCATTTCGTAAATTCGGGATTTTTGCAGAACCCCTGTAGATTCGAGTACGAGATTATCAAGCAAATCACTAACCAGATTCCCGTGGGAATAAACATAACTACCTAGCCAAGGATTCCCACTTGCATCAACAGGTAAGGAACTTTGGGCTCCCAATAATAAAATGATGAGGATTTGCGTGTTTTATCGCCTCATCTAAAGGAGCATGATCCATTCCCGCATCGCCGGCTTGGTCTGCGCCTGAGCCAGTCAGAAGTTGATTTATAGTATGTTGGACCAGTTCAACATGACTAAGCTCCTCTAGAAAAACTCCTCGTATCAAATCCCTATACTGCACAGCATTACCACGAAAATTATTACTTTGAAAGAAAAACTGCATCATAGTACGCATTTCTCCGAATCGACCACCTAACACTTCTTGAATCACTTTAGCAGCAGCTGGATCGGGCTTATCGGGTACTATTAAGTTAATTAAATCTTCTTTATAAAAATACAATTCAAATCCCCTCCTTAGACTCTTTATTTTAAAGTGAAACATAGGCTTCCCTCTTTAATAAGTTTTATACAAACCAAACAAACAGAAAGTTAAATATAAAGACCCGTATCAGATTGTTGTTATGCTGCTCCTCGTTTTATTACATCTTGAAAAGGTTAAATACAGTTAGAATTCACTAAGCTGCTTTAGTTATAGGAGGAGTAAATATGTTTAGACATCAAAAAGAGTTGCAGTTTGAAGTGAAAGTAGAGCGCCCTGATCCTCTTTTTGCCCGGCAGGTACAAGAAGTTTTGGGAGGGCAATTTGGAGAAATGACCGTGATGATGCAATACTTATTTCAAGGATTTAATTGTCGCGGTGATGAAAAATACAAAGATATGTTAATGGATATTGGAACTGAAGAAGTAGGGCATGTGGAGATGCTGTGTGCTTTAATTAGTCAACTACTTGATGGAGCTAAACCAGAAGATCAAGAACAAGCTGCAAAAGACCCTGTTACAGCTGCCATAATGGGGGGAATTAACCCGCAGCACTTGCTAGTCAGCGGTCTAGGCGGATTGCCTACTAATTCAAATGGAGTTCCATGGAACGGCTCTTATATCGTCGCAAGTGGCAACCTTTTGGCGGATATGCGATCCAATTTGCACGCAGAGAGTCAGGGTCGATTGCAGGTAGCAAGGCTATATCATATGACACAAGATGAAAGCGTCAGAGCTACACTACGGAAAATGCTAGCACGTGACCGCTATCACCAGTATCAATGGATGGCGGCAATCCAAGAATTAGAAGAGAAAAACGGTGTTGTGGTTCCGGCTTCTTTTCCCCCTGAGGCAGAACAAGAGTCTCAGCCTGAAGCTTATGAGTTTTGGAATTTGTCTGAGGGCGAAGAATCTAGTGAAGGTTTGTGGGCAACAGGGAGTGCGCCGGATGGAACCGGGAGCTATGTATACATCTCAAAACCAGTTGCCAAGGGACAAATCTATAATGCCAAAATACCAGCAACCGAGTTACATCATGACTTAGACCATAAAACTTCAGATAAATAAACAAGTGGCAGACGAGCTGTCCCAACATTAAAGAATTGCTTATTGGTGACACTGACCATAAAAATGTTACAAAAAATATATACTTAATATTCGAATAAGGCGGCTTATCATAGCATAAAATCATAGCCGATCATAAATCATGAAGTACAGAATTAATGTAAGACTAAAAGCCCTGCCGACCAATTATGGTTAGCAGAGCTTTTTGATTTCAAAGACGATGCTCTCATTCTGTATGAGCAGATGTCTATAACAATCATTTGTGTTACCTCAGCTTCGGTCAAACCACCGTTCATTAAATAAGAGGTGCCTGAATCAATGTTGCAAAATTAAACTGGTGTACATGACCATCATTTAATGTAGTTTGGCCCGTAACAAAATGTACATGCTTACCATTTCCGACTGGAATAGCGGGCCCTGTTCTAATCCTTCTCAGATTATGAAAATGGTTCACGAAATCAGTTTTGGTAAGATCAATTTCATGGACATGACTTCTTCCAACTCGAATCGCTTGCCCAGTAACACCTGCAAAGCGGTGGTTATGTCGGTCTGCACCTTCTTCGGCCAGTTTGGTGCTACCTTCAAATTCATGTACATGTCTCTGTGTCTGCTTAGAAGAGAGGGTTTTCTTCTTCACTCCAGCTTTATTCTTCTGCATCTGTTGGCATGCCTCCTTATGTTTATGTCACTCACAACATCCTATTAAGCAAACATACATAAGTGCTAGGCAACTATCTGCAGTCCTAAGCATAATTTTTTTTGTAGTGGAAAGAAGGCTTATGGACTTAGGTATCACAGAAAAAACAAAAGAAGACGAACTTAAAAAGTTCGTCTCCTATACTAGCAGGAAATCCGAATCGGCATAAAATCGGCACGACTCGGATTTAACAAGCTTTAGAATACCTCAAGAGCCTTGACATACCAAGGGTTACTGCGTTTTAACCGATACTACCTTCCATCTCGAACTTGATCAAACGATTCATCTCTACCGCATATTCCATCGGCAGTTCTTTTGTGAATGGCTCAATAAAGCCCATAACGATCATTTGCGTTGCCTCTGCTTCAGTCAAACCACGGCTCATCAGATAGAACAGCTGATCTTCCGATACCTTGGAAACCGTTGCTTCGTGCTCAAGCGTGATGTCATCATTCATGATTTCATTATAAGGAATAGTATCTGAGGTTGATTGATTATCCAAAATCAACGTATCACACTTGATATTGGATTTTGCACCTTGAGCCTGACGACCGAATGAAGCTAATCCGCGATACGTTACTTTACCGCCGTGCTTACTGATCGACTTGGATACAATGGTGGACGTGGTGTCTGGTGCTAAGTGGATCATTTTCGCACCTGCATCCTGATGCTGGCCTTTGCCTGCAACAGCGATGGACAGGACCATCCCTTTCGCTCCACGGCCTTTCAATACAACGGCTGGATACTTCATCGTCAACTTGGAACCGATGTTACCATCGACCCATTCCATCGTTGCATTTTCTTCTGCAACCGCACGTTTGGTTACCAGGTTATAGATGTTTGGTGCCCAGTTCTGGATCGTTGTATAACGAACGCGTGCGTTCTTCTTACAAATAATTTCGACTACGGCACTATGCAGCGAGTTCGTGCTGTAAATCGGAGCCGTACAGCCTTCTACATAGTGCACAAAGCTGTCTTCGTCAGCAATTATGAGCGTACGCTCAAATTGACCCATGTTTTCCGAGTTGATACGGAAGTAAGCCTGCAATGGAACTTCACATTTCACACCTTTTGGTACATAGATGAAGCTCCCACCTGACCATACCGCACTGTTCAGTGCTGCAAACTTATTGTCCGCAGGAGGTACAACTGTTGCAAAATACTCTTTCAGAATCTCAGGATGCTCACGCAACGCCGTATCGGTATCCATGAAAATAACGCCCTGATCTTCCAGTTCCTTTTGCATACTGTGGTAGACAACCTCGGATTCATACTGTGCGGATACACCAGCCAAAAACTTTTGCTCCGCCTCGGGAATACCCAGTTTATCAAAGGTTTCTTTAATTTCCGTAGGAACCTCTTCCCACGTCTTCCCTTGTTTCTCGGAAGGTCTTACATAGTACTGGATATCGTTGAAATCCAGTTCATCCATATCTCCGCCCCAGTTTGGCATTGGCATTTTTTCAAACTGCTTCAGTGCCTTCAGACGGAACTCCAGCATCCATTCTGGCTCATCCTTAATTTTGGAGATTTCCTTTACGATTTCCGGAGTGAGACCCTTACCTGTTTGGAAAATGGACTTGTGCTCGTCACGAAAGCCGTATTTATACTCTTCCATTTCCGGTGCTTTCTTGGCCATGTTTCTCAAACCTCCTCTGTTCTATTTAAATTATTTATCTTCATCAATCCCTTTGCGCAGCGCGTTCCAAGCCAGTGTCGCACATTTGATGCGGGCCGGGAACTTATTTACGCCTGACAAAGCTTCCAATTCTTCATAATCATCAAATTCGACGGCTTCCCCCTTCATTAAAGAAGAGAAGCGGCTTGCCATATCCAATGCCTGATCAATCGTTTTTCCTTTGACTGCTTCTGTCATCATCGAAGCTGAGGACATACTAATCGAGCAGCCTTCACCAGTAAAACGGGCATCTTCGACCACGCCATCTTTCGTTTTGAGTTGAAGGGAAATCCGGTCACCACACGTAGGATTATTCAAATCCACCGTAACGGCATCATCCTCAAAACGTCCGCGATTGCGCGGATTTTTATAATGATCCATAATCACGCGTCGGTACAAGTCATCAAGTTGCATCGCCAAAATACTCCTTTGTTTGGATTAAGGCGCTAACCAGAGCGTCGACTTCTTCTTCCGTGTTATAGAGATAAAAGCTAGCACGTGCAGTTGCACTGGCTTTCAGCCAGCGCATCAATGGCTGGCAGCAATGATGTCCCGCACGTACAGCCACCCCTTTGCTATCCAGTACAGTAGCTACATCATGCGGATGCACATCATCCAGGTTGAATGTTACGAGCCCAACATGACGTTCTGCCGGTCCGTATATCGTCAACCCCTCCACTTCACGGAGACGTTTGAGGGCATAGTTGGACAAACGGCTCTCATGCTGTGCAATGGCGTCCATTCCGATGCTTTCCAGAAAATCAATAGCAGCTCCCAAACCAACAGCTCCAGCGATAATCGGAGTTCCACCTTCGAATTTCCAAGGCAGCTCCTTCCATGTGGATTCATACAATCCCACATCGTCGATCATTTCCCCGCCGAACTCAATGGGCTCCATATTTTCCAGCAGCGCCTTCTTGCCGTACAGTGCCCCGATCCCAGTAGGCGCACACATTTTGTGACCCGAAAAGGCATAAAAGTCAGCATCGATGTCTTGCACGTCTACTTTCATATGTGGTGTGCTTTGTGCACCGTCTATAACGATAACTGCGCCTTTGCGATGCGCAATAGCTGCAATCTCTTTGACAGGGTTCACAACACCAAGCACATTGGAGACATGCGCAATCGCTACAATTTTGGTGTTTTCTGTAATAGTATTCTCCACATCAGCAAGATCAACGCTACCATCCTCTTGAAGTGGAATATATTTTAAAGTTGCGCCTGTGGCTTTGGCTACCTGTTGCCACGGAATCAGATTACTGTGATGCTCCATTTGTGTGATGACAATTTCATCACCCTCCTTACAGTTAGCTCTACCATAAGAAGAAGCCACCAGATTCAGCGCCGTTGTTGTTCCGCGTGTAAAAATAATTTCCTGACTGCGCTTGGCATTCAGAAAGCGAGCTACCTTCTCCCGCGCACCTTCATAAGCATCCGTCGCCCGGCTACCCAAGGTATGCACACCACGGTGAACATTTGAGTTATCATATTCGTAGTAGTGCTTGATCGCCTCGATGACCGCCAGCGGTTTTTGCGAAGTAGCCGCATTATCCAAATAAACCAGCGGATGACCGTTAATCTCCTGATGTAAAATCGGGAATTGTTCACGGATCAATGCAGTATTCATTGGCCTAACTTCCTTTCAACAAGGCTTTGCAGCTGATGTTGAAGTCCTTCGAGCGGAATCTCAGATACGACAGGTGCCAAGAAGCCATAAATAATCAGACGCTCAGCTTCTGCACGGCTAATCCCGCGGGACATCAAGTAATACACTTGTTCACGGTTAACCTGACCAACCGATGCTGCGTGACCTGCTGTTACATCATCTTCATCAATCAGCAGGATTGGGTTAGCGTCACCACGAGCTTTCGGGCTGAGCATCAGAACACGTTCTGTTTGCTGACCATCTGCTTTGGTAGCACCTTTTTCAATTTTTGTAATTCCGTTAATGATGGAAGACGCTTCTTCACGCATCACTGCGCGCGTAATCATCTGACTGGCGGAATTTTTGCCGAAATGCTGTGCTTGTGTCGTATAGTTCAGCTTTTGTGAGCCGGAACCTACAGCAATGATCTTGGCATCCGAATTGGAGCCATTGCCTTTGAGCACGGACATGGTATTGCTTGCTGTATTGCCGTTGTTCATTTCGCCCACAATCCATTCGATAGCTGCGTCATTTCCCAACGTGGCACGACGAATTGAAATATCCGTTACTTGCTCTCCAAACTGATGGACTGTCGCATAGCGAACTTTAGCCCCAGCATTTGCAACAACTTCTACCGCACCGTTATGAAGAACAGGTGCCGCCAAATCCGCAGATACATAGTTGTCTACGTACGTCACGGAACTATGACTTTCGACAATAAGCAGCACATGCGGCGCAAACGTTGCAGTCGCATCGTCTGTCAGGAATACAGCTTGAAGCGGAACGTTCAGTTCTACATTTTTAGGCACATAAGCAAATACTCCACCGTTCCAGAGTGCTGCGTGCAATGCAGATAATGAATTTTCTTCTGCCTTAATCACTGTGTTCAGATGAGCTTTAACCAAATCAGCATGCTCTTTAACGGCTGTTTGCAAATCCGTGAAAATGACGCCTTGCGCCGCCAATTCCTCGCTCAGCTTCACGTATACCGCGCCGGAGTTGCGCTGAATAATCAGACCGCCCTCCTGTTGCTCTTTAACCAGATCAGCAATGGCTGCAGGAACCTGCCCTACCGATGCAATGACCTCGCTCTGTTTATGTTGACCGTAATCGTTTAATTTCCAACGTTCGATTTTTGTTTTTTCAAATACCGGAAGCTCCAGTTTGCCTGCAAGCTCAAGTGCTTTTTGTCTGTCTTCAGCCAGCCAAGATGGTTCGCCGTTACGTTCGGACAGAACACGCAGTTGCTCGGAATCTACCGGAAGGATTGTTTGTGTAGTCATTAGTTTTCCTCCTCGCTTCCGGCTTACGCCTCTTGTCCTACAGTTTCATCAACGATACCCAGCTCTTCCTTGATCCAGTCGTAACCGTCTGCTTCCAGACGCTCAGCAAGCTCAGGACCCCCGGATTTAACGATACGTCCTTGCATCATCACGTGTACATAATCTGGTTTAACGTAGTTTAACAGACGTTGGTAGTGAGTAATCACGAGGAAACCACGATCTTCGGAACGCATAGCGTTCACACCGTTAGCCACGATTCTCAAAGCATCGATATCCAGACCGGAGTCGATTTCATCAAGAATGACAATTTTCGGATCAATCATCATCATTTGCAAAATTTCATTCCGTTTTTTCTCACCACCAGAGAAGCCTTCGTTCAGGTAACGGTGAGCAAACTCAGGGTTCATTTCAAGCTCTTTCATTTTGCTTTCCATTTGACGGATAAACTTAATCAAGGAGATTTCTTGTCCTTCTTCACGGCGCGCGTTGATCGCACTACGCAAAAAGTCGGAGTTCGTTACCCCTGCAATTTCACTCGGGTACTGCATCGCCAAGAACAATCCTGCACGTGCACGCTCATCCACTTCCATATCCAGCACGTCTTCTCCATCCAAAGTTACTTTACCATCTGTGACTTCATATTTTGGATGACCCATCAAAGCAGACGCAAGTGTACTTTTACCCGTACCGTTAGGACCCATGATGGCATGGATTTCTCCGCCCTTCATTTCGAGGTTAATACCTTTCAAAATTTCCTTGCCTTCAATGGTCGCTTTGAGACCTTCAATCTTAAAGTTTGTAGCCATATTCGCAATACCCTCCAAAAAATGTAGTGTGGTGTCGAAATCAGAAAGTATATTTAAACAGGGGAGCCCCCTGATTTCAAGTAATATTTAAAAATTTATTTATAATCATTCTAAACTGATTCTCAATGATTCTCAAGTTATTTTATAATAAATATCTTGAAGGGTGCAACCAACAGACACACGTTATCCAACTTTCTTCATAAAATGTTCACCCTACCAAGCACACAAATGGCAAAATACATCCTGCGAATGTTTATATAATTATAAATTTGTACAAAAAACACGAGGTGCATGATCTCTTTTCAGCCATAAAAACGCTACTGACAGCATGACGTCAGTAGCGTTTTACATGTAAAAAGTTTATTTCAAAGCGTAATCCCATCACTACAATTAGCCCAAATAAGAGCGAAGCATCCACATATGTTTCTCCAGATCCGCTTTATAGCCGATCAGCAAATCTGCAGTTGGCTGGTCGGAATTGCTTTCCGCCAGTTCAATACCTTCCTGAAACTCCTCGCATACCGTTGCAAAATCCTCGATCAAGGTTTGTACCATCTTGGGAGCATCTTCGTTGCCGGTTGCTTCCTGAATCGACGACAGCTCCAGGTACTCCTTCAATGTTGCGGAAGGTGAACCTTTCAACGCGAGCAAACGCTCGGCGATCTCATCCATTTTCAATGTCACTTCATTGTATAACTCTTCAAATTTAACATGGAGTGTGTAGAAACTGGAGCCTTTCACATACCAGTGATAGTTATGAATTTTTACATATAACACATTGAGGTTAGCGACTTGACGGTTTAAAAGTTCCTCCACCGATTTGGTTTGCGTATTTTTCGAGTTACTTGTTGTTTTAGCCATCATAAATCCCTTCCTTTTTCATCAAATTGATTTTCAGGAACGTTTACGTATCCATCACCGTCATTGCTGACGGTAAGACGCCAGCGGGCATCCTAATCACCTGCCGGACGTCTGTTTCATACTTACCCTCTCTATACGGAAACGAAACAAAAAGAAGAGTTCTCCTTTCTCCCTCTTTCGATCCTCCATAAAAAAAATGTACAAAACTTCAATGATTTTCGTTATACTTTCTCTATCCTATCAAAATACTTGGTTTAATATTGTGATATTTCCAGGCTATTTACATGTGCACAATTTATGGAGGTGACTTCGTTGTCCCAATATCATCCTTTAACGACTGAAGAAGCAATCGAATTCGTGAAGAACATCCCCGGATTTTTTAGTCAGGAAGCTCGTCTGGAATGCCGAGAAATCGGTGATGGTAACCTAAATCTGGTTTTTCATATTACGGATTCTGAATCTAACAAGAGTATCATTGCCAAGCAGGCACTTCCCTATGTAAAAATTGTGGGTGAATCCTGGCCGCTCTCACTGGATCGTGCCCGTATTGAACGCGAGGCACTTCAGCAGGAGCACCACATTTGCCCCGAATTGGTTCCTGCGATACTGGCGTATGACGATGAGCTTGCATTGACCGTGATGGAGGATCTTAGCTCCCACACCATCATGCGCAAGGGACTAATAGAAGGAAACACATATCCATATTTCGCTAATCATATTGGGGAGTTTCTGGCACGCACGCTCTTCTTCACCTCAGATTTGGGCATGAATCAGCAGGATAAAAAAGACCTAGTCAAACGTTTTATCAACCCGGATCTCTGCAAAATAACTGAGGATCTGATTCTGGATGAACCGTATCGGTTCTCAGATAATAACAACTATGGTGCGTACATCGAAGACGAAGCAGAGGCACTCCGTACAGATCAAGCGCTTCATCTGGAAGTGGCTTTGCTGCGAGAAAAGTTTTTGACACGAACCGAAGCGCTTCTGCACGGTGACCTTCATACTGGTAGCATTTTTGTAACGACCGAATCAACTAAAGTCATTGATCCTGAATTTGCCTACTACGGACCCATGGGCTTTGATATCGGAGCGGTGATCGCCAATCTGCTGTTGAACTACGCTGCACAGCCCGGATGGACCTCTGGTGAGAAGGCTCTAAAAGAAAGGCGCGACTGGGTTCTGGAGACTGCCATTCAGGTATGGGAGCAGTTTGAGCGTAGGTTCCGCAAACTGTGGGACGAGCATGTCACCGATCATATGGCACGTACAGCGGGGTATCAGGACTTGTATCTTCAGAAAGTACTACAAGATACGATTGGTTTTGCAGGGTGCAAAGTGATCCGCCGTATCATCAGCCTGTCGCATGTGGCAGATATCGAGACAATAGCCGATCCTGACCTCAAGGAAGCTGCGGAACGTCTGGCGTTATCTATTGGTAAATCCTTGGTTCTTCGCAATCGCGGGCTTCATTCGATTCGGGAACTGGGAGACATTGTTCGGACAGCAACAGCTGCCCAAACTAAAGGAGCTTAATGAATATGAGTGAACAGAAAGAAGCGGCTCCCGTAACCTCCGGGAAAGCTGCAGTGTCCGGTCAGGCTCTATCTTCGTTGGTGTGGAAAGGCAACCGCTTGTCCATGTTGGATCAGCGTCTGCTACCCGAAACGATTGTCATGCTGGATTTATTCACGGCTGAGGAAGTATGGGATGGCATACATGCCATGAAGATACGCGGTGCGCCCGCCATCGGGATGGCTGCGGCCTACGGCGTTGTGCTAGGAGCTACCGCCTACGACGACACCGACGCTGCTGGGTGGCTGCAGCATGTACACGACGTGTGCGGACATTTGGCTACTTCACGGCCAACTGCCGTAAATCTGTTCTGGGCGTTGGATCGCATGAAGAAGCGAGCCGGGGAACTCATCGTTGAAGCTAGCGGAAGTCAGGTCGAAGACTGGAATGCCGGGCTGGAGCGTGAAGCCATAGCCATTCAGGCAGAGGATGAGGAAGTATGCCGCCAGATCGGCATCCATGCTTTACCTCTGTTCGAGGACGGAATGGGCGTACTCACTCACTGCAATGCAGGCGGATTGGCGACAGCCAGATACGGAACAGCGCTCGCGCCCATGTACCTTGCGCATGAGAACGGCATCCATCTCAAAGTATTTGCCGACGAAACCCGTCCCGTGCTGCAGGGAGCGCGCCTGACCGCTTTCGAGCTTCAGCAGGCAGGCATTGATGTCACCCTCCTCTGTGACAATATGGCGGGCATGGTGATGTCCAAAGGATGGGTACAGGCCGTTATTGTCGGCACAGATAGAGTCGCTGCTAATGGCGATGTCGCCAACAAAATCGGCACCTATAGTCTAGCTGTGCTAGCGAAGGCGCATGGCATTCCTTTTTATGTCGCTTCACCACTATCTACCATTGATTTGCAGACCGCAACAGGCGCAGATATTCCGATTGAGGAACGTTCTGCGGAGGAAGTTACCGAAAGCTTTGGTAAACGGACCGCCCCGAAGGGCATCAAAGTCTACAATCCAGCTTTCGATGTTACACCTCATGAGTACATTACCGCCATCATTACCGAAAAAGGGATTGTCCAAGCACCCTTTAACGACAACCTCCCCGCTTTGTTTGCCGATTAATCGTTCTTGCAGATCATACCGTTCGTATAAAGCCGAATAGTCTGCTCGATAGAGTGTAACTTTTCATAGAAAAAAACCGGAGCCAAAAAGTCCGGTTTTTTTCGGTTCTTGTTCCTCTACTTTTATGCAACATATGCACATAGGCTTCACTACACCAGTTTCAATAGTGCTTCATAGCCTGGCATCCCTGGTTTAATTCCAAGTTGCTCGGCTTCTGTCGTCACTGACTCCATCGGCGCTTCCAACAGTTCCTTTAGTGTTTTTACCCCCACAGCTCGTGCGGCAAGAATTTTCCGATCCGCCAGCCGTTCATTGAGCAATCCAACATCCAGCGCACCACACATGATGTAGCCATGGGAGTTAGAAATCGTTAACAGCGTTGTTTTAGGCAGTTTGACCTCGACTCCGATAAATGTATGCTCACCCACTTGAATAGGTTCCATGTGTATCATGGTGATTTCATGCACCTCCTCTTTGTTCATCCGGGATATTTTATGCGGCATTTGCGGGTAAGTGTGGACACTCGTGGATACATTCAAAATATTAGGAGGGGAATGTATGTACAGCAAAATAGACGATATCAAAAAGACCAGACGAATTTTTTCTCATCTAGTCTCGGTGATCATCGTTAACGGTCTGGGTTACGCTTTATTCAAACTTTTTTAAGTACTGTGGCGGCACAAGGTCGGCAAGCCAAACACCGTGGTTGGCTTTATAAAACTTCACTTGATTAGCCAATGCCTTTTCTGTATCTACTTCAAGGATCACCAGTTCCCCACGTCTTTTACCTGCCAGAATTGCAAACTCAAGGGCTTCAGACAGATGTACATACTTTCTGCCCATTGGCTTAATTCCTTCATTGAAAATATTATGGATTACCTTTGTGTTTGTACCGTGATAGAGAATGGTTGGTGGAGTAGCTTCCTTATAATCTAACCTGTCTGTACTGTGACCATAATTAGCTCTTATGTACCCATTAACCATCTCATATCTTTGTTTTGGACAATGGCTTACTACTTGCTTGATATCCGACTTGCTTATATCAGACCATCTATTCTCTGATCTTATTCCTTGAATCAGGTCTTGAATGTCACAATAACCCTCATGGTCTAGCTCAAGACCAAACTGTTCTGGTGTATGCCTAAGAATCTTACTCATAAATTTACTAAGGCTCTCTTCTTGTTTTGACGTTAACATGATATGCTCCTTCTAAAATCGTCTCTTAATTCTAGGGTGGATAAAAATTTTCCTCTTTAATCAGATAGATTGCAATGAAAAAAGCTTACTCTCATTTTATTATCAATGGAGCAAGCTCGGTTCGTATTCCTGAAGCTACTTTATGATTCAAATGTCATCTTGTCAGGAAATATACCACCTTCTTTAACGAAGCAACGTGCCATCCGCTGTGCAGCCCTATCAAAATAAAATTTGTTTGAATGATTCGAATCTGGTAAAGGTTCAATTTCAGAGAACAGCTTAGTATCCTTGTTTAATTGAATTTTCCCCATAGTGTGTTCGTTTGGACCATATTTATAAATAACTACTGTATCATCTTCATGTTCTTTAAAAAGTAAAACAAATGCTCCCATTATAAAATCTCCTCTATTCTATTTCCCATGGACGACCCGACCTTACCGCAGCGTTATGAGCAGTCTCATAGTCTGTTTTAAATATACCCTCAAATCTAGATTCAAACAATTCATGGTTAAGCAAATCCATATCTTTTTCTGTTTGTATCCCTTTTTGTAATCTATCCCATGCTTGAGCTATTTCGTAATCAGAATGAAATCTGCCATAACCACTTGATTTTATGTGTTCTTTTATGAAAACGTGTTCTTTGATTCTTTGAATCCTACTTTCCTTCATTCCAGAATTCTCAGCTATTGCTCTTACATCACTATCTGAAGCTCTGATTTGATCATACATCTCATCTGCTTCAGCTTCTCTACGAAAATATTCATCAATTGAAAGATCGTTTCTCCCACCTGTTTGTACTTCTGTTTTAGATTCAGATTCTATTGAATTCCGTAAGCTGGAACTCGTATTATTCTTCGGAATCTCATACTGAATAGATGGTTTCAAACCAATTTTAGGCTTAATAACTGAGCTGACTCCTCCAAACAATCCTGCTGTACCAATCATATTAGCCCAATGTTCCTTTGACCACGCATTGGTAGGATTAAATGCGCCCTGAATCATACCCGTTATTCCAAATGTACTGAAATTGAGCATGTCATTCCACGAATCGTTTTGTTTAGCTGCTCGTTCCATGTACCCTTGATACATTCCTTTTGGAATACCATACGACATATAATCTAAGAAGCTCCAAACCGAATCAAACTTTTTCTCATAACGTACTGAATTAGCATCTACAAAATCCTGACCTAGTTCAGTTAAGCTATCTACCGATTTCTGGAATGCATTTCGTGTATCTGGATCAGGAACAGCACATGAATTCGGTGGAGGTGGTAAACAACTTGCATCAATGTTACCTGTTTCCATCAGATCTGCTAATCTGAATTTATCTGCATGGTGACGTAACTCCCTAGCAATAGAATCCATCAGGGTAACAAAGTCATTCATATTCTTCTGAGAGGTCTGGAAGGAATAGTAAAAGTGCTCTTTAGTCAGTCCTTCCCACAATTGTCCCATAGATGAAATTTGTTTTACTAAATTGCTATTCACTTGAGTTGCCGTTTGCTGTGCTAACTCAAACTGCTTGGAGATAGTCATAAGTTGCTCAGGCGTCACTTTAATAGTTGTCATAGGTTAGTTACCTCTAGTCATGAATTCGTTATGACATAGTAACACTATTCCGATTTATGGAAAATGAACTTAATTCCTAATTGTTATATGAAGGATTAACCTTTCTACCTACGTCTAAAGACTTAAAACGTGCCATGATCTTCAACCATATCTTGCAACCCAGGGATAAGCGTAAGGAGTTTTTTGTAGTTTCTTAGTTGCTGAGTTGTTATATTTAACTCATGTGCAATATCAGCCTGTGTTTTTTGCTGACCAAAATTATTTTGCTCAGCACTTTCATATGTATGCTGATTATTCCCTTCTAGATTGGCGCTCCCATCCCTCACTCCAGATTCTTTCCAACTCAACACAAATCAAAAAGGCTAGACGGAATATCCATCTAGCCACCTACAACACTTCATTATCTGAGTTGAATTTAAATAGATAATTCCAGCCCGCCAAGCCGTCTAATTATATCAAAACTATTACACAGTTTATTGTATACAAGATTAATCTATAACTTTTTTCTTCTTTTAATTACGAAAAAAATGCCACCAATAATTGCTAACCCGGCAATAGAAAATAGTGACACTTTTTCTGTGCTGATTTTGCTTGTAATGAGCTGCGAAGTAGTCGAGTTTAGATTAGATGGACTCCCCCCAGAGATCAGTTCATCTGAATCATTTTTTTCAGAAGCTTCTTGCCGAGCCTTCTCATTGGCAGATAGAAACTCTACAAACTCCTGTAAATTGTATACTTTCAATGGCTTAAATTCCATGTATACGCTCTCTCTAAGAGGAACCACAACTTCCTTCCCATCTATATCAGAAATTAGAGCAACCGTAGCCAGTCGATCATCATATAT
Organism: Paenibacillus sp. FSL L8-0502; assembly: GCF_038593055.1. Taxonomy (NCBI): domain Bacteria; kingdom Bacillati; phylum Bacillota; class Bacilli; order Caryophanales; family Paenibacillaceae; genus Paenibacillus; species Paenibacillus sp. FSL L8-0502. The sequence goes on along the minus strand of NZ_CP151958.1, from coordinate 1,796,464 downwards.
CAGTTTGCTGCTTTCATCGTAGCCAATCAATTTCTTTGCTTCTTCGAATTGACTCGGAAACTCAAGATCACTATAAGCTGATCGTATTCTTTTCCCATCTTCTGAAAAAACAATACCATTATTTTGTTGTCCACTTTTTATGGAAAATAAGTACCCTTTAGATTTTAAAATGTCATTAGCTCTATCTGTATTCCCTGATCTAACAGCTTTAGAATTAACAGTGTAAACCTTAAAACCTTCATCAAGAGTTAAATTTTCCGCTTCTTTAGTAGTTGTTATTTTAAATCCTGTATTCTTTCTAATATCATCTTTGAAATTCCCCAAATCCTTTTCAATAGATTGCTCAACTTCTTTCGGAACCTCATTTGCCGCTAAGACGGTTATAGGTAACAATAAGATACAAGAAAACGCAATACCAATTATTTTTTTATACATTTTATCAGTCCTCCTTAGTCTCGTTTTAATTAACATAAATTTCGTTTATAGTGCTGTACCAACTAAAATCTCTATTATTAACAAATCCATCATAGTAATCTATTTTATCCATCTTCTCACCAACGGCAGGGTCTTTGTAATATACTTTTTGAAATCCTAAATTTGTATTATCGGAATATCCATTTATTAGATACATATGTCCAAGATCAGAGTCGTCCTTCCACACGATATGTGCTAATTGCGGTTGATTTCTTTTTATTTGAGAGATAATAGTTCCAAAGGGTATCGGCTCTTTATCAATTGTAGAGTTCAACCCCCCATATGCTAACGCGCTTTTTACTTCCTTATCCGTGCCTCCCTTATTTACGAGGCTACCTTTAATATATTTTACAATTTGAGATTGAGTTTTATTTCCACCTAAATGTTCTATAGCCATCTGTGAAGTAGCAGCCCAGCACCAATTAGATTTCTCTTGTTTATGCGAAGGCACAGGAAGAGATTTGTAATCTATGTAACTAGGTGTGATTTTGTCTGAATTGATCTCTTGGGCTGATGTTAATGGAGCGATAGCACTAAGTGCTAATACCCCCATAAGCACAAATGCTGTCATTTTTATTTTTTTCATGTAATGACACTTTCTTTTTTCTTATTTGGAATACAATACAATAATAATACAGAAAATACAATAATATAACATTTTATTCAACATTATTGCAAAAATAGTAAGTCGGCACTGTATTAATCATTTTCCTGTAAGTGTTAAAATATCAACAATTTTAATAAAACAGTATCCTGCTACTTCCTTAATTACGCACAACGTTGAAGGTATCCCATCCTTTGACGTAAACCGTCGTCCCTTTTCATAATGCACCTCCTTCTTCAAACCCTCGTCTTGGTTAATAATGGATTAGTTCACAAAAAAAGTTTTAACAAATCATAAAGAAGACCTACTTTAGTTGTAGGTCTTGGAATAGAACATTATTTAATAATAGAATTTTTGAGGTTCCCCTGCGTTGGCCTATTGGGTTCCGTAATTAAACCTATTTCAGGGGTGCAGTTTTAACGAATTTTCAAATCAATTCGTATTTAAGCTCCTCCATGTGTTGCAAAGACTTGAAATCCTCCATCATGACTATTCAGATAAATAGGTACAGCTAAGGTGAACAAAAAGCTACTAACAACGATCAACATTACCACTTTTTTCAACATTGTTTAACCACACCTTTTCAATGAGATTGTAAAACTCTGTTTTGGTTTCAGATACCGCATGGGCTTTGAAACGCACAAACAACCCCATACAATTTATAAAATATGTCTCATTATTTAGTATATGCGCTTTTACCATTGCACAAAACAAATGATTAAAGCCATCATTGTGCATCCCATGATCTAAATAATAATAAGCCAATTCATATCCACAAAGTGCAGAGTATTCCGGTATTACTTGCTGGGTATACATATCATCTGATGATGGTCGCTGAGATAAAGACGCAATCTCTGTTTCAAATCGTTTAAGTATATCGTTTAAATCAAGCTCATAACGGTTAGCCGCCGTCATTATGTTAAGTAGTTGAGTTACCCTATCTTCTTGAATCGTATCTGATGAGTCATCAATAAAGTTTAGATATTCATGAAGCACACTCACATCACCAGATAAAAGCCTATATGCAAGTATGTTAGCTTGTGACCAATGTTTAAACAAGCCAATCCAGTGCTGGGTATCCTCATCGGTCTCTCTAACCCAATCTAAATTGGAGTAGGCATATGTATAGTGTAATGCCTGCTCATAATTACCCTGCTCTTCACATGCATTAGCACAGAGCAAGTCTGCATAAGCAATGTACACAAACAAGGGACGACTTAGCTTGTCGCTAGATTCGATCTGTTCTCGGCTGTTCTGTTGATGGTTCAGTGTACATTGTATTTCGGCTTTAGCTCTCATTTTCCTCGCCATCTCATCAACCTTATCCCATTTACGCAATGATCTGTACACGTTAGCCAAATCCTTCAATGCGTCAAGCTGGTCTATTTCATCTAGTCTTTCGACAAAAGCTTCAAATACGGCTGCCGCCCCAACATTTTGATTTTGATCGTCATTAATCTGAATTTTAAAAATACGATATTGGCAGATTGCCAGGCGTTCAGAATGTTGATATCTCTCCGCTTCAGCTACCCCCTCATAAAGTATCAATGCCGCTTCTAGTCGTCCCTGCGACAACAATTCTTCCGCTATTTCAAATAGCTTGGGTGAATAGAGTAGATTGTCCATGATGGCTCCCACTACTCGACGGATCGCATCCAACTTGTCCAACTCCGCACAGCGATACAAAAACGGCTCGATTCGCCTCATATTTGGAGGATGATCAATGATGTAATTTTCTATAAACAATTCATAAAAGTGACCCTCTGGTAAGCCCATAGCTTCAGTAATACGATCGAGCTGGTTAATAGACATAGATTTATTACCTGTTACAATGCTACTTATTATTCCCCTATTCATCCCTGTAATTTGTCCAAATTCCGATAGGTTTAAGCCTTCTTGTTTAAGATATTGTTCCAATTCTGCTCTAATCGTGGGTGTAATTTTCATCGATAAACCACCCTTTCAATGTAGACTCACAATACGATGCATAGTAAAAATTATTATGTAGTTGTGAAACAAGTAGTAAAATGCTCTAACGATCTTGATTGTACCATCTTTTGGTATAAAATCATATACCTTTCATATAGTACTCAAGATACCTTTTGGGATAGTTACGTATGATTTCATGATTAAGGATATCGTCTTTATGTTGATGTATAGTTTATTTAAAAAATTAGAACACAACTCATCCAATACAAAGTACCAGATTAATAGTCAGGTTCGCATTCCCTTGTGTTTTAATCTATGAATTGAGCCTTGATTGGATGTATGGCATACAATCAACCTTAATGATATTAGGGACGGTATCGAGTCAAAAAATAACTTGAGTGTGAAAGTGAATGTGTTAGGGGCAATTTTGGAAATTAAATAGACGTTTATGATGTAAAATACCCCCCGTCCTTTTTATTGTACCTGCTAGTATTTGATCAGCAGACATAACAAAGAAACCTAGACATAATCATCTAGGCTCCATACACATGAACAATTTATCCTACTTGTTTCTGTTGCTCATATTCCTTTACCCTGCGATAGAACGTGTTAGGCTTCATTTCTACGCGCTTCATTGCTTCGACTGCTGTTATTCCACCTTGCTTCCATTCCTCATATGCTGTAATAAACTCATCACTTATTGCCTTTTTAGGCCGACCAAATACCACACCATTATTTTTGGCTGCTGCTATATCTTCAGATTGTCTACCGTTTATCTTCTCACGTTCACGTTCTGCCATGTAGCTGAGTAATTCAAGCACGATACTAGATATAACCTTTTCCAAACCATTTTGATATTGTCTAGTGTCAAGGATAGGCATACAAGGATAACAATGTGTGCACCTATCTCATACGTTATATCTTGCCATTCACGTTTGATTTCTTTAGCATTCCGTCCAAGTCTGTCAAGTTCCTTAATGAACAGAATGTCTCCGTGTCTAAGTACGCTCTTTAATGTTTGATATTGTGGTCTGTCAAAATTCTTGCCACTTTGCTTATCAATGAAGTAATCACGTTCCATAATACCTAAGTCCTTCATCGATTCTAATTGTCTAGCTTCATTCTGATCTTTACTCGATACTCTTATGTAACCATAGCGTCTAATCTCACTCATATGGATCATCCTCTACTATGTCATTAATTGTATTTAGCAAAGTATGTCAAAATGTATACTATATGACAAAGTGTTGGAAAAAGACTTGGCTAAATTGAGCATAATAAAAAGGGCAACCGAAGTCGCCCTAGATATTCCATTATACAACTTAACTTTTCAAATACTTTAGTACACAAATCTATTTACTGTCTTCTTCCTTGATGTAAATAGCGTCATATTGAATGATTGCTTTAGTTTCATCAGTAGTCTTTGAAACGTCGTAGACTACTTCATCTTGACTGAACTTATCTTCATCATGGAGAGATTGCGGTTTTTTTATAAATAATCCAACTTTAGTATAAATTTTATCAGGATGATTAAGTTCTTCTAATACACTGTCAGGGACTATTGCTTTTGTAACGCCCTTCATTTCTTCAGAAGTATCGTCACTAGCAAAAACATTATTACCAATAACTACAGCAAACGTAACAGTAAGGGCAGCCAACCCCAAAAATTTCAATTTAGCCTTCACTTCTTCCCTAACCCTTCATTAATTAATTTGCATATCCATTCTCAGAAATTTTAATCGGGTAACCAGACCCATCATTTCCGGAATGATTTCCAATTAGCAAATAAACTGGATTGAACTCAAAAGATGCATCGTCGCCTGTTATACCTAAGTTAGTGTGCGAAAATTTGATCGTGGTGACTATTGATAATAGTGTAAAAAAATTAACTCGATTTTCCTAACTGTGAAAACGCCATCTTATAAGCCACAAACGTAATAATTGCGTAGATAAAACCATATAGAAGCCAAGCATCTATATTAACTGCAATGGTTTCTAAATTGGTGGCAATAAATATAAGAGGCAGTAGCAAGGCTAGTATTAATCCTAAGTAGATGTTTCCTTTGAAATAGGCGAAACATACTCCGATCAAGATTGCCAGAATGGGGCAAAATATAAAAGTAGGGAAGAGGGGATTAAGTTTTGGAAATAACCAGTAAATCATAATAATCACTCCTTAAAGTTAATTAGTCAGAAAAAAACGAATCATTTCCTTGTTTGATTTAAATGCTAGAGGAATGACATGTAATTCTTTGCCTGTCAATAAGTCATATTCTCTTATTTCCCTTATTCTATCAACAGGAGAATTTTTGACATAATCATATAGGACAAAAACAGATCCTGCAAAATACTGTACTCCAGATATTACTCCTTTCTCATTTTGTATTTTTTCGGAGACGGAATTGCTTTGTTTTAATCTCAACTTTTTAGGCTTTTTGTTGAGGTCATTGAAAATAGTATAATTTAAGTCTTCAGAGAGAATATATAATTTATCGTTGTAAATTTGGCTGTCATAAAACAAAAATGAAGTATCTGACAAAGATGTTTCATTTTCCAACTTACCATTTTTAGGGTCAATTATCTGCATTATAGGATGAAATTGTGTATCAGATGTATTGCCATCAAGAAATACAATAAGCTTGCCTTTAAATATTTGTAGTGATGCTCCATTTTGGCCTACCGGAAAGTATTCTTTTAAACCATGTAAACGATTTTCTATAGTGAATTGTTTGATCTTCTTTGATGTTTTTAAATCAATGACATAAATACCTACAGAATTATCATTATTGTTCACATATAAAGTGTATGCCATATTATTGTATTCAACGGTTGATAATAAATATCCATTCAAAAGAATATTTCTATATTTCAAATTTTTTTTATCGAAATAAACCAATTCATTGGTGTACTGTGTGGGAGAATAACTCGGATTAATACCCACGTTCATGGAGAAAAATAGATGATTGTCGCTTTCTTTCAAAAATGAAGTTCCGATATTCCTATCTTTTCCATATTTATTAGGTCCAAAAAATGGTTGAAGAATTCCATTTTGATTAAGTATGTAATGTCTATTTTTTCGTTCAGACATTAAATAATAGTCATTCTTTACTTTGGCAAAATAATAAAGTGACTGGGCATTAACTAAGTTTTTTTTGTCTAAAATCTCGCCTTTATTACTGTATTTCACAATTTCTGCACCGTCATCCATTGCATTTGAATAAACAACAGTAAATGTCTCGGATTTTGTTATATTTTTCAATGAATGATGTGTTGTAGTAAACCAAAACGTTGAAACTGCCAATCCAAGTAAAAATAAAGTTGCAAAAATAATTCTTATTCTTTTTTTAAAGAGCATAATGTCCCCCCTTAGTGAAATCACTCACAGGAAAAAATATATATTCCTGTGAGTGATTAGGTTTGTTAGTTACTATAGTAAATTGAAGTATTACCGGATTTAGCTATTTCCATTGGGGTAACAATAGGATCAATTGTTATATAATCAACATCAATCCCCTGAGTTTTCCAAGCCTTCCACACCAATTGTGAACAATAAAATTTAGCTTCTGTCCATGGATTAACAAAATTCCAGTTATAGGGTTTTCCAATTTGATTAGCTGCATATTGTGCAGCTGCCCTATATTGGGAACCCGAAGCCCCTTTAACGCTCATTCCATAAACATTTGAGCGACCTCTCCAATCATTTGTGTGATATTGAACTCCATCAGCTGGGAACGATTCTACTGTTTTACCACTTAGTAAGGAAACAATAGCAGCATGTCCTGGATATCCGAAATCAATACCCCACGAACTTGCGTTATAGGCAACCAAAATATCACCGACTGTTCCTAAACTTGATGCTGCTAGCCTAGGATTCTCCGAGCTATCAGTGAGCGATTGGCTAGTTTTTTGGTCATTCAATGCCTTCTCTTCCAATTCCCCGCTTTTTAGGATCTGAAGATCATTTTCATTATGTTTACGGAGTAACTCAATATCATTATCACTCATTCCAGCATTTTTCATTTTCTGATAAGAATTGTCATTAACACTGAAAGAAGGCGATGTTTCATCGGCGGCAAAAATGTTTGCACTGGGAAGAAGAAGGATACTTAGAGCAAGACTAGCGGAAAAAGCTAAACTAAGAACATTTTTCATGATTATACCTCCAAATGGGATTTAATTGATATAAGAGAGTACTTGTTCAAAGTTTGTCTACATGTTTATCCATACTTCATTTTTTGTCCCTCCATATAACAAAGTCTCGTATGTCTATTTTTTGGAGGATGATGTATGTTAAATTTAGTTAGTTAGCTCCATAAGTCAAATAGAAATACGAGCTTACGCAATCACCTTCTAAGTAAGAAGTAGCAATTGCGAATATATTGTTTATGTCCGGCAGGATAACCGTCCAATAACAATCAATTTTTTTTAAACAGAGATTTATGTAAAAAAGTATGTACCAGTAAATATAGATTTGGGCGATCTATACATGTGCTATAATCTCTAATTTTGATTAAAAATGTATATTCTAAGCTACTGGATAAAAATTCCTATCCAATATATTCAAATTATATACATAGATTCAATAAAAGTCAAATTGATCAACATTTTTTAAGCTATTTGTAATCATAGTTTGAAAGTAATATTTTGATGTTCTCAGTAAAGTGGATAGGAAGTTGACGCTGTGTCAACCATATGAGGGTATCACCAATTTTGGAGGCACTGTAGAGATAGTCTGTAACTACACCCGTATCGAAGCTCAATCGTAAAAATTGATCTTATGTGCATAAAACACTTATTTCATATGGTTTTTTGAGTCATTGTGGTTCAAAATTGTGCCAGAATATATTTAAATTGTTGCCGTATCGAAAAATAGCTAAAACATAGATAAATAAAGGGATTTGTGAAGAATTGCTTTACATCGTGGTTTCAATCGTAGGTATCGAGGAGTAATGTGTAAAAAAGCTTGATGCATCAAGTGAATTTTAAGTTATTATAAATTAAATTGTGTAAAACCAGAAATTAGAAAACCCTTTATTTATCTGCATTTTGTATCGTAGCTCAATCGCATCGTGAAACGTAACAAGAATCGCGGAGTGGATGACATATTTTCATATTTTCATGTTTCTTCACTCTATCAAGTTGGTTCTGTATATAAAAAAGACTCATCCGTTGGACAAGTCTAGGATGCATACTGCCACCTTTATCTACTCAGAATAAATATTGTAGACTTCTTTCCAATTTATAATGTTATCGATTAACTGATCTTTTGTAATATCGCCCTCACTGTATTCAAGGAACCAATTACCTGCCATGTCTCTAGAGAAAGTATCCTCATGTACAAATCCCTCTGGATCACCGTGTAATTTTAACATCTCAACTGTGTTGTCTCTTGGCATACCAACAGAATCTAGAATAATTTCTTCAATCTCTGAAGTATATGATTCGTAGACACTCCATCTTATTTCTAGAATATCTTCAACTGTTCTTTGTTTATTTTTCATATCGGTTATTAAGTCAATCAAGCTGGACATTGTTGTTTGGTTCATAGTTATCACCTCTATTTATAGTAGGAATATTATACCACCAACTACCATATGCGTTATATCCTCAATTATGTGATCACACCTATAAATAGAGGGTTATTTCAATATGAAAGAAGCCTCATCACCTCTCAACAAAATACCTATTGGTCATATACCACGCTTTCCCCTTAGTCGTATCAACCATACCCTTCTTACTGTCCAGAAACACGATATCACCGCATTCTTTACAGCCCCATTTATTCCTCTTGTATGCTGACTCATCTATATAGGAAGCCCCACATTTGCACTCTACCTGAATCAATACCCTGTGCTGACTGTATGCTTCTGCTAACTGTTCGTTGTCCTTACTTGGGGCTGTAGGTTGTATTGCTGCTACATGTTCCCTTTGCTCTGAAAATTCATTATGTACCTTAAAATCTGCTACAAGCTCAGGATTTAAACCAAAATGCTCTTTGCCTACAGTAGTTACATATTTGCTTCCTACACGATATGATTCTATCCAATCCTGTATTTGCTTCGTGGATAGGCTAATAGTTCCTTTAATACCGCTATTTAGCGTGTAGGTCATTGTGTGATGTTGGTTTTGATCCATTTTTAGATCATCATCTCCAATACTATGAATTGATTGTCTTTGAATAAATCTTCTTATTGAGTATGTCTTCTTGTTTCTTTAATATCTTAAATCCATCCCTAGAATAAATGTCTGGTTTATCAGACAATAAAATATAACCCTCATCAGTAGTCTTTAATAAGTAAAGCTCAATATCTGTGCCGTTTATATTATCTGTGAAATAGTATACTCTTCCTATCCTCTTTGCTACAAAATATAAAGACACATAAATAATTAAGCATAATAAAAAGCTAAGAATTGAAGCTCCTAATATTATCCCCTTGAAGTCTTTTATAGTTTTGATATCACCTGTAAAAAAACCCATGATGACAATTAGTGTAGCCGTAGAAGCAACAGTTAGAGCAATTGACAGTGGTGTTACCATATATTTTTTGTTGCTCTTGTACAATAGCTTTTCAAGAGGAGTTGAGTTAATTAACGCAATACCTTTGAAAATTAGTATGGCTAGTGCGACTATAGATCCAACTCCGACTAAAGGCAAATATTTAGTTATAAATTCCATTATTAATCCTCCACTATCTAGATTTCTTTCCTATGCACCCTAAAAATACAAGCAGATAAAGTACCATAGATTTTATATAACTTTCTAAAACCTGTGATACTTTAAATGGTGTATTTAGAGAAACCAAATAAATTTTCTAGCTCATTACATGTCTCTAGTATGTTATTTTTAGAGAGTTATTAATGCTATCTAATTCAATGCCCGCACCTAATCCCCTAGCAAAAACCTGAGCAGGAACATAGGTAACTCCCTTTATTACTTTAGGTGCTGCGCTTACTGTTTCAGATGATCCATTGTAAAACACTATTTTGCTTCCAATGGTAAGTGTCATTTTGCTATTTCCTTTAGTTACGCCAATTGTACCACTATTATTATCATAGTTCAGAGTAGCACCCAAGCCTTCAGCAATCTCACGAAGTGGAACCAAATTGGTATTCTGAAAAATCAATGGCTCGCTACTAAAACTTAATTTATTTCCGTTTACATAAACTCTTAATCCAGATTCTTTATAAGCTGGCTTCGCTGCTTTAGTCTTTGCAGTGTTCTTTTTAGGAGTTGATTTACTTGAACTTGAAGATGAGGAACTGCTTGAAGAAGATCCTCCACCATTATGATAGTGATATTCCCCGTCTTGCAGTCCCCACTTAGCACAGTTAGTACGACAATAATGCCCGCCATTTGAATCAGTTCTACCCGGGTGAGCATATGCACTAGCACTGGAAAGAATTAATACTAAGGCGAATGAACTAGCTAATACTTTCTTTTTCACTCTTATACAACCCCTTTTTAGTATTATATACCTAGTATATTAGCACAATATACCAATAATAAGGGAGAATTTTGTTTTATATTTAAATAAACCCAAAAAAACGCCCATTACAGGCGCTTTTACTTATTCATCCATCTTAATATTTTCGAAATCGATTTCATTTTCTATAAATAGTATAAACAAACGGGAAAGCAACTATCCGCATCAGTTAATATAAGATCGCAAGAGTAATTATAGTGTGTCTGTACTAGTACTTTTCTATGATATCAGAGATTTTATATTTACCAGAGAAGTTGTCGACATCAAATACAACCCTTTTATAGATAGGAGTGCCTGAGGTGTTTGTTACTTGCATATCGTATAAGAAGGAAAATGAATGTCCAACTTTATTGTCTCTGACAACTAATTTTTCACTATTGCTCTCTAGAATAGTGTAATCTGTATTTTCTCTATATTCAGCTTCCTTAACTATCAAAAAAGCCATAAAGCTAGAAAATTTTTGTTTCTCATATTTGTTGTACCAATCTTCATCAAGGGTGAGAGTTTGCTTACCGTCATAACTTAAATGTTCTCTAGTGTTAATATATTTGAAATCCAACACATTTACATAATCAGTAAAATATTCATTTTTAAATTTACTTACAGACTCACCATGTTGTATGGCATTTAAGTAATTGTCCACTGTTGCTCTAGCCTTTTGTTCAGGAGTATTTAAATAGATAACAACTGACACAATAAACAATACACAGATAGCCGCAGTAATAAATAGAATTTTTTTAGATAATTTTCGTTTATTTTTAATAACTGAATTATCGACTGAATCAACATGATTATCGTTAAACTGCCGATCATCTTTTTGTTTAGCTCCGCATTTGTTGCAAAATAAACTTTCATCTTCTAGTGGATTATTGCAATTAATACACGAGTTCATTTAAAACAGTCCCACCTCTCAAATAATACCAATAGTTTACCATGTCTTGGGTAATGGGTCTATAGTAACAAAAAGGTACCTAATGCTAGGCACTTGATTAATATTTAGAGGGGTGATAGCTCTCGTCTTTCTACCTCAATGATGGCTAACATTTGTGGTTATTTAGGTATCGGCTTAGAAGATTTGTTCGATATAGCAGAAGAAACAGAAGAATAAACCTACATTCCATTAAATTAACTACATAGACATAGAAAAGAGCCTAGACATATTTAATCATCTAGGCTTGTTTTTGTACCCCGATTAAGAACGCAATTTTAGTTAAAAGAATCAAGCGTCCGAAGAGAATAAAGTCCTTAACTGCTGCCGTTTTATTAAGCTAACGTTTCCCGTTAGTTGAATAAGCACGCTTTCTTTTATTACACAATATCTTCGTACTGTTCAGTATTTCTATCATTCATCTTTTACTGTTATTATGAGAAGTGTTAGACTAATATAGGTTTTATATACTTATTACCGATTACTAAGATGTGTAATCAATGAAAGGATTTGATGAATGTGGAATCGACTAATTTCAAAGTTATACCTGAAAAACTTAAAGGTAGGACGATTGAAGATGTCGCCATCACTACTAATGCTGTGGTTATTAAATTTACTGATGGTACTTTTTTAGATATCTATCTCGATGAGGCTGCACAAACATTAAAGACATCAACAAACAAGCTGGATAGTTAACTCAACACTTTACACTTAGCTATCATTTTCCCAGCTTCCTCCTTCACAGTTTGCGTCAAATGCGGCATAAAACCTCTACTTATCTTGTTCAACTAAACTGCCCGTTAGCTTAATACCAGTGACCAGTCTACAACTTTATTGTCAACGGACATCAAGTTGTAACGAAAACGTTACATTGAACAATTCTGTCCAGCTAGAGACAAAATAGGCCAGCGCAATTTTACTCCCTCACTCATGAATGAATTTTCCGCGATTTCGCGGAGTAGGAATCGTGTCACTTGGTGACATGGAATAGTGACGACATTACAATTTGATATTCACTTGAGGTAAAACTTGATAACACCCATTTTGTTATATAAACTATATCACCAGCTATGACCCCTCGGAAAATTTTCCGTACCCTTTACTACTTTACAGGACAGTCCAAAATTGCCCCCCCCCCCATTTGAACGTCCTAAGCTTAACTTAGTAGCCTAATACTGAAATTGTTTAAGTATTCAGTTAGGACACCAATAAGGTTCCCCAAAATTTTCCTAGAAGCTTCTCAATTCACATAGTAGTGATTGTTATACTGGTGAATTACTTCCGGCAAAATTTTGTCCAATGTTGATTTCATTTTCTCCAATTGGCTCAGCAACATCCTTCATTGACCGCTGGACAAAACGACCAGCGCTTTGATCGCCATTATTCTAGATGGACCATTGGTCCATCCGCTTCTCAATATCAAAGTACAGTCCAAACTGCTCAAATACGTCGATGTCGTCGTATTTTGATACAAAAAAATCCAGTTACCGTCAATATGGGGGCAACTGGATGGTAAAATTGGTGTTTTATATACATTCGTATTAAAAAGCTTTGTGAAATAATTGAATTCTCTTTAGTAGAAAATTCAAATTAAAGCATAGTGGCTATTTCATCAGGTTTAATAATGCTTGCAATGTGAGGTGCTTGATTGAAATAGTCATTCTGTACACGAATTGGTTGAGCGACAGAATAACTCGAAATGCTTAATTTAAGTTCTTCAATTGTATCCGCATTAAAAATACATTTAATTTTCTCAGCATGCCGTTTAGACTTAAGCTTAGACAAAAGCTTAAAATGTGAGTACGCAGATCGATACATATAAGTAGTTGGAAACCAGAAATATCTTTCATCTGGCCTTAAAATTTTAGAAATATAATGTAAAAGAAGGTCAGTATTCAAAAACTCTTCCTTACTAATTAGTGAGTTATCAGCACGTTGACTGAGTATTTCGCCAGTATAACTAAACTTTCTATACCCAAGTCTTTCATTTAATCTTTCTAAAGACTCTATATAAAATCTATATCCTTCAAAACGAATTTTTAAATTATCATTAGTAAAATTCTTTGTGTGAAACTCGCTATTAAATACTTCTGAAAGTACCTTGTATTGATTATGTTTAATCAGAATAGCGCATGTATAAATGAATAATTCAGTAATAAAAAATTTAAATTGGTCAAATTGTGATTCATAGTAGCTATTGTTTTTTTGATTATGGGCTAAAGGATACAAACTCTCAAATAATTCTACGATCCAGTCAGAATCTATTTCATCTGACTCGGATAAAGAATTTATGAAATTTATATATACGTTTCTTAAAGGCAAAGATTCATCTATTTTTTCTTTAACTGTTTCATCTAAAAAAGACGGATTATCTATCGATGTTATTTCAAGTTGTTTCAATTCTCCCAAGAAAGTATTTATAAAGCTACTTGTAATTCCTCTTACTCGCTTTGGATTGTTCTCTATGGCACTATTTAATTGTTTGATTAGATTTGAAGATTCATAGTGTGAAACCTCTTGTTCAAACAAAAACGATGGAACAGCTCCTAATGCTGGTTTTCTATGCATAGGTGCTTGATGTAAGGTTCTTAACAGTCTTTCGTAGCCTTTCTCATACTCAATGGAAAGATCAACATACATTCTAGAGCTGCAAAATGTAGGTAAAAACGGTTTGCCCTCCTCATCTCTCTCTGAAACAACTGGGATAAATTTTTCTTGTCCAACATTCCCATAAATTTTAGGAGTAATTAATTCCGTCTCAGTTCCTACACCACCAGTTCTTTTATCAGCTTTAGCTTGGTAACCTCTCTCACAGATAATTAAGACTTTATCTATCTCTGTTGAAGTTACCATACTCTCCATAAATGCTAATGTATCATTTCCTTCTTTTAAATCCCACTTGTCTAATTTAACCATAACTCCATCGCTCATCAAGCGCGTAGCCAGTTCATAGACCCACTGTTCATGGTCTGTTGTAGTCCAACTATACGAAATAAACACTGTAGGTGGTTTTTTTGACTCAGTTGTCATATCGCAATAACCCCTTATAAAAAATATAGGAACAATATACCATATTAAGCACGCTTGTTCGAGTATAATTTTCTGATTTCATTCATTTTACAAAGAAATACTCCTAAGACGCTCTCACGCTCGTTCTAAGGCATTATTTGAGTTATGAATAGGGAAAAGTCTTAAAATCCCCGTAACTCTTACCTGTGTTGGCTTAACGCTCTCGTTTGAGCTTATCTCACTTATTATGCTCTTCTGATAGTACTCATAGTCTTTTAAGATCATTTCACAATTCAAAGTTACAGTTCTTTTCTCCATAATAAATTTCCCAAAACCACTGTTACGAAGAATGCTATATCCTACGATCATTTTGTCCATATACAAATATCTTCTTTTTAATAGATTTTTTATGGCTCAACTCAAACAACCATTTGAGCAGACCTCACAGGAGTAAAATGCACAGTCACATGCTTGTTCCCCTTCAAAAGGTCACAAATGCGGTCACAAAATTCAGTCATTTATAAGATTTTAATAGAATAAATCAGTACAGATCAGTAAATTGAAAATTGCTATGAAAGCTTGTCCCGTTTGACTTTACGGCTTAAACAGCGAAAAATTTCACTGCCCCAAATTCGGTACATCTTAGACGCACCACACATGATGTAACCACGGGACTTAGAGATCGTCAACAGCGTTGTTTTAGGCAGTCTGACCTCGACTCCGATAAATGTATGCTCACCCACTTGAATGGGTTCCATGTGTATCATGGTTATTACATGCACCTCCTCTTTATTCATCCGGGATATTTTATGCGGCATTTGCGGGTAAGTGTGGACACTCGTGGATACGTTCAAAATATTAAAAATCTTATTTATGTACAGCAAAACAGGCAAAATCAAAAAGACTAGACGAATCATTCCATCTAGTCTCTTGATCATAAGTTAATGTACTATGTCTACGCTTTATTCTAACTTTTTTAAGTACTGTGACGGCACAAGGTCAGCAAGCCAAACACCATGGTTGGCTTTATAAAATTTCACTTGATTAGCTAATGCCTTTGCTGTGTCGACTTCGAGAATCACTAGTTCTCCACGTCTTTTGCCTGCTAAAATTGCAAACTCAAGGGATTCCGACAGATGTACATACTTTCTGCCCATTGGCTTAATTCCTTCATTGAAAATATTATGGATTACCTTTGTGTTTGTACCGTGATAGAGAATGGTTGGTGGAGTAGCTTCCTTATAATCTAACCTGTCTGTACTGTGACCATAATTAGCTCTTATGTACCCATTAACAATCTCATATCTTTGCTTTGAACAATGGTTTACTACTTGCTTGATATCCAACTCACTAACATCGGCCCATCTATTCTCTGATCTTATCCCTTGAATCAGGTCTTGAATGTCACAATAACCCTCATGGTCTAGCTCAAGACCAAACTGTTCTGGTGTATGCCTAAGAATCTTACTCATAAACCTACTGAGGCTCTCTTCTTGTTTTAGTGTTAACATTGTATACTCCTTTAATAAAATATTTGTCTATCTATAATAACCTATCCGATGATTCATAGCGCCTTGTGAAGTAAAGCCCCAAACCTCCGGTAAGGAAAAATGTAGCACCAATTAAAAAACCTCTTAGACTGTATCTGTTATAAGCCTCCAATATTTTTGCAAGTCCCCCACAATGAAAATAACCGAAAATACCTCTTATCAAATCCATGATAAAAAATTTCCGATTCTTAAATCCTTCCTATCTAATAGTTGTCCGATGAAAATAAAGATTTAGACTGGATTTGTTGGTCCTAAGCTGATTCTGAATTGCTAAATCGTCAGACTTGGAATAATAAGTTTTAGACTGACCCAAATATAAAACCAGCGGCAGTCAAGGACCTGAAAATAAAGTCCTAGACTGCCGCTGGTTTATTGAACTAACGTTCTCTGTTAGCGTAACAAGTGGTGCTAAATTATTTCATGCGATATATCTACAACCGTTTCGGTGCTGCCGATCGGCTTACCGTCAGTAAGAAACACCGAGGCGATAAATTCTCCCTGAATCGCTAGGCTTCCAATCGCCTTAAATCGTTCTACCTCTATTGGTTTTGCCGAAATAATCGGCTGGATCAACGTCTTCCATCAGTCCCCATTCGACCATATCTGGCGTACGGGTCAGCACTTTCCGATGCGACTGTCGAGAATCCTCTCTATCGCTGGATATTCCTCGAATCTTCGTTCAATGAAATGTTGAATAACCACCCCGTAAAGGGGCGGTTTTCTTATGCTTGCATGAATGCTTCTAACGGCTCCAGAGTCGCGAACGTCTTCTTTGCATCCTTCTTCCGTTGCTCATCATAGAGTTTGGTCAACTCTTCGAATGATTTAGCTTTAATCTTCGTATAACTCGATTTGGTGTATCTGATTATGTACGTCTTTACCCCTTCCTCTTCACTCCACTCGTAAACGACATCATATTTGTCCCTCAAATTCTTTAAATGAAGTGACCGGCGCAACACTGCAAAGTGTTCTTTAATGGCTTCATCACATTCCTCCATAATCTTCTCGTATGTGCAGCCAACTCGCATCAGAATCTCCAATGCCCGTTCATCGCCGTATCTCGCGAGAAATTCCTTCAACGAAACCAGCGCATATAGCATTATTTGTTCCTTGTCATTCGGATTCCTGTATTCATAACAGCCTACAACCAAATTGCGGTCGGTCATTTCCTCCTTACTGAATTGCATATTAAACAAATACTCGAGTGTCTTTTGCTTCATAACGGTTTCCAACATCTGTTCTTTATCAATCCTGATGCCCGTTGTCACCCACGGAAACGGTAGTTGGCCGTTACTTTCACGCGGTATGCTACCCCTAAGATTCAAAATCGGCATACCCGTAGCCATTGCGTACGACCTGTTATATCCGTCGCCCGCGAATATTTCCTGTTCTTCTTGCATGTGTCCTGCCCCTCCTTTTAGTACCAAGTTCCATTCGGCGCGTAGTGCCACCAGTTGTCTGCGAAGTGAATCTCCGCTCGATTCCAGCGAATTACGATCCAAATTACCCTCCGCATTTTCCAGTAATTTCTTGGTTAAGCTATAGTTCTCCGTTCGTATTATGAGCTGTGACCTACGCTTACGGGCTTTGCCACTTCACTTCCGCTCTTCCAATCCCGCTCTGTCCATTGTCAGACAACACTTTTATTTCCATCTCTCCAGGCACTTCATGAATCTCCGTTACAATCGGTTCAGACGAACCGAGAATAAGATCCTATAGTAGACTATTGCATATCCATAAACTACCACTTTTTTGTGTTGGTCTCCTATTAGTTCATCACCGCTGCTTTTCATTAACCCTCGAAGATACTTCTGGGATAAATTGTATCAAATGAGAACCATAAGTCCATCTGATGGTTGCGTTATCCTGCCCGTTGGCTAATGCCGGCTGCCAGTCTACAACTTTATTTTTCACGGTCTAATGCTTTGTTTTTCAGTCTAACACTTTATTTTCACAGAACAATAGTCTCATTAGACTATTTTGTTCTTCCCATAATTTTAAGAATGTATCATACTTCATAACATTCACGCACCTTCCGTATACTTTACCCATATGGCTAAGTTAGTAGCCTGATTGAAGACTCTCCTGTTTAAACCCGCCTCTTAATTCTTAGGTGCATGCAAATTATCTTCTTTATCAGATAAATTACTATGAAAAAAGCTTGCTCCCATTTTATTGTTAAAGGAGCAAGCTTATAAAATATTAATCATACTCAATGAACACATTGCCGTTTCCATTGACGGCTTTTTGTAACAATATAATTATATCGTTCTTAAGATCAGGAAGTACAGGTAATATATTAGTCAAACTTTTCGCTTCTTCCTCGGTCAAATATTTAATATCAAATGAACCAAACAATTGTAGGGTCTCTCTAATATTTTCCACTTCCCATGGACTTTCCTCATACCAGCCTTCGTGAGCATAATATTCACTTAGTATATTACTTTGTGCAGATTCTAGTTGAACCAAACAATCCATTAATGTATCAAAGTATCCATTCCATATCTTCAATACATAGCTTTTATCTGAATTTGTATAAATCAATCTTATTTCTGGTTCTCCTTCAAATCCAGCATAGTAGGTATCATTTATTTTATCTATCTTCATCCTCTTACTCCTTCTAATGGCTGTGATTTTGAACTTGAGAGCATTTTATTCTCAGACTGCCACGTGGTGACCCGTTGGTCCGTAATTCGAGCCATTCTCTCAATGCTCAATAGGAGGTGCCTTCACTGGCTACTAACATAAAACTGGAATGGTGGGATCAGCTTACTCTTCATCTTCGTTGACCGCTTTAATCAGATTTCCATAGACTTCCTTCGTGTGAGCAGATGCATGTTCTTTAAAATGTGTAAACAACCTCATACATCTGATTGCTTGTATTCTATTATTAGATTCAGCAGACTTTTCCAAACAGCTAAACAAAAATGCGAAGCCTTCTGAAAACCTCCCCTTGCGCAAAAGATAGATCGCCAATTCCCTTGCGAAATCAGTATATCGCTCCGTTATGAAGCGTTGAGTATACACCCCTTCCACTTTTTCCCGCTCCAGAAAGGAGATAATTTCTCCTTCAAATTGTATTAAAATATCATCTACATCAAAATGATATCGATTTGCCGCTTCAAGCATATTATCAAGCGCGGGAAGAACTTCCTCTTTTCTTGAAGAAATATAATTTACATAATTAAGAAGAACGCCCTTATCACCAGAAAGAAGCTTATTTGCATACGTATTTACTACTGCCCAGTCTTCATATTGCCTCTTCCACTTCAAAGCAGTTTCATCTGTAGCATTCACCCAACTCAAATCGGCGTAAGCATAAGTATGCTGAAGTGCTTGCTCATAGTCTTTCCTTCCTTCACAAGCTTCTGCCCGAAGCAAATGCGAGAATGCCCAATACGCAAACAAAGGAAATTTGGGTTTCTTCGAATTGTCTTTATTCATATGATGCCGTTTTTGTTCCAAATTGTATTGAATCTTAGCCTTATCTCCAAGTGCTTTAGCGAATAATTCTAATTTGTCCCATTTTCGTAACGAGCGGTATGTATTCGCCAATTCTTTTAATGCCTCTAACTGATCTGTCTCATCTAACCGTTCAATGTAAGACTCAAATTGAATGGCTGCATCATAGTCTTTCTCTTGATCGTCTCCAATACGAATCGTAAACAATCGATACTGGCAAACGGCTAATCGTTCTGAATACTGATACTTTTCCCCTTCTGCTACATTTTCATAAAGGAACGCCGCTGCTTCAGTATAACCTTTTTTAAAAGAATCCTCGGCTACTTCAAAAAGTGAAGGAAGATAAACAGGATTATCTAGCAACATACCTACAACTCTTCGCAAGCAATCAAGTCGCCCTAACTCCACGCAGCGGTACAAAAAAGGGCTGATTCTTCGCCAGTTGAGCGGTTCTTCCTCAATACATTCTTCAATATAACGTTCATAAAAATAATCTGGTGGTAAATTCATTCCCATAGTGATGCGATCTAGCTGGTGAACTGAAATTGATCGGTTGCCCGTCACAATGCCACTAACTGTCCCTACATTCAAATCAATCATGTGACCAAACTCGGTCATGGTTAAGCTTTTCCGTATCAGATAGGTTTGAACTTCTGCTCTAATCGTAGGTGTGATCTCCATAGATAAACCACCCTTTCAACATAAACTCGACATATAATACATAATTAAACCATGTAATGAGAAACAGTTAGTAAAAATTACTTTATCCCATCATTGTCTTTTGGAACAAAGTCATATACCCTTCGTTGTTTACAACAGCACACATTACATTTTTGCACTTTTTACATATATTCCTCAAAAGAGGATTTCCTCATTTTGCTTATATACAGCAAAACACGCAATAAAAAGGCTAGACGGATCATTCCATCTAACCTGTTCCATTATCCATTTGGTTTTATACTCTATACCTTATTAAGTACTTTAAATATCATGCATCTTTTTCCTGTTAAGAATAATTACATTTCGCCATGGTGACTCGGTTGATAGCCATGTTCTTGATCATGAAAAAGTAAAGGGACAGTAACTATTGCTATTAACATAAAGCTGGTTGCTAAAAAGGTCAGAATTATTTTACGCTTCATCTTGATCCACCTCATTAATCAAGTTTCTGTAGGCTGTCTTCGTCTCAAATGATGAATGCTCCTGATAAGATTCAAAAAGCCTCATACATTTAATTATATATGATTTATTATTGATTAATGTAGATTTTTCCAAACAATTTAATAAAAATTTAAAACCATCAGAAAATCTTCCTTTAGTCAAAAAGTAGACTGATAATTCCTTAGAAAAATGTATAAAACGCTCTGTTATGAATCTTTGAGTATAAAAGCCTTCGATTTTTTGTTGTTCTAAATAAGATGAAATGTCCTCCTTGAATTGCTCTAAAATATCATCTACATCAAATTGGTATCGATTAGCTGCCTCGATGATATTATCAAGTGCGGGAAGAACCTCATCTTTCCTTGAAGAAATATAAGCTACATACTCGGGAAGTACGCTCTCTTCGCCTGAAAGAAGCTTATTTACATAAGTATTTACTACCGCCCAATCCTCATATTTATTTTTCCATTTCAATGTTTCTTCATCTGTATCCAAAACCCAGCTTAAATCAGCATATTTTTTGATATGATGAAGTCCCATTTCATAGTCTTTCCTCTCGTCATATGCTTGTGCACGAAGTAAATGCGAAAAAGCCCAATAAGCAAACAGAGGAAAGCTTGGTTTCTTTACATTTTCTCTTTTGGAAGGATGCCGTTGTTGCTCCATGTTATATTGAATTTTTGCCTTGTCTCCCAAAGCTTTAGCGAATAATTCTACTTTGTCCCATTTTCGTAACGAACGGTATGTATTCGCCAGATCTTTTAATGCATCTAACTGTTCTATCTCATCTAGTCGATCAACGTATATTTCAAATTGAACGGCTGCTTCATAGTTTTTCTCTTGATTATCTCCTTGCCTTGTATGGAACAAACGGTACTGACACATAGCCAGACGTTCTGAATATTGCTTTTTCTCACTTAGAGCCACATTCTCATATAGAATAGTTGCCGCTTCGTAAAGCCCTTCTCTAAAAAGTTCTTCGGCAAGCTCAAATAAAGATTCTGAATAGCCTAACTTATCCATCAATAAATTAACAACTTCTTGTATACAGTCCAATTTATTTAATTTCGCACAATTATGTATAAAAGGACTCATTCGACGCCAATTCGGATTAGCCTCTGTTAAATACTCAGACACATACCGTTCGTAGTAATAGCCAACGGGAAGCCCCATTGCTTTTGTAATTCGATCTAACTGATCGACTGAAAGTGTGCGGTTCCCATTAATAATACTGCTCATGGTGCCCGGATTCATTTCTGCTTCTCTTGCTAAATCACTTAGGATTAAATCATGATCTTTCATATGTTTTGTTATCTCTGTGAGTATCGTGGTTGTTGTGTTGTACAAAGTAACCACCCCTTGTCAGGAACTTAGTAGGATATCAACTCATTAAAAAAGGACTATTGCAATCCAATGATTGTATAGCCTTTCCGCAATTCATTGTACCATCTTTTGGCACAATATCATATACCTTTCAGAACCTTACTTAAGATACCTTTGAAGGGTTTGTAAAGAAAATTAAGCTCTATAAATCCTGAGACATACGAATCATATCTCTACACTGTATGCCATTCTCATAAATTTCTTCTAGATAGTTATGTCTGATAAAGAAATCTAGATCTACACCTACAATTCTAAACCCGCATTTTTGGTAGAGGGCTAACTGCCCAATGCTAGAGTTTCCTGTGCCCATTTCCATCGTTTTATAACCTTGTGCCCTAGCTGTTTCAATGGCATGTGTCACTAATAGTCTGCCTATTCCTTTACCATGCATATCTTCTGATACTGCTATATTCACTAACTCAACTGTTTCAGGTCTTGTAGGTAAAAGAACATAGACTCCAACAATATGATTGTCAATTTCTGCTACATAACACTGCCCTCTTTTCAAATATTCCTCAACAAGTTGGCGCGAAGGATCAGCTAGTAGCAAGAGATCTATTGGATATTTTTCATTTGAATTAAGTAGTCTAATATTCATATATTCTCTCCTGAATGTATTATGGCCCCCGGGTTTCCCCCCTTATCGTAAGCTTTATTCCAGAAATCCGGGGGTGATGGCGATGAGATGAAGCCTTAACTCAGGTTGACCTCAATTCATACAAACCATTATGCAGTGAAAGACGGGCGGAGTATGGACCTTCAAACAAGACACTGGTATTAAATACGGCCGGAAGCCTATCATCAGGAAACCAAGGCCGTTGCTTGTCTATGACTATAAATGATCCTTCAACATTCCCTAGCGGCGCGAATTTTTGTCCAGCCCCTCCCCATGGATCAAGTTGGAACGTTTCGGTGATTATCCTAGATACTTCAGGGACATCATCGACAGGAAGACCGATCTCGCTTATACGAAGTAGAGAGTTGGGCCCGAAAGCTTCAGTGACTGCATTGTCGAGTGTATGGTGAGCGATGAACTCGACAAGGTTATGATCCGGATCATAGAAGTAAAGCGCTGTTGCATTCCAGTTTTCGAAAAAAAACTCATCTTCTTGGGGTCTTGAAATCAATGAAATTCCACGGTCGATTACCCACTGTTTTGCTTCTATGAATTTATTCGTTGGGATCGTAACCGCAATATGATAAAACTCATTTTCCATATGGGAGGATTCCTGAAAAGCAAGAACCGATTCCCCTACTTGAAACGACAGCCGCGAAGAGCTTTCCTCCACAACCTGCAAATCCAAGAGAGAGCCGTAAAAAGCTTTTATCGCTTCGAAACTATGGGTGGCTAAGAGCACTTCTTTTAATTTCAATGCATTGGTCCTCCCCACAAATAATTTTGGAACCCATTGTCCGTCTAATCCATATCAGCATTTTATCTCAGACTATATGAGGTCATTACAATGTTTGTTTATTATCCTTTAAGTCGCTTAAAAATTTGGCGTTCACATCTAACGCCGCAAATTGAAGTAGTATATCCTGTTCATCTAGAGCTTTACTTTTTGCTATTTCGAGATAAAGCTCGGGCTGGTCCCGAAACGCTCTTGCCCTCCCAATCGAGTATGCCTTCTGGAGATATTCATGAGCTAATACAGGCTTGCTCTGATGAAGAAGTGTTTCCGCCATCTGAATATAAGGTTCAGCATGTATAATGCGGTACCCTGTACCTTCCAAATCTAAAATCTCCTCATTTAAAAGCTCTACTGATCGCTGAGTATGCCCGTTATAATTGAGAATTTTAACGTATTGATGCAAGGTTACACCTGTGATGCCCCATTTATGCTTAGGCTCGGGTATTAGATCCCAAGCCTTCTGGGCTTTTTCCACAGCCAAGTTGCTATCTAATGGGAGTGTATGAGCTGCATCCTCTCCAAGCTCCCAAATCTCTTCTTCCAATTGAGCCTCCAGATCGTGGTACATTCGAATATTCATCTATTCCTCCCAATTGGATAATATAAGTTCAACACATAGAGATGTCTACTCCTCATTGCGTTTAGCGAAAGCGCTTGATTAAGGATATCACTCCCCAGATGAGCAACGCCAAGATCCCGCTAACGATTACGAATGTCATTAAGATCGAAGTCCATACGATATTCAATCAACATCACCCCATGCATCATTTTATGGTCATCTTGTAGAGTACTCTTCTAATGTCTCTCCATATTTTAACGCACGTTGGCTTCCGCTGCATTCGAATTGAATATTTTTATTTTTATGATAATGGATGAAAAAGCTAGTAATGCGAACATCATTCCGCTCCAGATGAGCTGGTGTATTCCCAAGTGAGAGATAAACCACCCGCCCGTAGCAGCCCCTATCGTAATACCTAGATTAGAAAATGAGACAAACAGGCTATTACCAAACTCTGGAGCTTCTTTCGCTTCCGTGGTTAACCATGTTTGACTAATAATAAGCCCCCCAGAATGCACGGCCCCCCAAGTGAGCACAACCACAAACATCGGTAGGAAAGAAGCACCCAGAGCATAGGTGAATACGTAAATGACCATATATAGCAATGGGAACATAATTACGGTCTTGGTCAGATTTTTATGTAATAATCCCCCGAATAAAAAATTCCCAAAAATCATGACGATTCCAAAGACCATCAACATCATACTGATCCATGACCCGTTCATCAGAGTTACTTCTCCAAGATATTCGGCAAAATAGCTATACACCGAAAACATAGCTGCAAAGATAAAAATAACAGTCACAATGTTGAACCACAATTGAGGTTTACGTAATATACCAAGCTGTTTGCCATAAGACATCTTTTCCTGAACGGGCAGGGAAGGAAGCCATACGAGTATTCCCACAAATGCAATCATGCTTACGACAGCTCCAAATAAGAAAGCAGCTTCTAACGATATCTTTTCAGCAAGATAGGAAGTCAAAGGCACGCCAAACGCAAATCCTACCGTAATTCCAGCGAAAACCTTGGTGACGGCTTTACTACTCTTTTCACGGGGGACAAGATGAGCTGCAGTCACGAGGGCGACCGAAAAAAAGACAGGATGAAAAATAGCGGGAAGAACACGAAAAATGAGCATGACCTCAAAATGAGTGGTATAGGCGTAGACTATATTGGAGATGACAAAACTGAATACAGCGGTTAATAGAATGACTTTACGATTCATGCTGGAAACGAGTAAGGTCAAAAACGGACCTGAAAGGGCAACAACGAAAGAAAATATACTAACGAGCCAACCCGCCTGGGCAGCTGATACATTGAATTTTTGGGTTACTTGAGGAAGAACGCCTATAATTCCCATTTCCGTTGTAATAATACCGAATACGCCTAAAGCCAGAATGATAATAAGTAACGGGTTAACCTTTTTCATTTTAAGTATAAGCCTCCAATTTAATTATATATATAGATTTGTAGATATGTATTGTGAAAAAAAACCTCCTTTCTATTTATAATTCCTTTTGAACATACTCGGCAAATTCCCGGATTGTTTTTTCATTCCGACGATAGTACGTCCACTTCCCAATACGCTCAGACTCTAACAAACCGGATTTTTGCATCGTTAATAAATAACTTGAAATCACAGACTGCGCAAGTCCCGCTTTAGCCTGAATATCTCCCACACATACACCAATTTGAAAATTAAGCCCTTGCTTCAGATAAGCCTGTTCATCAAAAAACTCTTCTGGTTTTTTTAACCACAGCATAATTAGACGACGAGTTTCGTTTGACAATGCTTTATAAATCAATGACGGTTCCATATAAAACATTATATCTATTTTATTAGATTTGTAAATATAAAGTCCAATGATTACGTAGAAAAATAAATAATAAAGGCTGCTTTCCCACGGGAAATCCGTTGGGAAACAGCCTGTTCAAGTACATATTCAACTACACTGACTTACTCTTATTGGAGCGATACATCAAGTACAGGAAATACGGTGCACCGATCAGTGCGATCAGTAATCCGGAAGGAATTTCAGTCGGCGCAAGCACTGTCCGTCCAATCGTATCAGCCAGCACCAGCATTACCGCTCCCAAGATGCTAGACAGAACGATAGAGCGACGTACATGGTGCCCAATCAACGTACGCACGATATGCGGAGCAATCAGCCCGATGAAGCCAACTGTACCTACACAGGCTACCGCTCCGCCCGCCAGCAGCACCCCCACTGCCATCGCCAGCAACCGGGTGCGGCGCACCGGAAGTCCCAGTCCCATAGCGCTGCTGTCGTCAAACACCAAAAGATCGAAGCGGCGAGCTAGCCACCAGGCTATTGGCAACAACACGAGCAGAAAAGCCAAAATCGTCGCCACCTGCCCCCAGTTTCGAGCGTAGGTACTACCCGTCAGCCAAATATAGCCTGTGCTGCCCCAAAGCGAACCTTGGATAATCAGTATCTGAATGCCAGCTGCTCCGATCGCTGATACGGCAATCCCAAGTAGGATGACCACAGACGGGTTTAGGTGCTTGTTCCATGATAAAAAGAAGATCACCGCCGCCGACACCGTCGCTCCAGCAATCGCCGCGATGGGCAGCATATAAACAGGCAGCCCAGGCCAAACGATAATCACTGCAAGCGCTCCAAAGCCAGCCCCTGAAGAAACACCAATGATCGAGGCATCCGCTAAGGGGTTACGAACGGCTAATTGGATCAAGACACCGCTGACTGCAAGCGCGATACCAGCCCCGGCTGCCACCAGCGTGCGCGGAATTCTAAACTGCAGCAAGGCTGAATTTGCGTTCTCACCGCCAAACAGGCCAGACAGCAAATCGCCAACCGGAATTCGCATCCCTCCAAACATCAGGCTGAATACGGTCAACAGCACGGCACCGCACCCAAGCAACGTGACCAGCCTGCCATAGGGTAATTTCCGAGAGCGCACACCTATGTTCATTGAAGATTGTCCATTAATCCCAGAAGGCAGCTTCATCTTCCACAGAATCAACCAAATTAACCAAGGAGCCCCAATCAAGGCCATCATTGCTCCGGTCGGCAGATCCATGCTTGATTGGTGGACCATCTTCGCCAGCACGTCAGCGCCGGTCAACAGTAATGCCCCCCATAGAAAGGAACCAGGCAGCACCCAGCGATGCATTTTCAGGCCGCTTAAGCGCACCAAATGAGGAGCTACCAAACCCACAAAACCAATAGGTCCAATGACGCTAACTGTAATGGTCGACAGCAGGACAGCTAATACAATACCCACCGCCCGGGTCAAACTAACCTTTTGTCCAAGTGACGTGGATGTGGACTCATCCAGATCCAGGACATCAAATTGTCTTGACAGCAGAAAGGCAATGACCGAGAGTCCTACGACCCAGGGCCAGGCGTAAGTCGTCCCGCTCCAGTCGTTTTGCACAAGCGAGCCAGAACCCCAGAGAAACAGTCCCTGCGTTTCAAATGAATAAAAGATATGCAAAGCTCCGGTAAACGAACCGAGAACCATGGATACAATCAAGCCGGCAAGCGCCAACCGAATCGGACTTCCCGCTCGTCCCCCGCCCATGAAGTAAGCGAGTACCGCTGCCAGAAGGCCGCCGACAGCGGCAAATAGAAACGGCGCCTGATGCAGCAGTCCGGGAAACATCACCGCGCCAAGGACAACTACAAAGTAGGCACCAGCGTTAATTCCTAGTGTATCAGAAGCCGCCAGCGGATTTTTGGTGATGGCCTGAAGCAAAGCACCAGCGATTGCAAGCGCACCACCAGCCAGGATTCCGATGACCGTACGCGGCATTCGTAGATCCCACACCATGTTATGTTCAAGCGTATTCTGACGCTGGGTCAACGCCTCAATTACTGTATGCAGCGGGATTGAAGCCTCTCCATAACACAAGCTTACAAAAAAAAGCACGATGAGGACGATCAATCCGCCCCCAAAGATGCTTCCTACACGCCAAGTTTTCGATAACCCCCTTGTGCCTGTACGGGTCATTTCGTCAGAGCTCCGACTACCTGATCAACGAGTACTTTAGATGAGATCGGGCCGCCGAACGTCCATGTTGTACCGTCCAGTGGATAGGTTCGTTTTTCTTTGACAAAGTTTAGTCCGTTCCATACGGAGTTGTTCTTCATTGCGGCTCCAAATACATCGTCCGTCTTTTGCGTAATGTAGATAAAATTACTATCCTGTACAGCAGGAAGAGCTTCAATACCAACGGTGCTAAACCCGTATTTCTCGGTCTTGTCCGACTTCCAGTCGTTCACCATGCCGATTTTCGCGAGCGTTCCCACTACAACCGAATTTTCCTTGAACATTCGCAGACTGGCAGCATTTTGAGCTGTGAAGGCCTGTGTTAGCGCATAGTGAAAGTCTGCTTTGCCCGCTTTCTCCAATGTTGCCTTTGCCTCTACATAGTGCTGGTCAAGTTCGCTTAGGACCTTATCAGCCTGTTCCGTTTTTCCGGTAGCCACAGCGACTTGCTTGAAAATTTCGACCATACGGTCGTAATCATAGCCGTTCCCCTTGTAAGGATCGAATTCTATTGTCGGTGCTATCCCCTTAAGCTGTGCATAGATCGCTGCATTGTTATCGGCGTTAGTGATAATAAGATCCGGCTTAAGCGCCGCAATCGCTTCTAGATTCGGTTCGCCCCGTGTGCCGATATCAGTTACGGTATCAGCCAGCTTCGCCTCCGGTGTTACCCACAGCTTGTAGTTTTCATTGTCCGCATTACCGACAGGCTGTACGCCAAGTGCAATGAGGTCCTCGGTAAACGTCCATTCGAGTACAACTACACGTTCCGCTGGCTTGTCCAGCTTGACTTCCCCATGGTCATCCTTAACCGTAACCGGACCAGCCGTTGTGGATGTCTGCTCAGACCCTGCAGTACCTTCCGTCTTCGAGCTATCCCCAGCCGCACCGCAGCCCGCCAATACAATAGTAAAAACTACAAATAATAATAGGCTATTCAACATCTTTTTCATTTCTCTCAATCACCCCTGTATGTATATTGCATTGGAAAATGATAATCATTATCAGTAAAAGATTATAGGGCTTAGTGACTTTTGTCAATACAGATAAATCTAAAATTGAATCGCAAACAGGTTCCGTATATGATAGCTTTATCATTGTTTAAGGGAGGCTTCATTTACGTGGCGGTATTAATCAACGAGCAAATTAAAGCTGACGAAGTGGTACTCACTGGACTCGCAGGGGAGAAGCTCGGCGTTGTATCCAAGTCAGAAGCCTTGGCTATGGCCCGATCCAAAGGGGTGGACCTGGTCTGCACCTCATTGATGAGCAGTCCACCACCCTGTAGCTTGGTCGCGAAGGGTAAAGGAAAAGCGCTGGCGCAAAAAGAAGCCGCAGCAAGCAAAAATGTCGGCCGAGCCGCAAAAAACAGCGGCAAAGAAAAGATCAAGGAGCTTCGCTTCACTGCTCATATTGAGGAACATGATTACGACACGAAGCTGCGTCAGGCAGACAAACATCTGCGTTCCGGCAAACCGGTGCAGCTGGTCGTTAAAGCGTCTGGTGCAAAAGAAGCGCCTGTCGCCAAAGCGGTACTAGAGCGGCTACTAATCGATTTGAAGGAAGCCGGAGTGAAGGATACTGGAATCCAGACGGGCGGCAAGGGCTCACAAGTGAAATTAAACCCTCGCTGAATGGCGAATCAGTAAATTGGACCAGTCACTTAGACCGTAGGAAACAGAGGGCCCATTCGGCCCTCTGTTATAAATTCCTTGGTTACAGGGTATGATTCAGGCTCTTTCTTGTCATAGCTACTTTGCACCAAGGGAGCATACCAAAAACGCTTCTCATCCATCAACCTCGATACATACCCGCTTGCTTATTTCAGGATGACGCCGTTCGTTCCCGTTTGCGGTATGACAAACGACCAATCGGCATCCTTGTACAAATGGTTGACGACCTTTCGTTTTAGCGTGAGCTGTTTCGGCATTTGATTTAGCCCATCGACGAAATATCCGGCATCCTCCTGCAGCTCGATTACACCTGAACGATCTGTTGTGTAGCCTCCGCCAAAAAACATCGAATACTCCTTATTATTTTCGTCAACGGCAACCCAAATGTCTTGCGTGAAGTTAGGACTACTGAAGATACCGCCTATCGGAATGGTCGCATACATTTTGCCCGAATTAGAACTGTTGGAACGAAGTTTGAGCCCCTTGAACAGATAAGCATCACCCGAGTCTTCGAATTTAACGGGATGCACAGCTGAAGTTTGAGCCGGGTCGAGCACGACCGACGCCTCGCTTCTCTCTCGAATTATATAGCCGTCCAATACGAATCGAATTTGCTGCTTATCATAGGCAAAATCATTAAACTGGTAGAACCAGTGCGTCTTGCCACTCCAACGGTCCAATCCAGATCGACGTCCGAATTCAGGGTCTCTGTTATCCCCAAGCCATTTCCCGTGTGCATCTTCCAGATGATACTTAAGCTCGTGGAACCCGCTTTGTCCGTTCAGCGCTCGGTCTGCGGCTTCTGGGGTCAACTCTGTAGTATATTCCAATGATCCGCCGCTCGGCGTCCGGGTAGCTCCCTGCATGTGAATACGTAAGCCGCTTGGCGTCTCATACGTTTTATCAATCGGAGTCAGCAACGTTTGCGCTTTGGCTTTGGTTAGATCTGCCTCCACATCCAGTCTCCAATCTCCTTTTACCGTTTTAATAGGAGCTTCCACATTAAGTTTGTCCGCATACAGCCTCAATTCACGGATATGTGCACTAAGCTGCAGCTTGTCGGTCAGTACCGGCCGCATAAAGTCGAACTCAATCCTACTAATATTCTCGTTGCCCCCTGTGCTTACTTCAAAAGGAACAGCGCCAACATCACCTCTCTGGTTATCAAAGAGGCTGAAATCGACATCTTGAATACTAAAATCCCCGGTTACAGCATTTCCTTCAACATCGAAAACTTCGATTCCGATAATCATTCTAGTCGAATCGGCGATAAGTTCGTTGACTTTCAGAGTGTAACCCTGATCTTTAGCACTGGCACCCGAAATCTGTACCAGTCCTGCTTCACGGACCTTCTTCATGCCATTATCCACATAGCTGTCTTTCGCAAACAGCGACCTCACCATATCTGCAAGAGTCGGCTGCGTATACAGCAGTGTGCTAACCACAAATACAACGACGGCGACCACCAAACTCCATACTTTAAACTGTGAAGTGCGTCTGGCAGCGCGGTAATGTTTCACCTGGGCGACGATGGACGTGTCATCGTACGCGGCTGCGTTCTGTTGCCGATTCCTGTATTCAGTCGGTCCCGTCAAGATCTGTGCCTCCGCTTCCGCTGGTTGCTCGCTCGGAGAGTATCTGGATACATCATGATCGCTCGCGTCGGCTCTGTCAGCTGGTTCGATCTCGATTCCTTCCAGCGCCAGCATCACCTGGTCGGTAAACTCATTAGATAGCCTTTCGTGAAACAACAAAATTTCCCAGTTTCTGTCTTCTATCGTCGATTTGCCGTCCTCTGTTTCAAGATTGGCTTTTTTCGTTGTTGTACGATCCCAGACTCTCATAACGTTGCCCCTCCTTGGCTTCTACGGTTTTGCGCAGACTGATTTTAGCACGGTGGACGGCGTTGTTAACCTGCCGAACCGACATGCCAGTAATACCAGCGATCTCCTTGTGACTCAGTTGGTTGGTGTAGCGCAGAATCAACACAAGTCGATAATGCTCGGGCAGCGTCTCTAACAAGCAATCCAATTCGAAACGCAGTTCCTTTTGCAGCAACTTCGATTCAGGTGTTTCACGTTCATATGTATCTTCCTGTGTCAGAGACTTTGGATCTTTTCGGCGTCCACGGTCCTTCTGCAAATTGACAGCAATTGTATACATCCAACCGGCAAAACTCTGCGTCGGGTTATGCGCTCCCAGTTTACGATAGGCTTTAAGTAGTGTCTCCTGAGTCAGATCCTGAGCATCCGCTTCGGAAGACCCCATCTTGCGGAACAATCCGTAAAGCTTATTCTGATAGCGCCGGACAATGCCCGCGTACGCTTGTTTATTGCCTTTTAGTACAGCTTCAATAATTGAATGATCGTCTGTCAGCTCCACGCGTTCCCCTCCTTTTAGGTCTGGCTTTTGTTTGTCTTGCTTCTAAGACTCCTAATCTGCATTTTTTCTCTCACTCGATCCATATAAAAAAGACCTTGAGTTTTTGTTGCCCTCGAGGTCTGAACATATGACTCATTCCTCTATGCCTAGTTCAGCTATGAGAAGATCAGCCTGTCCCGTTTTCATCTGTTTCTTTCTGGGCTAGTCCCATCCAAGTGCTATAGCGTAGGGCACAAGTATTGGGTTTACGAAGATTGATTCGAGAAAAGAAAATTATTGACCATAATTTTTCTAGTTCCCTTAAAAAATAACTTCTTCAGATCATCGCTTTACTCATAAAATATATGCATTAAACTTGCCGCTATTTTCCACAGCTCTCCAGCAACAATTTTCAGCTATGGATTCACCCTATAACCGCCCTATCATAGCCGTAAGCAAGATAGAAAAGGCAACATGCTTGCTAAAATAAACCCGTTTGGGTACAATCCCCATAACAAAATCGCTTGGGAGGAATTCGAATGAATCGAAAAAATGTCCCCCGTTAAGCCCGAGCTCCTCCATCCATGTTTTAGTTTCAACTCACCCTAATAAAACAGAGGAGGATACTAATGAACATGAATGGACCTGTCAACATTTCTCGAAGTGAGAGACTTCAGACTTGCCACGATATAGCTGCGAGGTTACATGAAGTATATAGAGACAAAATTCTGGCTATAGGGGTCTATGGATCTGTTGCCAAAGGTACTGACGGCCCTTTCTCGGACATTGAAATGTTTTGTGTACTAAGTGAATCAAACGGCCCCGTAGAATTTAGCCATGAATGGTCAGCGGGACCCTGGAAAGCGGAGGTGAACGTCTGTAGTTCAGACGTTCTTCTTAAAATTGCCTCTACTGTTGAGGGCGAATGGCCGTTGACACATGGCCCCTTCTTTTCCCCACTTCGTCTGTATGATCCTGAAGACTTTTTTTCTATATTAAAGGAAGCTGCCGAATCCCCCACAAAGGAAGATTTCAGGCATGCCATCAACGAAGTGCTTGTAGGTGAAATGTACGAGTTTATAGGAAAGCTTAGGAATGTCCGTGTAAATGGTCCTCATACCTACTTGCCATACTTGGTAATGCAGTTTGCCCAATATGGGGCTATGTTAGTTGGGTTACACAATCAGAAGCTCTTCTCAACGGGTTCAATGGTTCTACCGGAGGCCCTGGAACTGCCGAGTCGTCCAGAAGGACTTGATCATGTAGTTAAGTTGGTTATGTCCGGAGATTTAGCTGAACCAGCGAAGATCATTTCAGCCTGTGAAGATTTCTGGAGTGGTCTTGTGAATTGGGCAGTCGAACATGACTACCTTATTCGATCACAACGGATCCCCTTTTGATCGAAAATAAAATTCGCTTTAATTTCACTTACTATAATATACCATGTTAATATATCATGTTTTTTATATGCCCAGTCCCCCTTTCGTTAAGGGGGAATTTTACTTTTCTTCTGGATGAATAGTACTTCTCCGTTATGTTTTTCCACTGTAATATATTTAAAATTTAAACTACTTGATTTCACCCACTACCTCCTTTATTCTCTGTATATGTAACTCTGTCTTTGCTTATCTATATCCGATGCTCACATACTTTCCTCATTCGTATACACATGCAAAAAATGTACAATTCCAGTGTACTCCATTAAAATTTTACACATAAAGCTTTATATAGATTTTATTTTTGTTAATATCCAACAACAGGGCCTTAGGCACTATGATAGATTACATTTTAATGATATATTGATAGGTACCATAAAAGACTAATTACCCATGGCTTGGGCTGGAGGATGTATGAAAAAGGAATCAAATCAAGACGAAACCAGTTATTTATTTAATGTAGATGTATTAGTTAAAGGCCGTTCGAATGTAGAGGCCCTTCAGTTCCTGCTTAATCTCTTGAGCCAAAACGAACACATTGCGGATAGCCGGATTCAATCCGGTATCGAACTTGGCAATTTAATTGAAGCTGCACTGTACCTAAAAAAACAGTCAGCCGTGAATAGCCCATCTGATGCAGCCGCTACGCTCGCGGAAAAATTTTCTAAAAAGAAATCAGCCGCAATTACGAACAAGCCGCCAGTCGTTCAAGAGATCAAACAATCCCACGTACAGCCAAAGCCTGCAACACAACAAGACCTTAGTACGTATGAATGGATCAAACGCTATATACATGATAATACGCTTGTACGGTTAATCGTAAACCGCTATGGTGGACAACGCAGCATTCCTTGCCGCATCCTCAATCTGGACCATGATAATAGCCTGCTGAGTGTGTATCATGTAGATGAGAAGCAAGTGTACTCCTTTAAAATGAATGAGATCGATGAAATCACATCGTAAATGTAAATACTTCACAAAAAAACGAAGCATGAAAAAAGAGAACGTTCAGGAAAAACATGATGTCTTTCTTGTCCATTCTCTTTTTTTGTATTATCCGAAAAAAACTTTAATCCTCTTTCTTCAGACCCATGGCAGCCCATGCCAGTAATATCCATCCTGCTATAAAACACACGCCTCCTAGAGGGGTGATAGCCCCCAGCACACGGATTCCGGTCAGACTTAGCACATACAAGCTACCAGAAAACAAAATGATACCCGTCAATAACAGACGAGCTGCCCATCTTAGACGGTTGGAAGGCCCCCACTGTCCAGCAGCCAACGCAATGATCAGCAAACCGACAGCGTGAATCATATGATATTTCACACCTGTTTCATACACGGCCAAAGCATCCGCGTCGATCCGGGCTTTCACAATATGTGCCCCGAACGCTCCAATGGCTACCGCCAACATCATCATTATAGATCCCGTAAATATCCATTTTCGTTGCATGTTTGTGTACTCCTTTTCATCTCATCCTTTTAGCCGAATGTTCTTCTTATTTTATCGAAACCGTATGAAGTTTACCAGCCAGCGTGTGTGAACAGACCGCATACAGAATTGGATGATTAGACCCTGTCTTTTGAAGGGTAATGTGTAGGGTGGCTTGCTTTTTTGTTTATTTTGTGGAAAATTAGTACCTGTTCGGACTATGTTCAAGGAGTGGAAAAAATGAGTAACCAAGATCCTAATTTGCAAAAGCCTGCTGCGTCTGAGGAGCACCCTGTTTTTTCAGAATCTCCTGTGTTCCAGCCTCCGGTCAAGCTCAAACATTCTGGTCCCGGAATTGCTTCTTTTATTATGTCGCTTGTCAGTCTGATCGGATATATTATTCTGGCTATTATGGTTATTAATCTACTGGCTCATTTCGGCCAATACCAGACGATGAACCCGGAAATCGCTCTGCAGCAAACCGGAACGGTATTGCTTCCTTTTATTTTTTTAGGCAGCCTGTTGCTGAATTGTAGCGGACTTGTCGTTGGTATCATTGGAATTGCGTTAAAAAACCGTAAGAAGACCTTTGCTATTACAGGCTTAATCATTAATGCACTTATTATTGTAGGCTTTATTGCACTTCTTGCCATCGGTCTTTCCGTTCCGAATAGCACAGCGGATATCTATCCTTCCTCCGTGCAATCTTTATAATTTTTCTGCATCACACAGAGAGGATTCAATGTATGAACAAAATTAAAATTTTTGCCGACAGTACCAGTGATATTCCAACTCACTGGCGGCAACAGTACGAGATTAGCATTGTACCTTTGTATACGGTATTTGGTGATGAAGCATTGCAGGATGGGGTGAACATTCACCCGGAACAATTATTTCAACGTGTAAGTCGCGAGGGACATTTACCACGTACCGCCGCACCTTCTCCGTCGGATTTTATTCAAGCCTTTACGCCCTACATAGAACAAGGGGACGACATTTTATATATCAGTCTGTCTTCCGAGCTATCATCAACGTACCAGAATGCGCTACTCGCTGCCTCTGAATTTCCGGAAGGCCGCGTTACGGTTTTTGATTCCTTGAATTTGTCGTGTGGCTTTGGCCTGCTTGTGATGAAAGCTGCTCGTGCGGCAACCAACGGCAATACGATAGAGCAGATTGTAGACATGTTGACGAAAACCAGGCCGCTAATAGATACGGAATTTGTCATTGATACACTTGAATACCTGTATAAAGGCGGAAGATGCTCAGGCATGCAAAATCTGATCGGCAGTCTTCTCAAAATTCGTCCGGTGATCAAAGTAATTGACGGAAAAATGACGCCAGCCTACAAAGTCCGCGGCAAACGTGAAAAAGCACTGGATCAGATGCTGCAAAACGCTCTGAATCAACGAGATCAGATGGATAACGATATCATTATTGTCGTGCACGCTTTGGCCGAGGAAGATGCGCTGATGCTGCAAGCTCGCTTGAAAGAAGAAACGAACGCACATGAGGTACTGCTAACTACAGCAGGCTGTGTTATTTCCAGTCATTGTGGTCCACAGACTATCGGTATTATGTATGCCAAAAAGGCATAGTTTATCCAATATCAGACCCGTTGCCGCATAGGTAGCGGGTTTTTTGGTATTTTTCCAGCAATTTAGCAATGAATAACTTTCCTCTTTTTGATAGTATTATTCGTCGAGTAACGAACTATGAATCTACAATCTATCATAAAAAAGAAGGTTATTTGGTATGAGTTCCAAACGATCACGTTGGTTAGCCAAGCTTACCCTATCAGCAACGGCAGCCATCACAATATTCACAACATTCTCTTCATACTTAGCTGCTCCAGCAGCAGCATCCGGCGCTACGTTCCAAGATACTGCACACAGCTATGCCTATCAGTCTATTATTTCCCTGCACGCTAAAGGAATTTTGAACGGTACACGACCTGGTTACTTCTCTCCTAAAAAGGCTGTTACCAGAGCCGAATGGGTTACCGCACTGGACCGTACACTCGGTCTGGAGCCTGTACAAGCACCCGTTCCCTCCTACCGAGATGTTGCCAAAAAGACGTGGTACTATGGATGGATTGAAGCGGCTTCGCAGCTCAATATCGTTCAGGGGGGAACGTCTGCCACATTCCAACCTAATAGTCCTATAACCCGTCAAGAAGCGGCTTTGATGATCGCACGTCTCATCCGCTCTTCGGGCGGATCAGGAAATGCTACTTCCTCCTTTACAGATACTGGCGAAATTGCAGATTGGGCTCTTGATGCGGTAATCACCGTAAATCGTTACGGCTTTATGAAAGGTGAAAGTAACTATTTTCGTCCTGCATCCTCTCTGACTCGTGAAGAAACAGCGGTCTTACTGGAGCGACTGCTAACGTATTCAACAAAACATGCTAACCAAACTGCTTCCACCGCTTCTTCCATCCGAATTGGCTGGCAATATGATCAAACCATTCAGCAGTTTGAAAATACGGTGCTCCAATCCAACATCAACACCCTGTCACCACGTTGGTTTTTTCTGAATGAAACAGGTATTATCAGCGATTATACCAATTCATCGCTGCTCACCTGGGCCAAACAGCATCATAAAAATATCTGGGCGATGGTAGGCAACCGTTCCAACCTGGCACTGACGCACCAAATTTTGTCCAGTGAGGTTCTACGAAATACAACCATAAGTCAGCTTGCTAATGCTGTATCTGTACACGGTTTGAATGGACTTATCATTGATTTTGAAAATGTAGATGGTCAGGATCGTGCCCATTTAACATTGTTCGTCCAACAATTAAAAGCTAAGTTGAAGAGTCAGAATACGGTACTGGCGATTTGTGTATCTCCTGATTACGGAACGGACTGGACTGCCGCCTTTGATTATAAACAGCTTGGCGCTGCGGCAGACTATCTGATCTTGATGGGATATGACGAGCATTGGGGAGGTAGCTCGATCCCCGGCTCTGTGTCCTCACTGCCATGGCTCCGTGAAAGCGTGCGGCGTTTTGTACAAACCACCTATCCAGAGAAAGCGATCTTGGCGTTGCCATTATTTACACGGAACTGGACGCTTAACGCTAGCGGACAGTCAATCGCTTCCTCTGATATTTCACTAGATCAGCAAAACCAGCTCATATCCCGTTCCGTCTCCCAACCAATCTGGAATGAGGATATTCAGCAGTATACCGTGTCTTACAAAGACACGCAGCTTCATAAGCTGTGGCTCGAGGAAGGACGATCCTTCACTCGTAAGTATCGCTTGGGACAGGATGCTGGGTTTGCTGGCTTCGCCTACTGGTATGCGGGCGGAGCCAGCTCTGATCTGTGGTCCAGTGTAAAAAACGCTGACCGATTTATAGAGCGTGGTTTATAAAATACAAAGCCTTCAACCTCACATGAAAAGTGAAGTTGAAGGCTTTTGGCATACATACTTAGCACCAGCCTATGACCGATATGCAACTTTCCCGTTTACAACTGTCATTCGTACCTTAACATCAAGTAAAGCTTGCGGGCTTTCCGATACATCACGGTCAATGACTGTAAAGTCAGCGGCTTTCCCTTCAGCTATCGTCCCTCTTTCATCAGCCTCACCAGCTGCTACTGCGCTTCCCGTGGTAAACAAACGAATGGCTTCATGTACATCCAGCTTTTCAGCGGGAAGATAGCCCTCATGCATTTCTTCCGGCTTGGCGCGAGTCACTGCCGCATGAATACCAAGAAAAGGGTTTAACGGCTCAATCGGCGCGTCACTACCTCCAGCACATGGAATGCCTGCTTCCAGTAGCTTTTTCCAGGCGTATAAATATTCCGTCCGCTCTTTCCCCACCCGATCCAGTACCCAAGGGAAGTCACTTGCGACAAAACGGGGCTGGATGTCCGCAATCAGCGGCAGCTTCGCCATTCTCTTGACCAAATCCCCCCTAAGCACCTGTCCGTGGATCAGGCGATCTGGCAAACCGCTTTCCTCCGTGAGCGCATGGGCCTCCATCGCTGTCAAAATCATGTGCGCTGCCCCATCCCCTATTGCATGTACAGCCACTGGAAAGCCTGCGGCCCTGGCAGCTGCCACCATCTGATTCAGCTCTGGCTGCGGTTGAATCGCCATTCCGCAGGTACGTGGAGCATCACTATAGGGTTCAGACAATAATGCCGTTCTTCCGCCAATAGCCCCATCGGCAAACATTTTAATCGCACCAATTTTAATCCACTCATTTCCAGTACCTGCACGCAGCCCTTGCATTTTCGCTTCTTCCAAAAATGGATGATAGATGAGCTGGTGTGTGCGAAAAGGAAGACCTTCTTCCCTCAGCTCCCTGTAAATTCGCTGCATCGTCTCCACGCTGCCCAAAAAACGTAAATCTTCCGTGTGTGCAGCAGTCAGACCAAGCCGTAGCGCATCCAGGCAAGCCCGCCGAATCGTGTCCTTCTTAACCGAATAATCCGGCTCTGGCTGCACGCTAGTAAAGGCAAAGGAGGCTTCCTCATAAATTAAACCGTTCAACCGTCCATCTGCGTCTCGCCCATAGGCTCCCGAAGCCGG
Organism: Paenibacillus sp. FSL L8-0502; assembly: GCF_038593055.1. Taxonomy (NCBI): domain Bacteria; kingdom Bacillati; phylum Bacillota; class Bacilli; order Caryophanales; family Paenibacillaceae; genus Paenibacillus; species Paenibacillus sp. FSL L8-0502. Next base: position 1,757,023 of record NZ_CP151958.1, on the reverse strand, counting down.
GTCAGGGGTGTCCTCGCTAATACCCGCACGCCGAAATGCCTCTGAATTGGCCAAAAACGTATGAAAGCACGTACGAGTGAGATATACCGGATGCTGATTTGTAATGGCATCCAGCTCGGCTACACCCGGTATTTCAACAGGAATAAAAGCATTTTCGTTCCAGTTAAGTCCTAAAATCCACTCTCCCGGCGGTGTTACAGCGACCCGTTTGCGTAGCATAGCCAGCATCTCACCCTTGGAGGTAGCTGATGTTAAATCGAGCATAGATAACTTCATACCATGCATAGACAAATGCATATGTGAATCGGTTAAGCCTGGCAGTACATAGGCGTCTTCCCAATCCACGGTTTCATATTCCTTACCGGACAACTGCAATTCAAGCTCCCGAGCATATCCGACGGCCTGTATCCGACCCTGCTGTACAACGATGGAGTCTCCTTTGGAAGCCCACTCCCCATACAACCGGCCGTGCTTGAACAAAACGAATGTCAACGCCACTCATCTCCTTTTTTCAACTATACGCATATCCACTACATATTAAGCCTGTGTTACCACTTCCAAGCGTAGTGTATTTATATCTACCTGCTGCACCTGCTCGGCAAATTGGTCATGAGCTGCACAGACAGCCATTTTATAATCCTGATCCAGCTCATACTGCTTAAAATGATAATACTCGGTGGTAAAGCCCTCTGTCGTGAAGCCTATGAATGGTTGTGCCTTTAGCTCAAATGAAAAAGACTTCAACGGTAGGGTTAGTCCCTGCCCCTCGGCCTTCACAAAGCTTTCCTTAAGCGTCCATAGATCGTAAAAATAGGATAAGCGGCTGTCTGCATCCTGACGCATTAACGCATCATACTCTGTGTCCGAAAAGCACACCCTACCTACCTCAAAATCAATAGGACGGAGCTGCTCAATGTCGATTCCAAGCGGGTGATCATCAATAGCGCATACCACCCATTTTCCCGAGTGAGAAACATTAAAATGGAATGCAGGTGCATTTATTAAGGAAGGCTTACCGAATGCATTGTATGTAAATTGAAGACTGGCATTCGATACCTTCAATTGCCGACAGGCCAACCATCTTAGCAGTACATCGGCATATAAGCCCCTCAAAGCATCTTCCCGATGTAAAAAACGATCTAACTTGTGCTGCTTTTCTAGTGAAACCCGAGGTACCAGTAATTCGTAATGCTCCTCAGCTTCCGGCTTGCTCGTATCAATCGCGTATATTTTCATGGTCGCCTCCTATATACCTAATGAATATCAGCCAGTTTGTAACACTCACCGTTCGATGGAAGTCTGTTAGATATGGATGGCGTGTGCCGTGTACATGGTCAATATACTACTCTAGCACTTTCAATTCAATATGGATACAATTGGGATAAGTAGCTCTATTAAAACTACTTTATAGAGTCCATTAATGAAAGCGCTTTAAAATAAAGCATACAGAGGAGGACGAAACAATGAAATATGATTTTGCCCGCTTGCTGTGTATTATGCTCTCTATTTTGCTGACGTTGAGCATTTTTCAGATGTTTTCACCTAAGATCGCTTCAGCCGCTTCAGCGAATGTCGTGAATGGCATTCAGTTTAAAGATACAGATGGAAACGTGGTCCATGCCCATGGGGGTGGTATGATTAAAGTAGACGGTTACTATTATTGGTTTGGTGAAAATCGTAATCCCAACGGCACGTTCAAGGCGGTATCCGCCTACCGTTCCTCTGATTTAAAAAACTGGGAGTTTCGTAAAAACGTACTGACCAGCAGCTCCGCCGTAGAGCTGAATGTTTCGAATATTGAACGTCCGAAAGTGATTTATAATGAAAAAACACGCAAATACGTATTATGGATGCACAAGGAGAATGGGGTTAATTACAACGAGGCCCGAGTGGCTGTCGCCTCCTCCGATACGGTGGACGGCGATTACACATATCAGGGTAGCTTCCGTCCTCTGGATTACGATTCGCGCGATATGACCGTATACAACGATAACGGTACAGCTTACCTTATTTCGGCTACCCGGGTAAACGCGGATCTGAACATTTATCGTCTGACACCGGATTTTCTGCAAGTTGAGTCGCTAGTGACTACACTTTGGCCAGGACAATATCGTGAAGCTCCAGCGATGTTCAAAAAAGGAGACGTCTACTTCCTGATTACATCTGGGGCGACCGGCTGGAATCCCAATCAGGTCAAGTATGCTACCGCATCCAGCATTGAAGGAACCTGGAGTAATACAATAAACTTTGGGGACGGTACGACTTATGATTCACAGTCGGCTTACGTGATTCCTGTTGAAGGGGCCCAGACAACTTCATACCTGTATTTGGGCGACCGATGGGCGGGTGCGTGGAGCGGTCCTGTGCAGGATTCTCAATATGTATGGTTGCCACTACGTTTTCCAACAGCGACTTCATTAGCCATGGATTGGCACGACAGTATTAATATTGACACTGCCAGTGGTGTGGTCGAGGGGATAACAACGCCCCCCATTGCCATTGATCCGGATGCCTATTATCAGCTAGTGAATCGCAAGAGCAATAAGCCACTAAGCATTATTGGCAATGCAACGACGGACGGCGCAGACCTGGAACAGCGTGCAGATGCGGGAACAGCAAGCCAACAATGGCAACTCAAAGATGCAGGCAGCGGATATTATAAAATTGTGAACCGCAACAGCGGAAAGCTAATTGGTGTTGAAAGCGGTACTACAACGGATGGTACAGTTATTGAGCAGTGGAGCGACGGAGGCTGGTCCAGTCAGCACTGGCAATTAGTATCCGTAACCGGTGGTTATTACAAGCTGAAAAATCGGGCAACTGGCAAGCTGATCGATATTTCTGAAGGCGCCACCGCCGATGGAGCCAAAGCCATTCAATGGGGCGATAATGGTGGGACAAATCAGCATTTCCGTGTAGTTAAAGTAGAATAGCCCAAGTTATTTTCAAAAGGAGCCGTATTCCGAGCAGATCATGGTGACTGCTAACGGAAATAACGGCTCCTTTTTACGTAAAACGATGAAATTGATAATCTTTAGTACGTTATAGTTCCCACGGATAATCTGTTGTCAGAAAACTAGCCAGCTGCTTGCTTTCTTCCCTCCGCTGACGCCGTATGGCTGCGCGTGATGGAGCCGTCTGGTGCAATTGTAACTGCTCTTCTGTTTCTGGAATCACCTGCGGCACGGTCACTTTACGGTTGTTCTCGTCCAATGCCACAAAGGTCAGGAAGGCGGTGGCTGCGATTTTTCGGTCGCCAGTCATTAGTCCTTCACGAATTACCTTTACGAACACCTCCATCGAGCTACGGCCTGTCCAGGTTACGAACGCTTCTAGCGTGACAGAATCACTCGGATGGATAGGTAGCAAAAAATCCACCGAATCCGTTGAGGCTGTAACTGTGTTCGTACGACACAGCTTAGCAGCTGCAATAGATGCGATATCGTCGATATACGACATCAATCGGCCGCCGAAGAGCGTGTTATGATTGTTGATATCGTTGGGAAATACTCGGGATGTCTTAAAGCAGTAGGTTTCTCGGATGTACTTGCTTTCCATGGGTTCTTTCCTCTCTTTTCCTCGTTGCTCTCTTTTATATCTCAGGATTTTGCAAAATCCTGATGTGGAAGCCTGTTTTAGACTATGCTAATCATCCCACTAATCCGCATAATAAATCAATACATAAAAATCGGCATCCTCATCCGAATCATTACGGTAGGTATGTATGTCAGATACTTGAAATTGCACGGCATCCCCTGCACTCAGCTTGAGCTGTTGCCCCTGCATCTCAAAGTACATTTCCCCACGGATCATGAGAATCGTTTCCTCTCCCAGATGCTTCTCTGCCTGGTGTGTAAAGCCTGGCTTCAGACTTACCGTGAACACCTCAAACTTCTTTTCAGCGTGATACGGGAATACAGGGTAAACAAAATAGTTACCGTCTTCATCAATAACCGGATGCAGGTCTTCCCTTCGAATCTTCGTGATTTGCGGCGGGTCTTCTTTAAGAAAGGTGGAGAAGGATACGTGCAAACCGTTCGCAATTTTCCAAAGGGTTGTTACCGTAGGATTGGATTTCCCCTTCTCAATCTGAGCCAGCATTCCTTTGCTGACCCCTGTCAGTTCAGCCACCTTATCCAAACTTAATCCTCTAGTCTTCCTGATTTGAGCCAAATTAGAGCCAATAATATACTGCATTGAATCCACGGACGATGCCTCCTTGTATCCAAAAGTCTATATATGAAGAATACACAAAAGACTGTGTGTTCGCTATATATAGAAGCCGATCAAGGTATATACAAGGCTTAAACGGGAAGTAGGCATGCTATAATTTACTGTAATATGGTCAGGTTCCTCGTTAACTTCAACATGCCAATAAAAACATTTGACATTGAATATAAATGTCCTTAAACTTCACTTATTAAAACGTTTTTGAAAACCATTGTAATATCCTGAAGGAGGGCTGCTATCCTATGACTTTTCCGTCCCTGAACACCCAACAGGTGAGAAAACCAACGTTGACTATCTAGGAGGGACTAAATTTGAATCCGCAAACCCGCAAGTCCCGTTACATGTACACGATGCAGCTGGCGACAATTTTTATTGGCTTTATTGTATTTGGCATCTCGGAAAATATTAAAGGCCCTGCTATTCCACGCATTCAATTCGACTTCAATCTGGATGAACAGCAGCTCGGAACATTGTTGTCTCTAAACGCACTTGGTTATTTGATTGCCTGCTCGTTCACCGCCGTTCTTGTCCGTAAGTGGGGAATCAAGGCGGTCAGCATCATTTCCTTTGCTTCCATGATCATCTCGGGAGTGTTCATCTATCTGTCGCACACGTATCCTTTCTTCGCCTCGTCCTACTTCTTGATGTATATTGGGAACGGCATGCTGGAGATTGCGCTCGCCATTTTGGGGGCGAGGATTTTTGTGAAAAATACCGGCACGATGATGAATTTGTCCCACTTTTTCTATGGGCTCAGCTCAACAGTCTCCCCTTTGCTGGCGACGGGAGTCATGTCACTGACGGTATTTGGACATACGCTGGGCTGGCGGGGGATGTATCTGGCTATGTTGTCGCTCTGCCTGCTGCCGATTGTGGCCGCGCTGCTCAGTACCTTCCCGGGAGACGATCTGCAGCATGAGGAACGGACCTCACTCAAGACCCTAACCCGCGATCCGGCACTCTGGATGATGGTAATGATCCTGTCGTTTGGGGTAGTCTCTGAGCTAGCAGTTGGGGGCTGGCTAGTCAACTTCTTAGAGAAAGCGTATTCATGGAGTACGGTGAAGGCGTCCAGCATGCTCTCAGCGTTCTTTCTTACCTTCTCGTTGGGGCGCCTGTTGCTTGGTCCGCTCACTGACCGGATGGGGTTTGTGCTTTCGACGATTCTATTCTCCGCCTTCTCAGCGATATGTACGTTCGCAGCAATCGCGGGTGGGGAGAGACTGGCGTTTCTCTTTGCCGTATCGGGTGCAGGCATTGCAATGATCTATCCGACCGTGATGGCGTTCATAGCACGGAGATATCCGAAGGACAGTGATACAGCTATTACGTTCGTCGTCACGCTGATGGGTATAGGTAGTGTCATTGGCAACTATGTGATCGGCTGGGTAATCGAAGGGGTCAAGATAGTCTACGGCGCAACTACTGAGCTTGGCATGCTGCGCGGGCTTCAGGCGGGATATGGAGTTATCGGTCTATGCGCAGCCATCTGCGCGGTCTCGGGAATTATTCTCTACAGATATCTGAAAAAACGGCAGGAGCTTATATAAGTTACCATCTTAGGGTTGTCCCATAAGTCATGAACTGACTGGGACGCCCTTTTTTTACGAACTCCCCATTCAGTCAAAACAGTCCTTGTATGAACACATCCGATTTGAACACCGCTTTTGGATGCTGGCTGCTGCCAAATCGTCTGCAACCGGAACACGAGCGAAGCTTTTTGGTAAATACATAGTCTTCTTTGGGTTGTCATAGTAAATCAAACAGCTTTTTAAGGATTATTCAATATAACATACAATTGTATAATATATTGATACTTCATAACTTCCGTTATATACTATTATAAAATTTATACACTGGGGGTAAGGTTAAAATGTCCATAGCTTCGGAGTTGAGCGGAACGAAGCACGATTCACTCAGCTTTTTACAAGGGGTTAAAGATTGCATTCCTACATTGCTTGGTTATGTATGCATTGGGTTCGCGGCAGGGATTGTGGGCGCTTCGTCAGGGGTTAGCACCATGGAAATTGCCCTGATGTCGGCGCTTGTATATGCAGGAGCCTCCCAGTTTATTATGTGCTCAATGCTGGCTGTAGCCAGTCCTCCATCCGTCATTATTTTAACGACATTCATTGTAAATGCCCGCCACCTGCTGTTAAGTGCGTCGCTGGCTCCTTACTTTTCTAAATATTCACTATGGAAAAACATAGGTATCGGCGTTCTTTTGACGGACGAATCCTTTGGGGTAGCGTCTGATAAATTGGCTAAAGGCGGACAGGTCAGTGACCGTTGGATGAACGGGCTTAATATTACAGCTTATCTCGCCTGGATTGCATCCTGTGTGGCAGGAGGGATTCTCGGAAACTGGATTTCCCGACCGGAGGTTTTTGGTCTGGATTTTGCCTTGCCTGCGATGTTTCTTGCCCTACTCATTTCCCAGCTCCAAAGTGTCCATACCTCCAAACTCAAGCATCGTCTGCTGCTTGTGCTATGTATGGCTGTTCTGATGTACCTTTTGTCCTGGTGGGTGCCGTCACATATTGCTGTCATTGTAGCGACCATGATCACCGCAACGATTGGAGTGTTAACCGACAAATGAACATTAATCCCCATGTCCTGTATATCATTATCGGTGCCATGATTGTCACGGCGATCCCAAGGATCATTCCCTTTGTCGTGCTGCAAAGGCTGGCGCTACCCAAGCCAGTGCTACAATGGCTTTCCTATATTCCTATTTGTATTTTCACTGCACTCGTGATGGAAAATCTACTCGTCCGAACCGAGACCTCCGTCACTTTTAATGGGCAAGTGCTTATGGCTGTCTTTCCAACGCTAGTGACCGCCTTGTGGAGCAAAAACCTGCTGGCTACCGTCGTTGTCGGTATTGTGAGTATGGCTGTAGTTCGACTTTTATGGATGGGGTAGATCAAAAAAGGGTGTAGAACTAACTATAGTTAAATCGTGAAATCAAGTATATATAGGTTGTGTCTGATTTATTGAAGAATCATTTACAAATTTATATAAATGATAAAAATGACCTTTATTCTCTATTAAATAATCAAAGGAACCTTCTTCTACTACTCTTCCATCTGACATAACAAATATCTTATCATATTTCTGCAATGCAGCTTTAGACAAACGATGCGTTACTACCAAACATGTAATAGTTTCGAGACCTAATATCACCTCTTCAATGGCATTCACCGTTTCACTATCCAAAGATGAAGTTGCTTCATCAAGGAGTAATAACGGTGTTTGCCTAATTAAGGTTCTGGCAATCGCAATTCTTTGTTTTTCTCCCCCTGATAGCCTCCCTCCTTTTTCACCAATCTGTGTGTCCAAACCATAAGGCAATTTATCGATAAGTTTATTAAGCCCAGAGGCACTTATCACATTGGAAAGAATCTCATCTTGGAACGATTGATACATTGTAATATTTTCTTTAATACTGCTATCGAATAAAAAAACGTCTTGCTGCACAACCGATTCTAACCGACACCAATCCTCAGCAGATATGAACTTTAAATCCAAATCATCTACATAAATAATTCCATCATAATCATCATATTGTTTCATTAGGAGCTTAAGCAAAGTAGACTTTCCAGACCCGCTAGGCCCTACAAGGGCATATTTTCCCCCTTTATTCAAAACCATGTTAATATCATGTAAATTTAGGTGATTTCGGGCATAACCAAAGCTCACATTTGTAAAACGAACAGAGTGTTCTATTGATGTTTTTTTTATATATTGGTTACCATCCTGATCTTCGTGTAAAATTTCTAATATTTTAGCCGAAATATCACGCAATGCCCTAATTTGAGTTATATATTGAATACTCATATATACTGGATTGACAACTTTATTAGTCAACTGTACACAAGCGATCATAGTACCTAGTGTGATAGCTCCTCGAATTGATAAAAAACTGCCAACAAGAAATACAGAGATAAACATTACTCCTCCAAATACATCGCTCAATGAGCTTACATAAGCATTTAATTTAAAAAATAAATACTTATTATTTTCAACGACAGTATTATTCAAACGAAATTGCTGCTCCACATGTTGCTCTACTCCATAGCTTTTAATAACAGCAAATCCAGAAAAAACATCATTTATTTTTATCGTAAATTTTTCTAAAGCATCTGCAATATTTCGTTTTCCAGCTCGGATTTTTTTTCAAAAATACGTGGAATTAAAATAGATATTAGTGTAAGTAAAAGTAATATAACAACAATATTAGGACTCAAAACAAACATAGCAAAAAGAGCCGCCAAAAACGAAACTCCTGTACTGGTCAAAGAAAATATATTTTTTAAGTAATCATCCTCAATCATTTTAATATCATTATTCATGATCGAAATGTACTTTGCACTATGGTTTGAAGTAAACTGAGAATGGTCTTTATATAGAATATGTTGGAAAACAATCTCTTTTAAAAACAACACCGTCTTACAGAGATAAGAAGATTGCGATAAATTGGAAAACATTTTTACGAGAGAGTTAATTATAATGAAGCCTATTGCAATTAAGGAAATTTCAATAAACTGCTTTTCCCCCTGCGATGTGGCGGTGTCTATTAAACTTTTGAATATAAAGGCTAGATAAATATCGAGCAAACTAGCGAGACTGATCATAAAAATGACTACAAAAAACCTATATTTATATTTAAATAGAAATAAAGTCATTTTCCTGCCTTCAGAAAAAGGTATTCACATATGAATTATTCCTTTAGACTTAGCTGCCATTACGGCCTCAGTTCTTGTATGAACATTGAATTTACTAAATATATGTGTCAAATGATATTCGACTGTCCTCTGGCTAACATATAAAAGGGCTGCTAGCTCTTTGTTGCTTTTTCCTAGTGCTAACCCTTCTAAAATTGAGCGTTCCTTAGGGCTGATTAATATATCATCATATTCTGGAATGGTATGTAAGCTTTGAAATAATTCCATTGGTAACGTAGCCAATCCATCTAAAGCATTACGAATGGTCCGCATCAATTGTGCCGATGTAGCTGTCTTATACACAATGCCGGAGATGCCAAGTTTCAATAACTGCTTTATTTTGGGAGACTTATGGTTTGAAATGCTTATTATTATTGGCCGATCTCTTCTGTATATGGGCTCCAGCTCATCCAAACTGATTAATTCTATATCACAAACTAATAGTTGCTAATCCTCAAATATACCTTTTTCAATAAAATCAGTATACGATCTAAAAAAAAATGCATACATGTCCTTTTCCGGCTCAATCCATACTTTGAGTTTATTTTGCCAAGTCAATTGATTTTCTATGATTACAATGGTATTTATATCGATCACCCCCTTGCCTCCTAGAGCTAAAATAAAGGCTCACTGAATGTAAACCAATTTATTTACCATAAATTTCGTACCTTTTTGAATTAAATAGTAAAGCTGCAAAACTTCCTGAAATTATTGTAACAATTACATTCATTACTACTGAATCCCAATGAATTGTTTCTTTAATGTCGGGAAAGGTTGGTCGATTGGAAAAGGTACTTATTGTAAGCATATTGGCGTACTGTTTAAAAGATTCTAGTGATGATGTTCCAATGCTCCAATGCCAAGACCCTTTTATTATTAAAGCAAATTGAAAGCCGATTACTGCAATAAAAATAAAGGCAATCAATAGGTGACCTGTCGCTACCTTTTTACTCACCCATTTTGCTAAAGAGATTGCAACCCCCATCAATGAAAGCCCACTTAACATTCCAAAAAACTTTGAGCAAAATAAATATAAAATACCTTCAGAAGGACTAGTTGACTGCACAATGCGCGTTAAGTATAACCCTTGCGGATTAAGAAAAATCTCTATGAGAGTTGCCCCCCATACAACCATAATTCCAATTAAAAATACTATTGATTTAATAAAAAATAGACTTGATGTTTTGAGTGGTAGCATATGATTAAGTGTCATTTTTCCTATAAAAAACTCATTGTAAAAGTCCATAAATATGTAAAGGGGTATCAATATCCCTATAACCATATTGATTAGTAGATAAGAGAATGCTAATTGTTGATGATTATTAATTAAAAAATGAAGACTAAATATACCGCTTAAGATCGTAAGAATAGCAAACACCATAAAATGTCTTTTGATTTCTACTTTAAATATATGAGAAAATAACATATTAAGCCCCTTTTCAATGAAATAGCCGCCTGTTTAGTAAAAAACAGGCGGTAATACAGAAGATTTTGTTTAAACATACAAGACACAAGAATTTTTGTTATCTACAAGACAAAATGCAGGAGTTACATTGTTCATTACTTTTTGAGGTTTTACAATCCACCGCATTCAACTCACCTCCTTTCAAATATATTAATAGTTATAGTTAAATTCCCTAGATTTATTGATGACGAAAGTTAAACGCAAGCATTTCCTCTAAATTATATTTAAATTCTCTACAAACAGGCTGCTTTTCTTCACTTTCAAATGCTTGCTGAGCGCATCCTCCACCACATAAAGGTAAAACATTACAACCCCTACATTTTTCGAATTTGTAAGGAGAATAATCCATTCATTTGTTAGAATTAAGTTGTTCAATACTAAAGTTTTCGCTAATATGTCCAATTAAATAGTTCTTATTTCCAACCGTATTCCAGCACTTCTGAATGCCTCCATCTGGCTGAATGACCATAGAGTTAGCTGCGATTGCAGCGCAAGCAACCGGTTCATACTGAGGATAGTAAGATATATTCAATCCTTTTTCTAATGCGCATTCGTATAATTTTATAATTACCTTTGAAAAATCTTTATTCGCATAACAACTGCTGTTGCTAACACATCCCCCTGCGCTATATTCAGTAGTTGCTGAAAAATAAATACTTACCTTGTCTTTGAAAAGTTGCCTTCCCATATATTCAATATACTCATTCATAAAATGAATATTATCCAAATCCACATTTGTTCTAATCGTAATATGGATAAATTAACATGATTTATTAATATTTTCTATAATTTTATCAAAAGTGCCCTCTTTATTAGCTAATATTCTTCTTTGATCGTGGCTTTTTTTTGAACCATCTATTGTAATTTGGATCCTTTTAACACCTAATTCTTTCAATTTCTTAGCCCGGTCAGATGTAAGTAAATATCCATTTCTTACCATAAAATGATCAATGGATATTTTATTTTTATTAGCGATAAAGTTTATACGCTCCATAAGACTGGTTATATTTTTAAATTCAAGTAATGGTTCACCTCCTGTCCAATTCACAATAATACGTTTAAAATGTAATTCTTCAACCGACTTTTCTATATAAGTCAGAATTTCATTCTGTATTTTTTGCGAAAAGCTCTCTTTCCTGATTTAGAAGTCAAATTTTCAAAACAATAAGAACATCTAAAATTACAGCTAAACGTAGGCAAAATAGTTAAATTCAAGGTCTCATTCTGATGTCTAACTATTTTGAACTGTTCCTCCATCTGGTCTAGTTCTTTTATAGGCCCTACATATAGGAACTGACCTTGAAGTAATTGTTCTTTCTCTGCACAATGTTCAAGATAGTCCATATCTTTTTGAATTAAGGCATTATACAAACCCTTATGTATTTCACCGAATCCATTCGATAAGCTGTTATAAATTAAATAACTTTCCTCATCAGAATCATTTAATAGCAAATATTCGTTGTAAGATGAAACTCGCAAAATTAATCCTCCTCATCTTAGATCATAGACTTGAATATTTCCTCTATAGACTGTTCATATTCGTCTCTTATATCTTTTACATTTCCTTGTAGCAGTACCTTTCCGTCATTCACAAATGCTACATCAGTAAACAATTTTTCAACATCATTAATTAAATGAGTACTTATAATAACCGCACTAGTAGGATCAAAGTTATCAAGTATAATTTGTATAATCTTATCCCGTGTAGAAGGATCCACAGCCGCCAAAGGTTCATCCAAAATATACAGCGTTGCTTTCCTTGCAAAAGCCAAGGAAATACTTAATCTTTCCTGCATTCCTTTAGATAAAGATTTAATTTTGTCGTTTATATCCAAACCCAATGATTTCACCATTTTGTATGCTAAACCTCGGTTAAAATCGACAAAAGAATGTTCAAAAAAAGCAATAGCTTGCTCGATGGTCATCCACTGGTAAAGAAATTCTCTGTCAGGCAAATAAGAAACGATCTTCTTCGTTTCAACACTAGGTTTCAAACCTTTAATACGAATCTCACCTCTATAATCCCTCAGCAGAGATACGATGAGTTTCATTAATGTCGTTTTCCCTGCTCCATTGGGACCAAGGAGTCCTAAGATAGTTCCAGGCTTTATTGAAAGAGTTAATGAGTCAAGAGCTTTTTTACTACCATACTTCTTTGTAACATTATTACAATTCAATATATAATCCAATATACCAACCCCTTATAAGTATCCTATAATATTATTTAAAACTTTTTTATTTTCACATTTTTTCCAAAAGAAGTGCTCTTTCTTCTATATATTACTATCTGATTTGAAAGTAAACAACGCAATTTTTCCGCAAGATTTTGTCGTTATTTTTGTAATCATTGTTTATTTCAATTAACTTGTCGACTGAAAGGATCGCTTATGGATTACATCCTCATGCTATCCTAACTACAACCAGTCCCTATTCACAAACATCTTTCTTCCACCATACAGATAGGCTAAAAACGTAAAAATGACAATCAAGCCGAGGCTGTAAGGCTCAACTCTGGGTGCATAAGTCGCTGTTTGCGGCATCATAATATAATAAGGAATCGTAAAAGGAAACCACGCACCTATGGAAGAGTGAAAGCCCGTTATGACAATATTAGGAACCACACAACAAATAGACATTCCCAAAGAAGCTCCAAAATTCCGAATTTTTATCGAGAGCATAAGCTGTAGTGCTGCCAGGGGAAAAATCCCGATCCACCCTCCCAAGCCGGTAGAAAGAACGACAGACCAAGGGATTTCTCCTGGAGCACCTGCTATATTTCCACTTACAAAATAGTCCAATATAAATATAAGCTGATCAAGACCCAGTATGAGAATGAGCAATATATATTTTGCATAATAAATTTGCTGACGAGGATACGGGCTGCTTAATAAAATCTTCCATCCCCCATCCCGATGCTCATACGCACACAAAAGAGAAGCGATAATTCCACAATAGAGTGGATAAAAAAACATAGAGTGAAATTGCGCTGAATACGTATATAAAGTTAACCAGCTGGGCGAAAAAAACTGTTTCAAATCGTTCAGCTCGAGGACTCCCATTAAAGAATTTATGACCGCATCCAATATAATGAGAATCCATACCATGATCCATTGAAGCTTTATCGTCTCTACGCGTAAAATAGAGCCCATGTATCTTCTCCTCTCTATTTGAATTCATGCTTGGTAAACTGTAATGTACCAAGTCCCGTAAAGATGACTCCCGCACTTAAAGCAACGATTACCCAAATCATGTGTTCCTTCATTAGAGGACTTGATAGGGCAGGGTACGACCAAGGCAATATTTTAATCCACAGAATACTTGTGCGTGCCAAAAACAAGCTTGCAATAGAGCCGAATATACCAAACGCTAATGGGAATGCCTGATTAGTGAAAAGTGTAGACAGCCAAAGTTGAATTGCAAGTACTGGTAGGGTAGCCAAACTTGCATTAATCGGCTGTAACAGCATGATCCGCCAAGGAATGGGTTCGTTTGTATATAACACCCAGATGAGGCTCATACCTGCTACAGTGATCAAGGCGGTACCCAACTGCAGAATCACGATCCATACAATTTTGGATAAATAGATATAGCTTCTGGGAACAGGCATGGCCATAAGCTGCTTCCATGTTTGAGTATCATGCTCTGTACCGGCCATAATGCTCGCCAAAAGTGTACCGCCAAGCAGCATCACAAACGAAAGGAACATAAACATAACGGCAAAACCAGCATAGACACCTCCTGGTCCTTGCCGAAAGTAAAGATACCATTCCACAGCAGTCATGCCTGTAAGTACACACCCCTGTATAAGAGGAATCCACCAGCATATTTTCTTCAGCTTAAGCCCCTCTGCCTTTATAACCCGGAGTATCATAAGCTTCGCTCCTTACCTGTCAGTTCCAGGAATATCTCCTCCAATGTTTTTTTCTTCTCTGTGACCCGATAAATGGGATGATTGTGCTCCACAAGCACCTTGATCATCTCCGATGATTGTTGCCGATCTACAATAGGAGTCACGACCTCATTTGGTTCAATCGATTCAGCTCCAGCAGTCCATCCGTGCTGAATCAGTGCACCAGCAGCCAGAACAGGATCTGGGGTTTCAATGAATAATTGAGGCTTGCTTTTGGCGGTGAGTTCCTTCATCGTTCCCTGGAAAATCATTTCACCCTGATTAATAATTCCTACATAGGTTGCAATCTGCTCAATTTCGCTTAATAGATGGCTCGAAACCAGTACCGTCATTCCATAAGCGCCAGGAAGGCTCATAATTAGCTCCCGGATTTCCTGAATACCAGACGGGTCCAAACCATTCGTCGGTTCATCAAGTATCAATAATTTGGGATTCGCAATAAGCGCCATAGCAATCCCCAGTCTTTGTCGCATCCCCAAGGAATATCCCTTTACCGGACGATACGCATCCTTGCTTAATCTCACTAAATCCAGCACTTCATGAATTCTTCGGGTCGGCAGTCCACGCATCGTTGTAACGATTTCCAAATTTCGATATGCGGATAAATGGGCATAATAGGCAGGTGATTCAACCAAGGAACCCACATCCTTCAATATTTCCATACGCTGATCCTTCAGCTTTTTCCCGAAAATCTCAATTTCTCCGGATGTGGATTTAATCAGCCCAAGTAGCATACGAATCGTGGTTGTTTTACCTGCCCCATTAGGTCCTAAAAATCCATAAATTTGCTGACCAGGTACCTGAAGATTTATTCGTTTTACAAATTCCCGCTTTCCAAAACGCCTAGTTAGCTGCTGTGTATGTATTACATATGCAGACATTTCCTGATCTCCTCTCGATTTCTAATGCTGAAGTTTAAGTTATATACAGTTTACTGTAGTAAAGTTAACATCAGGTAAACAGTCCCTAAACAGCAGGCAAAAAAACCGAGCAAACAGCAAAATGTGGGGTTAGATGTTAAAAAGTTAGATGTTTAGCGGCAGTGAAATCTCCATCCTTGTGCCCGCTTTACTGCCTGGAAGGATATGAAGCGTTCCGTTGTGCACTTCAATAAAGCTTTTAGCAATAGGTATTCCATGCCCTTGGGAGTGAGATGCCTGTATGAACTCATTGGAATTCATTCCTATTCCGTCATCTTCGATAGAAATATGAAGCTTATCGTTCGCTTTGTTTACTTCCATGGAAACGTGTGTACCTGGAGGATTATGAATGATTGCGTTAATCAAAAAATTCTGCAGCGCTCTGCCTAATAGCTTGCTATCGAAGGACATAATACAAGTCGCCTCCATGGACGTAAAAGAAAATTCGTATTGCTCAGCCGAAGGATGGTTAGCGATATCTATGACCGCACTACGAAGAAACTCCACAATGTCCTCCTTCTCCAATTGGATGGGCAGTGGACTTTCCTTAAGCTGCATAGAAGCATTCAAATCCTGAATCAACTGCTTCATTTCAGTCACTTTCTCACTAATACTCATACTAAAGCTTCTTCTTTCTTCATCAGACCAGTCATACTCTTGAGCAGTTAGCATGGCCGCATATCCTTCAATATAAGATAATGGTGTTTTGAGATCATGGCTGACACCTGCTACCCACTGCTGTTTTCGTTTCTCTATTTCCACTCTTTCTTCCTCATTGCTGCGCAATTGAGCCGATAAGATGTTCATTTGTTCAAAAACTTCTTTATACAATTGATACGGAGGCTTATAACTATTTTTCTGATTTTTTTTACGCTCCGGTAGTTCCAATTCAGTTAGTGGCGCTTGAAATTCCCCTGTGGCAATATTTCCAATCCATTTGATTACATACACCAAAGGCTTGCCTATATACCATCCGTAGGCAGCTATGAACACAGCACTCTGCACGATACCAAGTCCTGTCCAGAATAGATTAATATTTATATTTTGAGATGCTCCAAATATACTTTTTATAAAAATATATAAGATCGTGCAAATAACAAAACATAGGACATAGACCAGTACAAAACATAACGTTACTTTCATAAAACGGAAGGACATCTTAACCAGAGAGTTCATCCTCATTCCTCCATCTTGACTGACATCATTTTATAACCAAGCCCTCTTACATTGATTAAAAATTGCGGGTGCTTGGAATCAGGTTCTATTTTTTTCCGCAAACGGGAGATATGAATCACTACGGTCTTCTCATCACCCAAGAAGGCCTCGCTCCATATCGCCTCGTAAAGCTGCCGTACACTGAAAATACGGTTAGGATGCTTGCACAAAAATACCAGCAGCAGCCATTCACGCGCCGGACACTCGACCTGCTTGTCCTCCACATACAACACACCGGATTCCAGTTCCAATCGAAAATATCCAAAATCTAAAGTGCGCATGGCCGGTTTCATGGCCACTGTCGAAACTTTCCGATATTTCATTCGAGCCTTCATACGGGCAACAACTTCCAGCGGGTTAAACGGTTTGGTAATATAGTCGTCTCCTCCGATACCGAACCCCATTAATTTGTCTAGATCTGTATCTCTTGCCGTCAAAAAAAGAATAGGGGCATCCGTATATAGACGCATTTGACGACATATCTCAAACCCATCGCTATCAGGCAGCATGACATCAAGTACAATCACATCTATATGAGATTCCATCACGACTTGCAGCGCTTCCCGCCCCGTTGCAGCATGCTTAACTTGAAGGAACCCTTCTTTTTTTAACACCGTTGTCAGCATATCCCGCAATCCCTGCTCATCGTCTACTATAAGTACTGCAATTTCTTCCATAACCCAAGGTTCTCCATTCTTTTTTTACATTTTTTACTTTCATTATAAAAGCAAACGGGCAGAATTTAAATCGAGTTCCATCACATATCGTTCATCCCCGTGAATATACTTAATAACCAACAAGGCCAAACTGTGCCGTGTATCCACTTGGGGGGTGCCTAATAATGCCAGAACCACGCCAGCCATATTCATTCGTCGTATCCCGCGAAGATTGGTCGCTGCATCGCAAAGGGTACCAGGACCAGCAACGTCATCAGCAGAAGGTCAAAGATGTCATTAAGCAAAATCTACCCGATCTGATAACGGAAGAAAATATTATTATGTCGGACGGTCAACAGATTATTAAAGTGCCGATTCGCAGCCTGGATGAATATCGCTTCATTTATAACTATCAAAAGCAAAAGCATGTAGGCCAAGGGGATGGAGATAGTCAGGTGGGAGATGTCATCGGGCGTGATTCTGCCTCCCAGAAGCCTGGTAAAGGTGAGAAAGCCGGCGACCAGCCGGGACACGATATTATGGAAACGGAAGTCAGCATAGAAGAGCTGGAAGATATGCTGTTCGAGGAAATGGAATTGCCGAATTTACAGCAAAAAGACAAGGATCAAATTGAGGTTGAATCTATCGTGTTCAATGATATACGTAAAAAAGGCATGCAAGCGAACATTGACAAGAAACGAACCATTCTCGAAAATCTACGCCGCAACGCCCGTGAAGGGAAGCCCGGCATTCATCATATTAGTCCGGACGATCTTCGTTACAAGACATGGGAAGAGAAGACCATTCCCCAATCCAACGCGGTCATTATAGCCATGATGGACACCTCAGGCTCAATGGGCGCTTTTGAAAAATATTGTGCTCGCAGCTTCTTTTTCTGGATGACCCGCTTTTTGCGCCGTCAGTATGAAAAGGTGGAAATTGTCTTTCTCGCGCATCATACCGAGGCTAAAGAGGTTACGGAAGAAGAATTTTTTACCCGCGGAGAAAGTGGCGGCACGATCTGCTCTTCCGCTTATTTGAAAGCCCTAGAGATTATCGATAAACGATATCCTCCTTCCAGCTACAATATTTATCCCTTCCATTTCTCGGATGGCGATAACCTGACCTCGGACAATGAGCGGTGCGTGAAGCTAATCGAGGAACTTATAAAGCGGAGCAATATGTTCGGCTATGGCGAAGTGAATCAATATAATCGCAGCAGCACGTTGATGTCAGCCTACAAGAATATTAAAAAGGATCAGTTTATGTACTATGTCATCAAGGAGAAAGGTGAGGTATACCAAGCCTTACGCACCTTTTTTCGCAAACGGGAAGGGGGAACGGTGGGATGAGCACCGACCAGAAGGAGCTAGAATATGCGATATCAGAAATTATGGAGATTGCAGATGGATTCGGGCTCGACTACTACCCGATGCGATATGAGATTTGTCCGGCGGATATTGTTTATACGTTCGGAGCCTATGGTATGCCCACGCGCTTCAGCCACTGGAGTTTTGGAAAAACGTTTCACAAGATGAAAATGCAGTACGATTTTGGATTGAGCAAAATTTATGAGCTGGTCATTAACTCCAATCCCTGCTATGCCTTCCTGCTGGAAGGAAATTCTTTGGTGCAAAATAAACTAATTGTCGCTCATGTACTGGCACACTGTGATTTTTTCAAACACAACGCCCGCTTTTCAGCTTCTAATCGCAATATGGTGGAGAGTATGTCGGCCACAGCAGATCGAATCAACAGCTATGAAATGGAATATGGTTCAAAGACTGTGGAATCCTTCATTGACTCTGTACTGGCGATACAGGAGCATGTAGACCCACAACTTATCAAACCAAGGCATCTGGATAAACAGCGCTATATGGAACTCAAAATCAAGGAGCAAAAAGAACCCAAAAAACACCAGCGTCCCATCGGACCTTACGATGATCTGTGGTCACTGGACACAGTAAAGCAGCATGATTCGGCCGAGACCGAGGGTATTAAGGTACGCCAGTTTCCACCGGAACCTGAAAAAGATATCGTCTGGTTTATTCAGGAATTCTCCGAGGTACTGGAGGACTGGCAGCGAGATATTATGACGATGCTGCGGGACGAAATGCTATATTTCTGGCCCCAAATGGAGACCAAAATCATGAATGAAGGCTGGGCCTCCTATTGGCATCAGCGGATTGTAAGGGAACTGGATTTGACCGGGGAGGAAACCGTTGAATTTGCGATGCTGAATGCTTCCGTCGTACAGCCTTCCAAGCAAAGCCTGAACCCGTACTATTTGGGACTGAAAATATTTGAGGATATTGAAAAACGTTGGGATAACCCAACCCGTGAGGAGCAAGAGCGACAAGGGCGCAAACCGGGCGAGGGTCGAGCTAAAATGTTCGAGGTGCGAGAGTTTGACTCAGACACCTCTTTTATACGCAATTACATGACCAAGAAGCTGACAGAGGATTTGGATCTGTACGTGTTTGAGAAACGGGGACCTGATTGGAAAATTACCGATAAATCCTGGGAAAACATACGGGATCAGCTCGTGTTTTCACGTGTGAATGGAGGCTCCCCTTATATCGTCGTCGAGGATGGAGATTACCTGCATACGGGCGAGTTGAAGCTCAAGCACCAGTACGAAGGCATTGAGCTAGATTTAAAATATATGGAGCGCACGCTTCCGTATGTATATCAGCTGTGGGGGCGCACCGTTCATTTGGAAACGATGATTGAGGGTAAGCTCGCCTTATTCTCATATGACGGTAAGAAGCATCATCGTAAATTTGTATAGTCATGCATCCATTTCATAATACCTCTAGCTGCTTCAATTAAAACTAGATATAGATCAAAATGTTTTAATTTGTATATTTCTAGTTACAACCATCAAACTTTAATGAGTTATGAAATTGATTCTCATATAAAATCAATAGCCAGCCTACATTTAAAAAGGCGCATTCCGAACATACGGATATGCGCCTTTTACTACTTTTCCTTAAATTCGACGATATAGCTTTGATTGAGCTGTTTTCCACCTTCCGAAATGTTCTGGTACATGGATAAAAACCGGGCGGATGGGCTCCATACCGTTGGGCTGTCATAAGATTGGATATTGGTCGTAACCGGAGTGGTTTTACCCGTGGACTGGTCAAATACATACAGCCCTCTCATGCCTTGCTGATCCTCATCATAAATGGAAAAAGCAAGCTTGGACCCGTCACTGGACCAGCTTCCACGACTCATTAAAGTACCTTGCCCGACAATTCCTTTCTCTTTGCCCTGTTCATCCAAAATGATCATACGGGCTGGTTCGGATGTATTCCATTTCCGCTTTTCAATGGCGATAGACTTACCGTCAGGCGACACGGCAAAGGACATGGCACCCTCTGCAATGGTCACAGCCTGAGGATGATTAAGGGTGAACCGATTCAGCACTGGATACCCTTGTTTATCACTGCCTGTATAAAATATGGCGTTACCCACTTTTTCAACATGAGACATCAATTCAGAGCGATTCGGATCTTGAAAATTCAATTCTTCAGCTTTGCCGTCCAGACCAATCAGTCGGATTTTACCATCCGGTGTGCCTGTAATGAGATGATTCTCATCGCTCCAACTCACTTCATTAGTTATATCCAGCTTGCCAATCGATGTAACCTTACCACTGCTTAGTTCCAAAATGTAGCCCTGAATATCATATTTGCTGTTGGGGCTACCTTCAGTAAAGAAGACATGGCGCTGATCCGGTGATACCACAGCAAGTAACTGTGGAGCCTTACGACCTGGTGTTAAAATCCGCTCCTTGTCTGTCTCTACATTATGAATCCACAGCTGGGTTTTACGCTCCACAATCAGCTCTTCGTCGCTCAGCCAAGACCTCGCGTAGACATCCCCCAGCCTGTCGATAGACGATACTACCAGCTCGTCCGTTACTTGCTGCTGGGCTGCATCCGTGTCAATCACAGTAAGCTGTTGGCCCGGTTTCATACCGAATGCTGGATTTGTCTCTCCTGTGCTCTTCATGCCGCAACCGCTGAGCAATCCCCCGGCGATTAAGCCGATCATAAGCAGCCCCGTGGCTTTCTGTCTGAAAATTCTTGTACGGGAATCTTCGCGATGAGAGGAGCCGTTCTTTTGCCCATAGCTGTCTATGTTTTTCTTTATCATGTACAACGACCTCCTTGTTAACGATACCCCCAGTTTAATGCCCGAACATCTCATGAATACATCGAATTGTTTCCAAGTTGTAAACAAGACACCATTCTAGCCCTGTGCTAACAATCGGCCGTTTACAGGGAGATATCGTGAACCAAGAGGGGAAGTCTAAGCGAAAATTCATTACCACTTACATTCGTATGGCTTTTGTCATTTTCCAAGCTACTATAATCTGAAGCTGTAAGCTGCAACTCTCCCCCCATGCGCTCCGCCAGTCTGCGCGCCAGAGGAAGACCGAGTCCCGTACCGCTGTCCTGACGAGATCGATCACGACTTAAAGTAGCAAACGGCTCAAAAATCATGTCCCATTTCTCCCTAGGAATCCACGGACCGGAATTGCGTACATACACAATCACAGTGTCCTGTTCTACCCGATTCGATAACGTAATCCATCCACCGTCTTGATTATACTTTACTGCATTATCCAGCAAATTTAGTACAATATGCATCAGATGCTTAGGGTCTCCCCACACCTGGGCTGGAACGGTATCTATCGAAAAATCCAGTCTACGCGCTGCCGCTTTTCCTCGAATATGGCTCCCCGCATCTTCCAGTAACGAATGCAGTTCCACAACCTCCGTATGCAATTCAAAATCATATTTATCCAGCACAGATAGCCGCAGCGAGTCCTCGACAAGCTCGTATAACCGTTTTGTTTCCTTACTGATGCTTTCTCTCGCTTCACGCACCAGTTCAGGATCATCCCCATACATATCCAGTAAATCAGCATAAGCTTGAATAGAGGTTAACGGGGTCTTTAGTTCATGACTGATATTTCCAATAAAAGATTTTTGCTGCTGCTCTAGCTCTCTCAAACGCTGAACCGTTTCTTCCAGCCGAAGCTTTTCGTTTTCCAGCGCGGTAATGCTCTCCCGGATCACATGGCTCATCTGGAGCATTCCTTCATCCAGTCTTCCCAGCTCATCCTGCCGCCGCAGCAGTCTGGCTTCCGGATAATGCCCTGCCGATATCTGTTCAGAAGCGCGAGTTAGTCTTCCGATGTCCCTCGTCTGGCGGCTGACATAGCCTAAACCTAAGATAAAGCTCAATACCAGCACCGCACCCCCCGTCCATAGAAACAAGTGGGCAATGGCCCGGTAGAACTGCTGCTGCGCTTCTATTGAGCTGTGAAGCTGTACCACTCCCAGTAAGCCGTCCGGACCTTGAAGCGGAGCCAAATAAGTGATTGCGCTTCCTTCCGTAATGTATGCAATTTTGCCTTGGATCGCATAGGAGAGCGCCTGGCTGACATCTGTTCTAAAAGCCAGCGGTAGAGAATTGCCAACCTCATGCCCCTGACCATCATATAAAATAACGCGCATATTACTGGATACGCCCAGTTCCACTGCGAGCCCAGGTGCCTGCTTCTTCATAAAGTCTTCCGGTGATTGGCGCACTCCCAACAGGTAAGACTGTTTTACACGCATTTCTACAATTTCGGCCTGACGCTTTAAGCTGCGTTCCATTTGATCTGTCTGGTTAGCGCGAATACCAGTAAGCACGAGCCAGCTCAGCACACCGACAGTAAACAGCAGCAAAGCCGCCAGTACCAGCGGAAATTTCCAACGCAGGCTCAAGCCTGTAGGTTTGCGTTTGCGCTTCTGCTGGTCGGTGGACCGCAAGTTTCCTTGCTGATGGAGTGAATGATGTTCGTTCACGTCATTTTCTCTGCCTTATAGCCGATACCATACACGGTCTGCAATATCGCCTGATGCGGCTCAAGCTTCTTGCGCAAACGCTGGATATGAATATCCACCGTCCGCGTTCCTCCCACATAATCGAAGCTCCATACCTGCTCCAGCAGCTCGTCCCGTGTATACACCCTTCCGGCATGAGATACCAACAGCGCCAGCACATCAAACTCCTTGGGGGTCAGATCCAGCGCTATGGCTCCAAGTTCAGCTGTTCGGCTGGACGGACGTACCCGTAATGGGCCGAGTACCATTTCTGTTCCTTCCGGGGCAGGTGCTCCTTCTCGCTCCAGTCTCCGTACCAATGCTTTAATACGAGCGAGCAGCTCCCTCAGATCAAACGGTTTGCTCATAAAATCGTCCGCACCCAGCTCCAGTCCGAGTACCTTATCAACGATATCGTTTTTGGCCGTCAGCAGTAAAATACCGATGCCCTTCCGACTTTCCAAACGGCGGCACACCTCATATCCACCCAGTTTGGGCATCATCACATCCAATATGAGCACATCCGGATGGAACAAACGTATTTTTTCCAAGGCGTCCTCCCCGTCAACGGCGGTTTCCACCAAAAAGCCCTCTCGCTTTAACGCATAAGCCAGCGCATTTCGAATGCTCGCCTCATCGTCCGCTATCAGTATTTTCTTATCCATGTCCTGCCCTCCCTGCTCTCGCTTCATTTTATTTTACGCTCCTGGCGACAAAGGGCAAGCCCGCGACCTGAACTTATGTTACTCCAACTTTCCATAGCGCCATCATTAGACATTGACTCTTTTTAATGTCAAGGAAATATGACGCAGTATAAACATCTCTTCCCTCACTGCCTTGCGCTTTGAAGTGTCTTACCTGTCCGTATATGCTAAAATACTTCCGTATCAGCTATTCGCCTACAGGAGGGCATGATCATGAAACATTCTATTTTGATCGTAGAAGACGAAGAGAAGATTGCCCGGCTTCTAGAGATCGAGCTTCAATTTGAAGGCTATCAAGTATGTAAAGAAAAAAACGGAATTGATGGGTTGGAGACGTATTGCAAAGGCAATTGGGATCTAGTATTGCTGGATATTATGATTCCCGGTCTCAATGGCATCGAGCTACTTCGGAGGATTCGTAAGCATGATGCAAACGTTCCTGTCATTTTGCTGACGGCTAAAAGTTCCATTGCAGATAAGGTCGAGGGACTCGATTTGGGAGCCAATGATTATGTTACCAAACCGTTTGTGATCGAAGAGCTGCTTGCACGTGTACGGGCCGCACTCAGAGTGGGTGCAACGAAAGACATGGCTCCACAAGTGGTAGATCAATGGCTTAGTGCCGGGGATTTACGTCTCCATGAAGGTACTCGTGAAGTTCTTCGAGGAGAGCACAACATTGAGCTTACACCGCGAGAATTTGACTTGCTCGTTCATTTACTTAGACACCAGCGACAGGTACTTAGCCGCGAACAATTACTGGAAAATGTATGGGGTATAGATTATATGGGCGATACCAATGTGGTCGATGTGTATATTCGCTACGTGCGCAATAAAATCGACCCTACGCGCCAGCTCCCTGAGCTGATCCATACTGTACGCGGAATTGGTTATGTTCTGAAGGAATCCTTATGAAGCTACAAAACAAAATCCATACGTATACCTCGTTATTATTCGGGATTTTACTTGTGGCCATTCATTTCTCAGTCTATTTCCTATTCAGCCAACTTTCGATAGACAGTCGAAAAGACCAGGTAGAGGACGCAGCAGAGAACATGATTCGTGGGATTCAACGTGCTCCGGTATCCGTAGCCGCTGAGGATCTTCTCCGAGCCTATGTACCGCTGGATGGCATGCTTCGGCTAATGAAACCAGAAGGCGACTTTCTTCCCCCTATCACCTCTTCTTCCGAGCAATCTCTTAGCTTGATGAAGGGCGTTTTTGATGAAACACGGCAGGTTCGCATCATTACCTATGAAAGCAACCGTTACATTCTTGTATCGCTCCCCATGATTTGGACCAATGGCGAGGTTGTCAATCTCCAGGTGACCGAAAGTCTGCAACCGACGATGCAGACGCTACAGGTACTCAGAATCGTACTTGTTGCTGTCACTGGCATTGCGCTCATTCCTGTCGTGGTATCGGGAAGACTGCTCGGCAGACTGATTACACGTCCCATTACATCTATGATTAGCACGATGAAAGAAATTCAGCGCAGCGGGAAATTTAAACGTCTTCCGCTCCATTCATCATCACGCGACGAACTGGTCGAAATGGGTGAAACATTTAATGACATGATTGAACTGCTGGAGCGAAATTTCGTCAGGCAAGAACAATTTGTATCTAATGCGTCCCATGAATTGAAGACGCCGCTCACCATTATTGAAAGTTATGCCAGCCTGCTCAAACGGCGGGGGTTGCAGCATCCCAAGATTTTTGCCGAATCCGTTGAAGCGATCCATTCCGAGGCGATCCGAATGAAGGACATGGCAGAGCAGCTTCTTTTGTTGGCCAGAAACGAAGAACAGTGGAATGTCGTGCTGGAGTCTGTACGCCTGACCAGCATCGCGACAGAATTAAAGACTACATTTGAAAATGCGTTCGCCCGACAAATTCAACTGGATGTACAGGCAGACTGCAATGGCTATACCGATGAAAATAAGCTGAAGCAGCTCCTATTTATCTTTTTGGATAATGCACGCAAATACAGTGACGAGCCGATATACCTGATGATTGATACCGTGGACGGCACAACTCAACCCTGCATAAAAATCACAGATCAAGGAATTGGAATCCCGGAAGAAAAGTTATCTAAAGTATTCGACCGTTTCTATCGTGTGGATGAAGCCAGAAGCCGCGAGGAAGGTGGGGCTGGGCTAGGCTTATCATTGGCTACAGGAATTGCACAAGCTATACATGCTCAAATTGGGCTAGAAAGTGTAGAGGGAAGCGGAACAACTGCAACGATCATCCTCCCTGCCGTTCCAAAATAATAAGCCAAAGGAGGAAATAACGATGAAAGCCATCTATGTGTGGATGATTGGGGGTACGCTGGCGGCTGTATTGATCACAATTTGTCTTTTACAGTGGCCTTGGGCACGGTCGTTAGCAGCTTCTCCATTGGAAGAAAAGGCCGTCATCCAATCCGTTTTACATCAGTATCCCGGTGAGGTGCTTGAAACGCAACGCTTGGGTGATTTTTATCTGATCAGGCTGGAACGCGCCAAAGGGAAATACGATATAAGAGCCAATGCCTATGACGGTGTCATCGAATCCATTAAGCGGGCACAGGCTTATACAGATGCGAAGCAGGAGCCCCAGAACCACAAGCCCGGTAGCTCACCAACCAGAGACACATCGAATCCAACTAATAAACCTGACCCAGCTTCTCTCGTCATTACGGAGAAAGAAGCAGCCAAGCTTGCTTCCCAAGCAGTTAACGGAACATCCGATGATATTGAGCTTCATCGCAACGACAAAGGCCTCTACTATCTGGTTGAGGTTGAGGTAAAAGATGGGCGTGAAGCAGTAGTACAGGTCAATGCAGTATCGGGCTCTATTGACTCTATAACGTGGGAAAAAGAAAAACAGGCGCACGACGAATCATGACGATTTGACGATCATCTCAGCTCATGTTTCTCATGGTTTTCTCATGATTCTATTATGTTCCTCTCATGTTCAAGAGATAAGCTGTATTCATGCTTATAGCACAAGGAGGAATGATGTAATGAAAAAAAATTATACATTAGGAATTATGGCAGCCACGGTTCTGCTTGGTGTTACGGTTACGGGTGTCTCAGCGAGTGCCGTATGGGCCGCTAAACCTACGGACCTTATTGGAGCGACTGCCGCTGCCAACATTGCCAAGAAAGCTGTGAGGAATAATGCACAAGTTGAAGATGTCGAACTGGAGCGCAAAAACGGAAAGGTCTACTATGAGGTGGATCTCCAACAAGGGGATAAAGATTGGGATATAGATGTTGATGCTTATACTGGGAAAACCATCCGTTCCCATTCTGAGCTTGATCATGACTCGAATGACGAGTCCATCCTTAACAAGCCAAATCACATCACCCTGACTGAAAAGCAGGCTGGGCAAATTGCGCTTAAACACGTGCCCGGGAGTACCCTTTTGTCTTCTAAATTGGATAAGGAAGATGGACAGTTCATCTACGAGGTAAAGGTACTCACCAACGAAGGAACCGTTGAACTTGAAATCCATGCATCATCTGGCACAATCGTGGATACAGACGAAGATGATGACAACGAATATTAATCACCCAGGTCAATAATCAGGGTAACTAAATACAGAGCTAATTAAAACGGAGCAGCGAACTTTCACTGCTCCGTTTTTTTTGACCCATGTGACACAAGAAAAGAACGAAGATAGCTTCATAAAACTGCACCTATTATTTCCTTATGAATAGACTGATAACTAACAGAGGATTACCTTGTTCTTCAATTCAAAGTCAAGTGAGGTTCTTATGGCGAAATCCTATACTAAAGCACAGATTCGCAAAATCACCCGTCGTTTCGGCTTGATTCCATTAAAATCAAGCTTAGTCTCATCATTATACCGAAAAAATGCAGTGATCCAGGTGAAAACGAAAAAAGGAACTTATGCATTAAAACCTTTTAGTCGTACAAAGATGGTCCGTTCAAATACGATTCAACAGATGGAACGAGCTGCGAGCCATATAAGGCTTTTGAAAAAGAGAAAGTATACCTACATGCCCGCATGGCTCCCCATTCATTCCGGCAAGTTATGGACTCTATATCAAGGAACGCCATTTTATGTAAGCCAGTGGGTCAAAGGACGGGGACTGGAGACCGCTGAAGATTTCGAAAAACTGGGGCGGGCACTTGCCACACTTCACGCCACCTCCACCGGCTTGCATCGGATGGATAAAGTAAAGTCTCCTCCGACCATTCAACAATTGCGGATATGGAAAAACCAGGATCGTCTTTTTCAAAGAAAAATGATAAAAAACAGTCGCCATGATAAAACGTACCGCAACTGGTACAATGCTCACGGCGAAAACTGCAAACGTTTATCCAGGCGAGCATGGAAGGATTTGCAGGATGCATCCATCATAAGGCTACTTCGGATGGAACATCGGCACCCCTCCTTGATACACAGTGATATCACTACCCCAAATGTCATTATTTCGGATGATGGTCATCTCAAAATCATTGATTGGGATCGGGTTAAGATCGGCTCAGTCTATGCTGATTTGGCAAAGGCCCTTATGAATACGACTCAATTCAATCCTGAATTTGTGCAGTCCTTGCTGAAGGGATACCAAAAACGCAAGCCACTAAGCCGAACTGAACGGAAGATTGTTACGGCTTTATATAAACTACCACGAGAAGCCTGGCATGCTTCCCGACACCCGCACCGTTCAAGAGATCGTGAAATCCTGGACCATTGGGATCAGTCGTGGCCTCTTCGATTACAAATCATCCATATTTTGCAGGAGTGGGCTCATGTATAAAAGAAAGTGAGGAGCAAAATGTCGATTTTATCGAACGTTGAGCAGATGTATGGAATCAAAATTCAGCGTACCCGTCAAATGAAGGACATTCACAAGATTGAGACCGCTAATACGACTTATTGCTTAAAACCCTACAAATTCCCGGAAGAAGAGATCCGTTTTATTACACGTGTCTTGTCCTACCTGGATGAGCGCGGGTTTACACGCAGCCAAAAGGTCTATCCAACAGTACAACAAACGGCTTACATGACCTATGAAGGTGTTTCGTATACATTAACCAATTGGGTTCATGGACTCAGACCAGAATTCACAAAAAGAATAGACTTCAAAAAGGGAATTGCTACTTTAGCCAAATTCCATTCCAGTGCCATGGGCTTTCCTGTCACTGAAGCTCCGCCATCCAGAATCCGTTATGAAGGCTTGAGCGATGAAATAGCTGGATACAAAAAACGCCTCATCCCATACAGAGGCACAGCACATCTCGTAGCTCTTTGTGAAGAAGTGTCCCATCGTCTACAGCAGCCCAAAGTTAGAGAAGCCATTGCTCGGGAGCAAAAAGCCGCCGCATTTATACACGGCGACTATAATTATCCCAATCTGATTAAAGACAAACAGCTCAAAATCCATTTGATCGACTTTGAAAATTGCTCCCTACATGTAAGGATGAAAGATCTCTCCCATCTTCTTCATCGGAATTGTCTTTGGAATGGGACAAAGATGCTGCGCGCGATAGATTACTATCAACGATATCGTCCATTGAGCACCCATGATTTGCATCTGCTTCACGCACTATTGATCTCTCCCTATCATGTGGTCCGCAATATCAGAATAGGCGGCTTCCGTTCTGCCAAACGAGTCATTCCCTCGTTCGTTCATTTGAACAAATACCGACGTGAACTCAGATCACTATTATAATCGGTCAGCTTGGAACTAAACAAAAAAACAGACCCGATGAAACGGTCTGTTTTTTTGTGTTCTGACAACAACTACAGGAAAAGCGCATGCCGCTAAAGCCAATCGACTTGCTAACTGTACCGGTACAATCAAAAATTTATAGCATTGTAAACAGCACTTCCCCCTTCTACAATGATGCTAAGACTCAATGCTCAATGGTTTCGAGAAGAGAATCTGGGAAACTAACAACAATAGAGGTGACTGTACATGTACACCATGACAAAAGAAGAAATAAAAGCTTATTTAAACAGAATCGGAATTCCCGAAATTCAACCTCCTACCCTTCCCTATTTAGTTGAGCTGCATAAGGCTCATGTAAAACATCTTTCATGGCAAACATTGGACATTTATGCAAGGAAGCCGGCAGCCATTGGTTTTCAAGAATCCATTCAACTCATTCTACATGGGAGAAGTGGTTATTGTTTTCATCTGAATGGTGCCTTTAGTGCACTACTATATTCACTAGGGTACAAAGTTTCTCTGCATCGTGCCGGGGTACAACCTCTGGGAGCTGAACCACGCATTAATTCATTTCATCTTGGACTAACAGTGAACTTGCTAAATGAGCAACATGAAGATGAAGTATGGATTGTTGATGTCGGGCTGGGCGATATGCCATATGAGCCTCTTCCACTCCGTATGGGAACTTATGAACAGGCTCCTCTTCATTATAAAGTCATGGAATCCGGAGTTGTTACAAAAGGTTGGCGGTTAGAGCATGACTCGCTTGCTTCATTTGTTGGCGTTGATTTTGCTCCTGCGGTTGTTCAGGATTTGGAAGAATTCATGCCGAAACATCATTTCTATAGCCGCTCAGCGGAATCTCCATGGTTTAACCTATTTCTGATTCGGCAAAGGCAAGCATTAGAGGCGAATGAACTCAGAGGATGTATTTGGAAAAAGCGCGGGCTAAACGGTTTGGAAAAAATAGAGCTGGATCAGAAATCGCAGTGGCTGGAAGTGTTGGCAGATGTATTTGGCGAGCCGCTCGTTAACTACAGTCGCCAGGAACGGGACGAGTTATGGAAAAGAGTACTTGCGGCTCATATGGAATGGAAAAAGTCTATGACTGAATCATTGCAATAGTAAAGCTTCCAACGTAAGGATAGTCTTCAAGCCACATCTTACACCTTTAACATTTCCGAGGAGTGCTGTAGCATTTCCAATTCCTTCACCATGTTTTATCAGCTTCGTGAACGAAGCCAATTCCTCTGTATGTTCCTGCGAAGAAGCAATATTGCAGGCACTCTCCGCTGCCTAATGATACTAAAAAAAGAATTCGACAGGCACCTGAACCCCCCTGTGCTTGCCGAATTCCCTCTAAAACACGTTTATCGGAACCTCACAACTGTGTGGCACCATCCAGATCAATCCATAGTTTCACCATGCTGTACTTATTTATTATTTCGTCTTACCGATTCAGGAGGCTACCTACATACCTTAACAGATCGTTAGCGCTGGCTCCTGTGTAGCCATGCTCCTCAATCAGTCGTTTAATCACCTCATTCATCCGTTTGAGCTGATTAGCGTCAGGCGTTTTGGTTGAAGTCGTAATCTTCACAATATCCTTCAAATCGGCGAACAGCTTCTTCTCAATGGCTTCTCGCAGCCGATCATGATGATGATACTCAAACTTCCGTCCCTTGCGAGAATACGCAGAAATACGGATTAATATTTCTTCACGGAATGCCTTTTTCGCATTTTCCGATACCCCGATTTGCTCCTCAATAGAGCGCATGAGCCGCTCATCCGGGTCGAGTTCCTCATCTGTGAGCGGATCGCGAATTTTCGCCCAATTGCAAAAAGCTTCGATGTTATCCAAATAGTTGTCAAACAGCGTCTTGGCTGATTCCTCGAAAGAGTACACAAAGGCCTTCTGCACTTCTTTTTTCGCCAATTCGTCATACTCCTTACGAGCCACGGAAATGAAATTCAGATAGCGCTCCCGTTCTTCCTTTGTGATGGAGGCATGTTGATCCAGACCATCCTTGATTGCTCGTAAAATGTCCAGGGCATTGATGGATTCCACATTTTGCTTAATCAATGCACTAGAAATGCGATTAATGACGTACCGCGGGTCTACCCCGGACATACCTTCCTCCAGAAACTCACTTTGCATTTCTTTCAGATCGGCTTCCTTGTATCCTTCGACCTCTTCACCGTCATACATGCGCATCTTTTTGACCAGATCCATCCCCTGTTTCTTCGTCTCCTTCAAGCGGGTAAGCACGGAGAAAATGGCAGCCGTACGCAGCGCATGAGGCGCAATGTGGATATGTCTCATATCACTTTGTTTAATGAGCTTGGCGTAAATCTTTTCTTCTTCAGACACCTTCAGGTTATAAGGAATCGGCATTACAATCATCCTTGATTGCAATGCCTCGTTCTTTTTGTTTGCAATGAAACTTTTATACTCGGATTCATTGGTGTGAGCCACGATCATCTCATCTGCACTGATGAGCGCAAACCGTCCGGCCTTGAAATTCCCCTCTTGGGTCAGAGAAAGCAAATTCCACAAAAACTTCTCATCGCATTTCAGCATTTCCTGAAACTCCATCAGTCCACGATTTGCTTTGTTCAACTCTCCGTCAAACCGATACGCACGCGGGTCGGATTCCGAACCATACTCCGTAATCGTGGAAAAGTCGATGCTGCCCGTCAAATCAGCTATATCCTGTGACTTCGGATCAGAAGGGCTGAACGTACCAATACCAATCCGGTTTTCTTCTGATATAAACACCCGCTCCACGCGGACCTTTTCAATATCGCCATCAAATTCTGTGCGCAATCTCATCTGGCAGGATGGGCAGAGATTACCTTCAATCCGTACACCCAGCTCCTTTTCAAAATCGGGACGCAGCTCATGGGGAATCAGATGAAGCGGGTCCTCATGCATCGGGCAGCCTTCAATCGCGTATACGGCTCCCTGATCCGTTCTCGAAAATTTCTCCAGGCCACGCTTTAGCAACGTGACCAGTGTCGATTTCCCCCCACTGACGGGTCCCATCAAAAGAAGGATACGCTTGCGCACATCGAGTCGCCTGGCTGAGGAATGGAAATATTCCTCCACCAACTTTTCCAGCGCTCGATCCAGTCCAAAGATCTCCTGCTCAAAAAATTTATATCGCTTATGTCCCCCAACCTCTTCTACACCAAAAGATTCAATCATCTTGTAAACCCGTGCATGAGCTGTCATCGCCGGCGTCGGGTCTTTCTTGAGTATCTCAATATACTCTCTAAAAGTGCCGCTCCAGGCCAGACGGTTGTTTTCCGCCCGGTACTCCGCAACGCGTTCAAAAATATTCATGCTCGGTTCCTCCCATGACTGCGTAATGACTATCCTCCACTCCGGATGATTATGGCTACACTCGTCACGCCTTTCAGGATATGATGCAATCCCCTTAAAAAAAGTGTAATACATACCTATGCAGATTGATTTCAGAATTGACCTATTTTTTGTGACAGGTCTCTCTGCTTTATCGAAAAAACCAAGGGATACACTGTGCTAAAATATACAACAACGACGCGGACCTGACGCATTATGGTACAATATAAGCTCGGAATAATGGGATAAAGGAGCGGGAGAAGTCATGGCGGTTCGGCATGAGACGGAGCTGTACGCTCCGGTGAAAGCCTTTTTTGAGAGCTTGGGATATGAAGTCAGAGGAGAGGTGCGCAACTGCGATTTGGTGGGTATCAAGCCAGGGCAACAGACACCACTGATTGTAGAGATCAAAAAGACGTTTAACCTGGCGCTTGTGCTGCAAGGCATGCAGCGTTTGAAACTAAGCAGCAATGTATATGTGGCTGTAGAACGGAATCGTGCCAAAAAAGGGGCCGTGAATCAGCGCTGGAACGAACTGGTGGGACTGTGCCGCCAGTTAGGACTTGGCTTGCTTACCGTCAC
The DNA here is from genome assembly GCF_038593055.1 of Paenibacillus sp. FSL L8-0502. NCBI lineage: Bacteria > Bacillati > Bacillota > Bacilli > Caryophanales > Paenibacillaceae > Paenibacillus > Paenibacillus sp. FSL L8-0502. Next base: position 1,723,672 of record NZ_CP151958.1, on the reverse strand, counting down.
CCATTTCAAAACGAAGCCGCCGCTCGTTGAGGTACTGTGTAACCCTGCGCTACCTAGCGACAATGCCCGCAATGCAGCAGCGGTACGCCCGGGCTCGCGCAAGGAAAAGCTACTGCGGGAATTTCACGCACGCAGCGGTGACCACAATACTGGCGGCAGCACCCGACGCAAGCTGGTCACTGCCTATCGGGAAAAAGCGCTGCGCGTAGCGGCAGCCTTGCAGAGCTTGGGGGAAGCCGCTCCGGCGCAGCTCGCTCGCATAGCAGCCGTCAGCACAGCTGCTGCCGTGCTTCAGCATAACTACTACGGCTGGTTTGAGCGCGTATCCCGCGGCCGCTATCGACTGACTCCGTTTGGCGAAGCTGCCCTAAATGAGTATGCGGCAGTACTGCAAGAACATGGCATTAAAACGGCCGCTGGAATGGACGCAGAGCTTGACGAGGATAGTGGACAGCGCCAGATTGCGGAAGCGCCAATCACTTACTCCACCGTTGCTGCGGAAACGGAGGATGACTGACATGGGGCGATGGTTTTTGCTAGCTCCGTGCAGTAAATTCACTAATCGTCTCACCGATCAGATTCATGCCCATAAGCAATTGCTCACGGCCCGGATGGCTAAAATTGAGGCGAATATGGGACGCGCCTTCACTACCAACCGCACATAGCGCACCTGGCATAAATGCTACGCCTTTGGGTAACGCCGCCTTTAGCAGCAATGCGCTGTCCAGCCCATCGGGCAACTGCACCCATACATACATGCCACCGGACGGAATATGATACGTCACGTCTTTCCAAAACGGACGCTTGAGCAACTCCAAGATTAATTGAAGTCGAGTCGAATATTCCTTGTTCAGCATCGCTAAGTGCTCGTGCCATTGAAAACGCGAGCTGGTCAACAATTGGAACAGCAGCCGTTGGTTCATCGTACTGGATTGCATATCAGCCAACTGCTTCAAGGCGTACATTCCTTCAATCAGCGGCGCAGGACCAGCAGCCCAACCCGTTCTCAGCGCAGGAGCAACGGTTTTATTGAACGAACCGATATAGAGCACTTGACCGCCCTGACCCGCATGATCCAGCGCAAATAGTGAGGGGTAAGTCTCTGCGAATTTTCGACTCTGACCATGCGGACTCTTGTCATGGGACTCATTTTTTTGCTTCAAATGCAATTCACCATAAGAATCGTCCTCAACTACCAGTACCTCATGATGCCTACACAGGTCCAAAATTTCCTGCCGCCTTGCCGCGCTCCACAAGGAGCCCGTGGGGTTCGTAAACGTTGGCGTGGCAAAAAAAAGCTTGGGTCGATAACGGATCATTAAAGCTTCAAGCTTATCAGGAATGACACCTTCCCCATCTGATTCTACAGGAACGATCTGTGCACCCTGCATAGATAGTACTTGTAAACATCCAGGAGATGTAGGATTTTCGACCAATACCGGATCACGCTCATCCACCATCAGCCTTATGATCAGGTCAATGGCCTGCTGACTACCTGTCGTGAGAAGGATTTGACCTGGTGGTACTCTTACTCCTTTACGCTGTTCCCACTCACCCGCAAGCCATGCTCGCAAAGGAAAATAGCCCTCCGGTTCACCATACTGGAGGGCATCAGGGCCGGAGCCAAACACATCATGGGCCGCTTCTTCCAGCAACTTCACCGGAAACAGCTCTTGTGCAGGCAATTCTTCAGCCAGAGATATAAAGGAGTGTCTTCTCGCATTTTCCCGGATATGACGCACTGGAGAAGCCAACATCGCAGCCGTTCGTGAAGCAAAGGAATATTGCATGAACATCCTCCTTCTCCTGAAAAATAGGTCATGATCTCCGGGCTGACGCATCAGGCATATAGCTGCTTCCTCTGACGCGCATATAAGGCATAACGTTCAATCGCCTGCGCCCGGCTGGACACGCCTAATTTTGCATAAATTTTACGTAGATAATTATCAATGGAGCGCCGGCTAACTTCGATCTCGATAGCAATTTTGTCATATGTAATTCCTTGTACAATACGTTCCATAATAAACACTTCGGTTTGTGTCAATTCGTCAAAAGGCTCGGATGCCATTAACGGCATAAAGGGCCAGTTTCCATACCGAATCCAATCCATCGGCAAGGAAGCAAATCCTTCGCGTAAACCGTTGATCAGATGGATTAACTGGCTCGGTGATGCCTGTTTGGATAACATTCCATTTGCTCCGAGCGAAATTAGCTGCTGAAACAAAGTAATATTATCCTCATCCGTCATAATAACAATATGGCTGTCCGGAGACAAGGCCCGCATTTGTGTCAAAAATGGTTCCGCCGTTCCCTCAGGCAACCTGTAGTCCATTAAAACGATTTCTGGTCGAATGGAGCAAGCCAGCTCCAAGCCTTCCGTTCCGGAGGAAGACATCCCTCTGACAAGCAAATCCTGCTGGTCTTCCAAAATAAGCTTTGTTCCCAGCATACTTGTAGGATGGATATCTATGATGACCACCTGCCATACTTTTCTCATATCTAAACCTCCTGATTTTACAAAAAAATACATAGTTAATAGCGAAAATAATCCTAAAATTGGTGATTGCATATGTAGAAATTGCGCGAATGTGAACGTATAGGAAGCGAAAAACGTTTAAGGAAATTGTATCCTAGGACTTCCTTCCGATGCAATCTCTTTTTCCAATATTTTTATACGACTATTTCGCTTTTGCGAAATAAATAGGCCCATGATAGAATTGGAACTGCAAATAAAGACTGGAAATTTGACTTTACACGGGAGTTGAAAATCGTATGCAAGCTTCACCTGAACGTCCTTCTGCCGAAGCTCGGCGGAGCAATTCAAGAAAGGGGTTACCCATAAAGGCTTTTCTGCTATTTTGGTTCATTCTTATTATACTAGGTGCTCTCGCAACCTATCTGTATAGCAATCACTTGAAGCAGCAAATGCTAAACGAGATGCAAACCCATACAGACCAACAGATTCAAGCACTCAAATCTGACTATGAAAAGCAACTGACTGCTCTTTCCAAGGAAGTTAGCGGATTGCAAGGCAAAGTCCAGTCCTTCAATGAACTACTGACCTTCACGAAGGATAATGCAAACAATAAGACCGATAACAGTAATAAACTGTACACCCAATTAAACGAAGTCAAGCAGCAGCTCAATACACTTCAGAAAAAAATGGACTTGCTAAAATGAATGTAGACGCAAAACAAGTGAATCGGTTCTTTATGTTGGCCCTTGCTCCTTTTATCGGTTTGTTAGGGTGTATTTTGTTAGTGCATCCCTCATTGAGCTTTCCTGGGTCTACTTCTTCAAGTCTGCAAAAAGCTGAAGTCACTCTACAAACGCAATCAGTAGGCAAGCAGCTTGATGAAGCCAAGCAAACGGCAACGTACACCTTATCTACAATTCGCCGGACTTCTGAGCTCTACAAGCAAACGACCCAAACGATGAATCAGCTTGTCGTGACTGCCTCTACGCAGTCCAAGCGGCCCGCGGTCATCTATGATCGACGCATCACCGCCAAACTGGGGGTTCCCTATGAGCGGGTAGATAGCAACCGGATTACCATTGAATTGTTTAAGGTAAACCCGGGAATTTATCATGGCTACGCTATGAAGGTCAAACTTAAAGATCCTACTGCTATGAAAATGTCTTTGGGAAGTGACAAATTGGGTGGCTCCGAAACCACCATGCGTGCAGTCTTGAGACACGGAGCTATTGCAGGCATCAATGCAGGCGGCTTTGCGGATGGAGACGGCAAACGCTATCCATTAAGCACTACTGTCTTGAATGGCCACTACCTTACTGGCTTTCAGTCCAGTTTTAAGGATTTATCCTTCGTCGGATTGAGTAACGATGGCAAGCTTATCGGTGGCAAATTTTACAGTCAAGGTGCACTTGACAGCTTAAAGCCTACCTTTGGGGCTACCTTCGTTCCCGTCCTGCTGCAAAGGGGACAAAAAATGCCTATTCCTGACAAATGGAAAGTCTCCCCCAAGCGGGCCCCACGTACGGTCATTGGCAACTATAAAGATGATCAGTTGCTCATTATTGTCGTAGACGGCTACAATGAAAGCGGGGGTTCGGGCGCGACGCTCGAAGAACTGCAAGGAAAAATGTACAATCTAGGTGTTCAAGATGCCTATAATTTGGACGGAGGCGGTTCCTCGTCGCTTATACTTAACGGTCGAGTCGTAAACAAACCGTCAGATGGTAATTTGCGTCCAGTCCCTACTCATTTTTTGTTCTATAAATAGTTATGTGTAGTCTGCTACCAAATTAAATATGCTTGCCGACGTACGTCTCTATCCGAAAAAAAGCATCACGAACGAATGTCGTGATGCTTTTGCCTCATTTAGGAGGAATACTGTGTCATTTCTGTCAGGCATTGAGCACAAATATAACGGTCTTTGAAATCGTTCACTTGTTCTACTGACCCGCAGAATACACATTTTGGACGGTAACGCTCCAAAATAATGTGGTCACCCTGAACCAAAATTTCGACAGGATCTCCCTCATTCATTTGATATCTTTTACGCAGTGACTTAGGCAAAACTATTCTCCCCAGCTGATCAACTTTACGTACCACACCGGCAGGTTTCATCGTGATCGTACACCTCTCCTATTGAGTAATAACTTACAATTTCTTACCATGCGAAAAACTAGGTACAAAGACACTATTCTTTATGTAGTATTCGCTGTCTTTTTGTCGAATCCTGCTGATCACAGGAAATTTTATTACATTTTTTCATAAAATCATGAACCATATCAAAGTATGGTACAGAATGTCTATAATATTTTTATCGACCGGAAAGCCAATTATTATTAGCCCTAGTTGAGAAATTTCGCAAATTTTTGACCATACAAGCTTGATTTAAGCTCCACTGTCATATACTTTTGAGCAATAAAAGTGAAACTTTTATTAGCAACTAAGGTCCTGGTTCTTTATTCGCATTTATACTTGTTCACCTGATGCTCTTTATGATAAATCCAGAAAATCCATTTGTCTCAGCGCTTCATATACGATAATTGCAGCGGAATTCGACAAGTTTAGAGATCTTACTTTATCAGACATAGGCATCTTGATACATGTATCTGGATTAGCAGCTAACAATTCAGGAGGCAAGCCTTTCGTTTCCTTACCAAATACCAAAAAATCTCCATCCTGAAATGCAATATCACTATACCGCTGATTTGCTTTGGTCGTCGCATAAAAAAAGCGACCTTCCTGATATTTCTCCTGCACTTCAGCAAAAGACTCGTGATATTCAATGTGGACAGCGTACCAATAATCAAGTCCGGCGCGTTTTAACGTGGCATCGTCGGTACGGAAGCCGAGTGGCTTCACCAAATGCAGATGAGTTCCGGTTGCAGCACACGTTCTGGCAATATTCCCTGTGTTGGCCGGGATTTCCGGCTCGACAAGCACAATATGTAATGGCATCTCGTTTCGTTCCCTTCATCATTAAATTCATCAGACAAATAACCTACAGTTTAACCAAAGTGTATACATTGAAAACATACACATTCTTCTATTTTAACAAAATCAGACAGATATGAACATCAAACGACAAAAATTTCAACCCACACCACTAAAAGCCTTCCCCTATACACATTCAGGGAAGGCTCTACATTTACTTTTTCGATTTCAAATATCGTGTATCGAAATATATGTCGACGTAATCAACTGTTACGTTGCTTGAATCCGTCCATAAACTCGGCTAATGCTTGACAGTTCTCCAATGGAACAGCATTGTAGATCGAGGCGCGAAGCCCTCCTACGCTGCGATGTCCCTTCAGTCCGATGAACCCGGCCTGTTCGGATTCCTTAATAAATTGTTTTTCCAGATCCCCATTCGCAAGGCGGAAGGTTACATTCATAATAGAGCGATCAGCGCTGTCCACACAACCACGATAGAAGCCTTCGCTACTGTCAATACGGTCGTATAGCAAAGCAGCCTTCTGCTGGTTCACACGCTCAATACCTTCCAAACCGCCTTCTTCCTGAATCCATTTCAGCACTTCATTCACCATGTATATGGCAAAAGATGGGGGGGTATTGTAGAGAGAGTTATTTTTTTCATATGTGCTATAACGCAACATGGTAGGAATATTGTCCGGTGAGGAAGTCAGCAACTCTTCACGGGCAATCACGACCGTCACACCAGAAGGTCCCAGATTTTTTTGTGCGCCAGCATAAATCAATCCAAATTGAGTAACATCAAAAGGCTTGCAAAAAATATCACTGGACATGTCCACAATCAATGGTACGGAACCCGTATCCGGAAATTGCTTAAATTGTGTACCTTCAATCGTTTCGTTGGACGTCATATGCACATAAGCAGTATTCTCAGGCAAGTCCAAGGAATCCACATTCGGAAGACGCATGTACTTCTCATCAGCGGAGGATGCAGCAATATGAGCCTTGCCCAGTAGCTTGGCTTCTTTATATGCCTTGTCCGACCAGCTACCTGTCATTACATAGCTCCCAGTCTGTCCTTCGCGCAAGAAATTTAAAGGTAGCATTGCAAACTGCGTACTTGCGCCCCCTTGTAGGAATAACACCTTGTAGCCCTGTGGATTGCCCAGCAGAGATAACAGACGTTCCTGCGCCTCATTATGAACAGATTCATACACAGCTCCACGGTGTGACATTTCCATGATCGACATCCCTGTTCCCTGGAAATCTACGAATTCAGCTTGTACACGTTCCAGTACTTTGAGCGGCAATGCCGCTGGTCCTGCATTAAAATTGTAGGCTCTCTTACTCAACAAATTCCCATCCCTTCTCTACTCTGGTGTGGATATTATCGCTATGATAGCAGTATTCATAAATGCGTTCAAGACTTGTATAAAAATGTTTTCAATTTCATTTATGATGTGACAAAGTTGTGAATGTTAACATATTTAACATCTTTATTCTGTGATTTTCACTTTAATATTAAAAGGTCCCCGGCATAAGACCGGAGACCTATTTTGAATAACAAGTGTTACCCGTAAGCTAATGTTTTTTATTCAAAGCAGCTATGCTATCGACTTATTAGCAGTCAAAATACAGGCTGTATTCGTGTGGATGAACACGGATGTTCACCGATTTAGCTTCAGAACGTTTGAGCTCTACATAGTTATCAATAAAGTCCTTCGTAAATACGCCGCCTTCAGTCAAGAATTCGTAGTCAGCTTCCAGAGCGTCCAGAGCCTCATCCAATGAACCAGGTACGCTACGGATTTTACCTTTTTCAGCATCAGACAGCTCGTAGATGTTGCTGTCAAGTGGACCATATCCCAATTCGATTGGGTTCAGTTTGCGCTTGATGCCATCCAGACCCGCCATCAGCATTGCTGAGAAGGCAAGGTAAGGGTTAGCCGTGGAGTCCGGTGTACGGAACTCGATCCGACAGCCTTTAGGAGTAACAGCTGCTACTGGAATACGTACAGCCGCAGAACGGTTACCTTTGGAAAATACCAGGTTAACTGGTGCTTCGTAGCCAGGAACGAGACGTTTGAACGAGTTGGTGCTTGGGTTGGTCAAAGCGATCAACGCAGGTGCGTGGTACAGAATACCGCCAATGTAATGAAGAGCCATTTCGCTCAGATTAGCATAACCACCTTTTTCGTAGAACAAAGGAGTGTCCCCATCGAAAATAGATTGGTGAACGTGCATACCGCTTCCGTTATCCCCAAAAATCGGTTTCGGCATGAATGTTGCCACTTTACCATATTGACGAGCTGTGTTGTGTACAATGTATTTATAAACGAGCAGGTTATCTGCTGTTTTCTTGAGTGTGTCAAAACGGAAGTTGATTTCCGCTTGGCCTGCCGTAGCTACCTCATGGTGATGGCGCTCAATTCTCAGACCTGCTTCTTCAAGCAAACGGCACATTTCACTACGGATATCTTGTTGGGTGTCTACTGGCGCTACAGGTACATATCCGCCCTTCACTCCCACTTTAAAGCCCAGGTTGCCGCCTTCTTCCTTACGGTTCGTGTTCCAAGCTGCTTCCTCGGAATCTACGAAGAAGGAGGAGCTATTCATGCCGCTTTCGTAGCGTACATCATCAAAGATGAAAAACTCGGACTCAGGTGCAAAAAATGCTGCTGTGCCGACTCCTGCGGATTGCAGAAATTCCTCAGCTTTTTTTGCAATGCCGCGAGGATCGCGGTCGTATTTTTCGCCATCTGGCGTAGCAATGTCACACAGAATATTCAGTGTAGGATGCTGAGTGAAAGGGTCAATAAAAACCGCTTCTGCATCGGGCAGCATAACCATGTCGGATTCCTCGATGCCACGATAGCCGGGAATGGAAGAACCGTCGAAAGCAACACCGTTAACAAATGTTTCTGCATCTACTTCGGAAGCTGGCAATGAAATATGGTGAGCACGACCAGACAAATCTACAAAACGAAAATCTACCCACTCAATATTATTTTCCTGAATTGTTTTCAATACGTTTTCAACGGACATGTCTTCTTCCTCCCAATTTTTCCGAACATTAAGTCTTATACAACCCTGAAATGTTCATGATCGAATGTTTTTTTCTGTCGTCATTATAAATCTCAAACATGACACGGGTCAATAGCTATGTAAGGTATTTTTTAAACTAATGTTAGATATGCTTACGCCCTTGATAACATTTGGATAGCACAAAAAGCCCGAAACATCGGGCTTTTAGGCAATTTAAATCTCATTACTGCGTTGCAGCAAAACTTTTATGCATTAATGTTAAACATTGGTTTTAGGCAATGGTACTAGGCGTGTGAAATGTTTTCCCCACAGCAGGAGCCAATATTTCCAAATCTTTTAGTAAATCTGAAAATTGATCCGGGAACAGGGATTGCACACCATCACCCGTCATCGAGTTGTCGGGATCTGTATGCATTTCAATAATTAGTCCGTCCGCTCCGGCAGCAACCGAAGCCTTCGTCATAGGAACAACCAATTCACGTCTACCCGTGCCATGGCTAGGATCAGAAATAACTGGCAAATGGCTCAATTGTTGCAACACAGGGATCGCGGACAAATCGAGTGTATTTCTGGTGTAGGTTTCAAATGTGCGGATACCGCGCTCACACAGCATAACATTCGGATTGCCACCTGCCAGGATGTACTCGGCAGCATTCAAAAACTCGTCATAAGTCGAGCTAAAACCGCGTTTGAGCAACACTGGCTTGCCGCAAGTTCCCAACTTGCGCAGCAGATCAAAGTTTTGCATATTACGTGTACCTACTTGCAGGATATCGGCATATTCCGCACAAATGTCTACGTATTCAGGTGTCATGACCTCTGTGATGGTCAGGAGGTCGTGCTTTTGGCCGGCCTCAGCCATCATGATCAGTCCTTCTACACCAGTTCCCTGGAAGCTGTAAGGCCCTGTACGCGGCTTAAAGGCACCTCCACGGAGAACTTGCGCACCTGCTGCTTTGACCAATCCGGCAATCTCATCTATCTGTGCAGCAGACTCAACGGCACATGGTCCACCCATAATGACAAGCTCGCCCCCACCGATATTTACACCTTTAATGGAGATAACCGTATTTTCCGGATGAAAATCACGGCTGGCCAATTTATAGGACTTCGATATTTTAACCACATTTTCTACGCCTTTCATTTGACGCAGATGTTCAGCCAGCTTGGGCTCTACGCTACCGATCAGTCCGATGATCGTGCGATCCGATCCCCTTGATACATGAGCCTGCAATCCTTCTTTCTCAATAACTTCAACAATAGCTTGAATATGCTCTTCAGGTGTTTGAACACCAGCGATAACGATCATTTTTTTCTTCCTCTCTATGAAACATATTTTATTAACCAGTAATAGATTGATATTATGACACTTAGACGCTTGTTCGCTTTTAAGCTTTTATTCGTTAAAGCAACTATACCTGTTTTAGCTATACTCGTCAAGGTTTAATTATCCCGAATTATTCAATATTCAAACTTAGTGAAGCTTACCGGATAATATCTATAAATTTAAACGATTGAAAAGCCGCTATCCGGATGGTTGTATCCGAATAACGGCTGTAATCAATCACATACTATTTCGTTGTTTTTGACTTCTCTCGTACAGGAGGCAGCAGTTTTTTCATATCTATGGTTCGCTGAATCTCCCACGTATCCGGGTTAGCCGCATCATACTGCTCCAAATACGTAATAACCTCTTTGGTAATCAGTGTCGGCGTTGAAGCCCCAGAAGTCACAGCTACTTTGGCTACGCCTTCAAGCCACTCCCTCTTCAGCTCGGTTACATCAGAAATACGATAAGCTGTTGTACCAGCAATTTCCTCCGAAACCTGAGCTAATCGGTTTGAATTGTTACTGCGCGGATCACCGACAACGATCACCAGATCCGCCTGTCCAGCCTGCTCAGCTACCGCTTCCTGACGTACCTGCGTCGCCAAACAGATTTCATTGTGTATCTCAGCACCCGGGAACTTCTCCAGCAGCTTCTTCATAATGTGCTTGATGTCCCATTGGCTCATGGTCGTCTGATTCGTGATAAGGATTTTGCCAGCTGGCAACGTAAGACTATCGATCTCTTCTTCCTTTTCAATCAGATGAACATGGTTAGGAGCAATACCGATAGCTCCCTCCGGCTCTGGATGATTCTTTTTGCCAATATAAACAATCTGGTAGCCTTCGGCAGACTTCTCCCGAATCAGATCATGCGTTTTTGTGACGTCAGGGCAAGTCGCGTCTACCGTAGTCAGCCCCTTGTCTCGTGCCAACTTGCGTACCTCTGGTGATACGCCATGAGCAGTAAAGATAACAGTGCCGCTCTCTACCTGGCTTAAAATCTCCATACGGTTCGGGCCGTCCAGTGTAATAATCCCTTCGTCTTCAAAGGAATTCGTGACATGACTGTTATGCACGATCATGCCCAATATATAAATAGGCCGGGGTAAGTCCAGATTTCTGGCTGCCTGACGAGCCAATACCATGGCATCGACTACGCCGTAGCAGTAACCCCGGGGCGAAATTCTGAGTACTTCCAAAATGAGCCCCCGCTTTCTTCGACACAGTATACAGCTCCGATAACTCGGTAGCTGTGGGCATCCAAGCCTTTACCGGCCAATTCTATGATGTAGTTGCCTTCCTATTATAGCCTATTCCAAAGGCGCGGAAAAGCTGACCGGAAGCCAGATGACAAATGTCGTTCCTTCTCCTTGACGCGTAACCACTTCCACAGACCCGTGATGTTCATCAATAATCCACTTGGCAATAGACAGCCCCAACCCAATTCCCTCTGTCACCCCGCGCGACTCATCTGCCCGGTAAAAGCGGTCAAAAATAAAGGGAACCTCACTCTTGTCCATTCCAATGCCCGTATCACTGATCCGTAGCCCTACCTGTCCTTGATAAACAATGGCATCAAATCGGACTGTACCTTCAGGTGTGTATTTGAATGCATTATCAATGAAAATGAATAGCATTTGCTGTAAATAATCCTTGCTCCCATCCATATAAATACCATTCAGCAACGAAAAATCTCCCACATTCCATTCGGCCGTTCGCTCTAAAAACTGAGCACGACGGGCAACCTCACTTACAAGGGGTTCCAGCGCAACGGGAGTCTTATCGAACGTTTTCCCTGTGTCTGCTCTCGCAAGTGACAACATATCACTCACCAAACGACTCATCCGTTTGCCTTCATCTGCCATGTCATTTAATGCCTCCATAGAAAGCTCACGAATCATCTCTTCATCCATATTCGGTCGCTCTCCTGGTTCGGTAGTCCACATTTTGAGCAAAAAATCAACGTTGCCACGGATCGTCGTTAGCGGCGTACGAAGCTCATGGGAAGCATCAGCCACAAAACGGCGCTGTGCACCGTACGCATCTTCCAACTCCTTGTAAAACACCTCTGTACGCCCCAGCATGTTGTTAACTGTCCCGATTAATTGTCCAATTTCATCTGGTGGTCCGTCATATTCAATCCGAACACTCAAATCATTACTGGATTGAATCTGATTTGCCCCCTCAATTACCTTGACCAGCGGCTTCATAGACTTGCGAGCCAGAAAGAGACCTGAAGTCGCAGCAGCAAGTAATGCAAACAACGAACCATATACAAGCACATTTTGCAACCTGTTCATGAGTCGATCCTGAGAGCCCGTGAATTGTCCTACCTGTAGCAACCCGACTACCAAGCCCAACTCCTCGGACTTAATGGGCTGTTGGTAAATCATAAAGGTATCCCCATTTACGTTCACACGCCGGATTCCCTCATTTTGAACTGCTCCTGTCGCTGTAGATGGAACAGGGAAGGTGATATTGAGGTCTTTCATGTTTTGGGTGGTTTTGGTAACACCTGATGTATAATTGTAAATTTGTACATATAGCTGTGAATCATCAATTCCACGTTCTTGCACTAAACCCAAATCCAGATTGGGGACTTCAAATAACCCCCCTTTAATTGTAAGCAGTAGCTGCTTGTTAATCCGTGGCGCCTGAGTCGTAAGCTGACTTTTTACTTCATTGTATGTGTAATAATAAACCAGTCCGTAAATAGCCAGACCAAAAATGACAAGCACTATAGCCAAGATGCTCGAATACCAAGCTGTCAGCCGCCACCGAATAGACATATTACACATCACCTCTTAAAATGTAGCCAGCTCCCCGAATTGTACGAATGAGACGTTTACCGCCATCCTGCTCCGTTTTTTGTCGTAGCATGGCAATATATACTTCGAGCACATTCGATTCTCCGCTATAGTCATAGCCCCAAATTTTGTCCATAATCAGATCACGCGACAGAACACGCTTCGGGTTTTGCATGAACAAATGGAGCAGTTCAAATTCTTTGGCCGTCAGTTCCAAGCGTTTGCCGCCACGAACCACTTCACGGGATTCGTTATCCAGTTGTAAATCCTCGAAGGTAAGTCTATTTCCGTTATTGCCCTGTTGTTCGGTTTTACGCCGCAAAAGCGCTCGCACTCGTGCCAGCAACTCCTCCAGAGCAAACGGCTTGACGAGATAATCATCGGCCCCTAGATCCAAGCCTTTAACCCGATTCTCAACCTCATCCTTGGCTGTAAGCATTAGGACAGGTACCGTGCTCCCCCCCTCCCGCATGCGACGGCATACCTCAAAACCATCGACTTGCGGCATCATTACATCCAGCACGACTACATCAGGCTCAGCTGTCAGCATTTTATTTAATCCCTCTGCTCCATTGGCGGCTGTCAGCACTTCATAGCCTTCAAATGCCAGCCCTCTGCGCAGCATGGAAACAATTTTTTCATCGTCATCAATGATCAAAATAGTAGAACGCATACACGATCGAACTCCTTTATCTCTTCTTTTCCCTCTATTGTAGCAGGAGTACACGCGCGTAGCATCTCGCTACTTCATACAGCAAGAAACGGAAGGGATCTTCCTTCCGTTTCTTGCGTGCACATGTTCATTTTTGTAAAGTTATCATCTTATTGCTGGAGCGTCGAGCTAAAGTCATTTTTGTTGCCAATTTTCAGTTGAACATCTTTTTTCTGCCCAGCTCGTTCAATGTTAAGCGTCAGTGCTGTACCCACTTTTTGTTTTTGAATGAACTGGATCAGCTCTTGTGATGTGCTATAAGGCGTGCCATTGGCTCCGATAATCACATCGTAAGGACGCAGATCAGCCTGATAAGCTGGTGATTTGTATATAATATCCCGCACAACCGAGCCTTCGGTCAGGGTTGTTCCCAGTTCTTTGGCTACTTCAGGACTCAAATTTAACAGACTTGCACCAATGAAAGGCACAGGTTCTTTAGGGATAGGCTGGTTATTTTTCAGCTTATCGACGACTTCCAAAATCGTATTGGACGGAATCGCAAACCCGATTCCCTGTGCGTCTGCACTAACAGCTACGTTCATACCGATAACTTGCCCTTGCAGATTTAACAGCGGTCCGCCAGAGTTACCAGGGTTAATGGACGCATCCGTCTGAATGAGATGCTTGTATTGCGTCGGTTTTCCAGTTGATTCACTATTAATGGTGATCGTACGTTCTTTCGCACTTAGCACCCCGGCTGTTACCGAATGCTCAAAGCCTTCAGGGTTGCCAATTGCGACCATCCACTCGCCGACTTTAGCGTTATCGGAGTCACCCAAAGTTACTGTCGGAAAGTTATTTTTGCCTTCAATTTTAAGTACCGCCAAATCAAGATCAGCATTTTTGCCCAAGACTTTGGCTTCGTAAGGCTTATTAGTTCCCTCTACTGTAACCTGAACCACACTCGCCCCTTCAACAACATGGTTATTGGTTAGGACGTAACCCGATTTATCAAAAATAAAACCGGAACCAATACCAAGCGGAGTCAGCTGTCCGCTGTTGCTACCTTCATTTTCATTACTGTTACTGCTACTGCCACTGTCACCATACTGATTACCGAAAAAGTATTGATACAGCGGGTCATTGTAATAAGGGCTGCTTTGTCTGCCGCTGCTGCCACTGGTTTGTTTGGCAAGCGTTTCGATTTTGACGACTGCCGGTCCAGCCTTAGCCACAACAGATTGAACATCAGCGGTACCTGAAGGCATCACAGCCGGAACTGCGCTTGGAGTCGAACTGGTTGTTCCCGAATTAGTCGTTTCTCCGCTTTCAGCTGCCGCCGAAGTCAACGCCGTCTCGGGTGTGAACATATTTGTTCGGTCAGCTGTATACATCAATACCGTAATGACCAGCATCCCGGCCAAAAAAGATAAGAAAATTGTTTTCACCTGCGACTTGGGCTTATTCGGTTTGAATTGCCAGTTGCCGCCATTCCGACCCGAACCATCCTGTTGCTCAGGCATAGCACGATGGTATGAGGGAGGAAGGGGTCTTACTGCCTGCGGTGGCGTGATCTCAACATCTTTTTCCACCGACTGCCCTTCCTTACGTTGTCCGTCCGATTGAACTGAAGAAAAAGGGCCGTAAGAATAATAATATGAGGAACCGTTCAAATCGTTTTGCCGAGTTACGTTATCGGTATCAACCTGATCGTTGTCGTTCCGGCGTCCGGAGTTATTATTTTTAAATTCGTCCATTGTATATCTCCTCCCAAACCCTATGCTTCAAGGTGGTGTTGTTTAACTGACTTTATTTTGCACTTTAAACCTTAATTCCACCTTAAAAACAATTAAAAAGGAGATAAAACCTTAGACCTATTTGTACCTAACCACTTTACTCAAAACGAAATGCCCCGGATATAATCCGGAGCATTATCGATTGTATATGCTTTTTTATTTCGTGTTAAAGTTTTCGTCGAACTTTTCGTTCGGTGTTTGAGCATTGTTTTGAATTTTGTTGCGACTAGAGTTTTGAACTTTTTGTGCTACTGCACCTGTACCGCCTTGATCTGTTGCAAATTCTTCATCATACTTCTCATTTGGTGTCTGGAAGTTGTCTTGAATTTTATTTTGTTCAGACTGCTTTACCTTTTGTGAAACAACACCTACCGTATTGTCTTGTGCAAATTCCGCTTTGAACTGATTTCCTGTGCTTGCATTGAAGCCTTTGTTCGTGAAAGAACTTCCGCCTTGATTTGGCATAATTCTCAACCTCCCAGTATGTTTTGTGGGATAAACTCATCCCGCAACATAGTATGTGATGTTGGAAAAAACAATATTCAAGGATTATATGGAAGCATCCAGTGTCGCGGTCGGAATGGTTTTATGCGTTTCTATCGCCTTTTGGAGCGATTTCACCATCTTTTCCGTACATTTTCCGTTACCTTTTTTTATAATTTGAACATCCACATCTTTCTTGCCCCATTCAGAATACACCTGCCGGGTTGTTTTAAAATACAAATCAATTTTATTGCCCTTAATCGCAGAACCTGTATCTGCTACAATCCCGTATCCATAACCAGGAATGTACAATATGCTTCCCAAAGGAAACGTTTTGGGATCAGCCGCAATCGTAGACAGCGTGTTCTTGTCACGACGCACTTTTACACCGGAATACGTAATACCGTAACCGGGATGACTTGGCCGTTTGCCAGTCGATTCATAGCCTGCTGTATATCCTGTTGCTGTGACCGTCATGGTCGTAATAACCTGCTCTTCACGTGGAGCTAAAACAGGTGTGGACTGCCATTTCTTATGCTGGACCGGTTCTTTGTGACCGTAAACTTCATTGCCGGGCAATACCAGACAGGTTGCGATTAACACGGTTCCCAAAATCCGTTTCCATACCAACATGGATCTCATAAAAAACCTCCCCTTGAGGCAAAGGCTTTCCAGAAATCCATTGGTTTATACGAACAGATTATTATTTTTGAACATCCTGACCTGGATAAAATCTGCTCAGCTTCACTTTATCTTCAAAAATATGCAGGAGTGTCCGCACTATGGGGGTGTGCTCATCGTCTGTATGCAATATAATGGAAGCAGGAGAAATCGAAATAAGGGTGCTCACGATTCGATCCTCGACCTCCATTTCCAGTTCAATGCCTGGCATCTCGACAATGATGTCATCTGCATCGGGAGTCGGTATCGGCACCATGGCACTATCCAGAATCGTAAAATTATGTCCGCCTTGGTGAAGTACGTGTACGAGCGGAACTTTGCTTTCCTGAAAAAAAACAAAATATTTAAGCAACCCCATAAATTCTTCGTATTGCCGATCTGCCCAGAATTCTTCCATGGCATAGTCGACGATTTCTTCAAGCTCTTTTTTATACGCATGGAGCCTAAATTGAATCAGTCCTTCCAAATTGATCACACGAAGCTCCTTGAAATCCTTCTCCAGGAGAGTGGTCAGCTTACCATGACGCTTCAAACGACCTCTCGGGCCATCATCGTTTAACAGTGAACGAATCATACTGCGAATTTGCTCTGTATCCTCTTTCTCCAGCAGCGAACAGGCTTTGGTGAGAATGAGATTAAGCAGCCCCCACTCCTTAACTTCGATAATATAATCCGCTATTGCCGAAGACATGATGCTGTATACACAGGGGAGAAAGCTTTCAAACGCCGAATTGCTTTCTGTGCCCTTGCAGGTCCATGCCACTTTGTTGTCCAGCTGTCTGAAAGTGAATCGAAATCCGCGCCGTGACATATGTAGTCCCTTTGTTCTACTTTTGACCACTTCGTAAAACCGGTCGGGTTCCTGATCTCCGTCTGTATTGGTCCACACTGTAAACAGTTCCATTGGCTCACTCCTTTCGATCACTGCTTTCAGTATATGGCGGCCTCTGAAGGGTTATACGAAGTGAACGACTGGAAACAGAAAGACATAGTCAAAAGAGGATGATCAGGTTTCAAAAAGCCGGTTGGCGTGTTATAAACAATTACTGTGGTATAGGAAAAAAACGAAAGACGTTTGAATATTTAGGGTGGGGTATGTTAAGGTTAAATTAATATGAATTTTTCACAAGAGGGAGGAGATAAGATGTCAACGATGCTGAACATGCTGCGTACATTCATGATCGTCATATTGAGCCTCGTTCAGATTTTGTCCCTTCCTGTGACGTTTCATGCGGAAGACACTACTCAATCCCTTCAGTTTACTGCGGGATCTTCTCTCCTGTCTCATGCTGATGTTTCCTCGTTAGAAACCGATTCTCACGGTCTGGAGCACCATCCCAAACCAGCTATACGCAAATCCTCCCCTTTACTTCATCTGGTGATCGCTGCGGCCAAATCACTTCCCTTTGTCATTTTGATGGCGTTTGTGCTGCTATTGAGCATCCCTAAACTACGTCTGCCTTTTATTCCTGTCATTTGCAAACTAAAGAAGCAATTGTACTTGTTCCCCATCAAATTTACCTCTAGTTATGTGGCTTAACCTCCCTTAAGCATGCACATCACCACATTTGCATGTCTATTTGTTAACCGTTCCCAATAAGTGTAATACGTTAAGTATATTTATCAGGTTTTCTATGTTAATTTATAAAATTTAATACAAAAAGAAAGTTTCCATGTCACTCCCAAAGCATGTGATTTATTTCCCATACCATTCATTTAAATAACGTATCGTACAGGAGGCTTTACAAATGGATATTCGAGAGTCTATTTTGCCAGGAATCGGGATTAAGTATCGAATAGATGCAGAGAGTGGCGACCGAATTGTCATTATTATTCATGATGATGGCAGGCGTGAGTTGTATCACTTTGATTACGAGGATTTGGAACAAAGTATTTCTATAACAACCCTGAATGATCAGGAAGCACGATTGGTAGCCTCCATCATCGGGGGTATGACATATAAGCCGAAACAGCTTGAAAGTGTAGAAATGACGTTTGACGATTTTATTATCGAATGGTATAGAGTGGAATCTCACTATGCAAGTGTTGGCAAATCCATCGGTGAGCTGGATATTAGACAAAATTCGGGAGCCACTGTTATTGCCATTGTGGAGAAAAAGGGAATGAAATATATAAATCCTGGTCCTGAAGTGATTATTAACGATGATGCCACTGTAGTTGTTGTTGGGGAACGCGATCAGCAAAAACGCTTTAAACAAATCCTTATGAACGGAAGCGGGTGATTGGATGGATCATCTGGTATTTGAGGTTGGATTGGCAATTGCTCTCATCGCTGCAGCCGGACTTATTTCCTCCAAACTGCGCTTCTCGGTCATCCCTTTTTATATCCTGATCGGAATGGCAGTTGGACCGCATGCGATGGAGCTATGGCATTTTGATTTTCGCTTTATCGAAAGCGCCCCTTTTATTGATTTTATGGGAAGAATCGGAGTGCTGTTTCTTCTCTTTTACTTGGGTCTGGAGTTTTCAGTAGGTCGGTTAATTAAATCAGGCCGCTCCATTGCCGTGGGTGGCACCATTTATATTGGCATCAATTTCACACTGGGGCTGGCTCTTGGCTTCCTGAGCGGCTTTCCTGTAGCAGAAACGCTGGTTATCGCCGGAATTACAACCATATCATCCAGTGCTATTGCTGCGAAGGTGCTGGTAGATCTCAAGCGGACTGCCAATGCTGAAACTGAAATGATTTTGGGCATTATTATGTTCGAGGATGTTTTCCTCGCCGTATACATCTCCATCCTCTCCGGATTGGTTCTTAGCGATTCATCCTCGCTCGGGGGTGTGCTGCTATCAGCGTTAATCGCGCTTGGCTTTATGCTTGCAGTCATTATTATCGGCCGTAAGGCCGTCCCTCTGTTAAATCGGATTCTTCGTATTCGCTCCAATGAGGTATTCGGACTTGTTGTTTTCGGCTCCCTGTTTCTGGTGGCTGGTTTTTCGGAAACGATTCATGTGGCGGAAGCTATCGGCGCCCTGTTAGTCGGTCTCGTACTGGCCGAAACGGAACATGCCAAACGGATCGAGCATTTAATTGTTCCTTTCCGCGATTTCTTTGGCGCTCTGTTCTTTTTCAGCTTTGGGCTATCCATTGATCCACTGTCCCTAGGAGGAAACGCGATATGGCTTGCGCTGGCAGCAGTCGTTCTCACGTTATTTGGGAACATTTGGGCAGGAATGTTGGCTGGGCGTACGGCCTCCTTATCTCCCAAAGCGTCAGCAAATATCGGCCTGACCATTGTGGCACGGGGTGAATTTTCGATTATCATGGCCAACTTGGGTAAAGAAGGTGGTTTACTTGATATTGTTCAACCTTTTGCAGCCATCTATGTACTCATACTGGCCATTCTTGGACCACTTCTCACAAAGCAGTCAAAACCTATTTTTAATATGTTAAACAAAATATTCAAGTTCAAGGACCCCCGCCTACGAAAAGAAGAAAGTAACTCGGCGTAACTGTAAAGCTGGATACGACAATCCATAGGAGGGAAGGCTATGCCGCACGCTATTAAACATGCCGAAACTCTATGAGGCGGCTTGTGAAGCCCGCTTCAGAAGATGCGAGCAGGTTCCCTGTCTTTTATACGGTGATTGGCGGAATTACGGCATCCGTCGGTCTGGAATTGTTTTTGCATCCGCATGATATGATCGCTGGAGGCGTCACGGGGATCTCCAGACTCATGTCGCTTTATACACAAGAGCATTTTGGGTTATTGCTATTCGTTTTGAACTTGCCACTCATGCTGCTGTATTCATTATCCACTCACAAACCCATGCTGCTCCGTGCACTACCCGGCTTGTTCGCCTTTTCAGGCTCAGCCATCATTCTTTCGCCTTTTCCGGCAGTGAGCGGCCATCCGGTCGTATGTGCTTTGGGCGGCGGAATCTGTATCGGTCTTGGCGCAGGGCTGGCAGCTCGTCACGGTGGTCTGCTTGATTCACTAGGACTTAACGAACCAGGCGATGGCCGTCCATCCACATTGTTGCTAACACACCGCAAGATTCCGTTAATACAGATTGTTATGCTATGTAACGGTCTGCTGCTCATTACAGCTGGCTTTGTGCTAGGCTGGGAGCCAGCTCTATATTCAGCCTTATCCTGCCTCGCCGCCTACGAAACGACCCGGCTGATGTTTACCGGTCTGACGCGTATGGTTTGTGTTGTCAGCAAGAAGCAGCCAACCGTCGAGGATGCTATATATCGCAGGTTGCGTATACACAGCACGCCTGTTGAAGGCTCTGCCCAGATAGAGGGCAAGATCAAAAGCGAATCTGAGGATAAAAAAGAACAAATGGTCATCGTTTACAGCGTTCATCTGTTGGATTTGCAGCGCTTTAAGGCAGTCATCCAAATGGCAGACCCGCAAGCTGAGATCATGTATATGAAACGATGGAAAGCATAGCAAAGTAACACATCAAAAAAACGCTTATCTGCACTAATCTATGTATAACGATTAGTACAGATAGGCGTTTTGTAATGAACACTATATTAACGGATATTAATTCTGCATGATAAAATCATGTTCAATACTGCTGGCACTGTCAAAAGTACGAATAATATCATAACGGGTATTACGCTGTGCCGGAATGTGACCCGTCTCGCGGATCAACTGTAAAATGGATTCAATGTTAACCTTATACGTTGCGCCTGCAGCGGAAACTACGTTTTCCTCAATCATGGTGCTACCAAAATCATCGCAACCGTAGTACAACGATTTTTTACCGATTTCAGGTCCCATAGTTACCCATGAGGATTGAATATGCTTGATGTTATCCAATACAAGACGACTGATCGCAACGGTCTTCAGATATTCCTCCGGCGTCTGACGTTCCTTCTTCAGGTTGGTATTGTCTGGCTGGAAGGTCCAAGGAATAAAGGCCAAAAATCCTTCAGAATTATATTTGTTTTCAATGCATTCGTCCTGAGCATCACGAACACGCAACAAATGCAGCGCACGCTCCTCCATCAACTCGCCAAAGCCAATAACCATCGTAGCAGTCGTGTTCATCCCAACCTTATGAGCCGTTTGCATGACATCCATCCAATCACGCCAAGAGCCTTTGAGACGGCTAATTTTGCGGCGTGTGCGGTCATCCAAAATTTCTCCACCTCCGCCCGGAAGCGAATCCAATCCAGCTTCATGAATGGCGCGGATTGTTTCTTCCATAGAAAGACCAGATTTCTCCTTCATTTTGTGAATTTCAGCTGGCGAGAAGGAGTGCATCGTAATATCGGGAAAACGCTCCTTGATACCTTTCAGCAAATCGGTATAATAACTGAACGGCAGATTCGGGTTCACACCGCCTTGCATTAGAATTTCGGTGCCACCTACTTCCTGCGTTTCCTTGATCTTCTGAAAGATCACCTCATCCGGCAAAACATAACCTTCATCAGAACCTGGTCTACGATAAAAAGCGCAGAAGCGACAGTATACGTCACACACGTTTGTATAGTTAATATTTCGTCCGATAACGAAGGTTTTAACGGGATCGGGATGCATGCGATTCATGACTTTATTCGCCGCATGACCGATTTTTTCTACCTCGTCTGATTCGAACAAAGCAACGGTATCCTCTAAATTCAGGCGTTCGCCGCGTAGGGCTTTATCTAAAATATGGTCGATTACACTCATGGTGTATCCTCCTTCGCTGTCACAGGGCGACGAAATGAACGACAGGACTTATGAACGAGAATGCTTTCACAAACCTGCGTTCGAACCCTGCCGTAATGTATGTTCATGACTAGCCTTGTATGTTGTCTGTGCTATTTAGCATAGTAAAACCTAATGATAATACTAACATATCTTTAGGTAAGGAACCATACTTATTCCCGCTTCTTTCTGCTTTTCACCTAGGAAAACAGGCAACTGCCAAGCTTATCTCAACGTTGCATATAGCCAAAAAATAAGAAAACAGAACTGAAAAGTGTCTTTTTTCACACTGTCGTTCATGTTATTTTATAGAAAACAGCAAGCCTCCTGAAATACTGGAAACTTGCTGTTTAGTACTGTACATATTTGCTCTCAGCGTGAAAACGACAAAGATGCTGCGGATGTGCTAACGCTCTAGCGCAGCGCCTCATCCAGATCACTGATCAGGTCGTCAATATCCTCCAAACCTACGGAGAAACGGAGTAGTCCGTTCGTAATCCCGCGCTCCAATCGTACACTATGGGGCATAGCCGCATGTGACATCATCGCCGGATACGACAAGATGCTTTCCACAGCTCCCAGACTCACCGCTACAATTGGAATACGTACGCGACTGAGGACTTCTTTTGCACGCTCACCAGAACCCACATCAAAAGATATCACTGCACCATAACCGCTGGATTGGCGCTCATGAACTTCACGCCCTGGATGATTCTCCAGACCCGGGTAGTATACCGCCTCAATGTCGTTGCGCTCGTTCAGCCAGTTAGCGAGCTTCGCTGCGCTCTTTTCGCTGTGAGCCATACGAGCCTCCAGTGTCTTCATACCGCGCATGAGCAACCATGACTCCTGCGGAGCCAACACGGTACCCAGTCCATTTTGGAGCTGCTTGATTTGTCTTCCCAACGATTCGGTACGTGCTACCGCAAGTCCTGCCAGCACATCGCTGTGTCCGCCCAGAAACTTGGTCGCACTGTGCAATACAATATCAACTCCCTGCTCAATCGGACGTTGATAATAAGGTGTCATAAAAGTATTATCCAATAACGTTAAAAGCCCGTTGTCCTGTGCCCAAGAAGTTATTCCTGCCACATCGGTAATTTTGAGTGTCGGATTGGACGGAGTTTCCATATATACAGCCCTTGTATTCTCCTGCAACGCATCTTTCACAAGGTTGAGGTCCGTCATGTCGACGAAGGTCGTTTCGATATTCATCCGTTTCAAAATGGAGGTCAGCAGTCGATATGTTCCTCCATATACGTCCTCGGAAACAATGACATGATCTCCAGCAGACAAGAGCATAAATGTAGTAGAGATGGCCGCCATACCTGATGCAAAGGCAAAACCGCACGCCCCGCCTTCTAATAAAGCGATATAATCCTCCAAAGCTTGTCGTGTCGGATTACCTGAACGGCTATAGTCATGCTGTGGAGGATTAAAAATATCGTGATGGTGGAAGGTAGAAGCTTGATAGATCGGGACGCTCGATGCCCCCGTAACGCTGTCAATTTCAGAGCCAAAATGCAGCAGCTTGGTAGCGAACTTCCGCTCTTTGTTCAGATCCTGCCCGATCCTCCTCGCATCCTCTATCATTGCAGCTCTCCTCCTTCTACTTCTTGACGTGCCGCTTCCAACGCCGAACGTAAATCTTCAATTAGGTCGTCTGTATGCTCAATGCCTACGGAGAAACGCAACAGCCTGTCATCTACCCCGACTGCATCCCGAATTTCTGCTGGTATGTCCGCATGTGTCTGCACAGCGGGATAGGTCATTAACGATTCCACACCGCCGAGACTTTCCGCAAACGCAATGAGCTTAATGTGACGAAGCAAAGGTTCCACATAACGAGCATCCTTTACTTTAAAGGAAAAGATACCCGTATTTCCGCTGGATTGTTTATTTTGAATCTCACGACCTGGATGGCCTTCTAGAGCTGGATAAAATACTTCCGCCACAGCCGGATGCGTCAGTAAATAGTTAGACAGCACTGTTGCATTATGCTCGTGTCGGTCCATACGCAGCGCTAACGTCTTCATGCCCTTCATTAACTGGTAGCAATCGCTTGGGGAAAGCACTGCCCCTATGGAATTGTGCAGGAATGCAATTTCAGCTGATAGCTCTTTGCCTTTGGTTACGATCAACCCTGCCAGCACATCGTTGTGTCCGCCCAAATATTTGGTTGCGCTATGTACCACAATATCCGCGCCCAGTTCCAATGGCCGCTGGAAATATGGCGTTAGCAGCGTATTATCTACAATGGTAAGCAACTGATGTTGTGATGCCCATTTAGCCACCGCTCGAATATCAGTAATCATCATTAACGGATTTGTAGGCGTTTCTATGAATACAGCTTTGGTATTCGGTCGACATGACTGTTCGAGCGCTTCAAGATCGTTCGTATCCACATAACTGGCTGTCACACCAAATTTAGACAAAATACGCTCCAGCAAACGATACGTCCCGCCATACAGATCCAGCGATACTATGAGATGATCTCCCTGTCCAAACAATGCAAATACCGTTTGCAGCGCCGCCATACCTGAGCTGCATGCAAAGCCTGCATCACCCGATTCAAGTGCAGCAGAAGCCTCTTCCAGTACCTTTCGCGTGGGATTGATCGTCCGAATGTAATCAAATCCTGTGCTTTGACCCAGACGGGGATGGCGGAACGCCGTAGATTGGTAAATCGGGTAATTAACAGCCCCGGTTACTGGCTCTTCTACTGAACCGATTTGTGCCAATCTACTTTCGATTTTCCACTGTTTCTCACTCATATGAATCCTCCTGTTAACTTCCATAGTGGGTGCTATAACCAATCCTGCAAAAATGGATGTCAAAGACTATACTGCTGCGCTACTGCAAGGTGATACTCTACAAAGGTAAACTACATGCTCCTTTTTTAAATCTGGGGCCCGATATCATAAGGTGTTTCTTGGTATACATAATAGTTCAGCCAATTCGAGAATAATAAATTGGCGTGCGCCCGCCAAATTGAGGGGGGGGTGCGCTCAGGATCATCATTAGGAAAATAATTTTTTGGGACTTCAATATCCATTCCTTTGGCTACATCGCGGTCGTATTCCCATTTCAGTGAAAGCGGGTCATATTCAGAATGCCCAGTTACAAAAATTTGTTTACCGTCAAGCGTGGCTACGAGGTACACCCCAGCTTCCTCGGATTCGGATAAAACTTCTAATTCGGCGATATGATCAATATCTTCCCGACGAACCTCCGTATGTCTGGAGTGAGGGGCATAAAACAGTTCATCAAAGCCGCGTAACAATTTTACTTTAGGTTTTATCACGGTGTGTGGAAATACACCGAAGCATTTGTAGTCGAGCCCATATTTAGGGACATCGAAATGATGGTATAAGCCTGCCTGTGAGGCCCAACAGATATGCATGGTCGAAGTTACATTCGTTTTCGTCCATTCAAAGATTTGCCGGATTTCCTCCCAGTAGTTCACATCCTCAAACTCAAGCTGTTCAACCGGGGCTCCTGTAATGACCATGCCGTCAAAACGACTGTTCTTGATCTCGTCGAACGTTTTATAGAACATGTTCAAATATTCTTGCGATGTATTTTTGGATACATGAGACTTCATGTGCACCAGCGTGACATCCACTTGCAACGGCGTATTGCCGACCAGGCGCAACAGTTGGGTTTCCGTCGTTTCCTTTGTAGGCATTAAATTCAAAATGGCGATACGCAACGGACGAATATCCTGATGATAAGCCAAGCTTTCATCCATTACGAAAATATTTTCGCCCTCCAGCACTTCCTTAGCAGGTAATGTGTCTGGGATTTTAATCGGCATGTAAACTCACTCCTTGTTAGGTAAGTTTTGCGAAAATCGTCTTGTTGAGATGCCGGGCATATAATAAAAAGACCTTTCTCTGGTTAGAGAAAGGTCATATTTGTATCCATATGCGCCTCTCTCATCTGTCAGGGCAACGCGCTTTGTACAAAGCGCGCGTCCTGCAAGAATTAGCACCGTGCGATTAAAATCGCCGGTTGCCGGGTATCATCGGGCTAGTCCCTCCACCTGCTCTTGATAAGATTTCGCTATATTCATTTTGGGTTCACAAAGTTCTTGTTGTTCACTTTAATGCATCGGTTGGGCTTCGTCAAGATGGGACTTGCAAATTTGTAACCTGCATTCACATTTTGTCTACCTTTTCCATAGGTTAAATCATATCCCTCCTATCGCTGAAGCTCTTGCAACTACTGTTGATTTTGCCCATGATTTTGCGCTTGAAAGGCCGTAGGCCGAGCGTTATACTATACAAGTGCTATTAGGCAAAAATATGGAGCAGTAGTGCAGACTTGAGTGTTTCCTGCGATACTGTGGCAATCTAAAAAAAGAACATTTGAGAGGTGAATCCGGAATGGAAGGCGACCCGAGTCCGAATAGGCGGCGATCCCTGAACAACAGCATAGGAATGACTTCAGCTTGCCGAAAGACGGGACGCCAGGCTCTGCATGCTCCAAAAGCCTCCGGCTTTTGATGAGAGTGCACGCTTACCCGCACCGGCTAACTGGCTAACTGAGTCCATTCCTTATGCTTAAGGTAAACGTATTTCCGTTACGGCGGAGCATAAGGAGTGACGTATATGAAAATCCGTTTGGTCAACAACGGGGTTTTTACCCCTGTCGAAGAAATTGAAATGGCGCTTACTGCACCGGCAGAAGGTTTTTATTGGATTGATGCCGATGTCGATGATTTGGCAGTGCTCCAGCCTTTATTTTCCATGCATGATCTTGCAGTAGAAGACTGTTTGAGTGAAGAAGAACAGCGTCCGAAGATTGAAATTTATGAAAGCCATTATTTTATCGTTGTAAATAGCATTCGTTTTGATGATGAAGAAATATTTTTGCGAGCTTTGAACATTTTTCTCGGCCGCCATTTTATCATTACGGTGACCAAGCAGAAAATCAATGAGCTTCGTACCCTCAAGCCTATGCTGTGGGAGCAAGAAGTCAGCCAGCCTGACCGTTTTATGTATCTGTTGGTCGACTTAATTGTTGACAACTATTTTCTGGTTGGTGACCGGATTGAGGTCCGCATTGAAAAGCTGGAAGAAGATATTCTAATGCATACGAAAAAGTCGCATTTGAACGAAATCATCGGCTTACGCAGTGAGATTCTGTGGCTGAAAAAAGTGTTGGGCCCGCAAAAAGAAGTCATCAATACCCTGAACAAGCGGGATTTGCGGCTCATCGACGATCAATTGCAAAAATATTTTAGCGACATTTATGAAAATGCTGTGAAAATTTCGGAGACTTTCGAAACTTACCGCGACTTGATGGGTAACCTTCGAGAAGCTTATCAATCCAGTATCGCCAACCGTGCCAATGAAATTATGCGTGTGTTTACAGCAATTACGACCGTATTTATGCCATTGACGGTCATTACCGGAATATATGGGATGAACTTCGATAATATGCCTGAGCTTCATACACGTTATGGCTATTTTGTCGTCATTGGTATTATGGTGGCATTAGGCGTCAGTATGTTCTGTATTTTCCGTAAGAAAGACTGGGTTTAAAAATAAAAGGGGAAAAAGTATCAAATTGGATACTTTTTTCTATTTTCAAGCTTGGTCATAAAAAGCAGCAGCCGTGTCCTGTGAGGAACTGGCTGCTGCTTTTTAGTATGTTGGACCCTGAATATACTTTAATACCCAGCTTTATCCAACTAGTTCTATGTTATCCAACATGTCGGCCGGGTACCTGCTGATGACGAAACCGTATACGGATCAGACGCAGACGCTCATAAATCTGATCCAGTCCTGTTTCGGTTGCCTTTTCTTCCCCATACACTTTCAGCATGACGGGCTTGAGCAACGTATCCCCCAACTCTTCATAAGCAGACCAGATAGCTGCCTGCTCCGCCTCAGATACATTCACCAATTCCTTGTGGATCAGCTTGTCCATATCAATACCATCTCTATCCAAATGCTCCACAGCTTCAATCATCTCTCTACGATGCAAACCTGTCTTCATTCCGATATGCTCCAGTGAAAGACCGTCCGAAATGCCTTCAATAATCGTTCTAGTTAAGCTGAATTTGTTCAGCTCCTGCCTGTACTGGTTCTCTTTTTGCTTGTATAACCATGACAAAAAAACTTCTTCTTCCAGCGTCTCTGTTACCCAGTTCAACGGAAATGGCGTGGTGCGGTCATTTTGTGTCGTAATAGCCAATAGCTCCGTCCCATATTGCGACACCTTACCCTGACCCATACCAGGCAGCTCCAACAGTTCTTCTTCGGTATGGGGAAGATAAACGCTAATGAGTCGAAGCAATCGATTCGTAGCGATAAAATAAGGTGCTTTTCGTTCCGTTGCTGCTTTTTGCCGTCTCCACATCGTCAATTGCTCATACACTTCATCACGTGGAAACAAATCACTGTAGCAATACAGCTTTTGCAGCGTTTGTCCTCGTCCTGATGATCCTTCTTGCTCATGAAATACACCATGGATTAGGGGCCTGTAGCCCTCAGCCATTTTGAGCGCCAGCTCATGACGGTATACATGCAGTAATTCCTGCCACAAGCTTCCCTCATACCAAAGGTCGTCTATACTTTCATCCGGGACATGGTGTGTGCTCCAGCCTGCACTCCATTCCCCTTCATGCTGCCCAATCCATACCTGAGCAAAGTCCTCATAGCCCTGTTCATTCCGTTTGGACAAGCGATTTAAAAATACTATCTCCATGATTTCTTCCTCCCTCATATCGTTGAAAGACAGTCCCGCACAACACAAAAACGCAAAAAAAAGCACCTATCCTGCGTATTCGCAAGAAAGGTGCTTCCCTTTTTGAGCCGTACTATACTGTTGCCTATATAATAACCGTACCTTGGAGTGCCGTCAACCCTAAATTCTAATGATTCAGTTTTTCCTTTGCCAATGCCAGAGCACCGCACAATCCAGCATTATCACCCAATCCTGGAGATACGATATATTGCTCAATACCTGTTGTCAGACTCGAATGCTGCACGTATCCGTTCAAAAGTTTTTGTAGTTTGGTACGAATGAGCGGGAACAATTGGTCTTGCTTCATTACTCCCCCGCCCATAATAATTTTTTGCGGGGACAGGATTAATACATAGCTCATTAAAGCCTGTGCCAGATAGTACGCTTCCATTTCCCAGGCCGGGTGATCGACAGAAAGCTCATGTCCTTTAACCTTCCATCTTTTTTCGAGCGCAGGACCTGCTGCCAGACCCTCCAAACAATCTCCGTGATAAGGACATGTCCCCTCGTAAGTATCTTCTGGGTGACGACGTACCAGAATATGCCCCATTTCCGGGTGAGATAATCCATGTATCAGCTTTCCACCAACCAAAGCACCTGCCCCGATGCCTGTGCCTATCGTGATATACAGACAGTTGTCCAATCCTTTGGCGGCACCCCAAATAGACTCACCAAGTGCTGCTCCATTCACATCCGTATCAAACCCCATAGGCACATCAAAATGCTCTTTCAGTTTACCAATCAGATTGTAATTTCCCCAATGTGGCTTTGGCGTTGTTGTAATATAACCATATGTATCACTACCTTCGATAGGATCAATCGGCCCGAACGATCCTACGCCCAATGCTTCAATGCCCTTGCCTTCAAAAAATGCGATGACATTCTCCATTGTTTCTGCTGGTGTGGTTGTTGGAAAGCTCGCTCGTTCCAGTACCTCTCCACGTTCGTTGCCAATTCCACATACAAATTTGGTACCGCCTGCCTCAATTGCTCCCAATACTGTCATAGTTGCTGTTGTCCCCTTTCGATAATCCGGTTCTCTCTCCACTATATTCACCTGAAATGTACCTGAGGTCAATCCCCTAATCGCAATTGTATATAATCCTTCACAAGACGATATAACTCCGTTAACATAACGTATACAAATAAGGACACTGACGCATCCCGCCTCAGCATCCCTATATAACTTACTTTATTTAAATTGTCGTACCAGGCCTAATAGCTTCATTATGATCCGGTTGCGACACCCATCAATGTACACAAGCTTTTCATTTCAAGCTGCTCAAACTTGTCTACAATTTGCACGTGATCCAACGTCAGCAGACAACTATCCAAAGCACATGCTACAGGTACACCACAGTGAATTTCAGCGAGTTTGCGTGAAAGATGCAGCATATCCAAATCACTCTCAATTTTTTTGCGGACCGATGGTGTTAATTGATCCAGATTCTCCAGAATGCCCTCAATAGAGTCGTATTCCTGCACCAGCTTGAGTGCCGTTTTCTCACCAATACCTCGTACTCCTGGATAATTATCGCTTGCATCCCCCATCAGGCCTTTAAGGTCCACCACTTGGCGTGGCTTAAGCCCTTTTTCAGTCAGCAGGGTCTCCGGGGTGTATACCATATAATTGCCGTGGCCCTTTTTCATAATAATGACCCGTGTCCGATCATCCACTAATTGAAGTAAATCATGATCTCCCGAGAGAATCATTACATCCATGTCCTCATTTTGCGAATAATGGCGTGCAAGCGTACCGATACAATCATCGGCTTCAAAGCCTTCCGCTCCAATGTTGGGAATGCCGAGGCTGTCCGTCACTTCACGAATCAATGTAAATTGGGGAATCAAATCATCTGGTGCGTCGGCTCGATTTCCCTTATACGCAGCAAAATGTTCCCCACGGAATGTCGTTCCGCCCATATCCCAGCAACAAATAACATGTGTAGGATTAAACGTTTGGACTGCATCCCAAAAATATCGAATAAAACCATATATGGCGTTCGTTGGCACCCCAGCTTTTGTACGACGGATATAACCGTTTGCGGCGGTTGCATAATAAGCGCGAAATAGCAGGGCCATGCCGTCAACCAGCATTACGGATTGTTCATTGCGTTGTGTCACAGATTGTATTGCTCCCATTCATCATAATATTTAACCCCCACAGTATAACATATCGTGGGGGTGAATTGGGCGTTATTGAGCTCACCATGTGCCCTCAAATGTTTCCTCTTTGAACCCTACCGTTACTTTGTTACCGTCGGTTACAATCGGGCGTTTGATTAATCTTCCATTTGAGGATAAAAGCGAAATTTGCTCTTCACGGCTCATGTCTCCCAGCTTATCTTTCAGCTTTAACTCTTTGTACACCTCACCGCTCGTATTGAAAAACTTTTTCAGCTCCAGCCCGCTTTTGCGAATCAATTCTTCCAATTCCTCCGGGCCGGGCGGCTGTTCAAAAATAGGAATCAGTTCCGTCTCATGCCCCTTGTTTTGCAGCCATTTCACTGCATTACGGCAGGTACTGCATTTAGAATACTGATATACTTTCAGTTGGCTCATCGCTAGATTAACCTCCATTTGGTTTTCTCTTAAAAGCTCCTGCATTTCAGCCATATCATCCGGTAGAGGAGCGCAAAACGTCATTCGCTCCCCGGTCACAGGATGCACCAAGGACAGCTCTGAGGCATGCAAGGCTTGTCGAGGCATCCTGGCATCAAGCTGATCATATCGCTCACGTTGCGCAGCATCATCAGGTGTAATCCGGTACATTTTATCTCCGATCAACGGACAACCGATATAAGTCATATGCACTCGAATTTGGTGCGTACGCCCGGATTCCAACTTTAGTCCGATGCGACTTCCCCCGTTCCACACTTCCTCCAGCTTATACAGCGTAAGGGCAGGATAACCATCCGGAGTCACCATACGTAAATGCGGATCATCCGGGTTGCGGTCAATCGGTCCGTCTACCTTACCTTCCTGTAGCTCAGGGCGCCCATGCACCAGAGCCGTATAGCGCTTATCCACCGTTCCCGCAATCATCTGTTCAGAAATATGCTGGTGTACATATGGATTTTTGGCTACAACCAGCACCCCCGTCGTCTCCTGATCAAGACGATGAACAGGACGAAATCGGAACAGCTCCCCCTTGGTCTGCCAATAATGCACAACCCCGTTAGCCAGTGTTCCTGTGTAATGACCATGAGTCGGATGGACAATCATGCCCGCCGCCTTATTCACCACTAACAGATGTTCATCCTCAAACAATATCTCAAAAGGAATGGGTTCCGGTAAAATATCATCAGAACGCTCGCGCTCCATGCGAATTTCTACTCGATCCCCGGATTTCACCTTTACGCTAATGTACACACGTGTCCCGTTCAGCATAATACCTTGCTCGGTCAGCTTGAGTTTGGATATTAACTTTCGAGAAATGTTCATACGTTTTTGTAAAATAGTCTTCAACAGCATGCCCTCCTCCTCCGGAGGGATCGTATATACGATAGGTTCATAGTACAAGCTCATACAAATTCCCGGTTGCCTCCTTATTTGCGGAACACTTTTTTGCTGCGCACATATTCGACATCGGGTACGCCCTGACGGACATTCGCTGTGCGAGCGACGGCAAAGAAATAATCAGAAAGGCGGTTCAAATACCGACGTACCGCCGGATTGATGTCCGTATGTTTACCTAGTGTAACCGCACGGCGTTCTGCGCGTCGGCAAACCGTACGGCAAACATGAAGCGTTGAGGATAATGTGTTACCACCTGGTATAATAAAACGCTCCACCTTCGGATTTTCCTCCTGACATGCATCAATCCAACCTTCCAGACGCTCT
This sequence comes from Paenibacillus sp. FSL L8-0502, assembly GCF_038593055.1. Lineage (NCBI taxonomy): Bacteria > Bacillati > Bacillota > Bacilli > Caryophanales > Paenibacillaceae > Paenibacillus > Paenibacillus sp. FSL L8-0502. The sequence goes on along the minus strand of NZ_CP151958.1, from coordinate 1,691,204 downwards.
GCCAGCTCGTCCTTCACCTTATATTTGCTTTCACTGATTTTAACAAATGCCAAATCCGAACCACAATCAAACAGCTCCTGCTGTATTTCTTCCAATTGAGTCCGAATATCCGCAAACTCTTCCCCTTCGGCAAAGCTGATCGCTTGTCCTACAAAGCTGTTCAGCTCGTCAATTGTTCCGTACGCTTCCACACGATCATCATCTTTGGACACTCGACCGCCGATCACAGAAGTTTGTCCTTCATCACCTGTTCTAGTATAGATTCCCATTCCATTTCATCCCCTTTATCATTCCGTAAGTGCTTTCAGCACCTTGATGGCTTCTTCCTTATTGCTTGTACGAGGCGGAACGGTAGCAAATAATGTTTTGGAGTTATATTTTAGCTCCTTAAACATCTTCATCTGCTCCACCGGAATTCCGAACAAATGAGTTTCCTTGCTCACATCTGTTCCTTCTTCCTCCTGCCCCTTCTTCTTAAATACGCCGCCCTCGAACACGCCCCGGGCATACGTCTTCTTGTCAAAAGCATCATCTAACGGCAGATTCGAACCATTCTGTCCATACAGCTTCATGTCCTCTTCCGGCAAAAGAAACAGATCATGTTCCCCGGCCGCATATTCTACAACCAGCTTCTGCTGGTTATACAGCGGACTGACTGAAATCTCAATAGTCGGAGCCTGTTCACCCAGCTTATCCTTAAGCTTTTGTGCCAGCTCCTCACGGATGACTGAAGCATCCCCTTTATCCATAATAAAAATGGAGAAGCTGTCCTTGTCCCGTCCCCCACATCCAGCCAATAATACAAGTGTCAGCATTCCGATGATCCACGGCGATAGCCTTTTTAGCCCCGCTCTCATATGTACGCCCCCTCTTCCATGCCATTAATATATCATAAGTTGTGAACGCAAAAAAAGAAGGCTCGACGGCCTTCTTCTTACATTTGGCTGACTTCACACGGTTAAACCTTGCATTCCGTACCATACAGCTTCATATATTCATTGATTTTCAAATCGAGCTTGCAGCTGATCTCAATGACAAGATCAGAGGTGAAGGACTGCTCTTTCTGAAACGTCCGCATCATCTCATTGCGCAGGAACAAAATTTCATCTTCCAGAGAAATGTCGTATCCTATTGAACTAGACGAATTAAATCCAACATATGACATGAGCATTCCTCCTACAATTGAAAAATTGAACTTCCTGCTATCGATTTCAAATTATAGCATAGAAATTTAGAAATAAAATACTATTTTTTATGAATTACCCATAAAAAAATAATTTTAACCTTCTTTTCTTACTTTTTCTACAAAATGACCAATCCGATCCAGTGCCTCCGTCAGCTGAGCAACAGAAGTCGCGTATGAGCAACGAAGATAGCCTTCGCCTCCCAAACCGAACACATTACCTGGTACAGCCGCAACTTTAGCCTCTGCCAAAAGACGCTGTGCAAATTCATCTGAGCTGAGTCCCGTGCTTTGAATACTAGGGAAAACGTAAAAAGCCCCTCTTGGCTCATGGCACTCCAGGCCGATTTCCCGAAACCCTTCAACCATCAGACGGCGACGCTGATTATAGGCTTCTACCATACGATCTTTCTCACCCAAACCATTCCGCAACCCTTCCAGTGCCGCAACTTGCCCCATAGAAGGCGCACACATTACGGTGTACTGATGGATTTTGAGCATAGCGGCAATCAGATCGGGATGTCCGCATGTATATCCAATACGCCAACCTGTCATGGCGAAGGCTTTGGAAAAACCACTGACGAGAATCGTACGATCCATCATACCAGGCATAGCTGCAAAACTGACATGCTTCTCTCCATAATTCAATTCAGCATAAATTTCATCAGAAATGACGATCAAATCATGCTTTTCCACGACTTCGGCAATCGGAAGCCAATCTTCATAAGTCATCGTAGCCCCAGTTGGATTGCTCGGATAGCATAAAATCAGCACCTTGGATTTAGGTGTAATTTTTGCCTCCAGCGCCTCAGCCGTCAGCTTGAATTCATCCTTAGCAAAGGTTTCAATACCTACCGGAATCCCGCCTCCAATTGCAGTGATTGGAGAATATGAAATGTAGCACGGTTCGGGCACGAGAATTTCGTCGCCAGGTACAATTAACGCACGCAAAGCAAGATCAATCGCCTCGCTTCCCCCAACGGTCACGATAATCTCATTTTTAGGATCATAACGGACTTCAAATTGCTCATTCAGATAATCACTGATCGCTTCACGCAGTTCTGGCGTTCCCGCATTAGACGTATAGCTGGTAAAACCTCGCTCTAATGAATAAACACAGGCTTCCCGCATATGCCAAGGGGTTGTAAAATCCGGTTCGCCTACACCAAGGGTAATAATATCCTTGTTGCCACCCACCAAGTCAAAAAACTTACGAATACCCGAAGATGGGATCTCGCGCACCAACGGGGACAAATAGGAACTCATAGCTTTGTTACTGTCGGTAAATGCTTCTGTTTTGAGATTCATCATGATCTTCCTTTACGGCGAAATCATCAGACGATTATCTTCCTGATGGTCCTCAAAGATAATTCCGTCCTGCTTGTATTTTTTAAGCGTAAAATTAGTCTTGGTAGACAAGACCGAATCAATAGGCGACAGTTTCTCCGACACAAAATTAGCGACCTCACGAAGATTGCGGCCTTCAACCTCTACCAGCAAATCGTATGCTCCGGACATGAGATAGACCGATTTAACTTGCGGATACAAATAAATCCGTTCTGCAATCCCTTCAAAGCCTCTTCCACGCTCGGGTGTAATTTGCACTTCGATCAAAGCGGTAACCTTTTCGTCGTCGACTTTGTCCCAATTGACTACAGCGGCATATTTGACAATCACGTGTTGGTCTTCGAGCTCTTTCATTGAGATGCGTACATCCTGCTCGTCAACCCCCAGCATAGTAGCCAATAGAGTCGGTGTTCTTCTTGCATCTTCTTTTAACAATTCCAGCACTTTTAATTTCAATTCATTCAGCTCTGTCATTCTACATAAGGCCTCCATCGAAAGAGATTACTATACATCATACAATACGCACTTTAAACCTGCAAAGAAAAACCGTCCACTCCGGTAAACCCGGCAGGTGGACGGCTGTTATGGGAATCTGCTTCAAAAACAGAAAATCCCGTTTACATATAATAAGGGTTGTTTTGATGTGTAGACTGGCCTTGCTGGTGCATAGATTGACCATATACTCCCGCGGATGTCGACTTTTGCTGAATGAACTGTTGGCATTCTTGTTGGGTCTTGCGAGCTTCTTGAATCTGTTTGTCCAAATCGATGCGCAGTGCTTTAGTTGGAGTGGCGTACATATTATTTTGGCTCATCAGATGATACAAATCACCTTGCAGACGCAATGTATCATTCGTAAGGTCGGTGAACATCTGACGCACAGACGGACAATTGGATTCTGTCGTCGCCGTTGTGTATTCGCGCACTGTACGTTTCATATCAGCAAGAATGGTATAGAGCAAATCTTCTTCGGGCATAAATGACATATTGTTTTGTGAATACATTCTGTCAAACCTCCTTTATTGGTAAATCCAAATTACTGCTGTGGTTGCATTGGAGCAAGCTGCTGATGCTGTTGAAGAGCATTAGAAAGCAGATTCAAGTGGTGCTCATGAGTTCTTGCCAGTTGTAAACAGGCTTGTTGGATGGCTGGGTGCTGAATAGACGCCGCTGTGGCCGCACATTGTTTGAGTAGTAGTTCTTCATTGGAGATGGAGTCCACGATGTACTCCAGCTCTTTGCCTGACAGGGGTTGCATGTTCGTAGATTGCATAATCTCTGTGCCTCCTTAAAAGTTTTGTTGCACGCTGGTTATCTTGTCCGTTTGGCGAAATACTATGTACACATAAGAAATACTACATATTGCCTATGAGGAGTGCTATTTTATATGGAGTTGATAAGCGGGAATACATATTGGCCGAATACATTGGAGCAGGCGCTGGATTTTCCGCCTTTGGCAGAGGATTTAAATTGTGATGTATTGATCATCGGGGGAGGGATGGGGGGGGCCATCTGCTCCCGGTTATTGGGAGAACGACAGGTAGACACCGTGGTTATTGACAAACGCAAACTGGTAACTGGAAGCTCTTCGGCCAATACTGGCCTGCTGCAATACAGCAATGACAAGACCTTAACCTCTTTCATCAATACGTTTGGTGAAACGAACGGTGTACTGTTTTACCGCATGTGCAAGGATGCACTAGATCAGTTAGATAAGCTGGCTGCCACACTGGATACAGACCCTTCCTTTATTCGGCGAAGCAGCCTGTACTATGCAAGTACACTAGAAGATGTACAGGTGCTTCAGGAAGAGTACAAACAGCTAACCCGGTTTGGATTTCCAGTGGAGTACTGGGATGAGCAACAAGTGGCTACCCGATTTCCTTTTCGAAAACCGGCAGCCTTGTACACACACGAAGATGCCGAGGTTAATCCATTTTTGTTTGCCCAAGGACTATTGCAATCCGCCAGCCGTCTCGGTGTACGCTTATATGAGCATACGGAAGCCAAGCATTTTGAATTCAATGAAAATGAAGTCGTTTGTCATACCAGCGGTGGAATGATCCGAGCGAAAAAAATCATTTTTGCAACGGGTTATGAAACACAAGAGATTAAAACCGATCAGGGAGCCGTTCTGCAAAGCTCTTATGCTATCGCCACCAATCCAATCGGAGATGCTCCCTTGTGGCATGAGCAGTGTCTGATCTGGGAAACGGCCCGTCCTTATCTATATATGCGCTCCACACCGGAAGGACGTATCATTATTGGTGGTTTGGATGAACCTGTATTGGACGCCAACCAACGTGAAATCAGGCTACTACACCAACAACAAAAGCTGCTGCAAGCACTACAGGAGCATTTTCCCAGTGTGCCATTTCAGATCGACTACGCTTGGGCGGCTGTATTCGGCTCCTCTCACGACGGCTTGCCGTATATTGGTCCACATCCGCGTTTTCCAAACTGCTATTTCTTGGAGGGTTACGGGGGAAATGGGACGGTTACGAATATGATGGCCGCACAGCTATTGGCTGATGAACTGACGGGCACACACCGACCTGAAATGGAGCTGTATTCTCTGACCCGTACGACCAAACCCTCGCCAGAAGCAACAAAACCAATGGTTTAACATATGAATACAAAAAGAACCTCCTTTCGCCTATATAAGTGAATTCTGAGGTTCTTTTTGTGTTGAATTTTCCTGTTATTCCGTTTGCTTGCGCCAGCGTTGTGCACGGGTGCTTCGCTTTATCTTCTGTTCCATCTTCAGCACATTTCGCATAAAAAACCAGCCGATCACTGGCATTAATGCAAGTCCAATCAACAACCAAATCATCGCTGTAGGAGCCTTGCTGATACTTAGGACGCCCAAGAAAATGAGTGTCCCGGTCAACCGGCCTACCATTAAGCACAGTTCACGCAGTACAACCAGTTCCACTCTCTGATTCGCATCTCCTTCACTCGTACCCATTAAATCAAAACTCGCTGAGATCATAGGAATTAAATACAAGGGCAGGAATATAGCGGTGCCGATCCCCATAATCAGTAGCGTGATATACTCCATACGCCACAATAAGGGTAACAGCGCAATCACCAACAATACAGCACCCAATAGCATACCAGCCGAGCGATAGTGTGGCTTGAGCCATTTTCCGACAGCCCAAAAGCTGAAAAATGAAACCGCCGAGGTGATAAGTGAAAACTGTGCCAGCTTCCATTCCTGTTGAGTAGCTACATACACGAGCAGCGTAATCAGGAAGGCAAAAACCCCTTCACGGATGCCCTGGGTAACAAGCGATAACGACAAGGGACGCCACATGCTCCCTTTTTGTGACAATCGTTGCTTAGGCTCCTTCCAATTGTAGTTTCCTGTCGGCTTACGCTTGCGAAGAAAGAAACTAAGTACCACTCCTACGACATAAAAAGCTAAGGAAATACTGAATATTACTCGATAACCCGCATCATCCTCCATACGAGCAATAATCCAACCAGACAGCCAAGGACCCACGATACCGGAAAACGAACCCAGCAGACCGACCCATCCGTTAAAATGATCGCGACTTGCCTGATCTGTGACTTCGAAAAAAATGACATTAAACGCCAGCCAGAATAAACCTAATGCTGCACCCAATAACATTCCGAGCGGCCATATGTAGTTTACAGCCTGCGGTCCCGTATATAACACGATTAAATAAAACAGACCGGACAGTGCTGTCCCCACGCGCAGGGCATTCATTTTGTTATGTTCCTTGACCCATTTCCCAGCCACCCAGACCATAATTCCCAGCGCAATTTGTTGGCTGACATTAAACCAGCCAATCATCGCGTAATCCTGCCTGCTCTTCCATAAATATACGTTGAGAAATGTGCCTGACAATGCTGCTGCAAACACAAACAATCCATTCAAGCTTAATAGCAGAATGGATTGTCCGTTCAGGTTTGATTTCAATGCAGTTCCCCCTAACCGAAAAATCACCAATCAGCTTATTTCAAGCCAGCTTGTTCAAAGATTTCTTCGATTAAGATGCCCGTATTAAGCTTGGGCCTATCCGGGGGATTGCTATTTAATTGTTGGAAATACCGCTGAGCTTCTCCAGCATCCGCAGTCGGTCATTCTCTGACAATGTGTGCTGGACATGAAAACAGCTAGGACAAACATAAACATTCAAGACGAATGGCAAGTCCAGAACAGGTTTGCCAAGTGCTGGCGACATCGACGGTTCAAAACCTTCTCTGGTTACGGTTTGCGAACCCGCATGCAGCATGTACTCTCCACATTGGGAACATTCAAGAACCTCATCTTGTCTGTCGAGTATTTGTTCAGCGCCTTGTTCATAAGCCATCAGATCCGCACCGCTTTCTTCAAATTTTTGCAAAGTATGCAGAACAGGTAGCTTATGCAGCTCATTATCCTGCAACAACGGTGCATCAACCGGTTTTTCAACTACGATTTCATCCTCTGCCTCATATAAAATATCCTGCTCTTCATCATCACCGAGCTGAATACTCAATGTACGATAACCCTTCAGGTCTTCTTTTCCATGAGCGTGAGGCGCCGGGGTTACAGAAGTCACATGATCATGTTTCGTCTCTTCATGTCCATGCTCACCGGCATGTCTATGAACAGGTGGAGAAACAGACTCATCTTCATCATCATCAGTGATGTCAGAGTACCCTTTCAGATCATTATGGCAATAGGGACACTCTTCCTCAGGGCCCAATTCTTCATCCCAAATAATTTCCATGTTACACCATGGACAAATAGTCATTTCCAAGCTTTATCATCCTTCCGTTCCAAGCGTATACCAAGCTCTAGTATACAGGATGTGTCAAGTTACACTGGCACCGATCACATAAGATAACGATATTGAAATAATCATGGAGAACAAGCCGACAGCACGGTTATCCTCTTTAATCTGTTGATCGATAGAAAATACCGGTGTCAGAAACTCAAAAAGAAAGTACGCCGCAAGTAGCAGTAAAAAGCCAACGAACGACCAAATCATCGTATCGTACACGCTGGATTTGGCTTCCATTGCAAAGCGGAGCACGTTGCAAATACCGAACATTTTCCCTCCCGTAGCCATGGCTACTGAAACATTGCCGTGCTTGATCTCTTCCCAGCATTTATAGCGGGTTACCAGCTCAAAACACGACAAAAATACAATTAGCTCCAGCACCGCCACCGAGAAATAACCCAGCATCATCCCCAACGGATGTGACAGCAATTCATCAATCGCCATCTTCACTTCGTCCCTCCCGTTCTACCAAGCGTTCCCGAGCAAAGCCGGCAACCCATAGCTATTCCAATTCAGCAACGGTTACGCCTGTGCCGCCTTCATTGTAATTACCGATACGGTAGCTTTTCACATGTTTATGCTTGCGGAGGTACTCCTGAATACCGGTTCTCAGAATACCCGTACCTTTGCCATGAATAATGTGTACCTGACCCAGATTGGCCAGAAACGCTTCATCCATGAAGCGGTCCACTTCCATCAAGGCTTCCTCCACGTTCGCCCCCCGAAGATCAAGTTCACTTCGTACGTTATCATCCCGTGTCCGTTTAACGCCAGTGACTGGTTTTTGAACTCTTGGAGTCGTTGTTTGGGCAGGTTGCAGTAGTTCCAGATCATCCAGACTGACCTTCATCTTCATGATCCCCAGTTGAACCACAGCTTCCTTGGTACCGGACAGTTCAACCACGTGGCCTTTTTTATTCAGACTGTGAACGGATACTTCATCGCCAGCCATGATAGAACGAGTACGCGTAGCGGCCGGGCGTTTGACGGTACTTTTCTTGCGTTGCTTCGGTTCAGCCTCATCCAGTTCTCTGCGAGCTGCAATCAGCTTGTGCTCCTTAACCGAGGCCCCTTCTTCCTGAGCCAATTTACGCAAATCAGTAATGATTTTCTCAGCTTCGCTACGAGCCTTATCCACGAGAACTCTTGCTTCGTCCTCAGCTTTTTCCAGCATACGGTCCCGTTGGGACTCCAGCTTATCCAGCTCCATCTGATGACGGCTACGCAATGCTTCCATTTCTTTACGCAACTGCTCTGCTTTTTCCCGTTCTTGCTCAGCTGTCAAACGGTTCTGCTCCAGTGACGCAATCATGTGCTCAACACGCTGGTCTTCTTCTGTTACCTCACCACGGGCATAGTCTAATATGCGCCCTGGCAATCCCAATCGCTCGGCAATGGCAAATGCGTTACTTCGTCCGGGGACACCGACCAGAAGGCGGTAAGTCGGGCTTAATGTAGCGACATCAAACTCCATGCTTGCATTAATAATTCCTTTACGCTCGTAGGCATACGCCTTCAATTCACTATAGTGAGTCGTCGCAACCATACGGCAACCCATGGCATGTATATGCTCCAAAATGGACACAGCCAAAGCCGAACCTTCCGCGGGGTCCGTTCCTGCCCCCACTTCGTCAAGCAATACAAGACTTTTGGGCGTCATATTTTTCAGGATGCTAATGATATTGGTCATGTGGCTGGAAAATGTACTTAAGTTTTGCTCAATGCTCTGCTCGTCACCAATATCAGCATAGATTGCATCAAATACACACAGCTGGCTTTCATCCTCGACAGGTACAAACAGTCCAGACATCGCCATCAAACTAAGCAGGCCAATGGTTTTCAGGGTAACGGTTTTCCCCCCTGTGTTCGGTCCGGTAACGATAATGGAGGTGTATGAATTGCCCAGCTCCACATCTATGGGAACGACCTGCTCCAACGGAATTAGAGGATGTCTGCCTTTTTTCAGCTTCAAGTACCCTCGGTCATTCATTAAAGGCAAGGTTGCTTTCATTTCACGGGCGAGACGCGCTTTTGCAAAAATAAAATCAAGATTGCCCAAAATGTCCACATCATACAGCAACATATCCGCTTGTTCTGCGACAAGTGCGGTCAGCTTTTGTAAAATGACTTCAATTTCACGCTCTTCTCTCAGCCTTGTTTCCCTCAGCTTATTGTTCATGGCTACGATAGATTCAGGCTCGATAAACAATGTTGCACCTGACCCGGATTGATCATGAACAATTCCGCCAAAATAAGAACGGTATTCGGCCTTAACCGGGATCACAAACCGATCTCCACGAATCGTAATCAACTGATCTTGAAGCATTTTGGATACAGTTGAGGAACGAATCATGGAATCCAGCTTCTCACGAATACGCACTTCTCCCGAGCGTAGCTCCCGACGGATTTGTGAAAGCTCTGTGCTGGCAGAATCCAACACTTCTGCATTTTCGTCAATACAGCCTTTGATGGAGTTTTCTAAACCTCTCTGCTCCGAAAGCTGCTCACTCCAATACAGCAATGTTTCGACAGGATTTTCTTCATGCAAACTTGTCACGTATACTTGTATACGGCGTGCGGCCTGAACCGTTGTCCGAATGCCAAGCAACTCATGCGGGCTTAATGTTCCACCAATACGGGCACGCTTCACCGCCGGAGTGATATCCACTACTCCGTTAAATGAAGGCACTCCTTTGAGGCGATCAGCAGCATAGGCCTCATCCGTACCTTTCAGCATTTTCTTGATATGCTCCAAATCATCGCTGGGCTGTAGCCGAAGGGCTGTCTGTTGTCCCGTTGCCGTTTGGGCATAGTGACTTAGTTTATTTAGAATTTTTTGATATTCAAGGGTTTTGAAAATTTTAGAGTCCAACTTCACTACTCCTTTCACTTATATCTATATTATACCGAAAGCAGCAAACTTACGCTATTTGCCAACTCTGTTTTACACATAAGAAAGCTCTTCATGCCACACACTAACCTTTGTCTAACCCTGATTCAAAAAACAAAGGAGGTTATTCCGTGAGCATTCTCGGGCACATTGTACGTTTCATCGTTGCCGCTCTGGTGCTGATGGTCGTAAGCTGGATCGTTCCCGGATTTAGTGTAGGCGGCTTTTGGAGCGCGCTGATCCTAGCCATTGTCATTGCCTTGATTGGCTATATCGTCGAGGCGGTGTTTGGTCGACGCGTCTCCCCATTTGGACGCGGTATCGTAGGTTTTCTTGTGAGCGCTCTGGTGATCTGGGTCGCTCAATATGTCGTCGCTCATGTCAGTGTTTCCGTTCTGGGCGCATTGCTCGCTGCATTGGTTATCGGGATTATCGACCTGTTCATTCCGGTATCGACACCGTTTGAAGCCGGTCGGAAAAACGGGAATTAATTTCAGTAATCGCTTCTGGCAAAGCTGTCCCGAAGCAGAATTCATCTGCCAAAGGACAGCTTTTTGTCATTTACACCTCTGAGTGGATACAATAAACAAACAATCCCCGGCAATGAGCAGCCGGGGATTGCCTTACATGTATAATCCGTATCTACTGATCCTGTTCGATAAGTTCAATCCATTCATTATACTCAGTTTGAAGCTTGGTGTATTCTTCCTGTAATTGACGTAATTCCGTAGAAATCTTCTCCGAATTTTCCCGATCTACGTCCTGTTGTACTTGCAACAGACGAAGCTGATGCGCTGCCATTTCATATTTTTGACCCACTTCGTCCAATTCAGACTGCAAGGCCATCCGTTCCTGCTCTATGGACTGCTGTTCAGCCTTCGCCGTTTTGGCAGTTTCAACAGCCAAACGAATTTCCTCCTGAAGCTGTTCCTTTTGTTGAACCGTTACCGCTATTTCCCGCTCCCAAGAAGCAAATTCTTCCTTACGGGCAGCATCTTCAGCTTCCAAACGTTCCGCTTCAGCCTTCAACTGATCGTATTTAAGCTGCCATTCCAGGGATTCTTCCTCAGCACGTTCCAGTTCACTCCGCCGTTCTCGATTTTCCTGCTGGAGCTGCTTGATATTTTGCTCCAGCTGTCCAGCTCGGCTCTTCATGCTTCCATATTGCTCCTGAAGCGATTGATACGCCTTAGTTCCCTCTTGCTCTCGGACTTTGGCTTTCTCAAGCTCATCCTGAACGCGAATCAGCTCAGGTGAAAGCTCCTTGATTCTCGCTTCGAGTTGAACTAGCCGTTGCTGTTGTGAAGCAAATTTATCATTAATAGCTTCGAGCTCAGCCGCTGCGTGCTGTAATTGCTCTTGTATTTCTTCCTTCTGTTCACGTGCTTCCAGCAAGGAGAGCTCCAGCTCATCAACTGCCACCTGGCGTTCTTCTGCAAGCTTCTTCCATGACTTCTCGCTTTCAGCTAGCGTAGCCAGCTCACTTTGCAGCTTGCGAGAAGATACGTGAGCTTGCTCCAACAGCTTCTGCATCCGTCGCTGTTCTTCCTCCAGCTTAGCCGTCTGCTGCTGCTTAGCCTTGGCTTCAGCTTCTAATTGATCATATCGACTTTGCAATTCTTCACGTGCAAGCGTATCTGCCTGCTCTCGCTCTATCGCAGCCTGTCGCTGTGTTTCCAGCACAGACTCCAGCTCGGACTGTTGTTCCTTCAGTACTCTTGCTTGCTCTTGAGCCTCTCCCAGACGAGAAGAAAGCTCTGTACTGCCTGCCTGTACTTGTTCTAATTGTTCCTGAAGCTCCTCGACCCGAATCTCCTGCTCCAGTGCAGCTTCATCAGCTCGTTTCTGCGCTTCCTGATGCTGGAGCTTTTCCTCATTCAACGCCAATTCAGCCTGTTTACGTTCCTGCTCCAGCTGCTCATTCAGTCCGGAGCACTTAGTTTGCCATTCGCTTACCTTCTTGCTATGCTCTTGCTGCAAAGCAGATCGCAGCTTGTCCAGTTCTGTGCGCTTTTGCTCCTGATGAGTCTTCTCTGCAGCTGACAGCTTGGCTTCAGCCTGTTTAGCCGCTTCAAATACTTCCTTCTTCATCTGCTCTTCTATCTGCCGGATACGCGCATTGGCCGCCTCCTGCTGCTCTTTCAGCTTGCGAGAAGCTTCTTGACGGGACTCCTCCAATTCACGTTTAGCTTGTTTTTGTCCATTTTCAAGTTCAGCCGCTTTTTTCTCCTGCTGTTCCAGCTTTGCCCTCAATTGGGCAATCTCCTTGGCTGATACAGATTCGGTTTCCATCAGCTTCTTCTGCGTTGCTTCCTTTTCTTCCTTCAGTTGAATAAGAGATTGATGCATATCTGTATTTTTCTGCTGTTGTTCCCCTAGAGCTGTCTGGAGTTGCGCCAGATCTCCCCGGAGCTCTGCTCGTTCCGCTGCTAAGCGGTTCATATGACTCTGAATTTCCTGGATTTGTACAGCTTCTTCTGCCATATGAACCGCAGCCAGCACGGCAATTCGGGGCATATCCAGACGCGAATGAGCTTGAGAAATGCTGTGCATACGCTCATCCACGTAATTGGCAACCTGCTTCATATAATCGGTATTGCTGCCGACGAGTTTATAAGAAGTACCGTAGATCTCTACAGTGACGCGAGTACGATCTGGTGTAGTCACAATTATGCCCTCCTTCAATACTACTGTATGTTGATTCTAAGGTGTGTCCGGTACTATGGTAACCCGCCTTCCGTGAAGCGTTCAACCTTATTAGTCCGGCTTCCCCGCAGCGGGTAATTATCAGAGTAAGAGAGCTTCTATGATGATAGGCCAAAAAACCGTATCGAACCTCTGTCACTAAGATTCGATACGGCTTCCCGCATTTCCTGCTACTTTCTCAATTCCGCTCCAAAAGTTTGTTCCAGAGACGTAACGACAGGAGTATGCGCCGCATTGATCTCTTCATCCGTCAACGTATGTTCCCAGTGACGATAGGTCAGAGAGATAGCTACGCTCTTCTTATCTTCACCAAGCTTACTGCCTGTAAATACATCAAACACTCGTGCATCCTGCAACAGCTCTCCGCCTGCAGCGTGAATAACACGAAGCAGTTCGCCTGCCTCAACGTCTTTATTGACCACGAGGGCAATGTCACGTTCCACGGATGGGAAGCGAGCCAGCTCTCTGAACTGAATATGAGAGTTTGCGTGTTCAATGACCTGTTGCAACGCAATTTCTGCAACATACGTATCGTTCAGCCCATAAGATTGTTGGAGCTCCGGATGAATCTGCCCAAGGGTACCGATCCGTTGAGAGCTTCCATTCACATCCAGCCATACCGAAGCGGAACGGCCCGGGTGGTAGCTTTGCGGTTGGTCAGCGACATAACGAATGCTGGCACTCAATCCGAAATAGTCAAACACCGTTTCAAGCGCGCCTTTAATATCAAAGAAATCAACCTTTTCAGCACCAATATTCCATTGTTTTTCACGGCGTACCCCAGTCAACAACAGACTCAGCACTTGAATTTCCTGCGGCTGGCGGGTTAATGTTTGTTCCTCTGTATAAAATACTGTTCCCATCTCGAAAATCGCCAGATTGTCTTGCTTCCGGTTCATGTTATACACCGCTGTATCCAGCATCTGCGGAATGATACTCGTACGCAAAACACTACGGTCTTCGCTCATAGGCATAGCCAAACGTACCGGATGGCTGCCTTCTGTCAGGGCATTAAATAACCCCGTACTTTGCGGATGTACAAAAGAGTAGCTGATCGTCTCCTGCCAGCCACCATGAGCCAGCAATCTGCGCAGGGAGCGGCGCAATGATTGTGATGCTGTCAAAGCTCCCGGAGTTGTAGGACCTTCAATCGGCGTGGTCGGGATATTGTCGTAACCATACAGACGAGCAACCTCTTCGATTAAGTCCACGTCAATGGTGATATCTCCACGGCGTGTAGGAACTTGAACTTCCAGTACCCCTTGCTCTGCGTCGCCACATCCGAAATGAAGTCTACCGAAAATCGTTTTCACCTCAAGCAGCGACAGTTCGGTTCCCAAATATCGGTTTATTTTATCTAGCGACAGCTTGATAATGCGGTTTTCAGCTTTTGCAGACGCAGATTCTACGATGCCCTGGTGTACAGTGCCTCCTGCATAACGCTGAATCAGCGCAGCTGCACGATTCACAGCAGGCACAACAGCGCCTGGATCAACCTCTTTTTCAAAACGCAGACTTGCTTCTGAACGCAGTCCAAGTTGACGAGACGTTTTGCGAACTGTACCGCCGTCAAACTTCGCAGATTCCAGCGCAATGCTGACCGTCGCATCCGTAACCTCGGAGTTGGCTCCACCCATCACGCCTGCCAATGCTATTGGTTTCACACCGTCTGTAATCAGCAGCATATGCGGCTCCAGCTTACGCTCCTGATCATCAAGTGTAATCAATGTTTCGCCTGCACGAGCGAGTCGAACTTCAATATTTCCATTTTCCAGCTTATCCGCATCAAAAGCATGCAACGGCTGACCGTATTCCAGCATGACGTAGTTCGTAATATCTACGATGTTGTTGATCGGACGAACACCTGCCGCCATCAGACGGTTTTGAATCCATAATGGGGAAGCCCCCACTTTTACACCTGTAATATAACGGGCCGCGTAGTGCGTACACAGTTCAGGAGTATCTACCTTCACAGACAGATGATCTGCCGCTGCATCGCTAATTTCCACCAGATCCTTAGCCGGATCAGCCAGCGAAATATCACGTCCCAGAATCGCACTCACTTCATATGCTGCTCCGTGCATGCTCAGGCAATCCGAACGATTGGGTGTCAGATCAAAATCCAGCACCTGATCATCCAGCGCCAGCAGCTTCGTAATTGGCATACCAATTTCAGCATCCTCAGGCAGCACCAAAATACCTTCTTGCAATTCCTTTGGAAGCAGCTTGTCATTCATGCCCAGTTCTTTGGCCGAGCAGATCATACCCATGGATACAACACCACGTAGCTTGGCCTTTTTAATGTGGAAATCTCCCGGCAACTTGGCACCTACAACTGCAACAGGAACCTTTTGACCTGCATCCACGTTTTTGGCACCGCACACGATTTGCAGATCTTCCTCCTGACCTGCATCGACAATACATACATTCAGCTTATCAGCATCAGGATGCTTTTCCTTGCTTTTAACATAGCCGACAACGACGCCAGTAATCCCTTGATTGCGCTGCTCGACCTCATCAATTTCTATGCCCGAACGGGTGATTTTCTCTGCCAGATCCTCCGCGCTTACCTGATCCAGCGATACATACTCGGACAGCCACTCGAATGATACTTTCATATGGGTTCACTTCCCTTGATATAGTTGTTTATTGACGCGCAAACTGTTTCAGGAACGACAGGTCACTGTTATAAAAATGACGAATATCATCGATACCGTATTTCAATATAGCAATCCGCTCTACACCCATACCGAATGCAAAGCCGCTGTACACCTCGGGATCAAAACCGCCCATCTCTAGCACTTTCGGATGGACCATGCCACAGCCCAAAATTTCAATCCACACGCGTTCGCCATTTTTCTTCACAAAAGTTACGTCTACTTCAGCACTCGGCTCTGTGAACGGAAAGAAGCTTGGGCGCAAACGGATTTCGGTCGATTCTCCGAACATTTCGCGTGCAAATTGAAGTAAGGTTCCTTTCAAATCACTCATGCGAATGTCTTTTCCAATGACAAGCCCTTCAATCTGGTGGAATTGAAAAGAATGTGTTGCATCGTCATCATCACGTCGGAAAACCGTACCTGGACAGATAACCTTAATAGGTGTTTCGCCCTTCATCGCTTCCATCGCGCGAATCTGAACTGGTGACGTATGGGTACGCATCAACAGATCCTCAGTCAGGTAAAATGAATCCTGCATATCGCGTGCGGGGTGATTTTTAGGCAGGTTCAATGCTTCGAAGTTATAATAATCCGTCTCAGCCTGTGGACCCTCAGCCACTCGATATCCCATGCCTGTAAAAATATCCTCGATTTGCTCAATCACTTTGTTGAGTGGGTGCAGTCCGCCTTGCGGCAGTGTGCGTCCAGGTAGCGTAACATCGATCTTTTCCGCTTGCAGACGCTCATTCGTTTCCGCTTTCGTGAACTCGTCTTGCTTACGGTTAACGACTTCTTCAATCGCCTCCCGCACCTCATTGGCTACCTGTCCAACAACCGGACGCTCTTCCGCGCTCAGCTTGCCCATACCGCGCAAAATTTCAGTCAATGCGCCCTTCTTTCCCGAGTATTTGACCCGTAGATCAGCCAGCTCCTTAGGTGTTGCCACCTTCTCCAATACTTCCAGTGCTTCTTCCTTCAAGGCCAGCAAATGTTCCTTCATTTGGATGGTTTCGCTCATCGCCTGTTCAGTCCCCTTTCTTCATATCCAGCTTTTCAGACAACAAAAAAAGGTCTTTCCTCCCGGTAAGGGACGAAAAGACCGTGGTACCACCCTCGTTAGACAATAAGCTTAGCTCACCCGGCGTTTTGCCTTACGGCAACATAGTTACAGGTGATTGTTCATGCTATGCATCATCGTCTCGCTCTGCACGTTATAACGGTCGTGAACCGGTATCCCCTACTTGCACATTCGCCATTCACATGGCGCCTGAGGTTCAAGGAACTGCTCCGGAGCGAACTTCAACAGCCCAGTATTTGCAGAAACGCTCTCAATCCTACGACGCTTCCTCCCTGTTCAATCGGACACTGTCTACTCTTCTCCATCAAGACATTTTCAAAAATTCGAACTATTGTTCATTATTATATGCAAACTACCGCGCTTTGGCAAGCAGGGCATACGTTTCAACCCTTTAGATATCGAGATCATCCAACCGCTCCAGATTTGCACGAATGCGCCTGATTTCGCTCAACAACTTTTCATTTTCGTCATTCGTGCCTGTCATTCCCATCAACTCTGTAAGACGCAATTGTAATCGAAGGCGTTCCTCACGCCGCTCCTGGTCTTCTGGCTCCCGTTGACGGCTCCGTTCATCTTCTTGCTTTTCGTCGGCTGTCCCCTCATAGATTTCATATCTGCCCCCCGGCTTCATATCGAGTAACCGAGTTGCCGTGCTCCTCACCAGCTCCCGATCATGTGAGACGAGCACCAGTGCTCCATCATAGTTACGCAAAGAATCCTCTACAATTTCACGGGTTTCAATGTCAAAATAATTCGTCGGTTCATCCAGCACCAGCAGATTGGCTCCACTAAAGTACAGACGCAGAAAAGCTACCCTGCATTTTTCTCCCATACTAAGTGTCCCGATCCTTTTAAACACGTCCTCTTTCGCAAAAAGAAAGCAGCCCAACACTGTTCTCGCTTCTGTTTGCGTCATCGTCGGAAGCGCAAGCAGACTGTCCAGCAACGTTTGATCCTCTGGGAGCTGCTCCAGCTCCTGTGAAAAATATCCGATGTTCAACTGTGGGTTGGCTGTGATTTTTCCTGTCTGCGGCTCCAGTTGACCTGTTAATAACCGAAGCAGTGTGGTTTTACCAATTCCATTGGGCCCCCGAACAGCCAGACGGTCTCCACGTGCAACGATCAGATTTAGATTTTTCACAATGATACGGTCGTCGTAGCTAAAGTCAACCTGCTCAGCACGCAGCAAATATTTTGCCTGAAACCCGCTGTCACTTAATTTCATGTGCAAAGACGGAGCTTCACGTGGTTGTTCTACCCTGTTAGCCTCCAGTCGCTCCAGTTCTTTTTCTTTCGCATGATAACGGGAGATATTTTTTTTAGCCTTGGCCTTATAGAAGCTCTGTGTAATAGCCACTTCGACTTTGGATGCGCTACGATGTGCCTGGTGAAACCATTCCCTGTAATTTCGAATCGTTTCCTCCAGTGCCTGTTTCGCCAGCTCCTGCTTTCGATAGCTGGCTTCCTGCTCTCGCAGTTCCCGCTCCTTTTGCGCTTTATATTCCTTATAGCCGCCTTTATAGCGTCCAATACCTGTCGATGCAAGCTCAACTATACTCGTAGCCACTCGATCCAAAAAGGCTCTGTCATGCGATACAAACAGCAGCGTTCCCGGATACGTAGACAGCCACTGCTCCAGCCAAAGCAAGCTTTCGGCATCCAAATGGTTGGTCGGCTCATCCAACACCAGCAGCTTTGGCTGCCTGACCATGAGTCCGGCCAATCGCACTCTCGTCTTCTGTCCGCCACTCAGGTCACCATAAGCAATGGACCACGTCTGGACAGGCATTCCCATTCGAGTGAGCGCCTTTTCCACCTCAGACTCCCAGGCAAAGCCTTGCAGGTGTTCGTATTCATCCATCAGCTCGCCGTAACGCTCCAGATGATGCTCCATATCCTTCCCAGCATCGGCTAGGTCAGCTTCCAGCTGTCCCAACGCTTGCTTGAGGAGCCAATGCCGAGGGCTGGCCTGCTGTGCGGCCTCCAGTGCGGTTCGAGACCAATCCACCGTATCCTGCTGCTTCAGCCAGCCCCGCTCTTCCAGTGGCAAATCATGCTCTACTTGACCAGAGGTTGGCACTTCATCTCCCAGCAATATTCGCAATAACGTCGTTTTACCTGCTCCATTTCTTCCAAACAGTGCGAGCCGTTCTCCTTCCATCACATCCAACGACACATTCTCAAATAAAGATGTCCCGTTCCAATCCTTTACTACATTGCGAATACGCAAAATCGTTCTCATACCGATCATCCTTTCCCAGCCCGGTTTTTTGACCCCGGAAGCAATAAAAAAAGCCGCAGAAGGCTGCGGCTTGCATACAAGGAATATAGAATGACTGTTATGAATCGTTTCAGAACATACGCTTATGAAAAATAACACCGTAAACGAATAAGCCAAATCCCGTTCCGGAATAAACGCATACGTCCCTACATTCATTTTCAGACACACTTCTCCCGTTGCAGCTTACAGCCGCCTGCCAGTAACTGTGCAGTTAAGTGGGAAAATCAGTGTGCTTACTTCATCGGACGTATGGTTACCTTCCTTTTCATGGGATAATTACTTGCGGTTAGTATAGCAGATCACAACACATTTGCAAATAACCCTCGTTATTTTCCAAATACCAAAGTTGTATTCGACGAGCCTGCATATTTCGTTACAAACTCTTTAGTATATTCAGGAGTCTGAACTTGATAGCTATAGTTCTTGCTTGGATTCCAGTTGGTTACACGCGATTTTTGATTGTTGATGGTGGGAAAACTCCCTACATCTTTAAACTCGCCATTGCCTTTATCATCAAGAATACCGCCCTTTTCACTACCTTTTCCAAAGTAGTTGTACTCAGAATAGATTCTTGCATTCGTAGCAATGGTATAAGCAAGCTGAAAATTATTAATATAATTATTTTTAACATGGAAATATCCATATCTCATGAGTCCTGGACCACGTACAAGTAAGTTTTCAAAATAATTATTAGCGATCGTGATATGGGGCATGCCATCATAATTTTTATTGCCATCATCAGGATATCCCAAAATGAGACCATATTTATGATTAGCAAATTTGGAGTTACTAATGGTTACATAATCAGCCGATTGGCCTATGTACAAAAGTTTGTCCAGATCCGAGCCATTTGCATTATAACTGTGACCTGCAAACGTAACATGATCAATCCAATAATTTATGCCCGCAGTAAGATAAAGTTGGATGTCATCGTTACCGTTAATGTTGGCACTGTGCTCAAAAGTTAAATTTTGAAAGATCACATTTCCCGAATTATTTGTTGTTTTCAAATGAATGTTAACCAGTTTGTTTTGCGCATAAGAACCAATGAGCGATTTGTTAGTACCAATGTTGACCACGGTTTTAGAGGAGGCAGAGATATTTTTTTCGATGACCAGAATTTTAGGAGTTGAATCCCCTAACTGGTTTTTCAAATCGTTTAGATTATTGATATAGATAATCTGACCGCCTTTTCCCCCTGTTGTGGCAGGCTTAGTAGCTCCATTTTCACTTTTAGCCTGTCCGGCAAAACCAGTCATTCCATTCGTCGACGTATTCGGAAAATCAGCAGCGGCGAACGTAGAACTTGCAGGGAAAGTAAGCAGCACCAAAGTTAATGCTAAAAACAGAAAAGAAATTTTCCTCATTGCAGCTACACCATCCTTTTTTAAGTTAAATCCCAACAATGCGACTATACTTATTTTTTAGTAAATGGTAAATAGTTCTTTTTATCTGTTTATTTATAGCATATAAGCTAAATGTTTTATATTTTATTTTGTGTGGCAATGTAAAAATAGTTCGTAAGAACGCAAAAAGCCGTGATACCCCATTGGCACCCCGGCTATAATGTATTTATCTACTCCAAACAAAACAAAAACCCTTGCGTCACAAGGGTTTCGAACTTCTTAAAATAGTAAGCGGGTGATGGGAATCGAACCCACGCTATCAGCTTGGAAGGCTGAAGTTCTACCATTGAACTACACCCGCATTTTATAATATCTCGATTCTTATGTATGGCACGCTTAACCTATCGTCAACCAGCTGAATCAGGATGTTATTTAGTATAACTTACCTTTCAGCAAAATGCAAGCATACTACATACTATCCTGAGCCAGCCAATTCATAGGTTCACGTAAAAACAATTTTTCAAAGATTTCTGCCGGAATGGGGCGACTAAAATAATACCCCTGACCCTCATGACAATCTTGTGCCTGCAAAAAATGAAGCTGCTCCTCATTTTCTACCCCTTCAGCCGTAACCTTCAGCTTCAAATGGTGAGCCATGGAGGCAATAGTAGATACAATTGCTGCATTTTTGCTGTCGACCAGTACCTCATTTACAAAGGAACGATCAATTTTTAGACGATCAATCGGGAGATTCTTCAAATAATGCAATGAGCTATAGCCAGTTCCAAAATCATCAATACTGATTGCGACACCAATAGCCTTTATTTTTTTTAACTGTTCAAAGGCTCGATCCTTATCAAAGGTCATACTCTCGGTAATCTCCAGCTCTAGATAGCGTGCTTCAAGTTCCGTATAGGTCAAAATGCCCCGAATTACATCCACCAGCTTTTTTTGCTGAAATTGGCGCATGGATAAATTGACCGAAATCGGGATTGGTGGGTACCCAAGCTCCTGCCAATGCTTATTTTGCAGACAGGCCTCCCGTAACACCCATTCCCCCAAGGGCACAATTAAACCACTTTCTTCAGCCACCGGAATAAAATCGCCTGGCATCACCATCCCACGATGAGGATGATTCCAACGCACCAGCGCCTCCAAACTCGTTAGCTCGCCACTTTGCAGGTGGA
The DNA here is from genome assembly GCF_038593055.1 of Paenibacillus sp. FSL L8-0502. Lineage (NCBI taxonomy): Bacteria > Bacillati > Bacillota > Bacilli > Caryophanales > Paenibacillaceae > Paenibacillus > Paenibacillus sp. FSL L8-0502. Next base: position 1,669,730 of record NZ_CP151958.1, on the reverse strand, counting down.
CACGAGGTTGATACACCAATGAAAATTCCTCATTTTCAAGCGCTCGCCGCAGATCATTTTCCAGCTGGAGTCTTTCATGCGCTCGCATCTGCATCGAACTAGCATACCGCTGAAAATTCACTCCCTGCTCTTTAGCACTATGTACAGCCGTATCCGCCTGCTGAATAAGCTGTTCACTCTGATTCGCATCCAACGGGTACAAAGCTATACCAACGCTCACCGTCACATGATAAGACTCACCATCAATATCGAAAGGCAGATCGAACAGCTTCACCATATCATCAATACGACTTCTCATAGCATCTGTATCTTCGTATCCCGTTAGAAGAAAGGCAAATTCATCTCCGCCCATGCTAAAGACAGCTTCCCCTTCATGGCTAAAATGCCCCAAGCGTTCGCCTACTGCATACAGCAAATAATTTCCTGCCATATGTCCAAGCGAATCATTAATCGCCTTGAAACGATCAATATTTAGAACTAAAAGTGCTACTGTCTCATCCGATTTCAATGATTTGCGCAATATTTTATCTAAACGTTGGGAAAGGCGACGACGATTGGGGAGTCCTGTTATATCATCATTATAAGCAATGTGATTAAACTCAGATTCGGCTGCCTGCTTTTCACGATAAGGAACCAGAACCATCAACCGGACCAGCCCGCTCAACATGTTATAGAATGCTATCGCGTTGGTCAAAAGTCCCAATAGGTGATTAATATCGCTCATTTGCTCAGAAAATAAATAGAACAACTGACTCACAACACACAGTCCAATTCCACGAACCATAAGCAACATGCCCAACTCCGCCGGGCGGACTTTCCGATATTTTCGCACCCCGAAAATAAAAGTGAACACAAGTAGTAACATGACAGCCAGATTTAACGTCCAGCCCAGGTTGCCTATTTCGTATCGTATACGTAGATCCGGTAAGCCTGCACCAAATATCTTAATAACTCCTAGAATCAGCAAAGTGCAGCCTATCCCTGCCCACAAAGCCACTGTCTTGTATTCAGACTTCGTCTTGCTAAACGGGAGGAAACAAACACATAAGAGCAAGACAGAAGTAAAGGCACGATTTACAAACAGCAGCCATAACGAAATGCCCGGAGACAAAGCAAAGTCCGTCAGGCTTACGAAACTAAACGAAACAATATGAACAAGGTAAAGCAGACCAGCCACCAAAAACGTCGGGGCAATAAGAAGTCTCTGCAAGGATAACTGTTCCAGTAAAACGGACCAGGATTGATAAAAAATAGAAAAACAAATCGCAGCACAGGCAAACCCTATGATCGGATATAACAAGAAAAAAACATTATGGGAGTATATCTTATTCAAAGTTACGTGAAATAACTGAACCAAGACAAACAAAACTATCGCAGCAATGCCGATACCTATCGTTTTTTTTACTTCCAGCCGTATACTCATTCAGCCTCTTCAGCCCCCTGCATATCGGAGATTCCGATCATCTAAGACGTTTGACAGCTTTGGAAGCCGTTGTTTAAGTCTATAGTATCAAAAATAATGTTGTATTCTGGTATATAATAGCATTTAATCTGTGAAAGGTGAATCATTTTTTTGTCTTAAATTCATGAATTCATTTTCGCATTTACGCAAATAACCGAGCTTACAGCACCAAAAAAGCGCATCATCTTGTCAGATTATGCGCTTCAGATAACCTTTTCCAAAAAGGTGATACCTATACCCCAACGCTGCACAACATAAAAGAAATAGTATGTACAGGACCCCTCTGCGAAAACCTCTCTATATTAAACTACAGGAAGCGTGATTTTGAATTGTGTGCCACTTCCATGTTTACTGTCTACATGTATGAAACCTCCGTGATTTTTGATAATTCGATAGCTCACAGCCAATCCCAATCCGGTTCCACTTTCTTTTGTTGTAAAAAAAGGATCAAATAAACGCGTCAATGTATTGTGATCCATACCTAATCCGTTATCTTCAATACAAATGTGGACATAATTGCCCTCAAGCACTGTATGAATATCGATGCAGCCCTCTCGTTCCCCACCCATGCTTTCAATGGCATCCATTGCATTTTTAATCATATTGAGGATAACCTGCTTAATCTGCTTCACATCAATGGAAACCTTCATGAGCTCATCATTTTCGTCCAATGCAATCTGGCAACCCTTCATCAATGCTTCGCTTTCTGTCAGCATCACTACTTCTTTCAGCAGCCCCATCACAGATACAGCCGTTTTTTGCGGAGCCGAAGGCTTGGACGAATTTAAGAACTCATAAATAATGTCGTTCGCACGATCAATTTCTGTTAATATAATGCGGGCATACTCATCCCTGCCCAACTCCACCAAATGCGGTCGAAGCAATTGAATAAAGCCCCGGATTGCGGTAAGCGGGTTACGAATTTCATGAGCAATAGAGGCCGAGATGCGTCCCAGCATCGCCAGCTTATCGTTTTGATATGCTGTCTGCTCAATCTGCTTATAATCCGACACATCCTTGACGCTAAACAAAAAATCGCCATCCATCTGATCACCATAGGTTACTGTTATCAACCAATGCCGACCATACTCATCAATTAACTCATGATAGCGCTTTCTATGAAAGATAGTTTCTTTATAAATCCGCATGATTTTCTTCTTCTTAAACCGGCTTAACTCAGGATGATGCAAAATTTGCATCAAATTGCGACCTGCTAGCGAACTCCGTGGTAGCTCCAGCAATTTCGCCATTTGCACGTTAATAAAGGTCAGTACCCCGTCACTGTCAAACAGCATGATACCACTATCCAGGTTCTCCAGCACATTTTCATACTTGTTATTGGCGATCTGTGTGGAAGGACAAGCTCCCACGGTATCAAGCAAGGCTTCTTGGAATTCACTGATCATGCCAGGCTTCCCCCTTGTTTCGGAATGACAAACTGGCCATATCGGACGCGTAATAATCTTGAAGAAAAGAAAGGCATCTATCGACTACCCTTCAATGGTGTAGAAAACAGTTACACAGAAATCCGACCATCTCTTTCCAATTCCAGTCTTATTTTATGATAGACAAGATTAAGGATCGCAGTCAATCGGAAAAAGTGTCGAATCCAAATTTTTATCCTGTTTTCTTTCGTCATAATATCTGCGCAACATTACCAAAATGAAAAATGAAGTTAGGAACAAGCGCCCTACACACCAAAGAAGCTCTCCAGAATTGAGAGCTTCTTTGGTGTGTAGGATGTCAACTGCCGCTCTTATTATGTTGAAGCCGGGATCGTCTTTGGCTCATAACGGCCAGTCTTCTCTTAAGCTCTCCCTGCCATTTTTCATCATTCATCTGTTTGGCTACCATCAATAAATCCAGGGATATGTCAATTTGACGCTTCACAATTTCAAACGCATCTTCACTTTCACGATTCACACAATTTTCAAATATCGTATCATCGTCTTCCATGACATAATCCTGAAAATCAATCTCGCTTGCCCCATCTCCATGTGCATATTCAGCCAAAATTTCATACTCATTTTCGACTTTATAATGAACTTCAATGCGACGACATACCGGGCAAAACAGCAAAGGAACATTATGAACTTGGGTGCGGTAATGCTTCAGCGTTCCCTTGGTTCCTACCATGCTTGCTCCACAGCAATAACTCATCCGGGCTCAGCCTCCTCTGAACAAAACCTGTTCTGCCTTGTTTATCTTCTACAATACCTTATTCGCTTTCGTCAGGCAAAATTCCTCCAGAACACAACAACATTTCCATAATTATTTGTTACCTCACTCTGCGTTGCCTCATTAAACAGGCTGTCCTCACATTTTCCGCTGCACAGAGCAGGCAAGCAAGCCCCCAATAACGGTAGAGTAACCGCTAGTTGGGGGCTTGTTTGTTTAATTAATTTCAACTTGTGAAGCTTATATTACAGATTTTGATCGCCTGGTTTCCAGTTCATTGGGCACAAGCCACCGGATTGCAAAGCTTGCAGTACACGCAATGTTTCTTCTACACTGCGACCTACATCGTTGTGGTTAACCACTTGATATTTCAATTCGCCTTCTGGATCAATGATGAACAAGCCGCGCAATGCAACGCCTTCTTCTTCGATCAGAACGCCATAATCGCTTGCTGTTTTTTTCGTGATGTCAGAAGCCAATGGGAAGTTCAGTTTGCCTAGACCGTTGTTTTCTTTAGCTGTGTTGATCCATGCTTTGTGACTGTGCACGGAGTCTACACTGATACCCAGAATTTCAGTATCCAGCTCTTTGAATTGGTCAGCAGCATCGCTCAATGCTGTAATTTCCGTAGGGCACACAAAAGTGAAATCCAGTGGATAGAAGAAAAATACGAGCCACTTGCCACGGTAATCGGAAAGCTTCACCGAACCAAATTCTTGACCGTCTCCAGTCACTGTTTCCAATGCAAAATCAGGGGCGGGTCTTCCTACCAATCTTTCTGCCATAATATGAAATCCTCCTTTAAAATATGTAAGAAAAACACCACATGTGCTTTCCTCAATCATCTGTATTGTAATAAACAACAACTTACTTGATAAATGTTATCATTCGCTGAAATCAAAGTCAATATTGTAACCATTACTTTTTTATAATTATTTTAAACTAGCTTAAAAATTCACATTTTATTCACATTTTATTCACATTTTGAACCTTTGAATATACAAATAGCTCCTGATTGCTCAGGAGCTACTGTGCTAAACATTTGCCAAAAAGCCAGACTGTATAACCTTACTATATAATAGGAAGCTTTTTTTCAGAACGGGTGCATTTACGGAGCTTTTAGCGAATAGCTGCAGCGATCAGATCACCCATTTGAGTTGTCGAGATTGCTTGAGATTTATCCACCGCAATATCCGCCGTACGGTGCCCTGCATCCAGTACCTCAGCTACGGCTTTCTCAATGGCATCTGCTGCTTTCTCGTACCCGAAGGTAAGACGGAACATCAAAGCAACGGACAAAATCGTTGCAATGGGATTCGCCAGGCCTTGACCTGCAATGTCAGGCGCCGAGCCATGTACCGGCTCGTATAGGCCGAAGCTGCCTTCTCCCAGTGATGCGGAGGAGAGCATGCCGATGGATCCAGTCAGCATAGCCGCTTCATCACTGAGAATGTCACCAAACATATTTTCCGTCACGATGACGTCGAAGCTAGATGGACGACGCAGCAATTGCATGGCGCAGTTATCAACCAATACATGCTCCAGCTCGACATCCGGGTAGTCTACAGCAACCCGGTTCACTACTTCACGCCATAAACGGGAAGTTTCCAGTACATTAGCCTTATCCACCGATGCAAGTTTTTTGCGACGTTTTTGTGCAATTTCGAAAGATTGGCGCACGATACGCTCTACTTCTGTTACATTATATGCGCAAGTATCAACTGCTTCCTCACCCTGAGGACTTTCTCGTCTGAACTTCTCGCCGAAATAAATGCCGCCCGTCAGTTCGCGCACCACGATCAGATCCGTTCCTTCCAACACTTCCGGTTTCAATGTAGACGCGTCCTTGAGACAGTCAAAGACGACAGCCGGACGAAGATTCGAAAACAGACCGAGCTCTTTGCGAATGCCCAGCAGTCCGGTTTCAGGACGAAGTTCTTTTGGATTGTTGTCCCATTGTGGCCCTCCTACCGCTCCCAGCAGAACAGCATCTGCAGACTGACATACTGCCAGTGTTTCTTCCGGTAATGGTGTGCCCTTCTTATCAATGGCAATCCCGCCGAACAGCGCATGCTCCGTTTCAAATGAAAAGCCGAATACTTCTTCCGTACGTTTCAAAATTTTCTCTGCCTCTGCGACCACTTCAGGTCCAATTCCATCTCCCGCTATTACCGCAATCTTTTTAACGTCTGCCATCACGTACACTCCTCTTGTTATACAGCCATACAACTGTATTTTTCATACCTTCTTTGTAACATATATGGCAGGGCTTTGACCAAGATATAGAATCTATCAATTCAATAGGCACAGCCTATAAGCTGGTTTTTTCATCAGAAAAAAAGAAAACAGGACCGAAAAAACCCGATCCTGTAAACCCAACTCTTAAGTCTGCATAAAAACTAAGATTTATAATCTACGCGATTACTGTAGTTTTTACGCTTGTCGATTAAACCATTCAGCGCATCCACGTAAGCCCGAGCACTTGCTTCCAGAATATCGGTGCTTACCCCGCGTCCCTGTACAGACAGTTCGTTTTGCGTCAGGACTACATGGACTTCACCCAGAGCGTCCTTACCATGGGTAACAGACTTGATGGAGTAATCTGAAAGTACAACGCTCTCACCGCTGGCTTGATCAATCGCATTATAGATCGCATCGACTGAACCATTTCCTTCAGCTTCTGTCTCAATAACCTGATCTTCATCGTTAACCAGACGCACTTGTGCGGAAGGCGTAGCCTTGTTCCCGTAGGTAACAAAAATCGTTTCCAGCTTGAAGACTTCAGGTGCATCGGCCAATTTTTCTTCTAACAATGCCAAAATATCATCGTCCGATACTTCCTTCTTCTTATCAGCCAGATCCTTGAACTGCCCAAAAGCGCGATTCAGATCTTCTTCGTTCAATTCGTAGCCCAACTCGATCAAACGCTCACGGAAAGCATGACGACCTGAGTGCTTACCGAGTACCAGCTTGCTTTCTTTCAGACCGATACTTTCTGGTGTCATGATTTCATAAGTCGTTTTCTCTTTCAGCATACCGTCTTGATGAATACCTGATTCGTGCGCAAAAGCGTTGGCTCCAACAATCGCCTTGTTGCCCGGCACTACCATTCCCGTCAAACGGCTAACCAAACGGCTCGTGCGCGCAATTTCAGACAATTGAAGAGACGTTTTGGCCTGGAAAAATTCCTGTCTCGTCTCCAGTGCCATGGCGATTTCCTCAATGGCCGTGTTTCCAGCGCGTTCACCGATGCCGTTAATGGTTCCCTCGATTTGATCCGCGCCGTTCAGGATGGCAGCAAGTGTATTAGCCGTAGCCATTCCCAGGTCATTGTGGCAATGTGCACTCAATTGAATTTTCTCCACATCGATTACATTTTCCTTAATATGTTTGAATATATTTCCATACTCGTAGGGTGTCAAGTAACCTACCGTGTCTGGAATATTGACGACAGAAGCTCCTTCTTGTACAGCCATGGTGACCATTTCAACCACAAAATCAAGCTCTGTACGACCTGCATCCTCCAAAGAAAACTCCACTTTAGGCAAATATTTCAACCCATAGCGTATGGCAGCACGAGCAGTTTCCAATACCTGTGCCTTCTCCATCCGCAGCTTATGCTGACGGTGAATAGGAGAGGTTGCCAAAAAGATATGGATACACGGGTCCTGAGCTCCCTTGAGTGCCTCGCGAACCGCATCAATATCCTGTTCCCTTGCACGTGAAAGACCAATCACCGTCGAATTTTTTACAGCTTGTGCCACTGCATTAACAGCCGCCAGATCACCCGGAGAAGCAGCCGGGAACCCAGCCTCCATACGATCGATTCCCAGCTTCTCCAACTGATGAGCGATCTCCACTTTCTCACGAGTATTCAAGTTCACGCCAGGTGACTGTTCTCCGTCTCTCAACGTTGTGTCAAATATATATATTTTGCGCAACCTAACGCACCTCCTCAGGATTAGGACCCTTAAATTACAATGCGGCTCACGCAATAAGCAGGGCCGCATTGTAATTAACATTTATAAATAATGCATGTAGTCGAATTCATAGTACAAAAGATTATTACTTTTTGATCCAATGCATCATTTCACGCAGTTGTCCGCCCACCACTTCAATCGGATGGTTAGCTTCATTACGACGAGTTGCCGTAAGGAATGCACGTCCAGATTGATTTTCAAGGATGAAGTCACGAGCAAATTTACCTTGTTGAATGTCAGTCAATACATCCTTCATGGCTTTCTTCGTATCTTCCGTTACCACACGTGGTCCAGTTACATAATCGCCATATTCCGCTGTATTACTGATGGAATCACGCATCGTTGCCAATCCACCTTCATACATCAAGTCAACGATCAGCTTAAGCTCATGCAAACATTCAAAATATGCCATCTCAGGAGCATAACCTGCTTCAGTCAATGTTTCAAAACCCGCTTTTACAAGTGCGCTCACGCCGCCACACAATACCGCCTGCTCACCGAACAGATCCGTCTCCGTTTCTTCACGGAAGGAGGTTTCAATTACGCCCGCACGTGTACAGCCAATGCCTTTTGCGTAAGCAAGTCCGATTTCTTTGGCCTGACCCGTTGCGTCCTGCTCAATTGCGATCAGCCCCGGTACTCCAAACCCTTCTACATAAGTACGACGTACCATATGTCCTGGGGATTTTGGAGCAACCAGCAATACATCGCTATCTTTAGGAGCTACGATTTGTCCAAAATGAACGTTAAAACCATGGGAGAACAAAAGAGCTGCGCCTTTTTTCAGGTTAGGTTCAATTTCATTTTTGTACACCGAAGCTTGAGTTTCATCAGGTAACAAAATTTGAACCACATCTGCACGGCTTGTTGCATCAGCTACGTTCAGAACTTCAAAACCGTCGTTTCTTGCGACATCAGCCGATTTGCCTTCACGCAAACCAATAACAACATTCACACCACTGTCACGCAAGTTTTGTGCTTGAGCATGCCCTTGGCTACCGTAACCGATAACGGCCACTGTCTTTCCTTTCAATACGCTGAGTTCTGCATCCTTTTCGTAGTACGTTGTAACTGCCATGGTTAATTTCCTCCTTTTAATTGGACCCTTCATAATGAGCGGGTACTCCAAGAGACTTTCCCTCGTGATTAGCATCTAAAAATCTCTTCGAGTCCCCGCTCTTATGCGGGCGGTTCTTTATTGATGTAATGCGCTATAAGCGGTAATTCGTTAAAGCTCCATATTAAGCATTGCCACGTATCATAGCTGTAACCCCGGTTCGAGTCAACTCCCGAATACCGTAAGGCTTCAACAACTCGATCATGGCATCAATTTTTTCTGTATCGCCAATGACCTGTACAATCAAACTCGTCGTTCCAACATCAATTACAGCTGCTCTGAATGTTTCTACCACGCCCATAATCTCTGGCCGTTGAGGCGGTTCTGCCTTTACCTTTATCATCGCCAATTCCCGGGCTACCATTGGTTTGGAACTGAGATCGATGACCTTGATCACATCAACCAGCTTGTAAAGCTGCTTTTCAATCTGCTCTAGGTTGTTCTCATCCCCTACAGTCACAATGACCATACGGGATAATCCAACTTCTTCCGATTGCCCCACAGTTATGCTCTCAATGTTAAAGCCGCGGCGACCGAACAGGCCGGACACACGTTGCAAAACGCCGGGTTGATCATTTACCAGTACAGCAATGGTATTTTTTGTTGTCATTTTACTCGTCCCCCATCAGCATTTGATCAATTGTCGAACCTTGCGTCACCATTGGATATACGTTCTCTTCCTTGCTGACTACAAACTCGACAACGACCGGTCCGGGTGTATCAAGCGCCTCCTGCCAAGCCCGACGTGCCTCTTCCTTATTCGTAGCACGCAGCCCTTTGACACCGTATGCTTCGGCAAGTTTCACAAAATCCGGACTTCCCGCCAGGTCAATGTGACTATACCGATTGTTATAGATCAATTCCTGCCATTGGCGAACCATTCCAAGCACCTGGTTGTTGATAATTACGATTTTAACCGGAATGTTATTGATTGCACAGATGGCTAATTCCTGCGAACACATCTGCATACCGCCGTCCCCGTTAATCGATATTACCAATCTGTCGGGATTGGCCATTTGAGCACCGATTGCAGAAGGGAAACCAAATCCCATCGTACCGAGTCCACCAGAGGTGACCCATGAGCGTGGCTGATTGAATTTGTAATACTGCGCTGCCCACATTTGATGCTGTCCCACGTCTGTCGTTACGATTGCACCACCCTTGGTCGTTTCATCCAACAACTCAACAACCCATTGTGGTTTAAGCACCGTTTCAGAATCCTTATAAGAATAAGGTTTCTCATTCTTCCAATGCTGAATTTGCGCTCTCCATGCATCTGCCAGGTCCGCACGTTTCACATCCTGATTCAGCAATTCCAGCACTGCCTTCACGTCACCCACGATAGGAATATCCGCTGCAACATTTTTTCCAATTTCAGCAGGATCGATATCAATGTGGACGATTTTAGCTTGAGGAGCAAACCCATCCAACTTGCCTGTTACCCGATCATCGAAGCGGGCTCCGATACAGATCAACAGATCTGACTGTTGAATCGCCTGATTGGAGGTGTATGTTCCATGCATCCCCGGCATCCCCGTCCACAGTTCATGTCCACTTGGGAAACCACCCAATCCGAGCAATGTTGTCGTGATAGGAATTTCCGTTTTACGAACAAACTCGTAAAGTGCTTCATGTCCACCGGAGTATACAACTCCTCCACCTGCCAGAATGAATGGACGTTCTGCTTCGGAAATAGCTTGAGTTAGCTTGTCTAGTTGAATTTTGTTGGGCAACACTTTCGGGTTATAACCCCGCATGGTCACAGGTTCCGTTTGTGGGACAAACAACGTCTGGGCTGCAGAAATATCCTTCGGAATATCAATCAGTACCGGTCCCTTGCGCCCTGTGTTGGCAATATGAAATGCCTCATGGATGATTCGCGGTAGATCCTCTACATCTCTTACCAGATAGCTATGTTTCGTAATCGGCATTGTAATTCCCGTAATATCGGCTTCCTGGAAAGCATCCGTACCGATCAGGGAAGATACAACGTTACCCGTGATGACCACCAACGGCACCGAATCCATAAAAGCCGTCGCAATACCAGTTACCAGGTTTGTCGCTCCAGGTCCGGAAGTCGCAATACAGACGCCCACTTTACCGCTCGCCCGTGCATAACCATCTGCCGCATGAATAGCTCCTTGTTCGTGACGAGTGAGGACATGCTTGAAATCCTTAAAGCCATACATGGCATCATAGATATATAACACTGCACCACCAGGATATCCGAAGACACAATCTACTCCCTCCAGCAACAGGCTACGGAGTAAAATTTCCGAACCTGTAATCACTTCAGGCTTCATCCACTTTTCACGTAATTCATTGGTTGACCTAACTTCAGGAATTTGTGCACTCATTGGTCATCCTCCTTTACAAAATTTACATACATCTGACATTTGTAAAAACAAAAAAACCTTTCATCCCTAGAACAGACTTGCTGTTACTGAGGGACGAAAGGCTGTAGCTTCCGTGGTACCACCCGTGTTTGCCCGATATTTCGCAATATCGAACCTTGGCAGGTACAGAAATCACAAAGGATCTCCATATCTGGCGTCTGTAACGTAGACCGTACGATTTTCCCTAATAGGTGATTTAGTACGCCGTTAATACCATCGGGCCCAAATACTTTTCAGGAAAACAGCTCCAAGGTGAGCTCGTTAAAAAGGGATTTTGGTGAAGCTTGCAGCTAATGCCTCACTCTCTGAACAAAAGAGCCCTAATCACTTCGTCCTCTTCATTGCCGTTGAGTTCATGTCATTCTTTCAAATGTTTAGACACATTATATGTCTCCCATCTGGGATAGTCAATACCCATATTTCATAAAAATTTATGTTTCTTTTCTGAAGCACCTCCGAGTCGCACGCTTGTAAGAGGTACCCGCATATTATAAAAAAGACCACACGGTGAGACAGTACACTCCTCCAAAGCCACGTCTTATCTTGTTAAAAGGGTAGAAAAGGAGGCCCGTTTATGATTCGAAAACGCAGCTCTCTAGATGACAACATCATCTTTCGTCTAATCGAGCAAGAGCTTGTCCCCCTATCGCATTTAAGTGCCCAAGAAATGGAGCAAATACGCAAAGAATTACCCCGGCGCTTAAACCGGGGCATCACTTTTGTAGCTTGCAGACCGGATAATGCACAGGTTGTTGGCTTCATTCATGTTATGCTGCATGGCGAACTATTATACATTGATTTGATCGCAATCTCTTCGGCTCATCAAAGTATGCGATACGGAAAAAAACTGCTTGAGCATGCCGAACACTACGGACGACTGCGTCGCTGCAAGCGGGCTAAAGTGATGGTGGATGAAGACAATATCAGGGGGATCCACTTTTATCTGCGTCATCAATATCAAATGCTGCGATACGTAGCTCTGAGCCGATGCCACGAACTCGAAAAGTTACTGTAAAAAGTATCTTTTTCGGGCTCAGGATTTTGTATGACTAAAATAAATTAGGGTAATACGGATATCCTACCCCGGGGTATCCCCCGTCTGTATACGGGCCTGGCTGCGGACCATATCCTGGTCCTCCATAGCCCGGACCGTAGCCACCATATCCCCCACCATAGGCACCAATGTATGGAGCTGTGCCGATGGCAAGCAAGTCAAACAGCACCAGAGGAATAATTGCCTTCGTGTTTACTTTTTTCTTGCGGTTTGGTTGAAGAACCAGTCGGTTACCCGAAATGCGAATCAGCTTGCCGCTGACCTGGGAACCATCCTTGCGAGTAGCAAAGATGACTTTGCCGACAAGCTTCTCCACCTGCTTTCTGGTTACTGCCTGTTTCATCGTATTTCCTCCTTCTTCTCAACGGATGGACAGATTGAACGGCTCCTTGATAGCTCATCACCACCACAAAATAGACCGGAGCTGACAGGGGCCGAGCGTCCCGTCCAATCTGCATAGCACAGTCTATTCCATTCATGCCAGTAGCGTATGTTTAAATGCCTGCACAATATAAAAAAATCTGATACCTGCATATGCAGATACCAGATTTTTTATACACCCATGTACATTTTGCAAAACATACAGCATCAGTTGTTTATAAGTTTAACGCTTGCTTGGATCATAAAGTTGACCCAAAGCGGCCGGAGCGCGTGAACGTCCGACAGCCGCTACCAGTACAATAATCGTCAGGAGATACGGCAACATAAAAATAATTTCCTGGGGAATACTTTGTGACCATGCGAACAGCTGCACATAGTTGCGAATGGCTTGTGAAAAACCAAAAAACACTGCTGCGCCAAAAGCACCGAGCGGATTCCATTTACCGAAAATCATAGCGGCAATAGCAATATATCCCTGCCCCGAAACTGTATTGTGTGAGAACATGTTGGTTGTAGTCAGAGTGATTGTAGCTCCACCAATCCCAGCCAACGCCCCACTAATCATCACACCAATATAACGAAGACGATTTACTTTAATTCCCACGGTATCGGCCGCTCCTGGATGCTCCCCAACGGAACGCAAACGCAAGCCAAACGGTGTTTTATACAAGGTGAAATATCCAATAATAACCAATAGAATGGCTAGATATGTCGTTGGGTAAGCTTGAAAAAAGGCTTTTCCTGCAATCGGGATATCCACAAGGTAAGGGATGGATATTTCGTTGAAACCCTGAATCCGACCAGTGTCACCATCACCCTCAAATAAAAGCTTGACCATATACAGCGTACTACCTGCTGCCAGAAAATTAATAACTATACCACTTATTACCTGATCAGCTTTAAAGGTAATAGAGGCTACAGCATGAATTAGCGAAACCAGAATACCGAACACCGCAGCTGACAGCACACCTACCCAAGCCGCAGAGGTGCCTCCTAGTCCAGCTTGCTCGGCATAAAATCCGCCAACACCCGCTGCAAACGCTCCAAATACCATAAGTCCTTCCAACCCGAGGTTCGTCACACCGGATTTTTCTGAAAAAACTCCGCCGAGAGACGCAAAAATAATCGCCGTCGCAAAAACGAGCGTTGTATGGATTAATTCACCAAGTGTTAACCAACTCATTTTACAACACCTTCTCTTTCTTCCGCTTGGAGTAGAGCGGCTTCACAACCCAACGTACAATACCTTGGGCCGCAATGAAGAAAATAATAGAGCCGATGACAACCCGGATAATTTCGGGCGGTACATCTGCGCTAAAGCTCATCCCCGCAGAACCATACGTAAGCGTTCCGAACAAAACAGAACCAAGCAGCACACCAAATGGGTTATTCATCCCAATCAGAGCTACAGCGATACCGTCAAAACCCGTTCCCGGTGATCCTGCCATGACAGATTGATAATGGAATACTCCCAGCACTTCAAAGGCCCCTGCCAATCCGGCAAAAACTCCACTAATGAACATCGCTTTTATAATATTACGATTTACATTCATACCTGCATAACGGGATGCATCCTGATTAAATCCGACAGCCCGTAGCTCATAGCCCTGCTTTGTTTTCCACATGAAAATGTAGAAAAAGACTGCTGCCAGCACAGCAATAACCGTACCCCAATGTACCCGAGCATTCCCCATCATCTGGGACAGCCATTCGATGGAAATTGAAGCAGAAGGCTGAATATCCACAGAACGATTCTCACCTTCCATAAGTGCGAACTGATTGATCACCAAATTAGCCAAATACAGGCCGATCCAGTTCATCATAATACATGTAATAACTTCATTCACGCCTCGTTTGGCCTTCAAATAGCCAGCAATCGCAGCCCACAGGCCTCCGAAAACTGCGCCTGCAATCACAGCTAGCGGTGCATGAATGATAGCTGGCAGTCCGTGGAGTTTAATGCCCACAATCGAAGCAGCTGTCATACCTACCAGAAACTGACCTTCGCCACCAATATTAAACAATCCGGCGCGGGCCGCAAAAGCAAATGCCAACCCCGTCAAAATCAGCGGAGTCATCTCGCGGATAGCCTCTCCAAAGTTATAAGAATCTCCGTATACACGGCTAAACAAAGCAGAATAGGCCACAATAGGGTCATACCCGCCAATCAGCATCACGATAGCACCCAGAAGGAGACCCAAAATAATAGAGACCAGCGCCAGTACAAAGGAGTCTTTTGTGAATATTTTCAATAGATTAGCCATTCTCTACTCCTTTCTTCACTGCACTTCCTGCCATCATCAGTCCCAGTTCCTGGTCATTCGTTTCTTCTGGCAGCACTTCCCCGACAATCTTGCCCTCATAGATGACAGCAATTCGGTCGGATACATTCATAATCTCGTCCAGTTCAAAAGATATGAGCAATACAGCTTTACCTTGGTCCCTCTGCGCAATCAGTTGTTTCTGGACAAATTCAATAGCTCCAACATCCAGACCGCGTGTAGGCTGTGCTGCAATGAGAAGGTCCGGATTTTTATCAATTTCACGCGCAATGATAGCCTTCTGCTGGTTCCCACCAGATAATGCTCTTGCCTTCGTGTGAATATCCGGTGTTCTAACATCAAACTTTTCGATGAGACTTTTAGCCTGTTTCTCTATAGCATCTTTGTTCAAGAAGCCATTTTTACTGTAAGGCGCCTGGTAATACGTCTCCAGCACCATATTTTCACTCATAGAAAAATCGAGCACCAACCCATGCTTATGACGGTCCTCTGGTATATGTGAAACGCCTGCCTCTGAAATTTTGCGTGGTGACTGATTGGCCACCTCTTGTCCGAGCAAACGAATGCTCCCGCCATCCACCTTGCGTAAGCCTGTCAAAGCTTCGATCAGCTCACTCTGTCCATTACCATCTACTCCGGCAATCCCCAAAATCTCGCCCGCCTTGACCTGCAGGTTCAACTCATTTAGAACATGAATACCATCCTTGTTTTTAGAAATTACATTGTTCATTTCCAATACCGTTTGTCCTGGTTGCGCAAGCTGCTTGTCCACTTTAAAGGACACACGACGGCCCACCATTTTCTCAGCCAGCTCATTTGGTGTTGTTTCAGACGTCTTGACCGTATCAATAACCTGACCTCGGCGAATGATCGTAACGGTATCCGCAATTTGCATGATTTCTTTAAGTTTATGAGTAATAAGAATAATTGATTTGCCTTCAGCCACCAAACGTTTCATAATGTCCAGCAACTCAGTGATCTCCTGTGGTGTCAGTACAGCTGTAGGCTCATCGAAAATCAGAATATCTGCACCGCGATAAAGCGTTTTAATAATTTCTACACGTTGCTGCATACCCACAGATATATCCTCAATTTTGGCATTCGGATTCACCTGAAGGCCGTACTGCTCAGACAACCGCTGTACTTCTGCGGCAGCCTTTTTATAATTGATTTTCAGACCCTTACGTGGCTCCGAGCCCAGGACAATATTTTCGGTAACGGTAAACGGCTGTACGAGTTTAAAATGCTGATGCACCATGCCAATCCCCAGATCAATCGCCTTATTTGGACTATCAATCTGTACAGGTTTACCTCCGATTTCAATGGTCCCTTCATCCGGCTGATACAGTCCGAAAAGAATATTCATAAGCGTAGATTTACCCGCGCCATTCTCACCCAAAAGGGCATGAATTTCTCCCTTATGCAGCTTGATGCTGATGGAGTCGTTGGCAACGATGCCGGGGAATCGTTTTGTAATTTGCTTTAACTCAACGACGGGGGTCGCTGCATCCATGAGATCACCCTTATACACTTTATAGTATGTGCTCCAATGAGCTGATTTTGCCCGTTATAATCCATATAACTCCAGACGTAAGAACAAGGCTAGTCTTATGAACCAGCCTTGTCGCCACCTCTATATTCTTCAATCCAAAACTTATTTCGAAGGAACTGTAATTTCGCCCTTAATAATTTTTTGCTTGTATTGTTCTACAATATCAAGCACGTCTTTAGGTACGTTTTTCGTTGAAGTGTCTGCCAAACCAATGCCATTATCCTTCAGAGCCAGTGTTTCGACACCGCCCTTAAATTTACCGTCAATTACTTCTTTAGATACGCGTTTTACAGCTTCATCTACACGTTTTACCATCGAAGTCAATGTTACGTCGTCACCAAATTCAAGCGATTGGTCTTTATCCACACCAATAACCCATACTTGCTGACCTTGTTGCTTACGTGCGAGTGCTTCGTTAAATACACCTGTACCAGATCCGCCAGCTGCATGGAAAATAATATCTGCACCGCTGTTATAGATCGTCGCAGCCGCTGCTTTACCCAGATCCGGCTTATCAAATGCACCTGTGTAGTTAACTTCCAATTTTGCATTTGGATTTACAGCTTTAATTCCTGCTTCGAATCCTTTTTCAAAACGTTTGATCAACGGGCTATCTTGTCCACCCACAAAACCAATTTTGTTTGTTTTAGTAAGCTTACCAGCTACAACCCCCACCAAGAAGGAACCTTCATTTTCAGCAAAAACAACCGATTTTACGTTAGGCGCATCCACGACACTGTCAATGATCGCCAAATTCTTGCTCGGGTTGTCTTTCGCTACTTGTCCAATCGCATTCGCCAGATTAAAACCGATTCCCCAAGTCAGGTTAAAATCACCCTTAACAAATTGGTTCAGGTTAGGAATATAATCTTGATCGGATTTACTTTGCAGGTATTTAACTTTAACGCCTGATTCTTTCTCAGTGGCTTGTAGTGCCTCCCAAGCAGATTGGTTAAACGATTTGTCGTTTACTCCACCCACATCTGTAACCATGCCGATTTGGACATTCGATGTTTTGGCAGAACCACCTGTGTCTCCACCATTTGCGTTGGACGCACCTTGATTTTTGTTACCGCAGCCTGCGAGAATGACCGAGATCGCCAGCAGCATAACCAAAGACATACTGAACATTTTCTTCATGCTGATACTGTTCCCCCTTAGTGTTAGATCCCTGGACTGTCTCTTTTCTTTGAACATGTACATGCTCATGCATGTCATTTACTGACGAGACAGATCGTACAGAAGACTTACTTTAGAGATTATACAATTATGATCGGCTAAAATCTAGACAATTAATAACCTTGGGTCAATTTTTTTTAAAACCTCAACAATGTAAGCGCTACAATCTTAAAAAAAACATACATTCTTCCATCCTACGTCATATTTATTCGTATTTTGGAGAAAACAAAGTCTTTTCCGTACCATTGAGTATGTACAAAAAAAGGCATCCCTACACAGCGTACTGCTTGGGATACCTCTTTACCACTTTCGTGGTTTCCACGCCTTCATTATGAATAATTAAGCGTTGATTTTGCCTTTAGCAACAGTTGCCAAAGAGTTGAATGCATTAATATCATTGACTGCAAGATCAGCCAAGATTTTGCGGTTAATGTCCACACCAGCCAATTTCAGGCCGTGCATCAATTTGCTGTAAGACAAACCGTTCAAACGAGCTGCTGCGTTGATACGCACGATCCACAGTCTGCGGAAGTTACGTTTCGTCTGACGACGGTCACGGTATGCGTAAACAAGCGATTTCATTACCTGCTCGTTAGCTGTTTTAAAAATGCGGTGTTTGGAACCAAAATAACCTTTAGCAAGCTTCAATACTTTTTTATGACGACGACGAACGACGAATCCGCCCTTTACTCTTGCCATATCAAATGACCTCCCAAATAATGTTTATACTTTCTTCATTGCCGTGCTGTGCTATTTCAGGTTAGCAAGACCTTGTTTCAGACGCTTAACGTCCCCAGGTGCCATCTCAGGGTTAGTACCCAGAACGCGTTTTGCACGTTTGGATTTGTGGGAAAGCAAGTGGTTTTTGTAAGCTTTGTAACGCATTACTTTACCAGTACCGGTAATTTTGAAGCGGCCTTTAAGGCTGCTATGTGTTTTCATTTTAGGCATTGAACTTCCTCCTTAATTTGTCATTGACTCTTTGGAGCCAATATCATAATCATGCTGCGTCCTTCGAGCTTGGGTTGGCGCTCCACGGTACAAAGATCAGCAACTTCCAATTTCACACGTTCGAGAATTTTTTGACCCACGTTAGCATGAGTAATTTCACGACCGCGGAAACGAACGGAGCATTTCACCTTGTCCCCTTCATTCAGGAACTTCACCACATTGCGAAACTTGGTTTGGTAGTCATGTTCCTCGATGTTGGAACGGAACCATACCTCTTTGATGTCAACGATCTTCTGGTTTTTACGGGCTTCCTTTTCTTTCTTCTGTTGCTCATAGCGGAATTTTCCGTAATCCATAATCCGACACACGGGCGGCTTCGCTTGAGGCGCCACGTTCACGAGATCCAAGTTTGCGTCAATCGCCATTTGCAAAGCTTCACGCGTCGGTTTAATCCCGATTTGTTCACCGTTCGCACCAACTAGACGTACTTCTCTCACTCGAATCTCATCATTGATCATATGTTCCTTACTAATAACCCTCCACCTCCAGAACCTGTTATTGTTGTATTGTGTTTAAGCACAAAAAAGGGATGACGACTACACAGCCGACATCCCTGTCTGATACTCAATTCATCATGAAAGTTCAATTCACAAATCATTGGATCATGACCAGCCGGCAATACCGGACAGGTGAGAAGTCGGACCTTCTACTTGTTAATCCATACTTTTCAATTAACATACTCAAATATCTTATCACGGTGCAATCGAGGTGTCAACACTTTAATAAAAATTGATGACACCGATCTCTAGTTCTACTCTACCGTCTAATTACCCTTGCTTGCTCTGCACCTCTTCTAGGCGAACGACACGCGTATGCTGGGTATGGCTCCATTGCTTGTTGTTCTGCGTGAAGAACGCATAGACCGTAATCGGATACCACGATATCGCATAGACCGGGAACAGCAATAAGTACAGATATACTTTTTTGAATGTGACCTTTTCCAAAATCATTGCGAGCACAAAAGTAGCAACATTCAAACCAATAGCTATAACACCGGTCCAAGCTGGCAACTGTACATAGATGTTCTCGATATTAGGTCCACCAAAGAAGGCGATATCTATCCACATAGCTACTGTCATCAAGAAGGTGAGCAGTACGATATACACGTTCAGACCATAAAGAGCCATATCGAATTTAATCAGGCTTCTATGTTTGATACTTTGCCACAGCAACGGGAAGAAATAACGACGAGCAACCGTGAAATGACCTTGCATCCAGCGCAGACGCTGTCTGGAGGAGGCTTTGAACGTCAACGGCTTTTCATCATATACCTTGGCATCGTAATTAAATCTTGGATATACGTTGCACTGCGTGCAACGCATGGTGAATTCCAAATCCTCTACGAGACTTGTCGCACCCCAGCCCATTTCCTTAAGCAGATTTGTTTCAAAGCACATGCCTGTACCACCGAGGAAATTAGCCATGTTCAGATTGTGACGTGACAGCTGCCACAAACGGTTGATGTACCAATAAGATACCCCGTATGCCGCTGTAATCCAAGAATCCTCAGGATTCTTAGTATCAATGTACCCCTGGATAACACGGGCACCTGTACACAGATCATTGTTCATTTCACTCAAGAAATTGGTATGCGCCAAATTGTCAGCATCAAACATGACGATGGCATCATATTGGCGTGGCATAGCCCATAATTCCTTGAGCATCCACTCAATAGCGTAGCCTTTACCACGCAGATTCGGATTCGTACGTTCACAAGCATTCATGCCGTGAGCGCGAACGATGTCCGCAGTCTTATCTGTGCAGTTATCACAGATTACGAACACATCGTAAAGTTCCTTCGGATAATCAAGTTGCTTCAAATTTTCCATCAATGCTCCGACAACCTGTTCTTCATTGTGGGCAGCGACTAAAATGGCAAATGATTTTTCTGGAGCCGCGTGCTCTTTCCTTTTCTTCCGAACCAATCCGAACAAGGAGAATGCAAACTGATAGACTGCGATCACCGCCAGTATGACCTGGAGCGTCACAAAAATAGCGTCTAACATGATCTCTTGTTACCCCCTTTTTATACCCCTTAAAATCTTGCGTTTGTTTGTTTTCTATCTGTGTAGCGCAAGTTGCGGCGCTTTTCGCGCCTTTTCTGTAGTTTTTGACCCGACCCTTGCTTTCTTCATTGGCTGTGCGCAGCCTCCTTTTGGCTGACACAGGAACGCCATTACGATTTTCGTTGGTTTTCAATCTTTTGTCAAAGCCCTTAAACCGGTCTCAGCAGCAAAAAAACACAACAAACTCCCGTTTAAACCGGGAATGCAGCGCTGGACTTCTCATTCATGACGTTTAGGTCTTATTTTCATCCATTTGCTAACTTTTTATTTCTTTGGTCCCTCCTTTTTGTGGGCCAATTAGCAACCACTTCTAAACACTCTATCTTATTAGACGGATGAACGCAAAGAAAGTTATACAATACAGCTTATATTCCATTAACATTTTTGTGTAGAATTGAACCAAGTAAGTTATGAATATTTAGTGATTCTTGAAATGAACAGCGTTTAAAAATATGATGAGAGCAAGAGAATAATTACTTATGGTCTGATTATGTCAAAATGACTCAAAATATTTGCCGACTGACCTGAACCGGCAACCGGAGGAAACCAAATGCAACGTCTAGTCGTAAAACTTGTAAGTCTGGAGCAGCAGTTGTTCAAATGGATCAACGGACGCTTACACAACCGTTTTTTGAACTTCTGGCTTTATTATCTCACACATTTAGGCGGGGCTACCTTTACTATAGCCTCCAC
The DNA here is from genome assembly GCF_038593055.1 of Paenibacillus sp. FSL L8-0502. NCBI lineage: Bacteria > Bacillati > Bacillota > Bacilli > Caryophanales > Paenibacillaceae > Paenibacillus > Paenibacillus sp. FSL L8-0502. Next base: position 1,648,379 of record NZ_CP151958.1, on the reverse strand, counting down.
ACTCCTTATTTGGTGGCTCGCTCCGAACCCGTGGAAAGATTCCGGTATGAAGGGAGCCATCGCTCTTGGGGTCAGTCACATCCCCGTAGCTATCGTTAAAAAGCTGTACCCACGGATTCGCCCGTATCTAGCGCTACCAGGTACAAATACATTCCGTAACCCCTTGTCGGACCATTCTTTTCCCTCAGGGCACACGACCGCTATTTTTTCAGCTACCGTGCCTTTTATGCTACAGTCACCGATGCTAACACTGCTGCTGTTGCCTGTAGCGACAATTGTAGGTTTTTCTCGGATTTATCTAGGTCTCCACTACCCAACGGATGTACTTGCAGGAGCGGTGATCGGAACGTCTGCAGCAATAGGAACGGTTGCATTCTGGCCTTAAAGCCGATATGGTATGATTGAGAACATCCCAGCAGGAACAGGTGAAATGAGAGTGGCTAAAAAACGAGTGTTATTATTATCGGAAGGTTTCGGTGCCGGACATACTCAAGCTGCCTACGCGCTCTCAAGCAGTTTGCGGAAGCTTTCTCCGAATGTGCAGACAAGAGTGCTGGAGCTGGGGAGTTTTTTGAATCCAAGAATGGCCCCCCTTATTATTACAGCATACAAGAAGACTGTCGTATCGCAGCCTCGCCTAGTCGGATTGGTTTACCGTCATCAGTACAAAAAATCATTAAACCGTCTTACAACGCTCGCTTTGCACCGTCTGTTCTACACGCAGACCCGAAACATTCTCCGGCAGCTTCGTCCCGATTTGGTGGTATGTACTCATCCCATCCCAAGCGCGGTAATTTCACGTTTGAAGCGCTTAGGTTTACATGTTCCGCTTTGTACTGTTATTACAGACTACGATGCACATGGAACATGGATTAGTCCCGAGGTTGACCGGTACTTTGTATCTACGCCTGAAGTCATGCGTAAGCTGCGAGCACGCGGAGTACCCGTCTCGAAAATCCAGGTGACCGGTATTCCCGTTCATCCAAATTTTTGGGAACATCCTGGGCACGATGAAATTAGAGAACAATTTGGACTTAAACCCATCCCGACCGTACTCGTTATGGGTGGCGGCTGGGGCCTTATGAATGACGAAGTTATACATCGTTCGCTTACTCAGTGGAGAGAGAACATTCAATTTATTTTTTGTTTGGGGCATAATGATAAAATTCGTCGTAAAATGCAATTAGATCCCAGGTTTAATCATCCAAATATTCATATCTTCGGATTTACACGGGAAATCGACAAATTAATGGAGGTATCGAATCTGCTCATCACCAAACCCGGCGGAATGACATGCACCGAGGGATTGGCTAAAGGGATTCCGATGCTGTTTCACAAACCTCTCCCTGGACAGGAGGAGGAAAATTGTCAATACTTTACGGCTCAAGGCTACGGAGAACCGATTACTTCGCTGGATGTTGTCGTGAAATGGATGAACCGACTGCTACACGATTTTCCAGAAATCGTCCGCAAACGACAGGAGCACGTCCACAATGTAGCGCGATATTATCCTCTTCAGAGCGCACAGAGTATTTTGGATATACTGGAACCGAACAGGGTGCTTTCCTAAAAGGAAGCACCCTGTCTTATTTTATCCATTTGATCTTTTTTTTATTTCCCGTACTTTTCAAGGCGTGTTTTTCCGTACTCTTCCAAAGCATCTTGGCCGATCAGCACTTCGACTCGATGAATATTCATACCCTTGCCCATGAACTTTTGTTCATATTCCGTCATGACATGCTCCTCGTTGATCCCCTCACGATGAAGGTTTAACGAAATATTCGTCATTTGTAAACCGCTATCGGCAAACGAATTCAAAGAAAACTCAAATAGTGTCTCCGAATCAGTCTTAAAATGAATTTGTCCTTTGCTGTTCAAAAGCTGACGGTACTTGTCCAAAAAACGCGGATGCGTCAAACGACGACGTGCATGCTTGGCTTTAGGCCAAGGATCACTAAAATTTAGATAAATGCGTTCAATTTCTCCTGGTTCAAAAACATTCTCGATCTGTTCAATGTTTGCCAGTGCCAATTTAATATTAGGCGGCGTATCAACCTCTGAATTACTCCAGGCCAGACGGGACTTTTCTGTTGCACGGCGAACCAGCTCATCATACATATCAAAGCCAATATAGTTAACCTCTGGATTCCGGAAGCTCATTTGGCTTATAAATTGCCCTTTACCCATACCGAACTCTACATGAATGGGACGATCATTACCAAAAAGCTGTTGCCATTTCCCCTTATACTGTGCCGGCTCCAAGATGACTAGATCCTGCTGTTCTTCCAGACTTTCCCGTATTCCTTTTCTTCCGCGTAAACGCATGTTACTCCTCCATATACTCTGTTATCAAGGAAAAAGGAATTTCACCCCCGCTTGAAGATACGGAAATGAAATTCCTTTTTCAATATATTTGGATTGGGGTCCAACTAATTTAATTGTTCATAGTCTACCCCATCAGCAGGTGAAAAATCAATTGTCTTTTGGCAAGCCGCTCTGATTTTTTGACGTGCGGTCGTTCCAATCTGACGATCCTGCCCAAAACGGACACCAGTCAATGCCAACGCCTCATCAAAGGTTAACTCAACAGTAACTTTATCCATACGCGTCTTATCCTGCGCATTCATAAAAGATCACCTCACGGGTTATTTGTGATGGAACCGACGTGCACTTACCCTAAAACAGGCGTTAGAAACAGCATAGCTGCCTCCCTGAAGAATAATCATTAGCAACGGGATAACTTTTATCTTCAGGATCGAAAACAGTCCTTTTATTGTATGTCTGGTACCGCTTACAATATAACATATTGTGTAACCTTTTTCAATCCGCAACGCCGTGAAATCCGCACATTTTATTGACTTGTTCGGTCAAATGATTCCCAATGAAGACTAATTTTTGTTACAATAGGGTGATCGTAAAAAAAGGAGTACACCCATGAAAACAGATTTATTGCCTGCTCCTCTCCTGTGGGGAGATAAACGGTTCCACACTTGGAATTACGAAATGCGTGAGCAATTTCAAAATAAAGTGTTCAAAGTCATGCTAGATGCGGGTTTTACCTGTCCGAATCGCGATGGCTCCATCGCTAAAGGGGGCTGCACCTTTTGTAGCGCACGCGGATCGGGTGATTTTGCCGGGCGTCGTCGTGATGATCTGGTCACCCAGTTTAATACGATTCGGGATCGACAGCATCTAAAATGGCCAAACGCCAAATATATTGGCTATTTCCAAGCCTACACGAATACGTATGCCCCGGTTGAGGAACTGCGAGAATACTTTGAGGTAATTCTGGAGCAGCCCGGCGTTGTCGGTCTGTCCATCGCTACACGTCCTGATTGCCTGCCTGACGATGTAGTGGATTACCTTGCCGAGCTAAACGAACGCACGTACCTGTGGGTCGAAATGGGTCTGCAAACCGTCCATGAATCGACCTCAGAGCTGATTAACCGCGCTCATGATACTCAATGCTATCTGGAGGCGGTGGAAAAGTTGCGCAAGCGGAATATCCGCGTGTGCGCCCACATTATTTATGGTCTGCCCCAAGAGACGCATGAAATGATGCTTGATACGGGACGTGCAGTAGCGGCTATGGATGTGCAGGGCATCAAAATCCACCTGCTGCATCTCATGCGCAAAACGCCTATGGTCAAGCAGTATGAAGCGGGATTGCTACGCTTTCTGGAAAAGGACGAATACGTGAAGCTGATTGTTGATACACTGGAGTTTTTACCTCCCGAAATGATTGTTCATCGGTTAACCGGAGATGCCCCACGCGATTTGCTAGTGGGACCCATGTGGTCGCTCAAAAAATGGGAAGTGCTCAATGCCATTGATCATGAACTGAAGTCACGCGAAACGTGGCAGGGAAAATACTGGAGGCAACCTTAAATGGGATTCCTATCCGTCCTGAGCTACGCTCATCAATTGGTGGCTACGCGGGTGCAGCCAGGCGATACTGCTATAGACGCTACCGTCGGTACAGGAGCAGATACGTTATTTCTGGCAAAAGCTGCTGGCAAACGGGGCCGTGTCTATGGCTTTGACATCCAGCAAGAAGCACTGCATTGCGCCCGTCGTCGACTGGAAGAAAACGCTTCACCTTCATTAGCAGAAGTATCGCTACTACTACAAGGTCATGAGCAAATGCGGGAGGCCGTTCCGGACATGCTGCATGGCAAAGTCGCTGCGGTCATGTTTAACCTTGGTTACTTGCCATCCGAAGGCGCCGATCCTACGGTCATCACGCATACGCACAGTACGCTCGTCGCACTGGATGCTGCCTTACAATTGCTGCGACCACGCGGCATTCTGACTGCCGTACTCTATCCAGGGCATGCTGGAGGAAGTGAAGAAGCAGATGCCGTTCTTCAATGGGCTTCTGCTCTCCCGGTCTCCAGCGGTCAAAGCATTATTTATCGTCAATTACAACGAGCCGCTTCACCTTACGTAGTGGCAGTTGAGAAGAAATAATGTCGGATTTTAAACTCAGGTTATGAGCGGCTTTTTTAGCCGCCTTACATATATCATTTTTTTAGCTCGTTTGGGCGCTATTCATCCCAGTTTATTGCCCATCAGCACGTTATTGATTTCCCTATTCTGTTAGATCACACTCATTTACTCATTATGGAGGAGAGAAATTATGCTAAAGCCATACCCGCTGCAATTTCAACCTGAGTTCAAAGAGAGAGTTTGGGGAGGACGGGCCTTAGAGCAATTTGGTCTAACCCCACCAGAAGGACATATCGGGGAAGGATGGATGATTGCCGATCATCCAAACGGAACAACAACGGTCATCAATGGTGAGCTGGCAGGCAAAGGACTGGATGAAATTCGCGAGACCTACGGGCAAGATTGGCTCGGGGCCAAGGGTGTATCGGAAAAAGGCGGACGATTCCCACTTTTGATCAAACTACTGGATTGTAATGATGACTTATCCGTTCAGGTGCATCCGACAGATGATTACAAAGGACTTCCAGCCGGAGAATTAGGAAAAACTGAAATGTGGTACGTGCTTGATGCCAAGCCGGATGCCAAGATTATTTATGGTCTGACCGAAGGTGTAACCCGCGAGAGTCTGCGTACAGCTCTTGAAAGTGGGGACATCCTCGGCAGTTTGCGTCAGGTCCCAGTCGAAGCAGGCGATACATTCTTCATCCCCGCTGGAACCGTACATGCACTGTGTGCAGGCGTTGTCGTTGCTGAAATCCAGCAAAATTCGGATACTACCTATCGCTTATATGACTATAATCGCCCCGGACTGGATGGCAAGCCTCGTGAGTTGCATATCGAGGATTCCCTCAATGTAACCTCCTACGCAGGTGCAGGCGCAACAACGATGAAAACGGACGGCTTACAGCCTGGAAAATGGCTCCAGCTGGCAGCCTGTGAGTATTTTGTTGTGGAAAAGGGTATCGTAGATGGAAGTTGGGCACTTTCTACAACGGAAGACAGCTTCACCATTCTCGTGATTTGTGAAGGCAGTGGGACCATAACATGGAACAATAATACCGAGTCTCTTTCCTGTAAAGCTGGAGATTGCTTCCTGTTGCCCGCTAACCTGAGCGGTTACACGCTGAATGACGGAATGACCGTACTTAGATCTTATCTTCCTTAAGGCTTAAAGGATGTGATGTCTAATTATGCGGGAATACACCTTCACCATCGCTGAAAATGATGGAACAGAGCTTTTTGCCTACCGCTGGCTGCCCGATCAGAATTTGCCCATTAAGGGGATTGTTCAAATTTCGCATGGTATGTGCGAGACGTCCTATCGGTACATCCGACTGGCCGAAAAGCTTACTGCTTGCGGTTACGGTGTGTATGCCAACGATCATATCGGTCACGGGCGCACGGCTGGTGATCCTGATAAGCTGGGTATGCCAGGAGCTGATGCGTTTAATCGAATGGCAAATGGCATGCTGGAGCTAGGCGAAATTGTGGCTAAGGAATTCCCTGAACAGTCTCGTTTTTTGCTGGGTCACAGCATGGGGTCCTTTTTAACCCAGAAAATTATGTATGACGATCGGCAGACGTATCATGGGTTTATTTTATCGGGAACCAACGGAAGACGTGGTCTTCTAAAACTCGGAGAGCAAGTTGCTCTACTGCAAGCCAAACTGCAAGGAATGGATCATCGCAGTATGTTGCTCAACGCTATGGTCTTTGGAGGCTTTAATCGTGCCTTTCGTCCGGTGCGCACAGCGTTCGACTGGCTGTCCCGTGATCCTGAGGAAGTAGATCAGTTCGTGCACGACCCATTATGTGGAGCTATTTGCACGACAGGCTTTTTTCTGGATTTTTTCAGGCTATTGCAAGAAATCCATTGGCCTTCCTCACTGAAACATATCAATCCCAAACTGCCAGTTTATATTTTTGCCGGGGATCGTGATCCAGTGGGTTTGTTCGGTAAAGGCGTGTTGTCACTAGTGCAAATGTATCGAAGCCTAGAGCTTCAGGACATAGAGTATCGCCTCTATCCTGATGGTCGCCATGAGATGCTTCATGAAACAAACCGCGACGAGGTGATGAGTGACATCGTAGACTGGCTCGACCGTCATGTTAATACAGAGGTGACCTCTGTTTCCACATTGTCTGGAGCCTCCGATGAACCTGAACAATCAACCTCGTCCAAGTCATCAGCCTTGTGAGGAAATAAGAAAAGAAACCTTTAAAACCACGATTAAAGTGGGATTGAAGGTTTCTTTTCTTATTCCTTTTTATTTTCCATTTGGGTTAGTTTTAAAAATCACCATGCATTTCGTTCTCTCAGGGAAGTAATATGAGCTGTGTGATGTTTGCCATGCCAGGCATAGATACCGATGTTTCGTTCCAGGCGGATCGTCTGGCCCGATTCAGGATGAATAAACGATCGGTGTAGCTGATCCTCTCCCAACGATCGCAACACGGTCACCCACCGTTCATGCAGTCCTTCTAGCAATTGCAACGAGGGCTCCAGTGGAAGTTCCCTGGCGTCTGGTATTTCGGCCCAACGTCCCTCATCATATGGCTTGATCGTCGGTGTATCCTCCGTCAGCGCCAGTTTAAAACGCATATAGCTGTTCATATGGCTGTCTGCCACATGATGAACTACCTGCCTTATCGTCCAGCCCCCTTCACGATAAGGCGTATTTAGCTGCTGCTCATTCAGTCCTTCGACCGCCAGACGCAGCTGTGCAGGCAATTCAGCAATGTCGTGAATCCATGCGATAAGCTGTTCTTCTGTAATGGTGTCTGGAACAACGAATGATCCTATCGGATAGCGCAAGTCTTTGTCCAAAACAGTTCCCGCCCTTCTCTACATCTACTGACAGTAATGTCTGTAGCCTTATGTGATAACTATGCAGGAAAAAAAGCAAACTCGCAAGAGTCTGCTTTTGTCATACACGTAAAGAGGAGATACACTTACCCCATTTATTTTATCCTTCCAGTAACAATGATTCCGGATCTTCCAGCAATTCTTTGACCGTTACCAGGAAACGAACTGCCTCACTGCCATCAATAATCCGGTGATCGTAGGACAACGCGATATACATCATCGGACGATTTTCCATTCGTTCCTCGTCGATGGCAATCGGGCGAAGTTGGATTTTATGCATTCCTAAAATCCCCACTTGCGGCGTATTGAGAATTGGCGTAGACAGCAGGGAACCGAAAATACCTCCATTGGTTATGGTAAAAGTTCCTCCTTGCAAGTCGGCCAGAGAAAGCGAATTGGAGCGTGCTTTGCCAGCCAAATCTGCAATGCTCTTCTCGATCTCAGCAAAGCCAAGACGATCGGCATCCCGTACAACTGGCACAACCAAACCTTCCTTGGCAGATACAGCAATCCCAATATCATAGTATTTTTTCAGTACGATATCATCGCCATTAATTTCAGCATTCACGGTAGGGAAGCGCTTGAGAGCACCAACCACTGCCTTTGTAAAGAAGGACATAAAACCCAAGCCTACATCATGTTTTTCCTTAAACTTATCTTTACGGCGTTTACGCACATCGAGAATGGCGGTCATATCCACTTCATTAAAAGTGGTCAGCATGGCAGCTGTCTGCTGTGCTTCAACAAGACGCTTAGCGATCGTCGCTCTGCGACGAGACATGCGCTGGCGTTCCACAGGCTTGCTGTACTCCGTTTGCGCTGAAGACGGAGGCGCAGGCTTGCTAGTAGCGGGAGACGCAGATATAGATGCTGCACGTGATACTTCAGCGCTGTTATGCGTTTTTACGTCCTCCTGGAATACACGTCCGAGCGGGTCCTTTCCCTGTACCTGCTCAAGATCAATCCCGCGCTCACGCGCTAACTTCCGTGCAGATGGTGATGCCGTCTGGCCATTTCCGTCGCTATTCGATGAAATAGGCGGTGCAGACTTTTCTTCTACTTTAACGCCGCCTCCTACGGAAGACGGTGAAGTCGCTACGGACGGTGCTTCAGGCGCTTGAGTCGCTGCAACTTCTCCAGCACCAGTTGAATCCGCACTACCACTGCCGCTTCCGATCAGACCAACAGCTTCACCAATGACCACAGTATCTCCCTCCTGACGAAGGATTTTCTGCACCACACCTGCTTCTTCCGCACTAATTTCCAGATTGACCTTATCGGTTTCCAACTCCAGCAGAACATCTCCCTGTCCTACGGAATCCCCTTCCTTCACAAGCCATTTGGAGATTGTTCCCTCCGTGATGGATTCTCCCATTGCCGGCACTATAATATCGCTCACAGCCGCTACCTCCCCAGTGTAATATTGTTTTTGGAATCCTGCTTCAACGCCGATTGAATAATTCGCTGTTGTTCTAGGCTGTGTACTTGCTGATAACCGCTGGCCGGGCTTGAACGATCTGGTCTGCCTGCGTAACGAATTTCCGCTCCCTGTGGCACAACATTCCGCAGGCGAGGTTCAATGTAACTCCAAGCCCCCATATTTTTAGGTTCTTCCTGAGCCCATACGAACTCCTTAACATGCGGGAAGCGACCGAAAATATTCCGAATTTCCTCTTCCGGGAAAGGGTATAACTGCTCCACACGAATAATATGCAGACGCTCTTCTGCCTCATTCTTATCCTTTTCCAATGCTTCTTCGAGATCAATGGCAATCTTGCCACTGCACAGTACAATGCGTTCTACACGATCCGGACGTGCACCCAGACCAGGCTGTTCCAACACAGGACGGAATGCTCCTTCGCTAAATTCAGAAGCAGGCGAAGCGACACGATTATTACGAATCAGGCTCTTCGGCGACATCATCACCAGCGGGCGGGCTTCCTCACTTTCGCTTAATGCAGCCTGACGGCGCAGCAGATGGAAATATTGGGAGGCACTGCTCAAATTAGCGACAGTCCAGTTATTTTGTGCGGACAACTGGAGAAAACGCTCCAGACGTGCGCTCGTATGCTCTGGTCCTTGTCCTTCGCTACCATGCGGTAGCAGCATCACCAGACTCGATTTCTGTCTCCATTTGGCACGGCCTGCGGAAATAAATTGGTCAAAAATAACCTGTGCACAGTTGGCAAAATCGCCGAATTGTGCTTCCCAAATCACTAACGTTTCAGGAGAATACACGTTATAGCCATATTCAAAGCCAAGGACAGATGCCTCAGACAATGGACTGTTATGAATACTGAACGAAGCACGTGCTTCCGGCAATGTATGCAACGGGCAATGTGTACGGCCTGTTTCAGGCTCATGCAGCACAAGGTTACGGTGAGCAAATGTAGCTCGCTCCGCATCTTGGCCTGTCATACGAATAGGCTTGCCGTCTGCGAGAATGGTAGCCAAAGCCAGCGTCTCCGCCAAACTCCAATCTACCTTTTCACCTTCGTTCAGAGCGGTTTTTCTACGCTGTAAAATTCGATCCAGCTTCGGATATACGTGAAAAGACTGTGGCCATTTGAGTAAGTTTTCATTGATTTGGCGCAGTTTTTTCAATTCCACTGCAGTACGTACCACAGAACTCTGATTCTTTTTCGCCTTCACAGGAGTAATCTCCGGCTCTTGTTCCGGTTGATTCTTCACCTGCTCATGCGCTTCCTTCAGTCTGTTTTGCACCTTTTCAATGAGGCCGGCACTAAACGCTTCGTCCACAATCCCCTGCTTCATCAGCTTTTGAGTATACAATTTGCTCACCGTCGGATGATTCTTCACCTTACGATATACCAGCGGTTGTGTTGTTTCCGGGTCATCGGATTCATTGTGACCATAACGACGGTAACCAATCAGATCAATCAGAAAATCCTTCTTGAAACGATTGCGATATTCGCCAGCCATACGAGCAGCTGCAATACAAGCTTCGGGATTATCCGCGTTCACATGCACAATTGGAATTTCATAGCCTTTAGCGAGATCACTGGCATAACGGGTCGAACGGGAATCAACACTCTCTGTCGTAAAGCCCAGACGATTATTCACAATAATATGAACTGAACCGCCATTGCGGAAGCCGCGCAAATTCGTGAAATTAAGTGATTCTGCCACGATACCTTCACCTGGGAAAGCAGCATCACCGTGCATAATAATGGTAGCTGCCTTGCTCACATCCAGCTTCGGATAACCAGCCTCACTGCGGTCTTCCTGTGCAGCTCGTGAAAATCCTTGTACCACCGGATTCACATATTCCAGGTGACTTGGGTTATTCGCCAATGTCAGACGGGCCTGCACCGCTCCCCCATCTTTTACAAAACGATCAGCACCCAGATGATATTTCACATCGCCAGTCCAGCCGTAGTTAATTCCTGTGGAACCTTCCGACGGGATCAAATCCTTATTCGGCGAATGATGAAATTCAGAGAAAATTTTACTGTAAGGCTTGCCCAGCACATGTGCCAGTACATTCAAACGGCCGCGATGCGCCATGCCCATCAGGACATGACTTGCTCCTGCATTTGTGGTTAGACGAATAATCTCGTCGAGAACAGGGACAAGCACATCATTACCCTCGATGGAAAAACGTTTCTGTCCGACAAATGTTTTATGCAAAAACTCTTCGAACTGTTCTACTTCTACCAATCTGCCCAGCAACGACTTGCGTTCCTGTGTGGTGAGGGGCTTGGAGGACCAACCGGATTCTGCATAGCTGTTCAGCCAGCGGCGTTCCTCCTCGTTATGAATATGACTAAATTCATAGGCAATCGGACCAGTGTATGCTACACGTAACCGTTGAATGGCTTCCCATCCGTTAAGTGTTCCCGCAGGAGCGTTATCCCATATTAAAGAGGCTGGAAAAGCCTTCAAGTCTTGTTCAGTTAAACCGTAAGATGCTGGATTAAGCAAGCGTGTATCCTGCTCTGCATCCAGTTCCAGCGGATCGATTTGGGCGGCTAAATGTCCGTATTCACGGATATTCCATACCATTTTGCCCGCTGTAACCGCTTTCTGTAATGTATTCGAATCAAGATGCCCCAAAGCACTTGTGGGGGGGCCTTGCAATTTGTTGTCTATCATGGAAGCAGCCGAGTATTCGGATTGTGGCGGCTCACCCCATTGATCAAACAGCTCGCGATAAGCCGGATCAACTGTTCCGGGGTCCGCTACATACTTCTCATACTGGTCCTGCACATAACCTAAATTAGGTCCGTAATACGCCTGCCAAGGTACCTGTCTGCTGCTCTCTTCCATTGTCATCTCGTTCCCTCCGTCAAATTTTGAAATTCATAGCTGGACGGAAATCATTTTCATTTTTTTATTAATCTTCAATTTAAGTTGTTCACAATATGCTCACATTATATGAAATTCTTCATCAAAAGTCGAATTTCACAATTCTTATTCCTCTTCCATTGTATAAAGTTTTCTAGCTATGAGCATTTCCTTTTTCTCAACATATCCATGCGTAAATGAGATGAATCGGGCTAATCTGTAATCAAACACCTGGCAACTTAAATAACCAGCCGTCGAATATCAACTGACAGCTGGTTATTTAGTCTATGTTGCACCTCATAACGCCAAACGAGTTTGAATGCAACTTCCGAGTCCACCCCACTATGATTACCGTCAACAGCAGAATTTAAAAGGCAGAAGGTCCGATACGATGCAAATTCAAACGTAAAGTGACATTAAAGTCACTTTTCTGTACAATATTCCTACTTTTCACTATTATTTTAATTAGGCATCTAAAAACCGCTTTGAAAGCGAAAGGGATGGAACTGTGACTGGACTAAAACAAGTACTCAGAAACAAGAATTATGTCAGGTTTTTTCTGGCAACCTTCGCCTCACAAATGGGAGGAATTATCGGGGTTACTGCATTCATGTTTTATTTGTTGAAACGGTTTACAAATCAGCCTTATTATGCAACGCTTGCCGAGTTAATGTATTCGCTTCCTATGCTGGTAGTATTTCTCGTAGTTGGAGTGCTGGCAGATCGGATGGACAGACAAAAAATTGCTGTTAATTGTGACTGGATCAGCGCTTTTTTATCCTTATGTTTGCTTATTTTTATTTGGGTCGATTCGATTCCTTTGATATTTGCCCTCCTGTTCATCCGTAGTGCTGCCTCCAAATTTTTCTTCCCGGCCGAAAGTGCCATTATACAGGGAATATTAAGCGAAGATGATTACACTATTGCCGCAGGCCTCAATCAAATGATGGGGAGTCTTTTCATGCTATTCGGAGGAACTCTCGGGGCCGTCGTTTACTGGCACTTTGGAATTACTGGAGCCATCCTAATTGATGCTGTTTCTTTTATTGTGTCTGCACTGCTTATTCGTTCCTGCAAAATTCCAAAGGAAGTACGCCTTCCGAACGGGGCACATCAATTCAAACAATTAAAATTCAAACTTGTCATGATCGATTTTAAACAAGGGTTTCTTTACATATTACGCAACAGACTATTGCTTTGGTTGGTTTCAGGCTTTTTTATGTTCGGTATTTTAAATGGTGGTTTTAGCGTTTTACCGATGTTTATTCTTAAATACAAGCTAGCTCCAGGCAATTACGAGCAGTATATGGTATGGACGGGTATTATTTTTGGGGCTGGTGTGTTGCTTGGTACCCTAATCGCTTCTCTCATCTCTGCCAAGCTAAAACTACACCAAATGATTGCAGCGGGAGTTCTGGTAGCCGGAATGGGTATGTGCACACTTGGATTTGTTAACCACATCTACGCTTTCCTGATTATCAACTTTGTCATCGCACTGATACTTCCGTTCATTAACATCGGCATAGGAGGATGGCTTCCTCGTATTGTAGATCCTCAAATGATGGGACGTGTGCAAGGTTTGATTAATCCGTTAATGATGCTGTCCCAGTCTCTTACATTAGGTTTCATTGCTGTTAGCTTTCCTTCATTTATTTCAATTGAAATTCTGTTTTTATTAGTTGGGGTCTGTACCGTTATTGTAGGAATATACTACACTATTGTGCTTCCCCGTTATGCTGATTACAGTACTTCTTCCAAGACCCTTCAGGAATCTTTATAGGCAAATTAAAAAAGTCATACAGCAGACCATTCCGCCAGCGATTGCGATTGTTGAGTTGCCACTTCTGCCTCCGAATCCAGTTCAGAGGTGGCTTCATACATTCGTTGCATACGACTAGCTCGTCAAAACCCAGTAGAGACAAAGACTAATAGGGTATGTAATATTCAAAAAAAAACGCCCGGCAGACGCATTAGCTGCATCAGCAGGACATTTTGATTGAAATCGGAGTAGCGGGATTCGAACCCACGACCTCACCCACCCCAAGGGTGCGCGCTACCTAGCTGCGCTATACCCCGATAACCCAGTGTATGTAGATCGATGCTGTTATTTACTATTATATTCTGGTCATAAAATCCTGTAAAGGGATTATTTTCACGTTAAGAGGTCAAAAACAGAGATCATAGGAGCTAACCATGCAAAGCAAAAAATTACTTATCCCCATTGCATTACTTCTTTTAATACAGTTAAGCGTTCCTATCTGCTATACCTTTGCACAGGATAACCTTGTCATAGATCATGAAACGAAAGAGAGAATCAAAGAACAATATGGCTTGGAAGAACCTCAGTCTCCTATATTAGAGCAGCAGCAAAACATTTTATTCGGAGGTGATTGGGGCTTTAATCCTTCTGCCGATGCTGTGATGCTGGAATTGACCATATGGATTCGGAATCCGCTCATTTTCATCAGTCAACAACTGATATATTCGGTGAAATCATAAGCTTTATTTCGACAAGTTCCATGATATAAAGCATAAGAATCATTTATTTCGTAGCAAATTGTCTGCCACCTAAGGTCACTTCATCCTTCTTATTGAAAAGGTTTAATTCAATGGGGCCCCTACCATGTAGCCACAGCAGTTCATCGAATAAAAATGTCAGTCCATCCTTGGCGCGCAAGCGCTCGATGATCTCCGTGACAACTTGCATAAGCTCCCCTTGTACACCCGCTGCCAGTTGCAGACCTCCGCTTTCTCCATCCAGGTAAAGATGCGTATGATATGACTGCTCCACCTTCTTCACATGGCGCAGACACAGTAAGCCATTTTCGAGGTAAAAGAAATATTGACGGTCATAAAGAACCCCTTCGCATATCTCATACATATGAGGGTAATCATACGGCCCCTGAACCATGGATACCCGTTCCAATTCCATTACCGATTCTGTCATACATCCTCGCTCCATTCCTTTGTTCAAAGTTTCTTATTTGCCAATATGCTCTCTTTTACAGGTAGTTTTTCAAACTAGGCTGTTGAACGATAATTAATTGCTAATTGTAAAACGTTTTGATACGATAAGCATATTACTATGACGTTCACAAATAACATCTCAATAAACCAAATGCACATTACAGTGTTATTTTTGTTGTTTCTAGAATACATTGAATAGTGTTTATTGTCAATACTTTGATAGGTTTTTTTAACACTATAGAGTGCATTTATCTGGAGGAAAATATGATAAAGATTCATCTTTCCCGTATTATGGGCGAAAAACGAATAAATATTGCCGAGCTTTCTCGCATGACTGGATTACATAGAAACGGAATCACCAAACTTTACAACGAAGAAACAGACGGTGTGAAATTTGATACGCTAGATAAAATTTGTAAAGCTCTAGACTGCCATGTTCAAGATGTTATCGAGTATGTAGAGGATGATACAAATTAGTAAAATGGACTTCTCTTGTTATGGGAAACTGTTTCAATTAGGTTTTCTAAAAGCTGCCCTTCAATGCAAACGCCCGAATTGCCTATCCAACCCTAAATACACTTTGTAGACCCCTTGCGTACTCCTTGGTGAGCTGATCAAATACTTGCCAGAAGACGACGAAGAGAGCCGTTAATATGCTTACGGCTCTCTGTTCTTTATATAATACTCCAAATACTTGTTTACCGATCTCCCACTCAAATTAGATTCGATGATCAAACTCCCTTCCTGTCAGGCGATTTTAAATAAATTCTCCCCATGTATATTTATCAAATAATGTATCAGGGTTATGTTGTCCCTTTAAAAATTGCGTACATTTTATTCGTTACGATCATCATCACATCCATACTCAAACCAGTGATAACAGGACGATTTACGCTAGTATAAGACTTTGGTTTAGGGCACTGTTTCCATCGTAGTAGTATCAGGTATGAACGCCATCCTGTATGCGGACTGTCAGCAATCCATCCCCCGTTGTATCGGTACTCTACGAGTTTTCCGTCGACTTTGACTTGAGTCAATCGGTTCTGATCGTCAAAACTGTTTTCACGCGGCTTTGTATGAGGAGATCTCTCCGTTTCCCTCGTAAGGCGGTTCCCTCTGGCACATACGAATAATCATCCTGATTCGGGTCGTGCTTTTCATTCTTGAGATGAAAAGCAACCACATGCAAGAGTTTTACATGTGGTTAATATAAAAAACCATAATTATTATTATCTTTCTTTAATCCCTTTCAAATCTCTTACCATTTCCTTATATGGATTTAGGCAACACTTCATTCCTACTAGGCATGACAATCCATTATGGTTTATTCAATTATTTCACTTTTTTTAGCTACTATACCTGATAGTTTATTTCCTGATAACAAGTAGCTTATTCCACTTTGCGATACTTCTAGTTCTACGTTACTTTTTCTCGATAGCCAAATAATGTATCCATCCTCAAGGTGTTCAATGGCTACATCACCATCAATTGATGATATCTCGAAAGAAGGTGTCCCATCAATCCATTCGTCAAGATGAAAATATGTTGAAATTCCATCTTTGAATTTCTTTGGACAAATACATTCAATCTCTCCGAGTTGCCCTTTCTCATTTAGCCAAATGCAACATCCATTGCCAAGCTGAGTAGGTTTACAATCATCCGTCATATTATCTGTGACAATATTGTAGGTTTCAATAGACGGAGTGTATGTGCATGACACCCTAGAGATACTGTGGTTTGCATCAATCTCTTTTAATAGCACTACTAAAGTTCTCCTTTCGCTCTTTATTTGAAACTGCCAGGTTGAACTCCAACAATTTCTTTACTTGTTGGATTGACATAGACCTTAGTTCCAGTTGATGGATTAGTATATATCACGCTTCCTGGCTCACCCGGAGTTGGCTTTTTACTAAGTGCTGTTGTGATATCATCTGGCATAATATCTTTGCGACCTGACTTAAATAGCCTATTGTAAGCATGTTGATTCATTTTGAATCCTTGACCACCAACTTCGACACCATTCTCCATCCACTTATCAAATACAGGCCGTCTGGTCGCCCTTAACTCAGCATTTCCATCTGCACTGAAAATTTTGGCTTTAGCTTGTCCAGTGTTCCTACCATTACTAGGTCCAAACATGGAACCCACAGTACCAACAAGACCCGAAGATTCATAAACATATCCTGTGATATAAGCACTATAAGCCTCTAGTAGGTAACTCTTAGCCCAATCCGCCTTCTTTTTACTATTTCCATAAGGGCTTGTTTGGGTCGCTAACCCAAATAAAAATTTAAATTCATTGTTATTGTCATTATACACAGGAGCAAAAATACTACCTATTTCTTCTCTCCACAGCCAATAATCGGCCTGCTTTTTAGAATGTACGTCCTTCATAGCTAGTTCTAATTCATATTTAAACTGTTCCAATGGTCCAGTTGAAATATAATGCCCGCTAGGATCAATATAAATCAATGGATTGTTTTGGACATACGTATACAAATTTAAACTTGACGGATTATTCTGCTCTCCTTGATACGCATCCTCATTAATAAACCTTCCACTATCAGGATCATACCATCTGGCGCGAAGGTATTGTAATTCCGTTGTATCATCCCATAATTCGCCTGAATACCGAAATGGGTTGTGGACTTTTTCTTCCTTCACTTCTTCATTGCCCCAAATATCATATTGATATTGATTCAACAACGCTCCGGAGGAATCCCTGATTTCAATAATATCTCCGTGACCATTATAGACGGGATAGGCTTCTGTTTGATCCGCATAGGCTATAGCCTCTAATTTGAGACCTCGAATATAGTTAGCTTTTAAAACAGGTTTTCCATTTTCAATCGTAGCCTCTGCTATGATTTGGGCACTGTTCCCATCGTAGTAGTATCGAGTATGAACGCCATCCTGTATACGTTCTGTCAGTAATCCATCCCCGTTGTATCGGTACTCTACGAGCTTTCCGTTAATCTTGACTTGAGTCAATCGGTTCTGCTCGTCGAATCGATTCTCCCTCGGCTTCGTATGAGGAGCTCTCTCCGTTTCCATCGTAAGACGATTCCCTCTGGCATCATACGAATAAGCATCCTGATTATCGGTGGAGGTAGCAATCCGATTCAGCTTGTCATACGTAAATGAATCCTCTACACCATTTTGAATACGCTTCGTGATATTTTTACCAGGATCATAGCTATATTGAAAGCTGTTCGTTTCCGCATCAGATCGTGTGTACTTTAATTCAACTAACTCAATCCCGTTATATTTGTTTTGCTGGCGATAATCATTTGCAGATACTGTTGAATCCAGCAATCCATTTTTGGTATAGGAATATTCCGAAATAGGCTTATCTTTTGTGTTTCCTACGGTCTTCAATCTGTTCAATTGATCATACGTATAGTCTACTTGCTCGCCAAACGGCCCTGTCATTTCAGTTCGATTTCCATTAGCATCATACTGATTGGAGAGCTTTAGACCATCCGGGTAAGACAGGGTATCTAATTGCTCCGTATACGGATCATACGCATAGGATGTTGTACCCGTTTGATCCGTCATGCTTAGGCGTTTGCCCGCAGCGTCATATACGTAGCTGACCGTCTCATCTTTTCCTACACGCGACTTCAACCGATTACGGCTATCGTATTCAAATGAAGTGACGTTCCCGTTGCGATCTGTTTTCTTGGATAAGTTCCCGTTGGTATCAAAATAACGCTTCTCAACCTGGTTTTTCTCATCCTTGGTTTGAATCACTCTACCCAATTCATCATACGCCTTCACCTTGGCATGACCATCCGGATATGTGATCTGAGTGAGATTGCCCAGCATATCGTAAGTGTACTTCGTTGTTTCGCCGTTTGGCTCCGTCACAGATGTTTGGTCACCCAAAGCATTATATGAAAATTGAGTCTCATTACCATTCGCATCGGTTTGTTTTAAAATCAGGTCGTTTACAGCATCATACTCTACTTTGGAAGTTATTTTCTCAATACCGTCCATTGCTGATTTCTCTTTGTTTTGCACCAGACGATTCCATTTATCGTAGATTTGAATTTGTTCATTAAGCTCACCATCTCGTTGAGTTACTTGACGAAGAGCATCATTATACTCGACTACTGCTTGTGATCCGTCCGCGTAGGCTGTTGACGTTGTACGGCTCCAAGCGTCATAGCCATAACGTGTCAGGTGCCCAAGTGCATCTTCACTGGATACTAATCTGCCGTTAACGTCATAAGCTGATTTGGATTTGATCACATAATCGTTACCTTCATACAGCCCTGACTCGATATTCCAGCCCAAAGCATTGTAACGTGTTTTTGTTCGTATCCCGAGCTCATTCGTAACCGTTACAGTGTTCTCAAGATCATCGTAGGCTACATGGATACTTTTACCGTCCGGATAGGTTACAGCCTTTACGCGATCCAGAGCATCATATTGATACTCAGTTTTCTGACCTTTCCCATCCAGCGAGGAAGTGATTAAACCAGTTGGCTTATCATACTCTGACTGAATGGTTACCGTAGATTTTTCTCCATCAATATTTGTAACCTCTACACTTTGTTTCGTAGGAAAAGCATGGTCGTAGCCACTGCTGTATTCCGTGGTTGTAGTCACGGACTTGTTACCGTTCGTAATCGTCTGAACCGTTGTATTTCCGTAAGCATCAATACCTGAATAATTTACTTTTTGTAGTAGTTCTCCCCCAGAATGATCCTTGGAGACGATGGCCTGTGTTACTTTCCCCTGCGGGTTTCGAGTGTACTCTGTAACTCCAGTGCTGTTAGAATCAATCGGTTCCGTAATGGTTTTAATCCTATGCTTGTCGTCATACGTATACGCAGTTTGTGAACCTTTTTCATCCACTGAGCTTGTCATATTACCGTAATCATCATATTCAGCAGCAGTTGTCAAAACGTCTCCATTTTGATTATTGCTGGACGAGGTACGGGTCGGAACAGGTACGGTATAGGCTTTGCCTGTCACCTGCTTACCGTATTGATAAGCTGTACTCTTTTCAGAATCTCCTGCTTTAAACACAGATTGATCCAGGTAATACTGTGGTGGCGTGTCTGCACTAATAAATTTTTTAGTATAATTGAAGGTCGAACGAACTAATCCATTGTCTGTTACAGTAGAGAACGAAGTATCTTTCACATAGCTCTCACCCATATCAGAATTATAATGAATCGTTTCCTGATTATAGTTTTCCGTTTGATTATTTTGATATGTGATTTGATCTACACGTGAGACCGCTCGATATGCCTCGTTTACCGAATTGGAGCCAATATAGCGTTTTACTGGCTGGTCTTCGTAAGTATACAAAGTAGAGGCTCCAGTAGGATGAAATACTTTGGTTAACAAAGCGTACGGATTAGAGATTTGTCTTTCTGGATGTGACGCACTCAAATTAAACTTGGCAGGTGCCAATGTATAGGAATATGTCGTTTTTCTGCCTTCGGCATCTGTAACTGAATCCAGTAATTCAACACCTTGTTCTGTATGTTTATGATAGACAACTGTGCGGTTTCCTTTAGACAAAGTAACGTCTGTAGCCGTATATTGAATATCAATCGAGTTACCGATCGCATCTTCTACCTTACTAAGCAATTTACGTTTATAAGTAGCATTGAGTTCATAATTGAACTTTATCGTGTTACGATATCCATCTTCAATTTGCAGCAACTGACCGTCTTTGGAGAAATATTGTTTTTTCATTCCATCCACAGAAGTTAATACATAGGCTGAATTTTCTCCATTAACTATTACTGAAGTGTCAAGAGTGAAGGTCAGTCCTTTCCAGTCGTAACCTTTAAGCTGGTCACCCTCAATTTCATAGCTTCCACCATCCCCCAAGTGCACGTACTGCTTGCCCTCCTTGGTTTCTACATAAGGCAAATTCCAGGACCACCCCTTGCCAAGAGGGCTCAATTGATCTTCCATGGCAGGATAGGTACGGTTTTGAAAAATAAATGAAGGTTGATAGGCTACGATCTCAGCAAAAACGGTAGCGTCCGCATCTGCTGCAATATAATATTTATTCCCATCGTCACTCGGAATTTCAGTCTGAGGATTACTGTTAATTAAATCCCTGTAATGTTCAGCCTCAGCAATAGTTGTAAATAGTGCTGTCTGTCGGCGAACAGCCGTTTCGAGACCCTCTGAGACAATCGTTTCAATTTGCGGCGATCCTTCCATGGTAAAGGCTGTTCTTGTCCTTCCACCTTTTCCATTACTTGTCCACTCGCTATAACCAATATCGCTAGTATAACCGGGCTTGGTAACAGTTCCGCTATAATCTTGCCTCCATTCTCGGGTATCAGCAGTTCCCTGATTGAAAACTGTTCCTGAATAATACGCCGTTCCTGATTCGGTACACATTACTCTACCAGGAGCGTAACTGGGGCACCTTGGATAAACCAGCATAGATGATAAACTTAAATCCCCTACATATGAATCCCTGTCATAATGCATTTTAGAGTCTCCACATGCCGGGCTACCTGGAAAGTATCGCGAAGCGTTACCCGCACTATCATAGTAGAACGTATTCATAACGCTGCATTGTTCCCAGAATATATTTTTAGAACTAGGACCTGTATAAGATCCCTTGATGACTCTGGCTTGTCCATCTTTGTTTAAGGTTCCCGTAAATCCATCTTTGCTGTACTTTATTGAATCGGGAAAAGCCTTCTCCCATTTTCCCGTTTGAGAGTCCTTTTCTACTCTGGACTCCGGAGCTGTAGTATAGGTTATTTTTTGCCCCGCTGCTTGACTAGCAGCTTCATAGGTTGTGTATGTGCCTATAACTTTGGTTTCCGGCTGAAGATTATAGGTATTCACATCAACATTCCCATCACCGTCTGTGTCCTCTTGTACCCATCTTTTTTGCTGATAAGCTACCTTGTACGACTTAGTAATAGGTTTCATCATCGCCTTAAAGTAGACATAATAGTTTTGCACAGCAGCACTGTTGTCGACAATTTCAGCGCCTTTGTCAAAAAATTGAGCACGATTTGTATCATATTGACGCGTCAATGAAAAGCTCAGTCCGTTTCGTCCAGGCAGAGTTAAATCTGTGTTTTGCAGCGATAAGCTACCTGATAAAGTGGATATCGATTCTTTATCATCGCCAACAGAATAAGGTGCTTCATTAAAAGAAGATTTATTGTAAACGGGCGCTTCCTCTCTAATAGGTGGAAGCTGTGGCACATTCGCCATGAGATTTAGTTTCAGGAAATCCGTCTTATATACATCTTCAGTGACTTTGTTCGTAGGAACAGGATCATCAGTTGGATAAACATCATCTGTAACACTATGAGAAATCAGGTTATCTAGTGGAGCATCCGATAGCTTATTATATACGTCACTTGTTACAGTCTGTGACTGGTTTTCCTCTGAAGGAAATAACGAAGCTACTGCCTGCTCGTAGCTTATATGATCCTGTTCAGCCATATATAACGCTGTATAAATTTGATTTAATGAATAACCTTTTCTTAATTGTTCCGAAAGAAAAGATGATGTGACTCCAAATCGGGCAGCCATTTGATCCGCCGAATATTGCGAACTGTCATTTCCTGCACCGAACACATTTGGAGGAACAATGCCGCTAATTGTACTGAAAATAAATGTGATAATCATGATCATTGCTATATGACGTCTTATTGTTCTAAATCGCAAGTTCTTCTCTCCATTTCCGACTTAAAATTGAGTTACATATCATTTATTGAGAACTGCCTATTTTTATCATCTGTATCAAGTTACCGTTAGGGTCATATTGATATTGGAAAACAACCCGACCATCTTGTTCAATATGCTCAAGCCTTCCATTAGCGTCATAAACATATTTATACTTTCTGGATAAGCCACTTTTAACATTATTGCTAAACTCCGAATAGTTACCAGCCGCATCCTTAGCTTTAACTGCAAACATATATATTTTCTGAGGTTCTAATTGGTCCGCTTGAAAGGTCAATTCCTTGGTATTGCCTATCAGTTGACCATCACGATACACATCATAGCTAACGACTCCAACATCATCGGTAGATGCTTCCCATGTTAAAACAATGCTGCCTGGCGTAGGTCTGGAGCCTGCTAATTTCTTAGGTTTGGAAGGGCTTGTTATATCCTTGGGCAAATCATCAATAGCTGGTATGCGATCCAAACGGCCGTTAAGATGTACTTTGTCTGAATCATTTAGATTCATTACTAGAGCTCGGGCCATATTAATCTCCGTTTGTAATTTTGAAGATTCTGCTTTTTCAACTGCCTGCGTAGCTGTCTTTAATTGTTCAGTATAGGCAGCTTTCGTTTCAATGCTTTTCTGTATTGCTACTACCCTTTCAACAAGCCTGCCCTTATCTGGCTCACGTAGCTTATTTATTAGCTCTACAGCTGTATTTACATCATTTTGTAATTGGGTTGTCTCGGCTTGTGCTACCGCTGCTGTAGCTTTGGCTAATTGTTCTATATATTTGGTATCCAAAACTTTTACAACAAAATTCTGCGATACAGACTTACCTAACGGGTCTGTAGCTGTAATCGTTATCGTGGATTCCCCCGAGCTTTGGGGTTGCAAATTCAGTATTGAGTTATTTCCCTTTGAATCCTTGACCAATTGATGGGTAACTACAGCTGAGTTGGAATTTGTACCCGAATATTGAAGTTGCTGCTGGTCTGGGTCTGTAAAATATTCGGATAAATCTTTATTTGAGGCTCCCTCATCCATTTCAATCATGGTAGCTGGAATGCCCTTAATCGTTACTGGCGTTCTATTAATCAAATTTATTACCGATTCCGTAACTTGCGACACATTTCCGGCACTATCTGTTGCCCGTGCCTGTATACGCGTCCCATACTCATTGACATCAATGGGAGAGTTGTACACTTTCCATTCGCTTTGATTGACACGGTATTCCCTTGTCGATGCATCAGAAGGATAGTTGATTGTCACTCTGATATTATTTGCTACTTCATTCACAGGGCTATTATTGAATGACGGTGGGGCAGGAGGTGTTTTATCAATGTTGTTGATCACCAATGAGTTTTCAGCGCTTATATTCCCGTAATTATCTGTACAACGAGCAAAAATGGTCGTGTTGTCGGATACTTGAAATGGGCTATTATATGTGGTCCACGTACCGTTCGCACCGATTTTATATTCTCGTTGATAATTACCAGGTACTCCGTCCAATTGGATAAGGACATTTTGATTCGTCATCCCTGTCATATTGGAACTTATGTGTGGACTGGCTGGAGTGGTTAAGACAATCCCTGAGTATGTAAAAGTCCCCGAACGTTTAGCTCCATCCCTCTCATCTTTATAAAAGTAACCAACCGTTATAGCATTAGAAGATACAGATACATAGTAAAATTTAACTGATAATGCAAATCCAAGATCTTTGGAATAAACAACTACATTATTGCGAGTGAAAGTGACGTAGGGAGAACTCGCTTGCACATGAACTATCGAACCATCTGACAAGGTTACTGCTTCATGTGTAGATGACGGTTCTGAAGGCGTTGGCTTTTCTTCAGGAGGTCCAATTGATCCTCCTCTGTCTGGTGGTAGGTACAGATCTGGTATTCCACCCGTAAAAGCTGCTGACACTTCTGCTTGAGGAAGCACAACTATGCTCCACGGAGATAAAAAAACAAATAGGCCCAGCATTGTTAAAACGAATGTCTTAGCATTCTTTCCTTTTCCTCGCTGCCTCACTTCGTTTAAAAAAAATTTCATTTTCAAAATCATCCCCCTGAATATAGTGGTAATGCCTAGTTAGAAGAATACTAAAATTAAAAATAATTTATAATTCAATCATATTTCGCCCTCTTTCAGAAAAATGTATTTTGATTTACATATGATAACAATGTCGTATTAAATTTGTATATAGCGAAGATTGTCGAAATAAAGAAAAATATATAAATATTTTTAAATTGCCATAAATTATGTTTAAAATAATAACATCCTTTTTTAAACATTATATGAATTTGAATATCCAATATACTTTAATAATCATCCCACTCATTGATTTAAAATAAACAAAATGTTATATTGTCTATAAAATAATCATCATTTAATTGAGGTGTTTGCTAAAATGGATCATTCCGAACTATTCTGGAATGCTGGTATTGAAGAACTGAAGCGTGGATATATTCGCCAAGGAGAGCAGGTAATTTGCCTATTGGACGGACAGCGATTTGAGCAAGGCATCATATATCAGGATCAAGGGGTATTTTATGACGCGGAGAGGTACATGCGCCTTCATATTGAGCGCACGTATGGTTCGGTCTTTGACTATTTGATCGGCCTGGACAAAAAGCTGACTGGACTGACAGATCATCAGAATCGGTTGCTTCAGTTATTTTATCAAGGCATGGGTGATGCGGATATTCAAAAGGAAACCGGAATCGGTAGCGCATCCACCATACGTAATCATCGCTTTGGTCTCAAAGAAAAAGAACGGCAGGCCAAGGTATTTCTCACATTAATGGAGCTGCTAAAGGAGAAGGACCGTCACGCTCCCGCCATTGTAGAAGTACCCATAGGAGCACGGATGGTGGACGAACGCTACAACATTACAGAAGACGAAAAGCAAAAGGTACTCACGAAGTATTTTCCGAATGGTACAGACGGGCGCCTTAAGACCTTTAAAATGCAAGAAAAGCACAAGCTGATTGTGCTGCGTGAAATTGCGGGCCGTTTTATGAAGGGACAAATATATCATGAGAAGGATATCAATGCGATTTTACAGGAAGTGTATGACGATTATGTCACGGTGCGAAGATATATGATTGAATACAGTCTGTTGGATCGCAAACCGGATGGCAGTGAATATTGGTTGAAGGAATCTTGAAGCTAGGCGCTTATGAAATCAGCATTTTGCATAATTCGATTCCCAACGCTCGTAGGTACAATATATAGACGAACTAAAGCGTTTCGATCTATACATTGCTGATTTGAAAATGCTCTTGGGATTTATGCAAAATGCTCAAATAGGAGGATTCGACAATGAATCGAAGAAAAGAACTGGTGCAGCAATACATGGAGATGAAGACAGAGGCAGGAATCTATTGCATTCGCAACACACGTAATGAGAAAATTTTCGTCTCTTCTACGCCGAATTTAAAGTCGCTGAATGGACGGCGTTTTGAGCTAAATATGGGTGGATTTAAGAATAAACAACTACAACAGGAATGGAATGAGTACGGCGAAGATTCGTTTGAATTTGAAGTGCTGGACGTTTTGAAGAAAAAGGAATCCGCGTTCTTTGATGTCAAAGATGCACTAGCAAAGCTGGAGCAGACCTGGCTTGATCGACTCCAGCCTTACGGGGACAAAGGGTATTTGTAAACTAAACTTACCGATTCACGGGATGCTCTTCCCGAAGGTATCCAAAAATAACAGCGTCGACAAATTGACCCTTTTCATAAAAATAGTCTCTCAGGTGACCCTCTTTAGTAAAGCCACTTTTGAGTAGCAGCCGTTTGGAGCCTTCGTTATCTGGATCAATGAAGGCTTCTATACGGTGAACCTTCGGCAATTGAAAGCCATAATTCACGACCACCTTCATCGCCTCTGTCATCAGACCTTGCCGCCAATATTCCGGTGCCAGCTCATAGCCGATTTCAATACGGGAGTGCTCCTTCTGCCAGTTATGAAATCCAATTGTACCCACGATCCGCTCAGGAGCTTCTTTTAACGTAATCCCCCAACGAAAGCCCTCTTGCTTCTCATATCTGGTTAGCATCGAACGAATAAATTTTTCGGCTTGCTCTACCTCTGTAAAGCTTTCCAAGTCGTAATATTGTGTGACCTCATCCTTGGAGAAATAACCGAACACATCCTCCGCATCCCCTACTGTAAGCTGTCTTAAACGAAGCCGATCGGTTTCTAAAACCGGAAACGTTTCCATTGCCATGATCTATCTCCTCCTTCACATCGAAGAACCCTATCTTATCAGCCACCAGCCAATCCCAACTATCACTCCATTGATGAAGAATAATGCAATACATGCTCTCCACTTGCTGATTCCACTTGTTTGAAAAAAACCTGTTACTTTACTACGACACATGAACAATGTAAACAACAAATTCCAAATAATACGCATACCATATTTTACGTAGTATAAAGCAGGGTTTAACTGTACACCGCCCAACGTTGGAGGGACATCTGGAATAAACAGAATTGCACACGTATAACGCATGGTCTCATATGTAAAATAAAATACTGCCAGCCACCAAGCCCACTTCTTACCAAATAACATGCCGATACCGGCAGTCGTCCCTGCCAAACCAAGTAACGCGATAAATCCTTGAAACATGCCCCTACAAATGCCTACTAACGTAGCAGCCTCATTTAATGCATTAAGCGTCAATAGCTGGGTCACCAACAGAAGTGCTCCATTAAAGATCAATAAAATGGCTGAAATGCTTACACCTAAAGGTCGTTCGAAAACCACGTTGGTTACATAATCTTCTACTTCTTTTTTCGTATACAGATCTGACACTTCTTCTACTCTCCTAACCCAATTATATACATCCATTTTCGGGCGGGTTTAATAACAGTATGTTCTCGCCTCATTCCCATATATCGGCTTTTAGGAAAATATGGTTTAATCTTCCCTAAAATTCAGTTATCCGTAGGCTAATCATTATTATTCAGTGCAGCCATGCTGCTAATGATCATCCTCTATGGTGTCAAATTAGCGTCATGAGAATTTCTATCATCAACTGAATCCCAAATAGAGTAATATCTATCCTTATAATACCATTCCAAGAAGGAATCTGACAAATGAATGGACTACTACTAGCGCTTATGAATGTATACGCGTTATTTTCGTGGCCCTGTAACCTTCAGATGACTGGATATACTCTACCTGATAACCCATTCGGGCATCCAAAAGCCCTTCCATAAATGGAAGGCACGGACTGTAAATAAAACTCCCTCCGGGCCGAATGGCTCTAAGCAATTCCATATATTTGCGAGCGTACTCATGAATATTACCATCTGCCTTCAGATGATGATGTATAAAATGATTGGAGAATGCCATATGTGAAACGATCGTTCCCCATGTGCGTTCCCCAAAGGTGGTCTCTAACCAATCTCCTTGAGTGACCCAACCTTCTGTTTCAGCCAACCGATCTGTTCCGTAAGCCTCAATTCCACAGGCACGTAAATAAGTAACCAACCGTGCCTCAGATCCGCAACCAACATCTAGAACAGGCTCTTGCAAACGAGCAATGTCCAATCCTAGCAGATTGGCTTGCAACTCCGGCGTATATTCCTCACAAGGTATCCAAAAGGTATACTCACACTCTGCATACTTAGCAAACATTTCACGTCCGTTGGTACGAGTTAAAAAATCTCTCAAATGCCCGTAATGCTGCTGAAGCAGTAAGTCCAAGGTTGCTCTATCTATAAATTTCTTCTGGAACAGTTTCTCAATACGGGTGAAAAGTCGATCATACAGCTCCGTAAGCTCCCTCACATGAGCTGTGTGAAAATGTAGATATTGATTGGTATTTACAAACTGGGACAGTATTTTAGCCGCTACATCCGTCACAAAAGCGTTATACATATGCTGGCGCTTCAAGCCTTGAAGCATGAGCATCAGTTCTGAGCTTCTCTGCGTCAGCCAGTACGTCATTTCCGTTGAAGGTCCTAACAGAACAGAACCCTCGCGCATATAAAATAAACTCCGATGCTGATTGTACAGGAGTTGACCGTTAATAAGTTTATGAAGTTGAGCGACTGTCATTCTCGCTTCCTCCTTAAGATCCAGAACATTAAAGCCCTACCCAAGCCTAAACAATGTTATCTTTGGGTAGGGCCAGCTTATTTTCTAAGTATACCATGGCTATGGAAATAATGTTCTATTGCGAATCTTCCACCTGTACATAAGAGGATAAAGGAATATTCAGCTCACGTATTCCCTGAGCTACCAGCCGAGCTATTTGCTCCGCACCATATTCCTGAAAATGAGTATCATCCTTCACTCCATCAGGAAATGCAGGATACACCCCTGGCTCCACATGCAAAAATAACGGGAGTGTTCCTTCCAGTCCAAGTGTATCATAGTACGCTACGCTCAAGCGGCTAAGATCGACCAGTGCAACATTTGTCTCCGATGCTGTTTCCTTCATGGCCTGCACATATTCCGGGAAACTAATCCGAAACGAGGCACTTGCCGCATCATAATCCCGGCGGCCAACAGGAGTAATTAGCACAGGTGTTGCACCGCGTTGGATGGCTCCTTGAATGTAGGTTTTTAAGTAAACTTTGTAATCTGCGGGTGAAACATAACGCTCTTGGTTGTTGATCGCGGCATCATTATGCCCAAACTGAATGAGCAGATAATCTCCTGGACGGATATTGCGTAAAATATCATCTAACCGCCCTTGTACCAGAAAGGTTTTCGTGCTTCGTCCACCAATAGAACGGTTCACAAAAATAGGCTCATCTGTGAAGAACGGAGCAATCATTTGCCCCCAGCCCGCCTGAGGCTTCATCGCGGATTTATAGGTTTGAACCGTAGAATCTCCCGCAAGGTATACCGAAGGATGTTCTCCAGCCGTTCGAGCATCCTTTGGGGTAATAACCAAAGCGTTAATCTTCGCTTCATTACCTGAGAAATACAATTCGAGCTGACCGTCGATGAGTGCAAGTTCAAATCCAGCCTCGACAAATTGTCCTGCTGTTTTAGCAGTAGGTTCTACCTTGACGATGGACTCGGCTTTAACCGTAATGTCTGTGTTTCCGGCAGTATCTCCGGCAATCAGGGAAAGCGTGTAATCCGTCGGTGGTAAATTGACAACAAAGGATGATCCTTGAACACGAACAAAATCTGAGCGTATAGCATCACTTCCACCACGATCTTCTTCATTCACTTTGGAAAGATCGGTAAATCCATAGCCTCGCTCAGGCGTGTAAACATCATTGGCAGTGACTTGGGTGTAGCCGTCAGCTACCTTGCCGGGGCCAAAATCAAAACGAAGAGGTGCCACAAGCTGTTTTTCGGCTAATGCCTGCCCTGGGATAAGTATGGTTGCAAACAACAAGCTGAACCCTGCGCATAATCCAATCATCTTACCGAACAACCTGTGACGCTTTCCCTTTTGTTTCAAGCGCAACCCTCGCTTTTCAGATTATTTGAGTGGTTTGTCATCGTCTATACGTGTATTGATCCCCGCTAGCTTTTGACAGCCTTGGTCCAGCGCCCAGGATACCACAATGCCAACCGTGTACCTGATCAGATCCGCGGTCAGGAACCCTTTCCCAAGCACCAAGCCGCCCAGTGTCGTTGCCCGAATGTGGTTAATCCAGGGAGCCTGGTACATCTGGCTGAACTCAATGGCGAAGCAAAACAGCAAGCTGCCCCACAGGGCTACGGACAATTGACGATTCACCCCCAACATTCTCAGCCCAAAATAAATCATGCACGCCCACAAGGCATCCCCAAAGTGATTAGCAACGAATTCAGGCAACTGGGAGGAGAAAACTCGGCTTCCCAAACCCAACAAGATCGTGACCAGCACAGCAACAAGGTACGCAGCACGGGCCTTCCAGCGGAATTTCGCCTTTATTTCCCGATTGGCCTTCCTGCTGACGCTCTTACGAACGCTCCTCATGCTAAATCACCTGTCCTAATGCTGGGACATCTTCGCCAAGCTGCGGGAAATTTTTAAGCACCCTCTCTTGGATAGCGTTTGCAAGATTGCAGAACCTTTTGCTGATGTCATATTGTATGCACACCAACTTGTCTGTATTTTTCATAATATAATTAATC
Source organism: Paenibacillus sp. FSL L8-0502 (assembly GCF_038593055.1). NCBI lineage: Bacteria > Bacillati > Bacillota > Bacilli > Caryophanales > Paenibacillaceae > Paenibacillus > Paenibacillus sp. FSL L8-0502. The sequence goes on along the minus strand of NZ_CP151958.1, from coordinate 1,618,007 downwards.
ATAATGAGCCTCCGTAATATCGTACAAACATATCAGCAACTTCCAAACTATTCATGTGAGGATACTAAAATTCAATACCACGCACCTTGGCAAAAACCATTTCGTGTGCCATGCTCCCCTTTTCATCATACTCGACGTTTCTTAAAATCCCCTCCAGTGTAAAACCTGCACGTTCCGCTACCTTGGCGCTGCGCGTGTTTCTGGAATCACAACGAATCTCCACCCGATTGGCATTCAAATGCTGTATGGCAAAATTCGTAATACCGTGCACGGCCTCTGTGATAATGCCTTTTCCGGTCCATGATGTTCTGAGCCAATACCCAATTTCAAATCTTCGTGCATCCCAATCAATCCGATGCAGACCGCTGCTGGCTACAAATTCTCCCGAAACCGTATCAAATATATACAACATCATATCAGACCGATCCAGAAATTTAAGTCTGGCTTGGCGCGAACGGATTTCAGATTCCTCTGCCGTAGGAAGATTTCTTGCAAACGGAAGCCAAGGCCGCAGTTCATTCGCACTCTCTCGCATCGCCTCATTGACTGCCGCCCCATCCCCCCACTGCGGGGCGCGTATGGTCAATCGTTCCGTTTGGAATTGATCAGGGAACGATAAGAGAATCGGATTCGGTTGCTGCTCCATACTCATGATGCACCCTCCTCCTTATTCGTTGAATAACTGCGACGATCCAGCCAACCTGTGATTTCACGCAAACTCCCAATCTGATAGTCCGGTACAATGCCCGTTTCCTGCCACGTCATAAAGCCTTCCAGCCAGATGGTATGCAATCCTGCACTTTGTGCACCACGAATATCATTTGTCGGGTGATCGCCTACATAACAGGCATGGTCGGGATCGACAATGTCCAGCTCATTCAGAGCCAACTCGAAAATTCGAGGATGAGGCTTCTGGATGTTGACGCCACCCGATACGATAATAGAATCCACATAATCCCTCAGCATAACTCGGTCGATTTTCGCTTGCTGCGTGCGGAGTGAGCCGTTGGTAATAATACCGAGCTTCAAGCCACGCGACCGCAGTTCGGACAATACTTCCTTGGCCCCGTCCATCAACACCGTAAACTTATGAAATTCACTATACCAAAAGCCCAGCATCTCTTGTACTGACGTATCGGGATTTTTCAGTTCCAAGTCTGTATGCAGCTCGGTATACAGTTCCCTCTTATCCCGGTATCCGTCCCGATCCGCCAATCGTATCTGTTCAACGACAGCCGCGCGGATCGCCGGTTCTTCTGCCACTATAAATCGTTCTATAAAACGCTCTGTATATGATGCAAACGCCTGTTTACGATGAATAAGAGTATTATCCAGATCAAAAACAATCGCTTCTATGGACATAAATAGCTCCCTTCCTTCATCCTCTTGCCCGATTAGGTTGAAACAAATTGAATAATTCCGATTAGAAATAAAAGAAGAAAAATAGAAAAGAAAATAATGATCATGTACTTTAAGATTCTCTTGGAGGTCGACTTTTGTTCCAGTTTGATCTCGATCTGGGTCAACCTTTCTTTGATTTCTTCCAAATCCTGCTCCACCTTCACATCATGCTCCCCTTCCTTCGTTTCGACTTATTCACCTTCCTGATACTCACTCACACAAGCTGCTCCAAAAACGCACTTTTTTTACGGCATTAAAATCAATTTGTTCATAAGGCTTCTCCCCAAATTCCAGCTTGAAATACTCCTGCAAACATTCCCCATACACGATAATATCCGTTTGATATACGGAAAATACCGGATTTCCTTCTTCAGATGGCTGCTCTGGGATATATCGATGTCCGTTGATTGGGATTAGCTTGGGCACACGTAAAAACTCACGTTTACATATATCAACAGCTTCCGCCGAATCTGCCGGTTTTTCGCCCCATTCGGGAGGCCAGAATATATGCTGCTCCACATCAAAAATCATACCTTCTAACGGCCAATTCAACCTTTGCCGAATTACACCCATCCGCTGTGGTGACGTATCTCTCCAAGGGATAAAGCTTTTACCGATGGGAAGAACACTCATCAGAAGCTCCCGCAAATCGGGCGGGAAGTGAATATCATACCTGCTTTCGACGTCGGTAATCTCCTGCATGGATAAGCCTGGAGCTAGGGTCACATCGTGTTTACGTAATAAATCTATGATATAAGCGATATCCATCTCTTATCGACTCCTCAGCAACTACCTAGTTGACCGGATTGGTCAAGAGGCCTACCAGGCTTGTAACTTCAACTTCACCAACACGGCGCGGACCTTCCATGAAATATCCCCTTGTTCCTACCTGTATCCGATGTCGGTGTACCTTTTTCCTCATTTCTCCAAACAAAATCCACATTCTCGCTTGCCCTTCCCGCTGAACAGGACGACCAACATCCATAATCAGTTGACCATCTCCATCTTCAAACTCAGGATGTATGGCATAAATTCCCGTATTCCCGATGTCGTCACCCTCATAGGCAAAATCACAGCGATAACCCTGAATAGGCAGCTGTTTCCTGCCTCCTTCTTCCGGTGTGTAAAATCGATATTTTATTATAAAATCGTGCGGATGCTGTCTGCTATTTTCATAGGGGTTCCACATTTCATATCATCCCCTTAGGTCTTTTCCAAAAATATGTACTTCATTCTAGTGTAATCTAACAGGAAAAGAAATCCAAGACCTATCCGCAATGCGTTGCTGAATAAGCTTGGATTATATGAGATTCATTTATTAGAATGTATGACTTCTATGCTTGCTGTCCGTTCACCTGAATATCTGCGGCTACTTGCTGCCCTAACCAAGCCCGCATGCGATTCCATGAAAAAACCTGCTCCGTATGAAATACACCGAATGGAAGTTCTGAACGGTACAGGGCGAGCGCTGCAAAGACGGCTGCCTTAGCGGTTAAATCAGACTGATGGTGACCCCTTAGCCGACATTCGACCTTCGTCTCCTTGCCATTGAGAGTTCCTCGAGCATCTACCTTGACCGCTACAGCATTCCCACCTATATGTACCTTGCTAAAGCTGCGAACCACTGCATCACGCACGGTTTGCTGTCGGAGTAGACCTGAAACTCCTATCGTCCGAAGCCCTGCTAGAAGCCGAGTGGTCAAGCGCGAATCGAAGCAAAGGCGTGTGCTAACCGTAGGAACTTTGAGCGTACGAGGAAGTGTCTGCTGATCTGAAAAAGGAAATCGATACGCCCGATGACGACCCACTCCTGCACCAAAATCTGCCACTATTCCGCCAGTAAAGCTTTTTCGAGTCACAAAACGTCCCTGTTCTATAACCTCCAAATCGGCATGAATCTGATCTACTGTCCACTCAATAGCAGCCTGACCGTGTCGATCTCCCAAACCCAGCATCAAAGATATATTCAACTCATCCGTCTGATCCATGAGCTGTGTCGCTTGCAGTGCCAACAGATTGGTCAGTCCCGGAGCTAATCCTACACTTAACAGGGCTGTGGCCTGATGAGCTCGGGCCTCCTGATGACACTGCTCCACCTGACTCAAAAAGTCCGCATTCGCGGTAATATCCATGTAATGCACCCCATGTCGAAGGCAGGCACGTACCAAGGCCGTATTGTCCTGATCCAAACACATGATTACCAATTTGGCTTGCTCTAATATCGACGGGTCCATCGGCTCATGAATATTAAGCTGCAAGGGCCGTATCTTACCATTCGATCGTTGGCTAAATTCAGTGGCCCGTTCCAGACTACGACCTGCGGCAAATACCTTGCCGGGAAACATTTCACTTAACTCTGTACATACAATTTTTCCAACATGGCCATACCCGCCAATGATGATGATGTTATCCTTTGTCATAAGCTGTCCCTCCCTCTTTAACTGCAAACCATGCATTTACTAAAAAGCACCATAATACCGGGTGATGTGGGTAAAGCCTGCATCTATCAACAGTTCCTGTATTGCCGCATTGGACACTGGGTTTGACTCACGACCGATGGAAGCAGCGAATCGTTCCCAATCCTCCAGTGAAATGCCCTGGCTCAGCATATGACCTTTCCACGCCTGCATTTGGATGGAAAAAGAAGGCTCCTGTGAATTCCCATTAATAGAAGCTAAACAAAAAGGCGCACCCGGCTTGAGTCGAGTAGATATCTGGCGTAGCAACGCCTGTTTACTTTCCAAGCTTTGAAGAAAATGAAGCACCAGCAGGCAGGTTGCAGCGTCATAGACCGGTTCTCTGCATGATTCTTCGCTGTGCTTTTCGCGCTGTTCTTCAGGCTGTTCTCCAGACAACTCTTCCAACGTACCTGCAACAAACGATATTTTTGAACTGATGCCCGCATGTGTTACACGCTTACGTGCCAAATCCAGCATGTGCTCAGAGGGATCAACTGCCGTAAAGGACCATGCATCATGGCGCCCTCCGAGCGTAATCAATTCCTGACCGCCTCCAGCTCCGACAATTAGCACATTTGGATCTATATTTCGAATATGAGTTTGTGCTTCAAGCTGTGCGGCTATCAAACCGTCTGTCATCTCGTACAAATGAGCATATCCAGGTATTTTTAAAGCAATCGTATCCGCGTACTTATGCACATTCGGATGATTCCAGCTCATAGGCTGGTTTGAGTCCGTATTTTCAATATGGGGTTGTTTCATATGGGCTTTCCTCCAAACATTTAGCCTTGATCTTCCCAGACCATTCGTTTATTGTAGATTTAATTAAGAACCATTCTCAATTATAAAGACAATACAAATATCCACCATCCCATAAATGCGGGATTTAATAATCGCGCTTGAGAATCTCCAGCTTTCACGATAGGAGTAAATGATGAACGCACACTACACACAATTTGCACAGCTTAAGGACGTCCGACAGCAAATCATTGATCTAGGAAAAAAAGACCCCTCATCCCTAACGTACAAGCACACCCTAATCGACCGCTTGCGTACTCAGGTTACTTTCGATGCGGCGTGCTGTACCTCGGTAGATCCGCGTACGCTGCTTTCCACAGGGGCATTTACAGAGTCGGGTGTGGAGGACATTCATAACAAACTGCTAGAATACGAATACCTGCACGACGATATGATGAAATATGATCAGTTGGTGCGAGAAGGACAGTCTGTAGCGACGCTACATGGGTTTACACATGGCCAACCGGATCGGAGCACACGATATAGAGATGTTTTGCAACCCGCCGGATTCGGAGATGAGCTACGTGTTCCGTTTATGTACAAAGGGAGCTGTTGGGGATTTCTTACGTTGTTCCGTCATCATGGAAAACCTGTATTCAGCGAGGAAGAGCAACAAGTGCTTGAAGCGTTAGCGCCGTCCATAGCCTATCATCTGCGTCAGGCCAGTGTCGGTTTATCTCCATCCCCTGCCATGATCACGGAAAATGGACTTGAGCCAGGAGTTCTCATGCTTTCCGATAAGCTAAAACCGATTTCGTCCAATTTAGTAGCAGAGCAGTGGCTACAGTTGCTTCGGCAGCAGGAGGGAATCCATGAAGACGGTCTTCCGGCTCCCGTCCGGGTGGTATGCTTGCGAGCGCTATCCACTGCCACTGCACCAGCACGACTATGTATCCCTTCCACAGACGCAGGAGCCCCATGGGTAACCATCAGAGCCACCCTTCTGCAAGGCGGACAGAAGCATACGGGACAGAAGCAGCTAGCCGTATGGTTTGAGGCTGCTAAAGCAACTGACATGCTACCGCTTATGGCTGAGGTGTACTCATGGTCCGAACGAGAGAGACAAATTGTCCAACTCATTGTTCAGGGCTTTTCGACCAAGGAGCTGGCCAGCGCACTTCATATTACTGCCTACACGGTGCAGGATCACCTGAAAGCGATTTTCTTGAAAACAGATGTAAGCAGCCGTCGTGAGCTAGTATGGAAGGTATATTCCAGATTCAATTAACCTATGTAAAAAAGACAGATGCCCCGATTAGGGATCATCTGTCTTTGCATCACTGCTCTATTGGAATGCCAGAGCCTTATTTCTTCGAAGAGGAGTTCGTATCATCGTATGACACTGGTGAGGGCTTCGCAATCCATTCATCAGCCTCAGGCTCGATATCCACGCCATTTTCCAGCTTCGTTTTCTCCATCAAGGAATCTCCGTCCTCGTCCTTCTTGTTGCGGATTTTCGCTTCGTCTTGAGTGTGGTCGCTCATGTTGATTCCTCCTTTTTTAATTTCATCTGATGGTTGTACCTTACTCATAATTACCCATTGCCGTCCTGTACAAACCTCTACACGACCAGATGCCCTTTTTTCTCCGCGGGTTCAATGATCGCCTCAATGCCAGCATTAAACTCCAGAAAGTCACTTTCTACTCCATCACTGAAAATAACTCCGTTTTCCGGCATCTGCGATGCAATCCGTAACGGTTTTTCGGCTGCTACCTGACCAAACACGAGATCCGCAGCAGTCGTTCGGCTGGGGAATGGTTCTCTCACCGTAAAATAAAGCGATGGCGAACTCCAGGTTGCACGATGATCATGACTCATTCCGTCTGCTGTCCCTTCCTGACTGAAGGCTGTACCTGGCATCAGCTGGCTTGGAGTCAGCGAGATTGGATGCCGTGTAGCACTGCCGACAATTCCGGCCGCTCCAGCCAGTACGCTGGTCAGCCAGCCTGTCGCTCCCAATCCGGTTGAAACGATAATGCCGCTGGAGGATTGCTGCTCTACTTGATCCTCCAGCCTTAGCTCATATCTCGCGGAAACATGAGTTTTGCGTCCAATGAACAAATCATTTACAGCATACAAGGATTGGCCATCATTTAATCGGGCCTTAGCCAGCGTAACTTCCTTAATTGGCCGTCTGTGCACGAATACATCCGGCACTACCCAGCGCAGGTCGGATACGGTAAACGGCAGCAATACCCCGTCCCAGCGCAATGGATCTGGATTCACGCCGATAAGCGGCTGCTCGGTCAAATATTTTAAGGTGTTGGCTACCAGCCCATCCTGACCCAGCACCACCACTGTATCCTGCTCACCAAAAATAAAGTTCGGCACATGCTCCCGCTCCACAATCTGAACACGACCCAAGGCCGTTAACTCCGACGTTGCCGTTGCCACCGCCCTGCGGTAATTTTCGTCCTCCAGCACATAATCACTGAAATCCGCACCCAGCCGTTCCATAAAGAAGCGAGCCTGCTGCACCGTATTGTATCGGACAATCAGTTCCTCCAGTCGCGTTTTACGCTTCACCAAAATGATCTTCTGCTCTGTCATTCGGCCGCTCATCGTGTTCTTCCTCCAGACCCTCTCGATCCTGCTGATCCGCTTGCTCCCGTATCTGACATGAGACCTTGCAGCAGATCCGGCGTAATATTTAGCTGACCGATTTTTCCTGCATTTTCTGCAAGCTCCTGGAATGCAATCGCAATTAGTTTATCCGGGCTCATATCCATGTTAGCCATAGCTTGAAGTACGTTCGGTTCAACATCCTGCAACGATTTCATGACGGCTGTCAGCTCATAGGCCTTGGCATCGGCTTCTGCCTTTTTATTCGTGACGGTCAGCTCAATCAGCTCGCGTTTTTTCTCCTCCAAGGCCGTGTCAAATCGTAGCTGCTCCTCTTTCATCTCGCTTTGCTTTTGCTTCACAGAACGCTCGGCATCGAGTTGAGTTTCGCGGATTTGTTTCTTTTTCGTCTCCACTGCAATCTCAGTGTTCAGCTCGTTTTCCTTCACACGCCGCTCTTGCTCAATAGATGCATTACGACGCTCATACAAAGCATGATCCGCGTTGCGAAGAATCTCTTCCCTCGCTTGAGCCTCCAGCGCTCTCATCGTCTCCTTATTAGGTAGAATCGCCAAAATCGACAGCCCCATAACCTCAATGCCGAGCTTTTCCATTTCCGTATGCTGAGCAATATCCTTTGTCATGTTTTGGGCCAGACGTTCACTGGACTGAACAGCTTCTTTGAGCGGGACACGCTCCAAATATTTTTTGGTAAGCACCTTGGCAATGTTAATCACCCGTTGGGCCAGCTTGCTTGGATCATCGGAAATGTACCGTCGTTCCTTCAAGTCATACGTATAGTTTAAAATCTGCGTCGTTCTCCGATAATCCACAATTCGATAAGTCAGTTGCCCCTGTACCGTCACCGCCTGAAAATCATTTGTCATGTCCTCAAACATGAACGGCGCATCAATAGAAGAGACGGGCACGACAATAACCGAGGTGGTCGGGGCGTAGTAATAAAAGGATAATCCAACACCCTCCCGAACCACCTTCCCGTTTTTCACCTTCATCACATATTCACTGGGCTGAAATTTAACAAAATTAAATCCAAACATAGTCGCTTCCCCGCTTTCTTTATAGTTTATATTATTTTGTTATTATCATTTTGTTATTAACAATAAAATAACACATGTTTCCGATAATATCAATATGACATTTATATAAAAAAGGCCGCTTTCTCTCCGATATGCTCGGTTAGAGAAAACAGCCTTATTAAATCACTTTATTTATCATCCACATTCCATTCTCTATAGAACTGCTCCAGGTACATCTCCATCCATTGATGCCGAACCTCCGCCAGCTCTCGGGCATAAGTGGTATTCATTAAATCCTGGAGCTTGAGCAGCTTTTCGTAAAAATGGTATATGGCACTTTTACCTGCGGCACGATACTCATGCTGTGAAAAATCTTTATCCGGGTGATGCATCATACTGCCTTTTGAGCCTGCATACATAAAGGTTCTTGCAATCCCAATTGCTCCAAGAGCATCTAACCGATCCGCATCCTGCACAACTTGACCCTCCAGCGTCTCCATGGGCGGGTTTTGTCCACCATTGTAGGACATCGTAGCTATAATGGTCATCACGTGCGCGATTACCTCCAGATCATTTACATGCAGAAGCAGCCACTGCTCTACTTTATCCAGCCCGGCTTGTTTGGAATCATTTAATTTTTCATCCGCTACATCATGCAGCAGTGCTGCCAGTTCACAAATAAACGAATCTGCGCCCTCTTTGGCAGCAATTTTAAGGGACAGCTTTCTCACCCGGTCTATATGCCACCAATCGTGGCCACTATGATCATGCTCCAACTGTTGCTGTACAAAGGGCTCTGCCTTTTGAATAATATCTGCACAAATCGCTTCCTGTTGCTCCGTTCGTCTCTTCATATGTCACCTTTCAATCCAGTCCATACTTTCTATGGTAGGTTCGTTTGATTTTTTAATGCTTGTCCATTTGCTTACTACGAATCATTCTTCATTTTATTCTATATGGTGTATGCTATCCAACCTTTAGAACGAGAAGTAAGTAACCTGACAAAAAAAGAACCTCCAAAACCACATCAATCGTAGTCGCGGAAGTTCTTTTACATTTTCCCTACCTATCTCTAATCCTATATAACTTATGTTTCTTATCTTACTCCACGACACCAAGCTCACGGTTTTTTTCCTTGAACCGACTGTTATGAGAAGATACATATGCCGCTTTGTCAGCTGCTGGATCAATGTACAGCTTGGCGCTGTTCAATGCAAGGGCCGCATCTGTGAACGTACCGGCAATTAGATACAGCTTGCTTCCGTACTCGACAAAATCGCCTGCCGCGAAAATCCCCGGCAGATTCGTTTCCAGCTTTTCGCTCACTCGGGCATGCCACTCCCCCATATCCAGTCCCCAATCCCGAAGCGGGCCGAAATCGGATTTTAGTCCATGATTTACAATGACTGCATCGACATTCAACACCTGTATTTCGTCCGTATCTATATGACTGATCGTCACCTGTTCAATCGTCTCTCCATTGTTACTATGTAGCTGACTTACCGCGTATGGTGTGAGAACACGGACCGAAGATGACTTCATACGAGCTACATTTTTCTCATGTCCGCCAAAGTGATCCCGACGATGCACGACGGTCACACTCGCCGCAATAGACTCCAACTCATTCGCCCAATCCACTGCCGAGTCGCCTCCACCGGAAATCAGAACGTGCTTGTCCCGGAATGGCTCCAGCTCTTGTACAGTATAATGCAGGTTCGTAACCTCATAGCGGTCCGCCCCCTCAATCTCCAGCTTAGCCATTTTGAGAATACCATAGCCTACTGCCAGAACGATCGTGCGTGTCCAATGCTGTTCCCCTGTGGCAGAAGTTAGCAGGAACGTGCCATCCTCTTGCCGATCCAAACCAGTGATCTGCTGCCCCAGCACAATGGTAGGCTCGAACGTCCGCGCTTGCTGCTCCAGCTGATCAATCAGCTTTTCACATAAAACCGGGGTAACCCCTCCGACATCCCATATCATCTTCTCTGGGTATATGCGCATCCGTCCGCCCAACTCATGCTTGGCTTCGATCAGCTTGGTCTTCATATCTCTCATTCCACTGTAAAATGCGGTATACATACCGGCAGGACCACCGCCGATGATCGTTACATCATATAATTCCAAGGACACTGTCACTCTGCAACTCTCCCTATCATAGCGTAATATGTCTGCTCTTATTATAAGTGATAATAATTATCAATATCAATTAGGAAATAAAAACATAACCCTTAGAGAGGTTTTCGTGACCTTAGAACTGCATTTTATGGGTTAATATAGCTACTCATGCATGGAAGCATCCATATATTCATTTCCTCTTTCATTCTATCAAGTGAATGTTTCAAAAAAGTTACTTCCATCGATCATCCAATACTGTTCAGGTGAAGGTACCTCGTTCAAAAAGTTTTGATATTCCCCTTTCCACCCCACTGGGACATAGTGTTCAAACGAAGCTGGCTCAGGAAATAGCGAATAGAGAACTTTCTCATCAAAGTTAACATACAGAGCAGGATAGAACTCCAACACTTCATCCTGATGCTGAATAGCATCATCCAGCAACTGGAGCATTGAAGTTAGTTCCCCTGTAGCCACCTTATATTCACAGATGTGATCTAAAAATGCTCCTGCTGTGGTTTCATCCAAAATAGGGATACCAAACCGTTCCTCCATCTCGGTATTCAAAAACCAATATTCTCTTTCCGTCACATACCAATTCCAGTTTCCTTCAAAAATAACACCAACAATGATGTTTTGCGCATATTCAGGCCATAATTTCATGAGCTTCTCGCGTTCCTCTCTTTCTCACTCACAATTCGATCCAAAACCGGTTTACACGGTTTCCGTCTTCCTCTATGTAATCCTTGTCCGGCATTCCGCCGTTTTGTATGATTGTTTTTTTGGAGGAAATATTATCGGAGTCGCATACGACCAGGACTCGGGAAATCCCCAGCTCTTTTGCTTTTTCCAGCGCCAAGGCCAGCATTGTAACAGCGTACCTGTTCTCTCGTGCAGAGGGACGGATACCGTAACCGATATGACCTCCGGCATTCATTAGGTGTTCGTTAAGGACATGCCTGATATTCACCGCTCCCACAACCTGTTCATTCGCATTCACAAGCCAGTATGTGGAGCTTTTGACCCAGCCTTCAGACAGGTTCATTCCATTTTCCTGATTACTTAAAAACGTCAGCATACCTTCAAAATCGTACGGCTCTACAGAGATCACCCAAGGTACCATATGCTCCTGACTCTGTTTCCATTCCTCATAAAATGAAAGATAAGCTTCCTTCCAGTCCTGATCCGGCTTTACCAATCTGACGGTCTGCATCCCACTCACTACCTCCTCTTTAAACACTCAATTTGTCTGCTATTGCTTTATACCTCAATATCCATGAATTTTTGCGCCCAATCTGCAAAAGAGAGCTTATCATCCCAAGTGATTTGCTTCATCGCTTTGGCACATCCCCAGTTTAGAACCTGCTGATGCAGCATATGCACCCGGAAACGCTCAGTAAATCCTTCTTTAGCTTCCATCCCTTGTGCGTAAGCAGTAAGAAAACCTTTTGCCAATTCTTCTTCGCCGTTCTCCAGATACATGGTGGTTATTTTCGGAAGATCTGCAACCCCATCCCCAAAATAGGCTGTCGTAAAATCAAAAAGACCACTGACTCCCCAGCCCTTATTCCCATTCTGCACAAGGAAATTTTGCGGTTTAAAATCCCCCATCACGAAAGTGGCAGCTTCCAGCTGATCGAATGCTTGACGGGAGCCTTCCAATATTTCCTCTACCCATTCCATATCCTGTACAGAAATGTTCGAGTATTTTTTGGCATCCTCTAGCCAATAGCGAATTCGTCCATACAACCATACTCGATAAGAGACTTCAAAAGGACGAATGCCTAGAGTTGTTGTATCCAGCTCTCCACTGTTCTTAACCTTCCATCTATGAAGCTCTAACAAAACAGTAGCAAGCATTTCAACCATTTGCTGTTTATCCAGCGAGGTCAGCTTTGCTTGCAACTCAGGTGTATGTATATGCTGACCGTATAGACGGGGCATAACTGCATAGTTCCAGCCAAAAATGTCCTCTGTATGATCCACAAGATACGGTGTTGGCACGGGAATTGGAGTCCGCGCTTGTATTTGCTCCACCATAAACTTTTCTTCTACCCATTGCCCTGGAAAAAGCGGGTTCCCCTTCAGCACAAACTGCCCAGCCGTTGAGGAAACATAGAGAGTTTGCCCTAGGACACCTTCTGCCGTTTTTTCATAAGACAGCAAACGTCCCAAATCAAAACGATTCAGCATCCTTTGCACTTGTTCAATTGTTACCTCGCCTAGCCGATTAGATGAGAAATATATGGTCGTCGTCATCTCTATACACCATAGCTCTTAATCGTTGCTTCCAGAGTTTCATCTGTATCCGCCAGCCACACGGAACTAACTTCAAACGTTCCTGGCTCAAAAAACAATGGAAATCTCCGCTTAAACCAATCCTGCATCGGCAGATTTAGCGCTTCCTTCATATCCACCCACAGCAGTTCTCCCTCGGGGGGATTTTTTAATAGTTCACCTTCAGTGGCTGTAGCCAAATAGTTAAAGACCATATATCTCAGCCCTTGGCTTGGGTCACAATATTCGTCGATTCCTTTAAATACGATTTTCGTAACGGTTAAGCCTGTTTCTTCCCTTACTTCACGAATGGCCCCATTCACAATGCTTTCTGGAAACTCTACTTTTCCTCCTGGAGCAATATAACCCGGAAACCCCTTTCGATTGGGTCTATTCATAAGCAATACCTTACTTCCGTCCTGAATCATACACATGGTATATATTTTGTGTGTCACTTCTGTTGTCAATCCGATCATACCTTTCTTTATTCACGATTCACTAAAATCTAGTTTTACTTTCACACCGACAAACTGTGGTTAAATATGGCATTTCCCATACTTTAACTCGTTATTTTGTAGAGCGCAATAACTCTAACCATAGACTAGACTTGAGAACTCATGCCTAAGTCGGTCAAAATTAGTAAAAAAAAGACCGCCTTTCTACAGAGCCGCTGGTACTACCAAGCGGCTCCAGAAAGGAACGGTCTTATCCTAAACTTAATCATCATGCCAATACTCCGTTTTCTAGGCACGCTCCGGATAACGAGAACCTGCTGCGAAACCTTTAGGCGAAATACGCTCGATCTCTTGAAGCTCTGCTTCCGACAAAGAGACCTGTAGGGCACCAAGATTTTCACGCACTCTTTCCAATCTCTTCGTTCCTGGAATCGGGACGATATGGTCGCCTTGCGCAAGCAGCCATGCCAGCCCCAACTGAGCAGAAGTACAACCTTTTTGGGCAGCCAGCTTTTCGATCAGGAGGACAACCTCTAGATTTTTGGTGAAATTCTCGCCTTGGAAGCGAGGGAAATGACGGCGGTAATCATCCACTGGCAGATCGTCAAATTTTTTGATCTGTCCCGTGAGGAAACCTCGACCCAGTGGACTGTAGGGGACGAAGCCGATTCCCAGTTCGTTTAGTAGCGGAAGGACATCGTCTTCCACTTCTCTGCTCCACAAGGAATATTCGGTTTCTACTGCGGTAATTGGATGCACCGCATGCGCGCGGCGGATCTGTTCAGCCGACGCTTCCGACAAGCCGATATAACGGATTTTCCCTTCCTTAACCAAATCGGCCATCGTTCCGACGGTCTCTTCAATCGGATTATTGGGATCGACTCGATGCTGATAATACAGGTCGATATAATCAGTCCTCAGATGAAACAGACTGGCGTCTACGGATTTTTTAATATATGCCGGATCTCCCTTGGGTCCCTGAGTGTGTGTGATCCCGAATTTAGTGGCAATCACTACCTCCTCCCGACGACCCTTGAGCGCACGTCCAACTAGCTTCTCATTGCCGCCGAACTTCTGCTGTGCGTATTCCTCACCATAAAGATCTGCTGTATCAAACAGCGTTACACCAAGGTCCAGCGCTCCCTGAAGTGTGCGCACCGACTCCTCGTTGTTCGGCATCATCATCGTGCCAAGGCCCAGAGCTGATACCTCCAGCCCTTCACATCCCAATTTCCTTTTCAGCATATCATGGTTCCCTCTTTTCTTTGGGTAAATGGATGGAATGAACATGTACTCATTCTAATAGACCCTTATGGAGGCAACCACAGTACGTTTATACTAGTAACAAGATTACCAGGCAGAGGATTGGCTTACTGGCGTGTAGATACAAAAGTGCAGACCCGGTTGGTCCGTAATACTTGCTAAAGAATTAATATCATAGGAAACTGCTTCCACAGCGCCAGGGATTTGAAGGGAAACCCGATTCACCTTTTTGAGCTGGATATGATGCTGCTTCCACATGGTGTCAAACTCCATACTTTCCACACGCAGCCGTTCTACCGTCTCCTCAAACCAAGGATCTCCTAAATACTTGTCATAATAGGTTCTAAAAACAGCTACCGAATAGGACGCGAATTCTTCCCAGTTAACCATTCGACGACGTAATTCGGAATCCACGAACAATAAACGAATCATGACACGTTCAGAAACGGACAGGGAAGAAAAATCGGTAATCACCTCATTCGCCGCGCTATTCCAAGCAAGCACTTCCGCTTTTTCATTGCTGATAAAGGAAGGATAGGACAACTGATCAATAATATGTTGCCACTGTGGATTCAGCCTTGTATGGATGGGCGAAATCGCAACCGCCTCATTGGGATTCCACAATTGAATTAGATGTGCTCTCTCATCATGAGTTAATTGTAGAGCTTCTCCTATACTTTCGATAATCTCCTTAGATGCTGTTACTTCTCTACCTTGTTCCAGCCATGTGTAATACGTCGCACTGACACCTGCCAGCATCGCAACTTCTTCTCGGCGAAGCCCCGGTGTTCTTCGCTGACCCTGTGAAAGTCTAAGACCTGCCTGCTCTGGTTGAAGTCGATTTCGACGTGATTTCAGAAAAGCTCCCAACGTTTTCGATTTACTATTATCATTAGACATGTGTTACCTCTTTTCGAATCAATCGCTATAGAACGCTCACAGTCCCTCGTCAAACAACTGTAGGCCTATGATTTCAAAGGCGACACCGTCGCCCGCTTTAACGTTGACATCACCATTCACTTCTTCAGAATCCAAAATAAACGTAGTGTCTCCTACTACAATCTCCACACATTCTATCTCGTCTGCTTCGCCTTGCATCACTTGATGTATCGTTCCTTGAATCCAATAGTCGCCTAGCTTTGGTTGAGGTCGAAAAATCCCTGTCTCTTCAGTAGGCTTCAGCCTCCTGAACCCCTCTATACTGGATTGAGAAGTCTCGACCGAAATTACACAACCGGGAATCATCTTATTTAAGCTTTGTTCATACGGGACAACATACGCATATCCAGAAGTCAGTTCATGCCAAAAATATGTCCAGTAGCCGTATACTTTTTCCTTGCCAATATTACGAATGGTGATATGCTGATCTTTATTTATTTCCTTGATCTGTACGCGCATCTATAGAGTCCTCAGTAGATATTTTTCTTATAATAATAGTGTTTAAAGCCTCTCGGAGCATCGTCAATGACACCAACGACTTCATACCCCTGCTTTTCATAGAATTCGGGCGCTTGGAAAGTAAAGGTATTAAGTTGTATAAAATCACACCCTTTATCTCTAGCAATTTGTTCAATTTCACCAAGTAGTTGTGAACCGTAGCCCTTTCCTCTGTAGCTCTGATCTACCCACAAAATATCAACCTCCACCCAGTTCCAACATAGTACACTTAGGAGACCGCCTATCACCTGACCGTCTTCATTTTTAAGCGTAAGATTAATCTCTTCGTATTGGGTTCGAATATCTGTTGGAACGTGTTTCGCATTAAACTCAATCAACTTATTTCTGACTAAACGGGCTTCATCTCTACTACTTCGATTCATCTGAGGTTCCAGCGTCATGGCATAAATCCTCCAATTTGAAATGAATAATAACACCTTCCTAATTCAAATATATAAAACACTATGATTAGAATACTTTTATCTTTCTACTGTTATATATTGTATATATTTTTCTGTGTTTAGTCACATGATTCAATTTAGATGGACAGAATTATTCTAATCTAAATATCGCTGATTAAAGTCGTTCCCTGGATTCATGCAAAATATTTAGTAACGAAAAAAGCAGGCCCCTCTGAAACGGAGAACCTGCTATCCTTTATATCCATCGTCTGCCATACAGGAGAAGAGAGGGGATGATTAAATTGAAATATCCAGTGATCTCCCAACTCCCGTAATATCGCTGCTGTTAGCGCTGTTGATACGAGTTGTTTCTGTGTTACTTGGAGCGGGCTTTTCCATTTTTGGAGTTGACGTACTGCTGGATTGCGAACTTTGCTGTGCAATTTGAGCTTCAATCTGTTTAATTTGTTGCTGAAGCTGCTTCATTTTTGCTTCTTTTGTATCTTTATTATCCTTACTTTGCTGTACCTTGTTGTACTCCGCTTCAAGTTGAGCTTTTTGCTTTTCCAGACTAGCTGTATCGTTGGTACTGGATGAAGATGAAGTGCTTGAAATAGATATAGAACTGCTGGATGTGGATGAAATGTTCATACGAGATTTCCCCTTTATAAAAGTATGAGTTTACACGTGTGGGCTAACCGGTTCTAAGCTATGGTGTTGCACTCTAATGACTATGACTACGATGATACAGATTATTCAAAAGTCTTAGCGATTTTATCGAATAAAGCCGATATTTCTTCATCTGTGGCATTCGTAGGAAGCGGAGCCTGCATTCCTCCCGTGTATTCCATGAATTCCTTACTCAATTCGAGTGAATCGTTAGATTTCTTGTGTGTGGTATGACCCGCGGTATTTAGTCCATTCTCATGTGACTTCACCGTATTCGAATGATCATAGGAAGTCGTGATAAGATGTCTGTTAATGGATAGTGACAAAATAGATCCCCTCTCAGTGTACATAATGTTTTTGGCTGCCCACCTACCTTTCATCGGTAGCAAATCTGAATGCAACCTGAGGGTATGCTGAATGATAACTGAATCAATACAGACTCATTAATACCGTAACCCTTTTATTATTTCCTAGACCATAGTCAAGGAAAATCCCCTCCGCAAGACGGGGGGATCAACCCTACTTGAGACAGGAGTAAGTAAAGGGATAATTTGTTACTCTTAGCAAAGAATAAATGAACGTATTTTAAAAATTGAAAGTAGGGAAATGATGTATGATCCGTATTAGCCATTTGGTTCACGAGAGACTTATGTTCCTGGTCAAATTTTTGTACTCGCCTGCATACGTGGGTAGTGTAACACCAAGTTCCAGATTTTTAGCTAAAAATATGATAGAATCCATTCCATGGAGTGAAGTTCATGCTGTTGCCGAGCTTGGTGCTGGAACAGGGGCTATTACTCAATACATCCCGTCTGCTGCTGAATTTCAACCTAAGGTTTTACTCTTTGAGAAAGACCAAACCATGCAGCAGAGTTTAAAAAGAAGATTCCCGAATTATCTATGCTATTCCGACTCGCGTGAGCTTCAGCTTGCTATGAAAAATGCCCAAATAGAACAGCTTGACTGCATAATCAGCGGGCTGCCTTTTTTCAATTTTCCACAAGCGATGCGGAATCAAATTGTAGAACAAATTCATCTATCGCTCAGGGATGGAGGAATGTTTGTGGCCTTTCAATACTCTAAACAGATGAAGCAGCAGTTAGGTGAATGGTTTGATATTGAAGAAATCAAGTTTGTGCCCATGAATGTTCCACCCGCATTCGTGTATGTATGCCGAAAGAAAGCTTAAGAAAGGAGTACGGGTATGGACGTGGAATATTTAATTTCCATCATCGAACAATACGGCTATGCAGCATTATTCTTTTCTCTATGGCTGGGGATTGTGGGTCTGCCCATCCCGGATGAAGTCATTGTGATGACTGGCGGGGCTGTAACAGGCATGGGCATACTTCACCCGTTACCCGCTTTTTTAATTGTATATCTTGGGGTTATATCAGGCTTGTCCTTAGGTTATGTATTGGGGAGAACCGTGGGCACACCGATTCTAGAACGTTTACGCCGGAAGAAAAAAATGGACAAGTACATTACGTTTTCGGAAAAATTGATACATAAGTATGGAAACTTCACTATTTGCATCAGTTATTTGCTGCCGATCGTCCGTCACATTATTCCTTATATTGTCGGAATCAATAAAATGAGCTTCAAGCGCTACGCCCTCTTCTCTTATTCAACGGGTTTGATCTGGACGCTGATCTTCTTTCTACTCGGACGTATCTTTGGCGATCATGTACAGGCAGTAGGAGAACTAATCCATCGTTATGGCTTGCAGATGGCATTGCTTGTCATCATGCTGACCATTATATTTTTTATAATGAAATTAGTATGGGGGAAGAAAACAACGGAGGAGTAAAGGTAGAACACGTTCGGCTAGTCTCCTGCAAAGGAGGTGATGCCTGTGGAGGTTAAAGATACATTGATGTGATGATTCAATTTGCGACATTGGTGATCTTGATTCTTTCCTTCAACAAAAAGAAATAGACCGCCCTCTGGAAAAGGAATGCGGTCTATTTTACTAATCCAACCCTACAACTACCGCCCTTATAAGCGGCTGTTGCAAAAGAGTGAGGATGTTGGCAGCATCCTTGCTCTTTTTCAGTATATACTTATTAGCTTTAATTTATCACAGGAAAAACCATATTGCCAATATGGAAAGCCTTTAAAGTGGCGGCTTACACCCCGAGCTATTTCTTTAATTGAAGCAACTTAACCAGCTTATCATGAATGGCAGTATTCGGGTAATTCCCGCTAAACTGAGAAGAGCCTGGGCCCATCGCGGTTAACGCCACATCAACAGATGTATGTCCTCCCGTGGTCCAGTCAATATAAAACTTTTCATTAGAGCCTTTTACAGTAAAAGGACCATCCTCTTTGGAAACACCTTCACCGGATTCATCCTCCGCATCTTCGCCTTCAATCGCCAAACCGCCCGTTTCATGATCTGCTGTCACCAACACTAATGTATCTGGATGTGCTTTGGCATACTCTTTAGCTACTTTAACGGCCTTATCGAGCTGTTGCCCAGCCTTAATCGTTAGCTCACCTTCATTGTCATGCGCCATCTCATCCGTTCCTTCTTCTTCTACCATCAGGAAAAAACCTTTTTGGTTTTTGGAAAGAACATCAATTGCTTTGGTCGTCATATCCGGTAAAGAAACCGTTGGATTGTAAGAGTTACCCTGCTTGTTGTGAGCTTGGAACATCTCTTCATTGGCGAACAGCCCCAGCAACTTAGAACCTTTGGCTGCTTTCATTCCTGTCTGATCCGTCACATAACTATAACCCAGCTTCTTCGCTTGTTCTACCAAATTCCCTTGAGTTCCCTTACTCGCTTCCTCAGGATCTTCTGCCGGAGCATCTGGATGTTTGCCTACTGTTCCGGCAGGGTACCAGAAATCCTCACCACCGCCCAGAATAACATCCAGCTTGCTTTTCTCCAAATACTGTTTGGCAATCTCGCTTTGAGCGGAGCGTTTTTCGACATGCGCACCAAAGGCAGCCCCCGTTGCGTCTGTCACTTGGCTTGTCGTCACGACACCTGTAGACATGCCTGCTTTTTTAGCCAGCTCCATAATCGTTGTCACTGGTTTTTTATTCAAATCCATTCCAATCGCGCCGTTATACGTTTTCACACCTGTTGCAATGGCAGTCGCAGCGGCGGCAGAATCCGTAACCAGGTTATCCCCTGAACTTGTGCTAACCAGGCCGGTTACAGGCATGTTGTCCATTTCAAGTAATCCCGATTTCCCTACCGTCGCCAAGCGAATCGCGTTGCGACTTGCTTCTCCCATACCATCGCCGATAAAGAGAATGACATTCTTAGGGGCATCGACTTTCGCTGACGAGGTTTTCTGTCCTTTGGATACCTGTGTCGTAGTAGACTTGGTATTAGATGAGGCTGCAAAAGCGTTAGGGATATTAGCAGATAACAATGGCGCACTCAAAACGGTAATGGCACCTAAAGCAAGGATACTCTTTTTCATCGAACGCTTTTTCACAAGGTCACACTCCAATAAATTTAATATTCATATATGATAAAGTAATCATATATCTGCTTTGTAAAGTATCGTAAAGCAATAGATTACACGAATGTAAAATTTGGAGTGCTCACCTGTTTTTTATAAGACAAAAGAAGGCACCGACTTTTGGTATATCAAAGTCGATGCCTCTTATATTAAATCGCAGCGATATTTTTGCCGATCGGCATGGTGTAGTAGAGCGGCTTTTGCTGTCCATTTTGCTGATAGACTACAAGCAGAAGCGTGCGGCCTTCGGCAGTCAATGGGCTACCCCCACTCAGGATATGATCCAGACTGAACGGCAGTACATCTAGAACAGCGTGCTTTTGCAGTTCTTTTTCACTCAGCTTCAAGGAAGCAAAGGCTGGGATAATCTCGCGGTATGGCTGCGGCTGTTGAATGCCTACATCCGTTTCGCCTGTACTCTCCTTGCTCGCATCTGCCACAAAATCTGCAACCACAGGTGACAACAGCGCATCCGGGTGCTGGAGAACCATTTTCATATAGCTGGACCAATCATTCTTCTCCAAGCTATGCTCCCACCAAATTTTACGCGGCTTATATTTATGGTTAAGGAAATAATCAAGCTTCATCAGTCCAAGCACCATATCCATTCGCTTTGTTCCACGCGATTCCAGAAAGGACTGGAGACGTGTGAACAAGTCTTCGAGCTGATGTCCGATTTTTTGCCAGCCCTGTCCTTCCCAGTAGTCTCCGAATTCCTGAAAGAAATCAAAGGCGGACGAGAATTCACGCTCAATCAGATAGTTGACTGTATGATCCATACGATGAGAGTTCCAATATTTTTCCAATACATCTTCCAAGCGCTTGAGTCGGACGATATCGGCAAAGGAAAGGACGTCATTGCTCAGCATTTCATAAGGCGCCACGTCCATGTACGTGTAGTTGTACTTATCTGCGTCGATACGCAGTCCAGTGCCACGCAGCATTTTGAGGAAGCCAAGTTGAAGCTCTTCCGGGCCGAGCGCAAAAACGTCATTAAACGTTTTACGGAATGTGTTGTAGTCCTCCAAGGGCAACCCGGCGATCAAATCCAAATGCTGGTCAATTTTACCGCTTTGTTTGACCTTGGTAACAGTACGGGAAAGTTTGGTAAAGTTCTGGCGACGCTTAACCAACTCATTGGTAGGATCATTCGTTGATTGGACGCCGATTTCAAAACGAAATACGCCCGGCGGCGCGTTTTCCGCCAAATAATCCAATACCTCGGGACGCATAATATCTGCCGTAATCTCAAACTGGAAGACACAACCACGGTGATTTTCAATCAAAAATTTGAACATTTCCAGCGCATAATCGCGTTTAATATTAAACGTCCGATCCACGAACTTAATTAGGTTGGCTCCATTGTCGATCAGATACAGAATATCTGACTTTGTGCGCTCAATATCGTAATAACGCACCCCAACCTCAATGCTAGACAGACAAAACTGGCAGCTGAACGGACAGCCCCGGCTCGTTTCGAAATAAACAACCCGTTTCCCGAGTTCCGGTATATCTTCAGCAAAACGATAGGGCGACGGCAACTCGTTCAAGTCCGCTTTCGGACGACCGGGCATCTGAATAACCTCTTCTCCCTTACGGTAAGCCAGTCCATACACAAAATGGAACTTGCGATCCCCTTCCAGCTCCTGCAGCAGTTGATGGAATGTTTCCTCTCCTTCACCAACCACGATAAAGTCCACATTCGCCAAACGCTTCATCCAGTGATCCGTATCGTAGGATACCTCTGGACCACCCAGAACAATTTTGACTTCGGGCATGATCTTTTTCAATACATCGATGACTTTAATCGTCTCTTCAATGTTCCAAATATAACAGGAAAAGCCGATGACATCTGCCCCCCGTTGAAACAAATCGGATACGATGTTCATCACCGGGTCTTTAATCGTGTACTCCGCTAGCTCGATATCAAAGTCCTTTTCACTGTAGGCTTTGAGACATCGGATGGCCAGCGAGGTATGAATATATTTTGCATTTAACGTTGATAAAATGACTTTCATAGGTCACAACCTTCTATAGTTTGCATGGACTGTTATATCCTTACCTTAGTATGGCTATTCAAAATCCTCGTACACATCGTCTGCATAAATCTCGTCCTCGCTTACCGTTCCCCCGATATTCCCCTGATTATGAAAAAAATCAAGAAACGGCTTGCCGTACTTGCGGAACTTCACTTCTCCGACACCCTTGATCCGCAACATGTCTGCCTCGGATTGCGGGCTCGCTACGCTCATCTCACGCAGCGTCGCATCATTGAAAATGATATAAGACGGTACATGCTCCTGAGCGGCCAGATCGCGGCGGATCAGGCGCAATTGCTCGAACACGGTTTCGTTGACTGCAGCCGGGTATGCATCGCGTCCCTGTCGTCCGCGTGAACCTGCTCCACCTGCAAAAGCCGTGGCATGTCGCACAACACGCTGCATGACTTCTCGCTGGCCCTTCAGCACTTCAGCGGCAAGCTGCTGCAAGCGTACGACCGGATATTGTCCCTCGGACAACATCAGATAGCCTTCCGAAACAAGAACATTGATGATTTCGGCGATCTCTTTTTCCGTCCGGTTGCCCATCACGCCATAGGTTGGTAGGCTGTCAAAACCATACTGCAGCACTTTTTTGTTACGCGAGCCTTTCAACACCGAGGCGACCATCGAGACCCCATAACGTTCCCGCATGCGATGAATGCACGAAAAAATCTTTTGCGCATCTATGGTCATATCAACCAGTTCCCGTTCATCTGTACATGAACTGCATATGCCGCAAGCTTCATGCTCCTCCGCTTCTCCGAAATACTCAAGCTGTGCTGTACGTAGGCAACGAGTCGTGTAGCAATAATCAACCATCTGCTGGAGCTTGCGATAGTCATTACGCTTGCGGTCTTCATCCTGTGGATTTTGCTCAATTAGGAACTTCTGCGTCACAATATCCTGCGGTCCGAACAGCAAAATACATTGACTCGGGTCGCCATCACGTCCTGCGCGTCCCGCCTCTTGCACGTACGCCTCCATATTTTTAGGCATGTTGTAGTGAATGACATAGCGTACGTTCGATTTATCTATCCCCATGCCGAAGGCATTGGTTGCTACAATGACACGGATATCGTCGTACAGAAACCCTTCCTGGCTATCTGCACGCTCCTGATCTGTCATCCCGGCATGATAGCGTCCAGCCGCCATGCCTGCGTCACGCAGCCGTTGGTACAAATCGTCCACGTCCTTACGTGTCGCCGCATAAATAATGCCGGATTCACCCTCATGCTCACGGGCGTAATTCAGTAAAAAGCTGCGTTTATCTTCCCCGCGCAGCACACTGAACGCCAAATTGGGCCGTCCAAGGCCTGTAACGAACGTCTCCGGTGAGCGCAGACGAAGCAAGCGCACGATGTCATCCATGACCTGCGGTGTCGCCGTTGCCGTAAACGCAGCCACGATTGGACGTTCATACAGCCCGTCCACGAATGGAGCCACAGCCAGATAGCTGGTACGGAAATCATGGCCCCACTGGGATACGCAGTGAGCCTCATCTACCGCTACGCAGGAAATCGGCAACTGAGCCATTTCATCGCGAAACCAGTCCAGTTCGAGTCGTTCCGGTGCGACATACAGTAACTTCAAGTCACCATTCCGTGCGGCTCGTATGCGATCATTCACTTCTCGACCACTCAACGTACTATTGATGTAGGCAGCAGCAATCCCCATCGTGGTCAGCGCATCCACCTGGTCCTTCATCAGCGAAATGAGCGGTGACACGACAATGGTCAGCCCCTCATGCAACAACGCGGGGATCTGGTAGCATATCGATTTTCCGCCCCCTGTCGGCATGATGCCCAACGTATCGTTGCCCTCCAGCATACTGGCCACAATTTTCTTTTGTCCCTCCCGGAAATCGGGATAGCCATAAAATTTTTGCAGCAAGTCCTGCGCCCGTTCCAAGGTTGGTGCTTGTACACTCATAGTTTCAAAACTCCTCATATTTCTAGCGTCCTTGACGCATATCGGCTTTTCTTTCGTTACCTTTAGTTTACCGGGGTTCAGGGTAATGTTCAACCGCTAGAAGACTGCCAATCTGGTTTAGTCCCTTATGGCGTTCGCTGTTTTCTCATGATATAGTGAACACGGTGCCGAAAATTTGTCCATAATTATGAAGAGACACGGTTCCAAGAAGGAGAAAGAACCCATGAACAATCGGAAACCCCAACGGAAAAATCATACAAAATCTACGTCAAACGCAAGCCATTCCAAACGCAGTCATAAACCTGCCGGAAGATCTGGCTCCCATAGACCGGAAGCTCCACGGAGAACGAATGCTTTTGATAAAGCCCCTGCCAAAACATACATCGTCCAGGAGCCTGCCGAGCTGTTAAGCTTTTTAGTAGAGCATGTGACTGGCATGGGTCGCAACTCCATTAAATCAGCACTGGCTCGTGGGCAGGTGTCCGTCAACGGCATTCCGCGTACCGTGCATAATTTTCCACTGGAGCAAGGTCAGACTGTCGCTCTTTCCAAGGAAAAGGTAATTCCCGTCGTACCACTGACTGGGCTACGTATTTTGCATGAGGATGAAGCCATTATCGTTATCCATAAGGATGCCGGGTTGCTGTCCGTGGCTTCAGCGCAGGAGCAGGAAGTAACAGCCTATCGCCAGCTTACGGCCCATGTGAGACGCGAGCATCCGTACAATCGTATTTTTGTACTGCATCGTTTGGATCGTGATACATCAGGAGTGATGATGTTTGCGAAAAGCGAAGCCATACAGCAGGAAATGCAAAAAGCGTGGAAGGAAGTTGTGTATGAACGAACATACATTGCTCTTGTAGAAGGACAGGTTAAAAAAGCTGAGGGTACAATCACCTCATGGCTGAAAGAAAGCAAGACGCTAAAAATGTATTCCAGTCCTTATCCGAATGACGGACAACACGCAGTCACTCATTACAAGCTACTTCAAGCCAATCGGCATTTTTCTTTGCTGGAAGTACGTTTGGAGACCGGACGCAAAAATCAAATCCGCGTACATATGGAGGATATCGGTCATCCCATTGTTGGAGATAAAAAATACGGTTCCAAATCCAAGTCGATTGGGCGCCTTGGCCTACATGCGAGGGTATTGTCTTTTATTCATCCCGTCACCGGGGTATTGCTGCGTTTTGAATCCGACATCCCTAAAACCTTTTTGAATCCGTTCCGGGAGTAGAATTGAGCAAAGCATACGGAGATTAGATAGAAAAATAGAAGAGGAAATGAGGGGGCTGTAGAAGGACAGCACCCTTTTTTGATTGATTAAGCGGTATACCTCCGAACACCATCAGCCATTTTCATCAACTCATCCCATATATATATGGGCGTATTACACACTGGACAATCTACCCAACCATTTAAATAGGGTAATTGGGCAATCAGCTTGTTCTCTTCAATTTTTTGGGCATATTCGTGCAACCACTGCATATTAGCACCTCTATGGTCCAATGAACGGGGGCGAATCGGTTGGGGAACCAGATTATCTGAATTTACAGGATCCTTATCATAGACAACCAAGGTGTCATTCTGTTCATCAGGCCAAATATAGAGCGGGGTACCGCAATGCGGACAATCCAGCGTATATTCGTCACCAGTATCGAAGCTTTGTAGCATATAAGCTACGCAGCGATAACCCTGAAAAGCGGCACCCGCAGCCAGAACATAGCGTTTACCGACATCTCCTTCGTGTTCTTTCGCATACAGCACCATTTCTTCAGTCAATTCTGCAAGTCGGACAATGGCACACCGATATTGCGCGTAAATATATTCAGCCAGACTAGAATCCACTTTCACCTGATCCCTTGTAAATTCCAAAGGAACTTTGGTATGTAAGGGATTGTTATTCTTCGCTTCGAATATTCCGCAAATGTTATATATATCTGCACGAATCCCTATATCAGAACTTTTTAACGCAATGTCTACAAGGTAAGGTACAGCCGCAAATGTACAAGTATACAACGTATTTTGGTGATACAGCTCCTCCCAATACAAGGTGTCAGCCATTTCGCCATCATATCCGGCTTGGAGCTGCTTCAACATTTCCGGGACGTATTGAGAAGAACCATAAGGGCCTTGGAGCAGAGTCCAGGCCGGATCGGACAAAGCCAGCATCTTGATACTCCTTCCACCGTTTTTCTTACAGTAAAGGATTTTGCAAAAATCCAATAAGCGACTTCCAATGAACAAAGGTATAGAACGAAGTAGTTTAGTTCGTCTATATCTTGCACTTCGGAGCGACTGGAATCGAATTGTGCAAAATCCTGACAGTAACATGGGATCGGTTTGTAAATTAAACTCGCTAACAAATTCATTTTAACTTCATAATTCTCAGCTTCTTACGTTTATTTTATTATACGCATATTATTAGCTGAAGTTGCTTTCTCGATTTATGCAATATACAAAATCACTATTTTTCCGGGTCTATAATCATATTCGGTTAAGCTTTCGGCATTGTGAAGGTGATACACATTAAATTACTGAATTACTAACCTGGTTCTTAAGTTCTACTACGAGTTCTCTGTCAGTTCAGTTCCTTCTTCGTATACATAGTTCATATTATAAGTCCTGTTACTTAAAAATTGCTGAGTAAGAAATAAAGTATATATACATTAAAATTTCCATACATGTAAAAACAAAGCCACTCCCCTGCCTGTTTTTAATTATGCCAAACGGGTAAGACATACTTGTTCAAGCCTTTAATCTAACAGCTACAGAACTGATTTTATGAATCGGTATATGAAAAGGCGTGTTGGGAATATTATGTATGAATACTGCGACTATAAGGGGAAATAGCCTATGACCATAACACCGGAACAGCGGATTACCCTGCACGGATTTAACAACCTGACCAAATCATTGAGCTTCAATATGTACGATATTTGTTACACCAAAACCAAAGAAGAACGCGAGGCGTATATTGAATATATTGATGAACAATATAACTCAGATCGGCTGACAGCTATTTTAAAGAATGTATCTGACATTATCGGCGCCCATGTGCTCAACGTAGCCCAGCAGGATTATGTTCCTCAAGGAGCCAGCGTGACAGTACTTATATCAGAGGGACCCATTGTGGAGGTTCCGACTGAATCTTATGCCGAGTCACCAGGCCCCCTACCTGAATCTGTCGTGATACAGCTGGATAAAAGCCACATTACGGTTCACACCTACCCGGAATATCATCCAGACGAGGGGATCAGTACGTTTCGAGCAGATATTGATGTCTCTACCTGTGGGGAAATCTCCCCGCTCAAGGCACTCCACTATTTGACTCATTCTTTCGACACCGACATTATGACGATTGATTACCGGGTACGCGGCTTCACACGTGATATGAATGGACATAAGCTTTTCATCGACCATGATATCGGCTCCATTCAAAACTATATTCCAGACGAAGTGCGCAGTCAGTATGACATGATCGACGTGAATGTGTATCAGGAAAATATTTTCCATACCAAATGTAAGCTAAAACAATTCGATTTAGACAATTACCTGTTCGGCTACACCAAGGAAAGTCTGACTGAAAAAGAGCAACAAAATATATCAACACGTCTCAAAATTGAAATGGACGAAATTTACTACGGTAAAAATATGACGTAACAGATCGAATGCGTGAAAATAAAGTGAATCATTTCATTGAAAAAAAGGATGATCGCTTGGACTGAAATACAGCCAGGCTTTCATCCTTTTTTTGATACAAAATAAAAGATATTACTCAACTTAATCTGTACAAGCGAGTGATTGTTCACTATGATAGGGGAAGAAACCACTAATTTGAAATATCAGCATAGATTTTACATCCGCTTCATATTGTAAGCGCAATCAATCGATCCTACGTATGATTTTGTCATGGAAGACAAAGGAGGAATTTGCATGCAAGGCGGTATTGGCGGTAAAAATATCATTTTACGACTGGAAATTTCCACAGAGCACATCCAATTTGGTCAATTGATTACGTTGGTAAACGAACATGGCGGGGATGTAATCGCCATTGACGTCATCCGCACCTCTGAGAAGGTCACTGTGAGAGATATTACAGTCACCATTGCTGATCCAGCAGAAATCGATCAAATGATTGCCCGGATTAAAAAAGCACAAGGTGTTAAGGTATTATCCATCTCTGATCGTACCTTCCTATTACACCTCGGGGGCAAAATTGAAATGCAGCCCAAGGTCCCCATTCAAAACCGCGATGACTTATCCCGGGTATATACCCCCGATGTAGCACGCGTATGCATGGCGATTCACGAGGAGCCGGACAAAGCTTTCCGTTTGACGATCAAGCGCAATACGGTCGCCGTCGTCTCTGACGGAAGCGCTGTCCTCGGGCTAGGCAACATCGGTCCCTATGCAGCCATGCCAGTTATGGAAGGCAAAGCTATGCTGTTCAAGCAGCTCGGGTCCGTCGATGCCTTTCCCATCTGTCTGGACACGCAGGACACCGAAGAAATCATTAAGGCCATTAAGCAATTGGCCCCAGCCTTTGGCGGTATTAATCTGGAGGATATTTCATCGCCACGATGCTTTGAGATTGAACAGCGGTTACGTAACGAGCTGGACATACCTGTTTTTCATGACGATCAGCACGGTACAGCTGTCGTTTTGTACGCAGGGCTGATCAATGCGCTCAAGGTTGTCGGCAAGGTCCTGTCTGACGTCAAAATTGTCGTCTGTGGTATCGGGGCTGCGGGTGTGGCCTGTACGAAAATTTTGCTATCTGCAGGAGCAGTCAATATCATTGGCGTAGATCGTCACGGAGCGCTTACAGCGGATGAAACATACGAGCATCAAATGTGGAATTGGTATGCGCAGCATACCAACCCCGAACGGCTGTCTGGCACGCTGTCCGAGGTTCTGAAGGACGCTGACGTGTTTATCGGACTATCGGCAGGCGGACTACTGCAACGAGAAGACGTGAAACGTATGAAAGAAGCCCCGGTACTGTTCACTATGGCTAACCCGGTTCCCGAAATTGCGCCAGAGGACGTCGAGGACATTGCGGGTGTCATCGCCACCGGACGTTCGGACTATCCTAACCAAATTAACAATGTGCTTTGTTTCCCAGGCATCTTTCGAGCAGCGCTCGACTGCCGTGCCCGTGAAATCAACGAAGAGATGAAGCTGGCGGCCGCCGAGGCCATCGCAGGCACGATCCGTCCTGAAGAACTAAACAAGCTGTATATAATCCCTGGTGTATTTAACGAGAGTGCGGTTCAACGGGTGCGTGAAAAGGTAATTCAAGCCGCAATTGCGAGTGGTACAGCGAGAAGAGTGCCTCGGGATTTCAGATAAAAGAAAAGGATTGCTCCCCTAAATGCGGGTGCAATCCTTTTTGCTATGGAAAGATCAGACTGCATATCCGTTATCTTCACAGCGGTTATGACCTCCATTTAGAGAACAATTGACTGGCACGCTGGGCAAATTCCTCCAGATTAAAGTTGGAGTTGTCCAGCTTGTAGTACCATTTTTTAATCGTATCCAAAATCCATGAGGGAACTTTAACCTCCGAGATACCGGAATAAAACGTATGATACGCCCACACCAAATGCTCCCAGCGCTTGTCATCGCCTTCCTTCACGTATTCAGATACGTCCAATACCTTGGCACGCCCGTCTTGCATGAGTACATTCTTGAGGTGGATGTCACGGGGGTTCAGCCCCTTGGATCGGACAAATTCTCTCGCCTTTTCCACATCCAGAATGACCTGCTCTGGCACAGGAATTCCTTGCAGCAAACAATCCAGCAGCGTAATACCGGATTCATAACTTATGACAATATACTTGTCGCCTTTTCCGTAATAATGAGGAAAAAAGTCAGACCCTCGCAAACGCTCATATACGTCGGCCTCCGCATCTTTCTTGTCGATCGCCATGTCTGAGTACACCTTGAATGCGTAGCCTGGCAACGTATCCAGCGTAAATACGGCCGCATCTGTCCCGATGCCAATACAGCGGACGTCTTGAGTGGCTGTTTTAATGGTAACCGGATCATTATCCTCTGTACTGTATACGGTCACTTGACTTATGATGTCTTCTGCCTGCCTCCATTGTTCTACCATGCGCGATCCCCTCCTTTTCTGTTCTAAACCATTACCAATGAAATTAGATCTATAACAGATAAATAGTATTACGGGTTAGCTTTGGGAATGGCTTCAAAATAGGTTGATTCTTTTAGAAAAAACGGTATGTGCCGTGTCTAACGAGCGTCCGGCAAAAGCAACCTTCTTAACTCTGCATAGCTTGCCGCTGTTTTATAGATTCCTAGCACGTCAGTTTCCGGGGGAGCGTTCCTGTGATTGAACCAGATCACCTGCCAATTCGCAGCTATAGCTCCCGCCACGTCATTGCGCCAGGAATCCCCAATGTAACAGCAGTGCTCTGCTAACGTTCCTGTCCGTTCGTTCACTACTTCAAAAATGCGCGGATCAGGCTTGGCATAGCCAACGGTTCCAGATACAAAGATATGCTCTGCTGCAACATGATTTTCCAACGCCATAGCCTTGATCTTGCTCATCTGGTGTTCTTCAAGACCGTTGGTAATTAATCCAACTAAAAAGCCAGCCGAGCTCAAATCATTTATTAACGAGGTAGCCCCCTCAAAAGGCTCAATTCGGTACTGACGATCCAAATATTCTTGTTGAACATGTACTGCCTGCTCACGGGTAATTTCTATCCCGAATTCTTGTAAAGCCAGAATGAAACGGCCTTCTCTCATCTCATCCAGTTCATGCGTCCCTGCCTTCCCCTCCAGTAGTCCTCCTTTAGCCGATAGTACATCGCTGTAATAGCGAATACGATGGTAGGCTTTCTCAAAAGGAAAACGCTCACTCAATCCTAATACTGTTCGCAATGCATCGCGTGTAGGGTGCAAATGATCGTACATCGTATCATCTACATCAAAAAAAACAGCCTTCTTTTGCAAGTTCATATGCCCACTTCTTTCTGTTAAATCTTCGGATGTCGCTCCTTTTCACCTTGTCCTGATATTATACCCGTTGGCCTGTTGCGTTGCACCCTGTCCTTCACACTGCGCTCCTGCATTCACACTTCACGGTTGCTAACATACACTGAAAAAGACCGCATTTTCGCAAACTCACTTTACTTCTCTACCGAGCTAATATAGGTATCTTGTCCTGCTTTGCCCGAAAGCGTTTTATTTGACAACACACGGGTAAAAGGTCACATTTTTGAAAAGATTCGTCATACAGGTTTACATTTCGTGTAAAATCACGTACCTTTTAGGGATGGACGCTTTATGGATGTATTGGATAAGGGAGGCATACACGATGGATTCCGGTTCTAACCTAGCCTATGGATCAGCTACACCTTTGATTGAGGCACTTATAGAATTTGAAAAGGAGCTCGAAGCGAACCGGCATTCTTTGAGTTTTGATTTGGGATTGATTATGGAGCAGGGCCGCGCGCCACGATATATGGCTACACCACCAGATGTTATTCCTTTTGCCCATGCAGGGGTGGACGGAATACATTATGGCTTTTTAACGGATTTTGGTCTTGAAAAGGACCTTTCACAGGCCCCTATCGTATGCGTATCTCCCGTCGATTGGACGGGTGTATGGGTGGTTGCCCGTCATTTGCAGGATTTTTTAAGTGTTGTTTATACAGAGAACAGTTCATTACAACGATACTACGCCAGTGGAGATGACTATTCTGGACATGCAGGTCAGCGACTGCCTCAGGTTGTAGATGAACGTACCGCGTTTGTACGCGAATGCTTCCGGGAACGCTTTGGTATCGAACCGATTCAGGATATGGCTGCCTATATCGATAGTTTGCGTACAGAACGGAAGCACAATGAAGCAGCTCCTACGCTGAACGGCTTGGGCATTCAGGTATCTTCTTCTGCGAAGCATAGCTCTTCTAAGGAGAGTGCCCTCTTGACCGTAACGGAGCCTTTCCTTTGGGAACAACAAGGCGAAGCTGTGCGTGAGTTATTCCACAACGGTTCGCGTGAAGCCAGACTGGCCTTTATTCGAGATGCCCAGACACGGCATCTGTTCACCCATTCTGCCCTTCGTGCTTTTGTAGCTGGACAGCTTAAGTTGATGGGCCTATCTGAGGCCGCAACATATCTGGAAGAGTCCTACTATACCGTTATTCCTGATATGATAGAATCATGATGAATTCCTTGGATTTCCCCTAACCTAACCGCCTCCGAAAAGGCGGCTTTTTGTGCTACAATAAATGAAAATAATAGGGTCGAACGGCCCGGTACGAATGAAAGAGAGCGAGCATGAATAATCATTCCTATCCTACTCCTGAAATCATTGAGGTTTGTCTGTTGGCGGGCAAACTGATGATGCAAAATGGAGCCGAAACCTATCGTGTTGAAGACACGATGTCCCGCATTGCTTCGGCCTATGGCATATCCCAGTCCCATAGCTATGTCACACCAACTGGGATTTTTTTTGCCATTAATGACTCGGAGCCTGCCACGCTCATTCGCATCGTAGAGCGGACCACCGATTTGCACAAGGTGACAGAGGTCAATTCCATTTCACGTAAAATCAGCACAGGTGATTTGTCTCCCCGCGCTGCCGTCAAGGAGCTTTCGGAGATTGAATGTGGTCCCCTCCGTTATTCTAACCGTATACAGCTGATGGCTGCTGCGTTGGCCAGCGGTTGCTTTATGATCATGTTTGGTGGAGTTTGGCGAGATTTCCCCGCAGCTGTGTTATGCGGAGGTATCGGATTTGCAGCCGTACAGTATTTTCACAGGCTCGTTAAGGTTAAGTTTTTCTCAGAGTTTTCTGCATCTTTTCTAATCGGTTTGCTGGCGGCTCTATTAACGATAGTAGGCTGGGGACAGATGATGGATAAAATTATTATTGGCTCTGTCATGCCACTGGTTCCAGGCTTGTTAATTACAAATGCCATCCGTGATTTAATGTCCGGGCACCTTGTTTCGGGTCTTTCCAAGGGAGCCGATGCTTGCCTGACGTCTTTCGGCATTGGAGCTGGCGTTGCGGTGATCATTTCTTATATGTGATTCGGAGGAGATTCAAGTCTATGCTTGCACAATTATTCACAAGCTTTATTGCCACCGCTGCATTCGGCATACTTTTCCATGCCCCCCGGCGCTCGCTGCTGCAATGCGGTTTCGTCGGTATGCTAGGCTGGCTGGTCTATTATTCAACTACGGACAGCATGGGACCTGTGAGCGCCAGCCTTTTGGCAACGATCCTCATCGGCATCGTCAGTCAAGGCTTTGCGCGGCTGTACAAAATGCCTGTGATTATTTTCAGTGTCGCAGGCATGATTCCGCTCGTTCCAGGGGGAATGGCCTATAATGCCATGCGCCAGTTCGTACAACAACATTATCCGCAGGCACTGGAGCTGGCGATGAGCACGCTGATGATCGCAGGAGCGATTGCTGTCGGTTTGGTGCTGTCTGAAGTGCTTAATCAGATTTTTCACAGTATACGTTTTAAACCACAGCGCTAAAAGCGATGAAAATAGAAAAGCAAAAGAGGCTGCTCCCAAAATCATCTGCAGTGTATGAGACGATTTTGGAAACAGCCTTTTTCTGTACACGTTACAAAGAATATTTATATGTCATAAGCTTATTCATCCACTCGCTTACCCAATATCGCTAAATCTCGCTCTATGCTGTCCAGCACAGCTACACGCGGATAGTACCCCCATTGCTCAAAACCAAACTTCCGTAGCAGCCCAATACTTGGCTCATTATGACCAAAAACAAATCCCAACAACGTGGTAATCCCCAGTCTCGGACATTCATTTAGCAAGTGCTGCACCAGTCGACTTCCTGTTCCGGTTCCACGAGAATCCTCATGGACGTATATGCTAATTTCTGCTGTACCGTTATAAGCTGGACGCCCATAAAAGGACTGAAGACTGGCCCATCCGGCAATTGTACCCTTTTGTTTTAAAACCCACAAAGGCCGGTGGTTTTCCTGATGAGCCTCAAACCATGGAATTCGACTTTCCACTGTCACCGGTTCCAGATCTGCCGTGACCATTCGTCCTGCGATCGTAGAATTATAAATGTCCACAATATCGGGAAGATCCTCTTTGCATGCAAATTCAATGGAAAAAGATTGGTCGTTATTCATTATTCGTATCCGCCTCCTATTGTGTGATTTATTTATTGTACAAGACAAGCGCCCGATCAGCCATATCGAGTTGTTTTGCGGATTAGTCCCAAAGGGTTTTATAATAGAGCTTGAAGAAAAACAAAAACGGAGTAAGCGATTTAACATGACGAGACGGGAGGTATGTTTCGGAGTCAAGGATTCTGAAGCAGCTTAATATGAATATTGGAACTCAACTCTTGATTTTGGAAATACCTATGGAATCTTTTTTTGGAAAAACAACCATTTATCCTGTACTGCTCAAGGACGAGGATGGACTTACACTGATTGACACGGGAATGCTCGGCCAATTGGAGCCATTACGCAAGGCTATTTCAGATGTGGGTGAGGATATCAGCCGCCTGAAAAGAATTATTTTAACACATCAAGATATTGACCATATCGGAAATGTTCATGCACTGCTGGACTTGCTGCCGAATACTGCCCTGTTAGCCCATAAGGATGACGTCCCTTATATGACAGGAGAGCGACCATTTGTGAAGCTAACGCCGGAACGGATTAATCAGTTGGATACTACGCTCAAGCAACAAGCAGAGGATCTGATTCGCCGCCTGCCAGATTTGCGCTTTGCTCATATTCTTGAGGATGGTGAGCATCTACCCTATGGTGGAGGAATACAGATTATACATACACCCGGCCACACGCCCGGGCATATCAGCTTGTATGTGCCCGCACAAAAGCTGCTCTTGGCAGCAGATGAGTTGCTTGTAGTCGAAGGTGAACTGGTCGGTCCCGCTGAGTCGGCTACGCCGGATATGCCACTGGCCCTAAAGAGCCTCGATAAACTGACTGTATTGGATGTTGATAAGGTACTCTGCTACCATGGTGGTTACTATGATCAGAATGTACAGGCACGTCTGCAAACATTAAGTCAGGAAAGAGAATAAGTCATTCCATGCTATAAATAATGATGTATGAAGAGCTATAATGAATAAATAGGCAGAAAGGAATGAGACTTTATGAATGAGAAAATAACCCGACTGTATGATGAACTGAAGTCACAGTCTTGGGACGGCCTGCTTGTGACCGATCCTAAACATATTTACTACCTGACGGGCTTTGCCAGTGATCCGCATGAGCGTTTTCTTGGTCTGGTGTTGCTTCGGGACCAAGAACCAGAACTGATCGTACCCGCCCTGGATGCAGAAGCCGCCCAAGCTGCTTCTTCTGTGACTCGTATATCCACCCACACCGATACGGACAATCCATATGATCTGCTTCGTCAACGCACAGGCACCGGTGTGAAAGCATTCGCACTGGAAAAGGAGCACGTCTCCGTCCTCCGTTACGAACAGCTACATACTGCCATTGGCGCGGCTCAATATGTGGACCTGGGTCCAGTGCTTCAAGAAATGCGTGTGAGAAAAACTCCTGAGGAAGTACAACGTCTGAAACATGCAGCTCGTTTGGTGGAAGATGCCCTTCGTCACGGTCTCACCCATGTGCGTGAAGGGGTGACGGAAGTCGAGCTGGTGGCCGAAATCGAATACCAGATGAAAAAAATCGGTGCAGATGGCCCGTCTTTTGACACAACAGTGCTGTCTGGACCCAAAACAGCCTTGCCTCATGGTGTTCCGGGTACCCGCAAGCTGCAACACGGCGATCTGCTCATGTTTGATATGGGCGTATATTCCGATGGTTATGCTTCGGATATTACACGTACTTTTGCTTTTGGAAAGCTATCGACTGAGCTCGAAACAATTTATAATACGGTTCTTCGCTCGAACGAAGCAGGAATTGCCGCCATTCGCCCGGGAGTTTCCTGCGCATCCGTAGATCAGGCAGCACGGGCTGTTGTTGAATCCGCTGGATATGGCCCTGCCTTTAACCATCGAGTTGGACACGGCCTTGGCATGAGTGTTCACGAATATCCATCTGTACACGGAGGCAATAGCGATCTGCTTCATGAAGGCTTCGTGTTCACAATCGAACCCGGCATCTATGTGCCAGGCCTCGGCGGTGTGCGGATTGAAGATGACGTTCTGGTCACCTCTGATGGTGTTGAAGTGCTTACCTCTTTTCCAAAAGAACTGACAGTGCTCGGATAAATCCATTTGCTATTCATTATATAAAAAGTATGAAAAAAGGAGGGGTAACCCCAAGCCATCATGGCTTTAGGGTTTGCCCCTCCTCTTCTATAAAGCTGAAATTGCGTGCAATGTACAAAATGGGTGTACCCGCCGCAGTCAATACAAATTTTAAGATGTAGGTGGTGAATAATATCTCGATCCATATCCCCCACGCATAACCGTAAAAGGCAATAGTACAGAAAATGAGCGTATCTATAAACGAGCTGATCATCGTGCTGCCATTGCCGCGAATCCAGAGCTGATGACGTTCCGGGAAAAACTTGCGAATCCAGGCGTACAGACGCACGTCCAGCAATTGACTGACTGCATAGGCTGTCAAGCTGGCAAGCGCAAGCCTTGGCAACAATCCAAACAGCTGTTGCATCGGGGTCTGGGCAAAATCCGTTGCAGTTGGCTCGAATTGCAGCACCATTTGCATCGTGACCGTCGTCATAATCAGAGTGAAAAAGCCGAACCACACAGCTTTACGCGCCTCTTTAGGCCCATATTTTTCATTCAGCAAGTCGCTGGCCATATACATAGAAACATACATCGTATTTCCCAATGTCGTGGTAATGCCGACCAGATCAATCGTTTTGGTTACCTGAATGTTAGCTAGTACAGTAGCAACACCAATCCAGGCGTACAGCCCTTTTTTACCGAACAACCGAAAACATAACAAAAAGAACATAAAATTGACGAGGACAAAAGCTGCCCCCCATAAAAGATTAAACATAAAATCCTCCTAGTTTTGATAGCGCGGGATGGTTGCGAACCGCGGTTCATCCGAAGCAAGCCGGAAAAACATTATTTTAATGTATCATAGATTAGGATTCGTGAACAGCTATAATTTACACTGTCCTAAGCCTAATATAAAGAGCCGACCTTAAGGTCGACTCTGAGTATTGAGGTGCACAGTGCACGTGTTACATATGCGATAGATGCGATATGAGACTGTAGTTTACACCATCTTGTCTATCTTTTACTTAAGAGTGCGCCGTTGCATCCAAATCCATACCTTGATTGTTGAACACGTCTTGATCGTTCTCTTTGAGCACCTTGCCTGAAATGAGACCTGCGGTAATAGAATCATTGACATTTAACGCTGTGCGACCCATATCAATCAACGGTTCGACTGAGATGAGCAATCCTGCCAATGCCACTGGAAGATTCATGGTGGAAAGCACGATCAGGGAAGCGAAAGTGGCACCACCGCCTACACCCGCCACGCCGAACGAGCTGACCGTAACGACTAGAATAAGCGTGAGGATAAAATCCCAGCTCGTTGGATCAATACCCACGGTTGGAGCAATCATAACCGCCAGCATCGCCGGATAAATACCAGCACAGCCGTTTTGTCCAATAGTCGCTCCCAAGGTCGCAGACAGATTCGCGATGCCATCGGACACACCAAGTTTTTTCGTTTGCGTTTCAACATTTAACGGAATGGTCGCCGCACTGGAACGAGAAGTAAAAGCAAAAACCAGTGTAGGCAATACCTTTTTCACATACGTCACCGGATTATAGCCGAACAAGGCCAGCAAAATAAGATGAATGATAAACATGACCAACAAAGCCACATAAGAAGCGAGCACAAACTTGATTAGCTTCAAAATTTCATCTGGATTGGTCGTAGCTACTACTTTAGTGATCAGTGCTAAAATACCGTAAGGTGTCAATCTCAGCACCAACGTTACAATCCGCATCACTACAGCGTACACTGCATCGATCACTTTACGGAAGGTTTGCGCCTGTTCCGGTTTTTTACGATCCAATCCGAGCACAGCCACCCCGATAAAGGCCGAGAAAATAACCACCGCCAGCGTCGACGTACGACGTGCTCCCGTCATATCCTCAAAAGGATTTGAAGGAATAAATTCCAGCACCTGCTGTGGAATGGTCATGTCCTGAACTGTTCCAAGGCGCTCTTCCATCTTCAAGCCCTGTGCTTGTTCCTTTTCTCCACCTTGAATCTCAATGGCCTTTAAATCAAATGACAGACTGGTTACAATACTCACTGAAGCAGCAATTGCCGTTGTAATCAGTAGTACTGCAATAATGGACACGCTGATTTTGCCAAGGTTCTGTCTTCCCTTCAAATTCATAATAGCCGAAATAATCGACACCATGATAAGCGGAATAACGACCATTTGCAGCAAACGGACATAACCATTACCTGCGAGGTTGAACCAATCAACTGATTTTGTAATGACCTCTGAGCCTGCCCCATAGGCATATTGTAGAATAGCCCCGTAGATCAGTCCGAAGCCAAGTGCGGCAAATACCCTTTTTGTAAAGGAGATGTGCTTTTTCTGCATCCAGACCAACACGCCGAGCAGTGCAAGCAGCACGATGACATTCAAAATAATAAAGAAGGTATCCATATATCATTTCCTCCAAACTTAAACGTAAGATGTTTTCTAAAGTGACCCTTCAATTCGAAGATTACTATATCACAAAGCCAACTATTTTTGTAGGTTTTATTGAAATAAAAATAATAAATCTGCTTCAGCCTTAGATTTATCAAAATGACAAACAGCAAGCCTTCGTAAGATGAAGGCTTGCTGTTTGTTATCCTGAACAGAGCGACATGTATTCAACTTAGCTGCCGGGGCTCTTTTCCACAACCGAGTTCGGAGAAGCATTCATGCCAGATGTAGATACTACTTGCGAATGCTCATCTTTTTCATCCACAAAGCCCATAAAATACGTAATTACGCCAGCCGTAACAAACGAAATCAGTATACCCACAATACCGTACACAAGCGTGGGTTCAGAAAATAAAGGTAAGCTGAGCAGCCCAGCAGACGTACCAATAGCAGTAAGCTCTGTTTCAAACAAACACATACAAGCCCCACCAACGGCTCCACCAATCATAACTGCTATTAACGGTTTTTTGAAACGGATATTGACACCATACATGGCCGGTTCAATGATTCCCAGCATGGCTAACAAACCTGTGGACGCAGCCAGCGTTTTGACTTTGGGATTTTTGGATTTAACACATACGCCAAATGTTGCGCCAGCCTGAGCGAAAGCCGCTGCAATGACCACGGGAAAAATATGATCGTAACCCAATGTTGTAAGCGAGCTGATCATAATCGGTAGCATTATATATTGCATGCCTGCAATAATAAGCAAAGACATCGCGCCTCCGAGCAACAGCCCTGTAAATATTCCTGCATTGTCAAACAACCAGCCTAGTCCATCCGATACATGTTGGCCGAGATAACTCCACAGTGGTCCGAAAGCGAACACCATCAAAGGTATAGTGATTATCAGTGTCAAAGTCGGGACAACCAATAATTTAAGTGAATAAGGGGTATACCTGTCTAACCATCTTTCGACACACGATGCTATCCAAACGACAACAAGTATGAGTACTATAGATGAAGCAGCTTGTGGGTCTATAACTGACAGACCGGCAAAACGTACCTCCTCACTTGACTGGAATAAACTTGTTAGTTGGGGATGGAATACGGATACTGCGATGGCTGCCGCAACAAATACATTGCTGCGCAGCCTTCTTGCCGCACTTGTCGCAACAAAAATAGGTAGAAAGTAATATACCCCATCGCTGATAGCCATTAAAATAGTATATACCTGCGGATCAGACAACAATAAACCGAAGGACATTAAAACTAATATAATTACCTTGATCATTCCTGCCCCAATCATTGCCGGCAAGATCGGAGTGAATACGCCTGATACATAATCTAATAGACGACTTATCAGATTGCCCCCTGTAGCAGCTCTGTTACTGCCGGAAGTTGGCTCTAGTTCATCTTCTCCTCTGACCTGCGAAATCATTTCTTTGGAAAGTAAATCCCCATTCATAACTACCTTTTCCCCTTTTATATGTATATTGAAGACCACTTTCGAACTTACCAAACCAAGCTTAGAAGAATATTGTCGTAAAAGCGGTATTCCTTATGCTACTTATATTACTTCTTTTTTACAATAGTTTTATAGAAGGAGTAATCTATTCGTTTTTATGCACCTGATAATTTACATCAAACTTACATCTAAACACCTAAGACCATAGTTATATATTTTTTGTTTTTTTTTGGGCAAATATGACTATTCAACCGTCTGTTAATTATGTAAAATAGGTCTAACCTACTTTTTAGTAAATCATGGATTACTTCCCTTTCACATTCTTGTTCCTTGAATACAGCTGAAATATACATAGAATCCGAACATTTTCAGTCTTTTCTTCAAGCAAGGAGAGGAAAACAAGTAGATCATGGCGTGTCTAGCATCTTATTGGACAAGCGGCCTACATCAAGCAGGGGAATTCGTCTGACTTTATTACCATCATGTGAGAGGAGAATTTTCATGAAGAGTTTTAATCGTTCCATTGGCGCGAAATTACGAATTATGTTTTTGCTGATTCAGCTCTTTGCATCCCTTTTGTTCAGCATCAGTTTCTATGCAATATCCATGAGTATCATTAATAACAGTGTCATGCCTCAGGTAGACCAATTGCTAGAAATTGGAGCTAAAAATGTATATCAGGATCTCAATATTTCCTTAGCTGTTCAGGCCGGGCAAGGAAGCGGTTCTGATTCCGGCTCCGCTATACAGATGGAATCCTATCTGCAGGACAAAGTCGATACCCTCAAATTAGAATCGGCATATATCGCGGTAGTGAAGGATGGTAAAGCCGAAGTCGTCGCACGGAATGTAAAATCAGTATACAAGGTCAAGGATGCACTCATTCCTGTAGAGGATGTAAAAAAGGCAAAACAAGGCGAGATGAATATCAGTGAAATATATAGCGATTCGTACGGAGTACACAAAACCGCCTTCTTTGCTATATCGGGTAGTAATTTAGTTCTAGGCGTGAACGAAGATGTTGGATTCGTACAAGAAAAATCCCAACAAATTCTATGGATTTGCATAGGTATTACAGTGGCAACACTCCTGCTGGGCGGAATTATTTCTACCCTCGTGATACGTAAAGTTGTAAAACCCATTGCTGAATTGGTTCGTCATAGCGAAAAAATTGCTCAAGGTGATCTTTCACAAGAAGCGAAGGTTCATGGCGTCAATGAAATTGCGCAACTTGCCCGCAGCTTCCAATCGATGTCTCATAACTTAAAAGAAATGATCGGCCATGTGCTTTCTACATCCGGTGCGGTTGTTGGAGGATCGGACGAGCTGCTTCGTCGGACTGAGGCTATGAGTGTAAAAGTCCAGGATTCTACAGTTGCCGCAGAGGAAATAGCAAAGGGCAGTACCAGCATAGCTACAGCTGCTGCTGAAAATGCGCAGGCTATGGAGGAAATCGCTCAAGGTGTTCAGCACATCGCCTCCTCTGCCAATGATGTATCCGATCAAATCAGTGAAGCGACAAAAGAAACGGTTAACGGTACTACGCTCGCTCAAAAAGCTGTAGCTCAAATGTCACAGGTAGGACATGCTGCCGATGAATCGCTTCGATACATCCATAGTATGAATGAGCGCTCAGAAGCCATTGGCAGTATCGTTTCGGCTATTTTCGATATCACGAAGCAAATTCAAATGTTGTCCCTGAATGCCTCCATTGAAGCTGCCCGTGCGGGCGAACATGGACGGGGCTTCGCCGTAGTAGCCGGAGAAGTGCGCAAGCTTGCGGAGCAATCTAAAGAAGCCACACAAGAAATTTCCGACTATTTGGTTACCATTCAAGAAGTATCGCAACAATCTGTGGACTCTGTGACCCAGGTGAGCCGTGAAATTCATTCGGGAACGGAAATGGTTCAACAAGCGAGCTCAGCCTTTAACCAGCTAAGTGAGCTTATGCAAAAGATCAATGCTACGATTCAAACGGTATCTGCAGCAACGGAACAAGTATCCGCCAGCTCGGAAGAAGTATCTGCTTCCGTGGAAGAGACAGCTCTCATCGCTGCCAATGCACAGCATATGATTCAGGAAATCGGATTAAATGCCGATGAGCAACTGAATGAAATGGAAAGCCACAGCGAGGTTGTTCGCCAATTAAGCAAACAAGCAACCGAGCTGCAAAAGGCTGTCCAAAAATTTAAAATTACGTAAGCCGATACCATAGAGGATTTTGCAAAATCCTGAATAAAGAGAGGTATCTCTCAGTCATGAAAATGGCTGTAGAGATACCTCTTTATTTTTAAGAGCGATTTAAATAATCATTTTATGAAGTTTATGAATTCATTCCCATCATACGATAAATTTGCTCCATATCTAAATGAGCCCGAACCACCTCTGCGACACGGTCAAACTCTCGTTCCTTGGCTTCACGTACAGTAAAAGTGCTTTCTAAAGGTGCCAAGCCCTTGGCTTGTCGCAATCCATCCAGCCAGCATCGGCGAAAACGGTCATTATCAAACACACCGTGCAAATAGGTTCCCCATATTTTACCGTCTGTCGTACCCCAGCCTTCCTCAAAAACTGTTCCTTCGCCACGCCGGATATGGAATAACCTTTTCATTTCGCTTAGTTTTAAAGTTCCATCTGTAGGTGCGTATGGTTCCGTAACATACTCCGTAACGCCCATATGTATTTCATAACCTTCAATGCTTGGCTTAGAGGCATAACCCGAATCAGGCGTAGCGCTAAGCAAAAGCGGACAATGATTAGACAGGGTTCCTTGTACGCGTACGGTTTGCTTTTCCTTCAAAAAGGTCGTGGACAGAGCCAGCCAACCTAACCCCTCTGCCTGCTGCGGCAACCCAGATTCGACGGCTTCGGGATCAAAAAGTGCGGTACCCAGCATCTGATAACCTCCACAAATGCCAACTAGTTGTGTGCAGCCGGTATTCATAGCCTGCCGAATGTCTTTCTCCAGACCTCTCTCACGCAATTCCAACAGGTCTCCAATGGTGTCTTTGGTCCCCGGTAAGATAATGGCGTCCGGTACGCCCAACTGTCCGGCTTCTGTGACATAACGAACACTCACATCCGGCTCTGCGGCCAGAGCATCCGTGTCCGTAAAATTGGAAATCCGCGGATATCGTATCACTGCAATATCCAGTTCTTTATCCTTTGCAGATAGCTTGGGCTTCTTATCCAGTACTACCGAATCCTCTGCTTCAATGCGAATGTCTGGTAGATAGGGCAATACACCGAGTACAGGAATGCCTGTCCGTTCCTCCAGCCAGTCTAATCCCGGCTGCAGCAGAGACAGATCGCCTCTGAATTTGTTAATGATAAATCCGCGGATACGCTGTACTTCATGGGGTTCCAGCAACTCGATGGTTCCTACGAGAGAGGCAAAAACACCGCCCCGGTCGATATCTGAAATAAGCAACACTGGAGCATCCGCCCAACCTGCCAGATTCATATTTACGATATCGCGGTCCTTCAAATTAATCTCTGCCGGGCTGCCTGCCCCTTCCATAAGGACAATATCATAGGTATCGCGCAACCGATTCAGAGCATCCATAACGGTCTGCTTGGCTTTTGGCAAAAAATCCCTCCGGTAATCGGAGGCGCTCATATAGGCATAAGGTACACCGTGTACAACAATTTGTGAGTGCATATCTTTGACCGGCTTAATCAGAATCGGATTCATGTCGGTCGTGGCCTCAATACCGCAGGCCTCAGCCTGCACCCCCTGAGCGCGTCCAATTTCCTTGCCGTCTTCGGTAACATAAGAGTTTAACGCCATATTTTGCGACTTAAACGGTGCTGGACGATATCCGTCCTGCGTAAAAATACGGCAAAGCGCAGTCGTCACCACGCTTTTGCCCACATCCGACGCTGTTCCTTGAAGCATCAATACGGCTGCCGGGCTCGTGCTGGACGGTTCGAAAGTTGACAATTGCCTCTTCCCCTTTAACGAATTCATTTCAAATCTGGTCACAACCCGTACAAAATGACAAT
The DNA here is from genome assembly GCF_038593055.1 of Paenibacillus sp. FSL L8-0502. Classification (NCBI taxonomy): domain Bacteria; kingdom Bacillati; phylum Bacillota; class Bacilli; order Caryophanales; family Paenibacillaceae; genus Paenibacillus; species Paenibacillus sp. FSL L8-0502. The sequence goes on along the minus strand of NZ_CP151958.1, from coordinate 1,573,573 downwards.
AAACAACAATAAAACAGTCTCCAGCAATTCGTTTAAAGTTCCGTATATATCTCCCGTAAGTCCACCCAAGCGGCGGTTAATACGGTTTGCCGTGAAGGTTCCAACACCGTAAGCCAAGAGCGGAATCAACACAAAACCTATCGAGATTGGAAGGCTTTCAGAATATGAAAGCAAGGTTTGTAAGCATGATCCTGCCAACGACAGATTCCCAGTATCCCTTGTTGCTGTAGCCAAACCTGCCAGAAGATATTGTCCTACGGCAGCACTCAGGGTCACTAATACAGCCCAGAATACGGCCAACCCTACGCGGCCACCACTCATATCAGCAAAACGCGCAGCCAGTCCATCATCATTACGGGCTTTAGGCCAGCGCTTCATCGCATGTACCATAAACCAGCGGCTCCAAACCATCGGAAGCAGCAGCAAGCCAGACACATTCCGTTCAACCAGCACCGTATATAGCAAAGAAGCCTTGAGCATGAGCAGCAACACGCAAGCAATAACGCCCATTGCCCCTACACGGCTATCCTTCATAATCTCCAGCATCCGTTCACGGGATCGGTAGCTGAACAAGGCATCAGCTGCATCCATCCACCCGTCCAAATGCAATCCACCCGTCAACCAGACCCAGACAACAAGAGTAAGAATCGCACACGGCAACGGCGGCAGCACCATAGAAGCGAGCGCCGCAAAGCCCCAGACGATGATGCCAATGACCACTCCCACCAGCGGATAATAACTTGCACTGCGTTTAAGCAAATCCGGGGAAAAATCCAATTCCGCCTTCACCGGAAGACGCGTTAAAAATTGAAAAGCAGCAGCAACAGCCTGACGTTCGCGGCTCATAGCTTATATTCCAGCCGTTTGAGTTCTACGGGAATACCCGCCGTCACCAAAAATACTTCATCACAAAGACGGGCAATCCGCTGATTCATAACCCCACTCAAATCCCGATACAGCCGACCAAGCGGATATTCGGGCACAATACCGTCACCAACCTCGTTGGTCACGATGACAAGCTGCCCCGGATACTGCTCCACAGCTGCCGTCAGTTCATTAATGGCAACTTTGGACGCAGCTTCGCCGTCCTCGCCTGCGGCCAGCAGCACGTTCGACAGCCACAGGGTCAGGCAGTCGACTAACACCATAGGCGCGGGTGATGGCTGCGACACTTGATCGCCGCCAAGCCGTCGCAGCAGCTCCGGCAGCGCCTGCGCTTCCTCCAGCGTCTGCCAGTCGTACCCGGCAGACTCGCGCTGGACCCGATGAAGGGCGATGCGCTCCTTCATCTCCATGTCGTAGGCTTGCGCCGTTGCAATGTAGCAGGCGCCAGGCGCGCGCGACATGCATAATCGCTCGGCAAAGCCGCTTTTCCCGCTGCGTGCCCCGCCGGTCACGAGCGCTTTCATCGCTGCGCGGCTCCCTGACCGTCCGATACGCCTGCATCGGCAAAGGTCGCCATTTCGCGCATAATGCGGCACGCCGCATCAATCAGGTGCAAGCTAAGCGCACCACCTGTGCCCTCCCCGAGCCGCATGTCCAAATGAAGCATGGGCTCCAGCTTGAGCTGGCAGAGCACCGCCGTGTGCCCGCGCTCGTCCGAGGCGTGCGAAGCGAGCATGTACGCAGCGCTTGCAGGCGCAAGTGCACGCGCTGCGAGGGCAGCTGCGCCGGAAATAAAGCCGTCCAACACGACTGGACAGCGATGTGCGGCTGCGCCGAGGATAACTCCTGCCAAGGCGGCAATCTCCAGACCGCCGACCTTAGTGAGCACGTCGAGCGCATCATTTGCATCTGGCTGGTTCACGTCCAATGCGCGGCAGACAACCGCTATTTTGCGGGTAAGCCCAGCCATATCTACACCCGTTCCCCGGCCTACGATAACTTCCGGCTCCAGCCCGGTGAGAGCACATACGACCGCAGCGCTGGCTGTGGTATTCCCGATGCCCAGCTCTCCAGTAACGAATAGCCGTGTGCCACCTTTGACCGCTTCTGCTACAGCTTCAGCTCCGGCCAAAACCGCCTGTTCCGCTTCCGTACGCAGCATCGCTGGCCCTTTAGCTATATTCGAAGTACCCATGCGTATCTTACGGTTCAACAGATTCGCGTGAGCGACATCCGCATTCACGCCAACATCTACCACCTTGACATCTGCGCCCGCATGGCGTGCCAGCACATTAATTGCTGCGCCACCTGACAGCATGTTATACAGCATTTGCTGTGTAACCTCAGCCGGAAAGGCACTGACTCCCTCTTCACACACCCCGTGATCCGCAGCCATGACCATAACCGTTTTACGATCGAATTCAGGCTTATCCACTCCTGTAATTCCTGCTAGCTGAATGGCCACACTTTCCAACTTTCCAAGACTTCCCGGTGGCTTTGTTAATTGGTCCAAATGGGCTGAAGCTGCCGAGGCCGCCACCCCATCCGGCTGGGCAATGCTATCGATCAGCTGACGCAGCTTGTCGTTCATACCTTCCACTCCCTGCTCTTTTTAAGTGTGTTTCATCGTTTATTTAATCTGCTGTATCCGAAGCGCTCCTGCGCAGCAAGAGCTGCGGCACACCGCTATCAGGATGCGGAAGCATCACAGGCTCAACACCGTATACTCGTCGAATCCGATCCTCAGTTAATAACTTCGATGAAGCTCCCAATCCTTCAACCATTCCATCCTTGAGTACAAGCAAATCTTCGCAAAATTGGGCTGTCAAGTTAAGATCATGCAAGACCGCAATGATCGTCACACCCGTTTCTTGGCGCCAATCTGCCAGCAGTTCCATAAATTCAAGCTGATAGCGCAAGTCCAGATAGGTCGTAGGCTCGTCCAGCAGCAATATTCGTGGCTCCTGCACCATTACTTTTGCTAAAGCTACACGCTGTCGCTGTCCCCCACTCAAACGGTCTAATGCTCTGTCCGCCAGCGTGGTAAGACCCAATCGCTCCAGCACGCGATCCGCGATCGCCTCCACATCAACACCCTTTTCCCTGCCTAGCCAGTCCTGATGGGGAAAACGTCCCATTTCTACGACTTCCCTGACGGTGTATCCCACGGGAGGAAGCCCTTCCTGTTGGAGTACGGCTATGAGTCGGGAAAGCTCTTTCCTGCTGTAGCTACCGACCTTTTTGCCATAGATATGAACGTTTCCCGAAGTTGGCTGATCTACACCGGAAAGCAAATGCAACAAGGTCGATTTTCCACTGCCGTTCGGACCAATAATCCCCCACCAAGTTCCTTCGTCGACGCTCCAGCTTATATTTTTTAAAGCATGGAACTCTCCATAGGCACGTGTCAGACCCACTACCTCTAATGCCCGATCACGCACCTTCTGTGATTCACTTTGTTCTGTCACAGCAGTCCCCCCCTGCGCAGCTTCTTGTTTCGGTACAGGAGATATGCGAAGAACGGTGCCCCAACAAAGGCCGTCATCACGCCCAGAGGAATTTCTGTGGGGGCTAACAATGTGCGAGCCGCCGTATCTGCCCAAGCCATAAAAACAGCTCCGCCGAGCGCAGATAATGGAACAATCATACGGTAATCAGGACCTGTCACCAGACGAATGATATGCGGTACAACGAGTCCAACAAAGCCAATCACGCCACACACCGAGACAGCGGCTGCTGTCAGCAGCGTGGAAATAATCAGAACAGATAGCTTCGTCGCATCTACATGAACTCCCATGTGCGCCGCCTGACGTTCACCCAAAGCCAAAATATTCAGCACACGTGCCCGGTTCCATAGAAATACCAGCCCTATGACCACATAAGGTAAAAGGATTCCTGTATATGACCAACCGCGCAGACTAAGACTTCCCATCGTCCAGTACAATATTTCATTGACCGTCTCCTTCGACATGGCTGTCAGAAAGGAAACAACCGCTCCCAGAAAGGATTGCATCACCACACCCGACAAAATGAGACTTTGTGTCGGAATTTTCCCACCTTCCCGTGCCAACGTCAGCACCATCCACAGCGTAAGCATTCCGGTCGTAAATGCCACTAGCGGCAGCGTCCATATGCCAACAAATGAAAATTGAAGGCCCCAATAAATCAGTACTGCCGCTCCTACCGAAGCCCCCGAGGATACCCCCAGTGTATACGGATCAGCCAAAGGATTACGCAGCACACCCTGAAATCCGGCTCCCGCCAGCGCCAGCGCTGCTCCTACCAACATTCCCAGTAACACTCGTGGCAATCTGACCTTCAAAATAATCTGCTCTGAGGATGTATTCCAATCCGGTGTAAACGTATCGCCTAACCACGGTAGGTGGTTAACCAGAATGCCCGTGATTTGGCTGACCGGAAGCTTGGCCGAGCCGATGCCAAGACAGAGCAGCAGCGTCAGCAACAGCAGGACAAGACCTGTCCCTCCAAAGCCGATCAGTTTACGGTTCATTTGAAAATTTCAGGATACACGCCCTTGGCCACTTCCTTGAGACCTTCCGTTACGCGTGGACCCGGACGACTGATCAAATTATCATCCACGGCAAATACCCGGTTGTGGCGAACAGCCGATATTTGATCCCATCCACTGCGAGCTTTAATGATATCACCGAGCGTCTGGCCCGTTTTGTCGTCCTTGACACTTTTGCTGTACAAAATCACGTCAGGGTTCGCAGCAATAATATTTTCTTCACTAATTTGGTACCACCCCTTCTGCGTGGCACCTACATTTTCGCCGCCCGCCAACGTAATCAGCTCGTCCATAAACTCGCCTTTACCCACTGTCCAGCCTGGTGAAAACTCGACGTATACCCGCAGCTTCTGCCCTTTACCGATATTTTTAATTCCTTCTTTTACTTCTGCTACATCTGCTCTCATCTTGTCAGTCACCGCTCTTGCTTCTCTCTGATGATCGGTGATTTTCCCATACAATTCGATGTTAGCCATGACATCTTCCACTGTCTTCGGTTCCGTTTTAAAAATCATAATTCCCATGTCGCGCAGCTTGGTCGTAGCCTGTTCACTAAGTGATATCCCTGCAAAAACGACTTCCGGGTTCGCAGCAATGATCGCCTCTTCGTTTGGTTTCATAATACCGCCCACTTTAGGCTTTTTCGTAGCTGCTTCCGGGTAATCAGAGTAGTCGGAGACGCCGACAATTTCCTTATCCAGCCCAATGGCGAACAACGCCTCGGTTTCTGCCGGGGAGACGGAAACGATTTTATCCGGCGCTTTTTTGAATGTAAATTCCTGTCCTGTTGCATCTTTAACTGTGAGCGGGTAAACCGTTTTGCCCGGAGGCTCTTGTGCGTTTACTGCCTGTCCCGGCTGCTGTGAAGAAGCCTGACCCTCTTTATTTTCTGCATTTTTTCCATTAGCGCCACATGCACTCAGCACAACTGCCAAAATCAGAGCCAATAGACCTGTTGTCCACACCTTTATTTTTTTTCCTGCCATGATTTGCACCCCTTCATAAATAAATCGTTAAGAGCGTTACTTGAACATCATCAGATATCTTCTAAATCTAGCCTTCTTTTCCTATCAAAAACCCCCGCATCCTCATATCAGGACACAGGGGTCACGTTAGCGCAGATCGTGCGCAGGCGGCAGCTTCTTTCCGCATGGACAGTCACTGCGAACACGTCATCCTTTCCTCGAAGGATTATGGTGACAGGCGGACGGGCAGGTATCCTGACTTATGGTAAAATACATGTCCTGAAATTCTTTCATATGCTTAGTAACATTTAAAGAGGACTAACGGGCATGTTTCCATTTACAGTGGCGGGACCGCGCCGGATTCACACCGACTTCCCTTTTAACAGCGCAGGGAGGGAAACCATAGTTTCATCACGCTGCGCCGACCTCGTCTGCTGGATATTTGATGTAGTGGTAGTCAAGCCGTTCTTTTACTTGATGATTATAGGTTAAAATGAGGCGGCTTACAACCCAAACAGCCTCTTTATCCGCTGGTGTCTAACCTAATGAGGAAGCATTTCCGCTATGTAATTGTGCGGTCCTGCCAGCCTCAATTGAATCCTTAATGCTTCTCCCGGCTTCGGATTCAGACTCCAAAAATCATGGCCCGGTATCAGCATGCAAGCTAGCTGACGAATTACGCCACCATGCGTAACGACCAAAACAGAGGGCGACGTAGCAGTCAAATCCATGGGTTGAACTTCCATAGCAACACGCCATTCATACAGAGAGTCAAGAAATTTGCGCAGACGATTTACAAAATCTGTCCAAGACTCTCCACCAGGTGGGGTGATCCGTTGCGGCTCATCAATCCAAGCCCGATACAACGACACATCCTTGAGCATGTCATACGTTTTTCCATCCCACTCGCCAAAATGAAGCTCTCGCAGACATGGTTCCATCATAGGAGGCATAGTAGATAGGGAACGCCCAGACGTCAACTCTGATTCCGGCACAATGATCTGCAAGGTCTGGCGACATCGCATTAAGTCGCTGCAATAGATTCGAGCAAAGGACTGACCTTGCAATTTTTCCTGCAAAGGCTTTAATTCCTGCTCTGCCCCCGGTAGCAAACCTAAGTCGGAGTGTCCCAGATATCGACGTTCCTTGTTCCATAAGGTTGTGCCGTGACGAACTAACACGAGCTCCATATCCCAATGCAGATCTTCTTTAGCATCATACGGCACCTTATCCTCCTGTGAGTTCGGTCTTTGTGCGTATTCTACTGTCCTTTTTGCTGCTATATCTTGTTTCAAGAAATGTCACTTCCTGCTCGATCATTATTCAGTGTGTCACTCCTCACCCTCACCGCACCCATCCCAAGGCAAAACAACCTGCGGCTCCTAACAAACACAATCCTACAAACATACTGGACACGGCGAACATCAGCTGGATCGTATGCCGTATATCTTTCGACTCTAGCGGTCGTATCCAATCCCCCATGTATGCACGAAAGGAGCGCACGCCATGATACACATTATATCCTCCAAGACGAATCCCCAATGCACCAGCAACAGCCGATTCCGGGAAGCCACTGTTCGGACTTGGGTGCAGACGAGCGTCTCGCTTGACTGTGCGCCAGCTTCTTGCAGCATCTCGTTTGTACATCCACGCCGCTATCACAAGCATTGCCGCTGTCAGGCGTGCTGGAATGTAGTTAGCCACATCATCTAGACGTGCTGAAGCCCAGCCTAAATGCAGATACTTTTCATTTTTGTAGCCAACCATGGAATCGAGCGTATTCACAGCACGATAAGCCAGCGCCAAGGGTGCTCCCCCGATCAAGGCATAAAAAAGCGGGGAAATAATCGCGTCCACGATATTTTCAGCGACCGTTTCAACCGTACCGCGTACAATCTCAGGCTCATCAAGTTGCTGCGTATCCCGCCCGACTATCATGCCCAGCTCCCGCCGTGCCGCAGCCAGGTCATCCGCCTGCAACGCTCGGTAGACTGCCATTCCTGCATCCTTTAGTCCTTTGGAAGCAATCGTGGTCGCAATCAGCACTATTTCTGCGCCGACAGATAACCACGGATGAATCCAGGCAAGCAATTGCAACAGCGCCCAGGCGAGCGCAAAGGAGCCTCCCGCCACAATGAGTGGAAGCAGTATACCTGCACGTTTCAGCCCTCGGTCACTTCGGACCTGGCAGCGAATCACTTTTTCCAATGCTGAAATGGCATGTCCCATACCGATGACTGGATGCGGCAACCACCTCGGGTCACCGATCAGCCTGTCCAATAGATAGGCTGCCAGGATAATCAAGCTAACTGTCACGCCGCTCCTCCTCCTCCAGCACTTCACCCAATACAGATAGCAGCCTGTCGTTGGCTTCTGCATCCTTGACCGCAATCCGAAAATGGCTCGTCGTCAGTCCCGGATACATAGCACAGCTACGTATAAGAACTCCGCGTTGTCCAAGCGCCTGCTGAATAGCCGATGCACTCCACGTACCCGGCGCCCTTGCCAGCACGTAATTGGCTTCACCGGGAACGACACCGCAGCCCCATTCCGCCAAGGCGGTCAACAGGCGGTTGCGCTCCGCAGCAATCAGCTCCTGTGTTTGGCGCTCATATGCTTGCCCACTTCTCAAACACGCCTCGCCAGCCAGCAACGCCAATCCATTCACACTCCAGGTCACCTGTTTGGCCGTCATTCGCCGGATATAGTCTGGATGAGCAATCGCATAACCCAATCGTAGGCCAGGAATGGCATAAAATTTGGTCATTGACCGGATCAAAATCACATGAGGATAGCGATCCAGCACAGGCAGCAGTGAGATTCGCCGTTCCAGCGGAATAAAATCAATGAATGCTTCATCCACCACCAGCACAGTACCCGTTGTGCCAGCCGCCTCTGCCAGCTCGCACAGCTCCTGCTCACTATATTGGACGCCATTTGGATTATTCGGCTGCCCGAGGAACAAAACATCTACCCGCTCCATGAGCTGAAGGATGTCCTCCACGTCCGCCTTCCATTGAAGCGAGGCCTTCCCATACACCCGGTTGACCTCGGCTCCGAATTTGCCAGCCAGCTCGGCATATTCCGAAAAACACGGCTCCACTGTACCCACACGCTTAGGAGCTAGTCCCAATAACAAGAGCGCCATGCTCTCAGCCGCTCCGTTTCCGATACTTAACGACTCCGGTGGAACATGCAGTCGCCGTGCGAGCATATTTTTAAAATTCCGATGCCCAGGGTCTGGATAGCGAATCACAGTGTCAAATGAGTGTTGCAGCGCCTCAAGCACCTCAGGCGGTGGACCAAGCGGATTAATATTTGCACTAAAATCTACAAAATCAGCAGCAGTCCCGCCAAATGTCGCCGCAGCTGTTTCCCTGTCCCCGCCATGACCGTAAACCTCTATCATTGCCTCTCATCCTTTCCGCCCGTTTCCAATCATTTAGCTCCATTATGAGGCTGCTTTTTGCGTCCCGTCAATGCAAATGAGCTTTTGTACATGGCTCACTTGGGTTACAATAGAAGGAGGCACACATAAAATTACACAGTTTATATACGGAGGAATGGACATGCTGTTCATCGACAACCAGGGGATACACGATCCAGCCATTAATCTTGCTATTGAGGAATACGCGCTCAAGCATCTACCGCTGGACGACAGCTATTTGCTGTTTTACATTAATCAGCCTTCTATTATTATAGGCAAGCATCAAAATACCATTGAAGAAATCAACGCCGAGTTTGTCAGAGATAACAATATTCAAGTCGTTCGTCGCCTGTCCGGCGGCGGTGCTGTATATCATGACCTCGGTAATTTAAATTTCAGTTTTATTACCAAGGATAACGGGGAGTCCTTTCATAATTTCCTCAAATTTACGCAACCTGTGATTGATGCTCTGCGCCAAATGGGAGTAGAAGCTGAAATGACAGGCCGCAACGATCTGCAGGTCGGAGAACGTAAAATTTCAGGAAACGCCCAATTTGCCACACGCGGACGTATGTTCAGCCACGGTACATTGATGTTTAACCTGAATCTGGACAATGTGGCTGCATCACTGCATGCCAATCCCGAAAAATTCAAATCCAAAAGCACTAAATCTGTCCGCAGTCGCGTAGCTAACATCAGCGAACTGATGGACCGTGAGATGACCATAGAGCAATTTCGCGAGGAACTGTTGCGTTTCATATTCGGATCAGAATTGGATCAAGTACCTCAATATAAGCTCACCGATACCGATTGGGCCAAAATCCATGAAATATCCAAAGAACGCTACCAATCGTGGGATTGGAACTACGGTCTATCCCCCGAGAGCAATATCAAGCACACACGTAAATTTCCAGTCGGTATTATTGATATCCGCATGGATCTTAAGGAAGGCTACATTCGTGATATTAAAATCTATGGGGATTTCTTCGGTGTGGGTGACGTTGCTGATATTGAAAATATCCTGCGCGGCAAGCGTTATGATGAAGGTGAGGTACGTCAAGCCTTATCCTCTCTCGATTTGAAGCACTATTTTGGTAATATTGAGTTGGACGATTTTGTTGGACTTGTATTTTTGGAAGACTAACCGTTACTTTTTCCCATCGTTTCAAACCAATACTTCAGTGGTTATAAGGGGACAGGCTCTTATAGGAGCCGTCCCCTTTTCCTTGCGATATTGTCATTTTGAATATTATAAGATACAATTTTAGCATTGCCCCATGATAGAGATAAAGGAGAGAATACCGATATGTATAAATTAATTGCCATTGATATTGATGATACACTCATTAACGACCAGAAAGAAGTTACACCAGCGACACAACAGGCATTAGAAGCTGCTGTAGCGAAAGGTGTGGTGGTTACCCTCGCTACTGGACGAGCTTATGCCTCTGCACACAAAATTGCTCGCCAGACTGGTTTGAACGTGCCGATCATTACGTATCAAGGAGCTTTGGTTAAAAACCTGCTGGACGAAAACGTGCTGTATGAGCGTTATGTTCCACTCGTGGCTGCACGTCGTCTGTATGAATTCTGCGTGGAACGCAATCTGCATCTACAAACGTATATTGATGACAAATTGTACACACGTGAAGATAATCAGAAAATCAAAGATTACACGGAGCTGAACAACACGGAATATTTTGTAGAGCCTGTATTCAGTAAAGTTATAGAGCAGCCGGCTCCTAAATTGCTGATTATCGACGAGCCGGAAGTGTTGGATGAATTAATTCCTGAACTTCGCGTACTGCTTGGCAATGAAGTTCACATTACAAAATCCAAGCCTCACTTTCTGGAAATTATGCACCATGAAGGCACCAAGGGTCACGCGCTTACCTTCCTTGCAAACCATTTTGGCTGTGAACTGTCGGAAACGATTGCCATCGGCGACTCTTGGAACGACCATGAAATGCTTGAATGCGCTGGTCTCGGCATAGCGATGGAGAATGCCATTCCTGATTTGAAGAAGCTGGCTGATTACATCACTCGCAGCAATAACGAAGATGGTGTTAAGCACGCCATCGACAAATTCGTACTCAATGTTGAATAAGCAAAAAGTGCCTGCTCCCATAATTCTTAAATGAAGTAATACAACAACAAAGCCTCCAAACTGTCGCATGATCAGTAACATACGACAGTTTGGAGGCCTTTTCTGTCAGATCATATAATAACCTGACCGCTATAAAATATCAGGCAGCAGAACGTAACTTACGCCTGTTCACCAAACGGATAATTCCATTGTTCATAAGGATTAGTCCGGTCACAATGAGCAGCACCCCAACCAGCATCCACCAGCTTACATGCTCTCCATACAACAACGCTCCCAAGCCCACCGCAATCGGCGGTGATATATACAGCCACGTCGTCGGAAACAGGGGATTTGTACGCTCCATGAGCCAGTAGAACAGTGTATGTGCAATCATCGAACCAAACAGGATCAGATAGAGTAAAGACCCCATGGCAGGAAGGTACTGCCACCCCTCAGAACTCCACGGTTCCGTGATCGCAGACAGTAACAGCAGCATCCATCCCCCATGGATCATTTGCGCCGCATTCAGGGCAATCGGGTTCGTTTCACGAAATACATCCATCACTCGCTTGGAATAAAGAGCTCCCCCTGAATAACACAGCTCCCCCAGCAAAATAACAAGGCATCCCGCCAGCCACAGACCACTGATCTGAACCGCCAATCCGGGCAGCACAACCAGCACCACACCAAGAAAGCTGATCATGCAGCCAACGACCGTAATCCGTGACGTTTTTTGCCGTAGCAGTACAGATTGCAAAATGACGATCATCATCGGCCCGGTAGCTGACAGAATAGCTCCGATCCCGGAGCTGACATATTGCTCTGCCCAATACAAGGCCGAAAAGGTACCGAAGGTCGTTCCTGCTCCAATCAGCAACATTTCCTTACGCCATAATAACGACCATTTCACCTTTCCGGTCAGCTTCATAGCAATAAATAATATCGCACCTGCGGCGAAAAAACGTACCCCTGCCGATAAAAACGGCGGAAGCCCGGCTTCCACTCCCACTTTTATGGCCAAAAACGTTGTGCCAAAAATAAGACACATTACTGTAAACGCGATCCCAATCATGATACGTCCCTCTCCCTTCAGTTGCTTTTAAGCATACAGGGAGACGAACAGAACAGTTGTATAACTACAGAACAGTTGTATACGTTTTTGAAGTGCTATATAGTACAATACACACAAAGGAGCGTGGATAGCATGGGTAAGAACAACAGCGAACTACTTTTTCCAGCCGATCATGCCTTAAAGCTGTATGAGCAGGTTATCCATTATGTAACTGTGCGGATCGATCGCGGGGATTGGCAAACAGACATGAAGCTGCCGTCCGTACGAAGCTTGGCTCAGGAGCTGGGTGTACATCGGCTAACTGTTTTCCGGGCATATCAGGAGTTGAAGCAACGAGGACTGGTCTATGTAAGGGACAAATCAGGATATTACGTTCATGCTTCCCAAGCGACTGGACATGCAAAATATGCTGGCTACTCGAGACATACGTCCATAGACCTCACGATTCACTCCAAATCTGCCCATGCGGCAGATGATCCGTCAGTTTCAGCCTGGAGAGGAATGGATGGACTTACCCGCGTTCAATCAGTGAATGCGAATTTCCAGTTTTCCAAAGCGCTGATTGACCCCTCTCTCCTGCCCAACCGATTTTGGGGAGAGCTGATGATGCAGGTTTTTGAAAAGCATCCGAAAGTAGCAGCCACCTATTCCGCTGTACAGGGTGATACCGAGCTTCGGGAGGCCATGGCGCAGCATTTTAGCGTGGATAAGCATTTTGCTTTATCACCAGATGAAGTGATGATTACCTCGGGAGCACAGCAAGCCATTGATTTAATTGCCCGATCTCTGCTCCATACAGGAGACCGTGTATTGATCGAACGCCCTGCTTATGGCCCTGCCATGGAAATATTCCGCAGACAAGGCGCACGTCTGACCATGACTGATATTCGACCAGAAGGATATGATATGGACCAGATTGAGTGGTGCATGAAAACGGAAAAACCACGTCTCTTTTATATGAATCCAACATTCCACAACCCGACGGGCTTTACGGTCCCCGATGAGCAACGCAAACGACTGCCAGAACTAGCCGAGCGCTACGGCTGTCTCATTGTTGAGGATGACAGCACCTATGACATCAGCTTTGGGCAAAAGCCCCCTTCTCCGATTTTCGCCTATGATGTTTCGGGAAGCGTCGTCTACATTCGAAGTTACAGTAAATATGTCGCACCCGGTCTACGAATCGCAGCCGTGACCTGCCGACCACAGCTCATGAACAGCCTGCTCAACGTCAAAGCGTTGGTGGACAATGGATCGCCACTGCTGAATCAAAAGCTGTTTTTACAATACTTTCAATCTCCACGTATGCAGCAGCATATTAAAAAGCTATGTATTGCGCTCCAAATTCGTAAGGAAACGATGGAAAACAGTCTCCGCGATTCCGGTTGGACATGGACCAGTCCGGCAGGGGGACTCAACCTGTGGCTCCAGCTGCCTTCTGCGTTAAAACCCAATGAACTACTTTCCAGAAGTGTACATGAGTCTGTTTCCTTTGTCCCCGGCAATGTATTTGATCCCATCGGCGCAGAGGGTAAAACGCATGTACGGCTGTCCTATTCATACGCCAACGAGCTACAAATCAAAGAAGGAATCTCCACCCTTCTACGTATCAGTCGAACGATGTGAGGGTAAGGGGCACCTTTATTCTAACGGCAAACTCATACCGGTGTGTGCCAAGCTAATCCCTTCCAGAAGCCCATAGTTGCGTGTGACATCCACATCATGGGACATATGTGTAAATACTGTGCTTTGGGGTTTAAGCCTTCCTATAAGCTCCTGAGCCTCCAGCATGTCGTATACGGAACGGGTGGCATACTCGGCCTCCTCATGATAAAAACTCGTTCCCAGGACGAGCAGATTCAGATTGTGCAAGGGCAGGATTTCCGCCTCATTTAATCCAATCGAATCCGAACAGTAGGCCCACGAGAAGCCGTCCTTTTCCAGACGATAAGCGTAGGCATATCCGTTCTTCCCGTGATTCACACGCCATCCCCGGATATTCCACCCGCCAAGTTGGGCTCCCTGATCTACTGGAATAAGATCCAAATTTCCAGAGAGCCAGGAAAATTGCCGCAAGATCGTGTCGATCACTTCCTGTGGCGCGTACAATCGACCTCTGTTCCCAGTCCAGCGACAGGCATCTGCCCATTCTGGTAATCCTCCAATATGGTCAAAATGTGCATGTGTCACAAGAATCGTAGGGATAAAACGCAGATCGCGTAATTCTAGCTGTCTGCGCCAGTCCGGGCCACAATCAATCATAAAGTCCTCCGTCTCGCTTTCGATCAGCACAGACGATCTCAATCTTATGTTCGCCCCTGTCGTGCGAGCTTCTGTGCATACGAGACAATCACAATATACACGCGGAACCCCCATTGCATCCCCCGTGCCAAGAAAAATAAGCCGATTCATGGTTTAACTCCTATCTATTTGGGTCTTTTTACTACTATTATAACGAACAGACCGATTCTACGTAAATCATCTGCATAAATCCTTCCAGCGTCCAACGCCAAAAGGAGCATGCCCAAAGCCGTGAAATCAGGCTAGACATCCCCCCAAGCGTGATCATATATATTTGAGAATTTTGCAAAAGCCTGATTTTTAAATGATGATAGGCATGGGATCTTCCTTCAGGCGGTTTTCCACCATCCAGCTGGACTGGTCATTATATAGATAGGCTCGATGCACCAACACTCGCACCTGCTGACCAGGTTCCAGCGTAGACTTCTCCAGCGAACGGTACGTCATGAGACGATGGTCCCCAACCTGTACTTCAACCATCCACTCACTTCCACGAAAATGCAAATGCTTCACTACACCTTCCTCGGTCGCCGACAGAAGCGTAAATTCCTCGCTTGGCCCGACATCAATATACTCCGGACGGATCAAGGCACGTGTTCCCACTCCAGCAGCTTCTTCGAAGCCTTTGAGACTGCCTGCCTGTTCAATCACCGTAGATTCCCCAATGAAGGAAGCCACGAACGGGGTACCCGGTTTTTTATAAATATCCCAAGGCGTTCCCTTCTGCTCCAGTCGTCCCTGATTAATCACCATAATTTCATCCGCTACTTCAATCGCCTCATCCTGATCATGGGTGACAAAAATTGAAGTAATGCCCACCCGCTCAATCAACTCTCGCAGCCAGGTGCGCAGCTCCTGACGAATCTTGGCATCAATAGCTGCAAAAGGCTCATCCAACAGCAGCAACTGGGGCTCTGGTGCCAAAGCACGTGCAAAAGCAACTCGCTGTCGCTGTCCACCTGACAACTGATGCGGATAACGGTGCTCAAATCCTTTAAGCCCCGTTAGTTCGACCAACTCTGTGACCCGTTCCTTGATGCGGGTTTTGGAGCTTTTTTTCACTTTCAGACCAAAGGCAATATTGTCGTAGACGCTCATGTGCTTGAACAAAGCATAGTTTTGAAATACAAATCCGATTCCACGTTCCTGCGGGGACAGCTCGTTTACCCTTTTTCCATGAAAATGAATTTCTCCCGCATCCGGTTGCTCCAGACCCGCCAAAATGCGAAGAATGGAGGTTTTTCCCCCACCACTTGGACCGAGTAAGCCAATAAGATGGCCTGCCTGAATATCAAAAGATACGTCCTTTACTGCATGAAAATTACCGAAATGCTTGTTTAACCCTCTTACTTCCACATGCATATCCGTACACTTCCTTTCCGCTTCTGGACCTGTTCAGGAACAGCAGCAGCCTTGCTTACCGCAAAGCACGTACCTCATTTGAAACCATTTAATTATTCCAATGCATATACTATGTTTTTTCTTATGTGATACTTTATCAAAGGAAAGTAATTTTCGTCAACTCTATATATTATATTAGGAATTAAAAGGGTAAAGTATTAGGAAGAAAGGAGATGGAGTTATTGTTGCATACTTTAGAATTATCCACTACACGGCGAGATGAAATTCGCGATATTACACGAGAGGTTGCTTCATTGATCGAAAAAAGCGGGGTACAACAAGGAACCGCACTTGTTTATTGTCCACACACGACAGCCGGCATCGCCATTAATGAAAATGCAGACCCAGATGTCAAACATGATGTGATGTTAAGACTAGATGAAGTCTATCCGTGGGAGCATCCCCAATATCGCCATATGGAGGGAAATACAGCGTCCCACCTAAAATCCATTACGACAGGCCCCTCACAAACGATCATCATCCATGATGGAAAGCTGTTGCTCGGACGATGGCAGGGACTTTATTTTTGTGAATTCGACGGACCACGCAGACGCCAATACCATGTAAAAATCATGGAGGGCTAACGGACCAGGTAAAAAAAACAGACCATGATGTTTTCCTACTGGATGCATCATCGTCTGTTAAATTCTTAGTCGCTTTCGCAAAGTACCGTAATGATAAGTCACCGTCATGAAGCGCATACACCTAGAAAAGCGCCCTACATGTTCATGGGTGAAGCGTGTGAATGCAGGTACGCTCATAGGTGTCTGCACAGCAGCTTTACATGTGCTAAAGCAGCGGGCCTAATTTCTTCAAATGTTAAACCGTCCTGAATATAAAAGGATACAAAGCCATGCATGGATAAAAACAGACTTTTCGGTACCCTTGAGCAATCTTCCTCCGAATGCCCCTGACCACTCAATTCTTGACGGATCATGGATGCAAATAGTTCGACACAACGGTTTTGCTCTGTGCGACAGTATGCAAATAGTTCTTCATCGTGCATCATGAACATAATTTCGTATTGATATGGATTTTCCAAACCAAAACGGATAAATTCCAGCATCAAGTACTCTAGTCTGCTCAAGCCATCATCAGGTGTGCCTGTTGCTGCTTGCAGTAGAATCCCACGCAATGTATTAAAATCTTCAATCACAATGGCATAGAACAGTTCAGCCTTCTCTTTAAAATGATAGTATAACGAACCATGACTGTAACCCAGATGCTGGCCAATGCTGCGCATTGAAATCGCACGGTAGCCCTTGGTAATAAACAAGTGCCTGGCCGCTTCCAGAATCCGCCCTCTTGACAACTCCTGTTCTACTGCTCTTCTAGCCATATTATTTATTCCCCTTCAATAAAGTAAAGCTGCTCTCCCTCCGACACAAGCGATTGCCCCTGCGTCAAGTCTGTTATCCAGTTGCTAAAGGATTCCGCATCACCAGCCAGCGGCAGACAGGTTAAGGTAACTTTATCCGTAAACATTGTTTCTCCAGTGCGGATGCTGCGATTGCGTAATTCATTTTCCACTTTGCCCAACCAGGTATAATCCAATTCTACAAAAACTTCACGATGCAGCACACGCGTAATTGCATCCCCTGCCTCGATTGCTGCAACAGCACCATCTGAATACGCGCGAATCAGACCGCCTGCTCCCAGCAAAATCCCACCAAAGTAACGGGTAACAACAATAGCGACATTTTTCAGCTTCTGGTTGCGGATTACCTCCAAAATAGGCTTTCCAGCCGTACCGCTCGGTTCTCCGTCATCCGATTGCTTTTGGATTTCGTCTCTTTCCCCAATCATGTAAGCAGAACAATTATGGGTAGCGTTCCAATGCTCTTTTTTGATGCGCTCTATGAAAGCAGTTGCTTCTTCCTCAGTTTGAACAGGCTGAATGTGGCCGATAAAACGGGATTTTCGAATCACAATTTCCTTGTTGCCGGCACCGCGTACGGTTCGGTATTGTTCCAACATACACGTATAACCTTCCTTACTTCATTTTACAAGAAAGCAGTCCCCCGCTTCTGGCAGCTGGTGAACTGCTTTCCTGTACTTTAATTGCTGCTATACACTATAACACTTCTGACCGAAATCCTGTTTCGCATCAGAGATTACAGCACTCTTATTCAGACAATCTCGCTTCAAGCTCAGCTTTTTCTTTTTCGAAGCCTGGTTTGCCGAGCAGAGCAAACATGTTCTTCTTGTAAGCTTCTACGCCCGGTTGATCGAACGGATTTACGCCCAACAGGTAGCCGCTGATGCCGCAAGCTTTTTCGAAGAAATAAGCAAGATAGCCGAAAGAGTAAGGGCTCAAGTCAGGAATATTTACAATCAAGTTCGGTACTTGTCCGTCTGTGTGAGCCAGCAATGTACCTTGGAATGCTTTTTTATTTACAAAATCCACAGTTTTGCCTGCCAGGAAATTCAGTCCGTCCAGATCATCCTCATCTGCTTCGATGGTGATGTGACTAGGTACATTTTCTACTTGGATTACCGTTTCGAAAATATTGCGGCTGCCTTCCTGAATGAATTGTCCCATGGAGTGCAGGTCTGTCGAGAAATCAACAGAAGCAGGATAAATGCCTTTGTAATCCTTGCCTTCGCTTTCTCCGTACAACTGTTTCCACCACTCGGATACAAAATGAAGAGACGGCTCATAGTTTACGAGAATTTCAATTGCTTTACCTTTGCGGTACAAAGCGTTACGAACGGCTGCATATTGATAAGCCTCGTTCTCAGCTACATTCGGGTTGCTGTATTCTTTGGAAGCGTCTGCCGCCCCCTGCATCATTTCTTCGATGTTAATGCCTGCAGTAGCAATCGGCAACAAGCCTACTGCTGTCAGCACGGAGTAACGACCACCCACATCATCAGGAATAATGAAGGATTCGTAGCCTTCTTCGTTAGCCAGTTTTTTCAAAGCGCCACGTTCTTTATCGGTCGTTGCATAAATACGTTTGCGCGCTTCTTCTTTACCGTATTTTTTCTCCAGAGCTGCACGGAATACGCGGAATGCGATAGCTGGCTCTGTTGTCGTACCTGATTTGGAAATGACGTTCACAGAGAAGTCTTTACCTTCAATCAGTTCCAACAGATGATTCACATATGTAGAGCTGATGTTGTTGCCTGCAAAATAGATAGCTGGGCCCTTGCGTTGATCTTTAGGCAGTGCATTGTAGAAAGAATGCGACAGCATTTCGATCGCAGCACGTGCTCCAAGGTAAGAACCGCCGATACCGATTACGATCAGTACTTCGGAATCGCTTTGAATTTTAGCAGCAGCCTTTTGGATGCGCGCAAACTCTTCTTTATCATAATTGGTAGGCAGGTCGATCCAACCTAAGAAATCGGAACCTACACCGGTTTGGTTGTGCAGTTGCTCATGAGCCAGCTTGATAGGCTCTGCAAAATAATCAATTTCGTGCTGACCTACAAAGGAGAGAGCTTTAGTGTAATCAAAAATAACTTTTTTAGACATGTTTGGAACCTCCTGTTTGGTATTACTAAGACCATGAATACGAACATAAGGACTTAGGAATAGGATACTTTAATTTGCTGGGCCTGACAAGCTTGCGTTACCTATGTATCCTGTGCTTGACAGCCCCTCCTGTAGATAGGGTAGCATGCCCATGCTACAATTAACTGAGATCAACCTGTTTCAATATTCAATTCAGGGCCGACTCGCATCTGCATCGGACGGCAACTTCCAACAAGAAAGGTGATTAGCAATGAAAAACATCGGATTTATCGGACTGGGCACCATGGGCGCCCCGATGGCATCCAATCTGCTAAAGCAGGGATTCGGAGTCACAGTTTATAATCGCACCGCTTCGCGCTGCGAGCCACTGGAAGAGCAAGGCGCACGTACAGCTTCAACCCCTCGTGAAGCAGCTGAAGGTCAGCACTTGGTCATTACCATGGTCAGTGATGATCATTCCATTCGTGACATCTATTACGGCGAAGACGGTGTGTTTGCCGGCCTTACGGCTGGCATGACCGTGATGGACAACAGCACGATTTCACCTGAGCTGGTCAAACAACTAGCCGCCGAAGCGGACAAGCTGGGCTGTTCCTTCATTGATGCTCCCGTAACAGGCAGTAAGCCTGCCGCTGTAGACGGCACACTCGTGTTCATGGTTGGTGGTAATGCAGAAGCCATTGCGGCACAATCAGATGTTTTTGATACCCTGGGCAAAAAGGTACTTCATATGGGACCTAATGGAAGCGGGGCCGTAGCCAAGCTCGCTCATAATACGATGGTCGGTATTCATAACCTCGCTCTGGCTGAAGGCTTTGCTATCGCGGCTAAATCCGGCATCCCGGCAGACAGCTTCCTTGAATTGGTACAACTCGGATCGGCAGGCAGCAAGGCCGCTGACCTGAAAGGGCGCAAAATCATTGAGCATGATTTTAGCAACCAGTTCTCACTTGCCTTGATGCTTAAGGACTTGAAGCTTGCTTCCTCACTAACAGACAGCCTGTCCATCCCCGCACCTATGTTATCCATTGCCAAAAGCCTATTTCAAGCCGGGCAAACGCAAGGCTACGGCGACGAGGACCTATCCGCTGTCGTGAAGACATACGAAGCATGGATTGGCCGCACCATTGGTGGTCAACCTCTCGAATAAGCTGTACCTTTCTGTGTAACTATACTGCTGTGCTTGTGTACATATGGCATAGCTTTAGGGTAAGCACACTTAGCTTGAAGGCTGAGTGTGCTTACCCGTTTTAGCTTACTATTCGGGATAAGAACAGCAATAATCAGTTACACTTCGTACTTCCAGCTTGAAGGAAGACTTTGCAGGTACGTGAAAGGTTGCTGTCCCTTGTATTTCCAGCCATTCCTCAGTACCTGGAAGTAACACTCTCAGATCCCCTGCCAAAATCTCCATAATCTCACGGGAATCCGTGCCGAACTCGTACGTTCCTGGCAGCATAATCCCCAGTGTAACCTTACTACCGTCACCCAGGATGACTGTACGGCTTGTAACCTGACCATCGTAATAAACGTTTGCTTTTTTAACTACGCTTACTCCATCAAACTGTGTCATTCGTTATCCCCTCATCTGCTCTCAATGGTTGAATGAATATTGGTGCATCATAACATAGATTTGATTCCAGCTTCAGTATGAAAATACACACTGTATCACGTATACAATACACTGGAATTCCAAAGTGATCTTTTCGCAAAACATCAACTGTATGAAACAAACAGCCGTAAGCCTTACTCAGGTTACGACTGTCTGTTTTAGATGCTCCAATGTTTTATTTCAACAAAGCTTTCACACGGCTAACAACATTCTCTACTGTAAAGCCGTATTCCTTAATCACGCGATCGCCAGGTGCGGATGCGCCGAATGTACTGATACCGAGAATGTCGCCTTGGTCGCCAACATATTTTTCCCAGCCCAGTGGATATGCCATTTCTACAGCCAAACGAGCTTTCACTTCTGGCAGCAGAACGGAATCTTTGTATGCTTTGTCTTGTTTTTCGAACAGATCCCAGCTTGGGAAGCTGATAACACGTACTTGAATACCTTGTTCTGCCAGTGCTTCCTGAGCTTTAACAGCCAATTGCACTTCGGAGCCTGTAGCTAGAATTTGAGCAACTGGTTTGCCATCTGTTGCATCTGCAACCACATAAGCACCGCGTTTGATACCTTCGCGTGCATGCTCAGCACTAGCAGCCAGGATTGGCAGGTTTTGACGAGTTAATACCAGAGCAACCGGGTTTTTCTTGTTTTCCAGCGTGTAAGCCCAAGCAGCAGAAGTTTCATTACCGTCCGCTGGACGAATTACTGTCAAGTTCGGGATAATACGCAGGGAAGCCAATTGCTCGATCGGCTCATGAGTCGGACCATCTTCACCTACAGCAATACTGTCGTGAGTCAGAACGTAGGTTACAGGCAATCCCATCAGAGCTGCCAGACGAACAGCTGGACGCAGATAGTCTGTAAATACGAAGAATGTACCGCCGAATACTTTTACACCTTGGTGCAACGCCATACCGTTCATCGCAGCAGCCATACCAAATTCGCGGATACCGAAATAGATGTTACGACCGGCGTAGTCTTCTGGCGTAAAGTTCGTCAGGTTGTTCAAATGTGTCATCGTGGAGCTCTCCAGATCGGCAGATCCGCCTGTTAGGAAAGGTACGTTTGGAGCTAATCCATTCAGAGCATTACCAGAAGCTACACGAGTCGAAACGGCTTTGTCTTCAGTCGTGTACTTCGGAAGGTCACGATCCCATCCTTCTGGGAGATCGCCGTTTACAGCTGTTTCGAACTGAGCTGCCAAATCAGGGTGAGCTGCTTTGTATTTGGCGAACTGTTCATCCCATGCTTTGTTCGCTGCGATACCGCGCTCTTTTACTTTAGCAAAATGCTCGCGAACCTCTTGTGGTACGTGGAAGTCCTCTTCGTATACCCATTTGTAGAATTCTTTAGTCAGCTTGGCTTCTTCTGATCCCAGCGGGGAACCATGAGTACCGCCGTGTCCGCCTTTACCTTGTTTGTTCGGGCTTCCGTAGCCGATGACAGTTTTCACTTCAATCAGCGTAGGACGTGTCGAGTCGCCTTGCGCTTCTTCAATGGCTTTTTGGATGGCTGGAAGGTCGTTACCATCTTCTACGCGCAGTACTTGCCAGTTGTAAGCTTCAAAGCGTTTGGCAACACTCTCGGAAGAGGACAGATTAAGCTTGCCGTCCAGTGTAATATCATTGGAATCAAACAATACAATCAGCTTGCCCAGTTGTAAGCGACCAGCCAGCGAGGCAGCCTCGTGGGAAATACCCTCCATCAGATCGCCATCGCCGCAGATTGCATACGTGAAGTGATCTACAACTTTAAATTCGTCCTTATTATATGTTGCGCCCAGTTGAGCTTCAGCCATTGCCATACCTACGGACATTGCGAGACCTTGTCCCAGAGGACCGGTTGTAGCATCTACACCAGCAGTGTGGCCAAACTCAGGGTGGCCCGGTGTAAGGCTACCCCATTGACGGAATTGTTTCAGTTCTTCCATAGGAAGATCATAGCCGCTCAGGTGCAGAAGGCTGTATAGCAACATGGAACCGTGTCCTGCAGACAATACAAAACGGTCACGGTTAACCCATGTAGGTTGATCGGGATTATGATTCATCGTTTTAGCAAAAAGTTGGTATCCCATTGGCGCGGAGCCCATCGGCATACCAGGATGTCCCGAGTTTGCTTTCTCGATGGCGTCAATTGCCAACGTACGAATAGTTGTGATGGACAAATTGTCGATCGTGGAGTTTTCATCCTTTTGAATCGCTTGGTTCTGGTCAGTCATGGTTAGCCTCCTCATATTGTAAAAAGTATGTCAATTGCATTCGGTCATACTCCCCAACATCACCGCCTGATACAAAAACGATATCTGTTGAAGTGAGTGAATCTGCTTGAATGTTTCAATATGACTTATACATTCTTAAGTATTGTACCATTTGCCGTGAAAGTTTGCCAGATCGTTTATAAAGATGATTGTGGGAAATGTAGTACCGTGTCCTCATATAAATATACCCGTAATGTATTAACCTCATTTAAAAAAATATAAAATCACAAAAATATTATGTACTGACCGGCTATAAGGCTAATAATTCACATGAGGATTTTGCAAAATCCTTATATAAAAAAACAAAGCCCGTTATGCGATGGGCTTTGTTTAACAAAAAATATAGATTCACAAATTTTTTCTAAAATTTTAAGATTAGTTAAAAACGACTGTTTTGTTCTCATGAACCAGAATACGATCCTCTGCATGCCACTTCACGGCTCTTGCCAAAACGACCCGCTCTATGGTGCGACCGATCCGTTTTAGCTCATTTACATCATCTCCGTGGCTTACACGCTGCACGTCCTGCTCAATGATCGGGCCGCCGTCCAATTCTTCAGTTACATAATGCGCAGTAGCACCAATAATTTTCACACCGCGATTATAGGCTTGGGCATATGGCTTCCCACCCACGAATGCAGGCAGAAAGGAATGATGGATATTGATAATTCGGTTGCGATAATGCTCAATAAACTTGGGAGATATAATCTGCATGTAACGGGCCAAAATGATAACGTCAATGTCTTCGCCAATAACCTCTAGTTGGCGACGCTCCGCCTCCGGCTTGGTATCGGCGGTTACCGGAATATGGTGATATGGGATACCAAACGATTCCACATACTCCTTCATATCCGGATGATTACTAACCACCAATGAAATATCCGCGTCCAGATCTCCTGCCTGCCATTGCCACAGCAGTTCTACCAAACAGTGATCTTCTTTGGAAACGAAAATAGCCAGTTTTTTCTTGCGGCTAACCGCAGAAATCGTCCACTCCATACGGAATTGCTCAGCAACAGCGGCAAAATCCTGCTCCAACTGTGGCTGGGTTGCACTCAAATTCGGCAGATCAAATTCAATCCGCATAAAAAACATACCGCCCGACGGGTCCATTGTATATTGGTCAGATTGAACGATATTGGCCCCATGCTCGTACAAAAAACGGGACACGGCCGCTACAATACCTGGTCCATCTGGACAAGATACAAGCATACGCGCGCGGTTTTCATGGGCAGATAGAGTGCTATTTGGCTGATGTTTTACGTGAATTTCCATGTGGCTATTAATCCCCCTTAGCTTATACCGTCACTGGCAAATGACTGCCGGCAAACCAGGCAATCAACCGTTGATTAATGTGTTCTTCGCTCAAATCTGGAAATAGTGCTGCTTCCGTTATCATGTCATACAGACGCTCCAACGGCTCACGTGGATCGGCTTTTCTTGCTTTGGCATCATTTTTCAGCAGAGCCCAGGTGTCCAGAACAAATTTACGGACATCCACATCCTGTTTTTTGAAAAACGAATGCAATTGCTCTACCTGACCCAAAAACTCATCCCCAAAGCGCTCCTTTACATTTCCGCGAAGCAGGGCAATTTCAACCTCATACATCGGACGCTGAGTTTTGGCTTCCTTCCCAATCCATGGCGTCTCCAAAATAAACGGACGTCCTTGAAGTGCTTCATGATGCACCACATTATGAATAGTCTGATAGCCAATCCAGCCTGATCCGATCGGAGTATGGCGGTCTTTATGAGCGCCAACTGGATTTTTACTGTCATTAATGTGAACAACTGCAATGCGATTCAAGCCGACAATACGGTCGAACTGCTCCAATACACCGTCCAGATCATTTACGATATCATAACCCGCATCGTGAATGTGACAGGTGTCCATACAAACCGTAAGACGCTCGTTACGCTCTACTTTATCTATAATGGAGGCAATCTCCTCAAAGCTACGCCCCATTTCCGTTCCTTTGCCTGCCATCGTTTCAAGCGCGATGTTAACATCTGTCTCCTTCACGCCGTTCAGTACCTCGTTCAAACCATCGGCAATACGCCCGATTCCATATTCCGCATCCTTATCGGTAAAAGCGCCCGGATGCAGCACAATATTTTTCACACCTATCGCGTGTGTGCGCCGAATTTCCTCCTGAAGAAAGCTGACCGCAAGCTCATAGGTATTTTCTTTGTAAGAGCCAAGGTTGATGATATACGGGGCATGCACCACGATATCTTCCATTCCCTTCTCAGCCATTAACTGCTTGCCTTCCTCCAAATACATGGACTCCATCGGCTTACGACGCGTGTTTTGCGGTGCTCCCGTGTATATCATAAAGGAGCTGGACCCGTAAGTAGACGCTTCTTTTGTAGCGCTGAGCAGACCCTTGTCCGAGAAGGACACATGAGAACCAATTTTCAGCATGACCCTGATTCATCCCCTTATCCTGTTATGCTTGTCTTATTTTAATTTAATCATTTTAACGTGATTATTGAAATCAAACAACATAGCTTTTATGGCAACTTTCTTAAATCAGGATTTTGCAAAATTCGATTCCAGTCGCTCCAAAGTGCAATATACAGACGAACCAGACCATTTCGATCAATATATTCTTCATTGAAAGTCGCTTATTGGGCTTTTGCAAAATCCTCAAATAACTCTATTAAGGGAATACGTAGATAAAGTACACATCAGAATATATCTTAGTCAAACAGGGGTAAATAAAATCATGAATTGACACTTAACCGTATAAAGGACATTCATATGAAGTTTTTTTCTCTCGAAAAGGGTTATATTCTATAACGGATGTATTTTTTGTGAATTGGAAGGAGAGCTGGCTCCATGAACATCATCGTATGTGGAGGAACTGGATTGGTGGGGAGTGCACTGGTCAAAAGCCTGCTAGACGACGGATACACCGTGAAAGTCGTTACCCGCAAGCCACTGGTAGGACACGAAGCGAGCCCCCGCTTGCAATATATGAGCTGGAACGAATTAAAACAAAAGCCTGAAGTACTGGAAGGCACAGATGCGGTCGTTAATTTAGCAGGCGAAACGCTGAATCAGCGCTGGACGGATAAGTCCAAACAAAGAATTCTTCAATCTCGACTGCTATCTGTTGCCCGGTTGGCTCAAGCATTGAATGCTCTACAAAAAAAACCGAAAGTAATCATTCAGGCTTCTGCTGTTGCCGCCTATGGTACATCCCTGACCGAAACATTCGATGAAACGAGCCCGCGCTGTTCGGGAGATTTTCTGTCTCAGGTAGTTGAGCAATGGGAAGAAGCAGCCAATGCCTACCCTTCTGAAGCCCGTTTAATTAAGTTACGCATTAGCCTTGTGCTGGACAGAAAAAAAGGGGCATTCCCACTCATGAAGATGCCTTATAGCTTCGGATTCGGCGGCAAAATAGGTAGCGGCCATCAATGGATGAGCTGGATTCATATTGAAGATATCGTTCGTCTGATCACGTACTGCATCCATACGACGGAAATCGTCGGAGCAGTGAATGCTTCATCACCACAACCCTTGACGAACGACCAGTTTGGGAGGACAGTAGCTACGGTATATCACCGTCCGCACTGGTTTCCCGTCCCCAGCATTCTCGTTTCAAAGCTAGTTGGTGAGATGAGCACGCTAGTATTGGATGGTCAGAAGGTAATACCGCGCAAAGCGCTGGAGCACGGATTTAAGTTTCACTATCCTTCACTTAAGGACGCTCTTAAAGAACTCCATTCTTCCCAAAAACAGCATTGAATTGAAAAAGAGGAACTCTTGGCTGGTAGGTAGTGTCACTACCAGCTTAGGGTTCCTCTTTTTAGTCAGATACAATCTCTCAAGCAGACTACAAGTTATTAAGATGCCCCATTTTATTCCCATGAATAGTCCACTATTCATAAAGAAAGAAGCTCTGAATATAACAGGCCTCTTCTTGACATATATCCATATAACCTTCATTTATGATGCATTGGAGGATTTAAAAGAGTCCAACCGGTAAGTATAAGAAACTCCAGCGATTTTAAAAGTATCTCCATCCTTCATTGTGTACTCCTTATAAGGCACCATAGGCTCTCCATTCAGAACAGTTCCATTCGTCGAGGATAAATCCTTAACAATGTGGCTATGTTCTCCTGTAACTATGCAAAGCTCAATATGAGAACGGGAAGCTCCATCCGTATGCTCTACAAACTGAACCAGTTGCGGATCTCTCCCGATGATAAAACTGCCTGCAACAAATTGGTCTGGCTGCAACCGGATGCGCTCTGTCCCTCCACTACCTGGTGGCTTGCGATCCAGGCAAGCCATTGGTGATTGCTGCACTGGTGAAATCTGCATCTCTTGATCTGCACGAAGCAGTATCGTTTCCTGCTTAGATGCAGCATTTAGAAGCTCCGTTACCCCGGAGAGAGACTTATAATAAGCCTCACTGGTATCACTGGCTTCCAATTCATTTCCCCGTTCCGCACCTTTCCACGATGGCTCGTGTAAGTCACAATTTGCTGAAGTTTTCTTACTATCTTCCGTAACTCGATTTCCCACGCTCTTAGATTCTGAGTTTGGAAAAGTCCATCTCCAGTTCTCCTGCCCTTGATCACTCGAATCGGAAGATTGCTTGTCTTGATGATGACGTCCCGCTACAAATCCGGTCAGCTTATCTACCTGATAACGATCATTTTTGCGCCGTACTGGGGAAGAAGTAGTTCCTAACCATTCCGAATCCAATACAGGTACTGAATCGCTGTACATATGAGATGAAGTTCGATTGCGCTCCCATTTCCCCGTCCAGCTTATATAAGCAACAGCGGCAAGTACCAAGGTCAGCACCACGGAAATAATCAACGGTACCGTCTCTGGATGGTCCAGATAAATATAACGCCACACGATGGCCGAAGCGAGCAGACATCCGAGAGCAATGTAGGTTTTATATTTTTGCAATCCAGACTCCACATCTTCTACTTCGTTTTCTGTTACATGCTCGGAATTCTCCTCTGGTTTCACGGACGGTTTGAGCCGATTGATCCGTTTAAGCTCCTGAATCTCCTGTAGAGTTTCCCGATGCTCTCGCGCGTATGTTCCGCCACGATCCGTATAGTTCCCCTGTGAGGTATGGGCAGATAGGATAGGATCAGCTGATGAAAAAGCTCGCTCTTCCATACTTTCTGCCTGCACGCTAACACTCTCTGTACCAGCCTTCATTCCTTGCAACAGCAGTTCCTTTAGCAAACCCAATTCAAATTCATTTCTATCACACAGATCGAGTATGCGTTGTATATTTTCTCCCTGAAAGTGGGCCACACGAGTCATTAAACGAATAACCATCTGCTTAAATTGACTGCCTGTTTGCCCTGCATACTGTACACTGCGTAAAGGAACATAGGTTAAACTGGCGGTTTCCCTTGTACCTGAACCACTTAGAAAAATATAATCCTCGTGCAAAATAAACTGGCGAATATCTAACATATATTGCGGGCTGCGATGGAGGGCATCTGCCACTTCAAAAAGAATCCGGTAGAAATCAGAAGTCGACACGCCCCCACCTTTCCATAATTGGGAAAGCATGCGTTGCCCCGAAATGTCGTAATGTAACTCAATCTGAAAATCGACTTCCTTTATTCTAAGTTCCAGTAGACCGGGAATCCGATTACCAGTCATCATTCCAGTTTGTACGGAATTTAAATCATCGGTTTTGAGCCCGTCTTCCTTGTTTAGAATCATAAATGTCCCGCCGTTCCGGGCAAAATCCCTGCTTAAACCAAACAATTCATGACCTCCTTAACAATTTCCTATCTCCGTGAGGTAGCATGATCTCCCCCAGCGGACATGTCATGGCAAGAAGTAAAGATAAGCACTGATCGCCCCCGGAATGACTGCCGTCATAAAAGGAAACCTGAGGTGTGCTTCATTTCCACTGGTCAGTGCTTTTCCACTGCGAAATAGAAAAAATCCTCCTAAATTAAAAGCTACGCGCCGCAGTCTCATGATGGTTTCCCTCTTCCATAGCAAAATCCCTATGCCAATAATACCTGCAAAAAAAATCGAATATAAAGCTGACTGCCATGCAAAAGCGGCACCTGTCCATGCTCCAATCAAGCCGAACAGCTTCACATCTCCTGCACCAACAGCTCCCATCCAGTACAAAATCAGCATGAACCCAAATCCGGTACCCAGTCCAGCAACAGCAAATAAAAAACCGTGCCATCCCCCAAATAGAGTATTGAATACCAAGCCTACCACTATGCCGGGCAATGTAAGCTTATTAGGGATTTTCATGCTACGTAAATCCGTAACTAACGCGATCGCGAGCAGAACTCCGCATACAATATACATCCACGTCAATGCGATCTTCCCCCTTTATAAAATAGAACTAGCAGACTGCCAAATCATTTTCCATCGTAGCTATCCCTACAAGTCTATATCCATCCTATCCATCAGCTGGCTTTTCCACGGTAAACGGAACTTCTATACGTTGACCAACCTCTGTTTCAATTACAAAGCTCCATTGACCAGGTGTTGTGTTCGTTCCCACAAACCAGTTCCATTCTATAATCCCGTCCGCGTTGGCAGAGGTCCAGCCCAAGTGCTGAGCTGTGCTTTCACCCGACTTATAAAGCACAGAAAGGTTAGCAGTCGTCCCAGGCTCAACCTTGGCCTTGATTAAAT
The DNA here is from genome assembly GCF_038593055.1 of Paenibacillus sp. FSL L8-0502. NCBI lineage: Bacteria > Bacillati > Bacillota > Bacilli > Caryophanales > Paenibacillaceae > Paenibacillus > Paenibacillus sp. FSL L8-0502. The sequence goes on along the minus strand of NZ_CP151958.1, from coordinate 1,543,893 downwards.
TGTACACACCCTTCACAGCAGGTTCAGGCTTAACGAGCAACTGTATGGAATGCTCCGCATCCTTGTCCCCCGTCGCATTTCCTGTACCTGCTCCTTCCCCTGTGTCACCAATCCAAAGACGTTCCTCAGCTGCCGCCTGAAGCACAATGCTGCGATACAGAAAAGGAACCTTCATCGGCAGTTCATACGACAGTTCTACTCTAAAATAAGGGTCCTTAGTTCCTGTAAGAGCAGGTACATGTACGCTCGTTATATGAATACGGTCATATTCCAGAATGCTTTCCTCCATAAAAGGCTTTAGCATCGGCTTCAAAACAGGATCGAGTGCAGCTTCCGTAAATCGCCCCCGCAGTTCCTCCATCGGCTTTTGACCGCCCTGAACAGCGCTTTCTACCCAATCACCAATTGGAGGTGGCAACTGGGCAGCGAATTGGCTTGCATATTCACTCACAGATAACTTGGGCAGTTCATCCAGCGGTTCACGCACTGCATCTATTTTTGCGGACGCCGCCTCCACGGCTAGAGAAACTGGGTAGATTTTAGCCGAAACCTGTTTAACCGCTTCTGAAGCGGTGGTCTGCAACGCTGTAGATACCAGTGTCATCTGAACCATATAAATGAGAAAAATAATAAAAAACAGAAACATTGGCAACACCAATGACGCTTCTAAAACAATACTTCCTTGTTCACATTGCTTTTGTCCACAAACTTTCCGTAAACATCGATTAATAGGAAAAATGCGCTGTTTTCGTGACATAGTACACACTTCCCTTAATACTCTCGCCTTCTTTTGAGGCGGTCCCGAGCATCTTCATTACCCCAGGTAGAAACCACAGCCTCATCCCATTCTTGACCTCACCCATTGCATACGTTTGCCGCTCAGCAGGATTGACATCTGTATTCAGACGGATCAGAGCCAGCATACGGGACATTTTTCGTTCATTATTGCTATGGAGCATCAGGAACAATCGCAAATGATCCTTGTATGTCATTCGAAATTTCAGAAAATCAGACAATGGCACGTCCCCCTTTTGTGCCAGCATAATCATGTCTTCTATCGCTTTTTCTACTCCATATAACAAAGCTGCCGCCAAAACGACCAACGGATTACCTTTTGAGCTGTTCTTAACCAATCCCTCCATTGTTCGAATGGCAAGTCTCATAGCAAAAATTTCCCCATAGGCGGATGCCAGATTACCCGTCGGATTATGGAACCCATACAGGATATACTCAACTTCCTGATTATTTACCTCTAGCTGATCTCCCAAAATCTGTGCAGCATTTCCCGCATTTCCACCCGATCCGGCCAAACTGCCAAAACGGCTGAAATCCACATGATGGAAGTAAGAAAGTGCGTATTCATTCTGGTAAAACTCGTCTCCCAGTTGAGTCAGTAAATTGGATGCCGATCCGTATAGACCATCCATACTATCCATAGAAGCTCCCGCTGCATCATAGGTGTCATAGGGCAAATCGGAGGAAACAGATGGACTGGATGTAGACTGGTTAAATGAAATACTTTCATTGTAATACCGCTCCAGATTTTGGAATTTTTCTGCATTTTGTTTACCCTTGGATAGAACCTCAATAATCCGATAGGCTTGTTTGAGCTTGTTTTTCGCCTCTTTTTCCATTTTCTTGCGTTCTTTGTCCGGGCCGCGTCGCGTATCCATCGTCCTGGCTTCACCGTCGAGTACATTGGCGGGTCCCGCCCAAGCATACGCATTTAAGTATTTATCTATCTCCTTGAGCGTAGAAGCGACTTCTTGCTTGAGCATGTCTGCATTCAAAAATGGATCTGTATAAAAGGATAACGTACGCATCATACTCGTTATTCTATTGTTAGCAGTATTTATAGAAGTCCGTTGCTTTTCAATTTCTGCTTCCCATTGCTCAAATTCCTTGTCTGGAATCAATAAATCCTCTGCTTTTTGCCGTGCGCTTCCTACCGACGGGTCTGCGTTGGAGCCTGCTCCGCTTGGAGTAGGGGCTGCTGAAACCTCATCGTAGCCTGCATTGGCCGCCCTCTGCTTATATTGGGCAATGACTTTGCGCATCTCTTCATTAATCTGCCGTGCTTCATTTAACGGTTCCTTGGCTTCCAGAAGCAACTTATCATGTTCTTCCCCAGCCTGAACCATGATCTGACGCAGGCGATCAAGCGCTGCCCTCGCTCTACGTGCATACTTTTCCATCTGCATGATTTTAACGTCGTCCACACTCTTCTTATTGTCTTCATATACATGTACGTAATGCTTATATTGAGTGGCAATATCGGCTACAACCTCAAGCGGGTCCCATATATACTGATTGGGCATATAGGTGCCCCTCTGTTTAATAATCCGCTTACGAACCTCTTCCATATAAGCCCCTGCCTTACGCTGCTTCTCCAGCATGTCATCCAGTTTGGTCTCTCGTCTGTCGTACAGCTTTTGCAGCCGTTTCAGCAAATCTACCGTATGAGAAGCCTCTTTCATATTTTGAGAGAGCGGCTTTAGCTTTTCGAGCACTTCAAACGTAAAATCGACAGGTGCTTTATACTTCATCTCTTCACGGATCTGCTCGTTAAATATGGCATACTTACCAAGCTCCCTTTCCATTTGCAGAGAACTAGAATCCAGCTTCATATTCATAAGCGGTAGCGTTTCTGCGCGTGCCGTACGCCGCGCGCTGTCATTCAGCACTTTGACCATAATTTGTTCTCCGCCGCCTTCGCCATAAGCAAACAAACCGTACTCCTGTTGTAATGTCGGATCATAAGCAGACATCACTGAACGAACCGCCGCATGGGTCAGTCGTTCAGTCTGCACATGCAGTGCAGCAATTCTCGCGTAATCAATAAATACAGCAATAAAACCGAACATGACCGCCAAAATCAGAATTAAAAAGACCGTGACAGCACCTGATTCCCCGTCCTTTGTATTGTGTCCCTTACCAAACACCCGCTTCCTCCTTCCCAGTTACATTCCTATTCCTTACTTCTCACTGACCATTTTGACCATATTGCATCAATACTTTCCCTACAACTGCCGAATCTACCTTTTCACCTGAGCCTCTGCCCATAAACTTCGCACCATAATAACGGACCAACTCCACCGTACGAATCCATTCCACAGGTTCGATCACGCCAGAACTCATTTTCCCTTGCAAATCTGTCTGATCTAAAAACTGATTCAGCAAAGGTACCTTTACGATTTTATTTAACTTTGTGGTCACCTTACGGTGAATCATACTGTTCTCATATGTCATCTGCCCCTGCATGCCCGCAGGCATATTATTTTCTGCATTGGACAGCTTTTGAGCAGGTAACGAGCCTCCCCCATTGCCGCCCGGCACCTGTACATTTTCCTGATTGTTGGCTCCGGTCCAGCCAATCAGGGCTCCCAGCATAACATCATCCTTCAAGCGCCAATAGAGAGAATCCCGTTGCCCTTGCGCAAATGCTCCTGTACGTGGGTCCTTGAAGCTGTTATCCCAGCTGTAAGCGGCTCTTTCTGAAGCAGTAGAAGCGACTTGCACCAATATAGATTTTTGATATATATATAGGCAAAAAAATAACATCACAAAAATGACCAGCAATAGAATGGGAAAGACGAGGGAAGCTTCCAAGGAGAAGCTCCCGTCCTCTTTTTGTGCTAATTTGCGCAGCATTATGAATCCATAAAATCGTTACTTTTTTTATCCGCCTTTTTCAAAAGCCCTTCTACAATTTTCTTGATCTGATCCTTAAAAATAATTGCCACCGCAATCAGAATGGCAATGATCAGGATCATTTCTAACGTACCCAGACCATCCTCATCCTTGTACAATTTACGAATACTGCCTGTTACTAATGTCATCATCGTTGTATTCCTCCTACATATTCATCATCATTAAAGCCGGAGCGCCCACCAGCACAATTACCGTTAGCAAAATCAGCGCCATCGGGAATACCAGCTTAGATGAAGCCTGCTCCCCTCTTGTGCGGCTAATTGAAGTCCGCTTGCCCCATAACGTCTGGGACAACTCACGTAAAGCCATCACGAAATCGCTCCCGCCGCGCCTCATATTCAACAAAACTGTCGTCGTAAATACTGTCATTTCCTGAATACCACAACGTTTGCTCAGGTGCTCAAATGCCTGTTGAAAGGAAAAGCCGCTTTCCCATTCTGCCACCGTCTGCCTCAGTTCTCGATACAACGGATGTTCCGTATCCGCCCCTTTACATTCCACGCAATGTAGCAATGCCCGTTGTACCGTCTCACCTGCACCTACTAAAAGCATCATTTTACTCAACAGTTCAGGCAGTTCCATTAAAATTTGCTGATCCCGCTTCTGTACTTTCCCGTGCAAATCCTTGATCAGCGCGATGGGTACCAGAAGACCAAGTCCCAATCCGAGCACCAGCCCGGTCGCATCCCCACCCAGCAAAAGCGATACTATAGCTCCACCAGCAGCCATCATATATCCGTAACCCAACATTTCTGCCAGAAAAAGCATCGTTTTTTCTCCGCTGTTGCGCATACCATACAGCTTTTGCACCGAACGCTGGAGCTTGAACATTAGCAAAGGCAGCCTATGAGTAGCACGTGAAGCATGAATCATGTGTACAAATGGGACTGAAAGTCTTTGCAGCCGCAGTCCCTCCAACTTCATATGGCGAAAATGCGCATACTTAGCACCGTGCATCTGGTTCAGCACCACCCAACCTCCCACTTGCAGAACCAGCATGACCAGACAAATCAACATCACCACACCCATCTCTCCTTACACTTCAATCTTCATAATGTGGTTGATCCACACGAGACACCCACCAAGCACCAATAAACAAAAGGTTGATAAAATCATACCTGTACCGCTGTATAAGGGCATCATGTAATCACCCGCTGTCATGGTCATAAACAATACAAACAAAAAAGGCGCCGCAAACATAACCCTCGATTCAAAACGTTTCTGCGCAATCATTACACCGATCTCCTGCTGAATTTCCAGCTTCTCACCAATGACACTTGAAGCTCGTCTTACGACTTCCACCAGATCACCTCCGGTTCGTTTGCAAGCCGCAAATACGTCCGCAAAATTCGTAATATCTTCCATCTGCGCCCGACGGGCCAAATCCTGCAAAGCGGTTTCTACAGGCTGTCCGATTTCGAGACAGGCGGTAATAATGTTAAATTCAAAAATCAGGTCGTGATCTCCATCTGGACTAAGCAATCTCAAATCCTCTACTGCCTCACGAAAACCATTCTCCACCGACCTTCCCGCTGAAAGAGAAGACGAGAGCGAATATAAAGCCTGTTTGAATTGGATGCTTAGGGCAGACCTGCGTCTTTGCAGCAAAAATTGCCTAAAATAACGAGGCATCACCCCAGCCCCGGCAGCGCACAGCAACGATAATATCCATTGGTGATAAAATAGATAACCGATCATCGCGAACAACACGCCACTAAAGAATATGCACAGACTTTTTTGTACTGTCGATAATGTATACACCGTATAATCTGGCAGAGAAGGGGCCTCACGTGATACTTGCTTGGCCGCCGTTTTTCCTGACTTCACGCTGATACGCCTCCCCTGTGCCAGTTTTCCGGATTGATCCCGGCCATTTGCAGCTTCAACGTATGTTGCAGACCCTCGCCACAACGTTCCAGACCTCCTACGATTCGCCCCTTGCTTTCTCCTCGCTCCTGAAACCGATAAAGGGGGTTAAGCGTCACCTCACCCTTTTCAAAACCAATCACTTCGCTAATTTCCAGCACTCGTCTGGATTTGTCGCGCATCCGTGACAGATGAACAAATATATCAATGGCCGAGCTGATCTGCTGTCGTACTACTCCAAGCGGAAGCTCTGCCCCTCCCAGCACCATCGTTTCCAGCCGGCTGACCATATCGCGGATATTATTTGCGTGGTCAGTTGACAGCGATCCATCGTGTCCTGTGTTCATCGCTTGCAGCATATCCAATGCCTCACTCCCCCGGACCTCACCCACCACAATGCGGTTGGGCCGCATACGCAGGGAGGAACGAATCAGATCACGAATTGTGATTTCTCCCTTCCCCTCGGTGTTCGCATTCCGTGTTTCCATGGAAACCAGATTAGGGACCGTCACAATTTGCAGCTCTGCTGAGTCTTCAATAGTAATAATCCGTTCAGACGACGGGATAAACTGGGATAATGCATTCAGAAAAGTTGTTTTACCAGAACCCGTTCCTCCGCTTATAAAAATGTTGTACTTGCTACGTACCAAGTCCTTGAGCATAGCAGCGGCTTCTGCATCCAGCGCACCCATTCGTATCAAGTCATCCATCGTCATAGGACGCTCGGGAAACTTCCGTATGGTCATCGTCGGACCCTTGAGAGCAACTGGAGGCAGCACAATATTTACGCGTGACCCATCCTTTAATCGGGCATCCACAATGGGGGAAGCCTCATTCACAATTCGATTCACCCCGGCTACAATCGTCTGGATTAAATCCTCCAGTCGCTCGCGGGATTCAAATTGATCGGGTATCTGCATCACCTCACCAGCCCGCTCCACAAAGATTTCCCGGTGACTGTTGATCATAATTTCCGTAACGGTCGGGTCGTCAATCAATGGCTGGAGTACATCCAGCCCACGGAAAGAGTTAAAAATCTTGCGGACAAGTGCGTGCTTCTCCCGGGAAGTTAAGCCCACCAGCTCTACATCGTGTAAAATTCGATTTTCAATATGCCGTACCAGATCTGCATCCTTTACCGAAGACGTTACGTCCAGCCCGTTTCGGATATCTGCTCGCAATGCCTTAAATCGTCCCTCATTCATGTTCATCAGCCCCTTTTAAGACCAAACGGTGGCCGGATGTGTTACACCGTCCACATTCAGCAGCTCGCGGCATAGATGACGAATTTCCCGCTGATAAATCGGTGAACTTAGCAACAGCTCACGGTGCTGCATCTGTTTCCATGAAGGTATATAGGGTAAGGCTCCGTTTAGCTCCATGAAGTCACGAGGTAACGAGTTGATCATAGTTCCCATATAGCGGTTCACCACAAAGCTGGTTTTGCATATCATGTCTTCAAGCCCTTCAGGCCGCGTGGTTTCTAAAACATCCAGCCATAATCCGCACTTGTGCATGCTCATTAAATCGTCTGCCAGCAGCCAAATCAGCTTATGACTAGCTTCAAGCACGGCTTGAGCCCGATCACCTTTTTCAGAATCGCCATCTACGATCACTACATCATACTGTCCACTTTCGGCAACTGTTCGAATCAGCTCTTTCGCTTCATCACAAGTCATGTCCGTCAGCTCCTTGCGATTATAGACAGGCTGAAAAGTATCCGCCTGAATTTCAGGGCGACGAACACAATAGGAAGCCATGGATAACGGAGTCTCCTCACTCCCTTCTGCCTTGAGATCATAGAGCAGCCTGGACAGCCCTTCTCCTTCTGCTCCGCTAGCACTGCCTGAACCAGTGAATAATGAGCTTGAATCCACCGTCTCCAGATTCAGATAGAATACCGAATATCCCTCATTCCCCAGCTGTTTGGACATATTGAGTGCGGCCGTTGTCTTGCCCAGTCCTCCGGAAGCTGCTACCATGCCGATAATCATCCCACCTTCCCGGCTGTTTACACTTTTCCGACCATTTGACTTCTGTCTCGCCGTTTCCAAAATAAAACCGACCAGTTCAGATAAAGGCTGATATTTTAATAAAGGCTGTCCATATTCGCTCACTTGTTCTCCCTCATGCAATACCAAACAAGGAATATCAGCAGCTTCCCTGTCTGTCCATAGATTCAAAAAGGCAGTTTCACCAACCACCACATCCGGTCTTTTCATTCCGCTGGTTTCCATCATGTATTGATGAAATGCCTCCGGTTGCGAAAAAGCCGTTATTCTCAGCCTTCTAGCGTACTCGCTTCCGTGAACATAATTCAGCAGCGGCTCAATATAATCCCGACCTTCTACGGCTAATACCACTTTCACTGGAATCATAATGCTCATCCCTTCCCTAACACAACAACGCAAAAAAGCACCGTTCATCCATCCGTAAGTACATACGGTTGGTGAACGGTGCTTCCGTCACGTGCAATCTATTTACTGGTAGAATAGCATAGCGCTTATATTAGAGCAAGTATTTTTTGTGCAAGTATCTTCCAAAATCCTCGTACTAAGAGAAGGCGGGCAGTCTAGCCCCGCCTCCTACCATCTTCATCTTAGTAGAATTTGTGGTGACGACGATGACAGTCATGATGGCGATGATGGCGATGATGACGTTTCCGGCAATGACATTTCTTATCAAAATCTTCATGTTTCCGATGATCACGTTCAAATTTAGGTTTAAACTTAATGACAGTCACCTTAATGATCTTCTTAAAGACACGTTTTTTTGGCTTTGGAAAATGACAATGATGCTTACGATGTTTAAACATTTAAATTCGCCTCCATTTCTTTGAGATAGAATATACTATGGAAGCAGCGAACCATCGGTAACCAGCATATGACTATTTATGAATTTGCTGGGCTAATTAATGATCTACCTCCAGCTTAATATCCGGGTCATAATCCGCCACAATTAGAACATCCATATGACGTGCTTGACGGAGAATCCTCGGCACAACCGCAGACTTCCCCCAACAGCTACTTCGGGAAGACTGCCCCACGATAAGCTGCGTTCCTGAATATCCTTCCACCGGAGCAATCAAAATGTCGGCAATCTCGCGTCGGCTGGAAACAAGCCGCATCTCAAAGGTTCCCCCCAGTCGGTGGGTCAGCAACTTTAGTTGTTCCAGACGAGGGTTCAGTCTCTCGGGTATACACTCACCGACATGAGCATACGTCACAATCCACACAGCCTTTAGCCGAAAGGCGATACGAAAACCACGGCGGATCAACCTTTCAGCATTTTCGCTTAGCGTCACGCCTACGAAGATCACTTCCTCCCTGCGCCACGGTCCCCGAAGTGATTCGTGTCGATCCCAGGATTCTAACCGCTCATCTACGTCATCTGCCAATTCCCGCAAAGCAAGTTCACGCAACGCAATCAGATTGCCCAGTTTAAAAAAGTGGCTAAGTGCCTGTTCCACCTTCGCAGGATCGTATATTTTGCCCTCACGCATACGCTGCTGCAACGATTTGGGAGCCACATCAACAAGCTGTACTTCATCGGCCAGACGCATCATATGGTCGGGAACAGTCTCTCTCACTCGTATGCCAGTAATCTGTTCTACCGCATCATTTAAGCTCTCCAGATGCTGTACATTCATTGTAGATATCACAGAAATCCCTTGTTCCAAAATGGCGAGCACATCCTCATAGCGCTTGGATCTCAGACTTCCTGGGACGTTGGTATGAGCCAGCTCATCAATTAGCACCACCTCGGGATTGCGCCTGAGAATAGCTTCGGTGTCCATTTCTTCCAAGTGTGCGCCATGACGCTCAATGGACTGACGAGGGATCATCTCCAGAGAGCCTACCTGGGCCAATGTTTCTGCTCTTCCGTGCGTTTCCAGCAATCCGATAACCACATCAATCCCGCTCTCCAGCAGATCGTTTCCCTCTCTCAGCATCGTGTATGTTTTGCCGACCCCCGGAGCAGCGCCAATGTATACCTTGAGCTTGCCTCGCAGGATTTTGGCTGCCTCAGCCTGTGCTTCCTCAACGCTCAAACGATGATACGGGTCATTCTCTTCTACCTCCTGTCTCATCGTTGGTAAAATTCGCTCACCCTCCTGCTCGGCTCGGTCCGCAATCAGCAGTAGATCCATATTTTTCATTCGTTTTAAAATCCCGTTCACCAGCGATCCTTTCATCAGCTCCTGCCACGGAGTCTGCCGAGAATGTCCCATAACAATACGGGTAACATTGTGCGTCACCGCATAATGAATCAGTTGGCGAGGCAACCTTCTGCGGGAAAAAAGCGGGATTTCTTCAAATGTTGATCCTATCTTGTCGGCCAATTGCTCAATTGAGCGCTTAAAGGCTGCTGATTCCTTGGACAGCTTGCGCTTCGAGCTGACAAAGGAGACTACTAGCATATCTCCACCCAACCGCTTGGCGACCTGTTCCCCCCTGCGTACATAAATGGACCCATTCCAATGATATTGGACAGGTACCAAAATACGCTCTGCGGCTCCTGACGCCCCGTGCAAGCCCAACTCCTCCCGGTGCCGTTCCAGCGAATCATTCACATCCTCTGCTACCAATCGCAAGGCAAGCTCACGCAATTTACCCAGATTTCCCCGGTGAAACATCTCAGGATTGGGCGTATGCATGTAGCCTTTCGCCAGCCGTTCCAAAATCATCTCCGGGGTGGCATCAATCAGACGAATTTCATCCGCCAGCTCCAGTGTATCAACCGGAACCGTATATTCCGCTTCAAAGCCTGTCAGCTGATATACCCACTCCGTAATTCCTTCGAGTTCATAAACATTGACTGTCGTAATGACGCTAATCCCCTGCTCCAGCAAATACCGAATATCCTCCAGCCGTGTTGGAAATGGGGCGTCTTTCCGGTTATGATGTGCCAAATGATCCACCAGTACCACCTCAGGATTTCGTGCCACCAAAGCTTCCACATCCAGATCCTTTTGCTCCTCACCATCTTTTATCCAATGAATACTAGGCACTCGCTCCAACGTGCCGACCTGTTCCACGGTCTCAGGCCGCTGCATGGTCGATACCGCACAAATCACAACATCGATACCTTCATGCTGCAGCGACCGTCCCTCATGCAGCATGTGATACGTTTTACCCGAGCCACTGACCGCACCCATGTATATTTTGAGTCTGCCTCGATGCAATTTGTTAATCGAATCCAGTATTTCCTCTGGTGATTTACGTTTGAAGCTCTCCACTTTCGTTCCTCCCCACAGCGTAGCCGCTCGTTCCGTCCATCTTATATGGTTGTAATGAATGTACTCCCGTGTCCCAATCAATTCAAGATGATCAATCAAGCTTGCCCCAAAAAAAGCCGCACAGGGTAGCATAAGCGCAAAAAAACGTGCATTCAGGTCTCCTATGCCTGAATGCACGCTATTTTGGGTAACTCATATGGGATCACTTCCTACAATCACTTGCTATCTTCGCCAACGATCCCCCGTTGTTGAATTAACTTTTGCCATACCACACCATGAGACGGGGAAAAGAGAAAAGCCAAAAGCAGCAACACACCCGATACACACAGCATACATGCCGCAATAGAAGCATCCAATACACTTGCTGTGTAAAAGCCTGCGACCGAGCTGATGGCTCCAAGTCCGACACTGTATACAATCATGCGGGACAACTTCTCCGTCAGCAAATAAGCGGTAAGAGGCGGTACAACGAGCATGCCAACCACCAGAATTGCGCCCACGCTCTCAAATGACGCCACCGTCGTTAGTGAGACGAGACTCATCAGCAGATAATGAAAAAAAACAACTGGAATGCCTAATGAAGCTGCCAAAGCGGGATCGAAGGAAGTAATTTTAAATTGCTTGAAAAAGCCCCCTATCACGAGCAAATTGATCAAAAACATCGCACCCGTAATCCACACAGCCCTCGGACCGACATCAAAGCCGGCTATCTCTAACGTATTCCACGGCACATAAGCAATTTCCCCATATAAAACGTGATCCATATCCAGATGGGCATTGGAAGCAAACACGCTGATCAGCAAAACACCGATAGCAAACAATGTCGTAAACACCACGCCAATGGCAGCATCACTTTGCAGACCGCTTTGTTGGAACAGCTGAATCAAATACACCGTTAGAAGACCCAGCACTGCCGCACCAAACATCATCCACACCGAATCTCTCGATCCGCTGATGAGAAAGGCAATGACAATCCCCGGTAGTACCGCATGACTGATTGCATCACCGATCATAGCCATTTTTCGGAGCACAAGAAAGCACCCAACGATACTACATCCCCCCGCCACTAACATTCCCGTCAAAATTACATAAAATGAACTCATAGGGCACGCTCCTCCCTTGGCTGTGTTCCGACTGTCAGCTCCAGATTTTTCCTGGCGTTCAACCGAACGATAGCCTTGGAGATCATCCCGCGCTGCGGCGCAAAAATCAAGCTCATTCCAAACACCACAGTCGCACACAACACACATAACGGTCCTGTAGGCAGATTTTGCCCCAGAGAGCTAATGAGCGTCCCACCAAGCCCCGCTATAGCACCAAACAAGCCTGATAAACACACCATGACACCCAGCTTCTCTGTCCAGTATCTTGCCGACACTGCCGGGGTAATCAGCAAGGCAGCCATCATTATGACTCCCACGGCCTGAATGCCAGCAACCACCGCAATGACAATCAATAGCATCAACAACTTATCCAGCCAACCTGCCGGAAAACCAAGTCCGCGCGCAAAGCCAGGATCAAAGCTGAGCAACTTAAATTCCTTGAAAAATAATATACATATTCCGATGAGTACCACTGAAATTACCGCCATCGTATAGACATCAGACAATACCATTGCCGCAGCTTGACCAAATAGAAATTTGTCCAATCCGCTTTGGTTTCCTGCGCCACTATGCTGAATTTCGGTCAACAACATAATGCCGAAGCCAAAAAATACCGATAGCACCGCTGCAATCGCCGAATCGCTTTTAATTCGCGAATACCGGGTTAACGCACTGATAGCAAAGGTCGCAACAATCCCTGCAATGGCGGCCCCAATCATAAATCCAAACACAGATTTTGTACCTGTGATTATAAATGCCACACATACTCCCGGCAAAGCCGCATGTGCCAAAGCATCTCCCATGAGCGACTGCTTGCGCAAATACATAAAACTGCCAATCACCCCGCTGCTTAAACCGAGCAAAATGCAGCCCAGCAAAATCCACTGCATGTTTGGATCGGTCAAAAGCGTTGCCAAGCTTGTCATACTGCTCACCTCACTCCAAGTATCGTGCCGGAATCCGGGCCTGTTTTGAGTATACTCAGACGCCCGCCATACGTACGCTGCAGATTTTCCTCGGTAAAAATATCTGTCGTCTCTCCAAACGCCATAAGATGCCCGTTCAACAGCATAACCTGATCAAAATAATCCGTGACTGTAGATAAATCATGATGAACGACAAGCACGGTTTTACCCTGCTGTTTCAGATCGTTGAGCAATGAAATAATGGCTTTTTCTGTTGCAGCGTCCACACCGACGAACGGTTCATCCATAAAATAAAGCTGAGCGTCCTGCGCGAGTGCTCTGGCTAAAAAAACACGTTGTTGCTGGCCGCCAGACAATTGACTAATCTGTCTGTCTGCATATTGGCTCATTCCAACTTTGTCCAAACTCTCCATTGCAGCCTGACGATCTGCTGCTCCCGGACGCTTAAACCAGCCCAATCTGCCATACCGTCCCATCAAAACCACATCCAATGCGTTCGTCGGAAAATCCCAATCCACCGACTCCCGCTGTGGTACATAGCCAACCTTAAGCAGCTGTTGCTTATAGGGCTTGCCGTAAACTAGCACCTCGCCCCTAAGCTTTGGAATCAATCCAAGCGTTGCCTTGATCAGTGTAGATTTCCCAGCCCCGTTCGGGCCGATAATACCAATCAGCTTGCCTTCCGGCACCTCAAAGGAAACATCGAACAAAACGGGCTTTTTTTGATAAGCTACCGATAAATCACGAACGACAAGTGGTGAATGCCCCATGTATCTCTGCCTCCTTATTTAAGAGCTTTAACAATCGTATTGACGTTATGCTTGACCATTCCGATATATGTTCCATTTTCTGTGCCCTCTTCACCCATGGCATCCGAATACAGCTCGCCACCAACCTCAATTGTATGACCTTGCTGAGCGGCCCCCTGAATAACCGCATCTATGGCCTTTCTCGGAACACTAGATTCTACGAATATGGCCTTGATTTTATGCTCCACCAAATAATCTCGCAGCTTGGTCACATCTTGAGAACCCGCTTCTGATTCTGTGCTCATACCTTGAAGTCCTCTCACTTGAATGTGGTAGGCATCTCCGAAATAGCCGAAAGCATCATGTGCCGTGACAAGCACGCGCTGGGCTTCCGGTATACTGGCAATCTGCTCTCTCGTGTAATCATCCAGCTCTCGCAGCTCAGTAAGATAGGCTTCTGCGTTGGCCTTATATTCCTCCGCATGAACAGCGTCTAGCGCCGACAATTCATCTCTGACGGTTTCTACTGCAGACATCCAATTCTGTACGTTAAACCAGATATGTGGATCATGCTCAGATCCCATTTCCGGGCTACCTGCACGCAACTGATCCTGTGCGATGTTTTTGGACACGGGTATGACGGGTTTTTGCTTGCTGATTTTCTCCAGAATGTCCTGCATTTTTCCTTCCAGATGCAATCCGTTATAAAAAATAACGTCGGCCTGATCCAGCTTGCGCATATCTCCCTGTGAAGCCTTGTACAAATGCGGGTCAACGCCTGACTTCATAATTCCCGTGACCTCCACATAATTACCGCCGACCTTGCCGACAATGTCAAAGATCATACCGATGGTAGCCGTAGCCTTTATTTTTTGTCCCGTCTCTCTCGCACTTCCCTGCTCCTTCTTCTTAGCATCGGTACATGCAGTCGCTAGAACCAGAGCTAGAGACAATACTCCAACTGTCGTTACCCAGCGCGGCAAAGCCTTCTTAAACTGCTTGTTCATGTTTTAAAATCCTCCTTTGAATTTCGTTTTGGGACAAACTATTTCCTTGATTCAATTATTTTTTATCAATACTATATTTTAGAGTATACACTAAAGTTTTTACCTAGGGAAACATTTTGTGAAATATAATTCTTCTTATGTATTTCGTTATACCGTTCGATTTTCGTTCTCCCAATGTGTAATATATAGAAGATATCCAATCGTTAAACCAAAGAATACATATAAAGAGGTGTAGGTCATGAAGCCAATAGGGTACAGCCCATATCGGAACAAACGTCGGCAAGTTCGGATACGAAAAATACTGCTCATTTTTATGCTGGTATGCTGTCTGCTTGCCCTAACTTCCTGTGCTCGAGGTGACATCCATGTAGATGTTCATCTCGATCAAAGTGTAGATATGGATGCGACGTTCAGCGTAAACAACCAGACACTGATGATGTTGGACAATCCCGGGGTGCTAGATCAATTAGTCAAGCGTATTCAAAGCAACAATGTAGATGTACAGCCGCTAGCTGAACAGGGAAGAAAGGGATATCAAATCAAGGGGCATTATCAAGGAGATTGGAGCACAAACAAAAAAAATCCCAGTCAGGGATTACATCTACCTGAGGGATTAGAAATAAAGCGCGCTGTGAGCCAACATTTTTTCACAACGAATATTGATCTTACCATGAAGCTCGATCTACCACGGATGCTTCCTGAAGAAGCTCAAGGACTGAGTGACAAATTTAAGCAAATGAATGTGTTTGCGCGCAAATTACTGGAGCGGCAGCTGGATCTTAACTTCAGCCTATCCTTACCCATCCAACCTGCTACCCATAATGCGGACCGTGTGTCGGAAGACGGAAAAACACTGTACTGGAACATTGCTCCATTGGAATCTAACGAGCTAAAATTGTCTGTTAACGTGCCCAATGTACGACATATCATGTATGTAGCTGTTACGAGCCTGATATTGATCGTGATCGCTGTGATCTTACTAATTCGTAGACATCGCTCCAAAAAAGAAACTTAAAAAAGAAACTAAAAAAATCGTTGTCTAATTTCTGGTGGGGGGATCAGACATTGATCCTCTTCATCCTTGCCAAACCAACGATATCGGTTACGCGCCACCCAGTTATAGACTGCGTTGCGCACAAAGCGGGGTACCAGGATGAAACCATAGGCCAGCGGGTATGGAAAACGAAGACGTTTGGCAATTCGCAAAGCCGCGGTGGACCTTGTATAATACGTACCGTCTTCAATCAGCACGAACGTATCCAGCTGATCCGCAGATAGTCCTCCTGCACGTAATAGTTCTTGTCCTGCCTCGGATTGCAGGGAACCAAAATGAAATGTTCCCTTAGGGTCACGCTTGATAATAAAGCGGACTGCTCCCTGACAAAAGTGGCATACCCCATCCACCAACACAATGGAGTGATCTGAATGAGCATGATCAGACTGGTTCATATAGCATTTCACCTCCAGGGAAATCAACGGCATGAATACCATCAACGCAACCATATGAATATAAACAAAAAAACGCCGAAATTATCCGACGCTTGTTTAGAAATGTATAGTCTTTACCTGTTCGAAAAACTAGCTCAATGCTTTCTCAAACAGCTGTTTCGTATTAATTTGCTCTAAAAACTCCTCATGGAACTTATCCATACACTTGCAGATAAAATCCTTATGGCATACCGGGCAAGGCGTCGTTAGCAGTCGACTAATATTCGTCAAGGTCCACTCCGGATGACGTTGAGAAAAAACGCGGCACTCCGTTCCATCGGCCAAACTCATTTTAAACTCATAAAGCCCTTCTTTTTCGTTGCTGCCAGCCAGCGTGAAATTAACAATATTCGGTCTGTAAGACATCATATCACCCGTATTTTTCAAATTTGTTTCGTACCTGATGACCAGAATCACCTAAGCCATCTTAATGAATTTTGGCGATGATGTCAAATGGTCGTGAATCTCAGCGAATCAAGATCTATGTGCAAAAGCCCCCGATAAATCGGCGGCCAGAGTGTAGAAGTTATAGAAATGCAGTCAAATGACATTAAGCTCGACATCAATGTTACCGCGTGTTGCTTTGGAGTACGGACAAAAATCATGCGCTTGGCGTGCCAAATCTTCGGCCAGGGCGCGTTCAATACCGGGTATTTTCACATCCAGACGTACCGCCAGCTGGAAGCCGCCATCGCTTGGATCCTTGCCGATAGATACGTGGCTAGTGACCTCAACATTGTCCACCTTCACCTTAGCCTTCCGGGCCACATTAGCCAATGCGCTCTCATAGCAGGCACCATAGCCTGCCGCAAACAATTGCTCTGGATTCGTAGCTTCTCCACCTGCGCCACCCAGTTCCTTCGGCGTGCTGAGCTTATGCTTCAAAACTCCATCGGATGAAGCGACTGAACCGTCTCTTCCACCATGTACCGTTGCTGATGCTGTGTATAATGCTTCCATGTTTTCATCTCTCCTTCACTATATCTTTTGCATTCCGCAGGAACCTATCGTCATGTTAATACATGATTTCCTTCTCGTATGTACTTTAAACGAACTACATAAAATGAATCATTTGAAATATGGATGTAAACTAGTACATTTACCGTTTAGTTCCACCCCACCATGTTTACACTATATGTTATAGGCTCCTACTTGGGCCGTCTACATTGAACAACCATCTCCACCAGTCGTTTAATTTTCGGGGACAGAATAAGGTAAGACCATTTCATAATCCTACCCATTCGATGGGGTAACCCTGTCGCACGCGAGAAAAAAATTAATAAAATATGGAACGGGCGTTCACCCGGAAGATGGACAACAATTTAAAAAATCCAAAACGACCAAGCCGCTCCCCTCAGAGCGATATAGCTTGGTTTTTCTATGGTTCAGCTTATACGATGGCCATATTGCTTCAAAAATACGATTAACTTGCTTGACCACACAAAAGTTGTACTAGACAAAAACTATTGGGAGTGTACAATAGGGATAACACAATCGTTATGTCACTAATAATATATTTTAACATCCATAAAGAAGGTGAAGCGTATGAAAAATATAAAGGGCAACTTCGCGGAAATCGCTTCACTGTCGGAAGTGAATCGTTCCTTGAGCATCCCAAAAGACGGGACCTGGTTTCGGAAGTTTCTTGCCTTTGCTGGACCCGGCTATATGGTCGCAGTCGGCTATATGGACCCCGGCAACTGGGCCACAGACATCGCTGGCGGATCGAAATTCGGCTACACGTTGCTTAGTGTCATTCTAATCTCCAACCTGATGGCCATCCTGCTGCAAGCCTTATCTGGCAAGCTTGGCATTGCCACAGGTAAAGATTTGGCTCAAATGTGCCGTGATGCCTACAGTCGTCCTGTCGCGATCGGCTTATGGCTCTTGTGCGAAATTGCCATAGCAGCCATGGATTTAGCCGAGGTCATCGGTTCAGCCATTGCGCTGAAGTTGCTGTTTGGTCTACCGTTACTATACGGAGTTATCATTACCGCATTTGATGTTATGCTCATTTTACTGCTGCAAAACAAAGGCTTTCGGGCATTGGAAACCCTCGTCATTGTACTGATGGCGACGATTGCCGGCTGTTTTGGCATTAATCTCATTTTGGCACAACCGGAATGGGGCGGCGTATTGGGTGGCTTTGTACCAGACTCGCAAATTTTGACGAATCCAAGCATGCTGTATATTGCTATCGGTATTATGGGTGCTACCGTAATGCCGCATAACCTGTATCTGCATTCTTCTATTGTACAAACTCGCAAATTTGAGCAGACTTCAGCAGGTAAACGGGAAGCTATTACATTTGCAACTTGGGATTCCAGTATAGCGCTGATGTTCGCATTATTTATTAATGCCGCCATCTTGATCGTGGCAGCTGCTGTATTCCATACGGCAGGAAGAACAGATGTAGCCGAAATTAGCGATGCCTACTATCTGCTTTCGCCCCTACTGGGAACCACACTGGCGAGCATACTATTTGGGGTAGCGTTACTCGCCTCAGGTCAAAACTCGACCGTAACAGGCACTTTAGCTGGACAAATCGTGATGGAGGGCTTCTTGAACCTTCGTCTCTCACCTTGGTTGCGTCGTTTGGTAACCCGTCTTATCGCGATCATTCCGGCAGTCATTGTCACTGCGATTGCAGGTGAAAAAGGCGCCGAAGAGCTGCTTGTACTGAGCCAAGTTATTTTATCCATCCAGCTCCCTTTTGCCATCATTCCATTATTGCTTTTTACCAGTGACAAAAAGATTATGGGTGAATTCGCGAATAAAATGTGGCAAAAGGTACTAACCTGGATCGTGACTGCTATCATCATTATCTTGAATGTAGTGCTTATTATTCAGACGATTACAGGCTGACAGACTGTTTGGAAGTAACCAGTAAAAAAAGAGGTATTCCAGGAAGCAAAATAGCCATGGAATACCTCTTTTTATCATTTATTTCCCCAATATACTTAGAATCAACTCTGCATTCTGTTCAACAAATGTAGCATCAAGCATACTTTCATGATCCCCATATCCATCACAAATGGAATACTCCCCAATTGTAGAATGCTCCCACATCCGGATATCTCCACGTATATGTTTACTTTGACTCTGAAGAGATTTAATAACATGAATATGAGCCGCAACTTGTCCGGAATTCATTAAATTATCCAGATAAGTATAGTATCTCTGTATCTTCTCTCCAACATGGAGATAAAAAAATTCTCCTTCACTTTGCAATTGTGGATATTTTTCTAACATAATGTCTACTGTCTCTTTCGCATATTTACGACTCTCTTCCGTTGTAAGCCGCTCTGAATTTATTTCTGTAATGTAGAATGAGTCCAATAAAATGAGCTGGCCAACCTTATCTCCCTGTTTTTCAAGTGCCTTTGTAATCTCAAAAGCCAAATTTCCTCCTGCTGAAATTCCCAGAAATACATAAGGCCCCTCAGGCTGAACTTCTTTTATAAGGCGGATATATTCTGCAATGAGACGGTCCTGTTCAATCCCAAGAAAATTAAAACTATACAATCGATAGGAACCCAGGAATTCAGCAAGCCTTTGATATACAACCCCTAAAGCCACTACCGGAGGGAAACAAAATATGTTCCGGTCTCTTTCTCCCTGTGGATTAAACAACATTCTTTCGTTAGAAAGGTCGCTAGTCTGCGTCTCAGATGAAGAAACTAGGGATGCCAATTCTCGAATAGTCGGTGTCACAAATATCTGTCGAATCGGAAGCTCTATTCCGTGCCCTGTAGCTAGTCTCGCCACAAATTTAATTACACTTGTCGAATCTACTCCCAGTTCAAATAAAGAATCGTCTACACTAATGGAACTATACTCCAAAATCTCTTCCCAAATTCGTACCATAATGTGCTCCATCTCCGTCACTGGAGCTTCATATTTCTTTTGAAATATGGTTTTACCCGATGGCTCTGGCAGTGCTTTCCGGTCTAATTTGCCATTAGGTGTTAAAGGAATTTGTTCAAGACGAATAAAATGTGTAGGCACCATGTAATTTGGCAATACACGACAAATACCTTCTTTAATATCCTGAATGCTCAAACTTGGTTGGGCCACAATATACGCACACAGTACTTTATTTCCTCTTGAATCAGGAGTATACAAAACCACTGCTTCCTTTACTCCAATAATTTGAAGAATTTGATTTTCAATTTCACCAAGTTCTACACGATAACCGCGAATTTTTACTTGCTGATCGTTACGTCCCAAAAATTCAATATATCCCTTTGAATTCAAAATCCCTTGGTCTCCAGTGCGATATAATATTCCAAACTTTGGATGATTTAAGAATGAGAATGCTGTTTTTTCTTCTTCATGAAGATAACCTTTGGCTAGGCCAACACCTCCAATGTACAGCTCACCTTTTACACCTATTGGACAAAGTTCCTGATCGTAATTCAATACATAATAAGTTTGGTTGGCTAGTGGCATTCCGTAAGGTATGGAGGCCCAATCTTCATGGACTTCATATACAGGATAATAAATGGACCAAATAGAAGCCTCTGTTGCTCCACCCATACTTACTACATTCGCGTGAATATATTGTCTGCGAATTTTATCCGGTAGACTGAGAGGTATCCAATCTCCACTAAGAATGGCCAAACGCAAAGAAGTGTTTTTCTTTTGTGCTTCAGACGATCGGTACATACTATCCCAGTAATAATAGCTTTCCTCTTCTTCTCCAAGCACATGGTCCAACATCAAGTCCATTATAGCTGGAACAGAGTTCCAAATTGTAATTTTATGTTCCTCCAGTGTCTTGGCGACTTCTGTAATATCACGTTGATCATCAATAAGCACTAAAGCCGCTCCAACCGCTAACGCTCCAAATAGATCATAAACCGATAAATCGAAACACATGGATGATAATCCAATAATACGGTCCTGCTCATTCACATTGAATTTACGATTTATATCCTGCACTGTGTTCGCTACCGCCCCATGTGTAACAATGACTCCTTTAGGTTTGCCTGTACTACCTGAAGTATAAATCACATAGGCAACATCATCAGGATCATGTTCGACCTGAAGAACCTCACCAGAATAAACGGCTAATTCTTTCTTAACGTAAAGATCCGGTTCTAACATTAATTTACAACCACTGTGATTTCTAATATATTCACGACGTTCCTCTGGATAATCAGGGTCAATCGGTACATAAGCCGCTCCGGCCTTCAATATACCTATAATATTCACAATGGTTTCAATACTCCGATTGGCTAATACACTAATAAATTCACCACGACATACGCCATATTCCTGTAAATAGCGAGCCACCCTATTCGAGCGCTCATTTAATTCCTGATAAGTGATATGGCTATTTTTATAAATCACTGCAGTTGCCTCTGGACAACGAACGACCTGCTGTTCAAATAAGGAATGAAGTGTAGTCCTTGGAATTTCTTCACAAGTATTATTAAAGGCTGCAGTCAGAAGATGATTTTCATGTCCCCAAGAAAAATGATTTCCTGCATCTGAACTTAAGCAAAATTCCAGCAGCATAAAGTACTGGTCAAACATCGCTTTAATGATTTCTGAATCAAAGAGTTGCTCAACATAATCCCATGTGATCGTGAGTCCACCATCTACTTCCAGGACCTGATAATCTAAAAAAACTTGGGAGGTTTGAGAAACCGCTGTTTTTACATCCCCCATATAATAAACAGAATCATCCGTACCTTTCCCTGTATCCAGTAACATGCTTGTGAATACAATGGGCATCGCTGCCTTATGAGTTTCAGCACCACGTTGACGTACTATCTCTCTGATGAATTGAATACCGTCGTAGTGTCTATGTTCGAGCGCCTCCATCAACACGTTTTGTATGGATTCAGCCTGTTCCCAAAAAGATTTCTCTCCTTCAAGCGTGAGGTCAAGCAACATAACGGATGTAAAGTCCCCAATCATCTTATATACATCTTTATGAAATGGATAACGATTAAAAATAGTACAATTGAGCGCCAATTGGGGTTGATTACTCCAGTATGACAACACTTTGGCAAATACAGTACACAGCACTGCAGTTGGTGTCACATGATTTTTTTGCGAAACTTTCTTTAGCTTTTCGTAAAGCTCTCTATTGCAGTGTTTGGTTACCCTTTTGAATCGCGGTTGTACAATTCGGCTCGGTGAGGAAATATACGGTAAAGCAGGAGGATCAGGGAAAAACTCCAGTTTATCCATCCAATATTGCCGATCCCTTTTATATATTTCCGAGGATTTGAAAGCCGTATAAGCCATCATGTAGTCTCTGAAAGTAACGTCCACTCCTTCCAATTCTAAATCAGGATCATGGTAATATTTCATAATTTCCTGATGAATGAATTGAAAGCTCGCCCCATCCGTTATTAACATGTCATAACCAATAAAAAGGTAAATCATCTCGGCAGAACATTGAAAGGCTTTATATTCAAATAGAGGCCACTGATCGGTTTTGAAAATGTAGTGAGACATGCGCTCTCTTTCCATCAGTATTCTCTGTTCCTGGGCTTCCTTGGAGAGATCCTCCATAGGGATAATCTCAATATGATATTCCGGAACATAATCTAATATTTGTTGCTGTCCGCTCGGCAAGATAATCGTTCGTAACATAACATGACGTTCAATAACTTTTTGTAGTGCTCGATTAAACCGTTCCATATCCAATGAAGTTTCCAACTCAATATATACGTGTGTCGACACTCCGCCCATTTCAAAATGATCTTCGCGTCCCATCAGATAAGCCATCTGCACATCCGTTAGCGGAAATGGTTCATACATATGCTCCGGATCAGGTGTTAACTCCGGATACACAATGGCCGCTTGTGTATCTACACCTTCCTTGATCCGTTCTGACAGCTTCGCTATGGTATAATGCTGCAGGAAGTCTCGTAGATTCAAATCGATTCCCATTTCCCTGCTTATTCTGGTTCGGATTTGTACCATCAGAATCGAATTTCCACCCAGTTCAAAGAAGTGATCATGGATTCCTACTCGTTCGACGTCCAATACCTCTTTCCATATTTCCGTCAGTTTCTGCTCTGTCTCATTACGTGCTCCTTCGTATTTCGAATCCATTTGCTGCTCCACATCCGGGATCGGCAGTTCTCTTCGATTCACCTTGCCATTAGGAGATAACGGTAGTTTATCCAATTCCATATAATGCGACGGCACCATATAACTCGGCAGTTCCCGTTGTAAATATATTCGCAGTTCTTCCGGGGTCACTTCCTCCTCATCTGGAACATAGTACGCACATAGAAATACGTGATTGCGATGATCTCTTCGTTCCATCACCACTGCATTTTGGATGAATTCATGTGCCAGCAGGCGGCCTTCAATTTCTCCCAGCTCTACCCGGTACCCCCGAATCTTGACCTGCTGATCCTTTCGTCCTTGAAATTCGATATAACCGGCTGGACGCCATACGCCATAATCTCCCGTTCGGTACAGTCGGCCCAGCTCTGGATGTTCCACAAACGATTCACGGGTTTTCTGTTCATCATTCAGGTAACCTGCTGCAAGCCCCATCCCGCCAATGTATAGTTCCCCTTGTACATCCGCCGGGCAAGGCTTTAGTTCATAATTCAGCACATACATCTGCTGGTTCGCCAGCGGCCTGCCATAAGGTATCGAGGCGGTCTGTCTATCCCATTCCTTGATTGGGTAGTAAATGGACCAAATCGAGGCTTCTGTTGCTCCCCCCAAGCTAATCACTTCTGCATGTGGGCAATGTCGCTTTATTTTCTCAGGCAGCTGTAGCGGTATCCAGTCCCCGCTGAGCAACACCTCTCGAATTCCATCATTGTGAAAGTCAGCCGTTACGCTGGCAAGCACCATTTCCATAATAGCCGGTACGGAATTCCATATGGTGATGCCCTGATGCTCTATCGTGTAGATTACATCTTCCACATCCCGCTGGTCATCAATCAGTACCAATGCCGCTCCGGCTGCCAAGGCACCGAACAGATCATATACA
This sequence comes from Paenibacillus sp. FSL L8-0502, assembly GCF_038593055.1. Lineage (NCBI taxonomy): Bacteria > Bacillati > Bacillota > Bacilli > Caryophanales > Paenibacillaceae > Paenibacillus > Paenibacillus sp. FSL L8-0502. Next base: position 1,519,826 of record NZ_CP151958.1, on the reverse strand, counting down.
GACAAATCGAAACACATGGAGGACAAACCTATCATTCGGTCGCGCTCATGGACGCCGAATTTATGATTTATATCCTGAATTGTATTGGCTGCTGCCCCGTGTGTTGTGATTACGCCCTTGGGACGGCCTGTGCTGCCCGATGTATAAATCACATACGCCACATCGTCTGGATGATAATCCAGCAGAAGTGCTTTGTCAGAATATCCTGCTAGGTCGGCTGTATCATACAGCTCCGGTCCTACAGTCAGCTTACACTGACTGTGCTCGTGAATGTAGTGGCGCCGTTCTTCCGGATAGTCTGGATCCACCGGTACATAAGCTGCTCCAGCCTTCAAAATACCTATAACATTAGCGATGGTTGCAATGCTCCGGCTTGCCAATACGCTGACATAATCACCACGGCATACCCCCTGCTCTTGCAAATAGCGAGCAATCTGATTCGAACGTTTCTGCAGTTCTCCATACGTGAGGCTTTCATGCTTATATATTAACGCCACTGCTTCTGGACTACGCCCTGCCTGCTCCTCGAACAACCCGTGCAAGGTGCTATATGGTATCAGTTTCTCTGTATTATTGTAGCTCTCCATCAATTTCATTTCTTGTTCAGTAATTTTTATGCAGTTGGTATGCAGAGTTAATGTATTAATATATTGCTTGAACATTGAATGAATTACATTTTCATCAAATAGTTGCTCAACGTAGTCCCAAACAAGCTTTAACGAACCGTTATCTTCAAAAAGTTGGTGATCCAAGTAAACTTGAGATGTCTGCCCAGCACCCATTTTTATTTCTCCTAATTCATACCAGCTAACTTCACCTCTTTCTTTGGTCCCCAGCAGCATGCTTGTAAAAACAATTGGCATAACAGCACGATTACCATAATTATGGTACTTAGATATTTCTCGTATTAATTCAATTCCATCATAATGCCGATGCTCAAGTGATTCTAAAAGACGTTCTTGGATCTGTTTCGCCCTATCCCAATATCCCTTTTCAGACCTAAAATCAATTTCTATAAGAATTACGGAAGTAAAATCCCCAATCATGTCGTTCACATCTTGATGAAACGGTAGTCTATTGAAAACGGTCAAGCTCACGGCTAAATGAGGCTGATTACTCCAAAAGGCCATCACTTCTGCATAAGCAGCAAGAAGAGCCGCTGTAGGCGTGATGTTGTACTGATACGCCTGTTTTTTAATTTTCTCCCAGGTTTCTCTATCGATCTCTTGCTCTAGACGACAAAAACGAGGCTCAGTCACACCGGAGGGATCTGCTTTCAAAGGCAGCTCCGGAGCTGCAGGAAAATCGTCTAATTTATTCAGCCAATACAGTTTGTCCTGCTTATAGGTTTCCGAATTTTTAAAATCCTGCAATGCCAGAATGTAGTCCCGAAATGTACTCTGTAACTGTGATGGCATCCAATTGGGCTCATGATAGAATTTAACCAGCAGCTTACCTATCAGTTGGATACTTGCTCCATCCGTAATCAACATGTCGTAGCTGATAAACAAATAATGAATTCCTTCAGATAATTTAAAAGCTTTATATTCAAAGAGTGGCCATTGGTCTGTTGGAAATACATAATGAGACATTCGCTCTCTTTCTGACACTATCCGTTCTTGTTGCTCAGACGAACTCATATGGGTAAGGTCAGTCACTGTTATTCGATATTCCGGTACGTTCTCCAGGATAACCTGCTCTCCGGTAGGAAATACGACTGCACGCATCATGGGCTGATATTGAATGACCTGTTGTAATGCAACATTAAGTCGGTCTATATCATAGTCGGTTTTAATTTCCGTATATCCATGAGTCGATATTCCGCCCATTTCAAAATGGTCCTCACGTCCCATCAGATAGGCCATTTGCACATCCGTTAGCGGAAATGGTTCATACATATGCTCCGGATCAGGTGTTAACTCCGGATACACAATGGCCGCTTGTGTATCTACACCTTCCTTGATCCGTTCTGACAGCTTCGCTATGGTATAATGCTGCAGGAAGTCTCGTAGATTCAAATCGATTCCCATTTCCCTGCTTATTCTGGTTCGGATTTGTACCATCAGAATCGAATTTCCACCCAGTTCAAAGAAGTGATCATGGATTCCTACTCGTTCGACGTCCAATACCTCTTTCCATATTTCCGTCAGTTTCTGCTCTGTCTCATTACGTGCTCCTTCGTATTTCGAATCCATTTGCTGCTCCACATCCGGGATCGGCAGTTCTCTTCGATTCACCTTGCCATTAGGAGATAACGGTAGTTTATCCAGTTCCATATAATGCGACGGCACCATATAACTCGGCAGTTCCCGTTGTAAATATATTCGCAGTTCTTCCGGGGTCACTTCCTCCTCATCTGGAACATAGTACGCACATAGAAATACGTGATTGCGATGATCTCTTCGTTCCATCACCACTGCATTTTGGATGAATTCATGTGCCAGCAGGCGGCCTTCAATTTCTCCCAGCTCTACCCGGTACCCCCGAATCTTGACCTGCTGATCCTTTCGTCCTTGAAATTCGATATAACCGGCTGGACGCCATACGCCATAATCTCCCGTTCGGTACAGTCGGCCCAGCTCTGGATGTTCCACAAACGATTCACGGGTTTTCTGTTCATCATTCAGGTAACCTGCTGCAAGCCCCATCCCGCCAATGTATAGTTCCCCTTGTACATCCGCCGGGCAAGGCTTTAGTTCATAATTCAGCACATACATCTGCTGGTTCGCCAGCGGCCTGCCATAAGGTATCGAGGCGGTCTGTCTATCCCATTCCTTGATTGGGTAGTAAATGGACCAAATCGAGGCTTCTGTTGCTCCCCCCAAGCTAATCACTTCTGCATGTGGGCAATGTCGCTTTATTTTCTCAGGCAGCTGTAGCGGTATCCAGTCCCCGCTGAGCAACACCTCTCGAATTCCATCATTGTGAAAGTCAGCCGTTACGCTGGCAAGCACCATTTCCATAATAGCCGGTACGGAATTCCATATGGTGATGCCCTGATGCTCTATCGTGTAGATTACATCTTCCACATCCCGCTGGTCATCAATCAGTACCAATGCCGCTCCGGCTGCCAAGGCACCGAACAGATCATATACAGACAAATCGAAACACATGGAGGACAAACCTATCATTCGGTCGCGCTCATGGACGCCGAATTTATGATTTATATCCTGAATTGTATTGGCTGCTGCCCCGTGTGTTGTGATTACGCCCTTGGGACGGCCTGTGCTGCCCGATGTATAAATCACATACGCCACATCGTCTGGATGATAATCCAGCAGAAGTGCTTTGTCAGAATATCCTGCTAGGTCGGCTGTATCATACAGCTCCGGTCCTACAGTCAGCTTACACTGACTGTGCTCGTGAATGTAGTGGCGCCGTTCTTCCGGATAGTCTGGATCCACCGGTACATAAGCTGCTCCAGCCTTCAAAATACCTATAACATTAGCGATGGTTGCAATGCTCCGGCTTGCCAATACGCTGACATAATCACCACGACATACCCCCTGCTCTTGCAAATAGCGAGCAATCTGATTCGAACGTTTCTGCAGTTCTCCATACGTGAGGCTTTCATGCTTATATATTAACGCCACTGCTTCTGGACTACGCCCTGCCTGCTCCTCGAACAACCCGTGCAAGGTGCTAGGTGGAAAAGTCTTGTTCGTATTGTTGTATAATCGGATAGCTTCCTTATTCTCTATTTCAATTTTCAAATTTGAAGAATTCATTGTATTTAACAAAAGAGAATCAATGATTTGCGTAAACTGCCTGAACATACCTTCAATCATTTCTGGCGCAAACAATTCCTCTACATAATCCCAAAATACCCATAATTCATCCGATACTAATGTTGCCTGAAAATCAATATAGACCTGTGAAGTTTGCGTTATTCCCGTTTTCAAGTTTCCTAATTGTTCAAGACCAGGTGTGCGCTCTGTCTTATTTTCAGAAAGCACAGAAGTAAAAACATACGGAATTACTGCCTTTCCATGTCTAATCCCATGATGTCTCACAATATCTCTAATAAACTCAACACCCTCATAGTGACGGTGCTCCAACGCATCAATTAAGACAGACTGAACAGCTCGGGCCTTCTCCCAGAATGACATACCCGGTTTAAATGAAATACCAAGCAGAAGGTTTGATGTAAAGTCACCTACTATATGTTCTACCTGCTCATGAAAAGGATAACGATTGAAGACTGTAAGATTAATGGACAAGTTCTCTTGATTGCCCCATATGGAAAGAAGATATGAATAAATAGTCGCAAGCAGAGCGGATGGAGTCACTCCATTTTGTAAAGCCAGCTGTTTTAAAGAAACCCACTGCTGCTGATTGTATATCTTCTCTTTTCTTTGGAATTTTGGTGACTTTATTTGTTCTGGATCACAACGTAAAGGGAGAACAGGCGCTAAAGGAAAGTCTTCCACTTTATTAAGCCAGTATTTGCGATCCAGCTCATATATTTCAGATTTCTTCAAATCTAAATAAGCAAGAATATAATCGCGGAAGGTGAAGTCCAATTTGGGCAATTCGGCATTTGGATTGTGATAGAAATACATCAGATCACGACCGATAATATCCATACTTGCTGCATCAGCAATGAGCAAATCCCTGCCCATACACAATAGATACTTATCATTCTCAAGCTGGAAAGCCTTAAATTCGAACATCGGCCACTGTTCAGGAACAAACACATGGTGTGACATCCGGCTTCGCTCCAGATGAATTCGTTCCTCTTGTTCTCTTCTTGTCAGAAATCGAAGATCTTCTATAGCCATTTTATACTCAGGCACGTCTTTAAGAATAACCTGCTCGCCGCTTGGCATGATAATCGCCCTTAGCATTGGGTGTCTTTGAATGACTTTATTCAAGCATTCATTAAAACGAACCATGTCAACGTCAGTCTCCACCTCGGTATATACATGAGTGGAAACGCCGCCCATTTCAAGTTCATCATTTCGACCTAGAAAATATGCCATCTGAATATCAGTTAACGCAAAAGGAGCGTTTATTTGTTCTAAATCGGGAAGCGCTGTCGGGTATATTTTTCCACTAAGCTCTTTTGTCCCGCCTGTTACACAATGATTAATAATTTCCAAGAGATGATTTTTGAAATTTAAGGCAACTTCGGTCAGGGTATCTTCATCATACTCATGCTTATTGTATATAAAAGAAATTTTCAACTCATCTTCCATAACTGCTGCCGTTATATCAATGGAGTAACTTCGCTCTGATTGTGGATCAAGCATTTGGCCCTGAGGCATATCAGTAAGCGTAAAAACTCCCTGATCTATACTTTGAGAAAATTCACCTAAATAGTTAAAGCAAACTTCTGGATTGAGCTTCCACTTCATTAATTTTTTGTGTTCCAGAGCAGTAACATATTTTAACAGACCATATCCAATCCCTTTTTTCGGGATTTGGCGTAATGTTTGTTTTATATGTTGAACAGTATCCTGAACACAACAAGATGGCGGAAGATCAATTACTACAGGATACATCGTTGTAAACCAACCGATTGTCCGAGAAACATTAATATCAGAAACTATGTCTTCTCTCCCATGCCCCTCTAAACCGATTAGAATCTGAGTATGATGTGTCCAATCTCGGAATGCACTCCCTAATGCAGCTAACAATAAGTCATTAATTTCCGTATTGTAAGCCTGATTGGAATGACGAAGCAGATTGTCTGTGTCCTGCTTGGATAGTTGAATATTTATCGATCTTGTATCCTTGATAAAGTTGGTCGAACATGTGCGATCCTTAGGTAGAGGCTCAATATGCCGTTGATCCATATTCATCCAATATGGAATCTCATCAAGTAATATCGGACTGTTCGCATACTCCTCCAGTGCACTAGCCCAGCTCTTATATGAAGTAGTCTTATATGGTAATGAAGGCTTTTCTCCCGAACTAAGCTTTTTATAAACCTGTGTGATATCTTCCAGTAATATTCGCCAAGAAACACCATCGATTACCAGATGGTGCGCAACCATAAGGAGATAATCTCCTTCTATGGTTTGGAATAGCCCCGCTTTCAGTAGAGGACCTGTAGTTAAATCCATACTCTTTTGAATCTCTTCTGAAAAATTTGCGATACGCTCCCTTACATCTAGTTCACTTGATAGATCCATAACCTGCAACCAAGCTGGCTCTTTTATGTCCTGATTTGTTTGTACAATAGAGTCTTGCTCGCTTGCATACACCATACGCAGAGCATCATGATGATAAATAATACAATTCATCGTTTCTTGAAGGGTCCCAGGTTCAAAACCTTCTTTTCTATACAACATAAAAGACTGATTCCAATGATGACGTTGTATCCCCTGATGTTCAAAAAACCATTTTTGAATTGGCGTAAGCGGAACGATCCCCTCAACAACACTCTGATCTACAACTTTGGTTTGTATAGCTAACACTTGAGTTAATTGTGCAATCGTAGGATTCGCGAAAATATCTTTGATTCCGATATGCACATGATGACGTTGTAAACGTGACGACACTTGAATGGCTTTGATAGAATCTCCTCCGAGTGCAAAAAAATGGTCATGAATGCCCACTTTTGCTACCCCCAGTACTTCTTCCCATATCTCTGAAGTCACAGTTTCAATATGATTTCTTGGCGGTGTGTAGCTAGCAGATACCTTTACTTTGATGTCCGGTACTGGTAAATTCCTACGATCAATCTTTCCGCTTTGCGATAGAGGAAATCTATCTAACTTTATAAAATAAGACGGCACCATATAATCTGGAACCCGTTGGATAAGATATTCTTTTATAGAATTTTCATTGATAGATCGGGACTCCATAATATATGCGCATAAATATCCATTATTTTTGGCATCCATATATACTGTGACTAATGCCTGCTGTATACCTGGATATTGATGCAGAACGTTTTCTATTTCTCCAATCTCAATTCGATACCCACGGATCTTAATTTGAAAGTCTTTTCTTCCCATGTACTCAATATTCCCATCACTCTTCCATCTTGCTAAATCGCCTGTTTTGTACATTTTTTGACCTGCTCTAAATGGGTCCCTTACAAATTTCTCTTCAGTTGCTTCTGGAAGATTCACATATCCTGCTGCTACACCTGTACCCGAAATACATAATTCTCCTGCTACTCCAATTGGCTGCAATTGACCATCCTGATCTATTATATGCATTTGAATATTATCGATCGGCTTGCCGATTGGTATGGAATCCATCTCAAAATCAGAAGGACAATCAAAATAAGAATCATGTATAGTGCCTTCAGTCGGTCCATATAGATTAGAGAAAACAATGTTTCTATCTCTTCTCCATCTATCGTTAAACCGTTGAACATGCCAGCATGTCAGTGCTTCTCCACTGGTGAATACTTTTTGTATAGACGATAAACGCTGAATATGTCCCTCTCCATATTCCAAATAGTCTAAAAATGCATGTAACATGGATGGAACAAAGTGGATCACAGTTACTTTTTGTTGTTCAACTGTGCGGATTATGCTCTCAGGATCTTTTTCAGCTCCAGGCTCCAATAAACATAGGGTGGCAGCGCCCTGGAAATACCACCAGCACAATTCAAACACAGACACATCAAAAGTGTAAGATGTTTTTTGCATAATAATGTCCACTTCTGTGATCGAATACTTTCGTTGCATCCACAACATATTGTTGACAACGGACCGATGCTGAACTATAACCCCTTTTGGTTTGCCAGTAGAACCTGATGTGTACATAATGTAAGCCATATCCTCAGGTTTATTAACACAATTTAGATTGGTGTCATCCTCGTTATCAGACAAGCCTACATCCATAAGCAGGATTTCTGTTTCAAAACCTGAGAGGCATTCCTTCCACTTTGTCTTTGTTAAGACAAGGTTGGTTACGCTGTCTTGTAGCATATACCGAACCCGCTCTTTGGGATAAGCTGGATCGATAGGTATATAAGCCCCACCAGCCTTATGAATCGCCAGTATAGCTATGATCATTTCAAATGATCTTTCAACCATTATTCCAACGCTCCGGTTACTACCAACCCCCTTGCGTCGTAGTATTCTGGCTAGCTGATTGGCACATTTGTTGACCTCTTCATAACTCATATTTTGTTCACCTAAAATGAGGGCAGTTTTATTAGGATAAGCTATAACTCTATCCTCAAAGTATTCGTGTAAACATTGTTGACCAGAGAAAGCTTGGTCTGTGTTGTTGAATTCTGTTAATATACGTTCTTTTTCATCGGGTGTGAGAATTGAAATGTTTCTAACAAGTATGTGTGGATTTTCAGTGATGGCAGTAGTGACCGCACGAATATGTCCGGCAACCTTTTGCATATCCTCATGCGAATAGCAAAATGTATTATACTTTAAACATACAGAGATTTCTTCGGAGGGGATGATAATGATATTGAAATCATAGTTTGTTTGGTCCTTTAATTCAATATCATAAATTCTCAGCTCATGTGCATGCTGTCCGTCTAATAAATTGAATTCCAAAGGCACATTTTCAAAAACTACAATATGATTGATTAAATTCTCTTTTAATAGCGTAGCCGCTTGTATCTTCATCAGAGGATAATGACTGTGCTCTTGGGAGTCAATCATTTGCTTATGGATGAGTATCAACAGATCTTCAAAATCGATGTCTTGCTCAAATTTTATTCTTACTGGATTGGTATTAATAAATATTCCGATCATTTGGTCGATTCCGGAAACTGCTGCATGCCTTCCTGAAACGACTGTTCCAAAAACCACATCATTGGTATCATTATATCTTTTTAGCACAATACTCCAGATTGCTTGAATAACAGCATTCATTGTTACACGATAGGCAAGTGCCAATTCCTTAAGTTTTTTAGTCATTTCCCGATCGAAGGTAAACTTAACTTGTTCCTGCAAGTAGCCTTCCTTTTTCTGTTTGGGTTGCCATGGTAGAGCAGTGGACTGTTCAATCCCCTCTAAATATTGGTTCCAGTATAAACTTGCAGAATCTTGATCCTGATGATTAAGCCATTCGATATAATTTTGAAAAGAGTGAATTTCCCTTAGAACAGGAGATCTTTGCGCAGATAAGGCACTATATATTTCAAAAAGCTCTTGTACAATCGCGCTCAAGCTCCAACCATCTACAATAATATGATGAAAGCTTAGCAGTAAACGAAAATGTTGCAGATTCGTCTGGAATACCGCAAGCCGAACAAGCATTTCAGCAGTTACATCGAAGCCTTTCATTTTTTCCTCATCAGCATAATGAGAGATATACTCCATTTGGCAATCATGATTTTTTTCAGTTAAATCCTGAAAAACAATTTTATGTTCCAGATGGTCTACGACCATTTGAATGGGTCGCTTCGCTTTATCGACATTAAAAAGCGTACGGAAAACATCATGTCGCTGTACAAGCAATTGCATACTCTTATTCATAATATCTAGTGAGAGAGGCCCTTCCACACTGAAAAAAAGCTGAACTATAAAATTCCCCTGATTTTCTTCACGCAATGTATGATATAGAATTCCTTCTTGCATCGGTGTTAACGAATAAATCTTTTGTAAAAGTTGTTTAGACGACATGACTAGTTCCCCCTGTTAATTGATCTTAGAATTCAACTCTGTTTGAAGTTCGTGCAGATCACTTGCGGAAATCCCTAATTCGTCATAGCCATTTTGGATCACAGTAGTATTCACAGACTGGGCCTGCTTAGATTGTCCCTTTATAATAAAGGTGCTTAAATCCGCTACGCTCGGATACTGGAATATATCTTTGGTAGTTACTGTAATATCTTTCACTCGGAGTTGCGCCGAAATTTGAATCGCTTTTATTGAATCTCCTCCCAATGTATAAAAATCCTCGACTACACTTATGTTTTCAATCCCCAACACCGTTTCCCATACACGGGCTATCGTCTCTTCAGTACTGTTCCTTGGACGTATCGCTTGATTCTGAAAAAGCTGGCTTGTATTAGGAATTGGTAGTTTTTTATAATCCACTTTGCCATTTGCGTTTAAAGGCAACTTCTTTACCTTTACAAAATAGGCAGGGATCATGTAGTTCGGCAATCTTTCGGATACCCATTGCCTGATTTTTTCGGTATTCATTTCTTGATCTGCAGCAAAATACGCACATAAGCGCTTATCTCCTTGTTTATCTGCCTGCTCCATGATGAATACTTCTTTAATGGCCTGATTTTCAAGGATACACTTTTCAATTTCACCTAATTCAATTCGGAACCCCCTAATCTTTACCTGATGGTCATTACGACCTGTAAATTCAATTTCTCCGTTTGCAAGTCGTCGCCCTAAGTCACCTGACTTATATAATCGTTTATCATGTAGATAGAAAAATTTCTCTTGAGTTAATTGGTCATTGTTGAGATAACCTCGTGCGAGGCCTTCTCCAGCAATACACAGTTCCCCAACTGCCCCAATTGGCTGCTGCTGATTATCCGAATTAAGAACAAGCACCTCCGTATTCTTAATGGGTCGGCCGATCGGAATCGTAAACATCTCCTCATTAACTTCTTGAACTTCATGATACATCGCATAAACGGTACTCTCTGTGGGGCCATACATATGAATAAATTTCCCTTTACCCATCAACTGAAAAGCTTTATTTACATGTACTATGGATACTCGCTCGCCACCAAAAAGTACCTTTCTTACATTGGCCAAGCAATGAATTTCAAGGTCTACGAGTGTATTAAAAAGGGCCGTTGTCACAAAAAAAAAGGAGACATTCTCTTTTAAAATCAATTGGGCTAACTCAGATACATTAAGCATTGTCTCTTTATCTACTAAAACAAGTCTTGCTCCATTCAAAAGGCTCCCAAATATATCAAAAACAGACCCATCAAAAGCAAAGTTGGACAATTGGAGAATGGTATCTTGTGGTGTAATTTGTACATAATCTGAACTTTTCACAACTCTCATTACATTGATATGTTCAATCATGATTCCTTTAGGTATACCGGTCGAGCCAGAAGTATACATTACATAAGCCAATTGATTAGCCTCTGAAATACGTATTGGATTACTCTTATCACGATCATCTGTTTGTTCCAGCACATCCTCAAGAACCAAAATCCGATGTCTTTCGGAACCTTCCAGTTGTGCTATTAGCTTTGTAATTATAGAAACGTTTGATCGCGAAACTACAATGATTGATAAGTTAGCATCCTGCACAATAACCTTTAACCGCTCACTTGTATTTTCCGGATCAAGAGGAGTATAGCCCGCATTGGATTTCAAAATGCCCAGTATCCCAATAATCATCTCTGGTGAACGCTCAGTAAGTAGTCCAATTAGTTGATCAGGTTGAACACCTAAATCTTGTAAAACATAGGCAAGCTTGTTGGCTTGCTTATTTAACTCTTCATAAGATATATGAGTTTCTCCATAGGTAAGGGCCGTTGCAAATGGCGCAACTTCAACTTGTCTTTCAAATAAATCTGCAAGTGTTTCTGTACCGCTGCACTCCATACTCTTTGAGTTTCTCAGTGCAATAAGTTCGATTTCCTCATCAGCACTCAAAATACAGATATTTTTCAAACAAGCAGAAGGTTCACTATAGATTTTCATTGCGACATTATATATATGATTTGCCATTCTTCGCACAGTATCTTCAGAATGAATATTGGAATTATAGATAAATGTTATGTTTGTTTCATCTCCCGGAAGCACTGTAATACTTAAGTCATAATTAGTATGTTCTATAACATCAACTTCCTTAATATTTACATCCACTTCCGCTAACAGATGTTTCCATGAGGAATTTAAAGGCGTATTATCAAACACATAAATATGATTAAACAGGCTTTGTCCGATCGACTGATTTTGAATCTGTGAAAGTGACAAGTGCTCATAGGGCTTAGATTTTAAATTCAGATGATGAATATGCTGCATTAGTGAGGTAAAAGTTTGGTCTCCCGCTGATTGTATACGTAAGGGAACTGTATTAATAAACAATCCTAGCATTCGCTCAACTGCTGGGATCTCTGGTGGCCGTCCTGCAACAACTGAACCAAATACAACATCGTTACTATTATTATATTTTTGCAGCACAATCCCCCAAAGACTCTGATAGACCGCGTTTAATGTAACTTGGTTGTTTCGAGCCAATTCTTTTAAGAAATTGGACAGTCGACGCTCTAATTGAATAGAATGTTTACCCAAGCTATAATTTTGAACTGATTTTTTTCCATTACTGCGTGTCTGATCTGGTAGAATGGAGCATTCTTCAAATCCGCTTAAATAATCTTTCCAGTATTCAAGAGCACTGTCTTGGTCTTGTATTGCCAACCATTCTATATACTGACTATAAGGCTGTTCCATACCAATGGATTGGCTTTGTCCTTTAACTAAAGAAGTGTAGATTTCAAATAATTCGCAAAGGATTAAATCGGAGCACCAGCCATCCATTAAAATATGGTGAAAAGTGAGTATACAAGTACTTTCACCAGGGCTTGTCTGTAGCACGGATAGCCTGATGAGCGGATCTTCCGTTAGGTTGAATCCTTGCTGACGATCCTTTTGTAAATAATGCTGGATCCACTGTTTTTTATCCAGATTTGATATATCAGCTCTGCTTTCATAAACAAATTGAAGAGGTCTTTCCGTCAGCACTACCTGAAGCGGCTGTTTGACCTTTTCCCATAAAAAAGTAGTTCTTAATACATTGTGCCGTTGGATAAGTGTCAAAAAGCTTTGCTTCATAAGTTCAACATTAAGATAACCTTCCATAGTTAGAATTAGCTGTACTAAATAAGTGTTGGGATCTGTATCTGACAGAGAATGATATAATATGCCTTCTTGCATGGGGGACAGCGTATATATATCCTGAATTTGTTCTTTTGAAAACGGGTTCACTCTACTCACCTGCCTAATCTAGTGTTTAGAATTTAAGGAACTGAGAAGCACATCATAAATCATATCTAAATCCTCTTCCTTTAAATTTTTTAATGTAAAGTCACTTGGAGTGCGCAACTGCTCCTTCTTGTCTATACAATGCTGAATAGTCCTGATAAGATGCTTTTCATATCTTCCAGCCAAATGTTGGATTTCTTGTCCACTAATTCGTGCACTATCATAGCCGATAGAAAGATGCAATTGATCTCCCGTGATATATCCTGTTATTTCAAGTGCATAACACAGTTCATTATTAGGGCTGATATTCCCTAATCCCTCGGGTCCAAAGGAAGCTGCACTGCTGTAAGAAGAGAGTTGGAAATATGGAGAACTTGAGATTGGGTCAAGTTGACCTAAATAATTAAAATTAATTTCTGGCTCAATAGAAAATGCCAAAGGTGCCCTCAAACTTTCCGGGCTAAGATACTTGAGTACCTCATAGTCCAAACCTTTATTTGGAATAGTTCTAAGATTCTCTTTGGTTTTTATAATCCATTCAGACAAATTGTCAGGCTCATACATACATAGAAGCACTGGGCACTGAGATGTGAACCAACCGACTGTACGTGTAATATTCATATCAGGTAAAATATCTGTACGGCCATGGGATTCCATATTGATTACAACTTGTTTGACTTTAAGCCAGTCATACAGAGCTATCCCTAAAGCAGTTATCAAAACATCATTTATATCGGTGTTATATGCATGATGGACTTGGCCAAGAAGCCTTTTTGTGTTTTCTTTTGACAGAGCAAATTTTAAATTACGTTTGTTCCTTTGTGTTGACACCTGTACTTGATCATTTTTCCACAGTAATAATTCTTGATTAACTTTTGCATTAAAATCCAGCCAATAAGGGATGTATTTTACTATTTCCCTACTATTCGAATAATTCTCCAATGCTTCAGCCCATTTTTGGTATGAATCTGTTTTTTCTTGCAGTATAACCACCTGTCTGCCTTTAATAATTTGCTCATAGGACTTTGAGAAATCTTCGATTAATATACGTAAGGAAATTCCGTCCATTACTAAATGATGTATCGACAGCAGCAAATGATCTCCTGACTTGGATCTGAACAGTCCTAAATGTACTAATGGCCCCTTCTCCAAACTTTTACTCCCTTGAATCTCTGAAATTTGGTCAATAATAAATTTTTCTTCATCCTCATGCGGCACGTCGAATACATTGAAATTGAATACCTCGGGACTCACGTCCATGTTCACCTGTTTTAAATTACCGCTCTCCATCTGATAAGTCATTCTAAGCGCGTCATGGTGCTCAACCAGTGTTCTCAAAACTCTGAGCAATGCTTCTGTTTCATAGCGTTCCGGATTATAAAACAGAACAGATTGATTCCAATGATGCTTATCAGTTAACTTTTTTGTAAAAAACCAATGCTGAATAGGGATAAGGGGGACATTCCCCAAAATTTTGCCTTGGTCACTCTTACGGTGAATCTGTTGAATGGACTGGCCAAATTGTGCAATAGTAGGCTGTTTTAAAAGATGATGACTACTGAGCCTTAGATTATGGGAGTTCAACTTTGCAGATAATTGAATGGCTTTAATTGAATCACCACCCAAATCATAAAAGTTATCATATATACCCACCTGGCCTACGCCAAGAACCTCACCCATTAGTAGGCATAGAAGTTCTTCTAAATCAGTGCGAGGCTGCTGAAGATTAGGTTGCTCCGATAAATCCCTGGTTGGCATAGGAAGAGCTTTTCGATCCACTTTTCCATTAATAGTCATAGGAAGTTCAGATAAATAAATAAAATAGGTAGGCATCATATAAATCGGTAATTCTTGCTTGATAAACTGACGCAACTCCGCCGTGCTTATCGTATTTTGGGCTACATAATACGCGCACAACTGCAACTGATCCTGCTCACTCTGAATAGCCTGCACCACTACTTCTGTGATTTCGTTATGTTTAAGTAGAATCGCCTCAATTTCTTCTAATTCGATCCGATGTCCACGTATTTTTACTTGCTGATCTAGCCTCCCACGATATTCCAAATTCCCGTCAGGAAGCATCCGAACTAAATCACCGGTTCTATATATTGTTATTTCCGGAATTGTTGGATGTTGGATGAATTTTTGTTCTGTAAGCTCTGGACGATTCAAATATCCTCTTGCCAGCCCACAGCCGCTTATGAAAAGCTCCCCAATTTGTCCATTATCAACAGGATTCAGTTGCTCATCAAAAATAAAAAAATGCGTATTCGGCAATGACAAGCCTATAGGAACTGAATTGCCTTCAAAATATGCTGAAGGAGCCATCCATAAAGAAGCACAAATGCTCGCTTCCGTGGGCCCGTATGCATTCACATAAGTTGTATACGGACTCCATTGATTTACCAAATTACTGGATGATGACGATCCTGCTGTTATCAGCAACCTTAAATCAGAAATACGTGAAACTTCTAAGTACACTGCATAACTTGGAGGCAGTGTTAAGACAGTTATCATATTTTCTGAAACATAGGATTCAAAATCAATGGGATCATGTATTATTTTCTGAGGAATAATATATAAGGTTGCCCCATTAAAAAGTGCCATGAAAAGTTCCCATACAGAGGCATCAAATGAAAAGCTGGCAAACTGACCGATTCGATCTTTTGAAGTAATATGGAACTTATTTGTCCAAATTGACTGCAAATTTTCAATTCCCTTATGTTCTAATAAGGTTCCTTTAGGCTGTCCTGTTGAACCTGAGGTATAGATTAAATAGGCGAGATTGCTTGAGCAAACATTCCGCTCCAAATTATCAGTCGAGCGATTGGAATACAGTTGTTCAGTCACTACTAATTTACTTAATCCTGGATGATTAGGAGTTCTTAAAGGCCGCTGTGTAAGCAGCAACTTCACATTGCTGTCACTTAGCATGAATCTAATTCTCTCCTCAGGGTAACCTGGATCAATTGCCAAATAAGCTCCTCCAGATTTAAGGACCGCTAATACTGCAATGATCATATCGACGGAGCGTTCCATCATAATTCCAACAATGCAATCAGTACAAACATTATGCTCAACCAATACTTTAGCTAATTGATTGGATTTTTCATTTAATTCGCGATAAGTTAGGCATTTTTCACAACTGACAACAGCGGGATGATCTGAATTAGCTACTACTTGCTTTTCAAATAGACTGTGGATAGTCATATGTTATTCCTCCCTGCCGAGGTTCCATCTTCTATTTACTTGAGTCCAACTTCAATGGAGTGCAGCATAACCTGACTCGAATTTAGTTTGAAATATTTTTTGATTTTCCGGAAATTCATATCACCAATAGAACACAACCCCACCTGCTCCAGCTCAGCTACTTGAGTTAACAGCTGCACCATAATTCCACAGTCGATAGCAGCATACAAATAGCCCATTCCCCCATATTTCGGCATCGTTACCTCACTGTCATAAACCATAAATACAGAAAAAGCTGATGTGCTAAATATTTCTTGATTTTGGGCATAATGAGCTTCTTGTGTGATTACACAGGCGCTGCTTACCATTTGTAGCATATTACGTACTGGATTATAGTAATATAAGCCTGCCTTTACCTTTTCTATACGGGCGTCCTTAACATAAATGAATATATCGATTGGATATAATCCACCATCAGTTGCGTAAAAATAGCGAATCTCCCCGTTAGTTATCGTCTGCTTAAAAACAGAGATTAGCTTTGAAAATGTTTTAAATGGAAGTTTGCGATTTATATCAAAATTACGATAAGATCTGCGATTTACAATCTCTTCTGTGAATGAAACATCCTCTAGAGGAAGTTCATACTCCATAACATTCGAAAATGAGCGTTCAAGCTGTTTTTGTTTGAAGTGATTGTAACGTTCCGGATCAATGAAAGTGTCTTCGTGGTGAGGATTGTGTACAAGATAATTATGCGGATAAAGGAGCTCTTGAGGGGATAAAATTGAATTTACTAATATGCGTTCATTAATTAAATGTTTAATAAAATCAACAAGGTGTTCCTGATTTAAATGAGAATAATGCTCGATAAGAGATTCCAGCTTTATGCCTTTTTGCGTTATGTAGTACAACTCAGGGAATAATTCAAGTGCTATACCAGAGAATATGGAATGCTCAATTTCAACAGCGTCCTCTGTTTTGCACCAACGAACGGATGGAGACCAGAAATACACAGTTTCATTCTGGATTAATTTAGATAATTGCACAGGGGCTTGCTTATGCATAATAGTTCCTCCTCTAAATATGATCATTTAAGGTATCTGGCCACTGACTTATTATGCTGGTTGTTTTTTATGATTGAATATCCATTCCATTTCACTATGCCTGCCGATACACCAACGACGGTACAATTGTCGGGAACATTTTTTAATACAACTGCACCTGCTCCTATTTTGGAGGAATCGCCAATTCTAATAGGGCCTAATACTTTAGCTCCCGCCCCTAAAACAACCCTGTTTCCAATAGTAGGGTGTCTTTTCCCCACGTCTTTCCCAGTGCCTCCTAAAGTAACATTTTGATATATCGTCACATTGCTTCCTATTACAGCAGTTTCACCTATTACAACCCCAATACCATGATCTATAAAAATCCCATCCCCCATCTTCGCGCCTGGATGTATATCTATTCCTGTAAAAAATCGTCCCCAATTAGATAACATTCGCGCAAATAAATACAAATGAACCTCAAAAAGGAAATGGGATAATCGGTAGAATAGCAGAGTATGAAAGCCTGGGTAACATAATACTATTTCAAGCCAACTATTTGCCGCTGGGTCCATTTCTCTAATAAACCGGATATCCTTGATTACCTTGCTTAACATTTCGGATCACTCCCCTTGCAGAAAGTACCTTTCCGATGAAAATGTAAGCATCATTATTAACTGTTCATATATTTCCACCTCTCTTATAGAATAGAAAACATTAATAACTATACATTTTTTAAAAAATATAAAATACTAAATATTTAGTATGTTACACAAGAAATATTCTACCTCCATATTTTCGTAAAGTAAATATTGAATTAATGTTTTTCAGGCTAAATTTATAATCGCAAACTGTATAAATTTAATCAGATTTAATAAATAAAAAAACTTTATTTCGCCAACACGGCTTCTTTTGAAGAGACACAGTGAGGAACGCAAGTAGGCAATAAACCTTTACATCATTGGACTGTAATGATATAATCCGACTATAATCCTTTACTAAACATTTAGTATAAAACATTTAGCAAAAGAAGTTATGAGAGGAGATATCATCTTGAGTACAACACGTGTAATGGTTCTTGGGCTCTTGCTGCAATATGGAGCAATGTCAGGATATGAAATACAACAGAAAATGCAATCAGCACAAACGGATAAATGGGCTTATGTGCAACCAGCTTCCATATATCATGCCTTAAAAAAACTGGATTCAGAAGGTATTGTACGTTTAGAAACATTAGAACAAACAGGGAATCGGTCTAAAGCTATATATGCTATTACGGAGACTGGAAAAAGCGAGTTTAGTCGGCTTTTAATCGAATCATTTAAAGAAACTTCTGTAGTGTTTCCAACAGCCCTGTACACAGCTTTGACTTTTATGGATGAGGCTGGCCTCCATGAAATAGAAGAAGCTTTAAGTTTTCAGCATCAAGCCATTGAAAAAATCTATAAAGAAATGAAATTAGGTCAGGAACAAAAAGCTGAACTTATGGATATCCCTGTAAACGTCATGTTAATTTTCAAAAATATTTATGATCAATGCGAGCTGCAATTAAAATTTGTTAAGCAAATTAAAGAGGAAATCAGAAGAAATTTATAGGAGGATGTAATGATGAAAATGAGTAAAGGAGCACACTATAAACAAAAAGCTGCTCTAACGGTTGTCGGATTAGCTGTATTCATTGACATGTTAATCTATGGATTAGTCGTCCCCATTTTGCCAAGATACGCAGATTCTCTTGGAGCAACTCAAACCGAAATTGGATTTTTGTTCAGCAGTTATGCAATTGCACTGTTTATAGCTACTCCTATTTTTGGTCTGTTAACGGATCGAATTGGGAGAAAGACTCCTCTGTTATGGGGGTTAATTGGACTCATAGCTTCCACTTTAATGTTCGCCATAGCCCACACCTTCTGGCTGCTTGTACTGGCACGTGCTCTTCAAGGGGTCGCAGCCGCCATGACCTGGACAGCAGGGCTCGCCCTGCTGGCTGAGCTATACCCATCTGAAGAACGCGGCAAAGCCATGGGCTTGGCGTTGTCTGGGCAAGCCGCTGGAACCCTTCTCGGACCGACAATAGGCGGTTGGTTATATCAATGGGGAAGTTACCAGTTCCCTTTTTACTTTGCCATCGCATTGGCCGTCATCGATGCTGTACTTCGACTAGTACTCCTGCACGATATTCCGGAAGAGAAAAATGAAAAGTACTTATCTCCTTTTTCGTTCATGAAAAATAAAGATTTGCTTTTGGTTATCGGGGTTGTAATTATCGGTGCATCCGTCCCAAGCGTACTTGAGCCAACACTACCGTTACACCTACAGCACAATTTTAACGCTAATCCAGGAGTTATCGGACTGTTATTTGCTATTCCCACACTTGCTTATGGCCTGGCAACCCCCTTTATAGGTCAATTCTCCAGCAAGATCGGCTATAAAAATGGAATTCTCCTCGGTCTACTTATGGTATCCATTGCTCTTCCTCTAACTGCACTTCCAGCAATATTATCACTTCAAGCTGTTATTTTAGCTGTTTTAGGAGTTAGCATGGGTATGGTTCTTGCTCCCTGCTTACCTCAACTTGCTGATATTTCTCAACGAAGTGGAATTCATTCTTATGGAATTACTTTTGCTCTCTATAACACGGCATACTCGATTGGTCTAATGATCGGCCCTATTTTGAGCAGTACTCTCACCGATTTAATGAATATTAAATTATCTTACTTAGTCATTGGTATTATTGTATTAATATACATGTTGGTACTCGCTTCAGCCTTAAGGAAAGCCAAAAATTCATCAAACAATATAAAACTAAGTAAATAAGTAAACAACAAATTCATATCACCTATAAGAAATAAAATACTTCCTTTGCAGCTATCCATCCCAGAGCCCCTAATCCATAGAAAAAGGTATCCCTCCAAACTTATCGCTAGGGGATACCTTTTTCGTCCATCTATGACTTAACTGGCTTAACCTTCATTAGCGCTTCAAGCGCGAGATTCAGCTTGAGCACGTTCACACGCGGCTCGCCGAACACCCCGGCGCTGCGGCCTTCTGTCTGCTCCTGCACCATTGCCTTCAGCTGGTCCTGCTCAATCCCCGTCAAGCTGCTAATACGCGGAATTTGAGCCTGTGCCGCCTGTGGCGAGATGTGCGGGTCCAGACCAGAGCCGGAGTTCGTAATCAGGTCCAATGGAACCTGACTTACGGGTACATCCGGGTTATGCTTCTGCCAATCCGCAATAGAATCCTTGATCCGCTGCACCAATGCCGGATTGGACGGCGCATAGTTACTTGAGCCTGAGCCTGCCCCATTGTAATCAATACTTGATACCCGACCTTGGAAAAAAGCGGGATTAGTAAAGGACTGTCCAATCAGCTCGGAGCCAATCACCCGCCCCTCCGCATCACGAATCATACTGCCATTTGCTTGCTGCGGAAACAGGATCTGCGCTACCCCTGTGCTGACTAGCGGATATGCCAATCCGCACAACAGGATCATTAGCACAGAGGTTCGTAAAGCCACTCCAATAACTGTACTTCCTCGCATCTCTTGTCTTCCCGGTTGATTTTCCGCTACCGCCTTCGTTCCTGTACGTATGTTATGACCTTGTCCCCTATATCCTGCTTTTTCATGTGCGGCAAATCTGCGTCCAGACAACATCCGATAAAAACCACTCATGTCGTTCACCCTTTCTGCGCTAAATCCACAAATGCACCAGCAAATCAATGGCCTTTATACCGACAAACGGTACGACCATACCGCCCAGACCGTAAATCAGCAAATTCCGTCCCAGCAGGCGATCCGAGCTCATCGGCTTATACTTCACGCCCTTCATGGCCAGCGGAATCAAAAGCGGAATAATAACCGCGTTAAAGATCAACGCCGACAAAATAGCGGACAGCGGGGAGCCAAGCCCCATGACGTTCAAAGCGCCCATTTGTGGAATGGCTAGCATGAACATCGCCGGGATGATGGCAAAATATTTGGCAACATCGTTCGCAATGCTGAACGTTGTCAATGCTCCGCGCGTCATAAGCAGCTGCTTGCCGATCGCGACCACCTCAATAATTTTGGACGGATCGGAATCCAAGTCCACCATATTAGCCGCTTCTTTGGCCGCGACTGTGCCGCTATTCATGGCAAGACCTACATCGGCTTGCGCCAACGCAGGTGCATCATTGGTGCCGTCTCCGGTCATGGCAACCAGCTTACCCTGTTCCTGCTCACGTCGGATAACCGCAATTTTATCCTCCGGCTTGCTCTCAGCTACAAAGTCGTCCACTCCCGCTTCTCGTGCAATCGTAGCTGCTGTCAGCGGATTATCTCCGGTACACATGATCGTACGGATACCCATTTCCCGGAGCTGATCAAACCGTTCCTTCATACCTGGCTTCACTGTATCCTTTAAATAAATAATACCGTATATCTGATCATCTAGCGCGACTGCCAGCGGTGTACCTCCTTCAGAGGCTACCTGATTCGCTTTTTCCTCCAGATCGGCTGGAACACTGCCATTTTGCGATACGATCCATTGCCGAACGGAATCCACTGCGCCCTTGCGTACCTTTCGTCCATCGGCCAGATCCAGACCACTCATCCGGGTCTCCGCCTTGAATTCGATAAAGGTTCCACCTGCCGCCAAGGATTCATCCAACGTATGCTCCTGTTTGCGCATCAACTCGAGAACCGAGCGACCCTCTGGCGTCTCATCCTTCATAGAGCTAATTGCTGCCCACTTCACTAGCTCTGCCTTCTCCACGCCCTCTACAGGCACGAATTCACTCGCCATCCGGTTCCCGAAGGTGATTGTACCTGTTTTATCCAGAATCATCGTGTTGATATCCCCAGAAGCTTCTACCGCCTTGCCTGACATGGCCAGCACATTAAACTGGGTGACCCGGTCCATACCGGCAATCCCGATGGCTGACAACAGTCCTCCAATCGTGGTTGGAATCAGACAGACTAGCAACGAAATCAGCACAGGAACAGGCAAATTAATGTTAAAATGACGGGCAATCGGCGCTAGCGTAACCACCACAATTAGAAAAATAATCGTCAAGCTAATCAGCAAAGTGTTCAGCGCAATCTCATTCGGCGTTTTTTGCCGCTGTGCGCCTTCCACGAGCGAAATCATTTTATCAATAAATGTCTCGCCCGGCTCTGTCGTAATCCGCACCTTAATCCGGTCACTAACCACTCTCGTTCCGCCGGTTACCGAGCAAAAGTCACCACCCGATTCCTTGATGACCGGAGCCGATTCTCCCGTAATTGCAGATTCATCCACCGAAGCCAAACCTTCAATGACCTCACCATCGCTTGGAATCATTTCGCCCTGGGAGACAATAACTACGTCCCCCTTACGCAACTCGGTTGAGCTAACCACCTGAATGTCATTTCCGACGAGCTTGTTAGCTTGCGTATCCTGCTTGGATTTTTTTAAAGAGGCAGCTTGTGCCTTACCCCGCCCCTCCGCGAGCGCTTCGGCAAAGTTGGCAAAAAGCAACGTAAACAACAGAATAACAAACACGGCCAGGTTAAAGCCTATTTCCTTGTCAGTTCCAAAATAACCGGGAAACAGTAACATTAGCAGCACGACCAATGTACCGATCTCCACGACGAACATGACAGGATTTTTCATCATCATCATCGGATTTAATTTTATAAAGCTATCCTTGATCGCATGCTTCAAGATGCTTCTGTCCAGCATGTGTTTGCGTTGTTCCTTCATGGTCAAACACCCCGTTCATCCATTCTCATTTTCTTCTTCACATGGTCAAAAATTCAGCAACAGGTCCCAATACGATGACAGGTAAAAAGGTCAACGCACCAATCAGCAGCACGACTCCGATCAGAATGGCTCCAAATAACTTGTTGTCCGTGCGCAGTGTCCCCGTCGTCACCGGAGTCGGCGCTTTGGCATTCAACGAAGCCGCCACAGCCAACAATGCAATCATAGATACATATCGCCCGAAGAACATAACCATCCCCGTTGTTACATTCCAGAATACGTTGTTATCTGAAAGACCTTCAAACCCCGAACCATTATTTGCGGCAGATGACGCATATTCATAGAGCACCTGAGTCAACCCGTGATAGCCAGGGTTAGTGACCGCATCATATCCCCAATGACTCATAAACGCAAGCGCAGTTGGGGCGAGAATGAGAAACGGATGTACCAAAATGGCAATGGCGATCAGCTTCATTTCCTTGCCTTCAATTTTCCTTCCCATAAATTCCGGAGTTCTCCCGACCATCAGTCCGCATATAAACACACCCAGAATCGCATACATCAGCATATTCATCAGCCCGACACCCTTGCCGCCAAAAATGACGTTTAGCATCATTTCTCCCAAAGCAGCCATGCCACCTAGCGGGGTTAGTGTATCATGCATATTATTGACCGAACCTGTCGTTGCCGCTGTTGTGACCGCAGTGAATAAAGCCGATTGTCCAATACCGAAACGAACCTCTTTCCCTTCCATGCTTCCCTGAGAAGCATCCACACCCAGTGTCTGGATTAACGGATTACCTGTCTTCTCAGACACATACGTAATGGATAGAAAAATTAGAAACAATACCATCATGGAGCTAAAAATAATCCAGCCCTGCTTACGATTACGGGCAAACAATCCAAAGGTATACGGCAACGAAGCCGGCATTACCCACATTGCCAAAATTTCCAGCACGTTCGTCCAAGGACCTGGATTTTCAAAAGGATGCGCAGAGTTAGCCCCCGCATAACCGCCCCCGTTCGTCCCCAAATGCTTGATGGACTCCAGAGAAGCAATAGGTCCCATAGAAATTTGCTGTTGTGTTCCGCTCAGCGTCGTAAGATCCGCCGTAGGCTGCAGCGTCTGCGGTACCTTCAATCCAACCAGCACCAGCGTAAGCACAAAGGCCAGCGGCAGGAAAATCCTTATAATGGCTTTAATAAAATCTTGAAAGAAATTGCCCATCCCTTCACCGCGCCGCGTCAATCCTCTCATAAAAGCCGCAGCAACCGCAAAACCGGAAGCAGCCGAAGTGAACATCATCATCGTGACGAACGCCATCTGTGTCAGATACGTAAGCGCGCTTTCTCCGCTATAATGTTGGAGATTCGTATTCGTCATAAAGCTGATTACCGTATTAAAAGCTAGTGATGCTTCCATATTACTGTTTCCAGCCGGATTACCGGGAAGCATTCCCTGTAAACGCAACAGCAAGTAGCTGATTGCCACAAGCACGGCGTTCGTAGCAATGAAACTCATAACATACGTAGTCCAACGCATGCTCTCCACTTTCTTCAAGCCTACTACCTTATAAATCAGCTTTTCTGTTCTGCCAAAAATCCGATCCGTCCGATTCGGTTCATTCGAGAATACATGATACATATATGTCCCCATTGGCTTTACCAAGAGCAGCAATATAACGATCACAATTCCAATTTGAAGCAGCTCCATCCTCTATTCCTCCTTCAAAATGCTCCTGCGTTTGGAACAACAGACCCGATTCAGACCATCTATGAAGTGCACACGTTTGCGAAAACCTGCTACCAATGATGCTTTAATGCTCAGATCTGTTGTTCCCGCCCGCTCTATCCCTACAAGTGACTAGAACTTTTCAGGGTTCAGGAGTGCGTAGATTAAATACATAAACACAATAGCCGTAAGCCCGAGTATAACGATCATCCTCTTCGTCCTCCTTTAGAGGTCTGCGCATCACACCAGCGTACAAACAGCAGTATCACTCCATAACTCACAGCCATGACGAGCAGCATGTATATATCCATCATGTTTATACCCTCCGTATCGATCCTCAGATCGTCATTCTTATTCCATCATAAAATCATAAAACAACTATGTCATAAGTGCTTATCCGTTCAGCAGAAAACCCACCTCTCCGTTCAATGTGTAGATCACATGGTCCGCTCCCAATCCCCGATAAATTCCTTGTGGATTACAGCCGTGTGTAATAACATAGATCGATTCCGATGTTAGTGGTCGACATATTTGCAGGAAACGGCAAGTCAGATTCAAGCTGTTCTCGAACAAATACACACTACCAATTTCTTTTTTTGGAAAATTCCATTTTCCCGCTTGCATGGTATTGATGCGGACAATGTGCTCCACACCCATTTTTTTGAGCTGTCGTTCCTCCTGGGCGCTATTCGTGAGAACTGCAAACGCCAATTTTTTGAAAATAAGCAATTTCACAAAACTTCTGCCCGCTTCATTCGGTGCAGTGACAATAATTAACCGACCTTCCATCAGTAGCTCCTCTCCCGGTATAAAAAGACAACAAAAAGAAGCCGAAGGAAAAAGGCTTTCCTCCGGCTTCTGACATATCCATGATAAAATAAACCATGGCTGCACACGGCGGTTTGTTGCCTCTCCCTGTACGCTTACGAGGTTAGCTGTCGGATTCGGACGTGAGAGTCGCCCTATTTCTGGCACTTGACCGGAAAATTCACCCCATGAGACACACGGCTTCCGAAGCCGTACAGTCTCGATTGGTTCCCCCGTTTTTGCAACTGCAAAATTCAGCGCTATAGACATTTCGTTGTTGCTTCATTCAAGTTAATTTGAAATTACGTCTTGAATCATACACCCGCGCATGGAAGACTGTAAAGCTCAACTGCAGGGTTATAAATCGGGCTTTAGAGCATAGAAGATTAATAATAACGCTTACAATGCAACTATGCTTCTCACATCTCCTTTAATCTCTGTTTTTCATCCCTTTTTGAAAATGACAAGCATGTCAATATTGGCGTAGGGTAAAGCGTTATTGGCCTTTTTTTGTAAAAAGAGAAGAAAATACGCTATATGTACCAGCTAAACACCGATTGAACCCGCTTTTATAAGAAGAAACACCTTAATTCGCTCCATTTGCGGTGCGATTTACTGTTTTGAGCAAAATACGATTTTACAGCGCCTGAAGGCTTTATACAGCTTTTCCAGGCTTGCAACCCTTCTTTAAATTGTCTAAAATTTAATTGCTGAATATTGAATGAGGAGAGATGCTATGACCGTTTATGAATATGATGCGCAAACCCTGCAAGGGAAACAAATTCCGTTATCCACATTTGAAGGGAACGTTCTGCTTATCGTGAACACTGCCAGCAAATGTGGGTTAACCCCCCAATACAAAGCGCTACAAGAGCTATATGACCAGTATCATGAACAGGGGCTCGAAATTTTGGGATTTCCCAGCAACCAGTTTGCCAAACAAGAGCCAGGTTCCAGTGAGGAGATCTCCGAGTTTTGCCAGATCAATTATGGTGTCACCTTTCCGATGTTCGCCAAGACAGATGTCAATGGCGATCAAGCACACCCCTTATTTCGCTACCTGACCCAAACAGCTCCGGGGGTATTAGGGTCCAAAGCGATCAAATGGAATTTTACTAAATTCTTAATTACAAGAGAAGGTAACGTATTTAAGCGCTATGCACCGCAAACCACTCCAGATAAGCTGGCGGGAGATATAGAGAAGCTTTTGCAGCAAAACTGACATTCTTCATTATCACAGTTAATAAACGACCTGTTGCAACCGTGGCTTCCGTGGCTAAAGAATATAACGAAAAATACTTAACAAAAAAAAGCATCCTTTCACGTAAACCGTGTCAGGATGCTTTTTTAACTAGGTCTTGCATATAATGCGGTCGAGAGGACTCGAACCTCCACGGGCGTACGCCCACTACCCCCTCAAGATAGCGTGTCTGCCATTCCACCACGACCGCAAATCATAATGTATTGAGGCAACAGATTTATTATACTCTCTCATCAACTATTTGTAAACAAAAATATTATAATTATTTTAACTTACATATTTGAGCGCGATAATATACCGTCCTGCATAAAGATAACCGCTTGCTGAACTATGCATTAATGTTGCCCTTTACGGATTATCAGAACCACCTAGCACTTAACTAAGTAATTAATTTGACAAAATAGCGTATTTACGATTGTAAAAACACGTATAAAAGTGTATCATAGTTTCAGATGGTTAATTCTAACATGTTTACTGATGATTATTATAACACACCAATTATTCCGTAAGAATCCGTAAGGGGCGATTTCTTTTGAACAACAAAATGCCTGTCACCTCCTTCGGGTGGGCCATCAAACAACGGCTTGTCGAACTTCGACTGGATCAGAAAACATTTTGTGAGACACACAATATTCCGCCTTCACGCTTGTCCAATCTGATTCACGGCACCCGCAAAGCACAAAGGTACAGAAAACAAGTTGCTGCAATTCTGAACATCGACGATAACGATTATAAGGAGGCATCGCCACTCTAAATCCAACAAGCATTCCAGTTACATACAGGTCATTCCATATCACCAAGAAACCAAATAAACCCGTAAAGCGAACCCCTCCAGTTCGTTTACGGGTTTTCAACCCAGACAATCTTTAGCCAAAAAATCATTCCGGCTTTGTTTTATCCTTCTCACTTTTTTGCTTACGATATTTCGCAAATTCAACATATTCTAAAATAAAATTCTGTTCTTCCGTCTCAAGATCTTCTGCCTGGCAATTCAGTGGCCCCATCACTCCAAAAAAATAAGCAGCCTTCTGCTCCTGAAGTACGCCTTCTCCCGGCTTAATCCCTTTCATTAACCAATCGAGCGATACATTAAAAAAGTCCGAAATCTGAATTAAATGAGTGGTACCCGGCGTTGTTTTCCCCCTTCTCCAATCACCGAGATTCCCTGAACTGATTTTAAGCTTTTCACAAAATGCCTTCTTGGTCATTCCCCGATCTTTAATCAAAGCTTCAATCCGTTGATAAATAGTTTGATCTCCCAAAATGTTTCCCCTCCGAAACAGTAACTTTTTCTGAAATAATTTTCATTTTTCAGCCTTACTCATTAGTAATCCCCATTAAATCCTAAGCAACCATTACCCCATAGTAGAATTGCGCTGGTTTTTCTCTTTACGAAAGCGGGTAAATTCAATATACTCAAGTATAAAATTTCTTTCCGCCTCACTAAGCGGTTCCCCCTGGCAATTCAGTTGCCCTGAAGCGTCAAAAAAATAAGGGTCTTGCGACTCCTTTAGCACCTCACCCTGTATATCTCGACCCAGCATAATCCAGTCCAGACTCGCATCAAAAAAAGAAGCGATTTCAATAAGTTTATTCGTGCCCGGCGTCGTTTTTCCTCTTTTCCAATCCCCGAAGTTCCCTGTACTAATGCCTAACTGCTGGCAGAACGCCTTTTTCGTCATTCCCCGTTCCTTGATGAGTTCCTCGATGCGATGGTAAATAGATTGCATAGAAGTTCCTTCCTCCCTAGCAGGCTCTCAAATAACGATATCATGTTCTCTGTTCCCATTTCAAAGATCACGTATGCTAAAATTACCGAATTATGTATGTTGGTTTCCATTATACCACAACACGCAACAAAAACCGCCTGTTTTCCGAAGAAAGGGCGGTCTTTAAGCCAGTCCACTTACGCCAATCACGTAGCAGAGTTGTCGATTTTAAGTAAAATATGCTTCAATTCATTCAAAGTTTCACTCAGATGCAATAAATCTTCTTCTGGCAGATACACCAGTCTTTCTTGAATTTTATTGGAGAAGGTATGAAATACCTGTTCACAAAAAGCATCGCCTTCCTGTGTAATCGCCACATTCACGACTCTGCGATCCGAATCACACGACTGGCGGTCAGCCAACCCATGCTCCACCAGTTTGTCCAGAAGAGGAGTCATGTTCGGACGTGAGACATTGAGCTGTTTGGATAAATCAGATACCGTAGACGAACGTACTTCACGCAGGAGCATTAGCACCTGAAAGTTATTAGGCGACAAGTGTAATGGGAAATCGAGCGGACCGTAGGTGAAAAATTTCTTCTTCACAATCGGAAACAAGCCCAAAATATTTTCTGATATATTTCCTAACAGTTGAGTGTCCATATTTTTCACCGTCACTTCATAAGTTTATACTTATCATTCTATAACATTATGGCGTTATATTATACTATGGAATCATTATTTCATCATAATCATTACTTTATTACATCATTACACAAATAAAAAAAGCCTCTACCGCGAGAGACTTTTCCGTTCATTCCATTGATGCGGTCGAGAGGACTCGAACCTCCACGAGCGTACGCTCACTACCCCCTCAAGATAGCGTGTCTGCCATTCCACCACGACCGCATAACAAAATATAAATGGTGAGCCATGAAGGACTCGAACCTTCGACACCCTGATTAAAAGTCAGGTGCTCTACCAACTGAGCTAATGGCTCATGCTGTTCATCCAAGCTGTCCGCCATTAGACCAGACCTCAGGAATTTCCCTTAAGCATGCAACATGTAGTCTATAAAGACAACAATGACCCGTAGGGGATTCGAACCCCTGTTACCTCCGTGAAAGGGAGGTGTCTTAACCCCTTGACCAACGGGCCTTATTATTATGCGCCAACTTGGCGACAAGAAAGAGTATATCAAATAGAATAACAAATGGCAATACTTATTTTTGAAATTTTAAAAAAAGCAGTTTTTATCATTATAAAATGCATGTTCACTTACATTAACTTATCTATAATCATCTAATCCCTGAAAAATTATGATAAATGATTGCAATATCACTTATGTTTACTTATAATCACTTACGAGATACCGAAATCATTATGTATCCGAGGAGCTTTCTATGTATCAGGAAGAACGAATGTTAAAAATCGTTGATTACTTACAGCTTCACAAGCGTATTTCGGTGGATGATATTTGTGAAATTTTTAATGTTTCACGGGATACGGCCCGTCGAGACCTGGTAAAACTTGAGGAGCATCAAAAAATTATTCGCACCCGCGGCGGCGCCCTTCTCCCTAAACTGCATCACGATCCAATTGGAAATTATAACGAAAGACTGCTTACTGTATCTGAGGAGAAA
Organism: Paenibacillus sp. FSL L8-0502; assembly: GCF_038593055.1. Lineage (NCBI taxonomy): Bacteria > Bacillati > Bacillota > Bacilli > Caryophanales > Paenibacillaceae > Paenibacillus > Paenibacillus sp. FSL L8-0502. Next base: position 1,489,872 of record NZ_CP151958.1, on the reverse strand, counting down.
CAAGTGATCGGACAATTGGCTGCCAACATGGTACGAGATAGGGATCGTATTATATTGGATTCCTCTACCACCGTACAGGCGTGTGCAGAAAGACTGAATGTGCAGGAATGTTCGGTTATCACCAATTCAATTAATCAGGCTGACGTACTATCTGGAAAAGACGGTGTCTCCATTCATCTGTTGGGAGGCCGCCTGCAAAAAGAACACCGATATGTATATGGCTCGTCCGTAATCGCCACTTTGTCTCACTATTTTGTAGACAAAGCTTTTATCGGGATTGGAGGCATATCATCTCACGGACTAAGCCTGATTCATGAAGAAGACGGTATGCTGAAGCATCAGATGATGAAACAGGCGGATCAGGTGATCATCCTTGCGGACCATTCGAAATTCGGAATTAATTTCCCGTATCGTTTTGCTGATTTATCTGAAGTTAATATCGTGATCACCGATCGCTTGCCAGAACCAGCAATGCTGGAAATTTTGCAACATCATGATATTGAAGTTGTTGTCCCCTCATAAAATATGAAACTGCTTAGCTAGAACTCAAGATTTATCACAGAGATATCGAAAGACAGGAGTTGGAGAGAAATGAAACTGTTTGCGATTGATATGGATGGAACACTGCTGAACGAGGAAGGAAAAATAAGCAAAGTGAACGCGGAGGCTATACGCCAAGCACAAAAGCAAGGCGTTCAGGTGACAATTGCCACTGGTAGAGCCGCTTATGACGCCTGGACAAAGCTAGAGGAAGCAGAACTTATAACTCCCGTCATTGGAGCAAACGGAGCAACCGTACACGATGTGCATCGTCGTCAGTTAACCTCTACTCCTATAGGCCGCAGTGAAACGTTTGAAGTGCTGAACTGGCTGCACGACAACGACTTTTACTATGAGGTCATGACAGACCGCGCTATTTATTCTCCACAAAACGGACATCAGCTACTTGCTGTTGAAATGGATCGATTGCTGAGCGCCAACCCGGATATTTCGCTGGATACATTATTACACGCAGCCGAAAAACAATATGAACAGACCGGACATACCCGCATCGCTTCATATGAGGACATTCCACTGGATGTAGAGATTTATAACGTGCTCTGTTTCTCCTTTGATCAAGCCAAATTGGATCGGGGCCGTGAGCGTTACCAAAGTTTTCAGGGCCTGAACATGGTCATCTCTTCAGACCGTAACTTTGAAGTCGAGCATAAGGACGCGTCTAAAGGTAATGCATTGCGTTATCTGGCGAATCATCTGAGCATTCCCATGCAGGAAGCTGTAGCGATTGGGGACAGTTACAACGATATCTCCATGCTGACAATGGCAGGAAGAGGCATTGCCATGGGCAATGCAAAAGACGACATTAAGGCCGTCTGCTCCGAAGTGACTCTGACTAATACGGAAGATGGCGTTGCTCATGCTCTGTTGAACATACTTAAGACAGTTGAGGCTGACACTGTGAAATAGAAGTCATTGGCTGCTTACAAGACAGGTTGACGTCGCTTCATGGCGTACGCAGCACGTTCGTCTCTCCACTTAAACGAATTTCAGTCCACCGTTATTTTCAAAGCAGATCTAGACAAAAAGGACGCTCGCAAGCATCATTACAATGCATACGAGCGTCCTTTTTCTACTTAAAATACCAACGGAGAGAGAGGGATTCGAACCCTCGCACCGCTTTCGCAGCCTAACCCCTTAGCAGAGGGTCCCCTTATAGCCACTTGGGTACCTCTCCATGGCTCCCCGAACAGGACTCGAACCTGTGACAACTCGATTAACAGTCGAGTGCTCTACCAACTGAGCTATCAGGGAACATTACTGTAAATTATCTTACAGTATGGTTAATTTACCATGATTCAGGGGGTGCCGTCAAGTGCCAACAGGCGAAGCTTACCTCCACATTTCCCACAGCGATATCGCTGAGGATTCATCTTACGCTTGCGCATATACTCCTGTTTACAGGAAACGCATACTAGCTTGTAACGATAAGGCTGAGGCTTACGTTCCGTTCTTCCCGGCAGAGTCTGACAATGCCTGCTTCCTCCTACACGGGCCAACCATGCTTTGAAGTCAGCATCTCGATGCTGATAGCCCATCCCGCGCAAATGTAAATGATAATGGCACAGCTCATGCTTAATAATTTTCTCCACCTCAGAACGTCCGTAAGCTGCGAGTTGATGTGGATTAATTTCAATATGATGACTTTTCATAAAATACCTACCGCCTGTGGAAGACAGACGTACATTAAAGGTGGCTTGATGTCGAAACGGCACACCGAAGCTCTCCAGCGAAATGCGCTCTACCCATTCTTGAAGCTCTTCATTACTCATAGAATGGCTCATTGAATGGTTCATTGAATTGTTCAGGGACTTGGACTCCATCCTTACGGTCTCTCCTCCTTTGCTCCTTACTGACAAGCATATTATAAAATAACGACCGAAGTCTAACCCCCAATTCATAAGCACACTTTAGGTACCCACCCCATATGCTAAGCATACAGATGTAACGCAGAGGAGGAGATCGGCTTGCCTCAATGGCTCAGCAATCAGCTCATGCGGGCCTTTTACAAAAAGGACCGGCGCCAAATTAAACTGTTGAACGATTGTTGGTTTTTTTATCATAAAGCACCTGGCGTGGAGTTCGATGCCAACAACGGGTAAAAGCTAAAGGCATCCAAAATGAAAGCCGGAATCTCCGATGCAGTTCGGAGATTCCGGCTTTTGTTAACCCTTCACAAGAAGGTTGCACAGTTTTATTTAAAGTATTATGCCTGCGATTGCGCCTCTGCAGGAGGTTTCATCGTCAGACCAACCCTGCCTTTTTTCAAATCAACATTTAACACCCACACCGTTACGTTATCACCGACAGATACGACATCCATCGGATGCTTTACGAAGCCACTGCGCAGCTGTGAAATATGAACCAACCCGTCACTTTTAATACCGATATCGACAAACGCGCCAAAATCAATGACATTGCGGACGGTTCCCTGAAGCTCCATACCCGGTGCCAGATCCTCGATCTTCAGCACATCCTTGCGGAATACAGGTAACGGCAGCTCGTCACGCGGGTCACGGCCCGGACGCTGGAGACTGTCCAGAATATCCTTCAGTGTCGGCACGCCGACTTCCAGCTTCGCAGCTAGTTCGTCAATGTTGGACACGTTCAGTGCTTCCGTTGCAGCCTTGGTGCCCAGATCGTGGGCATTGATGGCCAGTTCCGCCAACAGGCGGTCTACGACAGCATAGGATTCAGGGTGAATCGGTGTGCGATCCAGCGGATTTTCTCCACCCGGTATACGGATAAAGCCAACAGATTGCTCGTAGGTTTTTGCACCAAGACGCGGCACCTTCTGCAACTGACGACGGTTGCTGAATTTACCGTTTTCCTCACGGTACTTAACGATGTTTTTGGCAATCGTCGCATTGATCCCTGCTACATAGGATAACAGCGCAGAAGAAGCCGTGTTCACATCTACACCGACATGGTTAACGGCTGATTCGACAACATCCTTTAAGCTTTCATCCAGATGTTTCTGCGACACATCATGCTGGTATTGGCCTACACCAATAGCCTTCGGCTCAATCTTGACCAGCTCAGCCAGCGGGTCCTGCACACGACGTGCGATGGAAGCCGCACTGCGCTCGGCCACGTCTAAATCGGGAAATTCCTCCTGTGCCAGCTTGGAGGCAGAGTATACGCTTGCGCCCGCCTCATTGACGATCAGATACGCTAGACTGCTGTCACCAATGTCCGCGATGACTTCCGCTACGAATTGCTCTGTCTCGCGCGAAGCGGTTCCGTTACCAATGACAATCAATTCGATCCCGTATTGGGCAATCAGCTGCTTGAACTTTTCAGCAGCCTCGCGCTTCTTGTTGTTCGGTGGTGTCGGATACGTCACAGCCACTTCGAGCAGCTTGCCGGTGTCATCGACAACCGCCAGCTTGCAGCCTGTCCGATAGGCCGGATCGACACCGAGCACACGTCGGCCCTTGATCGGAGCCTGTAGCAACAGGCTGCGCAAGTTGCCTGCAAAAATGGAGATCGCCTGCTGCTCGCCCTTCTCCGTCATTTCAGCGCGCACTTCACGCTCGATAGACGGCGCGATAAGTCTTTTATACGCATCCTCAATGACACTGCGCAGCAGATCTTGCACGACAGACGATCCTTTAATCACTTGGCCTGCCATGTAATTGTAAATAGAATCTGGCACTACCTCCAGACCAACCTTAAGAATGCCTTCCCGCTCCCCGCGATTAATCGCCAGAATACGGTGAGGTGGCATTTTCTTAGCGAGTTCACGATAGCTGTAGTAGTTCTCATACACGGATTCTTGCTCTGCGTCCTTCGCTTCGGAGGTCAGCATACCATGGTCCAGCGTATATCGGCGTACCCATTGGCGAATAGCCGCATCATCCGCTATATTTTCAGCTAAAATGTCCAAGGCTCCTTGGATGGCCGCCTCGGCGCTGTCCACTCCAAGTTCCGCATTTACATAAGACTCGGCTTCTTTCAGAGCATCGCCCTGCTTCGGCTGGCTCCAGATCCAGATGGACAGCGGCTCCAGTCCCCGTTCCTTTGCTACACTGGCGCGGGTTTTGCGCTTTTGCCGATACGGACGGTACAGATCCTCCACTTCCTGAAGTTTAACCGCAGAGGTGATAGCCGCCTGCAGGTCTTCCGTCAGCTTGCCCTGCTCATCAATAATGCGGATGACCTCTACCTTACGATCCTCCAGATTACGCAAATACACTACACGATCTTCAATTTCACGTAGCTGATTTTCATCCAGCTCTCCTGTCATTTCCTTACGATAACGCGCGATAAAAGGAATTGTATTCCCTTCATCCAACAAACTGATCGTTGTCCGGATTTGCTTGAGTGCCAGCGACAGCTCTCTCGCCACTTGTTTGACAATCCGCTCTTGGCGTTCTGCTTCGTTCGGCTCCTGCCGGATTTCCGTCTTCGTTTCCTCGTTAGACAAACCTATCCCTTCTTCCTCACAACTCTTGTCATACAGCATGTCTTTCATTATCACAAAAAATGATTCAAAGCGCCAGCAGGTGCCGTTAGAGCAAGCCCTACCTGCATTTTTCATCAGACACGCAAAAGGACAGCGCCCAAGCGCTGCCCTTTTCCCGTTTCACTCGTCGTTCCATCACGCTAAAAATCAATCAAACCGAGACTGATTTGTAGCGAATCGCTCACTTTGCGCATAGTTTCTTCATCTAAGTGGGTGATTTTGTCGGTAAGCCTTTGCTTGTCGATCGTCCGAATTTGCTCCAGAAGAACAACAGAATCACGATCAAAGCCATGCGTCGCCGCGTCGATTTCCACGTGTGTAGGCAGCTTTGCCTTCTGAATCTGAGCGGTGATAGCTGCCACGATCACGGTAGGACTAAACCGATTGCCGATATCATTTTGAATGATCAGCACAGGTCTGACGCCACCTTGCTCGGAACCGACTACGGGTGAAAGGTCTGCAAAAAAAACGTCGCCGCGCTTTACGATCAATATGGATTACACCCCGCTAACTGTACGGCCCAAGGTGCTGTTTGCATCTTCCTCCGCGTGAAAGGCTTCGGATGCCATGGTCAAGTTAATTTTAGCCATTTCCATGTATCCACGCTGCATAGCTTCACGAATGTAACGTTTTTTACGTTCGCCTACATACAGCTTCATGGCCTGCCTGATAAATTCACTGCGGTTGGAATTTTCCATAGCTACGATCCCGTCCACTTCCTGTAAGAGATGATCTGGCAAACTGATCATTATTCTTTTGGTGTTCTGCAAATTGGCCAACTTCTCTTCCACCCCCAAAACCTTGTCGCCATTGTACCATTATAACGTTATTCCCGGTAATTTATTCAAACGGAATACAAGAATGTATATGATATTCGTATATCATCTATGCTGCATTCCATTATAAACTACGCAGTTCGTTTTCGTACAGGCGTTTGATCCCCGAAATACAAGTGTCAGCGGAGCCTGATGCGTCTTTTGACAGTTATAGCGCTCTTTTCTTTCCTTTATACATATTTCGGGACGTTCTGCGAAAACTCCTGCTTTTATTCGGTAATTTGCGTTATGAAATTAATTCCAGTGGGTTGGAAGAAGCGAGTTCACTCGAATAACAGGAACATGGCCTCGTGTGTATACACGCGGTACCCTGTCTGCGATCATGCAGATCACCTCATAGTGGATCGTACCAAGCTTGGATGCCAGCTCATCCGCCGCGATAGTTTCGCCGGACTGCTGACCGATGAGAACAACCTCTTCGCCGGTTTGGATTTCTTCCGCATCTTCTGCGAAAGATTGTAAGGATACCATACACTGGTCCATGCAAATCGTGCCGAGTACCGGGACGCGACGACCGCGTATCAACACTTCGATCTTCCCACTCAGCATGCGGGAGTATCCATCCGCATAGCCGATTGGCAGTGTACCGATCCGTTCTTCACTGGAAGTCACATACCGGGTGCCATAGCTAACTCCCCAGCCGGGAGGAAGCGTCTTGGTATAAACCACCGCCGTCTTCAATGACAATACAGGCAGCAGTTCAATGGCTTGCCGGTTAACCTCATCAGACGGATACAGACCGTATATACTGATACCAATCCGCACCATATTGGGGGAAAGAGAAGGGGTATCAATGGTAGCGGCGCTATTAGCCGTATGTATAATGGGAATGGTGATACCTTGTTCCCTTAGCGCTTCCGCCACGCCCCGAAGCCGATCATATTGTAGCAGTGTATAGCTTTTGTCTTCTTCATCCGCGCGGGCAAAATGGGTGTACATGCCTTCCAGCAGCACCTGCTCTAATTCGTGAGCCTGCCGTACAAAATCCATAGCCTCTTCTCCAGGCAGCAAACCCAGTCTTCCCATGCCGCTGTCTATTTTGATGTGCACCTTCAGCTTGCGTTCATTTCCTTGGCAGTCCAGTCTGCGGATACCCTCCAGCACTTCTTCACTGAACACAGTCAATGAGATATCATGCTCCCAAGCCGTTTGTACAGCTTCCGGTGGGGTATAGCCGAGTACAAGAATCGGTAGCTGAACCCCCGCATGACGAAGCTCCAACGCTTCATCCAGAAAAGCGACGCTCAAATAATCCGCACCAAGGCGTTCCAATTCCTTTGAAATTTCCACGGCACCGTGTCCGTAGGCATTCGCCTTGACACAGACCAGTATCAGCTTATCCGCTGGCAATGCCTTGCGAAAAGCTTCATAGTTGGCGCCAAGGTGATCCAGGTTGATTTCGGCCCGGGTCGATCTGTATTGTGCTTGCAAATCCAGTCACCTTCTTCAATTGTTAGCCTGTAACATAACCTTTTACCATTCGGAGTGTGGCAAAAGTGCTTGCTTCCAAAGGTTAATGGTAATGTTCAAAAACGTGGCTGTCAATGGCAGGGGGGCTTTACCAGCCTCCTCTACCATCTCTACAATAGAACAGGATATACAAGCGATGCACATCTTAGACTGCGAATGAACAAAAGACGGATACGGGCGGCAGCAGAGCATTTTTACACTCTAGACCGTCTGCATCCGTCTATAAAATTTTATTTACCCGATTGATCCTGTATAGAAGCGGCAATTTGTATCATTTCGCTCACAGGCAGGTCAGCACTGGTGATTCTGAACTCGATTCCGTCATTCATCCAGGTCATCGTCTGCTGTTCGCTTCCGGTCAGCACGGCAAAGCTCCCTCCAATATCAACCAGTTCGCCTGCGGCTAGTGCGACCGCCCGATCTTTTGGACGTGCCTCCACAATGGTATAATTATACGTTCCACTATACCGTAGCATCACGGCATGTGTACCATTATCCTCCAGCTCCGGCGTATCCTTGATCTGTACTCCGGCTGGCGTGTAGGACGGTTCGATCAAGCCGAACTCACCCATCACAGCTTCTGCCGCATCTGTTCCCGCTGACGTTCCGTTTGCGGCATCCGATGTGCCCGGGGTTTGTTGCTGCGCCTCTGCGTTGGCTGCTTTGTCCGGTTTGGACGTATCGTTTGTGGCAGTACCGTCCACCTTGGCTTCCCCTGACGGTTGCTGGACTGCATCCCCTGCTGTCCCCTGCTCTTGTCCGGGTTCGCCAGTCGTCACGCCAGTCGTCCCATCCATCGCACCGGAAGGATCAAGCTGACCACTGGGATCTACTGCTCCGGAAGATGGCGCCCCTGCGCTACCTGTACTCGTCTTACCTGAAGCCATATTCCGCTCCATATCAAAAGAGTCCTTGTCAAACTTCGTATCAAAAGCAAATTGATCGAATTTCAGATCAACAACTACCTTGGCATTCGCATCAGACACCTGTACCTGAGTGGGTGCATAGTCATTTTTGGACAGCCATATCTTTTGTCTCACCAGCGCATGGCTGTTGTAATTCGCTGCCACATCAAACACATAGGATTTATCGTCGGTAGCCAACTGACGGGAGGCATCGCCGATAATGCTGCGAACCAACGTTTCATATAAATATACTTGACCCTGATTGTTTGGCCAGTCGCTTTTGAAACGGAAGCTTTTGTTCAGGCTGGGTGTTAGTACAAATACACCCTCATCATTACGAAGCACAATTTGCGTAACATCCTTTTTCTCGTTCGTCATGGCAATTCGGTAATAGGACGGCTTGCGGTAGGAAATATCCACCTTGTATTCCTGCGGCGTGTCGCCGGTATGCAGCGTCATCAAAGCTGTACCGTGGTAGCTGTTCAGGTCGCTCACCACGTCACTCAAATCTTTAACCACATCGTCCGCGCTCTTCTTGCCGCACCCGGCCAGCAGCAGCGTTACACACATGACCATGGCGAGCATCCATGAAATCCGGCGCATGTCATCAACCCCTTCAGCACATGTTTTAAATGAATTAGTACATGTCTATGAAGGACTTGTTCGATTTATGCAGACTGGCATGACAAGCTTGAACGTATCCTTGCGTAATGCTATAAAATCTTTTGGAGAGTGATCATAAATTCATACAGAAAATAAATCGAAAAACCGATCAAAACCACGCCTGCACCGATCGTAACCCACTTGATAGCGGTTCGATTCATGGCTTTCCGTGTTGTGGCTACGAGGGTCATCAAGCCTAAATCATGGATAAGAATACCAAACAAAATACCTAAGCCAACAATCAAGAATTGACTTGTATTTGACCGATCAAATGAGCTTGCCAGCACAGTTCCAAAAACACTCACCCAGAACACTAAATTTCCTGGTGAAACAGCTACAAGCAGCCCATTTTTATAGGAAGAAAATAATGATTCGTCTTTTTCTCTCCTTCTAGCGCAATATCATGATCTGCATTTTTAATGCTGTCGTACCCCACGTAGCACAAAAAAAGGGCTCCAACGAACCACATAATCACTTGTACCACAGGTAATGACAAGACTGAGGCCAGACCAAAATACAAGCCAGTAATTAATAACAAATCGATGGTCATCCCCCCAAGGCCCACAATCCAACCATGCATGAATCCATTCTTTAGCCCTTGCTTCGTCATTTCAACCGTAATTGTACCTACAGGTAGTGCTATAGAGAAACCTAGTAAAACATATGTAATAAACAATGCCATTTCAAAACCCCTTTCAAATGTATAAAAATGCTATTCTATACCATAAAAAATGACAAATCAATAAAATTTGAAGAATGAAATGAGCTAAGAACACATGAGACTTATTTTGTACAAAATCGGATTCATTGACCAAGTTTGTCCATTGAGTATTGAGGGTTCAGCGCTTATCATAGCTTTTATGATAATAATTCTCATTTGCAAAATTCTGAATCATTCTATTATACGGAGGTTACTATGACCAACAAGAGCTCGACAATCAACAAAAAATCTACTCGACCATACACTGCTCTCATCTGCCTATTCTTTCTTATGGGGGCATTGCTGCTGGGATGTGGCGCATCTGACAATCAGAGTGCAAACAGCAACACGATAGCATCTACAAAAACATCGGAAGCTGCCACAACTCGTGAATACACAGACTATAAGGGACATACAGTGAATATTCCCACGACTCCTCGGCGCATTGTTTACTTTGGAGAAAACTATGGGGATTTATTGGTTTTAGGCGTACAAGCTGTAGGTACATCAACTTCTATGATTGAAGGCAAGGTTTACGAAAAGCAGGTTCAGAACGTGGCTGATCTGGGGTTCCCGATTAATTTGGAAAAAGCCTTGGAACTACAGCCTGACCTGATCATTACCGCCGATACAGATGAAAAGCAATACGCAGCGTTAACAAAAATTGCACCTACAATTATGTTCGATACCTTTGCTCCGTTAAACGAACGTTTGCTGCATCTCGGAGACATTGTGAACAAGAAAAAGGACGCTGAAGATTGGCTTGCCCAATATAAAATAAAGGAAGCGGAGATGTGGACCAAACTTCACGCAGAAGGTGTTAAGGCGGGGGAAACTGCTTCAGTCTTTACCTACTATCCAGGTGACCGTTTATTCGCAATGGGACGGACAGGACTGTCACAAATACTGTATGAAAAGAATGGTTTCAAACCTACCCCTCCTATCCAGAAAGCACTGGATGAAGACAAAGGATTTGTACAAATATCTCAGGAAGTGATCGGACAATACGCTGGAGATCGGATTTTCATACTAAGAACACCAAGTTCAGAAGCCGAACAATCCACCGAACAGTTAATGAAAAGCAAGCTGTGGCTCCAGCTCCCTGCTGTCAAACAGGGTCGTGTGTACACTCAGGATATTGGCAAAACTGAAAGTGATGCTTCCACTCGAGAATGGCTGCTGAAGGAATTGCCCAAGCTCATCAGATAAAATTGGAGAAGCTTATCGACACTTGTTGATAGGCTTCTTTTTTGTTGAACCTAAAGGAGGTATACTCATATATACATGATAACCATTCTCAATAAAAGGAGCAATACTGTGAACCAGTCTTCGTCGTCCGTATATCCTCCTCCGTTCAGCTCACTGCTTTTTCATTTTAAAGAAATTGCGTTGATTGGTGAGCCTACCGATGAATTATTATCACGTCCCAGTTCATATCACTGTCTTCTTATGTTCATCAGTGGGACAGGGATGGTGGACATTGGCCCAGAGCAGTATCTATTCCATACAGGTCATGGGTATTGGCTAGCTCCAGGTGAATCCTATCAAATCGCTCCCCTGAATGGAACTGTACCTGAATACTACAAAATCACGTTTGAGGTCATCGCTTTGACGTCGGAACCACAAGCGGACATGGCCTTGGCTGAACACGCAGCGCGCATGCCGTCCATATATCATGGAGCTGTCCTGCCGGAACCGCGCGAATACATCGTCTCCTCTTCTTCCTCCAAACTTATTCAGTTGATTGAAGAGTTATTTTATAGTACCCAACAAACGGTACAGCCGCATAACCAAACATCCGTATTACGGCAGCAAATCATGTTTCAAGAGTTGCTCTTGCTGTGGCAGGAAGACCACACCGATATTGATCAAAACAATACCTCTAATCCGGCATTGCCAGCATCGGTAGAAGGCACTCTCTCATATATGGAAAACAACTATGAAAAGCCCATTACCGTCAAGCAGCTTGCCGAGCAGGCGAACGTTTCCATATGGCAATACTCACAAATGTTTCGTAAAATCACAGGCAAAAAGCCGCTGCATTACCTCACTGAGCTGCGCTTGAATCATGCCAAGCGGCTGCTGCTGGATTGCAAACGGCCTTTACGTGAAATAGCCCGTCAGGTTGGTTTCTCTGACGAATATTATTTTAATCGACGGTTTAGGCAAATGACCGGGATTCCCCCTGGCAAGTACGCACTTTCTGTCTCCGGTTCTGTGCGCGTCAAGGATTGGACGGGCCACCATATTCATATTCCGCGTCGAGCAAGCCGCATCATCTATCATGGAGAAACGATGGGCGATCTATTGGCATTAGGGGCCAAAGCCATCGGCGGAAGTCTGCAACTCAGTGAATACAGTGTCTATAAACATCGTCTTGTGAATGTTGCCGATGTAGGCCTTCCACTGGATGCCCGCTTGACCAGTGCTCTTGATCCTGATCTAATTATCATCGCCAATTCGGACGAACAGGAATATAAGCGCATTGCCAGCATCGCCCCCACCGTCACCTTCAACTCCTTCGCCACGCTGGAGGAACGGATGCGTACACTTGGCGCCTGGCTCGGTAAGGAGCGAGAGGCCGAACGCTGGTTGTCTACCTTCACAGCCCGTAATCTGGCAATGTGGCAGCAGCTCGGTACGCAAATCACAGCCGGAGAAACGGCCTCCGTCTTCATCTTCGATCATGGTGATCGGCTCTTTGTCATGGGTATGTCCGGATTCTCGTCGGCCCTCTACCACCCCCAGGGCTTTCAGCCCGTTGAACCGATCCAAAGGGTGCTCGACGAGGGACACGGCTTCGCGGAAATAGATCCAAGCGAATTGCCTGATTACGCCGGGGACCGCATTTTTATGCTTGTCCCGACAGCCCCAGAATCCAAGCGTACGCTGGAACGCATGGTCAGCAGCCCTCTCTGGCGCAGCCTCCCTGCTGTACGTCAAGGCCGGGTATATTTCGTAGAAACTGAACGCTGGAACTGGAGCGATGCCATAACCCGACAAAAACTGCTTACTGCACTGCCCAAACTGCTTGGCACTTCATCCTGAGAAGCTGCCATTTTCTAAAGATACTACATTAGACCTTGAATGCTTCCATCTGCCTCCAGCGACATATGCTCAGCTGCTGGGGATTTGGGCAATCCTGGCATCGTCATAGTATTGCCTGTTTCCACGACCACAAAGCCTGCCCCTGCAGACAAAGCAACGCTGGACACGCGAATGGTAAAGCCTTCCGGTGCACCTAGCAGAGAAGGTTGATCTGAGAAAGAATACGGCGTTTTGGCCATGCATACAGGCAGTTGTCCAAAACCAAGCTGCTCCATACCGGCCAACGCCCGTTTGGCCGCAGGAGTGTAAGCTACCTCTGCCGCACCGTAAATCTCCTTCGCAATAACACTAATTTTCGCTTGCAAACCAAGGGTATGCTCATACAATGGTGCAAAATGGGCTTTGTCCTCCTGGAGCAGGTTGAGCAGGCTTTGGGCCAGCTTTTCTCCCCCTTGGCTTCCCTGTGCCCACACCTGTGACAACTCTACGGATACTCCCAGCTTGCGGCATTCCGAGAAAATCAGTTCCAGCTCGGCTTCGCTATCTGTTACAAAATGGTTGACCGCTACCAGTACTGGCACGCCAAACTTTTGCAAATTCCGTACATGCCGATTCATGTTGGCTAATCCAAGTTGCAATTGCTCCAGATTTTCTGCGTCCAGCTCATTTTTAGCTACACCGCCGTTATATTTCAGCGCTTTGACGGTTACGACCAACAGAGCCGCATCTGGCTGCAAACCGGATTGACGGCACTTGATGTCAAAAAACTTTTCTGCCCCCAGCTCAGCCCCGAACCCAGCCTCCGTGACAACCACCTCTCCCAGCTTCAGGGCTAGCTTCGTACCGATCAAACTACTGCATCCATGCGCAATATTCGCAAAAGGTCCGCCGTGCACAATAACTGGAGTTCCCTCCAACGTTTGCACCAGATTGGGTTTCAATGCTTCCCGAAGCAGCACAGCCATACCTTCCACCGCATGTAGTTCCTCAGCTGTTACCGTTTCGCCATCTTCGTTATAACCAATCACCATCCGACCCAATCGCACTTTAAGATCGTCCATATCTTCACTTAAACATAATACGGCCATCACTTCTGAAGCCGAGGTAATCAGAAAACCACTTTCTCTCACTGCTCCATTACCTGACCCCAATCCGGTTACAATGTTTCGTAAACTCCGGTCGTTCATATCGACAGCGCGTTTCCACACAATCCGCTCGGGTTTCAACCGCAAAGCATTTCCATGAAATAAGTGGTTATCGATCATCGCTGCCAGCAAATTATGCGCTGCCGAAATCGCGTGAATATCACCTGTAAAATGGAGGTTAATGTCTTCTGCTGGAACAATCTGGGCTTGTCCTCCCCCAGTTGCTCCTCCTTTCATGCCGAAGCAAGGGCCAAGGGACGGCTCACGTAACGCAGCAACGGTTTTATGCCCCAGCGCATTCAGCGCCTGCGACAGTCCAATGGTGGTCAGCGTTTTGCCTTCTCCCGCTGGCGTGGGGTTCATCGCCGTAACCAGCACCAGCTTTCCATTCGGACGATCCTTTAACTGCTCCCACAGGGACGGGTTCAGCTTTGCTTTATATTTTCCATACGTCTCTAGATGTTCTTCTTCAATTCCTGCTTCTTTGGCTATATCAATAATCCTCTTCATCTTTCGTTATGTACCCCCCGTTTTATAAGTCTGACCGATGGTGTCAAACCCTGTATCGTTTTATTTTACCAAAGTGTGCCGCTTATTGCGCTATGATTCATTTCATCGCAAGCGTTGCTATCATGTGAGTTATTAAAAAAGAGCCTCCCCCGCCCGTATGGACTTTGGTGGATGCCCTTTTGATACGTCTCGTTTAACAAACAGCTCTCAAATTAACCTGCAAAGTTAGCAGCGTAATTTTCAGCAATAAATCCCTTAGAAATCAGGATAGATTGGGATTTCTTAGTAGCAGGGCCATAGCCTTGGGACAGCAGATCATTAATATGTAAGCGATTATAAATGAAGCAAAATACAAAGTTGGACGCCCCACTCGTAAGGATCGATACCAGAAAAATAATAACAGCCCACTTCCAATCCCCTCTAAACAACGCAGGGAAAAAACCGAAAAAGAGCGTAGTCCATGAAAAACCTACTTTGCGTTCCTTGATCATTCCAGTTTTATTTCTTAATTTAATCTTCATTTACCCCTTACCTCTCTTTATATAGTCTTTTAGAACTATATTAGATTATATAGGACAGAGGGAATAAATGGAACTCATTTCGTAAAATCATAAATTTCTCAAATACGCTCTAGTTTATAATGCTTTTCCAGCACTTCTTTAAAAACATCAACAGGGTACTTGTATTCAACAGTTTTGAAAACAATCCGGTTATTCCACTGGTTTTTTTCCAGCTCGCACCCATGCTCCATATCCAGTTCCTTCATAATAAATATAATCTCATCTAAGGTTACCAACACACTATGTCTATTCGTCGTAGTTGCCAGCATCTGCTCGCCTTCCTGTGTGTATGCCTTCACGATCTGCTCATCAAACCCTTCGCTGATCATTAATTCCTTCAAGGCTTGTATAAAAAGAGTCGGCAAGTTTTTGTACTGCGATTTTTTAATCCCAAACAGCGTGATGCTTAAGCGGGATATATCATGCATAAACACTATATTTTTTCTTCGATTCAGTAAAAATAAGCTGGCATGCCAACTATTTAAAGGCGGATAAATATCAACTTGAAGTGGTTCAGTCTCCCATTCCTTCAGCAGTTTTTGTGTTCCTCGTATGACAAACATCGTTGCTCTCCTTTATTGACGCTCCTGTACCGCAGCGTGATTCGACATACCTGATTTCTTGTATAAAGCATGTCACGTATATCATAACATCGTATTCCAAACACCGGATTATAAACTCTTTCAGTATAATAGAGGAAAGATATATTGCCAGACACAGCTGATTACGTAACTCCCTGGGACGATCCAGGGAGTTTCCATTTTTTCTTTGGATATTTTTTATGGAAATCCCCTCCACTGCTCTATATAATTCAGGTACAGTTCGTCACACGAGCTTAATCTAAAAATTAGGGGTGTTCCACACCTATGCCACAGCATATTTTACTTATTGAAGACGATCTATCCATTGCCGAAATGCTACTTAAAGCACTCACTAAGGAAGGATACAGCCTAACCACTGCCTATGACGGGGAAGAGGGGCTTCTTGCCTTTGATCGTCATACCTATGATCTGGTACTGGTGGATTTGATGATGCCGAAGGTGGACGGTATGGAGGTGATTCGACGAATTCGTACCCATAGCGCCGTCCCGATTCTGATTATGTCAGCCAAGGACAGCGACGTGGATAAAGCGCTTGGACTGGGCTTTGGGGCAGACGATTATATTGCCAAACCTTTTTCAATGCTGGAAATGACCGCTCGTATTCAGTCCGCGATCCGCAGATCTACTACATATGCCCGTCAGCAACAGCAGGAGGAACAGCCGCAAGCACAAGTTTTGACCTACGGCAGTCTGTGCATTGATTTTGATCATTTTACAGTCATACGCAATGAAAACGAAATTCAACTAACAGCCAAAGAATCCGATATTTTGAAGCTGTTTGTAGCCAATCCAAACCGGGTATTTACAAAAGCACAATTATACGGATTTATTTGGAAGGACGATTATATGGGCGACGAGAACGTGATTAACGTCCATATTCGCCGCCTGCGTGAGAAAATTGAAGAAGATCCCTCTCATCCTGTCCACATTAAAACGCTATGGGGCATTGGCTACAAATGGGAGAATGGCTGATATGAACATCGAAAACATTTCTGAATGGATTGTCGGTCTCATCATGTCAGTCGTTATAGTATGGCTTTGGCGGGAGCGTATGGCCAATAAGCGCAAAATAAGGGATATCCGAGCCCTACTAGAGCGAATAGTGACGGTGAATCATGCGGAAAAGCTGCTATATGTCACAGGTGACGTTGAACTGCAACGACTCATGACGGAAATTAATCGACTGCTGGACTTGAATCTCAGAGTGTCTGCAGATTACAACCGTAGCCAAATTGCTATGCGCAAAATGATTTCGAACATTTCACACGATCTCAAGACCCCGCTTACGGTTGTGCTTGGATATGCCGAGATGCTGGATGGCGATCCGACTATTTTGCCGGAAGAACGTATAAAGCTGCTATCCAAAATTCATCAAAAGACAAGCGAAGCGATTGAGTTGATCGGAAGCTTTTTTAATTTGGCGAAACTGGAAGCTAATGATACGGATATTCCGTTGACACGACTGGAAGTGGGAGAACTGTGCAGACGCAGCATTTTAGAGTTTTATGACCTGCTGACTGCACAGGGGTTTACTGTGCATATTGAGATCCCGGAGTACCCCATTCATGCCTTGGGGAACGAAGGAGCGATTGGGCGGGTGCTGAATAATCTGATCTCGAACGCCATTCGCTACGGGGCAGATGGACGGACGCTAGGCCTGACGCTGTCAGAACAGCAGGATACAGTGCGTATAGAGGTATGGGATCGTGGCAAAGGCATACAGGAATCTGAGCAAGATAAAGTTTTTGAACGTATGTACACACTGGAGGACTCCCGCAATAAGGCGGTACAAGGCAGCGGACTGGGCCTTACGATTGCCAAACGTCTGGTTGAAACGATGAACGGAGAAATTCAATTGACCAGTAGACCTTATGAGCGGACAGTCTTCTCTTTTACATTGAAGAAAATCAACTATTAATCGAACTCAACATACTCAACTTAATAAATTTGTAAGAATCACGAAAGAAAAATGAACATTTCGCCCTTTATCCTTGAATTATCAGCAGTATACGAAGGGAGAACACCCATGACTTACGTAATACGTACACATCAGTTGACCAAAGCCCTGAAGGGCAACGAAATTGTAGCAGGAGTCAGCATGAATGTGCGCAAGGGAGAAACCTATGGCTTTCTCGGCCCCAACGGGGCAGGCAAGACAACGATAATGAAAATGATTACGAATTTACTCAAGCCAACATCGGGTGAAATTGAATTATTCGGTGAAAAACTAACGCCAAAATCGTATCATCTGCTCGGACGGATGGGTTCGATTATTGAATACCCGATTTTTTATGACAGGCTGACGGCGCAGCAAAATCTGGAACTTCATTGTGAATACATGGGCTACTATAATAAGCAGGCTGTCCGAGATGCCCTAGAATTAGTGAACTTGCAGAATGCGGGTGACAAGTCGGTAAAAGACTTTTCACTGGGAATGAAACAGCGCCTCGGGATTGCCCGCGCTATTGCGACTAAGCCAGAGCTACTCATTTTGGATGAACCGATTAATGGTCTGGACCCCGTGGGAATCAAGGAAATCCGCCAATTATTCCACATGCTATGCAAGGAATATGGGATGACTCTGCTCGTGTCCAGTCATATTTTAGCGGAAATAGAGCAGATTGCGGATACGGTAGGCGTGATTAATCACGGAAGGCTGATTGAGGAAGTGTCGATGGAGCAGGTGCGGGAAACCAATACGGAATACATTGAATTTACGACCAACGATTGTAAAAAGGCGGCCTACGTCCTCTCCCATCATCTGAATCTGAATAATATAAGGGTGCTCAATGAACAGAGTATACGTATTTACGATTCAAATGTACCGCAGAAGCAAATTACGAAGACGCTCATTTTAAATGATATAGAAGTGGATTCCATTCATCAGAAAAGCAGTACGCTGGAAGACTACTTTTTGCGGCTGTTAAACGGAGGTGATCTTCATGCTTAAGTTGATGCAACTGGAGCTCAAAAAATTTCATCTGGCGGGTTATATCCGTTCAGCACTGATCGCCAATGCATGCATTCTTGGGCTGCTCTGTATCATCGCGCTGGACAGCCAAAGTACAGGAATACCCGAATTTACACAGTACACTCAGCTTCTCGATCTCATGGACATGCTGGTCAGAGCCACATTTATTGTGTTTGCCTCCGTTCTCCTGTGCCGCTTTATCGTAGGGGAATTTAAGTCCAAATCGATTACGATCCTGTTCATGTATCCGATTCACCGTCAGAAGCTGATGATCGCCAAGCTCTTGGTTGTGCTGCTGTTTACCTTCTTGTCTATTATTATTTCGGAAATAATCATTACGGCTGCTATTCATCTGCTCAACCAGTTTGTCTTGATTGTACCCGATAACCTTACTCTTTCGATACTGGGTCAACAATCAGCACGGACGCTGATCAATGCCGTTGCTGCCAGCTTTATGGGACTGGTTCCGCTGTATATGGGGATGCGAAGATACTCTGTACCTACTACCATTGTGACCTCAATCCTGATTGTAGCATTGCTTTTCTCTAATAATAACGGCGCTACACTTAGCTCCATAGCCCCCGTGCAAATAGGCTTCTCTATACTGGGAATGCTGGTGGCTTATGCGGCGATTCGACGCATTGAGTATAAGGATATTACTTCATAGTATGTAACTTAGTAAAACGCTTTCGAAAAATAGATGAAAATCATTGTTAGATATACACACATTTTTCACTGGACTTCATTCTAAAACAGGTATATCCTATAGGAGAAATTAAAAAACGGAATAAGGATCTTCGGGGTAGGGTGTGATTCCCAACCGGCGGTATGGCTCATGGAGCTAAGCCCGCGACTCTGTATCTGGCAACAGGATACGGACTGATTTGGTGAGATGCCAAAGCCGACGGTAAAGTCCGGATGGAAGAAGATCGAAATATCAACATGCCGCGAAGTGGATGAATGCTGCGTTATGGGTTTTGCAGTTGCAGTAACTTCATTTAACTTGCATAAAGCGGCAAGTTTATTTGATCAACCCCCGTCTTGCATGGCCTTTCGCCATGGACGGGGGTTTTTGTGCCACCGGTCCTGTATTCGCAAGGAGCTAATTGAGTATGAGTCAATCTTCTACTGTACTAACATCCAAAGGTTTTGATCATAGCTCCCACATGAAAAGCGGTTTTTGGCTGGTCGCAATTGGGGCAGCCTTGTGGGGCGCTGATCCGCTGTTTCGTATTATTTTGCTAAAATCATTTACTTCAACACAAATTGTACTAATGGAGCATGTGCTGCTCTTCCTCGCTCTGACACCGATGCTGTGGAAGCATCGTGAGGAACTCAAAGCGGTACGGCTTCGTCAAGTTTTCGCTATTTTGTTCGTCTCGTGGGGCGGCTCGGCTCTGGCCAGCGTGATTTTTACCATGGCGCTCAGCAACGGTGATCTGAATGCTGTACTCTTACTCCAGAAGCTTCAACCATTGGTCGCTATTATTCTGGCCCGCGTTATATTGAAGGAAATGCTGCCGCGTCATTTTGGATTATTAATTGTCGTCGCTCTGTTCGGGACGTATCTTCTGACCTTCGGTTGGTCGCTCCCCTTCGGGCATGTTCGTGATTTTGTCCAGGTCGGTAGTCTACTTGCACTGGGTGCAGCGGTTCTGTGGGGCGGTTCGACAGTCATGGGAAGCTACTTGCTTCGTTCAATGAAATATGAAACGGTAACCTCCCTCCGCTTCATGGTGGCGCTCCCTCTGCTAATTGTCCTCACCTCTGTAGAGCATGCGCCATGGAATATGCCTGCCGGTACATGGGCAGGCGCAGCTGTGATTATCAACTTGCTATTGCAGGCATTGCTTCCGGGTCTTCTTAGCTTATTGCTGTATTACAAAGGCTTAAGTACGACCAAAGCGTCTTATGCTACGATGGCAGAATTGAGCTTTCCCATGGTGGGTGTCGTGATTAATTGGATCGCATTTCAGCAAATCGTTACTGTAGCGCAATTGACTGGTTTTATGCTCATCTGGATTACGCTCTTTATGATTTCACGTCAGCAAAAAAATTAACAGTTCAATGTCCCCTTCATGACTCACCCAAGCCAAATTGTGAAGATGCTTTTGCATCTCCGATTTGGCTTTTTATGTGTTCGCATTAATATTAATCATAGTTCTTTAGACCTGTTTTTCAAAAAAAGTGTCTAAAATATGCTACTATTTCTCGTTTCCCAATGATTACATCTATAAAATTCGTCGGTTTATGTCGAATAAAACAATGTAGTGATCATCAGACACAGAGGAGCAAGAACTATGACTAAAACAAAACAAACAGTTCCGTGGTGGAACAGGTTTCTCAAGCAGTTTTATTTAATGAGGACAAGATTAATAATATCTTTTTTAGCTGTGTTATTGATTCCGAGCGTACTTATCGGGTACTTTTCTTATCAGGGGGCTACGACACAACTCAGTCAGCAAATGGGCGGTTCCGTATACACGAATCTGTATCTGATCCGGAGCAATGTCAATCAGTATGTAGCGCCTATTATGAAAGACCTGGACGTGCTTACCACTGAAATCAATTCTGATTCCATTGGTACCAACCAAGAGACCCTTCAGAAAAAGTTAGATGTTATCGTCAAGGCTCACCCCGAGCTAGATGCAGCGCTTCTCGGCAATGAGAAGGGGCAATACATACGTTCGCCGAAAAAACAGGAGTCCGATTATGATCCCAGGGAGAGAAAATGGTACAAAAACGCGATGCTGGAAAAGGGTAAAGTATTCGTCGGTGTTCCAGTTGCCAGCGTCACGACAGGGAATTTAGTCGTTAATATATCGGGAACGCTGGAGGACGGTGAAGGAGCTGTTGCCCTGGCTTTGAACCTGGACAAAATGAGTGAAAGTCTGCAGTCTGTTAAGATTGGTGAGCGCGGAGGACTCATTATTGTTGATTCTGAACATAAAGTTGTATCTGGGACTGGAACAGCTTTCAACAAGACAGGCAAAAAAGCGGCTGACGCCATAGAAGGACTTCCCGAAGTGGCGACAACCGTCGAAAATGATACTCCTTCCATGTCGCAAATTCAATTTATGAATCGAGATATGCTGGCCTTTACACTTAAGGACCCTCTCACCGGTTGGAGCATTGTCGCACTGTCGGATCTGGAGGATTATAGTGATGCAGCCCAACCAATTCTGAAACAAAGCCTGATTGTGATTGTTATTTCCATACTTGCCGCGGCGATCATCATTGTGCTTATGGTCCGCTCATTCTTAATTCCGCTGCGCAAGCTGCAAGCAGGAACACGCATCGTCCGTGACGGAAATCTGACCGAACGTGTTAATCTATCCAGCAAGGATGAGTTCGGCGAACTGGCACAGAATTTTGACCAGATGACGCATTCCTTGCATACGATGGTCTCAGAGGTCAACCAAACCTCCTCCCGACTTGCTTCCTCTTCCCTGATAATCAAGGAAAGCACAGAGCAAACGACGGAGTCCGTACAACATGTAGCGGAAACGGTTATGGAATCCGCGGAAAATGCAGCCACCAGCGCCGAGGCATCCGAGCAGACCGCTAATGCCGTTGAAGAAATGGCGAAGGGTGTCAGCACCATTGCCGAATCGGCAAGCTCCATCGTGGATTCAGCAGGACAAACCGAGCATGATGTGGCTCAAGGCAGTCAAATGATCAGTAGTGTACGGACCCAAATGGACCGTATTCTGGAGGCTGTCAGCCAAACGGCTAGCCTAATGGATGAGCTATCCCAGCTCTCGGACGATGCGAAGCAGATGAATACGGCTATTGCCGCCATTGCCAAGCAAACCAATTTGTTGTCTCTGAACGCGTCTATTGAAGCTTCCAGAGCTGGCGAAGCCGGGCGTGGATTTGCCGTAGTCGCTATAGAGGTACGCAAGCTGTCTGAGCAATCCAAGGAAAGCGCGGATTCCATCAGTCAGATTATTACTCAGATGCTCGATTTGATTCAACGCTCTACCGCTACCATGAACGGTAATGTTCGTAACCAGGTAGGTGAAGGTATGCGTATTAGCCAAGATGCAGAAGGTGCATTTACGAATATTGAGCGCTCTACTTCTCATATCGTGGAACAAATTCAAAGTGTGTCCGCTGCTGCTGAACAAATCTCAGCCAGTACAGAGGAAGTCTCCGCCACTGTTACCCATTTGGCAAGCCTGTCTCGCAATTCGGCGGACAGCTCGCAGACAACATCTGCTGCTGCTCAGGAACAAATGGCAGCTATGGAGGAAATTTCCTCTTCGTCACAGGAGTTGTCCAACATGGCGCAGGATTTGCAACAGCTGGTTAAGCGATTTAAGATTTAACTTACTACTAACAAAAGCCTTCGTCCGTATACAAATTACGGGCGAAGGCTTTTTACATTTGAGTTCTTGATATGCTCTCTCTCTTGTTACTTATAGGGTCATCTGACCGGTTAAATGACGGCGTCTATCTCCTTCAGGGTCGTGCTCCACCTTAATATTCTGATGGAAAATAGCTGTAGTCCGCTCTTCTCTGTCGTACATCGGCCAAGCCCCCTCGGACAGCACTGGCTTCCCATCACGTGCAAAAGCAACCCATGCCTGCTGCATATCTTGAGCCAGCTTCTGCATCGAAGGTTGAATCTCTAATCCAAGCTTATCTAGCAGCTCCAGATTATCGAAAACAAACGCAATCTCTGCACCGTGAACCGCTTGTCCAAAGGTAGGATGCCCCGGCAATGTCCAATCAAAACGATACATCCATACAGGCGCATGCGCCGACTGTGCAACAGCAAGAGCCAACGCAGGACGCCAAAAAAATAGATCGGTCAACATTTGCGCCTGTCCCTCAATCGTAACCGGAAATGGTTCTATCAGGTCGCCGATGTCTGACATGCCCGTCATCATTTCCAATGCCTGTCTCGCTGTTGACTTGTTCATTAGATGGGATTCTTTTCGGATGAAATAGGCCCCCTCATGCAAGTTCGTTCCAATCAAAACGGAAACCTGCTTTGCTGAACCTTGCGCGATTGCAGACAGGGGTACATCTGGCAAGGTCACACCGTCCACAACGGGTTGATAGATCATCGCCATCCCTGGTCCGATGACTTCATGCGTCTTCGCCATCGCTAGCATCAGCGCATCTGTCGGCAGGCTAAACAACCTCTCTGGATGCTGAGTGTCCACACCCAGCTGCTGTAGATACACAGCCGTCACTTGCTCGGCCTGTGAAGTTGGCAATACCTGCGACGCACCGCTCTGCAAAATCGCACGCTGGAACAGTCCTTTAGCTGCTGGCATCGCCAATAAAGCGGCAATACTCATCGCGCCTGCTGATTCACCGAACACCGTCACTTCGTCCGGATTGCCACCAAAGGCAGAGATGTGATCCCTAACCCATTCCAGCGCAGCGATCTGATCCAGTAGTCCCGCATTAGAGGTCAGGCCATCTCCCTTTGGAGTCAGATGCAAAAACCCTAACGGCCCCAATCGATAATTGATCGTAACAACCACAACATCGCCATTCTTCGCCATGCGTTCCCCGTCATATAAAGGTATAATCCCGGACCCCGTGACAAAGGCACCGCCATGAATCCACACCATCACTGGACGTCCCTTCTCAGGAGTCTTCGAAGCAGGTGTCCAAACGTTCAGGTATAAGCAATCCTCTGACTGCTTAGGCGGTTCCACCAGATTTCCAGTCATACTTTCAGCGGATGGCATAGGTTGCGGACAGATTGGCCCAAAACTCGTCGCAGCCCGCACACCCTCCCAAGACTCCAAAGACTGGGGCGCGTGAAAACGTAGTTTTCCAATAGGAGGCTGTGCATATGGGATACCTTTCCACACATGATATCCATTTCCCGTTTCCCCACGTAATTGACCTAAACGAGTATGTACCGTAATACTTTCCATTATGAAGCCCCCTTTATTTCGTATGTTCAACACAACGGTATAATATCAATCTTTACATATCTCTATTATACCCTTTGCACACGGCCAAACCAAAAAATACCGGAAGCACTTTTGCGCTCCGGCATTTTTATAAACAAGATAGGGAAATAGCGATTAATCCCGAACTTCTTCTTTTGGAATCAGCTTGTAAATTTCTTCGCTTTCCATAGAGTCAATTAGTCGATCTAGCCACTTGTAATAAGCGACGGCCTGCTTCATTTTCATACGATCTTGCTGAAGAATCGCCTTAAATTCCTCGTACTCTTCACCCTGATTCATCAATCTGTCCAGCTCATCAATGGCTTTGCGCAACACCAGTAAATTTGTTTCTACCGCTTTTCTCCATTTAATAGCGAAGAAGTCAGTGAAGGTTTGATGCCAGTCATATTCGACTTCATACAAGTCTTTGCGTGAGCCCTTGCTCCATACCTTATTTACCATTTTCAGATCCAATAATGTTCGAACTCCTGTACTCATGCTCGTTTTGCTCATTTCCATTTCACGGCCCATCTCGTCCAGCGTCATCGGTTTATCCGCAAAAAAAAGCAAACCGTATAAATGCCCCGCAGACAAAGTAATCCCATACAGGTCCATGTTTTTACCTATAGCTTCTATGACACGTTTGCGAATTTTTTGCAGCGAAGCCTGCTGCTCATCACCTAACTGGTACAAGCTCATGCTTGCAACCTCCTAATTTTAGAGCATTTTGCACAACCTAGTATGAACGATTTACCCGTAAAAGATTAGCTTTGACGCAATATATGAAATCTTTCAACAATAAATGAAATGTTTCAAAAGCAAAGCTTCTGTCTATATTACAACAGCATGGGTCGTTCAAAATCATAATTCGCAAAATTGCTAATGATAGTAAACTTTTTAAATTATGGATATACATAAATCTTTTTCTTATGGTTATATTTCATTGTCTATTTTAAAAAAAGCACTATCGGTTGTAAAGTTCCGAATGTTTGAGCATTCTATAGAACGAAGGAGCATATCGAAGGAAACTTTGTACAGTTTTTTCTGTACGTACTTTATGAACAGTTTTTTTGTTTGAAATGTAAGCAATGCTTCTGTTACAATTAATTTTGTCATTAACCGTTCAGGATGTTCAGAATTATGATTTTTATACTCAATCCTTAATGCAACATGGGGTTAATACCAAGCAAAGTATAGAAAGAAGAGGTGTATGTATGACGATTTTGGAAGTCAAAAATGTCAGCAAACTCTTTGGTCCTCACGCAGAGCAAGGTGTTCCGCTCCTGGAGCAAGGCTGGGGCAAGGAAAAGTTGGCCAAAGAAAAACAGATTACTGTTGGTGTCAATAAGGCCAACATGGAAATTAAGCAAGGTGAAATTTTCGTAATTATGGGGCTATCGGGCAGTGGCAAGTCCACTTTGGTGCGAATGCTAAATCGCTTGATTGAGCCTACCTCCGGTGAAATTCTGGTCCACGGCAAAGATCTCCGTAAGATGAACAAAGAACAACTTCGCGAAGTTCGTCGTAAAACCATCAGCATGGTTTTTCAAAAATTCGCTCTGTTCCCACATCGGACTGTATTAGAAAATGTAGAATATGGTCTTGAAATTCAAAAGGTAGAAAAAGCACAGCGTCAGGAAAAGGCGCAACAAGCGCTGGAACTGGTTGGTCTTAAAAACTGGGGCGATAAAATGCCCGATGAATTGAGTGGCGGCATGCAGCAGCGTGTCGGTCTGGCACGGGCGCTGGCTAATGACCCTGAAGTGCTCCTGATGGATGAAGCGTTCAGTGCATTGGACCCGCTCATTCGCCGTGACATGCAGGATGAGCTATTGGAGCTTCAGGATAAAATGAAGAAAACCATTGTGTTTATCACCCATGATCTGGATGAAGCGTTGCGGATTGGTGACCGGATTGCATTGATGCGAGACGGTGCGGTCGTACAAATCGGTACACCGGAAGAAATTATGATCCAACCGGCTAACTCTTATGTAGCCCGCTTCGTCGAGGATGTGGATCTGTCCAAGGTATTGACGGCTGCTCATGTCATGCTTCGTCCAGAAACCATCACCATGGATCGTGGTCCGCGTGTGGCTCTGGAATTGATGCGGGAGCGTGGGATTTCCAATTTGTTCGTCATTGACCGCACCAAAAAGCTACTGGGTGTTATTAACGCCGAGGATGCTGTTCATGCACTGCGCAATAATTTGAAAATTGAAGATATTTTGATCACGGACGGACCGCAGGTTGCTGCCGAGACAGTCATTAATGATTTATTTGAAATTACAAGCTCGTCCAAGGTGCCGCTGGCTGTGGTCGATGACAAGCAAAAGCTGCTGGGCGTTATCGTCCGTGGAGCATTGCTCGGCGCACTTGGTGGAGATGTTACCACTACGAAGGAGGTGAATGCCCATGATACCGAAACTGCCAATCGCTGAGTGGATTCAATCCATTGTAGACTGGATGGGTATTCATCTGGCTGGATTGTTTAATGTTATTTCTTCCATTATAGAAGCTGTAGTTGGCTTTTTCTCAGGCCTGTTCATGCTTCCGCACCCTCTGGTGTTCATCGTAATCATCGGGATTATCGCCTTTATGATCGGGCGGGTTCAGCTTACGCTATTTACTGTCATCGGCTTCCTGCTGATTGATAATCTTGGTTATTGGAGTGAAACAATGAATACGCTCGGACTGGTCATCACGTCTGCGCTCGTATCCATTGTTATCGGGATTCCCATCGGGATCTGGTGTGCATACAGTAAATCGGCATCACGCATTATCACGCCTTTACTTGATTTTATGCAGACGATGCCTGCGTTCGTGTACTTACTCCCAGCGGTTACCTTTTTCAGCCTGGGTGTTGTGCCGGGTGTTATCGCATCTGTTATCTTTGCTATCCCCCCAACCATTCGCATGACCAACTTGGGGATTATGCAAGTATCAGGTGAGCTGATCGAAGCATCAGACGCTTTTGGTTCAACATCTGCGCAAAAGCTGTTCAAAGTTCAGCTTCCACTTGCATTGCCTACCTTAATGGCTGGTATTAACCAGACGATTATGCTGTCACTGTCTATGGTTGTCATTGCTTCCATGATCGGTGCGGAAGGCATCGGTGCTGTTGTGTACCGTGCTGTGACACAGCTGCAAATCGGTAAAGGTTTTGAAGCCGGCTTAGCTGTTGTCGTTCTGGCTATTGTGCTTGACCGTTTTACGCAAAACCTGTTTAAACCTACGCAAAAAGGCAAAAGCCGCGTATCCAGCAAGCAAAAAGTATGGATTACTTCTGCAGTTACAGCTGTCATTCTGATCGCTGGTGCATCCCAATATTTTGTTGGAACGGATCATTCCGCATCTGGCAAAGGTAACGCTGCTGCCAACCCGGTTGGCGAAGAAGTCGGTTACAAAATTATCGGTATTGATGCCGGGGCAGGCATTATGAAATCGACTGCCAAAGCAATTCAAGACTACAATTTGTCTGATTGGAAGCTGGTTGAAGGTTCCGGTGCAGCTATGACGGCCACACTGGACAAAGCCATTAAAGCGAAAAAACCGATCATTATTACAGGTTGGACTCCACACTGGATGTTCAACAAGTATGATCTCAAATATTTGGAAGACCCTAAGAAGTCTTATGGTGAAGCCGAGGGGATTCATACGATTGCCCGTAAAGGCTTGCAGCAGGATGCTCCTATCGCTTATGAGTTTCTAAAACGTTTCAAATGGACACCAGAAGATATGGGTGAAATGATGGTCGCCATTCAAGCCGGAACCAGTCCTGAGCAAGCTGCCAAGGATTGGGCGGAGAAACATGCCGACAAGGTTCAGGAATGGACTCAAGGACTGCAACCTGTCAATGGTGACACCTTCAAGCTAAGTTATGTGGCTTGGGATTCTGAAATTGCCAGCACGAATTTGCTAAGTTATATTTTGGAGAACAAACTGGGTTACAAAGTAACCGCACTTCAAGTTGAAGCAGGTCCTATGTGGACGGGTGTCGCTAGTGGTGATGTAGATGCTTCACCCGCTGCATGGCTGCCGTTAACACATGCGGATTACTGGGCTAAATACAAGGATAAGCTCGACGATCTTGGGGCTAATATGAGCGGTGTTAAAACCGGATTGGTCGTTCCAGCTTACATGGATGTTAAATCGATTACTGATTTGCAGGATAACGGAGCCGAAGCGGCTCCGGCTTCCGCCACAACTGGAGACTTTGGCAAAGAGGTCGGCTACCGCATTGTCGGTACCGACCCTGGCGCCGGACTAATGAAGCTGACCGCTAAAGCTATGAATGACTATGGCTTATCCGACTGGAAGCTGCTTGAAAGCTCTGGAGCTGCTATGACTGCTACACTGGATAAAGCTATCAAAGCCAAGCAGCCTATCGTCGTAACAGGTTGGACACCTCACTGGATGTTTAACAAATATGATTTGAAATACTTGAAAGATCCTAAAAAAGCGTACGGTGATAAGGAAGAAATTCATACAATCGCCCGCAAAGGTTTGAAGCAGGATGCTCCTGTGGCTTATGAATTTCTAAGCCGATTTAAGTGGACTGCTGAAGATATGGGTGAAGTGATGATCGCGATTCAGGACGGTACTGCCCCACAGCAGGCTGCCAAGAATTGGGCTGATAAACATCCTGACAAGGTTCAGGAATGGATCAAGGGTCTGCAGCCCGTCAACGGCGATCCTTTGAAGCTAAGCTACGCTGCTTGGGATTCTGAAATTGCCAGTACGAACGTATTGAAATATGTATTGGAACAAAAATTAGGCTATAAAGTAACAGCTCTGCAGGTGGAAATCGGCCCGATGTGGACTGGCGTAGCTGGCGGAAGTGTAGATGCTACCGCAGCCGCTTGGCTTCCATTGACGCATGCTGATTATTGGGCTCAATACAAGGATAAGGTGGATGACATCGGAACCAGCATGACTGGCGTTATGTCCGGGCTTGTCGTTCCATCCTATGTGCCGATTGATTCTATCGAGGATCTTCAGCCGCCGCAATAATATTTTTTCTGCTTTTAAACCATACGAACAAGCAAAAGGCAGATCAGGGTTTACTCCTGATCTGCCTTTTTGTGATATCCAATATTTAGAGTTGCTCTCAGCCTTTTAGCGTGAATCCTTCTTGAGCGGACACTTCGGCATGCTGCTCTGTCGTCTGGTGCTGTCTAAAGAATAACGGATAGATCGCGAAAGACACCAGCAGACTTACACAACCAATGACGCCTAGAGCAATCATATCTTTGAAAATGTACGTGATATCCAGTCCTTTGAGCGTGATGTTCCGTACAGCATCCAGGTAATACGTCAGTGGCAATATCTCAGCAAGCCCCCGCAAGAAGCCGGGCATTGCCTCTAATGGCCATGTATAGCCTGACAGCATAAAGGAAGGAACAGCAATCAGCATCAGAGTTTGGGTCGCATCTACTCTGGTTTTGGAAAAGAGACTGAACAGGAAGCCTAATCCGCACAAGGCAAAGTTAAAAACCAGCGACACTAAAATCAACGGCAGTACCTGTCCCCTGAACGGAATATCGAAGCATAAAGCGCTGATACTGAATACAGTCAGCACATTGAAAGCTCCCGCTGCATAATACGGTGCCAGTTTGGCAATAGCCAAACGCCAAGGGGTATTTCTCCATGCGCCAAATCTTCCCCAAGTCCCTGCTTCCTTATCACGCGTGCAAGACAACGCAATACCTAGCAGCAAACACTGCTGGAGAGCCGCAGAAATAACCCCCAACGGCATGAAAAGCTTATAATCATATACTGGGTTAAATAGCACTCTGGATCGGAACGGGATGGTAGTCAGCGTCGACGCGGCCTGATCGGCGTTCATTCCCTTTTGTTTCATGGAATTGACTGATACTCCGGCACTCACGCTACTAATAACCTGATTCGCAATCCGACTGGCACTATTGGAATACATCATATTACTGCCGTCAATCAGCGTGAGCACGGGTGGATTCTCCCCATGCTTAAGCCGAGTAGTAAAGTTGTCGGGAATGACGATTCCGACCTTAGCTTCTCCAGTCTCTACTTGACGGACTACATCATCCTGATTGTTTGCTTGCCGTGTAACGGCAAATGAATCGGTCGAATCAAACGCCTGAATGATCTGGCGACTGAGTTGCGAATTATCTCCGTCGTACACGGTGACAGGCATCTCGGTAATCCGCTGATGTGAATATAGGAAGCCGAATAGTATCGTATACACAATCGGCGTAATCAGCAGAATAGCCATAAAGCGGCGGTCCCGGAAGATGCTCAGCCATTCCTCGCGAAACACATCGCGGATACGAAGTCTTTCCTGTGAATCCTGCATATTACTGCGCCCCTTTGCCTGTAAACAGAACCGTGGAGCCTGTTGGAACCGATGCAGCAAGGTCTGGCAATGCTACTTTAACACCGAAGGAACGGACATCCTTGTCACCGGAGCTTTGGCTCGGTTTTTGAATGGCAAAGTCAGCAGCCGATTCTAACAGAATGACTTTACCCTTCAGCTCCTTACCGCCAGACAGCAATTTAATTTGGACTGTATCCCCTGCTTGAAGACCGTTCAGAGACGTTTCAGGTACATAGAATTTAGCCCAACGTTGTGTCGAAGTTTCAATGGTATAAACCGGGAACCCTGCACTAGCCATTTCACCTAAGCTAAGCGACTTGGATTTTACGATTCCATCCTCGGACGCACGCAGCGTAGTGTAGCTCAAATAGGTCTGAGCCTCTTGAAGTGCGGCTTCCGCTTGGGCTACCTGTGCATTGGCACCTGCAACCGCAGATTGAGCCTGCTCAACTGTGGATTGCGCCGCCTTCACCGCAGATTGCGCTTGTTCTACCGAAGCCTGAGCGGCTTTGACATCTTCCTGTTGCAGAGCAACTTTGCCCGCTCCTGCCTGTGCTTCCTTCACCGCAGCCAAGGCTTGACGGTATTGAGCTTCAGCCGCCGTAATTTCCTCCTTGCGGCTTCCCTCCCGTGCCATATCCAATTTTTGCGACTCCGCATTATACTTGGCCACTGCCTGTTGATGTTCCAATGTCGCTTGATCCAAAGATGCCTGGGTTGCTGCACCGGCTTCTTGAAGCTTTTTGGCACGCTCCAGATTTTTAACGGTCAGGTCCAGCGTTTCCTTGGCTACCTTTACAGATACTTGCAATTGCTCAAGCTCCTGTGGTCTTGCCCCGCTCTTGAGGGCATCCAGTTTTGCCAAGGCGGCGTTCGCAGCCGCTTTGGCCTGTTCAATCTGGCTGGAGGAAGCCTCTGCGGTCACACTGACCGATGTCGTGCCTTGGCTTTTCTTGGCCTGAGCAGCACTCACAGTAGCCTGTGCCTGGCCTACGCCTGCTTGAGCCTGCAACACTCCAGCTTTTGCTTTGGATACATTACTCTTGGCTGCCAGCAATGCCGCCTGTGCCTGCTTCACCTTATCTTCCAACTCGCGACTTTCCAGATGGGCTAACACCTGCCCTTTTTTAACCTGATCGCCTTCTTTGACGAGCATCTGGTCAATCCGTCCTGCCATTTTAAAGCTGGCATTGAGGGTATCCGACTCCACATAAGCCGTAGGAATGGAAGAAGACTGATCCGCAGACAAGCTGCTTCCACCCCGTGGAAGAGCAGTTAAGGCATATATCCCAACCGCGATTAAAATAATAAGTACGACATAAATCGTATATTTTTTAGCTTTCATATTTTCATCACTCCATCTGTATATTAATGTTGCATGCCCAATGCATTACACACAAAAACTTCAATGCTTTCACGAGCCTCTTGCAGATTCATCGTTTCGCCCCAAACCATTGACCTCATTGGTGCAAAAATGTAAATCCCAAATAAGCAATTGGCTGTTGTTTTGGCATCCAGCTTACTTGAAATTTTCCCATGAAACTTGCCGGAATCGATCTCTGCCTCCATAAAATCAAAATAGTCAGCCAGCACCTGCCTAATATTAAAATGCTGCTCTTGCGAAACCCAGCCCTTACTGACCAATAGACGGCAAAAGTCCGGTTCTCTCACAATAAACTCAATATGTACTTGGATTAGCTTGCGAATCCTAAGCTCCACCTGATCTTTAGGCGTATGAGCCATTGCTTCATGGATATCCCGGACAAAACGCTCCATCCCCATCTTCAAAATGTAAATGTACAATTCTTGCTTGTTTTTAAAATTGTAATACAGGGTTCCTTTGGCTATGCCACAAACTTTGGCAATTTCCTCCATATTTGTTTCATTAAATCCTCGTTCAGAAAAAGCTTTGAGTGCGCCGTTAAAAATAATTTCCTTTGTCTGTTGTTTCATGCTTCCTCCTTTTTTGAACTGACCGTCCAGTACAAAAATTATGTATTTATTATAAGCCCATTTTTAGTTATCCAGCAATAGGAAAAATGAAAATATTTCATTTTAGGCAATTCGTCTAAACGCTTATTCTAAAAATGAAAATGCAAAAACGGATCGAATAAGTGAGGGGGTCACTCATTCGATCCGCTATGTCATAAAATCGGATGATAAGGAGGCGCATTCTACGGATTATCATCTGATTTTAAGGGAAGGCCGACTATTTTTTCACGGTTTGATTATATTGCGCAATTTTGCCTGTGATTTCTTGGGTAGCTTGATCCAATGCCTGTTTGGGCTGTTGCTGGCCACTCAGCACAGCCTCGATTGCACCTTCGACGATTTGACGCGCTTCTGGGAATACGCCCATCACTGCGCCCTGTGTAGCGGTGGATTGTGCCGATGCATGCAATTGGTCAACCGCCGTCTGGAATTGCGGATATTTTACCATATTGTCTTTAAGTACCTTTTCGTCATAGGCCGCTTTCGTGATCGGGAAGTACCCGGTATTCACACTCCATTGTGCCTGTACAGCTGGGGAAGCGACGAATTTAATGAACTCCCATGCTGCCTTCTGCTGGGCTTCGGGCTTGTTGTTCATGATGTACAAGCTTGCGCCGCCTACAACCACGCCGCCTTCTTTAGCTTCATTGGCTCTTGGCAGGAATCCTGTGCCTACTTCAAATTTATCGCCAACCTGCTCCACAATATTACGCAGCGAAGCGGTGGAATCCAGCGTCATTGCAATTTGCCCTGCGGAAAAAGCCTTTGCCGTATCGTCCGAGTTACGTCCCAGATTGGATACAACCTTTTCATCGATCATTTTCTTCCACCACGTTAGGGTTTTTACACCTGCATCCGAATTCAGCATGGATTCCGTTGCCGCTTGATCACGACCATTGCCATTATTCACATAATCTGCGTTCTGATTGGCAAACAGTTGTTCCATAAACCAGCCGTAGATGGCAATGGAAGCACCGGATTTACCATCCTTGCTCAAGGCTTTAGCAGCCTTTTCGAACTCATCATACGTTTTCGGAGGATTAGCTGGATCAAGTCCTGCGGCTTTGAATGCATCCTTGTTGTAATATAAAATCGGGTTTGACGTATTGAACGGCATCGCGTTCAGTTTACCATCAATCGTATAGTATCGTGTAATATTCGGCTCTAGCTGTGACAGATCGAACTTGTCTGCATCAATAAATTGTTGTACGGGTGTGATCATTTTGGAGTCGATCATGAATTTACTACCGATTTCATATACCTGAATGATGTCCGGTCCGCTGTCGGAACCAAGCGACGCTTTCAGCTTGTTCAAGCTGTCATCATATTTGCCTTGATATACCGGCTCTACCTGAATGTCCTTATGACTGGCGTTAAAATCAGCAGCGATCTGCTTGATTGCTTTTTCACCGTTACCGGACATCGAATGCCACCAAGTCAGCTTCACTGGGGAAGCCGCTGCTGCTCCATCACTACCATTACTCGGCTTCTCTGCAGCAGTATTATTGCTACAACCTGCTGCAACCACCATGGCAGTCAGAATAAGCAGGGTCAATGCACTTTTCAGACGAAAAAATCTCATAATCTCTCTTCTCTCCCTTTGATTAAATGATTCTTGAATTGGCATTCTCTTGCGATATTCTTGTGTGTTGATGCTCTGTATATGGGCTGCTTGCGCAGGTGTTGCTTATCATTTTAAATATGTGGTCAGCCTTTAAGTGCACCCGCCGCCATTCCACGAACCAACTGTTTTAGTCCAAAGATCAGCAGGAGCAGAGACGGTAAAATGACAAGAGCCGTACCCGCAAATACCAGATTCCATGAAGTCGATTCCTGAAATTCGAGCATGGATATGCCGATCTGTACCGTGCGCATATTCTCGCTATTGGTGATCAGTAAAGGCCAGAGGTACGAATTGTACATATTCAGGAACGAATACACAGCCAGTGTTCCGAGCGCAGGGCGCGATAACGGAAGCACATGGAACAGAAAGTAACGGATATGTCCGCACCCATCCATACGAGCCGCCTCGAACAGTTCCTTGGGAAGCTGGAGAAAAAATTGCCTTAACAGGAATGTCCCGAATGCCGTCGCCAGAAAAGGAACCGTCAACCCTTGATATGTATCAAGCCAATTCCAGCTCCGTACCGTCAGGTAGTTTGGAATAATGGTCACTTCCCAAGGGATCATCATTGTCGCAACAAACATGCTGAAAATGAAGTTTTTTCCCTTGAATTCCATTTTGGCAAAGGCATAGGCCGCCAAGCTCGCTGTAATCAGTTGCCCAATCATTGTAAGACCCGAAATGAGAAATGTATTTCCAATAAAGGCTGCAATCGGAACGATTTCAAACACTTCAGTAAAATTGGCCATATGAAAAGAATGCGGGAAAAAGCTTGGTGGGTAAGCGCTCGCTTCCTCGGGAGACATGACTGCCATAAAAAACGTATATATAACCGGATACAAAATGAGAGCAGCTGCAATCGTAAGCAGCACATACAGCAATGTAGAATTCAGGTGTCGTTTCATTGGTAATGCACCTTTCTTTCCACCCATTTGAACTGAATCATCGTGAGCAGCAGAATGACAGCAAACAAGACAATGGCCTGCGCGCTCCCCGTTCCGAACCGGAAATTAACGAAAGCTTCCTGATAGATGGAATACACAAATACATTCGTACTGTTCACCGGACCGCCTTTGGTCAAAATGTTAATTTGAGCAAAAGACTGGAAGGCTCCAATGATAGAAACTACGGTTACAAAAAAGATCGTCGGTGATAACAGTGGCATGGAGATACGCCAGAACGTGACGAGCGGGCCAGCTCCGTCCATTTTGGCACTTTCATACATATCATCTGGAATCCCTTGAAGTCCGCTCGATAAGATAATGTAATTGAAGCCTAGATTCATCCAGATGGTCATTATGGCTACTGAAAACAGCGCCCAATCGGGGCTGGTCAGCCACGGAACCGGATGGATATGTAGCAGGGAAAGCACATAGTTGAACATCCCCAGTGTTGGATGAAAAAGAAATTTCCAAATGACCGCAGATGAACCGACCGACAACACCATCGGCAGCGAAAAGGCAAACTGGAAGATACGCATTCCCCGCAATTTACTGTGTGTAAGTGCAGCCAGTACCAGCGCCAATAAAATACCTACTGGTACGGTTAACAGTGCAAACAGGAGTGTCACCTTAATCCCTTGCAGAAACAGTCCCGAGCTGAAAAGTGTAGTGAAATTATCTAATCCTACATATGCTGCAACGTTTCCTGCGGGATCTGTAGAATGCAAGCTGAGATAAACGGACTTGATCATCGGATAAAACATAAATACAGCAAACAAAATAAGCGATGGAGCCAAAAAGGTATACGCCAGCGCGTTTTCGCGCAGTCTTTGAATTTTTAGCGAACCCGTGCGTATGCGGGCTTTAGACGAAGTCTGTTGCTGACTCCTCGTCCCCAGTCCCATAGATTTGTTAAGCTCACCCAAAACGGAGCGCCCCTTTCTTTTCAAACCAACCTCAGTAAGTGTATCGTTTCGATGTAAAGGGAACGTCAAGTGGGCTGGAGTAAAATGTTAATGTTTTTTCTTATTGTAAAAGCAACTCTCTATAGGTATGAGCACAAGGACGGTTATAACCCTGTTGAGCTAGCGTTCGATCCAAATACAATCTGTCTAGTTAAAAAGACAAAAAAACCTCCAATTCCGTAAGGAGCCTGCCATTGGCCCATTACGAAGTTGGAGGTTTTAGTTATCTCTATACAATCTCCACTCGGCAGGTGGGTGAACACCTCGTTCACACCCTGATTAATCAGCGTGATGTTCCCTCAAGAATCCGACAAATAGATCTAATCTTGAGTGATTTGAAATGATGAATCTTAGAAACGGGGAATGGTATGCGCTCTTTCTTGGCAAGCTAATGTGAGAATACGTAAGAACGGAGAAGAAGCCTGATGAAATATGACCGATTACTATCTGCAAGTATCGCTGTTTCCTTGTTTTGTGCCAGCTTGTGCCCCACAACCTATACAAATACTGCACAAGCCGCATCTTACACCTCCCCTACTCCTACAAAGGGAAGAGCCTATTATGAAGAACGCGGCGACATTGTATGGGAAGTTCCTACCCATCGCAAGTTGATTGCCCTCACATTCGACGACGGACCGGATGGACGCAATACGCCTGCCATTTTGGATTTGCTTAAAGAATACGATGCTAAAGCGACCTTTTTTGTCGTCGGCAGTCGTGTAGAAAAGCTGCCTCACCTTGTCAAGCGGGAACGAGAAGAAGGGCATGAAGTTGGCAACCATACCTTCCTTCACTCATCCTTTCAGTATATTTCTCGCAACAAAGCTCTGTCCGAATTGGATCAAGCTCAGGCGAGCATCGTACAGGCAACTGGTGCGGGGACCCATCTTTTTAGACCGCCCGGCGGTTCCTATACCGATTCGCTGGTCAAGCTCTCCAAGGAGAAAGGGCTGAAAATTATTTTATGGTCCTGGCATCAGGATACCTTAGATTGGCGAAAACCCGGTGTACATCGTATCGCTAATAAGGTCCTTCGCAATGTCCGTAACGGCGACATCGTCCTTATGCACGATTATGTATATAAAAGTACACAAACCGTCGAAGCCCTGAAAATCATTTTGCCCGAACTAAAAAAAAGGGGGTTTACCTTCGTCACTGTGTCTGAGCTGCTTGCCAATCGTAAGACGCCCGAAGGACTGATTGAAGTGAATAAATAGTAGATAGAAACAAAAAGACTCCGCCAGTTACTCGCCGACGGAGTCTAATTACTATCTGTGACACCCAAAGGACTAATTAAGTTCAATAGTTGAAGAGATAGGTATTTGTAATATAGTCCTTTTATATGAAATTATTGGTTACACAATACATTCTTTTTACGGCAACTATACTTACGAATTACAATTACAACTATTTAAAGGAGGCAATTACAATGAAAAAAGCAATATTGACTGTAGCGTCCCTTGCTGTATTTCTGTCAGCAGGATCGATGGTTTCTGCGGCTGCACCCGCAACAGAAAAACACGAGCAAAAAATACATCAACATAAGGTTCATGCAAAACATGAACACAAGATGCATGCCAAGAGCAAGCATGAGAAAATACACAAGCTACATGCGCGTAAAGCTGCTCCTGCCAAAATCATAGGAGAAAAAAGTATTCATGCGAAAAGTTTGAAAGCAAAGGCAACAAAATTACCAAAAACTTGGATTCGGTGGCGCGAGCGAGCAAATGAATTAGGGAGGGTTAAAAGGAGAGGGTTAGCTTTATTAAACCCTCTCTCTTTCTTCATATGAACAATACATGGATCATTCGTATAGGAGTATTCTTAATTTTGCTGGGAAGTACGAGCTGTTCATCCTCTGTTGAACATCATCATAACACTACCTACGCCCCGGCCAAATCTGAAATTCAACAAGTTAAAATAGCGAAGCCCTTACAGGTTAAAAATAAACCTTTTCAAGGAATCGTTCCATATATGCTCGATATTCCTGAGGTTCGTATTCATTCAATTATAGAACCGGTTACATTCTTAGAAAATGGTCAGATGGGCGTTCCAAGCAACACAAATCGAGTAGGTTATTTATCTACCGGTATATTGCCAGGGGCAGCAGGTAAGGCAATTATGGATGGACATGTAGATACATACACGGGCCCAGCTGTTTTTTATCCTCTTAAAAAACTAAAAAAGGGGGATTTCGTGTATGTGACTGGCGGTGGCGGCTGTAAGATTCAGTTTGCTGTCGAGTCTGTAAAATTTTACTTAACTTCCGAAGCACCGATTCAGAAAATTTTTGGTCCTACAGAAGAGCATCGTTTGAACTTGATTACATGTGCAGGTCGCTATAGCCGAAGCAGAAAAGAACACGAGGGAAGGCTAGTAGTTTACACCAAATTAGCACACATGAATTCAGCCTGTGAGAAACTTACTCAGGATAAGGGCAATTCCAAAACCAATTAAAACATTTTCAAGGAGAATGAATAATGTGCTTAAGATCGCTAAATTGCAATTGCTGTGCATGATCTTAATAATGATCCCCGCTTACAGCTTCTCTTCATTTCGTGTACAAGCAGAGCCAGCAAAACAAGATGACGTTATTCCTTTTCTTCAAAAGCTGTTTAATGATCGCACCCGGTTGTTGATGGATCAGGATAAAAAGCATATCGAGGACTATTATTTAGTAAAGCACAATCGAAGCAACTACGCATACCTTCATGAAATGAACAGAGCGGAATATATTCAGGAATGGGCCAAGCATCGAAAAATGAAATTCGTGAATGCAGAAAGCTCCATTCGGATATCCCGTATAGAAGTGTTAGGCGATACGGCAAAGGTGTCACTTGTTCAGTCCTTAAAATTGAGTTATGAGTATATCGACAGCTACCCCGGTCAGCATGATTTTGGAATTGGAACACGTCATGGCATTACACTTAGAAAAAAAGATAGCCGTTGGTACGTGGAACGTGAATGGTATTCAGATCCACTGGAAGAAAATCCAAAAAAAATTGAACCGCTTGATTCAAGTTTTATTCCTCATAAAGACTCGGTTCCATCAGAGAAGGTTATCCATAATTACAATAGAGCCCGAGCCATTGACTATGCTAACAAGTATGCTGGAATAACATGGGGAGCAGGAAATCGTCAGCGATATAACCCAAAATACCTGGATTATAACTCCAAAGGGGGCGACTGTACCAACTTCTCCTCCCAAGTTATCGGAGACAAGGAGGAAGGTGGAGGACTGCCTATGAAATCTGGGTGGCATTACTTGTATGGTAACGGCGGAAGCCAAGCCTGGGTTCAAACGGACGCTTTTAAAAATTTTCTGATACGCTCCGGCTATGGGAGGATTATAGGACAAGGGAGCTTCTCAGATGTTGTCCGCGCGATCAATGGTCAGCAGCATCAATACAGACCACAGTTGCTGCCAGGTGATTTGATTGCTTACGTATTAAAAGGAGATGTAGACCACTTTTCCGTTGTTGTCGGATTCGATGAGGGTGGCTATCCTTTAGTTAACTCCCATACGGCAGACCGTTTCAGGGTTCCCTTCGACTTGGGATGGGATAGAAACACCCAGTATTTATTGATTCATATACAAGATTAAGCATCTTGAATCGCAACACTTGCTCATATCCCAAAGAGTACTGTCATAGAAATAGAATGGACAGCTTCTAATGGGGTGAAAAACGATTTGAAATTACCTCTTTTATTAAAACAAACTATGGTGAGAGCTAATGCGATGATCGTCGTGAAAGCCATAGGTCTAATCGGAAAAGTATTTATGATACGGCTAGTTGGAGCTGAAGGAATAGGCCTTTACCAGTTAGTCTATTCCTTCTACAGCTTAGTATTGATGATTATTTCCGGGGGATTGCCAACAGCGTTGGCTATGTTTACAGCTAAACATACGGCAAAAGGCTGGCGGTTGTTCAAAATTTTTTCAATACCCATAATTCTAACGGGATTGGCATGCAGTTTATTGACCTATTGGTTTTCAACGCCCCTTGCTAAATTACTCGGCTATCCGCAGATCAATTTTGTGATTCGATGCCTAGCCCCAGCTATACTGACCGTTCCCTTGTTAAGTCTGCTGCGTGGATATTTGCAAGGTCTTGAAAAGTACACTGCGATCGCCATTTCGGAAATCATAGAGCAAACTGCCCGGATCGGTACTTTGATGTTGCTAGTGCCATTATTTATCCAATCCGGCATCGAGTTTGCTGTTGGTGGAGCGGTACTTGGAACATTTACAGGCGCGTTGTTATCCTTTGCTGTGCTTATTGCTTTTTTTATGTATAACCGCCCTTCTGTAGCTTTATCCCCTCCATCAATTCGAACAGATTTACCTTTAGTAGTACAAGCTTCCTTTGCTATTGCGCTTACACGTTTGCTCATACCTGCGTCTGATTTTATGGATGCGATCATTATTCCCCAACGGTTACAAGTTGCCGGGGTTTCTTCTAAAGAGGCAGCGGAGATGTTCGGTATTGTTACTGGCATCGCCCTTGTCGTCGCTTATATGCCTACTTTGATTACAGGCGCGTTAACCCATACGCTCACTATGAAAATAACAGCAGACTGGCAAAATAAGAAGTACAACTCATTCTATAAAAAAGGCTATGCCGCTATTGAGGTAGCGTGGGTCTGGGGATTAGCCTCAGGTTTTTTCATTTTTAAATATGCCCCAGATATCTCCCTACTTGTTTTTGATATACAAAATGCCGAAATTCCTATTAAATCGTTGGCTATGCTACCATTACTCGTTGGATGGCGGGAAATCACAACTAGCGTCTTATGGGCACAAAATCGGAAGAAAACTCCCTTTATCGGCCTTTGCACAGGTGTACTTGCCAATTTCATCATTCTTTACTCCTTGGTTGCCATTCCCGATTTCGGGTATACCGGCATGTCCCTGGGAATCATAACGCTGGAGTTGATCGCAACAGGTTGGAATTTCAAAGTCCTTCAACTCTTTCAACGTGCCAAATCCCGTATAGCCATTATGCTGCTAGTAGATATTTTAGTTTTTGAAGCCATTCTTATAGTGGGCATGTTGTGTTCCAAGACGTTATCCTCATTGGAATGGCCAGAGACGGTTCATATAATTGTGGAGGTAATCCATTACTGCTTCTGGTGTGCTTTGTATTTAAAGGTTCGATTAAAAAGCGTTTTCAAAGAGTAGGAAAGGCTTCTCATAAGTTTATCAAACTTATGGGAAGCCCTTTTCTATTTGAATGTTAGCATTTAGCTATGTGTATCATTCTTTTGCCGAGCTGCTCAAGTACAGTCTGTCATACTGATTCCTTGAGTTTTCGTCTGGGAAATGTATGTGCGTTAAGCGAAGTTGTGTTTACTATTACTGCTACGTCCAAGCTCAACGCTTTGGTTCATGCTATCTTTCAGTCCAATGTTTTGGAGGCAAGCCATTGCATCATCGTTGTTTTTTTTCCGTTAATCACCTTCGATACTTCGTTGTTATATACGTAAATCCAAGACCAATGGCCGTTGTATTCATACGGTGTTTGGTCGCTCTTCTTGTACAAACCAGAGGTATCCACTACGTTATCAAATAACGACATATGAACATCCTTTGCTCCAGCATTCACTAAACGGTTGTAAGTCGGAACCGTATAATCGTTGGGCGGAACCACGGTGTCGGTTTTGGCAGCCACAAACCAGATCGGCAGGTCCTTCATTTCGTTAATCTGTTCATCGGTTATAAGACTATCCTTCAAGGCTTCACATGCAACCACAGCTGCTGCAAAATAATCTTTATAGTCACGGATCATCAGCATAGTCATGTAACCACCGTTGGAGTCTCCACCAATGTAGATTCGATCTGTATCAATGTCTTTGTTTTGGGCCACGTAATCCTTAATTAAGGACATCAATGCTTGCTCATACTTGGAGGTTCCGTCCCCAAAGCTTGTAAAGCCATCCATCCAGTAGGTTGGGGTCTGAGGTGCCAACACATAAGCCCCGCCAAAATAGGATTGGATATCCTTAGAGGCAAAATTTGCTGCTTTATTTCCGGCAATCGGAATCGTTGGATCGGTACCTCCCTCACCCATACCATGCAGCCAGATCACCAAAGGGTTTTTCACTTTGTCTTTTGCCGGTGCATAGTCTGCGTAGGTTAAAGTAACTCCATCAAAAGTAGATTTACCGGTCGCAAATTGATCAACCAACTTCCGTATCTGTCCTGCGGAAGTATCAATCTTCAAATCGGAAATCGTTCCGGATTTGGTTTTAATAGTTTTTTGCTGCGTGATCGTGTATTTGTTATCATTCCATGCATTAAACCCGGAGCCTGCCGCATCATAATGAATAGCGGAGCTTAGTGTTAATGTCGGACCGATTTCCATTTCCAATACAACATAGCTTCCGGTTTTATTTACAGGATTGCCACTTTTGTCCGATACATAGGCCTTGGTGACTTTCCGGTTGCCATTTTCAATAAAGGGATTTAACAACCGATTGTCGCTTCTTCCCACATGCACCTTAAATGTATCCTTAGTTATCGCATCTTTAGGGACTGGCTTACCCAGGTTAACAATGATCTTCGTAATGGCTGCTCCCCAATCCTTAACTTCCGCAACCGTCCGGTATGAGGTGGGCTGTATCTTTACATCCTTGGCCCATGCACCGGAGCTGAAAACAAGAGTCGTACCGATAGCTAAAGTGAGTAACATAGTTGTCTTAGCAGCCTTTTGAAACCGTTTAAACATGATGTCTTACCTCCCAGATCCATTAATAGAACGCTTACATTGTTTATTTTAATAATCTTTTTAATTTGCATCCTGTCTTTTATTAGCCTAATTCAGGTCAATTACTGACTCCTTGCTCCAGAATACCTCTTGTTCTCTTTTCGATATTGATGCGGTGTTGCCTGGAAAACCTTCTTAAATACCCTGGCAAAAGACTTCTCGTTCGGAAAACCGTGCTCCAACGCAATTTGTATGATGGAATGATCCGTATTCATAAGAACACGATAAGATCTCTCCAGACGGATGGCATTGATATATTGAAATAGAGTCATCCCTACATGCTTCACAAAAAAACGGGACAAATATTCGGGAGATAGTCCAAAAACCTGGGCTATGGAATCCAGGGATAAGCTTTGATCGTAATTCTCTTTGATATAATTGGTTATCAGCGTCAGCCGCTCCAAATATTTATCAGAGTTAAAGCCGGGGATAGATTCATTGTCCATTTTAAAATGCATTAATAACAGATACACCAGTTTATAAGATAGCGATGTTAAATGGATATGTGCTAAAGAGTCATTATACTGATTGAGATAAGCCACAAATAAGGTGTTTAGCAAATCACGCAGCTCCGCAAAATGCTGTAATCTCTGCTCGTTAGTTTCGAAAATGGATATACAGTCAAATGAAATGGGGTTACTGCCGTTGACATTTGCTCTAATAAATTCAGAAGGAATCAGAACGGTTATGGCCTCTCTTCCTTTTCCCTTAGCCACAGAAAAGGAATGAATAGCATTCGAATTAATGAGCACAATATCTCCTTCTTTGGAGCTATAGCTCGCACCATCAATATAGATATGGTCAATTCTTCCTGAAAGTACATAGGATATTTCGATGCTATCGTGCCAATGCCCAGGTATGTATGCTGGTTCATTGGAGGAATGAACTATAATTTTTAACGGAAAATGATTGTCTGCCTGGACCAGCTCATATTTGTATTCCAAGTTTATCGCTCCTCTCAGATGTGACCTCATAAATAGAAGAAAATGGCTTCAGCAGAGTGCCGAAACCACTTGTATTTAACCTCCCTCTCTCTATAAACAAAAAAACCTAAGTATAACAAAATACATAAGATCCTTGGACCTTAACGTTTTGTTCCTTAGGTTTTGCCTGCGTAACAGTAACAATCCTAGTGCTATTCATTTAATTAAGCTAAGTATATAGTGGGTTGAAATACATGTCAACGCTTTCATTTTAGAGCGTAATGAAGTGAAAAAACTGGATTGATTCTCGCCGATAAACGTTTCTGAACTTAACTCTTATTTTATAACATGGTTTGTTCCCTGTTCAGAAAATTTCATTTGCCTATATTCATTCATGTTATTCTTTCTAGCGTCCAATATTCTAATACCCTCTGAGATTCTGTGCTAGAATAGGATTTTATCTGAAATTGTTTTTCTGAATTGTTCATTAAATCACCTCTAAGGATTATTTTTGTGCAAGCATATTATGTTCTAAATTGATTTTGTTATGTAACAAAAATGGATGTTTTCCATAAACACATACTTCATAGGTTCTTCTTCAGCTCATAGTATCGACCAGATCCATTCTCTGATCTTATTGTAAAAAATGATACCGGGTATCCTAAACATGAAAAAATGCAAAGGTCCAAATTTAAAGGAGGCAGCTTTTGTAAGGAAGGACAACCAAAAAGAGCCCCAGAAAATCCCAGGGCAGGTTCTACTACTTTGAAGTTTTTGGAAGTGTGATAAATTAACCTTAATACATATGGTTCCATTTTGACTATTCTGCTTTATCTCCAGTCAACCAGCTAAGACCATCGATT
Organism: Paenibacillus sp. FSL L8-0502; assembly: GCF_038593055.1. NCBI lineage: Bacteria > Bacillati > Bacillota > Bacilli > Caryophanales > Paenibacillaceae > Paenibacillus > Paenibacillus sp. FSL L8-0502. Next base: position 1,445,088 of record NZ_CP151958.1, on the reverse strand, counting down.
AGGCCATGTTTTTTGAATTTTTGATAATTCGCTTTTGCTTCCTCCTTTCCGCCTCTTACGATCTTCAGTTTGTTACTGGATCTTGTTTGTTGGATGTGTCATTAAAAACGTTTCTGGATTTTTGAGAAGTTATTTGTTGTACCAACATCTTGGGTCGCAGTAGCGGATATATTGGCAGAATCAGTTACACTTGCAAAGATCGCACTCGGCACGACAACAGCACAACAGCTCCCAACAACTAATAGATAAGGCTGATACAAAGAATAATTTCTTTTTCATATATTATTCCTCTTTGTATTACTAGGTGGTAATGACAGCCATCATTGAAATTGTTAAATCCAAGTGTCTTGTTTGTTTTTTGAGGATCTTAGATGAACAAGAACCAAGTTGGCTGTATTTTTAATTCCATGGAAAATAGTATCCTCGTTGATTATCTCAGATCTAACCTTACTATAGTGATCAGCAATTTCTTTTAGAGTCCATCCTTTAATTTGATAATCTACGAGCCATTTAAAATGTTCTAAATTTCTCTTCTCTTTATCTTTTACATATCCTCGTTCTTGAAGGAATTGCTCTGTTCGTTCACGATATAGATTTTTATATTGTTCATAATATGTGTCTATGAGTCTCTCGAACTCTTTCCAGGTTTCTTTCCGCGGATCCCAACCCTTCCCGCCCTCCCATGGTTGTGTAAGTGAGTTAGTTTTAGACGAATCCATGATTTTAGCTTCAATAATATTGCTCTTACTTTCGTCAAACATTCTAAGCATTTCAAAAGCATGGATATTTGGTTTATCGTTTCCAGACAAACAGAATATATCTTCTGGGGAAAACACGAAAGGGAAATATCTCGAAAAAAATGAATGATATATTTTTTCTTGTTTACCGACACTTCTACTTAATTCAATATCGTCGTGTTCGTCCTCAAAGTAGAGATACTCTGATAATGATAACTGTTCCTCATACGGCCAAGAGCATTTGTAAATTGACATTGCGCGAAGAGCCTCCGGACCGACTTCAAGATCTTCAGCGTGCTTTTTTATATTCAGCTGTCTTTCTTTTCTTGATTCCTCTTTCCGGTCATCATAATAGTTAGCAATCCCCCATAGAGCCAAATTTAGGTACAAGTCTCCATCTCCTGTTAAGTGGTACTTAGTAGCCCAGCCGTATAGACTCTCTTTTAATTTCATATATTCAGGAAAGTAATCTGTGCGGGCTGCTTTTATTAGTTTCCAATTTGACGGCTCTTCATTGGGAGTCAGTTCCTTTTGACTTGCATACCATTGAAAAGCTTGTGTATAGCTTTCATAAACGCCATGTTCTAATTGTTCCAGTACATCTGGTGCCATTTGTTCTATTAACTTTACAAACAATGATATGGCATCGTGTTTTCCTGAGTCTATTAACACTGGTGAACCATTATATTTGATCCGATTAGGATGATAGTACAAACCCCTCATATGTTTCGGTCTCCCTTCAAAGTAAAAGATTTATTTCTATTCTAGAGTATATAAGTCAATGGGAACATGAATTGCAGCAAATCGATTCTAATTCAACTAAGAAAACAATCAACAAACCTTATGTACTACTACCCACGGTTATTTGTGAGGATCACCTATAAGGATCTTTTACAACAAAGAGTTTCTCCCTACAGCAAACGAAACAAAAAGATCAGTGCTGATCTTTCTCGTTACAACCTACATTTTCTATTAGACTCTTATTAGTAAAATTTCTTCAGTATGTTACTAAGGCACTAATTCAGATTCTGTTATAAATAATAGCACTTGAGCCAATTCGCTAAGGATCATTCCCCCTTTCATTCAACAGTTGAATCATTCCTCAATTTCGCGTGGGATCACTTCAATAATATTCAAAATCATTTTCTTTATAAGGTAATAATTCTACAATAGGCAGCATCGTTATTGAATTAAGCACTTGTCTTCTTAGAGGACAACATTTTTCTTTCGTTTGTACTAGCATCTCTACCAAATTCATTCCGGCTGATTAGCCTGACACTATTGGATTTAGCCAACTCATAGGCCTGTGATGTAAAGTTGCTATTGGTGACAACCCATGCACCATTTGCTCTATAATGTGCGCGGGCGCTCCGCACTTCCTGAACAATATGGAATTTAGTACTCAACCTATAGACGATCATACCGTTCAATTTATAGAAAAATACGCCATGTCCTTGGCGTATAGTTTCGTTAAAATATTAGTGGTACCCCTTGACAAACATTAGCTGGTTTTCTTGTCTTGCACTTGTTTCCAGGCGTTAAGTGTACTCAACTTCTCGCTTTCCTTCTTCTGTAAAAATGATCTGAGTTTTTTTTCCATCAGGATCATCTTATACATCAATTTTAACACGGTTATGCACGGTTTATGGATTCAGGATAATGACTCGGGCAGTATTTGCCTGAGCTTGATATTTTCTTTCATTATTTTTTCTCTTTCAAAGAAAGCATGGCTCCTTCCTGTCTACTCATATGGTCTTTCGGTCTAAATGTTCCGTCCGAATACCCTTGGACCATATAATCTTCGTAAGACCCATAATCTCCCCTTTGGCCCACTGAGCAATCTTGTCCTGGTCCAAGTATACCACTGATTCCCTCTCTCATTTTCGGTAGCCTGAATCACTCTTGCATATGTATATCCAGAGATAACTCTTACTAGACCGACCGTTGCTAAGTGCTCAGCTTGTGTACCCAACAGAACTTTTTTTCATTAGCATTCTTTTTAAGCTCGACTGAATGGAAAGGGTTAGAATAGCCTGTATCTGAATAATCATGATCAACCTCGCATGCTTTCACGTTTTGGAGACGATAAGAATTATCATAAAGAGTCTGGCAAAATGCTGGCGACCCTATTGCATACGCTTCAAGGCACATCCTACATTTACCAAGGCGAAGAAATCGGAATGACAAATGTGCGCTTTGAAACAATCCAAGAATACAAGGGTATTGAAATCCTCAATATGTATAAAGAATACATGGCTGCAGGCCAAGATGAAGCCTCCATTATGAATTCTATCTACATCAAAGGACGCGACAATAGCCGCACTCCTATGCAATGGAATGACTCACCGCAGGCCGGATTTACAACTGGTAAGCCCTGGATCGGTGTTAATCCTAACTACAAACAAATTAATGTAGAATCTTCGCTGTCTGATCCAGATTCTATTTTTCATTATTATCGTCGGCTAATTGAACTGCGCAAGCAGCATGACATTATTGTTTATGGTGACTACTCAATTGTTGCAGAAAATCATGAGAAAGTTTTTGCTTATCAGCGAGCATTGGGTAACGAACGACTGGTGGTAATTCTCAACTTTTTTGGTGAACCTACGAGTATTTCTTTTCCAAAAGAAAGCTCTATTCCTCAATCTGGAAAACTACTGATTTCCAACTACAAGTCGGAAACTGCACTTGTTGATACTCAAAATATTACATTGAGAACATATGAAGCTAAGGTTTATTTATACACAGTGTAATCAAATTTTTCAAAGGTCTTCCACACCATACTGTTCAGTGAGCCGAAGGCCAGTCTGGGGACAAAGCTTGCCGTTCGATTTCAGAGGGCCTGCGTCAAGATGCCAGCAACAAGCTTCGAGTAACGATCGTTTCACCCGGATTCACAAACACACCTGGATCCACACAATTGGATTCCCTGGACGCCATAAAGGACTCAGAGATGAAAGCCAAACTCGAAGCTTATCAGAACATTGGGTTATCCCCCTACTCTATCGCTAAAGCTATTGCGTTCGCAATTGAGCAACCAAATGGCGTGGGTAAGTGAAATAGTGGTCCGCCCCACAGCGCAAATGTCCAGGGACATCCTCATTAATGATCAATAAGGATCAGGTGCCACCTCATTACGAAGTTTCTTGATCTCCGCAAAAACTCAAAAATGCACCTCCAATTGTTAGTAGTGGTTAACAATTGGAGGTGCATTTCATATCCTTTAGCTTCTTTTATATTACATGAATGATTAATATCAATCCTTAGGCAATTCATTAAAGAAAGCGACATCTTCTATCGGTAATCTTACCGTCCGGTGTCCGGGCTTCACCGCCTTACCGATGGCGATAAGCATAACTGGAGCGTATCTCGCCGGAATATCAAACTCTTCTACAAATTTTACTTGGTCAAAGCCGCCCATCGGGACCGTATCATAGCCTTTTGCACGGGCGACAAGCATTAGCTGCATGGATACCAGTCCACTATCAATAAATACTTTTCGGAGTACATTTTCTGGAGGCATACTCGCGAACAGTCTTTGGTATCGCTCCACGAATGATTTAGCTGTCTCTTCAGGCATGTACCCCGCATCGACCGCCATCCCGTAAACTTTCTCGGCCAATTTATAGCCTTCCAAATCTCCGAGTATCGCAATGACAGCTGAAGCCTCAATCACTTGCTGCTGGCTGTTGGCGATCGGAAGCAGTTTTTGTTTTAGCTCCTGCGAGTCGATGACGAGAAACCTCCACGGCTGGAGATTGGCGCCAGAAGGAGCCAGTGTAGCTAGCTGCAATATATCCTTCATTTCGTCCCGTGAGATCTTTACTTCGGAATCATAGTACCTTACAGATCTCCGATCTTGAATAACATCGAAAAACTGCGCCTCCACCTTCTGTGACGATTGTTCAACGGACATGCTTCTCTCCTCCCCATAATTACCTTGCCCCAAGTTGGCACAAGATGTTCTAAATAATTAGTAGTAGACCTTCAAAACAAATTCAACCATTGCAGTTAAATAAGCTTTAGTGTTACTATAAATTATTAAGTGTCTACTTTAAAGTAGACACATTATTTTTATATAGCTCAATAAATTAGACTAACTATACTATAGTAAGGAATGATTTTGTGGATATAAGCAAAGAGGACGAACAATGTCTGATCTCCATTCGCGAGGCGTTGGAGGTTGTTCGCGGAAAATGGGCTATTTTGGTACTCACCTTACTTAGTCTGGGTCCGCAGCGATTTAATCAGATGCGAAGATATTTAGACAATGTCAGCATCAAGTCTTTAACGGATGTCCTGCGTCATTTTGAGCGGCATGAAGTCATCAACCGCCAGGTGTTCCCTACCTCACCTGTTACTGTTGAGTATTCGCTAACAGATAAAGGAAGGGCGTACATACCTGTACTTCGGGAAATGCGCATATGGGGTGAAACCTGGGGAGGAACATCGGAAGCGCGTTGATGATGGCGAAACCCCGCTTGGGTAAAGTAATAGTTTAGACTGGATCTTAAAAATGAAACGGCAACAGCTAGGGACCAGAAAATAAAGTCCTAGACTGTCACCGTTTCATTCAACTAATGTTCACTGTTTAGCACAATCGTTATTTCTACTATACGTTTTCGCGAGACAGGCTACAATCGAATGGGATTCAATAATATACAGGCCGCAAAGAAGGTACTGTTCCCAGGAAATCTGGAGTGCAGTACCCTCTTTGTTAACGGACTTATTCAATTAGCTTCATCAATCGTCTAATTTTATTGTGTCCGTCTTGACTGAAGCGATGTTCTGTGGTGTCAGTCCAGGACCGGTGCGACGGGTGCCAAACCATATAATGATGGTGACTAACACAAGCACCGCACAAGGCATCAGCATGATCTTTGCCCCCATTCCTGCCGAACGGTCGACGGCGGTCAAATCAGCTAGAACAATTAATACAAAAACTACCTAATTCAACTCAAATTGAATATGCAAAATTACTTGGCGTAGCACAAAGCTGCATTTCACAACTCATGAAAACCCTAACCGAAGAAAAAGCCATACAAAAGTGATTTTTTTCGTAATATATTGAAAGAGACTGTTTAATCTAAGCTTCCTATCCCCTCCCCTTTCCATGTAGACATATAGGTGAAGTCTTTGGTCTAATCTTAATAGACCCACTATGTAGTATCTACCTAGTGGGTATTTTTACTATCAAGGTACTCCGTTTTCATTTACACTAGTTCACTTAATATAAGTACACTATGGATCTTCCACGAGCTGATTTTTAAGAGGATACACAAATGGTATATACCCACGTAGTAGTTGTGTAGTTAGAAAAAAGGTTGTAAGGCTTTTCTAACTAACCCAATTGAATTACTTTTTGAATATCCCTATACAACCTTATTCAATTTAATTTTTCAGGATTTTTTATGTGATTTTTTGTGATTCAAATAACGAAATATTCACCACATATCGGCCTCATCAACAATTCCCTTCTTATATTCTCTAAAATACCTCTTCCTAAACAGCTGGCATTTTAACGATCACATATCATAATTGTGGCTTGGTAACTTGGAAAAATGTACTGAAATTAATTTATTGACATGAAACCAGTTACATATTTTAATCTTGTTTTGTAGCGAGAGATCATAGATAAGCATGTGACCAACTCGTTTTGAATTTTTTTAAAGACATTTTAAATGTCCATTATAAAGTATTTAAAAAAAGAGTTTTATGAATTTCACAGGAGGCGAATTTGATGGGAATATTAGGTGGATATATTGACCACGTGCGTTTTGATGGGTTCGTATTTTATCATTAGCGCAATTGTATATTCGCAAAAGTTCAAATTCTGATGGAAAACATGCAAGTGAAATACGTCGATCATTGCAATCAGAAGGATAAACAAGACCAACAAAAAACAGGAGGGTAATAAGTATGATTAAACTTGTAGTCACTGATCTAGACGGAACATTTCTGAACAATAAAAGTTTGTACGATGTCGAACTTTTCGAAAAAGTTTATGCAGAGATGCAGCAAAAAGAAGTCACATTTGTCGCATGTACAGGTAAACAATGTGAACGTGTTGAAAAATTGTTTGACGAACATGGCAAGGGAGTTTGGATATTGGGTGACAGTGCTGCTCGAATTAAAAAAGATGGCCAAGTAGTTAAAGAGTTTAGTATTGATCGAGATCTAGCTCTACAGGCGATTGATCAAATTCAAGACTTCGACAACAATATGACACTTATTGTATGTGCTAGTGATGCTGCGTACGTTCATTCTTCCATTTCAGAAGATATGTATAACGTTGTTAAAGGCTCCTATGAACGTGTATTAAAAACAGACTCCTTTGCAAACATAGATAGCTGTTTTATCAAAATTACGGTCTTCGACACGGAGGGACGAAGTACAGCATTAAGAGCGCATGTTGAGAATACGTTGGGTGGACAAATTTATATTGTTGATTCAGAAGCTAGATGGCTGGATATCACGGCATTGCATACGCATAAAGGTGAGACAGTAAAGAAACTGCAAGAAATGTTGGGCGTCACATACGAGGAAACAATGTCATTTGGTGACGGCGAGAATGATGTGGAACTCATGGCAATCGCGAAATACAGTTTTGCAGTGAGTAATGCTTGTGAAAATACTAAAAAGGCAGCAAACTTTATTACTAAGTCAAACGAAGAAAATGGTGTTCTTCTCACGATTCAAAAAATACTGGATTTGCAGTGATCCTTGTCTGTCAACTGGTATTGCATTATGTAAAAGAGCGGGGCAATGGTGTGATTGCCCCGCTCTTTTATCATTTGAGTTGCAGAAACAGGCACTTCCAATGGTTATTATGTACCGAAAAAGAAATGATTTATGAGCAGACTCATCACATGTATCAATAAAGAATGAAATTTTTGCGGGATATGTTGCCCCAAAATATCTAAAAAGACGCTGGCATGTTAGCGCTCTCCATGAAAAAAACAGGTTGTTCCTCTACGTAAAGTCCGTACTCCTTATTGTTTGAATTTCTATAATACGCTTTTGAAAAAATAATATTTGATTGGAAGACTGTTGTAATCCAGATTATTTCAAATCGGTTTGTATTACTTCCATTCAAGTTGAATCGTTATTCGAAACTTGTTTTCGATAATTTTGCGGAACTACACCCATCTGTTTACGAAAAATGGATGAAAAATAACTAGCACTTTGAAAACCGCAGGCAAGTGCAATTTCACTTATGGATCTTCGTGTTTCTTTTAACATTTCGCAACTTTTTTGAAGACGATATTGAGTGACATAATTGTTGGGTGTCTGGCCCACATACTTGTTAAATAATGTACAGCAACGGCTTCTGCAAACGGCTCCTGCGTAAGCGATCTCCTCAAGAGTTATTTTTTGATCATAGTTTTGATGAATGAAACGCGTCATTTCTTGAACATGCGTCAATACTCCAGGTTGCCCAGAAATGGGTTGCAAATGATCCCCTATTGTTGCACACAAAGATAAAGCTTGTGATGCCAGACGAAGCGGATTTGGAGGAGTATGGTCCTTATGCATTTCCTGATAGATTTCTTGAATGGACAGTAATATTCTTTGCTGCCAATCAACCTGATCTGTAAGTACAACAAAATCAGCCATCATTAAACTAAACTTTTCCCCCCAGTATGTTTGAATAAATGAAGGCTTCTCACCAAGGATAGAGGGATGAATGACGACGACAAGGAATAAACAATCTTTATGGTCTGCAAGAGAATAGCCGAAATGCAAACGTTGGCTATTCACAAAAAGTCCATCCCCTTGATGCAATCGAGTGATACTTCCATTCACAGAGAAATCCATCGATCCTTGTAATATGTAGATAAACTCTATGTCCAAATGCCAATGCGCTACTGCTGCATAATTGTTAAATTGATGAAGGCTTCCCTTTCGGACATAAAGCGGTAAATCAGGAAGATTATAATTCAAACGTTCTGATAAATCAGAAAACACCTCTAAATTTGTCATCAAAGAGCCCCCCCTTTGTAAATATACGATTTTTATAAAATTATAGCCAATATTAATGGAAACAACAATGATATTATCCTATCCTTATATTGTGTAGATCAGTGGGGGAGGACAGGAGATAGGTGAGAAACCGCATACAACTCAAAGGATCTAATCGTGATTTTAATCGGGAGTTAATGACGCTCGTCATTCCCATTGCATTACAAAATTTAATATCAGCAACTGTGATATCCGTTGATGTAGTTATGCTGGGCATGATTAGTCAATCCGCAATGTCAGCTGTATCACTCGCAGGGCAAATTACTTTTGCATTAACATTGTTTTATATGGGAATGTCAGCGGGGGCAAGTATCCTCACTGCGCAATACTGGGGGAAAAAGGATACTTCAACCATACAGCGCATTCTTAGTATCGCTTGCATGTTCTCCTTTTGTGTCTCCATTTTGTTTTTTTTATCTTCCTTCTTTCTTCCGGGTACACTTATGCGTTTATTCACCAATGATGCAGAACTGATTCGATTCGGCTCAAGGTTTTTACAAATGAATTCCTTTTCTTATCTTGTGATGGGAATATCGCAGATGTATCTCAGTGTGATTAGAAGTATGGAAAATGCAAAACTTAGTGCGTGGATTAGTTCCTTATGTTTGATTTTGAACATTTTCTTCAATGCCATTTGCATTTTTATTTTATTCCCATCAAGGCCCGAACTGGCCATTTCAGCCGTAGCTCTTGCCACGGTTTTAGGACGGATTGTTGAACTAGCGTGTTGTGTGATTCATTCCATAACCAAGGGATCCATTCGTTTTCGTTTGCCTGTACGTGACGGCATTCAACGTAATTTATTAAAAGATTTCCTAAAATATACTCTGCCTGTACAGGGGAATTATATGGTTTGGGGAGGAGCTCTTACCGCTACTACTGCAATTATTGGACATGTGAACTCCGATCTGGTAGCCGCAAATTCCATAGCGTCTGTAGTTAAAAATCTAGCAGTGGTTCTCTGTGGAGGCATCGCTACTGGGGGCTCTGTACTTGTTGGGAAGTATTTGGGACAGGGTGAAATCGAGAAAGCAAAGCATGCGGGCAACAAAATGTGTTTTTATGCTTTGATATTTGGAGTCATTGCAGGCTGCACGATTCTGTTCATTAAACCATTGGTATACTCTATCGTCAATTTGGATCCAACTGCTCAAAGTTACCTAGATGGGATGCTTTACATTAGTGCGTATTATTGTATAGCCAAATCGTTTAACTCCACAACTATAGCGGGTATATTCACGGCTGGTGGGGATTCTAAATTTGGATTTTGGTGCGATACTGTCGTCATGTGGCTTATTATTCTACCGCTTAGTTACCTATGTGCTTTTGTTTGGCAAGTCCCCCCCATTTTCTTATATATCGTCATCAGCCTAGACGAGATGATTAAACTTCCCATTGCTTTTATTCGATATCGACAGTTTAAATGGCTTAACAACATCACTAGAAACTTTGCATAAACCTGATCATAAATAAGGTTTTGCAATTTACTCTAATAAATATAAGCATGTATAAAGGAGAATGTGGCATGAATATCCAAGAAAGAATGACCAGCAAACAATTATTTACAGATCACGATGCTGATTATCCGAAAGAGGCTGCAGAGTTGGCAAAAGCACGCCAGCGTGGTAAGGCAATATGCTATGAAATTAATAATTTGCATCCAGATGATGTTGAAATGCGCAAAACGTTAATGAAACAACTTTTTGGAAGCATTGGAGAAAATGTATGGATGGAGCCGCCCATTCGCATGTCTTATGGTTCAAATACGACCGTAGGAAATAATGTATATATCAATTTCAATCTAACCGTGGTTGACGACTATAAAGTTACGATTGGTAATGATGTTATGTTTGGCCCGAATGTAACGATTGCTGTAACGAATCATCCTGTACATCCAGAAAAGCGCAAAGAAGGCGGGATGTTTGCATTACCAGTGGCCGTTGAGGATGGGGCATGGATCGGGAGCGGAGCAATTATTGTTCCAGGAGTCACGATTGGCAAAGAGAGTGTAATTGGTGCTGGTAGTGTGGTAACCAAGGATATCCCGGCGAATGTAATAGCTGTTGGAAATCCATGCAGAGTTCTTCGGGAGATTACGGATCATGATAGAGAGTTCTACTATAAAGACATGCGTTTTGATCAAGTTGAATGGTAAGAAAAAGTGACCAGTAAGTTTTATAGAATAAAAATACGGCTCACATAAAGTCAAATGGAACCATACCATCTTCGATCATCTACCTTCCGGAGAGGAGTTTTTCGATGAATATAATTTATTTTTTTCTTACAATAGTTTCCCTTTATTTTGTCATTACAGCAATTGTGCATTCACGCCACACTCACTTGGTAGCCGATAAAATGCAAAAACAGTTTGAACATTACTTTAATGAAGATGCGCATCAAAATGATCAGCATATCGTATCAAATTAATAACAATGCATTATTAGCGAAGCAAAACGTCAATTTACAGTTAATAAGTATTTAGAAATATTCGTTGAATATAGCATCCTTCATCTTGAACAAGCTGATGACATTGAAATCTTTCACTTGCTTGCCTTTTCAGGGATACGATCTGTGGAACTCTGTGCTTTAAAAGATATGGACTTTAACTTTGAATTAAATGAGTTACGAATAACCAAGACACTTTACAATCCTGATAATATGCGTAAATACATTCTAACTCCACCCAAATCTACAGGATCTATTGGTAAATTTAATATAATTGATAGCGTTATGAATTTGCTCCAAAGACACATTGTTGAACAACAAGCTTTCAGACTTGAATGCAAGAAATTATTTGATGATTATCATGAAAACAACTTTGTTTTTGCCCACAAGAACGGCACTCATTCAAAAAAATATATTAATCCGTATGGAACGTATTCTCAAGAAAACCTCAATTAAAAAGAAAGCTACTCCTCACATTTTTCGGCACACTCACATATCGATGCTGACTGAAGCTGAAGTTGATATCAAAACAATCATGAAGCGAGTTGGTCATGATGACGCAAAAACGACATTGAAAGTCTATACACACGTTACGGAGAAAATGAAGAAAAATGCCAATGCGAAGATTAAAAATCACTTCTCAGACATCCTTCAAATCTGACTCGTTGCAGAGAATGTGATTTTTATGTGATTTTATAGAAAAAGGCTCCCTCTCGGGAGCCCTTTAAATAGCGGTATTACAGGGTTTTGAGGCCCTAATTACATCATGCCGCCCATTCCACCCATGCCGCCCATGTCAGGCATTGCAGCCTTTTCTGGTTCTGGCTTGTCAGCGATAACCGCTTCAGTAGTCAGGAACATTGCCGCTACGGAAGCAGCGTTTTGCAATGCATAACGAGTTACTTTCGCAGGGTCAACGATACCAGCGTCGATCATGTTTACCCAGTCGCCAGTAGCTGCGTTAAAGCCTACGCCAACTTCTTCGCGTTTCAGACGCTCAACGATTACAGAGCCTTCTTCACCTGCGTTAGCAGCAATGGTACGGATTGGAGCTTCCAGAGCGCGCAACACGATGTTCACGCCTGTTTGCTCGTCGCCTTGCAGTTCAACAGCTGCAACTGCTTTGTATACGTTCAGGAGCGCTACACCACCACCGGATACGATACCTTCTTCAACCGCAGCACGGGTTGCGTTCAGGGCATCTTCGATGCGCAGTTTGCGTTCTTTCAATTCTGTTTCAGTAGCCGCACCGACTTTGATGACTGCTACACCGCCGGACAATTTAGCCAGACGCTCTTGCAGTTTCTCTTTGTCGAACTCGGAAGTGGTTTCTTCCAGTTGCGTACGGATTTGGCTAACACGAGCGTCGATGTCGGCTTTGTTTCCAGCACCGTCAACCACAATCGTATTTTCTTTTGTGATACGCACTTGACGTGCTGTACCCAGTTGGTCTACGGAAGCTGTTTTCAGGTCCAGACCCAGTTCTTCCGTGATCACTTGACCGCCTGTCAGGGCAGCGATATCTTGCAACATTGCTTTACGACGGTCACCAAAGCCTGGAGCTTTAACAGCTACAGCGTTGAATGTACCACGCAGTTTGTTAACAACCAGCATAGCCAGCGCTTCGCCTTCGATGTCTTCAGCGATCAGAACGAGTGGCTTGCCTTGTTGTACGATTTTTTCAAGCAATGGCAGGATTTCTTGTGTGTTTGTGATTTTTTTGTCTGTGATCAGGATATACGGATTGTCCAGTACAGCTTCCATTTTGTCCGTATCTGTAATCATGTACGGGGAAATGTAGCCACGGTCAAATTGCATACCTTCAACCACTTCCAGCTCTGTTGCAAACCCGCGGGATTCTTCAACCGTGATTACACCGTCTTTGCCCACTTTTTCCATAGCTTCAGCGATCAGTTCGCCTACTTCGTCATCAGCAGCGGAAATACCAGCTACTTGAGCAATGGATTGTTTGCTTTCGATTGGTTTGGAGATGGCTTGCAGTTCAGCAACAGCCGCTTTAACCGCTTTGTCGATCCCTTTACGGATACCGATTGGGCTTGCGCCAGCAGTTACGTTTTTCAGGCCTTCTGTGATGAGGGCTTGAGCCAAAACAGTAGCAGTAGTCGTACCATCACCAGCTACATCGTTCGTTTTGGTCGCTACTTCTTTAACCAGTTGAGCGCCCATGTTTTCGAACGCGTCTTCCAGCTCGATTTCTTTTGCAATCGTTACACCGTCATTAGTGATGAGCGGGCTACCGAATTTTTTCTCCAGTACAACGTTACGGCCTTTCGGTCCGAGTGTTACTTTAACAGCGTTAGCCAATGCGTCAACCCCGCGCAGCATAGAGCGACGAGCGTCTTCACTGAATTTAATATCTTTAGCCATTTGTGATAAACCTCCCTATGGATTATGAATGATTTGTTTCAATTCCTATATTCAGGTCTTGTCCGGGTTCCGGTTAACCGATAATCGCGTGGATATCGCTTTCTTTCATAATCAAATATTCTTTACCTTCATATTTGATTTCCGTTCCAGCGTATTTAGAGAAAATGACACGGTCGCCTTCTTTTACTTCCAGAGGAATACGGGCACCGTCTTTCAATGCGCCTGCGCCAACCGCGATAATTTTGCCTTCTTGCGGCTTTTCCTTGGCAGAGTCAGGAAGTACGATCCCGAAGGAAGTCGTTGTCTCTTGCTCAATTGCTTCCACCAATACGCGTTCACCCAAAGGTTTGATCATGAAAAAATAGCCTCCTTATTAAGTGTTTTATCCTGTAATTTGGTTGTTATGTTGTATGTATTAGCACTCGACAGTCGTCAGTGCTAACAACCAACTTTATGATACTCAACTTGGGATTGAATTTCAAGTCCCTAATGTATTTTTTATGGGAATTTTTATGGACAGCCCTTCCCGATTATATCCATCTATCTGAAAAATAACCGTTAACTCAAGGCTAATGGTTATTTTTCAGGGGACTAAGCCGCTACTGTTCATGCTCTGTACATAGTCATGATATACAAATGCTATTCATCATCTGCAAGTTGCCATGAAGCGCGACCCGAATAAATTATTTACTGAGCCATTCAAGTCCTGTCTTATTATTCTGAAGCTACACGCAATTGAGCCTCACGTTCCTCCTGTGCACGCAGTTGCTTGCGGTACACGACCGAAGACAAGTACACGCTCACTTCATATAACAACAGCAACGGAATCGCCACCAAAAAATCGGAAATAAAATCCGGCGGGGTAATGACAACCGCGACGAACACCAGCAGAAAATAAGAAATCTTCCGCCATTTGCGAAGCCGCATTGGTGTTAAAACATGAATCCCCGTCAGAAACATGATAAGCAGGGGGAGCTCAAACAGTAGCGCTACAGGCAGTACAATATTAAACATAAAGGTGAAATATTGTGCGATCCCGTACGTTTCCTGTAATCCCATACTTTTGGTGACAGACGATGTAAACTGAATCGCCATCGGGAAAATAATGAAATAAGCAAAAGCTGTCCCAATGATGAATAAAAGCAGCACATAAGGCACATACCGCAAAGTCGCACTTCGTTCTTGCGGCCTTAATCCCGGGCTGACAAATTTCCACAGTTGGTAGCATGCAAACGGTAGCGCCACCGCAATCCCGATGATCATGGCGATCTTCATGTAGATACCAATCCCGTCCCAAAATGAAAACGCGTTTAACTGAAAAGCTTGCGCCGAACCGGAGCGAATAAGCCAGTCATAGACAGAACCAGCCGCGAACAGACCACCAGCCAGTGCCAATACAAATACAATTAGCACATAGATCATTCTGCGGCGGAGCTCACCCAGATGTTCCATTAGCGGCATTTCATGCTCTGATGGGGTCAAATCCACTTCTCCTTTCTGAACGGAACGCAGCAGCGCCTCCTAAAAAATAAAGCCCTTCACTGAAGAAGAGGCTTTTGTTTAGTACAAGATCAAGAATCGATCACTAAATCTATGACAAGCGTTTATCCTCAGACTGAGGCTGAGGTTGAACTTCTGAAGACGTCGTTTGTGATGCTTTGACCACACTATCTTTGCTGTCTTTACGCTCAGTCCGTTCATCTTCTGATAAAATATCGCGTGCCCCGTTTTTAAACTCACGGAATGTACGCCCTACAGCTCGACCCAGCTCAGGCAGCTTGTTCGGACCAAATAGCAGCAGCGCCAGAATAATTAACAAAATATAACCCGGTGCTCCAATATTGGGCATGTGTAGTAATCCTCCTTATGTTGACGAACAAAATAAGAATCTTTGTCCGTATACGGCCTTATAAATTCTTATAGGTATCATACCACACACGATGTGCTGCCTTCTACCGGAACTGACCTGTCACCATAAGCAACGCTTCTGGAAGCTGGTCCATTATCGCTGCCAAATTTTCATGCACGCCTTTGGGCGTTCCTGGCAAATTGACGATCAGTGTACGTCCGCGTATTCCCACGATTCCACGGAATAGCATAGCCGCTGGATTTTTCTGCATCACGATCATTCTCATGGCCTCTGCCATACCCGGCACTTCCCGTTCCACAACCCGCCGAGTCGCCTCGGGTGTCACATCACGAATGGCCAGCTCAGTCCCGCCCGTAGTTAGTACCAGGTCTGCATGAAAATAATCGGTCATTTCGATTAAAGCTGCAATAATTTCATCCGGTTCATCGGGAACGATCCGGTATTCCACAATCTCTCCGCCCAGTTCTTCTTCGATGAGTTCCCGGATGACCTGTGCGCTTGTATCCTCACGCTCTCCCCTTGCCCCTTTATCACTGGCTGTTAGGATCGCCGTTTTCCACACCATAAGATCACCCTTCTCCTATCATGAAAGAATACTTTCTCTTCTGAAAATCAGAAACAGCCACGCTGCATCCTGCATCACATCACAGTACCCTCTCGGCGACAATGTTTATCTATGTCAAGGTTCCCGGTGGTCCTCCCGTTGAAAATCCCCATGCTTGCCACCTGTTTTGGATTGCAGCATGGTAGGGCCGATGATCATATCTTTTTGCAGCGCCTTGCACATATCATACACGGTTAACGCTGCGGCTGAAGCCGCTGTCAAAGCTTCCATTTCTACACCTGTCTTACCTTCGGTCTTCACTTCAACTTCAATATGAAGCACATCATGTCCATTATCGGAAAAAGTAATGTTCACGCCTGTCAGAGCCAGTGGATGACACATCGGTATCCAGTCTGACGTTTTTTTCGCGCCTTGAATCCCTGCGACCTGGGCCACAGCAAGAACATCACCCTTGCCGATTCTTCCTTCTTTTACAGCCGTCAATGTAGCCGGATTCATCGTAATCTGAGTCACGGCAACTGCTGTACGAACCGTAGACGTTTTACCCGAAATATCTACCATACGAGCACGTCCCTGTTCGTTAAAATGAGTAAAGGAATCCACGACTCCCTCACAGCTCCTTTCACATACCCAACTTTACTTCATTCATCATTTGTCAATTTTGCATAATCACAATCTAAGCGTCCATCCAGAGTAAACAGCACGTCCACTCGCAAATCCCTTGGCTCCATAGGCACCTGTGTGAGCAATTGTCCCGGCAGTAGCAGCGAGACATACAGCGGACCTACGTGGCTGTTGTTACGCTTCTCTGCCTCTACCTGTACGGTAAAGCGGTCATAATAGCCTCCGCCGTAGCCAATCCTGCCCCCTCGACGATCAAAGGCCAAGCCAGGCACAACAACCCAGTCAATTCCCGTCCACATTTCAGGCGACCATTCCTTGCATGTCAAAGCAGGCTCAGGGATGTTCCAGACGCCGGGTACAATATCTCCGTTCTGATCCATCTCCCTCAGCTCCATCGTCCGAGTTACCGAATCCACTCTTGGAGCCAGGACACGATCTCCCTGTGACCAGCAATGCTCAATGAGGGGAGTCGTCGAAATCTCGCTGCCAAAAGAGAGATAACTAAATAAGGTTAGCTTATCTCCGTTTCTGTCTATTCTAAGCTGCTCCCATGCCTCGATTGCATGCCGACAGGCCACAGCCGATGCCTTCTGCCTTGTCAGCGGGTCCATGGAGTCACGCGCCTCCCGTTGCTGCAAACGCAGCGCGTTCTTCACATTACAGACATCCATCACATCCGCCCTCCCGCACAATCGTCGATAATCTTTAATACGTTGCTATTGTCCCATTTGTCAGTAAGTGCTGTACGTTGCAAGTTTTTTTCATTCTTTTTCACTTCTCGCTTAAGTTTATCATTGTTTATACAAATTGACTACACGCGGCTCAAGGGTTTACAGGGTGAAAGCAGTGCAATAGTGGGTAATTTCATGTAAACTGGAAGGAAGGTACCTGCGAAAAAAGCAGGTAGAACTGTGCAAAATGTAATGGAGGAACGATACGCTATGCTATTGCAAGTAACCGGAATTACTAAATCTTATGGAATTGAGCCCGTTCTGGACGGGATTAACCTTCAAATATTGGAACGTGAACGTATTGGACTCGTAGGTGTGAACGGTGCAGGCAAATCGACCCTGCTCAAAATCATTGCTGGTGAAATATCCTATGACAGTGGACAAATTTTCAAGGCAAAGGAGACCAGCATCGGTTATCTGGCGCAAAACAGCGGCTTGAATTCTGACCGTTCTATCTGGGGGGAAATGATGCTGGTGTTCACTCCCCTGATTGAAGCGGAACGGGAACTGCGGCAAATGGAACAGGACATCGCTGACCTGGCCAATGCTCAAAACGAAAAACGCTACGCAGATCTGCTGGAACGCTATGCACGTCGTTCAGACTGGTTCAAGGATCACGGTGGTTATGAAATGGAGACCCGTATTCGCAGCGTGCTGCACGGCATGGGCTTTGGCTCATTTGCACCTGAAACGCCTGTAGCTACCTTGAGCGGAGGACAGAAAACTCGGCTTGCGCTAGCGCGCATCCTACTGCTCGCCCCAGATGTCCTCATGCTTGATGAGCCTACCAACTATCTGGATATTCAAACACTAACCTGGTTGGAGGACTATTTGCGCGGCTACTCCGGTTCTCTGCTGGTTGTATCACATGACCGTTATTTTCTGGACCGACTGGTAACGACGATTATTGAAATCGAACGCCATCGTTCTACCCGATATACAGGCAACTACAGCCGCTACATGGAGTTGAAAGCTGCCGAGTACGAAACGAATCTGAAGCATTACGAAAAGCAGCAAGGAGAAATTGCCCGTTTAGAAGCATTCGTACAACGTAATATTGTGCGGGCTTCCACGACCAAACGCGCTCAAAGTCGGCGCAAGCAGTTAGATAAAATGGAGCGTATGGATCGACCGATGGGAGACTTGAAAAAGGCTCATTTTTCCTTTGAAACAGCCCATATGTCAGGTAAGGAAGTACTGGAGGTCCGTGACCTCTCTGTGGGATATGAAGGGAAAAAGCCTTTATTCCAGCACGCATCGTTCGACTTAAAACGTGGAGATACCGTGGCACTGATTGGTCCGAACGGGATCGGAAAATCGACGTTGCTCAAATGTCTGACCGGATCACTTAAACCTGCTGCGGGCTCCATCCACTGGGGCACGAAAATCAAAATCGGTCTGTATGACCAGGAGCAGACGAACCTGAACCCTGCCAATACCGTACTGGAGGAGTTGTGGAGCGAGTATCCTCATATGGAAGAAGCACGTATTCGTACAGTGCTGGGTAATTTCCTGTTTAGCGGTGACGATGTACTAAAAAAGGTAGCTGCATTAAGCGGAGGGGAAAAAGCCCGCGTTTCTCTGGCCAAGCTCATGCTGCGCGAAGCCAACGTGTTAATTCTAGATGAGCCTACCAACCATCTGGATCTGTTTAGCAAGGAAGTGCTGGAAGCGGCTTTGATGGACTATGACGGTACACTGTTGTTCATTTCCCATGACCGTTATTTCCTGAACAAAATGGCGGAACGTGTCATCGAGCTTCATCCTGGAGGGATAGAACATTTCCTGGGGAATTATGATGACTATGTAGCCAAAAAGCAGGAATTGGAGGAAATTGCGCAGGAAGCTTTGGAGGCAAATCAGGCCGCACGCGGCAAAACATCGGCTACCTCTGCATCCGTGACAGACGAGACCACATCCAAATCACGCGCAGCCACCTATGCTGCAGACAAACAAGCCAAAAGCGAGGAACGTAGCCGTCAACGCAAGCTGGAGGCATTGGAAAACCAGATCAAAACGCTGGAAGAACAAATTTTAGGGCTGGAGGAACAAATGACCCTACCTGAGATTTATCAGGATTACACAGCGCTTCAGAATATTCAGGCACAGCTCGACACCCGTAAACAGGAATTGACTGAAACCTATACCTCTTGGGAAGAGCTGTTAGAAGAATAAACACTACTGCATAAAATCTTAGCCTTAAAAATTTCACATTTTCCTCTTCTATATTTTTGTACACAAGATTATCCACAGCTTATGTGTATGAATGAGATTGAAAAATGGCCTTTTAGGCCATTTTTTTATTGATAAAGAGCCGTTTTCAAATGAAAACCAAATTTATCCACCCTTTTATCCACATTATCCACAGATTTTACAAGAACTAAAGGTGTTACATATCCCCCAACTTGCTATCTCCAAAAAGTCTTAGCCTGCTTGCTTCGGGCTGGGTTATCCACATTCGAAACGGTATATGTGGATAACTTTGTTCACAACTTGACAAATCACATCATTATTCGGGCAATATCAAAATTCCAGATTTTTTTGATGGATTATGAAAAATCGTGAACCATTGTGACGAATCATGCGAGGGAATGAGATGCTGCCATTCTTTTGCTCAAACTCCTGTATTTTATCCTCTTGAATTTATATTTTTATGATCGTTATGGTGCGGAACAAAAAAGACACGGCTCAACTGTGCCATGTCTTGCTCATTCTTCTTCAATTAAGTTTGGACAGACCATTCTTCCAGAGACAGCCCTGGATCAGCCTTCATATCCAATGAGGTAAATTCCCCGCGCTTCCATTTGGCGTAGGCCGCAGCGCCGATCATCGCTGCATTATCTGTGCAATATTTCATCGATGGTACAAGCAGATCGATTCCTTCGCGCTCACAGCGCTCCCGCAATGCTGTACGCAGTCCGCGATTAGCTGCCACACCGCCACAAAGCAGGAGCTGCTTCGCACCGTATTCACGCATGGCACGAATCGCCTTTTCCACCAGCACCTCGACGACCGACTCTTGAAAGCCTCTTGCGATCGCTCCGACATGAACGGTTTCTCCGCGCATTTTCGTCTGGTTAATTACATTCAGCACCGCCGATTTCAAACCACTAAAGCTAAAATCATAAGAATCTGGCTCCAGCCATGCACGCGGCAAAGTAACCACTTCCTCCGATTCATGAGCCACACGATCCACATGCGGACCGCCGGGATACGGAAATCCAATGGCTCTCGCTACTTTGTCGTAGGCTTCCCCAACCGCATCATCTCTTGTACGACCAATGAGTTGAAAATGACCTTCGGACTCCATCAGCACTAACTCTGTATGTCCTCCTGACACAACGAGAGCAATGCACGGATACACGATATCATGCTCCAACTGATTGGCATAAATATGTCCCGCGATATGATGCGTCCCGATTAATGGCTTGCCAAACGCCAAGGCAGCACTCTTGGCAGCGACAATACCAACCAACAATGCGCCAACCAGTCCTGGTCCTTGTGTCACGGCAACCGCCGAAATCTCACGAGGAGTAATTCCTGATGTTTGCATGGCCTCGTCCAGCATATAGGTGATGCTCTCCACATGTTTGCGTGAAGCCACCTCTGGCACAACACCACCAAAGGCTTTGTGTGTTTCAATCTGACTGGAAATCAAATTCGAGAGCACCTCTGTGCCATTTTTCACGACAGAAACAGCCGTTTCATCACAACTCGTTTCCACTGCCAGTATATAGCAAGGCTCGCTGGAGGCGGAGCCTGTACCTGCTTTTTCCTCTTGCGTCATTGCTTCTGCACGCTTCCTTCCTGTTCACCGGATGCCCCATGCGCGGGAAGATCCGCCCACATGATCACGGCATCCTCGTTATTATCCGAATAATAGCCTTTGCGCACACCCGCGGGCTTAAAGCCTTTTTTCTCATACAAGCCCTGAGCGATCCGGTTCGTTACCCGCACCTCTAGCGTCATACGTTCCATCCCTAAATAAGAGGCGGTCTGCATCAGCTCATTCAACAGCTTGTCTCCAAGCTTGCGTCCGCGATAAGCCTCACGAATCGCAATATTCGTAATATGGGCCTCATCCATAATCGTCCACATGCCTGCGTAACCAATGGCTTGTCCGTCTAGTTCCATAATCATATATTTAGCGAAATGATTCATCGTCAGCTCATTGCGGAATGCTTCCTCCGTCCACGGTAGCGTGAACGCTTCATGCTCAATCTCCAGCACATCGGGAATATCATCCAGTTGCATCAAGCGAAACTCAAGTTTCTCTTCCCGCTGTATGTTCTTTGCCATGTTGTTCACCGCTCTCTTCAGCGCTGACGAAGCAGATTGGCTTCCGCCTCCGCCAGCTGGGTATAATTAGGAACCAGCGTATGTAGCTCGTCATGTTCCTGACGAAGCAGCTTATCCGCCCCAAGGCGGCCAACCCATCTTCCTTCCAGCTCATAAGGTACAATATGAAGCTCGCTCCAAGCACGCAGACGCTCAGCTGTTTCGGCGTGAACCGTCGTTTCACCGACTAGCCAAATGACTGGAGGACGCTCTTCAGAGGGCAAAGCCTCCAGCCGTTGCAGCAGGTCATCGGTCCAAGCAGTCATTAAGCGAATTGCATCTGGCTCCAGCCGTTGCGGACTCTCGACGTCGTCAACTGTATTCACGGCGAACAGCCCCGTGTAAACCTGACCACGGCGCGCATCCAGCACAGGCACAATCCAGTCTGCTGCCTGCGCTCCGGACGAACCGTTATGCACAGACTCATTTTTATCTTCTTGTCCCTTCATCTCGATGCCGCGATTCCAACCACCCCACGCCAAAGCGTGCAAAGTCGATATGGACGTCACCGGGATACCCCAGGCCCAAGCGAGTGTTTTGGCTGCAGTCACCGCAATCCGGATACCGGTATAAGACCCCGGTCCAACACCAACTGCAATACCATCTACATCATCTCGTGTCAGCCCTTCTTCATTCAGCAGTCGTTCCAGCTCGGTAATCACATGCACGGAGTGATTACGTTCGCCATAGACGTTGCTTTCTCCCAGCAATTCTCTTCCGTTCATCAGAGCGGCCGCCATCACGGTCGTCGCTGTATCTAACGTCAAAAACCGCTCACGCGGCTTTACATTTACATCTGTATGCTCTCTTTGCATGGTTCAAACTCCATTCTCCCGCAAACTGCGGCACCATTGTTCATAAGGCTCGCCGTACCCGGTCAGGTGAATCAAGCGCTCCCTCACATCCGTTGTTTCTATATACATATGAAGCCGCTGCTCCGGCAATATATCCGGTATAATACTACCCCATTCCACCAGACATACTCCTGTCCCGTAAAAATATTCGTCCAGCCCGAGATCCTCCGCCTCATCCTGGGAAATCCGGTACACATCCATATGATACAAAGGCAATCGGCCCTCGTACTCCTTAATGAGGGTAAAGGTTGGACTATTTACGATACCCGGCACACCTAAATGGCTGGCAAAAGCCTTGGAAAAAGCAGTTTTGCCCGCCCCCAGATCTCCATCCAGCACAATCACTGTTCCGGGAACCGCTTTGGCTGCCAAAAAACCTGCCAATGCCCCGGTCTGTGCCTCTGAGACAGAACGGAACGTAAACTGTTCCTGCGAAATTGTCATATATTTTAATCACCTTTCGTCCGAATCGGACCGTTCCAACTTGTTCTTTATTATATAGTTCACCTTATGTCGCCGCAAGGCATGAAGACATGCTATTGTAAGTTAGATGATACACACAGGGAGGGATCGAAACGATGGGACAAACCGTTTTACTCTTGATTGATGTTCAGCAGGCGATGTTCATGTATGATGAGAAGCTGTATCGTGAGCAGGAAGTTGTAGCGCATTTGCAGCAGCTTTTGGACAAAGCCAGAGCTACAGGTACACCCGTGATTTTTGTACAGCATACCGATGAAGCGGATGAGGATTTCCGGGAAAACAGTGTAGGCTGGGCCATCGCCGATGTGGTGCGCCCTCTTCCTCATGAACGAATTGTCCGTAAATCATCCTGGGACAGCTTCTACCAAACCGAATTGGGCCATGTGCTGAAGGAACTGGGGGCCGATCAGCTCGTAATCGCGGGGATGCAGACCGAGTTTTGCCTCGACACGACTTGCCGAAGCGCCTATAGTCTGGGATACCAGAACAACGTGCTCGTATTGGATGCGCATAGTACATTTGATAGCAAGGTGCTGAGCAGTGAACAAATTGTAGCTCATCATAATGAGATGCTTGGCAATCGTTTTGTGCGTTTACTCGCGACAGCAGATGTACATTTTTCGTGAGTTATTGATCCAATTCACAAGTTTTCACTATCTCGCAAAGACGTCATCATTTTTATTGGAATTCCAAATGTATTCAATTGGATTGGCAATCTGCCTAGCTTTTTCAAGACCAGATTGGTCAGAAACAAAGCCGCCTTCAGAAAATTCTGTAGGCTTTTTTTATTTTCCAGCTGAGTTAGATGATATTTGCGAGGAAAACTTTTTTACGTATGGATTGTAACTTTCATTTTTAACATAAAATTCAATTTATGATCATGATTTTCAGAAAAAACAAGAAAATAACAGAAAACGTTAGAATGGCCTAATTATTGTGGCCTATATGACCCTATAAACATCTGTACATAGATATGTGTAAATATTTGGACATTGAGCAAAATCTGCATTAGAACTATGATAAAACTGGTTTTAATTTCCAATGGGAGAAGGCGATCGAACCGTCACATTTACTGTCTTAGGCACCATGATATGCCCGCATGCAAATATATCTTGCAATCGCTGCGTCTCGTAGGTTAAGAGCGGAAATTACCAATTGAAGTGCAATCATGGATGTATTGTGTTTTAACACAGCGAAAGGAATGTGAGTTTTTAATGAAAAAAGTAGCTTTAGTAAGCCCGTTAAGAACAGCGGTCGGCTCTTTTAACAAAACCCTTGCGCCTCTAAGCGCTTCCGAACTGGGAGCAACCGTGATGACAGCATGCCTTCAGCAAAGTAAATTAGAGCCTTCTTTGATTGATCAGATTTATTTGGGAAATGTTCTTCAGGCGGGCAATGGACAAAATCCTGCCAGACAGGCGGCATTAAAAGCCGGTATCCCTATTGATGTACCCGAAACAACGATAAACACGGTTTGCGGTTCAGGACTTCATGCCGTTGCTTTAGCTTACAATTCAATATTGGCTGAACAAGGCAACATCGTCTTGGCCGGAGGCATGGAGAGCATGTCGAATGCCCCTTACCTGCTAAGAAATGCAAGAAACGGCTACAAACTTGGTAACGGTGAGTTGGTAGACTCCCTGGTGGCCGACGGCCTTACATGCCCGATCAACCATTACCATATGGGAATTACCGCAGAAAATGTTGCCGATAAATATGGAATTTCAAGAATGGAGCAGGACGAATTTGCCTATCAAAGCCAGATAAAGGCCGTAGAAGCAAAAAACAAGAAGCTTTTTGAAGAGCAGATTGTTCCAGTCATGATCAAAAACAAAAAAGAAACTATTTCTTTCACAGAGGATGAACACATAAGAGGAAATACAACGAAAGAAAAACTTTCTCAATTAAAACCTGCGTTTAAGGAGAACGGAACGGTTACCGCCGGGAATGCTTCGGGAATCAATGATGGCGCGGCGGCCGTACTTGTGGTGTCGGAAGACAAATGCAAAGAACATGCATTAAAGCCAATGGCATATATCAAGGGTTATTCCCTTGTTGGCGTTGACCCTGCATATATGGGAATGGGGCCAGTGAAAGCCATTTCGACACTTCTGAAGCAGCAAGGTATATCCATCGATGCCATTGATCTTTTTGAAATTAATGAAGCGTTTGCCTCACAAGCATTAGCGGTAGTGAAGGAGCTAGGGGTCAGTCTGGACAAAGTGAATGTCAATGGGGGCGCGATCGCGATCGGGCATCCTGTCGGGGCCAGTGGTGCTAGGATATTGGCTACGTTGGTTCATGAAATGGTGCGAAGATCTTCACGTTACGGCATCGCCTCGTTATGCATCGGAACAGGAATGGGCATAGCGATGCTGGTTGAAAATGCGCTCATTTAAAGTGCGTATTCAAGATGAATTTTAGAATATCTGTTAAAGGGAAGGGAGACCGTTATGAATCAAAAAGATGTACTTTCACTCCAATCCATGCCTGCGGCTAGCGGCAGCTACGGGCGCCCGCCATACCGCTTCATCAACCGGGAATTTTTTATCATTACCTATGAGACCGATCCCGCTGCGATTAGACAGGCGGTCCCGGAACCTCTTCAGCCGGATGGAAGCAATACGGTTTCCTATGAATGGATCAAGATGCCCGATTCATCCGGGTTAGGAAGTTATGAGGAAAGCGGTATTGTCATTCCGTGTACTTTTCAAGGAGAACCCTGCAATTTTGTCGCCCAAATGTATTTGGATAACGCGCCTGCTATTCTGGGGGGACGCGAAGTCTGGGGTTTTCCGAAAAAATGGGCAAAGCCTCGCTTGATCGTTGAGGAGACGGAGACGCTGACGGGTACATTACATTATAACAACGTCCTGGTGGCCACGGGAACTATGCCTTTCAAATATAACATTCTTGATGAAAAGGAAACGGCAAAAGCCATCGCAAAAACACAAGTTAATTTAAAGTTAATTCCTGATGTTGACGGTACCCCCAAAATCGCTCAGTTAGTAGCGTATAATCTTGAGAACATTACTGTAAAAGGAGCCTGGTCAGGGCCTGCCAGATTAAGCCTGATCCCCCATGTTAACGCTCCTGTGGCAGATTTGCCGGTTAAATCTTATATTGGCGGGAAACATTTTATTGCTGATTTAACGCTTCCATATGGAAGAGTCCTCTACGATTATCTTCAATAAAGTTTGCTTTCCTAAAAATATATATATATAAGGAGAAGGAACCATGAATAACAAAGTAATCTCCGCTGAAGAAGCAGTTAAGAAGGTCAAAGACGGAGACACGGTGATGGTCGGAGGTTTTCTGGCAGGAGGCTTTCCGGAGGAGCTGGTTCGTGCGCTTGTCGACACCAATCCCGCCAGCAATCTTGCGATTGTTTCCAACGACACAGGCACACCAGAATTATCTATCTATAAGCTTGTAAAAAGCGGCAGAGTAAAGCGAATTTTTGCATCCTATATCGGCTCCAATCCGGAAACGGGAAGGCTCCTGATGACGAAAGAAGCTGAGGTCCAACTCTTCCCGCAAGGCACGCTCGCTGAAAAAATACGCGCAGGAGGAGCCGGTTTGGGCGGGGTTTTAACACCTGTAGGTGTAGGCACCGTTGTAGAGGAAGGAAAAAAGAAAATCAAAATTGATGAAAGGGAATATTTGCTCGAACTCCCGCTCAAAGCGGATGTGGCGTTAATCAGAGCCCATAAGGCTGATGAAGCGGGGAATCTTGTCATCAACGGCTCTTCACGTAACTTCAATATGGTTATGGCTACAGCGGCAGAGTATGTAGTTGCTCAGGTAGACGAATACGTAAAGACGGGTGAAATTGATCCCAATCATGTCAACGTTCCCGGAATATTTGTCGACGCAATTGTAAAGGTGGGTGAAAACGCATGAATAACAGAGAATTCATTGCTCGAAGAATAGCCCAGGAATTCAAAAGTGGTGAAGTTGTCAACCTTGGTGTCGGATTGCCTACAATGGTAGTGGACTATATCCCCGAGGACATTCATATTATGCTGCAGGCTGAGAACGGAATCCTCGGTGTAGGCCCCAAAGCGGCTCAGGGAAAAGAAAGGCTCGATTGTATCGATTCAGGCGGAAACTACGTTACAACCATGGAAGGAGCATGCTTTTTTGACAGTGCACTTTCATTTTCCATCATCCGCGGAGGGCATGTGGATATCACCGTGCTGGGCGCCCTGGAGGTCGACGAGAAAGGCAACCTTGCAAGCTGGATGATCCCTGGGAAAAAGGTGCCGGGTATGGGGGGAGCCATGGATTTGGTAGTTGGAGCCAAGAGAGTGATTGTAGCCATGGAGCATGTGAACAAAAATGGCGCACCGAAAATACTGGAACAATGCAAGCTGCCCTTGACTGCTGTAAATGTTGTAAAGACCATAGTAACCGAAAAGGCTGTCATTGATGTTATTCCGGGTAAAGGGCTGATGCTAAAAGAAATTGCTCCGGGTTTGACGGTGGAAGACGTTCAATTAGCAACAGAGGCTAAACTGATAGTTTCACCACATTTGAGGGCCATTGCAGTGTGAAGGTCATAGAAAGGAACCAGCTGCATCTTCAAATTAACTTGTCTGGCATTTAACTCGTCCCTACGACTGCACTTGTTATTACAAAAAAAGGTTCGCTAATTGCTCATTGAGCAATTGCGAGCCTTTTTTTGTTGGAGCGGGACCTTTCAAGCAGTATCTGCGATGAAAGCCTACAGCTGTGCAAATAAAATGCGCCTTTTATGAGCGTAAAATCCAATCCCCTACTGCTCAGCCACCTTCGTATGGTTAAGATAAGCAAATAAGTTGTGGGGATTGGCACGCCCAGTGTGACTATCTTTCCAGAATGTCTGAATAAGCGGCTGATCATCAATACTTTCTATTAAATTTCGATTCAGCATCAGATGGAAATCATCTTCAACCGTTAAATGTCAGTAAAATCTGCTCTTGCTCCAGTTTTTGTGCCGCTTCCTCGTTTACTCGACGAAATCCTGCGATCAGTGCTTTTTTAATAAGACGAAGCATTTCGTCGCATCTGGGCTTTTTGTCACGGCCATGGATAATGACCAGATGTTTGGTTCCCATCTCCTACCGCTCTTCCAGACGATCCACACGGACGGTTTGAGTATTGCCGGGGTTGCTGCCCACCTGTACGGTAGCCATACCGTTTGCTTCATCCACATGCTCAATCCAAATCGGTTTGCCATCCAATTGTACGGCAATATTCTCAGATGAATCATAAATGGCTTTTGCTCGTTCCACGTTCATGCTGTTCTCCTCCTGCTGAATGTTGGTGCATTAATTTAGAAATGTAGGTCACCTAGTCTTCATCTATAAGTCGTTCAACGTCCAATGAAGGAAAGCTATGGGAAGGCGAGGTTGAAACTACAGCCTCTAAATCCACATGAGCCACAGCAACGGGAAAAGGCGGCTGAGTTCCATGTGAAAGGGCAAACTCGGGCGGCAATGCATCTTGTTCGCCTGCGGCGGGACCCCGAAAGGCGATATGGCTTTGACCCACACGATGACTGATCTGCCGAGGATAGGATTTTCCGGACATAAATTGCGTACCCCCTTTGAATCGGATATGCCTTACTATGTACCAAAATTGCTGTAACCATGCGCAAGCGGCAGCAATTCGCAGTCTTCATCTACACCTCATACAATCACTTATACGAAGCATACTAAGTGAAAATCATATGCTCATATCCCGGGGTGCCCGGAATCGAAGGATGCAAAATGCGGATTAAAGAGAAGGAGGACTGGCGGTATGCATACGGTCTGGAAAGGCGCGATCAGCTTCGGGCTGGTTCATGTGCCCGTTAAAATGTTTTCAGCTACGGAGGATAAGGACATTTCCATGCGTTACATTCACAAGGAGTGTGGAAGCCCACTTAGCTATGTACGAAAGTGTCCCGTTTGTGACAAGGAGGTCGAATGGGAGGAAATTGGAAAAGGCTACGAATATGAAAAAGGAAAATTTGTCATGTTCGACAAGGAGGAACTGGAGCAAGTTAGCGGACAAGCGGATAAAAATATCGTGATTTTGGATTTTGTTGATTTGCAGGAAATTGATCCGATTTACTTTCAGAAAACGTATTATTTATCCCCGGATCAGGCCGGCTCCAATGCGTATAAGCTGCTCATGAATGCAATGAAGGATACCGGGAAAATCGGGATTGCCCAAATCTCCATCCGCTCTAAAAGCAGCTTGGCGGCGATTCGGGTGTTGGATGAATGTTTGGCGGTGGAGACGATGTTTTACCCCGATGAAATTCGTCCCATTGCTCAAGTTCCTAACTTACCGGGGCAGGAAGAGGTTAAAGAGAAGGAGCTGACCATGGCCAAAATGCTGATTGAGCAGCTATCTACACCTTTTGATGCAGCCAAGTATACGGATCAGTACCGCGAGCGTCTGCTGGATCTCATTCAGCATAAAGTTGCTGGTGAAGAGGTGCGAATCGCCCCAACACAGCCTCAGACCAATGTAGTAGATTTAATGGCCGCCCTTCAGGCCAGCATCGAGGCAGTGCAACCTGTCGTTACCGATCCCGGCCCTTCTGCGAAAAAACGCCCTGCGCGTAAACCAGCAGCCCCAACAGCACAGCAGGCGGTGGCAGGCGACAACCTCTCTCCGACTCCAGTCAAAAAGAAAAGAAGCACTGCCAAACGTAAAGAAACTTAAGCTGAGTTACAAAAAAGTCTGGTTAAGGGGTGGCGGTGACACTGCTTTGATACGATAGTAGCTGACTGAACGCCCCCCGCTCCTCTTGTTCCAGTTGGCGGTAGTTCCCCTGCTGTATGACCTCGCCTTGATCCAGTACGACAATTTGATCCGCATGTCTGATGGTTGACAGGCGGTGAGCAATGACGATCAACGTCATTTGACCTTTCATCCGTTCCAGTGCTGCCTGAATTGCGGCTTCATGTTCACCATCCAGCGCACTTGTCGCTTCATCTAGTATAAGTACCGGAGGATGATGCAAGATAGCCCGTGCTAATACTAGCCGTTGACGTTCTCCTCCAGACAGACGAATCCCGCGATCCCCAATGATCGTGTTCAGCCCTTCGGGCAGTCTGGATACAAAGTTGTCTGCTGCTGCAAAATGTAACGCCTCCCATAGCTGCTGCTCACTAGCATCCTTATCCGCTAGCATCAAATTTTCGCGGACAGTCGCATGAAATAAAAATGGATCTTGTGACACGTAGCCAAACGACTGCCGCCACTGGGGCAATAATTCGTCGCCCAGAACAAGCCCGTCTATTGTAATCTGCCCCCCAGTTGGACGTAAAAAACCCATCAGGACATCGACCATTGTACTTTTACCCGCTCCTGATTTCCCTACAATGGCTGTCATTTCCCGGGCGGGTATGAACAAATTAATATGACGCAGTGCAGGCTCTGCTGCACCCTCGTAGCGATAATCCAGATGGCTGCATTCAATCCCATGACGAAGGGACAGGGGTTGCCGTTCAGATGCAGATGATAGATTGACCACCGCGGATGGAACGCGAGTCTCAGAGGATGCAAGTGCAATCAATGACGGATCTGTGAAAGCTTCGCACTCTTGTTGCACCTTGGTGACACTTTCAAAAGCGGAGATCATAGACATGATGTATTCCAGACTCGCTTGAATAAGAGCAAATCGAGGCCATAAGCGGGAAAATATAAGAATCAGCACAATCAGTTTTTCAGGTGTAACATGCAGCCACTGCAGCGATATAAATATGACGCAAGCGACAAAAACAGCTGCCACTGCACGATGAAAAAACTGTGTGGTCGCATTTTGCCGGACAAATTGAGTCGTATTATCCTCCATGCGTTGCGTCAGGGAGCGAAACCAATGGATATTCGCCGCTTCCAACAGATTGCTTTTTATATCTTTCATACCGTTCATGTGATCCGTAATTCCAGCAAAATAAACCTGTGACAGTTCAGTCGTACGATCACCTAATTGTTTGGCATTTCGAATGGAGCGGCGGAACACGACAAACAGCCCCAATCCACTCAGAAATACCAGTCCGGTTAAAGAGGGGGATAACCAAAAAGCCAGCGCAATCTGGATCAGCGTAAACATGACGGCTGTAGTCAGTTGAAGAAGCAAATTCGTTCCCTGACTGACACGCGCCAGCTCGGTCGTCATCACATGGCTAAAATCAGATTTACGCTGACGCAAATAAAAGGCCCACTGCGCCTTCATAAAGGAAGTGTACACGTCTATTCGAAGAGAACGCATAAAACGCTGCTGAATCCGCGAATTCAGGATGGATTGGTAACGCTGAAGCAAAGCCTGCCCTGTAAGCAGCACTACAAAAACCATCAACATCCCCGGCAATAGCCAGCTTTTAGGAACGAACGGCAAAAAATGATCCAATCCATCAGACAGAAATGGCATCCCTGAATGACCGACAAATACGCCGATGGCCGCCAGCATAGGAACAAGCATATAAATGCCAAAACCCTCCAGTAGACTGACAATGATCATACACCCAATATTGAGAAATAACGCACCGCCGTTCACGCTATACAGCTTTGTCATATATAATCGCAGGTGAACCATAATGCACACTCCTTATTCAGGACTTTGCAAAATTCGATCCCAATCGCTCCAAAGTGCAATATATAGACGAACTAGACCATTTCGATCTATATATTGTTCATTAAAAGCCGCTTATTGGATTTTCACAAAATCCTCTATCGAGTCAGTGCTTTGAAAATCGCCGCTTCAGCCAGAGAAATGGACGTAAAGGGATATACAAAAAATGCAGCTGACGAGGCAATGGAAAAACGCTCGAATCGCCCGTAGAAGGAAACAAACGGCTGATGAGATACCATAGTCTGTGTCTTGGCTCTTTTAAGGAAAGCAAGTAAGTGCGGCTGACCGGCTGATAGACAGCCCTGTTTTTGGTCATGACTTGGCTGGAGGCAGCAGCTGGAGTCATCGGGGCACAACTGGTAGCGGTGCTCATCGGGCTATGATCGTCGTTACTGGCATCTTCCGTGATGCTAGTAACGCCACGGGTGGCAAGCATGGCTGCTTCGCCAGAGGTACTGCATACTGAAGGACCGCCACCTGGAGGGGCGGCCACCGCTTGCTCTGCCAATGCTCTGCTGTGCAGCAGCTCTGATGGAGCAAGCCTACCTGTACCCGACCCGTGGGTGATCAGGTACGGTGCGGGTACGCTGGCCTGCATGAAAGCCAGCGCGCTCAGCGCGAGCCTATGCGCCTGCCGGGTAGCCGATACCGGACGCATCGGCTCCGGTATCGGCGTACCCAACAGCGCAGCGGCGAGTGCCCAAGCCTGCCCGCCAGCAGGCAGGCCCCCGTAGCGGCGCATCATCGGCAGTAGCGCCTCCCAATCGACAGCACATATCGCAAGCCTGTCGATGTCAACCAGCCAGCGCAGCCTGAACCAACCGTGACGCGCACCATGCGCACTCAAGTACAGAAATTGATGCTCGCTGCCAAGCGTATACATACAGGACGTCATCACAGTCCTGTTGTCGGCAGATCCCAACGGTACCTGCCGAATGGCTCCTGCAGCTTTGCCCTTTTTCCGGCAGTTCCACAGCTCGTTAAAAGAGGGTTCCCCACCCCCATCCGGGTGAAGCCGCCAATGCAACTCTATCTCTACCCGTTTTTGCGGATGTAAATAGGATGCATGATGGTCCTTCCATTTCCAACTGCCAAGGACACGCACTTCTCCGCTCTTGGACGAATATCCAGCTTCCTGCATCCAATGCTCAGCCTCATCCATATCGTCAGGGGCAATGAGTAAGTCTATGTCCTTGGAAGTACGCAGAGAAACATCCCCGTATAATTGCTGCGCCAGAGCAGGCCCCTTCAACATAAGCACACGAATTCCATGAGCTATGAGCAGCCTGGTCAGACGCTCGGCTTCTGCTTGAAGATGGAGCATGCGAAGCGTGTTTCGATGATATTGCGCCTGAAGGTTTCGCAACAATTCTGCGGGAATGAATGGATGATTCAATGTTTTTAGCTGGAGATACACCGTAGGTACCACTCGATGGTGCTCGGTCAGACGTAAAAAGCGGACCCAATCCATCTCACGCAGCTGGGTAGCAGCAGTCGTATCCTGCCAATGAATAACGTCCTTCCCCAATAGAGAGAGTAACAACGTTAATTCTTGATCCTCATTCCAATTCGCAAGTTCCAAAACAGACTTGGTGGGCATGCATTCTTCTCCTTCGTGTCTCATCGCATTAAAGTAAAGAACTACTTTTATCTTCCATATTCTTATTTGTATCCATCACAGCACGTCTTCCGAATATCCCCACCACCGTAAATGCTTCCATCTCCCGTTTCCCCGTAACATAAATCGGTCCGCTACGTACCCATGCATGTGCAGCCAAGCGTCCAGCGGCATTTTTGGCTGTACCCAGATACAGCGTGCAGTCCAGTTTCCTGCGCCCCAGCAACGTCATCGCCGCAGCGGCTTGTACAAGACAACTACTACGCCAAGGAGTATAACTGCTTGCCAGCTCTACAGCGTGTGAAATCTGCTGAATGGACTTCTCTTGCCCAACGTCACACTGCCATGGGGTTTCTTCCATACGTATGCCCCAAGCCCTTGAGTAATCCCAAAAAGAACGACGCTGGCGCAGCCTCGCCCATCCCAGCTCCAGCCAGGCTTCCGGCAACAATCTTCTGACTTCTGGAGACAGGAGAAGAAGCCGTTGTATCCGCATGTTATACCGGCTCCCGTAGAAGCTTTAACAGTCCTTCCCGCTCCAACTCAGCCACAAAGGTATGTACCTGCTGTCTGCACTGTTCCTCGTCCACCTCATATTCGTTCGTCAGGACAGTTACGATATCGCCAAGTGAAGGACCGGATTCTGCCAGTTCCCAGATTCGTCCTCCTGTGTAGCCTAAATTGTAATATTTACCAGTGTTAATGCTCATCATCACTTTTTCTCCGTCCATATCACTGACGTAGACCTCTTCATTGTAAATGACGCGATAATGATCCTTAGCTGGATTAGTGGCTGCCATAACTCTTTTCCTCCTTACGAATGAGTTCAAGTACCCGTTGTACAACCTCGGACGCAGTAAAGACGGAACTATCCCTCAGCAAGCGCCAGCCCTCCACTTTCCGAGCCATCCTAGCCGCTGTATCAAACGACCATTCACTCAAACCCATTCGCGGAATAATCACCCTGCGATATGTATGTTGTAGTAATGTATGCAAGCACTCCAGAACGTTCAAGGGCTGTTCCGTAACCGCCACTAGCTCCCCTTCGCGCATCAACGCACGGGTTGGAGAATCTGCCACCAGCTCGAATACGCCCCCTAAGGGCAGCGGATCGTTATAAAAATCATCTACGGCGGGTACGGCATATTTATTCAGCTCACCTGCAAGCGTACGCAGATCTGTGTATTGTGGCATTACAGAATTGTCGTCAGTTAGGGACTGTATGTGCTTTCTTTTGCGTACATGCTTGTTCTCCCGTAAAGCCTCCAGTTGGAGCAAGCTTTCAAGCCCCAGCTTTTGCTGCGGATAAGCTGGATACACAATGGCAGAGGAACCCGTAGCTTTTACAGCAATCACGTCATCACTAACCATCTGATAACCTGCCTGCCTAAAAACAGCAGCCAATGTCGATTTCCCCGTACCCGATTCACCCACAAATGCGTAGGCCCTCCCCCCGATGACGACCGCACTTCCGTGAATAGGTAATATTCGTCTTTGCATCAGCAGAACACCCATGCATGTACCCAGCACAAACAGCCGCACGGTGTCAGGATCAGCCCCAGAGAATATACTTACCTCGATCTCCTTGCCTTCCCTGACGGCATAAATGGCCGTGCCCGGTATTCGGAACATAAATCGCTCATCCAGCATCACAAAATTGGCCTGCTCCAGCTGACCACTCCATGCAGTCAAATCAGCCTGTCGAATGACTACATCCTCTACCACTCCTGGTGCTGCCAGCATTAGCTCAGGCAGATTCAGCTCACTCGCAATCCTGAGTCCAAAGGCTGTATATTTCGTCCAACTGACATTTGCACTCCTGTCATGCACGTAGGACTCACTCCTCTGTCTTTAAAAATCCCGTCTTTATTTCTTGGGCAACACCTCTAACCCGAAAGAAATAAAGACGGCTGTGTATTGAATACGAGTCCAATGGATCATGCTATTTTCGTTCATTCAATCGTTATCGGCCCAGTTGTCTGGCTTCCAGTCCAACATTGGCTGCATGTATAACATGTATAACCATCTATTAGCTTGGATTATAGATATCGGCATCGTGGTCGGACACCCAATCAATCTGTCTCCAGCCTTTACCCGCCATGGTCTGGCTAATATCCAGCACCTCTATCGTCGGTTCCTGCCATTCTTTTTTACTCATTTCATCACCTCCCCTCCAACGAATGGCGAACTGTCTGACCGGACAGATTCGATCAGTTGAATCTACAGAGAAAACGGTACACAATCAGGCTATGCATGAGTAGTCTTATATTCGGATCAGACGCCTGCTCAGGGCCGGGGTGGTGAAGTTTTGCCATAGCCGTCTTAATAAACTCAATATTGAGATATTCGGCGGCTCGTAAATCATGACACATCAGTTGAAGCTCCCCCATAAACGTATCCCAACAAGGAAGCATACGATGTAGCCAATCTGCAGGCTGCACGCCGCGTACCCGCTGGTTCAACCGAACATCATCAGGTAGATGATCACGCATGGCCGTACGAATGAGGGCACGGTCCCGACCGTTTTGTACATACTGCTCAAAAGGCACCGATAAGCAAAAGCGAATTACCCGGCTGTCCCCGGTCGGATCACGTTCCCATAGGCCGTAACGTAGTGAAAGTTTGGTCGCGACCACACCATTTTTGTTGGCAATCGCCAAATTTGAGAACTTCTCTTTTCTCGTCTGATCGGCATTTTTCATCCAACCTGTTCCGCTCAATACAGGAATATCTTCTACATTCATCCGTTGGGCAAACTCTGGGTGAATCAGTGAAGGAACGGGACTGCGATGGCCACGCCGCAGCCATAAACGAGGTTCAAGTGAAGTCGCTTTCTTCAACATCACGGGGAGTAGATGAGACATACGCCTGCCCGTAAGCTTGCTGTACCGCCTCAATCCCTGAAAGGATTGCAACCAGTGCAAATGACGAAACTGACGGGCATAATAGTCCAGTGCAGGGCCCCACGATACGGAAAAATTGCCTCGTGCCCCGGTCAACAGTACACCGACATTGTGTTCCTGCGCTTTTTCATAAAAACCTCTGATCCAGAAGGAGTTTTCAAAATATTTGTAGGGAGCCTCCATCAAATCCAGCCAAATATCAATTTCTGAAAACGGACTTTTTCCCTCAAAATCCATATAGTTCTCGTGAATGTTGCCCACATAGCGAGCCGTAGAATGAATGTAGCTTCGTTCGTTCGCCAGCAATGTAGGCGGTGTCCAGTCTGTAAAATCTTGAACAGGCACATAGCTGTAGGCATGTAGCGGCTTTTGTTGCAAGTGCAGCGCTGGCGCGGCAAAGCTGGCAACCGCTCCGGAATCCAGCCCTCCGCTCAAGGCAGCCCCTACAGCGCGATGCGTCCGTAATCGGGCAGTGACCGCCTGTGTGAACACCTCGTGGAAAGCTTCTATGTACTCACCTCCTGTTTTGAGCCGCAGTGGCTCTACCTCATCCAGGCATGCATATTTATGAAGGGTTCGCTTCCCCTCCTCCATAGTGAACCAATGTGCAGGAGGAAGCTGGTTGATATGCTTGTAGGCGGTCGTCCCGATATCGACGGATTCCTGCATGGTGCGGATGGACAAAAATTCGGCCAGCCACGGTTCATGCAGTTCTTTTCGCAGAGAGGACAGGGCCAAAAGCGGAGCGACTACCGTGCTAAACGCGAATCCTCGGTCATGTTGGTAGATGTACAGCGTACGATGGCCTGTCATATCTCGAGCACCATATAATCGATGTTCCTTGGCATCCCAAATGACAAAGGCAAAATCACCTATCAGATAACTGGCTGCCTCCACTCCCCATTTGTCATATGCCAGCAAAATCAGCTCGCTGTCCGTGATATCTTGCCGCCGTTCCTGCTCAACTCCCAGCCGTTCAAACAGCTCGGAACGATTGTCAATAAGCGCATCCGCCGTGATTGCCAAATCTCTTAGCTCATCATAAAAGGGAAGACGCTCATGAACAGATTCCGGGGTCACATACTGGGCATGACAACCCAAAAAAATAGAGCCTTCACACCAAGCGCATACGCGGTCAGCGGGATATTTCCGCAGGGCCTGCATCATTTTCCCGCCTTCTTCGGTGCATACAGACTCATGCCCAAAGCTATAGATTCCGGCAATCGCACTCACGTTCTTCCCCCTTTTTCTTTTCCTATACTTGATAATGCTACAGACGCCAAGTACCTGAGTTTACGGGCCAAGAGGCTGCGAGATCGGAGACCTTGATGTGGGCGTTGATAGCTTTGAAGCTGAGCGATAAGACGGTTCCGCTCCTCATAGCTATGTGCCAATCTGTTTTCCAGTGATTGGATCCGTCGATCGTTCACGCTCTGGTCCACATGCATCCTTGCGGGATCTTGGGGTGGAGTATGATGGATTGCATTTGTCATGAGTTCTCTGTTATCTGTATCCTGTTCTTCCAGCATCCGATAAGCTTCCTTCCATTCAAAGCCGCTTTGCTGGAGGAATTGTTGTGTACGTCGACTCAGCAGCTCCATATCTGGCTCATCTTCAAAGCGAACTCCAGTCATCTGTTCAGCCTGCTCCAGCGCTTCCGCGTAACCAAGTTGCTTAAACATGCGGGACCCAATGCTTCTGCAATACAGCTCAATTTCCCTTTTACTCAACACATGTTGCCAGCTATGTACCGAATCCTGATGCGCCTGTTCATGCTCTCCTACGAATGGATCGCCCGCTCCCATACTATAAAAAAGACTGGATTTGGGCGTATCCGCGAAATCTCCGTACTTTTCCATCCCCGCTTCATAATGGATTCCCAAAAAACTGCACAGTTTCTCGATCTCCATCGTTGGATTGGATACGAGTTGTTCATACCTAAGCGGGTATGCAAGTGGATGAGGTGTAGCAAAATAATGAGTATAACGGAACAAACCAACCGTAATATCCGTCATTTTCATATTAAAATGCGG
Source organism: Paenibacillus sp. FSL L8-0502 (assembly GCF_038593055.1). Taxonomy (NCBI): domain Bacteria; kingdom Bacillati; phylum Bacillota; class Bacilli; order Caryophanales; family Paenibacillaceae; genus Paenibacillus; species Paenibacillus sp. FSL L8-0502. Next base: position 1,406,866 of record NZ_CP151958.1, on the reverse strand, counting down.
ACTCCCCAGTTCCTCCAGTAGTTGAAAACGTCCGTTCCGTAGCTGATTGACCTTTTTGAATGAGGCCACAATGGCCAAAGGGTTTCGGATAAGCCACAACCTGCGGGCAGCAGGGAATAAACGGTCTATAAATTCCAGCACCGTATAGTAACGCGGGGATTTGTCGATAAGCATATCTGCTGTTGTACCTTGAAGCAAACCATTATATATTTCAAGTGCATACGAACGGGAGGCCTGCTCCAATACGTCGGAGGGGACCATACCTTTAAAAAATTGCCGGAGTATCCCTGTTCCTCCATATGGACGTGCATGTGACTGCGGAAGATCATATAAACTGAGCAGAAACCACATTTCCTGCGTGGCAAACAGGCGGGAATGGTTTTGCAAAATGGCGGTAAGCAACGAGCTTCCACTCCGAGGGACACTTAACAGGAATACCAGCCCTCCGCCTTGCTTTTCAATCAAGCAAACTCCTCCTCTACCTCTGCTCAAGACACTTTAATAGATACATATCGTATTTTTATTATAAATTTATGATACATAATGTATCTTGTCAATCCTTTTGATGGATAAATTCAGCACTTCACGTTCATGTTAAACCCTATGTAGATCTAAAAGCTTAACAATCAGCCTGTAAATAAAGATTTTGCTGCATATTAGCCAAAGGAGGATAGCACTATGGGACAAGCTGTTAAAGGTACTATTACCATTGAAGGTCATGAAATTCCTATCACCAACCCGGATAAACCGTTGTGGCCTGAAGCAGGCGTGACTAAGGCGCTGTATCTTCGCAAGCTCGCGGTATTGGCTCCCTTCCTGCTCAAATATTGTCATCATCGTCTGCTGACCGTCATCCGCTGGCCACATGGGATTCACGGTGATTTTTTTTATCAGAAAAATGCCCCACGTCCTCGGCCGGACTATATTGAAACCGCCCTGCATGATGGCATTGAATATATCGTGCTCGGCAAATTGCCACAACTCCTCTGGCTTGGTAATCAAGCTGCGTTGGAATTCCACCCCTCTCTGCACGAAGCGGGAAACAAGCTGCCCTGTGAATGGATGATTGACCTTGATCCATCCAGAGAGGTGGAGCCACGTATTATGGAGGCAGCCTCTATTGTCGGTGAAGTACTGGCTTCGCTTGGTTTGGACTCCGTCCCCAAAACATCCGGGGCCACAGGTGTACAAATTATCGTTCCGATCCGTACAGGCATAACCTTCGACGAACTTCGCAGCATCGGGCTATTAGTCGGACAGTTTGTGACAGAAAAGCACCCGCATCTGTTCACACTCGAAAGGTTAAAGAAGGATCGTGGAACAGCCATCTATTTTGATTATTTGCAGCATTATCAGGGGAAAACTCTGGCCGCTCCTTATACCCCGCGGGCACGTCCCGGCGCTACGGTCTCCACTCCGCTAACATGGGAAGAGGTACGGCAAGATGTATCACCACTTGACTACCATTTGCTGAATATTGAGGAACGACTAAATCGGGTAGGCGACTTGATCGACAAGGTTCCTCCCCAACCTGTAGAAGACGTCCTCAAGCATATGCGCACCAAGGCACACCGAACCTGATCCATGCTTGGAAGAATAAAAAAGGGGACGAACCCCACAGCCATTAGGCTGAGAAATTGTCCCCTTGCGCTAGTGTATTCCTTTTTTCTTAAAGCGTCCGCCCTTCACATCGTGAATGTTACCGATCGCAACGAAAGCGTGCGGGTCCCAATCTTCAACGATGCTCTTCAGCTTCGCTTCCTCCAGTCGGGTGATGACGACGAAAATCACTTTCTTGCTTTCGCCTGTAAAGCCACCTTCACCTTCCAGATAAGTTACGCCCCGTCCAAGACGATCCGTCAGGGCATCCCCGATATCACGGTATTTGTCACTAATAATCCAGACCGATTTGGACTGATCCAGACCTTCAATCGTAATATCAATCATTTTCATGGCGATATAATAAGCAATCATGGAATACAGGGCATTTGGCCAACCGAACACAAAACCTGCACTTCCCAGAATGAATATGTTAACGAACAGTACGATCTCACCGACCGAAAAAGGAGTCTTTTCACTGACGAGAATAGCTACGATCTCTGTTCCATCCAGCGAACCGCCGGACCGAATCACAAGACCCACCCCAACACCGAGAATGACGCCCCCAAAAATAGCGCCGAGCAGCGGTTCACCAGGAGTCAACGCACTTACATTGTGAAGTAACGCGGTTCCAATGGACATAACGACGATACCGAATAATGTGGATAAAGCGAAGGTTTTACCAATTTGTTTGTAGCCGATAAGTAAAAATGGAAGGTTCAACAGGGTCAGGAAAATACCGAGCGGATAGCCAGTAATCTTGGAGGCCATAATGGAAATACCTGTAACGCCTCCGTCAATAACGCCGTTAGGAACCAGAAATATTTCCAATCCCACTGCCATCAGAGCTGCACCAACTACAATCATGGCTGCACGCTGAAACAGGCGTTTTACTTTGTTCTTCGGATTAGCTGGAATTTTGCTGATCTTGGTCAACTCTCCGGTCACATCTGTAATCTCAGATAAACTTTGGACTTCCTTGCTCACTACACTCATATATAAATCCCCCCGTTACAGTATGATATATTGGACAAAAAAGGGGCTGCTATCCGCAGTCCCCTATTCTTTACCGCGCTATTTATATAAATAGTATATCACAAAACTGTGATTTCGCGCAAAAAAGTTAGCAAAGAGCACATAAATCACAATAAAGCGGGATTATAGCGATAAAAACGGCGAAAATCGCCTTTATAGGAGTGGAGAGAGCATGCGAGTTAGAATTTCAGCTGTTTTCTGAGATCTAGGCCGTCTGCGGAACACGTTTAAATCTATGCGTGAGGAGTTGGAAATGTCCTCTACAAAATCTGCCGAAAGCCGTTCCAGCGCTGAATTAGCAAAAACTACAGCGGTCAACTCAAAATTATAGAAAAAGCTGCGCATGTCCATATTGGCGGTCCCGACCGAGCCGAGTAAATCATCGACAATCACCACTTTGGCATGAATAAATCCTTTTCGATATTGGTAGAACTCCACCCCTGCCTCCAGCAGTTCTTGTACATAGGACAGAGACGCCAAATGAACTAACTTCGAATCGGACTGGTAGGGAATAATAATTTTCACATCTACGCCACTGACTGCCGCCAGCTTAAGCGCCTCATAAATCCCCGGATCGGGAATAAAATACGGCGTTGTAATCCAAATCCGCTTTTTGGCAACCGTGAGTGCCCCAAAACACATTTCCTGAATCGTATCCCATACCTGATCGGGACCGCTACTCAAAATTTGTACTTCCTCATCCCCGGTGCAGGTATGCGGGGGAAATAAATTCACATCCATCAGTCTCTCCCCTGAGGCCAGCTTCCAGTCACTAAGAAACGCATTTTGCAGAAAATAGACGCTATCTCCTTCAATCTGCAAATGCGTATCCCTCCAAAATCCCACTTTGGGGTATTTTCCGAGATAATCGTCGCCTACATTAATCCCCCCCACAAATCCGATCATGCCGTCTACCACCACGATTTTTCTGTGATTACGATAGTTAATCCGGCGGTCCAGCGTGGCGAAAAACGGAGGTAGAAAATAATGAAATTCCACTCCCGCCTCACTACAGGTGCGAATAAAGGAATAGGGCAAATTGTAGCTCCCCACACCGTCTACAACGAATCGTACTTTTACTCCCTCACGTGCCTTGCGGATCATGACCTCTTGAAACTTTCTTCCGATTTCGTCGGCCCGAAATATGTAAAACTCCACATGGATATGATGTTGCGCATGTTCCATCGCTGCCAGCATGGCCTCGAAGGCTTCTTCACCGTTCGTCAGCACACGTGTGCGGTTACATCCAGTCAACGGGTTTTCCGACATACGAATTAACTGGTTAAACAGGCGCTCCTGATGTTTGAAATGAGGATTATGCATTTGCTCCACATGTTCAATGACCTTGGATTGCGCCCATAGACGCTCGCGGAATTCACGAAACAGCTGCGATCCCCCTTTTCGAACCACTTTACGCTTCTGATAATCCTGTGCAACAAAGTAGTACACGACAAAGCCAATGAGCGGGAAGCAAAACAAAATAAAAAGCCAGGCTACCGCTTTGGACGGCTTGCGAAATTCAAAGAGCAGGATCGTCCCGGTCTGAAAAATAAAAACAATTAAAACCAACAGCAACCACAGCATGTCTAAGCCTCCTTATATATCTCAGGATTTTGCAAAATCCTCATCTACGTTTTATACTAAGCTCCAATTTTTTTGACATGTTTGCCTCTTAAGCTGAATAGATAGTAACCAAGCACTATAGGAGCGATGTCCGGAAAGGAGCGATTATGAAAAAAGGAAGCCTAAATCGCCGGATGACCCTGCTTGTTATTCGGGATGCACAGCAACCGCCCAAGCAGCTACAATGCTCTACAGCCGCTGTCATTCTCGTCCCGACTCTTGTGATCGCGTCTATCTCTACGCTCGTGATCGGGCTGCAAATCCGTTCTTCCCATATTATTTCCCAAATGGAAACGAATCTTGCTGTCCAGAGTTTGCAGATGGAGGTCACGGTAGCGGACAAGGATGCAGCCATTGGGCGACTACGGCAGGAAGTCATGGAGCTGACAAATCAAGCCACCCATATTCGTGAACGCCTTCAGCGCGTAACAGAGCTGGAACAGCAAATGCAACAATTCATTCGTAAACACGGAAACTCATCTGCCACAAGTAACCATAAAAAAAACATGACTCCGCTCTCCTGGGATGCTTCCGGCCATATTGGGGGTGAGCTGATCGCAGTACATGAAAATACTGCCTTCCTAACTCGCCAGGCAATGGATGATTTTCAGGAGATCGAATCTCTGTTGGACACGGTGGAACGTACGGTTCCTCGCTCTATTCAGCAAGCAAATGCCGTCCAGCAAAATCTGGAGCGCAAACAAGCCGCACAGTTACTCCAGACTCGTAGGCTGGCTCTTGCCGTGCAAGGGAAACCCTCCGTTTGGCCTGTAGGTTCACGGCGAATGACCTCCAGCTTCGGCTATCGCAGCGACCCTTTTACGGGTAGATCTGCCTTTCATTCAGGCGTGGACATTGCCGGACAAACCGGTGATCCTGTCTATGCAGCAGGAGCAGGCACCGTCTTGGAGGCTGCTTCTAGTGGAGCCCGCGGCAAGTGCATCATCATCCAGCATCCTGACGGACTCCAGAGCTGGTATATGCACCTGAGCGGCATGCAGGTGGCTCCAGGAGATCGTGTCCACAAAGGACAGACCATCGGTCTGCTGGGAAGTACCGGGAGAAGCACAGGACCTCATCTTCATTTTCAGATCGTCAAGCATAACCAACCTGTCGATCCATTACTGTATGTACAATGAGGATTTTGCAAAATTTTCACAATAAAAGATTGGGGGAAAACCATCATGTTTAAGGAATCCAAAAAAAAGCTCTCCACCCCAGCTATGGATACACTGCTCGCTAATGGCACCAGCTTTGAAGGTACAGTTGAGGCAGAGGCCAATATTCGGATTGACGGTCATTTTCAGGGCGATATCCGCAGCACTCGTACTGTCGTCATTGGAGAATCTGCTGTTGTACGTTCGGACATCTTCGCACAAGACGTCATCCTTGCCGGTAAGGTGTTCGGCAGCATTACTACAGAAGGACGACTGACCATTACGCCGACAGGTGAGCTGTACGGAAATACCGCGACCGCTGCATTGGTCATTTCTGAAGGCGGTGTACTGGACGGCACAAGTCAAATGAACCGAACAAAGGATGTAGAGTTGTCAACTTCTACGGATGAGCCAAACGACGAAACCCAATCTAGTTTCAGCAAAGACAGGGAGGACAGCCAAGCCGCTCTGCAATCCGAAGCAGGGTAAAGTCAGTATATACTCCTTTAAATCCAGTGCATTCTCCATTCATTCCATAATATCCTCCACTCTGCGTTCCAAAAATAATTGGTATACCTTGCGTATGACGATTTTTCCGCACATATACAATGGAATCACCAAAATGATACCCAGAATCCCGAGCAGGTCGCCACCAACTAACAGTAAAATAACGACAGTCAACGGATGAATATCCAGCTGTTTACCAAAAACTATAGGTGACAGCCAATTATCCTGAATTTGCTGTGCAGCAATCACCACGACCAGCGACCAGAGCGCCATCGAAGGTGATTCGAGAAATCCAATAATAACCACGGGTATAGAAGCGGCCACTGCCCCCACATAGGGAATAAAATTAAGGAAAATCGAAATAACGGCGAGCAGCAAGGCATAAGGCAAACCAATAATCAAAAATCCAAGGAACATCATCACACCCAACGCGACATTGATCAGCACCCGACTGACGATAAAGCTGCTGAGTGCACTATCGATATCTTCCATAACCTCCAATGCGTCCTTGTGATATTTTTTAGGAAAGAAGTTTAGCATTTTAGGGCCAAACTTGCTCCCTTCCTTCAGCATGTAATAGAGCAATATGGGAAAGGTAGCCAATACGATAAAAAAGTAGGACACGAACGATACCAGCTTTACCGAATAATCAGATAGCGTCGAAAAGGCTTCGTTCAACGTATCTGACAGTTGTGACAGCGGGTCTTCACCCGGAGGCAGCACTTGTCTCAAGGATTGATTATGCCGCCATTGGCTCAATTGATCAACCAGACTTTTAATGAGCTTCGGCGCATTTTCAAATAAATTGGTTACTTGATCACGCAGCGTAGGCCACACACCCCATGAGAAAACAAACAATAACACTCCAATGACCAAATAAATCAGCAAGATGGAGATCGATCGTTTGATTTTTCTCCGTTCCATTACATCCACAATCGGCCTCAATAAATAATAGAGGAAAAAAGATAGCATTAACGGTACCACCAGCAAGCTGACCAAGGATACGAGAGGACTAAATATAAAACTTACTTTGGTGCCCAAGTAAATGATGAGTAATAGCATGACGATACCTGTAGTTACACGAAAAAAACGATTATTTTGCAGCATACCATGCGGCCCCCTCTGTTCTATTTCTCTCTACCTCTTTAAACGCAAAATGACCCTATTGATTGATTCTTGCTGAAAATAGATTACAATATACCCCTGCACGCAGAATATGTAACAAAAATGACATAGATACTGGATAAAACAGTGTTAAATGAGGATTTTGCAAAATCCTGAAATAATAAAAGGACGTCCAAATGCTGAGCATTTGAACGTCCTTTGTGTAACTCTAAGACACTGCGATTTAGGTTGAAACATCCCGTTTTACGAAAACCACCCAGGCAATGGCGATAAAAATTACATAATAAGCGGCCAGCACGGTGAGCGAAAAGGTTAGACTGGAACTTACCGTACCCGGCGGCATATCTAGATATTTTTTCAGATCCATATGCGTAAATAGTACGTATTTGGTCCATTCAAAACGATCTGTGCTGAACAAGCCAATAGAGTTATAGATTGTTTTGGTGAACATCATGAACAGCGACAGCCCAATCGCCAAGGCACTGGAACGGAAAACAGCGGACAGCATAAAAGCAAAGGCCATCGTCACGAACAAGGCAATATAGCTATACAAGAAGTTCAACGTTACGTAAGATATCGGATCACTGAACAGCGGAACAGAACCCGCTGGTGCATCCTTGGATAACATCAGCCATGAGGACAGCGTAACCATCAAGATCAAAATGATCGTTCCGAGCAAACTGAACAAAATCACGGATATATACTTGGACAACAATATTTTGCTGCGAGTCCAAGGTCGGATGAGCAGCAGCTTAATCGTTCCCCAAGTAAATTCACCAGCCACCGAATCAGCAGCTACAATGACCGTAAACGTCGTATTGAGGAAAAACGTAAACAACGTCGTCAACGCAATCCCATCCCACACACTGACCTGATCGGAAACCAGGGAGATCAGCATCGGAATCGCAGCAGTGATGACCGCCAGCAATCCCAGCATAATCCATGTGCGCACACGCAGGTAAATTTTCAGATTTTCGTTATGTACCAGTTTGAAGAAATCACCCAATGAACCCGCCTCCCGTCACTTCCAAAAATTGATCTTCCAGCGTACGGGCAACCGGGCGAATCGCATATACTTTAATTCCGTTTGCAGCCAGCAGGCTGTTCATCTCTGCGATCTGTTCCCGCTCCAGGTGAAGCAGCAGTTGATTACCTTCAACGCGTCCTGCTCCAGCAAGCGCATAGGCTTGTTCGGCATCATTTACCTCAAAAGCAATTTCCGCCGTCTGCACTTCCTCCCCTGTATTCTTCAGTTGCTTGATATCAACCAGCCGTCCGCTCTGAATAATGGCTACACGGTCGCACATCAGCTCCATCTCGGACAACAAATGACTTGATACGAATACGGTAATTCCCTCCGTACGGGTCAACTGACGCAAATAATCCCGCAGTTCACGAATACCCTGCGGGTCCAAACCATTGGTCGGCTCGTCCAGCACAAGCAGCTTCGGTCGATGCAAAATCGCCTGAGCTACCCCAAGTCGCTGCCGCATCCCGAGCGAATAGGTTTTTACTTTATCGTGAATCCGGTTTCCGAGTCCCACCAAACGAATCGCTTCATCCACGCGTTCTTGGGTCACCCCAGGAGACATCCGCGCAAAATGCTGCAAATTTTGATAGCCTGTCAAAAACTTGTACATCTCCGGGTTCTCAACAATCGCGCCGACATGGGAAACGGCCTTTTCAAAATCGGTGTTAATGCTGTCTCCACAAATATGAATATCGCCCTTGCTGATCGAAATCAGGCCAACCATCATACGGATGGTTGTCGTTTTTCCCGCACCATTGGGTCCAAGGAAACCAAATACCTGCCCCGCCGGAACCTCCAGCGTCAGATCATCCACGATCGCTTTGGAGGAAATGATTTTACTCACACCCTCCATACGTATGACGGGAACCTGTCCTGTCGCTTGCTGCATGCTATGAAACTCCTTCCATCCGGAGTGAAGCTGTTATCCATTTACTGTACATTTCCGGTTTTGGAAGTATTGTACCATATTTAACCTTTTAGAAACACCTCGCAACCTCTATTCCTTGTCCTTGTATATCCAAAGCACCCGCCATTTCTCATCTTCCTGCGTCACATAACAAGGCTGTACGATATCAAAATTACCGAATCGGGTCTTGTAATGCTGAGTGACCGTAATACGGTAAACTTTCCCTAACTCTTCTCCATTCTGATCCGTACGAATGTCATATTCAGTCTGCGGCTCCCCCAGTTCAAACGTGAACGTATCCGTCCCCATATCCTGCATAAAAACGTGCGCACGCTGCTGTACATACGTAGATTTCTCGAATTTCTTTTTTATTTGCGAATGAAAAAGCTCCCATGAACCTCCGAAATTTCCCGATTGCTCCATCGTGTAGAACTCGTTCAGTGCTTCTACCGCTTGATCGCCATCGCCTGTAGACATGACCCCACGCAGACCCAGCCACAGCAGCCATAACAATCCACATATAATGGCAAAATATAATAGCTTACGGACGAACGCCGAAGCCGCTCTCCTTCTAAACAGCACACATTGCCCCTCCCTCTGTTGGACTATACCGAATTCTCTACAGATGTATGTGGGACAAGCCTTTTTTAGAAGACTTTAGAAGAAAATAACGGGTGATCTCCCCATAGGGCACCCGCCTGCGTAAGTCTGCCTAAGGTAATATGGCAGTGGTAAGCAAATGCTTCTCCATCACTCCATGGATACGCTGGCGTTCCTGCTCATCCACAATGTAATAATACACACCGTTGATTTTACGCCCATGTCCCTTCAGTTCAACGGTATCCGTCTGCTTGAGGGACGGACCGATCCGGGTCAGGAAAGTGGTCATATCGTCAAAGGTAATATCTGTGCGAATCTGCTCCCCCGCTGCTTCCAGTATCGGTTTTACCCTCAACAGCCCTTCCTTGCTGATGGACTGGGCAAGAATTTGCTTGAGTAGCTCCCGCTGGCGGGCATTTCTTCCGAGATCCCCACGTGGATCATCGAATCGCATACGGGCGTAGGCCAACGCCTCAGCCCCGTTCAAGTTCAAATTACCCTGTGCAAAATGATAGCCCTCATATTGAAAATCTAGTGGATTATGAACCTCGACTCCCCCCATAAGGTCCACCATTTTCGCAAACCCTTCCATGTTCATCTGTACATAGTAATCTATCGGATGGTTCAAAAAATGCTCTACCGTACGAATCGACATATCCACCCCCCCAAAAGCAAAAGCGTGATTGATTTTGTCCTCACGCCCTCTGCCGATCAACTCTGTTCGCGTATCACGCGGAATGTTGAACATCAACATAGAGCCTTCGGCAGGGTTAACAGACAAGACGATCATCGTATCCGATCGTCCTGGATCGTGAGGCCGCCGATCTACGCCCAGTACCAGCACGGTGAACGGCTTGAACTGGGAGATGGCTGCCGGATTGGGTGTACTTGATCCAGAGTCTGTATCTATGGATCGCCCTGCTCCGCCCGTTGCAAGGGTAGAAACCGCCCCAGGCTGAAACATGCTACGCGGATGATACATCGCATTCGCTGCTGTTTTAAAGGAATGATACACATAAGCGGTGTAGGCAGTAGCCCCTATGACCAATAACGCCGCAGCCCCCAATGTTATCTTCAGCCACCGTTTCATATGCAGCCTCCCCTTTACGGATTTACTACAGACTGATGACGATCTACATCCAGATTGTTCATCTGTGGCCTACCGACAGAATAGTATGCAAAGACGGATTGTCTGATTTGCTCCTCGCTATACACATTGCGTCCATCGATCATAATAGGATACTTCATAAGCTCATTCAGCTCACCCAGCCCGATTTCACCAAACTCCTCCCATTCCGTCAATAGACACAGTGCGTCGCATCCCTCTGCTGCTTCCCGTGCGCTATCTGCCCACGTTACTTCCGAGCTGTCCAGCAGTCTGCGGAAGTTAGCGGTAGCGATCGGGTCATATGCACGGATTTGCGCCCCTGCCTCCAGCAGCGACTGCATAATATCCAGCGCCGGGGCATCTCTTACGTCATCTGTATTCGGTTTAAAGGCCAGTCCCCATATACCAATCGTTGCTCCTTCCAGATCACCCAGCGCCTCTTTCAGCTTACGAATCACGTTAAAGCGTTGACCCTGATTCACTTCCACCACAGATTTCAGCAGCTTGAATTCATAGTCCACGTTGCCTGCAATTTGGATTAGAGCTTGTGTATCCTTTGGGAAACAGGAACCCCCATAGCCGATACCTGCAGACAAAAAGGAGGAGCCGATCCGCTGATCCAGCCCCATACCGTGTGCCACACGTGTAACGTCTGCGCCCACCTTTTCGCAAATATTTGCAATCTCATTAATAAACGAAATTTTGGTCGCCAAAAAAGCATTCGACGCATACTTGATCATCTCCGCCGAACGGATATCTGTGGTTACGATATTTGTCGTCAGCGGCTCGTGCAGTGTAGTGAGCACTGCGGACACATGCGGATCGGAAGCCCCGATGATGATTCGATCTGGCTGTAAGGTGTCTAGGACTGCTGAACCTTCGCGTAAAAATTCAGGAACCGAAGCCACACCAAACGGATAGTTTGTGCGGCTCGCAATCCAGTTTTGAATACGTTCGTTCGTTCCGACAGGCACCGTGCTTTTGGTGACAATTACTTTGTAGCCATTCATGGCGTCTGCCACCTCGCAAGCGGCTTCTTCAATATAGGACAGGTTCGCTTCCCCGCCCGGCAGTGAAGGCGTGCCGACCGCCAAAATAACAATTTCAGCTGCCTCCACCGAAGCAGCCGTATCTGTTGTAAAGCTTAGTCGGCCTTGTTCTACATTATCTTTAATTAGAGCCTTTAATCCCGGTTCATAAATCGGCACCCCACCTGCACGTAGCTGAAGAATTTTGTCCTCATTCTGATCTACACAGACGACGGTATTCCCGAGTGCGGCAAAACAGACCCCCGACACCAGCCCGACATACCCTGCACCCATTACACATAACTTCAAAGCAACTCCCCCTTTTACATGCTGTCTCATTGCATCCTGCTTTTACCGACTTCACTTGTCTATATCTCTTCCTGCAAGCCGATTTTGATAAAGCGTAAGCCGTTTGTTTTGCCGATAAGATTTTAGAAAACGGTATACATACATCGGATTGTTATAGGCATACCTCTTCCATAATCGCTTCGGTTCACAGATCAGACGGTACAGCCACTCCAGCCCCAGCTTTTGTATCGCTATTGGCGGTCTACGAACCTTTCCAGTGATATAGTCAAAGGCCGCCCCTACTCCAATCATCACGCCATGAATGCGGTCTTTGTTTCGATGCATCCATATTTCCTGCTTCGGGCAGCCTAAGCTGACGAATATGATATGCGCCCCGGACGCATTGATTTCATCAATGATCCGCTCCTCCTCATCTGGGTGAAGCTCACGAAATGGCGGTGAAAAGCTGCCCGCGATGCGGATCCCGGGGTAATCCTGTCTTACTCTTTCTTTTAAGCTATCCAGCGTATCCGGCGTACTGCCGTAAAAATACATACTCACCTTCGTCTGTGGCGCACGTTCGCACAACTTGAGCATCAGACTGGGACCATCTACCCGATCCTGATGCTCAAATCCGTACAGCTTGAGCGCCCATACCAACGGCATACCGTCCGGAGTACACAGATCTGCTTGAGTGAGCGCTTCGTGGAACTCGGAATGATTCCCGGCTGTGACAATGGAATGCGTGTTGCAAATACAAACATAGCCGTCCTTTCGTTCGACTGCCCATTGTTCCAGCATGTGTACCGTCTCCTGAAACGTAAGTGCTGCAATATCTGCATCCGCAATCCTTCCGACTCTATATTGGGGCAGCTGCTTCATAATCATGCTCCTCCATCGCCTCGCTATATATCGCCATCAGCTGCTTCACATTCACTTCTTCCGTATAGCGTGCAGCGTAGTTTTCCGACACCTTCTGTCTCATAACTGCATAGTTTTCATAGGCTACTGCACAGCGAATCACGGTCTTTATATTCTCCAAATCATCATGTTGAAAATGGAAACCCGTCACCCCGTCCTCCACGACTTCCTCCAGTGCACCGAGCCGGCTGCATAATACCGGAGTTCCAACAGAAAAAGACTCTACAATGGTCATGGGAAATCCTTCATACCAAATGGAAGGCACCATGACATACATGGCCCGGCTCATGCAATCCAGTACCGTGTCTCCATCCTGCTTACCGAGAAACCGAACATCTTCCTGTGGATAAGCAGCGGTCAATTCAGCCTTTTCCGGACCATCTCCAATGATGACCAGTCTCAATCCCCCCCGATCTTCCAACTGTGACCAAGCTTGCAGCAGATTGCGAACCCCTTTTTCAGCTGAAATCCGTCCCACGAACAATAAATAACGATCATTCGGGTCATATTGGGTTTTCATGGTTTTATGATGGACAAAATTTGGCTTTACCGCGATACGATCCAGTGGAATACCGCTTTCGGCAAATTTGTCCCGTGCAAACTCTGTCAGCGCGATATAGCGACTTACCTTGTGCTGCCATGTGCCGATCAGATCGTTGAACTTAATCATCGCCGCTACCGGAATCGTCTGAAGCTGTGAACCTCGATAGCATCCATGACGGATGGAATGCAGCAGCGTGCCGTGCAGACATTTTTCACAAACCTTATTCCCTCGCATAAAGGTTGCCGCCGGACAAATCAGCCTGTAATTATGCAGTGTCTGGACAACCGGAATCCCCAGCCGTTCACAAGCATGATAGACCGAAGGGGATATAACCGGAAAAAAATTATGCACATGTACCACATCTGGCTTCACCTGTAAAAGCAGCTTCTTGATTCTTTTGAATTCCGGCAGAGACCATGCCGCCTCTACCGCCAGCTTTGCCATGTTCGCTAGCCCTCTGCTTTGAATGCTGTCGTTGTGCACATAGTAATGCTCTGTCTCTATTCCTCTGGAACGCAGCATAGCTGATTCTTGCTCGACAACCTTGTCTTCTCCCCCGCTTTGCTGATAAAAGTTATGGATGATCAGCACCTTGCTCACAGGAGGGCTCATCTGTCTGCTGACCTGTTGTCTCACGTGGTTGCCCCTCTTTCCTGCGTTGATTGCATAGCGTGGTTCGAACTTCTGGGCTTGATCCCTTGATGGCTTACGATTTCATCCGCAATGCGATCCCACGACATACGCTCGACCGTAAGGAAGGCCTTCTCCGCCATACTTCGTCTCAGCTCAGCATTATCCAGCAAATCGTCTATTCGACCAGACCATTCCTCTTCTGAAAAGCTTCTCAGCATCACTCCGCTCACTCCGTCCTCAATCAAGGTAACCGAGCCCCCGTTTACCGAAGAGATAATCGGAACGCGAAACAGCATGCTTTCCAGCAGCACCATACCAAAAATATCGTATTGGGTCGGAAACAGCATCACATCCGCCGCTCCGTAAACTTGCCACAGATGACGTTGCTCCACTCTTGAAAAATGTATAATACTGTCCGTTATTCCCAGTTCATGAGCATATGTCCAATAGCGGTCTGTGTCCGTCTTCCGTCCATCCCCGACCATTAACAAAAGACAGCTAGGATGCTTTTGGAGTACCCTTTTGAACGTACTCAGCATAAAACGTATATTTCTCCGTTCCTCCAGTACACCAACATACAAAAGCACCGGACGATCTCCGATTCGACGTAGCTCATTCGCGACCTCACGGTTTTCCTCACGCTCTCCGCTTATGTTGTCACTTTTATTACTGGTGTCACTGTCGGATGCTCTCTCTACTTTACTGCGATCCAATCCGACTCCAATCGTAACCACGTTGTCAAAACCTTTATTCTCCAAATAGCGCTTGGCAAGATCGGATTTGACATAGGTACGGCGTAGAGATTTTGCTACCTTCGGCAGCAGCATAATATCGTACAGTTTGCGGATCAGCGCGTGCGTGTTATCTCGGTATGGGCCGTGATACAACGCCAGCTTATCAGGACATTTGCGGGAAAGCAGATAGGTCATGATCTGGTTGTATTCTGTAGTAATGACCAGACTATAAGCATCCAGAAAAGAATCTTTGAGAACATCTCTGTAGATGCTGTTGCTTAGGAACTTAAACCCGTGGAGCCAGATAATACGCAAGGTGCATCCTTCGTGACGGTAGACCTGTTCCAGATGGGTTTCCTTACGATCGTTGTAGTAAACAATGTCGCAATCATAGCCTTTTCGAACGAGTGCTTTGCCCAAACCGACTTCCTGTAAATTGTATGAGTCCCCGTTCACCTTGCTGGCAAAATTGCGGAGATACAATATTTTTCGAATCATCATCAGGGCTCCTGCCATTTCATATTGAGTGAGTTATGGAGCACGGAGGGTTCAGAGAACGCTGCGCGTTCCATTTGATCTTCCGATCGCTGTTGCAGTGGGATTCCTGGATATATAAAACATTCCGAGGTAGGAATCCCACTGCAAAGGCGAACGCTAGCGCTTCTTCAGATTCAAATGGACCGCTCCGCTGCTGACCACCGTGTCCATAAAGTCACCCCATTTAAAAAAAGGGAATGCTGGGTATGAAGTGCCCTCGCTGCGTGGATACGCGAGCAAATGCATGCAGGGCGCTGACCTCGTCGAACAGCTTGTGAGCTTGGTACGGTTATGGCAAGCTCACAAAACAACATGGAACTACTACCGCTAGCTGACCAAGATGCCTTAACTATGGCTAGACTGTCGCCTGTCCAGATTGTTATCCACCGGACCCTGTCACCCTGACAGAGAACTGTACAGAGCATTAATTACGCCGGGATGCATGCCCGGCATAGAAGTTCTAGGCGATAGGGCGAAGCTATCACCAGGCGGCTTTTACCTTCCCCACCCAATAGGCTGGGGGAAATTCTTTTTGGCGGCGGTGGGTAGCGGAGGGTAAGGATTTGAATCTGGAGAAGCGGCAGCGTTCGCCTTTGACGAGGGATTCCGCCCTTTTACAGGGCCTATTCAATCTAGGGAATCCCTCGTCAACAGCGATCGGAAGATCAAATCCGTCCCGCAGCGGACTTCCATCCACAAAAGTCGCTCCAGGATCAAATCCGTCCCGAAGCGGCCTCCCCCCTCCAACTTGAATGTTCCCGTTGCCTCTCCTCCGTCATCTGCATATTAAAATGATCTGCCCCTTTGAGCTGGGCAGCTGCCATATCTGCCACTAGAGTTACACTCGATTCCATCGGCACAAAGCGGTATTTGTAGGCTGTAAGCCGATGGTCGGTTTCGTGAAATAAAATATCCTGAGCGTAATTCCCCCATCGGTCCTTGGGCATCAAATCAATGGTCATACCGGCATGCGCAGAGGGCAGCAGCATATTAGAGCCGTGGATACCGATCACTAATCGGCTGGCTGCATATACCTTGCAGACCCGCAGCTCACTTTCCCGGTCGAAGCGTGTGACACGCTCATCAGAAATCCATGCCGGGAAGCTCCCGGTACGCCCAAGTCCAGCGACTGTAAAGCGATGATCCGGGAAGCTTTCTCTCAGCCTGCGGAACAGCCGTATGATTTTACTGCGCTGATGATAAATTAGCGGTTTTAGCCCACGTTTGAGCTGCGGAAATTTCTGTACCGCTCTTGCGATATGATGGCTGCCGCTCCACAAGCGGTCTTCCCTCCATACGAAGGTAATGCGCGGCTCCGGTTCACGATCCTCGTTATAACGGGAGACACCTGTAAACTGCTCAATATCAAACTGATTGGGATGTGAATACGCCGGGCTGACATACACCTCATCAAAACGCATCAGTTCCTCAATCATCCGATGATGTAGTACAGGATAAAAGTTTCGTGCCCTGCTGAACGGCACATCAACCGTCCAAATTTCAGACACATATGCTGGCACCATCCACTCCAGCGACTTTTGCACAATGACGATGATGCCCAGGTCCGGCGATTGCTCGTATTCGCGTTGCACATTGAGCAGCTTGAGCAAAGCATGACCATACAAATAATCCATTGTGTTGACGATGATTACACGTGTAGAAGCTTTCATTTTATGCACGGTCATGCCGACTGCTAAGTCATAGGAAGGATTCATCAACGATTGTCGCAAAGGTTCTCCGAGCCATTTTCTCGACTTCGCATCACCGGTCAGAATATAGTCAGGCATTTCTACACGATAAGGTGAATACGTAGCATGGCCGACCCTCATGTCCTCAAGATATTCGCGTCCGCACCCCTCACACATAGTGCTGACACATACATGGATTCCCTGCCACAGCACCTCTCCACCACGTACCTTACCTCCACAATGCGGGCACTGTTCCTCATGCCGAACAAACGGTTTAATGGGTATCATGATTGTTCTCTCCAACTTTCGGTACTGTAATATGAACACGCCAGAAGGTCAGGATGGACTTCATCATCCAACCCAAATTAGATTTAACTTCCTTAAACAACAAATCTAATAGAAATACAGATATCGTAAAGGACAAAATCGTCGCCACTAACGACCCTCGGACACCAAGCAACGGGATTAGCGCGTAATTGAAAGCGATATTCGTGACCGCCCCCACCACCGAGGTCAGCAGCGTGTATCTGAACAAATTTTCATTGGTAATAAACAAGCTTTTAGCAACACTGAAGTTGGTGAAAAACAGACGAATCGCGAATAGAGACAACAGCGAACCTGCTTCGGTAAATTCTCTCCCATACAGCACAACCACTACCCATTGGGATAGAAAAAATAAAGGTACCGAGGTCACAAGAAAGCATATAAACATCAGCCGATACACCTTGGACAATGTCTGTCTGTACTCGTCGCTTCCTTTCTGCTTGGAACGCGTCACCACCGGAGCATAAGCCGTTGTCAGAACGACCGGAATGAAGCCCAACACTTCGATGAGTCGGAGTGCAACGGAGTATTGCCCAACCGCAGCGTTTCCCAGCAGTTCACCGATAATGACTTGGTCGATCCGTGCCTGTACATATACAGCGGAGGATGACAGTATAAGCGGCCAGCTGTGATTCATGATTCGCCGAGCTGTGGCTAAACGGAACGTCCATTGGTTCACGCGTCGTCCTTCCTTACGGAAGAAATACAGCAGCAGTAGGCTTCCCAACAGAAACTCTCCATGAGCACACAACGCCACCATCCATATCGGAACACCCGATAACAACAGAATGATTTTGACAGTGGAGCCGAGAACAAAAGCGGTATTCTTGGCAACAACCGTGTATTTGGACAGCATCTGCGCACGAAACCAGTAGTCGATGATATCAAACAATTGAAATACCGAGGCCGTAGCCAAGATCAGATTGATCAACCGCACCGAACTGTCTTCCGGTCTGAGTAGTGAAATGAAGGAATAGGACAGTACAATGGCTATCAGAGTACCTAACAATTTCAACAGAACCGCCGTACCCAATAGCTCATGCTCATCCTTGGGGTCTTTGACAAGATCGCGTACTAATATAGAATCAAAGCCAAGGGTCGTAAAAATCAGAAACATCCCGAAAAAGGATTCCGCATAATTCCACTTTCCCAGTTCCTCTGGTCCCAACACTCTCGCCATGATGATGCTGACTGCCAGGCCGAACACCATGCGAATCATTTTGTCACCGAACAGCCAGGATGTATTCACCAGCAAACTTCTGCGCGGTTTGGCGCGTTTTTCGACTAATGTCATAGGTTTTACTCCATCTTGAAAAATGACCTTGCGTACAGCGAAGAGACCCCCCGCTCAGGCGGATGGCCTCTCCATCTCTTACACGACGACAGAAGCTTCAACTGCAGCCTGCCTTTTTACCCGCTCCAAGTCTGTATCCACCATCATACGAATGAGCTGCTCGAAGCCTACTTCCAATCGCCAGCCCAGCTTTTCTTTCGCCTTGGCACAATCGCCGAGTAATAGATCTACCTCTGCCGGACGGACAAATTGAGGATCGATCACGACGTAATCCTCATAATTTAAACCTACATGGGAAAAGGCAATTTGCAGCAGTTCACGCACAGAATGCATTTCTCCCGTGGAAATGACGTAATCATCCGGTTGATCCTGCTGAAGCATCAGCCACATCGCCTTTACATAATCCCCTGCAAAACCCCAGTCTCGCAGTGAATCCAAATTTCCCATGCGCAGCTCTTGCTGCAACCCCAGCTTGATACGAGCTACCGCATCCGACACTTTACGCGTTACAAATTCCAATCCTCGACGTGGGGATTCGTGATTGAACAGAATGCCAGAGCAAGCAAACATATCAAAGCTTTCACGATAGTTCACTGTAATCCAATGGCCGTACACTTTGGCAACACCGTAGGGACTACGTGGGTAGAACGGGGTCGTTTCTGTCTGCGGTGTCTCCAGCACCTTACCAAACATCTCGCTGCTTGACGCTTGGTAAAAGCGCGCTTCCGGTTTGGCAATTCGAACCGCCTCCAGCATATTGGTGACAGATAATGCTGTAATCTGCCCTGTAGCCAACGGCTGCGGCCATGAGGCCGCTACGAAGGATTGAGCAGCCAAGTTGTAGACCTCATCCGGGTCGGACTGCCGAACGGCTTCAATCAATGAAGCCAGATCGGTCATATCACCGGAAAGCCAGTGGATGTCATTCTGGATATGCGCTACATTTTCAAAGTTCGGTGTGCTGGTTCGTCTGCGCATCCCGTACACCTCATAATCTTTGGATAGCAGCAATTCAGCCAGATAGGACCCGTCTTGCCCGGTAATTCCTGTGATCAGCGCTTTTTTCATTCCAATTCCCCCACCGTTTTTTTATTGTTCAACCAGATCCAGACCTTGAAATGCCTGATACACAGACTTTAATCCCTCTTCTAGTGAAATACGCGCCGACCAGCCCAGCCCGGAAATTCGGGATACATCTACCAACTTACGCGGCGTTCCATCAGGAGCGGAGGTGTTAAAGGTAATTTCCCCCTCATAGCCGACTACATTCTTCACTCGCTCAGCCAGCTCACGAATGGAGATATCCTCACCTACGCCGATATTTACAATTTCATTTCCCTCATAATTGTTCATTAGGAATAGACAGGCTTCAGCCAAATCATCAGAATGAAGAAATTCTCGCCGCGGCGTACCAGAACCCCATACTTCTACAGTCGGAGATTGATTCAGCTTGGCTTCATGAAACTTGCGGATGAGCGCAGGCAACACATGAGAAGTCTGGAGATCAAAATTGTCGCCCGGACCGTATAAATTCGTCGGCATCACAGAAATAAACCGGGTTCCATACTGACGGTTGTAAGACTGACACATTTTAATCCCGGCAATTTTAGCAATCGCATAGGCCTCATTAGTAGGCTCCAGTTCACCCGTGAGCAGATATTCTTCCCGTAACGGCTGCGGAGCAAATTTAGGATAGATACAGGTAGAACCTAGGAATAATAGCTTACTTACATTTGCCCGGTATGCCGCATCAATCACATTTGTTTGTATAAGCAGATTGTCACGGATAAAATCAGCCGGATATTCGTTATTCGCCAAAATCCCACCAACCTTGGCCGCTGCCAAAAATACATAATCCACAGGCTCTGTTTCAAAAAAATGATCTACTGCCTCTTTATTACGTAGATCCAGCTCACGGCTTGTGCGAGTAATAATATGACGGTAACCCGCTTCCTGAAGCGCTCGGACAATAGCGGAACCCACCAGTCCGTGATGCCCTGCTACATATATGTTGGAATGAAGATCCATACTTATCCCCTACCTTCTTCGTGAAAATGAAAGACTTTAATACGCATCCTTGGAGCCTAGCAGCACACGAAATGTTTTCAGCATAATAATCATATCTGTGCGGAAACTGCGTCTGGATATGTACTCCAAATCCAGTTCTACCATCTGGTTAAAGCTTAGATGATTACGGCCGCTGATCTGCCATAAACCAGTGCAGCCCGGTGTAACCGTCAGACGCAGCTTATCCCTCACTGTGTAATCATGGACCTCTCTTGGCAATGGGGGTCTGGGTCCTACCAGACTCATCTGCCCACGCAGTACATTGAACAGTTGTGGCAACTCGTCGATGCTCGTTCTGCGAAGAAAGCGACCCACACGGGTAATTCGGGGATCGTCCCGCATTTTGAACATCGCACCCTCAATTTCATTTTCCACCAGCAGTGCAGATAATCTGGCTTCGGCATCAGACACCATGGAACGAAATTTGATCATGCGAAACGGCCGCTCATTTTTTCCAATACGTACTTGATAAAATATTGCACTTCCTTTGGGGTCCTCCAGCTTAATCAGCAAAATGACAAGCAGAAATACCGGGCATAGCACGATGATTCCAATGAAAGACAATATAATGTCCATGCTTCGCTTCACGAACGGGTATACGTTCCATCCTTGCCGCCGTTCAAGCCCATGAGCGACCGAATAAACATCCACTGACGCACCCCGCACTTCGACCTCATTCGAGCGGGAAGAAGACACGTCTCATCACCTCGCTCCTTATTAATAAGTATTATTTATACACTGTTAAAAGAATTTTATATACTCCCATTTTCCTCCTTTTTATTCATGTCAGATTGCGTTCCTCCATCCCCCGCTCGACACGGGTATTCGAACGCTTCACATTATTAAGTACTACGCCCAGAATGCGCGCCTTTACTCTTTCCAAATTCGCTTTTGCTTTCTTGACGACATCCTTTTTGACCTTCCCTGCCTGCACCACCAGAATGACTCCGTCACACATGGCGCTTATAATGAAGCCATCCGGAAAGGACAGCAACGGCGGTGTATCCATTAGGATCACGTCATAATGTTCTTTCAGCTCAACCAGCAGAGCATTCATTCTGCGGGAACTGAGCATCTCGGAC
The DNA here is from genome assembly GCF_038593055.1 of Paenibacillus sp. FSL L8-0502. NCBI lineage: Bacteria > Bacillati > Bacillota > Bacilli > Caryophanales > Paenibacillaceae > Paenibacillus > Paenibacillus sp. FSL L8-0502. The sequence goes on along the minus strand of NZ_CP151958.1, from coordinate 1,385,035 downwards.
GGATTGGGCGGGTTCGGTCCGGCTGTAATTGCATGCAGATGGTCAATCCCGGTTTCTTGAACCACATCCTGCCATGCCTGTTGATTGGCAAGCACCCGTGTCAGCCCTGTATGATTACGCAAACCAAACATATGGTGCAAGGAGGAACGGCGCAGATCCATATCCATAATCAGCACCTTTTTCCCCTCTTGCGCATAGGTTACAGCCAAATTGCTAATTGTGACCGTTCTGCCTTCACCCGCCTGAGCGGACGCCACCATCATAACCTCAATCGGCTCGTCTATAGAAGAAAACTGGATGTTAGTGCGAAGCATGCGGTACTCCTCCGAAACGGAAGACTGAGCATGTAGGGATGTAACGAGCTGATTATTGATTAATCGCGGCATATTGCCCTTCACCTACCTGTTTAGGAGTTGTAGTGGAGCTGTCAGAGCGTTTATCTTCTTTTTTCATTTTCGTAATCAGGGCTAGGGTAGGCAGACCGAGTTCTATTTCAATATCCTCTTCATTCTTAAATGTATCATCCAGTACCTCCAGCAGAAACGCCAAGCCTATTCCCAACAATAAAGAGGTGGCAAAAGCAATAAATATCTGTATAGTGGCATTACTGTTCACGGGAACTGCTGGATCATTCAGACTGGCTTCGCTTAGGATGGTGACATTGTCCATTTTCATGATAGAGGGGATTTGCCGTTTGAATACTTTGGCTACCGCATTGACGGTTTTCACAGCCTTCGTATACGATAAATCGCGGATTGTTACATCCATGACCTGTGAATCACCTGCGGTGTTCACTCTTAATTTTTGCGCCAATGCTGACGGAGTGACCTTAAGATCGGGGAAGCTGGCGACCACCTGATCCATAATCGCCGAGGAGATCATAATTTGCTTATAGGAGTTCGTTAAGGCTATATTCGTTTGAACTACACTGTAATCGACGACACCTGCACGATCCGGTCGTGGCGTCTGGTTGATAATGAGCTTTGCGGTAGCTTCATAAATCTGCGGGGTAAAATACATATTTTTTATGCCCACTACAGTACATACTAGCAGTACGATGCTACCAATCAACCACATTCTTTTACGGATCAAACGGATGTACTCTTTCAACTGCACAAGACCAGTCCTCCCTGATTGACTTGTTTTCGATGCAATAACGCTTGTACTGATCCTCTGCATAACGGGGAAAAGAACGGTGCATGACCCTCTAATCTATAGTAAAATGTTGTATAATAGCGCATAGAAGGTCTAGCCAGCGAATAAGCACAAAATGCTCATCATCGGTGGCCTCTTAGGGTATATAAACGAAGACATCAGTGAAAACTATTAAATAAAGATACGTTATGTAACTTACATAACTAATTTATGATACAAAACGTATCTTGTCAAGCGTAAACTTGCTTTTTTACCTTTCTTAACCTTGCCTTCAGGAGGAAAAACGGATGAATTATGGCACCCGCATCGCTGAATTACGAGAACATAAGGGATTAAAACAAGAGGAACTAGCACAATCCCTCGGAATTACGCGGGCAGCTCTTTCTCACTATGAAAAAAATAGGCGCAAGCCAGATTTCGAGATCCTGACCAAGCTCGCTGATATTTTCGGGGTAACGATTGACTACTTGGTGGGACGTACGAGCCATCCGGCGGCAATATTGGATTCAGATGTGAGGGAATTTGTGGACCAGCTTGAACTGTCCGATGAGGATATTCTGCAACGTTTCAACCTGACCATTGATGGACGCACCTTGTCTGAGGAAGAAGCCAAACGTTTTATTGCATTTGTCCGAATGGAACGAATGATGGAATAAAGAAAGCGGCCGACTGCTTCACGTCTCGCTCAAGTAAGACCAGCCGTTGGAATTTACACGCGCTTGTCCTTCCGGTATGTGGTTCCATCCGCGTCGCTTTCTAGCCATTCTGGCATCGTGAACCCACATTGGAGCAAAATGTCCCGGATGTCCAAGTGGATGGCAGCTTTGTCTGCTTTCTGTACGTTGTTTTGAAAAAGAGGGTTGTTCCCCCCTAATTCTGTCTCCTTGTTCATTCAGCACTAACCTCACTTTATTATTCTTGGTCACCGGAAAGAAATTTCCCACAAACCTTGTATGTATAGTCACGAACAAAACTATTATATATGAATACACACCTGCAATGTTGTCGTCTTATGACGAGAATAAAAAAGGATTTTCTTATTTTTTTCTTCATTATACGTAAAGTATTGGCAAATCAGAACGATTTTCCAACAAAAAAGAACCTGTCAGGTCCTATTTTCTCCTGATAGGTTCTTTTTTGTTTTATTTCGAAATGATGTTAGGTATTCGAACTCTAAGGTCCTATATGCATTCCGATCTGATTAAGCGGCCTCGGCTGCCTGGGAAACCTGAGTACCTCCGGTCGCTCGGACTTTGTAGACATAGTGGCCTCCGGCTTTTACCGTGCGGTCTGTATACGTGCTTCCCGCTACTTGCGAGGCAATCACCTGATAGGCCCCGTCGGTTCCGTCAGCACGCAGCACATCATAGGAAGATACGCCTTCTGCCTGAAGCCAATTAATCTCTACCGCCCCATCCTGAACAGAGGCAGCCTTCACCCCTGTTGGAGCTGAAGCTGCGGTCTGATCTGTACTTTTTAATTCCAAAATATATTGTACCGCTTCGCCAGGACCCAGCTTTTCTTCAAAATCAAGGGCAGGAGAAGCCTTGAGCCCTGATATGGAACGCTGTGCCTGACTGTAAGTGGAACCCGCTCCAAAACGTTCACCCGTGTACAAACCGGCATTCGGCATTGTCACCCGTACACGAACGGTCTGCGTGGTGGATTCGAAATTCACTAGATTCACCAGCAATTTGTTTGAAGTAGCGCCGCTACCTGCCAGCGGTTTAAGCTTGGACGTATCCACCGCACGCACATACACCATTTTATCCTTGGTATCCTCTGGATTCAGCACTGTATAAGTCAGAGGTTTTCCATGGGTGGCATAGGCTAGACTCAAGCGTCTCATGATCTTAACACGAGTGTCCTGTCCCTGCCCGAACGGATAAATTTCTGTGTTGGCCGGGTTATGACTTTGCAGATCGAAGCCTGTTTTAAACAGCGTATAATCTTTATAAAAAGCAGCGTGCTGGATAAACATATCGGCAAACCCAATTTGTGAACGCATAATCCGGTCGAATGCGGCTGCTTGTGGCTGACTAGCCCCATAATCTGGATTATCTCGATGCGTATCATTGGTACCGAACTCCGTGTTCAGCATCTTCTTCGCCAGTCCGTCGCTCGAACCGCCGAAGGTTTTCAAATTTTGAATGAAGCTGCCCCCGCCCTCTTCATTATACGATTCACCGTAGGCGTGTCCGTTGGTCAGGTCAGTGACTTCCTCCAGCTGTTTACGCTGCGCCGGGTCTCGCTCCCATCCATCCGGATCACCGCATTTTTTCGTACCTCCGGTTTGATTTTTGCACGCCTTGGTAGAGTACGTCGGCCAGTAGGCCCAACCCGGCGCTACCGTTTTGAGATGCGGTGCCAATTGCTTCCCTTCCGTATTCAACCACTTAGCTACAGCCAGATTTACCGCCTTGGAGCGATTAAATAATCCAGGTTCGTTATCTACTTCATAATATTGAAGATAAGAACCGTATTTTTTTACATAATCGCGCAACTTTTGCTTGGCCGTTTCTGGCAGAGAACCATCTTTTTGCAGCTTGATATCACCTGTATATAAATACAAAGCAGACGATTGCATATTATACTGCTTTAACGTTTGATAGTAATCATCCACGTCTGTACATGCCTTGCCCACATTGCTGGCACAGGTGACCCTCATGACATTGCCACTATAAGCAATTCCCAGCCATTTGAGAACGTATGGTAAATGCTTAACTGCACCCTGATCATAATAAAATTCTTTATTGTTCACATTTGTTCCGGTCAGTATATATTTACCGTGTACCGGTTCGGTCGCAGGTGAAGCTAACGTCTCCAAGCTCAAGTCATCCCAAGTCCACCACACATTTTTATCTTCTGCAGAGGAGCAGTATAGGCAGCGCGCTGTCTTTAGCTTGAGTACGTTAACACCGCTTTGCAATTGCTCTTTGGGTATATACAGCTCGTAGTTGTTTTTGAAATTATAAGCACTCCCAGTACCGGATACTCCGGCAATCTGAATAATACCGGACAGCTGTTGATTTGAAAATACAGCCATTTGTGGGACTGCTTTGCCCGCATCTAAAATCCGAACACGGAATATCATACCATTGGGAGGAATCTGATTCAGCTTATACTGGAGTGTCAGTTCAGGGTTCGTGGACGCATTCAAACCGGGAGGAATATCTCCACTGCTGAGCAATACCGGAACTGTTGTACTCTCTTCTGCTACCGACAACGCTGACATTGCTCCTTTAGCAGATGATTCGGTAGAGGCAGCTGCTGTAGAAATGTCGATATTATCCCTGCCGACCACACCTTTGAATTCCGCTGAAGAGTCATCCCTCTGCCCCAGCTTCCATACTGGACTGGCAGCTGCTACTTTATCCGTCTGCAATTCTGCGCTTCTTGAAGGCGTGTATATAAACCAAGCGATCATCGCTATAGCTACGATCGCTAGTAGTCCAGATAAAACTACTGTATACCTATGGGATAACCATTTTTTTATCATATGATCGACCCTCTCTCCTCAAATTTTTGGACCGGGAAAGAGTATTAATCAAGGAAGAAACAAAGCGTTTCCGGGAATCACCGCTTTCGCTTCATGCTGACTTTCCCACATTAGACGTGCCATCGCGTCGCCTTTTTCATCATAGTATTCTACTTTTAAATCTACCATTTTGCCTGCTTCCAAAGTCATACTGCCTTTACGCTCTGTCCAGCTTTGTTTGAACCAGCTGTCAATCACCAACTTGCCGTCTACCCATACACGGATACCATCATCGGATATCGTGGTGAACGTATAGGTCTCGCTATATTGCGGTTTGATTTTACCCGTCCAGCGAACCGAGAACTGATCGGCATTCACCTTAGGGTCAGCGGCATTGGCACGCCAGTTGTAGTCCAGCTTGCTATCTGTACGGATCAAAACAGGACTTCCATTCAAATTCATATTGTTAAAATATTCGCCACGCAACCCGTTCACATATACCACATCAGGAACAGAAGGAGGAGTCGGAGCTGGGGGAACGATCACTACTGGCGGAGCCGGGATAGGCTCACTTTGTCCCTCGTCCGGTAAGGTCGGTATATCTGTCCCAGGTGGTTGAATCGTTTCCAATCCATTCTTCACATCATCCCGCGTCAAACTCCTCGAATCATTCATATAATCCTGAATTTGATTTGTTGTGTTATTCTCAGTCAGCATCTTGCCCCAAGTCATGGAATATACCCATTTAGGTTGAGCCTGCAACACCTCAGAACTAGGCATCTCACCGTGCTCCCCAATGGCAATCGGCTTATTCCGTGCCAGCCCAAGCAGACCTTCGTAATGACTTTGCTTAAAATCATTGTTGTAAATATCTACTGCCAAGATGTCCACTCTGTCATCCCCCGGGTATTTCGGGGTGTACGGGACAGTATACGAATTGGGCGCATTCGGACTCCATACCCACAGCAGATTGTTCAATTGATGTGTGTTGGTAAAACGGTCGTACATGATATTCCATAGCTGATTGAAATTATTTTTGTTTCCCCACCAGAACCAGTCGCCATTCATCTCGTGGTAAGGTCTCCACAAAACCGGAACCCCTGCATCACGAAGCTGCTTTAACGATACAGCGGCCTTATCCAGATCGGCAATGAGGAGGTTATACTGCGTAGTACCTGGGGTCACGTATTTGTTGAACTCTGTCTGACTTACTTTCGCCTGTACATTGGCCCAAGTCAGTGGCCTACCTGGTAGCGCTTCATGAAAAGTCATCGTCACAATACCACCGGATCTGTCCCAACGGATAGCACTATCGACGACATTTTTACGTTGCGCTGCTTCTGTAGCGTCAGATTGACCAGAGATAGCTCCCATCTCATAGCCGTGTACACCTACATATGCCTGACTGATTTTTTGGACCTTGTTACTTAATTCATCCGGACTTTCCAAATAATCATGCTGACCGGTGACTATTTTTTTCCCTGAGATGTTGAGTAAATAATTGTATAGTTCACGGGCCTGAGTAGAAGCGTCCGAATTAACAGGTTGTAATGAAGCGGCATTCGCCACAGACAGAGAATCACCAAAACCGACGGGCAACAATGAAAAAAGCATAACAACGGGGAGTACATGACGTATCAGTCGATACAGAGGAATAAAATTGAATCTCACTTTCGCTCTTCCTTTCGGTAGCCAGGCTGCCATCCTTGTGGAAGGCCCTTTAGCTTTGCGTACCTGCCTTTCGACAGGGCTGCGTTTATCGTTGGAAGGAGTTTGGATTCCTTCTTACCCTAAGTATCGACTTTATTTTACCAAAATTTAATAGGTCATGTTCATGAATTTACAGGTTTTCGCCCAAATTCGACAGTTTGAGCCATGAATTTTCATGAATTTGTCTTTTTTTCGTTTTTACGAAAATAATTATGAGATAAATTGGTGACGGGAAATTTCATTCCAATCCATACAAAAGCGGACAATATCCTCTTCAACCAATTCAGAGCCAGTCTGCACCTCAATAAAATCCACATCTGTCACAGCCAAAATGCTATGCTTCGTCCCTTCAGGAATGCGGACTACATCACCAGCCTTTACTTTGTGTAGCTTCTCATTCAAAATAATTTCCGCTTCACCGCTAATAATGGTCCAGATTTCACTCCGTTTGAAATGAAGCTGGTAGCTGATATTTTTGCCTTTTCGTACGCGGATTCGTTTGGTCAATACCTCGTTGCCCTCGTCATATTTGACATAATCCACAACCCGATACTGCCCCCAACGACGTTCTTCATACATTGGACGCTGATCATGAGCCTTGAGCACTTCTTTAATACGAGGACTTTCTGCCTTATTGGTCACAAGAATGCCATCCGGGCTAGCCGCTACAATCAGATCATTCGTTCCAATGATCGCCACAGGAATGTCTAACTCGTTAATAAGACTCGTATTGACGCAATCCTCCGTTACTACACCTCTGCCCACTTGTTGATTAGACATTTCTTCTGTGAGCGTATTCCAAGTACCTAAATCCTTCCAAAAACCATCATACGGAAGAACTACAATGTCCTTTTCCTTCTCGACTACTTCATAGTCAAAACTGATTTTTTCCAGAGATGCGTATTGCTTTTGCATTTCTTCATAATTCAGCGGCAATCCCTTGGATGCCAAGATATCCAGCAAATAACTTAATTTGAACGCAAAAACCCCGCAGTTCCATAGAGCATTGCGTTCAATCAGACGCTCCGCCTGCTCCCGGTCGGGTTTCTCTTGAAAATGGCTCACTTCGCGGTAGCCAGTGCTACCTTGGGTGGCATCGTTTTTCGGAATAATGTAACCATATTTCTCTGAAGGATAGGAAGGGACAACCCCGATTAATGCAAGCTTGCCTTCACTCTCCTGAAGCGTATGTTCCAGTTGGGCTACGGAGGCGAAGAAAGCATCCTCAACATAAGGATCTACAGGCAATATAGCTACAATTTCATCAGGTGAAACACCTGCAATGGAATATAAATAAGTCGCTGTCAGCGCAATCGCAGGAAAGGTGTCTCTGCGTTCTGGCTCAACAATGATACGCGTATTCGGCCCAACCTGACTCTGGATCATTTCGACCTGTGCTCTCCCTGTCGCAATAAACGAGGATTCTGATAATCCGTTGTCTCCCAATTGTCTCCATACCCGCTGTACCATGGATTCCGAAGTCCCCTCCGGGCTCTCCAGTACCTTCAAAAATTGTTTGGAACGGGAATCGTTGGACAAAGGCCATAATCTTTTACCGGAACCACCAGACAAAAGTACGAGCTTCATAACTCTCCACTTCCTCTCTATATTGGTTGGGTGATCGTTCTGATGATGAGTTGACTACCCGCTACGGAATGCATTTGATCTTACGATCGCTGTTGCCGTGGGATTCTTCGGATTGTGTAAAACATTTATATGTAAGAATCCCACGTCAAAGGCGAACGCTCCGCTTCTCCAGATTCAAATCCATCCCTGCGCTACTCAAAAATGCATCATGCCGATCATACCGTTTATTGCAAAAGGCGCGACCGGACATGATTAAGTCCGGTCAGCCTGTAAAAATCTCACGCTTTCGGCGCTTGCCCGCTGTGCTTGCAAGCTTCAAGTAATCGAGGTTTCGTAACGCCTTGCCCAGATTGCCTTCGGCAACCACAATGGCAGCCTTGATCGGAAGGAGCGGCATCAACCGCGCCGCTCCTTCCGATACGCCCTTCCTACTCCCATCCCATAAGGTGGGAGTTTAAAACTGTGACTCCACGGCGGAAAGCAGCGGAGCGGGCAGAATTGTTCTGAAGAAGCGTCAGCGTTTGCCTTTACCCCCGGATTTTAACCTTTGAATGTTTTACACAATCAAGAAAATCCGGGGGTAACAGCAATCGGAAGAACAATCTGCACGCGCAGCGCCTCCCCCACCACCACAGTCACTTTTTAAACTTCCACTTTATCTCTGTTCCACCCACTCATCCGCGGACGACCCACGGAATAGTATTCCAGCCCGGAGCCTTGAATCTGTTCCTCGGCGAATACGTTACGACCGTCAATTAGAACCGGTTTGCGCAGAAGGGAGGCCAGTTGTACGAGATCGACCTTTTTGAACTCTTCCCAATCGGTCAACAGGCACACAGCGTCGCTACCTTCGGCGGCTTGCTGTGGGGATGAGCACCACACAATATTCGGGTGATCCACGTGCTCCTTGAATTTATCCATCGCAATGGGATCATACAGCTTGACAATTGCGCCTGCCTGAATGAGCGTTTCTACGATTTCCAGTGCTGGAGCTTCGCGGATGTCATCTGTATTTGGCTTGAAGGCGAGGCCCCAAATGCCAATCGACACACCGTTCAGTTGACCCAGCGATTCACGCAGCTTGGATACGATCATAAATCGCTGGTCGGTATTCACCTCGACCACCGATTTCAACAACTTAAATTCATAGTCTACATTACCCGCAATTTGGATAAGCGCATTTGTGTCTTTTGGAAAGCAAGAGCCACCATACCCGATCCCTGCTTGTAGGAAAGAGGAGCCGATCCGTTTGTCCATACCCATACCATCAGCCACACAGGTTACATCGGCGCCAACCTTTTCGCAAATATTAGCGATTTCGTTAATGAACGAAATTTTAGTTGCCAGGAACGCATTGGACGCGTATTTGATCATTTCAGCACTACGGATATCCGTCACATAGATTTTATCCGTGAACACCTGATGCAGAGTGACCATTGTTTCACGCAATCCAGTATTGTCCAAACCAATAATGATGCGATCCGGATGAAGCGTATCATTGATAGCTGAGCCTTCTCTCAGAAACTCCGGCGCAGATACGATATCGAAAGACAAACTCGTGTGACGAGCCAATACGTCCTTAATCTTTTCGTTCGTTCCGACAGGTACAGTACTCTTGGTCATAATAATCTTATACCCGTTCATGGCTTTCCCAACATCAGCAGCCGCCTGTTCAATGTAGGACAAGTTCGCCTCGCCGTTAGCCAGAGAAGGCGTACCTACCGCCAAAATGACGATATCCGAGCGGCGTACCGCATCAGCCAAATCCGAAGTAAACTCCAATCGACCTGCTTCCAGATTCAGCGCAATCAATTCCTCAATACCCGGTTCATAAATCGGAGATTCTGCCCGGTTCAACATGTCGATTTTGTACTGCTCCAGATCGACACAAATCACCTCATTACCTTTTTGCGCAAAACATACACCCGAGACGAGCCCAACGTATCCAGTACCAATTACAGCCAGCTTCATTCCGTTCATCCTCCTTTTAGAAAGTTCACATAGGCTTGTTCTACATACTTTTTTAGTTGATCCTTGAAGTTATCTTCATCAAATTTGCGGGCATGGGTAATGATATCGTCCACATTCCATGCATGCTGCTCGACCTTTGCGACGGCCTCTAGCACATCCTCTACTTGATGCTTGCGGAAAAATACGCCGTTCACATGAGGAACAATCGTATCCAGCGCTCCCCCACCCTGAAAAGCGATAACAGGCCGTCCGGCCGCATTCGCCTCCAAAGGCGTAATACCGAAGTCCTCTTCGCCCGGAAAAACGAGCGCTCGGCATTCTGCCATCAGCTTGTTAACCTCTTCGTCCTCAAGCCTGCCGAGGAACTCAATGTTCGGGGCAGCCATACCTTCGAGTCGTTTACGATCTGGTCCTTCACCCACAATGCGCAGCTTGAGACCGTTACGTTTGAATGCTTCGATCGCGAGATCGATGCGCTTGTAGGACACCAATCGGGATACGATCAGGTAATAGTCACCGATGTTTGTAGCGCGTTTAAAACGGGATGTATTAATAGGTGGGAAAATGACATCCGAATCCCTTTGGTAATAGTGCAAAATTCTTCTTTTAACAACCGAAGAGTTGGCGACAAACTGGTCTACGTTGCGCGAAGTTTTGGCATCCCATGTTTTCAACCGGTTCATGTACAGCTTTAGCATGTTTTTGAGCAGGTTGGATTTGGACTGCCGGGCCATATATGTATCGTAATCCCAGGCAAACCGCATCGGTGTGTGACAATAACAAATGTGAAACGTATGTTTGGGTACCTGGATGCTTTTCATAAATGCACTGCTGGAGCTTAAAACAATATCGAAATCCCTAAAATCAAAATCACGGATAGCGATGGGATATAGCGGCAGCACTCCTTTGAAGTTGGCCTTCACTCCTGGGACTTTTTGTAGCCAAGTGGCTCTAATATCCGCATCTTTCAAGTTACGCGACAGGCGGTCGTCGCTGAACACCGTTGTGAAGATAGGAGCCTCCGGATACATATCGTGGAATACCTCTACTACCCTTTCCGCTCCGCCCATTTGGATTAAGTAATCGTGTGCTATCGCTATTTTCATCTAAATCATCCTTTAACGCGAATGTCGGTCAGACTCCTGCCAACAAACCCTTATAGTAATGAACTATATCCTTAACTGTGTTCTCGATGACAAAATGCTTCTTGACCCGTTCCATCCCTCTCTCACCCATCTGCTGACGTTCCTGTGGATGCTCCAACATCCAGCGGATGGCTTCTTCCAGCTTAGCCGGGTCACCCGGTTCAATAAGTAGCCCGGTTTCATGGGGTACCACCGTTTCCTTGGGTCCACCCTCATTGGAAGCAATCACTGGGAGACCAGCAGCCATGCCTTCAATAATGACCTGACCGAATGGTTCTGGTGTAATAGAGGTATGAATCAGTAAATCACAACGCTGCATCAGGCCTTGAATGTCATCGACGTGCCCCAGCAGATTGACATTAGCCAACCCGTATTCGCGCATCGTGGACTCTAATCGTTGCTTGTATTCCTCTTCTCCGAACAATGCATCTCCAGCCAGCCAGAATTTCACGCGCTGATCTGGTAAAAAGGAACGTGCCGCTTCCAGTAAAATATGTTGTCCCTTCCATTCCGCCAATCTGCCGACCAATACGACGTTAAACGAGTCATCACCACGTGAATGCGCAGCCGTGTCACGTGCTGTAATTGCTTTGGCAAAAGCGGAATAAACGACGAGCGTCTTTTTGTCCGGGGGTAACTCCAATGCACTCAGCGTGGACTTGGAATTGGCAATCACTCCGTTGGGCAAAAAGCGGGACATCAGCCGAATCCCTTTGGCTACAATCGGCTTCAGATACGGCGGACCGATGTGATCACGGATATGCCAGATCAAGGGTAGCTTCGCCGATTTGGCAGCTACTGTACCATACAGTGCAGACTTGAGCGAGTTCGTGTGAACGCACACGACCTTTTCCTCACGCAGCAAGGGCGCAAGTTTTCTACCGTATGCCAGCAAACGAAAAGCTGCTGCAGGCGCACCTAGATTCACGGCGTTCCGTCCCCGATTGCGAATCGAATCGTCCAATGGAACGATGCGCACATCAATATCACGCTGCCGAAGCCGATCTGCCAAATCGCCCTCCTCTGCCAAAATAACGAGCGGGTCGATATGTTCCCCGATATTCGTCAGTATGTTATACAAAGCGACTTCGCCGCCGCTCCATCTTGCCGTATGGTCAATATAAGCTACTCTCATCATTTCGCCGCCGCCTTTCTGTCAAGGACCTGTCGGAACACCTCTTCCACCTGCTCCGCTACATGTCCCCATGTATATCTGCTCAGGACATGGTCCCGGCATTCCCTTGCATTCGGTAGAAGTTCACGATGATCCAGCACACGCAGCAACCCTTCAGCAATGGCTTCACTGTCCGTTCCCTGGAACAATAGCTCGGGACGGAATCCCCTTAAAATTTCCTTGCTACCGCCCACAGGAGTGGCCAGCACTGGCAGTCCCGAAGCCATTGCCTCCACCGTGATCAGACCGAAACCTTCCAGCGCCTGTGTAGGTACGACGAACAAATTCGATGCTTGGTGGTACAGTGGAAGCTCCTCATCCGACACATAACCGAGCAGCCTTACATGGTTATGAAGATTGTATTCCGCTACCTTGGAAGCCAATTCCTCCATCAAGGGGCCCTTCCCTCCAATCAGCAGCAGATGATCAGGATGACGCTCGGTTACTCGTCTCCATGCTTCGAGTAGCTGTAGCAGTCCCATTCGATTAACAAGACGACGAACGGTTAGCACAATCGTCGCGTTTTGCGGCAAATTCAGACGCTCTCGTACTGCTCCCCGATCCTCTGCTGGGTGGAACCTTTCTACATTCGCCGCTCCGGGAATAATGTGAATTTTGCTGAGTGGAACCTTATAGTGCTCATGCAAAATATCCCGAAAAGTCTCGCTTAGCACTATAAATTTATCCGACAGACCGTAGGCCTTCATTTCAATGGATTTAGCCAACGTCGTTTTTAGAAAATGCTTGATACCCTGTCCTTCAATCTTCATTTCCTCCGTCCACGGTCCGTGAAAGGTGGTAACTACCGGGATTCCTCTTTTTTTCGCCTCCAGCGCTGGCCCGACACTATAGGGAGCAAAATGGGAATACAATATATCCATCGGTTGCTTGTCGAACAACTCTGCTGCATATTTTTGCATTAGCTCCCGGCGCTTCCAGATGGATTGCTGCTTGCTGCCAATCGTATGAATCCGAATACGGTCGGGTGCTTGCGGCTGCTCGTCACTACAGATTAGAGCATCCAACGTATTGCGCTCTAACGTAAGCTGCTCACAGATCGATTGGAAATATGTGTTGAGGCCTCCTGGCTGCAAAGACGGCCAGCTCAACCCCGTTGCCGCAATACGAAATCCGTTATTGTACGACATAGCTGGTTTCTCCTTTCTGCTCGGTATGTCCGTCATCCACGATTTCTATCTTTTTTCGCCGCTTGGTTAGCTCATAATGCTTGAAGCAGACGAGAAACTCATACATCACCCAGAAAACGGCTACGGCAAAACCCGCCAATCCCTTGCGGTATAAGCCTTGGACAAAATACTTCTGCACAAAGCGGGCAGGAGGCCGCCACAACAGTCTGGTCATCCGAAAGGATCTTCCTTTGTTAAACGCCGTCTCTGCTTCCAGATCTGTATATTTATTAAAACGGGTCATATGATCACTGATGCTGCGGAAGCCGTAGTGCCATAACACACCCTCCAGATTGACAATCTGGGAAGAGGCTACATCCGGCATTTCATGAACAAGACTATTCGTAATGCCATAAATACGACGATTGTACAAACGAACCAGATATTCGCCTTTATTCATCCATTTGCCGAGAAAATCACCAATCCGAAATACGGAATATGCTTTGGCCGGATCGTGGAGCGTTTCTTTTACTTTCAACAAATCTCCAAGCAACTCTGCATCCACTACTTCGTCCGTATCAATCAGGAATATCCAATCAAATTCCGCTTTTTCAACACCAAACATGCGCTGCTTGGCATAACCGGGCCACGGGTTAGAAAACACCCGACAGCCCAAGGATTCAGCTACCTGAATCGTATTGTCCTTGCTCCCTCCGTCAATGACGACGATATCGTCCGCAAAGGGCTTGCAGGATTTAATGGCGGCTGTGATTCGAGTGCCATCATCCTGAGCGATAATAACTACGGATATCCGGTTGTCCGCGGGAACGCTAGACATGTGGTTCATTAGCGGGTGCCTCCTTCTTTATCTAACCGTTAACTGGCTTTTTCCGGATGTAGTGTGACATCGTTGATCGGAGCCATTGAAAATCTTGTTTGGAAATAAGCAGTCTTGGAATCTTCATTTTTAGAACGAATTTAACATTACATAAAATGAAAATGAACCGTAGAATCCCCGAAGACAGCATTGCTATCCCTGCACCCGTCAATCCATATCTCGGCACGAGTATGGACAGCAATGGAATGACGAGCGCCAATCCGACACCCTGTAGAATGGTAACCAGTTTGGGCTTACCCAACGCCATAAATTGTTGTGCCAGCACCATGGTCCCTCCACTGATAGCAACCTCAAGCACAAGGAACCGGAATACCGTAAGCGCTTGTTTAAACTCTTGACCATATAACAATGTAAATACGAACGGAGCAATCAGCATCAGCATCATCGCAGCCAGAAAGGTTGCTGTTGATGTCACTCGAAATGCCCGAAATGTTATGTCCACCGCCTCTTCCTTATTCAGACCAGAGGCTTTGGGAAACAGCACGACAATGATCGAGGTAGAAAATACATTCACCATCCTGGCCAAGCTGACCGCTACTGCATATAAACCGAGATCAGCGGGTCTGAGCAGACCCGCAATCAAAATCTGATCAATATAAGTGGAAACCTGCCCCATGAGATCATTTCCGTATGAACCCATACCGTAGGTAAAGAGATTTTTAAATTGCGTCCAGCTGTTCTTTACCTTGGGTTTGTACAGCCGAATCATTCGTATCGTGACACCGATATAAATCGGCAAGCCTGGTAGTAAATAAGCCAATGCCGAGGTGTACGGATTCATATTTCCGGTTAGGATCAGAATCGCCAGACCCAGCAACGTACTTAGCGGTACCAGATACCGGAATAAATTGTACTGCTTATATTCCGAGCGAACTTGAAGCAATGCATTATTGATCTGTGAAATCGCTATGAGCGGACACATCATCATGGAACACTGCGCGAAAAGGATGACCGATGAAGAAAAAGAGCGCAGCCAATAAGGAATTAGAAATACTCCGACGAGTGTCGCCAAGCCCCCGAACATGGTAGCCAGCAACAAGGCCAAACCATACAGCTTGCCCGTTTCCTCCGGTTTCCTTTTCGCATTGTAAATCAATGCAGAAGGGACACCGAAGCTCATGCAGAAGGCGAGAAATTGAGACCAGTTCACCATCGCTGTCTGTTCCCCGCGTCCAGTAGGACCCAGGAATCGTGCCGTTAGCACACCAGTCAGCATGTTCACGACGAGAATCAGCATACTGAATATCATCGTTTTTACTGCTGCAGAGCTGTTATCCTTGCTTTTGGCAAACCGAATCACTGTGGACCATAGTGTCCGGACAGGTGCGGATAATGCTTGTAAGTTTTGCACAGCCTTTACCTTCTTTCCGCGATGACATCTTTTGCCCATAGTCCTATTCCGATCATCATCCAGATCAGATAGCCGCGCATACCCGGGAAACCATTATCCGATATGAGACTGGCTACAGCTCCAGCCCACGTAGCCAACGCCAGTCTGATATAAGGCTGACTGGAATCTCGTTCGGCAATACGGACGAGAAGGCGCTTGATGATAACGAACAGACCACCGAAGAAAAAGAAGGCTCCGAAAATACCGAAGGTGAGGAAAATGGCAATATACCCATTATCCATAATCCCAAGTTCACCGAGATCGCCGCCGTTATCAAGCTTGGTTCCGATTCCTACACTCCCGATCCCCTGCCCGACTGGATTGCTAGTAATCGCCGGAAGCATCGTATGCAGTAAATCCAAACGCTCGTTGTACGAATGATCCTGTTGAATATCCGTCAGCGTCTGCATACGAGCCACCAAACCCTCTGCCCCTGGAAGTTTTGGAACAATAATGTAGAGAAGAAGACCGACGACAGCTAGTTGAACCAAGGTCTTCCACTTCCCCTTGGAAGATGAACTGAGAATATAAGCCAGCAACATGACGAATGCAATTAGCCAGGCTGAACGTACCAGCGTGATTAAGAGACAAACGACCGTCAGCAGAATTCCGATCCATCCCAAAGTGCCACGCCACCGTTTTTCCATTAGCATGGGTACAAGTGCCATCGCCAGGAAAATAGCGCACGGACCGGGCGAGTTCATGGAAGAAAACACTCTGATTTGAAGCGGTTCTGGAACACCAATGGAATTCATTTCTACATGATTCATCCAAAACGCATCCCAAGGAGGAACTGTCAAATACTGAATAATGCCGTAAATCGCCACAAGAACAGCAATGTTGGCATATGAATACAGCAGTCGGTCCAGTTCCTTCGCTTTCATAGGCTTAATCGCAAAATATGGCAATAGGATCAAAGGAACCACATAATTGGCTAAATCATAAGCAAAAACAATACCATTTTTGAATACCCCGACGACACTTCCGTAGGCCAATTCTATGCCGAAAAATACAGCAATTCGGGTTAATGGCTTTTCCGCCAGATGAATACCCCGCAGCACAGGAATAATCAACATGCTGCTTACCAGCAGCGGTGCCACACTCAACAAGGAAACCGAGTGGTAGGTTCCCTCCAACCAATCCGCAATACGGCGGATTTCCGGGCCTACTGCCCACACTACCAGCGTGTAAGGAATCAGTAGCCGGGATTGCAAGATCGCCAGCAGGAAGGCCGGAAAAACGAGCGCCAGCAATATGGCTCCCTGCTGGCTCATGGTGGGATTCATCTTGGCGCTGGCAAATCCGATGGCGAGTGGCAGCATACAAGCCAGCAACCCCATGCCGATCATGCCGATTCCACGCCGATTTCCTAGCCAAACGGAAATCTGCTGATCTGCCAACCGACTCATGTTTCTCACCCCTGACCTCCCTTCATCCGCTTCCGCTTGAACATCTCCTTAAACAGCAGAACGAGAAATTGGGAATCCTCAATCAAATATCTTTTCCACAATCGTTTAGGCTCCTGAGACAATCTCCAGAACCATTCAAATCCCGTCTTCTGCATCAGCTCCGGTGCTCTTTTCACATTTCCCGACAGGAAATCAAAGGTCGCTCCCACCCCAATCGAAATCGGAGCGCGGTAAGTCTCATAATATCTGTAAATCCATTTTTCCTGTTTAGGTGCGCCTACACCAACAAAAACGATGTCCGGGCGAGCCTCTTGCAGCAATTGGACAATGTGTCTGTTCTCCTCTTCGTTTTTCTCAAATCCATAAGAAGGAGAGTAACAGCCCACCACGTTCATGTTCGGATAAGATTCCTGGAGATTGAGCATAGCCTTCTCAGGAATACCGTCAGCTGCACCCAGAAAAAATAAACGATAGCCTCGATCCTCAAAAGCCTCCCCCAACCGAGTGAACAAATCTGACCCGGACACTTTTTGTTTGAGGGGCTTTTTCAGTAACTTGGACGCCCATATGATAGGCATCCCATCGGCCACTACAGCTCCGGCATCTGAATACACCTTGCGGAATTCATCATCCTTGCGAAGCTTGATCACATGATCGACATTACAGGTCAAAATGTAGGAATGACGCTGATGTTCAATAGAAGTATCTATAAATTCGAGTAGATCATTAAAATCGTAATTATCAAAGTTGACATCGAACATGTTCACTCTGCTCATCGTATCACTTCTCTTTGCGAAAATCGGTTTGAGTAGATGTCTGGTATAACGCGTTTAAATACCAGCAAAATGGAATAATCATCTGAACCGTCGACAACGTATTATCTGAAAACGAGTAGATCAGAAAGCCTGCAATTAAGCTTGCAAAATAAGGTTTGATAGACTTGGCAAGCGACCGGTAAATGAGAGCGAACACGATCAGCAATGAAAGCATTAATAGCCCGCAACCGATATATCCCGTGTCAAAATAAAAGCGAATATACTCATTATGCGGTACAACGAAACCATTGAATAACGTCCCGTCGTTCGCAACCGTTACCGCGCCAAGACCTCTACCTGACCAAGGGTAATCATGTACTCTGTTCAAAAAATATTCCCATGCCTCCGAGCGTCCCGACAGGTCAATGCCTGTATCGGTCTCCCGTTCGAAGGAGCGTTTTTTTAAATTGTTCCATTGCAGGGCCACCGCCCCCAGAGCAACCAAAAACGATCCGGCCAGCGGTAGCAAATAATTGACTTTCCCCTTGAGGTACTGACGGGCAATATCAAACAGATACACAGCAAACATTAATAACAATGCCAGAATCGGTCCACGTGTACCGGTGGCGATCAGAATCAAAAAGTTCAGTGCCAACACTGTGTAATAAAAAGCGGCTTGCTTGGGTTTGCGCTTGACCTCAATTAGAGAGACGGCAATTCCGAGAAAGGAGAGCATTGCCAGATGCGGCGGTATATTCGCTCCTTGTACTCTGACTGCGCCCGTAAATTCCACATCCGTAAACGAATGCAGCCCTAGAACCTGCAAACCCAGCCCAATGACCACACTAATAATTGGCAACAGACTGATCAGTCGGATATGCTTTTCTGCCACATCCTTTTTCCACTGGATCAGTAAAAAAAAGAAAGGGAGTGATAAACCGACGAACGCCTTGACGGCAATCGAGGTCGTTAACAAAGGCATCCATGCTGAAAATCCAAATGTGATCCCCAGCATGATCACCAATGCCCAGACCGGATAGCTGAACTTGAGACGTATGCCATACACGAGCATGCACGGCACCAGCAGAGCCAAAATGCCCAATTTGTACAATGACAAAATCTCAATACCGAACACGCCGCCCTGATACAGAGAATCGACTGAGACTGCTGTACTTAGCAAAACAGCATAGCTGATGCGCTCCGGATGATGGATAGAAACAGCCAGCAAGAGCAGTAAACATACCGCCGCAATACTGACCACCGGCTGATAGGTAGCCGCAATTCCTACAGCAAGAGCGCCCAGTAGAAAAATAAAAACATGCTGTATGGTGTTTATTCTAGTAGTCCAAGGATAGTTACTCATGTTCCATCTTTCACCCCGCAGCTGACTCGCTTTTCCGGTTGCGCAGTGTATCCAGCGTCCCACGGATACTTTCAAGCCTGCACCGGTTCAACAGCTTCCTACCCTCACTACGCGCCAGCAGGGAATCCAAAGTGATGTATAACACTTTGGCTGCCGTCTTCGCCATCAGCATCGCGTTGCCGCGCAGACCTACGGCCTGAGCAGCGTTAGACATGCCCTGACAATAGTAGCGGTTCATGATCCATTCTTTTGTTAACCGTGAAGCCGGCACAAAATGTTCCACAGACATGTGTGGATGATACATAATCGTTCCACCATTTTTACGGATTTGCTCGAATACCCACGATTCTTCACCAGATAGAAGGATATCTCCCTTTCTGCCTAGATGAAGCGGGAACATAACAGCGGCAAAAGCCGTTTTACGCATCGCCATATTCGCTCCAAATGGATTCAGTCCCGACGGATATTCACGAATGGCTTTGCCCAGATCAATAATCGTGTAAGGCAGTTCAAGCGGGCCTGTCAGCCAACCCGGTCGTTCCGTCTCAAACATAGGGTCAATTTTCCCACCCATAGCCGTCAGCTCAGGATTGTTCCCGAATGCTGACATAATCGTCTGCAACCATGTAACACACGGAATTGCATCATCATCGAGAAAAGCAATGACTTCCGCTCTTGATAACGTAATGCCTGCATTACGAGCAGCAGACAGTCCTTGCTCTCGCTCATAATGATATCGGAGATGGATATTCTGACCATGGGCGACAGTGAACCTTTTGATCGTCGCCGCTGTATGATCGGTGGACCGATTATCGACCACAATGATCTCAGCCAGTGCAAGGTCTTCCAGCTCCAGCAGGGACATTAACGTTTTTTCCAGCAGATCCGCCCGGTTATAGGTGCAAATAACGACGGATACTGCGGGACATCGCTTGAATGCATCCATCAATAAGCATCCTTGGAGAACAGCATTTTAACGCCTGTTTTCATGATGATTTTCAAATCGAGCCACGTATTGCGTACATGAATATACTTCAAATCCATTTGCACCATTTCTTCGAAGCCTACACTGTTACGTGCGCTCACCTGCCAGTAACCCGTACATCCCGGTGTTACAATCAGGCGTTGCTTATCATAATCGGAATATTGCTCGACCTCGCTGGGCAACGGCGGACGCGGACCGACTAAAGTCATGTCGCCGACCAACACGTTCCACAGCTGCGGAATCTCATCAATACTCGTCTTGCGCAGAAAACTACCAATTTTCGTGATCCGAGGATCGTTTTTAATTTTGAACATGGCGCCGCTCACTTCATTCAGCTCCATCAAGTCCTTTTTCAATTCCTCAGCATTGGACACCATTGAACGGAATTTATACATATCGAATAACTTCTCATTCTTGCCCACCCGAGTTTGCTTGAAAAACACGCTTCCCTTTGGGTCTTCGAGCTTAATCAATACGCCTACCACTACAAAAAGCGGAAGCAAGACGATCAAGCCTACGAACGACAGCAGCATATCAAGGAGGCGTTTTGTGACCAGGTAGGACGTTTTATCCTGAACTTGTGTATTTCCGTATGGCATGTAAAACGCTTTACCTGACATGACAGCCTCGCCGTCCTCCGGTAAATTTTCCATGCTCATGCTGACGTACCCCCTCTCAACCTGCCGTGGTTGCTTTCTCGGTCTTTTTCAACCATTCATTCATAGCCTCCATAACCGGATACTTCAAATCATCGCTGGCAAGTGCAAATTCAAGTGTGGTTAAAATATATCCAAGACGCTCACCTACGTCATAGCGTGTGCCTTCAAAATCATAGGCGTACACACGCTCACTCTGATTCAGCTTTTGGATCGCATCCGTCAACTGAATTTCGCCGCCAGCTCCTTTTTCCTGAAGATCAAGATATTTGAAAATTTTCGGTGAGAACACGTAGCGACCCATAATAGCCAAATCGGATGGCGCTGTGCCTGGAGCTGGTTTTTCTATAAAATTATTCACTCGGTACAAGCGTCCGTCCTGCTGATCCGGTTCAATGATGCCGTACCGGTTCGTAAATTCCTGCGGTACCCGCTGCACACCGATAACCGAATTTTGTGTTTCCTCATACTGATCCATCAGCTGGCGTAGGCAAGGCTTCTGACCTGTTACGATATCATCGCCCAGCAGCACACCAAACGGCTCGTCCCCGATAAAGCGTCTTGCGCACCATACCGCATGTCCAAGACCTTTGGGTTCTTTTTGGCGAATGTAGTGAATTTCCACTCCCGAAGAACGCTGTACTTCCTCCAGAAGCTTCAGCTTACCGTCCTCGAGCAGTTTTGACTCCAGCTCAAATGCGTTGTCAAAGTGATCCTCAATGGCACGTTTGCCTTTACCCGTAACGATAATAATGTCCTCAATACCAGAAGCAATCGCTTCTTCCACGATATATTGAATCGTAGGCTTGTTGATAATTGGAAGCATTTCCTTAGGCATCGCTTTGGTGGCAGGGAGGAAGCGCGTACCTAACCCTGCTGCTGGAATAATGGCCTTTTTCACTCTTTTCGTCATCGCACTCATTCTCCTTGCTTCATCGAATTTTGGTGTTGCTTACTTCACCTGATTCATCACAATTCCAACCAGCGTCGCACTGGCCTGCTCCATGAGTTGCTTTGTTTTGCGCAGATCTTCCCGTTTGGTACGACCATGTTTAGCAACGAGAATCACACCATCTGTCAAGCCTGCAATCAGGCGGGCATCCGTATAATTCAGCGCCGGAGCTGAATCGAGTAAGATGATGTCATATTCACGTTTGAGCTCTTCCAGCAGCTCAGCCATACGTTCGCTACCGAGCAGATCCGCTGCGTTGTACAGGGTGTCTCCACCGGGAACAACCGATAGCTCCAGGCCACCATGCCTAACGATAGACTTGGAAGAAGCCCCACCGCGCAAATAAGCCGATAGACCTCCGGCATTCTCCATTCCGAATATCTCGTGCAGCGCTGGCTTATGCAGATTGCAATCCACCAGAGCCACCTTCTTGCCTTCTTGTGCAAAAGAAACTCCGATGTTGGCGAGCAGTGTTGTTTTACCCGCTCCGCTTTCCGGCGAGGTCAACAATAGAACCGTCCCACGGTCCTTTTGTCCAATCACCTGCTGCCGAATGTATGTACGGAGGGATCGAAATGATTCCGAGATATACGATGATGGATTACTTTCTGTAATCAACATGTCATTCAATCGCAGCATATTTACGCTCCCCTACCCGTTCTTTGGAATTTCCAGCTGCTCCATCGATGTCCTTCTTGCGAATGACTGGAATCGATGCAATTACCGGAATACCGATGTCTGCGTCTGCCTCTTTTTCCGAGCGCAGCGTGCCGTTAATGCTTTCCAGGAACACAATCGTGCCCAATGCAATCATCAGCGATACGAGAAAACTAATCGCAATATTCATGAGCGGGTTCCCATTAATCGGGTCAGGATTGGCCTGAGGATCCGCTTCATTTAAAATTTTTACATTATTCAATTCCATCAATCCCGGAACCGTCTGTACGAATTTCTGGGTAACCGCGTTTACAACCGCTGCGGCCTGTGGATAGCTCCCTGCCTCAAACGTCAAACCGATAACCTGACTTTTATCCGAGGATTTAATCTGCAGCTTTTCTGCCAACTTCTGCTGTGTCAAACCGAATTCGGGATGAGTCGCTACAACAGCGTCCATAATTTTAGGTGAAGTGAGAATTTGCTTGTAGCTTTCCACCAAATTAAGACTTGTGTTGACGTCGTTCAGATTGTTGCTCCCCTGCTTGGCGGAAATATGATTAACCAGCAGTTGGCTTGAAGCGGAGTAGACTGGCTTCACGACATTGTCGCTCACAAAGTATGTTGTTACACATGAGAGAATGACAAAAATCGCAATCAGCCACAATCTTCTTTTAATCAGGACTAGATAATCCAAAATGGTTTTCTCCACAAAAATCCTCCCTCCTATACAATTTCTCTTCATATTTAAGTATGACTTTATTGTAACAATTGGCTCTGTGAACGACATGGAACCGAATGGCACTTTCTCCCTCACTACAGGGGGAGGGAAATGTATACTTTCGGATACGGCATGGTATACTTTTGTACCATACATTGTTGATTATGGAAAAAGAAATCGAAAAAAGCCTCAAAATCACAAAAATTGGTGATTTTGAGGCTTTTCATTCCACTCGCATATGAAAGTGCAATGCAACTTATAGAGTCAGCGCATCATACAATGTTTGTTGGCTCGTACTTCGCCAGACCAATGGCATTGGCATACAACGCTGCCTGCGTGCGATCCGCCAGCCGCAGCTTGGCCAGGATCTGACTGACATGCTTTTTGACTGTAAACTCACTGATAAATAATCGGGATGCAATTTCACGATTGCAAGCTCCTTGTCCCAACTCGACCAGCACTTCCTTTTCCTTTGGCGTCAGGTCGTCCGTCAGATTGCCCGCATCTTCACGCAGCTTGTTTTCGAGAATAGCCGGATCATAATATTTGCGTCCTTTGTTGACAAGATGAATCGCGTAAATTAGTTCCTCAGGCAACGCTTCCTTAAGCACATAACCGTCCACGGAAGCTTCCTCTGCTTTCAGAAAATCTTCACGTGTTGCGGAAGAGGTCAGCAAAATAAATTTACTTCTGAAACCACGTCCGCGCGCTATCTTGATAATATCCAGCCCTGATTCATCAGCTAGTTTCAAATCCAGCAGCACCAGATCCGGATCCGTTTCCTCAATCACCACAAGTGCTTCCTGTTGATTCTGGGCCTCTCCCGCAAACTGAACATTGGGCTGCATGGATATAACCGCAGCGAGTCCTTTCCGTACTAAAGGATGATCATCGACAATGACAATTTTCATGATTCGGCCTCCTGTCTACAGTTCAGGATTTGCATAATCCCTATGTATCCGATTGTTACCGCAGATTTTGTATTGCAGAATGTTCACACATTTTATTCGAGAATTTTGCAAAATCCTCATTCATAAGCATTTACCGGAATGGACAATCGGATCTGTGTTCCTTCTCCGATTCGACTTGAAATATCAAATTCGCCTCCCATCGATTGAGCTAAATATTCCATATTCATCATGCCCAGGCCCCCGCCTGCACTGACCGCCTCACCTCCTGCTACCATTCTCGCCGTCTCAAACCCTACTCCGTCGTCATGAATAGACAGTCTAATCACTTGGGGCGTCAATTTTAACTTCACATCAATTCGCTTGGCCAATCCATGACGGATTGCGTTCCCCGCCGCTTCGGAAATGATGCGGAACAAAGCCTTTTGGTACAAATACGGAAGTGAATAATGATCACCATGAATGTCAAAATCAATTTGTACATGATTCAGCTTGGATAGTGTATGCAGATGACTTTTCACCGTCCCTAACCAAGTTGAGCCTCCGCTTTTTTTCGAGCTTAGACTATGAATCGCTCCTTTCAGCTCTCTAACCGCTTGGTTGGCAGATTGCTGAATTAGATCAATTTGCTCCTCCACCTGCTCCTTTGGCTGATGACACCAGGTTTGCCGGAGAGAATGCGTTGCGTACACAATACCAAAAAGGCTCTGAGAAACATTGTCATGCATTTCATTTGCAATCCGGTTCTGCTCATTCGTCACAATCAATTGATTCTCAATACGCTCCAGCTCATAGCGCTCCAAAAACACAGCACTCAGCTCAGCCAAGAATATCAGTTGTTGCACGAGCCAGCGTCTTCCTGTCAGACTTTGATCCGGTCCCAGCTTGAGGCCAATCGTCGCTACAAAGCGGGTCGTCATCGGTACGGTGATCATGAGAAAGTCGCCCCATTCTGGCAGATGTCTGAAAAATGGTTCGCGTTCTTCCCTGAACTCCTCCCGGTAATTCTCCAGTTCCTCGAATAGCTGCTCTTCCTCCTCCACCGTCCAGCCTGTCTGGCTGCTTGCCGGTGCATCCTCCTCCTGACTATCCAGCCAGAAAAATGCACGGCTCTGCTTGGTAAGCTTGACAGTGTAATCCGAGATGACCTGACCCAGATTTAATGCCTCATTATGGCTGGTCGTCTCCATGATGTGGTAAATCGACTTGATATGATCCATCGTCTCATTGGCTTGTTCTTTAGCCACCTTCAGTTCGTCCTTCATGACGCCGATAACCTGCATTGCCATCGTGGTTACGATCAATACCAGAAACAAATTAATGTTCTGCAATATAAGATCCCACAAAAAATATTGACCTGGTGTAAAAAAGATATAACAAAATGTAAGCACCAAACCGATATAAGAAAGTAGGAGCGTCCAGCTGTACCTCATAGATAGATGAGCACAAGCTACCAGCATGGGAGTAATCACATACCATTTGAACGGGCTATTTATCCCTCCGGTCGGGAATAACAACAAAATGATCCCTGCTGTTTCTAGTGCAATGCTACATTTCAATACCATATCATGAAGTCTGTATTTACGGTAAATCCAAGTAAATGCTGTAACGGATAAAAATAGAAAACCAATCAGTAACAGCTTCTGCCACACGATTAATCTAGATGATTCGAACAGAAAAACAAGTGACGTTAAAGATAGTGATACATAACGGTATAGAAAAATCATTTTGTCTTCTGCTGACTTCCTCAACTTCATCCTGTCACCCTATTCTGTGTTTTGAAGGGACGATGGGCATATTAGGTTTGTGTACTCTAAAAAATCATAACCAATCCAAAAATAAATAACAAGACATAAACTCTTACGTAAACGGTTACATTCCAAAAAATTTGGTACTTTTTATAACATATTTACCGTTTCAGGAAAACATTTTGGGGGTAATGTCAGAATTTATGACGTTTGTCAAGGAAATAAATCACATTTTAGCGACCTAAAAAAGACTTGCTGGTACCACTGTGATTATCACAGCGGTATTCAGCGAGTCCTTTTTTAGTGAACCTGGTAGTCTACATTTTAGCCCCCGGCACGTGCTAATTCACGCATATTGGCTTCAAATGCTGCCAATAGAGCTTCATCTCCGCTCAAACCAGTTGCCTCTTCTTTTTGAATCTGTTCAACCATACGCTTGTAATCCTTTGGAATTACTCGTACAAACTGCTGAATCGCAGTCTGCCAATCATCCAAAATACGTTGTCCCGCTTCACTACCCGTGTAAGTGACATGGCGTTGAATCAAGCCGCGCAACTCCGCTGCTTCTGTAGGTTCTTCCACACCTTCCAGCAACACCATTTCCAGATTACAACGGCTCAGGAACGTCCCCTCAGGGTCATAGACATATGCAATACCTCCGGACATTCCGGCTCCAAAATTCCGTCCGGTTCCACCCAATACAGCTACACGTCCGCCTGTCATATATTCGCAACCATGATCTCCAACGCCCTCAACAACAATACGTGCGCCGGAGTTCCGAACGGCAAAACGCTCGCCTGCGATTCCGCTAATGTAAGCTTCACCGCTGGTCGCTCCATACAAGGCTGTATTTCCGATAATAATGTTCTCTTCTGCCTTAAAGGTCGCTTTGTGAGACTTTTTCACAATAACCTTACCGCCAGATAGCCCTTTACCGACATAGTCATTGCTATCGCCTTCCACGCTCAACGTGATGCCTTTCGGAATAAATGCTCCGAAGCTCTGACCTGCCGATCCAATAAAGTTAAAGCGAATCGTATCCTCAGGCAGACCCGCCGCTCCATACTTACGGGTGACCTCGCTGCCCAGAATCGTCCCTACCGCCCGATTCACGTTTGTAATAGGTAAGGTACCCTCAACAGGCGTTCCGTTCTCCAACGCTTTCGCAGCCATCGGTACGAGCTGCTGCATGTCGAGTGTTTCTTCCAGACCGTGGTTTTGGCGTTGTACACGGTAACGTACACTACCTTCTTCCAACTCAGGAACATGCAACAGCAAGCTCAGGTCTACGCCCTTCTTCTTCCAGTGCGAATCGGCGTTCACGGTATCCAGGCAATCCGTACGTCCAATCATTTCCTGAATCGTACGGAAGCCCAATTCCGCCATAATTCCACGGACATCTTCTGCAATAAAACGCATAAAATTCACCACATGGGCAGGATCGCCCATATAATTTTTGCGCAGCTCCGGATTCTGCGTAGCCACACCAACCGGACATGTATCCATTTGGCATACCCGCATCATAATACAGCCCAACGCCACGAGCGGCGCTGTAGAGAAGCCGTATTCTTCCGCGCCCAACAGGGCAGCTACTACCAAATCGCGGCCAGACAGCATCTTGCCGTCTGTCTCCAATACTACGCGGTCGCGCAGGTTGTTTAGCATCAGCGTCTGATGCGTCTCCGCCAGACCCAGCTCCCAAGGCATACCCGCATGACGAATGGAGCCTTGCGGAGAAGCGCCTGTACCACCGTCGTAACCGCTGACTAGAATAATGTCAGCACGGCCTTTAGCTACCCCTGTAGCAATCGTACCTACGCCTACCTCTGACACCAGTTTCACGTTAATGTCAGCACGCGGATTGGCGTTTTTGAGATCATAGATGAGCTCTGCCAAATCCTCGATAGAATAAATATCGTGATGCGGCGGTGGTGAAATCAAACCTACTCCTGGCGTAGAGCCACGGACCTCAGCGACCCAAGGGTACACCTTACGTCCTGGCAGTTGTCCACCTTCGCCCGGCTTCGCGCCTTGCGCCATTTTGATCTGAATTTCGTCGGCATTCACCAAGTAATTCGATGTTACACCGAATCGGCCCGATGCTACCTGCTTAATCGAACTGCGACGAGAATCACCATTGGCATCCGGTATGAAACGTGCAGGGTTCTCCCCACCTTCACCCGTATTGCTCTTGCCACCGATCCGATTCATCGCAATCGCCATATCTTCATGCGCTTCCTGACTGATCGAGCCAAAGGACATGGCTCCTGTCTTGAAGCGACGCATAATGGATGCAGCGGATTCCACTTCATCCAGCGGCACAGGCTCACCAGCAGGCTTCAATTGAAGCATGGAGCGAATCGTCAAATACTGTTCAGATTCACCCTGTACCAGCTTGGCGTATTTCTTGTAAAGCTTGTAGTCTCCCGAGCGAACCGACTGCTGGAGCAAATGCACCGTTTGCGGGTTAAACAAATGCTCTTCCCCATCGTTACGCCATTGATATTCGCCGCCCGAATCCAGCACTTTGTCGTTGCCGTCCTTGTCGGTGAAAGCACGATTATGATGAACCAGCGCTTCTATAGTCACTTCCTCCAGACCAATACCGCCAATGCGGGAAGGTGTCCAGGTGAAATAACGGTCAACAAAATCCTGTTTTAAACCTACGGCCTCAAAAATTTGCGCCCCACGGTACGACTGAATCGTGGAAATACCCATTTTGGACAATATTTTAACGACACCCTTCGTTGCCGCTTTAATATAATTTTTAACTGCCTTTTCGTGCGAGATGCCGCGCAGCAAACCCTGCTGAATCATGACATCCAGCGTTTCAAAAGCCAGATACGGATTAACCGCACTCACACCGTAGCCAAGCAGCACCGCATAATGGTGAACATCCCTTGGCTCGCCGGACTCCAGCAAAATACTTACACGTGTGCGGGTACCCTGTTTAATCAAATGGTGATGCAGGCTGGAAACAGCTAGCAACGCCGGAATGGCTGCATTCTCCGCATCCACTCCACGGTCGGACAAAATCAGGATGTTATGACCTTTGTCAATGACACGGTCAGCCGCCTCAAACAATCCTTCCAGCGCCTTGCGTAAGCCCTCAGCACCTTCCTTCGCTTCAAAGAAGATCGGGATCGTCATCGATTTGAAGCCTGGACGGTGCACGTGGCGAATTTTGGCAAACTCCTCATTCGATAGCACCGGCGAATCCAAACGAATCTGGCGACAGCTTTCCGGTTCTGGATGCAGTAAATTGCGCTCTGGTCCAATCGTAGTTGCGGTTGACGTTACAATCTCTTCACGAATGGCGTCAATCGGCGGGTTTGTGACTTGGGCGAACATTTGTTTAAAGTAATTGTACAAACGTTGCGGACGATCAGACAGCACCGCCAATGGTGCGTCGTATCCCATTGAGCCAATCGGTTCTGCACCTGTAAGTGCCATCGGCTCCAGAATTTTGCGCAGTTCTTCAAACGTATATCCAAAAGCGAGCTGAAGCTGATTTACATTTTCATGTTTAGGCTCCGGCTGTTCTAGTGCTTCCGGCAGCTCATCCAAATCAACCAAGTGCTCATCCAGCCATTGCTGATAAGGTTCCTCGGAAGCAATACGTTCCTTTAACTCTTCGTCAGAAACGATACGGCCTTCTTGGGTATCAACCAACAGCATACGACCCGGACGGAGACGATCCTTATAGAGCACATTTTCAGGATCAATATCCAATACACCCGCCTCTGAAGACAGTGCGATCAGATCGTCCTTGGTCACATAGTAACGTGCAGGACGCAGACCGTTGCGGTCGAGAATCGCCCCGATTTGGATACCGTCTGTAAACGCCATTGCAGCAGGTCCGTCCCACGGCTCCATCATAGTGCTGTGATATTCATAAAATGCCCGCTTCTTCGGGTCCATGGTTTCATGCTTGTTCCAAGGCTCCGGCACCATCATCATGGCTACATGAGGAAGGGATCGTCCGCTCAGATACAGAAACTCCAGCGTATTATCAAACATGGCTGTATCCGAGCCATCTGGGTTAATGACGGGTTTTACCTTCTTAATGTCTCCGCCAAACGCTTCGCTTTCAAACTGCGCCTGACGCGCATGCATCCAGTTCACATTGCCGCGCATCGTATTAATTTCACCGTTGTGAATCATAAAACGATAAGGATGCGCACGATCCCAGCTCGGGAACGTATTCGTACTAAAACGGGAATGGACCAGCGCGATCGCTGATGTCACCCGCTCATCCTGCAAATCCAGATAAAATTTACCTACCTGCTCGGTTGTCAGCATTCCTTTGTATACAACCTTGCGACAGGACAAACTTGGAATATAGAACGACTCACCGTTCTCATCCTCTTGGTTATAGCGAATAGCAAGCTCTGCACGTTTGCGAATGACATACAGTTTCCGTTCGAAGTCCAACTCTTCCTTCAAATCGCTACTGCGACCGATGAATACCTGACGCACACCCGGTTTAGCTGCTTTTGCCGATTTACCCAGCATTTCGTCATAAGTTGGAACATCGCGAAAACCCAAACAATTTTGACCTTCGTCCACGATGATATCTCTTAGCTTCTGCTCATGCACCTCACGAACTTTTGGATCATTGGATACAAAAAGCATACCCACGCCATAATGTCCGGCCTTTGGCAATTTGAAGCCCAATCGCTCCGCTTCCTCTTGAAAAAACAGATGAGGGACCTGAATCATAATCCCTGCTCCGTCACCGGAGTTAGGTTCACTTCCCTGACCGCCCCGATGCTCCATATTCACGAGCATGGTCAAAGCCTGACTTACAATATCGTGCGATGGTTTTCCCTTGATGTGGGCAACAAAGCCCATGCCGCAGGCGTCTTTTTCGAATTGGGGATCATATAGTCCCTGTTTGGGTGGTAAACCTGTCTGTCTCATGGAACGCAACCTTTCTGTTATAAAGTCATGCTGGCCTGAAATACAGGCGGCCGAATAGAAGACAGTGGCAACAAGAGGTAACTCAAAGAACAACTACGAGGAATGGGGGACAAAACATGTGACGTATTCAAGGCGGTACGGTCCACCGAATGCGTATGTTTTTCAATAATTATGCAATGGCTTGACTTGAAAAATACGTCGATTCCACTGATGAATCTAATTAGTTCTATCATTTTATCATTGACCTATCATGTTAGCAATTCAAAGTTTTTATGATTGTGATAATAAATCTTTTACATTACAGCTTCAACGTATCAATGCAAATTTATCTCATTTTTATGTATAAATATTCACTTTTAAAAAACAACCTTTCCTATTCCTCTAAGGAACAGAAAAGGCTGACAAAGGAGATACGATAAGTTAATAGACCATCTAGTGTATTCACGCAAATCAGATATCCGTATTAAAATTCGAGACTTTCGCCGGGCTTCAATGCTTTCCCTTCAATACCTTCTTTGTGCAGACGATCACAGAAGCCATCTCCGTCCTGCTCAATACCCGGGAACGTATTGTAATGCACCGGTATTACGCGGCTTGCACGCAGCCATTTTGCTGCCAGCAATGCATCCTCCGGTCCCATCGTATAACCATCTCCGATCGGCAATACCGCAGCATCGATGGAGTTAGTCTCCCCAATGAGACGCATGTCACCAAACAGACCAGTATCCCCTGCATGGAAAAAGGTTTGGCCTCCCATGGTCAATAAAATCCCTGCCGGCTCTCCCATGTAAATGGGTTTTCCGTCCACCGTCAAAGATGAGCTGTGAAACGCAAGTGTGAATTTCACATGGAAACCGTCAAAGTGGTGCCCCCCACCCAGATTCATACCGTGAGCTTTGGCCCCCAAGGATGAACAGTATTCGGCCAGTTCCGCGACCGCGATTACTGGACAATCATTGCGCTTGGCAATTTCAACAGCATCTCCAAAATGATCGGCATGACCGTGTGTCAACAACACGGCATCCACCTGAATATCCTCGGCCTGTACGGTTGCTTTAGGATTTCCCGTCAAAAAAGGATCAATAATAATCCGTTTCCCCTCTGCCTCTACCAGTACAACTGAATGTCCATAATATGTGATTTTCATATCATCTACGCCTCCTTTGTCACTTTCATTATTTGGGTTACTTTCCTTTACCTATTATACCTCTTTTGCATTCTGGCTTCACCTGTACCACAAAATCCGTTCACAAAGCTGAACCCTATTGTTTAGAAAGGGCTGTTATTTGTAGAAGGGTGCCTTTATTTATAAAAGGTATGATGACCGATCGTTTTCACCTTGGTACGGGAATGATGAACCGTAAGGTCCTGAGCCAACGTAAGCGACAGGAAAAAACAGGTGTTATCAGGCACGGCTTTATGGCCGTTCAAAGCAGCAGTAACCGCACGGATGCTGTCCTGGTTGGGCTGAACACGACGAAGACGCCCGTTCGCGACCGGACTAAATTGCGCTTTTTGATAAATCACTGCCTGAATCGTATCGGGAAATGGGGCTGACCGCAGCCGGTTTAAGACAACGTTGGCAACTGCCACTTTGCCTTCGTACGGTTCGCCTTCTGCTTCTGCCATCACTATTTTTTGCAGCAGGAGCAGTTCTTTAGCGGAGACTGTGTAGCTCCAGGTAGACAACGCCTTGTCATCCTGCGTGAGCATTTTTGTCTTCGTAAAGTAGATGGTTGTAGGAGGGGTTAGGATTGCGGACTTGCTATGCTGGACCTCAGGCTTTTTCTTGCCTGTAGCAACGTTATTCCGAGCTTGTTCCGCCTGCTTCATCTGGGAAGCGGGTAACGGAGTCGGCATGATTTCTTTCCAGCTTGGCTGCCCATGAGCAGCAACAAAGATGGGGCTTGTCCTGTTAGACCCTTTATGGGTCCCCATCCTGTCGCCATATGTAGGAGCTGCAGAGTTCCCTGACCAGCTCAGAGAATGCATGGATGCATTTTTATGATTATTCTGTGTTTGCTGAACCTCAGCGTAGAGGCCTATCCCCAATATACAAACAAGCAGCACACTCAAAAGAGGTGCAAACCAACGATGTTCTTTAATAATTTCCATAATGTTCCTCCCGTTAACTTAAGCACATTCCTCAGATATGTAACCCAAAATGCGCTTTTTGAATAACGCTGAAACACTATATCACTAAATTCGCTGATAGATCAAGGGTTCCGCCTCATTAATGGGAATGTTTGAATTATTTGGTACATTGGTTTTTGACCCAATCGTGTTGCATATAAAACAAATTCTCCCACTTCCCAAGGCCCGCCGCTTCGGTCATTTGGCTGCCACACAGAAGCTGGAACGGGCTGTCCCCCTGTGTACGAACGTGCTACGGTGATATGAGGCCGATAAGGTCTGTCCTCAGGTTTAAAACCAAGGGGTTTGGTAGCACGAAGTATAGACTGATATAGCTGCTCTAGCGACTCTCGCTGTCCAGTCACTCCTTTCCAGAGTACACGTGGAAATTCTTCACGGCCAAAAAAACCTGCTTCTCCAATGCCAAGTGTGAACGGGTGATGCTCAGCTGCCGCTTGAACTAAAACCTGCTCAAGTTTCGGGATAACTGAGGTCTCCACATCACCCAAAAACTGAAGTGTCACGTGGTAATCTCTGAAATCAATCCATTTGCGAAAAGAAAGATCACTCAAATCCTGCTCCACCCAATGATGTAAGTTCTTCTTGTGCTCATTTGGGAGAGCAATAGCTGTAAAAAGTCTTTGCGATTCATCTTTCATCAACCTTTACCTCCTTTGCTATAGATATTTGTGGATATCTCAAAAGCAGCTGTTTGGATTGTCCCTAATCAGGGTAAAGCCATTTGTTGTTATATATAGTGACACCGCGAGCTCGTTTTTATCCTTCTTATGCAATTTTTTCAGCAATCTGTTATTCTTGAAAAGATGGTTCGCCAGAATATATTGGAAACTCCAAGGAATCAAAAATCGAGGAGGCTGTGAACTATGGGAAACATTTTAAGCTTACATCAACTGACGGAAGAGCAAAAAAAACAAGTTCGTGCAGCGGCTTCGGGCTACGAGTTGATTATTGGCAAAGCTCAGGAATTAGAATCTAAGCAAATCCGGGAGGCCGAGATTATTCTGGGCTGGTCCAAGCATATTGCCGAAGATGCATTACATCCAGACAGCAAGCTGAAGTGGATACAAACCTGGTCGGCTGGGATTGATAAGCTACCGCTTACCGAATTGGAGAAGCGTAACATTTTACTCACGAATACGAGTGGTGTGCATGCCATTCCAATTACAGAGCAGATCTTTGGAATGCTGCTATCGCATACACGTTATTTACAGCAAGCAGCTCTCTTGCAGCGTCAGAAAACATGGCAACCACCGAAAGGCCAACTGACGGAATTACGTGGCAAAACGCTGTTGATTACAGGCGTTGGCGAAATTGGCCGTGAAACAGCGCGGATTGCAGAATCCTTTGGCATGCGGGTAATCGGAGTCCGGCGTTCTGGCAAGGAAGCTCCGCATGTAGAGCATATGTATACTAACGAACAACTACACGATGCATTGGGAGCAGCGGATATCGTGGTAAATATATTGCCATTCACCGAGGAGACTCATCACTTCTTTGACGAAAAAGCATTTGCAGCTATGCGTAAGGGAGCCTTCTTCATTAATGTAGGTCGCGGTGGAACCGTTCATACGGATGCGCTTGTACGCTCTTTGGAGCAAAAGCATATTGCCTTTGCCGGACTGGATGTATTCGAGGAAGAACCACTACCTGCGTCACATCCACTATGGAGTCTGGACCATGTTTTGATCACACCGCATATTGCAGGCGATACGGACCGATACGCCGAACGAGCGGTAGATATTTTTCTTACTAATTTGAATGCCTATGCCGCTGATCAGGAACTGCCGTTGAATTTGGTTAACTATAAAACTCAGTATTAACACACTACTTACAGATCCAGATTTCCCGACTCATACCTGTCTTATGTATGCGACATTGCTCCGTAAGGGTCCAACCTGACTCGGATAACAATGTTTCCATCGGCTCCGTGCTCACGACCACCCCCCGCGCGGCCAAGCGTCTCAGACTGCGCAGCATCTTCTTTTGTTCATCAGCCGGGAGCACGGAGCACAGGTTATAGGGCATATCCAATATGGCCGCATCGTATGTGCCTTCGAGCTTATTCATATCCCCGAGTTTCACTAGATCTTCTTCATATCCAAAATGACGCAAATTCACTCGTGCCCCACGCACCGCCAACGGATTGATATCACAACCGCGAATATCCTTTCCCATACTCAATGCCTCAATCATTACATTGCCCATACCACAACACGGGTCTAGCAGTTTCAATGAGCCTGGTTCTCCCTTTGTTGCTATTAGATCAGTTGCTGCCAAATTCACAAGTGCCCTAGCTACCAGAACGGGTAGTCCAGTAGAATAATTTTGCGGCTTCTGACGACGCTCCTGCCACGATCTGTCGCTATACTGACACCTGCCCAGTAGCCACCGTTGTCCTATCCGAATAACACCAAGGATGATATCCGGTGTCTTCATTTGCGCCTGGCCATGAATGCGTGCACCAATTCGGCGTTCGATCCCGCGCCGCTCGTCATAGCCGGCCTCATGGTCACCTTCTTTAAGGCACAACACCTTGAAAGTCTTTCCTTCCTCAAGCTGTAACATAGAGGCTGCTTCGCATAGCTCTTCCAGTGTTCCCGCATCTGTCACTACATCCAGCCGAAGATGAATAAACGGGCTGGTCCCCGGTTCCAGGCGTCGATGGGACAACAGGATGGAATCCTGCACGGGCGGCTGACCGAACAAACATTTTAATTCCAAAAGACATAACTCACGCTCTGTTTCATGACACGCATAGGTATACACGTAGCTTGGTTTCATTTCATCGATATTCGTTTTCTGTTTATTCATGTCAGATCTCTTTTCATCTTTTCATTAGGAATCAAGGCTAGAATTTACGGCCTCCGCTATTAGACGGTAGGAGTGAAGCCGCTGCTCATAATCGGGAATCGGTGTGACCAACAGAAACTCATCGTTATCATATTTAATCTGCAAACCACGTAACCGTTCGGCAATAACCGACGGCGTTCCCACCAGCCAGCTGGCCCGAATTGCCGGGTCGCCCAATGTAATCTGAGCAGCCCATTGCTGCGCCAGCTCATCCGTCAAGGCACATACTGCGCCTACAGCAACCATGGTACGTGGCTTGTCTATCCGATTGGATGGCTGAAAGCTGGAGCGGTAAATGCTGAGCATCTCTTCTGTTTGATGTTCACTCATAAACTGACCGAATACATAGCCTGTTGAATACTGGGCGGCATATTCGGCACTTTTTCGGTTTGTGCCCAGCATCCACACTGCTGGCGGCTGTTCAGGCATTGGCCGGGCAAACACAGGCACCTGTTCATATTCGTAAGTACCTTCCAGCAAAGCCAATAGAGCTTCCATCGTCTGTGGCAGCTCCGTCACATGTTGAAGAAAATTGCCGCTCAGTGCCATCGAAGCATGAGGTCCCCCACCAGGTGCTCTCCCCAGACCCAATTCGACTCTGCCAGGATATAGAGCGGCCAGCAGATGAAACCATTCCGCGACCTTGACTGGACTATAATGCGGAAGCAAGATAGCACCCGCACCCAGTTTGATTGTCTTCGTCACCGCCCCGATATGAGACAGCAGCACTTCCGGGCTGGAGGAAGCCAGCCCCTCCATATCATGGTGCTCCGAGGTCCAGTAACGTGTATATCCCCACGCTTCTGCCTGTCTCGCTAGTTCGCCAGCTCGTTGAACCGCCTGCTCCGGACGGTTACCGGGCAGCAACGGCACCATATCGAGCACACCGAGATTCAACCTTTTTATAGATAAAGACCGAGATGGCATAGACACAATCCTCCCTCCTACTATCAGCTATAAACCAGTTTCTTCTACTATATAGGGGGAATTTAAAGGTTAATCCAGATCATAAATGGAACCCACCTTCAGGCCGTATAACTCATTATAGATTTTTTCAGCAAAAGCATCGGTCATGCCTGCAATATAGTCTATGACCATATGCTCCCATGTCCAGATCGGCTTCGTCTTGGCTTGGTCGCGCTCATAGCGCTGGAGCCAGTCGCTTGGAATAATAGATTTGGATGTTTCCGGGTCCAGAAAAGCCAACCAAAGTCGTTTGAGCATCCACTCACTCCGTTTTTGCAGTCGCTGTACGCGCAGATCGCGGATCATCGTAACCCAAGCAAAGCTTTTCAATACACTCACCGTGCGCAGCATATCCAAATCTTCGTTTCCATCCCGTACAAAGGTCACTTTTTTCCAATTTCCATCATCAATGACACCCAAGCTGCTGACAAACAGACTGACCCAGTATGCCTTCACTTCACGGCGGGTCCGGGAATAATCGTGTTCACACATCGGCATCTTGCCATTCCACACCTTCAAAAATTCACTCAGCACAGCCGCTACCTTCTGCTCAATCTGAGCCAGTTGCCAGCCTTGCCAGAAGCTATCCTCCAACGTGGTGATTTTCTCCGTAATCAGACGAATTAAATACGGATCATACAAGAAGTGCTCGTGTACCTCGATTTTTCCAGCCTTAATCCCATCCTCCAAATCATGCGCAGAATAAGCGATATCGTCGCACAGGTCCATAAGCTGGGCTTCCAGCGTTTTTTTACCATCAGGGATACCCCAATCCTCGCGGATGGAACGTATATATTCCCACTCATGCAGATACAACCCTTTTTTGTTCAGAATCCCTGGGTACGGGTATTTGTTGATCCCCAGTAACACAGCGTCCGACAAATTCAAACCATCCACGTTCTCACGCTTCTCCAAAAACATAATCAGCCGGAAATTGTGCGCATTCCCTTCAAAATGCTCATAAATTCGTCGCTCACGCGCATAGGCCTCCTGTCCACGCTTGGACTCCAGTGTGAAGCCTCCGGCAGAGGATATCTTTTCTACCTTTGTTTCAATCAGTTGATCCAAAATCCCGTCCAGTACTTCTTCTCCCTTGTGCCCGAACGGGGGATGCCCAAAGTCATGTGCGATGGAAGCACATTCTACCACCTCAGGGTCAATGATCAGTCCTGCGTTATCTGCCTGTTCCAGCTCTACTTCAGGATGGCGGCGCAGCAAGCTTCGGGATGCTTCACGCGCAATTTGCGCTACCTCCAAAGAATGCGTCAGTCGTGTGCGATAATAATCGCCCGTGCCTGCACCAAATACCTGTGATTTACCCTGCAACCGACGGAAAGTCGGTGAATGAATCAAACGGGAGTAATCCCGTTCATATGCGGCCCGTGAAGCGTCGCTTCGTGTCTGTTCCGCAAATTGCCGATGCTCTCTCTTG
Source organism: Paenibacillus sp. FSL L8-0502 (assembly GCF_038593055.1). Classification (NCBI taxonomy): domain Bacteria; kingdom Bacillati; phylum Bacillota; class Bacilli; order Caryophanales; family Paenibacillaceae; genus Paenibacillus; species Paenibacillus sp. FSL L8-0502. The sequence goes on along the minus strand of NZ_CP151958.1, from coordinate 1,346,924 downwards.
TCCTGCCATGTCATAAATCCCACTCCCTACGTACTCAATTGGAGTGATTATACATTTTTTTCGCGCTTCATGAAAGCTCACATGACTTTCAGTTATATATGTAAGCATCAAACTATCTCACCTATTCGTAAGAGTAGAAAGGATTGTATACCAATCTGCAAGATTTATGGACTGAGCGCATTATCGCCTATCAAGTCAAGCCAGTGGTCAGACGATGAGAAATAAAAAAACAAGTCCCAACTATGTCCCGAGACTTGTTTTTGCTTATGATAACTTCTATTTTTCCATTAATTTATTGAATATTTCTCTATCTTCGGAAGTAAAATCGGAAATCCGTTTCTTTTGCTTGTATGTGTTGGTACTTGAATCCAGCTTAATGAAGCTATTTTCACCAACCACATATACGATATTGTTTTTTATCTTATATGACACAATATTATCAACAGTATTTTCCGTTGGATCAGCAAGATGATTATAAAGTATTAAAGGGTCGTCCGGCCCCCCTCTAAAAATTTGAAAAGTCCCGTCACCAAAATATTCTACGGTATCTTTGCCTGATGGGTATTTATACTTCGTATCATCCCCAGAATTCACCAGGAAAATTAGAGTAGTAATTATAACTAGTAGAGAGATCAAGATCAAAATAAAGATATATCTACGCTTCATCTACAATTCACACTCACTTCCAAGCTTTTCTTGTATCAGTTACTGTTACATAAGACGTATACTCATTTAATGTTCCCCATGATTCCATTAAATTTGTTAGGTTTGCTGCAGCCCAACCAAGTTTGTTGTTCCCAGTAAACATTTGTTTAAAATTATACTCAAAATTATATTTATCATAATATATTGTAGTAATTTTCCATTGCCCGTCAACGTAGTTTCCATTTATTTTATAATACATCTTGTGAAAAGCATTATATAAATCTTTATCACTTTCTAATCCCTTAGATTCATTATTCGAAAAACTTTTAGCTTTATTAGCATTAGCTTTTTTGACTTCGTCATTAACTATTGCGATGTGTTCTTTAGATTTTTTAATTTGCTGCGCCTCATATGACCATTCGTTAAAGTGTAAATTTCCTGGGTTGTAATCAAGTGAATGTTGAAGTAAATTGGCTGTGATGTCCCCGTACTTCTTTCGAGCTATAGGAACAGCTACTAATGTAAAAGCTTTACGATCAGGATAATGTAGTACAGTATCTGAAGAATTCTTTACCTTCTCTACGCCTCGCACCCAAGTCTTTTCTAGTTCTACCATAGGATTTTCAAACGGAAAAGTATTACTTCCTGCATACACTAACATATTCTTACTATATGCATCTTCTAGTACTTTTTCCGAGACATCAGACTGTTCCTTTTCTCTTGTTTCCTTAAGTTCTAACTGAGGACTATATTGAATTTTTCCCAATTGATCTTCTTTTTGTTTTAAAACAAGTTCAAACTCAAGAATCTCTTTGCTGGTATCAATCTGTTCTTGATACTCCTGTACGTAAGCGTGTGTAAACGTAATATCTCGAATTGTGTTTTCATTTCTAACGATTTGGATATTACATTTTCGATAGTAATCCTCAGTATCAGGTTCATATTCTGTGTTTGCCCATGTGTACAGCATGTTGGAATTATCCGCATTGTCTATAACTGAAGGAAGCGAATGAAGCGGAATTTTGCTTAGAATATGTAGCGAATGAACCAAGTTTGTAGACTTAGCTGAAAGGTTTAGAGAACTATTATTCTTATAAGTAAAGCCAGTGATCTCACCTTTTACAAACTCGATTGGTTCACCACCGGATTTACGTTCTATTCTTAATGAAATGCTCATTGAAATAATCTCCTCTGTTAATTCAATCTAGTTTTGTAGGAAATATTTGTGAAAAAATAATTTCCAAATATTAATATATACGAAAGATATTAAATAGTAAACATATTTTTAACTTGTACTTTTTCAGTTCGAATCGAATTTGAAAATCTAATATAAAAAAGGTGTTCCCCAGCCATTGGATTCAGGCCAGAGAACACCTCTTTACTCAACTTTATATACCTCATCGCTTTTGCTCTAACGCTTTGCCCTCGGGTCCAATACATCCCGCAGCCCATCACCCATCAGATTAAAGCCTAATACGGTCAGCATGATAGATATCCCCGGAAAAATAACTGTCCACGGCGCGTTCTGGATATATTGCCGCGAATCGGACAACATTTTACCCCACTCTGGCTCAGGAGGTTGTGCACCCAAGCCCAGAAATCCAAGCGCTGCCGCTTCAATGATGGCTGTTCCAATCCCCAACGTTCCCTGTACGATGATCGGTGTCAGGCTGTTAGGCAAAATATAACGGAGGATGATTCGTGTATTATTGGCTCCAAGTGCTCTGGCAGAAGTGATATACTCCTCTGTTTTGACACTCAGCACCTTAGAGCGAACTAACCGTCCATACGTTGGGACATTGACAATGGCAATGGCGTACAACGCATTTTCCAATGAAGGCCCTAGAATGGCCACAATAGCAATGGCCAGCAAAATCCCCGGAAATGCCAGTAAAATGTCGAATAGCCGCGAGATGGCCATATCTGCCCATTTTCCGTAAAATCCTGCGATTAAACCTAAGGCGGTTCCTACAATCATTGAACCAATAACGGACAAGAAACCGACCCACAACGAGATTCTGGCTCCATACAGGGTACGAGTCAGTAAATCTCGACCGAGATCATCCGTACCGAACCAATGCTCCGCAGAAGGAGGCTGCAAACGGCTCACCAAATTTTGCTCTTTATAGTCAAAAGGAGCAATCCACGGCGCGATCAAAGCAATGATGACAAAGAAGATAATAATGCTCAGGCCGACGAGCGCCATTTTATTGTGACGGAAAGCCCTCCATGCGTCTCTCCAAGGACCAGTCACGACAGGCAAATGCGCCAATGTACTGCGTGTCGTCGGTATGTTGTTGGGTTCCATTGAAAATTGTGACATCGGACAAGCTCCCCCTTGAACAATTGGCGACTTGATTACTGATAACGGATACGCCGATCGAGAACCGCGTACAGCAAATCGACAATCAGATTAATGATGACGAACAGGAACGCTATGATCAGAATTCCGCTTTGAATAACCGGATAGTCACGCGAGCTGATCGCTTCAAAAATGTACCGTCCGATGCCGGGCCAGGCAAAAATGGTTTCTGTCAGTACCGCGCCTCCCAGTAGTGATCCCGTCTGAAGACCGATGACAGTAAGTACGGGGATCGCAGCATTTTTAAGCGCATGTTTGTACACGACTTGAAAAGATGCCAGCCCCTTCGCCCGAGCCGTACGGATATAGTCCGCATCCATAACCTCCAGCATGCTGGAACGGGTAATGCGCGCAATGACCGCCATTGGAATCGTTCCAAGTGCGATACTGGGCAGGATCAAATGCTTGATGACGGTCCACACCTGATCCATACGCCCACCTATGAACGCATCAATCACGGCTAAATGTGTCACAGCTTCCACCGGATCACGGGAATTCATGCGTCCGATGGAAGGAAGCCAATGCAGCTTATTTGCAAAAATCCATTGCTCCATCAAGCCCAGCCAAAAAATCGGCATCGATACTCCGACCAGTGCAATGACCATGCTGACATAGTCAAACCAGGAATTTCGCTTCCAGGCACTCACGATGCCAGCGTTCATTCCAACTACTATGGCAAAAAACATGCTCGCTACTGTCAACTCCAGCGTAGCCGCCAGATAAGGAAGCATTTCCCGGGCAATCGGCTGTCTGGTGCGAATGGAATCACCCAAGTCTCCATGTGCCAGTTCACTCAAATAGGTTCCATATTGCTGAAACCACGGCTTATCCAGTCCCAATTGCTCACGTAGCGCCTGCTTGGACTGTTCCGTAGCTTTATCTCCTAGTATGGTTTCCGCCGGATCACCCGGAATAGCATGAATAATCGAAAATACGATAAGCGTCATGCCTAGTAATACAGGAATCAATATGGCCAGTCTTTTTACAATATATGAGTTCATATCCTATTCACCGCCTGCTTGCGTTTGGGCTATTCAAAATAAATATTTCCGTACGCTTCCATACCTGCCGGAGAAGGTACAAAACCCTTGAGGTTCGCTTTACCTGCCATCAACGGTGTGCTGTGAACCAAGGGAATCCACGGTGCATCCTGTTTAATAATCACTTGTGCTTGTTTATACAGTTCCCCACGCTTGTCCTGATCGACCTCAACCTGCGCCTTCACCAATACTTTATGGAGTTCCTCATTCACATAAAAACTACGGTTATTGCCTGGAATCGTATCCTTGTCCAGCAATGTATAAAGGAAATTATCCGGGTCACCATTGTCCCCGTTCCATCCCAGCATGTACAGATCATCCTTCTCTCCTGCTTTAAGATCATCCAGATACGTAGCCCATTCTGGAGATTGGATGTTGACTTTGACGCCTATTTTTTCAAAATCGGCTTGAATGGCCTCGGCCACCTTTTTGCCGTCAGGCATGTAAGGACGAGATACGGGCATTGCATAGAAGGTTAACGGCTCGGGAAGCCCGTTAGGAAAGCCTGCTTCCGCCAGTAAAGATTTAGCCTTATCCAGATCATAGGCGTAGTCCTGAATACTATCGTTGTACCCCCATAACGTAGGTGGCATCGGATTGACCGCAGGCTTAGCCTGCCCTGCAAACAATGCATCAATAATGGCCTGTTTGTTCACTGCGTGATTCAGCGCCTGGCGCACCTTGGGATTATTGAATGTTTTTTTCTTTAAATTAAATCCAATGTACGCCACATTAAAGGAGGGACGTTCAATTTTCACCAATTCGCTATTACCGTCTAGCTGCTTTGCATCATCCGGATTCAAATCCTCCATCAGGTCAATTTCTCCATTTTGCAGAGCATTAAATCGCGCGGTATTGTCGGGTATGGAACGAACAATGATCTTTGCCAACTTCGGCTGGCCCTCTTTCCAATAGTTTGGATTCTTCTCCAGCGTGATGGTATCGTTCCGTTTCCATTCCTTAAATACAAAAGGCCCCGTGCCGACCGGATTACTCTTGAAATCAGCCTTTTTCTCCTGAATTGCCTTGGGACTTGCAATACTAAAGGATGGCATAGCGATATTTTGTAAAAACGGCGCCTGCGGCTTGTTTAGTGTAAACTGGACACTGTTCGCATCTACCGCTTTAACCTCCTTAATCACCCTACTTCCTTCAGGACCGAACATAGAATCATAATAGTCAAACGAGTCACCTTCAAATTTGTATGGACTTTTTGGATCAGCCCAGCGGTCAAAGTTAAACACAACCGCTTCAGCGTTAAAGTCACTTCCATCATGGAATTTTACACCCTGGCGCAGCTTGAACGTATAGACCAGTCCATCCGGTGATACTTCCCAGCTCTCTGCAAGTCCCGGTTGGATCTCCGTTGTGTTTTCCTTATATTCCAGCAGTGTGTCGAACACTTGCATTCCAATTTTTAGCGACTCGCTTTCAGTCACAATGGCAGGATCTAGCGCCACGGAATCTCCGCCGCGTCCATAAATAAGCGTGTCCTGCACGCCCTCTCCTGCTCCGCTTGGTGTTTTCCCTGCCTCTGGCTTTGCTCCTTCACCTGATCCCCCACAACCGGAAAGCGCCAAAACAGCTCCTAGCGCAAGCACCAGCAGAACGGTCCAGATTTTGTGTTTTGCATACTTTTTGCTCATGCAGCAAACCCCTTTCACACCTTATATATTGTTAATTCGTTGATACCGGATGAATGTCAATTCTTGAATTGACATGACAAGCTTGTCCTCAAGCTGTAATCCCAGGTTCCGAGTTCATCAAATAGGTGTAGTAGGACAGAAGTGTTCATAATCTAGTGGTGTAAGAGATGCTGTAGGGTAATAAATAAATGTGATGTGATAAAGAGAAAGAGGAGTATGTAAGGTCGTGGTGAAAGTGTGACATATACTCACAAACAGTGAATATTATGCTCAAACAAAGTTGATTATTGGATACTTTACTATAAAATCTGGAAGCCGACAAGGGGGTTTTTCATACATTACGATATGCTTTTATACATCATGTCAATTAATATTACAAACCAATTAACACAATCATATCAAATAAATACTCCTGCTTGGGGTCTTCAACCTCCAAGCAGGAGCATGATCTTACCTCAAAAATGTATTCAGCACCAAACCTACATCCTTTATATCCTAATTCCCAGGTATGTTCTGAAATAAACAAACGTACAAGAGCTTTTACCGCTTGATTTGGCTGGTAGACATGCTGCATTTTCACCCAATGATTCACACTTTTAAGACGTTCTAGTTCAGCTTATGTAGAAATCATGAAGAACATCACTTTACAATAAGTGCAGGCGGTTGCCTTTGAACCGCCTGTCTATTTACGTTTCAGGCGTATGGATTAGTTTTCATGAAAATAATCCCTTTTTCGCCTAAAATTTATAAAAGATCATTTGGTCGTTTTAAACACACCCAGACGGTTCAGTACGACCAGTAAGCGATAAAAATCGTAACTGCTTGGCAGTTTCGCATCCACAATCGGGCTTGCTGGATGAAATGCAACAGCGGCAGCCATTGCTTCCTTCGCCCAGGTCGGTACAGGCATAGTCTGATGCGCCTCCAGCTCAGCTACCCGCTGATCCACTTTTTTAATATAAGCGCTTTGTTCATTCAACGTCTGCTTGAGCACATCTTTGCTGTTTTCAAGAGCGGCGACCTGCTGCTGCAGGGCCTTAAATGCCGCTTTTTCCTCTGCTGTCATTGACTCATCCCCCTCTTCTCCTGCAAATGCTTGGCGTAGCTCGGCCTCTGTTCCGGCGTATACATTCAGGTCAACCGGCCCTTGAATTCCATCAACCCGTCCACTATCGCTGTATTGCCAAAAGTCCCAGTTCTTCCATGCTGTGGTGTCGCCGGGCACCCGTGTACTATAACGTGCAATCCACAGCTTATAACTGCCCAATGGCGCTTTGAAATGGGCAGCAAAAGCATTCCCTGTGTATACCATCGGCTTACAGCCGCTTACCCGTTCAAATTCCGTTACAAATGCCAACGCAACCTCATGAATCGTGGCCGAGCTAAGCCCTCCCGGATTATTTTCGTAATCCATCACCGCTGGCAAGTCCAGCGCTTTCGCCCCACCCACCTGCTCCAACACCTCGGCGAAATGCCTGGCTTCTGCTTTTGCTGCATTTACATCGGTCGCATCTACAAAATGGTACGCTCCCAGTAAGAGCCCGGCTGCCTTGATCCCTTTTGCATTCGTGATAAATGTCGGATCGACGTAACGCTGTCCTTGACTCGCTTTAATAAAGGCAAACGATTTACCATCGGCTCGTACACGCTTCCAATCAATCGTTCCCTGATATCGGGACACGTCAATGCCTTCGGTAGCATTAGGGCTACGACTTTGCATAAGGCGCTCCCTCCCTGTCATTATAATGTTGTAGCACTCTGTCTCTGTTATATATGCTTGGACCATCCATACGGTCTGGGCTTTTCCACTTTTACACCGAAAAAAGGGCAAAAAGGTAGTCAGCCTATTTGGGTGGTGGTCACTGGTGGCACTTTATGAAACTTTATTCTCTTTGTCGGAAGGGTCGGTTGACTTTATTTTTTCTCCACTTGACTTGGACTCAAAAATAGCTACCGCATTCCGTAAAATATCCGGCATCGGCACTCCCATTCTGCCCACATTTTCAATAATGGACAACAGCTCGTTCGCTAAATAAAAGAAAACGACGGCATCCCGGAAGTAATGTGCATCCCCGAGAATACCGTCGATTAGGTGAGCTACCGTAATGAGCAAAAACACGGTAACCTTGCGAAAAATACCGTAATACCCCTGGCGGCTTTTTAGCTCCCCATTAATCCAGGCCGCTGCCCATCCGGTGAAAAAGTCGATCACGACCATCCACCACAGCAACGTCAACATAGTGGTCCACCCCCCGAAAAAATAACCGATCAAGGTCCCCGTGGAAAGCCCCAGCCAAATCTGATCGATCTTTTCATGCATATTTGTTCCCCCTTTTGAACCTAGGTGTAAAGTGAATGCCCTTGGGTTGATCCAAGGGCATAAAAACAATGATTTTTATTTTGTTCTCTATACTGTTTTTTTACGGAAAATAGAGGTATACCATTTAACCGTTTCTTCCTGTTCATTTAAAGCATCGGTTGATGACGATCCTTCTACGTTGCCCGCTATTAGATCAGAACGCTTGGATAAAATAATCTTCATTACTTGTTCACGCTGTTCTTCATCTAAAACGTAACTTCCCATGATCGTTGCTATATCGCCCTCACCCCGCTCATAGCGAGTGATGCAAGCATGAGCACAAATACGCATTTGAGCCTCTGTTAAAGCGGTCATAGTTATGACTTCACCTCTTTTATATAAAAATTTCTGCAATAAATAATAGTCAGTACACATTATTTTGCTGTACTACCAAGCATGAGCTGGGTCAGCGTCACTTCGAGATCTGCAATACGCTGCTTCAGTTGATCTGTCTCACTCGGCTGTTGCTCTGCTTTTTGTGTCGTCAGTTCCTTAATTGCTTCCTCACTCAATCCTTCACTCCAGAACGTCGCCGGGTCTCTTCGTTCTGGAGCTGTAAATGTCTGAGCAAAATACACAGGTTCATCCCCACGTTCGTTTTCAGGCTTGTTTTGCCATTCACCATGCAGCTTCTGAAACGTTGCATGAGCCTCTTTGCTAAGTTGCTCGTATGCGTTTTGTGCTTCTAACAGCTTTTGATTATATTCCGCTTCATAGGTCAGCCATCCTTGGATATCAAAATGAGGTTGGTATAGACCGGGTGGTACTGGAATTCCTACTGTAAAACCAGCAGGGATGCTTTCTGAATTGGTTGCATCTATGGTGCTAGAGCTACTGTCAGCAAGCCAATGGGTGTCTAGTTGCTGGTTTGTATCAGATAGCGTGGGCGAAGATGGAGTATAAAAAGGGACGACACCCGAAAAGGCATCGTCCACCAACTCGTCCTCCAGATAGAGGCCGTTTGTATTTACTTTAGGTACTGCTTTCATGGTATGACCTCCTTATTGCTCTGCTATGAATGGCGGGAAAAGAACGCTCACCGTAGTGCTATCTTTTGCCCCTCCACCACCAAAACAAACTCTTCCATCTGGAAAAATATCAAACGGTACAAAAACAGGCCCGCTAGGTCCATAGCCATAAGAAACAGGGCCTTGTATACTGATAGGTCTGTAACCTTGCGGCAGAGTAAACAGTGCTAACCCTCCGTTTGTCAAACCATTCGCGATTAGCCCCCTGATATGGACGAACCCGTTACTATCCTTCATTATTCCTACGGGTCTACTCGTAGCCCACCCATTAAGCAACGTCGGTGATATCCATGCAGGACTATCTTTGTCAGCCTTCTTGTTCTCTACCACGGACAGTCGCGTATTAGCCTGTTGCACACTCTCCACCAAGTCAGCTAAAAGCGTTTTCTCGTTGGCTGCATAGGAGCCTGTGAACGGTACGACTGGCGATGGGTCAAGCATCAGGTACGTGACGCTGTAAGCCGCTGCTCTATCTGCGTCCGATGCATATAGAAGTTGAGCCAAAGCGCCCGCGCTTGTAACCATTCCGGTGCTTTTAGACCACTTCATATCTAAAGCACCGTTTTTATACACCGCTAGCATTTGAGTGGTTCTATTTTTAAGCAAGCGAGCGGAAAAGTTGGAGTTATTTATGTTCATTCGATTACCATATTGAGTTATAGTTTCCGTGTACACGTCAGCCGATTCACGCAATACAATACCCGTACCTACTTCGACCTGATTATCACCCTCGTTAAACGAAAGTTGGCCCTCGGATACAATCGGCTCCACAGCAGGTGTTGCGAGTTGGTATACAAGTTGGTACGGCGTGTACCCTGCATACGACTGTTGCGGTGCAGATTGCGTGAAATTAGCTGCACCGACACGTTGCACCCAATACTTAGTACCTGTACCCGACCATGTAGCCGTAGTCATGGCTTGAGCATTTGCAGGAGTGATGGTATTAGCATCATAGGCTTTGTAGCCATAGAAGTAGGCTTTGATGTCGTCTAATGTCGGTGTGTAGCTGTCTGCCCATCCACTGTCTGCAACAGGGACAGAAACAGCAAAATTGGAAGCGGTCGCGTCTATGGCCCATCTGTCGGCTGTAGTGTCTTGCCCGCCCCACGACAGTATTTTTCCATCAAATTTTACCCCCGTGCCATTGCCGACAAATGCATAATTTACATCGGATACTACAGGATAGAGGGTTTTGAAACCCGTTCCAGACCCTATGTTATTCACTTTAGTGATTTTACCGCCATCTAACAGGATGCTTTCGAATCTTTTCACTTTAAAATATTGCCCATCTTTTTCAAACACCGTATCGGCATTTGCGCCAGTAACTGGATCGGCATACAGGTCTGTTTGCAGAGCCAACATGGAATCCTCGCGCGGCATGAATGGTTTTGCTGTGCTGCCAATGTTAAGCATGATATTGGAAAACGTTATTTCATCAGTGGATGTGCCCAACAAGCGGATTACTACACCATTAGTGCCTACCGGAACTGTGAAGGTGTAAGAGATAAGTCCGATACCTGTTACATTACCGACAACTGCAGTCTCGTTTTGTGTATTTACATGAATTCTACCCGTTGACCCACTCGACTGAGCAGAAATAGTGTAACTCTGACCAGAAACTAATGGGTAGATGGAAGATATCATTATATTGGAAGAAGAAACAACAACACTTCGATCATCTTTAATAACGGGTGTTCCAACCTTAGCGTTCCATGAATAAAAAGAATGAGGGGCCAAATTCTCCCCATACCGTATCACATATGGATTACGTACAGGCATTACGCTGTCTACATATGGATATTTGGCAGCTACCTGTTCAGCAGTCATGCTATCTAAGGCAGCATATTCGGAAGCGTTAACCTCATAGAGACGAATCGCGTCTGTATAAAAAGCCTGACCCGTTGCTGTGGAAATCGCTGATACTTCCAAGTTTATAGCAGTATCGTTTGCCGGTGCACATTTTGTATAGATCGTTACAAATTGACTCTTATCTATGGATTGCTTGAGCGCCTTATTACCACCCGTAGAAAAGTTTACATAAATATTGTTTGAAGCATTGATGTTTTTAACATCAGCCAGGGCGATATAGTACCTTCCGCCAATAAGCTTTAATCCGCTACTGTACACGTTATACACGCCAGTGGCGTTCTTTGCAGTGACCTTGATTGATCCCATGCCCTGCGCCTTATTAGATGTATCAACTGCAAGATCGGCTTCCCAACCTAAAAGGCTACCGATTTGGTCACCTGAGCCTACGCGCCCAAGCAGGTTAACCAGCATTCGTCCCTTTATTCCGGACAAAGAAAATGGTGCCGCCTTAACAGCGTTAAGTATTTGCACCCCGGGTTCGAGAGTTACCGCCTTACGCTCTGTCGTATCCAGACGCTTCTTGATCTCATTTACACCGTCATTCACGTCACCCGCAAATTCATCTACAGAGCGCCAGTTTTCATCCAAATACTTCTCCAGATCAAAATATGTGGTTTTGGGCGATGTGCGGTCAATTTGATTTAAACCAAGATTCGGTGTTTTTTCGCTTGCCATGTTATGCGCCACCTCCTAAATATCTATCCTGTGTTGTATGTTCATTTTCATAGAGGGTCATAGACTCCACTTCGGCAATGGTCAGGTAGCGTAATTTATACTCCACTGCCATGTGGGCGGGCTTGATCTCCTCAATGGTTGCTTTCAGGTCCTCCACGTTGGGCGGAATCCCGATGGTATCTATAAATTTGACCGTAAATCCCCATTCGGCAGGGTGAAAAATAACATCTACCGTACCTCCGTCATACGCCTCTGCTACATTTTTGACAAGCCGACCGGAAAAAGTTCCTGCCCCTCGCAGCTTCGACTCCACCACCGCACGCCGTTGGTCCAATGGCTTCGCCAGATCGGTTTCAATCCCCAACTCCATTTCCCAGCGTTCCAACCCCCATGTGGCGGTACGTACAAAAAACTGTCCCACCGTTGCATCCATTGCAAGATACAAGGCGTCCAATTCGCTTCCTTTAGCATCCATATCGGAACGCATCACGCGTGAGGTTTCGTAATAGGAAGGCAAATAGGAAAGCAGCTCACGTCCTCGCTCGCTGCTCATTTGGCCCACTGTATCTTCCGCTATCGTTACTCGATTAACCAAAGTGCCACTACGGTTTGCATGTTTTCCCTGGTCTGGGTTATTCAATAAATCGCCAAAACTGTTCGTTCCATTGTTACTCACTGACGCTCACCGTCCCCAGCACGGCTACCTGGCCTGAGCCAATCTCAATATTCTGATTGCTCTGTCCATTGATTTTCAGTTCAGAGAAATCAATAATAATCGGAATATCGAGCAAAACAGCAGAAATCCGGGTATACCGTACCAACGGGTCTTCCTTGTAAAAGGCAAGCTGCTTCAAATACGTCCGCACACCGCTCTCGATGAGCTTTTTGATTTCATCCAGTGTGGACGGCTTCTCTTTGGTACGCTGTACCTTGACTGAGATGTTAATCTCCACTTCTGCTGCTGGCATGATCGTCACCACAGGGCCCGCTGGCGCCAGTCCTTCTCCTTGTCCATCCTGCGTCGGATCGATGTACTTCTGCACCGCAGCAACGATATCTGGGCTGGCTGCGCGTTTATCCGTATCCAGCACATATAACCCCACTGTTCCCGGTCCTTTCCAGAGCGGAACTACTTCCACGCCACCCACTCCAGCAATCTCATTCGCCCACTGAGTATACTGCGCCTTGTTGCCGCTTGTGCCCTGGTTCCGCACCTTGGCATAAAAACGCTCCAGCAACAGCTGGTCGCTCTCAACGTCTGTACCGCTTTTGGTTTGCTCCGTATTGATCACAGAGGCAACCCCGCTAATCGGAGTGGCCATCACCTGGATGACGCCCGCAGGTACATTACCGCTGCGCCCGGGGTTGACCGCCCGAATAGCCGCTTCCCCGGCACCTTGTTCATCCAGCGTGACCGAAGCCGTGGTCGCATACTCAATAGAAGCTTCCCCGGATACATCATCTGCCGGGGTCGCCACCAAGGTCCCCGCCGGGACAGTCGTTCCCGCTGTGCCCGTGAACGTAACCATACCTGAGGCCGCAACCGCTTCTCGCCGTGTCACCCCATGCTCTGCTGTCCGCAAATCCAGCTCCGGCGAACGAAAATCCGGGTTGTCGCTGGCTGCTGTGCTGGCAAAGCCCCGACGCAGCAGCTCCTGCGCCCAGATCGCCGCTTCCGAGAGCATGAATGCCACCGGCGCCTGCGCATCCCAAATAAAAGAGCCCTCGGACTTATCAATATCCGAAGGCACTTTTTCCAGCATTCGATTTAAAATTTCCTCTTCCGTCTGGTCTACCAAATATTCCGGCAAGTCTGCCATTAGATCACCACACTTTCCACAATTTCCGTTTCATCCCGCACGTTCGTAATCTGGCAGCTAAAATGGCACGCCTCGCCTTCCCAGCGAAACGTGAACTGATCCACACTAGCCGTACGTGCATCTGCTAGTAGCACCTCTGTGACCATGCGTTTAATTTCACTTTCCTGCACACCGTGCCCATAGCTGCTGCCAATGAGCTCCTCCAGCTCACTCCCATAGTCAGGTGAATAGATCACATGCCGGTAGCGAGGAGTGCGAATCGCTTTTTCACACCACTGTACCCACGCTTCCTTCTCCCCTGTAGTCACGATTTTACGACTAGGGCTCATAACAAACTCACCGGCTTCAAAATCAAACCGCCAGCTTCGCCCAAATACTGCGCGGTTATCCTCCAGTACATCCGGGTCGGTCATATCCGTGTCTGTCCAGATCACATCATCTGTTTCAGGAAATAAATTAGCCACGTCCACTCACCACCTTGCACACGACCACCACATCATTGCCGCTATTCACCCGAACCGCAAGTACACGATCTCCGGGCTTGAGTCCTTCGTTCAAACTGAGATTCACATCCTCCAGCTCGTCTTCCCCGATATAAAAGAAAGTTTTCAGCTCTTTGCCTTCCCAATTTTCCGGTTCCACTGCGGTTGAGGTGCCTTTATACATATGACGTGGTATAGATAGCAGTCCCGGCAGCTCCGCGACCAGATAATCCTGAAGCTCATGTTTAAAATCGTCCAGCTTGAGTCCCGTGGAGGTGATCGTGCCTAGTACCGCGCCTACTCCACTCAACGCTTGCCGAGTGTGTCCCGCCATAGACGACTGCATTACACTTACAAATGCACCATAGGGATCTTTACTCAAGAAAATACCTCCTTTTAACCATATCGAAGGAAGCGAGCTCTAAAGTCATATTCCCCGGGCTCCCCAAATCCCGACTGACTGAAGTAACAATCAGCTTTAATCCTTGTAACATCACAGCTTCACCGGCACGTATGGTATTAATATCTGGTAAATTAACTGTAAAAGTTTCCTGGATTCCAGTTAGATGACTTTTAGCAAGCTTACTGGCTCCGCCAGCTGCTTTCACTTGATCATCTTCCACCAGTTTTTGCAAAGTACCTAGCGCTTTAGTATCCCCTTCTGCTACAGCCAGCACCTTAGACGGTACCTCTTGTCCGCTTCCTACGTTCTCATTAGCTGTCATTACTTTGACCTTAGTTACGGCTCCCTCAAGTGTCCGCAACTGCGTAAGATCAATAAATCGGTCTAACACATAGGGGGAAGGATTGCTACCGATTTTAAATAGCTCCAATCCAGCACTTGTCATGCGTAACTGGTACAAATCTCCGCCCAATTTTGCTGTCTCTTTCAAATCAGCAAGCATCATGGAATATAGGGTCTGGGCACGATAAATACCTTTTCCTAATCGCACTTTCGTATCAGGTATTGAGGTGATCTGAAACTCCCAATCCTTCGCGTATTTACGCAACCGCTGCGTAGCTGTCTGTCCTTTGGGAAATAAATATTCATCCTCGGATTTATCCAGATAAATCGTCCGATCATATACCACCAGAGAGAAACGTTTTGTACCGCTGTTAGAGCTCTCTACTTCCCATACAACAGCAGGGTGGAGAAGTGGTACCTTTACATTTTTTCCAAATGGAATTCCACTGACACGAATAGACATTCCCGGAGTAATCGTGGGCATAACATTTGAAGCAGCTACACGTATGCTGGCCTGATATGCAATTTGATTAAGAGCATCTTTTAAAGTTATTTTCTCAACTAGGGAGGTAAGATCATATCGATCTTGAAGTATTACTTGGTAACTCATGGCATCACCAGCTTTTGACCCGCTTTAATCCTATTCGGATTGTTGCCTATGATCTTTGAATTCACTTGATATATACTTTTCCATTTGGAACTGTCCCCCAACTCCAACTTTGCAATTTTAGAAAGCGAATCCCCAGTTTTGACAGTGTACGTCTTAGATTTAGTTTTAAGATTCGTGCGTGGAAGGTTACTAGAGTTTACTTTTTGAGGAGAATTCCCTTTTCGCAACACTATTTTAGGTTCCCTCCATGTACGCAAAGTAATTTCAAAATATATATCTCCTGCCTCGCCTCCACGAAAGGTCGTATTATGAGCAATGATAAAAACAGGAACATTAATTAGTGTATTCGTAATAATAAATTGGTACGGCTTCTCTGCTTTTAACATTGCATTTAACCTGTTCATCGCTTCGTTAGGATCTGGGATATTTTTATAACGACAATAGGATGCATCGTACACCTTGGGAAAAAAAGAAGAAAAGGTGATTTCTTTCACCTTTTCTCCTTGTGGAAAATCAAATTCCCCATGTGTAAGCATCGTAACTGTTTCATACCCTTTTTGCCGTGAAATATTCACCTCTTCGGGATTAACTGGGAATTGAAACACGCTTTGACCATTAATCAGAAAAAAGTCTATACCCATAGCCTCCCTCCTTTCTGCTGTGATAGATTTACGTTAGACTAGTACAGCTTTATCCTTTTTAAGGGAACTATTGTCCCCTCCACCTCTATTAATAATTGCCTGTCGTACCTCATTTACAATCCGGTGTCCTACTTGAAGTGCCATCGTGTCGAAATCAATAGAATCTTCTTGAACCGTTACCTGTACTGCTCCAGGAGGCAACGTTACACTGATTTGGTTGTTCGTTTCTGTCTTGAAATCCTTGAGAAAGCCTGAAAGGCTACTCATTTGTTCATCCGTTATTTGCACGAGCTGTGGAGCTGGTTTTCCTCCTTTCGCCGTAGGAATTTGTGAACCACCTGGCCCCATACCCTGAATCACCTTGGAACGGTTTTGGGCATCCTGAATAAAAGATGGTAATGGAAGCCCCGGATCAACCGAAGGGAATCTTGACAGAGCTAATGACGCTCCCGGTGCAGTTGAAGCGGGATTATAAGATTGCGAGGCCTTATTTACAGAAACAACAGGTTGTGATTTTTCAGGTTCATTTGAATAACCAAACAAATTAGAGAAGTCACTTTTCAAACTTTCTGTTTGACTAGAAAACCAATTACTGACATCAGATGCTTTATTACTCATCCAATCTGTAGCTTGGGAAGCTTTTTCACCAACCCAATCCTTCGCAACACTTGCTTTCTCGCCAATCCAATCCTTTGCACCAATAGCTTTTTCTCCAACCCAGTCCATTGCAGAAGTAGCTTTTTCTCCGGCCCAATCACTCATTTCAGAGAACTTTTGAGCTAACCATTCACCTGCTAAACTATCTACTACAGCGCCTACAATTGCACCAATAAGACCACCAATTACAGTACCTATACCTGGAGCAATCGCTGTACCAATAGCTGCCCCAGCAGTAATAAAGCCACTTCCTAAAAGCGCTGATGTAATAGCAGCCGGACGTTCTTCCGGCGACGCTGTAGCAATGTCTACAATATCTAATACTATGCTAATTGGGCCAAGCAGCTTCTTGCCCCCCTTCATTGCTCCCTTACCTATCTTTTTAAGCATATTTCCTGGATTTTCACCAAGTATTTTTTTACCGAAATCAAATATCTTTCCAAACTTCCCCTTACCTCCATGCGGAGTTGGCCGTCCTCCTGGGACTCCCGGCTTAGAGCTAGGTTTTGGGTTAAATAAACGTTTTGCTTTTTCCCACAGCTTAGGAAGTCCTCGTTTTTTGCCAGGGCTTTTTTTGTTGTTCTTATTTTTCTTTTTGTTTTTACCATCAGGTCCATCTTGTTCAGCAATGCTTCTTTTACTTTTTCCTTTTTTCCCACAGCAACAACAATTACAGATCACCTTAATTTTTGGAGAAACTCGAATAGGACCTGTTTTTACGTTGATCTTAGGCGCATATTTTGGAGCTGCGACTCTAATATTCAATCTAGGTGGTTTTACCTTGATATCATAATTAAAGTTAAAGTCAAATTTAGGATCCTTTATTTCTAAATTTGCAGTAACACTGATAGACTTGTTCACAATATTTGAAACATTTAAATTATTTCCCCGGTTGCCACCCTTAGCTTTCTTCTTATTTGTATCGTCTTGATCAATGCCCGTTTTTGCACGTGCAACAATATAGGCATCCTTAAGACTTTTTAGCTTTCTGATAAGCGCTTCGAGGACTGGAGTCGCCTTATCAATCAGAAAGACTTTTGGCCTAATGCGTAGCCGGCTAAGACGAACAGCTAGGCTGTAAATATTCCCAAGATGCCTATGCATATACTTAAGTTCCGTATTCAGCTTAATCAAGCTCTGATAACGGGCACGTCCTAGGCGATCAGAAAGCCGTTGTATCTGCTCAATATAGCGACTTGTTGCTTTAAGTTCCCGGTTTGTAATTATCAAATCCTCTACATCTGTAACAATATTAACTCTATAGTTACTTGATCCTGCCATTTACTCACCTCCTTACGTATCTATCATTGCTGTATTTGCTTGGATAATGCGTCTAGTTCCTCTTCAGCAAATGCAATTAACATGGATTTTTCACCTCTGTTTAAGGCCCAAAACTCTCCGGGACGGAGATGATGCCGTATCCACAGATGATACAGCACCGATGTCATTCCGCCGGAGCGAATCAGTTTTTTAGATCATCAATTTCCACACCGAAGCCGGACAGTTCCAGCACCTTATCCCCTACTGCATCCAGTTCACCTGCCAGAAGCATTCGACGCACAGCCTGTTCACCACCAGACAATTTAAGTCGGCTAGTAATTCGCGGATCACCCCATCCGTTAATTTGCAGACCTTTTACTTCTAGACCAGCCGTAGCTTCCGAGATAAGCAGTGCATTGAATGTTTCTGTATCTACTTTTTCATCCACACGGCCTTTAACCGTTTTACGAATTGTGCACCGTTCACGGATGCTATCTACTTTGTTGGATGTCAAACCACGAAGTGTGAGAAGCATATCCAGGCGCTGAATCCGAACAGTTTCCTCTGGTAATTTATCTGCAGCTTCAAAAAGACTATCCAAAATTTGTTCCTCTGACATATTTTCAGGCAAACTCATATTAAATCCCCCTAATAAATTTTTGAAAATTGGGCCCGGATTACTCCAGGCCCACCATAACCAATAAATTATTCAGCAACGATAGGATCAAGCAGTTCATAGCCTTCAAAGGTGAAAGTAGTTTCTTCTGGCACTTCTTCTCCCGCAGTCCAGTTAGCCAACTGAATCTTATCTGGCATGCAGCGAATCAAACGAACGCGTTCATGTCCAAAAGATTCAGGATCGTCTAGCTTGGAAATAATATCGAATTTTTCAAAACCGCGACGAATCATATCGGAAGTTACTTTGTAACCACTCATCGTTCCAGTGCCTTTTTTAGCTCCATTTTTATGCACCTTCCAAGTATTACCAACCAAATTCAGTTCTCTTTTATCAATTTCCACGCTAGCTTCCAGCTTGTTAATATGTGTCTGCCATACCCCATCAATATATGCCTGACCAAACGTACCTAAAATAACTCTTGAAGCATCCAACATTTCTTTTTCCTCCTCAAAATAATCCATAATATAGTTCGGGATTTCATAAAATTCTCGTTGTTAACAAGCTACTTCATTTCAGCCGATTGCCTGCGAAATGCTTATACACGTAAAATGCTTATTTATTGCACGTAAAATGTGCCGAACAACTGCTCCATCACGTCGGTGAGCTTCACGTTCCATTGCAGGAACACTTGATCCGGCTCCGGTTTGATGACTGGCGCATCGCCGTAGTAAGCCGGGTCGAGAATGACATCGTAGCCATCTGCTTCGATGACATTGCTCAGCGACAGCTGTGCCAGGTATTCTTTGATTGCACCGATAAGTGCCAGACGGCCTTCCACCGTATTGTTGATTTTGCCAATGTAAGTCTCTTCAGCTGCACGCTGCAAGTCAGCGTTAATAGCGTCCATGACACGGATGGAACGAATTTTCTTCCATGCGTTGTTTTGCCCGGCAGATGGATTCACCAAGCTGTTGATCCCGCGCAGCGCTTTGACCTGACGGCCGTCGAAGAACAGCAGGAAGACACCATTACGAACAGCCTGCTCCTGCTCAGAGCGTGTCCAGCGGCGGGTTACATCCTCAAAAGGCGTAACCGCATAAGTCGCCGATTGATTCAGACGTTGGCCTGCAATCAGTCCGGCTACATAAGCAGCCGTTTGGGCAGAACTGTAGTCCGTACCTGCCAGACGTACGCCTGTACCGACGTTCACGATGCCTTCATGGTTCAGCGCCAGGGAGCGTGCAGAGGCCAAGCTGACGGCTGTTTTGGACACATCATCTGCCGCAGAACCGCCGAATACAGCGATTACGCCTTTACCTTCGCCCCGGACACGCTTGATCCAGGCAGCGAAGCTTTGCAGCAATGCCAGATCAGCTGCATAATCCAGAGCCAAGACATTAAATTCCTGTCCTTCAAGTGCCTCCTGCATCGCGATGTAATCGGCATTAACCAGCTTGCTATTGCCACTGTTGCCGCCAGTAAGATGTACGCCGCTGACATCCACCGGAATGCCGCCGTCGCCAACAACCTCGGCCTTCACCCATACGTTTTCGCTGTTCTCGTTCATGGCCTTGGCAATGGAGGCAGCCGTACCGTCACTGCCTTTGTACGTTCCGAGCAGCTTGGTTCCTTCATAGAGGCGCACCTCACGAGCTTGCTCATCACCCAAAGTTGGCTGTACAGTTACAGCAAAACCATTACCGCGGCTACCTGTGTACAAAGCCTTCAGGCGCAGCACATCCGCCGGGGTCGCACCGCCGCTTTTCAGCGTCACAGATGCTTCAGCAGCTGTATCATCTGCCAAACGGTAGGCTAAGAGCTTTTTCGGACCGCCCAGCAAAGCCAGATACAGCGTCGAATACGCGGTCGCACCGTCCAGACTGTCACCCGAAAAGATTTGGCTGATTGCCGTTTCACTGCCGATCTCTACAAACTCACGTACAGGGCCCCAATTCGCCTTAACGGGCACAACGACCGTACCACGCGACCCACCTTGAATCGCTGAAGCTGCTGCTGCCTGAAAATTCATATACAAACCCGGCAATACCGGTTTATTCGTGTTTTCCCATGTTCCGCCTGCCATAATTAGTCCACCTTCGCTTTCATAAATTGTTCGATTTTAGTGTGTGCTTCTGCTACCGTAAACAGCTTGTCCTGTGTGCCAAAAAAGGCGCCTGCCAGCACTTCTTCTTTCACGGAAAACAATGGTTCTGCGTGCTCTTTTAGCTCCTCCAGCGTATAGCGAGGGCCACTTGCTTCTTGCCCGGCATATACCGGGGCCTTCTCATGGTTTTCCAAGGTCACTCGGACCACCTCATTTCAAAATAGGATGAATTTCCACTCTGCGAATCAACGCCGCTTCCTCAGCCGGACGCATACGCCGCTGTACTAACATCAGCCGAAGCTGACCATCTAAAATGGCATCTGCCTGCAAATCGGCTGAGGCTTCAGCTGTAGACATATAACGGCCCTTGTCCTGATCCAGAGGAAGCTGGATTTGAGCGGCAAAGCCCTCGATCAGTGCGGAAGCTGCGCGGTTTTCCTCGGTGGTGTCCGGGGCGGTAATATGCCCGATGAACCGTTTGCGCAGCTCATACATGGAGGCTCCCGCCATCCTAGTTTCGCAGCCGCTCATCCGCCATAGTACCGCTTGCCGCCCCGGCTGTGCGGGCCATGCGTCGGCGTATACCGACCACGTTTCGCCCAGTTGCTTCTGCGTCCAGCGGACCAGCGCGGCCAGCCACTCTTCCGGCTGTGTAGCACCGCTTGCTGGAACAGCCAAACCACCTTCCGTCTCAGGCACATACACGCCAAAACGAAGCGTTCTATAGGCCTTGCCCGTAACGGTGTCCAGCTTTTCTGCATCCCGCACGCCCAAATAGTGCGCGGTAAAAGTCGATGTATCCTCACCTGCACCTGTCACGGGTTCCCGGTGCAGCCCGGCAATCAGGGCATTCGCCCATACGTCAGCCTGCGCCAGCCCGGCTTGTCCTGCGTACAGCATGATGCGGACAACCTGCCGATAGCCGGCCCAGGAAGACTTCCAGATTTCCTCACCCAGCGCCATAACAGCATACGGCTCCTCTGCCGTCTGCGACGGTGGCTGAACATCGTATACACGCCCTTGCAGAGCTGGAATAATTTCAATGAGCTTTTGCTTAAAGGCTTGTCTCATTCTGCGGCATGCCACCTTTGCGTACCCTGCGTTCGCATGTTGTGGCTATTCAGCCAGGCTTTTTTCCACTTCCGTGTTCTCATCCGGCGCAGCCCCATACTCATGCATTGCAGCATCCCTTGCTTAGGCAACACGACTCCTCCTTTCTATTCAACGAATTCCCGGGAACCGACAGAGACGATCACCGCATGAAAAAACCGGCCCTAATGGCCGGCTAACGTTTGACTGTGTGTGTCTTCGGTATGTCCTCTTGTCTTGATTCCCGATGATATAATCTTACACCCTAATAACGAATGCGTTGCCGGGGAAATGGACGATAAAAGCAGAGACTAGGGATGATGTTGGGAGGTTTTTTGAGAACACACGTTCGTATCGCAAAAAAGACCTTGACCCCTGTTATTACAGGAATCAAAGCCTTTTAGGAAACATTTTAAAATAGAAATGAGAACAAGTGGATAATTATTACATCAACCCAATTTTCGATCCGCGCCCTTCTGCAAGCCTGCCAAATTTAAAACGCCTTGGTCCGCCAGTGCAAGCGCCATTTTGTAAAAAGCACGCGTGCGAAGCTTCGTATACGTATCCTTGCTGACTGGCGGGTCTAACACATAATTGTAAACCTTGTAATCGAACACATCGTCATCCTTTAAATAACGTTCACGGATAAGCAGCTGTTCGCGTTCATTCAAGCGGCTCACTACGGCATCCACCATTTCGCAGTAGGCCAAGCGGGCGGCAGGAGCATCTACATTATATACGGCTGTCCGGGCCGTTGGATCGCTTGTCACATTTGTTGGGCCGCTCGGGCGATCCGTATAGCCAGCCGTAATAAAGCTCTCCCGATCCATAAAGGTAATCGTTTTATAAATCCGGTATTTCTCAAACACACCCTCCAATGCATTCTGCGTTTTGCGACGGTCCAATTCGGGTAAGTTATTTCTCATGTAAAGCAACACTCCTTATCTTATGCCTTTTGACAATGATGTATTTTTAAATATAAAAACGCTTATGTTTACAATTCGTTCCCTTTTTGTTCGCATCTTGAGTATAACATAACATTATTTAGGATAGTTATCCATCGTCAAAAAAAGCAGTATAGCTCCAAAAACAGGATAATCGCTTTATTTTCCTATGCCTTTTGGCATATTACGTGCTTTTACTATTTACCTAATGGTATAATAAAAGCAATATCTATGATTCTCTTGCAGAAAGGAGCCCCCATTGTGGAACAGCCAGCATTCGGAACTTACTTAAAACAGCAGCGCGAGCACAAACACTTGAGCATCAACCAATTGGCAGACGCCGCAGG
Organism: Paenibacillus sp. FSL L8-0502; assembly: GCF_038593055.1. NCBI lineage: Bacteria > Bacillati > Bacillota > Bacilli > Caryophanales > Paenibacillaceae > Paenibacillus > Paenibacillus sp. FSL L8-0502. The sequence goes on along the minus strand of NZ_CP151958.1, from coordinate 1,323,982 downwards.
TATTAGCAATTCACAAATTTCCCGCATTGAAAATGGACTGCGCGGAATTCCCAAACCCTCCACTCTCCGCAAAATAGCGGACGCGCTCAGCGTATCCTATACCGAAATGATGAAGGCCGCCGGATATTGGGGAGACGATGATTCAATGGAGCAAAGTCCATATGAACTTTATCCTTCTACTGTACCGGAATGGGCAACCTCTAAAGACCGCCGGGATTTTAAAAAAATGCTGGAGGAAGACGACGAATTAATGTTCGATGGCATTCCGCTGGATGAAAAAGATCGTCAACGGATCAAGGACGTTCTGACAGGTCTGTTCTGGGAAGCCAAACAGATGAACAAACATAAAAAGCCCAAAGAGCCCCAAGCGGGCAAAGATCAGGGATAGCAGGTGAGCGTATGAACGAACTCATTCACAAACTTGTCCGAAAATACCGTACCAACTGCCCCTTCGATATTGCGAAAGCCCTGGGTATCCATATCCGATACTGCGATCTAGGCCCCACAACCAAAGGGCTGTATTACCACAAGCTACGTAGAAGATTTATCGTTATCCACAATGGCCTCACACCCGAATGGGAACGGTTCGTCTGTGCGCATGAATTGGGACATGACCGACTGCATAAAGGCATCAGCCGCTTTTTTATGGAGGAGCATTCCTACTTTTCCCCAGGAAAATTTGAACAGCAGGCCAATCGGTTTGCCGTGCTTTTGTTGAGTGAAGGAAAACCGCCACTAGCTGACGAAACGTTGGATCACTATTTACCCCGCATTGGGCTGCCCAAAGAGACTGCCCTTTTTTTTGATCACAAAACAGAACACTAGTTCCCACCCGTAGGTTACTGTTTATTACTTCCTCTATAATATAGGTAACTAGACGATGGGTTTAACAACCGATATATCAAAAAATTTTAGTGCTTTGATATAAAATAGAAGTTATTTTTACAATCATCTGATAAAATGTGGTCGTAAGCGGTTTCTCTAATTCATTCATTTTATGGGAGGTTGAAGGAACAACATGAACTCATGGAAAAAACTCTCGTCGATCCTGACGACTGCCGCGCTTTTACTTGGGTGTCTCGGTACAGCAGCAGCAGACCCAGCAACCCATGTGGGAACAGCGGGAACGGCAACGACTCCAGTCAGCGGTAAACACATCACCATCCTACATACGAACGATACCCATGCCCACGTGGTCGCGAATGACAAGGAAATGGGATTCGCCAAGCTGGCGGGCATCATTGATCAGTACCGAGCTTCCAATCCCAATACATTGCTGCTTGATGACGGGGATACCGTTCACGGAACGACCTTCGCTACTTTGGTTAACGGTGAGAGCATTGTGAAAGTGATTAACAAGCTGCGCTATGATGCTATGGTTCCGGGTAACCACGAGTTTAATTATGGTTGGAAGCATCTTGTCGAGCTAAGTAAGGAAATTCAGTTCCCTGTGCTTAGCGCTAATATTAAACAAACAGACGGAACACGTTTGTTCAAACCCTATGTTATTAAAGAAGTTGACGGCGTTAAAATCGGTATTATCGGTCTGACTACGCCAGAAACGGCATATAAGACGAACCCCAAAAATGTGGAGGGTATTCAATTCACCGATCCTGCGGCTGAGGCCAAAGCGGCTGTTGATGAAATCCGCAGCAAAGTAGATGTCGTTGTTGTTCTTGGTCACCTGGGGCAGGATGCGTCTAGTAAGGACACCAGCCTTAAGGTTGTTAAGGAAGTGCCTGGCATTGATATTTTCATCGATGGACACAGCCATACCGTACTGGAAAAAGGCTTGGTTAGTGACAATGGTACATTGATCGCTAGCGCAGGTGAATACACCAAGTATTTGGGTGTTGTGGACTTATGGGTCGACGGCGGTAAGGTTACGCAAAAGCAAGCCAAGCTGATTGATTCGACTCAAGCAGTCGACGTTCAGCCCAACGCTGAGATTGCTGCATTGATCGCCTCCATTCAAAAGGACCAGGAACCTATTCTTAAAGAGGTTGTAACGCAAACGAGTGTGGATCTGGAAGGAGCACGCGAAAAGGTACGTGCAAGTGAAACCAATCTCGGTGACCTGCTCACCGATGCTATGCGTGACATTTCGGGGGCAGACGTAGCTTTAACGAATGGTGGCGGCATCCGGGCTTCCATCAAGACAGGGACAGTAACCAAGGGAGACATCATCACTGTGCTGCCCTTCGGCAACCAGATCGTTACCCTGAAAGTGAAGGGCTCTGACATTCAGGCCGCACTGGAAAATGGTACAGCCTCCTATCCAGAGCCAAGCGGAGGTTTCCCACAGGTATCAGGTATCACGTTCAAAATAGACACATCAGCAGCCAAAGGCAGCCGTGTTCATTCCATTCTGATCGGCGGAAAGCCACTTGATCCTGAGGCAACATACACACTGGCCACCAATGATTTTACTGCCGTAGGTGGTGACCAATATACGATGTTCGCTAAATATCCACAAGCAGGTATGTTCGGCTCGCTTGATGAGGCGTTAATCCGCTATATGCAAAAGGTGGGCTCAGCTAGCCTGCAAGTGCAAGCGGACGGTCGCATTCAAGAAGCCAAAGCTGATGGTAAAATGTCTGTCCCTGCCACACAAGCTGCGCCATCTGCTTCAACCGCAACACCTGCACCTGTGCAGGAAAAGCCGCAACCCGTCTCTACACCGGCTGCGAAACCAGCACCCGCAAAACCTGCACCGGCAAAGTCTCAAACAGCCAAGCCACAGCAGACATCCGATTCTGCGCAAGTTACAAATAGTCATGTATATGTTGTGAAATCCGGGGATACGCTGTATGACATTTCCCGCAAACATGGTACCACCTGGCAACAGCTTCAACAGTTGAATAAGTTGAAGAATCCTCACCGTATTTATCCCGGACAAAAGTTAGATCTCCCGGCCTAATTCGATAGCTAGCAAAGGCAGCATCCTAGTGGTTCCGGATGCTGCCGTAGGTCAGGCGTTTATAGATATGCGATAGTCCAAGCTCATTTGGACATCGCATATTTTTTTTAAAAGCAAACCTTTTAACCGCTGACAAGTTGTGAACCGAGAGGTATGATGGAGAAGAGTCACTCGGGCAAGAACATTCATCCCGATCCCCATCGGGATCAGTTATATGTGTGGAAGGAGTCCAGAAATGCAATACATTATTTACGATCTTGAATTTACCGTTAGTCGTAACGCCAGATATTCCTCCGAAATCATTGATATCGGTGCCGTCAAAGTTGTTCAGGGAGACGATGGCCTATACGTTGCGGATACGTTTCACAGTTTTGTAAGACCCTCGAATCGACCTGTACTCTCTACTGATACCGTTCAGTTCACGGGTATTACTCAACGAGACATTGATGCCGCTCCACTATTTCCTGAAGCTGTGAAGGAGTTCATAGCCTGGTTCGGTACGGATTCCCCTTATTATTTATGCGCATGGGGCCCGGATGACCGTCAGAAGCTGGTATCCCATTGTCGTACCCATCATGTAGATCTCGGATGGATTCATAATACAAATGATATACAGAAGCAGATTTCCCGTCTGCTTGGTTCCAATGGAAAGTACCGTCAGTTGAGCCTGTCTCAGGCGCTGGAATTGTGCAACATTGACTTTGACGGTCAACAACACCGGGCACTGGATGATGCCGTGAACACCGCTCAGGTTTTCATGTACCATTTTGATCGTATTACATTAGTTCATAATGCTGCTGACGATGAGGAAAGCCGTGGATCGAAGCTCGTCTACTCCTCACCTGAAGAAGAGCAGGAACAGTACAGTCCTTTTGGCAATCTCGCCAACCTGTTTAAGGACCGTTAAGCGGATAGCTCCCCGGCCCGTTCCGGGGGATCTCCCCCTGTTATTCTTAATTTCCTGCCTTTTTATCGAAATAGAATGCCCCCCAGGTCCGCAGCATTTCTTGCATTCGTTTGCGGTACCGTAAAGGCTCCAGGATCTCGGCCTCAGCTCCATAGGAAGTGAGCCAATCCAAAAATTCACGGTCATGATTGACCGTCACCTCAAACAACAAACTTCCATCCGGCAAATCCTTAAGAAAAGGCTTGATGAACAGTTCCTCTTCTTTGACCCGATATACAGACTCGGCAGAAAAACGTACCACAAACCGGATATTCTGATTTCCTTTGGTCACCGACCAGGTCCCTTTAAAAAACATTTCCATTTCAGTTGTATTTTTTTGAAACGTATACGGCAAAATTCTCATGTTCCGAAATCGGCTGATCCGAAAGGTTCTCATCGCGGATTGCTTGTGACAAAAACCAAGCATATAGAATCGCCGATCCTGCGGAACCAAACAATAAGGATCCACCTGAACGAGTGAAACATCTTCATTTTGAGGCGAACTGTATTCCGCTTCAATGGTCTGCTGCGTAAGACTCGCTAAAACAATCAGCCTGAGCAGATAGGGCTGGTTTTCCCGATCAAGTGTCGAGCCGAGCCGGACAATATTTTTCATTTCCTGCGCGAAGCTCGTCTGTTCCATCTTTTTTTTCTGACTAGAGGCCATCACTTTCTCATAAGCACTTTCAAAAGCTGGCGGTAAAAGAGGCTTTACCGTTTCCATAATCTCTCCCAGCTTAGTAAAAGCCTCTGCCTCTTCTTCCGTCCAATTCAGAGGATACAAAGCGAAATTGCTAATAAAAATGTACCCCTTGCCATGCCCCATATTCGCAATCGGTATATGCATAGCGCTTAGCGCCTCCATATCTCGGTATATGGTACGTTCTGATGTTTCACAACGTTCGGCAAGCTCTCTTGCCAATATCCCTGGATTTGCCTGAACAATAGTAATAATCCGCATTAAACGTATCAACCGATCAGTCAAGGAAGTCTCTCCTTTACAAAAAGATAGTAAATTAGACTCACTATATTACACAAATAAACTAGCATAATTGCCTATCTCAAAGTATCATTTTCAGTAAAATGAACATCTTCTAGCGATATTGCCTTATTGAAAAAGACTTTAGAACTATACGCTGTAAATGATACAAAAGTACCACTCCATTTATTACGTATAGCCAGAAGCAACTCGGCTTCCTGCAGGTAGTCCATATCATCGCTTCTTGCTGCACGTATAAGTAATTCATCTGCTTGTCTGGTAAGGATGAACGCCCCTTGCTCATATTCCCCTTTCTCGTACATACGCAATGCCTTTTTTACAATAGGGGACGTCTCATTCAGCTTTATGTATTTTTCCACCTTCGGGTTGGATGGAATGCTCAGCAGACCAAGATGATGCGTAAAATGGATGTAGAGCTGGTCTGTCCGGATCATCGTTCGCTTTTCCTGCGATGGCTTGCGCCAGCTCCACTCCATCATTCCAATCGTATGTCTTCCGGACGAGTGAGCCGGTATAGAAAACGTCAAAATAGCCTGTCTATATTTTCCCCGCCGTACATCACCACAGTGAACAAACATGCTATCTCCGTTTTCCGAGCGTTTAAAACCGAGCCTTACCCCTTCAGCTTTTAATAGACTTACCCCGTTTTCTGGAATGAACTGGAGTTGAAGGTCACATCCCGCTGCTTTCGGTATTAGATTTCCTTTTCTTTTACGTTTAGCTCCATAGCCCCATTCTATCAGTAGATTTACTTGTTTGGACCCATTCGCAGATATAGACTCTTTGTCCCATGTGTACGTTACATTGAGCATTGACTTCACCACTGGTAAATTCCCCCTAAAAGAACATGTAACTCTAAATTAACAGTGTTATCTGACACTATATTGTCAGGGAACGTATGTTTGATTGTGAAAATTATACATGGGAATCTTTATGAAGGGGGACCTAGTTTGGTAAATAACATTTTAAACCATTTGAATTACATGAACGCGCAAAAATAGCCCGGCGTATGCCGGGCTATTTTATAGTCTACTTCTATACTTAAACTTATGAGATTGTAGTTTCTGTTAAAGAAACATTCGTTTTTGTGCAAATATCAGATATAGGGGCAAAAGTAGTACTATCTACGACGAGATCCTTTGATAACGGCTTTCCATTTACAGTGATTTTTAAAGTTTTATAGTTTTGTTCTTTCTCATTCATCTTGCAAAATCTCCTTCTATATTAATTTTTAATATATTTCAGTTTATATATTCATATTTAAGACCTGATCAGGTGCGGATCGTTCTTTACTCGTATGCTAGAAAAAATGCCGGAATGTTGCCGCTTCCTTGATATACCCGTTTTTTGGTACACTTAAACTCATATATCGACTTTTTTGAGATCATTTTCTCCGTATTTATCGTCCGTTTCTTCAAAAATCTGCATCCGTATCGTTATATTATACGTAACCATGTCATATGGGTAATGATCTATATCATCTAACATCTTGGTTTATCAAAAGGGGGAACATCTCTTGGCACGACCAACTTGTCGCTTTGCTTTGTATCGCCGCATTGTCTGCGCTGCTATAGCACTTTTGTTTATTTTTGGGATAACTCGTGTACCCGAAGTACATGCTGCTTATTGGGATGATGTATATCAGGGCTTCGAGCAATTTTCGCGGTTACCTGGTGATGTATATCAGCTCAAGGAAAGCTATCGACAAACCCAGGAGGATCTGGAAAAGGCCCGTAACAGCTTAGAAGCCTATCAAGAGCAAAACGCCCAATTGCTGGAGCAAAACCGCAAGCTGACTGACACAGTCACAGAATTAAAAAATCTTCAAACCCAGCGCGATCAGGCTTCACATCGAAATAAATTGCTCATTATCACAGCTATAATTCTGCTGGCCGGTTATTTTATGGGTATCCGACTGTTGCGTTACGGGATGCGTCGACGTTCGGGAAGATACTAACTGTCTGAAAGGATGAAAGGTCTGAATGGACATACAAGCAGGACAACACCATGATGAAAGCGTCGGTTCGGTCGTAACGCTCGATCTGGCGGAAGGAGAAAAGCTGCACGTTCTGCATCCGCAGCAAATCATCGCATACCGCGGACCCAGCTCAGGCCGCAGTGATAAACTGATGAATATTAAGGGCATGTATCGCAAACACAAACTGATTCAGGCCGATTTCACAGGAGCTTGTCGCCTAATTGCTGCACTTCCACCTGGCTTTAGTCTAAAAATGATTAAGCTTGAAGGAAGCGATGATCTGTTATACGATTTTCGCAACCTGTTCTGGTACAGCTCCGGTATCCAAATGCGTACTAAGCTGCTAAGCATGAAAAACATGTTGTTTAGCCGTGATGTTATAAAAATGAAATTTGATGGTGTGGGTCAAATCGGTCTTTTGACGCAGGGATTGGTGTGTCAGGAACAGCTTCATCCGACAGAACCGATATATGTGGATGCGAGCAGCGTCATTGCCTACCCCGAAAACGCCCATCTGGAGTTGACCGTGTACGGCAACCATCTGGCCAGCCAGCATATGAACTATCATTTTAAAATGACCGGACAGGGTACCGTACTATTCCATGCCGGGGAGCATCATCGGCGGCTCCAACAGGATATGAACGACGATGGCGTGATCAAGCGATTTTTAAGGGAAGTCATTCCATTTGGTGGAGTGTTTATCAAATAGCCCTGCCATGCTATAATGACAATGCTAAAGCCGTCTGTCCTCGTGGCAGATACTAATGAAGAAAATCCATGCGTCATGCATGGGAGAGGTTCGCGAACTCCCTCTATAAAAAACTAACGATGCTTTGTCCTCCGCAAGAAAAATGATTTCTCGGGGCAAGGCCTGTTTTTTGTTGAAGTCGGTTCAAGAACTCTCCTTCTTCCAAGTGACAAGACTTGTGTCTTGCACCATTCCAAGAAGATCGAGAGGTTTTTTTATGTTTGCAAACGAAAAAGCAGTCGTCGTATTCAGCGGCGGCCAAGACAGCACAACCTGTTTATTTTGGGCAAAAAAACATTTTGCTGAAGTAGAAACTGTGACGTTCGATTACGGTCAACGCCACAAGCAGGAAATCGAAGTAGCCGCTGGAATCGCCCGCGAACTGGGTGTTCCGCAAACGGTACTGGATATGAGCCTGCTTAATCAACTAGCCCCTAATGCCCTCACACGCACAGACATTGACATTACTCAACAGGAAGGCGAACTGCCTAGCACCTTTGTAGACGGTCGCAACCTACTGTTTCTGAGCTTCGCGGGAGTTCTCGCCAAGCAAAAAGGAGCGCGCCACATCATTACAGGCGTATGTGAGACGGATTTCAGCGGCTATCCTGATTGCCGGGATTCCTTTATCAAATCGCTGAACGTCACACTGAATCTTTCGATGGACTATCCCTTTGTGATTCATACCCCGCTTATGTGGTTGAACAAGGCCGAAACTTGGCACATGGCCGATGAGCTGAAAGCTTTTGAATTTGTAAGAACACGTACACTAACGTGCTATAACGGCGTCATTGGCGATGGCTGTGGCGAATGCCCTGCTTGCAAACTTCGCCGTGCTGGACTGGAGCAATATCTCGCGGTGCGCGGAGCTTCATCCCAAGGAGTTGAAGGTCATGCGTGAGCCAGGTACCTTTCGCATTGTCGATAAGCTCCAAGAGTTCGGGACAGACATTGAGCGCTCTCAGCTGCGTTATCACCGCAAACGTGTACTCGTCAGCAAACAATTTACATTCGATGCAGCACATCATTTGCACTGCTACGAAGGCAAATGCAAAAATCTGCACGGACATACCTATATCGTCGTATTTGGCATAAGCGGCATACCGGGCGAAACGGGTCTAACGCTAGATTTTTGTGACATCAAAACGATCTGGAAAGAGCGGATTGAGCCTTTTCTGGACCACCGTTACTTGAATGAGACGCTTCCTCCAATGAATACAACGGCGGAAAATATGGTCGTCTGGATCTTTGAACAAATGGAGTCAGCCTTGACCTCGGAGGCATACTGCAACCGTGTCGAAGGTGGACGTACCGAGTTTGTACGGTTGTTCGAGACACCTACCAGCTACGCCGAGTTCCGACGGGAGTGGATGCTCGATGAGTAATACCGTGACTACTCACCAACCCATGACAGCCTCCCACGGCACCCAAATAGCCCCTATTCCCGTACTGGAGGTGTTTGGTCCCACTGTTCAGGGCGAAGGTATGGTCATTGGTCGTAAAACGATGTTTGTTCGTACCGCAGGCTGCGATTACCATTGCTCGTGGTGCGACTCCGCCTTTACCTGGGACGGCAGCGCCAAGGATCAGATCCGTCGTCTGAGTGCCACGGACATTTGGCAGGAGCTGAAGGCCATCGGCGGCGAACGCTTTTCGCATGTGACCCTTTCTGGAGGCAATCCTGCCCTGCTACCGCAGCTTGGGGAGCTAATCACCCTGCTGCGCAGTCAAGGCATTGCCACCGCTGTCGAAACACAAGGCTCCCGTTGGCAGGAATGGCTGTACGATATCGATGAGGTAACCCTATCCCCGAAACCGCCCAGCTCGGGTATGACGACCAACTGGGATGTGCTGGATGATATTGTCGCCCGTCTGTCAAACCGGAAGAGGGCTAGTGAGTCCCAAGCGACGTCCCACGTCGCAATCGCAACAGACTTGAAGGAACCCGCTAATGAATCTGCGCGGCTCTATACCGGAGCTTGCAGCTTGAAGGTCGTCATCTTCGATGACACCGATCTTGCCTATGCCCGCACTGTTCACGAGCGCTATCCACACGTACCGCTGTTCCTTCAGACGGGTAATCCAGATGTAAACACGGAGAATACCGGACAGATAGCGGAGTCTCTACTCCATCGTTATGAATGGCTTATCGACCGTGTCATGGACGATTCCCTACTAAACGATGTAAGAGTACTCCCGCAGCTCCACACCCTCGTATGGGGCAACAAACGCGGCGTATAACACTTATATGTAATATATTCCGTATGCACTGTATGTGATACACAAAGGAGAGCATTACTCACTTCTATCCCAACCTACACGTAAACGAGTAGGACTTTATGGTGATGACGGCGGTCGGCAGCGAAGCGGAGACTCAAATCATTCGCGGAGCGACCTCCCACCACCATAACTCCCTCTCTCTTTTACCAAACCAACTTACTTTAAGGAGCCTCATCCATATGACCGGAAGAACACCCGAAGAAATGACCGACGTTACCCTACTTGGCAATCAAGGCACACAATACACTTTCGCCTATGATCCCGCCATTCTCGAAAGCTTTGATAATAAACATCCCTATCGGGATTATTTTGTTAAGTTCAATTGCCCGGAGTTCACCAGCCTGTGTCCGATTACAGGACAACCTGATTTTGCAACCATCTATATCAGCTACATTCCCGATATTAAAATGGTAGAAAGCAAATCCCTTAAGCTGTACCTGTTCAGCTTCCGTAACCACGGCGATTTCCATGAAGACTGCGTCAACATCATCATGAATGACCTAATTAAGCTGATGGACCCTCGCTACATTGAAGTATGGGGCAAATTCACGCCACGCGGCGGCATCTCTATCGACCCGTACACCAACTACGGCAAGCCAGGAACAAAGTATGAACAGATAGCGGAGCACCGCATGATGAATCATGATATGTACCCGGAAAAGATCGATAACCGTTAAGCTCATAATTTTCCTGACATAGCGTAAATATCAAGGGGTTGTCCTAAAGTCATCAAATGACTCAGGGACAACCCCTTCGTTTTACTGAAAGGAGAGTGTGCACGCTTGTGGCGTTACACATCCAGATCAAATCTTGATTTTTTATATTCATACGGTGTTTTACCCATAACTTCTCTAAAAGCTTTTCTGAAAGACTTCTCGTTTGGAAACCCGACCTCGTAAGAAATTTCTGTAAGTGACTTATTAGTTGAATCCAGTAAATCGATCGCCTTCTCCAAACAAAGAATTTGCTTGTATTCGGTAAACGTCTGGCCTGTATATTTATGAAACATTCGCGACAAATAAGCCTCCGAATAACCGCAGATACGGGCCGTTTTGGCCAAGCTAATATTTTCAGTATAATGCTCTTTAATAAAGTCCATGATTGTCTTTATCTTTTGTTGCTTTTCACTGAATACTTCCGGTGGAATGTCTGTCGTCTGACTAAAATGATTGACAAGCAAATATTTCAGTTCAATAATTCGGCTTTGCTCTAAAATGTAGTCGTATTTGCTTTTGGAAATATGTAGATCATATATATCCATAAACAATCCTCTTAATTTAGAGATTATAGGTTCTTCAACTTGTTTCTCTTGCGTGTTTAAATGGATGATTACTTGTTCATTGGCAAAGAAAGTGTCTGGAAATTGCAGCACTATAACCTGGTTCTCCGTAATGCTCTGCGTGGAATGCGGAACATTGCTGTTAATGAATAGCGCATCCTTTTCCATCAAAATAGTTATTTTTCCTTCATGCCACACCTTTAGACTTCCACTTGTACAGTAGATCAACTCCATATTGCTGTGAAAATGCATAGGAATGACTCTTTCTGTATCTCTGGATTGGAACATAAAAAGGTTAATCATTTTTTTTCTGTCTATTTCGATATGTTCATATATTTTTTTCATTACGACACCTCATCAGCCAGCCATGAGTGATCCATCTGTATTCTTTATTAAGGCATAAACTCTTATACTAATACTCATACTATACCGATAGTAAAATGCTCGGACAAGCAGAATCTATTCAACGGACCAAAAATAAAAAAGAAGGCAGTTCTTCCCGCAAACGGGATAATGAACAGCCTTCCTTAGCCTGCTTGCAACTCGGCAAGCAAAAAAATGTTACCCTACACATTCCTGCAACTGATACATTCTAACTTCTCCTACATTGTCTCCTGCCTCAAGTAATACATTGCGTTGGTCTGCATCTTCTATGAAATAACGCAGGGAAAACACTTCTTCACCCTCATTCACAAAGATCTCCAGGCTTGAGCTTTCAATGAATATTTGCATTTTTGCAAGCTTATTATTTAATGATGCTCTTCTGTACTCTCTCTCGCCAGTCAACCAGTTTGTTCTCCAAACTATCAGGCTGTTTTGTTCCTGATCATAGTCAATTTGCACAGCATCCCTTATGATCATTTTAAAATTTTCTGTCAGTAAGGAAAAATCAACAATTAGCTCCGCTTGTGTAGAAGGCAGCACCCACTCACTACTACTTTGAATTTCCCCTTTGTAATGCATGCCATCCAGTCTTAACAATTGTAATTCCGGCAATGGTTTCTGGTACAACACACCGTTCATCAGCACAACTTCTCTAGGAAGTGTTAATGCATGAATCCAGCCCTCCTGAATGGTCGGGACAGCCCTCTCCGCTTCCTCATTCATGGCGCTCATCCATCCGAACATAATGGTTCTGTCATTAACTTTGAATGATTGTGGAGCGTAAAAATCAAATCCTCGATCAAGCTCTTTAAAATCGGAAAGGTCCCCGTTGAATTTGCCTGTATTCGATAATTTGCCAACCATATATCCCGATTGATTAGGATTTTTATAATATTCGCCTCTCTCCGGTAAACCCTGAGGAGAGAAAACAAAAACATCATTTTCGGCAAAATGAAGTACGTCCGGACATTCCCACATATATCCAAATCGGTGGTCATGATCAACAAATGATCCTTGGCATTCCCAATCGGACAAATTTTTAGATTTGTAGATAAGTGTATCTCCAGTCAAATCTTCTCTCTGAGCACCAACAATCAACCACCAGTTCCCGTGTTGGTCTCTCCATACTTTCGGATCTCGAACATGCCTGGTATAACCTTGTGGATGCTCAAACAAAGGACCGATTTTTTGAAAATACTCTCCATCCTCCGAAATCGCGGCGCATTGATAGCTTTCTTTGACTCCATCATCTCGGATTACATTTCCTGTGTAAAACAGATACAGCTTTTCATTATGAACAATGCCCCCGCCCGAATAAATGCCATCCTTGTCATACCATTCCGAAGGCTCCAGCGCGACACTTTTCCTTTGCCAGTGCACCAGATCGCTGGAAACAACATGGCCCCAACATTTATTTTTATGCTCAGTTCCTTTTGGATTCCACTGATAAAACACATGATATTGATGATTGAAATAGGCAAGTCCATTAGGATCATTGAGCAAACCGTAAGGAGGGGTAATATGATATTTCAGGTTATACGCGTCGCTTTTATTCATGCTCATCCTCCGGTAAAAAAACAAAACTAAAACTCAGCAAAATTTCCTGCGAGCTTGACCCGATATAAACATCAAATTCACCGGGTTCACTTTTGTATTGCATTTCACGATCATAAAATTTAAGCATCTCTTCATGAATTGAAAATTCAACATTTTGGGTCTCGCCACTTTGCAAAAAAACTTTTTTAAAGTCTTTTAATTCTTTCACTGGCCTTGCAATACTTGCAAATTTATCGCGAATGTATAATTGGATCGTTTCCTTTCCATCATAAATTCCAGTGTTGGTAACAGAAATACGGATATCAACTGACTCATTTTTCTTCATTTCTTTTTGGCTAATTGTTAATAGGCTGTATTCAAATGAGGTATAAGATTTACCATAGCCAAATGGATACAAGGGTTCATTCACTTCATCTATATATCGGGATGCAAACCGATAAGAGCCATTTTCCTTTAAATTCGGTCTGCCTGTATTCAACTCATTGTAGGATATCGGAATTTGTCCCACGCTCCGTGGAAAGGTCATGGCTAATTTCCCCGATGGATTGACTTCCCCATACAGTATATTAGCCAGTGCTTCTCCGCCCATCGTTCCTGGATACCAGGCTTGAACAATAGCGTCCACTTTTCCGGCTACTTCGGTAAGAATCAAAGGTCTTCCGCTATAAACGATCAGAACCATCTTTTTGCCCTGTAAACTTAATTCATGGAGTAGTTTCATTTGCGGCTTAGGAAGCGTCGGGTTCGTTCGCGATCCCCCTTCTCCGCTCTGATAAATACTTTCTCCCAAGGCGAGGACAATGACATCCGCTTCGTTAGCATTTCGGATTGCTTCGCGCAGCAGGGCCTCCTCATCGACTGTTTCAGCAGCCAGCTTGTCCGCATATTTGCCAAGGGCTTCTCTTGCATTAGCAGGAAGCATGTGCGCCCCTTTGCAAACCGAGAGATTGTCGGGATCAACATGCTTTAATAATCCCATTTTCAAATTGACGGTATCCGCCTCATCCCCCTTAATGGCCCACATACCCAGGGTGGAGTTTTCATCTGCGTAAGGACCGATTAAAGCTACTTTGGTATGTTTAGACAATGGCAGCAGTTGATTTTCATTTTTCAGCAAGACTACGGATTCTTCAGCCAAGGACAGCGCGGCTTTTTTATGTTCATCTGACAGAATGCTGTTTCTCGACCGCTGAACGGTTTCCTGTAATCCGCGGAACGGGTCCTCAAACAGCCCCAAATCATTTTTCAGCTTTAAAATACGGTATACCGCTTCATTCAAAAGCTCCAACATATGCTCGTTATCAGATACTACTTTCTCCAATTGATTGGCGTATACTGCTGTCTTCATATCCACATCAACACTAGCCAACAATGCCAGCCTTGCAGCGGAAGCCTCATCTTCGGCATAACCGTGCATGATCAGTTCTTCTATAGCGGCGTAATCCGAGATCAACACACCATTAAAATTCATCTCTCGTCTTAGCACGTCGCGGTTAAGCCACTCGTTTCCTGTTGCAGGAACGCCATTCAAGGTATTAAAGGCCGTCATAACAAGCTTTGCCCCCGCCTCGATTGCAGCTTGATACCCTGGCAAATAATATTCTCGCAGCGTGTGCTCCGACATATCCACGGCGTTATACTCACGTCCAGCGACAGGTGCCCCATAAGCGGCAAAATGTTTGACGCAAGCGGCAATTTTATTGGCTGGTATGATATCCTCCGAGTTTCTCCCCTGGATCCCCTGAACCATGCTTTCGGCATATTTCTTCGCCAGCAAAGTGTCCTCTCCAGGCGATTCCATCACCCGCCCCCAACGGGGATCTCTAACGATATCTACCATGGGGGAAAAGGTCACGTGCACACCTTCGTCATAACATTCCTGGGCAGCAATCGAACCTGCATGTTCTATACCCTCATAATTCCAACTACATGCTTGTGCAATCGGAATCGGGAAGATGGTTCGATACCCATAGATAATATCTGCCATGAACAGCAGCGGAATTTTATGAATCGATTTTTCCAAATAATCCGTTTGCAGTTGGATAATTTTTTCTGGATTAGTGATGTTCAATATGGAGCCTGTGTTATATATATTGTAGCCGGCGTTTAACCCTAATTTTTTTAAAGGACCCGTCACAACAGTGTCTATATCCCCTTCAAAAAAATCACCGGTCAGTTGGATGAGCTGGCCTATTTTCTCTTCTATTGAAAGGCTGTCCAATTTCTTAAGCAGTGTGTTGTTGTCCATGATTCTCCCCACATCATTTTATTTGTGATCTGTTTTTTCTTTAAACCCAAAGATCCACGTTAGTGCAAATGCCACAGCAAAGCCGATTACACAAACTAAGATATATATGAATATCTGATTGTTCAGGTACAATAACATTCCCGGTAGGGCTGTGATTGACATGCCCGTTGCTTGAACATTAAATATACGTGCGAAGAAACCGCCAACCGCTCCGCCAATCAAGCCCATCAAGAACGGTTTGCCATATCGAATGTTCACCCCAAAGATAGCGGGTTCTGTAATACCCAATAACGCAGACAAGGTAGAAGGATACGCAATGGATTTGGTTTTTACATTTTTAGATTTTAGACCAACAGCCAATGCAGCACCCGCTTGTGCGCAAATCGACGCTGAACTGATCGGGTTCACCATATTCCAACCATTGCCTACTAACATCTGTATTTCAATCAGGTTTAAGGCATGGTGCAGTCCGGTAACTACAATAATCTGATTGATGCCACCGTAAATAAATCCGCCGATGCCGTATGGTAATTTTAAAATGGCGGTAACACCCATTAATATTAAAGTTTCCACCTCGTGAAAAATGGGACCAATCACGAACAATCCTAATACCAGTGTTATTAATAATGTCAGAAACGGTGTCAGAATTAAGTCCAATGCATCCGGGACTGATTTTCTGATTTTCTTCTCCAGCATCGCCCCCACGACACCTATTATGAAAGCAGGCAAAACCGAGCCCTGATAGCCTGCAATTTTAATGAAGCCGAAAAATACTAGTGGTTCCTGAACTTTTTGAGCGACATCCCAAGATGTAGGCAACGAAGGACTTACTAACATTAATCCAATCAACATCCCCAATAGTGGTGATCCACCAAACACCCGGAAGGCCGACCAACATACCAACACGGGTAAAAATGCAAAAGCCGTATCGGTCAATATTTGCGTAAACAATATGAAATTCGCAGAAATATGATCAGGTGTAAGTCCAAATAACTGGAGCAGTGCAGGCTGAGTTACTAAGCCTCTAACTCCCATAAATAATCCTGTAGCTACCAATGCAGGCATAATCGGAACAAATACATCCCCGAAAACACGGATCATTCTTTTGAACCGATTATCACCTTGAGTGGAGGCCATCTCTTTCAAATCAGCCTTTGATGTAGCAGATATGCTTTGGCCAACCATGGCATCGTATACTTTATTTACAGTACCGGTTCCAAAAATAATTTGATATTGCCCAGAGGTAAAGAAAACGCCCTTGGCCTTATCAATATTTTCAATAAATTCATCATCAATAATTTCTCTATCTTTTACAATCAGCCTCAGCCGTGTGGCACAATGTGCCATGGAAATAATATTGTCTTCTCCGCCAAGCCCTTTAATGACATCTTGGGCTATTTTAACGTATTCTTTTTCAAGACTCATCAGTCTCTTCCTTTCCTCTGTTCCTCTTAGTTAGTCTGAATCATTTAAAACTTTTGATCAAATATGCTTCTTAAGAATATCATGACTGCGCTTTCAAACAGCGGGATTATTTTACTACATTAAGGTCAAATTTTGACCTTTTTATATCCTTAATTATAAATGCATACTAGCAACTGGTGCCTGATGAAACAATAAAGTGCACCCTAGAATACATACTGGAATAACCTTCTGGTTTATCCCCGTGTATTTTAAAGGTGCACTTCAATTGTTGTATAGAGAGTTACTTACGTTTTACTTAGTGACTTTCAACTGAGCACTGTGAGCTGTATAGATAACCTTCACTTTATAATTGCTTGGTAAACCTACCGTTTCAATCGAAGAAAATGCTCCATTCCGTTTACCATAAGTTAAGATCGTAGCACCATTAGCCGGCACATATTTGTTAGAGAAATTCAGGCGTAATTTTCCGTTAAGTATAGCTGTTCCCTTCATTTTGAGCACATCATTTTTAGTGCGCAGGTTAAGTTCAAGTGTTCCCTTGGCAGATTGTCTGTAATTTCCGCCAATAATCAGCTTCCCAGAAGCATTTTTAAGAAGAGTTCCCCCATTATTCGTAATTCCGCCACTTCCGAAAGCCGTGTCCGAAGTTCCCTCCAAAGTACCTTGGTCGATCTGTGTACCACCGGAATACGTATTGTTGCCCATTAGCTTCAACGTACCTGTTCCCTTTTTAGTCAGCTTTCCAACGCCAGAAATATTGTTGCGCCAGCGATCCAATGCATTGAAACCACCTTTGGAAGCGTCCATATTTACCGTCACATTATTGGCGAAAGCACCGTAGCCATCCGCAGCGGAAAACAAGTTCAATCGTCCCCATCCCTCAGCATCATCAAGTACAGGATAGCCGGAAGGAATCCCCGTGGTAGCCAAAACCCAACGACGTTGTGTGCTATCCAGGTAAGGCAAGCGTGTCTCCAATAGTACCTCAGCTCCCTTAGGCACTATCATAGGCGTCGCGGTTGGATTAACCTGACTGAATCCGTATGTTAATCGTTGATTATAATTTTTTTTGTTTGTGGCATAATTGCTGAACCGATCTGGAGCTGTACCTTTTTGAGACAGCAGTTGTTTACGAGCATCCTGATAAGCCGCTTTCTTCAAACTGCTATTGGCTGGATCAGACAGGATAGCAGCAGCCATCGCTGTTGCCATGACACGCCCTCCCATAACATCAAGCGGGGAATGCATACCGGCAACAACACGGTTATTGCCCAGCTCCGAAGCTCGCGTCAGCAGTTCTTGATAACGCTCCGGCACGGCGTAGGCCATAGCAATAGAACTGAGATACGCAGCATTGGTATGACCGCTAGGAAAGCCGCCATCGCTAGTAGCATCAGCTTTGAGAGCGGGAATAAGGCTCGGAACAACTACAGAGTTATCGCTCCAGCGAAACGGGCGAGGATAGCTAAAATAAGACTTAGCCGGGTTCGTCGTAGAGTATTCTCCACGCAAGGTATTTACCAGATTTACGATGTTGCCGAGATTGGAGCTTGTACTCCCAGCATTCGTTCCCTCATCTTCGTATTTCTTAGTCAGGGCATCTGCCGGAATGTCGTTGATTGTTGTCGTGGCACCTGCATTCTTACGATATACATCAGTGAGCGAACCCAGCCCGTCGATCACACTGTAGCTCTGGTTTCTGCGATCATCCAAATAAGCCGCATCGGCCTCACTGGAAGTGCGACGGGCAGCGATATCAATCACTTTTTGAATATTGGCGTCCAGCACGCTGCTGTTTAGCTTGGTACCTGTATCCCAGGTAGCGCCGGGAGTCCAAAGCTTATTAAATTCGGAGAGCAACCCGAGAGTCGGATTAGAGCTTTCCGTCTTATTTGCAGAACTATTATTTTTATAATGATCTACGAAATATCCCCACGACGGTTCTGTTGGAGTTACCGCTGTTGGTAGGGTTGCTGCACTCGCATAACTTCCACCCAGGGAACCTAGAAGTAAGGGTAAAGATAGTAATGCAACTGATAATGGTTTCCTTAGCGATTTCATTCTTAAATCAGATCCTCTCTTCTCTTGTGCTCTTCATACTTTCTCTACGGAGCCATTATCTATATAACAAGATGTATGACATAAAGAATCATATCTTAAGTTTGTTAAATCAAGAGCTTAGTTTTGTTAAATGAAAAAAAGGCATCCCAAGATTCGTATATACGAATCTGGAGATACCTCTTTCAAACCGTTATAGAAAATCAGCTACCCTACAGCCATACTTCTATGACTTTGCCATTTACGAAAGCTACTGCCTTGAAATAAAGACTACGATTGCCGTATACCCAGGCTTCGACTTGAGTTCCGTTTGAAGCAGCCCCCTTTTCTCTGACTGTTGGGCTTCCCCATGCGAACTGCACCTGCGTCGTATTCATGCCCAAGCTTACCTCGTTATTTTTAATCTTGTTCCAGATGGCTTGCGACCATTGGTATTTGTTGTACGGATCGTAAGTTAGAAATTGATCGGAATCAGACAGCATTTGTGGAATGCGTGAAGCTCCGATAATGGAAAACGTGTCATAAGTTTCGCCATTAGCCCCCTGGAAAATAACTTCGTAAGATTTAACACCGTTCGGGTCTGTGCTGACTTCGATGTCTTTAACTGTTACCTTGCCAAATCGCTCTCCAGCGTTATAGAAGTTATTGACCCAATAGGTTTTGCCAATTAATTTGGACAGACTCCCCAGATCAATGGCTTTGATAATTTTAGCCGTTTCCGGCGTCTCAATGACCAGCTTGGTAGCGCCCACAGATAATTCGCCTTGCTGACGGTCACGATTCCATTTGAATCCGCCCAACTTCAGATCGGTCAGTAATGTTCCCGGGAATACAACCTGTCCGTTAACCGTTTGAACCTTGCCCTTCAGTGGAACAGGTTTACCATTCACTATCGCGGTGGAACTCCCTTTTTGGAGTACGATATTGTTTTTACCCAGCTTGATCGTAAATGCCTGGTTTGCCACGGTAACAGATCCACCCAGCGTCTTGAACACAGACTGCACAGGCAAATACACACTGCCGTTTAGTATAGCCGCCCCGGTCAAGGTTTGATCAGACGATACCTTTAGTGTAAAAGAAGAGGGTATACCTTCGTTCCGCAGAGATACGGCTGTGCTGCCAATGCCCCTTACTTTGAGTGTACCGGAACCATTCTGCTGTAGCTCGGCAACCTGTGGTTTCTCCACTTCAATCTCACTAGCTTCGGGATGACGTGTTAGTCGATAACCGTTCGAATACGTCTCTTGTACATTTAATTGAATCGTATCGCCGATGGCAGCCTCTTTGGAGGTCGTCAACAAGGACATACCCGTTAATGTAGGCAAACTTAGCGCAGTCGTGGTTCCGTCCTTATAGCCGACCCAAGATCCATCCTTTAATTGTGCAAAAAGTTCGTCAGGCGAATCAACCAACCTTGCAACATTAGATAACCCGCTAAGTTGCACCGCAGGATATTTTTTCAGCCGATCATAGCTCCATACCGTCCCGTCGCGATGTACAGTAATCAAGACATGTGTACCTTTTTTCCACAATATCGAAGTAATATCACTTCCCACTTCACGTGGCGGTTCATTGGTCAGCATATCCAGCATCGTGACATGACCATCTTCCTTAAGTATTGCAGCATACGCCGTACTCATTTTGATATCAAGCGCACCATCTACATGACCTATCTTGCGGGGCTTAGATTCTGCGTACCCTGTGGAATACCATACATCACCGGATCGAGTAAGAACCGTAAAGTAGGTACTTACCTTATCACCGTCTATAGCATCCGATATTCCCTCGACCTGTTCTCTTCCCCAGGAGATCGTCCCATCGGTTTTAATAGCCAGACCCTCTCCGGTAATCTCCTTTACTCCTGAAGATTGGGCCGTCACTTTTGGGTCGGAGTTATCATCCCAGATGGCTACCTTTCCGTCCTCAGTCCAGCCATAATAACCTTGACTCTCGTTTTTGCTGCCTGTAATGCCCTTCAAATTCAATTTCTCAATAGCCGGGCCATCTATACTCTTTCTCCATAAAGAACCATCATCCAGTATGTAGTTATTCCGGTCGATCACGTCTATAATTTTAGCATTTTTCCAAGTGTTGTTCGTCGTTACATTTGCCGCTACTGCTGTTTCTCCAGTGTTTAACGTAGTTCCCACCACCGCTCCACATACCACGGATACTGCCAGCAAAATCATCCCTGCTTTTCTCATCGTGATTCCCCTTTTCTATCTCTATTTCCATATCAGTAACTTGCATAATTCCATTCCCAACGCTCAAAAATACAATATATAAACGAACTAGATCGCTTCGATCTCTATATTACTGATTTGAAAGCCTTTTTGGGATGATACAAAATACTCACATATATATCGGTTTTGGGGATGGTAAATGTTTGAATTTCGATATGCCATTTTAGAAATTCTAACTAAATGGAGCAATGAAGAGTATCCAGCAGGATGGGCAAGCAGTAATGAGTAAAGGTGGCCTTCATCCCACTTTCAGCCATTTGCTGCAAACGGATCGCTTCCTATATCTTAAAATATACATACATATTCGGAGGTTGCCATGACTAGTAAATCTGCTACAAAAAATGAAACGGGCCAATCGCTCCCCCTCCCAGGGCCGCAAGTGAAAGGCACCGTTTTTGCGATTCTGATTGCGATCAGTTTCGTCCATCTGTTCAATGACTCGATTCAATCGGTCATTCCAGCGATCTTTCCGATCTTAAAGGAATCTATGAGCCTGAACTACACGCAGATCGGCTGGATTTCATTCGCGATCAATTTTACAGCTTCAATCATGCAGCCTGTGATTGGCTTGTTTTCGGACAAACGGCCTACGCCCGCTATCCTTCCCATCGGCATGGGCTTTACGCTGACTGGCATGCTGTTGCTCGCCTATGCTGCCGATTATAAAGCGGTGCTGATCGCAGTCATCTTTGTGGGTCTGGGCTCGGCTGCCTTTCACCCTGAAGGCTCGCGCGTATCCCATATGGCGGCCGGGCCGCGTCGGGGATTGGCACAATCCATTTTTCAAGTTGGCGGTAATGCGGGCCAATCGCTGGCGCCGATGCTCACGAGCTGGATTTTTATCCCGTTGGGACAATTTGGTGCGATCTGGTTCACAGGTATTGCGGCAGCGGGAATTGTGGTGCAATCGTTCATCGCACGCTGGTACGGTAACGTCCTACGTACAGAAGGCATTGCACGCAAAAAAGCGGTGGCACGCCGCATGAAGCCCGAAGTGCGTAACCGCGTTATGTTTGCCATGATTGTCCTCATTCTACTGGTATTCGTCCGTTCGTGGTACTCGACCTCGGTCGGAAGCTACTATTCGTTTTACCTGATGGAAGTATTTAAAATGCCATTGGCTGATGCACAGCTTTACATTTTCCTGTTCCTCGGAGCTGGAGCGCTGGGCACCTTCTTTGGCGGTCCGCTCGCGGACCGTTTTGGTAAACGCAATATGATTTTTCTGTCCATGGTATTAGCTGCACCACTCGCGCTGGCACTACCTTATGCTAACCAATTCTGGACGGCAATCCTGCTGGCAATTATCGGATTTATTATGCTGTCTAGCTTTTCGGTCACAGTCGTATATGCACAAATGCTTGTGCCTGGTAAAATCGGGACCGTGTCTGGTCTCATTACGGGCCTGGCTTTTGGCCTTGGTGGTGTGGGCGCACTCGTACTCGGCAACTGGATCGACAAAGTAGGCATCACCCACATCATGTTCCTATGCGGCTTTTTGCCACTGCTCGGCATCTTAACCTTCCTGCTTCCTACAGATAAAACCCTGAACCGCTGGGCGGAAGAAAATGGAGCCGAAGTGTAACAGGCTAACGTGTGGCGGCCATCCTGGCCGCTGCACACCTTTATAGCCAACTAACGTGATTCCTCACTCTCTACTTCTGCCAAACGCATCACAATCCGACGCTTCCGATACAGCATTTTCCCTGCTTCAGCTACATCACTAATAGCACTTCGATTCGCGATAGACCCGAACAAAATGCCCGCAATCGGGACCATTTGAAGCAGCTTTTTCCATCCAAACTGATCACGATAGGTGTTAATGACCTCTCTCCATCCCTGCATCTGGGAAAAAACCTGTGCCTGACGTGAAGGATCATCGAACAAAGCCAGCTCCTCTAATACGGCCTTCTTCCCCACAATATCGGATGAAGCAAATTGCATACATTTAATAATAAAAATGCGTTCCTGCTTATCATGGGGATTAAAGCCATAGCACAAGGCTATTTCCTGAA
This sequence comes from Paenibacillus sp. FSL L8-0502, assembly GCF_038593055.1. Classification (NCBI taxonomy): domain Bacteria; kingdom Bacillati; phylum Bacillota; class Bacilli; order Caryophanales; family Paenibacillaceae; genus Paenibacillus; species Paenibacillus sp. FSL L8-0502. Next base: position 1,300,901 of record NZ_CP151958.1, on the reverse strand, counting down.
GCACTTTGAGCGACAAGCCGAGCAAAAGAGGAATATCCGCCGCAATCGTAAACACACCACCAATCCCCGTTGTTGCTCCCTGAGCGGTGGCAAAGGTAATGCGAGCCGATGTCATATCGTCGGCAGTCCGATCCATGATGGTTAGCGGGAGCTCAGCCGCCTGCTTCAACTCCCACATAGGTTCGACACTATATTCTGAATCAACGTTTTCCCCGGCACGAGGCAGGTCCTGCGTATCCGAAGCGGAATCTGCACCATTTTGCTGAATGACATGTTCATGGGCCGTCTTTTTCAGCCTGTTCAGAACCGTTTCTTCCTTCACCAAATATTTGCCGCCGTTCTGAATGAAGCTACCCAACTCGTTAAGGAGTTGCTCCAGCTTGTCTTTAATGATTTTGGGCGTCAGCCGATCCAGCAACATAAAAGGCCATCTGCCGATTTTTTCCCAGAAAAAAATGTCCTTCTGTTCCTTCTCCCATTTTTCAATATTCTTCAACTCATGACGCAATACGTCCTGGCTTTCCCGATATTCTGTAAGCTGCTTCATAAGCGTAGACGTCTCCTTTTGACTATGCTAGTTTATGTATGGGTAATACGTAAGCAAGGCGAGTTCAGGTTTCTTTTTTTAGCAAACTAGATGATAAAGAAAGTTAAAAATCCATACAGATCGGAGTGTAATGATGAATAATGTAGAGCTTGTCCCTTACCATTGTGGGCATGATGCCATTTTACATACCTTCTACTTACCTGAGGAGCAGAAGCAGTTTACTGGAATGCCGGATGAAATGCTCATACTGGCCAAGGAAGATCCGCACCGCCATCCTGTCGTGATTACGGCTACTAGAAGACCCGTTGGATTTTTCATTTTATACAATGGGGATGAATTAGCGGACTATACGAATACTTCTGAGGCACTGCTGCTACGCGCGTTCTCTATTCATTACGCAGATCAGGGACAAGGATTCGCCAAAAAAGGGCTGCTTCTACTACCACAGTTCATCGCCAGACACTTCCCACATATTCGCGAGATTGTACTGGGCGTCAATGCCCGTAATCTGTCTGCCCAAAGTCTGTATCGCAAATGCGGCTTTATAGATGAAGGTGACACTAAAATGGGTCAACACGGCTTGCAGCATATTTTTAAAATGAGCCTATAAGAGGTTGTTCAAAAAGTCGTCTTTCCATAACGAAGCTATTCAAGAAGCGGATTCGACGTCGAATCTTGAATTCAGCCGGGCCTTCCGTTGCTCACGTAGATCTGTCTACGCTCCGCTACTCTGTCCCTAGCTTCATCCAACCTTCTCGGTCCTGAAAAGCCGTTTTTTTGAACACACACTATAAGTTGACCTCGATAGCCCTCGCCCAAATAGAAAAGCTTTCGGCACCAACGCCGAAAGCTTTTATCGTTAAATCTCACCAATTGAAAAACTCAATTTGTAATTACCAAACTTCGTAAGCTCATCCAGCATGGTATTTAACTCTGTCTGTGAGGACATGCGCACCCGCATCCAATAACAGCCCTCCCCACTCACCCGGTGGATTTCAACAATATAGGGATGCTCCCGTGCAAAAGCCTGGAAAGCACTGTGAGTCGTTCCTGAATTCAAAAAAACCGTAATAAAGGCATGAATCGTCTGTCCAATTTTTTCAGGGTTCCAGCGCAGCGTATAGCCTTCGATAATGCCCGCATCCTGCATTCTTCGAACACGCGCCCCTACGGCTTGGCCTGTCAAATGAACAAGCTGGCCGATCTCCTTGTGCGATAAAGAGCTGTCTTCAATTAAATGATGAAGAATGCGCAGATCGGTGTCATCAGGTGCGAATAGTTCCATAGTTATTTTTCCTTTCATGATGAAACGATAATGCTGATTTTCCTTTCAGCAAACCGTAGCCTGTAGCTCCTTGCGTCAGATATGATTGTAACAGAAACAATGAACTACCGAAAATACACTTGGTCAAAAATAACATTCATCACAAAGGAGCTTTCATATATGAAAATCACACTAATCCGTAACGCAACCTTATGGCTGGAATACGCTGGAATAAAATTTCTGATCGATCCGATGTTGAGCGATGCTGGCGCAAATCCGCCGGTCCCCAATACGGAAAATGCCCGCCGTAATCCGCTGGTTCCCTTGCCGCCACAATGGCAGGCACTCGGACAGCCTGACGTTGTCATCGTCACACATTTACATCCCGATCATTGGGACCCGGCAGCAGTACGCTGGTTGGACAAACAAATTCCTGTCTTCTGCCAGCCCGGAAATGAAGAACAAATCACTGCTGATGGTTTTACACAGGTTACCCCGATTCCGTTGGCTGGTTCTGTGGGAGAAATTGAGATTATCCGTACAACCGGGCATCACGGCACCGGAGAAATCGGGGAGCAGATGGGACCCGTATCCGGCTTTGTTTTTCAGGCACCAGGTGAACCTGTCGTCTATTTGGCCGGGGATACGATCTGGTGCAGTGAAGTCGCGGAAACACTGGATAAATACCGTCCTGACTGGACAATTGTGAACGCTGGAGGAGCACGGTTTACGGTAGGTGATCCCATTATTATGACTGCCCAAGATGTAACGGCGGTAGCACAACATGCCCCTTATACACAAATCGTGGCTGTCCACATGGAAGCAATCAATCATTGTCTACTAACTCGCTCAGAGCTTACGGAACATATCAACCGTGAAGGTTTAAAGGGGCGCGTCCATATTCCGGCAGATGGAGCGACGGTTTCGGAGTAAGGCAATCGTCCTGAGTCACCGTTTGCGCCTATTTTGAATATATTGGATTTCAAAACGTATAAAGAAGGGATTATCGATGAATTGGCAATATCCTAATTACGGTACAGAAACCCAATGTAAAGAAGTTCCGATTACTTTTCCTCCCCAGCATCAATATAGACAGCCGGGGTTGGAATACCTAATGGTTCCACGCCCTATTTATGATAATCCAAAGTATATCGGCACTGGAAAGCTTCAGGATCGGGTGGCTATTATTAGCGGTGGGGACAGTGGTATTGGTCGCGCGGTTGCAGTGGCATTTGCCAAGGAAGAGGCCGATGTGGTCATTGCCTATCTCGATGAGCATCGAGATGCTATGGAAACCCGTGATGTCATTCACAGGCTTGGCCGACGTTGTTTGTTAATTCCGGGGGATCTAAGGCTAAAAAGCAACTGCTGTCTGGTTGTTCAACAAACGATGGAAACCTTTGGTCGTATTGACATCCTGATTAACAACCTAGGTATTCAGTTTGTGCGCGAATCGTATCTGGATATCAGTGAGCAGCAGCTTCGTGATACGTTTGATACGAATATTATTTCCTTCTTCCATATGACTACAGAAGCATTGCCGTATATGCGGGCTGGGGCCAGCATCGTCAATACGGCATCGGTGACAGCCTATGTGGGTCAAAAGAATATGATTGATTATTCAGCTACCAAAGGAGCTATCGTCAGCTTCACCCGCGCTTTGGCTAATAATCTGGTCGATCAGGGTATTCGCGTGAATGCGATTGCTCCCGGTCCGATCTGGACTCCGCTGAATCCGGCCACACAGTCGCCTGAAGTCATTCGCACCTTCGGCAGCAATACACCAATGAAGCGTGCCGGGCAGCCTTATGAATTGGCTCCTGCCTATGTGCTGCTGGCTTCGGATGACGGTTCCTACATTACAGGCCAAACGCTGCATATAAACGGCGGCCAAATGGTCACGACTTAGTTTCGTTGGCTGATAGCCACAAGACCCAACAAGCAAGAAAACCTCCAGCATCCACATTTCTAGTGGAACTGGAGGTTTTCTTGTCTTACGATACCGAATCTGAGCTTAAGCAGATCTTTTGTTTTTGTTGTAAATATCGAAGGCAACCGCCAGCAGCAGCACCAAGCCCTTGATTCCTTGCTGCCAGTCAATACCCAGACCGATCAGAGACATACCGTTATTCAGTACGCCCATGACCAAACCACCGATAATGGCTCCAAAAACGGTTCCGATCCCGCCGGACGCCGAAGCTCCACCGATAAAGCAGGCTGCGATGGCATCTAGCTCGAAGTTCGTACCCGCTCTCGGCGTAGCCGCGTTCAGACGTGCAGCAAAGATCAGACCGGAAATGGCCGCCAGCACACCCATATTGACGAATACCCAGAACGTTACTTTTTTCGTTTTGACACCGGACAGACCCGCTGCCTTTTCATTTCCACCCAACGCATACACATGACGACCCATAATCGTGCGGTTCATGACGAAGGAGTACACAACGATCAGTATGAACAGCAGCACGAGAATGTTAGGAATCCCCGCATAGCTCGCAAGCATAAAGGTGAACAGATTGATGACCGCAGCTACCACAATCAGCTTGAGTACAAATAATGTCTGTGACGGAACCTCAAATCCATATTTAAGCTGAGAACGACGTTCGCGAATTTCGTTCACGATAAACCATACCGTGAGCGCAATGCCGACAATGATGGATACCAGGTTATAACCGGTAGATGAAAAATCCGGCAGGAAGCCTGAACTGATTTTCTGGAAGCCCCCCGGAAATGGAGAGATAGATTGGCCTTCCAGCACGATCATTGTCAATCCGCGGAAGAGCAGCATTCCTGCCAAAGTTACGATAAACGCCGGAATCCGTACATAAGCGACCCAGAATCCTTGCCAAGCGCCGATTAACGCCCCGACCAGCAAAGATGCAATGACAGCGATCCATGCTGGAAGCTGCCAGTCGACCATCATGATGGCGGCAACCGCACCGACAAAAGCGGCTATGGAGCCGACGGACAAATCAATATGTCCAGTGATGATGACCAGCACCATCCCGATGGCCAGCACGAGAATATAGCTGTTTTGCAGAATCAGATTGGTAATATTAATCGGCTTCAACAGCAGGCCGCCCGTCAGTACCTCGAACAAAATCATAATGACGACCAGCGCAATCATCATGCCATATTGGCGGATGTTATTTTTAAATAGTTTAGTTATGGTTTCCATGCTTCACGCCTCCTGACTTGGTCATATATCTCATCAACGTTTCCTGCGACGCGTCCTCACGGCTAACCTCTCCAGTGATCCGCCCAGCATTCATGACATAAATCCGGTCACACAAGCCTAGTACCTCTGGCAGCTCGGACGAAATGACCAGCACTCCCTTGCCTTCAGCGGCAAGTCGATGAATAATCGTGTAAATTTCATATTTGGCGCCCACATCAATGCCGCGTGTCGGCTCATCCAGAATCAGAATATCCGGTCCGGCGAAAATCCATTTGCTCAGCACCACCTTCTGCTGATTGCCGCCACTCAGATTACCTGTTTTCTGTAAAATACTCGGCGCTTTGATGTTCATGCTTTTTTTCATTTCCTCTGCAATGACGACTTCCTCCTGCTCATTGACGACAGCGCCCTTCGTCAGCTTGTTCAGGCCAGTCAGCGAAATATTACGCTTGATATCATCCATTAGGATGAGGCCATACTCCTTGCGATCCTCTGTTACATAGGCAAAGCCGTTGTTGATCGCGTCCGTAACCGTGTTGTTCTGGATCGGCTTGCCGTCTTTAATCAGCTGACCAGAGATGTTACGTCCATACGACTTGCCAAAAATGCTCATCGCCAGCTCGGTCCGTCCCGCTCCCATCAGTCCGGCAATCCCGACAATTTCACCGCGACGGATGTTCAAATTCACCTGATCCAGCACCTTACGGTCTGCATGATGCTCGTGATACACCGTCCAATCCTTCACTTCCAGAACGACTTTGCCAATCTTGGCATGACGCTCTGGATAACGGCTGGTCAGATCACGTCCAACCATCCCGCTAATGATCCGATCCTCCGTAACCTCATCCTTTTTCATATCCAGTGTCTCAATCGTCTTCCCGTCACGCAAAATCGTGATCGAATCTGACACCTTCGCGACCTCATTCAGCTTATGGGAGATGAGAATGCAGGAAATACCCTGCCTTTTAAATTCCAGCATCAAATTAAGCAGATTTTCACTATCATCCTCATTCAACGCCGCTGTCGGTTCATCGAGAATAAGCAGCTTTACCTTTTTAGATAGCGCTTTCGCAATTTCGACCAGTTGTTGCTTCCCGACCCCGATGTTCGTAACTAATGTATTGGGATTCTCACTCAAACCGACCTTGGACAGCAGATCGCGTGTACCCACAAAAGTCTCTTTCCAATCAATCACACCGCCGTTGGCGCGTTCGTTGCCCAGATAAATATTTTCCGCAATTGAGAGATACGGGATCAGTGCCAACTCCTGATGGATAATGACAATGCCTAGTTCCTCGCTCTGCTTGATATCCTTGAACTCACACGTTTTGCCCTGGAAAACAATATCCCCTTCATAGGTTCCATGCGGATATACACCGCTTAGTACCTTCATCAGCGTCGACTTGCCCGCACCATTCTCACCGCACAAGGAATGGATTTCGCCTTCCTTGACCTTGAGATTTACATTTTCCAATGCCTTCACGCCGGGAAAGGTTTTGGTAATTCCCTTCATTTCCAAAATGATTCCAGTCATGGGATACGCTCCTTTCGGTTGGATTCTTACACTTATTTCAGTCCGATTTGCTCTTTGGTGTAATAGTGACTGCCGACAATATCCTTCTCCACATTCGTCCGATCTACCGAGATTGGATCAAGCAAGTAGGCAGGAATGATCTTTTTACCGTTGTTATAGGATTCGGTGTCATTCACTTCCGCTTGTTTGCCCTGTAAAATGCTGTTGGCCATTACGACCGTTTGCTCAGCCAGCTTGCGAGTATCCTTAAATACAGTTTGCGTCTGCTCCCCAGCCACAATGGACTTGATGGAAGCCAGCTCCGCATCCTGCCCTGTAATGATCGGCAGCGGCTTGTTCGCTGATCCATATCCGACCCCTTTCAGGGATGAAATGATACCGATGCTAATGCCGTCATACGGGGATAGTACCGCGTCCAGATTGGCCCCTGAATAGTAGGCACTCAGCAGATTATCCATCCGCGACTGCGCTAATGCTCCATCCCATCGCAGTGTAGCGATCTGCGCCATCGTCATCTGCTTGCTGCGTACGACCAGCTTACCGGAATCAATGTAAGGTTTCAGTACGGACATCGCACCATTAAAGAAGAAATAAGCGTTATTGTCATCCGGTGAACCACCGAACAGCTCGATATTGAAAGGGACTTTGCCTTCCTTGAGTCCCAGCTTTTTCTCAATATACGCCGCCTGTAGCACGCCCACCTTGAAGTTATCGAAGGTCGCATAATACGTCAGATACGGTGTGTTGCGAATCAGACGGTCATAAGAAATGACCTGAATCCCTCGGTCGTGTGCCTTCTGAATCACATCCGTCAGCGTGTTTCCGTCGACCGAAGCGATCACCATAACATTGACGCCCTTGGTGATCATATTTTCGATTTGGGAGATTTGGTTTTCTACTACGTCCTCGGCGTACTGTAAATCCGTTTTATAGCCTTGCTCCTGAAACAACCGGACCATATTCTCCCCGTCCCCTACCCAACGCTCGGACGATTTGGTCGGCATGGAAATGCCCACATAGCCTTTTTCCTTGCTGCCCGTTCCACTCTCCGCCAAATTACAGGCCGAAAGCATCAGGGCCAAAACCAGAAGCCATACGACAACAGCTCCTTTTTTCATATGAAGTTCCCCTTTCCTCATGTGATGCGGGTCAATTTGAAGGTAAGTGCTGATAGAGTTAAAACGAGATAGCGCTTACATAAGTGAGGCAGGAAGTGCCTCTCCTTTTTTTATGTGCAAACACATGGTATCATTCCAGGCCGAGAAAGGTCTTTGCTGGTTTTGAACTTTTTTTATAAAATTTTAACCTTTGTGGTGAGGAGGAGGGATTGGATTTGAGGAGAATGGAGATTGTCGGGAGATCGCTCATATATTTTGAAAAACGAAAAAAAAAGACTTTAGCCTGCTCACGATTGGCAAAGTCTCAATTTGTTGAATCATTATATCAGATAGCTAATGAGTTTAGATTTTTATTGACAATTCACCAATGACAGGTACATGTGGTTCAAATAAACACTAGCTAATCCTATTTTAGATAAAAAGACTATATAGCAGACCCAGGCTCCAATAGAGCCACAGCTTGAATATTTATGTTATACGACGGAATCACTTCTTCGATCAATCAGAATTCTTCCTTGATCTTGATCTGTCATTGCTCTGCTATGTGTTCCAATAAATCTCCTGGTTGACAACCTAAAGCCGTACATAATTTATCAATTACTTCTAATGACACATATTCATTCGTATTGAGCTTCGCCATTGTAGCAGACGAAATCCCCGTCATTTTAAGTAAATCCTGCTTCTTAATTTCCCTGTCGATCAATAATTTTCGAAAAGGTTTGTAACTAATCATCTGATATTCCTTTCACACATGAAGTTAATTTTCTTTAATTATATGAAAGTACATTTTCTTTATCAAAAACATCTTCAACATGTATTAACTTATATGTTCGTTATGATGAAGTTATATTCAACAAGTTAAAATTTTATTCATAAAATTAAATCCATTGGATGGTGTTCAATTATGCATACTTCTTTAGAAGTCTTACTCGATTCACTGATTCGTAATCGAATTGAATCTTTATATGGCGAGCTTATCAAAAACAACTCCAGATACAACCAATTCTCATCCGAACGGAATCTTTACTTCAAGCAGTTACATGAACTACTAACAGAGGATATACAAAAGTCTGAACTATTTGTTTATGTCGTTTCACTGAGCAGTCTGTACCAGCAAGTTAATGATATTGTCCAATTAGCTTTATTCCTTATTCTCATCGATATTAGAATCTTTAGCCGCCGCAACCTCGTCAAGTTTACTTGTATCAATTTTCACAGCATACTTTGAAAGTAATTCCTCTAGTTGAGGTGAGCTTTCATTCTGTCCGACCAGTTTTCCGTACAATTCGATCGATACAGGAACTAAATCAGACTGACTATCAAACAATTGGGTCAAATTATCAATGTATTTATCCTCATGTTTGATACACTCGGCTCGGATGAGGTCCTCACATGAATCTTTCACTTGACCTAATCGATCATAGCAACAGAATCTGCTCCAATATAATATATTATCATTTGGCTCTATTATAATGGCTTGACTATAGTCTTCAACGGCAGACTTTAATAATAATTTTTTCTTTTCTCGATTCTTCTCTAGATCGCTTAATTCCAAATAGCACCTAGCTCTATAGCTATAGTCTCTTTTTAATGGTTTTATAGAGTTTGTTTTCGCCAATTCAATGCTTTGGGAAAACCTATTTATTGATTCATTAAATTCTTTTATAGATTTGTCCCGTTGTAACGCCAACGCGAAGTAGCCCTGACCTATATTTCCAAGATAAACACTTCTAGATTGTTCAATAGATATACATTCAAGTGCCAACTCATACATTTTTATAGCTTCCTCAAATCTCTTTGTTTCAAAATAGCAATTCCCTAATAGATTATAATTTTTAGGAAGAATGAAGCTTTTCTCCGCCTGCTTGATACCATATTCAAAAAAATCAATAGCTCTTTCTTTATTACCAATGTCTTGGTACACCTCAGCAATATTAAACAACCAATCGCAGTCGACAATTTTCGATTGTAGTAGTATTTCTTCCTTCTCTTTGAGTTTATCGGCATCGAATGATTCAATATTAATTATGTCTATGATATCTTCCGCTAATTCTAAGAGCATGTCCTCGTTCTCCAATTCCGGAATTAAATCCACCATGCCGTCCTCAGAAATAATGACAATGACGCATTTCTTCTGCTCATCGGTTTTTAACTTGTGCAAATAACGATGCGCTGAGTTATAGCGTGCTCCGCGACTGGCGTCCCCGATATCCTCTTTAGCTATTCCATCTAAAATAACCCCGATGGCATGACAATTGCCATCTGAATCGAAATAGATCGCCCCGTCTATTGCAGTTAAAAATTTTATGTATTCCGGATTGATGATTCCAGGCTCAATGAGTGTTGACTGTTTACTGAGATGGCTCAGTTCTTCTTTTGCTGTAGTATTCTCAGTGATCACCACCATAGTACCATGCTTTTGTTCCCGTGCTTTACGCACAATTTGATCGAGTTTCTCCATTTTGTGATTAATTTGATTGTAATCAATGTAATTTTCCCAAAATATATTTTTCAATAGTTTTTTGAATTTTTCGGTGCTGTAACCCTCCTCTCCCAATCTTGGATTTTTAAAAGAGATGGAAATGAGTTTCGTCTCAATTAAGCTAAGGTCTGATCGGTAATACTTTTTCTCATCTTCAACGAATAGGTTGCCTTCACTTACAGGCTCAGTTTCCGTTCGCACAAGAACAAAATTGTATTTGGATAGTCCAGTGAAATCGAGCCTTAGAGCTAGAGTGCCTTTTTGCAAATTCCAATTCACTTCGCCTAATCCGTATATCTCCCATTCGTCGCCAATCAGATACAAGTCCCTTTCCACGTTTGTAAGTTCCAGTAACTTTCTAATCCTCTTAGCATCCTCTAATCTAACTCGATCCTCTTTCGTAAATTTGACTGTGAATCGAATAATCGATCTATTTGCTATCACGTCACTATTCAAGAATAAGATGGAACCGAAGGGACTAGAGTTCTCATAGGTTAAGGAAGAGATGTCGTCTATTTTCTCCAGCAAGCTATTGACGTAATATACGTTGCTTAGTTCGTTTTCAAATGCAATTCCAAACTTATCAAACTCAATGTTTTTCTGAATATAGTGTTGCATTTTTCCAAAAAATAACCTTGTTAATCTTCTATTAAACTGAATGCCATCTTCGTTATATTTGCGTGTGATGGAGTCATCGTTGTTCACTTCAACTGCGTTGTTAGTATGAGCGAAAAAGTCATTAAAAAAATAGTCCAATAACATTCTAAAAAAAGAAATTTCTGGTTTTGTATAAAAAAGCTGCCGGGTTTCATTTTCAACGTTTCTTATTTCAACTATGTATACAACAGAATATGTAGATTCACCTTCTTTATAAGGTATTTCGTTGACGTAAAGTATACGTGTGTCGTTAATATTGCCTTCGTCATTCTCAACCTCACTATCCGAAATCCCGTTGTTTCCAATAACCTTGTAATGTTGCTCCTTGTACCATATCTCATTCACATATTTTTTTATACTGTCATAGGTATTCCCTGTATTTGCGGGATCAACCCTGAGTTCAGTATATATGTTCGCCATCGTTTGCAACGTATTCTGGGATATTGATGTCGATTTTTCGCCTTTCGCAACGGTTCTCTTCACTCGAATCGTTTCAACATGCGTCTGATTTTTGTCGTAAACAAGCGCATACAGTTTATTGTGAATCCGTTTGTTTAGCTTCTTTAAAATTCGCGATAAATTTTCGTAAATTATTTGATTTAAAATTTCGAGTTTGTTTATTTTGGTTTGCAAAATTTTATCCCCTGTCCATAAATAGTAAAAATAGCCCAATTACCTACATAGTACTACGCGTATGTGTAAATTTTACTATATAATTCATTTAATGCAATCCAATTGATTTATATCTCACTATAAAAATAACAAATATATACTTTTAAAACATTTAATACAATTATTTAAATAATATTTTGAAGAGTCTTATATTATTCGTTTCACATATTTCCCATTGAAAGTGGGTTACTCCTGGAACAATTATATTTTTCTATTGGGTTCTTATTAGTAGGTGCAATATTATATAAGATAACTGATTCACCGAGAATTAATTATATTGGATATTCCTTTTGGTGGGCAGAATGGTGTTGGTTGTCATTATGGATTATCACATTGTTATACGATATTGAAATGATAAAACCATTTCTGATTATTTTTTTGATTGAATTAATCTCTGTTTTTTATGGATGTAAAACAATCATTAAACACCTAAAGAAATAACTTTTTGGAGATTTCATTTAACGTTTACTGCATTCACGACCCCAGCGAATGCTGGGATGTTCGGTTGCTTCTTGCTTCCCTGAAATCCTTCAATACCGTGAGGTAGGACTTGAGTTGGAAGTTTTCAACTAGTAATCATTCAATACTCCTTGTATCTCATGAGGGTATTCAATTTCCTGTAACAAACATTTCAGCAAATCACGATAATCCGAATAATTTGTTTCAATTATAAATGCTACTTGTTGAGATATTAAAGTAAAACTATTCATTGACACTAGGACACCAACAAGTAATGATTGCGCCATAAGATTATTAAATTTCAATGCAATATTCATTAATATCCTTGTAACATTTATTTGTAATGCTATATTTTGTGTCTCATAGTAAATACAATCTATAAGTAAAGATACTTGATCCCAGTCCGCTTCATTATTATTTGATATATTGGATATATTTTCTTCAGTCATCTGTACAAAAGGAATCATTAGTGCGTCATATTTGGCACACTCCACAAATACATTTATCGGAATTGATTTGAATGGTACTATAAACTTTTCAATAACCCTATCAGAATCCTCAACTTGAACTGATGCAATACACTTTAAAACATAATTAACATCGGCCGAGAAATCTTTAAATTCATAATTTTCCAAACTATAAAACGGAAAATTTTCTTTTCTCATACTTTTTCTATCCATAAGATTAATGTCGTCAATAAGTTCTTTAGTTGTCTGATACCGTTTAGTACGCTCCTCCTCCATAGCCTTCATAACAATTAGCTGATATTTTACTGTCTTCCTGTATCGTTCTTCTGGTGATCTCCCACTTAATAAATAATAGAGCATTGCACCTAATGAATAAATATCAGATAAATGATCGGCACTCTTCAAACTGTTTAATTGTTCTGGCGCGGTATAACCTGCTCTTCCATAACCATAAACAAAGAGTCCTGTTGATTTCGATTGTGATCGCTTATCTTTTGCTAGTCCAAAATCAGCAACTTTTACTACTATAGTCCCGTCACTCTCTTTAAATATCAAAATATTATGAGGAGCTAAATCTCGATGACTAATTTTGCGGTCATGAAGATAAGCTATACCACTTAAAATATCTTTAAAAATACTTATTCTTATATCTTCCGATATATTGGAATTCAGTCCCAACCATTCATCTAATGAAGCATCTGCCAAAGGCATTGTGAAAAGGAATGGCTCATTCACTAGTTGTATTTTGCTAATTTCAATTATATTTCTATGAGAAGCTTTCTCTTTTAGAAACTTCACTTCTCTTTTGAATCGGAGATAATGATCGTCTCCTTCTACTTCATTATTTTTAAACATGCGGGATCTTTCGAAAAGAACTTTACATGCTAATTCTTTTTTTAATATAGGATCAAACACTCTATATACTTCTGCAAAGGATCCTTCACCAATCTTTTTTAAGGGAATTAATTGATAATCTCTTTCCTCTTCATTATCTAAAATCCATAAACGATTTGTTTTTTTAGTAGAACCTGGACAGAACAAAATATTATTCCCTTTTAAAATATCTTCTATCTGTTCTTCATTTGGGTTTGGAATGAGTTCAGTTCCTAATGTCAAATGATTTAATACTTGTAATGCAAACAACAACATTTTACCGCCATCAGATTTAGGACTGAAGTAATCATAGTCACCAGTAAACTCATAAGCAAGCATTGGTAAATAGATGTTACTCTTTAAAGGGAGGTAATTAAATATTTTATTAATTAATTCGAGCAAATGTTTTAAGGAGTCCGGCCTCTTTTTGTGCATAATATGAATAAATGGTGCATTTTTATAAGTCTTGATAAATAAAATGAATTGGTAGAATGAACTTTCCATCGGATAATCACTCAAAAATATTTGAAAAAATTTCTTCTTTTCCGTATCATAACGCTGCTTGTCTTCACTTTTTGAAGTTAATTCCCCCCCGTAGTACATTTTTAATAAATCATTTAGATCATATCCATCGAATAATTCTCGATATTTACTATTCCGAATTTCCTTTTCAATTTTGTCAGCGGCAATTGGGATTACCTTCTCATTTCCATAAACCGAACCAAAAAAACCGTTTAATACCCGCAATTCATCAGATGTTGGATCTTCAAGATTAACTATCGTACTTCTGGTAATTCTTCCATAACTTCTGTATTTTTGACGAAAAAGCAAGAACACTCTGTTAAAGCCATCGATGTTCCGGAAAATCTCGACTAATTGCTGTAATGATGATTCCATCTATCCAATTTCCTCCGGCATGTTTTTCTGTAAGCTTTTAGCAAGCATATTATGCTAAGTTCTTTCGTCTTTTTAAGAGAACGTAAGGGTAATAGAAAACCCATCATCTTGTCACATTATTCCTCATAATTTGTCCTATTTGCCACCTTCATGAAGAATTCCATTCCCCCCCCCCCCCCCGCTGCACGTGGTGAACACCAAATAACTCAAAACAATGTAACCTGAGCAACCGAAGATTGAATGTCCTCGCTTGCTTCATAAGGCTCTTCTACACGTGTCTTCTTAATGCCATTCCATGAGTAAGAAATTGAATTAACAAGATTTGAATTCCCCATTCGATTCAGAACATAAATCGACAGATCAGGCACTACATCGAAACATCCCCATAAGGATTGAGAGTTTAATGTGTAATCAAAGTCGTACATCTCAATAACTTTGAATGCTTCTTTGATATTGTTATCATCTACGCCTGCAAACGCTTCGTCTAATGCAAATATACGAGGAGCTTCACAGTGAGCACTTTGCAAACGTGCATCAACAGCTGCTAGAAGTGGCGTGTACATCGCCATTGCTCGCTCACCACCAGAGAATGTGTTGTAATTGCTTTTCTTCATTTCTTTGCGCTTTTCACCTGTTTTTTCGTAGTAAATAATGAATTCATACCATTCTCGATAATCCAAGACTAACTTAATATCTTCCATGAAGGTCGATGTACCGCTCAACTCAGCTTTGCGTTTCGCCTCATATACCTTGGAACGAAAATGCTGGGCTATCCTTTTCCTATCGGGATCCGCAAGCCACATAGGATCCTTCTCTAGAAATCGAACCAATTCTAGTGTATCGAGTTCTTGTTCACTGTTAGTCTTTTTCGGTGACCATTCGACATCAAACTTCAGTCCACTGGAGTTCTGCGTCTTTTCCATTATTGTATTGATACGTGCTACCCATTCTTTTGAATTTTGAATTTTGTTTTTTATGGTTTCTCCCACATGATTAATCAGGATGTCTTCGTAAATCTCACGGTCCTTTTCAGCCATTACCTCTGCAAGCGTTTTATCTTGCTCGGTCAGTTTGATTTTGGCAAACGAGGGCGAAACACGACGCGACTGATACTCTAGTGTAATTTTTTCACGTTTGGCTATCATTTTAAGCATCTCCACACGACTTTCATCTTCAATAGCCATATGAGAAAAATCGACTTCAAATTCTAACGGTTCCATCGTTAAATTGTATTCTGGTAAACCCTTGTCCGCATCCGAGAAAACATTGCCTAACTCGCTTTTATTTTTTACTCTATCCTTTTTCGAGAGGAGCTGCCCGAACTTGGACATGATACTCTCAGCAAGCGATTCCGTATCTGACTCGATTTCAAGCCCAAATTTTCCACTGAATTCTTTTACATCTTGAAACAAAGCAATTTCCCATGCCAAAACAAGCTCTTGCATAAAAAGTTCTTTCTGAGCACCAGTCGAAAGACGGTCACGAAGATTTTTCAAATCGTTTTTCAGTTCACTAAGTTCCCTGTCCAGTGCCCTTTGGTCTATTGGAAATTGTTCCAGCTTATCGTTAATACTTTGGGCAAGCTTTCGAATATTATCCGCGCCAATATCTTGTAACTGCTTTTCATAGCTTTCTATTCGTGTATCTATGCTTTTGATTCGCCCATCAAGTGACAGAACGTCGGCCCTTGCCACATCCACAACATCTTTAAAAGTAATTATCTTGTCATCTTGATTCTTTAGAAGACTTTGTTTATCCCCTCGGGAACGATAAGAACTCTTCAGATTTGATAACGCTCGCTCAAAATTTCGTAAGCCATCACACGCATCATTTACGGCTTGCTCATTTTTCTCAATAGTGATATCTTCGAACTCTACATTTAGGTTCCTGATTTGTGTCTCCACGCTCGTGTTCAGTTCCTTGAATTTTTCATTTAACGACGAGATCTCAGGCTCCAACAATTCTGCAATGCGTTTTGCAACGACTTCAAATTTTTCTTTGGCATCCTTTAGAGCCGGAAATTTCGGGCGTGACCGGTACTCAACTTCAATTTTTATTTGTCGCGTTTTACTTTCATTAGAAAGTACTTCAAGCTTATCAATTTCAAGCTTAAGAGCAGCAACCTTTTCTTTTAACATTGCAATTATGCGAAGCCGCTCTTGTTCCCGCGCATGCTTTCCAATATATTTGGCTACACCATACTGCGAAGCAGTTCCGGCTATAAAAGAACCTTTAAATGATCCATCAGCCGTTACAAAATGGACGTCCTCATTAGAAACTGAAATCCCCTTCAGAACTGCTAGCACATCTTCATGACTCACATCGCCAGTAGCCGAAACCGAAACATCTAGATACTTTGTTAGATTGTTTGGTACCTGAGCCTGATGAGTACTAAGAACCGTTCCAGACAACGCTTCGTTATAACGGTTAGCGGGTACAATCAGCGAAGTTAATATACCAGTTTCAGTAAGTACCGATTCCAAACGTGACTTCTGCTCCTCAGTAAGATTCTTTTTGAAATCAACCACGGCGTAAAAAGGTACATACGGTATCCCTTTTTCTTTGAACTCCCGTATCTGGTTCTCCTTGGCTATCGGAAGTTCAGGTTCAATTTCATCAGTTCCCTCAAGAACAACGACTTCTTCTTTAGTAAGATCTCTTTCTTCAACCTTTAATCGAATTTGTGCTTCTATCCATGCCTGCTCTTTAATGCATTGGGACACTTGTTCTTCGCGCTCACCCAAGATTGGCAACATCAATTGCTCCTCAGTCACATTTTCCAGATATCCATTAAACATCCGTTTCACACTCGTACTACTATTAACGCTAAGCACAAGAGCTGTTAATTCATTCATCCAGTTTTCAAGCTCTATATAAGCGTTGTTTCGTTCCATATCATAGATATTCGCAAGAGAAGTACGCCTTTCTCTTTCGTTTTCAAGAACGTCTTGTTTCACTTCAATTTGTTGTCTCATACCATCTAGATCGCGCTTCTTTTGGTCCAGCTCTTTAATTTGTTTGAGAAGTCCTCCAAGTCTT
The DNA here is from genome assembly GCF_038593055.1 of Paenibacillus sp. FSL L8-0502. NCBI lineage: Bacteria > Bacillati > Bacillota > Bacilli > Caryophanales > Paenibacillaceae > Paenibacillus > Paenibacillus sp. FSL L8-0502. The sequence goes on along the minus strand of NZ_CP151958.1, from coordinate 1,283,714 downwards.
TGAAGCCTGATTCTTATTTCAGACTCCCAATTCAAAAAAAGATAATCCCCATTTTTTTCATTCCGTTTGAAATGGTCAGAGAATGCCAGATAGATGTCTTCAAATGCCGAATCTATCCCCAGTTCCTCCAGACTCTCCATCGCGACTTTAAGTTCTTTATCAATTGCCCACAATTCATTTTCAATATTACGCCATTCGTTATTAGCATCCATTAATGATTTTTCATTTAACTCATAGCGATTCTTTTTGACTGATTTCTCATTCAATATTCGCGCTAGCTCTTGTCTGGCAGATTGAAAAGCATCATCCAAATCCACTATTTTATCATGCCCCAATTCCTGCCTTGCTTGCTTCAACCCTTCAATTTCACGTTCAATGTTTCGGAGTTTTTGCTCGGTCTCATCATAGTCGACACTCTTGGTTTCAATATCTCTTTTTACTCTCTGATGTTCCAAAGCAATGGTATCCCACGTATTTTTGCTTTCCAAATAATACTTAGCCTTCTCCGCAAATACGTATGAAACATAATCGTCATAACCTTTATCCAGTTTCGTTGCAAAACCAAGGTCGTTTTGCGTTTTTAGAATTTCCCGCTGTGTTTGGTCTTGTGCTTCCACGGTAGTGGTTAAAGCGGACAATTCATAATCGGATAATGGCGGTAATGATTCGTTCAAGGTTTCTTTTAAATCGTCCGGCCCTCCTCCTTTGGTTAATTTAGGGCTCTTAAGCCGTACGAGTACATCGGTAAAAAGCTTAAGTCCTATTACATCCGGAAACTTGAACAGTTGCTTATTAATCAGTTCCGCGTAATCTTTACTATCAACGACCGTACCACTCTCGCCGATTGCTGTTGTTATTTGTTTTCTATCTAAGGGAATTTGCTCTGGTGAATCATCTAGTACTTCTACCTTATAGAGTGAGATCGGATTTGGTCCACGCCCAATACGCCGATGACGGTCATGAATCACAAACCCCCAGGCATCTTCCAACCTTCTGTTTTTCCGTTTGGAATGCAGTCCAAATCCCGTCGTGATATACTGCTCCGTGTTCGTCAACTTATATTCAATCACAACATAACCAATGCGCTCGATAATGTCCTTGTTTAACGACTCTTCTCCAAGCAAGATGTCATAAAACTTGCGGTCACTTGACTCAAATGGATCCAACCGCTTAGGGTCCTTGTTTCCATCTAGCATGAATGTAAAAAGCGTATTCATGGCAATCGACTTTCCCGCACCATTATGACCACGCAGTAACAGTCTTCCGTTTTTGAAGTAATATTCTTCATAATTAAAATACCAATAGTTAAATAGGATGAAGCGATGAGGCTTCCAACGCTGTGTATGATTAGTCATCATCATACTCCTTTATTATTTTCTTCTTTAGGTTTTTCAAAAAATCTTCCGATTACATCATATAGTTTTAAATCACCTTCTTGCGTTGTCTCCACTAATTTCCATTCAAATAGCATATTTTTAACTGTATTCTTAATTTCAGTGATACTCATACTTTTTAGGCCCGTCGTCCATCCGTGACTATTCTCATCTATGAGCTGTCGACACATAATATCCAAATCAACATTTGTTAAAACGACTGTCCCATCTTTTTGTTCACCGAGACTGTCATCATCGTCGATGATTTTAAGTCTTAACAACGTTGCAAACTGAACAAGTAGGTTCGATTCAGCATTACTTGCTGGAAAGAACCGACGAAATGTGCTTACGTTTTCTTTTACTAAAAAAGCACTGCTTCCGTAGACATCCAGATTCATATCGTAGTATTTTTCGGCATGTTCATTTAAGTGGCGACTGTACTGTCTTAAGTAATCAAAATCTGACGCCGATACTTCATGCCGATACAAGGCTGGCTCTAAAAACAGTTTTCGGTACAGTAAATGCTTTCTTTCTAGACCTAATTCCCGTTCCTGAGTTTCTTGAATCAACATAATATCATTTAGCGTCAATTCTCCTTCAATATTAAAACCAATATTACGCATAAAATATTTCACAAGCCCGGTTGAACGCAGCAGTGCATCATTCGTTTCTCTGTCTTGGAAGTCTTCTATGTTTTTATCAATCACTTCTATCAGACACCGTCGAACAGCTTCTTTCAATACACGAACAAGTGATAGTCGGTTTCTATAGCCTTCGTTACCTTTCCATGTTAATGGTAGGGGGTTTTCATTGACCGATCTCTCGGAACTTCTTGGGTAGTACGAAACGACCGCTTGGCAAACATCTGACAGCGTAAATTGCTTTGATGCCTTTCCATCCAAAAACGCAAGTACACAGTAAAAAATGATGTAATCTTTCACCTCTTTGAAATCTGATATGCCTGTTGACGGTTGAGGCGTTACTTGAAACTTCTCAACTTTTGCAAAATTTGTCCCAACTACCAACTTAAAACGGAAGTAGTCCTTAAAGTAATCTCGCAGAAACCTTTCGTTTTGTTTAATTTCATAAAAAAGCTCTGGATTCTCCTTGCGCACAACCCAAAAATTATCGAGTAGTTGATGAATGCAATTAAGAGACTCCTGAGACAACTTTTTCACGCGTTTTCACCTCGGTAAATGTCATTTGGAAATCGGGCAAGAAGAGGATTCCATCTAAACAATGCAATTCAATAATATCGTTACTAACCTTATGAAGTTTAAATTTCACGCCCAGTTCTGTGGTACCCTCATAAATGCCGTAGCCAACTGGATTCAACAGCGCCGCACTTATCCAATCCAATAATGCCTTCCGAACAAACGGCTCAACTCTCGTTTCCAAATCCTTCAAGATTAAGCAAGGCTGCTCCACGATCGCTTTTAATACAGTTTCTTCGTATGTCAGCCGCTCCGCGAGCAACCGTTGCTGTTCGAGTGCCTCCTGGCTCACTTTCGATACCTTCAAATTCTGTTTTATGGTTCTCTCGGATGGTGGTCGAATACGATACGTCACATCTAGCTCATCCGGGTCAAAATCCCATACCGTACCATCATTCTTTTCTGACGGTTTCCGTGCGACTTTGAAATGCTGGATACCTTCGAATCCGAATAGGTAAGAAAAAACTTGATGGGCTTCTTCCAAGTTGCCGGACTCATGTATCATGTCTGCAAGTCGTAAAAATTCTGTTACTCGACTTTTTTTCACAAATTGTCGCTCTGCATAAAAATGCGCAAGCTTAGACATTTTACTGATGGCATCCCGAGTACGAACTTCAAGTTGAAACGCTTTGCTCGATTTAGTATCACTTGCCAAAAACCAGTTACGGATACCTGTCCATACATCAAAAAAGGTATCGGAATACTCTTTATCCGACACAACCGTAGTGGTCGGCATTTTTTTTTTATGACGGACGAGTTGCATTACGATGTTCTGAATTTTCTTCTCCGAAATGTGTGTAATAATATTAATTATCGCAGGCGAATTGCGGTTAAGTTCAACCATGAAATCCGTTAAATAAGAACAGAACTGATTTTTAAATACGATGAAGGCATCGGTTTCCATTTTGCTATCCAATTTATCACCGCTGATATGATTCAAATAATCCGAAGCATCATTATCAAGCTTTGTAAAACGTTCGAACAGCTCCTCCCACGCTTCATATAGTTGAACAAGCGAAGACGAATCCAACTCGGTTTGCATGGAAAATCCGTTTAATTTTACAAGCGCATTATATAGGTGCTCAGTGAGTTTTTTATCCAAAGAACCACCACGTATACGATGAAGTTTTTTCTCCATAAAAATAAGCATTTTTTCAAATTCAATCGTATATTCCGTTAGTGAATATGTTTTTCGATTCCTAATAAGTTCTTCCAATGTAACAGCATCTGTATTATCTTGGTTCAACACTAAGTTATTGTTTTCAACTAAGACCGATAAATCAGCATCTTGCTCTTCGAGTGTATAATCCCCAAATTTCGGAAATTGTTTAAGATGCGTGAAAATTTCTATTGGTAAAACTTCATTATTAAATATACGATGTTGCTCATACATGTATCTTAATATTGGACGATATCGGTGCGTTTTTTGTGTTGACAAATAACTTGCTTCTTTTATTACACGCGTCAATGACAAATCCAAACGAAACACTCCTTTTCGAAGTCCTGTTTTACATAATTTGATAAACGTAGTCCCGTTTCTTAATATTTGGAAATACCGATATTATAAATATATAACATCGTGGTCGGATTCTAAATGAAAAATATTTAAAATGCGGTGATAATTCATGGTCTTGCCAGTTAACGCCGGCAAAGATGCTAATAAAAATACAACATTCATTTCCGGACAAAACGGGAAGCGGAAAGCGAATATACAAAATTTCGGCTGGAGGTTGAAGTAGATGAATATATCACGCCGGAAAAAAATGAATTTCGGAGCATTTATTGAGGAATGGTAATCGATAAGCCACTATATAAGTTGAACTTAATATTAGAAAACTATGGTAAGAATTTCGTTACTACATGTCGAAGTATGTAATAAACGGCTTTACTTCTGCCAGCTCTTCCAGCGCATCCTGATCTTTATTCGCTTCAAAATATTCCTCGGCTTCTTCACAAAGCTTCGCTCGCAGCTCCTGCTTATATTCCTCTGGGTCCAAAATGCGTGTCCGACATTCCTTGCCCTGAGACATAATGAGGTGCGGAATCCGATCCCGCACCAGTTTGTTGTATGTAGGCATATGAAATAACACCCTTTCTGATGTGGAGGTGTTAGCCATCATCCAACATCTTCCTTTTCGTCATTATATCATTAGCTCAGAAAGAACCGGGTATTATTGATAAAAGATCTACCGATTCATTGAACGGACTTTCTTTATAAATCGATGGATACCGCTTAGACGGATCAGCTACGATCCGCTGTGACAGAGACTCTAGAATAGAGTCCGTTTTATAAAGCAACTTGTCTACTTCCTCCTGTCTCATCGTCTCCTCGGATGCTTCATCCTCTCCCGAAACCAGATAATGTACCGTACCGATAAACAGCACCATATCTAAATTGGGCTCAGCATCTGTGTGAATTAAAGGGAATAGGTCAGTCATGGATCGAATGTACGATGGAATGATTTGGTTTCGATGAACATACATGGCCTTAGCCATAGAAAACATTGCTCGATCACAAAGAATGAGACAGTTTTGAAACTGATTATGGTCGCGCATCATCTGTGCAAGCTTGATCTGGTATTCGGCAAGCTTTTGAAAATCCATCATGCAATTGAATATGTAGGTGTCGCTGTACTTAGGCAATTTGAAATCAGAATCATTATGTAGTTGGGGACTTAAGGAGTAATGTTTCATGGGGAATCAACTCCTGAATTAAAATTTCATAAATAAGGGTTTTGCAAAATCCTGAAACAAATGTGAGCAACGTAGCACAAATATGTAACCATCAAGATGTATAATTTTCTAGCTACCGGACAAGCTTCCTAATAAATATTACTATATAGTAGTTTTTAATTCAATTTACTTACTAACACTTATTAATTAGATGTAACTCTTTCTCTACACTTCTAACTAGAGGATTTTGCAAAATCCAACAAGCGACTTCCAATAATAATATATAGGTCGTGATGATCTAGTTCGTCTATATATTGCACTTTGGAGCGATTGAAATCGATTTTGTAGAACCCTTACTATAGAGAGGTGTATTCATGTCAGAACTTTTGGAATTAGTCGGTACACGTATTCGAGATATTCGAAAGTCTAAAGGGCTTTCCCAAGAAGCTTTAGCCGAAAAAGCAGGATTCAATTCGAGTTATATTGGATTTATTGAGCGAGCGGAGAGAAATATATCTTTGAAAAATCTGGAGAAAATAGCGAAGGCATTGAACGTGGGCGTCTATCAGTTGCTTACATATGTGAAGGACAATGATGAGCTTACCGAAGAACATTCAAGTATAAAAACCATTTTAACTCTCCTTAGAACTCGTGAATCCAAAGATACTGAACTGGCATTAAAGATTCTTACGGACATCTTTATAAGAATCGATGAACGATGAAACAAAAAAGGAACTGCACTTTGCAGTTCCCCACCAATCTCTTACGACAATGCCAACATCGCTTTCATATCTTCCTCTGCGGTCGTAATTAGCTTCAAGCCAAACATCTCCACCAGCACATCCAGTACACCAGAAGAAATGAACTCAGGCGGCTTCGGCCCAATGCGAATATCCTGGATCCCAAGACTGAACAAGCCCAACAGAATGGCAACCGCTTTTTGCTCAAACCAGGACAGAACAATGCTGACAGGCAGCTCGTTCACCGTACAGCCGAATGCATCCGCCAATGCCAGAGCAATTTTCACAGTAGAACCCGAATTGTTGCATTGCCCCAAATCAATATAACGCGGAATGCCGGTATCTCCAACGGTGCCATAATCCACGTCATTGAAGCGGAATTTACCACAAGATGTGGTCAGAATGACCGTATCGTTCGGCAAGGATGTAGCCAGCTCGCGATAATAGTTGCCGCCTTTGCCTGGTGCGTCGCAGCCTGCGATGACGAAGAAACGGCGGATATGTCCGTCTTTAACGGCCTGAATAATCTCAGGAGCCAGCCCGATAACTGTCTCATGATGATATCCCGTTGTAAGCACCTGCTCTGAATCTACATCTGCGGCTGGCAGGGCTAACGCACGCTCGATCAATGGAGAGAAATCGTCGTCCATGATCTTGGCTACTCCCTCCAGCCCGGCTACTTCATAAGAGAAGAAGCGGTCTGCATACGTGCCTTTGATCGGCATAACACAGTTCGTCGTAGCCAGAATTGCGCCCGGAAACTCTTCGAACAGTCTACGCTGATCGTACCAGGCTTTACCGATATTCCCTTTGAGATGTGCATATTTCTTCAATGCCGGGTAACCGTGAGCAGGCAGCATTTCCGAGTGGGTATAGATATTAATGCCCTTACCCTCTGTCTGCCGCAGCAATTCCTCCAGCGCATACAGATTATGTCCGGTCACGACGATACATTGGCCTTCGATTTTATTCTGGCTGACCGTAATCGGCTGCGGAATGCCAAAACGATCCGTATGCGCACGATCCAGCACATCCATGATCCGTACAGCCGCATTTCCGACCTTCATCGCCATTTCCAAATGCTCTTGTACATTAAAGTTAGAATTGGTTAAGGTCATATATAACGCTTCATGCGTGATGCGATCTACCTCAGGATCGGTATAGCCCAACTGGCGAGCATGTGTCGCATAGGCAGCAATCCCTTTTAATGCAAAAATCATCGTATCCTGCAAGCTCGCTATCGTCTCATCTTTCCCGCACACCCCAACTACTTTACACCCGCCACTCGGCGTCTGTTCACACTGATAACAAAACATATCGTTTTCCTCCAAATATTTATAGATATTTGTTCGTTATCCCCAGCGTAACAAACCCCTGAATGCGTAGGTGTGATTACACACACATTTTTTTAGCATTTATCATCATAGAACAGTGTAGGACAATTCCACATGCCAATCATTCCTACTCCAGCGAATTTTCCTGAATTCCCCCGCCTTTACGGTACTGCACAGGGGACACACCCATGGTCTTTTTAAAAGCGGTGCTAAAATAGTGCTGACTGTCGTAACCCGTACGTTCTGCTATATCATAGATAGACAACGTCGTGGAATCCAGTAGCTGCACTGCTTTACGGATACGGGCACGCGTGACGAGGGTCACGAAACTGTCGTTGAGCTCCTTTTTGAGCACACGGCTGAGATATACGGCGGATACCTGTAGCCGCGAGGCAAGGGCTTCCAGCGTCAACTCCCGATCGGCGTAGCCTTCCTGAATAAGCTGCCGAGCACGGCGTACGATGGGAGACAGCTGCGATTCGCCATACACCCGATCCCGACACATCCGGTACGCATCCATTGCGCCTTCCAGCCCACCCGCGTTGGATTCCACATGCGTATGAACCGCTATATTCAGGTAGCGTCCAATCGCCTGCTCTATGGAAGCGCCAATCGTCTCGGGTGCCTCCTGCCACAGGCATATGCCGATCAGCCCGTTCGCATCGCGGAACAACACATGTGGCAGGTCCTCCAGCAGTTCGCCAATAATATTTTCAGAGGCAAAAAGAAACAACTGGCGGTCATTCTCGCGCATAATCGTCTGCCGGGCCTCTGCCGCAGGCCACCGTACGACACCGATCTGAGCAGGCGGCCGCGATGGAAGCCGTAAAAACGCCAATTGCTCCATGACGTCTTTTCCCGTGTGTTGCCCTTCCAGCCATTCCAGGCAAAACCGCTGGCGCAGCAGCGGAATATTCCGTTCAATCTGTCCGGCGGCTTGTTCTACATAGGCGGCTCGTTTGTGCTCTTCGTCCATTCGCTGACGAAGCCGCAACAACGCAGCATGAAGCTGATCCGCATCTACCGGCTTTAAAATATAATCCTCCACGCCAAGTCGGACAGCCTCCTGCGCATAAGCAAATTCATCATGCCCGGAAATGATCAGACAACGGCATTCCGGACGCTCTTCCCGCAGCCGCCGAATCAGTTCAATCCCGTCCATGAACGGCATATTCATATCGACCAGCACGATGTCGATACTAAGCTGACCCACTAGTTCCAGCGCTTCTTCTCCGTCCTCCGCCTCTGCTGCAACTTCCATAGCCAAAGCCGCCCAGTCTATGCAATCCCGTATCCCCTCTCGGATGATCGGCTCATCATCTGCGATCAATACTTGGTAACGTTTTGCTGTGCCTATGGTCACTTCTGTTATGGCCTGGTCAATCAGACTCGCCGTTGTCGAGTTGTCTGTGGCCTTTGATTTCGTCATCCTGACCCTCTCCTTTTTCATAAGGCTTCTTCAGTTGTGCCATATCCAGCAGCAACGGATGAGTGATCGTAACGCAGGTACCTGTCCCTTCTGTGCTCTCCAGTACAATTCCATATTCCTCACCAAAAGACAGCCGGATACGCGCTTGTACATTCAGCATGCCATAGCTTCTGCCATGGGTACTAACTCCCTTTTGCTGCTGCTTTCCTTCCATCGCCTCCAGGGGTATTTCCAGCCATTCACGCAGTTCACGCAGACGGTCCGCCGTCATCCCTGCGCCATCGTCACGTACCGTCAGCAGCAGCTTGTCGCCCTCAGCTTTAGCTTCTATCCAAATCGTGCCTGGGCCACGTCTGGCCTTGATGCCGTGATAAATCGCATTTTCCACTACAGGCTGAAGCATTAACTTCAACACGAACAGATCCTTTAGCTCGTCGGGTACATTCAATTCCCAGCGAAGTCGGTCACGATAGCGGGTTTGCTGGATTTGCATATAGCTAGATATATGCTCAATCTCGGAGCGCAGCGGAATAAAGTCATCTCCCTTGCTCAGCCCGAGACGGAACAATCTCGATAGCGCCCCCACCATGTCGGACACGTCGTCCGCACCATTTCTTCGGGCCATCCAATGAATCGTATCTAGCGTATTGTATAGAAAATGGGGCTTAATATGCTCCTGAAGGCTGCGCAGCTCGGCATCCCGTTTTTGCCGTTCTCTCAGTTCGCTAAGTGACATGAGACGGCGAATTTGCTCCAGCATCCGGTTAAAGCTCCGCCCCAGCATTCCGACTTCATCCCCACGGTCACTCCATTGGCGAACTGTAAGATCCCCTGTCTCTGCCGTCCGCATATAGGACATCAGCCGGAAAATTGGCTGCGCAATGGAACTCGACAATCGCAAGGATGCCGTTAAGCCAAATAGACATACAATGAAAACAAAACAGACGACATAGAACTGAATTTGCCGCACTTCCAGTGTAGATTCGCGTGCCGGGAATACCCCTACTGTTCTCCAGCCCGTGAATTCGGAAGCCCTGAACATGAACAGCAATTCTCTGCCCCCAGCTTCACGGGTAAACATCCCGCTGTCACCTGCCCCGAACCATTGCGGTGGAATGCGCTCAATCAAAGGCATATCCGGCCTGTACACGCTGCGTCCCTCAGCATCTGTCACCATTAAATAGCCACTTTTGCCCAAGGTTACATCTCTGGCGGCCTGCGACACAGCCCGTAGCTTGAGGTCAATCATTATCGCGCCTAGCACGCGTCCGGTTTCCGAATCCGTAACCGAACGAACGACGGAGACAATTTCACTGTCCTTGTACCGGACATGAGTGGTCACATTACGGTGGCTCGGCTGTCCTAGCACAGTGAATATGCCTGCATGCTGCGCCGCCTGTTGGTACCAATCTTCTTCCGTCAGGCTACGCGTGCTTCGAGCATACATTTCGTTGCTGATATAGTCGCCTTTTTCGTTCACGATCAGAATCGCTGCAATTTCAGGATATAACGTAGTATAGCCCTGCAAAAATTGCTTCATTTTATACAGCGTATCCTGCTCCTGTACAGAACTTAATGCCTGCTTGGAGCTGAGAGCCTGATTTTGCGCCGAGTTCTGAGTCTGCTCCCCCTGGTTTTCCGGTGTTATTACACTCGCATGACCCGCGTGGCCGTCAGCCAGCGTCTCCCCTTTCCAGAACTCCCCGATATCGGGGTTAAAAGCAATCAGATACGTCATGTTCTGCAAATTTTCCATTTTGGTGTCCAGTGCTTCATTTACCTTGCCAATCAACTGCATCGTATGGTCTTCCACCTGCCGCTCAATAATCCGTTCCACCGTCCAATTGACCAGCAGACCTAATCCCAGCGAAGGTACAATGCCAAACAACAGGAACAACAGCATGAGTTGATAGCGTAAGGGCATATTGCGCAAGCGTAACCGCGGCATCATGTGGTGCACTCCTAGCTGGATACGCTTCCAAAATTTATTTCGCATAATAATCATCTACATTCGCCTGGGTGACAACAGAGATTCCAGTGTCTACCCGCACGGGCAGCGGAGTGTTGTCTCCGGTGGAAGAAGGCGCAGGAGTCGTCAAATGATGATGCAGATGGAACAGATATTGAAGCGACCAATAGCCCATATTCCATGTTCCCTGGGCAATTGTTGCCGAGATTGTGCCACCACGAATCATATCCAATGTCGCTTTATTCGTATCAAAAGAAATGATTTTCAGCGGGTGGCTGTTTTTTTGACTCAGTACCGCTTCACCTACACCTGTTCCTCCCGTTGCTTCGGTCACAAAAATGCCCGCCAGTTTCGGATAAGCTTTCATCAGCCTTTGCGACTCATCCCGGGAGACCATCGCGTCTGCGCGGCCATCCGCTACTTCCACCACCTTCATGGCAGGATACTGCCGCTGTATGGTATCGCGAAAGCCACGCAAGCGTTCCTCATGATTTTGCTGACCGGGTAGCGTCAAAACAGCGACTTGACCTTCTCGTCCCAACAGCTCTGCCATTTTGTCCGCAGCGGTCACGCCCGCCTTATAATTATCCGTGCCCAAAAAAGAATACGCCCGACTCCCCGGCGCTTCGGCATCAAACAGTACCACAGGAATGCCCGCATCCAGCGCCTTATTAATTACCGGAATCAGAGAGTGAGGATCAATCGCTGATATGGCAATCCCTGCGGGCTTACGAGCAATCGCCTGCTCAATAACTGTCGTCTGCTCCTGTGCATCATAACGGGTAGCTCCCCGATACTCCACAGTCACTCCCAAAGCATCTCCTGCATCCTCGAAACCCTTGAGCCCGCTTTTCCAATACTCCAAGCCAGACTGGAAGGTAATCATCATATAGGTTTCTCCGATGCTGCCTCGTAGCCCCTTATCTTCCCAAGTACCATTCAACGGGCCAGTTTGTTCATACCTGAACACATAGAGAGCAAAGGCCGCAATCAACAGCATATATACCAGCAGCGTTTTTTTCATCCTTCCTCCCTCTTCCTGTGTGTATCCTTAAGTTATAAATTCACTTTAATTTATTCTGGTTTCACTTAGATTGTAAACGCAATCATATTAAATTGGAACTACTTCACTCTTCTTACTTTCAGGTGGCGTTAATCCTGCACTAATGTTTCTACGTTACAATACCTACAATTGCGCTAGGAAAAACATGTGCGTATCTTGAGGAAAAGGAGTGATATGGATGAGCAAGCCGCGTATCGCGGAGTGGACAGAACTACGGGGCCTCGCCTACCTCGCTGTCGTGCTTCAGCATTGCATTGGCGAATATATTTATCGCAGCGACATCCAACAGCCAGATTCTGTGATGCTCGCGATGCTGTATCATTTGACACGTTTTGGCACACCGACGTTCGTTTTCCTGTCTGCGGCGCTGCTTTTTTATAATGGTAACAAACCGATTGGCTACCCTCGCTATATTGGCAGGCGGTTTCGAGATATTTATGTTCCTTTCCTCTGCTGGACGGTTATTTATTGGGTATGTACTCAAAACTGGTCAACGGCGCAGTGGGGAAATATTTATTTTTACAAAGGTATGTTCGAGGAAATGATCATCCCCGTCAGCGGATATCATCTATGGTTTGTAGTGATGATCTTTCAGTTTTATATTTTGTTTCCTTTATTTTCAAAAGCAGCCGGGCAGGTTCAAGCGTTTCTACGCCGTTACAGCACGAAAAGACGCAAACAGCTTGTTTTGGCTGTTATGCTGATTGCCGCTGTGGCTTACGCTTTGTTGTTACAATGGTCCTACTATGACATGTCTGCATGGAGCACTGGGTTGCCGTCCTTTTGGCAGACTCTGTTAGATTACCGCACTTATAACTTTGTTATGTATTTTTTCTATTTTATGCTGGGCGCAGTGTGCGCCTATATGACGGACACCTGGCGGGGATTGGCCCAACAGACGTTACCGTGGAATGTATTTGTCTTTATTGGTCTATTCATGCTTATGGGTCACACAATGCTGATCCAGTCGGGTGATACGATCAATCTCAATATTTCTACTTATTTGAAACCAAGCACCTTCGTGCTGATTGTCTCGCAGTTGCTTTTGTTGTATGGACTGCTGCTTCATTTGCAAAAAGATACGCGATCCGAGCCGTTTCGCCGTATGCTGAACTGGATCGGACGCTATTCCTTCGGAGGATATCTGGCCCATGCGCTCGTGCTGTCCTTCATATCCTACTACACCCGCCCGCTTGCACTGGGTGATCATCATTTTACAGCTACGCTCATTACGTTTGTCGTCGTGGCAAGTATTTCTCTGGGCATCAGCTGGCTCTTTGCCCATCTGCCCGGCGGCAACTGGATTGTTGGCTCCAAAGGCAGACAGCGGTTGAACTGGCATTCGTTTCGTTTCCAGTTCCTTTCCTCTAAGCGCGCTTCCAAAAGCACGCAGGAGCTTGGCTAAACTTGTGCGTCTGTGTTTCAGCATGGGGTTATAAATCCAATGGACTTTGGCAGGGCTCTCTTATGGAGCTCTGCTTTTTTGTTGCCTTAGTATGCTGCCCCCAAAAAAGTGATTAACATTTTATGACATGAATATGTATTTTATTTTAAAATAAGTCATTATATAGAATAATAATAAACATTACGTGGGAGAAGTCACAGTTTTGCATAAAGAGAAAGGGGAGGATGGACTGAACATAACATCGTCGTTGTTAATGATCTGATCCAAAACATGGTGAGGCTGCTTTCTGGTCTGATACATACGGTTGTACTGATTAATCAGTTCATCCAAAAGCATAGACTGTTCAAGTACACAAGCATGTCCGAAGCCATACTCTGCGTAAAGATCATGCAAGTGTTGTCTGGCGTGTTCCATTTGTTGAATTAACGTTTCCGTTTTATCCCTGTTCATCCTGCATACCTCCTATTGAATCTTATTTTAAGGAGGGATGTCCAACTACTTAAGAACCTTTTTTGAATCAAAAAATTACAAAATAATACAAAAAAAGACCAGCAATAAGCTGGTCCAGGGTAATAAATTAGTGCTTGGTCAAGATCCACCAACGTGTCCTTGTGTTTGGATTGTGTCATGGCTTAGATTTCCAGCCTGGGCTGGTACTGTGAATACCAGTAAAAAGCTAGTTACCGTCAAGCAGAAAGCCATCCTTTTGATCATTTCTCTCCCACACCTCCTCATAAATAGATTGGAACTGAGCATGTGTTTCAGGAGCCGCATGTGTTTTGAAATGAGAAAATAGTCCAAAACAATTGGCAATAAGTAGTACGTGGTTAATTGTAACAGCTTTTTCAAAAGCGTTTATTAAACAATTGAAACCATATGGATATCTGCCTTTATTTAGGCTGTACTTAGCCATCTTGTACCAAAATCGCACGTATTCTTCAGGTAAAACTTGTTGTGTATACATGTCAGAAGATAACGGCTCCTGATACGCTGCAATTTGGGATTCAAAACGCTTAAGGATATGGTCTACATCTACATTGTACCGATTAGCCACTTCAATGACGTTTATTAATTCGGAAAAAATCTCTTTTTCGGCAGCCATATGTTCTACGTAATCCGGCAGAACACTGATGTCCCCGGACATAAGTCTATTGACGTACGTATTAATTTTCGCCCATTGCAGATACTGCTTCTTCCAATAGAGAGACTCGGAATCTTGTTCCTTCACCCAACTTAGATCGGCATAACCTCGAATATGTTCTAATGCCTGTTCATGATCGCCTTTTGCATCACAAGCATTAGCACACAGCAACTCGGCGTAAACTATGTATACAAACAGCGGCCTGCTTAGCCTTTTTCGCGGCTCTGTTCCTTTACGCTTGGAGTTATGAACCAAATTATATTGGATCTGTCCTAATTGACCCATCTGATGGGCAAATTCATACACCTTGTCCCACATACTTAATGATCTGTACACGTTCGCCAAATCTTTTAATGCATCTAATTGCTCTATCTCGTCTAAACGATCCACAAAAGGAGCAAATTCAATGGCAGCTTGAAGATTTACAGCTCTATCTTGTCCAATATTGATTTGGAACAAACGATACTGGCAGACCGCCAATCGCTCTGAATGCTGCTGCTTCTCACTTTCAGCCACCTTTTTGTAAAGGTATGCCGCTGCTTCGTTGTAACCGTCTTTGTATACATTTTCGGCAACTTCAAAGAGCGATGGCGGATAATTAGGATTATCCAATAACATAATTACAACTCGCTGCAAGCAGTCGAGTCGTCCTAGTTCAATGCATCGGTACAGAAAAGGGCTTATTTTTTTCCAGTTTAGCGGATATTCTTCAATGGATTCTTCAATATAACGTTCGTAAAAATAATCCGGTGGTAAATTCATTCCCGCAGTAATACTATCCAGTTGATGAACAGAAATAGATCGGTTACCAGTCACAATGCTACTAACTGTACCTACATTCAAATCAATCGTATGACCAAACTTGGTCATCGTTAAGCCTTTTCGTTTCAGATAGGTTTGAATTTCTGCCTGTATCGTAGGTGTGATTTCCATGGACAAACCACCCTTTCAGCATTTTCATAGAATTTCAATTTCAATTTCAATAAACAATGTAGTTTGGAAACTAATGGTATAATTATTGATTTTCTTTCACGATAATACCATCTTTTGGAACAAACATAAATGCTTTTACTTTATTGATTTTTATATTTTTTTTAGGAGATCATTGGATGTTGGACAATGGAAGGAGAAGATCACTTGAAAAATACAGGTATGACACGTCCCTTGGATACGTTAGGCCGGATTGTTATTCCTAAGGAGATGCGAACCTCTATGGGGATTCAAGCTGGTGAATCTTTAGAATTTTATTTGGATGTTGAAACAGGATTATTGAGCATGCGAAAGTATATAGGAGTCTGCTGTCATTTATGCTATTCGGTTCAGGATTTAAGCTATTTCAGGGGTTCATTTTTATGTAAAAAATGCATAAACGATCTGAAGGGAAACATAGGTGTGAGTCAAATGCCTGTTCCTGTTATTAAGGAACCTGCGTGCAAAGAAAAAAGTGTACATCGGTTGTCTTCACAATATTTGGTTGAGAAGCTAAGAAGACTCATGCGCGAGCATCCAAACGCCAAGCAAGGCGAATATGCTGAACGGCTCGGCGTATCCCAAGGCCGTATTTCCCAGCTTAAAAAGCTATTATAGGTATCGCTCAACTCATATTCTAGCAAAGCTAAATAACCAGTCGCTGGTTGATTTCGTGCGACTGGTTATTTAAACTTCTAAGCCTATATTTGCTGTAAATTATGGAATTAAACCTATCAAAGTGGTATATTGACTCAAAGCTAAAAACTAATGTTGAAGTAGGTGTATAAATGAAATCACACGTTCTAATTTATGATGGTTATGTGAGTTTTGAGATTATGCTAGCAACCTATTTTATGAAAACCAAAGGGGACATTGTTACGATTGGGGTAACCAAAGACCCTGTAATTTCCTATGAGGATTTTAAAGTTACGCCTTCGGTAGCCCTTGATGAAGTGTCTGCTGAGGATATTCAACTCCTAATTATACCTGGTGGAGATAACACCCCATTAAAGACGAACAAGCAGCTTCTAGCTCTAATTAATACATTGAATAATGATCATAAAGTGATAGCGACCATTTGTTCTGCCACTGAACTACTGGAGATAGCAGGTGTCTCCTATAAAAATCCTGTGAATCATCCAACGGGTCTGGAGATACACAAGAATATCATTACGGCTAAACCAAATCAGTATGTGGACTTTGCAATTGAAATAGGCAAGGTGATGAACATTTATACTGATGATGAAGATTTAAAAGAAACCATTGATTTTTTTAAGCTCTTTAAAGATAATTGACTCTTCTGCTCTCCCACAACAATCACTTTATATATGGTGATATTTAGGATACTATAGTGAGGGAATTAGCATACATAAGAGGGGTAATTAAAATGAATGACAAATTAAAGGGGCTATTAGTGGGCTTAACCATTGGTATGATGATTACTGGTGCAACCGCAATGGCTGCATCTGGAACAAGCGTAAATGCTGTTGTGAAAAAGTTTGATGTATTTTTAGAGGGGACAAAAAAGAACACTGCCGATGGCTTGATTTACAACGGAAACACGTATATCTCTGTTAAAGATATTGGGATTGCAGAAAGCAGACAAATCAGCCTCATTGATAATAAACTGTATTTAGGTAAACAGCAAAAGATGATTACAGAAAATCAAGCACTCCATATTCTTTCTGATAAAATAAAAAAGGATGCTGTTAAATATAATTTAAACTTAATGGTTGAAGGTTTGGAAGGAACTAAATATTGTATAAGAGTTTACGAAGATTTCCCTGATCACATTGCAACTTATGGATTCTATTATGTAGATAAACACACCAGTAAAGTAACTAAATATGACATAGCACAAGATAAGGAAGTAGAAATTTAAGGATGGGTTTCCCCCATCCTTTTTTTACTCCTCGACTTATTCAAGAGCAGATATACCACGGTATCCCCGGCTAACGCTTCAATTGAGCTTCATTCGAAGCGCCGGACTTACGATCGAATGTAATCGGGCCTTTACGGTTCACAAGCCGTTTCAAGTCCACGGTCATTTCATTCTTCAACTTATCAATAAGCTGATCTTCTTGGATGCCTTTGCTTTTAGCAACCTCGGCCAACGACTTCCCTTGTCCCAGCTCTTTCTCTAACTGGACAGGAGTGATGCCCAGCAGCTTGGCTACTTTCTCGTTGAGATGGTGATTCAAGCCGCCAGGCCTTTTGCCGTGCCTATGTCTGTGAACATGCCCGTGTTCGTCCTGTGGTTCAGCATTCCATTGGCGGGCTGCCCCTTGGATAGAGGCGTTGGAGGTGATTGCTTGCAACGAATTACCCGGTTCCGTCCCGGAAGCTCCAGCTGCACCCGCAGTGCCATACATCATCACTCCTCCATACAGGATAGCAGCGGTCAGTTTCCATTGTTTTTTCATGTTGCAGACCCTTCTTTCATCCTTTTTAAAATAATATTTTCTTTTCCCGCTATTTTTATTCATATTTTCGCCTGTTAAGTAACCATAAGACGGGAAAAAAGAAATTATGAACATTGCTATCACAATTACACCCAACCTTCGATCTACACGCGCTCCTTGGGAACCCTATCCTGTAGAGTGAGCAAGAATGAATAACTATACTTTCTACAATATAACTTGAAATTTTCCAAGTTATATATTAAGGAAAATATGATAAAATAAAATTGTAAACGTTTACATTTTTATTTTTGGAAAGACATGTTGCATTAAGCTACTACAGAATGCACTGCATCATAGTGAGGCTACAGGAGGAAAGTCCAATGAAACAAAAAAATAAGGTTATTTTTATGGACATCCAAACGCACGAGCAAAACCATATCGGTCAGCGAGCACTTCAAAAAGTGGGAAGACATGGACAAGATGTATGAATATTTACTTACTGTAGAGGGATACCAAAACAGTCGGAGTGCCAATGTAACTAGTAATACAATTACGATTGGCGGCAATAATGGCACCAGAAACCAAGAGATCGAGCTCGTTGTAACAGCCGATGACGGGACATGGGATGCTTATATTAACTATTTGGAGATCGACTAAAATTTCAAATCTAGTAAAGAGTTGAATCGGTTCGGAGTATCGGAACATCCATACTATATTAAAATAGCTAGGAGGTAGACCCATGTTTATAGCTAAAGCAGGAAAATGGACGGCGATTATGTCAATCACCTTGTCTTTATTCACAGGCTCGCTGGTGATCTCGAGCAACCAGGCGCTTGCGGCTGATTGCTCGAGCGGTTATGTAGCGTTAACCTTCGACGATGGTCCCAATCCCTCTAACACCAAAGCGCTGCTTAGTGCTCTGAAGCAAAACGGTTTACGCGCGACGCTCTTTAATCTTGGACAAAACGCGCAGAATAATCCTTCGCTTGTACGTGACCAGCAAGCAGCAGGCATGTGGATCGGTAATCATTCATGGTCACATCCGCATATGACACAACTGAGCACATCGCAGATGTCATCGGAAATTACACGCACGCAGCAAACGATACAGTCCATTACTGGCACGGCACCAAAGTTGTTCCGTCCTCCGTATGGCGAGACCAACGCAACCCTCAAATCCATTGAGACCCAAAACGGTCTTACCGAAGTATTGTGGAACGTTGACTCCCAAGACTGGAACGGCGCCTCCACCGCACAGATCGTAGCTGCTGCGGGCAAACTTAAAAACGGCGATGTGATCCTGATGCATGATCAGTACCAGACTACACTCCAAGCTATTCCACAAATTGCACAGAACCTCAAAAATCGTAACCTTTGCTCTGGTATGATCTCACCAAGCAATGGCCGGGCGGTAGCGCCTGATGGCGGAAACGGCGAAACGCCGCCAAACAAAGGCACAAAAGTGGAGGCAGAGAATATGACCAAAGGCGGTCAGTATACTTCAAATATCAGCTCGCCGTTCAACGGAGTGGCTTTATACTCCAACAATGATTCAGTGAAATTCACACAGAATTTTACCAGCGGCACCCATAGTTTTTCACTCCGTGGTGCTTCAAATAATTCCAACATGGCCAAAGTTGACTTGAAAATTGGTGGACAAACGAAGGGTACCTTCTACTACGGCGGGAACAGTCCTGCGGTCTATACTTTAAACAATGTCAGCCATGGAACCGGAAATCAAGAGATTGAGCTTGTTGTAACAGCCGATAATGGGACATGGGATGCTTATATTGACTATTTAGAGATCATCTAATTTAAAAAAAACAAAATCCCGGCGGGATCTTCCCAACCGGGATTTTTGTCGATATCCTTTTTACAACATTCTCAATGTAAAAATAACAAAATCTTGAAAATTGCAATCTGTTGTATAATGGCGGGTAACAACTAGAAGTCGCTATAAAAATATTCATAAGAGATGCAGGTGATGGCGATGGAATGGTATTTTGCATACAAAGACGAATTGGAAAAAGTATTTCGTCAAGCGGAGGAACGGACGTCCACGTTTCCAGCTCCCTTTCAGCAAGAGGGTTTGGACTATCTGGCGCGTTTTAATCCGTTGCGGGAAGACAGCACGCGTAATTACATATGCTATTTGCTTCCATTTTGGCTGCAAGAACTCACAGGACTGCCCCCCGAAACATGCCGCAGGCTGTCACTTGGCAACGTGTTCGTCATGGCTCACTATTTAATTCAAGACGATGTGATGGACACAGCAGCAGACAACCGTAAAACGCAACTCGCTTTAAGTCAACTATTCTATACCGAGTGTCTAAGCGTATATCGGGACCTTTTTCCGGCAACCTCTCCTTTTTGGTCATATGCCCGAACGTATGTTGATGAATGGGCCGTTAGTGTGATATCCGAAGGAACAGAGGACTATTTTCAAGGAGAAAAAAATAAGGTCGCGCTGAAAGCAAGTCCATTAAAAATGGCCGGAACGGGTGCTTTGCTGCTCGCAGGCCGTGCTGATCTGATTCAAAACATTACAAATATGACGGACTTGGTACTACTCGTGCTTCAAATGTCGGATGATTGGGCGGATTGGTCAGAAGATTTGGTCGAACATAGCTATAACTGTCTTTTGTCCCATATCAGTGCCGAGCAAAAGACGGCTTACTGTGAAGGATTGGGACCCAAACAGATTCAGGAAGCGATTTATGTACGCGGTGCGCTTGCCAGCTATGTGAACATTGCCGATCAAGCAGTCCAACAGTTAGAGACCCTGGAGCCTTCTATCCACGGCCTACATAGCTTTGCACATTCTATCGCAGCTGAGCTGGGCGAAGTGGCGGCAGAAATTGAAGGCGGACGCTCGCATTTGAGAAGAGGCGGACTTGACTACTGGCTCTCCAAAAATATGAAATAATGCTAGATTTTTCTGAGCCCTTCGTGGTATACTGACTAGGTAAATATAACCAATTGAATGAGAGGGTGATTTTTGATGGCTACTGAAGTTCTTCAAACACAAGTCATTCAAAAAGCTTGGGAGGATGCCAGTTTCAGAGAGAAACTGATGACTGATCCCAAATCTGCAATTCGTGATGTGTTAGGAGTCGTGATCCCCGATCATATCCAAATCAAAACATTAGAAGAAACGCCTGATCAGTTTTTTCTGGTAATTCCTCCAGACCCCTCCGGCGTGCTCGCTGCATCCCAGAAACCTCGCTCAATGTGGTAGAATGATTGTTAATGCTTATTTAATCTAGATTCCTTAACCTCATAGGGGTGGGCTCAGCAAGCTTCCCTCCGTTTTCTCCGAACGCAAAAAAGCCGGATATTATCCGGCTACGGGGAAGCGGATGGTCGCTTCTGTTCCCACCCCTTTTGCACTTGTAAAAGTTATTTTTCCATTCATCGTTTCAATAATCCGAAAAGTCACCATCATTCCTAAACCCGTGCCTTTTGTCTTATTCGAAAAATAAGGCTCACCTAGTCTGGATAAAGTCTGAGCATCCATCCCTTCACCATTATCCCGAATATGAATGACAGCTTCTCCGTTATCCACATAAGCCCATATATGAATAAGCCCCTGGTCTCGCAGCGCTTCAATACTGTTTTTGATGATATTGATGAACGCCTGCTTGAACTTGGAGGAATTCCCGCGTACTTTGATTTCCTGGGGAATATCCAGCGAAATTTTTCCACCTTGCAAATTAGCCATTGGACTGATGATTCCTTCAATATGCTTGAATTCGTCCAATATGGTCAACGTTTTGGTTTGGTCAAATTCTGGCTTGGCAAAGGTCAGAAAATCAGTAATAATCGCGGAAGCTCGATCCAGCTCCTCCAGAGCGATATGTAGATAGTCTTTGTTCTTACCATCCTCCTGCTTGCTCATCAACTGAAGAAATCCACGTGTAACTTGAAGGGGATTACGTACCTCATGAGCTACAGATGCAGCCAGATCGCTAATAATCTCCATTTTCTCCGAACGTTGAAGCTCATTATTGAACATTTCCAGTTCTCTGGAATACCGAACCACCTGCTTGTGCTTTTCTGCCAGTCTTCTGCCCAAAATCGCGATCAACGCCAGTACAAAACCGAACACGCCCCATTTCCACAAAAACATATTGTAGTGTCCGTCCAGAATGAAAAACCAGCTCAGTTCCCCGATAGAGATGACTGCAAAAAATGCAAAGCCTGTCGATAAGATGATCGCTTCGTGATCACCCTTAAGTGCCATGCGAACCGAAGCAAATACCAGCAGTATCATTAAGGCGACGAGTAATATACCCAGAATGACTACACTAAAAAAATAATATATGTTGTTCAACCGCTCCTGTGCTCCTAAATTCACAATCATCATGGTAAAGCAGAACAAAGAGTAGGCGGTTAACAACTTTCTGAATTTGCGAATCAGTATAATCGAATTGATGTTTTGCTCAAAAAAGAAGGCTAATGAGGGCAGCAGAATAAATAGTGCCACATCAAAAAGTTGTAAGTACAGCTTGCCATAGCCGCGATAGAATGTATACAAGAATGGTGAATACGTTACGATCATCAGACCAATAGACAATACAATCGCACTTAGAGACAGCCACATGGCCATACTCGGACGGAACAGAAAAAACGAGCAGATCAGCAGCACCAGGGCGATAAAGATAAACGTACTGCCCAGTACAATATCTAAAACATCCATTCTGACCAAGGTCCCCAACAAATCACGATAATCACCGGTCATCACATTACCGATGATGCCCAGTCTTTTCTTACTGCTTTCCGTCCATATGTATAATGTTTTACCGCTGTCTTCCGGCTTCAGCGGAATCAGAATACGATTATTCTCATAATTGTACCCACGGTAGGATTCGTAAAAATTGGTCCCATCCTTATACAGCGTAATATGCCTGCCATAAATATTTTCAAAAAGGATCGCTGGCGTTTCATCATTTAGCGAAGGTAACTTAATACGAATCCAGGCGGAGCCTATATTGCCGGGCTGCCTAAGCAGTTGTGTATCATCTTCAATATGCATCCAGATCTTGCTGGGATTCTTTACCTCATCTAAAGAGCCATCCTCGTCTACCTCTCCCCATCTCATATCCCAGGAGGGTATTTTATAATCCCCTTCCGGGGTCATTTTGGCCGCATAGGCGGAGTGACCCAGCGACAACAGCATCACAATGACCGCTAGCAGGGCGGCGACAGCTTTGGGCACATGCCTCATATTAAGCACCTCAAAGTTACATAGTAGGATTTACAAGTTTGTATACGTTTTAACATTTTTTACGTCCTGAAATTATATTATTCTATACGATGATGTGCATACCTTCTTCACAAGAAGGATATCATGTTCTTTTTACTCATTTTTTGTAAAATCTTCATATTGATTAATGATCATTTCCTGTTCGCGCCGCTCTTTCTGCTCTCTAAGCTCCAACCATGGTTCACAATCTTCATCTTCATAGATCGTCCAAATATCGGAAAATAAATAATCGCGTATTTCTACTATTTTTCCGGCCTGTCCGCCATCTGTCCAGTATAAGCCTTCCGGGCGTCGAATGAGGGTGCGGGAAAATCCCGGGGTAGATGCCTTTTGTCCTACGCGGATACGACTAATCATCGGACCAAACATGTACCATTCCAATTCATATCCCTCCCTATCTTCTTTATCATATCACAGCAGTTACCAAAAAAACGCTAATAGAGAATGGGCATCTCCCTATTCGCATGATTTTAACTTCCTACAGACACACTAACTGAAGGTTTAGCCGTTCCGCTGTTTGGGTAAGGTCGGAATAAGCAACAAAAAGTAAAGGAGCTGAGCAACATGGCAAATCGTGACGATCGAACTACTGAGCTACATGACAATGATTTTGAGCCTTCTCTGCAAAATGCAGAAACCAACTGGGAGAATCTGACCGAAGGGCCGGATACTCCTCTGGAGGACGTACCAGATGCCGATGAACTGACACCGAACAGTCCCGTTGATCCTTCTGCTCCTGCCGAATTCCTGCATGGTACCGATTTGCTGAATGGTACCGATGGGGATGAAGAAGATCAACTGGAAAGCGACGATATGCTGGATTAACCACTTCATTTTATCGAGTGAAAGAAAACGGTTACCCATTCTGCTATGCGGGTAATGTAGTGTATAACAGAAAGGAGTTGACTGATCTCCTATGTATAAAGATCCGATGTCTCAGGCCGATATGGAATACAAACGGTATAAAGCCTTGAATCCTGTGGAAGCAGACGACCGTAGGACTGCGGACAAGACGAATACGGACGATACCTCGACCGAAGATAACCCACGAGGAGTCGCATCTGCGAATCCCGAACCCAGGGATCAAGGAAAATAAAAGGGCAGCAATTCAAGGGCAAAAACTTGAACCTGATAATCAGGGCTTGCCTTCTGCACCTACTTTGTTTAAAATAAGGTCAAATCTTTTGAATACCATGAACAAAGACATCGACGGAGACAAGTAAACGTCTAATGGATTCCCACAGAAAGGTACGAATTGCTGAGAGCGTACCGCAATCCCGCGTTGAAATTCACTCCCGAGTCGAGCCTTGAACCGACAGAAGGATTCATTCCTTTGTCCGAGTAGAGGTTTCCGGAAGCCCCCGTTACGGGCATCAAGCTCAGAAGTTACTGCTGTCGACTGAACGACGTTGACGATTCGTATGTATACTTCTGTAATTAGGGTGGTACCACGGCATTCGTCCCTTGCGGCGAGTGCCTTTTTGTGTTATTTTCTGCAAAAAAGTCCATGGACTGACAGAAAAAACAAATTAAATTCGGGAAGGGTGTAGTACTGTATGTCTACAAATGAAAATTCTTTGGAGCTGCTGCGTGAACAACTCGATGCTACAAATTTGCAATTGCTGGAGCTGCTGTCCCAACGCGCTGAACTGGCCGGACAACTTGGAAAATTGAAGGAAGCTCAAGGGGTACCTGACTTTGATCCGGTACGTGAGCAACAAATGCTGGACAAGCTGATCGCGGCTAACCGTGGGCCTTTTGACGATGCTACGATTCGCCAACTGTTCAAAAATATTTTCAAGGCTTCTTTGAACTATCAAAAAGAAGAACACAAAAAACATCTGATCGTCAGCCGCAAAAATCAACCAGATAGCACAATTATTAAGGTTAAAGATACGCTGGTAGGCGGCAAAGCCTCCATCATGGTCGCAGGTCCATGCTCGGTGGAAAGCTACCAGCAAACTCGTGAAGTAGGTGCGGCTCTCAAGGAAGCCGGTGTGCCGATTCTTCGTGGTGGCGCGTTTAAACCACGTACGTCTCCGTACGATTTCCAAGGACTGGGCGTGGAAGGACTGCAAATTCTCAAACGTGTAGGTGATGAGTTCGGACTGGCTACAATCAGTGAAATCGTCGATCCAAGACATTTGGAGGAAGCGATCCAATACATCGACATTATTCAAATTGGTGCGCGTAACATGCACAACTTTGAATTGCTCAAAGCTGCGGGTGAAACAAGAACTCCGGTTCTGCTCAAACGCGGACTGGCTGCAACAATGGAAGAGTTCCTTCATGCTGCTGAATACATCGTTTCCCGTGGTAACACGCAAGTCATGCTGATTGAACGCGGTATCCGTACGTACGAAAAATGGACGCGTAACACGCTGGATATTTCCGCTGTTCCGATTTTGAAAAAGGAAAGTCATCTGCCTGTATTGGTGGACGTGACTCACTCGACAGGCCGTAAGGACATCCTGGCCCCTTGCGCCAAAGCTGCCCTGGCTGCTGGAGCCGACGGTATCATGGTGGAGGTCCATCCGAACCCGGCAGTCGCTTTGTCCGATGCTCAGCAACAGCTGAACATTCCTGAGTTCCACAACTTCCTATCTGAAGTCAAAGAATCCGGTTTATTCAAAGCGTAAAACTAATTTTATGCTGGGACTTGTAAACCGCTTTCATTTTCTCAGACATTGATGTAAAATCGAATCAGGATTGTGACTGATCATGCAGGCAAAACCTAAATGTATATATGCTCAACTATTGTTGAGACATATATATGTTTAGGTTTTTTTATGCCTAAATCTTGAATAAAAAGAATACTTACATGGTCATAATCCTAAAAAACATCATAGGAGCGTTCAGAGTGGGGAACAAAAATGAGAGAAAGTAAACACGATTGACTTGCAAGGTAGTGATACGAATGCAGTTAGTTTCACAGTTCCCGCAGATGCTAAGTCAGGGAATACGCTTCATATCATTGCAGAAGTACAGGACAATGAAAAACATCCTTTAAAGCATTATCAACGTGTGATTGTAACCGTAAAATAATAGAACACAACATCCAATAAAATTAGGCTCATGGAATAACACTCCATGGGCCTGTTTATTTTTGCACATCGGACCTCAGACAATCTCTATACACGTTTCATGCTTTTTTCAGTCAAAGGAATATAATATCCTTTGCCATTCGGACCCATAGCAAATTTATTGCGGAGATGGATTAGATTAGGGCCGAATTTCTCTTCTAATTGTTCACGGAACTCATATAGGATTTCCATGATATAAATATCATGAATAATCACTTCCGTAATCGGCATCACCAGACCCGGATGCAACGTCCATGCAGCGCGGCTGTCATCACCAAGTGAAAGTATGCCAGCAACGACCTCCCGGTCGTCTACGCTAAGTACAATCCACCGACCACCAATTTCAGACGTAATCTCCTCACTCATATCATGGCGGTAAACAGTAGCGAAATCAAAGTTAAGCTCCCCATACGCTACAATGATCACTTCAATTCCTTGTTGAGCGACTTGCCCTAAGGAATCTCGGAACACCTCGGCATCCTCTTTCCAAATCTCCAATAAAATCCGGTGTTTTGCTCCCTTTACCCCTTCATTTATGCGATTGATAATGGCTTCATACCCCGAAATATTCCAAATATTTTCTCTGTTTTGAAATGATGCTGTGTACTGCTCCAAACTCTCTTGCGCCACATTGAAAATCTGCTCTGCTTTGCGTTTTCTCTGGGCAATCAATTCATGTGGCGGAAGCGGCACATACAGAGGCGTATTTTCTTGACTGACCATGATGTCCCCACGGTTGACCATTCCAGACAAAACCTCGTAAATTTTGGATCTCGGTACCCCGGAATTCAATGAAACGGCGTATCCCGAAAGCGGAGAGCTTTCCAATAAGGTCACATAAGCCTTGGCTTCATATTCACTAAAATTCAAATCCCGTAGAATTTCTAATATATTTGGTTTTGGTTTCATGACGTCTTCTCCTCAATTCGTGTTCATCCTTACTATATCACTTCCCCTTGACAAAAACTGATATACACACTATCTTTTTAGTAACGTTTTTATAGTAGTCACTATAGTAGCAACTATTGTATTTCACAGGGGATTACCTCAGGGAGGATTTAACTTGAACAAAGTCATAGCTCATCACAGCGAAAGCAACAGGATTTACTACGGTTCTACGATCCTGGCCCTATTGATCTGGAGTACATCGTTTATTGCCACCAAAGCAGCCTACACGACGTTCCCCCCGCTTACCTTGGGTCTATCCAGATTTATTATAGCTTCCGTAGTGCTAGGTATCGTTTTGCTGATTAAAAAAGAACATGTCAAAGTAAAGCCAAAGGATTTGGCTACGATTTCGTTTAGTGGTGTTTTGGGAATCACTTTATATTTTTCAATGGAGAATATAGGGGTTAGCCTGACTACCGCTTCCAACGCAGCATTGATTGTTGCATCATATCCCGCAATTACGTCGCTGCTTGAGCTTATTTTGTATAAAGTGAAAATATCCAAATATAAAATTTGCGGCATAGCACTGGCCATGATCGGGGTATATTTCTTGACTTCAGTTGGCGAAAGTTCGGATAGTAAGAATCAACTCATCGGAAATTTAATATTAATCGGGACGGGTTTTGCGTGGGCGTTTTACACTTTCATGACGCGTAAGGTTGTGGACAAATATCCACCCGTGACGTTATCTTTTTACCAAACCGTTGCAGGGAGTATCTTTTTTATACCGTTGGCTCTATTAGAAAAGGATCGTTGGCAGGTTCCAACAACAGGATCGTTTATGTTGTTAGTATATCTGGGTGTATTCTGCTCCGTTATCGCGTTTTTGCTTTATAATTACGGATTAATCAAGCTGTCACCGAGCAGTTCCGTTTCTCTGATGAATTTGGTTCCGATATTTGGAGTCTTATTTTCTGTGTTGCTTTTGCAAGAAACGATTACATGGCGCCAAATCATCGGCGGTTTGGTCGTTATTATCGGTGTTTTACTAAGTGCCCATCAAACAAACCGTACCTAAAATGATAGATTGCGCACTAGTTAGAAAAGTTAAGACAAGCATCGTTGTTATAATTATCAGCGCTACAATACAAGGGCGAGTGACCTCACCAAAAGTTTCTCGCCCATCGGTTACATTTATGCCGTCGGTTTTTTTTCTTTTATATAAAAAAGGTGGTTATATTGATTGATGAGGTTATCCATAATTACAGACTGTCTGAGCACACTGGCATGATTAAAACCATGTTTTGCTTGCAAAATATACAGCTTTTGACGAGCATTCTCAAGCTGTTGACGCAAAATGTCGTCTCTTATCATAATATATCCCTCCTTGTCATATTATCAGTGTAGAGGGTTATGAATAAGTATACTAAAAGTAAAGGTTTGGGATAATTATCTAATCGCGCAAAAAAAGACCTGCTCTAGGAACCTTAAGCTTATGCCATTAGACAATCTGCTGTCATTCTCCTATCCGGCAGAATGAATATCCTGATCCGTGACGTTCTTCTTGGCTGAAACCGGAAAAACGTTTTTTCCCTTGGCCCATAGCAACAACGCTGCAAGCAGCAATATGCCACCGTTTAACACAAAGATCCAGCGGATTGGCATCCAGCTGCCAATCATGCCGCCAATCAACGGCCCCGCCATGGTCGCGAGTTGGGTGGCTGATTGATTCAAGCTAAAGGCTCGTCCGCGAAACTCCGGCTTGGTGACCTCCACAGTCATTGCGTTGATAGCAGGCATAACGGACGCATAAAACAATCCATATCCAAACCGAAGCGCACCAAAACCAACGAAGTTGGTTACATAAAATTGTAGAATATTCCCGATTCCCGAACCGATCAGCCCAATCAGCAGCACGTGTGCAAATCCGGTCCGTCCCCCAATCCGTCCCCATTGAGGAGCCATCAACACCGCCGCAATGCCTACGGCTGAGAATACAATCCCGGAACTTAGAGAAGCTTGGCTGCGGTCAACTCCCATCTCAAGCACATATACTGTAATTAACGGTTCCAATATCATAACGGAAAAGGTACTTATCCCGGCCAAAATAAGCAAAAAATACAATGGCCGGTTAGCAATAGCCTCCTTGATATCATCACGAACATGCGAGCGGGTACGGGTTCCCTTGAAGCTGTCCTCTCTAGCGCCAAAGGTCGCAATTAATGCAGATACCAGTACAAGAGCTGCAGAGAAGAAAAAGGCATTCCGATTGCCATAATAATGGCTCACCACACCACCAATCAACGGACCTATAATGCTGCCTGTCGCCCCAGCGGTCGCCATTATACCGAGCGCATAGCCCGTTTTTTCTTCTGGCGAACCCGTTCCGACCAGCGCAATCGCAGCAGGAATAAACCCGGAGAGAAGACCCTGAAACAACCGTACTCCTACGAACACATACGGATCTGTTACAAAAGCACATATCAGGTACAACACCGCCAGGCTAAAGCCTGAACGAATCAGCATCGGCTTACGTCCATATTTATCTGCAAGCGAACCCCAAAATGGGGCAATCAGCGCACTGGCTAAAAAAGTGACTCCAAAGGCAGTCCCCGACCACAGTTCCAAATGATCATTTACGCCCATTTCCGTATTCAGAAAAATAGGTAAAAACGGAATAGACACGGAATAGGCCATGCTGCAAAACAACACTCCAATCCACAAAATGACCAGGTTTCGCTTCCAATATAGATGCATGATGCCACACGTCCCTTCTGCTCATTCCATTATTACCCCCTCAATTAGAAAAGTCTACCGCCCCCCTCATCCTTCCATCGTGGAACAACCGTGAAGAAGCTGATATAATCGAATGGAATGGAGATGATGACATGGCTAAGAAAAGAAATTCGTCTTCCCCTGCTCCTGCGCCTCAGGACAAACCTGCTACGTTAAAGGATCTGTTGAGTCAGGATGTGCTGAATAAACTTAAGGCTCAAGCCAATGAAGCCCAAGCAGAACAGGACAAGCGTAAAGAAGACGAACGGCAGCGTGCCGTCGAAGCAAAAAAAGCTGAACAGAAGAAGCTAGATAACAACTTTGAGCATCTGCTGAATAACAGCAATTTGGACTGGCACAAATACAAATAAGCCAAAACCATAACGGTTTTGGCCTATCTTTACGCTTTATGTTATAGCCAGTCACGAATATGTTGTACTGAGTACAGCACCCCTACCCAAACCGGCAGACTGAACGCCATACCCCATATGAGACCTTTTGCCAGCTTTTTGTCTACCTCCATCATGATCCTGCCCCTTTCCTTGGGAATAGCAGCAGTATGGGTCAAGAATACGGCTTTCAAACCCGTATTTCCTTATCCCCAGCAAAAAAGGTATGATAGAAAATGGAAAAGTGTTCTGCGCTGCCCCCAAACTTTAAATTAGGATGTTACACCATCCAACCTTTCAGGAGGAATATCAATGAACCGAAAAACGATACGCCCATGGTACACGCTGTGCCTACTAGCCATCATGCTCGTGCTGGTTGCTGGATGCGGTACAAAAGCGGCCGATGTGGAAGCTGCCAGCCGGACAAGCACTTCAACTCCTGCTGCGACTAAAGACAAGAACAAGGCTGTTTCCCATCCGATTGTCACGATTGTCATGAATGATGGCAAGAAAATTAAGCTTGAGCTGTATCCGGAAGTAGCACCGAACACGGTTAACAATTTCATTTCTTTGGTACAAAAGGGAGCCTATAACGGCACCATTTTCCACCGTGTGATCCCAGGCTTTATGATTCAGGGTGGTGATCCGCAAGGTAACGGTACAGGTGGCCCCGGCTACAGTATTAAAGGCGAATTCAAGAGCAATGGTGTTAACAATACACTCAAACATACACGTGGCGTATTATCCATGGCCCGCTCAGCGGATCTGGATTCGGCCGGATCGCAATTTTTCATCATGGTTGCCGATGCGGACTACCTCGACGGTCAATATGCCGCTTTCGGTAAAGTAACGTCCGGGCTGGACGTGGTCGATGCTATCGTCAATTCCAAACGGGATAGCAATGACAAACCGATCCAACCGGCTACGATGAAAAAAGTAACTGTGGATACGCTAGGTAAAAAATATCCAGCTCCAGTCAAAGTAAAGTAAGACATTCAAATCACTCTTTCAAAACGGGATAACAGCAACGACCTTGTGCATACGCATGAGGTCGTTTTTGCTTATCCCTTGATGCTCTCTAAGCTGCTGCCTCTATGATGTAGTAAGAGTATATACACAAAAGGAAGCGTTTTCAATCATTATTTTTAAAGTTTTTTTCCGTTATAAGAGCCGCCAGCGTTCGACAAAAAAGCTACTGTAGGAGCAGTAAATTCGTCTAATTGGACTTGGTCTCGACCGAACGAATACCTTCCATCTCTTGCAGCAGTAACAGCAATTCCTCCACTCCCTCTGACCGGGACAGCTTTAGAAGCATATGAATAACCAACTGCTCACCGTTATTGATGCGCTCGGCGTGAAAGCTGTGAATCGTCAGCTTCTTATGTTCCAGCAGTTCTTTGATCCGATTCAGTACGCCCGGCTCATTGTCGACCTGAACAACCACTTGTCGCGTAGACGGGGTAGCCATCTGATAAAACCGACTATGGAGCAAGGACTGAGCCGCTAAAATAAACAGCGTCACACCTGCACCAAGCCCATACATTCCTGCACCTACGGCTATACCGATTCCGGCGGTAGTCCAGATGCCTGCGGCTGTGGTCAATCCTTTGATTCTATTTTTTTGTGTGAAAATCATCCCTGCGCCGATAAAGCCGACTCCACTTATAACCTGCGCTGCTATTCTGGAAGGGTCCAGCGACAGGTTAGACCAGACGGCTTGATCCTGAAACCCATATTTGGATACCACCATCATGAGCGCTGCGCCAATACCGACAATGAAATGCGTGCGAATGCCTGCCTCCTTCATCCGACTCTTCCGTTCATAGCCGATTAACGCACCGCACAAGCCAGCGAACATGACCCGAATCAGATAATCCCAATCCCACATACTTTTTTCACTCCACTATTTATTTATGTTTTGAAAAGATGTTGCCTTAATATATACAACTCAATAATGCTACGGCAAATGAGCCGTTTATACAGCTGTTATTTTGTTATTACCCAAATTTTAAGGTATCTTCACTTCATGCTCTGGCAGATTGCGATGTACCTTTCTCCCCTTAAACAGCCACAACTCCGGTGTATCCTGTACACCATCAAGGCGCAAGCTGAACGCCCCCGCTGGTAAATTGCGTATACGCAGCAATAGACGGTTTCCGTCTGCTACGGCATCCACAAGCTCCAACAACGTTAGTGAATCCTTCCTTAGGTGGCGGCTCAGGTCACGTGTTGTACCTGCTCTGTCCTCCCGGCTCCATATACGCAGCTCATCTACAGACGGTGTAGCAATCCGCTTGCTGAAAGAAATAACCACCTCATCTTCAGCTGATCGTTCCGCCTTAAGCGGTTTGGGCGGCTCATCGTACATGTAACCACCCAAATGGTATTCATAGGCGGTCCAGGCGTCGTACCCGCCCTCCAAGGCGGCAGCGCCAAACCGCCGCGTCCACTCACGGTCCCGAACCATACGCGCGAGAGAACCGATATCCGCCTGCACCCCGAGGGGCAGACCCGGATAAGCGGCCCGTATCGACTGCGCGATGCGGGCGTAGCCGTGGGTATACTGCGGCGGCAGACGGCGACGCATCCAGTCCGGCCAATGGGTCTGGAGCACGTGCATATCCGGGGCTACGCACCCGATCATGGCTACCGCGTCAAGACCCTGCCATTCCCGTAGCTGGCCGGGGACATCGCCGCGTCCGCTCACAGCAAGCGACCATGTCGCCACACAGATGTCCGGTCGGACATCTCGCACACCACCCGCACCGTTTACCAGCTCGCTGATCAGGCCATTCACGGCGTCCACACGCAGATCAACCCACTGCGCGTACAGCTTCGGAACCTTCCGGTAATAATTCCGCGCATGCTTGTCGCGAAAATCCGGAATGTCCTCACCGCTACGCTCGCGAAAGGCGCGCTGTGCATGTGGCCCAATATCCCCGTACACTCCACTGCGCAGCCCGTTCCATTCGGGGAAATAAGGCTCCGCCACCTCGAACCCGTCGAACGGAATGTCGGTGACGAGCCGGGCAGCAGCTTTCTTTTTCCATTCCACATACTCCTGGGCAAAATGCGAAAGCCGCTGAAACCCGTCGTTCGGTTCGCGCAGCAGCTCCATGCGCCATCCTTTCCACTCCGGCGGCAGCTGGGACACGCCAAAAGAACCGTTGCCTAGCACCATCGCCCACACCGCTATGCCTCTGCGTTGAAAAGCAGCAACAAGCGCTCCATCCACTTCATTTTCACGCACGACAAAATAATGAACGGTCTGGTAGCCCGCAAGGGCGATCTCATCTGCTATACTGTCCCGCGAACGGTTCGCGTAATAGGGAAACAACGGATCGATTTGAATACTGGGGCCGCTCAGTGCCCACGGTTTCACTTTTCCGGTCAGTGCTATAGCGTCTGTCGATTCGGGTTGGTCATTTGCGTTATAGCTCAATTCGATCCACCTCCGTCACCCGGTCTTCCCCGATACGTGTTCCTGCTATAAGTTCCTGCTGGTTCCCTATGTTACCATATTTCGCAAATGGGGTGAAATCCAGCGGTGACTGTTTCACCATCAACGTACAGAGGTATGGAATAACGAGTCAGGTTTAGTTTATGAACGGAATGGGAGGAATAGTCAATGGCAGAGCAGAGATTGCAAGGAAAGATAGCAGTGGTCAGTGGTGGAGGTTCAGGAATCGGCAAGGCGACCGCGATCCGTTTTGCAGAACAAGGCGCCAAGGTGGTCATGCTGGATCGGACACCCAAGCATGCAGAGGAGACCCAAGCAATTATTGAGCAGGCTGGCGGTGAAGCACTTGTGCTGGAATGTGATATTTCCAAGCCAGATATGATTCAGCAGGGGTTCGCTAAAGTCGTGGAAACGTACGGAAAGTTGGATATCGTGTTCGCCAACGCAGGCATTAACGGCACCATGGCCCCTATCGAGACACTGGAGCTAGAGGAATGGGACCGCACGATGAACATTAATCTTCGCGGCACCTTTGCTACTGTTAAATATGCCGTTCCTTACCTGAAAGAACGCGGCGGCAGCATTATCATTACCAGCTCCATCAACGGTAATCGAACCTTTTCGGGTATTGGATTCTCAGCCTACGCCTCCACCAAGGCAGCTCAGGTTGCGTTTATGAAAATGGCAGCGCTGGAGCTGGCACGTTACAAAATTCGGGTCAACGCGATATGCCCGGGAGCCATCGACACGCAAATTGACAATAACACATACCCTTCGGAAGACTTGAAGAAGGTACAAATTCCAGTCGAATTTCCGAAGGGCGGAGAGCATCCGCTAGAGGATGCCCCTGGTGAACCAGAGCAGGTTGCCAATCTGGTCCTGTTTCTCGCCTCAGACGAGTCATCTCATGTATCGGGTACGGAAATTTATGTAGACGGAGCAGAATCACTACTGCGTTAAGTATTAGAATGGAGAACGTTATCCCCAGGCGTACTATTGTTTAGGCATTCTTAGCATTCTTAGCAGCCTTATCCTTGGTCAGATACTTGTGGAGAAGGCTGCTTTCATATGGCTTTACAACGGCTTTGATGTCGACCTATCAGCACCATGCACAGCTCCTTTGCGAAAGCGGACATACAGCCTGCCTCCCGGGAGCACCTCGAACAACAGCATCAGAAGCGAAAAGAACAGCAGTGCAATGGCTTCTTCTGCCAGAATGTACAGAGGATATGGCCCCAAAACATCCAATATCGACGGTGTCGACGGCTTTCCGGCTAGAAACATGTAGTTAGCACCGAGAGCATCGTCTACGATCCACACTATCAGCGCCAAGCCATTCAGAAAAAGCATAGCTCCCCCCACACTCTTCCATGTCGGTTTGAGTCCTTCTATCCAGGTCATATACAAGGCTGCCAAAATAATAGCACTATGAGCTACGAAAAAATGGATAAAACGATAATGCGGAAAGGCATATGCCAAATTAGGCGTGAGTACTGCTTGGAGCGCCCCTCCAATTCCGGCAAAAAGGATGATCGGATATAACCAGCGGCTTCGAAAAATGAGCATCAGGATAGACAACAGCAGTGTCACACTACACAGTTCTAATGGCAATGAAGTCTGGACATCCCAAATATGCTGCATCACATACCAAATATTCAGAGTCACCTCTGACAGAATGAGGACTGTAATTAACAACCAGCGAATTCCCTCACTTACAGGCTTGTTCGACCGAATCCATCCCCTAGTCAGCCACAGCAGCAAAGCGCAAACAATGAGTCCCAATACAGCCAACCCATGTGACGGAGAAAAAGCCTCGAACCCTTCTGGCGCGTTGGCATCAAA
This sequence comes from Paenibacillus sp. FSL L8-0502, assembly GCF_038593055.1. NCBI lineage: Bacteria > Bacillati > Bacillota > Bacilli > Caryophanales > Paenibacillaceae > Paenibacillus > Paenibacillus sp. FSL L8-0502. Next base: position 1,248,299 of record NZ_CP151958.1, on the reverse strand, counting down.
CCAAGGCCCTGACCACGACCTATCCATAGCTAGCCCCCTTTGATCTCTTTCTCGATCTCTTTCTCGCTTCATTGCATTCTATTTTATAACCAATAGCCAATTATGTTCTAGCCGCGTTTCTTGCTTGTTCAATACCTTACCTTTATGATAAAAGATATTATATTCAAAGGAGAACCCTCATGGCCATTAATCGCCGATTAATTACAGATCAGGATTTCAATGAGGCACTGGAACGTCATCTTCGTGTCCGAGTATTTCAGGATGACCAATTGATTGGCTCTGGCGGAATCATAATCCGTTTCGACGATCAAACCATCGTCGTGCAATCCAGCGTCAGTGATCTGGCTTACCACCCTAGAAAACAATGTGAGTTTTTTGAAATTAAAAAATAGCCGCTACACACCGGGAAACCATTTTGCTGCGTTTTCCGGTGTATAGCGGCTACATTTTGTTCGTATATATCATGCCTCACATGACGATTTCTGATTATAGTTGCATTCCACGTGTTTTCATCATGAGTTTATTCGTAAGCACTTTCAAATCCTCGGAAGAAGACGAAATTTCCTGCATAATTGCTGTCTCCTCATGAGCAGCTGTATAAATTTTGTGAGCCCCTTCAGAGAAGGCCCCAGACATTTGCTGAATACGATGGATCTGCTCAAAGGTTTGATCTACCCGATTCGTCTGCTCCGTCACGGCCTCTTCCATTAAACGGATGCTCTCGACAAATTCACGTACAATAGCGTTCAAATGGTTCAGCGTCTGATCCACAGAGCTTGTCCGTTCCGCCTCGGCACTGACCAATGACGTTTGCTGATGCATCAACTGCACTGTCTCTACGATTTGTGACTGCACACGGCTAACGATGGCATTTATTTGCTGCACAGACTCCGTACTTTGGGCGGCAAGTGCGCGAATTTGGTGAGCCACTACCGCAAACCCGTTCCCTTCTTCTCCCGCACGCGCCGCTTCTATAGAAGCATTCAACGCCAGCAAATGGGTTTGTTCAGCAATATCCTTCACGGTGCTTGTAATCGCTTCAATTTGGGAAGCTTCTTTTTCCAGTCGTGCAATTACCTGCTGCGAACGACCATGTGATGCTGTCAGCTCTCCCATTCCATCCATCAGGGATGAAAATACGGTCTGCGTCGAATCTACTGAATGCTCCATATGGCCTGACAGTTCCAGCATATGTCCCGATTTGCTACGCATCATTTTAAAATCGCCCAGCATTCGGTCTGCTGTTTTAATCGATTGGGCAGATGCTTGCTTTTGCTGCTCCACGCCATTCAAAATATCTTCTACCACCGAAGACATGGACTCAATTTGTGTGGTAGCCTGTACAATAGCCAAGCTCAGATTTTCCGCACTTTGCGAAGTGGTTCTGGTGCTGTACGAGATCTCATTGAACATATCTTTAATGTTCAGCATCATGTGCCGAAATGCATCATACAGAACTTTGATTTCATCCTCCGAGCGACGTTCAGGAATCACAACAGACAGGTTCCCCGCCGAAGCTTCCTCTGCCGCCTTCGCCAACCTAACAATGGGCCGCGTGAGTAATTTTGAGATCAACCAGCCCAAAATGCCACTCCACAGGACACCCAATAACAGAATGATCGAAGTGTACACCCATTCTTGTGTACCTTGAGCAAGCCAGTCCTTGAGTACAAAAATAAAAAAAGCGCTTGTTCCATAGGTTATTGCAGAAATTGAGACAAATGCAGTAACCATTTTCGTACCTAGTGACATCTTCATGTACTGTAGCCCACCCCAAAAAACTCAAATTTGATTCCATTTTACCATAAAATTGCTACATTTCTAGTAGAATTTTTCACAGACAGATATATTTATGAGCATAAAGATACAGAGTCTTAAGTCCCCTATCCTAATTACAAAAAACACTATGTTACCAGGTAGCAGCTTGCATCTTAAGATGGACAAATCGCGTTGCCACAAGCTTTACAGGCTATTCGTCACATCTTAAGCAAGCTGTTACTCGACAAAGCCATTTTCCATTATTAAAAATCATTGTCATTTTTCTGTTCAACGACTGCTTTCTTCATTGCTTCAATTGTGTCTATTTGGTGACCGTTTTTTTCCAGTACAGTAAACTTCCATAAACCGATGGTCAGCTTGTCTCCTTGCTGGATATCAAAACGCTCTGAAAGCATCCATCCACCAATCGTATATACGTCCCCGGCCTCAATATCCGTCTCCAAGCGCCGATTGACCTCATGAATGAGCGCCTGTGATTTGAGTATGTAACGATGATCATCTGTTTTTGTAATGAGTGGAGTTAACGCTGCGGGGGTTTCGGTGTCGGTATAGGAAGGAATGTCTCCAACAATCTCCTCCATAATATCCTCCAGTGTGACAAGTCCAGATGTTCCACCATATTCGTCCACCAGCACCGCTACTGGAATGCGTCGTTTTTGCATCTGAATCAGCAGATCCCGAGCCTGAACCGTCTCGATAACCTGAAGCACCGGATGAATATAAGAAGCCATCGTCGTATTCCCTGTGCTGTGCCCACGTGCCAAATCATGCAGGGCTTCCTTAACGCGAATCATCCCGATAATACGATCCCGGTCGCCATGTTCAGCTACAGGTAGAAAATTATAAACTTTGTCCTCGATCAGCTCCATAAACTCGGCCACTGTTGCCTGGTGGGAGATGGAGCGGATGTGGATGCGCGGTACCATAATTTCCTGCGCTGCACGGTCGTCAAAATCAAATACATTGTTCAGATATCGATATTCTGTCGGTGTAATTTCACCACTACGAAAACCTTCAGATAATGCCAAACGAAGCTCAGCTTCACTAAGTGCTGCATCTTCTTCAGATACTTTTTTGAGCCCAAAGAGACCTGTAATGACACGCGATGAACGACTAAGAACCCAATTCAGAGGATAGGTCATTTTATAAAATATCGTGATCGGACGGGCAAAAAACAATGCCATCGGTTCCGCAATCTGTATGGCGAATGTTTTCGGTACCAGCTCCCCAATGACCACCTCAAAATAGGTCAAGATCAGAAAAGCCAGCAAAAAGGAGAGCACTCCCGTCAGGCCTGGCGGAATATGAGCCAGCACAAACAGGGGGTGTAGCAGATGTTCAACAGTAGATTCCCCTAGCCAGCCTAGCGCCATTGAGGTTAATGTCGTTCCGAGCTGACAAGCAGATAAATACTCGTCCAGCCGAGACAAAATGTTTTTAACAGCTTTCGCATTTTTGTTGCCTTCAGAGGCCAATTGATTGATGCGAGATACCCGCACACGAATAATGGAATACTCCGAGGCCACAAAAAAAGCAGTTAATGCGATAAGTAATATAACCAGAATGATATTTATCGTTTCCATAGCCCTCTCTTGCTCCGTTCATGATGAAGCAAGAAGCACCCCCTTTGACATTCATTTTTGGATGGAACCATAACATAAGTAATGATGTCCATAATCGTGTATTACCCAAAAATGACAAGGAGTAGACTATGTATGACCCTGTTAGCGAATCGCCAGCGGACTCTTTTGCACGATATCTATCCATTGATCAGCTATCAACTGATGCCCAACCGCTGTCGGATGAACCCCGTCATGCAGCCAATAGGAGGCGTCCGCCTGGGTAGCGGCTTCGTTCAACATGCTCTGGAGCGGCACAAATACAGCACCAAATTCGTCCGCTAGCTGACGTACAATACGCTGATACCCCGTTATTTTTTCTTGCCAAATGTTCCATCGCGCTTCGGTAGCTCCTGTTTTCAAAATAAACGGCTCGCACAGCACGAGTCCCAGATCAGGCATCACTTCACGCGTTTCCTCCAGAAGGTGGCGATACGCTCGTTCAAATCGGTCCGTCACCCCGGACGGTTCCTGCTCGACGATCCGCCAGGCGTCGTTCACTCCGATTAGAATACTGAGCAGATCCGGCTTCAGGCTAAACATGTCCTCATTCCAGCGTGCATACAAATCTGAAACTCGATCCCCCGAAATTCCCCGGTTCACAAATTCTGGCTGTGTGGTCGTCAAACGGCTCCCCAATGCACCTGCGATCAGATACACATAACTCTGACCCAGCCAATGGTTCGCATCCTCATTTCGTCCCCTTCCTCCGTCTGTTATAGAATCTCCCTGAAATAGAATACGTGCGTGTTCTGTACTCGTCATCTTCCTAACTTCCTCCTTCACATTTTCCAATAATACCCTTATCATACCTCGCATCATCTAAATTATAAAGCGGTTTCAAAATATAGAAGAATTATAGATTTGCCATATGGCCGGATTCACTAGCTTTAATTAGGGTCGGAATCCGGTGGCAACGGCGATCAAGTCATTTCACACCGCTCGGTACTTACACACCTCACGAAAATTACAGCCTCCGCACGCTCTGCGTGAAGGCATCGGAGTGAAGAAAGACTCGGGCTTGGGGCGGTTATAGTAATCGTCATCGAGACAGGACTTCATTTCATCGATGTATCGACCGACATTACCAACCACTTTGTCGATATCCTCTTGCGCGGGACGATATACCTCATGCTCTCCTGTCATCAAATACTCCACACGTACCTCGATCTTCTCCAAAGGAAGCTGATAGTGCTCCTGCACGTAGGAAGCATACAAAAAAAGTTGGTCGGAAAAATCGCCTTCTTTGCCTGTTTTCCAATCCACGATGACCATGTCTCCATTGTCTCTACGGTAGAGCAAATCCATTTTGACATACACTTTCGTCTCATGAAGGAGCATCGTATCCCACTTTTCCACTTCTACAATTCGGGCCTTTCCCTGTTGCAGTTCACGCCAAACCGCAGTACGGTACAAATTGTGTATCACCGCGTGCTGTCGTTCCTTAATAAGGGCGATCCGTTCCGAAAGCACCTCGTCGTCGTAATAAACCTCCGCCAGCATGACGCGATTTTTCGGATCTTGTAGCCATAGCTCACGGTGTAGCGATTCCTTGTAGCTGTTATTCAACATGTTCTTCATAGCTGTCTCAAGGTATGCTGTGCGCGGGATAGCCCCTTTTTCCATCCATCCACGTATGACGGATTCACACATTTGATGCGTAATATTCCCGAATAAAATATATAAGTTGCTCAGTTGCTTGAGCCGATACAATGTAACTTGCTCTTCAGTGCCCTGTGCCGAATTCCAGCCATTATGCGAGCCGTAATAATGATAATAGTATTTGCGTAAGCATTCATCGAACGTTTGAGCCCTCGATTGCGAATAGGACCAGGACGGGTATATAGCCATGACAGGCCCTCCTTCATTAAAACTATCATCTCTTTATTATAACGCAAACCCAAGCTGTATCGGCGATAAAAAGGACGAAGACCTTAACCCATGGGTTAAAGTCTTCTACTGACTGACTAGTTTGTAGACTCGCAATGAGTCCGTTCAACATTGATCAAATCACTAACATTAACAGCACCGTCCTCACGGACGTTGACAACAAGTACCGGAGTTCCCAGCATGCCGCTGATCCACTCCTTATAATCATCCACATGATTATTCGGAAGAATCGTCAAGATGACACCAGCAAAGCCACCACCATGTACCCTACATGCGCTGTTATCTATTGACTTTAAATACATTTCGGTTAAAGCCAGTGCAACCGATACGTCTTGTTCCCGCGCAATCCCACTTCTATATACGTTTTGGAGCCATTTCCATGAGGAATTACCAGATTCGGTAACGAGCCTCAGGAAATCAGTAAAGCGCCCTTCCTCCAGTGATTTCACCTGTTCATCCACACGTCTATTTTCTTCAAAAAAATGCAATGCCCGCAGCACTGCACGGTCTCCTGCTTTTTCCCTGACCATCTTGAGGTTGGCATATAGATCCTCCGGCAATAAGTCACGGCAAACCGTTGCGCCTAAAGATTGTGCCACTGCACGCATTTCGTTGGGCACTGCCGCGTAATCGCCCGTTAAATCAGCATGATTTCCACCTGTATTTACAATAACAAGGGAATATCCGTTTTGTTCAAAATTCCAATGAACAGGATTTATGATCGGTTCCTTGGGATTTTCAAAGTCAATGGAAATCAAGCCGCCATACGCACAAGCCATCTGATCGAGCAGCCCCGACGGCTTGTTCCAATAGCCATTTTCTGCATACTGACCAATTTTGGATTTAGCAACAGCATCTAACGCTCCCTCGTTATAAAAATGATTTAATATCGTACATATCAACATTTCAAAAGAAGCGGAAGAGCTTAAACCTGAAGCAGAGAATACATTACTTGATATATAAGCTTGGAATCCCCCAATACGGTATCCGAATTCAAGTAGACCAGCGGCAATACCACGGACCAGCAGCATCGTACTGTCATCCTCCGGTTTTGGCGACAAGTCAGTTAAATCGATGACGTACTTCGTCTTGTAGCCTTCAGAAAAGAATGTAATTACAGATTCCTCCACTTTAGAAGCTACAGCGATGGTATCAAGTGTAATACTGCCTGCCAGCACCTTCCCGTGATTGTGGTCTGTATGATTTCCACCAATTTCGCAGCGCCCCGGAGCACTAAACAGTTCAATATCCCCTACACCAAAATGCTCCCGATACGCCTGTATAAGTGATTCATATCGAGTCGTTTGCTCAGAGATTTGCTGTTGACCGTACATTCGGGCAAGCACTATTTGTCCCTCTCTGGAATTCAATAGTTCCATATCTTTCATCGTATATCCCCCTAATTGTATGTGTTTTCCTATGCTGGAATGATACTATCATTATCTCAATTTTCCCTGTATGAAAGTATGGCACTTTTAAAATTTGTAAGCGCTTATTTTAATCGCTTTACTGAGCATTTTACCAATATAACTAAAAAAGAACCAGCCCCTAACTGGGCTGGTTCCTTGAATTTCTTTTTAGTCGCGTTTCAGTACATATTCTCCATCACTGTTACGAGTTACTGTGGCGCCAAGCGCCTCGGCAACTGATTTGAAAGGAACATACAATGTGCCATATTCATCCGTATATGGAGCTTGTGGCAACGTCAATGTGCTTCCTTCCAATACAGCTTGTTTAGAGCCACTTTTCAGCTTAATCGTCTTACCTGTAATATCATCAATTACAGTAGTCTGTTTGGCAGCTGCATCCCATTTTAACTCGGAGTTCAGTTCGCTCGTCAGTTCACGCAATGGAATAAAGGCAGTACCACCACGATTCTCCAAGACGTAGTAATCGTCTTTAGGATCGAAAGTTGTTTCTACTTTTGTAATTTCCAAATCATTTTTTAAAATGTTGTAGATCGGAGAATTCGCTTCAAAATTGCGCAGCGTCGCTCCCGGAGTTAATTCAGCTTGTTTATTCAAGTCAATAACACCGTTAGAAATATCCACTTTATCAGCCGTCACACTACCATTGACGTTCCAAGATTGAGTTTCGGTCAGAATTGTGAAGGACTTCACCGGAAGACCATCCACATCTGGCAAAGCAACCGTCAGGTCTGTTGCCGCTTTGCGAACATTTCCTTTTTCATCAAAATACATGTCGCTTTTCAGAACCGTGTTAGCACTCAGGACCGTTTTGATTTCAGGGGACTGTGCATACATGGTGCTAACGCCTACATCATATTGATCAACAGCTAGATCCAAATATTTTTTAACTTCGGTATAAGCCTCATTGACCATTTTTTCTTTGTTAGCACTCAGTTCCGCTGTTACTTTATCACTATCTTCAATATTCATGCCGGAAGCAATCGTCTTCGTCATATCAATGGCTTGCCCGATCAGCTCTTTCAAGCCTGCTTCGTCCTTGGCCAGATTCGCCAGGAACGGTTTTACCAATGTTACCAGCTCATCACCACGAAGTTCAGCATGCAGATGGGTCAGTTTCACTTTGTCTTTTTCACCGTATACTTCCTCGGTTACAGACGTTGCAGAAATGGTCGAAGGGTTAGGCGCATGCTTGAGCATAAGTGCAGCGGCTGTTTTCGTCAGTTCTCTCACGTCTTTGGAATATACATATGGATCAAATCCAGCAGGCAGACCGCTCAAACTCTCTTGCGAGTTCAGAGATATGTAATAAGGTTTTTTGGCACCTTCCAGTTGAATAGCCAAACCTTGGCGGTCTAAAGCAAGTTCAAACGGCAAATTATACTTATCGATGTGCAATGTACCTTTGGCAGAAGCAAGTTCCTCCGATTGTACTTTGGCTTCATCCACAGTGACGGAAATCGAATTAATCAAATCTACGATTTCCTTATCTCCTTGCGTGATTCCTTCTTTTGGAGTCAATTTAAGAGAGATTTTCTCCGTTGTCTGCTGGGATTTCACATCTAGTGTTCCCAATAAATTTTTACTTACATCAAATCCACCTACTGCCTGGCAACCTGTCAAAGCTACCATTAGCAGAATAAGAGGGACGGCAATCCATTTTTTTATATTCATATTAATCCCCTTTCAAGATATTTCCGTAATCTCTTCTATTATCTCAGTGTTAACACGCATTGTAAATGAGTAGAATGGAAAATAGAACTAGTTATTTAGGATCAATTTTCAGCCTGCAGCATCCGGTAAGCCAGTAGTGCCATTTCCAGGCAACGACGTTTGTCAGGGTCTGCCAGATTTCCCTCTATGATTTCATTAATTTTATCCAGCCGATTATAAAGGGTCTGTCTGTGAATGTACAAAATTCCGGCGGTATCACGCTTGGAACCATGGGATTGAAAGTAGGCATCCAGTGTATCCAAAAGCTGCATATGGTGCTCACGATCATGCGCAATCAGTCCACCCAAATGATCCTCTACGAACTCTTGTAGAAAAGGAATGCGGGGCACCGCCTTCAATAACTGATAGATTCCGATGCTGTCGTAAAATAACCGATCCTTCATGACTGGGACGCTTCGTGCCACTTCAATGACCTCATATGCCTCTTCAAAACTGCGATCCGTCCCCGTCATGCGATGCCTTACCTTACCAAAGCCTGCATGAATGCGCACCTTATCAAGCTGTCCTGCGGCATAGTTCTGAATATATTGAACTGTATGGGCAAGCACTTTTTTCATTTGCGCTGCGGAACGCAGTGTTAATTCCTCCTTGGCACAAAGGATGTAACACTGACTCCCCTTCATCATCAACAGATTGTGCAACGTTTCTTTTTTCAACAATGAACGAAGTAGCACTAGCACATCCTGATTGATGGACTCCTTGCGCACCTGACTGGCATCTTTGTCCTGATGTTCCACCTCAATGACCCCTGCCCAAAATAAATACTGTCCCTTCGATAACAATCGCAGGCCCATTCGGGTCTGGGCCTGCTCTTCACTGGGAAGCTGTCCGCTCAGTACATCCTGAATCAATTCATTTTGATTACGCAGCAATCGGTCTTCAAGAAACTGCGTTCTCAGCACCAAGGTAGCGGCTGCCTTGGCCGTGTAATCGAGTAGCAGCGACATTTCTTCCGTCGGCATTTCACTATGCAGCACCAAACCTACTGCGGAAAACACCTGACCGAAGCATACAACGGGCTGGAACAACACGGCAGTGGATTCATTCAGGTGAAACAGCAGATGCCCCTCCCGATCGGCGGTCATACTAGATTCCACTTCATGGGCATAAAAATCTGCAATACGGTCCGCTAGATCCGGCTGGACGGAAGGTACGAATCGATTGGTATCAATGGAAGACATGTAGATGACCTGCCGGGCTGCATAGTCATGGAGCACACGCAAGAGGGCGCTCATATCAGTACTGCGCAGGGTTTCCTGCTGAAGTTGACGTGAAAATCGTTCCAGATCTTTTAGGAGTTCATGATGTCGGTTAATAAGTAGGGAATGAATATCTTGTGTAATTTCAACAAAACGCACTGGCTGCTCAAATACGATGACCGGGAAGTGATGTCGTTCCGCCAACTCCAGAATTTCAGAAGGGATTTCATGAATGCTCGTGCCCAGCTCCACACACAATCCCGCGGCTTCCGAGCGGATCAGTTGCTCCATATACTCGGCGCGCTCTTCCCCCTTCCGGGTGAGCCACAGGCCGGTCGTCAAAATCAAGTCATGCCGGCTCACAAACGGAGAGACATTTGTGATTTCTAGCACATGGACCCAACCCACACGGCGATGTACGCCCTGTTCCCCCGCCGCCAGCTTCGCCCGCCGGAAAACGGGACGTTCCAGCACATCCGCAATGGTAAATGTTTTTTTACCGTTCATCGGCATTCTCCTTATGTATATGTCTTTATGTCATTTTACATGACATATATTCATCAAAAAGTCGAGCCTTTAAGTCAGATAATCCGACAAAATGTATGATGTCAAGGAGCTTCACCCCTTGTAAACTGTACCTAATCTAACATGAATTGCATTTATCGGCTTGAGTCCATGTAACTAATCAGCAGGCTGCATAAAAATGATAGTGTAATTTTCTTAACCATTATTTTTAGGAGAGGTGAATGAAATGAAAATTGGGGTTCCGAAAGAGATTAAAAACAATGAGAATCGTGTCGCTCTAACGCCCGCAGGTGCAGCTCAAATGATCCAACACGGACATCATGTGTTTGTGGAAAGCCACGCAGGTGTTGAAAGCGGCTTTACGGATGGAGATTATGCCACTGCGGGTGCGACTCTTGTGCAGCAAGCTGCGGACGTGTGGTCCCAGGCGGATCTGATCATCAAGGTAAAAGAGCCGCTCTCCTCTGAATACGGATATTTCCGACCAGGATTGATTTTATTCACCTATCTGCATTTGGCCGCCGAGCCAGCACTGGCCCGCGCTTTAACAGACAACGGTGTAGCCGCTATTTCCTATGAGACACTAGATGTTGAGGGCAGCCTCCCGCTGCTTACTCCGATGAGTGAGGTTGCCGGTCGAATGGCTGTACAAATTGGAGCACAACTGCTGGAAAAACCAAAGGGTGGCAAAGGCATCCTGCTGGCAGGTGTGCCGGGGGTCAAACGCGGTAAAGTGACCATTATTGGCGGAGGGGTGGTCGGTACCAATGCTGCCAAGGTCGCCATCGGTCTCGGGGCAGATGTGACACTAATCGACCTAAGCCTGCCAAGACTGCGCCAACTGGATGATATTTTTGGCAATCAGCTCCATACGCTAGTGTCCACCCCGTCCAACATTGCTGAAGCCGTGGCGCAAAGTGATTTGCTGATCGGCGCTGTCCTAATCACTGGTGCCAAAGCTCCGCGGCTCGTAACGGAAGCCATGGTACAGACGATGCAGCCCGGTTCTGTGATTGTGGATGTCGCCATCGACCAAGGCGGCATTGTCGAGACGATTGACCACATTACGACACACGACCAGCCTACCTATGTGAAGCATGGCGTCATTCACTATGCGGTAGCAAACATGCCGGGCGCGGTACCGCAAACCTCGACGCTGGCCCTGACGAACGCGACGCTCCCCTTTGCTCTCCAGCTCGCAGATTTGGGTGTACTGGAGGCGCTTCGCAGAAGCAAACCACTGCTTAGTGGCACCAATGTCCTGAATGGACATATTACCTACGAAGCGGTCGCACGTGATCTGGGATATCCTTATGTTCCCGTGGAACAGGCATGGCAGGCGAAAGCCTTACAATAGAAACAGCTCAAAGAACCACACGCTCTTCCCAGCAGGGACCGAAGCGTGTGGTTCTTTTTGTACTAGCTATATTCACCGTACTTACTGCATTTCAGATATTTCTGACGAAAGGAACGTTTGAAGACGGCGATAAATATCTGTGATTTCTTCCAGCGACATGCGCACCAGTCCGCTAGACGAAGGTGCCACAAATTCATGCATCTCAGGAATTAGCGGTTCAGGCTGAAATCCCCAATCTACTTTGGATCTTTTACTGTATTCGGTGTACACGCCTTTGCCGACAAAGCAAGCAACCTTCGGGCGATATTCCTTTAGCTTCTCGTATAGCTTCAGACGTCCTTCGGCGTATTCCTCGCGTGCAATGTCCTCCATTCCCCTCGTGGGACGGGAAACAATGTTCGTAAAACCGAAGCCCAGCTTCAGCAGCTCCCGATCTTCCGATGGATTGTACAAGCGAGGTGTCAAGCCTGCTCCCTCAAGTATGCGCCAAAAGCGGTTGCGCGGATTCGCATAATGATGTCCTACCTCGCCTGATTTCAGGCTGGGATTAAAGCCGATGAATACAACGGATAATCCATAATCCAGATGATCATCTACCTCATGCAGTTCTGTCTCTCGCTCTGTCATGGGCTCCTCCTTCCTCAAACCATATCCAGCGGCTGCTTCCGCGTCGGCGGAGGAAAAGCTTCGTCTATTTGTTGAAGTTGTTCAGGGGTGAGCCGAATACTTGCTGCCGCTGCATTTTCTCGTACATGCGATTCCTGTACCGCCTTCGGAATGGCCCAGACATCACCGTCTCGTATGACCCACGCAAGCGCAATTTGCGATGGAGTTACCCCGTGGCTGGCAGCAATGTCTACCATAACAGGATGCTCCAGCAGGCCCCGTCGCAGGCGACCACCTTGGGCAATCGGGCAATAGGCCATCACAGGCACTCCATTCGCACGGCTCCAAGGTAGCAGATCATATTCGATGCCCCGCGAAGCCGCGTGATACAGCACTTGATTGACAGCGCAGGCTTCGCCTCCACTCAGGCTCCATAGCTCCTCCATGTCGGACTTGTCCAAGTTGGACACTCCCCAGCTGCGGATTTTGCCCTGCTCACGCAGTTTTTCCATACCTTCTATTGTCTCTTCCAATGGAATATTCCCTCGCCAATGCAACAAATACATATCCATGTAATCCGTTCCCATGCGGGTTAAGCTAGCTTCGCACGCCTGAGCCAGTCCTTGGCGGTCCGCATGATGAGGGTAAGCCTTGCTGACAAGATAGACATCGTCCCGGCGCCCCTGAATGGCCTCTCCGACGATCTCTTCTGCGCCGCCCTCCGCATACATTTCAGCCGTGTCCACCAGCAACATGCCCAGCTCGAAGCCAAGTTGAAGCGCACGCACCTCCTCCTGCCGAAGTGAGGCTTTTTCGCCCATATTCCACGTGCCCTGCCCGATGAGCGGTACTTCACGACCGTCCGTCCATGTGATCACACTTTTCTTATGTTGGCTCATATGCATTCCCTCCTTAGGAGCCTGGTGTCACAGGCTTATCAAATACATGGCTCTGCGTCCAATGCTGTCCACCATCCGAGGTAGTGTACATAACTGGGGCCTGCTCTGAGTCCGAAAAAATAGCCCAGCCTTCTTTGGCATTTGCCATCCCGATTTGCTGACCGCCATAACCGTCAAAGCCTTGCTTTCCATTGTTCCACGTCTTGCCGCCGTCAGTCGTCCAGCCAATCGTATTGGGCTTGTCGCACGGTGCGCAATAACCGCCCATCCATGCGGTACTGCTATTAACCGCATAGAGCATACCTGGTGCCGCCCCTTCATTTTTAGGAACCTGATTGTCTTGCTGGCTAATACCTGGTGCCGGGCCACCGCCAGCGGTGGCATTCGCCAGTACAGGACGCCAGCTTTGTCCACTATCGGCAGTATGCCAAAGCGAATACGACGTCTGATTCATCCCCGTATCTCCAAACAGCTCGATCCATGCGTTGCCACGTTCTACCGAACGAATAATGGCTCCATTTAGAGGCGCCTCCGTTGTCCGTGACATGACAGTAGTCCACTTTTGGCCCCCGTTAACGGTATGTAAAATCTGGAATGAACGGTCTGTGTCCTGCGTAACCGCCCAGCCGTTTTGCCGATCATGGTAATATGGCTGTCCTACCATGTGGCCAGGCACGGGGAGCGAAGACCAGCTTTGCCCGCCATCCTTCGTATATTGGTTGCCACTGAACCCTTCCTTGGATGATACAAAGTGTAAAAAGCCCGTTTGCCCTTGCTCAGGTACAGTCCCAACAACCTCCCAGCGTTTGCCGCCATCGCGAGTGGCCAGCAGCGATCCGCTGTCTGCCATAACAGCCCAGCCTTGCTGCCCGTTCAAGGCAAAAATCTGCTGAACCGTACCTTGACCCTGATATTGCACATTCCACGTCGATCCGACTGAACCGGATGCAGACGCGTCCGTTCGGGCAATCCAGCCATTTCCGCCGATCCAGCCGGATTGGCCGTCGATCAAACGCAACGCGGTAATATTGTCCATGCGGACTTTCGCTATAGTAGTGTCTGTGGTTGCTTGTCCTCCTGTTTTCGGTGTATCTACAGTCGCTCCCGAACCATTCGCTTGTGCCGAGACGGCACCCTTTTGCTCATTTTGAGCCGTTTGTCCTGTTTGCGAACTTGTTTGTGAGCCTGTTTCACACCCCGCTGTCACTATGGCTACGGCGAGTAAAAGCACCCAGACCGATGTTTTTTTCTTCATTTTCGTTCATCCCCTTATGTTGGTGATATACATGGCTGTGCGGGTATTGTATTCACAGCCATGTATATTCTATGTATTACCCTGCTGTCTTCGTTTCACTCTTAAGGTGAATATACGGAATGGACTGAATGCAAACCAGCGTTACAGGATTACGAGTTTACAGGAACAAAGCCGCCTTTTTCGATGGCCCGAGTTCCTTCTTCACTTTGCAGCCATTCGAGTAATCGTTGCATCGAAGGGCTTGGTTCCTCGCCTTCCCGTGTGACTACAAACAGTTGAGCTGTGAATGGATATTGCTTCGAGCGGATGTGCTCTTTGTTCGGCTCCACTCCATCAATAGACAAAAATTTGACCTCTTGACGATTATGCATCACATTTGCAAAATAATAAAATGAATAACCGAGCGCGTTGTGATCCTTGTTAAAATCTGCGACTGCATTAATCATACCACCCATAATGCCAATTTGTAGTTCACGTGGCGGGTCAGCCATTTCATGGCCTGCCATCACTTTCTTTTGCATATATGTCTGACTGCCTGAATTTTCTTCTCGCTGATAAGCAATGATCGGCTGATCCTTGCCCCCTACCTCATTCCAATTGCGGATAGCCCCTTCATATATACGGCGAACCTGCTCCGAAGAAAGTCCTCTAACCGGATTGTCTTGATGTACGAGGAAAATAAACGCATCCCACCCAATGGGTGTGAGCTTCATTTGTATTCCCCGACTTTTCGCCAGCCGCAGTTCCTCATCGGAAGGACCAGCCACCAGAATCAGATCCGCCTTCTTTTTGATCAAATTGACATATGCCTGATGGGTCGTGTTGAATCTCAGTTCGTGCGCTGCTCGCGCCTTGCTCATTCCGGTCAGTTCATGCAGCATATCCTGCGCAAACGGAATGGCCGCTGTAGCCCCGTCAACTACCGGAAAATCTCTCTCTGCAATGTATGGGCGTTGAGGAAGCATCAGTGTAATCGTCAGCACAATGACGAGCGCAGCAGATATCGCGGCAACAATCCATTGCCATCTATGATCCACCTTACCATTCTTGTCGGTTAGCGCTGGATAACGATTTACCCCAACTCCTACTACCATGCCAACTATCGGCAGCAGTGCAGCCAGTAGAAACCAGATTTCACCATGCTGTGTATATGGACCCAATACCTCTAACACAGGCTCCGCCCAAGCATGATAGAGTGAAAAGAGCCCCCACGCCCCTCCCGACACTTCAGCAGGTTGACCACCAGACCCTTGTATTCCTACAATCCACAACCACAGCCCACATAATAATGATAATAGCCCGGTCAGCATCAGCGAAAGCTTGCCCATGCTGGACATACGCGCACTCAAGGCACCATAAGCTGCAAAGATGAGACCGATAATCCATGCATATAGAAGCAGTATTACAATCACAGTTGTATCCGTTACACCTTCATGCCTCAGCAGAAGGTGCACTTGGGGTGCCACAACCATACTCCAAACTACATTAAACATGACTGAAAACAATCCAAACATAAACGTACCGCCCAACCATGGCCAAAACCATGCTATCCGCACAGACTCGTCCTTTTCCGGCTTGGTTATAACTTCCTTTGGATCAGACATGTACATCCCCCTTATAACTAATGAATGAAATGAGACTGTAAGCCATTGCTTCTTCATTGTACAATTATGGTAAAGATTAGTATACGAGAGGAGGATAAAAATGTCCTTATCCGATCTTCCTAGCGATGGATTACTCAAGCTGCGTATGGCAAAAAAGGCCTCCCCCACGGGAAAGGCCTTTTTGTCATCGAATCTTCTTTATATTGCTCTGGCATGGATCAAAAAACGGTGCTGCTTCACGTCCCAATAGCCATCACGTTTAATATCTAAATACAGACCATATAGCTGTTCTATATATTTCTCCGGCTGAAAGTCTGTAATCTGCCATTCGATTGCTTTTAAGTAATAGACAATCGCTCCAATATCGTAAAAGCGCTGTATCGGAAACTGTTCCTGCTGCTCTAAAATTTCGAAGCCATTGCTTTTCAAACCTGCAAGTGCTTGAGAAAGGGTCCAGTCCGCATACTCGTATTCAGGTGCTCCCAAACGGTCGTTGATGCCCGCACAATCCAGGCCCCCTACCTGTTGAGTCAAAAACGTCCCACCTGGTCGCAAAATACGCCGTACCTCCGTTGGCGAAAATGACTCATGCTTATTCAGCACGAGGTCGAACCCGGCATCGCCAAACGGAAGGGAATCGTCATCCTGTATAGCCATAACGCGCACACCCAGCGGCTCCAATCTTTCCTTGGCGATAGGAACATTCGGTGCATACGCTTCAGTCGCACATACGATCTCTGGAAAAGGGCGTAGCCGAGATAATAGCTCTCCCCCGCCTGTTCCCATATCCAGCATCGCCTTGGATGAATGAATAAACTTCATAGCCTTGCTGACATAAGACCATTCCAAGGGCTCGCTCGCCACACGTCCCGTATCCGAGATGAATGAAAAATCCCATCCGGAAAATGACTGCTTATAATTCTCCAAGAACTGTAGAAATTCACGATCTTCTGTATATTTCATATTATTTTTGCTCCTCCACCATTGAGCTGTACGTTATTGAACTCTTCTCTCTGTATGTTCTACGTTCTATCTCTCTGTGCATCTATTTTATGTCATCTCTAATGTGGAGGAGCTCTTGCCCGTCGATCAGGTTGTTATATGTCGTGTCCCAACCATCCCATGTTCATCTACCTCCGTCCATATGCCATCCAAACCAGATGCTGTCCCACTTAAGGAACTGTCGGTAATGCCTTCGCAAGCTCCGGTGTCATATCGTTCGGAGTAAAATAGCAATAGCGTGTATGGGGGTCTGAACTAAATAAAGGTTTGATCTTGACCTGAACCAGGTAAGTGCCTTTCGCCATATTTGGAGTATAGCTATAGGGTCTGCGCTTTTCCAGTACAGTGCTCCAGAGCTTCGGATCTTCAATCGTTATTGCTTTATGCTTCTGTTGGATGCTTTTAAATAGCTTATAGTCTTCAATATACTGATTGGATTGATAAGGTTCAAGCTCTTCAGCAATAATAGGAACAGCCCGTATCGAAAAAATATCCTTGGAATCAATGATCACCTTATCCGCATAACCTTTTTGCTCTAGCCAACCTGTAAGCTTGTGATAGGAAGCCGGCCATTCAAATGAAAATTCACGATGCCAGCTCGGTTCGTTATTGATAGAGGATGACTCTTTATTTGTAATAGAAACACTCCCCAATGGATATTTCTCTGATTGCATCTCGCTATAGCTCATATTTAATACTTCTTCTCTGAGTATATCTTCAAATTCACGAGTTTCTTTTGGATTGGTTAAAACCACTCGTCTTTCACTATCATCTACGGATTGGATATTAATCGTCTCTGCTTTTCCTTGCAGCTTATCCAGCCTGTATCTTACCGTTTTATAAGGCTCTGCTTCCATCACTTTAGTCAGTTCTGTCCGGAAAGGCTTCTCCGGGAATGTATAGCGGCGAGTCATGGTGGAACCATCATCCAAACGGTAGACTATGAATGCCGATTCGACGGCCAGGTTTTTGGACAACATTTTCTCGCCAGCTGCATGTGCACGTACGAGTTCTCGATGTAAATTCAGCACAGAGGTGATATAGGCCCTGTCTTGGGAGTAATACGCTTCTTTTTCTGCATCTCCCCCTAGAGGCTCCTCTCGCCCGACATAAACTTTTTCTACGGAGTGTGCTGTTGGAATCCGCCCCTCATAACCCAACCAACCTGAAACCGGGATATATAGTACCAGCCCCATGATCACACCGTACACGACCATTTCCACTAAAGCACGAACACGCATAATTTGCCACGTCTTGCGAATGACCATCTCTACAACGATATAGCCTAAAATAGCTCCAAGTGCATACCCAAAAATCGACCAATTAGCTCCTCTTGTACCTGCATTATTAAAATAATCGCCTAGTATAAGCATGGCGCATAGTATGACTCCTGCCTTGAACAAAGGCTGTAAGAAAGGAAATGCTATGGCCTGAGTCGCCTTTTCGACCAAGCGTTTACGATACAAACCATAACTCAAGGCGACAAACAGCAGAGAGATACCTAAATAGGCAAGTAACTCCATGTAGGAAAAGGCGCACTGTGGCAAGTTGTCCATAATGCGTACAAACGGCGATAAGTTTTCCCAAACATTATTATTGCTGCGAAACTCCCCACCATTAATATATTGAACAACGGTTTCTCGCACCCGCACATATCCGTATAAATTACGTTCTAGAAAACGCCCTATCATCATGAACAGAAACTGAGGCAATAGCAGCAAAACATACACTACTACGGTCTGTAGCAACGATTGTCCCACACAAATCCCTACAAACACAGTAAAAGTAAACAAGAAAATCGTAAGGACGGACACGACCAAAGCCCACGATCCAACATCATTAATTTGAAAAATATAAGGCAGTTCGACTGACGTGTTAACCCAAGCAGTTACTCCCGCAGTCAGCCATACAGGTACAAGTAAAAGAATAAGACCGCTAATTAAATGTGACGTTAATAGATGCTCTCTACGCAAAGGTAGGCTGTGATACAAATCGGATGGCCCCTGTCGCTGAACAAAACGAAGCAGCATCACACCTGCCAGCACCGGTACAGTCATTAAAATCAATTTTTGCAATTCATTACCCGAGTTTGTACTATCGAACAAGCTTTTTAAAACCACTCGTGGTTGTTCATCACCAATGCTCATAAACAATGACAGCGGTACTGTAAACAGTAATCCCGCCAAGTACAGTAGACCGATCCAGCCATGCTGTCTCAGGCATTGGCGAATTACGCCGCCGCTACAGAAGAATCGGTTGGATGTCATAACCTGCGTCCTCCATTTCATAAATGAAAATTTCTTCAAGCGTCAACGGCAGCAAATCGAACACATGCGGCTCGTACGCTTCAATCGTCTCCGCAATCCGCTCTCGCTCACCCCGGATAATAAGCAGCAGAACACTGCCCCTTCGCTCCTTATGTACGACCGAAAGTTGGCTACAGACAGCTTCCTCATGCATGCTGTCCCGAAAAGCAACCTGCACCTTATGCGTATCGGATTTGAGGTCATCGACCTCTTTTTCCAATAGCATCCGACCTTGGTGCATAATGCCGACATGATCACACATGTCTTCAATCTCACGCAAATTATGAGATGAGATCACGACGGTCATCTCACGTGCAGCGGTTTCTTGGAACAAGAGATTTTTGATCATTCTACGCATCACTGGGTCCAGACCATCAATGGGTTCATCCAAAACCAGCAGCTCAGGCATGCAGCTCAAGGCAAGCAAAAAAGCGGCTTGGCGCTTCATCCCTTTGGAAAAACGGTGAAGTTTGCGCTTCGGGTCCAGCTTGAAAATATCCGTAAGCTGTGTGTAGCGTTCCTCACTCCAACTTGGATAAATGGAGCGGTAAAACCGGGCCATCTGACGAATTGTCGCTTGCGGGAAAAAATAAGGGGTATCCGGTAAAAACAGAATGTGCTGCTTGACTTCAGGCTGCTCATACACTGGCTGACCACCGATTAGCACCTTGCCAGTATCCGGTCGGTAAATTCCGGCAATGATTTTGAGCAAGGTCGTTTTCCCTGCCCCGTTCGAGCCCAGCAGTCCAAAAATGGAGCCCTTCTTTACCGTAAGGGCAAGCTGATCGACAGCCTTTTCTTCTGTAAATGTCTTTGTGACTTCCCTTAATTCAATCAAGGGACATCCCCCTTTCCTTTGTTTGCATAGCTTCCACGTATATGTCGTCCACTTCCTGCTGTGTAAAACCGAAATGGACAGCTTCGATCATCTGTTTTAACAATGCCACCCGAATCTCATCCCGCTTCATTTGTTGCGGCTGCTGCTGGGTAGGCGTGACAAAGCTGCCTTTGCCCTGAACGGAATAGATATATCCTTCGCGTTCCAGCTCTCGATACGCCTTCTGAATCGTATTCGGATTCACCGTAAGTTGAGCGGACAATGCCCGTACAGAAGGCAATTGCTCATCCGGCTGAAGCGATCCGTACATGATCATTTCCTTGACCTTCTCCATAAGCTGTTCGTAGATCGGCTTACGGCTGCGGATATCCAGCTCGAACACATGGACTTCCTCCTTTCAACACTGGCTCAAATTCATTTATACATGTTCAACTGTCCTAACTGTACTATTATTAATAGTACAGTTAGGACAGTTTGTCAATCTTTTCTTTGAACATTTCTTACAAAAATAGCCGTGATGCATCCTGCATCACGGCTATGTCTTTTTAGCCTTCCTTTGAATCATAAGGCTGATCACGGCATATATTGGCAAGCGTTTGCCCTTCCGGCAGTTTAAGATCCAGCTGGAACCGGAATGTTGCTCCTTTGGCCTCGTCGCTATCCACACCAATGGAACCTCCCATTAGCTTGACCAGGTTTTTGCAGATGGACAAGCCTAGGCCTGTCCCTCCATATTTTCGGTTCAGTGCCGGATGAAGCTGGGAAAAAGGCTGAAACAATAGATGTTGGCGGTCTGCTGGAATACCGATTCCAGTATCAGTAACACTGAACTCAATCAGGCATCTATTTTTACGACGGCTGTAAGCCTTTCTCTCCACAAAGATATTTACACGCCCTCGCTCCGTAAATTTGATCGCATTGCTCACCAAATTCACTAGTACCTGTCGAATACGCACATGATCACCGACCAGCATCCCCGGCATTTCCTGATCCACATGCCATTCCAGCTCAATGCCTTTTTCCATAGCCTGCGTCATGAATAGGTCAGCCACACTGCCGACCACGTCATCTAGCACAAAGGATTCGTGCAGCAAAGACATTTTACCAGCTTCGATTTTGCTCAAATCCAGTATCTCGTTCAATATCTGCATTAAAGCACCACTGCTACTGGTAATAATGTCTATATAGCTACGCTGCTCCTCATCCAATTCAGTATCTGCGAGTAACCCTGCCATACCTATAATGCCGTTCATCGGTGTACGGAGCTCATGACTCATCACAGAGAGAAACTCTGACTTGGCCCGATCGGCGCGTTCAGCAGACTCCTTGGCCCGAATGATCTCCTTTTCATTCGTCCTGTCTACAAAAACCATCACAGCCCCTTTTCGCTCGCCATTATCCATCAAAGGGCTGATTCGATAGGAGGCCAGAAAGCTGGACCCGCCTTTTTTCCAAAATACTGCTTCCTCTGCCTGATAAGAGGCTCCACTTCGAATCGCTTGAAGAATAGAGGACTGTTCGTCCAGAAAATGACTGCCAATTTCGTCAGCATGGCGGATCATGTCTATGCATGCGCCATTCAGCGGTTTGGCCGATCCTACGCCGAACATCTCGACAGCTGCCGGGTTCATAAAGCGGACATGTCCTTCGTTACTTAAACCCACAATCCCTTCGGATACGGCATTTAAAATAAGCGAATGCTCATTACTGAGTTTTTCAATTTGAGCAATGTAGCTTTTGAGAGGGGTAACATTTTCTATAATCCCGTAGCAGCCTACAATTTCATCTTGTACGAAAATCGGAATATTCGTCATCTTGATGAATAGACGCTCCCCCTCCTTATGTATAAATTCCGATTCATAGGTTTGCGTCTCACCCTGCTGGGCCAGCTCCATGTGATGCTTGATTTTGTCCTGTTCCTCAGAGGAAGCCATGATAAGTATGTCAGCTCCAAGCAACTCATCCCTCGTATACCCCGTAAGCTCCTCCAAACTCGGATTCACGCTCAAGATATTCCCTTCCATATTCACGGCGCATATCCCGAGTGGATTATGCTGAAATAGTGACTTATAGCGGTTTTCACTTTCACGCAGACGTTGCTCCATTTCCCGGTGCTCTGTAACATCCTGAATCATCCCGACTATTTGAACAGGCATGCCTGCATGCTCGTCCATTTCAGCTTCCCAGATTGAACGCAGTACCTTTTGTTCCCCATTCGGCAATACAATTCGGTAAAAGGTCTCTTCGTGTATTCCCTTCAATATAACGTTGGTGATAATCTGTTTCATGCGCTCTGTATCTTCTGGATGAACAGCCGCCATGAACGCGTCAATACTTGTTTCAACCGGCTTGACACAATAGCCAAATATGCTGCGAAATTCCTTGGAAAAATGCATAACATTGTTGACCAGATCCCAGTCCCATGAGCCGAACATCGCCAACTGTTGAGCTTTTGCCAGGTTCTCCTCGCTCTTCTGGCGCTCTGTGATATTTCGTCCGATGGATAGAACTCGCTTGATTCTGCCCCGTTCATCCCGAATAATGCGGTACGATACTTCCAGCCACAAATAGTGCCCGTCCTTATGACGAACACGCCGCTTCATGATGCCTGTTTCCTTGAACATTCCATGTACACGCATGTAATCGGCATCTTCGACATGGTAAAATTGCAATCGTTTTTTCCCAAGCATCTCCTGTTTCGTATAGCCTAGGAGTTTTTCCACCGAAGGAGAGATATATTGGAGTATGCCGTCCGCCGTGCTATATGAGATAACATCCGGCGTATTTTCGGTAATCAGCATGTACAGATCCTCATTGTCCGAAAGCACCTGCTCCATGTCCTTTTTCTCCGTGATATCCATTGCATACGCAATCAAATATGATTGCTCGGTAGCCTCATCATCAAATATGGTTAATTCCAGCGATAGCCAGACGGATGTTCCCCGTTTATGTTTCAAACGTAGCTCTGTCTTATAGACTTGATCCGTAGCCTGTAGCCAACCTGCGTAAGCCTCCCTCAACCCTCGCTGATCCTGAGCCTCTTTATACAAGAGATGGTAATATCGGATATCCAGTAATTCCTCCTGCTCATATCCGACCATTTTGCAAAAGGCGGGATTGACGTACAGGCACTTCCCTTCCCTCGACAAAATCACGATTCCTGTCGGGGCATGATTATACATATGTTCCAGCAAAGGTAGTCGTCGAGCAGCAGAAAACACAATCAATCTCCTCCTTTGTAGTCTGGCAGTTTTATCCAATTGCACATATTATACCATGACGTGGGATTTTTATAGCGGTGAGTCCACCTCTAGATGAAAGCCCTTAAACATGTATGCACAAAAGATTGCCGATGCAGATTCATCGGCAATCTTTGAATTATTTTTTTATACCACCCGGCTAATTTATACCACCCGGCTAAGAAAATGACGCAAAAATCGCTCCGCATCGACTTCAAGTGCCACATCAACCGTAGTCAGTGCTTGAGCTTCGTTCTCATTTTGCATCTCACGGGTGCGACCAACCTCGGTGGAATCGCCCACCTCGACGGCAATGTGCATTGGACGCGTCTCCACAAAACTGGAGTCAATAGCCAACCCTACGGCTAAAGGGTCATGCAAAGCACAGCCTGCAATGCCAGGTCTGAAATTGCGATAGGCTTCCATATAAAAGTCTGTCATATCTGCCATAAACGCGCCCAGCTCGGTCCCTTGCTCACGCCATTTGTCCACATCCTGCTGGGGAAGCAGTGTCTGCATCGTGACGTCCAGCCCGACGAGCGTAAGCGAAAAGCCCGCTCCCAGCACATAGGCTGCGGCTTCTGGATCGGCGTAAATATTCGCTTCAGCCGTTGGAGTTACATTCCCTTTCACTGTGACCGCGCCGCCCATGATGATCAGGCGCTCAAGCAATTGGGGCAATTCGGGACAGCGATCCAATGCAATCGCAAGATTGGTCAGCGGTCCCACAGCTACCAGGGTAAGTTTGCCCTCATAGCGACGAGCCTGTCCGATTATAAAATCAGCGGCATCCCCAGACGCAGCCTGACGGGAGGGCGCTCCTTTCAACTGATTGCCAATACCGTCTTCACCGTGAATATGCCGAGAATAAGGTTTGAACAGCTCCCGAGCATACGGCTTGTGAGCCCCAGACACGACCGGAGCCTCTACCCCCAGTTTTTCCAGCAGAATCAGTGAGTTACGTGTTGCCTCCTCCACCGAGATATTGCCAAAGGTGGTTGTAATACCGAGTAGCTCCAATTCCGGCGAATGGACCGCGTACGCAATAGCAAGCGCGTCGTCAATGCCCGTATCTACATCTAAGATTAACTTTTTGCTCATGATGACCCTCCACAGTAGAAACAGCATTCTTTTTTTCATTATACACAATTTCAATGCTTATTCCCTTGGTCATCAAATTCTTTATTCGAAGACGTAAAAGAAGGCTACGACAGTTATGCCGTAGCCTTCTTTTACTACTTTTCAATCACTCAAGGGCACATGTTCTGGCCAAATCCTAAGGTTCGATTCCCCACACCAGCTTATCATTGTGGAACAACGTTACTTTGTTCCATTCTGCATAAGAGGTTTTAGTTGGATCAAAGGAATAATCATTGGATTCGTTCAGGTTAGACCAGTCGCTATTGTTCATGCGGATCTGAATATCACCTGTTTGCGCTCCAGCAGCAAGCGTGCCGGCAGCAGCACTGAAACCAATTTCAATATAGTTGTCTGTAATGGTACGCAGCACGTTATCATTGCCTACTTGCGCATAGTCTACTACGGATTGCAGCTCTTGGCTGCCATCCTTCGTAAAATAGTAACGTATTTTCAGCTCACTCAGCTTCACGGGTGTTGTGCCTTTATTTTTCAGGTTAAGGAAAGGCTTAACTGCGTTATTCGCTGGGTCGGTGTCCCCGGCCCGGTACATTACAACCAGATCACCCGCTGGTTCTGTTGGATCAGTCGGTGTACCTTTAGGTTCAGCACTTACCGTTGCAGAATCCTTACTTGTTCCTTTCGCATTCGTAGCACTTACAACATAGAAGTAAGTTGTTCCGTTCGTCAGTCCCTTATCTGTGTACTCTCTTTCTGTTACAAGAGGGGCAACGGCTGTAAAAGGACCTGCTTCGCTAGTGGCACGTTTTACCGTGTAGCTATCGGCACCAGTAGACGCACTCCAAGTCAGCGTCACTTGAGCATTACCAGCTACGGCCTTTAAGCCAGACGGTACAGCTGGAGCTGTAGGCGCTGGGTCCACACCACCAGTGGAAGGCACGATTGCAGGGTACGCATTTTGTACCAGCATCACAAACTGATCATGGAACCAAGCTCCTGAAATAGGTGCATTCGGCAAAGCATCTGTTAATGTGCCATCCTTGGTTGTATAGGTAGGATCACACATACGGTCAAAGCCTTTACCCTCATCGTTCGGAATGAGTGAGCTGGAACCATCGGAATCACCCGGAGGTTTCGCCCAGACATAGGCATCGATATGGCCAGCTGGAGCCGTTTGTGGCGGCGTTCCCATACCTGCTCCGCTGCTATTACACCAGTTACCACGGTGCGAACGTTTGTCCACACGACCTGAGTTTACATAGGAGTTAATATCATTGCCGACTGCGGAAGTCGGACGGTTAGGTCCTCCCCATCCATTACGGCCGGTATCAATTAACATGCCGAGCGAGCTTGGCCAGCCTGCATTGACAAAATCTCTATGCAAGGACTCAGCGAAATCCGATTCATCGAAATTAGGATTCCATTCGTAGAATTTGGATGATTTGATCGGCTGCCCGCCAATATTCAGGTTGGGATCAGGCAGATTCGGTTCTGTCAACGGTGAAGTATTGGCTGTATTCGTGATAAAGCCATCCACACTGGACAAACCTTTGCTAGTATCTTTGAAGATAGTTGTAAACAGAGATACCGTTGCTGTACGGTTGTTATCCCAACCTAACCAACCAGAGTGACCGATATCCACGTATTTGTACACATTCGGAATCTCGTTCAGCTTATTCATTGTGTATTTAACGCCAGCCTCATAAATTCCTGTAGATTTGGCTTGTCCACATTGGGGAGTATCCAGATTGGTTACCAGATTTGGCAAACTGTCCGGTTCAATGATCGCTACGATGCGAATATCCTTATATTTGGGATTCGCAAAAATAGAAGCGATTTTGTCAATATAATCCTTTTTGTACGTTTCCAGACCTGCCTGAGTCAACGGCAATTCACCATTGGAAGCCAAGGCATGACAATCTCGTCCGGGCAGATCATACACAATGAATTCCGCCGTAATCGGCATGTTGCCTTTCTTTTGCGCCAATACTTGGTCCAAATGCGCTTCCAGGCCAAGCTTGCCTCCACCGCCGTTAATAGCAGCGATACGATCAAGCCATACGGCTGTCGGGAACGTTTTGACCGTTTGCATTTTTGCTTTCAGATTGGCATCCGTAATTTTGGCAATCGATGTGTCGACACTAGCCGCATAATCAGGGTTAACATATTTTGTCGCTCCTTGGTAAGGATTATCGACATGGGATTCTGCATGTATTTTATCCGTAAATCCTGCACCTGGTAGAAAGCTGCTTGCGACGAGTGATAGCGCAAAAGCATACTTCATTCCTTTACGAAGCACTTGCTTTGTTTTCAATTGCTTCACCTATCTTTCCGTAGATTTTGTTAATCTTCCTATGTCGGCACCCGATTGTTATATGATTAAATGTGTGTTACGCCTACTCTCTTTCCACAAAAAAGTGGCGTTCATAGCTGTAAAAGGTAAGCGCTTTCTATTTGTTCATACGCTTACATTTTCCCCTTTTTGTCACCTCCTATGTTAGATTATAGTGAGCTGGAAATCTCCTGTAAATTGAATAAATTAAGGAGTACATTTATTAATTAGGCATATGAATTGCCACCCTAGTGGTTCATCACGGCCCCTCTTTTTCTGAAGTCGGTTTCTTCATTTGTTGAACATCCCTGCTATAACAAGCTTTCGGGAGATTTAGGATCGACGGCAAAAGAGCAAATTCATAAAAAGCAAGACCGTATTCTTTAATTTCCGTCAGCCTAAATCGACAATGATAAACTCCAGAACGCCAACTATGCCAAATCGTTATATCTATCGACAGCAAAAGGGTGTTTTCAGGCCCTCATGACCGTGAAAACACCCTTTTATTGTTGTGAAGTCAATCTCTGCCCTTGTTGTTCTACACTTTTTCGCGATCCTTGCCCTTGTCGGATTGTCCTGCATTTTTATTGGCGGCATCCCGATCCAGTTGCATTTCTTCAACCGTCTTCACCTTAAGTCGTGCTGCTCCCTCATAAGGCCGGGTTGGAATCAGATCGCCTGCAGCCAAACGTTGGCGCGCCTCGGCAATCGCTGCTCCGTATTGCGGCAGCCATGCTTCCTGTGCCACTAGCATCTCATCGACCATCTGCCAAATTTCTTTGGGATTACACACCGCGCCCACTAACGGGTCCATCATAAACGCTTGCCGAAGTAGCATGTCGTCACCATGTACAGCTGCTTCGACAGCCAAACGCTGGACGGAAATACTTACATTGCAGACGGCAGTAGGACCGAGCGGAAGGTCTCCTACATGTGGCATGGAGATACCATTCCGATCCACATATCCAGGCGCTTCAATAATCGCATCGTCCGGCAAATTGGAAATCACACCGTTATTAACGACATTAAAATGCCCCCGGTATACACGTCCGGTTTCCAGACCTTCGATAATGTATGAACCATGCTCTTCACCGCGATTTTCCGCCTTGTACTCCAATGGCTCTTCTTTCATCCAGTTAGGGAAATCTGTTTCAAACCAATTACGTCCTTCTGTACATACACGCAGATAGCCGCCTGTTTCTCCGTTGATCCAGCTGCCTAGATCAATCCAGTCCATAATTTCATTCGGACGCTTCCGGTACCAAGGTACATATTCACTTAGATGACCATTCGACTCTGTGCTGTAATAGCCAAAACGGCGAAGCATGTCGATGCGCACCTTTTCGGTACGGCTATATTCGGGATGTTTTTCAAAAGCCTCCAGCAGCCCGGCTGTCAGATCCTTGCCTTCATGTGACGCCTGAATGTACCACGTCTGGTGATTGATTCCGGCGCACACAATGTCCACATCCTGCTTCTCCAGACCATACACCTCGGCAATTTGGTGATGCCCATGCTGTACGCCGTGACATAGACCGATTGTACGCACACCGCTGTATTTATTACAGGCCCACGTCATCATTGCCATGGGGTTCGAGTAGTTCAGCAGCAATACATCCGGTGCACTTAGCTCGCGGATATCCTTGCAGATGGCCAGCATTTCAGCGATACCACGCTGACCGTACATAATCCCTCCTGCACACAGTGTATCACCCACGCATTGATCCACGCCATATTTCAGTGGAATATCCACATCGGTTGCAAAGCCCTCCAGCCCGCCAACCCGGATCGTACAAATGACGTATTTGGCATCCTTTAAAGCTATCTTACGGTCCGTAGAGGACTGTATTTGTATGGACAAACCATTCTCGCGAATATCCCGCTGGCACAGCTCAGTAACCATATCCAGATTGTGCTGACTGATATCCGTAAAAGCCACTTCAATATCATTAAATTCCGGCACCGATAACAGATCTCGCAAAATTCCACGGGTAAAACCGATGCTTCCTGCTCCAATAAAAGCTACTTTAAATGACACGGCATTCAACCTCCGGTAATTAGAATGGGTATATACCGTCATTGTAGCAATAGGCCTGTGGAAAGCGTTATCAAAATCATGACCAGTTTCGTATTTAGGTGTCAAAAATCCTAACTTTCGCGTGATCAGAGGGTTTCCCATTTCCATTTTGATCCATCCCGTTTCTCTCTTTCTATCTAGTGTTTTTTCAGTTCAATATGTACTTTAAGTGCGGTAAATGTAGTAACATAAAAGAAAACATTGGAGAGCAAGGAGCAGCCTAAGATGAACAAAAAGATTATCTTTTTAGATATAGATGGAACGCTAGTGAATGATGATGGTATGATTCCCGAATCTGCAAAAACAGCATGTATCGAAGCGAGAAAGAACGGACATCTGATTTATTTATGCACTGGCCGATCCAAAGCGGAGATTTATGATTTTATCATGGAGGTCGGTTTTGACGGGATCATCGGAGCTGGCGGGGGCTTTGTAGAAATCGAAGGTGAGATGTTATATCACCACAAAGTATCGGATGAAGATGTTAGACATATGGTCGATTACTTTGATGAACATGATTTGGACTTTTATTTGGAATCGAACGGGGGACTGTTTGCGAGTAAAAACTTTTTGCCCCATGTGGAACGGCTTATCTACGGAGATGTAGACAATGATCCCGTGGCCAGAGAAAAAAAAGAACAACGCCCGCATCCTTTTATCACCGGCCTAACTATAGGAGAGGACAACCTGTACCGTAGTGACGTGAACAAAGCATGTTTTTTGGAAAATAAAAATGTTCCTTTTGAACAAATCAAAAAGGAATTCGCAGGGAAATTTGAGGTTATTCAATGTACTGTATCTGCTTTCGGGCAAGACAGTGGTGAGCTAATGGTTCCCGGTATTCACAAAGCCGTAGCTATTGAAAAGCTTATTGAGCATTTGGGAAGATCCCAAGAAGACACCATTGCTATCGGAGACGGGATGAACGATGCTGAAATGATTGAATATTGTGCCCTAGGAATTGCCATGGGAAATGCCAAACCGGGCCTCAAAGCCATTGCAGATGACATTACGGATGCTGTGGATGAAGATGGACTGTTTCACAGCTTTAAAAAGCATGGTCTGATTTAGTGAGGTTATTTTTATATACTTAAGCCCCTGCAGCAGTTTCTGGACTTAAAAATGTCCTAATCCTACTGGTAGGGGCCTATCTCCAATGCTATCTTTCCACGGAATTCATTTAGTGCCTGCTCGACTTCCATCTCCTCAATAATCGCGCTTATGATGGCGATAGCTGCCTACGCTTCTTTGGCTACTGTATAATGAGTTAAGTCTCTAAATATTTACAAAGGAGCAAGACATGTCAAACCGTAAATGGACATTTATCCTTATCCCGGTCTTCCTGCTATTTGCCTGGCTGCTCTTTCAGTTCACTCTGTCTTCCTTTCAAATCCACCAATTTGCAGAACAATTGAAGACGGTTTCACCAAACGACGGGGGTTCCGATACAAAAGTGGTATTGATATCGCAAGAGCTAGACAATTATTACTGGCGGTCCATTGAACAAGGAGCCCGAAAAGAAGCGGAACAGTACGGTATGCGGCTCGATTATATCGGTCCAGACCGCATTAATCCGTCCGAGCAGATCAAACTGCTGGATAAAGCGATCGCTGCCAAGGCGGATGCAATTCTGGTTCAAGGGATAAATGATCCGGAGTATCGACGATTAATCGACAAAGCAGCCGGACTTGGCATACCTGTCATCGCGATCGATACGGACGAACCGGACTCCCGAAGGCTGGCTTACGTCGGAACGGATAACGAAGGAGCAGGAAAACAGATGGGCGCGCTATTAGCGAAAGCCTCTGGAGAGCGTGGCGACATTGGAGTTATGATCAGTAGCGAGCACGTCGAGAATCAGCGACTCAGGCTTGCCGGATTTCGCTCCGTGATCAGCCGCTATCCCAATCTCCACATTGTGGAGATTCGCTCCTCAAATATTTCACGGCTTCAGGCAGCCCAGCAAGCTCAAAACATGCTCGCCCGATATCCGCAGATCCGCTACATGGTCGGATTCAGTGCGCTGGACGGCCTTGGCATTCTGGAAGCCTCGGAACGGCGCGGAGCGCAGAACTTGCAGATTTTCGCTTTTGACGATATGGCTGAGACGTTGGAAGCGATCAAAGATCGCAAAATCGAACTGACCCTTGTTCAACAGCCAGAAGAAATGGGGGCTAAGGCCATAAAATTGCTGAATGATTATCTAAAGGGGAATGATCCCCAGCAATTAACATACACCAGGGTATATGAAGTGCATGCGGACACTCCCGACAACATGTCCGGAGATGACAGACGATGACGATCAGAACGAAGCTGCTTCTGTTCATCCCTCTTCTAGTTGTGTTCGCCAATATCATCGCTTATTTTGTATTCCAAAGCGGAAAGGTCGTACAACAGAGCTACGATGAAATGCTTGGCCGCATTCTCCTCATCGAGCAAACCTCCGAATCGGCGGAGAGCAACTTAAAGCTCCTATATGCCTATCTGCTTAATCCAAGGGACGATAAGGCTATGCAGGGTCCGACAGAATACCAATTAATGCAGTTGAAAGGCAAAATCCAAGAAGTCTCCGACTCGACCGACCCTTCCTTCGCCGAGGAGGACTACGTGAATTTGTTGACCACATTTCTTGAACAGAAACAAGCCGCAGTTCTGGATGCAAATACACAAGATCCTCAATCGGCTTTTGAACATTATATTGAAGCGGAGAAAACCGTCAGCTATATTCATGAGGAGGGACAGCGACTGATCGATGCTGAACTGGCCTATTACCGGCCGATCATCGAGAACATTCGGAACAAAAATGAGCGAATGAACGTTTTAGGAGTGGCATTGTTCGGCATGAACGCGCTGATGGGGGTTTTGCTTGCAATCTGGATCTCGCGCAGCATTACTGGCCCTGTCAGCAGACTTGTCGGACTGGCGAAGCGAATCGCTACAGGTGATCTGAATATCAAGCCCCCACCGCGACGGGATGACGAGCTAGGCGTACTGTCGGACGCCATTTCGCAAATGTCCGCCGATTTGAGTATCCTCATTGAGAAGGATAAACAGAGTCTGGAAATGCGGCGGCTTGTGAAGGAACTGGAGCTTCTGGCTCTGCAAAATCAAATTAATCCGCACTTTTTATTCAATACCTTAAATGTGCTCTCCAAGCTGGCGATCCTGGAAGGGGCGGAGAAAACCAGCGACCTGATCGTTTCGCTGTCCAATCTACTACGGTACAGTCTGCAGAAGCTGGACAAACCCGTAACTCTTCAGGAGGAACTGGATCATATTCGCGAATACGTGACCATTCAGCAGGCGCGCTTCCGGGACAGAATTCTCTTTAATCTGCACTTTGACGCTTCCGTTCTTCAGCAGCAAATTCCGGCCTTGACGATCCAGCCATTTATTGAAAACGCTTTTCTTCATGGTGTGGCAGATATGGAGGACGGAGCCATTATCACGTTGACGTTGTCGCGAGCGAACGAGGATGTACAAATTGAAATCTCAGACAACGGAAAGGGTATGACGGAGGAAACCCGACTGTCCGTGCTCCGTCTTGAAGGCAAAGTCGAAAGTGACAGTTCAACAGGACTTGGAATGCAAAATGTGTTTAGGCGGCTGCAGTTGTTCTACGGAAAAGAAGGAATGGTTGAAATCAGTAGCAGTACCGGACGAGGTACTACCATAACCATACGGATTCCAGTCAAGAAGGAGAGTGAGTAGACTGATGTATCGGTTGTTAATCGCGGATGACGAGGCTTTAGAGAGAGAAGGACTGGAATTGACAGTGGAACGGGCGATGCCGGGGATATTCCGGTTTATTCATGCCGGCAACGGTCGCATGGCGATTGAATGTGCGGAAGAGCACCGCCCCCATATTGCGATTCTGGATATCAATATGCCCGGAATCGACGGGCTTGCAGCGCTTCGTGAATTAAAGGAGCGGCTTCCCGATACCCGATTCGTGCTCGTCACTGCCTACGATTATTTTGCCTATGCCCAGAAGGCGCTCTCTTTGGGCGTAAAAGAATATATTTTGAAGCCGGCGAAGCGAGAACTGATCATCGGCACACTGAAACGACTGATTGAAGAAATTGAGTGCGAGAAGCGAGCACGTACGGAAGAATTGGAGCTTAGGCACAAAATCTCACAGCTGATGCCGCTCGCAGAAAATGAGCTGGCTTTAATGCTTATGGTCGACCAGACAGTGGATTCGAGCGCTTCCCAGCTAGCAGAATGGCTGGACTTTCCTCTTGATCAGGGAAGCGCCATCATTGCCGCCTTTGACGGATATACGGACGAGCAGGATAAAAAGAAAATTTACGAGCATTTCCGAAGCTATGTAAAAACACATGGCCCGAATGCCATTGTAAGCTCCCTGATCGACCATCATGTAGCCACTTTTTTATGCAAGCCGCCTGCCACCAGCGAAAACGACTGGCGCCAGTTGGTTAAACACCTCGTTCAGCAGCTCTCCGAGCTTGCCCACCAGCAACTTGGCATTAAGACGGCCATTGGAATCGGATCGCTGCATAGCGGCGAGGAAGGACTTCGCAAGTCCTATTTCGAAGCCGTTTTTGCCTCCACCCTACGCAAGCGGGATGGAGGTTACTGCCACTTTGACGAACTGAAGTCGTCAGAGGCTGGAAACGCTTCTGTGCTTGCCGTCAAAGCGGAGAATGGAATGCTTCAGCAGACGTACGTCATGTCAGCACTGCAACGGATACGCGAACAGCGGGAGGTTCAAACACTGACTATGCTGGGCAGAGCGAAAATGTATATCGAGGAACGATTCAACGATGAGCTTTCGCTGGAAGAAGTGGCTGATTTTGTCCATTTGAATCCCCACTACTTCAGTAAAATTTTCAAACAGGAATACGGAGAGACGTTCATCGACTTCGTAACCCGGCTACGGATTGATAAAGCTATTTCTCTGATCAAGGAGGGTAACCTTGCTCTGAAAGAAATCAGCTTTGAAGTGGGTTATAAGGACCCAAACTATTTTAGCCGTGTCTTTAAGAAGATAACGGGGGTTCCTCCCACTGAGTTCAAAAGCCAAAAATAGTAGAAATTCATCCATGCCGACCATCGGCATGGATTTTTTTAAGCTCGAATGACAAGGTAATGCTAGATTTGGCTCCTCCGTCTCCAATTCGAGAACCGAAGCCAAAATCGTGCGTGAAAAGGTCCGTTTATTGAAGACGATAACCGGCCTTTCTTTTATAAGCGCATGTTATACTTCTCCTCGAAGAACGGAATGAGGTTCTAGGAATCTGGAGGGGAGATGATTATATGGGAGTAATCATTCATAATGAAAGCGCTCAACAGAAAGCGCTTCAATCAGAAAAACCCAATATGCTTTTCGTGACGCTGGTATCCATCGTAGCTGCGCTTGGAGGGATATTGTTCGGTTTTGATATCGCGGTCGTTTCGGGAGCAGTTGAATTCCTACAGCAGCGTTTTTCGCTGAGCGAATTTCAGGTTGGTTGGGCGGTGTCGAGTCTGATTGTAGGGAGTATCACGGGAGCGGCTCTCTCCGGCTACATGAGTGAAAGGATCGGTAGAAAAAAGGTATTACTGGCCGCCGGATTTTTATTCGTCGTCGGCTCGATCTGCTCTGCGCTTCAAGACTCGTTCACCGGGTATGTTATCTTTCGCATGATCGGCGGCATTGGCATAGGCATCACTTCCACCGTTTGTCCGGTGTACAATGCGGAGATCGCTCCTGCCAAATACCGCGGCCGTTTGGTTGCTTTAAATCAGCTGGCGATCGTAACGGGCATTTTCCTGGTTTATTTTCAGAATTCGTGGATCGTCAGCCTGGGGGATGAAGCCTGGGGTGTCTCAACAGCCTGGCGCTGGATGTTCGGAGTGGGAGCTGTTCCAGGACTGATCTTTATGCTCTTGATGCTCTTCATACCCGAAAGCCCGAGATGGCTTATTAAACAGAATCGGCCTTATGAAGCGTTGCCGATATTGCTGAAAATTCACGGTGAAGAAGCCGCTAAGCAGGAAGTGCTTGATATCAAGGAATCATTCAAAAATGAGAACAACTCATTGAAACAATTGTTTGCTCCCGGTATTCGGGTCGCTCTCTTTATCGGTGTCATGCTCGCCATTATGCAGCATATTACCGGCATCAATGCCATTTTGTACTACGCGCCGGTTATCTTTAAAGGAATGGGACTCGGTACAGACGCTTCTTTGACCCAGACCATCTGGATCGGGTTGATCAATGTGTTGTTTACCATCGTGTCTGTATGGCTGATCGACAAAGCGGGACGAAAAATCCTGCTGATAATCGGCACCTCGTTGATGACCTGCTGTTTGGTCATTATTGGAGCCGCATTCAAAATGGGTTTGACCACCGGACCGCTCGTACTCATCATGATATTGATCTACGTGGCCTCCTACGCTATATCGCTTGGGCCAATCGTATGGGTCATGATCTCTGAGATCTTTCCGAACCGCATTCGCGGCAAAGCTGTAGCCATCGCTTCGATGGCACTATGGGCCGGTGATTATCTGGTATCGCAGGCATTCCCTCCTCTGCTGAGTTCAGCCGGTCCGTCCAATACCTTCTGGTTATTCGGAGCCATCTCGTTATTCGTCGTAGTCTTTATATGGCGCAAGGTTCCCGAAACCAAGGGGAGATCACTTGAACAGATGGAAAATATGTGGCTTGGGAAATGACCCAACTTTAGCTCTCAAGAAGCCCCGACACATGTTATAATGCTTTAAAATACACGCCCTCTGAGTCATACCGACCTAAATCGGCAATGGTTCAGAGGCTTTTTATTGCTCATTTATAATTTACCCTCCCGTTTCTCCTTAAATCGCTTGAAATTATGAATGGGCTGTTTTTGATTAATGGATAGCGGCAGCGTATCGTTGACTAACGCCGCCTGATAAGCCTGAATTGACATCAGCGGCGGCTCCGGAACGGGCTCCAGATCTACTACGAAAACAGGGCGTTTCGTAAGTTCATCCAGCTTAACTCGGGATGCACGAATATCCGTCTCGCCATCCATCACCATACTACTGCTGCCTCTTTGCAAATAGATGACCTCGCCTGCCGTAATGTCCAATGTGTTCTCATAGCATTATTTAGAGGATAAAATCCAAGCTTCAGATGTTTGACGCTCTAAATCATCAATCCATTAAAGTCCTTGCTGACCGCATCAGGCCGTCTTTCTGATCTGCTACATCCCTCAAATGTTCCGCCTAATTCAGTAACTGTTTAATTTCAGCTCTTACTTGAAAGTCTATACGTCCTGAGCGCTGCAACTCTGCCGCCTGTTCGGGCAATTCCTTGGCTTGCTGGCAGTAACCGCGAATTTCATTAATAAGCTGTTCGTATGTTTTATGTGCCTATGTAAGCAGCCTCATCTGATGAATGAATTGTTCACGTTTTGTCATTTAGTTCAGTACCTCAGCTCATTTTCTGCATGCAAAAAAGCTCACTCCTACTCATGGTTCAAGTTGGAAAGAGCTTTTGAAAGTTTATTAAGTTGTTTGTTGATTGTATTGTACGTTCTTGTTGTTGACAATATTACAATACAATTATAATAAAATATATCTATAACCAAACAATGTGATCCTATTTATTACCCTTGTTCCGTTTTGTTAAACCCAACCTGTCTAATATATCGCTTTTATTAACATTTAATCGCACATGGTAGTCTCCAGATGGACATATAATACTTGGATGCATACCACTTTCTGCTTTTTGATAAAGAAGGATTTTCCCACAATTTGGACAGGGAACTTTTTCACCATTCAAGACCTTTCTATCAATATCATTCTTATCTTTATTATTGTTATCCATATTTTCCTCCTTAAAGTCAACGATACGGTAAATTCGAATAAAGAAGTTTCACTTCTTTGAGGATAGCACGAATTTCACTATATGAAAGATCTTCTTTTATATGCTTTGCTTCTCTTAAAAACGCAATAACCTCTTCGCGTTGAGTATAAGTAGGATTTTTTAATGAATTATGTGTAACTTCATGGATAATTGTTTGAGTAGTCCTAGTAACAGACTCTGTTCCTTTTATATATATTCTTATAGTGTTTGTATTGACATTTGCAAATCCCAAGATTTGATTTCCAAAGTCATCTAAAGGAATTTCACCATAATCCAGTTTGATTTTTATATTATTCCGTTTTATTAAGTCTACTGTTTCTTTTCCTACATTTGACTTATTCAGTTCTCGATACAAATTTTTAGGTGCGATCCTCTGCCCATTTGGGGCAAAGGTATCTTCTTTGAATAGGTCAGTTGGTTTAGCATAACAAGTTCCCTAAGTCCCAATTTTCCCAGACTGTTGTTTCACTGAGACACTATTGGAAGATATTTTCACGGAGATTTGTTGTTTTCCCACCTGTGAGAAATATTGTTTGAATTCTGCTATGCTAGGGCCACCACCTTCGCCCCGTCCATCGAACACACAAGGACCTTCAGTCAGGTTAGTTAATGACATCCACCTTTGCTCTACTTAGATATGCCTTCTTTATTCGATAAAATCAAAAAATCCCCCGGATAGCTATTTTTCTAGTCACATTGACAGGAGCTACTTATCCATCTTCTAATTCCCGATTCCCTCTTTTCCTTGTTATATTTTTCAAATTCAATATATACCTAATATAAACATATTAGTAACATAAGAGAAAACATTCGAGAGCATAGAACACCTGAGATGAACAAAAAGATCATCTTTTTAGATATAGAATAGATGGAACACTGGTGGATGACGACAGCATGATTCCCGAATCTGCGAAAACAGCATGTATCCAGTCCATAAAGAACGAGCAGCTCATTTATTTATACACAGGCCGATCCAAAGCGGAGATTTATGATTTTAACATGGAGGTTGGTTTCGACGGGATCATTGGCGCTGGCGGGGACTTTTTAGAAACGGAAGGCAAAATGCTATATCATCACAAAGTATCGGATGAAGATGTAAAGCATATGATCGACTACTTTGATCTGCATGGAATGGACTTTTATTTGGAATCGAACGGGGGACTCGTTGCGAGTAAAAACTTTTTCCCCCATGTGGAGCGGCTTATCTATGGGTGATGTGGACAATGTTCCCGCAGCCAGATAGAAAGGAAGAGCGTTCGCATCCTTTTATCACTGGCCTAATTGTAGGAGAAGACAATCTGTATCGTAGAGATTTGAACAAGGAGTGTTTTTGGAAATCCTTTTGAACAAAAAAAAGAATTTCAGGGGAATTTTGCAGTTATTCAATATACCATATCTGCTCTCGGCAAGGACAGCGGGTCATGGTTCCCGGTATTCACAAAGCCGTCGCCAGTGAGAAGCTTATTCAGCATCTGGGAATGTCCAGGGAAGATACGATGCGACTATTGTTCTTGTCTATCAGCATGGAACCAGGGCAAAAGGGGGGAGTATTTCCTATGGATGGACCCGAGGCGAACTGCCCCCTAAAATTCGTTGCCCATTGAAATATGCTCTAAAACCCGTTCCCAGATGCCAGCGATTTTCCAGCGGCGGAACCAGGTGTATAACGAGGACCAGGAAGGATAATAGTCTAGCATATTGTGCCATGGCATTCCTGTGCGGGTGACTCACGATATCGCTTTGAGCATCACCCGATTGTCTGTTTCAGGTCGCTCTGTGTTTTTTCATTCCGGTGGTAACGCGTCTTTAATCTTTTCTCACTGATCATCTTAGATTTCGATCGTCTTTTCATATTACTAATTATTCATAAATCAACATTTTTTTCAGTTTGAATATATTTATTCTCATTAGGGGCTTTTGGACACTTTAAACACCTATATAAACCCTATTATTTTATTCGAATTCAAGGAATTCAACTTGTCTAAAATACTGCTTTGAACGGAGGATGACCTGTCTCTTGATTTTGTAATATGCTAGGTTTGCGGAATCTTAAGCTTGTTTGAATTTTAAAAATTGCTACATCATCTTTTATCTCTTCAAAAGAAATATTCAACCAAATCGGTACTAAAGGAATTAAACCAGTAAGTAGTTTTATAACTTCTTCTAATTCTAGATACCTCCCATTAGTATTCTCTTTACTCAGAAGTGTTAATTTGATCCATTCATCTGTTGAATTTAAGTTTTTGCTACGCTCCTCCACAGGTTCAACAATAAACCTAATCTCCTGATTTATTAATTCTTTTTGTATTCTGATTTCATCAACAGTCTTTAATAAGTTTTCTCTAAAAAGTTGCTTATTCATTTGTGTTATATTTTCCAATTTAACATACTCCTATTATTTTATTTTTTTGCTTACCACTTTTTCAGCTTCTGTAAGATAACCCGATTTATTTATCTCAAATTTATATAATTCAATCCATCCTCCTTTTACTTTTACTCCAGCCTTTTCAAAGAGTTCTGGATACTTTGATGCTTCAGCTACTGTCGGCCGATAATGACCTGACTTATTGTCAATTCGTCTTACTTCTCCTTGTCCATTTATTTTCAATTGCCCTGCCGCAAGAACCTCATCTCGATTGCCTAGGGTATGATGCCTTTTCCCAATTACTAATTTCCCATTTTTATCTATAACAAAATCCACTTGCGTCCTGCCGTTAATTCCTTTAATCCTTCCATTCTCTAAAGTATATGTTAGTATTTTCCCGTCTTTGGGTAACCCTTCATCAGGAAATTTATTCTTGATTGTTGAACCAATATCAGTTTCCTCTAGTATCTTAGAATTCCCCTTAATAGCCCCTGTTCCTTTTGACATGCCGCGAGAAACAATACCAAGAGTCGGGCGGGTGCTCTGTCTTGATTGGAAAATAGATGCGGTGGAAATTATGAGTTCGAACTGTGCTTGAGAAATTGCGCTCTCTAATGCTATCTTCCCACGGAATTCACTTAGTGCCTGCTCGGCTTCCATCTTATCACTACTTGTAAGATGGGCAAACCATTCTTCAAAAGTCTGTTGTTGCTTACCCTTGTATAAATTTTGATACCATCGCCTTAGATCAGCTTCAGCTTGTTCTTTTTCCGCTTTTTTGGCTCCTGCATTCATCACAGTTTCTAAACGAACATCTGGCTCTGTTTTTCCTTTTAGCTCGGGATTTACTGGCCTAGGGTACGGATCCTTTTTATTTAAAATCAGCTCTACGAAGGCCCACTGGGCTTTTGTCTCCGAGTTACTTTCTACTTTACTCGTTTGTGTTAGCCTTGCAAACCAAGTTTCAAAATCCCTATTTGGATTAAACTTATAATATCTTTCATACTCATTCCTTAATCTTTCTTTTTCTTCTAAAAAACCTGTTTCTCCTTCACGCATCACCATTACATTCTTAACATATTCCTCAAATTCAAGATTTCTATTTTGGTCATTTTGATTAATGGAACCAAATTTCTCATCAAGAATTTTCTTCGCTCCGGTGGCATCTAAGGGTTGTAACTGTTCAACTTCCTTATTCCGCCAACCTTTTCTCACTTCAAGCGGAATTTTGTGATACTCCGTGTTCAGCTTGTCCATATTATGGGCTAGATTTTTCGCTAGCTCCCCTAATGATCTGGAACTAGCGACGTTGCGGGCTGCTGTCCATACTTTGCCCCTGTAAGCGGAGGCGTAGCGTTGTCCGACGCCGTTCTTTTTATAAGCAGCTACCCGGCGGCTAAAGGCTGCGGCTTCCCGCGCCAGATTCCTTCCGCCCAGCACAGCCCAGCCTCCTGATGGCACGCCTGCCAGCATGGATAAACCAGCGGCCGCATACTTCAAGGCACGGGTTGGCCCTCCCTTGGCAACGTCACGGCGAATCGAAGTGAGCTTGCTGTTCGCCATCCGGGCAGGCGTCCCCAATACGGGAACCGTACCGATGATACTCAGCGCCTTCTGAGCTACGTTTAGTATCCCCCCAAGCAGGTTTGCCTTCGGCGATGCAGGTGTGGTGGGTGAAGCACCTGTCTTCCTCGCCTGGCCACCACTTGAGTTTCCTCCGTTAGGTGAGCCCGCTCCAGATCCGCCAGTACTTTTGGGCGCATGAGCAGCCTGATAAGCCTGAATGGACATCAGCGGCGGCTCCGGTACAGGCTCTAAATCCGCTACGAAAACAGGGCGTTTTGTAAATCCATCCAGTTTAACCCTGGATGCACGAATATCCGTCTCGCCATCCATCACCATACTGCTGCTGCCTGCTTGCAAATAAATGGCCTCGACTGCCGCTATATCCACTGTGTCCTCCGCATGGATCGTCAGCTCCCGTTTGGCCGCAATTGAAAGCATATGGTCACTGTGTACCTGTATTCCCTTTGCATCAAGTGAAATATATACGCTATTCGTTTTAGCCGATACCAGCAGCTCTTGCGCGCTTAGCTTAACCAGCTTGTCATGAGGAGTGCCCCAGTATTTAATGTCCGGATTGCCTAACTCGGGTATAGGCTTGCCACTGCGCCTCACAGACCTGGCTGCAAAACTATCCGACTCCTGCAAAGTCGGGAACTGTACCTGCACCATGTCTCCTTTTTCGGGCATCACATACCAGCCGCTATGGCCCTCTGCACTATAGCCTGTTGCATAGGGGAGCCAGCATGCCTTTTCCCGTTCCTGTACAGCATCTATGGTGAGATGTACACGTACCTGATCCCGCTCAACTTCCAGTACCTGGCCCTCTAGGGAGGCCCCTCTCACTGAATGGTTCCAGATCGGCTTTTGCCGAATTTCATCTTCAGAAACCAGTGTATAGGTATGTAAAAACAACCCCCGGTCCATCCGGGACACGATATCCGCAACGAGCAGTTCCTTGCCTTGAAAAGAGAGTACATCTCCCGGGCGGAAATATCGTGCACTCTCCACAGTATAGAACGTACCATAGGGGGTGTTGGCTTCGTTATGGCGCATACCGATTTGAATCCCCGGCTGTCTTTGCCAAAGGTCTGCTCCTCCAGGCAATGCTCTACCCATGAAGCCATCCACGCTGACAGCAGATAGTCGCTCACTGCTGCTTGAATCACTCCAAAAATATTTTATTCCGTCGTCCACATGACCCGATCCTGGAAGAGGGCCGCCAAGGATTGCTGCGGCTTCGTACACCGACGATGCTCCACATGACAAACCGTCCCCGTCAGAAAAAGCCCCATCTGCGCCGACAAAGCTTTTTCTTGAACGATACGGGACCTCATCCAGTGTTGCGGGTCGCCCCTCGGGAATACCGAACCAGAACTTGGGGGCATCTGCGGCAGCCTCAGGCACAAGCACAGCTCCAAATCTGGAAGCCATCCTTTTCAAAAATGCCCAGTCTGTTTCTCTGTACTGCAATGTCAAAGCGCCCAGTTGAGCACCCCCGCTGACCGTATCAATCACATCTGCGCCTGTATAACCAGTAAGTACCTGCTTCAGCAGCTGCCCATACGTCATGGTATGATTTTGAAAAGACCGGGTCACAGGCCTCACATCGAGCCGAATCGTATGCGATATGGCCTCTAACTGTACGTAATGAATACCGTGTACCTGCTTCAGCGTGATACGCGTCATTTGTCCATGAAACAACGTACGCAGCCGCTGGCCATCCTTGTCCTTTTCGATGACTTCAACCGGTTCGGCTTCATTCTCTAACTCCATAAACCGTTCCTGATTTTCCTCCGGCACGATACCACTTACTACCAAACGCACATGGTCGCCCAATCTACGCTCAATACGAATGTCTGTCATGGTTTGCAGCGGAACTTTACTCAGTAATTCCACATGACGGTAACCGGATGTTTCCTGCACCTTGTCCATTTGATGAGAAACCCCCACTATCATTCCAGATTCTGCCCGTCATTTTCAATCGTTATTGCTCCGCAATACAGGCAGGCATTGG
Source organism: Paenibacillus sp. FSL L8-0502 (assembly GCF_038593055.1). Classification (NCBI taxonomy): domain Bacteria; kingdom Bacillati; phylum Bacillota; class Bacilli; order Caryophanales; family Paenibacillaceae; genus Paenibacillus; species Paenibacillus sp. FSL L8-0502. Next base: position 1,205,713 of record NZ_CP151958.1, on the reverse strand, counting down.
TACAATACTCCAGCAAGGCAGGCTGTCCCTCGACGAGCACATCCTGCTTGCCCCCAATCCAGGGTCGAAGAATGACCGGAACACAAGGCGCCTTCTTCACACCGAAAATGTCCACCATCTCGCTATTTTGAACCGCCGGATTGGCCGAGCTAAAACAGTTACCAAACCCAGATATATGAACTCCCGGTTCGTGATCCCCCACATTCATCTGGGCCTTGTCCTTGATGTAAACACCGTGGCTAAACGGACGCTTGAGCCGGGTGGGTTGTGTACCACGGTTGCATTTCAAAATAGCCCCTGCAACCACATATCCTTTTTTTGCACCTGATCCGGCCTGAATGGTCATGGATGCTTTTTCTTTTGCCATGGTCTGCTTCCTCCGTCAATTCGTTTTGACTTCGCTGCCAACGACCGATGTGTCACCACCGAGTGTAATATGGCTGCTGCGGCTGGACAGGTTGATTTCCTGACCGGCGGAAATAGTCACCTTTTGCCCCGCCTCCATGTGGATGTTACCGCCTGCCGAAAAATGAATATCTTTGTTGCTCACCATATGAATACCGTCGCCCTGATTCAGCTTGATGAAAACAGCGCCATCCTTGCCGGTAATCACCACCTCGTCCGGTGTCAAGCGGATTTCCTTACCATGTGGCGTTCGGAAAATTTTTACGTCGGGATGCTTCAAATGATTGTGGCCGCCATCCCCCCGATCCTGCCGGACCGAGCTACTCGCGATGCCCTCGTCATCATGCTGGTTCGGGAAATAAATACGCACTTTATCCCCCAGCTCAGGCATCACATACCAGCCACTATGCCCCTCTGCACTATACCCTGTTGCATATGGAAACCAGTGGGCTGTATTTTTGTCCTGCTCCGGGTCGATATCCAGATGCACTTTAACCCGATCACGTTCGACAGCGATCACTTTTCCCTCCAGAGACAGACCCGTCAACTGCTCGTTATAATACGCTTTCTGTCGCAACCCCTTATGTGTCGTCAAGGTATATGTGTGCAGCAGTACTCCCTGCGTCATACGAGTTTGTGCCTCGTATACATATAGCGTTTTGCCACGGAATTGGATTTCATTGCCCAGTTCCAGCACCTGCTCTGTTTCAACGGTATAATCGAGAAAATCCTGCTCGTCCACCGAAGCTGTATCATTGCCTGCAAAGTAGCGATATGCCGAGATTCTTTTGCTTACCGTGTAATGATAATTGTCCAGTTGAACGGCTGTTCCACTTTCCTCAATGCCAAAATAGAACTTTGGGGTATCAAATATGGCCGCGGGCATAAGGGAGGTATGGTAATAGGAAGCCAGCCGCTTGAGAAAAGCCCAATCAGTCTCGCGGTACTGCACCCACATCCGCCCGATCGACGCTCCTCCGGTGGCCGAATCCATGATGTCCAAGCTAGGATAAAGAAGCGAAATACGACGCAGCAGTTCATCCACCTTCATATTTTTGTCCTGAAAAGAACGACTTTGGGGGCGTACATCCAGCCTGTAGGTATGCGACACAGCCTCTACCTCCAGGTAGTACACATCTCGTACCGCCTTCACTTCAATCGCCAGCACTGTTCCGCTAAACAAGGGAACCTCCGTGCCATCCTCAGCCAGCTGCGAGATTCCGACAGGTGAGTCAAATTTGGTCATATCCACATAAGTATCTTTTAGTTCCTCAGGCACGACAGCGGTAAAACGCAACCGAGTGTGGTCGTTCAGCTGCTTGACCAGGTAGAGCTCCTGTACATTGATAAGCTGATAAGGCGTCATTTTCAGATTAGAATAGGTGGTGCTTATCTGCTCCATGTTCCTTCTCCTTCAGCCTCACTAGGCAGGATTTTTAGTGTGGTCATCATACGTTGAGCGACCGGACGCCATGTATCCATACGTTCCTCCGTACAGTTAAATGAGCATATAAGCGCATGCCCTTCCAGAGCTGCAAAAAAGGTCAGATTATACAGACGCGTATTCAAAGCCGGAGTCATAAATTCACAGTATCCGACCCGTCGTCCGTACACCTTGCACACACCGTCTGCATACCATTCCGTCAACTTTTGCGTGTGGTGCAAAATGTAGATCATCTCGCTGGTGAACGCCTCTAGCTCCTCATCCGTCAGTTCGCTTGGTGTCAGGTTAAAAGAAAAATTGATCTCCCCTGTTGGATCGGTCAAAATGAGCGGTGGGCGATAACTCGAAGGATATTTAAGTTCAATCTCCCGCTCACCCATCTCGGTGAAAGTCCGGGGCAACCATATCGAAATTTTGTCGTTCAGCAAAGGACGTTCTGCAAAAGCGATTCGTTCTCCGTCCAGCATCTTAAGTGGATAAAGTTCCAAGCCGCTCTCAGATTCTATGTAATTGTGTAAATCCGATTTCGGGAGACCAGATGCACCCTGTTGTTCCTTCCGTGCAGTATTAATCATGTCTGCAATTTGTTCATCCATATGTCCCATCGACGGTAAAACTCCTTTATATGTTCAATCTCAATATTCATTTCATGGAACTTTATAACATAATTGAATCCAAAGAACCATTTGAATTCCAATTTATACCTTACATTATAGGTATCATACGAAGTGTTTTTGTTATTGTCAATTTATAACTCTTATAAAACAATCAAGATATAAGACCTATTATCATGCATAAAAATGAAAAATTTACTATCATTCAGATTCTTTTTACCCAAAACAAGCATCCATACTTGTGAAAATACGTCTTCGTTTTCAAAGAAATAAAGTTAATTCGCCTCTGAACATCTTCAATTTAAAATAATCATATGAATTTCAATTCCCAAAAAATGATTCTTTTGAACCTGAATCCAATTGCCTATTTTCAAAATCAAAAAAAGCCTACCTTTTTATCAGGTAAGCTCCACGCGAATATGAATAAATCATAAAACTTCCTATATATTCAGTCCCCTTCCTCCTCCGCATAGTTCCTCACATTGCGCTCTACAGCAGAGCGGTATTCTACAGGGGTTTGGCCTGTGTGCTTTTTGAACAGCATATGAAAATACTGCCTGCTGGCTACGCCTACATAATCGGCAATTTCTTGAATGGGAATGTCCGTTTGCTGAAGAAGCATACGGGCCTTGTCCATTCGCAGCATTGTTAAATACGCGGTGAGTGTTAGCCCCGTATGTTTTTTGAAAATACGGTGCAAATAACCTGGGTGCAGATTCACGGCCGCCGCCATGTCCTTGACCACAATCTCTCGATCATAGTTCAGATGGAGAAATTCAATGCATCGTTTGATGTACATATCCGTTTGCTGCGTGTTGCTGCGCTCTGCCTCTTCCCGTAGACGTGCAATTCGTACTAGCAATTGCATAAAAAGCATCTCTGCCATTGCACCCGGCTGTTCTTTTCGTTGGTCCAGCTCCAGCACGAGACTTTTCAGCGCATAATATACCTCTTCCGGGTCCGATAGTACCAGATACGGGAACGGACGTGACATGAGAGTCGTGACCTCCTGCTCCTCCGCTGCTATTTGTTGGATAGACGGTCCTACCCTCACCCCTTCTGTAAAACCAAACTCTACATTTAGCATCCGGCACGGTTGTTCTCCTTCCACCACCAGTCGATGCGGTACACCTGCGTCCAGCATAATAAACTCGCCTTTACGCAGCGTGATGCTTTCTTCCGTGTTCTCTCCCGTTTGTACATCTACCCTGCAAAAGCCGGAAATCATGTACATAATTTCAGTGGAATGATGATCGTGGTAAGACATGGTATAGTCATGCCATTGCTTGTAATAGTAAGCAAAAAAACGGGGAATATAATCCCCGTCACGTAGCCGTGGCTCAAACAGACTTCCGTTCATCCCCGCACCTCCACTAAATAGATAAGGCTAACACGACAACGTATCTGAAATCGCTCTATTTTCACAGTTTAACAGACTGAGCCGTGTACTTCTATTTCACACCATTGGACGATCTATAATCCTTTGGAATGTAGCAGGCGACTTCTACCTAAAAGGTAGGGGATTCATCACTTTCTGGACTTAAATACTGAATCAACATCCCCACAAATCGGTTAGCAATTTCTATATCCTCAAGTTCGTTATTCCGTTCGTCCTTGGACGTCAGACTCATTTTCTGGAGTATACCCATCATAGACGTGAAGATAAAATGAGCGGTCTTCAAGGGCTCCGTGTCGGACTTTAATGATCCATCTTGGAATCCAGCTTCCAGAGCATCCATCAGGAAATGTCGTTCCTTTTCCCGGCTAACAAAATTGTTGTACTGTTCTTTGAGTTCTTGATTTGAATCATAAGCTTCGTAATGCAGATCGAATAAAAGAATAAACTTGATGTATTCCGGATGTTGCCAAGCGTAATTAATCCATGCATCAAGCATCGAAGTAAGCATCTTCTTCCCGCTCATTTCAGCTGAAGGTGCCCTTCTAACAAATTCGGTCATGCTCTCAAGGATTTCCATCTGGACCTCAAAGATCAGTTCGTTCATGGACTGAAAGTGCTTATAGAATGTGACCCGACTTACACCAGCCACGTTGCATACATCCTTAATATTAACTTTGAGAAAGCTTTGCTTCATAAAAAGTTCCTTCGCAGCCGCAATGAGTTCTTCCCGATTTTTGTTTTTTAAATTCTGGTGCCAGTTCTCAGTCATTCACAACCATCCGTTTCTTATTTTTCGATTTTTGTAAGGTTAAGAAAAGGGCAGATGCAAGGATAAGTGCACCAAAAATATAAGGAATATGAATGTGTTTATCAAACAACAAGCCCGCTAAAATGGGTCCCAATATATTGCCTAGGCTGGTATACGTCGTATTCAATCCAGCGGCATATCCTTGGCGATCACCAGCTGAGTTCGCGATCATTGTACTTACCGTTGGTCTTAGGAAGGCATTAAAAGCAAAAAACAGAGCAGATACCGCCAGCAAATAACCTAGATTAATCTTAATGATCATTAACAGTAAAGCGATGGCTGTCATGATCAAAGAAAGACGTATAAGCTTCATCTCACCAAGTCTCTTGATGAGATAATCAAGTAGCCATATCTGCACAACGATGCCTATAATTGCACCAACCGTAATGATCATTGAGATTTTAGTGGCATCAAAACCATATTTTCGTTCCACAAAAAGAGCATACACTGTTTCGTAATTCATCAAACCTAATGTCATGATCAGAATGAGGAGAAGATAACGAAAATAGGATGTCCGAAATGAATTTAGGATTTGGTTGCGAATGGGTTCCCGGCGGACCCAATGGCTAGCGGGTTTTCGTTTTTCCTTGGGTAATGTCTCTGGCATATACAAGCTAAGCAGCGTAGCAACAAGTCCAAGTCCACCAGCAAAAAAATAGGGCACCCTTATGCCAAACTCAGCGATCATACCGCCTAACCCCGGACCAAGCACCATCCCCAAATTCATGGAAGCACCCAAGTACCCCATTCCTTTAGCGCGAGTTTCAGGAGTGGTAATATCAGCAACGTAGGCCATATTGGAAGGAACCATTAATCCAATACCCATCCCCCCAATAAATCGGGCAATATATAAAAGGGGCAATGTCGTAGATACAGCAAACATGAGATCCGAAATGACCGTTAAAAACAGACCGGTGATGATCATGGATTTTCGCCCCCATCTATCCGAAAGCTGCCCACCTAGGGGCGAAAAAATAAACTGTGCTGCTCCAAATGCGGCAATAAGATACCCCGCAGCAGCTCCTGCCGCATTAAATTGTTTCAGATATTCAGGCAGAATGGGAATCACCATGCCTTGACCCAATAAAGCAATAAACAAATTCAGCATCAGAATGAAAAGCGGAAATGTAGCAGACTTAGGTAAGCTGCTCATGTTTGTAACCCCCTCCAACCCTTTACACTATGTAACCCTTTACTATGTGTAAACTATATTAGTTGAAATAGGGGGCATTGTAAATAAAAATACAAACCTATTGAGCCTAGCTAATACCGAAAAGAGATCTTGTTATTCTTGATTTACACATGAGGCTCCCTTTTTGCAAACTCTTGTAACATACCTCTTATTTGTTCTACCAATATAGCAGGTGCTTTCTTGGGTGAACCCGTGTCAAACGGAGGCTGAGGATCGTATTCCAAAATCAGCTGGACTCCTTTACTCATGTCTTCTCCCAATTCCCATGCTATTAGCTGGAGTGCCATATCAATACCAGAGGAGACACCGGCTGCTGTAATGATTTTGCCCTGACGAACCACTCTCTCATCTGTTGGAATGGCTCCAAGAGATTGAAGCAGGTCTAAGGAGCCCCAATGACTGGTGGCTACGGTTCCATTTAACAAGCCTGCGGCGCTCAAAATCAGAGAGCCATTACAAACCGACGTGGTCCATTTCGTAGTTTCATGTATTTGGCGAATCCAGTTTAACGTTTCTTCGTCATTCATTGGAGTTTTATAATTTGGCGGACTGCAGCCTGGAACAACAAGAATATCAGCTGAAGGTACTTCAGAAAAACTGTAATCGGCATGCAAATAACCCATATTTGAGTCCAGTTTGACTAACCCCTTTTTCTTAGCGACAAACTTCACTTCACATTTCAGTGTAGCAGCAAATACATCATATGGACCTATGGCATCTAATGCTGTGATTCCATCGAAAAGCATGATTGCGATTTTCATGATGACTCTCCTTTGAAGTGGGATTTTATTCTTGCACACCCATACTAACATACATATACGGGGTATGGGTATATTTAATTTTGTGAAAACACTGCTCGGCTTTCTTCATAGACGATATTGCCCACAACCAGAACAGTGACCTTTTGAAGTAATAATACGCTTACCAGCGTAAAAGCCTCTGCCCTCAAGGGGGTATGTTAATTTCAAACATCTCTTGTCACCAAAAGGCATACTTAAAAAGGGCTACCCCCAGGGTAGTCCTTTTTAGCATCATAAAGCTTCTACATCTTGCCTACAAATCTGTGAATCGAGAGCCGGCTTAAGAGCTTTGCTTACTCAATTGACCATAATATAAATCACTGTAAAAGCCTTTGTGAGCCAGCAGCTCATCATGAGAACCCTGCTCCTCCAGACGGCCATCCTTCAAGACCAGAATCCGGTCAGCCAGACGAATGGTATTCAGCCGATGTGCGATGACGAAACTTGTTCGACCCTGCATAAGCCGCTCCAGTCCTTCTTGTATCTTCATCTCAGTAATGGTGTCGATGCTGCTGGTTGCCTCGTCGAGTACAAGAATGGAAGGGTTGGCCAAAATAGCACGGGCAATAGCCAGCAGTTGTTTTTGCCCTTGACTGATGCCGCTGCCGTTCGCTTCCAGCACCTTGTCGTATCCGTCCTTCATCCGCATGATAAAGGAATGGGCGTTGGCCAGTTTCGATGCTTGTTCAACCTCCTCATCGGTGGCGTCCAGTCTGCCGAAACGGATATTTTCACGAATCGTCCCCTGAAACAGGAAGGAGTCCTGTAGCACAAATGCCATGCGGGAGCGCAAGCTTTCACGCTGTATGGTGGTAATATCGCGTCCGTCCAGCGTAATCGTGCCCTTGTCGGGGCTATAGAATCTAGAAAGGAGCTGGATCAGTGTCGTTTTTCCTGCCCCGGTCGGACCGACCAGCGCGATCATTTCACCAGGTTTGGCTTCAAAAGAGATACCTTCCAGTGTAGCACTTCCCTCATCATAACCGAAGGAAACATCCGTAAACCGCACCGCCCCCTCCACATGCGCTACCTCCACTGCGCCGCGTTCATCCTTGGACTCTTCATCTTCATCCAATATTTCAAATACACGCTCAGCTCCGGCAATAGCAGACAGCAGGGTGTTCCACTGGTTAGCCAAATCGTTCAGCGGTCTGGTGAACTGGCGGGCATATTCTACGAATACAATAATTGTACCTATAGTAATGGAGCCGCGAAGGGCCAAAATCCCACCGATCCCCGCTACAATAGCAAAGCTGAGATTATTCAGTCCATTCATCAGCTTCGGTATAAAGCCTGAAATCGTTTGTGCCCAGAAGCCCGACAGCCGAATACGGTCATTGCGCTCGCCAAAACCATGGATGACTCTCTTTTCCTGCGAAAATGCTTTAATAATCTGCTGCCCGGACAGCGTTTCTTCGATGTATCCGTTCAGTTCGCCCACATTCTTCTGTCGTTCCTTATATAAGGGCCCGGTACGACGTGTAATCCAGCGCATCCCGGCAGCCATTAACGGCACCACGATAAAGGTCAACAGGGTCAGCAGCGGGCTTAACCACAGCATCACCGTGAGTGTACCGATTAACGTCAATATGCTCGAAAAAATCTGAATGGCGGAGCTGTTCAGCGTAGAACTGACATTTTCGATATCATTGGTCAGACGGCTCATGATCTCTCCCTGCTGACGTTTGCTGTAAAAAGGAATCGGTAGTCGATGCAAATGTGAAAACAGATCGAAACGCATGCGGTACACCGTCTCTTGGGCAATCTCAATCATCCAGATATTTTGCAGCCAGGAGGTCAGCGAGTTCAGTAGATATACAGCCCCTAATCCGATGAGAAAATAAATCCACGTGCGTCCACCCGGACCTTCGAGAAAATCATCCACCGCTACACCAACCAGATATGGACCCAGCAAAGCCAGCCCGGAGCTGAGCAGCACCATGAACAGTACCAGCATCAGTTTGGCCTTACGACGAGCCAGATAAGCCCATATCCGTCCTAACGTGCCAGACCAGTTTTTCGCTTTGGCCTTGCGGCGTCCTTCAGCTCCCGCCGGATTTCGCAGCACACCGGACGGCGGTGTAGGCTGACGGAACGGTTCAATGAGTTCCTTGAACATGCGACTCCTCCTTTCCATATTGTGATCCATAGATACGTCGATACAGATCCGAGCTATCCATGAGATGCTTATGACTTCCGCTTGCCATCAGACGACCCTCATCCAGCAGTAAAATCTGATCTGCCGATGCAGTCGAGCTGATTTTCTGCGTAATGAGAAATGTCGTACAGGACAGGCCATCGAGTGCATTCAGTAGTGCTGCTTCCGTCCCTACATCCAGCGCACTTGTGCTGTCGTCCAAAATCAGCACTGCCGGCTGGCGCACCAGTGCGCGGGCAATCGAAAGTCGCTGTTTCTGTCCGCCAGACAGATTGACGCCACGCTGCCCGAGCATCGTGTCATAGCCTTGCGGCAAGCGTTCAATCATATTATGGATTTGCGCCATGCGTGCGGCTTCCTTAATTTGCTCCAGGCTGGCATTCTCCAGCCCCCAAGCAATATTATCCCGAATCGAGCCAGTGAATAGCAGTACCTCCTGAGGGACATAGCCAATGGCCTCTCGCAATATGGACGCATCCAGTTCACGAGCGTCCTTTCCGTCAAAGCGCACATGACCTTCATCCTCTTCATAGAGACGCGTAATCAACTGCACAAGTGAGGATTTTCCCGAGCCAGTGGCCCCCATAATAGCTATCCGCTCGCCCGATTGCGCTTTAAAAGATATATCCTTTAGGACAGCCAGATCACTGCCCGGATAATGAAAGCTCACCCGGTCCATTTCCACCTGTCCCTCAATCCGTGTATGATGTGTTGAAACAGGCTCCAGCCCTTGCCTATCTTCATTAGATGTTTCCAATATCTCTCGGATCCGCCCCGTAGATGCAGTTGCCCGGGAAAACACAACAACGATACCTGATAAGGCAGACAAGGCTCCAATCGTCCGCAGTGAATAATTGACGACTGCGACCACCTGTCCTACACTGGCATCCCCAGTGGAAATTTGGCCGCGTCCGAACCAAAGTACTGCAATAATCCCTGCATTCATCGTAAACAAAATGAACGGCATCGTCGTTTCTGTCCAGCGTAGAGCGGACACCGTCCCTTTCATCAATTCACCTCCGTAATGGGCGAAACGTTCGATTTCATGCCGCATCCGTACAAAAACCCGGATGAGCCGGATTCCTGTCAGGTTCTCCTGAATCACTCCGTTAACGTCATCTAGGCGACGCTGGACACCCTTAAACAAAGTGACCGTTCGCCGCATCATCACCAACACAAACACAAACAACACCGGGGCCATAACCGCCAATAATAGTCCAAGTCTGAAATGTACAACCAGTGCCATCACAATACTGCCGATGACTACAAGCGGAACCCGTGTCATAAACCGCAGGCTCATAAACACCGTATCCTGTACTTGCGTGACATCCCCGGTCAGGCGCGTAATCAGCGACGAAGTGGCAAAACGTTTAAACACAGGATACGAAAAGGATTGCACTTTACGGTACAGCTTTTCCCGCAAATCATAGCCGAAGCCCTGACTTGCATGTGAAGCAAAAAAAGAACTGGATATCCCCGCCATAAAAGCGATAACAGCACTGCCCACCAGTACACTGCCCCATAACCAGACGACAGACAAATCCTGCTGCCGAATGCCCTCATCTATGATTTTGGAGATCAAATATGGCTGCGATAGCTCTACCGTCAATTCCAGCAACATCATTACGAGCGCCGCGATGGCTGGAACCCGATATTTTTTTAGAAAAGAGAACATCATCCCCACAAGCATTCCTCCAATTGCCCATAGCCGTCCTTCCAGATCAGCGTGTAATGGTTATAAGATTCAAACCTGCCTGCTGTAAAACCATATATACGCACTTTATACAACACTATATTTTATTATACCCTTCTGAACGGCTTCGTTTAACCAGCAAATTGGAGACTCCGGTTGTGAAATTAAAAGATATACAAGAAAGCGTTCCAGTCACGGTCACACTTACCGGACAGGAACGCTTTTTCGGTTATTTCGGCAGCTCTGCCGGATAATACTGCAGCCAGCGCCTTAAATCCGCGCTATGGATGACAAGCTTGGGATCTTCACCGACTAGGCGAAGCCGCTCCAGCAGGAACTTGATTTCACCGGAGCCTGCCTCGATTCCTTCCTGCTCCAGCATATATTGAACTGCACTTCTGCCCGAATGCTTGCCGAGTACGAACGAATGGTCAGTGCCCAGCTCGGTCGGATCAAGGGCCTGGTAGGCGGCGCGCTCCTTTAGCAGACCGTTGATATGTATGCCGGATTCATGGGCGAATACCATGTCTCCCACAATGGGCTTGCCTTCGGGAATGATTCGGTTGGAGGCTTGGGACACCAGTGCAGCCAGCGGGTTCAGCAGTTCGGGACGGACGCTGCAGGTTCCTTGATATAGGTCCCTCCACGACATCACCACCTCTTCCAGCGCCGTATTACCTGCCCTTTCCCCAAGTCCCAACACCGTGGTACTGGCCCAGACAGCTCCCGCCTGCAAAGCTGCCAAAGTATTGGCAAGCGCCAGGCCATAATCATTATGACAGTGAATCTCAAGCTCCACATCCTGCGGCACGCGCGATACAAACCTGTCTATACGGGCAGCTATGGCAGCAGGATGGTGAACGGACAGCGTGTCGGCATATCTGAAGCGCCGGATACCATCCCTGTAGAGCTGATTCGCCAACTGTTCAAGGAACAAGTCATCTGCCCTTGAAGCATCCTCAAAGCCTACGGAAATAGTCAATCCTTTACACTGACCGTAATCGACAGACTTGCGGATCAGTTCTGTCACCTGCTCAGGATTCATACCCAGCTTGGCCTTCATCTGCACCGTCGACACGGGAACCGAAATATGGGCCCAGCCGACACCTGTCGATTCAGCTGCATCAATATCTGTGAACACCGCGCGATTCCAGGTCATTAGCTTCATCTGAAGTCCAAGAGCAGCAATTCTGGCAATAGATCTGCACTCCGCCTTTCCCATTGCCGGAATTCCGATCTCAGCCTGCTCCACCCCCGCCGAGTCCAGCATGATGGCAATTTCAGTCTTCTCCTCGGCCGAAAAGGCAACGCCCGGAGCCTGTTCTCCGTCACGCAGTGTTGTATCACAAATATGCAACTGACTCATCTGTATCCCCTCCCGTTCCGCAACACGGACAGCGTGGGTTGCGCTTGACCGCTATGGTGCAGCTGCTCATATCCAGCACATTCATACGGTACATGCGGTCAGTGAACAGATTGCCCGCATCTGTAATCCATTTGACCGCTTCCAGTGCAGCCATGCAGCCAATCAAGCCGGAGGTCGCTCCCAGGACCGGGAATCCCAGGGGTTCCCAAGGCTGTCCGCCTTCCGGGTAAAGACATTCCAGGCATGCCGTCTTACCGGGATCAATGGTCATCAATGATACTTCATAGGCGTACATGGCCGCTTCTATCATCGGTCTGCCATGTCGAACACATAGTCTGTTCAGCGCATATCTTTCCGGAAAGTCATAACGTGCATCTATCACAATATCGGCCGCTTCTACCCATGATCCAGAGGATTCTTCCGTGATTCTGTGGGCGTGGCCCTCAAGCTCCGTCTCCGGATTGATACGATGCAAATGCTGTAATGCCGTCTCCATCCGTTCCTCCCCGATTCGTCCGCTGTCCATCAGCACCTGCCGGTTCATATCGGGCAGATGGATTACGCCCTCATGGGCCAATATCAGCTTTCCTACTCCGGCAGCGGCCAGGTACATGGCCGCTGTCCCTCCCAATCCTCCGATGCCTGCAACCATAACAGTAGCCTGCTTTAGCCTGTTCTGACCTTCCACTCCCAGCAGCTTCAACTGGCGTCCGTATCTACTGTCTTCCAGCAGCTGTACCATTCGTCCACCCCCTCCATGTGCGGCTCCCGCCTTTAAGATATTCGGTCCGCAGGATCTTGATAACTTATAGGGTTGCTTTTCCTTACAGGAGAGCTCATGATTCGGCTTTGCCGCTGCCCTCCTCAGCATGCAGGATTTTGGCAAGCCACATGGGCGGATTACGAGCCAGCATATTCTGGAGACGCTGGACCTGCTCCTCAATGGTGCTACCGAAGGCCACCTTCACAGGCATAATGGTCCGTTTGGTAACCTGTGCGGCGGCCGAAGCGCCAATCTGTACCAGGAAGATCAAGGTACAATCCTCGATCAAGCCAATTCGGCTGGCGATCTTGCCCGCCTCGTTCTCATCGCTCCCCGGGGCTATCCGCCGATGCTCCAGGAACTGGACGCCTGAGTGCCGGATTTCAAATACAGTGAACATAGGACTCTGCCCAAAATGAGCATTCACAAGCACGCCGTCTTCCGTCGCAAATGCAACCTTCATCCTCCCCTCCCCCTCTCGGCAAGCAATACATTGCCCACCTTATTCACCCATTCCATGGTTCCACGGTATCCGACGCTTACGGATGTGTGGGCGCCTAGCTCGTCATACACCGGCAAGCCTGCCGGTACGAATGAGGCCCCAGCCCGTGCCGCTCCCTTTCTTCCATGTGAACTGCTGATCCACAAATCAACACCCTGCGCGCTCTCCTCTGCATCATCCAGGTCACCGACCCAGACTTCCCGTTCTGTCTTTTGCAGTGCGGGCGTGCTGCAGGGTGTAATTAGCCGCTTCAGTTCCACTCCCATCTCCTCCAGCCAGGCTGCGGTCGACAGCATATGATCCGGTTCTAGCGCCACTACAGCCGAAGCGCCGGAATAATAGAAATGGGCATCCAGCATGCTGTCCAACAGATTTTCACGCTGCCAGCGAAAGCGAATGGGGGCTGGCTCGCGGCTGATCTTCTGCAGAAAATGTATGAACGCATCGCTCGCGGCCAAGCCAAACAGACCAGCGAACAAGTGGTAGGGAATGCCTGCGGCATGAGTCAGCCTGCGCGCCGGCCGCTCCATGCTCGCGCCAATGGCAATGGTACAGGAAGACTCCAGCATCTGGCAGGCTGAATCTAGCGGAGTCCCCCCTCTTGTCAAAGGGGAGAAGCCTGTCAGCAGGTGACCGGACAAGGAAGTAGAGATATCGGGGAGCGTAATAACCTCCAGGCCGAAGGAAGCGATAATATCCTTGATTTCCATGACATCTCCGGCAGTCAGATGAGAAGCCGGCAGCAGATTGACCTGCATCCGGCGCTGTTTTCTGGGGGACTTGCCTCCGGCCAATCCGAGTACAGCATCCATTAGGGACTCTACTGTACTACTGTAGCCCGTCTCCAGAGAGCCGTGAAAATCAGGCAGCGATACAGAAAACAGCAGACTGTCTTTCAAGGCCCGTTCTCGCTTGAACGCCTTTACCCTGGACTGAAAATCAACGCCTGCCACCTCGGTGAGGGCTGTGCTGATGACGCCGATGACATCTGGATGGTGTTTGGACCAGATATGATCCAATGCCTCCTCCAGATTCCGGTCTGCATCAAATATAACGTCCATCTCTTGCAGTGCAGAGGTCTGAACGGCTATCGGCTCTCGAAAATGGCGAGTCAGCAGCGCCTTGGAGAAGGCCGAGCAGCCCTGAGCGCCGTGCAGCAGAGGCATTGAGCGATACATCCCCTGCAGAGCCAGCACGCCCCCCAAAGGCTGTCCTACCTTGAGCGGGTTGATACTGACAGGCTTCGTGGCGGATTTAATCGGCAAATTCCGTCTCCTCCTCCCATGGAGCTGGTTTGGCGGTCAGCTCCCACACCGGATGCTGCAGCGTATGCACAAGCTGTTTCGCCAGAGACAACAGCCCGTCATAGCCCGCATAGGCTTTGTGCCGCTCCTGATTGATGTCCACAAAAGGAATCTGTTCCTTAAGCGCCATATACATATTCCGGCCCCCGGCAATGACCATGTCTGCCTTGCGGCTCCGTACGGTTTTGAGAATCTGCCGGGCACCGCCTTCCGGGATGTATTCCGCATCATCCCCGATACGGTCAGCAATCCGGGATACATCCTCGGCAGTGCTCTTGTTCGTGCCTACACCTACCACCTTTATGCCCAGCTCCTGCAAAGCCGTAATGACAGACCAGCTCTTTACACCCCCGGTATAGAGCACTGCCCGCTTTCCTTTCAACTGCTTGCGATAGGGCTCCAGCTCCAGCGATAGCCTCATTTCCTCCCGTGCGGCCAGCTTATCCACCCGTCGCTCTACATCACGATCTCCGGTCAGATAAGCCATCTGCCGCAAGGAATAACTCGTCTCCTTTGCTCCATAAAATGAACCTTCAAAATAAGGAATGCCGTATTTACGCTCCATTTGGACTGCTAGGCCCAGCAAAGCTCGGCTGCATACGACCATGTTGGCCTTGGCACGATGCGCCCATCCCACCTCACGGAACCGACCGTCCCCGGTAATTCGGGACAGGATAGTCATTCCCGTCTGCTGCATCAGCCGCTCGATATGCCACATCTCGCCCGCAATATTGTATTCCCCGATGAGATTGATATCATGGGAGGTTGTCTGTTCCGGCTCGGTACTGCCGATAATATGCTGGAACAATACATCTCCGGCCAGCCGAGTCCCGAGATTCTTACTGCCCACAAATCCCGGACTGTTCACCGGAATGATCGGCGTCCCCAGCCGCTCCGATTCAGCCTTGCAGACCCCCTCGATATCTTCACCGGTGAGGGCTGTGACGCATGTGGTATAGACGAATACAGCGGGAGGAGCAAAACGGCTGACAATGTAGCGGATCGATTCATGCAGCTTCTGTTCACTACCAAAAATGATATCCTGTTCTCCAAGATCAGTAGTGAAGCCATACGCCGACAGCCCCGGGCCGCTGGACAGGCTGCCTCTGCTCTCCCAGCTATTGCCGAGACACGCAATCGGCCCGTGCACCAGATGAGCCGCATCTGCAATGGGGATCAGTGTAATCTGGGCCCCGTCAAAGGAGCAGCCACCCGAAGCCTCCCCCGGCACAGGCCGGGGACAGGGCGTGCTTTTGGGAATTTTGTTGCCGCAGGATACCTCCAGCCTTCCGTTAGACACAGCCGGCTCCATCCGCACACCCCCTTATTTCAGATAGAATCCATTGAAATCACAAGCCAAGCTGCCAACTTCCATCTACGCGATACAGCAATTAGCGCACCAAATCAAAGCTATGATCCGGAGCCTGCTCTTCCATGACATCCAGTACGGTATTCACGAATTGGGTAAGCAGATTCAGCGTACCCTGGTAGCCGATAATCGGATAACGATGTAGATGATGCCTGTCGAAGATCGGAAAGCCCACACGGAGCAAAGGAATTTTCGCCTCTTTCGCCGCAAACTTCAGATGGGAACTGCCAATAGCCAGGTCCACCTGGTCCTGGAACAGCAGCGAACGCATATGCCACAAATCCTGACCAGAATGAACCGTGGCTTCTGCACCGTAAGGGCTGGACTTCAGCAGAAGCTCTGCTTCCTTCTCAAATTTCCGGTCTCCATTGGAGCAAACAATATGCACCGGCTCCATGCCCAGCTCTAGACAAAAGCCAATCAAGCCGATGAGCATGTCCGGGTCTCCTGCCATAGCCACTCGTTTGCCGTGCAGATAAGCATGCGAATCCATCATGGCATCCACAACTCGAGCACGCTCCTGCTTCAATGCCTCGGGTATTTCTCTTCCGGACAGGCGGCTAATCTCCTCAAGCAAGCGATCTGTAGCCCGGATACCCAGCGGTGTGGAGATGGAGAACATCTGCTGCCCCCAGGTTTGCTTCATATAACCTAATGTTTTACGAAGAGAGTACTGCTGGATCGCCAACGTGCCGGCAGCATCTGCGGCCTTGGGCACATCCTCAAGCGGCGTTCCCCCGTAATAGTAGCTGTACTCTCCAGTAGCTCCTGAATCAAAATTACTGCTGTGGTCACCCAAAATGGTATACGTAGCGCCGAACATCCCCAGTATGCGCCGCATTTCCGCAAAATTTCCCGTATACCCGTCAAACCCGAGCAGTACATTCAGCTTCAATTCATGACCAGGCTGCGGCGTCCGGCCTGACTTGTTATACAGCGTCTCCAGCACAGAGCGCAGCATGGCATCATAGCCTGTAATATGTGAACCGGAGAAGCTGGGGGTATTGGCAAAAGGAACTGGCATATCCTCGGGAAGGGCTCCCTCCTGACGGGCATTAGCCAGGAAGGCAGACAGGTCATCTCCGATCACCTCTGCCATACAGGTCGTGCATACCGCAATCATCTCCGGTTGATACAAGGCAATACAGTTCTCTATACCGTCAATGAGGTTGCGCATGCCGCCGAATACGGCGGCATCCTCGGTCATCGAGGTGGAGACGGCAGGAACAGGCTCTTTGAAGTGGCGGGCAAGATGGCTACGGAAATAAGCCGTACAGCCCTGTGAGCCATGAATGAACGGGAGCGTTTTTTCAAAGCCCAGTGCAGCCATAACCGCTCCCAGCGGCTGACAAGCCTTGGCCGGATTCACGACTACGGCTGTACGGGCAAAATTCTTGTCTTTGTATTCCTTGGTCTTGGTGTACTCCAGGGTGTCGGTAACCTCCTCCGGCGAACATGGGGCCTCGAAGGCTCGTTTCTTCTCACGCTGGCGCACATATTTATCCTGCCGAAACAGCTGATTGTGATCGACAATATTCAGACGCTCGCTCATACCGACACCTCCGCAGTCTGCCGGGACGGCAGCAGGCTCCATACTGGACTGTTTATGGTCATATCCATATCACGTGCAAAAATCTGGAAGCCGTCAAAACCATGATAAGGCCCGCTGTAATCCCAGGAGTGCATTTGACGAAAGGGAATGCCCATTTTGTGATACACATATTTCTCCTTGACTCCGGCGCCCATTAAGTCAATATTCAGCCGCTGGGCCAATTCCTCCAGCTCATAAGCCGCTGGATCATCGTACAGAATAGTGCCTTCCTTTACATCGGGAAACGTCTTTTCGTAATCATCCTTATGGGCAAATTCGTAGCCTGTAGCCACAATTTCCATCCCCAGATCCTCATAGGCACCGATGGTATGCCTTGCCCGCAACCCGCCAATCAGAAGCATCACCTTTTTACCTTCCAGACGTGGGCGGTATTTACGGATGACTGCCTCCATCTGCGGCATATATTGGGCGATGACCTGCTCACATTTTTCCTGAATCGTTTCGTCAAAACGAGCTGCAATCGCCCTTAAGCTCTCCACTGTCTTGGTCGGGCCAAAGAAGTTATATTCCATCCAAGGAATTCCGTATTCCTGCTCCATCGTTGTGCACATATAATTCATGGAACGATGACAATGGATCAGATTGAGCTTGGATTTGTGCGCAATCCCCAGCTCATTGATCGTACCGTCCCCCGACCACTGCGCTATGACCCGCAGTCCCATTTCCTCCAGCAAAATACGCGAAGCCCAGGCATCACCACCGATATTGTAGTCTCCGATAATGGAGACATCATAAGGCCCGCACTCCTTCAGTTTTCGGCGCCCCATTAGAAAATCGCGGATAGCATCATTGGCAATGTGATGCCCCAGAGACTGGCTCACTCCGCGAAAACCCTCACAGCGTACAGGAATGACCGGAATGCCCAGCTCCTCTGTCATCTTCTTGGCCACGGCGCCGATATCATCACCAATCAGTCCGACCGGACATTCAGATTGTACCGAGATGCCTTTGGCCAACGGGAACATCTCCTTAATTTCCCTGCAGATCACCTCTAGCTTCTTATCTCCGCCGAACACGATATCCTTTTCCTGAAAATTGCTTGTAATCTGCATGGCGGTAAAATTATCGATTCCCAATATCCCATTCGCATAATTGCGTCGGGTACCCCAACTGTATTGCCCGCAGCCGATGGGACCATGGCTAATGTGCACCATGTCTTTAATCGGGCCCCATACCACACCCTTTGACCCTGCATAAGCACAGCCCCTTGCTGTCATGACGCCGGGTCGTGATTTCATGTTGGACTTGATAGAACAGGTCCCGCAGTTCACAAGCTCCTCATCCGCGATCTCAAAATGCTTGGTCCGGTCCTTCTTGGCCTTCTTGGGATATACCTCCAGTATCTCCTCTACGATCTGCTTACCCTTATCCACAATACTGCTCATTTGACCTATTCCTCCCTCCTGCGAGCTGCGCGTTCAGCTCCTCCCATCATCACACGATGATTCCGTCATTAAGCCTTCTGGCTACAGCCTACTGCCCGGACGCCTCAG
Source organism: Paenibacillus sp. FSL L8-0502 (assembly GCF_038593055.1). NCBI lineage: Bacteria > Bacillati > Bacillota > Bacilli > Caryophanales > Paenibacillaceae > Paenibacillus > Paenibacillus sp. FSL L8-0502. Next base: position 1,186,791 of record NZ_CP151958.1, on the reverse strand, counting down.
CTTTGTTAATTGCGGTTTCTTCATCCTCAATAATGCCGAATTCCATCAATAGATCCTCCAGCTCTTCCATGGAAATAGGGGTGGGAACCGTTAGCATGTCATTATTCAAAATTTTACCTGCCAGCTCTTCATACTCCGCAGCCTGCTTATGGTCCGGGTTGTATTGAGTTACAGTCATACGGCGCAGCTCAGCGTGCTGGACAACATTATCACGCGGCAAAAAGTGGATCATCTGCGTGTTCAGTCTTCTTGCAAGCTCTGTAATCAATTCCGCTTCCAGGTCCGTATTCCGGCTGTTGCAGATTAAGCCGCCCAAACGCACCCCACCGCTGTTGGCATACTTCAAGATCCCGCGTGCAATATTGTTGGCAGCGTACATAGCCATCATCTCGCCTGAGCATACGATGTAGATTTCCTGCGCCTTCTTCTCCCGGATCGGCATGGCGAAGCCCCCGCACACGACGTCCCCCAGTACATCGTAGGATACGAAATCCAGCCCTTCGTAGGCCCCCTCTTCCTCCAGAAAATTAATGGCCGTGATAATGCCGCGCCCTGCACAGCCGACACCAGGCTCCGGCCCACCGCATTCCACGTTCAGAATGTCACCGAAGCCCTTCTGGACAACGTCCTCCAATTCCAGGTCCTCCACCGTACCCCTTTCAGCCGCCAGATGCAGCACAGTCTGTTGGGCCTTCGTATTCAAAATAAGACGGGTGGAGTCTGCCTTGGGATCACAGCCTACGATCATAATTTTTTGTTTGAATTTGGTCGCGAGTTGAGCCAGTGTATTCTGCGAGGTTGTCGATTTGCCGATACCGCCTTTACCGTAAAACGCAATTTGTCTCATATTTTCTCAGCCTCCAAAATGTTCAATGGGTAAATCCGAATGACTGCCCTTAACTCCCTTATTACGCTGACTTCCCTTATTGCTCTGCACAGGATACATATAACGTAGAAATTTTACATATTCCAGAACGGATTCCTCAATATCCCCGCCGCATACAATAGGCAGCACGCCAGCTTCCTGCAATGCCTCTTTGGGGGCCTCGCCTATGCCGGCCGACAGCAGCAATGCACAGTCATGCACCATGGAAAGGATCTCCTTCATCGTCTCGGCCTTGTCTCCATTGCAATCGGCTTTCCCGTGGCAGTAGGATTGCACCTTACGAATGCCTATGAAATTTACGATAATCCCGTCGCTTTCATAGATCATAAATTCCTTGGCACGGCCGAAATGCTGATTCACCTTCCCTCCGCCACGACTGGTCACAGCGATTAGGACTGGCTTTGAGGTAAAGCTCACTTCAGGCTTATCCCCAGATAACGGGCAGCTACATCCAGCCCCGGTTGACGGTTGTTTGGGGTGCGATTGTCCCTCCTTGCGTTCCATTCTCACTCTCACCTTCTCATCCAGTTCTTTCTGAAATTGTGCCCTTGCCTCTTCATCCATGGGAGGAGCAGCCGCAATGTTCTCCCATGTAAAATCCTGATTGCGATCCTCGCCCAGCAGTCCAATCGCATCCGCCCTGCACTGACGGCAATGGCGCATAATGACAGCTCCCGCTTCAGCACATTTCTCCTGCAGCTGCCGGACCAGGCGGGGACGGGGGGCACGCATCCCTTCCTGCTCATATCGGCTACCAGGTGCGATGATGAGCGGCATAATGTTGTGCAGCACTGCGCCGTGTTCCTTGACCACCCTGGCTACCTCCGGCAGATGGGCATCATTGACTTCGGGAATCAGCACCGAGTTCACCTTGCACAATACGCCTCTCGAAGCCAGCATCTTCAAGCCTGCCAGCTGGCGGTCAATCAACAGCCGTGCGGCCTCCTCTCCTGCATAGCGTTTTCCTTCATCGTAGACCCATCCATAAATACGGCTCCCCACCACTGGATCTACAGCATTGATCGTGATCGTGACATGCGAAATGCCCAGATCTACAATCCTGTCGACATGCCTGATCAAAGTAAGGCCATTCGTGCTGAGACAGAATATGACGTCCTTAACTGTCTCACGGACCCGGCGGAAGGTATCGAAGGTTGCCTCCGCATTGGCCAGCGGATCTCCAGGTCCCGCAATGCCGACAACGGACAGCTGCATCAGCTGTGCCGCTACGCCATAGGTCTTGCTCGCCGCCTGCTCCGGCGTAAGCAGTTCACTAACAACGCCGGGACGGCTTTCATTGACGCAATCGAATTTGCGGTTGCAATAATGGCACTGAATATTGCATGCCGGGGCTACTGGAAGATGAATGCGCGCAAAATAGCGATGTGCCTCTTCGTTATAACAAGGATGTCGTCTGAGGGTATCCATTGCTAAGGGGGTTTCCGAGAGATCAACTAAAGAGTCCATTCATTCCCTCCTCTCCACGTTATATTACCTTACATAAATCTCTGTTTTTGTCTGGAATATAATTACATCTTAGAGACAGGGACAAATACAGTCAATTCACTTCTCCATGAAATCCCTGACATTTATCCTCAATTCACATATGTGTCAAATTTTACGTCAAGTAATATATCGTACACTTTACATGTGCGCGGTTACATTTCATATTCTCAATAACATCAAGACGTAAAAAAAGAGAGTCCGTAAATACGGCTCTCCTTTTGAGATAAGAAACTTTAATTTTTTATTATATATTTTGGGAAATAGTCTCCGCTTATCATTCCTTCACATCTATTTTCGTCCCATCGACTATCGTTCCATCGACTTCTTTTTCATCTACCTCTGCTGCCTCTACTTCATCCGCTTCGTCACTGCTCTCTTCCTCTATTAAGGCTTTTGGCGTGTAGAGCTTGGGAATCGGCACATTCGCCCAATCCATATCGGATGCAAAATAAAAGCTCGTGTAGGACGGCTGGTTATACCCGGTATTTTGACGCGCCACATCCGTGCGATACTGCGGATCATGCATCAACGTGTACAATTTATGCGTCGTAGGTTCTGTGCTCAGATAGATACGGATGGCTGAGCTATCCGCTGTACGGACGAGCATTTCCTCCCGCCAATCTCCGAAAATGTCGGCTACCAGCGATGGAGTTCCTTTCGTATAGTTATTCGTTTTGGTTCCAGTAGCGGTCAGCAATGTACCTCGTTTCCAATCCTCAATGGTTGGGGTTACATCAATTGCGCCGTTTACGATTTGTGTGGTCATATCAGCTGCCCATTTGATACTCATATTGGTACCCGGCATCTTCGTATCCAGTTGTTTGCCCGCTGCGGTCCACAGGCCTATGGCCCAGGTCTCCAGACCTCGCTGATCCGGGTCTATGTCACCGACCATTCCCCGACCTGTATCCTTGCCGGAATATGCGCCGTAAATGATTTCACCTGTTTTGGCATCCCGCAAAGAATAGCCATATGGAGCGTAAGTGCCACCTTCATGTACCATAAAGATTTCTTTGCCGGGGCGATCCGGGTCAATATCGGTTACATGCAGTGCATCGCCGTGCCCCAATCTGGCGGTTTGACCCGGAGTTGCACTTTCAGGAGGCATGACATCAAATGAGCTGTACAACAGGCTGCCATCATGGTCAATCGTGGCGGAACCGTATACGATTTCGTCCTTGCCGTCACCGTCCACATCCACCACGCTCAAAGAATGCGCTCCCTGTGTGGTCAAGGTGCCAAATTTCGGGTCCGTTCCATCACGCCCGTGCGGACCATCGTTAAATGGATTGGTCATTGGTGTCCAGCCACTGTCCACCATCCAATGTTTTTGGAGATGGCGACCATCCCATGTGTAGGTGGCCAAAGTGGAACGCGTATAATAGCCGCGTGCAAATACGGCATACGGCTTGCGGCCGTCCAGATAGGCCACACCTGCCAGGAAGCGGTCTACACGGTTGGCGGGTTCAATTCGGGTCATGGCGTAGTCGCCCCACATGAGGCCATCGTCATGACGCTCCGGCTCATAGCGGACGGTATCCAGCTCAGCTCCCGTTTTCCCCTTGAAAATTGTCAAATACTCTGGTCCATCGACAATAAAGCCCTCGAACTCTCTCAGCTTGTTTTTGTCGCTCCGTGATGGTGCATATACATCCATAAAGTAGTCTGTCAGGCTTTCCGCATCCTTTCGGGATAACGGATAACTGTACTTCGGAGCGATGCCAAAGCATTCCTCCAGCGTAGCAGGCCATTGTCCCTTGACCACTTCTTCATGCTTCGTCCAGTTCATGAACATGTTCACCACATGCTCATAATAATCCGAACGACTCAAACGGTAATCGTCCTCATGTGTAATCCCTGCTTTGCGATCCTCACGTGGCAGAGTAATATACTTTTCTTTTTTCGCCTTGCCCTTCTTATCAAAAGAAATCGTTTTGGTCCCTGGAGCCGTTTTGAACATCAGCTCGGCTTTACCATCGCCGTCAAAATCGTACACCATCATCTGTGTATAATGCGCACCTGATCGAATATTCACGCCTAGGTCGATCCGGTACAGCAGCTTGCCTTCGGCCGTATACGCATCAACATACGTATTTCCGGTATACCCCTTCTGAGATACATCTTTGGAGTTCGACGGGTCCCATTTTACAAAAAACTCATATTGCCCGTCTCCATCCACATCCCCCACACTCATATCGTTGGCCGAATAAATATAGGCTTCACCTGCCGGGGTTACTCCATCAGCAGGCTTTTGGAGAGGAAGTTCATAGTAACCCTGCTGCCATGGCTTCACTTTAGCGCTAAGATCCTTTTCCCGCCCATTAACGACTGAAGCTACTCTGTATACTGATTTACCATTCCCTTCCTTATCCACATAGTTGGTACTGTCGGTCACTGTCGCAATCTTCTTACCGTCACGGTATACGTTGAAGTCCGCTCCTGTCAGCCCCGTTGAACCGTAACCGTTCACTTCTTGAGCCAATAACCGCCAGCTTAAAAATACCCCCTCCTGCGTCACCGCAGCTACCAGTCCGCGATCCAACTTTTCCAGCTGAATGCTACCGCTACGGTTCTGTTCAACTGCAATGGCTGATTCCGCCTGTAGTGTCGGTTCGGACAAATCTTCCGCAGCCACTCCTCCAGTCGTGCCCGTCATCGCCAGCATGGTTGCCAGCGCAGCGGTCAAGGTTCCCTTTCGCCATGCGCCTTTCCTTTGAGCCATTCAAGTCGTCCTCCTCAATTGTATTGTGATGACAAGCAAGTACGCCAAAATGATTGCGCTTACATAAATTAAATTCCCTATTATTATAGTTTTGCCGTTCCCTCAAACGCGTTTAAATATCCGAGGATTTCTCTACACAAAACCGTGTTGTTTACTCATTCCAAATAAAACAGCTCCCACCAAGGCTGTATGAAAACGGCATGCTAAGGGCTGAACACCGCCAAACTCCCCATGAAGGCAGAGGAAGTAGGCAAAATCATATTCGCATAAACTCAAAAGGAAATATAAAAAAACGGACAGTGGATTGTTCCCATTGTCCGTTTTCGTATTTTTCGCGCTAGTTATGGATTAGGATTCGTCTTGATTACTACAACCTAGTGAGGGACAAATGAACTGAAATCGTCTCTGCTCGACTGATCCGCATGATAAAATACTACATCCCCGTCCTGTAAATGAAAGGTATGCCCGTACGGGTCCTTTATCTCTCGGCGGTAACCCTCCAGTTGCCACTGGTTCAATAGCGGGCCATTTATATACTGTAAATGCGGATGCTCGGTGTCACCCTGACGCAGTGACTCCAAATTAAAGCGAACGACGATAAAGCCTGTTTTCTTGAATATATCCGTATGCTCGTTAAGCTCCTGACGGCGACTGACCTCGCGCAAATCTGTGCCTTTGGTGACTGCGTACACATCAGCAGGCAGGCTATATTCACCATACCAGCGCTGAATCGACGCATTAGCGCGATCCACATTGACCCCATCCGGCAGGTCTGTCTTCGGACCCATCAAGGTACGCACAGCCGCAGGCAGCACCAGCCAGTCGTAACGTCCAATCCAGGTCTTGCTGCGTGCAATACGGTGGGCATACAGAGAAACATAGCGTTCCAGCGTCGACTGGATTTGCTCTGCTTCACTCAGCTCATGCTTGTATTGGTAGGCTGACGTGTCCTGCATTTCCTCCATCGGCACATTGCGCAGCCGTTCATTCAAAATAACATATCGCTTCTCCCGGTCCTCCGCCGATCCCAAACGGATAAATTTCCGGTTGCCGGAATGTGTATACAGATCCACCTCTTCCCGCTGTCGCCCATCTTTGCTCACCCAATAGAACGATGGCGTGATGCGAATACCGTCCTTGGCGCTAAACATATTGCCTTTGGTTTTGAGATCAAACTTGAAATGATAGCCTGTCTTGACCGACACATTTGCATAACCTTCATGTGGGTGACTGCCGGGACGAATGGGCAAGGTGAATGGCTCCTGGTTCCCTCTCGGTAACCCGTCAATATTGCCAAGCCCCGTCCAATAGGACAGGCCGCTATGCGTCGGGCTCCCTTTTCGTTGCCGAAACACCCGCTCCCAATGGTAATCGGCAATATCCGTGATATGAAAATCATACATCCGTCCGATGACCTCTATATTTACCACATCATTGGCGACATGATGGGCGATATCCGTGTTGGCATGGCGCTGTTCAGTGAACCCGTCCGGTGCATTTTCGGCAATGGTACGGAACTCAACTGTGTAGTTGCCTTCATCTACCCACACGGGAAGATAAAAGTCTGTGTTGAGCTGCAGCACTGGAATGTCGATCCAGGTACCCCGCGGATAAAAATGCGTCTTTCCTTTGTCGTACACATCGAACGGAAAGCGAACCTGCTTGGTTCGTACATATTTGGCATACTCCCGATCACCATATCCGGGAATATCCAAATGTGGTCCCGCTGTTGAAATCGCCACCCGGAAAGGTCGCTCCAAAATAAGTGCGGATCGTCCCTTCGTAGGTTGGGTTTTCTGATTATGAGCAGCATCGTCCGACACTTTAGACAGATTCACTACGGGAGTGTGGACAGTCACCGTATTAATTCCCTGTATCGGGAACGTTTTATCCGCACCTCCATTGATATTTCCTTTGAGAATAGCGTAAGTGATGTCACCGCTGCTGGGCGTATTGGACTTATTTATCTTATGCTTTTCAATCATATGGCCCGGGCTGTACAGGATATCCGACCCGATTTTTACGGGTTCAGGGATTTTGCCAGGAGTCGGTCCCTTTTCCTTGACACGCTGGTGGTCCATGATCGTTTGACCGTTGAATTTCACAGTATCGTTTTCAACTTCCACGTCTGGTGTAGCCTTCTGGGCCATAGGCTCCAGTGATCTTTGTTCATTGGGCACCTTCGGCATACTCTTGCCGCCATAAATATAAAGTGAACCCCCATCGACGATGCCCGGAGAAGGAGCCGGATAGTATTTTCCGTTGGTCGCTGATTCTACAGACGGCGGCGTGTAATTCCGTGGTGGAATCGTAATACTACCTCCCGGCAGTGCATAGTTGCGTAGCTGCGCGTTCTTGATACCGTACACCTCAAGGTTGTCTATCACCCAGTAGGAGTACGGTTTCACAATTTCGTATTTGTAATACTCCACGACCTTCATGTGCCGGGTATCGTTGATATCTTCCCATTCCAGATCATACGTGCGCTTCAGCTTGACGTTGTAGGTGCACTCGCCTTTGAGCTGTTGGTAGGTGTTTTGAAAAAGGTAATTCCGGGCCAGCACGTTTCCGTACAGGCTTTCAGAAGTTGGAATACCCTTGGCTACATCAAAACGTGACGCGCCTCGCTGATCGGCTTTAATAACGGCAGATACTGTCGGGTCCAATTCGGCAGTTTCCAAGCGCAGACCTGGAACGGGGCGGGAGCAGACAACACCTTTCGTTGGCTGTTCATGATCTTGGCAATCCGAGGGTGCTCCCTCTTGGCTTTCTCCAGGCTTAGGACAGCCCTGAGCTTCTTTGTAATACAAGTAAGCGGTAAACTGTTCAAAAGAACCGTCATAGGTAAATCCGGGTACAATTCCCGGCAAAATATCTCCGCTTGGCGGTTTACCTGTCGTGCTTTTCTTATAACCCACATACTCATATTTCGGGTTGGTTGGCGGGGGAAAATCATACGGTTGATCAGCTTTTAGTTCATCCTCTATTGGTGTAAATACGTTGTTAAGTGATTTTCCATCAGTGGTAAAATGCTTGACGATCAGACCACTCTCCAGTTCGATCTTGAACAGGATTGGTTGAAAGATACGCCAGGCTTCTACCTCTTTGGCACAGGTAGGGCAACTCTCATATTTGATATTACGTGCCTGAACCTCAGCATTCAGCATCATATTTACCATGATTGGAATAATAGTGGTGTCCGTTCCGACCCCCTGTATTTGGTAGGGGCGAATGTCTTTTTCCTCTGTGCCCCTACTTATGGCCTGGACATAATCAGAATAACTGTCAGAACGGGATTTTAAAAAATACTCTATATAGTTAGGATTATCTTTGTTAGCCTTTATTGCTGGGTTATATAGATTGGCTTCAACGCTTTTGATCTTACGACCAGGAAAACTAAATTTGTAGGTGAAAGTGGCCTCACCATGCATTCCCTTCCCAGGCTCCTTCTTTTGGGTCACCCATTCCCCTGCTGTGTTCTTCCACATGTCGAAGTACATCATACCGACAAAATAACGGTCGTTCTTATCTGAATAATAGGACAGCGGTGTAACCTCCGTCTCGGCTGCCGCCTTATGTGTAGGAAAAGAAAAAGGTGGGATCTGCAAGAATAGCAGTACCCCCACCAGCAATACTGCCAGAATCCGTTGTGACTTTTTCATGTGGTTAATTGCCCTTCCACGGATTGACCATCATAGGGATGTAGTCCTCTGACGCTAATGCAAATGCAATGTACTCAATGCTTGCCAACTTGAAAGACTTATAATTTTTGATGCCTTGAAATAGTTCGTCTCCAGATGAATAGATTGGGTAATAGACCATCTTTGTACCATCCCCGTTATCTTTCATCATGTCGTCCATTGGGTAGCGTAAACGGGCATCCTTGCCCTTAGTCAGAAAGAAAATGCTTCCTGCTGTAGCTTTAGTTTTTACTCTCATTTTCAGATAAGGTGTGCCATTAGAACTTGTGTAAGGCTCAACAGAGTAAATATCATGCAACAACTTGATAGGCAAGTCAGACTGCTTAAAAACCACTACTTTGTCATATGGTTGACGATAAATATCGTTTATAAGATTTGGTATTGTGTTAATTGCTTTCTTATACGGTTCAATGCTGACTTTTTGGAGTCCTTTATCCTCCAGCGCAGCAATTTCCTTCTTTCCAATCCAGACCCAGCGACTGACCTTATCCCACTCCACCGTTTGCCCCAGACCCTCACTTACCAACCGCAGCGGCACAAAAGTACGGTTTTGCTTCAAAATAATCTTCGTTTCATACGTTTTGGTCTGCCCATCCACGGTAGCGGTGTTTTGACCCACTGTCATGTTAACAGCATGGGCATCATTTTTAATCGACACAGCCAATTGACCGCCTGTTTTCTCCCAGCCTACTTTAGCCCCTAGCGCTTCGGATACAAAACGAATCGGAACCATCACATAATCGTTACTATCCTGAAAAGGTTTAGCATCTGGAAACTGTATTTTTTTCGCGTTTAACAAGACTTCAATGGGCTTGGTGCTGCTTGCCGCCTCCGTCGTTGGAATCGTACTTGTCGCGCCCCATAGTAACGTGACTGCGGTCAAACTCAACATCCATTTTTTCATACTCATCTCTCTATCCCCTTTGTCAGCTTAAACTTTAAACTATGTATATCATCTCTAATTTCATAAACTTATCGCATCCCCACTTTCGGAAAATACTGGATACAACTTATATATTATAGGGTTTCCCTCTTACAAAATCTATAAGAAAAACTTCTAATACAAAGCATTCCAAACAAATAGACTCTATTGAGCAATCCTCCCCCTTAAATCATAGAACTGACTCTTAAAAAAGTTATATTTCTGAAAATCCCAACAAAAAAGGGCTGCCTCTCCCCTATGAAGGAAGAAACAGCCCGTGTGCTTCACGCGCAACAAAACTATGAATATATCAGCTTATACCATCATATGGATTATTCCAGCATCATCCAATATTTCTTACATCATAAATCATACCGGACGAAAAATCAAACGTTACTTTTTCTCACGAAACATTTCAAAGATCATTCATGTATACCTGAACTTCCAGCTTGATAGAGTTGCTCATAGACCATCCTCAGCCCAAAACATCTGCGGATACGCTGTCCCGGCTTGGCCTTGAAAGTCACCGTCGCTTGATCCTTACCCTCCAGATATGCAGCCGGAATAGCGGCATTCACGTTGTAAAACTTATCGGCCTCATCAAAGCCTTCACTAAAATGCTCAAGCGGATGACCGTTAATCAAAATATCAAAACCGCAGTTAGGCATTTCCAGCGTAGCTGTGTAGGTAATGACCAACAGCATCGGAGCAGATGGATCTGTATTTAAATCGAAAGAAAACCAACCGTCAATTCCCGCATTCCGATAAGGTCGGTTATTCACATATCCGGTGCGAGTCGAGGCATCTCCCTGGAAGTTATGATCCCGCTCCGGCTGCATTTCACCAGGTTGGGCAAAATCAATCGTACACTGCTCCAGAATCGCCAGTTTTTCGCGTGCCGCTGTGTATTCCTGTTCCGCCTCCTGCCACGCTTCCTTCGTAAAAATATCCCAATATACGGAATACGTACGATCATGCATTTTATACAGAGGCGACAATTCCACATCCCGAGGATGCCCTGCATTCAAGGTACGGAACGTATTCGTCTTATCCTCTACAGACTGTATCCAGGCATCCAGCTTTTCCGTTTGAGGGATAAATACCGGTGTATAGAGGAAATCCTTGGCTTTAGGATCTTCTAAGGGTCCAAGGTCGCCTGCCAGCACCAACGGTCCATACATAACAGCCGCCCGATCCGGATTATCCGGCATCTGCTCCAGCCTCAGCGACATCGGAATCGTCACCTCTACAACATCCCCGTCAATCCACGTTCTGGCGATAGAGATGAAGCTGCCCGGTTCCGATACAACCGACTGTTCTTTGCCATTTACACGAATGGTAATTCCTTTTTCAGCCCAATATGGATAGCGGATGAGTAGCGTAAATGAGGCAGGTTGATCGCATTGAATCTCCAGCGTCGTATGATCTGTATCTGGATAGGAAGTGTTTTGTTTTAGCGTAACGCCTCTGTCCTTCCATTCCAGCGTGGAAGCAATGAACTGATTGACATACAGCTTATCGTGATCGTGAAAATAAATACCGCTGCCGTAGCTCGCATGGTTTTCCATCCCTGTACCAACACAGCATGTGAAATCGTCAAATTTGCTTTCAAAATGCTTGTGCCCGCCCATCGCCAGCGACAGAAAATACGTTACGCCCCCGTGAACCGGGTCCTGCGAGGCCAAAATATGATTGAATAGACCTCGCTCATAAAAGTCGGCTTCCTTGGCGGAAACATTCCATTGAAACAGATGATTTGTCAGCTTGAGCATGTTATAGGTGTTGCACGTCTCCGTCGTATGAGGCCCGATGCGATCATTCAAGCCATCCGGCGCTCCAAAATATTCTCCAAAGCTATTCCCGCCAATGACATACGAATGATGATCCACCACCCGCTCCCAAAAAAACTCCACCGTTGCCCGGCGTTTCGTATCATTGGTCAGCTCATATTCCTTGGCAAGCCCGATCAGCTTCGGAATCTGTGTATTGGCATGAATACCCTGTAAGCAATCCTCCTGTGAGCTAAGCGGGTCCAGCACTAGCTTGTGCCAGAAGCACTCAGCCAGCCGCAAGTAGCGCTCTTCCCCAGTATCCGCATACAAATCGGCCAATACCTCATTCATGCCTCCATATTCGCAAAACATCATCTGCTGCATCTGCTCATCGCTCATCGGCTTCATCATTCCTTCGAGCCAGTCCGCCAGCTTGCGCTCTACATCTAATGCCTTATCACAGCCTGTCAAATGATACGCATCCCGCAGGCCAGCGAATAACTTGTGTAGTGTATACAAGGGGGCCCAGGCACCGTTCAGGTCAAAGCCCTTCGAACGAATATTTCCGGCAGATACCTCTTCAAAAAGTTCCTTTCCCCCTGGAATACCGGATACATATCCGTCACCATGCGCCGTCTGACAAACGTCCAGCTCATCCGTAATGTAATGTGCAATTTCTTTGAAACGCTCATCGCCCGTTGAAGCATACATCATGGAGCAAGCGGACAAATAATGTCCCAGTGTATGACCGGAAATAGTCATCGCTTCCCAGCCCTCATATTGAGGCGCTTTGGGCGTAAGTCCGGCATATTCCCGAAAACGCGCCAGCAGACGGTCTGGTTGAAGCTCCAACAGATAAGATCGGTTCAGCTCCATCGCCTGTTTGAAGGGACCTTCAGCCAATACCACCTCGTTCAGTGCGAACGGTCTTGCTTTCATATGGGCTTTTGCTTTAAGAGTCACTTTCCGTTCCTCCTTTAAGACGAATTTGGGACAAAAAAACGCATATCAAACACAACGAGCCGTTACGCGCCGCTGCCAAAGGTTTGCCCCCACTGCTGGTACAGCTGCGTTCTCGCCTCTGTAATGCCGGGATGAAACTGAATCAGCGCATGCTTACGTGCAAAATGGACCTCACGGATCGCCTCCTGCACCCGCTGTTCCCCGCCTGCTCCGCCGAATCCAGCGGCATCGAGCATAGAAGCGGCGGCTAATCGGCCTTGGGCCATCGCGACCAGCCCGCTTTCGATGCCAGTAATATTGCCGGCAACGTACAGCCCTTTGAGCGAGGTTTCCATTCGCTCACCATGCAGTGGGACATGCCCGCCTAGCTCAGGGCTGTACACGAATTTGCACCCAGCTACCGCCGCCAGCTCAGCGAGCGGGTACAAGCCGCCGCTGAGCGCCACGAAGTCGGCGGGTTCGACGCGCTCGCTGCCAGGGATAGGCGAGCCGTCCGGTTTGACGTGGACCAGGGTCACGGATTCGACCCGGTCCTGCCCGTTGACGGACAGCACCGCCGTCCGCAACCGGATCGGGATATCCCACAGACGGAAGCCTCTGTGGGGATAGCAGCACGCGATGAGTTTCTCCATCCGCATCGCCGCTGCCAGCCTGCCGCCTGCACGCATCCAGGCGGCAGGAGCTAGCCCCGACAGCTGAAGCAGCAGCTTCGCGGAGGCTGTCGGATCTGCCGCCGCACCAGCCAGCGGATTAGCGCACGCCAGTGTAATTGCCGCCACCTTCACCCCGGCGACAGACAGCTCGCGGGCAATCGCCATCGACAATACGTTCATGCCTACGATGATGCCGCGTTCCCCCGGCTTAACGTAATGAACATTAGTCATTACTTGTGCGGCCCCGATAGACATGACGCCCGGTAACGTCCAGCCATCCAGCGGAACGGGAATTTCGGCAGCTCCAGTCGCTAGCAATACGTAATCCGCAGTGAACAATCCACAGGAAGTGGAAATTTCCCACGTTGTTGTATATTCCATACCATGCACGGAAACGCCGCAGCGAATGTCCACCCCAAGCTCCCCGCAACGGGTAATCAGCTCATCCGAAACGTGTTTTCCAACCCACCAGCCTTGACTGCCTTCCTCATGATATTGCCCGGGCATACGTCCACCCGGCTCTGTAAACTCATCCAGTACCGTGACTGGCAATCCTTGCTCAGCAGCCGATACCGCTGCGGACAATCCGGCGGGACCCGCCCCAATGACGATAAGATGCGCCATTTCATTCATGTCACAATTCTCCCTGTGATTTCATTCGAAAGCTGCCGCCCGGTTTCCACCACCATACCTTCTTCCAGCTTGGTCAGGCAGGAACGGACGGTACCGAACGGATGAACCGTCAGGCGGCATTCGTTACAATGCCCAATGGCGCAGTATACGCCTCTGGCCGTACCGGATTCCTCATGCCTTCTCAGCAAACGGACACCGCTGGCCAGCAGCGCTGCTGCCAATGGTTCTCCAGCCAATCCCTGCATGGGACGACCGTCAAAAAAGAAAGATACCTGCCGCCGCTCCGGCTTTGGTCCCAAAATAGGATGATTTACAATACGCGTGCGGCTCATAAAGAACCTCCCTCTGCCAGCTGCCCGAACGTTACGGGACGCACTGGTGGCCTTTGCGATAACAGCTCCGCCTCCCGGCGGGCAGCAGGAACCTGATTGTAAAACCATGACTCCACCAATTGTCGGCATACCCTACCCTGACATGCCCCCATCGTCACCCGCGTAGCCATTTTAAGCTGGCGCACGGTGTCCATACCCATGCGGCAAGCCTGCTCCATCTGTGCGATACTCACTTCTTCACAGCGACATATGAGCAAATGACCTGATGCGCTCCCCACCGTCTCACTTCGTCCCGTCACCCGCTTACTCATAGCTGATCGCACAGGTTTTAATCGCTGAATAAAAATCCAGCGCCGCCTGGCCCTGTTCCCGGGTATGTGAACTGGATTGCTTCAGACCGCCAAACGGAGCCTGGTATTCCACACCAGCCGTCTCCTGATTAACCCGAACCATACCGGCGTTCGCCTCATCCAGAAACCGATGAGCCAACCGCAAATCGCGGGTGAATAGAGAGGCGCTTAATCCATAAATAGAATCATTGCACAGTCGAATTGCATCCTCGAAGTCGTCCGCTTGCACGACCCCCAACACAGGTCCAAAAATCTCCTCCTGAATCAACGGATGGGATGAATTGAGTCCAGTCGCCACCAGTGGACGCACATAATATCCGTTCTCTGTCCCGGCGGCGGCTCCACCTTCGGCCAAAATGTGAGCTTCCCGACGTGCGAGTGATACATAGGACATGACCTTCTCGTATTGACCTGCGGATGCCACAGGTCCAAGATACGCACCGGGGTCAAGCGCCGGAGCGATCTGTATTTTTTCCACCGCTTGGCGTAAGGCTTCCGTGAACGTCTCATAGACAGACTGTTCCACGATCACCCGGCTGGTGGCCGTGCATTTCTGCCCGGCTGAACGTAAAGCTCCGCTGATAATCATCGCCACCGCCTGTGCTACATCCGCGTCTTTCAGCACAATGGCGGCATTTTTACCTCCCATCTCGGTCTGGTATTTCATGTTACGGCGCGCGCATCGCTCGGCAATGCCCAAACCTGTAGCGGTGGAACCCGTGAAGCTGACCGCATCTAGTACCGGAAGCTCCAATAAGGCATCGCCAATACGGTTCCCCTGCCCAATGACTAAGTTCAGTACACCGGGTGGAAGCTGCACCGCCTCGAATAGCTTGGCGACCCGTACTGCAGTTAATGAAGCATGTTCGGCAGGCTTCCAGATGACCGTGTTTCCGCACAAAAGTGCAGGGGCGATTTTCCATAGCGGAATAGCTACCGGAAAATTCCACGGCGTAATGACAGCCGTTACCCCCAGCGCAATGCGCTTTGTGTATTGGAGCACTCCCGGCTCATTCGAAGGAATGACTGTACCGATGGAACGTACGCCTTCTGCCGCATAGTAGCGGAGCAGATGGACACCTCGCATGACCTCTCCGCGCATCTCGGTAATCGGCTTGCCCATCTCACGGCTGGCCAGTTCAGCTAATTCAGGTAATGCTGCTTCTAGTAACCCGGCTGCTTTGAACAGATAAACTCCCCGCGCTGCGGGACTTAAAGCAGCCCAGCCCGCCTGAGCCAGCCGTGCCGCATCCCCGGCCTGTGTAATATCGCCCGTTTCTGAAAAATGGACGACTCCCACCTCCTCCTTCAAGTCCGAAGGATTGTGAACCACCAATTCCTCGCCGGAAGGGCTCAGCCACTCACCACCGATCCAATTTCGGCTCTCCATCATCTTCACCTCCATTCAGGATGAAACCCCGCTCGGACGAACCGCCACCTCAAATGCTTCGCGAATGCGGTCATAATCCGCCTGCGGCAGCGCAAGTCTGGGCGGACGTGTCGGACCGACCGGAAATCCAGCCAGCTCCATCATATATTTGATGGACTGTACCAATCGCGGGCTGGCATCATAGTGGAACAGCGGCAGCAGCCTGCGATACAACGCGGACGCTTCTGCCATATTTCCCGCCTGTGCAAGTCGGAACAGCTCTACCCCTTCCTTGGGCAACGCATTAGGCACCCCCGAAATCCAGCCTGTCGCGCCGAACAATGCCCCCTCCATCGCTAGATTATCTACTCCAACCATGACCTCCAGCTCTGTCTGATCCAAAATAGCGTGAATACGCCGTACATCACCGGAAAATTCCTTGACTGCTACGATATTTTCAATTCGCGACAAGTCCGCAAGAATATCTGGAGTCAAGTCAACCTTGTAATCATGGGGGTTGTTATACGCAATGATCGGCAAGCCCACCTTTGACAATGCTTCATAATGGGCCGTTACCTCATGAGGCAGTGGATTGTAATTAATGGGTGGCAGTGCCATGACACCCGCAGCCCCAGCATCCTTCGCATGCTGAATCCAATGCACCGCCTGTTTGGTGGACGGAGCCGCCGAGCCGACAACAACCGGGACACGCCCTGCCGCAGCGTCAATTACGGTATGCACAACCTGCGACCGTTCCTCCGGGGACAAAGCCGCATATTCTCCCAGCGATCCTGTAGGAACCAGTCCGCTAATGCCACTTGCAATCAGATGCTCGCACAGCTCGGTCAGACGCTTATGGTCTACCTCCAGCTCTGCCGTGAACGGTGTAACCAAGGCCACATACACACCTTCAAAACGTGCCATATGCTTACCAACCCTTTCCCATCTTTATTTTCATATTCAGCATTCGGGACGGATGTAAAATGCTCACATCAGCAAAAAACCTTCTTTAAGCGGGTCCTCGGGGTCCAACACAAATTGATGATGTCCCGTCACCCAAGCCGATCCTGTAATTTGTGGAATGACTGCCGGATAAGGACCTATCTGCGTCTCGCCCACGATTTCAGCCCGAAACATGGAACCTGTGATGCTTTCATGTACAAACGGCTCATTGAAGTCCAGTTTTCCTTTGGCGTGCAACACCGCAACCTTGGCTGAGGTTCCTGTGCCACAAGGAGAACGATCGATACCTCCCGGTGGGATGACGACGACATTGCGGCAATCGGCCTGTGGAGCCACAGGCTCTCCGTAAAATTCAATATGCGTCAACCCTTGAATAACCGGATTTTCAGGATGTACGACCTCAACAACCGCATTCACTGCCTCCCGAATCTGCACTGCTGTTCGTACAATTTTTGCCCCATGGCTCTGCTCCAGTGCAAGACCGATGGAAGCCGCCTCCACAATGCCGTAAAAGTTGCCTCCATACGCAATATCCAGCGTGACTTGCCCGATGCCCTCTACCTGTACCTCCACCTCACGACGGTACACAAAAGAAGGAATGTTTGTGAACGTTACTTGTCGCACCTTGCCCTTATCCACCTTCATCCGCACTTGAACCGGGCCTGCCGGAGTGTCCAGCAATATCGATTTTTTATTTGCAGCAATCAGCCCGCCTTCCATCAGCGCCGTGCATACGCCAATCGTATCGTGACCGCACATTGGTAAATAGCCACCGGTCTCTATAAAGACCACACCGATATCAGCATCTGGGTGACACGGTTCTGTTAAAATACAGCCCGACATCACCTCATGCCCTCGCGGCTCGAACATCAGCAAACGGCGAAAATCATCATGATGTGCTGCCATATAAGTCATTTTTTCCAGCATCGTACGACCTACCAGCTTAGGCGCGCCGTGAATGACCGTTCGCGTCGGATTGCCCCCCGTATGGGTATCAATGGTAGTAATTCTGCCCAGTACACTCATCCGGTTACCTCCCCGTGAACCTCGTGGTTGGTAAAAGCCTCCCCAAATCGGTCATATCGCAGCGGCTCCACCGGAATGCAAGTGGGTTCGCCACGTACCATTTCGGTCACCAGTTTACCCGTAACCGCCGCAAGACTAATGCCATCCCCCTCATGACCAGAAGCGATATACAGCCCCGGTACTTCGTCCACCACTGATACAATTGGCAAATGATCAGGTGTCCATGGACGCAAGCCAGTATACGCCCGCATCAGCGGTACATTGGCTAAAGCAGGAAAAAAACGAATGGCTCTACGGGCGATTAAGCGAATCACTTGCTGATCGACACGTGTGTCCATACCGACAAACTGACGGCTGCTGCCGATCAGAATGTTTTGAGATGCGGTTGGCTCGAATACCAGCGCTACACCGTATTTTTCATAAAGCTCATCCACACACCGCTGACCGCCAAACTTGCTCATCAGATAGCCGAACTCCATTACCTTGCGGTTGCCAATGGAAGGCATTCGAGCAGACACCAGTATATGTCCTTTGCGCGGTATAATCGGAAGGTCCAAACCGAGTGAATGACCGATGCTGCGTGTCCATACACCTGCCGCCAATACCACTGCACCTGCATGGATAACGCCATTAGGCGTCTCAACCCCGCGGACGTTCCCCCTTTCGTCCTGAAGGATGGACTGTATCGGCATGCGCGGTAATAACTTGGCCCCCATCCGACGCGCGGCCTCGGCCAGTGCATACGTCATCAACACCGGATTCACAGTGGAATCTGTCGCACACTCCAGCCCACCCGGCAAATCTTTGGCCAAATGTGGCCATTCCTCTCGCAAATCCTGATGATCCAGCATGCGAAACGGAAGTCCTTCCTGCTGCTGACGGGTTACCCACTGCTCAGCCGCTTGCATCTCCTGATCGTTTTCACAGACCAGAATACTTCCAGGCGCACGATACTCAAACTCATCCTCCAATTCCCTAGCCAGCTCTGCCACCAGTTCCTGCGATACCAACGACATTCGACTGTCAAACCCGGGCTCTTTATCGATTGCCAATATATTTCCATCACAACGGGACGAAGTGCCTCCAGCAATCTCCCCTCGCTCAGCCAGCACGACCTTCATACCGGACTTAGCTGCATAATAAGCGATGGCTGTACCGATGATTCCGCCGCCTACAATGACCAGATCCGCGGCATCATGTTTCATTCGCTTCCCTCCCTTCGGCCGTTTTAATCTGCTTATGAGGTATTATTTACAGCTTGAGCGTAAAGGTTTGCGTCACAGGCTTGCTCAGCTCATCATAATCCCGCAGCTGTACAGTGAACGTATACGTCTTGTTGCCTGCTCCGCTGTCCGCTGTTCCGCTAATCGTTCCTGTAAAGCGATCCAGTGTGAGCCCTGCGGGCAGTTGACCGCCTGTCACCGTCCAATCGTAAAACGGAACGCCTCCTTTGGCCTCCAGCTTGGCCGTGTACGCTTTGCCTTTGACGGGTGCTGGCAATTGCTTCGTTATGATTTCTGGCGCGAGGAAAGGAGTCAGGTCCTTACGCAGCGGCCAGCCAGCTTTTTCTGCTACCAGTAGCGAAAGCTTCGTGTTCATCCAGCGCCGGGTCGGGAACAGATGGCGCCAGCCTCCATTTTGTCCGCTCAATCTGTCGACTTCTGCAAGCTCTCCGGAGAGATGATAGCTGTCATCCAGTGCAGCTGGTCTGTGCTGATAAGCCAGAATATCCGGGTCATTGCCCGCCGCTTCCTTCAATGCTTTGACACCCGGGAATGTGTCGCTGAACACAATCGCATGACCAAATTCATGCATGATCAGCCCATGCACATCCGTCACCTTGGACAGATCGGATTGATACCATTCTTCATCGTCTACGGATGTGAATGGAATCGCATCATCATAGAAATCCAGTATCAAACTATAGGAACGGTTCAGGTTCCCTGGGACGGTCACACCGTTACGTGTATGATAATTGCCGTTCGTGGCTGGAAAGCCCGTAGAATACGGCCCGTTCAGCCCTCTCATAAACACCCACATGCCTTTGTAGGGCTTATCATTTGTCACCTGTATTTCATTTTGCCAGTCGTCTCCTGGCAGATGGTTTACCTCCGCTTTGGCAGGAACCTCATCGAAAGGAGCCAGATCAAAGAAATAGAACCAGTCCTTTACCGCCAGCTCTGCGGCTTTTTTGGTAGCTGCATCATTGAAATAAGGCTTGATCGTATCGAATCTGTAGTCAAAATGGAGAGGGACTGTGGGTTCTTTATTATCGTCCTGATCCAACACGCGAATCGGAATGGACTGAGTAGTCGTGTGACCACCATTTCTGGCAACGGACATAGACAGCGTATAGTTCTCTATTTCACCGTTTCCTCCAATCCGGTCAGGATGGATGGCTAGCCGAAAATCTTTTTCCTCCTGGGCATTGGCAAAAGTCAGCGTTTTGCTTGCACCTTGCGCCGACAGCGTACTTGGCAAATCCATCATCAGCCGGGACGTGCCCTGCGGATTTAACGTAACCGTTAACGGAAAAGCAGCATCCGCTGGCGGTTTTACTTTTAGCTTCACATACGGGTTGGCCAGATATCCTTGCCAATCAACCAGATCTATACCATAATCGTTCACCGTCCGACTAAAGATGTCGATGACTTTTACATCCGACTCCGCCTCCGCATAAGCCTGTTGACCCGGAATAACTGGTGCCAAAGCCACAATGAGAGAAGCCGCTAGCGCAGTCAGCCATATTTTGGTGTGTCTTTTATGCGTGTTCATTTGATTCCCTCCATCTCATTTTTGAATGACTTGCAAACGATGATAGTTACCTATAGCGCGACTGCGTTTTATAACAAAAGCAGCTCCTTAGGCGAAGAGGTCAGTACCTTGACACCGTCATCTGTGATCAGCACATCGTCCTCAATCCGAACCCCACCGAAGCCTGGAATATAAATGCCTGGTTCCACGGTAATGACATGACCCGGTACGAGCACCGACTTACTTTCGCGGGACAGCCGTACCTGCTCATGAATCTCGAGACCAAAACCGTGGCCCAGCCCGTGACCAAACTGCTCCCCATAGCCGTAAGAGGCAATCACATCCCGCCCCAGACTGTCTCCCTCCCGACCGCTTAAGCCGGGACGAAGTCCTGCAATCGTCTTCATATTTGCTTCCAGCACAATGGCATACAATTTCTCATGTCGTTCTGAGGGCTGGCCTACGAATACGGTACGCGTGATATCGGATAGGTAACCACGCACATTTGCGCCAAAATCCATCGTGACAAACTCGTTCTGTCCAATTTCTTTGTCACTGGCCAGTCCGTGCGGCAGCGCCGAACGCTCACCTGAAGCGACAATGAACGCAAAACCGCCTGATTCCGCGCCTGCAAGCCGAAGCTGATATTCCAGTTCCGCCGCAATCCGCCGCTCTGTGACCCCAGGCTGAATATAATTCAGCACCTCCGTAAAGGCAGCATCGGTAATACGCGTTGCCTCACTTATGGTCCGAATCTCTTCTTCGTCTTTCACATCGCGCAGCCGTTCAATTACATCCTCCGTTTGCACGTACTCCAACGAGCCCAGCGCGGCTTGAAGCTGTCCCGACTGTTGAAGTGAGACATGCCTGCTCTCCAAACCCAGTCTACGAACCCCCAACTTACTTGTGAGATCAGCGATGGTCTGGAAGATTTGCGCCTCATGCCGAATCACTGAATATTCCGTTGCCTGATCTGTTGCCTGCATCATATAGCGGAAATCCGTCACTAAAAAGGCCTCTTCCTGTGTAACAAGCGCAATTCCAGCGGAGCCTGTAAATCCGGTCATATATCTTCGATTAGGCCCATGTGTAATAAGTAGTGCATCTATCCCAAGAGCCGATAATTCCGAGCGTAACCGGGCCAGTCTGCCAGGAACACCCTGTAACGGTTTTGTCTTTTGACTGTCTTCCTCTTTCACTCGTACGCCTCCTTATTCCACATCTCTTTTCAAGGCATATGTCTTAGCCCACACTCTCCACTTGCTTTTGAACACATGTATACTCTTCTCGCTGCCGTCGTTCCCGTAAGTCCTGCGTCCAATTCTCCGTCTCTTTTTCAAATACACCAACGCGTCACGGCTTCCTTTTAGCCTTTAATCCCTGTCAATGTGATGCCTTCAATAAAATAACGCTGCCCTATAAAAAATATCACGACGATCGGAGCCAAAATCGTGCTGGAAGCCGCCATCAGGTAAGGCCAGTTGGTATTGTTCAATCCCCGGAAAGTCGCCAGCCCCAGCGCGAGCGTAAAATGCTTTTCGTCACTTAAGTAAATAATCGGGCCCAAAAAATCGTTCCACACATCAATAAATGTAAATATTCCGATCACGATCAATGCAGGCGAAGATAAAGGAATAATGACACGCCATAATACAGTCAGAGGCGTACCTCCGTCCATATAAGCCGCTTCGTCCAGATCGCGCGGGATCGTCAGCATGAATTGTCGCATCAAGAAGATGTTAAACGCCCCTCCACCGAACCATGCAGGAACAATCAGTGGCAGAAATGTATTCAGCCCGCCCAGCTCACGCCACATCACGAAAGTGGGAATGAGCGTCACCGCGTAAGGCAACATCATCGACCCGATCAGCAGGGAAAAAATCAGATTACGTCCAGGCCAGCGCAGGCGGGCAAAGGTAAACGCCGACACAATTGAGGTCAACATCACTCCTGCCAGCACACACACCTCAATCATGAACGTATTCATAAAATACCTGCCGAACGGTACTGAAGTCAGCGCCTCCGGGTAATTGCTCCATTGAAAAGGAGAGGGTATCCACTCCGGCGGGAACACGAAAATTTGCGATGTCCCCATCAGAGAGCTGCGAATAAGCCATGCAAATGGCAACAGCATTAAAACACTACCTATAATTAAAACGATATACAGTACAACACGGCTGAGTGGGAAGGGTTTGGAATGGGTGGCGGTCGCAGGACTACGGGAGCGTTCAGGCTGTGGAAGCGGATGATGTGGTGTTTCTGAAGAATTGACAGAAGAAGTGACCTGATTCATGAACGTTCCCCTCCTTCATAGTGAACCCACTTTTTGGACGTGGAGAAAATCAGGACGGTAAGCACCATGATGACGAAAAATAAGATCCAAGCCAGAGCTGAGGCGTAGCCGATTTTAGTCTCCGTAAAGGCCGTACGCCACAAGTAGAACACATAGAACAACGTTGAATTGTTAGGTCCCCCGTTGGTCATAACATACGCCTGATTGAAGGCCTGAAAGGTGCTGATTAAAGACATGACCAGATTGAAGAAAATGGTTGGTGTCATCGAAGGAATGGTAATGTGAAAAAATTTATGCCACCTATTGCCGCCGTCTACCTCAGCTGCTTCATACAGATGAGTGGGAACCGACTGAAGTCCCGCCAAAAAGATAATGACCGTGTTCCCGATCCCCCAGGTGCTCATCATGATCAGCGAGGGTATTGCAGTGCTCTCATCATAAATCCATTTGCTCCCCGGCAGTCCAACGCCCTCCAGCAGCGAATTTAACAGTCCAAAATCCGGGTTGAACATCCACAGCCACAGCATCGTGTTGGCAATACTCGGTACAATGGTAGGTAAATAATAAATCGTGCGGAACACCGACAACCCCCTCACCTTTTGATTTAATAACAGCGCAATGATAAAAGCCGCCGCCAAGCCGAGAGGCACGCTGCCCAGTGCATAATATGTGGTCACGAACATGGATTGGGAAAAGGTAGCATCCTCGGTCAAAATGGTTCGGTAATTATCCAATCCTATAAAGGTCATCTGTCCACCAATCGTCCAATTGGTTAAGCTGAATACGAACGAGGCCACGATCGGTCCAATTGTAAAAATCATTAATCCGAGGATGGCAGGAAGCGCGAATAGCAGACCCCAGTTTCGCTCCATGCGCATCATTCCTGATTTTGGTCGCTTCATGGGCTGTTCTCCTTTCGCAGCTGTCCCGCCGCATTATTCATCCGGGTATACGCCTTGAAGCAATGGCTGAATGATAGGTTCCAGTTCATCCAGCGCCTGCTGCGGCGTCTTCTTGTTCGTCCAGATCAGATCCAGCCCCGGGGTCAGTTTGGAACCGATATCAGGCCAGTTGCGAAGGGTCGAAGTTGACGGCTTGATCGCATAATCTCTGGCATACTCAATGCCTGCCTTCTGAAATTCCAGTGGATGTGCGGCATTATTGGTCCATGACTGGATGGCCTGCTCATCGGTATAATACTTTTCCTCGATAGGCATCCAAAGACCGGATTTAAATAAATCCACCTTTTCGGGATTGTTATGATACAAATAAAATTCGAGCGCTTCTTTTGGGTGCTTGGTGCTCTGGAAAATGACCGTGGCTCCCGCAACAATCATCGTTTTGGGCTCTTTTAGCTTCGGCAGAACGCCGATACTCCATTGCAGCTGCTTGTTGTTCGAAAAATCGAGCAGGGACCAGGTTCCGTCTACCACCATCGCGACCTTCCTCGTCTGCAGCCGAATCGTATTAGACGGCATGTCCTGCTGCTGGATCAAATCAGGTGAAACATGCTCCTTGAACACCAGATCCTGCAGCTTCTGAAACACCTCCACCGACTCAGGACTGTTCAGGGTGTACTTCTTGCCTGTTTTGTCGGTCAAACCTCCACCGTTGCTCGCTAAAAGCGGCCCCCAGGAGCTGCGGTCATTGCCGAAGGCAAAGCCGTACTGCACAATATTTTTCGGATCAAATCCGCTGTCTCCCGGATGCTTGCCGCTCTGATCCTTGGTCAGCTTTTTGGCAATTTCCAGGAATTCATCCCATGTCCACGCTTTTTCAGGATCAGCCGGTGGGACGGGTACCCCTGCTTCTGTAAACAACTCCTTGTTGTAAAATAACTGCATCACTTCCAATGCGGTGTAATTGCCGATAGACTTGCCGGGTTCGCTGTAGAGATAGGAGGATTTGAGCTTGTTTTTTAATTCGGGATATTCGTCATAATAAGAGGATAAATCCAGGAGTCTGCCTTCACTTGCCCATTTCATTGTGAGGGAATCGCCCAGGTAGGCGATATCAGGAAGCTGATTGGCAGCCATTAACGTGTTAATTTTCGTCGTGTAGTCACCAGGGACATGCTCGCCCTTCACCCGGATGTTCGGGTGGGATGCATTAAAGCTTTGGACCATTTTTTCCATCGCCTGCTTCTCGTCATTGCTTCCCCAGTACATGAACTTGAGTTCGACCGCATTGGGATTAGCCGGTTCGCCAGTGCTACCACTGCAAGCCGTCAGCCCTGTCAACATCGCCGTCATCACGAGAGCCATCCATGTCCGTAACCTTCGTTTTAGCAAATCAACCGGCCCCTTCCTGAACTGGTTTCTCCTTACAAGCCTATTATGCGCCGAGAGCCCAGAGTCGACCACCCAACGACTCCAGACACTCTTTGTTTTGGTATGATTTTTTTAACAGCGCGTTTACAAAAATGTTTTACGGAACTCCGTCGGGGTCAGTCCGGTATGCTTTTTAAAGGCAATGCTAAAATAGTTCGTATCTGTGAATCCAACAACCTCCGCTACCTCTGCTACCTTGCGATTCGGGTCCAGCAACAGTTCTCGGGCTCGCTCAAAGCGAACACGCGTCTGGTAGTCTGCGAAGCTTTCACCTGTAACCTGCTTGAAACGAGCGCTCAAATACTTGGGGCTCATATTCATGTACTCTGCAAGACGGTTCAGCCCGCCATCCTCCTGAAGGTGCTCGCGAATCCATTCCTTGGCGCGTTGGAATTTGCGTGGAATGCCCTTCTCACGTGATTCTCGGACATGACGACCCACCCGGACAAAATAGCGCGATACATAATCAATCATCTCGGGCCCATGCCGTAATCGGGACAGCTCCAACAACGGGTCCTGCTCCTGCATGGACGTTTGTCCTACGAATGCATCACTCTGAACGATCCGCATGACGAACAGCACGAGCTGAGTGACAATCATTTTCACCTGCTTGACAGGCAACCCTGCCAACTGTCCTGACCATTCCTGTAAAATCGCATGTACGGCAGCATCATTACCGGCTCGAATTTCCGTAATCATCAGCAGTTCCTTCTCCAGTAATTGACTGCTGTTTGGCTCGGCCGCCTGAATGCTCTCGTAGGGGATGATCTGGCTATAGCCCACCCACCCCCGATGCTCCGCCGCTTGCACGGCTTCCTCATACGCCTCGGGAAGTTGCTCCATCCGTTGTACAGGACGGCTAATCCCGATGGACACGCCCTGACTCAATCGTTCCTGCACGGCCTGCCGAATCTGCTGTGCCGTCCGCTCCGCCGCCCTGCAAGATGCGGTCGCCAGCAGTACAACACGCCGATCGCGCGAAGCCGCTGCACTGTGCGCCTTCGCCCCGGCTGCTGCCGCAGCCTCTCCCGCCAGTCTGGCGAATACATGGCTGCTTTTATGCATGAAACCGTGTGGCTCGCTAGTGGCTGCTTCCTGCTGCGACACCTCCTCCAGCTCGCAACACAGCACGGTATAAGGCGGCCCACTCGTCTCGCCGAAAAATCTCAGCCCGTCCATCTCCCGAATGACCTCGACTGCAGGACGCCGCTGCTGGAGCAAATCCAGCAGTAGATGCTCCCTGTACAATGGCTCCAATGAACGATGGCGGTGAATCGCTTCCTCCTCGCTTCTTCGCCATTGCGCAATACGATCCTCAGCCCGGCTCAATGCCGCTTCGAAATCCTCGCTGGTCACCGGCTTGAGCAAATAATCGACCGCTTGAAGCGAGACTGCCTGACGAATATACGTCATAGATTCGTACCCTGTCAGGAATAATAACGGGGTCTGCTGATCCTTGTCCCGAATAGTTTTGGCTACGTCCAGTCCACTCATATCCGGTAAATTAATATCCAGTAAAACCATGTCCGGTCGCTGCTCCGTATACAAACGTAATGCCGTTGCGCCGTCCCCCGCCACATCACTGACTTCCACTGATAGGCCACTTTCCGCCACCATCAGCTTCAGTCCTTCCCGAATATGATATTCGTCGTCCACAATCAGCAGCCGGTACATGCCATTCTCCCCTTTCTTATTCAGTTCGAATGGGTGCCAGTAAGGTAACCGAGGTGTACTGACCCGGCTCGCTTGTCACGGACAGTCCATATTGCGGACCATAATGCCGAAGACGTTCATGCACATTGCGCAGCCCAAAGCCAATAGCGCTCCCCCGTTCCGCTTCCAGCGACTTCCGAATATCGTCCAGATGCTCGGCTCCAATACCGTCCCCATCATCACTGACCGTCAAACGCAACATATCCCCTTCCCTTGTACCGGATAACATGATATAGCCACGGTCGGTGCGCCCTTTTAAACCGTGGTAAATAGCATTTTCGACGAGCGGCTGGAGGATTAGTTTGGGGACATAAAATCCGCAAATATCCTCCTCTACCTCGCAAATCCACTCGAACGAATTCCTAAACCTGAACTGCTGCACCTTCACATAGGCGCTTACATGCTCAACTTCCTGTCCCAAACTGATTTGCTCTCGGCCATAACTTAGTGAAATGCGAAAACATTTACCGAAGGCACCGATTACTTCTGCCATATCCCGTTGCCCATTCGCCAATGCCATTCCCTTCAGTGACTCCAGCGTGTTGTACAAAAAATGCGGATTAATCTGCGCCTGAAGCGCGCGGAACTCAGCCTGCTTACGCGACAGCAACGCTTCGTAGACCTGATCGTACAGTTCATGATTTTTTTGCATCATATGAAGAAAACGCTCCCCGATCTGCCCTACCTCATCCTTAGGATTAAAAACAACGGAAGTAGGAGCTTCGAAAGCTTGGGCTGAGCCTGTAGCACTCACACTCCCATCGACCGCCATTAATCGGCTCAATTGAAGCAAGGGACGACGAATCGTGTCACTCAGCCGATAAGACAGCATCCAGCCCAGCATCAGTGCAATCAAAAAAGTCCAGATGGTCCAGGCACCAATTTTTCGCGCATCCTCGAACAGCACGGACTGATCGACTTTCTGCAGCAGCGTCCATTGTCCTTCATTTAACGGGCCGTAAGAGATCATCGTCTGGCGGCCGTTCCATGTTCTCCAGTCCTTCGTAAGCACTGGCCTATCCACAGCCGATTTAGCAATCTGCCGCAATAGCGCTTGATCCGCAACACCCTGCTCCGGCAATCGGTATACAGGCTCGCCCTCCTGATCCAGCACCCACATCTGGGTATTGCCGTCTGTCTCATGAAAAGCAAGCCCCCGAAACAGACTGGCCTTGTCAATTTCCAGCAGCAAAAATCCGAGGGGTGCATAATCTCCAGTCGTTTTTCGAAGCAGCTTCCCCACATATATGCGATCCTCCGCCATCCCGCGTCCTGATTCAAACGGCGAACGAGCCATCCACATCATGGGCCGCTCGGCGAGTAGGCGGCGATAGTACACACGTGCTTCCTCTAATGTAGGAAGGCCGCCAAAACGGACCGAAACATTCCCCTGATAGAGAGAATGCTTGAGCCCGCCATTGGCGGCATATATGAGAGAGGACGTGATATACGGCTTGGTCTGGGTTTGCGTACGGACCACCATACTGAGTGTTTCATCGCTCCGTAAATATTCATAATCATCTTCCGGCTTGGTCTCCAGCGTAGACTGCACGTCAGGATTGCTGAGAATGGCATTGGTCAGGTCATTCAAATCGGAAAGCGTCGCATTGACGTAATTTTCACTCATTTGCCGAGACTGCATAGCTAATGCTTCTGATTTCTCACCGATGGAATGGGCCGCGATCCGGTAAAAGGTAAAGGTCAATACCACCATCGGAATGACGGTGAGTACCAGCGTCAGTACAATAAATTTCCCACGGATTGTAGGAATCCCGGCGAACTTTTGACGACCCCGGCCTCCCATTCATCTGTCTCCCTTACACATAGGGTGGGAGCCATTCCCCGTGCGCTGCGATCAGGTCATCACACAGAGAAACGATATCATCTATGGACAGCTCTGCGGACGTGTGCGGGTCCAACATAGCAGCATGATAAATGTGCTCCTTTTTCCCGGTGATTGCAGCTTCAATCGTTAACAGCTGGGTATTAATATTCGTCCGGTTCAGTGCAGCACATTGGGGTGGCAAATCCCCGACAAAGGTTGGCGTAACCCCGTTACGATTCACCAGACAAGGTACCTCTACACAGGCTTCCTTCGGCAGATTGGTAATTAAGCCTGTGTTCATCACATTGCCACCAATGGCAAAAGGCTGATTCGTTTCGATCGCCTCAAATATATAAGAGGCATACTCGTTTGACCGTTCATGACGCAAATCCTGATCGCCCAAAAGCTCCTCACGCATCGTTTCCCATCGTGCAATCTGGTTCACACAGCGGCGCGGGTATTCATCCAAAGGAATATTGAAGCGCTCGATCAGCTCAGGGTATGCCCGTTTGATAAAATACGGATGATATTCCGCATTATGCTCGGACGATTCTGTAATGTAATAGCCGAATTTTAGCATCATTTCAAAGCGTACCATATCATGATGCTTTTCCTGCTGTTTAGCGGCGGCTCGTTTTTTAATCTCAGGATATAAATCTACACCATCCTTGCTCACTTCGAGCAGCCACGCCATATGATTGATGCCTGCGATTTTTGCCTTTACACCTTCCTGCTCCAGCCCAAGGCTTTTGAACAGCTCCGGTATACACGCCTGCACGCTATGACACAGCCCTACCGTACGGACACCGCCATAAACGTTCATTACATTCGTCAGCACTGCCATCGGATTGGTGTAGTTGAGAAACCAAGCATCCGGGCACACCTCACGCACGTCTGCCGCAAAATCGAGCATTACCGGAATCGTGCGTAAATTGCGGAAAATGCCACCAATGCCGACCGTATCGGCAATCGTTTGGCGCAGACCGTATTTTTTGGGAATTTCAAAATCCGTAATTGTACACGGATCATAGCCACCCACCTGGATGGCATTTACCACATAAGTTGCTCCACGCAGTGCTTCCTTGCGGTCAGTGTAGGAGCGGATCACACAGGTGCTCCCTGTTGTTTTTTTCAAATTGGATAAAATATTTTCTGAATCTTTCAGCCTTACGGGGTCAATATCGAACAACGCTAGTTCAAAGCCTTGCAAAGCAGGCGTCAACATACAATCGCCAAGCACATTTTTAGCAAATACCGTACTGCCTGCACCCAGAAATGTAATCTTGCTCATACTTTATCCCCCATTCACATTTTGTTCGCAGCTTTGCACTCCAAATGCAAGGATACCCACCGCCACTCTCCCCTTTATAGGAGGAAAGTGACGATGGGAAAAATTAGTCATGACTATGCGTTGTTGCCGCCCATTCAGAATACCCCCGCTGATTTAGCGGAGCTGACAGGTCGAGGCGGTAAGGCAGATGTTACCGGGGATGTCGTAGTTGGCGGGGTTACTGAATTCTCCGGGCCAACCGGTGTTACCGATGGAACCGCAGCCCCTGCCTCAATCACGGTTACCTTCGCCATTGCCTTTAACTCTGTCCCTTCTACTTTGCCCTTCAACTCAAACGAACCTGGAGCAGCATATTGTGCAGGGTCTATACCCTCCCATTCCACAGCCACCCATTTAGTGGAGCCTTCGCCATACGTAGCTTCCACTACGCTTGGCAGTTCGGGTTTTTCACCCGTACGAGTCGTCACGTTTACTTCTTTTAAAGCCGTAATTTTCTCGACTCCCGTTAGGCTTTGTGCTGTACCGGAGACCAAACCTGCTACCTCAGAAGCATTCAAAGCACGGCTGTAGATCCGGAATTCATCCACCAGACCATTGAAATAAGGATCAGGGTACTGAGATTTGCCGATAAAATTATTTTTGGTCTGTCCCAGACTGGTAGGGTTCAGAGTCAGGTTGGTATTGCGTCCCACTTCTTTTCCATCCACGTACAAAATACCTGTGGAACCCGAGAGCGTGACCGCAACATGCTTCCATACGCCTGTCGGCAGTACTGGGCCTTCAATCGTCTGCTCCTGTCCCTGCCCGTTGCCTTGGTTGGTAATGGCAAACAGCATGGTATTTCCTGCTTTAGGCGTCAGGAACATATATTCATTCGTCCCGGAGCCGAAGTCAAAAATCCGTACATAATCGCTCAGGCTGTTCGCTTTGACCCAGCCGGAAACGGTCAATTGCTGTGCCCGACTGACAATACCCGCCGGAAGTTGCACATAGCTATCCTTGCCGTTCAGGCTAACAGCATTACCTGTTTTACCCGCAGCCCATGCAGCCGTTCCCTTCACAGCAGCATCATTGCCGCTGTCCGATGAATCCGCAACTACAGAACCGCTTGTTTCATCAAACTTGTAAACGGCAAGCTGTTCAAATAACGGAGCCGCCGGTTCAGCTACCACCGTTACTTTAGCCTCCGCTGACAACTGAGAATCGCTGGCTGTCAGCTTGAACACATACGTTCCTGGCTCGGAAACGTCCACCTTCGTGCGCAGCGATGCTTTGCTGCTGAATGTGACCTTCGCGTCCTGCGGTCCTTCAACCAGACTCCACTCACTCGTCACCTTGCCTTGTGGAAGTCCATCATCCGTAGCTGTGCCTTTCAAAATGATTTGATCCGGCAGCTTCACCTTCGAATCTTTGCCAGCGTCTACAACAGGTGCCTTGTTCGGATCAGGTGTGGTTGGTGTCAGCTCTACCGTGTAGGAGGATGCTGTACCCATCTCCAATTTAAGCTTGTTGGAAGGCGCATATGCATTAAACTTCCCTTGTGATTGACCGCCTACTTTAACCAAATACGTTCCTTTCTTCAAACCGTCAAATGTAATGTACGTGGAATGAGCTTGGCCTGGCGTTTGATTTTTCAACTGAAGCCATACATAATCCTTGGAAGTTGCCAGCTTGGCTTCTGTATACTGATCCTTTTCCAGCTCGATATACATCTTTTCCGTAATCAGATTGATTCGCTTGAACAAACCGTCCAGCGGCTTGATCGTATACACGTTGCCACTTTTACTCACCTCTGCACCGTAGCCCGTCAATCCAAAAATCGGATCCATCGCGATATCAGCGCTTAAGGTTTTGAGCGCACCGAACAATCCGAGATCAGCCTCACCACTCATGCCGCGCCAGCCGTTAAAGAGCGGAACATTTTTACCGCCGCCAGTGCCGTTCGTGCCGTTATTGCCTTTTTCCGCTTGATACGTCCATGCGACCGCCCCGATGTTTTCAGGGTCCGAGCTGATTTGCCCGGAGTTAATCGCTCCGACATTGGCAATTTTAGCTGCATAGGACAACCGTTGTTGTTCCTCACGGTGATTGTCCTCATGATGGCGAATCCAGTCATCCATCGCATATCCAGCAAGCGAAGTCGTGTACTGGAAGTTAAACCAGTTCTCCCCGGTAATCGTCACCGGATCGGTGTAGTAGTACCATACGGGCATGTGACCGCGTGCCGCACGGGTTTTGGCATTGATTTTACCCATCATTTCCAGAGCTTTACTTTGCTCGCCCTCTGTATCTATATTCTGCTTAGCTAACGTATATACAGCTTCTTCCCCTGTATTGTCATAGCTATATTCAGAACCATAAGGATACTTTGTATTTTTAAAATTGTTATATTTACGATCCATTTTTTCCTTAAGATCATTCGCTTCATCATCATAGCCTTCATCATGAAGTGCCTGAATAATATCCGGTGTGGTCAGTTCGCCCATCAAACCTGTTTCCCAGTTGTACGCGACTGGCCCTTCATACAATGCTTTGAAAATGTTATACGCCCGCAGCAAATACGTTTCCTTTGGATGCTTGTAAGTAACAAGATCCGGGTATTCCTTGGCAATCTTGTACATGCTGAAATACGTGTTGTATACATGCGGATACGCATACCCTCGATAGGTCGGTGTATCATTCGGCTCTGGCATCAAGAAATCATGAATTAAATAATCCTCATGGTGTCCGTTCATCAGATTCGTCCAGATCGCCGTCTCCAAATAATCGTCTACGGCCCGCACCTCTTTGGCGACCGGAGACAGTGTGTTTTTCTCAGCCAGGAACTGTCCATGCGTCAGACCCCAATCGTCTCCCCAGCCCCAATAGCCGTTGAAAATGTTGCGTTTGGATTTGGTATGCATCATCCAATCGTCAAATACCTTGTCGCGCAGATCACCCGGTACATTCCATTGGGTTTTGTCGACCATAAATGTAGCGTGCCGTTGCAGTGCTTGATCAATCGGCTCGATGGCATAGAACTGTAACACCGTTTTATTACCGTTGCCGTATTCTACCGTGATGAAGTTCGGTCCCAGCTTAGTAAATTTCAATTCATAAATGTGGTGTCCTCCAGCCTTGCTATCCGTCTCTGGAATAACGGTTCCGTCGGGATAGGTTACTTTGCTGATCGCCTGCTTGGAGCGCAGGTCCACCTTCGCCTTTTGATTCGTAGGCACGATCATGCCGGGTACGACTGTTGTATCCACCAAGTTTTCTTGGTACAACGTATCTTTTACATCATGCTCGTCCTTCACAGCCAGAAACTTGAAGCCATAGTTTTTGCTTTGACCGGGATTCAGGATCAGGCTTGTATTGGGCAAATAGCCCCGGTTGGTGGACTTGATGACATTGGAATGAATATAAAATACATTCAGCCCTTCCAGCCATTTACCTTCATTGGCCGGATTCCAGGCCCATTTGCTGCCCGGATGCTCCTCATCCCGCCAGTGATCCTGATATTCAAAACCCGCACCTGTTGTCGAATCAGGAATCAGCAAAAGGGAAGAGCCAATGCCGCTGGGACGCCCAGCTGTAATATAGGAGCTGTTATTGCCGACAAAGGAATGCGTCACCACTCTAGTTTCGTAGATCGCATCACCATTAGTCCATTGCTCATTGAAAGGCAGAGGCAAACCGAAATCGCCAATCTCCAATTTTTTCCCACTTGTATTCTGTACCTGTATATTCCACAACACCGAACCATTCGACTC
The DNA here is from genome assembly GCF_038593055.1 of Paenibacillus sp. FSL L8-0502. NCBI lineage: Bacteria > Bacillati > Bacillota > Bacilli > Caryophanales > Paenibacillaceae > Paenibacillus > Paenibacillus sp. FSL L8-0502. The sequence continues at coordinate 1,153,035 of NZ_CP151958.1, read as the reverse complement.
TGCCGAATACGTTTCGATGACTTTAAAATTGCGTATGCCTTCTGCATTAGTAGAGTTCTCGTACGTGACAGTGACACGGTTACCACTGGTTGTGATCTTGCGTGCGTCTGCCGACTTGTTCGTCCATGCTTTCGTCCAGCTACCTCCATCCAATCGATACGTGAACATCAGCTCCCCTAGCCACTGATGATCTGCGGTGTTCTGTTCAGGTGTTACCGTTGCGTTCATGACATACTCTGTCGGAAAAGCATCTCCCTTGATACGTATGGATGAAATTTCGCCATGCTCGCCTGTCTGAATCGTCAGCTTGTCATTGGATAGTTCATGGGCCTCTGCCGTATGCACTCCAAACAACACAGACGCTGTGGTTAAAAATAAAAACGCCGCCAATATTCCCTTAAATTTCATCAACACGGCCTCCTTTTGGATTTCGGGGTCCTGATTTGCTTGCCAATCACCTGAAGTCTCTTCATTTCGCCGCAACCTCCTTGGAAATGTAAGCGTTACAACTCTATTGTACAAATCCTTGTCCACTGGTGAAATCAACATTTTCAACCGATTTTTATAGGATTTCAACCTTTCGAGACCACCACTTTATCATTGAACTATCGTTTCTCGTTAGTTCAATGTTTTAATTCTACTTTAGTCCCAAACATTTAATTTCAGTAATTAAATGTTTCGCGCTGAGGGTGCTTATCTATAGACTGGATTACAAAACGCATTTCTACTTTGATGCGAAATCCATTTCTTGGCTAGATCGATACCTTGACGGAGACGATGCTGGAACAGAGAAGTAAATAAGTTTACTAAGGAAACCGTAGAATGCATGACAGGAATGTCATACCTTGCAGTTTCTTTTATAAGATTCGCTTCTGCTGCCAGAAGTAGAGTATAGTAGGAGTAGTTGAAAAAATATTCCAGGAGGCTACAGCCATGTCACAGGATATCTGGATTAACCTGCCGGTCAAAGATGTTGAGAGGTCAACTGCCTTTTTCAATGAGATTGGATTCCATGCGGTGAGCGTTGGTAACGAGAGATCCAAGCTTGCCATAGGCCAAACAACGATTCTGCTGTTCCCGGATGCGGCGTTTGAGCAATTCACAGGTTCAAAAACCGCAGATACTTCCAATACCGCAGAAGTAATATTTTCCATTGGCGCTGAAAGCAGAGAAGAAGTAGATGCCTTTATTCAAAAAGTAGAGTTTGCCGGAGGAAACATCTTTGGCAAGCCGAGTGAAATTGACGACTGGATGTACGGCGCAGGATTTGCCGACCTGGATGGTCACCGCTGGAACCTGCTGTACATGGATGAGAGCAAAATGCCGAAACGCTAATATGAAAACGCCGGTCACCTGCTTAAGGTCACCGGCGTTTTTTACACCCCTATAATCTCATATCAGTAATTCAAATCAAAATGGTTGCTTAGAAGGAAAAATTCGTGGGTTAAACTTATACAAATCACCTGGGTTAGCCCGTATTAATTTATTGGCCTTACATAAATAATCAATATTAACGATATTTGAACTAACCTGCCCGTTAGCTGAATAGACTGCCGAATCATGCCAGCAGTCTATATTATTTGAACTATCGTCTTCCGTTAACTTAAACTACCTTTGAAAGCTAGCGCCGAGTATCCCATCTACCATAATGATTAAGAAAGCAAAGAGAGAGTTGACTGACTTCTTTTCGTCTGGATATACCTCGATTACTTTAAAGTGCTTATGTTACTTTAATGTGCGTACTTCCTATGTATGGTTAGTTGATGCAAAATAATGTTGTACAAAGAAAGAATAGTACAGAAGGAGCTGAAACACTATGAATAATGAATCTACAACAACACGCAAAGTCGCCTTGGTCGTAGGTGCGAATGGTGTTATCGGTCGCAACCTCATTGATCACCTCATCTCTCTTCCTGATTGGGACGTGATCGGCGTATCGCGTCGCGGTGGAGAATCTAGCAACCATGTTCGATATGTGGCTACGGATCTACTCAATATAGACGATCTTCACGAGAAGTTAAGCGATTTAACTGGGGTAACACACATTTTTTATGCTGCTTACCAAGACCGTCAAACTTGGGCTGAACTTGTTCCACCGAACCTCGCCATGTTAGTGAACATCGTAGAAGTGATCGAACCAATCGCGCCGGGCTTGAAACATGTCAGTCTGATGCAGGGATATAAGGTATACGGCGCACATCTCGGCCCGTTCAAAACTCCTGCTCGTGAGACAGACGCTAACCACATGCCTCCTGAGTTCAATATTGATCAGCAAGATTTTTTAGAACAACGGCAAAAAGGTAAGGCTTGGACTTGGTCTGCACTCCGTCCTTCTGTAGTCTGCGGCTTCTCGCTTGGAAATCCGATGAACCTCGCAATGGTCATAGCGATTTACGCTTCAATTTCGAAGGAACTTGGAATACCTTTGCGGTTTCCAGGTAAGTCAGGAGCTTACAACAGCCTCTTGGAGATGACAGACGCTGGGCTTCTCGCAAAGGCAACAGTATGGGCGGCGACCGACGAGCGCTGTGCGAATCAGGCATTCAACATTACGAACGGCGATCTGTTCCGTTGGAATGAGTTATGGCCGAAGATCGCTCAATACTTTGGTATGGAAACAGCCCCTCCGTTGCAAATGTCTCTGGACGTTGTCATGGAGGACAAGGAGCAGCTTTGGAACAAAATGGTTGAGAAGCATGGTCTTGCTCGGAATTCCTATAAAGAGGTTTCCTCTTGGCTATTCGGCGATTTCGTGTTTGCATGGGATTACGATTTTTTTGCCGACGGAACTAAGGCTCGTCGTTTAGGCTTTCACGAATTCGTCGATACCGAAGCAATGTTTATGAACATCTTCAACGACTTCCGCAAGCGTAAAGTCATCCCGTAAACTACCGTATAAAATAAGAAAGCCGACCTTGTATTGGGTCGGTTTCTTAACTGTTATTCACGTCTGTAAGCATTGGATTAGCCAGAACAGTAGCCTTTCCCTCGTACTTTCTCTCTATATGCGAATCCCCCCAACGGCACATCAGATGTAGGAGTTCCTTTAGACTCCAGCCGTAGTCTGTCAACTCATACTCAACTCTAGGTGGTACCTGATTATAAGAAATACGTAAGATGACGCCCTCTTCTTCAAGCTCCCGAAGGTGCTGCGTTAACATCTTTTGAGTAATTGCGGGAATCAAGCTCTTAAATTCATTATTACGTTTCTTACCGAATGTCAAATGAAAGAGAATAACAGGTTTCCATTTCCAACCAATTACCTCTAAAGTTGCCTCAACTGCGGTGTTGTAAATTTTTTCAGTCTTTTTCACACAACTTGCCCCTTTTCGAATATTTCGAAACAGGTCATTGGTAACTCCTGATGAATTGGAGATATTAAATGTCCCTATTAAACATTATAACGACAACCAAAATATTAGGCTATCCTGCCCGTTAGTTGAACCCCGAATTAAATTAAGTTTTGCTTACATTCCGTAAAAGTATTTCCCTAATACTAAGGATTTTATATGCAAAAAGTAACTTTGAACAATGGGATTGAGATGCCTATACTCGGTTTTGGTGTTTATCAGATCCAAGATGCAAATGAATGTGAACAAAGTGTTTATGACGCTATTATGGCAGGCTATCGGCTGATTGATACCGCTGCCTCTTATCTAAATGAAGAAGCAGTTGGCAGAGCGATCAAACGTAGTGGCGTGGCAAGAGAGGAGTTATTTATCACTACGAAACTTTGGGTTCAGGATACTGGTTATGAGCGTACAAAAAAGGCATTTGAAAAATCACTGGAAAACGCACCTATTCAACCAGCAAATTGAACATGCAAAATTTACGAAAGAGAATAATGTTCAGATCGAATCCTGGGCGCCTTTTGCTGAAGGGAAAAACAACTTGTTCCAGCATGAAATATTGGTATCCATAGCTGAAAAATATAATAAATCCGTTGCTCAGGTGATTTTACGCTGGTTGGCACAAAGAGAAGTTGTTGTGATTCCAAAGTCTGTTCGTAAAGAGAGAATTATCGAAAACTTCGATATCTTTGACTTTGAGTTAAGCCAAGAGGATATGGAGTCGATTACTACGTTAGATACGAAACAGAGCCTGTTCTTTTCACATCGCGATCCTGACATGGTGAAATGGATCGGTACCCGTAAACTCGATATCTAACCCTCTTTCAAAAGATCACCCGTAGGTTTTGATTACGCCAAAAGAACCAACAATTTAGGGTAAACGTAAACCTAATTGAAACCGCCCATCCAATAACCGGATGGGCGGTTTTTACATACTACTTCTCCTGCTCCTTTATCACCTGCTCAATCCCCAACAGAATCAGCTTCAAGCCGAACTCAAACGCCCCGTCGGTTCCCATCAGATTGAACAGCCCGTTCGTGAACATCCTCCGAAACAGTCCCACATCCGTCTCGCTCATGGAGTCCAGAAGGCGAATCATCTCCTCACCCGGATGCGTTTTCTGGTCCTTAAAGATAGCGGAGACATTGCGCTCATGCTGATAATCGTCTAGAACGAAATAGAAGACATAGTTCACAAGCGTAGTAACCACTTGCATTTTCTGCTCTTGCTCAAGCGGCGTCGATTCCACGCAGAGCAGCATACGGTTGGTGAACCGAATGATGTCCGGTTCGTGGGGCAGCGTCATCATCATGAGCTGCGTGGAGCAGGGATATCGGCTGAGCACGTTCCGTACCGTTACCGCAAGCCCCGTCAGCTGCTCCTTCCATTCCCCCTCGGAGTGGAACTCTTCCAGAATCATTTTCGATACCTGGTTGGCCAGACGCTGGTAGAGATGCTGTTTGCTCTTGAAGTACCAGTACAGAGAGGGAGCCTGAATCCCTAACCTGTCGGCCAATCGTCTCATGCTTAATTTCTCGATGCCCTCCTCTCCAAGAAGCTCCCACGAGGTTTCCAAAATCTTATCCTCCGAAATCTGAGGTTGCTGCTTTTTCATGTCATCCGCCCTTTTATCTAACAGTGTAAGTTTATGCTTTACAGGTTCATTGGTTCATGATACCATCTAACACTGTAAGGCACAACCTAACAGTGTTAGACTGAAGGCAAAATAAATAGAGAAAGTAGTGATCCGCATGGATGCAGAAAACCTCCATTACTTTGAAAAAGCACCGGTCGCAAAAGCCGTAGCTCACTTCGCTATACCAATGATGCTAGGCACGTCAATGAGTGTCATTTATTCCATCTTGAATGCCTATTTCCTTGGTACACTTCACAATACTGCCATGTTAACCGCACTCGCACTGACCCTGCCGTTATTCGCAATCATTATGGCGCTAGGCAATTTGATTGGCATGGGTAGCGGTACATTCATCTCCCGTTTGCTAGGAGAGAAAAAATATGATGAGGTAAAGCATGTGTCTTCATTTGCCTTTTACAGCAGTTTAGTTCTCGGTCTTATCGTGATGGCCGTGGGTCTCCCGTTGATCAATCCAATCGTTCATGGCCTGGGAGCAACGTCTGACTCCTTCGGATTCACGAAGGACTATGTCACGATTATGCTTATTGGCTCACCATTCGTCGTATTATTCTTCACACTGGAGAATATCGTGCGTTCGGAGGGTGCAGCAATCACGTCGATGATCGGTATGATTCTCAGTGTTGTTATAAATATTATTCTCGACGCGTTAGTCATCTTCGTGCTCCATTGGGATGTGATCGGCGTTGCGTCTGCTACGGTCATTTCTAACTTGGTTGCGAGTGCATTCTACGCCTTCCATATGGGATATAAGAGCCAATTCTTAACCGTCTCCGTAAAATGTTTCAAGGCTACCAAGGACATTCTGAGCAATGTATTCAAAATCGGAGTTCCCGTCTTTATTATGAGTATCTTTTTGGGTGCAATGTCGCTCATCTTTAACCATTTTCTTGTCGAATACGGGGATCAGGCCGTAGCGGCTTACGGAATTTCATCACGTTTATTGCAATTTCCTGAGTTTATTCTGATGGGCTTATGCGAGGGAGTCGTGCCGTTGATTGCCTTCTCGTTCACAGCGAATAAATTACGCATGAAGAATACCATTGGATTTACGATCAAAGTGATTGTGGCGTTAGCAGTCGTATTTGGCATCATCGTCTATTTGATTTCCGACCACTTAATTGGTTTATTTACAAATGACTCGCAATTAATTGGAATGGGCAGCTACATTCTACATGTGACATTCCTATCCTTGTTCATTACAGGAATGACCACATTGTTTACCGGGATCTTCCAAGCATCAGCACAAGGAACTGCCGCGTTTATTATGTCAATTATTCAAGGAATTACTCTGATTCCTGTGTTGTTTATCGCCAATCAAATGAACGGCTTCCACGGGGTGGTCTGGTCGCTTGTCATTGCGGATGCGGTCGCATTCCTTGTTGGTGCCATCATGTTGTATGTTTTGCGGACCAAATTGCAGCCAGAATTGGATAAGTTAGTACAGTAGAAAACATATAACACCCAAGAAGGCAGGATAGGACACTCCCCGACCCTGCCTTTTTTAGGTATATGGACGGGGAATAGGGCAATTGTCATTTTAAAAAGGAAAATGCCCCCTACCTACACGATCTTGCTTATTCAGCGCCCCCATCGCCACACTCATCGGAAAGTTCTTACCTCTGAAGATCATCGTTCCCAGCGCAAACTTCGAGACGAGCAAATCCGTGCCTCCTAATCCCTTATATTTCATTTTTCAACGCTACTGTATTAACCTGTACTGCCCGTTACTTCCATGAAAGAGGGAGCATTTGCCACGGCAGTGTGCTCCCTGTTCTAAATTCAAATATCGTTTCCCGATAGTTGAATCATTTCTGTGATTGATCCACCTTGTAGATTCTTCTGGTAAGCGCCTGGTCATCATCTGTCCATGATATTTGGAGCTGTTTGCGGGTTTTTGAGTGCAGGCAGTAGAATGCCATCGATTAGCGCTGTGAAGAAAGGCTTGTCGAACGGTTTGCGCTGGATGAGTCCGCGAAAAGAAGCCACTGAAGTAATGACCTGACAAGCCATCTCAATGTCCGCGTGAGCGGGAATTTCACCGCGGACGACGGCTCGGTTCATAAGCTCACGGTTCACAACAACCCATGGCTCGAAAATCCCGGCTGTTCCTGCTTCGGCAAATTCCGGATGCTGCAAAAAGGAGCCTAGGCCCGCTAGGACTCGAAATTTGCGTTCTTCTTCCGCGATCGATTGCGGCTTCAAAAGCACGAGGAGATCTTCGCGCAAGGTTCCTGTATCAGGCAAGCTTTCGAGCTTAAGATGATTCCGATTCATCCAGGCCAAGGCGTCTCGGACTAACTCCGCCTTGGAAGACCAGCGGCGGTAAACCGTCGCCTTCCCAGCCTTTGCTCGAGCCGCGACCATGTCCATTGTCATACCATCGAAACTCGTATCGGCGAGGATGTCGATTGTCGCCTCAAGGATTTTATCATCCCGCGTGTGATCTCGCTTGCGGCCCAATGCTTGCGCAGGCTTTTCTGCCACGACCTCAGATAATTCGCCCCTCTCAGACATTTTCTTTTTTATTTTACTCATAAACTTAGCTCCTTTACTCGTAGTGTTGAACAAGGGTCGCGTGAAGCAGTCCGGCTTGCGATGATTGGTGCGGACGCTCCAACAGGAACGTTTTCAGATGAGGATGGACCCATCGCGTGGTAATTATAATTTATACAACAATAGTTAGAAGCTTAAGGGGGATTTCATGATGCGTGTTTTCGTAACAGGAGCAACAGGTTACATCGGTTCCGCTGTCGTCCGCGAACTCATGGATGCGGGTCATCAAGTCGTCGGTCTTGTGCGCTCAGACAATAGCGCTGCGAAACTAAAAGAGGTCGGGGCTGAAGTGCACCGCGGTGACATCGACGATCTCGACAGCCTTCGTAGTGGTGCGGCTGCTGCGGATGGCATTATTCATCTGGCATTCAATCACGACTTCTCGAACTTCGCCAGGGCACTCACAGCAGATCTGCACGCCGTTGAAGCGATGGGGGCGGCGCTGGAAGGGTCTGGTAAGCCATTCGTGATCACCACGCACGCCAATGGAGTGGCAGCAGAAAACGTAGCGTTATTGCTGGCTGAGCGCGGAGTGCGGACATCAATCGTAGAGCTTTGTCCTTCGGTACACGGTGAGGGTGACACAGGATTTGTGCCGAGACTGATCAACATTGCCAAAACGAAGGGCTTCTCAGCCTATGTGGAAGGGGGGACCAACCGCTGGCCAGCTGTGCACCGCCTTGACGCCGCACATCTATACCGCCTTGCGTTAGAAAAGGCACCCGCCGGTTCACGACTGAATGGGGTCGCAGATGAAGGCGTACCATTTCGCGACATCGCAAGTGTTATCGGTAAACACCTGAACGTGCCTGTAGTCAGCATTTCACGTGAAGAAGCAGACACCCACTTCGGCTTCCTCAGCACACTTGCAGCGCTCGATATCCCGAGATCAAGCGTTGCAACTCAGGAACTTCTGGGATGGCGGCCTGTGCAACCTGCACTGATCCTCGACCTCGAACAGTCTCACTACTTCAACAACTGATTGGAGACGAGACCGAGAACCGATCATGGACCGCTTAATAAAGCACTTGAGAAAAGCGAAGCAAGACATGGACTAACAACAACATGTATGAAATAGAAGTTTGGATATTAAAACAAGATCAACACGAGTGCATACCACACTAAGTGTTGTTACCTTCATTCGCAGCAAACTATCCTGGCTAATCGTATTGTTAGGTCACTTCCCACAAGGAAATTTTTCATCTTCACTTATGGTATGGTTCACCGCGTTGGCTGAAAGGGCAATTTCTCAAAAAAATAGTCTCCTTATCAGAGACTACCCGCGATCTTCCTGTTTGATAATCATACGATAAGCGGTAGCTTTTCATCATTCTTTCAAAAAAGGGCAATCCTTTTACGGGATAGCCCTTTCTTTAATTTCACTTTTTTGCAAAGAGAATAAGGGGCTGGATTCCTCCATTTGCGCTTTTGCTTACTTTAATATTGTCCTTTAATTACAAAAAACGAACCCCGAATTGTTCCAGCTAGTTTAGACTTCTGCCTAGCAAACTTAAACTTCCCTTCTAGCTCCTTTGGTACCTCCATCCCCTCAGAAAGCTTAAAACCAACAGCCCGCTTTTTAGGGTCATCCACCGTATACATGACATTGATTGCAAGACCATCCTCATAAAAAACGTAGGTAAATCGGATATTTTCCACTTGAAAACGCGACGTTTCTAAAGGTTTAGCCGCAAACGCAATATCACGTTCTTCTCTCAAAATTCGGTTCACATAATCAAGGCTCTCCTGGCTTTCGCTAGCTGGTACAACCGTAAATTCATACTTGTACTTGTTCATAAAATAACGGGCTTCATTAGCACGTAAACCAGCAAGCGCTTCTGCTACAGGTGAAGACTCTAAACCAACCGTAGATACATCTTTAAAATCAACGAGATACGACATTTCCATTCCTCCTCTTCTCTCTTTACGCCCTAACAGCTTCCGCATTTCACCAAAATCAAATTCATTTCTCAAGTTGTTGTAGAAACATCTTTATACCCAGACTTCAAATTAATTCTCTTATCTACCACATAGTATACCAAAATTGATTCAAGAGAAGATTTTGAATGGCGAATTTGTTAGTTTGTTAAATAGTGTTCACATAGACTGGTATTCACAAACACCGCTTTAAATATTCGATCAGCGAGATAATACGATGCTGCCTATAGTTCCTCGAAGTCGGGAAATTAAGGACTCAGAGTATGTCCTACCAAAAAAATATCGGCCTGTGCCCTGAACCTCCATTAAGGAGGTTCAGATTCACAAGCCAAGACATTTTCATTCATGATGGTGGCCGTTAGGCCATGTTTGTTTGGAAAAATCCTCTGCATGGAAGGGGAGCACCCGCATACGTAAACCAAATGAGTATGATGCCTATCTATCATGAATATATAGATGCATGGCTGAAGAATCATATCGTGCCTGTAATTGCGCTAAACTTTATAACGGTTACACACGAGCGCCAAATGAAAAAAATCGCTGGGACGACAAGTTGTTGCGGCAGATGATCGCGGCTATGGACGAAGGCTTTCGCGTGTTAGAGGCCTTACGATATCCGCTAACGCCGGCCGCGCATGCTTCACTAATCCGCAAACGACCGGCGTTGATGCGCCTTTTTACGAAAATTTATCATAGGATGCCGATCAGCCGACTGGTTGACGGATCCGTAGGGGAAATCGTAGCTTTGAGCCGTGTGTTTCACCTTTGGAAGGAACAGACACGGGTCCCTCCCCCCCCCCAACTGGGACGAGTTGGAAAAGCCTTTTGAAGCCAAGGTCAACCGTTCATAACTTTTACCCTAGGAGTAATCAACCGAGGATGATCCTAGTTCTACAAAGAAGACTTTGAGCATTATAAAACAAGGGGCGTTTAGTTGCTTGAATCTTTGAAACTTAACACGACAGCATAACACGTTTACCGGTCTATATATTCAAATTAAGCTGCAGTTCCAAACCGCATTGGATCAGATATCCCCTGAATACAAGGGTGTTTATCGGGGATCTTCATTGAAGGTACGAACACCCGTACAGCAACTATTTATCCAGCAGCAATAAATACAGAATTGTTGACTACCATCACAGATAAGAATACTTTAAAAGGTGCAACTGCATTGTATGAACAACACGGTATTTCACCTGATCGAGTTGCCAATGTTGTTGCGTTCGCGATTGATCAGCCAGAAGATACGAACGTTAATGAGTTTACAATTGGACCAACAAGTCAACCTTGGTAAATTCATCTTCTAAAGCGCAAAAGTCTGTCGAGTTTCCCAACAGACTTTTGCGCTTTCTGTGTTGAGTTGGTGAAGTAAACTTAAAACTAACTTGCCCGTTAGTTTAATAAAAAGAGCAGACTTGAAGCGCCTGCTCAACATTGTGTGTTATTTAACTATCGTTCCTCGTTAGTTGTACGCCCTATCTTAATAACGCAAAAGAACGGAGGAGATTGCCTTGGGGTTTCTACTGCTTGTGATGTCGATAGAAATAGTTTAAAAGTAAAAAAGGAGAGATGGCATAAAAATAAGCCATCTCTCCTTTTTCATCTATATAAAGCGGGTAATGGGAATCGGACCCACGCTACCAGCTTGGAAGGCTGAGTTTTACCATTGAGCTACATCCCGAAATAGATGCCGGTGAGAGGACTCGAACCTCCACGGTTTCCCTCACGATTTTGAGTCGCGCGCGTCTGCCAATTCCGCCACACCGGCTTATGAAGTTAATGGCGTCCCCTGAGAGATTCGAACTCCCGACCTTTTGATTCGTAGTCAAACGCTCTATCCAGCTGAGCTAAGGGGACTAATAAATGGAGCGGACGACGGGAATCGAACCCGCGACCCTCGCCTTGGCAAGGCGATGCTCTACCGCTGAGCCACGTCCGCAAAAACAAGATGCGCGTGGAGGGACTTGAACCCCCACGTCAAAGACGCTAGATCCTAAGTCTAGTGCGTCTGCCAATTCCGCCACACGCGCATACAATGATAATGGTGAGCCATGAAGGACTCGAACCTTCGACACCCTGATTAAAAGTCAGGTGCTCTACCAACTGAGCTAATGGCTCGTAAAACTGGTGGAGGATGATGGATTCGAACCACCGAACCCGTAAGGGAGCAGATTTACAGTCTGATGCGTTTGGCCACTTCGCTAATCCTCCAATATGGTGCCGGCGAGAGGACTTGAACCCCCAACCTACTGATTACAAGTCAGTTGCTCTACCAGTTGAGCTACACCGGCGTATTAAGTTAAATGGCGGAACCGACGGGATTCGAACCCGCGATCTCCTGCGTGACAGGCAGGCATGTTAGGCCTCTACACCACGGTTCCAGAGGAAACTTCCTTAGTTGAAGTAATTGCGGGGGCAGGATTTGAACCTGCGACCTTCGGGTTATGAGCCCGACGAGCTACCGAACTGCTCCACCCCGCGACAGTAATAAATATTTATTTTTCAAATGGTGGAGGCTGAGGGGCTCGAACCCCCGACCCTCTGCTTGTAAGGCAGATGCTCTCCCAGCTGAGCTAAGCCTCCATACTGCTTATGACCCGTAGGGGATTCGAACCCCTGTTACCTCCGTGAAAGGGAGGTGTCTTAACCCCTTGACCAACGGGCCATATATCTATTATTAAGAGCTGGCGGAGAGAGAGGGATTCGAACCCTCGAGACGCTTTTGGCGCCTACACGATTTCCAATCGTGCTCCTTCGGCCAACTCGGACACCTCTCCACATGGCTCCCCGAACAGGACTCGAACCTGTGACAACTCGATTAACAGTCGAGTGCTCTACCAACTGAGCTATCAGGGAATATTGGTGGAGCCAAGGGGGATCGAACCCCTGACCTCCTGCGTGCAAGGCAGGCGCTCTCCCAGCTGAGCTATAGCCCCATCTAAAAAATCATTTTTGTATGTATAATCAATAGCCTGATAGGCGAAAAAAAATCCCCATTATGGGGTTGCTTGGCGACGTCCTACTCTCCCAGGACCCTGCGGTCCAAGTACCATCGGCGCTGGAGGGCTTAACGGTCGTGTTCGGGATGGGTACGTGTGGAACCCCTCCGCTATCGCCACCAAACATGAATTTGCTATGCAAATTCTATCGTACGGTTATTCGCTTCATCACTTATCGTGTGAATGAATAGCCATACGCTTGTTGTATGTCACTTGTACATACGTTCAAGGTTACACCCTGAAAACTGGATCCGAAACTCATTTGCGTTTTATCTTTAGGATAAGCCCTCGACCGATTAGTATTGGTCAGCTCCATGCATTACTGCACTTCCACCCCCAACCTATCTACCTCGTCGTCTTCAAGGGGTCTTACATACTGGGAAATCTCATCTTGAGGGGGGCTTCACGCTTAGATGCTTTCAGCGCTTATCCCTTCCGTACATAGCTACCCAGCGGTGCTCCTGGCGGAACAACTGGTACACCAGCGGTACGTCCATCCCGGTCCTCTCGTACTAAGGACAGCTCCTCTCAAATTTCCTACGCCCACGACAGATAGGGACCGAACTGTCTCACGACGTTCTGAACCCAGCTCGCGTACCGCTTTAATGGGCGAACAGCCCAACCCTTGGGACCTACTTCAGCCCCAGGATGCGATGAGCCGACATCGAGGTGCCAAACCTCCCCGTCGATGTGGACTCTTGGGGGAGATAAGCCTGTTATCCCCAGGGTAGCTTTTATCCGTTGAGCGATGGCCCTTCCATGCGGTACCACCGGATCACTAAGCCCGACTTTCGTCCCTGCTCGACTTGTAGGTCTCGCAGTCAAGCTCCCTTCTGCCTTTGCACTCTTCGAATGATTTCCAACCATTCTGAGGGAACCTTGGGGCGCCTCCGTTACTCTTTAGGAGGCGACCGCCCCAGTCAAACTGCCCACCTGACACTGTCCTCGCACCGGTTTACGGTACCAAGTTAGAACCTAGATACGATCAGGGTGGTATCCCAAGGATGCCTCCCTTCAAGCTGGCGCTCAAAGTTCGACGGCTCCCACCTATCCTGTACAGATCGTACCCAAATTCAATATCAAGCTGCAGTAAAGCTCCATGGGGTCTTTCCGTCTTGTCGCGGGTAACCTGCATCTTCACAGGTATTAAAATTTCACCGGATCTCTCGTTGAGACAGCGCCCAAGTCGTTACGCCATTCGTGCGGGTCAGAATTTACCTGACAAGGAATTTCGCTACCTTAGGACCGTTATAGTTACGGCCGCCGTTTACTGGGGCTTCGGTTCATAGCTTCGCCCCGAAGGGCTTACCACTCCCCTTAACCTTCCAGCACCGGGCAGGCGTCAGCCCGTATACTTCGCCTTGCGGCTTCGCACAGACCTGTGTTTTTGCTAAACAGTCGCTTGGGCCTTTTCACTGCGGCCCCCTCGGGCTATTCACCCTACCGAGGCACCCCTTCTCCCGAAGTTACGGGGTCATTTTGCCGAGTTCCTTAACGAGAGTTCTTCCGCGCGCCTTAGAATTCTCTTCTCGCCTACCTGTGTCGGTTTGCGGTACGGGCACCTTCTCCTGGCTAGAGGCTTTTCTTGGCAGTCTGAGATCATGACCTTCGCTACTACAATTTTCGCTCCCCATCACAGCCCAGCCTTAACGATGTGCGGATTTGCCTACACACCAGCCTCACTGCTTAGACGGACATCCATCCGTCCGCGTCACTACCCTACTGCGTCACCCCATTGCTCATAACGGATTACGGTGGTACAGGAATTTCGACCTGTTGTCCTTCGACTACGCCTATCGGCCTCGCCTTAGGTCCCGACTTACCCTGAGCGGACGAACCTTCCTCAGGAACCCTTAGGCTTTCGGCGGATCTGATTCTCACAGATCTTTTCGTTACTCATACCGGCATTCTCACTTGAATGCAGTCCAGCGCTCCTTACGGTACACCTTCAACCCGCATTCAACGCTCCCCTACCCCTGATGCAAGCATCAAGCCATAGCTTCGGTGGTGTGTTTAGCCCCGTTACATTTTCGGCGCAGAGTCACTCGACCAGTGAGCTATTACGCACTCTTTCAATGGTGGCTGCTTCTAAGCCAACATCCTGGTTGTCTGTGCAACTCCACATCCTTTCCCACTTAACACACACTTGGGGACCTTAGCTGATGGTCTGGGCTGTTTCCCTTTCGACAATGGATCTTAGCACTCACTGTCTGACTCCCGGAACTAAATCTATGGCATTCGGAGTTTGACTGAGCTTGGTAACCCTTGCGGGCCCCGCACCCAATCAGTGCTCTACCTCCACGATTCTTCTTTCCGAGGCTAGCCCTAAAGCTATTTCGGGGAGAACCAGCTATCTCCGGGTTCGATTGGAATTTCTCCGCTACCCCCACCTCATCCCCGCATTTTTCAACATGCGTGGGTTCGGGCCTCCAGTGCGTGTTACCGCACCTTCACCCTGGACAGGGGTAGATCACCCGGTTTCGGGTCTACGTCCACGTACTCAAGTCGCCCTATTCAGACTCGCTTTCGCTGCGGCTTCAGCTCTTCACCTTAACCTTGCACGGGAACGTAACTCGCCGGTTCATTCTACAAAAGGCACGCCATCACCCGTGATTTTTCCAAAGGAAAATATCATAGGGCTCTGACTTCTTGTAAGCACACGGTTTCAGGATCTATTTCACTCCCCTTCCGGGGTGCTTTTCACCTTTCCCTCACGGTACTGCTTCACTATCGGTCGCCAGGGAGTATTTAGCCTTGGCAGATGGTCCTGCCGGATTCATACGGGGTTTCACGTGCCCCGCACTACTCGGGATCCGTCTCGGAGAGAACAAGTTTTGAACTACAGGGCTTTTACCTTCTTTGGCGGGCCTTTCCAGACCTCTTCATCTAACCGGTTCCTTTGTAACTCCATATGAGACGTCCCACAACCCCAAGGAGCAAGCTCCTTGGTTTGGGCTAATCCGCGTTCGCTCGCCGCTACTGACGGAATCACTATTGTTTTCTCTTCCTCAGGGTACTTAGATGTTTCAGTTCCCCTGGTCTGCCTCTATTCTGCCTATGTATTCAGCAGAAAGTGACTGTCGATGAAGACAGCCGGGTTTCCCCATTCGGACATCCCCGGATCAAAGCTTGCTTACAGCTCCCCGAGGCTTTATCGTTGTTCGCCACGTCCTTCGTCGGCTCCTGGCGCCTAGGCATCCTCCGTGTGCTCTTTGTAGCTTAACCTAGACTTTTCTTTGATAAAAGAAAATGTCGATGTTCGATAAAGAATGATTTTTGCCAAAGGCAAAAGATCTTTCCTTACCTGCTACCTTTATTTCACTTGTTCACACAAGATCAGCTTAAAGGAATATTCTAAAACGCAATTTCGTTTCGGTATCCAGTTTTCAAGGTGCAATTCGCTTCATTGAAGCGAAACCCGATGAATATTTCGGTTCCACACGAATGTGTGAATGAAGTATTCGTCGAAGCTTGAGAGTTTGAGCTCTCAAAACTGAGCAACGAGTGAGTAAGTTTAGGATATTCATTTCATTCACACGAACGTGATGAACCGAATTGAATATCCGGTCGCAGGTACATGTACCTGCTGATTTGAATGTTTCCGCTCTCCGGAAACGATTCTCCATAGAAAGGAGGTGATCCAGCCGCACCTTCCGATACGGCTACCTTGTTACGACTTCACCCCAATCATCTACCCCACCTTCGGCGGCTGGCTCCCTTGCGGGTTACCCCACCGACTTCGGGTGTTGTAAACTCTCGTGGTGTGACGGGCGGTGTGTACAAGACCCGGGAACGTATTCACCGCGGCATGCTGATCCGCGATTACTAGCAATTCCGACTTCATGTAGGCGAGTTGCAGCCTACAATCCGAACTGAGACCGGCTTTTCTAGGATTGGCTCCACCTCGCGATTTCGCTTCCCGTTGTACCGGCCATTGTAGTACGTGTGTAGCCCAGGTCATAAGGGGCATGATGATTTGACGTCATCCCCACCTTCCTCCGGTTTGTCACCGGCAGTCTGCTTAGAGTGCCCAGCTTGACCTGCTGGCAACTAAGCATAAGGGTTGCGCTCGTTGCGGGACTTAACCCAACATCTCACGACACGAGCTGACGACAACCATGCACCACCTGTCTCCTCTGTCCCGAAGGAAAGCCATATCTCTACAGCGGTCAGAGGGATGTCAAGACCTGGTAAGGTTCTTCGCGTTGCTTCGAATTAAACCACATACTCCACTGCTTGTGCGGGTCCCCGTCAATTCCTTTGAGTTTCAGTCTTGCGACCGTACTCCCCAGGCGGAATGCTTAATGTGTTAACTTCGGCACCAAGGGTATCGAAACCCCTAACACCTAGCATTCATCGTTTACGGCGTGGACTACCAGGGTATCTAATCCTGTTTGCTCCCCACGCTTTCGCGCCTCAGCGTCAGTTACAGCCCAGAGAGTCGCCTTCGCCACTGGTGTTCCTCCACATCTCTACGCATTTCACCGCTACACGTGGAATTCCACTCTCCTCTTCTGCACTCAAGCTCCCCAGTTTCCAGTGCGACCCGAAGTTGAGCCTCGGGATTAAACACCAGACTTAAAGAGCCGCCTGCGCGCGCTTTACGCCCAATAATTCCGGACAACGCTTGCCCCCTACGTATTACCGCGGCTGCTGGCACGTAGTTAGCCGGGGCTTTCTTCTCAGGTACCGTCACTCTTGTAGCAGTTACTCTACAAGACGTTCTTCCCTGGCAACAGAGCTTTACGATCCGAAAACCTTCATCACTCACGCGGCGTTGCTCCGTCAGGCTTTCGCCCATTGCGGAAGATTCCCTACTGCTGCCTCCCGTAGGAGTCTGGGCCGTGTCTCAGTCCCAGTGTGGCCGATCACCCTCTCAGGTCGGCTACGCATCGTCGCCTTGGTAGGCCTTTACCCCACCAACTAGCTAATGCGCCGCAGGCCCATCCACAAGTGACAGATTGCTCCGTCTTTCCTCCTTCGCCCATGCAGGAAAAGGATATATCGGGTATTAGCTACCGTTTCCGGTAGTTATCCCTGTCTTGTGGGCAGGTTGCCTACGTGTTACTCACCCGTCCGCCGCTAGGTTATGTAGAAGCAAGCTTCTACATAACCCCGCTCGACTTGCATGTATTAGGCACGCCGCCAGCGTTCGTCCTGAGCCAGGATCAAACTCTCCATTAAAGACCAACCGAAGTTGGTTTATAGAAAGAGCGATAAGCTCATTTTGAAACTGACGAGATAAAAAATATCTCTTGTTTGATTTTGCGAACAAAATCGTTTTACTCACTCGTTGTTCAGTTTTCAAAGATCAATCATTTCCGGACATATCAACACCCGGAATAATAATATATCACACTTCGACGATTCACGCTACTGGTAAATAATACCTCATAGGTAATCCTTTGAATTTTTGAAGTCCATCTAACTATTACATCACAGCCTAACTTACGGCCGGATACATAATATATCATTTAAGTTTGCTGATTACTACATGTAAATCATACCAATTAATAACCGAGTTATCAAAATCAGTTCTATTACTATACTGCTTATACTTTCGAATTTGTTTTTCTTCATTGAAAGGTACCGTGAATCTTTGACCATATCTACTGCATCCGATAAATGCTTTTCATGAATAGCAGTTAGATATCTTGTGACGACTTTTTGGGCATCATACTATTGATCAACAGTAGCGTCGAAAGTAGCTTGGTATTTGGCCGACCGACACACAAATTATAAGCCATATCTACTATATGATGCATCCCCCTTTCAGTTCCAAAAAAGGGACCATTAATACTGAAACGTTCCAATAATTATTTATACACATTTGGGGACGTGAAATAGACTAATTCATTCTCGTTCCTAAAAGCATGCTTTTAGGAACGAGAATGAATCGTAATTTTTTACAATATTGACGTATCGCCAGTAAACGCGGATTTACAACGTTAAGGAGCCTTATATTGAATTTCGTGATTCCTCCTTTAATAATGGATACTAACCCACATCATTTAAGGCAGATTTATTGATCCAATCGGCCTCAACTGGTAAGTTGGTCCTACTTGGACTAATTCTTAATAGCATTCGAATAAAAGATTTTATCCATAGCTTTTTCATCAACCAAACGCTGAATCAATTGGATGTTCGTACATACTCAAAAAGCCTTTTCGCTCTTGAATAATTATTCTAAGGTATCTGCTCCATCATAAACACTCACTATTCCACTCTATAAGGCTTGTAGAAGGCACGAATTTCTTGGGCTTAAAGCTCTGGCTCTTCCATGGCCGTAAAATGTCCACCACGAGCCATGATAGTCCAGCGAGTTATATTTAAATTTCGCACTGCCCAGTCTTTTGGTGGTAATACTATATCTGCTGGGAATAATGCAACCCCAGTTGGTACTTTTATATAGCCTAATGGCGGCAGCGAATGTGAATTTTCGTAATACATCCGCGTTGACGACCCGATTGTGTTAGTAAGCCAATAAACCATGATATGTAATGAGTTCATCTTCGCTAAATCTTTGACGGAGGTCACCTCCACAATCACTCCAAGCTGAGTTTTCCAATTGATCCGGCCAGCGGTCTTCTCTTTAAATCAGCAAGGACTTCATCTGCTATGTGAATATGAAAACGTTCAGCGGACATTATATTTCTCCTCCTTTTTTGTGCACATCTTAATCAATTCAAATTTTGCCCCCACCAGACTTACCCTGGCTTATCACTAAGGGAGGCCTGTTTTGGGTTAATGAATGGACAATTCGGAAATAATCCACTCATACCGTCTAAAGGAGGGAACAAATTCATGAATTCTAATGATAATCTATCAGAGCAGAACGCATATCTAAAAGAGCTGAATGCCTTATTTATCCCATTGGACGGAATGGAGAATCTGGACAGCATGGTTAAGGCCATCGGAGATGCAGATATTGTGCTGCTTGGCGAGGCGAGCCATGGGACGTCTGATTTTTACCAAGTTCGGGCCGAACTTTCGAAGAAGCTAATTACAAGCAAGGGATTTAACATTATCGGCGTGGAAGGAGACTGGCCCTCTGCTTATCGGTTAAACCGGTATGTTAAAGGGATGGAGGGGTCCGATTCTTCGGCAGTCGATGCACTGGGTGATTTTACCCGCTGGCCGACCTGGATGTGGGCGAATACGGATATTCGTGATTTCGCGGAGTGGCTGAAGGAGTACAATGAGATGAATCAAGGGGGCGGAAGTGATTGTCCCAAGGTTGGATTTTATGGCATCGATATGTACTCGTTATGGGAATCGATGGAGGCAATCATCGCTTATTTGGAGGAGACCAAGTCTCCCCACTTGGAACAGGCCCGCAGGACATATGCTTGTTTTGATCCATATAGCAGGGACCATCAAAATTATGGCATTGCGGCAGGATTGCTCTCGGAGAGCTGTGAGAAAGAAGTGGTTGAGCTACTAAAGCAGATTCAGAGCAGGCGCATGGCGTATCCGGGAAGTGAGGAAGAACTGAATGCGGAGGTGAACATGCTCGTCACTTCCAGTTCGGAGGCCTATTATCGTACGATGGTCCGGGGCGGTCCGCAGTCCTGGAATATACGGGACAGACATATGGTTGAATCGCTGAAGCGAATCATGTCCTATTACGGCGCCTCGGCAAAAGCCATTGTCTGGGAGCATAATACGCATATCGGTGATGCCCGGGCAACGGATATGATGGCTGACGGCATGGTCAATGTGGGTCAGCTACTACGGGAAGATCCGGAACATCGTGTGTTTGCCGTTGGCTTCGGAACCTATCAGGGCGAGGTACTGGCGGGAAGAGCTTGGGGAGCTCCGGTTGAGAAAATGACCGTGCCGCCCGGACAGCCAGGAAGCTGGGAGTATTGCATGCACCGGGCGGGAGACGGTCGGAATGGCATGGTAATGCTCTCCGATGCATCTTCCATACTGCATACGGTCATTGGCCACCGAGCCATCGGTGTGGTATATGAGCCTGCTCATGAACGATTCGGCAATTACGTGCCTTCCAGCATGGCGGATCGTTATGATGCGTTTGTTCATCTCGACCGGACCACCGCCCTTCAGCCACTGCCTATCCTTCAACCGGTTGCAACGGATGCTTTATTTTCAGAATAACAGCTCGTAAGAATCGTCTGTGGAATGCAGGGTAGCTGGTATAGTTTACCGTCAGGGCTCCGGATTATAATTATAAAACTGGCTCCAATATAAAGCAGCGGCAGGCTCGGACTTTGTTTTATCAGTCTGAGCCTGCCGCTGTTTTATTGAGCTAACGTATCTCGTTAGTTCAATTAAACACTTTCTGATTTTTGGTGGAAAGCGTTAATCTTCTTTTGATGGTCGGTACGTCAATTCAACTGCTCCCTAATGTAAGGTCTTGGTATAGACATGCTTGAGAGACTTCGTGTTGATGTTATCTGTAAACATCCGCTTTCCACTCATCCGCCGCTTCCAAGCACTAAGATGTTTCTTCCGGGTTGCCCTTTAAGTTTCAAAACTTCTTATCATCCATTATAATACTTTGATTCAAGAGATGCCCAATCTATTCACGTATGGTCCTCACCTGTGACAAAACTGTCGGATGCTATTAGCTAGTTCCTCCGCATGAGTAAGGACAAGCATATGATCGGCTCCTTTGATTTCGGCAAACCTAATTGCAGGTACACGCTTGAAGTGCTCGGCGATATTGTACATATCCGGCCATTCTATGGTTCCTTGTATAAATAACGTACTCGCTGCAACCTTTTCTAAACGTTCAATCGAAGGCGCCTCTGGCCAAAGGACCTCAAAGCTTCTCCACTCGGTGAATACCCTTGTCATGTAGTGATTATGCATTTCAGTCAAAAAACTTCGATGGTGGCTAGCCATCGTAGCCCGATAGATCGGTGCGGCTAAGGACAACTCTACAAGTCTTGTAATATCGGGAGCGACCGCATTCACCGATGTCATATAATTGGTAAATTCTTGCGAATATGCAAATCCCGTTAATGAAGGGGCAATTACCACTAGCCGCTCAACCATAGAAGGATATGATAACGTAAAATCAGTCGCGACTTGCCCACCGATGGAATGGCCAACAAGTGTGACAAGATCCAGTCCGAGATGTTCAAGAAGTTTGCGCAAATCCTCCACAAGTGAAGTCGGCTCTTGCATAGCAGGTGAGCGGCCGGTTCCTCGACCATCGAAGGTAATGATCTTGAATGATTTTGCCAGTCCAGGCACCATATATCTCCATACCCTTGAGTCGACACCTCCCGAGTGAATCATGACTATAGGGACTCCATTCCCCTCGATTTCGTAAAAAAGTTCCACCTTGTTCCTCTCCCCAATGTGGTAATATTTTCCTGATTGCCATTTTAGCCATGGCTGAACATACAGTCTATATTAAAAAATATCCACTATGAAGTCACTTTGAATAACTGCCCGTCGCTTAATTAATGCCTCGTCATCTTGTGTATAGAGGACGAGAGCTGCTGGGATTATGCGAAAAGTGATGAACAAACATGGCGGAGACATATCCTGGACCATCTTCTACTCAACATGCCCAAAATATTTTTTAAGCCTCTAAATCCCTCTCTTTGTCAGCAGAAAATAAAGTATTAGACTGGCTCTATAAATTGAACAGCGACAGCCGAGGACAAAAAATAAAGTCCTAGACGGTCGCTGTCCACCACCCTTCACAACTCGGTAGAAACCGCTTTCGCTATCCAAGTCTCCATACCAGTCCCAACACCATTCTCTTACGTTGCCAGACATATCGTAGTAAATTCCTAACTCGTTGGGTTTCCGGGTATCGATTGATTTTGTTTTATTATTGTTGCTCTCTATAATAGGCCAGTTCCAGTCTCCAGATAAGTATTTGTCTCCGGCGTTTTTCCAATACCATTCGACCTCGTCAGCATTATTGCTTCCGCTGTATGTGTAGCCCTTGCTCGCCTGACCTCCGTCTGCAGCATATTCCCACTCCAATTCTGTAGGCAATCGGCAACCGTTAGCTCCCTCATTAATCGTTACTGTCCATTTTATATTATCGTTATCATCCTTATTTATTCGGGTCTTTTATTATCCTTGTCTATGTTGTAATACGGTTTTAAGCCCTCTCGTATACCTCTTTGATTACAGTACTCCACAACGTCATACCAACTCACCATTTCTCCTGGCAAACTGTCGCCTATGAATACCGAGGGATTACTTCCCATGACTTCAACCCACTCTTTTTGAACTACTTCATATTTGTTGATATAAAAGTTCGATAGGGCCACGCTTTTTCCAGAGTTGTTGTACTTGTTGTTCTGAAAAGTCCCACCTTCCACGAATACAAGGTTATCCCTTTTCTCAGGCTTATCTTGCGAACAAGCGCTGATCACAACCATTGGTGCTATTAAAAGGAAAATCAATAGCTTTCTCATTGATATATCCCCTTTAAGCTGATAGGGAAAATGATAGGCCATGACGGCCCGCAATTCGCCTCCAGCAGCGTCGAAGGCCGTTCGTCTAGCAAGTAACGGCCTGCAACGCATCCGCACTGACGGATAGACTGGAGGAGAACGGCCATCGGCCTGTCTACAATGCTTAGAGATCGGTGTTTCCTCCATGGACCAATTCGTGTAAATCCTATCAGACAGCTTTCGGAACCCGTTTATCCCGTGAGACAGCCCCAACCGCGCCTGTTCGTTGAACAGCTTGCAGTTAAGTGGTTACCACACCGTTACGTTAGAGCTCCCGCTACTCTGATACCCCTCTGTCGCCAACACCTGGTAAGACCAGTTACTTCCCAGATTCATTCCTTTGCTCGCCCATGCTTTCACGTGGTTGCTGAAAGTGATCGTGGAGTTGCCCCCGGTCGGTCTCTTCGACTGTCGAACACTCCAGTACTGAATAAACGTCGTTTTTTGGCCTTCAATGGAAGGTGCGTCGTATCGCATTGTTGTGTAGATGTCATATGTGCCCCCATCACTGGTCACCGTACCTTTATACGTTCCGGTAGGTCGATAAGTCCCCCAGCTATCAACGACGTAATATTCGATGAGTGAGTTTCTCGTCCACCCGTAGAGAGCCAAATATCCATTACCGGACGGCGCCCAGACACCGGCATTGTAGTTAATCGTTCTGTTTGGCGATCCAGTAGTCCAGCCTTTGCCGACAACAAAATTCCCAGTATCCTTCCATGTTACGCTGTAATTACCACCTGATCCATTTACAGCATTGACCGTCCCGCCGCCATCGGTCCAATTTTGCCAATAGTCTGTCGCTGCACTTGAGGTTGTTGCAAACAACCCAAAACTCATGGAAGCTGCAAGAACTACCGTCATCATTTTCTTACTAAACTTAAACATACTCTACCTCCTAAAATTTTGTGTTTGTCCCATACACTTGCTTGTTGGTTGATTCTCTTTGCAGTATATCACCTATCCGTGCCATATTCCGTATTTTTTTACTTTAACCTCCTTTCTGAGTGAAATTATAGAATAATAGCGTATGCATATAAACCTAGCAAATTAAAGCTTTAACTCTATTATGTTTAGAATACTTTGAAATTTTAGAACCCGTCGAGGGCAACAATAGATACCGAGTCCCGTAACGTTGAAAGAAGGGCTTGGCTGCTTTTAATTAATTCGAGCAATATGCGAATCCATTTTTTATGTTTTCCTTTTTAGCTATTCACCTAATCAGCAACGATACCAAGTTCTTGTCCCTTTCGGCAATGGAATCAAGTCTTGTACTCCGACACCTTTGTAGTCTTTTGTTGTTGAGGATTTTCCATTGGTTCAAAATCGGGTCAGTCCCATCACCGCGGGAGCTTTATTTCTGGAATTATTCATTTTACCTTTAAAGTTTAGGATTACCTGTCTGAACAAGAATAAATTCAATGCTCACCTTATATGTAGCTTCCACATGTAGTGAACTTTGGCTTGGGTGATGGATTTACGTGAGGATAAAGACTTAGCAAAACAGAATTTATAGAGAGGCATGATGAACATGGTTTTGGAGGATATGCATTATAGGAAATGGCGTCCCAGTGAACGAATAAAGTCAACCGACCCTGAGTCTCAAAAAGTGAATTAAAAATTTAGTGATCTTATGGAGATGCTAAAAAAATAAACTACCAGCAGTCGATTTTGAACAAATTGAAGTCATGCTTGATTTACTAAGCGAATCAACTTCCCTACACTCGGCAGCAGCGTTCAACCACGGCTATCGAACGGGGCATTAACGATGATTGAAGTGTTTAGCGGGAACACGAGTTTATACCAAAACGAGTGTGAAGGAACCAGTAATGGATAGGAAGATTTAACGAATGAGTTCAGAAAAGAGCAGCGAGGTTAGACCACCTGCTCTTTCAAAATAAAAGCGGGCAAACCACTCCGATCTAGTATTTATAGTACCTGAGTTATAATTCGTGAATACTCCGCTAAATTGACGGGAAGCTTGGCGTTTTCGTAATAAAGAGAGTTTCCTTTTAATATAATATCTTTTTTCATCACATCATTATAGAGGACTGTTTGACAAGTCTTGCAGCTCTTATTGCATAATGATGACGTTTTCCACTCAGACATAGATGACTTGCTATACAGGATGCTGGAAAAACATCTTCGGGCAGTTGTAATGTGTACGTAAGGGTATACTAATTCCCTGCTAAAAGGGAGCACATCAGTATCAGCATCATCAATATCATTATTATTTACCAGATCAAGATTGTCTTTGATATCCAGCTTATTACCTTGTATTCTATTATCATATTGAATAGCAGAAATTTTATATTTACGCATGAACCTAATATTGGGGACAAACCCTCCCGCAGTATTCTGTAAGGCAATTTTCGAATCATCATCAAGCTTGGGAAAATAGTTTGCAATAGAAGGACTTTTTTTAGCTTTATTCAGTAGTCTACCTAAAATAAGTTTAAAGCGGCCGGGATAATGATTTTCAATAAAATACAACATTCCGAAATCATTAACCACCAACTCATCAAAAATAGATGCTTCACTTACTTCCTTTAAGATGTTTACAATCGTGTTCATACTTTCATCCGTCATATAAGGAGTAATCAAGGTTAGCTTCATGTCGTGCTGCTCACAAAAGCTGATAACTGATTTTAGCTCCCTTACTGTTAAGAAAGCACGCGGGCAAAACTCCTGTCCATAATACAGACGCTGATACTGGTTCTCCACATTCGTTAATTTACGCAGGTCGTCAACCATCATCGCTTTTTCCATATTATACACTCCCCTGAACATTATGAATGCCATTTACATGGTCCAGAATTTCCGGGTAGTAGCAATGTGTAATCAATTGATCGTTTTTCCAGCTATTCTGACATATTTGCGAAGAAATCATGTGATGGTACTCTTCGAAGTTTGCCACCTCGCCGCATAAATCTATCGCTGATTTTATCATCCTGATATCACTTAAAACCTGACTTCTGTCTGAAGCTCTCCCGACCAATTTCAAGCTATCAACCGATAATTGGTTCAGATAATATAAGCTGCAAACACCACAGTCACCCTTATTGTCTAAAATCCAGTTTAGCTTTTTCTCCAGCAGTGGTACATCATACGGTATGGGCGTAATACTCTCAATAACCTGATATCTCAAAACACATGGAGGATTAAAAATGACCCCATCATTGTTATTCATAAATCGAGTCCCATGCACAAAATTACAAAAGCCATCTATATAAGTACAGCCTTCATTTTTGATAAAAACCTCAAACTCTGTATTTGGTGAGCTTTCAATTATGATTTTCATTTCTGCCATGGACAAGGAACGGGGCAAAATAAGCCGATCCGCATGAAATTCTTTGGTGTACATTTCTGCTGTGTAACAGTTAAAAATCGTGCCGCCTGTACTGATATGCACATCCACATTCGTTTTCTTATCCGCAAAATAACCGGCCAAGCCCAAATCAGCAAAAATAATAGCATCCACTTCACAACGAACAGCTTGCTCCAAATAGTAATCCAGGATACCAAGCTGCTGGTTGTTATAGCAGTGTTCGTTCATCGTAAAAAATACCTGGCACCCATGAGCATGCGCTATATTCACGACCTCCGCAAGTTCAGCAAAACTGGAAAAGTTCGCATCAGGCCAAGGTCTGCGATTCAAGGCAACGATATAGTTATACCGATCCAACCATTGTTCATCAATGACGCCACAATAAAATTCTTCGGCTCCGGCCTGAATAAAAGGCACTAAATCATCAATGGTCACTAATCCTGTACAAATTCGCATATGTCTACTCCTTTACCAGAATTCCAGCCGATTTTTCAGCCAGATGATGACTAATGATCGCTTTCAACAAAACAATTGTAAACTCCCGAAACAGGACACATGCATTGCTCTGAAGCTGATTAATCAATAAATTGCAACGTCCTCCGCACATATATCTTGAAAAACAACTTTTACAAGGTGCCAAATCGTCCACAGAATCGATACATCCTATCTCGTCGCTTGATTTCTCCAAGCCCGCCTTAGCATATCTATTGCAGCGAAAAAGCGCTCCATCACCATTTACTTGAAAAGAATGTACCCCAGCTTCGCAGGGAAACAATTGGGTTTGATTCGAGTCCAACATACTCAGCATTTTTGCAATATACTCATACTCATTTAATTCACCATAAGAAGGATGGGTATGACGCAAGTTTTTAATGTGGTTTTCTCCCTCTTGCAATTCCTCCTCCGAATACAAGGGACTACAGCCCCTGTGCCATTTTTGTAGAAAAAAATCCAGGTAAGCTGTTGGGCTACTAGGTCTGTAGTCTGCAACGAATTCAGGACGTTCCAGCGGTCCTTCAATTACACTGAAATCAGTCAGATGTAACCTGCGCGCAAGCTGGGCAATTTCGGCCTGAGCCTTGTCCGTGTTTTCCAGTTGATAAACACGCTCTATTTTCACAAAATTAGAAAGGTCATTTGCTCTTTTATGATGTTTAAATTCCGAGCTATAACTGTAATCCGTGACTTCTGAGTAGGGGTTCTCCCTATGAAAATGACCATTTTCGATATCATAGCTAAAAACAGCTTTTGGGGAAACGCGAATTAAGATGACCTCGGTATTCATCCACTACAACTCCTTCGAATCCATCATTAAAGTGCTTTTGGAGGGTACCTCTGTGTTGTTGTAGCTTCTACGGAAAATGAAGACATACAAGCAAAATAAAAGGCTAAACAAGGAATAGATAATCAGGAGTACAGCAATACTGTAGCTTTCAATAAGATGCCCACTGATGATAAGCATCATAGATAGGAGAAGATTATGTACACTGTACACAGTAGATACGGTTGTCGCCCTGCTAGTTTCGCTCGTGATGCTGGTATCAATGTGACTTTGTATTTTTGGAATAATGATCCCCCAGTTAAACCGAAACAAACAAATCAATACGATCCCAAGCCAAATGGACTTGGTTAACGCCATCCCTAAAAAAACAACAGCAAGGATCAAAGGATTAAGTATATATATATACTTCCCTTTGATTAAATGTGATAACTGAGCAGAGATGAGTGGAATAATGCCGAAAAGAGCATAAATAACTCCAAAAAAAGTCGGTGAAATTTTTAAATGCTGTAGATAGGGTTGATATTGAAAGAATACTGAGGTTAGAATGATAGCTGTGAATATATAGTAAATAGAAAATAATAGTAGTTGCCTGTTGACTTTGATTTCCTGAAAGGATTCCTTCATTATTTGTAGAGGGCGAACTCGTTGAAACGCTTTTTTACCTGTTTTGTCTTCATAAACTCTCTCCTCATGAACCAGACACACAAAAAACACCGCTAAAAAATTAGAGAATGCCGAAATGTAAAAAGTAACCGAATAGCTATATTGAATAACTACTGAGCTTAGAAGAGCAGCAGCAATCGTAGACAAAATACTTGCTGAAAAAATTTTTCCGTAGCTACGGTTCAAGACATCAAGCTTGTCATGCTTTTCATGAAGCTTATAAATCAAGCCTTGTTCCGAACCTGATATGAAGGATGAGCCCAATGCAAAAATGATATGAGCTATAATAAGTAGCATATAAGTTTGTAATGATCCCATAAGAAAGATACCAATACATTGAAAAATCGCTCCGATAAGGATAGCCTTTTTCTTCCCAATCAGGTCTCCGATCATTCCCGTGGGTATGTCAAATAGTATGGATGCCGTATAGTAACTGGCCATTACAATCCCAATTTGGGTATAGTTAAGCTTAATCATATTACTAAAATAGAAAACCAAAATGGAATTATATACATAGAATGTGTTCAGAAACCTCAATAAACCAAATAATCTGACCTGACTTTCAAACTTTTTAACCACCTACGCTTCCCCTTCCTCATCAAACAGGCTTACTTCCATTTCAAGTTCCCATAAATGCTCAATCTCATTACGAATACGCTCATTTTCCTCAAAAGAATCAACTGACCAAGTCACAACTCCAGCCACATCACCGGAACTGCCGCTAAAAGACAAGCAGTCACCCACTTGTGGTAAAATATCAGCCCGCTTCACACCTTGTATCTGAAGAAAGTCAGAGCTTGGGGTGACGTGTTTAACCCTTCCTTTCTTCTTATAGAGCAGCAGATACCCGCCATTCGTCTGTGGATAATATTGATTGAAAAGCGGCTGTTCGCCGACAAAAGCGCGAGCCCCCTCCAGTAGCGGGTTTACTCCACATGTATCCTCTATACCAAAAATAATTCCTCCGCCTGCAATTCGTGCCGCTGTTTCGCAAAATAAGATCTCCTGCTGCTTAGTGACTAATAGTTCAGTATGAGCTACTCCACTTGTGATCGGCATTGCACTCAATACTTTGTTATTTGCCGCGATAAGCTGTTGGACCAAGGGCATCTCATGGTCAGGGTAAAAATACCCGCACAGTGGCTTCCCCTCCCTGCATTCCAAAGTGCTATGCGTATAGCAGGCAACTGAAGTGAATGCAACTTGGTTATTATATACAATGCTATCCATATGGAACATTTTTCCATCAATATATTGTTCAATCTCAAATTTTCCGGCATGGTCGTTAAGCAATTGTTCATATTCGTGGATGTTATCCAAATGAACCCGAAACGTATGAAGGGACCCCGCTCCGTCAATTGGTTTAATAATGGCCTCGGGAGCATGTTTAGATAAAAAGTCGATTGCATCAGCAAAGTGGTGAACGGTTCGATATTCAGGAATAAGAATAACTTTCTCTTGAGCAAGATGATTTTTCATTTTTACCTTATCTCTAAAAAAATCACCATCTCTCCCGATGACTCCACACGTAAGACCCAATCGCTCTCTAAGCAAAGCGGTAAACTGCACCAAATCCTCACTCTCGGAAAAAATACCGTTCACGGGCTTTTCATCATGCAGTGTTAGTATAAACTCAACAACTTGAGGTGATGTTAAATCTTCGACACACAAGAAATGGTGATAATGATCACTACAACGCTCAATCAAACGTTGATTATTAGTAATCAACGTTTTTTCATACCTTAAAGAGCTCAAGCCTTCATTCACAATACGAGAAAAGTTTTCGAATTTCGCGAAAATTACATAATGTTTATCCATCCCTAATCCTTTCGTTTTATTGATAGAGAGACCTGGCATTTACAAGATTCATACAAAAAGAAAGTCCCCATTTTTTCAAATATAAAAGCAAATGTTCTTCTGACAGAAAAAAAGCATAAGTTTGTTTAATTTCCTGTTCAAACTCAGCAGCCTGTATATCTGCTTGCACCTGTGTCATCCCACTTTCCCTGCTAAACTCACTATAAAATCGTAAATGCTGGCGATTGTTAAAAGGTATTTTTTGAATGGAATACATAGCAGGATCGGCAGCAATAGGAGAATTTTCAAATAGAATAAAACGGTTATATCGGATATCTATACAATAGGGAAACAGTTCCCGTAGCCGTGCTTGATTAGCAAGAGCTTCTTCACTGGTTTCACCTGGAAACCCGATCATCGCTGTTAATTTCACCGCAATCCCAGCCTCATAGCAACTCTTAATCAGCACAGGCGCATATTCAAGATCTATTCCTTTGTTCATCAGTCTGGATACCCTTGTTTCAAAGGTCTCTACTCCAAAAGAGATCATGATGCATCCTGCACGGTTTAACAGTTCAAACAATCGGGAATTAAAACCCTTTTCCAGTCTGGCACGACAGGCCCAGGATAATATAAGCTTCCTTTCTACAATTTGAGTTGCTATTTTCTCTAAATCTGTGGGTGAAATACAGCAGTCTCTGAATCGTAATACCGAAAATGTCTGTTGTTTTGAAAAATTCTCCATTAATTGCAGGATACTCTCAATACTCTCTTTCTGATAAGTACCATGCTCTTTAATAGAGCAATAAGTACATCCCTTCCAGTAACAACTTACAGACGCAGCTACATTTAAAACCTCTTCCGGCATTAGAGCACTTGCAGGAAGAGAAGATAAAACGGGTAATGTTATTTTATTGGTGTAATAGTGTTTATTAGTTTCTTCAATATAAGGTTGAAGTTCATTTTGAGTAAGTAACCAAGATAGTTCTTCCAACTTAGATGAATCCTCAACAGCTCTAACCAGTTCGCTCAATCGATAATGCTCATTTCCCAAGCCAAACGAATCCACATGAGAAAACAACAAATGATACTCCTTATCTGGAAGATTTCGCACTAATATTTTTGTATTAATCTGATCCTCCAGATTGCCGAACAGATGAATGTGTAGATTAGAGTTATATTCTTTTAACAATGAAGTCAACGAAAATAAGGGAATAACCTGATCTGGATGAAAAATTGAAATAGCAACCACCTTGACGCCTTCAGGGACAAGATCCGGTAAAATTTCTTTGAAAAAATCAAAATATGGATTGTGTTCCTTCTGTTCGGCAATCCTTAGTACCTCATCAATATTACGTAGATCCACTCCCGGATCATATAAATTCCATCGCAGCACCGCGGGTGAAATCTGTTCACTAATACGATCATAAATCTCAGCGATTTTTTGGCAGGTTTCTTCTAAATGTTCAAAATTATAAAACAGTTCAGCGTCCGTAAGATGAGTGATGATGTCCGAACGCCCCCGAAAAAAGTAATGAAATGATTCCAAATTTAAATCACGGATTTTGGTACCCACTCCTTGGTGATGTAATAAAGCAGCCGCAGCCGTAATATCGGGTGGCACAGACTGGTAGTACCATAAGGGTGGATTAATCAGCAAAATTTCTAATTGATTTTCATCCTTTTTGCTTTTCATAAGTAGTCTCTCTTTCCATCACAAATTGGATCGTATCTTCAACTTGGTGGCTCACTTTCTCTAATTCATCATAAGTATCAGCTTTAAGAACAAAAAAACCATATCTGTCCATACTGCTAGTCATCTCATCCGGTACTGTATCTCCCTCCTTCTTTTCTATAACAATCTCTATGACACCCGGCAAACGTCTGGCTTCTTCCACCCCTGATATTTGTTTGATTTTTCCACTCTTTTGATGGAAATAACGGATTCTTGAAATATCGTTTCGGGTTTCATGCAGGTACTCATCCGGTCTTTCTCCCAAAGCGCACAAAATCGAAGCCTTATGCAGATTTACTCCGTAACTCAAGCTATACAAATCAGTTATACGGTCCCCTGCAAGACGAGTAGAATATTCGATAATATAAATATGTCCCCTGGACAGCACAAATTCCAAATGACAGGGTCCTTCTGTAATTCCAAGCTCAGCCATAAGATTTATGAAGCTGTTTAATAATTGAGTGTATTTTGAAGATTCCATAGATGCTGGAAGGGTATGCTGTAGCTCAACAAAATAAGGAAGGGGAGTTTTCATTTTTTCAGTAATATGGGCAAATTTACAAGCACCTTTAAACATAAAAGCCTCGAAGCTATATTCCTGGCCTCTGATATATTCTTCTACTAGAAATGAAAGATTCGATGGATAACCGAAGTTATCCTCATTCTGAATAATCTTTTCGGCCTGCCTAATTAATTGTTCAGATGTTTGCACACATTTGACTAACATACTACTTGTCATATCAACGGGTTTAACAATAGCGGGGAATTGGATCTGGTCCAACTGCTCCTTTAGTTCGGATACGCTGTGATACAAATGGTAATCTGGATTGGATACATACTGAGAACCTTTTAGCCCGTTTCTCATACACTCTTTGCTGCGGGCATTATGGGCTACATCTGGGCGAATGGAATTCCAGCCAAACTTTTGGGAGATAATCGCGGCGACCGGTACTGCATAGTCGTGACCAGGTACAATACCCGAGTTGCGGGATATATCCGGATGCTGACTGAAAAAATACTCCATTTTCAAGTAAGTAGACTCGGCATCTGTAATGTCACTGATGATTTCAAAATGTACCAGATGCGCCTTCTCCACCTTGGGGCCGCCTTCTCTTCGAATGACAATTACAATCAACTCAAGTTCAGCGGCAAATTCAATATATTTTTCTCCAAAAAAACAAGGCTCCAGTAAAAATATAGCCCTTGAACTATTAGCAGACATACCAAAGTCCTCCTTACGATCCCTCATTGACAGGAATACAATTTTGCGACACTATTCGCTTTATTTCTTGGGTTCCAAGAAGTGTATTTTTCGAGTTCCCCCTGATATTGTTTATTAGTGATAAGGCTGGAGGGCCTACTCTAAGTCGCTTGCTTAGTACCTCCTCCACAAGTGTTGCAGTTGAAGAAGATTTTCTTTTCCAATAATCACAAATACGCTCGCCAGCTCTATTTATTAATTCCGTGGCTGCATACTCAGTGATTCTTTTACCGTCGGATGTAAAATAGTAAAGCTCACAGTCAATTCCGTAGCATGAAGCCCTCCTGAAGTTTTCCTTCACAAAAGTAACGGGAAGAAGTCTTTCTCCGCCTTTGCTTAGGCTTAAATCCAAAAGCGCATAGACTCCGAGATGCAACGCAATATCTTCCCGAAGTGTCGGCTGGATCGGTATAAATCGCGTTTCAAGCAAGCATGCTGTGGGCTTACCGCTGCCACCTACCAGTTTTAATCTCGCAATTTTCCAATTCATTTTTTGATTGAGGCTAAATGCATACCGTGGATCGGATTTCATATGTTTTTGTTGATACAAAGTTGCCCAATAATTATGGAAATTTGCATAATATTGATGAGGAAATGAAACGCGAGTAGACAGAGCTGCCAAAAATTCAGAATAGGTCCGCAAATCATAACCAATCTCCCAAATCAGGTTACGAGTTTCGAGCAATCCGGTTAATCGCCTGTCCAAAATCG
Source organism: Paenibacillus sp. FSL L8-0502 (assembly GCF_038593055.1). NCBI lineage: Bacteria > Bacillati > Bacillota > Bacilli > Caryophanales > Paenibacillaceae > Paenibacillus > Paenibacillus sp. FSL L8-0502. The sequence goes on along the minus strand of NZ_CP151958.1, from coordinate 1,119,309 downwards.
GAGAATTGGCCCCAATGGCAATAAAGAGAGGTGAGATCTCAATCGTCTTGTTCAAAAGATCAATAGCAGCCTGATTATAGTTAACCTGTACATTCATTTGTGTCGACTGACACCCGCTAATTAGCTCATGAACACGACTTGATAGATCAACTTCTCCCAAATGAAGCTCAAGGTGATGTTTTCTTGAACTTTTAAACTGGTCGAGTATCATTTGATAATTTTCCCGGTCATCTGTAATTTCCAAGTCAGTAAATGAACCAGGATAGGTACCAAGACGCGCCAGTCTATTATTTTGGGCATGTGCTATGGCTGCCGCCTCTTGCTCCATTTCCTGCATTTCATTTATAAGATTTTCAAGTCCCTCTGCAAGTGTGAAAGGACGGGATACCAATTCAATTTGGCTGGCACCTATTTCCCGTTTTATAAATGTTGCATTTTCAATTACACGATTCCGGACCTTTTCATCTACCAAATTAAACTCAAAATCAAAAAGAAGGTATTCGGTTTCAAAACCCATAATTCCGGATAAATTATTTTTAGTAACCAAAATATTTTTTTCAAGCTGTCTAAGTTGTCGTAAAAAAGCCCTGTTCATTAACGCCGTTGGATTCAATGAAACGGTTTTGGACATACCCTTATTCTCCCATTTGCTCTATTGATTGAGTTGCAATAGGTAATAGTAAGAATCGTTTCCCCGTTTAAGTTTCTGTTGTTTAACTTGCACTATTTTTAGTCCAGCAGCCTTTGCCATCTCCTCTATTTCATGTTTCAATAACATCCGACATCGACAGGTACAACGGCTGGTTTCATTTTCATTTTTATAAACTGTGAAATACATCATTAAGATCTGATTAAAAACATCGATTTTGACTTCTCCATATACTTCAAATGCTTCCCCGTCGATAGTCAGTGATTTAATCACTTTAGGTGCCCCGCCATATTCCATGATTTGATGTTCCGTCACTGGCGTAACATTAACCATTCCAACCCCTTCGGCTGATAAACTTGAAGCAATTACTCTAAAAATATCAAATTGGTTTTTATACGCAGGGAACATTTGGATAGAATTATCCCCAATGTGTACGATGTCAAATTTTTGAGGGCAAGACCAATCATTTAAGTCAGAGCATACCGTATTAATCATATTTCCATGATCGTTATGCTTGTTGAGCAACAATTGCAACGATTCCGGCGAACGATCAACTACAGTTACAGATTCAATAGACTTGTTTATAAAACCAAATAAGTGTTCACCACTCCCTGAAGCCAGGTCCAAAACCCTTGCATGTATCTTCTCAGGCCAGACATCACCAATAAACTTTTGCATTTCAATCGTATCCGGACCTAGAAAATCAAAAATCAGTTCGTCTGTCTCCATGAGTCACATGCCTATCCGGTCCGTCTGCTTCCAATCTACAGGAGAGTATTGATGATCTTCCTCGCCCATAAATCTTACTGCATGGGGTGTGACTTGAAACAATACAAACTGATTTCTTTTCTCATTGCTAAAGGTTTCTTTTATCATAGGGTTGTTTTCCAAAAATAGATCTTCTTCCTTCTTTTCACTCACCCGTTTGGCCTTACCTGCCATTCTGAGCTGAGCCCCGTCTCCAAAATAAGTAAGCTCCACATTCTCACACGTCCGGATTTGTTCAACCTTATCTGTATTGCTGAAGGTAGAGAAATATATATATCCGTTGTGAACAGTCCCCGCATCTACAGGTCTTACATGAGGTTGATTATTGAATGAATCATACGTTGCCAGATAGGCAATAGAAACGTTTTTAATCCATTTTGAATATTCTTCTTGATTCATTGTATTCACCTTCACTTTACTCTTAGTTTTTAATTTCATCCGGGGCAGTCATGAGCTTGTATCCCCAGCCATCCCTTATATAATGCATTAGTACAATCGCGCGATTTAGACTTTCTGGTTTTAATATGTAAGCCGAGTCTTGTTGTTCCACCAGATTTTCTTGAATTAAAACGGACAAAAGAATATTAACATCTTTCTCCATTTCCATTACTTTTTCAAAATTAACTCCTAGATACTGCTCTAACGTTCGTTCCTCGATTTTTCCATAGGCATTCAAATGCCCCCATACAATCGTAAACGCATAATTATCGACTGTAATTTCTTCTTCGACTGAATGTGGAAGTTCTATATAATTTTTAATATAAGGAGGTGTGAAGCGTACACGATTATTATCCCAATATCCCGCAGATCCGGGTCCAAAAGCCAACACCGGCTCAGTTTCACTTATAGCATCTTTTTCATAAGGAAATATATAATCTGGTAAAGAAAAAACAGTATTATCTACTCTTATATATCCGTTTTGTTGTAAAAATCCGCACACTTCTTCATAAACTGAGATTTTATCGGACAATGCTAAAATATGTTTTCCTCTTTTCTCGCATCGCTCGACAAATTCCTTTCCCCCTGGATAAGAGGAGTAGAAAAGACTAACCGAAATATGTTCCGGTCGTATATTCACTGTATCCCTTATGCTTTCCATGACCGTGCTCTGCGTCTGCCCCGGGATTCCGATTAGCAGATCAATATTTAACATGTCGTAATCAATTTCTCGGATCAGGCTTGCAGCCTTTATAATTTTTTCTCGTGAATAGGGCCGTCCCAGCAATTTGAGCTCTTCATTATTAAAAGACTGGGCACCGATACTTACACGATTAAATCCTTTTCTCCTGAAAATAGACAAGGTTTCTTTGGATGCGGTATCTGGGGAAACTTCGTACGCCATAAATTTCATGTGGGTAAATTGTTCTGGGGTAATCCTATTTCGAATGGAATTTATAATAGTGTCTAGCTGACTTTCATTTAGGAGGGATGGGGTTCCTCCACCAAAAACTATCGAGGTGATTGCTGATTTTGGAAATTCAGTGCATTCAATGTCCACTTTCAAGGCTTTAACATACTCATCCATTACATCGAGGTTAATCATCTCCTCTTCCGAAAATTTGGCTGTAAAGTAGCAGTATGGACAGCGCTTCTTGCAAAACGGAATGTGACAATAAATGTGAAAACGATCAATCATTCAAATCCCAACCTTCCACTTTTAAATTGTGGAGCTAGTAACAGAATTTGTTTAAATCGTGGTAGCATGTTTTACATGTTAAACCCCATTTCTTACACAATCATATGAAATAGATCACATTTACTGGAATAAGAACCATTTCAAAAAAAAAAGCATTCTTCGTTCGCTTAACAGAGCTCAAATAGCCTGCTTCAGCTTACATCAGAATACTTCTTTAAAGTCGCTTTTGGGAGATATAAAACACATATACACAAGTATGCAAAGATGATATGCATCTTGGGCTAAGCTTCCACCCGATTCAAAAACACCTTCGTCCGCTCCAACTGCGGATTGCCAAAAATCTGCTCCGGTGTACCGGATTCTGCAATTTCGCCATTATCCATAAAAATGACACGATCCGCCACATCTCGCGCAAAATTCATCTCGTGGGTCACGATGACCATCGTCATATTCTCCTCAGCCAGCTTTTTGATGACCCGCAGCACCTCGCCTGTCAGCTCGGGATCAAGGGCCGAGGTCGGCTCGTCGAACAGCAAAATATCTGGATTCATCATCATTGCCCGGGCAATCGCCACGCGCTGCTTCTGTCCACCCGACAATCGGGACGGATACGCGTCAGCTTTATCCGCCAAGCCGACTTTGGCCAGCAGTTCGGCGCTTTGGCGGCGCAGTTCAGCCTTACTCACCTTTTTCACCAGCTTCGGAGCCAGCTCCAGATTATCCTGCACCGTCAAGTGAGGGAACAGATTAAAATGCTGAAACACCATGCCCATACCGGTGGTAATGCCTTTAATGTCACCTGCCGGAGCGTACTGACCGTTTTCCACCAGTGCTTTATCATGAATGCGGATCGTCCCGCCCGTCACATCTTCCAGGTGTACTAAACTACGGAGCATGGTACTTTTCCCTGAACCTGAAGGACCGATGACAGCTACAACCTCGCCCGCTTTAACGTTAAAGCTCACTCTTTTCAGAACGTCGAGCTTGCCGAACGATTTTTTCAAATCGATAACTTCTATTGCATTAGTATTCATATCCCGACATTCCTTTTACTCGAATTTAAAACGTTTTTCCAGCGCCCTGAAGAATAGCGTCAGCACCAAAGCTAACAACAAATAAATAACCGCTGCTACAACATAAGGTACAATCGAAAAATCGCGGTTTACAGCCGTATTGGCAAAATGCAGCAGTTCCGGTACCGCTACTGCATACAGTAGTGCCGTATCTTTTACTAATGTTGTCGCCTCATTGGTTACCGCAGGCAAAGCGATCCGTACCATTTGCGGCACAATGACTCTTATCAGCGTCTGCGACTTGCTCAAGCCCAGCACTTGCGAAGCCTCGTATTGCCCTTTATCAATCGACAACATTCCGCCTCTAAAAATTTCTGCAAAATAAGCCGCATAATTCAATACAAATGCCAGCACGGCAGCCGTTGTTCGATCCATTACCAGATACTCCCCAATGACAGGCAACATCGGCAGACCAAAACAAAAGAACAATAATTGCAGCAAAAGCGGCGTGCCGCGTATAACATAAATGTACGTGTGCATCAGCCAAGCGATTGGCTTAATCCGGCTTTTGGCCAGCAACGTAACGACAAAACCCAATGGAATAGACAAGATGAGCGTGATGAAAAATAAAATAACCGTCATCTGTGCCCCTTCAAGCATAGGCTTCATAATTCGTAAAATATATTCCATACTCATGACCTTCGACTCCTAAACCTTAGTTCAATACACTACGTATTAATTTAATACTTTATCTTCACCAAACCACTTTTTCGAAATTTCAGCAGCTTTTCCGTTCTTGTGCAGCTCATCCAAAGCGGATTGCAGCTGCGTCAACAGCTCTTCATTCCCTTTTTTCACACCGATGCCGTATTCCTCAGGGGCCAATGATTCATCAAGCAGCTTATACGTCCCTTGTTCCTTCGACATATAATACTTGGCAACGACTTCATCAATGACAACCGCATCCAGACGCCCGGTTTTCAGATCTGTCAAAGCAAGAACGTTATCCGGGTACTCAGACACTGACTTCAATTTACTTTTGATCGGATTCGCATCCAATGCATCGGCTGCTGAAGACAGCGTCTGGAGTCCCACCGTTTTGCCCGCCAGATCAGCCAGCTTGGAAAGACTGGAGGTAGCTGGAACGACAATGACCTGACTGTTTTTCAGATATGGCTTCGTGAACAGCACTTTTTCCTTACGCTCATCCGTAATGGTGTATCCATTCCAAATGAGATCAATACGTCCGCTGTTCAGCTCGGATTCTTTGGCAGACCAGTCAATCGGCTGAAATTTCACCTGTTTACCCATTTGTTCCCCGGCCGCTTTCGCATAATCAATATCAAAGCCGGTCAGCTCATTATTTTCATCTCTAAAGCCCATCGGGGCGAATTTATCATCAATGCCAATAATCAATTTACTGTCGTCCTTACCGCCGGAACACCCGGCCAACACGATCATCATCAATCCAATTAACATCGTAAACATGGCTGCTTTTCTCATCTTATTCCCCTCCAACAATGGTGACCCCCGTATCCAAGAACAGGTGGCAAACGCTTTAGTTCGTTAACACGTTATCAGAGTATCATCATAACACACCGCAGGATACTCGTCGAGAGGAATGAGCGGAATCTTAGCCTTATATAAATGGAAAACCTGTGACGAAAATTTGACCTGTGTTCTATAATGTAAAACCTTACCTTGACATGTCACCTAAACCGTCTTATTATTTCCTAGTATTCTTATATACTTTTACTTATATTAAATTTTCAGCAGCAATAGTATGTAAATCAGCTTGATAGACAGGAGAAATTAAGCCCCATGTACATTTTAAAGCGTCTTTTTACGATGTTCATTACACTGTGGATTATCGTCACTTTAACGTTTATCATCATGCACATCATTCCGGGTGACCCATTCTCGAACGATTCCAAAACCATTCCGGAAGCGGTATTGCAAAACATGCGTGCCAGGTACAATCTGGACAAGCCGCTCGCTGTGCAGTATGTGCTGTATCTCAAAAATCTGCTAGTGCTGGATATGGGCCCGTCTATTCAATCGAAAACGACGGACGTCAATATGCTCATCGCCCGAGGTTTTCCACCTTCTGCATTGCTCGGTATTCAATCCATCGTGGTCGCGATTATTGCCGGAATTTCGCTTGGAACACTGGCTGCTCTACACCATAATCGACCACTGGATTATATCTCGATGTTTATCGCCATTGTTGGTATTTCCGTACCCAGCTTCATATTGGCACCGTTGCTAATCAAGTATGTTGCCGTTCAATGGCACCTTCTTCCGGTCGCCTCATGGGGAACCTGGCAGCATACGGTGCTCCCATCGCTGGCTCTCGCTGTTTCACCTCTTGCTGTTATCGCACGCTTTATGCGGACGAGTATGCTGGAAGTCATGCATGAGGAGTACATACGCACTGCCAAAGCGAAAGGGTTGTCTTCTTGGGCAGTAGTTCTGCGTCACGGATTACGCAACGCGTTGGTTCCGGTGCTTTCTTTTATCGGACCGCTATTCGCTTCCGTCATTACAGGTACCTTTGTCGTTGAAAAAATATTCGCCATTCCCGGCATCGGTAAATACTTCGTAGATAGTATCTTTAACCGGGATTATCCAGTGATTATGGGGACGACCATTTTCTACAGTGCCATTCTAGTCGTTACTTTATTTTTAATTGATATTTCCTATCGCCTTGTCGATCCACGAATCAAATTAGTCAGTAAAGGAGATTAACATGAAAGCAGCACCTACTGTCGAAAAGGACAGTCTGTTCAGTCTTGTAGACCGCAGCCAGATCCCCACCGCCACGTTGACCAGACCCAAAGAATCACTCTGGCGGGATCGGCTACGCAGACTTTTCAACAACAAGCTTGCTCTTTTGGGGCTTTCCCTACTAATCATTATTATTGCGCTGGCGATTGTTGGACCTTCCATGGTTTCTTATGCACCTAGTGATCAATCTCTTTTGAAGACGAATCTCTCTCCTTCCAAAGAGCATTGGTTTGGCACGGATGATCTGGGGAGGGACGTATGGGCACGGACATGGGCCGGGGCTAGAATTTCACTCATGATCGGCTTTGCCGCTGCCGCCATTGATTTGGTGCTTGGCATTCTCGTCGGCTGTGTTGCTGGCTATTGTGCTGGGCAGGGTAAAACGGGCGACCGGATCGACAGCATTCTCATGCGTATTATTGAAATTTTGTATAGTATTCCTTATCTGCTAGTCATCATTCTGCTGCTCGTCATTATGAAGCCCGGTCTGCTCACGATGATTATTGCATTATCTATTACTGGCTGGGTCGGTATGGCCCGTGTCGTGCGTGGGCAAATCTTACAGCTGAAGCAGCAAGAATATGTGTTAGCAGCCCGTAGCTTGGGGACATCTCATTCGCGTATTATCTTCAGACATTTGCTACCAAATGCAGCGGCAATCATTATCGTGAATTTGACGTTCACTATTCCGTCGGCTATTTTTGCCGAATCGTTCCTGAGCTTTCTCGGTTTGGGGATTCAGTCTCCTTCGGCCAGCTGGGGGACGATGGCTAACGATTCACTTGGCGTTATTTTAAGCGGTCAATGGTGGCGCCTATTTTTCCCCGGGCTGATGATATCGCTCACCATGCTAGCGTTCAATACGCTTGGAGATGGGCTTCAGGATGCACTTGACCCGCGTTCACAACATTAACAACAGAGAGATCCCAATTGGACAAGGAGGGGTGTCACCATGATCCGCAGCTTCTCGCCTAACCGCAGGAAGAACGGCAGTTCCTTTATCGAAGTGCGCACACGCGGCATACCTGCAGGAAAGGAGGATGAGTAACTCCCGGTAAGGTGTACCTTATTTTTCGCATAACTAATTACAGTAATGGAGGAAAACCACGATGAAAAAAATGCATTGGATGACGATCATCTTACTTTTGGCCGTAACGGCTTTGGCAGGATGCTCTGGTAATACGGACAAAACAGCAAGCAACGACCCGTCCGCTGCTCCTCAAGCAGATGTCCCGCAAGAAATTACTGCCAATCTGGCAGGTGGAGAGCCTTATACGCTAGACCCTGCTTTCGCATCAGATACAACTTCCTACTTTGTGATTGATAACTTGTATGAAGGGCTGTATACATACGATAAGGCTGGTAAAATCGTAGAAGGTGCTGCTAGCAAAGTAGACGTATCTCCTGACGGCAAAACCTACACTTTTACTATTCGTGACGGTGCAAAATGGTCGAATGGTGACCCACTGACAGCTAAGGATTTTGAATACTCCTGGAAACGGGTACTAAATCCAAAAACAGCTGCCTACGATCCTTCTGCCCTCTACTACATCAAAGGTGCCGAAGCGTACAACACAGGCAAAGGTAAAATTGAAAACGTGGGTGTTACAGCCAAAGATGATAAAACTCTTGTAGTTGAGCTGGAATCACCGCTGAGCTTCTTCCCAACGATCGCCGTGGGTCATGCTTATCTGCCAGTAAACCAATCGGTTGTTGAGAAAAATGACAAATGGGCAGCAGAAGCGGGCACAATTGTCGGCAACGGTGCGTATGTAGCCAAGGAATGGAAACATAACGAACAAATTACGCTGACGAAAAACGATCAATTCTGGAACAAAGATGCCATTACAATGGCAACGATTAATTTTAAAATGGTGCAAGACTCCACAACGTATTATCAAATGTACAAAACGGGCGATCTGGATCTGATTTTGAGCCTTCCCGTGGATACACTGGATCAGGAAAAGAGCAACAAGGAATTCCTGTCGCATCCGTCTTTTAGTGTGTACACCTATTCTTTTAACGTAAAACAAAAGCCGTTTGACAATAAAAAAATCAGACAGGCCATTGCCTACGCGATTAACCGCGAAGCACTGGCTACCAGCGTAACCAAAGGTGGCGAAACTCCGGCTTACGGTTATGTTCCATACGGAACAACAACGCCATCCGGCAAGGACTTCCGTGATGAAGCACCGAAAAAATACTATGAGTTTGACGCTGCAAAAGCGAAACAATTGCTGGCCGAAGGTCTGAAAGAAGAAGGTTTGACCAAGCTGCCACCAGTCACCTTCAAATACAACACTTCGGACAAGCATAAAAAAGTAGCTGAAGCGATTCAGGAAATGCTGAAAACAAACCTGGGTGTTGAAGTGACGCTGGAGAATCAGGAATGGAAAACGTACATTGATACCTTTAAACAGAAGAACTTCCAGATCGCCCGTATGGGCTGGGAAGGAAACTTCCTGGATCCGCTCGGCGTATTGGGGCATTATACTTCCAAAAACTCGAACAACTTTACCAACTGGAGCAACCCGGAGTATGACAAACTGATTGAATCCTCAACCTTTGAGCTTGATCCGGCAAAACGCTTTGAACAGCTCCATCAGGCAGAAGACGTATTGATGGAAGATCTGCCGATTATTCCGATCCAGTTCTCTGCGGACACTGCATTAATCAGCCCTAAGATTCAAGGTATCGTATTTGATGCTCGTTCGAACCCAGACCTGCGCTTTGCGAAACGGGTCGAAAAATAATGATTTTACGTTTTGGGATCATCGCCCTGATTGTCAGTACCTTAGGGTTTCTGTACGCCACCCCCCATCTCTTGAATGGTCGTGAACACATGGCTACTGCAAATCTGTTATTCCTGTTGGGGTTGCTGGGCTTGGTGATCGGTGCAATCTTCCACGTTCTGCAAAGCGGTTTTCTAACCCTCTTCCTGCGGGGATTTGCCGACATCGGACAGTTATTCATTCGTCAATCCAAGACATTACGAGAGGAAAATGAGCGTTTGCGTTCCGATGAATCTTTGTCAGCCTGGAAAACATCCATGTTCCGCCACCTCAAGGTATATACTTCGGGGTGCGGAGCAGGGCTTATCCTTTGCTCGATGATATTAATGGGGATGAGTTAGGTTAAAACGATTAGAAGCCTTTGGTCGGTTGGTGGGCGTTGCGCGTGCAGATTGTTCTTCCGATCGCTGTTATCCCCGGATTTCTATTGAATAGAACCTGTAAGGGTAAAATCCGGGGATAAAGGCGAACGCTTCGCTTCTTCAGAACAATTCTGCCCGCTCCGCTGGCAACCGCCGTAGAGCTTCTATACGTTTTAGAGGTGTGTAAAGAAAGAGAGAGTTTCGCATTGCTAGCGGAACTCTCTCTTTTTGTATTTTTTATATGAAGCTTTGTAGGATCGCATATTACAACACTTAGTATCCTTAATAAATATGCTTTTCCTTCGCTTCTTGCAGCCATGACGGGAACTCGTTAAGCAATAGTTCGTACAATTCATTATCTTCCATAGATTCGATATCTTGTATTTGAAAAAAATTAGCGTTATCTACCACACGGCCTTGTATGTTGTCGAGCTTCTTTAATACACCAAAATCGGACTCACCCACACCTATAAATTGCCAGAAAATCGGCTCTCCTGACGAATCAATGACCGCGTTGTCGATGTTGTCTCCTTTTCCACGCTTCACACCGCCATCATTAATAAAAATAACAAAGGCCGGATCAGAAGAGGGTTCTTCCTTGGTGTATTTGGCGATGACATCGCGCATCACAGGCGGCTCATCATTACGACCGAACTTGGGCAAATAATCATTGGACAGAATATGTCTTTCAACATAGTTGTCAACATCATTTTCGGTAACGGAAGGCAACCGTGAAAAACGGTGATCATACACCCATACGTCCAGTACACCATCATCATCCAAAGCACTCGCTACTGCAACAATTCGTTCCAACACCTTTTGAACGGTACCATTTTTGTACAAACTTCTCATAGATCCTGAAATATCGAGCACCAATCCAACTCTCGCAGTCACATTCGTTAGATTCTTTTTAGTCAGTACCAGTTGCGCATTCTTTTTAAGTAAAGAAATACTGCTCATGTTCCCCACGCTCCTCTATGATGTTTGCGTTTGTACGTCTAGTACGTCTACTCTACCATCTGCGTCGTTCGTCGCCTCTCAGGGGAAAGTCGCTTAATTCTCCGAGTTGGTCATGTGCAGCCTTATAGATTCGAAGAATAGCTTGTACCTTGTTAAAATCATTGTCTTCCGGGCCGAATCCCTCCATATACATCTTTTGAATGATGTTTTGGAAGAAATCCATACGTTCGCGGACGGAATCCTGCTCGATTTGCAGTACCTCTTCAAAGCTGTGTGTCTCGGCAAAATCAGACAGTTCATCAAATTCCTGTTCCTGATATCGATCTCCCCGAGTTTCGGGATTGAGATCAATAGAGGTACGCAGGGTTGATAATAAAATATTTTCGCGTGCCAGCATGACATGAAAATCTTTGTTCTTAAACAGATCCGTAACGATCAGACGGCACATTTCCTTGTTCTGCAGTAGAATCCCGTCAAAAGGATGCAGCGTCCACACACCGTAGTTAAAAAATAAATTAAAATTGAAGCTGCTGCTTCCATACTGATATACAATGTTAATTTTCGATTCGTCTATGATTTCAAATGAAAATTCCAGCATGCATTCTCCTTTTGGATTCCAATATTTAACTCTATCCTATCAGAAAATGCATGATTTTCAATAAAAAATTTTATTTCACAGAATCATTTAACTCCACAATTGAATCTGCTTTTTCGCTACTGGCAGCCACAAGTAAATAGACAATGACACAGCCCAAAATAAAAGACATCATACGCTCGCTCTCTCCTTTTGTCATTCGCTTTTTAAGAGTTTATGCACGAGAATGCTATGTATGTTCATCATGTCCTTTATTAGCTGCTGGCAAACCAAAAAAAGACGCCCTTCGGAGTCATCCCGGCGTCTTTTTCATAGATTGGTCTATTATTCTACATTGTCATCAGTTCAAAAACGAGCTAAGACCCTCAGAAGAATTACTATCCTTCAGCGGTTTGGAAGGTTCTTTCCCTTCGATCCCCAAACGTTGGCTAAGGTTGGCATTGATTGCTGTCATTTTACTTGTATAATCATGGCAGCTTTCAATAATCCGACGGTTTGATTTTTCAGACAGATCCAAAGCAGATACCAAATCACCAATCGCCTGATTCACAGCCTCCAGTGACATAGAAGGCTTGCTAAGCAGATCTGTCGTTCTCTCGGTCGTCGTTTTGAGAAGCTTCGCATTTTCCTTGAATTGATCTTCAATGGTACGGTTGGTCGCATCGACGGCTGAAATGATTTTGTCCTGATCCGCCAGCGCCATCGCGATCATAGCCGATACAGTGATCAGATTCGATGTTTTATCAATCGCATTATTTACAGAATCAATCAGTTTATCATTGTTATCATTAATAATATCCGTTGCCGCAATCGCCTGATTGTATAACAAAATCATTTCGGTCATAGACTGCGTACGAGTAACCACCTTGCGCAATCCCCGCTCCAGATGAGGCTTGCGGTTTTCATTTTCCGGCTTGGCAATCTCGGTCTCAAACAGTTCTTTCAGGCGATTACCAAAGGCGATCTTCGTCTGTAAATTGTAGATTTCTTCAATGGAGGCTTTCTTCAACTGTCTCATGCTGACGATGTTTTCTTCCAGATTATCCTTACCATCTCTCAAGGCAGTAATGATTTTCTCGATGTTCGTCTTCACCGACTGATACTTGTAAATGTAGTTTTTTAACGGGCTTTTACGCAGAAGCTTGCCAAAAAAACTCACATTTTTGCTCTGCTGGAGCGTTTCACATTCATCACGCAGCTTTAAGATCATATTGGATACCTCAGCCCGATCACCGGACATGAGGTCGTTTACCGGACGATCCAGCATTTTAAGGGTCTGCCCCGCACGTTCCTGCGTTTTAACCCCCAACTTACCGATATCATCCATTAAGGTATCCAAGCTCATGACATCGCTTTGTGATACCTTCTGAATCAGCTGTGAAGCCTCCTCAGTCACCTTCTGTTCATCTTCTTTTTTCAACTCAGCCCATGGGGTCGCCATACGCTACCTCCTATTCTAAAAAACAACTGTTCCCAAGTATAATCGTTGTTTTTCAGAGCAGCTAATTTGCTACTTTTTTATTTTCTTACAAATCGCCTACAATTCGGAACTGCTATAACGCTGGTGAATAAGCTCCGCTTTGCTCTGTAATTCCATCAGATCCTTATGCTCCACCGTGGATACAATTACTGATATTTTACTATCCACATCCCGTAATCCGTTTAACAACGTCCTCCGGTTGGTACGCTTCGCATCGCCGCTGAGCCGAAGAAACGGATTAATTAGCCCATTCAAATCCTTCAAAATCAATCTCCGAACCGTATGATTCACTTCGCTGTTGTTCAGTTCATGCAAAAGCGGAATGACCCGCTGCAAACGTGCAAATAGAGCCAGCGCCTTCTCGACAATCTCGTTATCAAGCGCATCCTTCTGTCCCTCGGAGATCACCATATCCTCCAGTACCTCCAAATACTCCATCACCTGAGCAAATTCACTGCTCACCTGATCTGGTTGACGTACTTGTCCTGTCATAGACTGCGGTCGAACGGCAGCTTCCTTTTCATGCTGCTGTGTCTCACCGACCTGCTCCTGCACCACCGGAATCACGGAACCGGTCAGATTGGGGCGAGGATGGCGAACAGCCATGATGGCGCTGTATCCTCCCAAACCAAGGATCGGAATCGCCAAACACACAAACAGTGGCAACCAAAAACTTAGTAAAAGCGCAATCAGGTAGCTAACCACAGCAATCGTGGCACCCCACATTTTTGACGTCATAGCTTGTACCTCCTGACGTAAACCCTTACCATATTGTAGAAAACAATATTTGTGTGTGTCAATGTACGGATTTACGTATGGTGATTGGCTGCTCGATATGACTGGCTAAAATATCGTATTGCGGATGAAGTGAACCGATCTCATGACCCAAAGCCGATTTCACCGCTAGATAAGGAAAGTTGATACCTGACAAACATGATACATGAAGTCCTCCGGACATCCGCGGATTGATCTCTAGCAGCTTGGCATGCTCGCCGTTATATTTTACCTGAATGTTATAATTGTACGGAATATGATACGCCTCAGCGACCTTCTGTGCCACCTCCAACAGCTCGGGATGCTGCTCCAGCAGCCGTAATCGTCCTCCTGCCTTCCTACGCGGAACTGCTGCTAGCATCTTTCCGTTCCGGTCAGCCAGGCAGTCAATACTGTATTCGTATCCCTCCAGCAACTCCATCACCATCAGATTGGGAAATGATTCTGTGGATGACAATACGCGGTGTGCTTCCTCGAATGAAATATGATTCAGCGCATGGCCGAACAGTTCCTCCAGCGGATTACGTTCATTGTCGATGATACGAAAGCCTATTCCGCCTTCTGCATTACATGGCTTGAAGCATACCTTATGCCCAAGTGCTATTAACGACTCATAAGCCTGTTTAAACTGCTCGGCATTGCTGGCAATGGCATAATCGGGAATCGTGACAATGTCCTTTTGACGAATGGATTCATAAAACAGATCCTTTTCCATCAGTTGCTCCAGCAATTCGGTATCTTGGCATACCATCACTTTTGTCCCAATATCATCGAACAAATAAAGATGCTTGCTAATATCGAGCATATTCCACCGTGGGATAAAGACATCAATTCCGTGCCGTCTGCAAAAATCAGCGCAAAACCGTGCGTACTCCACACCACTGGTGCGAGGCTCTACTTCAGCTACATCACTGGCCTGTAACGCCATATGCTGCGGATCAGAGTGCGTCGCATAGATCTCGAACGGAATACCGTCCTCATTGTTACGAATAGCATTCATATAATGATACGCCACTGAAAACCAGCGGTTAAAATACACTTTAACCTTCTTCACAGAGCCACGTCCCCTATCTATTCTGAAAATGAAGTTTGAGCTGCGAACACACTCCGCTGTATTTCATGAACATACGCCATGATTTCGTCCGCTGCATAAACCCCCGACACTTCTGTAAAACGGTAATTGACCTCCAGCTTATCTCGCAGCTGTTCCCGATACAATTCACCATGACGCGGAGCAATCGCATAATCGGCATAGTCCAGCAGACAACGGTCCAGCAAAGAGTCACCGGACGCAACCACAGCCCCTCCATTCGTGAGATTACGGATATGCTCCACGGCTGCCTGTTTATTCACGGCCGCAGGCACCAGATATATCTTACGACCTTGAATGGATACCTCCCAGCCCATTTCACGCATGATTCGTGCCTTCTCCAGCACCTGTTCCAGCGGCATACGATCCCGTTCAATCACGAAGGCATAAAATAGCTCGTCACAAAAGCGTTCGTTTACCACCCAATCTTCATGCAGCACCTGTCCGAACACCTGACGTGCTTCTTCCGCGTGTGCACCATCACGGCGTACCTGTTCGTGAATACGTCGATTCCACTCTCGATCTACCTCGCCTCCGACGATGATGTTTCCGCCATTACTCGTCACGGCATATGCGGGAACCAACTCTGTCTGAAACACAGTGATGCGTCTATACTGTTCTATCGTCCGAGTCGTCACGGGCATAAACATCACATCTTCAGGCAGTGTCTTTAGCCATTGCAGGGCTTGTTCAGAAATAAAAGCCGATGTCGCCCCGTTTATCTGTTCCGCAGGCAACAGACCAGGGGACTCCAGCGGTACGCCAAGCGAACGTTTGGAGTAAATCAGTGTCTGATCCAGATCACTTGCGTAGATCATTCTTGTCCCCCCTTGAGCGGCTTGATAATTCCGCAGCAGGAATAAGTCAATCCTTCAAATACCTCTACAGGCACTCCACGATCCTTTGCCAGCAGCATAATATGCTGGAGATTCGGATTATCTTCGCGATCAATCAGAATTTTCCACGGCACTCTGCGCAGCAGTACACGAGTCGTCTCCCCCACTCCGGGCTTGACCAGATTGATATCCCGAATACCAAATGCCTGCTGAATCGCCTCAATATCCCGTAAGCCCTGCCATGTCACCGCAGGCGGATTCAATGTCATTTGTTCAGCATATGCAACGGCCGCTTCAGCCACGTCTTGAAAATACCCGGATACCGTATCCACAAACGCATTGGACTGATCCACTGACCGCCAGGATTCATAAAATTTGGCCCCATGGAAATCGTCAGGGCCTATGAGATCGTCGCGTAATACCGTCCGACTCATCAAACCTGATACAGTCGAATTCAGACAAGCACTTGGAATCAAATAATCTTCTCGTGTACCAAAGGTTTCTGAACATCTGCCCGGATCGGCCAGCACCGCCAGATCATCATTTAGGCGCAACCCGTAATCCGCATTCATCTCACGACAGGCCTCAATCAATACCTGGCGAATTGCCCCTTTCCCCGTCCAGCCATCGACAAACTGAAGTTCAATCCCCAGCCCATGCTGCTGTAAAATGTATAATATCGCATTCCGGTCAATGCCTTTGCCACGAATAATAGAAATGCTGTAATGCGGCAAGGATACGCTATACTTCCAGTCAATATAACGCTTGATCAGGATACCAATGGGCGTCCCTGCTCTAGCCAGAGAAACAATCGCCGTATTTAAGCCTCTTTTTCTCACAATCATCTCAGCCACAGAAGCTGCCGCTAATGCAACCTTTTGGGCAGATTGGGCAAGCGTTTCGTGAAACAATGCAATATACTCTGCGGTGGGCTCGTATTCCACTGGCAGCATTTCTGAATAATGGACGCCCGACTGAATCGCCTCTTCACGATCCTCCGTCCCTTTTTCCAACGTAACCCTACTCAAATCCTTCAATAAAAATGTGACATCCGAGGCAGGATAACTGCCTAGAGGTTTGGGCGGATGAATGTTCTTCTGTTGTATTTGCTCCATGAGTGCTTGCTTCATATCCGCGCTCCTTTACTCTCCTGTCTAGTTAAACCGTTAAAATAAACGACATGCACTTTATCGCAGCCCAGACGGTTCAAAGCCTCCAGCATGGGGTTCATCCGCTCTAGGTCCGACTCCCTTTCCATCAAAACGAATATTTCGTCATACTGACCAGGGTCTACATTATAAATAAAATTGCGTATCGTACTGTCCTCAGGCGATGGATATGTCACACCACAAGCGACTCCATACCCTTCTTCTCGGTGGGGATATACCGGGCTGCGTGTCGTCGATTGAAAATACACATCCGGGCCTAACTCTGCTGCAATCCGCATTGGAATGTACATGAATTCTCCCGTGCCCATAACCAGCGTGCGTTGCCCAGAACGAAGTTGCTTCAGTCGTTCGGCTGTACGCGTGATTTCTGCATCCAACGCTGAATTGTCAATGGATTGTAGACCAAAACGGCCTGTATATTTTAGATAAGGAGCTGTATTGGTGTACCCGTCCGTTGACATGGAGCTGTGTACTACCCGCTCAAAACCGGAAGCCTCCTGTTCAAAACGGTGGTCAATTATTCCAGAAGCATCTTTATTAACCTCTGCCATGCTAGTGGCTGCATGTTCTGGGTTCCCAGCCTGTCCAGCATATTCTGCGTGATCCAGTATTGGTACTCCCTGTACCTCAATCTTTCCTTTGAGCAAGCTTAAAGGCGTAATCGTAATGCCTAGCTCTACCTCCAGATCAGCGAAAGCCTGCTCGTCGCTGTCTGTCCGCCAATCCAATAACGAAGCAATCACATACTGTTTACGCGGAAAATGCTCCTGAATATCCCGTATGATATTAAGCGTTGTTTTCCCCGTCGTAATTTCATCATCTACCAGCACAATCGGGCCATCACCCGCAAAAGCACCTTCATCCAGTGCATAGCAACGATGATCAACAGCGTGCGAATGCTCTTCTTCAAACCGAATAATAGGCCGAAGGCCCGGGATATCCTCGCGCGTCGTATGAATATACGAGGCCCCGTCGTCAAACAACCGATACATACTGTGTCCCAGTGCTGTAGCCGTCTCGGCAAAACCAACAAACTTGATCGGCTCCGTAAAAGCAAAAGCTAAACGCTCATCCATCAGCTTTCGGTAGGCCTCTTTCGCATAGTCCGGGTTAAGTAGTCCTCTCACGGCCTCTCCAATCAGTTCATCCATCTGTTGTCCCGCTTGTGGGACAAGCTCCTTATATAGCAGGATCGCCAGCGCCGCACCACTGAGCAGAGAGGTGTATGGGTTTACCGGAATATGCTTGCCCAGCACCTTGCTGACAAATAAAAATGAACGCTTTTTATTGACCCGTGCCGCCATCGCAAACAGCTTGTCCACAGGAAGACGGAATGGATTATGAGTCTCCGTAATTTTAACGCTGAACTGCTCCAGGATTGGCAGCAGATGTGTTTTCGTGGTTGGGTAAGAGACTGACAAAATGTTGTTGTTCATGTAACACCCCGTATACTTTTGATCTATTGATAATTCGATGAGCCCAATTCAAATGCGGCTTAATTTCATTCATTTTGTTGGCATAGGTACTTTTGAATACACCCAGACTACCGTCGTTACGCTCAACAATTTCAAGTGCATCCATATACTCTTCATGTGTCACCGCATACATGGCCTGTACCGGCTTAATATGGGAGGGATGAATAATCGTTTTGCCGATAATCCCATTCTCTTTGTCCATCATGACTTCTCGGATCAGTCCGTCTACGGCATCTGAGATGAAGTCCATCCGCAAGTGTCGACCCGGCTTCCCAAGTGCATCTTCGAAAGGAGATACTCTTAATTGAGGTTTAAAGACACGTTCTCGGTGAGAGAAATATTCCCATACAGGACCGGAAATGACGTAATTTGAGCCCACGCGTCCAAACAAGTTAATAATATCTGCGATGCAATCCCGAATGACGGCAATTTCATAAATCGTAATATCCGGGCTGCGTCTCAAGCCATACAGACTGGAAAAATCGGTTGCTCCAATGCGTACATTCAACACATATTCCTGGTACTCGTCTAAGATTTCTTTAATCGACAATAGCTCTTTCCAGCGGGTTTCCCGATAAATGATTTTGGAGCTTTCAAGAATCGGTAGCCCGTACAGCACAGGCATGTTGTTTTCGTTTCCTGCCCCTGTATGCATACTCCGGTTATATTCTGCAATGAGTGCAAAATACGCTCGTCCATTATCAGAAGAGAACTTGGGTAAGACAAAGCCCGTGAGCAGCGACAAAGATTCACCCAAACCGTTCAGTAGTCGTTCCAACTGCTCCACAGAGCGCACACGCACAAATAACAAAGGTAATTGCTGTTCACTCATCATCCCCGTCCGTACATAGGACAATAGTTGAAGCAGCTGCTGTGCCAGCGATTGTTCCGCCTGCCCAACCTGCTGATCCCCTATCGCATCCTCCAAATCTAAAATGACCGTTGTTAGCCCTTCATGTTTTCCATTTTTGATCTCTTCCGCTACTTCCGAGCGGGTCGCTGGCATGTACAAAGCCGCTCCTATCGCATAAGCCAATATACTTTTGGGAGAACGGTTATGAAACTCCAACGGTGGAGTATAAAAGATCGCTTCTACTTCCTCAGAGGTTAAATCATTAAAATATTTCAGGGCTCTTCCCCTCCTCTTGCTCTTTCTTGCCTGACTGAAGCCCTGTGCTCCGGGTATAAAAGAAATCCCCCCTTAGTTTCAGGAGGGATTTCGCTATACTTTGTACATTAAGCCTCTTTGTCGGCCTTTTTCTTTCTTTTCGCCGAGCTGATAACCATTGTGCCTACAAAGACAGCAATCAAAATGCCGAAGAATAAAATCTGCGACATATGAAAGCCAAAAGCAGCAGCCAGCATTTTACCCCCGATAATGGCGATCATAATAAAGGCTGTCTGTTCCAGTTCCGGAAATTTATCAATGAGCTTGAGGAACACTTGAGCAACGCCACGCATCATCAGAACGCCGAGAATACCACCCAGGAACAGAACCCATACTTTCTCGCTCACACCGAAAGCTGCAATGACGCTGTCAATACTGAAGGCAATATCCATCAGTTCGACCATTAATACCGTTTTCCAAAAAGAAGTAGGTTTGTTTTTCACTTCTCCATCACCTTCGGACTTGAATAAGCCCTTATAAGCGATATAGAGCAGATAAGCTGCACCCAGTACCTTAATCAGGGTGAACTTAATCAGGAATGTACCCAAGCCGATAGCCAGGAACCTGAATATATACGCACCCAAAATCCCGTAAAATAAGGCTCTCTTCTGTTGTTCCTTAGGTAAGTGTTTAACCATAACTGCGAGAACCAAGGCGTTATCCGCCGATAAAAGTCCTTCCAGCAAAATGAGAGTTCCTATAATCCCCCAACTCACTGGATCAGTAAGCGTACCTACAACATCACTCCATGAAAAGAAATGGCCGTAGTTTTCGCTGATATTTTTAAACAAATCATTCAACATGAAAAGAGTGCCTCCGATAATTCAATTTATTTGCTACCCTGCGACCAGCGCATGCCCCAGTTATAGGCCCGATCCAACTCACGATGACCGCCATAGAACTGCACGAGTCTTTCAATGCTAAACGTTTCATCGTTTACATTTTGGATCATGGCAATTGCACACATCCCTTTGCGATTGTCATGTTCATTCATGTGAACGATAATGTCCGGCCCATCCTTCTGGTACAGCGTGACTACCCCGTCCGCTTGTGACCAGTTCGTGACTCCTTCATAGATGAAGGTAAACACCAAAATTCGCTTAATTTCAGAAACTTTAGCACCGTTGATGCGAAGATTTTCCCCTGTTTTCACAGAGCCTGTTCGGTCGTCGCCATCCAGAGCAATGTACGGAAAGCGATTTAGAGAACCGAAAACTTCCCCGAGCGCCTGTACAACGCCTTTATCTCCATTCTTCATCTCATATAAGCAGCCCAGATCCAGATCGACACCCTTGGAGCCGCGATTAAAAAATCCCTTGCTTTGCTGCACCTGATTCCAGTTCAGATTGATCAGGATTTCACCCAATCCGCCTGAGCCCTTTTTCAGATTAATGGTGTCGCCCTTCTTCTTCAGCTCAATTTTCCGCAGATTCAGATTCACCGGTGTTGCAGATGGCTCTGGCTTCGGAGCAGGTGGTACTGGTGGCGGCGTTGGTGCTGGTCGAGGCGCTGGTGCTGGTCGAGGCGCTGGAGACGGAGGTGTAGGCACTGGCGTGGGAGGAGCCGGATTATTTTCCACTTCAATCCCAAAATTAACGCACAACGCATCCAATCCACCGGAAAAACCTGCGCCAATCGCGTTGAATTTCCATTCCCCGTTATGACGATACAGTTCACCAATGACAATCGCCGTTTCCACTGTAAATCCACTGTCCAAATTAAACCGCAAAACCTCTCCGCTAACCGGATGAGCAAAACGAATGAACCCACCTTGAACCTGTCCAAAATTTTGCCGTTTCTGATCCGCATCATAAATCGTCAGCGTAAACGCAATCTTCTCGATGTTTGCAGGAATTTGCGTCAGATCAAGGGCAAATTGCTTTTTGTCACCGGACTGTTGTCCGTCTGAATAGGTGATAAAGGGCGTGGTCGGATTGTTATAAAAAATTAAATCCTCATCACCCGATACTTTTCCTCCAGGACCTAGCAAAAATGCCGAAGTATCCAGCTCCAGAGACGCTGGGGACTCCCAGCCAATCCCTACGTTGACATGGGTCAGGCCCGGATTTGTTTTCGTCAAATCCGCCTTCTGTCCCTTTACTACGATAACAGCCATGATTGTGTCACCTTTCTGTCGGTTTGTCATGTGTCAGCGTACGCTAATGTAGCATTTTGGATCATTCGATTCCCAACGCACATAAGAACAATATATAGACAAACTAAAGCGTTTCGATCTATATATTGCTGATTTGAAAATGCTCTTGGGATTTATGCAAAATGCTCAATGTAATAGCTTAAAAAGAAAGGGTAGCGCCCTATGGACACCACCCCAAGTGGATATTATTGAGCGTCCAAGCCATAGTTTTTAGCAAGCGCACCCAATCCACCAGCAAAGCCACTACCGATAGCCTGGAATTTCCAGTCTGCATTCTGACGGTAAAATTCACAGAATACGACGGCCGTTTCGGTGGAAAAATCTTCTCCCAAATCGTAGCGCAGCACTTCACGATCCGTTGCTGCATCTACCACACGCACAAAAGCATTGGACACTTGACCAAAGTTTTGCGCGCGTGCCTCGTAATCATAAATGGTAACCGTGATCCCGATACGGTGGATGTTCGCAGGAATCTTCGAGAAATCAACGATGATTTGCTCGTCATCCCCATCGCCCTCACCTGTACGGTTATCGCCTGTATGGGTAATCGATCCTGCTCCACCTGTCGGGTTGTTGTAAAATACAAAATCATCCGCAGCTTTGGCTTTGCCGTCTTCATAAAGTAGGAAAGCTGAAGCATCCAGGTCAAAGTCCGCGCCACCACTGTATTTATTCGTATCCCATCCAAGACCTACAACGACACGAGTCAAGCCAGGATTCGTTTTGGTCAGATCAATACGTTGTCCTTTGGAAAGGCTAATGGTCATTCCGCATACCTGCTTTCTTTGTATAGATTTTTTATGCCAAACCGTAATCGCGCGTCAATCCTGCAAGACCATCTTGATAGCCGCTACCAATGGCATTGAACTTCCATTCACCGCTATGACGATACAGTTCGCCTACAACAACGCCTGTTTCGATTGAGAAATCTTCTCCCAGATCAAAGCGGACCAATTCTTCATTGTTTGCTTCGTTTACGATACGAGCGTAAGCACGGGACACTTGTCCAAAGTTTTGGCTGCGTTCTTGTGCTTCATAGATTGTAATCGTAAAAGCGATCTTTTCAACGTTAGCTGGCACGCTACCCAGATCAATTTTAATTTGCTCGTCATCTCCGTCGCCATCACCTGTGCGGTTATCCCCTGTATGAACGACAGAGCCGTTCTCATTTTGTGGGTTATTAAAAAAGACAAAGTTCTTATCGGATTCTACTTTACCTTCCGCATTAGCCAAAAATACGGATACGTCCAGATCAAAATCTTTACCGCCATCGTATTTATTTGTGTCCCAACCGAGACCCACTGTGATTTTGGACAAACCTGGATTTGTTTTCGTCAAATCGATTTTTTGACCTTTGGATAAGTTAATTGCCATGAGTAAGAACCCCTTTTCACATTAAGTTTTGTATGAGCAACCTAAAATTACATATAACGCTGAGCCAGCACATCAATATGTACGGCATGGGTTCCTTCACCGATTGCAGCAAACTTCCATTCGTTGTTATGACGATAGAGTTCTCCACAGACCAGTGCGGTCAGCCCTTCATAATTATCAGATAAATTAAACGTCACCAGTTCCTTGGAATTAGCACCGTCCAGAATGCGGATATACGCTTTCTCGATCATGCCGAAGTCCTGTTTCCGGTTAACGCAATCATATATATTCACAACAACAAGCACTTTGTCGACATTGGCAGGAATACGTGCCAGGTCAATTTCAATTTGTTCATCATCGCCGTCACCTTGTCCGGTCAGGTTATCACCGGAATGCACGACAGAGCCACATGGACTTTTTTTATTGTGGAAACACACTACGTTATCTGACTGAGTCAGTTTTCCGTTGGCATCCAGCAAAATGGCAGAAGCGTCACAATCAATATTGGGTTGCTTCTTGAAGCCAAAAAATCCTTTGGACTGTACAGGGTCCCATCCCAATCCAGCTATAACCTTGGTTAGTCCTGTATTTCCCTTGGTCAAATCAATTTTCTGGCCCTTGACCAGATTAATTACAGCCACTGATTAACACACCTCCCTTCCGTAAAATTTACAGACTAAATTCAGACGGATTCAAACCAAGCGCGCCGCAAATCTCAGCCACAATTCGCTGCTCATTGGCATCAAAGTCACCATCAGCTGCGCCAATAGCGCTACATACGCCAACGACAAGTCGGCCTACTTCTGGCTTACCCTTCAATTTACCAATCGCCTTCAGTGCTTCCTGTTTACCGATTTCAGGTGAAAACTCAAAGTTCGCTACATAGTGATTGAAACGGTTGATGACCTCACC
The DNA here is from genome assembly GCF_038593055.1 of Paenibacillus sp. FSL L8-0502. Lineage (NCBI taxonomy): Bacteria > Bacillati > Bacillota > Bacilli > Caryophanales > Paenibacillaceae > Paenibacillus > Paenibacillus sp. FSL L8-0502. Next base: position 1,095,314 of record NZ_CP151958.1, on the reverse strand, counting down.
CATATCAAACACTTTCAATTCTTCACTGATATTTATGTATCCGGCCATTTTTGTTTTCTCTTCCGGACTAATCGTACCGTCAGCAAATGCTACTAATGCACAGCCTGCAACAACAGCTTCCATAAAATCTTTATTCTTAAACTTCTTAACTTGGTCTCCAAGTCCTTTTTTAGTTGTATTCAACCAATTTTTAAATGTACTCATGTTTCCCTCCACAATTACGTATTTGGGTAAAGGTATCCTAGTTAATTTCTTCCTTTACTATAACCTGAATTACGATCTTTTTCTACAATAATATACAAAAATACGGTAAATCCGATCTATTTATTATTAGTATCCTCTCTATCTTTAGCCCTATTTTCTACATAAAAGGCCCTCTTCTATCATCCATCATTTGCTACCCCAATTGCAAGTCTGTGAAATGTCAAAATTGATAGAAAGGCACAGCCTTCCAATTCAACAGAAGCACTGTGCCTTTTACCATAATCCACAGTTCACCACCGCTTTTTTTAAATTTGTATAGAACGCTTCAAGATCCGTGTGCTCAGGCAGTCCCGAAACTTGCCCATCTCCCAATTCTATAATAATCCATTGTCCTGCTTGTGTACGAGCAATATCCATTGTGAAAAATGGACTTTGGATTTGACGTGCAATCTGAATAAATTCATCCAGATCTGTAGGAACGGTCTCATATGCAGCCTCATCCCAGTAATTAACTGTAAAAACAGGCTCTCCGAACATGAAGAATAGACGATATTCTTTAGACAAGGGCATGCCACTTTTGGGGTGAAGGGTAAGAAATTCTAAAGGTACGAACTCCCTTAACACAATTCCTCCATTCAATTCCTTTCCCTGAAGTTCAACAAAACGACGAATCACACGTTCCACATGCACCTGATCTGACGCATCCGGGATATAACAGGCGTCCAGCCAATCATGTTTCCGTGATTTAACGAAGTCCTTGACCATTATTGCTGTCGTTCCAAAAGGCATGACCGCCTCTCGAATATACTCCGCATCCAATTGGTCCCGCTCCAGCCATACACTCCGAGGCGTAAAATTTTGAATTAACGAGTATGAATCGGGAAAATAGTGACAGTTCCTATAACTTTCAGCACTTGTTAGCATCCTGATTCGCTTTGCCTCCAAGTTCGCAGTCCAAGCACCATATACTTTGGGCCTTAACATCCATCCACGGTATAGCGCGTTCACGTACTCGCTTCCCTGATTAGCAACATACTCCCGCATATTCTTAGAAACAATATATGGGTTAGACCCTGATCCTTCTTGTTCATCCTCGATCAGATTATCGAAATTGACCAACCCTATATCAAAACCAAGACTCTGTGCAACCTCGCACTCTTCACGGTAATCCATATCTACACTTTTAGAATTTAGAGGATCGCTACAAAATAGAAGATACATATGAGTTCCTCCTTTTAACAAATGTATTAGCCTTTAATTTTATTTACCATAAATATAATTATTTTCTATTTAATTTGCTCATTTTGTCTATAAATTTATAATCCCATCTCTCTGATCCGATCTGGGTTATCAACAGTTCTTTGAATTGTCGGCGCTCCAGTCTACTAGAAAAAATCCGCTTGGGGACCAATATAAATTTATGATTAGGCAGCAATATATAAAAGGCAGTCAGCGTATTAATGACCCCCTTTACTTCATCCCAGTTGTAACCCGCAGAGTACGTAAAATGAAGACCCTCCTTTGAAAACTCATAATCTTTTTCAATAGGCCATTGTGGGTGATTTAGGTAGTTAGCTTTCACTTCTTTAATAGTAAAGAAAGGAATAATTACAAAAACTAAGAATGGAAAGAAGAACATCGCTATCGTATTAGGATCTACTTCATTATCTACTATAAGCTTGTATGTAGCCATAATGACCAACAGAAACTGGATTGATGCCATCAACTTAAGCCCAGTAGACTTCTGATACTTCAAACAAAAATTAAATAACATGATATCTTTCAATGTTAGCCTGTACGTGTACAGTAATGTCTCTGATTGTTGCATATCGTAACTCCTCTCCCTACCCTCTCAAAACAACACGACTACTAATGGATGTTTTTTTCATTTACTTTTTCTCCCTCTAAAACTAGTACTTTAATCTTTTTCGAATATTCAATTAAATCACCTTGGATATGTATTCTATCTATTTAATATATCGGAATTCAGAAAAAAATGGTAAACAAAAAAATCCACAGACCTCTCCAGCTAGTGAGTTTACAGTTTCCACCTGCCGCTCACCTGTTCTAGAAAAAAAGACTGTAGATTTTATGGGTACTCCTAAACACGTTATTATCGTTCACTGCTCAAGATCTAGTTATAATCCTCCCAATAGCGATACTCCATTTCATTCTCACCTTTGGTGACGATGATCATGTTCTCAATATGTCCGGTTTCTTTATTCGTTCGGTAGATCATGGTACGGGTTTCGCCCTCATCGGGTACAGAGAAAAGTACTTTGTCACTGAGCATGCCGCCACCAATGCCGACGACGTGTTCCCCCCAGCCGGAGGCTGCGCCAGTACCGATGCCCGAACTTCCCCCACTAACACCAGCCCCGCGCGACAAAATAAGACCTATTCCATATCCGGTGACGGTCTGGGCCGTTTTACCTAGAGCATGCTCTCCGGCTGATTGGGTATGCTTTTGGACCCAGTAATCGTATTTATCCGTATTTTGCTCATAACTCACAACATTCCCTTTTTTATCTATAGATATATCCGTTTTGCTTCCGTCTTTACCTGTCAGTTCAGTGACGGCGACAAGGGAATCGGATGTGATCTTGGAGGTCTCTCCTGTATTGTAATCTGTACGGGTAACGGAGTCCTCATATTGCAGCTGCAGGACATTCATCTGGTCGTGAATTTTCTGCATAACCTGCTTGTCGCCGATGGCCTCGGCGTTTTTCAGTAGTTCCTCATATTGATGATATTTAACCGCGTCTGCCTGCTCCCATTCGTCTATGTTTTTGGGGTGCTTCGCAATTTCACCACCATGATCTCCAGCCTCTCCACTGCCTGCCAGCGCTGCGCTAGCGCTCATTGCCGCTGCTAGGGCTGTCCAGAAGCCACGTGTGCTTTCACCATCCGCATTTCTAAATTTCGAAGCGATGCTTTTCAGCTCAATTTCAATGGATTGAACCTTATTTAATATAGAAGATAGTGTATATTTAGCCGTTCGATAGTCATTATAAAAACGATTCCTCTCCATACCATCCCACTGGCTGTGAAGGTGGTTCATTGTGCTATCCAGGCCATTTAACTGGTTATACAGTGTGCCGTGGGCATTGGCAAATTGGGAGGCCACGCTGTCCAGCTGCTCCGGTGTGACTTGGATTTTTGTCATGGTGATCACATCCCATCTATGAAAATAGGAGATAGAAATTATATTTTACAGTAAGCCTTATTTCATATTGTAAGCTATAGAGGTCGGACATTCATGAGGATTTATACGTATTTGTGTATTCAGAAGCAGTTCCTTTGATATAATGAATCCATATGAGTTCATTTCGACAAATACATTATTGAAAGTCAGGTGTAAGGACATGTCAGACAAAAAAATTATCTTTTTCGATATTGACGGTACATTGCTGGACGATGACAAGAAAATGCCGTTAACGGCAGAAAAGGCCGTCTTTGCTTTGAAAGAGCTGGGACATGAGGTGGCCATTGCAACAGGCCGTGCACCTTTTATGTTCAAAGATATCCGCGAGCAGTTGGAAATTGACTCCTACGTCAGCTTTAATGGGCAATATGTCGTGCTCCGCGGGGAAGTGGTCGCTACCAATCCGTTGAACAGAGAAGCCTTGCAAACGATGACCGATCTGGCCCTCACACATAATCATGCCCTTGTATATATGGATCATATGGACATGAAGGCCAATATTCCTAACGATGAGCTTGTAGAGAAATCGGTCCAAACGCTTAAGGCCAAGATTTCAGTTGGATACGATCCGCTCTATTTCCAAGGAAGAGATATTTATCAGACGCTGTTGATGTGTACAGCAGAAGAAGAGCCTTTCTATGAAACGGTATTCAAGGCGTTTGACTTTGTGCGCTGGCATCCGAGTTCTGTGGACGTTGTTCCTCATGCTGGCTCCAAAGCGAAGGGTATTCGCGAAATTACGTCCAGACTGGGCATTGCCGCTGAAAATCAATACGCCTTTGGCGATGGCTTAAATGATGTGGAGATGCTGACAGCTATACATAACAGCGTCGCGATGGGCAACGGCTGTGATGAAGCCAAAGCCGCAGCTAAAATGGTCACAAAACGCGCAGATGAAGACGGTATTTTGTACGGACTGCAAAAGCTTGGTTTGTTAAGCTAACAGAATTGCTGATAGACTGGACATGTTTCGGGAAAAATAAAGTCTGTTTAAAGACTTACATATGAGAAAATAGGAGGTTGTCCTTAAATATGGAGACGGAAGGCTTACGCAATGTCGAACAGCTAGCCATGAAGAAGTACAAAATTTACAAGCAGAGCCTACTCCGGTATTTGGCACGTTCCATGCTGGCGAGTATGTTCATCGGGTTCGGCGTTATTGTAGCCTTCAAGACGGGCAACTTTTTTTACATGGAGCATTCTCCATTCACTTATCCCATGGCGGCGCTCACATTCGGAGCGGCTATCATTCTGATCGCTTACGGCGGCGGGGATTTGTTTACAGGTAACACCTTCTATTACACTTATGCTGCGCTCCGTAAAAAGCTACGCTGGGGACAGGTGCTTCGATTATGGGCTGCCAGCTATGGCGGTAATTTGCTGGGTGCGGGGGTATTTGCACTCCTTATTTACTTGACCGGTCTGTTTGACTCCTCCAGCGTGAACAGCTTTCTACTGAGCGTGGTTGAGCATAAAATGGAAGCGCCTGCAATGCAGCTATTCTTCCGAGCCATTTTGTGTAATTGGCTGGTCTGTCTTGCCTTTTTTGTTCCCATGTTTATGAAGGAAAATGGTGCAAAGATGTTTGCCATGATGCTGTTTGTGTTCTGCTTTTTCATTTCGGGATATGAGCATAGTGTGGCTAATATGTGTACTTTCGCCATTGCGCTCGTGCTGGACCATCCGGGTACAGTTTCTGTCGCTGGCGTGATCCATAATCTCGTTCCGGTTACGCTCGGAAATCTGGTTGGCGGCGTGCTGCTTATGGGGGTTATGTACTATTCGGTGAATCTCCCGTTTTTGGACGAGAAAGAACACTAAAAAAAGAAGCCGTGGGACTTAGGTTCCACGGCTTCTTTGCGTTATTTTAGTAATAGATCATCCAGTGTTTACAAGTGCCTGCTTGCCTTTTATCCTTCTTGAGCAGGAAAATGGATAAACTCCTCCAACTCCTTGAACAGCTTCTTGGGATTAACATTGTCAGGTACAACCAGAGTTAGCGGCTCATCCAGCTTCAACACGTACATGCCTAAAATGGATTTGGCATCTGCCATGCCGCTTTTGCCATGAATCCAGATGTCATACGTATAATTGGATACGATTTGATTGATTTTTTCAATATCCTTAACGTCTTTTACCTTGATGGGTGTCATCATTGCACAGCACTCCCCTGCATTGAATTGAGGCTTACGAAACAAGCCTTAACATCACTTTACCCCATATGAAGCCTGTTGCAAAATCTTAATTTAGAAAATGACATGCGGCGCAGAGCTGATTTTCCAGTAGCTGCCGACCTTTTCAAAATTCACGGTGATTTTCTCATTCGCCTGCTTGGTTTCTGCCGGATAAGGCACGGTCAGCAGGTAGCTGCGCTTCACCGGAGTCATGGTTACCATTTTCGCCGTAGCCCGGTTGAACTCTAACAAATTGCCACCATCTGCGTTCAACTGAGCTAATCTGCCATTAACTTCGACGAAAAATTTACCGACAAATTGCTCACTGGCCTGCTTTGTGTAGGCCTGCGTCAGATAGCTGATCAATTTGGTCTTTGTACCGATGTCCTCGGACAGATAGCGGTAGCTTTTACCGTTCAACTGGAACGACTTACCCACCGGGCTGCCACCACTGATTGCATATTGATAACGAGACTGCGCCTCCAGCACAAGCGGAACCGCACTCTCGTGGTTCAGCTTGTCCAGTTGCGTCGGTTTCACGTTGGTAGCCGCTGCTGCTGGCGCCGCAGTGGACGGCTGTTGCGGCTTAGACGGCTTCACAGTCGAAGGTACGATCGGAGCAGCCGCGGGTGCTACCGATGTAGATGGACGCTGTGCTGGTGCAGACGGAGCTACTGGTGTAGCGGCTTTGGCAGAACCTGCGGCTGCAGCCGGGGGCGAGCTTGCTGGAGCCGACGGCGCTTGCGCCGGGGCTGGAGTCGTAGCCGGTGCAGACGCTGCTGGTGCTGGCACCTGAGCCGGGGCGGATGCGGCCGGACTGGCAACGCTCGGTTGCGTCGCTTCCGCTGGAGCGGTCACAGCGGGCGCGGCAGCGGCGGCCTGTGCCACGCTCATAAGTGTGGCCGCAATGCATAGTGCTGATAGCTTCGTATTTAATTTCATACTTATATACACCTCCATAATCATATGTCTGCATAAACTGCAGACATTTCTATTATAAGAATTTCGCTTCTCGATTGGGTTGCTAAATTGTTTCTATTTGCCTTTTTTTGTTCATTCTGCACGAAGTTTGTCCGTATTTGCCGGGGACGGTTGTTCTGACTGTTTCACTTGCTTTGCCTCCATCTCTTCCAAAGATAGCGATAATTGCTTAACAGATCGGTCCAGCTCTTCTAATCTGCGACTCAAAGTGACGAGGATGTATTTTAACAGAATCAGACTTAATGCAGCAGGGAATCCAACATTAGTTACGAGCTCAATTATGCCTTCAGTCGTTAAAGAACTCACAGATTCCGCCTCCTTTTTCATACATATATTCCACCAATAAGAACTAATGTTCCCGTTTTTATAGAAAGCATACGTTATCTCTTGGGCTCTCATGACAAAAAGAGCTCCAATTAGCTTGGAGCCCTCTCTGTTTTTGTTCATTCTATTTGCTTTCAAACCACTGTCTAACGACATATCAAGGAGTATATATATTCGGCTGCTGGGGCTTGGACATCCCTTCTCCCAGATAAAACCCGGTGTGCGGCGGCTGATTATAAGCTACGTTCTGCCAGGCAACACTCAAGCGATACACTGGATCATGCATAAGCGTGTAAAATCGATGTTCTGACTCGTATGGTGTTGTGTAGATACGCAGCGCTGAATTATCACTTTTACGCCAAATGACTTCCTCACGCCAGTCACCGAACAGATCGGCCTGCAAGGACGGCGTTCCTTTGGTTCCGTTATTGGAACTCGTTCCTGTTGCCGTAAGCAAGTTGGAAGTAGTCGAGTTCGTATAGTTCCACTTGTCTATCTTTCCAGCGCTTGATGAGGTATGATCCAGCAGTTCACGCAGGAGATCCCCATCCCACCAGATGCCAAAATTAATGGAAGACGGTAGCGTGTTGGTGATGAGCTGTCCCTTGGCTGAACGCAATCCAATACCCGGTGCCCACTGCTCGTTCCCTTTGGTCCGCGGGTCAATGTCTGCTGACATGCCTCTTCCGGTATCCTTGCCTGTATTTACGCCCCATAAAATATTTCCATTACGCGGATCGTACATGGCAGCTCCGTAGGTGGCATTTTTGTCCTCGTTCACCTTGAACACTTCATAGCCCGAACGGTCGGGGTCTAGATCGCCAACATGAAGTGCATCTCCATGTCCCATCCCCGTGTTAACCAGCTTCGCTCCGTTATCGTCTACAACCAGCGAGCCATACACAATCTCATCCTTATCATCTCCATCCACATCTGCCACGCTCAAACTGTGGTTCCCCTGTCCAGCAGTTCCAGCATTGGTGGAGCTGTTGCTGTCAAAGGTCCAGCGTCGGCTCAGGTTACCATTCCGCCAATCATATGCGACCAGAACGGTGCGAGTGTAATACCCACGTGCCATCACTATGCTGGGTCTCACGCCATCCAGATAAGCAACCCCGGCGAGAAAACGATCTACACGGTTACCATAATTATCTCCCCAGCTCGATACCGTTCCGCGTGGTGGCACATAGTCAATGGTACTAAGAGCCTTGCCTGTATTTCCTGAGAACACGGTCAGAAACTCGGGTCCGTTCAAAATATATCCACTCGTGTTTCGATGATCAGCCGAAGCGTCCCCAATCTTTACACCTGTACCATCTACCGTGCCGTCTGCTGTTTTACATACGATCTCTGCTTTGCCGTCTCCGTCAAAATCATAGACGAGAAATTGCGTATAGTGGGCTCCAGCCCGTATGTTCCGTCCCAGGTCGATCCGCCATTTGCGCGTTCCATCCAGTTCGTAGCCATCCAAAAATACATTTCCCGTATAACCGGATTGCGAATTATCCTTGGCATTGGAAGGGTCCCATTTTAACACAATCTCATACTCGCCATCCCCATCGAGATCCCCTACGCTGGCATCATTGGCATGGTACGTGTAGCTCACATTATCCGGAGTTGTGCCTCCCGCGGGCTGCTGGATCGGAACATCCAGATAGTTGTTGTTCCATACCTTCACCGCAGGAGAAGCGGCCTGCTCTGCTCCATTGACCACGGCACGAACGGTATACGAAGATGAGGTCGAACCTGCCTTGTCCAAAAAGTTGGTTCTCGATGGTATCGGCGCATCATTCACCTTGCTTGTCCCTCTGTACAAATTAAAGCCGACCGAATCCGCTTCCGTGCCCAGCAAGCGCCAGCTCACCAGTACACCCTCAGGCACCTTAACAGCGACGGCTCCCCGGTTCAGCTTTTCCATTTGTCTCGTAGAGGCAGCAGAGACCTGGCTATCCATCGGGGTAACCACTCCACACAACATGACACCGAGACAGAGCAACGCAGTATACCGAAACCTTTTGTTCATCTGAATCATTAGCTCCTTTCATAGTTTGTATTTTCAATAAATTTATTTTATGTGACTGATAAGTTATTGTTGTTTAAATTCTATGACAGCGCTTACATCAATGTAAAGGGACGAATACGTCCTTTTTGTTCAAAAATCCGGGCTACTGCTTTAAAAATCAGAGGTCCATGAATAATCGTTCTTCATCCGCAATGCTCTGGATATCCTCCGAGCTGATGCTAATATACTGATAGCCCTCTGCCTGTTGTTTTTTCAATGCAAGTTCCTTCATAAAACGTGGGCTGCCCTCTCCGGCATCCTCATCGTAAACAAGCAATAAACCGTCTGTTTTGCGGAAAAGAAGTTCATCCCGTGCCCTAAGTTGCCATATCCCCTGATAAGGCTGGCGGCTGACTACTCCTACATAGTCAACTTCGGCACAAATCTGCTGAAAATATTCCTTTTTGTCCTCCTTCCATTTTTCGTCCATATTTTGATAAGCCATCATAATAGAGCATTTGAGGTGGGGATATTGCTGTTTTAGTGCAGTAACGACCTCACAGGCCCACAAGTCCACCCCATATTGGCCTGGGGTAATCACCCATTCCAGCCCTTCTTCAATCAGGGGAATAAGCCTGCCTGCAATCGCCTTTTTAATATATGGAATGCCTTCGTGCTTCTGACTGAAAATATTCAGCTCATGGGCACGATAGCCCGAAACGAGCAAGTTTTTCATCTTCTCAACGTCCTTCTCCGATTATCATAAAGGTTATTGTACCACTTCAGAGCAGGCCACTAAACACTTCATTTTTTGGTGGAACGATTGGAATATAACACAAAAAAAACGAACCTCTGCCATATAGGCTAAACAAGGTTCGTCTTTTGGAAACTTGGTGTAAATCAGAATTGCTTTTTTGGTGCTTAATGAATTCCTATTACCTCCGCACATCACTCCTCGGACGAGTTCGCGCGCCGATCTTGAATTCTAACATTGCTACTAAATATACCGGCATCACTACTTAGCTTGAACGACGGGTAACTAGGGTCTGCCTCAAGCCGCATTCTGCTATCGAACTGCTGTTCCTGCTGCTGATCTACCCAAAAAGAATAAGGCTCAGACTGTACTGCTTTATCAGTTGCATTGGGCGCGGTGACAACCAAAATGACGAGTACGCCATTGCATCCACAATCCTCGGTGTCATAAAACAGCTTGAACATTCCCGGTCGTCCTGAAAGGGCCATTTCTAGCCTTTCAACGGATAAGGAATCCAATTCCAAATGTATGCTCATGAGATGAATCCTCTCCTTTGTGAGTAAAGTGTGTGGAACCGTCAGCCCCAAAAAGACTAAATTTAAACTATATGTACATTATAGTCATGTTTTTGTATATGTCTATGTGACTGCACTCACTGCTATAAATGATCTCTTTTATCATTACCTCTTTGTACATAAAAAGGTGTAACCCTCCATAGTTGATGGGTTACACCTTTTTAAGAATTCATGACCTGTCTTCAAAAAACAGGCGATCGCAGACAAACATACCGTTTATGGTGTATGAATGCCGACAAATTGAAAGGTCCCTTTCGGGAACGCATTCCACTCATCTGGCTGATTATAGGCAGACGATCCATAGGATATTCCTGACTTGCGGACGAACGTTCCTCCTTGTGGAGTAAACTGTTCATGTGAATTTGGATTTCCTAATACATCCACCACTTGTCCTTGGTATTTTAAAACGTATGCAACAGTGTTAAATTCGTTCGGGTTGTAGAAATCGCCCTCATCATTGAAATACCAAGCATTCGTAATATCCATGAAATCATAGAAAATAGTGTCGATGATTATATAGGGCATGGCAGGATAAACCGGATTAATCGGTAGAGTGGTAACTTTCATTTGGTTTGTTTTCTTCATCCATTGATGAAACTCCAGTGAGTAACCGTCTGCCCGATGGGAAGGATCTCCATTCCCGTTATAATACAATTGCAAAACAATTCTTCCATCCCCGCCATCCACATATTGCGAGAAATATACAGCAGGCGCTTGCTGTGGTTCCTGTTGGACCTGAAATACGACAGCTCTTCCATCCGCTCCTACCACCCATACCAGTAAAGGTTCGGGGGAAAGGGGAATGGAGGTGCCTATGAGTTCTACAGGACCGATGAATGTCGATGATGGCGTTCCTCTATATACCAGGAATTTAGATTGTCCTGGGAAATAACTGGACAGATCCACGGTTCTATGCGGCAAGCCGTATTTAACCCCTATCGGAGTGATCCCCCCGGAAACCAGTTCGGCATTGCGTGTATTCAACGTGTATTGCACAGAACCTCCCCGACCATCCGTGGCTGTAATGGTAACAGCGGCAAGACCGCTACCTGTTCCAGAAGCCACCGTTAAGATACTGCCATTAATTGATGCACTCACCAATGTCGGATCACTGGAGCTGACCGTAAACTGAAGCACATCTCCATCCTCATCGCTGAACAGCTGTTGCAAATCATAATCTCTTTGCTGTGTAACTCCGGGAGTCAATACCTGCTCGTTTATAGCCGCTACGACTTGAGGAGCTTGATTTAGCTGAGGCATGCTGACGGTAACCGGGAACGTCGCTCCCTCTGCACGTCCGTACTGATCATACACACTGAGTGTTACACTCGTGGTCCCTACACTTACTGGGTTTAACTGTAGTTTCTGACCATTCATATGGGCCGTAGCAATTCCTGGATCATACGTGTCTGCTGTCACTGACAGGGATGCTAGATCCCAGTTCAATAAGAACGGTGAGAGATCCAGTTCTGATGCAGCATCTCCCAATTGAAGCAACTGCTCAGGGATCGCTGTAATAACCGCATTTTCCAATAGATGAACCTGTAGGTCTGCGCTAATCTCTCCGCCTCTATCGTCTTTAGCCGTGATGGTAATCACGGTATTGCCGCTAGTCAACCCATGAATGACAAGCTGATCATTTTGAACTGTAGCATCTGCCACGGCTGGATCAGACGAACTGATTTCATAACGAATCGGGTCATGGTCCGGGTCAGCAAAGATGGTGGACAGATCCACAGTTCCGTCAGCCTTGCCTAAAATCAGATGTACAGCGTCTGGTGCACGGGTTACTACCGGGCTACTGTTAGGTATGGGCAAAACCGTTACAATCAAGGTAACTGTATCTGTTCCACCCTTGCTGTCGTCTGCCGTCAAGGTAATACTTACACTCCCCGCTTGCAGCGACTGCAAAGAGAGCTGAGCTCTCATTAAGGTAGTCTGTACGATGGAAGCATCCGAACTGATCGCTGTGAACACCAGTGGATCGCCATCTGCATCCGTAAATATTGTTGAAAGATCCAGTGTCATATCCGGCTGGCCCAATGTGACGGTTAACGGCTGAGGGGCTTGTCCATGTGGAGCATGGTTAGGAGCGCCCTGAACCGTTAGCTTGAAATCAATCTGCTTTTGGCCTGTGCTACCATCCTCTCCTTGCTGTCCGTCATTGGCAGTGACATGAACGCTCGTACTGCCCGCTCGAAGCGGACTCAGACGCAATTCATCCTCCGCAAGCACCACCGACGCTACAGCAGGATCATCAACCGTAACCTGATACGTTAAGCTTGCATTTTCCGGGTCCTGAACATAATCATTCAAATGCAGTACCGAGTCCGATTGTCCCACAGTAAGGGCCTGATCTGGTATACCCGCAGACACTGGCTGGCCATTCACGGTGATTTTGAAGGTAGACGACACCCTTTTTCCCCGTCCATCATTAGCTGATACACTGATGGATGCTTTTCCGACACTGACTGGCGTAAGCTTTAATGTATTGCCCGATACGGACGCCCGTACGATGCCGGATTGAAGAGAAGCTGCCGAAAAGGTCAAGGTATCCCCATCAGGATCGGTAAAGAATTGGCGTAAATCGTACAACTGTTCACCAGCGCCTTCTGTAATTACACGCTCTACTGAAGCATTTACGACTTCCGGTGAACGGTTAGCGCTGCTGGTTGAACTGGATGAGCTTCCAGAAGATGAGGACGTACCTGTTACACTTGCCGCAGCTAGACCCGTAACAGCGTTGGAAGCTACTCCGGTACCCAGTGTGACCGCAGAAACCTGTACATTTCCACTCACATTTACCTTAGCTGCCGGGTTGCTGACTTGAATATTTTCAATACTGCCTGTCGTTTTCAATTCCAAAGCCCCCGTCCCTGTGACGGTCAGCTGTTGGATTGTACTATTACCTGTCATCTCGACGGACTGGCTGCCATTTACCTGAACGGTCTGAACCGTTCCCTGAAGATTGACTTTGTTCGCCCCTTCATTAACATTCAGCTGCGGCAAGGAAGCATTCGCGCTAACCTCAATGCTTGCGCTGGATTGGACGTTCATGATCGTCGCGCTTGCGGTACCACTAAGTACAACGTGAACTTCAGGCTTTGTGACATCCATTTGCGTCAACGTTGAGCTATCAAATACAACTGTATTGTTATCTCCGCCATTAATATGGGTCTGTCCCTGCACCTGTACATCCTGTGCATAAAAATCCTGCTGTACCCGGGCATCCACCGTTAACTGCTGTTCCACATTCAAGTGCAGTACGGATGTAAAATCACCAGCGATCACCAAATCTCCGTTTAGCGTGGAGCCGTGTCCGTTCAGCACAATGTTGCCACTGAACTCCGCTTCGCCGTCACGAGCCGAAGTCCCGCTGCTGCGAAGCTCCAACCAAGTCACCTTGTCCACCGTCCGGCCTGTGGCATGGAAACGAATGCCCGCGTTGCGCAGCGCGGTCTGATTATCCGCGTGAAAAATGCCGCGCAGCGGCTCTGCCACGTCATACGCGATGCCATTGATCCGTATCTGCTTGCCGTCCATTTCCTCGAGCTGCGAAGCACGCTCCTGTGGAAACAAAGCAGATACGAGTAGGCTGGCCGCATCTACGCGGCTTACCGAGTCTTTGGCGTGTAGATTTCCGCCAAATTCACTCATCAGCCCGTTATTCAGCGCCGCCCGAATCATCGGGGCCGCCCACGGGCTGGCGTCCTTCCACACCGTCGGCAGCGTCTGTGCCGACGGCGAGTCGGTTGTGCTAGCGGGCGTGCCCGCAGACGTCCCCGTCCCAGCGGACCTGACCAACAGCGCGACCAGTTCCTGGGCGCTGATCAGGTCATTCGGACGGAAGCGTCCGTTGGCGTCGCCCTGCATCAGCCCGGCCTTACGGGCTGCCTCTATAGCCGGGCGCCCCCAACTATCGGCGGGCACGTCCGTGAAGGAGGCAGCGCCGTCCAGGTTGCCCGTCGGAAGCTGCAATGCTTTGACCAGCAGTGCGGCTAGCTCCTGACGTGTGAGCTTCTGCCCAGGTCGGAGCGTTCCGGCGGGGTCGCCTTGGATAATCCCGAGTTCACGGGCTTTTTGCAGTTGTTCCAATTGCTGTGTTGTAAGCTGCTGTACGTCCGTCCAGGTGGCAGTATTGTTCCCTGTCGGCCCATTGGCTACGGAAGCCGCATCTATCACGGTAGCTTGCTCTGCTCCGGCAGGAAGCGAGGGGCTCAGCAGCAGCAATGCAGCTGCCAGCTGAGCGGTTAACTTCTTATTTTTCATGGTGTCATTCTCTCCCTACCGATAAAGTCACCTAAATTAACAGGGGAGTTCGTCCCCTCAACATTCCATTCGCCAGCTTGATATGGATCTGTATTACCAATGACCGTACCACTGTTCCGTCCCAAGGCCTGCCCTTGACCAATAACTGCCATATCAATGAGCACGTTGTTGTAGTACAGCTTAAGCGTAACGGGTTCCGAATTGTTATGTTGTAACTGCAGGAAGGTATAATACCAATCTTCCGATCCGAACGAACTCAAATCATTCGCAATTACAAAGGTTTGCCCAGGCATAATGACATCTCCGTCATTGGCATTTATGATAATCGGGTCTGGTTGGTCGGATCGCTCAATCCAGATTTTATTTTTCTCCAACGGTCTGTTGGTCGGATTGTACAATTCAATCGCCTGGTCCAGATAATCCGGTTCGCCTTGCCACACGACTTCGGAAATGAACAAATCTCTTTTCTCAACAATCACTGGAATTGTAAAAGATGTCGTTTCACCACGATTATCATTTGCTGTCATCGTAAGGAACGTCACACCATTACGCAACGGTTGTATGAAAAGTGTATTCCCTTCTACCTGCCCCCCTGCCACCAATGGATCAGAAGACACCACAGTATAGGTCAACGTGTCGCCATCCTCATCAGAGAACATATCATTCAGCTGCAATATTTGCTGACCATCTCCCGGGTCCAAATATTGAGGTTCAGGCACACGGGTCACTACCGGACGATGATTTACGGGTTGAGGAGCTTCAACTTGGAGCATAAATGAAGTGAAAGAAACGCCCCCACGACCATCATTCGCCGAAATCTCAATCATCGTAATACCAGCGTTATGCAGTGCTACAAATGAATCTTCTCCATTCTCCACCACACTGCCTACTTGGGGATTGGAGGAAGTGAGGGTATACGTCAAGGTGTCGCCATCCTGGTCCATAAATAACGAACCTGGATACAGCATCAGCTTGTCCTGCAACACATTAGTAACTACGATAGGCAAATGAGGCAAAGCCACAGGTATGTGATTCTCAGACTGCGGATCAGGCAAAGGCGCATTCACCATAGCAGCAAATTGAAGCGAGGCTGTGCCTCCCTTGCCGTCATGGGCTGTTATCGTCATTAGACTAGTGCCAGCTTGAAGCGGCGTAAGTATAAGCTGATCGCCTGTAACTTCTCCTGTGGCCACTTCTGGCGAAGCCGATTCCACCGTGTAGGTCAGTGCATCGCCATCCTCGTCATTAAACAAGTCAGACAGACTAATCTGCTTGCCACCTTCATTTAAGAGCAAAGGAATGTCATTTAGGCTGTTGCTCGCGACAGGACTGTGATTAATGTCCTCCTCATAAGTAGAGCTGGTCACTGTATAGTTGAAAAACACGCTCGCTTTGCCGCCTTTTCCATCCTCTGCCGTAACAAATACCTGTGTGCTTCCTACTGATTTAGGTTTTAAAGTAAGCTGTTTATTTGCCACTTCTGCTTCTGCTACATATACATCCGAAGTGACCGCATGATACGACAACTCATCCTGATCGGCATCGTAAAACACATTTTTCAAATCCACTAGCGTATCTCCGGAACCCGTAATGGCATATTGATCGGAAGGAACTATAGCTGAGACAGGTACATGATTAGGTGTTGGTATTGGTGTTGGCGTTGGATTCGTTGTAGAACTGCCACCGCCACCACCGGATGAACTTTTTTTAGTGCTTGTTGAGGATGTATCCGAAGATGCATCCAACGTGGTATCACGTATAATTTGAGTCTCTGTTCCCCGCTCCGCAAGACGGGTCTGTACAGTCTGTATCCCATTGGCGAGACGTACCTGTGTATCGGCAAAATTCAGTTTAAGCTGCTGCCATACACCACTTCCCTGGATCTGAATAGGCTCATGCGTATCTACGATCATTTCGTTTACGTCTGCATGAATCTCTACATTTTTGGCGCCCTGCATCAAGGTTACCTGAGGTAACGTAGCTCCTTGAATTCGCACAAAATCCGCTGCAATAGCTAACTTGCCTTTAAATTCTGACCCTTTGCTATATAAAGTCACCGGATGTTGGGCCGTACCACTTTGCACAATTTGAAGCGCCGACAGATCAGCTACGTTTCGGTTCGATGCCTGATAGGTCAGGGTAGCCCCTTGAAGCGCCGGCACATTGTCCGCTCCGAACAGTTGCTTCAATTGCTGGCCGATCAAATAGGGCTTTCCATCCATATAAGCGATATCCCCGTCGATACGAGAAAGGATTCCCGTCCGTTCACCCGATTGGAACACATTCACCAGAAAGGCTGCGATATCTTGACGTTTCACCTGTACTTTAGAGTCAAACCGATTATCCGGCGTATCCATTAACCCCAGTTTGAGAGCTGCTTCTACGTTGTTTTTGGCCCATGAACTCACCTGATCCCCATCAGAAATGTCTTGAACATCTCCGCCTTGAACATGGGTTCCTCCAATCGCTCTCACCAGAATTGCTGCCAATTCCTCACGGCTCACCGCAGCATTCGGGCGGAAAGCACCTGATTCATCTCCGGTCATTAGACCTGCCGCACGCACAGCTTCTATATAAGAAGCGGCCCAACTCCCCTGCGTATCCTTAAAAGTTACTGCTTGCTCCGTAGCGTCAAGCTTAAGTGCATTAGCCAGCAAAGCTGCCATTTCCTTGCGCGTTAACGGTTGATCTGGGCGGAAGGAACCATCTGGATAACCCGTGATTAGTCCTTGCTTCACAGCCTCCTGCACCGCCTGTAATGCCTGGGATGACATAGTGGATTGATCTGTAAAAGAGACTGTACTGGTTTTAGTCACAACCGCAGACGTCTCCCCTTTCGTTTCCGCATGAACAAGCTGGGGCCCCCATGCCATACCTGCCAGCAACGTCACCATCAGCACTTTTTGCCATTCTTTATTTGTTTCTTGATTCATCAGACTCTCCCCCGTAAACGGTTCATTCTTGTTATTAGTGAAAAGATCTTATCATCCGCCTCTGAACCAATTCTGAACAATATTAAAATTTTATTTTTTTCGCAGTCTGGATTTTGTAGCAAATGAAAAAAGAGCGCTCAGCCAGATGGGCTAAGCGCTCTAAAACTTCTATAAAACGTTGATGTACAGACCGTGTCAGAAAGCCGTAGGATTCCATTGAAAGGTAGCCGCGGACTTGGATGGAAGGGTAGATTTGAAAACCTTATTTCCCTGCCGAACCTTAAATGTCTTTGTGTTCTCTCCTGTATTGGCGGCAATCAGGACAAGCGTACCGTCCGGATTGCAGTAGGCGACCGTTTCGATACTTCCACTATAATGTGTAGAATCAATACGTACCGCACCTGGACGGACAAATTTGCTGGCGTGCCCAATCGCATAGTACTCCACATTTTTCGTAACTGCACCGCTTAACGGGTCGATGGTCACTACACCTCTACAGTTGGTGCACCCCCCATTGGTCGGCCCCCCGGACGGGTCAAGTGCGATATTCCAAAAGAGGACATTTTGCGACCAGTTTCGGGGTGCACCAATGATCAGCTTGGACATATCCCAGCTCAAATCATCTCCAAAGCCCGGACTCCACGCTCCCCCACTACATTCTGTCATATATACAGGCTTATCTGGAAAAGCATGATGCACATCTTTCATCGCCGTAGGTTCTCCTTTGTAGCAATGAAAGGCTGTTCCATGCGTATAGTTTCGAGCTTGTTCATCTCCTAACACGGTCTTGGCATATTCACTCCCTGTATCCCAGTTATGGTCAAAGGCAATAATCTGAGTAGATAAATGGTTTCGATTTAGGGTTGGGCCCAGATATTGTTTAATAAAATTCGCCTGTTCTGCTGCCCCCATACTCATGCTGGGATACTTGGACGTCGTGAATTCTGGCTCATTTTGAATGGAAATCGCCTGAATCGGAATCCCTTCGTTCGCATAAGCCTGTAGGTAACGAACAAAATAGTTAGCATAAGCCTGGTAGATGCGCGGATCGGTATAGTCCAAATACCAGCCGTTATAAATCTGCTCCCCATATTTCATCCAGGGTGGAGCTGTCCACGGGGTCCCCATAATCTTTAAATCCTGGTTTCTTCTCAAGATTTGCTTCAGCACGTCGATTACATCCCGATCCTTAGCGATGGAGAAATGATTCAGCTCATAGTCCTTGCCTGTTGCCACATCGTCATAGGTATAGCTGCCAGGCTGCCCCTGTTCATCTACGGAATAATCCGATGCTCCAATGGTATGGCGAATATAACTGAGTTGAATGCCACTGGCTGTAAACAAATCATTTAGCAGCTGATCACGCTGATTGGCAGACATGCCATGATTCATCAGGTAAGCGGACGAACCGGACACCGCTGCGCCAAACCCTTCCATCGTCTGGTAACGAATATCTGGCTTAATCTCAATCGTCAGTGTATCCGCATTCGCAGCCTTTTCTTTACTGCTATCCTTATCATTCTTATCCCAACGGATCGGGGCTTGTTGGGTTAGACGATTCGCCGGATCGGGTGTTGTTAGCCACATGTTGACATTATTTTCTGCTTTTGGCCCCGGAACATTCCGTATAGCCATACTGGCCAGGACCGCACAGATCAAAATGGCTACTACAGCTATAAGCAGCCAGATGTCAGTACGTCGTTGCTTTTGGAGTTTCTTCATCTAATATCCTCCTCTCCCCATCACTAGCCTGTCCCCACTCTCTCTACTATTTCAGCTTCCACTTGGGTTTCCCTTTGCATACCTGTTAGACGTTTACATACCGATAGCAAAAAGAGAGCCGGTGCTTGTGCCCGTGCTCTCTTGAATATAACCATTTTAAAACAAATGTAACGGGATTTACTTTTTTGCCTTTGCTGTAGAGGTAGCCGGAATCGTAACACTTCCTGTCAGTCGTAAATCCTGTGAGGAGCTACCCACATACATGGGCACTTCACCCGCCGGCATAACCCATGCTTTGGACTTTTCATCCCAATAAGAGAAAGCTTTCGGGTCGAGCTCAATGCGAACCTTCTTCTCTTGACCCGGCTTTAATTCTACCTTGGACCAGCCTGCCAGTTGACGGGATGGAGTCTCTACGTTTGTCGGAAGCTTACCGCTGTACACCTGTACAACCTCAGCTCCGGCTGTTTTGCCGGTGTTCTTCAATTTGAGCGAAACTTCGACGGAACTCATGCGATCGGATTTTTTTCCACTCGCATGCTGTTTGGTTTTCAGATCGCTATATCCGAATGTTGTATAGGATAAACCGTGTCCAAAGGAGAACGCCGGTTGAATACCCGATTTCTCATACCCACGATAGCCTACAAAAATACCATCTGAATAGTCACCTATACCGTTCACACCCGGAAACTTCTCTGGTGAGGATACAGGTGTAGACTGCTCGTTAACCGGGAAGGTTACCGGCAACTTGCCCGAAGGATTTACATCTCCAAATAAGACGCGCGCTATAGCATTCCCTTGCTCTTGTCCAGCAAACCATGCTTGTACGATGGAAGGGACTTTGTCCTGCCATGTATCCATTTGCACGGCTCTGCCGCTCATTTGTACGACAATGGTTTTCGGATTTACAGCCGCAACCGCACGGATCAGCCGATCCTGATTATTCGGGAGCTCCATATCGGAACGCTCAACATATCCCTCACTCTCATACGTGCGCGTAACAACAATCGCAACATCCGATTTTTTCGCCAATTTCACAGCGTTGTCAATCAGCTTATCTGACGTATCTGCCGGAGGTTCCCAGCCCAGACGAACCATACCACCGGAATCACGACCATTGGTCGGATAATCAGCGCGGTATTCAATACGTATCTTGTGCTTTTCACCCGCTTTAAGGGAGATGTTTTTCTTCGTAGTGCCCAGCTTTTCACCTTGATTGTCCACGAAAAGCTTATCGTCGAGATACAGCTTGCTTGATCCCAAACTGGTTAATGACAATGCATA
Organism: Paenibacillus sp. FSL L8-0502; assembly: GCF_038593055.1. Lineage (NCBI taxonomy): Bacteria > Bacillati > Bacillota > Bacilli > Caryophanales > Paenibacillaceae > Paenibacillus > Paenibacillus sp. FSL L8-0502. The sequence goes on along the minus strand of NZ_CP151958.1, from coordinate 1,074,887 downwards.
GTCACCATCCTTGGGAGCTGCAATTGCCCCTGTCCAGCGTGCAGATATCAAGCCGTTCAGTGTCGTTGGTGTATTTGGAACTTTAGGGGACTTCGCATTGAAGCCCTGATAATTATAAAATCCAAGGTTCATATTGACTTGGTCATCATTGCGTACAAGAATCGGATTGCCTTCCATCTTGTTATTCTTCCAGTATTCGCCTCGAAGTCCCTGTTCGCCATCTCCATAAGTCGCATATCCAACACTGATATCCTCTTTCTCATCAGATGTAGTCAACAGTGAAGACGGAACAGCAGATGGCCCTGGCATAATGTCTCCTGCAGAGATCGGGTCTGTGCCCGGTGCATATTGGACGGTAACTCCTTTGCCGACACGATTGCGGATGCCCTCTAACGGACTCACGGTATACGTCGGATTCACCAGCGAACTGCCTCCGCCTGCCACAGTGCCGTTATCTGCATCGGGGCCAATCACAGCAATAGACTTGAGTTTATCTTTAGACAATGGCAATGCATTGTTTTTATTTTGAAGCAGTACCATACTTTCCTCAGCCAATTGACGGGCTGTCTTGCCATGGTCATGGGCATCAATTTGGTTATTTTGAGCCGGGTGATCAAATAAACCTTTGCTGAACATTTGCACCAGAATGCGCCCAGCCTTATCATCAATCGTTTTTTCACTTACCTTACCATTCTTGACAGCAGCCAGCAGCTGATCTCCCCATTTTCCATAAGGAGTCCCCGGTGTTTCCAGATCCAAGCCACTATTTGCCGATTCGACTGTACTCAGGTTCGCGCCGTAATCACTCATCACGAAGCCCTTGAATTGCATTTCCTTTTTCAAGAGATCTGTCATGATGGTCTTGTTCTCACATGCCGATTCGCCATTGACCTTGTTAAAGGAGCACATAGCTCCGCCCAAGTCTGCCTTGGCAATAGCCTCCTGAAACGGACGTATGTAAATTTCATGCAGCGCACGGTCACTGACTTTGACATTTGTTGTGAAACGCTCTGTCTCCTGATTATTCATAAGGTAATGTTTGGCAGTCGCCAGAACAGGATGACTTTGTATACCTTTGACATAAGCGGTCGCCATTTGAGATTGCAGCAGCGGGTCCTCGCCCATAGATTCAAAGTTTCGCGATCCCCATGGAATTCGGGCAATATCCATCCCGGGTCCAAGCACCACATTATGAGTTGTATTAAAAGCCTCGTCTCCGAGCAAATCCCCATACTGTTTGGCAGCTTGGATATCCCACGTTGCAGCCAGCGCAATTGGAGCAGGCAACGCAGTCGATTGCTTGTCCTGCACATCCGGATTAGCGATACGTACACCTGCAGGTCCATCTGCCATCGTCAGCGCCGGAATGCCCAACCGCTCCATCGAATTATTATAGAATCCATAGTAATTGTTGACCTTGCCAGTCACCAAATCTATTTTTTCTTCCAGCGTCATTTCCTGTAGCAGCAGCGCTGTCCGTTTCTCAGCCGACAGGCTCGTGTTCATCCAAGGCCGATCTGTCCGGCTTCCTGCCGCTCCTGCAATATTCATAGGTCCGATCACGACAGCCGCGATCACTGTCATCATCACCATACGGAACAACCATGTTGATTTCACTTTCACGTTTGTAATTCCTCCTTGATGTTAGGTCATGAGGTGAATGCCTATTCAACGCTCACAGGCTTGCAAAGGCTCTCGATCCTGCGAGCTCCGACAAGAATCCAGAGCCACGGGATAAGCAAGCAAGTCAGCAAAAGCCGCAATGGCTCAAGTGACACGTTTACCACCCTACCGCACATTTTCGGAAATTTCATTGAAAGTTTTTGGAAATTCAATACTAGGACCTTCATTCTTTTTCATAAAAAGAGAGCGTTCACAATTCAGTTAACCGATGAATAAATTACACTTTTGTAACTTTTTAATGACGGTTTTTTAACTAATTTAAATCACAAAAAATGATTCATATGTCCCACTCTTGACTTACTCATATGGCGTTACCTAGCGTGCGACCAAAGTCGCTATTTGGGAATTGGAAAGACTTATGTATACAAAAATAACGCTCACAAACAAAAAAATTCCAGAGAACCTGAAAGGTCCCTGGAATGAATATGATTATTCAAACGGATACCGAAGTCCCCACTGTGAACGAATCTGATCCATCAGTTTCATAATTCCTAATGATTCATCTAAAGAAATAGTAGAACTTTCGAGCAAACCTTCGTTCAAGCAACGCCCGACTTCTTCTGCTTCAAAGGCATAGCCTGTAGAGGATCGGTCATCCTGAAAGTGTTGTGCCTCTTCACCGTCCACAACTAAAGTAGCCGATGTGCTGTTTAGGAATGACGGAATGTGAATATAGCCCTTGGTTCCATGGATGTATGCCTCATTCGTCAATCCGAGACGGACTGCCCCGTTAAGCATAGCCGTGCGTCCTTGCCCATAATCCAGCAAGATCGAAAATGTCTCGTCAACGCCTGTCTCCCCGATATGAGCAGTGCTCCATACATGCTCAGGTTCAGGACCGAAGACCATTGAAGCAAAAGAAACCGGATAAATTCCTGCATCTAACAGAGCACCTCCGCCCAGCTCAAGGTTCAAAAGCCGGCCCTCCGGGTTCCAATCTACCCGAAAACCAAATTCTGCCTTAACCAGCTTTACCTCGCCAATGTGTCCCGCATGTATCCACTCCTGCACTTGGCGAATCGGAGGCAAAAAACGTGTCCACATTGCTTCCATCAGGAATAGCTTACGCTCACGTGCAAAGCCGATTAGTTCCTCCAATTCTTTACTATTGACGGTGAAGGGTTTCTCACACAAGACCGCTTTGCCCGCCCAAAGAGCCGTCAGAACATTTTCTTTATGAAAAGGATGAGGAGTCCCTACGTAAATAGCATCTACCTCGGGATCTTGTGCTAATTCCTCATAGCTCCCGTAAGCTCGTGATATTTGATGCTTAGCTGCAAATTCGGTAGCGCTTTCAATAGTACGTGATCCAACGGCATACCCTTCTCCATTCGTAACATGCGCCAAATCCGCCACAAATTGATCTGAGATCCAGCCTGTGCCGACAATTCCCCATTTAATCTTTTTGCTCATACTTGTGTCCCTCCCAGCAATTTGGTTAACGTTGACTTACAACATACCCTTTTATTCTAGCAAACGCCTGTCCTAAACAAAAGAAATTCCTGCTCAGCGATAGTTTATATTGCGGCTTGGCAGCAAGACGACACGGCGGCCACTAAGTCACACATTTTGAACTGGAATTTCCCTCAGCATTGTTTTGGTTCAGGATCATTTTATTGAATAATGTATCTGTAAAACTTTTTATCCACTTTCATGACTGGAAAACTAATCGGCAATTCTCCTGGATCTACACTAACAAATCCATTCTTCTCATAAAATCGATGAGCTGCTACGAATTGTGGTGTTGTTCCAAGATAGATTTCTTCAATAGACCTTTCCTTAGCCCATCCTATGGCATGATGCAATAATTGATTCGAAACATTGAATGTTTTACCTCTATAATTTTGTTTTACAAACATCTTTCTGAGTGCTGCCTTACGGTCCCTAATATCTAACAAAGCTACAGTCCCCACTACGGTTCCTTCACGAAGAGCCACCCAGAAGTTGCCGTTACCACGCTGATAAAAGTTTTCAATATCAAGCAAATCTGGCTGATCCTCTTTGGTTATGGCGATATTATATTCATCTTTTTGAATATGTAAAATTAAATCGACAACTTGTGATTGATACTCAGTTGAGTACTCTTTTAGAAAGATACTTTTAAACATCGTTATGTTCTCCTATGATCGTCAATTGTTATACTGTTAGATTTCCATCAAACCACAGAACCTAAAATATTACCCATATCTCCTTATTCGTGCTTGATAAACGCTCAATATTAAATAACTCAACCTCCGCAACTAAACTAAGTTTCCACCTACACAGTCGAGGATTTGAAACCATTGTCTAGATGCGAACGTTGAGTTCATTATAAATCTATATACATCAGAATTCTATCCTACGCTTGAAGCTGTGTAAGAATTTGCGGGTCCTTGATCTTCTGATCCTCGGCCAACAACACTATTTTGGATAAAATCTCGGCTGTTCTTGGGTCTTCGTCCAGAAACGGCAGGAAGATGCGTCCACGATGCTGCGAATGCACCGGAATAATATGCAGCGCTCCCTTCGCTTGCTTATAGACACCCCCGCTTCCCAAATGCACAGCATATTCGCCAAGAGTCCCATCTACACGTGCATAATTCCCATCCACGCGTACATTGCTAATTTTCAGCAGGCGAAGTGATTCCTGCACAATGACCCTACGCATTTCAATCGTCGTCAGACTGGCCTCTGGATCAACGCCGCCTACATGGGCAACACTGACGACCAGATCCACGTCCCGCATAACTTCGGAGAACAGAACAGGAGGAACTTCGTCCAACGGTACGCTCTTATACGTTGTCCGATCAAAGAACTGCACGGTCTCCAGCGTAGGAGCCTCGGTATCTGCTGGTGAGAACCAGTCCGCCATGGCATACAGGTTGGCAATCAGATTCTCAGCATAGTACACCTTCTGGAGTCCATCCTCATAGCTGACCGTCCATTGCCGACCTTTCAATAGGGATACCGTCTTATTCGGCTGTACCTGGTGTCCCGCATATCGACGGGAAACGGTCGCGTTGGCACGTTCATCAGCATTCAGCAGGTACAGCTCACGGAACACCTGCTTAAATGGCTGGCGTATCTGACGGTCGAATAAGTCCTTCTGGAAGTCGTTCCAACGGCCACTTTCGAACAAGTGAAGGGGGTGAGCGATAATCAGCTTATCCTCTTCTCCTATAGAATGCTGTTCAGCAGAAGGATCAGTCAACACCAACGTATCCCCATTAAAATATCCGAGGTGCTCGCCAGCCTTGAAAACCAGTGTCCGCACCAACGGAGCAAGCACAGGATTACCCAGCAATCCTCTCAATTCCTTCACCATAAAGGTCGTGCCAGACTCCATAGAGCGCTCCAATTCCTTCCGAGCTCTGCGATACTGATCCACCAGATCTCCTTTAAGCTCCTTCAATGCCGTAATATACTCATCCTTCTTGAAACGAGCCGGAATGGATTTCAGCGTCTTGCCTTTGCTTACAATTTCAATATCTGCCGCTCCTTCATCATCAATGACGAGCTGCACCGTTGTAGCCTCGTCCAAAGCATGTGGCTCAAAATAAGACCGGAGATCATCCAGCTTGCGAGCCTCCATATCCCAGACGAGACGGGTTACGTCATCATAACCTGCGTTACGTGCCAAATTCCCGAGTGCAATTCGTGAAACGAGTGCCTCACTAGCCTTACGCTGTGCCCCAAATTTTTTGCTTTGTTCCAGAAACCTTTGGATAAAATCATAACGTTCGCGTACATCTGGTTCAGGTGGCTGAGCAAGTGGAATCAAACTGTAGGTCAGCAAATGGTCTTTGTTTCGCTTGTCTTCCACTGATTTTTCCATTTCACTCCGTTTGAGCTTACCCAGCGTCGCATCCGCAAACAACTGGGATCGACGATGATTGGCTCCAGCCGAAATATACTTGGCACAATCGTACAGCAGATCAAAACGTTCCTCGCCCAACGTCTCATAAGCCTCATGAAACCAGTGAATATCGAAGGCACCATCATTAAAATCTTGCGGAGCAATCGGCGAGTAATGAGCTACAATCGTTTCCTTCTCGGCCGAAAAACCTTCATTGATATGCGCATGGAAATACCATGCCGCACTGCGAAGTCCTTCCCATCCGAGATAACCCGCTACAATCTCAATCCACTGCGGGGCATACATTGCCGCCTCCAGCAGACGTTTATCTGTAATTTTAGTGTCCTTCAACTTTTCCTTGAGCAACGTGGCATCCTCGCCATCACTCGGATAACATGCCTTGAGCAAGTGACTGAACGATTCCTTTTTGGTAATACGATCACCGTAACCGTACACATAACCACGCACGAATGTTTCCTTGTCGAGACCCTCCAGAATACGGATAAAATAATCCATGCCTTCAATTCGGTTCAAGCCCATAACCTTTGGCGTAGCCTCGGTAGGCAAATCGCCTCGAACCAATTCAACCTCTAACAGTCGATCAATAACCGTACGGCGTATCTCCAAGAATTCCGGGTTGCTAGAAATCCATGTATTGCGGGCATTGGTTAAGGTACTCATATGTCTTCTGCTTTCACTACCGGTCAGCAGTTCCCGATATACTTCCCCTACACCGATCAACCCTTTTTCATAGGCTTTGAAATAATCCTCCAGATCCAGCGGAGAATAAAAGCGATTTTCCGCTCCTGGCAGTTCTGCGTAGTTCACAAAAGTATGGAAAAAGCGCTTAAAGGACTCATCGTCATGGACCTGCCCCTTCTCCAGTGCCACCCACGGGCCGGACAATAGATGGAGCATTCCCAAATCCTCTGCTGGTCTGTCCTTAGGCACGCACTGCATTAGTGAATTTAAAGCAAGGTCAATTACGTCAAATGTTTGGTCACCGGATGTGTCCATAAAATAAGCATTAACTAATGTGCTTACCTGATCGGAGTAGGTCAGCTCTGCCATCCATCTTTGAACCTCGTTAATCCGATCCACAGGATACATTTGCTCGGCGAAATCTTTACGCCATCCTTCCAGCAGCTTGTGCTTGCTTAGCTCTGAATAGTCCATTTTAAAAGAAAAGTATCGATAGTAGCGATCCAGCGTTCGGTCCATAGGCTCCAATCGGTCATAAAAAACAAGCTCCAGCAGTTCACGTGCTTCTATGCCGCTTTCCTGCAAATAACGGTCCCACTCCTCGTAAAGAGGATATAAAGACAGCCTGGAATCTACTTCTTCATCGACCTGAACCAGCCGTAGAGGACGAAGGTTCGTCCCAATAAGCAATGTATCTTTGTAGCCCGAATAATATTCCGCTGTATATTCCACATCACGATGATGATGAACAAGCTCATCCAGTCCAGTCAAAAACTGCTTGAGCTTCTCCAATGGACTAACAAAAACATCGGCCAATCTAAAATCACCCAGATCCACTTTCTCTTCCAACCAAGCTTCCTTGACATTCGGATCGTACAGGCCAAAACCGTTAGCCCCTGTATAAGCATCCTCCTGTCCCAGCTTGGACAACAGTTGCTCCTCTTTGGCTGTAGGTTGCTGAATGATATCGGCCAAAGCCCGCAGGTTTTCATACTGTTCGGCACGATCCGGATCTGCATATATCTTCGTCAATACCTCCAGTCCACCCAATCGTTGCAGCTCCGCCTTAGCACGCAGCAAGCGTTCCAATGAGCCAGCGAGCGGCTCTTCCGATTGTGAGAGCAACACACCAATGACACTTTGTCGCAATGAGCCCGTCTTGAGCTTTAGTAAGGCTTCCATTTGTTGCATTTCTGGTTCCGACAGCGTCAGCTTACGCGCCTTGGCCACAGCGAACTCACGGATACTCATACTTTTGTCCGACAAACTGGAAAAAATAAAATCACGCTGTACCGTATCCTCAGGATTTTGCACAAAATGGTTCAACAGTTCGCCACGCAGATTAGGGCTAATCTGTTCCTTTAAGGCTATGATTTCCCCAATCCAAGAAGCGTCCATATCATAGCCAGCGAGATATAGCATTTTTTGAATAGGTGCATCTGAGCGGTGATACAGATTTACAAAATCTAGCACCTTGGAGGGCTCGGTGGACTCACCCTTTTTTATATGTACAAACAGGTTATGAAGTCGTTCAAAATCCTTACGCCGCTCCTCTTTGCTCTCCAGCAAAGGAGTGCGCACCACTTTAACGATCCGATCCGCGACGGTCCCGCCTTCTATCCATTCATAAAAATAATTGCTTGTATAGTTCGTCAGAATCCAATATTGAAGCTCCGGATCTGTTTCATCCAGATATTCTCTCGCAATTCCGAGGCGCACATCCTTGTTGTCACTGTTAGACAGTACATACAGTGCTACGATCTTCTGGTAAGTTGCTCCCTGCTCCATGAGTTTCCGAACCTGTCCATACAGATCACGTTCCTCATGTACTGCGGTAGCCCACAAACTCATATACACTTCATTAGCATTTGAGCTGGTCAGCCATTCCTGGCGCAGTTCACTACGAGTCAATGCTTCATATGCCTGCTCGATCAGTTGGCGAACGACCCGTTGATTGGCGGATTCCAAGCCCATTCCCGTCCATACTGCAAGCGCCCGCACTACCGAGCTGTAACGAATGAAGCCTTGGTCGATGATCAACTTTAACAGATATATTAGAGCCTCCGGGGTTCCTTCATCCATTTGTTCCACAATACTTTGGCGCAATCCCTCTTGGAGTTTGGCAGCTGCCAGGAGCTCTCCGATCATGCGATAATTCTCCTCCTGATGACTCAGGAGCATGCCTTTAATCATATTGCGTGTAAGTAACGCCGCCTGATTATCCCCATAAATAATAGCTTTTAGCGCCTCAAGCACCTGTGAATTGCCGTTGTCTAGCTCGTAAGCAATCCAATCACCAATCGTTTCCTGAATCCGGTAATCCCTACCTGATTCATAATCTTTTTTCGTTAAATAATCCATTATAGAGAATCCGATACAGTCCATTCGGATCAACTGCACCATTCTTTTATAAATCCGGGAAGTATGGGCCGTAATATCCGAAGTACGAAACGGCTTTCGCGCATACCCGGTGCTGTATGGATATTCAGTAACATGCTCTGTTAGATGTGTGAATACATCGCCCGCTGTTTGTCCAATTAGAGCACGCAATACCTCTGTCAGTGGCTTAAACAGCGGTTCTCCGCTTTCTGTCGCCCGTTCTTTTAATATTCGCTGACATTCGTTAAATGGCTCCTCGTTCTCCTGTATGTAATGAAGCTTACTCAGTTCCACAACATACTGAGCCAACTCCTGTTGTTGTCCCTCCAGTTGCGCCGCGCGCTCCTTCAGTGTGGTGAAATATTCTTGCTCATTGTTCTCTCGATGCATATTTCATTTCCCCCTCTACCATAGGCCTCCAGCCAGCATTGTGAAGCGTATAAATACAATTTCATTCCCATCCTTAAGTGCCAAAGGAGCATCCAGTTCAATAGTTTCCTCGTCACACACAAAAACTCTGTATAAACCATCTTCAAAAGCCTGCATCGCTGTGTTCACAGCATCCTTAATATCCGGGACACCATCATTATATACGGAACCGAATCCTACTTTGCCTATCTCGCCTTGTGCCTCAACTTCCTCTCCCGTGAGGAATGGAATCAGCGCGACACTCTCCTGCTTATCCCGCAGCTTTTGAACATTCAAAGCAACGGTTGCAGTAATCAAATCTCGCAATGTTTTTGGAGCAGGACTCAGTTCTATTTCCTGTCGTGCGAGTGCGGGCTTGCGTTTTCCCAGACTTTTTACAGTTACAAGCAGCTTCATGTCGTTCCCCTTCCTTTTTATTCACGCTTTTGACCCGTTGTCAGCTGAATTTTTTGACCCATTTAAAACACCGTTAACGAAATCGAAAACGAATGTTTGTTCGTATATTTATTTTAATAGGTTCCTTATCATTACTCCATCACCCTTTATGACCAAAATTCATAATGCTGTAATACACTAAAATCTTAAAAAATAAGACTTTGTACCCTGATTTCGATGAAATTTATCCATATTAAGGATGAAAAAGAAAAAAACCTGCACAAGGGAGACCATCTGCTCTTCACAGACTTCACTCCATTATACAGGTCAAATATCATCATAAATAATGTTTCAATACTTATTTAATTAAAATGCTGGAACAACGCTATCCTTGTAATTGTCCTCAAAAAATTTACGCACTTCCGGTCCGGTCATTCGCTTTGCCAGCTTTTGAATGGCATCGGAATCTGCATTATCCTTACGCGCTACCAGATTAATGGCAAAGTGCGTATCGTCTTTTTCGGTAATCAGCGCGTCCTTCTTCGGTGTCAGACCGAGCGGCTTGGCATATGCGGGATACATGGCAGCCATGTCCACATCATCCATTGAGCGCGCCAGCATCAACAAATCCACTTCTTTAAACACAAACTTTTTCTTATTCTCAATAATATCAGCCTGTGTAGCATTATAGCCTACGCCTTCTTTAAGCTTGATCAAACCGTTTTGCTCCATCATTACCAAAGAACGTCCTGTATTGGCCGGGTCATTGGCAATGGCAATAGTCGCACCTTCGGGCAGGTCTTTAACGTTCTTGTATTTTTTGGAGTACGCACCATAAATGGCGTTGTAAATTGGTTTTATCGCTACCAAATCAGACTTGTTGCTTTCATTATATTGTTGCATAAAAGGAGCATGCTGAAAGAAGTTAGCATCCACTTCATGGCTTGCCAATGCGTTGTTCGGTTGGATATTGTCTGAAAGCACGACGATTTCCAGATTGACTCCGTCCTGTTTAAGCAGCGGCTTCACGATATCTAGCACATCTGTCATCGGTGGGATGAGCGTCGCTATTTTCAGGGTCACTTCTTTTTGGGAAGTCGCTTCTTTGGACTGTGTTTCTTGTGCAGCCTGCTTTTGACCACCGCATCCGGCAACCAGTAGCATAACGACAGCAAATAGTGTAAGTAATTTCAAGTTCGTTTTCATGTTGTTTTTCCGACTCATTCGATGTGGAACCTCCAAAATTAGTTGTGATCGGGAAGATAAAAATGAGTTACAGCATAGCCGCTTCGCGTGCAGATTGTTCTTCCGATCGCTGACGCTTCTCCAGAACAATTCTGCCCGCTCCGCTTTGGAGGCACTGTAAAGTCATTTTTATTTCCCATAGTGGGCGGTGCAAGTGTTAATGAAGAGATTCATAAACCATTTACCGCTTGTCGATCCGGCGGGATATGGTGCTTCCGGTGAACTGGATCGTTTGTACGAAAATAATCATGACGACGATGGTGAACGCCATCAAGCCTGTTTCAAAACGCTGGTAACCGTAGCGGATGGCAAAATCGCCTACCCCGCCGCCACCCACAATGCCCATCACCGTGGAGTAGGAGATGAAGCTAATGGTGGACGTGGTCAAACCCAGTACAAGCCCAGAACGAGCTTCCACGTACAGAAATTTGAAGATAAGCTGAAGAGTGGATGCCCCCATAGAAGTAGCGGCTTCAATTACACCCTTCGGCACCTCAAGCAATGATTGCTCCACCAGCCTCGAATAATAGGCGATGGCCACCACTGACAAGGGAACCGTAGCAGCCATCGTACCCAGCGCCGTCCCTACGACCAGACGTGTAAATGGAATCATAAACACGACGAGCAGCAAAAACGGGAACGAGCGAATGACATTGACCACACTGTTCAATAGGGTGAACAGCAGTCGATTTTCATATTTTTGACCTTTGCCGCACAAATACAAAATCGTTCCTGCCGGAAGCCCTAACAGTACAGCTGCTGCGATGGAAATCCCTACCATGATAAACGTCTCTCCGATGGCTTTCCATATCTCAGACTGATATTGCGCAATGATGTTCAGCATTTCATTCATCAGCTTCACCTGCTTTCGCTGTTGAACCTACCGCAGCGTCAGCTACACGTTGCGTGGAAAGCAGCTGTCCATCCCGCATTTCTGATACATGGGTACAAATGTTGCGTACCACGTCCATATCGTGCGTTACAATTACAATGGTAACTCCCAGTTCACGGTTGATCTCCCGTAACACGCCCAGAATATCCGCGGTCGTCTGCGGATCAAGCGCCGAGGTCGGCTCATCACACAGCAGCACCGCAGGTCGATTCGCCAGCGCTCTGGCTATCGCTACACGTTGCTTTTGGCCTCCGCTCAATTGTGCCGGATACTGTTCTGCTTTATCAGCTAAACCGACGAATTGCAGGCATTCGCGCACACGTTCTGCTCTCTCTTTTTTCGCGACACCTGCCAGCTCCAACGGCATTGCTACATTTCCACTGACCGTCCGATTGTGAACAAGATGATAATGCTGAAAAATCATCCCTATGGATCGCCGCGCTTCACGGAGACGTTTTTCCGGCATGCGAGTCAGATCTTCCCCGTTCACAACCACGTTTCCCTCATCCGGCCTTTCCAATACATTCATCAACCGGAGCAAGGTAGACTTACCGGCACCGCTGGCACCTATAATACCGTGGATTTCCCCCTCCTCCACTTGAAGGGACACGGATTGAACCGCATGAAATTGGCCGCTTGAGGTGGTATAATGCTTGTTTACCTGATGCAGCGTAATCATGAAACCTGGCCTCCTGATGATCCATTTCTCAGGGAAAATGTAATAAGCCCGCCAGCCCAGGCGGGTCTGTACGAGCCGTCAATTCCCATTGCATTAATATACCACAGAGCAGAAAACGGGCAAAGCCTTTTGACAACAATTAACGTACATCCCACACCCCTACATAAGGAAAGCAAATCCCAAGTCCCCAAGCCAGCGTAAGCATGACGACAAAATAGAATATGAATACAATATCTATAGCCGAATAGCCGATCGCATAATAATACGTTCGCTTGGTTTCATTGGTAAAACCCTTGGCTTCCATAGCAATAGCAATGCGCTGGGCACGCCGAATACTTTGAGCGAGTAGCGGAATCGCATACCTGCGAAGCGTGGCATACATATTCCATTTGGACACATGCTGATGTAAACCTCGAATACGGTGGGCTTGTCTCAATGCCTGGAATTCCTCCACCATCATAGGCATCAACCGCATGGCTGCCAAAAAGCTGTATGCATACTTCGGAGGGAGCTTCCATTGCTGCATCAGTGAATAAAAAAGGTCCACTGGACGAGTCGTTAAACCAAACAACAAACCTACCGCAGCCATACTCAGCGCACGAAAGCCCAGATGCATGCCTCGGTAAAAGCTTTCCTGCGTCACATGGATCAAGCCCCATGTCCACCAGGTCGTCACCCCTTTGCCGAACATCATCATGCCCGTTGAAGTTGAAATAAACACCAATATAAAGGGAGACCCGTATAGCAGCAGCCTCTTCCATGGATGGCCTGACCAGACAAGCAGCAACAGCATAGCACACGCAACATTAAACATGACATTCGGATCATGAATGACTATAACGACCACAAACAGGATGGAAAACATCACGAGCTTTAGGCCCGGATTCACGCGATGCAGCCATGTTTTATGATGGGGAAAGGACAGGTTCATACTGTAGTTCCCCTTTCTGAATCCGCCATGTATCGGTACAATATCGACGGACAATTTCCGGGTCATGGGTGACCATCACAATGGCCGTGCCCGCCGCTCTCAGCTGCTCCAACATATCCAGCATGACAAAGGTATTACGCGCATCCTGCCCAAAGGTCGGTTCATCGAGCAGCAGCACTTCCGGCTCACGAATCATAGCCGTAGCAATACTCAACCGCCTTTTTTGGCCTAACGAAAGCTGATACGGATGCCGCTCGTCCAGCCGCTCCAGTCCGAACTGTACGAGCATCCGATCGACCCGTTCCCGGCACTGTTCAACGGTATACAAGCTCTTGGGTAACGAATACTCTAGTTCCTTTCGTACGGTATGCGCTACAAATTGCAGCTCGGGATTTTGAAACGCGAACCCGATACGCTCTGCCAGTTGTTCTGTACTGCCTGCCTCAATTCCGCGCACGCTATAACGTCCCTGTGTGCGAAGTAAGCGCATCATGGAGAGCAGTAGCGAGCTTTTGCCAGCCCCGTTTTCACCAACCACGCCAATCCAGTCGCCAGGCTTCACCTGCGCATGCTCCACATAAATCACTGAACTTAAACCGCGGAGGCCGCTAAAATGTTCCAGCTCCAGCACATCAGTCCCCGCACCATTCTGTTGCGTCACTGCTTCACTCCAACGTGGCGAAGACGCTTCATTCCATACTCCCGGATACCACACGCCGTACTCGGACAATCCCTGCCGGTGCACATGAAATACTTCTTGGGCCCTTCCATCTGCAATGATCTCCCCTTGAGCAGAAAGCACCACAATCCGATCCACATCATGGACAATTTCATTAATTTTATGCTCCACAATCACCAGTGTCTGGTCTACCGAAATGTTGCGAATGGTATCCCACACCTGTGTAGTGCCTTCCTCGTCCAACAAAGCCGTGGGCTCATCCAGAAAAAGCACTTCTGGCTCCATAGCCAGCACAGACGCAATCGCCAGCCGCTGCTTCATTCCCTGTGACATGCTGCCAATGGGCATATGTATATCATCCGTCGATAGACCCACCTGTATCAGCAGCTCGCGAATACGGGATCGCATCTGCTCCCGGGGAACCTGATTATTTTCCAACACAAAAGCCAGTTCCTCATCTGCATATGACATACAGAACTGCGTATCAGGATCTTGAAATACAATACCTGAGACACTTGGGATTACAGCAGCATCGCATTTCATAGGCACTTCTATCGTGCGTGGAATCAGACCGCTTAACACTTGGAGCAGTGTTGATTTACCGCATCCACTCGGTCCCAGTAGCAGCAGCTTTTCCCCCTTGCGGACAGACAAAGACATATTGTGAAAAAGCAGCTCTTGCTCACCGGGGAATTTCAACCGTAGCCGGGTGATCGAAGCCACCACATCTTCGGTTGCCCGGCTCATCAATCCAGCCCCTTATAATCTTGTTCCGTTGCAGGCCTCAAACTTCGCGTGACTCCGGTTACCTCCAATGCCTTAGCCAGATAGAACGCGAATACCCCGGCAATCACAATACTGCCAATCATCCGAAATCCAATATACAAAACATAGTTCCAAGTCGATAGCTGATCAATATACCCGTAGCTGAAGTCTAAAATCAGAGAAGTGACAGCCGCCCCAGCCGCAGCTAGCGAAGCAACCCACAGGTTTGCGTTCCGATACAGAAAAGCCGCAAAAAACAGCTCCGCTCCCAAGCCTTGCAGCAGGCCATAGTACAAGGTGGACATACCCCATTCGCTTCCCAAAAAAGCACTGACCGTTGCCGCTGCCACCTCTGCCAAAATCGCAACACCCGGCTTGCGAATGATGAGATAAGCAAACGTACCTGCCATAAACCACATGCCATACATCAGTTGCTCGGCGTGTAGACCCAATGGTTTCATCAAATCATAGGCAGGTCCCCATATTTTGTAGATCAACCCGAACACAACAGCGATCACAATCGTGACCAAAATATCCGTCAGTTTCAACCCTTTGGACGCTCTTACAGCAGTATTCATTATTGCGTGCTCCCCTTTTTCCTTATAGTTGGCCTCTTGGCCATGAAAAAAAGCTTGTCTGGAGCTGAATCTCCAGGCAAGCTTTATGCGCAGTAAAAGGTGAAGCACCATACAAAACATCATTCGTCGATATGCCTTATATAACCAGTAGTCTAAACTACTACACTGATACCCAGCCAAGTCAGGATCAAGGTAAAATGCTAGGACATACATTGAATCTATCGACAACCGCAAAAAAAAGCGGCATTCCTGTATAGTGTTCTTGGTTTCTCTACGCTGGCATTACCCAGATCAGATTTCACGGTCAGTGGCAAGGGCCACCCTCTCAGCCTGACTTTCTCAAGCTCCCGACAATGCTTTTTAATTCACTATAATATATACCACATCTATGGCTTTGACAATCCTATAATCCGAAGAAACGTTTAGCCGTTTCCGTCGTCGCGATTTCGATCTCCATCATGCTTCGACCTGTACATTCGGCTATCGTAGCAGCAATGTGAGCGAGATACATGGGCTCATTACGCCCTTCTTTAGGCTTCACAGGCAAATTACGCGGGGTCAAAAATGGAGCATCCGTTTCAATCATCAGACGGTCCAAGGGAATATCTCTGACCAGTTCACGCAGATGCTTCCCCCGCCGTTCGTCGCAAATCCAGCCGGTGATTCCGATATACAGTCCCATTTCTACATACGTACGCAATTCCTGTTCCGTGCCGGTAAAACAATGCACTACCGCTTTATCGACAAGCCCTTGATACTCCCGAAGCATAGCGACAAAGTCCTCATGTGCATCTCGTTCATGCAGAAATAACGGCATTTTCAGCTCACCCGCCAGTTGGATTTGCTCGCCAAACCATCGGCGCTGCACATCACGTGGCGAAAAATCACGGTTATAGTCCAATCCGCATTCCCCTATGGATACGACCTGCGGCTGACCCGCCAACTGGCGGAGCTGCTGAATCGTGTCTGCACTGCAGTCTTTGGCATCATGGGGATGCACGCCAGCTGTCGCATACAGCTTGCCCGGATAACGCGCTGCATACTGAGAAGCTTCCCGACTGCTGCGGACACTGGTCCCGGTAATAATCAGCGGTGAAATCCCTACAGCCGCGGCTCTCTCTACCACCTGTTCCCGATCTGCATGAAACGAACGATGCATCAAGTTCACACCAATATCAATTAACGGTGTACCCCTTTCCATCTCAATCCCTCCCTCGCAAACTACAATCTTGGATCAATCGGCTCTGATTCCAGAGATAGTGCGGCAAGGACGCATTCATGAATACGATCTACCGTATCCTTGCGGACAAAACGTTCCACGCCTTCCATACCAAGCGCTCCTTCCATCAGGGCATGACGCTCCTTTTTGTTCGTTCGACGCTGCTTCAGACGCTTTAAATTCTCAGGGGCAAGATAATCCATACCGTAAATGATGTGCAAATACTTCCGGCCTCTCACCTTGATTGCAGGCTGAATCATCTTGTCCCGATTTTTCATCAAAAAGCGTTCCGGCTTGATCACAATCCCCTCATGACCATCCTCTGTCATCTCGTTCCACCAACGAATGACCTCTTCCTCGCTTGCTTCGTCCGTGATCACGCGATACTCTGTCTCCATAAACAGGGAAGACAGCCCAGCCAGCTCCCGGTTTTGCTCCATATGCCAAATATGAGAATGGTCGAAAAAAGTCTTTCCGCTGTGTGCCAGCGTATGAAACGGTGCGATACGAATCTCATCCAGACCGTCCACATCCCAGCAATATTTTTGAAAAGCCTCTTGAAACGTCACGGCATTCGCGTACTTCTGTTCCATTTCCTCCAACCAGTCTCCAACCTCTCGGCCCGCAACCTTCGCCTGCTTCAGCTTGTCTACCAGCTTACTGCGATCCAGCAGAGCTGCTTCACCCACATGCGCATACTGTGCAGCAATCAATTCCCGAGCCTTGAGATTCCACGGTACAATTTCCGCATCCAGCAACACAAAATCCGTCTGGTTCCGTTCAAAATATCCGGCAGTCCGTAGATCCACATTCAGCTTTTCCAGCACTTGCTTCCCAAGGCTTTGTTCAAAGAAAGCTCTCCCGCTCCGACTGTAGATCGTGCCCAATGTCGGGTAGCCTACATACTCGACAGCGGCCTGTTCGTTTTTGAATAATAGCAAAATAGCCCGGCTACCCATATGTTTTTTCTCGGCCACCATCGTTTGTACCCCTTGCCCGCGATAATAAGCCAGCGCTTCACGCGGATGCTCCAGATAACCTTCCTCTGCAGACACCGCTGGAGCAGGACTCATGGTCGGTGGAATATACACCAGTTCCTCTATCGGTACTGTCACATGTGACACGGCATCTATAGCGGTTTTGACCGATTCTCCTTGAACGCGCACTTCGCCATACGATTCCGTCAGTACACTGTAACCAGCGATGAGCTTGCGTAAATTCGGCGGGGAAAACCGTTTTCTCTGCCACCGGACAAGTGGGCTATCGGGATCATTCGCATAATTCTCATGTGCCGGAACGCTGACAAATTCCTTTTCCGGAAAACGATAAGCGGTCAGCATACCGCCAAATACCACACCCTGATCAATATTCACCGTCTGATTCACAAGGGTAGGCTGCGGTCTAGGATCATGTCCCCATACTACTATTTCTCCCGATTCATGGTCTACGAACCAATCTTTGCGGATTGGTTTTCCGTCTGCATCCTGTCCTTCCGTATCTCCATAACGGCAATAATCAGAAATACGTGCCGACTGTTTACCGATAAAATGATCCTTAATCCCCGCATGAGCCACGACCACGTGTCGCAATCCATTCCTGCCAAAAATAAGATGTGAGGGTGCATGTAGCAGAAAATCCCTTAACTCGCTTCTAAGCTGTTCCGCCGCTGCCTTGCCCGCTTTTTGTTCATACTGGGCCAGTTCCTCTGCAAATCGTTCATCCCCATGACTGAGAGTCACCTTTCTTCCATCAAGGTAACGGCCGATTTTCCAGCCATGATTGCTGTCAATCATATACGCTAGTCCAGCATCCACGTGCTTTTTCCAGAACTGCACCGCTTGTAACGATTTGGGGCCACGGCTCATCACATCCCCGACAGATACTAGTCTTCTGCCATCTGGATGATGGTATAGTCCTTCCGTATCTTCCGTATATCCTAGCCGCTCTATCACTTCCAGCATCTCATGGTAGCACCCATGGATATCACCAATGATGTCAATACCTGAGCCAATCTCATGAAACAGTGGCTGCGCACGGCGAACAAAATTCATTTCTTCTATATCCTTAAGGATATAGCAAGCGTTAAAGCCTTCCTCACGGATCCCACGCAGGTTCCGCTTTAACAGCTGTGCCTGCTGCTTGACCCGTTGGCGGCCACGCGGATGCTCCCTGCCTAAATCACGTTCCAGCAGCACAGCTTCGGATACATCCAGTACCAAAGCCATTACAGGAACATGCGCCTTGGCTGCCAACTGTACATATTTTTGACGGTCCTCAGCATACAAATGGGTGGCATCCACAACCGTCAGCTTATTCAAGCGACAGCGCATAGCCAGAATCGTATCCATCGCCTCAAACGCCTTGGCTGACATTTGCTGATACTCATAGAACAGTACGTCCGATTCCAGTCTTGGAAGTCCACTCCAGTCTATAAATTCCGTATCTCCGACCAGCTTGCGAAAATGATCCGAGGATACCACTTCTGTCTCCAGCAGAATCCCTTCGCTCACCAGCTTGTCTAATAATGTGGTTTTCCCACTGTTGGAGGCCCCCACCAACACAACCAGTCCAGCATGCGGTAAATGAATCGTACGTTTGGATGAATTGCTCATGCTTCCTTCTGCTCCTTTCTGCGCGTAAATATAGCCATTTGGGTCGGTTGTCCAAAGCCTTCGACCTCTTCTCCGATCCCCTTCAGCGCTACCGAATAAGGAGCTTCCACAATCCACTGCTCACATCGTTCCTGAAACTCGCTTCTACTCCATTCAAAACGGTGATCGCCATGCCGCATCTCTTGCTGATTCATACGATACACTTCATTATATTCACGATTGGGAGTCGTCACGATCAGCACGCCCGGCTGATACTCCGTTACAATCGTCTTCATCACCCGGTTCAGACGATGCTCATCCACATGCTCAATGACCTCACATAGGATCATCACATCTTTTCCCCGCAATTGTTCATCATAATAAAAGAGAGAGCCCATCATGGGTGTAGGACTGATCGCATCGGCATGCCTTTCCAGCTTGTTAAAACGCTCCACGGCTCTCAACTGTGCATACGCAGACGGCTCCACCGCCCAAATCTCTTCAACGCCCGTCATTCGGGCCATCCGAGCCGATAGCTTCCCTTCCCCTGAACCCAAATCTACGATTTTCTGTCTGCGAGGCAGCTTGCGAATTACGTCCATAATAGCTTGATACCGCAGCTCATTTAGCCGTACTGTAGGCTGTTGCTTCCCTTCCTCATGTGGCTGTTCTGGCTGTTGAATCTGTTCGTGCTTATCCTTTTGAGCTTGGACAGTATCCTTTTCAATATGTTTTTTAATACCTATTTCATCACAATCAGATTGCTCAAATTGCTCAATCAGATTGGTAAAACGAAGCGTGCGTCGAATGATAAGCTCGCGTAGCGGATGCGCTGACAGCCAGCCTTCACCGTAACGTCTCAGCTTGTCAAACTCTTCTTCACTGATATAGTAGTGCTTATAGTTATCCAACACCGGAATCAACAGCAATAACTGACGTAGCGCATACTGCACCGTCTGATGGCCACTTAACGTGACATATCTGACAGTGCTTCGATTTTTCAGCTGAAAAGAATAGTCTGCTTCCCCTCGTTCTATGTCCACTTGATAGCCCAGCGGAGCAAATAGTCCCTCCACCACAGAATCCGGTAAATCCGAAGCAACAGGCCCAAACGATAACTCCAGCGCGAAAGGATGCGTCACCCATTCTGCATACTCTTCTTTGGGTTTGCCGTTCAGTGCCGTACCAAGCGAGCCACGAATATAGGTGCAAAATAAGCTGCTGGTTACAAACTCCCGGTCATTAATATATTGTGTAATATCATAGCTATCTGGACTGTTTTTGACCAAATCTATCGAATCTGGCGAAGCCTGAATGACGATTTCTGCCTCTTCCTCGGTAAACACGGTGTACACCATGCGTACACGCGCACCCTTTTCCGTGCGATCATACGTATTGTAGGGATTTTTGGCAAGCAAGTGCGAAATCATCCCAGCATTGTTTCCGGTTGCTTTTAGCGTGATGTGCATACTCTACTTCTCCTTCCCAGCTTATACTTTCCATACTTCATTCACCGCAGCGCGGAACATATCATCCAACTGCTGATCACGTCCACTCTCCATATGCTGAAGCAAGGGCGCCTTTTGTTCAAAATAAGCAATTTGCTGCTGGATAAAATCATTCACCACCGAAAGCTGTGGCTCCACATCCAGCTCCTCGCCCGCTTTTTTACGATCAAGCAAATGTTCGATCACCTGATAAAGTTCGGTATGTGCCGGAATGAGTTCCTCTAGCAATTCTACGAATTCCATTGGAGGCATGCTGTTGTGACGTTCAATCCAGCTACAGGCCAGCAACGGGCGCAGCACGTAAAAATACTTTTTAATCTTCACCTGTTCTCCCTGCAAATAATCCCGATAATTTCCCCGCGCCATATTCAGATAATGGTACATGCAGGACTTCGGAGAGAAGGTTAACGGCGAGATCGCACGAATCTGATCAGCCACTGCATATTGCTCCAGATAGGAAATCGGAGATTGCAGCCATTCCAGCAAAGGCGGATTGGATTTGCGAAACAATTGGAGCGCCTTTTTTAAATCCCAGCCGTTTATATCCAGCAAATCGCTGATTGGCCGTTCAATCACATCCCGCTTATCAAAAATAGATAAATACCATTCTATGGGTCTTACATAGATAAATCGTACATCATAGTCACTGTCCTGTGAAGGAAACCCCCACGCCCGACTACCTGATTCACAGGCGTATACAATGCGCACCTGCTCCGCTTGCTCCAACGCGCGCAGCTCACGCAAAATCGTCTCACGCATTTCCGGTTGAATGAAACCCTGCCCATGCTTCATATCCGTCATGTTGTTCCCTCCCTTATCATTAAAGTATTTCCCGAATCTGTTCTCTAATCGACTCCTCCGTTTCATCTATCGATAAGCGGCGAAGACGCTCTGTCGTTTCCTCTCCCCACATCTCAGAAGGCCATTCCTTGAGTACATGAAGTGCTGCATGACGATTGGAGATCACCGGACTCCAAAGTCCGGCAGCAACTAGCTCTTGTCCCATTCCTTCGTAAGAAGACAATAGCTGAAGCAAAATACCCAGACATTGATGCGCTTCATACTCCGGTCCAAAGCCCGGCACATCAGCAGGACCAGAAGCAATTTCTTCCAGAGGCAAGTGCTTTTCTGCAAAAGCCACCAGCTTACGAGCCCGCTGTTCATCCTCTGTCTTGATGAGTTCAAAGTATAGATTAGGCTTGACTGGATATTTACTTAATTGATCAAATAGCACGGGCCATACATCTAGTGCTAGCATTCGAGCTACGCGAATGGCGCAGTGGAGATGCGGTGAATCTGCATACTGCAGTTCCTGCTCTACCGGCTTCACCCACTGCGGATCGTCCATCATCTGCTGGCATATTGACGCGTAACGTTTACGTAATTCCGGCGTCCATTCATGCTCATAACGTGCCTCCCATGAATCGTCTTCTTCATCGAGAAAATCCGCAATATCCATGATGATCGTAAAATGCTTCACAGTCGTACACATGGTCTTAGCATGGCGAAGGTAGTTGCCTATGACCATAGTGGCATGCTCATAATCGTCTATACTTTCCGCAGGTCCGCCTGCTGCCAGCAAAGCCGATAGAATATCACCCGCCCCGTCAAACAACTCCTGATCAATGTGCGGTACAGCGATGGCTGTATGCAGTTCGCCTTTATGAGCACACTCATAAGCAAGATACTCATACATGACATTGTTGCGGAATCCTTCCCTTAATAACCAGTCACGTATTTCCTGCCGCGCAGGCTCCAGCCGTTCTACTACGTGAATACGTCCCCAGCCATGTACCTGTGAGGCTAAATTATACAATTGTTCGTTGGCCTGCTCCGAAATATTACGGATAGCTACAGCTGCATATAGCGTGAATTCATCATGCTTGGCTAGTGTTAAAATAAGTTCGTGGTGCTGATCCGTCTCCAGTAATCCAAGCAGCGCAATACCGACCTTCACCACATTGCGATGTGCTCCGTGTTCAGCCAGCCAACGTGCTTCCTCATACAATCGATCCGGCTGAATTGCTGGATGCTCGCGCACCGCATCTAGCAGCGGATCAATCAGGCTGAGCGCATTTTCCTCCATCAAGCGTACATACGTCTCACGTCTCGTCTTCATCCCTGGCTTGCGGCATTGTCTGGACAACAACTGCGCCAGATCCTTAATTTTGTCAGTCTCTCCATCTCCGACAGCGCCATGATGCCCAAATGCTCCATCCAATCCTCCTGCCACCCAACGCATCGTGTGACCTGCCCAATATTCTTCATCATCTGGTAAATGATCATCCGTAAGCCTGCCCTGAGGGTCCAGTCCCTGCTTAATCGTTTCATAAATCGAAAGCTTACCTACCCATGGATATAACACTTCATTTTTGCGTCGTCCAAACATGTTGCATCACCCTTCTGTTATGTATTGCTTCTTATTTCATCGTGCTATCTTATACTCCTATGATGCTTTATTTTGGAAGTCGTGAACATGGTGAAAGTATTACAAAGATGAATAATTTCCCTTTTTCCTGCATCCCTTCCCTGTTAGAATAAAGGGATACTTGCTTTCGGAGAACGGCAACAGAAACGGGGAATGCATCATGGCGAGAGAAAGTTTTGATAAAGAAATTCAATTCCTGCGTATGCTCACATTAACAAGCGGCGCCTATAATCGGCAGCAATTCGCAGATAGACTGGGCATTTCGGTACATACCTTTGATAAAACAATCCGGCGTCTCAAGGAAATTGTCCAATCGGTACAACAGCAGTTGCCTGCGGAACACGGACATGATTTTAATGAGATGCTGCGCTTTAATTATTACGAATCGGCTGATCCATTATTGTTATTTCTGTTTCGGGCCAAATCGCTCAAGGAATCGGAAAGCGTCCGCTTATCCCTTCTGCTGACAGCGCTACAGTCACAGCCTATGACCACCATGGAACTATTGGATGCTTGCTGCAACGGGCTGCCTTCCGACAGTTCACTACCGGATGAGAAAACGATTCGTTCCGATCTGAAATATCTGGTTGAAGTCGGCGTCGTTCGCAAGGAACCCGGCGGCAGACCTTACCGCTATGCTGTCCGCAACGATCTGGTGACAGAACTGACGGACGAGGAGCTGCTGGACTTATATGATTTTGTAGACATTATGGCCAACACCCAGCTCCCCTCTGTACAGGGATATCTGCTGCGAGATCATCTTAAAAAAGCCATGCGCCGTCAGCTCGGAGATCGGGAGATGGCCGAACCTTTTTTATATAAATACCACTATTATTCACGCATTCTGGACGAAGCCCATATTCATCCGCTTCTACACGCCATTCGGCAACGCCGCTGTGTAACTTTTTTATATTTTTCGACATCCAAACGAAGCATGTACGGGTCACAAAACACAAACCCGCTGTTTGAAAAAGAGACCGACGGCCGTGAACACACCATTCTGCCCCTACAAGTCATCTATGATCATCAATATGGACGTTGGTATATTCTGGGTCATGTAGGCGGTAAAGGAATCATGAAGTTTCGTATGGAGGGCATGACTCAATTGGTGGAGGGCAAGCCTGTACCAGAGCAGTTTCATGCCGATCTGCTAGCGGTGTTGGAAGAAAAAATGCGGTACAGCTGGCTTGTTGATACGGGTCGTCCTGTGAAGGTGCGGGTACGTTTTTTCAATCCTGAGGGCGCGAAGCGCAACTTTATTCGGGAACGTGTGCTGTCACAGGGACAATGGGGTACGATCGCGGAGGAGGAAAGTGAATCCTTTATCTATGAAATCACAGTGAATGGAATCACTGAGATTAAACCGTGGATTCGCAGCTTCGGATCAAGCTGTGAGGTATTGGAGCCTCAGCGGCTACGGAAGGAATTCAGACAGGAATGGAAGGAGCTGCAAGCCTATTATGAGCCTGTTCGAGAAAATATTTAACTACCAGATCGTCTCACGGCTGGATGAATCGGGCGCTTTTGCTACCACATCACAGGAAAGAATTTGGCTCAAATCTATGCTTGCAGACTCGGCAGCGACAGAGGCTTTTACCCCGGCTACACTTGATAAGCTTCGGCAATTACTTGCAGACGACGAGCCGCTGGAGGCCGATGGAAGTTTGCGGGAAAAAGCAGGTATCCCTGCTGTATCGGTATACCATCCACTCTTGCGTGAATTGCGTTCCATTCTGCGATCCCGTTCTGGCATCTGTGTGACCTACAAACTGCGCAACGGACGCTTGCATGAGCGAATGTCCGGTTTTCCATATAAGCTGGAGTTTTCCATGGTCAAAAAAGAATGGAGCCTCCTGTGGTATAATCGCAGACACCGCGCGCTCATGTCTACCAAGCTATCTAATATCGTGAACATCACGGAAGATGAGCTTCTACCCGAAGAGGCCGATAAATTCACCCAACGTATACTCGGTATACTGGAGTCGCGCAAGGAACAGGGCATCATCGAAATTGTTCCTGTATATAACGGTGAAATGTCTCGTATTTTATATGCTTTTTCCTGCTTTGAAAAAGAGGTCGAATATGTTCAGGAAGCAGATACCTATCGTATTACACTCACCTTCCAGGCAGACGAATGTGAATATATGCTATCCAAAATCCGTTTCCTTGGCAAACGTGTCAAGGTCGTCCAAGGCTCACGGCTGATCTCACGAATGAAGGAAACAACCGCCAAGGCCCTTGCACGCTACGAAGAGGAATAGCTACTGAGGCAATATGAGATGCATCCATGTAAATAAACCCTCCCCTCGTCTGTTAATGAGACGAGGGGAGGGTTTATTAAACGAGTTACGGCAAGGCTTGTCCGCGCGCACTGACGTACAATTGATACCATTCCTCGCGGGTCATCAGCTCGCTCTGGCGTTCCGCATCCTGACATGCTTGGATTCGTTCAGGATTGGCGCTGCCAATGACAGGCTGAATCCGTGCTGGATGCTTCATAAGCCAGCCAAGAACGATCGCTTCACGTGTCGTTTCCTTTTCAGAAGCCAGCTTTTGCACCAGCTCTGCCGTCTTAACGACATACTCAGGCGCCCCTTCCAAAGAACCTCCGCTAAAACGTCCCTGCGCCAGCGGTCCCCAGGCTTGGAGCTGAATATCCTCGGTTTGGCAATATTCCAGCAAACCTTCGCCAAAATGTACATTCGTCCCCGCCTGCTGGTTCACATGTACGGTCTGATCTACAAAATGCAGATGGGCCAGGCTCATTTCCAGCTGATTAGCGATCAACGGCTCCGTTAGGCTCCGCTCCAGAAAACGAATTTGGCTTACATTCATATTAGAGACGCCAAAATGCCTTACTTTGCCGGATGCCTTGAGCTCACTGAACGCTTTCGCTACTTCTTCCGGCTCTACCAGCGGATCGGGGCGATGCAGCAGCAGGATGTCCAAATATTCCGTACCGAGGCGCTTCAGGATACCATCCACGGACTCCATAATATGAGCATATGAGAAATCAAAACGGCCCGGGAGCGTACCATCCGGCAGAAAAATGCCACATTTGGACTGAATTACGATTTGTTCACGCAAGCCCGGCTGTCCCTTTAAGATCTGACCGAAAATTTCTTCTGCTTTCCCCATACGATAGATATCCGCATGATCGAACATCGTAATCCCGATGGATCGTGCAGCTTCTACAGCTCTCTCCGCTTCAACGATATGCTCCTGCGTAAACGGCGCATGGCTCCATTCACCACCAAAAGGCATACAACCAAGCGCCAGCCGACTATCGGAGATTCCACGTTTCTGTAAAGGCATAATCTTCATGCTGCTCCTCCTTCAACCCTCAAAATATTCCCTGCTTCATCCACATATGAAGAGTCCGTGGGACCGCTATCACACACCTATTTTACCACTTACTTACGGTCGTGTTCGACAATGCTTGTATTGAGTTCAGTCCTTCCACAGCATACTGAAGAAAGAACTGATTCACCTTAATCGTTATGAAATCCGGGACGAGGCCAAGCAAGGTATTTTTGCGTATATTGGTGGACTTTCACCGCCAAGTTATCATTCATACCGATCGCACTATATAAAAAAATAGACGGAAAACATGTCGTTTCCCGTCCATTTTTTTTATTTTAGTTACTTATTAGACAGCCCTTCTTATATGTAATAATCAATAGCCAACTTCAGCAGATAAAGCGCGAGCAAATGCAGCGGATAAAACAAATAGAAAAAGGTTCGTGGGCCTTTTCCCCTCTCTCCATTATATCGGGATAGCAGAGGGAGTGCAAAAATACAGGCCCCGCCGATCGCAAACGGATAAAGATATTCGTTCATTGTGCTGGCGTTGATGCCCATGATGCTGAGCGAATCGGGAACAGCCCATATAATGATGACTCCGAAAATGAACATAAGCGCAATTATTGCAATAATCCATCCGTTGTAAATCTTCTGTTGTTTGCGAGCGACATAGAAAGCTAGAACCAGTAACACTCCAATTACACTCCAGTCTCCCAAAAAAGAGACTACGCAAAGAGCCGAAATCGCCAAGTATTTAAGTACAGGATTGGTCGTGTTGTCATAGAACCATATTGCCAGTAGGCCCATCAACAACGTTAGCATGATGTTTCCCGAAGTATACCAATCTTTAAATACCAATCCGTAAGGCACCACACTGGCTAGCCCGGTTAGAGCAAGGCGTATTGTATATTTTTTGAAGCTTCTGGTATGGATATATCCTTCGGCTACAAAAAAAGCCATGATAGGCAATGTAATTCTGCCTACCACCTGAAAGCCCAAAAAATCGGCAAAAAATAGCCCTCCAATATGATCAATTAGCATTGCTAATACTGCAATTAATTTTAAACTGGTGGCATCAATGCCCTTCACCTCTGCTTGAACGGATAATCTTTGTTCCATATTCCTCCCCTTTTCTTCCCGAAGGACTATGCCCTCCATATCTATTCTATTCGTAAACAGGTCTGTTCAGGAGGCTCCGGTCTCCCATCTTATCTAAGAGGTGCTTCAACAATTGGCGGGAAACGGGAATAATGCGCCTTGCTTCTCCGGAATTCTGATTGGTTTGAAAAATGATCTCCTTCTTGCTCTTATCTATAGATTCCACCTTCATCAGGTTTACGATAAATGCCCGATGACACCGGAACAACCTGGGGTCCTTAGCCTCAATATCTTTCAGATCGCCGTAAAACTCAAGAGTTCTGTTTTCGGAAACCAGACGGATTTTGTGGGGAACACCGGTTGTTTCAAAGTAATAAATGCTGGAGAAGGAAATTTGAAATTTCGTAAATTTATTGTCGAGTATAAACCAATCATCGACATCCAACACAGGCTTTCTTTGATGGGCAACAGCAAGAACGTCTCTTACCTTTTTTTCCATTTCATCCTGAGTAGCATCCTTGATAATGAAATCAAGAGCTGCTACCTTGTATTGGAAGGTAAGCGGAGACAGATGACCGTGGGTAGTTACAAAGACAATATGCCCATACATATCATATTTTCTGATTTCTTGGGCAACTTCCAGTCCCTTCATCTGGCAACCCGAGATTTCAATATCAAGGAAATACAAGTTATTCGCACAAGCTTTAGATTCAAAAAGCAGGAGATCCGGCTTACTGGTGACAATGAGATTGCTGCAGCAGATGCCAAGTTCCTCGCAGCTTTTACGGACCATCTTTTCCATTATGCGCTGCTGGATAAACTGATCTTCCAGGATAAAAATATTCATGATGTCGCTCTCTTTATAATTAATGTTTGCGTGAAAAAATCCGGTTCCTTTTTGGTATCCAAAGTTACATACTTGTTGCTGCGCAGCACCTTTGCTATATTGTACAAGCCAAGACCCCGATTGTCCGCTTTCGTTGAAAAGTTCCGTTTGTAGAGATCATTCACCTTAATCCCGTCAAGTGCAGAATGATTATAAGAGTTTCGTATCGTCACCGTCTGAATATCGTCTTCATGGATCAGTACAATATTTATGGACGGATTGCAGGTCTCTAATGCCGCATCGATTGCATTGTCCAGGAAACAAGAGATTACTCTGCAAAGGTCTATAATATCCATATACATTTCACTGATACCGCTATCAATTTCCAGTTTTACGTCAACTCCACGCTTCTTTGCCACCAGCACCTTGGATGTAATAATACTCTTGAGCTCACTCACGTCCAGATTAATCAGGTTATCCAGACTATAGGAATATCCGTTCAACTGTGAAGCAGTAGGTTGGATAGAACTCTCATATATCCGCTTGATCATCGACAAATCCCCAGTTCTGATCCCCTCGTCCAGCATTAACAGGATATTGGTATAGTCATGTCTGAAGCCGCGGATGTCTTCGTACATTTTTTCAATCTCCATAATATAAGCCTCCAGCTGCAGGTATTGTTCCGTCTTGTTCTTCTCTAGCTCACGTTCACGCAGGAAGCGATACAGCCAATTGATCGTCATCAGGAAGATGGAGGTCAAGCCGATCAGCATCAACACAATCTTTAATCTGCTTGGATACGGATTGTTGCTTTCACACTCCGAATAGATAATGAGTCCGAGTCCGATGATCCCCAAGACTAAGATTAAAGAAGCTCCGACGATAAGCTTAATCCGATATAGCTTCAAAAGCCTGACCGCCGGAGTAGGAAACAAATAAGACACAAGCTTTCGGAGCGCCAAGTAGATCAGCGGAGGTGAACAAGCGGTTAGGAAGGGCGCCGTCCATTTGTTTTTATATTCATAAGGAACCGCATAGCTGATTACCGTTATGAAATAACCCAGCAGTGTCGTAATAAAGATGGTAAGGATGGCGTAGAAGCCTATGACCCACAAGGATTCATATTTGTCGGTCAACCACCCGTATAATGCCAGTAGCACAAATAGAAATAGGTAAACAATCAGTCCGAAGTTATTCAGAGCTGTTATTCCGATAAAATAATACATGACTAAAAACAGCAGCAGCTTATAATTCATACGGAAAACGCTTAGACCATTGCCGCTGACCATATGATATATTACAAGATAGCTGGTGTATTGCAAAAAATAAATGCCGGATGTAATCATTTTTTGTTCAATTTCCAAACTTTTGGGTTGACTGGTTCATAGAACAACCCGAAACAAATCCCTCCTCCTTCACCTCTTTTACTCATATGCTCCAGTAGCTTAGCCTTGAGTCTCTGGGTATGGTTGTTTCTGTGTTCTTTAATATTCTTGATATTGTTCATAATTAGCATAACTCCTTCTCATTATGGAATAGAATACTGGTGTGATGACGACTGCTTCAAGAAACAGCCCGAATATTAACCAAGGATAAAAATCTAGTGCGATGGCCACGAAAACAAACACTATACTTAAAAAGATAGCTTGTAATCTGCATGCTCTTCTTAACTTCGGATCTACCAATGGATTGCACTCCGTATCGGCCGGAGCGTATCTGGCAATCAGAATGATAGAAAGCAGACAGAGCGTCGCCAAAAAAAAGCGGTTCCATTCTACTTCCTTTAAGAGCCAGGGAACAAACACAAAGGTCAGTAGACTGACCCAGGTGCAATGATGCGACTTGCGAGCATGCCAGCCAAAGGACTTTCGCCGGACCACTGTATAGGAAAGCAGCATCGCAGCCGTTTCGGCTAATACACCGAGCAAACAGGCACTGACCAATACAAGAAGTATTTTTTCTGTGCCAGCCAGTATGTTCTCTAGATAATAAAGCACATAAACACGCTTCTCCGCTTCCAATTCTTCGTCTTGAAAGTATTTATCAATGATCCACGTTGACAATTGATGATACAACGCCACCGCCCCTCCCTAACTTAATTGTGTGGGAAGCTGGAATTGAACATAATCACGATATTTATCATGCCAACTCATTAATTCGTGATG
Source organism: Paenibacillus sp. FSL L8-0502 (assembly GCF_038593055.1). Lineage (NCBI taxonomy): Bacteria > Bacillati > Bacillota > Bacilli > Caryophanales > Paenibacillaceae > Paenibacillus > Paenibacillus sp. FSL L8-0502. Next base: position 1,044,577 of record NZ_CP151958.1, on the reverse strand, counting down.
CGTGCCTACCCCCGTTACTTCTCCTTTATCCAAAAAGATTATCTGGTCCGCTTTGTAGATGGTTGACAAACGATGAGCGATAACAATGGTCATTTTATTCTTGGAGAGAAGCTTGATTACATCATGTACAAGCTGCTCTGACTCGCTATCCAGATTGGCGGTAGCTTCATCAAACAGCAGAATCTCATGGTCTGAAAGCAAGCATCTGGCAATCTGGATTCGCTGCTTCTGTCCCCCCGATAATTTGACTCCCCTTTCTCCAACAAAGGTATCCAAACCATCCGGTAATTGATAAATTACCTCCTTCAAGCCTACTGTATCAAGAGCCGCATAAATCTCATGGTCATCCGCGTCTCTGTTTAGGCCATATACCAGATTGTCTCTCACTGATCCTACCAGTAAGTCACTATCCTGCATAACATAGGATATTTTGCGACGCCATTCTTCCGTCCTAATCTTATCCAAATATACATTATTGTAATAGATTTCTCCATTATATTCTGAGTAAAATTTCTCTATTAAAGAAAATATTGTTGTTTTTCCCGAGCCGGAAGGCCCTACGATCGCTGTAGTGGTACCGCCTCTGAAGGTTAACTCCACGTTGGATAATACCGGTTGGCCCTGGTTGTACGAGAAAGAAACATTGGCAAAATGCAGGATATCCGAATTCTGATCATGACTTTTCATGTCCGGCACACTGCCTAACTTTTCTTGCTTCTCATCCTGCTGGTTATATATGGTATAAATTTCCTTACTTGCTCCCTTGGCCTTCTGATACTGCGAGAAAAAACTGCTGAGCTGGGTCAGAGGCGAAACCATTGTAAACAAATAAAAGATCATGGATACCAAAGTACCTGTAGTGATATGTCCAGCGGCAATGCCGGCGCTTCCATACCAAAACATTCCTACCAAAGCTAGCATGATGATAATTGTTACAATCGGCTCAATGACAGCTGACAATATTCCCTCTTTGATGTTCAAGCGAAAGATACGTCCAAGTATCTCCCGAGTATATTTCATTTCAAGCTTTTCCGACGTCGTCGCTTTAATGAATCTGATGTTATAGAGAATTTTGGATAACTCACCGGAAAAATCTGCGGCTGCATCCTGTGCCTCAATCGCTACTCTATTCATCCTTCTTCCAATGGGATAGATTAGTAGCGCCGTTATAGGAATCAGAGCAACGAGTACACTCATTAATCTCCAATCCAACACAAATAACATGATGATGCAACCAGTGACCATCAGGACATCAGCCAGAATAGAAGGCAGAGTGATAGCCAGAAAATTACTTACAATAGCAAGGTCGTTCGTCATTCTGCTGATGATTTTGCCGTTCTCGTTGTTATCAAAATAATTAACCGGCAAATGGATAATTTTTTCCCAAATTTTCAGTCGCAGTTCCTGAAAAAACTTGCTCCCCACATATCTGAGGAGCAGAGAAGACACGGCGTTTAAAATCCCTCCGGCCAGAAACAGCGAAATAAGCACAGCTGCGGTCTGGATCGTCAGCTCCATAGCTGAGATCTTATCGACAAGCTTGCCTGTAATGATCGGCAATACTAATGAAAAAGCGGCGGAAATCAGTGTAAATACGATGCTCCAAGCAAGCGCAAGCTTGGGCCATCTCGCAATTTTGATTAACTCCAGCAAGGAATGGGCCGTTTGTTTTTCTTCACCAATCTTTTTATATGCCGTGCTCTCCATATTCAATTCCATTATGGCTTAATCACCTATTTCTCTTTGTGATTTTCGTATTCTAGCAAAAACTTCATTGCCATTGTATAGACACCTGCGGCTATCGCTACCATGACAATATAGGAGAGCGACAGCTTGGTTCCTATCCAGTCCGTTTGGTTGCTTAATTGGAACAGTAAGAAGCACACGGCGCTTCCGGCAAGAAACTCCAAAGAGTAGGAGAATTTCCGCCCTCTCTTCAACCTATCTAGTATAATATCCACTATAATTACAGCGGATGTAAGCATAAAAGAAATTTTATACAGCATAATCTTATCTCCAGCAACAATCTGCTGATCCTCAAAACTTGCAAAGTATCTGGCCAAAATTGTACCGATTACTAGGTATAATACGACAACTAGCACATTTATTCCGACACATTCGGCTGTGCTGTAGGTAATAGTCCCTTCGCTTCGTTGAACCAGGGTCGCTGCCAAGCTTGAAATAAACAGGACCAGAAACCAAATATAAAAATATGCATCCAGTTGAAAAGAGAGAAAATCGGTAATCAGTCCCACCATGACTGTAATAATTTCTTTTAATAAAATGAACATTACCGTCTCCTCCTTTTAGCTAAATACCAGCATCTGCTTCCATGTACTCAAGTTCTCATTATCACAGGTCAGCAGTGTCAGCAATACACCTGCACATCCATCGAGCAGCCCTACTTTATCGAGAGATAACGGATCATCGACGCTTCCCTCAAGGTCTGTAAAGGGTACTGCCTCTTGAGTATTCCGGTATGATAACATACGATGCAAAAAATCATTCTTGAACGGTATGGCTGCCGTACGGCTGAAATGGTGCTGAATCAGGAGCAAGCCTGCATAGCCGTGACAGATCGTCGGTGAAATTACCTTTCTTAGCGAATCTGGTCTGGAGTAGACGGTATTGAACAATTGCAGAGCCTGCTGCTGCAGCGCTTTGTCCTCCAGGGCCAATCCCAGCCGGAACATAGCCACAGAAGCTCCCGGTGTGCCGTAACACCATGCATCTCTGTGATAACCTGGATTCCGACTAGTCTCTGCGGATTCATCCGGTGTGAACATATTAGGTATGACAAGGGTGCCGTTCCACTCTCTGATATTTCCGAGTAGAAAAGTCTTGGCAACTTCCAGTACTTCTCTCAATCCTGTTAACGGGTAGCGGCGGAGATGTGCAACAGCCAGCAAATTAATGGCTCCTGTAATTCCGTGCGCCATGCCAAGATTATAGTAAATGGTCTGTTCGGGAAGTTCCCCGAAATGTCTCAGCTTGCCTACAGCATCCGTAATCAGTTGAAGGATCTTAAGGAGCACCGCATCCAGCTTCCTAGCGTATCTGTCTTGGCGTTCCTTAACCTCCATTAATGCAGCTGCAATCCCCGTCCATCCTGAAATCAAATCCAAGTCGCTATCCTCAATCAAGGAGTCTTCCAATTTCCCCCTTGTCTCCTCATAGAATTCCCCATAGCTGCTAAGAAACATATCCAGCGTCTGTGAGAGCACATTCGTATATCTTGTTGAACCTCTTGAACACTCGTTAAACAGATAAATAACACCTGCCAATCCGGTATACAGTGACAATGAATGGAACGGTATATTGCCGATTAAGCGCACAATCTCCTGATTGTACTTGAAAGCAAGCGCATCCCACCCTTCCCCCGGGTAGACTTCATCTAGTTTATCCAGAAGAAGGCTGATCCCGGGATATCCTGAAGCCAATGATATCAGCTCCATTTCAGGGTAATCATGCATGGCGTGCTTCTTGATTAGCAGGGTTACAGTATCTATATCTTTGTAAATTTCTGCGCTTTGCCTGACTATTTCAGATAAATTTCCCGGGACTTGTTTGACCGCCATAAGCTCCTCCTCAATAAGCAACATGGTATTTGCTTACCTGTAAATAATCTTCCAAACTGTAGTAGCACAGGTGTAGGGCAAGCTCTTCCTTTTCCCGGTCCAGGCCGAACACTCTGTTGCAGAACATGTGCATGATGCTGAACATAATATCATCGTAATAATTGGTTCTGTCGTCAGCTTCCCGGATAGCCGTGAAATATGCAGCGTATTGCCGCAACCTGTCGCCTGTATCGCTTGCTGGCAAGGATATGGAACGGGTCTGTTGAATTCTTTGGAATAGCGCTTCTTTGTGTTCCCGATACTCCTGTCTGAATTTCTTTGGATCAATAATCGCAGCCATAGCCTTCAATTGATCTTCTGCCAGCGGATACGCGCAGTTCACAACCTCAAAAAGTCCGGTACAGCAAAATAACATCTGATCGGTTGCATTAATTGACCTCTTGCCTGCATAATAGCCTGAAACTAGATAAGAATCGATAGCAAATAACCTCTCCGCTTGTTCAATGAAGGCTGCGCCGCCATACCGCAAAATTTCAGGCCGGTAAGGAACAACCGAATAGGAACTAACCAATCCGGACGAGGTTACAGTATTCAGGAAATCAAAAACATAGTTCAAGGCCGTGAAACGCTGATGCTCTACGCTTCCCGACATTTTGCACCTTAGCCTGATATGCGGCTCCTTATCTGCATACTGGACAAAAAAAACCTGGTCAATGAAGTACTCGGCGCTATTGTCCATGAATGTCTTAAATGCACTGCCCAGCAAATCGGTTAGCATTTCCTGATTGTAATATACCTGCAGGGATATCCAATCCGAACCTGGATAATAAACGGCATTCACCGAAGAACTCAGCACTTTATTTAAGCTTTTATCGGTAGCCTGTGCAGACAATCTGTCTATCGGCAAGTACTGAAACATCGGGCTTTTGCAAAAAAATACGCACTCCTCCATATATCGGTTAGCGGAAGCGAACAATTCTTTCTCCGTTTCCATAATAACGGCCGCCTTGCCTTCCGGATTCCGGGTATATTCTTTGTGCAAAAGCTTTCGATGATGATGGCGATCCAAATCCAGCAACAGCTTATTGTCCAGCTCCACCAAATATACATATCGCGGAATGTTATACTTTATGATCCAATCCTCCAGAAAGGCCAGAAACTGTTCTTCGCTCTGGAGCTGTTTATCCGCATATAATGTCCATTTTTTGGGGCAGATGATGATATTTTTATAGGTTACTCTCGGTGTAAAAGAAGAATCATAGAGATACTCCTCCAGATGGGACCATCCGGTCTGATACTGCAGATTAATATCATTTAGAAACCGGATCAGATAAGGCGCCAGCTCTGTATTGTACATGCTGCTGAGTTTGGGAAATACCAGTTCGCCTGTTTCCCTGTGCTTCAGATAAAAGTATCCCGAATCCTCCGCCCCTACCAGCAGCTGGGAAACATCTAATTTCCGATTCTCGGGAAACGTGGCCATATCCATAGATTGGTCTGGTGTCGGGCCTGCCGTCATAATATTAGTTATTTTGGGACTGAATGGGTAAAATGAGATTTCAGCGGCGCTCTCCCCTGCTTTCTGATCCTTCGGGTTCCTGACAAAATTGAAGATTTCATCACGGCTATCCTTGTCAAACATGTAGGCAAATCTTCCGAAGCTCTGACACGCTTCCAATGATCCGGCTCTGTTGTTTAAATAAAACGTAACTTCACCTTGCTCATTCTCCATGCAGGAATAATACAAATCGAACGAGACATGGACATTCTCCAGACTCAATTCAGACAGCTGTTGGATTTTGACCTCGTCAAGCACGATATCCGAATGATTGACAAGCGCTTCGGTCTGCCACTCCGCAATTAGCGCCTTAAGCTGTCGGAACCTGCCTTCATCCTTGTGCCTGTACTTATCTCCGTTCTGGTAGTGGCTCTTGTACTCTTCAGGTTTGCCGAGCCCCAAGGCTTTACTGAACAACTGCAATAAGGGCACTTCTTCATATACTCCGTACTTCTCAGTAAATTGCTGACGATAGTCGGAAAGTGTATCCTCTTTCCTGTACGTAGAAAGCATGCTCAATATTGAAGCTATTTGGGCCAACGATTGCCTATCGCTGTCCGACAATAGAATTTCATTTACCTGATTCAGTCTTACGTCTATTTTGACCAAGTCGCCCTGATAATCGGGAAGGATAAGCTGGACTAGTTTTCGGACAGCCTCAATGCCTTCGCGTTTGACCGCAGCAACTGTAATGTCCTGAATGGCTTGTCCAACTCTCTCCAAAATATCTGAGTAATATGCTGCCTTGGGAGCAGCAAGCAGCTTTAGTGTACGTATCAGATGCGCCAGAGGAGCGCTATCCCGAGGATTGGGAATCATCTCACTTACCAAAAAGCCTTGTTCTATCAATTGCTGCAAAAAATCTGTGCTGATCGTGTCATCCACGCCGAAGGCGTCTTTTATAGCTTGCATAAGCTGCAGAAAAGTCTGCTGCTCTTTATCAAGGATCTTCATGATGAAATCTATGACCGGGGTTTTGAGAATAGATATATTTTCAGTGCTTCGTTCCTCCTGATCTGCTGCAAACAGAGTCTGATAAGAGATGACGAGCCTGTGATGGTCAATGTAAGAGGTGTTATTTACACTCAGTCTCAATTCATTGCGGACATCCGCATCCCCATGGAAAAGCCCTATTAAGCGGTAAATTAGGCTATAATCCGGAGTTGCCCAGACGACATGTTCCCCGGCGCCTCCCGTTTTTCCAAATCGGGAAATGCCTACTCCCGCGAACAGTCCAAACGGTGTTGGTCTACAAATTGCCCGCGAAATGAACTTGCTTAGACTTAGGATAAGATTCCGCTTTTTTTTGGACTTCAATGTTCTGCCTTGTTCCAGGCTTTGCAGTGCAGCGTAGGTCGAGGGGCTGGAGACATAAATGGAATCTATCAACCCCTGCTGCTGAACGAACCGTACAAGTCTGTCAAGGTATTCATCATCATCTAGTTGTTCATGATCAAATATCTGCGTATAATACTCCATGCCAAGCAACGTTTTCCGGTACATGTAATTTTCCGAGATTTCAAAGTTCTCCAACATGCAATCAACCTCTCATCTGTCTTAAAGCACGAATTGAACCGGCAAGGCTTACTTCATAATAATTCCGCTGAACATCAATCAGTCTCGCGCCTTGACGGAGCAGACACTCCATTTCTGTGCGTCCGGCATTCATCCCCTGCGCGATAAGCTCTCCGCTAAGAGAGGCAACAACTCCGCTGAATAAGGCGCTGGCAATACTCGTACCGATACCCACTGTGTATGCTTTGTCAAATCCCAGCACTTCATATAAGTAATCCTCTGTGTCGAAGCTCGATTTGGCAACCATTACCCAATCATTGTTGTAATTGATTTCATACTCATCACCACTCGGCGCAAAAAATTGATCGTTGAGCGTATTGCTGAACCCGGAGATATCCCCGTTCTTATTAGTTGATCCAATTGGGTATACTCCCTTTAAATTCGCAGGTACTCTGTACTCCTGCGTAATATCGCGTCCATCGTTTCCTGCGGAACAGACTACCCATATGCCTTGCGCATTGGCGCAGTCAACCAAAGCCTGAAACCTATTGAACTCGAATAAGTCGACCTCATATTCTGTACGATAGCTGACGTTGATAATTGGATATCCTTTAGCAATACCCTCTTCCAGCGCTCTATACAACCATTCAAGCTTGCTTATTCCTTTTTTGTCCGTAATTTTGTAGACAACAACCCGAGCGAAAGGGCATATCCCCTTCAATATATATTTGCCGGTAACAGAGCTAACCATTTGTGTACCATGCCCGACGTAATCGCTTAGACAAGGCTCATAAGGTACAAATGACTTGCATTCTGCCTCAACTAGATTACCTTGGATCTCTGAGTGGGATTTATCGACGCCTGTATCAATAAACAGGATAGTAAGCGGCTGACCAACAGTTGCACCACAACTAAAATGATCGGTCAGCCGGGCTACATGCCAATTGTATATATTAGGTTTTATCATGCAATCTCCATAATGTAAGTAGGGGTAGCCTATTTCACTACCCCTGACTTACGAATCGCTTATGAATTATTTACAATTGGAACAAGAACCGGTACAGATACAGGTAAGAGTTTTACATACTGCTTTGGATACCTTAATGGTTGTTTTGATGATTGAAGCTTGTGGGCTAAGCTCACTGGCCTCATAGCTCTTTCTTAAATCAAGGTCAAACATTTGATCTACTTTCATTTTCCTCTTCCTCTCTGAATTAGATTATAATAAACATGATTTCAGTGGTACCCCTAAATCACGTTTATTGTGAGTGACCGTATGTCATATCTTGCTGTCGATGAATAAAGAATATATCTAATTCTCCCGTTTTTTATACTTTATTCCTGAAAGGTATTCCAAACCTCCTAAATTGCAGTCATTTTGCTGCCCATGCGGCATGGCATAAAAAAATACCGACACAGAGCGAAACGATTGACGCTTAGAGCATGGCGTATGCTTGCAAGAATCCGATATGTTCTTATACAGGTGTCTCGTATAAATCGGCTGAAGAAGAGATGCTTAGCATGAAGCGCTCGTCCTATGGCTACGATGTGCTGGCTCTTGTGGACGAACTGCGATTCAAACAGGACATGACTGTAAAGGAACTGACTGACGCACTACAGGCATCCCAACAAGTACCCAAAATCTGTTGAGCGATATCAAGCTCTTTTTGCTGCATCTCGATGACCATATTCGTACGATACTGGCCGAAACGACGGAACAAAACGGTGACGTTCTCTTGTCTATGGGTGGAGTCCAGCCGGAAAAAGGCAATGAAAAATTGTACGTCTTGCGCGAAGTCTTTAGTGGAAACGTACTAGCCGCCAAAAATATGAAAAGTGAGGCAGCGAGCGATCGTTTGCTGTTCAGTCCATTTAACCTCTATAGGTGCGTTCGGAAGAGTTGTGGCCTGATGGTGTGCGAGTGGTCACAATCGATACGTGGACAACCGATCAACCCACTTGCGTAGCCGCTGCATATTTTTGATAAATAGCTTGAATTGGGTATAATCGCTGCACGAATATTAGAGAAGCCAAAAAATGTCAGCGTACATTATACTATTTTCCACAACCATTTAAGCAGTCAACTAATAAGTTGACCCGTTTGAGGCAGCTCTTGCTGAAATGGATAATAGGCTCGGTGTTTCCTTCTCTGATTATTTGGGTTTTTCAAGAGGATCCTGAAGAGACAAATAAGATCGAAGAACGGAGCATGAACCGTGAGACTTTTAAAATTCTCACGAATATAAGCTATAATCGACAATTAATAAGCCACAACCTTATGGATTGTGGCTTATTAATTGTCAGGAGTGAAATTAACCTATGAATTATGAAAAGGATGTATTCAATGTCTATGTTCCTCCATTGAAAAAGAATCTACTATATCGCTCCCATCATCCTTTATTCTTTCAAAGATAATATTTCAAGGTCGAGCTATAATAGGCTAGTGAAGAAGTAGGCGCTCCAGGAGTCATCTTGTTATACTTGTGTATTCTTGATTGCCATATCGCCAATTCACTTTTGTTACTTCACTTAATGAGGCTGGATCATACTACATATAAATGAGTCGAATCACTTTGGTCCCAATCCACATCTTTTTATCCGAATATCCCCATGCTCAGATATCGCTCTCCGGTATCCGGGGCAATGCAAAGTACCCGTTTGCCTGCTCCCAAACGCCGAGCTTCCTGAATCGCCGTCCATATCGTAGCTCCGCTAGAGGGGCCCACCAGAATCCCTTCCTGGGCAGCAATCGCCCGTGTCGTAGCAATCGCATCCTCATCCGAAACCTGCACGATTTCGTCATACACTTCCGTATTCAGCACGGTGGGAACAAAGCCTGGACTGGTGCCAACCAGCTTATGTGGACCGGGTTTTCCCCCAGATAGTACTGGCGAGCCCTTCGGCTCAACTACAACAATCCGCAGATCTGGCAAATGCTGACGCAGCACTTCACCCGTTCCCGTAATGGTACCGCCCGTTCCCGAAGAAGCGACGAACACATCCAGTTTCCCTTCCGTCTGTTCCAAAATTTCAAGTGCTGTGGTCGTACGGTGGATATCGGGGTTTGCCTCATTTTCAAATTGATGCGGGATAAAGCTCCCATCAATTTCAGCCTCCAGTTCAAGTGCCTTGCGAATTGCTCCTGGCATCCGTTCTTCTGCTGGTGTCAGTACGACCTCAGCCCCGTAGGCTTTTAAAATGTTGACCCGTTCCTTCGTCATATTCGAGGGCATCACCAAAATCGCACGGTAACCTCGGGCTGCCGCATTCATCGCAAGGCCAATTCCCGTGTTGCCACTCGTCGGTTCAATAATGGTGCCTCCCGGCTTTAGATGTCCTGCCTTTTCCGCTTCGGCAATCAGGTTGCCCGCCGCCCGGTCTTTAACACTGCCGCTTGGATTAAAATACTCCAGCTTCACATACACTTCCGCATCCTGCGGCCCTGTGAGCCGTTGGAGCCTTACACAAGGTGTATCTCCTATTAAATCTGTAATACTATATACCACTTTAGGTGCCATCGTTGTATCCTCCTTGGATCGTTCCTTACAACGTTATTTACGATCTTCATATCATACTACCAAAATAACACACTTGGCTCCTTCCTACCTGTCGCTTTTGTAAATTACATAAAACTTATCAACTTAGTATGTAAAATTCTTGCAAAATGGGTCGCCAGATATCGCCTGTAGTGATATACTCGCATTACTATTTTTTCAGGAGGATACAAGACACTTATGAGTACTCAAGAAAATATGACAGCAAACCGCTTCCCTCCCTCCTTGCTATGGTTGACCCTTGGTGCCTTCGCCATTGGCATGACCGAATTCGTCATTATGGGACTACTGCCCAATGTAGCCCATGATCTTCATGTTACAATTCCGCAAGCCGGGCAGTTAATTACCAGTTACGCACTTGGTGTGGCTATTGGTGCACCTGTGCTTACCGTATTAACCCATAAGGTACCACAGAAAAAGCTGCTATGTCTGCTAATGATCATATTCATTTTAGGCAATCTTTTTTCCGTCATTGCTCCCAATTACGAGTTTCTGATTGCGGCCCGTATGGCTACTGCATTATCGCACGGAACCTTTTTGGGAGCTGGTTCCCTGATCGCTGCCCGACTGGTTCGTCCTGACAAGCGTGCGGGTGCTATTTCTATGGTGCTGACCGGTTTGACCGTGGCGAACATTATAGGCGTACCCTTTGGTACCTTTATCGGACAACAACTCGGCTGGCGTGCTTCCTTTGGAGCCATTGTGGTCATCGGCTTGATTTCTCTGTTTGGTATCATTCGTTATATTCCGGTGATTCATCAGGACAAGCCTTCCAGTCTCAAACAAGAAGTCCGAAGCCTGTTTAATCCAAAAGTGCTGCTGATGTTGCTCACAGGTGCAGTCGGTTGTGGCAGTCTGTTCACTGTCTTTACGTACATTACGCCTTTGCTTACGGATATTAGTGGCTTTGCCGAGCATAGCATTACCTGGATTCTCGTCCTGTTTGGCCTAGGGGTAACGATCGGCAACATCGTTGGCGGCAAGCTTGCAGATTGGAAACTGCTGCCATCCCTGATCGCAAACTATGCTGTACTGGCTATTATTTTGGCCATTCTGACGTTTACGCTTCAAAACAAGGTACTGGCGGTTATTACTGTCTTTATCTGGGGCATTGCTGCGTTCGGCATCATGCCGGGTATTCAGGTTCGCATCATGAATCTGGCCTATGAGGCTCCTTTGCTTGCCTCTACCTCCAGCCATTCCGCATTGAATCTGGGCAACGCAGGCGGCGCTTTTATCGGGGGAGTTGTTATTAATCAAATGGGGCTAGCCGCTATTCCATGGGTTGCATCGCTAATTACTGTCGGCGGTCTGCTACTCATGGTAGTTAGCTACATTGTGGATCGCAAGACAGCTCATACTGAAGCGATAGCGGAGATACAATCATAGAATCGTTTAGCAAGTTGGACGTAAACGAATGGTTCATTTTTCATAGATTGAGAGATATTGTCCACTCTCTTCTTCTACATTCCTCATAGTATGACATTGTAATACCAATTTATGAGGAAAGAAGTGTGCATGATGAGCCTTTTTTTTACAAACAACACGAGTAACACCATCTATGCTGCCTATGCTTATCCTGATTCCGACTGTCATCCCATGAATTATTCTAAAATGGGCTGGTATCGGCTAGAGCCTGGTGATACGAGAGAAGTATGGAGCGGGTCTGTAGGGGGAACCACATTCTATTATTATGCTGAGAATCACTCCAATAGGTGGCGTGGTACGTACCGCACACGGCTTCCGAGAAGTACTGACCATGATTTTCATTGGTGTTGGAACGATAGCAGTGGATCATCCAGACGAGTGGGGATGCGCCGACTTGCCATTGATTCATCTGTAGACAATTACACTGTTGAGTTCAGCAGAACCAATCAAAGCTTACTGTCAACAAAGAAAACTCGTAGAGCATTACCTTCCAAATCGGAGGACTCCGGCATTAACAGAATTCCGAGAAGACCGGTTCGCTTTAAAAAAGGAACCCCGGTTCCAGTAAAGTCCAAACGATAAGTCAATGATGAACCGTAACCCGCAAGATGGAATTTTTGAAAAAAAGTGACCCCCTTGCGGGTTATTTTTATTTCACTCTGGATACCCAAACGCGAGTTGCAACCACAGTATTATGCCTCGCTGCTCAGCTTAACCAATGATCAAAAAAGTCTCGGTATCCCTGCTTCATCACCTGACTTGAAAACTGTTCCATGGCGTATGCCTGATTTTCTGTAGAAACCCGACGGGGTGAGGCGGCAGCCATATTGACCAGCTCAAACCAGTTTTTCTCATTCCCTGAAAAAGAATGCGTAGAGCTGATATGTCCATAGCAAGGATGCTCTGGCTTAACCACGATTTTACCCATAGCGAGCGCTTCGGTCAGCGGCATGGCGAACGTATCAAATTTGGAGCAGCTCCAGTACACCTTCGCCGTGTTCATCAGCGCAAACACCTCATCTTGCGTCAACGCAAATTGAAGTTTAACATTGTCCGGGATATCATATTTCTTCATACTTTCCTTGTAGCGTTCACCGCCAAATACCATATAGACATCCTTGTCAGGATTATGCCTCGCATACTCCAGTACCAAATCCGGACGTCGGTTCTCCTCATCTCTACCAATCCACATCACCCGGTTCTCTACCACTTGCGAGGGATCAAAATGCTTTTCCACCAGCCGCTCATTAAATCCGATCGGGATGACTGTCACATCGGTTACGCCAAACTTCGAAGCCATCTCCTGCTTGAGAAAGGCAGTCTGTACGATAGCCTTGTCCACGATCTGATAAAAAGGCTTCATCATTTCATAGCCTGTCAGTGCCGGATCAGGAAAACTATGCGGAAAAAGCACGCTGTTTTTAAAAAACATGTTCAAATAGGTAAAGCCAGATACCGTATAAATAACGTGCTCAATCTGCTGCTCATGGAGTTGGTCCAGTACGACGTCATAATTGACCAGGTCGCCTTTTTCGTGTTCATAACCCGGAAGCCAGTCATGACTGCTCACATGGCGCTCCGGTGATACAAATACGATGTTCACCCCCAATTCCAACCCGATTTGCTTCAGACGTTCTGCGAAAATACGCGGACCCTGTGCTTCAGCAAATTGTATTTTTCTCATGACCAAACCAACTTTTTTCATGGATATATTCCCTACCTTCTTTGGCTAACTAAATACAGTCTATGTCTTAAGCTACTATCTACATCGCTGGGCTTGTCCCCAATCCATCATCGCAGCACACTGGTTCAAACAGGCTAACGTTTCGTCCAACTGGGACTCTAATTGCTCTTTTGACCATTTGTCGCCGTTTCTATGCAGGTGCGTTCCAATCCTTTGCAAATCACTTGTGATTAACAACAGCATCCAGAGCGAAAATACCACAGCAAACATGCCATATTCCAGCATAAAAGCCGTTCGATCCACTCTTATCCCCAACAGCTCCAGCTGCTCCACGTAGGTGTCCAGTATACGAATACGCAATTCGGACGTCATGCGTCGGGGAAACAACGGATGGGACATGTCGATCAGGTGATATACATCCCACAGCGGTGTGTTCAGATGAGTATGCTCCCAATCCAGCACCATAAGCCGTTCCCCGCTCAGCGCATAGTTCCCCGGATGAAGATCACCATGAGACAGTACAAGCTGCTGTGAAAAAGATACATGCTCCAGCTGTACATACATACGCTGCATCTGTTGCTTAGATAATCCTAGTGAGCTGCAAAGCTGTAACACATCCGGCTTGCGCGTGTATAGCTCGGACACCATCTCCTGAATGAGTGGCTTTGGTCCCCGCAGCGGTATCCCAGCAAAACGATCCGTCGGCAAAGCATGCCACCATGCAACAAGTCTAACAGCTCGCAATAAAGTTTCGTCTGCGTGTAGATGATGTAACGGACCAAGATCCTCAAAAACAATCCATTCTTCTCCGCCATCCACACCTGCATCAGACCAGGCTAGCAATCGGGGATAGATCGGTGATAACGCAGGAAGCACATGCTCATACACCCATCTCTCCCGCCCCTTCTGATCATCGTTGGTTAGCGGTTTAAATATATAACTTTCAGAGGATGACACGTAAAAACGTTCCACATGCCGGCCATTCGTACCTGTATATAAAACCTCACGATTCCGCACCAGCGTATCATTTAAGGTACCGTCAACATTCACATATTTATGAAAAGGATTCATAGCCACCCAACTTTTTTGTATAAAATGTAATAGCACGATCATATCACAGTCCTCGTTCCGAACGAAGCCCAGATCATTTTGGGGTAACTCGCTGCACCCAAAAAGGGGCTTGCCCAAGCAGATCATACGACCTGTTGGGCAGCCCCTTATCACATCCGTACTCCTATCCTTACTCTCTTCTATACCAATTAATATTGAGTATTGCCGGATTCACTCGTATTACTGGATTTAAAACCTTTGAACAATTGTTTTACATTATGATAACGAGTATTCGTAATTTTAGCTTTGCTGTTAGGACCGTCCGATCTCAGGATCGAGTCCTTTACATTGGAAATATCCGAGTTATCCAAAGTCATATTCACTCTGAATGTAGAGCCCCCAAGTTGGCGAACCAGCTTACCGATATCATCGGCTCTAAAGTTTTTAATGTTAATCGTACCTTCGGCATTAATTTGGAATACTTTATCATATGCGTGGAACGCTCCACCACCCGTAATGTTTACCGTGCCTGGTTCTTTAAGCGTCAAGGCATCTTCACCGACATCCTCCCACGTTACGTTGGAGATTGTGCCGTTGCCATATACATGCACCCCATCCGCAGCAGGGGCAGCGATGATCACATTTTTCAGTGTTGCATTATTTTCAAGCTTGAAAATAGGCTTTTGGGCCTCTTTCTGGCTTCCATCTCCCAAGGTATCGGGATCAGCCACTACAGTCTTGCCTTTACCATCGTAAACTTCTCCAGCTTTAACAAGTATGGTCTTATGAACGACTTCTGGAGCTGCATGTGCAGAATAATTGCCGACAAATAAGGCGACCAACATTCCTGATAAAGCGATACTGATTCCCTTTTTCAATACGTTAGCTGTGTTTGTTTTCATGTCAATTCATCCCTCTCGTAGATATTTTTCATTGTTCCAACTCTTCGTTGACTAGAACGTGTAGACCGTATCACCACCTTCGCACAATGAACCCAATGACCGATACACGTCTATAAAGCATCATTCAACTATTTGCATATGTATACTTGGTTTTTGGTTCAAAGTAATTTCGTTTTATAAAAAATATAAAGAACAAATTGTAAATAGAGCGATTACATTTACAATTTGTATAATTCTATTATAATCCTATTTCCAGTAATTTCAATATATTTTCCGCCAAAATATGTCCTTTTTTTCAATTAAGTACACAAAATTGCCTCTTTTATACTTGTGCAAGTTTGTTTTTCTTCAATTTACGCATTAAACAATACTTAAATACCTTGTTTCGTTTGCCTGCTGTTTATCACTTAATTGGTATTCAGAGTCTCTTTTATCGTATACCTCATTGCTGATGTGCTCTATACTATTGAATGACACGGTTGATGAACGTATAATGTATTTAGTGCTTTGAAGCGTTACATCTCAACATTACTGGTGAGAAAAGAGTGGTTATCGTGCAAAACAATAGTGAGATTCCATTAAAAGAACAAAATATTGTGCTCATCGGCTTTATGGGTGTAGGCAAAACAACGATCGGTTCCCATCTAGCGCGCAAGCTGTATCGCGATTTCGTGGATATTGACCAGGAGATTGAACAAGAATACAACATGCCAACAACAGAGATTTTCAAGACTTATGGAGAGAAGCGTTTCCGTGAGATTGAAAAAGAGCATATTTTGAAGCTGTGCAGCAACACACGCCTTAAAATCATTTCCGTTGGCGGTGGTGCATTTTTACAGGAAGAGGTGAAGCAAGCTTGTTTGGCTTCATCGATTGTTTTCTTCTTGGATTTAAATTGGGATTCCTGGAAAGATCGGCTCAAGATGCTGATTGACACCCGTCCTAATCTACAAAACAAGACTTTAGGGGAAATTGAGGATTTATTCCGTTCCAGACAGGACATCTACGCGGTGAATCACTCCAAGATCGATACAGATCAGTTGGATGCGGAAGAAGTCGCAGACTATATTATTCAAACGCTGAATCTAGGTTGGGAGTTATATGAACCTACTCGGGGATTGAATTAAGAGTTACACCAAAAAGGAGGGCTCCAGCATGCTTATCGCATGGGGGCCCTCCTTTTTGGTTCACTGCGGATATATTACTGACTGGCGAGCATGCCATCCGTCTTTTAAGAATGGCTATGCAGCACCGTCAATATCTCTCTCAGTTCAGTGACAGGAATCTGCCCCGGTGCGGAAGCTTTCTTAGCGGCACCAAAGGTCAAAGCCGAACCAAACAGTTCTCCGGTCAGGCGGCTCACGACACCTTTCCCCGCCATCGACATCGTAATAATCGGCCGATCTGCATGCTCTTCTGACATAGTACGCGTGGCATCCAGCAAAGTGAGCACATCGGCTGTATTGGTCGGCATCACTGCTATCTTAGGCAGATCGCCTCCCAATTCCTGCGCCTTGCATAATCGGGAAACAATCTCCTCCTTCGACGGCGTCTTATGAAAGTCATGATTAGATATAATCACATACACGTTATGCTTATGTGCTGCTTCTACCAGCGTCTTCACATCAGCCTCCTCATTAAAAAGCTCTACATCAATAAGTTCGACTTGCCCCGTTGCGGCTATTGTACGATTCAATTCCACATAACTCGCCGCACTGATTTCCTTTTCTCCGCCTTCCCGAGCGCTACGGAACGTAAATACGAGTGGAATATTGGCTAAAATAGACCGAATTTCATGTAAGGCAGCCTTTACCTTTTCCAGATCCTCCACATGTTCGAAAAAATCGACTCTCCACTCCACGATATCCAGGTCGAGCGTACGTAAATAAGTAGCTTCTTCCTTCAACTGCTCCAACGTTTCTCCCACCATGGGCACACAAATTTTTGGCGCTCCTTCACCAATCAGGACATCTTTCACCTTTACGATTTTAGCCATCTCTTTCTCACTCCCAAATTACAGTTTCAAGTCGAACATGTACAATAATTCATAGTATAACGCATTCTGAATAAGCATGCAGATGATATGATCCAGTCGTCGTTATTTGGGTTCAAGTGCAATTTTAGGCGACAATTTGCGACTTGCTGGAAAAACTAAACTGTACCGAAAATTAACAAACACCGCCAGTACGATCCCTAGCACATTCACAATAATAGCTAGCATAAAAACACTCGATATCTGAGAATGTTTCAACAGAAAGCCTGTAAACACAGGAATGATCGTGTATGAAAGCGAGGTTGCTGTATAAACAAACCCGGTAATCTGTCCTTTTCGTTGACTAAAAAATTCACTCATTACGGTTAATGTCAGCTGAAGTACACCTGATATTGAAAACCCGATAACACTCGCACAAATAATGGACGCAGCCCCTGACTTGAAAAGGAGAAGCGCTCCAAAAGCCAACAGGGAAATACATGGATAAATAAGAATAATGTGAACTGGTTTAACCCATTTTCTTAACACAATGACCAATACAAACACGGAAACCAGCGAACCCATATTGTAATAAACTAATAATCTGAGAGACTCTGATTCGGTCATACCGATAAACTGTTGTCCAAAAGTAGGCAACCATAACTGCACAATATAAAGCAAGGTAGGTCCCGTAAATCCGAGCAAGATAAGGCATAGCCCTTCCTGCCAAAACCGCGGCTTACTCCGGTCATTTGCCTCCAATTTTCCCGCTAGGCTTGATACAGAATTACCGCCACTTTGCCCCTTGGCGGGCTGCACGCGCATGTCTGGGAACTTCATTTTGAACAAGTACATTGCATTCAAAGCAAATATGAGGGCAGGTAAAAAGAAAGAGAACCCGTAGAAAATATCGTGATTCATAAAAAAGATAATCATTAGCGGTAAAAATGCCGCCCCAACGGATATAAAACCTCTCACCAATACTGTAGCCGAACCAGAGGATTGGGGGAAAGCTTCGATCAGCGCTGGATAAGTACCTGAATCAAGAAAAGAATTCGCTACGCCTGCCAGCACAGCCAGTACGATCGCCATCTCAAAGCTGGAACTCAGCGGTATACCGACCAAGAATACAGCCATCAGTAGCCCGGCTGCCACAATAAACGGCTTACGACCATAACGGTCGGAGAGCACCCCGGATATGTACAGGGTAAACAACCTGCCAAATCCCATCGCAGAAACCAAGAGACTGATGCCCGCCTGATCTGTATGCAAATGCTCTGTTAAAAAGGACATGTGCGATGCCAGCATAATATTAAACATGCCGAACAAAAGATAGTTTACATAAAGTCCTGTCGCCACTGGAAAAGAAGTACGTTTCATCATGAATTCACCTGCTTTTGTAAGTAAGTCTTGTAGTATCAAAACGTGAATCATTTCACATTGCTTGTGTCGATGATGAAGTATAGAACACAATTTAAAATTTATCAAGTTTAAATATTGCGAGACTCCGGCTTAGACACGCTGATGCGTTTTCAGATAAAACTCCTTGCCGTAACTTAGGGCAAAGTTCCGAAACTCTACTACTGCCGGGGATAAATATCTATTTTTAATGCTGGCTAGGTAGATAAAACGCTCGTATTCTGGATTAATAATAGGCAATGTTTTGACGTTAAAATAATCTAACGATGAAATGCGGGGCATAACTCCGATCCCGTAATTGATAGACACCAGTCCTGCCATTGCCGTATCTTCTTCAATCTCGCAAATAATCTGTGGCGTAACGCCCGCCTTGGCAAACAAATTCTCAATAATGGGCCGAACCCCACTCTTTTTGTTGAAGAAGATCACCGGGTAATCTGCTGTATCCTTGAGATCAATTTGGTCCAGAGAAGCCAGTGGATGATCAGGCGAAACAATGACCACCAGTTCCTGCTGAGCCAACGGAATAAACTCCACATCCGGTTCATTTTCCACGTGAGAGCAGAACGCCACGTCATAGTGTTCCTGCTTCAGGCCTTGAATAATATCGTTCGTATTCCCTTGGTGAAACGAAAAGGAAATGTCTTTACGGGCATCCAGAGCTGAAAAGGCTTGGATTATTGCTGGAATGAAGTGTGAACCTAGTGTGTAAATGAACGCCAAATCTATATTACCATGACTTGGACTCACTAATTCCCGTAAGTTATGCTCCCCCTTTTCCAATTCATCCATCGCGTGCTCCACATACTTCAGAAAAAATCGTCCGTATTTGTTTAACCGAATATTTCTCCCCTGCTTCTCAAACAGATGAACGCCCAAATCCTTTTCTAATTCTGAAATCGCATGACTTAAACTGGGTTGAGTGATACATAGCCGCATAGCTGCCTGAGTAAAATGCTCCATCTCCGCAAGTACACGAAAATATTGTAAGTGCTTCAGGTTCATAATTATGTAATTCCCTTCTTTAATTCATATTTTAAATTATAGACCCAAACTATGAAAAACGATAAAAATATGCATTGGATTTATAATATCACCCCTTATATAATTAAGACATAGACATTATGTGAATATTTTCACTTGTTTGTGGGCGTACTTTAATACACCTGGACGATGCCTACCTAGGCCATTGATCTAAAATTTATGTTGGGAGTTACACTTATGAAAAATCCTTATATCAGAATGGCAACAGGGCTTTATATCAACTATTTTCTTCTGGGTATGATTAATGTTATTCTCTCGTCGAATATGAGCTTTCTGACCGTGCAATTGAACACGGATAAAGCAGCCATCGGCTATCTGGTGTCAGCGATTGGAATCGGTAAACTGCTCGCTCTCGGAGTAGCCGGAAAAATGTCAGATAAATACGGAAGGAAACCACTGATTGTTATTGCATCATTTGCTTATTTAATCTTCCTAATCGGTATTCCGCTTGCACCTAACTACACCTTGGCATTCGTGTTTGCCATTATCGCAGGGCTCTGCAACTCGATGATGGATGCGGGGACTTATCCCGCACTCATTGAAGGGTTCGGAAAAAAAGCCGGGTCTGCAACCGTCCTAGTCAAAGCATCCATCTCGATCGGTGCCATTGTTATTCCTTTCATGATTGCATTTTTTATTAATCACGATATGTTCTATGGATATTCCTTCTTTATTCCAGCAGGAATTTATCTGCTGAACGGGATTTTCTTGTCAATGACCGCTTTCCCCAACCACAAAGCCGAGGAACAAAAGGCTCCAGCCGAGACTGGTCAATCAACGGATTCGTTCCACAGCGAGCCTAAGTTTTGGCAAGAAGGTTTGTCTCTGATTATTATCGGTTTTACTTCAACTGTATTGTTCATGATCGTGCAGCTATGGCTTCCTACCTTTGGACAAGAGGCTCTTGGCATGGACAAAGCCAGCGCCATTAAGCTGCTTAGCTACTATAGTATAGGTTCATTAGTTTCCGTTATTTTGTTGGCTATGGTACTTGGTAGATTCATTAAGCCCATTACCGTCATGATTGTGTATCCGCTTATTGCCCTGCTTTCTTTGCTGGCTTTAATTGTATGGCACAATCCTGTCGCTACCTTGATCAGTTCATTCTTAATCGGCTTGTCTACCGCAGGCATATTCCAAATTGCCCTTACGGTAATGACGGAATTTTTCCGCAAGAACAAAGGAACTACGACTTCTCTCGTAAACATAGCAGCCAGCCTATCGTTCATCCTGATGCCTTTGGCTACCGGGAGCATGTCCAAAAGTCTGGGAATTACCTCCGTATTCATTCTGGATATTGCGATTGCTGTAGTCAGTATTTTGCTGGCCGTGTTTGTTGCTTATCGATATAAAAAAGTGTTTCATTAAACTACACACGTTACTTGGAGGCTTATATCATGAAAAATGCTGGACGTATTGACGGAAGAACACAATTAATCGGACTGCTAGCTACACCGATCGGACACTCTTTGTCCCCGGCTATGCATAATCTTGCGTTTGAAAAGCTGGGCCTAAATAACGCGTATATGGCCTTTGAAGTAGGCAATGAACAGCTTGAAGAGGTCGTACGGGGGATGCGCGCTCTGAACATACGCGGTTATAACGTGTCCATGCCTAACAAAACAGCTATACTCCAGTATCTTGACGAGCTAGACGACAGCGCTAAATTTACAGGTGCCGTCAACACTGTCGTGAATACGGATGGTAAGCTGAAAGGCTACAGTACAGATGGATCAGGTTATGTTCGTAACTTGCAGGAGAACGGCATTGATCTGAAAGGTAAGAAAATGACACTCGTCGGCTCAGGCGGTGCTGCAACGCCGATTGCTATTGAAGCCGCTCGAGCTGGTCTCGCTGAAATTTCAATTTTCGCTCGTAATGACCAGTTCTTTGCCCGGGCGGAAGAAAATGTCCGTATGATTAATGAAGAGATGAAACATGCCCAAGTCAAGGCGAATATCTATGCATTAGAGAATCAGGAGAAGCTGCGTGAAGAGATTCTTACAAGTCATATTTTCGCTAATGGTACAGGTGTGGGTATGAAACCGCTGGAAGGCAAAAGTGTAATTGAGGATGTGTCCATGCTTCGTTCCGATCTGATTGTAACCGATGTAGTATACAGCCCAGCTAAATCCAAGCTGATGGAACAAGCTGAATCCGTAGGTGCAACCGCCATTAACGGTCTGGGCATGATGCTGTGGCAGGGCGCATTAGCCTTCGAACTGTGGACAGGCCAAGAGATGCCAGTCGCTTATATTAAAGAACAGCTTTTTGCTGATCAACTGTAAGATTTAGAGCTGCTCAACAAGCACATCAAGCCATGAGTTCCTTCTATTATATACGCATATATGTACTTTAAATATGATGCTCGGCGAATGAACACTTCTGCCGGGCATCGTCTTTTTTATGGGTACAGCCCCGTTCTTCCTTCTCTTTTCATTAATCCTTATACGGGTCAAACTCATTGGCCCCAGCCATGCATACCCCGATTGGCTTCAGCACATGCATAACTTCCACGGTCTCGGAATGAGCGTCCAGTACCTCGCGCAGTTTGCGGTAGACGAACGGACTTTCGTCTGTACCTGCTCCGCGCAGCTCGACACCGTAGTTCCGAACAGCCTCCTTCATCTGTACATCCGTGATTTGTCCACCACTCCGTGTGCGGGTTTTCCAATTCATTTTACCGGCTGCCTGGGTACGACTCATAATACGACCTGCGCCATGGACTGTACTATAGTAGGAATCCCGATTTTCTACCGAATCTTTCCCACGCACAATCACCGAGATATCGCCCATGCTTCCTCCAATAAAGCCCATTTGGCCAGGGGCCGAGGGGGTTGCGCCTTTGCGGACTACAATGGTGTCGCGTCCATCATGCTGTTCCTTCCACGCGTAATTATGGTGGTTATGCACCGTAAAATCCGCTTCGGTCCCCATAATACCAAGCACTTGTTCTATCACATAGTCACGTCCCGCATACGCATAGCGTCCGGCAAGGCGCATCGCACGGTAGTACATGTCTCCCAGCTCACTGTTCATATCCAGCAGTACAGGCGGCTGATCCATATGTTCTCCCGGCGCCTTTCCGAGAAACTCCCGTCCTGCAGCCAAATTTAGAAACCCGCTTGCTGTTTTGTGCCCAAAGCCTCGGCTGCCGAAATGATTGGCAATCCAGACCTGTCCTGTCGCTTCCTCCACAAATACATCAACAAAGTGATTACCACTCCCTACTGTACCCAGCTGTTCCCTCGCCAAGGACTTCAGTTTGTCATGTTCTTGTTTCCCAATCGCCGCATATACTGCCCAATCCGGGTCATCGAACAGCTCATGGTCTACCTGAATTGCATTCACACGGCCTACGCCAAACGAAATATGACGTGCAATCTCATCCATCACGGCTGAAATACGTGGCATAATATCTGCGGCAAACAGCTTGGATCTTACCGCCTTATTCCCGCAGCCGATATCATACCCTACACCTGAAGGTGAAATTTGTCCGTCATACACCATCACACCGCCAATCGGCTGACTGTAGCCTTTATGATGATCTGCCATCAGTAGCGCCTGAATCACATTACCATTTTCGGCACATGTGCGGGCTTGAGATAGTGCTCCCGGGTCAGGTGATCCCCATACGCGTACTCCATTGATTTCTTGATAAGCCATCGCTTTATCCCTCCATATTTTGCAAGAAAATTTCTATATGTAAAATTGACTACTTTTGAACTTTGGATCTCTTAATAGCATTATGTACGGTTTACCCGCTTCCGAACAGGGCGTAAGTATTACAAGCACAACATCAGACGTCTCTATAAGAAAGTCCCTATAAGAAAATGAAAAAGGATATCCATGCAGCCGACCAGACTGTAGGATATCCTTTTATGATTATTTAGAAACCATTAATCAATTTTACTGATATTTTTTGATGATTCCGAATTGATCCACAATAAAAGGTTTGGCATCATTTTTGTTTTGATCAATTTCGTACGTTACGGCTGTAAGTTTATTTTCGTCTACGGTGATGCCAACAAAATTCTGTACCTGTCCTCGTACAGGTCTACGATTGTCACTCGGATCCGGGCCATATACTGCCGCATGATTCTCTTCAGCTAGTTCAAAGAGATTATAGTACTTATCTCCAAGTTTTTCACTCGGGTTCTTGTAGTAGACTTTGGGGCCAGCAGTTGCTGGGATGACATAGATACTTCCATCCGGATTCACACTATATTCAATCGTCTTTTCATTTAATCTATCTTTTAATTTGGTTGGCGTTGTTGCTTTACCCTCTTGGTTGATTGGCTTCGTACGAGCGTAAATATGATCGTGCCCCTGCACGACAAAGTCGATATCAAGTTTGTCCATGAGTGGAGCGATTTGGTTACGAACTCCATTGTTATCCATGATGTCAGAATCTGTTGCATGATTAGAGGTAGTGTAGGGACCTTTGTGAATGTTAACAATGATCCACTTTGCACCTGCCCTTTTGGCTGCCGCAGCATCTTTCTTTAACCATTCAACTTGATCTTCAGAAAAATTGGCATATTTCTCTGAGTCCTCATTGGAGTTCAGTACGATAAAGTGAGCATAGCTGTAATCAAAGGAGTAGTACGCTCCTGTTTTAGTAGCAGAACCAGCTGGTTGATTAATATTAAAGTGATCATAAAAAGCGTAGTTCTCATCCTCATGATTACCTGCTGAAGGAACAATGGTTGTATTCAAAAGACTTTTTTGTGAATGTCCCAACAACCAGTCCCACTGCTCTTCTTTGGTACCGGTGTCTACGATATCTCCGTTGTGGACTACAAACTGAGCATTACCTACAGTTTGAAGTGCTTTTTCGAGCGTCTGTGAAGACAATATGGCTTCATCTTCGCTTTTCGCTTGTGTATCAGCTAAATCAATGAAGGTAAATTCGCCGCTCTTAGGAGCCGTTTGAAACGTACCTGTTTCGCTCCATATCCCGCGCGCTGCATCACCCACACGATAATAATAAGCTGTGTCCGCTTGAAGACCTGTAGCTACAGCTTTATGGACAAGCTCTTCTGGAGAATTGGTCGATGGAGAAGAAGTCCCTTCAAATGTAAGAGCACTCGTAAAATCAGCTTCAGAAGCCGTTTTCTTGATTACTTGAACAGTGCTCTTCGTGGAAAGTTTTGAAGTATACCAGGTAAATCCTTTGGAACCTTTTGTGTCTCCATAAAATGTAGCTGTAACTTTACTAATACCATGATCTGTATTCCCTGATGACTCAGCATGGACAGGCAAGGCTGACATGCCCGTAATCAAACCTAGTGCAAGAGCAACAGACATAGATGTTGCTGACCATTTTTGAAACTTCTCAAACATGTGTACACTCCTCTGTGTAGTTAATATGTAAAAGTTATAAATATGATCATATCAATCAAATGTTAATACGTTGTTTTAGGAAATATAGTAATTTGTAAAAACGAGGTGTTAAGTGACCTAGCGATTGAGGAGAAGGATAACTGCTTTACCCTTTTAGGGCTACAAAGCCAAATAAGGCTAACCGTATATTTGCAAAGTTTGCAAAATCGGCAGCCCTTTGTGCATTGCAATTTCGATCATTCCACTGACTAATGTGCAGAAGTATTTTTCAAATCTGCTTCATAACGAAGGCCGAATTGTTGTCTTGCCTCCTCCATCACTTCAGCGACTGTAAGTGAACACTCCAAAGAGTTAATGGAACTGTTGCGTTCACCAATCTTGATCAGATCTATAAATTCCTGAATTTCATAATACATGGGCTCACGCGTCTGAGCTTTGGTCAGATCCTCAATCGTGCCGTCCCGATAATGAATTTTCACCTCATAGGGCTGACTGATTTTGTCGATCACCATCGTTCCATTCTCACCCTGAATTTCAGCAGGCAGATAGGAATCTGTAATTTTGGAATACATGACGATAGCATCCATATCAGGATACTTCATCACGATACTGCCCTCGCCATCGACACCAGAGGATAAAAGCACACCAACCGCCCGAACCTCCTCAGGTTTGCCGAACAAAGTCACCATAGGATACAAACAATACACGCCAAGGTCCATCAGGGAACCATTGGAAAAGGCCGGGTTAAACGCATTCAATACCTTACCTTGCTTAAAAGCATCAAAGCGGGAGGAGTATTGACAGTAGCTTGCAAAATAACGCCGAACCCGGCCTATTTTATACATATGATCCTTTATTATTTTAAAGTTAGGCATAAGTGTGGATTTAACGGCCTCCATCAGCAGAACATCGTTGTTGCGCGCGGCTTCGATCATACTCTTCACCTCTGCTGCATTAGACGCAAAAGGTTTCTCACACAACACGTGCTTTCCGTGATTCATACATAAGATCGCCTGCTCCGCATGTAAGGAATTGGGGCTGGCAATATATACGGCATCGACCTGGTCACTTGCGGCCATTTGCGCCAGGTCTGTAAAAACCTCCGGCTGGCTGTTATATTTGTCAGCAAAAGCTTTGCCCTTATCCTCTGTGCGTGAGTATACCGCCGTCAGGGAAAATTCGTCCGTCTCCATCGCAGCTTGAATAAACCTCTCTGTTATCCAGTTGGTTCCAACAATACCAAAACGCATCACAGTATCCCATCCTTCCCGTGAGTCATTACAATTCATATGTACCTATTCTCGCATTCCAGCCTAAACTTGTCCACTATACCGTTAGTCATATCTCGTGCTTCAACATGTTTATTCGACAAAAAAAGACTGCGGTCTATCAGCTTAATTTATACTGATTGTACCACAGTCCCTGTCAGTTATTTGGGGTTATATCTCTATTTTTTTGATATTACTTTTCCTACTTCTTCCAAAATAGCATCCATGGAAGCAGGGTCATGTACATCATACTCATCAATGTTCAGACGCAGTACAGGACAGGCATCAAATTCGTTGATCCAATTGGAATATCTGCGATGCATTTGCTCCCAATAAGAACGCTCGGTCTGGATCTCCATCTCGCGACCGCGCTCCTCAATCCGACTCAGAATGGAGGGCAAACTGCCTTCCAGATAGATCAGCACATCAGGGTGAGGGAAAAACGGTGTCATCACCATCGCCTCAAACAGGCTAGTATACGTTTCATAATCGGTAGGATTCATCGTTCCCTGATCGGCATGCATTTTCGCAAAAATGCCTGTATCCTCATAAATAGAACGATCCTGCACAAAGCCTCCACCAGACAGGAAAATATTCTTTTGTTCCTTGAAGCGCTCCGCGAGAAAATAAATTTGCAAATGAAAGCTCCATCTTTCGAAATCGTGATAAAATTTCTCCAGATAGGGATTATGATCGACCTGCTCCAAAGAGGTTTTAAAACCAAGGCGTCCGGCCAAAGCACCGGTCAACGTGGATTTACCTACACCCACTGTGCCCGCTACCGTAATCAAGGCATTTGCAGGAATGTTGTAATTATTCACTATATAAGCTCCTTTACATCGGAAACAATTTGTTTAAATTGTGCCTGATTTTCTACAAAATCAATTTCATTCCCGTTCACGGTCAATATACGAGGGGAAGGGGACTGTTCAGCGAGAAACTGCATGCCTTTATCATAATCTATGATCAATTGCTCCAGATAGGCAGGGTCCATCTCCTGTTCAAAAGAGCGTGCACGCTTGCGAATTCTCCCCAGCAAGGTATCCAAATCTGCTTTGATATAAATGATAATGTCCGGCTTAGGCATATCATCTGTGAGCAAATGATAGATTTGACGATATTTTTCGAGCTTCACACCCTTAAGCGTACGTTCAGCAAAAATCAAATTCTTGTAGATATGATAATCAGAAATAACAGGCTGAGCTTTCTCGATATATTGCAGACCAGTATCCTCCAACTGCTTATACCGATTGCAGAGGAAGAACATTTCCAACTGGAAACTCCACTCATCTATATTCTGATAAAATTTATCGAGAAATGGGTTCTCCTCGACAATCTCTTTGATTATCGGCCAATGTAGCTCGGTTGAAAGCATCGAAGCTAACGTCGTTTTGCCTGCTCCGATGGGCCCTTCAACGGCTATAAATGGGGCTTGTTTCATGCGGTTCTGCTCCTCCTTGTACTCCAGTCCATCCTGTGGACAACTATCCTATTGTATCACAAGGTAGTACGCTAAAGGCATGCCAAATCTATGGATAAAACAAAAAAACAGAGCGCTATATTTTGCTTCATAGCGTCTCTGTTTCTCATTTAAACCAACCTTTTTCATTAAAACGTGTAATCGCTTCGATCCGGTTACTGACACCCAACTTATCGAGAATGACTGAAATATAATTGCGCACCGTCCCTGTCGTTAAATACAGTTCACCAGCAATCTCTTTTGTGTTCTTTCCGTCAGCGATGAGCGCCAAGACGGTCTTTTCACGCTCTGTTAGCGGGTTGACTTCGGCATAAGCATCATCGACCAGTTCCGGAGCATAGATACGCCGACCTGCCATAATACTGCGAATGGAGGAAGCCAGCTCTTCACTGGGACTGTCCTTGAGTAGATAACCGTGTGTCCCCGCCTTGATCGCTCGTTCAAAATACCCCGGGCGGGCAAACGTAGTTAAAATCAGCATCTTGCAGTTCAAGCCTTTGAGTTCTTCAGCCGCATCCAATCCGCTCTTTATTGGCATTTCGATGTCCATAATGCATATATCCGGTTGATGCAGCTTCACCAGTTCTATAGCTTCTTCCCCGTTGCTTGCTTTTCCGACTACTTTCATGTCCTCTTCCAAGTCTAGCAGAGAAGCTAGAGCACCCAGCAGCATACGCTGGTCTTCTGCAATGACAATTCGAATCATGGCCCCACCTCCTCGTTCGGCTTTTCAGGGATATTGGGCACTTTAATGACCAAGGTCGTTCCCTGATCTGAACGCAGCTCCATACATCCGTTCACGAATTCGAGCCTTTCCTTCATACCTTGCAGGCCGTTTCCACGAAGGGTTCCATTTTCTCTCGTAATACCGACTCCATTATCCTGAATCCGAAGAGTTAATTCCTTACGAGACGGCTCAATCGTGATGGAGCAAGCGGTAGCTCCACTGTGTTTCACTACATTGGTTACGGCTTCCTTCATACACATGCTAAGAACATTTTCATTCATTAATGATGTATGCTCCAGCTTCGGGTCTCCCTCTAGAGTTAATTCAATGTGAGCAGCCTTTAAAATCTGCCGAATACGTAGCAGCTCATCCTCTAGTCGCATACCGCGCATTTGAGTAACCATTTCCCGTACCTCTTTTAACGCGCTTCTTGCCGTGAGACGAACATCGTTAATTTCGACATGCGCCCGCTCCGGGTACTGATCCATCAGTTTGCCCGCCAAATCGCTCTTCAGCCCAATGAGTGACAACTTCTGACCTAAGGTATCGTGCAGGTCACGCGCAATTCTTTGCCGTTCCTCCAGCTTAATCAATTCCGATATTTTCTTATTGGCATCCTCCAATTGAACTTGGAGCCGATCGCTTTTGTTGCGATTAAAATTCGTAATCGGAAGGAGAATCACACCGATCAGATTAAGCAGGATAAAAGGAATCTGTTTAATAAAAACGGGATTCTGAGAAACAAAACCATAATTGATCAATCCAATCGTAATAACCATTAAAATAATATACAGCGTCGTAAATGCAGCCTTACTTTTAATATTACCGATCAAATAGGCGATAAATATGGAAAAGTACATATAGCTGAACAGCAGTGTCATGGTAATCGATATGGCAATCTGTACACTGGTCCAAAAGTATATGAGCCAGCCTTTTGAGACAAAAGCCAGTACATAACATGCAAAGAATACCAAAATAATAGCAGTACCCAAAATAATATGACCTGTAGATGAAGAGCTAAAGTAGTAAAAGGGCAGGATGTAAAAGACGACCCAAACATAAGGGCTAAGCCCTGTATTTCTTTGGAAGATCTGATACCATTTTTGCATCCTGCCCACCCTCTTCTACTTCACATGACTTATATTCCTTATCTTATCATACCAGGTTTTGTTCAACGTTATTTTCTTTCTGTGCCTACAACAGGTGTAGGCATGGGTTTCGTAACTGCAACACGTTTGCTGAGGAGCGGCTTCACTTGTTTAAAGGTCAAAAAGGTTTTCGTATTTTCATCCCAAAGTCGGAACTTCAACGATTGCAGACTGCTACTCACTGTGATCGTGGTCGCCTTTTGAAGTAACGGTGTCGCTTCATGTGCTTTTTCCAAATTATAATTTGGAACTTTGGGACTCAGGTGATGAACGTGATGAAATCCGATATTGCCCGTAATCCATTGCAATACTTTAGGAAGCTTGTAGTAAGAACTGCCTTCTACGGCTGCATTAATATAACTCCACTCTTCATCGTGCTCGAAATAAGAATCCTCAAATTGGTGTTGTACATAGAATAGCCAGATTCCCAACATACCGGATACAAAAAAGATAGGTGCCTGTACGAGAAGGAAGGCCTGCCATCCAATAGCCCAGCACAACAGTGCATACAATGCAACGATGGATATATTCGTCACATGAGTGTTCATTTTTTCCTTGCGTTTGGCTGTCTTGATATTAAAGCGATAGGAAATCAAAAAAGTATAGATCGGACCTAGTCCGAACATAACCCAAGGATTTCGGTATATGCGATAGGCCAACCGTGTCCATGTGGAAGCCTCTGTGTACTCTTCTACCGTAAGCACCCACATGTCACCTGTGCCTCTTTTATCCAGATTACTGCTGGTTGCATGGTGGATCGCGTGACTATTTTTCCATTGGTGATAAGGGCAGAGCGTAATAATACCTGTAATCGTTCCCACAATGTCGTTCAGCTTGCGGCTTTTGAAGAAGGATTGATGACCACAATCATGAAAAATAATAAACGTCCGTACCACAAACCCCGATGCAACAATGGCAATGGGAAGCGTCAGCCAGTACGAAACCGACAGGCTAAGATAAGCAGCATACCACAATAGGATCAGTGGACCCAAGGTATTGATAAGTTGCAGAACGCTGGATTTCGTGTTTATTTTCTCGTAGGGAGCCATATTTTTTTTCAATTGGGCTAATGGGAGTTGTGTCATACTCATTATGATCCTCCTTAAAGATGACGCCTATACCTTGATCCTGTTAGGCGTACATGTTGATCTAATCTCAGTATAAGGAGAACGCTCTAGGCGCTGTAGTCATAAACGTCAGTTCGTGTATATGACATTTGTCATATAGACAAGTAACATAACCCGTTTTCCAAATGTTCGCGGGTTTCTTTTCTGATGATTGTTTGTTAAAATATAAGGTATAATAACGCTGTATGTGACTGGCGAAGTCAGTGGAATGAACCACGAGGGAGCATACAAAAAAAGCGTACCGTTCGCCTGGGAGAAGTATTTGCAGAGGATTCGTCTGTCTTGACGACCTTGTGCAAATACTTTTTTTCGTTTTACAAGACCATGACACCCTGTTGATTCCATTATGCAATAAATTCAGAGGAGGCTCGGACTATGGCTATTATCATGAAATCCAAAGAAGCAGCTGAGCAAGTATATGCAACGATCCGTTCACAGGTAGAAGAAATGAAGCAGCAAGGACACCGTCCCCATCTGGCAACCCTATTGGTAGAAGGTGATCCGGCATCTGCATACTATGCACGGACCAAGCAAAAAATAGCGGAGAAGCTGGGCATCTCATTTCATCTCCATACGTTTGATCGTCATGTTAGCGAAACCGAGCTACTGCACCTGATCGGCAGTCTGAACGATGCATCCCATGTACATGGCATTATGCTGGAACTGCCGCTTCCCCAACATCTTTCCGCCTCCGTTATTAAACAATCCATTGCCCCCTACAAGGATATTGATGGGATTACACCCGATAACAAGCTGGCTACTGTAACAGGTGACGCCGGACTATATCCCGCAACACCTCAAGCCTGTATCGAGCTGCTCAAGCATTACGGTCACACATTGGCAGGCAAAAATGTCACGCTCGTGGGCATCGGACAGACAGTGGGACTTCCCCTTTTCCACATGTTGCAAAGAGAAAACGCCACCGTTACCGCCTGTCATGCA
The DNA here is from genome assembly GCF_038593055.1 of Paenibacillus sp. FSL L8-0502. Classification (NCBI taxonomy): domain Bacteria; kingdom Bacillati; phylum Bacillota; class Bacilli; order Caryophanales; family Paenibacillaceae; genus Paenibacillus; species Paenibacillus sp. FSL L8-0502. Next base: position 1,012,835 of record NZ_CP151958.1, on the reverse strand, counting down.
GGTACGCGTGATATTGCAGAGCATCTGAGCCATGCAGACATTGCCTTCGTGGCAGTCGGATGCCCTGATGTGATTACGCAAGATATGGTTCATCCCGGTCTGATTTTGGTAGATGCGGGAATTAATGAGACGCTAGAGGGAAAAATAGTGGGAGATGCCGCTTTAGACGTGGGGGAAAAAGTACATGCTATTTCTCCGGTTCCCGGCGGTGTTGGCACCTTAACGACTGCGATTTTGTACAAAAATTTGCTTAAAGCGATACATCTGCAACACTACTCCAGAGAGGTGGTTTACTCATGAGTGAACTGTCGTGGAATCATTCCATCGGACATTTTCTGAAAGAGGCTGCAAGTGCAGCTCCTACCCCTGGCGGAGGAAGTGTATCCGCACTGGCTGCGGCACTAGGCGCGGCTATGACCTCCATGACCGCCAACCTTTCACAAGGAGAAAAATACGCGCACATCCATGAACAAATCACGGACGTCATTAGCAGCATGGAAAGATTGTCTACACATTGTGAGGAATTAATGGTCGCAGACATCCAATCCTTTGAACAGTATATGACTGCCCTGCGTTTGCCCAAGGAAACAGACGAAGAAAAGCGCTATCGTACCCATTCCTTACAGACAGCGGTGATCGCTGCCATTGAGGTACCCATGCGCCTGCTGGAAGTATGCCGAGACGGATTGTCGCAAGCCTATAACATTGTGGAAGTGTCCAATAAAAATGTGATTTCGGATCTTGGCATCGGCGCGATCCTGTTCGAAGCCGCCGCTCAATCTGCCCTGCTTACCGTCGACATTAACCTTGCTTCGCTGAAAGATTTGGATGTCAAACAATCCTACGAAGCTAAAACAGCCGCACTCCTCCGTGAAATCGGACAAATCAAAGAACAAACCTTATTGATGGTGCGCAGCCGAATAACGGGCTGACCATTGGAAGAACCCGTCCCAAGTCATATTCTGCTTCCATGCTCAAAAAATAGCCTCTCAAACCCGCCTCTGCTCGTGGGTTTGGAGGCTATTTTATTGGAATCCAACGATTTGTGGAAAACTTTTCTATATATTCTTCGTCTATTGATAAGGAGATATTCCCCAAGTCGTTATTTAACCTTATATACATTGATGAAGAAATGAGGAAAAACGCATGAAAAGACGTACTCTGTTAATCAGTATGATCACGCTGTTATTGTTCAGCTCCAGTGCATGGGCGGCCGGTGATGAATCGGCGTCCCGTATTCGTTCATATGATTCCGGGAGTCTGATTCAATCCGATGGAAGCTTGTGGTTATGGGGCTATAATCAATCCGTACCGACTCGTGTAGAGGATAAGCCAAACGTTGTAAGAACATTTTCGAATATAATCCAGGAAGGCGATCTGATATTTACCTTACAAGATCATTCCGCCTGGTATGTGCCAAGAAACAACATTTCTGAATCCGTGAAATTCATTTCTCTGGAAGGACTACCAAACATCATAAACGTGCGTATTATGAATGATCATGTGCTCGCCCTAAACGCCGAAGGAACCGTATTATCCGCTGATCGAATCGAAAATGGTGGCAACTTTGCTCCTTTTCAAACCCTATCCGGCATCGAAAATGTTACAGAATTGGATAGTTACTATGAAAAAAGACCGCAATATGAGGAACGCTGGATCTTCTTGAAGAAGGACGGAAGTGTATGGAAAAATACAAGGTCCTTGCAGGGCTTCGAGCTTGTTCCATCATTAAAGGATATTACTGCTATCTCCAAAAACATAGCCTTAAAGAAAGACGGTACTGTATGGACATGGCCCAAAGAATTTGATAAAAATGTAACTCCGTCCGAAACTTTATCCGTATCGCAGATTCAAGCCTTATCGGACATCAAAATAATTAAGACCAATGGAAGTTCCAATCTCGCGATTGATCGACAAGGACGGTTATGGTTCTGGGGTGAAACGGTCACAGGTTACTCAGATAATACAACCTATCACAATGAAAATACCCCTGTGCTATTATCAGGAGTAAAAGATGTTAAAGACGCCTTTTTCGCCGAACGCTCCATACTCGCCCTCACCACAGCTGGGAATGTATATGTTGCGTCTCTAGATGGTGAAAAGTTACCATCCAACGCCCCCTTTACATTGCTTGCTAAAAATATTCAAAGTATCAAAGCAGGTCCACGGCACGTAATCATGCAAAAAGCAGATGGGGCCTTATGGGGCTGGGGTGTCAACAAACACGCGCAGCTAGGTATAGGAGACTATGAGTTTCTGTATAGTTCACCAGTTCCTGTACAAAAACCGATTCTTGTCCGTCTCAATGGTTCGCCTGTCTCTCTGAGTAATGGTGTCATTACCCGCAACGGGCAAGCGTTTATTCCCCTTCGTTCTGTTTTTGATAAACTGGGGGCCGAGATCGCTTATGATTTCAACAGCAAAATAGCAAAAATAGATCAGTCCAAGGCAGAAGATCACCCTGTCTTTCTAGAAATAAATTTCAAAACCAGCCAAGCAAAAGTGAACGGTAAGGCTGTAAAGCTTACCAATCCGCCCTTCATGGTGAATGGTATTGGTTATCTTCCATTAAGGCTGATCAGCGAAACGCTGGGGGCCAAGGTAGATTGGATACAAAAAGAAGATACTATTGAAATTACGACAAAATAGTAAATCAAAAACCAGTCCAAACATGATTCATGTTGGACTGGTTTTTAATGCTATATACTGTGTATAATATGCGATCTCTTATCTATTTCAACAATTCGTCACAACGCAGAATCTCACACCTATTGTTTAGCTTTATTCTCTTTTTCTCTTTCGATCAGCATATCTACGATCATATCAATCTGTCCTGTAATAGCGATTGGATCATAGCGATAATACGTATCAAAATCGTTAAAGAACACTCTATTGTTCTTCACCGCAGGAAGATTCCCCCATACAGCGGACGACTTCAGTTGCTTGAGCGCGTCACCCTTTTTCTCCGGGTCATACGTAGTCAGGAACATATAATCTGCGTCATACTGCGGCAATACCTCCATCGAAAGCTGTACCGTTTGTTCCTTGGAGTTCACTGTTTTCTTTGGCATGTTCAGTTTGAGCGCATTGTATACGGCTTGTCCGCCGCGACCCGCATTGTCGCCAAAGATCCAAAGTGCGTGCTTGTCCGTCAGCTCATACAGACCGAAAGTTGCCTTTTCGTCAATCACACCTTTAAGACGTGCGCGACCTTCAGCGGCCTTTTTATCAAATGCAGCAATAAATTGCTCAGCCTTCTCCTTTTCCCCGGTGATATCGCCGAACAGCTTGACCGTATCATAAATATTAGTCGTCGTGCCGTACGGAATGTACAGGGTAGGTGCAATTTTAGACAAAGCCTCATAATTCGTATCCTTCATAACCACGATCAGATCGGGTTTGAGTTCCAGCGTCTTTTCCAAATTGGTCGGATCACCCACCTCTTTGGTTCCTTTTTCCTTCAGCAAATCGGTCAGAAAAGGATTTTGAAACGCAGTCGGCTCCACACCCACCACGTTAGCACCCACGGACAGCAGTTCTCCGCCGTAAAAATCCGTTACAATACGCTGTGGCTTAGCAGGAATTTGAATATCCCCTTTAACCGTATTAAAGCTTCTAGTCTCTCCAGTAGTAGCTGACTCTTGCTTATCTCCTGAAGATGAAGCCGGATTACTCCCATTATTATTTCCGCTGCAAGCGCTGATGAATACAGACAATACAAGTAACATAGCTGTCATCATAAAATACGATTTTCTTCTCAACTGATTAGCCCCCTATATATTGTGGAGATGATCTCCCTGATACACATGATAATGATTATCAATATCGTAAGAAATATATCAAGCGTCGTCCTTGCTGTCAACTGAAAAACGAACTTTGTACATTCCTCCTTAATAAATCAAAAGACCTGCCAAAATGATGGTCAGGTCTTTTTCGTGGAGCCGTATTCAAAAGCCTACACATTGGGGCTAGGTTGCTGAAGGCTGCTTTCTGGTGATCGCTGTTTTGTTTTATATTCTTCTCCCCAATCTTTCATCAAGTTAATAATCGGGATGAGCGTTTTTCCGAATTCGGTGAGAGAGTATTCAACCTTAGGCGGAACCTGCTGGTATACTTCACGGTGAACGACACCATCCTCTTCCAGCTCGCGCAATTGGAGTGTCAGCATACGCTGGGTGATCCCCGGACAGATCCGCCGAAAATCACTAAATCGCTTAGTCCCATACATAAGATGATACAAAATAATCCCTTTCCATTTGCCCCCAATCACGTCCAGCGTGAACTCAACTGGACACGCCTGATCATTTCCAGCGGTACATTCCCCAAAGCCGCCTTTCCGATTACGCATAGGCTTTTCTCCTCCTTAGTATCATTTTATATACTACAGCACATTAATGTGCGTACTTCAAAAACGGTCATGTATATTCTAATATTAAGCATGTCACTTGGTAAGCGTCAATTTTAATCAACATCCATAAGGAGTGGAATAACGATGGAAACCTTAGCTACTACTAAAGATCAAATCTTATCCGCATACGAGTTCAGACATGCAACGAAGGAATTTGATAGTCATAAGAAAATTAGCGATTCCGATTTTGATTTTATTCTTGAAACCGGTCGTTTATCTCCAAGCTCGTTTGGCTTTGAACCCTGGAAATTTGTTGTCGTTCAGAGTAAAGCTATGCGTGAGAAGCTACTGCCTTACTCTTGGGGGGCCCAAAAACAACTGCCAACAGCCAGCCATTTTGTACTCATCCTCTCTAGACTTCCTGAAGATATGATAGCCTCCTCCGATTATATCAAGAGTATGATGGAGAACGTGCAGCAATTACCTGCTGAAGTGATGGAAGGCAAAGAGAAAGTATATGACGCCTTCCTAAAATCAGATTTTGGGCTGGAGGAAAACAAAAGAGCCTTGTTCGAGTGGGGCTGCCGGCAAACCTACATCGCACTGGGCAATATGATGACTGCCGCAGCTCAAATCGGCATTGATTCCTGCCCTATCGAAGGTTTTAATAAACAGGAAATCGAACGCATCCTCTCTGAAGAAGGCATTATGGATGCCAAGCATTTCGGTATTTCTTGTATGGTGGCATTTGGCTACCGTCTCAACGAGCCGCGTGGCAAAACTCGGCGACCTGTAGATCAGGTTATTGAGTGGGTGTAAAACCTTTTCTCTAAAACAAGGGGGTGTCCCCACAGCCATTTCGATGGCTGTGGGGACACCCCCTTTTCATAAAACCTCAGCTCTTAATTTTTTCCAATTACTTACTGATAATTCACTTCTTCTGCAAAGTAAATATCCTTCAAACGATCCTTTACGCGTTGAATTTCATCCGCTGTTAAAGGAGCCGTTGGACATAGCTTGAAGTTCCTTCCGGTGACATAGCTTACGTCCGTGTGACCATCCAAGTTGTAGTCCATCTTCGGAACCGGTTTTCGGGTATAATCGGTAAAGTCAATAATGGACCATGCCGCATCTCCATCCTCTTTGGATATAATAATCCGCTGTGAGGCATTTTCGGTCCACAAATAGCGCAGATTCGCTGGTGAATTATTGGAATCCATAGCCGTCTTAATACCTGAGCCTCTAAACATGAGCGTAAACTCCGTATGATCATTATTGGATCCTGCTACCGATTCATAAATCTGTTTCAGCCCGTCCACGCCTACAATCTCAACCTTGCGATCAACAGGGAAGTGGTTCACAAAATTCTCCCATATTGGAGCCATGTTATGGGTGTTGGCAAGTGCGTTGATGTCCAAAATAATGGACAAGTAGTTTACCGTATTTATACGTTGATAAGGGTTATCCAAATATTGCTGTACTATATACAGTTGTGGTGCTGCATCCGTCTCAGTCACATATGGGTCAAGCGGATGAAGAGTCCAGCGTGAGGAATCTTTCGTATAGCGTGATCCAATCGGATCAATCGTAACCGAGTTCATGAATACGGTACCGCTATTATCTGCTAGTCCCTGTGCGGGAACAATTGGATTGTCCTTATGGGACCAGTAAGGCATCAATGGAGAGCCCTCACCATACATACCGTTCACATTATATTGTGTAGCCGACCATCCCATCGCGGAAGTAATCCGATAGTGATCTTTAAGCCATTGAGTCTGTTCGGGATTTACCGTAAAGCTGGTCAATGATTTCGGAAGATACTTCCGATATTGGTCTGTATCCATGCTTTCAAACACCGATGGTGATCCCATTGTACCGGATTGGTGCAGCTCATTGAATGCATTGTAACGATACATATACATCCACTCGTCCATTCGAGCTTCCCAAATAGGAAACTTTAACTGGTTCGGATACCCATCCAACATTCCGACTTCATCTCCATACTGATCGACGAATGCCAAAACCTGTTTAAGCTGCGGGCGATTTGCTTCTACAAAAACAAATCCGTTTTCCATCGCCCACGTCACTTTGATATTGGGACCAAAGTGGTCCATCAGCAATTGACGCGCTTGCTTGATTTGATCTACCGTCGTCGCGCTTCCCTGCAGCATGATGGAGACAGCAAAGTATTGCTTTTTGCGTTCCCCGGGTTCTACCGTTAATTCCGCATCAGATGTGAAGTGAACCCCTTGAGATGGCGACTCAACCGTGATCTTTAATGGAATGACCGAGTTTACTGTCGGAATCAAATGCAGGTTGGCAATCTTCCCATCCTCATCAAATATTCCTCTGGAATCCTCTACCCGAAGTATCAAGTCTGAGGGCAGCAATCCAGGAGCTATAACCTCTCCATTAGCATTATGAAATACGTAGGACATATTCCAAGCAGCAGGATCTAAAGTAGCAGCCTCTGAAATGGTATACGTAGCCAAGTATACGGACCTGATTACGTTCGGTGGCTCTGCCGGCGGAGTCTTCCCTTTCACGATCAGCTTGGCCTGAGCTGTAAGGACCTGATAAGGTTTGGCAACGGTGACCTTCATTTCTACAGGAATGAAGCTGTCCGCAACCGGAATATTTTCGGGATGTGCAATTTTCCCTTGTTCATCAAAAATACCTAACCCATCACTAAATGTGTACGTAACACTTGTGACGCTGGCAGCAGGAATGCTTACGGGTCGCCCTTTATTGTAGAGCTGAAAAGATAGCTGATACGAAGGGTATGTCTCCGGTTGATTTACCAGCTCCTGCGCCTTGATTACGACCTCATCTACCAGAAAATCCGAAGAATGATCCGGTGGATCTACCGGAATTACTGGTGGTTTGGGTTTAGGTCCCGGCGGTGTCACCGACGGTTCCGGCTTCGGTTCTGGTGGTGTCACCGGAGATGCTGGTGAATCAGGGCTTGGGCGATGCCTTTTAGGCTCCTCGACTTCCGAATTCACAGGTTGTTGACTAATTTCCGGTGTCACATCGACCTCGATCTTCTTCGATTCTTGTTGGCTGGTCGTCTGAGGCATCGTTGCAGTTCCATCTCCTAATGACCCTAGCAAACGCTTGGCACGTTCTCTCAGACCGTCACCGCCTAACCATATTCGATAAGCAACCAGCGTGGCATCCTGCCGTCTCACAGACTCTTTAGGATGGAAATAGTGATTCGTATCTCCCTCGATCAGTTCCAGCCGTTCCATCAGCCATACGCTCGTTTGTGCATAATCTGATATATCAGATTGATCCACAAAACTGGATATACCAGCCGATCGGGTATTTTCAGTAACACCAAAATAGCGGGCATACCAAACGGCCATATCCTGACGAGTCATATTGTGCTTGGCACCGAATAATTGATCACTAATTCCTTTCGTAATGCTCTCTTCCTGTAAGGCCTGTACATAAGGTAGAGCCCATGGTGACACATCACGAAAAGAAGTTACGCCTCTGTTATTCGATGTTCGCTTTAAGGTTTTAGCGAAAATGCTTGCCCATTCCTGTCGCGAGATAAAATGTAAAGGTCGAAAGCTCCCATCCTGATAACCCGTAACATAACCTTGAGCAGCCATGGCCTCAATCGCATCAGCTGCATAGGAATGTTCGATATCGTTAAAGGCTCTGTCCGCAAAAACAGGCGCACTATGTATACAGAACAACCAGACAGCCAGTAAACCAGCCATGTAATGCCTAATTTGTTTTAACTTTTTTTCATAATTCATTATTCGGAATCATTACACCTCCTTTACTAGATAGCACTGAGCCACTTTCGCCTGTACTTTCATATCAACTTTGAAAATTAGTCTCTCTTGTTTTCAATCGGTTTTTCATTACTGTTAACACCAAACTGTATATACTTGAATTATCGGAATAATCTCCCTAGGATTGAATAAAGCCAGTAAAAAAAGTAGTTTTGGCAATCTACTATCCTGTTTATTCACCATCTTTTTTTAAGCCGTAATTCCCTATCACTAAACAATGGTTTTCATTGGTAATTAAATATTTATCATCTTTTTGTGTTACTATGTTGATCCCGTATACAAATAAAAAAAGAGATAACATCTGTATCCGCATTCGCTTGAAGAATACAAAATGTTATCTCGTTCTCGTGTACATATATACTTATAAAATCCTGTCTGCTGTTTTAATTCTCTTTAAACTCAGAACCCTTATAAACATAAAAGTAGCCGTTTAAAGCCCCATTTTGTGGATAGGCAGCAGGATCTTTGCCTTTTATTTGACCAACCAACTCTCGATTTATAAACGCAGGGGGGCCTTCCTCAACTAGCGCTTCAGCAGACATTCCAGTGATTGATTTTACTGTGTTGGACCAGAATGTAACTAAGTAGACATCGTCAGCATTAAAATGATAGCGTCCTTCACTTGGAGTTCCCTCATAAAACAGCTCTGCCAAAGAAGCTGCCTCAGACCCTCTCATAAAAATTCGAATCTCATCGGTTCCGTTCCATGTATGAGGAACTCCACCTTTTGGATTAACGTATTCTACAGTTTCTGGCTCCTTGTCGCTAATAAAATCAACAACTGCATATTTATAAACCTCATCTGTTACACTCTTGGTTGCAAATTCAGTTGTTTTCTCTGTTCGGTAGCCACTGAACTTTCCATACACATTCGGGGTTTTGCTAATCGCAGCAAAGGCCTTTTCCTGATCCATAAATCCAGCTCTACCAGCTACCGGTGTCAGCCTGTAGGTCTTGATTTCAGTCCCCTTGTACTGATCCCAAGTGTATTCGTAATAATATTTCGCATAAGATACTCCACTGTTCCAGCCTACGGATAACAGCATGAGAATACCTATCATGAATACTAACGGCCATTTTTTCAACTTCATACCCTCAACCTCTTTTCTCCAAGTACACTCAAATCATCATTAGCATTATAGCTTTTCAATAAATCTATCGACAGTTAAATATTAGAAGAAAGTGTGGATAAATTATGTCCTTGATAATTTACTATTTGCCTGTGTTTTACTGATCGGTTGCAGCTTTGAGACGTTTTTCCATTTCTGTAGACACCATAATGTTTAATAGCCCCATAAGATTATTGGTCTCATCTCTTGCTTTTTGATAGGCCGCAGCGAAGGCTTTTTCATTCGCGGCAGGGTTTTTAATGTCACTTAGTTTCTTCCACTCGGGCTTAACGCGTTGATCGTACATATCGTACAAGCTGATGTCTGTAGGTGTCTGGGCAACAGGCATCATAGACTCAAATTTCGAGGCAACCTTAAAAAATCCCAGCGTATTTTGGACCGATGGACTAGAATAATCATGCGTCTTCATCGCTTCTTCTAAAATATGAAGTCCCTCTCGTGACAAATAGAGCATTTTGACGAGTCCTCTTTCTGTATTAGAGGTTTCCTCCCACTTCTTGTAGGACTCACCTGGAGCAACTCCCTCTGTAAAAAAATTATAAGCTTCATGAATAAATTCATCTGTATTCAGGTGGATGGGTTCTTCTGTATATAAATTCACGACAGAATCACTGTAATTTGCAATGTTTACATGTTTCCCAGTTGGATCGGAAACCCGCCGAATCGGATGATCCTGCACTCGTACCAGTCCATAACGATCGGCAAAGGTAAGAAGCTGCTCCTGCGTCGTATTTAACCCTATTTGTCCTGCTGGCTGATCGGGTTTCGTTGCTTCTTTAGCCACGTCGGAATACGTCTTTCCATTACTTTTTGTAGCTTGGTCTGTAGTATTGCTCACAACACCATCCACACCAGCCTGTTCCGCATTGTCCGCCTTGGCATTCTGTGTAGTCGTAGTGGTTGCCGTTGCTGCTCCAGTCGTAGATTCACCTTCAATTTGCTTCTTGGAGTCACCGCATGCGGTCAGCATAGCAGTTAAACTTATTACAGCAGTCAAAAAAATAATATACGCTTTTGCCTTCATCAGTATCTTCCTCATTTCCTTATGTATCATTCTTTCGTGGTTTGATAGTAGACTTCAATAATATGGAATTAATCTTATCAAAAATAAAAATGAGAGAATACTGGACCATACTCCTGATTATCTTCGATGATTCTATAGTAATTCGTTGTTTTCTGAACTAAAGTCGTGGCTCTCAACCTATATAATGGGCAAATTGCCCGTTGACTTTCGGAATACTTGATCCTCGGTACTACTCCTGCCTGTTCAAGTTACATCATATTTGGTTCCTAGTTTTCTAAAACCGATCGTGCTGTTTTAAATCAGTAGGTTGTAGTAAATCGAATATTTCAAACGAAAGCACCTGTAATTCATATAGAAATGGATGAATTACAGATGCTTATCTATTAGTTCGTAATGAGACTCCCTATTTTATTGTTTTTATGAATATTTTCCGTTCCGGCATCCAATGCAGTTTTGTAATATGAGCATTTATGTTCAATAACTTCCATTGTTTTTTTAAGTTCTTCCATTTGTGCTTCTACAGTAGCTTTTCGTTCCATAAACATGTCATATCTTTGTTGTAGTGTGGAATCCCCACCAGAACACCAATCAATGAAATTTTTAATTTCTTTGATCGGCATCCCGGTGGATTTTAGACATTCAATTATTTTTAAAGCGTCGATATCGGATTCTTTAAATAATCTTGTTCCGCTAGATGTCCGTTCTACAAAAGGCATAAGTCCCTCTTTGTCGTAGTAACGCAAAGCGTATGCTGTAAGATTCAATTCTTTTGCAACTTCGCTGATAGAATACGTCTTCATCATGTATCTCCTATTCTTAATGACATAGACTTCGAGTTAACTCTATGATATAAGGGGGATTCTATCAAGTTATTTGTAGAATGTCAAAGTCCCCTTATAGGAAAAGTAGAATCAGATGCTATCTAACGAAATATAATTAGCAAGAAAACAACATTACTGAATAGACGCTTATAAACCTGCGCTTGACTTAGAGTTAACTATAAGGATTAACATTGATTTGCAAGAGAAAAAGTATAAATGGAAATGAATGAAGGGGAACTTCAACCGACTTCAGCTAGTTTTCAATTTATACCGATATAACTGCATTCTCTTGAAAAATAAAAATAATTGGAGGCTATTTATGATAACTGCTAAAGCACGAGCTGTCGATGGCCCAGACAAACCGTTTCGATCGGCTGAAATTAAACGACGGGATCTTGATTCACACGATGTTCTGATTGAAATTAAATATGCCGGCATATGCCATTCTGACATCCACACTGCTCACGGCGAATGGGGCCCAGTGAACTACCCTCTCGTACCTGGACATGAAATTGCAGGGATTGTCACGGAGGTAGGATCTGAGGTTACAAAGTACAGCGTTGGTGACCGGGTAGGGGTTGGCTGTATGGTTGATTCCTGTGGCGAATGTGAGAACTGTCGTAAAGGAGAGGAACAATACTGCCTTAAAGGAAATGTCCCTACCTATGCTGGTGTTGACAAATACGGCGAGCCTACACAAGGCGGATATTCTACCCACATTGTCGTAACTGAGGATTTTGTAGTGAAAATTCCAGATAACATTGAGCTTGACGTGGCTGCTCCATTACTTTGTGCAGGTATTACGACTTATTCACCGTTGAACCGCTGGGGTGCTGGTCCAGATAAAAAAGTGGCCGTTGTGGGAATGGGAGGCCTTGGTCATATGGCTATCAAGATTGCACATGCTATGGGTGCTGAGGTAACCGTTCTATCCCAAACATTAAAGAAAAAAGATGATGGCTTGCAATTTGGTGCGGACCACTATTATGCTACAAGCGAACCAGAAACATTTAAAAAACTTGCTGGGCACTTTGATTTGATCATTAACACGGTAAGTGCTGCCATCGATATGGATGCTTATTTTGCACTACTCAATCTAGACGGAACTTTGGTGAATGTCGGTGCCCCTGGGGAGCCGTTGTCACTAAATGTGATGTCCCTTATCGGACATCGCCGTTCATTTGCTGGTTCAATGATAGGAGGCATCCGTGAGACACAGGAAATGTTGGATTTTTGTGCAAAACACAATATTGTTCCTAAAATTGAAGTAATTTCGGCCGACCAGATTGACGAAGCCTACAAACGAGTGTTAGCTTCTGATGTGAAGTATAGATTCGTGATTGACATTAGCACAATGTAAGCTATGTAAATCATAAGTTGTACAAGTGATTTTAATTGTGAAGGTGTCCCCAAAGTATTACTTGGGACACCTTCACTTTATTCTGTGTACCATCCTATTGTCCATTTCCTCTTTTTGTATTTATTTGTAATCCAAAGATTCCACCCTTAGAATATAATACATTAGGAATAAATAGGAAGGTGGAACTTATCTATGTTTAAGAAAATGGATATTTACAAAATCCTCACTTTAATATTTGCTGTAGTTGTTATGATCTCTTCCTCTTTATCACTCGCATACCCAAACACCTACGAGGATTTGTACAAAGTCTCACAATTTTTTCTAGGGTTTATATTTTTATTTTCGGGAATTACAGAGTTTAAGGCTAACCGTAAGAGTATGGCAATAATCAACTTCTCCATTTTCGTTCTCACTTTTTTTGTATTTGTATTTACACTTGTAGTGCGAACTGGATAACCACACGGTTCTATACCTCAGTAACAACCTTTCCATAGCCCCTCCCTCGTCATGTAAAAGAAAAGCCGAGCGAACTCAGGTCATCTGAATTGCGCTCGGCAAATGTTACGTATTTAGCAATCTTTTAGTTTTCCTCTAATTCTTCAATTCTCTGCCGCTTTCCTATGCCAAAGACAAAATATCCAACAATGACGATCGCCATGAATGTTGCCCCGACAATCAACGACAAGCGTGTGTCTGGATTAAACCACATTCCAACGATCACAAGCAACAAAAAGACAATGGTGATGTAATTACTGATTGGAAAAAAACGAGATTTAAAGGTGTGATCCTTCATTTCATCCTTCCACTTTTTCCTGAATTTAAATTGACTGATGGCTAATGCAAACCACGGTACCATGCCTGGAAGAACACTGGCGCTGTAAATATACAGAAACAGTTTGGAATCAGGCATTAAATAGTTAAATAACACCCCTACCAGTAGCAAGGAAATGGTCGTTATTATACTATTTCTAGGGACGCCGCTTGGAGAAACTTTCCCAAAGAACTTAGGAGCTTGTCCGTTCTTAGCCAATGTATATAACATTCTGCCCGCACTGTAAATACCACTGTTACAACCAGACATCGCAGCTGTAAGTACAACAAAGTTAATGATACCCGCAGCAGCCACAATTCCTACCTTGGCAAAAGTTAGAACAAATGGACTACCGATCTCGCCTATTTGGTTCCAAGGATAAATCGTAACAATGACAAAGATTGCACCCACGTAGAAAATCAGAATACGCCAGATGATGTTTTTAATGGCTTTTCGCAGTGTCATTTTCGGATTTTCTGCTTCACCTGCCGTAATACCCACCATCTCTATCCCTTGGTAAGCCGCTGTTACAATGCAGAGTGCAAATAGAAACCCTTTCAAACCACCTGCAAAGAAGCCGCCCTGGCTGTACAGATTGGATAGACCTATCGGTTGTCCACCGTTACCGAGACCAAAGAAGATCATCCCCGTACCCACTACTAGCATGAAGATAATGGCGACAATTTTAATCATCGCAAACCAAAACTCAAATTCCCCATAAAATTTCACAGCCGCCAAATTGGCCAATGCAATAATAATTACACCTGCCAAAGCCGGCAACCATTGCGGGATATCCGGGAACCAGTAGCCCACATATACCCCAATCGCAGTGACTTCTGCCATCCCTACGGTAACCCATAAAAACCAATAGCTCCAGGCGGTCAAGAAACCGGCTAAAGGGCTGATATATTTATGAGCAAATGTAGCGAATGAGCCTGTCACCGGTTCAAGAATCAGCATTTCCCCCATGATCCGCATGACAAAAAACATAATAATCCCAGCTAAGAGATAAGCCAACAGTACTGAGGGACCTGCCCATTTTATCGTACTTGCCGACCCCATAAACAAACCGACGCCAATCGTGCCTCCAAGCGCAATCAACTCAACGTGCCGTGGCTTTAGCCCTCTCGTTAATTGTTTCGATTCCAAAAGAACGCTCCCCTTCGTATATGTTCATCATCAAACGCTAATGATCCGGAAAACTGCCCCCAAACATTATTAATTTTTCAGACTGACGTGGTCGTGAGTGAACGACTACAAAGTAGTTCCACGATTCTTAAATATACAAGGAAACCACGTCCTATTTACCGTCCAAACCTTACTGTTTCTAAGACCGAATCCGTAGCATTAGATGCATTGTATGACAAAAAACGCCTAAATACAACTGCTAATTCGCAGACATATTTAGGCATGAAATGGAAAGGAAGGTGATTCATGTTTTCTGAACAATGGTCAATTTAATGCGATGCATTAGAGTGCTAAACATAACTAGTTTTTCAATGATAAATATCACGATATTAAGCCTATGTATTTATTTGAGACTTTTTATAAAATTTTTCTGATCCTTGGTAAACATATAGCCACGTCGTTCATAGAACCTGTGAGCCTGTATCCGACTTGGGTGAGATAACAGTTTGATCCCGGAAAATCCATGGGACTTTCCCCACTGTTCAAGACGCTCAATCAACATGCTACCTACACCTTGATTTCTATACTTTTCTTTAACAACAAATCCTAGTATATTCACCAAAGATTCAGAAAAAAGTAATTCATGTGGGCTTCCATGAATATATCCTAATACCTCGTTGTTTTCTTCATAAACAAAGATTACATCTTTTGATTCCTTTATAATCATTTCAATCTTCTCTTTTACTTTTACTTCAGGAAATAGATCTAGATTGGGATTAAAGTCTTGGTTTAACAAATAAATATCATGATAATCAGTTGCCCTAATTTCCCTAACATTTTTTTCTTTCACTTTTTGAAAGCCCCCTATTTTCATCATCCGATGCTTTATGTCGAATCATTACTCCTCGCAATCTTGACCGTTAAAACAATTCAGCATACCAATAAACGCTTCAAGTTTGGAATTCTCCCATGTTGAAATACGTTGATAAAACTCATTTTCTTTTTCTTTTAAAGCTTCTAGGGCTTTTTCACGACCATTAGCTGTCAGGGATATTAACACTCCCCGACGATCCTCAGGGTGAGTTTCACTTTTTACATAATTCAAGTGTTTAAGCTGAGTAACAAGTCGGCTGACAGAGCTTCGATCCATAGCGGTGGATTCCGCCAAAAATGTAGCGCTTGCCGGACCGTACGAAAGAAGGCAGCGTACGATCAGAAAAGCCGCAGGTTGTAATGATGGATCGAAAAGTGCCGCTGTTCTTACATTGAGTGCATGTGACGCGCTTATAAGTGCATTAAGTTGTTCACCAAGATTCAGTTCTAATTGCTCTCTTGTAGAATTTGAATGTTGAGTTTTATGATCCATATGTCTCCACCTTATTTGAATGAGTTCGAATATATTTGACATATATCAATTAAAATACATATACTTGATATATATCAATCATATTTTCGGCTTTGGTAAGTGTCAAGCAGAAGATCTACAGTATAAAGCATCTACAACCGTAAAGCGTAAGCATGAATAAGAATGTAATTGGATCGAGAATTAGGAGGATGATGTATATGTCGACATACCCGACTATTGTAATCACTGGTGCTACTAACGGTCTTGGACAATTAGTAGCAATTGAATTAGCCCAACGCGGAGCGCATCTAGTCTTAACAGCCAGAAATGAAAAGCGTGCTGAAACGACTAAAAATATTCTAAAAGATCTGGCGCCAAGTACAAAGGTAGACTTTTTTTTCGGGGACTTGTCTCTTATGAAGGATGTCAGGCGTATTGGTGATGAAATTAAAGCTAATTATCCAAAGATTGATGTATTAGTGAACAATGCTGGATTACATGGATTTGAACAGCGAATAACCTCAGAGGGTTTGGCAGAAATGATAGCCGTAAACTATCTTGCCCCGTGGCTGTTAACGCATACCCTACTCAATTCACTAATGGAATCCACAAATGCTAGGATCGTCAATGTGGCTTCTGAAGCGTCACGCAACCATGGCGAATTAAAATTACCGGAGGATTTAACAGATATATCTGCATTTACCGCAAGAGGTTCATCTAAGATATACGGAAAGACTAAACTTCTTAATATCATGTTTACAGAAGAACTTGGACGCCAGTTGGATGGAACCGGAATCGTAGTTAACGCACTTAATCCAGGATTTAACGTTACTGGCCTTGGCCGTGAGTTGGGATTTTCTTCAGTACTTGCAAAAATATTGAACACTTTGCATATTGGAGACCCACGGAGAGGAGCAGAAATTATTATTCGTTTAGCAACAGAATCTCAATATCGAGAAGTGACAGGTGGATATTTTAATGTTGGCACTGGTAAGCCGATTGTGCCGACATATCCTGGTGGGGATAGCAAGATGCAACGCCTACTTTGGAGTACTACTACCGAATTGTTACGGCAAAAAGGGGTTATGGCATGAAATAGGAGCTATTATCAAATAATGCCCCCCAACGAATGGTTCATTTTGTAAACTAAATCTCTCTTTTAACCGATAAATACATATGCTGGTTTTGTACTTAAATATCTCCTCCCATCTTTACATATTCAAGTACAAACGTGTATTTTTCCTAAAAGGGGGCTTCCTATGAACTATCTAGACGAGCATATACTTAGCCTCAAAGCTAAAATGGTGGATCGGAAGACAGCTAATAACGATAATGTGAAATCCATTCCAGCTCAAACTCAGAAATCGGAACAGGACGGTTCCATGTTTGAAGAAACAAAGCTACTTCATATTGAAAACGATTATCTCGCATTGGAGCCCATTACAATACTACACGGAGAAATTGGTTTCTACATTCCCAAGTCCTTTACTCCTATGCCAATGGAGCAAGCTATAATCAAATATCCTTCAGAGCATCGACCAAAGGTCATTTATACCTCATCTGAGGAGACCATCAATATTACTTTTAATCCTACAGATACCGCTCTGGAAGCGAAAGAACTGCCCGATTTTGTAGAGCAAATGGCGGATATTTTACGGTCTGTACAACCGATTCGCAACTGGTTAGGTACCGAAATGGTCACTAACCGTTCAGGACTTTCAGTTGGGCAGATTCGTTTTGTGACGGCTGGGATCGACGGTAATCTATACAACGAAATGCTGCTCTTTATCCACAATGAACGAGTTGTCATAGGTTCCTTTAGCTGTCTGGAGGCAGATCTCGAAGTATGGTTACCTGTAGCAGAATACTGGGTTCAATCCCTTTCTGTCCTTCCACCCTCCGCCTATTCTATAAATGAGAAAGGAATGACTACACCATGAGTCTGGGATACGATCAAATTCAAATTCACCCTTATGAACAAATGGATCTGGAGGAGCTCACCTTAACGAAAAAAATTAACGAGCATACTCGGCTTTATTTCACAGGTGTTATCCCTGAAGACTTGCAAGACAGTTATGTAGAGACGACAGAAAAAAAAACCATCATTGAAGTCAGTCAACAAGATGAATCTGGTACAAGCAAACCGCTATTTAGCGGCATTGCCCTCTCAGTCGAGGTAAAAGTCGTGCGAGGTGTGTACTATCTGGAAGTGGAAGCTATTTCTCATACGTACCGGATGGACATCAAGCAGCGTACCCGCTCTTTTCAGTATACGAAAATGACGATTCCTCAAATGCTGGAGCACATAGGTAAGGACTATGAAGGACTGGATGTGATCGACGGGGCTACTGGCGGAGAAGCCATCGGGCGGCTTGCCATTCAGTATCAGGAGACAGACTGGGAATTTCTGAGACGCATAGCCTCCCGTTATCATACGAGTCTGATGCCTGTAGCCCGTTTTGACAGTCCCAAATTTTATTTTGGTATTGAGGACAGCCCTGCACAGGCGATACTGGATCATACCCGTTATACCGTACGTAAGCAATTGCTTCCTTTTCGTTATTTTCAGGAGAATGAACAGACCAAACTGAGTGAACACGATTTTATTTTTTATGAGGTAGAAACGGATGAGGTACTCGACTTGGGCGCTCAGTTGAATTTTCAGGGGCATAATCTGTATGTGATGGAAGCCTACACCGCCATGAGTCAAGGACTGCTGCGGCATCAGTATGTGTTGGGTTCTTACCAGGGATTTAGGCAAAAAAGCTACTACCAGGATAAGCTGGCAGGAGCCTCATTAAGCGGTACTGTGCTGGACGTACGTCAGGATCAGGTGCGCATTCATCTGGATTGTGACGAACAACAGGACGCAAGCAAGGCACATTGGTTCAACTATTCTACTGTGTACAGTGGCGGTGGCCATACCGGCTGGTACGTCATGCCAGAAAAAGGCGATTCAGTTTCCCTCTATTTCCCCGGTAGTCGGGAAGAAGATGGCGTGGCAGGTAGTGCCGTGAGACGGGCAGATCGCAAGAGTACGTATAACCATTTTTCCAATCCACAAATGAAAATATGGCGTACCCCGCATGGCAAGGAAATTCGACTGGGACCAGATGAACTGGTCGTTACAGCCAAGGACGGCGCTATTTACATCAAACTGGATGATAGAGAAGGTATTCATATCACCAGCAGCAAGCAAGTGAATATTTCGGCAGGAGGCAATCTCAGCCTGTCTGCGGGAAAGACGATGAGCCTGTCCGCAGGTAGTCAGCTCCGTATGGATTGTAACGGCAGTCATATTGAATTAAGCGGGTCGGCGGATATGAAAGGCAGCGAAGTGAAGTCAAATTAAGGATGATTAGCAATGGAAAAGCAAACAGATGTGTTAGATCAGCAACAAGCAGCTCTTCAACAGGCTTGGTCTCTCATTCGCAAAGAATGGGCGTTGAAATGTAAATCAACACAAACACAACGATTACAGCATATAGTAGAACATTTTCGGGCCTTTTGTGAGCTGATTCGGCAAAAGCAACTCACAGGTCGTAAAGGTCATATCGGTTACATCACCTACTCCATGCTGCGCACCACATGGATTGAAGAGAAGCCCGTTTATCTTGTTGAAGCTACGGATGCCTTATGGATGCTTGATGCTGAGCCCGTTCAGTTGGAGTACGATGCAAGTTGGATTTTTCCCTATTGGACTCAATTACGTGAACAACTTGGGGCTGAAACTTTGAAGCAGCAAGTCTCCCTTTCCGAACTTGAATTGGAACAGATCATGCTGGAAGCAGCGGGATATCTTCATACGATGATCGTTAGTCTGGTTCGTCAGACTATGAAGCAAGCAGTCGACCTACTAGAGTTTGAGGCGTTGGATCGTGAAGAAGCTTTTGAGATTCGCGTCGGAGAGTATATGGATCATAGTGTCTCTGTGTATCGGGAAGATCGAAGACCCATGGATGCAAACATCATAAAGTCTTGGCTGGAGGAAAAAGAAGAATCGGCCTACAGCTACCAAGCACTGTCTCAAGTTCAACTGTCGGATGGAGATTACAGTTCCTTGGATTTTCGCTATACAGTCTTTCGCCAGATCGAGATGCAACAAAGTCGATTGCATCACTGTATCCTCGTAGGCACGGTATGGCAAGAAGCTCAGCTAGATGGAACCGACTTTTCGCACAGCCTGCTTCACGGAGCCGATTTCCGTGGTTGTTCCCTGCAAGAGGCTGTGCTGGACGAAGTTTTAAGCAATAGCGAATATGGATCGGATGCTTGGCTGGATTGGGAACCGTTAGGATTGGATGGAGTGAATTTTACAAGAGCTAATTTACAGGGAGCTAGTTTTCAACATGCACAGCTTCAAGGAGCTACTTTCCAAGATGCCACGCTGCAAAGAGCTTTATTTAACGGCGCGGATCTAACAGGTGCCTGCTTTGTAGGAGCCGATGTTACTGGCGCTTCGTTTATAGGTGCATGTTTAGTAAAAGCTAACTTTACAGGAGCAAAACTACACCGGGCAAGCTTTACAGATATCCAACTAAGCGAAGCCATTGGCCTTGCTGCTGTAGAAGCACCCCTGGTTACACAGGTAACAGATACAGTGAGTAAAGGAGAGTGGGGGTAAATGAGATATTTTCAACTCATGGTGGACGAGCGCGTCAAGTATCGGGTGGAGCCTGCTTCCCTGTCTCCCTTACAGGTGGAAGAACTCCTTGCGGATCACAGAATCCAGACGGAGGACACTCCCCTGTTTTTAGCTGTACATACAGATTCACGAACCGTATATCCAGATTTTCTGGAGTTCCCTTTGCCGCTAGTTTCAGACTCCATGAAAGCCCTGTTGGAAAAATATATGCCGGGACTGGAATGGAAAGCAGCTATACTTACCGATTTCCAGCAAGCCAGGCAGGATGTGTACTGGGTACTGCGTCCACCTGTGGTAGATTGTCTTTCCTCACAAACCGAGTGGTATCCCGACCATACCTTGAAGCAATTGGTACTTAAACACGGGAAAATCGAATCGTCTATATTTCGGATTGCTGGCTTGTTGGAAGCACATATCTATATCAATCTCGCGGTAGCGGAAAGTCTGCTGCGTCGTCCATTTACAGGTGTTCGTGTGCAAAAAGTGGAGATGGCTAATGAGGAGGAATAATCCGTATGGAAGAAGCAAGTGTGCAGCCTGGAACAGGTGCGAAAAAAAGCTATGTCGTGGCAGGTGCGATTTTAAGCTGTAGTTACGGTACACAGCCTACGCGTTTGAAGCGCCCTTTTAGCCACGGGGTGTATGTCAAAAATAAAGCACAGATGAATATTGGAGATTATGTGCCTGGAGTGAACATAAAATCCTTCGGGAATTGCTCCAGTCCGCTGAATCCGGCTGTGCAAGCCAGTGAGATGGTCGATATTTATGGGGTGAAAAAGGCCCCGTGTATTCCTGTCCTTACGATGCCTTGGCTGAACGGGAAAAGTGACATTCGCATCGAAGGCCAGCCCGCTCTTACGCAGAACTGTACGCATCAATGTCTTTATTGCGGACACATACAGATCGAAAATGACGGTCAGGAGCTGGATTAATCAGTTGCAGCCTACCAAAATAAAAACAAAATGCGTTGGTGAGAGATTGGCTATCTTCACCACCAACGCATGATATAGGTTATCTTCAAATCGTTCGCCCGCATCAGGTACCGCAAAAGGTGCGGTAAGGACAGGTGGATTCCTCAGGCAATGTAGAGTACATTTCCTGTTCGGTAGAGTAGGCATAAGGGTTCGAAAGAACTTCAAGAAGCTTCTCCATCACACGGTAGTCTTCTCGTTCCACCGCAGCTTCCAGTGCTTCTTCTACCCGGTGGTTGCGTGGGATGATTGCAGGATTACTGCTGCGCATCTGCTGACGCGAGGAGGCTTGTGATTCCTGCTGTCTGCCCAGTCTCTCCTGCCACTGCTCGTGCCACTGGGTGAATTCTGCAGTGCTGAACAGAACCATATCCTCCAGCTTGCTCAAAGTTAGGGCACGGAATGTATTGGTGTAGTCGGCACGATGCTTCTGCATGATATTCAGAAGCTCCTCAATAAGAGATTCATCCTCCTGCTCTTCGTTAAAGATCCCCAGCTTCGCTCGCATTCCTGCAAGCCAATGATGGTGAAACATTTTCACAAAATCTGAAATTGCATCCTCAGCCAGTGTGACAGCCTGCTCCCTGTTGTCATGCAGCAGTGGCAAGAGCGTCTCAGCAAATCTCGCGAGATTCCACGCAGCAATATGCGGCTGATTGGCATAAGCATAGCGTCCCTGCCTGTCGATGGAACTGAATACCGTCTCAGGATCATAGGTATCCATGAAGGCGCAAGGACCATAATCAATGGTTTCTCCGCTAAGGGTCATATTGTCGGTGTTCATCACCCCGTGAATAAAACCAACCAGCTGCCATTTGGCAATCAGCTCGGCCTGACGCTTAATCACTTCCTGAAGCAGTGAAAGGTAACGGTTTTCGTCATTGGCAACTTCCGGGTAGTGTCTTTCCAATGTATAATCAGCCAGAGCACGGAGATCTTCGGACGTGCCCCATGCTGAGACGTATTGAAAAGTTCCGACGCGAAGATGACTGGCAGCCACACGGGTCAGAATGGCACCGGGCTGCTCGGTTTCCCGGATGATCGTCTCACCTGTGGATACCACCGCCAAGCTGCGGGTGGTAGCAATACCTAGCGCATGCATCGCCTCACTAATGATGTATTCACGAAGCATCGGACCAAGTGCCGCACGCCCGTCACCACCACGGGAGTATGGCGTTCTGCCAGAGCCCTTGAGCTGAATATCAACCCGTTCACCCAAGGGATTGATCTGTTCGCCAAGCAGCAGAGCACGACCGTCTCCTAACATGTTAAAATGCCCGAATTGATGTCCTGCGTAAGCTTGAGCAAGAGGCGTAGCCCCTTCAGGAATTTGGTTGCCGGCCAGCTCCGCTACGCCATCATTCCTTTGCAGCGCCGTGCCGTTCAACCCCAGTGATGCTGCCAACGGATGATTAAGTATAATCAGCTTTGGTGAGCGGACAGGAGTTAGGTTGAGCTTTGTAAACATGGATTCCGGCAGACGAGAGTAACTGTTGTCGAAGTTCCACCCTATTTTATCTGCTATTTCTTTTCTCTCCGTCATAGTGTCTCCTTTTCTGCTGTGGTATCTTGGATTTTCCCCTTTTAGTTTTTACCTCTGTCCATTTATTATCCACTTTTCACCATGCTATTGTGCTTTTTAGCTTTTAACAACCTTTTTATTGTAATCGATTATCAAACATTAATTGTATTTGAATACCGAACGGGTCTTCAATAATACCGTAGGCTTGGCTAAACATATTATTAGATAAAGGCACGATAATTTTCACGCGATTATCTGTAATTAAGCTATGATAAAAATGTTTAATTTCTTCTAAGTCAGCACTTTGAATACATAATGAAGTGTTATTACCAACTGTATATTTTTCACTGGGATTCATTGTATCTTCTGCTATCATTACTTTTGTTTTTCCGATGGATAAGACAGAATGAGAAATATAATTTTCATTTTCATCCGTAATCTGTATGGAACTGTCACGTTGGGCCATGTCTTGATAGGTAACCAGAAACAATTCCTCTGCGTTGAAGTGTTTTTTGTAAAAATGTATAGCTTCCTTTGCCTTTCCGTTCATGGATAAGAAAATAGCTACTTCCAGTGTTGCACTCATGATATCAATCTCCTTTATATATAATCTTAGTCAGGATTTTGTAAAATCCTCAGGTAGATATCTTATGAATTTGATATATTCCCTTAAGCTTATTATCATATAAAAAGGTATCAAAACATGACACCTTTATAAGGAGGTTTAGATGAAGAAATCAGAAAGATTAAATGATATGATCAGATACTTAAACAGTCGAGAGTTCTTTAATTTAAATGACCTGATGGATAAATACCATATTTCAAAAAGTACAGCTCTACGTGATATTCATTCATTAGAACAATTAGGTATGCCTATTTTTTCGGAACATGGCAGACATGGGCGATATGGTATCTTAAAAAATAGGTTGTTATCTCCCATTATTTTCACGATGGATGAAGTATATGCTCTGTACTTTGCAATGTTGACGTTAGAAGCTTATCAATCCACCCCCTTTCATTTAAGTATTAATAAACTCAATGAAAAGTTTGAACACTGTCTTTCTAAAACACAAATAGACCAGATTCATAAAATGAAAAAGGTCTTACAATTTGAAGTATATCAGCATACTCATGTTAGTCGTTATTTAGATAAAATTCTAACAAGCATTCTTAATGAGAGTACCTGTAAAGTTAAATATGTAAAAAATAATCAGAAAAAAAGTTACTATATTCAATTTTTCAAAATTTCCGCTAAGTTTGGTCAATGGTATGCTACTGGCATAGAGTTAAATACGAATAAATATAGAGTTTTCAGATGTGATCGAATAACCTTAATAGAAGAAGAGGAGAGCAATTCTGACTTTTCTATAGATGAGCTCCTTAATCGTTCATTAGAAATGTATCAATCCGAGAAGAGCATTGACTTTGAAGTAGAGATTGTAGAACAAGCGAAGGACATTTTCTATAAAGAACATTATCCCTCTATGAAAATAGAAAATGGTGATAAGACAGTCATTAAGGGATTCTATAATCCTGGAGAAGAAGAGTTTATCGCTCATTATTTTATGAGATATGGTCATTATGTACGATCTGTGAAGCCTGAATCTTTAAAACAGATTATTAAAGAAAAAGTTGAGCATCTCTTGAACCACTATCAAAAATTATAAGATCATCGAAGGTTTGTTCAACATTTCCTCTACCTTTTAGCAAGGAAAAGAAGGATCAAGCTCCTTTTCCTTGCTAACGATGACATTTGAATTATGGCTTCCGTTTGGCGATAACAGCATAGGAGACCGTTCTTGTGAATCCAGTTGGATTCCATGCAGTAAAGAACCATCTGTCTTCCGCCGCAGAATAGTTATCGAGAAGAAACCCTTGCTGATTTCCAGAGAAAATCCATGAACCACTAATCAGATTGTAGTCGTTACCGTTAATCGTAGTGCTTCTAAAGCTATTTGGGGGGATAGTAACCGCAGCGAAAGTGAAACGCGCAAATCCATCTCCAAGTTGAGTTACACGAATGGCTTTTTTAAGATTCATAACCACGTGACTTCTTTTTTTCAGTTTTTTCCCCAGTTTTGCTTCCGCTTTTCTAATTTTAACTAAGGTTGCCTTTCTCAAAGAAATCATCTCCTTCATTGTTTTACTTATAGTTAATGATGGAGTAGATACTTTTGAATGGACAAAATCCCCGGTAAATTGGCTGGATTTTCTGGAGGTGCTAAAACAAAGAGCCCTTCCTTAAATAAAGGAGGGCTTGACACCGCTACTCTTATTATTTTCCGTTTCTATACCGATTTTGTTAAGCCAATACGAGTGATCATGGTGTCATACGGATCTAATTCCATCGTTTGTTTGCCATATTCCGTATCAACCGTCGTTCTTTGAAGTTGATCGCTATTGTTAATAACCACCAACATTTTACTTTCTGGATAATAAGCACACTCTGTATATAGGTTATCCGTAATATACTTCGTTTCATGTAACTCATTGCCCGCAAAGCGAATCATATTCAGCAGCAATCTTGTGTTCTCCCAGCTGAATTCGAATGAAGGAAGGTAAATTCCCTTTCCTTTACCGAAGGCATGTGTAGACAGTGTTATCATACCACTTGCTTCCTCCACTACCGCAGCTGACCCATCCGTAAGATAAATGCTATTCTTTGGCGTTATACTTGCCCCCTCAGGCACCAAACCATACTCATCCCTAACCTCATATGTCCATCTTCCATGACCTACCCTGGAGCCTGTATCCTCATCCAGTCCGAGAACATGCGCCATTCTAAAAAAGCTGTCGTGACCTTCTACCGCCGAAGGCTGATTGATGCCAATAAAGGTACCCCCCTCATAAACCCATTGGGTCAGTAAGTCCACACACTTGTTGTCATTCCAGTACTCCCCACCACTCCATGCTGAACCAGCAGAGCCGGCATTGATCACTACATCACAATCCTGTAGAATTCCCTGACGGATATCTTCAAAATTAATGAACTCAACTTCAACCGGCAATCCAGATAAAGCTTCATTGACATGAATCAAATCATGCATATACGTTTCATGGAAATGTCCGGACAAGGTCCACGATCTCAATTTTCCCCAGCTATGCAGAATAGCTACCTTCGTCTTCATATGATAGGGTTTGCCTTCGTGGTGCAGTTCTTTAATTTCTCTGAATTCATTGGCAATCTTTTCGATGTAATCGCAAAAATCCGGGTAAGGCTCTACAAGGTGCAAATATCCGCCCAATCCAATCCGGTCAATAGGCTCCCGCAGCAAGGCGCGCCGGATATTAATCCAATACTTTTTGGCATCCAGCGTGGGGTCGCCCCCCTCCATAAAGGTAGGAAGCCCGCCTAAGCCAACCGGAAATAAGTATGGATGCAGCCGAATCTCATGCGTATTCACTTTCACACCTGAACACAGCCTCGCCTCATAACCTGAGAACACACATTTGATCAATCCGTCAAAACCAAGCTCTTGGAAACGGTCATTATAGGGCTCCATACCAACCCAACTGTCATCATAAAACACATAGGCCAGCTTGTCGTGCTTATGCACAATATCAATTAATTTCTTGCCAAATTCGATTACAAAATCATTGATAAATGCCATCCAATCCAGCTTGCGCTGCTCAGCCGGGATATGACTGACGCGGTATTTCCCGCCATTCACAAAATCCTCGGCAGTCATCGAATACCCGTATTTCTTGGCAAACAGATCAAGCGCTCTTGAACTTACCGTAAAATCGTATGAACCCCAGTCAGAGAACAGATGGCGATTGCGCTCATCGCTGCCCCAGATCCAGGCGAAATTATAAAATAAGGAAGTAAACCGAACAACCGTGGTTTCCTTATGATGGAGACACCAATCTTCCATCCAATCCAGCAGATACTGTTGCGTTTCTGCATAGATAGGATCTATCTGCATCAAATGCTCTTTGTCCCAATGATTCGTGGTGTGATTGTACATGGAAATCTCTTCCCAGATCCGGTAGACCATGAAGCTCACCGTGTATTTATGCCAAGGAGCAATTCCGGTAATGACCACGTTTCCGGATTCCCTTTCATAATTCCACTGTTCTCTTGGAACTTCCTCTCCGGTCGTTCTGTCAAAAACCTGCCAATAGTTAAACGCCTCTTTGGAATCATTCACTTTGAACTGTTCAGCAAAAAAATCCTCCATCAGATAGATGGATACATAATCTTGTACAGCTACCTTTGGATTTGTAATTAAAAAACACTGCTGCAGCTTATCCAGATGGTGGGACGCCCACTCATTATGATCTCTGATGATACAGATTGTCGAATATATGCCGTACCCAGCATTTATAATCTCATCGGACAATTGCGTGCCGTCACTATCACGGATGACATCGGCACCCCACCGTTCAGCTAATTTCAGGGTCAGCGCCTCATAACCAGATTCTCCCGGTAGTGTAAAGCCCCCCGTTGTTTGTTTGGACAACTTGGTTCCCTCCTAATTCAACATATCGGATAGAAAGGCCAATGCCAGGCCTTGACCCCAGCCCTGAATCCAGTCTTTTGGAATATTGCGATACCCATCCCGATCTTTCATAACCGCTGTGCCGCCCGACACACCTAGTACCCGTCCGTCCTCGCTGATATGGTTCAAGATGCCCTCCAATGCCTTTTGCACGTATTTGGTATGCAGCGGATTACCGTTATTGATCATGGCCGCCGCGATACCGCAAGATGCCGACACTTCTTCATAGGACTCCTCGTCATCCAGTACCGTCCGCCACAAACCATTCTCCGTTTGAACACCCTTTAGTGCCGCCAGTTGATCCCGAAGCGAACACTCTACGTCCATGCATTGCGGATACAAGTACCAGTCTTTTAAATGAATTTTGACTTGCGACATGGTATATGCTCCCCAAGCATTCGCTCTCCCCCAGAAAAATCCGGACATGTGATCCTGCTTGACATTATTGTAGCCATGGTACCAGAGACCGCTACTCGGGTCTTGCAGGTATTTGATATGCCAGTAATATTGATTTAAGGCGTCCTGGATCATGGCCTCATCCTTTAATTTGGTTCCTACACGCAGCAGAAAAAATGCCGCCATAAACAATGTGTCCGCCCATGCCTGTTCTGGAAAATCATTAGCCACGGATACCGTATGCTGCAAAACATGGTCTCCGAACCGGAGAGCATTGTTTTGGATGTAATCCACCTTGCTCATCACAATATCCCAATATTTTGGGTCTCCTGTTTCTTCATACAACGTGATCAGCATATGGCCCATAGCACATGTGTTTACCGTCCAGTGCGGCAGACCCAGCTCGATATATTCATCTGCCCACTGCACAAGCATATTCAAATACTCTTTATTTCCTGTTTTCGTATAGGCTCTGGATACACCATAATAAGCCACACCGCAAGGCCAGTCCCACGTCAAATCCATCGCCATGGTTTTTCTGACGACTTTGTCGATAACTTTTAATATCTCTTCCTTGTCACAAATCAATTGAAGCATCTTTATTCCCCTCTCTTAGCGCCCACGCCCCCAAAAGCGCTTGAGAGCTGTTCGTCACTATTTTGAAAACGCTTTACTTATTCCATTGTACGCAGTAAAATAGTCTCCATCTAAGCTTATTCGCAACAAAACTGCGCATTTCCAATCATTTATGTGAGGATTTTGCAAAATCCTGATGTATATCTGCTGGTTAAAACCAAAGTCATGGGGGTATTGAATATGCCCAGAAAAAAGAAGCCCGTTATAGAATATCGACACTATAGCTTGCCCATAAATTTCCCTGTCTTGCTATTAAGCGGTGAACGTTGGAAGATTTCTGATATTAAAAGTGAGCATCTCCATTTCCATAACCATTTGGAGATTGGTATATGCTATTCAGATAGCGGCATCATGGAGATCAAAGGAGAATCTGTACCCTTCAAAGCCGGCGATGTGACCTTCATCCCCAGGTATCTTCCTCATACCACGTATAGTTCGCCAAATACAGCCAGTCTGTGGTCTTATATCTTTTTTTCACCAGAGGATCTCTTTCAACATTCATTTAAAAGTGCTTACAGCAACTTCGAACCAAATTTGTGGGTGGTAAAGGGAAAAAACTGTATATTGAATAAGGAGCAGTATCCCAAGGTTTATACACTTGCAACTTCGATCGTAGAGGAGTTAAAAGAACAGAATCCTTACTATCAGGAAAGTGCCTACGGCTTATTGCTATCCCTTTACATAGAACTCCTTAGAATTCATTCCAGGAATGAACTGTTGGCAGATCAAGAAACAGAGCATAGCCTGAAAAGCGATTTTGTCATTTCTCCAGTTCTGGAGTACATCACCAAAAACTATATGAACCCCATTACGATGGATTTTTTAGCCGATCTGTGCCATTTAAGTACAACTCATTTTCGAAGAAAATTCCATGAAATTATGGGGACGTCGCCTCTCGATTTCCTAAACAGCACCCGAATCGAAGAGGCTTGCAAGCAGTTAAAAAGCACGGAGGATTCTATTCTTTCGATCTCCGAACAAGTCGGTTTTCACTCCATTTCCAGCTTCAACCGTTGCTTCTCCAGGCTTATGGGAAAGCCGCCAAAAGAATGGCGTAAAGGGGCACAATCTGAAGCGCAATCTGCGAAAGCGTCTATACTGGAGTTTACGGGATGGGTTTAGCATAACAGCAGAAATAAACTTGATAAAACGAACTCAACCTCATGAATATGGATTAAACCTGAGCCATATAAATATAGTCTGCATGTGGAGCCTAAAAATAAACGTAATGATGAAATCGGTGAATCTCACAATATGACAACAGATGTTATATTATACTTTGGTTGAAGTTTAAACAAAGGAGATGCTTATGATGAATCAAGAACTAAATCAACAATTAGGTGAGATTATTGAGCAGTTCATACATTCATTTATAGCAGAAAACAATAACATTCGATCTCAAAAAGTAATCAACACTGCAGATGGGGATACAATAGCTCATTTAAGGGGAATTGGTTTTCCGAAAAAAGGAAGACCGATACAAGAGGTCGTCGATGAAATGAGAAAAAACGTCTATCCTCACCAAACCTTCATGCAACACCCTCGCTTTTTCGCATTGGTTCCTGGTCCAATGTCTCTTTACTCGTGGTTAGGAGATATCATGACTAGCGCTTATAATACCCACGCCGGAAGCTGGATGCTGAGTTCGAGCGCAAGCCTTTTAGAGGGGGAAGTGATCCGATGGATGTGTGACCAAGCAGGATATCCCAATACTGCTGGAGGCTTATTTCTGTCGGGCGGGTCACTGTCGAATTTGACCGCTTTAGCGGCTGCACGCAATGCAAGGTTATCCGAGCAGGAATATGCCATTGGAACTGCTTATGTTTCAGATCAAACTCATTCATCGGTCGCCAAAGGGCTACGCATCCTCGGATTCCGTAGTGATCAAATCAGAAAGGTTCCAAGTGATAAAAATTTTTGTATAGATGTTTCAGCCTTAGAGAAAAAAATAATGGATGATCAGACGGCTGGCATGAAACCTTTTGCGATCATTGCCACGGCAGGCACAACCAATACAGGAAGCATTGACCCGCTAAACGAAATTGCTGACCTATGTGAAAAACATAATATTTGGTTGCACGTGGATGGAGCTTACGGTGCGTCAATTTTGGCTTCTTCGAAATATAAGTCTCTTTTGAGCGGGATATCGCGTTCAGATAGTATCACCTGGGATGCACACAAATGGCTAATGCAGACCTATTCCTGTAGCGTGGTTTTAGCCAAAGATAAGCAGCAACTCAAAAACTGCTTCAGCACACGCCCAGAATATTTGAAGGATGCCGAGACTAATGAAGAATATATTAATTATTGGGATTTGGGTCCAGAGTTAACCCGGCCTGCTCGAAGTCTGAAACTATGGGTGACACTGCAAGCTTTAGGCACGAATGCTGTCGGTGAAGTTATAGAGCATGGAGTTCAACTCGCAGAATGGGCTGAAGATGAAATCAAAAAACATAATCATTGGGAAATTGTATGCCCCGCACAATTAGCGATTGTTAATTTTCGATATGCACCACCTGGGCTATCCGACCAGGAATTAGATCCACTCAATAAAAGGATCTCCCAAGAAATGGTGACGAACGGGTACGCCACAGTGCTTACGACACAACTCAATGGAAAAACGGTTCTCAGAATCTGCGCAATTCACCCGGACACTACGGAAGATGAGATAAGAAATACAGTTCAGCTTTTATCGAATATAGCAAGATCATTGAATGAGAGAAAAGTTTTTTTGCGATGAAAAATTTTGAAACTAATTGCTACGATTTCTGTAAATAAGCGAAAATATTCAGCATCACACAAATAAGAGGGGCACGCCGCCCCTCTTTGCTGTTTTCCCAGACATCCAAATTATTTGCCATTGTGCAATGCAGCAACAATGAACAGCACTTAATCCTGACACGACGTGCCCCCATCAATGAAAGTTATTTATTTTCATAACGTACTACGCCGTAGTTCATAAAAATACTGCACAATGGGATGCTTTAACTTCATCTTCTCGGTCATGTTTAATATTCGTTTTTTTCCAACTCGTCTGTCCACTAAAGCTAAAATATTCAATAAGATATCATTACTCTCTAAGCTTTCCTCTATAGAAGTAGTTAAAAATTTATTAGCTACAACATTAAAATTAGACTTGCTTAATGAGGCCTGTGCTGAGAAAAGCTCCTTTGCATGTTCTGATATTTTTCTACCTCTTGCAATTACTTGTAGACGCTCCTCGGGAACGTTACCATTAGTATCTTTTCTGACCGTTTCAATGTCTTCATTGCTGATAGGAACTTGGATATCTGGATCATTCTTGATTTCCAACTCCGTCTGATACCATTTGATCGAACTAGTGATATCATTCATATTGAGTATGTTCTTCTTATCTACAGTTATATAACAGATTCCAGACTTATCAGGCAAATAACGGTAACTGGTCGCTCGGTATTCGACTCTTCCGTCTAACGCAGGACAGCGGAAGCTCTCCAGTTGTTGCTTCAATTTACTCCAGGACATATATCCTCCTATGTTTTCAATGCCTACTAACAGCCCGTCTCCCAACTTGGCAATTTAATTTCCACGTTCCTCTACCTCATCATGATCCTTGCTTCCAAACTCATCAAGCAATGTACGCACTTCACTTGTTGATTTGGCGTTCATTAAGCTGTTTCTGAGTTCACTTGCCCCTCGGAATCCACGGACATATATTTTGAAGAAGCGGGCGAGAGGGCTGAACGAACGTGGCTCCTGCGCTGAATAATGATCATGGAGATCTAGATGAAGCCGTAGCAGTTCAAGCAATTCCTCACTGCTGTGTTCCTTCGGCTCCTTCTCAAACGCAAATGGATTCTGGAAAATACCACGCCCAATCATAATGCCATCCACACCATATTGCTCAGCGAGCTTCAAGCCGGTCTGACGGTCCGGAATATCTCCGTTAATGGTCAGCAGTGTATCTGGTGCCACCTGATCACGAAGTTTCTTAATCTCCGGAATTAGTTCCCAGTGAGCGTCTACTTTACTCATTTCCTCTCTTGTCCGCAGATGAATGGACAAATTCACAATGTCTTGTTTCAAAATATGGGTCAACCAGTCGCGCCATTCGTCTACGGTAGTGAAACCGAGCCTTGTTTTTACACTGACGGGCAGTCCCCCGGCTTTGGCGGCCTGAATGATATCCGCTGCGATTTCGGGACGGCAGATCAGGCCGCTTCCCTTCCCATTCTCGGCTACATTCGCTACAGGACAACCCATATTAATATCGATGCCTTTGAAGCCTTCTTTCGCCATACCGATGCTCATTTCACGGAAATATTCCGGCTTATCTCCCCAGATATGGGCCACCATGGGCTGTTCATCCTCTGTAAAAGTCAAACGCCCGCGTACACTTTTGTTCCCCTCCGGGTGACAATAACTCTCTGTATTCGCAAACTCCGTAAAAAACACATCCGGTCTGGCTGCTTCACTTACGACATGGCGAAACACAACATCCGTCACATCTTCCATCGGTGCCAGTATAAAAAAAGGTCGTGGCAAATCACGCCAAAAATTATTCGTCATATCAAAAACTCCTCTATAAATACCAGGACAAATCTTTGGTCCCAAAATGGTAAAGCTAACCTGTTCATGTCCTTGCTTCTTCTTCACATATAACATGTTTAAGCAACGTAGTTCAAACGGCAGTATATGTTAAGCATAGACATCTAAATGAGTATATCATACTCAATAGAGGAGCATACTCCCCAAAAGACTCGCAAAAAAAGGAAGAGCGCCCGCCCCTCCTTGCCATCTTCTATAACGTACTGCGCCGCAGTTCATAGAAATACTGACCGGCATAACTCCCTCCCAGCCTACGCCGTTCCCAAGCGAATGGCTTAAAAAAAGAGCCGAGGAATAATATCCTTGACCCTTTTCGTCAATTTCTACACATGAATACCCAAAATTTTCAACTGATGCCACATGAGCATATTTATCAACATCTACACGATTTCGATACGTTTCGATAATCTTATTGATGTTTTTATCAGTAAGTTTGTTTTGATTTTCACCTTTTTCAAACGCCAATACACCTCAACTATTAGTCTTTTCTGACCAACAGCGCAACACTCTCCACATGAACCGTATGCGGAAACATATCTACAGGCTGTACTTCCACTGTTTTATACCCGCCATCCTCCAGTATCTTTAAATCCCGCGCCAGTGTGCTTGGGTTACAGGATACGTACACCACACGTTCTGGCTTCATCTCCAGAATGGTGTCGAGCAGGCGTGGATCACAGCCCTTACGGGGCGGATCGACGACGATAACGTCGGCGGTGATGCCTTGCTCTTTCCACGCAGGAATGACGTCTTCGGACGCGCCTACCTCAAATTTCACATTACGCATTTCGTTCAATAGCGCATTACTTCGTGCATCGTCGATGGCTTCTTTGACGATCTCCACCCCATACACCTGGTCCGCATGCTGAGCGAGGAACAGAGAAATCGTACCGATGCCGCAATACGCATCAATCACCGTTTCTTTGCCTGTGAGCCCGGCATATTCGACGGTTTTGCCATACAGCACTTCCGTTTGTACGGGATTCACCTGATAAAAGGATCTCGCAGAAATCGCAAACTGGACGTTTCCAATGTAGTCATAGATCACGTCACGTCCCCACAGTACACGAGTCTCGTCGCCAAAAATAACGTTCGTTCGCTTTGTATTCACGTTCTGGCATATGCTTGCCACGTGGGGAATATGCTCACGGATACTGCCGATCCACGCATCTGCATGCGGAATATCTCGTCCATTCGTGACGAGCACCAGCATCATTTCACCCGTGCGAAAAGCGGTCTTTACAACGACATGGCGCAGTAGCCCACGTCCGGTTTCTTCATTATATGCACTGATGCCGAGCATTCGGCCAATCTCTTTCACACGTGCGACAACTTCGTCATTGCGTTCATCCTGAATGAGACAGGTATTCATATCCACAATGCGATGGCTGCCACGTGCATAGAAACCGCCGACAAGCCCGCCCTCTGTGACACCAATCGGCACCTGGGCTTTGTTGCGATATCGCCAAGGCTCACTCATACCGAGTGTAGGATGCACGACTACGCCATGTACACTCGACAAATCAACGGACGTGCCGTCGTCACTAGTCACACTCAGCTTCCCGATACGCTCCAGCACGTCCACGACATGCTGGCGTTTCCAGCTGAGCTGCGCTTCGTAGCTCATATGCTGGATCTGGCAGCCACCGCATTGATCGTAGATGGCGCACGGAGCTGCAATCCGGTCAGGGCTAGCCTGCGCAATATCCAGCAGCTTGGCATAGCCGTACTGCTTTTTCGTTTTCAACACCTTTACTCGTACCTTTTCACCTGGCAATGCACCCGGAACGAACAGCGTAAAACCCTCGACACGTCCTACACCCTCGCCATCGTGGTTCATGCCGATGATGTCTATCATGGCCTCATCGTTCTTTTGTACAGGCAGATCGCTACGCTCTACACTAGACCGGTTACGATTGGAAGCATCATGACTTCGTCTACCGTTGGAAGAATGACGAGTATCTCGTCCGTTCTTTCTCTTCTTCCGATCCGAATCATTCACATTTTCATTCACATTTCCATTTTTATGTTTGATTTCGGCTTGAAGTAGCCCATTTCCAGCTCTAACTTGAGACTGTTCTGGTTCGCTCTCTCTTGTCGCCTTCATAGTGTTTTGGTGCTGATTTCCTTGAACAGGAGTTGCTGTTGCTGCATTCCGGCGGCTTTTTCCACGTCCGCTACGGTTATTCGTCATGAATGTCACTTCTTTCTGATCTTCTTTTTATGCGGTATTTTCTTTCGTACGTCTAATTTGAATGGTCATCTAAACATACAAACATCAACTCGAAAATGCCGTTACTCCCCACGGAGAACGGCAAGAACCAATATGCTCACACAAAAAAACAACTACCTACTCTGCATTCCATATACTATATTGCGTTGCCGTCCGGAAGCAGAAATATTTCCTCATCATTCCTCACCGGAAAACATTCAAATGATGAGGTAAATTCCGGAAGGTCGCTGGCAAAGTGCCCCCTAGTTCGCCATCCAGATTAAGCTGGACATAGCCGGGTGAGGTCACTTCCATGTAATCTGTTTTGAAATAAACAATCTTCTTGTCCTGCAAATGCTCACCACGCAGCGCGAG
The DNA here is from genome assembly GCF_038593055.1 of Paenibacillus sp. FSL L8-0502. Lineage (NCBI taxonomy): Bacteria > Bacillati > Bacillota > Bacilli > Caryophanales > Paenibacillaceae > Paenibacillus > Paenibacillus sp. FSL L8-0502. The sequence goes on along the minus strand of NZ_CP151958.1, from coordinate 977,213 downwards.
TGTTACCAATCGGATCATTTCCGCCAGATTGCATTTCCGCACAGCGATGACGTCAAGCAGTCCATCATCTATTGTCGCCCCAGGAGCAAGCTTTTCAAACCCGCCCACCGAATTCGTATTCGCAATCAGGAAAAGCATAAATTCGTCGTGGATCACTTCCTGACCCGATGCCTTGATGATCAGCTCCTGTGGAGCAAGGCTGACCATTTTCTCCATACCTTTAAAATAGTACGCCAACTGGCCAATCATCGTTTTGAGCTTGCTCGGAACTTCATACGTAAGCTCGGTTAAAGTTCCCCCGCCTGCAATGTTGATAAAGTAGCGGTCGTTCGCTTTTCCGATATCCAGTGGCTTCGGATTTTGACGAATAACGAGGTCGCAATAATCCTCCCAGTGCTTGGGGATGCCCAGTGCTCTGGCGAAATCATTCGTCGTCCCCAGAGGAAACACACCTAGGGGCGGGCGGTTTTCTCTTTCAGCCATCCCGTTAATGACCTCATACAATGTACCGTCGCCACCAGCGGCGATAATCATGTCATACCCACGCTCAATGGCCTCTATTGCGGCACGTGTTGCGTCCCCTTCACCCGTAGTTGCATGGCAAGAGGCTTCAATACCACCTTCATCCAGGCGCTGCAAAACATCCGCAAGACGACGCTTCATTTCCTCACGCCCAGAGGTCGGATTATAGATTAATCTAGCTCTTTTCATTCCGTTACGCCACCCGTATATTTAATGATATTTATATTCACATCGCAGTTCATCATATTCAGTCTGTACAAAATATCATCATACTGGAAAAAGACCTCTTTTACAATAAAAGAAGCCAGACTTCGCCCAAATAAGGAAATTTAAGGCTTAAATGACGTTATAGCCGAACCAGACTATCTATTACTTGACCTCGCTTGCTTCTGCATGCTTTGCAATAATTCATGAATTTGCCTGTCTATCCAGCTTGTGAGCAAAGGATGCGGCAATAAAGGATCTCCCGAATAACGGTATTCGAGCCCCTGCAAGCGTTTAGGAATTATGTGACTTGTAAAATATCCCGAACTCAAAAATAGCGGCGCCACAATAACATCATGACCCCGATCCTGATTCCAGTACGCTGCCTTGTCGTACACACTCTCGGGATTTAGCAAAGCGTAGTCCGTGATGATACCACTCACGTTTTGCACCGTACGGGCCAACGAAGAAATCCCCTGCTCCCAGCGCTGAAAAAAGCCGTTGTGCACACTGCCGTGACCTACGAGTAAAATAACCTCTCCCGCAGGATCGGCCGACAGCAGGCGAACCTTGTCCCACACCATGTGAGCAACATCTTCTCCGTCATCCAGCGGGCTACCAAAATGCACTCGGGCTTTCAATCGAAACGGCTCCAAATCTGTTTCTTTGTCCGGCGCATCTTTGACACCCAGCGCATAGCTAATCTCATCTACATGCGTACTGCCTGATGACACAAACAAAGGAATAACCAATATATCTGTTACACCCAAGGCTTCCAGACGGTCAATACCATTTTGAATCAATCTTTCTTTAACCGTTTCCAAAAATGAAACCTCTACCGGTATTTCTTCCGGCAAATGAAGCTTTGCAACTGCCTGATCCACCTGTTCTACCCAATATGGCTCCCTAGAGCCATGGCTGATGACCAGTATCCCAGGGCTCCGCATTAGCGTCCCAGACGTTCCAGAGTCATTTTGTACCCGTCATTGCCGTAGTTCAGGCAACGTTTAACACGTGAAATGGTAGCTGTACTGGCTCCTGTCTCTGCTTCAATCTGATTATATGTGCTGCCTTTGCCTAGCATACGGGCAACCTCCAGACGTTGGGAGAGGGATTGAATTTCGTTAATCGTGCACAGATCATCAAAAAACACATAGCATTCTTCCAAATTTTTAAGAGTTAAAATAGCTTCGAACAATTGATCAATACTTTTATCATTAAGCTTTTTAAGCTGCATGGATTATCATCTCCCAAGGTTACGATCTCTCCTCATTGTACCTGAGGAATAGTCAGTTTTTCAAGCATTAACGGTTTCACGCATTACAGAACAACATTATGATCATAGAAACATACCGTACGAATGCCCAAATCCGCTTTTATACCTGATTTCGGGACACGCGCCTAAACCCACTGTGCGTTTGTAACATACAGTAGAGTATCAACCTGCAAAGGAATGTGATCTCATGCCTGGACATTACTATCATCGGAGGGCGCAAACGCGTGCCATTTCCGATCCGTATAGTTCATCTCCTTATCCTGGACTCGATCCATACAGCGAGGTTCCGCAAGTCGATTCCTCCGCACTGGTTCCTTACGAGGCGCCAGCGAGTATAACAGACTCTGCCGTGGTTACGCCAGACCCCGCCCCTGCCAAAGGAGGACTGCTTGGCGGCCTTGGCAATCTTGGTAATCTCAACGATATTAAAGGTATTATTGACCGTATGGGCGGTATTGACGGGATTGTTGCTACGGTCGGCAAGGTACAAAAGATCATGTCTAGCGTACAGCAATTTGCTCCGATGGCAAAACTGATTATGGGCTCGCTCCCAGCATTCAACAAAAACGCAAGCAAAAAATCTACAACACAAATTACTGAGGAACTGGATGAATATACACCACCACGCCGACGCCGGAAAAAGACACAGCGCAAAAGTACCACTACCCCGCGCAGACGTCCGCGCAAACGCACAAGAAAGTAGACTATACTATTTGAACCAGCCTCGGCGCATAAACCAGACCACCATGGCAACACTCAACAAAAACATGAAGAACAGTACGCCAAAATATCCATATTTCCAGCCCAACTCGGGCATATTCGAAAAATTCATACCATAGATTCCTGCAATCAGCGTCAAGGGCATAAAAACGGTCGTAATTACGGTTAGCGTCTTCATAATTGAATTCATGCGGTTGGAATTGAGCGATATATAACTGTCTCTCAGGTCGGCTGTCATCTCGCGGTCGGCCTCCAGCATGTCTGTCAACTTCAATAAATGATCATATATATCGGTAAAATAAGCCATATGATCTCCTTGGCCCTGCACATGCTGCGAATTCAAAACTCGGTACATCAGATCACGCATGGGTACAATGGTACGGCGCAGCTTGAGCAGCCTGCCACGCAGGTCAAACACCTGCTTCATTAATTCCTCTACGGATTCGCGACCGCCCAAGCCCTCCAGCTCAGCCAATTCGTCCTCAATCATAAAAAGGCTCGGAAAATAGTTATCTACCAGCTTGTCCATCACTGTGTAGGCTGCAGCCAGCGGTCCTCGCGACCATATTTTGCGTTCATTCGCATGCTGGACAATCCGCTCCCAGGCTTGATCCAGCTCCTCTAACTCATGATGGTGATATGTTACCAAAAAACGAGCGCTGATAAACATATCCACTTCTTCCGCAGCTAACGTATCTACATCGAGCGCATGCACGACCAGAAACTGCACATCCTCGTAATAATCCAATTTGGGACGTTGCAGAACATGCATACAATCCTCCACAGCCAATGGGTGAAAATGAAAATAACTTGTCAGCAGCTCCGTCTCGCGATCTGTAGGCTCGCTAAAATCTACCCACATCCATATGTAATCCTCCATGACGATCTGATCCAATGGTTTTCCCACTGTTACCTGATGATCATGGCCTATAGCCAATGTACGTATCACCGTACGTCCCCCTCGCTTACACTTCCGTCTGATATGTTATTTATATTTTATATAAGCCAATCAGCATTATACAAATCTCACGCTCTACATTTCCATACACTAAATAAGAAAAGGATATCTCAGGGTCAACAAGCCATCCCAAGATATCCTTTATCCTCGTGCAGAGCAGTTCTTATCTTCAAAGCAAGCCTTCCACTTCAGAATTTTGCAAAATTCTCACTTATGAAAATAAACATCATAAGCCACAAAGCGGTCGGATGCTTACCTCGCTATATCCCCCTCGGCGCAGCAAGCACCGAGCTGCGTCGCGCCCTCTTCCCCTGCACCCACTCATTCAAAAGTGAGGCAGGCTCATGGCACGAAAAGGGCAATCAGCGAGCCGTAGCGTAGCGGTCCATTTGAATCTGGAGAAGCGGAGCGTTCGCCTTTGCCCCTGTATTTTAACCTTTTCATGTGTTATACAATCCAAAAAAATTCAGGGGCAACAGCGATCGAAAGATCAAATGGAACGCGGAGCGTCTTACAACGAGATCCCCGCCTACATCCACAAACCCTGCTCACTTTTAATCCTCTTACAATACTTTTTCTAAGAAACTAATGGTCCGCTCGTTTTTCGGATTACCAAATACCTCTTGTGGCGTTCCTTCTTCTACGATGTAACCACCGTCCATAAACACAACACGGTCGCTTACTTCGCGTGCAAAACCCATCTCATGCGTTACGATCATCATCGTCATGCCTTCACGCGCCAGATCATTCATTACGCCAAGCACTTCGCCCACCATTTCAGGATCGAGCGCCGAGGTCGGCTCGTCGAACAGCATAATGTCTGGGTTCATGGCCAGCGCACGTGCAATCGCCACACGCTGCTTCTGACCGCCGGAAAGCTGTCCTGGCAGTGCATCTGCCTTATCGGCCAACCCCACACGATCCAGCAGCTTCATGGCCGTTTCCCGGGCCTCTGCCTTGGACTGCTTCCCCAGTTCAGTCGGCGCGAACATAATGTTCTTGAGCACGGTCATATGCGGAAACAGATTAAAGTGTTGAAATACCATACCTATATTTTCACGGACTTTGTTAATGTCCACGTTTTTGTCACTCAAGTTGTAGTCATCGACAATGACCTCACCTGCGGTAATTTCTTCAAGCATGTTCATACAACGCAAAAACGTACTTTTCCCCGAACCAGAGGGGCCAATGACACATACAACCTCGCCTTCACGTACTTGCATGTCGATGCCCTTTAGCACTTGATTACTACCATAGCTTTTTTTCAGGTTTTTAACGATAATTTTACCCACGGCGAACTCTCCCTTCAAGACGGTTGGAAATTTTGGTCAGGACTGTAATGACGATAAGATACATCACCGCTACTACCAGCCAAATATCAAAGGATTGGAATGTCCGCGCAATAATGATCTTACCCGATTGGGTCAACTCGACCAGACCGATAACAGACAAAATGGACGTATCCTTCAACGTAATAACCAACTGATTGATAAACGACGGGATCATGATTTTCACAGCTTGTGGCAAAATGATTTTAAGCATAGCCGTCCGATAGGGTAGACCAAGCGAACGAGCTGCTTCCATTTGTCCCGGATCAATGGACTGAATACCACCACGGATAATCTCAGTTACATACGCACCCGCATTCAGGGATAATGTCAGTACAGCCGCGACAAAAAGCGGCATTTTGAAATCCAGTGCCTGTGGAATACCAAAGTAAATAAAGAAAGCAAGCACGATCAGCGGAATACCGCGGAATATATCGACGAAAACAGTTGCAATACCACGGAAAACCTTGTTATGGCTTACTTTCATAAAGCCAAACACCAACCCTAAGATAAAGGCTACGAGTAAAGATACAAGTGTGTACAGCAACGTATTTCCCATGCCTTTAATCAGCGAAGGCAGCGAAGCGGAAATCAGTCCCCAGCGGCTGGTCTCTACAGGCGCCACACCTTTGCCCGATTCGCCAAGGTATTTAGCCAAAATCTTATCGTATTCCCCGCTATTACGCAGATTAACAAGCCCTGCATTAAATTTCTCCAGCAACTCCTTGTTTTTGCCTTGGTTAACAGCAAACCCGTAAGAAGCACCTTTTTCCTTATCTGTTACCAGCTTAAGGCCGTTATTCTGGTTTACACCGTATGCCAGTACCGGATAGTCATCAAAGCAGGCAACCGAATTACCTGTTTTAACTTCATCATACATTTGAGAAGAATCGTCGAACGGTACTGTAGTAAAGCCGTATTTGGCCTTAATGGATTCTGCGAATGTGTAACCTTCCGTTCCTGTTTTGACAGCGACACGCTGCCCTTTCAAGTCCTCATAGCGTTTAACCGTATCATTATCCTTACGGACCGCCATGACGACGCCTGAATCAAAATAAGGCTCAGAAAAATCAAATTTCCGCTTGCGTTCATCGGTAATACTCATCCCGGCAATGACACCATCCACTTGATTCGTTTCAAGGGCCTGCACTGCCGCGTTAAAGCCAAGAGGCTTAATGGTATATTCAAAATTCTGATCCTTGGCAATAGCTGCCAGCAAATCCATATCAATTCCGACGAATTTACCATCTACATCTTCAAACTCAAAAGGCGCGAACGTTGTATCCGTGCCGATATCATACTTTGTTTTATTTTCTGCATGTGCCACTACACCGAAATTACCGGCCAGGGCAACCACAAAAAACAAACAAATGATAAGTGCTATTAGTTTTCTAGATTTTTGCATAATTTCCTCCAGTCAGTTGAACGGTTCAAAGTTTTCTGTTTATTTTACAGGAGTTATTAAAAATTGACTACTTTGATGTCAGGTATTTTTGAAAAACGTTTCATGGAACTATCTGGAGGTGTAAACTTTGAAGAAGCCGTTTTGCCCCAGAATGCCAATAAGCCCCTGCCGCAAAAAGCGGACGGAAGCTTATTGTGTGTTCTATAGTGTGTACCTATTTTTCAAGAAATAATAACGAACTAGAAAAGAATTTTGAAAATCAATCCAGATAACAGCGCAGCAATCGGTATCGTTATCACCCAAGTAATAATAATTCGACCGGCCAGCGACCAACGCACAGCGGAAAAACGCTTCGCAGAACCCACACCCAAAATAGCCGAAGTAATGGCATGAGTGGTACTTACGGGCAAATGAAGCAATGTAGCTGTGAAAATAACAGAGGCTCCCGAAATGTCGGCTGCAAATCCGTTAATTGGCTCGATTTTAAAAATCTTGGTTCCCATCGTCTTGATGATTTTCCAGCCCCCGATAGATGTACCTAGCGCCATGGCTGTTGCGGCTGAAATTTTTACCCACATGGGTACTTCCAAATGGTCCTGATACCCCGACGAAACGAGTGCGAATGTAATAATCCCCATCGCCTTTTGAGCATCATTCGTACCATGCGTGAACGACTGAAGCGCTGCTGTAATGACCTGCATTGTACGGAACCCTTTGTTCACCGTATGCGGACTACGATGAGCGAAGATGTATTTTAAAATCATCATCACGATGTAACCGACAACAAAAGCAATCAACGGGGAGAAAATAAGTCCTTCGACAATCCCGATGAAGCCGCTCCAGTTTAATTTTTCCGATCCTGCACCTACATACACCGCTCCAGCCAATGCACCAATCAATGCATGAGAAGAGGATGAAGGAATACCGAACCACCAGGTTAAGAGGTTCCAGATAATCGCAGCGATCAGCGTCGCAATGACGATATCAATTCCATTCGTAAGCTTGGTTGGATCAGCCACACTTCCACCAATCGTCTTCGCAACCCCTGTAAACAATATTGCCCCGAGAAAGTTCATGACCGCAGCCATAATAATCGCACGTCGCGGGGTCAATGCACGGGTCGATACCGAAGTTGCAATCGCGTTCGCCGTATCATGAAACCCATTAATAAAATCAAATGCCAGAGCAAGAAAAATAACAATACCCAATACCAGTAAACTTGTATCCATGTAAAAGGACTCCTTACGAGTTACGCATAATGATGGATTCCAGCATATTTGCAACATCCTCGCATGAATCCGTTGTCGTTTCAAGGCGTTCGTACAATTCTTTGCGTTTAATCAGTTCAATAGGGTCAGTTACAGTTGCAAACAGGTTTTTGATGCAAATACGCAACAATTCATCCCCCTGATTTTCCAAATCATTCAGACGAATAGTGTATTCACGAATGGCCAGCAATTTTTTCTGTGAAAGCAGATGTACAGCTTTCTGAATTTCGTAAGCTGATTGACGCAGAATATCAGCGAACTGCACAATATACTCGTCCGGCTCCGTAATGTTGTACATATAAAAACGGGAAGCCGTCGCTTCAAGACCGTCCAACACATCATCCATGGTTGTTGTCAGTTCCATGATGTCGTCGCGTTCCAACGGCGTAATGAAGGTCTTGTTCAGTTCAGTAATAATCGTGTGTGTGTAATCATCACACTTATTTTCATACTTCTTCATTTCATTTGTAAACAAAGTCACATCTTGAAGATTTGAAGTATGTTGGGCAAAATAATCGGCTGCTTGCACGATCGTATCTGCCATATTTTCCAACGTCTCGAAGAATATATCCTTTTTCTTCAATCTCATAACGATTACCCCTTTACGAAAATATCCGCAACCTGTTTCGACTGCAATAGACAACCTTTGCTATCTTATCACACTCATCAATGTTTTTGTAATGTTTGTAAAAGCAAATTTCATGATATACGTATACAGTGCCCGACATATAAGCTCATTATCCGACAATTTTTTCCTAAAAAGGTGTAATTCGTTTTCTAATTCACTTCTATGGTTACATGTTCCTTTAGTGGTGTATCTGCAGGCACCACATGTATATAGGATGTACCTGGCGTTAACGGAATTTCAACCCCTTTCTTCATAAAACGAATCGCATCACCTGGCGTATGTTGCCACTCAGCCTGTATTAACTGTCCTTGTTGAAACACCATGGCCTCTCCGCTGCCGTCCAGTTCAACACTTAATCTGCCTACATCATCCAACGTTCGATGCCTGGTGCTCATCACAATGACATTGGCTGCTGAGAGCTGTTGGTTATTATTTTGATCCACATGTGACTTTTCGTTCACAAAACGCTTATATTGTTGATCCGCTGGATCATAGGTATAAGATACCCGGTAGCTTTTAAGCAAAAACCGGATTTGTAAAGATGTTGCAGTCTCGTCCACCATAACTGGGGTTTCGCCGGATTTAAGGTAAGTATATACTGGAACGTCCGTATGCGTAGCATACCCTTTACTATCGCTTCCTTTGCGCAGTCTATTCACGTCCGTGTATAGATTATGCGGAGGACGACGATCTTTGCTTCGCCAGAAGTATGCCCCTCCATTTGAAATCTCATCTAAATGTTCCTTCCGCTGCTGCTGTAAAATCGCATAGGCATCTGTGCTTCCCCCTGCGTGTATCGGCAACGCACCATAAGTTTCGCCCAGCTCAATCAAATACGGACGAATGCTACGGACCGGACCAACCTTTACATCTCCGCCATGACTTTGGAAAAAAGCGACCAGACGGGTAATTCCGCCTTCTGCAAGAACTTCATATACCATATCTGCCTGACTAAGTCCTGCCTGCGGACGTGCTGCTGGAGCATTGTTAATCATGACAGCGAGCGGTCGCTCCAAAACTGGCTGCTCCACCGGAAGACCGGTAAGCGGAGCTGTAAATGCCGGAGTAGACTGCTCCTTCGGCGGTTCAAGCGCCTCCTTCTCTGTTTTATGCTTGGTCGGTTGAGGAACGGGTTCAGTATCTCCCGTATTGGACATAGCAGAACAAGACATCAGCGTCATGCATAACAGAGCTGAGGCCATTACACGCAACCAATGATTTCGTTGGGAAATGGGCCCGGACAAGTTCATCCCTCCACTTCGTTATTTTTCTCATTATAAGCTTTATTTCCTGTTTTTGTCTTGATTGAAGCATGACCTCTCTATAGAATACTTATCTGAAGACATTAAAATTTTAAAAATATTCAGACTTTGTGATTTTTATCACAAATAACTGTAACTGAACCTACTACAATAAAGGTGTAGCAAAGATGATCATCCCAACAAAATGAAATACAACCAACATTATAGATTAAGAAAGAGGAGTGGTTTGAATGTTTAATAGCTGGTTACGTGAGAACAAAGTCGCAATGTGGTTGCTGACTGTCGTACGGGTTTATCTAGGTTATGAATGGATGACTCACGGACTTGAAAAGCTGACAGGTGGATTCGATGCAGGCGGATTTATCTCGGGGGCCATTGCTAAAACAGGTGGAGACCATCCCGCTGTACAAGGCTGGTGGGGATCGTTCCTCGAAGCCTTTGCCCTGCCGAATGTAGGTTTGTTCAACGTCCTGATCCCGTTGGGTGAGTTCTTGGTCGGGGTTGGCCTGCTTCTCGGTACATTGACTACACTGGCTGCTTTGATGGCCATGGTTATGAACTTCTCGTTCCTGTTCTCGGGTACAGTAAGCACCAATGCAATCTACCTGCTGTTTGAAATCTTCCTCGTAGTTGCTGGCGCAAATGCCGGAAGAATTGGCTTTGACCGTTGGGTACTGCCCTTCCTGCGTGGACTGTTTGGTAAAAATAAAGATACCTTTCCAGCGGACCCTAGTCGAAAAATCGCTTAAACATCCCCCAAATAACCGTTATCCTCCGGGATAATGGTTATTTTTTTGCGCTGTTATGCTCACAAGGAGGATTTTAGCTCCTCCTAACTCGGACTCTTTTATCGGATTCATTATCCTCCCCAAACGTTTACAAGTTGGATACAACATGGAATGCTCACGATACATTTACCCTATACACTACAGTTACATCAAAGAACGTAATGGAGGGTTATATCATGAAAAAAATCACCAAAGCCTATCTCATGCTCGCAGCAGTAACTTTCACAGTGCAGACTATGGGATCGGGATATACGGCATCAGCCCAAGCGGCGACGTCTACTACGACATCTCAGGCAGAAAGTGTACAACATATCTCCAAGACCTTCGAGCAGCTACTAGGCCAACCCGGCAAGCTATCTCAGGCATTCACTTATTTGCAAAAGCATATTCAATCCATTCCAGCTTCTCAAGCTACCCTCATGGTGCTTCATCTGGAAAATGCACAGAACCAGCAATTGGATTCCTATGCACAGACCCTATACCCGACCTCTGTTCAAACCAAAATAAATCAAATCTATAAACCCGGTGATTCGTTCACAAATGTAATCAGCCGTACAAGCGATGCGAACCTGAAAAAGTTGCTAACTCAAACAAGAGATGCCGGCTACAAACTTGAAACCGCAGAAGGCATGTATTACCCAATCATCAACTATGAAAAATATAAAGTATTCGGGAAGCACACCACGGCAGATATCCGCAGCTATATTGACATCATGTCGATGGAATCCGGACAGGCTGCTACCAAAGATGCCGCGCTCCGTATCGGCTATCAACAGTTAGCCGGACGAGTGCTGGCACAGGAATTGTTTTTAAACCAATATCCACATTCCAATCGTACACAAGCTATAAAAAAATTGCACGATCTGTACTTTTTCTATACTTTCTACGGCACGAACAATACGCCATTATTCGATCATGATACCGGGAAGATTCATCCGTATGCCAAAAAAGGGTATCAATGGTTCGTTCAACGTAATATGGATTCGAAGAGCACCTATATTCAAAAGCTGAAAGCATTTATGACACTGTTGGATCAAAATGGAGATCAACGTACTTCGCAGGTATCCACTTGGCTAAAAAAGAACGTGCCTTCTAATTAATCGAAGACGCAAAAAACACAAAAGAACTTCCATTCCCACACAGCATGTGGATTCGGAAGTTCTTTTTTACATTTACGTATCACTTTCTTGACCAAAAGCCCAACAATTGAGACTCAGCGAGCCAAGGACATACGACTGAAAAAGCTTATGCGCGGAGCGCTCCTGATCCGCAGCCCCCATCGCATAAAACAAAGGTGAAAAATGCTCTATTCCATAAGAAGGTACCGCTTGTTTGGCATATGGAGCCTTCTTGTCATATTGGAATAAGTGACGTAAATTCCAGTCTTGAAGCTGCTGTGCAATCCAGTCATCATATTGAACGGCCCAATCGGCTGGCTCACTCGTCTGCTTGAGTGTCCGCAAGTTGTGGACCAATCCGCCGCTACCGATAATCAAAATCCCTTGTTCTCGCAACGGCGCCAGCATCCGTCCAATCTCGTATTGCTCTTGAGGAGCGCGCCGAGAATCAATAGATAACGGTACGACCGGTATGTCCGCATCAGGATATATATGCCGCAAAACCACCCATGCTCCATGATCCAGTCCCCGGTTCCGAACCGGCTGGTGGAACAAGTTATGCTGACTGAACAGATGCTCTATCTCCTCATACAGCTTTGGATCGCCTGGTGCAGGGTAATCGATTGAGTACATTTCTTCAGGAAAGCCATAGAAATCGTGCAACGCTGCATGCTGATCATCGGCGCCAATACATTGATCGGGGCTATCCCAATGCGCGGAAAAAATGACAATTCCTTTGGGTCGGGGCAGGCTCGCGCCCAGCTTTGCAAGAAAGCTGGTATATGCGTTATTTTCTACAGCCAGTGTCGGTGAACCATGCGCAACAAAAATTGAGGGTAATGTCATCGCTGCCAACCTCCACACGCCAGTATAGTGTTACTCTTCCATTTTACTCCGGCGGAGGCGCAATTTCCAATACAATCCGTTACACACTGAAATCAGATCATCCAGTGCTGCCAATCACGTTGAATATTTTCCTGTTCATCCAGCCATTCAAGCGTCCGATCAATGAGCCGTTGCCGCTCTTTACCTGACGAGAAAGTGTGATCTCCCTGGAAAATAATCTCTTTATCACAGCGTCCCTCTGGACGCATCCAGAATATCTTTTGAAACAGAAATGCATAATCGACAGGAATAATATCATCCGAGGTTCCATGAATGACGAGCACATCCCCGTTAAATTTAACGGCCTCCTGGAACGGCTGAAATTGAGCTAACGACTCAAAGTAAGCAGGCGTAAACTTATAGCCCAAATAATCGGCATGACCAGTTTTAACAGACTCATCGTACACGCTTCGCTCCGTAATTTTGACGATGTCATTGAACGGATAGCCCACTGCTGACCAAAGGACCAGATTTTGTACTCTCTTGTCCCGTACGGCTGTGAGAAGAGCAACCGCGCCCCCCAGACTGTGACCGATCAGCGTCACCTTGGTCGGGTCAATGTCCGCACAATTGACGGCGTAATCCAATACGGTACGTGTCTGATTAATCATGGACTCAAGCCCCTGCTTGCCGTATTCACCTGTGCTCTCCCCACAACCGGCAAAATCAAAGCGCAGGACAAAATATCCCCCTTCGGCCAGTTCACGCGCAGTCTTGACGAATAATCGATCTACGCCGATACGATTGCCTACAAAACCGTGACATATAACAACGAGGGGAACTCGTCTCTGACGCTCTCCCTCATTTGTACGGTTTGGATAATGAATTGTTGCGGCCAGCTCTTCATGTTCAAAACGAATTCCAATTTGCCGTTCCATCCTGATTCCCCCTGTTTCAAGCTTCACTACACATTTATGAATTCGAACTCATATAGTAACGTGGAATATCCATCCAGGATATTTATTCACTTTAATTCCGATAAGTTTAATAAGTTTTATAGTAAAGTCAGTCTATCATCGCCCTGCTTCCTTGTCAACCTGTCAGTTCACATCGTTAAAAAAGTAAACAAATAGCGCTCCCCGATGCGATTCCGGAGAACGCTATACTACACTTATGTGAGTGAATCCACTACATTTAAAGTGACATTCGTTATTCGTAGCTGTTCCTGAACATTTGGTGGGTCTCCGTTCGTCCTTCCCACTGCAGTTTACAAGAGTCGCCGTTATGTTCATCCTCATGCCACAGGCTGCGGTAGTTCTGTGCACCTAGCTCACCTGCAAATTCTGTATCCTCAGCCACTTCGATATCGTCCACTATACGGTACGTTGGAGATGTTCCTTGAACGCTCCGGTGACTCACATTTGTAGACGAGGCCGCCCCGCTATTCCCATTCGAAGCGTTTCCCAGTCGTTTTTGGACTAAATAATCTGCCTGGTTCTCCAGTTTCATGATGCCACATCCTCTCAACGTTTATATTCAGGTTGCTCCACGTGCTCACCCTCTATCCAGTTTGAGGAGAATGCAACGGTAATATACATGCTATAGATAAAGTCTTTTGCCATCCGACGCTTCCTCACGTATACTGTCTTTGTTACGAAATGGCGGTTCCATCAGCTTGGAATACGCTCATAAAGCAGGAGGAAGCAATGAATAAAGCAAAAAATTATACGCTTATTGCATGGGTTGCCTTGTCCATGTTTTTTTTGACACAGGCGATTATCGGATGGTTTGTCACCTTTACAGGCGGAGATCTCAAACCCTTTGAAGAAATCAGCCTATCCACTCTTATCATCATCGCCGCAGGAGCCATTCTACTCGTTGAAGCCCTGATGAATTTTATGGATCGTCCCGAAGAAGGCGAGGAGATACAACATCCAAACCCCGTCCCCGTAAAGCCCCAGATGAATCTTAAATCCATCTTGATGTATGTTGTGTTAGTTGTCGTGATTCTTGTCGCCGGACTAGCGCTGCGCAGTGTACTGCCAGTATTCAGGATCTCACCTTGGGTAAATTTAATTCTCGCCGCCATCGGCTTTATTGGACTCAAACCAATTTTTCTGCGTAAAAAACGTTCATAGCCCGCAATTTTCATTATATGGAGCTGCCCCATTTTGGGTCATAGCAGCTCCTTTTCATTTCGATCAGGCAATCGACTTACAGCTGGGGTGTGCGCCAAAAAGCCGTATTCCTGGCCTGCAAGAAGCTGCATGGAGGAATACGGCTTGATATATTTTAGAACTTATTTGGAAAATAGTTGTTCTGCATTATCCAGAGCCATTTTGTGTCCCATTGCGGAATAGTCCAGCCAAGGCTGTCCGTCCAACATGTAGACATGCCCTTGCTTCACCGCTTTGAGACCTTGCCATACTGTGTTTCCTTTCAGCTGCTTGTATACCTTTTGGGCATCCGCGCCTTTACTGATGATAACAAGAATCGCATCGGCATCATAATCCGGTAAAACCTCTTGGGAAACCACCTGATAAGCCTTGTTGATCTTTTCTACACCTTTGGCTGGCTTCAAGCCCAAATCCTGATATAACAGCGGTCCTACCGGACGCTTCATCCCCATAACACGAACCTCTTTCGCCGTCACACGTACAGCCATAACCGTTCCGTCCCCAATTTTTGAATGAATCAGCTTTTTGACTCGTTCCCTCTGTGTATCATAGTCTTTTAGAAATGCGTCTGCCTGTGCTTCATGTTTGACCATAACGGCTATTTTTTTCAATTGATCTTTCCATGTGCCTTCATCCAGATCAAAAACGTCGGTCGGCGCAATTTTTTCAAACTTGGCCACATCGGTTCCCGAATATTTTTTGTCTAAGAAAATATGATCAGGTTGAAGCTCCAGTACCGCTTCCATATCCGGATCAGTGACAACACCTAGCTTACGGGTACTTTGAAGACGATCTTTTACATGCGGTAGAAAATCCTTCACATCTCCGCCAATGACCGAACCAGCCGGAGTAATGCCCAATGCCAGCAAGTTGTTCGTCAAATGAATTGACATCGAAGCAATACGCGAATCCGCACTAATGGTTGTCTGCGCACTGTCCGCCGCTTTCGTATCGGCAGTCTGTTTGTCGGCTGCTTGTCCGCAAGCAGATAGCATGATCATGCATACAACAAGAGTTGTGACTACCCATGAACGTTTAAAACCTGAACCCTCAAATTTGTGTTTTCTCATGTTTATTCTCTCCTATGCTATAGAAGCTCTACATTATAATGATCATTATAGAAGGCTTCTTCTGTCATTTTGTTCGGGACAACAAGAATAGAAAATACGGAGCTCCTACCACAGCAACCACCACACCTGCGGGAATCGCATTTGGCTGAAACACCGAACGCCCAATCGTGTCGGCGGTGACCAGAATGACGACCCCGACCAAACAGGCTACTGGCAGCAAATGCTGGTACATCGGCCCAACCAGACGGCGAGCCAGATGAGGCGCAATCAGCCCGATAAAGCCGATGCCTCCGGCCATAGATACACTGGCACTAGATAGAGCCACAGCTGCGCCTAGCAGTAATAGGCGCTGGCGCTTCACACTTGTACCGATTCCAGCCGCGGTCTCGTCACCCAACGACAGGTTATTCAGACTGCGCGTCTGCGACAGAACGTAGGGTAATACAATGACTAACCAAGGCAGCAAAGCTGCTGCATGTATCCAGTCCCGGCCCCAAACGCTGCCAGCCAACCAACGTGCGGTAAATGCGTATGTATCCTCATCCAGCCGTAAGGACCAATACAGCGTTATAGCGCTAAGGCCCGAGGCTACACCGATACCGGACAAAATCAGACGCACTGGCACGATTCCTCTGTTACGGCTATAGGACAACAAAACAATCAGCATCGCCGCAATGACACCTCCTGCAAAGGTAAACAAGGGGATCAGGACGGCGGCCGAACCGTCCAAGTCGCGAAAAAAGCTAACGAACATTACCAGTCCCAACGCAGCCCCTGCATGAAGACCGAGCACTCCCGGATCAGCAAGTGCGTTCCGCGACAAGCCTTGCATGACCGCCCCGGCTGCGCCTAGTCCCGCTCCAGCCAGCACCGTTACAGCAATACGAGGCAGACGATACTCGAACAGAACGATATGATCACGTCCGCTGCCACCGCCAAACAACGTATCCAGCACGCGTAGCGGTGGAATACGAATCGTTCCGGTATTCAAACCCAAAACAAGGACGGCAAAGCTGATTCCCGCCAATACCAAACAAACGAGCCAAGCCTTTTTCGTTCTCGTGTCCCCAATCCCTAAAGAGCGACTCACTATAAATCCCTCCTTTCCTTACGGGCGAGAAAGAGGAAAAAGGGTACTCCGATAAAAGACACCATAATTCCAATAGCTAGCTCCTCTGGCGGATTTGCCATTCTCGCTCCCAAATCTGCCAGCACCAGTAACACGGCTCCCAATAACGCAGACAGCGGCACGATCTGGCGATAATCCACACCGATTAGCTTGCGAGCGATATGTGGGATAACCAAACCTACAAAGCCGATGGCTCCAGCAGCCGATACAGAGAGTCCCGCCAGTACCACTACGGTCAGCAGACCCAAAAGCCGAATGCGCCTGAGATTCAACCCAAGGTTTAACGCCACCTCATCGCCCATCGAAATCAGCGAAATAGAACGTGCCAGCCCCATAGACCAGGCGATCACAATAAGCAAAATCGGTGCAAGAATCTCAAGCTGCGACCATTTGATCCCGGCTACACCACCCGCATACCAGAAGGCTAAATCCTGACTTAAATCAAAATAAATCGCAATCCCCGAAGTCATGGAACCTAACAGGGCAGCCGTCACAGCTCCAGACACCGTCAGTCTCATAGGTGTCAATCCACCAGGCGCAGATGCTCCCAGACCAAATACCAGTAAGGTACTCATCAGCGCCCCCAGGAACGACAATACTATTAACGTCCCATAAGGAAGATCGGGAAAAAAGGCAAAACTCACTGCAACTACAAACATCGCTCCTGCGTTAATGCCCAGCACACCTGTATCTCCCAGCGGGTTGCGCGTAATGCCCTGAATCAGAGAACCTGCAACCGCCAGCGCAGCTCCAATAACAGCTGCACCGAGTACACGCGGCAATCTCAACTCATGAATGATCTGATGTGTCATCAGCGAACGATCATAGTGAAATACTGCCGACCACACGGTGCTTACGGTCAAGTCCTTGGCTCCGAGAGAAATGGCGGCGAATATGGCCAAACCCAACAATACAGCCGAAGCTGTGAACAACAACGCCTGCCGAATCCTACCCGCTCGAAGTACTGGACGTGCTGTTATGACTACTTCAGGAACTGCCCTCTCTGTCCGAGCTGTATGTTTGTCCATGCTGTCTTTAGACTGCATTTGATGAGGTCACTCCCTCCGTACCTGAAAAAATCATTACGTTTTCCAAAATGATAACGATAATGATAATTATTATCAACTTGATACATAATAGCATGTTTCTATGACATTGCAAGCCAAAAACTGTTCCCCATAAGAGGAACAGTTTTTGAATATATCTATATGATTTTACTACATAGGTGACTCCAAACGGTCCTCTCTTTAGTACGTAGGCCAGCCTGCCGAATCCCATTTCAAATCACTAATCAGAAGTTTTGGATTTCCTTTATCAGTGGCATCATAGGCATGACGCGCAATGACACTGTTATTATAGACGGATTGGCCGCCAGGTCCCTTCCAACGGTCATTCCCCGCATCCAGTATCGTTCCGCCGCCGTCCATCAGGCTTTTGCCGCTCTTGTCCACATACGGTCCGGTAATACTAGTAGAGCGCCCGTAAATAATCTTATAATTACTGTCTACGCCTTTGCAGCAGTTATCAATGGAAGCAAACAGATAATAATACCCATCACGGTATGTAACATGGGGCGCTTCCAAACCACCCGCCGTACGCTTGGCGATAGAATAGATCTGCCCCGTAGGCTTCATCGTATTCTTGTCCAATCGAGTCACTTTCAAGCCTGAATTCCATGAACCAAAGGAAAGCCACGGGTTACCGGAAGCGTCAATGACGAGATTCGGGTCAATCGCATTATAATCGTTGGCATCCGTCGTACGCAGCACGAGTCCATCATCTCTCCAGCTTCCCGCGCCAATGCTTGTTGCTGAAGTCAATCCAATGGCCGAAGTGCGTGACCCAAAAGTAGAAATGGAATAGTAAACCCAGACACGTCCATTGTACTTCTGAGCGTCCGGTGCCCACACATCGTTAGGCTTTTGCTTAGGTACATACGATTTCCACCATGATGGCGACGACAGGAATATTTGCGGCAATCTGTAAAAATTGCGTCCGTCGTCCGATCTTTGAACCTGTATCCCCTGCCCTGTGGAGAAAATATACCAAGCGTTGCCTTCTTTCGTAATGGACGGATCATGTACTGCCACATCACCAGTTAACGCCCAGTGCTCTGCGGATGCAGATGGCATCACTGAAAGTAACAAAGCAGCCGAGGTTACAGCAGCAAACGCCGTTCGGGTCAATTTACTCCGTACTGATTTTTTCCATGCTTTCAACATTTCTTTCGCACCTCCGAATGAGTATCTTATAATGAAATTCAGGTGACACACCTATTACATTAGTGTTTATACTTATGAAGTTACCCATATATTAACCTATCACATTCTGTTTTGTAAACGCTTTATTTCAAATAAAAAGAAATTTATAAACTACGCATAACGCTTTACATACGAGGATTTTGCAAAATCCTGATACAAAAAAAGGAGCCCGCAGGCTCCTTTTCAAATTAGCATATTAAATAGATTTTCGTTTTTATTCAGTTCCGTATATTTAAGCCCCTTGCGGTTCATTCGTTCAATTAAAGGAAAATAGTCTTCCTTGTGGAACAGCTCAATGCCGACCAGAGCTGGTCCATTTTCCTTATCATTCTTTTTCGTATATTCAAACCTAGTAATATCGTCGTCCGGTCCAAGCACATCCTGTAGAAACTCACGCAGTGCCCCAGCTCTTTGCGGGAAATTCACCATAAAATAATGCTTCAGTCCTTCGTAAATTAGGGACCGTTCCTTAATCTCCTGCATTCGATCTATATCGTTGTTACCACCGCTGACGATACAGACAACCGTTTTGCCTTGAATCTGCTCGCGGTACAGATCAAGTGCTGCAACAGGCAGTGAACCCGCAGGCTCCACAACAATCGCATTTTCATTATACAGCTCCAGAATCGCGGTACATGCTTTACCTTCCGGTACCTTCACAATATCGTCCAAGGTATGTTTACAAATATCGTATGTCAGCTGACCCACACGCTTCACCGCAGCTCCGTCAACAAACTTGTCTATTTGATCCAGTGTAACCACCTTGTGTAAACGCATCGCTTCCGTCATCGACGCCGCGCCAAGGGGTTCCACACCAATTACCTTGGTGGATGGACTCACGGTTTTAACATACGTACCTACGCCTGCCGCCAAACCGCCGCCGCCAATCGTTACGAACACATAGTCCATAGGTGTATCTAGACTCTCCATCACTTCCATCGCAATCGTACCATTGCCCGCAATAATTTTCGGCTGATCAAACGGATGGATGAAGGTCATTGCCTGCTCGCTACACACCTTCATGGCCTCATCATAGGCATCGTCAAACGTATCTCCAGTCAAAATGACCTCTACACTGTTTCCCCCAAAGCGACGAACCTGCTTCACTTTCTGATTAGGCGTTGTACTCGGCATAAATATTTTACCGTGGATACCAAGTGCATTACATGAAAAAGCCACACCTTGCGCATGATTCCCTGCACTCGCACACACGATGCCTTTTTCCATTTGTCCGGGAGTCAAGCTACGAATCATGTTGTAAGCACCACGGATTTTAAAGGACCGCACGACTTGGAGATCTTCTCTTTTCAGATACACATTACAGTTATATTTGGCCGATAGGACGGCATCCCTCTGTAAAGGTGTACGTACAATCACCTCACGCAGCATATGATGCGCCCGTACAATATCCTCCATGCCAACGGTTGACGCCATGGCCGGGTCAGTTTTCTGGGTTTCTGTTGGTTCCATAGGTTCTCCACGCTCCGCCTGAATATTTCTGTATTTGAAATCTTTCAAATATCATACCACGTTTACCCATAGCTTGTGCAGATGATAGACATGAAAATGAGAATGAAAATCAATCGAACCAAAAAAAAGGCAGATCGGGACAAAGCCCGACCAGCCCTTTCTGACGTTGCACATTTCTTGTATTCATTCGCTCCATTGAATACCTTTCCGATTACCCTTTTACTCCACCTGCCGTCATTCCTTCAATAAAGTAACGCTGGAAGAATAGAAACACGACCAGAATCGGTAAAATAGCCAAAACGGAGCCCGCGATCAGCACATCATAATTGTTGCCATATGGCGTCAGCAGACTGGACAGTCCAATGGGCAGTGTCAGCATGTCGTTGGTCCGCAATACAATCATCGGCCACAGGAAGTTATTCCAACTGTTCATCGCCTGCAAAATAGCCATTGCCGCAAATGCAGGCGCCATTAGAGGCATCATAATGCGTACGAAAATGCCATATTCTGAACAGCCGTCAACCCGCGCAGCATCCATAAAATCCTTGGGTACTCCACTCAAATATTGACGGAAGAAAAAGATTGGGATCGGCGCGACGACGAAGGGTAGAATTACACCCCATACTGTATTAATCAGCTTCATGCCGATCATTAGCTTGTAGAGCGGCAGCATGATAATTTCTACCGGAATCATCATTACAACCAGCACCAGTGTGAAAATCACATTTTTCAATCTAAAACGGTACATCTCCAGACCATAGCCCACCATCGCGGACAATATCAGACATAACACCGTAAACAAGACGGTAATAACAATACTGTTCCAGTACCATTGAAAATAATCCGTCGTCCCCTGAAAGATGAACGCATAGTTTTTCAAGGACATGATGTCCCACTCCAGCTTAAGATTCAAGCCGTAGCGCAACAGCTCCGTCGATGGCTTGAACGAGGCAAGCGTCACGGCAAATAGCGGAAACAGGGCAAACCCGGCAAACAGAATGAACAGGACAACGAGCAATGCGGATAATGAGCCTTTTTGTTTCTGAGCCATCGCTTAATCCTCCTTCCGGAACATGCCGAAAAATTTGAGCTGGATCAGGTTCAGCACGAGTGTAAATACGAGCAATACAATGCCCACCGCAGCTCCGAAGCCCATACTGTTCTGCTCCAGACCTTGGCGATAGAGATAGCCAACAATCGTTAAACCAATATCGTTCGGGGAGTTATTTCCGTTCCACAACATGTAGCTTTCCGTGAACATGGACAACCCCGCATAAATGCTAATCGTAAATACGTAGATCGTCACTGGTTTCAGCATAGGAATCGTAATCCGCCAAAATGAATCGAATCGACTGGCTCCATCAATCTGCGCAGCTTCATACAACTCGGGGGGAATGTTCTGGAGTCCCGACATGTAGTACAGCATATTTACGCCCAACCATCTCCACAAGGCCAGCACGATCAACGCTAAAAAGCCGGTGTTGGCGTTCATTAGCCATTTATACGGCTCCAGACCGAAGACCCCCAACAGGGAGTTCATCAGCGAACCATCCAATTCCCCGAACATGAGGCGGAAGATCGTTCCTGCTACCACCACCGAGGTTAGTGCAGGTATAAACATCACGGAGCGAAACAACCCTCTGCCCGGCATTTTAGGCGAATTCAGCAATACTGCCAATACCAGCGGCAGAGGAATCAGCACGACCAGTGTAAGCAGCGTGTACAGGACGCTATTCAATATCGCCTTTCCAAACGTAGGATTGATTAAGTCCTTATAATTTTCCAGTCCAACATAAGTTGTTATCCCTGGCAGGACTTCCTGGAAGCTCATAATGACCGTCGAGATGACCGGATAGGCAAAAAATAACGCAAAGGACAGTAAAAATGGAAGGACAAACACATACGGTGCCGTACGACTGGAATGAATAAATCGGCTCCATTGGCTTCTGGCCGGACGCTGAGTTTTTGGCGGCTGACCTGTCGGTACATTAGCGTTCGTATGAACGGGCGTTGCCATGAATCTCACTCCCTTTCCTGTTGGGGTCTATCTCAGTTCATCTGCTAGCTCATGCAGCACCGTGGCTGGATCTTCGCCACTCTGTAGTGTCCGATAAAGTATTTTATTGCGTACAGCACTGGCGATGTCAGGCGTTTTCGGTCCAATATGCACCGCATTGATCTCATCTTTGACTTCGATCAGCGTGTCAAAAATATTTGTTCCGAAATACTCCGTAAATTTGTTTTTGGCTTTGGCTTCCGGCATTGTCCACACTTCACTGCGGATGGGATCAAACCCTAGCTGCTTCCAAATCTCCACATTCCCTTGCTTGGACAGCTTGGCAAAGGCTAGAAAACGCATCGCCAGATCCTGGTGCTCTGATTGGTTCGTGACTACCGTTCCGGTTCCGCCCATACCCGCTGAGCGATAGCCGCCTTTTTCCCACGCCGGCATGGGTCTGATGATAATTTTACCTTTCAGGTCAGGCATGTAATCCGTAAAACGCCCCATGTACCACATCGGCATCCATACCGAAGCAGCCCCGCCTTTGTTCATAAACCCGTAGTATTCCTCCATATGATGCCCGCCGCCCGGTGAGGGAATAGCGACTTTGTCTTTTACCATCTGTTGAAGAAACTCAAGTGTTTTAATATTGGTTTCGTTATCCAACGTCAACTCGCCCTTGTCATCCAGAAAATCTGAATTTTGCTGGGAGATCATCGGCCAATAGCTCCACAGGTCATTCGTTTCTAAGGTCGCCATTGGCTTGCCTGTTTTCGCAAGTACTTGCTTGCCTGCAGCAGCATAGTCTGCCCAGGTGACGATGGAATCCGGGTTTACCCCCGCCTGGTCCATAATCTCTTTATTGTAATACATCACTTCGGCTCCAACGTGGAAGTCAATGCCGTAATATTTACCGTCTTTGCCGTAAATCTGTACTCTGGAAGGTACAATGTTATTGATCTCGGGGTCAATCACCGGATTGAGCGGGACCAGTTGCGGTATCCCTTTGAGGAAATTACCGATCTTGTTCACCTCGATATCCGCGATATCCGGCGCTCCCACCCCCGATTGCAGCGCAATCGACAGCTTGCTGTGATGGTTGTCATAAGGAAATGTATTCGCTTTCAAATTAATCAATTCATCAGGGTGCTGTTGGTTCCATTGGTCAGCCATTTGCAGAAAAAACTTCTCATGCAGTTCATTGAACGTCCATAATACAAGTTCTGTTCCCGGCCCTTCCTTTTCATCGGTCTTGAAAGAACAGCCTTGCAGCAGTCCAGCCATCAAAACCACCGCCATAAGTATCAAAGCCATGCTTTTTCTTCGCAGCAGCATATCCTTCCCCCTTCGCATGATGAAATCCTAATTCATAAATGATTGCGCTTTCTTTTATTATTTAACATCAATACAAATTAGTTTACAACAACATTATTTATAAAATTTTTATTTTCAACGAAGATTAGCGTCTCCACTGCATTATAGGGGGCAATTGAAATGAATACAGTTATGATGATTTTTGCATAAAAAAGAGGCCCCACCCGAATTAAAACTCGAAGTTGGGCCTCTCTATTTTTACTACTCTTGGGAATGAGCTGCTTCGTCCTTCACTTCTTCGCGAAATGATCTAATACTTTCTTTACGACGATTATTTTTTTCTTCGATCTGCTGACGCTCCTCGTTGCTGATTTCAGAGGAAAATTCATTTAGATATCCTTCAGCTTCACGCAGGTTCTGCTGTGTGTTCTGAATACTTTGTTGCAAGTGTTCAACATTATCGGCTCGATTATCCGGTTTTGCCATTGGTTTGACGCCTCCTAATATAGAATCGCTCACGGGAGCGCTAAACCGTAGCTTGATCGTTATCGAGTTATTTTATACATTAAAATGCTTTCCAAACCATTGGCCTGCGGCGGCAGCTTCTGTACGGGTCAATTGATGACCATTGCGTTCCCAATATGCTTCCACCTGCGCTCCGGCTCCCTCCAATAATGCTTGCAGCTCCCGGGATTCCGAAGTCGGAACAATCGGGTCATTTTCACCGGAAGACAGAAATACAGGGACACCGTTCAATTCAGGCAAGTCCAGCCCACGCAACGGCACCATTGCATGGTGCAAAATAGCTCCGCGTAACGCTTTTGCATCGTGAAAGAGCATGCTGGCGGCTATGTTTGCACCATTGGAATAGCCCAGAGCCACCACGTTATTACGGTCAAAATCGTATTGCTCTGCAGCTGTGTCCACAAATTCGCTCAGTTCTTTGGTACGAAATACGAGATCCTCAATGTCGAACACTCCTTCTGCCAAACGGCGAAAGAAACGCGGCATCCCATTTTCCAGCACATTTCCTCTTACGCCTAACACAGAAGCTCCCGGTGCTACCATCTCAGCCAAAGGTATTAAGTCTTGTTCATTCCCGCCTGTACCATGCAACAGCAAAATAACCGGGGCTTGCGGATCATTTCCTTTACGAAAGACGTGTTTCATATCTATTCCCTCCTCTAATTAACTTTAAATTAAGAATCTTATTTTTGTATAAATTGATTATAGCCCATTTCACTACTTTATACAAACATAATTGACCTCGTTAATTTTTTCTAAAATGATGTCTTGTTCCATTGACATGTAGTATAGCTATATTTTACTATGGTGTTAGATATTTAGAATATTATCTAAATATCTAAAGGAGGAAATGTATTTTGAACGATGCCTTCAAAGCTTTGGCTGATCCGACCCGGCGTACAATCTTGCAGCTTTTAAAGGAAAAAAGCATGAGCGCAGGCGAAGTAGCTGAACATTTTCAAATTAGCAAACCCAGCATCTCCCACCATCTCAATATCCTAAAGCAGGCTGGGCTGGTGCTGGATGAACGACAGGGGCAAAACATTATATACACCCTGCATACAACGGTTGTGGCGGATGTCATCGGTTGGATGTTCAGTATAGCCCACTCCGATACCCCTGCCAGGAAAAATGTGAATCATATTAAGGATGGGGAGGAATCTGAATGAAATTTCGAACACCTTGGAGCTTGACGGATGTTTTGACAACTTTGATTGCCTTATCACCCGCCATAGGCGCTATACTGCTGTACGACCGGCTTCCCAATGTTCTAGCCTCGCATATTAACTTTAACAATACAGCAGACGGGTATACGAGCAAAAGTGGTTCTATTATCATGCTCGTGTTGTTGGGCCTAGTCCCGCTGGTCATTCGATTGGCACGCCACATGGACCCCAACAGAGCTAATTATGAGAAATTTTCAAAAGCCTATGAAGTTACGCGTGCAGGTGTTTCTGTAGTTCTCGCTGTAGCTGGATGGGGAATGCTGCTGTATAACCTGAATATACGACTGCAAATGAATGCTATAATTTTAGGGTTAATAGGCCTGATGCTGATGGTGATGGGGAATTATATGACTCAGGTACAGCCGAACTATACGTTCGGTATCCGCACGCCGTGGACTCTGTCTAACCCCGAGGTATGGCGTAAAACGCACCGTTTCGGGGGGCCTATGATGATGCTTGGCGGTGCTTCAGCGTTGGTGGCGGCATGGATCGGTGGAATGGCGGGAGTAGTCATTTTCCTAACCGTACTGATCATATCCGTTATCTCTCCTGTACTCTATTCTTACTTGTTGTATCGTAAGCTAAGCAAGTAAATAGACAAAGCCACACCTGAACCTAAAAAAGGAACCTCCCAAACCGCGATAAACGCAGAATGGGAGGTTCTTTTTACAAGTGAATATTTATTTAAAACAACAGCTTATCGGGATGGGTGCCTACACGCTCATCCAGATGAAGACCATTAATTCGGTCAATATCCTCAGTCGTTAGTTCAAAATCGAATAAATCAGCATTTTCGCGAATACGATGCGCGGTTACCGATTTGGGAATCGTCACAATCCCCCGATCCAGATGCCAACGCAAAATGACCTGCGAAGAGGTTTTACCGTATTTGGCAGCAATCTCAACGATGTCCGCTTGCTCGGTTAATTTCCCCTTCATCAGCGGGCTCCACGATTCTAGCTGAATCTGGTGCTCCCGGCAGTATTGATGCAGCTCTTGTTGTGTCAGACGTGGGTGAAGCTCCACTTGATTGATGACAGGAACCATGTTGCTATCTTGGAGGAGGTCTTCGAGATGGTGAACTTGGAAGTTACTAACGCCGATAGCGCGTACGCTTCCTTCTTCATACAAGCGTTCAAATGCTTTCCAAGTTTCCTTGTACTTATCCTTACCAGGCCAATGAATGAGATACAGATCAATGATATCCAGACCCAGCCGTTTACGACTTTCCTCAAAGGCACGCAGTGTTGAATCGTAGCCCTGATCCTGATTCCATAGCTTGGTGGTTACAAACAGATTTTCTCTAGCCGCTCCACTATCACGAATGGCTTGTCCAACCAGTTCCTCGTTGCCGTAGATCGCCGCTGTATCAATGTGACGGTAACCGACCTCAATAGCTGTTTTGACCGCTTCGTAGACCTCATTACCTTCCGCCTTGTAGGTACCAAAACCAAGCCAAGGCATCTGAACTCCGTTATTCAGTACAGTTGTATCTGCAATGTTCCCCATGTCTATTCCTCCTGTTCCTGATTATGAATTATCCAACGGGATGGTTACAGTTTAGTTGCATCCTGAAAAGCATTCACTTGAAGCGGAGCAGCCAACAATTCTTTAGCGGCGGCAACAAATGCCTGGAAATGGGCAGAATTATTATGGAAATCTACAGCAGCAGCATCTTTCCACTCTTCAACCATCGTAAATGCGTTGGGATCATTCAGATCCTGCATTAACGTGTAACGTACATTGCCTTCTTCAGCTTGGGATGCGCTGATCAGCCCTTTGGTTTGTTGCAAAAAAGTTTCTCTTTTCTCAGGTAAAACTTTCATATCGGCATGAATAATAATCATATTATGTTCCTCCTCGTATTATGTAACTATTTCTATTATAGACCATTCTTTCGATAGAATAAAAGTGCGGGCGTTTCTGTAATGCAGTAAAATGGATCGTATGGAGGAGATTATCGGCTGATTCGTTCCTCCTATATTTTGTTTAACGGCGGTGAAGGCATGTGCGTTTTCAGACAAAACTTATAGTATTTATATCCCTTTTAGTACTGGTAGTTACCGGGCTGTTGGGATTATCCTTTCGATATATGATCACCTCCGCTCTATATGATGAAATCGGAAAAAGGGCGCTAACCGTCGCCAATACCCTCGCCGTAGATGCGCAGGTCAGAGACGCTCTGGAGCGGACCGAGACGACGCAATTGCGTTCGCGTATCAACGAGGCCATAAAGCCCGTCCAAGCCAGCAGCGGAGCTGATTTTATTACTATTGCTGATCGTCATCTCATCCGGCAGTGGCATGTAAACCCGGAGCGCATCGGCACGCCTATGATAGACCCCATGAATGATAAGGTACTGCAAGGGCAGTCCTTGATCACTGAATCGACGGGCTCTCTTGGACCGTCAATACGCGCCAAAACAGCCGTTTATGATCAGCAAGGTAAGGCCATCGGGCTCGTCTCTGTAGGTTTTTTAATGACAGATGTGCAGCAAAATATTCGTACATACACATATGCATGGCTCTGGTTAATGGTGGGTGCTCTGATGATCGGCATATTGGGAAGCCTGATTATAGCGCAACGGGTACGCCGCGCACTGCATGGACTGGATCCAGTGGAGATCGGACGGTTGTACCAGGAAAAGCAAGCCATTATTGAGTCCATCGGCGAAGGGATTATCGCGGTAAATAGTAACGGACAAATCACACTTGCCAATCCACAGGCAGCTCGTTTGATCGGACTCCTACCGGAAACCTCTATCTACGGATGCGACCTTCGTCACTTGACTGGTGTTCCGGATGTACTGGTTGATATGCTTGTTGCCGATTACACAGTAGAGCATTCAACGATGGGGCCAAATCAGGGACAGTACATATGGAATAAGGAAATTGAGGTCCAGCAGCGAACTGTAGTCGTCAGCCGTGTGCCGATCCAGGATCGTTCCGGTCGCATCATGGGAACAGTTGCCAGTCTGCGTGACAAGACCGAACTGCTCCGAATGACACAACAGTTGACAGAGGTCAAAGATTATGCGGAAGTACTGCGATCACAAACACACGAATACGCCAATCGGCTGTATCTCATATCCGGCCTGATTCAGTTGGAGTGTTATGACGAAGCGGTGGACTTTATCACCCAGGAATCAGAGGAATATCGTGTACACAGGCCGATTGCCACTGCTCTCCTGCCCGATTCAATCATCGCCAGCCTACTGATCGGCAAGAAGAAACAGGCGCTGGAAAAAGGGATCTTACTCCATTCTGATATTAAAGGAGCATTCTCAACCCAGTCTCCTACGTTGGAGTGGTCCTTTCTCGCTTCCGTAGTCGGAAACCTGCTGGACAATGCCATGGAAGCTGTTGCGATGTCCTCCATCTCTGACGGACAGGTCTGGTTCCGGCTTGAAGAAACGACTGAAGCCATCATCGTCGAAGTTGCAGATAACGGATTGGGAATTTCGGACGATATCCAAGAAAAGCTGTTTGTCAGAGGAGCTTCGACCAAAGCAGAAGCTGGACATGGATATGGCCTTGCTCTCGTGCTGGAGTACACTGAACGAATGGGCGGCTCTATAGAAGTACACGAACGGCCTGGTGGTGGAAGTATTTTTGAGGTATACATTCCTTTACAAAGAACTGATACGAGTAATGATGCAAAAGGAGATTACGCCCATGAATGAGCGGGTTTTATCGGACATTGAGGTTCTTATTATTGAAGATGATCCGCGAATTGCGGAGATTAACCGCCGATTTATTGAAAAGGTGGATGGGTTCACCGTATGTGCAATCGCGACGAACGAATTTGAGGCAAAACTTCAACTGGACGTACTCCGTCCTCCTCTAGTCGTGCTGGATGTTTATTTTCCTGATACGGATGGTCTAACCCTGCTATCGTTCATCAAGCAACACTATCCGGGTACAGATGTTGTTATGCTGACTGCCGCCAAAGAAGCTGAAACAGTGGTACAAGCCGTTCGTGCAGGTGTGTTTGATTTTATCGTGAAGCCGCTTGTATTTGAGAGATTGCGTGCTACCTTGAAGGAATACGCCCGGTTTCGGCGACAAGTCACAACATGGCAGGAAGAACAATCCACGGTGGAGCAATCGGAAATTGACAGTTTGCTTCAAAGCGCGGGCACCGGTCGGATGGCAGGGAACGTAGTTGGAGATCTATGGGCCAAAGGCATCGATAAAGTGACTTGCGACAAAGTGCTAGATCTCCTGAATCGACGGGGTGAGGTGACTACAGGTACAGTGGGAATTGAGCTGGGTATGAGCCGTTCTACAGCCAGAAGGTATCTGGAGTACTTAGTGGAAAGTGGCGATGCGCACCACGATCAGGTGTACGGAACCGTTGGCAGACCGGAGCGTATCTATCGCCGACAACGGGGGGATGCATAAACCTTACATATCTGATGTCCTGGTACTTCCCCCTCCTCCCATTCGTAATTTTAATGAATTTAATTCATTTAATCGATCAAAACGGTTTAAATGACCACATTATTTACGTCCTCCTTCCCGATTGCTAGAATGATCATCAGTTAGTTGATTGATAATGATTATCAGTTTCTCTGGTAAGCATACTTGGAACGGGGGATAATATATGGCAACACCGAAACAACCACTGCGCACAGGCATGCTGCTTGCAGTGATCCTGGCACTACTGACGGTCATTATGGCGGGATGTGGAAGCCAGTCACAAGATAACAGCGCAGCAGCACCTCAAGCAACAGGCGACACTCGAATGATTAAACATGAGATGGGAGAAACCAAAGTTACGGGTATACCCAAAAGAATCGTAACCTTGGAATTCTCTTTTGTCGATGCTACAACCCAACTGGGCGTAACACCTGTCGGCATAGCTCAGGAAAATGACGATGATATTGAGGGGCTGCTCGGCAAGAAAATCGACTTCACACCAGTAGGCACGCGCAAACAGCCAAACCTGGAGACGATCAGCTCCTTGAAGCCGGATTTGATTATTGCCGATCTGAATCGTCATAAAAGCATATACAAAGAACTAAGCGAGATTGCTCCGACCATTGTTCTAAAGAGCCGCAATTCCTCCTATGAACAAAACCTGGCATCCTTCAGTGTCATCGCCGATGCGTTGGGTGAGAAGGAAAAAGGCAAGCAAATTCTCGCGGCGCATAAAGCTACAATGAAAAAGTTGAAAGAAGGCATCCAAGCGGGTGAGCCACGCAGCGTATTGCTAGGGGTATTCCGTTCTGATTCACTATCGGCTCACGGCGCTTCATCCTTTGATGGACAACTGCTGGAGCAAGCAGGTATCCACAACGCCCTTCAAAATACAAGCGAACCTACCGTCAAGCTGACGCTGGAACAGATTTCACAAGCGGATCCTGATGTGATCTTTTTGGTGGAAGCCGACGAAAAGCTGATTGCGGAATGGAAGCAAAACCCGCTTTGGCAAAACATTACGGCCGTCAAAAAAGGGGAAGTTTACGAAGTGAACCGGGCACTATGGACCCGGTACCGTGGACTCGGCTCAGCCGAGAAAATACTGGAGCAAGCCATTTCGCTTCTGTATCCCGCGCAAAGTAAAGGAGACGGCTCCCATTGATCGGACAAGCCTCACGCGACCGGCTGAATAAGCCGGTCTTCTTTGCACTTATCGCTGCGTTGCTGGCTGGATTGCTGCTCAGCGTGGCGATTGGCCCAGTCAGGATGGACATCCCCACCATGCTGACTGCGCTGTTCACCGAGCACCCGTCCAAGGATCAGCTCATTGTCTTGACGGTACGCCTACCGCGTGCCGTTATTGGCCTAATCGTCGGGGCCGGGCTTGCCGTGGCAGGAGCCCTGATGCAGGCCATCACACGCAACCCGCTGGCTTCGCCGCAGGTATTCGGGGTCAGCTCAGGCGCTTCGCTGGCTGTCGTGCTGTCCGTCGTGCTGCTGCCGAATATCGGATCGTCCGGCAGCATTTATTTTGCTTTCGCCGGGGCCATCGCAGGCGGCTCCTTCGTATATGCGCTGGCCGGAACGGCGGGCATGACGCCGGTCAAGCTGGCCCTAGCCGGGATGGCCGTGCATCTGCTGCTGGCCTCCATCACCCAGGGACTGCTCGTGTTTAACGAGCAAATATCTGATGTGCTGTATTGGCTCGCCGGAGCCATCGACGGGTCCACATGGGCCGACACGCGTCTGGTGCTGCCATGGTTTGCCGTGGGTATGATTCTTGCACTGGCGCTAGCCCCTTCGCTATCTGTGCTGAGCCTCGGGACGGAGGTCGCACAGGGATTGGGACAAAACGTACGTCTTGTCCGTCTACTGGCCTCGGCCTCAGTGATTATGCTGGCAGGCTCTGCCATAGCGGTAGCCGGGTCCATCGGCTTTTTGGGCCTGATGGTACCGAATATCATCAAGATGTTTACAGGCGACAATTACAGACGGATCATCCCCCTGTCTGCAATCTGCGGAGGTCTTCTGCTGACCTATGCAGACGTGCTTGGACGATTTATTGCATTTCCTTATGAATCGCCCGTTGGCATTGTAACCGCACTGGTGGGCGCGCCCTTCTTTTTATATCTAGCGCATAAGAACGGGAGGGCTTCACGATGAAAAAACTGTGGATTTTACTCGCGCTCATGCTGAGTGTTGCTTTTATAGCTATAGGCGTAGGCAGCACCTACATTACGCCCTCTGAGCTGATCGCGGCTCTGACTGACCGGAATGCCTCTTCCTGGTTCATCGTTCACCATTATCGGCTGCCGCGCGGCCTGCTGGCCATCATGGCCGGAGCTGGGCTGGCAGTGGCCGGTGTTCTGCTGCAAGGCATGATCCGCAACCCGCTAGCCTCACCAGATGTGGTAGGTGTATCCAAAGGGGCCGGCTTTGCGGCGGTTCTCGTCATCGTACTGCTCCCCTCATCCCCAGTGGCGCTGTTGCCTGTAGCCGCCTTTGTCGGTGCCGGGCTAGCAGCACTGTTGCTCGTACAGCTTTCGATGAAGGGAGGCATGCGTCCCAACATGCTAGCCTTGACCGGACTGGCGGTGGGCGCTATTTTTCAGGCTGCGACCGACTATATACTGGTCAAGTATCCACTCGAAGCCAGCGACACGCTCACTTGGCTAGCTGGAAGTCTGTGGGGCAAAGGCTGGGACGAAGTGTATGGGCTACTGCCGTGGTTAATCGTGTTACTACCTCTCGCCTATGCACTACAGCGCAAGCTGGATATTATGAGCCTAGATGAGGAAAGCTCTGCTGGGCTGGGACTTAGCGTGAAGCGTGTGCGTACAGGACTGCTAGCCGTGTCAGTCGCCTTGGCTGCCTCCTGTGTCGCTGCCATCGGCTCCATCGGATTTATCGGACTGCTGGCACCGCATCTGGCACGACGGTTATTTGGCAATCGCCACCGCTATCTATTGCCCGGCTCGGCGATGATCGGCGCGCTGATTCTCGTCCTCTCCGACGCGCTCGGACGGGGTCTGAAGCCGCCGCTCGAAATTCCCGCTGGCATCGTGACAGCCGTCATTGGCGCGCCATATTTTTTGTATCTATTACTGCGGGAACGCAAACAGAAAGGCAGCGGATAGGATGAGGATCAGGAGTTGCGCATCGCAGTTAAACGCTGCATTATACCGTAGCGTTTAGCTGCGTTACCTTCTCACCTGTACACCGATACGCTGATTAATTTCTTTTGTAAACGATTTATCATGTAGTAATCTCTTTTTAAAATCATTTATCATTTCAGGCAAGCTGGCATTTGTGTTAGGATCCAAATCGTTAAAAAAGACAGCTAGCTCTGTCAAATGCCCTTCCTTATCTGTCGCATACATGGCCAGTGTCAAAACGTAAGCTGTGGAGCCACCTTTTTGCCCAGTATGTTTCAGAAATTGCTGGTTTTCAGGAAGAACCATAAGAGGTTTCTCCATGACCTCGGACAATAACTTTTGCTCAGCTTTTGTGAACCCTTGACGGCGGTTCAGCTTACTCATTAAAAAGGCATAATCGGCTGTCGTTGAAGCTATAAAACGATCCGTATTGATACGGTCATAATCCTGATCATACCAGGTCTTAATATCTGCGTTTCTCTTGTAAGAACCACTCACATCACGGCGCAGCTTGTTATGAATCACACGGGCATATCGGCGAAACTCCGTGTCAGACATCGCCTGGATGGCTTCTTTGGCAGAAATATTATTCTTTGTATTATTCCAATTCTCACCTTGGCTCTCCTTCATACGTTCGTAAGGAATCAGAATAGAGGATACAAAAGGATAAATAGGATCATGATTTTGCAAACCCAAGTTGGCTCTCGTCCGATTGATCGCTTCCAACCCCAGTTTGTCCATTAAATACTCCGCATTGGCGTTGGAACTGAATTGAATCATCCCCTTGGCAACCTCGCGTACAGATACAGTTTCATTCTGTATCCGCCCTTTAGCTTCCATATCCTGTAGCCACGCCGCATGAGCACCACCATCCAAACCCGGCAAATAAAACCTTTCCAGCGAAATCAGCTTCACTCTCTTATCCGGGTTAATCTGACCCACCGCCGCTTGCTTGGCATATTCAATCGCAATGATCGTTTTGACGGTGCTCGCCAAAGGCATCATACGGTTCTCTTCTTGGCCTGCCAGCTTTTTTCCATCTCTCAGAATCGTAATCGAAACCTTTTCTGCATTCGCCTCCACAAAATGAAGTAAACGCGTGGCAGCATCCTGTTCCTTCGTTTCTTCCTTAACGTCAGCTGCAATCGCAGTTGTGGGTCGGACGGTATTCGGGGGATTAGCCACTTGATTCTGCACGAAAGATAGTAATCCTGTTGTCACACCCATAACGATGAGCACTGTAGCCACAATAGTTGCTATTATGATAAGGCACTTTCGTTTCACTATAACCTCCCCCTGTATGCATTTCATACATAGGTTTATTTTCCCATTTTTATATTTCAATTTCTATTTTAAACGAAAACACAGTACAAAAAGTTTCATTACGTGTCATATTTTCAAATAACATAAAAAAGAGAGTCTCCTGTATATAACACAGGCTGACTCTCTTTCATTATTCTTCAACACTTATGCTGGATAGGGTACTTCGGTTCCATTCAAAATGAGGTGCATTCGAATTTCCGCTTTTAAGGAATCGGATACGGCACAATATTTTTCCTTACCCATCTGAATTGCTTTCCATACGCGGTAATCCGGAATATCTCCATCTACGTGGAATGTCAGATCAATCGCTGTAAAGCCTGTCGGCGTTTCTTCCTTGCGCCTACCTTCTGCGTCAATATCAATGCGAGTAATGTCTGACAAGAAACGATCCAAAATCATTGTGATATCGATACCCATACATCCTGCCAGACCTGCCAATAGCAGTTCCATGGGTGTCATTCCTTTACCATCACCGCCATAAGCCGCCGTAGCATCCATCCCTACAGAATAACCGGATGGTCCCTCCGAAGTAAACGCGCGTTTGCCGTGCCAAGTTGTAGATACTTTCATGTTCAAAGGCCTTCTTTCCATTTTAATAATCTATGATTCATCCTCGATCTTATTTTAAAATTCACTGATTTGGCGTAAAAATTTCTGTGTTCTCTCATGCTGGGGAGTATCAAAAAACGCCTGTGGCGCTGCCTCCTCCAAAATGATACCATCTGCCATAAATACGACCTTGTCCGCCACCTCACGAGCAAATTTCATCTCATGGGTAACCACGACCATCGTCATCCCGTCTTGAGCCAATTCTCGCATAACACCCAGCACTTCCCCTACCAGCTCGGGATCAAGCGCCGATGTCGGCTCGTCGAACAGCATAATCGTCGGGTCCATCGCCAGCGCACGCGCAATGGCTACCCGTTGCTGCTGTCCACCGGACAGACGTGAAGGATGTACATCCTGCTTGTCCGATAACCCCACCCGCTCCAACAACCGTTGTCCGATGGACATAGCCTTGTCGCGCGGCATTTTTTTTACGGTCAGCAGTCCTTCAATGACATTGCCGATGGCGGTTTTGTGCGGATACAGATTGAATTGCTGGAACACCATCCCCGTCTGTTTGCGAATATCACGAATGGCTGCTTGGCGGACACGAACGGGAGCTGTAGCATCGACCTCAATCCCATTTACCTCAAACTTGCCGGAAGACAGCTCTTCCAGACCGTTCAGGCAGCGCAGCAAGGTACTTTTACCTGAGCCGCTCGGGCCGAGTAATACGACGATTTCACGAGCGGCAACCTGAAAATCAATGCTTTTCAGAACCTCTACCTGTCCGAATCGTTTACCTAAACCGTTTGTTGTTATCATCATCTATCATCTCCACCTTAATAAGCTCGAGCCAGACGCTTTTCCACCCGCTCCAGTATAGCGGAGAATCCAATGCTCATAATCCAGTACATCAGGCCAATTTCGAGCAGAAACGGCATGTAGAGCAAATACTGTGCTTGTAAAAGCTGGGCCTGTCGCATCAATTCACTGACCCCGATCACCGACACCAGCGATGTTTCTTTAAGCATACCCACAAATGTATTCCCCATCGGTGCAATTGCAATGCGTACCGCCTGAGGAAGAATAATACGCCACATCGTTTGACCGGGCGACATTCCCGTCGCATAAGCTGCCTCGGTCTGACCCTGGGGTACGGCCAAAATAGCTCCACGGAACGTCTCCGACAAGTACGCACCTGTATTAATACTGAGTGCCAGACAAGCAGCCGTCAGCGATCCGAATGATATTCCATAATCATCCAGTCCATAATAAATGACCGCAATCTGCACCAAAACCGGCGTCCCCCGGATGATCGATACATACATGCGCGCCAGCCATCGCACGGGTCGATTCCCCTTCAACCGGGCCACAGCAACAACCAAACCAAGGATTAAGCCAAAAAACATAGAGACAATCGTAATATATAGCGTATAATAAGCACCCTTTAATAAAAAAGGGACGTTCTCCCACATTAATTCAAGCATCGGTTATATTCCCTTCTTTCAGACGAGTGGCCCCATGTCAGCATAAAAGCCAAGACTGGAGCCAGACGCCTCTAACAGGCTTACGTTATTCTTTTGGCTCCTCGCCAAACCACTTTTTGAAAATTGTTTTATAAGTGCCGTCTTCCTTCATTTCCTTCAAAGCCTTGTTCAAGGCTTCTTTGAGCTCAGGAGTTTTCTTGTTAATGGCTACACCCGCTTGATCCGATTTAATCGGCTCGCCTACGGCTTTAATTTGGAACCCGTTTTTATCGATAATGGGCTTGAGAGCATACAGATTGTTGATGGTTGCGTCAATACGACCAGAGTTTAGATCCTTTAAGGAAGTAATGACATCATCATATGTTTTAATCTCAAAATCGCCTACCTTCGGCAGTACTTCATTCCGCAGATAAGATTCATCATTCGTTCCCAAGCCGACACCAATGGTTTTGCCTTTAAAGTCCTCCAGCTTGGTAATATCATTTGTTTTGCTGTTTACGATAATGTTTACATTGTTTGTGATATAAGGCTCTGTGAAGTCAATGGCCTTCTTACGATCCTCTGTAATCGTCACCTGACTAATCACTGCATCGAATTTTTTCTTTTGCAAACTTGGAACCAGTCCCGAAAATTCTTGTGCCGTGAACTCCGGTTTCACTCCAATCCGCTTCGCCAATTCTTTGGCAATATCTACATCAAATCCGTCCAATTCCTTGTTGTCGTTCAAAAAATTGTACGGCGGATAGGTGCCCATCATGCCTACCTTCATTACACCAGCCTTTTTGATTGCTTCGAGCTGGTTACTCGCTGCCACATTACTGCTACCCGCTCCATTGCTAGTATTAGAAGCTTCTGGCTTAGTACCGCAAGCGCTCAGCACAAGGCTGAACAATGCCAGAGCCATAAGTATAGTTACCAAGAACCCTTTTTTACGTGTTTTCATGTATCCTTCTCTCCTGTCTGGATGTAAATGATTGAGTTCATATATGTGATTTGGCTATATTATTTGTTGCCAACTACCCATTCATGCGATGTTGACCCTCTAGCTTTGACCTAATAATCCGTAAAATTCAAAATTAGCCGCTTCTTCTGCCAATCTTTTAGCAGTTATCTGCGTGATGTGGTCATGTGTTCCCTCTGAACCGAATAGCCAGCGTGTAATGACACCTTCGATCATGCTCATGAGTAGTGCCGCCCTTAATTCGACATCCAATTCAGCAGGCAACATGTTCAGCTCCATCGCTCTTTCCATATTGCGCCGGAATGCCAGCTCCATCGCAGCCCTTGTCTCTCGGATACTCTGGCGCACCGGTTCATCGACACCGCTGCCGATCAGCAGCAACCCCATCAGATAGCGGTTCTCCAATGCAAAATCAAATAATCGAACAAACAGCGCTTCCGAAGCCTTAACCATATCAGCCAGCGTTCCCGCATCACGGCGATATCCCTGTCCAATCGCTGACAGTAGTTGTTCACGACCGGTGGCGATAATCTCCAGCGCCAGTGCCTCTTTGCTTTTAAAATGCCAATAAAACGTGCCTTGGGCTACTCCCGCCTCTACCACGATATCTGAAATCTTCGTTTGGTGGTAACCCTGCTCGGCGAACCGCTTTAATGCAATGTGAAGAAGCTGTGTTCTGCGGTCTGTTTCTTCTCCCGCATGCTCAGCAGGTTGGTCATTTGAGTCAATCTCGGACTGCTTCGCCTTCCGTGGCTGCATGGATTTCCTCCTCCCGATTGATCAGTCAGTCAGTTTTGTATTTTTAATCCTATAGGATAAGTATACTTTTGTCAAAGAAAAAAGTGTCAGAAGAAAATAAAGTTTTGCTGCTCCAAGCGGCTTTTAAATTTTAAAAACCGACAGATCCCATAAAATAAGTATTAGACTGGCGCCAACAAAAAAGACAGCGGCAGTCTCAGACTACCGCTGTCTTATTAAACTAACGTTTCTCGTTAGCGTAATGGGTTCATTGTCATTAGCCTCAACCGCTTACTTGTTTGCTCAGACTCCTGGCAACAGCTGGGGCATGATGCTTTTGCCATAATCCAAGACGTACTTATTAATCTCTGAGACAAGTTTTGTGTCCTTAGTTTTGTAGTGCACCTTGTTAATTACGAAGTAACCTGTACTAGAATATTGCTCATCACTCGAAAACATCAACGTAAAATGATAAAACAAAAAAGCCGCTAAAATAGCGACTTCAAATGGGACTATGCTCTTGTCCCCCGACAGTTAATCCAGATACAAAATCTCAATCTCGCCCGGAGCGAAGGATTGCTCTGCGTAATTCCCCCCCCAATCACAAAGCGATCTCAAAATGGGTTCAAGTGATTGACCCAGTTCCGTCGTTGAATATTCCACCTTAGGCGGTACCTGATTGTACATCTTTCTGCGAATTAATCCGTCTGTTTCCAGTTCCCGAAGAGTTTGAATCAGCATCTTTTGCGATATATTATGAACGAGTCGCTTAAGCTCTCCCGTCCGTTTAGGTCCTTTTATTAAATAGTACAGAACAAGCCCCTTCCACTTTCCTCCGATAACCTCTAGTGTAACTTCCAGTTCACAGAAAAATGTTTTCATATCAATACACCATCTCCCGATCTAAGAATATCCCCTTCATGTATCGCTTGATCCTTCAAGGATCACTGAAGGAAAAATTGAACGTTACATGGAGGGGATAATACAATCGCCTTTAAGTTGATTTAAAAATCTTTGTCGTTTGAAAATTACTATGTCCTGGTTAAACTTGAGCTACTCCGCCATCTACGAATAATTCAACGCCGTTCATATAGCTGCTTTCATTAGAGGCTAGGAACATGACAGCATTGGAGATCTCTTCAACCTGCCCCACTCTGCCGAGCGGAATATCATTTTTTGCCTGTTCCAGTAAATGATCTAGTTCAGAGCCAAATAACTCATCGTACGCCGGCGTTACGATTGTTCCCGGACTAAGGATGTTTATACGAATTTCGGTCCCTCTCATATCAAGAATCCAGCTGCGGACGAGCTGTCTGATCGCTGCCTTGGATGCACCATAGATACTAAACGCTGGCATCCCCGTCGAGCCAGCAGTGGATCCCGTTAGAATAATCGAACCTCTTTTATTTGGAAACAAAGCTAATGCCTTTTGTACTGTAAAGATGGTTCCTTTCACGTTGACATCGAAAGTCTTGTAGTATTGTGCTTCTGTAATTTCTCCTAATGGAAGCAATGACCCTAGTCCGGCATTTGCAAAGAGAATGTCCAAGTGTCCCTTTTCTCGCTTAACTGTTTCGAATAATATATCTAGATCTTCCGATTTAGATATGTCACCTCGGACACCTGTAACATTCTTTCCGATCTGCTTTACTGCTTCATCCAGTTCACGTTGTCTGCGTCCCGTGATAAAAACGTAAGCCCCTTCTTTTACGAACTGTTGTGCCGACGCGAGACCGATGCCGCTTGTACCTCCGGTTACAACTGCTACCTTCCCGTCAAATTTCCCCATTCTATTACACTCCTTTTATAATGATTTATATGGTATAGGATGCTCTGTCTGCTTCATGAACCTCCTATGAACGATAGTATGGGGGAAAAGTTACAAGAAAAACAGTACCCACTTTTTTGTGATATAGTCACCAAAAAGTGATAATTGAGGCGGCACAAGCGTTTGTTTTTACAGCCTAACAGATGGAAGTGAGCTCCATTAAGTTTGAGATTGTATATGTGCTTTTAATTTCTGCCGGACTTCTTTGTCCGGTTCTGTTGACCCAACAGGTGTCAATGCCCGACTGAAGACCACCATCTGAAATATGACTTATGACGTAATTGAAAAATTCTCCCTTCGGTTTTTGATAACCAATGCTTTGCGAATCAAAGATATCCTCGAAAAACTTATATAGCCCAGACTGCTTCAAGCGTTTGATTTGCGTGTGAGTGATACCATTCGTGATTACGAACATTCGATGGGTCTTTGATAAGCGATGACAGACATCCATTGCGCCTTCCATAAGCAATTGGTTTCCATCTCCCAACAATTCTCTATACAAACCTTCCCATTCCAAGCCGACCACGATTTCCCCCATTCTCAACATTGTAAAAGAGGGCTCCATTAATTACTCACCACATGATACCACGTATTTGAACTATCCTGCCCGTTAGCTTAAACAAGTACCGGCAGTCTAATGTGGTGTAGTGCTTATGAAAAGTAAATAAGCCCATAACCGTATTTGGAAGCAAATGAATTTTCCAATTTATAAGGGTATGGGCTCTCTTTGATCCTAAATAAGGCAGTGTACGTTCTTATCACTTATAAAACATCATCGTCTGCTAATATACATTAGCATGTTGCTCTTATATGGTAAAAGCAATTTGTTGAGCTATCGTACCCGTCGTTCATGCCAATCCCATTCCGAGTAATGGTGATTATTAGGCCCTGTTAGAGCCTCGCGAACGTGATGTAATCGACTTGGACAGGCTCTGCCGATTCGATCCGAAGCGCCCGGTTGATCTGTCCCCGGTGATATTGCCCATGTAAGAGGACCTGTGACAGGATGTCCCGGACGGACGTTTGGAACGGAACCCCGCTCTGATTCGCATAGTCGATCATCTCGTCCAACTTGGATTCCTCAAGTCCTTCAATATAGACGCGATATTGCTCGGCATTTTCTTCGAACATCGTCCGGATCGCCGTCAGGTCTTCTGCTTCCTCCCACAACGAATATTGGGCGCTGCCCTTGCCCTGCAATCGGGACAGCCAGACTCGTTCCGCGACCGCGACGTGCCGAACCAGCTTCAGAAGGTCCTTGTTCTTCGTCTCACTCTTCTCGAGCGCGTCCAGGATGCGTCCGTCCGCCCAGTACAGGTGGTCCATCATGCACTTGATCGTCTTCATTTCGGTTTCCCCCTCTTCGTCTCATCGATTACTTGAACCTACTATTAACCGTTAGTTTAAGCATTTAAATGAACTAAAACAACCTTTACACCAGCCTCATTTTTACGTTCAGCCTTGAAAAATCTTTGATACTTTAATTTCATAACTCTTCTCAGGCAGTGCCTTTTTTAAAAAAAATCATTTGGCTAGGTCTATTTTGTTATTGTCTTTTTCGGGTTTTTAGCTGCTTTAACTTTCATGGGAGTTCAATAAAAAAGGAAGCTCCAGCGCCAAATATTATTTAAAGAACATACGCGGGTAGCATGTAGTGCTTCTAAAGGAGCCTTATATTAATCCAAGCACTAAGAAAACGCTTTATTTGCTCAGTCTACAACTTTATTTTCTTTAAACAAAAAGAGAACCTCCACAGAGGTTCTCTTTATCCTATATGTTGCTGCTACAGCAATGCTTTTGCCGCAATATCCGTACGGTTTTGTTTACCTTCAAAGGTAATACGATCCGCCTGTTCGTAAGCTTTGTCACGTGCCTCGGCAATGTCACGCCCCAAGCCAACCACGCCTAGTACGCGTCCTCCGTTCGTTACCCACTCACCCTGTTCGTTGATGCCCGTTCCAGCATGGAATACAATAGCTTCGTCTACCTGTTCCAATCCGTGGATAGGTACGCCTTTGGCGTAAGCTGCAGGATAACCTCCGGATGCCAGCACCACGCACACCGCCGCTTCATCCTTCCACTCAATCTCCACCTGATCCAGCGTGCCATTTACAGCAGCGAGAAAAATATCGAGCAGATCGGATTTCAAACGAGGCAGAACCACTTGAGTTTCCGGATCCCCGAAACGTGCATTAAACTCAATGGTCTTCGGCTTGCCGTCCGGCGAAATCATCAATCCGGCAAATAATACACCTCGGAATGGACGCCCTTCAGCAACCATGGCCTTGGCCGTCGGCTTAATAATCGTCTCAATAGCTTCCTCAATAATGGAATTGGCTATGTGAGGCAATGGAGAATACGTACCCATGCCGCCTGTATTTGGCCCTTTGTCATTATCAAAAATAGGCTTGTGGTCTTGCGCCGCGGCCATCGGACGAACCGTTTCACCATCGACAAAGGAGAGAATCGACATTTCCTGACCAGCCAGAAACTCCTCAATCACGACTTGTGCCCCGGCTTCACCAAACACCTTGGTCACCATAATGTCAGAGAGAGCCTTTTCCGCTTCCTCCATCGAGTAAGCGACCGTTACCCCTTTGCCTGCCGCCAGTCCGTCTGCCTTAATGACGATCGGGATCGGTTGCTCCTTCAAGTATGCATGTGCTTCCTCGTAAGTATAAAACTTACGATAGGTTGCTGTCGGAATATGATATTTATGGAGCAAATCCTTCATGAAGATTTTGCTACCTTCAATTTCCGCTGCATTTTTACGCGGTCCGAATACGGGAATGCCTTTCGCTTCAAAAGCATCCACAATGCCATCTGCCAGCGGATCATCGGGGCCAACCACGACAAGTCCGACCTTTTTGGATTCCGCCAGTTCTGTCAGCGCGTCAAAGTCACTCACCGGAATCGGCACACACTCCGCTAACTGTCCGATACCAGCATTGCCTGGTGCGCAATAGATTTGTCCGGCCTTGGGGCTTTTCTTCAGCGACCACACAATTGCATGTTCGCGGCCGCCCCCTCCGATAACCAAAATATCCATTCAGGTGATTCCTCCCGCTCCCATTAAGATTGTTCAGGTGAAAATGCTGCTGCATCCTCAACTCATACAAGTTAGTGCTTGAAATGACGTACGCCTGTAAAGACCATGGCAATGCCGTATTCGTTAGCAACCTTGATGGACTCTTCGTCTTTGATGGAGCCGCCCGGCTGAATAACTGCTGTGATGCCTGCTTTAGCTGCCAACTCCAACGTATCGCCCATCGGGAAAAATGCATCGGATGCCAGTACGGCATCTTTTGCTTTGTCACCAGCCTGCTCGATAGCAATCTTGGCCGCACCGACACGGTTCATTTGTCCAGCGCCTACGCCAATGGTCATATTATCTGCCGCCAGTACGATGGCGTTGGATTTCACATGCTTAACCACTTTCCAGCTAAACAAAAGCTGTTTCAGTTCTTCCTCGGATGGTGCCCGCTCCGTTACAACTATAAGTGCATCCGAGTCTACAGCGTGAATGTCATTTTGCTGAACGACCATGCCGCCTTCAATGGAAGTCACGACGAAACGGCTCTCTGCCTGTTCAGACCGGGAAAGCTCACCCAGATCAAGCAAACGAATATTTTTCTTTTTCGTTAAAATCTCCAATGCTTCTTTCGTAAATCCCGGTGCCAGTACAATTTCCAAAAAGATCTCACTCAGCTTATTTGCTGTATCACCGTCAATAATCCGGTTAGCCGCTACGATGCCGCCAAAAATCGAGGTTGGATCAGCTGCATACGCCTTGCTGTACGCTTCATAAATACTGCCGCCAATTCCCACACCGCAAGGATTCATATGCTTAACTGCTACTACTGTAGGTTCGCTGAATTCTTTGACAATTTGCAAAGCTGCATTAGCATCATTGATGTTATTGTAAGACAGCTCTTTGCCGTGAAGTTGTTTCGCTGTTGTCAGTGTACCCTTTGCCGCCAATGGCTCACGGTAAAATGCCGCCTGCTGATGCGGATTTTCGCCATAACGCAAATCCTGGATTTTTTCATAGGTTACAGTGTAACGCTCAGGCAACGGCTCACCTGTCACATTCGACAAATAATCGGATATCAAAGCGTCGTATGACGCCGTATGGCGGAACACTTTTGCAGCCAAACGCTTACGGGTATTCAGCTCCGTATCGCCATCCTTACGAATTTCCTCCAACACTGTGCTATAGTCATCAGCATCAACCACCACACTGACAAAAGCATGATTTTTTGCCGCAGAACGAAGCATCGTCGGCCCGCCGATGTCGATATTTTCAATCGCGTCCTCATAAGTTACACCGGGTTTGGCAATCGTTTCCGCAAAAGGATACAGATTCACAACGACCAGATCAATATAACCCAATCCAAGCTCTTTCATCTGACGCTGATGCTCTTCATTATCCCGAACAGCCAGCAAGCCGCTGTGTACCGCAGGGTGGAGTGTTTTAACACGTCCATCCATAATTTCAGGAAAACCCGTTACCTCGGAAATGCCGATGACAGGAATGCCCTCCTTCGACAACAAGCTGCTCGTTCCCCCTGTCGAAACGATCTCCACACCCAATTTGGACAACTCGCGGCAAAATTCCACGATCCCTCGCTTATCCGATACGCTGACGAGCGCTCTTTTAATACTCACCCTGTCTCCTCCTTTAGCTCTTTCAGAATTTTGCAAAATTCTCTTTTATCATTTTATTTCCCGAGAAATATCGGAAAATGCCTGTACAGCATCCTTGATATAACAATGATATGACAAATTACAATCATTCTTAGAGAAGTGAAATCACTTTGCGACCATTTAATTGGATTTTGCCTTGGGCTAATTTGCCAACTACT
This sequence comes from Paenibacillus sp. FSL L8-0502, assembly GCF_038593055.1. Taxonomy (NCBI): domain Bacteria; kingdom Bacillati; phylum Bacillota; class Bacilli; order Caryophanales; family Paenibacillaceae; genus Paenibacillus; species Paenibacillus sp. FSL L8-0502. Next base: position 932,407 of record NZ_CP151958.1, on the reverse strand, counting down.
TCTGGATATAGCTGACGTTCTACGGATTGAATGGCTGCGGATAAGGATTCCGCAGTATCATGGTCGCTAACCTCCACGACACGCTGGGCAATAATAGCTCCCGTATCCATGCCCCCGTCCACAAAATGAACGGTGACGCCACTTACCTTGACACCATAGGTCAATGCCTGTCCAACAGCATCTTTCCCTGGAAATGCCGGAAGTAGTGACGGATGAATATTAATGATTTTTCCTGCGTAGGCATCGACCATGACGCTGGATAGCAAACGCATGTAGCCAGCTAACACGATGAGATCAATTGATTTCTGCTCCAGTAAAGCCACCAGTTCACGCTCATAGTCTTCTCGAGAAGGATATTCCTTGGGTCGAAAGGTATGGCACGCAACTCCAGCTTTCTGTGCTCTAGCTACGGCAGGAGCCGCAGGCTTGTCACAGATGAGCAATTCTACCGAGGCATCGCCCAGTTCTCCTCGCGCAGCGGCATCCACCAATGACTGAAAATTCGTCCCTTCGCCTGATGCAAAAACAGCAATCCGGTACTCGTTCATTACACCTCGGCTCCCGTAAAGGTCACGATAGAACTGCCTTCCGTTACTTTTCCGATCACATAGGCAGCTTCGCCCTGTTCCTTCAGAACTTCCAGTGCAGTCTGTGCATGCTCTTCGCCTACAACGATTACCATGCCAATCCCCATATTAAAGGTTGTGAACATGTCTCTGTTGGAGATTGCACCTTTTTCCTGCATGAGCTGGAAGATTGGCAAAATCGGCCAAGTGCCGTATTCAATATCCACATTGACGTGATCCGGTAACACTCTTGGGATATTTTCAATAAAACCACCACCTGTGATATGCGCCATACCTTTTACTTTTACCTTGTCCAGCAATGCCAAAACGGATTTCACGTAAATTTTCGTCGGCTCCAGCAGTACATCGCCCAGTTTGCCGTTTAAGCCTTCGATTTCATCATGCAAATCATAGCCCTGCTGTTCCAATAACAGCTTGCGAACCAGTGAGAAGCCATTACTGTGAACTCCACTGGAGGCCAGCCCAATAACGGTATCTCCAGGGGCAACGGAGCTGCCGTTGATGATTTTACTTTTATCTACAATCCCTACCGTGAATCCGGCAATATCATATTCACCCTCGCTATACATCCCTGGCATTTCTGCGGTTTCACCGCCGACCAGCGCACAGCCCGATTGATGGCATCCCTCTGCGATTCCAGCGACTATAGCTTCAATTTTCTCGGGCACAACCTTGTCACAAGCGAGGTAATCCAGAAAAAAGAGTGGCTCCGCGCCCCCGACGACAATGTCGTTTACACACATCGCAACCGCGTCGATACCAATGGTGTCATGACGATCCATTGCGAAAGCAAGCTTCAGCTTCGTGCCGACACCATCGGTACCGGAAACGAGTACAGGCTCCTCGTACTTATCCTTATTCAGGCCGAACAACGCACCGAATCCGCCCAAGTCCGTCAGCACTTCGGGACGGAAGGTACGTTTAACGTGCTTTTTCATCCGTTCTACTGCTTCATTACCGGCAGCGATATCTACCCCTGCATTTTTGTATGCTTCGGACATTCATGAACACTCCTTCAAATGATTGACCCTCCTAAGTCCTCCCTAACAGAGAGGATTCCATGGGGCTGCTCCCCCTGGACCTCTCAAGAGTCGGTCAGATGCGTAGGGTTGGGTGCTGCTTGGTGTATGGTTCGTGCTGTGAGTCGCGTGCTTTCCTTTGTGAATTGCGGGGCATTCCCGCAATTCACAAGGACACGCTTTGGTGCGTTGCCGCCTTCACGGCGGCGGGGGCACGTCCCGGGCTGTTTGCTTCGCAAAGGCGGGGACGTGCCGGGCAAAGAAGTGAGCAGCGCCAACGGGCGGCTTACTTCTTTGCCCTTTGAGGCAGGCAGCTTTGCCTTGCCTGCTATTGAGCTTCGCTTCGCGGCTCAACCTTACAAGAGCAGGGTGACTTTTTACGAGTCACCGCTCCGCTAAAAACTCATGGCATGAAATAGTTATGCCATGAGTTTTTAACTGCCTTACCTATCCTCTTCTTGGTGGGAACCAAAGAGGTACAGGCACTGCTGCAATAATGCTGCATACCTGAGAAACGCAGCGGGTGGAAGGATTCTGGAGAAGCGAAAGCGTTCGCCTTTGCAGCTGGATTCCAACCCTGTAAGGGATTATTTCAATCCAGGAATCCAGCGGCAACAGCGATCGTAAGAACCTTCCACACGCGGAGTAGCCCCCTCAGAACCGCATTATATGGCGCTAGTACCTCTTTTGTTCCCTATACTAACAACTACATCCGAACTTCTCTTCGCCTTTGAAATCTACCTGAGTCGGGTAATCATTATCGAAACAAGCTAGGCACAAGCCGCCTTTGTAATCCTGTTCGTTATATCCACCTACAGCGGCAATCAAACCCTCGGCGCTCATAAAGTAAAGCGAATCGGCGTTAATTTCCTCACGAATTTCCTCGACGGTTTTAGATGAAGCAATCAGTTCCCGGCGATCCGGCGTGTCAATACCGTAGAAGCACGGGTTTTTGAAAGGCGGCGAGGTAATACGTACATGTACCTCCAACGCTCCCGCATCACGCAGCATATTCACGATTCGACGGGATGTAGTGCCCCGGACGATAGAATCGTCGATCATAATGACTCGTTTACCTTCAACAACGCGGCGTACAGCGCTCAGCTTCATTTTCACACCCTGCTCGCGCAGCTCCTGACTCGGCTGAATGAAGGTACGTCCAGTGTATTTATTTTTAATCATGCCCAGCTCATAAGGAATACCTGTCTGCTCTGCATAACCAATCGCAGCCGAAATACTGGAGTCCGGTACACCGGTAACCAAATCTGCATCAACAAAAGCTTCCAGCGCCATCTGGCTGCCCATTCTTTTGCGTGCAGCATGAAGATTAGAACCATTCAAGTCACTGTCAGGCCGGGCAAAATAAATATATTCCATCGCACATAGCGCTTTACGGTGCTTTTCTTCCGTGTAACGATCTTCATGCAGTCCATTTTTGTCCAACACCAACAGCTCACCCGGTTCGATATCGCGCAGCAACTCTGCTCCAATCGTTTCCAGGGCACAAGACTCGGATGCGAACAGATAAGCATCTCCCAGTCTGCCCATCGTGATTGGACGCAGACCATTGGGGTCGGAAGCCACGAGCAGCTTGTCGTTGGTCATAATAAGGAAAGCAAACCCGCCGACAATACGCTTCAATGCATCCTTAGCGGCCTCCACCAAATCCTTGGACGATCGTGCGATCAAATGTGCTACTACTTCTGTATCGCTGGTCGTTTGAAAAATAGACCCGCCCTGCTCCAGCTCATGCCGGATTTGCAAAGCATTCACGATATTCCCGTTGGTGGCTACTGCCAAATCGCCATCACGATACTTGAACACCAAAGGCTGTGCATTCGTCAGCTTACTGTCTCCACTTGTCGAGTAGCGCACATGTCCTATGGCAATATCGCCTGTCAGCGAAGCCATCAAATCTTTATTGAATACTTCTTTTACAAGACCCATACCACGATGATAATGGAACTCGTCACCACTGCTCACACAGATGCCTGCACTTTCCTCCCCACGATGCTGGAGCGCATGCAACCCGTAATATGCTAGGGAAGCGGCATCGGAGTGTCTATACACACCGAATACGCCGCATTCCTCTTTTAATTTATCAAACAGCCCCTCTTTACCAGAGCCTTCATTATAATAATCTCCAGTCCACAACGTCCGTGCTGTTATTTCATCAGACATGGAATGACATCCTCCCAGATTTGCTTCAAACTGGCGACTGCCTCGTTCAAAGCGGGTTGTCCGTTCACCTCAACTGTCAATTGTGATCCTTCAACTTTTCCTAATACGGTAACTGGCACTTCCAAACCACGTAGATGTGCTTCCAGCGCAGACGCTTTATCCGGCGATGCAGATAACAAAATACGGGACTGGCTTTCGCTAAACAAGGCATGGTCAGGACGCAAAGTCGTTTCTACGTTGACCTGTGCTCCCAATCCGCCGCTAATCCCGGATTCCGCAAGCGCTACAGCCAATCCGCCCTCTGCCAAATCATGCGCAGATTGTACCAATCCGCCCTGAATCGCTCCCAGTACCGCAGTCAGCAGCTTTTTCTCTACGTTCAAATCCAGCTCAGGAGGGCGTCCCTCGGATACACCGTGTACGACAGCTTGGAACTCGCTACCTCCCAGCTCGGCCTTCGTTTCCCCCACCAAGAAAATCACATCACCCTCGGCTTTGAAGCCTTGTGTCGTAATATGATCTGTATCATGTACCAGACCTACCATACCAACAACAGGCGTCGGATAGATGGAGCCTTTGGTATTTTCGTTGTACAAGCTGACATTACCCCCGATAACAGGTGTATCCAGTACACGGCAAGCTTCAGCCATACCATCTACGGCTTTTTCCATTTGCCAGAAAATATCCGGCTTTTCAGGGTTACCGAAGTTCAGGTTATCTGTAATCGCCAAAGGCTCGCCGCCAGAACATACAATGTTACGTGCTGCTTCGCTAACTGCAATCCGTCCGCCTACCTCTGGATCCAGGTATACATAACGTCCGTTACAATCTGTCGTCATGGCGAGCCCCTTACGAGTTCCACGCACGGTTACTACAGCTGCATCCGATCCCGGACGAACGGCTGTACTCGTGCGAACCATGTAGTCATACTGCTCGTATACCCATTTCTTACTAGCTACACTTGGTGAAGACAGCACCTTTTTCAGCGCACCGTTCAAATCTGTCACTTCTGCATAACGAAGTGTGTCAATAGCAGCATTTTGCTCATAATAAGCGGGGATTTCGGAAGGCTTGTCATAAATCGGGCATTCATCAACCAGTGCCGTCACTGGCATATCTCCGACCACTTCATTGTGATGGAACAAACGCAAACGACCGTCATCCGTCACTTTACCGACCTTGGCACAAATAACGCCCCAGCGCTCGAAAATTTCCAGTGCCTGTGCTTCATCCTTAGGCTCTACTACGAACAGCATCCGTTCTTGTGATTCGGACAGCATCATTTCATAAGGTGTCATACCCTCTTCACGCTGCGGTACCTGATCCAGATACAGCTCCAGGCCGTTGCCAGCCTTACTCGCCATCTCCGCGCTGGAGCAGGTGAGTCCTGCGGCACCCATATCCTGAATACCCAGCACAATACCACTGTCGATCAGTTCCAGACATGATTCCATAACCAGCTTCTCCATAAAAGGATCGCCTACTTGAACCGCAGTCCGGTTCGCTTCAGATTCTTCTGTCAGCTCAACCGATGCGAATGTCGCTCCGTGAATCCCATCACGACCTGTCGGTGGGCCCACATAGAACACCGGGTTACCGACCCCTTTAGCAACACCACGCTGGATTTTATCATGGTCAATCAGTCCGACACACATTGCATTAACGAGCGGGTTGCCTTCGTAGCTTTCATCAAATACAACCTCGCCACCTACAGTCGGAATACCGATACAGTTCCCGTAGCCCGCAATACCAGATACCACATGCTCGAACAAATATTTCACACGGTCGCTCTCCAGCTTGCCAAAACGCAGAGAGTTCAACACCGCAACGGGTCTTGCACCCATGGAGAAAATATCACGGATGATACCGCCTACCCCAGTCGCTGCTCCTTGAAAAGGCTCCACAGCCGACGGATGGTTATGGCTTTCGATTTTAAATACAACCGCTTGGTTATCACCGATATCTACAATGCCTGCGCCCTCGCCGGGTCCCATCAGCACTCGTGGACCGCTCGTTGGAAAACGACGCAATAACGGCTTGGAGTTTTTGTAAGCACAATGCTCTGACCACATGACACTGAATACACCAATCTCCGTATAATTCGGCTGACGTCCCATGAATTCACAGATCAACGCATATTCGCTATCCGACACACCCATCTGCTGGTACAGTTTATGCTCGGCAACCTGCTCTGCCGTTGGTTCCTTAGCGGACACTTGCTGCGCCATGTCGATCCCTCCATGCGTTCAAAATAGATGTAAACATACGTTTGCCGTCATCCGTTCCGAGCAATGCGTCCACCGCGCGTTCAGGGTGAGGCATCATGCCCAGCACGTTTCCTTGTTCATTACAAATCCCTGCGATATCCGTCATGGAACCGTTTGGATTATCTTTATACGTAAATACGATCTGGTTATTCGCCTGCAAGCGAGCCAGCGTCTCATCATCACAGTAATAGTTGCCTTCGCCGTGTGCGATCGGAATGACGATCTTTTCACCAGCAGCGTAATCTTTAGTAAAAGGTGTTTGGTTATTCGCAACCTGCAACACCGTATCCCGGCATAGGAATTTCATCGACAGATTACGGCGTAAAGCCCCTGGCAACAGACCGGCTTCGGTCAGAATTTGAAAACCGTTGCAAATACCCAAAATATATTTGCCCTCGGCAGCCGCTTTCGCAACTTCCTTCATCACTGGAGCAAACCGGGAAATCGCGCCGCAACGCAGGTAATCCCCGTAGGAGAAGCCTCCTGGAACAAGAATACAATCATAAGGCGACAGATCCGTCGCAGTATGCCAAACATAATCGACAGGTTCACCGACCGTGTCCTCTACCGCCTTATAGCAGTCAATATCACAGTTGGAGCCCGGAAAAACCAGAACTGCAAATTTCATGGAATCAGCCCTCCAGTTCGTAGCGGTAGTCTTCAATGACCGTGTTGGCCAACAGCTTTTCACACATCTCAATGATGCGCTTTTCAGCACTCTCGCGGTCTGTTGTATCCAGATTCAATTCCATATACTTACCAATTCTGACGCTGTCCACTTCTCCGAAACCCATAGAATGCAGTGCGCCTTGCACCGCAACCCCCTGCGGGTCCAAAACGCTTTGCTTAATCGTGACATAGACTGTTGCTTTCATCATGTTCCTTCAGTTCCTCCTCCGAATGAGTGAATCCTATTGGTTGAATTATGATTACTATTTACTGTGCCGTCAGACGCCGCCAAATATCCGTATATCTTGCAGTTGTTTCTTCTACGACCTCAGCAGGCAATGGATCGGGCTCGCTATTCTTGTCCCAACCAGATGATGCCAAATAGCTTCGTACCGGCTCCTTGTCCATGCTGTCAATCTCAACATCCAGCTCATACTTTTCCTGGGCCCAAAAACGGGATGAATCTGGCGTGAAAATCTCGTCAATCAGAATCACCTTACCGTTAACAAGACCAAACTCAAACTTGCAATCGGCTAAAATAATCCCCCGCTTCTCGCAGAAAGCACGTGCAAATTCGTACAACGCCAAGCTCTTTTCCTCAAGCTCACCTGTTAGTTCCACCCCGACCAGTTCTTTCATTTGATGAAGTGAAATGTCCTCGTCGTGTCCAACATCATTTTTTGCAGCTGGTGTAAATAAAGGCTTGGGAAAGCGCTCATTTTTACGTAGCCCCTCTGGCAATGGAATGCCGTTCACCTCACCGTTCTGCTCATACTGACGCCAGCCGCCTCCGGTAATATATCCGCGCACCACACACTCAATGTCGATGCGTTCAGCCTTCAGCGTGACCATGATCCGGTCCTTCAGCAACTCTTTATTCTGTTCGTCGATCACATGCCCGAGCTTGTTCACATCAGTGTGCACGACATGGTTTTCCAACAAGTCTTTCGTCTGCTCAAACCAGAAAGCGCTGAGCTTATTCAGCACATTTCCCTTTTCGGGCACGGGTGGCTCTAACACATAATCAAAAGCCGAAATTCGGTCCGTCACGACAATCAGAAAATGCTCTCCGAGATCATACAGTTCACGCACCTTGCCTTTGTACAAGAGCGGCGCATGGATCAGACCTTCGGCAGTAGACAATGACATTTCATTACACCTCTTTCATAGAAGTTGCCCCTCCTAAATCAACCTTTGCCCCTCCTAAATCCTCCCCTCAGGGAGAACTCCCAGGGCTGCTGCCCTCGGGACTCCCGCAAGGTTGGCTGGTGAGCCGGGTGAGGGCGTTTATTATGTGACTCGAGTGGTATGAGCGCGTTTCGCCGGATGAAGGCTTGTTGGCACAAGCTTTCATCCAGCAACGCTTTTACGTCGGTACAAAATAGCGTTTTTACGCGTATGCCGCCGCAATACCATTCGGCCCGTGGCCGTAGCACGGCATGCCGTGCAGCGAGCATTCTGGCTTCGCCTGTTGTGCGCATGTGTTACGCTGCGCACGGATACGGTGGCTCAAGGCTTCACTTCTTGAGCCTGCGCGTTCTCGGGAGGGCAGCGGGCTGTTTGCTGCGCAAATTCGGCAGCCCTCCCGAGAACGTTGCCTGCGATAGAAAGCAGTGGAACGCGCTTTTCCATCGCCTTTGGGGAGGTGCGGCATCTTATGTGCCGCACCTTCCCAAGTTCTGCTCCCACACGAAGGTTGGTGCTGGAAGCAGCGGAGCGGACGGAATCGTTCTGGAGAAGCATTAGCGCTTGCCTTTGCCTCTGGATTCCAACCTTTGCAGGTTTTCCAATTCAGGAATCCAGGGGCAACAGCAATCGGAAGAATGATCCGTTCGCAGAGCGGCCTCACCACGCAGCAACCTTCCCTCCTACTCCCCTAATCCCAGCTTTTTGAAGATCGTATCCACGTTCTTCAGATGCCAGGCTGGGTTAAAAGCATCCTCGATTTCGTCTGCGCTGAGCACGGCAGTAATTTCCGGGGTCGCCTCGACGATATCGCGGAACTGGCGTTGCTCTTCCCACGCCTGCATAGCACGCGGCTGCACGGTATCGTAGGCTTTTTCACGACTAAAGCCTTTATCGATCAGCTTCGTCATAATACGACCGGAGAACGGTACGCCGTACGTACGCGCCATATTGCGCTTCATATTTTCAGGGAAGACCGTCAGATTTTTCACGATATTGCCAAAGCGGTTCAGCATGTAGTTCAACAGCATCGTGGCATCCGGCAGAATAATGCGTTCTACGGAAGAATGCGAAATGTCGCGTTCATGCCATAGGGTTACGTTCTCATACGCCGATACCATATGCCCGCGAATCACACGTGCCAGACCGGAGATGTTTTCACTTCCGATCGGATTGCGTTTATGCGGCATCGCGGAAGATCCTTTTTGACCCTTGGCAAAGGCTTCCTCCACCTCACGGAATTCACTCTTTTGCAGAGCACGGACTTCTGTAGCAAATTTGTCCAACGATGTGGCGATCAACGCTAACGTTGCCATGTATTCGGCATGACGGTCGCGCTGTAGCGTCTGTGTAGAAATCGGTGCAGGCTTGGTACCCAGCTTGCGGCATACAAATTCTTCTACAGCCGGGTCAATGTTGGCGTATGTCCCAACTGCACCGGACATTTTACCGTATTGTACTTGGTCAGCGGCAAAACGAAAGCGTTCCAGATTGCGCTTCATTTCCTCGTACCACAATCCCATCTTCAGTCCGAATGTGGTCGGCTCGGCATGCACTCCATGTGTACGTCCCATCATTGGTGTATGCTTGTAAGCCAATGCCTTTTCCTTCAAAATTTCAATAAAATTCAAGATATCGCGTTCCAGGATTTCATTCGCCTGCTTTAACAGGTAGCCCAGTGCCGTATCAACTACGTCTGTAGAGGTTAGACCGTAATGTACCCATTTGCGCTCATCTCCAAGACTTTCAGACACCGTGCGAGTAAAAGCAATAACATCATGTCTTGTCTCCTGCTCAATTTCATATATCCGTTCAATATCAAAACTTGCATTCTTACGTAGAGCCACAGTATCCTCTTTTGGAATAACCCCTAATTCCGCCCAAGCTTCACAGGCACACAGCTCTACTTCCAGCCACGCTTTAAATTTATTTTCTTCCGTCCAAATCGCTCTCATTTCCGGTCTGCTATAGCGTTCGATCATGACTATTTATCCCCCCAAATATTGGTTTGTTCAATCCATTCCAGTGCTTGTTCCGCATCCTGGCACAGTAGATTAATATGTCCCATCTTTCGGCCTGGCTTGGCTTCACTTTTTCCATACAAATGCAGCTTGGGTACAACATCCAACCTTTCAGCTTCAACATCCGATTGCACAAACCGCCGAACCACATCCTCCAAATGCTCACCTAGCACATTGACCATCACGACGGAAGTCAGCAGCTTCGTGCTGCCCAAGGGTAAACCGCAAATCGCACGTATGTGCTGCTCGAATTGCGACGTGGCGCATGCCTCCATCGTGTAATGACCGGAGTTATGCGGTCGTGGTGCCAACTCATTAACGTACAATTGTCCGTCTTCGGTGACAAACATCTCCACAGCGAGCAGTCCCACCGCACCCAGCGACTCTGCCACAGCCAGCGCTAACTTTCGCGCTTCCTCCTGAACAGGTTCTGGCACGCGCGCAGGTACAATCGACGTGTGCAAAATGTTGTTCACGTGAATGTTTTCCGCAGGTGGAAAGGCTTTAGCTTCACCGTTCGTGCTGCGAGCTACAATCACCGAGATTTCGCAGCGAAAACGAATGAACTGTTCCAATACCAGTTCCGCACCGTCTCCTGCCAATTGTTCGTAGGCAGCTAAGGCTTCCTCCGGTTGGCGAATGACCACTTGTCCCTTGCCATCATAACCACCGACTGCTGTCTTGAGCACACACGGTACACCCAGTTCAGCTACCGCTTGGGCCATATCCGCAGGACTACTAATTTCACGATACGGAGCGACAGGGACACCAGCAGCTTCAATAGAACGCTTTTCACGAAGACGATGCTGTGTTGTGTACAAAAGACTGCTGCCTTGCGGCACGCTGGATTCCTGTTCCAAAAGTGCAGCCACATCTGCGTCCACATTTTCAAACTCATACGTGATCACATCGCACCGACCAGCCAACTCTCTGGCCGCAAGCTCATCATCATAGGCAGCACGGATTTGTTCTGACACCTGTCCACACGGGCTATCAGGTGCAGGGTCCAGCGTCACAAAACGATATCCTAGGTTTGTCCCTGCTAGCACAAGCATTCTGCCCAGCTGTCCGCCTCCTAGAAGTCCAATCGTTGTACCTGGAGGACGGATGCGACCTGCAGATTCACATGCCTCATTCATAGTGAGTCACTGCCTTCCAGCACCTCATCACGGATACGGTCGCGTCTTGCCACAACCCGCTGACTTATCTTTTCGTCAAAAGCGCCTAATATTTGTGCGGCCAGCAGCCCTGCATTCGTAGCGCCTGCCTTACCGATTGCCACAGTGGCAACCGGAATACCACCCGGCATCTGCACAATGGAGAGCAAGGAGTCTAGACCATTCAGAGCCTTCGACTGGACAGGCACACCAATGACTGGCAAGGATGTCTTCGCAGCCACCATCCCTGGCAAATGCGCTGCCCCACCCGCTCCAGCAATAATGACCTTTAATCCACGCCCGGCGGCCTCTTCTGCAAAACGAAACATTAAATCCGGTGTACGATGGGCTGAAACTACCTTTTTCTCATATCCGATTTCAAGCTCGTCCAGCACAGCACATGCATGCTGCATGGTGTCCCAGTCTGATGTGCTGCCCATAATGACAGCGACCTGCACTGACATGTCCTTCACTCCCTGTTTATCAATAAGCGCCAAAAATCCGGCACTCGAAAATAACGTTATTTTCAAGACACCGGACTACGAAAAAACAAACGACAGAGCCTCTTAAAGGCAAGCCAAAAGCAAGCCTCTTCCACCGCATCCAATGCGGCTTCAGCCGTATGTCTCCCGTAGTCCGGAAATTTAAGGTTTCCAGGTAGAAACTTCCGGGCCATATCCCCGGCATTATACGAGTTAGCATTGTGCCTATTCCATACCCGACGATATTCTTTACAAGTATGATCGCGGTCTGTTTCGGCTCAAACATGTGTACCTTATTAAATTGTACCTAAAGTTCATTTTTTATCGACAATACACTTCCTAGTTTAACAATTCCCTACACCTTATGTCAACTTGAAAACGAACATTACAATAATCATGCAATAGAATGTTCGTGTTTAACAAAATCAACACCCTTATATACCCACAGGTCAGGACTATTGTATTACGTTTAGCTATCTATTACCTATCCTGATAACAGCGAGCGTACCGCATTCCACTGACAAAAATAAAAGTCGGCACTCCCTATACAGGCAGTAAACCGACTTTTACTTTCTTATTCAGTTATTTTACGACCAGCACAGGAATACGCGCATGCTGCACCACATTGTGGCTTACGCTACCCAATACAAATTCACGGATACCACCTAAACCGCGGCTACCGATCACAATCACATCGAAGCCATTCTCATTGGCATAATCCAAAATGACTTCGGCTGGTGAACCTTGAATGAGCTCCACCTTGGCATCTACACCTTGCTCAGCAAGCCGCTTTTTAACTTCTTCGGTAGTTTGTTCGGCCAAATCGTAATATTCTTTATTTATCGAAGCCGGAATTGGCGCCAAACCTTCGCCCATAAAAATCCGTGGAAAATCAAATGCGGTTACCACCTCAAGCTGCGAGGACGATGATGTCTTGACTAATTCGGCTGCCTTCAGCAAAGCCTTGTTGGATGCATCCGAACCGTCATAAGCAAGCAATACTTTTGAAAATAGCATAATACGCACCTCTTCCTCATTCGGTTTGTTGATTCAAAGCCTGAAATATGTACTCCTGTTGTTGTTCATTCCATGACATCACTGGATGGCTGGAATAGTCTTCTCACTCATCATTAAACTTCCCTATGAGAAGCTAAACTCCTCGCCTTACCTTAAAAAATAACCATACAACAATGCGTTCATGAATAGCAACGCCGGAATACCTAATCTGAAACTCATATGCCGTGTTTTATGGCGTTTACGGTACATGGCTATTAGCACGCCTAAGGCTCCCCCGATCAGGGCCAGGAAAAACAACGTCCGTTCAGGTACACGATCACGATGTTTACGTGCTCTCTTTTTATCTTCCGACATTACCAGATAGCCTACTGCATTGATAAACAGCAGCCATACCAACAAGCCTGTCTGCAATGTCTCTCCCCCTTTTGCACACCGTACCAAGTTCAGGTATTAGGCCTTATATATCGTTCTCCCCTCATTATAACCCCACCCCTTTTACAGAAACAACGCCTCCCTTGACTTGGATAGCGTTTTTGCGGAAATAGTAAGGTGGCATAAGGGCGATCCCCGAGTGCATCTATTTCGTCTTAAAGGAGGAACTGCAATGGAAAGCACCCATGAATACGTTGAAAAGCTGCGAGAAAATGCTAAAAAGGCAGAACGCAACCGTAAACAAGGAAAAGGAACTCCCAGCGCCAGCCTGCCGACAAAACAGCATAGCAAAAACCCCTGATCATGGGATCTGTATTCAGCTGTAGAACCATGTTATTAACGTAAAATATCAACTTTACCTTGTCATTCTCATTGAATGAAGTTAAAGGTAAACTCAGTTGTTCACCTTTCAACAAAAACAACAAGCAGACTCCTTATGAGATTTCTGCTTGTTGTTTTGTTTTTGCAAACATTTTTTATTCAGCCGTGGTCTTTACCTTAAACAACCGACTGTTCATCTTACTACATACACCTACCACACGTAATAAAGCGATTACATTTATAATAAATAAGTTCTAAAGTCATATTTCCTAACATAACTGTTGACTAAAAACAATTTTACACCCTATAATTCGTGATATTAACGTAATTCGACAAAATATTTGTCAGTTAATCTATCATTAATATTAGGTTTAAGATTGGAGAGGAGCTTTATATGACTAACATGAAAAAAATGACGATGATTCCCCTGTTGGCTAGCTTTATTCTCGGAAGTACCTTATGGAGTGGTGGATTTACCGCCAACGCTGCGACAGCAGCTACAACCAGTACAACTGCCCCTACTTCTACTACTACAACGTCGGACAAATCCGGAAATCCTCAAACCAATCATTTACCCAATATTAAAATACTTGCCACAGGAGGGACCATTGCAGGATCATCTGCCGTCAACACGGATACAACCGGCTACAAAGCAGGCGCGTTGGGTGTGGAAACCTTGATCAATGCCGTTCCTGAGATGAAAAGTATTGCAAATGTCAGTGGTGAGCAAGTTGTTAATGTAGGTAGCCCCGACGTTAATAATGAGATCCTCTTAAAACTTGCCAAACGCACCAATGAACTGCTTGCCAAAGACGATGTAGATGGCATTGTCATTACACATGGTACAGATACATTAGAAGAAACAGCTTATTTCCTCAATCTTGTTATCAAAAGCGATAAGCCTGTGGTTGTCGTTGGCTCTATGCGTCCAGCTACTGCGATCAGTGCCGATGGTCCCTTCAACCTCTATAATGCAGTGAAAGTCGCCGGGGCTTCGGCCTCTAAAGGTCAGGGTGTACTCGTCCTGTTGAACGACCGTATCGGTGCAGCAAGATACATTACCAAAACAAACACAACAGCAGTCGATACGTTCAAGTCTGTAGAGCAGGGATACCTTGGAGCTGTTGTGGGTGATCAAGTGTACTACTACAACAAATCCACACACAAGCATACGACTTCTTCTGTATTCGACATCTCTAACCTGACTCAACTGCCACAAGTAGATATTTTATACGAATATCAAAACAATGGTCGCTATCTGTATGATGCAGCCGTAGCAGCTGGTGCCAAGGGTATTGTCGTAGCTGGTTCCGGTAATGGTTCCTTGTCCAAGACCTCCTCAGAAGGCGCAGAGGCCGCAGGTAAAAAAGGAATAATCATTGCCCGCTCCAGCCGAGTGGGAAGTGGAGTAGTGTCCCCGTCAACAAAAGACGCGGCATCGAACTTTGTATCAACCGATTCACTCAATCCGCAAAAAGCACGGATTTTGCTCATGCTTGCTTTGACCCAAACACACGATGTTAACCAAATTCAATCCTTCTTTAATGAATACTAAGAGCATTTATCCCAAATTAAATAAATACTACATCCTTATTATGAAAAAGAAGCAGCGATTACGGTTGATCACCGTAACTGCTGCTTTTTTTTGCAAGACAAGTCTAGCATTAATAACTACTTCATCTAATATCCAATCGTCTTGGTTCTATACAGTAATCCATCGTCCCTCCCACGCAGCATCAAGACTGCTGTTTGGGAATCCCATTCAAGCTTGGAGGATATTTCGCTTGCTTCTCTGGATGAGCAGCAATTTCCTCCTCCAGTATGCTTGATTTATTTTGCTGATTATTGATTTTAAGCGGTTTATGTTTGGGCATAAATACTCACCTCCTCGGATTACCATGCCAAGGAGTGATCGTTTTTATACCGACATGCACCTACTGATTATGTTGACTGCAGCGCTTATGGTCATCTGTCATTTGCCCTGCTTTTGTTCCATCGCAGCTTTTAGCAAATCACCCAAACTGGAGCCAAAAGATTCCTGCTTTTCAAATTGTCTTACTAGCTTTTGCTGTTCCCGTTTGTTTACCCGTTGCTTGTCCTTATCCAACGTCTCGGTAATGCCGCAGGGCAGGCATCTTACATACAATCCTGCTTTGCCCTCTTTCATTTCCATTTTCTTATGACACTGCGGGCAACGTCGATTGGACAAACGTTTTTCCCCTGAACGACGGTAACCGCAATCCGCACTTGGACATACAAGGAACTTGCCTTTCTTACCCTTCTTCTCCAATAGCTTTGTACCACAATCTGGACAATGACTATTCGTCACATTATGAGGCTTGTACTCCGCACTGCTATTTTTCACAGTGGAAACCAGTTCTTTCGCCATAGCACGAATAGAATTCAAAAACGGTTCCGGTTGTCCTTGACCACGAGCAATCCGTTCCAGCTCCGCTTCCCAACGTGCCGTCAGCTCAGGCGTTCGAAGCTGTGGAGCTGCCAGTTCAATCAGTTGCTTACCTTTCCCGGTTGGATGCATCACGTTCCCCTGACGCTCAATCGTATCCGAGCTGACAAGCTTTTCAATCAGATCGGCACGAGTAGCAGGAGTACCCAGTCCATGCTTTTCCATCTGAGCGAGCAGGGCTGCTTCCGTATACCGCTTCGGCGGCATCGTTCGCCCAGCTCGTACAAGACAACGCTGTAACCGGACGGAATCTCCTTTTTGCAGCTCAGGTAAAATAACGCCCCGTCCATTGTTTTCCCCATCCTCTGCTTCTTCATCATCCATATCATAATGGTTCGCGTCATATACAGCACGCCATCCGCTATCTTTTACCGTTGTGCCTTTTACCTGAAACGTCTCCTGCTCCACCGTAACTGATACGGCTACAGCATCATAACGTGCAGGTGGATAGAATAGACTGATAAACCGTCGTGCAATCAGATCATACAGCTTACGTTCCTCTGGGCTCAACTGATTAAGCAATAATGTCTGCTCAGTAGGAATAATCGCATGATGATCCGTGACTTTACTGTCATCCACAATTCGCTTTGTGATTGGTAGGTTGTTACGCAATAACGGACGTGCCAAGGAAGCATATGGACCTACTGCTACACTGCTGAGCCTTTCCTTAAGTGTGTCCACCATATCGGATGTCAGATAACAGCTGTCCGTACGTGGATAGGTCACCAGCTTATGCTGCTCATACAGACGCTGAAGCAGATTAGACGTCTGTTTAGCCGAAAAGCCATAGCGCTGATTAGCATCTCTTTGTAGTTCCGTTAAATCATACGCTAGCGGGTGAGGCTCGTTCTTTTCGCTCTTTTTAACACTGGCAACTGTGCCTTTGGCCCCCTCAAGTCTACGGCGCAAAGCCTCTGCTTGAGTGCGGTCAAACATGCGTGAATCCCCGCTTTCTGCCCGCCAAGTTGCCTGAAAATCGCCGAAGTCCGCCGTCAAAGTATCATATTCCTGAGAACGGAATTCGGTAATTTCTTTCTCACGCTCCATAATCATCCCCAGCGTTGGTGTTTGGACTCTTCCCGCCGAAAGTTGGGCGTTATAACGACAAGTCAACGCGCGAGTTACATTGAGACCAATCATCCAGTCTGCTTCAGCTCTACAGCGAGCCGATTCATATAAACGATCAAACTGCTGACCAGGCAATAGCTTTGCGAAACCTGCTTTAATCGCCTTGTCCGTCTGCGAAGAGATCCATAAGCGCCGGAAGGGCTTTTTCCAGTTTGCCATTTGGATGATCCAGCGTGCCAACAATTCTCCTTCGCGAGCAGCATCTGTTGCCACGATAAGCTCTCCAATGTCCTGCCGCTTCATGAGTTGCTGCACAGCTTTGAACTGATGATTACTTTCGCGCAGCACCTTTAACTTTGAACTCTTCGGAAGAATAGGCAGGTCCTCCAAATTCCAGGTCGCATACTTAGAATCGTAATCCTCCGGCTCTGCTAAGCCGACCAAATGTCCCAGTGCCCACGTCACCACGTACTGGGGTCCTTCTATATAACTTTTATGCTTCTCGCGGCTACCCATCACACGTGCAATCTCTCTGGCCACGGACGGTTTTTCTGCCAATACCAATACCTTCATGTTACGCTCCTTTCTCTCATAGTGTTAATTATACCATCCTGCCATCTTACGATAAATTCTAATACCAACGGCTCTTATTAACATGATCGTACATACTATTGCTATTACTTCTACATGGGTTAAGATAACTTACAAATCAGGCACACTCCATTTTAATAGCAGACCCGCATAGGTGAGGCCTCCGCCAAATCCATATAACAACACATGTTGTCCATACCGTAAACGTCCATCATCCAAACCACACTGCAAAGCCAACGGGATGGATGCCGCCGATGTATTACCATACAATTCTACGCTTGTCAGCGTTTTTTCCAAAGGTACTGTACTTCTTTCACATATGGACTCGATCATTCTCAAATTAGCGCTATGAGGTACAAACCAGTCAAGATCCTCCTTCTTCATATTTGCCTTATCCAATAATCGTTCGATTCCAGTTGGAACAGAGCGAACAGCCCATTTATAAACCTCACGTCCATTCTGCGCAATAAATCCATGGTCTTGCAGCTTCTCTCCATTTAAATGATCAGATAGTCCCACACGGTAAAGATGTGCTCCCCCATGCCCATAAGTACCTATATCTGAAGTTAAAAATGATCCTTCATCCTCGTCATATTCAACAAGCGCAACCCCTGCACCATCTCCAAAAAGTATACACGTCGTCCGATCCGTATAATCTGTAATTTTGGACAACGTTTCGGCTCCCACTACCAGCACCTTACGATGCAGACCACCCGTAATAAGGCCATTTGCCAAATGAAGTCCATAGGAAAAACCTGCACATGCTGCACTAATATCCATTGACCCTGTATTCGGAATATCAAAATGAGCCTGAATACGTGAAGCCGTGCTCGGAAAGTAGTAATCAGGTGTACTCGTCGCTACAATGATCATCTCAACATCGTTTATATTTACGTCATACAGGTTAATCATACGTGTAATAGCTTGTATGCATAAATCAGATACATATTGATCTTCAGCCGCAATGCGTCTTTCACGCATGCCCGTTCTTTGTACTATCCACTCGTCACTAGTATCCACAAGCTTCTCCAAGTCAGCGTTCGTCAAAATCCGTTCAGGTACATAAGTGCCAAAGGCCGTAAGCTTAGCTTTTGAATTCAACAATCTGATCACTCTCCTTTGTAATCCTTATTCACATTATAACACCAGATACTAATACCTGGTACTAAATTATTTTAAAACCGTCTTCTTATTACTAGTTAATATCCACTTATCCAGTTAAACTTATAACAAGCTCAATTTAAATAAAATCCCACTGCCTTTTAACGCAAAAAAAGACCATGATCTTATGAAGATCATAGTCTCTTTTGCTTGTTGCTTGGCGACGTCCTACTCTCCCAGGACCCTGCGGTCCAAGTACCATCGGCGCTGGAGGGCTTAACGGTCGTGTTCGGGATGGGTACGTGTGGAACCCCTCCGCTATCGCCACCAAACATGAATTTGCTACGCAAATTCTATCGTACGGTTATTCGCTTCACGACATATCGTGTGAACGAATAGCCATGCATTTGTTGTATGTCACTTGTACATACCTTCAAGGTTACACCCTGAAAACTGGATCCGAAACTTATTTGCGTTTTATTCTTTAGGATAAGCCCTCGACCGATTAGTATTGGTCAGCTCCATGCATTACTGCACTTCCACCCCCAACCTATCTACCTCGTCGTCTTCAAGGGGTCTTACATACTGGGAAATCTCATCTTGAGGGGGGCTTCACGCTTAGATGCTTTCAGCGCTTATCCCTTCCGTACATAGCTACCCAGCGGTGCTCCTGGCGGAACAACTGGTACACCAGCGGTACGTCCATCCCGGTCCTCTCGTACTAAGGACAGCTCCTCTCAAATTTCCTACGCCCACGACAGATAGGGACCGAACTGTCTCACGACGTTCTGAACCCAGCTCGCGTACCGCTTTAATGGGCGAACAGCCCAACCCTTGGGACCTACTTCAGCCCCAGGATGCGATGAGCCGACATCGAGGTGCCAAACCTCCCCGTCGATGTGGACTCTTGGGGGAGATAAGCCTGTTATCCCCAGGGTAGCTTTTATCCGTTGAGCGATGGCCCTTCCATGCGGTACCACCGGATCACTAAGCCCGACTTTCGTCCCTGCTCGACTTGTAGGTCTCGCAGTCAAGCTCCCTTCTGCCTTTGCACTCTTCGAATGATTTCCAACCATTCTGAGGGAACCTTGGGGCGCCTCCGTTACTCTTTAGGAGGCGACCGCCCCAGTCAAACTGCCCACCTGACACTGTCCTCGCACCGGTTCACGGTACCAAGTTAGAACCTAGATACGATCAGGGTGGTATCCCAAGGATGCCTCCCTTCAAGCTGGCGCTCAAAGTTCGACGGCTCCCACCTATCCTGTACAGATCGTACCCAAATTCAATATCAAGCTGCAGTAAAGCTCCATGGGGTCTTTCCGTCTTGTCGCGGGTAACCTGCATCTTCACAGGTATTAAAATTTCACCGGATCTCTCGTTGAGACAGCGCCCAAGTCGTTACGCCATTCGTGCGGGTCAGAATTTACCTGACAAGGAATTTCGCTACCTTAGGACCGTTATAGTTACGGCCGCCGTTTACTGGGGCTTCGGTTCATAGCTTCGCCCCGAAGGGCTTACCACTCCCCTTAACCTTCCAGCACCGGGCAGGCGTCAGCCCGTATACTTCGCCTTGCGGCTTCGCACAGACCTGTGTTTTTGCTAAACAGTCGCTTGGGCCTTTTCACTGCGGCCCCCTCGGGCTATTCACCCTACCGAGGCACCCCTTCTCCCGAAGTTACGGGGTCATTTTGCCGAGTTCCTTAACGAGAGTTCTTCCGCGCGCCTTAGAATTCTCTTCTCGCCTACCTGTGTCGGTTTGCGGTACGGGCACCTTCTCCTGGCTAGAGGCTTTTCTTGGCAGTCTGAGATCATGACCTTCGCTACTATAATTTTCGCTCCCCATCACAGCCCAGCCTTAATGATATGCGGATTTGCCTACACACCAGCCTCACTGCTTAGACGGACATCCATCAGTCCGCGTCACTACCCTACTGCGTCACCCCATTGCTCATAACGGATTACGGTGGTACAGGAATTTCGACCTGTTGTCCTTCGACTACGCCTATCGGCCTCGCCTTAGGTCCCGACTTACCCTGAGCGGACGAACCTTCCTCAGGAACCCTTAGGCTTTCGGCGGATCTGATTCTCACAGATCTTTTCGTTACTCATACCGGCATTCTCACTTGAATGCAGTCCAGCGCTCCTTACGGTACACCTTCAACCCGCATTCAACGCTCCCCTACCCCTGATGCAAAGCATCAAGCCATAGCTTCGGTGGTGTGTTTAGCCCCGTTACATTTTCGGCGCAGAGTCACTCGACCAGTGAGCTATTACGCACTCTTTCAATGGTGGCTGCTTCTAAGCCAACATCCTGGTTGTCTGTGCAACTCCACATCCTTTCCCACTTAACACACACTTGGGGACCTTAGCTGATGGTCTGGGCTGTTTCCCTTTCGACAATGGATCTTAGCACTCACTGTCTGACTCCCGGAACTAAATCTATGGCATTCGGAGTTTGACTGAGCTTGGTAACCCTTGCGGGCCCCGCACCCAATCAGTGCTCTACCTCCACGATTCTTCTTTCCGAGGCTAGCCCTAAAGCTATTTCGGGGAGAACCAGCTATCTCCGGGTTCGATTGGAATTTCTCCGCTACCCCCACCTCATCCCCGCATTTTTCAACATGCGTGGGTTCGGGCCTCCAGTGCGTGTTACCGCACCTTCACCCTGGACAGGGGTAGATCACCCGGTTTCGGGTCTACGTCCACGTACTCATTCGCCCTATTCAGACTCGCTTTCGCTGCGGCTTCAGCTCTTCACCTTAACCTTGCACGGGAACGTAACTCGCCGGTTCATTCTACAAAAGGCACGCCATCACCCCTAGATCGGGCTCTGACTTCTTGTAAGCACACGGTTTCAGGATCTATTTCACTCCCCTTCCGGGGTGCTTTTCACCTTTCCCTCACGGTACTGCTTCACTATCGGTCGCCAGGGAGTATTTAGCCTTGGCAGATGGTCCTGCCGGATTCATACGGGGTTTCACGTGCCCCGCACTACTCGGGATCCGTCTCGGAGGGAACAAGTTTTGAATTACAGGGCTTTTACCTTCTCTGGCGGGTCTTTCCAGACCTCTTCATCTAACCGGTTCCTTTGTAACTCCATGTGAGACGTCCCACAACCCCAAGGAGCAAGCTCCTTGGTTTGGGCTAATCCGCGTTCGCTCGCCGCTACTGACGGAATCACTATTGTTTTCTCTTCCTCAGGGTACTTAGATGTTTCAGTTCCCCTGGTCTGCCTCTATTCTGCCTATGTATTCAGCAGAAAGTGACTGTCGATGAAGACAGCCGGGTTTCCCCATTCGGACATCCCCGGATCAAAGCTTGCTTACAGCTCCCCGAGGCCTTATCGTTGTTCGCCACGTCCTTCGTCGGCTCCTGGCGCCTAGGCATCCTCCGTGTGCTCTTTGTAGCTTAACCTAGACTTTTCTTTGATAAAAGAAAATGTCGATGTTCGATAAAGAATGATTTTTGCCAAAGGCAAAAGATCTTTCCTTACCTGCTACCTTTATTTCACTTGTTTACACAAGATCAGCTTAAAGGAATATTCTAAAACGCAATTTCGTTTCGGTATCCAGTTTTCAAGGTGCAATTCGCTTCATCGAAGCGAAACCCGATGAATATTTCGGTTCCACACGGATGTGTGAATGAAGTATTCGTCGAAGCTTGAGAGTTTGAACTCTCAAAACTGAGCAACGAGTGAGTAAGTTCAGGATATTCATTTCATTCACACGAATGTGATGAACCGAATTGAATATCCGGTCGCAGGTACGTTATACCTGCTAATTTGAATGTTTCCATCGCAGGAAACGATTCTCCATAGAAAGGAGGTGATCCAGCCGCACCTT
>NZ_CP151958.1:422500-907500 GCF_038593055.1 Paenibacillus sp. FSL L8-0502 | reverse complement strand
CGCGAGTAGCCGTACCTACCAAGGTACCGAACGTATCAAACAACTCTACAAATGTGAAAATGAAAATGATATCAAACAGACCAATATGCAAAGCTGCTTTCAAGTCTAACTGGCCTACAGCCAAATTACTGAAATCAGGAATCCAGTTGCCTGTTGTCAAGCTACTCAGATTCGTTACTCCCATCGGAATACCGATTAATGTAGTAGCTACGATCCCAATCAGCAATGCACCTTTAACCCGAACGACCATCAGTGCTGCGATAATAAGCAATCCGATTAGGGCCAGCAGTGCATCCTTTTGATGTACCAGACTTCCCAAAATCAAATTAAAAGCATGACCCGGAACCGGTTGACCAACATCTGTCCCTGGAACGATACTCACCATAACCAGATTACAAAGCTTGAAGCCGACAATCGTAATAAACAAGCCGATACCCACTGTAATAGCTGTCTTTAAATTTTCCGGAACCGCAACAAGCAGCATCTGTCTTACTCGTGTCACGGTTAAAATCAGAAAGACGATACCGGATATAAATACAGCGCCAAGTGCCGCTTGCCAAGTAATCATGCCATTAGAACTCAGGACTACAGTCATAAAATAAGCATTCAGGCCCATACCCGGCGCCATGCCGATCGGCACATTAACGAATAACCCCATCAGGATGGTAACCAAACCTGCACCTACGGCCGTCGCAAAAAAGACAGCTTCACTGGGCATACCCGCTCCAGTCGGACCTAAAAAGGTATTGTTGACCACCAAAATATAAGCCATGGTCATAAAAGTAGTAATCCCCGCTATAATTTCTGTGCGGACGTTCGTGCCATGTTCCTTTAATTTAAAGAAACGCTCCATGAGTCGTAATTCCTCCTACGCAAAGCATACTCGTATTGTTGTCGTTCGTTTGAAGTAATATTCGCATTCAATGCGCTATATTATTACATTCGTTATTTTAGGCTCTCACCTACTGCTTGTCAACAGAAAAAGCGAATGTTACAAATTAAACATATATGTATTGTTCGGAAAACAGAAAACCCGCAAGCTATTATGCAGCTAACGGGTTATCATTTAAGGGAATCAGATGTTTTTGTACTTATCAAATGCATTCGCTGTGTCTGGGATATTCTCCAGATAAACGATCTTACCTTCCGCATCCAGCCGGGCCTTGTCCACTCCAGTAAGTGTATAAACTTCGCCTGTTGCTTTTTTACCACACACTGCCCATTTGGTTTGATAGGTATCAGGTTCTCTGGGTACAGGTTTCCAACCTTCATACATATGCTTGATTTCGAGCGATCCCTCAAAGAACATATTCAAGAAGCTTTTCCAACTGTTCATACCTTGTTTTCGATCACCATTCAATACAAACTCAATCTTCTCAGAAAAAAGGCTAATTAATCGCTCTCTACTCTTCTCGTCATCTTTTGCTAAATCATAGTAGTGAAAATAATCTTCTAAAATCTTCATCGTGCGCAATTCCATTCGTGCTGTATATGTGTATTCATCCTTATGAGAAGGTTATTGCAATTTTTCCAACAGCATGGTGGGTTTCGCTTAAAGCGTGTGCATCATATAAGCCTTTTTGCGAAAAAGGAAACGTCGCTCCCACTACCGATCTTACTTTCTTTTGCTCCAACAGGTCGGCAATTTCCTGCAGTTGCTGTCCGTTGGGCTCCAGCCATATATTTTTGACCGTTACGTTGTACTCCTTTACCAGCTCTTCGTCAAAATTGCTCACAATGGATATGATCCGTCCAGTGCCCCTTTTCATTACCTTAAAGCTATTCTTCTGAACATCCCCGCCCATCGTATCGAACACCACGTCCACATCAGATAAAACTTCCTCAAAACGAGTTGTGTGATAGTCAATGATTTGGTCGGCTCCCAATGAAGCAAGCAATTCATGATTACGCTCACTGGCTGTAGTAATGACATAGGCTCCGGCTTGTTTGGCAAACTGAATAGCAAACATACCTACGCCACCTGCACCTGCGTGGATTAATACTTTTTCCCCTTTGGTCAGTTGACCATGTGTAAAAAGCGCCTGCCAAGCAGTCAACCCCGCCAAAGGTACAGAAGCGGCTTCCTCCCAAGAAATTGAGGCAGGTTTACGCGCCAACAGGTGATCATCCACCAAGGTATACTCGGCATAAGTACCGAACCGTGTGGTGTCCGGGCGTGCAAACACTTCATCTCCCACTTTCCAATCGGTGACCTCGCTGCCTACTTCCGAAATAGTGCCGGCTACATCCCAGCCTAAAATAATCGGGAACTCCCAATCCATCATTTGTTTTAAGTAACCTTCACGCAACTTCCAGTCAATTGGGTTGATGGAGGTAGCCGCCACTTTGACTACAACCTGATGAGCCAGTGGTGTAGGAGTAGGCACTTCTCTTTCTTTCAATTCATCCTTGCTTCCATACTGATCTATAACGATGGCTTTCATATTCATTTCCTCCTCACATTTATATATTCTTCACATTGTTAGACATACGCTGTAGTACATCTGTCAAAGCCACAATTTCCTCATCTGTAAACTTACATAGCAGCTTTTCCTGGAAGGCTTGTCTTTGCTCTGACAAAACTTGCAGCTCTTGAACCCCTAATTCGGTCAAACGTATATAGGTCACACGCTTATCCTGCTCTTTTTTACTACGTAAAATCAGACCTTCCTCTTCCAGCCTTCGTAGATGTCGAGTCACTGCTGCACCATCCAGAACGAGCAGATGTTGGAGCTCTAGCTGGCTTAGTTCCTGACGATGGTCAATATGATACAAAATTTCAACCTTGGTAAAACTGGTTTTTAACTGTGCTTCAAAAGCGTTATTCATTTCTTTACACAAAAGATGCATGCGATAAAACAACTGACTTTTTTCAGAGCAATGTTCGATGACAAACCATCCTCCTAATACTTGACCTATCAATTGATATATCAAGTATTATACACCCTCACTAAAAATAAACAAGTCCTGAGACAAGTCTATATAGACAAATCCTACAATTCAAGAATACTCAAGCTAAACAAATAGCCTGAGCATTCTTGAATTGTAGTTAAGGTCATTCGATGAAACGATGAAATAGTCCATACATTACAGTGTATTCATAAATCCGATAATACGAGCCGCCATCCGCTCGTGGCCTGCCTGATTCGGGTGCAGGCCGTCAGGGATACCATTTTCCCCTGTAAAGTACATCTGTTTATGCACAGGCAACAGTGGTTGAATTCCAGCGATATTCCACAGATCGCAGCACGGGAAAGAATACAGTGAGGCCACTTCTCTCACGGCCTGTGCATACGCGCTATAGACTTGACCTGTGATAGCATTAGGCAGATGCTCAGGAACGGTATCACTTGATCCGTGAGGCGGGGTCAAAAAGACGATCAGCTTGTCCGGGTAACGGTTAATTAATCCTTCGGCAATATGCTTGAGCGCACCATAAAACGTACGCGTTTCTGTCGATGGCGTATCCAAGCTACCGAACGATATTTCTCCCATCGAAAAATCGTTTCTTCCCCCCATAAAAAAGATCACGTCCGCATGAGGGTTCATTTTCTCATAACGCTCACACATCGGTTCAAAGCCACCGCTGGCTACACTGCTGCCGGATATGCCATGATTCTCAAAAGTTTGGAATCCTAATGCATCACTCACGAGGTGGGGGTATGGCTTTTCTCCATCACGTAATTCATATCCAAACGTAATACTATCGCCCAGGAATACGGCATGGCTACCTTGGTACTTGCCCTGATTATTTGTCAATCTAATTCCACTCCTACTCTATTAGATCGTATTATTGATTTCGATAAATTTATGTTCAATCGCTGTCATTTCGTGATTTGGCCGGGTTATTAAATATGTATCCATGTAGCCAAAGGTTGGGGGAGTGGGCAAATAGGATGTTACTTTGAATTGCCGCGCCAGCCTTTTGGACATAAGGGTGATTCCCATTCCCATCAAGGAAAATTCCACCATCGTATCAAACACACCGACCTCCACAACCTCGCCATGGGTCAATTGCATGTCCTGATACATCTTCTCTAAATACGTGAGGTACAGGCAGCCATCCGACAATATGATAATAGACGCTCCTTGGAGTACCTGTTTAAGATCCGAGCCTTCATGTATGCCTTTCCCCACCAGTACCAGTTCTTCACGGCATAATTTTTGATAATGAATATACGGGTTAGCGGGATACCCTGTAACAAAAGCAATATCGAGTTCGCCGCCAAGGATCAATCGCTCCATTTCCGTGGTGGTTCCGGTTTTTAATGTAACCGAAGCCTGCGGATACAGCTCATATACCTTCGTGAGCGCCCTCGTTGTTTCGCCCGCCACGATGGACTGCATGGTACCGATGCGCAGCTTTTCCTCCTGCGGTCTCATTTTCATCTCCGTGTCTTGCCACAGCAACAACATTTGCTTGAACTGAGCATATAAGATTTCTCCTGCAGGTGTCAGCTCCATACCCCGGGGCTTTCGGTAAAATAACGCTGTGCCGTAATGGGCCTCCAGCTTCTTTATTTTAGCCGTCATATTCGATTGCAGATGATTCAGCTTTTGGGCAGCTTCTGTCAGGCTTCTCAGCTCTGCCACCGAAACAAATGCCTGCATATTTTCAATATCCATCCCTTCACCTCCCATCAAATAAAATGATACCTATATCATAAACAAGCATTATTATTTATGAGTTAAGTGTATTATATTGACCTTGGACGCTACTTTCCACCCTCATTTAAAAATTAGGAGGTATGGCAACATGGTAATAAACAAGATTCGTGCAGGTATCGTAGGAGGTTCGATGAATAATAAATGGGCTAGTCAAACGCATATTCCGGCGTTGCTCAAGCACTCAAACCTGGATATCACTGCCGTCGGTACCTCCCGTATGGAGAGTGCACGACAAAGTGCAGAAGAAGTAGGGGCGGCACTGGCTTTTGATGATGCCAAAAAGCTCGCAGCTTCCGAGGATGTGGACATGGTCGTGGTGAGCGTAAAAGTTCCCCATCATTATGAGGCGGTGATGGCGGCAATTCAAGAGAGAAAGCATATTTTTTGTGAATGGCCCTTGGGGGCAAACACTGCGGAAGCTGCTGAAATGGTCAAGGCGGCGGCACTGGCAGGCATTCATCATACCGTCGGCTTGCAGGCACGGCAGGATCTTGAAGTGCAAACGATGAAAAAATTGGTGGAGAGCGGAGAGATTGGTGAAATTCTATCCTGTCATATGCAAGTAGCTACTTCCGGCAAAGGTGGACAAGTAAATCAGGACACTGCTTATTTGCTGAACAGAGCCAATGGCGCTAATCTGCTGACGATTAACGGCGGGCATTCTCTGGATGCGCTGCAATACATCGTTGGCGAATTCCGCGAGCTATCGGCCATCACATCATCTCGCTATAATGAAGTGACTATTCAGGAAACGGGTGAAGTCATTTCCAAGGATACAGCCGATCAGATTCTGATTCACGGACTATTGGAAAAGGGGGCGCCGATATCCGTTCACATTCAGGGCGGAGTGAATTCTAAGTTTGAGATAGAGATTCAGGGGAAAAAGGGCATTTTGCGTTTGACACAGAATCCTACGCTTGGGCATGTTCAATTTGGGAATCTGACACTCGAAAAACTTGCGTACGATCCAAGCAGTACGCAGAGTCATGGTCCTAATGGGGCGTTTGAACAAATAAGTGTAACTGCTGAGCCTGATGGCGGACTGGATTTTCCAAAACAAGGGGTAACCCTGAATGTAGCCAAGGCTCATCATGTATTTGCCGAGGATATTTTGACGGGCACCCGTCTCGCTCCTGATTTCAACCATGCCTTAAAGCTGCATCAGCTACTGGATCGCATCGAGGAATCGGCTGCAACCGGGAAAAAGATTGTATGGTAAGGTAGAATTATAGAAAAGAACATTCAGTACCACGATGATGTGGAATTGAATGTTCTTTATATTGTAATCAGTTAAAATCCTACTCCACTCGATGGTGGTAATGCAGTGGACCTTCCTCTAGAAAAATTACCTTTTTTTAATGAAGTCATGCATTCTCGACTTTTATCCTATCACCTTCAACCAAAATAACTTCCGCGTTGCTGATTGGATATAAATTTAATTGGCTGTCATATTCCTCAATGATGCTCTCCACCGCTTTTTTAAACGGGATGTTCGTATGGTGGGGGACTGGGTAGAATTCAATGATCCCGAGCGCAACAAAGGAATCCAAAGCAGGCGCTTCCTGCACATTGTCCATAAGTCGGGCATATTCGATATTCGGTGATAAAATCATCGAACCTGCCGATTCACCTATGTATAACTTCCCTGCATTAACTTCATCAGCAATGATTTTGTCAGCCCCGGTTCTTTTTAACTCTTGAAGTAAATAAAATGTGTTGCCTCCGGTAATATAAATATAGTCATTTTCTCTAATTTTACTCTCTATTTCATTCAATGGTGCTGTGCTGATTTCGATTTCATCCACGACTAATCCTAAATTCTCTAATGCTTTTTTCCCTGAATTCACATAAAACTTAACTTTCTCTGGAATACTCGCGGTTGGGATGAAGGTGACTTTTTTTCCTTCTAAGTTTTCACCAGCGAAATGGACTAAGCATGGTGCAACATCCTTAAATGAGGACGACAGAAATAATTTTTTCATCTCTTTATTCTCCTTAGAACAACGTTTAATGAAACGAGATATGTAACACTTTAATCTAGGTACATTATAAAATATATTAGTATCAAAACATGACACCATTAGAGCATGACATGAAAAGGAACTAGACGTTTAATTTGATACTTGATTTAAGCTATTTATAGCTTGAATCTAATAAAACCATATAAAAAAGGAGATACATTACCATTGAATAATATCTCCTTTTTTTAGCTTCATATTCCGTTTTGCAACCACAAATGACTTCATATCCCGTCCTTGCTTACCCCCGTAAAAAAGACTCCAACCGCATAGCGATACTTCGCCGATACGGAGGAGTCTTGATGTTGTATTGGTAAATCTTAAAGGTTCGTGGTTACAGGGCGGGAGTTCCCGCGTTTATTCCCACTCAATCGTTGCTGGTGGTTTGGAGGTGATATCGTACACGATACGATTCACGTTATCCACTTCGTTTACGATACGAACGGAGATTTTCTCCAGCACATCCCAAGGAATACGTGCCCAGTCAGCAGTCATACCGTCGATGGAGGTTACTGCACGAATACCTACGGTGTAAGAATACGTACGAGCATCGCCCATAACGCCAACACTCTTCATATTCGGCAAAGCGGTGAAGTATTGCCAGATTTCCCGGTCCAGACCGGCTTTAGCAATCTCCTCACGCAAAATGTAATCCGACTCACGAACAATGGTTAGCTTGTCCTCTGTCACTTCGCCCAGTACACGAATGGCAAGACCCGGACCTGGGAATGGTTGACGCCATACAATCTCAGCTGGCAGTCCACATTCTTCGCCGACTTTACGCACTTCGTCCTTGAACAGGGCATTCAACGGCTCGATCAGCTTGAACTTCATGTTCTCCGGCAAACCACCCACATTATGATGGGATTTAATGGTCTGTGCCGTTGCAGTTCCGCTCTCTACAATATCCGTATACAGCGTACCTTGTGCCAGGAAAGTAAAATCGTCAAATTGAGAAGATTCTTCCTCGAACACATAGATAAACTCGTTACCGATGATTTTACGTTTTTGTTCCGGATCATCGACTCCTGCCAGCTTGGACAAGAAGCGCTCACGTGCGTCAATTTTGACAACTTTCATATCAAATTTACCAACGAACGTTTCCATTACACTTTCGGCTTCACCTTTGCGCAGCAATCCATGGTCTATGAACATACACGTCAGTTGGTCACCGATCGCTTTGTGAATAAGCATCGCTACAACGGAAGAATCCACGCCACCACTTAAAGCACACAATACTTTTTTGTCGCCTACCTGTTGACGAATCTCGCGAATCTGATCTTCAATGAACGACTCCATCGTCCAGTTGCCTTCACAACCGCACACTTCATATAGGAAGTTGCTGATCATCTCGTTACCTTGAACGGAATGACGTACCTCTGGATGGAATTGCACCGCATACAGATTCCGCTCCAGGTTACTCATCGCGGCAATCGGCGCACTCTCTGTTCCTGCATCCAGTGTAAAGCCGGTTGGCAGATCTGTTACGTGATCCCCATGGCTCATCCATACGGTTTGACGAGAATCCAGTCCTTTAGCCAAGCGGGCATCCTGATTGAATTGCACGTCTGCTTTGCCATACTCACGCTTGCCCGCACGTTCTACCTTACCATCCAGTTGGTGAGCCATCAGCTGCATGCCATAACAAATACCAAAGATAGGAATGCCCAGGTCATAAATTGCCCGATCCACCTGAGGAGCATTGTCTGTATATACGCTGGAAGGTCCGCCTGAGAAAACAATCCCTTTTGGCGCCAGCTCTCTCAGCTTCTCCGCAGGCGTATTGTATGGAAGGAGCTCGCTATATACGCCGAGATCCCGAATTCTTCTTGCGATTAACTGGTTGTATTGTCCTCCAAAATCAAGAACTACAACGATTTCATTAGGCTTATTCATTACCGTGCCTCCCTCAATTGTTCGTTTCATTATACGCAACGATAAAACAAGACGTCAAGAAATCAACCGGAGTTGAGTGGGCATGAAAAGATTGTTAAAATGAATTGATTCTAAAATACTCAATCTGTTCGTAGGAGTGTAAACGATGGATGTGCTGAAGTGGATCGCGCAATTGTTCGAAGAATACGGCTACGGCGTCCTTTTTTTCGGCTTGCTGCTTGAGTTTATTGCTTTACCATTTCCCGGGGAAACCACCATGGCTTATGCGGGATATCTCTCCTATGCCGGTACCCTGGATTTCGGTAAACTGATGCTGCTAGCTTTTTTGGGCACGACCATCGGTATGACTATTACCTACTTTATCGGAAAGTGGGCTGGACTCCCCTTTATTCAGAAATATGGTAAATGGGTTTTGTTATCGCCGGACAAGCTTCAGAAAACACAAAAATGGTTTCAACGATATGGATACTGGCTTATTTTCCTTGGATATTTCATCCCCGGTGTCAGGCATTTTACCGGTTATTTTGCCGGAATTATTGTTCTTTCTTTCCGTAAATTTGTCTTATATGCTTACAGCGGCGCTTTATTCTGGGTCATCCTCTTTCTAAGCATCGGCAAGCTGTTTGGTCCCCAATGGGATGCCATTTTCCATTTGGTAGAGCTGTATGCACTGCGAATTGCGGGAGTCGTTGGGTTCATAATCCTGCTGTATATTATTTACCGGTGGAGAAGCTTCCTATTTAGCTCGCTACGCAAATCCGAAAAGTCGGTGAAAACCAGCAACAAGGATGACACGAAGTAATCAAACCCCGCACCTCCAGCCAAACCCAACGTACGCGGCTCCATCATTTCAATCGCCACCCCTGCACCAAGCATAGAACTCCGATGATTCCTTGACTCTACGCCGTCAGCATGCCCAACAATGGACCCTGTAAATACAATGGGGTCTCCCGTATTAATAATGTATCCAGACAAATGGCCCCTACCCCGCAAGCCAACTACCGCTTAATCCATAAGTAAAATCCCCAGCAACAAAAGACATACCAGTCCTCCCTTCACCGGAGCAAATCGCGAATGTCAGACTGCATTCGTTTCTATAATCGCAAGGCATAAATTCATATATTCAGAGCATACTAAGCCAACAAACTCCAATATCGGAGGATTTTACGTATGCCAAATCAGAATAAAAGTTGTCCACTTACTCATGTGTCCTCTAACTTGAAGGATAATGTGAATCATATCGAAAGCTCCTTTGGAAACAGCGGAGATGTAATCATTAAAGAGCTATTATGGATGCAAAAATGGCCAGCAGCTCTATTTTATATTGATGGTCTGGTCAATACTCAATTGCTCCATGATTCCGTTCTCCGTTCATTGATGCGAGTAAATGAACATCATGTACCGGAGGGCGCAGAACCATTCGACTATTTGAAGAATCAAGTTTTGATTGCAGGTAACTCAGGTAGTGTGGACGAAATGGATGCCTTATTCAACCAGAT
This sequence comes from Paenibacillus sp. FSL L8-0502, assembly GCF_038593055.1. NCBI lineage: Bacteria > Bacillati > Bacillota > Bacilli > Caryophanales > Paenibacillaceae > Paenibacillus > Paenibacillus sp. FSL L8-0502. The sequence goes on along the minus strand of NZ_CP151958.1, from coordinate 897,419 downwards.
GCTATCTGGCGGTATTATCATTTTGCTGGACGGATACGCAAAGGGCATATGGATTGATGCGGTCGGTTGGGAGGATCGCAGTGTTAGCGAACCCCAATCCCAAAGTGTCGTACGGGGTCCAATGGAGGCTTTTACCGAAAATTTACGTACCAATACCGCTCTAATTCGTAGGCGAATCCGCGATCCGCGCCTGTGGATGGAAACAAGACAGATCGGTCAAGTCACTCATACCAATGTGTCCGTGATGTATATCAAAGGAATTGCTGACGAAGGGGTTATTCAGGAACTGAGAGAACGTTTGGACCGAATTGATATTGACGGAATTTTGGAAGGGGGTTACATCGAAGAGGAAATTCAGGATGAATCCTTCACTCCGTTTCCCACCATTTATAACAGCGAGCGTCCGGATTCGGTCGCTGCCAGCCTGTTGGAGGGGCGGATTGCTATCTTGGTGGACGGGACACCCTTTGTTCTGTTGATTCCTGCGCTATTCGTGCAATTTTTCCAGTCGGCAGAGGATTATTACCAACGTGCTGATATCAGCACGTTGCTGCGTTTGCTGCGTTTCTTTTCCTTTTTTATCGCTTTGCTTGCACCAGCAGTTTATATCGCGGTAACTACCTTTCATCAAGAGATGATTCCTACAAACTTATTGGTCAGTCTCGCTGCACAAAGGGAAGGCGTACCGTTTCCAGCCTTTGTCGAGGCCATGCTCATGGAAATTACTTATGAAATTTTGCGTGAAGCAGGAGTCCGAATTCCGAGGACAGTCGGACAGGCTGTATCTATTGTTGGCACACTGGTCATTGGGCAAGCAGCCGTGGATGCGGGGGTTGTCTCGGCGGCTATGGTCATTATCGTGTCCATTACAGCCATCTCCAGCTATGTTATTCCAGAAAACGGCCTGTCGATAGCGGTTCGTATTATACGCTTCGCCTTAATGATGCTAGCCGCAGCCTTTGGACTTCTTGGAATATTGATGGGGTTAATCGTAGTTTTGCTGCACTTGACCAGTCTGAGATCGTTTGGAGTATCTTACATGAGTCCGTTTGGCCCCTATGTGGAAAGCGATATGAAAGATACGCTGTTTCGCTTACCCTGGCCTCATATGAAGAAACGTCCTCAATCCATCTCTATCCAAAATACGCTCCGCCAAAAAACGAAAAAAAGACGGATCGGCAATAAATCAAAAACCAGAAGGGATCAACCATGAAGCAGACCATACATTTGTTCTTCGTCTGGGGCCTGATTGCATTACTGTTAGGTGGTTGCTGGGATCGCCAAGAATTAAATGAGTTGGGCATAGCTATTGGGATCGGGGTGGATATGGAAGGAGACCAGTATCAGGTAACCGCTCAGGTGGTCATTCCTTCTGCTGTAGCTTCCAAATCTTCACCAAGTGCAGGCTCTCCAGTCGTTACTTATCACACCACTGCGCCCACGATTCAAGAGGCCATTGAAAAAATGACAAATACAAGTCCGCGCTCCATTTATTTATCTCATATTCGTATGCTGATTTTAGGTGAGGAGTATGCGAGAAAAGGAATTGCTGATGCGATTGAAGCCATGATGCGAGAGCCTTTTACAAGAAGTGACTTTTATATTGCGATAGCCAAGAATAACAAGGCTTCTACGATGTTAAAGATCCCCACTCCATTGGAAAAGTTGCCGGCAAATAAATTATTTGCTTCGTTAGATACCTTAACCAAAACCTGGGCTCCTGCCACCAAAGTAACCATGGATCAACTTCTTAGCAATCTGGTTAATCCCGACATCCAGTCCACTCTACCCGCTTTAGAAGCTGTAGGGGATATAGAGTCGTCCAATGAAAAAGGTATGGATGCCACCAAAAGCATATCGCCTGGAACCATATTGCGGTTTTCGGGTAATGGTGTATTCAAAAAAGACCGATTGCTGGGATGGATCAATGACCAAGACAGTAAAGGGCTCAGTTACATCAGGGATAAAGTGGAGTCTACAACGGGGCACACCGATTGTCAGGGTGGGGGTAACATTGCCCTATTAACCTTGAGTAGCGACACTCAAAAAAAAGTAATCATTCGTGATGGAGAACCTGTTATCTCAATCTCAGTTACCAACAACAGTACAGTACGAGAAGTCAACTGCCAGCATATGAAGCTAGACAGTATGGACGATATTAAAGAAATTGAAGCCGCAAGCAATGAAAAAATTGTTGAAATTATGAAACATTCCGTAGAGACCGTTCGGCATGAGTTTAAGTCAGACATTTTCGGCTTTGGTCAGCTAATCCACCAGTCCAAACCTGAGCTTTGGAAAAGACTAAAAGAAGAAAAAGAAAATCCATTTATGGACTTACAGATTGAATATAAGGCACAGACAAAGATTAAAAAAATTGGTTCCTTGTTTGAATCATTCCAAAAACAAATGAAGGAGTGAGCTGGGTGGAGGAGAAAGGGCGTATCAGCATCAGAAATATAGCCGTACTCGTATTTTTGAGTATTATCGGAGACTGCGTATTGGTGTATCCCTCCCTCATTACAAGCATATCCAAGCAGGATGCCTGGATCAGCTCATTCCTCTGTATCCCAGCAGGATTGGCTGTATTACTGCTACTCCTGCGGGTACATCAGCTATATCCTGATCTTACCTTTATTCAACTCTGCCAGCGAATTTTGGGACCGTGGCTAGGCTCCCTCATCTCGATATGGTATTTGTTCCACTTATTGATGAATTCCGCGATTTATTTAAGAGAGGTCGGGGATTTTATGAACAGCCAGACTTATGTTATGACGCCTCTGTCTGTTATCAATTTACTCTTAATTCTTGCACTTATGTGGGGGATGTATATGGGATTGGAGCCTATTGCTCGTACGGCTCAAATCTTATTACCATTATGCTTGGCTTTCACTTTGTTTTTAATCCTGTGCTTGCTTCCCCAATGTGAAAGTCAGCAGCTTAAGCCTATGCTGGAGCAAGGTATTCCCAAGATTATGGAAGGCAGCCTATTTGCACTGTCCTACCCATTCGGAGAATTAGCTTTTTTACTCATGATTTTTCCCTATGTGAACAAAAAACCGGGTCTAAAAAAATCGGTTTTGCTAGCCGGACTTACTGCCAGCGTTCTGTTAAGCGTACTACTCTTGGTTTCTCTCATGGTTCTGGGCCCTTTTGTAACCGAACATAGTGTGTATACCTCTTATACGCTATCTAAAAAAATCAACATAGGAAATTTCTTACAGAGAGTTGAATCCATGATGAGCATAGCCTGGATTATCACTACCTTTGTTAAAACCATTTTACACTTCTATGCCTTTACCTTAGGAATGACTCAGCTACTGCGATTAGACAATGTACGGACCTTTCTGGGCCCTAGCTTTATGATCCTGTTTGGTCTGATTATCGTGTCGGCACCCAACATTACTTATTATCTGGATACGATCGTCCACGCTTGGATTTATTGGGATTTGACGGATTCCGTTGTCCTGCCTTTACTGCTGCTTGTCGTATACAAGTTGAGATCGAAAGGCAATCATAGCCTGGGATCTAGTTGAGCCTCACCCTCAAAGGAAGGAGCATCGACATGCTGATTACCACTATCATTATCTGTATCGGCTTAGCCATCGCTGCCAAAGATTTGCCAGGCTTATACCGAAAGCATCGCTTTAAGGATATGTTCGTGTACATCGTTATGCTCGGATTAGGCACATGGCTTAGTATTCTTGCTGCCAAATTAGAGGTTACGCCAAGTCCGCTGATTCTGATAGAGATCATCTATAACCCTGTTAACGCTTTTATTTCACATATATTTGGCTTTTAGAAGGGAGGCAGCCACAAGTGTCAAAAAAAGAACGTATCAGTGTTCGGCAAGTGACTGTCCTTATGTTTATGTGTTTAATCGGGGATATGCTCTTAATTTATCCGACTATGATTACACATATTGCTCATCAGGATGCCTGGATCAGCTCTATACTGTCCATACCGTTAGGTTTAATTATTATTTACGTGCTCCTTCGTGTCCATGAACTCTACCCGGGCCTTACACTTATTGAAGCGATCCGTAAAATTTTCGGGCCTGTATTCGGAACCATTGTCTCCTGCTGGTATTTGTATTATTTTTTAATGAACACCGCTCTTATTGCTAGAGAGGTAGGCGATTACCTGACTACCCAGTTATTTGTACAAACCCCTCTGCATGTCCTGCTCGTTATGGGAATTTCCCTAATGGTGCTTACTGCGCTAATGGGAATTGAAGTTTTCGGTCGTGTTAGCGAGATGCTATTACCAGCATATATATTAATCTTCTCTGGTCTGATCCTTGCACTCCTGCCACAAATTCAGCTTTCTAATGTACGGCCTGTTTTGGAAAACGGGTTAGCTCCTGTTGCTAAAGGAATGGTTCCAGGCGTGGCTATGCCTTTTGCCGAAATGTCTATTATGCTCATGGTTTTTCCTTATGTAAACAAAAAAGCCCATTTTAAAAAGGACATGTTGCTCGCCTCTCTTATAGGCGGATTCCTGATTAGCGTGTTTCTGCTTCTCTCTCTCCTTGTCGTTGGTCCCTTTGTGACCAATTATAGTCCATACATTTCTTCTGCTCTCACAACAAAGATTAACGAGCTCAATTATATTACACGAGTTGAATCGTTAGTAACTTTAACCTGGGCACTTGCTGCCTATTTCAAAGGTGTCCTTTTCTTTTACGCGTTTACTTTCGGAACAACCCAGCTATTCCGAATTTCTAATATCCGCCCCTTTGTCATCCCCGCAGGAGCGCTTGTGTTTGGAATGACCATTTTGATAACCCCAAATGTGTTTTATTATGTAAGAACTCTTGTTTATCCCATGTCTACCTGGCATTATACAAACGGCTTGATCATTCCGCTTGTTTTATGGGGTGTTTATCTCTGCAAGCAAAGGTGGAAGCATCGACAGAACGCATCCAAAAATTAACAAAAACCTTTTGAAACCGGTGCTTAAAGAAGCATAATCCGATTCCAAAAGGTTTTTTTGTTCTTCACTTACGCCATATCCTGAATGTATGCCAGCGCAGCATCAATGTGCCCTTTTACTCTTAAACCACGCCATTCGTGAACTAAGATACCATTTTCATCAATAAGGAACGTAGACCGAACAATGCCCATGTACTGCTTACCGTACATCTGTTTTTGCTGCCATACACCATACGTCTCAGCGACCTGATGCTCTTCATCAGATAACAACTGAAAAGGGAGTCCGTACTTGGCAATAAACTTGTCATGCTGCTTGAGTGGATCAGGGCTTATCCCCAGAATCACCGTGTTCAAACCTTCAAACTCCGTATGTTTATCCCGAAAATCACAAGCCTGTGTCGAGCAGCTAGAGGTCAAGTCCTTGGGATAGAAATATATCAACACCCTACTGCCTCGATAATCTGACAGCTTAACATGCTTTCCCTCACTGCCAGGCAATTCAAAATCCGGTGCCGCTTGTCCAATAACGGTAAATGCTGCGGACATCTCATCATCTCCTATCTTGTGGGGGTTCTTATATAACCTGACCTATGAGCCTGCCCCTCTGTAGCGGCGAATTCCCCAGTTCCATGCCAGTAAGCCCAAGGTCAGAAAGACAATTCCCATCACAGGAGTTAAGAGCGCCATATGGCGCATGTCCTCTCGGTGAAGGAACAGGGAGGCTGGATATACGCCAACAAAAGCAAACGGTAGTATCCAAGTCAGCACAACCTGAATGGCTCGGTTATAGATCGTTACTGGATAACGTCCGTAGCCCTGAATATTGTACATGAGCGGAATAATTCCTGTCGGCGCATCCGAAAAGAATGAAAGAGAAGTCAATATGGTGTATATCCCCGTATAGATTGCCACGGCACTTAGGCTCAAAACGATCAGCGCTGGTACGAACCACCACTCCATAGCCAAGTCCATCTGTGCCCCGCTGATCCCCATAATAATCAGACCGATCACTGAGCCGACCAGTGCGGGCGGGTCCACATTTTCAAGGAAAATCTGGAACAGATTATACGCAGGACGGGTCATTACCCGGTCCAGTTCACCTTTTACAATATATCGCTCGCTAAAGTTCCAAAGGTTGACGAAACAGCTGAATAGTCCATAAGGAACCATGAAAAATCCATAAACGAACACGACTTCATTTTCACTCCAGCCACCCAAACTGTCCGTATGCATAAAAATAACCAGAATAAAAATAAGATTCGTGGCCTGAAACAGCAGGTCTGAAATCACTTCTACCCAAAAGTCAGCACGATAGGTGAGCCGTGACTTCATGTAATTTTTTAAATATTCGCTAATGAGACCCAAGTAGTACATCATCGGCTTACCCTCCCTGCACGAACAGACGTCTGCGCGCCAGTCGCCAAATGATGATCATCGGCACGAGCAGAACGACCAGCCAAATGATTTGGATACCCAGTACATTCCAAATGCCAACGCCTTTTACACGTCCCGTAAATACAGAGCCCGGCAAATAGGTAATTGCCTGAAACGGCATCCATTGGGCGATTGTCGCCAGCCAGCCTGGGAACAAACTAATTGGCAAAATCAATCCAGAAAACAGATCTACAACTACGCGCTTCATACGCATCATGCCCTCATTATTTTCGATAAAAAAGGCCGTTAATCCCGTAATAATATTGATCTGAGTGTTGATCATAAAGCTGAAAAACAGCATGACCAGAAAACCAACCCAGGCTACCGGATCCGTGGGAAGTTTCACCGGAAATAGCAGCAACGCAATCGCCATACCTGGAATCATAAACAACAGAAAACGGAACATTCCCTCGCCGAGTCCTTGCATAAATTTAACAAGTACATAGTTATAAGGTCGGATCATCTGAATTGCAATGCTTCCATCACGAATATCCGTCGATATCTCACGATCCAGATTGTTAAAATAAAAGGCTCTCGCCATCCACGATACGGCTACATACGTCGTCATCTGAGCAGCGGTAAAGCCTCCAATGCTACCCGCATCGCCATATATCGCTTTGTATGTGAAATAATACACGCCAATATTCATGCAATAAATAAGGATTCCTGAATAATAGTTCACACGATAAGCCAGCATCGTGAGAAATCGAATACGAATAAAATCGGTGTATACGCTAAGCATGAACTTTGGCCTCCACTACCGGATTGCCCTGCCGTTCCGCCGAGCCAGACTGATAGATACTGCGGACGATATCATCCGTGTTGGTTTCAATGATTTTGATATCCGTAATGTCCGTGCGACCGACTACGCAAGCGAGCACATCCGATACATTAATATGAAGAGGAATCCATACCTTGGCAGCCAAATCATTATCCACCGTCCAAGCCAATGGCATATCAGCAGTCCATGCCTGTAATTGCTCCAATTGGGTCGATGTGCCGAACTGGAACCGTACTTCTCGACCTGTACCCCAACGCGCCTTCAGATCCTCAAGACCACCATCATAAATGATATTCCCATCATCCAGCATAATGACGCGCGAGCACAGCGCTTCAATATCCTGCAAATCATGGGTCGTCAGCAAAATAGTCGTACCGTAATCCCGGTTCATGTCCTTTAGAAACTCGCGGATTTCGGACTTCACCATAATATCGAGCCCAATGGTCGGCTCGTCCAGAAAAACAATAGACGGATTGTGCAGCAAGGCTGCTACCAACTCACAGCGCATCCGTTGCCCGAGACTAAGCTTGCGTACCGGGCGGCTTAGCAGATCCTGCAATTGCAGCCTCTCCACCAGCTCATCCAGCCTGCGTTTGAAGTCAGTAGCCGGAACCTGATATACTTTCCGCAGTAGTTGAAAAGACTCGATCACACCGATGTCCCACCAAAGCTGGCTGCGCTGACCGAAAACAACACCAATGTTGCCTACAAATTTCTCACGTTCCTCATAGGGGACATAACCGCCCACCTTGAGATGTCCCGATGTCGGCACGAGAATGCCTGTCAGCATCTTAATCGTGGTGGACTTTCCGGCGCCATTCTCACCGATATAACCGCATATTTCTCCTTGCGGAATACGGAAAGATATATCTTTGACCGCGGCTACCTCGTTGTATTCGCGGGCAAATAAATCAAGGAAGGCGCCTTTTAAGCCCTCGCGATTTTTTTGAACCTTAAATGTTTTGCGCAGATCCTGCACATCTATTGCCAGCATGTTATACCTCTCAATCAGGATTTGTAAAATCCATAGTTAAATTGATTGTGCTCCAAAAAGAAATTATAATGTAATGAACTGAAAAGCGAAAGGGAGAGCATCCATGACAAGCAGAACCAAAAGGACGATATGGTCGGTTCTAGCCGTGGTAATCGTCGCGATTGTCGGCTTTGCCGTGTACTATTTTACATCTATTTATAATCAGCTGGATAATCTGCATAAAGAGGGTGCTAACTCCCCCTTCAAAAATGTAAAGCAGGTCGATCAGGTTCGTACGCCAGAACCGCCCAAGTGGGAAGGTACCGATATGGTCAATATTTTGCTAATGGGTGTCGATGGGCGCGGTATCCAGAAAGGGGAAGTCCCCCGATCAGACAGCATGATGGTCGTGTCACTGGACCCCGTCAAGAAAAAAATCCACCTGTTCTCTATTTTGCGTGATACGTACGTGGATATTCCCGGTTACGGAAAAAATCGAATTAATACCGCTATTACTCACGGACCTAACACAGCCATGAAGACGGCTGGCGATCTGTTAGGCATTCCGGTGCAATATTATGTGTACACGGATTTCCAGGGCTTTATCAAACTGGTGGATGCCGTAGGCGGGATTGATTTTGAAGTGGAAAAGGATATGCATTATACAAGTAATGCGGATAAACATCAGTACGATATTGATTTGAAAAAGGGTATGCAGCATCTGGATGGCAACACGGCGCTTCAATATGTGCGGTTCCGCCACGATGCGATGTCCGACTTCTCCCGATCAGGACGGCAACGCGCATTTTTGGAGGCCGTAGCCCAGAAAATGCAGACCACGACTTCCATCGCCAACCTGCCGAACATTTTAGAGCAGGTTAACCCGTTCATTGACACGAATCTCAGTGTTAACGATATGTGGAAGCTGGCGAATGTGGGGTACCAAAGCAACTTCGCAGGCAGCGAACAGGTTCCACCGATGAAGATGCTCGGAGAAGAGAATGTGGGCGGCGCGGCAGTTCTTACTGTCCGCGATCCGGAAGAACTGAAAACGTATGTGCAGGATATTTTTAATAATCCACCCACACAAACACAGGAACAAAATAAGGATCAGACCGAAACAAAACAGCCAGACAGTGCATCGTCTACCAAGACGGATAAAGCTTCTTTTACAGGGGGCAGTAAAGCCAGTGATGAGAATGCTTCCAAACAATCAACAACAAAGACAGGTCAAAAAGAGCTATAATGATGTATGCAGGGGCAGCCGTGAACGCTGCCCTTTGGCGTGTGTATACCCTATTTTAATGAACGGAAAGGAAGTTTTTGATGATGAAACGGGAAAACTCCGAAGCACTATATAAAGAAGCCCTGGAGCATATTGTCGGGGGCGTTAACAGCCCTTCACGTTCCTTTAAAGCTGTGGGCGGCGGTGCTCCAGTATTCATGAAACGCGCCCAAGGCGCTCATTTCTGGGACGAGGATGATAATCGGTATATCGATTATTTGGCGGCCTACGGCCCTATTATTACCGGACATGCTCACCCCCATATTACCAAGGCGATCAGCGAAGCGGCCGCGAACGGCGTATTATACGGAACCTCAACGGTATTGGAAATCAAACTGGCCAAGATGCTGAAGGAAGCCATTCCTTCTATGGACAAGGTCCGGTTTGTGAATTCCGGCACAGAAGCAGTCATGACGACGATTCGTGTGGCACGGGCTTATACTGGGCGGAACAAGATCATCAAATTTGCCGGCTGCTACCATGGTCACTCGGATCTGGTACTTGTAGCTGCTGGCTCTGGACCTTCTACACTGGGCATACCTGACAGTGCAGGCATTACAACCAACATTGCGAGCGAGGTCATTACTGTGCCATTCAATGACCTCGACGCGTTGCGCCAAGCTTTGGAGCGCTGGAGCGACGATGTGGCGGCAGTCATGGTCGAGCCTATTGTCGGTAATTTCGGCATGGTTATGCCGCAGCCCGGTTATTTGGAAGGGTTGTGCTCCATGGCGCGTGCGAACGGCTCACTCGTCATTTATGACGAGGTCATTACCGCATTCCGATTCCACTTCGGCTCTACCCAAACGTATGCAGGTTTGGACAACCATGATGCGATTCAGCCAGATTTGACCGCGCTGGGCAAAATCATGGGTGGTGGTCTGCCAATTGGTGCCTACGGTGGCAGCAAGCAGATCATGGAGCAGGTTGCCCCACTCGGCCCGGCTTATCAGGCGGGTACGATGGCAGGCAACCCGGCGTCCATCTCGTCAGGCATCGCCTGCCTTGAAGTCCTTCAAGGAGAAGGCGTGTATGAAGAGATGGAACGTCTGGCTGTGAGGCTGACGGACGGTATTCAGTCCTCTGCCGAACGCTATGGCGTGCCATTGACGATCAACCGTATTCGTGGAGCGTTCTCGACGCATTTCTGTGATCATCCGATCACGAACTACGCGCAGGCGCAGGATACGGATAGCGAAGCGTTTGCATCCTTCTTCCGTCACATGCTGGATCGCGGTATTCATCTGGCACCATCCAAGTACGAAGCCTGGTTCCTCACAACAGCGCATACGGACGAAGATGTAGATGCTACGCTGGAAGCGGCGGACGATTCGTTCCGGGCGATGTCACAAGGGAAGTAAACCCAGCAGTAAGTGATAGAATATGAATTTTAATAAGAGCTGGAAGTAGTCTTAGGGAAGGGTATTCGATCTCTGGGACTTCGTTCCGGCTTTTTTTATTTTATAACTGTACCCGTACAGTTGTAGATTTTATGGATTGTATCATGTTATGCCCTCCGGGTATATTGAGAGAACAACAGGTTAAGGTCATGATTACGGAGGTTTATTATGCACAGTCGTTCCAGAAATGGAGCCGCCTATCTGGCAGCTCTCAGCTATGCAGCTATACTTGGATTTTCATTTTTATTTGTAAAATTGACGGTCACAGAGGCGAGCCCGCTGGATGTGATCGCCCACCGCTTTGCGCTGTCTTTTATCGCTTTGACCGTTCCAGTGCTGCTTGGTTGGATTAAGCTCAACATCAAATTGCGTGACATTCTGCGCATTTTACCACTGGCGCTGCTCTCGCCATTAGTGTATTTTCCACTGCAAGCCTTCGGGCTGATGAGCACTTCTTCATCGGAAGGTGGAATTATTCAAGCAACCGTTCCCATCTTTACGTTGCTGTTAGCTTCTTATTTTATTAAAGAGCGTACAACAGTAGTCCAAAAGATTTCCTTACTGCTCTCTGTCTTTGGTGTGGTTTTTATATTTGTAATGAAAAGCGGAGCACCGCTAGCGTCCAATAGCTATGGCGGTATTCTTCTGCTCGTGCTCTCTGCGATATGCCTATCCGGTTATAATGTACTGGCACGGCCCTTAACACAAAAGTACAGCCCCATGGAATTGACCTACGTTACCTCTATTTTGGGATGTATCGTTTTTAACGTGGTGGCACTGGGATATCATGCCATAGACGGCTCCATGAGCGCCTATACCGCTCCACTGGTGAAGCCTGGTTATTGGATGGCACTGATTTATCTGGGCATTCTGTCTACCCTCGTCACCTCACTGTTATCGAGCTTTGCCTTGAAGTGGATCGAAGCCTCCAAAATGAGTGTGATCGGTAATTTATCCACCCTCATTTCCATGATTGCCGGTGCTTACATTTTGAAGGAGCAGCTCGCCTACTATCACATTGTTGGGGCTGTGATGATCATTATCGGCGTGCTGGGTACCAATTTCGGGGGGCGAAAAAACTTCACGCCGATCAAAACAACTTCGGCAAAATCACAAAAAACGGGCTAAAAATAAACACTACATTGCCTGCAAAAAAAGAAATCTCCCAGCTGCGCAATTCCAGCCGGGAGATTTCTTTTTTCACTTCTTAGTCTTCGTCGGATTAAATAGGGTACGCCATGACACTCATTAACGCCAATTCCGGCTGTGTCGTGTCCAATCTGCTATATTGTACGATGATGGGCACATCGCTAGTGACCGTAATTGCGTAAGGAATGCCTGTGGGAATCCGTTCGCCGGATTTCTCCAACGAGGCTGTTCGGATATGACGGGTTCGTCTTCCTTCCACCACCTCGATCAATCCCTCCAATGGCTCGCGGTCTTCAAAATAGATGTCTATACTTAGATTTGCCACACGACTCCCACAATTCAGCACGCATATACTCTCATGACTGAGCAGCTCTCCCCGGCTTTCCGGTGGAATATACCCATCGGGGATGACCCAGAATAGGCCGCCTCGCGGCTGATTAGCCACCTTTTCCTGAGAAAGTTCAGCATTTCCCATACTATTGGCCTCCTTCCTTTACCCATAATACTTTTTGGCGCATATGCCCCTTCTTCTAGCCGTACGGATTCTCCTTGGTACGCAACAGTTGAGCCAGAAAAGCAAGCGCCAATCCCTGACCCCAGCCCTGAATGCGTTTGTAGGGGACGTTTCGATAGCCGTCAATATCGTTCATCACAGCGGTTCCAGCGGATACACCCGTTACTGTGCCGTCGTCCTTAATGCGGGAAAGAATACCGTCGATCGCCTTTTGTGTGTATTTGTTAAACAACCGCCCTTGCATAAGCAAGGCAGTCGCGATTCCTGCCGAGCCCGAGGTTTCCAGATAAGAGGTATCATCGTTCAGCACCGTATGCCACAGCCCTTCCGGGGATTGCAGTCGCACCAGCGCATTGAGCTGGTCACGCAGCGAGCCATCGATGATCATATAAGATGGATGCTGCACCTCCACAAATTTCAGCGCTTTTGCCATCGTGAGAGCTGCCCATGAATTGCCGCGCGCCCAATATATTCCTGACATCCGGCTTTGATTCGCATGATCCCATCCGTGATAATACAGATTCGTATCCGGGTCCTGCAAAAATTCTTCATGCCCGTGATATTGACGAACCCCATCCTCCCAATACTCTTTGTTGCCCAACAGATGACCGATACGCAGCAAATAATAACCGGCCATAAACATCGTATCCACCCATGCTTGCTGCGGAAATACATCATGAAGTGAGTTCACCGTATGCTGGAAAATGCCGTCGGCAAACCGTTCCGCTTTTTTGGCCAAAAATTCTGCCATCTCGATGGCAATATCAAGGTATTTTTGCTCACCTGTGGCCTGGTAAAGCGTCAACAAACAGTGCCCGACAGAAACGCCGTTCACCGAGAGAGATGGAAGCCCATCCTCAATACTTTCGTCAACCCATTCTTTCAGCTTGATCAAATACTTTTCGTTCCCTGTCGCTTCATACGCTTCGCATACTCCGTAAAAGGCTACTCCACCCGGCCAATCCCAGCTGTAGTGCATTTGAAATGTGCGTTCAACTACCCGGTCGATCACCTGCTTAACTTGTTCTTCATCAAATATCAATGCAGGCATTTCCACGTCCCCCCCTTTGGTAAGTTTCACGTGAGTTACCTCCTTGACGTCCGTATATGAATAGGTCGTCCTTCAACGTAAATACATGCGTAACGGTTGCAAATCCAGTGCCCTCACAGCATCCACCACCATGTCTGCAATACGAACCGCACCATTCTCATGAAAATGTGTGTTATCCTCTAAGCCGCCGGAAAAGTTCATGTATTCACCAGGCAGCAGCCACATAAAAAGCTCTTTACTCTCTTCGGGACCCAGCTGCTCATATAACTCCTGCGTGCGGGCAGACAAATCAATCAGCGGTACATTCGCTTCTTCCGCCAGCTCACGAACCGCTGTTACATAGTCACCATGTGTGTCAGATAGCGTACCATCCTCATTAAAATAGCGACGATGTACGGGCGTGACCAGTACCGGGGTTGCCCCATGGCTTCTTGCGCCGTCGATGTAGAGGCGAAGATGCTCCTTGTAGGTTGTAAAAGGCTCTGTAGCCCGCTCCGGGTCAGGCTTCTGATCATTATGGCCGAACTGGATGAACAGGAAGTCTCCTGCCTTTATTTCGCCCAAAATGGCACCCAGCCGTCCTTCGTCCACAAAGCTTTTGGAGCTTCTTCCCGATACGGCATGATTATCCACGCAGACATCATGCTTGAACAGGGCGGGCAAAGCCTGGCCCCAGCCAGTATACGGATAACCGGATGCGTCCTGATCCGTAACCGTGGAATCTCCGGCTAGGAATAGCCGGAGGGTCTGTGGCGCTGGCGCAATCTCCAGCGCATTGAGCCGTGGCGCGGTGCCTGATACGGTGAGGCGCAGCTTGCCACCCCGGACTGGCACCGCAAACAGGGCTTCGGTGAACTGGCCCGGCAGCGTGTGTACCGGGGGAAGCATGTGCTTGCCTTCACCAGCCTTGAGTCGCGTGAGCGTTTCCGCCTGCGAATCGCCGACCAGTATAGTGGCGAGATACATCCCGTCTGGCACATCTGCAACAAATGCAGCGTTCAGTGGAATACAAAAGCTGTTTCGTAGCTGCGTGCGTGCATCCTTAGCTGCACACTGCCTTTTTCGACCGTACACATGCTCCGTAGTCTCGAAGCCATAGCCCTGTTCAGTTGTATATACGCAATCCGGAGACACTCCCTTGTAGCCATCCGCAGGTTCCCCCGGGCCAAAATCAAACTTCCACAATTTACTCACCTCTCAGCCATCGCCCTCAAATCCCAACCATTCAATTGTATAAACCCGAATACCTTCCATTTTCACTCGTAAGCCTCATATCCTCACGCTATGGATTTTGGATCTTACCCCTTCAAGCCACTCGTACTCATTCCTTCTACAATTTGCTTCTGGAATGCGAAGAATACAGCGATAACTGGAAGCAGGCTTAGGATAGACATCGCGAACATTCCTCCCCAGTTGGAAGCCGACTCGCTGTCGAGGAACATCTTGAGTGCAATAGATACGGTATATTTCTCCGGCGAATTCAGATACAGTACCGGACCTAGCAAATCCTCCCACTTCCAGTAGAAAGAGAAGATTGCCGCTGTAGCCAACGACGACTTGAGTAAGGGTAAAATAATTCTAAAATACAGCCGGAACTTGCCGCATCCGTCAATCGTTGCCGCTTCATCCAGCTCTCCTGGAATCGTACGTATAAACTGCACCATCAGAAAGATGAAGAACGGCATCCCGAAAAAGGAGGGTACCACCAACGGTAAGATCGTATTGATCCAACCGAGCTTGGTGAAAATAATATATTGCGGTACCAGTACCACATCCCCTGGTAGCATAAGCGTCACCATCATCAAAGCAAACCACAAGTTACGTCCTTTGAATTTCAAGCGCGCAAAGCCAAATGCGATCAATGAGGAGGAAAGCACGGCTCCAATCGTTGAAATCACCACGATCGTGAGCGAGTTCAGAATGTACGTGCCAAAGTTGTAGCCAGTCGTTCCTTTCCAGCCTGTTACATAGTTTTGCCAGATCCATTCTGTAGGGAAAAGCGAGGATGCCGTGACGAATATCGTCCGACTTTCTTTAAACGAGCTGAACAGCATCCAAAAAACGGGATACAGCATCAGGAGCGCCAGTGCAGCAACCAGTATGTGATAAATTGGCCATTTGACCGTTTTCCATGCCATCGTTATCAGCGCCCCTTTTCCGTTTCATAAAATACCCAGTATCTGGAGGTTATAAATAATATCGCTGTCAGTATCCCAATCATAATGAGCATGACCCAAGCCATGGCTGCCGCATATCCCATGTTGCTGAACATAAACGCCTGTCGGAACAGATACAGTGAATGCAGCATCGTTCCATCCATCGGGCCTCCTTCGCCCTTAGAAATAACATAAGCCGGGACGAAGGTCA
Organism: Paenibacillus sp. FSL L8-0502; assembly: GCF_038593055.1. NCBI lineage: Bacteria > Bacillati > Bacillota > Bacilli > Caryophanales > Paenibacillaceae > Paenibacillus > Paenibacillus sp. FSL L8-0502. Next base: position 881,534 of record NZ_CP151958.1, on the reverse strand, counting down.
TAAAGGCGCTGATCGTCTGCATAATCAGATTAAATAGAATAATGGGGCTAAGCAACGGTAGCGTAATACTGAAAAATTTTCGTACTGGCTTAGCGCCATCTACACTGGACGCCTCGTACAATTCAACAGGAATGTTCTTCAAACCTGCCAGAAAAATCAGCATGGAGGAGCCAAATTGCCATACGGACAAGGTGATTAGCATCGTAAGCGAAGCATCCGGGTCACCAAACCACTTCACCGGAGTCGCCCCTAAGGTCGAAAGCAGGCTGTTCACTATGCCGTTATTACTGAAAATGTTCCGCCACATAATGGATACCGCAACGCTACCTCCGATAATCGACGGCAGATAGTACATTGTCCGATAGGTGCCGACCATACGCGACTTGGTATTCAAAATCATAGCCACAAACAGCGCGAAAATCAGTCGCAACGGTACACCGACCAATACATACGTAAACGTGACCCTGATCGAATTCCAGTATTTCGGGTCGCCTGTGAACATTTTTTCGAAGTTACCCAGACCAATCCATTTGGGCGGGGTGAACAGGTTGTAGGTGGTAAAGGACAGATACAGCGAAATAAACATTGGAATTAACGTAAACGCCAGAAAGCCCACAATAAACGGGCTGATAAACGCATATCCGGTCATATTGGCTTTCAAGCTCTGATGATTTCGCAAGCTCATCAAGCCTCCCTTCTGTTGCATTTTAAAGAATTAGCAAAACTTTATAATATTAATAATTCGTTGTTATGTGAATAATATTGTGATGTCTGCAAAGGGTGCTTATGCAGTTGGTTCGTCGAATCAACCGTGCGCAATCATGCTTTGGACTACGCACGGTTAACTTAACGAAACGTTCCTTCGATCATATCGATCTTATGCTAAAACAGTGTCAGATATCCTAAAGGTCACATTGCGCTCATTATTGCTTGTTATTCGCAAGGATAGTATTCGCATCAGCCCGGAATTTGGCCGCTGCGTCTTCTGGTGTCATCTGTCCAAAATTGACCTGCTCAATATAATCGGTCAGAGTCGCAATCACTTCCGGCGATCCGACTGGCGGCGGCGGGCTCATTGGAGAAGCCTTCGGCTCCATGGAAGCTACAAATTCAAACACCTGCTTCGTAGGCTCGCTTAACTCTGGCGCAACAGCTTCCTTGATTTTGGAGGAAATCGGTACGCCACGTTCGCCTTTAATCAATTTATTCGCTTCCACATCATTCATCCAGAAATCAATAAACTTTGCGGCCTCATCCTTCACCTGTGAACGGGAAGCAACCGTCCAGTACATCGTAGGCTGCATGTATACGCCTTTTTCCATATTCGGCCCAAACATTGGTGCCAGTGCCATGGGGCGGTTAACAACCTGCTGTAAACCTACATACTGATTGGACCACTGCCAAATACCGATGCCTGTTCCTTTTACGATATCGGATTCCTCAAGAATCCCCTTGGTCTGGTTCATAATTTCAGGAGGCGGGGTCGCTCCCTTCTTAATCAGATCAGCCAATCCGCTGAAGAAGTCAACAAACAGCTTATCATCGTCATACCCCAATCCTGTCCCTTCCGCATTGTAGAGAGTCTTTCCTTGCGTACGCAAATAATAGTGGAAGAAAATATCGGCAGCCATTGAGCTGTCAAAGTATACTTTATTGGAAGCTGCCTTTAAAGCCATTTCTTTGTATTGATCCCATGTCCAGTTGTCAGGAATTTTGTCTATGCCCGCTTTTTTGAGCAGCGCCGGATCATACTGGAAACCCAGAACATTGACACCTGTTGGAATACCATATTGCTTTCCTGCTATTACGCCGGTACTGAGTACATTTTCGTTCACGTCAGCGACCTGAATTTTTTGATTTAAGTAAGGCGCGAGATCCTCCAGTTGACCATTTTTTGCATATTGGCTAATGTACGAAATGTCCATTTGCACGATATCCGGTAACTGATTAGCCGCAGCCTGTGGGGCGAGCTTTTTCCAATAGTCATCAAAAGAGGCATATTCCACATCGATCGTTACATTAGGATTTTTCTGCTTATACAAATCAACGACCTTCTGCGTGTATTCATGACGCGTATCCGATCCCCACCAAGCGATACGTAACTTTACTTTCCCGTCTGCACTTGTGCCCGAATTGCCGCCGCCGTCCGCTCCGCTACATGCTGTCGTCAAAACGAGCAGCATAGCTATAATCAGAAACCATCCCTTTTTGCCCACCTATCTCTCCCCTTTTCGCTGTTCTAGAAAGGAGCCAAATTACAAGTGACAACGTATTTACGCATTTTTGATAGCGTTTACATTAGCTCCTGTTGTTATTTTCCCAAAAGCTGAGAAGCATTGGAATACACAAATCAGGTTTCCTGGGTTTAAAAAACAGTGGGACTCCATCAGCTCATCCCCTCTCGTGTGATTTAATGTACTCGGAAGGCGTCATACCTGCCCATTTTTTGAACACCTGGCTAAAATATTGCGCGTTCCCGCCAAAGCCGAACCATTCGGCCAGCTCAAACACCTTTACATCTCCTGTCTCTCGAATATGCTCAGCCGCACGTTCGATCCGATAACGATTGACGTAGTGTGAGAAGTTTTCCCCAGTCACCTTTTTGAAAATCTTCCCTAAGTAGTCGGAATTCATATACAGCATTTGGCCTGCCACTCCGTTCAGCGACAAATCGGATTTTCTGTAGTTTTGCTCAATAATAGTGATCATTTTATCAACGGTAGAAGATTGGCGATACACATTACTTTTATAATAGATTGCGGTCATTCGTTCGGCAGCTTCCTGTACAAAAGATTTGAGACATGCCAGCGTTTTTTGCTCTGCCAGCACCACCATTCGGCTCGTAAACGCCGCACGCTCTTCTTCAGGGCATATACGGATCATAGCGGCATAGAGCTGAAGCACATAAGAGCGGGTCACAGAGATTTCCAGCTTCATCCGGGACAAAATACCGAATAACCGATCCACTTCCTGTGCAACCTCCACCGTATTTCCAGCCTTGATCAGCAGACCGAACTTTTCCTCGTCCAGCTCCAAATCTGCCATCTCCCGGGTATCCTCAGTCGCTAAATCCTCTTTCGTAATCAGACTGCCCTCCCCGGTGTAAAAACGGTGATTCATACAATGCAGTGTCTCCCGGTACATCCCCCGTGAATGCTGCATACTATCCGACTCACTAACTGCGACCGTTACCTCCAGTTTGTAAAAGCGATGAAATGTCGCACGTACCGCTTCAATCTGTTTCATAAACCGTGACGTATCATCCTCGCTTTCCAGCACGATGAGCAATTGCCCCTGCATGGTCGTACTGAGCAAGACATCATCCATCAAATCTGCCGCTATATTTTGCAATGCAAACAGATGCTCCGGCTCATGGGATTCCTCCACCCGCAGCAGCAGCATTCGAACCTGCTTATCTTGCAATTCAATTCCGAATAACCGCTCATAAAATGCGATATCGCGGCTACCGTAAGTTTTATAGGAAATAAACTCCTTCAAAAAGTGTTCCTTCACATGAGGCAGCATACGCTGAAAATCTAGCTTCATCCGGTTTACAAACTGCTTGCGTTCTTCCTGCTCCTCCCGCTCCTGTCCCAACTCGGTCAGAGCCTCATGAATTTGCCGCTCATTGCATGGCTTCAACAAGTAGTGCTTCACCCCGTATTGCATGGCCCGACAGGCATAATCAAAATCTTTGTAGCCAGACAACAGAATGAAACGGACGTCTGGAAAATGCTCCGTCGTTTTGGCAACCAGTCCGATACCGTCTAGTCCTGGCATAGAGATGTCACTAATCACAAAATCAGGTGGGCTGGCTTGAATCTGATCATAAGCCTCAATCCCGTTACGTGCCGTGCCAACCAATCTCGTGCCCGCTTTCCCCCAATCAACCACCTGTGATATGCCTTCCAAAATCATACGCTCATCATCAACCAGTAGCACCTTGTACACGACCCTGATCCCCTTTCACATATGGAATACAGACATGAATCGACGTTCCTGTTCCTGACTCGCTATGCAGCTCTATCCCCCAAGGTGTACCAAATGTCAGGTTAATCCGTTCCTGAATATTCGTAAGTCCAATGCCCTGCCCACGAGTCGTAACCTGCCCGCTTCGCAGCTTTTCCAAGAAATCCGGCGTCATTCCCGGTCCGTCATCTTCAACTCGCAGAAATAGAGCACCCTCGCTTTCTCTCGCAATAATAGCAATCTGACAGGGTTCAATTCGCGGCTCCAGCGCATAATGAATGGCATTCTCCACCAAGGGCTGAAGCGTTAGCTTCGGAATTTGTGCATCCATCAGTTCTTCCGGAATATCCAGATGGAAAACGAGACGTTCATCAAAACGTGTTTTTTGGATCGTTACGTAGCTCCTTACAATATCCAGCTCTTTTCGAAGCGGAATCAGCTGCTCCTCAAAACTGACCGCACTGCGCAGTAGAAAAGCAAGTGCTTCCACCATCTCTGAAATCCGGTCCTGTTTATTGGCCTTGGCGAGCCAGTTCACGGACTCTAATGTATTGTATAAAAAATGTGGATTAATCTGGGCCTGGAGCGCCTTTAGCTCTGTTTCCCGCAGTAATAGCTGCTTGGCAACATTCTCATTAATGAGCTCACGAATGCGGCGAATCATTTTCTTGTACGTTCGATGAAGCAAGCCTACCTCATCCTGTGTGGAAAGGGGGACCGCACCAAGTGCTTCCTCTTCCAAACGGTCGAGATCGCCTTTTTCTATTTTACGCATGTTCTGGATTAATTGAACGATCGGTTTGGTAATGCTCCCTGACAATCTAGCCCCCAGAGCCAATGCGATAAGAAGCATAATGACAAAAATAGCGCTTACAACTTCTTTGATGATCGTAATGCTGCGAAACATATCATCGAAGGGGGTCATATGCAAATACGTCCAATCCGTATAAGAAGATTTGATTTGAGCAGCGAAAAAGGTTCCTCCTGAGTAGGTCGCAATCCCGTAAGGCTGCTTCCGGCCCAGCTCGGCCTGAATATCACTCTCACTCAAAAGTGGTGTTTCGGGATAAATCATCCGCCTTCCATCTGTAATCATCAGTTGTCCGTCACGACCGGAGGTTTGCACACGGTCCGCTACAATCCGGTCAATTCGTACACGAATCGCAAGCGTTCCGAGCCCATTCAGCGTAAAATTGGAATCGGTAAAGGATTTGAACTGCCGAGCTGCCAGCAAGGAGGAATGACCTGCGGCATACCATGCATTGGAACCGTCATGTTCGTCTGCCAGCTCCGACAGGGTGGATCGAAGCTCTTGGGGAATACCTTCGCGGTTGCCCGCACTCATGACCTGTCCCTCTTTGTCGATGACCATCATAGAATAGACATAGGTTTCAGAGCCGGCAAAGGCGACAAGCCTATTCGTTATTTTTTTACGCAGCACCATTTTGGCATAAGGGGATTTCTCTTTTTCCAATTGCAGCAAATAACGTTGAAGCTGCTCGTCCGTTGTTACCTTGAAAGTAACTTTTTCCACATCCTTCAGCTCATTTTCTATACCGATTGAAGAAATATTGAGTACTTCGGATGTTTTTTTGTACATTTGATTATCATAAATGTGAAATACGTACTTAAGTATGACTGCAACAACTGCAAAATTAACCAGCATAAGCACCGTGATCAGCAGTACCATTTTATGATGGATTCCAGCATTTTTGTAAGCGCTTTTAAAGTAGGTAATCAGTGATTGTCGCCTCCTTTATAACATACAAAATACCCCATGCCTTGGTCATTCGGCAAGAGGTATTTGCATTTGCTTAGCGTTGATCGGTTGGTTTCGATTTGTCCGCCTTGCTCATATATTCGTCGTATCGGTCATCAAGTTCCCGTGCCATACTCCGGTATTTACGCGTTTCCTCAACAATGGGATCGATATGAGTCTGAACCCGCACCTCATATTTAGGGCTGAGCCGTTCCCGCTTTTGGGCCTCATTCTCACGAATTTCGCCTTCCGTCAGCAGTTCACTGAGCTGGCGTTCCAATTCTTCGGATTGACTCATCGCGATTTCCTCCTTTAGGGTGATGGTCCCTACGTAGAATTATAACCCGGTTGCGTCTGCTTCTTTCAGCACTTGAATAAGTTGAGAATGAATAGCTGTATTCGTAGCTGCAATATGCCGTACACTCAGGTCATAAGGTCTGCCCAATGTATCGGTAATGGTACCGCCTGATTCCTGCACCAGCAAAGCGCCCGCTGCTACATCCCACGCATTCAAACCAATTTCGCAATAGGCCGATAACCGTCCCGACGCCACATAAGCCAGATGCAATGCTGCCGAGCCCAGCGCCCGAATGCCGCGTACCTGAGGTGTAAGAACCTGCGTGATTTTCATATTTAGCGGTTGTGCATACGTACGATCTGGCGGGAAGCCGATGCACACCAGACTATCTCCCAGTGTTTCTTCTCTTGAGGCTTGCATGCGATTACCATGTACATATGCGCCTTTTCCTTTTTCCGCTACAAACATTTCATCACGGGACGGATCATAAATAACCCCGACAATCACCTCTCCACGATGGGCCAAGGCAATGGACACACTGTAATACGGCAGACTGTGTACAAAATTGGTCGTGCCATCTACCGGATCAATAATCCATAAATATTCCTCTTCACGGGCAGCCTCTAGTGCGCGGGCCGAAGCTTCGGCTCCCGGCTCTACACCCTCTTCACCCAAAATCGCATGATCGGGAAAATGGGTCAGAATCAGTCTGCGAATCATCTGTTCTGCACCTTTATCTACCTCGGTCACTAGATCCGTAGGAGACTGTTTGGTATTCAAATGTTCAACAGTTCCCAGCCTGCTCTTAATCCATTCCCCGGCTTTGGATGCCGCGTTAATAGCCACGGCAGTATAGCTTTTTCCTGATACGATATAGGGAACCTTTTCGTTTTCATGTTCGTTCAACGTGTTCACTCTACTTTCTATATCATTGTTACGTGGTTTACGAAGCTGGCCTACAGCACAGTCTCTTAACCATCTCTGTTTCAGTACAAGTTTGCTAGTTTACACATTCTAGTATACACAATAAACTGCATAAAGTTTCCCCAAATGAGAGATTTATCCGCAAAATACTACTTTCTAAGGCATAATTTCTACGGAAGCCCCATCCAGCACTTTGACCCCATTATCTTCCTGAAGGCGCAGTTCATTCATCAATCCGAATAACGCTTCATCCTTAAGCTTGGCTTCAAGCATGACATCAATCCGATCCGTATATCCAGCAATATTGCGCAGAAAGGTCAGCAACGGCTCCACCAGAACACCGTCTGCATGACCACGAGGGTCTTTTTCACTTTTGGGACTGGAGGCATGAATTTTTGGCGGCAATGGATGATCAGTAGAAGATCCGGCTTGGGCCAATTCCCCTTTCCAGGTATTCAATATGTCCGGCCATAGCTCCCACGGCTTCTCACCCTCGTTATTGACCCATTGATGATGAATATCGAGAACCATCGGCAAGCCCGTTATTTTGCAAGCTTCCAGTGTTTCCACCGCATTGAATGTTTTATCATCATTTTCCAGCGTCAACCGTTCTCTTAACGAAAGATCCAGAGCACTAACCTGCTCTACAAAACGCTGGCCTGAGGTCACCTTATCTCCGTATGCACCACCAATATGAATGTTGTTCTTGGCTTCGGCACCGAGCCCCATGGCCTCCAGCATCGCTTTGTGGTACTTCAAGTCATTAATGGAGCTCTCCAACACCTCAGGACGGGGAGTGCTTAACACTGTAAAATGATCGGGGTGAAACGATACCCTCATCCTATTCGCCTTGACATAGTTCCCAACCTCTGCAAAGTCAGCAGCAAGCGCCTGAAACGGGTTCCAATCCCGCAGATCCTGATGGGTCGCGAGCGGAATCAGCTTGGATGAGAAACGATAGACCTGGATATCACTCGCGCGATTATGGCGCAGCAGCCTCAATGTATTATGGAGATTTTCAGCTGCTATCCGTTCTAGCTTGCGGATCGCAGCTTCTCGGTCTCCAATCTTGTTAAAGCTGGCCATCGTCATGGTTTTAGAGGGGGATGCATTTTGCACGGTAACCGACATGGCTACATAACCTAACCTTACGATCATAGGGTGTCTTCCTTTCAGTAGTTCGCAGTAGATGGTAAGGCCGCTTTCGTTCTGTGACCTAAAACCCTTTTCTACTGATCATACCCGGAAAAGCACATGCTGATTCGGTGTTATCGCACAAATTGCAAGAAGCAAACAGCTAGGATTGCTGCTGTGCTCCAAAAAACATTTCATCCGCCAATGCGGTCTGAATTCTTGATTCCTCATCATTCAGCTTACGAATGAGGATCATTTCAACTTCGGTCACTTCATCGCCCTGGAAATTAATTTCGGCGATACAGCCCACAATCTGCACGATGGCTACTGCCACGTTGTCCACGCTGTAAGCGATGACCTTCTGGCCTGTCGGAAACACGCGCAGCCCGGATTTAACCATTTTGCCACGTCCGTATTCCAGCAGTTCGTAAAGTTCTTGTTCGCTCTTGAATTTGCATACGGAGTTAAATTCAGTTTGAAAGCCCATGTGTAGCCGCCACCTTTCATCATTAAGGGTTTAGTGAAATGCTCAAGTAAGTGCCATATATATGAACAAAAAGGAGAGTGATCAGCTCCCCTTTGTTTCGTTTATGAGTTCTCGTAGTGCAATGCGGACCTGCGCTCATAACGCTCCAGTGCAAGAGCAATCATGCGGTCCAGCAGACTTGCATAGGATACGCCGGTTTCTCTCCACAATAATGGATACATACTGAACGGTGTAAAACCAGGCATCGTATTCACTTCATTAATAAGAATATGTCCGTCCGAGCATCTGACGAAGAAATCGGCACGGGAAATCCCGCAGCCTTCCAGCGCGCGGAATGCTTGTAATGCGGCTTCACGAATACGATCTGCCACTTCCTCATCCAACGGTGCCGGAATAAGCATTTCCGATTGGCCATCCGTATATTTGGCAGCATAATCATAATAATCACTCGACGATACAATTTCACCCGGTACCGAGGCAATCGGCTCGTCATTGCCAAGTACGCTGACCTCAATCTCACGGGCATCGACGTACTCCTCGACAATCACCTTCAGGTCAAATTGCAAAGCCAGATCTACAGCCTTTTCCAGCTCTTCTCGGTTGCTGGCTTTGGAAATACCGACACTTGATCCCAGATTGGCCGGTTTGACAAAGCAAGGATAACCTAGCTCGGTTTCCATATTACGTACCAGATCATGACTGGTTTGGGCCCACTGTGTACTATTAAAATAACAGTATTTCACTTGCGGCAATCCTGCATGCTCAAACAGCTTCTTCATGACGCCTTTATCCATACCTGCTGCCGAAGCCAACACTCCTGCACCGACATAAGGCATATCCGCCATTTCGAACAGACCCTGAATCGTTCCGTCCTCGCCAAAGGTGCCGTGCAGCAACGGAAACAGCACATCCAGCGTCTGCTCTCCGTACAGCTTGCCGAACAACGTATCTAATGCCGCCTTGGTACCGCCCTCTGCACGTTCCAGCTTCAATTGCTCTACAGAAGCCAGAGGAGCGCTTAATAGCGCCCCTCTACGCCAATCGCCAGCCTTCGTAATATAAAAAGGAATAATCTCGTATTTCTCATAGTTAAATGCGTTCATTACCGCATACGCCGTTTGCAGCGAAACCTCATGTTCGCCCGATTTGCCACCGTACACCAGCCCTACGGTCAATTTTTGATTTGCCATGCCTATCCTCCGCTTTCCTACTTTCGTCATTATGACTGATTTGCGTCACTATACCTGTTATCCATCATCTCATTTAAAAATAGTCGGCGATGTGATAAAAGCGATATACCGTGTTGTCGGTCCACGCATACGAATTTTTATAGTCCCAATAACGATGTCTGGAGCTTACCGTATGCGCATTGACTAGCGGCATGCCGCCCGCATCAAAGGCCGTTACCACCGTGCTGTGCTGAAATGTTCCGTCACCATCCCAATCGTAAAAAATGACGTCCCCCAGCATGAGCTGCTCCGGTCGACTCACCTGCTCAGCAGTCAAACCCCATGAGCTGGAGCCCAAATACCGCTCCAGACTGTTGGAAACTGCCCAACTGTAGCTCCACAGCTCACGTCCGGCGACCCGTCCTTTATACCACCAGCCCGATTCTCTTTTACCAGTATAGTGGATCGGTGCGCCCCCTGCAAAGAGGCATTGCGAGATATAATTGGTGCAATCCACATCAAAACCTTCAAACTCCGGGTTAAAGCTATCCCACCACTGATCTGCATAAGCCGCTGCTTCTTCACGGCGATATCGGCTGGGACGTGCGGACGAACCAAAGCCCAGCACACCGCGATTCAGCAGCGGCAAACTCCCTCCCTGATTAAACGAAGCCTGTTCAAAAGGAACCTCTCCCCCCGCTGGCTTCCTTTCTGCCGGATCTCGCTCAATTCTCGCTACCTGCCAGGCTTCACCCTCGCGTGTGAACGTCAGACGCTCCCGTTCAATCCGATCCTCCCGGTGAGTCATCCCGCCCTTCTCATAAAAGAGTCGGACATGCAGTTGTACATCTACCACAGCCTCATCCGGCGTATCCTGCACCATTCGTAGCGGCTTGGCGCGTGTCTCGCTGCGTAGGGGAACAGCATCCCGTTCGTTGTACCACTGCTCCAATCTGGCCGCACGTGCTGCTCGTTCCATCCGCTGCCCCACCTCCAGATACTCATCCGGCTGCGGTACACCATTCACTTCACTGCGATTGTATTGATTCACGTAAGCAAAAAGGGCCTGTTTCCATTCCCGCTCCCCCATCCCAATCCCTCCATATTCGTCCCGCTATCCTTTTCCGGGGATAACCGGAATGATGTATAACTTCCTTTCTTGCCTCTCTGGTCTGAAATGCTCTCTATCTATAAGTATGAATCTCTAAAGCTTGGTATGAACATCGAAACGCGAGGGAGCGGGACGTTTTATTTTCCAATCTGCAACGCATCATTTAGGCCAAAAAAACTTTACGGAACTGTCTGAAAACGGTATACTTAATCCAAAAGCAATCATTTTGAAATCACGTTTCATCTAATGAAACAAATTGCATTCATCACAACCTCTAACACGTTAAGAAGCACTGAAGATGTAATTGAGAACGCAACCAATTTAAACCAACTGGGCAAGACGTCGAAAAAACGACATCCCTATTTTCCCCCAAGCATTCACTTCAAGGAGGTAATACTTATGTCAGGAAAAGATCAATTCTCCATCGCCCGTAGTCTGGAAGTTAACGGGAAGCCTTATCGCTACTACAGTCTTAAGGCACTGGAGGAACAAGGAAAAAGCGGTATCGCCAAGCTGCCTTTCTCCATTAAAGTGTTGCTGGAAGCCGCGGTTCGCCAATTTGACGGACGCGCCATCACTGAAGAACATGTACAGCAGCTGACAGGCTGGGCTGAGGATCGGGACACCAACAAGGAGATTCCGTTCATTCCTGCACGCATCGTGCTACAGGATTTTACCGGTGTCCCCGTGGTTGTCGATTTGGCAGCTATGCGTGATACGGTGAAAAAAGCAGGCGGGGACCCGAAGCAAATCAATCCGCTCGTTCCCGTCGATCTCGTTATCGACCACTCGGTCATGGTCGATGCTTTCGGTACCAGTGATGCGCTGGATTACAACATTAATGTAGAGTTTGAACGTAACGAGGAGCGGTACCGTTTTCTGCGCTGGGCGCAAACGGCGTTCAACAACTTCCGCGCCGTTCCGCCATCCACAGGTATCGTCCATCAGGTCAATCTGGAATATCTCGCCTCCGTTGCCGCTACCAAAACCATTGACGGTGAAACGGTCGTCTTTCCAGATTCCCTCGTAGGAACAGACTCCCATACCACGATGATTAACGGCCTTGGTGTTGTTGGCTGGGGTGTCGGCGGGATTGAGGCAGAGGCGGGTATGCTGGGGCAACCGCTGTATTTTGTCACTCCCGATGTGATTGGCTTCAAGCTGACAGGCAGTCTGACGGAAGGCTCTACCGCCACCGATCTGGCGCTCACTGTTACACAAATGCTGCGTAAAAAAGGCGTAGTCGGCAAATTCGTAGAGTTTTACGGGCCTGGTCTGGCTAACATCAGCTTGGCTGACCGTGCGACAGTTGCCAACATGGCACCGGAATACGGCGCAACGATTGGTTTCTTCCCGGTCGATGCGGAAACACTGGCCTACCTGCGCAGCACTGGACGTTCCGATGAGCAAGTAAGCCTCGTAGAGGAATATTACAAGGCCCAAGGCATGTTCCGCACATCCGATACACCGGACCCTGTGTTCAGCGATACCATTGAGCTGGATCTAGCTTCGGTTGTACCGAGTCTCGCCGGACCCAAACGTCCGCAGGACCGTGTTGAGCTTGGCCGCATGAAAGAAACGTTTGAAGGCATTATTCGTACCCCGGTGGACAAGGGCGGCTATGGACTGAGCGATGAAAAAATCGCACAGAAGATTCCGCTGACCCATCCGGACGGCTCCACCAGCGAGTTAGGTACAGGAGCAGTCGTTATTGCGGCTATCACAAGCTGCACGAATACCTCCAATCCAAGCGTTATGCTCGGTGCGGGCTTGCTGGCCAAAAAGGCAGTGCAGCGTGGGCTCAAAAAGCCAGGCTATGTTAAAACAAGCTTGACGCCAGGCTCCCTCGTCGTGACGGAATACCTGCAAAAAGCGGGATTAATCGGACCGCTCGAAGCCCTCGGCTTCCATGTAGCAGGCTACGGCTGCGCAACCTGTATCGGTAACTCCGGCCCACTTCCTGACGAAGTGAGTCAAGCTATCACAGACCATGATTTAACGGTTGGCGCAGTTATTTCCGGTAACCGGAACTTTGAAGGCCGTGTGCATGCGCAGGTCAAAGCCAACTATCTCGGCTCACCGCCACTGGTTGTCGCTTATGCGCTGGCAGGTACAGTGAACATTGATTTGGTGAATGATCCGCTCGGTTACGATCAGGACAATCAGCCTGTCTACCTGAAAGACATTTGGCCCACTTCCGAGGAAATCAAGGAAGCCATCAGCCTGTCTCTCAGCCCGGATATGTTCCGTCGCAAATATGAAAATGTATTTACTGCCAATGAAAAATGGAACTCCATTCCGGTTCCTGAAGGCGAACTGTATGAATGGGATGAAAAATCAACTTATATTCAAAATCCACCATTCTTTGAAAAACTTCAGGATGGCGTGCAGGATATCAAGGAAATCCGTAATGCCCGTGTGCTTGCCCTGTTGAATGATTCGGTCACGACGGACCATATCTCACCAGCAGGCAACATTGCTCCTTCCAGCCCGGCAGGACTGTACTTGAAGGAGCATGGCGTGGAACGCAAGGATTTCAACTCCTACGGCTCCCGTCGCGGTAACCACGAGGTCATGATGCGCGGTACATTCGCCAACATCCGTATCCGCAACAATGTGGCTCCAGGTACTGAAGGCGGCGTGACCAAATACTTGCCAACGGATGAGGAAATGTCCATCTATGATGCGTCCATGAAATATCAGGCAGCCGATCAGAACCTGATCGTCATCGCTGGTAAGGAATACGGCACAGGCAGCTCTCGTGACTGGGCGGCCAAAGGTACGCTTCTGCTGGGCGTTAAGGCTGTCATTGCCGAAAGCTTCGAGCGGATTCACCGCAGTAACCTGGTCGGCATGGGTGTACTGCCTCTGCAATTCCAGGAAGGCTATGGCTGGTCCAGCTTGGGCCTCAATGGTCGTGAAACCTTCGACATTCTCGGCATTAACAATGACGTGAAGCCTGGTCAAGAGCTTACAGTTGTGGCTAAACGCGAGGATGGCACAAAGTTCGAATTCCCGGTAATTGCTCGTTTGGACAGCACCGTCGACATCGACTACTACCACAACGGTGGTATTCTGCAAACCGTATTGCGTCAAATGATTCAAGAGTAATAATGTAACATTATATACAGAACCCCCGAGTGCAGATTTATCTGCGGTTCGGGGGTGTTTTTTTATCTGTACGGACTCAATGTGAAGTAAAAAAAGCCGATCCCTCAGGACCGACTTCCTACCCTATTCTCCTATAACCTGACCTTCGCATGCGAGTTACTTCGAAATATCCAGAAACCCCTCTCCGAACACGTCTCGCACGTCATGAATGGTGATAAACGCTGCTGTGTCGATGGCTTTCACTATCTTTTTAAGTGCCGATACCTCTTGTTTACTAATGACGATATAGAGCACTTCTTTTGGATTTTTAGTGTAATAACCGTGGCCTGACAGGACAGTAACTCCACGATCCATTTTCGTAATGACCATCTCGGCAATTTTATCTTGGTGCTCCGAAATGATCATGACCGCTTTTTTGGGGTTCAGTCCTTCGATCATGAAGTCCATCACCTTCGTACCAACGTACAAAATAACGATAGTTAGCATCAATTTTTCCGGGCCAATAATAAAATAGGAAGAGAATGCGACAATCAAATCAAAAAACAGAAGACCATAACTGATATTCCAATCTAGATACTTGTTGGCAATCCGGGCTAAAATGACCGTTCCCGCCGTTGTGCCACCTACCCGTACGATTAAGCCAATGCCAGCCCCCACCAAAACTCCGGCAAAAACGGCATTAATCGTCGGCTCATGCGAATCAATCCGCCAGTTGACTGTTAAATGTAAAAACAGCGAGTTAAAAGCGACCGCAATGATAGTGTACAAGGTCGTTCTCTTGTCTAAAAATTTATATCCGACAATCAGCAGCAAGCCATTAATCACCAGATTAACGATCGAGGGAGACCACTGAAACAGGTAGTACAGGATGATTGTGACCCCTGTAACGCCCCCCTCACCAAACTCATTCGGGATCACAAACAGATTAACAGCTAGCGCGAAAAAAAACGCACCCAGAATAATAAATGCGATGTCTGCAATACATTTTTTCATATATGCTCTAATCCTCTCTCTAACATTTCAAAGGATGAATCGCCAGATCGATTGGCTGACTCTTGTTGTCAAAATACGCTGACAACCAGTTCATGGTATCTACTACCAAACATAAAGTCAATACAACTTTGACACTTTAATTCGCCACCAGACTGCCTCAATCCTGACTTGAGGATTCCGCAAAATCCTCCTTTTACAAGGTTATTCGACAAAAAAAACACAATCCCGACTACTAAACTAAGAAAACGGGCCTCAAGCCCTTGTTTTAGACCTAGGCACATTTTCCCCTAAAACGACCATCCTCCTAATCAGCATTTTGGACACATATGACCATCTTCCTGTTTTATGTCAAAAGCGTTTTACTTTGAAAAAATGTGGGTATAATGATTGAAACATAACCAAGCAACCTACATAGCATTACGACATCAAGTACATACAAATAGTCCTATACAGACGTCCAAAGCAACTCAATCTGAATTTGACAATATGGAATTGGAGGAATGATCTACATGAATACAATGAACTTAACCGTCCACACCCTGATGCCCTTTCACCACCAATACCAACGTGCCAACGCGGTGAGTATGCAGAAGAAAGAAGATAGCTCGGAGAAGAAGCTCAGCTTTCAGGACATTTTGAATGAAAAAATGGGTAAAAAATAAGGCGCCGTTTAACCGGTTGCATGACTCGCTTTACATAAGCCAAAAAGCCGTAGTTTCCTACATCGACTGTAGAGAACCACGGCTTTTTTTGATTCATGCGTTCCTAAACTCACACATTCGTTTTACTGACCGCCATCCCGATACTGCTCTGCCTTCTCACGCATCCCGGCAGCTACTGCTTCTTGAGTGTTCAGCCCCTTATCCGCTGCATAGGCGCGAATGTCCTGCGTGATGCGCATACTACAAAATTTGGGGCCGCACATCGAGCAAAAATGTGCTTCCTTGGCTCCCTCTGCTGGTAGCGTTTCATCATGGTAGGACAAGGCCCGCTCGGGATCAAGCGACAGATTGAACTGATCCCGCCAGCGGAACTCAAAGCGTGCCTTGGACAAAGCATCATCCCGCTGCTGCGCCCGTGGATGGCCCTTCGCCAGATCGGCAGCATGTGCTGCAATTTTGTAGGTAATGACACCCTCACGGACATCATCCTTATTCGGAAGACCCAAATGCTCCTTAGGCGTAACATAGCACAGCATGGACGTCCCGAACCAACCGATCATCGCCGCCCCGATGGCTGAGGTAATATGATCATATCCGGGGGCAATATCCGTCGTGAGCGGTCCCAAGGTATAGAAAGGAGCTTCCTTACAAATCTCCATTTGCAAATCCACATTCTCTTTGATTTTATGCATAGGGACATGTCCCGGCCCCTCAATCATGACCTGAACATCATGCTTCCATGCGATTTGCGTTAGCTCGCCCAACGTTTCCAGCTCTGCAAACTGTGCTTCATCATTCGCATCATAGATACTACCTGGACGTAGACCATCCCCGAGAGAAAAGGCCACATCATAGGCTTTCATAATTTCGCAGATTTCTTCAAAATGTGTATACAAAAAATTCTCCTGATGGTGCGCAAGGCACCAGGCTGCCATGATCGACCCGCCACGGGACACAATTCCCGTCATTCTATTCGCCGTCATCGGTATATACCGCAGCAATACACCCGCATGAATTGTAAAATAGTCCACTCCCTGCTCCGCCTGCTCGATCAGCGTATCGCGATACAACTCCCACGTCAGCGCTTCTGCTTCGCCGTTCACCTTTTCAAGTGCCTGATACAGCGGCACAGTTCCAATCGGTACAGGAGAATTCCGAATGATCCATTCACGTGTGGTATGGATATTACGGCCTGTGGATAGGTCCATAACTGTATCCGAGCCCCAACGCACAGCCCAGGTCATTTTCTCCACTTCCTCCTCAATCGAGGAGGTAACCGCAGAATTACCAATGTTCGCATTGATCTTCACGTGAAAATGACGCCCAATGACCATCGGCTCACTTTCCGGGTGATTGATATTCGAAGGCAAAATGGCTCGTCCAGCCGCCAATTCCTGCCGTACAAACTCAGGCTCCACCCCTTCGCGGATCGCCGCAAATTCCATTTCGGGCGTAATGATCCCTTGCCGTGCATAATGCATTTGCGTCACTGTACGACCTTGCGAAGCACGAAGCGGACGGTTGGTCACGCCGGGAAATTCAACTGTCTCCCGTTTGGAGCCAGGTTTCAGTCCATTATCCTCCGGTTTGACGGCGCGTCCCTCGTAAGCCTCCACATCGCCCCGTTCCAGTGCCCAAGCTCGCCGTAATGGAGGCAGGCCCTGACGGATATCGACCTGATAGGCTTCGTCAG
Source organism: Paenibacillus sp. FSL L8-0502 (assembly GCF_038593055.1). Lineage (NCBI taxonomy): Bacteria > Bacillati > Bacillota > Bacilli > Caryophanales > Paenibacillaceae > Paenibacillus > Paenibacillus sp. FSL L8-0502. Next base: position 864,224 of record NZ_CP151958.1, on the reverse strand, counting down.
TCATGGGACCGCTCGTATCGTACACACGCAATGGCTCATGATGCTCCGTGCCCTGCGGCGTATGTGTAGGATGAAGAGCAATTTCCCGCTCTGGGACGGCAATGTCCGGCCGCGAGCCTTGAATATATACCTTACGGCTCCCTGGAAAGGGCGTTACCCCACTGGCTTGCTCCCCGTTTGTCTTCTCTACCCCAACTTCCCTTGTTCCTGCCAACCTTACTTCTGCTGATTTAAATTCTGTTCCTTTTGTTCCTTCTACTTCTGTCGGCTTCATTGTCCATTCCTCCTGTTTCGATGAAATGACACACCGATCCGGAACCATTCCCAGGGTGGCGCTGATCTATGCAAAAAAGCCGGTTCCCGAGGGAACCGGCTAATCTAACGAGGCAGCTATCCAGACCGTGCACATGTGGAATAATCCTATTCCAATGCGTCACCGTAGACAGCAACTGCGTATACATTTCAATGGCCGATTACTTCCCTACGCTGGTATGATCCAGATCAGGTGCAAAGGGTCCGGAATCTTGCACGATTCCATCTCAGCCCGGCATTACAGGCTCCCCCAGTAACTGTGATACTTCTATTCACATGAGGCGGACATAACAGACATCCCGCCATCCTTATCAGATTACTTCAAATTTATGGCTTTGGCAACCCTTCTAGGTTCCATTTAGCAAGGAGACGCTCCTCATCAAATCACTCTGCTTGCTTCAACTGCATTCATTCTTGTTACGGAAGCATAAGCCCCATTTCCTTCGCCGCTTCGATCAAAATCGGAGCAAAGTCATGTAGCGTCTCGGGTGCAAGCCGACTGACCGGACCGGATACAGATAAAGCCGCAGTGACCTGTCCCTTCCGGTTCACAATTGGTGCTGCCACAGCAGCGGCCCCTGGCTCCCGTTCTTCATAGCTGGTCGCATAGCCCTTCTCGCGAATGTCCTGCAGCTGGGCTTTATAGACCTCCGCGTCTACCGAGGGCGGCCATTCATTCCCGCTTAGCAGGGCTTCCAGCTCCTGCGGCGGCATAAAGGCAGCCAGCACCTTACTGGAGGCTCCTACAGCCAGCGGCATACGCGCACCCACAGGCGCAACCCTGCGGATCGCCTGATTGCTCTGCACGGCTTGTATGCGAATACGCATGCTGCCGTCCCGTAAGTACAAGCTGACCGTTTCGCCCAGACGGTCACGCAGTCCTTCCATTGCAGGCTGTAACAACACCGCCGGCTCGTCACTTTGGGACAAATGTGTGGATAGCTCCCAAATGCGGAAGCCAAGTCGATATTTTTCCGTTTCGGCATTCCGAACGACAAAGCCCCGATCCTCCAACGTAGTCAGCAGCCGATGAACCGTGCTTTTATGTAGACCAATTTTGGAGGCAATCTCCGTTAGGCCAAGATCCGAATCTGCGGTAAAACACAGCAATATATCAAGTGCACGCTCTACAGCGCGAACGGTTAATTTACGGTCTTCCATTCGTGAACCGCTCCTCTTGTATCCATATTCGTTTCACACTATGAAACATGGTTACATAAATTATATAGAATAGTCGCGGCTACTGTAAACCGATGTTTTTGTGACAACCATATTACAGAACGAGAACAAACATCGACAATTCTTTGCATCATTTTTACTTTTCCGGTTCAGGCGTTGACTTTGGATAACCCCCATCATACGATAATAGGTATCTATACGGATATACACTATCATTTTCAAGTGGAATTATACCTAAATTCTATTGAAACGAAGATCAATTTTATATAAGGAGGCTCTTACATGATTTCTACATCCCAGCGCAACTCTCAGCTACAGACCGCTGTTCAGGAGCCGTCCACCCCACTCTTTAATCCCCGTCTGCTGCGGTTCAAGCACGTTGTGATTGCTCTGCTGCTGTCGGTCGTTTTTTTTCTGTTGTTTTGTTTTATTGCTTTGCATGCTTACATCGCATGGGTACTTACGAATCCTACCGTCGCGCCGCTGTACTCTAATCCGATGCAGGCCAAAAACATGCCTTATGAGGAAGTCAGCTTCCCTGCCAAGGATGGTAGCCGCATGGTACAAGGCTGGTATATCCCGGCGGATCAATCGCGGAAAACGATTATTTTCAGCCATGGTTATGGAGCTAACCGCGAAGAAAGCTGGATTCCCATGTATGATCTGGCGCATTATGCCCACAGTTTGAACTTTAATGTGGTCATGTTCGATTATGGATTCGCGTCACAAAACAGCAAATCAGTCGCAACCGGAGGCAAAGCGGAATCCCAGCAGCTTCTCGGAGCGATCCAGCTTGCGAAGCAACGCGGCTCGTCGGAGATTATCGTATGGGGCTTCTCCATGGGGGCAGGAACCGCTCTTCAGGCGGGCTTGCAAACCAAGGATGTGGACGCAATGATTTTGGACAGCACTTTCCTGTTGGAGCCGGATACGCTGTACCATAACATTCACAATCAAATTAACCTGCCAAGACATCCGTCTTTGGAAATTCTGGAGTTGCTGTTTCCAGTCTTGAACGGCACCAGCTTGCATCAGATTCCATATCAGGAGGTTAAAAAGGAAAACTATCCGTTCCCGATCATGTTTGTGCATGGTACACAGGATGAAAAGGCTCCTTATCCTATTGCGGAAAAGCTCGCTGCCAATCAAACCAACCCACTTTCCAGTGTATGGATTGTCAAAAACGGAATACATGAGCTTATTTTCAGAGAGCATCCCCGTGAATATCTACGGCGGGTATCGACGTTTCTAAGCAGTGTACAGGAGCTGGAGGACAAGAAAACGATCGCTGATGCCCACAAACAAACGACTACAAAGTAAAGAATTATTTTTCAAAAAAACTGTATTTAATTCTTCACCTTGAAGAAGCCTGCCTACGGACACTAACCCGTGCCGTAGCTGGGCTTCTTTTTCGTTTACCATGGTATTCTTGTTCTACGTAACAGATGTGACCAAATTAAGCGAGTTCATAGACATATTCCCGATAGGACAGCGAATATACTGGGTACGTATGCATCCAGGGCAGATCTGCCAGATCCGCCGGATAGCCATAGTGGGATACGGGAGGTATAAAACGATGCTGAGTACTTATGGGTCTTTCCTGCCCTTACGTGTGCTGGAGGAAATTCGGCATTGGAAGCAGCAGGAAAGTTGGCATGTGGAAGTGATTAAATCCGCTACCGAGGGACTGGAGCCTACTTATGTACGGCTGCTGGATGATTGGCGGACTGTATTCGAACAGACGGAACGCACCGCCATAGAGTTGCTTGAAGAGCAACGGAGCGCACTTGATCCGGCAGATCAGGCGTGGCATCAGGAATGGAAACAGCTGTCGGCTGCCCCACAAGCACATACACACGAATTCACTGAACCTCCAAAACAGTCAAGGGGATTAGACGCATCATCATCTGTAAAGATGCCATCGTCAGAGTCAGCATTAAACGCTCAGCCTGACTCACAAGAATTAAATCGTCGATTGGACGATTTGCTACAAACCGCAAACCGCCAGTCACAGGAGTATGTACGGCAGCTCGGTCTGCTGAGCGAGCACAGTCATGCATTGCGTCAGCAGCCAAAATCCGCTGGAGTTGTATTACACGCGGCACATGAAAGCCAATATTTCCTGATCTCGACAACCCCCTTTCAAGAACCTGGCTCCATCGCAAGGGCTGCTGGGTTGTATCATGTAGCGACAGAGGGTGAGAATTACCCAGAGGAAGCGTTTCGAGAACGGCAGGCAGGCATAAGGGGAGAAGGCGCATGGACCACTAAAGGCGTCAAGTCCAGCCAGGCTCAACCTTCGGCAACGGAAAAAACCTCAATCGGCCGGTCGGTTCCTATTGGAGGACATCGACTCCCACCGCTCCCTTACCCCTATAATGCGCTTGAACCGTATATTGATGAAAAAACGATGCGCATTCACCATGACAAGCATCATTTGAGCTATGTGAATGACCTGAATAAAGCGGAAAAGAAGCTGGAAGAAGCCCGAAAAACAGGTAATTTTGATCTCGTAAAACATTGGGAACGCGAACTGGCATTCAACGGCGCAGGCCATTATCTGCATACTCTTTTTTGGACGATCATGAGTCCTCAAGGCGGTGGCAATCCAAGCGGGCCACTGGCTGAACAGATTAAAAAGGATTTTGGCAGTTACGATGCATTCAAAAAGCAATTCAGTTCGGCAGCCGAAAAGGTCGAGGGTGGCGGCTGGGCTATCCTGGTATGGAGTCCGCGCGCGGGACGACTTGAAATTTTGCAGGCCGAAAAGCACCAGAATCTGACTCAATGGGAGTCCATTCCGCTGCTGGCGATAGATGTATGGGAACACGCATATTACTTAAAGCATCAGGCCGAACGCAACAAATACATTGAGGATTGGTGGCATGTCGTTAACTGGCCTGAAGTGGAAGCACGCTACGATCAAGCCTCCAAGCTGAGATGGCAACCCTTCTAGAGGTTGTTCAAAAAGTCGTCTTTCCATAACGAAGCTATTCAAGAAGCGGATTCGACGTCGAATCTTGAATTCAGCCGGGCCTTCCGTTGCTCACGTAGATCTGTCTACGCTCCGCTACTCAGTCCCTAGCTTCATCCAACTTTCTCGGTCCTGAAAAGCCGACTTTTTGAACACGCACTAATAGGCTTCTAAGCTAAAGACAAACTACACCTGCAAATCGTATCGCTCTCTGAGCGCTGCCATTTGTTCGGTCCATCCTTCCGGTTGTACCAGCCAGCTATCGGCAGGTAAAATGGCTGTCTGGCTCTCGACGACACGGCGCAAAGATGCCGTGTACGCCTCAACAGACGGCACTCCAGCCAGCTCTGCCAGGCTACCCATCGTTGCTGGATTCACCCGGGGGTAATCCTGCTGCTGCACGCCTGTCGACGTATCTCCGGCTGCCTCTGTATAGAATTGCTGTACCGCCTGTGCACGCTCTGCACCGCTGCCCTCAATCATCACGAAGGCTGTGATGATATACGCCTTGGCTTGACGTCGCTGTGCAATGCCGCAAAACTTGCGGCCCCGGACGCTGACATCGTAATCCCCGGGACAGAAGGACCCGGGGATTTCTCCGGTCTGCGCCTCGCCAGACCACGGAACCAGCGCATCGGTAATTAGCCCTGCCATGAGCCGAAAATCTTCATGCAGGCTGATGGCCCGCTGTGGATTCGGCAGGATCAAGGACAGGTTCAGCATCCCCCTGTCCAGCATGACGGCCGCTCCCCCCGAGGGGCGTACGCATACCGAGGTTCCCGCGTTGCGCACTCGCTCCATCGCTTGTGGGGCGTAAGGGAGCCTGCGGTCCCGGTGACCAATCACAAGCGCTGACGGATGCCGCCAAAGATGCAAAATGGGTGCAGCTCCTTTCCCTACTTGCCGACAGGCCAGCTCCTCCCAAGCCAGCGGAGACAAAACGTCCTCCTGAGTGTCCGCAAGTGGTGCTTCAAACCACTGCAACTCAGGCAAAGCTGTTGTTTTTTCTGTTGATCTATGTACATTCTCCATACGCTATCCCCTATCTATAAAAATAACTGTTATCCATAGGCTAATCGTAATTTTAAGGCGGCTATCCCGTCGTCCATATCTGATGTTAACAAAAAAAGGTGGCTACGCCTATGCGTAAACCACCCTTTTTTGTTCATCACATAAACGTCTTGCGATGTTCGATCAATCCTTAAGCAGCGACAGAAACTCTGCGCGCTGCGCTGCATCATCACGAAACGTACCGCGTACCGCAGACGTTACTGTTTTGCTACCAGGCTTTTTGACACCTCTTGCACACATGCACAGGTGCTCGCCTTCTACGACTACCATAACCCCGTGAGCGGAGACCGCTTCATTTAAAATATCAGCGATCTGTGAAGTAATACGCTCCTGTACCTGCAATCGGCGGGTCACTGCCTCTACCAGGCGTGCAAGCTTGCTCAATCCTACAATTTTGCCGCTGGGTACATAGCCGATATGCACTTTTCCGAAGAAAGGAGCCATATGGTGCTCACACTGGCTGTAATAGACGATGTCCTTCACGATCACAAGCTCCTCGTGATTCTCGTCAAATGTCACACCCAGCGCATCCCGGGGATCAACCTCATAACCCGCAAATATTTCCTCATACATGCGCGCAACGCGTGCCGGTGTTTCCAACAACCCTTCACGCTTGGGGTCCTCACCGATCAGTTGTAAAATCTGCTCCACATGGTACTCGATTTTATCCCGGTTATCCGCAGCTTTGCGGTTAATATAATCTTTTACGCCAGCCACAGTAATCCTCCTCTATGCAGCAACCTCATGCGGCATCCGTACTCACGTTGCTCATTATTTCCGACGGCCCTGATTTTTACGCGGACCAGGCTGATTTTTGGAGAACTGTTGGTTCTTCATCATCTGCTGGGCTTTTTGCATTTGTTTCCCATTCAGGTTGTAACCCATCTGTTTGGCCATTTTTTGCAGCGTTTCAGGGTCGTTTTGCATCTTTTCAAGCTGTTTACGAAGATAATAAGCACCGATGAAAAATCCCCCAACCAAACCAGCAATCAGGGTAATAATCGGAATGACAATATTCCACACCACGAAGTCGTCACCTCTGTATATTTATATGAAACATCTTGAATTACACACGAACCTATCATAGCAAAACATGGGACAGCTAGCAAATCACTTTTTGCAAACATATGTCCTTATTGTTTCTCCAAATCCAGCAGCTTCGTCTTAACTGGCAAGCCTCCAGCATAACCGACCAAACTTCCATTAGCACCCGATACCCGGTGACATGGAAACAGAATGGGTAACGGATTTTTGTTATTGGCTTCACCCACAGCACGTACCGCCTTGGCTCGTCCGATCGATTCCGCAATATCTTTGTAGGACACACTTTGTCCGTACGGAATATTTTGCAGTGCACGCCATACCTGCTCTTGAAAAGGGGTGCCTCTCAAATCATAGGCTATACTGAATTCCCGTCGTTCTCCGGCAAAATATTCACGCAGTTGATCCGCGGCTTCGCACAGCTTTTCCGGCTCCTGCACATAGACGTATTCCCCAATCCATGTTCGGGCCCATTGCTGAAGCAGTGCTTCCTTCGCATGAAAAACGCCATAGTCTATTCGACACAGCCCCCGATCCGTAGCGCACAGCGTTAACGTGCCCACAGGTGTCTCCATCTCATCATAATAAATGGTGGTTGGACCCTGTGAATCCCCGGCCGTTACTTCTGATTTTGATAATTCAGATGCCTTTAGCTCTTCTGCCTGCTCTTGTTCCTCTAGTTTGGAATGCGCTTGCGCGATCATTTCGCGTACTTGCTCATGTTGTTCCTTCTCTGATGCTTGCTTGATCGCTGTCATAGCGTTTTCCCCTCCTATTCGACTCAAAGCCCACGCCGCCGTGCCTCGCAGCTCGGGACGCGGATCATCCAATAAAATCTCCGTTAATTTGGGCACCGCACTGATATCTTTGAAATTGCCCAGTCCAATGACTGCATTGCGTTGAATGGGCTTCTTCCCCCGCCAAGCCGCCGCACTTTGTCCAAATCGGTCTTTGAATTCACGGTTGCTCAAATCCAATAACGGCAGCAGCAACGGCTTCACAATTTCAGGATCGGGTGTAAGCTCGGGATGGTGATCCCAGTTGAGACCCCGATTTTTAGGGCATACCATTTGGCAGGTATCACATCCATACAGCCGATTCCCTATCTTCCGCATAAACTCCTCATCCAGAAAGCCCTTCGTTTGCGTCAAAAAGGACACACACCGTTGGGCATTCAGCTGTCCAGGACCCACAAGCGCGCCCGTAGGACAGGCATCCAAACATTTGGTACACTCGCCGCAACCCTCCGTTACCGGTTCATCTGGCTGGAAAGGAATGTTCGTCAACAGCTCACCTAGATAGATCCATGAACCCAGCGTCGGTGAAATCATCATCGTATTTTTGCCGCTAAAGCCAATCCCTGCCCGTTCCGCAACGGCCCGATCCGACAATTCTCCGGTATCCACCATGTTTTTCATAATGGCATCAGGCACCCGCTCGCTTATAAAAGCCTCAAGCTTTTCCATCGCTTCGCGTAGTACCAGATGATAATCTTTCCCCCAGGCTGAACGCGCCAAAATACCACGGTACTTCCCCTTGTCCGACTTCGGCGGGTCCTTCATTTTGGAAGGATACGCCACTGCAATAGCAATCAGAGATGCAGGCTGTGAGCCATACAGCTCCGGGTAGATCCGCTTATCAATATCTGGCTCCTCAAAGCCGGATTCATAGCCTTTCGCACGATGCTCTTCCAATATAGCTTTCAGAGACAGAAAGGGGTCGGCGGATGCGAACCCGATGGAGTCGATACCCAGCCCTGGAGCCGCCTCAATAATTTCCTGCTTGAGCGAAGCCCAGGTCGAAGCGGTTCCGGCAGCCGCCTGAGTCAATCCGCGTTGCATCCGATACTCACCTCTCTTCCACTTTTTATCATTACAGATATGAGAATTTGCAAAATTCTCATATCTCAAATTTCAACAGAAAATAGCAGCAGATGCTACCGTAAATTTTTAACAGCACTGGTCGCTAGAAAATCACAACGATTATTCAGTTCGTTGTCACTGTGCCCCTTAACCTTCACATATTCAACCTCATGCTTACCCATCAGTTCCCACAGCTCTTCCCATAATTCCTTATTCTCCACTGGCTGATTTTTACTGTTGCGCCAGCCATTACGAAGCCAGTTCTTAATCCAGCCCTGTTTGAAGCAATTGACGACATAGGCAGAGTCACTGTGTACTTTCACATGGCAAGGCTCCTTGAGCAGCTTCAGTGCTTCAATCACGGACTTAATCTCCATACGGTTGTTTGTCGTCATTTTCTCGGCACCTGACAGCTCCTTACGATGCTCCCCATACAGCAGAACGATCCCCCAGCCCCCAGGACCCGGATTTCCCGAACAAGCACCGTCGGTATATACCATCACTTCTTTCATCATCCTCTTCCTTTCCTTGATTTCAGACTTTAGTTGCTCTATAGCCACTTCCACTCAGATATCGGCCAAAATATAAATTCTGCACGTCCCAGTAAATCTTGAGATTTAATGCTGCCAAAATAGCGGCTATCCTTGCTTGCTGCAGTATGGCGATTATCTCCCATGACAAAAAAGTGCCCCGGTTCCACCGTAAAAGGACCATAATCACCATCCTCCACGTCAGAGTTGGTGTAAGGTTCATTTAGCAGTTCACCGTTCACATACAAATGATTATGTTCAACTCGGATTACATCTCCGGGAATACCTATGACTCTTTTCACTAAAAATCTTGGGCTCGACAGCTTGGAATCGGGATCTTTTAAAATCACAATGTCCCCCCTGCCCGGATCATGAAAATTATAAACCAGCTTGTTAACGAACAAATGCTGGCTTTCCATTAGCGTCGGCTGCATCGAATGTCCTCTAACCGTGGACAAGTTAAATACAAACAGGTTCAGAAGCAGCAAGACGACCATAGCGATCAGAAGAGTGACTAACCAATCGCGTATGTAACCAGAGCGACCTGCTTGTTTGGACGTTTCCGGCGAGGGAGGCGGGCCTGACGAAGGAGCCAAAGCGTCCATAATTAAACCTCCTCAACCCTGTTATAAATAGAAAAGCATATCCCGTACCCGATTGCAACGGTTACTCAGATATGCTCTAAATGTAAATATTATACTTAATGTTATTCAATTCTCTTTATTTCGATTTCCAATTAATGAGGCGCCAAAATACTCAGCTTCTGAAAAGCCTGTAAAATCTGGCTTGCTCCATAGCCCATCGCTTCGTACAAAGGCATGGCCACACTGTTATGCTTGTCCCCTGCTACCCAAATACGGCTAACCTTACGTTGCTGAAAACGCTGCTCCATGGACTCCACAAGCGATTTGCCGATTCCCATCCGACGACGATCCGGGTGAATAGCGATACGATAGTAACAACCATCATTCTGATCGATCGTGCCGATCAAAGCACCCACGATCTCTCCCTCTTCTTCTGCAACGATAATCAAACCGGAATCCCACGAAAGCTGACGGGCAAATGCTTTCACCGTCTCTTTGTAGCACTCCTCTGACAAGGCAATTTGCATGAGTTCCGTTACTGAGTTCACATCACTTAATTGAAAGGAACGAACGTGCATAAGTAATATCTCCCTTTTCGTAAGCATAATAAAAAAATTGAGACAGCACCGTCATTTTTACATAAATCCTTAAATTTCTTATCATGGTGTTAATCACAAGGCATTATGATAAAAATGCATACGATCTGCTATATATGAAATGAAGAACAGGAAAAGGGTGTATGCCCTCAAGTTCGTCATGTCATAGACATGACAGATTATAGCAGACGACAAAAAAGCCGAAATTTCTGCTTCCTTGACCATTAAACCATACTTTTTGACGGAATACATCCCTTTTTCTCATGTAAGCGCTGTATATAAAGCGTTTACATTTTAATGTTCACAATTTACCTCTTATTACCTATGTATTGTGTATTCTAAGCGGGTTTTTGGACATGCTATCTACCAGGCCGTATTGCCCAGTTTGCTATTTTACAAACAAAAATGTTGATTAAATAGGCTGAATGCGGTTTAATATAACTGTCGAGGGTATTATTACATAGGAACACTTACCCAACCATATAACCAGGAGGGATTTACTATGGCATTTCAATTACCAGAACTTCCTTACGCAAAAGACGCACTGGAACCGCACATTGATGCACAGACAATGGAAATTCACCATGATCGTCACCATAACACATATGTTACAAACTTGAACGCAGCTCTGGAGAGCGCTCCCGAACTGCAAAGCAAAAGCCTGGAGGATCTGATCTCTAATCTGGACAGCGTTCCAGAAAGCATCCGCACTGCGGTTCGCAATAACGGTGGTGGACACCACAACCACAGCCTGTTCTGGGAAGTTATCGGTCCTAACGGTGGCGGACAGCCAACAGGTGCAATTGCTGAAGCAATCAACAATGAACTGGGCGGCTATGACAAATTTAAAGAAGACTTCACTAAAGCAGCTACAACTCGTTTTGGTAGCGGCTGGGCTTGGTTGGTTGTCGGCAAAGACGGCAAACTGGCGATCACTAGCACTCCAAACCAAGATAGCCCGCTGTTTGAAGGTCTGACTCCGGTACTTGGACTGGACGTTTGGGAGCATGCTTACTACCTGAAATATCAAAACAAACGCCCAGACTACATTTCAGCTTTCTACAATGTAATCAACTGGGATGAAGTCAACAAACGTTACGCGGCTGCAAAGAAATAAGCCAGTAGCAACATTCTTATCCTATAATAAGGGCTGTCTCAAAAGTAGATTTTCTACGAATGAGACAGCCCTTTTGGCATTCCATGGTAAACTGGTGGAGATGATTCTCAAATATGGCTCTGGAGGTTGATGGATGCAGACTTTTTTTCGTTACAACTGGATGATTCGGGAACAATGGTACCGCTGGTGTGAAGAGGTGTCGCAGGAGGAATTACTGAAACAACGCGTCGGCGGAGTCGGCGGCATTCTAAAGACACTCTTTCATATCGTTGATGTGGAGTGGAGCTGGATTCAAACGATTCAGGGCAAACCCGACTTTCAGGAGGACTTCTCTCTGTATGATACGCTCGACAAGGTCCGTGAGCTGGATGCGAAGTTTCGACTCAATGTCGAGCCGTTCGTGCTCGCCTGGCATGATGGTCTGGAACGGAAAAGGTTTGAAGATCACCTCCCGGACGGCAGAATTGTAATGGATGCCTGGGGCGAGGTGATGCGCCATGTCATTGCCCACCAAATCCACCATATTGGGCAGTTGTCCATATGGTCTCGGGAGCTCGGCAAGCCTCCGGTTTCGGCCAATGTAATCGGCAAAGGGCTGATTGAAAGCGATGGTGGCATCGATTAGCTTTAACGAATGTACATGCATACCTATGTAAAGTTAGGGCCATCCTCGGTCGTTTATAACGACGGAGGACAGCCCTTTTAATTTTTCATCTATGCTCTCTTGTCCATTCCACAAATATTCTCTCCTTTAACCGTTTTCATAAAAGCTTAATTTTTTCAACCTGCTAATGTTCTTTTGGTTCAGGCTCGTGACCTCTTGCTCTTGATAGCACCGTAAGCCAATGTAAATAATGCTCCACATAACAGGGCAATAAGATGAGCGATAAGATAATTGATATGACCGTGATTATCCGACGCTGCAATTGCAAAGCCCGGAAGAGCCGTGGTTCCGAATCCTATGGCTGTCAGTTTACTTAAATATACATATGCTCCCGCAACCATTCCTCCGAGGCATCCAGCAACTAAGGGGAACTTATACTTTAAAGTGACCCCAAAGATCGCTGGTTCCGAGATTCCAAAAAGTACAGACCCGAATGCAGAGTAACCCAATTCTTTAACTTTAGTGTCTTTGCGATTCAAAAGAATATACCCCAAAACGGCGCCCCCTTGAGCCATCAAAGCTACTGATGCCAATGGGTTGATAAAATTTCTGCCTGTATCGGTTAACAGCTGCGCTTCTACCGCACCCATAACATGATGTAAGCCTGTAATAACAATGATCTGCTGAATGCCTGCAAAAAACATAAAACCGAATATTCCAAGATTTTGCGTCATCCAAAGCAGCGAAACGGTGACCAGACTGGCCAACTCTCGCCCAAGAGGGCCGATAATCGTGAACAATAGCAGGGAAGAAACAAAGACCGTCAGCAAAGGAGCCAAAAATAGTTTAATCATGTCTGGAACCTTTTTGTTAAAAAACTGATCCAACTTGGCTACCACATATCCCATCATTAGAGCAATAATAATACCACCCTGAAATCCAACCAACTGTACGGGAAGGCCGAAAAGACTGATCGATTCCGGATTTTGACTCCCTTTAGCTACCTCAAAGGCATCCGCCAGGGCCGGATGAAGCATAATCGCACCCAGCACAAGCCCCAGAATAGGACGACCACCATATCTCTTGGTTGCAGAATAAACAACAAGCAGCGGCAGGATGGTGAAAATACCCGTGGAAACGATTTGAACAAAGCGATTAATCCCTTGAAAAATTGGATACATCTCCACAATCGATTTAGGACCAAATAACCCCTTCTGACCTAACAGCCCGGTTATCCCCATTAACAATGCGGCGGCGAGAATTCCCGGCATGATCTCAATGAAAACATCTGACAGCGATTTAATGGCTTTTTGAAAAGGATTTTGCTTTTGTGCGGACTTCGTTTTGACATCACTTAATGACATATCTTCTGTTCCGGTCAGTTTGGAGAACACGGCATATATATTATTGACCAACCCTGCTCCAAAAATGATCTGCAGTTGATCCCCCGCTATGAAAACACCTTTAACCAGATCAATATCTTCAATCTTCTTTAATTCCGCTTTTTCATTGTCCTCAAGTACAATTCTTAATCTTGTGGCACAATGGGCCACACCGATAATGTTCTCTTCACCACCGATATATTTTAAAATTTCTTGAGAAATGTGCTTATACCGCTTTTCTTTTGCTTCCATCTAGTAAACCCTCCTCTAGCTGAATCAGATCTCTTCTTTAACAAATCTCCAGAACATGCCTAAAAAGTCCTGCTTCACCCTGGCAAGCGTTATGCCAACATGCATTAATTCATCACCGCCGAACAGCTCACCGGTTTCTACATTTCTATAAACGTAGTCTGGATTCAAACCTTTGAATTTTAACGTTTTAATCGCGGTAGCGGGTTGGGATAAAACCTTGAAATAGCTGGCCGCCATTTCCGTTTGATCCTCTGACACAAAGCTCCATGCGGCTTCATTTTCATCAAACGGATTAATCATTCTGTAAAAATTTCCAAACTGAATGAGCGATCTCATTTCTTTATATAGAGCTATCTGTTTTTTCACCACTTCTTTTTCTTCAATGGTTAATGTCGTCAAATCCAGCTCATATCCTAAATTCCCGGCCATGGCGACATAACCTCTTGTCTCCAAGGGAGTTATTCTACCCACTTGATGGTTGGGTACTGTGGAAACGTGTGCCCCCATGGTAATTGGCGGGTAGACAAGACTTGTTCCCCATTGAATTTTCAGTCGGCAAATGGCATCCGTATTATCGCTCGTCCAGGTCTGAGGCATGTAATAGAGCATGCCGGCATCAAAACGGCCTCCTCCACTAGAACAGCTCTCGAATAAGACATTGGGGAACTTTGATGTAAGCTCTTCCATAATATTATAGAGTCCCAGGATATAACGATGCGCAGTCTCCCTTTGTCTCTCAGGTGGCAAGGCTGCCGAACCCACATCCGTCATGTGACGATTCATGTCCCATTTTACATAAGTAATTGGAACATCCGATAAAATATCGGAAACCGATTTAATAACGTATTCACACACTTCCTTCCTCGATAAATCCAACATAAGCTGATTTCTTCCCAACGTATACGGACGATCAGGGACATGGATACACCAATCGGGATGCTTTCTGTATAAGTCGCTGTCTATGGATACCATTTCAGGTTCAAACCACAAACCAAACTCCATACCCAGATTTCGAATGCGGTTTGCAAGATCCGGCAATCCATCTGGAAGTTTGCGACGATCCACCACCCAATCGCCTAATGAAGTATTGTCATCATCTCGTTTTCCAAACCACCCATCATCCAATACAAACAGCTCCACTCCCACACTTTGAGCTTCCTTCGCCAACTGCTCAATCTTGTTGGCATCAAAGTTAAAGTAGGTAGCTTCCCAGTTATTAATCAGGATCGGCCGCTCCTTGTCACGAAAAGGCCCACGGCATAATCTGTTCCTGTATAAATCATGATAAATTCTCGACATACCGCCCAAGCCATTTTCGGTGTATACCATGACCACTTCTGGCGTTTGGAACGATTCCTCTGGTTCAAGCAGCCATGTAAAATCAAAAGGATTAATCCCCATCGTGATTCTTGTGTTCCGATAGGAATCTACCTGAGTCTGGGCCGTAAAGTTCCCGCTATACACCAGATTAAAGGCGTACACTTCACCCTGTTCTTCATCTGTCCCTTTTCTTACAAGTGCCATAAAGGGTGCCTGTTGAGGGCTGCTAGCTCCACGGCAGCTGTCTACCATTTGAATTCCGGGTACAATTTTTCGCCTTGCTATATTTTTCTCATTATTATGCGCACCGTACAAGGTAATGAGCTCGTATTCATCATCACGGAAATCCACACTAGCACTTAACGCTCTAAGCAGTTTTAGCTGTTGCCGACCTTCATTCTCGAAACGGACTGAACGGGTAATGACATCCCGCTTTTGATATAGGCTATAGGATAGTACAACCTTTACATCAATTAATGGGTCTTCAAGGACGATTTCCAGTGTTGCTACTTCGCCATCATCCTCTGCATACGTAGAAGGAAGCCCTTTCAATTTTGGTTTGCCTTGGAAAACCCGATGTTCTTTATACCGGAAATCGGTCACGGTAGAACCATTCTCCAATTGAATCTGATACGCAGGAATCCTGAAATCGCTATTCCCAAATGACGGATATTCTTGCGGGATGGTATCCAGTGAAAAGGCTCGATCCTCGCCATCGGGATTGGGCGAAAATCCTCTATCCATAAAGATGATTTTATTGCTCCCCCGATAGTTCTGAATTTTCTTTCCCCAATACAAATGGGATAAATAACCACCTCGTATAACCTGCATGACATAACTTGTATTGCTACCTTGTAAATGGAATAGAAGCTTCTCTTTATCGATGTATATAGCCATAGCAACCCCCTTATAGCGCTAATAGTACGATTTCCCAAAATTATAAATTATGTTGTTTGCTTATCGTTTACATTCTAATAATAATTGAATAGTTTTAATAATTATATGGAATAATGTAGACTCTATATGAAACAGTGTGATAATATGCAGAGATGAATTAAGGGGTGAAACCAAATGAGTTCGCATTTTTCCAATCATTCCTATAACAATCTGGATCTCAATCTATACACATGTGGCAAAGAGAGCTGTACCAGCAAACACTCTTATGGTCCAGCCATTCGAAGCGGGTATATGGTGCATTTTATTTTAAAAGGAAAAGGGATCTTTAAAGTCAACGATAAAATCTATCATTTGGAGAAAAACGATGCTTTCTTTATTGAACCGAAGGTTTTAATTTACTACGAAGCGGATGAGCTCGACCCATGGGAATATGCCTGGATTGGTTTTAATGGGGTGCAAGCAAAAGAATATCTAAGCCGGACCTGTATCCATAGGGACAATCCCATTTTCCGGTTTGAAGCGGAGGGCAGCCTTGCCCGCTGTATGGAGAGCATCGTGGTTTCTTCTACGCTGAAATCCAACAAAGACCTGTTGCTTACATCCAAGCTGTATGAATTTCTGTATCTGATGTTTGAACTTTACCCTAATCAGGAAGTCAACCCTGAGGTAAGACAGCAGCGGTATATTAAAGAAGCGCTTCTCTTCATTCAACAAAACTACTCACACTTCATTACCGTAAGTGATATTGCTAAGTACATTTCAATTGACCGTTCGTATTTGCATCGTTTATTTAAACAGCAACTAAATAAGTCACCGCAGGAATTTTTATTACATTTGAGGATGGAAAAATCGTGCTCCCTATTAAGAAATACTTCCCTTAAAATCGGAGATATTGCTCGGTCTGTAGGGTATAAAGATGTACTCCTATTCTCCAAGATGTTCAAAACGGTCAACAAGGTAACTCCATCCGAATACCGAAAAAATCACCAAAAATAACACCTTCGCTAGCAAGTAAGTTAGGCATATTCCTCCCAGAAAACAGAAAAATAGCGGCAGCATGGATCAACCTCATGTCCATACTGCCGCTATTGTCAAAAGAAAATAAAGTTCTAGACTGAAAAATAAAGTATTAGACTGACGTTGCTTCATTAAGCTAACGAGCAGGTTAACCTAACAAGTAGACTGCCAATTACGTTTGAAAATACCCAAACGTGCCGCCGGTTTGACATTCAGAACTGGCCTTTTGAATTTGGTGGAGTTAAAGGGAGTTCTAGTTGTGTCTCATCTATTATTTTGAACAAGCATTGTATTGAAGAGCCAGCGAAAATTCCATCTGAAATACTGAGCTAGATGCCAATCTTCATAACCATTTAGTACACCTTCATTTAACCAGTAAGACTCTGGTTTTCCGCTCGTCGCAGCTTCAGACACATAAGCGATCGTTTTTTCTAAAAAGCGAATGACATCTAGAATTTTATCTGGAGTGGACACATCCCCATGCCCGGGAATAACAGTATCTACCTTCAGATCTCTTTGAATGCGTTTTAGGATGCGTATCCAAGCGTATGGATTACCGTATGGCATGACCGGAATCGTCTTGTTGGTTATTAAATCACCAGCAATTAAGGTTCTTTCTTCAGGCACGTAAACAACGGCATCGCTTAAAGAATGGCCGCCTCCGTAGGATAAAACTTCGACAGTGCGTTTTGCTCCTTTTATAACTAGTTTATCGTCAAAAGTTATCGTGGGTATCACTCTACGAAGGGAAGGGATAGCATTATATAGAGCTCTCTGCACAGAAAGATCATAACCGATTTCGGTTAACATGTGCGGATTTTTTTCTTGTGAATGTACTTGATGCAGGCTATTTATTAACTTCTGAATGTTTTGTTGCATTAGATCAATATTCACTTTACCCATTTCAGATAGCAAATCTCTTGTCCAAACGGTAGATATAAAATCACTTTCCATGAATTCCTGATTGCCGTTGACATGATCTCCATGGAAATGAGTATTGATCACATATTTAATTGGTTTATTCGTTAATTGCTCTGCGGATTGACGTAACAAAGCACCAGAATGCGGTAGGTTGGTTGTGTCCACAACAACGGTCAAATCCCCAAGGTCAATAATTGCCGCATTCCCCAGAGAACCACTACCAGGTACCGAAATAGCACCCCAGATACCTTCCGCTGCTTGTTGAATCGTGAAATATTTGTTGTTCATTGTTTATACCTCCATCAAAATAAGTTTGACACCATTTCCTTTTATCTTTAGGTTGTTTTTTGTTTTCATGTATATCAATAAGCAACTTTAGCTTACAAGTTAGAGTCAACTAGAAATCAAGCACAAACTTTGAAATGAAGTTAGAGGTGCAAATATCGACTTCAAATTGACTTAAAGATGTATAATAGTTTTAAATTTTGGTTTAGAAAAAAGGAGTGACATATAAAACAATGCTTACTATAAGCCAAGTATCAGAAAGAACGGGGTTAACTCCTTATACGATTCGCTATTATGAAAAAATTGGAGTGCTACAGGAACCAAATCGAAGAAATGGAAGGACACGTATTTATACCGAAAGTGAGGTTTCATATATACAATGTTTAATTAGATTGAAAAAATTGGGATTGTCGCTTGAGGAGATCACGGAATTTACTCGTGACGGATGTGTACTGGATAAAATTCAACAAGGGGAAGAACTTGCTAATTTTACTCCTGCCTTACACATACGGATAGAAATTCTTGAGAAGCATCTGATGGAACTGGAATCCAAGCGACAGGAACTTGAGCGCATGATTTCCCTTGCCAACGAGAAGATAGCCCTGTACCAAAAACTTATGAAAGACGATATAGTAATGTAGGAAACTTGGTTCATCACCAGCATATACGATGGCAACAGAATTGATTGAACTAACGGGAAACGATAGCTCAATAAATTGGCTTTTACCACGCCTTATTTAATGCCAAAGAGAGCCTATCCCTTTATTAATTGGAAATGATTTAACCTCCAAATCAAAGTGAGGGGCTTATTTTCTTTCTCCTAAGCACTACACTACATTAGACTGACGCTATTTCATTAAGCTAACGAGCAGATTAGTTTAAAGTCAATCGATATGAACCTTATCACAGGTAAGGTTATTTTTTTGTGCGCATTCATCAATAAAGAACAAAGCTCGCTGTCACTTCAGCGAGCTTTGTTCTTTATATGTCAAAACCAAGTCATAGTAAACCCTATTCGAGGTCTCAAGTTATCGAAAGAAATAGCGCACTTAGGCGCGTTCTCATCCGCAGGTTAAACAATATTCTCGCTGTTTAAACAGATTTAATATACACATCTGCAAAAACTTTTGCAAAGTCTTCGACCTTGACTTTACCGAGGTGGTAGTCGGTGGCACGGAGGCTGACGTAGAACTCGTCGGCGTTCTCGCAGGCGCGGTTCATTTGGGCAAAGGCATTGGCAGTGTTTTCGTGGAAGCCGATTTTTTTCATATTCTCAGCAAGAGCTTCAACGGTGATTTGTTGGTATTTGGCCTCGATACCATTCTCAGCAAGGGCATTGAGCCAGTCGTTACCTGTGGCCCAGTCACTAACAATGAACTTCGCACTTTTACCCGATGGGGTGTGAGAAATCAGGGCGTAAGCGACGTCCGCGATATCAACGGGGCTGACCCAGCCTTGTGGGATGTCAACTGAAATTGGGCTGAAGATGGTCTGCTGGGTTTTTAGGCTTTGCATGTCGGCAAAAAGATTGCTGTAAAAGCCGACAGGGCGGATGTGGACAACGTTCACGTCTTCAAGCGAGTTTAGCGCTTCTTCTGCAAAATGATAGCTGTAGAGAATGCCGGCGTTTGGGTTGTCGGCGCCGACTGAGCTGAGGTTGACGACGTTTTTTACGCCTGATTTTAGCACAGCGGCCTTATAATTTTCAGAAAGATCAATGGCGGTCTGCCACATGTCGGTGCCAGAGGCATAATTGATACCTGATATCATGAGGTAGACGACGTCGCTACCTGCAAAAGCCTGCGCGAGGAATTCGACGTCGAGGTTTGAGCCGACCGCTGGTTTGGCACCGAGCGCTTTGATGTCGGCGATACGATCTTTGGAGCTTGTGATGACGGTAACATCGTGGCCGTCTGCGATTAGGGATGGGAGGTAGTTGCGGTTAATATTGCCGAGTGAGCCGAGAACTGTGATTTTCATTGTGTAATCTCCTTTTTTAATGTGATTTCGAGAAATGGATATCGCTTATTGGGACCGTTATCCCTTCCTTGATTGGATATTCATTACAAGAGAGATTATACATCGGATAAATAAACTAAGTAAACTAATTTAATAAAATTAGTTAATTTAATAATCTTTTTAAACATTGTTTATTGATACCTCTATTTTGATATAATATGATTTGACGAGCGGTAGAGGAGGCTTCAATCGTGAGAAAACCCATGAGCGCAGATCAATATCTTAATAAAATCAAACCTGTAATTAGAAGAACCAGATTCAGCCAACTGAAAATTGACGATATCGCAAAACATATGGATATTAGTAAAGTGACGCTTTACAAGCATTTTTCATCCAAAGATGAAATCATCGAACAGGTTGTAGAGTATGGAATTCAGTACTTGCAGCAGGCTGACACCGTTGTATATGATGATTCCGTTTCATATATTGATCGCTTTCAAAAAACGTTTCTGGAATCGTTAATAGGTGTTATTTATTTATCCGATTTGTTCCTGCAAGACCTTAAGGAGTTTTATCCACGACTTTTTGAAAATATTTCCGTTGCTCAACAAAATAGAATTAAAAATTTACAATCTTTTTTTCAATCCGGTATGGATAAAAAGATTTTTAACAGAATGCACGTTGCGCTGTCCTTAGTTCAAGACGATGCTACGCTTCGGCGCATTATGGAACCGACCTTTAGTATTCAATGGTATGATCTCACCTTGAAACAAGCCGTTATGGAATTTTATAAGATGAAACAGTATCAAGTGATTAGTCCTGAGTATCTGGATACTGTTGACGATTCCGTTATCGAAAAAGAAATCATTCGTATTTTACAAACCATTTCGTGAACGCGTTCGTTTCTCCCGACTTGCTCTTATTGATGCTGTCGTCCGTTATCTGAGTAATCGTTGTAAAGTTTGTAGCTTATAACGCTAAGAAGGCCCTCCGTGTAGATGACCATTAAACTTGCCGTTACAAACAGCACGGTGAACCGTATCACAGTAAGTCATTATGCTAACGGAAAACGATAGCTCATAAAAGACAAGAAGGCAGCCGATCATAGTGATCGGCTGCCTTTGTTTAACTAACGGGCAGGATAGTTTAAAGCTTTCGATAAATCGTATGGCCTTACGAAAGACAATAAAAGCGCAGCTCATGATTGGAAAAGACCGTTTAAAAGAGCACCACCAATTCCACTGGCAATTATGCAAATTTATTAGCATTAGCGCTGCGCCACTAGGCGTACTCGTCCCATTGGGCACTGCGGAACTCATGCTGGTTGCTATACAAGAAGCGCGTGCCAATTGCGACGAGCCGTTCGCTCTATATCATTCAGCGGTTACTTTGTATATTTGGTGCAGCAGGTCGTATCCCATGCCGTCAGCCAATATGTGCACCCTGGGAACACATAATCGTCCTTTAAGTATGGCCAGATGAGATTCCCAGCAAACGCAAAGCGAGTTTCAAGCTGTGGCGTTCTTCGTGTATTCGGTCAAATAATACACGGGGAATGGGAAAGTCATTTTTTCAACTATAAACAGTTGCCTGAAAGGGCAGAGAGGATTTCCTGTGTTGTCCGGGTACGCCCGATGCGTGGAAAAATGAAATTTTTTACGTAATCATGCCCGGTTTCGGAAAATCCAGTCATAGCATCAATCGCCAAAATCAGCTGATACCCATGCATAAACGCTTCCCGCGCAGTCGTATCAACGCCCAACTCAGTAGCGATGCCGCATAAGACGATGGTATCAATTCCCCGGCGGCGCAACTGAAGGTCGAGCTCCGTTCCGTAAAAAGCCCCCCATTGCTTCTTCGTGATGATATGGTCTGTCTCGGTGACCCGCATTTCCGGGACGATTTGATCCCATCCTTCAGGCAGATTCAGGGGTGGTCCAGGCGAATCCAACTTAGGACGCGGGATATCCTTCAAATCTTTACTAGATACCCGGACCAGTGCAACCATTGAGCTTTGCTCACGGAAAGTATCTGCCAAGGCTGCGGCGTTAGACACTACCTGCTCAGCAGAATAAGGGGCGTATTGATTTCCTATCCACTTTTGCAAGTCAATAACAACCAACGCTGTTTTTTGTGGATCCCATAATCGTTCCATTCTGTATGTTCTCCTCATCTCTTCGATTTGACCGTATGTTTAATTACGCGAACATATAGTCATTTGACTTCATGTTTCGTATTTTGTACTATAATTCATGAATAGTCAAGGGGGAGATTTTTCTTATGAGTGTGACAAGGGAAGAGGTTTTAAAATCGGCGATGAAGCTTTTTAAGGAACATGGGTTTCTTTCGACGACGATACAGGATATTGCCGAGGATTGCGGTATTGCCAAAGGATCAGTCTATAAATATTTCCCTTCCAAGGAAGACCTCTTCAGCGAGGTGTTTGATCAATGCCATAACGCCTATTTTGATCAAGTCGATGAACTGAAACGCTTTCCCGAACTCTCGCCAGAAGAGCAGTTTCTGCAGCAGATCATTCTGCGATTCCGTTATTTTATGGAATACAAGCATATTCTGATCGAATTCACGGAGCTCCCCATCCAACAGGATCCCAAGTTCCAGCCGCTTAGACACAAGGTTAGAGGGCGGCTCATCCGATGGCATAAAGAGTGCTTGATACAGGTTTATGGCGAAGAAATTTATCCGTTCCTGTGGGATTTGGTTTCCATCTATCGTGCGATTCTGAAGGAGTACTTATTTTGGATCGTTTATGAAGAAAAGTCTCTATCGCTTGAGGAAACGGCAAGGTTCATTTTGGATAAGCTCAATGTGCTCGTTAAGCATATGATGGCCTCTAACCTGAAGCCTCTGCTAAAACAGGCTTCGTTCGAGAGGTATTTAAGCTGGGGGCTCGAGGACCGCCAAGGGGAGAGAGAGCAGTTCCTTACCGAGCTGTTCCGGGAGATGGATTCGGCCCTTAATGTTCTTCCATCCGGCGCAAAACATCGTTCGGAGTTGAAAGAGGTTTACCATTTTATCCAGAACGAAACTCGTAAAGCGGAACCGAACTTCCCGTTGCTGCAAGCTTCGCTCTACTTTTTGGAGAGAGAGAAAGAGCTTAAAAGTCAGGTCATCCAGTTAAGGAATATTATTTATTCAGGTAGGGGGAGATAGCTTGTTATGTGAAATCAAATCTAACCCCATTGGGGACAAGAGCGAAGACTCTAGGGGTGGAGAGAACAATACGCGAGAAAGGTACGTCTAATGTTGTTACGGTTAGCGAGCATTCCGCTAACGGGAAACGTTAGTTCAAGGGAAACAGCGACAGTCTAGGACTTTATTTTCTCGTCCTTAGTTGTCGCCGTTTCCATTTTATAGGATAAATTAAATACTTTGTCTTTTACTGACAGTTATTTCATTAACATCAGTTCTCTTTTTGCTTCGCATAATACTCGGTGATCAGATCGAGGAACACCTTGGGAAACGCCAAGGTGGCCATATCGGCTTCGCTGATCCAGCGGTACCCCGCTGGCAGCGCATTATGCGCGTGCTCCGCCTGCTCAGCCAGCGCAATCAACGCACCCGGCTTCGCTCCGGTGCTGTAGCTGGCCCGCTGCTCGGCAGCCAGCGGGGGGCCTCCCGCCTCCCCGGCAGGGGCGGCGACCTCCTCACACTGGAACACACGCAGGTTCCAGTGAATGTGGCTGAACGTGTGCTCCGCCTCACGTACAAACCGCACCGGGCGCGCAAGCACGCCCTCTGCCAGCAAATGAGCCGCCAGATGGTCCATGGCGGGCTCATCTGGCACCGGGCCGTTGTAGCCCTCCGGCACAGCAAGCTCATGCGGCAGCTCCCACATGCGGGCCAACAGGCCCTTGGCCGGGCGCTGCCGTACGAGCAGACGGCCGGTGTTCGCTCCGCTGCCCTCGATGAGAGCGACGGAGCGCGGCTCCAGCCGCGGCGGCTTTGCCTTGGTCTTGACTGGCAGTGTCTCCTCGCGACCTGCCAGCCTGCCCGAGCAATGCTCCATGACCGGGCAGGTCAGACAATGAGGCGACTTCGGCGTACAGACCAGTGCGCCTAGCTCCATCAGAGCCTGATTAAAATCAGAGGCTCTTCCTTCGGGAATCAGCTCCCGTACCAGACTTTCCATATGTGCCCGCGTGCTGCCTTTCATAATATCCTCTTCAATGAGAAAATAACGCGACAGCACACGCATCACATTCCCGTCCACAGCAGGCTCTGGTCGATTGAAGGCGATACTCATAATCGCCCCCGTCGTATACGGGCCTACTCCTTTCAGTGCAGCAACAGCTTGTGTATCATCCGGCACCTGTCCGCCGTGAAGCTCAACTACTTGTTTTGCCGCAGTTTGCAAATTCCGGGCCCGCGAATAATAGCCCAGTCCTTCCCATAGCTTAAGCACATCCTCCTCGGGTGCTTCCGCCAGCGCTTCAATCGTAGGAAAACGTGCAATAAAGCGATTAAAATACGGAATGACCGTATCGACACGCGTCTGCTGAAGCATAATTTCCGAGATCCAGATATAAAAAGGATTCCGATGACGTCGCCACGGCAAATCGCGTTTGTTACGTGTATACCAATTCAACAGTTCAAAGCTGAAATAACGCTTTTGTTCCAATGTATTTGTAGTCATCACATCACGTCTCCTTATATTCGACAATCACAAAAGCAGAGGCAATGTTAGGCTGATGTGTAATACTCAAGTGAATGCTGTAATTTGAGTCACCTGTATTCGGCAATCTCAGTCGATCCCACGCGGATGAAGACAAATAAACTACTGGCTTCCCCCCAGGTTCCGGTAAAATATCCATATCGCCAAACCCGATGATTTGCCCAATTCCGCAACCGAAGGCTTTCGTTATCGCTTCCTTGGCAGCAAAGCGCCCTGCTACAAACTCCGTTAGTCTACCCTTGCGTTCCACAGCAAGCTCGCGTTCTGCCGGGGTCAGCACTCGATTCAAAAACGCATCTGCATATTTACCTGCCAAAATATGAGCCATACGGCTTATTTCCAGCACATCATGTCCAATTCCGTAGATCATTTGGGTATTCTCCGTCCTTTATACTTTACTGGATCTATTGTAACAGTGCGTCCACACCCTGGCGAGTCACAAAGGCGTAAAAACAGCACCAAAATATGTTAAAATAAGAAAGGCTATAGATGAATGTTTGAAATTCAGCTGATATGCCCATTTTAAAAAAATTCCCGTAGAAAGGAAGGATAGGATGTCAGAAACCATTATTGTTGAAGCAGGTACCGAAGCAGGAACAGATGCGGTGATCCGGGCTTCCTGGTTTCCCTCTAAAAATACAGCCAAAAGCCTGCTCATCATCGCTCATGGCTACAAAGGATTTAAGGATTGGGGCATGTTCCCCTATATAGCAGAAGCCTTGAGTATGGATAACCATGTTGTGACCTTCAACTTTTCACATAATGGCATAGGTGAGGATCTGGAGAATTTTACCGAGCTGGAAAAGTTCGCACGCAACACCTATAGCCGCGAACAAGAGGATTTGGAACTATTGCTATCCAATCTGAGAGCACGCCATGAGTTCAGAGAATTGCCGTTGTTTCTGTTAGGACATAGCCGTGGCGCGGGAAGCTGCTTTGTATACGCTCTGGATCATCCCGGCGAGATTGCTGGCGTCATTTCATGGAATGGCGTAACAGATCTTGATCTGTTTACTTTACCGCAAAAAGAAGAAATGCGCGCCAAGGGGCGCAGCTATGTGGAGAACGCCAGAACCGGGCAACAGCTTCCGCTAGATGCTATCATTCTGGAAGACCTGGAACAAAATCGCCAGCGTTTTGCCATTGTAGACAGACTTGCCAACAGCCAGCTCCCAGCTGTACTGATCCAGGGAACCGAAGATTCCAAACGTCTACGAGAAGGCTCTGCCCTGCTCACATCCGTTCGTCCCGACATCGAATGGGTACAAATTCAAGGCGGCAATCATACCTTTAATACCGTTCATCCATTCCAGGGAGGCAGTCTTCCACTGGATCAGGCGATTACCGAAACCCGCCGCTTCATTGAGTGGATCGCCAATTAATTATTACCCCTTCAATACAAACGGCGATCCGCCGGGCGGATCGCCGCATTTATTTACTTCAGAATTTTGCAAAATCCTCGCTTGAGCATTTTAAAATTACATAATGATTAATGCTTAAACTCCTGGGATGCTTGTCCGCTTATGCGCAGTACGTGTAAAGAAGCTTTCCAGCTTTTCGCGTGCCGCCGGGTCAATTTCCTTGCCTTCCAGATAGTCACTGTTTGCTTCGTAGGAGATCCCCAGTTCTTTTTCATCCGTCTGGCCTTCCCACAATCCTGCTGTAGGCGCTTTGTCCAAAATGGCCTGCGGAACTCCTAGATAGCTGGCGAGCAAGCGCACCTGACGTTTGTTCAGCGTGCTAAGTGGCGTAATATCGACCGCACCATCGCCCCATTTGGTATAAAAGCCTGTGATGGCTTCGGAAGCATGATCTGTGCCAACAACGAGCAAATTCAGCTCATTCGCAAGTGCGTACTGAACCACCATCCGTGTTCTTGCCTTTACATTCCCTCTCACTTGCGGAGTAATCGAACGCTCAAGACCGATATCCTTTAACGTATGCTCCACTTCTACGGCAACCTTGTCCACGGCTTCCTTAATATTCGTTTCCCCGGCATATTTCAGGTCGAACGCTTTGGCAACCGCGTAGCTATGCTCGATATCTTCCTGTTGGCCGTATGGCTGGAATACACCCAACGTTTTGTATTCGTCTCCTTGTTCCTGCGTCAATTC
Source organism: Paenibacillus sp. FSL L8-0502 (assembly GCF_038593055.1). Taxonomy (NCBI): domain Bacteria; kingdom Bacillati; phylum Bacillota; class Bacilli; order Caryophanales; family Paenibacillaceae; genus Paenibacillus; species Paenibacillus sp. FSL L8-0502. Next base: position 837,511 of record NZ_CP151958.1, on the reverse strand, counting down.
ATCTGTAGCCCGCTTGCACAAAGCAGCTGCTACGGCACTGTCAATCCCGCCACTGATGGCGATCAACAGCCCTTTGCTTCCCGTTTTCGTTACATACGACTTGAGGAAATCCACACGCTTACGGACCTCTGCCTCTACGTTAATCGTAGGCTGTACTCCCAATTCAGCAATAATCTGTTCCTGCAAACTCATCAGATAAGCACCTCTTTTTTAGGAATTTCCTTCACAAGCCAACATGCAAAAGCCCCGGCAAGTTTCGCAGGCGAAAAATGCGGGGCATAGCTTGAGCAGTCTTACCGGCAAAAACGATCAAATGCACTGGTCAAATCAGCAGCAATCTGATCTGCCGAACGATCCTCCACCTGATGACGCTCGATGAAGTGAACCAACTCGCCGTCTTTCAACAGCGCGATAGAAGGGGAAGACGGTGGGTAAGGTGCGAAAAATTCGCGAGCCTTTGCCGTTGCTTCCTTGTCCTGTCCGGCAAAAACCGAATACAGATGATCTGGCGTAATATCATGCTTCAGTGCTTCACCCACACCCGGGCGGCATTGGCCTGCGGCACAACCACATACCGAGTTCACAACCACCAGCACTGTTCCTTTACTATTAGGCAGCTTGGCCTCCACATCTTCAGAGGTACGCAGTTCCTGAATCCCAAGATTCGTCAGTTCATCGCGCATCGGCTGAACTGAATCTCTCATATATTGATCGAAAGACATAGACATATTCTTTCACTCCTTTTCCGAAAATCATGTATAGTACGTTTCTAATTTCATCCTTTGCCGTAGTAAAGGCATGGACATCTAAATTTCATTATACAATCTTTTTCACGTAATTTGCAAAAATCCGGCTATATTTTTGAACGATTATTTCTGTATCGGACTCATGACAGGAGGCTCAGAATGATCCCGGTAAGTCGGGACGGTTCTGCGCAATCGAACTTTAAACTGCGTGCCCATTCCCTCCACCGAATCTACGGCAATCGTACCGTGATGACGCTCCACTATACTTTGACATAAGGCCAGACCCAGACCTGTACCTTTCGTTTTGGTGGTGTAAAAAGGTTGGAACAGCTTTTCAAGCTGTTTTTGCGAAATTCCAGGCCCTGTATCCTTTACTTCCAGTTCCACGAAATCCCCTTCCTCATGAGTAGAAATGGTCAGCACTCCCTTTTCCCCCATGGCTTCCATCGCATTACGCGATAAATTAAGCAGCAATTGCTTTATTTCCTTAGGGTTCAAATGCAGCATCGTCACATGATCCTCCAGCTTTAGATCAATCGTCTGCCCCCTCAGATTCGCATCTGCCCACAATAAAGGCGTCAGTTCGCGAATAATATCATGCAGATGACATTGCTCCTTCTCGACAATTCGATTCTGGGCCAGTGAAAGAAAATCGTTAATAATCCCGTTCGCCCGGTCAAGTTCCTCCATCACAATGCGGTAATAATGGTTGAGGGATTCTGGGCTTTTCTCACGCATAAGCTGTAAAAAACCACGCACAACCGCCATCGGATTACGTATTTCATGAGTAATGCCCGCTGCCATCTGTCCAACCAGGCTGAGCCTCTCGAAATTGCCCAGCTCACTGCGCAGCGTCTCAAGCTCTGTAATATCTTGCAGGGCGATAATGACGCCTGTCGTTTGGTTTACATGTTTATCCCGAATAGGAAGGAAACTGGAGAAGAATACTTTGGGAGTAACATTTATAAAATCAGCACCCGCCTCTCCTTCCAATGCTTTCGCAACTCGTTCGTTAACCACAGGTAAAGTGTCAAAACCATATAACGTGCTCAATGGACGACCCACTATCTCAGGCAGTGTAATGTAGGGATCGTAGTTTCGATAGAGTTCCAGCATCGTTTTGTTCATATGTATAACTCGTTCTTCGCTGTCCAGAGTAACAAGAGATAACGGCATCAAATCCATAACTTGACGCAGCTTATCCACTTCAATTAAGTATTTGCTCGTAAACTCAGTCACATCACGCCGAAGCGTCAGTTTCTCAAAGGCATTATGCATTAGACTCACGACCGTAAAACTTGCCAGCACCCCTGCACCCATATTCCAAAACGTTGTAAGTAAGTCAGGAATGTATACAGAAACATCCTGTTTGCCCCACAGTAGCGGAAATATCGCCTTAAACAGCATATCAGCCACAACATATGCAGAGATCAGGAGCTTTTTGTCCAGCAATGTTCCTCTTTGAAAAAACTTGACATGCAGGAGCATAAAAGGAAAAAGGATAAAACCAGTGCCCACATACATTGGGGACATTTCTGTCGACTGGGCTATAATCAGGACACCCATCAGTGCGGAAGCAGCGAGCACAAAGGCAGTGCGACGTCTACCGTACATGATGCCAACAGCAAGGGGAATAATACCGAGATTAGAAGGTAGACCATACGGAGACTGATATTGAAAGAGTGTACATAGCAATATGGCTGGTAAGCAACACAAATACAGTATTCCTTGAGTGGGTCCAGGAAGCAGATTGCCGCCCCAAACCTTTTTCTTATCCCCATAATCCGTTAATATAGAGAAAAAACCCGCCGATATAACGGCAAGGAGAACTTGGAGCACACTTTCCTTCAACGCAATTAACAAGGACTTCTCCCCCTCATCATCTTTCCTTGACGCCGTTAGTTGAATTAAAGCACAGGCTACAATATATTACAATATATGTGTTAAAATTCCGGTATAGAACGACAAAATCTGCTAAATACCAGATGTATATAAGAAGATCGTTTTTACGCGTTTTAAAATCCTGTAAATTGAAAAATATACACGTTTACCGTGCCCTTAGGTTATCTAAAATGACGGTATTGCGATATGATGAAAAATTGGTTACGCCGTTCTGAATTTTTTGAAAATTTGTCGACGAAAAGGAAGAGGTTTATGACTTACGACGTTATTGTGATCGGAGGCGGCTCAGCCGGATTAATGGCTGCTGCCGCTGCCAGCAGTGAGGGCGCCAAGGTGCTTTTACTTGAAAAAGGAAATAAACTCGGGCGAAAGCTGGGGATCTCTGGTGGAGGCCGTTGCAATGTCACGAATGCCAAAGAGCTGGACGAACTCATTCGGCACATCCCCGGCAATGGCCGTTTTCTGCACAGTGCACTGGCGGCTTTTGGCAATCGGGATATCATCGCCTTTTTTGAACAGCTGGGTATAGCCTTAAAGGAAGAAGACAATGGGCGTATGTTTCCAGTGACGGACAAAGCCAAAACAGTAGTCGATGCTTTGATTAACAAGGTACGCTCTCAAGGAGTCGAAATTCGGACAAGTCTTCCTGTTCAAGAGGTTATTTACAAAGAAGGTCATACAGCTGGGGTACGGCTGCGTTCCGGTGAAATCCTACATAGCCGTAATGTCATTGTAGCCGTCGGTGGCAAGTCCGTCCCGCATACCGGCTCGGAAGGTGACGGCTATGCATGGGCAGAACAAGCGGGGCATACCATTACGGAGCTGTATCCAACAGAGGTGCCATTGACCTCAGGCGAAACGTTCATCCAGACGAAAGAGCTTCAGGGACTATCCTTACGCGACATCAGTCTGACCGTATGGAATGCGAAGCAAAAGAAAGTTGTCGTCCATGAAGGAGATATGATTTTTACACATTTCGGTCTATCTGGCCCAACTGCTTTGCGGTGCAGTCAATTTGTCGTCAAGGGAATGAAAAAAGATAAGGTAAACACGGTGTTATTGACTCTCGATTTGCAGCCTCATAAACATGCCGATGAAGTCTACCGTGAGACGCTGGAGTTGGCATCGGTCGATGCTAAAAAAGCGATCAAAAACGTGCTTAAGCCTTATTTACCGGAACGCTTGATTCCATTGTTGCTCCAGCAAGCCGAACTGCGTGAGGACTTGACCTATGATCATATTCCCAAGCAGCAATGGCAAGAACTTGCTCATCGCATTAAGGCGTTTCCAATCCGTGTGAACGGTACGCTCTCTCTGAAGGAAGCATTTGTTACCGGGGGCGGTGTGAATTTGAAGGAAATTAATCCGAAAACGATGGAGTCCAAGCTGATGCCTGGATTGTTCTTCTGCGGTGAGATTCTCGATATTCACGGTTACACAGGTGGTTATAATATTACAGCGGCGTTTACGACAGGGCATACAGCAGGGACACAAGCGGCCGTAAGCGATTAAGACGCTGCGCGTAGGACTTGATCTTACGATCGCTGTTGCCACGGGATTCTCTTGATTATATAAAAATTCCGTGGCAAAGGCGAACGCTGTCGCTTCTTCAGATTCAAATCCTCCGCTGCGCTGCATACCACCACTGCATCCTCATTTGTTTGGGGGAGATAGGAAAAGGAAATGAAAAAGACTTAAATCAGTTGAATTGCTGAGTTAAGTCTTTTTTTGAGTAATCGTGTATTGAACAAGCTCTATCTTGTTTTGACATTTGCCGCTATCTTAAACCTCAATAATGATAGGTAAAATCATGGGTCTTCTCTTCGTCTGATTGTAAATGAACCGACCAACATCATCTTTTAACATCTGCTTAATCAGTCCCCACTGACTCATTTCGATTTCTGTTAGCTCGTTCACTGTGGACATAATCGTGTCGTGGATCTGACTCATGAGCTCTTCGGAATCCTTAACATATACAAAGCCTCTTGAAATGACCTCTGGCGCTGCGAGCATTTGCTTCTCATTTTTACTCAACGTCATCACAATAATCAGCATTCCGTCTGAAGAAAGTTTTTTACGGTCACGCAGGACAATATTACCTACGTCACCGGTTACCAACCCGTCTACCAAGCTATTGCCGGCTGGTACTTTAGGGCCCAGGGATGCCCTTCCCTCTTCAATTTGAATCGTGTCACCGTTATGGACGATAAATACATTCTCCATCGGAATCCCCACTGACTCCGCTAGCTGACGATGCTGATACAGCATTCTGAATTCACCATGTATAGGAATCAAATACTGTGGTTTCATCAAAGTCATCATTAATTTCAGTTCTTCCTGGCTACCATGACCGGATACGTGCATTCCTGTAGAGCTGCCTGATCCATAAATAACCTGGGCACCCAGCACATACAGGTTGTCAATGACCTGGGAAAGGTTTCGCTCATTCCCCGGTATGGCTCCCGCAGCAATGATGACCGTATCACCAGGCAAAATTTCGATTTTGGGATGCAGAGAATTGGCTAAACGTGACAATGCGGCCATCGGCTCTCCCTGGCTTCCGGTACATAAAACTGCAATTTCTTCTGCGGGAAACCGCTCTGTTTCTCCCGCCTCAATCAGTAAATCCTCAGGCATATGCAAGAAGCCCAGCTCCTTGGCCACTGACACCACATTTATCATACTGCGTCCGAGTAAAACCAGTTTCCTGCCTGTTTCCACAGCCGCGTCAATGACTTGCTGGACACGGTTAACATTAGAAGCGAACGTGGAGATAAATACCTGCTGTTTGGCTCTGGCAAATGCATCTAGAATATGCCCGCCAACCAAACGTTCTGAAGGGGTAAATCCTGGCCTTTCCGCATTTGTACTTTCGGAGAGCAGCACTTTCACCCCCTTCTTTCCTATTTCAGCCATTCGATGAAGATCGGGAAAAGGTCCGCTTACGGGAGACATATCGAATTTGAAATCGCCGGTATGAACCACATTTCCTTCCGGTGTCTGAAAAAAGACACCCAAGCAATCTGGGATACTGTGGACCGTGGTGAAAAAGGATGCCTGAATCGTTCCCGCTTGAACGGTTGAATCCGCATCTATAAGATGAAGCTCGGCATCACGCAAAAGGTTATGTTCCCTTAACTTAATCTTAATTAATTCGATGGTGAGCTTTGTCCCATAAACAGGCATGTTAATCTGCTTGAGCAGATAGGGAATACCTCCGATGTGATCCTCATGCCCATGAGTCACAATGAGCGCTCTGACTTTATCCTGATTTTCCAGCAGATAGGTGACATCGGGCACAATAAGGTCAATACCAGGCAAGTTCTCATCAGGAAACTTCGAACCACAATCGATTACGACGATATCCTGATCGTATTGGATGAAATACATGTTTTTCCCGATTTCATTCACACCGCCTAAAGCAGCAATGAGTAATCTATTATCACCAAGCATCAAGTTTATTTCCTCCTTAGAAAAAGGCTATCCATATTATTCATTTTCCACGTAAACTTATACACAAAAAGAAACCCTTGTCTCTAAAGACAGGGGTTCTCACTTGATTTACTAAATACCCACCGCAGCCGAAATAGCAGCGAAAATAGCAGCAACTAACCACAGGATGGGGAATAGCTTGAAGATTACCTTCAGCCACTGTCCAAAGCTGATCCGGGCAATGGCCAATCCTGCTAGCAGAACTCCACCTGTCGGTGAAATGAGATTGGTTAACCCGTTACCAAACTGGTAAGCTGTGACTACGGCTTCACGATTGATGCCTACAAGATCGCCAAGCGGTGCAAGTACAGGCATAGTTAGTGCTGCTTCCCCCGAAGAAGATGGGACCAGGAAAGTAATAATATTATGTGCAACCAACATAATGGTTGTGAACAAGTAATTTGGCAATCCTTCCAGGATGCCTGCGAGTGCATTCAATACGGTATCGATGATCATACCCTGCTCGGCGATGATCAGAATTCCGCGAGCGAGACCTATAATCACTGCAGCGTAGATGAATTCTCCACACCCTTTTACAAAATTCTCAGCTATCTCCTTCTGGCTCATTTTGGTAACTACCCCGACAAAAAGACCGAGTGCGAAGAAAAGGGCGCCGATTTCAGTCATATACCAGCCTTTGGCCAAAATTCCCCAGACAATGGCTCCAAGCGTTACAATAAATCCACCTATAATTAATTTGTCCCGAAACGTGAAGACGACGTCCTCACCTGTATTTTCTTTTATAAATTGCTCACGATTTATAATATCACTCTGAAAAACAATGGATTTCTCCGGATTTCTCTTAACCCGGTGCGCATACCACATCGTAAAGGCAATAGAAATCATAGTAAATACAAGCCATTCAATAAATCTCAGCCAGAGCTGTGGATTCCCCTCCACTCCTGCGATCCCCTGGGCAATCAATACTGAAAATGGATTCACAGTCGAACCAACATAGCCAATTTGCGTTCCCAGAAATAGAATGAGAATAGCAGTCATAGAATCGAAGCCTAGGGCAAACATTAACGGAATAAAAATTGCATAAAGCGGAATAATTTCTTCGCTCATCCCAAAGGTAGAGCCTCCAAGACTGAATATAACCATGGCAATTGGAATAAGCAAAATCCCCTTATTCTTCAGTCGCCTGGCAAGAGCCGTCAGAGCACGATCGATGGCTCCCGTCTGCAGAATAATCCCGAAGGAGCCGCCTACAATAAGGACAAAAGAGACCACATCGGCAGCATTGATAATCCCTTCAATCGGGGCGCTAAGGATTTGGGGGATTCCCTGTCTTAAATCACCATTCTCACCCGTTTTGGGTACAGTGTGATAGGTTCCCGAAACGATTGCCGTTTTGATCACACCGTTCACTGTCACTTCATGACGCTCAAACTGTCCGCTGGGTACAATCCATGTCAACGTAGCGACCGTAATAATAATCAAAAATATTAAAGTATAACTATGGGGCAAGGATAATTTCCATTTCTTATTCTTGATGTTCATGTTTATCCCTCATTCCAAGAATGGTTATACGTAACCTTCCCTCCCATAATGGTCAATATCACTTGGGCATCCCTGATGTCCCCAGCGGATGCGTTAAGGAGGTCGCGATCAAAAACGGCGATGTCAGCATATTTTCCAGCCTCCAGCGTACCTGTAACCTCTTCCATATAACAATGTTTGGCTCCATTAATGGTCCATGCCCTTAAAACTTCGGATGGCGGCATCCCTTGGTCAGGATACCAGCCTCCTGCAGGCGAGCCATCCGGGAATAATCGGTGAGAGGCTGCATACAGTGAATCAGGGACACTAGTGATAAATAAAGGCAGATCAGTCCCAATGGTTATTGGCACGTTAGCCTCCAGCATGGATTTATAATTATAAAAGCGGTTTTCATTGTCTTTACCTACCACAGCAGACATATAAGCATCCTCGTAAGAAGGATTCAGTAGCAGGATTTGGGCGTAGACTTCGGCAAAAATTTCGTTCTCGCCCATTCTAATCAGATCATCTGAATGAGGATACTCTAGATCACTGATCGAATGTCTAATAAGGTGATTACCTTGTTGTTCGCGGCATTTTTCAATCATCGATACTGCCTGGCGAATTGCAGCATCCCCTTCTGCAGTTAGGCAGCATTTGATACCTTGGCTGTCTGCTTCCAGAACTGAGGCTTCAATTTTTTCATAATCAACCGTTCTTAAATTCGTGACTTCAGGCATATCTGCGTAAGGCTCCAACATATCCCCTGTATGATCGGCTACAACGCCGTCAAGCATCAGCTTGTATCCTTGGAAACGAATAAGGTCTCCATTATAAAGTGCTTTATACTTGATACCGGTGCCAACATCCAACGGTTCAACAACGGGTTCAAGCGAAAAATGAAATCGGAGTGGCAGTTCTCCTGCTTCTTTCAATTCTTCTAGAATCGGCAGTAGCTCGCTATGTCGGTCAAAGCCAATATCCTTTATGGAAGTAACTCCTCGTGCAGCCAGCAGGCGGCAAAACTCCACAAACTCTTGTTTGACAAGGCTGCGATCCTGCATCATGGCTTGGAGTAGCAAAGCGCGTGCCTCAGCACTGCATTGATCCGGCAAAAATTGATATTTCTCCTGAGCCAGTCGGTTCATCCAGCAGTAGCTTTTATTTAGGTTAATGGCAATTACCGCCCGATCAGGGAACATCTCGTCCAACAAGCTTTGTTCCGGCAGCTTGCCCCATCTTTCCTCGCTCCAACCGTAAGCGGTTACATCTTTCCCTGGCGGAAGATTGTTTGCCGCTTGCAGCATGGATTCCACTGCTTCTCCAATCGAGGCTGCATGAGTCAAATCCACGCCCCGATGCATCGACATATATCCGGTAAAAAATACATGATTGTCATGAACTCCTGGCATGATAAAAGCATCACCCAAATCACAGACAACCGTTTCAGTTCCTATCCAAGCTTGTGCTTCCTCGGGACGCCCCACTGCTGCAATACATTCTCCCCGCAGTGCAATAAACCCAGGCGAAGCTTCATTTTCTAAGCCATTAAAAATAGCATTTGACAGTAGAACCTTGTCCGCTAATGTGTCCTTCTTCCCTTGCACAGTTTCACCTCCTCATTATTTATCCGCTTCATAACATAACGTAATATAACGTTATAATATTGCTTCTGCTTCTCTCATGGAGTGGAAGCAGAAGCTGCGCCGTACCTGAATAACATTACGTAACAGGCAACGGATTTATATTGAGAATTGATAACGGTCCCCAATGATGTACTGCTTACCTACATGAACGGGGCTTCCATGCTGATCATAAATAATCGTATGCATGTAGAACAACGCCTGTCCGATGGCTGTCTCTAGCAGCTTTGCCTGGTATTCATCCGCCAAAGCGATTTGTAATATCGTCTCTCCCGGTTGGTTAGGATCGATGCTGTATTTATGACGCAATAGTTCGTATACAGAGCCCTCTAACTGCTCTTCCATTAGAAATGAAAATCGGTCATAAGGATAAAAATTATTCTCCAGCATGAGCGGTCGATCACCGGCGTATCTTTGGCGCTGAATAAATAACACTTTTTCTCCTTGTGGCAACTGCAACTGATGTGCAATTTCCTCATCTGCTTCTATGATTTCACGTTCTGTGACCACACTGTGTGAAGAGAGGCCGTTGGATTTGCAGGCAGCCGTAAAGCTGATCACATGTTCAATCTTCCGCCCAATTTTGGGTACATTGACAAAGGTTCCTTTTCCTTGACGTTTGGTCAGATAACCTTCATGAACCAATTCGGCAATCGCTTTTCTTACGGTAATTCGACTTACATTGTAGGTCTCGCTTAGCTCAGTTTCGGTCGGTATACGACTTCCCTGCGTATATGTTCCATTATGAATAGCAGTTTTGACCGCTTTTTGTAATTGAATATATAATGGCTCTGCTTGATCTGAATTCAACATAATGTACCCTCACTTGTCATATAACGTTATATTACTCCCACTTAGAGTATCAAATGTTACATATTCTTACAAGTGAAGATGTTTGAAAAAAGTTTATTAGTAACGGACGCCGTATCCGAATGAACCTTCTACCAGACAGCTCTGGGCGGCAACCCTCGATCCTTCTGCCATAGCGTCCTGAATATTATCCTTTTTCAAAAAACTCAGTAAAAAGGCGGTGATATAGGAGTCTCCTGCCCCCATCGTATCCACAGCGTCCACGGAATCAGGCGTTTGAAAATAGAACTTGGTACCATCATAGGCAATAGATCTATCTCCGCCGCGTGTGGCTACCAGAATTTGCCCCTCTTTTTTTCGATTGGAGCGGATATAGTTCTGTGTCTCTTCATCCGTCATATGGCTGCAAGAGAAGAATGCAAAATCGGCGTACGCAATATATCTCTCGACCTGTTCATCTACGAAATCATCTGAAAAGTCAAAAGAAAGAGGGATTCCCAGCGTCTCCAATTCAGGCAGCAAGTGCCCTGTATGACTGTACAAGCCCGTGTGAATAAGGTCGAACCCGCCAACATAGGCCTTGTCATCTTCACTCAGCTTCAGCGGGTGGAGACGTGTAACTCCTCCCTCATTGCTGCCCAGAAATACTCTGTCCCCGTCTTCCAGGGTTACACGTGCGCAGCCGTTCTCACCGCTGTGATATCTGCACCGTGAAATGTCGATTTCCAGCTCACGGAGAATGTGTTCTACATGCTGTGCTTCGTTATCATCCCCGAATACTCCAATAAAGGCTGCATCTACTCCCGCTTTTTTGGCAAACACACTGAAATTAAGCGCATTGCCGCCAGGATACATCATGCGCAGATGAACATATTTATCTACCACATTATCGCCAATGCCTAGAACTTTCATGATGGTTTCCTCCTGTTGGTAAGTGCGCTTAGTAAGCTACTTTGCCCATATAACGGCGAGTTTCCAGTGGGTGATTGCGTACATTTGCGAGTGCTTCACGATAAACACATACAATGCTATAAAATAAAACCGGGTTAAAGAACTCGACAACCTCGTCAGCAATGGTTCCGATTCCAAGCTCCTTCGCATCGATTACTTCTACTTTCTCGGCATATTGATTCAGGAAAGTCTGTGCCCGCTCATCCAATGCCCGTGTGCGTCCTTCGTTGATCATCAGAATAAATGGAGTTTCTTTATCCGTTACTTCAAACGGACCGTGGAAAAATTCACCGGAATGGATTGAAGCCGCATGAAGCCATTGCATTTCCATTAGAGAACAGATAGCAAATCCGTAGGCATGTCCATAAGAAGCTCCGCTGGTCAGGATATAGAAGAGATCTTCATTGCGGTATTTGTCAGCGAATACACTGGCACGCGGTTCGACTTGTATTTTGGCCCTGTTAATAATTCCATTGATTGCTCCCAAGCCGTTCTGGAAAGCTTGATAATGCACATAGCCTTCAGCGACTTGAAGCAGCTCAACAGTAAGCTCCAAAATAATAGCCATCGGGTTATTTTTGACATCGCTCTCATCTCCCCACTCGTAGAGGAATGAATAATCAGAATATTTGAGCAGTGTCGCTTCACTATTGTGGGTTAAGCCGATGGTGTAAGCGCCTTTCTCTTTGGCTGATTTAGCAGCCGCAACCGATTCCGGCGTGTTTCCTCCATGGGAACACACGATGACAACTGAGTTTTTACCTAATCGTTTTGGCAGCGCGTGCACAAATTCATTTGCTGTATACATGCCTGCTACCAGCTTCTTTGCTTCACTATCCAAGAAATATTTTGAGGGATACATATCGACTAATGAGCCCCCGCAAGCTACTAAATAAACCTCAGAAATCTCTCCACTTGATTGTTCATAAATCGTCTGAACCGTCTGTTGTACATTCATCATTTTTACCTCTCCTTTTTATATAACGTTATATAACGTATTGTTTATGGGATAAATATAAGCGCTTTCACCAAAAGTGTCAAGCCCATTTATTCAATGAACTTTTAATACTCTGCATTCAAAAAGCTCTAATCCTTTTGTCGAAGAATTAGAGCTCCTATTGGGATTTGATTTATTGAGTGTTTGGTCATAACGAGATTACACCTACAAAATACGCAAAAAATTGGTCTTACCCATGGGTTTGTCCGAATAAACTAAAGTAGACAAGTACATAACAGCCCATAAAAAATCAAGGAGGAAAACACCATTAATACATTTATCAGTTATATTTTTCTCGGTCTGTCACTTTCGGCCCCCATTGGGCCGATTAATGCTGCACAGTTGGATCGAGGTATTAAGAATGGATTTTGGCATGCTTGGTTTATCGGGCTTGGGGCAATAACCGCAGATATAATCTATATGCTGCTTGTCTATTTGGGAATGATCCACCTTCTCAATGCCCCGTTTGTTAAAGCTTTTTTATGGTTATTTGGTTTTTTCGTACTTGTGTATACAGGTGTTGAAAGCATCAAAAATGCAGGTGTGATTTCAGAATCTGAATTAAGGGGAAATGGCAATACCTTAACCAATTCATTTTTGGCAGGCTTCCTGATGTCATTATTTAATCCTCTCTCCATCCTTTTCTGGCTTGGCATTTACGGGTCCATACTGGCCAACGTCGCTAATACATATCCAGTACAACAGCTAATGATCTTTAGCGGAGCGATTGTATTAGGTGTGTTACTCTGGGACGTAACCATGGCAGCCGCTTCAAGTATTTTCCGGAGGTTTCTAAAAACCGGATTACTCAAAACCATCTCTTGGATGTCTGGATTATCTCTTATCGGTTTTGGTTTTTATTTTGGTGTACAGGCATTTCAATTACTTTTTTTACACTGACGATTAACTCCCTGACAAAGTTAACGAGATTCCTTGGCGTGCTTTCGGCGAACCCATTGTACAATGAGGTCACATATTGCAATGAACAAGACCAGAAGTAAGCTGATGTAAACCCCAGGACGGCTAAGCTTATGAAAAAAGGATCCGACCACAGCCATAGCTATCAACAATAATCCAACCCAGCGTTTAATGTTGCTAGATGTGCTCGATTCCAGTAACTTACCTGAAGACAGCAAAATAAAGCACCAGTTATACAACAGCATTAACCCTGCAGCCGTTGTAATATATTCATACACTTTTCCCGGCAGCAGCAACGACATTACGATGGCTGAGATTAATCCAACGGAGATCAAACTAAGTGCATACAGAGGATATTTGCCCTTCCACTTCCGTGAAAACAATGTGGGCGCATCTCCCTCCTGTGCAAGTGTAATCATCATAGATGTCTCTGCATATAGGGAGGCTGTCATTGTTGAGAACCCTGCAATAATAAGCACTCCATTAAATAAATGAGGTACAAAAACCAGATGATCGCTGCTCAGCGCAAGCACAAATGGACTTTCTTTCGGGTTAAAGGCACTTAAGGGTACCATAGACACAGCCAGACCAATCGAAAGCACATATACTACAACGAGCGTCATCAACATTACTTTTCCTGCTTTAGGTGCATCCTCCGGTTTTTGAAGCCGATTAGACATTATTCCGAGCACTTCAATACCTCCGTATGCATAAAAGGCAAAAATAAAAGATGACCATAATCCCATACCGCCGGTAGGAAAAAAGTCTTTGTAACTGATGGGGAACTTTGGATTATATTTTCCTCCTCCGATCCAGCCTGCCAAAAGAGCAACGGCCAAGACCAGAAACATAACAATAGCTGCCATTTTAATAATAGCCAATACATTTTCAACTCGATCAAAACCCTTGTTACCAAAAAAAACAATCACAAGCCCTAAAATCCCGAAGCCTGCCGCAAAAATCCACATCGGTACCTGAGGAAACCAGAAGCGTGAAAATATAGATAGCGCCGTTAGTTGGCTCCCATTGATAAGCAATTCTGAGAACCAATACACCCAGCCACTACCGAAGCCTGCCCAATTACCAAATGCTTTTTGGGCATAGGAACGGAAAGAGCCCTGTTCTGGATGATCTGCCGTCATGCGCGAAAGAGCGTCAAACACCACATACGTTCCCACCGCTGCCAAAAAGTATGCAATGAGTACGGCTGGGCCACCGATGGAAATCGCTAAGCCGGACCCGAGGAAATATCCTGTACCGATGGTACCTGCAACTCCTAACAAGCTTAGTTGCCACCATTTTAGTTTTTTTTCTTTTTGCATACGATCCGAAGACTTACCCATAAAAGAGAATCACCCTGTTCCTGAATTTGAGACCGAGTTCTCTATTTTAAGATTGCCTATTTCACCATATTTCATGTGAAGCATGACTTGGCTTTATTTATGAATAAAGAAGCACCAGAACCCCGTTAAGGTTTACTGGTGCTTTGTAAATGTATAAAATTGTCCGAGGGGTTAAGTGAAACTCAAACGATCAAACTTTAGATAAAGAAAGGGCCTTATCGGCATTTTGAATATCCATTTGTAATTGCTGCTCCGGATCATAAGCGTTATAGTAACCGTTGTTCTTCATATAATTAAAGATTTGTTCATGAAGATTAACCGCTTTGCTCAATTGGTCACAAAGAACATTGCGAACTTCCGAACTGGTTGACTCTGTCAGCGCAAGAGCATAGTTCTTAATTCCGCTTTTAGCTGAAATTAATAAATCAGAAGCAATCACCTGATCGTTCATGGGACTCGTTCCAGTCATATTCTCAACAAAAGAGTTCACATTAATCCTCCTTTAAAATTACACAAGTAGATTTCTAAGCTGTTGAATATCTTGTGTACCACCGTTGATATCCTGCTGCAAAATGTTTTTTAAGTTTGTGTCTGACACTAAAGGAATCATGGTTTGGGCTTTTGTGAGGCAAGTTGTTTTAAACGTAAGCAGCTCATGTAATTCCAATTTTTCGTGAACTCCTAATTTTTGCATGGTCAAAACCTCCTTTCTGAAATTGTTATTCCCTGCTGTCGCTGCTATTTATGCAAATCCTACAGAGTTTCAGTTCTGGCAAAAGTTCTAACTGAGTTTTTTTCACACAAAAAAAGCTCCTTCAAAGCCACAATAATCCATGGTCTTATAGGAACTTTTCCTTAAAATGTGCTGGACAGTGAAGACTCAAATTTCTAATCATGATTTTTAGGATAAAATTAGGTATGGATGCTTCCAGAAAATCCATCCACATCGTCCTCGGGTTGAGGATCAGAGCTGACGTTGTGCTCCTCCGTCGTATTAGTGTACATTTGAGAGGAGCCATTTTTATAAGCTTCGCTCCAGTCTTCGTTGATCGTATGTGCTGGGATAATCCAGTCTTCCGGGCTATAACCTGGATTATGTACACCTATATTTCCTTGCAAACCGGGATATTCATCCGGTTTAGAGAAAAGAGTCCCTACCTCAATCATGCTTCCTTCATAGGCTTGGCAAATTTCCAATGCAGACAGTACATCTTGGTTCTCAATATGTACATTGAGACCTGTGTCACCGTTCGTGCTGGCAGAGTATCCAATTTCCTTTAATGTTTCACAGGCTTGAGCAGCTTGCTGCGGATCACGAAATTGAAAACGGAAAGAACCCGTATCCATGTGTTTCATCTCCTCTAAATTAGCTTATTTTGTTAATTTGTTCATTAGGTTAGGTATGTTCTTTTTTAATATAACCAACCAGAACAGTATTTTTACATTCAAATCCTTTATTTTTCAAAAATTTACTTTAATGCTTTGAAATTAAATAGTTAAAAAAGCAGCTACTGTGACAAATCGCATGTTTTCGCTATGTAAATCCCTTTATGCTAGTAACAAGGGTATGGTTGCCCGGTCATCCGAGCCGAGCGGTCAAAGGATGCCCAAATCCATACATAAAGGCGGAATGAAGATGATAGATTACCGAACATTGGTGACACAGCAATCCATGCATTTGTATAGCGTGTTTGCCAAGTCATTCAAAAGTGTAAACGAACATGCGGTTGCTGGCATCAAAACGGTGGGCTTCAACCCAACGGCCTTTGCCGTGATGGAAGTTTTATATCACAAGGGCGCGCAGCCAATCCAACAAATTGGAGCAAAGCTGCTTCTGCAAAGCGGAAATGTCACTTATGTTATTGACAAGCTGGAAAGTCGCGGTTATTTGCACCGTCACCCGTGCGACCAAGATCGTCGGATTATATATGCAGAATTGACGGACGAGGGACAACGTGTCATGGACGAAATTTATCCTGATTATACACGTCAGATTGAACGTGCCTTTAGCGGAATCAGTGAAACAGAAAGAGATCAACTCATCGGCTTGCTTAAAAAATTGGGTCGTAGCGCTGATAACCTGTCACCTTATCACAAATAGAATGTATAGTAATTTTAGCAAACAAACATTTGTGAAGAAATGAACAATCTTTAGCTGTGCTAAACGTAGATTAGATTTATACTAGAAAAGTCCACCCTTATATTCATGGGTGGACTTTTTATATACCTGAATAGAGCGAAATATGCCCAAGCTTACGAGCAGCATAAGTATCTGCTATCGACTAAAATGTTTGACCACTACATTGTTAAACATAGCCGGACCGCCATCGGAAAAAAGAGTAATTTTCTGATCCTCTAATCGTGGAAATATTAAGGAGGAATAAGCTACTTCTCCATCATCTACAAACACTTCAATGCTGGTTTTATCGACGAGAATGTTTAGGTGGACCTTTTTCTTATTAGCATCAAAAGGCGCCTTGCTCTCTACATATTTCCCACTCTGATCCGGATGTCCGGTATTGGCTCTATTTACGTAGGAGTATTGCCCATCCACCGAAACACCGACATCCACATGGCGCTTGCCATCTGCTGACTCTCGAAGCCTCAGTCCCGCATTTTTGATCGTTGACCAAGATACATCCGCCTCTAACTGATAGGTATCGCCTGCTACCGGAAGCGAGTAAACACCGTCTACTTTGATCTGTCCAAATGATTTCGTAGAAGTTTGGAATCGTTCCAAAGTTTTTACTGGCTGTGAAACCAAGCGATACCCAGCATCTGCTGTATGCTTCAACCGAATTTGACGAACAATCGAATCCATTCCATTAAAGCCTTCCTTTAGGGTAGGCGTGTTATTGGCATAATCCCAATTATTCATCCAGGCCAGAGCATAACGGTGACTGTATTTATCTTTGTCTTTTCCTTCCTCGAACGTAACTGCACCATACCAGTCAAACCCATAATCCAGCCACTCAGGTTCACTGTGATCAGGGAGAAATGCTTCTCCATTAAAATCTCCCGTCCAGTAGGCATACGTGTTGGGTCCGCCTGTTGGTTTGCTATTGGCGCTCGCGCCCAAAACCCATTGATAGGTTCCATCATCTGCACGCATCTGGTAAAGGTCAGGACATTCCACAAGCCCGATATTTTCCGTTTGAAAGCCACTCGTAAACTGCCAATCCTTTAAATTTTTAGACTTATAAAAGCCAATCTTCGTTCCCTCTGCCATGACCATCATCCATTGATTACGCCCAGTATCCCGGATGATTTTGGGATCTCTGAAGTCCTTTGTACCGGGATTGGACATCACAGGCTTGTTGCGGTAAGAAGTAAACGTCTTGCCGTTATCCTTACTGTACCACAAAAATTGTTCCTGCTTTCCGCCATCTGCGGAGGGCTGTGTCACAATGGCTACCAGCGTCCCTTTTCCAAAACCTGCGGTATTCTTATCATCGATCACGACCGAACCGGACCAAGGATCTCCATTCCGGTTCGTATATTTGGGAATCGCCACCCCTTCATCTTTCCAATGAACCAGGTCGGTTGATGTGGCATGTCGCCATTCTGTACCGTTCTTTTTGGGATAGTCACGATTGTATAAATAGTAATAATGATATTTTCCATCGAAATAAATGGGCCGTTGGGGGTCATTCTTCCACTTATCCGGAACGGTAAAATGATAGGCTGACCGATAGGTCGGTGTTGTATGCTTACTTTGTTTAGCTTGACTTTTTGGAGTTGCAGCAGATTTTGGGGGTTCGGCTGTATCCTGTTGGTACATACTCCAACCCATAGCTATGAATATAGTTAAGCCTGTGATGATTACAACGGATCGTATCCAAATGCTCTTGGGAGTTTTTTTTTTCATTATGACGATCCTCCTTACCTCTCATTGCATCGTTATGTACCGCCCGATGGACGACAGATCGGGTTGCTACCAATCTACCGCCTTCGGACATACTGCATTACATATACCTACTTATTTCTTTCCATACTCATTTGGAGATTCTTTTTTGTCATTCGTTGGATCAATCGTGATTTGCCCTTGCTCCAAAATACCGTTTTTCACAACAGAGGTTTTCGAGCCTTTAATATTCAGCAGGAAGCTTGGTGCGAAAGTAGATTTGTGATCCGGGAAAAGCCCGCGATTGGTCATATAACTCGAAACGACTACGTTATTGCCTTTGCCTTGCGGGATAGCAAAATGGGCATACGTCCAGGTAATATCATCACGATCCAGATCCTGATGAAGAACGAGACCGGTTCCATTCAAGGGTTTATAAGGCCCTGTCAAGGAAGTAGAAACATAACCCAGCATGTAAATATCATCGTCACCGATCGCATCTACAGTCACCTTGGAACCTCTCGTACTCGTAAATAAATACCACAAACCGTTCATTTTGAACACATTTGCCCGTTCAATTTCATCTGTTACCAAATTGGAAGCAATCAAAGGAGGCATTACATTTTTCAACGTATAATCATCATTCAATTCAACGATGCCCAGTGCGCCGTTAGCCAGCTCAGCTCCCTTTTTCTTGGGACTTTGCAACAAATTTTGTTGCTCTTCCGTGAAGAATTTCTTATTGCCGCCATAATAAGCTGGGTTTTGAAGCGAATCTTCGCCTTGGTAGCCGGTTTCTGTTCCTGTGTTGGCTTCAAATATAATATATTTGTGGCCTTGATCCTCGACATAGTGAGGGTCTCTAAACGTATGGTTGTCCATATCTATTCCGACGCTTTGCTGTACATTTTGATAGGTTTTCCCATCTCCACCGTCATAGATCGATTTCAAATCCTCGACTCCATCTACTTTCAGTGTCTTGTCATCAGGCTGAGAGACATTAATTTGAGCCGTGCTCAAGGTTTGTTTGCCGTATAGTTGGTTACTTGGCTCAAAGGGCTGTCTGCTGGTATAAAATAAACGTACTTGTCCATCAGAGGTTAACGTAGCAGAACCGGACCATTCTTCTGACTGATTTTTTAGAATCGGATCGTTGGCAAGTAATTTATCATTGTCTTTAAATACTCTTCCGGCATTTTTCCAGCCGCTCAGCGAGGTATTACCCGCTTTTTGATAGAACAGATATATAAATGTATCCTCTGCTCTTTTAGGATCGCCTGCCAATCCAAAAACGATATTATACCCTTTGTAATTGGCTACTGTGCCATCGGCATTTTGTAACGGCCAAGAGTCCCAGACATCAAAATCAGTCAGCTTGCCTGAGCTGTCGCGACCAATAGCAGAAGGAATATTCTTAATTGTAGACGCATCGAAGGACGGAACCTCATATTTCTCTTTGCCTTGCTGTTTGAAAATATTCAGCATGTCATTACGCGTAATTTGTGTAAATGCATTGTCTGTTTTGAGATCAGATGCATCATTTTCCTCGGCAAAAGCCTGAACGCCGCCTCCTAACAGCAAGGTAGTTGCTACTGTTGCAGTGGCTGCTTTACTGAACCATTTGTTAAACTTCAAGTACTCCATCTCCCTTAATCTAATTATGTTCTAGATTTGAAACCCAACTTTTTGGTTGGTAGGGTCATTTTATATGGTATGTCAAACGATTGATATAGACTGAAAAGCCCTATTATGTGAGGTAAGAAAACAGGTTCCTCTATGAATTTCATCCTCATATTTTCCTAGTAATTTTCTGAAAATTCCTATTTTTTCATTCCTATTACATTCAGAAAAATTTGCTGCTTGATTTTTTTCCGTGTTTCATATTGCTAGCTTGGTTGCTTCATTCACATGCAAAATCATTCTAAAATAAATCATACAAAGCCCAATTTGTAAGCGGGTTCAAAAAAATAGTTCCTTAGTACCCTACAGCTCCATCCAGAAACAAATTTTTTGTTACAATTTCTTAAGACTTTTTTACTATTTTGTTACCTATATCATATGAATATATCGCAGTCTCAAGGGGATTTTTATTTCCTTTTTGTATGCTGGGAAATTTATTGGTCCTATGCGAAGTGTTTTTTTGTTGAATCATTAGGAGGAGAGACCTTTGAATAAAGAGATAGCCCGGACCTTTATTCAAAGGTCCGGGCTATCTCTTTTATAATGAAAGATTTATATTATTTTTTATGCGTGTTCTCTTTGTGGTGTCTTTACGCGCTGATCTGCCTCTTCTTCCGTACCCGGCGGACGGTTCCGCAGTCCGAGCACGACAAACCAGCTAATCACTGCAATAACGACCATGATAACGAACAGGGAATGCAGACTGTTTTCCAGTACAGAACGAAGCAATCCGGCAACCTTGTCACTTAGACTCTGTGAAGCATGAGGTGCAAGCAGACCGTTAATATCCTCCTGCGTAACCCCTTGCTGTGTAAGCTGTCCTTCTGCTGTCTGGGCAGCAATGCGATAATTCAGCCATGAACCGAAGGCAGCAACCCCGATCGTTTGCCCCAACGTGCGCAGGAATGTATTCAAAGCTGTAGACGCGCCACGCAACTGGAACCCGACCGAGGACTGGGCAATAATCGTAAACACAGTTATCGAGAAACCGAATCCCAGTCCATACAACAATGTAGACAGGAAGAGCAGCCAGATTGGAGCCGTTTGGCCCATCAAGGTCATGACGAAGGCTCCCAATACAATCAGGGTCAGTCCAATCAATGAGGTTCGACGCGAGCCCAGCGTCAGCAAAATGCGTCCTCCGATCATAGAGCCAAATAGCCAGCCTATGGACATTGGAGCCAATGCGAGACCAGATGAAGCGGCATCCCCACCGTATACACCTTGAATCCATAGTGGAAGATAGCTAGTCAATCCGATCAGCAGGGTGCTGACTAACAGGGCTGCGGCACAGGAAAAAGCGATATCCCTTATCCGAAATAACTTTAGTGGCACCATCGGTTCCTGAGCGCGTTTTTCGATAACCAAAAACAGAATCAGGAACAAAATGGCTACGGCAGCCAAGGCCAGCAATTCAGGAGAAGCCCAACCGATATACTGTCCGCCCAGTGCCAATACGAGCAAGAGAGCCGTCATCCCGATGGTAAAGGTAACCGCTCCGGGTACGTCGATACGTGCGGTACGCTTGCTTACCTGTTCATGCAAGTAACGGGCGATGAAGAACATAGCCAGCAATCCAAAGGGAACGTTAAAGCCGAAAATCCACTCCCAACCAAAATAGGTGACCACATAACCGCCCAAGAGTGGCCCGATCAGGGAAGAAATTCCCCATACTGAGCTGATCATGCCTTGGACTTTGCCACGTTCCTCCATTTTGTATATATCACCGATGATGGTAAAGGTAACGGGAATGACACCACCCGCACCAATCCCCTGAATGGCCCGGTAGATAATAAGCTGCTCCATAGTACCAGCTATCATACAAAGTAAAGAGCCAAGTACAAACAACGAACAACCGATTAAAAAAATGGGTTTTCGTCCAAACAAATCGCTAAGCTTTCCGAAAATAGGTGTGGTCACAGCCATCGTCAGTAAATATGCCGTAAAAATCCAGCTGAGCAAATTCACGCTGCCCAGTTCACTAACAATCGTCGGTCCCGCTGGACCGATAACCGTTCCTTCAATTGCGGCCAAAAAAGTGGCCAATAGAACACCTGTCAGCACGAGTCCGCGCTTCATAGGTTTATCGTCTCCCAAGCAAATCACAAATCCTTTCCTTATAAAAACTGTGTTGTATCTGTGCAGTTTTCCCTCTCAGATGGATGATTACCCGCACTGTATAATCGTAAACAGGCGGCCTATATAGGCCGCCTGTTTTGTACGATGTATATATATTATTGTCTACATATCCTTAATTTTTGTCAACTGTAATCGTATGATCATTCCAGCTATTTTCCGTTTTATAGAGATACCCCTCTTCCATACGAAGAACATGGCTGGCAAAGCGTTCAGCTACCTGTATATCGTGGGTGATGATCAGGAATGCCGCGCCTTCGGTAGACTGCTCTGTGCACATACGGAGCAGAATATTCGCCCCTTCGTAATCCGTTCCTGCGGTAGGCTCATCCAGAATGTAGAGCTTTTTGGGCAAGATAAACTGTGCTGCAACGCTCAAGAGCCTTTTTTCGCCTCCACTTAGCAGATACGGGGAGGCATCCAGTCTGTGCTCCAGCCTGGCGTCAGCCAGCAAGTGATGCGCCCGTTCCACATATGCGGCGGGAACTGGCTCCCGGGTCCGTAAACCAAGCTTGGCGCGCACGTTATACAAGCACTCTTCCAACACCGTTGCAGCTGCAAACTGATGCTCTGGCTGCTGGAACACATAGCCGATTTCGGTAGCCAGCTGGTGAATGGGCAGCTTCGCCATATCCTGCCCCTCCCACCACATGCACCCCTTCGGTGCAGGGAGTAGGCCCATGAGCAGCTTGCCGAGCGTGGTTTTACCCGAGCCGTTCTCGCCCAACAGCACGGCTCGTTCGCCAGGCGCAAGGGCAAGACTCACGCCCTTGAGCGCCGGGCGCTGGCTGCCGGGGTAGGTGAAGGGCAATCCCTTCACCTCCAGCAACGGCTGTCCAGCGCGGTCCGCCGCTGACCCGGGCTTCACGCCCGGCTCACGCGGCACGTCTCCCCTCTCTGCGGAAGAGGGGAGCAGCCCCAAGGCGGCCAGCTGCGCACCATGTTCGCGCAGCAGCGTTTCGGGCGGACCCTGCAGCTGCACGGTCCCGCCCTTCAGGACGATGATGCGCTGCGCTGCCCGTGCGCCATCGTCTATGCGGCCGGACGCGGTAACTACCGTCCGGCCTTCGGCATGGAGCCGCCGACATAACAGGACGAAGTCGCAGACAGCCGGCGGGTCTAACTGCGCAGCTGCGTCGTCGAACACGACCAGCGGCGCTTCCAACGCCAGTACCGCAGCAATCGCGGTACGTTGGCGCTGGCCTCCCGAGAGGCGCCGCACGAAGGAGTCGCGCTCGGAAGCTAGGCCGACGGCCTCCAGCGCAGCAGCAATGCGCTGCGCTATTTCTGCCGGAGGCACGCGCAGGTTCTCCGGCCCAAAAGCAATCTCGTCTTCGACGATTCCCTGCACCAGCTGGGCATCCGGGTCCTGAAGCACGACGCCGACAGTGGTGGCGACAGTAGCCAAATCAGCGGTATCGGGGTCCATCCCGTACACGGTCAACTCACCCGTTCGTTCGCCCTCGCCAGAACGGGATAACCCGCCATGAAGCAGCTGGCATAGCGTAGACTTTCCACTTCCGCTGGCTCCGACAATGGCTACATGCTCGCCCACCGCAATGTCCAGTGTCAGGCCATGTAACGCTGGCTCCACCTGATCATCATACCGATAGCCAAAATTCTTCAAGGATACGGCTATTTTACTGTTCGAATTATAATCGCTATGTTCATTCATAACTGAAATATCCTCGATCCCCATTGTTGAAGATATAACCACATGCATAGCCACCCACGGCTATGCACGTGAAGCGCGTCCTAGTTCAAACCGTTTTAACAGTCCCGTACGATTTAAGGCATCGCCCAGCACTTTCGTCAGCAGACCACACAGGACAATGCCGCTCAGGATACGAACGACCAGTGCAATCGTCAGCACCTTCCACCCCCAATGCATATAGCCAAACATATTGGCTGCCACAATAAACCACAGCGGAACCATAGCCCCACCCACTAGCATCAGCGAAACTGCGTTCCAGCGCCGATACCGCAACAAGGCAAATACCAACTCAGCCGCAATCATATAGCAGACAGCCGCCGCAATAATAGAAGCAATTCCATAGGCAGAGCCCATAAAAGACTGCACTACCGCACCAAAAGCATAAGCAATAACCGCCGTACCCGGCTTACGAATAATATAATAGGCCAACAAACCGTATATCATGTACAGACCGACAATAGTGGAAGTTGCGATAGGCCCTCCCAGACTGTTTAATGTTTTGTTAATGAGCGACAAATACACGGTCATGACGCCGTTCAACGTGGCCAGCATCGCCATGAGTACGATATCCAGCGTTGTAAACTTTGCAAACATACGAGATTCCTTCATATGTATTCTTGACTCCTCTCCCTATCTAATCTATAAGATTGCAGCTCTGATCCTTATACAAGCTGCTACTGTATAAATGTATTCATCTGCAGTCTTATTGTCAACCTAATTATATTTCATAGGTTGACAATAAGACTAAAAATAAGAGGCTTCACTTTATAAGCTCCACCCTAAAACAGCCGTAGCTACTACAGCAGTCACAGCACATAAGTTGCCTAAACGCCCATTCTTCAGTGTACGAAGATAAGTCCGTTCCGCATAAGCACCGAAACCTTTGCCCTCCATAGCCAGCGCCGTCTGCTGAACCCGTCTTACAGCATTCACCAACACGGCAGCCGCATACCCGCTCCACCATGATAACCGATGGCTCCACCCTCGTGGTGGTTCCTGTCCACGAACACGCCGTGCTGCCATAATGGTTCGCCCTTCTTCTTCCAATAAGGGGAGAAACGTCAGTGCCACTGAAATACCGAACGCAAACCGATAAGGAACACGCAAGCGCAGATTCAATGCCTGCACAAAATCTCGGGGATCGGTCGTCGAGAGATAGATATAAGACGCCAAAAACAACACAAAAATCCGCAACGTTAACGCCCCTGCGATGTCCAGTCCCTCTGCTGTAATGACAATGGGTCCCCATGAAGCCACGGGATGTCCTTCTCGAATCGCTAGGATAGACAATATAAAATATGGGATGCCTAACCCAATCAGGAATGACATAGCCCGAAGCTGGCGTGCTAAGGTCAAACGTGCGCCCAAGCCAGCCACAGCAATCAGTACAGCCAAGAGAACTGCTTCCCGCAGCGTCGAATCCCAAACCATCGACAGGAGGCTAAAGCATCCCACCCATATTAGCTTACTTAACGGCCCTAGTCTGTGCAGTGGTGATGAACCGCCGTTATACTGAAACAGCATTTCGTTGTGCCTCCAGTCTGAGCCATTCTTCATGCAGTAAAGAATACATCAGCATATCCTTAAAGCCTGTAGATGTATGCTGTACCTGCCGCAACAGTCCTTCCTGTGTCCAGCCCATCGAGGACAGCAGAGCTTGCGAGCCTGTATTGCGCGGGTCCACCAGCGCTTCGATCCGATTCAACCGAATCGTGTTATACCCGAATGACAGCACCAAGCTTAGCGCCTCGGTCATGTAACCCTGTCGCCAATAAGGCTTGGCTATCTCATAACCAATCTCAGCTTTATAAGCTCCCTCTGTCTGCCAATAATTAAAACCACAGCTTCCAATCAACTTCCCGTTCTCCTTCAGCTCTATTCCCCAGCGCAGCGCATCCTCCGTCTTCGCCAGCTCATTCAACAGCTCAATCATATCCTCTGCGTCCTCACGCCCTGACATACCAGAAAGGTTCATATAACGGTGAACCTCCGGGTCAGACCAGCAAGCGAACATCGTAGCCGCATCCCCGCTTTCCATCCTTCGCAGCCGAAGACGCGAACTTTCCTGCGGTGGTATATGCCCCTTACATGCATATGCACACATGTTCAATCATCCTTCCAGCATTTAAAATGACAATAAATATACGCTACATTTAAGCACACACCTTCAACAAACACAACCTTATTTAAAGCTGAGAAGCTTATATATATAGAAGATGCCCTTCTGTTCCTAGGATTAGGAATTAGAAGGGCATCTTCTATTTTATAAGAGATTAAACCGTTTGAGAGCTTGTCTTCCGAATCAAAAGTATTGAGCATCTAAGCCTTTTAAGAAGAGACACGGGTAGTGGTGCGTGTCGCTTTCTTCACAACATCCTTGTACAGTACGTCCAGCATCGACTGAATTTCCTGTAATTCATCGATCCCTGCACCGGTAATGCTGTACATATCATCATGCGGTGTCAGAAAGTTTTCCTGCGTCAGGTTTTCAAGCTCCTGCTTGACCTCACGTTCTCCTACACGGTAACCGCGCTCTTCCAACACAGGTTGAATATCTCTTATCGTGAGATCGTTCTGATGTGCATAAGAAAGCATCTGTATACGGATAAACAAGTTCTGAACATCTGCATGCATAATTGTAACTCCTCTCTGGCCTAAGCCAACCATGTTACACTGTTTTTACCCATAGTGGATAAGCTGGAAACAGATGAGGGCAACCCTTGCTGAATTACTTTCGATATTGTTTGCCCCGCTAAAACGTATAGTTTTCCACTTGACTGAATATACACAATCGTTATATCTTAAATTAATTAACCAATGGTAAAAGCGAATTGCATAATTACCTATTTTTGGCTATTTATACAGCACTTCATGTGAAAATTTAATGTTAGGAGCGTGAACTCTACATGTTTCAAACTATACCTTACGAAGGCACACGTCATGAACAATTCGAATCCGTTCTCGGGCAACTCCGGGCACTGATTCATGATGAATCCAATACCATTGCTAATCTGGCAAATGCTTCAGCATTACTCGGTCACTTCCTTCCAAATATTAACTGGAGCGGTTTCTATCTTTATGATGGCACTGAGCTTGTACTTGGTCCTTTCCAGGGCTTACCTGCATGTATACGGATTCCGTTGGGACGTGGCGTATGCGGTACCGCAGCAGCAGAACAACGAACGCTTGTTATAGATGATGTACATGCGTTTCCAGGACATATTGCCTGTGACGCTGCTTCCAATAGTGAAATCGTTATTCCCCTTGTCAAGAATGGGGAGCTGATAGGAGTGCTGGACATTGACAGCCCACTTAAAGGTCGTTTTGATCACGAAGATCGTGTATTCCTAGAGGAATTTACGGCTATTCTGTTAGCCAGCCTATAACCAAAAATAGCGCATATATATCGTCTTCCTTCGCCACAATATAGGAGGGTCTGAAACCCAAAACTATCCGGCGAAGGAGATTGATGATCAATGTTCAACAACATGGCTCCACAACAACAACTTCATCAATGTGAACAAATTATTCAGCAATTGGCACAACAAACACAGCAAGGAACCGCCATGTATCAGCAGTTGCTGCAACAAGAGCAACAAAATGCATCCAGCCTTGAAAACTTGATGCAACGTGAACGTAATGCAGCTCAAATGATCCAAACCGCAATCCAGGACCACCAAAAAGCTATGCAACAATACCAACAAGTTATTCAACTGTGTAGTCAGCTGGAAAACACTATCCGCTCGAGTAGCCAAATGACTCAGCCTGGATTTGGCGATAACTATGCTTCCCGTAGTATGCAACCATCCACCTTTAGTGCAGGAAGCCACATGAATCACAGCTTTCCGCAGCATATGGGGACGACCGGACAGCATTTTGCAGGCAGTGGTAACATGCAGCAGTTCGGAAACAGCAGTCAGCAAGGCATGAGAACAGTACCAAGCAGCATGTAAGCTGTTTTACACAAAAAAAAGGGTGAACAGCAGGCCGTCAGATCGGCTTGTTGTTCACCTCTTTTTCATATCATTTAAGCCCTTTCATCAGCTGTTGCTAGTTTAATTCCCGTTCGGCCAGCACCTTCATTCCGTCTCGCAAATACTCAGCCAGCCCGGGGCGATAGCCTTCATACATTTTATTGAAATCCTCATGCTCGACATACAAGTCTCCCAGCCCGCTATAAATTTCTGCGGTAGGAGTATAAAATCGGCTTACCCATTGAAGATGACGGCGGATCAGCGCCTGTACTTCTTCACTGTTATGCTTCAATCCTTTATTCATGGCTTCAGCCAGCCGTCGATGAATCTGGTCAGCCTCTGCCTGTGAATCCAAATAATCCTCTTTGCTCCAGTTCTCCGTCGCCGTCTTGCTCTCCTGAATTGTTTTCTGAGCCTCTTGACCATAACGGTCTGTCAAATCATGTTCATACATTTCCTGCTTTTCCGGGTTAAACCCTTGGTACATTTGCTCTGGTTTCATTGCTTGTTCCCCTTTCAAATGAGCCACCGTTTCGTCGATGGTTTGTAGGAGAGTATGCAAGCGGAAGACTTTGGCCTCGACCTTGGCTCGATGCTCTTGCAAAACCTCGGCCTTTTGTTCCTTGGTTTGCTCCAGCATATTTCCAATTTCAGATAAAGGCAAATCCAGTTCCCTATATACCATGATTTGCTGAAGCCTCAACAGTTGTTCCTGTTCGTAATAGCGATATCCATTATTTCCAATATGATGCGGTTTCAGCAATCCTATTTCATCATAATAATGCAAGGTTCGTACGCTGATTCCCGACAGATTAGATACTTCCTTCACCGTATAAGCCATTCCGCTTCACCTCCCTTGCTTGACAGTCTACAGTCTCACGTGGCGTGAGAGTCAACGCCCCCACTTGCCCACCTTGGTACTACACTTTTACCCTATAAGCGCATTGTGAACCGCTCATTTACCAACCATTTTTCATACTTGCGACCTACAATCGGCATCTTTAGATAACTATGCAAAAAAAAGCCCACCAACGAGCATTTTCAAATATGCTGGGGGCTCCATATATTCGATTTGACTTAACCACTATTTACAGATCAAACGATACCTAAGAGAGGCTTTTTCCCATAACCACACGATCATAAAAAGCTATCTTTTGAATAATTTTCTCCAAATTGTGCTGCGTTTGTGCCACATGTTCCTCCACCTTCTTTTTGTGGGCTACAAGGAAATCTCTTCTCTCTTGGATTGTGGCTTCTCCTTTTACATTTAGCTCAAGGTATGCCTTAATTTCTTCAATGGTCATCCCTGTATCTTTCATAGCCATAAGGAACCTGATCCAATCGATTTGTTTTTCGGTATATACCCTTCTTCCCCCTTCATCCCGACCGACATCAGGTAATATGCCTTCTTTTTCATAATAACGAAGGGTAGATGCGGGCAATCCGCTCTTGATTTGAACTTCTTTAATGGAGTACATGGTTATTCCCCTCCTCATTCTTATATTTTCTCTTCAAGTCAGCTTTAACGATAAGTATAAGTTTTCATAGTAAAGAGTGCAAAATTAAGATTCCTACTACCTTACAGCAGCGAGGCAACCTTCTTATTGCCCGTCAGTCCGGACAGAAAATAGAACGTGGGCATTTGTGCCTCATAACCAAAATCGTCAACATGGCTGATAATATCGTCCACAATCTGGTCGGTCTGAAGACCTTCACGTGCTAATCGAGTTCATACCCGCACCGCCTTATATTGCATCCAATTCTACACACCAAACGCCACCTCATACAGCATGGGAATCGATTGCCACCACAGCTTGCTCCTTATCCGGTATTACTAAAAATTTTATTGCCAACTAGAATATTATTTATGAATATATATCGGTAATTCTTTATAATTACCCTCACACACCCCTCAATAAATAAACACATATTGGTAATTACTTGTATACTTTTCAACAGTTTACTAAATATATGCGATTGCTTCTCTAAGCCTATTCTTTTTTATCATAACTATTTAGTATTATAAGGATATAAAAAAGGAGGTTATCATTTGAAAAGTACAGGTATGACACGTCCCCTAGATGCGTTAGGCCGTATCGTTATTCCCAAAGAAATGCGAATTTCCATGGATTATAATGTGGGTGATCCTGTTGAGATTTTTGCAGATGAGGAAACTGGTATTCTCGCCTTTCGAAAATATACTGGGGTGACGTGTAAAATGTGTGGTTCAACAGAACAATTAACTTATTTTAGAGACAGCTTTATTTGCGGGGAATGTATTGAGAGTTTAAAGAAGGGGGTAAATTTCAGCCCAGTCCTAAGACCAGCCAAATCAGCTTTATCCAACTCACAACGATCTAATAAAGAGTCCAAACGTCTGCGGCGATCGACACAACAGATGATCGAAAGTCTAAAAGAATTAATGCAAAAGCACCCCAATGCAGCACAGCACGAATATGCCAAAATACTTGAGGTTTCCCAAGCCCGTATATCCCAGCTCAAAAAAATGCTATAACCACAGCTTGATACCCTACATAGATATACACCAGTGATTTCATCATGTACAGCTACTTTTGAACCGTGATACGCAGCATCATAGCTAACCGACAAAATGCAAAAACGTCCATGCGAAAATTCCAAACCAGGTATAAAGACCCACTGAATGACTTACAAGCGAGAACGCCTATAGCAAAAGGCAGTGCTACATTTAATATTGGTTCCTGAATTAAAAAATGGCCTTCTTTAATTAGAGAAGGTCATTTCATTTATTTATTCATTTTTCTGTAGTAAAACATCCTATACTTTTTCTTTTCGTCAGTTTTTCGTCATTTCATTACATCTTCTCCTCATAAAAAAATAGTATTCGTTTTATAGATAGAGAAAGGATGTGTGAACCTAATATGAACAAACCTGCTCAAATTTTTTCTATTCTTATACTTTCCGTAAGTGTAAGTGTAAGTGTGTTTGCTGGTTGTGGAAAGCAGGAAACAACAGATACATCTACCAATGAAACAGTACCAACAACCTCAGAAACGGTAGTCAAAGAAGGAACAGATCAACCAGCCGCCCTGCAAAGCTTAGACGAGATCAAATGGAATGATGTTAAAGATCCTCTAATTGAAGATGCCATGATAACAAAACTCAAAGCAGTAATAGCTGCCTTCGTGTCAAAAGATTTGGAACAATTCCATGCTACGCTCGGTCCAGACGTTGGAACAGGTCACGATTACCTCTTCGATCATCCGGTGAAGTTTACTGGTATTGCTGGAGCTATAAAAGAAAATAATCGGACATTGATACCCGTTGTAGGGGAACGGCTGAATAATGAAGAAGGATATTCACCCGATATACGATATACCTTCTACTTTGAAAAAGATAAAGATGGCGCATGGCAAATTGTTTCAATTGATTAACTAAATTCTCTAAGATGCATTATCTCGATTTGTAGCAACATTGCCCATTCCAACGAGTACGTTTGCACATATGATGCCTTGTCAAAACATTCTTCTCATCGTTCGATGGGGCCGTAACAACCACATTTCGCGACCACTACTGAAGTGAGCAATTTTGTTAATTTATGGGGAATATTTACTGTGAACGGTCAACAGATCGTTGCTTTTGTAAAAAGCGTAGATCCCGCTAACAAATCTATGTTAGTGCTATATCCTAATGGCACACAGTCTTATATTGATGTTACTCAAATCAGTCAGGCTCAAGGCCCTTATCCAAGCATGCCTTCTGTTCCAGGACAAAGCGGTGGTCAGGGTGGGAGCCAAGGCGGTGGATCGCATTGGCATCCTCATGGTCAAGGCGGCGGTCAGAGCGGCGGACCACAGTGGTGGCCTCAACATGGTCAAGGTAGTGGATCACAGTGGCCTTCCAGTGGATCTCGTAGCGCCAATCGGAAAAACTAATATTCAACCCTTATTGTAGCAATTGCCACTTGTCATAAGCGAGTTGTCGATTGGAACACATTCAATGTTGGACCAACCAAAAGGCGTCGCCTGCAAATGCACGCGTTGCCTTTTGGGTTAGCCACTGGCTCTGAACATAAATATTAGGATCTGCTAGCCATGTCTGCAATCTGGTTAAGCCACTCTTTACGCGTATCTTCATCAGATTGGGGTACCGACTCAAAAAATAGATGATACATGACATCAAGTCCACAATATTCAAATATGCCTTTGTCGGACGTCAAGCGAAGTGCTTGATCCATACCAATGCTGGCATATTCCGCACGTGATTTTCCCTGCGTATTGAGAATAATAGCCTTCTTTCCCTTGAGCAGTCCCATCTGCACTCCATTTACATATTTATAAGCAAATCCGTAGGAGAATACGCGGTCAATATATCCCTTCATAATAGCTGGCATCCCCGTCCACCAAATAGGATAAATAAAGGTGATTACCTCTGCCCATTGCAAATACTCCTGCTCCCGTACAACATCTTCTCCAATGTCTCCAATGACCTCGCTACTGCTAACCACAGGTTGAAAATTGATTGCATATAGATCACGAACAACCACATCATGTCCTTTTTGCTTTAGCCCCTCGACTGCTGTTGTCAAAATCGCATGATTAAAACTTCCCTCAGATGGATGTGCGTAAATAATAAGATGTTTCATTGGTTTTCCTCCATTTACTTCAAAGTAAGTGATTGATCAATTACTAAATTTTGTACACCTTCAACTAACTGAATATGCTCAATCCATAGTTCCGATAAAGATACGTTTGAGTAACCTTGAGCGGTATCCTGCTCATGAATAGCACCTCCATTGCTTGTTAATTTAGTTAGTGATTGATAAATCACTAATGATTGGTCTCAATATAGTTTATTCCTTTTTACTTTGCAAGTGCTTTTTGTTCAACTTTATATAAAAGATTGGTCCCCCAGTTGATGTCCATTAGGGTGTGGTGTCAAACAATCACTTAATATGACTTTATAATGCCATGTTATTAGGTGTATGCTCCTAGAGAGGTGAAGCGTATGCCACTGAGCAGACATTTTGAAATTATTTATATGTTACTCCATAAGAAAAAAGTGACTGCTGATGAATTGGCAGAACATTTTGAGGTTTCCACACGAACCATTTATCGGGACATAGATGTCTTAAGCGCAGCTGGGATTCCCATCTACAGCAGTAGAGGCAAGGGTGGCGGAATATCATTGATGGAGGGTTATGTCTTTAACACCTCTTTACTGTCCGAGCAGGAACAAGATGATATCTTAATGGCCCTTCAGAGTGTGGCCACCGCTACCATCCCACAGGTAGAAGAAGTGCTGAACAAATTGAGTAGGCTTTTTAAAAAAGACATGGGTAACTGGATCGAGGTAGATTTTTCGCCATGGGGAAGCCAAAACAGTCAAAGACAGCTATTTACACTCATTCGCAACGCAATAATTACAAACCATGTTATAAAGTTCCGCTATTATAACGTCGCCGGGGAACAGAGTTATCGTAGCGTCGAACCTGCCAAGCTATTGTTTAAAGATAAATCCTGGTATGTGGAAGGTTACTGTTTAAATACCGAAAGTCATCGTGTATTTAAGATTAGCCGAATGAAAGAGATTACAGTTTCCGAAATTAGTTATGAGCCAAGAACGGTCGTAGCATCTACAGATACAAAAATGAACAATTTGCTTGATACCATTGAAGTAACTCTTCACATTTCTGCTCAAGGTGCTTACCGCGTATACGATGAATTTGCCGAGAAAACAATTACTCAGAAGGAAGACGGCTCTTATACCGTCACGGCACAATTTCCCGTAGGCAATTGGCTGGACAGTTATCTGCTGTCCTTTGGTCCCCTCCTTATAAAGGTTAGCCCCGAACAAGTACGTACAAGAATATTGTCTCATTTAGAAACGATGAAAAGAAATTTAAATGATCCTCTATAATATGACACCATGTAGTCATATTATCACTGCTATGATGAGTTTGAAGTTATCGCTCACAACATACTCACCATAGGAGGTTGAAGAATCAATGAATCCACATAGACCCATGCCACCAGCAGTAGAAACTTACTTTACATCAGCGAACAAATCCCGGCTTGAAACATTTACTTCCGCTTTCGATAAAGATGCGTTGATCTTGGATAATCATCGCGAAATCAAAGGTATGGAAGCCATAAAATCATGGTGTGAAGCAGAAATATTGGAGCCGAATGTCACCTTCGAGATCATGGATATGGATGACACAAATAATACCGTCGTCGTAACTGCGAAAGTAGACGGAGACTTTGATAAATCGAATCTTCCCGACCCACTCCTACTTAAACATCAATTTCTAGTAAACAACAATAAAATTAAAGAACTGATTATTACACTCCCATAAAGTAATTAAAAGAGGATTTTGTAAAAATCCCATAAGCGACTTCCAATGAACAAGATATAGATCGAGATGGTTTAGTTCGTCTATATCTTGCACTTCGGAGCGACTGGAATCGAATTTTGCAAAATCCTGAAAAAACAAGAAAGGGAAAACCGTATATGTCCGCTTATGTTGTTTTTATACGTGAACAGAGTACCGATCAAACTGAACTCCAACTCTATTCTCAGTTGGCACCGGCAGGTTTGGCGGGACATTCCGTCAAACCCCTAGCAATGTATGGCGCATACCTGGTCCTCGAAGGACCCGATATTGAAGGGTTGGCCATCCTGGAATTCCCCACTTTTGAGGAAGCACAAGCTTGGTACTTTAGTCCAGCCTATCAAAAAGCCCTAAAGCATCGACTGCGCGGAGGGCGGTACCGAGGTATCATTGTCGATAGTGTGTAAGGTTCGCAAAACAAGTGAACTCGGAGTGAAGATACATAGAGGTAGTTCTCAACCACATTGTGAAAATCAGGAGGAATTATTCGCATGAGTTTTCAATTAGAAAACATTGTAAGTGAGTTTAAAGGTAAAAAGGCCTTGGTCACAGGCGGTACCAAAGGAATGGGAGAGGCTATTGCTAAGAGACTTACGGCTGCAGGTGCTACTGTAATTACTACGGCTCGAACTACTCCAGTTAATTTAGAAAATCCGGATCTATTTATTCCAGCCGATATTAGTACGCCTGAAGGTGTAGATAAAGTGGTAACCAGCGTTCTTGAGCGCCTAGGCGGTGTAGATATTCTTGTCAACAATGTTGGAGGCTCGTCAGCCCCATCCGGGGGAGCCCTTATCTTGACAGACGAGCATTGGCAGCAAACTTTTAACGCCAATCTGTTTGCTGCTGTCCGTTTAGACCGTGGACTGCTGCCGGCTATGGTTGAAAAGGAAGCCGGTGTTATTATTCATATTTCATCCATTCAACGTCGCTTGCCCCTATATGATGCAACATTGGCTTATGCTGCAGCCAAAGCAGCTTTAACTACTTACAGCAAAGGGTTAGCCAAGCAGTTTTCGCCTCAAGGCATTCGTATTAATACAGTTGCGCCAGGCTTTATCGAAACGAAGGCAGCACAAAGTTTGATTGATCGGATTGCTGAGACGACAGGTGACCGAGAAAGTGCATTAAAGCAACTGATGGACTCGTTGGGAGGAATTCCAATTGGTCGTCCAGGACTACCAGAAGAAGTCGCTGAGCTTGTTGCTTTTCTGGTATCTGACCGGGCCGCTTCTATTACAGGAAGTGAATATAATATTGACGGCGGAACAGTACCAACGGTCTAAAACTCAAGCTAAATACGCTTTATCAATAAGCCCATAACCGTATTTGGAAGCAAATTAATTTTCCAATTTATAAGGGTGTGGGCTCTCTTTGATCCTAAACAGCTCTGCTAAAACCGTGGAGGCTTTGTAGCAGCCGATTTTGCTCCAATCGCAATTAGAGTTTGCCTAAGTTCATCCTGAGTTACCTTTGCCATTTCTTGTGCAGTAGGATATTTCGGTTTTACTGCGTTTCCATTCCTTCTCATTGCGGAACTTTTCAGAGCCTCGCGAACGTGATGTAATCGACTTGGGCAGGCTCTGCCGATTCGATCCGAAGTGCCCGGTTGATCTGTCCCCGGTGATATTGTCCATGTAAGAGGACCTGCAACAGGCTGTCCCGGACGGACGTTCGGAACGGAACCCCGCTCTGGTTCGCATAGTCGATCATCTCATCCAACTCGGATTCCTCGAGCCCTTCGATATAGACACGATATTGTTCGGCGTTTTCTTCGAACATCGTCCGGATCGCCGACAGGTCTTCAGCTTCCTCCCACAACGAATATTGCGCGCTGCCCTTGTCCGGCAATCGGGACAGCCAGACTCGTTCCGCGACCGCGACGTGCCGAACCAGCTTCAGAAGGTCCTTGTTCTTCGTCTCACTCTCCTCGAGCGCGTCCAAGATGCGTCCGTCCGCCCAGTACAGGTGGTCCATCATGCACTTGATCGTCTTCATTTCGGTTTCCCCCTCTTCATCTCATCGATTACTTGAACCTACTGTTAACCGTTAGTTTAATCATTTGAATGAACTAAAACAATCTTTTTTGGGGTGAATTCCTTGTTGCTGTAAACTTCCAAGGAGAAACGTGCAATTTCAAAGGGTTTAGTGGCTTGTCGCTCCCTTTTGGGAAGAACTCATGGGAGATTAAGCCTACTCTGGTTGCTGCACCATCCTCATTTTACGTTTAGCCTTGAAAGATCTTTGATACTTTAATTTCATAACCCTTCTCAGGCACTGCCTTTTTTAAAAAATCATTTGGCTAGGTCTATTTTGTTATTGTCTTTTTGGGGCTACGACCATCCTTCATTATATTCCATTTTTAAATATTAATTAAAGAACATACGCGGGTAGCAGTAGTGATTTAAAAGAGCCTTATCTTAATCTAGCACTAAGAAAACACTTTATTTTCATCTGACAATCACGTAGAAGGTGCCAAAAAAGCCTATCTAATGAACAGACATACGCAAAACGTATTATCTATGTCCATCAGATAGGCTTTTATATAACTACTACCGTTTAATAACGATCAGCTTTGTTTCCAGCATTTCTTCCATGGCATACTTTACGCCTTCCCGTCCGGTGCCACTTTGCTTCACACCACCATACGGCATATGGTCGACACGGAAGCTTGGAATGTCATTGATCACCACGCCGCCAACCTCAAGCTTGTCTGCTGCATCCAGCGCAGTCGTGATATTACGTGTGTAAATTCCCGCCTGCAGGCCATAGATCGAATCATTCACATGGTTTACGGCTTCATCTATAGAGCTAACAGAATGAATCAGCACAAGCGGGGCAAACACTTCACGACAGGATACCTTGGAAGTCGGGTCCACATTAAGCAAAACCGTCGGCTCCAAAATACCTCCCTTGACTTGGCCACCCAGAGCGATTCTCGCACCTGCTTGAACGGCTTCTTCCAGCCACTCACGGCCACGTTCGACGTCCTTGGCTGAAATAAGCGCGGATACATCCGTGTCCGGCTCTAGCGGATCTCCCATTTTTAAACGTTGAGTTGCTTCTATAAATCGGAATACAAAGGTATCATACAGTTCATCGACAACGTAAATACGTTGAACTGATATGCACACCTGCCCTTGATTGGCAAAGGCTCCACTCACACAACGGTCGATGACCGCTTCCACATCCGTATCACGGTCGATAATAACGGCCGCGTTGGAACCCAGCTCCAGCGTGACCCGCTTCAAGCCAGCCTTGGAGCGAATTTCTGTACCGACCGCCGGGCTACCGGTAAAAGTGATATAGCTGACGCGCGGATCAGTGACAAGTACGTCGCCATTGGTTTTACCATCGCCGCTGATCACGTTAAGAGCGCCCGCAGGCAATCCAGCCTGCTCCAGCAGCTCCGCGATTAGGTAAGCCGACAACGGCGTCTGCTCCGCAGGCTTTAATACGACTGTATTGCCTGCTGCCAGCGCGGGACCCACTTTATGAGCGACCAGATTCATCGGGAAGTTAAATGGTGTAATAGCTCCTACTACTCCGACAGGTTCTTTGAGCGTGTAGGCCATACGGCCCTCGCCGCCCGGTGCGGCATCCAGCGGAATGGTTTCCCCGTGAATCCGTTTGGCTTCTTCAGCTGCGAACTTGTAGGTTTGCACCGTCCGATCAACCTCCGCCAGCGCAGCTTTCCATGGTTTTGACGCTTCGCGTGCAATGAGGCGCGCTGCATCCTCACGCCGCTCTTCCAGCAGGTCAGCCAGTTTCTCCAAAATGGCTGACCGCTGGTGCGCTGGCATGGCTCGCATCTCCGAGCGTGCATCAGAGGCCGCCTGAATAGCAGCCTTGACATCTTCTGGCGTGGCCTCTGCCACCTCAGCAATGATTTCCCCGGAATACGGTGATTTCAACGTCGTGTACGTTGAAGCTACCTTCCATTCTCCTCCAATAAATAAATGCTGCTGCATGCTTTTTCCTCCTTTTCTCTATATTAACGTCTCTTTTACCATCTATTTTACCGTCAGCACCGGACAAGGTGCATGCTGAATCACATGATGGCTCACGCTGCCCAGTATCATTTCAGAAACAAGTCCTTTTCCCCGTGTTCCCATAATGATCAGATCCACCTTTTCCTGATCTGCAATTTCACAAATGATACTCGCTGGATTACCATGACCCGCTAGCATACGGCAAGGGATGTCCGCGTTCTTTAAATAGTCGGATGCAGGTTCTAAGATATGACGCCCCTCCTCTTCGATCCGTTCATCCACATCCACCCCAATCGGGGGCTCATTCATGGATAGAGCTGGGTTTACATGCAATACAGTCAGATGCGGATTCCCCTGAAGCTGTTTAGACAACGTTTTGGCTGTCTCCAACGCCTTCATCGCGTGTTCCGAACCATCAATCGCGACCAGAATATGTTTGTATTCGTTCATACTCTTTTCCTCCTCAGAAGTTCGATATTAGTGTGCATCCACCTGAATATCCTGCATATGTCGACGACGTACGATCAGCACAGCTACACCAATCAGTACCATCAATGCTCCAAAATAAAACGGGGTTTCTGCTGAGTACCACTCTGACAGCTTCCCTGCAAGCCACGGCGAAATGGCCCCACCCAAAAAACGCATGAAGCTGTAGGCCGCAGATGCTGTCGAGCGCTCCACTGGAGCAGCCTGCATAACAGCAGTTGTAATCAATGTATTGTTAATCCCCAGAAAAATACCAGCTACAATGACGGCGACAATGACAGTCGTTGGCGAGCCAGCTACCGTCCCAATCGCCATAACACCTAAATCAATGGCAAATAGCGTCAGCATGATACTAATGGAAGATACCACGCTCAAGCGTGCTTGAATCTTTGGTGCTACAAACACCGAGGTAAAGGCTAGCATAATTCCCCAGCCAAAAAATACATAACCCAAACCATGCTCGTCCAGATGCATTACATATGGAGAATACGCCATCAACGTAAAAAATCCAAAGTTATATAACAACGCTACAATACCGAGCGTGAGTAAAGCTGGATAACTAAGCGCTTTGAACGGATCGGCAATGGAACCGCGTTTTTTGGGCTTTGGAATCGAAGGCAGCATAAACGTAATGAACAAAAATCCCACGACCATTAGTCCGGCTACACCGAAAAACGGACCACGCCAGGAAATGGAGCCTAACTCACCGCCCAGCAGCGGACCCACTGAAATCCCGAGGCCCAAGGCCGCTTCATACAAAATAATTGCTTTAGCTGTTCCAGAAGTAGACAGACCTACAATCGCAGATAACGCTGTTGCGATAAACAAAGCGTTCCCCAAGCCCCAGCCTGCCCGGTAGCCCACAATTCCGCCAACTGTATTGGCCGTGCCGCCAAGTCCAGCAAACACAATAATAAACAAAATCCCGGTTAGTAACGTCCATTTGACACCCAATCGACTAGATACGACGCCCGTAATCAGCATCGCAACGCCTGTTACCAGGTTATAGCTGGTGAACAGCAATGACACTTGGCTTTTCGTAGCATGAAGCTGATCGGCAATGGCCGGAAGAATCGGATCGACCAATCCCAGGCCCATAAATGAAATAACACAAGCAAAGGCGACCGCCCATACCGCTTTAGGTTGAGACAGCAAGCCTGAGCGTTCTTTTAGCTCTTCAGGTAATGCATGTTGTGAACTCATATTATGATGTTACCTCCACATCTGAATGTAAATGTTCTTGTTATGATGGGTTGTGATCAAGTTCCTCATCCAAAAGGGTTTTGCGTTCACGAACCCTGACCCGCAACTCCTCCAACTCAGTCTGGAGCAAACGGATGCTGTTGATTTTTCCCTCCATTAATTCCAACTGTTCGTTCAGTGTACCTTCCATATCCTCCAACATGGCCCGTCGCTCGTTCGGTTGCAAATGCTCCGTTCGCTCGCGATATTCCTCCCGCTGACCCTTGAGCATTTCCGCTGCGGACATGTAACGCTGAAGCTCTTGCAAGGAGAATCCAAGTACTTCCTTGGCACTCACTATTTTTTTTAGTAAATCCACATCCTCCTGCGTATACAGGCGCATATTTCCTTCACTGCGTTGCGGGGAGGGCAATAATCCGATCTCCTCATAATAACGAATAGTTCGCTTCGTCAGACCACTTTGCTTGGCGACCTCATCAATTTTATACGTAACCATGACACCCACCTTATGAAAAAGATTATATATAAATACTACGCCTATATAACGTTAACGTCAACGTAAACTTTGATATAAAAAGAAACCGCCTCTATTGGAGACGGTTCCTGTTTTGACTAGCACGGTCATAGACCCGAAGCATCGGCGCTCAAGCCCATGAATATAGCTTTAGATGAAAATGGTACGTGTGATGATAACCAGCAAAATGAAGAGTACCAGAATAACACCAGTGGAAGTAAACATGTTGTAGCCGCCACCACCGCAACCTCTTTCTACTTCACCCATCTTAAGTTCCTCCTCCCTCTGTCGATTACAACAAATCGCCCGAAATCAGATTCATGAGCTACGAATTAGATGACGAATGCTTTGGAAATAATAACGAGCAGAATGAAAAGTACCAGAATCGCTCCTGTAGATGTAAAAGCTCCATAACCAGCGCCTACTCCAGACATGGTGATTCCTCCCTTCATGGTTTACAAGAGCATCTTATGCTTATGCCATCATTCATGATAGGGACAAATGCCGCGCCTGCCGCCCAAATCTAGGTTTGGTATTGTATAGTCCTGTTATTCTTCGGACCCGAGCATGCCGTGATACAGGAGGTTTCGTGCCTGCTTGGCAAGCACAGACGGACTTTCACGTCCAGGTAGCAATTTCGTTAACGTCAGCCGTTCAATCAAGCCGATCACGCATTCTGCTATCAGTTCAGGGTCCAGTTCCTCACGGCACGAGCCCCATCGTTGCGCAGCCAGCAGATGCTTTTTGATATGCTCGGCCATTTCCGCCTTAATGCGCACCGAGTCTGCCGCCTGGTAAAATCCGACACGGGTGATCGCCGGATTGTTAGACAACACGCGAAAAATAGCCTCCAGAAACACTTGTCCCCGTTGCAAAATTTCAGCTTCGCTTTGATCCGGACCTATCTTCATGCTTTGAACCGTTTCATTCACCAAAGTACGAAAGCTCTCCACAAGCTCATCATACATCTGTTCCTTGCTTTCAAAATGAATATAAAAATCCGGCTGCGTCAATCCTGCGCGTGCCGCGATCGAACTTACCTTTGTCTGATAAAACCCCGTCTGAGCGAACTCTTCAGCCCCTGCTTCCAGTAACAACCGTCGACTCTCCCGACTTCTGACTCCTGCTCCCATCACGGTCTTGCCCCCTTACGCCACAAATCTATCGTATTATAAAGTTCCTTTGCAGTAAGAACAACGGGCTTGAGGATGATATATACCTGTCCTTCAAAAGTCCTAATACAGAAGGACTGAAAGTTTTGGAAAATCAAGGGCATCTCCCTACAAGGTATAATTAACCAATCTGACGGTGAGCGAGCAGGATTTATTACGCTCAGTGATGAGGACAATATTTGCGCATCATCTCAATCGTCGTCAGATCATCATCCAGCCCCCGTTGTTGCAAGCCGTCGATAATTTGCTGACGTTCCTGATCTTTGACATTTTGACCGAATTTAAACTTGGCGGTCCAATCCTCCGGTACAATTTTGATCAGAGCGACCCCTTTCAAACGTGAGGCATACCGAGAATCGCTAGCATCAATCGTGTCATACCCGCCTTCCGGTTGCAGCTTACTCATAAAAATGGAAAAGGCCGATGCTTTTTCTTCCAAATCCACTACATGCTCCGCATGACCACGAACGGTAATGCTTTTAAAAAATGAAGTCGCCGGACATGCCATATGTTCATCCGTAAAATAAGATGGAATGAGCGCATATTCTTTGGCGGCTGAAAAAGTAACCCGATTATCCTCTTTCATCTGTTCCATCTTTTCTCCAGCACGGCTGCCATGAATATAAAAAACGCCATTTCCATAAGCGAAATTCAAGGGAACCACACGCGGAAAACCATCCTCGCTGTTCATGCCTAAAAATCCGAAACTGACCTCGCTTAGAAACTGCTCTATTTCCTCTAGTTCTGCCACCGCAAATTCTTTCCTTCTCATAGAGAACTCTCCCTCCATCTATTGACCAATGATACATTTCAGATTATGTTGAAAATGGATTCATAAAAAGACCCAATATGAACGAAAGTGAGTGGCCCAATCGAAGGAGAAGAGTATGGATATTACGATTGCATATCAGCGCGCGCTTCATAAATATCATTTAAAATATTTGGCATTGTATCATGCTCTTCGTGAGGGAATCCTCAATGGTTCCCTTGCCAGTGGTACGCGTCTGCCTTCCACTCGTGATCTGGCTGTGATGTATGGAATTTCGCGAGGGAGTGTTAAAGAAGCATACGATATGCTGCTGGCAGAAGGATATGTAGACTCGGCAGTAGGCAGAGGAACCTTTGTTATGCAACAGACAGCAGTGCTACCAAACCCATCTCAAATCGGCCTGCAGAATCAGAATCCACCCGTTTCCAAGCAAAAATCCCCTACGCTGTCAGCATGGGGACAACGAATCATGCAGATCGAAAGGGAACGAAACTTACAGTCGTCTCCTGTTTCTGCTACAGATAGAGACCGTGCACAACAGCCTTTGATTTCTTTTCAGGCAGGAGAAGTTGTATTGGAGGGCAATTCACAGATCGCATGGAAAAGCGCACTGACTGCCGCTGGAAAAGATCTGCAAAAGCCCTCGGCTGACGAAACTACTGCGCCAGTGAGCGGTGATGAATGGCTACGTGAAGCGATTTGCCATCATGTTGGCAGAACACGCGGAATTACGGCCAGCCCGGATCAAGTCGTATTATGCAGTGGTTCCATGGAAGTAATCACGTTATTAAGTCAGTTGCTTATTCATGAACAAGATCGAATTGTATTGGAGAATCCTTGTTTTTCCGGCATCTACCGTGCAGTTACTGCCTCAGGCGGACAGATACTCGCTGCCGAAATGGATCAACACGGAATTGTCCCACAGGATTGGGATTCCAAATTGCTGTTTGTTACACCTGGACGACAGTTTCCAACCGGGGCAGTTTTGCCATTAACACGACGTCAACATATTTTGCAATGGGCAGCATCCAAGGGAGCGTGGATCATTGAGGACGATTATGACAGTGAATTCCGCTGGGCAGGACGACCCATTGAACCGTTAAAAGCACTGGATTGCGCAGAATGTGTCATCTATGTCGGTTCCTTTTCCAAAAGCATGTTCAGCAGCCTTCGGCTCGGGTTTGCAATCCTGCCCGTTGAATTAGCCCAAGCGCTGACAGCTGCCAAACGACTATACGATCCCCTGCCGCCTGCCCGCTTGGAACAGCGCGCACTGGCACGTTTTATGATGCGCGGCGACTACGTTCGCCATGTGCGTCGGATGACTCGCATATACAGGTCTCACTACGACGTGTTCCAGCGGGAAATACAGCAGTTGAATGAACTGTTTCACTGGCATCAGAACAATTGCGGACTACATGCCTATGCCATCTGGAAGCATGATTCTGCCCAGTATCATCATTTGATGCAGACAGCACGATTTTACGGAGTCACATGGCGTGATGCCGCTGATTACCAACTGACACCGGGACCTCCATCAGCTTGCTTTATCTTTGCTCACTTAACGGAGCAGCAAATTATCGAAGGTGTTAAGCGCCTGCGCCAGGCATGGGACAGTATCAAACATGAGTATCACGGAGCAAAGCTGAGGCTTTAAAAAGGTACTCCATTCGCGCTTTGTATATAGCAAATTAGACTAACGATAAAGAAGAATTGCCCTTCCCACTCTCTTACTTTTTCATATGATGCTAGTAACTTAAAAGAATTGGAGTGAGAGAAATGGCAATTAGTCCGCTTTGTAGACAGTTTGCAGCTATATTAAAAGCAACACCTCAAATCATCAACGGAGTTTGTACTGCATCTACAGTCAGAAATAACATCAAGCCGATCATTTTAGGGAAAAGGGCCAGATCCTTTCTTGCCATACCCCAAGCTTTTTCTTTCGAAAGTATTGGCCGTAACGGAAAAGGATTATGTCTTGGTGAAACCGTGATTTTGACCGCAGAAATTAATCCGTTTATTTCTCGACTTCGTAAACACGATATCAAAGTGACGGCACTGCACAATCACTGGCTATTTGATAACCCCAATCTCTGGTACATCCACTTTGAAAAAGTAGAAAAACCGCTTGTTTTCGCCACAGAAGTACGTGACGCGCTTAATGTCTTGACAACGAAGCCTGTACGGCCGGTTATTAAAAAAAAATAAGC
The DNA here is from genome assembly GCF_038593055.1 of Paenibacillus sp. FSL L8-0502. Taxonomy (NCBI): domain Bacteria; kingdom Bacillati; phylum Bacillota; class Bacilli; order Caryophanales; family Paenibacillaceae; genus Paenibacillus; species Paenibacillus sp. FSL L8-0502. The sequence goes on along the minus strand of NZ_CP151958.1, from coordinate 793,160 downwards.
TATCAATAAATGCAAGAGATCCGCTTTGGCGGGTCTTTTTTTGTTATGGGCGGAACATAGGACAAAACAGATTAATATTCTACATTAGCCCATTTATCTAAAAGGAGAGCTTTATGAAAAACAAATTAATCTTTGATTATATTGTCGTAGGAACAGGTCCTGCAGGTGCTGTAATAGCGAAAACCCTTACGGATGATAAGCAAACATCGGTTCTTGGGCTGGAAGCAGGGGAAAATAACGATAAAGACAAACCAATAAGGGACTCTACCTTTGCCCTGGAGCTGGAGGAACAATTTTTCCCCGAATACTTTTGGCAAGGGGAAGGCATTCCACAAAATGGAGTAGACGATCGGTCATTCGAATGGACCACAGGACGGCTGCTAGGCGGTGGTTCTTCAATTAACGGCGAGCAGTATGTACGACCTACTTCGGCTGTGTTTAGAGAATGGGAAAAACTTTTAGGTCCGTTATGGTCACCTAGGAGAGCTATTCGCCGATTCAAAAAACTAGAGAACTATAACGGAGCAACGAATAACCCGAGGGTTCACGGATTTAGCGGACGGATTGATATTAGGCAAGCCCCTGTTAACCCTACTTCTATGGCGCAGAAACTAACCTTGGCCATTGAACGTGCTACAGGTTTTTCGGAAATCCTCGATTATAACGATCCTAAAACTCCCCTTGGCCCCTTTACCCGGTGGCAGTTGTTCCAGAACCCAAATGGTCGAAGGGAAAACTCTTCAACCGCTTTTCTCTCGCCAGGCATCATGACTTCTTCCGGACAGGGCGTAAACGGCCGGAAGTTGAGGGTTTTCTTTAAATCAACAACTTTGCGCGTTCTTTTTACTAACAAGCGCGCTGTAGGAGTGGAATTCCTCCGTGAAGGAATATGTACACGAGCTTATGCGCGGAAGAAGGTTATCGTCTCAGCAGGCATTAACAGCGCCCAGTTATTAATGCTATCCGGAATCGGACCTGAAAAATCGCTTAAAGACAAAGGGATTCATGTAGTATTTAATAATCCCAATGTAGGCAAACGCCTGCGTAACCATACTCTGAACTTTGCCTCCTTCTCAACCAATCCCAAGGATCGCGCACTGCCTTCTAATGATCCAAGTGCTCTATATACGGGTGGAGCCTTCTTGCCTGATCCCAATGGAACGGAGGACCATCGTCGGGCGGTTCAAATGCTAGGTATAGGTTCGGAAGGCATGCTTACCTTAGGTTTGATTTACTTACGCCCTGCAAGCCGGGGATCGATCAAACTGCAAAACAACGACCCTCTGAAAATCGTGCTTGCAGATGAAGGCTTTCTCTCGAATCCCGAGGACATGGAAGCGGTGAAAAACATATATAAAAATTATGTCAAAAACATAGCGGCAGAGCTGACGGCCATTGATCCATCATATCAGCTCGTTTCTCCTACGCTTGACGTTATTGACAACGACTCTAACCTGGAGGAGTTTATCAAGCAAAATTTTGGCCATAATCATCACCAGCAAGGCTCTCTTCGCATGGCCCCATTAAATAGAGGAGGCGTCGTGGATCGCAGAGGTAACGTGCATGGAGTCAAAAATTTAATCGTTGCCGATGCTTCCATCATCCCCTTCACGGTCGATGGCAACACATCCGCTGCTGCATACCTGATAGGATATACCATAGCACGACAATTAAAGCTGCTGGATAAAAATATACGCGCTCGAAAGTTAAGACGGCAACGATATGAAGAATATGAAGAGTAGCCTGAGACTCGTTCGTCATTTGCGGCGGATGACTCGAATATATCCCCTTATTTAATTACTAGCCCCAAAAGGCCCACAAAGGATGAAGCCTGATGCGGTGAGATGATGCAGCCATTCAAGTCTTCTATCTCTACTTGTAATCCATCAAATTCGCAATCACTGAGATCAATTCCCTTGAGCTTGGACCCCGACAGGGTGGCTTGATCCAGATTGCAATGGGCAAAAGAGGTTTTTTGTAGTGTTAAATGATACAGATCTGCACTTATCAAAGAACAATCCTCAAAACCAACTTGCTTGAAATTAGCAAAACGGAACATCGAATAATCCCCTAAACAATCCGAAAAACGAACGTTTTGGAACCTGCTTCTCGAAAAATCCGTTCCGAGCAATTTGCAGTTTCTGAACTCTACCCGATGAATAAAGGAACCTGAAAAAGTAACATTCGATAGATCGCATTTATCAAAAATAACGTCTGTCCATTCACTTTCCGGCAATGACGATTCCATGATCGTTACATTTTTAAAAGTCATCTTCTCTAATGAAACCTTAACCGCTTCCATATTGTCCAAAATGATATCCTCTACAGACCCTATACTGAGTTCGTCTTTGGATCGTATGGAGCGTATTTCTTCATTTAATACGGGTAAATCCGCAGGAATCTTTGGCAACTCCATTTTATTTTTCATTATATCTCTACCTCCACGATTGAGAGCCCTCTAGGATATCTATATGAATCTATTTTCTATCAATTCTCATACAAAGGTAGCAAAAGTATTTCTCACACATATATTAACGTAGTGAGCACGCTCACGAACCTTTGTTAGGAGGTTGATAACATGGCAGTACAGCTATCTAATCAAGTGTTCTCCATCTCTGTCGGAGATAACGGGGATCTCTCTTCCTTGCGCCTGGTAGGAGACACTTTTAATACCAACTATGTTATGAACAGCTCCAACGCACCTAAACAGAATACGTCGGATCATCAATGGCTGGGTGAACTCATGTTCACCTATCGTCTCGGTAACGGAGCGTGGACTCGGGCATGGACAAGCAATTCTGCTGATGCGCGCCAGATCACCTCTTCTGGAAACAGTGTCCAGGTAGCCTATCAGAATTCATCAAACCATCAGGGAATACGTAATTTCATTTTACATGAAACTTATTCGTTGGTTAACGATTATTTGCACTGGCAAATGAAAGTAACGAACAGCTCTAATCAAACGCTGGAGATCGGAGATTGGGGACTGCCACTTCCGTTTAACGAGTACTGGTCGGGTGGCAATAATGAACAAATTTATGAAACCAGAGTACTCTCACACTCCTTTGTAGGCCATAACAGTTCCTTTATTACCGCTGGACGACCTAGCGGCATCGGACCGTATGTACTACTAATCCCTGATGCCTCAACGGGGGCTGGTCTCGAATATCAGGACCATTGGAGAACTGAGGAGCATCCCGGCAGCACATGGGCTATGGAGCAAGGGGGGTGGTCTGAAGGACTGAATGTGTTCTATATCCACTCCAATGTCATCAAGAGCACCAACCGTGGCTATCTTGGAAGCACCAGTCTGTCGCTGGCTCCTGGTGAAAGCAAAACGTATGCTTTTAAATTTTACAAGGTAGCGGACGAGCAGGCCGTAAAGGACAGGCTGTACAGTGAGGGACATGTGGATGTGACCGTGGTTCCGGGTGTGATCTTCCCAACCAATCTCAAGGCTAAATTCGATCTGCATACCAGCAAATCCATTACCTCTGTCACCGCGCAATATCCGTCGGAAACGACCATCAGCTATCTGGAAACAGCCCCTACAAACCATAAAATATATGAACTTACACTGGGACGACTGGGACATAACAATATTACGGTTAACTATGGTAACGGCGAAAAAACCGTTCTCCAGTTCTATGCCATCGAGCCAATCGAAGCTGCACTTCAGCGTCACTCTACCTTCATGGTCAACAGCACCCAATGGAACGTTCCGGGCGACCTGAGGGATAAGGTCTTTGATGACTGGATGATGCAGTACAAGGCCAAACGCAACAGCTTTGCTGGTTACTGGGGCTGGGGTGACGATTGGGGGCTAACTCACGGTCAGTTTCTGGCGGAGAAAAACGTTCAGAAGCCCGTGGCATCTGAGATCAAGGCAGTCGATGATTATTTGGAAGTGGCCATCTGGACGAATTTGATGGAAGGCCATCATACCGATTATCTGGTTCCTGATTTCCTGATGCCGCAGCCTAATACGACACCAACGTACCGGGGCTATGCCTATCCGCACATTTATAATACGTTTTTTAGCATGTATAAACTTGCCAAGCTGTATCCCAACCTGATCAGCTATCGAAATAGCAAAAACACATATTTGCTACGTGCTTATCGTATTTTTAAAGCGTTGTATGAAGGTCCTGTTGCCTATAACTGGAACACGGGACTCATGGGTGAGCTGACTACACCTGATATCATTAAAGCGCTTCAGGAAGAAGGCTTGACCACCGAGGCTAACGACCTGAATGCCAAAATGGCTACCAAGTACAACAATTTCAAAAATACCACCTATCCCTATGGCTCTGAGTATAACTATGACAATACAGGCGAAGAAGCCGTATATACACTCGCCAAAATGAACAACAACACGACGATGATGAGCAAAATCAACGCCAAAACGCGTGCTGCACGTGGTCATATGCCTGTCTGGTACTATTACGCCGATCCGGTCACAATCACCGGAGAAAATTGGTGGAACTTCCAGTACACGACCTCGCTGGCAGGCTATGCGATGGATGACTGGACACGCCGTTATTCGTCCAACCCCGAAGTGGACCAGCGCCTATCCTATGCCGCCAAGCTGGCGAACATCGGGGCGATTAACTCGGGACAGATCAACTCTGATCCTGCCAATATCGGGGCGGTATCGTGGACATATCAGGCAGGCAAAGGCAATTATGGCGCACTCGGTCTGGACGGCGGCCCTCTCTTTAACGGATGGCGTGGCATGTCCGGGGAAGCCGATCTGGGGCTATTTGGAGCCATTAAAATTCTAAGCTCGGATGTTGCTGTCGATCCCATATTCGGTTTGTTCGGTTATGGCTGTGACGTTACAGAAAGCAATAACAGCTATACGGTTACTCCAAAAGACGGCGTATTCCAACGTCTGCATCTGATCACCCAGAAGCTGAGTGTGGAGCTGAATCGGGACCAATATAGCTCAGCCATCGTGTCTAAGTCCAAGAACAACATCCGCCTGACGCTGATAAATATGCCCCCTGGCACGACTCATACCACCGTTATGAGCTTGATCGGACTCGCGGCAGGTACGTATGACGTGCTCGTAGACGGCACCAAAACCGGATCAATCACGGCTGCTAACAGCTCTGTGACCACGGTCAGAATGAATATCGGTACGGCAGCCAACTATGATATCCGTGTCCAGTCGAGTACAGACAACCCGTCTCCCGTCGGAGACATTGTAGCCCGTTATGAATTTAACGAAACAGCCGGATCTACCGCAGCCGATTCTTCAGGTTATGGACAGCAGGCCAGTGTAAATGGAGGCTCGTGGGGCGCGGGACGGAATGGCAATGCTCTGCGCCTTAACGGTACAGACGCCTATGCCAGCCTGCCCGGCGGTATCGTTAGCAGCTTAAATGACTTTACGATTGCTGCGTGGGTACGGGTGAACACGCATAACGGCTGGGCACGCCTGTTTGATTTTGGAGCAAGCACGGATCGGTATATGTTTTTGACACCTAAGGCCGAGGGAACTGGTATGCGCTTTGCTATCACCGTCTCGGGGAACGGAAAGGAACAACAGTTGAATGCGCCGGAGCTGGCAACAGGGGTTTGGAAGCATGTCGCCGTGACTTTGTCAGGCAATACTGGAATGATGTATGTGGACGGTGTAGAGGCGACGCGTAACACGAACATGACGCTGAATCCTTCCAGTCTTGGACTGACAAACCGGAACTATATTGGGAAATCCCAGTTTGATGATCCCTATCTGAACGGCGCAGTAGATGAACTGATCATTTACAACAGAGCCCTGACCGCTCAGGAAATCCGGGGCTTGGCCTCGGCAAGTAGCATCATTACAGCCCCTGATGTGGGAGTCCAAGCATATGCTGAGGGGGCAGATTAGAATGCATTATGCATTCATTCATGCCGTTAACGTTTTAGATTGTGAATGATTTGTATTATGAATGATTTGTATCGTGAAACATTTGCATCGTAAATGATTGGGATCGTGAATTATTTCTGCTGGTGCTTCTCATTACCTCCGCCCCGGATTTCTTATATTAATTCTGTAATCAGGGGTGAAATCCGGGGAGGTGATGCTTCCGAAGTGAGCCGCCCTATGGAAAGCATTTAAATTGACGCCTTACCGGGACGATCAGCGGCAATTTTTCCATCGGGAGGGCGTTTAGCTCCGTCTAATGCGTGTCGTTCTTGGTCTTAAGCGAGCGAGTTCCTCACTGGTGAGTTGTCTAGTATAGGAGCGAGGGGAAGATCCTGTATCTACCCTCAGCACCCTGCCTGCCCCGTTGGGGCGGGCTACCCGTGTGTTGAATACCTGCATGGCCCACTGCACTGGAAAGGCTATGGATAAGCGACCATCTGCCGTGCCTGCATAATTAACCGCAGTTGCATAATTATCAGACTGTCTGAGCCATACAGAGCCAGAATCCCCGGGTAGTGATACAGGAGTCGTACCTCTAATAACCGTCTGATCTTCGAAGGTCAGTAAGCCCAACTCTCCACCATAATTGATTTGAAGGTCCGTATAGACGGACTCTACCGTGCCATTGACCCGCCCGGTCGTACGCCCTACCTTCTTCAACCTATCCCCTATGCGATAAGCGGTCACATGACCCGGAATCGCTCCTACTGTGGCATAACGCGGATTGAGCAGGCTGTTACGGGTCGGAAGCGAAAGCGCCCCATCAATCAGGTTCGTTCCGGTGGGATTCAAGCGTACGTAACGATATAGCCGTCCTATACGATCCTGAGCAACCGTCCCCCCATCGGCTCCGCCTGGCTGAATTGTAGCCTCCCGATTGTCTGTATTGGAGGGATTGAGGACATGGTTGTTGCTAAAAAGATAACGTGTAGCCGGCGCTCCAGTTGGGGCAACGATGAGTCCGGTTGTACCGGAGCCTTCAATCGTCCCGACACTGTAGCCGGCGATGACCGGGCGTATGCGCACTTTGTAGTCCGTAGCATTGGCTCTGATCTTTCCAGTCTTTACAATTCGGACTGGAACGTTCGTTTTCTTTCCTAATGCGGTGGCCGACAGGAGTCCAGTAGAGGCCGACGCTAAACGGTCCGTGTACACAATGACAGCGGCTCCCCTTTTGGGATGGGCAGGGTCCCTGTATCCTACGCCAATGCCGTGGACACCGGACATTTTTAAGACTCGCTTGGCCATCCGCTTTTTCACTTGAAGCGCGGCCGAGAAGGTAGCCAACATAATCATCTCCTTTTACATTCAGATGAAATATTGTATGGCTAAGGCCGCTTCGCGTTCCATTTGACCTTACGATCGCTGTATTGAAAGGCATATGAAGACATACCATAAAACGGTATACTTATTTCCAAATGGATATCTTATCACTGGATTCTGATGTTCAAGGAGGTACTTTATGTTTTCAATCACGTTGACATACAGCATACAAGCAATTGCAATTTTACTAATTATCTTTGAATTGTTGAGAAAAAACAGAAAAAAAGTAGGCTGGGGATCACTTTCACTGCTGTTATCTCTTCTTGGCATGGCCGTTTCCTTTGAATTTGGCGAGTACATATGGGGAGACCAGTTGCTTTCCTTTTTAGGACTGCCCGCATGGTCCAATCCTGTCGATAATACTAGGTTTCACTACACCATTTATCTATCCAGTATTTTTTTCATTCCCAGTTTAATCATTGGATATAAAAATCCTAAAGAGTTTGGAGCTACAATCGGAAAACGGGTTTCTAGTATATATCTAACTTTGATCATCATTTCGCTTTTGTTTTTTATTATAAGTATTTTCTCGAAGTGAAAATTGGATCTGCGTCGTTCCAAAACAAAAGCCTTCCTTAATTATAGGAAGGCTTTGGTATTTATGTCATGGGGATGATGGGAAGTATGATCCGCCTACCCACATCTCCACCTTATCCCTTAACCGCTCCCTCCGCGATTCCTTCCATAATGAATTTCTGAAAGAATGCATAGATCAGGATAACCGGGATGGAGGTCAGCACGAGTGCGGCCAGGATAAGTGACCATTCCTTGTTGTACTCTCCAAACAGCATATTGGTCGAGAGAATCAGGGTGTAATGGTTCACATCCGTCAGCATCAACAATGGAAGCAAAAAGTCATTCCAAATCCACAAAAAATCCAAAATCGCGATAGTAACTGTAATCGGCAGCAGCAAAGGAAATATAATGCGAAAGAACGTCTGAAACTCATTACAACCGTCCATTTGCGCGGATTCTTCCAGCTCACGCGGGATGGATTTGACAAATCCATGATACAAAAAGATCGCCATATTCACACCCAAGCCGATATAGATCAGGGCCAAACCGTACGTACTACCCTGAACGGACAAATCTTTTGCCATTCGTGTAAGCGGTATCATAATGGAGTGAAACGGCACCAGCATCGACGCGACAAACAGGAAGAAAATCGCACTGCTCAGTTTCCCCTGTGTACGAGACAGCTTGTAGCCTGCCAGCGCCGAACAGATCACAATGCCACCAATGCCGATAAAAGAAATAATCGTGGAATTCAGAGCGCTGTTTAGCAAATGAGTCTGATGAAAAGCCTGACTGTAATTTTCAAAATGAAGCTTTGTCGGCAGCGCTGTAAAGGATGCAAACATCTCACCCTGTGTTTTAAACGAATTAATTACCGCCATGTAGATCGGGAAGAAGGACACGACTGCGCCCACGCACAAAATCAGCGTAATCAGCAAGGAATTGGCTTTCTTCAACCTCATGCCTCCACCTCCCTCTTCTTCATGACACGCAGCTGAATCAGGGTGAAAATGAGAACAATCGCGAACAAAATAACAGATTTGGCGCTCGCATAACCATAACGGAAGTTGTTGGAGAACGCCTCCTCATAAATGTTCATCGTAATCACCTGTGTACTGCGTCCCGGACCCCCGCCAGTCAAGCCGTATACGACCTCATACACCTTGAAGGCACCATTCAGCGTCAGGAAGAAACAGATCGTAATCGCATGAGTAATCATCGGCATCGTCACACTTCGCAATGTCTGAAATGCGTTCGCCCCGTCAATAATCGCAGCTTCCTTCAAGCTTTGTGGCACGCCTTGAAGCGCAGCCAGATAGATGATCATCATATAACCGACACCATTCCAGAGCGACACGATAATAATAGCGAAGAAAGATACTTTCGGATCGCCCAGCCACGATTGGCCCAAAAAGGCGATAGCCGTCTTTTCGGCGATCTGTGGCAGCACGGAGGAAAAAACGAATGTCCACATAAATGCGCTAATAATGGTACTGATCATATTGGGCATAAAAAATATCGTCCGGAAAAATCCTTTGGTACGTGTACGCGACTCAATCAACACTGCCAGTGCCAGCGCCAGTACATTTTGCAGCACAATCATGACGAATACGTATTTAAGGGTAAACCAAAGGGAATTGAGAAAATCGGGGTCTTCTTTCAACGATTCCACAAAGTTCCCCAAGCCGATAAAGCTGTAATTGGGATTCAATCCGTTCCAGTCTGTAAAGCTGTAGTACATGCCGCTGATCGTTGGAATGAGCAGGAAGATGGCATAAAAGATCAGCGCCGGGGCTGTAAACGCCAGTAGCATGACGTATTTTTTATAGATTTTAAAAGGCATGGAGTCTCTCCCTCCTGGTGTAATTCTGTAGGTTACCGTTACTTGTTCACTTTGTTATACGATTTCCATGCCTTATCCAGCGCCTTAATGACATCATCCTGCGAGAGCTGACCCGCATAATAGGATTGTAGCGATTTGCCTGCCTCGTCCTTGACCGCTTGCGGGATCGATGGATCTTGGTACGACTTGCCTGCTTTTACGTATTCGGTAGCGTCATTAACCCAAGGATAGCTTTTAAACGTATGCACTTTGGAGATCGGGTTAAATTTCAATGCTTCATAGAACGCACTGGAATCCTTGTCATCCAGCACATAGTTAACAAAATCGAGCGCAACCTCCTTATTCTTGCTTGTAGAGGATACAGCCAGCGAAGTCGAAGTGGACAAATTAATCAGTGTCGCATTGGGATCGTCATTGATCGGCAGCGGTGCTACCCCAAAATCCATCTTCGGATCCGATTTTAAAATCGTTTCTGCAAACCACGGTCCCTGAATCCACATCGCCGCTTTACCCGAGGCAAACGCAGCCGATCCATCATCCCCACCGATTTCCAGCGCCTTGTCCGTACCGTTACTATTCACCAGATCAATAATATCGAACATGCTTTTCATTTCGGAAAAAGAGCCTTTATCCTGATTCATCCGGTCGATAAAATCCTTATTCTGTGTGTTCATCATCGCACCCGTTGTCAGCGGCACGAACAGCTGTGGAATCCAGGATTCCTTGTAGGACAACAGGAACGGTTTCACATTATTCGCTTTCAGCTTCTCGACCACTGCCTTCATTTCGGTTAACGTTCCCGGCGGCTGCAAATCCAAATCCTTAAATATCTTTTTATTGTACAAGTAGCCCCATGAGATCGTCTCCAAAGGAACCGCTACGACCTTTCCGTCTTTGGTTGTTACCGAAGGCTTCACACTATCCATCAATTTGTTAACAAAAGGCTGACCGGACAAATCCTCCAAATAGCCCGCTTTATAAAACGGAGGGATTTCATTCACCGCGTGCAATGCAAATACGTCCGGCGCATCGTTGGATGCGAGTCTTGTCTTCAAAATTTGTGCAGCGTTGTCCGCAGGCGGCATCTCCAGTTGAACCGTAACGTCGATATTTTTATCTTTCTTCTCTTTCGCTACGAACGCATTAATGTATTTATCGTAGTGCTCCTTCAAACGGGGCTGAGCAATAAACATTTTGAGATTCACCGTTTTGCCGTCTCCACCGGAACCGCTGCTGTCACTGCCTGAAGAATTCGCTCCACACCCGGCCAATAACGTGCCAACCAGCATTGTGCTCAATACACCTTTCCACATTTTCATAAAAAATGACCTCCCCTATTTTGAAAATAACTGCTACCCACCGGCAAATCAGTTGTTATTCAAAGCAGCTATGCCGCCGGTCTTCAACCTCTATTCAGCTCTGTGCGAACTTCCTAAAGGCCAAATTCCTTTGTACAACTTGTTTTGTATACGCTTTCATTATAGAATGGGAGGTCACTTCTGCCATTGGACACCCTTAGCTTATTGGATTGGACTTTTTTAAACTTCCTTCCTCATTTCACCGGGTGCCATGCCAAAATGCTTTTTAAATACCCGATAGAAATAAGACACATCCTCATATCCTGCCATCTCCGCAACTGCTTTAATTGAAACCTGTTTATTGACCAGCCATTCTCGCGCCTTTTCCATTCTTCGCCCTACAATATAGTCCGTTACATTTTGACCATACTCCTGCTTAAATACCTTGCTCATATACTCCTTGCTCACAAAAAAGTTTTTCGCCAACTGCTCCAGTGTAATCGGCCCAGCAAAGTGACTGTCGATATATCGCCGTACCTCTTCTAAATTCAGCTTGTTTTTGTATTTCCGCTGCCGAATGAGCTGATCCAGTTCCTGAACATAGCACGACGATACGAATTCCAACGCATGTTCTACAGAGGATACGGCATCCTGCGACAGTAGAGATCCTGCCTTTGCCGTAGAAGTATCCAGCCCGTTATCCGCTGCCAGCTCTTTCAGCAGGGAAAGAAGCTCCTGCACTAGCCTGCCTAGCATAGGTGGACTCGGCGCTCCATAACTCTCCAGCTCCTGCATAACCTGTCTGCAGGTTAGGTTCACCCCGTCACAGTTCAACTCATTAAAATAAAGACGCAGCAGTTGCTTATACCGGGTCAGCTTGTGAAAAAACTCATAATCCAGCTCCGTCGCTTCTTGCTGCTGTTCAGCAGCCTTGACCTCCAGATCGTTTTTGCATTTGAGCAACACTGCATTCAGCTCGGCAGGATTGACTGGCTTTAACAAATAATCGACGGCCTTGTAACGGATGGCATGTTTGGCATACGCAAAGTCATCATATCCGCTCACGACAATGATTTTTACATCAGGACAATGGTTATTTAGCGCTTGCAGCAGCTCCACTCCGTCCGCACCCGGCATGTGCATATCCGTAATCACAATATGGGGAGCTAACTCCCCGACTAGTCTGAACGCCTCGTCTCCGTCCTCAGCCTCACCCACTACCCACATTCCGAGTTTTTCCCATGTGCCAAATGTCTTCAGAATATCGCGATTCCACGGCTCATCGTCCACAATTAATACTCTGATCATACTTTTCCCTCCTCTGCTGAGATGAATGGAATGCGGATGGTAACACGTGTACCAACACCCTGCTCACTATCTATCATCACTCCGTAGTGCACTCCAAAATTCATCCGTATGCGTGAAGACACATTGCTCAATCCGATATGACTACCCTGCGCCCAGATCGGTTCCTCCGACGCGTTTTCCAGCTTTGCCCGTACCTTTTCCAGCTTGTCCGGGGTCATGCCGTTTCCATTATCGCAAACCGTAATACACACATCTTCTCTCATAATCTCCACTCGAATTCCCATTCGCCATGCCCCTGCCTTACGGTCAAGACCGTGCTGAAACGCGTTTTCTAACAATGGCTGAAGCGATAGCTTAGGCAGACGAATATCCATCGCCTGTTCTTCCGTCTCCACCTGAAACACTAATCTTTGTGGAAATCGACGTTGTTGGATGCGCATATAATGCCCTACATGGTCGAGCTCTGCGCGTAAAGAGGCCAAATCCTGAGGCTCCCGTACCACGTAACGGAACATCTCACTCAGCGACCGAATAACTTCATAGGTGTCCTCCGGCTTTTGAGAAAATACCATACTCCCGATCATTTGCAGTGTATTTTGCAGAAAATGTGGATGAATCTGTGCCTGGAGCGCTTTCAATTCAGCCGTCTTTTTTTGCAAATTGATACTGTATTCCGTCTGGATATGCTCGCGGATTCGGCCTGCCATCCCATGCAGACTTCTTTCCAGCAGTCCTATCTCATCCGGACGTGTACTTGGCTGTCCAACCGGTCCTTTGATCATATCCAGCTCCTGTACGGAACGTGCCAAATGAACAATCGGACGTGCAGTCCGCCATGCGATGAAAACGGCAATGCAGATGGAAACCAGGATTGAAATCACGCCGACGATGATACCATACAGCATGGTTGAAAAGGCGCTGTGGTTAATGGAGGAAGTGGGTACGATTTTGACCAGCTTCAGCCCAACTACATCCAGATCATTATAGAACACATAATGTTCAGCAGTTTGAATCATCCCGGGGCCCGGCTTAACGTCACGCAGAGCTGTCAGCACTCCTGCAGGAGGAGGCGACTGAAGAGCCTGTGCTGGATACATAACCCTGCCATCTGCATCTGTAATCAACACTTGATGCTGATCCCCTCGTCCCAGCAGGCCCAGCGTCTGATCGAATTGAGACCACAATACATCCAAAGAAATAGCTCCCGTCTGCTTTTGGTCTTCAAAACGCCGAATACTGCGCGTCAGAGTAAAGCGTTCCGGGTCAGTAGAGCTTGGGCGAATCAAATAATCCTTATTCGCTTGCCACATCTCGGCATACTGTGGGGGAATACCGCTCACCGTCGTAATTTCATTTTGCATGCTATTGAAGGTAAACAAGGTTTGCGATTGCTTCGAATAAAGCTGGATGCCGATCACATGACTTCCGGCCGAATAATACACATTCGCCATCGTATTCAGCATTTTTCGCTGGGCATTAAATTGGCTTGAAAGATTGTCAGGCTCGCGCTCATTCAAATAATCGCTCAGATCAGGACTGATCTGAATGCTGTAAATCAGATGATTCAGACGATCTAGCTGATCGCTGATATAGATCCCCGTCCATTTCATATTGGACATGTTCGTCTCTACCACTTCCGTTTCCATGGAAGCTCTGCTTTTCTCCGCAGCCAGCACCGTGACAGCAATGACCGGCAGCACAGACAAAACAACCATCGTCAAGATCAGCTTGAGCTGAATGCTACGTCGATACGGGGCCGTCAGCGCCCGGAACCAGCGAACTGCTCGGGTTGGCATAGCGATGCACTCCTCTTTCAGCCATATGCGAAAACGCCCCGCAATTCGCAGGGGCGCTTCATGTACCGGATACTCCCGGGGAAAACCTATATGATATTATTCGTAAGTTGGTTTCAGCTCATTATTCATCATTTACGCTTCTTCGATAATTATAACACCCCAAGGCTCTAATGGAAGCGTTTCTCCTTGGGTAACCGCATGCTCCCCAATCAGCTCCTTGCCGTCTCCATGCGGATAGACCACCGAGCCTGCTTGTTCAGAATAGTTAAAATAGTACCGGATTGTCCGTCCTAGCTCATTCGTGCCGGATTTAACAATGATCGGATAAGACGTTTCCTGATCCAGTCCCCATACTCCTGCCTTTTTGGCTACAGAGCTGAATAGTTCGCGGATGACCGCCGGGCTGACGATACAGCCGATATAGGTCGCTGTTCCCTGACCATAGCGGTTTTGCGTAATTGCTGCATATTTGCCCCAATGCGGGTGATCGTAATAGGCCAATACTTCGGCGGTCGTCGGGGTAATCAGCTCCATCCACGTATCTACCTGATTGTCCTCTGGTGCCACCCCAAAAGGATTATTCTTAAGCGTCACTTTCTTCGGCTCCACGAACAAGCTGTAATGAATGCCGCAGGCTTCGCTAATCACGCCCGGCTGTCGGGACGTTCTCACCTGCACATGCTCGTTGGTAAATCCGCTTCGGAATGTGTATACTACATGACCACCTTTTTCCACATATCGGTTCAGCTTCTCCAGTAGTGCATCTGGGGCAGAATAGAGAACCGGGACGATCAAGAGATCATAGTCGTCAAACGATTCTGTACCTGGATGAACAATATCTGTCCCGATATTCAGTTTATACAACTCGTCATACAAACGACGTACGATGTCATTGTAATTCAACGGACTACTCATATTAAATTTAAACCAGTCAATTGACGTCAATGCTTCGTTGCTGACCAGAATCGCCGTTTTATTATTTTTTTTCAAGTTGACCAAATGCGGAGACAATCTTGCAAAATCCTTCCCTATGGTCTGTGCTTCCTCATACACTGGATTCGGCTCAAAATCATGGCTCAGCAGACCCTTCCAGTAGGTTTCGAAGGAATTATGGATGGAATGCCAGTGCCAGTATGCCACCATATTGGCCCCTGAAGCCAGATGGCTGAACGCTTGCAGACGCAATTGCCCCGGATAGGGAACCCAGTGGGTAAAAGCCTGCGCTTCCGTTTCTAGCACTAGATAGTTGTTATTTTTCGTCGAACGTGCCACATCGCCACCGAAGGAAATTTCAATACCAGTCAGGTCATCCTGTGATGGATGGTAAATATCCACCCCAGTCACATCAAAGGCTTGCGATGCCGCAAAGTGATCCACGTCTGGCTGAACACCAAAGGAATGACCTCTCCATTCAAAATCAAAGTTTTGCGTAATAAATTGGTCCTCCCGCTTATATTCCTTCACCAGCGCGACCTGCCATGCCAGAAAGTCCGTCACCAGCTTGCGCTGGAATTGGGAAAAGGCTGCGCCCAAACTTCCATTAATCGTTCCGACCACTGAAGGAAAGTCCTCCCAGCTATTGATGCGATTACTCCAATAGTCCAGACCAAATTTGCGGTTTAGCTCCTCCAGCGATTCGAACCGCTCTCGCAGATACTTTACAAATTGCAATTGCACATTAGGCCCACTCGTGTTGTAATGCTTGGTCTCATTATCCGTCTGAAAGCCAATGACCGCCGGATGCTGACTCACCCGTCCGATCAGCTTGCGTATGATTCGCTCGGCATGAAACAGGTACACCGGGTTCGTAATGTCCATAATCTGGCGAGCACCATATTTGCCCGGCCCTTGAGGCGTTGTCGCCAATACATCAGGATGCTCCTTCACCAGCCACGTGGGTACGGCATAGGTGGGCGTCCCCACAATGGCTTCAATGCCCGCCTTATGCATGGCGTCCAGCACCCGATCCACAGAAGTAAAATCAAACACGCCATTTTGCGGTTCATGCGTACTCCAAGTGGATTCCGCAATCCGCACCACGTTGATGCCCGCATCCTTCATCATTTGGATATCCTGGTCCAAACGGTCATATGGCATATATTCATCATAATAGGCAACACCGTACAGTAGCTTTTTCATCAAGTCGTCCTCCAATTAGGTTCATCAGGATTTTGCAAAATTCGATTCCAGCCACTCCGAAGATCGGAGCACTAAGTGCATTCCATATACGGGCTAGTACAAATAGAGTACTGATAATTGAAACAGATATGTCAACATAATCCGCATCACTTTCAAAATGTCTATATATAAGCACTTTCTTTTATATAAAAGCTTATACAATAGTATTTGTAAGCGCTCTTTTATTATAGTTAAATGTTAGATACAATGAGATTGTCTAAGCGGTGTAAAATTTGCCCTAATCGAAGGTGATCTGATGATATTAAATCCTGATGTTGATCCATCTCTATTTCATGATTGCCAATGGCTGCCCATTATTGACTGGAATGTGAAATTTTTTGGCGCCCATATTCACCGGGTCCAAGCGGATTGGTGCATGCCGGAGGAATCTCATATCGGTTTTGAAATTGCACTCATTTTAGAAGGTCGTCAGGAAACGATTATGGAAAATAACGTATATTCGGTTGGAGAAGGTGATATTTTAATCATTCCGCCGGGTTTTAAACATGTGAGTCAGTGTGTTTCCCCAAACGGCATGTACTATTTTAGCTCTCATTTTAATGTCGATGATCCATTATTCCGTCAGGAAATGATTAAAAGCAATCAGCTCTTTTTTCCGGCGGGTACTGAAACGAATGCCAAGCTGCAAAAGGTTGTTCATAGCTGGATTGGCATGGTGCGGGAAAGCGGAGAATATACGACAGCAGACCGTTTTCGCATGCAGATTGCCTTATTTGAGCTATTCGGGATATTCTCGCAAATGATATCTACCAGTTTGGAGCCCAGAATTGCGCCTTCATCCGTTCAATATGCCAAAGCCATCATGGAAGCTATTCAATCGAGGTTTAAGCCTTATCGGGAAGATGAATCTGGCGAGCAAGCGTTCCGACTTGAAGATGTGGCGGCTTCTCTCGGGATCAGTCCTGGCTATGCCCAGGAAGTGTTCCGTAAGGTATACGGCTATTCACCACGTCACTATCTATCGGAGACCAAGTTGCATGAAGCTAAGGTGTTGATCCAGCAGGCCAATCTACCACTCAACAAGGTAGCTTCCCTGCTCGGATACTCCAGTCTGGCTCATTTCAGCAGACAGTTCAAGCGCTGGACAGGCACCAGCCCACTTAAATACCGCCAAACGTTAAAGCCGATTACTGATGAACAAAGGATTAAGATATAAGGACGGAGTGTAAAGGCTCCTCCGTGTTATTCAACAAAAAAAGAGCGTGACACCGAATATTGCGGTTGTCGCGCTCTTTTGACTCTATTTTCTATAAGCTGTACCCGTTGCCTTAATGATCTAAAATCTTGACCAAGCTCTCATCATCGGATCACAGCCTAATATCCCCTATATGCTGGTGCACCACATACATCATCCCCATCAGGAATACGGCCAAAGCCAAGTAACCGATGCCGAATTTCCAGCGCGATGATGCGGGTACTTCGTAATACTTATCATTTTCAAACGGAATATAATCAATCCCACACAGCAATCTGAGCTGGTACGCATCCGGCGTCGGTATATGTTCCACACCGTTCAGCCATACATCCTGGACAAGACACTGCTGTGGCAGCAGAAGTGTCTGCTCCACATCCAGACTTTCCATATACACCGTCACATATTGCTGCCCCTCTAAATCCGAGTAGGTATTAAAAGATAATCTGCGCGTGTGCTCCGGTCCAGGCAGCGGATATCCTTGTTCATACAGATGCTGTACGTTCACCAGTGGCTTTTGCAAAAAGGATTGGACCTTAGCCTCTTCTTTATTGCGTTTAACATATTTTTTGTACAAATCGTAGGCAAAGAACGCCCATATCAAGAAAAATAAAAAGGATTTTAAATATACTACGACTACAATTCCACCCAATAGACCCACCAGCCACAGCCAACGCGTCACTGCCGTGGAAATCCGTCCTCCGTCGAGCGGATGAATCGGCAGCAGGTTGATCAGGTTCAGGAAAAAGCCGACATACGAGAGCGCATACAACAGGGGACTGTCTGTTGCATAGGCTCCTGCGTATACTGCCATAGCCCCAATCGTCCCCAGTAACGGGCCGCCCATGGCCACATAAGCCTCTGTCTGCGCATCCAAAGGTTGACGTTTCATGGTGATCAGCGCACCGAGAAAAGGAATAAATAATGGTGCTGATACGGGAAGCCCCTTGCGCTTGGCGGCCAATACATGTCCCAGCTCATGTACAAACAACAGCAACACGAAGCCGACCGCAAATCCCCACGGGTAAATGATCGCATATGTGCTAATCGTTATCGCCATAGATATCAGCGCACCGCCAAATTTACTGAATTTTAAAAGGGCAAGTAACGACTTGCCTTTCAGAAGAAGCAATGCTGCTGCACTACCAAGGTACCATTTGGATGAGCCGGATTTGGAATCGGTCTTTTTCTCTTCATTTTGCAAAAGTATCCGTCTCCTTTCTCTAACACTTCCATTGTATCCTGCTATGTGCAGCTTGTAAAAACTTCTCTACCTTCATTACTGTACAGCGTCTGTACGTTTCATCAATTCAACATACTGAATTAACTCTGCCTTTTGTTGCTCTAAAGTATGAATTCTGTTCGTTAACCCGACAAAAAAGCTTCAATTTGGTCTCTGATAGCATTGGCCGAATGCCCAGTCCATTCATGCAGACGCCCATATAATACACGTGCCGCTTGTTCATCTGTGCGAAGTTTGGCGAGTAGCCAGGTCAGCTCCTTTTCGGCAAGCAATAGCTCTTCCAGTTCGACCCGTAATTGTCCGTTCAAATTACTGGCCACCTCCTATGTATTCATTTTTCTATATCGTTAGTACCTTGTTATTAGCGTTATTAGCTAATATCTGCCTGGATAAACTGCTCTATTTTGTACTCGAGATTGTAAAGGAATTCATTAGTCGTCCGTAAATGCCACTGACTAAATTCCATCATGGAGGAGTCAAGCTGTGTTACAATCGGCTGCAACCGCCGACTCTGACTACTGTGCAAATAGCGTGAAAGCCTGGCTCTGACACGTTGGAAATCTGCATCACATTGTTGTGCATTCGCCTTCCATTTTTCAGCTACAGCGAGTAGATGCTCCGGCATGACTTGAATCGTACCTGCTGAAGCAGATGTTGCCGCCGTTACCAGCGCTGCCTTTTGGAATTGAGTTAAGGTCTGTCCTAATTGATGTATCCAGCCGTCCACCGTTTCCATTAGGTTAAAGTCAGATGGAATACGCGGAGATTCCGCGATTCGTTCGCCTGTTACAGGATCATATAGCGGGTTGGATACATAGCCATTCTTATCAAACTTATAATGATTGAGTGAGTGATAGGAAGGCCCACCCAACGTGTTGTCCACTCTCTCTTTTAGTCCTAAGCCTTCATTAGCTGTTTGATAATTATTGTCAATATGGTAGGAAGCTCCTACGTGAAGATCGTACCCTCCCCCAATAAAGCTAGCTATCATATCACTGGGATGCAGAAAATTCGTAATTTGATGGTCAAACTCACCATTTTCTGCTTTCTCTCTGTACTCCGGTGTCAGACTGGAAATGACCGAAGGCGCACAGAATGTAACCGCATTTAACCCTGTATAAGCAGCTACATATTGTGCATTCCCTCCTCCCAGCGAATGTCCAGTTAGCGAGAAGTTGTAGTTTTTGTACTTGTTTTGTATATCCTTCGCATAGTCCTCTGCCTGATAGAACTGGTTCGAGCTGCCGAACAAAGCCTTATCTACGCTTTTTTCTTTCTCTCCCATCCAGTTGTTAAACGCCGTGAACCCTAAAGCGCCGTCCATTTTTTTCATTTTTTCATTATATTCATCTGAATGAATATTCAAACTACCGTGAATTTTGCGGTTAATTTCAGGAAGTGCAAGAGTCACATCGTTATACAGATCCTGTGGATCATCCGTTTCCGTCCCACGATAGGCGATAACGGCCTGTTCCGTTTCTTCGTTGTAAAATGTGACAGCGGCAAGTCCCGAATCCTCGCGATCGAGCGTGTCTAACACTTTCCAGCCGGGGAGTTCTTCTGATGGTTCAGCACCTTTTTTCATTTTTTTATAGGCCATTTCAGACATTATTTTATAAGTTTCGTCACTTACTTGAAGTGAACTCATACTATTTACACTCCTCTGATCTAGTGATTTTTCTTTTTATCTTGAAAGCCTGGATAAGTCCCATTTTCAATAAGCACCTTTTTTAGCTCGGGACTTATAGCAAAATTCGAAGTTTCCTGATTTTCATAGTTTACAGAAATCGTAAAATCCTCTTCTGCATGACCTATTACATTGCCACTTATATCTACCTTGTTTGTTACATAAGGAGGAAATTTTTTTGCATATGTGATTTCAACGTCTAGTTCGTATTTTTCCTTCAAATATTGAACAGCCGTAGCTTTCGCCTTACTGATCAGTTCAGCATCTTCGTCTTTATTCACCTTGTGGCATCCTCCCAGTATTAAAATAAGGGCTATCAACACCATCATTCCTTTTAGATATCGGTGACTGATCCTAATCATCCCTTTCATATGCGTAACATCCATTTTATATCCACAAAATCCCTTTTATAAATTGTACCTTTTCTTTCCAAAGACAATCAATACGCCATAAGACATGGGATAGGGTTAAGTCTACGGTATCAAATCGGTGTGGAAACCTTCCGTTCTTAGCTGATAAGTTTTATTTCTCGTATTACATTCCCCACATGTCCATCCTCCTGTCTGTTCTGTTATCATGTAGGAAAACGGAATAACCCAGGAAAGGATTACGAACCATGAGTTTTGAACTTACCCGACGAGCCATCAGACAACTATGCAGTCAAGCCGCTTATGACGACGGGGATGCCTATTACCGGGCCAAAAGAGTGGCCTTTACACAAATAGATCATGATGAAGGTGTATACGAAGCTACGGTCAAAGGAAGCAGCTTTTATGCTGTTGCGGCGATGATCCGATCCAATGGAAGTATCCGAGCAGAATGCACCTGTAGCACATTTCAGAACACCGGTCGATATTGTAAACATATCGCAGCTGTTCTCCTTAACGCCCATGATATACGCCGTGGAAAGAGTCTGTCTGTGCGCTCCTATGCCTCCAGACTTCATCCCGGTACTGCCCCAGATACAGCAGGAAGCCTAGATTCAGACGGGATGTACACATCTACAGATGCTTCATATGATCACACTGCTAGAACAGCACGATCCTCTGACATCACACAAGGCGATCTCCAGCTGACCGACAGTATGTTAAAACTATTTGAACGCAAGCGACCGCTTCGCAGCACGCCTACCCTGCTGGATACTCGTGCGGTCTTGGATTTTCAGTTCGTGATCCGACCTTTTGCCTACGGTTACCAAAAATATATGTTTGGTGTAGAAATGAAGGCTGGTCCCAAACGATTATATATCGTCCAGAAAATTCGTCCGTTTCTGGATAGTATTGACCGTGGGGATAGCTACATGTTCACGAAAAGCTTCTCGTACGAGCCTGAGCTGTACCGCTTCCGACCTGAACATGACGCTATTCTCCAGCAATTATCCCAGGTGTGCCACCATGAGCGTATGATTCGGGAAACCTCAGGTACGTATTCATCTTCAGGTAGTCATATGAGCGGTGAACGAATGCTCCTCATCCCGCCTGCGGCTTGGGAAAAGCTGCTCCCCTTGCTGACAGCAGCACAGGGCGTCTACTTTGAAATTCACGGAAACATGAACGAGGGTATTCCCCAGTCCGACCTGATGCTTCCGCTGCAATTTGAATTTGATGAGGTTGAGGCCGAAACCGAAGGCTACCAGCTAAGCATACAAGGATTGGATGACTTGACCATCATGGAAGACTATGGTGTCGTCATTGCCGATGGCAAGCTTGTCAAACAGAAAGCCGACCCCTTACGGCGTTTGTCCGAGCTAAAACGGATGGTAGAAGTACACCACAGGCGAAAAGTTCAGATCGCGCCAGAGCAGATGGAATCTTTTATGGACAAGGTTGTACCCGGGTTAATGAAGCTCGGACGTGTTCATATGACACGTTCCGTCTCAGATCGGGTCACACAGCAGCCATTGAAGGCCAAGCTGTATCTGGACCGAGTAAGAGACAAGCTGCTGGCAGGGCTGGAGTTCCAATATGGGGATATCATCATCAACCCGCTGGAAACAGATGCACGAACGCCTGGTAACGACCGAATTCTGATACGTGATGGGGAACAGGAGCAACGGATTTTGGAGCTGATGGAGCATAGCTCCTTTGCCAGAACAGACAGCGGATATTTTATGGAAGATGAAGATGCAGAGTATGATTTTTTGTACCATACGGTTCCGCAACTGGAAAAGCTGCTGGACGTCTATGCTACAGGTGCAGTCAAAGCAAAAATAAACAATACTCTGCCTACCCCAAGGATACGCGCGGAGTGGGATGAACGTACAGATTGGCTTGAATTTAAATTTGATATGGAGGGCATACCGGAACCGGAAATTCGCAAACTGCTCAAATCGTTAGAGGAAAAACAGAAATATCACCGTCTGCCGAATGGTGCCTTGCTGCCGCTGGAAACAGAGGAATACAAGGAATTGATTCGATTCATGAATGAAACAGGTATCCGCAAAAGTGATCTGGATGCAGCCCAAATTCGTGTTCCCGTCACGCAAGGACTGTACTTAATTGATCCTCACGATCATGGGAAAAACCTGACTTTGGGTAAAACCTTTCGCCAGCTACTGGAAAATATACGCAACCCAGACCATCTCGACTTTCCAGTTCCAGACATGCTTGCCCCAATCTTAAGAGATTATCAGGTTTACGGCTTTCAATGGCTTAAGACATTGGCGCATTACCGTTTTGGGGGCATTTTGGCAGATGATATGGGGCTGGGTAAAACGCTGCAAAGTATCGCCTTTCTCGTCTCAGTATTGCCGGAAATCCGCAGCCAGCAGCTTCCAGCCATGATCGTGTCCCCTGCATCACTGGTGTACAACTGGCGGAATGAGCTGGAGAAGTTTGCTCCACATATCCGCGTTACTATCGCAGATGGCAGCCCGGAAGAACGCGGCCGGATCATACGGGATGCCGCCAGTTATGACGTCGTCATTACGTCCTACCCGCTGCTACGACGCGATGCAGATGTGTACAGCAAGCCATCGTTTCATACGCTCATTCTGGACGAGGCACAGGCTTTCAAAAATCATGCCACCCAGACGGCACAGGCTGTTAAGGATGTAAAAGCTCGTTACCGTTTTGCCCTGACAGGAACGCCAGTAGAAAATACGTTGGAAGAGCTGTGGTCCATCTTTGACGTTGTATTTCCTGCGTTATTTCCCGGCGGGAAAAGAGCGTTTCACAACCTGCCTCGAAATGTGATTGCCAAGCGGGTTCGTCCTTTTTTGCTGCGCCGTCTCAAGAGTGATGTCCTCAAGGAGCTGCCGGAAAAAATCGAATCCGTGCAGGTATCCCGGCTTCTGCCAGATCAGAAAAAGCTGTATACGACCTATCTGGCCAAGCTCCAGCATGAAACGTTAAAGCATCTCAACGAGGAAGGATTTCAGAAAAATCGGATCAAAATTCTCGCAGGTCTAACCCGGCTTCGTCAGCTCTGCTGTCATCCTGGCTTGTTCATCGAAGGATATACGGGAAGCTCCGCCAAATTTGAACAGCTGTTGGAGATCATTACGGAATGTCTCAGCTCCGGGAAACGGATGCTCATTTTTTCACAGTTCACCACGATGCTTCAAATGATCGGACGCGAGCTTGCTCGAGAAGGAGTGCCCTACTTTTACCTGGATGGGCAGACTCCCGCTATGGAACGAGTCGAACTGTGCAGTCGCTTCAACGAAGGAGAACGCGAGCTGTTCCTGATTTCCCTAAAGGCAGGAGGTACTGGCCTGAACCTCACCGGCGCAGATACAGTCATACTGTATGATCTATGGTGGAATCCCGCTGTAGAGGAGCAGGCTACCAACCGCGCACACCGAATGGGCCAGAAAAAGGTCGTGCAGGTTATTCGTCTCGTCGCCCAAGGTACGGTAGAGGACAAAATGTATGAACTGCAACAAAAAAAGAAAAACATGATCGACCAGGTCATTCAGCCGGGGCAAGAAACCCTTTCGGCACTGACCGAGCTGGAGATTCGCGAACTGCTCATGATCTAGCTAATTCCACATGCACAAAAAGGTCCAATCACGGTAGAAATCTTCCCGTATTGGACCTTTTTGCTTTTAATATGATTGTTTGGATCGAGCAGATTAATCCTGTTTTAATACTCTAGGTTCAATGGGAACCAGGTTAGACTCAATCTGGGTGCGCTGAGTCTCATACCATTCAGGCAGCATCAGCTTGTGCCCCAACTCATTCAATTCCTCATCCACCGTAAATCCGGGCGGATCGGTTGCGATCTCGAATAGAATACCGCCTTGCTCGCGGAAGTATACGGCATTGAAGTATTGGCGATCTACAATGCCACTAGTCCCAAAACCCTGCTGGTGAACCCATTCGTTCCACGCTTGATGCTCCGTATCATCCTGCGCGCGCCAGGCAATATGGTGAACCGTACCGGCACCGCCATTCCCCCACGGGACATCTTTGACCGGAATATCGATCAGGTTGCCCAGATCACCTGTCGTCTGATAGCGGATGTAGCCTGCATTTGCGTCTTCTCCGATGAGAGTCATCCCCAGGACGTTCTCCAACACCCCTTGCGTATGTTTGGAATCCGCACTGTACAGTACCGCCCCGCCAAAGCCCTTGATCGCTTTATCCGTAGGCACACCCCCGGCTGTCCACGTGTTCAACGGGCCACCTTCCCGCTCCACCAACTCCAGATGTAAGCCCTCGTTGTCTCGGAACTGGATGAATGACTCGCCAAAACGATTAGCCTTCGTGAAAGATACCTTCAAGCTGTGCAGACGGTTTTCCCAGTATTCCAAAGCACCGGATGGCACGACATACGTCGTAATCCCAACCTGTCCGCCTCCAATCTTACCCTTGCGTGTACCCGGAGCTGGAAAAAAAGTAATGATTGTTCCCGGGCTGCCCTCTTCATTACCAAAGTACAAATGGTATACTTCTGGAGCATCAAAGTTGATCGTCTTTTTAATCAATCGCAGACCAAGTACGCCTGCGTAAAAATCAACATTGCCCTGCGGGTCGCCTGCAAAGGACGTGATATGGTGAATTCCAGCGGTTTTCAATGACATCTTTATCACTCCTTCATTAACATGTTGATTTATTTACACAAATGATTTACAAATTTCAAAATCCATTGTAGCTGACAAATTGTCCAACCGGCTTGCGGTATCCCCGTGCCCGCTGACCCGATTCGTCCTCTTTACCCAAGGTAATCATCATCACGGGTACAAATTGCTCTGGAATATTCAATACTTCCTGCACCTTCGCCGGATCAAAACCGATCATCGGGCAAGTATCCCAGCCTTTGTCCTTGGCAATCAGCATAAATTGCATAGCCGACAGGCTGGCATTACGGATCGCTTCTTCTCTCTGGAAGACAGGTCCCCGCTCGCGATAAAACTGAGTTACCGATTCCACTGTACTATCATATTCCTGCTTGCTCAGGACACCTAAATTCAGGAATCCTTCGTTGAGGTCAGCTACCTTGGTATAAGCTTCTGTATCCCCCAACACTACAATGGTCGCCGAAGCCGTTAATATTTTATACTGCTTACTTGCCTCATCATGCAGTCTTTGTTTGGTATCCGCATCCTGCACTACGATATAACGCGCATGCTGTAAATTAAAAGCCGATGGAGCAAACTTCACCAACTGAAATATTTCTTCTAGTTCTTTTGCATCTATAGTAACATCAGGAATAAATTTAGAAGCTGATCTTCTCTCTTGAATAATATTCACCAGTTCGCTCATGTTAAGTTCCACTCCTTGATATTATTTTCAAATGAATTATCTTTAAATTAAGAATATATCTATTTGTGATTTCTGTCAAGTAAAACTATAAGTATTTTTGGATACAAAAAAAGGGCTTCACTCAGCCCTTTACAGATCCGTTGCCCGTATTCTCATCGTAATCGCTTCACGTTGCGCTTTGGTTAAGCTCTTGAAGACCAGCTCATACGAATGGTCGATCATGCTGTACAAATCCTCCAGTGGGAAGGTAGCATCAACCTCAATCGTATTCCAATGCTTTTTATTTAAATGATAGCCTGGCTTAATCGCCTTGTTTTGTTCACGCAAATTTACCGCAATGACTGGATCACATTTCAAGGATACATGGCTAATACCATCCTTTTCAGTCAGGAGAGCAAACATCTTGCCCCCTACTTTGAGTACCAGGGGATCAGCACCAAACGGGTAATCCTTAACGGCCTCTTTTTGGCTCAAACCATATGCTACAATTTGCTCAAACACCAGCCTTCTCTCCTCTGTTCCGAGTTATTTGTTCTACGAACCTACCTATTTGCGCCCTATTATATCACCTTCATACGCTACATATACACTAAGTCCGTGCTACATTTAGGGGAACTGTGCTAAAGGTGAACCACTACGGATACCGTCGCACACACTGTTCGGATTGGCTCTATATGGGACAGGATAACTGGTTCGCGAAAAATAATAATGACTACTGTTAGGCGCAATAAGGTAGCGCCTATTTTCCTCTTAATTCACTTCATCCCCCTTTAATCATCCATGTAAAAAAGTGTTTTATTTATATAAGCTTATACGGAAGCGAAAGCTTTTTTAAGCGGCAAAAAATAAATAAAGGAGATTTTTTTCGTGAACTCAAACACTGCTCTTATAAGAAAAGGCGGTGCAAATGTGTCGTCTTCCAAACGTCTCCCGTGGGTCGGGTTGCTGGCTTTAGCCATGGCGGGATTCATCTGCATTCTTACAGAAAGCCTGCCTGCTGGATTACTGCCACAAATTGCACAGGATCTAGGGGTCAGTTCATTAAGATTAGCGGGGCCTTTGCCGATGCTTTCAGACTGCACGCTCGATACTTCCGATCTATGTAAAATTGTAAGCATTACGAATAAACTCAATATAGTCAAAGAGCGTTAACCTGTCAACACGAAAAACGGACGCTGTCCTTGAAGAGACGGCATCCGTGTGAATATAAGAAGCGCTTTAGATCGAAAAGCTCGTTTTCTTCAATTCTTCCGTGCTGAACAGAATATCGTAATCCTTGATGTCTTCCCGCCGAACAAATTGCTCCGCAACTTTCCGAACAGACGCTTCATCGGGTCCATGAATCATGGCGTATAAATTATACGGCCAATCGGGGTGCGTCCGGCGCTTGTAGCAGTGGCTGACTTCCGAATAATCGGCCAGCCTTTTTCCTGCCTCAGGTATATGCTCCTCAGGAAGTACGCAGATGAACAGGCCATTTGCTGAAAATCCCGCTTCCCTATGCTTTAGAACAGCTCCGATTCGTTTGAGTGCTCCTCCTGCCTGCAGTGCCTGCAAGCGCAGAAACACCTCTTCCAAGCTGCAACCTGTCTTATTGGCAATCTCGGTATACGGTTCAGTTGACAACGGAAGATCTCCCTGCAGTTCGCGGATCAGCTGCACATCCGTTATTTCTATTTTACATGGTTCCTGTTTGGAGGTTGCGACTCCATTCAAGTTCGGGCTGGGTGTAATGGCTGATGCATCAGCCGTTTCTTCCATATTCAGAAAGACCTTTAGTTTGAATAATTGCTCGGAGGGAAACTCATATAGCAGCGGCCCTCCCGCCGCTTCACGGATCGTTTCAAGAATAGCCCCCCGTTCTTCCTCGGTCCGGGAAGTCAGCGTGAACCACATATTGAGCCTGCTGCGCCGGCGGTAGTTATGGGTTACGCCTCTATACCTGTTGACGACAGCAGCGGTCTGGTAAAAAAGCTCCTCCCTGACTGCCATCGCATACAAACAGCCTCTAAATCCCAGTCCCGCCGGATTAAACACCCCGCCGATCCGCCGGATGAATCCCTCTTTCTTCAGCCTTTCAAGCCTTTGAAGCACATCTTCCTGGCGTAATTCCAGTTCCTCCGCAATGGCATTCCAAGGGCGTCTGACCAGAGGAAGCCCGATTTGCAGCCGATTCAGCAGCTTCCGGTCGTTCGAATCCAGGTCCACTATTCCCACCTCCCCAGCTTACAGCGCCGCCGATCTTTTGTAACACCACGGCTCTTCGGCCATGAAATTGCCGCCGCTGTAATAGTACGATCTCGCCCGGCAGCCGCCACAAATGCCCACATCGGGGCAGGAGCCGCATTCTCCTTCATATTTCTTGAAGTCCCTTAAATCCCGAAACACCGGATTATCCCGCCATATTTCATCAAAAGGCTGCTCGCGAACATTCCCCACCTTGACCGGCAGGTACGGACAAATATGCACCTCGCCATTCGGCAGCACAGAACAATAGGAGACCCCGGCCAGACAACCGCGCGTGTACCGCATTTCCAGCCCCATGCTCTTGGCAAGCGGCATGAACTGGGGAGCGCATGTCGGTTTGATTTCAAGGGATGTTGACTTCTGTTTGGACAGAACACTGCGCAGAACCGAGTAATACCGTTCCCGCTTCAGCCCGTCTTCTTCGATATGGACGGCCCGTCCGGTCGGGACGAGAAAGAATGGGTGCAGAGAGGACACATGAAGCTCCTCGGCAAGCTGGGCAACCTGCACGAAGTCATCCATATTTCCCTCGGTCAGCGTCATGTTAATCTGCACTCTCAGCCCGGCTTCCCGGGCATAACGAATGCCCTCCAATGCTTGCTGCCAGCCTTCTGGCGCATTCCTGAACCGGTTGTGATACTCAGGCGTGGCGCTGTCTATGCTGATCGCAATGCCCCCCAGCCCTGCTTTTTTCAGCTCCGCAGCTTTGGCGGCGGTCAGAAGCGTGCCGTTGCTGCCAAGTGCGGGACGAAGGCCGATAGACGAGGCATACTCGATCAATTCGCAGAGATCTTCACGGATCAAGGGCTCGCCGCCGCTGAATATGAGAAGCTTGAATCCAGCCTGCTTGATCTGATCAATGAGCCGGATGCCTTCCTCCGTGGTTAGCTGGTCTTCTACAGACGATGTCGGCCCCGAGTCGCGATAGCAGTGTTCGCAGTATAAATTGCATTTCTTGGTCACATTCCAGGAAACGAGCATGCGTATTCAGCCTTCCTTTCCAGTGTTATACGATTCCAATTTCACGGTCATTTAAATAACAGGATGGGTCCTCCGCCCAGAAATCACCGCTTACCGAAGCCCGGGCCCGGAAATTCCCGTTACAGATATCCAGCCAATTGCATTCTCTGCAGCGTCCCTTTAGCAGCGGTTTACGGTCGCGCAGGCCGACCATTAGCGGATGAGCGGCATCACGCCAAATCTCGCTGAATTTCTGCTTGCGGATATTACCGATTTCGATATCTCTCGTGAACTGATCGGGATAGACGTTGCCGTGCCAATCCACGCAGCCGATGGCTATTCCGGAACGGTTGCCGCCGTTTCTCTGAAGCAAGCCAAGCAGTTCAGCTGCGCGCTCCGGGTCGCGCTCCATCATCCGCTGGTATAAGTAAACGCCATCCGCATGGTTATCAACGGTGAGCAATTCCACCGGTTTGCCTTTGCCATGCAGGTCCACCGTTTTAGCCATAATCCGGTCAAGAGCATGCCGGGATTGTTCATGGGTAACATCCTCTTGCTGCAGGGCGCTCCCGCGGCCGGAATAGACGAGATGGTAGAAGCAGGCCCGAGGAATATTTTCCCGCTCGATCAAATCAAGGACACCATCCAAGTCTTCATATGTATGTCTGCTGATCGTGAACCGGACCCCTACCTTCTGGCCGATGACCAAGCAGTTTCGGATACCCTGAAGCGCCTGCTTAAAGGCTCCTTTTCGCCCGCGAAATTCATCATGGCGCTCTTCCAGCCCATCCAGGCTTACACCGACATATTTAACCCCTGCTTCTTTTAGCATCTTCGCTCTGTCCATGGTAATCAATGTGCCATTGGTCGATACTACCGGCCGAAGCCCTTTGCTTGACGCATAAGAAATCAGCTCATAAATATCTTTGCGGATCAGAGGCTCTCCACCGGAAAAAAGCAGTACCGGCACTTGGAAGGCGGCCAGATTATCAATAAATACCTTAGCTTCCTCCGTCGACATTTCATCGGGATCATGGGCAGGACAGGCATTCGCATAACAATGTTTACAGGTTAAGTTGCAAGCCCGTGTCGAATTCCATACGACGACAGGCCCTCTGCCCGCGGAAACGCCATGAGGTTTGTGGCCCGGCTTAATGGTATAACGAAGATCATCGCCTTCTCCCTTCATACCGGTAAGTAGTTTCGTTACATTAATCATTTCCGTTCCCTCATCTCCCTATAATTAGATACCAGTTCTTTTTATCTTAAGATAACTTGTGAGAATAAGGATATGCGCTATTATCTTGCTCTCGCGCCGCATTAATGCTTGGGTCTGCAATAAGAAGAAACGTCTGACGGCGTCTTATTAGAGCTTATGCTTCCGAAGTAGCGATATGAGTATCGCTTTTAGGTACGTTTACCCGTAATGCTGCGGGTATCAAAAAGGTCGTGGCCGAAATGATTTTTTCTTACAGCTGAAAAAGTGCTAGCAGGTTTCACGGTTACACACAGCCATGACATTCAGCGTGAAATTTGGCAAAAGTATATATTTGTTGCCAGCATGAGCGGAACACTTCTGGCATTGGCTAATCGTAATATGTCATATCCGATACTTGAAACGGTGTATGCCCGATTAAAGGTCTATGAGCGTTTGCTGGACACAACTACTATTAGATAACTGGTGAATTCCTGCCGTTGAATATGTAGTAGGTGGCCATTCAAATAAGCAGATCCTTCTATGATGAAGGATCTGCTTTGGATTTTCCTATACCTGTCCTCTGCATGCTTGCTCAAGCCCTTGAAGTAATGCCTCCATTTCCTGTCTAGTTTCAGCGTTTGTAATGATGCCTTCTGAGTTCAGCTTTAATGTGATATGCGGAATAATGACCTTTCCATTCTCCACAATCTCTGCATTGATCATTTGCAATGTGAGCAGCAGCGAGGCATGCGCCAGATGGCCGCCCATAGGAGACGGTGACGCGCTAATGACCGCTGTTGGTTTATTTACAAATTCACCTGAAGATACGAGCCAATCCAAGGCATTTTTCAAAGCACCCGGCACCCCATTTCCATATTCCGGTGTACAGATCAGCACTCCATCCACTTGTTTCAATTGTTCCCGTAGCCCTCTTACGGAAGCTGGCCCCTCATCTACATCCAAGTCAGGGTTAAAATGCGGGAGATCTTCCAACCCATCATAGACTGTGAACATCATATTTTCAGAAGCCAGCCCCATAGTAGCCTTCATAAGTGCTGTATTGGAGGACTTTTGACGAAGGCTACCCGATATAGCCAATACCTTAATTTTCTGTTCCAACCGTATCATCTCATTTCTCCGAACTTGATCTGATCTTGCATATTCAGTGTACTATAGCTAACAAGAGAATTAAAAAGTGGATGAGCGTCAGCGATTTTTCCTGTGAACAAAAGGGCAATAAAAAAATGCCTGCGGTTTCGCAGGCATTTGTGATATATCAATAGTCACTATACTAGGGCGGAATCTGTATTGCTGAATCAAGTATCCTTCTCTTGCTTGCGTTTTATCCCAATCAGATCAAGGAAGAAAACAAACAACGGAATACCTACAATCAAGCCCCAAATTCCAATCAGATGCTCAGAGAAAATAAGTACGACAAAGGTAAAGAAAATCGGTAAATTCGTTTTGGATGACATCAGCTTCGGATTTAAGAAATAGGCCTCAATCGCATGAATCACCACGATCAATATAACCAGATAAATTACATATTGAATGCCACCGACACTGAAAGCGATCAGGCCGAGCGGTGCCAGTGAGATAAACACACCTGCCACCGGAACCAATCCCAGTACGAAAATGATGAGCGCAAGACCGAGCAGATTAGGGAAGCCCATAATCCAGAGCGCAATCGTGGTCAATATACAGTTAATAAGTGAAATCAGCAGTTGAGCCTCCAATACCTTCCCGAACGTACCCAGAAACATACGGCCAAAATGACCCACTTCCTTGAAAAACCAGCCCAGCTTGCTATCTACAAACGTAGCTGTAAAGCGTGTAATATAGGATTTTTCCATCAGGAAGAACAAGCTCAAAATAATTGACACCAGAAGCTGTGTTCCCAATTGACTGACCTTCATTACTGCACTCAGGCCAGGCTCAAATAGCCGCTGAACATTCAGTGTGTCCATAAATTCGATAATCGTTTCGTTCCATTGATTACGATCAGGATACATATACGCTTGCTGAATCATGAGATACACCTGCTTGACCTGTACAATGATTAGCGGCACCATTCGGTAAACGCCCCACACCATAATCAGGATCAGCAGACCATACACCAGTAGCAGTACGACCATTGACGGTACATTGACAAACCGCTTGACCAGCTTATTCACTCCGTTATATATACTGCCAATCAAGATCGTAAGCAGCAGTGTTAACA
This sequence comes from Paenibacillus sp. FSL L8-0502, assembly GCF_038593055.1. Taxonomy (NCBI): domain Bacteria; kingdom Bacillati; phylum Bacillota; class Bacilli; order Caryophanales; family Paenibacillaceae; genus Paenibacillus; species Paenibacillus sp. FSL L8-0502. The sequence goes on along the minus strand of NZ_CP151958.1, from coordinate 760,504 downwards.
ACATAATATTCATCATGCTTCTTAACATAAACAACAGCAAAACGATTATCGCAAGGACGGCTATCCGCCTGACGCCCGCATGATTCATCCAGTTTCTTACCATTCGTCTTTATTCCCTCTCTCCCACTTGACTGTCACCCTTTGCAATCTTTCCCGGCATTAACTTTCTCTTTTTAACAATTTACTGTTAGCGATCAATAGAGAACCTACCATGACTAGAATAGCAATGGACCACCAGAATGTATTTTTAGCATCATCATGGTCCACAATAATGAGCCTGATGACGGCCGTAATCCCAATATAGATGAAATAACGTAATGGAAAATGAAAATTGGTTTTAAAGTACTTAACTATTAATGCTATGAATTCAAAATACAAGAAAAATACAAGCAGCTCTTCCGTGAATTCATAGTAATTTTTGTCGGCCTCTGTGTACAAAAAAACATAAGAAAAAATGGACCATGTTTCTTTTAGAAGTAAGAAGCTTAAAATCAGCCCGACCAGAAATAGCGAGATATTTAAGATCATTTGCAGAAAACCAGGTAACTTCTCAATATACTTCATTAATGCATTCAATACAGATCCCCTCACTGGTTGTACAATATCATCTTTATTTATATTATCGGTGGTATACGTGAAAAATGCTACATTACTTTTGGGGTCACCTTAATGAAAGTTTATATTCGCCCCTGCAATATAACCAATGGAGATAAAAATAAGCGTCCATATCAGAGAACCTGCGCTTGCCACCAGCATATATTTTCGGACAGGCATCGCACTAAGCCCTGACAAATAGCTTGTTGCATGTCTGACTCCTGGGATAAAATAACCAAACAAAATGGTCCACAACCCAAAGCGCGCAAACCACCCCTTAACTCTTGCAAATCGCTTCGGTGTCAATCCAACCCACTTGCCGTGCTTATCCACCAAGGGCTGGCCCAGCTTTTTGCCTAGCGTGTAGCTGATCATCATCCCTGTCATTGCACCGATGAAGCTGACTAAGATAGACACCGAATAATTCAGTACCATAATAGAAGATAAATAGCCGACAAACACCATAATAATTTCATCTGGAACCGGTAGGCCAATAATCCCAAGAGCAAGAAGAGCAAAAATAGCGATATATCCGTATTGTGTAATCATGCTGATGGCCCATTCCATAGGAGCGCCACCTCCTGACCGATTATTTTTTGAAGGACGGGAAGGGAATACGGCTAACCATCAGGAACGACAGCACTACCATTAACGCAAGCAACAACCCCGGCTTCAAATGCTCACTCCATAAAAACATAAAGGACAAAATCACTCCCGCCGCCGTAATCGGCATACCCACAAAGCCTTTACTAAAAGCCATTAGGTTGAATCTTGCCAATCTTACCGCACCACATATGACAAACAAAACAGCCACAAGTGGTCCTACCCAATGGGTATCTCCCAGCTTGTATAACAAGATCAAGAAAGCAGGGGCAACCCCAAATGAGACCACATCCGCCAGCGAATCGAGCTGTTTGCCAAAATCACTGGAACAATGCAGCAGCCTTGCCAGTAAACCGTCTAATACATCCCACAAAGCAGCCACCACCACGAGAATAAAGGCGGTCATGTATTGCTCATGAATCGTGAAATACAGGGATAAGACCCCTGCCCCCAGGTTTGCAATCGTGCATAGTGAGGGCAACCAATTCCATTTCATACTCTTAACTCCTTTGCCATAGCTTAGCCTCCGAATATAACAACAAAACGGACGCCGTCCTTGGTATTCTCCACCTTAAAGTGGAATTCGTGCAAATCCAAAATTCGTTTGACGATCGACAGCCCGAGCCCTGTCCCACCTGTCTGGCGGCTTCGGGACAGCTCAGCCCGGTAAAAGCGATCCCATATCTGCTCCAGTTGATCATCAGGAATGGTCTCACCTTTATTTTCAATGGAAAAGGAACTGATTTCCCCATCACCTTCGATACGAATCGTGATTGAGCTTCCTTCCTCAGCATGTCGTATGGCATTGACAACAAAGTTGATAATCACCTGTTCCATCCATCCTACATCGGCATGGATCGGCATCTCATTGGCGGGGATAATGACTACTTCCAGCTTTTTCTCCTTCAACAAATGGAATAGCTTGTCCACGACCTCCTCCACCAGCTCACTCAAGATAAAGGTCATCTTGCGAAGCTTGAGAGTACCCGATTCCAATTTGGCGAGGTCCAGCATATCTTTGACCAATCGCTCCATTTTGTCCGCTTCCTCTACAATGACTTTCATATAATGATCCTGCTTCCCGGCGCTAACCCCATCTTGTAATCCTTCTGCGAAGCCTTTAATGATACTCAGCGGAGTTTTCAGTTCATGAGAAGCGTTGGCAAAAAAGTCTTGTTGCACAGCCTCCATCCTCTGCTTCTGTTCCATATCCTCCACTAATTGCTGATTGGCCTCCTGAAGCTCGCGCAAAGCGGTGTCCAGGTTCTGGGACAGGGTATACATGCTGTAGGACAAGCTGCCCAGTTCATCATTCTGCCGGATTGGTGTATGGGCTGTAAAATCGAGCTTAGCCATCCGCTTGGCGGTATTATTCAAAGCAATGAGCGGGCGGGTCACCATCCGAGAATAGAACAGAGACAAAATTAGAATGAGTGCAAATCCTCCGATCCCTAAGTACAGATAAAACCAGCGCAAAGCCTCATTCGTCTCACTGATTTCCTGCAACGATGTCACAGTGAACAGGAGGTCGATCTCGCCTGTGCTCTGACGAACAGGATGGACTATAACTGCATTGCGTACCCCTGTCCAAGGTTCCGTCCAATCTTCCTCCAACACTTCGAAATTCTTAAGCTTCTCCAGATGCGACTGTGATAAAGGGAACCATTCCTCCAGCGCACTAAACAGTAAACCTTGTCGCTGACTCCATGTTTTCAGATCCGGCAGTACAATCTCTGTCACCGTACCGGAAAACCTTACACTGCCACCTGTGCTTGCCTCTTCCAAAGTTGATCCTATACTTTTGAAGCCAAGCTTCTGTATGCCGGTTGGATAAATTAAATTGGCGGAGGATATGCCTTCCGTTCCCAATCCCTCACCTTCAACCGTTACCGTATCGCCAGGCTGAAGCCGGGCAGCTCTCAGCTCATCTCCATACTCACTCATAAACAGAGACAGCGATATTTTAACGATTTTACCATCTGCTTTTCTTACATTGATATGAAACGCATCATCCAGCTTTACTTTGCCGTCCAGCGTTACAATCGCCAACTGGTTTTTATTCTGAAGCATAAAACGAGCTGCCTCACGCGAAACCCTGCCCGATCCCCAAGCCTCCTGGACATAACTTTGACCGAAGCTATGCAAACGACTTTCCACACGCCCAATCTTCTGTTTCTGATAAAAATTTTCAAAAAACAACAATTGACTTAAAATCACCATACCGTAAAAACACAGGAAAAACACAACCGTCATAATGAACAACTTAAAGGTAACTCCCCGTTTGTTCATTCTTCCTCCTCAAACCTGTAGCCAGTACCAAAAATAGTGCGGATATGGCGTGATTCACGGCCCAGCTTACTTCTCAGCTTTTTGATATGCGTATCGACAACTCGTGTATCTCCTTCAAAGTCGATGCCCCACACTCGGTTCAGTATCGCATCCCGTGAAATAACGATGCCTTTATTATGTATAAGCAGCCGCAGCAGCTCATACTCCTTGGGCGTCAGCTCGACTTCTGCCTGATCCACCTCAAGCCGATGAGCCATCGTGTTGAGAATGGCACTACCGAACCGCAAGATATGCGACTCTGGCTGCACATGTCCTTCCACCCGTTTCATCAGCGCGTTGGCGCGGGCGATCAGCACCTTGGGGCTGAAAGGTTTGGTCACGTAATCATCGGCTCCCAGTTCAAAGCCTAATATTTTATCATCATCACCGGATTTGGCTGTCAACAAAATGATCGGCACACCTGAACGGCTGCGCACCTGGCGGCACACCTCCCAACCATCCAGTTCCGGCATCATAATATCGAGTATAATCAGGTCAGGCTGCACCGAATCAAACCAGATAAGTGCATCTTTTCCATTGCCTGCTTCATAGACTTCCCAATTATTTTGTTTAAAATAATCCGCAATCACTTCACGAATACGTATTTCATCCTCGACAAGAAGAACTCTTTTCTTCAATCGACTTCCCTCTTTCGGTCATTCTAGGACACCAGTATATCAAAGACATGTGTTCTTTATGTGTTCTTTATGTGTTCTTGACACTTCTTATCAGCAAAAGTTCTCATCCGCAAATTTCACCTTGGATTAGGGCAAATTTGTCATCGCTCAGACCATCTCTTCCTCTAAGATCCTACCCTATAATAAGTTGAGATACAAAAAGCCTGACAGGAGGGTAACACATGAGCAATCAAACCATTCAGTGGTTTTCCACTTCCAAAGCTAAAGCTTGGCAATCCCAAGCTCACCATTTGACCGATACCCAAGAGAGTGCCAACCTAATCCTTACAGGAGAAACATATCAGCTTGTAGAAGGCTTTGGTGGCTGTTTTAATGAATTAGGTTATGTGGCCCTGAATCATTTGGAAAAGGACGACCGAGATCGGGTGCTTCATTCTCTCTTTCACCCAGAGGGCGAGCACAAATTCACGATATGCCGACTTCCTATTGGAGCGAGTGACTACGCGCTGGAATGGTATAGCCACAATGAAACAGACGGCGACGTGGAGATGAAGCATTTTTCCATCGAGCGCGATCAGCAGTATCTCATTCCTTTTATTCGAGAAGCGTTACAACTCAATCCGGACTTAAAGTTGTTCGCTTCACCCTGGAGTCCGCCGACATGGATGAAATCACCGAAAGCCTACAATTACGGCACGCTGCGCTGGGAAAAGGATATTTTGAAAGCGTATGCATTGTACTTTGTCAAATTTGTTCAGGCTTACCGGGAGGCAGGGATTACGATCCATCAGATTCATGTTCAAAATGAAGTCATTGCCGATCAGAAGTTTCCTTCCTGTGTATGGACCGGAGAGCAACTGCGTGAATTTATTCGCGACTATTTGGGTCCTGCTTTTGAGGAACACGGACTGGATACGGAAATTTGGCTGGGCACCATTAACGCACCCGATCCGTGGGAGGAATTAATGAAAAAGACTTCGACCGGATTCGATGAGTATGCCCATACCGTGTTAAGTGACCCCCAGGCCTACAAATATATTAAAGGTGTAGGCTACCAGTGGGCAGGCAAAAATGCCATTCAGCGCACCGTTGCCAGTTATCCTGAGCTTCGTTACATGCAAACCGAAAATGAATGCGGTAACGGAGAGAACTCATGGGACTACGCCAAATATGTATATAATCTGTACCAGCACTACTTCACCAATGGTGTGAATGCTTATATTTACTGGAATATGGTTTTGGAACCGAAAGGCAAGAGCACATGGGGCTGGGAGCAAAATTCGATGATTACCGTTGATCCAACGGATCGAAAACCTGTCCTGAATCCAGAGTATTATGTTATGAAGCATTTTTCTCATTTTGTATTACCGGGTGCCCGACGCATCGGACTTCGTGGCTCATGGACTGGAAATGCAGTTGCTTTTCAAAATACAGACGGGCAAAGAGTGCTAGTCATCGCCAATCCGTTCAAGGAATCACGTGTACTGAATCTGTCTCTCGGAAAAACAACACACCGCTTGGAGCTGGAGCCAGAGTCCTTTAATACGATCGTGATTCCTTCTTAACGCCGCAGGTTTCTGGAATTATGCATATATTAGGAATATTACGTTCCTGTTTTCCGGTCCTGCGTAATCATCATGCTTCACTGTCCAGTCGATCTGTATCCATATACGTATGCATAGTTTCCAAAATGGATGTATATCCTTTTGCGTATAGTAACTATAAATAGTATACTTGGAATAACTATGGACAGGAGGTCGATGAATATCACTACTGTAAAAGACCGGATTGATTTGAAGCTGATTAATTGTGATAAGGAATTGACTCTCGCGGTCATCGGTGGAAAATGGAAGCTGATTATTTTGTGGCATCTCGGTATGGAAGGCACCAAGCGGTTTGGTGAATTGAAGAAGCTGATTCCCCATATTACGCAAAAAATGCTGACTAACCAATTGCGCGAGCTGGAAGAAGATAAACTCATTCTACGTAAAGTCTATCCTGTCGTCCCTCCGCATGTGGAATATTCACTGACAGAGCATGGCGAAAGCCTGATTCCGGTACTGAGAGCAATGTACGATTGGGGATCAAACTATCGCGAGAACGTGATTTGGAAAGAAGAAGAAGCGGTTCAAGACGTCACACCCGTGTGACCAGCAAACAAGCATTTTGCGAAATGCTAAACTATATTTCTCGTAGAGGCGACCCTGGGAAGATCCGGGGTTGTTTTTTTGTGATATAAAGACATTCTCCAAGATAATAAAAGATATGGATGCAAGTATCCGTTTCCATTGGCATTAAAGATCGTTTTCCGCTACATATCCTCATTTTACACTTGTATTCGTGATTTACATTACATCCGCTGTGACGTATGATTCTTCCATCCCTATTTACAGTGAACTCGAGAAGGAGGCCATTCTAGCATGAGCATGACGCTTGCCCAGCCCACAACGTCCCAAGCGACCCAATTACGCATTGGTTCCATGGAAATGATTCAATACGATTATCGTCAATTTCCTGACTCGAAACCCTATCAACACCATTGCTGTGGCTTGCTTACTATGTCGTGTAACGGCGCTCAAGGTCTGGCAGAATATGAGTTACCTGAAATTAAAGGCGCCTTTGACCTCGTCCGCTGGGCTTCCGTGTTTACCTCACTCAAGGGTCTGTCCTTAACCGAGGCTGAGCAATATATTCAGCACCACGCTGATCACTGGGGGCCTGATAAAACAGAGCTGGCTCTATCTGCCTTATCCGATCTGACTGCCCATGCGAACCTGCACATTCTCTCCCCATTAGCGACCATCCTCCCCCCTCGGATTAGTCGTTCGTATCTCATCGAGCATGGCCTGGTCTACTATTCATTCTAAATATCGTCCACCACTCCATTAGCAATCTACTTTCCAGTTCATGCAAAAAAGCCTGAGACTGTTTATCACAGGCCAGGCTTTTACACTTTCAGCACAGAGTTGATCACACTTGCAGTTTACCTGCACGAATATCGTCTGTCATTCCTTCATAAGGTGCTTGGGAAATTAATTGTTCGTTGTTCACACCCGCATTTTCGATGAATGTAATATCTGCAAATTCAGGCACCACATACTTTGGATACGTTTCATACTTTTCACGCGATTCTTCCATTAGCGGAATAAAATCGTTTTGGTAGCGCACAGTGATTTCCGGATGCTCATGAACCCATTTAGGGAAGAAAATAATGCCGTGCATACGTTTTTCTTCAGGCATAAAATTCAGAGACACGTCAGTGCCTGTCGGTTCGGTCCACGATACTTTATACACGTTTTCCACCAGTTTCGCCAGATTGACCTTCTGATCACGTACCCAGCGGCCACCTACCATACCACTATGAATGCGATAATCGATCGTATCTTCATTTTTAATATATATTTCATACTCCCAACCATTCTCATAGGTGTAAATCATGTGGCTGCCGATAAACTTGTCCATCTTGCATCCTTCTTTCCTAAATTATAATTTTTCATGAATTGAATAGGATACCAAAGATAATAAATATTCAATTCAAAACATGTAAATATAAACATGTTTTTAACTACATATAAATTGTAGCACTGTGGTATACTAGTGTCAAATACCGTTTTACGAGGAGAGCTACGTTGAAACGCACTTTAAAATATGCCATTTTGGGCCTGGTTCACAAAGAGGAAATGAGCGGCTACGATATTACGAGCCAATTCAAGCAGGAAATCGGACAATTTTGGAGCGCCAAGCACAGTCAGATTTATCCCGAGCTCAAAAGGCTGACCGAAGAGGGACTCATTGAATATCGGACCTCCATTACAGGAGCCAAGCTGGAAAAAAAATTGTACTGCATTACCCCCAAAGGAACCCAAGAGCTGACCGAATGGCTGCTAAGCCCCAAGGAGTTACCGGAAACGGAAAAAGATGAGTTTATGCTTATGCTGTATTTCTCAGCGGCCATCCCCAAGGAAGAGAACAAGCGATTGTTCGAGGACCAGATTGCCAAACGTAAAGAAAAGCTGGAGTATCTGTACGAAAGTAAAAAATCCCTCCAACAGCTGGACGAGAATCTTCAATCCCCCGGCTCTAACCAATTCGGGCATTATCTGGTGCTGAGCCGTGCCATTAATCGGGAAGAAAGCTATATTACGTGGCTGGAAGAAACACTGTCCCTGTTTGAATAGCCTAAAAAACCTTCAACGTCACGTAGATTCGTGGTATTGAAGGTTTTTCTAAAATAAGTACGTGCAAACTAGTCTGCCGTCGTAATCGAAGAGCCGTAATCTTCAATATGGATATCTGTGCTAAACCGTACAGGAATGGTACTAAAAGTGGTATCCCAATCCTCTTTGACCTTACGCCAAACTTTAGGATGCTGAATCCTCAAGGCCTCTCCGAAACCTCCGACGTCAACCTTCAGCTTTTGCATTTTAGCTAACGTTTGTTCAACTAATGAATTCACTTTCTCCTGAAAGAGACTCTCTTCTTGTCCAAGCACATTGTTGCTACGCAAATTTTCATTCTTTATATGCACCTCCGAAATGCGTCCCTCTGAGGTCATTTTTACCTGAAAGGAAATGTCATCCCCCTGAACGATGGCCTTGATCTTGCTTTTCACCGCTTTGATCTCATATGCTATATTTTTACCGGTTTTCGGATCGCTGCTTTTCAGCACGCCTCCATCCAATTGGCCTTTGATCCACATAAGACCCTCGACCTCCGACTCATTCAGATAACCACCGTAGGTTTGTGTCTTTCCCTTGATGATTCCCGCACCTGCGAGCTTGATTTCATTCTCCGCCGTAATGACATTAGGTAATATAAAGCTTCTTTCACCCTTCATGGGTCCGATCACTTTAGCCAAAGCCATGGGCTTTATCAACCGCGCGTTCCGTTTACGGTTTTGGAATATATCCTTTAATATATAAGCAGGAATCTGACCAGGAATTTTCTCCTGAAGCGCATTCCCCGCCTTGTCTGTACTAATCAGTAGCTGTACGCTGGGCCGAATGTCATTATCCCCCAAGAAAAAGTCCAGCAGCTCATACAACGGAATCTTGCGAAGCAGACTGGAGCTGATAATAATCGTTTTCAAATGTTGCCCGATGGGAGGTCGATTGGTCCGCAATGAAATTTCTCTGAGCATTTCAAAAACGGAATCCCCCGTTTCCGTAATATTAAAAAATTTTTTAGCTTGCGGGGAGGAGCTATTGGAGCCTCCGCTTTCCTCTGGGATGACAAATTGGAAGGTTCCAGTGATTAACTCTTTTTTTGGATAATCTCCTCCTTTTCGATTAATTTGCTCTTCTTGCGAAGATTCTGCCTCTACATCCATAGCAATACCTGTCATCAGATTTAGATCCTCCACCGGCGAGCTGCTCCAACAACCTGAAAGTGTACAACATACTAGGAGTGCGGTCATTCCGAGTAATCCCGACCGTGCCCTCATCATGACCGCACCTTCCTCCAGCGAGAAATAAGCAGAAGTGGCAGTGGAAGCAGAGCGAATAAAACAAAAGCTCCATTCCCCAGGATCGTTCCAAAAGAAAATAACTCATTCAGATTTTTGGGAATTTGGGATAGGAAGTAGATGATCGGAAGCAAAATGAACAGCGTCTTGGAATAAGAGCTATTCAAAATTTGAGAAACTCCGAGCGAAGCGCAATAAAAAGCAATACTAAATGTGGAAAAAATTTGCATGATCCAAATGGTCAACAATAAGGATTCGAACCGTTCCAATAACAGGTACTCCACTTCAAAACTGCGAGCCAAATCTAAAAACGGCCAGGTTCTGCTCAAGACTCCTTCGAACGAAAAAGCGCCAATGCACAGGATCAGCGTTGCTGTATAAAAAGCGACCGCGATCCCGATCGCCAGTCCGATTGCCTTGGTTGCTTTCTCGGGTTTTTCCATCCGACAAAAAATAATCAGCAAGGACTCTGTCCCCGTTAATGTCAGGATTGTAGTCTTGAGCGTTCTAACCACTGGCATCACCCCCTCCGACAAGACAGGACGCAAATTATTCAATTCGAAAATATTTAAACTCAGCAAGCATATCAACAAAAAGATAGCCGTCGTAATCGGGAATATTAATTGGCATATTTTCCCTAATGAACTTACTCCTCCCATGCATAGGTACAGAGAGAGCCACATAAAAGGTGCTGAAATTGCCCACGCCGGAGTGCCTTCAAGCAGAAAGAACGACGTTACTTCCTCCACAGATCGGATTTCAAATGCGGCTATACAAACAAAATAAATAACAATCAGCATACCAATCCCTTTGCCAATGACTTTGCCTGTTATCCGCTGAACATACTGGTAAAAGGTACTTTCTGGAAACCTTGAACTTAGTTTGATCATAATCCATCCGAGCAGGAAAGTGCCCCCCCCTGCTAAAATGACAGATATCCACGCATCCGGTGTTTTTGCAACTTCAGTTGCTACTCTGGGAAGGGTAAGCAACCCGGCAGCCAGCATAAAGGAAACCACAATTGCCGTTGTCTGCAACGTTGTAATTTTATCCGCTTTTTTCCCACGGGCCATCTTGCTCCCTCCTGTGTTGAGCTCATCCTTGTCGCTTAGGGTCTTTATGCTTCAAAAGAATGGGTCTATTTTTCATAAATTGCAGCGGTGCTCGTATGAAGTAATCTTTCCAGTCCTTCAACGAACGGGGGACCGTTAGACTCAGGAACGGCACACCGAAGCTGTGTAATTTAACCATATGAATACTCAGCATTAGGAAAAACATGATTACGCCATACAACCCGAAGGTGGCCGCCGTAAACATGGCTCCAAAGCGCATGACACGCATGGAAATCCCAGCGCTGTATACAGGGGCTGAAAAGGAAGAAATCGCTGTAACGGCCACCACAATTACGAGAATCGGGCTTACAATCCCAGCGTCAACAGCGGCCTGTCCAATAATCAAACCGCCAACGATGCCCATCGCTGGACCGATGGGTTTGGGGAGCCGAAGTCCTGCCTCGCGTAAAATTTCGATGGAAATTTCCATAATCAGGGCCTCAATCAGTGTCGAAAATGGGACCCCCTGTCTCGCACTGATAATCGAAATGACCAGCTTGGTTGGAATCAATCCGGGATGAAACGAGATAAAGGAGATATAGAGCGCCGGGGCGAACAGCGATATGAAAGTTGCCATAAAACGAAGGAATCGTATAAGCGAACCCGGTATCCATCGTTCATAATAATCTTCGGGGGACTGGAGCATCATCCCATACGTTACAGGCATAAGAAGCGCAAAAGGTGTACCGTCCAGCAGAATCGCCACACGTCCCTCCAGCAATGCAGCCATGACCCGATCCGGTCTCTCCGTATTTTGAATTTGCAGAAAAGGGCTAAGAAAATTATCCTCAATAAGCTGCTCCACATAGCCCGACTCCAATACCTCATCCATATCAATGGTTTGGACCCGCCGCTTCACCTCATCCACAAGCTCCGGGTCGGCAATGTCTCTGAAATACACCACCATTAGCTGTTTTTCCACTCTTTTTCCAACTTTGAAGGACGACATGGCAAGTTCCGTACTTTCTCCATGTCTGCGCAGCATTGCGGTATTATCACTGAGGGTCTCGGTAAAACCGACTCGTGGTCCTCGCAGCACCGATTCCGATATAGGGTCTTCCACCCCTCGTGTATTCCCTTTGGGTGTACCCAACACAAAAGCCCCTGGTATGCCCTGAATCATGAGTATGACAGAACCGAACAGCACCTTTTGCAAGGAGAACTGCACCTCTAACGTATACTCTGTTTCCGATACCAGCATGACCTGACGAATAAACATATTCCGAAGCTCTTCTCCTCTCGGAAGATCTTCCCCCCCTTGCCCGGAACTCCCCCAATCCATCAGTGGCTTTAAAATGTTCTGATCCATGCCAACCTTATCTGTTAAGCCATCCACAAAAAAAAGCGTGCCTACAGCGTTCAGTTTTTCCAGAAAAAAAGATCGTTCGTTTACATCCGACATTTCCGAGACGGCTTGTCTGACTTTTTCTATATTCGCCTCATAATCTTCGGTAAAGGTTCCCTTTTCCTTCTCTGCCTCACTTACAGACGGGTTGCGATCTGCCTGCTCCGAACGGTCTTCTTCTTCTAGAAGCTTTAATCGTTCCATACGTCTGCTCTCTCGACCATCCATCGCTTTAATTTGTCGTACCGTCAGAAAAATAATCAAAGGTATGATGAACAAAAAGACAGCTTCTATCCATACGTTCCATTTGGGTATATGAGTTCCGATGACCTGCCACACGTTCTTTCCTCCTTTACTTCCATAGGATTTGTATATAGATTTACCTGGATTAGAAAAAAGATGCATGGACGATAGGTGGGATGGAATAAATTTCTTTGCTCACAAAAGGAATAAAAAGGTGAATTTGATAGATGAACTGTAGTGTCAAATGTAGAAATCCATGATAATATCTATTCATTCTATGACTAATGTCACAAATTTGTTGAATTCGTGGTCCATTATTCGAATCTAAAAAGGAGTTGTAGGTATGAAGAATCATTTTTGGAAGAAAACCGCTGTGTTGAGTTTGTTAGCGGTCATTTTGTTAGGTGGAACGGCAATCAGTCCCAAACAGGCACATGCAGGTTATGAGCCTTATATTGGGGAAATTACGGTGTACCCGTACATGTTCGCTCCTAAAGGTTGGCTAAAATGCGAGGGCCAGATCTTGAGCATTGCTCAGAATTCAGCATTATTTAGCCTGCTGGGCACTAATTTTGGCGGCGATGGAATGAGCACATTTGCATTGCCTGACTTGCGCGGAGCTTCCCCGTTGCCAAATGTAAACTACTACATCGCAACCGAAGGGGCATACCCGTCCCGCCCATAAGATGAATACGCTCAATAGTGTGCTATTTAATAAAGAAGAGGTGATAGCGTGCTCGAAGGCAATAACTTCACACGCAACAAATTGAAACCCTATCGGTTGCTGGTTCCATTGCTGCCATTCATCGGCGGTGCGTTCCTGCTCATAGGGACGAATGAGGCACATGCTGCCGGTTGGGAAAATGTAGTGTTGCACAAGCCTGTAAGCTCAAGCGGTTACACGCAACCCTATGATCCCTCCAGAGCGGTAGATGGGTCAATCGAGCCAACAAGCCGCTGGTATCAGGCAAGCAATGGTGAAAAATGGATCCAGGTAGATCTGAGAGATTGGTATACCGTAGATCGATATGTTGTTACAGGTATGGGTGTCCATTATGGATGGAACGATCAACGTGATCCATACAGTTTCCGATTGCAGACAAGCAGCAACGGAATTAATTGGGTGACTGTAGATACCGTCCAGAATAATGAAAGCTCTAATGTTGAAAAGAGCATTGCCCCTGTAACTACACGATACTTGCGATTAACTATTGATCAAGGAAATGCAAGAAACAATCAATGGACTTCCATCATGGAATTCGCAGCTTATGGGGAGCAATTGCCTATTCCACAGGCTCCGGGCCATTTTGCAGGAACCAAAAATGGAAATACAGTGGAGTTAAGCTGGGATGCTGTTCCTTATGCAACATCATACAAAGTCATACGAGATAGCGTAACGCTCTATACAGGCAGCTTAACCCAATTCATAGACACTTCAGCCTTGCCGCCAGGTGAAGCAATTTATACGGTTCAGGCTGTGAATGCTAAAGGGGAGAGCACCCCCTCAGAGGTTAAAGTGATTATACTTACCGATGCCGAGAGAGTTGCACAGGCAAAAGCCGCTCTTGCTTTAGGCTTTGCATCTGGAGATACAGCTGATTCGGTATCTCAAAATCTGACACTACCCCTCACTGGATTGAATGATACGACGGTGAGCTGGAGTTCGGATACTCCTGACGTCATTACGAATGAGGGGGCTGTCACACGCCCGCGGTACGATCTGGGTGACCGAAAAGTAAAACTGACAGCTACGATTGCAAAAGGAACCGCCTCGGATACTCAAACTTTCGAAGTTACCGTACCGAAGATAACTGCACATGATACATTGGATCAAGCAGCAGGTGCCCTCTCGCTTGGCGATTTGTCTGCGCTGACAGAAAATATATCTCTCCCATTATCCGGTTATGGTGGTACGCAGATCGAATGGTCCTCGTCCAAACCTCTTGTCATTGCATCAGATGGAACACTCACCAGACCCTCTTATAGTAGTGGAGATACTGACGTTATCCTAACGGCTACCCTGCAACTTGCAGGCTTAACGAAAACAAAGAATTTTACTGCGCATGTATTCCGTCTGCCCATGAGCGATACAGAAGCCGTTGACGCAGCATACAGGGCGCTTGAGTTGCCAATGACTACAGTAACCGGAGACGTATATTTGCCAAAAGACGCATTGAATGGTGTTCAGGTGTCATGGTCATCGACTCAGCCCCAGTTCCTGGATCATACGGGGCATGTAACATTCCCAAGCTATGTGCAAGGCGATCAGACCATCACGCTGGAAGCAGTTGTGTCACGAGGCGGGGTTGAGCTGCGAAAAACATTCAGCCTGCTCGTGCCCGCACTGCCCGTAAGTGCTGATGAAGCCGTAAATTTGGCAGCAAATACACTAAATTTGGATTATCCGCAAGGGATTAAGGATTCCATTGCTCTGCCTCGTACAGGAGCATTTGACACCCAGATTGACTGGTCTTCGGATCAACCGGATATCCTCAGCAATAGTGGTCAGGTGAATCGGCCTAAATATACAGACGGTGATGCGAATGTACAATTAATTGCCATTATTTCTAAAGGTGCAGCTTCTGTACAAAGAACATTCACGATCACAGTGCTGAAGGCATTGCCGAATACACCTTACGTACGATTGAACGGCAGTAATCCAATTGTTCTGGAAACCGGCGACAGCTTCACTGATCCAGGAGCCAGCGTACTGGACAGTGTTTACGGCAATATCCTGCTCCCTGAGCTTTCAGGTAGCGGGAATGTTGATACAAATGTACCTGGTGTATATGTATTGAACTATGCTTATAGCGACAACGGGGGTTGGACGGCAGAGCCTGCAGAACGCCATATAAACGTGCTGCCTCGTGCTGTTACAGCCGCAGCAGGCAATGAGGATATAGCCTCTGTGATCGTTACAGGCGCCTTACCGAACGCACGGCTTGAGCTGTACAATGCTCAGCAGGAGCTTATAGCGGAAGGAATTGCTTCCGGAGAGGGTAGATATACATTTATACCCGTTCCTGAAGGAGCCACCTACTATGTGCTACAGAACGTAAATGGCATGAAGAGCGCTCCGTCAGGGCTAGTGTATCCGCAAGGGTTAACCGCGCAGCGCGTTGCCGATTCCATCACAAGCATAACACCTCCTACAACAAGTGATACATTGCTCAGGTTGCCTGTTGTACCTGATGGTTTCCGTGTGACCATCAGCAGCAGTAGCCAGCCAGACATCGTGCGTACAGACGGAACTATTGTTCAAGCAGGTACTCCTTCCGTTGTAACTATCATGCTGGATGTTATGAGGGTAAGTGATGGTTCTCATGCTTTGACGCAAGCCATAGAAGTCACCGTTCCTGCCAAGGTAATTGCGAATACAGGCAAATCTAACAAAGATAAGACTGAGGATCTATCTACTTTCGTGCCACAGATCGGATTTTCCGAACAAGGGAAAGAGTTCTCCCTCTTTGTTCCTTCGCCGGCATTTCTGGATGAGCAGATACAGCAAGCACTTCGTGAGGGCAAAGCATACGCAGACATTCGTTTGGAGCAGGAAAAACAAATGAGTCGTGTTCTCCTTCCTCATTCTTTACTGAATAAGTGGGATAAGATGGGTGCATCGGTAATATCCCGATATGGAACACTGAGGATATCCAGTGACACCTTAACCAGCATGGCCTCAGGTCAGCAGGACGTTACATTGTCATTCCAGCAGGTAGATGTACAGCGTGCACAGCAGATCCGTGATTGGGCTGAGCAACAATCCAGCCTGACGCTGATGGGTCCGGTTACAGACATCAAAGCTAATGTGACAGGGACATCGACCATCATTCTACCGCTGGATAACGAATCCTTAGGTGAGTTACACAATGCAGAGCCCCAGTTCTCCATTCTTGTTATTCATGAGAATGGCGAGCGTGAGATTCTAAAAGGTACTGCTGTAATGGATTCAAAAGGGATTTTGTCGGGTGTGAGTCTGAATACGACCGGGTTAGGTACCTTTGCCATCGCCACAGATGCAAAGCCTCAAACCGGTCATACCCGTGTGCAAAATGCCCCAATCAATTCGTCAGATTCGCAAGAGCTAGCTCAAGTATGGCCAGATGTACAAGGCCATTGGGCTGCGAAGTCCTTGCAATCTCTTGCAGACAAAGGCTGGATACAAGGCTATAAAGACGGCAACATACGTCCTGAGCGCGCTGTAAGCCGTGCAGAATTTGTAGCCATACTGACCAGAGCATTGGGAACTGCTGGAGATGAGAGCCCTTCTACCTCATTTACAGATATGAAGGGACACTGGGCTGGATCAGCTGTGGATTCTGCTTACCGTCAGGGATGGATTCAAGGGCTAACCGCTCAAACTTTCGGACCTGATGAAAGCCTTACCCGTGAACAGGCGATGGTGATCCTGTCACACGCGATGCAGAATCAGACATCCATTTCCAGCACTACTGCACTGCAATCCTACAAGGATGAGCAGCAGATTTCAGCGTGGGCCTCCACAGCATTCCAAAATGCAGTATCCTCCGGCTGGATCAGCGGTTATCCAGATGGAACGCTCAAGCCAAAAGCGGCTATCAGCAGAGGTGAGATGGCTGAACTGTTAGTACGTATGCTTAAATAAGAATTTTCAAGTTTCATAGATCAGATGAGTATAGCCAATACAACGCGGCCTCCAAGCTTTTCGGGGGGCCGTATTTTTTATGTGTATTTTATGTAGGAGCCTTCAACAATCATTTTTGCTTGGTCATTCACCCTTTTCGCTTCAGAAAATATATTATGAGTATCTGCGAAACGGGGCGATGAACCACCTGTCACCTCTACTGTAGGAAGAACGATCAGGAGGAGATATTTGAGCATGAAACATAAAAAACCGTTCAGGTTCAGTGGTGCATCAAAAAAAGATGAAGACTGTAAACCAACAAGAGTAAATAGAAGTATCGAAGATCTTCTCAGGCTGATTAATGAAATGACCGCGATTATCCCCATCGTGTTCGCAAACCCTTCTGCGGCTAATGTATCTTCCTTGCAACAGGTTTTAAGACGTCTGTTGTCTCTGGCGAAAAGCTTAAGGCTTCGCGGCGGGGCCAAGGCAGACTTACTGGCAGCGCTGGAGCTTGCTATTGTTGCGTTAGAAGCTACACCTTTCTCGCCGATCGGCGTAGGTACTGCACTGCAACAATTGCTGGATGCGCTATTGTCCATCGTTTTACAAGAATCCCTCGATCCTGCTCTTAAAGACAGCTTAATCAACGCGATCAGAATCGCTGGAACGATGGTTAGCAACGTATTAGGTGAAACATACTTGTCAGGGGAGCCCGGTGCACAAGGACCCCCAGGGCCTCCAGGGGTTCCAGGGCCTCCAGGACCTCCAGGACCGGTGGGACCCGGCGGTGCGCCTGGACCAGCAGGTGGACCAGGGCCACAAGGGGCTCCCGGACCTATCGGAGCGGCCGGACCTGTGGGCCTTGACGGGCCTGCGGGACCTGTGGGCGCCGCTGGGCCCGCTGGGCCTATCGGGGCCGCTGGACCGGAAGGCCCTGCCGGACCTGTCGGCGCTACGGGTGCTACGGGGCCCGATGGTCTACCGGGCGCAGTTGGCGCTGTCGGACCCGCTGGGGCCACGGGTGTTACGGGCGTTACAGGGATTACCGGAGCCACCGGCTCGGGAGCCATCATCCCGTTTGCTTCCGGAGGGCCTGCTACACTGACAACTGTTCTTGGTGGGCTGGTAGGAACCACAAGTTTGATCGGCTTCGGAAGCTCAGCTACAGGTATTGGCCTCGTAGGCGATACCATTGACCTCACAGGTACGCTTGTAGGACCGCTTATTAACTTTGCTTTTTCCGTACCACGGGATGGCGTAATTACCTCTATTGCTGGTTACTTCAGTACAACAGCTGCTCTGACCCTCTTAGCATCATCCGTTAGCATTACTGCCCAGTTGTTTAGTTCCCCAACACCTAATAATTCCTTCACAGCGATTCCCGGAGCTACCGTTATATTGACTCCCCCACTGACTGACATTGTTGCTTTGGGAACGATCTCTAGTGGTATTACTACCGAATTGGCTATACCAGTAACCGCGCAGACCCGTCTACTTATGGTCTTCTCAGCAACGGCTACAGGAGCCTCCCTCCTCAACACCGTGGTGGGTTATGCGAGTGCAGGCATTACCATTACCTGATCCAAGCCGAAAAGGGCCCAACAGGATTGTCCTGTTGAGCCCTTTTTATTTGTATTCCATCAGATGAACTAAACCGTTTCGAGCGATATTTTTACTTCTTCTCCCTCTTCACAAACAGCGAACGTTTTAACTTGTCCGTGATCAGGCTCTTGAACGATGCCTGTCTGCAGGTCAATTTTCCAGTCATATAAAGGATCATAGATATAATGACCAGATACTATCGCCTCTGTAAGAGGACCTCTTTTGGGATGAGGATTGATATTTTCAACGGCATAAAGCTCATTCTCCGAAGTGCGAAAAACAGCAATTTCGACACCTTTGATGTGGATGGTACGTCCTATTCTGATCGGAAAATCCTTACTGTGACCGACGACAAGCCATTCGGCATTTTTGATCATTTGCTTGATTGCTCCCTTCCTCAGGCATTTTAGATACAATTACACAATAGACGGGGTGACAACCTCGAATAAATTTTTGCGTGAATCCTCATCATTGATGATCTTTTTCCAAGGGTCTTCGACCTGTTGCAGTGCAAATTCGATACGTTCTACTAAAGCTTGGCGATTAGCTGTATCCTGAACGACTGCTTTCTGAATCTCTTCCAGACCGATCCGTTCCACCCACTCCGAAGTACGTTCCAGGTATTGTCCTGTTTCGCGGTAGAGTTGCATTACGCTACCTACAA
Organism: Paenibacillus sp. FSL L8-0502; assembly: GCF_038593055.1. NCBI lineage: Bacteria > Bacillati > Bacillota > Bacilli > Caryophanales > Paenibacillaceae > Paenibacillus > Paenibacillus sp. FSL L8-0502. The sequence continues at coordinate 741,305 of NZ_CP151958.1, read as the reverse complement.
TATCAATCAACTCGGCGTCGGTTTTCACTTTACAGAGTGAATCAGCCAACCGTGCTTTAATACCGCCATTACCACCGATAAAGATCTCCCAGCCCCCATCATTACCTACGATTCCGATATCTTTGGTACATGATTCCGCACAGTTGCGTGGACATCCATTAACCGCTAATTTGAATTTTGCCGGGAAATCCAGTCGTTCGAATTTCCGTTCCAACACTTCTCCCATTCCCATCGAGTCCTGTGTACCAAACCGACAAAATTGCGATCCAACACAGGTTTTAACCGTACGAAGTGACTTCGCGTAGGCATACCCCGACGGCATATCGAGTTCTTCCCATACTTTAGGCAGATCCTCTTTACGGACACCGATCAAATCAAGCCGCTGTCCTCCTGTTACTTTAACGACCTTAACGTTGTATTTAAGAGAAACATCTGCTATCTTCTTCAAATCTTCTGGGGTCGTTACACCGCCGTACATTCTAGGAACAACTGTAAACGTTCCATCCTTTTGAATGTTTGCGTGCAATCGCTCATTTACAAAACGGGAATCCCCCTCATTTTCATAGGTGTCCGGGTTAATCATTCCCAGATAGTAATTCAGCGCCGGCCGGCATTTGGAGCAACCTTCATCATTATGCCAACCCAGTACATTCATAACTTCACGCGTTGTTGTCAGCCCTTTGGTTTTGATCGCTTCCACAATCTCGTCCCGGCTCAATGTTGTGCAGCTACATATTCCTTGCTTGGCTGACGTCTTGAAGCTGTCTCCAAGAACATATTGTAGAATCTGCTCCACGACCGGCTTACATCCTCCACAAGAACGAGTTGCTCCGGTACATGCTTTAATTTCATCGACTGTAGTCAGCCCATTGTCATTAATTGCATCAACAATGGCCTTTTTAGTAACACCGTTACAGCCACACACAATTTCATCATCGGCCATCGTTTCAGCGGATGATGTTTTCGACCCGTGATTGCTGCATCCAGTACCCATGAGCTGTCCATATATTTCATCTGTCATCAATGTTTGCTGACGCACATATTTTTGCAGGCTAGCAGATTCGCTCACATCGCCAAACAGTACAGTTCCAACAATCTTATTTTCACGAAGCAGCACTTTTTTGTAGGTCCGCTTCCACTCATCTTTTGCAACAATCACCGTATGTTCAGGCTGGGTTATGAATTCGCCAGCTGAGAAAACATCCACCCCTGAAATTTTGAGCTTGGTGGAAACCACCGATCCCATATAACCTTCAGTTTCCGCGCCTGCCAAATGTTTGGCAATGACACTTCCCTGCTCAAACAGCGGAGCTACCAGACCATAACAGATTCCGCGGTGTTCAACACATTCCCCTACAGCATATACATCCGGCACAGAGGTTCTCATCAAATCATCGACTACAATACCACGGTTCGTTTCCATACCACTTTGCACAGCTACCTGAATATTAGGCTTGATCCCAACCGCCATAACGACCAAATCCGCTTCCAGCTCGCTTCCGTCTGAAAACCGCAATCCTTGTACGCGATCTTGACCGTACACCTCCGAAGTTTGCATTTGCATAGCAAACTTGATTCCTTGGCGTTCTAGTTCTGCTTTTAGCATCGCAGAGGCTTCCCGGTCTAGCTGACGTTCCATCAAATCTTCCATTAAATGAACGACCGTAACATCCATCCCCAGATTGACCAGGCCTTTAGCTGCCTCCAGCCCCAACAGACCTCCACCAATGACAGCGGCCTTTTTATAGGTCTTTGCCGCTTCCAGCATTGCCGAGCAATCGGCGATATCTCGGAAACCAATAACTCCCGGTAATTCTTTACCCGGAATAGGCAGAATAAACGATTGTGAACCAGTAGCCACCAAAGCCACATCGTAATCAATTTCCAGTCCGTCTTCGGTGAGAATCTTCTTGTTCTCACCGTCGATACTTTTAACCATTTTTCCTGTATATAAAGTAATCCCTTGATCCGCATACCATTGCAAATCGTTCAGTATGATATCATCTATTGTTTTACTACCTTCCAACACATAAGAGAGCATGATCCTGTTATAGTTCGGATGCGGCTCACTTCCCAGGACTGTAATTTCATATTTATCTGTTAATTTTAAAATTTGTTCGACCGTATTGATACCAGCCATCCCGTTCCCTATAACCACAAGCTTCTTTTTACTGTTTATCATATACCGGTTCCTCCATTCATTCGACGCTACTTCCTATCCGACGACATCTCTACGTTTCTAATGAATATTGTTTATGCTTCTATTTTAATACAGCAGATAGAGCTATATGTGACTAGAATCACAATGTAGTTAAAATTAAGAATATTTAGGGATTTCCCTATTCCGTTTCAAGGGATTTTGCTCCATTCTCTACACTGGCTCTCAGTGCTAGATAGCTCTATAACAACAACAGAAGTGTTTCGTGTGAGATCTGCCGTAATGATTAGATTTAAAAATAGTGTAGTTGATGATCATTTGCTCTGGTCATCGAACGAATCTTTCCAGTTCATGTGTAAATACAACCTTTATAAGGAATACTTTAGGGACAACTTGTATCTTAGAATTGATTCGTTTGGAGGTGGTCATCTTGTGGTCTAAAATAATTTCTTATATTCCGAGCTGGAGTATACTCTTTCAAGCAGGCCTCGCGTTGATTATTCCTTTAGGGATTTATTATATAAACACCTCGATTTATTCGTTTGTCGGTAGTAAGGGAGCGAAATCCAAACATTCTTCCGGTCGGCCGCTCTCCGATGAAAATAACGAAGGGCACCTTGATCAACAGAATAAACCAAACTCTAAAATTACAGGGAATTACGATTCCGATTTAAATTCGATCCGAGAGTCTATAGGCGGAAATAGTGATGTGCATTTTCGTGAGTTTATGTTGAAAAAATTTCATGCTCGGTCCGTATTAGTCTTCATAGAAGGCATGCAGGATGAAAAGCTTATGAGCAAGCAGGTATTGGAGGTCTTGATGTTTGAGGGCCAGCAGGACCAACAGGAACAGCCGGAAAGTATAAGTAGCTCTTTTATAAAAGATAGCTTGATGCCACTTACGCAAATTAGTGAAGTTACCAGTATGGAGGAACTGCACGAGTTCATCCTTTTAGGTCATACTGCCTTATTAATTGAAGGAATGAAGGAAGCACTACTGGTAGGCTCGCCTAATGGCGCCATTCGCTCCGTCAATGAACCAACCTCTGAAGCACTACTTCGGGGTCCCAGAATCGGTTTTACGGAAGTATTAAGTGAAAATACTTCGATGCTTCGACGCCAGGGCTTAAATAAAAGTCTGGAAATGAAGAAATTTCAAGTGGGAAGCCGAATCAAAAAGGATCTGATTGTCGCGTACATCAAGGATATTGTGAATCCGGATCTTCTTGAAGAAGTAAACCGCAGAATATCAAAAATAGATATGGATTTTTTGGCTGAATCCGGTTATGTGGAGCAACTCATCGAAGACAATTATTTAAGTCCGTTCCAGCAGGTTCACAACACAGAGCGACCCGACCGTGTCATTAATGCATTACTGGAAGGAAGAATAGCCATTCTTCTGGACGGGACTCCCTTTGCACTTATTGTCCCGGTGACCTTCAGTATGCTGCTTCAATCTCCCGAGGATTATTATGAACGCTGGATTCCAGGTTCACTTTTACGTTTGCTGAGATTTTTTGGAGCTTTCATAGCGCTGATGGGCCCTGCTTTGTATATCTCTTTTATTTCATTTCATCCCGGTTTGATTCCGACCAAGCTGGTCATTAGCATCATTCAGACCCGTCAAGGCGTCCCTTTTCCTTCCGTCATTGAAGTCATGATTCTGGAAATTTCGATCGAAATCCTGCGGGAAGCCGGCATCCGATTGCCCAAACCCATTGGTCCTGCAATGGGCATTGTGGGAGGCTTGGTCATCGGCGACGCTGCTGTAAATGCGGGCATCGTCAGCCCCTTTCTGGTGATTGTGGTTGCCGTTACTGCTATTTCTTCGTTTTCGATACCGACATACAGTGCGGGCATTACCCTGCGTCTTTTGCGTTTCGTCGGCATGTTCTTTGCAGCAATCCTGGGTATGCTCGGAACCATATTGTTCTTTCTGTTAATTTGTATCCATCTAACGAAGTTGAAAAGTTTTGGCGTACCGTATGTAACTCCCTTTTCACCCATGCGACCAAGTGATTGGAAGGATATGTACATCCGGGCTCCTATTTCTCTGATGAAACGAAGACCTGTTATGATGAAAACGCAGCAAAAAAAGCGTAGACCATGACGCCAAGACGAAGGAGGAGCTACTGTGTTTAGACGCTCTGATGACAAGATCACAACGAAGCAGGCGGCTGTATTCCTGACCAATACCGTATTGGGGGCAGGCATTTTGACACTGCCGAGGGGTGTAACTGAACAGGTACAGACTCCTGATGCATGGCTTTCTGTCCTCATCGGTGGAAGTATTGTCATATTTGTCGTCTGGATCATGGTGAAATTAAGTCAACAGTTTCCTGGAAACACCGTGTATCAATATTCCAGAAGAATCGTGGGCAAGATTCCGGGGGGATTCTTAAGCGTGCTATTAATTATATACTTTATAATCATTGCAGGCTTTGAAATCCGTGTGTTAGCTGAAGTGAACATTTTTTTTCTACTCGAAGGCACACCTATCTGGGCAATTGTGATTCCATTTATCTGGGTAGGGAGTTATTTGGTTTTTGGAGGCATTAATTCTATCGCGCGACTGTACCAGATTGTACTTCCGATCAGTCTCTTCTTTCTGCTTTTCTGTTTTCTCTTTAGCTTAAGGATTTTTGAAATTGATCATCTTCGTCCCGTATTGAGTGAAGGGGTTTTACCCGTCATCAAGGGACTGAAATCAACTATCCTTGTTTTCAGTGGATGTGAAGTCGTCATGACACTGGTCGCTTTTATGCAACACCCCGAGAAAGCATTTAAGGCCATGGTAGTGGGGATCAGTATCCCTTTAATTTTGTACTTTTTGACCGTAGTTATGGTCATCGGCGGGCTATCGGTAGATTCCACTGTGACAAGTACTTGGCCTACCATTAATTTGATGCGCAGTTTTGAAATCCCCGGATTTCTTTTTGAACGTCTAGAGTTTCCACTGCTAGTGATCTGGATGATGCAAATGTTTTGTAATTCCTGCAGTTTTTTCTTCAATGCATCCTTAGGTGTTTCACAGGTGTTTGGTTTTAAATATCGTTATGCGGTTTTCGGTTTAATCCCGCTAATCTTTATCTCCACAATGACTCCTGTTCGTATGATGGAAGTGTTTAGCCTGGGCGATGCGATCGGATATATGGGAATCCTATTATTTATTTTGATTCCGGTATTTCTCTCCATTGTGTTCATGATCAGGAAGAAGGGAATGAAGCAAAATGTGTAGACGACCTATCCTATCTGTACTGCTTGCCTTTATTCTTCTGGTGACTCAAGTCGGTTGTTGGAGCAGCAAAGAAGTAGAGGAACTTAGCATATATACAGGACTTTCTCTGGATAAGGGAGAGCTCACTCCATTGGAACAGGATCTGGAGAAGAAAGGCAGCCGTTACTTCAAGAAAAATAAAATTACGGCCAGCGTACAAATCGTCCCCAAAAAATCATCTGGAAGCCCAAACCAACAAGGCGGAGGAGGGGGACAAGAGCCAAACTATAACAACATAACTGGCACAGGAGATTCTTTGCTTGAAATCTTCCGCCAACTCTCTCTCCGTTTGGATCGCCCCGTTATTGGCCACCATCTAAAGGTCATGGTGGTTTCCACCGAACTGGCAAAACAACAGACGATGCAGCAATTGATGGATTTTGTGCTTCGTGATAATGATATTCGCCCGAGTTGTTTGGTCTTTTTAAGCAAGGGACGAGCAGATAGTACTTTAGTTACCAAATATAAAGAAGAAGTCCCATCCATTCATATTCTGTATATGCTTCGTAACCATTTCAGAACCAGCAAGGTAATGAAGGGAGTAAATTTGTCTGAATTGGATGGGTTGATGCATTCCAAAAAAAGCTATATATTGCAAAACATCACTGAATCCGATGGAGAATTAGAATTTTCAGGTGCCGGCATTATTAAAGGAGATACCGGTCACTGGATCGGTACTTTGGGACAACAAGACGTGGAGAGTATTGGATGGATTACAGGGGATGTTAAGGGCGGAGCTGTCAAAACGTATGATAAGCGGAATGAAGCCATAACTTACGAAATCAAATCGGTAAAAAGCAAAATAACAACGAAGGTGACTGAGAGTAACGATATCTCGTTTCACGTAGAAATTGAATCCAAAGGACGTTTAATCGAAAACTGGGATGATAAAGCCGACCCGACTGAGACACAAAACATGAAGGAGGCTGAGAAAGAGTTTGAAGAACAAGTGACTAGCAGGATTAAGTCTCTTATGCACAAATTACAGTCAGAATATAAAGTCGATGTTGCCGGTTTTGGTGATCATTTGCATATTGAGGAACCGCAGGTGTGGAAAAAAGTAAAGGATGATTGGGATTACAAATTCAGCAAAACACCCGTAACCTTTGATATAAAATTATCCATTACGGATTTAGGTTCATCTGCTGAATGAAAAAGTCGAATTGGTCTTATATAAAGGCCAATTCGACTTAAAATTCTCGGTTGTCTACTTAACCTTCCAACGCTGCAACGGTCGCTCCTGAATTTCCAGAAGCGGCTACACAATTAATTCAAATTGATTTTAAATACATCCCCTGCATTGCCACCCAAAACGATCAAGCCACCTTTGGGCAGTACAACCGAATTGTTATTGCTAGCAGTTGAAAATTGTACAACTGCTCCGTTTTCATCATAGACAGCGAACCCTCCGCTTGTTGGAAAATCAACGGTCATCGTTTTATTGGCTGAGTTTTTATCTATTTTATACCATGTGGCTTGGCCATTAGATGGTATGGTGTGCACTGATTTTCCTCCCAAGATAGGTTTAGCAGCATCTTCACTGATATAGGATTGTCCATCTATGGTTAAATACTCCGAACCATCCTTGGTATAAAAATTCAGATCAAATGCATCTCTTCCACTCATAACTGGAATCTCAACGGCATTTACTGCTTTATTCTCATTCACAATTTTAGTACCACTTGCGTATCCATCATGATCAACGGATATTTTTTTCGTTATAAATGAGGGGGCCAGATAAAATATGGAAGATATCTTTTCATCCAAAGCATAATAAATTCTCCCGTTTCTGTTTTCCCATGCCTTTTTAACTGTGGGATTTACAGGATTGGCATCTAGCTTTTGATATTCATAAGTCACCATAACCATTTGACCTAATCCCGGAAAGTCTAAATATAGGTTAGCCTTAATATACGTTTTCCCGTTTTTTTGTTTTTCAAAGCTTATGGCTACACTGCCATCACTGCTTTTGAATTGTCCATTGCCTGTATACACATATTTTTGCGCCGGGACGAATCCATCCAAGAAAGCAGGTAAATCAAACTCACCGTTTTTAATCTCTACATTGATGGTTGTACCCACAGAACCGTATAATCCCGAATAAGAAAGTAAATCAGATGGCATTTCCACTTTTACAGGAGGCTCAAATGTTTTCTCCGGTAGGATGTCTTTAATGATGCCCTTATCTTTTAAAACTTCCAATAAAATGTTAGAGGCAAAAATACTATCTAAGATGGAAGACCCTCCAGATGAAAGTACAGCCATAGAAATATGATGCTCCGGCATGGTGATCAAGACAGAGTGATACAAAACAGTATCCCCACCTTTGGATAACGCTGTTATTCCGTAATCACTAAACGGTGCCAACTGAACCGCATCCCAACCAAGTCCATAATTAAAGCTGTTTGTCTCTTCAGGTACCCATATTCCTTTTCGATATTCATGACTTTGCATGGACTTCGCCGATTGGGCAGATAGAATATCAGGTCTGTTCCCCGTTAACACTTCTGAAAACATAGCCACCTCTTCTGCGGTGGAGTATAAGCCCCCTGTCCCGATGACATTGGCATTTTCAACCGGTAAGGCCCCCTCAATCGCAGGAAAATAAGTTTTGGACAGCTTTTGTCTATCAAATTGATCGAGAGGTGTTTTGGTAGATTTCAAACCCAAAGGGGTACTCATATGCTTTGCCAGGAAATCGGTGTAACTTAGACCGCTCACCCGCTCAACTAATATTTCAAGCAATTGAAATCCATCATTGGTATATACGGAATATTCGCCAGGGTTTGATTTTAAAGTTTCTGATTGCAACCTTAGCAAGAGCTCATCATGATTTTCTGTATCATTGTCATTAAATAACATACTATTTTTATAGTGAGCACCATAAAGACCTGACGAATGATTTAACAGCATACGCGGTGTAATTTGTTTGTATCTTTCATCAGACATTTTAAAGTCCTTAATGTATGTTGTTAATGGCTGATCAATATCTACCTTATGGGCATCCACCAGCATCATCGTTGCAGCAGATACATACATTTTGCTTGTAGAGCCTATACCGAACATCGTATCTTTGGTGATCGGCTCGTTGGTTGCTTTATTCTTTACACCCACGCTATCCGATAATACGATGTTTCCTTGGTCCATAATGGCATACTGCACACCGCTAGCACCGTATTTGGATACCAGCTCCGAGGCCAGACTGCGAGCCTTTTCCTTGATGGGTTCAGCAGTGCCTTGAGCAAAAGTATTCGTCATCGGCAGTACAAAAAGCATAGCAGAAACGAACACAGCTATTATTTTCTTCATTCCATATTTCCTCCTCTTATAGCTTCACCAGATTTTATGACTGACCTGATCATACAATGAACGAGGATTCTATATAAAAAAACACCCTTAAACGAAAAAAACAATCCCTAAACAACATGATGTCTAAGGAATGTCCTTATAAAATGGCAATAAGACCATATTATCGAATACTTTATTTTTCGTTTCAATGGTCATATTCCCACCATATTTGTCACATATTCTAGATATATTGGTTAAGCCAATGCCATGAACATCCGGGTTTGATTTTTGACTATGCAAATGAGCCACTTCATTCTCCACATGATTAAGGATGTGAATGAAAAGCGTGGACTCATTGGAATGTATTTTAATAAGAATGTACCTGTCATCCGCAATCTTGACCTTTTTAGATGCTTCTATGGCATTATCCAGCATATTCCCTAGAACTACACATAAATCATAACGTTCAATATTTACTTTCTGTGAATATAAGTTAAGTTGGGTATCTACCTTGATGCCATTGGCTTGTCCAATGTTAAGACTATTCGTGACAAGGGCATCTATAACCAGATTACCGGTATTAACCCTTTGATATGCTCCTTCGATTTTATTTAAGGTAACCTTAATATGTTCACTCGCCTCAGCCAATTCATTTCTCTTGATACATTCTTCAATATACAAAAACTGTTGGTGTGTATCATGAATGATTCTTTTTATATTTTTGAAGCTGTGAACCGTTTTTTCATAATTGGCATCTTGGTAGTCCATCTGATCTTGTAATTGAGCATTTTCATGCATTAATTGAAATTTTTCAATGACATTATCAAAAATATATATGATAAAAACATTTAAGGAAATAAAGCCAATAATAGAACCAAAATAATACATATTCTTTTCACTATAAACAGATAAAACATTGACCTGGTATAAACTTATGATGGGAACGATTAAAAATAAAATATAGTAACGATGCTGCAAAGGGAAGGTTCTTCGTTTGGCAAATAACCGTATAATCTGAATGACAGCAAACATGATAATGCAGCTGAGTAACATAACCTTAGAGTATATCAAGTGATCTTGTTCACTCAAATGGCTAAAGTTGCTAATTTTAACAGAGCCTACAGCATATAAAATATAAAGAGATATAAAATTAACGATGGTTATCAATACAGCATAAAGGATAGAAAAGATGATCTTTGTCTTTATTTCCACTGTATACGATTGCGCTAAACTAAATATGACAAGTAATGCTAAAATCGAAGATATCGTAGGAGCCAAATAAACACTTAAATATAGGGAATCCAGCAACCCAAAAATAATGAAGTACACGAATCTGTTCGGCTTTCGATTGGACTTATCAAAAACCGAGTTAAAGTAAAAATTCACTTGGAAGCACATAACAAGGACAACGCAAAGATTAAGAAGCAGGGAGTTATATTCCATCATATTAATGCATCTTCATGATCATAAATTTGGTATATAGATCTTTAACTTCTTTTATTTTAGAACGCCCAATAGGTAACTTCACATCATTTGACATCAAAACATCACCGCCAGCAAATTTTTTCACATGAATTAAGTTTATAATAATCGAACGATGAATTTGTAGAAAATTATGTTCTTTTAATGCTGAAGCATAGTCCGAAAGAATCCCTTTGCTATCATAGGTTTGAGTAGAGGTTACAAAATGCAGTTTGTTTTTTATGGTTAAGCTTTTGACCACTTCAATACTAATGATATCATCATATTTTAAAAGCACTTCCTCATAAGCTGACTTGATGATAACGAATTTTTTATCGAGAGATTGAAAATATTGACACAGCTTTATCATTTTTTCCTCAAAGATATGGGGAGCAATCGGTTTTATTAAATACTGAAATGTGACTACGTCAAAACTTTCCACCATATATTCAGGGTAGCTCGTTAAAAAAACAATCTGTTCATCCAGGTGATTTAAACTCCTTATTTTTTGGGCGGTTTGGATTCCGTTCATGCCACTCATTTCAACATCCAATATTAAGATATGGAATGGAGACTCATGGTTTTGATAATGAGATACCAGCTGTTCTCCGGAGTCGAATAATTCAACTTTAAATTCTATACTGGTCTTTATCGACAAAGTAATCAGCATATTTTTAACAAGCTCTCTCTGCTTGTGCTCATCATCGCAGATAGCCACTCTATACATAAATAACATACACCTCGTTCCCATTGCATTGATCATGGAATTGTATTCTAAACAGTATATAACCTTTTAATATTCTATAAACAGCTTTTGGATAAAACGCAAATTCAAATCCCTCAAATGCCAGTATACAAGCTGCTCAGCAGTTGCATCCAAGGTAAAAAAGAAACCCTCGTCTTAAAAGACGGGGTTTCTTAACTATATTATTGATCGTTATTTTAAAAAATCTGCTCTCTTGTCTCCACCGTGGGAACGTCTGGCAAAGTCGACAAATTGGAATTTGTCCAGCCGATGCCTTGACTCGGTATACTGGAACAACGTGGTGTCCTCCAGATAAACATAGTTACGTACTACGACCACATGAGTGTAGTTCTGAAGGTCCATCAGCCTATGATCTTCTTCGTCTGCATTTTCTACGGAAACGACTTTTTTTGCATAACTGATTTGAAGATGGAGCTCTCCCTCCAAATATTCGTAGATGGATCCACGACTAATTTCCTCAGTAAGCACAGATACAATGTCTGATCGAAAGTAATCTTTGTCCAATATGACGCATTCACCTTCAATTTCACGTGCACGAACGACTTTCCAGACCAAATATTTGTCTTTGTCAATCTCAAGATGATTGGCTATGTCATCTGGAACTGGAAGTAGTTGATTTTCATGTACAATGGTTCGTGATGTACGCCCAATCCGTTCGGACATTTCCTTAAAACTGACCAGACCTCCTATAGGAAAATCCATCCGTCCCATATCCAGAACAAAAGATCCTTTAGCTTTTATTTTATGGATATACCCATTTTGTGCAAGCAAATGGAGTGCCTTACGTACGGTTTCGCGAGAAGTGTTATACTCCCGGGCCAGTTCATTTTCAGATGGCATTTTCGTACCTGGAGCCAATTCGCCTGTCTGAATCTGTCCCGAATAATCCTGATAAATTTGCAAAAATATATTCTTTGTCAATTTTCATCACCACGTTCATTGTAGCATTCTTTCACTTCCCTGTTCACTATAATAGACTGTGCGAATTGAAACTGAATTAATTCCTATGACCTGATGAAGAATTCAAATGAATTTTCATTAAGGTATACTGCAAATCGTCTGCCTCACCTGGCAGTTCCTCAACCGATTTAATCATACTTTGGCCATCCGGGACAATGACAGGTGTAATGATGGGATATCCAGATTTCTGAATCAGATCACGGTCAAATTCCATCAATAGTTGTCCTTGCTTCACAGTTTGATCTGTCTCCACATGTATAGTGAATCCCTCACCCTTCAGTGACACCGTATTGATCCCCACATGTACCAGAATCTGTACACCTGTCGGATGCTCCAAAATCAAGGCATGCTTGCTTTTCATCATGATATGAATAACTTTTCCGCTGAAAGGGGCAAGAATCTTGCCATCCTTCGGTTCCACTGCGATACCGTGTCCCATCTGCCGTTCGGCAAAAGCCGGATCAGGAACCTGCTCCAATGGCACAACACGTCCCAGTACCGGAGTCTTTACTTCAAGCACATCCAGTGCAGAATTTTGACGGCCCGAATCTTTCCGTACGGAGTCGTTAGCTGGTGTAGCTGGAGTCTGACGGCGCTTATTTAGCAGTTTTCCATACATAAAGGTTAAAGTGAACGGTACAATCAATACGATCGCCATCCCAATGAAGAATACACCCCAGTTGTTTGGGAAAATAGACAAGAAGCCTGGAATCCCTCCCACACCAATGGAAGAAGCCATCACATGATTTACGGTAAGCAGTATACCTGCGATACCCGAACCGATCATTCCAAATACGAACGGATATTTATATCGGATATTCACCCCGAATATGGCAGGCTCGGTTACACCCAGAAAAGCAGACACAGAAGAGGTAAGAGCCAACCCTTTTCCCTTTTGCTCCTTCAATACCAGCATCATGGCCAATGCTCCGGCCCCCTGAGCGATATTGGACAGCGCCAGCATCGGCCAGAGGAACGTTCCACCCTGCGTACCAATTAATTGCACATCCACCGCCAGGAAAGTATGGTGCATTCCCGTAATCACGAGCAAGGAGTACAAGCCTCCATAGATCAAGCCTCCCACCGCAGGAGCCCAATCGAAAACGTATACAAGACCAGACGTAATAGCATTACCAATCATAAAAGTAACCGGACCGATCACTGTAAAAGCCAGAAATCCCGTTATTAATAATGTAATCGGTGCCACGAGTAACAGCTTAAATGAATCCGCTATCTTTTTATTTAGGAATTTTTCAATTTGTGCAAGTACGTAAGCGGATACTAAAACAGGTAAAACCTGTCCTTGATAACCAATCTTGTTCACTTCCCACCCAAACAAATTCCAAACCGGAACGGTTCCTTTGGTAACGGCATCCGCATAACCGTATGCACTTAATAGATCTGGGTGAACCAGAATCAGACCCAGTACAATCCCGAGTAAAGGACTGCCGCCAAACCGGACAACGGCTGACCATCCAATTAAGGCAGGTAGGAATGTAAAAGCGGTGCTGGCAATGGTGTTAATGATAGCAGCAAAGTCAGTCCATTGAGGATAGACCTGAACCAGAGCCATACCTTCGAAGAAAATCCCCTTGCCTGTCAAAATATTATTTATTCCAAGTAATAAACCTGCAGTCACGATTGCGGGCAAGATGGGGATAAAAATATCTGCCAGCGTCTTGATGGCACGCTGAATTGGATTTTGTTTTTTGCTTGCTGCATTTTTGACATCGTCTTTAGAAGCCCGACTACCTCCTGTAATGGAGATCATTTCGTTATATACCTTATCCACCAGGCCTGGACCAATCACGACCTGATACTGTCCTTGTGAAGAAAATTGGCCTTTGACCAAATCATTTTGTTCCAGTGCTTCTTTATCGACCAGCTTATCATCATAAAGGGCAAATCGCAGACGAGTTACGCAATGCGTAGAGGCCTCTATGTTGTCTTTGCCACCAACGGCTTTTATAATGTCTTCTACCTGTGATCTTTCAATCGCCATTTAGCCCACTCCCTTAACGTTTGCTCTTTTTTAGCAGCAACCCCGGTTATAAAAAATAACGTTCCCGGGGTACTACTAGTTATCTCCATACTATTCACTAAGACTACGGACAATCCACATATATGAAGCATATGGGGCCAAAGTGATCTCTTGTTTTAGCTCCGGGACGTGCTGGGTATTACCTATTAAAAGCTCAGCCGCACCCAACGCTTGATTTTTTAATGATGAATAAAATGAATCCGGTATACGGAATTGCGCATCCTGTCCGCTAAAATTAGAGATGACGATCAAAGTCTCCTCTTCATTGCTGCGTTGATAGGCGTAGACCTGAGGATGAGCTTCGTCCAAACGTTGATAACTCCCGTCAGTAAGGACCTGCACCGTCTTACGCAGGTGAATCAGCTGACGGTAATGATTGTAGATCGAGTTCGGGTCCTCTAACTGAGACTGAACGTTGATCTGTGGATATCGTTCATCTACCTTAATCCAAGGCGTGCCTGTAGTGAAGCCCGCATTGCGAGTGTTATCCCACTGCATCGGTGTCCTCGAATTATCACGAGACCGCTCTCGAATGATATTCAATGCTTCTTCTGCACTTTTGCCTTGTTCCTGTAAGATACGATACATATTCAGAGATTCAACATCCCGAAACTCTTCAATATCTGCCCACTGCGGGTTGGCCATCCCAATCTCTTCACCTTGAAATATATAGGGCGTTCCTTGAAGACCATGTAACGTGGTTGCCAGCAGCTTGGCGCTTTCCGCATGGTATTCGCCATCATCCAAAAAGCGAGAGATCGCCCTTGGCTGATCATGATTGTTAAAAAACAATGCACTCCAGCCGCCACCTTGTTGCATGCCCGTTTGCCAATCCGAGAATAGCTTCTTCAACAATTCAAAATCATATGGCATCAATTCCCACTTATGTCCATTTGGATAATCTACCTTCAAATGATGAAAATTAAAGGTCATGGACAATTCTTTTCTTTCTGGATTGGAATAACGGATACAGTGATCCAGTGAGGTGGAGGACATCTCCCCTACAGTGACACTGTTATACGCTGAGAATACTTTCTCATGTAATTCATGAAGGTATTCATGCACACTTGGGCCGTCCGTATAATACTTACGCCCGTCCCCAGGAGCCGTGCTTCCATCGTCGTCCGAGAATTGCTGATCTTTGGAAATCAAATTAATGACATCAAGTCGGAAGCCACTAACTCCCTTCTCTGCCCAAAATTCCAGCACATTAACAACTTCCTGACGAACTTTGGGATTTTCCCAGTTTAAATCCGCCTGCGTCTTATCAAACAGTGTCAAGAAATATTGGTTTGTAGCCTCGTCATACTGCCAAGCTGGTCCACCAAACTTGGAAATCCAGTTGTTCGGAGGTCCTCCATCGGGTGCTGGGTCACGCCAGATATAATAGTCCCTGTACTCACTATCCTTAGAAAGCCGCGCCTGCTGAAACCAGACATGCTCTGTGGAAGAATGGTTAACCACGATGTCGATCATCAAGTGCATCCCACGCGCCCGAATTTCCCGGCTCAATTCTTCAAAATCCTGCATTGTTCCATAGTCAGGATTAATCCGGCAATAATCGGCTACATCATACCCGTTATCACGTTGTGGTGAGACATATACAGGCTGCAACCAGACAATATCGACACCCAGTTTTTGCAAATAATCCAGCTTTTGCGTCAGTCCTCTTATATCACCGGTTCCTTTACCCGTCGTATCGTTAAAACTTTTGGGATAAACCTGATAGACTACTGATTTTCGCCACCAGTCCTTATCTTGAGGAATCAAAGTCCTATTCGTTGCTTCCATTCATGCTCATTCCTTTCTTGCGAAATGAAATAGCGTAAAAAATAATATAACGCTTTCAACAACTTGTATATACAAGATTAAGTCATGTATATACAAGTTGTCAACAGCTTTATTTATTAAGGTAATACCCGTTTTGCAGCTAAATGATCAGGAGACTCATCCATTCTGTCCGATTGTATGTTATAACTCGTAAAATAAGCTCAATTCACACGAAAAAAAAGCTCCTGCCTATAGTCAGGAACCTTTCTTTTCTATGATGGAAACGGTATTCATTTACATCCATATCGATAGTGCACTATAAAGGAGCAATAAGGACATTATGATATTGAAGGAGCGCTCATACTTGTTCAAGAAACGCTGAAACATAGCCCCAAAAATCGCCCAGCACACTACAGCTATAAAACCAATACAGGTCAAAAGTAATGAAATCATAATAAGCTCTATATACGATACATCATAAGGCATAACAAACGTTGAAATGACCGTAATACCATACAAAATGACTTTTAAATTGATAAATTGCAGCAGCAATCCTGATTTGAAGGAATATCCTTCATTGTGATCATTATTTTTAGAAGAAGGTTTGCTCTTCGCTATTTTTATCGCCAGATAAAGCATGTACAGACTACCGAGTACATTCATCCAGATTTTAACCCGTGGCAAAAAATGATACAAAGCAAGATTAAAATAGCAGGCTAACAGCATAATAGCGAAACAGCCCGCTGTTACTCCCAGCAAAAATGGAAATGCTTTTCTCAAACCTAACCGCCTGGCACTGTCTAATGACATAATATTGTTGGGTCCGGGCGTAAAGCTGGTAACAATCACATAAGAAAGAAACGGAATAACCGGCATGCAACAATCAACTCCAGTATGTTATAATTGTATAAAGTGTGCGTTAAAACGCACGTTTGTACTTTATGATTGTACAATACGTTCTTTATAAAGCACAATAGGGGCGAATAATTATGGAGAATATTAATCTGATTTTAAGTAAAAATTTGAAATATCTAAGAAATGAACGAAAATTAAGTTTAGATAAATTAGCCGATCTGACGGGGATCAGTAAAACGATGCTTGGTCAGATTGAGCGGGGAGAATCAAATCCTTCGATTACAACCGTATGGAAAATTGCGAACGGTTTGAAAATCTCTTTCACTGCCCTGATTAATGAACCCCCTGCAGATGCAGTAGTCGTTCCGAAAACCAAGGTGCAAGTGCTTGAAGAAAATAATCACTATCGGTTGTATCCGTTTTTTCCCTATGAAGGAAGTAGAAATTTTGAGGTTTACACCGTAGAGATTGAAGCAGGCGGGGAACTGAGTTCAGCGCCACACCGTGAAGGTACAGAAGAATTTATTACGGTATTTGAGGGTGAAATGGTGATAAAAGTCAGCGAAGAAATGTACACAGTTAAAGCTGGAGATTCAATCCGGTTTAAAGCAGACCGTCCACACATTTACTATAATCTAGGAGAAACACTAGTTCGGATGAATATGATTATTTATTACTCTGTATAGTTCAATCTTGAAGACCATAAGCATACTAGTCTTTAAATTAAATGATCCTATTAAAATAAAGAGCTATTTTAATAGGATCATCGGAACAAATATTAAATGCTTTGCCTGTATGCTGTTTAGGAGATTTCAATCTGCTTAATTATTCGTGCTGGATTTCCAGCTACAACCACATGATCTGGAACATCCTTGGTTACTACTGCTCCTGATGCCACTACGACATTATTACCTATCGTAACACCAGGATTGATCACTGCTCTCCCGCCGATCCATACATTGTTGCCAATCTTAACAGGCTTTCCATACTCTGGGCCAGCGATTCGTTCAAACGGATCTATGGGGTGAGTTGCTGTGTAAATATGAACTCCTGGAGCCAGGAAACAATTATCTCCAATGCGCACTTCGCAAACATCCAAAATGGTACAGTCAAAGTTGGCATAGAAATTATTTCCAACATGGATGTTGTATCCGTAGTCACAACGTATGTTGGGTTCCATGCCTATATTTTCACCAGTTGATCCGAAAAGCTCCTTAAGTAACTTTTCACGGTACTCACGATCCGTCTCTGTCGTCTGATTAAAGAGACGGACACATCTTCTCGCATACTCTCTTTCACTCGTTAATTGAGGATCAGCAGCTACATACAGTTCTCCATCTATCATCTTTTGTTTTTCCGTTTTCATAGTCATGCGACAATCCCCTTTATTTTTTAATCTGATTTTTTCTTTCACTCCAATGGGTTGGGCTGCACCCGATATCAAACCAGCGACCATAACGCCAACAAGCACTACAATCAAGGCATGCAGAAGTTCCAACATGTTCACCTAAAAACCCTAAGCCTGGGGGATCTATAAGTAGTCCCGCTAAAGAAATGCAGCTAATCCAAAAATAATGATTCCCATTTCGGCAGTCGAGACATGTAAATTACCCCGTATAGTAGGCGTTCGAGATACCCAGGAAGCAAAAGCTACACCCGGTAAAGCGAACAACAAAAACAAGATATTACGAATTACCCGAGGATTCATGGATGATTCTACTGGCATTTACATATCTACTTATCACCACTTTTTATTAATGTTTTAATAAGTTGTATCATAATTAGTCATTCTATTCGTATCCAAACTATTTGTCAAAAAGAGAACTATGGCTGCTTCCCCCCGACAGTTAGGTAAACACAAAAAAACGACCATAAGGTCGTTTTTTGCTAGTCTATGCTCTCTTTGAACGCATCCATAACATGATAGGAAGTAACGCCAGCGCCAGAATTCCTCCCGCATAAGAAAGTATGGAATAGCTTGAATTTGCTACGATCATCCCGGACAGTGCTCCTCCCGAAGCTCCTGCCAAAGCAATAAGTACGTCCACCGATCCCTGTACCTTAGCTTGATTAGATATTGTCGTCGAATCTACAATCAAAGCGGTTCCACTAATCAGTCCAAAATTCCACCCTATCCCTAAAAGAGAAAGCGCCACAATAAGCAAAACCATCGAATCAGTGGGAGCCAACGCAGCTACTACGCCAGCGAGAAGTAGCGTTACAGCTGAAGCCATCGCCATCGCTATACGACCAATCTTATCGACAAGAATACCCGTAACTAGAGACGGAAGATACATAGCACCAATATGAAAACCGATGACTAATCCTACTTCGCCGAGTCCATGTCCATGGTGCTTCATATGTACGGGAGTCATCGTCATAATCGCAACCATGACAATTTGAGTTATTATCATGATTAAAGCGCCAAGAATAATTCCTTTTCTACCATCACGAGTAGCCTCAAGATCAGAAGACGACTGGCTTCCTTGTGCCGCCTGATTCGCAACTGCTTTGGCCACCAATAAAGGGTCAGGATGAAGAAGTAGCAATAATATTATGCCTGCTAATGTATAGGCTACCGCCGCTAAAAGAAAAGGTCCCGCTAAACTGGGAACTCCAATGGATAACGCAAACTCTCCGGTAACGTTAACTAAGTTGGGACCGGCTACCGCTCCGATCGTTGTAAAGACCATAGCCATACTCGCAGCTGTTGCCCTCTGCTTTGAACTTGCGAGATCTGTACCGGCATAACGAGCCTGCAGATTTGTAGCCGTTCCCGATCCATAAACAAGAAGGGAGACTAGAAGCAGGGTAATACTATTCATAAGGGCTGCAACAACGACACCGATCGCCCCAACTCCCCCTGCAATAAAACCGAGTCCCAGCCCCATTCGTCGGCCGAATCTTTGGGAAAACCGACCAACGAGGAGCGCTGCAGCCGCTGAACCAAGTGTAAATAGTGCCGCAGGAATCCCCGTAAATTTATCCGTACCCAGCATATCTTGCGCCAACAACGCACCAACGGTTACTCCGGCAGCAAGTCCGGCGCCTCCAAAAATTTGAGAGAAAATAACGGTGATAAGCGTACGACGATACAGTTTTCTTTGCTTATCTGAAGATTCCGCATAGGAATTGATAAGCGCTTGCCTCTTCTGCGAAGCATTCGTCAAATTCATTAAGGCTAACTTCCTTCCCTGATAAAGTCGTTCCAATCATGAACACTCTTATCCAAGTGTCTAGCTTCGAAACCACGAGCCTGCAACAATGCAATAGCTCTAACCGCCATTAAGCAATACGGGCCTCTGCAATAAGCCACAATCTTCGAGTCGGCTGGCAACAAAGATAACTGCTCCGCTAATTCTTCAATTGGAACGGAAACAGCCCCCGGTATATGAGCAGTTTCATATTCATCTCGCGGCCGTACATCAAGAAGTGTGACCTCTCCTTTTTCCATCCGCATTGCCAATTCTTCCATTGTGACTCCTTCAACATCCGAGAATTGACCCAAAAATTGCTCCTTAATGTGCTGAACTTCAATTAACTGCTTTTCAGACAGGTCATACAGTGAATTTAAAAAGTGCAAAACAGATGAATCAGAAAGTTCATAATACACAAAGTTTCCCTGCTTTTTGGATTGAACCAACTTAGCTTGATATAGAGTTTGTAGATGCTGAGAAACATTGGCAACGGACATCGAAGTCATTTTAGATAGAACTTCAACTGATTTGGGTCCTTGTATGAGAATATCAAGAATTTCCAACCTTTTCGGGCTGGACAAGCATTTTCCGATCCGTGCGTATTCGGTGAAAAGCCCATCTTTGAAATCTCGTTCGTTCACTATTAAACACCCCATCTATTAAACTATTCAATTAATTTCTTTAATACCGAAATTATAAAACTTTCTTATTTTTATGTCAATTCTGAAACCTACCTATATATAAAAATAAAAAAGACCAGCCCAGAAGCTGGTCAAGAGTAACAATAATACGTAAGCTAAAATACAATGTCTTTACTGAATCAACCTTGAATTGTCATTTATATTCTTGTTCCACTTTCAGCCTGGTTCCTCCCAGTAACCCTCCATCTGCTGATGCTTGAAGCAACAGCTCACCAGCCACATTCCCAGATTGTACAACCACAAGACACCTTCCTCTGTGTGTTCGTCTCTCATTCCCCTTGTAGGGTTCATCACTGGTGAGGTCCCCATTGTCTATTCCAAGGATGCGGCCATCACCATGCAGTTTAAAGGTTAATTCAACATCCTGGTTAGGTACAGTGATCCCGTTTGGGTCTATGACGGTTACTTCCACATGAGATATCTCATGCCCATCAGCAGGTAGAACCGTCCGATCGGCCTCCAACTTTAGAGCATAAGGAGTCCCGGCAGTAGTCAGTTCATGCTCACAAACCTTCTCGTTTCCATTACGACCCACAGCTCGGATTTTGCCCGGTGTATAGGGAAGCTCCCATAGGATTAAATGATTAGGGTAATCCACTAGCTTCCTCTCACCGTATAATTCATCATTCACGATCAATTCCACACTCTCACAATTGGTGAAGGTAACCAACCGTATCAATTTTCCACCGTAGTCAGGAAATGTCCAGTGATCTTCCATGGCCGGAGATTTCCAGTGCATTGTCCATGTCGGATTAAATTCCGATTTCATATGTTCGTTAAATGCGGCTATGTGCACAACAGGCTGATTAGACCATAAGCTTTGTTGGAGATAAGATACTGGTTTGCGGAATCCGCAAGTATCAATCAGGCCCGAAGACCACCCTTTGGAGGGATAGCTCGTTTCTCCCAAATAGTCAATTCCACTCCAAACAAATTGACCGATCACATAATCATGATTAGCGACATCAAACCAGGGATTCATAAGCAAATAACCTTTAACCCGGTTATCCTTGCCCCGATAGTATGGAAACGTCTCGGTTCCAAGGATAAGCATATCCGGCATGGCCGCCCTATAGTGCTCATACCACTGCTCCTGATAGTTTAACCCCAGAACATCCACTCGTTGTGCCAGCTGCTTAGTATGCTCCACTTTGGCCTCAATCGAACCCTCACGCAAGCTGATCGGTGTATTATGCGGCTCAAGCGCATATGTAACCGATCGGGTTGGGTCTTTTTCATGGCAGAAACCCACGAGCTGCTCCAACATTTTTAGCATGGATGGCTGCCCTTGGTTTTCCACTTCATTCCCAACGCTCCACATGAAAACACTGGGATGGTTCCTGTCTCTGAGCAACATTGCCTCCAGATCTTTTTCCCACCACTCATCATATAAATGCTCATAGAAAAGAGATTTCCACTTATCAAAAGCCTCATCAACCACCAAGAACCCCATCTGGTCACATAAATCTAATAATTCGGGCGCCATCGGGTTATGAGCAAAACGGATCGAGTTACAGCCCATTTCCTTCAGCTTTTGCAGCCTTCTTTTCATGGCTGTATCATGGTAAGCAGCCCCCAGACAGCCTAAATCATGGTGAATGCACACTCCCTTTAGCTTTAAGCTGTGCCCATTCAAAAATAAACCTTTTTGTGTATCCAGCTTCACTTCTCTTATGCCAAAAGAGGTACAATAACGATCCACCTCTGTATTGTCGCAATAGATCGTCGTCTGGGCTTCGTAGAGCACTGGGTTGTCCGGTGACCATAGTTCTGGCTCTAATACTCGCGTTTTTTGCTCTATTTCCCCCGTTTCACAGCTCGAAAGAGTGACTCGGTTTTCCACTTTTCCTTGGATCTGTCCCTGTGGGTCCAGCATTTCAGTCATAATCGTACACTCTACGGCATGCGCGTGTTGATTAGTGACCTGGATTCTGACAGTCACCTTGGCTTCATCTGGCGAAATTTCAGGTGTGGTAATGTAAGTCCCCCATTCGGTTATATGAATATAATCCGTACAAATCAGCCAAACATTACGATAAATACCGGCCCCCGAATACCATCTGTCAGGTGAAAGAATCGTATTGTCCACTTTGACGGCAATCACATTTTCCTCATCCCACCGAATATATGGAGTCAAATCATATTGAAAGCTAACATATCCATAGGGTCGCTTGCCCACAAAATGCCCATTGATCCAAACCTCACTGTTACTGTGAATGCCATCAAATTGTATGTATACGCGCTGTTTTGGAGAGGAGGGCTTCACATTAAAATGCTTTCTGTACCATCCGACAGACCATCTTGGCAAATAAGCCTGATTGCCACCATACAGCATATGTGGATCAAAGGACTTTTCAATGCTCCAATCATGAGGGACATGAAGGAGCCGCCAATGCTCATCGTTGTAGTCCATTTTCTCAGCACCCGCGTAATTTCCTTCTATAAATCTCCAGTCTGTTTTGAACGGCATAATCACTCTGCTTCCCATGATCTCGCCTCCATTTCATAAAGTGGATGAACGGATATAACAGCAGTGCTGGATGACCATCACAAAAAACGTGTTCTCATTACAATATTTGAAACACCGGGCGATCTTCAATAAAGTGTACGGGAAGCATCGGAAATTGGGCGGAAAGTACATCTGCGAGATACTTCATCCCAGGTGCTTCACTTTCAGCATGTCCCAGCATGATAAGTGCTCTACTGTGCCCTTGATAGACAGCATCTTTAACATATTCTGGTGTTTCCCATTCTGGGCCTTCACCGGCGATGACTACATCTACATTATCATTTAGAAATAATGGAATGGCTAGATCGCCACCTCCCCTGTATCCTACTGAAATTCCCACTCGTTCACATGGCATGGAAACCTCGCCAGCCACCCGTACATAACGAATATGTAGTTTGGCTTTGATATATTCAGCGATCTCCTTAACTTTCATAGCTGGAATAGTCAAAATGGCGGCCGTCGGCTGCTGTTTTACCATGTAGTTGTGCCAGCCAAGCGCCTGAAGAAGCCCAACCATCACTCCATCCGGTTGATAACGATGTATGGTGTCATGAAACCGATAAATGCCTATACCTGCATCGGCAATGAGGCGAGATTTTTGCGAAAAAACCGGATCATGTAGTAGACACTCATGCATCCTCTGATGACTATAAAAAATGCCTTCATGTGTAATGATAAAATTTGCACCTAGAGAAATAGCTTGTTCTATCACGTACTGTGAAGCGGAGAAAGCGGTTACAATTCCTTGCACCTCAGTATCTACAGATCCTGGGTCCAGCAGATCTACGGTGGTGTGGGGTAGGCTTATTCCCTTGGTCAGATGATTCACAATCAGACCCATAGTCATGGTCATACACGTTCCCTCCTCATGGATAATGCATAGCAATTGTACCATTTTATTTCAGCCATAGGCGCTATTCTTTCTAGCAAAACAGCCAGTTCCAGAGGAGCCAGCTGTTTTACGAATAATTCTATTATTTATACAGAACTCCTAAAATGGAGTCGATTCGTTCTTTTGCTCCTTGCCAGGATGTCATGACGGGGAACTCATATTGCTCTCTTGCTCTCAGATTCCATGGATGAGGAATACAAAGCACCTTTTTCCCCTCCTTTAGCGCAGGTACTAAATTATGAGGACCATCATCAATCAGGAGATCATAGTTAATCAGGTTCTTTCGTTTACATGGGAAAAAGTTCTCGATCGGAATGAATGGCATATGTCTTTGAAGCCAGTTCCATTTCTCTACGACGGTCTTAGGTTCTGCTGCTGTCACAATAATGACATCAAAAGCATTGCAAAGCTTCTCCATTTCTTCTACAACATACTCGTCAAACAGTTCAAGTTCCTCAAACAAACCCGGTCGCCCATAAAATACATCATGCGTGCTTTTGGGATGACGTAGATGATCCGTGTTCCAATCTAACATTTCTTCATAACGAAGCGGATGAGTGGGAAATTCACTATTGTTATGGTATATGGCTCGTTTGACGAGATGACAGATGGTATCGTCCATATCGACTGCAATGATTGGTTTTCTCATCAGCTTGCCCCTATTCACTCTGGTAAAATTTTTCACAAGAATATCATACTATAATTTAATATCGCGGTGAAGCTTAGGTATTGCTGTCCGATAGATCTCACCTTTGTTCAAAATAATTAACCAAGCAAAACGTTAGGTCAACCTACACAAATCCGGAATATCACAGAAATATAGTTAGGTTATTTTTATCAATATAAACTAAATTTTAAACAAACATAAACAATAAATACAATGAAACCACAGAAAATCGCACTTAAATAATACATCCATGTGTTTATACTTCAAAAACACAAAAAAATAACCAAAATAACCGATTGAATAACAAAAACACAAATGATAGAAT
Source organism: Paenibacillus sp. FSL L8-0502 (assembly GCF_038593055.1). Lineage (NCBI taxonomy): Bacteria > Bacillati > Bacillota > Bacilli > Caryophanales > Paenibacillaceae > Paenibacillus > Paenibacillus sp. FSL L8-0502. The sequence goes on along the minus strand of NZ_CP151958.1, from coordinate 716,438 downwards.
AACAAAAATAACTTTTTTCATATTTAAAAGCGCTTAATTTTGTGTTTAGCTTACTGCTATTTACACACTTACATACCTAACTTCATCTCTGTATAGCAGGAGGTTGAATAATATATTTAGGGAGGAATAAAAATGAAGGTATTGTTAAGAAAAGCACTATTGTCTGGAATGATCGGCTTGCTCATCATGATTGGTTTAGGAGGAGTTTTCTCCAAGGTAGAAGCTGCTTCAGGATTTTATGTAAGCGGTACCAAATTGTATGATTCTACAGGCAAGCCATTTGTTATGAGAGGCGTCAATCATGCTCACACATGGTACAAAAACGATCTTTATACAGCGATCCCGGCAATTGCCCAGACAGGTGCTAATACTGTCCGAATTGTCCTTTCTAACGGAAACCAGTACACCAAGGATGATATTAATTCCGTGAAAAATATTATTTCTCTCGTCTCCAACCATAAAATGATTGCTGTACTTGAAGTTCATGACGCTACGGGCAAAGACGACTACGCTTCTTTGGATGCAGCTGTGAACTACTGGATTAGCATAAAGGATGCTCTAATCGGCAAGGAAGACCGGGTTATCGTAAACATAGCGAACGAATGGTATGGTTCTTGGAATGGAAGTGGTTGGGCTGATGGATACAAGCAAGCGATTCCCAAGCTGAGAAACGCAGGTATTAAAAATACGCTCATCGTCGATTGTGCCGGATGGGGACAATATCCTCAATCTATCAATGACTTTGGTAAATCTGTATTCGCAGCTGATTCTTTGAAGAATACGGTATTTTCCATCCATATGTATGAGTTCGCTGGTAAAGATGTTCAAACTGTTCGAACCAATATTGATAACGTTCTGAATCAAGGACTCGCTCTGATTATTGGCGAATTTGGCGGTTACCACCAGGGAGCAGACGTCGACGAGACAGAAATCATGAGATACGGTCAATCCAAAGGAGTAGGCTGGTTAGCCTGGTCCTGGTATGGTAATAGTTCCAATCTTTCCTACCTTGATCTTGTAACAGGACCTAATGGCAATCTGACGGATTGGGGGAAAACTGTAGTTAACGGAAGCAACGGGATCAAAGAAACATCGAAAAAGGCTGGTATCTACTAAACGTACTATCAGAAAGTAAAAAAGGCTCATGGTTGAACGACCATGAGCTTTTACATTTTTATACTTTATACTAAAAGTACCCACTGTGCGTCTCTGAACTTACACTTCCTGGGTTATACGGTGAGTCGAATTTCATACACAGGCACGATGCTGACTGCGCGGATATCTACGATACGTTCCTTTGCCGTCTCTTTCCAGCCAGCCATAGTCGTATTGCTGTTGAGAACCTTACCTTTTCGTATTGGGGAAACATATACGTACAACCCTTGCTCGATGAGCCGATGCTCAAATGCTTTCAAGCCTATTTCCCAGGTCGTATGGTTGCAGAAATTATCGTTGATCAGTTCGCCATCCATAAAAGCATAACCGATATCTCCAGTATAATCGATACGCAGCAGAGCTTCCTTAATTCCGTGAAAGGCATCTATCTCAAAATCAATAGTAAGTTTATCGTCATTTATTCTTTTCAAATTGAAATGAATTTCTCGCTTAGGAGCCTTTAAACGATACGTTTTAAATACATTGTTTTCTGTTATGTCTAGCAGCTCTCCACCAGTAATAGATGTGATCGAGGCGTCGAAATCAGGGAATACACTCAGGGTTACCATTTCTTGATCCGTCGATTCCAGCCTTAGATCGCCCTCATATACAAGTACATTGGCATTGGTCAAAATGACTCTGTCCCGGCCTTGCATGTTTACCTTCCAAAATGTAAGACTTTGCTCATCAGTCATCGTGTAGATGGCAACTTTTTTGCCACTTTCAGATACCAGATGGATGAGACTATCGTCCTCTTCAGCAACCTTAATGATCGTGTTCCCATCCAACTGCTCTATCGAGCCTTTGTCGATTGTGGCACTGATGATATCTTTTGACTCAATTTCATATCTTCCCTTCATCCCCTCTGGTACAAAGAAAAAGTAGTATACTTCTCCATCTTCTTCTATCCTTGTTATCAGCTGTGCCGTAGCATATTTGAGCTTCATTCCATCTAAATTAAAGTTAAATGGCAATATAGCGAAACTTTCACGTCCTAACATCAGCTCACCTTGACTAGGGATTATAATCGTTTCCTCGGGCAGTTCAATGCTCACATTAAAATCGCACAGGTCGTCATTTTCGACATGGTCTTGGAAATTATTTAGAAACAGATAACCCGATCCAGCACTGGATCGCACTGCATATCGTAACGTATCCACATCATAAGGGTCCATCTGGGACGTATCCCCTGGCAGAATAGTCTTGGTTACTGAGAATTGCTTTTGGAACGTTGAAAAAAAGTAATGCTGCAGCTTTGTTCTATGGTACGATTCCCTTACTTGACCGAATTCGCCGATCATGGCGTTGAAATCATAGGATATTTTAGGTGTGGCTAGATCATTGGTGAACGGGTTAACCTTACCCCGAGGATTGGAACCCCCATGATACATGTAATATCCGATCAGATTACAGCCTTCTGCAACCTTCATGACAGTCATTGCTGGAACACTGCGGTAGGGAAATGCGAACCGATATTTATAAAACTGAACCATGCCGCCACCCATTTCACAGCAAGCGTACGGATAGTCTTCAGGCGCGTATTGAGGCTCAAAATTGTAACTCACTAGAATCTTGTTATTATGCTTGTCGCGGAAAATGTATTCCGGTGTCGCAGGATGCTCGTCCATCCCCTTCAAACGTCCCTCTTCGTAGTAGATCCATGGCCAATAGGCATACCCGCCCCATAACGGCAGCATATCAGGTACAGGAGTTGTTGCTCCTCCCCATCCTGTGCACGTATAGATCGGAGTATCAATCCCCGCTTCCAGAGCTATTTCTTTAAGTTTTAACATATGCGAGTTACCGTCACTTCCACTGTTTAGCCACATATCATTAATTCCTACAGTCAATGCCCACTGGGCAGATGAATGATGATGCTCGTTTTCGATTTGGGTGCCGATAATCGGCCCCCCCTCCTTATATAACAGCCCTTTAACCTGGGTACCGATTTCGTTATACAATCTTCTTGTATAGAACAGATACCCCTCATCATTAGAACGAACCTCAAATGGTCGACCGAATAACCAATCTGGCATACCGCCGTTTCGAATTTCCCCATGATCAAAGGGACCGATCCGAATGATGGAGTATACCTGATGTTTGCCGCACAACTCGATGAAACGACGAAGATTCTTGTTCCCACTCCAATTAAAAACACCTTCAACTTCTTCATGTAGGTTCCAAAAAATATAAGTGGCAATGATGTTTACGCCGCCCATTTTTATTTTAATAATTTCGTCTTCCCAATAGCGTTCATCATAACGGGCATAATGGAATTCACCACAAATACCGAAAAAGGGCTCTCCGTCCTTCTCCATAAAATAGTTGGTGAATCCGATCTCCTCTCCTTTTGGGTTGGTGCCGCCAAGTTTGATATGTCCTTTAACAATATGCTTCTGATCGTCTTTAACCGCAACTCGATAGTTTCTCATGGAGTTCACTCCCCTCACTCGTTAATCTGAATTCAGGATAAATTGGTTCCACTTGCGCTGCCAAGCGATATCATTCCAGAATGGATGATGGGGAGCGCAGTTAGAACAGAGGGTCATTCCCCAGAACCCAAGTGCCATTCCTTTTCGCAACACATATTCAGCGATAAATTTGCCGACTGGGCCTTCTTCAAATTGGCCATGCAGCGGCGTGTAGCCTACATAACCTTCTCCTATGACAATTGGAATGCCGGAATGACGAGTCCATTCATGAATCTCTTCCAATCGGGTGTCGGCCTTCTGCAACATGGCCATTTTATGGTCTCCATACCGATCGTACAAAAATAAATCCCATTGATCGGGATCTACCCAGTCGTGCAAATAAATAAGTCTCATGCCGACTGGATTGCCTTCCATCCGCCAATTCTGCCCCGGAGGCAGGGTCCATTTTGTAAATGGAGGAGCGTCTTCTCTTAATAGGGATTGTACGAATGGATTGGGGAACGGCGCCAACTCATCATAAAGCGCTGCCGCTTCCATAAGCTCATTGAGCACCCCTTTAATATAGAGGTGAAAATGGGCCACCTGCATATTGCGCGCGACGTAAGCTTTGGGGTAGGCTTCATTTAACGTATAGCTGGCCGTCATCATCATATCCGGATGACATTGGCGAAGATATTCTATCGCTTCTTCTACGTAGGGCTGCATGGCTTCAATAAGCGCCGGTACATTCGTTTCAGCTATGCCTTCAGACGTTCCGACGGCGTTTAACTGCCCAAATTCCAATTCATTATGCAGCTCTGTATAGATGATCTGACTCCTGTAGCCTTCTGCTGTGACGAAACGGATCAACTGATCCATTGATTTTGCAATGGCCATGAATCTCCCCTTAGGAGGAATTGCAGCTAATTTATCTCTAAGCTCAGCATGAGCCAGAAAGCTGGGACTCTGCTGATATTCCCAAGAGGATAACATAATGTAACAGTTATGAGCCTTTGCTTGTTTGAACAGTTCGAGCAAATGAGCATGCCCGTCCAGTAATGCGCCTCCACGACAGTTATACCAACGCGTACGCTGGCCTACTTCCCCAAGGTTAGCAAACTCCAAGGGTCCGGGGCGTTTGCCATCCGCTGTAAACAACATGAATGGCATAGCACATATTCGGATCGTATTGTAGCCTCTTTCGACCGCTTCTTTAAAACGGGCTTCCAGATCGCTATAGGGCTCACCTTCCTGCGTCATGGTATACCAAGAGAAGTCCCACATCGTGATCGTCAATTTGCGCGGTACATTTCTCATGAGATTACTCAATTGATTTCCCCTCCCAGCTCCAATCCATATGGTTCAATGCTCCTTGATGGTTGGCTTCCAGCTTAAGCACCGATTCAAAATGTAAGATAGCTTCGTCCTGCCGCCCTAATCCAAGCAAACCAAGTGCTTTCATATAAGTACAATGAACCTGATTACGAATATTCAGGTCATCTTCAAAGATGAGAAAGTCGGGTAACGAGACCGCGAAGTAATCTATTTTCACGGGTTCGAACAAGTGCCTATCGGCGTAATCTATGAGCTTGTTAAATCGACGCTTGCCTTCCTTCACATAACCAAGTTTCTGCCAGGCCAATCCTTGGTAAAATATCATATCTGGCTGTTGATCGTTATAATACATGGCGTTAATGGGTTCCCCCAGTCCTTGAGAGGCCGTGGAAAAGGCCTGTCTTGCCTCATCTGTTAATTTCAATAGCTCGTACGCGCAGCCCAAATAATAATAGATATCATTATCTTGGGAACCCTCTAGCTTACCTTCGCCAAGATTCTCTGGATACACTAAAGCCTCCCGCAGCCCCTTTACAGCCTGTTCAATCCGCCCAGACCTCAGGTCGGACTTGGCAAGCTCTACCTTGGCCAGCCTATACTGTCCCGTTACCTTCCCCTCTCCGCCTTCCCATGGATGAAATATTCTCCCTGTCAGCAAGGACAACGCTATCTTATGCTGCTTCATCGTATTGTGAACGGTTACATATTCTAAAAACAGATCATCGCGAAGCTTTATGATTCCCGGATAACTCTCCATTAGATTCAATCTGTCGTTGGGCTTGATGTTCAGCTTCTTATACAGCTGGTCAAGCTCATAAAGAATACGTGCGTCTGAAGTATTGCACGCAAAGGCCTGCTCTAACGAATGGCGAGCCTTCTCTACTTGGCCTTGTTTGTTAAAATATCCAAGAGCAAGATTACGGTGTACAACGGGGGAAGTATCGTCAATGGAACGAGACGTTTCCCAGCTGGAAATGGCATCCCGATGCCGTTTCTTATCATAGAGTAAATTACCTAAGTAATAATGCGCCTTGTCATCCTTCGGTCTTGTTCGAATTGCAAATTGTAACACATCCAACTCAAACAGACGGTTAGGAAAGCAGTAATCGGGTACTGCATCTGCGGCCTGAGCGAGAGCATTGTTCACCTGCTCAGGCTTGCCGATTTTAGCATAGCAGAAGGCCTGAACGTAATACAGCATAGGGTATGTTTTTGCCTGCTCTGGAGCTTCTTCCAGCACACATGCTGCATCCTCATAGAGTCCTGCCGCCGCATAGTCCGATGCTACCGCTATATAGTTGTGCACATCTCCACGCATCCATTTTTCCAGCTCTTCAAAGACCGTTTTAGCATCATCTCGTAACCCGAGAGCCTCTAAAGATAATGCTTGCTCACGGTAAGCTCCAAAATCGGCGATATCGAGCTTCATCGTTTCCTTGGAAAAGGCTATTGCCGCTTCGTAGTTGCCAAGCTTACGAAGAATAGCCGACTTCAGGTTGCGTGCCTTGTAATTGCGAGCATTTCGGATTATTGAGCGCTCCACGAGTTCCAGGGCTTCTTCATAGTTCCCTTGTTCTGTTGCAATCTGTGCCAGTGAGAAATACCCGCTGTCTTGCCATGCCGCACTCCATACTGATTTATAAAATGCAGCGAACGCCTCATCCATCCGCTCTTGGTGTTTTAGCGACAAACCAAGCTGGTAGTAGGCCTCACCATCATAGGGATTAGAGTTACGCCAGGTTACCCGCGAGATGGCTTTACGAAAGCACTCTTCACTTTCTGCATATAACCCTCTGCGAAGAAGCAACGTACCATATGCCATATTTATACGGCTGTCATTCTTATCTCTTTTCAGGCCCTCAAGGTAATACGCCTCAGGCTCAAAGGTAGCATGACGGTATTGCTCCAAGTGTTGTCCTGCTAAATACAATTCTTCGTTCGTTCTTAATTCCTCCGGTTGTGGCAGGGGGTCGGCAGCAGCCGGCATCTGCTCAACTTCCTTTTGCTTAGGCTGGTAGCTAATCAGCTCCCTTCCGGTCGCGTCTTTGACGCTTAAGCATAGATCATAATCCTCATCCTCAGCCAAAATAACTGTCTTCTGTATCAAGGCCTTATTAGGTGTCAGATCCAAGGTTTCTTGAATATAAACTTCCCGCTGGCTGCTTAATTCCACAACAGCCTCGCAAAATGACGAAGTTACATAGACGCCAATCTGTACTGTCCCTTCGCTGCGATTTAATTCCAAACTAACGGCTGCGTCAATTGAAGCGTTTTTGACCATACCAATATGTTTGTAAGGCATAAAATACTGCGAGAACGTCTTTTCTTCATACGGCTGAAGCCAAGTGAAATCTGGTTGATTATCGGTATACACTCCCGTCATCAACTCGATGTAGGGGCCGTCTTCATCTGTTAGATTGCGGTCCCAAGCTTGGCCGAATTCGCCATTTCCCCATGTCCACTGCTTTTTCCCGGGAGAGATGTGATGGTTGGCCACATGCAAAAGCCCAGCTTGTTTCATATGGTCGTAACCACCTATGAAATTGTAATCCGATTTATAGGCCATATATGAAGTGGGAACAGGAATATTTTTGTATCGGGAGATATCTACGCCTTCAGAATAATCCATTTTATAATAAGTGCCTGTAGCAATCGGGAAACGGGATACATCTCGCTTTCCATGGTCGAACACGGCTGATACGTCTGGAGGAAAAACAGATTGCGTATGCTCATGTACTGCTACGGCTGGATTGGCCCACCATAAAAATGTTTGAGGCTCGGCAGTCCGGTTATATAGCTGGGCCCCCACTTTAAGGTATGCCTTATCCGGTTGAAGTGTAAAACCAGCTGTTACTTTCGTGCCGAACATACGATCAATTTCGCTCACCCATACCGTTGCGCTTCCGTCGTCGTGTTCTTCCAACTTGTATTCAACGGGTCCGTAAGTGTTGGGACGGTGATGCTGCGGCCAGTTGAACTCAATGCCTCCAGATATCCATGGTCCCAATAAGCCCACAAGCGCTGGTTTGATGACCCTGTTATAATAAACAAAATCATAACCGTTGGTCTTGTCGACCGCACGATAAATGCGTCCTCCCAGCTCTGGCATGATCTCAATGCGCAAATATTTATTTTCTAGGAAAACTATTTGATAATTTTCAAGTTTCTTCTCATCCTCAATTTTATCAATGACCGGATGCGGATACACTCGACCGGAACTTCCCTGATAGACACGTTTCTCCAGAAACATTGGATTTTTGTCGGGTTTGCCAATTCCATACGTGGGGATCTGCACGGTTTGCTCCCACACGCGTGCCCTAGCGTCGAAAATGCTCAATTCCATCACTCCCTCATAGTCGCTCTTATATTCAGAGCTTACAAGTAAGCGACATTACAGACAATTGACAATCTACTGTTTATGATGGACTATATACGTATTTCATCATTAGAGCCGCCTAAGGCTAGGAGATGGATAGATTATGAATAAGAAAGCTGATGGATTTGAGGGTGAAAAGTTATATGTCGTTCCACCCTATATACTGGATAAATTAAATATGAATCCGCTTACAAAAAATCTATATATTACGGATATAGGCTGCTTCAGCCATGCCCGCCATCATTTTCGTGAAAGAATGCACGGATGTGACTCTCATATATTCATCTACTGTACCAGCGGAAAAGGTTGGATACGAACAAAGGATGGCCTAACGATTGACATGACAGAGCGAGGCTTTGCGTACATTCCCAGAGACATGCCGCATGCTTATGGGGCTGACGATAGAGATCCTTGGACAATTTACTGGTTTCATCTTAAAGGGGACCAAATGGATGATTTTATAGCATTGTTTGAGCCTTTTAAAACGTATATTTCGATATCTGCCAGTGATGGAGTCAAACTACTGGAGCTATTTCATCAGTGTTACGACCTTTTATTGAATAAATCATACTCCATTATACATTTAGTTCAAGTATCGCAAACTGTCCGTTATCTGCTGAGTTTTGTTGTATCGGTTGCATTTCGCAAGGAAGACAGTACGTACCAGAGTCATGTGGATAAGGCAACACGCTATATGAGTGAACAATTGGAATCCACCGTTTCGCTTGAGCAGCTTAGTCGGCATGTTCAGGTATCCAAGCAGCATCTGAACCTGATATTCAAGCAATCCACCGGCTACTCTCCTGTCGATTACTATTTAAGAATGAAGATACAGAGGGCCAGTCAGCTTTTGGATTTGACGAATGCCTCTATTAAAGAAGTTAGCATACAACTCGGTTTTAGGGACCCTTACTACTTCTCCAGACTATTCAAAAAAATAATGGGCTGCTCTCCTTTGGAATATCGAAATAATTTGAAGGGTTAATCTATGTTCATCAGGAGCGTTCAAATTTGCTTCTATCGGGCTACCGCAAGGTCACAGATCATTTACGAATCACGGGTGCAAGGTCTATACTTAAGGTTAAAAAAGGAAGTTTTGTATGCTCCTCACGTTGAATCGTAGACTAAATGCAGCTATGCCGCTAATTACACCAATCAGCATTCTAATTGGCGTCCTAATCGGTACGCCGTTGTCAGAATATACCGAACTCTCTCCCTGGCTGTTTGCATTCATGACCTTCGCGGGCAGCATCAGTATGGGGTTTAAGGATTTTGTCCATGTGATCAAGCATCCTGGTCCGCTGATCGCCTGTCTGTTTATTCTTCACCTGGCCATGCCGCTTCTCGCCATGATGCTGGGACATCTGGCCTTCAGTGATGATCCTTACACGATTACTGGACTTATTCTTGGTGCAGCTATCCCTACGGGCATTTCCAGCTTCGTGTGGGTCAACATCTATAAAGGCAATACAGCGCTGACATTGGCGATCATTTTAATTGATACGATTTTGGCCCCATTTGCCGTGCCGGGCATCATGTCCCTACTGATCGGAGCGGATGTGCAGCTCGATACCTGGGCGATGATGCAGAGCCTATTCTGGATGATTGTCGTTCCTTCGCTAATCGGCATGGTGTTGAACGAATGGACCAAAGGGAAGATCAAGCAGGTATGGGGACCACGGCTAGGACCGTTCTCCAAGCTGGCTATGGCTCTTGTCGTCATGATTAACGGATCTGTCATTGCGCCTTATCTGGTCGATTTTAATCTTAAGCTTGTCGGAGTATGCCTATCCATAATCGTCCTTGCCTCCACTGGATATGCGATCGGTTATCTGATATCAGGACTGATGCGGTGGAATAATGCAGACCGTACGGCGCTTGTCTTTAACGGCGGCATGCGCAATATTAGCGCGGGAGCCGTGCTTGCCATCACCTATTTCCCGGCCCCGGTAGCATTGCCGGTTGTACTGGGGATGATTTTCCAACAATCCACAGCATCTCTGGTCGGGTTTCTGCTGAGTCGTCGCGACCGCGGCAACGCCAAGGAAAAGCGCAATACGGCCTCTGTTTCTTAAGCAAAGGGGGTTAGCGGTGGTTCCAGATGATAAAACTCCTCCTTATGAGGAGGAGTTAGTTTCGGAAGGGCGTTTCTATACGTACATGGTTGAAAGTCTAATTCAAATATGCATGCACAATCATGTAAATGGTCACTTTCCACTTCATAACATTACTATTGAATCGTGTAGGGTAATAAACTTAGCTTCCGTAAAGAGCCTTTCGCGGCACAACGTTCAAGCCATATATTACCCTAAGGAAACTAAGAACGATATACACAGGTCGCAAAGTCTAAAACAGCTTTTGCGTAAGATTTTGAAATTGTGACTTCACTCCATCTTTCTGAAGTTCTGATTGTAACACCTGATTAAAGGTTTGAAGTGCACGCTGGAATTTATTTTCACCAAATTCCGTAATCCGAGTATACACACCTCGTCGATCATCCTCGCATGTATGTCTTTGTAAAGCCCCGCAGTTTTTGGCTTCCATTCTCACTACGAGTCTCGATGTCGCACTTTGACTTAATCCCACCAATTCTTGAAGTTGCTGCAGTCGTAATTTTTTTTCCTCGGAATTGGATATAAAACCTAAAACATAAAACTCCTTCAAAGATAAATCATAATTTTGTAGCAGGGCTTGTTCTAACTTATCATTTAAAGTGGAATGGATGTGAGACAAAGACAACCATACATCCAAAAGTTCGTTTTCATGTTGCAAGTTTAGACCACACCATTCTATATTGAAGTATTTCCAGTAAGTTTATCCTATTGTAACAAGCTTAAATGGAATGGTCAAAACCCATAACCTATTTTGAATATTACAATCCGTCGTCACCGAACCAGCATGCAAATGCAGCATAATGATTCTCGTTTCAGAGTGTCGATTTTATTGACAGTAGTCCACCCTAACTATCTTCCTATGTACATACATTGCTGCAATTAAGCTTATATAATGTGAGAAAGTGAAGATAGCAAAAAACAGGTCAATCATGGTGATATCTAACCATAATCGACCTGTTGAATGTAAAGGAATAGCATTTTCAAAGTGAGCGGTAACAACATCATGACGAAATGGAAGAACAACGTAGATCGTAGCAAAAGGAAGTCAGACAACCAATTTTCACATGTAGCCTTTCAAAAAGACGACACTGCATATCCAGTGTCGTCTTGTTAGTGTTATTTTTAATTGTTTTTGTTTCAAAGCAACTTAATAAGGTGAACTTTGCAAATAAAACTCTTGGCCTGAACCCTGAAGACTTCTCGAACCAGTCCCTTGGGAATTTCCCCCTTCAACCACTCTATCAAGATATATATAGATTCCATATCCTTTTACTGTATACATAATATGAACTGCAATCTTTTCATTGAGTTATTCAGCTTGCCATATATCTTTCAATTTCCAATATGTCAGCCCATTTACTAGCGCCTCTCCACCCTCTGTTATGATTTCTATGCCTAGCAATTTCTCACCCGGATAGATGCGACTTGTCATCGTAGCTTGCCCTTCATTCGCAAACATTTCAATGGATGAACGATCCAGATATACATGCAATGTCAGCTGTCCCTCAGCATTGAAGGCTGTTTGACGTACTCCATCTGTCTTTTTACCTGATTTAGAACAATTAAGCATTAGTTTCTGCTCCGGAATAGAATATGTGATAACCGTTTCTTCTCGACCTGTTCCACGAAACTTCAAGCCTACCAGGTCTGCACTTGACTTCGTGAGGTCGAACACTACCTTAACTTCAAGCAAGTCTTCTTCAACTTCCTTGAAGTAACTTCCAGAAATAGCGCCATATTGATACAAAACATGTTTACTTTGACGAAGTAACTTCATTTCTTCAACTGGAGTCATCAGTACTTTATTATTGTCACCCAACGTAATTAAACGTGGGATCGTCATTGCTCCACACCAGCCGTCTGCTTTCGTCGGCATATCCGATTCCCACATATCCATCCAACCAAGCGCTATGCGGCGACCTTGATCATCTAGAAAAGTTTGAACAGCATAGAAGTCATGACCAGTATCCAACTCGATGAACTCTCCATGCTTATATTCATTACTATCATAATTATATTCGCCAACATAATATCCCGTCTGGAACAAGTTATTGTACTTATCTCCTTGCGCATCAATACCTTGTGGGGAGAACATAAATATATGCTTACCGTTCAGTTCAAAAAAATCAGGGCACTCCCACATGAAGCCCATATTCTTATCTCCCTGCAGAAGCACACCATGATAGGTCCAAGTCCTAAGATCAGGAGATGTATATAGAATAACACGCGGCAGATCTTCTTTCGTGCTGTTACCTAGGATCATGTACCATGTATCCTCATGCTTCCATACCTTCGGATCACGGAAATGCTGTGAGCTATCAGTCGGAGGTTCAGCGATTACGGGATTCTGCCTTAGTTTTGTAAAATGAATGCCATCTGTGCTTACTGCCACATTTTGATTTTGGAAAAAGATATTGTTTGGTTGATCAATATAGTGATGACCAGTATAGATCAATGTCAGTTCGCCGTTATTATCTACTGCGCTTCCTGAGAAGCAACCATCAAGGTCACACGCATCTCCAGGCGCTAATGCAATCGGACAATGCTCCCAATGTACAAGGTCTTTACTCTTCACGTGGCCCCAATGCATTGGGCCCCAGTTCTCATCATAAGGATGATGCTGATAGAAGGCGTGATATTCACCTTTGAATTGAATTAATCCATTTGGGTCGTTAATCCAGTTTGCTGGTGCCATAATATGATAACCTAATCGGTACCGCTTGTTCATTTTCGCTTCTGCCTGTTTCAATGCTTCCTCAGCTTGCTTCGTATTGTTATTATATGTGTTCATCTTTCTTCCTCCTATGCTGTTTCAATATGCTTGTTAGGCTTGGGATCCAGCTTTTTCGGTTCTTTCTTTAAGGTAAAGATTGAGATTGTTGTAAAGACAAATACGAAAACACCCATAATCACGTACGTATTTGCAAAACCTCTAATGTCATAAGACATACCGGCGATTGGCGAGAAGATCGAAGCTCCTACCTGACTCATAAACTGGAATCCCACCAGATACAAGATCGAAGACAGACGCGTATCGAAATTTGCAGCCAAGTACTTAAATACGGAGATCAGCATGATTGGCAGTTCCAATGCGTGAATCAATTTCATAGCTGAGATTCCATAAGGTCCAATAACTAAGCCTGAACCCATGATCCGGAACGCCATCAAGAACCCTGCCAATATTAGACCCTTTTTTGCTCCAATTTTGTTGACAATGAAAGGCGCTAAGAACATCATGCCTGCTTCCAAGAACACTTGTAGGGAATTTAAGTAACCGTAAACTTGATTGCCTAATGCAACCGTTGAGAACGTCGATGAAAAGTAATTCGGGAACTGCTGGTCATACACATTGTAAATACAGGTAACACCAAGAACATATAAAATGAAGAACCACAAATGCTTATTTGCAAACAAATGGCCGATTTGCTTAAAGTTAACGGATTCTGCTCGCTCCATCTCGGAATCTGTCATTTCAACTTTAATTGTCATCATAATGATAAACAGAACGACAGCAGATACTGATGCAATCCAGAAGTTAATGTTAGGGTTGATATTAAAGAGCTGACCAGCGAAAAACGTTGCTGCTGCCCAACCTAGCGAGCCCCACATACGAGATTTTCCGTATTCAAAGTCATATTTTCGGCTGACTTTCTCGACATAAGATTCGATGGCTCCAATCCCTGCCAAAAAAGAAATACCCAAGTATAATCCACCTGCAATGGCACCGAGAAATACATTGTATTGAAGTAACGGCCCATAGATAAAGATATAGAAAGGACCAACAAATAAGAGCAAAGAACTGATTAGAAATAAAATATGCTTCTTTAATCCGATTTTATCAGATATATAGCCATAAAGCGGTTGCATACATAGCGCAAAGATAGCGTTTACAGTAAAGATAACACCTGTTTCAGCACCATTCAGACTGATTTCTTGCCCTAGCCAGATGGAGAACAATGAATAACTTGCTGACCAAGTAAAGAAGAAAAAGAAGAAATAGGCACTTAGTTTCCAGTACATGCTCTTTGACTTTCTCATATCGAACGCTCCTCAAGTTGAACATTTAATGTAAATGAAAGCACTTTCGTATTTACAGATCGATTATATGTCAACCGCTTTCATATGTCAACCGCTTGACATATTTTCGAAAGAAAAAGAGCTTTCCTCTTTGATTTCAATTACTCTAATAAGGATAGCTCCACCTTCTATCACAATGCTGAAAACTATGGAAATTGTATTAAGCCGTACTAGCTTCAATCAGTTTCACTGGTAGATAGGTTTCTCGCGGGACATCACTGAATCCACCTTCAATTTCTTTAATAAGTAACTCTATGGAAGATCTCGCAATCTCCTGTATTGGTTGCTGAATTGTCGTTAATTCAGGGAGAAGATTGCGGGTTGTTTCTGTTCCGTCATATCCAATTACGCGAATATCTTCAGGAACACGTTTTCCTCTTCTTCTTGCTTTAGCAATAAAAGACGCAGCCACCAAGTCATTACTCGCAAACAATCCATCTACTTCAGGATGTTCATCGAGCAAGCGTTTAATCGGTTCGTCGTGATTCTGTTGGTGGAAGGGATCATGTACTTCATAGGTAATTGCCTTTCGACCATACTGCTCCATCACATCTTCATATGCTTTTCTTCTTAAGCTTGCTGGTGTTTCCAATTCAACAGGGCCATTTATGTGTAAGATATGCTTGCACCCTTTTTCAATAAGTAGTTCTGACGCCAGTTTTCCACCCATATAATTATCCGATCCTACAACTGGGATTGAATCGGATAGGAAGCGATCGATCGCAATGACGGCAATGTTCTTCTGTTCATAATTTACGATACCCCGATTGTGTGTACCAACGATAATACCGTCAACTTGATTTCGCATAAGCATATCCACATATGATTCCTCTTTATCCAGCTGATTCAAACTGTTACAAAGCAACAGCTTATAGCCTAATGACGCACAAATATTCTCTATATGAAAAGTCAGCTCTCCGAAAAATGGGTTGCTTGTAGTTGGAATGATTAATCCAATCAGATTTGTTCGTTTACTAAATAATGACCGAGCCACATCATTTGGAAAGTAATTTAGCTCTTGCATCGCTTTATGAACTTGATCCTTCGTTTCTTGACTGATATAGCCACGATTATTAAGTACGCGAGAAACCGTAGTCGGTGAAACTCCAGCTAATTGTGCAACATCGTTAAGTTTTGGTTTCATTGATTCTCCCTGCCTTCTCTTCATGCCATATCTCTAATTTTTTTCATTTTAACATGGTTAAATGTTAAAAAACATGCTTGAGCATTCTTATGGATTATTCTTCAGATTTGTCTCCCTCTAAGAATCTCCTTGGCGACAGAAGAACTGGTCAAAGAAGACGCTAAAAAACAAGGATATGATAGCGAATTTGTTGATTATTACATCATAGAAATGAGCAAAAATCCTCCTGAAGAAGCTTACACCGTATTGCCTGCGGCTGTAACCATTTCGTCGAATCGTGCCACTGCTTAATAGGCTCTGTCGTAAATTCATTTCAATTTCAATTTTAATGATAATGGTAAACTAAAGTCTAAGCAGTCTCATTTCCTCAGATGCATGTCAGATGATAATTCAACGATCATCTTCATAATTAGTGAGAACTCATTGACTCGAAGTTATACTACTTCTTCATTGTCAATTGTTAGCGAATAATAATGTTTTAGACTAAACAATAAAGAACTAGACTGAGATAAGTTATAGACTGGCGACGCGCGGCCCGCATGCGCGACTGCAGTTGCGCTCCCCATCTCTTCCGGAATGAAGTCCAGCTTTGCGATCGGCGCGCTAGCGACTGCGCCCGTGTAATTAGAAAATATAGTCTTAGACTGGAAATTAAAGTATTAAAGGTATAAACTACGAATATGCTTTTTTCTTGAACCCTCTCATATGATGAGAGTAATTCAGTATTCGAGGAGATGGTCTTGATGAACAAGAACATAGGGATTAAGGATACTTTGGTAAGGTTCGACGAGATTTCGAAGCATTATGTTCGGGAGCTGGACAAGTATAGTCTGGCGGAACTGTGTCGCAAGCCAAGCGAGAACGAATGGTCGCTTGGGCAAATGTACCTGCATCTGCCTCATTCCACGCTGAACTTGCAGCTCCGTCTTGCGGAGCAGTGCATGGCGCTCGGTGGCGGCAACGAGGAGGGCGACGGGAAGACGGAGGCCGGTCATGCCGTGTTTGAGCAAGGGAGCTTCCCACCGGTTCGCATTCAAGTACCGGCCGACTTGCAATATACGCCCCCACAGCCAGAAAGCAAGGAGCAGCTTGTCGCCAAGCTGGAGGAAGCAAGGCGCCGCATGCATGAGATTGGGGCGTCGCTACAGAACATAGACCCAGAGCGGCTGCAGCGAAAGGCGACTCATCCGGCCGTAGCCTTCGGCGCGTTAAACGCGGTCGAATGGTTCACGATGGTGGAGATGCATTACCGTCATCATCTTCTTCAAAAGGAGCGGCTGGACGCTTTCTTACAAACTGCAGAGTTATTAGGCTAACAGGACACGATAGTTGAATGTTGACCACAACAGCGGCCAGTCTAGGAATTTATTTTCGCGTCCTTATCTGCCGCTGTTGCATTTATCGGATCAGTCTAAAACTTTATTTTCTTCGGACAATAAAGTTGTATACCGAAATCCAACATTTGTAATTTTGATTCTTTTATCAATATATAAAAATATGTACGTTAAAATGGGGTAATACCAGCGAAAATGGTACAAACCGCAAAGTGTGTGGAGTAATAATGGTCTTTCTCTAAGGCGTGGCTATTTGTTTCCTCTAAGCTTTTAGAGGCTGATCGTTTGGACTGCTTACATCAACATAAACACGAACATATTCACTGTTTCTGTTCTGATAAGCCTTTGAACGCTTCAGCACTCTGTAATAGTCCTCGAAGTGCTCCAAAAACTGATCAATCTCTTCAGGTATTCCTTCAACCCGTATTTTTAGCATCCTCTTTTACAACTCTTCTTTTAGCGATGAGCTTGGAGCATTTTCAACCATTTCGTTTGTGATTCCGTGGATGGCGGTCGCTTCTTCTGGAATGAGGGATACCGGCTTGATTAACGTTTCAAAAAGAGGATTTTCGTCAAGATCAATAATTGCAATCTCTACGATCTCAGAGTCGCCATCTAAACCGGTGGTTTTCACATCTAAAATGATATATTCTGATTTTCTTTGGCTAACTGAACGGTTCGAGCTTTTTGTATTGCTGCTAGTTGTTTCTCTTATTTTCACAAAAAACCAAGCTGACGATTATAAGATGGACTTTTTCTTGTACAAAAAAGAGTCTGCCCTTGGGCAGACCCGATACAAATGAACAGACTCGTGCAAGTTGTGCTCAGTCAGATTGAACCTGCAGGATAGAGGCTGTTTCAATTCGGATTTATTTTGTTAACTTGATAATAATGTGCTTCTACCCAACATCGTCTCTAATTCGAAAACATTTATTCCATCTAATGATCTTTTAATGGAATAACCTAGCTGACATTTTTAAACACCTCTATTGACACTTAACACTATCATCAATACAACACTTCGTTAAGCCACATTATTACAAATTTATTGATGTAGTTGAGATGGACTCACTTTTTGAATTTGAACAAGTATATCAAACGTTTTACCTAATGATATATCAACAGTTTTTGGTATAGCAGGGCCTTCTTTAGTTATTCCAGCGAAAATTTGATGTTGTTCGTTTAACCAAGTTTTTGTCACTCCGTTCGCCTTACGTAAATCAATAAAAAATTGATCTTTTTTGACCTGTCCAAAAATGTAATTATAACTGTTTGGATCATCTGATTTTAATATTCCATATGGGCCAAATTCACCATCATTATTATAAACATTATATTGTCCTTTATAAACTGATGTTCCAATAGATACATACCGTTTTCCATAATATTCTGCTAAATGCTGCCCAGCTACTTTAGGGTATATAAATGGAATCATATTTGTTTTCGAAACGTGTCCATTATGTCCCCAAACTATGGTTTTCCCTAAATGTTCTTCAGTCCACTTCGCATTTTCATACATTGCAATATCATGTTTCAAATAAAAATCCGATGGTTTATCAGGGGATGTTCCTCCTAACATTGTAGTAAACTGTTCAATAATACGAGCATTTTGTTTTATCCATGCGAACTCTTTGGATTTTCCGTTCAGATAACTTTTATTTTGTTCTAATAAAGCACTGATTTGTTTAGCATCTGAAATATACTTTTCTTTTTCTTCTTTTGTAAGGCCCTCAAAAGTAGTCATATCCTTTGTTACAGGAATGAGACCTTTTATCTTCTCTTCTACTCTAGGCACAAGATCTGAATTGTTTCTTTTTATATATTCTATTATATTATTATAAACATTCTCGTTTACTGATTGAATGTCCATCCCAATGATACGCACTTTAGATTTATGTTCTGGATTAGCATTATATTGTCGAATCCAACTAAGTAGATCTAACATTTCTTTTGTGTTAAATACAGGTGATAGATGTTGGCTTGGGTTTCCCTTACCAGTAAGAACATATCGATCAAGCTCCAGAGCTCTGTCCCATCCCTCTTCTAAAACTAAGTTGATGAATCCCTTTTCAGATACTAAATAATTAACAATGCGTTGTTTCATTGTAAAAACTTCATGAGCCCCATGCGTAGCTTCACCTAAACCTACAATTGAAGCTGAACCTACCATATTCTTAAGTGGTTTTAAATCATTAAAAGATGCAGTTGGATTAGTTGTTTTTAAAGGCTTTGCATGCATTTCTAACCATTCCGTTATTTGATTTGTATTGTAGGGAGCTGTAACAGAAACTCCTGTTTTCGAGTCTGCATAAGTACTTCCTACAAAATTAGTCAGTATTATAGCAAAAACACCAAGTGCAATAATCATTTTCTTTTTCATAATACCCTCCTAAAATACTTACTTGTTAGTTTTTTGACATGCTCTAAGGAGCCCAGTTTAAACCATTTTTTTCCTTTTTTCCTACTTGCTAAATTCAGCAAGTAAAATATTTTTAAATGGATCAGGACTATCAGCTTTAAAGCTGTTCAAATTGACGACCAATGTATGCTTGCCTCCAAGTGTGCCACCAGCAAAAGTGGTAAACCCTAGAACTCTACCTTTGTGTCCCCATATCGAGACACCGTTTGGAAGCTTAGTTTCAAAGATCCCAAGACCATATCCGGTTCCTTCTCTATCTGTAGGAACTGTAGTAAGCATTTGTTTTAGTTGCTGTTCCTTCAGTAATTTACCACTGAGTAAGTAAGAGAAGAATTTGTTTAAATCGTCAGCAGTAGAAATCATATCTCCATCCGAGCTACCTGGGTTAATATAAGTAACGTCTTTTAGCTCACTTGCTCCGTCTAGTTGGAAATAGCCACGGGCATGCTTGGTGCCTGGAATCACGCTTGAATTGCCAGGTAGGAATGTATTTGACAAATCAAGCGGTTCAATAATCCGATTTTCAACCTCTTCCGCATAGCTGTTTCCAGTTACTTTTTCAATAAGGATCCCCAGTATTACGTATCCTGTGTTTGAATAAGACCAACCCTTTCCTGGGGCAAAGTCTGGGGGAAGAGAAATCCCCATCTTTACGAATTCTTCAGCCGTATACGATTTTTTTGTATCCGTATAATCAAAGTCTTTTGAATTTACATAGTCAGCGATACCACTTGTATGATTCAATATCTGCCGGATAGTAATTTGGTTACCATCATATCCGTTTCCTTGAATGACACCAGGCAACCATTTTTCAATGGAGTCGTCTAGATTCAAGCGGTTCTCTTCAGATAATTGAAGTAGAACTGTTGCAATGAATGTCTTCGTTACACTACCAATGCGAAAGCGAAAATCTGTTTTCATTGGTTTCTTGGTGCTCAGGTCCGCTAACCCAGCGGCATAACTCCATGTTTTTCCACCCTCAGAAGTTTTAGCAAGTATCCCAGGATATCCAAGTTGCAATGTATCCCGCATTGCCTCTTTGACGGAATTACGTTCACTTTGAGTGCTTGTTTGTAACGGACTAGATACATTTTGAATGGACTCCGCTTTTACAATTGAGGTTGGTGTTGTGTATAACAGAGAACTTCCAGCCATTATAAGGACTAAACCTGTAGATGCAATTTGACAATGCTTTTTCATAAAGATATTCTTCTCCTCTATTCATATTGTATCGGCAGTTATTTGCTGTTTTAGGGCAAGAGTGGATTTGCAATTATCTTTACTCATTATTATTTTCACAAACGCTATTGTGTCCTAACAAACGGTAAATTCCTTTTTTTTCACATGTATGTTAACCCTAGAAATTACTTCTTTTCCTTAAAACACTCTTGTTACTGGTTTGTTTTTCATAAATAGGTCATACCTGTTTCCCCTTTCACGCCTCTTTATTTTTTTATCATACACAATGAAAATCTCCCCTCCTCGTTTATTGTTAATGTGTTAAACTGCCTCTATGATTCTAAGTATTTTTCTGTCACATACAGTAGTGTCAAAATGTCACACTATTAAAAATCCTAATATTATTCGGAGTGAATATCTCAATCCAGATGTCGCTGTCAGTGAAGCTGGTGATTTGGCTGTGTCTTATTCGTATTCCCAGTTGCTCCATAACCTCTCTTACCGGAACTCTTGCCAATCTCAATTCAATCGCTTGCATTTTTCTAGGGGGTAACTCACTCTCGTTGCCAACGTAAAAACACCTCCAAGGTTATCTCCATATCTTACGACATGGCTTGATTCTCTTGAAGGTGTTTTGATTTGTCTCACGTTATGGGGTCAGTCCCCTTGATCTACAGTCGAAAAAGGTTCCTTATCTAACTTTACCAATCGATCAAAAACCTTAATTTCAAATCCCGATTCATTTCTCAACACTTCAAACCGGATGTTCTCCTCTACCGCCGGATTGATGGCTGAACCGAAACATTGTTATCTCCTGACTACAATCAATCATTTTAAGCCCATTATCTTCAAACAGGCATTCAGCATATCCTTGTTTTTATAGATTACAACAGTAATCTCCTGTCGTGCTCTCGTTAGCATTTGGTACAAACGCAGCCCCGTTGTTTCTTTGCACTCCACCTAGGCGACATTCTTTAGCTTGGCGTATTGTTGCAGGTGTAAGGCTTTTGCCGATGCCCAACCGCCGATGACAAATTGACATCGGACAATTTGTCCGATATAATTAAAATAAAACGGACAAACTGTCCGAATTTATAATACGAAGGGTGAAACTGGGATGCATATCAAAAAATTGTATTTTTTATCTGTAGGTGAATGTTTCCTAGATCAATCGGCAGTTAATCGAACCCTTGCCCCCGGGAAATTAGTCGGAATGCCTGTGTGGTCTTTTCTATTGGAAACGACCAGCGGGCCGATACTCATCGATACGGGAATGCCCGACGCTTTTATCAACAATCCCGATTACTACAAGGGGACTAGACGTGAAGGGCGCGTCGTCCCCAACATGTCTGACGGCGACTCGATCGTAAATGTGTTAAAGCGTGTCGGTTATCGACCTGACGATATTCAAATGGTCATTAGCTCCCATTTACACTTGGATCATTCTGGGGGAAACGGGCATTTCCGCAATACGCCGATCCTTATTCAAAGGGCAGAGTATGATGCGGCCATAAACAATGAGGATTACTCTCCATTAGAGTGCAGGCTGCCCGATTTACAATATCAAATCATTGAGGGTGACCATGAATTGATTCCGGGGGTTCAAATTTTATTCACTCCGGGTCATTCCCCTGGCCATCAATCAGTCCTTGTCACAACGGAAAAGTCGGGTCCAGTGCTACTGACAATTGATGTTGCTTATACTCGGGAGAACTTCGAGAATAGCGTACCGTTCTTGACATTCGATCAAGAGATGGCTGCCAAATCGATTACTCGCATGCAGGAGTTAATTCAGGATGTTCGGCCGTCCTATGTTTTCTTGGGACACGATAGAGATCAGGCGCAAAAATGCCGCACCTTTCCTGACTTCCTGTAATGGAGAGACAGGCTATGGATACTCAATCAATGGCTTTATCCGGCAATGAGCGGAAATTAATGGGGACACTTTGCTTGCTCATTATTTTCGGAAACATCAATATGACCATGTTTAATTTGTCTATACCTTCGATTTCCGCTGACTTTGCCCTGACCTCCTCGCAGGTGAGCTGGGTTATGGTCGGTTACAGCATTTTGATGGCTATCGGCGCCGGTACTTACGGCAGGTTAACGGAGTCCTTTTCCTTTCGCCAGCTGTATGTCATTGGTTTAATCCTTTTAGCTTTCGGCTCTATGATCGGCTTTTTTGCAGCTTCATACTTGCAAGTCATCATTGGAAGACTACTGCAGGCAGCAGGGGCCTCATCCATCTCTCCCCTGTCTTATGCGGCAGTAACCCTGTATTTTAAGCCTACAGTCAAGGGACGGGTGCTGGGAACCTTATCCGCCACAATTGCCTTTGCTTCCGGCTTCGGGCCTGTGTTCGGCGGTTTCGTAGAGCAATACTTTGGCTGGCGTGCTTTGTTCATCGTGTCCAGTCTAAGCCTATTTGTTATCCCTTTGATATTCAAGTATGTTCCTGACAAGAAACACGACCGCGGTTCATTCGATTTTCTCGGAGCTGTTTTGTTCTCCGCGGGACTGGCGTTGGTATTGCTAGGGGTTACGAACTATTGGTTTATGCTCATTGCAGGAGCAGCAGTTCTTCTATGGTTCGGTACTCATATTCAGAAAAAAGAACATCCATTTATCGATGCATCTTTCATGAAAAATGCTCCTTACCGACGAATTCTAGGGATTGGATTCCTTACCTTCGTATGCAACACGGGGTTAACCTTTACTCTTCCTGTCATGATGAAGAATTCCTTTCATTTACCAACTAGTAAAATCGGTCTGCTGATGCTTCCCGGTGCCGCCTGTGCAGCCTTGCTCGGATCCCGGATCGGAAGTTGGACAGATCGTTTCGGAAGCTCCCGTGTGCTTGTCATATCGCAAAGTCTCGTCATCAGCGGATTTATACTACTGGGGGTATCCGTACATTTGCCGCCATGGATCGACGCTTTATTGATCATTATCCTTATGATTGGATTCAACGGTGTCCTCACCTCTAGCAGCAATTTAGTTTCGACGACACTCCGTTCGGCTGAGCTGGGTGTGGGGATGGGTATTTTCACACTGACCTATCTCCTAGGCGGAGCATTCGGCCCTGCGCTGGTCGGCCGACTGATTGATCTAAAGATGCCTTTTTCTGTTGTTTATTTTACCATTTCCCTGTTGGCAATCCTGACATACTTATTCGCAAGAAAAGCAAATCCTAGCGGAAGCTATGGTAATTAGTTTGGTAGACTTACGACATGTCCGAAAGATACGGAGGATGAATAGATGAGTAAATTAAATTTCCAACTGTCCTTTGCTGCTATTCATGAGCTGGCCGAGGGGATCCGAACAAGGAAAATATCCCCGGTAGAGATTACAGAACATGCGCTTCACCGCATCGAACGTTTGAATCCGAAACTGAACGTTTTCGTTACCCAAACGTCCGAACTGGCGATTGAACAAGCGAAGCAATCGGAACGCGATATTATGCATGGTCGGTACAAAGGGCCCCTTCACGGGATTCCCATCGTTCATAAGGATCTATATTACACTAAAGGGATCCGAACAACTGCCGGTTCAAAAATATTGAACAGCTTCGTCCCCGATTACGATTCGACGGTTGCAGCTAAGCTACATGAGGCTGGAACAGTTCTGCTAGGCAAAGTACAGACTCACGAGTTCGCTGCGGGATTGACAACAACTAGCCCACACTTCGGTCCTTGCCTCAATCC
Organism: Paenibacillus sp. FSL L8-0502; assembly: GCF_038593055.1. Lineage (NCBI taxonomy): Bacteria > Bacillati > Bacillota > Bacilli > Caryophanales > Paenibacillaceae > Paenibacillus > Paenibacillus sp. FSL L8-0502. The sequence goes on along the minus strand of NZ_CP151958.1, from coordinate 692,190 downwards.
GTGGAACACTGAACTTGTAACGGGAGGTTCAAGCGGCGGCTCGGCTTCTGCCTTAGCGGCTGGACTTACTTATCTGGGCACAGGCTCGGATACCGGAGGTTCGATCCGCATACCCGCTGCTTTGTGCGGTGTCGTAGGGATGAAGCCGACGTACGGTCGGGTCAGTCGGTATGGTATCATTCCAATGGCCTGGTCATTGGACCACTCGGGTCCGTTGACCCGCTGTGTCATGGATGCGTCCCTGTGCTTGGATGTGATGTCTGGCTTCGATCCAAAGGATGAATCGACTGTCGATCTGCCTGCGCCAGGTATCAAGATGTATCCGAATGGTCTCAGGGGTGTGCGTATCGGATTGCCGACAAGCTACTATTACGAGGATTTGATGCCAGAAGTGGAAGCTGCGATGAAGGCCGCTATCAATAAATTCCGAGAACTGGGAGCAGAAATCATCGAAGTTAGCCTGCCCCTGATCAAACATGTTAGAAGTGCGACGATGGCCATTATGATGACGGAAATGTACTCGTACCACGAGAAGTGGCTTGAGACAGAATTGGAACAGTATGGACCGGACGTCCGAATGTTTCTTGAAAGCAGTAGAGATATTCCGGCTTCCATTTACCTTCAGTCTCAGCGGGCCCGGCAACTAATTGTCAATGATTTTTTGAATGCATTGTCCGGAATCGACATCTTGTTGACGCCGGCAACACCGATCACTGCGCCGCGTGCAGATGATGAAGCTAGTGTATTCAGATTGAACTCATTTACGGTTCCGACCAATTTGACTGGCTTGCCTAGCTTGAGCATGCCTTGCGGCTTCTCACCTTCCGGTCTGCCGATTAATATGCAATTGATTGGCCGCCCCTTCGAAGAAGCGACAGTACTAGGTATCGGCAATACTTATGAAATGAATACAGACTGGCACAAGAGACATCCGGATTTGTAAGCCTGACTATATTTGATGGAGGGTAATCTATGGATCAAAAGCAACTTAACTCTGAAGTTAGCAGGAGAGCATCAACCGAAACCGGAACAGATACGACGAGCGACAAGAAAAAAGCATACGAGCAGTTTATTCATACGATCGCAAGTTTAAAGGAACTGGACCTATCGGGCATTGAACCGCATTTGCCTCCAATTTACAAAAAGCACTATACCAAGAGATAAAAAAAGCTCATCGGTCACCCAAATGAATGTATTTTTAATTTTTCACGAAATGTATTATAATTATGAAGACGGACAACATGTCCTATACACGAAAAACGGACATATTGTCCGTTTTTCGTGTTAAATAACAGTTAAATTAATGATGAAGGGAGATGTTTATGGTGAATTCAGAATCGCAATCTGTCTCTCTGAAAATTCCCAGAGAGGAGTTAAACCGAAGACGAATTTTGGCGGCGGCTAGAGAACTTTTCATCAAAAAAGGCGTTGACAATGTCAATATGCATCAGATTGCGAAGACTGCTGGAGTAGGACAAGCAAGCCTATACCGCCGCTACTCGGATAAGGGCGACATATGTCAGGAGATCGCGTATGAAGAATACCAACCTTTGTTTGATGAAGTTCAAGCATTTCTTGATCAATCCCCAGAAACCGCTGCCTTGGACCGGCTTTACCATGTAATCGTAAGATATGTCTCTTTTTTAGAGGCGAAAGTTCCTTGGCTCTGTGAGGTCAGCCGGGCCTCAACCGGGCATCGTCCGTTACAATCCCCGTTATGTCAATGGATGCGCAATATAAGCAGAAATCTGCTAAATGAGGCCGTTGAACAGGGAGACGTATCCGGGGTGGACATTTCATATACTATTGAAGCCCTGCTGGCCGTGCTTCACAATATCGATTACCATCTCCAAGATGAAGGCTTTACAAGCCAACGAGTTCTTGATGGATTACACCGCATATTTATTGAAGGTTTAAGAGCTAATAGACATTAATTGAGGGGCTGGCCACAAAGCCACATAACATGGATGAGGAATAGTCCTGCGTAACTCCTCTTTTTATCTCATAATGGTATATTGAATGTACAAAGAAACCATATCCTTTCAAATGGTCGGGTGGTACCTCCATTTTACCCAGGAACGGTTTCTTATTTTTTTACAATTGGAGAACAGGACGTCCCTAGTCATTTTTATGACTTATGGGACAACCCTTTTTTTCTGCCAATGGCTGCTACGCGAATTGTCCGGATCGGACTTCCATGGCACGCTCTCCTTATTCGGTCTTCTTATCATCAGCAGCGCTCTTTCGTCTACTTCCTGTAGGCTTCGTAGCAGCAGGCTTAGTAGCCTGAGAATCCATGGAGACAAGCAGGTTTTCATCTTATGTATTCCAAAATTGCAGTTGAAGAGATTTGTACAACACTTGGGGATTTTATTAACTCATCTTCCAAACTCCACGTCCAACTTCTCCAATCCATAACCAAACCACCTTTACGAAAAGTATCAATTATGATCGTAATTTGGATTCGATATCGATAATACCATATGTTAACATTTATAGGATATATAGAGTAAATAGAAACACAAAAAACCAATAGAAACAAGGGGCTTTGTTTCTACTGGTTTAAAAATGTCTCAAACATATACCCAAAAATGTCTCGGTTATCAACCAAATCAGTCTCAATTATTACCGTTACTCACTGTGTGGTGTCATAATTAATGAGAATATCCACATTGCTTAAATGCATAAAAATACATCCGCTTGTATACATTATTTTACCATCGAGTAACCCTAAAGATACAAAAAAGGGCACAAAAAATGCCGGTTGGCAACTTTCTTTGTTCAACATATATTTATGAATCTCGGTTAATCCTTCACCGATCGCTACAATATACTTCTCATTTTCTTTTTTATTCTCCGTTTCAAAATGGATATAAAAAACATATGCAGTTCCATCATTAAATACAAAGATGCAGTAGCTGGTAAATCTTCAATTAATTTAATTTTTGAGTCTGTTATGAGGTATACAATATTGTTTGGATCATAGAGGTACCAGTCATCTCTCATCACTTACGATATATCCGTTAACTTTTTTATAGCCAGCAGCCATTTTCTCCTTATAAGCTTCATCACGTAGTCTTTTTATTCTTTCCTGTTTTAATACCTCTCTAGCTGCTAATTTTAGTTTATTGTACCTTCTATTGAATTTATCTAACTGATAGAATGCAAACACATTGCTAAGCTTAGGCCTTTCATCGAGAAGGGTTAATAACTTAGGAATTGTGACTGAACTGTAAAACTGCCCCAAACTCTTTGGATCTAGCTCTTAGTTTTCTTCTGTATTCTGTTCTTTGCGTTCTAAGAGTATCTATCTCTTTCAACAGTTCAACTTCACGTCTAGCCAGATGGTTTCTTTCAGTTTCAACTTTAGTAATATTTCTTTTCAGAGGCTCTCTGAGTTATGCCCGATGATTTCTTTCATCACCAGCAAATTTTGATTTAGATCTGCTGTAAAAGGAACGACTAGTTGAGGTATTTCTTGTTTCATGAAACTTTTTTTGATCAAAGCTGAACCAGTGTAAATTTCTCCCGTTCCCTGTATGCAACCATTGAAATACTCTTGATACTCCAAACGGAAGAGCAAATGGGAAAAAAGTTCCTAACCATATATCCGGTTTAATAAGATAAGTTAGTACCTTTTGCAGAATGATGACGGTCTCACCCTTTCATGAAAATCAAGAAATTCCATATTTGCTAATTTAGCATACCCAGCCCCATTATTTTAATTCAAACGCTTAATTGCCCTTGTCTTAACACGAGACAATATCATTTATCTGTAAAACAAAAAGCCGCCAAATTGGCGACTTCATAACCACTGCAAGTTCTTGTCCCGAACTGAGAAGAAGAACTAGGTACCCCCTTGGGAAAAGAATATGATCTTATTGTCAATCATCATATTATTATAGGTAAGATGCAAGGAAAGATTCTTACGCCCTCTTACCACTGTAAAACTATATTATGAAATTCTCCGTGTTAGTCTTTCGATTTCTGCTAACTTCTAAGGATACGAACCCCCGGTACGGTTGTGAGCCGACGGGAGGTTACGTGTCCAGGCATAAGATAATACTTTAATTAGTTTTGGAGACCAGTTTAGATACGGATATAAGCAATCGGGCTGTAACCATTTCGTCGAATCAAGCCGCTGCTTAACGGGTTCTGTTGTAAGAACGTTTCAATTGGAATGATAATCATAACTACTGTCTAAACATTCTCATTTCCCCAAATGCTTACCAGATCATTGATCTGAAGCGACACGACCCTCAGTTCTCCACCAATGGCGTAGAGTTCTAGTCCCTTACTTTCGAAGTCCGGGAAAATCATGTCTGAAATGATTGTTTTTCCATGATTGCCGAAGACTTCGACACTTGACCAATCCAGATAAATGCTCAACTGTATCCTCTCATGCTCTGGCTTCATAGTGGCCTTGTGTATTGCTGTGAAATCTGAATGAAAATCAGTGGCGCTCGACTTCGTCCGATCGACGAACAATTCCTCATTCGAGATATTATATCCGATGATCGTCTCCTGATTGGCGGACTTCCGTACTTTAAACCCGAATTCCATAGCAGTACCGATTTCAAATTCTGCAATAATTTCTGCCTTGGCTGCGGAAATATCAGACAACACGTTCATATCTGGCTTAATCGTCAAGTCTTGTAGAGACAAAATCGGTTTTCTTAGCTGACTTAATTCATTTATGGGTGTTTGGATTAGGCGAAGTCCCTCGGGATAAGTCCTTAGCTGTAGCTCCCGGGGAATTGATGTCTTGCCACGCCATTCCTTTGAAGGAAGCGTGGTAGCATAACGCCAATTATTCATCCAGCCGATCCAAATCTTTCGTCCGTCTTCGTTCGAAATGCCATTCCAGGACACGGCCGCGTAAAAGTCTGATCCATAGTCTACCCATTTGATAGTATCGATGGATTCCAACGCTTCATCTGGCGTGAACGACTTACCGTCAAAGTTGCCTACAAAATACATCATGCCAGAACCGCCTGCCGGTGGTTCCGGATCGTCTGGATTCACACCATTTCTATCCCCGACGCTTAGCATCAGAATCCACTTCGTGGTATTAGGATCCTCATCCACTTGGATTCGAAATATATCAGGACATTCAAATATCCCTCGGTGTATATGTGGAATGTCGGAACCGAATTCGCTTGCAAAAGACCATTCTTTCAGGTTTGGAGATGTGTAAAATTCTACACGGTCCCTTACGGCAAGAACCATGATCCACATTGATGATTCATCATGCCAAATCACCTTCGGATCACGAAAGTCTAGCGTGTCCGTTGGAAATAAAACCGGGTTACCTTCATATTTTGTCCAGGTTCGACCTTTATCCTTGCTGTAAGCAATGCTTTGCACCTGCGGTTTTCCAGGCTGAGCCTTGTTGCCCTCATTTGTATAAATGGCCACCAATCCTGATCCTTCCTCTTTGAAAAATCCGCTGGTATTGTTCTTATCCACCACCGCACTCCCCGAGAAGATCGCTCCGTCCTCCCCAGGTGGAATCGCTGGTGGAAGCTCAGTCCAATGCACTAGATCCTTGCTTACCGCATGCCCCCAATGCATGTTGCCAAAATCAGGCTGCGTATCATGGGGCGTATGCTGGTAGAACAGGTGGTATTCTCCTTCAAAGTAAACCATGCCGTTGGGATCGTTCATCCAATTTTTCTCCGGTGAATAATGAAATTGAGGCCTGTACGTCTCACTATAGTTACTTTTTCTCTTTCTGCCGCTATAGTCGTCCGTTAGGTTTAATTCTTTCATAGTATCCGCTCTCCTCTTGATTGTTGATAAGGTATTTAACATAATAATTTGAGTTGCTCGTTTGCAAATGAATTTGAAATACTACCAATTAAATGTTTCAGCTTTGATCTTTGAGATATCTGTCATAGCCTTTCTGTTTGATTTCCAGCCATTTATCTAGCCCCAGTCTGGACAGCTCGGCTTTATATTCGGCCCATTCTTCTTCCACTTTACCCGTCTTGATCCATTCCGCCCGCTTGCGGTTAACGTAAGCAAACAAATCGGTTTCCAATGTGGAGATCTGCTTCTGATCCTCCAGAGAGAAGAAGACTTTCGGGAAATTATGGTCAGCCTTCATATAAGGAACGAGTCTTTCCTTCATGAGCTTAAGCCGTCCCACTGCATCATCGGGCTTAGTCGTAACCGTTCCGTAATACTCGTCAAGAATTGCTAATGGACCACCGATGTTCGTTTTTTGCCGTAGCTCGACAGGGGCCGTTCCCTTAAGCGGAAGATGCTTCAGCATATGACTCGCTTCATCGTATTCAAAAATGTTCTGCTGAGTTTTGTCGCCGTAGGTACCCCAGTTGTCTTGCACGGACTGGATAGGATCATACAGCTGGTCAATCCATTTTGCCGTAAGCTCGAGATTTTGGTTGTCACTGGTAATCACCATTCTCCCCCGGTCAAAGCCGAGATTGTTCGTGCGGGTCACATTGACTTCACCGCTTGGTCCGGCGAGCGGATTCATCAGTTCATATTTATCGTTGTCTCCTGAAATATTCGCCTTATCCCATTGGAAGTAGAGGCCATATCTTTCACTCTGACCTTTGGCTAGATACGTGTTATAATCCTGCTCGAATGATTCCTCGTCGATCAGGTTCAGTTTATACAGCTCATTAAGATATTTAATCCCCTCTTTGTAACCGTCCTGATCGGCAGTGAAGACCACTTTCCCCTCATTGGTCACTACCGTATGATCGCCGTTGTCCCCAAGACCGAATGATCCGAACAGAAAATTCAGGTCCTCATTGCCGTTATTGAGCATAAAGGACAGCGGGATTTCATCCGCTTGGCCATTTCCGTTAGGGTCGCCATTTTTAAATGCGAGCAGAACTTTTTTTAAATCCTCGGTGGTTTTTGGCATTTTAAGTCCCAGCTTTTTCAGCCACTCCACATTGATCCATGGCATGTCGTTTACAGAATGAATGCTCTCCTTCTCAGAACCCAGTTCTTCAATCCAAGGAAAGGCATAAATGTGCCCGTCCTGTGCGGTTATCATGGATCTGTACTCAGGCGCTTCCTTTAATACCTTCTGCAGATTGGGCATATATTTTTGAATCAAATCCTCTAAAGGGATAATAGTTCCATCCTTTCCGAGGTTCAACAAATCGTAATCGGAATATCCGGCATCCAGTATGGCATCTGGAAGATCTCCACTGGCAACAGCAAGGTTTCTTTTTTCAATGAAGGAATCGGAGGTGAAGTTGGTAAAATCGATATGCACCCCTGTTTTTTCTTCCAGTCTTTTATAAATCAACTTTTCATTTGGATCGGAAGGTGCCAGCGGCGAGCTTTGAGTCATAAAATGCAAAGTAACTTTCTCTTTAAGCGGCAGAGTAACATTTTCCAGCTTGTAATCTTCGGATGCCGCAGAATTATTGCCCGAACCGCCGCATCCGGCAAGCAGTGAAGTAGAAAGTGCCAACACAGACAAGGTTAGTAATGTTTTTTTCATCTCTATTCCCCCGATTTGTTATTTGATCGAACCTACCATGACACCCTTTTCGAAATACTTCTGGAAGAATGGATACATGACAATCAAAGGCAAACTTGATATGACAATGGCAGAGTACTTAATCATTTCAGACAATTTCTTAAGCTCCGCTTGTGCCATCGCATCGGCAATCATGCCGGGCTGAACCTGATTCTGTATCAAAATGGAGCGCAGTACTAGTTGAAGCGGAAACAGCTTCGGATCATCCAGATAAATCATGGCGTCGAAATAAGAATTCCACTGTCCGACAAAAGCGTATAAAGCTAGAACAAAAATAATAGGCTTGGAAAGCGGCAGGACGATTTTAAAGAAAATACTGAGCTCGGAAGCTCCGTCTATACTCGCCGCCTGGAACAGTTCTTTCGGAAGTCCCTGGAAATAAGTCTTTGCCAGAATAATATTGAATACGCTGATCGAGCCGGGCAGAATAATGGCCCAGACCGTATTCAACATGCCTAAATCCTTAATCACCAGATAGGTAGGAATCAGACCGCCACCGAAAAACATCGTTATCAGGAAAAAGATCATAATGGACCGTTTCCCTACCAACTCTTCAACCGCAAGCGGGTAAGCCGCGAAGACGGAAAATAATACGGTTGCGAACGCAAAGGCTGCTGAATAAAAAATAGCATTAAAAAAACCGCGGATCATGGCACTGTTGCTTAGGATTTTGGCATATCCCGTGAGTGTCCAGTCTGATGATGTAATGGCAAACCCTTTGGTAATCAGGGTATTTGGAGTTAAAAAGGACGAAAGCACCACATAAACCAGCGGTAACAGAATAGCGAGAACAAACAAACCAAGTAGAATATAATTGATGATGAGCAGAATCCGGTCCTTCCCGGTGTAATGAATATCCATAAATACCTCCTTCTTTAATACAGCCCTTCTCCTTCGTTCAGCTTCTTGACGACGGTATTTACGAAAATCAACAGGAATACATTAATTACGGAATTGAACAACCCGATTGCCGTAGAATAAGCATAATCGCCGGATTGCAACCCCACCTTGTATACGTAAGTCGCGATGATTTCCGAGGTAGGTGTGTTCAGAGCCGTCTGCATTAGGTAAGCCTTTTCATAGCCGATCGACATAATACCTCCTGCAGCGAGAATGAACAGGACGGCCATGACGGGTTTAAGAGCTGGCAGATCAATGTGGAAGATTCTCTTCATCAATGAAGCACCATCAATTGTTGCAGCGTCATGCAACTGCGGGTCCACATTGGCTAAGGTGGCCACATAAATGATAGAGGACCAGCCCGCTGTTTGCCATATACCAGACAAAATATATACCGTTCGGAAATAGGCAGGATCAGTCATAAAAGCAATCGGCTTGCCGGTGAAGGTTGTTACCAAAGCGTTCACTATTCCAGCTGGCGATAGAAAAACAAACAGCATACCGGCAACAACAACAACCGAGATGAAGTTAGGTGCGTATACAATAAGCTGAATATTCTTCTTGAACTTCGCTCCTCTGACCAGATTTAGCATTAAGGCCAGAATGATGGGTACTGGGAAGCCGAGAATAAGACCGTAAGCGCTTAATTTAAGCGTATTCATTAATATGTCATAAAAATTTGGTGATGAAAGAAACCGCTGAAAATGTTCAAATCCAACCCATTCGCTGCCGAGGATGCCTTTTCTTGGGCTGAAATTTTTAAACGCAATGATCGAGCCGTACATGGGAACATACTTGAAAATGACGGTAAGAATTATGGACGGAAGCAGAAACAAATACAATATATAATTTCGAAGCATATAGCTTAACCAATGGTTTCTTTTTTTTGTTTCTGAAGCCTTTAATCCCCTTTTTTGAACGATCGAATTTGCCAATATTTTCCCTCCTACTGTTCACGGCTTGTTATACGACACAAAATATAAGCCATGTTATGTCATCTCTCTGACATAATTAACCAAGATGTTTTTCAAATACTTGCTTGTAATATCCACACCTCCAACAGAACGAGAATTTTACACATTCCCAAAATGAATGGGCTTACAATTTACATTTGAACATATTTCACTCTTACAATTTATCAGATGTACATTTAATTAGTCAATATAATTCGGGTGAAAAATTCATTCAAAAAGCGTATTTCAAGATAATTATAATGTTTTTAGCAAAAATACATCAAAAATACACAATATAAATAAACAAACGTAAACCATTATTGTTCATTTGAATAAATACATTGTTAAAAACATGAAAATACTATATATTTAGAAATATGAAGAATCTTAATTCGGAGAATAAGGTGAACAATATGACGAGAAAGTCAAAGGTTACGATACAAGATATCGCTGATGCCTTGGGAATTTCCAGAAACACTGCATCCAAGGCGCTTAATGGAGTGGAGAGTATTCCCACCGTTACTAGGGACAAGGTGGTCAAAAAAGCAATGGAGCTTAAATACAAACAATTTTCTTATATGGAAACAGCTTCTGAAAAACAAGGCAATATCGCACTTTTGACCTGTAATCTTCCTAATAGCTCACACTTTGGATCTTTGTTGATCAGCGGACTGGAGAAGGAAATCAGCAAACAGGGCTATACTTTATCCATTTATTTTGTCCGTGAGAATGATATCAATTCGATGACCCTACCCGGCAATTTTGAACCTTCGAATGTGGCTGGCATTTTCTGCATCGAAATGTTCAGCAAGGAATACAGCAAGCTGATCACAGATCTTTGCATCCCAACCATTTTTATTGATTGCGCTGCGGATATGATGTATCCAGAATTGAAGGCGGATCTGGTATTAATGGAAAATGAACACAGCACATACTGTGTTACCCGGAAATTAATCGATCATGGCTATGAAAGCTTCGGTTTTGTAGGCGATTACAATCACTGCAAAAGCTTCAATGAACGCTGGACCGGATTTAATAGGGCCTTAGCAGAAGCAGGAATCGCCGTAGATCCTGCCCATAGCATTGTAGCGCCTGACCGCAACTTCTTTATAGAGGAGAACTGGATGGAACAGCAGTTGGATGCTCTGAGGGAGTGTCCCTCCGTCTTTATTTGCGCCAATGATTTCATTGCCATCAACGTGATCAAATCTTTAAAAAACAAAGGGATTAAAGTCCCAGAAGATGTTGCTGTCTGCGGGTTCGATGATGCTTCGGAATCCCGGGTTGTCGAGCCTCATCTTACAACCGTGCATATTTACAGTAGTCAGATGGGTATTATTTCAGCCGAAATGTTATTGTCCAGAATCAAAGACAATACCATGCCATACCGAGTGACTCATGTTGCAACGGATATCGTATACCGGGACTCGACCCCTGTTCTAAACTAAATCTACCAAGAGGTGAATCAAAGTGAAAAATGACAGAACGGTTCTTTGTGTGGGCGAGTTGCTCATTGATTTTTTCTGCACGGATATTGATGTTAATCTTGCCAAGGGTCAGCATTTCTCCAAGCAGGCTGGCGGTGCTCCGGCAAATGTAAGCGCAGCCGTAGCCAAACTCGGAGGAAAAGCGTCATTCTTGGGGAAAATCGGTGCTGATCCCTTCGGTATCTACCTGAAGCAAACGCTGGAGGAGCAGCATGTGGATACTTCCATGCTTCTTTTTGATCCGGAAACACCGACTACACTGGCCTTTGTTTCCCTTGCCGCTAACGGCGAACGAGATTTCGTATTCAACCGCGGAGCTGACCGTCAGCTGTCTCTGCAGGACATTGATAGAGAATGGACTCGACAGGCTGCCATTCTGCATTTTGGCTCGGCAACGGCCTTGCTCGCCGATCCTTTCCGGGAAGCGTATTTGTCTTTATTGGACGAAGCGAAAGCCAATGGGCAATTTACCTCCTTTGATCCCAATTACCGGGGGGACCTCTGGAAAGATAGGCTGGAGGAGTTTATAACATTGTCCAGAAGAGGAATACACAATGCAGATTTCGTAAAGGTAAGCGAAGAGGAATTAAATATCATTACGGGGCTGACTGACCGCAATGCTTCATTGGATCTTTTGCATGGGTTGGGAGCCAAAACGGTGGCAGTTACCTTGGGGAAAGAAGGTACTCTCATCTCAAGCGGTACCTCCCGTTCGCTAATCAGCAGTATTACTGTTAAATCGATCGATTCTACCGGTGCCGGTGATGCCTTCGTCGGAGCTATGCTGTATCAAATCAGCCAGCTGAGTCAGCCCAAGGCATTTACCTCCGATTGGGAGCAACAGCAGGAATTTATAACACTTGCCAATCAAGTCGGCGCTATCGTGTGCACTAAAGTTGGAGCGATTGCAGCCTTGCCATCGTTGGAAGAAGTTAAGCATTTCATAGAGCAACAGGGTGAAACAAAAATCGAACTGTAAGAACAGCAAAGGTGTCCCGACGATCCTAGGGTCGCTGGACACCTTTTTAGTTACTTGGAAAGTGAAGTGAGGAAACTAAATCATATCGAGGGAGTTTAATCAAAAGGAAACTACTACTATCCTATGTAGTAGCTCCTTGTATTTAAGACAGACCAAAATGTTTTCGATTGCCGATAATATTCCATTTTTATTTGACTCAGATGTTTTCATAAAACATTTTAATTCACATTGCTGTGCTTATTGTAGGTAGTGATTTGAAGCTTTAACAACTGTATTTAGTGTTTCACTCCTTGTACATTGTGGATCAAATAAAACAGGAAATAAATCCTCCATGCCTCTCAGGTGATCTCGATCTAAATACTCTGATCGAATTAGTCCATCTTCGGCAAACACAAAGAAAACCTGGTTGTAGGCAGAAATTCCTCTTAAAAATGCTGGTTCCATAAAGGTATCGACGATAATGGGCTTCTTTTTACCCATTTGTTATAACTCTAAAATAATGAACTCAACACTTTCATCAAAGACCGAAGAACCATTGACTCTATCGTTCCCACAACCTAAGAAAAACCACTCCCAATCGATAAAGTGACTTAAAATTGCCGGATGGTCCTGAGGGTTAGCTTTGCCCTGATAATCAAAGGTATGGTCATCAGAAGAATAATACTCCCCACTTGGAGGCTTTCGTCTTAGTCATAGTGCTTTTTACCGCCGTAAGGCCCCCGCCACAAATCCAAGCAAATGTGATTTAGATAAAGCCTTAATACTCGATCTGAAATTTTCAAAGTACATCATTCCCCTGTCTAAAAATTGTTTCTTACAAGGGGAAAAGTCTCATTCTGAAAGCACTACAGTAATTTCTCATCATCCATATTCATTAATAATGCCCCCATCGTTAAGTTATGTTTGGTTTATTCGATTCCGTCCCACATTCCACACAAAGTCTATCCATACCTAAAGCTCTTTTCCCTTGGCTCCTACAAATCCATTTCATTTTATCCTATTCGTTCCCTTGGCCTCGTGGTTTATCATCATTTATTATTCACCATTTCTTTTGATTTTTTATATTCTCGTTGCACATAATAATAAATCCGTCCAAATCGGCATGCCAAATCACCACAAGCAACATCTGGTGCTTGCAGCATGGACATCTCAACGGGTCTTGTTCATATGTCTCTATCACTCAGTCTCTATCACTCGCTGGCGATACGAAAAGCGAAAGAAGCTCGACGCTTTCCTGACCAGCAAGAAATTGATTTTCCTAACCTGACAGAAGTAAGCTGAAGCTGCATGAACACAATAACAAATCCGCCTTTTGCCAAAAGCCCCTCTACGCCAAGCGAAGGGGCTTTTCTACAAGATAGAACTAAAAATCAGAGCTTACTTTCCACCTATTTCGTCGCATTTCATCCGTTGGAGGAGTCTCTAACGTAAGCTTTGAACCATCCTCGGATATGGTCAAAGCCCTATTATGATAAACTGAGATAATGACAACCGAACCATCCCTATTTTTGTGGACAATCCACCGCTGATTATTGTAGCCCAAATAAGAATAGAGCTGAATTTTATTGTGCTCCGCGTCCAGATCCAGCGCCTGTCCGGAGGTCGTTCGGATGGAATAGGAACCTGCATCATCTCCGGTCGGCACAAACACCCATTTTTGATCCGAGGCTTCATTTGCATCCTGTACACTAACTGCTTCGCCATTTGCCAGGCGGGCTGTATATATGGATTTTTGGAATGCTACGTTCACGAGGCTTGATACCCTCAACTTGGCCGGTTTCCCTCCTGTCACATTTACATTCTGATAAGAGACAGAGCCGCCAAAGACATGAAGTCCGAAATGACCTTCGGCAAAGGTCCCATCCTTCAGATCCATTATTTTCAGTCCTCCCATATGTACCACGATATGCGGGCCTTCCGCTTGAATCTTTATTTTATAGGTTTGGCCTCGCTGGATGAAGACCGGGACTTTCGCCAGAACCTGTCGTTCCTCGAATCGTCCATCTATTTTGTAGAACAGGCGAATAGACTTCATGTTAGGATCTAGATTCAGGTAGTAGCCGCTGTGCCCATCCTCGCTTGCACGGAACAGAAGTGAACCAGCCCCGCCGGACGTGCCAAGCTTCAGTTCAGCTTCATAAGTAAAATCCCCAGCCTGCTCCTGGGCCATATAATTCGCGTCGCTTGAGTATCTTCCACGAATTCCATCCTTGCTGAGTACCCATGAAGCCATTGACGGATCTGGGGTCCAGCCGCTGAGACTGGTATGAAACTCGCCGCCAGAGACTTTTACAAGAAGGCTGGCGGATGCCTTTTCATTTGGGGTGGATACAGTAATGACGGACTCGCCCTCTTTTTTGGCCATAAGAGTTGCCTGAGAAGCGCCGGCTCCCTTTATGCCTACCACCTTGGCATTACTGGATTTCCACTCCAGCGGGTGAACACCATTGCCAGGCCCATTCTCCACTGCCGCCCGCAGCGTTTCGCTTTGCCCTATCCCTAGTTCACGGTCACCCGTGTCCATTGCAATCCGTAGTGGCGAATCGTTATCCGAATTCCACACTGATCCAAGCTTGTTTACCGACAGAGAAACAATCTTCACATTGCCACCCTGATTATAGAAGCTCATCTCCCTACTGGCCGGATCAGGAAATATGACCTCGGAGAAAACCACCTTGCCTCCATTAGCGAAGACCTCAACAGAGGATTCATCCACCAAAATCCGCATCTGGATCCGCTTGTTCTCGGCTTTCATCCCCGTTTCATGTCTTGTGGTAAACAGATTGGAGAAATCCGTAGCTCCGGAAGCAGAGCGATCCACGAACAATTTACTTTCGCCTGGCTTATAACCCACCACAGTCTTCTGATTCGCACCTTCACGTAGATTAAAACCAAACTCTGTTACGTTACTTCCAGCCGGAATCTCCAGTTCGGCTTCAATCTCATATGCTCCAGAAACAAGTCCCTTCAGCAGGTTTGGAGAAGATGGATTGATCATCTTGTCAGTTACAGAGAACAGCCTGCTGCGCAGATGTTCCATCTCCTTGATCGGACCCTGGGCGAGACGGAGTCCGTCGGGGGTCATGACCAGAGCAACCTCTCTCGGAACAGTCAGTCCCCCCTTCCAGCCCGAAGTCGGAAAAGCGAACGGATAATCCCAGTTGGACATCCACGCCAACATCACTCTGCGCCCATCCGTCATGTCCGAGAAAGACATGGATGCATAATACTCCTTGCCAAAATCCGTTCTCAGCACCTTTCCTGCCGGATTGTCATTTACGAATTTCCCCTCTGCAGTCAGACTTCCCACAAAATATTCAGAATCCGATCCTCCTGTTGCCGAATTCGCCCCTGTACTGATCATGAGAACCCACTTCTTCTCTGACGTTTCCTGCACGACCAGTGGGAACAGGTCAGGGCATTCCCACACACCGCCACGAACATAATCTCCATAACCCCAATTGTCGGTCAACGTCCAGTCCAGCAAATTAGCCGATGTAAAGAACCGGATATGATCACCACCGGACACTACCATGACCCAGCGATTATGCTCGTCATCGCGAATCACCTTAGGGTCGCGGAAATCCCATCCCCCCGGTTCTTCCCCGTTCTTGCCGGGGTTCTCAACCACGATCGGACGATTCTTGGCATAATGCCACGTACGCCCCTGATCCTTGCTGTAAGCAAGGCCAATGCGCTGGTTGCCATTAGGACCATCTGGGTTATAGGAAGTATAATAGGCGATCAGACCTTTGCCGCCCGAATCCGTAAATAAGCCTGAAGTATTCGTTACATCCGCCACAGCAGATCCGGACCAGATATGCCCGTAATCATTCCACGGAAGTGCAATCGGCAGACGTTTCCAGCTCAGCATATCCTTGCTGACGGCATGGGCCCATGTGCCTCCATCCTGATGGAAAAGATGGTATTCACCTTCGAAATAGACCAACCCGTTCGGGTCACTGGCGTACCCACGGATCGGTGTATAATGATACTGGGGACGATAGGTTTCAGTATAATAATTATTAGACTCCGTGACATAAGCATCCTGAAAGTAAGCGCTTCCCTTTTTCACAACAAGACCGGCGTTTCCTGTTGAATACGAATGATCCGTTACATCGATTGCTGGTGGAGTATAACCGTCCACGAAAACTTGAATCCGGTTACCCATTGCCTTTACTTCCACATAATGCTTCGCCCCCGCTAAGCTCGGATAAGGTCGCTCTGAGCCTGCAATTGCAGTTCCATCCGCTTTCGTCAGCGATACGCGGACCTGCTCTCCTTCCTTCACCAGAGTAGCTTCATATCCACGTGTTCCATCGGTAGAGGACCGGAAAGCTAGAGCGGCAGCAGCATCGGAGCGGAAAACGATTGTTCCTTCATATACAAAGTCAGCAGCTTGCCTGCTATAGATTTGCTGAGCCTTGCTCTGGTTCACAGACGTTCCTTTTTGGCCGCTGAGGTCAGGCTGCCACTGTCCTTTTTTCACAAGTACCAAACCCAGATTCCCTTTCAGATCGCTAACGGTTATGTTTTGGAACAAGGCTGACCCATCCCAGACGTGAAGTCCAAGGCGGCCAGATCGGTATGAACTGTCTTGAACATCAATCACAGGCTTATATTGAGTTCCCCAATATACTTTCAGCGAGGCCCCTTCAGCTTTTACCTTGAGATGATAGATCTCCCCTTTCTTGAGCGAAACCGGATGCTCTTCATTTAATTTACCTGCTCCACTGCCCGCATCTTTTAAACGGATAATACCGGACTGCGGTGCAATTTGAAGCATATACGAATTCAATCCGTCTTCATTGGAACGGAAGAGCAAAGAAGCATCCGCTTGCATATCCTTGATCATAACATCGGCTTCATACAGGAAATCATCTGCTATTGTTTCTGAGATGGCCATCACGTCCTCCTGCGGATCAGATGTCAGCAGGAGCCCTTCTGCGGCATCTCCCCACTTGCCATTTCCTTTTACCTGCCATCCTGTCAAATTTGTATTTAGATTTATAACGTTTTCAAAAATAGAAAGACCCTCCTTTTCCGATTTTCCTGTGTTACCTACCGCCCGTGCAGCCCAGCCGGTATCAGGACTAGCGGCGTAAACTCCAGATGAAGTCATAATAATAGCCATCACCATGAGGATGTGCAGCACAGCTTTGAATTTCTTTTTCATCGATTACCCTCCATTTCTACTCTACGGAATAATCATCTTCTACCAAAAAAGTAGAAGGCGGCCAGTTACAGCACAGTAACTGGCCGGGATAGCATATTAAATTTGTTATAAAATATATAGAGCTTGAACTTGTGATTTCTATTTTAGGATCTGAACGAGACTATTGGGAATGTTCAAACTCCGACTCCCCTCTCTCTTTCCCTTTTTGTTAATTTTCAATAATATCCGAGCCCGGTGGAACACTATACTCATCCTTATGCTCCAAGATGGCACTTAAATTGAAATAACCGTTCAGGTTCCGGAGCACAACCTACCGGTTCAGCGGGAAAATCAGCAGCAGCTGCATAACGCCGCCCAAAAAATTTTGTGAGTTGACAAAAGTAAAATGACACGGGTTTATGGACCAGCAATATAGAAGGCTTCCATATCTAATGCGATATGGTTCAACGGCAGCTCGTGGTCCTTTTTCTCATCTGGCTTCAATGGCCTTCAAGGCGTCCCTATGTTAACGAATTCATCTTCAGAATGCCGTCTGGTCAGCATTTGTCCACTCTTCGGATATACAAGTATATGTATAATTTCACCTTCCGAATAAACACTAACACCGCCCCCCCGTACCTACGATATATTACAAGCAGTAGGAATCCTTACGCAGCACCCCATTTAAATCTCGCTATAAACTGCTGCATTGACATCGGTTTCCCAGCCAACGGGAACGGCAAGACCCGCCGCAGAATACTCAGTGTTTGTAATTTTCGACCCCGTCTTAGGAGTTGTGTAGCGAATCTGTAATTTGGCTATCCGGCGGAAAAGCTCAATAAAATCACAGCCGGTTATACAGAGCTCATTTTAGTTTACCTCCATCCTTACCCTCAAAATACTTATACTTGTGCATTTAATTGTTCATCAAGTTTACATTTATAATCAATATTTATAAACATTAATTTATATAACCAAAAGTATAGCGCTTTCAAAAATAAAAAGCAATGAAAATCCCACTCACTCTGTTACTTGTTTAAGTTTATATATTTCCTTGATAGCAAACCCTCACGAGAAGGGGTCTAGCTCTCTTTCTTTTCTTAGAAGAACACCGATTTATCCTAATAGTATAGAATCTTTTTTATCTAACTCTTACTACAAAAAAGGCAAAGAGTAGTGTAGTATAAGAGGGGAATGTTTATTAGCAGTATGCAAGATCAAAGAATTGTTTTCAAGCTAAAAACCACATTCACATTTACATTTGAATAAATTTTTGTTTATCATTTAAGATTTTATGAAGCAGGATAAAAAGGAGCTTATTATGGCTGAGAAAGTAACGGTTCAAGACATCGCGGATGCAATGGGGCTGTCTCGAAATACCATATCCAAAGCCCTCAACAACCATCCGCAAATTCCAGAGGGCACAAAAAAGAGAGTAATCCAAAAAGCAGCGGAGATGAAATACAAAAACTACAGTTTTATGAATGGAGGCAATATTGCTCTTCTTACACGAGGGGACATTAACGCCATCAGCTTCTACTCTGAAACGATTAAAGGAATGGAAACCTCCCTGCGCGCTGAAGGCTTTAATCTGATCTTATCTCTTGTCAATCCTGAGGATATCCATTCATGCACACTGCCCTCCAATATTAACCAATCAAATGTGAACGGAATTGTTTGTATTGAGATCTTCCAAGAAGCCTATATTGAAACTATTCTAAACACGGGCATTCCAACGGTATTTATCGATTTTTTGCCAGAGTCGTTGAACTCTCCACACAAATTCGACATCCTCTTGATGGAGAATCACCGCACGACATACAATCTTACTCGTTCTCTCATTGGACGCGGCCATTCGGAGATTGGATTTATCGGAGACCACAATCACTGTCGAAGCTTCTATGAGCGTTGGCTTGGTTACGATCAAGCCCTCCGGATGCATCGCGCTTCATCTGGAGAGACGTTCAGCATCAAGCTTGAGGACAACAATCCTTATCTATCTGTTGAGTGGATGCTTGAACAGTTGAAGCAGCTTCCAAAGCTTCCGACAGCATTTGTTTGTGCCAACGATGATATTGGAATTTCGGTTATTCGTGCGCTAAAGGAGTTGCACATCGATGTTCCTGGACAAATCGAGGTAACAGGTTTTGACGATATTGCTAATGCCAAGATTATCGATCCTCCGCTCACGACCGTACATACTTATCCGTACGGACTCGGTACACGCGTCGTTGAGTCCTTGTTGGCTCGATTGGAGCAGCCGGATCGACGGAATGAGACCATTCATCTTGAGACATGCATCGTTCATAGAGGCTCCACGAAGTCTTCCTAATCAAGTTGTATGTAACAAAGATACAGGGAACCATTTTTATTCAGAGCATATACACTGTTATTTTTAAGCAAGGTAAGATGAATAAGATTTTCAGATACCAAGGTAGTATGAATGAGAGAGATAGCAAAACTAAAAAATTAATCTTTCTCACATTCTTATGTTTTATTTTTTTGCTCCTTATAGTTAATAACCATAGTGTACTTCTATCATTACAATATAGACATAAATAAATAAATAAGAAATTGAATCAGCACTTTGATTTTCAATGATATTCCTCCAAATAAGTTATGTTTTTCGCGTTAATTAAGTTTTGATGTGTAATGAATTTTTCAGATGAGTAAGCGCCCGAACTGTAGAAGGTATTTTGGTAACTAAATTAAAATGAGTTAAGAGAAGCATTTAGCGTAGATCTCATTTTTAAAAAGACGAAAAACCTCTTCACAATTCAGCCCTATCTCCTTTCTAATTATTGCATTTGCGTAAAGTTAGGCTTATAAGTAGCAGTTTATACTTAAATGAATCTGATATAAATAATACGTTTATATTAGATTTTCTTAAAAGATATATTTAAAAATAAATTGTCCTTATGTCGCATAATACAAATAATTTTTTTATTTATAGAAATAGCTATAACTGTATTCAATGAAAAAAGGTAGGTTCGCAATTGAACCTACCTATTCGGAGAAATTACATATTATTTACTTTCTTATCCTACTTAAGACTCCGAGCCCATCATTCTCCTGGCTTCTTTTAGTATTGAACCTGTTGTACTCATTAGCCATCCCAAAGAATCAGTAGTACCACAATACTCAATAACATCAGCGCATTTTAATTGTCAGGAGAAAATAACGTTCTAGACTAAAAAATAAAGTGTTAGACTCAGCAAATAAAGTTGTAGACTGAGGGAATAGAGAGACTGACGATGCTTCATTAAGCTAACGGACAGATAGGTTAACCATGAGATTTCAATAACTAGTATGGTTGTAGCATTGTTAAAAATATTGATCCCTCATAAGGGGGGAGTGATTTATTATTGAGTCTTTATGTTAAAATTACTATATGGATTGTGAATAAATGTACTTGAATTAATGCAGCAGATTAGTAATGGTAGATTATACCATGTGGATTATATGGAGGTTGCTGTAATGTTTGAAAGTATATGTGTTTCTAGTGATTGCGATTTAGGGACAATAGCAGAGAAAGCAATTTTTTATGATAAGGTAAAAATAATCGTCAATGAGAATCTGTTAAATCGTTTGTTTTCACAAGTCCATCCCGCTGAATTTATTCCATTTTTAGAAGAACATAAAGAAAATATTGAATTAGTTTATTTCTGGGTTGTACCAGTTACTAGAACTTTCCACCACGATGATAAAACAGAAATAATGTTTACCTCAATGGATGAAGATGATGTAGACCCATACTTAGATTACTTGTGGGAAAAAGGTGGGTTGAATAGTCCTAATGGGCATTTTACAGACTTACCTTTGGCAAGAAAACTTTACAGATTAATGAGTAGAGATGATATTTATTTTGAAACAACAAAAAAGTATGCAGAAGAAATGGAATCTGAAGAACAAATCATAAATTACTTAGAAAATTTCCTTATAAAGACCAATCCTTTACTTTTAAAGAAACTTCCAAAAGATATTAAGTTAAAATTACACATCATAGAAGATGATGCTCTTTTAAAAAGATATGAATTAGAACATAATATTAGTAAAGAGATAATTGACCCTCTCTCATTTCTAGGAAGTTATTTTTCGACTTTTTCTAGCTTTGAAGTATGGTCAAAGCACTCATCGGATTTCCAATTAAGCCCATCATCTTCTATCTTAATTGCGAACAGATTTGATTCCCTTTATAACAAAATCGTTAGTGGAAGTAATAGTATAGAAACATTTAATAATTTTGTACTGAAAACTGGAAATGTTAGAGGAGTTTTGAATTCCGGGGAAAAGACTTTTTCAGAGTATATATCTATATATGAAAATAGTAGAAAATTCAAGGAGTTTATTGGTGATTTACCCCCAGAAGCTAATTTAATACAGGAATACTTTAATGCTAATAATGCAAATACTTGGGCTGAGAAATTACCATCTAAAACAATCAGGTTGGGCTGTTTACAGGTGCAGGTTTACTTAATACAGTAGGTGGCTCAGGAGCTGGCACTTTATTAGGAATAGGATCGTAGTGGCCATCCTCGTCTGGCTGTTTAACTGCATCAATTATAATATCTCCCATTCATTGATTATGAAATGGAGTTAAAATTCCTTAAGGACATGCTAAAGACAAAAACTTATATCGTTAAAACAAGAAAAGCCGCCATTTTGGCGACTTATCTATCTGAATATATTTATTTTTTCATTTTACAGCTAAGAATTTTTCTTGTAGTTACTATACATCCTTCTAGTAACTCTTATTTAATTTATCATCAACGATCTTTTATCTATTTATACTGTTACTCATTTTGATAAATTGATTTTCAGGTTCGATATTCGATAGTAACCTTTGCAAACGCTGGAGTCCAATGACTAGTTCCAGTTGATCCAGCGACGAGGATAAAGAAACTCGCAGAAACTGATCCCCGTTATCTTTCCTTGTTAAGAAACGTGCCGAGTGATAAATATGAATTCCATAATCCATAGCCTTATTTTCCAGTTCTTTTAGTTGGTAATGATGAGATAATGGTAACCATCTATAGAAGCTGAGTGGATTCTCAGTTTGCGTGTACTGATGAAAATAACTCTGGTATAGCTTGCTCCGTTCCAAGGCGATTGCCCGCTTTTGCCTGATGATTTCTTCAGCGATTCCTGAATGTATCATTTCAGTTATGATCTCTGCATTAAGTGAAGACGTTTTAATATTCACGTTGAATACCCCGTAATGCATCTTTTCCTTTAGTAACTCTGTGCATGTCATATACGCTACCCTCAATCCTGAACTGAGCGATTTCGAAGTACTCAGAATATACACAAAGTGATCCGGAACGAAGTGAGAAACCGGCAAAAAACCGCTAGGAGACAAAAATGAATAGATATCATCTTCAATTAAAATGATTCCATGTTGATTGATGATCTTGGCTAGATTTTGTCTACGCTCCATGTCCATGACGATCGCCGTAGGGTTATGACAGGATGGAATGAGATAAATTCCTTTAATATGATTAGTATTACAAGACTTCTCCAAACTTTCTGGAAGCATGCCACTTGTATCTCCATCTATAGGCACAAGTTGAATATTCAGAAGGTTTGCTAGTTCAATAAAGTTAGGATAGGTGTGTATATCTACGGCAATTTTGTCGCCTGGATGAAACAGGGACATTAGTGTTAGAGCAAGTGCATTCTGTGCGCCGGAAACAATCATGATGTTCTTTGCCTCGGCTTCCATTCCAAACTGATGCATCCATGTTCTTGCTGCGGTTTGATGATAGGGAATTCCAAGCGGGTGCCTATAATCCAGCAGGGTCGTCAGATAATCTTTACTCGCAACTTGTTTAACCATTTCAGCTACCTGGTCATTGCAATGATCTAACGGCTGTATAATCCCCATTTCGATATACTGGTTGCGTTCTACATGCTCTTCGAGAAAAATAGCGTTACGAACATGAGGCGTTACAAAAGTCCCTCTACCTGTTACAGCATAAATCAGCCCTTTGACTTCACATATCTTGAAAGCACGCGTAATTGTGCTCAGATTCACATCCAGATAATCTGCCAGTTCACGTTGAGGCGGCAGCTTAGTATTCGGTGCCAGAAATCCATTGATAATGTCATACTCCAGTAGACTGGCAATAGAGCGGTAAATAGGTGAACTAAGCTTTTTGCGAACCGGTGTCCAACTCATCGGATAATTTTCAAACGAATTCACAGGCATAAGCATCCTCCAAAGATTGTCTTACATACAATTTTAACATTGTAGCCATACAATATATAGTGTTACAGTGGTGCATATCAGTCAACAAACTATCAGCAGGGAGGGCAAAAAAGATGAAATATTATGTCGTAGATGCATTTGCACAGAAGGTTTTTGAGGGGAATCCTGCAGGTGTATGCATTATGGAGAACTGGATTTCGAATGACTTGATGCAGCACATCGCAATAGAAAATAACCTTTCCGAAACTGCTTTTGCTGTTAAAGAAGGAGATCATTACCGTCTAAGATGGTTTACGCCCGCAGAAGAAATTGAGCTTTGTGGTCATGCCACCCTAGCTACCGCTTATGTCATAGCCAATTTTTATGAACCTGGTTCGGAGCACTTTACGTTCCACAGTCTAGGCGGAGAATTGACTGTCATTAAAAAGGGCGAGTTATATGAGATGGACTTCCCAAGCCGGATGCCGGCGTTGGCCACATTAACTCCTGATATGGTAGAGGCTCTTGGCGTTACCCCAGTGGAGACATATCTAAGCAGAGATCTGATGTTTGTACTGGAGACTGAGGATCAGGTTCGGGACCTGAAACCGGACTTCTCCAAGTTAAAGAGCTTAGCGGATGGGTTAGGAGTGACGGTAACGGCTAAAGGCTCTAATTATGATTTTGTATCTAGGAGCTTTTTCCCTAAGCTGAATGTAAATGAAGATCCCGTTTGCGGTTCAGCACACTGTAACTTGATTCCATACTGGGAAGAGCGCTTGGGTAAGCAGGAAATGGTAGCAAAGCAATGGTCTTCACGTGGAGGTATACTTTACTGCCAACTGCAAAAAGAAAGAGTGAAAATCAGCGGAACGGCAGTCCTGTACTCCATAGCTGAATTACAAATCAATTAACCACCTTGTGAAAACATGATGCAATCTAATATAAATAAAGGTCTAATCTTACTGTTTACCGCCACGTCATTCTGGGCTGGAAATTACATCTGTGGTCGATATCTTGGTCCAACTCTACCAGCAACACTTCTTAATACGATACGCTGGTTTCTTTCAGCTATCATTCTGTGGGGATTGGTGAAATTCAGACAACAACAGCTTCCGCTCTTTTCGAAATGGAAAGAGTTCTCTGTACTTGGATTTCTGGGTATATTTGCTTTTTCTACGCTTAATTATGAGGGACTGAAGTTGATTAGTGCTTCCAGAGCGGGTATGATTTCAGCGATTATTCCGATCCTTATTCTCATTTGCACACCTCTGATATTGAAAGAGAAAGTTAAACCTCTGGCATGGATTGGGTCAGCGGTATCGATTGTCGGGATTATTATATTATTTCAAGGTAAAGCCTCTAACTCAGCCGGCGACACATCAGTTACAGGGGATATAATGATACTTCTGTCATGTGTGGCCTGGAGTCTCTACACGGTGCAAGGAAAGAAATATGGAGAGTCTACAGGCCCGCTGACCCTAACCGCTGGAGCTGCTGTATATGGAAGCATATTTAGTGCCATTAGCTGTATAGGCAACGTAAATGTTGATACCATACACATGAACTCTACGGCATGGGTGTGCATTCTGTACGTAAGCACGTTTGCTTCCGTAGCAGCCTATTTTGCCTGGAATGTAGGGGTTAAACTGATTGGTGCTTCTAGAGCAGCCCCCTTTATTAACCTACTTCCCGTGTGGACTGTGATTCTAGGTATTGTTTTACTCGGAGAACATGTGTCCTTTATGTCTTTTGTAGGTGGCCTCATTGCACTCATGGGTGCAGTTTTGGCAAGTATCAAATAATGTTTATTATTGTTCATCTTAATAGTAACAAAAAAAATCAAGTTCTTGTCCTCAGAGGAGGGAAAAGAACTTGATTTTTTCGTTAAAACAATAAAACCCTAAAATGTCGACATTTCCTGAATTCCTATTTGAAAAATAGATTGGTCTTCAAAAAAATTAATTTAATTCAATACTTGCATAATACTCTTAGGGAAAGTTTCTTCTGCTTCTGCTCTTTTCTCATATATATTGTACCAAGCCTCCGCTACCTGGTCTGGATCAAAACCCGTGCCCTTCTTGATCAAAGGACTGATGGATAAATGACCAACAAATACCCCCATAGGAAGCAAACGTTCGTGCAAAGTAAGGATGTAGTTTCTCAATCCAGACATGGCTATCCCTGAATTTCCGAACATGGCGCTTGGACTCATGGCTGAAAGGTCGCTTGTGAAAAGAAGCGCACCCTCACCTCGTTCAATCATTTCTGGAATGACTTGTCTTGCAGAGTTGATGGCTCCGATGACCACATTATTGAAAATTTGAATAACGCTCTCATCTGTCGTATCCAGCACAGGTGTCACAGAGGCATTTCCATTATGAGGACTAAATTCTAAAACATTTATTGTACCATAATTATTTTTAATTTGTTGAAATGCACTAGTTAGCTGCATTTTGTTTGTGATATCGGCAGCAAACCCCTTTGCTTCAATCCCCATCTGATTTAGCTGCTGAGCATATTGATCGAGCTTCTCCTGTGTTCTTGAAATCAGAGCAATACGAAACCCGTGCTTCCCAAAAGTCTTGGCCAGTGAGAAACCAAGACCAGGCCCAGCACCAACTATAACCATTGTCTTCATTGAATCATTCTCCTCTTATTAAGACGTAGTCCACTTTGTGATACAACTTTTTTGTGAAATGGACTAGTCGAAAGTATTGAAACTTATTTCGTGATTCTCGCCAAGCAGAATACTATGCTGCTTGGCGGGAACTCTGGAACCAGTATCCTAATTATGATTCAACAACAAATTCGCTGTTCAGTTGGATCGCATTGGCAATGTTCCAGCGGTTAGGAGATGTACGTAAGACGGTTTCATGAATTCGATTCCATTGCTCTTGCGTCCCGTCGCCATTCACAACCACTTTATAATGGAGTTCTTCATATCCAGGTTTAATATTCTCATCCAGACCCAGGAAGCCGCGAAGATCCAATTGTCCTTTCGTTTCAATCCTCAACGATTTCAAGTGGACATTCTCTAAAGAAGCTGCTGCAACATACCCAACAATCATACAAGCGTTCAGTGCTGCCATGAGAAACTCTTGTGGGTTAGCAGCTTGGTTCTCACCTAATAACTCAGCTGGTTCATCGATTAAAATCTCAAAATCCCTCTCAAGCTGTTGCTCACCAAGCTTCATTTCCTTAACGGACGTGGCTGACTTTGTCCCCCCAGTCCACTCCGTTGTCACTTGAAATTTCGCTATCCCATCGTTTGAATTCTGCTCTACAGCTCCTGCAAACTGTTTCAGAGCGCCTATGTTGAGTCCGTTAATAGTTTCGAGATTATTGTTGTTCATTGGATATCTCCTCATCTTTCTTTCCTTTTATAAATAGCAATAGACTATACAAAACTACCTACTAGAAGGTAGTTTTGTATCATGCTTAAATTCGGATTAAAACATCTTTCTTCGATATCAAATCAATTTAATCCAATACCGCTCTTATATGTTCAGTTGTGACTGCCCAGTGTGAAGTTGCCCAGTATTTTGCTTTATCCTTTATTAAAATAATTTGTGGGGATTCATGTTTAACGTTTAAATCTTCTGCAATCTTATTCGATATAGGACGGGACTCGATCACTTTCACAAGAAAGTAGTCCGTTTTGCGATTAGGCATCTCTTTCAGATATTGTTCAAATTCCTTAAGGGCATTTGCGCTGACGGGACAAGATGTACTGTGCTTTAAAACAACTTGACCTCGTTCCATGGATTCTTCAAAAATAGTAGCCCAATCCTCCAAAGTCGTAACTTCTCTCCATTCCATCTTCAGTTACCTCCTTCCAAATAAATGTACTATTAGTTGTATATGCCATGAAAATTATTCAATTGATAATTTGAATAATAAATTAGTTCATTAATTCAGTCAAGCACTTTTTTACGTGAGAAGAGAACGGAATCCTATGAACCATGTTCCTAGATTGTTTTGGTGAAAAAGCCGCCATTCAGGCGGCTTACGAAGCGGTTTTATTCTTATCCTACAACATGATCTGTTCCTTCCACTCTAGGATTCGCTGTTAAGAGATGATATGATAGCATAGCTCACCGTTTATCAAGAACGTATATTCCCTATTTCAACTGCATGTTGCAGAAATTGCTCGATTTCTTCCTGAGATTTACGCATCTTATTGACATAACGGGTAAGCTCTTCACCGCCAGCGAAGGCGACAAAGCTTGGAATACCCATAATGTTTTGTTCTTCACTGACAGTGCCTACATGATCAACATCCACCTCGACCAGATTCAAATCATTTGCAAATTTATCTTCCACTTCAGGCATGAATGGATCAATAAACTTGCAGTCACCACACCAGTCTGCTTTAAAAACAGCGACCGTGAGTTTTGAAGAGTTAATTGCTGCATCAAACTCAGATTTCGATGAAATTTTTTTCATGTTCTTTGCTCCTCTTCAAAAATGATTTACCATTGTAATTGGTGTTCTTCAATATAGTTGCTTGTCACATCATCTCCGGAGTCAATCGTTACTTTCCCCTCGGTATCAACAGGAACCCCTGCTTTTATAAGCAATTGACCGATATGGCAGTCTTTTTCAGCTTGTAGAATCAAGGCTTCTGCCATAGTGATATCCTCATTGGAGGATCCCGAGGATAACACAACGTGCGGACGATGTGTGATACTTAGATGATCGCCTTTCGTTATATTGCCCTCGGTATCCATAAAGAGTCCGGTAACGGGTACTTTCTTGCGATCGAGCATGTATGCCAGTGTCATCGTATAACAAGCGACAGCTGAGGACATGAGGAGTTGCTGGGGTTCAGCCCCTTCTCCACTTCCTCCTTTAGGTGCAGGGATAGCAATTTGGGTTTGTAATTTGTCACTTTTTATACGACCATCGCCTTTTGCATCTTTGTACCAAACCGTATTCATATTAATTTTTTGATCTGCCATTTAAATCTACTCCTTTTGAATATGTTATTTTATACTATAGCTGCTTAAACGCAACTGCTTGAAACTTTGATACATTCGTTTTACTTCTGGAATACCTCAAGTGATTATTGTTCCAAAGAATCGATGAACTTTTCGCTATCCATGGCTGCCATGGCCCCACTTCCAGCAGCAGTAATAGCTTGACGATAGCGATGATCCTGTACATCTCCACAAGCAAATACACCTGAGATGTTTGTCATGGATGTACCCGGTACTGTTACAATATAGCCGTTTTCATCCGTTTCAATTTGATTATTCAAAAATTCAGTATTCGGATGGTGGCCAATAGCTACAAAAACACCATGTGCAGGCAGGATTTCCTCTTCGCCCGAGATATTGTTTTGGACTTTTAATCCTGTTACGCCATTTGGTTCTGCAACAACTTCGAGGGGTGTCTTGTTAAACGCCCACTCAATTTTAGGGTTCGAGCGTGCGCGATCTTGCATTATTTTTGAGGCTCTCAATTCCTCTCGACGATGGACAACAGTCACTTTAGAGGCAAATCGCGTTAAGAAGCTTGCTTCTTCCAACGCAGTATCACCACCTCCCACCACAATCAGCTCCTTATTCCGAAAGAAAAATCCATCACACGTAGCACAAGTGCTCACTCCACGCCCTACGTTATCCGCTTCTCCAGGTATGCCTAAATATTTCGCGCTAGCACCGGTAGAGATGATCAACGTTTCAGTAACAACCTCACCTTTGCCTTGCACTTGTAATCTAAACGGCCGTTTCTCAAGATCTACTATTTCTACCCAACCGGTTAAAAATGTAGCTCCAAAACGCTCTGCTTGTTTCCGCATGTTATCCATTAATTCAGGGCCCATGATGCCTTCAGGAAATCCTGGGTAATTTTCGATTTCGGTTGTAGTTGTAAGCTGTCCACCTGGTTCAGGTCCTTCAATAACGAGAGGACTCATATTTGCACGAGCCAGGTAGATCGCTGCAGTTAGCCCGGCTGGACCAGTTCCAACAATTACGGATTTATACATTCTCTACCCCTCCAAAGTTTATGATATTTCATTTAATATTCAATTGAATAATTGAATTGTATCATTGTATTATCTTTTCGTCAACACGTCAGTTAAAGTTTAGTAATATGTCTATACATTTATTTGAAATGATCTTGAGAAAGACTTTAGCTCGGGAGGGTATAGATTAGAAATGTGGAAGACTAACTAACATACATAAATTTGAGAAAAAGCCGACAAAGCAATATTGCAGTGTCGGCTTTTACAAGAGAATTGATTTTTCATATGGGTTAAATTGCATTTTTCAAACAATATTGACCATTCTTAGAATGCGCTATAAATACGAATTTCGGGGTCAGCTTGAAGCAAATCTTTCAGACCAACGACAACATCCTTGTTGAATAGATCACTTTCCAGATAGGCTTTAGCGTCAGATTCACTACTGAAGCCGTGCAGAACTTGAACGTCTTCCTCACGTACTAGTAATTCTTTTGACAAAGCACCAGCGATCTTTGAAAGAAAAGGCTCTTTAAAGGTTGTATAAACATTAGCTGCTGCCTCGCGTTCGGATACATTCACTTTCAATGTAATTTGAAGATAAGCTTTTTGCATAGGATTTGTACCTCCAGTTTTTTTTATATGATCAATAAATCAAATGATCAATCAATCAATTGAATCTTATACAATAAACTTCTAGTCGTCAAGTCAATATCTGATATTTTAATCTCTAGCAGATGGCTATGTTCATAATTTTGTCAACTATTTCATTCCTAGTAATTTGATCAAATTACATTATTTCTACTTGACTATACTGAGGTACATGTTAAAATTCTATTAATCAATTGAATGACTTAACACTTCTTTTTTTGAGGAGCAAAGTCAACTTTTGAATATGGAAGTTAGATAATATCATTGAACACATTGCTTTCGGAAAACGCTAAAATAGAATTCCTACTCATGTTTAACAGTTATGAATCATTGTTTAAATCGATTTAGAGGGTATAGTTAACATAGGAATTCCTTTCTTTAAATTTGAAAAAGAATTGAGGTTGATCATAATGGAGGAAATGCTGAACTCTGCAAAAATTTTCAAGGAAGATTTATATAAACAATTAGCCAGAATCGGAAAATGTTTATCCAGTGACAAGCGTCTTGAAATTTTGAATGTGTTATCCAATGGTTCTAAAACAGTAGAAAAAATAGCCACTTGCACAGATATGAATATTGCAAATGTATCTCGCCATCTTCAAATTCTACTCGATGCAAAACTTGTTAAATTCACGAAAAAAGGAACTTACGTCATTTACTCATTGGCTGATCCTGAAATTACAGGATTTCTTTCGTCCTTATGGCGGATCAGTGAGAAGCAACTTCCGGATATCAGTAGGATGAAAGATGATTTCTTAAACAACCTTGATGACGTCCAGACGCTTACAATGGATGAGGTTATGGACAAACTTAATAGTTCTTCCTTGATTCTGGTGGATTTGCGTCCGAAAGAAGAGTATGAAAGGGAGCATATTGCGGGAGCAATTTCGCTGCCGATGGAAGAGTTGGATGTGTTGATGCGCGAGTTGCCCAAAGACGCGGAAATTATCGCATATTGCAGAGGTCCTTTATGCGTATATTCAGCCCTGGCAGCACAAAAATTACAATCGGAGGGGTTCACTGCTTATCGCATGGAGGAAGGCTTAAATGAGTGGCAGGAACATTTTCAAGTGCATTAAACTGATTTCTAGGTACTAATTTGAATCTAAAATTATCCCATTCAGACAATCTCAACTTTCCAATTAGGTAATAAAAAAGACTTCGAGACCCATTACTAAGGGGCTTTGAAGTCTTTTTTATGTAAGACAATTATTCTTAAACGTAAAATAACCTCTAACAGAATATCATTCATAGCTGCTTACACGTCGAATGACTCTTTTTGGTGAAGCTGCGGTAGATACGTTGATGAGCCTTAAGCCATTCATTAACCCTCGTTGTAGCCCTCGAAATGCTAGAACGGAAGCAATTAGGATACGTCATGTGTTTGATACGATCCCTAACTTACGCTACCACTGAATAGTATCGTATGAGGTTAAGTTATATTCGTTGAGTAAAAGATTAAACTGGGCGCAGAATCGACATATAATTAGTAACAAGCGAGTCGTAATACCCAATTTCACCAGAGGATCTAGATAATAACTGTGCACCTTGAACAAATGCAATAAGCGTTTGGGCCTGTTCAAGAGCCTCATTAGAAAAAGTGAATTCTCCAGATTTTTTTCCTTGATCAAGCACATGTTCCAGCCAAGCCGTATTTGCATCAAAAAATAAATTAAGCTCCTCGCGGATCTCCAGTGGAAAAGAATTTAATTCTGCTGCCATCATTGAACATAAACAAAGCTTGGTGTTATTCTCCAACGTTTCGCGATATAGACCAAAAAAAAGTTGAATTTTTTTCATTGAACTAAGCGTTTGATCAGTAACTTCCTGAAGCCTACCCACAAAATCTTTGCGATATCGGAGAAGGACGGCTTGCACTAAATCTTGTTTGGAAGGAAAGTGATAATGGATGCTTGCTTTGCGAATACCTATAGCCTCCGCGATATCTGCATAGCTAAAACCGTTATAGCCCCGTTCCTGGACTAATGTAAGCCCTACATCCATAATCTCTTGCAATGTGTTTTTTTTTGTATTCATAAAAGCAATCTACCATTCAGTAAGTATACTGTCAAGGCAGCTACCTCCTTTTACTGTTTAAGAAAGGGTCAACCACATGATGTGATTGACCCATAAGAAACCACTTATCTCAAGCGAGCTGTAACTCCGCCATCTAACGGCATGACAATACCTGTAATCCATGAAGCAGAGTCACTGGCAAGGAAGAGAATAGCTTCAGCAACGTCTCCCGGAGTTCCGTTACGTCCAATAGGATGGAACGCATTAAAGGTTGGCAGCACTTCAGCAACCTCTTTTTCCGTCATAAAGCTGTTGTAAATCGGTGTTTCAACTACAGCAGGTGCTACAGCATTCACCCGAATTTGATCACCCGCGAGTTCCACAGCCAAGTTGCGAGTTAAAGCGTGGCGTCCTGCCATCGCAGCAGAATAAGCAGAAGAAGGCGTTGACTCAACCGCTTGGATTGCCCACATCGAACCTGTGTTTACGATGGCGCCTCCTCCTCTTTTCTTCATTTCCGGAATGACGGCTTGAGATGGATAGAATGTTCCCTTCACGATCGTATCCAAATAGGATTGCAAATCTTCAGGTGTATGCTCAAGCACAGGAGTTGGAACAAATTTACCTGTGTTATTCACGAGGACATCAATTCCACCAAATGCATCCACAGCGGTTTGAACCAGTTTCTTCGAGGTTTCGGGCAGACTGATATCACCGGATACGGCCAGTACTCGCTTACCTGAAGGGTCAATCTCCAAAGCTGTTTGCGTCAATACATCTTGTCGACGACCGTTGATGATCACATTTGCACCTTCTTCAAAAAATCGTTGTGCTGTTTTCTTACCAATACCGGCTCCTCCGCCAGTGACGATTACTGTTTTATTTTCAAATTTCATTGTGTTACATCTCCTTCATCCATGTTATTTTAAATCCTTCAAAGCTTCGTCTTGTCTTTTCCGCCACCTGTGATAATAATTGTTATTTTTCCACCTACTCTGAGTCCCAGAATTAAAAACAGCTTAAAATCATTTTCAAGTCCAGAAGAACCTCACTGGATTGATTTAATTCTACCTTCTAGTAGGTAGATAGTCAAGTGTATTTTTTATTCTATAGTAGCTTCTTGTTCAATAGAGTCCCTTACTAAGGGTAAGATCGCTATCGATAAAAGTGAAGACTCATCCTGTAGAATGTAATTGAATCCAACTACGTAATATTGCATGTTCATTTCATAACTACAAAACCGGCTACACCATGCGATAGGTATTGCCGGTTTTGAGCTTATTTTATTAGTTAACGGGGACGAATTCTGTGATTTATTAATGATCACGGAGACCAAAAAGGAATCAAAATTATGCTCTGGTCATCATAGTTATATCATTCAGAAATATTCAAAACAGCACGAAATCTTGTCGATGCTGACATCATTTTATCGTATGCTTCATCAGCACGCTCTAAAGGAAATGTTTCAATCATGGGGCGAATATCTGTAAGAACACTGAAATTAATCGTTGCTTGAATTTCTTTCGCTCCGCCTGTAAAAGAACCTCTTACTGTATTGGGACCTTTCAAGAAGTCCATTGCCGACAATTCCAATTGGTCGCCCGAACCGGCTACTATGATTAATTCACTGTCTTGACCCAGTCCGTTTAT
The DNA here is from genome assembly GCF_038593055.1 of Paenibacillus sp. FSL L8-0502. Taxonomy (NCBI): domain Bacteria; kingdom Bacillati; phylum Bacillota; class Bacilli; order Caryophanales; family Paenibacillaceae; genus Paenibacillus; species Paenibacillus sp. FSL L8-0502. Next base: position 658,713 of record NZ_CP151958.1, on the reverse strand, counting down.
CAGTGAAGAAATGGCTTTAGCGTTTGGTGCTGTAGCCAGAATGACTTTGGCTCCTCCCAAAGCTTGTAAAACCGCAGCGGGATCTTCTTTTTCAGAATCAATGTACAGATGTGCCCCAAGTTGACGTACAAGCGTTTCTTTATCACTTCCCCGGGATATGGCAACGGTACGATATCCAGCTTTGTTTGCATACTGAACAGCAAGGTGACCTAGACCGCCAATTCCCTGAATAGCTACCAGATCACCAGGCCGAGCTTTACTATTTTTGATAGCGCTAAAAGTCGTTTCCCCAGCACACATTAGTGGAGCAGCTTCCATCGACGAAACTTCACTTGGAATACTGGACAAATTATCCTCATAAGCGACCATGTATTCAGCATAACCACCGTCAATTGTTAATCCAGTTACATGGCTATGTCCTCCATGCCACCCAATCCCGACACGCTCTCCAACCTTCCACTTTGATGAACCTGCTCCAAGCGCATCAACGATTCCAACCACTTCATGTCCAGGAATCCGAGGATACTCCGAGGCAGCGCCTCCAATGGCCATCGAATCTCCGTTACATACACCACAAGCCTCAACACGAATCAGCACTTGTCCTTCTGCAGGTTGCGGAACTGGAATCTCAACCAGTTTCATTTTTTCCCCTTTAGCCGGTACTTGCATAGCTCTCATCATCTTCATGAATAGACCCCCTATAATTTTAAAATGTCGGAACTTCATTAGTATAAAACAAATAAAATATTTATTCTATTATTTAATTGTATAATTGAATAAATATTTTTTTATTACTATGTCCTGATAACGAATGTGAAATTCATCGTTTATTGAGAACATCTAATTTATTCTTTAATTGATAATTTTTAAGACTGCAAGTTCAGCTGACTGAAGAGCACCCTCTAGATGTCCACCAAACTCAGTACTTGTTTCTGTTCCAGCGAATACAATATTGTTTTTCCATTCACCAACTACAGGTATTTCTCCATAATTCGGGAAGTCTTGAAGTGGAATACTATCCTCATATATAGCCGTATCAGAGTCCACAGACCAATCCTTGTATAAAATAGTCCTTACTTTTTCTGCCGAAGAGCCAAAAAGCCTAATTAATTGTTCTTTAACCTGCTTTAAAACCTGCTTTTCCCCTAAATGATGACGGACTTTCGAGGGCATACCAAAGAAACCAAATAATGCACCTGAACCTGTAAGGGGAGAAGCATCATGAATTTCTTGCAAAGGGCCTACCCAACTCGATACGAAACCTGAAAGTCCATCTTTTCTCCAAAAAGGCTCATCATAGACAGCTATAGCTTTGGCTTGCCCTGCCATCCAGGTTGGTTTGTTGATAAGGTTTAGGTTCATTTCAGGAGAGAATGCAGGGATAAAAGTAATATGTCGTGCAACAATACGAGGCGGTAATGCTAAAATAACAGCCCGAGCGATAAATTCTTTTGTTTTTCCATCTGAAAGTACTGCACTTATCGTGATAGAGTTTTGATCGTTTAATTTAATTGTCGTTACACGTGTTTCCAAATCAAAGATTTCAGGTGGTAACTTACTATATAATGCGTCAATTAAAGATTGCACTCCTCCTGTAAACCGTGATGATCTCTCCATTGAGTGAGCAGGAAGGATATGGCGTTCAGGTGCTTGGTTCTCGTATCGCTCAAATAACATAGCCCCCTCGGTGTGCTGATCGAAAGTTTCGAGGTTTAGCTCCTGAACGAGATTGGCGATAGCATGCTCATATCTCGGCCAGAACCAAGTGGGTCCTAGATCAAATTTCCCCATTTCAGGTTTGTCTGGATGAAAAGCATTTAAAACTCTCCCACCAATCCTATCTCTAGCATCTAAAATCTTACATTCAATACCTTGTGCTGTAAGTAAAGTGGCAGCTCGCAAACCACTTAAACCAGCGCCAATAATAATCACCGGATTTTCCATTTCTGTTCTCCATTCCTGTAGATAATTTTAAGTTCATGTTGAGTATCAAAACTTTTTTCAAATATTATATTGAACAATTGAATATTAGGTCGTTATGCTTTTTAAGTCAAGTGTGGATCTTCTTTTTCTCTAATATTTGATAGAAGAAATTTTGAAGGAAATCATCATATCTATAGCATCTTTACTAAAGAGAATCTGAAAGCAAATGATTCCAATTTAGGAGATGTATATTTAAAATTCGTTTTATTTTAATCATTTTGTTTTATTGCATTGCAAAGTTGTTGTAATCTTATTTCTAATTGTTCAAATTGAACAAATCGTCCTTCGCGGAGATGTTCCTTCTGATCAAAAAACAACATGATCGTGGGAACTGTAAAAGTCAACAATTTACCTGTAACCTCTTCTACCTGGGTGGCATTAATGTGCGCAAGCTTTATTTCTGGATAATTACTGAGTAATTCTTTTAGTTTGGGATAAATCGCATGGCATACATTACATTCCTCCTGCGATACATATAACATGCTTAATCGATTACTTTGAATAAACGTATCTATTTCTTTCGTTGAAGTTATTTCTTGGACATCCTTCATCTCTAATCCCCTTGCTGTATGTGGAATTCGATCCATATTTAATTCAAAAGCTTTTTTTCCTATAGAAATAATGGATTTCATCACAGATCTATTCCGTCCTGTCACACGACGACCCAAGCAAATTGCGGTTTCTCTATTCGATAATGCTACTATATCCAATCAAGAAAATTATTTTAAAAAACGACGGTTTGTCTAATTAAAACCGTCGTTTTTCTCCTACATATCAAATAATAACAAAATAGATTTGTTTTAAAATTTTTAACCAAATGTCTGTTTGCCTAAATCGATACAGACGCCTTAAAATGGTGTGTAGTATTACATTCACAAATTCGTTTTATTTTATTTCTTTTTTATTTTCTCTCGATGAGTTCAACAGGTGGATTAACGTTGCTAACACACCCAGTAATGCCAAGCCTGCAACAATGGCCATTGCGGTATGCATGTTAGGCAGTAGTTGATTCTGCTGAGTAGATTCATTCGAACTGTTAAGAACAGCTGTAATAATAGCTAAGGAAACCGCTCCGCCAATTTGCAAGCTGGTGTTAACTAGACCAGAAGCAAGACCTTGTTCTTGTGGGGCTACCCCGAATGTACCTTGCACGTTCACCGCAGGGAAGGCCAAAACGAATCCAATACCAATTAAGATCATCGTTGGGAGAAGGAAGTTCCAGTACGGTAACGACGGATCAACTCGGAAGAACAGGAGATAACCTACGGAAACCGATGTCAGACCAATCAGTATCGCAACGACGGTTCCAAGACGTTTCATTACTTTATCGATTCGAGGACCAAAAACGACCTGGAATAGGCTTGATGGCAGAAAGGCCAAAGCTACCCACAGCGGCGCCCACCGCAGCGAATCTTGGAGGTAAATGGTCACGATGAACTGAAATGCCATAAAGCTACCAAGCAAGGTCATCGCCGCCAAATTCGCGTTGCGAAGTGTTGCTGACCGTAAAATGCCAATCCGGACGAGGGGGTGAGGATGTTTTCGTTCTACCAGAACGAAGGCCACCATCAGGGCTACGCTTGCGACAAGTAATGCAATCGTCCAAAAGCTCGTCCAACCTTGAATTGGAGCTTCAACGAGGGCGTATACTAATAGCAGTAAAGATCCTGTAATAGTAAGTGCTCCCCAAAGATCAAATTGCTTAAAAGTGACACGTTCCCGTGTTGAACGTGGAATCAATCGCAATCCTAAAAGGAAAATGATGATAGCAAGTGGCCCAGGAGCAAATAAAGTAATACGCCAGCCGAGTTCAGTGAGAACACCCCCGAGTACAAGGCCTAGTGCAAAACCGGTTGTTCCGAAAATCGAATAAATACTTAGTGCTTTCATTCTGGCGGGTCCCTCGGCAAACGTTGTGCTAACAATCGACATTCCCGCAGGTACCGTGAATCCTGCTGCTATCCCCTTTACGAGTCGCAAAGCGATGAGTGTCATCTCGTTGCTCATTAATGCACTAACGATCGAGGCTAACCCAAATACAGCAACAGCGATGAGAAAAACTTGGCGACGTCCGATTAAGTCTGAAACTCGTCCGCCCAGGAGAAGAAATCCTCCGTAACCCAAGATATACGCATTAACAATCCATTGTAGTGTTCCCGTTGAAAGGTGTAGTTCACTTCCGATGGAGGGCAGAGCAATGTTGACCATCGATAGGTCGATTCCGTCAAGGAAAAGTGCACTAGATACGACCAAAAGGAGTATCCATGTCCTAACGCTCCATATCGTTCCATGTTCTTGCGTCTCATTAGAATGTTCAGAACGATTAATTTGCCTTTCTTCATTGATAATGGATTTATCAATTCTATATTTTTGATTTGACATTATTTCACTTCCTTTTCTCCGTTGTGGATGTCAACTTTCTATCATCACATCCATAATTTCCACCTTTATGTTGAAACAAAGTTAAGCTGATCCCAAATTTCACGAATCTCTGAAAAAACACTTCATATTGAAGATAGAGGGAAGTTTATGCATTCGGTCTGTTTTGCATGTTGTCCATCTATTCGAGTTCTAATTTCCGTCGTTGTGGTTAATCGCCTGCTCAGGTTCTCTATCTTTAATGACGAGTAGATTTATATTTGCAATAGACAGAAAAATAGCTGCGTCAGTCCTCAGAACCTATTCCTTCAATCAAATCATCGACTTGTTCATGTTTTATTTTTTTAATATATCGAAATATTCAATTGAATAATTGAATTATAGTGTTAGGTATTCCATATGTCAAGCAAGGTTAAGTGATTCTATTAATATATCAATCCCTATTGAGATGGGCGAAGTGTTCAAAATTCCCTTAAATTTAGTTCTTCAAAAGAATCGGTAATGATTGTTCATATTGTAGCCAGTACCTTTTTTGAATTAGTTCATCACAAATAATATTTAATTCAAATTCCACTCCTGTACCCCCTCATCAATCCTATAAGCAGTAAATCCTTTCTTCTTTATATGTTCCACAGCTTCCGTTGTATTCACGCAATAGGGACCTCTACAGTACACTGCAAGTTCTATTTGCTTAGGCAGCGTTTGAAGGTATGCATCGAGTTCTTCCATCGGTACCGATATTGAACCTTTTATATGCGCTGCCTCATACTCGTCATTAGGACGGATATCCAAAACAACGATCGAGTTTGAAGCCATTCTTTTGATCAATTCTTCTTTTGCAATCGTCTGAATACCTTCATATTGATGAAGCAGGTCTTCTTTAATACGAGGTATATCGGAAAGCCGATTCTCACAGAGCTTCCATAAGACAACTAAAAACTCGGTCACTACAGGATCTTCTAGACTATAAATCGCGTAGGTCCCTTCTTTTCTGAATTTCACTAGGCGCGAATCCAACAAGATTTGAAGATGCCGTGATACGTTGGCAACACTCATACCCGTATGTTGGGCTAAAAGCTCAACAGATTTAGGGCCGTTGGAAAGTAAATCCAAAAGCTCGAGCCGCTTGTCACTGGACAAACATTTTCCGATACGGGCATATTGCTGATATAATCTTTCTTTAATGGACGTTTCTGATTGCGAGTGCATCATACAAACCTCCTTTCAAGTCCTATTAAAAATCGGCAACTACTCAGTTAAAGCATTGCCGATTTTAATCTATTTTATTGGTGTTACTTGCTTGCCAGATTTTCAATTTTTTCTTTTAGTATGTGCTTTTGGTTAATTCCCACCATCGTATCAGCTAGTTTACCCTCTTTAAACAAAAGAAGAGTAGGGATACTTCTGATACCAAATTGCGAGGCCAGTTCTGCCTCTTCGTCGACATTGACTTTTGCCAGTGTTGCTTGTCCCTTTAGCTCATCAGCTAATTCCTCTACAATCGGAAGCTGGATTTTACATGGACCACACCAAGGAGCCCAGAAATCGACCAAAGTTACTCCCGACTGAATTTGATTATGAAATGTTTCTTTCGTTAATGTTATTGCTCCCATAAAGAAAGACCTCCCTTAAATTTTTAAAATACTTTAAAATCAATCAAATATTCAATTGATTGATTGAATTATAGTATAATAAAAATGTCCCGTCAAGTTGTATTTTCCCATCATTCACTAACTTTCATTACTTTAAAGTTTTTTGATGAAATACGGTTTGGGGGCACATTAAAGCTCGGAGGCACTTCTGCGACTTCTTTTTTAATGTGTAGTTACAAACATTTGATTGAGCCCTGAGTATACTCATCTCAAACGAGCTGTAACTCCGCCATCTAATGGCATGACAATTCCTGTAATCCATGAAGCCGAGTCACTGGCAAGAAATAGTATGGCTTCTGCTACATCCAGAGGGGTGCCATTCCGTCCGATCGGATGAAAGGCGTTAAACCCAGGAAGCACTTTAGCCACTTCTTCTTCACTCATAAAGGTGTTATAAATCGGTGTTTCAACAACGGCAGGTGCTACAGCGTTCACTCGGATGTGATCCCCAGCGAATTCAATCGCCAAATTTCGAGTCAGGGCGTGCCGTCCTGCCATGGCGGCCGAGTAAGCAGATGACGGCGTTGCTTCTACTGCTTGGATCGCCCACATCGAGCCCGTATTAACAATCGCTCCTCCCCCTCTTTTTTTCAATTCGGGAATGACAGCTTGAGAGGGATAAAACGTCCCTTTCACAATGGTATCCAGATAAGATTGTAAATCCTCTGGTGTATGCTCCAGAAAAGGAGTCGGGTTAAATTTCCCTGTGTTGTTAACCAGTACATCAATGCCGCCAAAAGATTCGACGGCCAGTTGGACTATTTTTTTCGAAGTTTCAGGCAGACTGATGTCACCCACAGCGGGCAATACCTTTTTTCCTGATGGATCAATCTCTAAAGCGGTTTGTTTCAGAACCTCTTCACGGCGGCCATTAATGACGACATTGGCACCTTCCTCAAAAAATCTTTGCGCTGTCGTTTTTCCGATTCCAGTTCCTCCGCCAGTGACAATAACCGTTTTATTCTCAAATTTCATCTTACGCATCTCCTCGTTTTCATTAATTTTCATAAGTATCTGGCTCAAAATACTGACTAAGGATGTACCTCTATAACAAAGTATTCAAAGAGAAATCAGAAACGGCCTATCTTATAGTTCACCAATTTTCATTTCCTTATTCCCCTCTTTAATCGAAAGATAGACTTTGCGTGACCAGCACCATAGAGAGGTCTTGTTTTACACTTGAACACCATTCCTAATGCGTTTTCGGTGCTAACAAACTAAAGCCTCTTCATCTCGGATGGTACCAAGTCCGTGATTGAAATAATATTGTCGATTTACTTTCAGAGAAAGTAGAACCGATCTTCCAAACCCAAACATTTAGTTTCAAAACAGAGAAGAAGTGAGTAAAATGATAATTCGACCGACTTATCAGGCATTGTAAACAGTCCCGAAAACCGACCTAAACTGCAAACCACAAGAAAGGCGTCCAAAACTATCATGGTCTAGGTGCTACCATCATGAATCAGATTGAACTTGGCTTGTTGTCCTTTAAGCTAACCATGGATAAATTATCTAGTTGCAACGCACTTTGACTTATCACCTCTTCTAGATTGTTGTAGCACCGATCCAACTTCTTGCATAGGCGGTCAACTCATCCCGAAAATTTAAACTATGGTGTCAGCTTGTAGAAGCAGGTTCTAGGCCAGGAATTTCGTCTTCTGCTAGGCTGCTACTAGCCGTAACTTTTGTTGTAATTTTATAATAGTCCCCATAATTCAATATCATTCTAGATAATGAACCTGTGAATTCATTATCTAGTTAGGGTTCGCTCGTGAAACAAGAGCAAAATCACAGAATCGAATCCCAACGTGGGAACTCATCTGTGATTTTGCTTTCCTTGAATATTTCCACTTTGGATTATTTGTTCATGCTGAGCCATTTTCAATTACGATGAAATGGAACCACTCACTGATCTTATAATCTCTCAATTTGTTTTTTTAATATCTTCATGCTGTTTTGAATAATAAGTCTCTGAGCACCACTTAATTTGAGGCTCTCTATTCTTCTCATAAATCTTTATTAGTTGGTTTAAAACGAAAACCTTTTGTACGATATTTTCACAAAAAAAGTTAAGCTGTCGTTCATAAAAATTAATTTCCTTTTGATAAGGATGGCGATACGTTTGATTCCTCTCATATACATCAAGAAGCTGAATATGTAAATTATATATATCTTTATAATTAATCTTAATCTCCTCCCTCTATTTTAGAATCAGTATACCCATTTAGACAAGGAAATAGACATATGAATTCAATCTAATATTTATTAGAAATTAATCAACAAAATGAAAAAACTGATGAGATGGTTTCGCCCCAACTTAAAAATTTCAATCTATAAACAGGCCTGTTAATTTTCTAAATATCTCAGTAAGTTAAAGCCTAGGTACCAAAGATGCATTCTCCAAATAACAGGATGAAATTAGAATGAGTGCAACATTTTTCTGAAACGGGTAGCCATTTCAATCAGCTATACATAAAGTAAAAAAGCCCCTTTTCAACGGGGCTTTTTAGGTTAGATATTAGATTGTCCTGTTGCTAAAAATGTATATAACATAATTTTATTATAGCGAGCAAAGGTAATTCTCCCTTCAGTTAATGTTTGTCTCACTTCTTGTTATAAAAAAAAGGCTATCCTTTTTCACCATAAAATAAGAATACTTAGATTATTTATTCACTGATAATTTTGTATTCACTTATCCTTTATTCCTGATTTCATTGGGTTTTCGGGGATATTGACTGTCTCATTTAGATGGTATAAACAGTCTCATTTAATAATAAAATTAGTCTCAATTGATGTTATAAACCACATGTATTGCTAAAAATTTAAATCTTGTAAGCCTTCATAGCTTTTCTTAGCTCTTTGAACGAAGGACGTTTACCATACATTAAGACACCCGTACGGTAGATCTTGGCGGCCAGCCAACCGAACAGCAAAATGGAGGCGACCAGAATACCAAGTGACAGCCAGATTTCCAGCAGGCTCGCCCGTTCCAGACCAATCCGCAACAGCATGACGGTTGGCGAGAAAAATGGGATGTACCCGGCAACCTTTACGAAAATCGTATCAGATGCGGCGATATTGAAGATACCGATATAAAAGGCTGCTAGTGACAGCACGGTAATCGGCATGATCGCCTGTCCCAACTCCTCGGTACGGCTAACAATGGAGCCCACCGCGGCGAACAGTACTGCGTAGAGAAAGTAGCCGAGGATGTAGAATACCAGACCATAACCCAACACCGCGATATTCAGTTGCGACAGATCCAGCCCGGCTGAGCTAAGAATGACATTATTATGCGGCAGCATAAGGTTGGCACATACAGCGGCTGCAAAGACAGCAATTTGCAGCAGGCCGACCAGGAAAATGCCGATAATTTTTCCGAACATCTGGGTCAACGGTGAGACACTTGTGATGAGAATCTCCATGATACGTGAGCTTTTTTCCGATGTCACCTCTGCAGCAATCATATTCCCCGTCATCATGGAGGAGGTGAAGAATAAAATCATCAGTACATAGACCAAACCATAGTTAATCATAGAGGTCTCTTTTTCCTCTGTCCCCACAGCTCCCCCTGCCTCAGACGAACCGTCTACTTCCCTGCTGTCCACTATTACAGGTGTGCTAATCTCACGAATTTGATCACTGGTCAATGCATTGCCGCCCATAATGGCTTTGACCTTAGCTTCCTGAAGTCCCGTCTGCAACAATGTAATTACAGCAGGAGATGGCTCTTTTTCTACAGAGACATATTCCACTTTAGGAAACGTGTCTCCCTTGTCGGTAGGCTCCGTGAACTGTACGTAACCTTGCAGCTCCCCATTTTTCAAGGCTTGCTGCATGGCTGGTGTTTGTACGTTGTCATAACGCTTCCAGATGGCTGCCGGGTTGGATTGCTCCTTGGTGAATTTCTCCAGTTGATTCGCCACTTCTATCCGGCTCCCGGCAATCAGTCCCAAGCGATGATGCTCGGCTGCCGTCGTGCCCGAACCTCCTGTCCCATCTGCTTTAAACAAAGAAATCAAATATGGCAGATTCATACCAAGCGTAATGAGCAAGGCCAGTACCAGCGTTGTAATGATAAAAGATTTGGTTCTCGCCTTCTGACGAAACGTAAAACCGATTACCGTACCCAGTCTATTCATGGGAATCACCCACCTCTCTTATGAAAATCTCGTTCAGCGTCGGTTCCTTGATCTCAAAATGCTCTACATCCGTTTGCTCCAACGCCGTTTGTAATACCAACTTCGCCGCATTCGGCTGCTCAATATGCAGCATCCAGCCGCGATCCATAGGCTCTACACGGCGCACGCCGGGCAGCTGTTCCAGTCCGTTCACTTCACCTGTAGTGATGAGACGAACTTTTTCACGCGGGTAACGGCCCTTAATCTCCTGCACACTTCCCTGCACAACTGTATTTGAGCGATGCAAAATCGTAATATGGCGGCACAGTTCCTCCACATGCTCCATGCGGTGGGTCGAGAATAAAATCGCAGCCCCATCGTCCCGCAGCTCTTTCACCGTATCCTTAAGCAATTCAACGTTTACCGGATCAAGCCCACTAAAGGCCTCATCCAAAATGAGCAGCGTCGGGCGATGCACAACGGCGGCAATAAAGCCCATTTTCTGCTGATTTCCCTTGGATAGCTCCTCAATCCGCTTGTCGTAATATTCGGGCACTCCAAAGCGCTCCAGCCAGTAGCGTAGACTTTTGTCCGCCTCCTTAGCCGACATTCCGCGCAACCTGCCCAAATAGTTAATTTGCTCGCTCACCTTCACCTTGGGGTACAACCCTCGCTCCTCGGGCAAATAGCCCATCGTCCGCTGAAGCTCCTTGCTGTAGGGCTTGCCCTCATATTGAATGTTACCTCCATCAGGGTAAATCAGACCGAGCACCATGCGCATCGTTGTCGTTTTGCCTGCTCCATTGCCTCCCAGTAGTCCGTAAATCTCCCCACCGTTCACATTCAGCGAAATTCCGTTCACCGCCGTGTGGTTCCCATATTGCTTCACGACCTCTTTCAATTCCAGCATGTTCATGATTACTCCGCTCCTTTTTTCTGCGTGTATGTCTCCGCATCTTCTGATAGTTGTCCCGCAGACCAATGTACTAAAATATCATCCAGTTCCAAACGCCGCACACGGATGGGGCGGATGCCCGCTTGTTCCAAGATGGCGCTGGTCTCTCCGGCTGCCAACGTTACAATTCGCTGCAATCCGCCTTCGCTCTCCATCTCTACAACACCCGGAAGTTCCGATGCCTCCTCCGGTGTGCCTTCAAACCACATTTCTTTGCTATTTTCGAGCAAATGGTCTTTTTCCAGCTTGCCGAGCAGCCTGCCATCATGCATCAGGACAATATAATCCGCCAAACGCTTAATCTCGTCTATGATATGAGTGGCAATAATGACCGTCGTTTTGCCGTTCTCCATACAATCCCGCAGTTCCTCCAGCATGATTTTCCAGGCAAAAGGGTCTAAACCCGACGAAGGCTCATCCAGCAGCAACAAACGAGGGTGAGGCGCCAAGGCTGCAGCCAGTTCAAACTTACGGCGCTCTCCCTTGGACATGCGCGATAATTTCGTATGCTGAGGAACCTGAAATCGTTCCATCAGACGCTGAAAACGTGTTTCATCCCAGCCGGGATACCACAAGGCTCGAAACGCCGCTGCTGCTTCTGCTGTGAGTCGATCTTCCTCACGGGTCGGCTGCTCTGACATATACCCAACCCATTGTCGTGTATCTGCCGGCATGCCGTCCGGATACGCTTGACCGAACCAACGTATTTCACCGGAATCCGGGTGGATAAGCTGAGTCAGCAGATGAATCAATGTACTTTTGCCCGATCCGTTATGTCCAGCCAAAGCGACTACATATCCCGGTTCAATGGTTAGATTAATCGGTCCAATTTCCCGGTTACCTCGAGTTTTATAGACTTGGCTCATCTCAATAATGGGTGTTTTTATCTGTATCCCCATAGGAACTTCCACATGATGGTTTACATCGTTTTTCACGGGCGTCACTCCTTCACTTGGACTTCATACCTTCTCTTCACCATTTCTGCGAAAAGCTCCAACAATTCCTGTTCTGTCATCTGTACAGCGATGCCTGTGTCAATCGCCGTTTCCAACGCCTCGGTCACTGCTTTAAGGCGGTAACCTGAGCGCTTATCGTCTTCGACCAGAGCTACGAAGGTGCCTGTTCCCTGCCGGGTACGAAGCAAGCCTTCGTTCTCCAAATCCTGATAGACCCGCCGGACGGTGATGACGCTGCAGCGGAGCGTCCCTGCGAACTCCCGAATGGAGGGAAGCAGCGTTCCCGCTGCAATCTGTCCGGTTACGATGAGTGAGCGAAGTTGCTTTTCAATCTGCGCATACAGCGGTTCCGCGCTATTCTCATCAATTTGCACTGGTATATTCACCTGCTTCTCCCCCCTTTTTATCTATCTTTGTACACATACCGCTAAGTTAAATCCCGTTTCATAAGCTTACGCTGTGTCACCCTGTAGGACATCCACATACCCAGAGCTCCTGCCAGCAGCGCTCCCCACATCACCGGAGACAACAGCTGCCATTCCTTGCTGTAAAATGCCGTTATCGATACCAGATTGGCCCCACATACTCGAACTATAATCGTAACTATCCCACAAATTAGCATGATGACAATGGATAGCCAAAAGTAGGATTTACCTTTTTTAAGAAATTCCAAATGAATATAAATGGCTTGAATCAGCATTCCGTAGCCTATCCAGGTAAGTGCAAACGATACAAAGAAACCTGTACTGGCATATACCCGAAACGTAGCTGACAACGTAAACAATAGAGTGAAAAATATCACACTATTCACAACAAACGCCAAAAGCGCCTGTTGAATTCGACTCATAATCACCGCATTCATCGGTATAGGCAAGGTGCGGAAAAAGGCTAGCATATGCGTATAGGAATCTTCCTGAAGATATTTAAATGCACGGCGGTTATAAATGTATCCGAGAAACGGAATCAACACCAGCATGATAAAATCGGCTACCGGACTCAAGTTTCCACGTTCATCCCAATGCACACTTACAGCAAAACTCATGGTAAATCCCAAATACGCAATAAACAGCAATGTCCACAGCATAACATATGGATTGTTGCGAAAATCCTGCCGGGTAATCTTCCATGCCTGCTTGATGATTGTCATTTTCTTATCCTGATCCCTTCTGCACTGCCTGTAATGACGACCTCGTTCTCTCTTCATACGAAGTTATTATTAAAGTAATCAGTGTTATCACTGTATATATCTTTATACACAGTATATAAACCATGAATTACAACTGTCAATACCTGAATGTAAATTGTGCGTACAATCACAATAGCTCGTCAGGACCTATGATACTCTGTAAATGATAAACGTTCTCAATCAAGGGGATGAACAAATGGATAAGATACTGCACTGGGATGAACCGATTTTTAACCTTGTTAACCGTTATCCCGAAGTGAAGGACATTATGGTAGAGCTGGGTTTTCATGATATCGCCAAGCCTGGCATGTTACAAACCGCAGGTCGTTTTATGACATTGTCCAAAGGTATTGCATTGAAAAAAGTAGCTATGGAAACCGTGGAACGCACGTTTTTGCAACATGGTTTTACCATTCAAAAATAAAGGAGCTAACGATCATGAGCGAGCTAATTAACAACCGTGAACATACAGCACAGGAATTAACAGAACGTCAACGAACACTGAAGGAAATTATAAAAGAATTACATGCCGGGAAAAGCGTCGAAGAGGTGAAAGCGCGTTTTGCAGAGGCTGTTGGCGGAGTAAGTGTGGCGGAAATTTCAGCTATGGAGCACGCACTGATGACCGAGGAGGGAATTCCCGTATCGGAAGTTCAGCGGCTCTGTTCCGTGCATACTTCGATCTTCAAGGGCTCCATCGAGGATATTCACCGTCCTTCAGGACCGGAGGAACAACCGGGACATCCTGTCCACACATTCAAGCTGGAAAATCGGGAGATCGAACGACTGGTCAACTTTAAGTTGGCATTGCATGCAGAGCAATTTCAAAAGGAGGACAGTCCCAAGGTTATTTACAAGCTGCTTGAGGATTTAAGTCTGCTAATGGATCTCGACAAGCACTACAGTCGTAAAGAAAACTTGGTCTTTCCTTATCTAGAACGCTATGGAATTTTTGGCCCGACCAAAGTCATGTGGGGTGTGGACGACGGCATTCGTGCCGCGATTAAGGAAGCGAAGAGTCTGCTCGCCGAATATAACGGGGATCGTGAACAGATTGGGAAGGCGCTTGCCCATATCATGAGTGAAGTAAATGAAATGATATTCAAGGAAGAGAATATTTTGCTGCCGATGGCACTCAGTAAGCTGACAGAGGATGAATGGCTGAAAATAGCCCGGGAAAGCGAGGAAATTGGATTCTGCCTGACCGCCCCCGAACGCGAATGGATACCCGAACGGGCAGAGGAGCCTGCAGAAGCCCTTGAGCAAACGGAAGGCACATCAGGAACACCGCAAGGCTTCGTGCGATTCGAGACAGGGATTGTATCCGTACAACAATTGGAACTGCTGTTGAACCATCTACCTGTTGACCTGACCTTTATCGATGAAAATGATGTTGTTCGCTATTTTTCCCATGGTAAGGAACGAATCTTCGCGCGCACGAAAGCCGTCATTGGTCGTACCGTACAGAATTGCCACCCACCCCAAAGCGTGCATGTCGTTGAGAAGCTGCTGGAAGATTTTAAGGCAGGCCGCAAGGATGTTGAAGATTTTTGGATTCCAATCAAGGATAAATTTGTCTACATTCGTTATTTTGCCATCCGTGATGCAGAGGGCCGCTATCTGGGAACGTTGGAATTTACGCAAAATATCGCACCCATTCGTGCCTTGGAAGGACAAAAGCGTATTCTATCCGAATAGTATCCAACCGTAAGCCACCATGTTCAGATTTTTGCCACCCAAACTTATAATATGTTGTTCTACTATAAGTTTGGCTCCCAACCTTTCATAAAAGGTACATGCTGGATTATCTGCTAGCACCCATACGATCACAGAGTGAATATCCATACTATTGAAATGTTGAAGCAGACGTAAAAATAGTCTCTTCCCCAAGCCTAAACTATGGTATTCACTCAAAACGTAAATTGCCGTTATTTCTCCCCCATACGGGGGATATTCACCTGACTTTTCCGGACCCCCACTCACAAATCCGATGATTTCCCCCTTCTCATTTTCAGCAACATATACCCGATGACCGTCTTCACTGGATAGATTCCCATTCCACAGTTTTGTTCTTTGCTCATAGGAAAGCTGTTCCAGAACCTGGGCAGGCATTATTTCTTTGTACGTCGTCCTCCAGCAATCTACGTGCACCTTGGCGATGCCCTCGGCATCTGATATCGTTGCTTCCCTGATGATCATGTGAGTTCCACTCCTAGTTTCCAATATTATACTTTCCATATACCGACGATCCGAATCTTGATCTATAATAAAAATGTTCACTGCTATTCATTCATTCCTGAAGGATTCGACTTGAATAAAATTGTTTCATTTTATGTACGTTCGTGGCTGTAGCTGTATTGATCATAGGCTGGAGTATCGGGTTGACGCCCGTAGGCAATCTGGTCTTTCAATATGTATTTGGTGTGTCCCCGAATTGATCGAACCTACCAAGAACGTATTTCAGGTTCTTACTTTACTATACATATGGGTAGCTGTCCGTAACATATATCAGGGACTTATTATTAACAAGCACCGAACGGCATGGATGACATTCAGCTCGTCCATACGTATTATCGTGATGCTACCAAACCTATCTTTATCGGTAGGCTGTTTTCTGTAGCTTTGCAATTCTCGCGCTTATTCTCTGTATCTGCTTTTTTCCAGGACTGGACGGCAAAGTGGCGGGAATTGTGATGGCTGTTTCCGATGAATGCATCATCCTGAAAAAAACTTACCTAGAGAGCCTTATGCAAAGGACCCGCACATTGACTCCCTATGGCACAACTCGCTTTTACGAGGTCAAAATATAAGGGCCGTTCTTTGTAATCGCAATCGTGTGCTCGTATTGGGCTCCCCAACTGCCGTCTGCTGTGCTGATGGTCCAGCCATCGTCCCCCCAGAGCACGGCCCCCTCGGTTCCTAGGGTAAATACCGGCTCGATGGTAATCACCATCCCTTCGCGCAGGGGTAATCCCGTTTTGGGACGACCGTAGTGCAGAACCTCTGGCGGCTCATGCATTTGGCGGCCAATGCCATGCCCGATCAGAGGCTTGACGTTGCCGAACCGCCGCCAGCCTGCCGCTTTTTCCACAGCATGCCCGATATCCCCCAATGTCCTCCCCGGACGGGCAACCTCTATACCGCCCATCAGTGCCTTATGGGTCTGCCGCAACAGTCTCGCTACCGGGCGGCTAATGTTACCTACCGCATAGGTCCATCCTCGGTCAGCCAGCCAACCGTTCTTGTTAACCACAATGTCGATGGTCACAATATCCCCATCATGAAGCACCCGCTCCGAGGGAAAACCATGGCACACCACCTCATTGACCGAAGCGCAGGTGGCATAAGGGAAACCTTTATAGCCCTTTTGTTCAGGCGTGGCTCCGCGCTTGTTTAAAAACTGCTCCACCCAAGCGTCGATTTCAAGCGTTGTGATTCCCGGAAGAATACGACTTTCCAGCGTACGATGACAATCTGCTAAAATACGCCCGGCCTCCCTCATGTAGCCGATTTCCTCCGGTGTTCGTATCGCTATCTCTATTGGAATCCGCCTCCTTTGAGCATACAAATACACTAAACCTATCCCATTGTATGCAGGGCAGACACAAAAAAACCGTCTCCTCTGTGGATAGACGGTTTATAAAAGTCGTATTTCTAGTTTTTCGGGTAATCGAACCCTTTAAGATACTGAAGAATTTATGCGACCGAGTTCGTTTTCCACCACCATGGTCAACTCTTCCTCATACCCTCCTGTAATCCGGTATTTTCGCACATATTCCTTTACAAATTTTTTGGGATCCTTAGGCCGGAAAATTCGAGTCATTTCCCGCAGACTTTCCTTTACTTCATTGTGACCTTTCGTTGCCATGTAACTCCCTCCCAAAACGTTGAAAATAAGTGCTCCGTTGAAGAGAATGCCGAAAAGTATTGATGTCCTTATGCAGTGAAGTAGTATGTCTAATTGCAGCTTAGGTCGGGAACGCCTTAGGCAGGCATGTACCTGACACTTGTATTAACCGATTTTCTTTTGGCTGAATCACTACCCCATTATAACATATTCAGATACAGCTTTCAGCTTTCCAGTAAATTTACATTGATTTTACCTATCTTTTACGCATCATGTCATTTGGGGTACTACATCAGCTGTTGCACAGAGGGTATACCTTATTTATCGGTTTTTGGAGTGTATGTGTTTGGGGTAAAATAAATAAACATAACAAGGAGGGAAAAGGATGAGCCGCTATGCTCCGCTGTTCACTGCACCTGTTGCCCGTATGTCTGCCCTGAACATAGGAACTTGTGAAGAGGAGGGCATCAATGCCTCCTTACTTGATCAGGCAGACCGTGAAGTTCAAGCCAAGTTTCCTAAAATGCACAGCTTCCTGCTGCTGCGCCACGGTAAACTGATCTGGGAACGCTATTACAACGGTCATGAAGCAAGCTCTCTGAACGATTTGCGATCCGCGACCAAAAGCTTCACTTCCACGCTCATCGGCATAGCTATGGCTCGCGGTGATATGCCCGGGCCAGAGACGGCTGTACATAAGCTGTTGCCTGAGTATTTACCTAGGCGGAAGGAAACACTGCTAGAGCAGATTACGATTCGCCATCTGTTGACCATGACATCCGGCTTGTATTGGCAGACAGGCAAAAAGCTCGGAGAAGCTTTTATCCACCGTTTTCATCGCAGCAAAAGCTGGCCGTCCTTTGCCCTGCGCTTACCTGTACAGGAGGATCAACTCGGTGTATTCCAATATCGCAGTGTTGATTCGCACTTGCTGTCCGTGCTACTGACCCATTGTTGTGGGATTGACGCCTATACGTACGCTCTCCAGCATCTGTTCGAACCCTTAGGTTTTGGGAGAAGTGGTTGGGCACAAGATCCAGAGGGCTACACCATGGGACATATCGGGCTATATCTGACGTCGCGTGACATGGCTAAATTCGGCGACTGCTGCCTTCATCAAGGCAGCTGGAACGAAAAAGAATTGATACCGGCCGATTGGCTGCATCAGGCGACACAGCGACAGGTCGAAGGCTATCCAGAATTCGGGGATTACGGATTCCAATGGTGGACAGGACGACTCCACGGCATCAACTACGCGTGTGCACACGGACATGGAGGACAGCAAATTTATCTTGTGCCAGAAGCGAACGCAGTCGCGGTATTTACAGCAGACAGCAAGGTGAGCCGTTGGAAAAATCCGCGAACACTACTGGAGCGTTACGTTTTGCCAGCCGTATCCTCCCTCAACTTGGAACGTTCCTGAAATGAGCTTCAATGTGCTTATTGAATATAGGGGGCTAAACAATCATGGAAGTCTCACCACCAAAAATTCTAATATTGTACGCCAGTTACGGGGAAGGCCATGTACAGGCCGCCCGGGCAATTAAGGACAGTTTGCGAAGACTCGGACACTGCGAGGTACGACTACTTGACCTAATGGCTGAATCTCATCCCTGGTTGAACAGTCTGACCAAATTTGTATATATGCAAAGCTTCAAAACCATTCCACAGCTTTACGGATGGGTCTATAACATCACGCGCGGTATGCAGGCTACATCGGCCTTCGGCCATGTGTTGCATTCATTCGGAATGCGTCAACTTACGCTCACACTGAAAAAGGAGTTGCCCGACCTCGTAGTACATACATTCCCGCAGCTCGCGCTTCCGGCGTTACGTCGCAAAATGGGAATGCATTTGCCGATTGTCAACGTGGTTACGGATTTCGATCTGCATGGGCGCTGGCTGCATCCCGATATTGACCGCTACTATGTAGCCACTGAGGATATGCAGCAGGAAGCTGCCCAGCGGGGAATACCGATCGAACGCATTGCCGCGACGGGCATTCCGATCCACGCTTCTTTTTATAACATGTCTGCCGACGAAGCGCCTGTTCAAGAACAGCTAATCCCACCCCTACAGGCTGAGACTACTACGCTACTCATTATGGCTGGCGCCTATGGTGTGCTATCCGGCATAATGGATATCTGTCAGCAATTAAGCCAGCTTCCTCAGTTGCGGCTACTCATCGTCTGCGGTCGTAACCAGCAACTGAAGGCAGAATTGGATGCGCTGTATGCAGACTACCCGGACATTTACACCTATGGATTCGTGGACTTTGTTCCAGCACTTATGCGTGCGAGCAATCTGGTGATTACGAAGCCGGGCGGCATTACACTCTCAGAAAGCATTGCATCCGGTTTGCCTATTCTTGTGTTCAAGCCCGTACCCGGTCAGGAGCTAAATAATGCTCTATATTTGCAGCAAAAAGGAGCTGCCCGGATTGCTCGCACTACGGAGGAGCTGATTCAGCATTGTCTCGACCTGATTTCCATCCCCTCTCTTGCTGGAGAGATGACGCAGGCGATTAAGCTACTTCGCAAACCTCATCCCGCAGACCAAATTGCCGAGGATATTTTGCATCAGCTTGTGGATAAAAGAACCTCCGTCCGGACAAATTAACGGAGAATAAGCCAGACGGAGGGGATACCAATGGAACGCAAAGGAAAGGATTTACTCCCACTAACGGGTGATAAGGTAGAAGTGGACGGTGTTTATATTGATGAGGATGGACATGAGCAGCATTTGCACAGAGGCCAGCATTTTCCCGCTGATGTAGTTTTGGGTACTTCCGAGTGGAAAATGACCGAATATGCCTTTGATAACCATCACGAGGGACGTACCGATGAACGACTTATCCCCAAAGAGGATGACAAGAATAAAATGGGTAAAATCACACATCCACGCCGCCATTTAAAAACTGGTGACCGATAATTACGAAAGTATATCCACAATTACACCCAATATGTTGATAGTTTGTGGACAAACTGTGTGCAAAGTATGAATTATCGTAATATTATCTACAGATTGTGCACAACTTGTGTATAAATAATGTTATTTCTGTGGATAAATATTAATATGTGGTGGATAAAGTGTATACAACATGTGCAAAACATGTGCATAACCGTTTAAAAGGCTGAACGAATTCTTTTCGTTCAGCCTTTTTCGTATTTTTATACACATTCTCTAATTCATTTTTTTACCGAGATCGGGTATGTTCGAACGAGAAATCGCTCCCGGAACGATGAGTTGCCCAAAAAGGACTCTATCCCATTAACGGAGACTCATCGAAAATTCGCAAATAGCGCATAGAGGAGTGTAAAATGGAAACGGGGACGAACAGAGTCAAAAGAGGAATTACCGAAATGTAATAAGGCGTAGTCATCATAGAAATTCTCGCTTCAGGCGGGCGAACATATGCAGGAACGCGGTATATAGAAGCATCTAGCAAAACTCGTTGACCAAAATTTGGAGTAGGGGTGATCCGAATGGCATCTATTAAAATCCTTTCACTTAATGTCGGCATGCCCAAGCAGATCCAGTTTAATCAGAAGGACGTTTCTACGGGGATATTCAAGTCGGCCACAGATGAATATTTGTATTTATCTTATCTAAACTTCGAAGGGGATGGGCAGGGCGATCTAGTTCATCACGGGGGTAAAGAGAAAGCTGTATGCGTCTATCCCTACGAGCACTATCCGTTCTGGGAAAATGAATTGCGGAGACCGCTCGATTACGGCGCGTTCGGGGAAAATTTAACGATAAAGGGTTTGCTAGAATCCGACGTTTGCATTGGAGACGTCTTTAAGCTTGGCAAAGCTATCGTTCAAGTTAGCCAACCGAGACAGCCTTGCTACAAGTTGTCCATCAAGTACGGCGTACCGGACATGCCCTTGAAGGTACAGCAAACAGGCCACACGGGATTCTACTTCCGCGTTTTGGAAGAGGGAGTTGCCTCTAAAGCCGACGGACTATCCCTCCTTCATCGCCATCCGAAAGCAATTACGGTTTCATTTGCCAATCGAATTATGCATCAAGAGAAGAATCATATCGAGGGTATTAAGCAAATTCTCGAAGTGGAAGAATTGTCCTTAAACTGGAGAAATACGTTTCTAAAACGTTTGGCGGGAACCGAAACGGATTCTCGGGAAAGACTATCAGGCAATTCGTAAGATGGAAGTGGTTCAATGAGTCTGCAAGCTCGTCTGGCTGCAGTCGAACATCGAATCTGCGAAGCTTGTGGGCGATGCGACAGAAGCGCAGTCCAAAGGTTATCGCCAAATTCGAGTATATCCATTCGCTTGACCGCTTATCCTTTGTGTAGAGCCAATTTTTTTACCGTGATCGGGCATATCCTTCAATCCTGTCCTCATAGCTTGTATAGTACGGAGACTTAGCTTGAATCTTTTATAAAGGAGGATATGCCTGACATGTCAGTCTATAAGTCTTCCACAGGATTGGATGAAAATATAGCAGCTGTCCTGTGCTATTTGTTCGCCTTTATTGGCGCGCTGGCCTTTGTCATGCTGGAAAAGAAAAGCCGATTCGTATTATTTCACGCACTGCAATCCATACTTCTTTTTGTAGCCCTCATGATCGGACATGTGCTGGTAGGATTCATCCCCCTACTCGGTCCTTTCTTCGCTTCCCTGCTAACGCTGGCAGGCCTTGCCTTGTGGATTATCTTGTTAATTCGTGCGGGACAAGGAAAGTGGCTCAAGCTTCCCTGGATAGGCGATCTGGCTCTTCATCAAGCCCGGCAGTTATGAAAACAGCAAAAAACCTTGATCCTAAGCAAGGAATCAAGGTTTTTTATGTTTGGGCAGTTCATTTTTTTACACTAGCTTCTTCTGTCCTATCAGGACTTTGAAAAATTCGATTCCAGTCGCTCCGGAGTGCAAGATATAGACGAACTAAACCATTTCGATCTATATCTTAGTCATTGGAAGTCGCTTATGGGATTTTTGCAAAATCCTCGTCTATATGGATGTGTCCCAGCTTATCTGGATTAACCATTAAATAAAAATTCTGAATATGCTCCCCGTCCGGTGTCAGTATGAGACATAAGGTTTCTCTCACTTTTCCGTCTTCCAGAAATGCCAGCTGGACCTCGCCATTGATGACGGTATGGCACACATCTCTTTCTCGTAAAACGGTTAATACCCGACGAGAAGTCAACAGGGCAAGAACACCTTTGCGTACAACCATCGGCCTCATCACCGTATGCACATTACCTCCGCCATCTGACACAAATACAGGTTGTTCAGCCAGTAGTTCCAGCATAGCAGTCACATCGTAGGCAAGAAAAGCTGTTGTAAAACGTTCTAGTAGTTTTATTCGGGATGAGTTATTCACATTGCGACTGGACTGAGCCTCAAAAGCAGATTCTCCGGAAGATAGAATACGACGGGAGCGACTGAACAACTGACGACAGTTGCTCTCCGTCTTCCCCAGCAATTCCGCAATATCTTTGTAATCATATTGAAAAGCTTCCCTCAGCACAAAAACAGCCCGCTCTATCGGCTTTAGCTGCTCCAGCAAAACCAGAAAAGCGTAAGATATCATATCTTTACGCTCTAACCAATCCGCAGGGAGATCTGCGCTTTCACCCAACGGCTCCGGCAGCCACTGTCCTACATATGTCTCTCTTTGCTTACGTGCAGAGTTCAGTAGATTCAGGCACCGATTCATCGTCATTTTGGCCACATAGGCTTTGGGATTGTGTATATTATCCAGGGGCTTATCCTTCAGCTCGACAAAGCAGTCTTGAACGACATCCTCGGCATCTGTAACCGTTCCAAGCATGCGATAAGCAATGGCAAAAGAATATTTGCGATATTTCTGATACAGCTCTTCCAGACTTACATCCACCGATTCTTGTTCAATTCTATGTTCTTTGCCAGACAAAGCATAGCCCCCTGTTCATTAAAGAATGCCCGGATACATGCCCGTTGCAATTGCAATCCGGTTCCAACTGTTAATCACGTTAACTGCGGTTATCAAATCTACGTATTCTTCCTCGGTAAAATGCTCTCTGACCCGATTATACAAATCTGTAGGTACCCCTTGTTCTGAGATACGAGTAACCGCTTCGGCTAATTCAAGCATAACACGTTCTTTTTCCGTGAACAAAGGAACCTCCCGCCATAAGGCTAGCTGCAAAATGTGGTCAGCATAATCCCCCAGCTTGAGCAGATCCTTCGCATGCATATCCAGACAATAGGAACATCCATTGATTTGGGATACTCTAATTTTCAGTAGTTCGTACAATACTTTGTCTGTAAAACGACCGGAAATATATTTCTCCATCTCCATCATCGCCTTGAACGTACTAGGACTCACTGTTCTGTGATTGAATCTTAAACTCACGATACATCGCCTCCATTATTGGTTTACATATAGAAGACAAATGAACATGTGATTTTGTGACAAAGTGCAATACATCAATTGGGAATTGCCCTCAATTGACATAGCATGTATTATAGATAAATGATTTTATGCAAAGAAGGTGAGCACTCACATGAGCGGAAAAGGTATTATAAAAGAATTTAAGGAATTCGCTGTACGGGGTAACGTGATTGACCTCGCGGTCGGTGTTATCATCGGTGGAGCGTTTGGCAAAATTGTCACTTCTGTGGTAAACGATATTATTATGCCTCCGATTGGTAAGCTTCTGGGAGGTATGAATTTTCCAGATTTGTATGTAGCTTTACAAGCTGCTGATCCTTTAAATGGTGACGGTACACGCAAGACTTTGGCACAGGCCAAAGAAGCAGGGATCGCGGTCCTCGCCTATGGTCAGTTCATTAACGTCCTGCTGGACTTTCTGATCGTGGCCTTCTGTGTGTTCATGCTGGTCAAAGGGATTAACATGCTGAAACGCAAAGAGGAAGAAAAACCTCCTCAGGAAAAAACGATCAAGGAATGTCCACATTGCCTATCCGAAATTCCTGTAGCCGCTACCCGTTGCGCACATTGCACTTCCAAGCTGGAAGGGTACGTGGAAGCACGCTGACTCAACCCACTTATATGACTACAATAAACGGCTTAAGACGCTCTATCGTCTTAAGCCGTTTTGGCATGTATAGAAAATTCAATTAGTTGAAATTGGTGATAATGCCACGGGGTCTGACGGGCAAGCCCTCAGCGTACAGATGGGAAACATCACCGAAGCCGATGCAACGGGGAACTGCCCATTCTTGGGAGCGCTCATCAAACAAGATCGTGGTTACGGAGCTAGGCGGCATCCAAAAACCGGACCAGACCAAGGCCAATGGCAACTCCAACAGATGAGCAAGCCAAGTCAGCCCGAAGCCGCCATGACAAAATACCGCCACCTGATCTTCAGTGTGCTTCAGAATCCGGTACCTGCCCTCCACCCGCTCAAAGCCTTGCCGTTTCAGGAACTCATCGGAATGAAGCTTCAGCCGCTCGAAGGTTTCAGGGCTTTGCGTTCCCTGATAATAGGAAATCTCCTGCCAAGAGTCATGAGTCGGCAGGGGCAACTCGGAACGGATCACTTCACCAGGCAAATCCCAATGGGAAAGACGGCCGTATGGGGTTTCCTCCAGCTTTAGAGCCAGCTCCTGCGTCCAGTGTTCTACTTCATGAGTCATACCCAGAGAGTCGGCGGTGTAGCGCATCGTATCCAAAGCCCTCCCCAAAGGAGAGGCATAAATTCGATCCAGTCCGTGACTGGAAAGCCGCTTGGCTAGTGCCTGGGCTTCCAAATGCCCCTCCGGCGTGATGGTGTTGTTGGGGTAATCGGGGTCTGCGTGTCGGATAATATACAATCTCATCATTGTTCTCCGTTCCTATGAATGGCGACAGGATCGCTTTATCTCATTTCATCGATTAGTTCTCCTGGTCTTTAACGTTTAACGTTTATTCAGCAAAGTTTCCAAAATCGCGCGCAAATCCCTATCTTCCTGGTAGACTTCCTCACCCGTATCCAGCTCAATAACCCGGATATATGTATAATTGGCTCTGACATCGACTGGTTTAAAAATCAATTCCTCCGGATTGTCTGGGCGGACATCATAGCCCATATTTTTGAACATATCCGTGATTTGATCAATCCCCGGCTTGCCCCCGCTTTCCAGCATAATCAACCCGCGAAGTTCCTTGGGTTCCTCCGGATGCATGACTCGAAAATGTACTATACATTCCATGTAAAATCGCTCCTTTCAATCATAAATCTATGTGATGTTTCAAATCCTTATGTTCCCAGCATACCCCAAATGCCACTCCACATTCCACACCCGCCTTCATATCGTCAGGACAGAAAACACGTTATACTGTAAAGTAGACCTTTGATTTCTGCTTACTATAGGAGGAACCACGATGAATAGCGAGCTTCTGGATATCTACGACGATGAAGACAACCCCCTTGGCACAGCCTCCCGACGAGACGCACATGCCAAGGGATACTGGCACCATACCTTTCACTGCTGGCTAGCACGAGACACTTCTACAGGCCGTCGCTTGCTATTCCAACAGCGTCAGGATACGAAGGATACCTTCCCCGGATGCTACGATATTACAGCAGCCGGTCATTTGACGGCAGGCGAAGATATGTCTCAGGCGGCTCGCGAGCTGGAGGAAGAACTGGGCATTCATGTTCCCTTTACCTCATTAACACCGCTGATGACCGTTCGGTATGAAAGCAAAGGTACCGCCCAGGGCACCTCTTTTTGGGATCGGGAGGTTAGCTCGGTGTTTGGACTGCTATCGAACCAGCCATTGGAAGCTTATCATCTCCAGCAAGAAGAAGTAGCCGGACTGTACGAAGCGGATCTTGACCAAGCACTGGCCCTTTTTGAAGGCTATATTCCCTTTATCGAAGCCCAAGGCATTACGTCAGGGCCGAACCCAGAAAAAACTCGCCGCCTGATCACATCGGATCAATTCGTGCCTCATAAGGCGGGCTATATTACATCTATATGCCGGGCACTGATGGAACTTCCTACCCGGTAATCTTTAGCTATTCCCCAGCTGACATATATTTGCCGATAATGCCTTCATACCGCCAGCCATACCGGGTCGACAGCTCTCTGCCCATATCATGCTCCAGCTCATACAGAATAAGATCCTGAGCAAAATGATTAAGCAGCAGGCCTGTCATTACCGGATGCTCGGTAATAAGCGCCTGTGTCGGGCAATTCTCTCCCCGCATCCCCAGCATGCACCAACGCCGATCAATAACAAAAGAAAACTTACGCCCTGCTGGTTCCTGTCCGTCTGTACCAGACCTAAGCGGTAACCACGGTCCCATCATGCTTTCTCCGTTATCGCAGGACCAGAGCAGACGCACACCTCGACTCTCGGCTTTCTCCAACTCTGTCCGCAGCAGTTCGGCTTCCTCGCGCCACAAGTCCAACACAATCTCATGCTCTGCCCGTTCCAACTCACGGGTCAGACTTTCCAGTACCTTCCGATCGCCTTCCGCATTATAAAAGGTCGGCTTGGTTGGTTCTGTTCGTGGCATTTCTTTCTCCACTGCACGTAGAGACTCCTGCATTTGTCCTTCGATCATCCGGGTTAATTCAGCCGGTGGCAGCATGCTGTAACGTACAGGCTCTCCCGCACTGGTTCTGAGGTATCCCTGCCCGGCCAAACGCTGTAAAGCCGCGTACACGTTGGAGCGTGATGCACCCAGACGCTTAGCCACTTCATAGCCGGAAGCCGCATTTTGCCTCGAAAGCTCGACCATAACCTTGGCTTCCATTTCCGTAAAACCCAGATTCCGCAGATGATGCAGCAAACGCTCCATATATTCTGTTCCCCCTATGCTGCCCGGCGTTATGTCTGTGTCCTGCAGCAGCCTGTTCGGCTGCGTTAAATCTGTTCAGCTCCGCAACGCGGGCACCACTTGGACCCTTTGGGTAGTTCTGCGGTGCAGATTTGGCATTTTACATTTTCACGTACTTGTGCAGACGGCGTTGCCGGTTTCTCAGCCCCGGAGTTGTTGGCCTTCCAATATCGAATCCGCTCGTCCAGCTCCTCCTGACGCTCACGCTCACGTGCCAATTCTTCAAGACGACGGTGTTCTTTTTCCAGATCTTCCTGACGACGGCGCTCCCACTCAGCGTCGAATGCCGCTTTTTCCTCCGGTGTAAAATCAGACACTGTATAATCGCGGTCTAGTCCCGCTGGTTCGTGTGTTTCATACCGCTCATCCTGTTCCTGTTCATGTCGATCGACTACTTCATGTTCTGCATACTCCGTGTAAGCAGGCGCAGCATCCTTCGCTACCTCTGGCTTGCGCAGATCAAAAGAATAGACGTCCGTTGGCACCTCTTCACGCACAGCAGCTACTTGTTTGGAAGCAGCCTGTCCTTCATTGAGCTTGCGTCCGCATTTAGGGCAAAAGTTCGCATCCAGAGGCACAACCGTTCCACAGGTGCATAAATGAGCGTTCTTCAATTCTGCAATTCTACTGCGCAGCTCGTCAATTTCATCCTGAAGCTCATCACAAGCAGTGGATAGCTGTGTCATCTCGGTTTCTGCCACCGACATGTCGGATGCGCGATAACCTTCGTAAAAGATTTGACCCATTCGCAAGAAATGAACATCCATTTCCTGCTGGATCGTTGTAATTTGTGAATTGATCTTACTAATCTCGACAGCATGCTGCGCCTTTTCTGTTGCGCGATTAGCGCCTTCCTTTATACGTTGAATCAGCTTCATCGTTATTTCCTCCCCATATCCAGCCGGATTTCACTGTACCGTCCGTATATCCCAAAGTTTTTTTTCTGTTGGCAAACCTCGAACTCCTGTATAATGGAATGCGGTCATATCGCCTGTTTGAAGGCTATAGGCATTGGCGTCAACGTATTGATGTTCTGACGCTTCGGCAAGATCCGCATGAATTTCAGCATTATTTTAGTCCATCGCCTTGTTCTTATCGTCAGCTAAAGCTGACTAGAACTCTATCATACCAAAAACTACCCCCATTTGTGAAAATGGAAGATTTTAAGAACGAAAGGGGTTTCAGGATTATGGACCCAAATCCTTCTTTTTACCCCCGACCCATCGGGGTTCCTTATTCAACGTCGAGCCCTCAGGCACGTCGTGCTTCCATGGATACCAGTATGACGCTGGTACCCGATACCGACCAAGACTCGGCCTATTTTCGTGCTTTAGAGAACGCCGGCATTCACCTGAACCGCCCGCAGATTCAGGCCGTCCGCCACGGCAAAGGTCCCCTACTGACCCTTGCAGGGGCTGGCTGCGGCAAAACCACAGTGCTGGCTGCCCGCGCAGGCTACCTGATGGCGATGCGGGATGTTCCTGCATCGTCCATTCTGCTGGTGACCTTCACCAGCAAGGCAGCTGCCGAGATGAAACTGCGCATCGCGGGATTACCCGGTGTGCGCCCTGCCGCTGCACGTGCAGTTCAGGCACGCACGTTTCACTCATTCGCTTTAGCGATGCTGCGTCATCGCGGCGTGCAAGATGAAGTGTTCGGTGAAACGCAGGCCCAGCATACCGTCATGAAAATGATGCTGCGGCAGCTTGGGCTCAGCGAAGCTTTCCAGCCGGAAAGCCTGCTGTCTGCCCTCTCCGCCTGGAAAGCGGAAGGCCGCAGCGCGGACGAGCTGCCGGAAACCGTGCGCGAGGAATCGGATGCCAAGCGTGCCATGCTCGCTTATGAAGCGTGGAAACAGGAGCGCAATAAAATGGATTTTGACGATATTCTGCTGCGTGCCTCCGCACTACTGCGTGACCCGGATGTGCTTCAGCCGCTTCAGCGACGTTTTTCACATATCATGGTCGATGAATTTCAGGATACGAATGCCCTCCAATATGAGATGGTGCAGCGGTTGGCTGCCCGACATCGCAATCTGATGGTTGTGGGGGATGATGACCAGACGATCTATACCTTTAATGGGGCACGCCAGGAATCTATTCTGGAGTTTGACAAGGTCTATAAGGATGCAAAGGTCATTACTCTGGATATTAATTATCGCAGCGATGCGCGGATTTTGGGGCTGGGCTCTAACATTGTCGCCAAAAATGTTCATCGACGCTCCAAACGTCTTGCGGCTGCCGGGCGTGAGGGCTTGCCGCCACAGTTTGCCACCCCATCTGGGCCTGAGGAAGAGGCGGGACATATTGTTACTCATCTGCTCGGGCAGGTAGAAGAAGGTCGTCTTCGCTACCGGGATATCGCTATTTTGCACCGGACAGCCAGCGGAAGCCGATCTATTTTTGAGCAATTAATTATGCGGGATGTCCCATTTATTCAGTACGGAGCAGGGGCTGTATTTTATGACCAGTCCCTGATTCGTCCTTTAATGGATCACCTGCGCTTGTCGCTAAATCCCCGACGTATGGAATCCATTCCGAGCACCCTTGGGCCGCTGTACGTCTCGCGTGAGGCTGGGATGGAATGGATTATGCGCGAGGAGAAACAGCAGGCTAAAAAATACCCGCTGATTCATCTCAGCCGCTGGGATCGACTACGTGATTTTCAGCGTGAACAAGTGAAAGAGCGTATTCGTCTGATTCGCAGTCTCACTACCATGAAACCTGCCTATGCCATTCAAGAAATGCGGCGCGTCTTTTATGACAAATATTTGGAAAGTGGAGATACGGGCGCGTGGACTCATTATAAGGAAACGATGCAAGAAAGTCTGGAGGAGCTCGAAACGGCAGCCAAGCGGTTTGACACTGTGGAGGCGTTCGTCAGCTTTGCGGACGAGCTTTCCGAGCGTCACCGCCAAATGGAATCGCTGCGCAGAGAGGAAGACAGCGATGCTGTTCGGCTCATGACGATCCACCGCGCCAAGGGATTGGAATTCCCTTGCGTATATTGGATCGGAGCCAGCGAAGGCATTCTGCCGCACAGCTCGGCGCTGCACAGCGAGCTGCCGGAGGATCGGCGGGCAGGCGCCGCCCCAACTACAGCTGTGGATAACGATGCAGCGCTTGAAGAAGAGCGCCGCCTCGCTTACGTGGCCGTCACCCGGGCGAAGGAGTTGCTATACATCACCTCCCCCGCCTCTAATCATGGCAAGCCTGCCGCCGTGTCACGCTTCCTGCTGGAAGCCTATGGGGTCACCCCTGAGGCTTCCAAGCCAGAAACACGCCGCAGTAGCTTCGGCCAAGCGAAGGGTGCTTCCGGGTATGGCAGCCGTGCTGGCGCTGGATCGCCAGCGTCTGGCACAGCGACCCGCGTGAGCAACAGGCCGGGACCAGGCAGCGCTACGGCACGGACAACCTCGTCGGTGGCAGGGTCTCCAGCGGAGCCACGCATCAACGTGCCTGTGTGGAAATGTACCGACGGCGCTTGCAAAGCGTGGATGCGTCGCGACACAACAAGCGGACGCCGTACAAGCGCGGCTAGCACAAGCACGCCGCCAGTGTGCCCGCTCTGCGCCTCCCCGATGACAGAGGGGACACGCAGCATCCCAGCCAGATAGGGATACGGCGTATAGCTGGTATGGAGAATTGTGCAGACCAATAATAAATCAAATAAAATTTGGACAGACCAAATAAAAAAGTGGCAGACTAGGACTTAAAAATAAAGCCCTAGCCTGCCACTATCTGTTTTAACTTGCTATTGAACGATCATGTCCTGTTAGATTATCCAAGCGTTCTATCACCCAATAGGTGTTCCATCAGGTAGTTTGATATCTGGTTTCAATAGAATCACATCCCCCTTTTCGGGTATTCCTCCAAGAACCAATACCTCTGAGTTAAAGCCTGCTATCCGTCGAGGTGGAAAGTTGACTACACCTATAATTTGTTCCCCTATAATATCTTCAGCCACATATCTTTCTGTAATTTGCGCACTCGAAGTTTTTACACCGATATCTTGTCCAAAATCAATTTCAAATTTAATATTTTGCAACTGTAGTATACTTTAAAGATTTTGCCCAAAAATACATTCCCATACCGAATAAAGTCATGATTCCACCTATGAATTGAAATGCAGAGATTATTTCTCCCAAGAATAAGTAGGCGAGAATTATGGCAAGAACAGGCTCTCCAATAATACCAACGGAGACCGTAGTTGCACCCATTGATTTCAACAACAGATTAAAAATATATTGTCCAAAAATAGTTGGGATTACTGCAAGTAACAAGAAATACATCCATTCCGACGAGTCATATTCAATCAAGGAATAATGATTCAACAAATTGTAGACCAGCAAGACGCTGCCACCAATAAAAAAAACAATAACACTATATAAATTTGCATTTATTTTGTGACTTACTTTCTGTCCTGCCAACATATATGCTGAAACCAAAATTGTTCCCAATAAAGATAATCCATCTCCGATCAATGCCTCTCTCGAAATCCCTATGTCTCCCCAAGCAATAATGATTGAACCGACAAGAGCGGCGATCAAACAAAGTATGGTTAATATGTTGGTTCGGTCTCTGAACATAAAGTATGAACCCATCATTACAAATAAAGGCTGTAAGGATAAGATGACCATAGAGCTCGCAACTGAGGTATATACTAAAGATTCCATCCAGAATAAGAAATGTAACCCGAGAAAAAGACCGGCTATGAAAACGGTAATCCAATCTTTTTTGTTCATTTCTAAGGTACGGAACATTTTCCAAGGTACAAAAGGAAGCATTATGAGTACTGACATATACAATCTGTACATCCCAGCCACAGAGGTTGGAGTATCTGAGGATTTGATCATGATGGATGAGATAGAGACAGACAGTATGCTGATTAAAAGCAAAATATACGGATGAAACGGTAACGACGATTGATTTATTTTCACATGTACGCCTCCAAGAGGTCTTATCCAATCGCCTGTGCACAGGATTGTAATGATAAGCCGAAGATCTGGTATAATAATATCACCACTTTTATTTATTTTGTGTAACTATATCTTTAATTTATATAGAAATATCGTCATCAGAAAGGACCTCGCTAAAATGGAAAAACAATTGCATGAGACCATTCTATATCCCGATGTTTCATTTCCATACATCATGTACACCCATACTATTCATGCAAGTAGTCCTGAAGGTAGAGGATTCAACGATCTACATTGGCATGAGGAACTACAAATCACTTTGGTTACCAAAGGGAAGCTAGTAATCCAAGTTAACGGGATTGATCATGAATTAGAAACAGGTCAGGCCATTTTAATTAATAAAGGTGTTCTTCACGTTACTACGCACCTTACACATAACGGCCAATATGTCAGTTTTAATTTTCCGGAGAAGCTGCTGGCCTTTTATGCAGATAGTGCGATGGAAAAAAACTATGTACTGCCTTATACAAACTCTCTCTTATTGTCATTAGTAATCAAAGGAGATGTTGAATGGCAAATTCAAATACTGCAAATGCTTTGGGATATGAAAGAGAAATTTGATATGAAAAAAAACTGGGGATGGGAATATGAGGTTTCTATTAAAACAGTACAATTATGGTTCATCATAATTTCTAACATTTCGCTTTCTTCGGAGGAAGCACCTAAACACATGAAACTGCAACAGGAAAGACTTCAATTGATGCTCAGCTTTATCCATCAAAACTATTCAGACAATATAACACTGCAAGAAATTGCTGAAGTAGCACATTTAAGTATTTCGGAATGCACTCGTAGTTTTAAGAGAACCATTCATATGACACCTTACGACTATTTAATTAAGTACCGTATCAAGAAAAGCAGCGAGTTATTAATTTCAACAGATTCTACAATAACTGAAATAGCCCACAGAGTGGGGTTCAATCATGTAAATCACTTCATTCAATCTTTTAAAAAACATCATGAAAGAACACCTAAAGATTTCCGGAAATTTAGAAATGAAATCAAGGATTAAGGGCTATTTCTTTTCTGGTTGCGTGATACCGCTCTAATACCAACAGTCACCTATATTCCGTTGTACTTCTCAACCGGCGCGCGACAGCGGCCTAATTCGTCAATCAATAGATAGCTTAAAATCAACAATAGTTTGCTCAGCCGTGATCTCATAGCCTAAGCCCTCGTAAAGATATACAGCGGCTTGGTTCTCCTTCAGTACTCCCAGGTAGATATCTGATGAAAGTGACCTGCCCAGTTTTGTAAGTTGGCTCGTCAAGTGCTTTGCTAGGCCTTTCCCTCTGTGAGTAGGGCTTGTGTATATGTTTCCGAGCTCAACAAGTTTAGAATCATAAAAGTGGAAGCCGCCCACGACAATAAAATGACCACATTCCTTTATCCCAAGGAAAGGATATTGTTCGAGTTCGCTCCTCGTAAAAAATTTCATGCCGCCATTTCGTAATAAATCCACTATATCTGAAAGGTCATTTTCCTTAACTAGCTCAGCCCAGTTTGAATCGAGCAGTTTCGATTGATCCATATGC
This sequence comes from Paenibacillus sp. FSL L8-0502, assembly GCF_038593055.1. NCBI lineage: Bacteria > Bacillati > Bacillota > Bacilli > Caryophanales > Paenibacillaceae > Paenibacillus > Paenibacillus sp. FSL L8-0502. Next base: position 625,313 of record NZ_CP151958.1, on the reverse strand, counting down.
TTCATTGTTAAAAAACGTTGTGGGTTACCCAATATAAGACCATGAGATTGAAAAAGTTCAAGGTCACGATTACAGAGGATTGTACCACAAACAGTATTTTTCTTAAGTTGAATGATTTCCTCAGTAAAAGTAATAAGAGCTGGAAAGTTAAGTTTCTCGCGATTTATGCAATGGAAAGAAAAAGCAGGGAAGGATAGCCCCCAAAAGTATGCTAAGACCGCCGTCAGCTTGTCGTCTATATATTGACCAACAAATTTAGCCTGCTCCTTACGTTGACTTAAATAGCTATAGAATAACAAGTGTTGGTCTCTATTAATCTGGTCAGTTAATTGACTAATTGTTTCGTAGGTAAGCAATCGATGAGAAATCATTTATTAGTCCCTTTCATTAGTCATACTTTTCCTATGCGTGGAATACCTACTGGCATGATACCACAAATTGAAACTATTCTTCCCGCTTATTCCATATAGCCTTAAAAAATATTGGGTTATACATTTCTATAAAGATAAATTGTTTGCCGCCCGAGTATAAAAATCCATAATTTAAGGATGATTTTTCCCGAAATTCATTGTATGGTTCCTGCCTCGCGTCTAATTTATGATGAAATTAAAGAGAGGTGAGGCACTGAAAAAATTAATGACAAATATTGAAAACGCATACAAATGAAGAAGGAATGTTTAAAAGTGCAAGCTGGTCCTTAATCACCTGTCATCGATTACTTCAAAGTGTACTTAATATGTACACACTTATGAAAGCGTTTTCTGTACGATGCGTTGCAGATTAACTAAGGCGTTAACATCTAATTCAAGGAGTGAGTCATATGCCAGACCCATGGAAAAAAAGGTTTCTCAGTATTCTCAGTTTTGTTCTCTTATCCTTTTTGTTGGTATCTCTCAGTTTAATTCCAAGCCTAGCAAAAGCAGAATCAGCTCACTTGGTCACTGACGGTAGCCCCTTTCCTATAGTCGTCAGCTCCAAAAATGCAATTCTTCAAGGTTACGGGGTAGAAAAACGGGATATACCCTATACCGGCGATACGCTTTATAAAGGCGATGGCTATGTATCCTTCTTTTATGACTATGACCCAAACTCAGGAAAGTCTGACGGGACGGCTACGTTTAAAGTGAACGTGCCTACAGCAGGTCTTTATAGGCTGAGCCTCGGCTACTACATTCCGGCGGACACCGGCTCCAAGGATACCAGCATCAAGGTCAATGGCACAATGGCTGAAAACGTAACGCTGGCTGCTCCTCCGAAAGGTGCGGCGGTGAACGAGAAAATGGTAACTAAGATCATGCTGAATGCTGGCACAAACGAGCTGACTTTTTCAAGAGGCTGGGGATATTACGGGATCGAGTATGTGAAGGTTGAATTCGCCAATCTGCCTGCTGCCATAAGCAAAATGGAAGCCGAAGAAGGAGCCATTACTGGTGAGGTCAGCATCGAAGCTGCTGATACGGGTTATTCCGGTACCGGTTACGCAGCCTTTAAAGGCACAGGGTCGTTAACCTTTGCCTATAACGCAGCCTCAAGCGGGCTTTACAATCTTGCAATCGGTTACAGTAACCCCAATGGAGACAAAAAGACTCAATTGGTGGTCAATGGCCAGACCAGCGAAACATCACTCCCGACAACAGCAAGCTACACAGAGGTATCTGGCGGTAAACTGATGCTGAGTGCGGGAAACAATACCATACAGTTCAATGTCGATTCGGACCAATATCATATCGACTACGTCAAGCTGTCAGCAGTGTCCCCCCCGAAATTGCATCAGATTGAGAAAAAGCCAGTAAACCCGAATGCGACTGCGGAAACCAAGGCACTTATGGGTTATCTCGTCGATAGTTACGGCAGCAATATTCTTTCCGGTCAGCACACTCTTGAGGATGCCCAGTGGATTAAAGACCAAACTGGAAAGTATCCTGCGATGTTATCAACGGACATGATGGATTATTCCCCCTCTCGCATCGAACATGGCGCCACCTCAACTGAAGTGGAAAAGGCGATTCAATGGGCCAAAGAAGGTGGAATTGTCACATTCGCATGGCACTGGAATGCTCCTAAGGGACTGCATGATATTCCCGGCAAAGAATGGTGGCGCGGGTTTTACAAGGACGCTACTACATTCGACGTTCAATATGCGCTCACTCATCCCGAGTCGGAAGAGTATCAGCTTATCCTAAGGGATATCGATGCTATTGCTGCTCAGTTGAAACGTCTCCAAGACGCTCACGTTCCGGTGCTGTGGAGACCGCTGCACGAGGCGGAGGGCAAATGGTTCTGGTGGGGCGCCCAAGGGCCAGACTCTGCCAAGCAACTGTACCATATCATGTACGACCGCCTAACAAACTACCATCACCTGAACAACCTGATCTGGGTATGGAACTCCGAGAGCCCCGAGTGGTATCCGGGAGACGATGTCATCGATATTGTAAGTGTGGATATCTACAACCAGGCGGCTAATTATAGCCCAAGTATCGGCAAGTATGACAGCTTGGTGAATCTCGTGCAAGGCAAGAAGCTGGTTGGTCTGTCCGAAAACGGTCCGATTGGCGATCCTGAATTATTTCAAACATATTCAGCGCATTGGCTCTTTTTCACCACATGGACAGGCGACTTCATCCGCAACGGACAATATAACTCCCTGGATCATCTCATAAAAGTGTTCAACAGCGATTACGTGATCACGAGGGATGAGCTTCCCCAAGACCTATTTACTTCGTCCAAGAATGAAGCGGAGTAAATTACTTTAAACGTATCCGTAACTATACCGTCCCATCCAGCGTCGTAAAGTAACGAAGTAGTCTTCCTCTAACAAACAGCGGCCGCCTCTGAAAATAACCAGGGTAGCCGCTGTTTATTTGTACCTCAAATGCTCCATATTTCTATTCTCCCGTTTCGTTAATGTAGCTACTTTTCTAACCAAGAGAACATTATGAAAAAGGACCGTCTCCTCTCCGGCAGGAAAGTGGAAACGGCCCCGTTCTTTTATGCGAAACGAGTTAGTTCGTGGACCACAGCTTAATTCGGTCTTGGATATGCTTGGTAAAGGATTGTTCCATTTCTTGCACTCCAGCTTTCTCTAGTTCTGCCATATAGGCATCCCAAACCTTGTCGAAGTTTTCCGGTTTAGTCATGACAGCTTCCGGAATTCGTTTCCATGTAATATCCTTCATCTTGGCTCCAAGAATAACAGCCGGATCGTCATTGGGAAGAGACATTGTATATGCTGCTCCGTATGCTCTAGGCGGAAATTCCTCTTCCTTCGGGAATAGATCTTTCCAGTGCTCGATCTTATAAGCCTTAAGAACTTCCTTCTCCGACTTATTGTAAGTCGCTGTCAGCAGTTCTGGATAACTACGAGTGAAATAGTTGCCGGTTGAGTCCTCGATGCCATCACCATAATGGACCGACAAGTTCCAATATAGGCCGATTCCAGACTCTTTTTGGAAAGCCGCATTGTCATTGTTTATCCGTTCAAGTACAGCCGGAGTAATCGTCCGTTTGCCGTCTTTCATCGTGTAATGCTTTCCTTCAATTCCCCAGTTATTCAGGACTTGCCCCTCTTCCGATGCTAGAAAGTCGAGAAACTGGATAGCGCGTACCGGATCCTTGCATTTGCTAGAGATTGAGATTCCGTACCCCCCATCAAAACCAGGCAGCCAGAAGTTGGTATCCTTGTACTCCTTGCTCATGGTAACTGGATAATGACCGTAAGTCTGATCGAATTTGCCCTCCGCCTTCAGCGCATTTTGTCCGTCGCCATAGTCCCATTCCGGATCGGCCAGGCCCAGTACGCGACCTGAAGCCACTTTCGCTTTAAACTGGTCAGTCTTTTGCACAAAGCTTTCCGGATCAAGTAATCCAATGGCATTCATGTGATTCAACCAGCGAAAATATTCTTTTTCTTCCGGTCGACGGAAATGATAAGTCGCTTGGTGTGTTTTTTGATCGATGTAGTATTCACCATCGTCTGGTCCCCCTGTTGTTTGGAATCCTGAGTTCGTTACCTGGTACATATGCCAATCGTCCGCATTTAGGGACAGTCCGATATTTTTGTTGCCATTTTCATCCGTCGGATGCTTGGTTAGATAGTCCTTAATGACTTTTTCAAAATCCTGTACCGTACGAATGTCTGGGTATCCCGCTTCCTTGACGACACGGTGTTGGAGTTTAAATCCTACGTCGGGTTTGATTTTTTTCTCTTCGACAGCAGACCAAGTTGGAATCACATAGATTGATGGGTCGTCCAAACTGTACTTTGTTCGAACAAGCTTGTCACCCAGCATTTTTTTGATGTTTGGTGCATGCTTGTCGATCAAATCCGTCAGATCAATGATTGCGCCAGCATCGACAAGTTTGCCAACATCCGCCTTAGCAGCGATTAAATCAGGATAGTTTCCTGTGGCAGCAATCAATGAAATCTTTTGGACCGGGTCACCGACAGCGAATTCAGCATCAAGGGTTACTCCCGTTTTTTCAGCGATGACCTTACCGACTTCATCCTTCATGCTATTCCAGTTTGTGCTGGAGTCTTCCGAGAAATAAGTAAGCGTGATGTCACCCGTTGTTACGGCCTTGGTAGCCTCGGACGGATTATTACCGCTGCACCCTGCAAGGGTCGCCACTAAAGTCAGTGACATTACGAAAGATACGATCATTCTGTTTTTTCTTGACTTCATGGAGCGAAACCTCCCTGTATAATGAATGTTTGCTGCTTCGTTTTAGCTTTTTACCGCTCCAAGCGTCATACCTTTAACAAAATACTTTTGTAGAAAAGGATAGACGATAAGAATCGGGACTGTAACAATGATGGTGATTGCCATTTTGACCGATTCCGGAGACACTTGTGCCATACGCTCAGCCATATTGGCAGCATCCTGAGAATTGGTTGCGCTCGTTGTAGTACTCTGCAAAATTTTCATCAATTCATATTGCAGGGTCGTCAACGATTCGTTAGACCCATTAAACAGATAAGTATCGAACCAAGAGTTCCATTGCCCTACTGCCAAGAAGAGCGCTACGGTCGCTAATGCTGGTTTGCAAAGAGGAAGAATAACGCGCCAATATATCGTGAAATCGTTGGCACCATCCAGCTTGGCTGATTCTTGCAACGCATAAGGCAGACCATCAATGAAGGAACGAATAATGAAGACATTAAACGCACTTACAAGGCCGGGTAAAATATAGACGGCAAATGTATCAATCAAATGCAATTCCTTCATCAAGATAAAACCTGGGATTAATCCCCCGGAAACATACATGGTGACGGCAAGAAAGATTGAGATGAACCTTCGAGCTTGAAAGTCACTTCGTGCAAGCGTATACGCAAGCATCGAACCGCTGGCCAAGCCCGCTACGGTGCCAATGACGGTCCGCAGAAAGGATATCTTGAATCCAGTGATTAACCCCTCATAGGTGAAAATCAAATCGTAATTCTTCAACGTAAATTGTCTTGGCCAGATGGTGATTCCCCCTCTAATGGTATCTACCGAATCATTAAAAGAGATAGCCAGTACATTTAAGAACGGATAGATTGTTAGAACGGTTACCACAATCATGAAAAGATAAACAACGACTTCTAAGATTCGATCTTGTGGTGATTTCGCCTTAAGCCAGTTGTTTAATCGGCCGACTGGCGTACTGCTTTTGACAGCCTCCATGTCCTTTATCCTCCCTACATAATACTCTCGTTGGTATAGCGCTTAAAGATTCCGTTAGCCGCAAACAATAGGATCAGGCTTATCACCGAATTAAAGATATTAATTGCCGTTCCGAAAGAGTAACGTCCCATCGCCAGACCATAATTAAGCGCATACAAATCAAGTACTTCAGAGTAATCAATGACCAGGTGATTGCCCAGCAAAAATTGTTTCTCGAATCCCGTACCGAGCAAATGACCAATAGACATAATCAGGAGGATGATAATGGTCGGCCGGATCCCTGGCAGCGTGATATGCCACATTTGCCGGAATCGGCTAGCGCCGTCGACCCGCGCAGCCTCGTATAATTCAGGACCAATACCGGCGATGGCAGCCAGATAAATAATGGCGTTCCAACCTGTTTCCTTCCAGATGTCTCCGAAGGTTACAACCCACCAAAATAATTTACCTTGGGCCATAAACTGGATCGGCTGTTCGATGATGCCTAGACCCATGAACATATCATTCACGACACCGCCATCCGCTGAAAGCATTTTGGTGACAATGCCTGCAGCAACCACCCATGAAACAAAGTGCGGCAGATAAGATACCGTCTGAACAAATCGTTTTATAACCTGGATACGAACCTCGTTGAGCAGTAAAGCAAAGACAACCGGCACGATAAAACCGGCGATCAGTCCCATAAGACTCATAGCCAGCGTGTTCCGCAGCACTTGGTAGAAATGATCATCTCGGAACAAAGTACGAAAATGCTCCAAGCCCACCCACTTTTGCTCAAAAAAACTCAAACCGGGTTTATATTTTTGAAAGGCCATTGTCCAGCCCCATAGCGGCAAATACTGGAAGACAAAAACCCAAATAACAAACGGAATGGACATGTAGTAAAGATACCTCTGGCTTTTAAATACCTTCCAAGCATTCCTCTCCGTCTTTTTGTATGCCTTTTCCGAAACCACTGTTACCGCTTTCATTTTTTTCATCCCCTCTCTTAAAATCCATCATAAAACAGAGAGGAGTCCGCGCCCATACAACGGATTTCGGAAAAAATCATACACAAATTATGGATTTCTATATTCCGACGGTGAACGGCCTTCGTACCTTTTGAATTTGCTGTAAAAGTAGTTGACGCTTGTATAGCCCACGCTTTCAGCGACTTCGTATACTTTCATTCCCTGATCCAGCAGCTCCTTGGCCTTTTGGATGCGGACTCGGTCCAGATAGGTGTTGAAGTACTCCCCAGTCTTGTTCTTGAAAAGCTGGCCTAAATAGGCGGTACTGTAGTTTAGTAGTCCGGCTAGCGTTTCCAGCCTCAGATTGTCCGCATAATGCCTGTGAATGAAGTCGATCATTTTCTTGAATTCCTGCTCCTTTCCACGGTGTTCGGAGTCTTTTCCCAATGCTAGTAGGAAACGGTGGGTCTCTTCCAAAAGATCATCTAGGTGATCATGCTGATATATCCCATTTAGGAAACGGGAAACTGCCTCCGTCTCTTTCAACTCAATGCAGAAACCCGCGGTCAGCTTGTGAATGACTGCATTGGACAGAAAGAAGAAGGATTCTTTAACAGATTTCTCATCTTGCCCCTGTTTGAGAAAAAATGCTGCCGCCTCTTTCAACAACGATAGTACTATAGCCTGGTTTCCTACCTCCAGACTGTAATACAGGCGGAAGATGAAATCCTCCATCATTTCTTCGGCTTTATTGACGGACAATCGGGGAGAATCCAGCGAGGACGAAAAGAGAGGATACGGATCTATCAGTCGGTTCTTCTCGCTGAAAAAAGCTTGTTTTACTGCTTTCTGGGCCTTAAAAAAAGATTTGCAAATATCTTCGGGAACAGACACTCCCCCTCCGGTTGCAGCAACGAACCGTACATTACCCACGGCGTTACGAATCTCGTTATACAGACTTTCACGTCGTTTTCTCCCGCGCAGCAGCTCGTTGAGCAGAAGAACCGTATACGGGGGAATCACAGTTACAAGCCCCATCATCTGCCCTTCTATCTTTGGTTTTAACTCAATCGAAAGCCGATTTACCACATCGGCACGATCCACTTCAGAAACACGCGGGTAGACGACTACGACTTCATAGCTGGTCCACAACAAATCCGCTTCTTTTGCCTTACTTCTCAATTTGGCAGGATCCTCAGTTTTCTCTTGCGGGATGAGCAGGCTATGCAGGCAAAAATCACGACTCATAATCTCCCTCTCACGCCACTCTCCTTGAAGTCGCTCCTCTTCAATCCGCTCGCGTATCCGCTTTAAGTTGGCCGACATTTCAGCGACGTCCACCGGTTTAAGGAGATAGCCGACAACCCCGTATTTGATCGCTTGTTTGGCATACTCGAAGTCGGCATATCCACTGAGAATCATAAAATGCAAATGATGACCGTCAGATGTCAAGTGCTCAATCAACTGTAAACCATCCATAACCGGCATGCGGATATCGACAATTACGACATCGGGAGTCTTTTCCTCAATGACTTTCAATGCTTCTTTTCCATTAGCTGCCGCAGCAATAACGGTAAATCCGAGACTTTCCCATGGAATCAGCGTTTGAAGGCCTTGACGAAGCTTCGGTTCATCATCAACGATCACTACCTTAATCATTTGGATTCCCTCCAGGAATGAAAAACTGAATACAAGTGCCTTTCCCAGGCTCGCTCTCGATTTTTAAGGCACTAGAAGCCCCATACAGTAAGACGAGACGATCGTTTACGTTTCGCAATCCAATCCGCTGGACCTCCTGTTCATGTAGGGATGCAGCAAGCTCTTCCCGTACAAGAGCGAGACGATCGGCCGTGAAACCGGCCCCGTTATCACGTACCATAACTCGGACCCCCTCCAGGATTTCCTTTACTTTCACTTCAATGACAGCTCCTTCTGCTCGGTTATCCAGGCCATGCACAATAGAATTCTCCACCAAAGGTTGAATAATCAACGGCGGGACCAACATCTCCTCCAAATTCGGATCAACCGTTAAACGATAATTCAAACGGTCTTCATATCGAAACTTTTGAAGATCAAGATAACAGCTAACCCGCTCAAGTTCTTTGCGTAGCGGAATCTTATCATTACCAGCCTCCAGACTGCTGCGAAGCAACGTGCTCAGCTGCCATACTGCCTCAGCAATATCGTCCTGTTTGCGAATGTGGGCCTCCATTCTGATGGACTCCAACGAATTGAAGAGAAAGTGCGGGTTAATCTGGCTGGCCAGCATTTTAAATTTGATCTCGTTTTGTCTTTGCTCTACGAGATTTTTCTGACGATTCGTTTCTTGGACCTCCTGCACCAAATTGTTCACGCTGCTGACGAGCGCGTTAAATTGCCTTGATAGTATACCGACTTCATCTTTTCCGTCGATATGGAGAAATGTTTCCCATGAGCCCGCGCCAACTTTGGTCATATGTTTGCTCAAGCGGAGAAGCCTTCTGGATAATAGCGAAGCAGAAGCATAGATAAGTAAGACTGCAAACATCAGGCTGGCCGTGATCACGATTCCGCCAAGCCATATCACTTGATTGGCATCGCGGGTGATCTCTGAAACGGAAAAGATGGAAATGACGCGAAGTCCGTTCCAGCTGTTCTGTGGAATTAGATTTGCGATCACCACTTTTGACGCTTTTCCGTTGATGAACGTGTTGTAACTTCCTTCCTGATTGAAAAGTATATTTTCGTCAGCATGAATTTCGGAAAGATTCTTCCCGAACAACTTTACTTCATTAGACGCGACGATCTGATTTCGGTTATCTACGATCAAGGTAGGGAACGATTCCTGCTCTAGGATTGAATTTAATTGGCGCTTGTTTACATTCATGACCAGAACTCCTTTTCGCCCTAGTGAATCCACTGAGAATGAACGAATTAGACTGAGATAATCGGAACCGTCCCTCTCATCCTTGATTAAATCCCATCCGGCCAAGCCTTTCTGATCTATAGCCTCCTTGTACCAATCTGCGGTTGTGATCGTATCGTCAGGCTGGATAAATTCCCAATTGTTAAGCGCTCCTGGATTAGCGACATAGACACGGATGCCGCATATCTCTTTGTATAACTGGAGGTAGTCACGAATATCCGTATACCCCCGATATGCCTGAATGACTTCGAGGTAGCTGTTATACTTTTGGCTGGCCACCATCTTCATCCGGCTGTCATTGGTTAGCCGGTATGAGATGTCCAGCGGAACTTTAATCAGTTCTCCTGTACGATTTCGGACCCTTTCAACATTGTTGGATGCTTGCATAAAGGCGTTCTTAATGACAATCTCTCGAAGCCTCCCGGTCAGAAACAGACCGCATAACAGCAAGGGAAGAACGGCTACCGAAATGAATGTAAGCGTCATTTTCTTCCTCAGTTTCATGTCATTCATCATTCGTATAAAAAACAAGGCTTCCCCCCTCTCCGATCAGTGCGGCTGCTACGCGCAAAATGCCCCTTTTCATATAAAAAGGGGCATAACCTAATCGATTGTTTTTTCTCTTTTGGCAGTTTACAGTTGTACTGATCCTTTAGGCCTTGCCGGACCTTATTGCCCGGAGCCTGAACCATCCACTTTCATAGTCTTTCTGTCTGTAGACAAGAGGGAGCCCCAACTTCATAAGCCTATCCCCCCCATGGATAGACTTTTGCCCGCTATTTCCTGACTGAACTTCATATTCGAGTTCTAGATTAAGTCCGTCAAGGCGGAGGGCTCGCCAAGGCGCGTTCGGGACAGCCATCACTTGGAAATAGTAGACGATGGCATCCTCTTGGTCTTCAGAAACAAACATCCAAGCCGACTCGTTATTTTCAAACGGACTCTTTAGGCGATACAAGTCACCCTTCTGTACTAAACCACGAATCTGCTTGTAGACTGCGATTTGGCGTTTGACCGTCTCTTTTTCCTCATCGGTGAATTTCGTGAGATCAAGCTCATATCCAAAATTCCCGGACATGGCTACATCACCTCGAAAATCAAGGGGCGTTATGCGTCCAACTTGATGGTTCGGAACTGCCGAGACATGCGCCCCGGTTGCGCTTACAGGATAGACAAGGCTAGTTCCATATTGAATCTTCAGGCGTTCCACCGCATCGGTATTATCACTAGTCCAGACTTGAGGCATGTAGTAAAGCATGCCTGGATCAAAGCGTCCTCCGCCACTTGAACAGCTCTCGAAAAGAATATGCGGAAATTCAGTGGTGACGCGCTCCAATAGCTCATACAATCCAAGAACATAGCGATGAGCAGTCTCGGATTGGCGTTCTGGCGGCAGAGCAGCGGAACCGATTTCCGTCAGGCAGCGGTTCATATCCCATTTCACGTAAGAAACCGGCACGCTGGAGAAAATGGCAGCAAGCGAATCGTAGATGAAATCGCGCACTTCCTTGCGAGTATAGTCCAGCACTAGTTGCCATCTGGCTTCGCTGCGCCTCCGTCCCGGAACGTGAAGGCACCAGTCCGGATGCTCCCGGTACAACTCACTGTCTGGAGAGATCATCTCTGGCTCAAACCAGAGCCCGAACTCAACACCCAGCTGATTGATACGTTTCGCGACATCCGCAAGTCCGTCTGGCAGCTTCCGACGATCCTCGTACCAATCGCCAAGAGACGAATTGTCGGAATCTCGTTTTCCGAACCAACCGTCATCTAAGACAAATAGTTCGATGCCTAGGTCAGCCCCCTCTTTCGCGATCGATACCAACTTATCTGCATTGAAGTCAAAATAGGTAGCTTCCCAGTTGTTGACCAGAATAGGTCTTTCTTCGTCCCGATATTTCCCTCGGCAAAGTCGAGTCCGATACAAGCGATGATACGTCCGCGACATATCTCCCAGGCCTTGACCGGAGTAAACCATAACGGCTTCTGGCGTTTGGAAACTCTCCCCTGGGCTCAGTAACCACGAAAAGTCAAAGGAGTTCACGCCGATGTTAAACCGTGTAGAGCCAAATGAATCCATTTCCGCTCCCGCCTCAAACCCCCCGCTGTACACAAGGCTAAAGCCGAATGCCTCGCCATAGCTTTCCGTTGTCTCCCGAGTGACCAATGTAGTAAAAGGGTTGAGTTGATGGCTGCTCATGCCCCTTTTACTATCAATTCGGGTTTCACCTTGAAGAATCGGTTTGCGGGTAATATTCCCTTCTCGAGCCCATGCTCCCGAAAGATACATAAATTCCAAATCGCTTTTACCCGAAAAATCGACACTGGCGCTTAGTGCACGAAGGAGCCTAAGATTCTTTGCCCCCGCATTACTCAAGCGAGCCGAACGAGCGATTACGTTTCGATCCGCGAAAACGGTGTAAAGAAGAACCACTTTAAGACCTGAAAAGGCATCTTTTAATTCCAGTTCCAGCGTATCCGCTTCGTCTTCATTCTCGGTATATACGGCCGGAAGCCCGCTTAATGATGGCTTTCCCTTCATGATACGGTAACCATCGTACTTCAACTCCGTAATACGAGTTCCATCCTCAAGTTCTACCTGATACGCCGGGGTACGGAAGTCTCCACTCCCATACTGCGGATACTCTTGCGGTAGCCGATCCAATCCAGCCGTCGCAGAAGTGTGAGGCAATAGATCGGCAGTAGATTCGCGATGCTTCAGCCTATCTCCCCAGTATACGTGCACAGGAAATCCATCCACAACCTGAATAATATAACTCATGCCCGATGACTGTAGATGAAACAGCCCCGTTTGCTCTTGAACAATGATACCCATTGGGAAAATAACCCCTCTCTTAGATAATAATCATCGGAGATCCACACCAAAAAGGCACTTAGAAGAATCTTTATGTAGCAGGCATCAACTAAGCTCATATGGTGTAAAGCTTGATAAGATCCAACAATATAGCAGTAGGTTCTACAGAAATGATATATTAATTTTAGATATGAAGTACATGGCATGGTACTCACTATTTATGTTATAATGCTTGATAATTTACATAAGGAGATTTAGCGTGATAGAATATTTGCCACGTAGTAAACAGCACTCTGAATTGTATCTAACTCAGTTTGGCATGGAGGAATGCATACCCGGTCACTTTTTTGGACCTGCTATAAGAGATCACTATCTGCTCCATTATATTTTGGACGGAGAAGGTACTTTCGAGGTCGGTGGGTTCAGTTATCGCTTGCGGAAAGGACAGTGGTTTCTAATCTGCCCCCAGGTCATCACTTATTATCAAGCCGATGTGGTGAATCCTTGGTCTTATTGCTGGTTTGGTTTTAACGGGGCACTGGCAGAAACACTCCTCAAGCAAGCAGGCCTAACGATGACGCGTCCAATCCTCAACTTTGAAGGAGACCATTTGATTTATCAATATTTGCAACTCATGAACGAATCAAGTGGATGCCATAAGGCTCGGGAAACCAGACTGACCGGTCTGCTATGTCTAATGTTATCTGAGCTTATAGAGTTCGGTCCGGTAACACCTCCTGAACAAAAGGAAAGCCGGGCAGAAATTTATGTTGAAAAAGTGAAGGATTTTATCGAAATGAATTATGCTCAGAAAATTACCATTGAGCACATTGCAAATTTTATAGGACTCAATCGAAGCTATTTATGTTCGTTATTCAAACAACAAGTGAACACAAGCATTCAGGATTATTTGATTCGCTATAGGATCAACAAAGCATGTGAAATGATGGGAAACGCTGAACTTTCGATCGGTGATATTTCCCGTTCAGTCGGCTATAATGACCCTTTACTCTTCTCGAAAATTTTTAAAAAGGTAAAGGGATTCTCCCCCAAACACTATCGAATCGAAACCCATGCTCAAACTCAAGCCGACTACTAACAAAAGAGGTCAACCCGAAAAACTGGCTGACCTCATAAGTTTATTTTGTAGTTTGTCCTTCCAAATAAGAAACCGGCTCTTTAACCTCTACTTTGGTGCCACCAAATTCATCTTTAATGTATTTTTGGGTATCCTCGTTATGATAGAGATCCGCTAACTTTTGCAGCCCTTTGTCATTCGCCTTATCAGATGAAGTCACCAGAACGTTAATATTATTTTTGGTTGCCTGACTGATTTCCTCATGGAACAAGGAATCTTTCAGTACATTCAGGCCCCCTTCTAAAGCAATCGTATTCCCAATCAGCACCAAGCCTACATCTTGAATCACTCGTGGGCCTGTTTTGTCATCAATGAGTTCAAATTTCAGGTTTTTAGGATTGCTAGTAATATCATTGACTGTACCCAAGGCATCATTAAAGTCAGCCTTAAGCTTGATCAAACCGGAGGCTTCCAATAACTTCAAACCTCTTGCCGTATTGGCCGGGTTATCTGCCAAAGCTACCAGAGCCCCGTCAGTCACTTCATCGATGCTTTTGAATTTTTGCGAATAAATCCCCATCGGCTCCAGATAGGTTGTGGCTATCGCCTTCAAATCGGCTTTGCTCTCTTTGTTATAGCTAACCAGGTACGCCCATGATTGGAATGCATTCACGTCTACTTCGCCTTCTTTGGTTGCATTGTTCGTTTCGATTCCACCGTTAATTTCTTTCACTTCAATGTCCAGCTTGGCATCCTTGGCGGCCTGGGACTGGGCAATATGCTTCCATATCTGGGCGTCAGAGCCCATGGATCCGATGACTACTTTTTGCGTTTCCGAACCGGAAGCGGCGCCGGAGCCATTGCTGTCCGAACTTTTAGTACCACATCCTGCGGCAATTAATAATAAACTAATCCCTAATAGTAAAACGAACGATTTTCTCATGTTGTTTTCCCCCAGATCATGCTAGTATGCTAGTGCATCGTCATTCCACCTGTAACATTAATCGCTTGTCCTGTCATGTATGCAGAGAGCGGACTTGCCAGAAACAGCACTACATTGGCAACATCCTCCACCTCGGCCGTTCTCCCCAAAGGGACCTGTGAACAATCTTCTTCGTATATTTCTTGAGCGGTCATTCCGCGAATGACGCCTCCTTCAATCCGTTCACGATGCTTCATCGGCGTTTCTACAATGCCAGGGCAGACCGCATTTACCAAAATATTTTGCCGGGCAAGCTCAATGGCCATCACCTTGGTCAAGCCGAGAACCGCATGTTTGGAAGCACAATATCCGCCCATCGCCCGATATCCATTTTTTCCAGCCTGCGAAGCCATTTGAATAATTCGTCCTGCTTTACGAGCAGCCACCATTTCTTTGGCAAAACGTTTGGACGTTACATATAATCCGGTTGAATTGATCGAAAATACTTTCTCCCAATCAGCCAACTCACTATCAATGACATAATCCATCGTAGAAGTACCCGCGCAGTTCACCAATATATCAGGAACTCCCGCTTCGCTGATTAGTAAATCGCACCATCTTTCGATATCATCCGGTTTGGATATGTCCAATTGAGTTTCAACCAACTGTGGATTGACCACTCTATACGGCTCTTCATAAGAGATATCAGCAGAAATCACTTTAGCTCCGCTTTGAATGAAAAGCTCTACAATTCCCTTGCCTATGCCTGACTTACCGCCTGTCACTACCGCTGTCTGATGAGATAGGTCAATCGAAATCATAGATTTTACAATACTCTTTCGAAAGGATCGCGGCTAATGCCTGCTTCCAATACAATTTTCACATATTCCTGCGCAGAGAAAAGGGAGTGGTCCTTGTAGTTCCCACATTCCAAAGCAGTAACAGCCGGGACCTCTGTCGTTTCCAGAATTCTTTTCAAGGTTTTTTCCAAAGCGAGTGCAATTTCCTCAGGCTCATGTTCATTCCATAAAATCAAGTAGAACCCCGTTCTGCATCCCATAGGAGAGATATCAATAATTCCTTTGATTTCATCTCTCAGATACGTGGCTAATAAGTGCTCCAGCGTATGTACAGCTGCTGTCGGAAGTGCATCTTCATTGGGTTGCAAAAATCTCAAGTCATACTTTTGTACTGTGCTTCCTTTTTCGTCATGCTCTACTCCCGCTGGTCTTACATAAGGAGCCTTTACAATCGTGTGATCTAATTGAAAACTTTCTACTTTTGCCATTTTTCTTTTCCTCTTTTCTGTAATTTATATTTTTAATCTAATGATGGATACTCTACATTTGTGATTTTTTTCAAAGAATTAAATGCTCCAAATCAGCATTTTTGTAATTATACATCGGATTACTCGGTTTTACCACTATAATTCTTGTCGTATTTCTTTTTTTCTTTGTCCGTCTCTCCTTTGCCTGTAGGTTTTGACATAGTGTACAATGTATACGATAATGCATTTTTACGAAAAAGATCGAGGACATCATAAGCCTCATTTAGGAGAATGCTCTGTGAATGAACCGGATTGGAAGCACCTGAATGCTGTCCCATTACCCTTGCAGGAATTTCAGCTACAGCTGGATCAAAACAGTGTTGACGCCAAGCAACTAGAGGAGTGGAGAAAGATTCCCGTCCTTTATCAGCTGGCTCTGGAAGAATTAAAGAATAAAATTAAGCTGATCCAGACGGAATGGAAGCTGTTAGACGGTTTTAGCCCGATTGAACATATTAAAACCCGAATCAAAGAGCCCCACAGCATCGTGGAAAAGGTTCGGCGCAAAGGGCATGAAGTGACCTTGGACAATATATTGCGTGAAATTCATGATATCGCGGGGATGCGTGTGGTATGCGCCTTTGTGAAAGATATTTATCGTCTGATGGATCATCTACACACTCGGGAAGACATTCGTATTCTGGAGGTCAAGGACTATATAGCCCATCCTAAGCCCAACGGCTATCAGAGCCTGCATGTCATTGTGGAAATTCCACTGATCCTGTTTGAGGGCACACGTTGGATCAAGGTTGAAATTCAATTGCGTACATTGGCTATGGATTTCTGGGCCAGTATGGAGCATATTTTGTATTATAAGTTCGATAAGAAAGTGCCTGAACATGTCGTTAATGGATTGACCGAAGCCGCACGTGCAACCTACGAGCTGGATCAGAAAATGCTGAAGTTGCGCGGCGAAATTTTATCGCTTAGCGAGGAACAGGATGCGGAAGAAACCCCGGAGAAACCATCCGAAGAGTCGTCCATGAAGACACTCTCCCTCCCCGCAGATCACGCCACTTCACGGCCACAAACCTGCTAAGTTTTTGTGTGTAAGATAACTTAAGAATTCCGTCGAGGCTGCAAAAACGTTGGTTCAGTCTTACGCTGAATTCTGTAATGTACAAAAAAAGAGCCATCAAAACCACGTTCATCATGGTTTTGATGGCTCTTTTACACATTTTTTCGATCAAATATTACTGTTTCTCACGGATTTCTGTGCTGATTTTCTCAACGATGTCCGCAATGCTGAGTGATCCCAGATCGCCTTCGCCGCGTTTACGAACCGCTACAGTACCGGTTGTTTTTTCATTTTCCCCGATAACGAACATATATGGAACCTTCTCTAGTTGCGCCTCGCGGATTTTATAACCAAGCTTCTCATTGCGAGTATCCACTTCGACGCGCAGACCCGCTTTCAGCAACGCATCCTGTATCTCATTAGCAGTCTCGATATAGTTCTCGGATACTGGCAACAGCTTCGCATGAACAGGAGCCAACCATAATGGGAATGCACCTGTAAAATGCTCAGTCAGGATGCCCATGAAGCGGTCAATTGAACCGTAGATGGCACGGTGAATAACGACTGGGCGGTGCTTTTGGTTGTCCTCGCCCACATAAGTGAGGTCGAATTTTTCAGGCATTTGGAAGTCCAATTGGATCGTTCCGCACTGCCAGCTGCGTTTGAGCGCATCGAGAATGTGGAAGTCAATTTTTGGACCGTAAAATGCTCCATCTCCCGCATTAATACGGTAGTTGATGCCCAGGTGATCCAGCACGTTTTGCAGAGCTTGTTCCGCTTGATCCCACAGTGCTGGCTCGCCCATAAAGTCATCTGGACGTGTGGACAATTCCACTGTGAAGTCAAAGCCAAACACACTATACATTTCGTTAATCAGCTTAATTACGTCTGAAATCTCTTGTTCAATCTGACCTGGTGTGACAAAAATATGCGCATCATCCTGACAGAATGTACGAACACGCATCATACCGTTCAACGCACCGGACAGCTCATGGCGATGCACTTGTCCAAATTCGGCTATACGAATTGGCAGATCGCGATAAGAATGAAGCTCATTTTTAAACACAAGCATATGCCCTGGGCAGTTCATCGGTTTCAGAGCAAATGTAGTTTCATCCACTTCGGAGAAGTACATGTTTTCCTTGTAATGCTCATAGTGTCCCGATTGTTCCCACAGCCGGTTGTTCATCATCAGCGGTGTACGTACTTCCTCATAGCCATGCAGACGTTGAATGTCACGGGAGTAATCTTCCAATGCAGTGCGGACAACCATACCTTTAGGCAGGTAGAACGGCATACCCGGTGCTTCTTCGGAGAACATGAACAGTTCCAACTCTTTACCCAACTTGCGATGGTCACGTTTTTTTGCTTCCTCCAGCAAATGCAGGTGCTCATCCAGTTGTGCTTTTTTCGGGAATGCTGTTCCGTAGATACGTTGCAGCATCTTGTTGTTGGAATCGCCTCTCCAGTATGCACCCGCTACACTCAACAGTTTAAAAGCTTTGATGCGGCCAGTAGATGGCAAATGCGGGCCACGACACAGGTCAAAAAATTCGCCTTGGTCATAGATCGTAATTTCCGCTTCTTCCGGCAAATCACGAATCAGTTCCAGCTTCAGTGGGTCTTCCAACTCTCCAAAAATACGAGTGGCTTCCTCACGGCTGACCACACGACGTGTAATCGGCAGATTTTCCTGTGCGATCTTCGTCATTTCCTTCTCAATCTTGGCCAAGTCGTCAACGGACAAGGGGTTTTCGATATCAATGTCATAGTAGAAGCCGCTGTCGATGACCGGACCGATACCCAGCTTCACATTTTTCTCACCGTAAATGCGTTTGAGCGCCTGTGCCAGCAAATGCGCTGTACTGTGGCGATAAATTTCCAGACCGTCTGCACCGTCCAGCGTAATGATTTCAAGGTCAACGTTCTGGTCCAAAACGGTGTTCAGGTCTACAGCCTTCCCATTCACTTTACCTGCTACGGCGTTCTTTTTCAGCCCGGAGCTGATCGAACCCGCCACATCGGCGATCGTTACGCCCTGCTCGTACTCGCGTACGGCTCCATCCGGCAATTTCACTTGAATACTCACGATTAAAGCCTCCATTCAAATTGTGTGCTATATCAAAAATTGAACGCAAAAAAACGCCTCTCTCCCTCAAGGGACGAGTGCGTTCAGCTCGTGGTTCCACCCTAGTTCGGCCCGCTCCTATGCGTACATTTATGTTCATCGGAACATGCTTATACACGACATACGTGACCCTCCATTGGTATCCGTTAACGGGGATAAAGCGGTGGGCGCTTACTGATGTTACTGTCAGATTGCACAGCTACATGTTCAACGTCACGGCTACAAAGGGGTAACTTCACATGCGGTTGCCGGAAAAGCTCTCAGCCTCGTCTTTTCTCTCTGAACGGCCCTTCAAGGAAATCATGTCTTTGGTCAATGCCTTGAATATCACTATATGCTACAGCATTATAGATCAAATTCGCAGGTATTTCAAGTGGGCGTTTATGTATCCATATTTACACAGCTCTGAAAACACTATAATATACACTTATCTAGACGACACCGTACAGAAAGGGAGAAGGAGAGATGCCTAGAATTATTGTCACAGAAGAACAATGGATTCGGAAAGGAATCGAACGTTTTGAACAGGGTGGAATTGATCAACTCGTAGTTGAAAAAATGGCCGTTTCTTTGGGGTGCAGTAAGAGCAGTTTTTATTGGTATTTTAACAATCGCAGCAGCTACATTAGACAGATTGTGGAGACATGGAAGGAACAGACGACACAACAGGTGATTGCAGCGTCCATCATCCATGCTGCTGCAGATGAGCGGATCAAAGAGTTGTTAACCCAGATGTTCGGGAAGACGAAACGAGGAGATTTTCTGTTTTATCTGCGAAAACTGTCATTGAAGGATGATAGTTACCGTTCCTTGCTCGATGAAGTTGAACAGATGAGAATGGAGTTTATGAAAGAACTTTTAATACAGAAGGGAATGCAGGCAGAGAAAGCCTTTCAGAGATCATGGATGTTGTACCATTACTACTTAGGCTGGTATGAGCGTCACAAGCAAGAGACATTAAGTGACGAAGCCATTCAACAGCATATTCACATGATTTGGACAGAGTGGATTTCGAATGAACCCAATTAAGGAGGATGTGGGATGTTGGAATTACTTACATGGGCAGTTGGCGGAATTCTATGGGTACTGAGCGGCATGCATTTATATTGGGTATTCGGCGGACAAAAAGGCGCTAAGGCAGCGATCCCAAGCACGGGAACGGATTTACTCTTTAAACCCTCCAAAATAGGGACATCGACCGTTGCCATTTTACTAGCTTTAGCCGCTTGGTTCGTCCTAGAACTAGGTGGAGTTACACAATTCCTGTTTTTCAGGTCCTTTCATTCCTACGGTGCAGGCTTGTTGTCGTGCGTATTTATTTTACGTTCTATAGGAGATTTCAAATGGGTAGGGTTCTGCAAGAGAAAGAAAGGAACCGTTTTTGCAAAATGGGACAGTGTGCTCTATTCGCCCCTTTGCTTTCTCTTGGGAACAGCCATTTTAATCATTATGTTTTTGCGTACGGCATAACTTAAAGCTGACCTCTATCAGGTGGTTTGTTTCTTTCGCACATCTCCACTCGTTTCTTTCTCAGTGAAAAAGTACAGCAAAGCCAGCACAGGCAGGACGACTCCAATCAGAGCACTGAAATTCCAACCTCCTAACGCATACGACCAACCACCTAATGATGATCCAATCGCTCCGCCTATGAAAAAAATAGACATGAATAATCCATTCAAACGCCCTCTCGCTTCACTTCCCAAGGAGTAAATCACACGCTGTCCAAGTACAAGATTTCCCGATACAGCCATATCCAGTGTAATCGCTGAAATAAAGAGAAGTACGAGTGCAACCGTCGAATGACTTTGAAAAAGATAGATGAGTAAAAAAGACAAGGCTGCAATGATCATAGCTAACCCGGTTAATACTTTACTCCAGCCTTTATCCGCCAATCTCCCGGCAATCGGAGCAGCTACCGCACCACCTACGCCTACTAAAGCAAACAATGCAATCCCTTGTTGGGACATTCCGAAATCATCCGCCAAACGTAGAGGAACAACAGTCCAAAATAGGCTGAATGCACCAAATAGGCAGGCTTGATAGAGGGCACGGCGACGCAATGCAGGCGTTTGTTTTAGAAGAGTACCTAACGAGAAAATCAATTTACTGTAAGATACCGTAGGCACAGGCTTGCGTTCTGGAAGAGCTCGCGAGAGCAGAATCGTCAACAGCGTCAAGACAATGGCTGACAAAATAAATACGGCTTGCCACCCCCAGATGCTGGTGATAAAGCTTGCTACTGGCCGTGCGAACATAATGCCTAGCAAGAGTCCGCTCATGACATTCCCAACAACGCGGCCGCGTTGCTCTTCGGATGCTAAATAGGTGGCGTACGGCACCAGTATTTGGGCTACCACAGATCCAATTCCAATGAACAAGGATGCGGTCAGGAACAACGGGGCATTGGTAGCAAAAGCGGCAACAACCAATGCACAGACTGTAATGATTAGCGATACGACCATGAGCCGTCGATTTTCGATAATGTCGCTGAGCGGTACGATAAATAGCAATCCCACCACATAGCCGATTTGAGTCAAGGTGACAATGAAGCCCGCGGCTGTAGAAGAAAGACCCATAGCAATATGAATAGGTCCTACAAGGGTTTGAGCATAGTACAGGTTGGCAACAATAAGGCCGCATGCGGCTGCTAACAAAAACATCATCCAATTTGAGATACGGTTACTTTCTAAGGCTTGTTGTTCTCTTTGCATGATAATCCTCCTCATTAATTTAAATACTAAACGTATAGTTCATTAATTCGATAGTTAAATAATATACTGAACGTTTCGTTTTGTAAATAGGCAAAATCAACTTTTTATTTTTATATGGTATTTGATATACTGAACGTATAGTTTATTTTTTGTGGTTACTTATATCTATTAAGAAGGTGAGCATTCCAGTGCAGAGCAAAAGAGGACGTCCACGTAATGTCGAGACGCATAAATCTATCCTTAACGCTTCCTATGATTTACTGTTGGAGCAAGGCTTTGGGGCGGTTACGGTAGAAAAAATTGCTGAACGAGCGAAAGTTAGCAAAGCCACCATTTATAAATGGTGGCCTAACAAAGCTGCCGTAGTGATGGATGGTTTCCTGTCAGCCACCATAGCAAGATTGCCCGTGCCCGACACGGGCTCTGTATTAGATGATATTCTCATTCATGCCACAAATTTAGTGCGGTTCTTAATAAGTCGAGAGGGTAAAATCATTACGGAGTTAATAGGCGAAGGGCAACTTGATTCAGGATTGTCAGAGGCATACCGGACCCGATATTTCCACCCTCGGCGACTTGAGGCCAGGCTTCTTATTGAGCGCGGAATGGAGCGCGGAGAATTGAAGGAAGATCTCGATATTGAATTATGTATCGATCTCATTTATGGGCCCGTTTTTTATCGATTGTTGGTAACCGGTTATCCATTAGACGACTCCTATGTACGACAATTAGTCATGAATGCGTTCAAAGGAATTGGCTTGGACTGAATGACGTGGCATCAAGCAGCCCTCACAGAGTATCCTCTGTGAGGGCTGCTTTTTCTTTTACCTGCCACGATCCTCTGGCTAGTTCCTGATTTGTTTATTCGTCAGGGTCTATACTAATTTTTTGCAGCAGGTCGATCAGAAGGTCCTCTTCCTCTTCGGATAGATTGTGGACAAGGCTGACATTGGACTCGTCCAATATTCCTTGTAGGACAGGGGAAAATTCTAGCGCCTTGGCTGTAGGAGACAAAAGATGGGAACGGCGGTCATTTGGGTCTGTTTTCCGTTCAATATAGCCTGATTCCTCCAATTGTTTCACAGAGCGCGCCGTGGTTGCCTTGTCAAATTTAAGTTCATTCGTCAACTGCTCTTGTGTAATGCCCGGCCGCTGCAAAATGAGCTTTAAAAAGCTGTGTTGTCCTCCACTGCCGATTCCGTAAGGAGTCAGTTTTTTGGACAATATTTTTTGATTACGACGGTACAGGTGGGAAATTAGCTTTCCAATCGGTTGTTTTTTTCTCATCAAATACACCTCATTGGCTTAAAAATGACACATCCCCAGTTGGGACCAAAGCAAAGTTTACAATAATATTGTTGCACACGCAACTAATTTGCTGTACACTAGAACCGTTCATTTAGTTGCGCGTGCAACTAAATGAAAATTGTCAACGATAACGAGGTGTAATGATGAGTTCAACTGCTACAACGGCTACAACCTATCAAGAGAATATCGAAGTCCAGAAGAAACGTTGGCTGATTTTAATTGTTTTGAATCTGTTTACATTTATGTCCACATTGGATGGAAGCATCGTCAATATCGCTCTTCCTGTGTTGTCTCGCACATTACATTTACCCGTAGCACAGATTGAATGGGTGACAACCGCCTATTTAATGGCGATATGTACCGCTATTTTATTTTTTGGCAAGCTTGGAGATATCGTCGGTAAAATCAAAATATTTAAAATCGGCACAATCGTATTCATTCTTGGCTCCCTATTGTGCGGTCTTAGCTCTTCGCTCTCTATGCTGCTGATTTCCCGCATTATTCAGGCGATTGGGGCGTCCATGACCATGGCAAACAGCCAGGGGATTGTGACAGATGTCTTCCCCTCCAATGAACGGGGCAAAGCACTTGGCCTCATTGGAACCTTCGTTTCTCTAGGTAGTATCGCCGGGCCAAGCTTGGGCGGTATTATTGTCTCCTCGCTCGGCTGGCAGTACATTTTCTGGGTCAATGTACCGATAGGATTGGTCGCTGTCTTTCTTGGCTGGAAGCTTCTGCCGAAGGATTTGATCAAGGTGAAAGATAAAATTGACGTTCCCGGTAGCTTGGTATTTGCTATTTTTATTCTCACTTTGTTCGTCGGATTGTTGCTGGGACAACAGGTCGGGTATGGCGACAAACGTATCGTTGCTTCGCTGGTGATGGCTGTAGTTGCTTTTGCCATGTTTATTCGATTGGAACTTCGTCGTCCACAGCCACTGCTACAGCTCGCGCTATTCAAAAATCCGTTATTTTCGCTCAGTATTTTGTGTGCTTTTCTGGTGTTCGTCGCTAACTTTTGCTTTAACATCATTTCACCTTTTTATGCGCAGAATATGCTGAACTTGTCGCCTTTTCATGCCGGGTTCCTGCTGATGTTGTTCCCCATCTCTATGGTTATTGTGGCCCCACTCAGCGGTGCGCTTTCCGATAAAATCGGGTCTGAACTGCTCACATTCGCCGGGCTGGTCGTTATGGTCATTGCCCAGATTGGATTGGCCCAACTGCATGCAGGCAGCTCCATCCCGCTCGTGGGTCTGTGGATTGCCATGCTGGGCATTGGCAGTGGTTTATTCCAATCGCCGAACAACTCGCTGATTATGTCCACGGTACCCCGCACACAGCTCGGCTCAGCCGGTAGCGTCAATTCGCTGGTTCGCAACGTCGGTATGGTTGTGGGGATCACCTTGGCCACATCAATCCTCTTTTATATTATGAGTAAAGAGGCTGGTTATCGGGTCACCGGCTTGGTCCCGGGTCATCCAGAAATTTTTCTGGCAGGCATGCATGTAGTCTTTATGACGTCTGCGTCCATCTGTCTTGTGGCGGCATTGTTAACAGGCTGGCGGCTGATCGGGGCTAGACGGGTAAGAACGCAGCAAGAAAAGGGATAAAAAGTAACATTTACAATTTTAAAAATGGGATACAAGGGTGGAGCTCACATGAAACATTACTATGCATGCGGAACAAAATTGATGGTAAAGGAGTGTGAAGGCGAAGGCCCTATAAGCGTTGCGATGCGAAAATGATGAAAAAGATGTCTTTACAGGTAATTGAATTGCTAAACCGCAAGATGGCTGCTCTTTCCAAGGAACCCTCTTGCGGGTCTCTACACTTCTACTAAACGTCCATTCTCTTTCCATGATTGCAATATTTTCTCAAGTACCCACTGGTTTTTGTAGCCGTCCTCGAATAAGGGGGCACGATCCACAGACTCTCCCCTTGCCAGCTCAACAAAATCTTCATAGGCCGTATGATTATAGATTGCAGGGACAGTCCAAGTCTCGTATTCGGCATCCGGGTGTTCTAGGTCACGCAGCACAATGCGGATACTTTCCGGATTACTGAGGCTGGCGTGCAGCGTACCCAGTTCTCCATAGATATCGACTTCGATATCGTGCCGTATGCCGATGGCATTTTTATGTGTGATAAAGGTTCCCACGGTATTGTCGCCTACGATGCCATGAAAGGCAGCGAGATCTTCCACATCCACTTTTACAGGCAGGCCCGTGATCGGATCGAGCCGCTCGGGTGTAATGGTATGTAGCAGCGCTGCGACACTTTTAAATTCACCCACCAAAAAACGGGCCAGATCAATGATATGTGAGGCTGTATCCCCCACTACTCCAGAACCAGCCTTGGCTAAATTGTGACGCCAAGTATACGGATGCTGACGATACGGCGCAAATGCATCCATTAGATAACGAAATTGAATGTTATAGATTTTACCCAGCTTTTGCTCATCCAGCAGTTGCTTGGTATATTGGAAGGCCGCGCCGTAGCGATGCTTATAGTGAACCAGCAAAGGCACCGGATTCGCTGTATATAGCTTTTTCAACCGATCCGCTTCCTCCCATGTGAGAGTCAATGGTTTTTCTGCCAGTACAGCTTTGTGTTTTTCCAGCGCAATACGAATAATGTCAAAATGCACATCATTGGGTGTCAGCGACAGAATCGCATCTACTTCTGGGTCACGGATTAATGCTTCATAATGGGCGTACCGCTTGGAAGCAGGCAGTTGCAATTGTTCTCCGATGGCTTGAAGGCGATGGGGATTCACATCACTAACGGCCACAATAGATACCCCCGAGATGGTGTGGAGTGATCTCATGTGATATTCAGCGATAAGACCCAGGCCAATGATACCCATCCGAATTTGTTTGGTTGGGAAGGTGGTGGTACTCATATGTTCAGAACTCCCTTCTCTTCAATTTGGTTTGAACTCTGTAGCAAATTCCTTTTGCTATGCAGTATCACCCGTTGCTTTGTAGAATAGTCCCCACAGGAAGTGATCGTTGCAACCCTTAATTCAACAGTCCGATGCCGGTAGTGAATACAATGTCTCATAAAAAAAGGATCTGCAGCTCCGTTGTCCGGTGTTGCAGATCCTTGGTATTCCTTCTCTATATCGACTACATCAAAAATGTACCTACCACAAAAGAAACCCCGACGATGATTGAACGCAGCAGCTGTGCCAGAGCCACATTGCCCTTGGCAATTTCCTCGCACACCTTGGTACGCGGCGTCACCAGATCAAAAATCACATAGACGAGACACAGCACTACAATGCCCACAGCCGACCAGGCCAGCATATCGAGCCATGAATGACTGCTGTACGACACCATCCCCACGATGATACACAGACCTAGCAGCTTTGCCCCCATATAGATGCCTGCCGCCTCATTGCCGTGTGCGATTTCTTGATTATCGTTATAACGTGTCAGTAAGCTGAACACAAAATAACCTACGATTAAGATGGCAAACAGGATAAGCAGGCCGATACCTACATTGCCCAGTGCGTTGCCCAAACTGATATGAGAGTCCAATTTTTTTCCTCCTTATGATACTTCAGGATTTTGCAAAATCCTCACTTGTGAAAATGAAACAGATATGTTCGAATATTGTATATTTTTCAATTTAGCTTATACAACCGGCGGATTAGGATGTACGGTGGCAACGGCGGCGGCGCAATAGTAGGCCATATCACCTGTTACCTTTTCACCGATTCGCGGCAGGACACCCGCAAAACGCCCCCCAATTACAAATATGCCTGTTAACACATAGCCGTGAAATAGCCCTTCCTCGGTCTGTACCTCTGCGGTCTGCATCGGCCACAGCCGCTGATAAATCTTAGGCTGTCCTTCATAATAAGCGGCAACATGTGCGGCTTCCTCCTGCTCAGGCGTTCGTGGGGCATCAGCTTGGTGAAGCAGATCAGGATGGTCGGTCTTCGCATTTTGAACCTTTCCCAAGACACCTTCTAGTCTCTCCTCGTCTTCGGTATGTTCAATCAAGTGCGTCCCTTTACCCTCCCGACCCCATATACCTTTGGCCACATAGGGCTCTTTATTTTGCATAAACACCGAGGGTTCAAAATACGTAGGCAGCAGGTAGGTTCGTATCACCTCCAGCTCGCGATCGTCAAACAAACGAAAACCACAGAACTCTGGTGTCTGCTCATTGCGCTCATACAGTGACCAAACGGTTGCGGTGAACCCTTTGCTCTGGGTAATGATATGCTGCGGTGGGTTGATTAATCCTATTTTCCCGTCTGCCACCATATCCATTAGCGCCTGCCCCACCTCAAGCCCCGTATTCTCCTCCCGGTCATCAATTAGATACTCCAGCGGATACAGGCGATAGAGAATACGGATCTGCTCTCCCCGGTGATACAATCCTTCATTCGGGATAATCTCCAGTTCTTCCAAAGGAGCATAAACGACTTCGAATCCGGCTTGTTCACATAAACGCATAATATATTTGGTGTTCGTCTGATCCTCGATGTGCCAGTCATAGCAAGTGAAATACACCTTTGTCCCTAATCCCTTGCGGCTATAAAAATGAATGAGCTCCGTCAAGGCAGACTGAATCGCCTCGTCCATTCCAGTTGAGGGTCCATGTAGTGCATTGTCATCCTCCGACATTCCTCCCTTACTCAGCACCTCTAGCAGCTTTCCTTCGAGATAAGCCACCTCGGGAATTCCGGTTGGGGTATCGGTGTTATTCTCAATGCACTTGATACCCGCTTCCCCCACAATCCAGTCCTGGCGGGTTATCCCATCCGGCTCGGCCTCCATACGTGCAGCACGCAGCAAGCCCGGATGAATCCCCAACCGTTCCACCAGGTATTCATCCGGCATATAGCGCTGAACGAATTGCTGAACCTTGCGATAAATACGATGTACCGCCTCAGAAGCAACCTGAAGCTCTGCCAGCTCGCTTTCCCGATATACCGTTAAGGCCGGCACGCAATAGGACTTGCCATACATGCGGTGATACGGGATGATACGGCTGATTTCACCCTTAAAAAGCTCATCATGTTCATAAGGCAATTGCCGAATCGTGCGCATGCTCATCTTAACCCCCAGAGAAAAAGCCGCTGCGTGAGCCGCTGCTGCCAAAACCGCTGTGTGAGCTGGAAGATGAGGATGAGCTTTTGCGGTATGAGCTGGAAGAAGAACGACTGCTATGGTATGAGGAGCCTCCACTATAATAAGTCGATCCGCCATAGTAATACCCACTGCTGCCTGAATCCCGACACGCCGTTTGTTCCGATATAGGAAGCTCATCGCAGTCATAATACTCGTCGTCACCGCAACCCGTCAGAGCGGCCGGGACAGCCAACATCAGGGCGAAGGCCGCCATCCGTGTACGAGAGCCGGGCTTGGATTTCATTTTTTCCCAAGAATGCTCCATCACAGATCGACCTCCTTCACAAACAGATGTACCTTTTTCAGCTGAGGGTCCAGTACCGAATATATAAATTCATATGTTTTGCCACCCAGTACTGTATAGTGATCTAATAGCCGTTGGGCCAACTCCAAAGTAAATACCGAACTTTCCCGCTGATCCATACTATGGAATGCAGGTTCATGCCATATCCAGTACATTGCACTGTATGTGGAAGTGTAACCTCCCTCACTGGCAAGCACGAGGTCTGTGATAGACGCACCGTAAGGCTTTGCACGTTCCCCTGTAAATTCAGTCACATAGACGGAATGATCCGTATGTTCCTCACTTTCATTCGAGATATGCGACCATAGTTTGTCATGGAGACGCGTAGCGTCTACAAGCTTGCGTAGAAACAGCTCATCTCCCGATACGGATTCCCGTGTCAGGCTGCGCAGTTCCTTTTGAGTGTCTTCCGACCATTCGCGATACGTTAATGAATAATAAATGATGATTCCCTTCCCTTCCTGTACGCTTCTGTCATGAGGTTTGCAACAAATCAAGGCGCTTCTGTCGTTGATCACTATACGAGATTCTACCTTGAAAAGGTTCAATTTGGAAGAAAAACACGACAAAAAGCCGCAATCCCTAGGATTACGGCTTGATTTTAGCTGCTACAGCTTGATATTGTTCTCGTCGAAATATTCCTCCAGCGTCATCCCCTGCTTGGCTACATCCTCCGCAATGTCTATTCCCACATAACGGATATGCCAAGGCTCGTACACGTAGCCGGTCACATCTTCCTTACCCTTCATATAACGAATAATAAATCCGTATTCCGGTGCATGTTGTTCCAACCATTCGCCTTCCTTGGAAGCTCCGAAGGATTGCTCCAGCGCATTACCTACGCTTGGGCTGGATACATCAATGGACAATCCCGTCTGATGCTCACTCGTACCCGGTACAGCGCTGACTTTAGAGGCATATTCCTGTCCCTTTGTCTTTACATTGTTGTCGAAAATAGACACCTGACGCTTATAGGAACGGTATCCCGATACCGCACGCAGCTCAATGCCGTCCTTTTTCGCACCGTCGAACAGCTTCTCCAGTGCCTCTGCCGCTTCTTTACGCAAATGCCGCTTTTCGTGCGGTCCCTCGAAGGAAAATTGCACCTGCGGCTCCACCAGGTCGTCTGGGACATAGCCCACAGGCAAGCTGCGCTTTTTGTTCACAACGACTGTATCCGAAGTCGCATTGGTGACAATCGCGGTTCCATCCTCTTCCTTAACCGTGGCTTGCAGCGCACTCTGGCTCCGCAACGCCATCACAGGGTCGGCTTGTCCACTTTCTGTACCCGCAGAGGCTTGTCCAGCACTAGTGCTGCCATTGCCCGCATCCGGCTGGGTGGAAGGCTGCACATTCTCCTGTACCGCTGTAGATGACTTTAACGGCTCGCTTTCCTGTCCACCTGATCCTCCCTGCTGGCAGGCTGCCAGTAATAGCCCTGGCAGGATCAGCCCTGGAATGAGCGCTTTGGTCCATCGCTGAGATGTGCGCGTCTGTTGTATATGTCGTTTCATGCTGGTATCTCCTCCAATATTGCAATTGATACATGACTTGCAGTGATTTTTCCGTTCCCCCATTGTAACTGAACTTTGGACACTCTTCGAAGCCGTTATCCCGTTCGATGAAGGCGAATAGACTCGAAAAAGGAAGTATATACCCGAATTGTTACGGAGTATGACGTTTTTGCGGAATTGCAGCTCGGGCCCGCTCGGCTACCCGTTCACGTATGAGTTTCAATGCCTCTTCCGCACGGGGTAAACCCGGCAGCAAAGCCGTAATATCCGCTTCTTTCTTAGGAACAAGCTTCTGCGGCAGATGAATCTCAATCGCATGAAAACCTGCACCGGGACGATGTAATGCTCCTTCTGCCGCTGACTCGGCAATCCATTCGCTAATCGCTGCCGATCCACTGCGTCCGCCCTCCGGCCGCGAGGTAGACTCAAGCGCGGGGGATGTCCCCTGCACATGAGATAACTCTCCGGCCCAAGCACTGAATACGTACTCCAGCAGCTCTTCCCGCGTCATTCCGATCAGTTCCAGACAGGTCTGCGGCTCGCTTTCCATCCCGGTCTGAAGAGCCTTCTTCACATCGTCGACTACACCCACGCCATCCTCCATGCTGGAAGTGGCTGTCTCAGCTGCTAGCTGAACGATCTCATCCAGCGATAGACAGGTTTTCCCTTGCAAAAAGCGGTAGATGTCCAAAGGATCTGCTTTTAGCTGCTCCAGCCATGCCTTTCGCTGTTCGGGGTTTAGTACAGGCGCTGGACCCATCCATTGGACAGCATGTGCGGAAGGTACACCCGTTGATTCGCCTTCCAAGCCATTTCCGTCTAATTCCGCTATCCATTGACCGTCAGTTACTTTCAGCTTCACTCGCGGCCTAGTCATCGCCTTCATCCTTTCTCTGCTCACTCAATCCATACATCATTTTGCAACGCTATCAGACCACGCAATTCATCATCAGACATTTCGGTGAGCCAATGTTCACCGGAGCCGACAACCTGCTCGGAAAGTGCCTTTTTGCTCTCGATCAGCTCGTCGATTCGCTCCTCCAGTGTACCTTGACAAATCAGCTTGTGCACTTGTACATTGCGGCTTTGGCCAATACGGAATACGCGGTCTGTCGCCTGATTTTCCACTGCAGGATTCCACCAGCGGTCATAGTGAATGACATGGCTGGCACGTGTCAGGTTCAGGCCCACACCACCTGCACGCAGGGAAAGTACGAATATATTCGGCCCCTCTCCCTGCTGGAAGTTGTGAACCATTTCATCCCGTCTGGTTTTCGCCAGTCCTCCATGTAGAAAATACGGCTCTTCCCCGAAGATTTTGGTCAAACGGGAGACCAGCAATTCTCCCATCGACACATATTGGGTGAATATCAGCGCCGATTCGCCGTTCTCGCGAATCGTCTCTACCAATTCCAGCAGTCGTTCCATTTTGCCCGAGTTTTGCGTTTTACCACTATCAGCCCGACCCGGAATGATCAGACCCGGATGGTCACAAATCTGCTTCAACTTGGTCAGTGAAGACAGAACAAGCCCTTTGCGAGCCATACCGATCTGCCCATCCAGTGTTCCCAATAATTGATCCACTACGCCCCGATACAATCCGGCCTGCTCTGGTGTCAGTACACAGTAGGATTTCAACTCCAGCTTCTCCGGCAAATCCTTGCGTATATCTGGGTCGCTTTTGAGTCGACGCAGCATGAACGGGGAGACGAGGCGATGAAGCTCACGCAACGCAGACCCCCGCTCCTCTCCCGCCAGACTGTACCGTTGGCGGAATGAAGACGCCGTACCGAGGTAACCTGGATTCAGAAATTGAAAAATAGACCACAGCTCGCTCAGCCGATTCTCTACCGGTGTACCCGTCATGGCAATCCGATGTGGAGCAGACAGCTTCATGACGCTTTGTGCTTGCTTTGTTCGTGCATTTTTTATATATTGCGCTTCATCCAACACGATGGAGGACCAGTATACCGCAGATAAATCGCTACCGTCCCGTCCCGCCAAATGATAGGTAGTGAGGACGATATCATACTCACGTACACTTTCCTGAAACAGCTCGCCGTGGAGTCGCTGGTTTCCATGGTGAATATACAGTGACAAATCCGGTGAAAAGCGTTTCAACTCGCGCTGCCAGTTGCCGAGCAAGGACGTCGGACAGATGATTAACGCCGGACGTTGATCATCTGCGCCGATGCCACCGTCGAGTAGGCAGGTGATGACCTGAATCGTTTTACCAAGCCCCATATCGTCCGCAAGGCAGACGCCAAAACCTAATCCACGCATCGCGGCCAGCCATTGAAAGCCGCGCTCTTGATAGGGCCGTAATGCGCCGTGCAGCGTCTCTGGCACAGGTCGCGGCTCTACCGAACGAAGTACGCCGCCCTCAGCCAAAGACGCAAGCAATCCGGCGGATTCCGCGCCAAAGATGGACAAGCCTTTCCATGAGGCCTCGCCTGCACTTTCATTTTCTGCGGCCAGATGCATCCATTCGGACAAGCTCATCTCACCGTTCTCACCGCGCTTGATAAAGCGCAGCACCTGACGAATTTCCTTAGGATCGACCTCGATCCATTCCCCTCCGAGACGTACATACGGCAGATTAGCGGCGACAATGCTTTCCAGTTCCTCCATCGTCAAAGTTGTATCACCCAGCACAGCCTCGGCATCAAACGAAATCATGCGGTTAATGCCGACAGTCGATGTATCGGCAATCACACCATCCGGCTTGGCACCCTGCTCTGTCGAACGCATTTTGAGCCGCAAGCCTGCACGTCTTCGGCCCTCCCGGCTCCAGCGTGAAGGCATTTGCACGGTAATACCGTTCTTTTGTAATGCGGGAACGGCTTCCGTCAGGAAGCGGAAGAACATCTCCGGCTCCAGTGTCAGCCCTTCGGGATAAGGGCGGTTCAACGCTTCTTGCAATATAGGTGCCGCTTCAGCAGCCTGTCCGAGCCTCATTAGCAGTTGCGCCTGCACTTGACGATATACAATTCCGCCGCGAACCAGATCGCGTTCAGGATGCGCCCACAGGGCCAGAGCAGGCAGTCGCAACCCCGGCTCAGCATCGCTTTCTGCCCAAAAGGTAATGCGCCATTCCTTCACACTCTCTTCCAGCGAAGGCTCCAAACGAAGGCACAACCGTAGTTGCCCTTCTATCGGCTCCTTGTCTTCCCGCTCCGTGACAGGCATTGCGCTTCCCTTAAGAGAGGACGCTTGGAGAACCAGCTCCTCCATCTCCGCGGGCGTTCCCTGAATCGCCACCGGGCGGGAACCTGTCAGCAGACTGTTCCACCATAGCTCTGTCAGCGGCGATCCTCCGCGCCGATACTCTGCACGATATCGTCCCAGCTCACGGTCTGATGCTGCCAACACCGCGGTCGTTTCCGCATGGATGACCGCACACAAGAAGGAGTACAGCACGATTCCGGCTGCATCCTCGCGTGTTTCAGGCTCCTTACCCGCGAAAACGGCAGGAGCCGCCATACAAACAGCCGGCATTGCAGCAGCCAGCTCATGAAAGCGGCGTATGTCCTCCTCTTGATACAGACGAGGAATCCACACCCCGACAGCCGCTTCCGGACCGCGACGACGCGGTCCCGATGGACGCGCCTCTGTAAGCGATGGCGTAATTTCGCCCCGCTGCATCAGCTCTAGCGCAAAATAAGCGGCTTTTTGCCAATATTGCATTTCCTCGCCCAGCGTAATGCCCGATGCCGCACAGCCCTTCTCGTCCATGCGGGTCAGCAGTGCCATCGTCTCGCGCGGTTCCAGCGCCAAGCCCTCCAATGTACGCCCCAGCATGGAACGTCTTTTGCCACCTCTGCCCGCGGTTTCCACACGAGCAGTGTTCGGTATTCGTACCTCGGCAAGGCGCAACGCAGCCTGCCGAAACGGCCGAAGGTCTCCCTTTAGCGTCAGCCTGCGAATTACACTGCTCCACGCATCGATACGTGGTTCCGACGTCTCACCAGAAAAGCAAAAAAACACATCTCCGAGCCATATCCCATAAAGCGGTTGATTCATATCTGTCTCCCGTCCAGCCTTTTGAATTATTACTCTTCATCATATACGAAAACGGGCTCTTTTCAAAACTTTATCACAAAAATAAATGGAAAGTCATAAGTCAATAACCTTAAATATTCATGTGGTTAACTATAAATAAGAGAATCAATTTACAGGATTAATTGTCTTTTTCTTCATCATCCGCTTTTGCATCCTTCAGATAAGGGTTCAGGCTGTCTTGCAACAGTTGCTTGACCTGTACACGCAGTTCTTTGGGAAATACGACCTCGGCCTCTGGCCCGTATTTTAGCAAAAGTCGGGATACATATCTAAACTCTTCGACCGGAATATATCCCTGCCATTCCTGAGCCTGCCCTTCCTGATGGGAAACATTTTGGAAGAGGGCATCTGATCCGGCCAGCCTGACACCCAATGCGGTAAATTTTATTTTGGACGGAATTCCTATACGGGAATCCTCCGAAGCCAACCATTCTTGAAGTGTAGGAAGGGTGTCCAAGGTGTCGTCCAGCATCGTTATTGTGATCACCCGATCTGAACGATACAAAATGATGCGGTCTCTGCTATACGCTGGCATGTACCAATATCCGTGATCAAAATACAGTCCAATCGGATATACCTGAGTCCACTTTGCCCCGGAAGCGGAGCGGTAATGCATGTTCACCCGGCGCTTATTCAGCGCAGCCTCCAAAATGATTGAGGTGTAGGGTGACTCTGCGTGAGTAGGTAGCATACGAAAAGAAATGTACTCCTTTAATTGATCGATGCTGTCCTGCACATCCTGTGGAAGTTCGGCATAATAGTGCTCGGATAAATGCTCACGAACTGAGCCAAAAGGGATATCTGGAATGTTCTCCAACAGTTGCAGCATGAGAAAAAGACCCAAGGCCTCGTCACGAGCAAGATGAAGGGGAGGAAGAAGCCGATTGGGAAGTGCCCGATACCCGCCATGAGGACCCATTTCGGTATAAAGGGGTAATCCGGTCTGCTGCAAATAGTCGAGATCTCTCTGTATCGTCCTGACGGAGACACCAAAACGTTCAGCCAGCTCACGCGCCGTATATTTTTTTCGGGAATCCAGTATCCTCATAAGAGCAATTCTGCGTTCGTTCATAAGGTACCCCTCTAATCAAAAATTAATTTAAAATGACCGTTTAACTACGACATACGATGTCATAAATACATTGTAACATTAGGATATAGAAAGGAGTGAATGAACACTATGAAGGATTTGAAATCAAACGCAGTTGTGCTGTATATTGCCATGAGTCTCGACGGGTATATCGCTTTGCCGGACGGTTCGGTGGACTGGCTGTATGATGTTAAAGGGGATGGTGGGGACAATGGATATGCCGACTTTTACGATACCGTTGGTACGGTGCTGATGGGCAGACTGACGTATGAGGAAGTATTGAAGCTCTCAGATGATTTCCCTTATGCTGGAAAGCCATGCTATGTGCTCACACGAGCATTAACGGAGCAACAGCAGGCGCCACATATTACATTTACGGACGAAGCTCTGACTGAACTGGTTCCACGTCTACAAGGACAATCGGAAGGTGCGGTATGGCTAGTCGGTGGAGGCCAGTTAGTCCAGGCCTTCTTACAAGCTGGACTGCTGGAGAAAGCTATCATTGCGATCATTCCCAAAGTGCTTGGACAAGGAATACCGTTATTTCCAGAGGGAACACTACCAAGTACGTTTGAACTCCAAGAAATAGAACGCCGCGGGGATATTGTTCTTCTCCATTACCATATATAATTAATTTTGCAAAAAAGCCTTTGTATGTTCAGGATCATGCAATCTCCCTGACATACGAAGGCTTTATCGCGTGCTTTGTTCTTATTTAGTCTTCAAATTTTCCCATGTTTTCTGGAAATCATCGAATAGCTTCCCAGCATCCGATTTACCTGCCACATAGGCTTGCATCTGACTTCCGAATTCTTGCTGTGCTCCTTCAGGATAGCGGCTAAAGAACCAGCCCAACAGTTTGTTTTCCTTACTGTATTTCACCACTTCAGCACCCAATTGGCCCATATCAGCCTCTGCCCCTTCGATGCTCTTGAACGCTGGAATAAACTTGAATTCCTTGGTGATATACTTTTTACCCTGCTCGGATGTTACCATCCAGTTTAAGAACTCTTTCGCCTCGGGTTTGACAGACGAATTTTTATTAACCACCCAGTTGTTGGCGACACCTACAAACAGCTTATCTCCGGCTGTTGCGTCTTCACCAATCGGCATAGGCAAAATACCCAGATTCAGCTTCGGATTAATTCCATCAATTTGGACTTGAGTCCAGTTCCCCTGCTGCATCATGGCAGCCTTTCCAGTGGCGAAGTTCGTTACCTGCGTGTTGTAATCAGTCGTGAGCGGCTTCGTATTCCCATACTTCAGTGTCAGATCGAACAACTTAACCCACTCGGCAAATACAGCGTTGCCCGGAATCTTTGCAGTTCCATCATTCAGTCCCTTAACGAAGGCCGAAGGGTCTGGCTGATTGGCAAATGCCACGTTCAGCAAATGATTGCCCAGCACCCAAAACTCCTGATATCCATTAGAAAATGGAGTAATCCCAGCGGCTTGGAGCTTTTGTGCAGCTCCCTCCAGTTCGGACAATGTTTTAGGGGTCTCCGTAATCCCCGCCTTCTTGAACAAATCCTTGTTATAAATAAAGCCGTATCCTTCCAGATTCATCGGCTGACCATACAGCTTGCCGTCTTTGGTCATCGGCTCTTTGGCGACATCGACCACATCCCCAACCCAAGGCTGGTCAGACAGGTCCTCCAAATATTCCAGCCACGTATCCAGCTCGCGGTAACCGCCGACGTTAAAAATATCCGGCTGCTCCCCGGAAGCAAACTTCGCCTTTAAAGCCGCTCCGTAATCACTGCCCCCGCCCACGGTCTGAATATCGAGCTTGATCCCTGGATGAGACGCTTCGTATTCCGCCTTCATGCGGTTCAGCGCTTCTGCAATCTCTACCTTGAATTGAAAAATGTGAATGGTTTTTTCCTTCACTTCCTCTTTGCCTGCGTTTTGTCCGCCACTGCTGTTACAACCTGCCAAAACCAGGGCAAAGGCCGCGAGAAGCAAGATTAATGCTTGAGCTTTCTTTTTAAAAGTATGCGTTTTCATTTTGATGTTCCTTTCTATTCTAAATTCATACCAGATGAACTCGAAAAATTCATGTGGAAACGGAGCTAACGGAATGGTGCTGAACAAGCGATAGCGCTCGCCTTTGTCTCTAGATTCCCACCTTTATTCGTTTATTCAGGGAAATCTGGAGGCTAACAGCGATGGTAAGCACCCTCGTTTGCGGTGTGGCACACCGTGTACATTTTCAGCTCATCCCACACTCAACCCTTGACCGAACCCGCCATAATACCTTGTATAATATATTTTTGCATAGCCAGAAAGAATGCGATGACTGGCAAGATGCCCAGCACCAGAGCAGGCAAAGCCAAATCCCACTGCTTTGTGTATTGTCCGAAAAAGGCATAGGTCGCAATCGGAATCGTTCGCAGCTCAGCCTTTTGCAGTACCAGAGAAGGCAGGAGATAATCATTCCAAATCCAGAGCGTATTTAAAATAATAACAGTTACCATCATCGGCAGCATCAACGGATACACAATTCGGAAAAACACTCCGTAAGGCGTACAGCCGTCCACCGTAGCTGCTTCTTCCACCTCGACTGGCACACCTTTGACGAATCCATGAAAGAGAAAGATCGACATTGGAGCTCCGAATCCCAGATAACAGATGACCAGACCACTTATACTGTTCATTAAATCCAGTGTACTTACAACCTTGACCAAAGGAATCATCACCGATTGAAAAGGAATAACCATAGCAGCTACGAACAGGCTGAACAACACTCGATTATAACGCGTCGGACGCCGGACCATTCGGTAAGCTGCCATTGAGCTGATCAGTACGAGCAGCAGATTACTAACTACCGTAACCACGAATGAATTCCATAAAGCTTCGGGAAAACGCGTGATGCTCCACGCTCTAGCGTAGTTGCTCCATACAAAGGTTTGTGGCCAGGCCGCAGAATCGGTGAGCAGGTCACCAAAGCTTTTGACCGAATTCACGAATAAAAAGTAAAACGGGACGAGGAATAACAATGCGACGAGGATCATCACTATCTCGGTCGCCCATGTTCCAAAGCGGTAGCGCTTGCTTGTTTCCATTTACGCTTCCACCTCCCGACTTTTCGTCAGTCGTACCTGAAGGCTCGTAACCAGAGCAACAATGATAAAGAAAATGAGTGCTTTAGCTGTTCCCAGCCCATAACGATTATTCACAAACGCTTCATTGTAAATATTGAGTGCAACCGACTCTGTGGACCCGAAGGGACCGCCTTTGGTCAGTGACAAATTAAGATCGAACATTTTGAATGACCATGATATCGCCAGGAAAAGACAAACCGTAACGGCAGGCATGATTAAAGGAAGTATAATCGACCGCAAAATTTGCATCCGACTAGCTCCGTCAATTTCGGCTGCTTCTAGCATATCGCGGGGCACATTGGTTAGGGAAGAGATATAAATCACCATCAAATACCCGGCAGTTTGCCAGATAAACACGATTACAATGCCCCAGAAGGCCGTGATCTCATCTCCCAACCAGGACAGATTGAAGAAGGACAAGTTCGTGCTCTCTCCGATTGCTGCAAATCCCTTGACGAAAATAAACTGCCAGATAAAGCCCAGCAACAGACCTCCGATCACATTGGGCATAAAAAAGATGGTCCTTAGTACATTTTTTGTTTTCAACGGTTTGGTTAGAAAATACGCCAGCAGAAAGCCAAAAATATTCGCAGCCACCACTCCTACCACCGTAAAACGGACCGTAAACCAGAACGCTGTCCCAAATTTGTCATCATTCCATAAAATGTGACTGAAATTATCCAGCCCGACCCACTTTGCCTGATTGGCTACTCCATTCCACTCTGTAAAAGAATAGTACATTCCGAGCATGAAAGGGATTACAATAATGATAACGAAAAATAACGTCGACGGCCCTACAAAAATCCATTGCTGTAGCCATTGCGACGACTTGGCGCGATTCAAACCGATCCCCCCTTATGTTGTCTATTGGTGTCTGGAACGCTCCTTTACGGCTTTCTTTCAGCAGTATGATGTTTGGGCCGTAAGGATATGCGATTCACATGTTCATTATGTCGAATAAGCGCTCTCGAGAACACGTAGGATCGTGAACCATTAAGGGGGAAAATATTGACCTCTGGCTCGCCTTGAATTGTGAAAGGAGCTCACTGCATGAAATTTTACAGTATTCGTTCTCGCCTAATCTGGTTTTTGCTCATTGCGGTCACCCTGCCGCTGCTGCTGTCGATGACCATGACCTTCGTTCTCACCAAGCAATCCTTGCGGGAGCAGGCCACACAAGAAAATGAACGGCTTATTTTTCAGGGAATTACGAATTTGGATAACTATTTACAGGGTTTGAATCGCGCGTCCATCGGAGTCTATAATGACCCTCATTTTCTGCGTAATCTGGCCAAAATCCCGGATGATTACCGGGCCGTCGCTGAAATATACACCACTCTGCAAACGATGATGAATGCTACGTCAGGCATTGACCAGGTGTATTTGCATTCTTTTGAGGCCGGGCAATCTACGCTGATTACCAGCACGGTTCCTCTACGGGAATTCCGGCTGGAGCCCTTTACCGGTTTTATTCATTACGGCCCTTCCGGACTGTTCATACAGCCCACGCATATGAAGCATTTGTACGGCTTTTCGGCGGTTTCCTATGCGGAGCACAGCACAGAGCAGCAGGTATTTACACTTCATCGGGCGATTCGGAACATTCCAGCCTCAGAGACGCTTGGGGTACTGGCTATAGATGTTGATCTGGAGCCGCTGCGCAGTATTTGCCGTCAATTGTATGATGCGGATACAGAGGAGCTGTTTTTGATCGATCGAAACGGAACGATCATATATAGCGGAAAAGAAGCATCAATTGGAACACACTGGAAGGAATCTGACCTGCTCAATCGAATTTCTAAAGAAGGCGAGCACGGAGTGATTGAGGATGATACAGCACTGCACGTGTACGGCAAGCTGGATGCCAACTTGTCAGGCTGGACACTCGTCAAGAAAATTCCACATCGTACGCTGTATTTACGGGCTACCCGCCTGACTCAGATCAATGCGGTCATTACAGGCGCAGCATTGCTACTTGCCATTGTTGCCACGTTATGGATTTCGATAAAAATCACGGCACCTATTAAGCGACTGACTCGTTACATAAACCAGATTCAGTCCGGTCAACTGGATGTAGACATTCGGGCCATGAGTAACGATGAAATCGGAGTACTGTCGCGCCGTTTCAGACAGATGATGGATACCATCAATAACCTCATTTTGCGGGAATACAAGCTGGAGCTGGCTAACAAGACACATCAATTGAAAGCGCTTCAGGCACAGATTAATCCTCACTTTTTATATAATACGCTACAGTCTATTGGAACCCTGGCTCTACAGCATGAGGTGCCGCGAATTTATTCGTTGCTCTCTTCCCTTGCCAAAATGCTGCGCTATAATATGAGGGACCATACGGTCGTTACTCTTAAGGAAGAAGCCGAACATGTAAAACAATATCTTGATTTACAAAAGGAACGCTTCGGTGAGCAATTAGAGGTCACTTACCAGTGGGAAGATGAAGTCCTGAATGATCGGGTGCCTAAAATGATTCTCCAACCGCTGGTGGAAAACTACTTTAAACACGGTGCCGATCCCCGGCTGGGTCCCGGTGAAATTCGCATTACAGGCAGCCGAATCCGGGAAGGTATTGTGAAAATAACAGTGGAAAATAATGGTATCAACATTCCACAAGCCGAGTTGGAGCAACTCCAGCATATGTTAAAACGTCCGCTAAAAGCCTACGAGGAGCCAGACACTAGCGAGCAGGACTCCATTGGCCTTCGTAATGTTCTATTGCGTATTCAGCTTCACTCGGAGGATGGTTCTAACACCCTGTGCGTAGACAACATTCTGCCTCATGGTGTCCGGTACACACTCGAAATTCGCACGGAAGCCCATACGGAGATTCATATTAAGGGAGAGTGATCTGTCAATGAAAGTCCTGATTGTGGATGATGAGAAGCATGTGCGCCATGCCATACGGATGCTCGTACATTGGGAAGCTTGCGGTGTGAGCGAGGTGATTGAAGCCGAGTCGGGCGATCAGGCGATTGAGGTCATTACCGCCCTATCCCCACCCGTTGTACTCACGGATATGCGGATGCCCGGCAAGGATGGGATAGCACTGATGGAGTGGATTCAAGTCAATTCCCCAGCAACCAGAGTCGTGGTGGTCAGTGGCTATGATGATTTTGACTTGGTTCGACAGGTCATCCGCCGGGGAGGCATGGACTATATTCTTAAGCCCGTGGATCCAGTGGAGATTAACGAGGCTGTAAAAAAAGCCACTCAAGCCTGGCGGACAGCAGAGCAAGACCGGAACAGGCAGACGATGCAGGCCATGGAGGTCAATCGGATGAGGCCACACTATGCTGATAAGCTCCTGACTGAAATCGTTTCCGGGATAGCGAATACCCCTCTTTCCATTACGCCCTTACGCGAGGAGCTACGTCTTCCCGCAGCTATTCAGATATGTAATGCAGCTGTGATGAGTACTACTCAGCTGGATGCCGATATACTGGACAAATATAAAACGCGGCGTGCGCTTTTGAGCTTTTCCCTCACTAACATCTGCAACGAATTTCTCGGAACTTCTCAAACCGGAGTTGCATTCCGTCATCTGGAGCGTATGGACGAAATTATTCTGCTATATTGGGGCGATCCATCTCGTTGGTCAAAGCTCTTGCAGGATATTCATACAGGAATCAAAACCGCTTTGCGGTGCTACATGCACATCGGGGTTGGCTCTTTTGGTGCCTTTCCCATAGCGGCAGCCACTGCCTACCAAGAGGCAAGGCAAGCGTTGTGGAAACGGGATGTGTTGCAAGCCGACTGGATGCACCAGAGTACCCAGACACGGCAGAGCATTCGTCTTCCCCAGTTACCTGACATGGAAGAGGAACTACGGCTTAGTGCGCTCAGCTGTAATGCCAGTCGTGTGTCTATAGCGGTAGGCCGCTGGATAGCAGCCGTAGCCGAGTTGCCTTCGGTTACAGCAGAGCAGCTAGCCAGTTGGAATCAAGAGCTGGACTGGATGCTGGCCCGCTGGTTGAATGACAGACCTGGAGATACCGATGGCGAGGAGATGGCAGATGAGTCCGGCTCCATTCATGCCTTGCCGGTCGACAACCGCGGCATGCTTTCGTTGCCCTTATGGCAAAGACAGGTCGAAAACCGACTGCTGGCAGCCGGTCAGGCACTTACACCAAGCCATAGTCCAAACAACCCGACCATCCGTGATATTGCCCGCTATCTGGATGCACACTACGACGAGGACATTTCTCTACAGGATATGGCGAGCCGCTTTTACCTCAGTCGGGAATATATTTCTCGTAAATTCAAGCAGGAGTACGGGGTTAATCTGTCGGACTATTTGTGCCAGATCAGGATGGGCAAGGCAAAGCTATTACTGCTGAATGACAAGCTGCGCCTTCATCATATTGCCGGTATGGTCGGTTATCAGGATGAAAAATATTTTGGCAAGGTGTTCAA
The DNA here is from genome assembly GCF_038593055.1 of Paenibacillus sp. FSL L8-0502. Taxonomy (NCBI): domain Bacteria; kingdom Bacillati; phylum Bacillota; class Bacilli; order Caryophanales; family Paenibacillaceae; genus Paenibacillus; species Paenibacillus sp. FSL L8-0502. Next base: position 582,833 of record NZ_CP151958.1, on the reverse strand, counting down.
AAAACTGGAGGGTGTCACGCCTGGCGAGTTCAGAAGACGCCATTCTGCAAATCCTCAGCCGTTATCGCATACAGCACGTGATCTTCCCACACACCATTAATCTTCAAGTAGTTGAGAGCTAGCCCTTCGCGGCGAAATCCTGCCTTTTCCATCACTCGATTGGAAGGCGTATTTCTTGGCATCACTCCAGCTTGAATACGGTGTAATTCCAACTCATTCAGGGCGTAGCGTACAATATCCTTCACTGCGGAAGTAGCATAGCCTTGTCCGTGGTAAGCAGGATCTACAAAGTAGCCCAGATTGGCGTTTTGAAAGGGGCCTCTAGCGACACCCGACAGCTCTATTCTGCCAATCAGCTTATTATTTTCCGGCAAAAAAAGTCCAAACGTATATCCCTGTCCGGCTTGTGCCGCTTCCAAACCGTTGGAAATCAGACGCGCCTGTTCTTCCAGGGTAAAGTAAACTTCAGGCCGTTCTGGCTCGAACGGTTTGAAAAAATCAAAATTTTCACGTCTGATCTCTAATAAACGTTCTGCATCATTTACTTGCAACAGTCGAATCTGTAGCCCCGGATGGGTTGACTCCATCAAAATCGCGCCATTAGCTCCATGTAACATTGTCAGTTTCCTTCTTTCTCAGTTATTCCTATATTATTGTGTTCACGGTCACAAGACAGGAAAATACCCCAGGTGCATGAGAGCAGCCTAGGGTATCTCCGTCATTCAAAATTTAGTCCGTAACAGGCATCCAGCCTGGAAGGGTCGTCAACGCACCCCACAGGTAGTCAGGAATGACTAGCTCCTGCTGGGCTTGCTTGGATAAGGTCGTGCGAATGGTATCTTCTGTGCCGTTTTGCACCTTCTGAACCCATTGCGGCTCCATCAAAAGTGGACGTCCCAGCGATACAAGCGGTACACCTGTCTCCAGTGCTGCAAGCGCCTCGTCCGGTGTATTCAGCGATCCGACTCCCATAATCGGCACACGGTTACCTACCTTCTCATGGATGAGAACGGTACGTGACCGTTCGTCACTACGGTCACGGAACGAACCACCGAAGAAATGATTTACGGAAATGTGCAGGTAATCCAGCCCTTGATCCGCCAGACGGTCTACAAGCACCATCGTATCATCCAGCGTGATGCCTGGCGTGTGTCCTTCCTCAGGAGACAAGCGGTATCCGAAAATGAATGGCCCCTTTGCATGTTCTGCGATCACTTTCTTCACTTCGTGAACAATCGCCAGCGGGAAGGTCATTCGTTTTTCAACACTTCCTCCCCATTCATCGGTACGAAGGTTGGAGTGCGGGGAGAAGAACTGCTGCACCAGGTAACCATTCGCTCCGTGCAGCTCCACACCATCATAGCCTGCTTCAATCGCGCGGCGAGTTGCTTCGCCATAGGCGCGAATGACGCGATGGATATCGTCGGATGTCATTTCACGCGGCACAGGTGCGCCTTCTTTTTCCTCAGCTACTGCGCTTGCACTAATCGGTTGTCCGTCTGGAATCTGATCCGGTGGACACAGGCGGCCACCATGATAAATTTGCAGGATCGCTTTCGCGCCCTCCTGATGAATCGTATCCGCCAGACGGCGCAGGCTAGGAATCATTTCATCCTTGTCCGCACCAAACTCATTAACAAATCCTTTACCATCTGGAGTTACATACACACAAGCGGTAATAACTGCGCCCACACCCCCTGAGCGTTCACGGTAGTATGCCAGTTCCTCGTCACTCACTTCACCATTTTCGTGGGAAGCAAAGTTAGTCATAGGTGCCATGGTAATACGGTTCTTCAACGTAACACCGGATGGCAGGGTAAAAGCTTCAAATAGAGAATTATATTTTGGGTTCATTCTTTCTCTCTCCTTCAGTTAAATCAGATCAGATAATATAAGGCTGTTGAGCATGAAGCCAAATACGAATTCGATGTAGTTTTCCTCCATAACGACTCAAACTACTGTTGCTTACTTAAATACAGTGGTTATAATAACCACAGTATAATGATCCGCAACTATAAAGTCAAATCTATCCTTTCTGACCATCCCTAAACTGTTCGAAAAGGCTGAACCGTAGCCACTTGGCACAAGCCACTAACAAAGCTTAATGCTTCCCGGTTGTACTTTTCTTCTCCTCCCGGCGGGAAAACCAAGTCGCGAGCAACGAGCCGGAAATATTATGCCATACGCTAAAAATCGCACTCGGTACAGCAGCAATCGGGTTAAAATGAGCTGCTGCCAGCGCAGCACCCAGTCCGGAATTCTGCATTCCCGTTTCCAGCGTAACCGCTTTACGCTTGGAAAGATCCATGCCGAACAGCTTGGCAAACCAATATCCAAGCAGGAACCCGATTCCGTTATGCAAAATAATCACACCAAAAATAATCGGACCTGTCTCCAAAATCTTGCCTTTGCTACCTGCAATCACAATAGCCACGATGAGCATAATCACCAGTGTTGATATGAGCGGCAGCGCCTGGACACTGGCTTCTGCCTGTTTGCGAAATAGCGATTTGATGATAACACCCAGCACAATGGGGACAATAACTACGATGAGAATGTCCATGATCAGGGACTTCGCATCAATATTCATCCAACGTCCAGCAAGCAGGTTAATCATCGCCGGGGTAGCCAGTGGAGCAATCAGCGTCGACACCGAAGCAATCGATACCCCCAACGCCACGTCGCCTTTGGATAAAAGCGTCATTACGTTGGACGCAGTTCCACTCGGGCAACAGCCAACCAAAATGACACCTACCGCAATATCCGGTGGCAACTGCAATACTAATGCCAATCCAAAGGCCAGAAACGGCATAATCAGATAATGCCCGACCACACCAATAGCCACATCCACTGGACGCCGGAATACTTCGCGAAAGTCAGCCGCAGATAAAGTTAGCCCCATCCCGAACATGACAATGCCCAGAAATAACTGTATGTATCCTTTCAACCCTGTAAACGCCGCAGGAAAGAAAAATCCCAAGCATGCAAATAAAAGTACCCAGATGGAAAAGGTCCCTCCTACAAATTTCCCTACTTTCTCCAATCTATTCATTCAACTTATCTCCTTATTTCTATATAAGCTGAATTTGAGGAAATACAGCTTATATAGTGCTTAAAATTTTTATCATTGTACTACATATGACTGCATATACATACAACCTTTTATGATTATACCGGGATCAAGGAACTTTTTCCCGTTCGGACATATTCGAAAGCAAAGTGGGTATATTCATAGTAGAAGATTGTGACCAGTCGGTCATTTTGGATCATCATTCGTTGAGGAGGAGATATCCCAATGTCACGAAGCCATCCGTATAAATGGTGGAATATTATTGCATTTATCGCTGTCGTTCTCATTAACTTTCTGGCTTCTACACTTCCTATCGGTGGCAGAAGTACTGCTGCTGTATCCAACATGTACCCTACCTTAATCACCCCAGCGGGTTACGCTTTTTCCATCTGGTCAGTCATCTACGTGCTGCTCGCCTGCTTTGTCGTGTATCAAGCTACACCTACAGGGCAAGCCAAGACAAGCGTTCAATCCATCGGTATTTTTTTTATTCTAAGCTGTCTTTTCAATATCATCTGGATTTTCCTCTGGCAGTATGTATACGTAGAACTGTGCGTCATCGTTATTATTTTATACTTGCTTTCCTTGGGCGTCGTGTATGTACGTACCCGCACACCTCAGCCAACCCGCGGAGAAATGTGGTTCGTCAAGCTACCGTTCAGCCTCAACCTCGGTTGGGTATCCGTTGCTACTATTATCAATATTGCAGTGGCACTGGAAAAGAATGAATGGAGTGGCTGGGGACTCAGCGATACGACATGGGCGATCATTATCCTGCTCATCGGCACCATATTGGCGATCATGGTCAGCTTTCCTTATCGTGACAGCATTTATCCTCTCGTATTTGTATGGGCCTATGTCGCCATCGCCGTCGAGCATCCGAACCATGAAAATGTACGGCTGGCTGTATTGATCTTGGCAGCAATCATTCTGGTGTACGCCCTATGGCTATTCTTTGCCCGTAATCGAGACCGGGATTAAAGAAACTATTGATATCTACTAGCAAAAACAAGCGAGTTCGGGTCTGAATCATCTAGCCCAAGCTCGCTTGCTTTGTTTATTCATTTTATCCAATATGATTAGGTATAGACTTTGATCAAATCTATAAGCTTGCTTGTTGAGTGATCTACACCGGGTACAGACTATTCGCCCTTCAATGCAATGACTTCAATCTCCACCAGTGCATCCTTAGGCAGACGGGCTACCTCCACCGCACTGCGTGCTGGATAGGGTTGCTCAAAGAAAGAACTGTACACCTCATTGACGCTGACAAAATCGTTCATGTCCTTCAGGAATACAGTCGCTTTCACAACCTGGTTCATGTTGCTGCCTGCCGCTTCCAGAATGGCTTGTACGTTGCTCAAGGACAGGCGTGCCTGCTCCTGTACATCCTTACCAAACTCACCTGTTGCCGGATTCAGTCCAAGCTGTCCCGAAGTGTAAATAAACCCGCCTGCCTCTACCGCTTGGCTATAAGGGCCGATAGCACCAGGTGCTTTTTCAGTAGCAATTGTTTTTTTCATATGGGTTGGATTCTCCTTCCTGATACTGGTTCACCGTATTATAGCATGTGAAGTCCAAAGCCACTATTCCGTGCGACGGATTAACGCACTTGATGAATTAGAGATTACGATCGATGTGCCGCAACATACAGACCACCCATAAAACACAAATAACGCCGCTGCTGTCCGAATCATCGGGCAGCAGCGGCGTTATTGTCATTTTTAATCCTAGACGTGGTTTTACACGTTTACATCCGTACCCGTTCCTGAACTAGTTTCCTCAACATCGGATGTTAGTTCCGCACCGATGACCCGAATAATGTCGTTCGGATAAATATGTACACCGCTCGCCTGCGCAAGAGCGATCCGTACCATGGCTCGTGCGATGACTGAAGCCGGGATGGCACGGTAGGAAGCCAGCTTGCCTGTCATCAAGCCGTCCAGCGCCTTCATGACAACAGCGGCAGCGGCTTCGCCCAAACGTCGTTCAGGTCTCGCTCCCAAGATCAGCGACGGACGGAACAAATGCAGCGCAGACAGCCCGATAGCGGCAAGTGCCTCTTCAGCCTCACCCTTGGTGCGGTTATAAAACACGCGTGAATCTGGATCGGCCCCCATCGCTGAGATAGCTAGCATCTGTACAGCACCAGCCTCTTTGCCCAACTGGGCAGCTAGCACTGGATAGTCCACATCCACCTGACGGAACTGCTCCTTGGAGCCAGCCTTTTTCATCGTTGTCCCAAGGCAACAAAAAACATCATCCACCCCCTCGAAGGCGAACGCCGCTTTCTGTGGCTGTTCCCAATCGATAAGCGCCTGCTCCAGCTTGGGATGCTTGATGTCCAACGGACGTCTGCCCATAACCATGACGCGGTTGTATTCCTTTTGCACCAGCAGCTCTCGTACAACATAACCCCCGACAAGCCCTGTTGCACCCACAACGACCGCTTTACGTTCCATGATAGACCTCCTTTGTGCCATAACGCTCCTGCTCCTACAATTGCGATTAGGTTAATTTAAAGGGTTGTTCGTCCGCCTCCTTGCTTTTGGACGGACACATCGGTAGGTACAGGGAAAATGTACTTCCCTTGCCCTCCTCACTCTCCAGACGGATAAACCCGCCCAACAAGCGGGAAAAATCACGGCTGATGGACAATCCCAACCCAGTTCCTCCATATTTACGATTAATGGAACCGTTCGCCTGCTGGAATGCCTCAAAAATAACGTGTTGCTGAAGCTTGGAAATGCCGATGCCCGTATCTTTTACAGCAAATACAACCCAATCTCCCTCCTGTCCCTTTCGATCCAGATGTTGTGTACTGATTTCCAGCAATACACGTCCTTCATGAGTGAACTTAAAGGCATTGGACAACAGATTACGCAAAATTTGCTGTACTCGTTTGGAATCGGACCGAATTTCATTCGGTATAGGCTCATGCTCCTTTAAGCTGAATTCCAGGTTTTTATCCTTCGCAGTGACTTCAAACTGCATCATCATCACCTGCGCAATTTCACGCACATTGACCGGCTCACTTACGATTTCCATGTGTCCAGCCTCGACCTTGGACAAGTCCAGAATGTCGTTGATCAGTTGGAGCAAATCATGCCCCGAGGCATAGATGAGATCGCTGTACTGGTATAACTCGTCCTCATCCAGTTCCTTTCCCTGCTCGTTGATAATCTGCGCCAGGTTAATAATGCTGTTAAGAGGTGTACGTAACTCATGCGACATCGTTGCCATAAAATCCGATTTATATTGGGAAGCCATCATCAGTTGCTTGGCACGTTCCTCTAGAATGACCTTTGTCTTCTGCAACTCATCTCGCTGCTCTGATAACAACTCATTCGCCTGCTTAATCTGATGATTCCGCTGTTGCTCCATCTGAAAGTCCCGTAAAATCAGAGCAAATAGAAAACTGAGGACGATGCCGATTGGCAGTGTCAGAGGAACAACCTCCGCTACATAATAGCGCCAGGGAATGACGCCCAGGCAGGCTATATTTAACGTATTTACGATATTAACCGCTAAAATGGTCACCGATGCCTTGATAATCAGACGCCAGGTGGAACGCCGCATCCAGTAGTTCAATCCGGCGCACAGGACGCCCAGAATGCTCATATTCAAAAAGCCGACCCACGCCGCCATATGCAAACCGAAGGTAAATCTCGTAAGTCCGATTGCGACCCCAATAATAATAAGCGTATAGGAGCGGGGATACACCAATGCCGCGATAATCAGCGGTACAAAACGCAGATCAAAAATAACCGTTTCACTAAAGTTAAAACCAAAGCAAGAGCTGACCCATCCGCCAAATATCACTAGCAGCACGGAGCTGACATATTTGAACCGCGAAGAGGTACGACTCAAACCATATTTATAAATCACGTTCGCCACATAGGCAACGGCAATCAGCATCCCTAAATTCATTAAAAACATCATTGAAAATTGCATGGACTCACACTCCCATAGCGCAAAAAATTGGATGCCAGGCCTATGTTAACCGCGTTTGCCTTTCTTGTACATCATAACATGAAGCCCCATCTTTCGACATGTCAAAAGATGCTTAGCTCCCTATATAAAAAAGCGAACCTCAATGGCTCGCTCTAATGTGCTGATACCTATAGAATCAGCTTGTGATGCCTTTGTTCCGGCGCCACTCCTTGACAAATAATTCGGCAAAATAAGGGTCCCATTGGGTTCCCTTTCCCTCCTCCAATATCATAACCGCCTTCTCTTCCTTCATACCTTGCCGATAGGGGCGATTAGACGTCATTGCATCATAAGCATCCGCTACAGCAATGATTCGTCCAAATAAGGGGATATCTTCCCCAGCGAGCTGGTCAGGATATCCTTTGCCATCATAACGTTCATGGTGCGAGCGCACGCCAGGCAAATAAGGGGCCATAGCATAAGCCGGTTCAACTTGCCGGAGAATGCTCTCCCCCATAACCGGGTGCATTTTAATCTGATCAAACTCCTCGTCCGTCAGCTTGCCGTCCTTGAGTAGCACAGCGTCAGCCACGCCGATTTTACCGATATCATGCAGCAAGGCTGTTTTGCGCAGCAAATCGAGGTCCGCCTCATTCAAACCTCCCTTGCGCCCAATGAGTACAGAGTATTCAGCTACACGCAAAGAATGTCCTGCGGTATAGGCATCTCGTGCATCCAGTGCTGCCGCCAAGGTGGCGAAGTAACTGTCCAATAGCTGACCGTTCTTTTCTTCCCGTTCCTTTAGGCCCTCAATCATCATGTTAAATCCTTCGACCAGCTCCGCAAATTCGTCCGAATACAAATCGCTGGCATTACTGTTCAGGCGGCCTTCCTTCACTTCATTCATTTTTTCCAGCAGGTGGTGGATCGGCTGTTCGATCTCACGGGTCAGCAACCTGCCTCCCAGATAAGCAAAGGCTACACCAAAGATTAAAATCGCACCCGCCCATGCCCAATAGGAACTAGAATTCGCCGCCTCCAAACGTTCCAAGCGAATCTGTGTAGCTAAACAAAATAAAAATAAAGGAAAAGCACCAATGAGCGTCGCACTTAACTGAAATTTATGCCGAAGCGATAGCAGGACTCGTCCTCGCAGGGACAGGCTCAATCCATATTGCTGGTAGGTTCGATCCCGAATTTCCTCCAGCAGTGGTTTGATTGCTCTCATGGTCAGGAAAAATTCAACCAGTGCGTGCATGGAAGCGACCAGACAAGCTCCTATACAGGCGATTCCTACATAATAAAAGGGAAAAGTAAGTTGTCCAGTATGTATCATCCATAACGCAATGACGGTTGCCGGGATAGAGAAGCCTAACAAATGCGGTCCTACAATACGTAAAACTGACAAATTAGGCAGATGATGAACCCGGATATACACCGCTTCCACATCCTTGAGTGTTTCCTGGTTACCTAGAAAAAAACGATGAACCGGTCTCAAATGGACTCGAAACACTATGGTTTCACAAGCAATCATAATAACACTGGAAAATGCAATAATTTTAACAAGACCCCAAATTTCATGGTGGGCTACATTTAAGGTGGAAAATACAAAAATCATACCTACCAACAATACAGCGATAAACGAACCTATAATATAGTTCAGGATAACATGCTGAATAAAGCGCTTATAGGTCGGCAAATTGCTACCCCTCTTTTCATCCGTACACTCTAAAATATCTTGTGTATTCAATATCGGAGTCCAACCATCAAAAGTTTACCTTCTTGCTTGAGCATTTTACAATACGAAGACGACTTTTAGTCTGCAATTTATAGATGGGAAATCATACTATTCTTAATTAAGAAACCAAACACACCTTGTGTTTTAGATATATTCCTGCTATACTATTAAAGTATGTATTAACCCCATAAGATTCCACGCAACAAGCTATTACTCCTAATCACCGTATGGAGCTTCTCCAAATTTTATGTATAACCCTAATGTAGAATTTTGAGCTTTTGCCGAAGATTTTCACATTCACACTGGCGCGGTCATCGGAGCCGCAAGGACGAAAGAGAGGTAGGGCTTTTGTCGTTTGGAAAATGAACAGTGGAATCACACTGCCCCTTATGAACATGCTGACCATATATTGCAAGGTAGCAGGGGTTGAATATATATTATGCCATCAAACGATGAAGTTTGGGCAAGCTGTGCAGTACATGCAAACTGCACCCATCCTCCGGATGATCCCCGGGGGATTTTTCATTTTACGGAAACCGTATCATGAACAAAAAAATGACCCCGTCGATACATCGACAGGGCCTATAGCTTGATCAAAAAGGGGTTAATAGGGTCATTATAGTCTCGCTTTCTTAAAACTAAATGATATGCACCTTAAAAACTCATTAATTCTCCAGTTTTATATACCTTTTAATAATTCGTCCAATATTCTGTACCATCGGTCGGCATCGTTTGCGTAGTGGAACGTCTTGTTTCGGCTTGAGTGCGCCTTTGGGTCGAGGGACGCTCCCATCCTTCCAGTAAAACAACATGTTGGGTACCCGAATTGTTTTCCCAAGTGATGTAGCGCTCCTGTTCCATATGTCGCAAGGCGACTGTAATTTCAGCGTCTCGCTTGCCCGTTTTTACGGTCAATTCCGCCATTGTGGGCATGTGGCGATGCTGGGCGAAATAGTTATACAAAATACGTAGCAGCTTTCGTTCCAAATCTGGCAACATCGTCTTCCCTCCTACAAAGAACATATGTTCCCATTATAACACATAAAAATGCACCCTCCTACTGGAAGATGCACTGGGCTTGTATTCCCATGTTGAATTCAGTTTTTTTCCTTCTCTTGACGACCGACAGAGCGCAGCCACCAAGCGACTCCACCAACACTTCCAAGTGCCAGAACCGTTAAGAAAATAATATAGAACAAATGAAATGCACGATCACTCATGGCAATCGCCTCCCTTACTTTATGTATACACTTTCCAGCTAAGCCTGTAAACCTCTTTTTGATCCCACATTCTAAATTTCCCCAAGAACTCGACAATAGATACTTGCTTGAGATCCATCGGTGCATACTAACTAAAAATGGTTAATACCAAATATGAGACAGACCAAGGAGGTTATCGAATATGAAATTCCTATTGATCGTGATCATCGTCGTGCTGATCGTTGTGTTGCTTATGAGAAGACGCAGATAAGCGGAGACATCCTGCATGGTTAAGAAGGAATACAAAAAGGGCTTTCGGCACATCACCGAAAGCCTTTATTCATATGAGGTTAGGGCTAAATTACGCCTTGTTCTTCTTGCTATATTTAATAAAAGCAATTACAAGCGCTACAGCAAACAATATTCCGCTGACTACCCATGTTGTCAGAAATGCCATACCCAAACCCACATTAGACCCCATCGTCGGGTGCTGCATGGCAGTAAACACCGAGCCCTGCATCATAAATATGGTACAGAATAAAACAACGGGCGCCAAAATAATCGTGCTTGCCGTCTTCCGACTACCAGATACTGCGATCACGCACAGAGCGGAAATCACCAAGATTACCCAATATATAACTGCTTCCCAAATCACTGAAGTGCCCACTGTTCAACCTCTTTTCTATCCATTCGTATATGCCTCTTCTATTGTAACAGACGTCACACAGTGAACCAAGCCATAATTTGATCAGAAAAGGGGTAAACTCTGCGAATAACGTAAATAATGTACAGTAGCAATCCTACATTAAAGACAGGAAAGGAAATGATTCCATGAGAAGTGCAAGCCCTTTTGTCATTGTAAACGACGTGCAGCAGTCAATTGACTATTACCAATCGGTTTTAGGCGGAAAAATCAAAGTGCTAAACAAGCAGGAAGGCAGACTCTTGCACGCTGAACTTCACCTGGGTAGCAGTCATATCCATTTTTCGGATTCCTACGGTAAGCCGCTGAAAGCACAGCATGTACAAATCATTCTCGACTGTGAAAGTGAGGACGAGCTTAAGCAGGCTTACCACGCACTAGCAGAAAAAGGTACCGTTACCGTGGAGCTACAAGATACTTTCTTTGGTGCGCTGCACGGCGAAGTAACAGATCACCTCAACCAGATTGGATGGGTGATGAACTATTTTAAGAGATGATCACGTTCAGCCATAACCGAATACGTCTTATAGCCACCATCAACGTTCCTCACCCGATAACCGTATTGGATCAAAATTCGGGCCGCAATATAGCCTCGCAGACCAACTTGGCAGGATACCGCGATCTCCAGATCACTAGGGATTTCCGCCATCCGCTCTCTAATCTCGGCCAGAGGAATATGAATCGAACCTGGAATGGCTCCTGCCTGTAGCTCCACTGCATCCCTAACATCAATAATAAGACCACCCTTTCGGTGAAAATCATCAACTTCATGCCACTGTATCGTTTGGACCAGCCCATCCATGATATTCGAAGCCACGTAGCCAGCCATATTCACAGGGTCTTTTGCTGAAGAATAGGGAGGTGCGTAAGCAAGTTCAATATCAGCCAGTTCTCGGACGTTCAAATGACCACGAATAGCCGTCGCAATGACATCAATTCTTTTGTCTGCTCCATCAGCTCCAACAGCCTGCGCCCCATAGATCATCCCATTCTCGGGATTAAAGAGCAGCTTCATAGCGATGGGTGATGCGCCAGGATAATAACCAGCATGCGAACCGGGATGAATATGAACAGCCTGATAAGGAACACCCAGCCGCTGTAATGTTTTTTCATTATTACCTGTAGATGCTGAAGTCAATGCAAAGGTCTTAATGACGGATGTTCCGAGCGCCCCATCATAAGAAATTGTCTGACCGTTAATATGATCTGCTGCCAAGCGCCCCTGACGATTGGCTCCCCAAGCTAGCGATACCATCGTTGCAAACCCATGATTGCGGTCCTTGACCTGGATGGCATCCCCCACCGCATAAATGGCCGGATCGCTGGTTTGCAGTTGGGCGTTAACCTGGATGGCGCCGCGAAAACCAAGTTCCAATCCGCTTTGCTTGGCCAACTCATTTTCAGGAACAACACCGATCGCCAGAATAACCATGTCCGTCTGAAGCACACCCCCGGAGGTCAAACGAAGTTGTGCACCCTGCTCTTCAAAAGCCGTGACTCCTTCCTCTAAACGCACCTCCACCCCGTTCAGTCTCATATGCTGTTCTACCAATTTAGCCATTTCAGGGTCCAGCGGATTCAATAATTGTTGTCCCATATCAATAATAGTTACTGCAAGTCCACGCTCTCGCAAATTCTCGGCCATCTCCAGCCCAATAAATCCGGCCCCGATCACCGTGACATGCTTTGGATGTCTTTCATCTACATATGCCTTAATAACGTCCGTATCATGAATATTTCTTAATGTAAATAGATTCATAGCTTCATGTAATCCGGGAATGTCCGGTATCATCGGTTTGGCTCCCGGCGACAATACCACAATATCATATGGCTGCTCATCTGTTTCCCCTGTAACCATATCGCGGAAATGGACGAGCTTCTGCTCCCGGTCTATTTGTATCACTTCTTTCAGTACCCGCACATCTATATTAAAACGGTCTCTTATCCCTTGAGGTGTTTGGAGAAACAGCTTCTCTCGCGCAGGGATTACCCCGCCAATATAGTAGGGAAGGCCACAGTTCGCAAAAGAAACATGCTCTCCGCGTTCAAACAGAGTAATCTCGTCTTCCTCATTCCATCTACGCAATCTCGCAGCAGCAGAAGCTCCACCTGCTACCCCGCCAATAATAACTATTTTTCTACCCACTTCTTCCCCTCCTTATATACCCTATGGGGTATAATATATACCTATGGGGGTATGTTGTCAACACGCAAAAAAAGACGGAGGTTGCCCCCCGCCTGATCAACCCTGAACGAATACCGATCTGGGTCGAAAAATCACTTGCGATGCTACACGAATGCTCTGTCACACTTAGTCTAAGAAGAGTCTACTGCTACTACTGCTGGCTGGCCGCGATCGCCTGCTCCAGATCATACAATATATCGTCTATTGCTTCTGTCCCGACAGATAGGCGTAACAGCTCCGGTTTGACTCCGGCAGCAACCTGTTCTTCCTCATTCAACTGCTGGTGCGTTGTGCTTGCCGGATGAATAATCAAAGACTTGGAATCACCTACATTCGCCAAATGAGAAAATAGCTTTACATTCGCAATTAGCTTGCTTCCCGCCTGGCTTCCACCTTTAATACCAAAGGTCAGGATTGCTCCTTGTCCTTTCGGCAAATACTTTTGAGCTAATGCGTAGGACGGGTGGCTCGGCAACCCGGTGTAGCTTACCCACTCCACATCCTTGTGGCCTTCGAGATATTGCGCTACCTTCAAGGCATTTTGACTATGTCTTTCCAGCCGCAGATGAAGTGTCTCCAAGCCTTGAAGCAGCAGCCATGAATTGAACGGAGAAATGGCAGCTCCCAAGTCCCGTAGCAATTGCACCCGTGCCTTGATAATATATGCGATAGGTCCCACCGCCTCGGTGTAAACAACTCCGTGGTAGCTCGGGTCCGGCTCAGTCAGCCCCGGGAAACGACCATTCGCTTTCCAGTCAAACTTGCCGCTGTCCACGATCACCCCACCAATAGACGTACCGTGTCCGCCAATAAACTTCGTTGCCGAATGCACGACAATGTCCGCTCCGTATTCAATAGGACGCAATAAGTAAGGACTTGGGAACGTGTTATCCACAATCAGCGGAATACCATATTCGTGCGCAATCGCCGCTACTGCTTCCACATCCAGCACATTGCCCTGTGGATTGCCAATCGTTTCTGCAAAGATGGCCTTCGTTTTATCCGTAATGGCATGGCGGAAATTCTCTGGATCATCCGAATCGACAAAATGCACCTTAATACCCAATTTGGGCAGTGTGGTAGAAAACAGATTATATGTACCGCCATACAGGCTGGAGGCTGATACAATTTCATCTCCAGCTCCCGCAATGTTCAGAATGGAGAAGGAAATCGCCGCCATTCCCGAAGCTGTGGCCAACGCGCCAGCCCCGCCTTCCAGTGCGGCAATCCGTTGCTCGAACACATCCGTGGTCGGATTCATCAGACGCGTATAAATGTTGCCGAATTCTTTCAGCGAGAACAAATCAGCCGCATGCTCGGCATCCCGAAATCCATATGAAGTGGTTTGGTACAACGGAACGGCGCGGGAAAAGGTAGTAGGATCAATCTCTTGTCCGGCATGGACAGCGAGAGTTTCGAATGACAGCTTGCGTTCTTCTGACATGATTATTTCCTCCCTTGTTATACGTGCTGTATGAATCGTCTCTTCCTGTATGCGTAGTCATGGATGATTTTTCAATTATTCTCGCATAAAAAGAACGATTTGGGAAGATAATTCTCATTATTCAGGTAGGATATTATTATTTTATTTAAAGCATCAGGTTTCGGATCGAAAGGTTTTGCCCAAATGCTCACCCAGACCAAAATAATGGCGGAAATTATAGATGAGCGGACTCCACTTTGTCGGATCAATATGATTCTCACCGAGGATGATATCCTGATGAACATGTACCTGGATGGCTTGAGTTTCGACGATAGCAAAATCAGGAGAATGGTTAGGGATTCTTACATCCTTCACCTTGGCTTCAATTTGAATAGGACACTCCCTAATTCGGGCGGGCTTGACCCTATTCGACTCAATCGAAGTGAGTCCGCTGATCTCATACTTATCTTTATGGTGTATAAATCCATGTTCCTTCTTTTCCGCTGGAACAGGATTCTTGCCTGTATAAGGAGCCAAACGTTCTACATTCTCCCACATCGAAGGCCCCGGGACGTTGATTACACATTCGGGATGCTGCTTCATATTTTCAAATGCTTTGCCACCAATTCCAATACCTAGTACCACACAATCTCCTAATGCCCACGAGGAGGAAATGGGGCTAATATTGGTTGTTCCATCCTCATTCAGCGTATTGAGTAAAATCACAGGGGTTCCGTAATATAAAATGCTAGGGTTAATCGTTTTAACGTTTGGGGTATGATTCATCTCATTCATCTGATTTGTTGGGTTCATTATCTCTTCTCCTTCTATTCAGATCTACCTCCCTATTGTAAAATATAAATATTTCAACCTTCATCGAAGTATGGATTACAAAGGGGGATAACCGTGCCATGAGTACCAAGTCAAATGTAGCTATGATTGCTTCTCTTGTTAGCGAGCCTTCTCGTGCAGCTATACTCACCGCTTTATTAGACGGCAGATTCCACACGGCAAGTGAATTGGCCCATATGGCAGGCATCAAACCGCAAACGGCCAGCTTCCATCTGGCTAAAATGACCGAGGCACACGTCGTTACTGTGGAAAAACAAGGGCGTCACCGTTACTATGGCATTCAAGACCCCGAAGTTGCCCGGGTGATGGAGTCATTTTTATCCATAGCTCCACCTGTTCCAATCAAGTCATTCAAACAAGCCTCCGAAAACGAGGCCATACGGTTGGCAAGAACTTGCTACGATCATGTTGCGGGTCAATTAGGCGTACAGCTCATGAATTTTTTCATGCAAAAGGGGATTCTTTCCGAGGATCAGGACGGGCTTCATATTACGGACCAAGGAGAGACTTTCTTCACTGACTTTCAGATTGACCTTACAAAAACAAGACAAAAGCGCCGCTCTTTCTCACATAAATGCCTGGATTGGAGTGAACGACGCCATCACCTTGCCGGTGCTTTAGGAAGTGCTATTCTGGACAGATTATTCGAATTACATTGGATCGAGCGTCTGCCTACAACCCGAGCGATACGTATTACAGCCGAGGGTAAAAGAGGTTTTAAAGAGATATTTTCGATAGAGGTCGACTAGATCATCAGAGTCCTTTTATTTTTCGCATTACCTCAAATCAAGCAGACTGTTTGAATTGGGCAATAGCAATGGCGGAGTCCTGAAAGTTAACTCCTGTCGTAGTAAGCAGGATAAATTAAGAAGCTTTCCCGCTCTGATCCGCCGCTTTTGCCCCATCTGCCGGAGAAGGTTGAATGGTATTATGAAAAAAAGGTAGCCACAGCCACATACGTCTCCTTTTCATAGTCAATGATGTGTATACATATGACTAATCCGCATATCAAGACTGTGCGTTTCCCCAGAGTAATGAAACAGGTGTGGGCTGGATGAAGCTGTTCATTGATCAACCTCTCTTGAAGAACTCTACCGTTTCGTTAAATGATTGCTGAGCCGAATGTACGTTATATCGGGGAGAGTACGGATCACTGAATCCGTGCTGTCCGCTGAATTTATGTACCCGGATATTACGGTTATCTAAAATTGAAATGAGCTCATCCACATTAAATGATGGTTCTTCCTGTGGGAAAAAAAGCAGTGTTGGACAATGTGGAGTTATTTCTAAATAATTCCTAATACGAGAGCCATAGTATCCTACAATTCCATCAACATACTTTTCTTTACTACACAGCCAGGCAACCGTTGCCCCTATGCTAAAGCCGACGATAAATACCTTTTTATAGCGAGCTCGAATACTTAATAATAAACTTTCGATATGATAGAAAGAGCGTTCAAATCCTATATTTTCTATAAAATTGGTATAGGCACTTTCCTCTTGCGAATAGTCATAAGGCGTTTCTTTGCCTAGTAAATTTGGACAAATGACATCATAACCCTGATCTGATAATAGGCTACAAAAATTTTGTATATGCTTGTTAATCCCATAAATCTCATGCAGTACAACAATTAGGGTGCTCGACTTTTTATCTATGCTTATCATATTGTCCCCCTAACCAGTTTTGAATATGGGAAAATAATTCATCCGGATACGCGTATTTATACTTAGCTGCCACTTCCGAGGATAATCGTTTGAACAACTTTAAGGATACGACCAATGCTTCCCAACTATGATTGGGATCGTATTTCCCAAAAGATTTCTTCAAATCAGTAACAACATCTTGATCAGCCCATTCATTCATGAATTTCCCTGCATGCCAAGTATCATATTCCGATCCATGTACAGCTTTTGCATGCCACTCTATCATTTGCAGCAATAATTGTTTACAGTCCATATCTCTTTGCTTAGCTACCCACAGATCATTACGCAAAATTTGTTTAGCCACATATAGAGAGGCGAAGCAATACATGTTAACAACCTGTAGATAAGCACCTTCAGATATTAGAGGAGTATCCGGGATCGTTGTGGTTTGAGAAATGATTTGATTTCCATTCCCCGTCTTATCGAGCAGCATCCTGACCCCCCGCTGAAATCCTTCAGGAATACGTCCATTTTTGATTATATGATCCAGATCAGAAATATGACGGAATAGAAAATCAACCTCAGCCCCTTGGTCAAAGAGAACGAGTTTTTCCGGATCCCCTTTTGCCGTTCGAAACATAAAGCTGGTCCAAACTTTGCCGATGTTTAGTAACCATTGATCATTTTGAAGATAGTAATCTGGATTCGTTGAAAAGACGACTACATCCAAGTCAGAAAACTCATCAAAAGGCTTGTCCCCTCTTGCCCGGGACCCAACGATATAAACCGCAATAATTTCCTCATTAGAGATTCCCCATTCGGATATACGCTCCTCAAGCACTTCGTAAGCATTATTCATTACAATATATCCTCCTTTTTTAGAAAACATTATATCCAATCCAATAATTACGGTATATATTTTTAGTTAACATTCAAAGGAATGCTGCCTGATATACACCATTCATCAAATCAATTTCCCAATCTTCATCCTGTGATATAATTCTTTCAATATTACAGTTTGGAAGGATGGTGCAGATGTCGGAGCAGCGAGTATACATCCGGTTCTCTGAGGAGACGGACGCCGCAGAGTTGGCAGCAATGTACAAGCGCAATCGAGAATTCTTTGAGAAGTTTTCGCCAAACAACCAAGAGAAGTACTATACGGAGGAGCACCAGCTCCAGACGATTATTAAAAGCAAGGCCGACATGATGGAAGACCGGAAATATTCCTTCGTGGTATGCCACAAGGAGGACGACCGGATTATAGGCAGCATAAGCCTATCTTTTGTGGTGAGAGGACCGCTTCAGAGCTGTATGATCGGATACAGCCTAGATCAAGCATATAACGGCAAGGGCTATATGACGGAGGCGGTGAAGCAGGTGGTTCGCTATGCTTTCGATAAGCTAAAGTTTCACCGGATCTTCGGGGAAGCCTCTCCCCAGAATCCAGGATCCATACGTGTGCTTGAGAAGGCTGGCTTTCACAAAGAAGGCATCTCTCGAAGCAACGTAAAGATCAACGGAAAATGGGAGGATCACCAGGTTTTGGCGATTATAAATCCATCTGAGGATATCTAGTTTTTCAGAGTGAACAATCATTTAACCATTGTAGGTGGTAGATAAAAGTACCAAATTTCAATATTCTTATTATTGTAATTGAATTTCGGGAAATTCCAAGGAGGTTATTATGAAGTATCAATCCATCAAACTGAATGAAAAGTTATCTAAGTTTAGTGATCATTGGTCTCCGAAAGTTATTGGTGAAATGAATGACTATCAATTTAAATTGGTGAAAATAGTTGGGGATTTTGTATGGCATGATCATCAGGATACCGACGAGGTCTTTATTGTACTTGAAGGTGAGATGTTCATTGATTTTAGAGATGGACGGGTACAAGTTTCTCAGGGAGAGATGTTTATTGTACCTAAGGGGGTCGAACATAAACCTTTCGCCCATGAGGAGTGCCATATCATGCTAGTAGAGCCGAGGGGAGTGGTAAATACTGGAGGAGCAGAGTCAGAATTAACGGCAGCCAATGATACTTGGATTTGAATATATAGCAATAATTAGAAGTGAACAAGAAAAATTGAAGCTGATCGGAGATGGGGCGTATGCACTCCGTAGCTGTCTATTATTGCACTAAGCAACGGGCAGGGGGGATAGTTAAACAAAAATTTCGAGAAAGGAAGAGTATAGTGGATGATAAGAAACGCAGAATTTAAGAATAGTTATGCAGGATGGCGAGAAGTAGAAATAAAGGATTCCTCTCTAGGCATTACATTTCCCATGATGGTAATGTATCCAACGGACGAACCCGAACAAATAGAGCGATTGGGTCCATACCAGTTAGAGTTGGCGAGAGAGGCAGGGCCATCGGAAGGAAGGTTCCCTTTGGTTATCATCTCTCACGGTACTGGCAGTACACCGCTTGTGTATCGGATTTTGGCGCAGTATTTAGCACGTAATGGTTTTATTGTCGGCATTCCAGAGCATCCATTTAACAATCGAAATGATAATAGTCTGGAAGGGACTGCCCAGAATCTTATCTATAGACCTAGACATCTTAATATGGCCACCGATTGGTTTTTCGATAGTATGCTGTTCAAGGACAAATTAATACAGAATGCTGTGTCACTCATTGGACATTCCATGGGCGGTTACACGGCATTAGCAGCAGCTGGTGGCGTGCCGACTTCTTTCCCTCATGAGACCACGGACGGAAAGCCCCAGCTTATAGAGGTTGCACCAGATTACCGAGTAAAATGCCTCGTTTTACTAGCGCCAGCGTCGGTCTGGTTTCGAGCTGAAGATAGCTTGCGTACGGTTAATCTACCTATCTTAATGATGGATGCAGAGAAGGATCAGTACACTCCTTCTTTACACGCGCGTATAATATTGGATGGCGTGCTGGACCCTAAGAAGGTACAATACAAAACAGTAAAAAACGCCGGACATTTCTCCTTTCTGAGTCCTTTCCCGAAATCGATGAGGACTCCAGCCTTTCTCCCATCGCAAGACCCTCCCGGCTTTGATCGCGAACATTTCCATAGGGGACTTAATGCTGACATATTGGATTTTCTATATGCTCATACACGTTAGTTGGATGACAACAGCGGCTGTCTAAGACTTTATTTTTCAAGTCTTGGTCCGCCGCTGTTTGATTTTTTGTTCAGTCTAAAGCTTTATTTCCACTGGACATTTTAAAGAAACTGTATCATTTTGCAGGACTCTCTCAGTGCATGATTTCTCTCTTATTCACCTTAACACCTGATAAGGATTGATCAAACATATCGAGAATAAAAAGGAACCTCTCAGCTTCACGAAATACATGATCGGCTAATAAAGGATGGATAATGCTTTTTATTCGGCACTCGTCGATTAAATCACGCGCTGTTTTCTTAAAATCACGCAAGGACTTCACAGAGACACGGTTCTCATCAACAAATTGACTCAGGAGTGGAACGGTTTGTGACTGTGGCCGCATATGACTTAGGTCAATCGCTTGAAACATTAGCATATCAAAATCATTACTAAACTCCCTAGCTTGTTCAACCAGTTTACGTTCGGATGGATCAAGCAAATGGCCTATAAATTTTGCGTGATCGGCCATGATTTTTAAGAAAAATACATTTTCGTCAATAATAGCATCAGGTAAGGGTTCAAGTGTTCCTGAATTCAGTTCTCCTAAACGGTTTCTGAAATAATTTGCTTCCCGACTTACGTGATCTACCAGTAAAGGAAAATTGGTTTGTCCAGGAAGCTTGCATTGTAATATAAGGCCCAATACCATCCTCTTAAATGCCCAAATATTCGTCGCCGCATTCTGAACTTCCGTATTAAACTCTTTGATTGTATAAGGATCTGTCTTGTTATTAAATTCATGCGACCTTTTCTCAATATCCTCAAAAATGGTGTAGAACCGATTGGCTTCTGTTTTAAGTTGAGTATCTTCCGCTCTAAAACCTAACCCCAGAAAAAAGGAATGCTCCTTCATAATCCTGGACCAAAATCGTATTTCATCTAATGAGCGTGAAACGAATGCATCCAATCATATCCCTCCTCTATGTGAGCAAAAAGCACTTACTTAGTCATATGGGATATGCCAGGTTATTATGATTATCGAATCCCACGCCTCATATTAGTCTAATTCTGAAGTTAACAAATTAAATTCCATAATAATACTCATATTTGAATATATATCATTTAATGTTTGGACAATTCTCCCAATCCAGTTCTATAATTCACTTGTTATTACATATATTTAGGAGGAAGTCATGAAGAATATTATATTCAAAAAACTAGGAACAATAGTGTTAGCCCTTCTTATTGGAGCTTCGGTGTTCTCATTGTTCCCTACCGTTACAAAAGCAGAGACTACAAATGTGACTTGGTCCGATGGATCTCTAACAAAAACAATTCCTGAATGGAATCAAACCGATATTGCTAATGTAGGTAAAAGCTCAGGGAAATGGTATTGGGAAGTAACCCTTAATAAAGGAAGCGGCGATATTGGAGTCGCAAATTCAGACAAGAAAAAACAAATCAGGTACACTGGTTATCATGGAGACAATCATGGTCCTACGAGCCAATCTTTTGGCACAGGAAATTATAATTACGGGGCCGTTTATACAGTAAATGATGTCATTTCGGTCGCTTTAGATCTAAGTAATAACACAATAACCTTTTACAAAAATGGAGTTTCACAAGGTATTTCTAAGTACACTCCTTCTTTATTAGGCGATACTGTATATCCCTACATAAGAAACGATCAATTAAATGGCTCTGTTGTATATACTGCTAATTTTGGAGCAAGTGATTTTAAATATCCTATTCCTGAAGGATTCTTACCTTATCAAGATTCGGATACATCTACAACACCTGATCCATCTACTAAGCCCGATCCGTCTACTACACCGGACCCGTCCACTACACCAGATCCATCTACAAAGCCTGACCCGTCTACTACACCGGATCCGTCCACTAAGCCCGATCCGTCGGATACAGATGGGGCCTCCCAACCAACTGGTGACCGCGCCATTCTGACTGTAACGATGGACAATGGATTTGATAAAGAATTCGATTTGAGTAAAAAAGAACTCAATGCCTTCATCGCATGGTATGACGCTAAAGATGCTGGTAGAGGTGCTTCTTTCTTTGCCATTGACAAACATAATAACAACAAAGGTCCATTCAGCAATCGCAAAGACTACGTAATCTTCAACAAAATTCTCACATTTGAAGTAAGCGAATATTCAACGAAATAAACATATGAAGGGCTTCATGTCGGCTAACATGCCGATGAAGTCCTTCTTTACATTTACTCTAATCTCGAGATCACGCCTAAACTGCTATACTGGACGATACATTTTTTCTAGACTAAAAGTTTGCAAATCGTTTTTTAAACAAAAAAAGCACGGTTTCCAAAAAGCCTGGAAGCTGTGCTTTGCTTATGTATTCAACCCTAATATTCGATAATAAAGGTAACAAGATAAAATGAGCAACTACCTCAACCGATGAGGATACTCACAGGAGAATTCGTCATGTTAAAAAAAGCTCTACTCATTGCTCTACTTTCTGTAGCTCTAACAGCTTGTGGAAGCAATTTCAAAGAAGCAACGACAAGGTCTGGGTCTTCAAGTACATCCTTTGCTACTGAACAAACAGCAAGCAATGAAAATACTGCTCAGCAAGCTTCTACAAATCAGGTCACAGATAAACAATATTTATTTGCTGAATTCATGAAAGATGGAACCCCCATGTTAACAGAAGATCAAGCTTCTATGGAACAAACGTCTTATGACTTCATTGCTAAAAACAGTGACTTATTTCCTTCCACAGATAAAAGCAAAGTCATTAATCTAGTAGACAAATCCGTAACAACAAAACACTTAAATAAAAATTTGAACTTATACTTAAACAAATTTGTAAAAATAAGCGGCGATGTAATAGATATAGAAGAAGATAACATTCCTATAGGAACAACGGCTATCGTTTATATTAGTGATGAAAATGATAATACAGTAATGGCAGTTTATCCGGGAGCAAGTGGGGAAATTTTTGAAGGAGACGTTGCTACAGTTATTGGAGTTCCTATCGCTAATTTTTCATATGAAAATATTTCAGGTGGCTATACGAATACTACACTGTTAGCAGCTTCTTTTCTCACGAAAGAAAATCAATAAATTTTAATCATGCAAGCCCTTAAGCGAGTATTCAACTAAATACACAACGATAGAGACTCTATCCGGCTAAATAAAGTGATTAGGAAATTGTTCAAATGCAAAAAGCTCTGCCGACCCATAAGGTTAGCAGAGCTTTTTATCTAATCTAATTTCGGACAGAATGAAAGAAGGTCGTTCAACTTGATTGATGGGTCATTATCATACAATTCTTTTCGCAAAATTAAACCCAACATGATTTAAGGATGATAACCAAGAGGATATAGAGCACCAAAATAGCCGCTGTAGAAGTCCACACACCGCAAACAGCTGCACCTGCACATCCGCTCATAGCTTTAGCCCTCCTTTATTTGTCTTCATCTTAATATATGTGTAAATATGTTTTATGACCGGGCATTCAGGTAAACATAAAAAACACTCCATTTACGCATGCCAGCGGAATATTAGGATACTTTCCGATCGCGTGCTGATATCTTTGTTAATATGGAAGATGAGATATACACCGCGAAAAAGCCATGCTTAATAGTTCCTGATTGTAAATCTGATACTTACGGTTTTGATCTAACACCCAATTTGCAAATCCCACAGCTTTAGTGTAGCAATTATAATCATAGGGATTAATTTTAAACTCAAGAATATTCAGCATCATCTGATTCTCTTCATCTGATAATTCCAAGCCCAACTGGCTAAACTGTCTTTGCCGAATTCTCCGAGCGGTGTCGTCTTGTATGGCTCTGTGCTGAATGGACACTTGTCCTTTATGTTGACGATAATATAATAAGCTTATGGGGAGGTTTGCTATTTGTACCTGAGAGGCTAATCGGTTCCACAGTTCGTAGTCTTCGGCATGAGGATAACTACTATCATATTGAATGTTTAGCCGATGTATCATGCTATTGCGTAATATTGTAGCAGGATGGCAGATACAGCAATGAAATAACAACCATGTTCTAATTTCTTCATGACTAGCCGGATTCACCTTAAGTGCCCCTCCACTAGAAGTAGTAAAAGCAGCACCACATACATCAATTAAGGGATTTTGATCCATGAATGATATTTGCACATCCAATCGATCTGGCGTAGAAATATCATCGCTATCCATACGAACGATATATTCACCAGTTGCCCTATTGAATCCCTCGTTTAAAGTAGCAACCAAACCTTGATTGGTACTATGGAATATTTTAACCACTCTAGGATCTGTTATTTGTGAAATAACAAAAGCGGATCCATCTGTTGAGCCATCATCAATAATAATCAATTCAAAATCGGAATAGGTTTGAGCTAATATACTGTGGATTGCTTCCCAAACAAAGGACACAGTGTTATAAACTGGCAGTATAACTGAAGCTCGTGGCACAAGAAGTTCCCTCCATTCTACATTTTAAAATTAGAAAATATTATTTTGCATAAAAGCCAACTTCCCTATTTTTCTCGAAAACTATTTCTTCGAATGTTCATGCTCCAAGTATATGTATTGAAATATATTTTGAGGCGGCTTCTCGGTAAAAAAAGCTTTCCATAGCCACCCTTTGGGGTATTTATAGAAAGCTAATCTGCTTTGCAGCGTCTATAGCGCTCACTTAAAATTTTTCAGGAAACGGTTTGACAATGCCTTCTGTCAGAATGTCCGCTAAATGATTCATATGGATCTCGTTTTTGTCGGTTGGAATGGAATATATGATAGAAGTATTCATGGGCTTGTTTGCACTAATTCTTATATTATATCCTTTCAAAGTACTGGTACGATGGTTATTAGAATTCTTAAATTTTAAAAATGTCGTCACTTCCTTTATTACTTTTGGCACGCTTGCTTTGTCGTATCTAATATTTATTACAGTTAGATCACAATCAATAGAGGATATATTAAAAGGAGCTTCGATTGCCATACCTGTTTTTGTACTATACTTAGTAATTGATCTTCAAAAAAATAATGAAGAGAAGGAAACTGCATTACCCACTACTCCATAAAACAGTAAAGATACCCTGACGCTTTAAGTAAGTGAGTAATCAAATAAAGACTCTTATGGCAATATATTAGCGGAGTCCTTTCATTTACTCTAAATTCACATTGATCACGGAAAAATAAGATTAGTTAATCTTAATAGCTATTCGGTGATCGGTGTGTTGAATCTAAAAGTAAACAATCCCCGCTGACCAAGTATGGTTAGCGGGGATTGTTTAGTTGTTTTTGAGTTGTTGTTTACGATTATCTTTTACTGTGGTTTTCAGGCTCGCGACGTTTTAAACCTGCCAATCCAATTAATCCCAACAAACCAAGCCACCCCCAATTATTATTATTATCGTTATCATTAGTAGTAGTTAGCATTTGTGTTCTACCATTGTCGTTTGTGCCCATATTGTTTTGACTGTTTTCAGCAAATGCTACTGCCGCTCCAAAGCTTGAAATCATTAATGCAACAACAGCCATTATCTTCATTTTTTTCAACATACCTAAACCACTCCTTTAAATTTGTGTTTGCAATCAATTTTTTAATGTATTTAGCATGCCAATTGAACTTATTTCTTATACACACATTAAATCTTCACTACTGGGAATCATAAATTTGTACATCATTAAAATTAAAAAAGGAGTGGTGTTTATAATGGGTATCCTAAGCGGGAATCCAAAAGACGAGCCCATGCATTACGGAGAAGTTTATAGTGTATGGCAGTTTTCAGCGTTAGCGAAAGGCAGCGTTTCATTTTACCAAGCATGTTTAAACCACGCAGGAGACAAAGAACTCAAAAAAATACTGGATGATCTTATTGATCAAGCTAAACTGGAAATCCAAGAATGCGACGCAATGCTTACTGATAATGGGATTGCCCCAGCTCCTATTTTGCCTGAAAGACCCCCTGTGAAACTTGAGGATATCCCGGTTGGTGCAAGGTTTACTGATCCCGAAATCGCAGCTAAAATCGCATTAGATACCACTGTAGGATTGACATCTTGCAGCCAAGCTATGGGTCAATCCATTAGAGAAGACATCGGGGCTTTATTTGCGAAATATCATCTAACTAAGACTGCTTTGGGAGTTCGTATTTTAAAAATGAATAAAGAAAAGGGTTGGCTAATCCCCCCCCCTCTTCAATTAAAAAGACCTGAACCAGTTAAAGCCTAAATTTCCAGTACGATTCCTCAACACACTGTTCCCCTTAGATTGTTCAACAAAAATCCCCGCCGACCAGTTAAGGTTAGCGGGGATTGGTTTTGTTCGTTTAAGCACCTCCGATGGTAACGTAAGGCTGAATACTATTGTGTTGGTTAAGGGCTTGATCCGGCACAGTAACAATAAACAAAAAGCTACATCCACACCTTTTCCATAAAATTAAAAAATGCTGCTTTGGTTTCAGGAGCCGCATAATCCCGAAAATGTAAAAACAAACCCAAACAGTTTATAAAACAAGTCTCATTATTTAGTGTATGATAACTTACTAATGAATACATCAAATGTTTAAAACCATCAATGTAAGAACCTCGATGTAAATAATAATAAGATAACTCGTAACCAAACCACGCGATATAATCCGGTATCACTTGTTGGGTATACATATCATCTGATGATAGTTGCTGTTGTGCAAAAGCATTTATTTCGGCTTCAAATTGCTGAAGTATACCTTCTACATCTATACTATATTGGTTTGCTGAAATTATAACATTCAACAGTTTTGAGATTTTCTCATTCTCGTTAGTGGCGGATGTTGCTGCAATATATTCAACATAATCTTGAAGCACACTTATATCTCCTGACAACAGTTTA
The DNA here is from genome assembly GCF_038593055.1 of Paenibacillus sp. FSL L8-0502. Taxonomy (NCBI): domain Bacteria; kingdom Bacillati; phylum Bacillota; class Bacilli; order Caryophanales; family Paenibacillaceae; genus Paenibacillus; species Paenibacillus sp. FSL L8-0502. Next base: position 556,142 of record NZ_CP151958.1, on the reverse strand, counting down.
TAACTGAGACCAGAGGAATATAAGCATTTAGGAAGTTGGCAGAGCAATCGTCAACAACAAAGAAATTTATAAAATTATGCTACTCAAGTCTCAAGACCTATTCACCAAATAAATTTAAAATTGAATAGATTGTTTTACAATTAACATTGGTATGCGGCGAAGAGGCCCGGAAAAGGTCAGTTGTTCTCTCTCCTATTCAGACATCTTACAAAAGAAGAGCACGTTAAATTACTCAGTCGGGGGAATCACTATTTTGAGAAAGCTATCATTCTTTATTTCCATTATTATGTTGGGTGCAATGTTGTCCGCTTGTTCTGCCATTACATCCACCGTGGATCAAGCGACTGCAGGCGTTACGTCCGGCGAGAGCAAAGAAATCGAAAAATACAATGCGTATGTGAGGCTGAATAACTTGATGACAGGCAGAATCAATGAGGTTCTGGTTCATTATTTCGAGAAGTTCGGAGTGGATACACAGCCTGTAATCGAGAAGAACTTCAGCTTCATCATGCTCGGCGTTGCTGAAACTGAGCGGGAAGTTATTGATAAAGCGAACGGCTATACCGCAAGCCAACCTGCTTTTGCGAACGCAGATCCCGTAGTGATCAAACTGACACCGGTCATCAATGATCTGTTGTCCGTCCTGGACGAGATGAAAGCCTACTATGATACAAAAGGCTACGTGGATGATGACTTCGCAAAAGGAAAACAGCTGCATACCAAGCTGGTAAGTGCCAATCTCGCTTACGAGACTGTCTCCAAACAATACTTCACGGCTATGCAAAAATTGGGTAACGAGCAGCGTCTGGCTGAACTGCAAAAACTCAAGGATTCAGACCAGCAGATCAGGTATAATGCCTTGAAGTTCATGATAGATGCCGAGGCTACGGCCATTGAAATGGATGAGCAGGGTATCACCGCCGACAATGTGCTGCAGCTTGATATGACGAAGTTTAAAGCCAAATACGACATTATGACCGCAGATCTAAGTGCGCTCATGACAATCTCAAAAGACAAGAATCGAGTTCAAAAAGAAGGGATTAACAGCTTCAGTATCAGGAACTATGTTGACTCAGCCACTGAGGCAAAAGCGGCTGCTTCAAAAATTATTGAACGCATCAATAAGAAGGAACCTGTATCTGATTCTGACCTGAACGGCCAGTTCCTGAACACTACGGATGGCACACCTGAGAATTTCAATTATAAGCTAAGCAAGGCAGTCGAACGATATAATGAAATAAATTAAGCGTATCTAACGATAGGGGCTGCGAAAACAAATACGGAGTTCCGATAACGAACAAGCTCTGCCAACCATAAGGTTAGCAGAGCTTGTTCTTTAAAATCCTCCAATGGTAACTTGAGGGTGAATGCTATGATGGTGGTTAAAAGCTTATCCGGCACATTAACAATAAGATTTAAAAATGCTGCTTTAATTTCTGGAACCGCATAATCCTGAAAGTGTAAAAATAACCAACCTTACTTCTCAAAGCTGGTATTCATCCGAAGAACGTTCAAGAGCAACTTGGACATTCGTCTATCAATGTAACTCTGGATACCTATTCACATGTTCTTCCGAATCTCCAAGAGGCGGTGTTAAAAAACATTGGCGATTCAATTACAGGTGAGAGTATTAGCACTGAAAAACCCACTTTACTAGATTAAAGGGTTAGAAAAATGGTAGAAAAATGCTCACTCCAACAAAAAAAGCGCGTCCTCCAAAAAGCTTGGAAGCCGCGCTGTGCTTGAGTTGATAGCTATGCTGGTGAAGGGAATTGAACCCCCGGCCTACGCATTACGAGTGCGTTGCTCTACCCCTGAGCTACACCAGCAGGTCAGTGTAACTGACAACAAAAACTATTATACTCTTAGTTACATAAAAATCAATCACTTACATCAACTTTTTCAACTAGGATTTGGATTTAGTTCGGTAACATTTCCTGTCACGGTGCCAGATAGTTTCTCTGCTACAGAGCGGAGCTTTTGGTGACTGGAGGAAGGCTTGTCACGGCGATCATCAATTTTGACCGAGGTGGAAACACGCTTCGCTCCTGACAGGAATGGTGCTTCGTGCAGCGCAGCGATGGCGGTGAATACATCGTCCAACGAACCTTCAATAATCGTACTCATGGAGGTAAGCTCATAGGTAATTCCTTTTTGCGTCTTCAACACTTTTTGCATCTGGGCAACGTAGTCGCTCAGGCTTGTACTCCCCGTTCCAATCGGGATCACTGTCACTTCTGCAATAGCCATCGCCAGGTTCCTCCCTAAAATTAAAATCATCGCTTCTTTAAAAATCTAAAATTTCAGTCTATAGAGCGAGCAGCCTTATTTCACAAAAAAAGTTCATATGTATGCTGCTTGTTTCTGTAGGAAACATCTTTATCATTCATTGTACCGTTCAAACTGTCTCAATTCAAATACAGCCCGCGACTTCTCTGTATATTTTGATTTTCCATTCCTTTTCCTTTACGTATGGCTTCGAATGTTGCTATAATACTCCTTGCACTTATTTGAAATTTTAAGTTTTTACACACAATATGTTGGGTTAAATATTCATAACACGTCTAAATATAGTGATGTAGCCGATAAATCGTACGGGAACCATCTTTTCCCCCTTCATTGGCAGGTACATCGCTATTTCTATGTTATTGGATTACATACAGCCCCCAAATGCTGTCTGACCATCGCTTTTTTCGCCATTATCTTCTCATCATGATCATTTTCATGCCTATTCCCAAGTATGATTCCAAATCAGGAAAGCGAGGAATTAATCCTATGCCACAACTCGTAACCAAACCAAACAATCGCCAGTTGGCTTTTGACGAAATACGCATCTCCGTATATGCCGACCGTGTACTCAGCGGACTGGACAAGCTGGATAAGGATCGACTCATTCGCGGTGTAACTAGCAAGCTGCGCCGGGACGAAGTCACGGGGGATGACATTAGCAACGCGTTTGCAATGGCTGCCCTTGAATTGGTTAGTAAGGAAGAACCGGACTGGAAATTTGCCGCTGCACGTGCTTTGCTCACTTCCTTGTATAAAAAAGCGGCTACTCACCGCCGTTACAAATCCTATGCGGACGAGCCTTACGGCGCTTTTTATCCACTGATCACTGATTTGGTCCAAAAAGGAATTTACCGTCAAGAACTGCTCGACTACTATACCAAGGAGCAGATTGATGAGTTGGGCGATTCCATTTTGCCGAAAAATGACCTGTTGTTCGATTATATCGGGCTGTTAACACTGTCTGAGCGCTATTTGGCCAACGATTTTGACGGACGCGTAATGGAACTGCCTCAAGAACGCTACATGATCATCGCGATGTACCTGATGCACCAAGAGCCTGCCGACAAGCGGATGGAGCTGGTCAAAGAAGCGTACTGGGCGATGAGCAACATGTACATGACAGCAGCTACACCAACTATGTCCAATGCCGGAAAAAAGGTGGCCGGACAGCTCTCCAGCTGCTTTATCGACACCGTAGACGACTCATTGGAAGGTATTTTCGACTCCAATACGGATGTAGCCCGTCTTAGCAAAATGGGCGGCGGCATCGGCGTATACCTCGGTAAAGTACGGGCGCGTGGTTCCGATATCCGTGGACATAAAAATACAAGTTCCGGCGTCATTCCGTGGATTCGCCAGTTGAACAATACAGCTGTTAGCGTAGACCAATTGGGTACTCGCAAAGGTGCAATTGCCGTATATCTGGACGTATTCCATAAGGACATCCTCGCATTCCTTGACCTGAAGCTGAACAACGGTGACGAGCGGATGCGTGCACATGACGTGTTCCATGGCGTATGTCTGCCCGATCTGTTCATGGAGCGGGTCGAAGCACGGGGCGAATGGAATCTGTTCTGTCCGCATGAAGTGAAGAAAGTAATGGGCTGGAAAGATGACAACGGTCGTCCACTGGGACTGGAAGATTTTTATGATGAAACCTTCGGTTCAGGTACCTTCCGCGAAAAGTATGAGGAGGCGTCACAGCATCCCATTCTCTCTCGTATTACAGTGCCTGCCATCGACATTATGAAGCGCCTGATGAAGTCGCAACTGGAAACAGGTACGCCTTACATGTTCTACCGTGATACGGTAAACCGGGCCAATCCGAACCGCGCCCATGGTATGGTGTATTCCTCCAACCTGTGTACGGAAATTATGCAAAACCAATCTGCAACTGTAGTGGAAAAAGAAGAATTGGTCACCAAGGACGGACAAACGCGCATCGTTATTTCCAAAATTCCTGGCGACTTTGTGGTGTGCAACCTGAACTCCATCCATCTGGCTCGTGCGGTTCCGGCAGGTGTGCTGGATCGCCTCGTGCCGATTCAGGTACGTATGCTGGATAATGTTATTGATATCAACAACATTGAAGTACTGCAAGCACAATATACGAACAGCCAATATCGCGCTGTCGGTCTGGGTACATTCGGACTGCATCATCTACTCGCACTGGAAGGTATCCGTTGGGAATCCGATGAAGCGGTAACCTATAACGATCATTTGTATGAAAAGATTAACTACCTGGCCGTCAAATCCAGCATGGAGCTAGCGAAAGAAAAAGGCCGTTATGCCAAATTCGAGGGCTCTGACTGGTCTACCGGGCACTATTTCACTTCCCGTGGCTATACAGACGGTACACGCGAAGGCAAATTTGTCACTACCTCCGAGTGGAGTGAGCTTGCAGAAGAAGTCCAACAAAACGGTGTCCGCAACGCATGGCTGTTCGCCATCGCGCCTAACGGTTCCACGTCAATTATTGCAGGCTCTACCGCCAGCATTGATCCATTGTATGAGCTGCTTTCCTATGAAGAGAAAACAACTTACAAGATTGCTAACCCTGCACCGGACTTGAACGAAAAAACTATCTGGTACTACAAGACGGCTTTCTTGCTGGATCAACACGCTTCGATCAACATGGCTTCTGCACGTCAGCGTCATATTGACCAGGGCCAAAGCTTTAACCTGTATGTACGGCCTGATATTAAAGCAACTGAATTTTTAGAGCTGCACATCCATGCCTGGAAATCAGGTATGAAATCGACCTATTATGTACGCAGCCGCGCACTGACGATTGAAGAATGTGATAGCTGCGCATCCTAAACTAAAGGAGAGAAGCTCTCATGCAGTTACAGAAGATTTTTAACACGGAAGCGCCAAATCGCTCTACCCGTATTATTGAAGGCGAAAGCTCCGGTATTTTGAATTGGAACGATATTCGGATGCCACATATGTACAAATTGTATAAAGTGCTACTGCTGAATCACTGGATTCCAGATGAAATCCCGATGTCCAAGGATGCGTCCCAGTTCCCTGTGCTGGATGCCGAAGAACAGCGCACCTTCAAAATTAACATCGGCCTGCTGGCTGTACTGGATTCAATGCAAACGATGTTTGTCGGGGATGTAAAACGCTATTTTACCGACTCGTCACTGGAAGCTATTTCAGCGATTATCGGGCAGCAGGAAGTGGTGCATAACCAGTCCTACTCCTACGTTCTGTCTTCTTTGGTGTCAGATCAGGAACAGAAGGAAATTTTTGAATACTGGAAAAACGATCCTGTCCTGCTGGAGCGTAACACATTCATCTCGGACATTTACCAGGAGTTCCGCGATGAGCAGAACCCGCAAACCTTTTTCCAAGCGATGGTAGCGGATTTGATTTTGGAAGGCATTTTCTTTTACAGTACGTTTGCTTTCTTCTACAATTTGGCCCGTGATCAGAAAATGATGGCAACCAGCCAAATGATCTCGTATATTCAGCGTGATGAAAATCAGCATTGCTACTTCTTTGCCGAAGTGTTTAAGCAGCTGTTGTCTGATTTCCCTGAGCTGAATACCAAGGAAAATACGGACTATGTCTATCGTATGATTGACCGCGCTGTGGAGCTGGAAACGAATTGGGCGCATTATACGCTCAAAGAGGTTCGCGGCATCGACCTGAACGAGCTGAGCGATTACATCAAATACATGGCAAATATGCGCCTGAGATTGCTTGGTATGGACAAAGCGTACGAAGGCGTAGATGTAAACTGTATGCCTTGGATTAAACCATTCTCAGATGAAGCGCTGAATGCGACAAAAACGGACTTCTTTGAAGCAAAATCACGCAATTATGGCAAGGTCGGAGATGACAACGGATTTGACGATTTGTAAGTCATAAGATACAGCCTTAGCTCGGTACTTACCGGGCTAAGGCTTTTTTCATGAGAATTTACGCAAATACGCAAAAAAATCATGAAACATCTGAATAACTATTCATATTTTCCTATTTGTACACGATATATATGAAGAAAAAAAAACAAAGTAAGGAGCATATTATGAAAAGCAGCGTCAAAAAAAGAATGGGATTACAATCCAAACTCTACTTCATCTTGCTCATTCCTTTAATAGTGATTGGCGTCATTGTTTTGTGGACGACCAATCAATCTATCCAAAATGCTTCTCTATCAACCATGCAGCTAAACAATGAAACACTGGCAAAGAACACGGCCCAGTTACTGGACAAATCCGCAGTCAAGAGCTTAAATACGGATACATCTGAGCAAAGCAGCGCGTATAAGCAGCTTCGGAACGAGTTAAATACGCTCAGGCTGCAAACTGGAATCCTGTACATCTATATGTACAATCGGGTTGGCAATGAGTGGAAAATTACGGTGGATGGAGCCGCATGGGACGACAAAGACTACAGTCCATTCGGAACTCCTGTAAGTTTTACCCTTAAAGAAACGGAAGAGAAATTAAAACAAGGGGAAACGGTAACTACAGATATTACAACGGACCCTGAGTGGGGGACGATGTTTTCCTCCTTTACTCCCATTAAGGATACAGACGGAACCATCATTGGTTATTTGGGAATCGACAGATCCCTGTCCTCTGTGACTGAAGTATACGAACATACCTTGCCCGAAGCCTACCGATTAGTTATCCCTGTTATCTCCATCATTCTGATCATCTCCATTGCGGCTATGATGCTGGTAACCCGGCGGATACTGCGTCAGGTGAGATTTATTAAAAATACACTGGAGCAAGTAGCCGACGGCAACCTTACGGTTACATCGTCGCAAGTAACATATGATCAGTTAGGCGAAATCAGCGGATTGACGAACAAAATGGTGGAAGCCATGTCGAATATGATTGTGGATATTCAAAGCAGTTCAAGTACACTCCAGCATGCATCGAAGAATATCGTCGTGACAACGGAGGGGACACTCCATCAGACTGAGGAACTGTCCCGTACGCTCCAGCAAATTGCCGATGTCTCTATTAACCAAGCAGAACAAGCGGTGGAATCGGTTCAACAATCTGACCGATTAGGACAAACGCTGGATGAAGTCGGAAGCCATGTGCAGCAATTCACGGATACAGCCCATCATCTCAATGAGGTTCGCAATCAGGTAGCCAGTGAGCATGAACTGTTATTAGAAAAAGGACGAGAAAGCGCCCTGCGTATCAAACAGATGCAACGTATGTCACACGCCTTAACCGAAAAATCCCGCGAGGCGGCTAACATCGGTCAGCAGGTACAGGGCATCGTAAAGCAGACGCAGATTTTGTCCTTTAATGCATCTATTGAAGCCTCACGTGCAGGCGAAGCTGGCAAGGGTTTTTCTGTAGTCGCTCATGAAATGGGACAACTTGCCCAACAATCCGCCATATCGATTCGTGAAATCGATGAAATCTTAAGCAGCTTTGTTGAGCAAATTGAGCAAATGGGTGATCAATTTGATGAAAACATAAAGACCGTCAATGAACAAGAAATCCAAATTTCGGTATGTCTACAGTCTGTTGACAAAGTCACCCAGGTCTCACAGGAAGTTCAGGAGTTAGCTGCACATCTGGCTCAATTGACGGCAGAGATGCAAGAGGTACGTCACAGCGTAGATCAACATTTAAATCACACAGCCAGCGCGGCACAGCAGACTGCCGGAATGACAGAAGATGTATCAGCAAGTGCTCAGAAGCAGGCCCTAGCGGTAAAAGAACTATCCGAAGTAGCCCGCAATTTGACCACACTATCAAACAATCTGCAGCGTCATGCCGACCAGTTCCGGGTAAAAAACGCTGAATAGTGAATATTATGTTGGATTCGATTCAACTGAACGAAAAGAAGTAAACTAAAATGGAGCATTCGCTAACGTAGCGAATGCTCCATTATTATGTTTTGAAAGCCGAGCAGAGTTCACCTTTATCCGAGTAGGTGCATACATATAACCTAGAAGTGTGTATTCAAGCACTCCAGACTCATATCCGTTCTTATGACGGAGGTAGCGCCGCTGTTTTCACCTGTTTTGTATAAGAAGGATAGCCTCCCGTATGCTGGAGCATTTCGATTTCACGCAAAATACGCGGCAAGTCAGCGACCGAGTTCATCACGATGTGGGCTCCTGCTCTTTTCAAACCATATACACTCTGTCTGCGCCGTTCCTCAGCCACTCTGTCTTCCGCTTCATGGCTGGTCGTTTGAGCTACAGTCGTCACGCTTTCGTTATGGTTCAAGACACCAATCGTCCATACACCGGCGTTCCGTCCTTCTTGCATATCGGCTGCTGTATCTCCTACTTTCACAATATCGCTCAGCGGAAATACCTGCAAGCGATGTGCAATTTCATAGATCATCCACGGATAAGGTCTCCCCTGCGAAACTTCACAAGGGGCAACCATACAATCCAGCGTATAGGGTGACTGTGCAGGCGTAAATACGTGACTGAGCATCTCCATTGGACAGGATGCAGTGGCACCTGACTGAATGCGACGATCCTGCAACTCCTGCAGCGCCCTGTCTATACCGATAGCAGGCTCAGCCCCTTGGATCAAGGAGCGGAGAACAGGGACAAGCTCAAGATAAATATGCTCAATATCCACTCTGCCAGGATGCGCACCAAAGCACTCCAGCCATTTTTTCCGAACCTCTGAAAGTCCCAGCACATTCGCAATATGATCCCGGATCGGCATTCCTCGCCCATGAGATACCTGTTCTTCAGTTACCTGTATACCTTTCCATCTGAAAATATCACGCATTCCCTGGGTTAAGCCTCGTCCTCCGGGGTCTAACAATGTACTTTCGAGATTAAAAATAACCGCTTGTATCATGCAATCCCCGCCTTTCCGTACCGCGGCTATCCGCAATCTTTATTTTGCTTAGGAACATGATACACAGCTAACGTAAACTGAAATGTCGTAAACGGTAAGCGGATTGTAATTGAAAATAAATTCCTTGATTGGTTGTGAATACCGAGTGTGATCAGAGGAGGAGTCGCAACATGAGACAGCCTTGGAATGAATTTAATTCCAAAATGCCTTGGCGGATGGAGCTTGGTTGTTATGCGCTGAATAAACTGGCCTGTGGAGGATTGGTTTTTGGTCTCTTATGGGTTTACTGCTATCTGACAAAGGAAGTAATAGGGGTTCCTCTGACTATAGCAGGCAATAGTGGTGAACTGACCGCGCAGCTGTGGGCCTATGGTTTTGCCCTTCCTGCCGCTCTTGCCGCTGATGCGCTATGCGATCTTTTACCCTGGCTTCACAAGCCCGAGCAGCTCACCCTATACCTCGCTGCAGGATTCAGTGTCTTTCTCCTGCTAGGTTCTTTGATGTCGCCTGCCGGAACGGGCATTTCATGGAGCAACGGCATAGCAGGTGCAGGGATTACACTGCTGTATTATGGAGGAAGGCACTGGCTGAACCGTGAATATGGATTACAGATCATGCTGGCCTTCCTCCTGCCACTGCTGCTATGGCCTATAGGGCTTCAATAATGTCGCCAGCGATCACAGAGGCAGGATGCTGGCGATGACGTGCGGCTGTTTCTCCAGCCGCACCATGCAAATACACGCCAAAAGCTGCTGCCTGCGAAGCACTCAGGCCCTGAGCCAGCAAACCTGCGATGATGCCTGTTAGCACATCGCCCGCACCGCCTGTCGCCATCCCAGCATGGCCTGTGGTATTAACGTAGGCCGTTCCATCGGGACAAGCGATGACCGTGCGCGCTCCTTTGAGCACCAGCGTGACCCCACGTGTTCGGGCGTACTCCCGGGCATGGGTGATACGGTCACGCTGCACCTCTGCTGTCGGTATGCCCAGCAGACGAGCCATTTCACCGGGGTGCGGCGTCAGTACGACCGCCGCACTTCTCGGCTTCCAAGCCTCCAGCTCAGGCCCCGCCGAGGCGAGGATGTTCAAGGCGTCCGCATCAAGCACAAGCGGACCGCCGTATTCCTCCCACAGGCGGCGCAGCCAGCCGGTGTCCCCTGCAAAGCGGCCGAGGCCGGGGCCGACGGCCAGCACATCACGTGCCTGCGCGAGCTGTAGCAGCTCGTCTGCGGAGTCGGCGTTCCATTCGCCGTCTCCGCCTGCTACTGCGGCAGCGAGCATTAGTTCCGGCGCGGCGCCAATGACGCGCGGCAGCAGCGCTTCGGGCACCGCCCACGTGACAAGGCCGCTGCCGATGCGCAGGGCGGCACGTGCGGCCAGCAAGCCCGCGCCGCTCATGCGCAGGCTTCCAGCCGCGACCAGAACGTGGCCGTAGGTGCCCTTGTGTCCATCCGGCACGCGGCTGCGGCTTACATCCACGTCCAGCGCAGCGCGCAGCGTGTCACGGGTCAAGAGCTGCAGCTGCACGCCGCACTCACGGGCAAGGCCGGGTGGAATACCGATGTAGCGTACCACCACATCGCCTGCGGTCCCGGCGCCTGGATATTGGACGAGCCCACGCTTCAAGTAGGCGAGGCATACGGTGACGCGCGCACGAATGCACGGCTCGTGCAGTGCACCTGTGTCGGCGTCAAGGCCGCTAGGCACGTCTACCGACACCAGCGGCACGCCGCTGGCATTGGCCTCGCGGATCAGCGAGGCGTAGGGTTCGTGCGGCGGGCCTTGCGTGCCCGTGCCCAGCAGGGCATCGACGATGCCGGAGGCGCCGCGCAGGTCGAGGGTATCCCGGCCATAGAGGATCACCGGGATACCCAGAGCCGCGATGATATCGCGCTGCGCAGCCGCCTCACCGCGCAGCGTGTCTGGCGGCTCGACGTACACAACGGTGACGCGTAGACCTGCATCGGTTAAATGGCGGGCCGCCACCAGTCCGTCACCACCGTTGTTGCCTTTGCCTACGAGGATATACCAGTGTTCTCGTTCCCGTAAGTCATGTCGTCCTTGACTCCACGTCTCTGTCCGTATAACACCGCCATGTCCCGGTATATCCCCCGGCCCAGTGTGTGAAAGCTTCAATACCTCGTCAGCTACCGCGCGCCCGGCATTTTCCATCAAGGTAAGGGCCGGAATACCCAGCTTGTCAATTGTATAGCGATCCAATTCTCGCATTTCTTCGGCGGTCACCATATACATGCCTTTCACCTCCCGTATGGCTATCCCTGCTTATTAATATCCAACTGTAAAACGGGAATTGACAAATTCCCCTTCTACTAATTCATCAATCAGGGCTACCGCATAATCTTCGACCGAGATACGGCTATGGCCTAATTCATCAACCACCAAATGATCCAAACCAATACGGAACTGTCCTGTACGTTTTCCTGCTTCAATCATTCCGGCAGGACTACAATAGGTCCAGTCTACATCCGCAGCGCGGTACAGCTCCAGTGCATCTGCATGGGCAGCCGCCAACGGCTTCACTTCCTCCGGAAACTCGGCGGTATCCATGAGGCGTTCACCGTTTTCTGTTTTCAGACTTCCCGCTCCGCCAACGACAAGGATGCGCTCCGCGCCGGAACGCCGAGTTCCTTCCAGCAAAGAACGAGTCGCTTCGAGCAGTTCTTCCTCTTCTCCAAACTTGGGACCGTATGCGCTAATGATAGCATCGTGCCCTTTGGCCACATCCGTAACAGAATTTGGATTCAGAATATCCGCTTGAACCACTGTCAAATATTCACTTTGCTCTGTCATACGTTGCGGATCGCGCACCGCCGCCGTCACCTGATACTTACGCTTGATAGCTTCCTTTACTAACGCTTTGCCGATTGTTCCTGTTGCCCCGAAAATAATAACCTTCATATTCACTGCCTTCTTCCTGTCTATAATTTACTTACTGTTATTTATCCGTTTTATCTCCAGCTTAAACCCGTGCAGGATATCGATTTGATGTCTCATGATGTTCTGTTGCATTTTCTATATTTTTATTCATGCCGAATCTCCTCTTCCTGCTTGTAATCTTGTCTATTTTACCAAAAAATACTTCATATATCCTGGTCAAAGGTATACAAGCCCTTGAAATGCCTGTGTAGTCTGTGCAATAGTGTAGAAAGAACAATGGAAGGAGGGATTGCGGGTGTCCCCGACGGACTTCGCGGCGTTAGTCGCATATATCTCACCCGGTCTGATCGCCTTCCTGCTGGCGTTGTCTTTGCTGGTATGGCTGTATGTTCACAGTGCAGCCCAGCTTCGAAATTCGCGTCAGCAGCGGCTGGAAGAATTACAGGAATCGCTGCGTATCTATGGACGATTAGCTGGTTGCCTCCAAACCACTACCCAGAACGGGTTCAATAACAGCGAAAAGCAGTACCAGAACGGACTCATCCACGCTCTCCAGGAAGCCAAAGCTGCTCCCTATTTGACCCCTCACCTTCAAGAGCAGGTCCAAGCATCCCTTCGGGAGTGTGATGCGTTCCGCAGAGAATTGCTTCTCAAATCACTGGAGCGTGAAATGAACAAACTTATTGAGGAACGGCGTCTTGTTCTGCTGGAATCTCATGCTCCGGGCTGGGGAACAGCATTGTGGAAGCTATTGCGTCCAGCAGCTGGTCCGCTGGCACTGGCAGGAATCGTCTGGTTGGTCACAAGGCTGGTTGTGGAACTGACAGCCTCCAGCCATGTTGATGTTAGTCTGCCCGACACTGCACAATCTGCCTCATGGCTCATAGGGTGTGCATGGATGAGGTTCGTTTCAGGCTTGATCGCCCTACTGTATGTATATCGGCTGATGACCCTGCGCAGACAAAATGATCTGGACGTGACGGCATCCCATTTTCCAACAAGCCTGTTGTGCTTGGTAATCGCCGCTGTCGCCCTGTTTCAATGGATCGGACCGGAAGCATCTCCCTACATACTGGCTGTTCAGCTTGTGCTGTTCTTGATCGGCTTCCGACTTACCCGAGGTCGCTCGCGCAGTGATCGTCCTTATGTTGGTCATCCCGGCTTGATCAAGGCAGATGCTTCTCAACATCAGGATTTACGCGCAGCAGATACAGATAAAACGGCTGACTCTTCTTTGGCAGAAGAACATATCCGATCCTAAACACCAATGGCACATGCCTCTACCCGTATCCTGCCTGCAAATCACATACCATCACAGGACATCCCAACAACAAAGAAAGAGTTTATGGGGTGTCCTGTTTTTTGAACAATTTTTGGATTTTTGTGGGGTTAGGCTTGTGCCAATGATCAAGGAAAGGGTATATTGTTTATATAAATGTAAATCATATCGTTTTTTATGTATTATTATTGAAAAAAATCCATATATGTTAAACTACCATCAATTTATGATGTGCGTTAGAATTGGAGGAACTATGCAACTGGACATTTCTGAAAAATCACTTCCCGTTTATGAGGCGCTGGCCAGTGAGGTTCGGCTAAACATGATTGTTCTGCTTGCGGAGAAGCCTATGAATATACGTGAGCTGGCGGAAGCGTTGGGGCTCAGCAGTGCGATTATGACGATGCATGTCAAGAAACTGGAGAGAGCGTCCATTATTTCGACCAAAATGCTGCCCGGACGAGGCGGGGTGCAGAAAGTGTGCTCACTGGCAACAGACAAAATTGAAATCGCCATGCCACGCTATCAGCAGGATGTACGGCAATTCCATCAGACAGAGATTTCCGTCGGACACTTTACAGATTTTGAAATACAGGCGACCTGCGGACTGGCTACCGTCGAAAAGATCATTGGTGAATTCGATGAGCCTCGTTCGTTCTTGGACCCTGAGCGCTTCAATTCCAAAATTCTATGGTTCAGCCAAGGATATATGGATTATAAGGTGCCGAATTTCCTACTGTCCAGCCAAAAAGCTGAGGAACTGGAAATTTCGATGGAACTATCATCCGAGGCCCCTTTTACCAATGATAATTGGCCTTCAGATATCACTTTTTTCCTAAATGATGTGAATTTGGGTACATGGACCAGCCCAGGGGATTTCGGGGATAACCGTGGTAAATACACACCTGCATGGTGGCCTGATTTTATCAATCAATATGGTCTCCTCAAAAGACTTCGCGTTACCTCCGAGGGTACCTTTATGGATGGGAAGCAAATTTCTGACGTGACTTTAAGCCAAGTGCTGATTGATCAGAAACAATGGAAATTCCGTATTGCCATATTGGATGATGCCCAGCATGTGGGAGGGGTTACTCTGTTCGGCACCGGATTCGGTAACTACAATCAGGACATCTTGTTCCGTTTGTACTACAAACATGCAGAAAATCATACCAAAACAGTAACGGTAGAAGCTGGCGATAGCAGCAAATAGTTTTAGTCCACTTCAAGACCTGAACACGGCGTTTTGCCCATGCCTTTCATGGGAAACAAAGCGCCGTGTTTTATTTTTCATTCACTTATATCGTACTCTTTTGCCACGTGCTATCCGATTAGCGTACAGGTTCAATACACACAGGTGAAGGAACCTCCAGCACATATCCCGTTCGGGTCAGCCTTCCATCCTCACTATGGATGGCAAAGGATACGAGGTTGTTTCCATCCTGATTCGCCACTACCAGATAACCGGACAGGATGTTGAAGTTACGCGGTGTGCTGCCGAAGGTTTCCACCCATTCAACCGTCTTCAGCTTGCCGCTGTCCAGATCGACATGGTATAGCACGATGCTGTCATGGCCGCGGTTTGACACATACAAAAAGCGTCCACAGGGCGTAATCCGAATATCGGCTGCTGTATTATCTACATTTATAAAGCCTTCTGGCAGTGTGGACAGGCTTTGCAGCAATGTAAGCTCACCATTACGTTCGTTATAACTAAACACAGCGACGGTATTGTTCAACTCATTGGCGACAAAAGCATATGGACGCGAAGGATGAAAAACCAGATGACGCGGTCCAGAACCAGGTGGCAAATCTATCTCACGATGGGTCACCAGTTTTCCATCCTCTGTCAAACGGTATACCACAATCTGATCCAGCCCCAGATCACATATCAGGGCATACTGTCCTGAAGGATCTGGAATAATCGAATGCGGATGTGCCGCATCCTGACGGTCCTGGCGAATACCTGAGCCGGTATGCTGAACTTGCCCCGACATGTCTCCTAATCCTCCAGCTTCCGTCACAGGGAACACAACGGCATTGCCGCCTGAATAGTTGGAAGCCAGCACATATCGTCCATCGGTTGTTACGGAAACATAGCAAGTATGTGCTCCCTCTGTCCCTTTGCGATCCAAAGGATGTAATTCCCCCGTCTGGGTATTCACCTGATACGCATACAGCTCGCCTCCTTCTGTTTCACTGGCAGCATACAGCTTTGTCCCATCCGGGTGTAGCGCGAGAAAAGAAGGCCTCTCCATCCCTTCCACACCTCCAACCATGCGCAGATCACCATGGGTCACATTCAAAGCACATACATATATTCCTCTTTCCTGACGAGACGCATAAGTCCCTGTATAAAATAACTGCTCATTCCGCTCTTCCATCGGCTCTCAGCTCCTTCTAGCTTTTTTTATCTGGCTTTTAGCTCTACTATTTGTCTTGTTGTAAAACCATCATGCATTATTACCCAAGATTCTGTCGTTTCATTAACGTTTCGCAATGTATGCAAAAAAATAGCCTCCTTCGGCGCCATCTGTGGTTCATAAGAACGTCACAGTTCACACCAAAAGAGACTAAATTTACGACAAGAACAACATTAAACCGCTGTGGTTTGCGTATCTCTGCTATTCCATTTTACAGCCAGCCCCAAACTAAGGATGAGAATGACTGCCCCAAAAATATATGGCAAATTGATATGCACATCGAACAATTTACCCGCAAGTGCAGGCCCCAGAATATTACCAATACTCATATAAGCATTGTTCATGCCGGCTGCAACTCCCTGCTCATCCCCCGCCATTTTGGATAAAGCAGTATTAATGGCTGGCCGCAGCAACGACGTAGCGGTAAAGAAGATGAGCGATACCCCGAGTACATAATAAAAGTTGCCGGAGAGCAGCATAAGCACAAGGGAAATCGCTGAAAACAGAAAGGAGCCGATAATGACACCTTTTTCGCCAAAACGATTCAACATCGGGCTAATGACCACAGCTTGAATCACGGTTCCGACCAGTGCTCCTACGGTAATAATGATAGCAATATCACGCTCATTGTAATGAAACTTGCCCGTCACGAAGAAAGGAAACATCGTTTCAAAATGCGTCAATCCAAAGGTTAGCGTGAATATCATAATCAGCAGCATAAAGTAAGGCTTGCGGAAAGAAAGGGCAAACTGTTTAATCACATTATCCCGTTTGGCCTTGACATTCCGAAACTTCAACTGTTTCTCCAGCGACAAGGTTTCGGGCAGCATAATCAAGGAAATCAGTGCAGCTACGCCCGATACGGCCGCCGAAACATATAAGGGCGTACGAATCGAGATATCTGCCAGCAAGCCGCCCACACCAGGACCGATCACAAAGCCAAGAGACATGGCAGCACCCAACAACCCCATTCCTCTACCGCGATTGTGGACCGTTGTAATATCAGCAATATAGGCCATCATCGGAGGAATCATAAAAGCTGCTCCTGCACCTCCCAGCAAACGGGAGATATATAGTATGGTTAACGATTCCCCAATCGCAAACAATACAGAAGACGCCGTCATGATTACCAAACCGATAATAATCATTTTTTTACGTCCGTATTTATCGGACCATTCTCCCGCTAACGGCGAAAACAGGAATTGGGTTAAGCCAAACACGGCAACCAAATAACCACCCGTTTCACCACTGCCTCCCAAGGAGCTCATAAACTTGGGAAGGATCGGAATAATGAGGCCAATCCCCAGCATGGCAATAAACATATTAATCATCAAAATGACCAGCGGCCCCATTTTCAACTGTTGTGAATCTGACATGTAGCGTTTTGTCCTCCTCAGGTTCTTTATTTCGTATACGAAAATCTTATTTTGCAACCATTCCAGCAAAACTCTTCATTATATTAATAGAGAGAAGGACAAATAACAATCATAAAATACTTCCGATAACCCTGAATCTTTCCTTTGGGCAGAACAGCAAAAAGGAACAACTTGAAATGGCGATGTTGTCCCTCTCATAACGAACGACCAGGATGAATTTCTGGAACGGTCTGGCGGTCCTACGAACTTTATTGTGGATCTTCGAATAGCTCCTGTATCATCTTTTCCCTGTTATTCAGAAATTGTTTCGTAATGATAAAATGATCGGTTTCCTCTAGCGTCCGGGTGTCAATCCCTTCATGTGTCAGATGATACAAGATGGAATCTGGATAAGCCATCAAAATAGGGGAATGAGTAGAAATGATAAACTGTGAGCCCTGCTGCACCAGCTCGTGAATCCGTGCAAGCATGGCCATCTGGCGCAAAGGCGATAATGCAGCTTCCGGTTCATCCAAAATATACAATCCTTGCCCTCCAAACCGATGCACAAAGGCAGCAAAAAAAGACTCGCCATGCGACTGCTCATGCAGCGATTTACCCCCGTAGGAATCTCGAATCGGTCGCCCTCCTCCTTCTCGATCCAGCTCGTCGATGTGAGTCGCCACATTATAGTAGCTCTCCGCCCGGAAAAAGAAGCCATCCCTTGGCTTTTCTACCCCTCTCACCAGCCGGATATGCTCATACAGTGAGGAATGCGTGGCTTGTGTAGAAAAATTGAAATTTTTAGTACCTCCCTCTGGATTAAATCCCCACGCGACCGCGATTGCCTCCATAAGCGTCGATTTACCTACGCCATTTTCTCCAATAATATAGGTGACGGAAGGATGAAATTTGAGTTCGTTCCACTGGTGTAAGGCTTTTAAGTTAAACGGATATTGGCTCTTGTCCGCATCTGGAGGCCATATCAGCTCCAGGCGACGTATAAAAAGATTACGGTCCCATATACTCATATCCAAATCAGCTCCATTGCCAAGCAATTCACTAGGTTTTCCATCATTATATTGGAATTATTTACAGCAATCAATCTGAAATCCCATTTCGTAACCCTTCTGTTGTTATTGAAGCGATTATTACAGGTATAATATATAGTAATGTTCATCGGGTATGAAATCTAAGCACCTCATTCCGTGTATATCTCATTCTTTTCCAAGCAGGTGAATCTATGAAATCTAATCACAAACCGATTCAATCTTTTAAAATCGTACAGTTCATAATGACCATCTACAGGCAGCGATTGACACGTATTTTGCTACCGTTGGCTGTACTGGCTTTTATTATATGGGAGGCCGGACGAGAACTAAAAGACTTTAATCTGGCGCGTATGCTTCATGAGCTGCGGCGAATGGATGCCACCTTTCTCATCGAGATTGGCTTGTTCTCACTGGTTGCTGTGGCGGCTATGAGTGCATATGATTACGTAATCAGACATCATTTCAAGCTTCAGGTCAAGCCTGGAACAACATTTCGCTACGCCTGGATCTCCAATACCTTTAATAATGTCTTTGGTTTTGCAGGCTTTACAGGAGCGGGACTTCGCACAGTACTGTATAAGAAAAGCGGTGTGCCGTTGGGTGTCATCACCTCTGCGGTCGTGTTTCTTTCGCCAGTCGTCATTACCGGACTATCTTTGCTGGCTTGGGGAGCCATTGTTCATCTGTATCCGGTACAGCCTGTACTGGATGCTCACCCGTGGCTTCATTGGGCGCTGTGGGGAATGGCATTGTACCTACCGCTATTCCTGATCATGCAGCGCTCCAAACGGTACTCCACATGGTTCAACAAGGGAGAAGGACAGCTTTCCTGGTCCACCATCTCCGCTTCCATCAGTGCTTCCCTGCTGGAATGGCTGCTGGCTGGCCTTACCTTTGCATGGATCGGCTCGCACTTGCTCCATGAACTGCCGATGCATGCTGTGTTCGGTATTTATGTAATAGCCGCGATTGCCGGGTTAATCAGTCTTGCACCCGGAGGGGTCGGGGCATTCGACATCATTGCCCTGCTCGGGCTGCAAATGGCGGGAGCCAACTCAGATCGGGCACTGGCTGTCCTACTGGTCTTTCGCGTCTTTTATTACATCATCCCGTGGCTCATCGGCTTGGTATTAGCCGCGCTGGAAATGATTCCGCGTAACGAGCGCCTGAATCAGCTAGCTGAGACAGGTTGGGATTACTCCCTTAATGCCTGGCAGAAGGTATGGGGCTGGCCTGGTCAATTCCGGTTTTTGGCCGATCTAGGGGTATGGGCGCTTGGTAAGCTGGTACTCATATCCGGCGTGGTGCTTCTTTTGTCGGCAGCTACGCCCGGTCTGTTATATCGGCTTCGTTTTGCTGAGCATTTGCTCAGCCTGCCCGTCATGCGCTTGTCGCATGAAATCTCGGTCATCATCGGAATTATGCTTGTCGTCCTGTCCCATGGAATCTCCCTGCGTATTCGCAGAGCATTACGACTGACATTGATACTGCTTCTGACAGGAGCTATTTTCACCTTCACTAAAGGTCTGGATTTTGAAGAAGCTTTATTCCTACTGTTTGTGGCTTTAATGCTATGGATTTCGCGTTCGCGGTTTTATCGGGTCAGTGCGCCGCTGAATCGGCACAACATTTTAATATGGGGTGGATTATCTCTACTCGTAACCGGGGCTTATTTTATCATTGGGGCAGGCTCCAACACTCCCTTTATGCGCCATTTGCATGCCAAGGTCCATCTAGACTTTTTTATGAACCGCAGCGATTACGGAGTTACCGCCGTGTTTAGTCTGATTTTGGCATGGGTATTCCTGACGGTATATTTCTTTCTTCGACCTCAGCGTAGCATCGCTAATCTACCCGACGAGCAGGAGCTGGATAAGCTAAAAGAATTTTTGGAACGGCAGGGTGGTAATCTCGTCTCTCATATGCTTTTTCTGGGCGATAAATATCTGTATTGGACCAAAAATGAACAGGTTGTCATTCCCTACGCTCGTAGCCGGGACAAACTGATTGTATTAGGTGACCCACTCGGTCCAAAAGAACGTGTGAGTGAAGCCATTCAGGAATTTCAGCGGTTCGCAGATCGGTATGCGTTAACGGCTGTATTTTATCAGGCCTCGCCGGAGTATTTGTCCATCTATCACGAGAACGGCTATCGCTTTTTCAAACTGGGCGAGGAAGCACTGGTGCCGCTGGAATCATTTACACTGACGGGCAAAAGCAATCAAGCGCTACGCAGCGCCAAAAACCGTTTTGACCGCGAGGGCTACTCGTTCGAAATCATCCAACCGCCTCTAGAGGCGTCACTGATTGAGGAGATTCGTCAGGTTTCGAATATTTGGCTGGATGGGCGCAAGGAGAAGGGATATTCACTCGGCTGGTTCAAAGAACCCTATCTTCAGTTGGCTCCGATTGCATTGCTAAAGGACTCTGAAGGGAAGGTCATCGCTTTCGCTACGATGGCCCCTGCCTATGATCATGGACGGACGGTCTCCATTGACCTGATGCGCCACTTGTCTGACACGCCAAATGGCACGATGGATTATTTATTCACACGGGTCATTGAGTGGGCCAAGGAGAGTGGGTATACGACATTTAATCTGGGAATGGCACCGCTGTCCCAGGTAGGACAAAGTGAAAAGGCATTGCGCGAGGAAAAGCTGGCCCGACTTGTTTTCCAATACGGGGGTCATTTTTACGGTTTTCAGGGGCTGCGGCGCTTTAAGGATAAATTCAAGCCGCAATGGGAGCCGCGCTATCTGGCCTATCCAGCTTCTGTCTTTCTACCGATCCTGACGCTGGAGCTGGTATATCTCGTATCCAAACGCTCGGACTAAACAAGGGCTGACAACAGGACTTTAATAGTCTAACACGACGTAAAAAAGGGTGTTCCCCAACCACGAACGGTTGCTGGAACACCCTTTTATATTCACAAATCTTCTTAGAAGCTGCCTTTTACAACAACTTCAGAGAGTGGAAAACGTCCTGATGGACGTGCTGGCACTTGTGCCTTACCTACACTAATAAGCAGGGTTGGCAGGTAACGTGCTGGAATATTGAATTGCTCGATCAACTGTGCTGGAATGAAACCGCCCATTGCGCAAGTGTCGTAGCCCAGAGATTTAGCAGCCAACATAATATTTTGTGCTGCAAGAGCAGAGTTCAGGATGGCTGCATCGCGAGCTACTTGCGGGTTTTGGTACGCGCCATTGATTTGACCTACCAATGCGTCACGGATTTCCGCTGGCAGTGCGCCTGCTTCTACCGCTTGATCATAAATGACGGTGTTACGGTTCGCTTCCAAATCACCCAATACGGCAATCGTAACGGAACTTTCCGCTACTTGACCCTGATTGTAGGCGATAGGCAGCAATTTTTGCTTGTCCGCTTCGCTTTCGATAACAAGGAATTTCCAATGTTGAAGGTTCCAAGCGGAAGGAGCTTCTATCGCCGCAGTCAAAATAGCCTCCAAATCTTCCTCTGGCAATTTAAAATCCTTAACATAGCTCTTTACCGCGTGTCTTTCACTAATCGTAGATAGGGTTTCATTTTTTGGACTACTCGACATTCTGGGCACACTCCTAATTTCTTATGATATATATCTAACTTGAATCCTCATTAACTTCCCAAACTACTGCAATTATAAAAATGATAGTTAGTCATGTCAATATGTTTAAGTATGACCCTGCACTCAAAATACAGTACAATACGGATAAAGACATACATATCGGCAGATGCCTGCCGATGGGACAAGACATAATGAGTTCATTTTGTTCTCATTTGAATTAAAAAAGGAGCGTTACTATGATTGGATCGTTTAAAAAAACAGATATTGCTTTGTTTGCCGCCTGGGTTGTAGCTTGTGTGGCAACTTTGGGCAGTCTGTATCTCAGCGAGATTTTGGGGTATGAGCCTTGTAAGCTATGCTGGTTTCAGCGCATTCTGATGTATCCCCTGACCCTTCTACTCGGGATCGCCTATTTTCGAGGGGATTCGGGGATACGCCGTTATGTCATGCCGTTGGCTATCATTGGAGGTGCGATTTCGGCCTATCATTTTACCATTCAGCGCATCCATGCAGCCGCCAAAGCAGCTACGCAAACTTCAACTTCCTGCGGCAGAGTATCCTGTGAACAGGATTACCTAAACTGGTTCGATTTCATCACCATTCCTTTTCTCGCACTGATCGCCTTTATCCTTATTATTGTAGCCATGGGTTATATCATGCGAAAGGAGAAAAAATCAGCTCAGGGAGAGGTACAAGCAACAGAACTCGCATAAGTATGAAAGAGACCCAATTATAGGGCCAGTGTTATCACCAAGAGGCGTATAATCCGCTTGCCGGGGGAGAGACTGTAACTAAATATATCCATTGCATATGTGGTATAATGTGAAAGGTTTGCAGTCTGTCCAATAACGCTTATATTCCTTATAGAGGGGGCCAGTCCATGTTTCATATTAGCACCCCATTGCTGCAATATGGCGCAACCTTCGGTATGATCTTAATCGCTATATCGGCTATTTTCATCCGTATGAAGACAGGTCATCGCCCGATTAATGCCAAAAAAATCATCATCCCTCCGCTCGGCATGAGCACCGGTTTTATGATGTTCGTGGTACCGGAAGTACGGGTTCCCTGGCTTTGGGCGCTGGGCGCTTTTCTGGTCGGCTGGTTTATTTTTTCTTACCCGTTGATCCGCAGCACCAAATTTGAGTTGCAAGAAGGGCTGGTTTTCGTGCAACGCTCACGTACCTTCTTCTTTATCCTATTCAGCCTGCTGATCGTCCGATTGCTGCTGCATGAATTTATTCAGCATTACATTACCATTCCGCAGACAGCAGGGCTATTTTTCATCCTAGCCTTCGGCACCTTGTTACACTGGCGGCTCCGTATGTATTTTCAATATCGTCAATTCGTTCCGGACGAGACAGAAGTCCGCATCTGACCAACGGTTTTTTAACATGCTTGCTAGCATATTGCTGTATAGACCAAAAAAGGACACGTTCTCCCAGCCAGGAGGCCGTGCCTTTTTGGTCTTTTCGTCTTTTTAGTCTATCGGAGGCTACATTTCCGCCTTGCCCGGACGCCGGGCGCTAGGCACTTACTGGGAGCTTTCTTTTGTAAACAGCGTGCTGCCGTTTATGTTGTTCTGCGGAGCATAAGCGCCGTCCCAGGTGATAAAGAAGCTTGCTCCGGTGTAGATTTCATTCAGGGCCTTGTTCCAAAGCGAATAATCGAATTCCTTGAGCTGATTATTGTTGCGATCCACATGGTCGCCACCCACGGCTGGTCCAATTTCGCAGAAGCCATAAGTTTTTCCAAGTCCTTTGATGTCATTGTAAGCCATCTTAATTTCATTGTCATTGGACGGATCGTCGCTGTAAGCGTCGATGCCAATCCAGGTGACATAGCTGGAGCCGGGGTAATAAGCAGCCGCGTTGGCTCCTTTATTTGGAGCATAGACAAAATTGACGTTGGACATGCCATTGGTCGTCACAATGTAATTGTACAGATTGATGTACAGGTTCTTATAGTCCGTCGTGTTCTTGTCCCCCCACCAGAACCAGCCTCCGTTCATTTCATGGAAGGGTCTGTAGTAAACGGGGGATGAGTTAAACTTTTGCAGGCCGGTCACTACATTGTCAACCTGGGCCTTATAATTTTGCAGCCATGCGGGGCTGGACGAATTGATGGATGAAATGTCTGTATTAGCCAAGATCTCGAAATCGGAATCAGACATCGGGGCGTTTACATTTCCACCCTGGGGATTGGGCATGTGGGTGGAAACGGTGACGATTTTCCCCAAGGCTTGGATGGCGGAGGCGCTATTGGAGGTAATGGAGGCTGCATCGGTTCCCCCCTGGTTCCAGTTCAGCAGATCATAGGAGACGATGTCAGGGTTGTAGGTCCAGACAGGACTGGTGTTTACACTTCCGTCATAGCCCAGGAACATGCCAGTATAGTTGATATTGCTCTCCGCGCCTGCCGTCATTGGTAGCGAGAATAATAATGCAGCCCCGGTCAGGGCGCTGATCAAGCTCTTCGTTTTCTTGAATGAATTCATAATGGTTATCCTCCTGATGTTTATATCTTGCTGTTTGTAATCGCAAGACTTAAGATGTGACCGATATTCCCCTAGGACAATCTGACTCGCAACCTACATGTTTTTCGTTTTAGCGAGTGGATCTCCATCTTCCTAAAGGAATACGTTTTTGTGATCCTCAATTACATCGACATCAAGGAAAAAAGTTGAAATAGTTCTATTAGAGCAAAAAAATAATTCATATAACAATGAACGAACAATTTATGCAAAATGTGGTAGGGACTAAATGTGTAATAAAGGAATTTTTTTCATTTCATTCTTATGAATTTGTTTTCAAATTATTGTTATTTTTGTACTATGTAGAAGATTCATAATCACACACTTAGCGTATCCTAGCGTCTATCAGAACTAAGCTGATCACTCTGATGGCATGGTGTACATTTCGTTAAAATGGTGGCCTGGCACTCATGAAATGAAAAAACCGATATTCGCCTTTTGGACAAAATCGGTTTTTGGAGATGAAACCATTATTCCCCGCATGTACTGGACCTTTATAGAATGCACGTAGCAAAAGGGACTGTCCTCTGGACAGCCCCTTTTCTGTAATATGTCCAGACCATTCACCACGGTAGTCTGTATGCTTGCGGTGGATGCCTGCTTTTATTATTGCTGGGTCAAAATGATCGGACCCTCTGCTGTAATGGCCAGCGTATGCTCGTATTGCGCAGACAAGCCGCCGTCCAACGTGCGTGCGGTCCAGCCGTCCGCATCAATTTTACTGCGGTATGTGCCTGTGTTGAGCATCGGCTCAATTGTAATGACCATACCCTCTTTTAAGCGTGGTCCACGGTGTGGAGGTCCGTAATGTGGAACCTGCGGTTGCTCATGCATCTCTTCTCCGATACCGTGCCCAATAAATTCGCGTACGACCGAGAAGCCTTCCGCTTCCGCGTAGGTTTGTATCGCATGGGAAATATCACCGATCCGGTTACCGATAACGGCTTGCTCAATCCCTTTATACAGCGATTCCTTGGTAACATCCAGCAGCTTTTGCGCCTGCTCAGACACATTACCCACCGCATACGACCAAGCGGAATCTGCCAGCCAGCCATTCAGGTTCACAACCATGTCGATCGTCACGATGTCCCCGTCCTTCAACGGTGTCTTATTCGGAAAGCCGTGGCAAATCACATCGTTAGGTGAGCCACAAGTTGCAAACTGGTAGCCGTTATAGCCCTTTTGCTCCGGTGTTGCGCCATGCTTCTTCATAAAGGATTCCGCAAAGGCGTCAATTTCCAGTGTCGTAATGCCCGGCTTGATCATTTTGGCAATTTCCCGGTGGCAAGCAGCCAAAATGTCTCCAGCTTTTTTCATATTTTCAATTTGTTCTTTGGTTTTAATGATAATCATTAAACGGTCTCCTTCTTTTCCGTGTTCGTTCCACTTTTCACTGCTTCTTTTTTCTACTTCTATTGTAACGCTAAAAGCAGCGAAATGGAACCGATGTCAACTGATACCGTTTACAAGGATCTTAAACGGGGTATATAATATTCCATAACTTGTATACCAGTATGCAAAATCATTTCCTAGATAGGAGTATCCTATGAAATATCCAACAACCTGGTTGCAGGGCGCATCGCTTGGGGAAAGGATTGCTTGTGAACTTCGGCTTCAGATTATACGCGGCGTTCAGACACCAGGCACTGTGCTATCTGAGAATCAGATTGCTGCCGATTTTGGTACCAGTCGTTCTCCGGTGCGTGAAGCCTTGAAGGCACTCTCGGGCGAAGGACTGATCCGTCTGGAGCGCATGGGGGCGATTGTCGTCGGCATGACACCCGGTGATATGGAGGAGCTATTCGATGTGCGAATGCTGATTGAACATTTTGTTGTACAAAGGTATGTACATAGTGATAATGCCACATTGGTGACTGTTTTGAATCAGATGATTGACAAAATGGAAGTCGCTCTCAAGTACAGGGATGTCGTTGAATTTTCCCTTCAGGATTTTAATTTTCATGAAGCTCTGGTTCTGGAAGCTGGCCATACCCGTATTCTTCATACCTGGAATGGCATGAGACAGCTAATCCTGACGGTCATGTTAGCTGCAACAGAACAACGATTTGCGTCCAACATCGAAGAATCACAAGTCACGATTCACAAACATCGAACCTTTGCAAACGCTTTAAATCAGGGGGATGCTCAGGAGTTGTCAGGATTTATTGAGGATCATTATCGAGATACCCGCAACGCGGTTAACGATAGCGTCCTGTCTCCCTACAGAAGAAAGACATCGTCCTAGCCACAATATGCGTGACAAAGAGCAGATGTACCGCGCTTTATGCGTTTCTCGCTGGCGCGGCTCTCTTTTAATTGAAGTTGTCGACAAGTATACATTTAGCTATACATATAAGAATAAGGAGGCAGACCTTCATGAACACATTATTCGGCTTAAGCCATAACGCGTCCCTGCTCATATGGGCGCTAGTTACCGTCATTCTTTTGATTTTGCTGATTGCTAAATTCAAATGGAATCCCTTCGTTTCACTGCTGCTTTCGTCGGTATTTCTCGGACTGGTTAACGGGATGCCTGGTCATGAAGTTACTGCCTCCATCACCAAAGGGCTCGGCAGTACACTTGGCTCCATCGCCATCGTGATCGGTTTAGGCACAATGCTCGGTAAAATGATGGCAGAATCTGGCGGTGCCGAACGCATCGCGACTACACTGATGGATCGTTTTGGTGAAAAACGCGTTCATTGGGCGATGATGATCGTAGGCTTTATCGTGGGAATTCCGGTGTTTTTTGAGGTTGGTATTATTTTATTAATTCCCATCCTGTTCACGGTTGCCCGTAAAATGAACATGTCTCTGCTGAAAATCGGTATTCCAATGCTGGCAGGACTATCGACGGTACACGGCCTTTTACCACCCCACCCGGCTCCGATGATCGCGATTGAAGCCTTTAACGCCAATATTGGACGCACGATAGGATATGCACTCATCGTGGGCATCCCATCCGCCATTATTGCAGGCCCGGTCTTTGGCGCTTGGATTGGCAAAAGAATCATGGTCAGACCTTCCGAGAGGCTGGACGAGCAGTTCAGAAATACGACGGGGCGGTCGTTGCCTCCCTTTTGGATTACTTTGTTCACCATTTTGTTACCTGTTATTCTAATGCTTAGCGGATCAGTCGCTGAAATTGTAGACCCGGCCAATACACATCCGCTCACTGTATTTTTCAAATTCATTGGTGATGAGGTTATGGCATTACTGATTGCGGCCGTGTTTTCTTTTTTCTCGCTAGGCTATGCACGTGGTCTAAAGAAAGAGGACTTGTCCCGTTTTACCAGTGAATGTCTGGCACCAACAGCCTCTATTATCTTAATTATCGGGAGCGGTGGTGCATTTAAAACGGTATTGATCAACAGCGGTGTAGGTCAGGCCATTGCAGCGGTCGCTACAGGAGCCCATATGAATGTGATTGTATTTGCTTTTCTGGTCGCTGCGCTCATTCGTGTAGCCACTGGGTCAGCGACAGTCGCGATGACGACAGGCTCCGGTATTGTCGCACCTGTGCTGGCACTTACACCCGGCGCGAATGTCGAACTGGTCGTCCTTGCTACAGGAGCAGGGTCGCTGATCTTGTCTCATGTGAATGACGCCGGTTTTTGGATGATTAAAGAATTTTTCAATATGACGGTTCCGCAGACTCTAAAATCATGGACCGTTATGGAAACCATCCTCTCCCTGGTCGCTTTCGGTTTGATTATGCTGCTGAGTGTGTTAACTTAACGTTAATGAGCTAATAACGGTAAGTGAAGGGGAGATTGAATATGACAGACACCCGATATATGATCGGCGTCGATATCGGTACGACCAGTACCAAAGCAGTTCTTTTCGAAGAAAACGGCAATATTGCCGCCCAGCACCATGTGGGTTATCCGCTCCATACACCTGAGCCGGATGCGGCAGAACAAGATCCGGAAGATATTTTCAAAGCTGTTGTGACGACGGTGCAAGAGGTCATGAAACAAAGCGGAGTGTCAGCCGAGCATGTGCTGTTCGTCTCCTTCAGTTCGGCCATGCACAGTGTACTGGCGGTGGATAAGAATGGAAAACCGCTGACCGCCTCTATCACTTGGGCAGATAACCGTAGCGCCAAATGGGCCGAAGCGCTCAAACATGAATACAACGGACACGATATTTACTTACGTACCGGAACGCCTATTCATCCTATGTCACCGCTCACAAAACTAATGTGGATTACACGGGATTTACCAGATGTTGCGACCCAGACGTACAAATTCATTTCCATTAAGGAGTACGTTTTTGCCCGGTTATTCCACCAATATGTCGTGGACCACTCGATTGCCTCTGCAACCGGACTCATGAATTTGCAGCAGTTGAACTGGGACGAGGAAGCGCTGCATATTGCAGGTGTGACGAAGGAGCAGCTATCCGAGCTGGTGCCGACAACTCATGTGCTCAAAGGGCTGGATGAGACCTATGCACATGACATGGGCCTACTGAAGACGACTCCTTTTGTGATCGGGGCCAGCGACGGTGTCTTGTCCAACCTCGGTGTGAATGCGATCAAGCCTGGAGTTATCGCTGTTACCATCGGCACCAGCGGAGCCATCCGCACCGTAGTTGATAAGCCGCTCACGGATGCCAAAGGGCGCTTTTTCTGTTATGCCTTGACCGAAAAGCTGTGGGTCATCGGCGGACCAGTGAACAACGGAGGTATAGTCTTCCGCTGGATCCGGGATGAATTTGCAGCCTCCGAAGTGGAAACGGCCAAACGACTGGGACTTGATCCATATCATGTGCTGACCCAAATTGCGGAACAGGTACGTCCTGGCTCCGACGGTCTGCTCTTTCTTCCGTACTTATCCGGTGAACGTGCGCCCCTATGGGACCCGAATGCTCGCGGCTCCTTCTTCGGTCTGTCCCTGCGTCACAAAAAAGAGCATATGATTCGCGCCGCTCTGGAGGGTGTGCTGTTCAATTTGTATACCGTCATGCTCGCCATGGAAGAAGTCATCGACAGACCGTCAGTCATTCACGCCACGGGTGGATTTGCACGCTCGGAGCTATGGAGACAGCTCATGGCAGATATATTTGATCAGGAAGTCATTATTCCCGAAAGTCTGGAAAGCTCATGTCTGGGTGCAGCTATTCTAGGCTTGTACGCACTGGGACGGATTGATTCGCTGGATGCTGTGTCTGGTATGATTGGTACCACTCACCAGCACAAACCGGTAGCAGAACACGTGGATATTTATCGCGATTTACTGCCGATTTATATTCGCATTTCACGTAAATTCGAAGAAGAATTCAAGGATATTGCGGAATTTCAAGCCAAGTCCCTACAGTCTTGAGTTACAAGGTAAACCGAATGGAGTTACAGCAGCGAAGCCATAGGTCCTTAAACTTGTAAAGCGAAGACCCTTCTCATCAAGGGTCTTCGCTTTATTGTTGTGCGCCCTTCGTCACGTAGAGCAGCATTCGTGCATTTTACAGGAAATCGGCCAAGACCGAAATTACAGAAACAGGGTTTTAGAGATGATCACCAACAAAATAAACAGAACCAGAATCGCTCCTACAGAGGTCCATGCGCCTACGCCGCAACCCATACCGCCTACTCCGCACATATGACTCATTTACAACACTCCCTTCGCTCATTTACAGGATCATTGTATGTAGACCTGGTCAAATGCGTAAGGGGGGCATTCCCCCATTTTTACGGCGAATGCCTGTTTATTTTGGAGACTAGCATTATGTATTAACCTCAAAATTATAGAACCCCTCAAGTGTTGCTCTCTTCATCATCAATACTGCACAAGTCCCAAGGAATCCACTCAGCAAGCCACACCTCATGCCCTGCATAATAAAATGCGATTCCCTCTTCTCTTGCTTTAATCGTGTTTACCTTGAGCATGACCAATTCACCTCTTCGGCTCCCTGCTAATGCTGCAAAGTTAGTGCTTTCAGATAAATGTACATACTTTCTGCCAACAGGATCTAAACCATCCGCCATAATAAATGGCAATGCTTGCTTATTCGTACCATGGTATAGTACATCTGGTGGATTCCCGGGAGTATACTCTATCTTTTGATAGCTATGTCCATATCTAGCTCTGATTCTACCGTTATGGATTTCAAAACGCTGCTTATCTGAATTGCGCACGATCCGCTCAATATCAGTCTGCTCTACACCTGACCAGCCTGGCAAGCTTTGAATGATTTGAAGTAAGTGTTCCACAGTACAAGAGCCGTCTGTAATGTCTAACTTTAGCCCGGATTCCTCGGGTTTGTGTCGCAGCATTTTGCTCATTATTTTACTTAGCTTCATATCTTCCTTTTGTTTCTTCATTGAATTTCTCCTTCCTTTAATATAGTAGATCAAAAGATATTTCTACATAAAATTAAGGATTCCTCTTATTTCTTCTTTATACGCTAAAAGACCATCAGAACCGGGAAGGTCTGATGGTCTTTATCAGAAAAGATGCTAGTTATGCCTCTCTGCGTCTGCGTGGTGTCAGACCAAGCCAGGACAACAACGAACTGCGCGATTTTCGTTGTCTGCCCTGGTAGGTACGCAAATTCGTAATTAACTGCCGATCCCGTTCCTCGTCGATCTTTTCTTTCATCCAGCGTTTTTGATCCTCCAGTTGGTTAGACAAGTTGATATTCTTTTCCACCAAACGGCTGTGCTCTGCTTCCAGTTCCTCCAAACGGCTCCGCATTTCCAACAAAGCGTTTTGCACCATGTCCTGCATCTGCGCCAGTTCTTGTGGCTCTACGGACTCCTGTGTTTGTACAGATACAGGCGCTTGCTTCAATCTATACTCAATAGTTGATGCCAAAGTCTGGAACTCTTCCTGCAACTGTAGCTGCATGGGTTCTTCTGACAGTGTCTGAGCATTCATTTCATCCTGTAACTCTGTCAGTTCAACCGTAGCAGCGACTTGAGCCTGCATGACCGTCTCTTCCCTGCCTTCAGCCGCCGCCATTATTTCTTCCCAGGTTGCGGTCAGTGACTCAGCATCCGAGATGGGTGGCAAGCGGAATTCCTCATCCTCCATTGGAAAGGGAGCGGTCACTCTCTCAAGCACCACCTGAACCGCCTGCTCCATCGTCATATGCTGCTCACGCAACGCCCTCCGCATCACCTTCAAGCACTCAACATCCTCAGCACTGAACATTCTTGATTGATTCGCGGAACGCTGAAACACATACCCCTGCTCCTCCAGCGCCGCTGCATATTTACGAAGGGTACTCGCCCCGATTCCCAACTGTTTTGCTGCTTCCGTCGTCGATTTGATTTCTTCCATTTAATCATTACCTCCCCGGATGGTATGGAAAGAAATAAGCTTGTATATGTAGAATTCGCGAAATCCATTGGAAACCCTTTGGCAAAAATGTTCTAATATTGCAGACTGCTAAGAACCTTTGTCATAACGGAATCTTTGTAGAAATACAAGAAACGACATTGCAGAGAATACTTCGTTCTATGTACACTAAAGACTCTTTAAAGAGCATCACATAAATGTCATACTTTTATAATTCCTATGGCACTATTCCTTCCATCAACATAGTTCATGTTATAATTTATACAGCGGTCACCTTAAATATAAATTGAAATGCACTCTCCTACCTTCCAGTAAAAGTATTGATAATTTACGTTCATTCTACAATTAATCGCAGAAAGACACCTCTTTCACAGTTCATTTTTAATTTTCCGGAATGGAGACAAAAAAATGGATATTTTCAAAAGATCAGCAATATGTTATGTTATGTAACGTAAAATGGATTTCAGGCATAATTTGTAGCATATTAACGTTCGCTGGAACGAGGAGGCAACATAGATGAAGGGGAAGGCAAGGAAAGTAGCTATTGTCGGCGCGGGAATGGTCGGTTCGAGCTGTGCCTACTCAATGGTTAATCAGTCCATTTGTGATGAAATCATGATGATTGACCGCACGTATGATCGGGCTTTGGCCCATGCACTGGATCTGTCCCATTGTATGGAGTTTACGTCCACACGCACTAAGGTACGTGCAGGCACGTATGCAGACTGCACGGATATGGACGTGGTGATTATAACGGCTGGAGCCAACCCTAGACCAGGTCAAGACCGCCTGTCTGTACTGGACGACGCAGTGCTTATCACCAGAGAGATTGTAACAGCGATTATGGAGGGTGGCTTCGACGGTATATTCGTCATTGCCGCTAATCCTGTCGACATTGTAACGTATATGGTACAAAGTATATCCGGTCTGCCGCGCAACAAGGTGATCGGCACGGGCACCTCTATCGACTCGTCCCGGCTCAAGACGTTGCTTTCTGAGGTGTTTTCCATAGATCCGCGCAGCGTACAAGGATATGCTCTTGGCGAGCATGGCGAATCCCAATTCGTTGCCTGGTCACACGTAACAATTGGCGGTAAGCCGCTTTTACACATTTTACGGCAGCATAAGGAACGATTCAGCCACGTCGATCTGGACGACATTGCCCGTAAAACCAGGGATGCAGGCTGGGAAATCTTCACCCGCAAAGGCGCCACTTATTTTGGTATTGCCAATGCTCTGGCATACATTACCCGTTCCATTTTAAATGATGATGGTAAAATTATAGCGGTCTCTGCTGTATTGGACGGCGAGTACGGGCACACCGATGTCTGCACGGGCGTTCCAGCGATTATCGGCAGCGGAGGAATTCAAGAGGTCATCGAGTTGGAACTAAGTCCAGAGGAACAAGCGAAGTTCGACGCCTCTTGCCACTTTATCAGCAATAATATCCGTGCCATTTCAGACTTAGTGTAAACCAATAGCATAGAAAAAAACTCCTTACCCTCATTGAGGATAAGGAGTTTTTGCAATCCCCGTATTTCGCCCTATATCTCTTTATAACGAAATACCGTCAGTCCCGCCAACGTAAATACGACAAAGCTGCCCATTATAACCGTCAATAGTGTATCAGTTGGCACCATGAACGCCCCAAAGTTATCTCTTCCACTCGGCATCATCGCCAATAAAGGCTGTGTCCATGGATAGTACGGACCGTAGGCTTGAGAATTGGCGACCAGAATATTCGGCACGGTGAACACAAAATTCAACGCAAGCGGTGCGGCAAAGCTGGACCACAAGAAGGATACCATCAACTGCAACGCAGCCAGCGGCAGGCAGGCTACCCAGCCTGCGAGCAGACTTTGGGCGATCACAGCCCAAGGAATCGGTCCGTTCATCCCCTGCACAGCTCCAACACTCAGCAACGCTCCTCCGAACAGTAGCTGGGTCAATCCGACCAAGGCCATAATGATAGTCAGCTTAGCTGCGTACAGACTGGTGCGGGACAATGGCAATGACATCAGCTGCTTCCAGCCGCCGCCCCCATGCTCGAAACGGCAGACTAGAGACCCAAACACGGCCGTCAGCATCGGCATGAACAGCAGCGCATGAACTGTAAGCATGGCTGACAACAGCAACAGCCAGTTCCCTCCCGGATTCGCCAGCAAACCAATCAGGACGGCAATCGCCGGGCTGACGAGCGCGAGCAGCCAGACGGGCGATTTCGCCATTTTCAACCGTTCAACAGAAAGTAACCGTGCATATCCTCCGAACATTACGCCACATCCTTTCGGCTAAAATGGGCCGCTGTCAGCAGGCTGAGAAGCATACCCGTTCCGCACCCGACGGACGCAAACATCCACGCTTGAGGTGCAACCCAGGCGAATTGAGGCCAGGCCAATGGAAACCATTCGGACAGCTGTGAAGCAAACAAGCTGCCAATGCCTAACGTAATGCCCAGTGTTACAGGTAGCGCTTGATTATGGAATGTGACTGTTAACCACAACAATAATACGAGCATAGGCAACGTGCCGCCTAAGGGCCAAAATCCGAGTCGTAGCAGTTCTCCTACGGGTGCAGGTTCTCCCCCGAAGCCAAGGATCATTCCCAACACCCAAGTCCCTACCGTCAGGAGTAGACAGGACACACACAGCATCCCAATCGCCAACGTCAGCTTGGCCATATAGACGCTGAATTTGGAAATCGGCAAGGCCAGCAACTGCTTCCATGAGTTAGATGTATGCTCCACATTCGCCAACATGGAAGCCACCATAGTAGCTCCTAGCACCAGCGCAAGGGGTACAAAAAGAGCGATGTTATCCATCAAAACATTCCACAGATGACCCTTGTTACGCGGAATCAGATAGTCATATCGAAGTCCAAAGTTGAGCGCCTGCATGGCCACCAGCCCAAGGGGACCGAGGAACACCAAGAACCAGATTCCCTTTCTGCGTGCTTTGAGCAGATCCGCCGTGAGTGCTCGCAGCATCATAAGGAAGCCCCTCCTTTGCCCACCACCTGCATGAACATATCCTCCAGCGATTTGCGGCGTTCCTCCACACGGTATACGGCATGCGTATTTTCGACCAATCTTCTGACCAGCAGCGCAACAGCCGCATCATTCATGTTCTCGAACTCCAGCGCCGATCCGTCCTTCACCGAATGGTAGCCCTGCTCACGCGCAATCAATTGGGCTGCTTCCGGTTCCGACACGACGATCCGAATTCCGCCCGCGGATTCCTGACGGAGATTATGAATCGTGTTTTGAAAGACCAGCTCTCCTTCACGAATAATACCTACGGTATTCGCCATATGCTCTACCTCGCTCAACAGATGGCTGGATACCAGTACGGTGATCCCCCGTTGCTTGGGCATCGCCTGAATCAATGTGCGCATTTCCTGAATACCCTCCGGGTCCAAACCATTCGTAGGCTCATCCAAAATGAGCACTTCTGGATTCCCAAGCAGGGCTGCTGCAATACCAAGTCTCTGCTTCATGCCCAGCGAGTAGCCTTTGACTGGACGTTTGGCATGCTTGGTCAGTCGGACGACCTCTAACACTTCCGCAATGTTTTGCTTGGGTACATTCAAAATACGGCGAATGG
Source organism: Paenibacillus sp. FSL L8-0502 (assembly GCF_038593055.1). Classification (NCBI taxonomy): domain Bacteria; kingdom Bacillati; phylum Bacillota; class Bacilli; order Caryophanales; family Paenibacillaceae; genus Paenibacillus; species Paenibacillus sp. FSL L8-0502. The sequence goes on along the minus strand of NZ_CP151958.1, from coordinate 521,039 downwards.
CCTCCAGATTTTCAATGGCGTTCAAATGACCATAATACGAAGGATACTCCACCAACGAGCCGACTTTACGCAAAATATCAAGCTTATGTCTGCGAATATCTTTGCCGAATATACGGATCGTTCCTCGAGTTGGGCGAATAAGTCCAAGCAGCATGCGGATCGTTGTCGTTTTCCCTGCTCCATTTGGACCCAGAAATCCGTAAATATCTCCCCGAGCTATTTTCAGGTCCAGCTGATTAACCGCCGCGCGGCCTTTGTATATTTTGCTGAGACTGTTCGTTTCAATAATGTATTCGTTCAAGTTCCTCACCTCGACACCTATCGTAACGTGCCAAGTTTAAAGCCAAGGAAACTCTGAGTTTAAGTTTTGTTTAAAAAACGGATTCGGGTCCCGGCTGATGAACTGAAAATCTCCCTCTCCAAATTCATTTCGCGAGCCAGCAGTTCTGTAATCGCCAACCCAATCCCGGCTCCTTTTTCACTGGACTGTTGCTCCATACCAGGCCCTTTATCTGTGATAACCAATGCCTCTGTCCCATTATCCTTCTGGACTTGAACACCAATATATCGGCCTGAGGCAGCATGGCGAACTACATTTTGAAAGAGATTGTCCAGCAGACGACGGAAGCCTTGCTCATCGACATTCCACACCATACTATGCTCAGGCAGGTCGATATCCACTTCAAAGCCCTCCTTCTCCCACACCGGATACCAGCTGGCTACACACTCCCGCACTAGCCGCAGGATATCACGCGGTGTGTTATTCATGGTGTATTTGCCACTGGATAGGAGATTATAGGTCAGCAAGTTGTCGATCAGACTCCCAAGGTCCTTTAGCTTGTTTTCCATTAGTGTAATCGACTGTTTCCCTCTGCTGCTGAGATTTTCACCATCTAGTGTATACAGATGGCTACGCACGACCGTAAGCGGCGTCCGAATATCGTGTGACAGATCCGCGACCAGTCTCTTCCGTAGCTCTTCCTCCTGACGCTCACGTCCCCGACTCTCTGCCAACTGCTCGACCATCTGATTAAATGCTTCTTCCAGCTTGCCGATTTCATCCGGGCGTCCAGTGGCAACAAGAATAGGCAAGCCGTCCTCTCCTCGCTGCGACATGGCGGCCTGAAGCTGCAACAGTCTACGCCGAATGTCTCCAAAAAACAGAAGAGATACGGATATAAAAGCGCCCAAAATCAATACAATAAAAAAGAAATAGTACATCAACATACTACTATCAGTAGGTGGCTGTTCAAAGAACGAACGAGGCACTTTTAATACCATATAGCCCTGATTTACATCATTCTTGCCCCCGCCAATAAAGGCTACTACCGTAAACGGCCCCTCATAGCTTGCTTGCTTCATAAAAGCTATAGCCTGCGCAGCGTTCCATTGTTTTGGCAGGTTAGGTTGGGTCGGTAACTCCAACCTAGTTAACCCTGCGGTATCCACCCAAAATATTTGGGATTTAGGGAACATATCTTGTTGTATTTTGCGCAGATGGACTGAGATTTGCTCTGGTGTGGCTCCCTTCAAGGCTACAGCTTCGCGATGCCAGCTATTTTCGGTATGGGTAGCAGAGGGATAGTAAGCGTTTTTAGGCTTGGACCCCGCCCCCCAATTGAATAACACGCTATATATCAAGGCTGTAGCAGGCAACACAATGGGCAACAGCATCATAGCAACCACAATGATGACCAGATAACGGAACAACAGTGAACTGCGAAACCGACCTCCCTGATCCGGCTTAGAGCTGGGATGCAGCCTCCTCCAACCCTTGCGCGTCCTGTTCATTATGCTTTCACCCGATATCCTACACCACGGATCGTCTCAATGATGCGAGGTGTCGCAGGATCAATCTCCAGCTTTTCGCGCAGGTGTCGGATGTGAACCATTAAAGTTTTGTCTCCGTCGATATATGGATCTCCCCATACCGCTTCATACATTTGCTCTTTCGTCATAATCTGGCCCAAATGCCGCAGTAAATAAGCAAAAATGTGATATTGCTTGCCTGTCAGTGTAATTTCCTCCCCGGTGTCACGGTTCACAATACGGTTATCAGGAGAGAACACAGAGAGATGCCCCAGTTGTAAGGATTCTTCGGGCACGGTTCCTGATCGGCGCAGCAAAATCTCCATACGTGCGATGAGCTCGTCCGGGTGAAAGGGCTTGGTTACATAATCGTCGGCGAAATCCAGTCCTTGCAGTTTATCGTCTATGGAGGTACGAGCAGACAACATGAGAATGGGAAGCTCCGGGTACTCTTTCTTGAGCCGTTTCCCTATGGTGAATCCATCCAGACCAGGTAACATCACATCCAAAATCACGAGTTGGCACGTACGGGCTGCCTCCACAGCCCCATCCCCGCTGCGAAGCCATACTACAGCGTAATTCCGCTCTTCCAAATACTGATGCGTCCAAGCACCGATATCCTGGTCATCTTCGATGTATAACACATTTGTTTTCATCATGGGCACCTACTTATCGTTTTTCTTTTATGTAATGGGCATTATAGCATTTATGGTACATAACCCACTTAAAAAGGTTAATAACTATCTTATACGACATACGCTTCACATTTTCAAATTTGAATGCTTATGAAAAAAGGAGGCCTACCCGATGCTGCTGGAAGCTATATACCATCACCCGAAACGCAATTGGGCTTTTGGTTATAATGATGAAACGATATTTCTACGGCTACGTGCGAAGAAAAATGACCTGAACACCGTTCATGCTCTCACCGGAGATAAATACGATTGGGACCGCACCCGACAGCTTGTCCCGATGTCCAAATTCGCTACTGATGGCAGGTTTGATTACTATGAGTGCAGTATAAAACCTACTCACCGTCGGCTGAAATATGGATTTTTGCTAGAAGACGGTGAGGAACGTATTTGGATGAACGAGGACGACTTTACTACCCAAGAACCCGAAAATGCAGATAAACTGTTCCAATATCCGTTCTTGAACCCGATTGATATTCTGAAGCCACCTGCATGGGTGAAGGATGCGGTATTTTATCAGATTTTCCCGGAACGCTTTGCGAACGGTGACCCCTCCATCAGCCCAGAAGGTGCAGAGACATGGGGTGGAACCCCACAAAGAGACAATTTTTTCGGTGGCGATCTACAGGGGATTCTGGATCACCTGGACCACCTGAACGAGCTGGGAATTAACGCCATATATATGACTCCTGTCTTCAAGGCGACGACCAATCATAAATATGATACAGAGGATTATATGGAGGTGGACCCACATTTCGGGGACAAAAAGACATTGAAAAAACTGGTCGATGCCTGCCACGATCGAGGAATTCGGGTGCTGCTTGATGCGGTGTTCAACCATTCAGGGCGTACTTTTAAACCGTTCGTCGACGTCCAGGAAAAAGGCGAAGCCTCGCCTTACAAGGACTGGTTCCATGTACATAGCTTTCCCCTGAAAGTGGTGGATGGCATACCGACGTACGATACATTCGGGCTGGAACCGATGATGCCCAAGCTGAACACCGAACATCCTGAGGTAAAAAAGTACCTGCTGGATGTGGCAAAGCACTGGATCGAAGAAATCGGCATCGATGGTTGGCGGTTGGATGTGGCAGACGAGGTGGACCACGCCTTTTGGCGGGAATTCCGCACTACGGTCAAGCAGGCCAATCCGGATGCGTACATTTTGGGTGAAATGTGGAATGAATCGTCTGAATGGCTTCAGGGGGACCAATTCGATGCAACGATGAATTATCCGTTCACCTACGCGGTGAATGATTTTTTCGTCAAAAAAGTGACCGATGCCCAAAGCTTTGCCTACGCCATCGGACGACAGCTGGCCCGCTATCCACAGCAAGCATCCGAGGTTGCTTTCAATCTGCTGGATAGCCATGATACACCGCGCCTACTGACGCTGTGCGGGGGCGACAAGCGACTGATGCGGCTGGCTGCTTTGTTCCAGTTCACGTATATGGGCGCACCCTGCATTTTTTACGGCGATGAGATCGGCCTGGATGGAGATGCCGATCCAGGCTGCCGCCAGTGCATGGAGTGGGATGCCGATAAGCAGGACCACGAGCTGTTCGACTTTTACCGCGAGCTGATTGCGCTTCGTAAGGGGCACCCGGTCCTCCGTGACCAAGGAAGCATCACTTTCCTGGAGGCACAGCCGGAGGGTGCCTCACTTGCCTACGAGCGCCGCAGCGGGGAAGAAGTGCTGCTCGTACTGCTCAATCGTTCCGATGAGGATCACGTTTTTGAATTGGACATTCCTGAGCAGGAATGGCAATTAACCTTTGGCGAAAGCCAGTGGTCCGTAGGACCGAAGGGACTGCATGCCGAGCTTCCTCCTTACGGATATGCTGTGCTGAAGGCAATGCCTGTGCGATCAATCAACTCTGCAAAAGAAGTCGACAACAAGACGCAAAGCAAGGCATAGGCTATGTAGACGCGGATGCTGATGAAAGTACCTGCCGAATACGGCAAAAAAGCGAAACCACCAGGAACAAGATAGTTAACTTGTTCCTGGTGGTCTTTTTACGTTAAATATGAGCTTCTATCCAAGTCGATTATTTGTTTTTAACATCTGTTCTTACTACCCCAACGTCTGAAGCATTGATAGAAATGGGGTTGCCGCCTTGCCCTGTTTGAGCTGAAGAAGATTGTCTAACGTCCACCCTAATTCTTTTGCCCTTAAAGCCAGTTCGTCTCCTTTTTCCCAATGCAGTGGCCTCCTTAAGTCTTCATGGCTTCATAAACCTCTCAATATGACCTAACTGTGGAGAGATATGCTATATGCATATGCCGCTGAAGAAAACAGGTCTCGGCGAATATCAGATCATAGAGAAAAGAGGCTATTAGTACCCGAGCTGGCAAGCTCCTCCAAGAAATTGCAACGAACATACTAACAGCAAAAGAGCGGAACCTGCTTTTACAGGCTCAATGTGGCTTTAAAACCATCATTGAGCCTGTAGTGATTAATGATATAGAATCATTGCTTATATCAGCTATCAACAAGCCAGCAGCCTTTCATGACTATCGTTGAACGCTAGCAGATTCGCTTGTAGATGATTGAATATTTTAATCCGTAAAATTTAAAGCGTTTACAAGTTAAGCGGCAGGTTGCCGGTCAGAGACGGCTGCTTGACCGGATCACTTTACAAATTGGCTTAAGCCAATACACCAAGAGCGTATCCAATAATTCCTATTGCGAATAAAGCAAAAATCAGAGCTATAGCATTTACTTTCTTTTTGAGCAGTCTCATGCATAAAAAAGTCAGCAAGAGAGGTAACAGACCAGGTATCAATTGATCCAGAATCATCTGTATCGTCGTAACAACCTCTACTCCATCCGAACGGGTATATCGGGATACTTCGAGTGGTATATTCAGAGTAGTCCATTTGGATACGAGGGCGCCCATAACAAATAGTCCCAGGATGGAGGCCGATTCCGTAAGCTTTTGCAGTCGGTTTCCGGACATGTCGGACACAATCTCCGTCCCTTTTTTGTAGCCGTATTTCAGTCCGTACCACTTAGTGGCCAGGCGAATAACATTAAAAAGCAAGAAAAATAGGACAGGCCCGATAACGCTTCCGGACAACGCAATGGAAGCTCCTAATGCAGCCAGAACGGGGCGTAATGTTCCCCAGAAAATAGGGTCTCCTACTCCAGCCAAAGGTCCCATTAAGCCAACTTTCACACCACTTATGGTAGCATTATCAATCGGCTGGCCATTGGCTTTCTGCTCCTCCATAGCGGCCGTTACCCCCATAATCGGTGCAGAGATAAACGGTTGAGTATTAAAAAACTCCAAATGCCGCTTTAGTGCTTCTTTTTGGTCTTCCTTCTTGCTGTATAACCGCTTGATTGCCGGAATCAAGGTGACACAAAAACCAATCGACTGCATACGCTCAAAGTTAAACGAGCCCAGCAGGAACCATGAACGGAAAAACATTTTGTTTAAATCGCTTTTGGTCAACTTTTTTTCTTCCATAGTACCCCACTCTTTCATTAAGAATTTCTTTAGAGCTCTTCAATTTCACCCACTTGATCTTTGCGCTGGCTATATTTAGGATTGAGCTGGATATACAGCAGAGCCAGAACCGCCCCCATGATTCCAAAGCCAACCAGATTGATGCTTGTAAATGCTGCGATGACAAAGCCCAAGAAAAAGAAAGGCATCAGATATTTGGCTGCCATCATGTTAATAACCATGGCATACCCTACAACGACGATGAATCCCCCAGCAATTTGCAGCCCTTTTGTAATGACCTCCGGGATCGCGTCCAGCAAAGTCGTAACCAGACCGGTTTCTGCTGCAATAGCCACCAATACGGCAGGCAAAGCGACGCGTAATCCCTGAAGAAGGAGGGCTATGAAGTGACATAATTCAATTCCTTTGAAATTTGAAGATTCGGCATATTTATCTGCCAGATGCTGAAAGAACACGGTAATCGTTCTAACAAAGATAGTTAACACTTGTCCGCCAGCCGCAATCGGAATCGCAACGGCAATTCCCGCACCGATCGATTGGTGCCCGACAATAACCAATATGGTTGAGACTACACTGGCCAAAGCCGCATCCGGAGCCATGGACGCTCCGACATTCATCCAGCCCAAAGCCAACAATTCCAGCGTACCGCCTAGAATAATACCGGTTTTGAGATCTCCCAGGACCAGACCGATCAGTGTACACGCAACTATAGGACGATGAGTCTGTCCTTCATCCAAAACACTGCCCATTCCGCAAATGGCTGCAACCAGCGTGACCATTACGATTTCAAAAACACTCATGTTTGACCCCCTCTCTTATGCGTACGTGTTGTTAAAACTGGACATTTTGGAGCTTGTTAATCAAATTAATTTTAGGATCACTGGCCACTTTTCTAATCTCCAGTTCTATCCCCTTTTCGTGCAATTTATAAAATGCCTCTACATCCTGCTTGTCTACGGACACTGCTCCGGTAATTTGTGTCTTGCCTTCTTTGAAGCACATTCCACCTACATTTACCGATGTAAACGGTACCCCACCTTCTACAACCCGCAGTACATCCGTGGGATTGGTAAACAGGAACAAGGTCTTGAAATCGTTATATTTAGGATTGTTATAAGCTTCAATCGCTTTCGCAATCGTGACAACATAAGCTTTAATCCCCGGCGGCGCCACTTGTAACAATAAGGTTTTGCGCAGCGTATCCGCAGCGACCTCATTGCTGACGGCGATAATTTTGTTACACTTCGTTTCCTTCACCCACACAGTAGCCACCTGACCATGAATTAGACGGTCATCAATACGAACAAATGATATTTCCATACCTATAATTCCTCCTCTGTTTGTATGTCCCGGATGACACGAAAAGACTTCATTGAATCCTGACCCGCACGGATGGCCAGATCACTTAGATTCTCCACGTTCTCCAGCCCTCTATTAGTCAGCAGGTCTACGATCATTGGCAGGTTTACCCCTGTTACAATGTCCATTTTTTCATACCTGGCCACAATCCTACTAGCCGCATTATAGGGACTGCCACCAAACAAATCGACGAGAAAAATCAATCCGTCCGTCCAATCAATTGTTTCCAAGGCCGCTTTGTACTTCTCAACAAGTCCGTTAACACTTTCACCTGGTTCAAACGTTACACCCACCACATTTTCCAGATGGCCAAAAATCATTTCCGTGGATCTTAGGATCTCTTCAGAAAATTTTCCATGAGTGCCAACAATAACACCTATCATTTGTTTCACCCCCTCCTTGCATCCTTCGCCTATACTTATATGCAAGTCTCATGCCAAGATTCTGTATGATGCGATTAACTATCAAAAAAAAAGACCAAACCCTCGGCTGCTCCGGGAATTTGGCCTTTTCTCACCAACTACTTATTATCCTTATCCGCATGATTAATACACATCCAGCATCGTTTTATACACTTGCGCCACTACTTGGGGATACAGTTATATACTTCGCTTAGGATTTCGCAAATATAATATTTTTCATCATTAGTCAGCTTAATGTTAATACTGGAGGCAAATATATTGCAGGAACGGTTCACCACATCGATTAATCGTTGGTCAAGCAAGGATACATCCTCCTGATACACTAGCCCTTCTCCAATGACCATTCGTTCCAGCGCATGAGCCGTATGAACAGCAAGCTGAACCTTCTTTGCATAATGGAAATCAGCCTCCAGTTCCTGTTCCAGCTGCTCGATAAATTTCATCAAAATCCCCAAAATTTTGTGAGGATTCAAATAAGTCATAAACTCCTTTAGCGTATCCTCACATAGATCTCTTACGATCACGCTTCCGTGTTCATGCATAACAGGCAACTGATTGTTGAGCAACAATTCTCTTAATGCCTGTTCACCGCTTGCCTCGATCAGTTTTTCCAAAGGGATAAACGGTACATTGAGCTCGCTTGGCCGCTTAACCCCAATCACCGCAAGAAGCGTATGCTTGGCCCGTAAATCCTTCACCACTTTATCCAATTCCCTGACCTTTGCCGGTACAACAACTATTTTCTCTTCGGTTAAGTCATAAACAACCTTCTCTACAAACTCCTTTAGCTTGGCGGCGGCACCTTTGCCGGAGGAACAGACCGTCACGATTACCTTATTACTGGTCTTTTCCGCTTTCACTCCAGCATTTCCAGTGTTATATCCACGAAAATCCTTCAAAGATTGATAAATTTCCTCTATATTCATATCAAAAATACTGGCCTTTCGCACAGCCTCCAACACAAGCGGGGTTGAAACCATATCGATAGTCTTCACCTTAATCCCGACACGTTCCATAATGGTTGCTTCAAGATTGAGCAAGGAGCCCATATCAACCAGCAGCAATACGCCTCTGCCATTGTCAATGTCCTTCACTTTATCCACAATAACTTCCAGGATTTCTCTAGGACTAACATCCAAAGGCATGTCTACTGCGCAAATATTTGAGCTTCCCAGCAGGCTGTCGACAACGCTAACGACACTGCTTGCCGTACTGTTGCCATGTGCAGCTACAATGATTCCCACATTTCCCTGGTGCTCCTCTTCTACCGATTTCAGAAGAATCGCCACATAGGTAGTCTCGGCATCGGGTACGCTGACTTCAAACTTGGACTCGATCAAATCCTTGATAATAAGTGCCAGTCTGTATTCTTCATCCTGATCATTCATCGGTTCATAGATTTGTTTACTGACATATTTTTTCTCCCGGATTCGCTTTAAAAAAGCACTTAAATGAAGACTGAAGGCATAAACAAACCTGTCGCTGTAATTTCTGTTCAATTCTTTTTGAGCCATCTCTTGCACCTGTTCAGCGAACTCTAGGATATTTCTGCCTACGATCTTAAGGATCCGTTCCCTTCCCCCTTTGATGTTATAAAATCGGTTATAGAAGCTTTTGATGTGAATATTGACATCTGTAGTAATAAACTTATTGATAAAACTGTCGTCGAGTCCTTCTTCTTTGAGCATCCCTATCTTGTCTTCAATCAATTTGTACAAGTTGAACGGCAGTTCAAAAGCGTCTACTTCATCCATTCCTTTGCTGCCTTCAGGAGTAATATACAGCGAGGAGTTGACCATCTCCATTTCGGCAATCTCCTTGCGGTTCTTCCCCATATTAAATAGACCTTCCTTGATATTTCCGGGCAAAATTTTAAAATCAAGTTCAATCTCTTCCTTATTTTCATGTATGCTGTTCAAAAATCCTTTGGCACACACAAGCTGAATGTTCGATTTCAACTGACCGATATTTCCATAGGTTACGCTGCCAATCAGTGCTTTTACAGTTTCCAATTCAACCCTAATAGGCTTGTTCACACGATGGGCTTCGTTTGCAAAGAGATGCTTCAGGATCAAAAACCTCTCTTCAACAGTTCGCTCTTGCAAGGAAGGAATGTTGATCGTAATCGGTATCCGTCTGATAAAGGTTTTCAGCATGGAAGAACCGGGATCTTCGGTCGTAGCGCCGATGAGCAGCACATTCGCTTCCCGCTTGCGCTCCGACTCGCCCAATTTGTTGTAACTGTTCGTGTCCATGAAATAAAATATCATTTCTTGGCCTTCTGGGGGCAGCCGATGAATCTCATCCAAAAACAGAATGCCCCCATCCGCTTTCTCGACCAGTCCCTCTTTCTCCCGATCAGCCCCGGTAAATGCTCCTTTTACATGACCAAAAATGTGGGAAAGTAGCAGCTGAGGGTTATTGTAATAATCAGCGCAGTTAAATACGATAAACGGTGCTTGCTCTGAAAAGCGCTTCATATATTTCCCATAATTATACATCAACCTAGCGAACATTGTTTTCCCAACGCCAGTCTGTCCCACAATCAGCGTATGTAGGCCCTTCGGCGGGTATAATATTGCCGCTTTTCCCTGCTCAACCTGGTTCCTCATACTCCCCATGAAACCAATTAAGGCGTGAAACGGATCCACTTGCTCTCCAGGCAGCAATATTTCATGAATACTGTTGACTTGGATTTGTTTCTCTTTAAGCTGAACCCGAAAGGTCTCCTCGATCACCTGCTTGTGCAAAAACTTGACGGGTCTCCCCTTGATTTTAATAATCAAGTCGGCGCGAAGTAGGCTATTAAGCTCCTTGCTTACATTATTTCTTAACATATTCTGTTGATCGGCTATTTCCGCAGCCGTAATTCCACCGCCGTCCTGCAAGGCCTCTACTGACAGTTTCTTTGTCCCATTGGCAATATACTCTAAGATCTCATCAATTCGTTTCACGGTATTCCCCCATGCTGACTAGTTCTTATTTAATTAGTATATAAAAAAAGAAATAATCCTCTACAAGAAAATAAACTGACAAGTTAATCATTAATCTGATACCCTTTTTATTGAATCTATCCAAAACTCAAATTCAGCCCATTCCATTCACTTCTTTTCCAAGATCAAAGGTTGGCAGTATAATTGCATAAGCTTCACGAATAAGCTGCATAAAAAGTTATTTTTGTTTCCCAGTAAGGAGCTGAGATAAAATGATACGCTACGGATTACAGCAAGAGCAAACATTCAGGCTGGCTATAACTCCAGAATTACGACAAGCCATCACGATTCTTCAATATTCTTCGGTCGATCTAATGTCATATCTTCATGAGCAAGCAAATGAAAATCCGATCATTGACTTGGCAGAGATCGATATGTCCATCGAAAGAATCAACACAGAAGAAGAATATTCGCTACGAAAAAATGATAATCCGGTAGACCTTCTGGACTTTGTCTCTAATCCCGCAGATAATTTATATAGACATCTCAAAGCGCAGCTTGGGATGGTCCGCGGGCTATCCAAACTACAACAGATGATTGGCATGTTTCTAATTGGGAATTTAAATGAAAAAGGCTACCTTGAGCTGGATGTAAATACAGCTGCCGGAATACTTGACGTCCCCACCGATGAGGTTGAAAATATACTTGCCCTGATCCAAGGCTTTGAACCGGCAGGAATCGCTGCCCGCAGTCTGGAGGAATGTCTTCTTTTGCAGCTGCGATATGCCGGGAATGATGATGTTTACCTGGAAGAAATCGTGCGACATCACATGGTTAATCTTTCATGTAACCGCATACAAAAAATCGCGGATGCTCTAGGGATCGACATTCACATGGTACAACAAATGACCGATCAGATACGCAAGCTGAATCCTTGTCCGGGAGCGGCATTTGCTCCATATGAACGCCAGTATCATATAGCAGATATCTCAGTGGAGAAATCCAAAAACGACTACGTTGTGACAGTTAATGATATCACAGTCCCACGCGTCGGGATTAATCCTTTTTACCAAAGTATGCTTCGAAAGCCGGTGATGGAGGAAGAGAAACGATTTCTTCGTGAGAAGATGAATACAGCATTATGGCTTATTCATAGCCTTGAGCAGCGCCGCCTGACCCTGATGCGTGTGGCCCAGGCTATTGTTGATAGGCAACGGGAATTTTTTGAGCATGGCGTTTATCATCTGAAATCGATGACCCAAAAGGAGATTGCTGGAATAACCGGCCTGCATGAATCCACGATCAGCCGGGCGGTCAGTAATAAATACATGCAGACGCCCCGTGGATTGTTTGAACTCAAATATTTCTTCACCTCCGCCCTAGGATCGAAAGACGGGGATGCTACTTCATCAGAGAGCGCAAAAATGCGGATAAAGCAGATCATCGACAGTGAAGAGAAGCAAAAACCATTTTCAGATCAGGCAATCACAGAGCTGATGGTAAAGGAAGGACTAGAGCTGTCACGCAGAACGGTAGCCAAATACCGTGAAGAATTGGGGTATTTATCCTCCTCCAGGAGAAAAGTGTATTAAAGCTTCAGCAAGCGGTTGTGAAAACTAAAAAGCAGCGCTATCACATTCTCCCGGCTGCCTCCCTCGTAGAATCTCCAATAGAATAGGCCAACCAGTAATCTCTGGTTGGCCTATTCATACGACCTGAGCCAGTACAGCCGTTTACGCAGGTAGCGTCTGTGTTTTCAATTGCACGTACAACTGGTGCGTCACCTGCTGCGGTTCAATACCCAACTCATCTTCCAATATTCTGACGAAGCTTTCATAATGCTTTTGCGCAGCGGTATAATCGCCCAGTTGGGCATAGGCGGTCAGCAGCAGACTGCAGATATCGTCTGAGTACGGCTCCCGCTGCTGTAGGCTGAGCAAGCGCTGAACAGACTGCCGGGTACGACCTGAGCGAAGCTCTTCTCTCGCCAGCTCAGAAGCACATGCCAGATACATACTGCGCAGCTTCTCCCTTTTTGCATACGCCCACGGGTAATCGTGCTCCTCCAGGTAGTTGCCACGGTATAGAGCCAACAGGCTATCAATACGCGGCGTACCGCCGCTACCGGATGCAGCCCATTCGGATATTCCCCGCTCGAATAGCTCTACATCTGTAATCCAGCCATTGCGGTTCAAGCGGTAGCGATCCAGATTGTATTCTAGTTTTGTATCTTGCATCCGTTCTTTCAACGCCTTGCGAATTTGGTAAATGGACGTGTGCAGGTGAACAACAGCCTTGTCCAAATGATATTCAGGCCACAGCGCATCCAGCAATTGTTCTTTGCTCACCCATTCCCCTTCATGGTGTAGTAAAAAGGAAAATAGCTCCTGTGACTTTAACGTGCGCCATTTGAGTGGTTTCGCTCCTACGGCTTCCTGTCCAACCTCCAAAATTTCAAGCTTTTGAAAACAACGTACCTTGGGGGATTGCTCTGCTGCAACTCCCAAGCTGGAGGAACGGGAATCAGCCAGCGTGGCTGCAATCCGATCTATCGTTTTGGATAGCCGCCGGGCATGAACGGGCTTTAACAAGTAATCCAGTGCTTGCAGCTCGAACGCTTCAATAGCATATTCCGAGTACGCGGTCACAAAGACGATATGAATATGGGAATCCAGCTGTTGAATCCACTCGGCGGCCTCCAGACCGTTCATCTCTGGCATTCCGATATCTATAAAAACAATATCCGCACGTTCTGACGCCAGATGATCCAGCCCCGCTTGTGCAGACGTATATTTCCCCATTACCGTTAACCGTCCGTCCGCCTCCAGCAACCGTTCCAAGTAGGTTAATGCCGACCTCTCATCATCAATCAAAATCGCCCTCATTTGTGTCCGTGCTCCCTTCCTGCTGCAACCATCCATCATGATGCTCTATCTACATGCTATCTGCTTTATCCTTACGAATTTTAATTTCTTATATTTTATATATCGTATCGTCGCGGGCGTGACATTAGCTTTTCCGACGAATGTACTGTACTTTTTTTATTCATCGGTATTCCGGGGCGAAATCGTTTCCGGCACACGGAAGCTTACCGTCGTCCCTTGCATAGGATTACTTTCAATCCTCAATCCTTCTCCATACATATGGATAAGACGGCGATGGATATTACGCAGTCCCACGCTGGAAGATATATGATCATCCGACAGCAGTTGTTCCAGTCGCTCCGGTGGAATCCCTACGCCGTCATCGGTCACGCTGACCACAAAATCGGTTCCATCCTCCTGTACAACCACTCGCACGGTTCCACCTGTTGCCCGTTGCATCACACCATGCCGTATCGCATTTTCCACGATGGGTTGAATACTTAACGGCGGGATGAGCGACCGGATGTTCCTCCCTACCTCTACGGTTACCTGCAAACGTTCTTCAAATCGTGCTTTTTCCAGTGCCACATACGATTCTACCAATTCCAGCTCCTTGGATAACGGTACCGTATTCTCCCTGTTCTGAAAATCAAAGCTCCCCCGCAAATACTGGCTTAGCTCCATGAGCAGCTCCGCTGCTTTGTCCGGGTCTACGGCTACGGTCGAAACAATGACATTCAAGGCATTGTACAGAAAATGCGGCTTGATTTGTGCCTGTAAAAAGGCCATTTCAGAACGCACCGCTTCCTCCGCTGAATGGCGCATGTTCAGCAGCGTGCGCACACGTGCCTTTAATTCCTCAGCATCAACAGGCTTACGTAGAAAATCATTCGCTCCGGCCATAAAACCTGCGCGGATATCGCCGGGCAGATCGCGTGCCGTCAGGAGCAACACCGGTAGCTCGGACAGGGAATACCGTTCCCTTATCCGTCGGCACAGCTCAATACCGGACATTTCCGGCATCATCCAGTCCGTAATGACCAGGTCAAATCGGGTACGGCCATTCAGCATGTGAAGTGCCTCCTCGGCATGATCCACAGCCACCACGCTACAACCTGTGGCATATAATAGTTCCTCCAGTACCCGAAGGTTAACCTCGTCGTCATCTACAGCCAGCACTTTGTAAGGAACAGTCTGGACTCGATCCAGTGCGTCCTCTTCATGCGGAATCACATTCTGACCCGACGTCACGCCAGGCTGCAATATAACCGCAGGCGAAACATCTTTTTGAGCTTCATGTCCCAACGTTCCGGTCTGCGCCAAAGGCAGTGTAAAATAAAAGGTCGAACCCTTGCCCAATCTAGATTCTACCCGGATATGACCCCCATGCAGTTCCACCAGACGACGGACTATGCCTAATCCAAGCCCTGTCCCACTGTATCCTTCATCCTCAGCATTCGCCCCTCGGTTAAAAGGTTCAAATATATGCGAAAGATGCTCCTGGGCAATACCGGAGCCGGTATCCTTTATACTGATTTCCATTTCACGGGTCCCCGCTTTGGCAGAGATTACGATTTTGCCTTCCTCCGTAAATTTCACCGCATTACCCAACAAATTGTATAAAATCTGAATCAGCCGATCCTCATCCGCATCTACTTTGGGCAACGAACTGGGCCATTCTTTGACGAATTGAAGCTTTTTCTTACCCACCGTATGCCCCAATACCTCCAGCACGGAATTCACAGCTGCCTGTACATTGACAGGCCGACGATTTAAGGCTAATCTGCCATTTTTCAAATTAGAAAAATCCAGAATATCGTTAATTAAATAAGAAAGTCTGCGTCCTACATTCGCAATCAAGGCCAAATTGTGCTTTTGCGGCTCATTGAATTGTGTCCCGTAGCGGTCTAGCATGGATTGAGCGATATTAATAATTCCATGCAGAGGAGTGCGCAGTTCATGTGACGTGTTCGCCAGAAATTCGTTTTTCAACCCATCCAGTGTGAGCAATCGTCGTGACAGGTTCTCAACCTCCATAAACGAATGTACAAAACGTTTGGCCAGCAGCAGCGTTTGAGCCAATACGAATATGAGCATTTCATAGGCTGTCACCCCACGTACATCTCCCCAGCCCAGAATATACACAAAACTAGTCACTACAATCATAAGAATGCTCATAATACTAATGACTAGCAGTGCAGCGTCATCCGTCTGTTGAAGAAGCCCACGAATCAAGATTAGTAACACGTATCCCACACTGACTACACCAAAAAGAAGAATAAACAATTCAAAGGATGAGAGTACCAATGTAGGCAAAAATAGCCCCATACCCAGCATCAGTGCGGTTGTAATATGATAGAAGCGCAGCACGATCCGATTCATAACAATCTGCGTCGAAAGATGAACATAGCGGATCAGAAAATAGTAGAACAGCGTTGACGAGAACGACTGTATTTTCAGTACCCATTCATAAGGTAAATCCGGTATTCCCCAAACCAGCAGCTTTTCTCCATGTGTCAGAATATAAAATAAAGCCGCGATGCAGAAGCATCCTAAGTAAAGTAATGCCTTCTCCTTTTTACGCAAAAGGTATAGCATGATAAAAAATACGGTAGGAATAAAAAATCCTGCGATCAGTACGGTGTCCTCTGCCATTGCAACTTCCCGGCTATGCGTAATACTCTCGTAATCCCCAAATAACAGTGGATAAATAATCCCACCAGAGGAATAGCTATAATTAGCCACATGCACGGTAATATCAGCCGAATGTCCATCTACCGATGCAAACCCAACATAGGGAACATTGCCCTGCTTACCCTTGTCGGCAGAAACAGAGGGAATACCACTCGCTCCGACGTTTTCTCCGTCAATCCATACTTGGCTGGCACTGCGAATGTTTTGCATATAGATGCCGTACAGATTTTCCGCTTTTTCAGGCAACAGCACACGGATATGATAGGTTCCATATCCGGTCGCCTGTCCCTTAGGCATCCACTGATTCCATCTACCTGGCACATCCACAATCTTGGCAGAAGATCTCGTTTCCATCCCCAACTCTGAAGAACTCTGATGACTTTCCCAATCCTTATCTTGTTGCATTTCATGAAAGGATAAAGGTTGCACAAGCTGATTAGGGTAAAATTCCCACTCCCCTCCCAGCTGTACAGGGCCTTCCTTATGAGGGTCCCAATTACGCAAATCAATAATACCGTTATGAGCTTTCCAATGACTGTTTCCGGATAAAACACCCGACACTAACGGATACACTGGTAACGCAACAGCAAGCAGAAGTATAATAAAAAATAAAACACCCTGTTTTTTCATAAATCCTCCGCTCTTTTCAATAACGTCTATCTTTTGTATCGGTTATTCTATTCAGCTACATTAGAAGCGTTGTCCATACAAAAAAGGACGCCCGCCGCAGATAAAATCTGTGCGGAATCGTCCCCTTCAATACGTACTTGTAGTTTCTAGCCTCTCCTATTAAGGAATCATAACGCCATCAATACTACCGCCAGGAATCGAGCTTGAATCGTCTCCACTGTTATCGCTCGGCGGTGTTGCTCCACCGTTGCTGTCACCGCTTCCTGTTCCGTTGCTATCGCTCGGCGGTGTTGCTCCGCTGCTACTGTCGCCGCTTCCTGTTCCGCTGCTATCGCTCGGCGGTGTTGCTCCACTGCTGCTGTCGCTGCTTCCTGTCCCGTCGCTATCGCTCGGCGGCGTTGGTCGACCGTTACTGTCACTGCTTCCTGTTCCGCTGTTTTGTTGCTGGCTGGCTACAAAATCTTTATACTCCTGAATCGCATCTTCCAGATCCATGTAATTTTTCTTAAGTTCTGGCATAGGCAAATACTGGTCCAAACGATTGAATGCATCCACTACTCTGTGAAAGTAGACCGTCGTAGGATCTGTACCATTTACTGTAAGCAGATTGTTCGCAATGTTCTTAAGCTCATTGATATCAAGATCAGTTACGATCCATTTGAATTGGTAGTTCGCAAACGCTGTAATCAGATCCGTATTAGCTTGGTCTACCTGTACCTGTGTGCTATCCGGATTATTAAGCACAAGGTTTGCCAGATTAATCTGCCCTTGAAGTTCTTCGTTATCTTGTTCCGTATAATGACGGCCGAACGTCAAAATTTCATTATTGGCCAAATTGATATTGTGATTCAACAACGTAGTATCCACCGTTATAGGTGCAGCATACTGGCTCTGTACTTGTTGCAGCTCCTCATATACAGGAACAACGTCTTGTAATTCAAAGCTGGACAAGCCTAAGAAAGTAGAGGCATGCTCTGAAGCAGAAGACAAGGCTTGCTGAGCCTCAGCGCTTAATGCGCCTGAATTTTGCAGCAAAATTCCATTGATCGAAGTCTGCATTTCAATGACTTTGTCTCTCAATTGTAGTCTTTTCTCGTTATATTTTTCAAGATAGGTCCCTTTAGCCTGACTTAATTGATTATAAGAGATGACCAATTGCTCCTCAGGAGTAAATGGCATAATGAGTGCAAAGTTGGCTTGTCCTGTTTGTTGCTCTAAAGACAGCATTTCCGTATTCAAGTAATTACGAGCCACAGGGTTAGACAGCAGTTTTAGTTGAATATCTTGAACCAGCTGCTGCAGTTTTTCCCGAGTTGTAGCAGGCAATGGCACAGTGAACTCCGTAAGCCTTTGACTCAGCTCCATGTTCAAGTTCAATACGTCCTGCTGGGTCATAGCAGTGTGCATCTTCTCTGTATATTCCTGAATCAAGTTATCTAGTTCAGCATTTTGAGAACCATTCTGATCGTAGATAACCTGCGCTTCTTGTAAAGTATTCTTAAGCACCGAGAAGTCCGCTGCTTGCAGTGCCAAGAATGATTCTGTAGCAAGATCTATTTTTTGTGTCCATTCTTCCAACTGCTCAGTTGTAGCCAATGGATTCACATATACATTTGATCCTTCTCTTACTAAGGACTTGTAACGCGCTTTATCTGTTTTCAAATTATCCACACGATCCGTTACATCGACAAAATGCAGATAGGCATCTCTGAGTTTTACTGATGCTTTGTATACCTTTATTACTCGACGCAAGCTTTCTGCTTCCCGATCCACAATATTTTGAGGCGCATTTCCTTCCAACACATTGTTGCCAAATTGAATCGCTTGACTTAGTGAGTCGTCCCAAAGAGGTGGAAATTCATCACCAACCATTCGGTTTTGTTCAAGGGTAGTCGAAGCTAACTGAACCAGTCTAGTTAATTCCTGTGTCCCAATCACCGGTTCTGTGGCTGAGGCTGTGTACACAGAAACATCCTGTTTCAATGTGCTGAGTGCTTGATCTACTTCTGCCTGTGTAGCTGCTGTATTGTTCAGTACCAGCATAGCCTGATTGATTGCTATGGACAGGTTTTCCTTCGCTGCGACCGTGTAAAGCGCCTGATCCAGTCCACCCTCACCTGCACGCTCCAACAGTTCTTTGGCTGCATGGACTTCCGTCTCCAACTGACTGCGGTCTATACTGACGATATCACTGTCACGTTTTTTCTTATCTTTGCTATCTGTGTCCGTGACAACCGATCCAGCAGGGGATGAGTTCTTCGTACCATTTACGAGACTAACAGCTTCTTTCACCGCATCATAGTTAATGATAACATCCTGCGGCTGTTTTTGATCCGGCAGGTTAAGCTGGTTGATTGTAGCTCCCTTAGCCAGCGTAATAAAAGGAATGCCCACATATTGTGATGCATCCAACAAACCAATACTACCACTAATCAGTAACTTGCCCAGTCCCTGTTGCAACGAAACGCGGCTAATCGCGGCATTCCCCTCGGTCACGATGGATGCATCATTTTTCAGTGTCAAGTTGTCAATCTTTGTCGTTCCGCTTGCTGTTAATTGTGCATCTTTAGAGCCAATCTCCACACCGGACCATGCCGTATTTTCCAAAATGGCCGATACAGGCTGGGTCCCTGAGCCTTTGATTTCTAATACGCCTGTGGAGGACATGTTTTTCAAGGTTACCGAACCATTGACGATCAGGCGTCCATCAAAAGACACACCCTTACCGTCAAATACACCACCGTCTGCGTTAATTTCCAGCTTATTTACACCTGTGAGTGTACGCAAATTACGGTTAAGATCGATTTTTGCCCCTTTTAATACAGCTTTGTTATTTTCACCAAACAAGCCTTGCAAAGATCCTTCCAACTGGTACGGGATATTTCCGATTCGAACGGTATTGCCCTCTGATTTCACTTCTCCTACCGGATGATCCAGCAGGCTGACGAATACTTCTGCACCACTCTCCCGGTTCAATGGATTTTTCAAATCCGTTGCAGAAGCATCCTCTGTTAACAGACCGTAAGAGCGGGCAACCTGAACTGCATTTTGCTGTGCATCCGCAGTACTTGTATCCTGCAAGTGCATTGCACGTACGAGCGAAACAATCAGTTCTTCCTTGGTAATGGCATCCCCCGGACGGAAGAGTTCTCCGTTACCTCTCATATACCCGGCTGCACGTACGGCCTCAATATAGGGAGCGCCCCATGCATCGGACGATACATCCATAAAAGAAGTCTGCGGCTGATTGTTAACTTCCAACTGGAACAGACCGCACAAAATTTTGGCCGCTTCAGCGCGGGTCAAATTCTTTTGTGCCATAAAATCGCCCTGATTCCCACCTGTCATCAAACCCAAAGTACGAGCTTGTGCTACAAATCCAGTTTCACTTTGTGTATCTGCTGTCGCTGCATAAGCAGTCTGAGCGCCCCCCAGCCAAGGCAAAGATACGATGGAGCCTGAAGCAATCCCCAATACCATCGCAGATGCAATCCATTTATTTCGATTTATAAGTTTCAACATTTCCACTCCTAGACGCTATTTATTGGCATATATCCTGTTTTATCAAAGTCTTTAGTCATGTTTAGTTCTACGTATTATGCAACCAAGGAACTATGCTAAGAGAATTATACGAAACCCCACTGAACCGATTCTGAACAATTAGTCCTATATGAAGGCATCACGCAACAAAATCGCTTGACTTGGAGTGAACTCCAAATGTAATAATATCCGGTGTAAGTAGCTGGAGTAGACTACATTTGAAGAAAACAATATCTAGGAAAGCGAGGTATAATCAAATGGACTATGTGAAACTTGGAAATACCGGCTTGGATGTATCCCGGCTTTGTCTTGGGTGTATGGGCTTTGGGGTTGCAGAACGATGGATTCATCCATGGATATTAGATGAAGAGCACAGTCGTCCCATTATAAAAAATGCCTTGGAGCTAGGTTTTAATTTTTTTGATACCGCGAATGTATATTCAGATGGAACTAGCGAGGAAATCGTCGGACGGGCTTTAAAAGATTTTGCGAATCGAGATGAAATTGTCCTTGCAACGAAGGTTCATTTCCGTATGCATCAAGGCCCCAATGGTGCGGGACTTTCTCGAAAGGCTATTATGAGTGAAATCGATAAGAGCCTTAAGCGACTGGGGACAGATTATGTGGATCTGTACCAAATTCATCGCTGGGATTACACTACCCCTATTGAGGAGACGATGGAAGCATTACATGATGTTGTGAAGGCTGGGAAGGCAAGATATATCGGAGCTTCTGCCATGTACGCATGGCAGTTTCTAAAGGCTTTGCATATAGCTGAGAAGAATGGATGGACCCGGTTTGTATCGATGCAAAATCATTTAAACCTCTTATATCGTGAAGAGGAGAGAGAGATGCTGCCGCTTTGTAAGGAAGAAAAAATCGGTGTGATTCCATACAGCCCACTTGCAGGTGGAAGATTGACGCGTGATGCGCAGGAAACAACACATCGTTCCGAAACCGATCAAGTGGCAAAATCTAAATACGATGCGACTGCAGATACCGATCGATTGATCGTGGAGCAGGTTGCGGCCATCGCAGAAAAACGTGGAGTTCCCCGCGTTCAAATCGCACTTGCCTGGTTGCTACAGAAAGAACCGGTAACAGCTCCGATTATCGGTGCTACAAAAACGTCTCATCTTGAAGATGCAGTAGCTGCTCTTTCGATTACGTTAACACCTGAAGAAATCGCATTGCTGGAAGAGCCGTATGTTCCTCATCCGGTAGTTGGCGCCCAGTAAATATGGATGAAATGACAGTTTCGAAATAAGAAACGACAAGAACGCCCTATCCATTTACATAGGGCGTTTCTTGATCAGAAATCAGGAGGTGAAGTCTGCATGTTGATCGCAGAAGTAAGCAAAAAATTCGAACTATCTCAGGATACACTCCGCTATTATGAACGCATCGGACTTATTCCGCGTGTGAACCGTAATAAAAGTGGCATCAGAGATTACACGGAAGAAGATTGCAGATGGGTTGAATATATTAAATGTATGCGAGAAAAGAACTCCTAATAGAGCAGCGCAAGCAGCTCATTGCAAAAATGAAAGATATGAACAACGTATTGGAACGCATGGATTATAAAATTACAAGCTATGAACAGACAATAGGTGAAAAAAAACATCTAATTTAACCCCTGCGTGCTTTACGGGACAATAGGTTCCCCAAGGACTGAACACCTTGTACAAACAAGACTAGAATGATGACGGTAATCAGCATAACCAGCGTATCAAAACGTTGATAGCCATATGCGATCGCCAGATCGCCAATTCCGCCTCCGCCGACCGCACCAGCCATAGCAGTAGCACCAATCAGACCAATGGCTGCTGTCGTTAACGACAAAATCAGAGAACTGAATGCCTCAGGAAGCAAAAAGTATCGAATGACCTGGAACGGGGTCGCCCCCATCGCATCTGCTGCCTCCAATATCCCCGGATTCACCTCCAACAGCGAGTTTTCGACCAGCCTTCCGATATATGGCGCAATATATATAATCAAGGGGACAATTGCCGCGCTGGTCCCAATGGATGTATGCACAATCAGACGGGTTAACGGAATGATCGCAATCAGCAAGATAATAAACGGTAAGGAACGAACAATGTTAATGATCGGATTCAAAATATTGTGCAGCCATTTGTTCTCCAGAATTCCGCCCGGGCGTGTGATGACGAGTAAAATACCGATAGGGATACCGATCAGGGCGCCAATGAATAAGGATATGCTGACCATGAGCACGGATTCATACAAAGCTTCCCACAGTTGATCCCAGGTTATCGTGGTTCCTGTAATCATCATAGACTCTCTACCTCCTGAATATGGACTCCTTTGCTCTTGATAAAATCAACAGCCTGCTGAATGGAATGCTGCCCACCACGCAGTTGGATTGTCATATAGCCAATCGTCGTTTCTTGAATCTCCGTCATATTGGCAAACAAAATGTTCACATGGATATCATGCTGCCGAATTAATTCATGAACCACCGGATCAGAAGCAACCTGTCCTATAAATTCCAGCTTGTAAATCCGCTGTGATTCTTGCTGTTCGAACGTTTGTAGCACACTCTCGGGTACTGCATCGTGAATGACCGTGCGTACAAAGCTCTGCGTCGTTGGGTGCTGCGGCTGTCCGAATACCTCCAGGACATTGCCCTGCTCGATGATTTCCCCTTTTTCCATTACGGCAACCTTGTTGCAAATTCGCTGAATCACCGACATCTCATGGGTAATGATCAATATGGTGATCTTGTATTCCTTGTTGATTTTGCGAAGCAAGTCGAGAATAGACTGCGTGGTCTGCGGATCAAGTGCCGAGGTCGCCTCATCACAGAGCAAAATGGACGGGTTGCTCGCAAGCGCCCGTGCAATCCCGACACGTTGCTTTTGTCCGCCGGAAAGCTCGTTGGGATAGCTGTTCGCCTTGTCCGACAATCCTATGAACGCCAAAAGCTCTTTCACACGCCCCTCTATTTCGCGTTTGTTGCGCTTAAGCAGCACCAACGGAATTGCAATGTTGTCGAACACCGTTTTTGATTCCAGCAGATTAAAATGCTGAAAAATCATTCCAATCTTCTTCCTTACCTTCCGCAGTCCAGAGGTAGAATAGGTATTTAACTGTTCCCCTTCAACAAGAACCTCTCCGCTGGTTACTTTCTCAAGACGATTGACCAAACGGATTAGCGTACTTTTCCCTGCGCCACTGAATCCGATAAATCCGAAGATGTCTCCTTTATCCACTTTGATATTTATATTTTTTAACGCTTCAATACTTAGGCCTTTTCTCACGTAGGTTTTAGATACATTCCTAAGTTCAATCATGAGTCCTAACTCCTTCCGTTCTTACAAGTATGTAAGATATTCTGAACTGATGCTTTTCTTCGGCATAAACGATCGAATTAAATCCGAGTATTCTAGTGAGTTTTATAAAGTATACTACTTCGATTTAATATTCATGTCAATATGAGTTTTACATTCGGTCAAAGCATGTCCTTGCATAAATCAGTACGATATTGCAGATGGTATGAAATATGTCGAAGCATACACACCTTACCCGAACGGGACGAAAGCGGAGGAAAATAGATGAAGCGAATATTTACCTTGTGGCTATGCATTGCAGTAACGGGTATGTTGGCAGTTACGGCGGTACCCGCATGGGCTACTCAGACTGTTGACGGACAGCCTTATCATTTTGGGTTTAAAAAAAGTAAAGGAGGGGAGCTGCCTTCCATCGCACAAGAAGGCTTTATGCACCTGATCGAAAGACAAGGTGGCATCTTTCTGGGGGATACGACTAAAAAAGAATTATTTCTCACTTTCGACAACGGCTATGAGAATGGGTATACTCCGAAAGTGCTGGATGTATTGAAGGCCAAAAGGGTTCCGGCCGCCTTCTTTGTGACGGGGCATTTTGTAAAAGACCAGCCAGCTTTGATGCGACGCATGGCGAGTGAGGGCCATATTATCGGCAACCATTCATGGAGCCATCCTGATATGAGCACCATTTCTTCGGCAGAGATCCGGTCTGAGCTGGATCGGGTACGAAATGCATCGGCAGAGCTAACCGGGCAAAAAGAAATGAAATATGTCCGGCCGCCTCGCGGCATTTTTAGTGAAAAAGCATTGGCTTCCTGTCGAGAAGCCGGATATACGAGCGTATTCTGGTCTGTGGCTTACAAGGACTGGGACACAAAAATTCAGCAAGGAACGGACTATGCCTATCGTCAAGTCATGCAGCAGCTCCACCCTGGAGCGGTCATTTTGCTCCATTCCGTATCCAAGGATAATGCCGAGGCGCTTGCTTCTATCATCGACGAGGCTCGCAAGCAAGGGTATGAGTTTAAAAGTCTAGACGACCTTAAGGTGAAACATTATCACTAAAAAGTAACTACATTTAATGAGACCATATCATAATGAGCCCGATCCACACCTGCCCATGGTAGCCAGTGTGGATTGGGCTTTTTAGTTTACTCCAAGGAAGGGAAGGCTCTATGGGCCTTCCCTTCCTTTTACCATTCTAAAGATAGCAAAGCCTAATGCATGGTTAGCTTATACACTCTGGCTTCATAAGGCCGCAGCTTCAAGGCATGCAGTTGTTCCCCTTGTACCGGTTCGTAGTTGGAGAGAAGTAGTTCCGCCTTGGCGGCAGGAAGCTCCTCACCTTCGGGCCAGTGGAACACCGGATCACGGTCAAAGAAATTCAAAATGACCAGCAAACGCTTTTTTCCCAACATACGAGTGAATACATACAGCTCTGTATCCAGTGGCAACAGAAGCTTGTATTCGCCATAGACTATGACCTCATGTTGTTTGCGCAGAGCAATCAACTTACGATAATAGTGGAAAATCGAGCCTGGATTATTTCTTTCAGCCTCTGCATTAATGTGTGTGTAGTTATCGTTAATCTTCATCCACGGCTCTCCATCGGTAAATCCGGCCGCAGGACCAGCATCCCACTGCATAGGAGTGCGTGCATTATCCCGGCTTTTTCGCCAGATTGCCGCCATAATCTGCTCCTCCGGCTCACCAATCTTTCGTTGCTGCTCATAATAGTTTAACGTTTCCACATCCCGATAATCATCAATCGACGGGAATGCAATATTCGTCATCCCAATTTCCTCACCCTGATAAATATAAGGCGTACCCTCAAGCATATGTGTGAAGGTTGCCAGCATTTTGGCGGATTCCACACGATATTGTCCATCATTCGCAAATCTGGAGAGAGCCCGAGGTTGATCATGATTGTTGAGATAATTGGCATTCCATCCTTCTTGATGAAGCACTGTCTGCCAACTGCTCATTATTTTTTTCAGCTCCACCAGCGTCCATGGCTTGGATTTCCATTTTTCCGTCCCTAGCCCTTGTGCATCAATAAACATGTGTTCAAACTGGAAGACCATATTCAATTCATGCCGCTGGTCTCCCACATAATCAAGCGCCTGTTCCGGTCCTAAGCCAGACGTTTCGCCAACTGTCATTAAGGGATAACATTCCAGCACCTTTTCATTCAGCATCCGTAGAAGCACATGTACCTGTTCCAGATTGGAAAAGAGCTGATAAGCCCGTACCAAGGTTCGTTTGTCGGGATTATCGGCATCCGGCAGCCCTTCGGCTTTGACAATATGGGCAATAGCGTCAAAACGGAAGCCATCGACTCCCTTTTTCAGCCACCATTCCACCATGCGGTAGAGCTCGCCCACCATCTCTTCATTTTCCCAGTTCAGATCCGGCTGATGCTCGGAATATAGATGCATGTAATATTCGTCTGTAAGCTTGTCATATTTCCACACTGAGCCAGAAAAATACGATTCCCAGTTGTTCGGATATCCGCCATTTTTGCCTGTTCGCCATATGTAGTAGTCCCGCTTCGGATTATCCTTGGACGAGCGTGACTCCGTAAACCACGGATGCTCATCCGATGTATGGTTTAATACCAAATCCATCATGATTTTGATACCTCGTTCATGCGCCTGGTGAAGCAGTTCGTCAAAATCCTCCATTGTTCCAAACTCATCCATAATGGCATAATAATCGCTAATATCATATCCATTATCGTGATTGGGCGATTTATATACCGGACAAATCCAGATAACATCAATACCCAGTTCACACAAATAATCCAACCTGGACAAAATGCCTCGCAAGTCCCCTTTACCGTCTCCGTCAGAATCCTGAAAACTGATCGGGTAAATCTGATATACAACGGCTTCCTTCCACCATATTTTTTTAGGCATGTTTCCCTCCTGTAGCTTCTCTGTACATCCAATAGCTTATGCTCTTAACATACACGCAATACCTGGCTGCGAATCGTTGGTGATTGGGAACAAGAGTCTTGTAAGCTTGCTTCGACGCATTAGCAGAACCGCTATAATCTGCGGAGGTTTATTTTAAAAAAATATTTTGTAAAACAGGTTGTATAAATGGATCTGGCGTTACCTATATTTATGAACTGCCCATATACATGTACCCACTTTTGAATAAAAGGAGGAATTTACATGAACCATCGATCCAAGGAGCCAAAGGATCTGATTGTGGAAACTGCCGTGATCCCGCCCAACATCCATGTGGATGTGGAGTCAGCCACTGAGGGCGGAACACGCCGCCTGATGCTTAGCGATAACCCGGAGACGCTTACCCATGTGACGGTACCTACCGAGCAAGCCACCCTGTGGCATGACATGGTTCGCTCGACAACCCGAACAGTCAAACATCGCATTTTCGGCTGGCATTATAACAAAATCGACAGCCCTGTTAAACTGGGCATCACTGTAGAGAACAGGAGCGCTGCTAAACTGGAAGTACGCCATATTGAACGCGCTCTTAAGATTGTGCCTGAGGACGGCAACTGGATTATTGATGTCGGGCAGTCTATTGCCAAAAGCTGTTTGGCGGGTACGATGGAACGTGTGAGGCCAGCAGACCGTCATAAATTCGGCAAAGGCACCGCTCTGCTGGAGGAATTTGAGCTGCCCGAGGGATCGCTGGCCGGATTCATCTATGACCTTACCGTAGAATTTGCTGAAGGCCACGGTACGCTGGATTATGTGATTCGCACCGTGATCAGCAAGGACACGCAGACCGATCTGCGCCAGATTCATATGGATGCGCTTCCTCCCGTACCTCCACCACAGGCGCATCCACGAGGGGTGTGGTCCTTTTCCGAAACGAATGCGCGGATGCCAGAGTACGTGGTGGGACAGAGCGCAAACTATCGGGCGTGTGCCACCAAAAAGCTGAACGGTGAGGCTCCTGCCGATCTGCTGTTTACCGGGGCACGCAGCGAGCTGGGGCCTGCGCTAGATAATCGCGGACAATTCGGAACCATATACAACGCGACCATTCCCATCGTTAACGACAGTGACGAGGTACGTATCGTCAGAATCTACGCGAATCCACGTGGGGGCGCGTTCGCCGGGGCTGTACGCGTGGATGATCGTGTATATGGTATCCCTTTGCTACGAGATAATACCAAGGTATGCCGATTAGCTGATATCAGCGTTCCCCCCGGCAGATCCAGCTATTCTCTCAGCTTCATGGTTGCAGGTAGCGCAACTACGCCGCTAGGTCTGTACGTCATTACACTATAGCTGTGCTCACGATGACTGGATGAGCGAACGTGGGGCCAAAATGTTACGGGATATGGTCTCCTCTATAGTAAATGGAGCTGTCCCAAAGTGGTTTTAAACTTTATTGGACAGTCACGCTTCATCATTAGTATAAAAAAGCGCGAGTGCAAGGGTTATTCCCCCCCGTAGCTCGCGCTTTGGTTCATGCTCACCCATTTGAGCAGGTTATGGTCAAGCGAAGGCACGAGCCCTCTCGCCGCCATACCCGGCATCGGCGATGACCATACCCGGTCACCCGGTTTGTGTCAGAATAAATATCGCTCTATTTGAACCGCTGGACCTGCCTCGAAGGCATAATGGTCAACTCTGGAATATTGACATGCTCCGGCTGCTCTAGTGCATAAAGGGCAGTTTCTGCAACATCATCGGGATGCAGCGGCAAAACGCTCGAAGCAAACGCCCGAATTTCCTGCTCGGGATATCCGGCCACCTGCGAAAACTCCGTCGCCACCGCCCCGGGGTGAATCGCAGTTACACGAATTCCTTGCGTACTGGTCTCCAAACGCAATGCAGAGGCTATGGCGCTAACGCCGTACTTGGTAGCGCTGTATAGTCCTCCTCCGGCAACCACTTCCTTCGCTGCAATAGAGGAGACAATGACAACATCCCCCTTGGCCTGTTCCCTCATTGGCTGAAGTCCGTACTTCAGTGTCAGGACAAGACCGTGCACATTCGTCTTGTAAAGCTCCTCCCAGCGTTCCAGTTCCACCTCTGCCAGCGGACTTCGATACCCGAAGCCGGCATTGGCAACGATAATGTCAAGCCGCCCCCAGCGTTCAAGAATGGCGTGGACCGCCTGCTGTATGTCTTCAGCCTTTTGGATATCGGCAGGTATTGCCATGACCTCATACAATTCCTCTTGGTGCAAGTCGCGAACCAATTCATCCAATCGCTCCTGACGGCGCGCCAATACAGCTACATACGCGCCACGCTTTGCCAGTTTTTTTGCAATCGATGCCCCAATGCCGCTGCTTGCGCCTGTTACCAAAGCTACTTTCCCGGCCAGGCTTTCCTTCGCTTTCCAGGATAATTTCAACTCATCCAATATCATGTTAAACCCTCCCCAAGCTTATTTGGTTAAAAGCACTCGATGAACACCCTGGCTGCCTCCAGGAGCTGTACCTATATATAAATATCCGTCATGGTTTACAGCCGTGGTTACCCCATAAAGCGAGCCTTCAGGATCATGCCAGCTTCCGATGAATTTACCCTGCGGATTAAGCTCCACAGCAAGTCCATGCTTCACAGGTGCGCTTGCACCGCTAAGCAGCGATTGAGGCAATTTGGCCATCATTCCAGCCAGCCACGGGCTTCCATGCATCTGATCTACAAAGGGAATACGTGTCGTGAAGAGACCGACCCAGAAATGGCCTTGATCATCACGCGTAATGTTATCCGGAAAACCGGCGAGATTATCCGCAAAAATATCCGAAGTCCCCTTCTTCGGCCCTTTGAGCCAGTATCGGGTCAATTGGTAGTGATACGACTCTGCCACAAGTACAAAATCTTCGTCCGCAGACAAGGCAACCCCGTTCGCAAAATAAAGGCCTTCCAACAGAACTGTCGTCTGCTTGGTCGCTGGATCATATTTCAGCAAACGTCCATGCGGCTTGTTCTCGGCGATTTCTTTGAAGACTACACTGCCATAATTGGAGGTGTCAGAAAAATAAATAGTACCATCTTTGGCAATATCCAGTTCGTTGGCCAAATAGATCGGTGTGTCGTCGACTTGATTGGCCAACACCGTCACGTTTCCGGAAGGATCTACCGACAGTAGCCCCTTCTTAACATCCGTAACGATCAGATTTCCACTTGCGTCAAACATAAGTCCATTGGGCGTTCCTTTGGTATCTGCATATAGCTGGGCCTTTTGCGGATTGCCCTTTGTATCAAAGGCAACCTTATAAATTTTCCCGTCGGAGTCTCCCGTATATAAATTTCCTTCCTTGTCAAAGGTGATAAATTCCGGAAACTTAGGGGCATCTGTAACAAGCTCGGCGGAGCTGAGTTTGTTGTTTTGTTGCCATGGACCCGCTTGTTCAAAAGAGGGGGCCGAAGGTGCAAGCCATTTTGCAGGCTGTACAGGGGAAGGGATGAGCATAAAAATAACCACTCCCAGAAGGATTACCGACAGCAGCGATAATCCGGTTCTGCGTACCCACTTACGCGGTTTTTTATTCTTTCTTTCTTGAGAATCTTTGACAGATAAATCAGGTTTACTGGGCATTAGAGTGCCTCCTATGTGATTTGAATAATATTTCAGCATTTTGCATAATTCAATTCCCAACGCTCGAAAGTACACTATATAGACGAACTAAACCGTTTCGATCTATATATTACTGATTTGAAATCGCTCTTGGGATTTATGCAAAATGCTCATTTATATTTGAACGACGATTTTACCGAAATACTGTTTTCCTTCAGCCAAAAGTGCGAAGGCTTCGCCGATTCGGCTGAGCGGGAATACCCGGTCGATGACAGGATGTAAACGATGGCGGGAAATGGCACGATTCATGTTTTCGAAATGTTCCCGGTTACCAACCTGGCTGCCGCGAATCGTCGCAGCCTTCTGCAAAATGCTGGTGACATCGAACTCAGGAATGGTCAAGCCCGATAAGAATCCGACCATGCTCACAGTCCCACCAGTACGAAGTGCATTGATGGATTGCGCCATTGTTGCCGCTCCCCCTACATCCAGAACATGGTCGACTCCGCCGCCTGTCAGCTCCAGAGCTACCTTATCCCACTCTGGAACCTCCGAATAGTTGATTGTCTGCCATGCGCCGAGAGCCTTTGCCCGTTCCAGCTTGTCATTGCTGCTCGATGTGATAATTACCCGTGCTCCCGCCATCAGAGAGAATTGAAGCCCAAAGATGGAAACACCGCCTGTTCCTTGCAAGAGCACCGTATCTCCCGCTCGTAGCCCACCGGATTCCATCAGCATGCTCCATGCGGTTAATGCCGCAATCGGCAAAGTGGAAGCCTCCTCCCAAGATAGATGATCCGGAATGGCGACGACCCCTTCTTCATGCAGAACGATATATTCAGCCGCCACTCCACTGAGCGGGCCTCCCAGACTGTCCTTTAAGACCTCCGCTCTCGTGCTCCCGCCAATGAATTTCTGTTGTAAATTTGCCGCTACCCTTTGTCCAACCTGAAATTTTGTCACCCCTTCGCCCACAGCTACAATTTCACCCGCTCCATCGGATAACGGAATGAAGGGAAATTGAATGCCGATCGGCATGACTCCGTTGATAACTACCAAATCACGGTAATTGAGGGACGCTGCCTTTATGCGGATCAGAACTTCCAGCCGTCCCGGCACCGGTGTGTCAAGTTCCATCAAGGTTAACTCTTCAAAGCCAAAACCGTTTTTCAGTTGCACTGCTTTCATTTTGGTTGTCCTCCCTGTATTGTTAAACCTTTTACCTAATATAGATACAGTGTATCATAAATGAAACATTGTTTCCTATATAGTACACTGTATCCAATTGTCTTCAAAACGTCAATCTTTACTTTTAAAAAAAACGGTCGTAAACTGCTTCCGGGCTTTTAACGTCCCTTACCAAGTAAAATTGGAGACTGGATGGCTTTGCTTGCCAGAGCTTGTTCAGGTGGGCAAGCATGACCAAAAAACGCGAGTTGCAGGGGTGAAATAACCTCTGCACTCGCGTTTTTTACATTAATGCTTATACGACAGCCTTATTTAAGCTCCAATTTTTATAAACTACATCTACTTAAATTTGTTCCTGACTATATTACGCTGCTAAGCATAAAATTGGAGGGCGGACCGGGCTCCGGCTTGCCAAACAAATAACCCTGAGCCAGTGACACACCTGCTTCACGACAAAATTCAAAATCCTCTATCTGCTCTACTCCTTCAGCCAACACTTGGCCTCCAAAACGAAAAGCCGATTCTACAATTCCTGTGATTTGCCGTTTCTGATTACTGTTACTATGACAGCCGTCAATTATACTACGGTCAATTTTGACATAATCCGGCTGAAGGCAATTCATAAGCTCTGTCGTAGAATAGCCTGCCCCCACATCGTCCAGGGCAACTGAAACTCCTCGATTACGATATTGCTCAAAGATATGATGCAAAAAATTAAGGTCGTCTATCTCTTCCGTTTCTACGACCTCAAATACAAAATCCTTCGTACTCATGGATAACCGATCAATCGTCTCAAAGGTGTGATTCAAGCAATAAGCCGGATTATAAATGGTGGAAGGGAGAAAGTTAATAAAACGTTTAATCCCCGCCGGAAGGCATGTTGCACTTTTTTCAATAGCGGAAAAACGAGCCGAGCGATCCAGATGAGCATGCAAGCCAGCTTCACGGGCGATTTCAAACAGTCGGAAAGGCTGAAAAGGTCTTTCCGCATGTGACGGACGCAGCAAAAACTCAAACCCGATAATATCCAGCTTGTGGTCAACAATAGGCTGCATATGGCTGGAAAAACTTTGATCCTTAATAATACTCACGATATCCGGATGTTGCAGTCTGGCTTGCAATTGACTAAATAAAAGCCAGTCCTCATATCCTTCGACATGATGCAAGCCAGTCACCACAACTTGTATATGGTTCAAGTATTCCTGCGGCAGACGAGCCAGTCCGTTAACCAGCTGTTCCAACTCTGAACGGCTCTCATAGCGAAACTCTATGCCGCCCTCACGCTCATGTTGCTGCTTCATTTGTTCCGATAGCATACCCAAACCATCTAATGCTGGAGTAAGCGACACCCTGGAATACCTAATTCTAAGCAATCCTTGATCCTTTATAGGTAATATGATGCTGCAATTGCTGCATGTCATAATGGTCCTCCTCGGAACAATTTTCCGGTTTTTTCACCATTATATCACAAATAACTAGAACAAAAGTACTATATAATTACGTTTTTTTACAAAAAAGCAGCTTTTTTTAACGATAACTTAGGACTTAAGTACATATTCGACAAAAACAAAACCTTTTTACACTCATAATAATTCGGGGCTGTTTTTTGATATTAAAAAAAGCAGCAAATCTCTTGGTTAAAGAGACTTGCTGCTTCATTCTGATATTAAACGAAAACTAAAATTCGAAGTTATTTGGATGCCTTTGGCTTTGTTGTTTTAGCTGGTTTAACAACCGCCGGTTTGGTCGTTTTAACAGCTGGCTTTGCTGTTGCTTTCGCGGGAGCCACAGCTTCCTTTACAGAAGTCGTTGCTGTACTAGGCTTAGCGCCAGCTTTTAAGCTGTATTTGGCAAAACCGTCTGCCGCGCTGCTCAAGTATGAAATTTGTTGATTGCCTGCCAGCACGTCTTTGGCATCAGGAGAGGACTCGAAAGTAACCTTTGCCTGACCAAAAGAAGCAATAGACCAGTTGCCATCCGCCGATGGATTAATCGTTCCGTTCGTACGGATATAGTCAACAACGACTTGACGACTTTCATCCGGTGCTGCCATCACAATTCGTTTGCCATCTGGGTTGGCCAGTTTGGATGAGGAAGCACGATAGTTATTGGTGGCTACGATAAATTTCTGTGCAGGATCTATAGCCTTTCCATTGTATTGCAGATCCTTGATACGATGCGCTGAAGAATCAATAATAGTTCCCTTGGCATCATACCGTGCAGGCTGCGTTACATCAATCTGATAATTCACACCATCAATGACATCAAAATTGTAGGTTGGGAAATCCTTGTTGATCAGCGATTGCTCCTCAGTTTGCTTTGGATCAATACGGTTGAACTGACCCGCAGACCACTCCAGCCATTCCTGAATTTCAGCACCGGTCACTTCTACAGCATGAACCGTGTTCGGGTACACATACAGGTCGGACACGTTTTTAATCGCTACCGTACCTTCAGGAATATTAGTGTAATACTCGGCTCCGTTTCGACCGCCGGCCTTGAATGGAGCGCCTGCCGACAATACTGGAAGATTTTCGTATTCAGTTCCTTTAAGATGGTTTTGAACATACCATTTCTGTGCATTCGTCACAATTTGAATGGAAGGGTCGTCCTGCACTAATGCAAAATAGCTGGTAATTGGCGCCGTCGTTGTTCCTACAGGCTGGCGAATATAATCCAGCGTTCCTTGATGCTCTTCTTTGACCGCATCAATCAGTTTGAATTCAGGCGTAAACTTCACAGTCTGATTGGTAGTACTCACTACCGGACGCACTTGAGACTGAGAGTCGATTACGTTCCATTCACTCTTTTCCTTTTCCAGAGTCAGGTCAATAATGCCCAAATCCTTGCCCCATGAAGAAGCTTCCACGGCCGGTACGCCATTAATGGTTCCCTTATCCAGATCTACACCCTTCATATCTTTAAAATCAGGGCCTGGGAAAGATTTATGAGCATGCCCAAACAGAATCGCGTTAATTCCTTCCACCTGGCTCAAATATTTAACAGCATTCTCCATCATTGGCGTTTGTGGCACATCCTCATAACCTGTGTGCGCAAGCACGACAATAATGTCGGCACCTTCCGTTTTCATTTGAGGAATAAACTTTTTCGCCGTTTCCACAATATCCTTCGTAACGACCTTATCCTTTAAATTGGCTTCATCCCATTGCATAATTTGAGGTGTTACCAGGCCGATTACACCCACTTTGAGTGTATGCTGATCACCTTTTTCATCCGTTACTGTTTTATCAAGAATCTGATAAGGGGTAAAATAATTTTTAGTAGCTTGACCCCCCTTGTCAACATAAACATTCGCATTTACGTAAGGGAAATCGGCTCCCTTGAGCGATTTCTCCAGAAAGCCTAGACCATAGTTGAATTCGTGGTTGCCCACTGTAGCCGCATCATAGCCCATCAAGTTCATCATCTTGTAGACCGGATGGACGCCGCCTTCTTTCTCGAAGGTTTTATTTCTGGCCATATAATCACCTAATGGATTGCCCTGCAATAAATCACCGTTATCGAACAACATGCTGTTTCTCGCTTCACTACGCGCCTGTTGGATTAGTCCGGCTGTGTTAATCAAGCCATATTCGTTGGTTTCTTTGTCCGAGTAGTAATCGTAGTTCATCAGGGACGCATGAATATCCGTTGTTTCCATGATCCGCAGATTCACCGTAGCTTCATCGCGGGATTTGTTAGCTGCCCAAGATGGAGCGGCCGAAAACACCAGCATGCTACAAGCTACAACTGCTGCTGTAAACCCTTTAAACCAATTTTTACGTAATAACAAAATATACCCCTCCTCATTAAGGTGTATGCCTCATATACATACTTTTGCACATATATGTAAGCCTTGAACCCACCATTTCTATTTTAATCCAACGCCAGACAAAAAAGTAGTCATTTACTTAAAATTATTTATGAAAAAATAATTATTTTTCTCAAACATAAAAAAACCAGCAAACCTCCTAATAAAAACTCGGAGATTCACTGGTTTATCCATTTATATTCGTATTATTTCTTCCACACCTGGCGCTCCGTTTGCTGACCCACATACTCAATGCGAGTCGGATTCACGTCCAGAATGACATAATCGGGATCATCCGGTCCGGAGAACCATTCCTTCAAGGAATCGTTCCACACTTGTTTGCGCAGCCCCTCATCAGCTGTAATCTGGACGGTAGCCTCCACTTCTACAACTTCCTTCGTACCGCCAACCTCATAACCCAGCAGCAGATAAGCATTCGGATTGTCCTTTAGCTCATCCACTTTATGCGTTTTGCGATCTGTCGCCAGATGAATGTTCATTCCATCGTTAAAAAGGGCCATATAGCGTACTTTCGGTTTGCCACCCTCTACCGTACCTAACGAACAAAATTTGTTGTTATCCAAAGCCTTCACAATGGCTTGTTCCAGTTGGTTGCGATCCAATGTTTCCGTTTTACCCACAGTACAACAACTCCTTTTCACGAATTAGAATTCTCTACGGCCATGCCATTGGGCACCAGCCCATCTGAACCTACCTGCGCAGCTGTTCTGAAAATAACATGACCGGATCGAATCGGATTGATTCATACTCATTTTCAGATCAAAGCTCACAGTAAAAGTGTACCCTGTCGTTCGGCAAATGAACCGTTATCTCTCCCTTCATGCTGGACAGACCCGCATTCAAAGCATATAATCGTCGTAGTAAACCCGAATAAATGAACCCATTAAACCATACAA
This sequence comes from Paenibacillus sp. FSL L8-0502, assembly GCF_038593055.1. Lineage (NCBI taxonomy): Bacteria > Bacillati > Bacillota > Bacilli > Caryophanales > Paenibacillaceae > Paenibacillus > Paenibacillus sp. FSL L8-0502. The sequence goes on along the minus strand of NZ_CP151958.1, from coordinate 484,883 downwards.
TGCCAGGGGTGCTGGAATCGGCCGGCTGAGAGTGTGTCCCAAGACACTGACCCTTACAACCTGATCTGGGTAATGCCAGCGTAGGAATGCTTAAGCAAGATGTGCCTTCTTTACATAGGACCATCCCTTACTTTGGTATATACAAGCGCAAGCGTCCCGGAAACTCGGGGCGCTTTTTTGTTGAGGATTAAGTTGTTGGAAAGATCGCGTCCGGCAGATGTTATTTTTATGAAAATGGGAAACTTAAGCTGTCTGATTGGATGGATAACGGGTAATCAAAAGGAGAGAACACTAACGATGAAGCGCATGAAAATATTAAGCCTGGGACTGATCAGTCTGTGGCTCATGGCCCTGACCCTGACCGCTTGCGGTGGAAGTCCCCCTACATCCCAAGAAGCAGCTTCCGCTACCGACACTCAAACGTCTACTCCGGCAAAGGGGCTCAAAGATGTTAAAATCGTGCTCGACTGGACACCCAATACGAATCATACGGGACTCTATGTCGCCAAGGACAAAGGATTTTACGAAAAAGCAGGTTTGAATGTCCAAATTGTTCAACCTGGTTCAGGCGGAGCCGATCAAATGGTTGCTTCTAATGCTGCACCTTTTGGTATCAGCTACCAAGAAGGCGTCACACAGGCCCGCACGCAAGGTGTGCCGCTTGTATCCATCGCTGCGGTGATTCAGCATAATACCTCAGGCTTCGCAGCCCCGGTAGATCGCGGAATTAAAAGCCCGAAAGATTTTGAAGGTAAAAAATACGGCGGTTGGGGCTCTCCCGTAGAAGAAGCGGTCATGAAATCCATCATGGATTCAGACAAAGGCGATGTGAGCAAAGTGAAGATCGTCAACATGGGCAATGCAGACTATTTTACAGCCGTGAAGCGGGATATCGACTTTGCCTGGATTTTCTACGCATGGACCGGAATCGAGGCCCAGCTTCGAGGTGAGCCTCTGGATATGCTGTATGTAAAAGATTATTCCAAAAGCCTCGATTACTATACGCCTGTAATTGTGAGCAACGAACAAACGATAAAAAATGATCCCGAGCTGGTTAAAGCGTTCATGGATGCTACCGCACAAGGCTATGAATACACTATCGCTCATCCGGAAGAAGCCGCGGACATTTTAAGCAAAGCTGTACCGGAGCTGGATAAAAAACTGGTAATTGCCAGCCAAAAATGGCTGAGCCCGCGTTATCAGGACGATGCCGCACAATGGGGTGTGCAAAAAGCGGAGGTATGGCAAAACTATTCGGACTGGATGTACGAACGCAAGCTGCTCAGCAAGCCTTTGGAAGTCGATAAAGCCTTCACAAACGACTTCTTGCCCAAGCGCTGACCATTTGTTAAAACGCTAAATAAGACTGAACTAGAGAAGTGAACGAAGCGCCACTACGCAGTCGGATGGTGCTTCCCATCGCCACCGCCCCGGATTTCTTAATAAAAACTTATGATTAATGTAGAAATCCGCGGAGGTTATGCTTCCGAAGCGAGCTTTCCTACGGAAAGCTTTTAAAGCGAACGCTAACGCTTGTACAGCACCATTCCGCCCACTTCGTTCTCGTTCAACTTGGTTTATTCTTTAGTTTCATATTATCTAAGCGCTAAGTAGGTGCGCTTGTGTGTTAAAAATGCCGCACAAACCAGCTTTAAAAATAGGGTGCTTTTAAGGCGGGCAGCAGCGGAGCGGTTCATTTGAATCTGGAGAAGCGGAGCGTTCGCCTTTGCAGGGGAATTCTTACCTTTGAAAACTTAAATAATCCAAGAATCCCCCTGCAACAGCGATCGTAAGACCAAATGAAACGCGGAGCGGTCTCAAACGCCTTAAACCACCCTATTTTCTCTAAAACACTCCAAATGAAGGACAGGTGAATTTGCATGGCTAATACACTGCTCAGTATTCAAGTAATCCCTAAAACTCCTAATAACGAGGACTCTTACCCGTATGTAGATAAGGCGATTGAGGTCATTCAGCGCTCCGGTGTCAAACATCAGGTGAACCCATTGGATACGACCATGGAGGGCGAGCTCGACGAGTTGCTGAAAGTGGTTAAAGAAATGCATGAGGCTTTGACGGAAGCGGGCAGTCCCAGCGTCATTTCACAGATCAAAATCGCACATAACCCACAAGGCATCAGCATGAACAAGCTGACCGAGAAATATCGCCCATGAATCCGAAAGGCAAGAACGCATCCTGGTGGAAAAGCGTATGGCCGCCCCTTGTGGCGGTCCTCTTCTTTTTAGCAGCCTGGCAGGGGGCGGTTTCCTATTTACATATTGAATCCTGGCTACTGCCAGCTCCATCCCTCATCGTACAGGAGGGCATGGCCCAGACGGCGCTGCTTGGTGCCCATACATGGGCTACAATTCGCCTGACACTTGTGGGATTCGCTATAGGGACAGCAACGGGACTGTTGATCGCCATCGTTCTTCATACCATTCCTTTTCTCAAATCCGCCCTGTATCCGCTGCTTATCCTGAGCCAAAACATTCCGATCATCGCCCTGGGGCCGCTGCTCATGGTGTGGTTTGGTTTTGGCATGCTGCCCAAGCTGATGGTCATTACCTTAGTATGCTTTTTTCCCGTGGCTGTAGCGACCATGGACGGGCTGACACGGACGGACCGTATGATGATGAACTATATGCAGATGTCGGGTGCAGGTCGCATGGCTATTTTTATGAAGCTGGAGTTGCCACACTCGTTGCCGCAAGTATTCTCCGGCATCAAGATTGCTGCCACCTACAGTGTGATGGGCGCAATTATTGCCGAATGGATTGGTGCGAGCGAAGGAATCGGATATTATATGCTGCTGCAAAAATCGGCCTATCGCACGGACCTCATTTTTGCCGCCATCGGCATCATTGTCGCGCTCAGTTTACTGATGTTTGTCATCATAGTACTACTGGAAAAATGGCTGGTTCGCTGGAAACCGGATCAGGAATAGCTTCCTCCTTGAATTAAATACAGCAAAGAAAGGACGTGGCACATATGAGTCTGCATCCGACTGACTTATCATCACACAACGTGGCTAATGAACAACGAGCCGGGGACCAGCAGAGTCCTTCGACTGCCCCTTCTGCTCTGGAATTGGACGGGATCAGCCTCGCCTTCCGCGAAAAGCGAAGCTTACTGCCCGTGCTGCAGGATGTATCCCTCACAGTCAAGCCGGGAGAATTCGTTTCTCTCATCGGTCCGTCAGGCAGCGGCAAAAGTACGCTGTTTCACATCATCGGCGGGCTACTCAAACCACAGCAGGGACGTATCCGTATGCACGGACGAGACATGACTGGTGAACGTGGGCATATCAGCTATATGCCACAGCAGCCCGCCCTTTTCCCGTGGCGCACCACGCTGGATAATGTACTGCTTGGGCAGGAAAATGCTCCACGTAAAAATACAGCAGTCCCCCCTCAGTACGCCAGTGAACGCGAACGTCGCAAAGAAGCCCTGCAATGGCTCGAGCAGGTTGGACTAGGCAAATTCGCCAAGGCGTATCCACATACGCTGTCTGGTGGAATGCAACAGCGTGCAGCCTTTCTTCGCGCACTGCTCAGCCCGCAGGAATTAATGCTGCTGGATGAGCCGTTCAGCGCACTCGACGCGCTGACACGTGCAGATATGCAGCAATGGTTACTGCGGATGTGGGAGAAGAACCGCCGCTCTGTGCTGTTCATTACCCACAGCATTGAAGAAGCGCTGCTGCTCTCCGACCGCATTTATGTGCTGTCAGCGCGACCTGCTTCGGTGGTGCATGTCGTAGATGTCCCTTTTCCCCGCCCGCGTAGGGAAGAAATCACCCTCGATCCTCTCTTTATTGAATGGAAGCGAACCATGACCGGCTGGATGCGTGAGGAAAAGTACAAACTGGACGGCGACATGGACAATGCTCAGAGCGTTCACAAGAATATCCCGGAAGATGGATTGAATCGGCATGAGTGACGTAAAAGTTCGATGTGCATCGAAATGGAACAGCCAAACAAAGCTAGGCTTGGATTTGACCACAACAAGACCCGCTCCATTAATCGACGCGCACATTCATGTAGACAGCTACCCGCCCGAGCAACAGAAGCTATTGCTCGCTTCACTTGCTGATAGCAGCGTCCAAGCTGTGATAGCCGTGTCGATGCATCTGGACTCCAGCCGAGCCAATCTACGGTTAGCCGAGCGTTACCCTGGGCTAGTACGGCCAGCCTTTGGCTTTCATCCCGAACAGGTCCTTCCACCGCAAACTGAGCTTGACCTCTTGTTCGACTGGATGGACGAACATGTACAGCAGATGGTCGCCGTGGGTGAAGTCGGCTTACCCTATTACAATCGGCTAGAAGCCTCGCAGAGCGGAGCTCCTTTTGACCTCGCTCCCTACATAGTGCTACTGGAGCGTTTCATCCAGTTTGCAAGCAAGCATAGCAAGCCCATTGTCCTGCACGCCGTTTATGAAGACGCAGACATCGCCTGTGACCTTCTGGAACGTCACGGCGTCATGCAGGCGCATTTTCACTGGTTTAAAGGCTCTGCCGCCACGACCGAACGTATCGCCCGGAACGGCTATTATGTCTCCTTCACACCGGATCTCCTGTACGAAGAAGAGATCCGCAGTTTGGCAAGACAGTATCCGTCTGATCAGATCATGGCAGAGACAGACGGTCCCTGGCCGTTCGAGGGTCCTTTTACCGGACAACAGACACATCCCCGGATGACTGCCGACGTCATTCGCGCGTACAGCAAGCTGACCCAGCAAGATGAATCTGCCGTCCATCAATTATTTTATGAAAATACGAGACGCTTTTACTCACTATCTGATGGATAAAGGTATACCAGCTGTTTACTGACTGGAAGGTTTACAACCACAACATGCAACCAAAGCAAAGAACCTCCTTATTTACGCGGAACTTCATCATACGTAAATAAGGAGGTTCTTGTATTTTCAAACGTATATAGCTCAAATGTACTTGTATTTTGCAGAGTTTTTTGTCGCTACTCAAATTTTATTGCTTCAGGAAACCCTTCTGTTCCAAAAATGGCTTCAACTGCAAGCGTGCTGGCTCGGTCAATCTTCCGGCCATTTGCTCAGACCATGGCGTAGAGCGTTGACCGCCCGTACGTTCCTTCAAATATTCCGCTGATGTGTGATCGTATACCTCTACAGCTTTCATCGTCTGATTTTTGTCGTAGCCGTTCATATGCAAAACACCGGACAGCGGAAGGCGTGGACGCAAGCCCGTTTCCTGATCCGGTACACCAATACACATACCGAATACTGGATACACCAGCTCTGGCAACTCTAACAACTCAGACACCTCTGCTATGTTAGTACGAATGCCGCCAATGTAGACGATGCCCAAGCCCAGTGATTCAGCGGCTACCGCTGCATTTTGTGCAGCTAACGCGGCATCAATGGTCGCAACCGTATAATTTTCAACGGACCCCTCATAGGAAGGCTGACCTGGCTGATGGTGGAGCGTGACCTGTTTCAAGCGATACAGGTCTGCGCACCATACCAAAAACGCAGGGCATTGCTCAACGTAAGCCTGCCCTCCTGCCAACTCCGCCAGTTTTGTTTTCAAAGAAGGCTCGGTAACGGCGATAACGGTATATGCCTGCACATTGCTGGACGAGGAAGCCATTTGGCCAGCTGCCACAATAGCTGCGAGCTGCTCGTCGGTAATGGGGTCTGACTTGAATTTTCGCACAGACCGGTGATTCATCAACAAGGAAATCGTATCATTCATGACTGCTTCACTCCTAATCCATAATATAAGCTCTTTATCTACTTCAAGCTGTGAGTATACGAAGAAGTTCTTGCATGCTTGCATGGCACTCCTACAAATATTATGGAACTTTCGCGAATGATAAGCAACCTGACGTAATGAAAGTTGATGGTTTTAAAAAACCAAACACAACAAAAAGCAAGCACGCAGAGAAACCAACCAATTGCGCGTACTTGCTCTATACTCTGATTAATAACTTTATCTCGAAACAGAAATCCGACAGTACGTTATCCTGCCGATACATCCATACACTTACAGCTTTACTCGTTGGAGACGCAGCGCATTCAGCACAACTGAAACAGAGCTAAATGCCATGGCCGCTCCCGCCAACCATGGGGCAAGGAAGCCCAAAGCAGCTATCGGAATACCGATCACGTTATACCCGAGCGCCCAAAACAGATTTTGCCGTATGTTTGTCATGGTCCGGCGGCTCATTTCAATCGCGTCAGGAATACTGTTCAGGTTGCCGCGCATGAGGGTAATATCCGCCGCCTCCATGGCCACATCCGTTCCCGTGCCCATCGCCATCCCAATATTAGCAGTAGCCAGCGCAGGCGCATCGTTAATACCATCCCCAACCATAGCTACGATCATGCCCTGTTCCTGAAGTCGTTTCACTTCTTCAGCCTTTCCTTCAGGCAATACCTCCGCCAGCACTCGTTCAATTCCAGCCTCGGCGGCAACAGCCCGCGCAGTCCGTTCATTGTCACCCGTAATCATGATGACTTCAATGTTCATCGCCCGCAGACGGGCAACGGCCTCCCGTGACGTTTCTTTAATCGTGTCCGCCACGGCCACCAGTCCGGCATAGGAACCGTCCACAGCGACCAGCATCGCGGTTTTCCCTGCGTTTTCCAGATCATTCATATACTGCTCAGCTAAGTCATCTATTGCGATGCCTTCCCTGCTCATCAATCGGCGTGTACCGGCCAATACCTGTTTACCTTCCACATGTGCCTTCACACCATAACCCGGAATATTTTCAAAATCTGTCGGTCCTACCAGCTCAATGCCTCGATCTGCAATCCCCTTTACAATGGCTTCCGCCAGCGGATGCTCCGAGCTTTTTTCTGCCGCACCGAGCAACCGCAGCAGATCCTTTTCAGCCATGCCGCTTGCTCCAACCATAACATCCGTCAGCTCGGGCTTGCCATTCGTAACCGTACCTGTCTTATCCAACACCACTGCGTTGACTGAACGGGTCATCTCCAAATGCTCGCCGCCCTTGAACAGAATACCATATTCAGCGGCACGTCCCGATCCTGCCATAATGGACGTTGGAGTTGCCAATCCGAGCGCACAAGGGCAAGCAATGACGAGAACTGCAATCATTTTCTCCAGTGAGCCTGCAAAATCAGTCGGCGTCACAAGGAAAAACCAGACGATAAAGGCCAACACAGCGATAGCAACAACAATGGGGACAAAAATACCGGAAATCTGATCCGCAATCCGCTGAATGGGAGCCTTGGAGCTTTGCGCATCTTCCACGACCTTAATAATACGGGACAACGCCGTATCACCACCCACACGCTCAGCCTGGATACGTAGAACCCCGTTTTTATTGAGCGTCGCCCCTGTAACTGCGGAACCAGCTTCTTTTTCAACCGGAAGACTCTCACCACTTAACATGGATTCGTCCACTGCCGAACGTCCGTCTACGACCACACCATCGACAGGAATTTTCTCGCCGGGTCGTACAATAAAGATATCCTTCACACGTACCTGTTCAATCGGAATATCAAGCTCTTGCCCATCACGTACTACACGTGCCGTTGTCGCCTGTAGACTCATCAGGCTCTTGATCGCCTCGGACGAACGCCCTTTGGCTACCGCTTCGAACCATTTACCAACCAAAATAAGCGTAATTAGCACCGCGCTTGTCTCGTAATACAGTTCCGGCATGGTCATGACAGGCATTCCCGCCATCCCCTCCATAACATCAGCCGGACGCAGAGTAAGGTACAAGCTGTAAAAATAAGCCGCAGACGTACCCAGTGCAACTAACACATCCATATTCGAACTGCCGTTACGAAGCGCTTTGTACGCGCCCACATAAAACTGCCAACCAATGACGAACTGAATCGGCGTTGTCAGCACTAGTTGGAACCATGGATTCAAGAACAGTTCTGGCACATAAATCCATGATGTAAAGGAAAAATGAGCCACCATCGCCCACAACAACGGCAACGACAGTACTGCGGACACAATCCACTTCCATTTTTTACGCTGAATATCCTTACTTCGCACATCCGCAATGTTGTCCTCTGCGCTCTGCGGGATCGCTCCGTAGCCCAGCTGTTCGATCTTGCTCACCAGATCACCGACCGCAATACTCCCCGCGGCATATTCCACATGAGCTGTTTCCATCGCCAAATTTACCGTGGCGCCTGTTACACCCGGCATCCGGTTCAATCCCTTTTCAATCCGGGTTGCACAGGCCGCGCAAGTCATACCCGTTACATTCAGATTGGCTTCTTCACTTACAGTTCCAAACCCAAGAGAAGCAATTTTGTCGCGAAACTCAGGGATCTCCACCTGCTTGGGATCATAGGATATCGACGCCTGCTCCAAAGCCAAATTCACATTAGCCTGTGCCACACCATCTATTCGCTTTAAACCTTTCTCAATACGGCTTGCGCAGGCAGCACAGGACATCCCTGTAATGTGAAGCGTTGTCTGCTTGTCACCGTCGGTCGCACGGTTTTCCATGGCCATCCTCCTCCCATACCCCAGTGGGGTATATTATATCCAAAAAGAAAAAGCTTCTAATATGGAAGCTTCCTCTTCGAAACAAGTTTTTTCACACATAAAGCTTCAGCTTAAACAACATCATAGCCTTGGTCTTCAATGGCTGTTTTCAGCGCCTCGACGTTCAGCTTGGACTCGTCATATTCTACATTCACTTGTTTCGTTTCGAGGCTGACCTTGCCGGTAGCGCCAACTTTCTCCAAAGCTCCTTCTACTGCCTTCACGCAATGATTGCAGCTCATGCCTTCTACATTCAATGTAACTTGTGCCATTTTCTTTTCCTCCTCTGGGGTACTTCCGTACCCATAATGTGTATGAATACTACTCTTAACGGATTAGCTTTTTGACCGTAACCAGCAGCTCGTCAATCACTTCCTGCTCTCCTGCCTGCATGCGCTCAATGACACAGCTTTTCATATGCCCTTCCAGCAGCAGCTTACCGACACCATTCAGCGCGGACTGGACAGCCGCAATCTGGTTCAGTACATCGTCACAGTAGGTATCCTTCTCAATCAAGCCTTTAATTCCGCGAACCTGACCTTCAATGCGGTTCAACCGGGATACGAGGCTGTTCTTGAACTCTGCCGAATGATGACTTTTTCTAATTGTCTTTTCCCCGTCTGTTCCACAGTGATTCTCATGGACTTCAGTGTGGGAAGCAGATTGCTCCTCAGCCATACATCAGCCTCCTGTGTGGTGTATATATGCATTTAAACATTTGTTATATCCCCATCATAATATACCCCCACGGGGTATGTCAACATTCCAGGAAAATGTCACTTTTTCGCCTTGATTTTCGCCACTGTTTCTACTCAAGCGAATTAAATTGATCAAAATAAGGCTGTAGCAACTCTAACTGTTCCTCATAATCTTTTCTATCCCTCTCAGATAAACGATCTGGATATAGTACACCTTTGGCCCCTGTAATGCGGGGTACATACTCGTAGAACTTCGTGAACAGTACACGAAACTTTACAAATTCATCCTCAGTCAGAACCTTTTTCGCATAGTCCAGCTCGACCTGTAAATCGATGCCTGCGTGGGCCTTTGCATCTAATGTGCCCGTAATGGCAGAATCACCGCCATCTTTTTTACCATCGTCCGTTTGGGTTAGCGCTTTCCCCTGATTCAACTTGTCATAATACGGCTCCAGCTTGGCAGATATATGATCGTATTCACGCTGTTCCTCTGCGCTTAAGCGCTCCTTGTGGAGTGCGCCGTTTTCATCCGTCATTTTCAGATTATAGGCCCCGAGTTCTCTCAATAACCCTATAAAAACAGTGAACTCCTCTTTCGTTAAATGCCCCTGCACCTGCTGCAACTTGGATTCTACTCTATTATATTCCTCTGGCGATCCTCCCATTTCAATTAGCTTTTCCTGTGAACCATATATTGTATCCGCCAAATAAGTGTAAGTAGCAAAAGCACCTGTTGGAATTAGTAATAACACTACGAGAAGAGTTATCACAATATACCTTTTCATAGGTTTAGGTCCTCCTTTTTCAAGCCGTTCAATTTGACCCATAATGTTTTCTTTTAATTCAGCCGGAGCCAATATGTGGTCATCATCCTGCTGCATCACCCTACGTAGTTCTTGCTCAAGCTTCATGGATCTTCTCCACCTTTCCGATTAGAAAATGTTCCTGCTGCTCTTTCGATCGAAGCTTTTGCAAAGCCGCGTGAATTCGTGATTTCACCGTGCCTAACGGTATCTCTAAAATATTGGAGATTTCCTCTTGGGAATATTCCTGCAAATAGTGCAACACAATTACCTGTTTAAGCTTGAACGAAAGCTGCTGAACTGCTTGGAGCAATACATGATTTGCAACCTTGTCCACAATTTCCTCAGAAAAATCATGAGATGTATGAAGTTCGAGCCTTTTTGCTTTGCTTGTGATTCGTAGCCTCATCCATTGTTTTCTACGGTAAGCCCGCATCTGACGCATAACGACCCCCATTAGCCAAGGCTGAAAAGGACGTCTTTCGTCAAATTGCTCAAGTGATTTATATACATGAATATAAATTTCCTGCACCACATCATCAGCATCCACTTTCTCTTCCAACAAAAAATGCACCGTTCTATAGACTGTATGAATTGTTTGATCATACAGTTCTCTGTAAGCCTCACGACTGCCAGCCAGCGTCTCCGTAACAAGAGCAACCATCAAATCATTCTTTGTCAAATTTGCCCGCCTCCTTGCGTTGTCCAATCCTGATCTCCCCCTTTCTTTCATCTCACATCTATATATTTGGCAGGAAACCGAAATATCGTTCGATTCTGTCTCAACATCAGGAAAATAGTCTCCGCATAATCATTCTTTAGCAGGACTACTCTTTTGGTAATATATTGATATAATATTAAAGTTGCAATTCCCACTTGTCTTGTATATATACAAACGAGCAATCATAACAAATCATACGTCGAAGGAGCTTATTAGAAGTCAATGAAAATAAAGATTACACCCTTGTTACGGCTTATCCAAGGCCTGTTGTGGTTTAAAATCCTTGTAATCATTATCGCAGGATGTGTATTTATTTCAGCCCAACCGATAGGTGGGGAGTCTCGGTTAATCCATATGGCCTCCCGCACGCTATCCATCACACCTCCACTTGAAGGTTCTACCGCTCATATGGTCGGATTTGTATTCGGAAAATTGCTCTTTCGATTACTTCCTACAATAATGATCTTGCTGTTTATTGCGACAAAAAAGTATAAACTTACCCTTACTTTACTGCTTTTCGTATCCATTTTTGGTTTAAACATCAACGGAATAGACCCTTTCTTTCCCGTTCATATCTGCATGCTTATTTCAATTCTGGTTCACAAACCATCTCGTATGTACTTAAAGCAGACACCTCTGCCCGCAAAGGAAGCCGAGGATATCTCGATTGCAAAACGGTAAAAAACTCCCATGGACTGAAATGGTTCACGTATCAGTCCATGGGAGTTTTTTAGTTCAATTCGCCTTATTTCAAGCCTTCGCGCGTGTTTCCTTAGCAAGTACGGCAAAGCTTATTAGCGCACCAACCTCGGCTATAGCTATAACGATCGCCATCGGTACGGGGGTGGTTCCACTCCCCAAACCTACTAGCGGTGAAGCGATGGAACCAAGCAATAGAGGCAGCAAACCAAGCATGGCGGACGCACTACCTGCGGAGCGCTGCTGACTCTGCATTGCCAATGAAGTCGTCGTTGTACTTACAATCCCTACGCAGGAAACGACAAAAAACAGAGGAACTAAAACAGCAAACAATTGACCTCCAGTAAAGGCTACAGTAAGCAAGCTGATTCCGGCTACAGCCGCAATGACCAGACCCGACAAGAGTAACTGTCGTTCGCTGAAGCGACCCACAAGTCTACCCGTTAACTGGGAAAACAGTACAATCCCCAAACCATTCACTGCAAAAATGATGCTATACGTCTGAGGGGAAACCCCGAAAATATCCTGAAGCACGAATGGTGAGCCAGCAATATACGCGAACATCGCTCCCGTAATCAGCGCCTGTGAGAAGGCATAGCCCATAAAGCGTCGATCGGCAAACAAGTGACCGAGTGTCCCCAGCGTCTGCTTCAAACCACCGGATGAGCGGCGGTTCGTTGGCAACGTTTCTGGCAAACCCAATACGACGGCAATCAGCATAGCCACGCCGACCACACAAAGTACCATGAATACACCACGCCAGGAAACAAAGTTCAAAATGGCACCGCCCAGTACTGGTGCAGCAATGGGGGCCACGCCGTTCACCAGCATGAGTAGTGAGAAAAAGCGTGTCAATTCTTTGCCCGAGTATAGATCACGGGCTACAGCTCTGGAAATCACAATCCCTGCCGATCCTGTAAGCCCTTGAATAAAGCGAAGTGCAATGAGCATACCGATATTCGGCGCAAACACGCATAACAGCGAAGCAGCAGCGTACAGAATGAGCGAGATCACCAGCGGTCCTCTGCGCCCCCTTACATCGCTAAGCGGACCAGCAACGATCTGTCCAACGGCCAGGCCCAACAGACAGGCGGTCAAACTAAGCTGCGCCAACGAAGTAGTCGTATGCAAATTGTCGGCTAATGTAGGCAGCGACGGCAAATACATATCTATGGACAACGGCCCGAAAGCACTCAATGCACCCAGGACAAAGGCGATCCATAATATTCGCGATTTGGTCATATCTGCGGCAACCATAACAGTATTGGATAACCGGTTCATAATAATAATCATCCTTTTCACAAAAATATAAATAATTACTTCAATATATCATGATATCACTCATTTCGTCTGGCTTCGAATCATTACACGCTAATCCGCAATTTTTTTTCAAAACTGCTATATATCAGGCAGGAATTTACCAATTTCAGGTCGAATTATACGGTAACCAAAACAAAAAATTTGTGGAATCTGGAGAATGATAATGGTCTATGATGGAGTGCTACTGGGTCTCATTGTAGGTCTGTTCAGAGGAGGCTGGCGGCAAGGTCTGATCCGTTTCAGTCAAATTCGCCTTATAGCCGGCTGGATGTTCCCCGTGCTGCTACTGGTACAATTCATTATTTTTTATTTCCAAGAAAAATGGACTGGGCTGGCAGCCATTAACGGGTATCTATTTATGGGAGTCTACGTGGTTGGATTGATATTTCTCTGGTTGAACAGACATCATAAGGGATTCAAGCTTATTATCATCGGCGTATTGATGAATTTTATCGTTATGGCGGTGAATGGCGGCAGGATGCCAGTCTCGTTGAGCGCTTCGGAGGTGCTGGGTCCCTATTATACAGATATGCTTAAATCCGGAAGTGTCATCTCGAAACATTACATGATGGATGCGAGCACGCGTCTATCATTGCTTGGTGACATTATTCCTCTCTCCAAGCCCTATCCCCGCACGCAGGTAATTAGTATTGGAGATGTTGTCATGAACTTCGGGATGTTTCTGTTTATCCAAAGCATTATGGTCGTGAAAAGGACCACGGATAAGCAGCAAGAAACCAATCCCCGCCACGCCTAGTGCGTACCTTATTCCAAGGAAGGGAGGGAACCCTATGAAAAACTTGAAATACTCCCGTGTGATTATCAATGCTATTATTGTAGCTTCTGTCATAATTGCTTTGACTTCCGGTTACAAAATCGGGGGCTAGTCACCGATAAGAAAAAAAGGAAGCACAGGCTCAACAAAACAGGCTGGATTCCGGCCTGTTTTTTCATGTGAAATTTTCGATTATAAAATTGTAAATTATCCCATTCACCCCTGGTAGCTTTGACATCAAGATACGACAAGGCAGGAGAAGAAATGATGAGTATAATAAAAAAGCTGCAAGAACGGGTTACCGCGACGGGAATATATGTGTTTTTCATATGTTTGGCAGGCTTGATCGTCCTCCTGTATACGAATCAGTGGTCCTTTTTGCACTATACGACAACAGAGTGGGTCACGATCTATTCCCTATTGGGAGCAGTTCTAATTCTGGAGCATTTTACATTTCAGCTACCCCCAGCCAGTAACAAGCAGTCCATGGATTCCTCCGTGTATCTGGCTTGTATTTTTGTGCACGGCACCGAAATTGCTATTCTAATTTTACTGTTAAACGTAATCATTGCTATGTTCCGGCACACAGAACTGTCCTGGTGGAAGCATACCGTCAATTTTTCTATTTACGCCCTTTCCATTTTCCTGTCTTCAACAGTATTTGAACTAAGCGGCGGAACGCAGGGAGCTTTAAACCAAGAGCATTTCGCTTCCTACCTGCTGGCGTTAATTTGCTACTTTGCGGTGAACACAATCACACTGGGCATCTACTTTTATATCGCATACAAAGGGTCCTTCAATGAGCTTAAACAGGCTTTTTTGGCTGAATCCCTGCTCGTATACTTATGTACACTCATTCTGTCTTTGGTATTGACTACACTGATTTATAACAATGGCATTCTAGGACTTTTGCTGTTCCTTGGGCTAAGCATGCTCCTATCTCACGCATTCAAGCAAATGTTCACGCTGTATCGGGAAATCGAAGAAAAAGCAAACATGGATCGCAGAACAGGGCTATACAATCACAGCTACTTTGAAAATACACTTGAAGCTGAATTAAATATATCGAGATCCGAGAATACTCCCCTCAGTCTGGCGCTGATTGATATAGATGATTTCAAAAAATACAATGATCATTTCGGTCATCTTAAAGGCGATCAGCTACTGGGATTTCTCGGTGAGTTTCTTAAGAAGGAAACCTCCGACACCCCCATCACCGTATCCCGCTACGGTGGAGAAGAATTCACCCTGCTTATGCCTGATCATACCGCTGAACAAGCTTATGAAATAGTCAATGCTATTCGAAAAAGATTAAATGATTCTCGTTATGAGGGTGTCGAAATTTTTCCACATGGCTGTCTGTCCTTCTCCGCAGGTATTGCCCAAAGCCGCATTGACATCTACGACAAATCACAATTGGTCGATCTGGCGGATAAAGCCCTGTACTACGCCAAGAAACAGGGCAAAAACATCGTTCATACGCATGGAAGCTTAAATGAAGTGGAGCGTGAGGTGGATCTGGGGCAGGATATTCGTGATCTTGAGCAGCAGCTTAATTTGTTCTTATACAAGGATATTAATACCTTCAAGCATTCCAAACGGGTGTTCAGATATGCAGCAGACATGAGCGATGTGCTTCAACTCGGACCGGAGGATAAGCGGCGTTTCATACTAGGAGCTCTCATTCATGACATTGGTAAACTGGAGATTCCCTGGAATATCCTCAATAAAAAAGAGAAGCTGTCCGGTGAGGAATGGCAGATGGTGCAAGCGCATGTCATGTGGGGCAAGCGTATTGTAGAAGCCAACGAACGATTCGTAGATTTGATTCCTTTTGTGGAGCTGCATCATGAACGTTATGACGGAGGAGGCTATCCGTTTGGCTTTAAGGGCGAGCAAATTCCACTTTTATGTCGGATGCTGACGATCATCGACTCTTTTGATGCGATGACAACCGAGCGTCCCTATCAACCCACCAAAACGTTCGAGGAGGCCATTGAAGAATTACGCGCTTGCTCGGGTAGCCAATTCGATCCCAAACTAACGGCTATTTTTATCCATTATATTCAACACAAGCAACCTGCTTTCACGGATCTCATGGAAACAGGGCTCTAATTCCTTCATAGGCTCTTCCTCTTTCCCCTAGCATGGTTGAAATCGTCCTGAATTCAACCACACTAGGGGTTTTCATATGATTGGCATTTTGTATAATGCTTATTATTTCAAATTTCATATAAATGTCATAATTCGCTCCATCTATTCGCGCTATATGCACTATGATTAAGATAGGAATGGATTTGTACGTCAGGCAAAATCCTCCTGTATAAAATGTTATAAATGGGGATATCCTCGCTTCAAGTAATCGAGAGAAGGTGACTTCACAAGCATGTTATATCTGTCCAGACCAGCCCGTGTGGCTTGTCTTTTATTGCTGTGTCTCCCCCTTCTGGTCCTGTTTCCTCACTCTTCGTGGGCTCATGCATTTGTCATTGAATCCAGTCCGACCGAAAATCAGGTTTTGGACAAGTCGCCTTCTCAGGTGACCATTACCTTCAATGAAGATTTGCAATCTGCCTTCATGTCGATCAAAGTGACCGACGAAACAGGCAAGCGGGTCGACACAGGAAAAGCACAGCTTGACCCGAATCACAAAGCCACCATGGAAATCCAATTGATCCCAGGGATGAAAAATGGAATTTACTCTGTTAGTTGGAGAGCTTTATCCGCAGACGGACATCCAGTTAATGGAGTTATTCCATTTCAAGTAGGCAGCGGTTCCAATGCGCCTACCCATCAAGCTACCGCACCTGAAGGCTCAGGGACATCACGAATCGACTTAATCGCTGTCCGTTGGTTTCTTTACATAGGACTATCGCTGCTTTTTGGAGCGATTTGTTTCCGGCTGTTCATCTTACCGAGCATAAGCCAAGACAAGAATCAAAGTGAACAGCATAAGCAAAATCAGCGGCCCTTTGAAACATCGCCCCGCTGGAATAAACTGCTATGGAGCGGCTACGGCATAACGTCTGCCGCCATTCTGATCAGCCTGCCACTTCAGGCTTCATGGGATGCCGGGGTTTCCATCAGGGAGGGCTTCTCACTCCCGATTCTGGGAGAAGCTCTCCAGTTTACTGGAGCCGGACAAATTTGGTTTATCCAGATGATTCTCGTGCTACTCCTAAGCGTAACGCTGATTTACGCGCTGGATTACAGCATTTCGAGTCGCCAGCGCCGTCTTTGGGGCTACAGCTCGGCTCTCCTAACGCTATGCCTCATGCTGTCCAAGGCCTTTGTCGGTCACCCGGCAGCGGCTACCCATCCAGCTCCAGCCATTGCGGCGGACTTCGTCCATCTCGCGGCAGCAGCCTTTTGGATCGGCTCACTTGCCGTCATGGTCGTGTGCCTGCCGGTTGCCGGAGCAGAGTTGCCCGTATCCGAGCGGGCAACTCTACGACAAGCCGCCTTGCGCCGCTTCGCCGGCTGGGGCATTGCTATGGTGGCGGCGTTACTCGCCACCGGTATATATGGAGCCGTGCTGTACATTCCGGCTCCCTCCATGCTGCTGAACACGTCCTATGGACTCGTTCTGCTCGGCAAAGCAGCGCTGCTGCTAGTCATGCTGGCCTTCGCGGCCAGCCAGTTCCGCAGCGCACGGCAAGCGGCGCCCAGCAAGCAAGCCGCCCGGGGATTGCGTGCCGAGTTGTCCGTCGGCCTGCTCGTGATGCTGTTGACTGCGGTGCTCACTCACCTGTCACCCGGTCAGGCACCTGCTGTACCGTTTGAGGAGACTCGCACTACGGGTGGATATAACGTTACCCTGGCAGTCAGTCCCAATGCTGTGGGCAGCAATGAATTTAAGGTATCCGTTCAGGACAGCAAGGGTGCTGCCGTTTCAGGAATCCAGCAGGTTACATTAACGCTCACTCCAGCAGACCCTGACCAAGATCAACAGGAATTTGTTCTACCTGTGAAGCAGCAACAGCCATTCCGCAGTCAGGAATTGATGACCTCCGAAGGAACATGGGCGGTAAAGGTACATGCTCTGACGGCTTCACTCGATGCGGTTGATGCTGAATTCACCCTGCATGTAGGCGGTAAAAAATAATTATTTTATACTTCAGGATTTTGTGAAATCCTCACTTAAAAGGAGCGAATTGAATATGAATACAACAATTCAAACAGCAAAATCCAGATTTTCCAGGTTTGCGACCTCTGTGGGTCTAATCGCAGCGGGTGCCTTACTTTTTGCAGGTATGGCCAGTGCACATGTGACAGTCAAGCCTTCTGTTTCACAACCTAATGCGTGGGAAACGTACACATTGAAAGTACCCGTGGAAAAAAACATTCCAACCACCAAAGTCGCCTTGAAAATTCCGAATAAGGTCGTTTTCAAACAATACGAGCCTGTACCGGATTGGAAGGTAGCCACCGAAAAAGACAGCTCTGGCAAAGTAATCACCGTGACCTGGACGACTGAAAAAGACGGCATTCAAGCAGGTCAGTATCAGCGTTTCGGCTTTGTAGCGCAAAATGCAGACCAGAATACCGCAGCAGCCTGGGACGCCTTCCAGTATTACAGTGACGGAAGTATCGTGGAATGGACAGGCGACGAAGGAAGTAGCAATCCTCATTCCATTACCGAA
This sequence comes from Paenibacillus sp. FSL L8-0502, assembly GCF_038593055.1. Classification (NCBI taxonomy): domain Bacteria; kingdom Bacillati; phylum Bacillota; class Bacilli; order Caryophanales; family Paenibacillaceae; genus Paenibacillus; species Paenibacillus sp. FSL L8-0502. Next base: position 466,705 of record NZ_CP151958.1, on the reverse strand, counting down.
ATCACGGCGGATGCCACGTCCGCAACTCCTGCCCCTGCCGCAGACAGCGGACACGATTCGGCGGGTACGGCAGCAGGCCACGCCAGCACAGATACGGCTAATGATAGCAACCCCGCACCTGCTTCGAACAATGCTGTAGAAGCTGCACCTGCCGCTTCTGCTCCAGCCAGCTCTGCTGCACAAACGACAGCACTCGTTCTCTCGATCATTGCAGTCGTTCTTGGTGCCACAGCTGTCGGCATTGCACTCAAGCGCCGCAAGTAATCTGGGTTACGTATAAAGTTAAGAGCGTTTTAAAAAGAAAAAGCTGATACCTATTTAAAAGGTGTCAGCTTTTTTTGTATGAAAGAAAACGATTAATAGTCAGCTTTAATACATACTCAGATTCATCTCATCCTATTATTTCACATTCACCTTTCTATCATTTTTTTGGTAAAATAGGTAGAACCCTCACGATTCTAACATGATAGCATTGCAATCTATTGAGCATAGGAGATCATAGGATGAAAATCGTAAATAAAGCTCTGTTATCTAGTGCTATTTTTCTGAGTACCACAGTGGGCATCTATAGCCCCTTGGCACAAGCTGAAGCCGGCAAGATCAGCATTATGCTGGACGGATATGCATTACCGTTCCCTGTACAACCTGCCATGATGAACGGCACGACCATGGTTCCCTTTCGTGCGATTTCTGAGGCTCTTGGCATTACAGTGAAATGGGATCAAGCCAGCCAAAGCATCACTGCTACCAAGGCGCAAGGCTCTTCTACCAAGCAGGTGGTTCTAAAGATGGGTAGCCGCAATGCCACAGTGGACGGACAAGCGGTTCAACTAACAGCCGCTCCGCAAACCGTGCACGGCAGCACCATGATTCCGCTGGGCTTTTTCGGGCAGCAGTTTGGAGCCACGGTGAACTGGAACCAAGGAACGCGGACGGTCTCCATTACATCGCCACGTGAAGCCATGTATACAGTAGGCTTCTATGCGCTGTCTTCCTTTGACCAAAAATCCAAAATACCGGATTTTAACGTCGTTGCCTTCGGCTGGAGTCGAATTGATACGAACGGACAATTTACCACAAACGGCAAAGAATACAAATGGCCTCAAGCCGCTGGAACTGTAACGCCAGAGTCCATTGTGCAGGAGGCAGACAGCCAGGGGACTTCCCCTTACCTGATGGTCTATTCCGGAGATGGCAATCACGAGCTGACCAAAGTTTTGGAAAATGCGCAGCTTCAAGAACAAACCATTTCCCAAATTGTCAGCACCGCCACCGACAAACAATTTAAAGGCATTACGCTAGACCTGGAAGGATTGGGCTGGAGCGGCGACAAAGCCAAAGCTCGTTCAGACTACAACACCTTTATTAAAAAGCTATCGACCAAAGCGCATCAGGCCGGGCTCAAGCTCACCGTCGTTCTGCATCCGCTGAACAGCTCTTACTCTGGCTATGACTACAAAACGCTGGGCAATCTGGCGGACGATCTGATCATCATGGCTTATGATTACGGACAAAAGGCTACACCTGAGCCTTTGGAAAAAGTGGATGAAGCCATCCAACTGGCCTTGAAGGAAACCTCGCGGGACAAGCTCATTTTGGGGATTTCGATGGGTAGCGAAAAAGACAGCACCGTTAACGCCAAGATCGGTTTAGCCAAACGTTATGACCTCAAAGGAATCGCTATCTGGCGCTTGGGCATCATTGGAGAAACGGCCTGGTCACAGATGAACGAAGCCATCGAGTTTAAATAAGTGTACATTTTATCCAAGTAAAACCGACCTTATTTCGCCCGCCAGATGATTTCTTATGAGTCTTCTATGAAATCATCTGGCGGGCTTTCTTCATTCCCTTTAACAAAAGTGCTTGCCTGATTTGGAAGTTGTCGTCACAGGCTCGCAACCCTGTTCTCCATAGAAGATCCCCCAGTCTCTCATAAAATCCAGCAATGGCCTTAACGTATCTCCTAACGGGGTAAGCGAGTATTCCACACGCGGTGGGTTCTCGTTATAAATTTCACGGTGCACAATGCCATCTCTCTCTAATTCACGCAACTGCAAGGTTAGCATCCGCTGTGTAATATTAGGCAAGGTCCGTCGAATTTCGTTATAGCGCCGCGGTCCTGTGGTCAAATGATACAAGATGACTCCCTTCCATTTGCCGCCTATAACCCCGACGGTTTTCGCTACCGGACATCCAAAATTAACGCTAACTGCATGTTCCATCTCCTGTGCCATGTATACCCTTCTTTCTGTAGAATGTGTAAACCAATAGCCTCAGACGTATGACAAGAAACAAATATGTGCGTACTTGTTCCCTGCAAAAACTTTCTATATGATAACTATATATTCGATATCAGCTCTCATTATAGTAGCAGAAAACCCATAGAGCACCAACTAAACCCATACCCAAAGGAGTACATTTTATGTCTAATACATCAGCTAAAAAACAGGAAATTCTGGACGCCTTTCTGTTCAGGCACGCCACGAAAGAATTTGATCCCAATCGCATCATACCGGAAGAGGATTTTCAGTTCATTCTCGAAACCGGGCGACTTTCTCCAAGCTCCGTCGGTTTTGAACCATGGCAGTTTGTAGTTGTACAAAATCAGGCATTAAGAGAGAAGCTGGCTGCGGTTTCCAGCGGTGGCCAAAAGCAGATTCCTGCGGCTAGCCACGTCATCCTGATTTTGGCGCGCAAGGATGTTCGTTATGATTCTCCTTACGTGGAGTATATGTATAAAGAGGTTAAAGGTATGTCTGAGGAGGAATTTGCCTCACTGACAGGCCGCTATAAGATTTTCCAGGGTGAAAGTCAACACCTGCTGGAAAACGAACGTACGCTATTTGACTGGGCTTCCAAGCAAACCTATATTGCCTTAGGCAATATGATGACCGCGGCGGCTCAGATCGGTATTGACTCCTGTCCGATTGAGGGTTTTAACTACGATCAGGTGCATGCCATTTTGGAGGAAGAAGGACTGCTGGAGAACGGGCTGCTCGATATTTCAGTCATTGCTGCCTTCGGTTATCGCGCTCATGAACCCAAACGTGAAAAATCCAGACAACCCCTGGAAAAGGTCACACGCTGGATTCTGTAATCTAATATCCCGATTCTCTCCCAAACGATGAACATTGAAGCATCAAAAAAGCGGGCTTGCGGCACTTCATCTGAATGATGAACCTACCACAGCCCGTCTTTTTTAGGTCACTTCAATTTCTATTAAAATCCCCTTGGAAGCCAGGTTATCCAGGCACTCCTTCATATACTCATCGTCATGCTCCACATATGCACCCGCGCCTGCCAGTTCCTCACCCAGCTCTGCCTCCCAAGGCTCACACTGCTTACCGCGATACAAAGGCTGTTCCCATAGTGGGTCAACATTGTACCCTCTGCTTTTCATTTCGTCCATAATGAGCCTATGATAGCGCACCAGCAGCATGGGGTGATAATCGAACACATAATTCACCGTGGCGTGTGGCTTGCCCCACCCATTCCCGCGCAGGGCACAGCACTCACGATGTTGCCCCAGCAGTTGCGGACGGGGTAACTTGTCGATTAAATGTTCATGCCAAAGCCTCATGCTTCCACAACCCTATCTGTAGCTTTTTCTGATCTATTGGATTAGCATACGGATACCTGTCAGCACAATGCCGATCAGGAAGCCTGTAACTGCGCCATTAATACGTATCCACTGCAAATCCTGTCCCAGTTTGTCCTCCATCAGTGCAATCAGGGATTTGTTATCCATTTTGTCTACATTTTCGCGCACCAAGTTACCAATCCGACTATGGTTGGCTTCCACCAGTCCAGTAATACCTTCCACAATTCGCACATTAATCTTGTCCAGCAGCTCGGTATTCCCTCTTAAATCAGTCAACATTCGATCCAATAGCGGTAAAATATAGGTCTGCACATAGCTTCCGTCTTCCATGTAGTCCAATAAGCGTATACGCAGTTCCTCCATTTTTCCCAGCACCGACGCATCACCTTCCCAGGCTTCAACAAGGCTATCCTTCCAGCCGTTCAACCCTTCCTGAACCGTATCTTTCGTCGCCAATCGGGTCACCTGTGTTCTTAGACCATCCAGCACGGCCTGACGGCGCGGGTGCTCTTCCCGTTGCAGTTCTGCTACCTGATCCAGCAAAAAATGACGAATCATTTCACCCATACGCTCTTCGTTCAGATAGCCGAGGAATGCGTTCAAGGCAAACTGCATCAGTCCGCTCACCTGCAAACCGCTGACAGCCTGCATACCTAAGGTACCCAGCGTATAGCCCGTTTCGGGTCGCAAAAGCCAGGACTCGGCTTGTTCCAGCGTGTAATCCAGCGCGCGGCGATCATAACCCTTCTCGCTGGTCTGACGAGCAAGCGCCTCCAGCAGCGGTCCGGCGTCAAAGTCAGTCATCTGCCGCTTGAGCTCTGCCACGATGACCGGAGCCAATTCCGCGAGCGGGAGCGACTGGACGAGCCGCTTGGCAAGAACATCTATGGATGCCGCCGCCTCCGGCGTGCGCAAACCTTTTTCCACACCACCCAGCACCAAATCGGCCAAACGAATATCTGCAATTTTAGACGCGATGCTGTCTTTGTTTAGCAAGTTATTTTCCACCGTACTCACCAAGGCATTTGTGAGCTTGTCCCTATTTTTAGGAAGCAGCGCGGTATGTGGTATCGGAATGCCTAGCGGATGACGAAACAAAGCAGTGACAGCGAACCAGTCCGCCAGTCCCCCTACAAGTCCTGCCTCAAAAGCTCCGGCTAACAAACGAGCCCAGCCATATTGCTGGAAGGGCAATGTGGCTGCAAAGCCTGCCCCTAGAATAACAAGCGACCAAGCCGCTGCGGTTTTCGTATTTTTGGGTTTTCCCATCCTGTAATCCTCCAAACTGACTGTCGAGTAAGTAAAGCACTATACCTGTATTACCCATCATATCATTGCCCGTGTCATTTCCAAAGTTGAAAGCACTCTTGATGAAACGCGTAAGGTCACTTTTTGCGTAATTTTTTATGCATATATCTCTCTTTTTTACATTCATGTTCGTGAACTAAATCACAACACTAGGCCCAAAATCTCATTTTTAATAATAAGCCTTACGAACCATTTTATCAGAACCAAGTCCTAAATTTCTTAAACCGAAAGGAGAAGTGAAGGGAAAAGTTGAATGGGCATGTAAGATATCTTTTTCAGCACTAATTCTATCTTTGACCCCAGAAAGGATTTGAATCCATGATGACCTCAGAATTCTTTCAACAATATTCGACCTTTTATACGGACGATCAGGTTAGATGTCCATAAGAGCGAGGCTTCTATAAAACTTACAAACATATTTTGATATATAGACATATTTCATGTGATAAAATAAACTTTTATATAGTAAATCATGTTTAATCAGCCATTATATATTGGTTAAATCAAACCAAGATAAGCTAGATAAAATTGCTTCTTTGTAAAGGAATTGAATATGACAACAGACCAAAAAAACAACGAGGGCCTCTGGAACGGCGAACCTGTCGTAATTGTGCGCACTCCCTCCGCTTTTGCCAAGCAATCCCTTTTATATATTCAGGAATTAGGCTACTTCCAAAAAACTTCTGCTTTTACGGTGGAAAGAAAAGAACTCGCCTCTTTTTTGCTTGTTTTTACGTTGTCTGGTAAGGGAGAATTACTATACCGGGACAAGAAATATATTTTAAAGCCTCATGATTTGTTTTTTATTAATTGTGAGGAGTATGTGCAATATAGCACCTCCGGTCATGAAGCCTGGGAGTTTATCAGCTTATACCTGTACGGCAACCTGATCGGAAACTTTTACGAACAATTTGCCAAGCATAATAAACCGGTAATATCCATGCATAATCCGTATATTATATTGGACAAACTGCATGCTCTGATTTGTGGGCAGTCTGACAGAAGTCTTTCCGCTGAACTGCTAACGTCCAGGCTCATTGGTGAAATACTGATGTGCATCTTGCAGCATCCCTATGATCACCAGCATGTGAATGCTGAAACCCTCAGCGAAGTACGTCGGGTACAGCAATATTTGGATCAGTCCTACTGTGAGCGAATAACACTGGACTCGCTGGCAGATATGTTTGAATTAAACAAGTTTAATCTGGCTAAAAATTTCAAAAAGCAGATCGGTTTCTCTCCGATTGATTATCTCATTAATGTCCGTATCACGGCCGCTCAAAGCTGGCTTAAAACCAGTGACATGTCCATTGTGGATATCGCAAGGTACGTAGGTATTCCCAATACGAGCCATTTTATTAACCTGTTCAAGGAGCATGTAGGAGAAACACCTCATTCCTTCCGCAAAAAGTGGGGGAACCGTTCCAAGCTGTAAATGAGAGGTTACATGAAACCAGTTTGATAGATGATAGACGCACAAGCTATTCAAGTTAATGGCAAAGCTGTCGAAAGGCAGTGACGCAAAACTATAGGGCCTTCCTATCCGGATGGCAGCCAGCTACCAGATGAACGAGCTTTTTATTATGCCCTTTTTTACATAGATCCACCACAATTTGCTATGCCTATCTCGAAAAAAGCCCTGATCGCTATGATCAGGGCTTTTTTTTCTATTGGGATAGTCATGTCAGCCTAGCATGCTGAATATACTAATTTCGAACGAAGCATTGCCATATTACGATGAATAGGAGAATCACTTGGAGCATGAGAACAAAAATAAATGTAATGATCATTGCCTTATTGCTCATTGTCCAAAGCTTTTTCAACGCAACACTGGCTTACGCAGATGCTCCAGCCCCAGAACTGCCGCAGAGTGCTGTATCCGATCCTACACATACCGTTACGGATGCTGTATACGGTGTCCCAAACCTTGAACCTCCCAGGGAGATTCCTTCAAACACGCCCCCCTTCGTTCAAGGAGCAGTCAGTTCAAAATCTCAACATGATGCAACTCCGCAGAGCATACTAACGAAGTTGAGCCTGACCGACGAATCAGGGCATGTCATTGATGCAGTATATAGTCCCGACAGCCAATTCGACATCGGATCAGCCATCCAACTAGGCTATGAATGGGAGCTTCCTGACAATACCTATAAGTCAGGAGACACTTTCACCTTTCACTTACCAGAACAGTTTGTCATCTACACTGATATCTCATCTCCGTTAGTCACTACCGACGGAACCGTGGGATACTTCACAGTAGATCGTCAGGGCAAGGTGATCATGACCTTTAACCCATATGTAGAGACTCATTCCAATGTCAGCGGCAAACTGCAAATCAAAACCGAGTTTACAAAAGAAATAGTGAAAGGTAGTACAGAGGTCATCATTGCGATTCCGATCAAAGGCGGGGTGCAAACGGTCATCGTGAATGTAAAGCCCCAGTCAGGGCCGACCCTAAGCAAACAAGGGAAACTAGCTGGCACAAATCAGATCGACTGGACCATTGATGTGAACAAACAGCTAAACACCGTAAAGCATGCCTTCATCACCGATCCAATTCCTTTAGGACTGGAACTCAGAAGAGACTCTATCCGGCTCTATCATCTCCAAGTCAATATCGACGGATCGACCGTTGTTCGAGACCTAGTAAATGCGAGTGAATATGCCATTGAAGCAGATCAAGCCGGGACAGGGTTTGTGATTCGTTTTCAAGACGATAGCATGAACACGGCCTACCAGATTCAATATTCCACGCGCATTACTGGCGACGAAACTCGTTTTTCCAACACAGCAACGCTTTCAGGAGATGCGATAGAGAACGTTGCTGCTACCGGTACTGTTCAGGTAGAACGTGGTGAGTTTTTGTCCAAAAAGGTTGAAAAATATGATCATGCCACACAAACACTCTCGTGGGCCATACGATACAACTTCGGCGAGACAAAAATCCCCGAAGCCAAAGCTCTTTTAATTGATCATTTCAACAAAACTCAAGAATTGCTACCCGGTTCCTTGAAAGTATTTAAAGGAAACACGCTGGAGGAACTCCCATCGTGGGCGTATACTGTCATCCCAGTTGATTATCCGGACCGCAACGGCTTCAAACTTCAATTTAACTTTGACGTAGATTCAGCCTATACCATCCGATACCAGACTCAAGCCAGAGGCCGTGTCTATGAAAATGGAAAAGTTATAAACATCATAACCTCAGATGGAATCCAGAAGATCGTATCGACAGAAATCACAAGCGGAGTTATGACTAAAATGTATGACACACCCAATTACAACACCAAAATCATACCTTGGGTGATTACCATTAATACAGACTTGTACACCATGAAAAATATTGTCATTCACGATGTGTTTCCAAACGGGGGCTTGGCCTTGTTGCCGGACACCCTGAAAATTCAAACTGTTGACGGAACAACGAAGCTACGTGCCCCCACGGATTATGAGCTGATTCCGCTATCACAGGACTATAAACAAGGATTTACGCTCAAATTTCATAAAACCATTCATAAAGCTTATACGATCAAGTATTCAACCACCTATAACAATGACTGGAAAACGGATACGACGAAGCCTGAGTTTCGTAATAAATCCATTATAGAATACCAGTTTGAAGACGGAGAAACATCATCGCATGCCGTGGAGTGCCCGATCTGGCCGGACTTTATGACACAACGAAACGGTGCCAAGCAAGGAAGCTATAATGCGACCTCCAAGCTCATTACCTGGGACATTAAAGCCAACTACAATCGCAAGATCCTAAACCACGCGGAAGTGAGAGACCCCTTGCTGCAAGGTCAGAAGTTACTGCCCGGCTCCGTGAAAGTACACGATATGACCTTGCTGGGATGGTGGGATGGCGTACAAAAAGGGGCTGAAATCCCGGCAGATCAATACACCATTATCCCTCCCTCCGAGCAAAATGGGAATGAATTGCGTATCCAGTTCAAGGAGCAGATACAGACTCCCTACTGGATTACCTTTCAAACTTCATTGGAAGGAGAACTGATTGACAAGGAAATTCATAATCAAGCCCTTCTACTGGATGGACAAAAAACAGTCTCCAAATGGGCAGCGCAAGTCACGGTACCTCATGGTGGAGAATATGTATCTAAAGTCGGTACACAAAATGGAAATAAGATCGACTGGAGCATCCGCATCAATGAAGGACAGTCACATGTATCCAACGCTAAAATTATAGATCAGCCTAGCAGCAATCAAATCTTAATCGAGGATTCCTTTCATTTGTACTCTACAATCATCGCTGCCAACGGAAATACCACCAAGGGCACCGAGTTGATTAGAAACCAAGATTACAAGCTGTATATCAAAACAGATGCTCAAGGCCAGCAAACTTTTGAACTTGCTTTTGCCAAGGATATTTCCTCTGCTTTTATTCTTGAATACCAATCATTCATTCATGCTGAGGACAAAGCCAAAGTGAGTAATAAGGTTGCCTTTGAGGGGGATCGCTTGACGACAGAGATACGGGAAACCAGCCAGGAAATCATTGTACGAACGTCTTCCGGCTCCGGTTCCGGCGGGGGTGTGACCGAAAGTCTTGAGTTGACCAAGGTAGACCAGGATATGCCTGAGAAGGTACTGCCTGGCGCACAGTTTGCACTCTATGATAAAGGTCAAAAAAGAGCCCCTCTCATTCAGACCACCAATCAGGAAGGCAAAATCATCTTTTCCTCCTTGCTTCATGACGATTACATCTTGGAGGAATTGGCAGCACCGGAGGGCTATAAAATCACCGAGAGCAAGCTTGAGATCAAAATAGACGCAACACTGCGACAAAGCTCTGGTGTAAAAAAGATTGTGATCACCAACCGTAAAGAAAAGAAAAACGAACCAGGAACGCCTACTCATCCAGACCCGTCACCCCCGTCTGGAGGCTCAGGTAAGAAACATGACAGAGATCCGGAAATACCCGATACTCCGTCTGTAACCGTTCCTCCGTCATTGCCAATGTCTCCGGAGGACATAGCCCTTCTACAGGAGGAACCTGCACCTATACCGCCGGAGCCGCCAGCCGTCATGCCTCATCAAGATCCTTCTCCTCCGGTGGATTCGAAAGACGATCCCAAACCTAAGATCCGTGTCAAGGTTCCCGGGAAAGAGCCAGAAGAGCCAGAGGATCCACCTGCGGTACATCAGTTGCCCCAAACAGGTGAAAGCAGCCCCGTTCCGTTCTATTTGACAGGCATAGCGTTGGTTATGTGGGGCGTATTGTTGAAATTCACACGGACGAACAAAAAGTAAAATGGATCACCTGCCCTGATCTCTCGCCTCATTCCATTTCCGATTGGAATGAGCCGGGAATGGGGCATTTTTCAAAAAAATATGTATAATCCGTACTTTGCTTAGGGGAGGCGAGATTGCTGAGTCTGCGTAAACTTTCCTACGTATTTATTTTGTTAGGCTTACTTTTTATTTTGTTTCCTAAAGCGACGGAATGGAATGAGGATCGGGAACAAAGCAAGCTATTAAAAGCAGCAGAACTACCATCAGGAAAAAGCGATGCGCTATGGCCCCCCAGTCTTACGGACAGCTATGCTCGCTTGTCCACTACTCTTACGGAAGTCCCGGCTCGTGAAGCACGACAAAATACTTCCACACCCCCTGTTACCATTGGAAGCGCTAATGAACAAACTCCCATAGCCACTATTAGTATAAGTCGTATTGCTTTAAAGCTCCCTGTATTGGAAGGCGCAACGAGGATAAATATGAGACACGCGGCTGTACATATGCCGGAAACGGGGACGCTGGGACAGGCGGGGAATGCCGCCATTGCTGCTCATCGAGCCCGCACCTCTGGACGTTTATTTAATCGTCTAAATGAATTGAAGATCGGGGATAAGATTGTTGTTAACACTCGGGGTAACCAATATGTATATAGCGTTTATAGCCTGAAGATGGTCGATCCTACGGACGTGTCTGTTCTGAAAAGCTTCAAAAAACAAAAGCTGCTCACCCTGATTACATGTGACCCTCTCATAAATCCCACCCATCGTCTCATTGTTCAGGCCAAACTAAGCACCTAAAGCCATTAAAGCGCCTATTTTTATGAGTAAAAATAAATCAGGCGGGCCATTCCTGTTCATTTACAGAAATACACCCGCCAATGTTCACATTACGATTCAGTTGGATTCTTGGCAATCAACTTGAAATCATCAAAGTGGAATCCTGGTGCAACCACACAGGTTACCAGTACGGGCTCATCCCCAAGCGGACGTGCCGTTTGCCATACTGCTCCTGGGACGAGTGCTTGTGGATGCTGTCCTGCCTCCACATCTGCACCAACAATAATCACAGTTTCTTCACCAGGCTCTTCTCCGCTTCCACCCAATTTCAACTCTACAGGGCTTCCGCTATGATATAACCACAGCTCATCAGAATGGACCACGTGCCACTCGGAGAACTCGCCCGGATGCAGCAAGAAATACGTAGACGAAGCTGCAAAGCGCGGACCAGAATATACATCCGGCAATACAGGCTTCGGAATTTGAAAATTGGCCTTCCACATCTCTTTGTACCAGCCGCCTTCTGGATGGGGCTCCATGCCCAATGCCGTGACTAGCGGTGAAATAGCTTTCGTCATTGTCTAACCTTCCTTTACCCTAAATTCCTTCTTCCCTACTGTAAAACATAGCGTTGCTTTTGTCACGTTTCTCCCTTGGCTTGTCGGGGATCAATAATTTATGTGAAATTTAATAACATAAAAATACGGATGTTTACTCATTTTCATCATATAAATAATAGTTCACTAGTAAAAATCACACCAAAATACATTACACGTGAAGTTTTATGACATAAAATCTTGTTTTTTATTGTAAGCTTATAGTATCATGAGAGAAATTTTTAAATTCTAATAGAGCTTGGTCATGTCAATCCGTCTACTAAGCTATGTATCCAAGCCTAAAAGGGGTGAGCTCTCTGATCCAGTTTCGCAATGTCAACAAGCATTACGGTCACTTTCATGTACTCAAAGACATTAATCTTCAGATTAAGGAGGGCGAGGTCGTCGTCATCATCGGTCCCTCCGGCTCGGGTAAAAGCACCCTGCTTCGCTGCATCAATCGTCTGGAAACGATATCGGATGGGGAACTGATCGTTAACGAGATCCCTGTACATGACAAAAAGATTGATATTAATGCCTTCCGTCGCAATATCGGAATGGTGTTCCAGCATTTCAATCTGTATCCCCACAAAAAGGTAATTGAAAACATTGTACTGGCACCTATGAAGGTACTGGGCATCTCGAAAGAAGAAGCTACTCAAACAGCCATCACTTATCTAAAGCGCGTCGGAATCGAGGAAAAGGCACAGAGCTACCCCGCCCAATTGTCTGGTGGACAGCAGCAGCGGGTCGCGATCGCCCGCGGGCTCGCGATGAATCCAAAAATTATGTTGTTTGACGAGCCTACCTCAGCTCTTGATCCCGAAACGATCGGAGAGGTACTGGATGTTATGCGCTCGCTCGCCCATCAGGGCATCACAATGGTCATTGTCACTCATGAAATGGGCTTTGCACGTGAAGTGGCGGACCGCGTGATTTTTATGGACAAAGGACAGATTTTGGAAGACAGCCAACCTGCCGAATTTTTTCAGAATCCGGGTGAAGAACGGGCCCGCCTGTTCCTGAGCCGTCTGATTCATCATTAAACAGACTACCAATGTAGCGTAAATCGAAAGGGGAATGTTCGGATGAGAAAAAGATTTCAATGGAGTACTTTGGTGCTGGTAGCTTTATCTTGTCTGCTCGTCTTGGCAGGCTGCGGAGGCAAAGAAGGAGCGGCAACGTCGGGAAATGAGCCGGCAGCAGCCAACGGGCTGGAAGCGATCAAACAGCGTGGCAAACTAGTCGTTGGTGTGAAATACGATACCAAGCTGTTCGGACTGAAAGACCCGGCTAGCGGAAAAGTAGAAGGCTTTGATATCGACATCGCCAAGGCTGTAGCCAAACATATTTTTGGCGATGAAACCAAACTTGAACTAAAAGAAGTCACGTCCAAAACACGAATCACCTTATTGCAAAACGGGGACATCGACGCCATTATCGCGACGATGACCATTTCGGATGAACGTAAAAAGCAGGTTGATTTTAGCGACGTCTATTTTAACGCCGGGCAATCTCTACTCGTGAAAAAGGGGAGCCCCATCACTGGGCTGGAGTCCCTGACCCCGAATACCAAGGTGCTCGCCGTGAAAGGCTCTACTTCCGCCAAAAATATCCGTGAAAAAGCACCAGAAGCGACGATATTAGAATTCGAAAACTATCAGGATGCTTTCAATGCCCTCAAAGCAGGTAAAGGAGAAGCGTTAACTACCGATAACTCTATTCTGCTCGGCATGCAGAAACAAGATCCGAATTATATTCTTGTCGGCGGGAACTTCACAGAGGAACCTTACGGCATTGCAGTAAAGAAGGGACAAACCGAACTGCTACAAGCCATTAATGATACGATCAAGGAACTGAAAAGCAACGGTGAATACGATAAGCTCCACGAGCAATGGCTTGGGGTTAAGCCCGAATAGTATTCTTGTGAAGGAGCCGCGATTGCGAGCTCCTTCCTTTCTTAAGTCTGGATAAGGAGGTATACCTGTAGATGCTTACTTTTGATATCAACGTACTTTTCGATCATAGCGACCGTTTCAGAGAAGGCTTGCTTCATACCGTTCAAGCTAGTGTCATTGCCTTGATCGGAAGCTTTATTCTGGGGGCTATTATTGCCATCCTCCGAATTGCGCCTTTTAAATGGCTAAACTGGATCGGTACCGTCTATGTAGAGGTCATCCGCAATATCCCATTGCTGATCGTCGTGCTGTTTTTTTATCTCGGGCTTCCCACTTTGGGCATCCCTTTGGACGGATTCGTATCTGGAACGCTTGGATTGACCGTATACACAGCCTCCTTTATTGCTGAAGCCATACGTGCCGGCATTCAATCTGTGCCCAAGGGGCAATTTGAAGCGGCAAGGTCCTCCGGGTTGAGTTACAACCAGACGATGATCAGCATTATTTTACCGCAAGCCATCAAAATTGTACTGCCTGCGATCGGCAACCAATTCATTAATCTGGTCAAAAACTCTTCCGTGCTGGCTATTGTGGCCGGGCTGGACCTCATGTATTACTCGGACCTCATTAACTCGGATACCTTCCTGCCCATCACAGTCTACGCCATCACGGCGTTGTTGTATCTTATCTTGACAGTTCCGCTTAGCTTTCTTGTACTGTACATGGAACGGCGTCTGTCCAAAACATCCTAAGGAGGGAAGCCTGTATGGATTTCGGTGGATTGTTTGTGTGGCCTAATGTGCGTTTTATACTGGAGGGCTTCCTGCTCACGCTGGAGGTTGCTATTTACTCTATCGTGTTCAGCTTCGCTCTTGGTATCTTATTCGGCATTCTGCGCTATACCCGCTTACCTGTCATTTCACAGGTTGCAGCCTTTATCATTGATCTCATTCGTAATCTTCCATTATTGCTCATTATTTTCTTCATCGGTATGGTTTTACCATCTATCGGTCTTTCCATTTCCCTCAAGTGGGCAGCCATTACAGGCCTGTCGATCTTCGAGGGAGCCATGATTGCTGAGATTGTGCGTAGCGGTCTGAATTCGGTCCATAAAGGACAGGTGGAAGCCGCACGTTCCTCTGGTCTAAGCTATTCTCAAACCTTATGGCATATCATTCTGCCCCAAGCGCTTCGTCGCATGGTGCCCCCGATTGTCAGCCAGTTCATTTCCCTATTCAAGGATACCTCACTGGCTGTCATTATCAGTTTGCCGGAGCTGACGCATAATATTCAGATTGTCGGTGGGCAAAATCAATCCTTTGTCATTCCAGCCCTGCTGTTCGCAGCTTTCCTGTACTTTGCTGTCAATTACAGTATGTCACTGATTGCACGCAGGCTGGAAGTTCGTACACATTAAAGCTCGTGATACTCATCAGGGTTGCCACTAGTTGGAACGCACGGTTAGTACAGCTTGTATCTCTTTAATCAATTGCTTCAACGCTTCTCCCTGATAACGGCCAGACCGATAAACCAGCTCTAGCTGACCCTGGAGCACGTCGCACAAAATAGGTACAGTGCAAAATTGTGAGTGATCCAATTCTGTTGCAAGGGACTCCGTCTGTAGGGTTACGGCAAGTCCATCCTGCACCCAGCGCAGGATGGAAGGTATGGAATTGGTCTCCAAGACGGTTGCAAAAGGATACCCGCGATCACGGAAGCACTTCTCAATCAGTTTCCTGCCGGGATGACACTCTGGCTGCATCCCCCAGGGTACATGCCTCAATTCGTCCAGCGTAATGGAAGAACGGTTGGAAAACACATGCTCTACCGGAACAACAAGACAGTAGTTCTCCGTACGAAGAGGAAGCTGGACAAGCCTTTCATCCGTACCCGAATGCAGCGTGATGCCAACATCCACTCGGTTATCCAGCAGCTGTTCTGTGACATCAAATGATGGATGGATGTGCAAGCTGACTCTAGGAAATGACTGATGAAAATGGATAAACATTTCTTGTAATGGTTCCTCCAGCTCCGGTAATGCGATACCAATCCGCAAACTCCCGCGTTGCTCGGTGCGCAACTCCTCAATGGAAGCCTTTGCTTGCTGTAAATCCTTGAGCGCATGTGCACTGTGTTGCAGCAACAATTTCCCGGCATCTGTCATCTTAATTTTCTTGCCTGCACGGTCAAAAAGAGTCATGCCCAATTCCTCTTCCAACGCCTTAATTTGCAAGCTAAGTGTGGGTTGGGAGATTCCGATCTTTTCCGAAGCTTTCGTAAAATGCAGTTCCTCGCATACCGCAATGAAGTATTGAAGCTGACGTATCTCCGTCTTCCTTCTCTCCCTTCGAGAATCCCCAGAATGATTGCATAAAAGGTCAAAAGAAGCGCAAAATCGGATCAAACCGGTTCGCGCTTCTTCTTCAGGTTATTGCGCTTTTTTTAGATTATTGGGCTACTTCTGCTTTTTCCGCAGTCAACGTAATATTCGCAAACGTGTCTGCATCATACTCCTTGCCACGGGTAATATCGTAATTGGCTACCCGATTATTCACTGCCTCCAACGAGTAACGGAATAACGTCGGTACAATGGGTGCCTCCTCGCTCATATACGCCTGCCACTGATTGTATATATCTTTACGATAATTGTCGTCAAAGGCTTTCACAGACACCCCTTCCTGCAACAGCTTATCATTCTCTTCACTGGTAAAGCGCGAGTAGTTAAAGCTGGCTCCGCGTCCATACAGCCCACTAGGGTTTACATCTGTACCTGTACTCCATGCGCCGCCAAAAATATCAATGCCAGGGTCATCCTTCTGCACACGGTCATAGAAAGAATTGAACTCAAGCAGACGGCCGTCCACCAGCTCGACATGAAGCCCGACATCCTTCCAATTTTGCAAATAAAACTTCGCCAGCGATTCGGCTGTCGCATCCCCGCTCATTGCCGCATAATGTAGCACCAGTTCCTTGCCCTTAGGGTCCTCACGGTATCCATCTCCATTGGTGTCCACATACCCTGCCTCGTCCAGCAGCTTTTTTGCCTTGTCCGGATCATACGCAATGCCCTTCGCATTCACATCATGATATCCCTTAAAGGCGGGCGGGACCAAGGATGTCGCAGGAGTCCGAAGCCCATGATAGAGCTGCTTGCCAACCTGCTCGTTATTCAGCGCATAGCCGAGGGCCTGACGTAATGACTTGTTCGCCAGCTTGGCGTTCGGGTCCATGATATTTAGACTCTTGGCCTGATCGAATTTTCCCATTTTAAAGCCTACATAGCTATAAGATAATTCCTCCTGACCGAGAAACTGTACATTTTTCGGATTGCTGGCCTCATTGTAACGGGTGGTTGGATAGCTGGCCCAGTCGACTTCTCCACTTTTCAGCGCCTCGGTAATGACATTCGGGTTCACCACCTTCAGATGAAGGCCATCCAGCTTGGGTACACCGTGAAAATAATCCTCATTTTTGACAAATTCCACAGATTCACCTGTAACCATGGATTTAATTTTGAACGGCCCATAGCCAATCGGATTTTTACGGACAGGATCTGATCCGGCCATATCTTTCACGGGGATATTCTGAAACACCTTTTTCTCCAGGGGTGTAGACCAAAGTCCCGATTTCACCGAAGGATTAGGTTCCTTGAAATGAATGGTAACCTCTTTCTCATTGAGCACTTTGATGCCAGAAATGGTTTTGGCCTTACCCGAGTGATAATCTTCCATACCCACAATATTCGTCATAAAACTATCATAACGCGGACCTTCGTAGTCTTTATGACCGATCACTTCATAGGAAAAAGCATAGTCCTCCGCCGTTACGGGATTACCATCCGTCCAGTTCAGTTTGGGATCAATTTTCACAGTCACCGCCTTATTGTCTGGGGAAAAGGAAATCGTCGCCGCCCCTTTATTGTCAATATTCAGATTGGAGTCAATCGAAAACATAGAAGGATAAAAAAACTGGAAGACTTCAAAATCAGGATTGCCTTCATAAAATACAGGATTCAGAATGCCTTCAAAAGGGGTATCAGACACGAGTGCATAATTGATGATGCCACCCTTAATCGGGGCCTTATCGTTCTTGATCGCCTTCGCCAGCGCTGTCGCATTCACCTGTTTGCTGTCGGACCCTGAGCCGCCTGTACCGTCAGACGATTTCCCTCCATTTGAAGCGGAAGGCGAACCGCTGCATGCCGCCAATGAAAGTACCAAAATTGCAGCTAGAACAGGCAGAATCCCTTTTTTCCAGTGTTTAACCATTGTAAATCCCTCCTTGTCATTGTCCTTATCCTTGAACTTCGGTTAACCCAATCGTTGTCTGGCATCCGTGGCGCGTTTGAGCGCCTGGCCAATAAAGTTAATCGCCAGCATTAACACCAAAATAAGCAGTGAGGCAGGTAACCACATCCACCAGCTATTCTGCAAAACATCCGGGTCATTGGCATAACTCACCAGTGTACCCAAGCTTGGCGTAGATTCCGGTAAGCCAAAGCCGAGATAAGAAAGCCCGGTCTCAATCCCGATATTCCCCGCGAGACTGAGGGTCAGATTGACGATCACGACCGAGCTAAGATTGGGCAGCACGCCAAACCAGATGATTTTCCAATTGGGTGTGCCAAGGGTTTTGGAAGCCTGCACATAATCCAGTTCGCGCTCCGACAACACCTTCGCCCGGATCAGGCGTGCTTTTCCAATCCATAAAAAGGCAGTCATGATAAAAATAAAGGACCCTATGCCGCTTTTGGGTACAATGCTGACAAATACGATGACCAACATCAAAAATGGAAGCACCAAAATAAAATCAATAATCCGCATGATGATGTTATCGACCATTCCCCCATAAAAACCAGCCAGTAAACCTAATGTTAAGCCAATAGCGGCGGATAACAATGTAATCGTAAAGCCAATAGTGAAGGAATTGCGGGCTCCAATGACCAGTTGGCCGAAAATATCTCTGCCCGCTCGATCTGTCCCCAGCCAATGCACTGAGCCTGGAGCTTCACGAATCGCGCCCAAATCGACCGTCGTGACTACATCCTGATTTACAAACAGGACAGAGGCATATATAAAGATCAAGAACAGAATCACAAAGCCAATGGAAACCAAGGCCATTTTGTCACGCACCAGCTCACGACGTAGTACAGACCAACTGGATGGTGATTTACGAATGATTCCCGGCGTGAAAACCTCCTCCACCTGTATAGACACCATAATCCCTCCCTTTCTCTAGACTTGTTCGCTATTCAATTCGAATGCGGGGATCGACCTTGCTCAGGATGACATCAGATAAAAGGGTCCCTAATAGTGCCAAGAAGCCAGAAATCATGACCAGCGCGTTCACGACTGAAAAATCCCGTTGAGTGATGGACTGAAGAAATAATTGGCCCAACCCCGGATAACCGAAAATAGATTCAAGAAAAATGTTGCCTGCAATGACTCCCGTCAGGTCATAGCCCAAAAAGGCAGCAATCGGCAATAGAGAGTTTTTGAAAATATGGCGGGAATAAATTTTACCTTCGGGTACCCCTTTGGAACGCGCTGTTTTCACAAAATCCTTCAGTCTTGTGTCAATGACCTCATTGCGCAAATACTGAATCGTAGCCGTTGTACTGAGCAATGCGCCTGTAACCGCCGGTAAAATGAGATGATACGACTTGTTCACGTAATATGACCATGCCCCCGGCTCCACACCTACATCCACACTGCCGCTGGTTGGAAACCAGCCGAGCCTAAAGCCGAATACATACAGCAGCAGCAACGCGAGTATAAATAGAGGTGTCGCAAAGCTGAGATAGGTATAG
Source organism: Paenibacillus sp. FSL L8-0502 (assembly GCF_038593055.1). Taxonomy (NCBI): domain Bacteria; kingdom Bacillati; phylum Bacillota; class Bacilli; order Caryophanales; family Paenibacillaceae; genus Paenibacillus; species Paenibacillus sp. FSL L8-0502. Next base: position 447,461 of record NZ_CP151958.1, on the reverse strand, counting down.
CCCACTACGGTTTTGTCCAGCAGACTATGCTGATAACGACCGCTGAGTACGCCGAGCGGGATGGCGATCAGATACGTCAGAACCAGAATGACTACGCCCAGAAAGAACGTGTTCCCCAGACGGCTGCCAATCAGATCGGTAACGCTAATTTTATGTACATAAGATTTGCCCAGATCCCCGTGAGCAAGCTGGACGAGCCAGTTCCCATACTGCATCCAGACCGGGTCATTCAGTCCCAGTCTTTGTCGCTGCTCTTCCAGTGCAGCCGGATTTAGATTGGGAGTTGAAGTGATGAGCCCTGTCAAGGCATCCCCTGGCATAGCCTTAGCTAGGAAAAATATAAGCACGCTCAGTGCAAAAAGTTGAGGGATCATAACCAGTAGCCGACGCAGTGTAAATTTCCACATTTCTGTACCCCCCTTATGGTAGTGCGACTTGATGGGATGGACTTACTGATTTTAGTGCAAACGGTTTTCCACTCGCGTCTAGATGTTTGGGTAGCTCTGTTTTGTAGGAGGATAAAAGCATTCGCCTTTTTTGAGCATTTTCCAGCCGTTTTGTAGGATCAATATTGGGAATGGTTGCAATGAGGCGCTGGGTATACAGATGCTGTGGACGCTCATAAATATCTTGCTCGCTCCCCTGCTCCACTAGACGGCCCCGATACATAATACCGATTTGGTCGCACATATGGCGGATAATACCTAAATCATGGCTGATGAACAAATACGTCAAATTAAATTCCTGCTGCACATCCTTCATAAAATTAAGCACCTGTGCCTGCACGGAAACGTCCAGTGCTGACACTGGCTCATCAGCAATGATCAGCTTGGGGTTTAATGTCAGCGCACGCGCGATCCCGATCCGCTGTCGTTGCCCCCCGGAAAATTCATGCGGATATTTATAGGCTGCATCGGCGTTCAAGCCGACCTTTTCCAGCAACGTCTGTACTTTTCTCCGTTCTTCCTCACTACTCAGCCTTTCAAAATTTCGCAGCGGTTCAGCAATGACATCCAATACGCGCTTACGCGGGTTAAGCGAAGAGTATGGGTCCTGAAAAATCATCTGAATATCTCTACGCAATGGATGACGATTGTTACGGCTTAGAGCTGCAAGGTCCTTTCCTTTAAACAAAGTCCGTCCGCTCGTCAGCTTATTTAGACCGATGATCGTCCTGCCTGTCGTCGTTTTCCCACAGCCAGATTCCCCCACCAGCCCGTAGGTCTGGCCTGCCTCAATGCTGATCGACACGCCATCCACTGCTTTCACCTGATCGATAACACGCTGGAAGAAACCACCGCGCACCGGATAGTGCACCCTCAAATCATTTAACTCCAGTAGTGCCATGAGCAGCCTCCCCCTTTGCCTCGTCTTCAAAATGAAAATGCTGATAACATGTACAACGGACCCAATGTCCAGGGGAAATTTCATTTAATTGGGGATGGTCTTCATGCACCCTCTGCTGAATCCAGGGAATACGTGGAGCAAAGCGGCAGCTATTGCGGGGGATATCTTGTAATGAGGGAACAATGCCGCCGATGACATGCAGTGATTCCCCCTTGGTATGCGATCCCGGCATGGAAGCAAGCAAAGAACGCGTATACGGATGCTGTGGTTGCCTGAATAATTCAAAAACATCAGCGCTCTCCACGATTTCTCCGGCATACATGACCACCACGCGGTCGGCTACTTCTGCCACAACACCAAGATCGTGCGTAATCAGGATAATACCGCTCCCAGTCTCCTGTTGAAGCTGTTTGAGCAAGTCGAGAATTTGCGATTGGATCGTTACATCGAGCGCAGTCGTCGGCTCATCTGCAATAATAAGAGAAGGTCGGCAAGCTATGGCAATCGCGATCATCACACGCTGCCGCATCCCTCCTGACAGTTCATGCGGATACTGATCATACACACGCACTGGATTCGGTATATCTACACTTTCCAGCAGCTCCAGCACACGTTCCCTTTTTTGCTTCGTAGATAGTGACGTATGATAATCGAGATTTTCCTCAATCTGCTTGCCAATGCTCATCAACGGGTTGAGTGCTGTCAACGGGTCCTGAAAGATCATGCCAATTCCCGCTCCGCGGATTTTATTCATTTGCCCTGAGGAAAGACGGTTCAAGTCCGTTCCTTTAAAAAAGACCTTCCCCTCTACACGCGTGCGTTCCATGTCATGCAGTTGCGGGATCGAAAGCGCTAACGCGCTTTTGCCACAGCCGGATTCTCCGACTACAGCCAGCACTTCATTGGGGTTGACCGTCAGATCCAGATGGTCGACTGCGGGGTGATATTGATCCTGGATGCGAAAAGATACGGATAATCCTTTAATTTCCAACACAGGTTCGGTATTCAATGCGCGCTTCCTCCATTCTCCATGGTCTTGTCCCGCTTATTCTCACCATGTTTGATGTTTAAAACCTCTCATGAACATTACATACCGTTTTTGTCGGAATAATTTGAATACATCCTATCACCAGTATATGGATATATCAATTAAGATTATGCTATCAACATCATTTAAAAAATCAATGATCCAGCAATAGTGCGGCCTTTCTGGCACAAAATGTAATGAAATAACCAACCACAGGTTAATTTTCATCACAAAAAAAGTCGCCTGATCCCTCAGCAGGGATCAAACGACTAACTAACCCAAGCTCACATTGAGCTCCTGACAATATAATTTACGAAGCCGCTCCATAGGAGCCAGACTTGAATGTTCTAGGATCGTACCATTTGTAGCCTGCTGCCGGAGCAGACCAAGGCTCAGGCTGTGGTTCCGTGGACGCCGCAGGCTCTTCGAATGGCAGAAGCTTCGTTGGTTGATCCAGAGTCAAACCTGCCACATCAGACAATTTCGTGTAGTCCTGCTTCCATGCAAGCCATTGAACCGTTTGCACCAGGAAGGTTGAATCATCCACTTCTTTGAAGCCATCATATGTCTTCTTCGACTGTCCGTTTTCCTCACGCACATATTTCGGTGTAGCATCTTCTACAGGGGAAGAATCACCGATGAATGCCGCCTTGCCTTGGCCTACCTTGGAGATAGCGGCATAAGGTCCTTCCGCACGGCCCCCGCCGTTATAAACCCCCTGATCTACCGCATTCCCCCATTTTTTCGTGCCTGAAGGGATATAAGCAATGCCTTTAGCCTTGGTAGGATCAATAATAGCCAGCGTAGATCCTGCATGCATGGCAATCGAGCGCACACCCTTGGTAATACCGAAAGATTGATCTGCGGCTACAATGTCGGTAGCATTCACATCACCGAGCGCATTGTAACGGAAACGAACGCCAAAGTTGGCCGCCAGCCAATCGGAGCTTGTTAATCCTTGCATTGCCGGTGATGCAGCCTCTTCTGCAGTCATGCCTTTGGCCGGATTAGTATAGGCTCCACGACGGTAGCCATTCATAACCTCGGAGGAATCCCAACGGTTTTTGTTACGATCTGCATTATAATGATCGGAGATGAAGAAGACGCTCCCTCCGTTATTCACGTATTGCAGCAGGGCAGCCTGCTCGGATGCCTTAAAGGCAACATTCGCTTCACCAATAATGAACACATCATATTGGCGCAGCTTGTCATAGGTTATGGCCTGCTCTCCATAAGTAAAAGGAATGGGACGATTTAATGGGTCTACCGTAAAGCCTACATTACGCAGTCCATTGGCAAAGTCGGAGAAGGCGCCTTCAATGACCCAATCTGCTGCACCAGCGGTCTGTGCGTGCGTATTATCGAACAGCACCTTTTTGCCTTTTCCATCCGGCAATGTAGTACCGGGTTGACCCGGGTTGCCAGGTTCAGGTTCACCAGGTTCCCCTGGCTCGCTTCCGTTCACCAGTTCAACAGCGCTTGGGCTTTTCACTCCACCAAAATTATTGTAGGCGCCAAGTGTACCCGTCACACGGATTTTGCTGCCGATCAGCTCAGGATGGCCTGACAGTCCAAATTGCCCTCTGTACGCGGATGTCAGCTGTACATCCAATAGATTAGAAGTGCTACGTTCATTAGCCTGGTCAGCAATCAGTACGTTAAAATCATTCGCAAACGGAGAAGAAAAGTTAGCCGTTTTCGATCCGGTAGCATGTCCGACGATATAACCTTCTACCGTCACCGTACCTCCACTGCTTTGGCCCTGAAGTGCTTCGGCTACTGTCAATGCTCCCTCTGCCTTGACCTGACCGAACGGAACGAAGATCCCGATCAGCAGTGAAACGATCGCTGCTAGATGCAGCATCCCTTTTAAGCGTGAACCTGTGAACCGCAAGCCTTTTACCATACGTCAATATCCCTCCTATGATTTCCATAAATGTACTTGTCCTCTATCAGATTAGCCGCCAATCTTCTAATTCCTTCCTGATTTCATCCGTAATTATGTAAACTTTAATCTTTTTTATTGGAAATGCACCTGTTTATGTAAAAATTAAACCCTGTGATTGACACCGAGCACGTCATACATTACGCTAAGAAAGACATGTAGAACGGTATACGCGAATGAAGATGACGGGAGAGTCTGTCCAGGGGGCTTACACTCTGGCGGCACCGAAGGAGCAAGACGCCAGCACCCGGCTGGCGGATAATCTCTCAGGTCCATGTATCGTCATCTGACGCAACTCTGGAGAGAGCGCAAGCCACCCAAGGGGTAAGGCGGTAAGAACACCGCACGAAACTCTCAGGTAACGAGGACAGAGATAAGGGAAACTTCCTTATCCTGTCCTTTTTTGTGCTCACATTGTGCGTCAGCATTAGGAACCGTCATAACCGCGCAAAGACGCGGAAATACCATATAGTATGGTATTAGAACATACAGGGGGCCACACCATGCGTTTCAAAGATGTATTTTCTATTATCGGCCCGGCCATGACCGGACCTTCCAGTTCACACACCGCAGGCGCGGTGCGACTCGCACGCGTTGCCCGGCACTGGCTCGGGGCGCAGCCTGACCGTGCCCGTATGACACTGTACGGCTCCTTTGCCGATACGTATAAAGGACACGGTACGGATCTGGCGCTCATCGCAGGACTGCTTAATTACGATACGGACGATCACCGGATTCCAGATGCCGAGCAATGGGCCGAGCAAGCCGGGATGACCGTGGAATTCGCCGTCAGTGGACTCCCCGCTCCTCATCCGAACACCGTCCGTTTCGAGTTGTGGAAGGGCGAGGATCAGCGCACACTGCTGGGCTCCTCCATCGGCGGCGGCAGCATCCATGTCCAGCAACTCAACGAATTCCGGGTCAATCTGACCGGGGAGCTGCCTACGCTGGTGCTTCTCCACTCGGATAAGCCCGGTACATTGGGCGCAATAACTTCAGCGCTGGGCGCGGCCCACATTAACATTGCCTATATGCACGTAGATCGCAAAGGCCGGGATGGTGAAGCACTCACCGCCATTGAAACGGACAGTTCTGCTCCAGCTGAACTGATTGCGGAACTGCGTTCTTTACCTCATATGTATGAAATTAAGATGATTAATTTGAAAAAAGGAGCTGAATCCGATGCGGTTTAGCCATCTGCATGAGATCAGCGCTTTATGCGCTGAAGAATCCACCACGATTGGCCGCTTGATGATTCAAGAGCAGGTACAAGAAACGAATACAACGGAGGAAGAAATCTTTCGCCAAATGTCTGATTATTATGAAATCATGAAGGAAGCCGTTCATCGCGGTCAGACACAAGACACCGTATCCCGCAGTGGATTGACGGGCGGCGACGGCAAGCGCCTGGCCGAGTATCTGCGGTCAGGGGAGACCTGCTCCGGTGATGCCTCCGCGCTCGCCATGGCTTATGCCCTCTCCGTGTCGGAGGTTAATGCATCCATGGGTCGCATTGTCGCCACTCCTACCGCAGGCTCATGTGGGGTTATCCCTGGTGTGTTCATCAGTGCGCAGGAACGGTTCGGCTGGGATGATGAGCATATGGTGAACGGCCTATTCGCCGCTGGAGCCATTGGCTACGTGATCGCCAACAACTCCTTCATTTCTGGCGCGGAGGGAGGCTGTCAGGCTGAGATTGGCTCAGCTATCGGGATGGCCGCTGGCGCTATGGTCGAGCTACGCGGTGGTACGCCTGAACAGGCTGTTCACGCCGTGGGCCTCGCTCTTAAGAACACGCTCGGCCTGATTTGCGACCCCGTCGCCGGACTCGTGGAGATTCCGTGCATCGTGCGCAACGGGCTGGGAGCCGTGACTGCGCTTGCCGCAGCGGACATGGCTTTGGCGGGTGTGCGCAGCGCTATTCCGTCTGACGAAGTCATTGACGTGATGCTTGAAGTCGGCAGCGCGATGCCGTCGAAGCACCGCGAGACCGCCAAAGGCGGCTTGGCTCAGACGCCGACTGGCAAGCGTTTGACCGAATCACTTACACGCAACGCATCAATCAAGAAGAATAAGTCGTAATTTCTAAGCTTTAAACCAATTACTTTTCCTCTATAAAACAAGGCGACTACCTCTCCCCTACATTGTCCTAGGGAAAGAGAATTCGCCCTTATAAAGAAAAGAGCAAGCATATCGTCGCTGGACGTATGCTTGCTCTTTTTCTTTTTAGTCGGGTTACAGATTACTGAACGGTTACCTGTATCTTCGTCATTTTACCTGCATATTTCACAGTAATTACTGCTTTGCCCTTGCCCTGTGCCTTAATGTTACCGTCTTTGACGGTCGCCACAATAATTCTGGACGAGGACCAGACAGCCGGTTTGGAAACATCCTTCTCCGACTCATCCTTATACGTGGCTGTAGCCGTAACCTTAGCCAGCTGTCCTGCCTTCAAATTCAAGGCGACTTCGTCTGTTTGCAAATATTTAAGCGTATCAACATCTACAGGTACGCTGATTATCTTCCCGCCGAACTTCGCCTGAATGTTAGCTTTACCGTAGCTGACCGCGGTAACCTGACCCTTTTTAACAGTGGCTACCTTATAATTGGACGTTTTCCATTCAGCTTGGGTTGTAACATCCTTTTCTTTACCATCGCTCGATTTAACCACAATCGCGATGGTTTTTTGATCTCCAGATTTGAGCGATAGCGCGATTGCATCCGCTTCAATCTTTTGCGCTACGTCCACTTCTACCGTAAACGTAATGTTTTGCTTGCCATATGAAGCAGTCACAGTTGCCTTACCACTACCATTCGCTTTGATCAAACCTTCGCTAACTTCAACCACTTTTACATTGCTAGTTGTCCAGGTGGCATCCTTGGTTACATCTGTTTTTGTACCGCCACTCTTAACTCCTGTTACTTTCAGCTGCTTCGTTTCCTGAGCACCAAGCGCAATTACACGCGAGTCTGTTTCCAGACGGTCTACAAGGCCCACTTGTACGTTAATTGTTAGTTTTTTGCCATTATAGGTCGCTGTAATAACCGCTTTACCAGCAGATTTACCCGTAATCGTTCCTTTGGACACAGAGGCAATATCTTCCGCGCTTGAAGCCCATTCTGCATCCTGTGTTACATCTTCCTTACGCCCATCCGCATAAGTAGCCGTCAAAGTTGCAGTATAGTCCTCATTAATATCAATTGTTGCCGTTTTGGAGGACAGAGACAGATCCCCGGGTACATTTACGGATACCGTAGCTGTAGCTGTTTTGCCGCCATAAGAAGCGGTGATGGTAGCCTCACCTGTTTTATAACCTGTGACTTCCCCCGCGCTGACAAAAGCGATATCTTCATTGCTGGACTTCCACTCTGCCTTACTTGTGATATCTTCTTCCGTACCTGTTACGTACGTTGCGGTCAGCTTGAGCTTTTTGGATTCCTTGGCATTCAAGCTCAGCTTGTCCTCGCTCAAATCCAGAAATCTAGAGGTTTCGACATCTGTCTTGATCGAAACGGTCTTATCTCCATACTTAGCGGTCACCGTTGCCGAACCCGCACCGATGGCCATAATCGTTCCTTTATTCACCGTTGCAATTTTTTCATCGCTTGATGCCCAAGTAGCTTTATCCGTGATATCCGTTACTGTTCCATCCGGGTAAACAGCAGAAACCTGTATTTTTTTAGATTCATCCAGACGGAGAAAAATATTGGATTCGCTGGCTTTCAGCTTATTCGTTTGATCGACATCCACCGAAATCGTAGCGGACATCGTGCCATATTTACCTGTAATTGTCGCCTTTCCCGCGCTATAGCCGGTAATGGTGCCTTTCAGTACATCCGCCACAGCTGCATTGCTGGAGCTCCACTCAGCGGACTCTGTCACGTCCTGTACCGATCCATCCGGGAACGTCGCTGAAAGTTTAACCTTCTCAGTATCCTTCAGCAAAAGAGAAACCTCTGATGAACTGACATCAAGACGTTTAACTTGCTCTACCTGTACAGCAATGGTTACGGTCTGCTGACCATATACGGCCTTAATATTGGCTGTACCTGCTCCCTGAGCGGTAACCAAACCGTTAACTACAGTTGCAATCTTTTGATTATCCGAGGTCCAAGTAGCATCACCCGAAACCTGAGCTGTTGTATTATCACTGTATGTCGCTGTCAAATCAACCTGTCCTGTACCGCTTGAACGCAAGTTCAGGCTTTGTACACTAGATGTCAGCGCCTTAACCTTTTTCGTTACATGTACCTGAACCGATTGTACCTTATCTTTATAGGTCGCAACCACGGTGGCTTCCCCTTCAGCCTTGGCCGAAACTGTACCATTATACACAGTAGCAATAGCTGTGTTATCACTTTTCCAATCCGTGCTTACGGTTACATTTGAGGTTGTCCCATCACTAAAAACAGCCGTAGCCGTCAATGCAGCTGTATCCCCCTGTTGCAAAGTTACCTCGTTAGACGAAAGGACAATCTTGGAAAGCACTGCTTCTGCTGCAGATGCAAACCCTGCATATGATGTAAAACTTGAAATCAGGATGACCAACGCCAGAAAACCGGACCATCTATTCTTCAAAATCTAATTCCCTCCCATTTCAAAACTTAAATTAAGGATTTCGCAAAATCCTTATACCTACGTTTTATGTCGTCATATGGAAAAGAATAGTTTAGGCTTCAAGGGAAATTTGGTCCTTATTAACTAGATCATTTCTGATAAAGATTTAGACATTACAATTTGTGTATCTTCAGGGCCATAGTGAAGAGTTTTCACAACAGATCCACAATCCCGCATTTATAAACAGCTATAAGCTGCCGCGCGAACTCTCAAATGATGGTACTCTTCCATATTGGGATCGAGCTGATGCATATATACGACGGAGAATTGTTCGCTCGGATCTATAGAAACCCAGGTGCCTGCCATTCCCGTCCAGCCAAATTCTCCAATCGAGCTGTTTGCATGCCCAGCCGCTTTATCCATTAACGTGCGCACACCAAGTCCATAGCCATAACCTGTATGGTATGAATTGGTGAAATCCGATAGTTGAGCTGTATTAAGATGATTGGTGCGCATTAAATCAATGGTTTTTCTCCCCAATAAGTTCACACCGTTTACCGTGCCGCCATTTGACATCATTTGTGAAAATGTGAGGTAATCTTTGACTGTCGAATATAAACCTGCGCCTCCGCCTTCATATATAGCATCTGGCTGATGATATTCATCCAGGAAACCCTCCATTTTTTCAAGTTTTCCGGCGTCTGTCCGTTGATACATGGAGGCCATCCGCGATTCAATATCTCCACGATAACGGTAACCTGTATTGTTCATTCCAAGTGGATCAAAGATTTCATCCTTTAAAAATTGTCCTACTGATTTACCTGAAATCACTTCAATAAGACCTGCAACAAAATCATGTCCATATCCGTATAACCAGCGTGTTCCCGGCTCAAACGCAAGTGGAACTTCAGAAAGCGCTTCAATTTCTGTGCGTAGGTCATATTTCCCCTGCTTTTCCTTTAATCCTGCAATGGCCTTCTGCATAGCTTTTCCTGTTTCTGAAGACTCGGAAGCGTAAGGAAGACCCATACTCATATTGAATATATGCTTAATTAAAATGGGATTCTCTGCCTTATCCACGTAGGTGTATCCGTTAGGAGCGGTTTTGAATACATGCGCATTACGATATTCGGGAAAATATTCATACAAGGGTTCATTCAACAAAAATTGCCCACGTTCGTACAGCATAAGTGCAGCCGCACAGACAACAACCTTTGTCATGGAAAACAAGCGATACACTGTATCCTCAGTGATTGGCTTTCCGGCTTCCAGATCAGCATATCCATGATACCCTTCATACAACACTTCACCATTCTGGGCAATGGCACAACCGCAACCTGCCGGCCCATTTACTATAAATTGTTGCAATAGCTGATCTACCTTGTCAAAACGAGACATATTCATCCCTCCTATTTTTCCTTCAAAAGAAACAAGCTTCCCCTCGCGCTCTAATTCTTGTTCCAACAAGTTCAGCGTGATTTCTTGTAAGCGCTTATTCCCTCGCATTTATTTTAACGGTAAACTTGGTAAATACATAGATTATTTATCATAATCAGATGGCTTTACATTAACAGCTCAGCCACCGTTTCCTTCCAGCGATGAATCACCGATTCCGGTTCCTTGAGACGAACCGTGACACCTGTCAAAATATCCGCATATTGGGCCGAATCCTCTCTGGCTGCAAAAACATGAGCCGCAAATCGCTCACGTACATGCTTGGCTCCGGGCAAAGCAGGCAGATGTTCCAGTGACAACCGCACATAATGCGCCTTCCCCCCGGTAAACACCGCAAGCGTCGCCTTCCCAGTGCGGATCATGTTGCCCGTCGTGGTTGTACCCGGCCATAGGGCCAGACGCAAATTCCCCTCGTCCAGCGCTACAACTTCGCCCACACTAATCATCGCTATGTGCGGCCACTGATCTTCCGTGACCGTCAGCAGCATCATGGCTTCATGCTGCTTGTTCTCCAATGCCTTGCCGTCCAGTAGCGTGAACAGTTCCTTACCGATCCTTGGTGTCTGCATGAAGTATAATCCCCTTTACTTTTGGCCTATAACTTCAAAGTACCATAATTTACGGCTACTTACGAACGACCCTATAACCGCTCTGGAATAGGAGGAACATGAGCAGCATTCGGAATATCTTTGGGGTTTACCTTGAACGCCGATTTATACTTTGCTGGATCCGTAATGCTATCCGGTTCTGAGGTTCGCCATGTGAACAGGCATACAGGGCACAACAAAACCTCCCAGGCATCTTTAACCGGCGAATGGGAAACAACTTCTGAACGATTGGACTCACAACGGGGACAAATATGCATCTGTCAGCACTCCTTTAATCTTTCTTTGTTTTTTAAAAATATTTAGCGAAGCATTTGGCTCAACTTTTTCTCCCATTCCGCTACACCCAGCGGGGAATCGAGCGGCTGCGAGTAATGGCCTCTAATATCCGGTGCTACAGGTGTCGTCGCATCCAGTATCATTTTGTGCGTCATACCTGCCGGATCAGAGCCGGGGTCAAGCGGTAAAATAGACAAGCCAGGAACAATGACAGCATCATGCTTTGGATGAAGCTTGGTGGATAAAGCCCACATGACTTGCGGCAGATTGAACGGATCGACCCCCTCGTCCACCACAATCACCAGCTTGCAATACCCCAATCCATGCGGAGTCGTTAACGCACGCATTCCCACAGCCTTCGCAAAGCCGCCATACCGGGTTTTCGTGGAAATAATAGCAACCAGCCCATGCGTATACATAGCATTAACGGCTACGATTTCATTAGGAAAAGCATCCTTAAGCTGCTGAAACAACGGTACACTTGTATTCACACCGATCATATAATCCGTTTCCGTCCAAGGCATCCCGATGTACAGATGCTCAAAGATAGGCTGTTTGCGGTGATATACACGATTAATCTGGATGACTGGCATCGCGCGACCGCCGGAATAGTGACCTGTGAATTCACCGAATGGACCTTCATACTCACGTTCACCTGCCAACACTTCGCCCTCCAAAATGACCTCGGCTCCCCAAGGCAGATCCAGATCTGCGTCCTTCGCTTTGACCACACGATAAGGCTCACCCTGAATGGCCCCAGCCATCTCATATTCGGATTGATCGTACAGCAGCGGTGTAGAAGCAGCCGTTGTAATCACAGGCTCACATCCGAGGGCAATAGCCACCTTCAGATTTTCGCCGCGTTCCTCAGCCTGACGGATATGGATCGCAATATCATGCTGTGGTACAGGCTGGATGCCCAAACGGTTCTTGCCTTTCACCTGCATCCGGTACAAGCCGACATTTTGCTTACCGTAGGTGTCCGGGTCATCTAGATCGCGTGAAACTAAAATCGCTTTGTCCAGATAAAATCCTCCGTCCCCCTGGTTCAAACGAAACAACGGCAAAATATCAAACAAATTAATATCCTCTGTAATCTCGACTTCATGAAAAGGAGCGGTTTCTTCCCGCTTCACGGGCACCGGAAATTGTTCATAGCGTCTGGCGAATTCAAAAAACTGCTCCTTCAGCGGCGTATTTTTTGGCATTCCCATCATAAGGGCATGATTGGGCCAGGAGCCCATCACATTCATTGCAATACGAGCATCCGTATATCCATAGATATTATTGAAAAAGAGAGCAGGTGTCTTATCACCAAGATTGCTTAATGCTTTGTTAGCTGCCGCCAGGTCTGGCTCCGGCTTTACCTCGTCGCTGATCGTGAGTAGTTGTCCCTCTTTTTCCAAGGTGTTTAGAAAATCGCGAAAGTCTTTATAAGCCATCATTCATTCTCCTTCGTCTTTCGATTTCTCAATTCTGGTGCAGTCTGGAGTCAGTTTGCTTCATTCCATCCCATCGTTTGGCTGCGGCTGTGACGATACCGAACTGATCTAATACGCGAAAAACAATATGATCTACCAATTCCTCGATACTTGCAGGATGATTATAAAAGGCAGGCATCGGCGGCAGGATCATCACGCCCATACGTGACAGCTCCAGCATATTTTCCAGATGGATACTGCTTAATGGTGTTTCCCTGGTCATGAGCAGTAGCTTCTTTCGCTCCTTCAGCATCACATCCGCTGATCGGGTGAGCAGGTTGTCCGCCATACCGATACGAATAGAGGCAAGAGTCTTCATGCTGCAAGGAGCGACGACCATACCGTCTACCCGAAAGGAGCCGCTGGAAATACGCGCAGCCTGATCCTTATACGAGTAGACTGCATCCGCCATTGCCTCCACTTCCTTCACCGTATAGCCTGTCTCATAGGGAATGTTCGCAATAGCCCACGGGGATAGTACCAGATGGCTTTGAACTCCAGCCTCTCGTAATTGTTGCAATATACGGATACCAAAGATCGACCCTGTCGCTCCCGATATTCCTACAATCATTTTTTTCATATGTCCCCTCCTTCCACTCCATCGTTTTATGTTCACCCATGCATTACTGTCAAAAATTATACGCCTGTTCCCTGCACACGAAAAATATATATAATATATGTAATACATACTTTAAAAGTATCCTAATTGAAGCGTTGTTTAGAAATAAGGAGGAATCCCAATGGATATGAAGCATCTGCATTACTTTTGTGTCATCGTGGAGGATGGGCAAATCACCAAGGCTGCCAGAACGCTCAACATGGCCCAGCCTCCACTGAGTCAACAACTCAAAAATATGGAGGACGAGCTTGGCGTAAAGCTGATTTACCGTGAAGGAAAGAAGTGGGAGGTTACCGAGGCCGGGTATACACTGTATACACGCGCCAAACGATTATTGGCTGAAATGGAGGACACCTGTAGAGAAATTGGGGAGTTTGAAAACAAAGTAACCGGCACACTTGCTATAGGCACGTCATCCGCCTGTATGTCTCTGATTACTGAACAACTCAGCCGCTTTCATCAGGATTATCCAGAGGTATACATTAAAATAGGACACGGAGACACACATCATTTGGAAGAGCTGCTGCACCAAAATAAAGTGGATCTGGCCCTGTTGCTGCTTCCGGTAGATGACAAATCGTACCATTCAATTGAGTTGGAGGGCGTTTCCTTTGTTGCCGTACTTCCGTCTGAATGGGCAGATCGTCATCCCAGTGGGGAAATTACGTTACAAGAAGCTGCCAACTATGACCTCTTGCTGGGACGCCGAACAGAGGGACACGGACTATACGAAACCGTCATACGCAAATTTCAGGAACACCATCTTGTTCCGCGTGTCGTACTGGACTGTCCTGAAATATCGACCATTCTCTCGCTCGTTTCCACAGGCATGGGAATTACCATCATTCCAGACGCTGGCTTGGGACAAGAATACGGGGACAGATTTCGCACACTCTCCATTAAGGAGCCGTTCCCCTTCACACGGCCTGCCGTCGTATGGCGCAAGGATCGTTATTTATCCAATGCAGCTCGCAAATTGGTTGAACTGCTACAAGCTGAAAACACAAAAAAGACTGTTCCCGAGTAGATGCTCTACCGCTCTACTCCTGAAACAGTCTGATGCTGGATAAACTTCCTTCATTCGGTCGTTGATATCGCCTTACTTGACTCCCTGATGTCGATACTCGGTTGGAGTCATTCCACATTTGCGCCGGAATACCTGTGTAAAATGCCGCATATCCTGATAGCCGATCCGCTCTGAAATATCAGCCAGCCGCAAATGAGGATCACTGAGCAACCGCTTCGCCTCCTCCATACGCAAGGAAATGACGTAATCCTTATAGCCTTGTCCCGTCTTTTGCTTAAATAACTGGCTAAAATACACCGGATTTAAAAATACAATTGAGGCCACTTTTTCAAGTGACAGCTCCTCTGTAAAGTGAGCCCGAATGTATTGCAACGCCACATCTACCGTATGCATGCCTTTGCGGAGACATTCTCCTGTATCCGTTGCTGCGGCTGCAATCTCCTCTGGCGTACGTCTTAGCCGCGCCACCTCTTCAGGTATGGAAGCAAAATTGTGATGAACACCCGAACGTGTAATTTGTAGGGGCACCTTCACATAACGCTTCAAATGGGATTCGAGCAACGTCTCTAGCCGTGCGGCCTCTGCCTCACTCCTTAGCCTTGCAATACCCAGCAGACTATGGCGGTCTAGACTAACGACAAAGCCGCTGCCCCCTGCCTCAACGAGTTCGGACAGTACATTTTCAATCATAAAATGCTCCAGATGTGTCTGCTTGTGATCAGGTTCCATGCGAACCATGAAGAGATGGAATTCCGGATAATTTTCGACAAAAGGCTGTATATCCAGCTTACCAGTATCCAATCCAAGGGCATAGCGCTGGAAAACGGCCTCACGCAAATAAACCATATTGGATTTGAGAAGCCTACCCTCGTTCGCCTGCTGCGAGGCTACAAGCGCCTCGGCTGCCAACATTTCAATGCATTCCAGCAGCTTTCTTTTACCAATCGGCTTTAACAGGTAGTCTTTGGCACCCAGCTTTACTGCTCTTTGTGCATAATGGAAGTCGGAATGGGCCGAAATGACAACCCACTGCAGATGAGGATGCTTTCGCTTAGAAATACGCATGAATTCCAGACCATCCATGCCAGGCATCAGGATATCAGTTAATACAATATCTACAGGATGCTCCGCCAGAATGCCTGCTGCTTCCTCGGTGGAAGCAGCGAGATGAATGCCGCAGGTGGGTAGAGCTTGGCCAATGGTACGCCGAATCCCCTGCCGTATCATACTTTCATCGTCAGCTATCAGAATATTCATGTTTCTCCTCCTTCTGTGGCAGAGGCACACTTACAGTGGCTGTTGTTCCGGCCCCAGGTGCGCTAGAGATCCGTAGGCCGTACTCTTCTCCGAACATGTGCCGTAGCCGTAAATTTAGGTTTTGCAGGCCGATGCCTCCCGCCTGCCCGCTGCCCGCCTGTTTGCCGGGTTCTGCCAAAGCGACCTGGACCACCTCCCATCGTTCGTACTCCATCCCTGCACCGTTGTCGATGATGTGCAGGCTCAATACACCCTCATATTCCTCCGCTCTGACGAGCAGCTTGCCACCTGTATTCGCATGAAGAGGCTCCAGTCCGTGCTTCACCGCATTTTCAATCAAGGGCTGTAAGGTCATTTTTGGCAAGCGGATATCCATCCATCGTTCATTAATGCTAATGTCTACAGATACCCTGCCCTCCAGCCGAGCTTGAATAATGGTGAGATAGTGGCCAACCTGCTCCACTTCTTCACGAAGGCTTACATCAGCCCCCTCTTCCCAATGGCTACTGTAACGGAACATATGGGATAAGGAGAGAATCACCTCTCCGAGCTGATCCTGTCCCTCTTCGTCCAGCATCCAATAGATCATATCCAGCGTATTATACAGAAAATGTGGATTGACCTGCGTCTGTAGCGCGTGTAGCTCCGCATTTTTTTCACTGACCGATGATATACGCACCAGCTCGATTAGCTCTGCAATTCGTCTTACCATATGGTTAAAGGAAGTAGCTAACTGATTGATTTCTTCATAGGATTTGGTGTTTACCGTATGGCGGAAATTCCCTGTCTCTACTCGCTTCATCTCCCGAATGACTCGCTTGAGCGGAAGGGAAATGCTTCTGGAGACGATGGACGCAATTAACGCCGACACAATAATAAGTATAGGTGCCACGATAAATAGGTACCTTTGATTTTGCACCAGCTCCACGTTCAGATCCTCACTAGGTGTCACACTAATCACAGACCAGTCGGCAAACGGCAACTTGGAAGCGATTACAACATTCTCATTACTTCGATTTACAATAACTTCCCCCTCTGGCACCTGCTGCTCTAGATTTCGCAAATCCGGTGGCGGATCAGGGGAAGTGGCCGACACAATTCGATTTTCATGACCCAGCAGATATACCTGACTATTGGTACCTAACCGCAAATTGTGGAGAGCCGACAAAACAGAACCCGGCTCAGCCTCAAACAAGACAATACCAATCGGCTTGTGCTCATCCAAATCATAGAGCTGCCGTCCAAACGCAAATACGGGTCTGGTTTCCACCTGATCAATGACAGAGTGAGGATACACGCCCAGCCATGCAATTTTTCCCGCCGACTTTCGAATTTCCTTATACCATTCCGTCTGTTCGTAATGAGTATCAATGACATTCATATAATTGCCATAGTTATATACCTTGCCTGTGTCTGTGATGACATGGATGCCAATCAGATCTTCACGCGAATAATAGATAGCCCCCAGAATATTCGTAATCGTACGTTCGTTGATGTAATTGACAGCAGGTAAATCACTACTATCCGTCGTCAACAGACGAACCAAATCCATATTGTTGCTGATTGATTTGGAGAGACTATTATAGCTGCCGAGCAGCAATTCGAACAGTCCTGCCGTCTGGGATACATTTTTACGCGCCAGCTCGCTGACCTTATCATGGAACTGCACCGTAGTACGGTTGTAAAATAATAGACTGACCGCCAGCACAATGCCCGACATGCTTAATAGGAATAGAACAAACAAGCGGTATTGAATGGATTGAAAACGGCGCATCATACCTCTCTGCGCTCCTTTCGCATCGGCCGCCTATCCTTTAACCGCTCCCGCAACCATGCCCTTGGTGATATTTTCGGACAGAACAAAATAAATAATAATGACCGGTAAGGCACCCATGACTAGAAAAGCGCCAATATTACCGTAGTTCACAGAATACTGGCTGACGAACGTATATACGCCGAAAGGGAGAGTTTTGAGCTTCTCGGACGAGATAAAGGTGGCAGCCATAATGTATTCATTCCAGATATTAATGAAAGTTAAAATACATACCGTCATGGTAGGCGGAATCGAGATGGGTAAGATTACACTGCGGAAAATACGATAAATGCTCGCTCCGTCAATGTAAGCGGACTCTTCAATTTCGTGGGGAATGGACCGCATAAAGCCGGATAGGATGAAGACCGCAATCGGTGTCTGAAAAGCAATGTAGGGTAAAATCAATGAGAAATACGTATTCAGAATATGGACATTTTTAAACATCACCATCAGCGGCAGTAGTGTAGCTTGCATCGGGATCATCATCCCGATCAGAAACATGGTCAGCACAACAGCCCCGAAGCGCCAACGAAAACGTGTAATCGCATAAGCAGTCATCGAGCTTAATAAAATGACGAAAATCATCGTAACCCCGGTTACCAGCACACTGTTTCCTAAATAACGCAAGTAGCTCCCTGATTCATAGGCTTCCTGATAGTTGTGCCACTGAGGCACTTGAGGGAGTGCAAAGAAGCTTGAGCTCAATATCTCTTCATTTGTCTTCAACGAATAGGTCAGAAGCCAAAAGAGTGGATACAGCTGCGTGACCATTAAGATTGCCAATAAGGAAAAGACTCCCGTTTTCTTCAAGACATTCAACAGTTCCATCTCCTTTAGCTTACCTTATTTTCGATTCGTTTGAAAACAAAATTTATCACAATTGTAAATGACAAGCAAATCACTACGAGAATTGAAGCCAATGCACTGCCATATCCGTATTTCATCGATAAAAAGGACATATTGTACATATACGTAGATACTGTATCCGTCGCATGGGCTGGTCCTCCCCCCGTCATCACCCAAATCAAATCAAACGATTGCAGGGAGCCGATAAATGCTAATACAATTGATATCTTGAAAATAGGTACAATGAGCGGCAGCGTAATATAGCGGTCTGCTTTGAATCCTTCAGCTCCATCAATTTTGGCTGCTTCGTACAGCTCATTCGGTATATTTTGTACCCCGGTAAACTGGATAAGCAAATGATAGCCAAAATACTGCCATAACGATACAAAATAGAGGGCGTACATCGCGATCTGCGGTTCCGTCAGCCATGAGCGTGTCCAGCTTTCCAGCCCAATCGCCAGCAAAATACCGTTCAGCATTCCACCCATCGAGGCTGGATTATAGATCGTCTTCCACAGCTGCCCGATAATGACCACCGACAGAATAACCGGCAGAAAATACATCGTTACCAGCGTATTGGCCTTACGCACATAGCGATTAAGCAAGATCGCCAGCAGCAGACAAAACGGAATTTCCAGCATGGAAAACACAGCGAACATCATAGTCCGTTTCACGGATGGCCAGAACACTGAATCTGATGTGAAAATCCGCTCAAAATTAGCCACCCCCACAAACTTTGCCTTGGCGATTCCGTTCCAATCCAGCAATCCGCAATACACCGACACCAGAATCGGAACAAATACCATACAGGTATACAGCAACAGGCAGGGTAGCACGAAAACGGCAATGGTACGTGCTGGCACCTTCAGTACATTCATGCTCTAATCTCCTTTATGTTGATTCTGAACATCTTCTGAGGATGTACAACCTACATGATTTCCGATCAGGGAAGAAGCATTCCGCCCCCTCCCTAGTGCCTGCTACTTCGGGATTTTGCAAAATTCCATTCCAGTCATTCCAAAGTGCAATATCTAGATGAACTAGGCCATTTCGATCTATAATACTGTTCATCGGAAGTCGCTTACTGGATTTTTGTAAAATCCTCACTTATTTATTCGCTTCAAAAGTGTTTTGATGTTCCTTGGCAACTTGTGCGGAGTCTTCTTTTTGTACGAACAGGTTTTGAATGCTACTCAGATGCGCCTGCGCAATAGCCGGATTCATCGTATTATCAAAGGCGAGATCGCCCCCTTTTACATTCTTGAACAGCTCATTAAGACTAATTGCTAACTCGGAGTAGCCCGCTTCCTTCAGGTCCCCTTTCATTTTCTGACCACTGCCAATCGCATTTTTCAGATCAAACTGAATTTTGGGCATCTCCTTAATAAAATAATGCAGAAAATCCTTCGTCTCCTGTAAATGTTCACTGTTCGCAGATACCGCAAATGCGCTGCCCGGCGCAATTACGTACTCATTCACATCACCCTTGCCATTCACCGTAGGGAATTGAAACGCTCCTACCTTACCCGCTACCGAAGAAGCATCAATTGACCCCGTTTCCCACGTACCCATGATATACATCGCGGCTTTTCCTGTTTTAAAAATATTACCACCTGCATTGTAGTCAATAGACGTAGCTCCATCCGGGAAAGCTCCTGCCTGCACCAATTCCTGAAATGCATCCACCGCTTCCACAAAAGCCGGGTCGTTAAACGTCTTTTTGCCGTCCAGTACATCATTGAGAAAATTCGGTCCTTCATTCGTACGCAACAAAATGTTCATAAAAAGGAGGGACCCCGTCCATGAATCCTTTTCCCCAATGGCAATCGGAGTAATTCCCTTCGCCTTCAGCGTTTTGACCGTCGTAATCAGCTCGTCAAAGGTGGTCGGCAACTTCTGGATTCCCGCCTGCTTGAACAGTTCCTTATTGTAAAACACCACTTCTATATTGTTGCCGTCCGGAAAAGCGTAGAGCTTATCATCGAAGCTATAGTAATTAAGAAGTCCATTCTGGAACGTATCTTTTAACCCCTCTTTATCAGCCACATCGTTTAATGGAGCTAGCAGCCCGGCATCTACGAATGGCTTCATCTGTGCAGCAGGGTTTACAATCGTGATATCAGGCACTTCCTTCGCCGCTGCCTGTGTTTTCAGCTTAAGCTTTTGTTGATCTGTATTTAGCGAATCCAATTCAATTTTGACATGAGGATGATCCTGCTCGTATTGACCTACAATTTGCTTAATCATTTTGTACGAAGGGGTGCTCGGATCAGGATTGATGTTCTGAAAGGTAATCGTAACATCTTTCGTTGCGGTGCCTTTGCTCGGTTCTCCTGAATTTCCCGGACTTGCGCTTTGTCCGTTATTACAAGCTGCCAGCGTCAATGCCAAGGCGCTCGCCATCATAATAGCAAACGCTTTCATTTTTGTTCTGCTCATGGTCTTTTTCCTCCTCTTGTTGAAGCATTGCGCAATTTGCCCTCCTTATTGGTGGACACTCAATGCCCGCTTGTTCTTTTCATTATGTTCCATAGAAAAGACGTGAACAATGCGTGAACTTAAGGAGAAGGGTTTGTTTTTTCAAGCCCTCATTTGCGTGCTTCAAAATTCATTCATATCATAACTTGCAATTTATCTAGAACACAGGCATAATATGAATAAGATCATCATTTGATAATGATTATCATTATTAAATGATAAATACACATAGACTTTAAAGGAGGCAGGACCGCAGTGAAAGAAACTTTCAGTAAAACCTCCCTGCATATTGATGATTATTTGGACCTTCTCAATCTTGCCGTACAAGTCGGAGATACCAAGTGGCAAAAAGAAATTACCCGTAAACTTCAAGCCTTGAGTGTCCTTCAGACAGAACAGGTTGAAATAGATTAACTGCCCCAGTTAATACTGTCCTCAGTTAAAAATGCTGACTAGGCACCACTATATAAAGGACAACCAAGATACCATAAAACTTTTGACCGAATCCATAATGGTGATCTTTCAGGTGAATGATAAATAAATCGGTTATAGGAAAAAGAGCACAGCCTTAACGGGCTGTGCTCTTTTTATCGTGCTTGGCGACGTCCTACTCTCCCAGGACCCTGCGGTCCAAGTACCATCGGCGCTGGAGGGCTTAACGGTCGTGTTCGGGATGGGTACGTGTGGAACCCCTCCGCTATCGCCACCAAACATGAATTTGCTACGCAAATTCTATCGTACGGTTATTCGCTTCACGACATATCGTGTGAACGAATAGCCATGCATTTGTTGTATGTCACTTGTACATACCTTCAAGGTTACACCCTGAAAACTGGATCCGAAACTTATTTGCGTTTTATTCTTTAGGATAAGCCCTCGACCGATTAGTATTGGTCAGCTCCATGCATTACTGCACTTCCACCCCCAACCTATCTACCTCGTCGTCTTCAAGGGGTCTTACATACTGGGAAATCTCATCTTGAGGGGGGCTTCACGCTTAGATGCTTTCAGCGCTTATCCCTTCCGTACATAGCTACCCAGCGGTGCTCCTGGCGGAACAACTGGTACACCAGCGGTACGTCCATCCCGGTCCTCTCGTACTAAGGACAGCTCCTCTCAAATTTCCTACGCCCACGACAGATAGGGACCGAACTGTCTCACGACGTTCTGAACCCAGCTCGCGTACCGCTTTAATGGGCGAACAGCCCAACCCTTGGGACCTACTTCAGCCCCAGGATGCGATGAGCCGACATCGAGGTGCCAAACCTCCCCGTCGATGTGGACTCTTGGGGGAGATAAGCCTGTTATCCCCAGGGTAGCTTTTATCCGTTGAGCGATGGCCCTTCCATGCGGTACCACCGGATCACTAAGCCCGACTTTCGTCCCTGCTCGACTTGTAGGTCTCGCAGTCAAGCTCCCTTCTGCCTTTGCACTCTTCGAATGATTTCCAACCATTCTGAGGGAACCTTGGGGCGCCTCCGTTACTCTTTAGGAGGCGACCGCCCCAGTCAAACTGCCCACCTGACACTGTCCTCGCACCGGTTTACGGTACCAAGTTAGAACCTAGATACGATCAGGGTGGTATCCCAAGGATGCCTCCCTTCAAGCTGGCGCTCAAAGTTCTACGGCTCCCACCTATCCTGTACAGATCGTACCCAAATTCAATATCAAGCTGCAGTAAAGCTCCATGGGGTCTTTCCGTCTTGTCGCGGGTAACCTGCATCTTCACAGGTATTAAAATTTCACCGGATCTCTCGTTGAGACAGCGCCCAAGTCGTTACGCCATTCGTGCGGGTCAGAATTTACCTGACAAGGAATTTCGCTACCTTAGGACCGTTATAGTTACGGCCGCCGTTTACTGGGGCTTCGGTTCATAGCTTCGCCCCGAAGGGCTTACCACTCCCCTTAACCTTCCAGCACCGGGCAGGCGTCAGCCCGTATACTTCGCCTTGCGGCTTCGCACAGACCTGTGTTTTTGCTAAACAGTCGCTTGGGCCTTTTCACTGCGGCCCCCTCGGGCTATTCACCCTACCGAGGCACCCCTTCTCCCGAAGTTACGGGGTCATTTTGCCGAGTTCCTTAACGAGAGTTCTTCCGCGCGCCTTAGAATTCTCTTCTCGCCTACCTGTGTCGGTTTGCGGTACGGGCACCTTCTCCTGGCTAGAGGCTTTTCTTGGCAGTCTGAGATCATGACCTTCGCTACTACAATTTTCGCTCCCCATCACAGCCCAGCCTTACGATGTGCGGATTTGCCTACACACCAGCCTCACTGCTTAGACGGACATCCATCAGTCCGCGTCACTACCCTACTGCGTCACCCCATCGCTCATAACGGATTACGGTGGTACAGGAATTTCGACCTGTTGTCCTTCGACTACGCCTATCGGCCTCGCCTTAGGTCCCGACTTACCCTGAGCGGACGAACCTTCCTCAGGAACCCTTAGGCTTTCGGCGGATCTGATTCTCACAGATCTTTTCGTTACTCATACCGGCATTCTCACTTGAATGCAGTCCAGCGCTCCTTACGGTACACCTTCAACCCGCATTCAACGCTCCCCTACCCCTGATGCAAAGCATCAAGCCATAGCTTCGGTGGTGTGTTTAGCCCCGTTACATTTTCGGCGCAGAGTCACTCGACCAGTGAGCTATTACGCACTCTTTCAATGGTGGCTGCTTCTAAGCCAACATCCTGGTTGTCTGTGCAACTCCACATCCTTTCCCACTTAACACACACTTGGGGACCTTAGCTGATGGTCTGGGCTGTTTCCCTTTCGACAATGGATCTTAGCACTCACTGTCTGACTCCCGGAACTAAATCTATGGCATTCGGAGTTTGACTGAGCTTGGTAACCCTTGCGGGCCCCGCACCCAATCAGTGCTCTACCTCCACGATTCTTCTTTCCGAGGCTAGCCCTAAAGCTATTTCGGGGAGAACCAGCTATCTCCGGGTTCGATTGGAATTTCTCCGCTACCCCCACCTCATCCCCGCATTTTTCAACATGCGTGGGTTCGGGCCTCCAGTGCGTGTTACCGCACCTTCACCCTGGACAGGGGTAGATCACCCGGTTTCGGGTCTACGTCCACGTACTCAAGTCGCCCTATTCAGACTCGCTTTCGCTGCGGCTTCAGCTCTTCACCTTAACCTTGCACGGGAACGTAACTCGCCGGTTCATTCTACAAAAGGCACGCCATCACCCATAGATCGGGCTCTGACTTCTTGTAAGCACACGGTTTCAGGATCTATTTCACTCCCCTTCCGGGGTGCTTTTCACCTTTCCCTCACGGTACTGCTTCACTATCGGTCGCCAGGGAGTATTTAGCCTTGGCAGATGGTCCTGCCGGATTCATACGGGGTTTCACGTGCCCCGCACTACTCGGGATCCGTCTCGGAGGGAACAAGTTTTGAACTACAGGGCTTTTACCTTCTCTGGCGGGCCTTTCCAGACCTCTTCATCTAACCGGTTCCTTTGTAACTCCATATGAGACGTCCCACAACCCCAAGGAGCAAGCTCCTTGGTTTGGGCTAATCCGCGTTCGCTCGCCGCTACTGACGGAATCACTATTGTTTTCTCTTCCTCAGGGTACTTAGATGTTTCAGTTCCCCTGGTCTGCCTCTCACTCACCTATGAATTCAGTGAGTAGTGACTGTCGATGAAGACAGCCGGGTTTCCCCATTCGGACATCCCCGGATCAAAGCTTGCTTACAGCTCCCCGAGGCCTTATCGTTGTTCGCCACGTCCTTCGTCGGCTCCTGGCGCCTAGGCATCCTCCGTGTGCTCTTTGTAGCTTAACCTAGTATTTACATCGTAAATACGATTTGCTTTGAATTTCGGTTCAACACTTACGTGTGAATGAAATTCAAGGCAGCTACCTTTATTTCACTTGTTTACACAAGATCAGCTTAAAGGAATATTCTAAAACGCAATTTCGTTTCGGTATCCAGTTTTCAAGGTGCAAAGCTGTAAACAACCAGCTTTTTTTGAGAGTTTGAGCTCTCAAAACTGAGCAACGAGTGAGTAGTTTTTGAAGCTTACGCTTCATATTTGAATGTTTCCATCGCAGGAAACGATTCTCCATAGAAAGGAGGTGATCCAGCCGCACCTTCCGATACGGCTACCTTGTTACGACTTCACCCCAATCATCTACCCCACCTTCGGCGGCTGGCTCCCTTGCGGGTTACCCCACCGACTTCGGGTGTTGTAAACTCTCGTGGTGTGACGGGCG
>NZ_CP151958.1:412500-420000 GCF_038593055.1 Paenibacillus sp. FSL L8-0502 | reverse complement strand
AGAATCAGTTCTTTACCATCTTCTGTCGATTTACGAAGTTTGACATGACCTGAATGTATATAATAAAGCTGCTCTGCATCATCGCCCTCTCGGAAAAGCATAACGCCTGCCTTTACCTTCTTCCAGGACATAATATCTTTTAGCAGATCAAAATGCTCATCTGTCAAATAAATCTGAATTCCCGTGCGTTCCGCTTCGTCCCCAAACCGTTCCATACAAGTGGCTTGCATGTTAGCGTCCTCCTCGTGTTTACCTGATATCTATATCATAATGTTTTAACGCCTGGGTTGTTATCGGGAGAACACCTGATTTTATACCTTCCTACTCCCTGATTTGCTGTGATAAATATCACTTCTGAAGTAAGCTAACGCCCCATTTATCGACCATTTCCCTACTCCTTATCCGACCAGATGAAAAGTCAGTGTTTCCTGCGCCTATAGATCAGGGGGTTCCCCGATCTACTTTTGCAACTGTCGAAACTACAATGAACTAGAGATATAGTTTGGTTATGAAAAAGGATGTGTCTTCTATGCTACAAATAACGGATGAAATGCGAAAAGAACTGAACCAGTTGAGAGATACTATTTATGGTGATCTCACTGCCCTTGCATTTATGTCCAAGTCAGGTGGTAAGTTGCATTGGTATTACGCCTCCGGCAGCCGAAGCAATCGCTATCGCCTTATTTCTTTTAAGATTGGCCATGGTATTGCCGGGATGGCTGTTCGCTTGGGACGTACCGTAACTGTAAGTGCTTTGCTATCAGGTAGTATACGTCTGCGTCAGGAATGTGCACTAATGCTGGCCGAGCAGCTTCACTCTGCTGTTGCCATTCCCTTTTCCAGCACAGGGGATCTGCCCAACGGTGTGCTGCTTCTTGGTAATCGTGATGTGAGGATGTTCACAGAGTCTGATATAGCCGAGGCTACTCAAGTCGCTCAACGCCTTAGCCAACTATGTGCTTACCCTCTCACTCCATAGCTCAACAATGTTTCTATAGATAATGAACCTCATCAGATACTTGATATAGCTGTCCCTAACTATCTTTGTTGATTGAAATCCCTAAAATTTGCTATGATTATGACAAAACGTACGGTTTTTTACCGTTCGAGGGGATGACAAATTGATTCGTATACTAGTAGTGGATGATCACGTTGTCGTACGTTCTGGCCTCATGGCCCTATTGGACGGCAAAAACGGTATTAAGGTAGTAGGAGATGCAGCAGACGGGGATGAGGCTATCTGCAAGGCAGTGGAGTTACAACCTCATGTTGTGCTCATGGATTTTAGCATGCCACCTGGCAAAGATGGTCTCACGGCAACCACTGAATTAAAAAAACAGTTGCCCAATACAGAAGTCCTTATTTTAACGATGCATGACGATGAAGAATATCTATTCCGAGCCATTCAGGCTGGAGCATCCGGATATATTTTAAAAAGCGCACCTCACGAGGAGTTACTCGCTGCCATCCAGTCTGTGGCCGAAGGTAGTGCCTATTTGTACCCGAATGCAACCAAACGACTGATGAGTGAATATCTGGACAAAATCAAACAGGAAGGCATAGCCGGACCCTATGAATCCTTGTCTGAGCGGGAGAAAGAGATTCTATCCTGGGTAGCCAAAGGATATGCCAACAAGGAAATTGCCGAGCACCTGGTGATTAGTGTCAAAACCGTAGAGTCCCATAAAAGCAATCTTATGGAGAAGCTTAACTTGAAAACACGACCTGAGCTAGTCAAATTCGCACTAAAAAAGGGGCTGCTCCATTATGAATGAACCTTCTAACCCTTTACTGCAGCATGCCTTTGGTGAATCAACCGATAAACTGCTGAATGATCTGGAAATTTATATACCAGAATCCCCTTTTCTTCATGCGCTGCGTAACTCACTCCACCAATTATCCAATCTGAAATTTGCTCTAGATGCGTCTTCCATCGTTGCTTTGACCGATCATCGAGGTATTATTCAGTACGTAAACGACAAGTTCTGTGAGATTTCGCAATACAGTCGTGAAGAGTTGATCGGTCAGGATCATCGTCTCATTAATTCAGGCTATCATACCCCCGCCTTCATGAAAAATCTGTGGACTACGATCCGTTCAGGTGAGGTATGGCAAGGAGAAATACGTAATCGTGCTAAAGATAACAGCTACTACTGGGTGAATACTACGATCGTTCCGTTTATGGACGAGGAAGGTAAACCCTATCAGTACTTAGCGATCCGCAATGAGGTCACTAAACTGAAGAGAGTAGAAGCTGAACTTCAGTCTATGATGACACAAGTCATGCAAATACAGGAAGAAGAACGTAAACGCTTTTCAAGAGAGCTGCATGATGGGATAGGGCAAAGCTTATTTTCACTTATTATCCAATTGGATAGCCAACTTGCCGAACAACCTAGTGCTACTCTGGAGAATCTTCGTTCGCAGGTGACCGACATCATCAAAGATGTTCGTGGTCTAGCGTGGGAACTTCGTCCCTCAGTTCTGGATGATCTGGGTGTCGTCCCAGCCATAAGAACCTATATTGAAAACTTCTGTTCTCATTACGGGATTGAGGTGCATTTTCAATGCAATCTACGTAAACGGGTTGATATTCGCAAGGAAATTACAATTTATCGGATTGTACAAGAGGCGTTAACGAATGTAGCCAAATACGCAGATGTAGCAGAGGCATATGTCGACGTTGAGGATCAAAATGAAATGATACAAGTGACCATTCGGGATAAAGGCATTGGATTCTCTGGAAAGTCCCAAGGAGAGGGAGTTGGATTGTTCAGTATG
Source organism: Paenibacillus sp. FSL L8-0502 (assembly GCF_038593055.1). Classification (NCBI taxonomy): domain Bacteria; kingdom Bacillati; phylum Bacillota; class Bacilli; order Caryophanales; family Paenibacillaceae; genus Paenibacillus; species Paenibacillus sp. FSL L8-0502. Next base: position 417,219 of record NZ_CP151958.1, on the reverse strand, counting down.
GAAGAACGAGCTAGAGGGGTAGGGGGATTTATGAGCATAACCTCTGCTCCAGACGAGGGAACCTCCATCCAGCTGACCATTCCCGTATAAAAACTGTCCACTAGATCGGTTATCGGTGTATGCCAGTTGTATGATCAGAACGATATACACCGATACCGAAGATTATGGATAATCAACACATTGTGGATTACATGAGGATAAATACAAAAAAAGAGAGAGCTCTGTCCCCAGACAGGCTCTCTTTATTTATAAGGTGTCACCACTGAGGCAACAAGAATCCGCTATAGCAAAAAGCGGGTGATGGGAATCGAACCCACGCTACCAGCTTGGAAGGCTGGAGTTCTACCATTGAACTACACCCGCAAAACAGTATCGGGATGACACGATTTGAACATGCGACCCCCTGGTCCCAAACCAGGTGCTCTACCAAGCTGAGCTACATCCCGACATTATACATTTTTTAAGAAATGGCGCGCCCTGAGAGATTCGAACTCCCGGCCTTTTGATTCGTAGTCAAACGCTCTATCCAGCTGAGCTAAGGGCGCATATTAAATTCCATAATGAGTAGTCAAGGCGCCACCCAGATTTGAACTGGGGATGAAGCTTTTGCAGAGCTTTGCCTTACCACTTGGCTATGGCGCCGTATGGATAATGGAGCGGACGACGGGAATCGAACCCGCGACCCTCGCCTTGGCAAGGCGATGCTCTACCGCTGAGCCACGTCCGCAAAATATGGTGCGGTCGAGAGGACTCGAACCTCCACGGGGGTTAGCCCACACGGACCTGAACCGTGCGCGTCTGCCAATTCCGCCACGACCGCAAAATAATTATAAATGGTGAGCCATGAAGGACTCGAACCTTCGACACCCTGATTAAAAGTCAGGTGCTCTACCAACTGAGCTAATGGCTCTTAATGGCTGGGGATATAGGATTTGAACCTATGCATGACGGAGTCAAAGTCCGTTGCCTTACCGCTTGGCTAATCCCCAATAGATTAAGAATAAAGGGCGGCCGATGGGGCTTGAACCCACGAATGCCGGAGTCACAGTCCGGTGCGTTAACCACTTCGCCACGACCGCCATATGATTATGAAAAGACTGGTGGAGGATGATGGATTCGAACCACCGAACCCGTAAGGGAGCAGATTTACAGTCTGATGCGTTTGGCCACTTCGCTAATCCTCCAAAATGGTGCCGGCGAGAGGACTTGAACCCCCAACCTACTGATTACAAGTCAGTTGCTCTACCAGTTGAGCTACACCGGCACATTACTCATTTCCCACTTGAAAGGTGGCTCGGGACGGAATCGAACCGCCGACACGAGGATTTTCAGTCCTCTGCTCTACCGACTGAGCTACCGAGCCATATTTTATTTTATTACTACATCATATAACCGCATTATATATGCCAATTATATATGAAGTTAAAATGGCGGAACTGACGGGATTCGAACCCGCGATCTCCTGCGTGACAGGCAGGCATGTTAGGCCTCTACACCACAGTTCCAGAGGCATTTCCAATAGGAAATTAATTGCGGGGGCAGGATTTGAACCTACGACCTTCGGGTTATGAGCCCGACGAGCTACCGAACTGCTCCACCCCGCGACATTAAAAGGCATTCTCAAATTTTCTTATGGTGGAGGCTGAGGGGATCGAACCCCCGACCCTCTGCTTGTAAGGCAGATGCTCTCCCAGCTGAGCTAAGCCTCCATATTATGACCCGTAGGGGATTCGAACCCCTGTTACCTCCGTGAAAGGGAGGTGTCTTAACCCCTTGACCAACGGGCCTTGCAAAATAAGTTCTGGTCTCAATAAATTGATGGCGGAGAGAGAGGGATTCGAACCCTCGCACCACTTTCGCAGTCTAACCCCTTAGCAGAGGGTCCCCTTATAGCCACTTGGGTATCTCTCCGAGTAGCGGCAGAGGGGATCGAACCCCCGACCTCACGGGTATGAACCGTACGCTCTAGCCAGCTGAGCTACGCCGCCACCTTAATATATAAAATTCAGAAATATTCAAAATATGGCTCCCCGAACAGGACTCGAACCTGTGACAACTCGATTAACAGTCGAGTGCTCTACCAACTGAGCTATCAGGGAATATTGGTGGAGCCAAGCGGGATCGAACCGCTGACCTCCTGCGTGCAAGGCAGGCGCTCTCCCAGCTGAGCTATGGCCCCAATTTTTTGTTATTCTAGAAGTGGTGGGCCTTAGTGGACTCGAACCACCGACCTCACCCTTATCAGGGGTGCGCTCTAACCAGCTGAGCTAAAGGCCCTAACATGTAAAACATTATCATCCTCTAAAGGATATCGCTTGGCGACGTCCTACTCTCCCAGGACCCTGCGGTCCAAGTACCATCGGCGCTGGAGGGCTTAACGGTCGTGTTCGGGATGGGTACGTGTGGAACCCCTCCGCTATCGCCACCAAACATGAATTTGCTACGCAAATTCTTCCGTACGGTTATTCGGCTCACCACTTGTCGTGTGAATGAATAGCCATGCGCTTGTTGTATGTCACTTGTACATACGTTCAAGGTTACACCCTGAAAACTGGATCCGAAACTCATTTGCGTTTTATTTTTTAGGATAAGCCCTCGACCGATTAGTATTGGTCAGCTCCATGCATTACTGCACTTCCACCCCCAACCTATCTACCTCGTCGTCTTCAAGGGGTCTTACTAATTGGGAAATCTCATCTTGAGGGGGGCTTCACGCTTAGATGCTTTCAGCGCTTATCCCTTCCGTACATAGCTACCCAGCGGTGCTCCTGGCGGAACAACTGGTACACCAGCGGTACGTCCATCCCGGTCCTCTCGTACTAAGGACAGCTCCTCTCAAATTTCCTACGCCCACGACAGATAGGGACCGAACTGTCTCACGACGTTCTGAACCCAGCTCGCGTACCGCTTTAATGGGCGAACAGCCCAACCCTTGGGACCTACTTCAGCCCCAGGATGCGATGAGCCGACATCGAGGTGCCAAACCTCCCCGTCGATGTGGACTCTTGGGGGAGATAAGCCTGTTATCCCCAGGGTAGCTTTTATCCGTTGAGCGATGGCCCTTCCATGCGGTACCACCGGATCACTAAGCCCGACTTTCGTCCCTGCTCGACTTGTAGGTCTCGCAGTCAAGCTCCCTTCTGCCTTTGCACTCTTCGAATGATTTCCAACCATTCTGAGGGAACCTTGGGGCGCCTCCGTTACTCTTTAGGAGGCGACCGCCCCAGTCAAACTGCCCACCTGACACTGTCCTCGCACCGGTTTACGGTACCAAGTTAGAACCTAGATACGATCAGGGTGGTATCCCAAGGATGCCTCCCTTCAAGCTGGCGCTCAAAGTTCGACGGCTCCCACCTATCCTGTACAGATCGTACCCAAATTCAATATCAAGCTGCAGTAAAGCTCCATGGGGTCTTTCCGTCTTGTCGCGGGTAACCTGCATCTTCACAGGTATTAAAATTTCACCGGATCTCTCGTTGAGACAGCGCCCAAGTCGTTACGCCATTCGTGCGGGTCAGAATTTACCTGACAAGGAATTTCGCTACCTTAGGACCGTTATAGTTACGGCCGCCGTTTACTGGGGCTTCGGTTCATAGCTTCGCCCCGAAGGGCTTACCACTCCCCTTAACCTTCCAGCACCGGGCAGGCGTCAGCCCGTATACTTCGCCTTGCGGCTTCGCACAGACCTGTGTTTTTGCTAAACAGTCGCTTGGGCCTTTTCACTGCGGCCCCCTCGGGCTATTCACCCTACCGAGGCACCCCTTCTCCCGAAGTTACGGGGTCATTTTGCCGAGTTCCTTAACGAGAGTTCTTCCGCGCGCCTTAGAATTCTCTTCTCGCCTACCTGTGTCGGTTTGCGGTACGGGCACCTTCTCCTGGCTAGAGGCTTTTCTTGGCAGTCTGAGATCATGACCTTCGCTACTACAATTTTCGCTCCCCATCACAGCCCAGCCTTAACGATGTGCGGATTTGCCTACACACCAGCCTCACTGCTTAGACGGACATCCATCAGTCCGCGTCACTACCCTACTGCGTCACCCCATCGCTCATAACGGATTACGGTGGTACAGGAATTTCGACCTGTTGTCCTTCGACTACGCCTATCGGCCTCGCCTTAGGTCCCGACTTACCCTGAGCGGACGAACCTTCCTCAGGAACCCTTAGGCTTTCGGCGGATCTGATTCTCACAGATCTTTTCGTTACTCATACCGGCATTCTCACTTGAATGCAGTCCAGCGCTCCTTACGGTACACCTTCAACCCGCATTCAACGCTCCCCTACCCCTGATGCAAAGCATCAAGCCATAGCTTCGGTGGTGTGTTTAGCCCCGTTACATTTTCGGCGCAGAGTCACTCGACCAGTGAGCTATTACGCACTCTTTCAATGGTGGCTGCTTCTAAGCCAACATCCTGGTTGTCTGTGCAACTCCACATCCTTTCCCACTTAACACACACTTGGGGACCTTAGCTGATGGTCTGGGCTGTTTCCCTTTCGACAATGGATCTTAGCACTCACTGTCTGACTCCCGGAACTAAATCTATGGCATTCGGAGTTTGACTGAGCTTGGTAACCCTTGCGGGCCCCGCACCCAATCAGTGCTCTACCTCCACGATTCTTCTTTCCGAGGCTAGCCCTAAAGCTATTTCGGGGAGAACCAGCTATCTCCGGGTTCGATTGGAATTTCTCCGCTACCCCCACCTCATCCCCGCATTTTTCAAC
>NZ_CP151958.1:185000-407500 GCF_038593055.1 Paenibacillus sp. FSL L8-0502 | reverse complement strand
GCCTCTTTCACAATCTCGTTTCCCGAGCGGTACAATTTACCGACGTGTTCCCTACCTCGACGTAAGAGGGCGCTCCCCGATACATATTGCTCGGCGCACCCTTTTCTTCCGCAATTACAGGGGTGTCCTCCGGGGAATAGAATACTGTGCCCCCAATCACCGCCGCTCCAATGAGCCCCTCTGCACAAGAGGCCATTTTCCATATATGCACCTCCGACACCTGTTCCCAACGTGAGCATCACCAAGCGTCGCTTGCCCTTCCCCGCTCCCTGCCACGCTTCTCCAAGTAAAGCGGCGTTCGCATCATTATCAGCAACCGCTCGTAAAGCCAGTTTTTCCCTAGCCCATGTTACTAAGGATGTACCTTGCCAGCCAGGTAGGTTATCTGTGGCATACACAACTTCGCCGCTCTCCACATTTACTCTGCCAGCAGTAGCAATGCCAAGAGCGCCTACATCTATATGGGCACCGAGGCTGGTATCTCCAAAAGAACGCAACAGCCCGAGCACAGATTCTGACACCTGCGACAACACCCATTCACGTCCCCGGGAAGCGTCCGTATCCAGCCGGATTTCATCAAGCACCGATCCGTCCCGTGCCACTATGGCGGCCTTCACCGATGTGCCCCCAATGTCGATTCCAATGACTCTGTTCACAGCAGCTGCCACCACACCAACCTCCTTGTTACCCTACATAAAAGCTTACTAGCTCTTTGTACAAACCTTCTATTAATAGCAATACATGAAATAGCCATTCATAAGCACCACAAACACAAGTCATTGAACCTGTCGAAACGCACAGTTTTCAATTCACAACTGAAAAATCTCAATAGCTTCGTTCAATAACGGCCCTCGCTGTTTTTTCCTTCATCTGTTTGGTGTGACTCGCGTGCTTGCGAGCAAGCCCTTCGCAAATGAGGTCAATCACGAATAGTTGTGAGATTTTAGCACCGATTGAACCACCTTCTATCGGCGCTTCTTTGCCCGCGGTTAGCAACACGATATCTGCAATGGAGGTAATGGGTGATTTCGCATAATTTGTAATTGCAATAACAGTTGCACCGTTTTGCTTGGCTTTATGCAGCATATCGTTCGTATCCAGCGTACTTCCTGATACACTAATGCCGATAGCCACATCACCCGGGTTCATGGATACCGCCATCATCGACTGAATATGTCCGTCTGCCACAGCCTCGGCGCGACGCCCGATGCGTAAGAAACGGTTTTTAGCATCCTGCGCGGAAATCCCCGAAGCACCTACGCCGAAAAATTGAACATAGCCCGCTTGATCGAGACACGCAATCGCACGACCAAGCTCTGAATGGTCCAGCAGCCCCATACTGGAGTGCAAAATATCGAGCATGTTGTGATACACCGTACGCGTAATATCTTGTTCGTCATCTGGGTCGATGTTCTCCTCGCCCATATCAGTTTTACGATAAGTCTGGTTTTGCGCTAGGGACAGTCGGAAATCCTGATAACCTTTGAAACCAATCTTCCGACAAAAGCGCATGACGGTCGTTTCGCCTGTACCTGCAAAATCCGCCAGCTCCGTCACAGAGAAATATATGATGTCTGCGGGATGCTCCAGTACGCACAAGGCAACTTTCTGCTCCGATTTCGTTAATGAAGGATAATACGTTTTAATTCGGTCGTTCATCTCCATAGATGCATTTCACTGCCTTCCTTGCGGCATCGGCAAACCGCTGCGTAATCAATTGGGGTCTGGTAATCGCCGAGCCTACAACCACTGCATGTGCTCCCATTCGGAATGCTTCCTCAACCTGCGCTGGATCATAGATTTTGCCCTCTGCAATTAAAGGAACGGGAACCAGTTCCGACGCTCTCCGAACCAGCTCCAGATCAGGACCCTCAATCTGAGCAGAGTACGGCGTATACCCGGATAACGTGGTGGATACGCAGTCTGCGCCAAGGGAGGCCGCATGAAGTGCCTCCTCCAGTGTCGATATATCTGCCATGGAAGTGACTCCCTGCTCATGGGCATAATCTATGAGCCTCTTCAGCTTGCATCCCGCTGGGCGCGGTCGTAATGTGGCATCCAGCGCAATGATATCCGCGCCTGCCTCCACCAGTTCCTCCATTTCACGAAGGGTAGGCGTAATGTAAATATCAGAATCATCATAATCCCGCTTAACCAAGCCAATCACTGGTAGAGAAATTGCCTGTTTAATCGCACGTACATCCGATGCGCCATTGGCGCGTATCGCCACAGCTCCACCCTGCTGTGCGGCAAGCGCCATTTTGACCATAGAATCTGCTCCATGTAACGGTTCGCCTGGTAGCGCCTGACAGGACACGATCAGTCCGTGCTGAACTTTGGATAATACACCTTCCATTCCCATAGGAATCACCCTCTCTTCTCAGCATGATGCCGTACGGTTAATGCGACTTCAAAGGTGCGGTTCCACGGCATGTAGCAATCTATAATTTCCACGCGGCCTTCCGGCCCGTTCACATATTCATTGAGCGCCTGCTCCAGCCATCCGCGAATAACCGCAGCTACCGAGCCTCTCGGTCCATCGAGCATAAACTTGGTAAAACCCATCTGCTCCACAATTCCGTTATTCATAGCCGTACGTACCACAGCGCAATAACAGGCATCCTCGGCGTAGCGCAGCGACAGAAAATCCAAATGTTCCTCCGTAGAGCCATAGTGGGTATACAGCATGGACTGGGCAATGACGGTGCCCAGCGTGTTAGAACTGGTATTCCAGCCTGCATAACCCGCCAGCTTAAAAAGCAGTCCTTTTTGCTTCAATAGTCTAAGTAGCTTGAGATCTGCGCCGTTGGCGTAGCCCACATCAGCAACTGCAACATTTTGACCTGCATATTGCAGCATATAAGAACCGTACTCAACCAGCTCTACTACATTCCGATGCACATCATATCCGGTCATTGCACGCTGCTGGGATGAAGCCTCTGCCATCGTGTCACCAGGTGTGTTAGCCAACAAAATCAAATCAGCCTCCGTTGCTGAGGAAGCTATCAGCCCACCTGCCGCCATAATCTGATATTTTAAGGTTTCGTAAAAATAGCGATCTTCAAAAAGCGGTACTACGAATGCCCCCTGCAAAGCAGACAATCGGGGATACACCCGTGGGACTACATTATTCATCTTGTTAACCCAACGAGCCAGCAACGTACAACCCACTTCATCTGCCCCCGGGTACATGTATACATTCAAATCCAGCCCAAGCTCAGAAATACGACTTCTTAGCCGCTGCTGATCCTTGGCGGTATAGCCGTAGGGAGCCGAATCATCCTGTGGGATGATCATAAAATCAATGATACCTTCTGCTACGAGATCCAGCGCAACTTCATTGGCCTCCAAATTCACATGGCGACGCCCCAGGTAATCATCCAATATTGCCATTGGCAGACGCTCGTTGATATCAGCTAATTCGAGTAACTCTTCTGCGGTAGCAATCCCCAGCTCCTGACGATGCTCAATGAAGCCCTTTCTGAATATCTCACGACCCCAATCGGCATAGTAATCCGGTTCTTCATCAGCCAAAGAATATTGCGGACAGCGCATAATCAGTTGAAATGCATACAGGGTCAGTTGCGGATATAGCTGTTTTAGCCTGCGAAGCCGATTCACTCTATCTTTGACCTGCTCGCTCGACATACTGTGTAGTCGAGAAGGTACGATTCCTCCGTACAGCAACGTATCCATCGCAACAATGGCTCCATCAGCCGCCGCTGCGCGTTCTTCGAGCCATGCCCATAGTCTGGTCGTATCGCCAGGGGTTTTCTTTTGTCCCATCCATTCTAATGGGGGCCGCTCCATCTCAAAGTCTGTGCCCTGTGCCAGTAAATAAGGAAATTGATAATTACAGGGCCGCTCATCCAGCGGTATAAAAAGTAATCGGGTTTTGGGCTTCACCATACGTTCCACCTCTCCTGAAAATTACCGTTATCCTAACGGCAAATGATTATTTTCAGGGCAGCTATGCTGCCTTGGTTGCTTAATCCAGCGCAAATACTCACAAAATCAGCCGATATTTTCCTTGTTCGTCCTGATCGACATAACCCCACTGCGCAGCAGCACGGATCGCCGGATTGCTACCCAGCCGAGCCTCCGCTTCTAAGCAAGCAGTGATACCGCTTCGCAGTTCTCCTACGATTTCGTCTGTCAGAGGTGACGGCTCTTGCTCGTCAACAGCTTCCCTCGGCGTGCCGCTCTCCCCCGACTGTGCATCGTCCTGTCGCTCGCTGCTGAGTGCAGCTTGACGCAGCACCTGCCACAGGCTCGCATCCAGCTCGGCACGTTCCAGCCACGGTGCGGCCTGGGACACGAATCCTGCTGCTGGATCACCGGCAGGCACGCTCCGTAGGACGCTCACGGCCTGAAGCAGCCGCTCAAAGTACATATCCAGCGCAGGGATATCGCGCATTTGCAAAGCAAGGTCCACGTCCTCATACGCGTTGCCGCCTAGTCGCCTGTTCCTGTTTTGACGACAAAAAAACATCAATTCATCCGCACGCTCTCCCACTAACTCCTGCGCAGCCCATTCCCAAGATCGCTCAGGCATATACCGTTCACTGTTCCACATATAGTGGGACATCGTAATGAGCGTCACTTTGGAGCATTCCCACTGATTCATCGGGTTGGCCACCATACCGGTATGTCCACAGTCTGGTAGCCCGGAATATCGTCCGCGCAGCGGATCAAGGAATAACCGATCATGGTCACAATCATTCACCGGGATGTTATCCCACAGCCACAGCTCATGCCCGAAGAATGCATGATTATCAGCGGCGTGCTCGCGACTAATCTGTGGAGCAAAAACAAAGTACCCGGTCCAGAACACCTTAATCTCCGGATGCAGCCGCTCACGGAAATCCTTTTTGTATTCGGTATCCCAATATGACCAATATTCCGAAGGACAGACCGTCAGCGTAAATTCAGGCAGTCGTTCAGCTAGCCATGCATGCACCTTGTTCGTCAAAAAGACATGAGCGTGACCCGAGCGGCCCAGCAAATGTCGATTTCCCCCTTTGAGTACGTAGTCAATGTCATCCATTAACACAGAAAAATGACGTACGCCAATCGCAATCACGGCCGCCAGCTTTTCAGTCAATTTAAGGAAGTCTTCATCACTGCCAAAGCTCAGGTCGTTCCCTGGGCTGATACAATAATGGAAATCAACCTCATGCCGTTCGCAGGCTTCCTTTAATTCGCAAATCTGGGCAAACGTATCCTCAGGGTACGGCTCTCTCCATAGCTCACGATGATATGGATCATCCTTGGGGGCATACATGAATGTGTTCATCCGATGCGTAGCCATAAAACGGACGGCATCCAGCCGATCCGCGAAACTCCACGGTTTCCCATAGAAGCCCTCAATAATTCCTCTGACCGGGAAGGAAGGCTCATCCCGAATAGACATCACCGGCAGAGTACATCGCTCCTGTTCCACTTGAAGCAGGAGATGCAGGGCATCCATACCGTATTTGAGCCCTCTTTTATTGGAAGCATGAATTTCAATCCGCCCGTCCTTCTGAATGTCCAACCGATATCCGTCTGCAGCAAGCATTCCGTCATATTCGAGCACCAACTGCACGCTTCCCCGTGTTTCAGTCGGTACACCCGGCCCTGGAGGCACAATAAGCTTGATCGGTCCCTCAGGGTCCAGCACACCTTCATACTCCTGATTCATTGCAAAGCGAGAGGACAGTTCACAGATCAGTCGCGGTTCGGAGATAACCAGCCTTTCCCCGCTGTCATACACATCACGAAAATAATATTGAATCTCCTGCGGTGCTAGCCCTACACTCGAATAAGGCCCCGTTCCTTCGGACAGTTCCATCGCAATCGTCTCCTTCCATTCACAGGCTCTTCGTAGCCGTGACTACTGGCTATCCTTTTACCGCTCCCGCCAAACCTTCCATATAGTAGCGCTGTGTAAACAGGAACAATATAATGATCGGCAGTACCGAAATCATTGTGCCGGCAGCAATCCAGCCGAAGTTATAGGCAAATTGACCGTTGAGATACGTGAGCGCAGCTGCTAGCGGATATAGCTCCGTATCGTTCAAAATAACGATAGGCCACAGAAAGCTGTTCCAGAACGACATCGCCTCCAACAGAGAAATTACAGCAAGCGCTGGCTTGACCAGCGGAAGCACCAGCTGCCACCAAATTCGAAACTCCGAAGCGCCGTCCATTTTACCGGAATCACGTACATCGGTGGGAATATGAATAAACGTCTGTCGCATCAGAAAAATGTTGAACACGGAGACTGCCCCAGGCAACACTACACCCAAATATGTATTGCCCAGATGAAGCCCTTGAATGGTCAGATAATGCACAATAAATGCGGTGTAGGAAGGAATAATCATCGTGGCAATCAGCAGCGTAAACACCAGATTTTTACCCTTAAAACGAAACACAGCCAAGGGATATCCTGTCAGACTGGCGAGTACCACATTGAGCACAACGCCCAACACCGTAATGATGACCGTATTCAGCATATATTTCGGGAAATTCATGAACTGCCACACCTGAACATAGTTGTCGAAATTAATAAAGGTCGGAAAAATAGCGGGCGGCGTTGAAAAAATGTTACGGCCTGGCATGAGGGATACGCTGAGCAGCCAGAGGAACGGTCCCATTAAAAAGAGGGCGAGTAGCACTAGAAGCATGTAGATGACCGTCATTCTCAGCATTCGGGCGAGACTGCGCATGCTGCGGCTACTTTCCTTTTTAGGAAGAGATGAGCATAGCAATTTGTCATCCTTTAGATTCATCAATAGGGATTGACACCACCTTTCCTATTGAATCGGAATACGATAATACTAAGTACGGCAATCATTGCACCGACAATTAAGCCAAGCGCCGAAGCATACCCAAAATTAAACTGCTCCATCCCCTTTTGAAAAATATACAAGCTCGATGTCAACGTGGCCGTTCCCGGTCCACCCTTGGTTAGTACATATACTTCATCAAATACGCGGATAGCTGACATGAGTGATATAAGGGTACAGAACAGAACGTAAGGTCTTAGCAGTGGAAGAGTAATATGAACAATCAGACGCCATCGGCTTGCACCGTCGACTCTAGCGGCTTCGTACAGATCTTGAGGAATGTTTTGTAATCCAGCCAGATAGAGCATCATATAATACCCGAGTCCCTTCCACATTGTGATGAACATCAGTACATACAAGGCCAAGTTGCTGTCCGATAACCAGTGTATGTCTTTGCTAATCAGGCCGATCTGTATGAGCAAGTAGTTCACTACGCTGTTATTGCCCAACAGCCAGCTCCAAATTAAGGCTACAGCTACCATTGAAGTCACAACAGGGATGTAGTAGGTCGTGCGGAATATTTTGATTCCCGGAATACGGCTGTTCACAAGCACGGCCATCAGGATGGAGAAAATTTGGAGAAAGGGGACAATGAGCACGTACAACAATGAGTTCCAAATCGAAATAAGAAAGTTACGGTCCTTAAACGCCGCTTCAAAATTATTCAAACCGACAAAATGGGTATCTGATATGACAGAGTAGTCTGTCAATGCCAGCGGAATGCTGTAAATAATAGGCCAAAATACAAAGACGGCAAGCAATAACAGTCCCGGCGTCATAAAAGCCCAGGCCGTAAAAGACTCCGACCTCAACCATTTGATCATGCTGCATCACCACCTGATTTCGATAAATGAACAGGGGAGTATTCACTCCCCCCTGTCAAACCTATTGCTTTAAAATATCGTTTACTTCCTGCTCCAGAGCAGTTAGCGTCTCCTTCGTATCTCTTCCGTTCAATAAAATATTTTGCAAGGCTCGCGCGATGGCACTATTCACATCTTTGGCATTGGGCACACCAACCATATAATCTGTCGCCTTATCCAAACTTTGCGCGGATACTACCTTGGCTTGTGCTTCTAATGATTTGTCAGACTGAGTAAAATATGGATCCTTAATGGAGTCTTTCGTGGAAGGTAGTGTATTCGCCGCTTTAGAAAAAGCAGTTTGACTCTCTGCGTTTGTCAAGAAAACAGCAAATTTCACTGCTTCGTCCACATGTACAGACTTAGCAGGTACGACCAAGTCCATAGAGTTGGAGAGCCGCACATCGGCTTTGCCAGTTGGGACAGGGACAGCAATTGTGTTCTTATAAACGTCTGGCGCTGCCGTTTTGATAAAATTGATGAACGTGGGGCCTGCCAGCTCGAAAGCAACCTGCTCGCCGGCATAATATTTCACTTGTTGTGAGAAGTCAGCGTCTTCCTTGAGTACAACGCCATCTTCCATCTGTTTTTTTAGATTATCAATCATGGTGACTGCTTCTGGTGTATTGAACGCCGCCGCTGTCTTTTCTTTATTTAGGATAGGAATGCCGTCCACAGCGAAAAGCTTGGATACAAGCTGCTGAGCATAGCCTGCCTTGCCAATTTTTCTATTGATCTGACGGCCCCATTCAGACAATTCCTCCCGGGTTTTGGGCGGATGAGCAGGGTCCAATCCGGCGGCTTTGACCAGCTTTGTATTCATGTAAAGTACTTCTGTACCGGTATACCAGGGCAGCGCATAAGCTTTACCGTTAATGACTGTGGAATTATAAATACCCTCGAAATAAGCAGCCTTTTCCTCGGGCGACAAATGCTCATTCATATCAACAACAGCACCCTTGGAGCCCATTTGGCTAGCAAATTCTGTATTGAGATTAACTACATCCGGACTGCTGTTGCTAGCGATACTTGTCAACAGTTTGTTGGTTACTGCGTCATAAGGGTAATCCTTCCAGTCAATTTTGACATTGGGGTTCTTCTGCTCATAATCGGCAATCACCCGATTGAAATACGGGGTAAATGTAGGTTGTAGTGCAATGGTCCAAAATTGCAGTGTTACTTTCCCTCCGTCAACCTTTTCCGACTTTGATCCTCCACCACCGCAGCTGCTCAGCAGTACAACCAGCGCCAGCATAGATACAAGCAACCGTAACCTGCCTTTCGCTTTCTTTGTCACATGGTGACCCCCTTGTTCTTAGTTGATTAAGGCAAATTATAGCAGAAATACCGTTATAGAAGGAACGTTTTTTTAATAAAATAAATTTAGAAGGAATAATTTTTCTTTATTGGATACAAAAAAGACGCCTCTTCAGCAGAGACGCCATTTCCCTAAATCAACCCATCAAAGGGTTCACATCTATTAATAGTATGGGGCCATGAAAACGTACACCAGTACCCCGGTCAAGCTCACATATAGCCAAATTGGCATCGTCCAGCGCGCAATCTTACGATGTTTTGCTACCTGCATCGTCCATCCCCATACAACCGTGAACAGTGCCAGCGGTACAATAATTGCAGCCAGTATGCTATGCGAAATCAACAATGTAAAGTAAATCGGACGAAGGATACCCACACCGCCATATTTTGCAGTTTCCGGCGAAATGTAGTGAAAGGTCAGGTAGGAAAATAAAAATAAAACGGTACTGGCAAAGGCCAGCAGAATAAAGGTTTTATGCACCTTGATGTTCTTCTTGAAAATAGCAACCAATGCAGCCACCAGGAAAATAAACGTGAAGCTGTTAAAAATCGCATTCAACCTTGGGAAAATAGTGAGATCAAAACTGACACTCCCCTGGTATCCGATCGGCGAAAAGAATAGCAGCAAAATAATCACGTTGGCTATAATGGAAACGGTGATAATCAAGGTTGTAAAATTACGATTGCTCGTTGGAACGTACTGCTTGTCCTCACTCGCTTTATTCATCATGAGCGTCTCCTTCGTTTAAATTCAGGTTTTCATTATTTTTGCGGTCATAACCATAATATATTATATAGAACTCATAGTTAGCCTGTGAAGTGACAACAGTATGAACAATTTCACAGCCATCCGGCAAGAAATGTGCTTCAACATTTGAGGATAGCCCTTTGTTTCCCTATATCAACGGTAGAATGCATTCTTTTTAAAAGCTTTATGCACACAAAAAAACACCGGAAGAGTCTGATTACCCGCTCCGGTGTTGTGTCGGTTATGCAGTTAAGCAGCCTTGATGATCCATATTCATTGCTGCCACACGTCACTGTATTCTTTATGGCGCTTGAACAGAGCAAGTGCGTACGAGCAAGCAGGGATAACCTTTTTATGCTGATTTCTTGCCATCTCAACCACTCTGTCGATGAGCTCCTTGCCAATTTTTTGACCCCGTAACTGCTCGGATACAAATGTATGGTCAATGACCAATGAGTGGTCATCTACGGATTTATAACCTACTTCTGCAACTACCTGTCCATCATCCACCATGACTACTGCATGGTCCTCCTCGCGAATTTGTCTCATGAGACCAATCCCCTTTCTGACTGAAGAAAATCCCGTAAAACTCATGCTAACGAATTAATGCAATCACTTCATGCCGACGCTAGATATTCTTATCATTCCCCTATTTAGGGATCAGAGAAACATCACATACGAGGATTTTGCAAAAATCCCATAAGCGACTTCCAATGAACAAGATATAGATCGAAATGGTTTAGTTCGTCTATATCTTGCACTTCGGAGCGACTGGAATCAAATTTTGCAAAATCCTGATACATAAAATAAGATCTATCGTCGACACTATATTTATTCATATAAAGGCAAGGGAGGTGCTGCGTTGCGTACAGAAATAAAACCCGTCATCCCGTTTGAACCGGAACTGAGCGAAAAAGTACCTGTAGATGCAACAGGCCTTTGGCGTTACGAAATAAAATGGGACGGTACGAGAATTTTGACGTATCACAACCAGGGCAGCACACGCCTGTTCAACCGCAAACAGCACGAACGAACGCTTTTATACCCGGAGCTTGCTCTCTTCCCCTCCTACTGCAAGGCTGATTCGGTCATATTGGACGGGGAAATGATCGCACTCGGTGCCGACGGTAAACCATCGTTCCATGAAATTATGCGACGGGATCTGATTCGTCGGACGGATCGAATTCAGTCAGCCTATGAAGCTGTGCCTGCTACTTACATGTTGTTTGATATTATTTATCTGAACGGGGAGTGGGTTCATCTTAAACCGTTACAGGAAAGGCTTGAACTGCTGCATCAGATCATCATACCGAATGAACGGATTCAACTGGCTCCCGCTCATCCTGATGGACAAGCTCTATTTCAGGTTATGTGCAGCCAAGGAATGGAAGGTATTGTGTGTAAAAAGCTGGATAGTCCGTACACATTGGGCGGAAAGGACGGACGATGGCTCAAGGTCAAAAATTATGGCGATATCATTGCCGTTATCGGTGGCTATACCCTGAACGGAGGCATTATCAACGCTGTGTTGCTGGGCCAATATGATAAACAAGGAATGCTGCGCTATATCGGGCATGTGGGTACGGGCAAGCTGACTCGGGAAGATTGGCGTCAGCTTACCGAGCGCCTGCTACCACATACCATATCGGAACGACCCTTTAGCAATAAACCGGATCGGCATCAAGATGCGTTTTGGGTGCAACCCATGTATACCGCCAAGGTTCAATATAGTGAGTGGCGGTGGCAAGAAGGACGTACCCTGCGTCAGCCCTCCATACAAGCCTTTGTGAATCAGGACCTCGATCAGTGTATCGGCCCCTGGATGTGACGTTTTACAGATATATTTTCAAAAAATGCGGAACAAAGTTTGTATAAATCATTGCAACCAGTGGTTAATTAAATTACAGTTAACTAATTAACTACATCGAGGTGGATCGCATGTTCTTTTTTTTGGACTCCGAAATTCGTCAACTGGCCTATAATCTCTTTCCAGGTGGCAATAAACCAATTGGTGTTTTGGTAGATTTATTTTCCATAACTTATGAAATACGTAAAAACATGGAGAAGCGTTCACGTGAATTTGGTCTCTCCTACGGGCAATATATCGCGCTTTGTGTACTTTCAGCACAAAGAGATGAAATGTCTTCTCCTTCTGCTTTGGCTGAAAAGATGGGTGTAAGCCGGGCAGCAATCAGTTCCATGGTTATTTCTCTCGAACAAGAGGGATTCATTAATAAATATGACGATCCCAATGACAAGCGGGGAGTGTTCGTGTCCCTGAACGATAAAGGAAAAAGTAAAATTCAACAGATGGATCCCTTTTTCGTAGGGCTGGCTTCACGTCTGATGTCAGACTTTAGTGAGTCGGAAATCTGTCAGTTCCAAACCTATTTGTCACGCGTACGTTCTGCGTTTGAAGATGTCAAAGGTTCGCGTCTAACCGACTCCAGAGAGAAGAGAGAAAAATGGTGCGAAGACTGAGGCAAAAACTGTTCGTCAAACTTGCCCGCATATCTGCTGGCAGAATGGGTGCTGCGTCCGATTTCAAACCTTCGTATTCTCCCAAAGTACATCGGAAAGAAAGGATCATCCACTCCCTGTATTCTTCATTTTTCATGGTAGCGGTTTCATGATGGGCAGCGCTGAAGTTGAAATTGGCATTTGAGTTCCGCATCGGAACGTCTGGCAGAACTGAAGAAATAAAAATAAGCCTCCTGCTGCCACTGCCATTATGCAGTCGGGTTCAGGAGGCTTATTATTTATCATTACAAACTGTTAAAAGCGTCAGTCAATACAGGTACAATTTGCGATTTGCGCGATACGACGCCTTTCAGAACAGCCTTATTGTCGTCCAACTGAACATTATAGGCTTTTTCGACTGCCTGGGCTTGGCTTCCCAGCGCAATACCAATGGAATCACTGTTCACAATGTCTGTTACGACGAACAAGAACAGATCAAGATTTTTAGCTTCAATGGTTTGGGCCAATGCAGCTTCCAGATCAGCTTGACGGGACAACACATCGTTTACGTCTACTGCGTTCACTTGAGCAATTTCCACTTTGCGACCATTCATCTGAAATTCTTTGGCATCCAGACTTACTAACTGTTCAATGGTATGACCACTCAAGTCAGCTCCCGCTTTAAGCAAGTCAAATCCGTAACGATCTGCATCCACACCAGCAATTTCAGCCAGTTCACGAGCAGCAGCTACGTCTTGATCCGTGCAGGTTGGGGATTTAAACAACAGAGAATCGGAAATAATCGCGGACAACATTAGACCTGCGATATCTTTCGGAATTGCTACACCATTTTCCTTGTAGAGCTTGTTCAAAATGGTGGCTGTGCAACCCACTGGCTCAGCGCGGAAGTATAACGGCTGGCTTGTTTCAAAGTTAGCGATCCGGTGATGGTCGATGACTTCAGTTACACGTACCTTGTCAATATCAGCGGCGCTTTGCTGGCGTTCATTATGATCGACCAGAATGACGTTGTCCGTTTCAGCAGCAACCTGCTCAACCAGACGTGGCGCGCTCACTTTGAAATAATCCAGTGCATACTGCGTTTCCCCGTTCACCTCGCCCAGACGAACCGGCTCTACGTCCGCGCCCAGTTTGGTTTTTAAGTCTGCATAAGCAATAGCTGAGCAAATGGTATCCGTATCCGGATTTTTATGCCCGAAAATCAATGTTTTTGCCAACATAATCGACTCCTTTGCCTTAGGCATTTTACATGATTGTGAAACCTCAACAATTCCAATGCAGATTATATCATTAAATCTCGCATTCTCCCATTCCTCTTCGATTGTTTTCAAAAATAATCTAGTAAATTCATAACATTTCCATGGAATCTACATGTAATGTTAACCTTATTTTTTCTAAAAATATAAAAAACATATAGTAATATATCCCACCAATATGGTAAGATATGCCTCAAAACTGGCAAGTTAGTCACCAGTGGTCAATTCTATTATTTTAGATATTAAGGGAGGCGTGAGAATAACGGCAGTGGCTTCAAATCCTAGTATGTAGAGATATCATATTTTGATTGAAAAGAGGGAAATCTTTGAAAAAGCCGATCATTTTGCAAAAAATACCTGTCGTATCACTCGCTCTTGCCTTGACGGTAAGCTTGTCTCTGCCGTCTGTCAGTTCTGCTGCTAGCGCAGATCTGCAAATCAACTCATTTCTGGAAGCTCAGCAAGCATTGACTATTGAGGCGGCTCCGGCCTTCATTTCGCCAGAGCTCAGCACAGATTCTTCCCGTCAGGTCAGAGTCATCGTACAGCTTGATGGTGAGCCCTTAGCCGTGGACAAATATGCAGCACGTTCAGGCGTCCAAGCTTTTACAGCTCAATCTGAGCAAAAAGCGGAATCCGCGATTGCCACTGAGCAAACTACGTTCGTAGACCAAGCCGCTGAGCATGGTATTTCTCTTCAGGTGAATTACCAGTACAACACGGTGCTTAACGGCTTGGAGGTCACACTGCCAGCCAATAAGATTCCAGAACTGGCTAAACTGCCAGGCGTAAAATCCATTCATGAAAACAAAACGTATTATTCCATCCCCGTACAGGACCCGCCAACACTTACAGCCAGTGAAGCCACTTATGATAACGCACCGCTGGACCAGATTGGTGTTCCTGAAGCCTGGGCCAAAGGATTGAATGGCGCGGGAATCAAGGTCGGGGTTATTGATACCGGTATCGATTATGAGCATCCGGACTTGAAAGAAGCCTACAAAGGCGGATATGACTCTTTTGAACAGGACAACGACCCTTACGAGGAACCGTTCCTCGAAAAGGAGAATGATCCATTCGGCACAGGTTTTAGTGGAACGACACATGGTACTCACGTCTCTGGCACAATTGCTGGTAAAGCCGCCAATAAATCCTCGGATATTGTGCAAAAGGGTATTGCCTATAAATCGGACTTATACGTGTATAAAGTGCTTGGACGCAATACCAAGACGGGTCGCTCCTCCGGTTCCTCCGCACAGGTCATTGATGGTATTGAACGTGCTGTCAAAGATGGTATGAACGTCATTAACCTGTCGCTGGGCTCGGATTCTGAAAAGGACCCGAACTCCCCGGATTCCATTGCTATTAATAATGCTGTACTTTCCGGCGTAGTCGCGGTCATAGCGAATGGTAATGCGGCCCAACAAGGACCCTACTTTTATTCCATGGGTTCTCCCGCAACATCCCAGCTGGCGATTTCCGTCGGTGCAGCCACTTCCCCGAGCCATAGCTATTCAAATAAAGCATCCGTCAATCTTGTAACCTATGGTAATGATGAAAAGCCTTTAACAGTTACATCAGATACCTATTACAATTTTAATATGATGGCTTGGCAAACTTTTCATGAGGATTTTTCTTCTATTATGGGGACAGAACCATTGGAATTGGTTTATGCCAATTTGGGATATCCAGATGATTTCACTTCTAAAGATGTAAAAGATAAGGTTGTGATCGTATCGCGTGGCGTCTTGGGCTTCGTAGACAAGATCGCAAACGCACAACAAAATGGTGCAAAGGCTATTATTATTTTTAATGGTCAAGCGAAATCTGGCGACAGCACACGAGCCAATCTGAGTGAAGCTATCCCTGGTTACGATGGTTACATTAATTCGAATCAAGGAGACAATGTAGATTATATCCCTACCTTTGACATGACAGGAAAAGAAGGTAGAGCACTGGCAAGACAAATCATTGAAAGCCAAAACCACAAACAAAAATTCTTTATTGCTTTTGGAGAAGAGTATCATCGTACTGACAATCCTGGTAATACCATGGCCGGATTTAGCTCCCGCGGACCCAATGGCGATGAACTGCTGAGCATCAAGCCGGACGTGAGCGCACCAGGGGTTAGCATCATGTCAACCTACCCTGCCTTCGCCAAGTTCTATCCGGATGCATCCTATGAGCAAGCTTACAAACGCAGCAACGGAACGAGTATGGCATCTCCGCATGTGGCTGGACTTGCCGTGTTGCTGAAGCAGCAACATCCGAACTGGACACCGTTTGATATCCGCGCTGCTCTGGCAAACACTTCGGTTACACTCTTTGATGAGGATAAAATCCAATATGATGTGTATTCCCAAGGTGCAGGCCTTGTAAACATCGCTAATGCGATTCAGACGCCAGCCCTGCTGGAAACCGTCGAAAAGATTACGATTCTCGACAAAAACTTTAATCGGCAGGAGGTTGTGAATTACAATCCTTCCGCCAGCTTCGGGGTGTTACGACCTGGTAGTGATGCGAAGCAGATTCAGCTTCAACTCAAAAACTTGTCGGGTAACACTGTGCAATATGAAGCCAGCACCGTGTTACATGATAATGTAACCTCTGATCCAACTAAGCCGATTGCTACACCTGACGTGAGCAACATTGCCGTTCAGTTGCAAGGTGTTGGCGCGAATGGAGCAATTTCGGCAGAACCGGGTAAATCGCAACCGTTCTTCCTGTCTGTGCAACCAAATTCGGGTGCAGCCACAGGTGTATATGAAGGGGAAGTTATTCTGAAAAGCGCCGGACTGCCAACACTACATTTGCCGTTCGTCGTTCATGTGGGCAAAGAAAATCCAACGACAGGCTTTGGCTTACAGGACCTGAGTGTTACCAACCCGATTATTTACCCAAGTCGGACAGGTGCTCAGCGCTCAACAGATTTGGCTTTCCGCCTGACCACAGATAAAACCAACCAGATCGCGCTTTATGTATACGGCGTAGATGATAAATTGATCGGTCTGATTGATGGAATAACGACTTCCAAAGAACAAGGAGCTAACGCTCGCCTCAAACAAGGCGTATATTCCTTTAAGGGTATTGACGGAAGTTACGTGGAATTAGATGACAATGGCAAGCCTGTGCTGGATGCTAATGGTCAACCCGTTATTCAACACTTGAAAGATGGCGTGTACAAGCTGGAAGTCAGTTCTCCTGAACTGAATGAAAAGGGCGAAGTTGAACGCAATACCGATGGCCCTAAACTGTTCACCGCCACTAAAGCTATTCGTGTGGATAATAGCGCCGCATCCAGCGGTAGTGGTGGAGGCGGAGGTGGTGGAGGTGGCGGCAGAAGCAATACTACACCTTCTGCTGCAACGAACACATCCCCCCCTGTTCCTACATCTGCTCCTTCACTTCAAAGCGTAGTGAAGCAAGGACAGGCTGTTAAAACTGTCACTACAGCCGTTGCATTGAACAATAATGTACAGTCGCTGACAGTAACCGATGCAGATTTGCAGGCTGCCGTGACAGCAGCAGGTTCCAGCCCGACAGCTATTGTACTGTCGGCTACTAGCCAAGCAGGCCAAACGACGAAAGCATCGCTCACTTCCACACAACTGGTAACGCTGGGCAAGGCTGCAGCAGGAAGCAGCTTGATTGTAAGCAATACAGGCTCCTCTCTGGCTTTGCCAGTATCCGCTCTGAAAAATGTTCCTGCTGGTGCAGGCATTGAAGTGATCATCAGCAGCCAGGCAGAGGCGAGCGGTACATTTACAGGCAAGTTGAAAGGCTCCAATGTGATCGGCACCCCGGTAGGGTTTGAAGCTAACATTGTCACTGGTGGCAAGAGTCAATCGCTCAAAGTTGCTCCAGGACAGTTTATTAGCAGATCCTTTACCGTACCTGGTCAAATTGATTCTAATACAGCCGGTGTACTCTATACGGCAAACGGAAATGTTTATCCCGTTCCATCCGTCTTCACCAAGCAGGCTGATGGATCTACCGTCGTCAAGGTAAGCCGTCCGGGCTTCTCGACGTATGCAGCGGCGACACGTCCCGTTAGCTTTGAAGATATCTCATCGTCGTATGCCCAATCCGAAATTCAATCGCTGGCAAACAAGTTGCTGATTAACGGCACGACCGACACGACTTTCTCACCGAAGAAAAACGTGACACGTGCAGAATTTGCAGCCCTGGTAACCCGAGCACTCGGCCTGACACCAGGTACTGCTGGACCATTCAGTGATATCCCGGCAGGTAGCTGGTACTCCGGCGATGTGGCAGCCGCTTATGAAGCTGGATTGATTACGGGTCGCAGCAGCGACAAGTTCGATCCGAATGCTAATATCAGTCGTCAAGAAATTGCTGTCGTGCTGGGTAAAGCTATAGACCTGCTTCAAATCAAAGCAGCAGCCGATGGCCCTGCACGTACACCGTACCATGATGCTTCATCCTTTGCAGGCTATGCCAAGGACAGTATTGAAAAAGTAAGTGCAGCAGGCATCATTAACGGAGAAGCGATTAAAGGCTCCTCCTACTTCCAGCCGAATGCACCTACAACCCGTGAGGCATCTGCCAAGGTGCTGCATGTGCTCTTACAAAAAGCTGCGCTGATTAACTAACAATTAAAAAGCCTCCCGAGCCGTGTTATAACCAAAGCTGCGGTTCGGGGGGCTATTTCTATGTTACGCCATAATCTGCAATACTATACTGTTCCCGCTAAAGGTAGCGTTACTTTGAATACACTTCCCGTTCCCAGAGTGCTTTCAGCCGTAATGTTCCCGCCATGTGCTTCCACGATGGACTGTGTAATGGCCAGACCAAGGCCCGCCCCGCCTGAGCTACGTGTACGCGATTCATCTCCACGATAAAAACGCTCAAATATCCGCTTCAGCTGTTCTTTACTCATGCCCGGTCCGTTATCACGAATTTGGATATCCACCAACTTCTTACCTGCAGACAGGTTTACCTGGATCACACCTCTTTCCATATCAGTATGCTGAACAGCATTGTGAAACAGGTTGAGCACGACCTGCTTGATTTTATCCCCTTCTGCCAATACCCGTATACCTGCCGTCATATCAAAAACCACTTTACGTGTACCTGCTAGCATAAGAAGCTGCGGTTTCATTTCCAGCAGCAACGCATCTAGGGGTATGTCTTCCAGCTTTAATTCCGGTGTTCGATCCAGCTTAGCCAACAATAGCAAGTCAGAGACAAGCTTATTCATCCGCTTGGATTCACCATACATACTTTCTAATGCTGATTGGAGCTGCTTCGGATTGGATGCAGCTCCACGAAGCAGCACTTCCAAAAACCCGTGGATGGATGTGAGCGGGGTACGCAGTTCATGGGAAGCGTCCGCAATAAATCGTCTCATCTGCATCTGCAATTCCCGTTCGGCAGCAAAAGAATGCTCCAGCCGTTCCAACATTCCGTTAAATGAAACCGCCAAACGATCCACCTCATACTGCCCTTGCTCTGCGTCAAAGCGCTCGGCCAGATTGCCCGCATCAATACGTTTGACTGCCTCAACCATCCTGGAAAGGGGTACCAACGTGCGACGCAGCACCGGAAGCATAAGCGCCAACCCAATCGTAAGTGCAATCAGAGACAATAAAATAAAGGTGCGGAGCTGGTTAATCAACTGCTCTTGCATAGAAGTCGTGGATACGCCCATTTGAAGTAAACCGGAAGAACGGTCAGGTGGACCGAGCGGACGGAACACAACCAGTTGCTCTTTCCCCTGGGCATCCGTGATTAATTGATAGCCGTGACGCATGCGCTTACTCTGCTGCATTGCTTGATACTGCTGAGTGGTGAGACGCGGCGGTTTAAGTCCATTTTCATTGGACAAGCTCTGGAAGGTGCCGTCTATACCTATAGAAGCAAGCGACATATCCGGCCAAAACAGAAACGGTCCCGGTCGATTACTCCTTCGATTGGACTCATCTTGAGGAACGGTTACCCCAGCCCCGCTCTTTTCCTGCGAATCCTTAATCAATAAGTCGGCAGGAATTGAATTCAGCTGTGTATTCATAGCTTCTGCCCGACTGCGATACAGAAAATCTTTCATCAGAAAATATTGTAGAAAACCAATCAATACAAGCAACAAAGCCAAAATGAGTAACGTTCTGGCCAAAAGCTGGGATCGGAGAGAACGGAGTGCATATTTTCTCCGACTTTTCCCGCCCGCCTTCATAGCAGATCCACCCGGTATCCCACACCGCGCAGCGTACGAATGACCCGGTGCTCCTTGTCTTTGAGTTTTTCACGCAAGGAGCGAATGTACACCTCAACAATATTATCCTCGCCTCCAAAATCGTACCCCCATACCCGGTCCAGAATACGACTTTTACTTAACACAATCCCGTGATTCAACACCAAAAACTTCAATAGTTCATATTCGGTAGGCGACAGTTCCAGCACCTGACTCTGATAACGGATTTCCTTCCGTCGATCATCCACTTGAAAGGGGCCGTGAACCACTTCTCCCAGCAGATCGGGGAACTGATTGCGCAAGCGCGCTTCAATGCGAGCCAGCAGCTCATTAAAACTGAAGGGTTTTACAACATAATCATCCGCGCCGAGTTTTAATCCCTTTACCCGATCGTCGACATCATCCTTGGCAGTCAGCATAATGACCGCGATGTTATCCTCCGTCTCCTTGAGATTTTGGCACACCTCAAAACCGTTCATTTCCGGCATCATCACATCCAGCACCGCTACATGCGGGCGAAACTCTTTTGCCAAATCGAGCGCTTGACTCCCGTTCTCGGCGGTTCTGACTTCATATCCTTCATTAATCAGTCCAAGCTCTAAAAATTGCAAAATATGAGGCTCATCATCTGCCAGCATAATTTTAACTCCGTGTATTGGATTCATTATTCATCTTCCCTTTCATGTTGCTGCATTTTTCTCATATAAAAGTCGATTCATTTTCACCTGTATCTAATATACCTGAATCCTGTCGCAAAAAAAGCACCCCTGCTCAGCTTTCAGCTAACGTTCAGGGAGCGCTCAGAACGCATTAAGGTACGTCTGGCATGATAATAGCAAGCCGGTAGTTCACCGGGCCAAGATCGGAATAAATACAAAGAAACTTTCACAGGGAGTGGAATGAACATGATTAAGAAATGGTTTAAGACCAGGGCGGACATCCCCCTGATCATCATTATGCTGATATCCGCATTTTTGAACGGATACAACATCTGGCAAGACAAATATGTAAACACTTACTACACGACGGCCGTAGCAAGCATGCTACAAAGCTTTCACAACTTCTTTTTCGCCTCACTTGATTCTGCCGGATCGGTAACGGTAGACAAACCCCCTGTGGTGTTCTGGATTCAGACACTGAGCGCCTATATATTCGGGCTTCACGGATGGAGCGTTATCTTGCCACAGGCGCTGGCTCAAGTCGGATCGGTCTTGCTCGTTTACTTGCTCGTCAAACCGAGCTTCGGTACGATGGCCGCACGTTTGGCCGCCTTCGCCATGGCAACGACACCGATAGCCGTAGCGGTTAGCCGTACGAATAACATCGACGCTATGTTGGTTTTCACACTGTTGCTCGCAACATGGCTATTGTTCAGAGGCCTTAGAAATAGCAAAACCGGGCTGATCCTTGCTGCTTTCGCAGTCGTAGGCATCGCCTTTAACGAAAAAATGTTACAAGCCTATATGATCGTTCCCGCACTGGGTCTGTTCTATCTGCTGGCTTCCAAGTTTAACTGGAAGCGAAAAGCAGCAACACTGGTAGGATCAGCAGTTGTCCTCCTGATCGTATCACTCTCTTGGGCAGTCGTAGTGGACTTTACTCCGGCAGATGAACGCCCTTATATGGGGAGTAGCGGTACGAACTCTGTGCTGAATTTGGCCTTTGGTTATAACGGCCTGTCCCGTCTGACAGGAGATCAGGGTACAGGTGGCAATCGTGGCGGAGAACGTACGGATCGGAACAATAACGCTGCAACGAATAGCAGCAACACAAACACGGATCAGGCTCAGACGACCACATCATTGGACAGCACTACTTCTACGGATGACTCAGGTGCCAACAACATGGGTGCAGGTGGTCAAATGCCACCGGGTGGATTTGGCGGCAACGGACAAGGTGGTCCTGGAGACGGGCAAGGTCGCCAGGGCGGTCCAGGCGGTGGACCGGGAGGGAATTCTGGTGGCGGCATGTTCGGTACTGGCGAAAAAGGACCTTTACGGTTGTTCCAATCCTCCCTGTCAGGTCAAGCCAGCTGGCTGCTTCCATTTGCATTAATTGCTTCCATCGGCCTGCTTGCAAGCATTCGACGTCGTAATATCACACAAAAACACAAAGAGGTCATCTTCTGGCTGACCTGGTTGATTCCCGTAGCTGCATTTTTCAGCGTAGCAGGATTCTTTCATCATTATTACCTGATTATGCTCGCGCCACCAATTGCAGCGCTCTTTGGAGCAGGATTCGTAGAATTGTGGAACCAGTATCGTGAGCGTTCCAGCTGGCTCTCCTGGCTGTTACCCGCAGCAGTATTGGCAACCTCGGTATTTAGCTGGTTTGTTTTGCAAAATTACAACGATACCATTGGCAGCGGCTGGTCCATCGCGGTATTGATCTTAGGGATCATCGGCACGGTGCTGCTGGTAGTAGCACGAATGAAATCTGAGAAGTTCACAAGATTCGCCGTCATTGCAAGTGTACTCGCTATGTTTATCGGTCCTGCATATTGGGCATTGACACCGATCATCTACGGAGGGAACAGCATGATTCCACAAGCCGGACCCACTCAATTTGGCGGCGGTGGCGGTGGCGGAATGCCAAGCAGCAATGATCGCAATAGAGGCCAGAGCGCTAATGGACAACAAGCCGAAGGAACTCAAACGAATAACCAGACCAATAATGTAGAGAATTCCAGTCCTGATGGAAACACTTCAAGCACACAAACAAGTACAGACACGGAACAAAAATCTTCTACCCGTTCCAGAGGAATGGGAGGACCCAACGGTAGCCAAAGTTTAGATCAAAAAACGTTGAGCTATTTGCAAAAAAATAACACAGGTGAAACCTACCTTTTCGCAGCAAGTAATTATTCAACGGCTGCTCCTTACCTGGTCGAGGCCGGACAAAAAGTAATTATTATGAACGGTTTTGTATCCTCCGATCCAGTCTATACCGTCGATAAAATCAAGGCGCTGGTCGAAAGCGGCCAAGTGAAGTACTTCATGATTTCTGGTGGAGGCGGCGGACCGGACGGCGGTAACTCTGAAGTCACTGCATGGATCAAAGAACACGGCAAGTTGATCCCTACAGATGAATGGAAAACAACAACAGACGAAACAAGTACAGACGTTAAAGCCACCGAGAGCGGAAGCGACACCACGAACAGCAATGCGAACGCCCAGGATGGTCAAGGTGGCCCTGGCAGAGACGATCGTGGCGGAAGCGGTACTTTATACGAAATCACCTTATAAATGAGGAGGAACTACGAATGAGTGAACCCATCCGTTATTCCATAGTTATTCCGATGTACAACGAGGAAGCTGTTATTACGGAAACCTACCGGAGGCTGAAACAAGTCATGGGCTCAATGGGTGAGCCCTACGAGCTGATCTTCGTAAATGATGGAAGTTCGGACCGCAGCGTCCAATTGATCAAGGAATTCAGTCTCAGAGATGACACCATTGTATTGATTGATTTCTCTCGCAATTTTGGTCATCAGCTGGCGATTACCGCCGGGATGGATTATGCGGTGGGGGAGGCGGTCGTCGTCATTGACGCCGACCTCCAGGACCCGCCGGAACTGATTGTTGAGATGGCTAACAAGTGGAAGGAAGGGTATGAAGTGGTCTACGCCAAACGGCTCAAACGCAATGGCGAAACTCGCTTCAAGAAATGGTCTGCCAGCCTCTTCTACCGTGTACTTAAAGCATCCACGGATATTAATATCCCGGTCGACACCGGGGACTTCCGCTTAATGGATCGCAAGGTCATAGAAGAATTGAAACGGCTGCCGGAAAATAACCGATTCGTTCGTGGACTGGTCAGCTGGATCGGATTCAAACAAACTGCTGTAGAATATGAGCGCGACGAGCGGCTCGCGGGCGAAACCAAGTATCCGTTGAAACGAATGATCAAGCTCAGTCTGGACGGGATCACATCTTTTTCGATTAAACCGCTCAAGCTGGCAGGGTATATCGGTGCACTTCTCTCCATGTCTGGCTTCCTGTATCTGATGTACGTACTGTTTCTCAACTTTTTCACCGACTCCTATGTGATGAAGGGCTGGTCTTCTATGATTAGCATCAGCCTGATTTTCGACGGGGTGATCCTCATCATTCTCGGTATTATGGGTGAATATGTTGGACGGATTTATGATGAAACCAAAGCACGTCCGCTATACATTGTCCGTGAGCATCTGGGTGGACAATATGAAAACGGTCCGACACATGCTATGAAGGCCCCTGAACCACGCGAGTCCCTGTACATGCAAGGAGCCCGTGAGAGCCTGATTTCGGCAGGACGCACAGTGCGCGGCAACAGTGCGGTATATACCGGACCCAAATCCGGCCATGGAGCCTAAACTATGAAAAGTCGCATGGCCCAGCTGCTTCCTATGATCCGATTTGGTATCGTAGGTCTGGTGAATACGGGTATAGATTATATCATTTTTATGCTGCTGGCTTGGGTCGGAGTGCCAGTCATTGTAGCGCAGATTATTTCGTACAGCTGCGGCACAGCCAACAGTTATATTTTGAACAGCAAATGGACATTCAACAAACAACAATCAAACGACACTACTAAGGGTCAGTTACCTAAATTCATCATCATCAACCTGATCGTTTTGGGAATAACCTCCTTATTACTGCAAGTGCTCCACACTGGAACCGAGTTGCCACTTGCTTTAGACAAGCTGATCGCCACCGCAGCCGGAATGATCATCAATTATATCGGGAGCCGATACTGGGTATTTGGTTCCCCATCCCGAAAGGAAAGTGAGTTTCTATGAGAAAAATTACAAAAGCTGTTATTCCAGCCGCCGGATTAGGAACCCGTTTTCTACCAGCTACGAAAGCTTTACCGAAAGAGATGCTTCCCATCGTAGACAAGCCGGCTATTCAATATATCGTAGAAGAAGCTATCAAGTCCGGAATTGAGAGCATCATTATCGTAACGGGGCGTAATAAAAAAGCCATCGAGGATCATTTTGACAAGTCTGTGGAGTTGGAGCAGGTACTGGAGAGCAAAGGTAAATA
Organism: Paenibacillus sp. FSL L8-0502; assembly: GCF_038593055.1. Classification (NCBI taxonomy): domain Bacteria; kingdom Bacillati; phylum Bacillota; class Bacilli; order Caryophanales; family Paenibacillaceae; genus Paenibacillus; species Paenibacillus sp. FSL L8-0502. The sequence continues at coordinate 382,767 of NZ_CP151958.1, read as the reverse complement.
CGATCTTCTGCGTGAAGTTCAAAGCATCGGGGGTAAAGCAGTCATTCACTATATCCGTCAAAAAGAACCTCTCGGCTTGGGACACGCGGTAAGCTGCGCTCGTCAGTTCATCGGCGATGAACCATTTGCCGTGTTGCTGGGCGATGATATTATGAATTCCTCCACCCCGGCGATCCGTCAAATGATGGATGTCTACGAGGCGACTGGCAAGCAAGTGGTCGGCGTGCGCACGGTGGAAGAACAAGATGTGAGTAAATACGGCATTATTGACTCTACTCACCAGAACGGTCTCATCCACGAAGTCGGCGGGCTTGTTGAAAAACCTTCTCCGGCAGATGCCCCTTCGCGGCAGGCAGTCATTGGTCGGTATGTATTGGAGCCTTCCATTTTCTCTATATTGGAAAACCTGTCCACTGGGGCAGGCGGTGAATATCAATTGACAGACGCACTCCATCAGGTAGCATTGCAGAACCAACTGCTCGCATTGGAACTGGAAGGCACACGTTATGATATTGGAGATAAAGCTGGATATCTGGAAGCCGTGCTCCACATGGGTATGCAACGCGAAGATTTGCGTCCAATGCTTGACTCCATGATGCGCGAGTGGGCGCTTGCTTCAATGATAAAACAGGGAATTTCCCCTCCGAAATCCGACGGGTGCTGTGAAATCACGAGAGTAGATGGATGAACATGTAAACCTGTACAATGTAGGAGTACAGCAGCATTTGAATCTGCTCGGCCGCCCGGTCGAAACTAAGGAGGAAGAGGACCTATAATACCTGAGGGAAATCTGCAAAGCAACGTAGATCGTTTTAGCGGTTTTGCCGACAACTACGATCAGCACCGCCCGGAAGCACCGTCACTCGTCGTGGAAATCGTCAGCCGCTATCTGGAGCGAAACGTAGAGCTCGTTGCCGATATTGGCTGCGGTACAGGACTTTCAACTTTCATATGGGAAAACGCCGCTCGGCAAGTCGTCGGTATCGAGCCTAACTCGGACATGAGAGGAAAAGCGCAGCACAAGCTGGAGACAGCAGGAACGACAAAGGCAGGAACCATTTCCTTCAAAAGCGGGTTCTCCAACAACCTGCCCTTTGAGGACGGAACTGTAGACGTCATCACCTGCTCTCAATCCTTTCACTGGATGGACCCCGAGAGCACGCTTCAGGAAGCGGGCAGGGTCTTGGCTCAGGGCGGCGTGTTCGCAGCCTTTGACTGTGACTGGCCTCCGGTGCTGCAATGGCAGATAGAGCAAGCTTATACAGAGCTTATCACCAAAGCGGATACCCTTTTGGAACAGGAAGCCCCAGTAGAGCAGCAAGCTCATAAATGGAGCAAGGATCAGCATTTAGCTAATCTGCAACGCAGCGGGCAATTCCGATATACCCGGGAGATTGTTTTCCACAACCGTGAGCAGTGTGACGCAGCTCGTTATACAGGGCTCGCTCTCAGCCAAGGGGGTATTCAAAGTCTCTTAAAACTTGGCAATAGAACGCTTGACGGCGATGTAGCCCGCTTCGTGAACCTGGTAGAGAATCATTTTCAGGGCAGAACACTAGACATTCTGTTCAGCTATCGTATGCGGCTCGGCATCAAGTAGAAAGGAATCAAGGCCATCGTGGATGATACGCTCTTCGGCTTAGGGCAAAAAAGACTCTCCCTCGCCTCGTAAAAACGAGTGCGTACAGGAGAGTCTTTTTCTTCAATAAATAGCCACGCTCATATCCCTGCAAACCTTAGTTGCAGTTCCACTGTGTCTTCAACCTAGGAAGAGCGGACAGCCAATAAGTGCGCCAACCGATCAGGATAGTCCGTGATAATGCCGTTTACCCCGGCCTCTAGCAGACGCTTCATTTCTTCTGGCTCATTCACCGTCCATGGGTGGTAGACGACGCCTAATGCCAAAGCCTCTGATACAGCTTCTGGTGTAACCACTTGTTTGTAGGCATGAAGTGCGGTAACCCCGAATTGGGTGGCATACTCGGATGGGCGGACCATAATTTCGATATACAGCGCCCCCGTCTTGATTTCAGGAGCAAGCTGCGCACAGAGCGCCAGCGATTCGTGATTAAAGCTGGATATGATTACCCGCTGTTCTAATCCAAAACGCTTCACGGTAGCAATGACCTCTTCCTCCATTCCCGGATAGAGATAAATGCTATTTTTCAACTCTAAATTAATTATTGTATTCGAGGAGGACTGGGCTAGTTCCAGTAGCTCATCCAGCATTGGGACCCGCTCACCTCGGAATTTCTCACCAAACCAGCCGCCCGCATCCAATTTATTTAATTCTTCCAGCGTAATATCCCTTACATCCAGTGAGCAACCTGTCGTACGCTTCAGCGACTCATCGTGAATCAGCACCAGATGCCCATCTTGGGTACGCTGCACATCCGTTTCTATACCTGTTGCTCCCAGTTCCAAGGCGTGGCGGAATGCCGCCATCGTATTCTCAGGACATACACCTGAAGCTCCGCGGTGTGCGAAATTAATCACCTTTCCGGTTACAGTCACCACATAACCCCTCCTGTCATTTCACAGGAACATTATACCTGCTCATTGTTTGGGCAGTATAAAATATTCGTCACAGCTACACTTCTTCTATGCCGTTCGAACAATTTTCCCGATCCACTCGGAATAAAACGTATTCCCGTTCCGTCGATCAAAATCAGCCGCCGCTGACTCTGCCAGTGGCCTAAAATACGCAATGATTTCCGTCAATGTGCGCTCCTCTTTCCCCCATTCCAAGGAAGCCGGCAACCGGATCAACCGTTTTTCTCCCGAAGTATCCAACTTTTGCAGCAGACTCACCATCGTCGCGTAAAAATACATCTGCTCCAGCCCGCTCTCATAGTCTAGCGCCATATGTAGATGACGCTCTACCACTTCGATCCCTTGAACCGGATCAGCAATCGTCAAATATTCGATATGCTCTGCTATCGTTTTCAGAAAGTCACGGTCATCCCGGACTAGGCGATAGCCTTTACGATGCTGCTCCTTTGCCTGATCAACCTCGCCTTGACGATAAAGCGGCAATAGCACCTGCGAGAGCGTCACATGCGGCACTTCTGCACATCTCATACGACCCGACAAAATCGGTTTTGCCACGGCAAGCGCCTGCTCATCCTCTCCGGCCAAGTAGTAGAACCGCACCATCTGGCTCTGCTCGCAGGCTTCACAATCACTCATACTGTCCCGTTCGATCAAGCGGAAGGTATCCAGATATCGCCGTGCTTCTTCCAGATTTCCCATGTCCATCGCGATGCGGAACTTATAATAGTAATATGGACGCTCATTATACCCGTATTCGGCATAACGTCGGCGCATATCCTCCGCCAGATCTTCTATTTGAGTCTTCGATATATTGGAAAAGCTGCACACCTTCCCAAGTATCCATTTGTAATTCCACAACAGCTCATCTGCGTCGTATTCCTCTGGATTTTGATCAAATTGGCCCAACTGCCACGAAAAAGCAATCAGCGACTTCAATGGATATCCGTTAAAAATAGCGCAGTCTACAATCTCTCCCCGAATTTCATAAGCGAGTTCCTTCAATCCGGAAGTGTCTGCCAAGCGAACAGCCTCTTCCAGAATCGCCAGCTTTGCCGCCCCTCCGGGCATATCCTGCGCCTGCTCCATCAATTCATATATTGTCTCTTCCATTTGAATCCTCCCTTAATTACGCAATTACGTATTCTGTCCGTTCCCTAATCCCCAATTGATAAAATGCAGTACACTGCGATTCATCAGTCCCAATTCACTGCGGTTCATCGGGTAGTGCCCCATCATAAGCGCATTCACATACATCATTTCTGTAGCAGCCGTAACCATCTGCGTATCGGTAGCTTCAAGAATTCGGGCCACCACCGGGTTGTTCAGATTAAAGTATAAAGTGGAGTAGCCCGAATTTTGCTGGACTCCTGCTTTCAGACTATCAAGCACATTGGAAAAAAGTGAGGTTGTCTCCTCAACCGTGTTTTCCATGGAGCGCAAGGTCAGTGCATCCTGAGAAATGGTATACAATACTGGCAAACTCGCAGGCTCAAAACGCTTCAACTCAGCGCGACAACGCATTGGCTGCAAAGCAGCATCCATGACACGTAGTACACCGTAATAATTCTCGCGCTCTTCCTGTGTTAGCCCGGTAAATGATAGAGATACTTCCTCAGGGCTAAGACGCTCTGTTTGCAGGTTAGGGTCAATCCAATGCAGCTTTTCCAAAATGTCTGAATCATAAATATAGCCGCCATTGATCACCAACATGGATTGCGCCGCCGCCACATGCGTAATCTGACGATACTCATCTACTGTCGATGTGTAATGCAACGGACGTCCGCCCGCCTCTCGGATCAGTTCACTCAGTTCACGCCGCCCAAATGTACTTTCGAAGGAAAACCAGCGATGCATAATCCGCAGAAATTCATCATCCTCGACCGCGAGCGCCTTCATGGACAGCTCGTGCAAACGAATCCAGTGTTGCAAACGGTCTGGTTCATATTCCGCCATGCGTAGCAGTTCTTCCCGAATACAGGTCCCCAATTCAGAACGAACCGCATCAAGCTGCTCATTTTCATAAAAATATTCACGTGATGCCGTTGGTTGCAATTCATCTGTCCAAATCAGGCTTTTAATGAAGAATGCCCATTCTGGCAATACATTTTCCGCCTTATCGGACACCAACATATGCTTCAAGTACACCCGGTGCAGCCGCTTGCTGTTCAGATTAACACTACGAGGCAAAATGAATGCAATCCCGCCTGTTCTGCCCGATGCCGTCCGCAACGGTATAAAATCACTGAAGCGCTCGCCCATCAGGCGATAGCCTAAATCTAGCACCTCACTACGGCGGCTCCGTAATTGTTCTGGGTCCTGCATCCAGCTCGTCGATGGAAGATTGACGCGCTTGGTCTCCCCGTCTACAGACAGTATGACCGGATACGGCAGCAACGCACCATAATAGAATAAAGACTCCTCTACATGCGCCGGCTCATAATAAAACTCACTTCCCGGCTTGCAGCGCAAATAAATTTGCGTTCCTACAGGCAGTTCGGTCTCCAATCGACGAATCGTATACGTCCCATCCGGCTTCCCTCTCCATTCCATGGAGACGCCTTCCTTCACCGAGCGGGTCAGCACCACAATTTCATCGCTCACCATAAAGCAGGATAGCAACCCAATCCCAAATCGTCCGATAAACGAAGTCTCAGAAGCCAGCAAATCGGCTCCCTTCTTGGAAGACTGACCGATAATCGATAAAAAACGGTGAATGTCTTCTTCTGACAACCCAATGCCGTTATCCTGAATCATCAATACCTGTTGCTCCCCGGCACCAGATAACTCTACGATGACTTTGCCTTCATAGTTGTTACTCTCAGAAGCTGTAGCTTCAAGGGTCTTGTCTTCTTTCAATACTTTACTTTCAGCAGCAACCTTCCGCAGCTCCTTGCGAGCCGTGATCGCATCTGTTGCATTTTGCAGAACCTCACGTATAAACACTCGTGGACTGCTATATAAATGATTGGCCAAAATATCAATCATACCGCCCAAGTTCACTTGAAAACGATATTCGTCTGTTTGACTCATAGAGATCATTCCTTTCTCGAAATACTACAACCACCATTTGGATTTAAATAGACTGTCTTTTAAAGTATAACGTGGATTTAAGTCGGATTGCACACCCTGCATTTCAGATATCAGTACGTTGACAACGACATAATAGGGTCTTTTTTCACCTGGGAAGTCTGGCACTGGGTCTAATTAACTTCATAAAAATGTACGGAGTACGAGCACTTAGTGAATAAAGGTCATCTTTGTCTAGTTAAATTTAGTAATAAACATAATATTTATTTAAAATCCACCCTTCTCTCAGAACCCTATATCTATGGAGGGACAAATGGCTCATTTTACGCAAAAAGCTCGCATTGCCGCTCTTGTAATACTCTTACAAGAGAGAATGCGAGCTTATTTAGGTACAGTCGAAGCTGTACCCTTTTACAGAAGAGAATTAATGAGACTTAGCGAGACGGATAACGTTCCACGATGCTTTGCCCAAATGAGCTTTTACAATTCCGTCATCAAGCTTGGCGTTACCGCCGTTGTGAGGCGTAACTTTTTCACCAGCTGGACTGTTGGTCGCTTTAAGATCATCATGCTCCAATACAGTATGCTCGACAATGCGGTAGCCTTCAAAACTGCGTACATCTACTGTCAGCTCCAGCGATTCAGACAAATGACGGTTCACTGCAAAGATAGTCAGCGCGTCTCCCTCTTCATCATAAACTACAGCGCTGTCCAGATAAGGGATGTCTGTGAAGTCCTTGGAGTCGTATTTTTCCGAATCCACGACAGGCATCAGCGATATCCCACGACCATAACGGGAGGCATGCAGATACGGATAGAAGATCGTTTGTTTCCACGCCTTTCCACTATTCTCGGTCATGATTGGCGCAATAACGTTGACCAGTTGGGCGAGACAAGCCATTTTCACACGATCCGCGTGGCGCAGGAACGTAATCAACATGCTGCCTACCAACAATGCATCCTCAAAGTTATAGATATCCTCAAGCTGCGGTGGTGCCACAGACCACGGATCAATTTTTTTGTCCGCATCATTGGAGTGGTACCATACGTTCCATTCGTCAAAGCTGAGCATCATTTTTTTCTTGCTGCGTTTCTTTGCTTTGATATAGTCACAAGTCGAAATGACCGTATGGATAAAATGATCCATATCCATAGAGCGTGCCAGATAATTAGCCGTATCATTGTCATGATTGCCGTAGTATTGGTGCAAGGAAATATAGTCGGCTACCTCATAGGTATGATCCAGTGTGGTTGCTTCCCATTCCGGGAACGTTGGCATCGTGGAACTGGAGCTTCCACAGGATACAAGCTCAATGTCAGGATCAATCAGCTTCATAGCTTTTGCAGATTCAACAGCCAGACGGCCATATTCTTCTGCTGTCTTGTGACCAATCTGCCATGGGCCATCCATCTCGTTACCAAGACACCAAGTTTTAATCTTATGTGGTTGCTCAACCCCGTGACTACGACGTAGATCACTCCAATAGGAGCCGCCTGTGTGGTTGCAATATTCCACCAGATTACGCGCAGCATCAATTCCGCGTGTACCCAGATTAACCGCCATCATGACTTCGGAACCTACATCCTTGGCCCATTTGAAAAATTCATTCGTGCCTACTTCATTTGGCTCGACCGTTCTCCACGCCAGCTCCAACTGTCTAGGTCTGGACGCGACAGGGCCGACACCGTCTTCCCAATTGTAACCGGATACAAAATTACCGCCCGGATAGCGTATAATAGGAACATCAAGCTGTTTTACCAACTCTTTAACATCATTACGGAAACCGCTTTCATCACTAGTTGAATGAGTAGGCTCGTAAATACCGCCATATACGGCACGCCCGAGATGCTCTACAAAAGAGCCATAAATGCGTTTATCGACTTCAGCAATACGAAAAGATTTGTCTACAATCATCTTTGCTTTTACAGCTGCTGCCACCTAAACCATCCTCTCTGAATGCGAAAATAAAATCCGTTCTACCACCAAGATTAAGAAGCCGTTTTATTTACGGTTTTAATATAACACACCCTATTTATCATAGTCAATATTATCATTAAATACTTAATATATTTATTAATATTTATAATAAACGATAAGCAATTGGTTACGTATTTCTAAATATTTTGTTTTATAAACAAACTTATTGAGTGAATAACCACTTTACCAAATAATAATAATAATAATAACGGATTATAGGTGCGTTCAAAATAGTGCTACTGCCGTATCTTGCAGTCTGTTTTAAATAGTGAATATCAGTCTACCAACAGTTGTTCTAAATATGTATAAATACCACCTATATCGCCCGCGTTTAAGTTTGAGAGGACCCATTCTTTCAAATATCCCTGCTCTGTCCGTATAGATATGTAAATACCTTCAGTTTCCACTTTCACCAGCAAAGAAAGCTCAATATCTACGCCTAATAAAACTCGTTCTTTGGTGCAATCCTCAGTATTCGCAGCCTTTACACACAAAATAGCAATATCCGTATAAGCGTTATATGCCATTTTACCCGCATTATATAACAGTTCCTGTAATCCATTGCTTGCATCCAAAGGGAGCGTATACTCCATATCATGCAACACTGCCGCGGACTGGTCCACCGCGATCCAGCTTTGGTATTCATCCCGGGCAAAGGCCCCTCTCAACTCATGCAAAAAATAAATAATGTCAATGCCCTTGTCATAATAAATACAAATATGCGGAATGCGTGAATCCTCTATTGAGCTAGTCTCCTCCTGCGCCATAAAGAGCCCCTCCTCTTGCTGCCACCAGCGCAAATAGCAAGACGAAAAATTCAGTGATGGGGTGTGTCGTTGATCTTTAGAGATATAGACGACATGTTTTCCATACCGTGAAGCCAATTGCTCCACTTCCTGCAAGCTCACTGGCTCCATTTCCCCTAGCAAGACAATCGTATCTGTCAGGTCGCATACCCGTTGTCCACCTTCGAGCGCTGTATCCTGTTGTTCTCGCTCCCGCAGGATGGCTTGTTCGATGATCGCGGCAACTTTGTCGCCAGAGGGTTGAGCTTCACATTGGGTCTGAAAATAATAGGGTGCTTTCGAACTAATTGCACACTCCTCTATAAACACATAGGCGCGCCGTATCCAATCCGGATGTCCGTAACGCATTACGGGTAATTTAGTATCCTGTATCGGAAGATAGCTATACTTATGTAACATATGTTTTAGCTGTTCTATGGAAGGAACAGCTTTGGACTGCTGCAAAACTTTACATATGTGTGCTGTAATCAATGGAGTGGCATAGCTATTGCTGTTGGGACATTGTACAGCCTCTCCAGCTGCACCTACTAGTTCATGCTTGGCAAAAGCGATAAAATCGATACCGCTTGAGAATGCTAACTCAGCATCATATGTATATTGTCCTGCTGTGAGTATACCGCTATGATCGCAGCGCACACCAATCACATTGGCAAAGGAGGCCGGATAAGTAAGAAGTCCTCCGTTTTGTGCAGCACATACTATAATTAATCCCGCCATAGCTGCATCATTTACAGCCTCCCGCAGCATGCTTCGATCTCGATAATTTATACTCCCCAGGCTGATATTTGCTACCTGTACACCATGTTTTACACACCAATCCAGCGCAGCACAAAGCTGAGTTGCATTTCCTTTTCTATGGTTCATTATTTTTACACTGCTAATGATCGCATCTGGAAAATACGTTTGTACAATAGCTGCACATAGCGTACCGTGATTTAAGGTACGTCCATCTTCTACGTCTCCATGAGCTATTTCGACGTTATATAATAATTGGGTGTTTAAAAAGCCAGCATTAACCCCGTCGTCAATAATGGCTACATGAATCTTGCCATTCATGTTTTCTCCCCCTGTCTCTTCGGATTGTGGAATGAATCTCACGGCTCTGTTCCGTTCTATTAGAGTAAGCGGAGGGTGCCTCTGCGAACGATAGCGTTCGTCTGAAAGCACCCTCCTAATTTAGCAAACCATGTACATAATAGCTGGATCAGACTGCAATATTCACCTTCGTGCCTGCAGTCTTCGCCCCGTCTTTGGCCGAGTCCAGATAAGCATTGAGCTCTTGTTCAGTCCACACCCTGCCTGCCTCTGGATTTGCCTCCTGCTCTTCCTTAGGTTCAACCCGATCTGTAATCATCGGTTCGTTATTCACTGCTTCACTGATACGCTCATTAATATTCGCAGCGATTTCCATGATCTTTCCATTAAGTCCTTCTGCCTTTTCACGCAAAGACGCTGATTTTGCAGGGTTAGCGTTTTCCCACCCCTTAGCCTCGCTTCCCAATGCGATTTGTGCCGTTTTGGCTATTTTGGCACTCTTCAACTCATTGTTTGCAGATACAACACTATGCATTGTATAGGTGACCAATCTTTGCTGCTGCTCCTCAGCAGTCTTAGGCGTATATTCTTCCTTTCTACCTTTTTGAGCTTCTTTTTTACTCTCCTCATCCATGCCTAAAGCCTTTTTTTGCTCTTCCAGTGACTGCTTTTGAATGTTCTCGTCAATTTGCTGAATCTGCTTATCTATCTCTTCCATTTCAGCTTTTACAGCTTCTGGACCGAGACCACGCTTGAGCGCATTACTTAAATAGTCCGAACGCCTCTCCATCAAATTTTGCTTTTGTTCTGTCAATTGTTGAATAACCTTGTTTTGTGGCTTGCCTATACCCTTCTTTTCAGCCTGAGCGGAAAAGGGATGCCGTAGTTCAAGTCGGTTGTTATCTGCGGTGCGGAACGGCGATTGGTGAGATGATGTAAATGATACATTCATCCTAAAACCTCCAATTCTCTTCTAAATGAGGATTTTTTCAAAAATCGAGTAAGCGACTGAAATCGAATTTTGCAAAATCCTGAAATAAGTGATTCTAGAGGTATATCGGATATTTTTGTATGTTTTTGTATGTTTTATCATCATTTTCACAAATCCTTCATTCCTTTTCCACTGTTAAGCAGCCCTTTATCGTCTCATACAAGCTGTTATATGTAAGCAACCCCCCTCCCACTATACGCTCTTCCGGAATTAGGATAGCAAAACTTTTTTCCACTTCAAATAATAGATATACCAGATCCCTGGGGAACAACCCCATATCAGGCCCCAGTAATGTAGCCTCTTTATTGATCTCGCCCGCTTTTATTTTAAAAAGCTTCCAAAATATATTTTCCAGTGTCATTCCTGTTCCCGTTACATCCTGAGTAAAGTTCATGTTCTTCCCTCCATTACAACTGAACTACATGATGATCAACCGAAAAATAATGTAAAATATTCTCCGTCAGCCTATTCATATCTTCATCGTTGGACAGATGGAGTACGGGCACGGAATAATTGGAAAATTCCTGTTTTTTCTCTTCCACGAAACGATGATCAACAGATGCATATTGCATATTGACCGTGGAAGAAGAGTAACTGTCGAATACATTGTTACATATGGCGTATCCCAATAAGGAAGAGGAAAAGCGGTTTTCCATGTACTGTTTCACATGCTCCAAATATTTTATATTGTATTCATCATAGTGAAGACAACAGATCAGTCCATCCGGTCTGACAGCACGGGATACCAAAAAAGAGGTTACTCCAAAATAATTCGTGAACGTATTGTTAAAAGGAACAATCCCACCTGGAATGCCCACGAGTATTAGATCAGGCTTTTCGCTCTGCTCTATTTTTTTCAAATACCGATTAAACATGATAATCTTCTGGGTTTCCGTCATACCGCTCTCAAACATAAACTGTGGAAAAGAATGTGCACCAATCAGCTCCCCGCATCCATTAGATGTGATTTGTGACACCCGATATCCTTGTGCTTCAAGCTTCTGCCGAAGGTTAAACTGTAAATTAAGCTTATGCGTTCGCTCGTTCAACCCTAATACAAATAGAACCGGTGTAAAAAAATCATGAATAACAGAGCCCGGGTCAGGCGGTAAAATATCTTTCGTGCGTACATCAAATGTATTTTTAAAAATCAGCTTGTCCTCACGCTCCTCACAGGGTTCGATGAATTCCATACATGAGTCTGGCAAAGTGAAATTACACATGACTTTTTTGCCAAGTTGTCCAGCCTTCTTGATCACGGGAAGATACACCTCAGCTACATCCAGCTTGAAATTGGATTTCACCAGTAATATAGCATCACAACGCTCCATTTCTTGCTCCAAACAAGACTCTGGCTTCACGATGAAGCCTGTCACTTCCCCCTTGTCCGTTACACAGGCATCTTTCCCGATCATCCCCGACCCTTGAAAAGAAATAAGGACAACTTCCTCATAACTTCCTAATAGATTCAAGTTCCTAACTAGGGCTATCGTTTCATAATCAAACGGAAAAATGATTAATTTATTGGTCATGGAGACACCCCTCATGCTTTTTCAAAATCGAGAATCGTATCCTCGGAGAAATCATAGCCCAGCTCATTCATCATGCAATAATCAAGTAGGGTGTGCCGAATATCGTTTTTGACTACCGAACAATGACTCAGCTTCTTTTCCTTGGACAAGGTATGCAAATCATCTGCTACAGCAACACACAACGTACAAAAGCGGAAATTCCAACAGTTTTTACATGCATCCTCCGTGATTGTCCCTACATTCAAAATCCGGTTGATTTTATCCACTTCAAAGCCCGTGTCCACCGTTCCAATCTGCACCACTTCCGACTGCTCACTGACCCGTTCACATGGATACAGATTTCCATGCACATCCGCAAACAATCGCTGTACACCAGGCACACAGGGTCCGCCATGATGCGCCTCTATCGGCATCCCCGCAGAAGGCTTTCTATAATGAAACATTCGGAAATATATCTGAATATAATAGTCCTTAATCAGCTTCGAGACATGGCTTTCATCTACTCTCCCAAATTTGGAAAGCATCATTTTAACTACCTCATAGCCCCTCTGCTCAATAAATTCATTCCTGTACAAAATTTCATCCTTCACATAAGCATCGTTAATATAGGAGGACCTTACACTGTACAGACTTTCGAAGGTTTCATAATTCGTATAAAAATCATTGATACAACCAAAATCATTACGGGTATCCAGCACCACATTAAAATTAATCCATTCAAAGAGGTCCGGGTAATTTCTCTTAATTTTATCTACATTGGCAATAATGGTATCAAAGGAGCCTCGTCCGTTAACAGCAAATCGTCTATTTCTATCATGATTCTCTTGATCTCCATCCAGACTGATCGTAAGTACAAAACGATGCTCATCCAGAAAGTCCAAAATATCGTCATTAAGTAGCGTACCGTTGGTCGTCAAATGAAAACCTACATCTCTATACGCCACCTGCTCCTTGATATATTCGACACATTTCTTGACCAACGGGAAATTAATGAGCGGCTCTCCCCCATAAAAACCGAAATCCAGACGGTCACTGTCTACTGATCTATCAATGACAAAATCAATACACTTGCGCGCTGTCTCAAAATCCATCATCAGATTCGTATGACCTCGATTGTCATATCCTCCTGAATAAACGCAGTAAGAGCATCTAAGATTACAATTTTGAGTTACCTGTAAGGTGAGGGTTTTCAGCTGATGCTGAAGCATATGCTCCAGGTGCTTTGTCTTGGGATGATTCATAATCTGCGGACGCTGTGAAGATAAAAATCCGTTATCCAACAAGTCACGGATATACTGCTGCAATTCCGGTGTATCCTCCATCTGATCCAGGTTGAAGCTGGAATGCGAATTCAGAAAATGATAAGCCTCCTCTTTAATCCGCAAAATTAAATTAGTATTTACATCATATACATAATGGTGGAGTCTCGTTTGAAATGTGTATATAAAGGGTTGGCACATGTTCATGATTCACACCTACTCTGTTTTGATGTGGACAGAAGCCTGGAATGTCCAGGCTCCTCCATACAGGTATAAGCTTAATAATTACCAATTCCAGTTCCATTATCTCTGCGATAAGAACCGTCACTTTCTCGCGATGTATTGGAGCTTCGAGTCAGACTGCCTGCGCAATAACAGGAGCAAGGACAGTAACAGGAACAACCACAGCCAAATGCCTCAATCGTGTCGCCTACATTCGCGCTTCTTTTCACAAGCTTACGCATGTTAAACTACTCCTCCCATTCATGATATGATTTAAAAAGGTGTTCACCTATACTAATTCCGTACATGGTGTTAAATCACACTATGAATGCGTTTGTTTTTTTCATCATTTTATGGGGACCTCTTCTTTCTCTAATACCCATCCTCTGTATTCCGCATGACAGGTCATAAAATGGGAGTGTGATCCCATTTGGGCTGGTTCGCCGTTCTCCAACAAAATAACTCTATCGACATGCGCTAATATCTCGCTGCGATGTGTAACGATGATTACGGTCTTGTCACGCAATCGGGTCTTCAACAATCGCTGAACATTTAGCCTAGCTTCTGTGTCCAGATTGGAGGTCACCTCGTCGAGAATAAACAATGACGCTTCCCTGATCAATGCCCGGGCCATAGCAATTTTCTGTCTTTGCCCACCCGACAATCTGGAGCCGTTCGAGCCTATGGGGAAGTCATCTGCCGAGTTCTGAACCAATTCTTCCAGGCCAACCTCAGCGATAATGTCCTCTATTGCATCATTAGTGACTTCTGTGCCTATGCGGATGTTGCCAAAAATAGTAGTATCAAATAAATACACCTGCTGACTGACCAAAGCTATTTGACTTCGATACTCATCTATTTCATAGCTTTGGATGTCAATGCCGTCATAGGTGATTATCCCCTGATCAGGCTGGCTGAATCTCATCATCAAATCCAGCAGCGTAGACTTCCCTGCCCCATTTGCTCCAATGATAGCTACCTTTTCCCCTCGGGCAATCCTAAAGTTCACGTCGGATAGGACGGGTTCATCCTTGGTATAAGAAAAAGAAACATGATGAAATGCAATGTGATCTTCGAATGGCGGCTCAGTTAGTATAGACGCTGGGGTGACTGAATTAGATGTCTCTTCCTCTGCCCAGTCCAAGAACTGATAATATCGAATGGCGGAGGGAACGACTTCAGCCAGCATGTAGCCAATGTTTAAAATAGCGAAAACAGGAGTGGTAACATAAGCACTGTAAGAAACAAAGGCAAAAATCCCCCCTACAGTGAGCTGTAAACGAAAGATAAGATTAGCTCCCACAACGTACACAAGCATCATTAGAAGCTGAATTAAAATAGATTCCGAAGCGATATTCCAGGCGTCCAGAAGTGACAATTTCCGTTCTGAATCTACAATTCGACGCTGCTTGGTTGAGAACTGCTGATGCTTATGTGGAATAAGACCAAACATTCGCTGCTCCTTCATGCCCCCGACAGATTCCCCAAACCACTGGGCAAAATCACTACTGCCTTCAATAAAATCCCCTACCAGTTTTTTCCTACGCTTCACAAAGTACTTCACCACAACATATTTGATGGGTAAAAAAAGCAGCACGATTACAGTCATTTTCCAGTTAATGAGCAGCAAACCACATAAACCACCAATCATGCTGAACGCCTGCATAATTACAAAAAATACTCCACTATCTGTGATCCTTGATACATTGCCTACATCCGTGCCAATTTGGTTCAGCAACTCCGCTTCATTAGTTCGGTTAAAATAGCTCATTCGTACTCTTGTCAGATGTAAATACGCTTTTTCAAATAAAGAAAAGGTAACCTGTGCGCTTAAACCTGCCCGAAAGGTTTCTTTACACACATTCAGCAGCTTGTCCAAGCAAACGATTAAAAACGCAGCAGAAGTGTACAGGATTACAGCCTGCATATTCCCTTTCAGAAGACCTTGATCCACAATAACCTTGCTTGTTAAAGGCAATAATATATTCAAGCCCGCTGATAGGATGAGACATATCAAAATGATAGTGACCGTCTTCAGATAAGGCCTAAATGTTGCCGCCAGACGTTTATATACTATGGATTCTTTCATCCTTTTCCCCCTTTCATCAGATGTACCTTCTCCCCCTATTAACTAATTCCGTATCAGAATCAAAATCACCTTAAAACATCTTTTAACTGTTCTAGTAATTCCATATTTACGAGATTAAATATGATTTATGTCATTCTTGAAAATTGGAATTAATGTATATGATTGGCACATACAAAAATCACTTATTTTTTTATCCGTCCAAAGGGGGCTTGAACAAATGCCGACCACGATGGTTATCGACTGTTGCAAAGAGGATCAGTGCAGAGGTAGTTCCAGATGCTTTTACAGAAAAATTTGTGAACTTTATCTGAGCGAGGTATACCGTTTCTGTATGCATTTAGTCAAGAATCAGTCTTGCTTTACATTTATGGCAGAAGAATGTACACAAGATACTTTTGTAGCGGCAAGACAGCAACTGGTCAAGCTCAAACAACACCCCAATGTAAAAGGTTGGCTGTACCTCACGGCTAAAAATCTTATATATAAATCATTTAGGTGCTACTATACACAAAAAAAGCATGAAACTACGCTTGAATGTGAGAAGATCTGTAGTTATTCAAATTCGGTAGAGGAGGAGTGGGAAAATCGTAGATTGGGAGATGTGGATACGGTTATCGTTAATATACTAATGCAGCTTTCCAACAATGAATATACGCTCTATGAAGACTACTTTTGTCGACAACTGGCTGTGCCCTTCCTTGCTGTCAAATATAATATTTCGGTTACGGCTACAACGACTCGAATCTATAGACTGAAAAGAAAACTTCGTACATTGTCTCATCAATATTGTCTAACTCATATATAAATTTATCCATGAAAGCAAAAAAGCGGAGCCCCTCTTCCTAAGAGAAGCTCCGCTGTTCGTATTGTGACTATGATTTGTATATTCTACATAGTCTACTTCTCTAGGTAAAAAATAATACTGTTCCCAGCCCAAATATATGCTGGAATCCCTATACATAGTTAGCGTGTATCATTAGTAACTAATGCTTTCTGGAATGTATTAATTTCATCAGAAAATAAATCATAGTAAAGCCCTCGACTTTCAATTAGTTCTTGGTGAGTTCCTTCTTCTATAATCTGACCCTTATCCAAAACTAAAATTTTACCTGCATATAGAACAGAGGTATAACGATGAGAAATGTAGAGGCAAAGCCTATCAATAACAAAATTTTGAAATTGGCGAAATACTTGTTTTTCTGACTCTGGATCAAGAAATGAACTAGGCTCATCTAATACGTAAACGTCAGCATCTTTGAAGAGCGCTCTGGATATAGCTATCTTTTGCCACTGCCCTCCTGAAAGCTGTATACCCCCTTCAAAGTTTCTTCCTAGCTGTTGTTCTAATTGATTAGGAAAATGTCGTATTACCTTATCTACTCCTGTATATTGTGCCGATTCCCATATCCTAGTATCAAATTCAAGATGTTCTATGCTGCCAAAACCTATATTTTCTCTTACTGAAAAGTCGAATTGAACAAAATCCTGAAATATAACGCCTACTTTCTTGTAAAGCATTTCTTTATTATAATTTCGAATCGAGATTGAATTGATTAAAATATCTCCTTTAAAGTCATCATATAATCCCGTTAAAAGTTTTATCACAGTTGTTTTCCCTGATCCATTCCTGCCCACTAGAGCAAGAGATTCACCACGCCTCATTTTAAAACTTATATCTTTGAGAGCCCATTCTTTTTGATCTGGGTAGGCAAATGAAACATTTTTAAATTCTATGCTTTCTATCGTTGAATCAGCTTGTATACCTGATTCTCTTAGCAACATACTAGAACTGTCTTGTTTATGTTTTATGTTAAAAAAAGCGAATAATTCATCTAAATACAGATTATGATCACATAATGAAATCAATCCTTGAGATACTGTGTTAATATTTTGATTAGCTAATAATACTGCTTGAACTAATGCATAAATACTGCCAACGAGAAATTCTTCTTTCCATGCTATTTGTATAATCATAATCAAAGCAATGGATATAAATAATGTACTTATTACTTGAAAAGACAAATATAACGTAATACGTTTTTTGGCTAAATACTTATCCTCTTTGTAGAAAACATCAAAAATGCCCTTATATTTTGCTGTAAAGTAGTCACTAAGTTGATACAATACGATTTCTTTAAAAGACTTCTCATTAGTCAATAAGTAATTAATATACCTGGATTTACGTTGTAAAGGAGCCCGTTTTTTCTTGGCCACATATTGAATTTGTGTGAACCTTAATAAAGAATAAAAAGATGCTAGTGGGGAAACAACAAGAATGAGTAAGACCCACCATCTGAATGCTATTAAAATGGCGATACTAGAGCATAACGTAACCATGGAACTTAGCAAATTAATGAGTTCTTTATAGATCTGAATAGGTCTATCTATTGAGTCGTTTTGTACTCTTTTGAGTTGATTATGTACTTGCGGACTTTCAAAATCCGCAAGATTAAATGTCGATGTTTGTGATACTATTAATGTTTGTAATTTATTTATCAGTGAAATTTGGAACAATTTATCAGAATATTCAATTAAACTTGAAATAAGCAAACTAGAAAACATCACGATAATTACAGGGAAAACTGCGCTTATTTGAAGCTTATGCCATACCGTGCTAGTCTCTAATTCAGAAACCAAATACTGTATGGAGAGAAGGTTAGCAATCGGGAGTATTCCTTTTAGTAGATAGCCAAAAATAATGATAATAAAGTAGATAGGTTCTGTACTCCATAATAACTTAGTTAACTTCGGCCAATATTGGAATGAATGAAATATAGCTCTTATATTCACATGGTCTGCCTCACGTTCCATGCATTCCATCCCTTTCTTTTATATCTATTATTATCGGTTCTTCACGAAATCTCGCTATTTAGCTTTCACTCTCCTGAAGTGTATAGACATTTCCAGGATTTTTTTCTCTAACCTCCATAATAATGTCATTTTTTAGTCGTTTAAAAGCGTTAACTTGCTCATTGGACAAGTGGGGCGTTTGCGGCAAAATGTAATCAATCCACTTACTCGCCCAATCCATCCCACGATTGAATTCTAAGAGCTTATTTGAATAAATATTAATTTGAAGTTTATTATGATGGTGTACTATTATTTTCGGCTCGAACGATGACATGGAATGCATTCTGGTGATTTGCAAGGTATAGCGAACCGGGTGTGTCTCCTTTTTCTTAGCCACTTGATACAGCGTTTCAAAGAGGGCGGCAAATTGCTTCGCCTGATACGAACTAATGCCTTTATACTCTACTTGTGTTTGTCCCACAGTTATTTTTTGAAATGACGATGTCTGTATATTCTCATTAAATAGCCTCTCATATCCCCACACGCCAATCAGTAGGCTACAGGCAAGCACAGTACTAATCCAAGGGATTATAGACTTTTTGCCACCTCCGCGCCGACTGGATAACAATGTGCCTAATCCGTAAAATAATAAACTACAGCCTGAGAGTCCAAAGAGATTTCGCCAGTTGATCAAATAGGGGTTAAATATATTCACTACAGGAGATATGTAACGAAATTTTTCATTAAAAGACCAGGAAACTAAACCTATGGGAAGGTAAAAAGCAATGAGTAAAGTGAAGGCCAACCCATAATGCTTTACTACCTGCCCCAACAAGAGACCCAACATCGACGAAAAAAAACTAGAAAAAAACACAATGATAACCAAATTCCATAATGATACATCAGCGAATGATTTCCATAAAAGCCCTACCATCATGAACAAGAGAGGAAACGAAAGAATTAAAGAAACATAAAGCTGATAAGTGATTAGACGGTAATTAGGAAAGACAGAAATATATATATACGGCTCTGTATGATTACGATTATGTATACTCGCAATCTGCAAAGAAAAAAAAGCTACAAATAACAAGTTAATACTATAAGTTATTGCAATACCTTCATTCATTATTAAATTGAATAAAACAACCACACTAAAGGAAACGAGCAAGGTTACTGCTTGTTCTCTTCGGAGCAAAAGCTGCAGCCAGAAACGAACTATAATTCCATTCATTCTTGTACCCTCGCCATCCATAGATGATTACTGACTTTCATCAATACCCACATAAGCAAAAATAGGGATATTCGCCCGAAAGCAAACGAACGTGTAAAGAAGTTGGAAATAATCCAATCTGGATTAAACCAGATTGAAATGTAGGGCAAGTTGATAGTAATACTGGTTAAAAGGTAGACGAGCATTACAATGTTCACATACAGTTGTTTACGTAAGAGCAAGTTCAATATGACGGTAACTTGAACAGAATATCCCATAGTTGCTACACCCGCTACTGTTAGATGAAGCAGTGTCAAGAATGGAGCCTTACCATGAGTCGTCCATTGAACTACACAAATCATAGCTAAAGCGACAAACTGAAATAAGCAAACCACTCCCCATAATACACAACTCTTACAATAAAAATATTGGGCTCCTTTATGCAATTTAGGCATAATAACAGAAGAGATCATTTTTTGCTTCTCGCCATCATAAAGAACAGAATACATCAACGGCATTAATAATATGGTAAAGAACATTTGTCCATGATTCAAAAATATCCATAACTCGTTATTCTTATTCCCTGCTCCTAGATATAAAAATAAAGGAATTAAAAAACAAGAAAACGTTAGTGCTATAAAAAACACTATACTTTTCTTCAAAAGTAAAATTTCAAATTGAACTAGGGCTCTGATTACTTGTCCCATTCTGCTAACTCTCCTCTGGATCGGAAATGTACAGATACGCATCCTCAAGATTAGCCGTTTCAGGTGTGACTTCCGTACAACAATCTGGAGGATGGTTACACAATAATCGAGCCTGAATTCTTCCTTCCTTCCGTACAATGGAGGTGATTCGAGCTTGTTGGCTTAATTGTTCTAATTGATGTTTACCAACATCAACCAACCATACTTTACCCTCGACAGTTCGAATCATATCGTCTATTGCCCCTTGATACAGATTACGGCCTTCTTTTAAAACGAGTAGTTTGTCACATGTGCTTGAAACGTCAGGAACAATATGAGTAGATAACAATATAATCCGACCTTCTCCATAATTCTGAAGCAAGTTTCGAAAAGCAATTCGTTCTTTGGGGTCCAGTCCAACCGTAGGCTCATCAACAATTAACAACTTAGGCTGTCCTAACATAGCTTGGGCAATTCCTAAGCGTTGCTTCATTCCCCCAGACAGCTGTTTTATTTTTTTATGAACTTGATCGATAAGGCCCACCTCAATTAATCGCTGTGATGTCTCCTCTTGAATATGACGTTTACCTTGAATACCTTTTAAAGCCGCAAAATAGTTCATAGATTCCAAAATCGTTGCATTTGGAAAAAAATCAAAATGCTGCGGCAAGTAACCCAGTAAAGAACGAATAGCATCCGGTTCTTTTTTCAAAGAATATCCGAATATTTCAACTTCCCCTCGGTCGAATCTAAGTAAAGTGGCAAGAATTTTCATTAAAGTGGTCTTACCTGCCCCATTGTCTCCAAGCAGTCCGAATATACCATTATCAATGTGGAAATGAAGCTCGTTAAGTACTTGGTGAGAACCATATGACTTACTTAAAGCTTGAATATCAATTGTCAAATGAGACATCCTCCAATAGTTGCTCTCGCTGACGCTTGGCAGAGAACAGGTTTTTCTTGTCTTCTTTAGTTAATCGTAAATACAATTTCATACAATCCATTATTGCACTACGAGTAAAGTTACAGTATCTATCCACTGGCTCACTAATCGAACCACTAAGCACCATATTTTCTTGAGGACAACCTCCACCACATAGATTCTTAGCCCAACATTCTCCACATACAGTTCTCTTCTCTAAACGCATCTCACTAAGCAAGCTACTCTTCTTTCTCACATCCATCCCTTCCCTTACATTTCCTAAAGAGTAATCCTTTTCATTAACAAATCGTTGACAAGGATAAAGATTACCATGCACATCAACGGCAAGCATATGCGAGACCGCCCCACAAAAATAATTTCGCTTAGAAGAAGAATGAATCATCTTCAAGTATTTTAGAATGTTCGATATCTGACGTGCTTCCCCATACTTTTTAGCCTGAAGCAAAGATTCAAAATGAACAACCAATTTGGTGAATTCCTGTGCATACTTCTCAAAGTCTTCCTCACTAAGCATCTCGACTGCAGGATACATCGCAACATGGCGGATACCAATCTCCATTAAATGTGTAAGTGTATGTGTTATATCCAATTGTACTGGTGAAATCGTAGCTCTTGCTGTTATGACACCTTTTTTTCTTAAACTTTCCGTTCTATTTAAAATGATTTCATAGGTACCTTTTCTGTTCTGATAATATCGATTGAAATCGTGCGTCATTTGATCACCATCTAGACTTATCTGAATAGAAACATGATGATCTAATAAGAAGTTTTCAATTTCTTTGGAAATCAAGGTGCCGTTCGTTGTCATACTATATGTAACACGTTTATTTGATTTTTCTTGTTTTAGCTTAGTGTAGGCTACAACTTCTTTAATAACTTCAATGTTCAGAAGTGGCTCCCCTCCAAAAAAACAAATATTCAGTTCTTCTTCTTCGCCAGAATGATTAAACAGATAATCAACTGCTTTTAATGCGGTCTCTGTGTCCATCCGTCCTCGATCATTATATTCTCCGTCTCCTCCATAACAGTAAAAACATCTTAGATTACACTCTTGAACCAGCATAAGGATTATAGATGATAGACTTACTTGCTCATCATTGCAACTTTTACATTCCTTTTGAATAGACAAATCTTTGTTATATATAACCGATGCTTCCTTCAGACTAGCTAATAACCCATCTACCTCTTCTCTACTAGAACGATGCTTAAGTAATTCATATATTTCTTCAATTTCCTTACCTTCGCTATTACATATATCTACTACGACATCATCAATCTGAAAAAGCCCATTTGTTTCTATATTGTATAAGTATAACTTTTCATTTTGTTCTATGATTTTGACGGGATTTTTTCCAAATGGAGCACTAATCACTATTAATCATCCTCTCAAAGTTACAAAATAGGAGGAAGTCCAAGAAGATTAGTTCCCAGACCTCCTAATTGACTATCTGTGTTTGAAAGCCCTATCGTTGCAAGTTTTACTTTAATTAATCGCTATCATTATTAGTACACCAATGACCACTTTCTTTGCTACAAAACCAATCGGTAGCATCACAACCTACACAACGATCACGTGTATCACAAAAAACACACGTCATAGGAGAAACACTGCCTTCAGCTGCTTGGTTAACAGGATCGAACAATTTGATTCACCTCATTTTTTATATTTTTTTATTTCTTTTCCAATATAATCATTTTTTTCGTTACACTCCATACTTTTTTTGAGGTAATTGTGTAAAATTTGTTAACCTACTATTTTGAAATATTTTCAATTAAATATAATAAAAGCATAGTTTTCTTTGCCGAAAAAAGCCGGTCGTTGTTAATGTAATGCATACCCTAATGATTCTGGAGGCCGCAACTTTTAAGAATGAATGTGAGCGGGCCGGGATTTTCTAATTTTTCTATAAAACAAAAACACAAAAAAACGGAGGGCTTCTTTGGATTAAACTTTGAAGTCCTCCGTTTTTTTTGTTTATCAATTTACGTATTAAACTATTACTTAATCCCCGAAATCGTATAGTTCTCAATAATATACTTTTGGAAAACAATGAAGATAATCATGATCGGAACGACCATGAAGGTCGAACCTGCCATTTGCAGGGCAAATTGGCTTTCGTTCTGTCCCTTAAGCAGTGACAGTCCGACGGACAAGGTGTACAGCTTCTCATCGTTCGCAATAATGAGTGGCCACAAGAAGCTGTTCCATCCGCCGATGAAGGTCAGGATGGCCTGTACTGCGATAATTGGCGTCGAAATGGGCAGCACAATTTGTAGAAAAGTGCGGAATTCCCCTGCTCCATCCAGACGTGTCGCCTCCAGCAGTTCTTCCGGGATATCGGACATGAACTGCCGGAACAGGAAGATCGCGAACGCGCCTACCAATCCAGGCAGGACAATCCCCAGCATGGAATTGGTCAATCCCATCTGGTTCAGAATCAAATAGACGGGAATCATCGTCACTTGACCTGGAATCATCATCGTTGCTAGTACCAGATAGAACAGAAACCCTTTGCCTTTAAATTGGAATTTGGCAAAGCCATAACCCGCCATGGCATTCAGGAATAATCCGAAGAAAGAAGCTAAAACAATGATCAGCGTATTCGTCAGATAGGTTCCAAAAGCCATGCTATCGAATAGTAATTTAAAATTATCCAGTGTAAAATGCTGCGGCCAGATGGTCGGGGGAATTTGGGTTACCTCGCCCTCAGTCTTAAAGGAGGATAAAATCATCCACGCAAAAGGCAGCACCATCAACAGACCTCCCACGGTCAGGAGAGTCGCCACGAACCATTGAAATGTTTTTTCACCACTGCGCGTATTGGCGCGGGCTTGCTGAACAGCTGTTTTCACGTTCATCACCTCTCTCTATCAGGACTCCGCTTTATTTTGCAAACGGAACTGAATCAGCGTCACCGCAATGATTGCGAAGAACAGAATGAACGATCCCGCCGCGGCATACCCGAATTTACTAAATTGGAAGCCGTTATTGTAAATGAACAGGGATGCCGTCAGTGTGCCATCGAGCGGTTTCCCTTTGGTCATGACAAACGGTTCCTCGAAAAATTGCAGCCAGCCGATCATCGTTGTGATGGACACGAAGAAAATAGCGTAACGAAGCTGCGGAAGCGTAATATAACGAATTTGCTGCCATGTATTGGCACCGTCAAGCTGAGCCGCTTCATAATAAGAACCCGGAATCCCTTTAATAGCCGCAATAAAGATAATCATGTTTAAGCCGATGCCCCGCCAAACTGCTAACACAATTAACGAAACTTTCGCAACTGTTGGATCGGTCAACCATGGGACGGGACCTAAATTCATCAAACCAAGTACATAGTTGAATAATCCAAGCGTCGGATTATACAAGTAGCTCCAAACGACCGCGACCGCAACTACATTCGTTACGGACGGTAGATAGAACACGACGCGGAATACTTTGAAAGCACGTGATTTACCCATGTTAATCAGAATCGCGATGCTAAGCGAAAATATCAGCACCAACGGAACACCTATGATGACGAAGAACAGGGTATTACCAAGGGACTTTATAAAGGAAGGGTCCAATAGTACGTTTGTATAATTTTCGAGACCTATAAAGCGAATACTATCATAATTAACGAGTCCGGACAGATCCATATCCGTGAAGCTGATCACGAGCGCCAGTAGTATCGGCAACAGCGAAAACAGCGTTAACAGGATGATGGAGGGACCGATAAACAAGTATGGCGCAAGCTTCTGCGAGCTTCCTTTCATGCCTTCACTCCCTTTGACAATGGCGGATATGGATCATTATTTTTTCATAATACTTGCAGCCTGCTGATTAAAGTCATCCATTTCCTTTTGTACATCGGCATGACCGCGGTAAATACGCTCGAAGCTCTTGATAAATTGTTGAGAAACCTCTTCCCATGCAGCCAGTTGCGGCAATGCTGCGGAATGATCTAGCTGTTTGCGAATCGTCCGAAGCATCGGATCACTCTTCAGTTTGGCATCTTCCCACGATTTAGTAGTCGCAGGCAAGTTACTGGACAGATCCATCCATTTCAGCTGCGTTTCTGGTTTGCTCATGTAAGCCAGGAATTTGGCTGACTCCTCTGGATGCTTGCTGAATTTCATAATTGAAAGGTTGGCACCACCCAAAACGGACAGGTTGTTTACTTTTCCAGGAAGCTCCGCTATATTCCACTTACCTTCCAGTTCTGGTGCCTTGCTCTTGATTTCTTTAATCATGAAAGGGCCGCTGATAAACATTGGAACGATCCCCTCACCTTGCAAACCTTGAACGGAGTCAATTCCAATATCCACTGCGTTAGAGCCATTTTGGAAAAAGGTATTTACATACTTCACAGCATCTACAAACGGTGGTTGGTTGAACAGCGGATTGCCCTGCTCGTCAACCAGTTTGGAACCGTTCTGGAGAGCAAACATAAAGCCCATAGACTGCTCCTTTGCACTAAAGGAGATACCATATTTGCCTTTGCCCCGAGCCGCCAGCTTTTGGGCAGCATCGGAAAGCTCTTCCCACGTTTTAGGTGCTTCATTATATCCGACTTGTTTCAGCAGGTCAGAACGGTAGAACAAAACTCTCGTTTCAGTGTACCAAGGCACACCGACCGGTTTTCCTTCAAATTTTGTCGTACCTACAGCACCCTCGAAGAAATTCTTCGATTCCAGCTCAGGATACTTGCTGATATAAGGTGTGATGTCTGTCAATGCACCCGCAGACGCAAGCTCTGGTACCCATGACGTCCCCAATTGGACCACATCCGGACCAGACTTCGAGGCAACAGCCGTTAGCAATTTATCGTGAGCGTTATCCCAAGGCAACGCCTGTACATCAACGTGAATATTTGGGTTTTCTTTCTCAAAATCTTTCACAATTTCAGGCAGCAGCTTCCCTTCCGCCCCCATACCCCACATGGTGATGGTCGTCTTGCCACTCGCATCTTTGCCAGACGAATCATCCTTGGACGAGCAGCCCACCAGCGCGCCCCCCAGTAATAAGGTACTTGCCAAAATGATCCCTAACGTTCTTTTCATCATACGAATTCCTCCCGAGATGACCGGTTTACCGATCATGCAATATGATAACGGATTCAAATACGAGGACTTTGCAAAAATTCAATAAGCAACTTCCAATGAACATTATATAGAACGAAATGGTTTAATTCGTCCATATATTGCACTTTGAAACGACAAGAATCGAATTTTGTAAAATCCTGATGCATGTAAATACCTAGCGATTAAAGCATACCGCTATAACACTTATGTTCAAAGCACAAGGACTATACCCCTCAATAGAAACGTTTCGATAGTCATTATAAAACAAATTGAAACCGTATTCAATAGGAATATTATTTTTTATTTGCTCAGAATACCAACTTTTTTTCATATATATCATCTTTATTACGTTATTTAACCTATGAATAGACCCTGAATTGGATTTGACTCTGTATTTGAAAGCGTATATAATCCAACTGAGTTCAATAATAGAAACGTTTCGATTAATAATACGACAGAACATTATGCTTCTATACTAGCTATTAGCCTTTTTAGCACTTTTTTGAATCATCTTTATCCAAAAAATCTCATGAATCTGAAAAAGAGAGCTGTCCACCAACAATACAGCTTATGGAGGATTATGATGGAACAACACCTGAATTCCTATTTAGAAAGCATGACGCTTGAAGAAAAAGTTGATCAACTGCTACAGCTTGTAGGTGCCTTCTTTGAAGAAGCGGGAACAGATAGTCAAATTACCGGCCCTATGGCTTCTCTTGGCATCACAGAGAAAAATGTCCATAACGTCGGTTCCGTGCTTGGCATCGCAGGGGCCAAGGAAGCAATTCGTGTTCAGCAGGCTCATTTGAGTAAAAACCGTCTGGGTATTCCGCTTTTAATTATGGCAGATATTGTACATGGCTTCAAAACGATTTTCCCTATACCGCTGGCTATTGGTTGCTCATGGGATATGCAGCTGGCAGAAGAGAGCGCTACCATTGCTGCCCGCGAGGCGGCTGTATCCGGTGTTCACGTCACATTCGCCCCTATGGTCGATCTGGTGCGTGACCCGCGCTGGGGCCGTGTGATGGAATCTACTGGGGAAGACCCTCATCTCAACAGTCAATTTGCCCGTGCGTTTGTGCGCGGATTTCAGGGTAAAGATCTGACGAACGATACCGACCGGGTGGCCGCATGCGTGAAGCATTTTGCCGCATATGGAGCTGGTGAAGGCGGACGGGATTACAACACTGTAGATGTATCCGCATGGCAGCTGCGAGAGTATTATCTTCCCTCCTATAAAGCTGCCTTAGATGAAGGCTGCGAAATGGTGATGACGTCCTTCAATACCGTAGAAGGCGTAGCCGCAACGGGCAATAAGCGCCTGATGCGTGATTTGCTTCGTGATGAATGGGGCTTTGATGGTGTACTCATCTCGGATTGGGCCGCCATCAAGGAGCTTATCCCTCACGGCATCGCCGAGGATGAGCGCGAGGCAGCGAAGAAAGCACTGCTGGCTGGCGTAGATATTGAAATGATGACCTCTTGCTATAACGGGTATCTGCCTGAGCTGGTTCGCAGCGGACAGCTGGATGAAGCACTCATTGATGATGCAGTAATGCGTATATTGAAGCTCAAGCAAAAGCTGGGCTTGTTCGAAAATCCGCTACGCGGCGCAGACCCTGAGCGTGAACGTGAAGTTGTGTTCTGTGAAGCTCACCGTACGGTTGCCAAAGAATTAGCTATTAAATCTTGCGTGTTGCTCAAAAATGATTCCGTTCTTCCATTGAATCGCAATCAACATATTGCGTTGATCGGGCCTTTTGCAGAGAGTGGTGATATCTTGGGCTCTTGGTCGTGGAGCGGTTCGCAAGAGGAAGCTATTCGCGTTGTTGACGGGTTCCAATCGAAAATATCCTCCTCGCTGCTCACGGTTGCGACAGGTTGCTCTATCGACGATATAACTGAGGAGCAATATGCAGAAGCTCTGCAAGTTGCCAGCCAAGCAGAGGTTATCGTGTTGGCGCTTGGAGAGCGCTCGGATATGAGTGGTGAAGCAGGCAGCCGTTCCAATATTCGCCTGCCACAAGCCCAGTTGGAACTGGTGAAGCGCCTGAAGACGCTGAACAAGCCTATGGTAGCCGTATTATTTAATGGTCGTCCGTTGGATCTGCACGGTGTTATTGAAGAAGCAGACGCTGTACTGGAAGCCTGGTTCCCTGGTGGCGAAGGCGGCGCGGCGATTGCCGACTTGTTGTACGGTGATGCCGAACCTACGGGTCGCCTGACCATGTCATTCCCGCAATCGGTCGGACAGGTGCCCGTGTACTACAATCATTTTAATACAGGACGCCCGCAGTTAGATCCGAATACAAAAGAACGTTATGTGTCTCAATATCTAGACGTACCGAACGAACCTTTATTCCCGTTTGGCTATGGACTGAGTTATACCGATGTCGCTTATGATAGCGTACAGCTTTCCGGCGATACCCTTATACCTGGTCAGGAACTGACCGTGAAAGTGCAGGTAACGAACACAGGAACACGTCCAGTCGAAGAAACCGTCCAGTTCTATGTTCGTGATATCAGCGGTGATACGGTTCGCCCAATGAAAGAACTGAAAGATTTCTGCAAAGTCCTTCTTGCCCCAGGCGAAAGCCGGGAAGTGGAATTTGCATTGACCGAGCCTCAGCTGCGCTATCATCATGCAGATTTGAGCTTCAGCAGTGACAGCGGTGAATTTGCCGTCTTTACAGGACCTAACAGCCGAGATACCAGCGAAAGCCGTTTTCGGTTAGTGAAATAAACAAGAAAGTGAGGCGTTCCCTTTGATGAATACAAGTCTGGATCAAAATATTTTGCTGCGGGCCGGCGACCTGTCTTTTACCTTCTTGAGCAGCGGTGATGTGTATAAGATCGCCCATGGCTCAACGATGATCAACCAGCTGTTGACCAATTCAGTCGATGGTTCCCTGAACAATCTGTACTTGAGATTGTACCGTCCATCCGGTGTAAGTATCACTCCCCTGCTTGGAGTTCGCTCACCGGGAGTCATCCGACAAACAGATCAGCAGATTATTTGGGAAGGTTTCACCGCTGGTGTAGGCTATCAGGTGACCTTCACGCTAAGCCGCCTGGGAGTATGGTTCTGGGATGTAACCCTACAGGGCGATGACGTGGAAGCAGATGTCGTGTACGGTCAGGATATCGGCATTGCCGATACCGCTGCTGTACGCAGTAATGAAGCTTATTTGTCTCAATATATTGACCACACCGTCTACCATAATGAACAAAGAGGCTATACTGTTTGCTCACGTCAAAACCAGCCTCAAAGTCAGACATTCCCATACATTCAACAAGGCTCGTTAACCCGCACTGTTGGTTACTCGACTGACGGTTTTCAGTTCTTTGGACTATCGTACAAGGAAACGAATGAGCCGGAAGCACTCCGTCGCGACTCGCTCGCCAATGAAGTATGCCAATACGAATTCGCCTATACCGCATTGCAGTCCGAGCGAGTGGAACTTGCCGGGGAAGCTCGCTTTACTTTTTACGGTCTTTTCCAGCCCAATCATCCAGCCGCAGTGACAAAGCTGGAGTATCAGGAACTGGTGACAAAGGCACGCGACGAAGTAACTGCCGTTCTAGCAGACGCCTCTGAGACCAGCATACCGACACACGCGGCAAGCGATCTTCAGGCAGGGCGTGTGGCTCCAGCTCAAACCATCGGTGAGCCGCTGCGTACGCTGGACTTCACCGATGCCGAAGTGAATCAACTTTTCCCCAAACGGCAGGAAGAAGAATGGGATGGCAATAAACTCCTTTCCTTTTTCACGGACAGCTATGAGCATGTTGTACTCAAATCCAAAGAGCTTCGTGTAGAGCGTCCCCACGGGCACATTTTAATGGGCGGGCATTACTCAGGAGGTAAGGAAGAAACCATTACAACCACCTCCTATATGTACGGAGTGTTCAATTCCCAGCTCGTAATCGGCAATACGAATTTCAACAAAATGATTACCAACGCGCGTAATGCGCTCAATATTCCCAAGACATCCGGTCAGCGCATTTATGTCGGAATCCAAGGGAAATACCGCCTGCTCACGATGCCTTCCCTGTTCGAGATTGGCTTTAATTATGTGCGCTGGTACTACAAAACGGCTGACGATACATTCATTATTACAAACTATACGAATGCCGATAGCCCAGAAGTACGGCTTCACATGCGTGCGGCAAGTGGCAAAACCTATCCGTTCCTCATCACTCAGCAAATGTCTATGCATGTGAACGAATATGAGCTTCCGTTTCATATGGAACGTGAAGGCGACGCCTTACTCTTCCGGGCAGACTCTGCTTCCCTGAGTGCCGAAGCCTATCCCGACCTGCTGTACCGAATGCACATAGAAGGCGCTCCATTACAGCATGTGAGCGACGCTCACGCACTGCTACAGGGTAATGCTTCCCCTGATGCATCTCTGGTTGTGCTAGAGCTGGGTGACAGCAGCGAATGGACCTGCACCGTGCAGGGTTGGCTGAATGGACTTTCAGCCGGGCAAGAATCAGCACACAAAGAGCGTCACGCTTCCTTTGAAGATGAGCGCGAGCACTATCGGGCATATTTTGCCGAGCTTATGAACGGTTTCCATCTATCGCTGGGTCAACATGAAACAAGCGAGCTGTTCCGTGTGAACGCAGTGGCTTGGTGGTACACCCATAATATGCTCGTTCACTATTCTGTACCTCACGGTCTGGAGCAATACGGCGGTGCAGCCTGGGGAACACGCGATGTGTGTCAGGGGCCTGTGGAATATTTCTCAGCTGTGCAAAAGTTCGATGAGGTTCGTTCCATTCTGCTGACTGTCTTCAGCCATCAGTACGAGGACAGCGGAAACTGGCCGCAATGGTTTATGTTTGACAACTATACTCACGTGCAGCAAGAAGAAAGCCATGGGGATATTATCGTCTGGCCGCTCAAGGTACTGGGCGATTATTTGACCGCTACCCGTGATTACAGTATTCTGGAAGAAAATGTACCTTACACCCATCGACATACTTTCGATTATACCAAGCAGACCGCGACTCTCATGGAACATGCCCTGAAGGAAATCGAATACATTCGAGATAATTTCCTGCATGATACGTATTTGTCGGCCTATGGCGACGGCGATTGGGACGATACCCTCCAGCCAGCCAATGCACAGCTGAAGCAATACATGGCGAGCAGCTGGACGGTTGCACTCACCTACCAAGTTATTAGTAACTTTGCTGCAGCTTTGGAGCAGGCCCCCGCGGGTGTAGTAAGCGAAGCCGACAAGATTGCACAAGATCTACATCAGATGGCCAATGGCATCCGTAAAGACTTCAACCGCTACATGCTGGAGAGCGGAATTATTCCGGGCTTCGTGTATATGGAAGAGCCCGGTCAACCTAAGCTGATGCTCCATCCGTCTGACACTGAGACGGGAATCCATTACCGCTTGCTGCCGATGACGCGCAGCATGATCAGCCAGCTGCTCACGCCTGAGCAAGCATTGGCTCATGAGCAACTCATCCGTGAGCAGTTCCTCTGCCCGGATGGTGTG
The DNA here is from genome assembly GCF_038593055.1 of Paenibacillus sp. FSL L8-0502. Lineage (NCBI taxonomy): Bacteria > Bacillati > Bacillota > Bacilli > Caryophanales > Paenibacillaceae > Paenibacillus > Paenibacillus sp. FSL L8-0502. The sequence goes on along the minus strand of NZ_CP151958.1, from coordinate 351,060 downwards.
CGTCTGATGAACCGTCCTGCACAGTATGATGGCGGTGTGAGCTCGCACTTCAAGCGCGCAGAGCAAGCGGCCAACTTTGGACGTGAAGTCGGGCTGCAATATGTGCATGCCCATATCCGCTTTGCGGAAGCGATGGCCAAGTTGGGACGCAAGGATGACGCTTGGCATAGCTTGAAGCTCATCAATCCGGTCGGCATCCGTGCGTCCGTACCGAATGCCGAATGGCGCCAAAGCAACGCCTATTTCAGTAGCTCGGACGGTAAATTTAATACCCGCTATGAAGCACAGGAACGGTTTGGTGAACTGCGTGAAGGAGCCGTACCCGTCAAAGGCGGTTGGAGAATCTATTCCAGCGGTCCGGGAATCTATATGAATCAGCTGATATCGAATGTCCTTGGTGTTCGTCAGTCAGGCGAAGACCTGATCCTGGACCCTGTGCTGCCGGATCATCTCGACGGATTGAAATTTAAGTTTTCCTTTGCAGGGAAACCGATCACCTTCGTCTACCGTATGTTGCAAGAGCATACTGGCGGTGAGCAGGGCCGTGTAGTATTGAATGGAACACCACTGGAAAGCGAGCCAGCCGGCGATAATCGCTACCGCTCCGGTGCCTTACGCATCAAACGCGAGGTTTTCGAGCAGACGTTAGCAGAGCATGATGGTGTACATCGTCTGGAGATTATTTTATAAAGAGTTTTTGATGCTAATCTGGTATAGGCAACAAAGGGATGGCGATCTTGCGGGATCGCCCTTTGCTGCTTAGGTGTAGGACTACGACATTTGGAATAGATATGTGGTTAATAATGAATATACAATAGCAATGATAAGACGGACGACAAGGAGGTGACGATGTGGTCAGCATTAAAGATATCGCCAAACAGGCGGGCGTTTCCATATCTACCGTTTCATATGCCTTGAATGGTAGCGATAAGGTAACAGAAGAAACTTGCGCACGTATTTTAGCCATTGCCAAAGAGCTTAACTATGTGCCCAATGCCGCCGCACGTAATCTCAAGAAAAGGCAGACCAAAATTATTGGCGTTTTCCTAACTGATTTTCGTGGAGACGTTTATGGAGATTTACTGTACGGCATCAAGGAAATTTTGAACCGCAAGGGCTATGATCTCATCGTATGTAGCGGTAAGCAGTCTCACCGAATGCTGCCGGAACGCATGATTGACGGCGCCATTGTGCTGGATCAGACGTTTGAAAGTCAGGAGCTACTGAACTACGCCGAGCGAGGACATAAAGTTGTCGTGTTGGACCGTGAACTGAATCATCCTAACATTAACCAGGTGCTGCTGGATAACAAAGCAGGCGCCGCTCTCGCCATAGAACATCTATTGGAATTGGGACACCGTAAGCTTTATGTGGTTACCGGACCAGAAGGTTCTTACGATTCATGGCAACGGATGCAGGCGGTCAAGCAGACCATTGAGCGTAGCGGCGTCGCTGAAATGATTGAAATTTACGGCGATTTTGAGAAATCGGGCGGCGAACAGGCGGCGGAAATCATTTTGCAGCAACAAGTTGGCCCGGGTTTAGAACCTGTAGCCGTATTTTGTCTCAATGATGAAATGGCAGTGGGCTTTTACAATCGAATGGCTCAGTCAGAGCTGACGATTGGCAAGGATATTCATATCGTCGGCTTTGATAATATCGAGCTGGCGCAATATATTCAGCCCCGTCTGACAACGATTGACTACTCCAAACGTAAATGGGGCGCTGTAGCTGCCGAACAAGTTCTCAAAATCATTGCCGGGGAAGACGTGGAGCATGAACGTTTATACGTTACGCTTGTCCAAAGAGAATCAGCAGGCGCAGTATTCATCACCCAAGATCAACAGAATCTGTGATGAGCAACGCAGAAGTAACCTGCTCGCCGACCTCCAAAAAAAGAACTTCCACAGTCCCAGTACACGGGTTGGAAGTTCTTTTGGTTATACTTTTTAACCTAACAAGTCCTCAATTGAATTCGACAACGACCGTAAGGGATTACCAACCGTTTGCCCCGTCTCCAGCTCCACTTGTAACGCAGCATCAACCATAGACAACTGTGCTACAGCCAGCCCTCTGCTTGGATCAGCCTCCCTTAGCTCATACAGCGAACGAACCAGCAGTTCCTTATACTCGTCTTCACGTCCCTGCATAATCAATTCAAAAGCGTCCTCCACCACCTTGACCTCTATCCAAGAAGAGATATCCGGTTTGCCTAACAGAGCAGCCGTATGATAAAGACGCTTCATCGTTCCCTCTACAGTAGCCGGATTCGTGAATACCAAGGTCCGTGGCAGCAAATCATCGCATATCTCATGAAAAAAGGGCTCATCCAGCGCAATTACTGGTGTAGACAGGGGCAATTGAGCCTTTTCTGCCAAAACAATATAATTCGTGCACGTTATCAAAATAACGTCTATGTCGCTTTGAGCAATCCATCTCAGTTGCTCTTCTACCTTGCGACTGGCATCGTCCGCAGAAAAATGCGGGTCTGACGAGATCCGGCGCATAAGCCCAGGGTCCACAAAATGTATCAGCTCCACCTCATAAGAAGCCAAAGCTCGTTCCACATAGGCTATGTTCGAGTGATGTGCATGCAGGCAGCCCACACGTTGCTTCAAGCCTTCCATCGTCCAACCTCCTGTTATAAGTTTGCATCATTTTAACAGGAAGAGGACGATTAGGAAAGCATGCCAATCAGGCCTTACTCCAAACGCACTTTTTTAAAACTTGCCGTTTGTATTTTTCCACTCTGTTTTAGCTGGAACCTCCTGAACTACGTCCCAATGTTCCGCTACCTTGCCGTTCTCTACCCGGAACAGATCATAGACAGCGGCTGAAGTTCCCTTAGGCGATGTCAACTCACTCACAACCAGCACGAAGTTGCCTTCTCCGATGACCATGTGAACCTGATCATATCCAAAAGAAGCTCCTTGGCTTCCCGCTGCGGAAAATGCTTGCTTCAATTTGGATACACCGTCACCAAAAAGAGGGTTATGCTGAATGTACTGATCACCATTATAATAACTTTCCAATGCAGCACGATTTTTGCCAACTAGGACATCATCCACAAACTTGCGGATTAGCGCTTTGTTGGTCTCCGTTTGGTTGAAATCCGCGATTTGTGTTGCTCCATCAATCATGGTGTGTCCGCTTGGATTGGCTGGAGCCGAGTCTTGCACGTTGTCCCAATGCTCAACAATTTTACCATTGCTATCGAAGCGGAAAATATCAAAAGCAATGCTTGTTTTCCCTGCGATGGACTTTTTATAATGTACTGCTACAACATTGCCATCCTGAATAACCCGCTGGATTTCAACAAGCACATTGGCTCCCTTTGATTGGCTAATCCCTTGCAAAAAGGCATCTCTCCCGCTAGCAAAGCTCGGATTATGCTGAATGTACTGATCCTTGCTGATCCAAGCTTCAGCTGCTTTCGTATCGCCCGTTTCAAAGCTCTTCAGAATCTCTACAACCTTATCCTTATTGTTCACCCCGATTTGCAAGGTCTGACTGGCCGGGTCCCAAATCACTTGCTTGCCCCACGCTTCTTTGACGACATCAACCGGTACATAGGTTACCCCTTGCTTGGTCAAGATGGTCGAGGTGGACAGTGGCACTTTAATCCCGTTGATTTGCGCTTCCGGACTGCCAGACACCAGTACAACCGTCGCCTGATCATATCGGATGGTCGTGCTTTGTCGCGCCGTATTGAATGTAATATGCTTGGCATCCAACGGAATTCCCAAACTGGAGGCCAATTGTCTCAGGGGAATTAAGACCTGCTTATTTCTCACGATAGGTGCAATTTTGTAAGCCTCCTTCTTGCCATCTACCCAAACCTGAATACCCGTATCAGGTTTTACCTCGGCCGCTAAAGCCGGTACAGCAGAAGACAGAACAAGCAAACCAGCGAGTGCAGCAGTAACCGTATGTTTTTTCATGAATGTAAGCCCCTCTCAACCTGTAAAATAGAATATGAATACAATTCCTTTTTATGTAACTAATAAAGTTACACCTAATCACGAAAAAGCAATTTTTCCCCGCATACCTAACTTTAAACCCCATTTAAATCTTTTGAAACCTCAATACCCCCCCTTTCAAAATTTATATTTGTACTGCTACAATGCAAGCCACAAGCCTTAGAATAAAGGATATGGGGAGCAATAACAATGTGTGATAACTTGCTAATGCCGAAACTCAAAAAAGCGGCTCCTATCGGCAAGCGAATGAACGCTTTTTGAATAGTAAGCCGCTGTTAACCCCACTGCTATTGTTATACGGATAACGTTCTCCGAAACTTGATAAAGCTGCCGATTCGCCAGATCGAGATATACACCAACGCCATCGTAATTGCCAGCATGCTAATTTCGGACGTACCCAAACTACTAAGGTACTGGGTCAAAACAACGCGAATCAGGATAATAGCGATAATAATATATTTAAAATATTGGTTCGGCTTGGGATAAATCAGACCGTCAGACCGTCTTTCATACGCTGTATGCAGCAAAATAACATAGCCAAACAGAGCCCCTAATAGCCCGGCAGCCAGCAGTTCCCAAAAGGCGGGGGGCGCGTACGTTTGACCGGGAATATGCATTAATTGGTACACAGACATCATCATAAGCGGGAATGCGATAAACAAGGGGAGCAGAATCCGGATTCCGTTTCCTTTTACCGGTCCCCTTCGTCTCTTGGTTCTTAACCAGATCATCAGCCCCACCAGAACAGCCACCAATGCATATATAAATATCGTCGTCATGGTGAAACTCCTTCCTCATAGATCCTATAGATACGCTAGCCTAAATCGACAGTTTTTTCTCCAGCAGATAAGCGCTCAAGCGGATTAATACATACGCAGCAACCCAACTGATCAACACCGCAATTGGGAAATGCCAGGTAAAAGAAAACCACTGTCCTGTCTGAGCATGATCAAACTGCTCATAAAGCCCATGATCGCCCGACCAATAAAAGACACTCCCGCCACCCATCAAAAGAATCCACAGTATCGGGCTAAGCGGCCGCAAGGTACTGTATTTGGTACTGGCAGTCAGAAGGCCCAGCGCAATAACAAAAGGTGTGAAAGCGATAATCATCACAAACCAGTTCAATCCAGCTACAATAAAGGACGCTGCATCCGCGAGCGTATAAGGCTGTATCGTTGATGAGATGAACAATGCGTACAGAGAACCCACCACAAACAGGAACAATATCACGACAATGGTTTGTAGAATTGCCGCAATCCATTTGGCGCTAATCAGCCACATGCGCGGATAGGGAAGGGTCAGCCACCATCCGTAGGTGTCATTTTCCCATTCTCTCCTCAAACTTCCCACACCCATGAAAATGATCATGTATGGCAAGCCCAGGGTCACATACCACAGCCTTGTCAATTCGAGTTGGTTATGAAGCGCGAAGTACAAGGAAATAGCGAACGCCGCAATGAGAAATAGTGAGAAATACACAAGTCTCCACGATCTCGGCAGTCGATTGCGGCTCTGTTTTCTCCAGCTTCCTTTATTTCGAAATTCATGGCGTATTAAATCTTTGAACAGCCCTGATGAATTCACGCCTTCCACTCCTTTTTGTACAAATTGCAGAACACCTGATTCAGCGAGCCATGCTCTGCACGCAGATCATCCGAATCACCAGACCATAGGATCCGTCCGCGGCCCATCATGACCGTGTAGTCAAACAAGCCTTCCACTTCCTGAATATCATGCGTGCTAATGAGTATAGATTGCTGCCGACCCTCCAAATAATCAATAATCCCGGCCACAATCGCCTCTCTGGAGAGGACATCAATACCTGCGAACGGTTCATCCAGAATCATGAGTGGAACCTCACGTGCCAAACATAAAATCAGTAGCACACGCGCCTCCTGTCCGCGACTCAACCCGGCCATTTTCAGCTCCAACTCCACGTCCATATGATCAGCAAGTTTATAGGCATCTTTTATATTGAAGCCAGGCAAAAAGGACTTCCCCCATTCCAGCGTCTGCTGAACTGTATGATTAGGGTACCAGCGTGCCCGGTCAGGAAGATAGGATATATCCCGGTTGGTTTCCCAACCAGGCTGTCGGCCCAACACCTGAAGCTCGCCCCCATCTGGCTGAATCAATCCAGTGATCGCTCGAAAGAAGCTGGACTTCCCACAGCCATTGGGTCCAAGCACGCCTACTATGCGTCCTGCCGGAATGACAACATCCAATTGATCCAACGCTTTTTTACTGCCATATTGCTTCACCAGATGATTCGCAACCACAACAGACTCCGTCATGCCTTATCGCCTCCTTCCTTCTCATTTCCGTCCTGTTTGCTTCGTATATACTGCTGAACATCTCCCCAGGATAGTCCCAGGCTGCTCATCTGTCCGAGAAACTGATCTATATACGTCATAGCCAGTTGTTCCCGAAAGCTGGCAATCCGCTCACTGGATGACGTAACATAAGTGCCTAGACCACGCCGTTTCTCAGTCAATCCGTCCCGCTCCAGCTCCTGATACGCTCGCATCACAGTATTCGGATTCATGCGTAATTCCTGCGCCAGATCACGAACAGACGGCATTTTGCTTCCCATTTCGATCTCCCCTTTAGCAATGGAGCTTCGTACTTGATTTAATATTTGTTCATATAATGGCTGGCTAAAATCAATTAAAAATCGGAACGAGCCAACCCGTTGCTCTTCCATGGGTGTTTCCCCCTAATCGGCTGCATCTATCGTGCCTGTAGTGTATTATATCACTTAATACACATAATACAAGTACTCTATTAGCTAAAATGTCAGTTAGTCACGCTCTCCAAATTCATTCAGTAAATGCTCAGCTTACACTCAGATAGCATTCAAGTTGATCCCTTATGATGTACCACGTACCAAACACCCCATTACTGAAAGGTGGAAAATGAAGATGAAGAGCACCAAAAAAGCAATTTTAGCTGGAACGATGGCGTTAGCATTTTTAGGAGACGGAGCACTGTACTCCACAAGCGCAGCTCATGCTGCTTCCACTACACCTGAGAAGGCTCCCCTTGCAGACAAAGCACAGGCACCTAAGGGTAACCCAGGCGATGCTAACGGCCCTAAAATCGCAGGAGGAAACTATGCTGAGAACAAAGCTCTCCTGAAATTATTAAAATTATCCTCCAGTCAATTGGATACACAGCTGAAAGCAGGTAAATCCCTTGCTACAATCGCCAAAGCACAAGGCGTAAGTGTAAATTCTGTTATTGATGTGATGGTTTCGAATATGAAAGCGAAACTGGCTACGGAAAAACAAAACGGCAAGATTACGGCAACTGAATATAACCAACGCGTCTCTAATCTAAAACAAATGATGACAGACATGGTGAATGGCGTGAAACCATCCAAGCCACCAGTAGATGGCGGTAAAGCGGATGCAGGTAAAACTCCTGCTCAAGGAGATGCCAAGGCTCCTGCTAAAACCAATACAGCTAAAGCCTCTACTAAGCAGAAATAGCTACAGCTCCCGTTTGGGCACATCCACTCATGTATAATAAATCTCCGTCCGGCTTCCCTGTACGGATAGAGACGACAATAAGCCTGTCCCCTGCTGCGATACAACATAAGGAGATAGGCTTATTTATCATGTAAATAAGATAATATGGTAGACTAACATGATCCAGAATTCATTTTTCACTCTAATCCATAAAAAGGAGAACGTAATGAAAATAAATCAACAGGAATTTGATGTGCAAGGAATGCGCTATACGATCAGATCAGCCATGATTCAAGATGCGAAGAATTTGTCTGAAATCCGTTTGCTGATTGATGGAGAAACTGAAAATTTAGATAGAGAGAAGGGAGAAGCATTTATAAGTACATCCGGTTTTGAACAGCTCATCGAAACGGATACAGAGAATAACAGAAACCTATTTTTAGTTGCAGTAGTTCATGATAAAATCGTCGGATTTTCAAGATGTGAGGGCCATGTTCTGAGCAGATTCTCTCATAAAGTTGAATTCGGCGTATGTGTACTAAAGGATTTTTGGAGTTACGGGATCGGGACGAATCTTTTAAAAAAATCTATTTCCTGGGCTGAATCCAATGGCATCAAGAAAATGACTCTACAAGTTTTGGAAACGAATGATAAAGCCATTGAGCTTTATAAAAAACATGGTTTTGAAATCGAAGGGTTATTAAAAAACGATAAGGTTCTTTCAGATGGCAAATACTACAACACCATTATCATGGGGAGATTTCATAAATAAAAAAAGACCCTGTTCAACAGGATCCTTCATCTTCGTATCAATCACTTACTCTAGTAGCGATAATCATCATAAGGATTGCGATTACGATACTGATCACGCGGCTGCTGAGCTGCGGTAATCATCAAAAATATGCCTGAGAGCAAATGCATCAACCAGCCCACAATCGGAATCCATCCAATAACCGAGGTCACGATCCCTAAAATAGATCCATAATAAGACTCTCTATTCGTCACCGATAGTACCAACGTAACAATGTGGAAAATCAGCATAAAGAACAATATAGTATACGCGGAATTTACGACGAGTAGCCCGCCCAAAACGGGAATAGCTAAAAATAGCTCCAATCCGCCTGTAATCCATTTTAATGTTTTTGATGGTGTCATTGTTCCACTCTCCCGATGCTGTTTCATTCCATAATTATATCCTATCCCTATACAGGATGACATACATTTTTTAACATACTATATGCTTATATCGTGACAGTCCCATCCCTTTCTCGAATGAGCTAAGCCCTGGCTACATATATGTGAGAGAGAACGAAATTCCGTGATTTCTAAAGGGGTGAACACGATGGGATATTATATTGAGGTGGGACGCGGCGTGAAGCTGTATGTCGAGGATATTGGAGAAGGCATCCCTGTTCTGATGGTGCACGGCTGGCCGCTGGATCACCGAATGTACGAATACCAGGCCGCCTTGCTGCCTGCTTACGGGTATCGCTGTATTCAGATCGACCTTAGGGGGTTCGGCAAGTCTGATCGACCATGGCATGGATACAATTATGATCGATTGGCAGACGATCTGCTGGCTGTGATGCAGGCACTTCAGTTAAATCAGGTACGGCTGATCGGGTTTTCCATGGGGGGAGCTGTGGTTACACGCTACATGAGCAGACACCGGGGATTTGGTGTCAATCAGTTGATCCTGATCGGAGCAGCTACGCCTCGATTCACCCCAACCAGCGACTTTCCTTATGGTACTCCTGTCACAGAGGTAGATAAACTCATCAAACAAGCCTATACAGATCGTCCACAACTGGTAACTTCTTTTGGCGAAATGTTGTTTGCCAATCCCGTCAGCCAGAGCTTGCGCGACTGGTTACGTGACCAGGGCTTTGCGGCAACAGTTCATAGCATGGCTTGTACTTTGTACTCACTACGTGACTCTGATTTGCGCCCTGATTTGCCATGTATACACGTGCCCACCTGGATTCTACACGGCAAGCTGGATCGGGTCTGTCCTTTCCCCCTGGCTGTCCAAACTCAAAAAGGAATTGCCGGATCAAGACTTATTCCTTTCGAACGAAGCGGCCACGGTGTGTTTTACGAAGCGCTACCCGAATTTAACTCTATCTTACTGAGCATACTAGCCCCATCCTCCGCACATAATTGAAAACCTGTTCATCCTTATGTATAATTTATATTTATAAAAAACAAAAAAGACGCCTCAGCGCCGTTAATGGCTATGGGGCATCTTTCACTACAAACATTTATCCGCTTAGGATTGTTTGGTATGGTTGAAGCTCGTATTATTTAAAACAGCCAGCTTTTTCTCGCCCTTCACCATGGCAGAACCGCAAATGGGGCATGTCGGCTCGACAGAAAAAGCGAAGTTATCTCGCATCCAGCCGTTACATGTATCGCTGGCGCAATTCCAGACAGTTGTAATTTCCTCAGGAATCTCATCCATTGGCTTTTTCCGTGAATTGTACATAAACATCCCTCTTTCTTCATGATTTATAAAGCGATAAGATGTAATCAGTTCAAAAACGGTCTTATGAACAGATAAAAACAAATGCCCCAAACGCTATGTTCGGGGCATCTGAAGTAGGCTGTAATTTAAAATTACAGTTTTACAACGTTCTCAGCTTGTGGTCCACGGTTTCCTTCAACTACGTTGAATTCTACGCGTTGGCCTTCGTCCAAAGATTTGAAACCTTCGCCTTGGATTGCGGAGAAATGTACGAATACGTCGCTTCCACCTTCAACCTCGATGAAACCGAAACCTTTTTCTGCGTTAAACCATTTAACTGTACCTGTTTGCATGGAATTACCTCCAAAATGTATTTATATGACCTTTATTTTTTACAAATAAAAATTCACATATTGCACAAGGTTATTTCAACCTAAAACAATAGCCCTCTACAATATGCGAATCTCAGGTCACAATCTCAATATACTCATATTACCATAAGTGTATTGAAAACGCAAGCACTGGTGAATTTAATTTATGCAGAGTGCTTATGTTCTCTATTGCTGCTTCAAAGCTGTGTTCATTCGGCGGGAGCGAGTCATTAACGCCTACTTAAAACATTATATCCGCAGTTGCTACCTATTATACCAGCTATCAAGAAATAAATATACAAAACATTGCGCAGGAGACGAACTTCTTAATAAAAGCCCATCTCCTGCGTTTATTTGCTTATTTTGAACTACAATTCTGCCAGTGCTTTAATTTCCTCTGCTGTCAGCGCTTTGTTATACAATTGAACTTCATCCAGGCTGCCATTGAAGTAAGCATCGGCGGCAAAGCGGCTTTTGCCGAGATAAGCCTCGCTCGTCAGCAACTCATTGGGATTAAAGGTAATACCGTCATTAACAGCTACTTCCTCACCATTTACATACAATTTCCCTGTATTCCCTTCCAGTGTAACCGCTACATGTGTCCACTGGTTTAGCGGTAATGATGATTTGGAAAGCAAGCTTTGATCCGTACCTTCATGGATTGTAAACTGGAGTACACCGCTACCTTGGGAAGGGGTAAGAAACATATGCCGGGCTTGGCCGTTGCCGAAGTCAAAAATCCGTTGCCAAGCTGCACCGCCCTTCCAGTTCACCCAAGCGGAAAAGGTAAAATCCTTCGCATCTGTTACTGTATTTGGTAGTTGCACGTAACCATCCTTACCGTTTAGGACAAGCGCACCGCCAAGCTTCCCGTCTTTATCCCATGCAGCACCACCATAGGTCTTACCATCAAATTGATTGTATGTGCTGTCGACAACCGTAGTTCCTTGATCTTCACTCCACGAATAGCGTGCGAGCTGAGGACCTTGGGCCTGCCCGGGAACAATGGCTGTAAAGCTTTTCTTAGCGGTGGCTTTGTCCTTTTTAATGGTCGCCGTCAATGTAACTGTTACAGGCTGAGAACCGGCTTCTGGACGGTATACATCACCTGTCACAGAAATATTCTCCGGGTGGGTGGACTCCCATGAAATAGTGGTATCTTGTGCTGCTTGAGTAGGTAGCGTCAGATTATAAAGAACATTGCTCGTATCGCCCAGACTAAGGTCCTTCTGCACAGCAGTTACAATCTTGCTGGCCTTCAGGTCAGGCTTTAGCGAACCCCATACCGCAACACCCTTGGAGGATAATGCGGTAAAAGCAAGCGTCTTGGCACCTGTGTCTGGATCACGGTGCCGCAGGAATACACCTTTGTACTTCGTGCCCTCTGCTGTAATTTCCAACTGATTGTCTGCCCCCAACTTCCATGTACCGTTCATTCCACCAGACAGTTTGCCACCGCGATCCAGATTGACGATAACAGCTTGCTTAATATTTGCCGAAATATCCTTCCCATGATTTACATACGAGTATTGACCGAGGACATCCTTATCTGACAGCCTTTTCAGTGAATCCTCATCTCCCGAATAACGATAAGGAGCAACCACAGGCCAACCGTCAGCGTTCATGAACATTTCATGTACCCGCACTTCAAACTGTTCGCCTCTCCCAGGGAAACGTGAATGAAAAATGACAAAATGCTTTTTCGTCTTGGGATCATAATAAGCCGAGTTGTGTCCGGGCGACACATAGCCTGCACCCAGTCCTGTACCCGGATCACCAATTTCTCTTGGAATCAGGTAATTACCTATCAGTTTGACACCGTATGGTTCAATGGAAGCGTCATCAAAAAGTGGTTTGTCCGGATTCGCCTTGACCTTGATCATATCGTTGCCTTCAGCATCGTAGAAAGGACCATCCGGTGTTTTGGACCGAGCCACCCGTAGGTTGTATCCGCCATCCGCTGACAATCCACCATACGATAGGAACAAGTAATAGTAGTCCGTTTGCGGACTGTATTGTATGTACGGCCCTTCCATACGAGCATGGTTGCCGCCTGTCAGCTTTTTCCCGTAGCCTTGACCTGGGAGCGGCTTCCCTGTTTTTTCATCCATCTGCATAATGAAGATGCCTCCTGAGTAGGAGCCATATACCATCCACAGCTTGCCGTTCTTATCGTAAAAGGTGTCCGGGTCCACGGCGTTCGGATGCTTGGTTGCGTCATAGATCGCCCCATCCTCACTCGGTTGGTCCCACATACCGGATTTTAGAAAAATCCCTTTATTCTTATACGGCCCTTCAATTTTATCAGCAACTGCTAGGCCCATTGCTGAACGCGGGGAATCACCTTTACAAGCGTTATAATACATATAGAACTTGCCATCTGCCAGTTGAATGACATCAGCTGCCCACAGCGTGTCTGTCTGCGCCCAATCCAGTGCTTCCTTTAATTCTTCTTTAACGTTGGGAATTAATGCATTACCATTCGCCACTCCTGTAGCAATCGTATCCCAATTCATGAGGTCTTTGGACTTGGCAGCCGCAAGATGGGAGCCAAAAATGTAAAATGTGTCTTTCACTTTTAGGATGGATGGATCATGTACGGAAGTCTCCTTGAAGGAAACGGCCTTTTTACTTTGGATTGAAAGGTTCCCCATATCTTGAGCCTGAAGGGAAGTTTGACCCACACTTTGAGCCTCAACTGTATCTAAATTGAGTGTTTGCTCGGCGCCTACCAAAGAAGCAGGCAACAACAGCGCACCTGCGAGTGAAGCTGCCGTTACTTTACGAACAAATAAATGCTTCATAAATTAATCTCCTCTCGTTTTGAACATCCCTGATAACATAAAACAATTTTGGGAAAGCGGTCAGGATTATGTTTGTATTAACTTCTTCGCCCTCGAATTTAAAGTTACTTATCCCTCCTGTCCAATTTAAAGCGCTTTCAATAGATTTGAAAAATAAAAGCACCTTCTGTTAAGAAGGCCTATTCAAACCTGACGGTTAACCGTACCTCTATATTATTCAATGGATATGGAAAATTCAATATGTAATTTTATATTTTTATAAATTATTCACTGTATTATTAATTATAATAAATGTATTGCTTTAATTCCTAGTTTAAAGTTATAATTTGACAAGTAAAATTCTATATGTTACCTGCCGATATATTTAAAAACAACTGTTTTATGATGATTATAATACAAATATTTACATTTTATGAGGAGGTGAAAATATATGCAATGGTATTTAAACGGATTAAAAAACTATGTAGGATTCCAAGGTAGAGCAAGACGTACCGAATATTGGATGTTTGTTCTATTTAGCGTAATTGCCAGCTTTATAGTCGGTCTGATCGATGGTCTTGTGGGCTTAACTCCGATATTGACGTACATTTACTCTCTGGCAGTCTTGCTGCCATCCTTGGCCGTTCTGGCCCGTAGACTGCATGATACAGGCAGAAGCGGATGGTGGATTCTAATCGCTCTGATTCCTCTTGTAGGGTCAATTATTTTGATTGTATTCGCATGCCAAGACAGTCAGCCTAACGACAATAAATATGGAAAAAACCCTAAATTGTAATGGTTGTAGTTGTCTAAAAACCTCCTTCACTTTTGTGAAGGAGGTTTTTTTCATATCCGGCAGAATTCAAAGGGTAAAATTACTTCCATTATTCACATCCGTGAATTTTTTTAGCTTTACCTGTTTACATTCTCCTCTTTTAGTTTATTTTAAACGAGTATTAAGCTGGCACTAAGATTGGGTGTGTATGATGTATATTAGAATCTGGTAACTACATAAGCCGGATCGGCTAAAGGCATAAACATTACTCCCGTTGGATATCCATATAAGGCTCCACTCTGTCAGAAATTGAATGAAACACAAAGGAGATTTTACACTTATGAATCGAAAACGAATGTTGGTCATCTGTACACTGTTGCTGGCGTTGTCTATTGGGCAATCTTCTACTTGGGGAAGTCGGGCTAATGCTGCTACACTGGCTCCAGAGAGAGCCCCTCAGGTACAGGATAATGAAGCTTCCAAGGATGATGAACTGTTGAAAACATTGGGCGCATCCTCGGATGAGCAATTATATGAAGCGTTGTATAACGGTCAAACCTTGGCAGATATTGCACACACCAATAATCAGGATGCACAGGCTGTCGTTGATTTACAAGTAGCTCAGTTAACGGAGCAGTTGGATCAACGACTGGCTAATAAGAGCATTACGCCTGAGCAATATCAAGCTCATAAAGCAGAATTGACACAAGTCGTTGCTAAAAGTGTGTTCGGGCTGTAAGTCAGTGACGTACGTGGCCAGCTATACGCCGTATTTCATGACACCCTCAGAGGTGCTTATTAATTCATGTCAAAAAGGCGCTCCCCCGACGGGATGGCGCCTTTTTGCTGTCTATATTTTGTTGTAAATTACACTTGGTATACTCGGATCAAGTTAGTGGTGCCCGCCTCAGCGACTGGAACACCCGCCGACAGGACTACAGTGTCACCTTTATGGATATATCCTGCATTCAGAGCGTTACGGATGGAGGATTCGAACATTTCATCCGTTGTAGCTACTTTATCCCCTTTGATCGGGAACACACCGGATAACAGGCAAATTTTAGCGAATACCGTATTATTCGGAGTAACCGCAATAATAGGCGCCTTCGGACGATATTTGGATACCATACGTGCCGTGAATCCACTGGCAGTCGAGGTAATAATCGCTTTGGCATCCAGCTCCAGAGACGAACTTACCGCACCCTGACTAATCACTTCGGTAATGTTGGTGCTCTGACGTGCTCTGCGCTTATCGAACTGCTCCTGATAATCCAATTGTGATTCTGCACTGGCAGCTACCGCAGCCATGGTCCGTACAGACTCGACAGGATATTTGCCTGCAGCAGATTCACCTGACAGCATAACAACATCGGCTCCTTGCATAACGGCATTAAACACGTCACTAACTTCAGCTCTCGTCGGACGCGGGTTCACCTGCATGGATTCCAGCATGTGGGTAGCTACGATAACGGGCTTGCCGACCAGATTACACTTGTCGATCATTTCTTTTTGCATCACAGGCACATCTTGAATCGGCACCTCGACGCCCAGATCGCCACGGGCTACCATAATGCCATCGGAAGCTTCGATAATATCATCCAGGTTTTCCATGCCTTCAGCATTTTCAATTTTGGAATAAATTTGGACATGCTCCGCATGATGGCCCTTCAAAATCTCACGGATTTCGCGGATATCGTCGCCTTTACGCACAAAAGAAGCCGCAATAAGCTCAACGCGCTGCTCCACCCCAAATTGGATGTGTCTCACATCTCGCTCCGTCACGCCTGGAAGGGTTGTATGAATCCCTGGCAGGTTTACACCTTTTCTCGGCTTCAAAATACCGCCGCTTACAATATTACAAATCATTTCCGTACCTTCGATGGAGGTTACAGTCAGATCAACCAAACCGTCGTCAATGAGAATGCGGTCGCCTGGTTTGATGTCCTTCGGCATATCCGGGTAATTCACTGAAATACGATGCTCGTCCCCTAGAATCTCTTCTGTGGTCAGAATGAGCTGGCTACCTGGCTTCAGCAGACAAGATGCCTCTCTCAGCTTGCCAATCCGTATTTCCGGTCCTTTAATATCCATCATGACAGGGATAAAGGTATTCATTTCCTTCGCAGCCTGACGCACATTTTCGATACGTTTAACGTGATCTTCCAGCTCACCGTGAGCCATATTCAAGCGGGCTACAGTCATACCAGCCTGGATCATTTCTTTTAACAAATGAATGGAGTCACAGGCAGGTCCCATAGTACAAATAATTTTCGTTTTAAGCATAGTAATGTCATCCTCCTGAATGTCTTTACTGTATGGTTTTCTATTCCACTTTGCTTCTCTATCTACATTAAACTTATATGGCTCTATTCTACCTGTACCCGTGCACCAAGACTATGAACTATAGTATGATGAATGTACTACAGTATAATGAATGTTGAAGACATCGGGGAGTGAGTTTCGTGATTACATTGGTAGATATACGGCAGGACAACGGAGTGGACTGGTATGAAAAGGCTAGTGCAAATAGCGACAACGATGACTTACTGTTCATTTTGGTCACCTTTGGCAAATGTGTATATTGGGTGAACGATTGCAAATTCATTCTCGGTAAAGGTGAAACACTGCTTTTACCCAGTCATCTGGATTACTATGGCAAGAGCATTCCTACGCTTTTTCATACCAAGTATGTGATACATTGCCGCAAAACATGTACGAACAGCACACTTCCCATCCTGAATACTGACAAGCCGTTGTTGATCAAGCCCGGATGCTACGACATGCTGCATGAACGGATCAAATCGATGTACTATCAATGGACTGAACACCCAAGCTACTACACCATGATGGCTGACTGTCTGCTGACCGAGGCCATGATATATATGAATCAGGAATGGGACAAAGGCGCCATTTCTTGCGATCGAGAGCGACATGTGGAACATATGAAACAGTATATCCAGAACCATTACCGGGAAAAGGTAACCAAGGAGGAGCTTGGCGACGCCATCCGTAAAACCCCCAATTATGCCGCGACGCTGCTGCGTGAGGTAACACGCCAAACGATCAGCGAGCATGTACATACGCAACGTATTAAAACCGCCATCTACATGCTGACCGAGTCCCGGCTAACGATTCGTGAAATTTCGGAGTATGTGGGATACAGTGATGTGTCCTATTTCCATCGAATCTTCAAACGGTTAACAGGCTGCTCGCCGTCCGAATTTCTGGATGAACGTTCCTCCATCGTTTAGAACTACAGAAATAGGATTATGGGAAGATGATACGAAGCAATTTTGAATTTGAAACTAGGGTGTGTACGCAAACTGTGAAGCCGTCCTCTGGGTTGCCCGTACCGGCGCTTCATGGCAATATTTACCCGATTATAATGGCCCATGGTCTTCAGCCTACAGCTTTTTCTGGCGTTCGTGGTTGATGCACTGGGGAATCGGCTCCGCTTTGAGTTGACACCGGGACAGGCAGATGATTCGGTAATGGATTCCGAGCAAGCAAGACCGGAGGAGAAAGCGGGCGTATGACCAGGATACGTATAAAGAACGGCCAATTGATCGACTGCTTTTTTATAAAAAGAAAAATTATCAGAACTATAACACCTGATTAAGCTTGCTTTCGGGTTCTTCACCGTTTTTTACATGTTTTATATTATTCACAAAGAAATCATATCTTTTTTTATGCAACTTGACGCCATCTGGCATGCCGGCAGTATGGGGAGTAAGTATGACATTACTCAGATTCCTTAGTTCACTGTCAATTGAAAGCGGTTCAGATTCAAACACATCCAAGCATGCTCCTGAAATTTCTTTATCTTTTAAAGCAGCTATTAAGTCATTTTCATTGACAATCCCACCGCGAGCCGTATTGATAAAAAGTGCGGTATTCTTCATCTTTTTGAATACTCCTTTATCAATCAGTTGTTTGGTTTGCGGATTCAGTGACGTATGTACAGTGACTATATCTGATACGCTTACAAGATTATCGAAATCCGTCATTTTTACAAAGCTGTCAGGTTGTACAACGGCATGTCTAGCATTAACCAGCACATTCATATCAAAAACCCTGCAAAACTCAGCTACTTTTTTACCGACAGCACCAAAGCCGATAATTCCTATCGTTTTACCTTTTAATTCACTTCCTGTATAATCCAACTGTTTTTCATCTATTCTGGTTTTCATGAATCTATCAAGGTAGGGTATGTTTTTATAATAAGACAACATCAGCGCCATTACATGCTCGGCCACTGCCTGCGCATTCACTCCTGCAGCATTAGCTACCCAAATACCTAGTTGCGTACAGGCATCAATATCTACATTATCATACCCTGCACCCGTCTGTACCAGTTTCAATTTTTTTGCCATGGAAAGTAAGTCGCGATCCACTTTGATATGTTCAGGTATGATTACCTGACAGTCTCCAATATGATGCAGCATTTCTTTTCCCGGCGGCACAATTACAATGTCCCAGTCATTAGGAAAATATTTTTTAATATTTGATTTTGAAATTTGTGTAAAATAGCCTACTATAAGAATTTTCATTGTCAAGCCACCTCCAATTTCTTTATTTTTACAATAATATGTTTATTGATATTTGTAAAATTGATCGTTTATATAAATTCTACATAGACTGAATTTTTGAATTACATTCGTATTCCCAAGCGATCAATGACCTCAAACGATTTGTCATTGACGCGTTTCATGAAGGCTGCGACATTGATTCGAATATGATAAAACTTCTTGTAAAATACGTTGTGAACGACATCGCTCTTTAGCCACTTCCATAAACCTTCAATCAGGTCAAGGTCAGGCGAGTACTTCGGCAGAAAAACAAATTGTAATCGGTGATGCTGCTTCAAGAAATCTTGCACTTGGGCTGCATGATGAATGCGGCCGTTATCCAGAATCATCCACAATATCGACCTAATTAGATTGATTAGAGCCTATACGCAAACCTATTTGAGCCACATCCTTATCGAAATCAACGCCAAAAAAAGCCTTGAACATGCTCGCTGTCTTGTCATAGCGGGTTGCCCAGCGCCGATACTGTTTCACTCGATTAAAAAAGCTTTCGATTAAATGCCGTTCTTTATACGTATCCTTGTCGTATTGAATGACGGTTATAACCCCTCCGATAAGAACAGTTAGACCTAAGACAACAACACTTGTTCTTAGTCGCTTGTTCACACGCACACACCTCCCTTCCCAAAAGATGTATTACGTATTTTAGAAAATATTAGTAGTATAACGAGTTCATAAAAAACATAATAATCGTGGTTAAGTACCATTACCTGATATTCTCCAAAACCGGAGCTTTAATTTGAAAATCCCTATTTTCATCTGTATATCTTCCATAAACGGCAAAAACCTCTTTTTCAACAGCAATTGATTCTATGGGTTTCGCATTTTTGATAACTTCATTATATTCTTCAGGCGTCAAACCGCTCAATAATGAATTCGAATTAGCAATTGAAGAATATGGTGGGAAGTCCATTTCATTGAGATGCTCTGAAACCATTGCGTTATGAGCCGACTGCTGGCCAAAGCCAAATTACGTATCCGGATACGTAATGATAAAGTCTATAAAAAACGGTCTCCCCACCTGGAAGCTTCTCTAGCATCCCTTTTCAACAAGGGCCTAGAGCGCTCCAAAGTAGGGCGACCGTTATAGTTCATTTATATGCGAATCTGTGCTTATTCCGAAATCATATTAAGTTGAAGAACCCGCTGTTTTGACCTCTTCCAGCATTTTATCGTTATAGCCAAACATCCAGGTCAGGACAAAGGCTACAACCATAGCAGCCAAGTTCGCCAAAATGTAAAGCGGAAGCTGATGGTTCATGTAGAGCAACGTGCCTGGAATGACTGTAACTGCCATACCTGTAGCCGCCAAATGGAAGAGTGAAGCGATAAAACCGCCAACCGCACCACCGATAAGCCCCATGACAAAAGGCTTCATGTATCTCAGGTTGACCCCGAAAATAGCCGGTTCCGTAATCCCCAGAAAAGCAGACAACGAGGAAGGAAGTGCTAACGCTTTTAGCTTGCTATTCTTCGTTTTCAGTCCAACCGCCAGACAGGCAGCACCTTGAGCAGCCATAGCGCAGGTAATGATGGCGTTAAAGGCGTTCGCGCCGTTCTTTTCAAGCAGTTGAATCTCCAAGAAATTAAAGATATGATGCACACCTGTCACAACGATAATCTGATGCAAGAAACCGATGACAATCCCTGCAATACCGAAAGGCAAATCCAGCACAAACGTTGTTCCGTGCAGCACCCATTCTTCGAGTGAATGGAAAATCGGGCCGATTGCAAACAATCCCAAAGTGATCATGATCAACAGTGTTAAAAACGGTGTAAGAATCAGATCTAGCGCTTCAGGCACCCGTTTGCGCAGCGCCCGCTCCAGCTTGGCTCCGATCAAGCCCACGAAGAAAGCTGGCAATACCGAGCCTTGATAGCCCACCACAGGAATGAATCCGAACATCGTCAACGGGTGGGCTGAACCGTCCGCAACACTATAAGCGTTGGGCAAGGCTGGATTTACCAGCATCAGACCGAGAACGATACCCAGCACTGGACTACCACCGAATACTCTAAAGGCTGACCATGCGACTAACGCTGGCAGAAAAGCAAAGGCCGTATCTGTTAATACTTGTGTGTACAATAGAAAATTGGGTGAAATGTCCTGTGGCGTCATGCCAAGTAGAGCGAGAATTTGCGGCTGAGTGAGCAAGCCACGTAGCCCCATGAACAGCCCTGTAGCGACCAGCACAGGAATAATCGGTACAAACACATCACCAAAGGTACGGATGGAGCGCTGGAAGACGTTCCCTTCCTTTTTCGCCTGACTCTTCACCTCTTCTTTAGATGAACCAGTCACGCCAAGCTTTTCGACCTCTTCGAAAATTCGATTTACCGTACCTGTACCAAAAATAATCTGATATTGCCCGGAATTGAAGAAAGCACCCTTGACCTTGTCGATCTCCTCAACTTTTTTCTGATCAATTTTCTCCTTGTCATGCACCATAATCCGCAAGCGCGTCGCGCAATGAGCAAAAGATGCAATATTTTCTTGCCCACCGATTGCCTGGATCACTTCTTTAGCTATTTCTCTGTTCTCCGCCATGATGTTCATCCTCTCGTTGATTCCGTTATGTTTGATGATTAACGATCCACTTGATGTTTTAGCCTACTCATGTAAAATCCCATTTCACCGCCTGGAAGAGAGCCTCTCCCTTGTCGGCAAAAAAGCGTATTTCGTCACTCTCTGGATGCGGAAAAATACGACTGGTGAACACCTCTTCCCCATCATTGACGAAAATCTCAACCGAAGACGTATCTACAAACAAATGAAGTTTGATATGATCTTTATCCCATGAACACTGCCGTATCTCACCATACGAAGTGGCTACAGGCTCACCTGATTGCGAACGATCCAATACAAGTTTGCGACTGATGGCATCATATTTAATTACCGTTTTCTCAGTCTCACTCGCACGGAATTCAATACCAAACATCTTAGCGCTTAAAAGATCTACCTCACAGATCAGCTCATAGGCCGTACCTGTAAATCCTTCATAGGTTTTGCTCTCTGAGAATAACGTGTCAGCTACCCGATCCTCACGATTTCTGCGTAGCGTAGTCAGCTCAGGAATTGGCCGCTGCAAGAGTTTGCCCTCATGAAGCGTAAGCTCCCTTGGTAATGTCAGACAATGAGCCCATCCGTTCGGATCTGTGGGATAGTCGATATCCGGCAGACCCATCCATGCCACCATAATACGCCGCCCCTGCGGGTCAATCATCGTCTGTGGCGCATAGAAGTCAAAGCCTCTGTCGAGCTCGTGGAATGCGCCGTGCTCCAGTATTTTTGTACCGGTATCTAACGGCTTGCCGATTACGTAGCCCGATTGATAAATATTGTGATTTTCATCCCCGGAAGGCTCCAAGCCCTGAGGAGAAAAGATCAAGACACCTGCTTCGTTCAGTTCAAAATAATCCGGACATTCCCACATGTAGCCAAACGACTCCAGCCCTGTGCACAATTCTCCCTCAAACTCCCATGAATGAAGGTCGGTTGATCGGTAGAGGACGGCGCAGCCTGTTAAATTCGTTCTTTGGGCACCAATCACACAGTAAAAGCTATCGCCGTCTTTCCATAGCTTGGGATCACGAAAATGGTCTGTATACCCTTCTGGCACATTGGAAATAACGGGGTGCTCCCATTTAGTAATGCGACCGTTCTCGTCCATAACAGCCATGCATTGATAAGGATGTCTGATCCAATCTTCATCTCGTGCATTTCCCGTATACAGCATATATAATTTGCCCTCATGCTCCAGTGCGCTGCCTGAGTAAGCCCCATGTGAATCAAAATAATCCCCAGGTGCAATGCCAATGCCCGCACTATTCCATGTGGCCAAATCTCTGGATTTCAAATGATACCAGTATTTCATCCCATGATCCGTTCCGAGTGGAAACCACTGATAAAATAAGTGGTATTCACCTTGGTAATACGAAAAGCCATTGGGGTCATTGAGCAAACCTGTCGGTGGCTGGATATGAAACCCCTGCCGCCAGTGACATCGCTCCACTTTCTCCTCCAAGCTGGCTATTTCACCGGGCTCTGCCTGCTCGATCACTCGATACTTTTGTTCTCTTGTCATTTTCATAGTTGTACCTCATTTTTATTAAAACTTCGCCTCAGGAACCGGTTCCAAATTAGTGAAAAAATATTCCTTCGGAACCGGTTCCCATACGATTAAAAAAATGCTCATCCATGGATTTGCAACCGATTCCATTTATGTCCGCATACTATGGAACCGGTTTCGAAGAAATTATAATCCACTTGTTCAGCGTTTGTCAACGCTTTCTCTTTCGATAAGGGAATAATTCATGACCGTCACTTTTTCTACCGATTTATGTTCTACCAGCCGCATAATATTTTGCGCTGCTACACGTCCAGCATCCATATACGGATATTGAACGGTTGTCAGCGCAGGGTGAATGACCTCCGTAATATCGTATCCCCCAAAGCCAGTTACCGACAAATCCGACGGAATGACAATCCCTCTGGAATAAGCCGCATTGATTACGCCCAGCGCAATATTATCCGTAGCACACACCATTAACGTTGGCTTGAAATTGTCCAAAATAGCGGATGCAGCAATTCGTGCATCGGACATTTTAAATCCGGTCTCATAGTATCTGATATCATACCCTGCTGCTTGCATCGCATCGTCCGTACGAGACTCAGTAGGCAATGCATCGCGTACAGCCTGCCTAAAGCCCTCCTTGCGCTGCACACCGACGGCAACATCCTTTTCAGTAACACCAACGTAGGCAATTTCGCGGTGTCCCTGAGACAAAACGTACGTGCCAATATCATATCCTGCACGATAGTCATCATGGATAAGGCTATGAAGCTGCTCGTGCTGCTGGCCCACCAGCAACACTGGAATACCGATGTCACGAATTGCGGTCAGATGGTCGTCTGTAATTTGAGCAGCCAGCAAAATGATACCCGAAATCTTTTGTCGGCCCAGCTCATAAATGGCTTCGATTTCACGCTGTACATCCTGGCTCGTATTGGAGATCAGCATCTGATAATGCTGAGAACGCAGTTCCTCATCAATCCCCATCAGCGTATGGGATGTCGCAAA
This sequence comes from Paenibacillus sp. FSL L8-0502, assembly GCF_038593055.1. NCBI lineage: Bacteria > Bacillati > Bacillota > Bacilli > Caryophanales > Paenibacillaceae > Paenibacillus > Paenibacillus sp. FSL L8-0502. The sequence goes on along the minus strand of NZ_CP151958.1, from coordinate 327,544 downwards.
AGAATCCAGACGCGGCACAACGGTGCCGATAATGTTGGTCCGCTTCGCCTTAAGACTCTGGGCAAAGGCATTGGGCACATAGCCCGTGGCTTTAACCACTTTTTCAATTTTTCGTTTCGTATCCACGCTGACAGACCCGCCGTTCAAAAAACGGGATACCGTGCTCTTGGATACACCAGCCATTTGGGCTATATCTGCAATCGTCTTATTCATGAAGTCCCCCGGAGATTTTTCGTATTCACAAGCTTCCAAAACGTCTCTATTCACATAACCCTATAATACCATATGGCGGGATTGGATTGCTGTGGCTCCAGACCCATCATGCACAAAACGCCGTCCCTTAGTGAAGAAGGAAACGGCGTCTCATGATGAATGTAATTTTAAAAATCAAAGTTATCCGGATCTGGACCTACCCGAAGATCGGCATTTAACGCCTGAATTCGATCCATATCCTCGCGCGTCAGTTCGAAGTCAAAAATATCGGCATTTTCGACGATCCGATGCGCCTTGGTAGACTTGGGAATGGTGACAACTCCCTGCTGCACATCCCAGCGTAAAATCACTTGCGCCACCGATTTACCATACTTGGTCGCTATGTCTTGCAGTACCGGATGATCCAGCAATTGGCCTTGCATTAACGGGGACCAGGCTTCCATTTGAATGTCGTTCTTTTGACAGAATTGCAACAGCTCGGTTTGGGTTAATTGTGGATGGAACTCCACCTGATTGATCATTGGCTTGATTCCAGCATCTTTCATGAGATCTTCCAAATGATGAATCTGGAAGTTGCTGACTCCAATTGCCTTAATCCGTCCTTCTTTATACAAGGATTCCAACGCTCTCCAAGCTTCTTTATACTTTCCCTGAACTGGCCAATGAATCAGATATAGATCCAGGTATTCCAGACCCAGCTTATCCAGACTGGCTTCATAAGCTGCTCGTGTCTCTTCATAGCCTAAATCTGCATTCCACACTTTGGACGTGACGAACAGTTCTTCTCTGGACAGATTATTTTCCTGAAGGGCTTCCTGAATAGCCTGCCCTACACTGCTTTCATTCGCATAGATTGCAGCTGTATCTATACTGCGGTAGCCATGCTTTACAGCAGCCTTTATAGCATCGACCAGCTCCGAACCTTCCTCCACTTTAAATACCCCGATGCCAAACCAAGGCATACGAACTCCGTTGTTTAACAATGTTGTGCTTTGTAAGTTTTGTGTCATTTTGTATCTTCCTCTCTATTTTTTAAAAGCTTTAACCTGTAATGGTGGTTGTATCCCTTTTTTCGAGCATACGACTCCAGCCTGTGAGCAGAACCGCAACGAAAACCATAATGCTCCCGATCCAGGCTGTATGAATGAGACCGAGTGAATCCGTTACAATCCCGCCTACATAAGCTCCGATGGCTATCCCTGCGTTGAAAGCAGCAATATTAACAGCAGAGGCAACATCGACAGCTTTGGGTGCAAACCGTTCGGCTAACATGACTACATATACCTGTAACCCGGGCACGTTCATAAACGCAAGCAATCCCATAAAGAAGATCGTAATCAGTCCTGCCGTTTTAAAAGGTGCCGTGAACAACAGGAGAAAAAGGATCACTGCTTGAATCAGAAACATGTAAAACAAAGCTGAAAGCGGCTTACGGTTTGCTGCTTTTCCGCCAATGACATTCCCGATGGCAATCGCAATTCCATACAGCAAAAGAATAAACGTTACCGTACTTTGCTGAAATCCGGTTATGTCGTGGAGTAATGGAGATAAATAAGTAAACACCACAAATGTGCCTCCATACCCCAAAGCTGTAATGATAAATGCAAGTAGCAAGCGACCATTGGTAACCAGTTTGACCTGCTCGCGGAAAGGAGTCTTGTTCCCTTTGCGCAGTGTAGATGGCAGCAGAATCAGATTGGCGATGAGTGCCACTACACCGACGACCACAATCGCCATAAATGCAGCCCGCCAACCCCATTGCTGCCCAATATAGGTACCCAAAGGTACACCTGTGACTGTGGCTACGGTCAACCCGGAGAACATAATGGAAATCGCACTCGCTCGACGATCATCCGGCACAAGATCGGCCGCGATGGTGGAACCGATGGACATGAACACCCCATGGGCGAACGCCGAGATCACACGTGCAATCAGCAGCAAGGCAATTCCACTAGAGACCGCAGCAAGGCTGTTACCTGCAATAAATATAATCATGATCCACAGCAGCAACGTTTTACGGGGAACACTTGATGTTAATGAGGTCAAGACAGGTGCCCCGATGGTAACTCCTAATGCATACAGCGTTACAGTTAGTGCGGACATCGTTACAGATATGTGCAAGTCTTCAGCAATGAGGGGAAGCAGTCCCACGCTGATGAACTCAGTTGTCCCAATCGCAAAGGCGCTTACGGCTAGAGCCAGTAATGGCCATATACTTCCTTTTGATTCTGGCGACATGTTTTTCCCTCCTATCTATAGAAATCTTCAACCAACAGATGTTATTATGAGTTATTCAAGCAATTATGAACAGTACGTACTTTTTAGTGATATAGGTACCAAAAAGTACCCTAAATAAAGTTCTTTTTGATTAAAACAGGCTGTTAAGGTATGTATAACAGAAAGCGATACACATGGAGGGATCGGCATTGGGGAAGAAAAAATACAATATCTCTGTTGAGGCGACGTTAGAGGTGATCGGGGGGAAATGGAAATGCGTGATTTTGTGTCATTTGACACATGGAAAGATGCGGACAAGCGAATTAAAACGGATGATGCCTTCCATAACACAAAAAATGCTGACTCAGCAGCTTCGTGAATTAGAGGAAGACGGCATTGTCAATCGGATTAGCTATAATCAGGTTCCACCCAAAGTGGAGTACGAGCTTAGTGAATATGGATGTAGTCTGAAAAGCATTTTAGATTCTCTTTGTGCCTGGGGAGAAAGACATATCATCAAAGAATATGGGGATAAATCTGCGGTTTTGGAAGATAACATTCTGAATAAGCTGTAAAGCCAAAAAGAGCGCCTGCAATACATCAGCAGGCGCTTCCTCTCTCTGAATTCCAAGGGTTACCAATTCGATTTCATTTTATTTTGTGAAATCAATGACCATGCGCCCTTGGATTTTGCCATGCTCCATCTCCTCGAAGATCTCATTAATGTCTTCGAGCGGACGTTTTTGTACAAGAGGGACGACTTTACCTTCTGCAGCGAACTGGAACGCTTCTTTAAGGTCTTCACGAGTGCCGACCAAGGAGCCAATAACTTGAATGCCGTCCAGAACCAGACGAGGAATGTCCAGATCCATCTTATCAGTTGGAAGACCTACAGCTACAACACGCGCGCCAGCTTTTACAACGTCGATGGCCTGGTTGAAAGGTGTTTTGGCAACAGCAGTAACTACGGTTGCATCCAGACCAGAACCGTTTGTTAACTCCTTGGCTCGGGCGACCGGATCTTCTTTCATACTGTTAACGGTATAGTCAGCACCAATTTGTTTGGCCAGTTCTAGTTTTTCATCACTGATATCAAAGGCTACAACTTTAGCATTGAATACATTTTTGGCATATTGCACCGCCAGGTTACCCAAGCCGCCAATGCCGAAGATACCGATCCATTGGCCTGGTTTGATTTCACTTACTTTAACTGCTTTATATGTTGTAACCCCTGCACAAGTTACACTACTTGCAGCGGCAGGATCAAGACTATCTGGTACCTTGACCGCGTAGTCAGCTGTGACAATACATTGCTCTGCCATTGCACCGTCTACCGTATATCCGGCATTTTTAACTTCACGACACAGCGTTTCCCGCCCAGTTAGGCAATATTCACAATGACCGCAGCTTTCGAACATCCAGGCAATACTTACGCGATCACCAATTTTAAGACTGGTTACTCCTTCACCTAATTCAATGACTTTTCCAATACCTTCATGCCCTAGAACTCTGCCTGTGACATCACCGAAATCTGCATTTTTCACATGTAAATCTGTGTGGCAAACTCCGCAGTATTCAACTTGGACTAACGCTTCTCCATGCTTCAAGGAACGCAAAGGTCTCTCTTCTATACTGACTTTCTTGTCTTTTGTAACAATTGCTGCTTTCATGTAGATCTCTCCTTTAAATAGATATGGAATTATTTTGTAATGTACACTCATTATTATAGTAATTTTTGCCCAAAAAGGACAAATATAAATCTAACTTAAAACTATTTAATCCAAAAACGCTTCTTTCTAAGTCCTTGGACCCTTGTAGGAACTTTGTACAATAATTTACAATGTAAAAAGTTTCACATATTCTATTTTGGAAGAAGGATAAAGAAACATGAAAAAAAACTGGAAAGGTTGCCTGTTCAGCATATTTGCCATTATCTTGGCTGTATCGGTAACAGGATGCAATTCACAGCCCGCCATTTCTAGTACCACTAGCACTTCATCCTCATCAGTTAACAACGCTCATGCAGTTGTTCAGAAAGGCCCACACTGGTCCTATGAAGGAGATCAGGGACCGGAACATTGGGGAGAGCTGGAAAAAGATTTTGTTGCTTGTGGTAACGGCCACGAACAATCTCCTGTCAATATAGAGCATACCCATCTGGAAGCATCGCAAACACAGCAACCGCTGCAAGTTCATTACACTAAAACGAAAGCATCCATTTTGAATAATGGGCACACTGTGCAAATCAATGTTGCCGATGCCAGCAATAACATCATGCTGGACGGTACTAAATTCACTTTAAAGCAGTTTCACTTTCACCACCCGAGCGAACATCAAATTGATGGTAAAAATGCTGAAATGGAGCTTCATTTTGTCCATCAAAGCGACAACGGAAGCACAGCTGTCTTAGGGGTCCTTATCCAAAGTGGCAAAGAAAACAAGGCTTTCAACCGCATTTGGTCCAAACTGCCGAAGGATATTTCCCAAGAAGCGGCTCTGGATGAAGAAATAAATCTCGCTGCGCTGCTGCCAAAAGACCTGCACTCCGTTCGCTACAACGGATCGCTGACTACCCCGCCATGCACAGAACATGTAAATTGGACAGTGCTGGAGCAGCCTATTGAATTGTCCGCAGACCAAATCAACCAGTTTGCTGCCATTTTCCCCGACAATCATCGTCCTGTACAACAACTGGGGACCCGGGAACTGACTGCCGATAAATAATAAAATAAAGTGCCGTAAGATGTAAGGTGCATTCTATATTTGAATACCAAAATAAGACCCCTCTGTTCAATCTAGTTAGAGGGGTCTTTTCGGTATTGAATTTACTACTCATTACAAACGCACCAGTTCCTCCACCTTCACTGGCTGACCTGTACGCATAGAGCGGTTGGCGGCGATGCCTGTTAAAATGGACCATGCACCATCGATATGTGAGGCCGCACGATGAAACCGATCCTCTGCCGGCTTATCAAAAATATCCCGCAGCATAACTGGATCTCCTCCGCCATGACCACCTACGCCTTCTTCTACCTCGACCTCATAAGGTGCTGCAAAGTGGGGATAGATGGTGATAGTCTTCTCTTTGAGCGCACCCTCATCTGCCTTGCTGCCACCGGAATTAACATAGGATTGCTCGGATACCCGAACCTCCATCCGTCCCTTCGTGCCATTAAATACGATGATAAAGCCCTCCCAAGGCATATAAGCATTCAGTGAATAGTTCATCACCGTCTTGTTCTGATACTTCACCATGACACTCAGCGTGTCTTCTATGCTGATATTGTCGCCAAATACACTTTGATCCCGCACATAGCCGTCCTCATGCTCAGCATCCAGATACATGCTTTTTAGATGCTCGTTACGGTCCAGATGTAGCGCAAAGGGGTCATTTTCCGCTGCCTTGCTGCCGTAAGCCCGTTGATAAAACTCCGTCACACCACGCTGCTCCGCATTTTCCCGGCCGTAAAATTTCAGATCCCCCATCGCATACACCGTCTCCGGTTTCGAGCCGAGCCAGAAGTTCATCAGATCAAAATGATGCGTCGATTTATGCACTAGCAGACCGCCGCTATTACGCTTGTCCCGGTGCCACCGACGGAAATAATCCGCGCCATGCTGTGTATTCAGCAGCCATTCAAAATTGACTGACAGCACCTCTCCGAGCGTTCCGTCCATAATAATCTCGCGGATTTTTGTATTATGCGGCGCGTAACGATAGTTAAAGGTGACGCGCAGCTTCCGTCCCGTGCGGTCTATGGCATCCAGAATGTCTTGGCATTTGTCCTCATCCACCGTCATCGGCTTCTCGGAAATGACATCACAGCCCAGCTCCATCGCCCGGATAATATACCGGTGATGCACCCGGTCAATGGTCGTGACAATGACGATATCCGGCTTCGTCTCCGCGATCATCCGATCAAACTCGTGTGCTTTATAGGTCGCAATCGGCTCATGCTCGTATTTCTCCTGCAACAGCTGATTGGCATAATCCATTCTCGTCTGATTGACGTCACAGAACGCGATCAGCTCCGAGGTATCTTTGAAAACGGTAACAACTTCACCGTAAAAAAATTCGGCTCTTCCTCCGGTACCCACAAGCGCATATTTGATTTTAGCCAATTGGCTCACACCCTTTACATGAATTGCTTTTATTTTATAGTATAAGAAAGAGCGAAATCTTCGCTTTTATTATGATTTTTCCCAAAAAATATACATATATTATCCTTATGTATTCTTTCGTTAAAGGAGACTATCGATATGATCGCTACACCCCGCTTTGCCATTGAGCAAGCGCTACGGACGGTGCCATTCAGCATGTCCGCCGACCATGTCCACCAAGCGCACGAAATCTATTATTTGCTGGCAGGAGAGCGCTACTACTACATTAATCAGCGGGTATACGCGCTCCAGAAGGGCGATCTGATTTGGATTAGCAAACATGATTTTCACCGTACAAGTAACAAGGGTAGCGGTAGCCATGAACGGATTTTGATTAACTTTGATGAAGAATTTGCAGCCTCGCCAATGACTGTCTCTCCCTCCAGCGATCAGAACCAGCCTCTTCTGCCAGAAAAAAGCTTTCTGCTTCGCCCCTCCGCGGAAGAACAATGCGAGCTGGAGCATCTATTCCAGCAAATGCTGGATGAATACTACCAAGAACATGCCTACCGCCGACTATATCTCCAAAGCTTGCTACTCCAGCTCCTTATCCGCATCCGGCGCATACAATCGACCACTGCCGATACCATTGCACCGGAACGTAGCGAAAAGCAGCAACGCGTGTACTCAGTCATCGCATACCTGCATGCTCATTATGCCGAGAGCCTGTCACTAGATCAGCTGGCTGAGCATTTTTATATTAGCAGCACGTATTTGTGCCGTATTTTCAAGCAGACAACAGGTTTTACCTTAGTAGAATATCTTCAAGATGTGCGGGTCCAGCAGGCTCGTGCGTATTTGAGAGAAACAAACTGGAAAGTGACTTCCATTGCTGAAAAAACGGGTTTTGACAGCATCGCTCACTTTGGTCGTGTATTCAAGCATCTTACCGGGCACACCCCGCTACAGTACCGAAAAAAATATAAAAAGGAGTAGCCATACGAAAAATCGGCATCCCCTGTTCCAAAGGTTCTCGGAGTTTTAAAACCCGAAGGGTCGGTGTAATCCAAAATGTGCGTTACATCTCCCTTTACATTACGATAATAGCTGTTACTATAGAGCCATGATCCCTTACTGATTTCAATCAGTAAGGGATTTGGAGCGGAATACCCATTTGAGGTATACCATGTTTCATGATCTTCCCATTTGAGTCCTATCAAAGTCATGTGGAGTGCGTAGCTCGGATGGACTTTATCGGAAAAGGCTGAAAACCAAAACTTGTGATGGTTTTCAGCCTTTTCACACCGTCTTTTGATTAGACACACTCCCGGACATTACGTCAAAAGCTATATGCAGGTCTTCAAGCTGGAATATGTGCATAGCTCGACCGCAGAGACGCTTTGAGCGCTACTTTTTTCAATGCGAGAGGATCATGCGGCTCTTGTTTTATAAATTCAGTCCACTTAAAGCGGCTGGGAGGTATAAATATGCTAAAAACGATATTAGTTGTAGACGACGATGAAGAAATCGTAAAACTCATCACAAAGAGTTTAAGATACGAGCAATTTGCAATAATTTCGGCATATTCTGGGAAAGAAGCCTTATCTGCATTGGAAGAAAATCACATTGATTTCATCGTTCTTGATATAGTGATGCCTGATATGGATGGACTTGATGTCTGCAGAAGTATCCGAAATTCTTATAATGTTCCAATTTTGTTTTTAAGTGCGCGTGATAAGGACATTGATAAAATCGTCGGGCTCGAAATAGGAGCAGACGATTACATGACCAAACCTTTCAGTATTCAGGAGCTTGTCTCCAGGATAAAGGCTCACTTCAGAAAAGTGGACAGGCTTTTTAAAGAGTGGGATGAACTTAGTCCCAGTAACGAAAAGGCGGATTCTCCGCTCATTTTGAACGATAAGACGTTTGAAGCATTCCTGAATAGCAGGAAGCTCGACTTATCAACGAAGGAATTTCAGATTCTGTCTATCCTCATGCGCCACCCCAATAATGTATTGACTCGTGAGCAGATATATGAAAACGTCTGGGGCGACGAATACGGAGAAATAAATACCGTAACGGTTCATATCAAAAATATCCGTAAGAAACTTGGTCCTGAATATGACTTTATTAAAACAATATGGGGCATAGGATATAAATACACGGAAAGAGAGCAATAGTATGAAACTGAAAATAAAGCTTCCTCTTTTGTTCCTGCTGATGTTTATAATATTCATGTTTTCGATTGGAATGTACCTGAAGCTTGTCTTTGCAGTATATTCCCCTATACGCAGTTCATTGCTGGACTCGCGATATATAGCATTGCTCCTGCCCATATTTGCAATTGCCTGTTTCATATTTATTATTCTAATTATCTATATTCATTTTTGCATAGAGAAACCCATTCAGCTTCTGAATACCAGGCTTGAAGAAGTAAATATTGTACATCCACTGCCTCCGCTAGCTCTGAGAAGTAATGACGAGATCGGAGAACTTTATAAACACTTCAATAAGATGGAGCACCGGCTTCAACTCGCGCACAAAGAGCAGATCGATATGATCGCGGCAATTGCCCACGACTTGAAAACACCCTTGACATCTATTAATGGTTTTACTGAACTGCTGGCTACGCACAAGGATTTACCAGAAACTGAAAAGCAGGAATATTATGATTTGATTCAAAAGAAGTCAGGATATATGGTTGAACTCATCAATGATTTTTCCAGCTTCACTAAAGAAAAACTGGAGTTGGAATCTATGGTAGCTACACCTGTAAAAGCATCAAAATTATTTGAAAACATTGCCCTTGAATATGAGTATGAGTTGGCAGGACTTGACAACGAGCTTACTTGCCGCCATTCATTTACGGAAAATATATTGCTGATGGTCAATGAACCGATGATACGTCGGGTTTTCGGCAACCTCTTTAGCAATGCTGTAAGATATGGAGGGAAAAATAAGCTGAAAGTGTATATGACCGGATACCCGCTAGGACAGTATGCCTTTTTTCAAATCGAGGATAATGGAATTGGAGTGCCGGAAAAGGATATATCTTCTCTGTTCCTCAAATTTTTCACTGTGAATAAATCGCGGCAAATCCAAAAGGGCGGACTGGGGCTGGGGCTTGCAAGCTGTAAATCCATTATTGAACATCATAGGGGCGAAATTTGCGCCTACCCTTCCGAATATGGCGGTTTGGGGATAAGATTCAGTCTTCCCTTGGCCGCACAACACTGATTTTATTTGTGCACATTTTCTTTTACTACAGGAGTTAAAGGCTACTGCCAGGTGTGAACACCCAGGCAGCAGCCTTTTTTATTTTTTCAGCGGTTTATAGTTTTTTATATTCTCTTTACAAACATTTATTTTTCTTTTAACGAAGCTTTATCTTTGTGTTGTAAAAATTACTTGTAGTAAAAAAACTACAATCACTAGAACTGGAAAAGGAGGATGTTACAATGTCAATTGAGTTCAGCCGTTGGCCCAATCACTACATGATGTCATACCAAGTCACCAAAGCTTTAGGTATGGCAAGCCTCGGTGCTACGGATGTCACCGAGATCTACGAGGCCTGCAAAAAAATTGACCCCGATGACAAAGATACGTGGCACAGGGAATGGCTCATAACGGCTCAGGCATTGGAAAGACACGGCAAGGAGGCCGAAACGGCTGGAAACTGGTATACAGCACGAAACTGCTACATTCGTGCCTGCAATTACTACAGAATTGCGGAATATGCGGTGATGGATGATGACACCGAGAAAATCCGTGTATTTAAGAAAGTAAATGAACTCTTCGAAGCTGCCGGAAAGTACTTCGATGTCCAACCGGAGAAGATCCAAGTCGATTACGAAGATGTCAAGCTGGATGGTTACTTCTTCTCCCCTTCCTGGATAAAAGGTCCGAAGCCGACCCTTTTTGCTCTCAACGGTGGCGACGAGTGGTCAATTGAAAACTATTTCTGGCTAGGTCCCGCTTTTATTTCGTGTGGATATAACTTTCTGGTCTATGACCAGCCTGGCACCGGCCTCTCGCTGTACGAAAAGGGAAAAGGAAGACGAGCGGACAGTGAGGCTTTCCATTCCCGAGCAATCGACTTTCTTCTAACGCGGCCGGAAGTCGATCCCGATAAGATTATCGTGCACGGTGAGAGTTTTGCGGCTTACGACTCTTTGCGATTCGCTTCGTTCGATCACAGGATTGCTGCCGTCATCTCCGACGGCGGTACGCACGCCTTTGATTGGGATGCAATGCTTAAATGGATGCCACCGAGTCTGGCCGCACATGGCATGAGAATTCTGGGGGCAAAAAGCTTGGAGGACTTTGCGGGTAATCCGCGTTTTGCCTATGATCTTGAGGGCGTGCTCCACCAGATAGAATGTCCGCTTCTTGTAATGCACGGAGCGGAAGAGATATTGGTTCAGCCAAATCCGCTGACACAAGCCTTGAAAAATTATGAGCAAGCGGGTTCGAAAAACAAGACGTTCTTCCCGATAGAGGATAGACGACTTGGCGGATTAGAACACTGTCAGGTAGACAACATCAACGTGCTGCATGAGGTAGCGCTGAATTGGCTCTGCTCAATTGGGCTTGGGCCAGCCGCACCTCGCCCTGAGTGATTGCCAAGACGTCATAACGTAAAAGTCTATTTCACTCGCATTCTCCTTTCGTAGTTTTGAATATGAGTCAATCGTTTCTTTTGTTGTGTCTAGATTATCAAATAGTACAGAAGAAATTTCAATGGACTGGCGTAGATAGTATGTTGATGACGTAAACAGCATGAAATACGAGTACATTTCCGTCCGGACAACTAAAGAGGGTGTCGCTAATCAGCTGTAAATTAGCTGTTTCGCTGCACCCTCCATTCATTTGGGCATGCCTCTCTGATGATTCATAATATTCACGGCAATACATCATCTGAGTATACCTCAAGCAGGTTATTAATATGATTTCTGCTCACGGGAAGATTGGTAATCTCATGACCATTAAAAATATCGACGTTCCTTGCTTGTTTATAAGGCCCCCACAGCGCTTGATGCTTTTTCTGCATCTGGTCACCTTCCTCCCCGGCCACGGGTCATCCCGTGCCTACTTGACCGCCTTGGATATGATCTGATTCAACTTTTCAATAGTTGCCGCAGCATCCTGCTTGCCCAAGAACATCAGGTCGATGGTCTCCGTGATATCCGAGTTCAACCCCGGCACCTGAGCATCATAGGCCAATGCAGATCCATGAGCATGCCCTATGTTACGTCCCTCGGTCAAATAGCTTGAATGCTCAATGGTCGCCTTTTTCATAATGCTCTCATCTGCGGCAGCAAGCGTACCCATGGCATTCCCACCTTCAACCAGCCGCGCCTCCTGCCCCTTCACAGAGACGTAGAATGCTGCCAGCTTCATGGCCTCTTGCACATGCGGACTATTTTTATTTACAGCTACATAGGCAACCGGAATGGCAACGGGCTCATTCTTTCCGCTATTGGATGGCCAGTAGATATAATCAAAGTCGAGGCTTTTATTTTGATTAAACAAGGGCTCCAGCCATCTTCCCGCCGCCAGCATACCGACTTGATTGGACATGAACATCGCGTCAGCCCCTTGCCCTTTGGGAAGTGATCCGAGATATACGGCATTTCCCCTTTTCACCATATCGTACATAAAACTGAAGGCTTCCTTGCCCTTTTCATTGTGGTCCAGCACATATTTGCCTTGTTCATCAAAAATCTGACCGCCATTCGACCACACCCATGAATACCAGTGAGCCCACCAGTTTTCCGCAATATAACCCTGTTTTCCGGCTGCCTTCAGCTTGGAAGTAGCCTCCTCAAAGGCATCCCAGTTCCACTTGCCTTCGTCATAGTATTCTTGCGGCGTCTTCACGCCTGCTTCCTTGAATACCTTTTTGTTGTAATACATGACCATCGGGTTTGAGTCGGGAGTGACCCCATAGATTTCCCCATCACGCTTTGCCGGTCCCCACAATCCTTCTGGAAAATCCTCAGCCTTCACATCACTTGCATCACTTTTTAAAAACTCACCCAAAGGCTGTACCTGCTTCGCCCCGATCAAACGCGCAATCGTCGGTTCATACGAATAAAACACATCCGGTCCGCGACTTCCCTGAAGCTGTGTCAACAGCTTTTGCTCATATTGGTCTCCCGGTACAGGCACCAGCTTAACCTCGATATTCGGGTTTTCCTTTTCAAATGCATCGAGTGCCCGCTGATACACCTTTACCTCCGCAGGATTACCCCAAACCTGCATCGTAAGCCGCACTTTTTGCCCGTCTGTGTTCTCTATTTTGGGAGAGGTACTGCATGCCGCTGCAAGTAAAAACAGAACGATGAGGAAAAATCCAATCTTTATCCAGCTCATGTAATCGTCCACTTTAACCGCCTCCTGTAGCTTCACTTGGTTGTATGCCTTCCTATTTTAAAACGCTTACAAAACTTCCCTATCATCATATGTAGAAGGGTGAGACACGATATCCCCATTTTCATTTTCATATAAATTTTCTCTTTTGGAGGACTCTGATATGACAGCGATCAAGGGAAAGTAAAGGCTGCACAACAAAAAAAGAAGAATGCAGATCACCTGCTTCCTTCTTTCGTATTCCTTGAGCTATAATTCAGTTTTCTAAATCTTTATTAGCATCTTTTCAAAAGTATTATAGCCGTTCGTTTCGCCTATATACGTATAACCGCATTGTCTGTAAAACTCGCTAAGCTTGTCATTGCCCGCAATACAGTCTAAACGGATTCGATCCTTGCCTGTAAAGTGGATACCTTGTTCAATCCATTGCATCAGCTCAAGGCCTAGACCCTTCCCGGTGCTATCGCGATCCACAACCAAACGATGCAGATATACTGAGGTTCCTCCCTCAGAATCCGTTTCGTCTAATCCCCACAACTTACGGTCCCATGCACTGGGCTGCTGCTGCAAGATCACTGCGCCTGCCAAGCCATGATCCTCTGATGCTCGGAAAATAATCACTTCTCCACGTGCAATAGCGCCGCCTAGGTTGTGATCATCTTTTCCTTTTAGTAAGCGTCCCCATTGCGTAGAGCCTTTGCTGTGCAGCCACCTGGCCGTCTTTAAAATTAACTCCTGAACCTGCTCCTGATCTTCAGTGCTTGCCTGAAAAGCCATTAATCCTGGTTTGACGGATGATTCGACAATAGTCATTGATGTCATGCTGCACCTCAGCTCTCTAATTTTCCTTATGTATAAAATATAGCATAAAAAAAGAGCGTCGGTGATCTGGCAGAGCGTTAAAAATATGTATACTACTATACTCTTATCGGTCATTTATGGTGAAAAATGTAACCTTTCTAATCTTTTCAACCGATGATATCCGTATGAGAACAGTTGGAAAGGTTGTGAATGAGGTGCCAAGCCGTAATCCATATCTCCTCAAAAAGATATTTGGCATTAACAAAGAACGTATACTCATTTTCGCGCTGCTGCTGATCCCGGCTATCGCCGCCTTTATTGGAACACGGCCTATGCCTGCACAGTATATTTTGCAAGGAGAAATGCATCCGGTCAAAGATCTTGGCGTTCAGGGAAGCGTGTTTTTTTCGTCTGTTCAAACGGGTATTGCTAACAATCTCCTGGAGCGTTGGAATGTATATTCCAGTGAAAATGTATCCGGGGGTGCGATTAAGTTTGAACCCATTACCCCTGATGAAGTGGACTCTTATTTGGAGGACCTTTCAGAGACGGACACGCTAAAATATTCTGCTATGCAAGCTGTACATGCAGCGACGGAATTAAGTGTAGACAGCGAAACAGGTGGTGATTCAACAACTTTCTCGAATCTTAGCAAATTGGAAGATGCTCGCTATGCGGAGCTATTGACTCATTTGCAGGATCTTGCGGGGAATTCCTTGGGTCTGATGACAGGCATCGGACTGTATGAGGAAGCCAATAACATCGACTTTTCAGATGGCGGACGTCACAAAATTGCAGGCACTGGCACGATGGAAGAATACGGAGATGTCGGATCGGTCGGTGGGCTGGAGCAAAAACTGCTGGGAGCCGAGGCGGCAAAGGTTGATCTATTTTTCGTACCGGCAGATTATGAATGGTATGGGGAGGAAGGCAACGAAGCAGAGGCTGCCCGAGTCCAAAAGGAACATGGACTCAAGCTGCGCATTATCCCCGTAGAAACACTGGAGGATGCTATCGTGTATTTGAAGCAACTAGACTGGGAGGAAGTACATCTTGAATGAATCAGATTCCAAAGCATTTCCATCCAAGACAGCTGGCAGCGTACACCAAGCCTTGCTAGCGGTGGGCACTATAGGTGAATTTATTATCCTTATTTTTACGTTAGTGTATATTTACGCAAATGATTTTTATTATGATCATCTATACGAATTGGAGCAAAAATTTACAGTCTTTAGCTTTGTTCTGTACTACATGTGTTTTGTAACCTATCTGATCTGGCTAGTTCAAGTACATAAAGCCATCCGGCAAAAACATTCCGATTATCCGATTCGTACCGTGGGAGCCATTGCTCGCATGATTCCTTTTATTAACTTGTGGGGATTCTCCAATACATTCACCCATATTTATAGGTACTTTGCGCTCCACCCCGAATTGGGGCGTAAAGCTCGTTATATTCAAAAGATGATTGTTCCGCTATATTTTGTCTGGTTTGGTGAAGGAATTATTAACCGGATTCTTATCTTACATTTTTCCCAAATGGAATCGATGTCCATGTTGTTGGGAGCTATTATGCAAACCACCAGAATGGCCTTCTTTTACTGCATGACACGGATCATTCACAATAGTCTGGTTATGCTGAATAAAAAAAATGAAGAAGAATTGCAATAAAAAAACGAGCTGGCCTCCACGTCAGCTCG
Organism: Paenibacillus sp. FSL L8-0502; assembly: GCF_038593055.1. Taxonomy (NCBI): domain Bacteria; kingdom Bacillati; phylum Bacillota; class Bacilli; order Caryophanales; family Paenibacillaceae; genus Paenibacillus; species Paenibacillus sp. FSL L8-0502. The sequence goes on along the minus strand of NZ_CP151958.1, from coordinate 312,140 downwards.
TTTCAATTTCTGGTAAAGTATATTACTTCATCCCCAGGATTTAATGCGTCTGTGAAGCAGGTACAATTCGGTATAATCCTGAAGTCTCGCCCTCCGCGGGACGTACTTCCTGGATGACCCAGCCTAATGACAGTACCCGCCCAAGCCGATCATACTCAGCCTTCGTCAGTTCGGATGTAACGGCTTCGCTTCCTTCCTCCAGGGACAGCTCAGGCTCCCGTCTGAACGCAACGGCAATCCACGAACGAATGCCCCGGATCGTATTGTACTTGATCTGATATCCTTCCGTTACCGCGCTGACAAACACCTCCGGCTCTTGGGACGCCAGCCCGGTGACAAGCTCTGTGTAATCAAAATCGGATGGTCCGTTCGTTGGCAGCTCATTTTGCTGCACCCGACGGATTAGTTCCTCTTGGGACCAGCCTAAAGAGCGTAATGATTCCAGCAAGAGCGCGTCCCATTGGGAAATACGTACTCTTTTCGTCGATTCAGTCATCGTTTTTTACCTCCTTTGGGTCATGCACATCGTACGACCGCTTTTAACCCTAACGGTTAACCGGATATGCTACATAATGGCCGGGACTGATTTCTCTCAGCTCGGTCGCACTGTTGTTCTCCTTGTCCCATACTAATGAACCGTCTGGTTGGGCCAAGCCTCCCCCCAGTCCCTCACGCTCTCCGACTGCTCTCGGATCAGGCACAGGGATAGAGGACAACAGCGCCTGCGTATAAGGATGAGCGGGCTGCTCATACAACTCATCTGCATCAGCTACTTCTACCAGTCGCCCATGGTACATCACACCGATTCGGTCTGAAATATGCCGCACCATCGACAAGTCATGGGCGATGAACAGGTACGTCAGCCCGAACTCCTGCTGAAGATCCTCCAGCGTGTTAATGACCTGCGCCTGGATGGACACATCGAGTGCCGAAATCGGCTCGTCACAGACGATGAACTCGGGGTTCACGGACAGAGCACGAGCGATGGAAATCCGCTGGCGCTGCCCGCCGCTGAACTCATGCGAATAGCGATACAGATGCTCCCGCTTCAGCCCTACCTTTTCAAGCAAAGCCACTACAGCATCTTTACGCTCACTCCCCTGATGCAATCTGTGAATATCCATCGGCTCACCGATCAGTTCAAGCACGTTCATACCCGGATTAAGAGAGGAATATGGGTCCTGAAAAATGCTCTGAATGCGCCGACGCAGCGGCTTGAGCTGTTTATCGTTCAGCTTGGAAATATCCTGACCGTCAAAGCGTACCGTACCTTCTGTATAATCGTATAATCGCGTCAGACAGCGTCCAACCGTTGATTTCCCACTACCTGACTCACCGACCAGTCCGAACGTCTCGCCACGCTTGATTTGAAAGCTCACGCCATCTACCGCCTTGAGTACTTCAGAGCTACGCCCTAACAAATCCTTTGCGGTCACAAAATGCTTCTTAAGCTGGTGTACCTCTACCAACGGCTGATGCTCACCCAATACATCGTTTGCTTCACTCACCGTTATTCCCCCCTTCCGCATGGCCCGCTTCGGGCGTCTCGTAGACTCCAGCAGGCACGGCGTCCGGCTCGTTCAACCAGCAGGCTGCTCGCTGGTCCGGGCGCAGCTCCACCATCGGCGGCCGCTCTACACAGCGGGCAAACGCATGCGGGCACCGTTCCATGAACGGACAGCCCGATGGCGGGTTCAGCAGGTCCGGCGGCGTGCCCTCAATCGGCACCAGCCGCTCTCGGAAGCCGTTCGTACGCTGGGGCACAGAACGCAGCAGGCCCTGCGTATACGGGTGGCCCGGACGATAAAAGATATCGTCCACGCGTCCCTCCTCCATCACCATGCCGCCGTACATCACGATGACACGGCTGCACACCTGGGCGACGACGCCCAGATCATGGGTGATTAGAGCAATCGACATGTCGGATTGCTGCTTTAAAGACTTGAGCAGCTCCAAGATTTGCGCCTGAATCGTCACGTCCAGCGCTGTAGTCGGCTCATCTGCAATCAGCAGCTCCGGGCTGCACGAGAGCGCCATAGCAATCATCACCCGCTGGCGCATCCCGCCGCTGAATTGATGCGGGTATTGGTTCATTCGGCGCTCCGGCTCGGTAATGCCTACTTGTCGCAGCAGTTCTACAGCTGCTTGCGTAGCCGCTTCCTTGCTCAGTCCTCGATGTCTGCGAATCACCTCGACCAGGTGATAGCCAACCTTTTTGACCGGATTCAGCGAGGTCATCGGGTCCTGAAAGACCATCGCAATCTGGTTTCCACGTATTTTTCGCCATTGCTTTTCCGTCAGAGCGGTCAGACTTTGTCCCCGATAACGGATATCGCCGTTCAGCCGCTTGCCCGGCGGGGCTATCATTGACATGATCGCTTTCGCTGTCACACTTTTGCCGCTGCCGGATTCTCCTACGATTCCTACCGTTTCTCCAGCATCAATATGAAAACTAACCCCTCGAACTGCCTGATTCTCCCCCTCACGAGTGAAAAACGAGACCTCCAGCTGTTCGACGGACAGTAGATGTTCTGTCATTGTGTTTTCGCTCCTTCCTATCGCTCCTGGAGCCATTTGTAATGGGCCTGTACTATGAATCTATGAAACTATGAATCATCGTTTTACTAATTTGGGTTCAAAGCCTACACGCAGCACATCTCCCAAAACATTAAAGCTCAACACAGTCAGTAAAATAAGCAATCCCGGAAACAATGCCATATATGGGGCCTGTGCAATATATCCTTGGGCATTATTCAGCATACTGCCCCACGTAGCATTCGGCAGCTGAACACCAAAGCCGAGGAAGCTCAGTGACGATTCCATCATAATTGCTGAAGCGATATTGTTCGTCGCCCCTACGATAATTATCGGAATCAGATTCGGTACAATGTGCTTCATAATAATACCAAACGTACTTTGTCCCGAAGCTTTGGCGTATAGTACATACTCCCGTTCACGCAACGTCATTGTCTCTGCACGGACCACCCGGGCAATGTTCATCCACATGAGCAAGGCGATAATGACAATGATATTGCCGACGCCCGGCTTCAAAAACACACTCAGCAGCAAAATAACCAAGAAAGACGGAATCGACATGATCAGCTCCAAAACCCGCATAAGCAGATTGTCGATCCATCCTCCAAAATACCCGCTCACAATACCTACCACTGCACCGATACTGGTCGCAATAATCATGGACGCGAAGCCTACCAGCAATGATACACGTCCGCCGTACAGTGCTCTTGTAAAATAGTCCCGCCCATAATCATCCGTTCCAAACCAGTGTGCCGCTCCCGGTGGTTGGAGACGCTCCAGCACGTTCAACTTATTCGGGTCCTGCGGCGATAAAAATGCGAAAATCGCCCCCAGCGAAAATACAATCAATAGTATGAGGGCGACGGCGCCCATTTTGCTCGTCATCAGCTCGATCCCGATGTTGCGCCATTTGCTCCGATTCATGAATTCACCTCGTTGATTTAATTCTCGGGTCCGCAATGCTGTACAAGATATCCGCAAGCAGATTACCCAGGATCAGCAGCAGAGCGGAAAATAAAGTAATCCCCATGATGACAGGATAATCCATCCCTTTTACCGCCGTCATGCCCAGCGAGCCAATGCCCGGCCAGGAAAATACCGTCTCCGTCACAATGGCTCCAGCCACCAAGTCCGCAACCGACATTCCGAGCAGCGTAATGATGGGCAGCAGCACATGCTTGAGCACATGTCGAAACAAAACTAGTCTTTTTCCAGACCCGAACGCGTATTGAATCTGCACGTACTCTTCCTTGAGCTGCGTAATTGTGCTGGAACGGATGTACCTCACATACACAGACAGAAAACCGAAGGCCAGTACAAAACATGGTAAAATCCCATGCTTGATCACATCCAGCACCGAGTCCGTACCGATGGTACGCATCCCAGTACTCGGAAGCCAATGCAGATAAATCGCAAACAAATAAATAAGTAAAATACCGAGCCAAAACAGCGGAACAGAAATCCCGATGTACGACATCAGATTAATGAGCTTGTCGATCCAGCGATTCCGATTCGCCGCAGCCGTCAAACCAAGTGGGATGGCAACCAGCACAGCAAGTATGATGGATGCGCCCATTAACCCGGCTGTAGCCGGGAGACGGTCGAGAATCTGATCCAGCACGGGCTGGTGATTAATTAGCGAGTAGCCGAGATCACCCGTTAGACTCTTTTTAAGCCATAATATGTACTGCACGTAAGCGGGCTGGTCCAGCCCCAAGCTATGCCTCATTCGTTCAATGTCTTCCAGATGCATATTCGGTGTAACAAAAGAGAGAACCGGATCACCTGGGGCCAGCTTGATCAAGCCGAAGCAGACGATGGACACAAAAAATAGCATCGGTATAACTTGCAGCAACCTTCTGGCGATGAGTTGTCTCATACGTTTCCCTTCCCCTTGCTGTTTTCGAAAAAAATAAGCTGGTTAGCCCAGCTTATTTTTGAAAACCCTGTCTTATTTGTGATAAATTTTGGACAAATCCTCGAAAATCACGACCGGCTTCAGCACAGCCTGATCAATACCGCCATACTGCTTGTCGAAGGCTACAATAGTCTTGGTGTAAGCAATCGGATAGATGACAGCATCCTCAGCCAGCAGCTCTTGTACCTTTTTATAAATTTCTCCACGTTTAGTCGTATCCGACTCACCCGCGCCCTCTTCCAGCAGTTTATCCACTTCCTTATTCGAATAATGCGAATAGTTGGAGGATGATCCGGTGCTATACAAAATACGATATGCGTCAGGGTCATACCCCATGATGTAGCCGCTGATCGCCAGATCAAAGTCCTTGGCATTCGTATCGACGAACTTTTGCGACCATGCCGATGAATCCATGCTGTTCACGTCCAGCTGAACGCCTATGTCCTTTAACTTCTGCTGGATATAGAGTGCTTGTGCTTCCTGTACCTTGTTACCGCCCGGAATGATAATGCGCAGTTTCAGTCCTTCAGCTCCAGCCGATTTCAGCAGCTCTTTTGCTTTGTTCACATCATTATTAAAAAATGCAACGTCGTTCGTGTGATACAGTACGTCCTGTGTCAGAGCAGATTTTGCAGTGTCTGCATAATCCTTGGAGCCATAGGAAACTTGAATCAACTCATCCTGACTTAATGCATAAGAAAGCGCCTGACGCACTTCTTTTTTGTTCAACTGCTTCGTATCACTGTTTTCATTAAACATCAGATAAGCCAAGCGACCTTCGCTGTAAGGGAAAATGTCAAACTTATCTGTTGCTTTAATGGTCTCCACATTTTGCGGATCTAGATAGTTTACATTGATCTCACCATTTTGAAGAGCCAAATTCGCAGCATTCGAATCTTTAACAATCCGATATGTTACTGAATCCAAATGCGGCTTGCCACCAACATAGTTATCGAACCGTTCAAGTGTAACGTACTCACCGGTTTTGTACTCTTTAAATTTGAAAGGACCTGATCCAATCGGTGAGTTGTTTTTCGTGCTTTTCTCAATATCCGCTTCATTCTCGAAAATGTGCTTCGGAATCGGGGATACCTGTACCAATGCTGCCTCAAAAGCAGGAGCTGGCTGAGGAAGCTTGAAATCCACTGTTGTATCATCAACCTTGCTTACCTGAACCGGTTTGCCATTAACCATAAAATTACTTCTCAAAAAGCTGTGCTGCTTCTCATCCAAAATTTTGTTAATGGTGAAAACAACATCGTCAGCTGTCAGCTTCTCTCCATCATGCCAAGTCAGATTTTTTTTCAGTTTTAGTGTATACGTCAGCTTGTCTGCTGAAGGAGTCAGACTGTCTGCCAAATAAAATGTCTTTTTGCCATTGTTCACTTGAAATAATGGTGCGAATATCGCCTGGTCTATCGTCAGACTTACCCGATCACCCGCATAGTTCGGATTCAGCACCACCGGATCAGCTTGTACGCCAATGATCAGGCTGCCACCATCTTTAGGCTGTCCGTTATCAGCTGTTGTGGTAGCTGCACCAGTCGTATTTCCATTCGTCTCAGACGTAGATCCAGAATTACCGCCGGAGCATGCACTTACAACCAACATCAATACAATGAATACCAATACACCAGTCAAATTACGACGCATCGCTCTAGCCCCCGTGTTCTCTTAATATGTAATAAATTTATTATAAATCGGAATAGTCGGATTTACAATCGGTCAAAAACTGTTTATTCCCCTTGTCATTAGCATTCCAGACATTATGTGATCGAATCTAGAAAAAAGACACCCGGTAAGGGTGTCTTCAGAGTATCCACAAACTGATCAGTGCCAGGATGGCAGGCAGACCTTGCTTTAATAAAATAGACTTGTTGGCAGTTAATGCACCATATACCGCAGCCACTACCACACAAATGACAAAGAATAATTGGATTTGCCGCCCGATTACAGGTTCCGGATAGAACAAGCCCCACACCAATCCGGCTGCCAGAAATCCGTTATACAGCCCCTGATTTGCTGCCAGGGATTTGCTTGCTTCCGCCAGCTCCTTCGAGGTCCCGAACGTACGCATCGCCCGCGGAGTCGTCCACAGAAACATTTCCAATATTAGAATGTACACATGTTCCAGAGCTACAATTCCGACCAATATTGAACTAAGTAAGCTCAAGGTATGTTCCTCTTTTCCACATAAAGTTACTATGAGGTGATTTTTAGATCGATCCTCAAAAAGTATAGTTCATCTTCCAAAAACAGTAAAGAGACCGAACCTTAGGCCCGGCCTCATTTCTACATGAAGCCTTACATCGTTCTCGCGAAATCCAACAAAGCTTTGGACATGCTGTTGATCTCGTCCGTAGATGCATTCACTTGCTGAGTTAGGGCGGCTTGTGTCTGTGTCAGCGTAGACATGTTCCCGATATTGTGCAAAATCCGCTCGATGAGTGTCTTCATTTCGTCCAGACTGGTCTCGATATTTCCGGTCGCATCAGCACTGTGAATAGCGAGTTTTCTCACTTCATCTGCGACTACCGCAAAACCCCGCCCCTGCTCGCCCGCACGCGATGCCTCAATGGCAGCATTCAGACCCAGCAGATTCGTTTGATTTGCAATCTCTTTAATGAAGTTGGAAATGTTTTGTGTCTCTTCTGCACTGACTTTGGCTTGATTCGCTGCGTCTGTCGATTGCTCCTGAGCCGTAGCCAGCTCCTGCGCTTGGTTACTAACCGAATTAACACCATTCACCATTTCCGTAATGGAATCGGAGAGATGCTGGATCTTGAGCGTGAGTTCATCCGCAATAGCCTGCTTTTCCTTTTCTATTGTAATGTCACGAATGGTACCCGCAATCCGAATAGGCACTCCCTTGCTATCGCGCAATGTTTTTCCACTGCAATAATACCAGCGATGCTCACCATTCTTACGCACCAAACGACATTCCATTTCATAAGGTGTGCGCCCTGTATAATCATTTAAATGATCATTCAAAACTTTAATCGCCATTTCGGCGTCCTCAGGATACAGAATTGAAGCCCAACTGCTAAGCTTGCTTGGGAAATCTTGCTCATCCTTAAAGCCCAGCGTAGCCCGGAATTGCGGTGACCACCAAAATATACTATCCGGATTCTCAATGTCTCCTCCAATAATGTTTACATCGTAAGGAGCCTCCACCAAAACACGATTAATGAGATCGTATCTTGTAACCAATGCCTGAAGCTCCTCAGACTTAATCTTCTGATCGTGCACATCCAACAGAGCGCCTGCAATCCGAAGCGGCACTCCCTGCTGGTCACGGATCGTCGTTCCGGTAGCCCGGAACCAACGATATTCTCCATGCTTCAGCCTCAAACGATACTGTACGTCATAAGGGGTCTTTCCCGTAAAGTCCAGTAAATGATCAGACAATTCTGCCAAAGACCTGTCATAATCTTCGGGATGCAGCCGAGATGACCAGCTATCTAATACATTAGGGAAGTCCTTTTCGCTCTGATACCCCAGCATAGAACGGAATTCTTCTGACCATGTGAACGTATTACTTGGATTGACAGGATCACCCGCAATGACCTCCATGTCCCATAAGCCAATCTCTATAGCCTTGGTAACAAGCTTCAAACGGATATCAACATGTTGAGCATCATTTTTCATGGACTCTATCGCTTGGTTAACATTGTTTGCGATTTCTTGAACCTCAGGAGAAGCTGAGGAAACCTGTATTGCAGCAGAATAATCTTTTTGCTGTATTCTTTGTGAAAGTTTGCGGCTTTCTTCTACTAAAGGAGCAAGTGATTGAGACTCATTTTTCTTGAGAAACATATATGATCTTCCCTTCTAAGCCAATATATAAAACGGTATAATTTAATATCGGAATTTTATTAAGAATCATTATAATTAAATCTTTAATTACATAGGCATTAAGACTTATTTTTCATGTCCATATACCTATAATTCCATACAGGAAACATCGAAAAATGTCGAAAAAGGAAGAATTCTAACAAGTCTGGAAACAGAAAGGGCACCTTTGCATTACTGCGCAAAAGTGCTCTTTCTGTCAACTATTCAGTTCGTTATATCTTATTTAATTGAAGCAACGTATTCCTCGCCCTTTTCTTTATCATATTGGCCTTCCCATTTGGACATGACCACAGCGGCAAGCGAGTTACCTAATACATTAACTACCGTACGCGCCATATCCAGAATGCGATCAATACCAGCGATAAAAGCCAAACCCTCCAGCGGGAGGTTCACTGCTCCAAGCGTAGCGAGCAAAACGACAAAGGAAGCACCCGGCACACCTGCAATACCTTTGGAAGAAATAATTAATACTAGTACCAGCGTGATCTGTGTCGTGATTGGCAGATCAATACCATACATTTGGGCAATGAAAATCGCAGCCAGTGCCTGATACAGGGTGGAACCGTCCAGATTAAAAGAATACCCAATCGGAATGACAAAGGACGTAATTCCTTTAGGACATCCGAACTTCTCCATCTTCTCCATGATCTTAGGCAAAACACTTTCCGAACTGGCCGTCGAATATGCAAGCAACAGCTCACTTTTCAAAATTTTAATCATGGTCCAGAGACGGGTACCGCACAGCTTGGCGATAATTCCGAAAACAATCACAATGAACAGCGCCATGGAGCCGTACACCGACAAAACAAGCTTTAATAACGGCCATAATGAAGCCAACCCAAACTTGGCCACTGTCGTTCCAATCAGTGCAAATACTCCGAACGGAGCCAGGCGCATGACCTGATTGGTTACCCAGAACATGGCGTCGGCTACGCCTTCAAAGAAATTCAGCACAGGCTTGCCCTTGTCACCAATCGCCGCTACCCCTAGTCCAAACAGTACGGAGAAGAATATAATAGCGAGCATATCTCCCTCGCCCAGAGCTTGAATAACATTGGTAGGAACAATATGCACAATCGTATCTATAAAGCTATGGCCTGACTTCTCTGCAGTCTCCACATAGGAATGGATATCACTCTTCGCCAGGTGGGACATGTCCACGCCGTCACCAGGTCGAACCAGGTTGGCAACAAGCAGTCCGAACAGGATGGCGACTGTCGTTACAATCTCAAAGTACAGAATGGACTTTCCGCCAAGTTTACCTAGTTTTTTCATATCGCCCACGCCGGCAACGCCGATAATGAGCGTTGAGATCACAATAGGCACGACAATCATCTTGATCAAACGGATGAAAATATCGCCGATTGGCTTTAAGTAGACTTCCACCCCTGAATTGCCGTAAAATAAGGCACCAATAATAATACCTAAAGCCAGACCGATAAAGATTTGCATCGTCAAATTAATCTTTTTCACTTCGTGTCCCCCCCTGGCTGATTTGTATATTTTTGCAGTATGCTGTTCTTAATATTCAAATGATGTTATTTATACTACAATCTGATCTATAAAAACCGACAATTATCTACAGCTGCATTTATTTTTTTCTATAAATTCACAAACTTTAACGACGAGCCTGTGAATTTAGCTCACATTGCCTTTCTGACTGAATACCCAGGAGGTGAATATGAATGAAGTTGAACACGCTCCTTTTCCTGCTCATGCTTGTATTTGTACCGCTCGCAGGTGAGCTGAATATTCACCCGTTCGCTAATACATTCCGTCTCAGCTTTGGTACGCCTGTATTTTTTTTCTTTCTGTTATCTATTCGTCATATTCCGCCTGCATTATCGGGAGTGCTTGCAGGGATAGCGGTAGTCGCCTTTCGCATCTTACTCAATCATTACACTCAGTCCAGTCTTCTCTTCGAAGAGTTGCTGATCTTGCATGGCCCTACCTTTTTTTATTACATGGTCTACGGTCTGCTCTTCCAGCTCCTTAACATTAATGCTGAGCCTTACCGCGCACTCCGTGTGGGTATCCTCTCTGTAGGGATTGAGGTTGCCGCAAGTGTGTCGGAACTTAGCGTCCGGTGGAGTATTGACGGCGATTTCTGGGACATCATTAAGATCAGTAAAGTAGCTTTTATGGCTATGATCCGCAGCTTCTTCGTGCTTGGGTTTTATAATATGATTCGGTTAAATCAATCGGTCCAGCATGAAGAGGCACAAAGACAGCAGACGGAGCGAATTTTACTTCTTGTATCAGACTTGTATGAGGAGTCGGTCCAGTTAGGCAAAACGCTGTCACATGCAGAACAAATCACTCGTGAAAGCTACGAGCTGTACCGTGAACTGCAACAGGATGAATCTCTAAAGGATAGAGAACATTACGCCAGACAGGCACTTCGTATTTCCGGACAGGTTCACGAGATTAAAAAAGACAGCCAGCGGATTTTTGCTGGTTTGTCCAAGCTGATTGATGCCGAAAGCGGAGTGCATTACATGGCTTCTCAAGAGCTTGGGGAGCTCATCATCCGAACGAACAGCAAGTACGCCCAATCACTGGACAAGTCTATTCGTTTTACCCTAGATGTCGATCCTTTGTTGCCCAAGCTACATGTTTATACCGTTCTGACACTTATTAATAACCTGACAGCCAATGCGGTTGAAGCCATGAGGGACGACGGAAGGATTGACGTTTCTATTCGCTGTCTTCCGGGAAAAGAGGATATAGCTTCATTTAGTGTTACCGACAACGGTCCGGGTATTCCTCAGCGGAAACGGGAAATGGTCTTCACACCAGGGTATACGACCAAGTATGATGAGGAAGGACAACCGTCCACCGGTATGGGATTGTTTTATGTACGTGAGGTCGCGGAGAGCCTTGAAGGAACGATTGAACTACAACAGATTGAGGAAGAGAATACAGATAGATTACAGACCACTTTTAGAATTACATTGCCTTTACGGAAACTGACGGAGAAAGGAAGATAGCCCGGATGCGTTTTTATATTGTGGATGACGATCAAGGGATTCGTTCTATGCTGGCAGACATTATTGAAGACGAAGGTCTAGGGGAAGTCATCGGGGAAGCGGAGGATGGTTCCTATGTGAATAGCGGCCTGCTGGAGCTGAACCGGATTGATGTATTGCTAATTGACTTGCTGATGCCGCTTCGTGACGGCATTCAGACCGTGCGTGCACTCGGCGATCAATTCAGCGGCAAAATCATTATGATTTCTCGCATCGAATCCAAAAACATGATCGGCGAGGCGTACTCGCTCGGTATTGAATATTATGTGGCCAAGCCTTTGAATCGACTGGAGATTATTGCAGTTATTCATAAGGTGGCTGAGCGTCTGCGTATGCAGCAGTCGATTACGGATATCCAGCGGACGCTTCAAGGGTTGTCGATGTTCACATCGAATAACCCAACGGCAACGATTGAACCGACCCGAAACATCGTAACTTCCGGGCAGTTTCTGCTCTCCGAGATGGGAATGATCGGCGAAGCTGGGAGTATGGATTTGTTGGACATGCTGGAATTTCTGGACCAGTATGAGGAGGAAACAGGCAATCTGTCTCCCTATCTGTTCCCGCCGTTGAAGGATATATTTGCTAATGTAGCATCCAAACGGTTAGGGGCTTCAGCCTCAGCAGTAGAGCTGAGTAAGGAAATTAAAGCATCGGAGCAGCGTGTCCGCCGCGCTATTTTCCAGACGCTAAGCCATATAGTATCGCTCGGGTTGACTGACTATACCCATCCTAAATTTGAAAATTATGCATCCAAATTTTTTGACTTTACAGAAATCCGCAAAAAAATGCTGGAGCTACAAAACAATGTGGAGCCTTCACTGTCCCAAGCCCGCATTAATACGAAAAAGTTCGTACAGGTGCTCTATATGGAAGCAAAACGACTATTGCATTAAGAGAAAACGCACCTGCATCTCCTCATGTATCTATTACTCGGAGATAAAACAGGTGCCCATCGTTGATGATTAGATATCTCTTTAATCCAGACTCTTTCCCTGCCACTCCATAGCTTCCAAGAGATCTACACCATCGGACAGCAGACGTTTCAAGACATTCAGTTCTTCTGAGCTGTAACGATTTAAAAATTGAAATAACTGTTGCTGTACCTCAGCATGCAGTCGCTCATGTACAAGAAAGAGTTTTTTTCCCAACGGGGTTAGCCGAAAATAAATTTCTTTTTTGTTGTCGTTCAGCTGGGTTCTGCGAATCCAGCCTTCCTTGAGCAGCTTGGTGCTGACTTTCGAAACGGTACCTTTGCTCAGCTCCATTCGTTGCGCTAAGGTTGTAACATTGATCGGCTCATGCTGCCCGATACAATCCATAACGTGTACATCCGTCATATTGAGCGAAGTCATTCCATCAAAGTGCTCGCGGATTTCTTCGAGAAAGGTCATGCTCTCTCTTTGCTGATGCTGCTCCCACTGATGATTCATCTTAATAAGCAAATCATAGACATGCTGAACCGATGTCGCCTTTTCCATACGAACAAGTAGTCACTCCTTTGGCATACTCCTCCTTTCATTATAGCCCACATTTGTTTCACAAGAAACAATATGGTCATGTTATGAACATACCCTTTCCCCTTTATACCAATGTGGCAATGCCTTCCTTAATCACACTCAATATATCCGTTTGTTTCATAGAAATGGCCCAAGCGATATACCCATCCGGACGGATGAGAACCGTATGCACATCTCTCCATCCCACGGGCACTTCCTCGGCTACGGCCTCCACATATGAAATATGTGAAAGTGAGCTATGGTGAAACTCATTCGATACCTCATTATCCTGTGCAAGATGGAGAAGTACAAAGCGGCCTTCATGAAGAAGATCGTAAGCATACGTTGTCATTCCGTCAGGCAAATGCAATTCAAAATCAGCAAACCGTTTCCCGTTCAGTGGATGCTGCGGTATATTGCCAGCCGCTGGATAACATACATCCAGTGCACTAATCTGCTCTGCCATAGATTGATTAATTTCCGGATGGCGGAACCATTCCTCATGCAATTGGCGATGTGCCAATACAGCAGGCGTAAAGTCCAATAAGCGGGTCTGAACCTCGGTATTCCGTAAGAACTGCGTATTAACCGGATAACGTTCCTCATGATAGCTACTCAGCAGCGTGTCTGGAGCCCAGCCACGAATCACTCCGGCCAGCTTCCATCCCAGATTTGCCGCCTCTTGCAAGCCAACATTCATTCCCTGTCCACCTGCCGGGAAGTGGATATGCGCAGCATCACCTGCCAGCAGGATTCTCCCTTTACGATAGGTCTGCGCCTGCCGCGTTGCATTCCCGAATCGAGATAACCAGCGAGGATTGGATACCCCAAGATCTGTACCGAGCAGATCATACAGTCCTGTCTGCACTTCTTCCAGCGTCACAGGTACGTCCTTCGGAATCTCCATCATTCGCGGTGTAGTCAAAATAACCCGATAAATATCTGAATACACGGGGGCAATCATCACCCCACCTCGTTCACTATATTCGGAATGTACGCCACTTTCAGGCGGATTGGCTAACTCTACATCCGCCAATACAGCGGTCAAAGTCGTATCCGTGCCCGGAAAAGCAATCCCGGCTTGTTTACGCACGATGCTCCCAGCCCCATCCGCTCCTACGACATAAGCAGCCTTCATTACCGATACATTGGCTTGTGGTCCAGATGCGCATACACTCACCACCTCTACGCCCTGCTCGTGCTCTCGCACAGATACCACTTCCATGCCACGATGGACGACAACTCCCAGCTTGAGCGCATGCTCCTCGATCACTTGCTCTGTAATCACCTGTGGAATAAACAACGTATAATTAGAAGAACTATCAAGCACAGAAAAATCCAAGCGGGTATTCAGCATTGTAAAGTGACCCGTACGTATAGGTCTGCCGCGCTTCATAAACCGCTCCTTCAATCCACGCATATCAAACATCTCAAGCGTCCGTGGATGTAGCGTAAGCGCACGCGACTGGCCACTGGGCTCCTCTAAACGTTCAATTACACATACGCTTACGTTTGCTAATGCCAACTCAGCAGCTAACCACATTCCAACAGGTCCACCGCCTACTACAATCACCTCGTAATCCATGTTCACACCCCTATCTAACATCTTTATTTCCACCACCTAATTGTTTCACAAGAAACAATATATACATACGGAAAGCTCCCCTCAACATTTCCGCATGTACGAAACAACATATAAAGACTTTTTTATTGTTTCTCTCGAAACAATAATATTGTAATTTAATTGATAACAATTATCAACTACTTTATTATAGTGATTTCTACCCTTACTTTAAATCATGCACTCATTTCCATTTTATAAAATATAATTGTATAATCTTTAAATGAGACTAAGCTAGAATAAACTCTCCATCGAAGGGATGATTATACATGTCGGATGCCAACCAATTATTCGGTCAAGCGCTGGTTAAATCACTGGTCGGGGAACGTGGACACATTCGAGTCGCTCGCGCCTTGCCGGACATTGACATCGAACTGGCAGGGAAGAAAAATGCAGAAATGCCCTACAGCATTTATCAACTGCTGAAGCATATGATTTACTGGCAGCAATTTATGCTGGAGCATCTGGAAGGGCGGAAGCCCCAGCTTCCGGGCAATGTCATGGAAAGCTGGCCCCAAGAAACTGGACCGCAAAGCGAAGGGGCATGGCAGGCTGTCATTAACGAATTTCTACAGGGGGTAGATCGGGCTGTGCAAATTGCCGAAACTGCGCAACTGGATGAATCACTGGCTCATTTCCCAGGGGAAACAAAGGCGGGACTATTGCGAAATATCGCCTCCCATAATTCATATCATTTGGGTGAAATCGTACTGCTACGCCGGATCTATGGAGCTTGGCCACCACCAGGAGGTGGCTTTCCAGCTTAAAGGCAACACCACCGCTCTAATCAAGATTCCTTCCATCCGCCGCTTCATACCTCCATCATTGCATTGGGATTTAGGCACCGCGAGGAACTCGCTCGCGTAGCCTATATGGGAACCCGCTAACTCGACTTGAAGCCGTTCATCCGTAATCAAGTGCAATCCGAATAACGGTTCCCATGATGCAAGATCAAAGAGAGGTTTCGAGGTTATGGTGAGACACTTATATTTAAATCGTAATATCGCCTGTATGATCGTGATCAGCCTTATTGCTAACATGAGTGGGAGTATGATCCTTCCACTCTTTGCTATTTATGTAGAGCAATTCGGGATATCTACACTCGGCATGAGCATTTTATTTTCTCTGTTTTATGTGGGGAGATTTCTTGGTGGAGGCTTGGCAGGACGAATTTATGAAAAGATTGGCGCAAAATGCTTGGGGTTGAGCTTGCTTATTGCTGAAATCGCTTGTATGCTCCTGTTTCCAATTGCAACAAGTTTCATCGTTTTATCCATACTGAGACTCCTTCAGGGCTTGGTAGCTATAGGGCTAACCGTCTTTGTAAGAGTCACGATCAACCATATGAGCACCCTAGAGAATCGAGGTACGCTCAATGGATATATCGGCAGCAGTGAAGGCGCCGGTATGATTTTGGGGCCTCTTATGAGTGGAGCTATTGTTTCTTACTTTTCTTTATCCATTCCGTTTTATTTCGTTGCTATTTTCTCATGTATATCCTTCGTTGCCGTTTCAAGAATGACCTTCCTCCGTTCTCCCTTAAAGCCACAAGAACAGCATTCGCCCCATCTAGAACCCAAAGGAAAAACCATGTTAACGAAACAGTTACTTGTCTATTCTACCGTTCATTTTCTTGAAATGAGTGCATTCGCTATATTTTTAACATACTTCTCCATATATGCAACCTACAAGCTCCATTGGAGCCCCGCAGAAATTAGCTTAGCTTTTACAATTATCGGCATATCGACCTTCATCTCAGCGCCCTTTATTGGCAAAATATCTGATCTACTTAAGGATCGCCTAATGCTTTGTATCCTCGGTCTATTGTTGATCATGGTGGAAATCATCTTATTTCTTCGGTTCACAGAACCGTGGATCGTATACTTAGGGATGTTCATCGGAGGTGTAGGAGGAGCCAGCTATCTGGATTCCTTTTACTCACAACTAGGGGACGTTATTCCTGAGGAGAATAGAAGCTCATTTATTGGCAATGTCGTATCTTTGTCCGAATTGGGGGCCATTGTGTCTCCGATCATCGCAGGGGCACTCATGGAACGATTTAGCATCAACACTCCCTTTTACTACAATTTGATTTTGGTGTTGATTGCTATGGTTATCCAATATGTTATTCGTTTCAAGTCGAAATCTATAAGAAAAAGGCCAATTGCTTAAGCAAGTGGCCTCCTTTCTTTCTCACAGCTCCAACTCAACTGCAACCCCAAAATGATCCGATACAACTGGTCCTGTTTTCCCGTTCAGTACAACGGTTGAGGATTGTACCTGTGCAGCCTTATTGGAGAAGATAAAGTCAATGCGGAGCGGCTCCGCATTACTTTCCCAGCCAGCAATAGCTTTAATCACCGTGTGGCCATCATCACGTACTGCTGCATTCGGATAGGTGTCCGACCAGCCGGATTGCAGTACATAGTCATATCCTTCTCCGCGCACTTCAGCCGCGTTGTTGAAATCACCCATCATGAACACAGGAGTCGGAGCAAAAGAATTTAGCACTTTGGTTGTACGATCCCATAGTCCACGGAAGGATTCTTCATCATTCCACCAGTTAAAATGTCCACTTACAAACCAGGCCTGCACTCCGTCCACCACAGTTTGAATACCGACAATTTTACGTGAGCGGTAGTTGTCATAATCCTGTAGCGAGGAAACATATTCGTTCACCGTAGCTGTAATCGGTGTTTTCGACAGAATCGCCAACCCCTCGTCGTATTTGGCAAAACCAACATGCGCGGGAGCCCACGTCCAATGATAGCTATCAGACAATAGCCCGTTCAGCACATAAGCATAGTTATCACGCTTAATGACAACTTCAGGATCTGCGCTATGGTAAGTGCCCAAATCGTCCGCTGACAAAGGAGCCTCTTCCATGGACTGGTTCACTTCCTGTAAAGCAATGACATCAAACTGCTGTTCATCAATAAAAGCAGCCAGTTGCTTTAGCTTATCGTGCTGGTTTTCTTCCATCCAAGCATGTGCATTTAAGGTTAACAACTTCAAAGTAATCACCTGTTGAGTATGTCTTGTATATCTGATTTAAGCACATCAGCCTTCGGTCCGTAAACCGCCTGCACCCCATTATCTACTTTTATCAAGCCCAAGGCACCCAGCGCTTTCCACGTTTTTTCGTCCCCAACGGCATCTGTATCCTTAACCGTCACACGCAGACGGGTCATGCAAGCGTCCACCTCGACAATGTTCTGCTCACCCCCAAGTGTCTTGATGATATCCGTAGCCAGTTGATTTTGAGTGGAAGTAGCTGCCACACCCTCTGTCTTCGTACTCCCTGCCTCGGAAGTCCCTTGGGGCTCCTCATCCGTATAGTTCCCCAGTCTTCCCGGCGTAGCCATTTGGAATTTACCGATCATAAAATAAGCGATAAAGTAGGTTGCTACCGCAAACACCACGCAAGTCAGCACGAAGTTAATAATATCCTGCACCAACCCCGCATTTATAGACAACGGCATTCGGGTCAGCAGTTCAATCATACCAAATGAATGTAAACGCAAATGTATGATGTCGGCCATTCCGAACGCAATACCGGTAAGAATAGCATAAACCACATACAGCACAGGCGCCACGAACATAAACATGAATTCCAGTGGCTCCGTTACCCCTGTTAAAAAGACAGCTGCGGCTGCCGAAAAGATCATCGACTTGTACTTGCCGCGTTTGTCTTTGTCTACACGGCGATACATAGCCACCGCTAGTCCCATAAGGATACCTGCCCCACCAATCATTTGTCCTACCTTGAAGCGGGCAGGCGTCACGCCTTCCAACAAGCTATTGTAGGCTGTCGGATCGGTACCACGAAGCGCACTCAGGTCACTTGCCCAAGCCAGCCACAGCGGGTCTTGCCCGGCAACGACACTTCCTGCCCCGGAACCTGTAAGCGTTGTGTAAACGCCTCCAAGTTGAGTATAGTTAATAGGGACGGTCAGCATATGATGAAGTCCAAAAGGAATCAGCAGTCTTTCCAGTGTACCATAGACAAATGGTGCTACAAAAGGAGCCGATTCTCCCGAAGTCGCCAACCAAATGCCGAACTGATTAATCCCCCCCTGGACAAATGGCCAGATGGCAGACATGATCAAACTTACGATGACAGACCATAAAATCACGACAAAAGGAACAAAACGTTTACCGTTAAAAAAGGCTAAAGCGTCCGGCAGCTTGCGGTAATTATAGTACTTGTTAAATACCACCGCCCCGACGAATCCGGAGATGATACCGACAAACACGCCCATGTTGAGTGCAGGTGCTCCTAAGACAGAGGTGAAATAACCACTGACCGGAATCGATGCACCGAAGAGTGTATGGGTGGTTGCTCCCTCCTGGGTTAACATCTTCGATGATACGCCCAAAATCGTCCCTGTTGAAATATTAATGAGAACAAAGGCAATTAAAGCCGCAAAAGCCCCGCCCGCTCGTTCCTTAGCCCAGGAACCACCTATCGCTACCGCAAATAGAATGTGTAAGTTATTGATAATACCCCAACCCAAATTCTCCATGACCCCGCCGACGGTCAACCAGAAATGAATATCGCCAGCCAACATCGCCACTACTTTACCAAGCGAAATCATAATCCCGGCCGCCGGCATAACAGCAACAACCACAAGCAGTGCCTTCCCAAGCTTTTGCCAAAAATCAAATGATAGAAGTTTTTTCATGCTCGTTCAGTCTCCATCCCTTATAGTATGTATAGCATGGGTAGTACTCAAAAAATATTATGCAATCGGTTGCACAATTATTATAATGATATCGCTTTCTATTAGCAATACCCTAATTGTAAATATCTTGGTTAATAATGATAGAAACACTCGAAAAAACCGCGAATTTGTTGATTTTCGAGCAATATCGTATGATAGAACATAATATTTCCTGCTTGAGATAGCAAAAGGAGACGAAGACGATGGCAGTAACCATCAAAGATGTCGCAAAACGTGCTAATGTTGCTACTTCCACCGTATCCCGCGTCATTCAAGATAGCCCCAAAATCAGCGAAGCTACCAAGGTACGTGTCCGTAAAGAAATGAAGGCGCTTGGCTATGAACCCAACTATTCAGCTCAGAGTCTGGCTAACCGAGTCACACAGTCGATAGGCATTATTATGCCTGAATCGGATGTGGCGATCTTTCAAAATCCTTTCTTTCCGGAAAGTCTTCGCGGGATCAGCGAATGGGTGAACGAGCACAACTATACACTGTCGATTGTCACAGGCAAAACGAATGATGAATTGCTATCCCGCGTAAAGCTGATGACCCGGACCGGACGCGTTGACGGCTACATTGTCCTGTACTCCAAGCAAAAGGATAGCATCGTGGAGTATCTTCACAAAGAAAAAATTCCCTATACCGTAATCGGCAAGCCTCAACAGTTTGTCAGCGAAACCACCCATGTAGACAACGACAACTACCAGGCTGCCAAGGATGTGGTCACTTATTTGACTGGGCTGAATCATCAGCGCATTGCTTATGTTGGCGGTGATCAGGAACACATCGTGAATCTTGAAAGACTCCGAGGCTACCAAGATGCGCTACGAGAGGTTGGCTTGCCTCTACCGAAGGAATACGTGGTCAGAGAACCCTTTAATCTGGAGGACATGCGCGCGTTATTGCAGGCTACCCCGCCGCCTACTGCGATGATCGTTAGCGACGACCTTGTAGCCATGGCCGTACAGAAAATGCTTGCCCAGTTAGGCGTGTCCATGCCAGAGCAGTTATCCATGGTGAGCTTCAATAATCTAATGCTGGCTGAGCTGATGAATCCTCCTCTTACATCCGTGGATATTGATATCTTTACTCTGGGTTATCAGGCTGCCAAAAGCCTGATTGAAAAAATTGAGGACCCCAAGGAACTGACCAAACACATCATTGTGCCCCACCGAATCGTGGAGCGCAAATCCAGCCAGGTACTATGAATCTCTAAGAAATGGACAAGAACTGATTTTGTGGATATCCATAAAATCAGTTTTTTTGCGTTGACAGGGCAAACGGTTGCACTATATACTGAACTCGCTCATATATTGGTCTCGTTAAAACAACGATCTCATTTTCCGAGAGGGGTACGCACTCATGGTTTACAACCGATTATTTGACGTAGATAGTTGGAAGCTGACAACACACGCTCTACATAGCACACACATGCGATTACAGGAAAGCTTAACGTCCATAGGCAACGGTTATATGGGCATGCGCGGCAATTTCGAAGAAACGTATTCAGGGGATCATCATCAGGGAACTTATATCTCCGGTGTATGGTTCCCCGACAAAACAAAGGTCGGCTGGTGGAAAAACGGCTATCCTGAGTATTTTGGTAAGGTCATCAATGCCATGAACTTCATCGGCATCAATCTGATCGTAAACCAAGAGGAAGTAGACTTATTTACGGCACACATCAGCGATTTCGTGCAGGAGTTGGACATGAAACAGGGGATCCTGCGCCGCACCTGCACCGTGAACGATCAGGTTCGTATCACTACGGAGCGTTTTCTGAGCATCACCACTCGTGAGCTATGCCTGATTGATTACCAAGCAACGAATATAAGTGAGCAACCTCTAACTATAGAGCTTGTCCCCTATTTGGACGGCAATACGAAGAATGAAGACACGAACTATGATGAGGTTTTTTGGCTGGAGGAGGCCCGAGAGGTTCAGGAACAATTCATCAGCCTGTCCACAACAACTATAGATAATCCCTTCGGTATTCCGCGCTTTACCGTAAACGCTACCATGGGTATTGTGACCGAGGGACAGGATCAGCAGACGACGGAAGAGGGCTTTTTGTATGCTGCTCGCCACTATCAATACAGCGTCGCTCCGGGCGACAGTATCCAGCTGCAAAAATTTGTGGCTGTTACCACTTCACGGGATATGGAAAAGGACGCACTGATTCCACAAGCTGAACGCATCGCCGTAGAAGCTGTGAACAAAGGCTACACTTCTCTTAAACAGGAGCATGTCGCAGCTTGGGCCCGACGTTGGGACAAAGCAGATGTAGAAATAGAGGGCGATACGGAGGCCCAACAGGGAATACGCTTTAACATTTTCCAGCTGTTCTCTACGTACTACGGTGAAGATGCCCGTCTGAACATTGGTCCCAAGGGTTTTACAGGTGAAAAATATGGCGGTGCCACCTATTGGGACACAGAAGCATATGCCGTACCTATGTACCTGGCGCTCGCAGACCCGGATGTAACCCGAAATCTGCTGCTGTATCGCTACCAACAACTTGAGGGTGCCAAGCATAACGCGACCCAGCAAGGACTTCGGGGTGCACTGTACCCTATGGTCACTTTTACGGGTGTGGAATGCCATAACGAATGGGAAATTACCTTCGAGGAAATTCATCGTAACGGTGCCATTGCCTATGCCATTTACAATTACACCAACTATACGGGTGACTTGACCTATCTGCATGACTACGGCGTAGATGTACTGGTCGAAATTAGCCGCTTCTGGGCCGACCGGGTTCATTTTTCCAAAAGTCAGCAGCAGTATATGATCCACGGGGTTACCGGGCCAAACGAATACGAAAATAACGTCAATAACAACTGGTATACCAACACGCTGGCTGCATGGGTTTTGAAATATACATTATCGGTCTTGCCTCAAATTTCGACTGAGAAAGCGCAGCGCCTGGCAGTTACGGCTGATGAGCTTGCACATTGGCAGGATATCGTCACTCACATGTATTATCCCTATGATGAGGAGCGGGAAGTCTTCGTACAACACGATACCTTTATGGATAAGGATTTGCAGCCTGTATCCGCCCTTGATCCCAGCAACCTTCCACTAAACCAGAAATGGTCATGGGATAAAATCCTGCGTTCATGCTTCATTAAGCAGGCAGATGTGCTGCAAGGGCTGTATTTCTTTGGAGACCAGTTCACACTGGAGGAAAAAGCGCGCAATTTTGCATTTTACGAGCCCATGACTGTTCATGAATCCAGTCTGTCTCCTTCTATACACGCCGTGCTGGCCGCCGAACTCAAAATGGAGGAAAAAGCAGTCGAGATGTATAAGCGGACGGCCCGTCTGGATCTGGATAACTATAATAACGATACCGAAGACGGCCTTCATATCACTTCCATGACAGGAAGCTGGCTGGCGATTGTACAGGGATTTGCCGGGATGAGAACCTATAATGAAACATTAAGCTTCTCCCCCTTCCTGCCTCAAGACTGGAACAAGTATACGTTTAAAATCAACTATCGCGGTCGCTTGTTAAGTATTCTCGTACAGGAAAATGAAGTGAACATAACCCTGTTGGACGGAGAACCGCTGACGCTGGAGCTGTATGGACAGCCAACGCACATTACCAGTGGGCAGACGTTAATGACAAACAGCATTTCATAAATCGCGCAGACAGGGGGGAAAGCAAATGAAGGCAGTCATTTTCGACTTGGACGGAGTCATTACAGATACCGCCGAATATCATTTTCAGGCATGGGGCAGCTTGGCGGCAGCGCTCAGCATCCCTTTTGATCGGGAATTCAATGAACAGTTAAAAGGAATCAGCCGTACGGAATCGCTCGACAAAATACTGGCGCGCGGTAACCTGTCCGATACGTTTTCAGAAGAAGGCAAGCAAGAACTAGCCACACGGAAAAATACGGAGTATCAGCGGCTCATCTCAGCTGTAACTCCCTCGGACATTCTTCCAGGCATTAAAGCGCTTCTGACAGAACTTCGTGAAGCCCGAATCGGCATCGCTCTGGCCTCTGCAAGTAAAAATGCAGCGTTTATCCTGGAGCGACTGGAGCTAGCGTACTATTTTGACAGTGTGGTGGATGTTACCGCCATTCGGCATGGCAAGCCTGACCCGGAAATTTTCCTCACCGGAGCTGCAAATCTGGGCGTTCAGCCTGCCGATTGTATCGGTATAGAGGATGCACAGGCTGGCATACAGGCGATCAAGGGTGCCGGGATGTTTGCGGTCGGTGTAGGAACACCTTCACAAATGCAAGGGGCAGATATCGTGGTAGCCACGACTGCCGAGCTTTCTCTGAGCATGTTGGAGGCACATTTTTACGAGTTCAAAAAGTGACTCCACTCGGAGGAATTTATATGGCATTATCTCTAGGATAGAGTACCCTCGCCTCATAAGTATGACCAAAAACGGACACCACTGGTGTTCGTTTTTGTTTACATATACCCAAAAAACTCCCTCTGTCTCTCGCGTCTTCAGCTCCTCTATCGTTGAACACATTAGATTACCATTCCATGAATATTTATTACCATTTTACACATATTACATGCATAACTTTTGAAGGAGGAGGAGTCATGGCAAGATCACTCGAGGCGAAATTGGACCATCTACAAAAGACCCTGGGTCATCTTCCTGATGTCGTCTTCAAGAAAATGAATGTGGGTCAAACGGGGATTCATGTAATTATGATCTATCTCTCTGGTATTGCGGATACGAGCATCATTAACGAACAAATCGTCAAGCCGCTCATTTTAACTGGAATTCGTGAAAGTCACTCCCAAGTTAATCCCGAGAAAATAAAGGAGGAGCTGATACAGCAGACAGCATTTACGATCGATATGGAAGAAGAGACAGACCTTGAGACGTGTGTACACGAAGTGTTATCGGGAAATACCTGTCTGCTGATCGAAGGAACCGATGAAGTCTTTTTTGCGTCTACGGGCCAGTTTCCGTCGCGAAGTGTCGATGAACCAAGCACTGAAACTTTGGTTAGAGGACCGAGAGAAGGTTTTATTGAAGATTTGCAAAGCAACCTGGCAATGGTAAGGCGGCATATCAAAGATCTAAGTTTCAAAATAGATAAAATGACCATAGGAAGGAGATCCTCACGGAAGTTAGCGATCCTGTACATATCAGATATCGCAAATCCGGAGCTAGTTCAGGAAGTTAAACGAAGAGTCGAAACGATTGATGTGGACGATGCTTCCGATACCGGGATTATTGAGCAATGGATTGAGGAACATTCATGGTCTCCGTTCCCACAGATTCAAGCCTCTGAACGCTCGGATAAAGCTATAAATGCTTTAATGTCCGGAAGAGTTGTCATTATGCTTGATGGCACTCCTTTTGTCCTGATTGCTCCCATGACCTTCTGGATGCTGGCTCAATCCCCAGAGGATTATTACGAGCGTTTTCCTTTAGGAACATTTTTCCGCATGCTTCGTTTAATGGCTCTGTTCATTGCAACATTCCTGCCTTCGCTGTACGTTGCACTTATTTCTTTCCATCCCGGATTAATCCCGCCTGAGCTGGTGATGTCTATCGTTGCCTCAAGGGAAGGAATTCCTTTTCCCGTTTTTGTGGAAGCTCTAATTATGGAGTTAGCATTGGAAATACTACGCGAGGCAAGTCTGCGGCTACCTAAAGGCATAGGACAAGTCATCGGGATTGTAGGCGGTCTTGTTATTGGACAAGCCGCTGTCGAGGCGGCGATCGTAAGTGCTTTTCTGATTATTGTCGTTGGTCTTACTGCCATTGCGTCCTTTGCAAGCCCGCAGTACAGCGGCAGTATTGGAATCCGGCTTCTTCGTTTCCCCATTATGATGATCGCAGGGATTTATGGGCTGTATGGAGTGATTTTAGCCTTTATTTGTTTAGGCGTACACATGGTCCAGATCAAAAGCTTTGGAGTTCCTTACATGTCACCCCTAGCCCCAATTCGGCTAAGAGATCAACAAGATACTTTGGTTCGGGTTCCTTTTAAATATCTCAAAAAGCGCCCTATGATGCTAAAGACACAGGACGAAATACAATCTAACAGAAAAAGGAAGTAAACCTATGCTCTCTTACATCTTTCTGTTTCGTCGAACGCTATGGGTACAAAAATGCATCGCCGCCTGGATCGCATGTGTTCTCCTCACCGGTTGTTGGGATAGCAGAGAGATCGATAACTTGAGTATTATTCAAGGCGTCGCCATTGATACGGATCAGCAGGATATGCTGGAACTTACCTACCAGCACTTAATAGCGCAGAAATCCAGAAAAAATATGTATAGCAACGTAACAACCTTTGACAAAGATTCAATCCAGTCTGCTTCCAGGGAACAGGCCAAGCAGGTATCCCGTGCTCCTTTATATAGTTTTATTCGCTTGATTTTGATTAGTGAACAAGCTATACAAAAAACAAGAATCGACCAATTGTTAGATACGTTTACTCGCTCCTATAAACCGAGTCGAAAATCACTTGTTATGATTGTAAAAGGCAATGCGAAAGAAGCGCTCAATAAGATTGGCAAACATAAAGAGATACCTTCCATTGACCTTGAAGCATTGGCTAAAAATAGTGATTTCAATTCAAAAATACCTTATAGAATAACATTAGGGGAAATGTCTACACATATCTCACAAGGAGCTGACTTCCTCATTCAATGCCTAGAAAGCAATGACGGCAATCACTTCTCAGGAGCAGCTCTGGTCAGCGGCAAAACGAAAAAATTTGCTTATTGGCTGGACGAAGAGAATGTTATCGGGATCAACTGGATGCTGGGAAAAACGAAGGGTTCCATTATTAAAGCTGAGGACCCAAAGACGAAACAACACATGGTCTTTGAAGTTGAGGATGCCCATAGTAAACTTATTCCCCACCTCAATGGACAGGATCTCTCATTCACGGTTCGTATTAAAACAGATGTCAAATTAAACGAAAATTCGGTTAATTCTGAAGACTTCCTGAAGGAATCATTCATCCGAACCGCCAAAGAAGCGGCGCAAGATGAAATCAAACAGACCCTATCCCAATCGCTAAACACACTTCAGAAAGAAATGAGATCAGATGTAGTCGGTTTTGGAACAAAAGTAAAAGTGAACTATCCCGCTTACTGGGATCGGGTAAAGGAAAATTGGCAAGATACATTCAGTCAAATACCAATCGACGTTCAGGCTGAAGTACAGATTGAACGAACAGGTGCTTATACAAAAGGAGAGGGAGAGTAATGTCCAACATACCTTCCATGAAACAGGAAAAAATCTCCACAATTCAAGCCTTACTTACAGTCACTTCGACCGTGTACGCTGTGGGAATTGTCAGTTTGCCAAGAACCATCGCGGAAAAGACACAAACGCCCGACGTGTGGCAGGGACTTTTGCTGGCAAGTCTGCTTGGGGTAGGCGTCATTTTTATCCATGTTAAACTGTGCCGGAGATTTCCAGGGAAGACGTTCTATGAGCTCAATCCTGTGATCGCGGGTAAATTCATCGGCCTGCTCATCAATATTGCATTTATTGTACATTGCACGATGATCTGCTCTTTTGTATGTAGAATGATGGCGGAATTCCTCAAAGGTCTTGCACTGGAGAGAACCCCAATAAGTATGATTCTCTTACCGTTTCTTCTGCTTATTGGGTATTTGACCTGGGGCGGTCTCCATGCAATGGTTCGATTGATCGAGCTTTTTTTCCCTTTAACCCTTATTGTTTTTTTATTGTTGGTCGTTCTTAATGTCAACCATTTTAATCTTGATAATTTGCGCCCTGTTTTCCATAAAGGATGGCGTCCGATCTTTGAATCACTTAAAGTTATACCTTTCTCTACAATGGGTTTTGAATCCATCCTTATATTAACTAATGTGATGACCCACCCCCAAAAAGCATGGAAGGCTGGGTCAATCGGCTACTCGATTGCAATGGGTTTGTATATTTTAATGGTAACGATGGTCGTCGGCTGTATGTCAGTTGAGGAAGTTTCCCGACTGCAATGGCCAGTCGTTTCTTTTGCACAGCAAATTGAATTCCCCGGCGCGTTCCTGGAACGATTTGAAATATTATTTATCATTTTGTGGACGATCAAAATTTTCATGACCGCCTCAAACTATTATTTCTATATTGTAACGGGGATCAGCCAGCTCACCCAAAAGTGGAACGGGTATATCTGTTATCTCCCGTTAATTATATTATTTTGCCTGAGCATGTATCCCCAAAATTTTGTTGAGATAGGCAACTTCGATAAAATAATAGGTTATTTTGGAATTGCTGTATGCGCAGTAGTACCCTTGGTGCTTCTTGTTATCTCTATGGTCTTCCATCGAACAGAGAATCCGGGTGGGAAACAATAGAGAATGCCTCCCCATTCTTGCTGATGAGACTCAAGCCTTCTTACGCCACAGCGTAAGAGGGCTTTTTACTGCACTTGGCGGTTATACTTCGAAATTTTCCAACTGCTCCCTCCACTCAATTTATATCCGTGAACTGATATAATGGAAGAGTTAAGCAGTCATCGGATTAACTATTCTCTCTTAGGAGACTAATGCATATGAAACCAACCTATCTTATGGATGATATACAGTGGCAACAGCTTATTCAAAACGTGGCTGACCATTTTAATGATGTGACGATCAAACGAGGTTTCCAATATTTTAAGCAAGGAAAGGTAAAAGAATTCGTAATGCCTGATGCCGATCATATTGCAGCTGTCGTGGATGGAAGCGAGCTATACGAGGTGGATCTCCACTTGAGCGCTTTTGCTGCCAGCAGATGTACATGCCCTGTCCACGCCAACTGCAAGCATATGATCGCCGTACTACTGAATTACGCGAATGAACAGGAACGTTCTGTGCATGCTTTAGTGAACGCTCATTCGGCGGGATTCACTCGATTGTCGACAAAAGCTGACACGCGTAACACACATCCTTCCCGGTCGAATCTTTCACCGGATCACAAGGAAACAACAAGAAACGCCCTCAGTAAAACTGCAAGTAAAATACCGGACATGCCCATTTCAGAGTGGCATGATCTGTTCGATCAGTGTATCGCCCTTAATCGTGTGAACACACAAAACTCCCAATTTGTCCAAAGCGCTTTAGCCTCGATCTATGCTGTGAAGCCACCGCTTTCACCTGGTATGCAACAGCTATACGGACTGCATGCTCATCTGCGTGTGCTGGAAAAGCTGGTACCTCAGTCTTCCATGCCAGGCTATCCCTCTCATACCTATATGGGGTATTACACGCAAATTGCTGCCGATGAGCTTAAAGAAGCGATCGATCGTGATTTTGAGAGTCCACTGGAGCTGACCGATGAACCGATGCAAGAAGCCCGTATGGCAGAAACCTTAGCCTATTTACGCCGAAAAATGCTGACAGAATCGCGTAACGGTACTTATTTTTCAGACGCGTATTATCAGTTTTGGCTGTACTGGGTGCATCCCGTAAGACAGGACTCCAGCATATATACGGAGGAATTACAGCATTTGCAGGCGGCTGAGGAGGATCTCGGCACTACTTTAGCAAGGCTTCCGTGGATGTTGGCTCGCAGCTGGATGCATATTTTCCAATCGCAGGATAATGAAGCCTGGGTACTTCTTCAGGAAGCGGAACGAGCTTTTCCACTAAAAATCTCTTCCAACCAATTGCTTTTGTTCTTACAGGCGTTGCGTAAAGCTGAGAATTGGGCACGCCTCAAGGACGGACTGCGGCATATCGGTCCCCTGCTTCACAGTCATCGGGATGACCATTTACAGGATTATATGCATGATTGGGATGTGGTTTTGCAGCACCTTCCAGAAGCGGAGCAGGACATGTGGGACACGCTGGTGGGTATGCTTCCATTTGCCGGAGGAATGTATGAAGAGGCACTGCTTGCTCACGAGAAATGGCGGTCATGGATCGACTATCAGCTAAGCATACGCAGTGAACCTTTGAGTTTTCGAGTGAGCGTGTTACAGCCCATTGAAAAGAACGCGCCTGAGTTACTACTCCCCTTTTACCATCAAGCGGTAGAACGCTATGTGCTAGAAAAAAACAGATCCAGCTATAAAGCAGCAGTCAAGCTATTAAAGCGGCTGTTCAAGCTGTACAAGAAAATGAAGCAAGAATCACGCTGGGAGCTGTTCTTTACGACCTTCACCAGCCGTCATAGCCGCCTGCGGGCGCTACAGGAGGAATTGCGGAAAGGGAAATTGTTATCATGAGTCAATATACCGAAACGATTACCGTGCATATCCAATTAACTACCTATGGAGACGCGCTGATCTATGGCGATTCCTCCATGAACTATAGCATTTCCGGCCAAATTCTGAAGCAGCGTTTGTTTGCTTGGCATGAGGCTTCGTTTTATGGCACCGAGCTGGAGATTCAACATGTTCAAGACACGGATATTATCCTGCTGCCTTCGGAGCAGGTGATTCCTTTTCTGGCAGAGCGCGAGCTTCTAAAGCATATCGAATGGATCTGGGACGAGGCCCATGCCCCATGGCTTCAGCTGATCCCTTCGCTTGCTCACTGTATTGAAGCGAAAGCCTATGTGCCCAGCTTCACGGCGTTCCAGGCAGGGAAGCTGCAATGGGAATGGGATGCGGAAGCACTGGAAAACATCCAGCCGGCAGAGCTTGCTTTGCTAGGCAACTTGGAGAAGGACGAGCAGGATGGGCTGATAGCGGCGTTCTCGGCTGCCGTATTTCAACGCTGGTACGGCACCGAAGCGGAAGCCGCCGATTTGCGAAGAGAATATCCGATTCTCTTCGCCTCCAACCGCCCAGCCGCGGCGGGTCTAGACGCGCGGGCCTGGCTCATCGCCATCGGCTGGAAAGCCGATACCGCGCCCTTTCGGCCGCTTCTGCAACTGCTGGAGCCAGAGCTGGAGGACGACGAGCCGTCCTGGCAGCTCAAGCTTGTGTTGCAGGACAAGCAAGACCCGGCGTTGCTGGTGTCTGTACAGCTCGCCGATGATGGGTATGCATCCGGCTCATGGCCCGATGCCTGGACAGCACATGTCCGTGAGCGCTCAGCCGGGTGGCTAGAAGGCTTGACCTCGATTTTGCCTGCCGGGCAGCGTGCCGGAAGCCGTGATGACGTGCTGAATCGCCCGCTCTCCGACGAAGCGGCGTGGCAATTCCTGACGACCGACAGCCAGCGTCTGCTGGAAAGCGGTTGGCAAGTGCTGCTCCCGGCTTGGTGGGAGGCAGCTACCCGCAAGAAGCCGAAGCTGCGGGCCAAGGTACGCCCGGGCGAAGGGGCGGGAGAGCGCACGAAGGGCAGCTCGCTGTTCGGACTGGACTCGATTGTCCAGTTCGATTGGCGCGTTGCCATTGGCGATGCCGATCTGAGCGAGTCGGAATTCGCCGAGCTGGTCGCTCGCAACGAGCGCTTGGTGCGCTTCCGCGGGCAATGGATCGCGCTCGACCCCGCGCTGCTGGCGCAGATCCGCCGGGCTATGGCCGGGATCGACAGCGCTCAGGGATTGTCCTTTCAGGACATCCTGCAGCTGCACCTGCTCGGCAACGCCGACGATCCTGAAGGCGACGCCTCGAGTGAGCAGCCGGAGGATGCGGCACGCTTCCGGCTGGAAGTCGAGCTGAATGCCCATCTGCTGAAGCTGATCAGCCAGCTCGGACGGCAGTCAGAATGGCCTGCATTGGACGTGCCGGACGGGCTGCAAGCCGAGCTGCGGACGTATCAGAGGGACGGGTACGCATGGCTTGCCTTTTTACGGCGTTTTGGACTGGGGGCCTGTCTGGCCGATGACATGGGACTTGGTAAAACGGTGCAGTTTATTACTTATCTACTGCACTTACAGGAAATTGCCGCTGAGACGGGTGTCCGCTCCAGTTCGCTGCTGATTTGCCCGACGTCGGTGCTGGGCAACTGGCAGAAGGAACTCAGCCGCTTCGCCCCTTCATTGAAGGTGATGCTGCACTATGGAAGCAGGCGGAAGCAGGGAGACTTGTTCCGTGAAGAAGTAGAGCAGGCTGATGTCATCCTGACCTCCTTTGCTACGGCAACCCTGGATCAAGAGCTGCTACAAAGCATGACCTGGGATTCGGTCTGCCTGGATGAAGCGCAAAACATTAAAAATGCGCAAACCAAGCAATCCACAGCCGTGCGCAGCTTTCCTGCACGTCATCGGATTGCGTTGACCGGGACACCTATTGAAAATCGATTGTCCGAGCTGTGGTCCATTTATGATTTTATCAATCCAGGTTATCTGGGCAGCTCACGCGCCTTTAGCAATCGTTTTATGAATGCTATTGAGAAGGAACATAACGAGCAGCGCACATTAGATTTGCAAAAGCTGGTTCAGCCTTTCATGCTGCGGCGCAAGAAGAAGGACCCTGCTATACAGCTTGATTTGCCTGACAAGAATGAGATGAAAACCTACATTCATCTGACCTCTGAGCAGGGCGCGCTCTATGACCAGATTGTCAAAGAGTTGATGGAACGGATGCAGAAGCTGGAAGGGATTGAACGGAAAGGAGCCATTTTATCCGCCCTTACCCAGTTGAAGCAGCTTTGCGACCACCCAGCCCTCTTAACCAAGGAGGCACTCCCGGATGCAGCGGCTTCCGGTTATAGTCCGTCCGATCTTGAGACGGTCATTAGCCGTTCATCCAAGCTAGAGCGCATTCTGGCTATGGTCAAGGAACTGCGGGAGGAGGGCGAGCGCTGCCTTATTTTTACACAGTATATTGGTATGGGGCAGATGCTCCAGCGGGTACTCGCTCAGGAGCTGCAAGAGCCTGTGCTCTATCTGAACGGTAGCACGTCCAAAACGGCGCGTGACCGAATGATTGATCAATTCCAATCTCACACGCTCCCCCCTGCCGAGCAGCCATCCGTGTTTATTTTGTCGCTCAAAGCCGGGGGGGTGGGTCTGAATCTGACGGCAGCCAACCACGTCTTTCACTTTGATCGCTGGTGGAATCCGGCTGTTGAAAATCAGGCCACAGACCGAGCCTATCGGATGGGACAAACGAAGGATGTACAGGTGCACAAATTTATCTCGCTCGGCACGCTCGAGGAACGCATTGATGAAATGCTGGAGAGCAAGCAGCAGCTTAGCGACCAAATCATAACCAGTACCGAAGGCTGGATTACTGAGCTGTCTACAGACGCGTTAAAAGACCTCTTTACGCTACGGCGCGAGTGGGCATAATGATGTCCCAAGTTCAATATATACCTATTTTTAAGAAGCAGTAGTTTATAGCACGGTCCAAAACTCCTTTGTGTGCATTTACTATCTCATCACAACAAAGGAGTTGATTTGAAGTGGCCATTCGTCCTCCACAAACGCTGAAATCTACGGGCAGAAAGGTTCCTGTTACGAGATATCGCAATGTGAGTCCAACACAAACCCTTCGTAGATTTACAGTTATCTGGGCTAACAATGATGGTGTACCTTTTAACACGTCTGGATTTTTTGCAACACTCCGGCGTTTAGATGGAACCTTTGTGCAAGCTGCAGGCTTCGACCGCTTTGGTACTGCCCGATTCAACAGAGTCCGCACACCTACGAACCAGCCTTATATTCTGCGTACTTTTAGAGATGATGGAGTATTATTCCGCGTTAGATCCGTACCTGCTGGCGTATCCTCATTTGTCGTTATTGGTTAAGCTCATACCGAACGCAGCCTAAACGTGGGTAACCAAAAAAGCAACCAGAAACAGAGCATATCTGTCCTGGCTGCTTTTTTATATGCCTACCTATTCGGAATCTTCTTCCACTATTGCATCTTTCGTAGCGGCTGTATTGTACACCGTTTTGAGCCAGTTTTCACTCGACCAGTTCAGCTTGCCTGCACCCGCTCCATCCTTGGCCTGCAATTGAGCAACCAGGTTAGCAGGGTCTTCGGCAGTATAGCTGTATGGCAACGTTGTGAACCCATTCCAAGAGAAGCCCTTGGCCTTCGCAGGATAAGGGGCTAACGGGCTATTCGCAGCTTCACTGCCTCCTCTGAATACGGTACCATTGTCGGAAAGGATAACGTCTTCGGCTTTGATTTTACCTGTGTAATCCGCTTTGTTAGGATCTTTTTGATTATTACGCACTGGAGAAAACACATCAATTAAATAAGACTTTTCTAGCAATACCGCGCCGTTTTCTGTTGAAATTGCACCATTACCCACGACATCAAAATGGTATCCCTTTGCGGCAATTGCTTTAGCCATGTCAGAAGTAATTCTTTTTTTGGCTCTGGCCAATCCGGCATCGTCCATAACGATGTTATATGCATGAGCATTACCACCACGCAAACGTGGCATACGGTCCTGAATATCCAGGTAGTAATTATGATGCAGCGTCACTTCCAAATCCGCATTGTCGCCTGCCATTTCCGTGGCACCAACCAGATGCGCTTTCTTTTGTCCTGCTGCAATATCAATGATATCTTCTTTACTCATGCCTACTGCACTGCTTCTCAGATAAGCGTACATAGGATAGGAAGACTTGTCTGCTTCCATCGCATTGACTTGTTGGGTTACCCAGCTGTTGGAGCTGCGGTCATCTCCTTTGAACAAGGACCAGGAAATCGTAACTCCGTTACTCCCTTTTTTCACATCTACCAGACCATCATAGGCTTTGTTAAATGTGCAATGGTCGATCCATACCTTGGAGCTTGCACCTTCGACAGTAATATAGTCCCAGTCATTCTTGTCATAGTTCCCTTTGGTTGCTTCATCCCACTCCCAAAGTTCATCAAATTCGAGGTTACGAAAAATCAAATTGGAGCTTCTTTTGATAACAAAGCCGGCATGTTTGATTTTCGCACCATTGGCCGAGAAAATCGTAACCCCATTCATATTTTCGATATAGACTTTGCTCACACCTGTCTTTTTCAGAACAGGATGTGTTTGTACAGGATTGTTGGCACTAAAAGGCATCACTCTGGCAGCACTAGGAATTTCATTCCAACCGAGATCAAGATCGTTCATAATCTCAATCACTTTGACCTTGCTGCCTTTCTTCAGTGCTTCGTTGAGATCTACAGCGTTGTAAACTTTTTTGTAGTTGGCATTTGTATCCGCAATGTTGCCACCACCTGTATTACCATACGAAAAGCCAGTCAAATTATAGTTATTTCTAGAGGTTACATCAGTGTCCACTTCAGGAGTCGGTTTTTCTGTACCTGGTGTTGGTTTCACAGGCAATGTTCCTGGATCTACCTCAGAAGAAGCACCGGATACAATCACATTATCGAATTCGGCAGCTGCTTTGGAGGTCACCAAACCAATGGCTCCAGCAGTGAGGCTGGTGTCTGTTGCGGACAGCTCCAGTTGATCATTGACATACATTTTGATTTCCGAACCGGATAGTTCCAGCTTTACTTTGTACCATGTATTCGTGTCCAGTTTGT
Organism: Paenibacillus sp. FSL L8-0502; assembly: GCF_038593055.1. NCBI lineage: Bacteria > Bacillati > Bacillota > Bacilli > Caryophanales > Paenibacillaceae > Paenibacillus > Paenibacillus sp. FSL L8-0502. The sequence goes on along the minus strand of NZ_CP151958.1, from coordinate 277,618 downwards.
ATTTTTTATTGGTAGCCAGTGTCTTCATAGAGCCTTTGACTTTTTTTCGAATCTCAAGCGCTCCGTCTTTCTTGTTGTACAACGATGCTGCGTAGAAGTTGTTGGAATCTGTGTATCTACCTGCAACGTAGACTCGATTGGAGCCATTAAAATCATTTACATATACATCTGCTTGCACGCTATAGTTCGTCCATGAGGCATTACCTTTAACGGAATGGCTTTCGCTTCGACTAGATTGCTGGTATGTAGAGCCATTCCCATCCTTGACCACAGACCAGTTCCCCGAATCCGCGATCCAGCCTTGAGCTTCTCCTTGTTCGAAATCATCACTTATCTGTAAATTCCCATCCGCATGTGCATGACCTAGCAACGGTAAGGATAAAGACAGTACCAACGTACTGCTTAACATTACACTTGCACATTTTCTTAGCAAACTCGATTTCATATAACAATCCCCTTCTTGATTAGATTCATGAATACTAAAGCAAAGGTTGCACCGTTCATCGGACATGATATTCCCAACGGTATATAACGTACTGATGAAGAGAATAATATCCCAACACCAATGAGGGCCCTCAAGCGCTATACTCCAATAATTATAGGCATTTAAATATATATTAAAATATGTCTAATTACTTATCTTTTGTCTTAATCTTTCAATTAATTTTGCATCCTGTTTCGTGAACACGCCAAATTCTGTTTCATAAAATCACAAAAAACGATATTTTTTTATTTTTGAATAAGACATACAGTTGTCATATTGGGAATGGTACATATAAAGGGGTGAGTATCATCCATATCATTTAAAGGAGCGATGAGATGTCCAGCTACGACTACGCTTCCAAATCGGAGTTAAAGGAAGCCATTCATGCCTCCTACTTACGATTTGACGGTGAGTTTCAGGAGATCGACGAGAGCCAAAAAGATATTCGTATCCCTGAAGTAGATAAAACACCCGCAGAGATGATTGCCTACCAGCTCGGATGGCTTCATCTTGTCATGACATGGGACAGAGACGAACGGGAAGGAAAAACCGTCATCATGCCCGCCCCCAATTATAAATGGAACAGACTAGGCGAACTATATCAATCATTTTACAAGACTTACTCCCACCAATCTTTACGCGAATTACGCGATATGTTCAAGTTGACTGAGCAAAAGTGGCTGGATTGGATCGACACACTTAGCCACGAAGAGCTCTTCACTCAAGGCGTTCACAATTGGACGGGTACGAATCCAAACTGGCCCATGGCAAGATGGATTCACATCAACTCGGTGGCACCGTTTAAAACATTCAGAGCCAAGATACGGAAATGGAAGAAATACAAAGTTCAACAGTGATGAAAAAAAGTGTGCATTGTGCTACAATACTTGAGTTGTATCGGGATACATTTAGGGAAGGGTAAGTGAAACGCCATGCTTATTATTGGTATTGCCGGCGGTACAGGTTCCGGTAAATCGACGGTAGCACGCGCCGTCGTTGAGCGTCTGGGATCTAATAAAGTGACTTTCATATCTCAGGATAACTATTATAAAGACCATTCACATCTGAGCTATGATGAACGTGCTTTGGTCAATTATGATCATCCGTTTGCCTTTGACAACGAATTGCTTATTGAGCATCTCCAATGTCTGAAAAAAGGACAAGCGACACAAGCGCCCGTGTATGATTTTACGGTTCATGCCCGCTCCACGGACGAGACGGTAGAGCTTCTGCCAAATCATATCGTTATGTTGGAGGGTCTGCACGTACTGTCAGACGAAAAGCTCCGCAGCCTGCTTGACATCAAAGTATTTGTGGATACGGACCCTGATGTGCGTATTCTCCGTCGGGTTCTTCGCGATATTGAGGAACGCGGCCGCACCATCCATTCGATCCACGATCACTATCTGACTACGGTTAAGCCGATGCATGAGGCATTTATTGAGCCTTCCAAGAAATACGCTGACCTGATCCTTCCTGAGGGAGGACACAATGAGGTTGGCATTCAACTGCTGTCTATTTTGACTGAAAAATATTTGGCAGGAGATCGGACTTGGGGTACTGTATAAGGTAATCCCGGTTGTTTAAGGCTGTCGAGGTTTTCTCGGCTGCCTTTTTTGTGTTTTATATGCCATTTGGACTAATTTTTTTTGGAATCCCCGTGTGGTTTATGTTAGCATGTAAAGGTTAAATGCTTTAGATTCAAGCTAAGTTGGAAGCGTTATCAAATATGTGCCTCAGATGATATGACGTCCACGTGGTGGAGGTCTTTTTTGAATCAGGATTTTTACAAATCCTCGAATAGGTATAATTACGGAGAGTGCTGCCATGAATGAGCTATGCAACATTTTGATTGTGGATGATGAGATATTGGTACGGCAAGGAATTAAACACCATTTATCGTGGGAACAGTATGGATTTCGAATTGTAGGTGAGGCCTCCAACGGGAAAGAGGCGCTGGAGCTGATTGAAGCCTTGCGTCCTCATATTGTCATTACAGATATCGTGATGCCGATCATGGATGGCGAGGAGCTGACGCGCATAGTCAGACAGAATTATCCAGATATTGAAGTCATCGTGCTTAGCAGTTACGGTGAATTTAATTACGTGCGATCCACCTTTCAACAAGGGGTTGCTGACTATATTTTAAAGCCCAAGCTGGACACGGATGAACTACTCCAAGTCCTCCAGAGAACCGCTCGCAAAATTCCATCCATTCAATATCAGGCGGATGCTGGGAATAGTCAAATTACGATAGATCATGTGATCGAAAAGCTGATCTCCGGGTATAGCATGGACTATGACGCCGAGCTGCTGAAGCAAGCATTCCCTTATACTCGTTTTGCGCTCATAGGTATAGAACAGTCGGTACAGCAGGATAAAGGGCGCTCCATCTCTGCCTCGGACCTATTTTCCAAGCTTACAGATCGAGTATCCTCTGCCTGTGAGCGCATCGTACTGCGACAACTGCCGTCTGATGCCTATGCGGCTGTGTTTTTAGCCAATCTTGATCCACGGGAAGTAGACGCCTGGATGGCTGCGGTTAGGGAAGTTGCTCAGGAGACAAAGCGAGTCGATCCACAGACAGGCTGGGCAGTTAGCCATTTATTTGATGAGTTCAATCAGATTAGTGACGTCTATCAGGATGAACTGCCAAAACTGCTGAGTTACCGCTTTTATTTCCCAGGAACAGCGCTGTTAATAGAAGACGAACTCCCTCAGCCTGTACAAGTGAACAGCTCGTTTAACTTAAAACAATTTACAGAAGAGATGAAGCGTGAGCATTTTGATACAGCTTTTCAGGATTTGAGGTCCTATGTAGCCGCCATGTCCGGTAACTATACCTCTACCGCTTTTGAATTCAAATCGCTTCTCGGAAATATCGTGTTCAACATTACGATTTTGCTCGGGAATCAGGGGTATGATATGAAGGAGCTGGATGCGGCGAAATATTCCTATTTCAAAACAATTAATGATGCCCCTCATGTACATGAAGCCGTGCGCCTTCTGGAGACTTTTTTGGAGGAAGCGAACAGACAGATCATGGCTAAAACACAGCAAGGAAGTAGCGCAAGCATGAAAAAACTGCTGGAGTATATTGAGGAGCATCATGCTGAAACGCTCAATTTGACGACACTTGGGCAATATTTTCACTTTAACCCTTCCTACTTGTCCAGTTATTTTACGGCACATCATACAGAAGGTTTTAGCGAGTATCTGAACAAAATTCGGGTTGAAAAAGCCGCGGAGTTACTACGGTCGGGGACGATGTCCATTTCGGATATTAGCAGCACGGTAGGCTATTCGGACCCCAGCTATTTTACCAAAGTGTTCAAAAAGGTGAAGGGTTGCTCGCCCAGTCAGTACCGCCGGGAGCATCTCTATTAGGAAGTAAGCCACATCTGCCAGTAGAAAAGAGATTGCATATGAAAAGATATATCCATAAGATCAAATATCAAGGTCTGTTCTTCAAAATCTTTATTGTTATGGTGGTCAGCATCACTGCGGTGTCCTTGCTGACCTCTTTGGTGACGATTCGAATGTCTGAACGACTTTTTGCGGAGACATTCAGTATTACAAATGCCAAGGTACTCAGCCAGATTCAATCCAGCTTTGAATCCTTCAATGATTCCATCGTGAATGCCGTAACCCATGCTTCGGAAAATGGAACGGTCAAGAACTATCTGACTGGCGGTCAATCTGACTCGATTAACTCGGCGAGGACTTACTTCGGAATGGCACAGCAAATGAAGCAAATTAAATCGAACGTCGATGCCTATGATGTTGGTGTCGCTGTAACTGGTCTGAACGGTCGGAGCTTTTACTCTGACTCATCCTATTGGCCTGTAACTGCGGAAGAGCTTAAAAGCAGTGCGATTACAGCCCAAAGTGTAGCACGACCGGCACAGCTTATGTATCAATTGGATACTGAATTATTTCAGCAACAAATGAATACCACCGCGCAAAAGCCAACACCCTATATCATCGCCTCCAAACCATTTATGGAGCGGACCAGTGGCACCCTGTACGGCATGATCTACATCGCTATCCGAGAGCCTGAATTTCGCCGTTTCTACAACAATTTCACGAGCAACGGCAATGATGTGCTTATTTTGGACAAGTCGGGATTAATTGTATCAAGCAACCGCCAGGACCTGATCGGACAACGCTCCAGTGAGCTGCTAGGCTATGCCACAAAAATCAATGAACAGGGATTGAACTACATTAATGCGGATGTGATGAATAAGGAGAGTATCCTCCTTTCCAACTATATCCCTTCATTTGATTTTTATCTGGTGAACATGATCGACAGACAAGCCGCGATTGGGCAAATTATTGACGTTAAATCCGTTGTCTGGATCTGCATTGCCATCGTACTGATTGCTTTGGTGATCGTTTTTCTGATATCCCGTCGACTAATTCGTTCCCTGACTCGACTGGTGAAGCAAATGTCGACCATACGTGAGAAAAATTTTGATAATTATATCCCGGTAACAGGCAGCTATGAGGTTAGACAATTAAGTCATGCTTACAACTACATGTTGGATGAACTAAATGACTATATCCGTAAGCTTTTAGAGACGCAAAAAGGCCAACGAAACGCAGAGCTTGCTGCACTACAACGGCAGATCAATCCGCATTTTCTGTACAATACACTGGCTTCGATCAAAATGCTGGTGCTCAAAGGAAACAAGGAAACAGCCGCCGAGACGATCAATGCACTCATTTCTTTACTGCAAAATACAATCAGTAATGTGAGCGAAACAATCACCATTGAGCAGGAAATGGCCAACATGCAAAATTACGTGTTCATTAACCATGTTCGCTACGGGCAACGGGTACAAGTGAATTATTTTGTATCACCCGATTGTCTGGAGTACCATGTGCCCAAGCTCATCATTCAGCCTTTTATCGAAAACTCCTTTTTCCATGCGTTTAATGAAAAAAATGTAGGCCACATCTATATATTGGTGTCCAAAACGGAGGATACATTGATCTGTGAGGTGGTCGACGATGGGGACGGTATGGATTTGGACGGGCATACGGCGCAAGACGGACTGCCGAATCCCAAGAGCAAGCGCCAACTGTTCACAGGCATCGGCATCCAGAATGTGCACAACCGCATTACCCTTTTATATGGAGAAGAATACGGCGTGACCATCTCCAGTAAAAAAGGCGAGGGCACCAAAGTAAGAATGACGTTGCCACTGATCGTGAGATCAAACGACTCCAAATAGATGTACACGAAGCGCCACTACGCGGTCGGATGGTGCTTCCCATCGCTGTTGTACCCAGATTTCTTTAGTCAAGTTATAAAGGTTGAAATCCGGGTACAAAGGCGACCGCTACGCTTGTACAGCACCATTCCGCCCACTCCGTTCTTGTTCCACCTTCTTTGTCTTTAGTTCATGATCATAAAAAAATACCTAAATCAAAAGAAAATACTAATGTAAGCGGTACCTTTTTTCATAAATCATAATAATAAGACCAATCCGTATAAAGATATTCCTAACACCGACAAAGTATGGATGGTACACTAGATTTACAAACAAGGTAACCGCTTTCATTCAAGAGATTTAGAACTGGCAAGCAACATATAAAAAAAGAGTAGGGGTTGAACAAAATGAAAAAAATGACTTTCCTTCTGCTGATTGCAAGCTTGATCTTGCTATCTGCATGCTCCAGCAATTCCGAGAAAGCAGCTACAACCACAGATTCAGGCAAAAAAGAAATCACCGTCTGGGCTTGGGACCCGAACTTTAATATCGCAGCCCTGAAGCTGGCAAAAGATCGCTACGTTGCCAAACATCCAGATGTAACCGTAAACATTGTTGAATATGCTCAAAACGATATTGTACAAAAAATGAATGCCGGCCTTAACTCCGGTTCTACCAAAGGATTGCCGAACGTGGTTCTGATCGAGGATTATCGGGCACAGAACTTCCTGCAAGCCTATCCCGATTCCTTCCATGATATGAGCAGCACGATCAAAGCATCCGACTTTGCTGATTATAAAATTGGACCGACTAGCTACAACGGCAAGCAGTACGGTGTTCCATTCGACTCCGGTGTTATGGGACTGTATGTAAGAACGGACTATCTGGAACAAGCCGGATACAAAGTAGCGGACCTAACCAATATTGATTGGGACAAATTTATTGAAATTGGTAAAGCTGTAAAACAAAAAACAGGCAAAGAAATGCTGACTCAAGATCCGAATGACCTCGGTCTGATCCGCGGTATGATCCAAACCGCAGGTTCATGGTACCTGAAAGAAGACGGTAAAACACCAAACCTGGCTGGTAATCCAGCTCTGAAAGAAGCTCTCTTGACGTACAAATCCTTGTTCGACGCTAACATTGTTAAAATGAATGCCGACTGGAGTCAGTTCTTGGCCGCATTCAACAGCGGTGCAGTTGCTTCCGTACCTACAGGTAACTGGATTACACCTTCGATCAAAGCAGAAGCTTCGCAATCCGGTAAATGGGCTGTTGTTCCTTTCCCTAAGCTGAAAAATATACCTGAATCCGTGAATGCTTCCAGCCTCGGCGGCAGTTCCTGGTATGTCCTTAACTCGGACGGTCAAGATACCGCTGCTGATTTCCTGAAAGAGACATTCGGAACAGATACAGATCTGTATCAAGATATGCTGAGCAAAATTGGAATTGTCGGTTCATTGAACGCAGCTTCCAGCGGTAAAGCTTATGACGTGGAAGATCCGTACTTCGGAGGCGACAAAGTATACAAGAAATTTGCAGAATGGACTAAACAAGTTCCAAAAGTCAATTATGGCCTGCACACGTATGCCATTGAGGATATCATGACCGTTGAAATTCAAAACTATCTGAACGGAAAAGATGTAGACGCCGTTCTGAAAGATGCTCAAGGACAGGCGGAAGCACAGCTTAAATAAGACAGTCCATCTAGCCAAGGCTAAACAATAAAACGATAAGCACTTAAAACCTTGGGCTTGCGAGTTCAAGGTTTTATTGCTGCACAGGGAGTTGACATGGTATGAAGACAGCCGCGCCCAAAATAACTACAACACGTCTCAAAGCAGGTATGACAGGATGGTTGTTCATATCCATCGCAGTGATCATGATCGCCGCTTTTTATTTCTATCCGATGATTCAGGCGCTTATCTTGTCCTTTAAGACAGGTACAGGGTCTAATCTGAGCTTTAACGGCATTGATAACTACAAGCGACTCTTCTCCGATAAAATGTTTATAACCGCCGTGAAGAATACGTTTATCTATTTAATTTTCCAGGTGCCTTTGATGGTCATTCTGGCTCTGTTCATTTCGGTATTGTTGAATGATAAAAACCTGAAATTCAAGGGCTTTTTCCGCACCGCTATCTTCTTGCCGTGTATCACATCCCTTGTAGCCTATTCCGTTGTCTTCAAGTACCTGTTCTCGTCCGACGGTCTGGTAAACTCCTTATTGCTGAATCTGCACGTGATTGGCACGCCCATCCAATGGATTACAGATCCTTTCTGGGCCAAGGTTACGATTATTATCGCGATCACATGGCGCTGGACTGGTTATAATATGATCTTTTACCTGTCCGGTCTTCAGAACATTGACAGTTCCATCTACGAAGCGGCCCGTATTGACGGAGCTTCCCCGATCCGACAGTTCTTCAGCATTACGGTTCCACTGCTTAAGCCGATTATCCTGTTCACTTCGATTACATCAACGATTGGTACACTCCAACTCTTCGATGAAATTATGAATATTACCAAAGGTGGGCCAGGGAACGCGACATCTTCAATTTCGCAATATATTTACAATCTGTCCTTCAAGTATTCATCCGACTTTGGTTATGCGGCGACCGTATCTTATTCCATCGTCATTATGATCATTATCTTGTCGATTATCCAGTTCAAAGTGGCAGGTGAGAAAAAATGATGAAAACAAAAAGAGCATTTACGTACGCCTTTCTGATCCTTGTGTCGTTCGTTTCGATTTTCCCGTTCCTGTGGATGCTATCCAGCGCCACGAACCTGTCGGTCGATGTGACCAAGGGCAAGCTGCTGCCTGGCTCCCATCTGATGGATAACATGCACAATTTGCTTGAAAAAGTGGACATCGTTACCGCACTCAGTAACTCTGCAAAAGTCTCCATCTCAACTACGCTGCTGGCTATGCTAATCGCGTCATTGGCTGGTTATGGCTTTGAAATTTACAGAAGTAAAGCGAAAGACGTTGTCTTCAATATCCTGCTGATGTCTATGATGATTCCGTTTGCGGCGATCATGATCCCGCTCTACCGGATGTTCGGCAGCATTTCTAATGTCATACCGTGGATCGGTATTGATACGCTCTCTTCTGTCGTCATTCCGACCGTAACTACGGCGTTCCTGATCTTCTTTTTCCGTCAAAGCACCAAGATGTTTCCCAAAGATCTACTGGAGGCAGGTCGTATGGATGGATTGTCCGAGCTGGGTCTGTTCTTCCGGGTATACATGCCTACAATGAAAACAACCTATGCCGCTGCCGCGATCATCACATTCATGTCCAGTTGGAACAACTACCTCTGGCCTCTGATTGTGCTGCAAACGCCGGAAAATCAAACGATTCCGCTGTTGATCTCGAACCTCGGCTCCAGCTATGCACCGGATTACGGTGTCATCATGATCGCCATTGTCCTGTCCACACTTCCGACTGCACTGGTATTTTTCCTGATGCAGAAACACTTTGTAGCGGGCATGGTGGGTTCGGTAAAATAACAGATTTCTGTGTACGTTCTTCATTTCAATTTTAAAAATAAGGAGTGTTCGCCTTGACCATCCAACCCCCTAGTCTGGACTGGCTGACCGACGTAACCAAATTTGCTGTACATCGGCTGCCCGCCTATTCCGATCACAAATATTACGCTACGCTTCAGGAAGCGGAGCAGCAAGCTGATATGGCTTGGCGTCATAGCCTGAATGGGAGCTGGAAGTTTAACTATGCAACAAATCCAGCCAGCCGTCCGGTAGAGTTCTATACTCCTGGCTTTGAGTACGGCGGCTGGAGTGATATTCAGGTGCCGGGTCACATTCAGACGCAAGGCTTTGGCCAAATGCAGTACGTGAATACGATGTATCCGTGGGACGGACATTCGGACGTTCGCCCACCCCATATTCCGGAGGATCACAACCCGGTCGGGAGCTATATCAAAAGCTTCGTTTTGCCGGAAAATATGGCTTCCGACGCGCAGCCTGTGTTCATTTCTTTCCAAGGCGTCGAGTCGGCTTTCTATGTATGGTTGAACGGACAATTTGTCGGTTATAGCGAGGACAGCTTCACGCCGTCTGACTTTGAACTGACACCGTTCTTGCAAGCTGGCGAAAACAAGCTGGCGGTAGAGGTATATCAAAGAAGTACAGGGGCATGGCTGGAGGATCAAGACTTTTGGCGTTTTTCCGGTATTTTCAGAGACGTATATCTCTATACCATCCCTACGGTTCACGTACGTGACCTGCATGCCAAGGCAGATCTGGATGCTTCCTACACACAGGGCCTTCTGGAGCTGAAATTGACCTTGGAAAAACCAGCAACTGCCTATGCAACTGTCGATGTGAAAAATGCTGTCGGCCATGTTGTAGCTTCTTTGAAAGCTGACTTTACGGATGGCACCGCTTCGCTGTCAGCAACCTTGGAGCAAGTGCAGCGCTGGAGCGCGGAGAAACCCTATTTGTACACGTTGTTCATTCAAATTTATGATGCCAGTGGATCGCTCGTGGAAGTTATTCCACAAAAAATCGGCTTCCGTAAATTTGAGTTGATCAACAAGGTCATGCATTTGAACGGCAAACGTATCGTCTTTAAAGGTGTGAACCGCCATGAATTTAACGCTCGCACCGGACGTGCGATTTCCCGTGAAGATATGCTGTGGGATATTCGGACGCTCAAGCAGAATAATATGAACGCTGTCCGCACCTCTCATTATCCAAACCAGACTCTGTGGTATGAGCTATGCGATGAGTACGGAGTCTATGTAATTGATGAAATGAACTTGGAAACACACGGTTCCTGGCAAAAACTCGGTGCCGTCGAGCCATCGTGGAATATTCCTGCCAATCTGCCTGAGTGGCAAGATATCGTCATGGATCGCGCCATTTCCATGCTGGAACGGGACAAAAACCACGCGTCCATTCTGATCTGGTCCTGCGGCAATGAGTCGTATGCAGGCGAAGTGCTGCGCAATGTAGCTAACTATTTCCGAACCACCGATCCGAGCCGTCTAGTGCATTACGAAGGCGTGTTTCATAACCGTACGTACGATGATACTAGCGATATGGAGAGCCGGATGTACGCCAAGCCTGCAGATATCGAGCAATACTTAAACGATAATCCACAAAAGCCGTATATCAGTTGCGAATATATGCATGCGATGGGCAATTCCGTAGGCGGCATGCACAAGTATACCGAGCTGGAAAACAAATACGAGCTATATCAGGGCGGTTTTATTTGGGATTATATTGATCAGGCTGTTATGAAAAAAGATCGCTATGGACGCGAGTACCTCGCGATCGGCGGCGACTTTGACGACCGTGCTACAGACTATGGCTTCTGTACGGACGGAATTGTCTATGCAGATCGGAAGGTTTCGCCGAAGATGCAGGAGGTCAAATTCCTGTATCAAAATCTGAAGCTCACCCCGGATCGCAGCGGTGTAACCATTCGCAATGAAAACCTGTTCGAAGGAACGGGGGACTACGAGCTTGTATACAGCCTGCTGCATGAGGGCCAAGAGATCGCACGTAATGCCATTCATGTGGATGTGGCGGCTCAGACCGAAGCGTATATTCCACTGACGTTCCCAAGCACAGACGAGAAGCCCGGTGAGTACGTCATTCACACCGCTCTGGTTTTGAAGGAAGCGACGCTCTGGGCTGAGGCTGGACACGAAGTGGCCTTCGGACAGCATATTTTCATCGTGGAAGATCCAAATCCGCTGCAGCTCCCTACGGTCGGTGCCTTACGAGTGGTGCATGGCGATGTAAATATTGGCGTTCACGGTGCAGATTTCAGTATCATGTTCTCCAAAGGAGCAGGTAGCCTGACTTCACTTCGCTACGCCGGACGTGAGATGATCGCTACACCTCCTGCTCCATTGTTCTGGCGGGCGACCACAGACAATGATCGGGGAACCGCACTGGGCTTTGAAGCCGGTGGCTGGTTCGCTGCAAGTCTGACACGTAAATGCGTGGGCATCGAGGTCACGGAAGAGCAGACAGACCGTGTAACTGTTGCATTCCGCTACACGCTGAGCATTCATACGGACGCACAGGTAACGGTAGCCTACACCGTCTTGGCAGATGGCAGTCTGAACGTAAAATCGACTTATGAAGGCGTCTCAGGACTGCCTAACCTGCCGATCTTTGCCCTTTCGTTCAAGGTTCCGGCAGACTACCGCCATCTGGACTGGTACGCGATGGGACCGGAAGAGAATTACATCGACCGTGCCTTTGGCGCGAGACTAGGCGTATTCCGCAACGAAGCTGCGGATAACGTATCCGGGTATGTCGTGCCGCAGGAATCCGGCAATCGTACAGGCGTGCGCCGTGTCGATATTACTGATGATTCCCAGCGGGGCATTCGCATTACTGCACCTGCTACCGCACCAGTGGAATGCAACATTTCGCCGTATACAGCGTTCGAGTTGGAAAGTGCATACCATCTGTATGAGCTGCCCAACGTGTACTATACCGTTGTCACCGTAGCTGGCAAGCAAATGGGCGTAGGCGGCGACGATAGCTGGGGAGCCCCGGTACATGAAGAATACCAAATTACAGCCGATCAAATGCTGGAATTCGAGTTCACCGTGCAGCGGATATAAATAAACTCCCCGTATAGGCAAGTATATATAACAAAAGCCCTTCCGCTGCTTCCCTGATGGAAAGCCAGAAGGGCCTTTGCATTTTATCATTCCAATCATACTGTCAGCAGAAAATAAAGTCCTAGGTTGTCGTTGTTTCATTGAATCAACGTTTCCCGTTAGTTCATGGATTAATATACAACTAAAATCCAAACTCTGTTACTCTTTCAAGCCACTCACGCATAAGTGACTCAAATAATAGAGCCTGTTCAATCTGAAGATTATGCCCTGCTCGATCTAAAACGGCGAAGGTTGCTCTAGGATAATTATCTAAAATTCTAAAAGCATCTATGTAACCAACGACTGCATCTTGTCGCCCAAGAGTAAATACTGTTGGTTTATCAAAAACTAATTTATCTATATTGGTGGAAAACCCATAGTTTCTTTGAATCTTGCTAAGAAAACCGTAGTCAGCGATCTTACAACCTGCCACTATCTCTTCAGAATACCTTTTCCAATTATATTCATTGAGAACGACTTGATTTGCGCTAAAATCACTTATTTGCTCTTCACTTAAGGTGCCCATAAACTCGCGATCACAATGAACAACAAAATGCTCGGGCAGTATTCTTCTTTTGTGTTCAGGAATAATTAATGGACAAATCAGAGCAGCTCCACCAATACGATCTTTATGTCTATTAATTATTCCCCTTGTAATATATCCACCGTACGATTCGCCTGCTATGAGATAATCCTCGTTTGGGACAAGAGTTTCAATAAAATTTATAACTGCTTCTAGCATATCATCTGAATTACATATTTGATCGTAATCCTTTGTTTGTCCCATTCCAGGCAGGTCAAGATAGATACGACGCCAATCGGAATTACCTTCAAATATCGGTTCCATGCACCCACTCATTAACCGATGGTCTGGTGTAAAACCATGAATCATTATAATCGGTTTGCCTTTACCAATTTCCTCGTAATATATATTGGCATTCTTGACTTTACAATATGGCATACAGACCCTCCAAAATTGAGTTATTTATAAAATTCTTACACCAAAGAAGAATCTACATTGTTTTATCAAAAAAAACAGATCTCCGGTTCGTTTTGATTATATACTCATATATAACACATGTAAAGAACGCTTGTTCCCTTTTCTTATTTCTAGAGTTAAACTAACCTGCCCGTGAGCTGAATGAAGCAACGTCCGTCTAATACTTTATTTTCCCAGTCTAGAACTTTAGCTAGCTCGTAGCCAGATTGACATACGTTCGCGTGAAATCAAGGTTCTTCAAGTCCCTTTGATCTATAAAAAACTCCAAATACCCCGCGTCCCACCAGCACATACCAACCTCGTCCAAAGAAGAGACCGAGAGCAGAACATGCCAATTTTCCGAAGCCTGATCGTGCTTTTCCCGATTCGTTTGATATTCTTGTAGCTGAGGCAGCACTTCGGATCGTAAATGCTCCGCATAATCCGTACTCCCCCTATGCGTAGCTTGCTCGATTTCCTTATGAATCTGACTCTCACTCTTATGCCAGTTAAACAGAAGACCCTCAAGCCCGTTTCGGCGTAGATAAGCATCCCGCCGGGTGTTCCCTGCAAAAGATTGATGCTGCCCCCACACCGTGTCACTTTGTTCACATACAAGCTCATACAGCTCTTCGTACTGATCTACAAGAATATCTCCTAGCTCACCCTCCGACCGAATGGTAATAATCGGCTGAAAGGAAATCGCATAGGCGGTGAAATCTCGTTGCTCTGCCGAAACCTCTACGCACCCAGCGGGCGGTAATGTTTTCTGCAAAGCGCTGCTGTCACCGTTATAGTAAAAGATTTTATGGTCAATATCATAGGCGGGCTCATCCAGCCCAAGAAAAAAGTATAGTATGCCCTGATGAGGCAATCCCTCAAATGGTGAAAAAGGCAGCTCACTCAAATTAATTTGAGCAATAAACGTATAATATTCCCCGTCTAAATTACAAGGCCACTCTATCGTGGGTGGCAGATCTGGATAGCCGGCGATCCGACTATTTCCAATGTGTTCGTAGTTTTCCTCATGCTCCACATGAAATTGTATAGCAGCTTGAGCTTCCTGATGAATCTCTTCTTTTAACTCTTCATCCAGTGAATACCCTTCCAGTATTCGAGTCAGTTCATCCTTTAATGGTGGTTGTAGCATCTCGCTCGCCCCTTTTTCATCAAGTAATAACATAGCCTGCTACCATTTAAACCCTTCCCTCAGATTACCATATTAAGTGACTCCGTCAATTGACCAAATACTGCACCAGTTGCCTCCTATGGACGGTGGCACCCAACTTTTAGTAGAAATGCACTAGACATTGTTCATAAATGTTTTGTGATAGGCATTCCGGTATTGGGAAGGAGTCATGTGGGCTCTCTTTTTGAACAAACGCATAAAATACTTCTCATCGGTATAGCCTGCCTCTTCGGCAACCTGCTTAATGCTCATATCTGTACGGGAAATCAACTCTTTGGCTTTGTTGATACGAATACTGTGAATGAACTCCAAGGGGCGCATACCTGTGTTTTGCTTGAACAAACGAGAGATATAATCCTTGTTATAATTGAATTTTCGAGCTAAATCCGTCACGGTCAGCGGCTCTTCGGCATGAATTCGGGTCCACTCAATAATTTTGTTAAAACTCACATTCCCCTGTGAATGAGCAGGATTGGAAAGCAAGCGGCTAAGCGCCAGTTCTGATATCTCGATCAGCAGCGAGGTGAACAAATAATTGGCACTGTGATACGTAAGATAATGTGAGTTGGCTACATGCAAAATCTGATTGACGATAATATGAATCCGATCTCCGTTGTCTGCCTGTACACTTTGCGGTAAATAGATATCACGCATCACACCGTGACGCTGCAAAAGCCCATCCAAAGCACTTGTTTCCTGCTTCATTTCCTCATTAGATAGTACATTCGGGATCATGGGAACATCGAAATGAAACCAATAAAATTTCACGCCCGGCAACGATTCCCGGTATCCTTTATGCGTACGACCGGGGTAAAGCAATAGAATATCTCCCTCGCCTACTTCAAAGTCATCCCGTTCCTCTCGTATATATACCGTCTCTTGGACACCCAGGATCAGCTCAAAATTATCAATGGAGCGACTCATATGCTTCCAAGGCACCTCGGAAACAAACTCGCCTGCCGAGATCAGTTGGATCGGAGCATCTACATTTACTTTTAGATAGGTCATGTTATCGCCTCTTTAGATTCATGTTCGGATTTGTCCACCCATTGTATGGTTAAGCTACTGACATACCGCGATTCCAATGCTAATGTAGTGGAGAAATATACACTTTCATCTTAGCTAAGGAGCGATGATTTTGAAAGCTAAAGCTTTTGACTTGCATAAAGTAAGAATTGATTCCAGCCCACTTTTACATGCGATGGAATTGAATACGGCCTACCTGCTGAGTTTGGAACCCGATCGTTTATTATCGCGCTTTCGTGAATATGCGGGACTGGAGCCCAAAGCGGCTCACTATGAAGGCTGGGAAGCGCGTGGCATCAGCGGACATACACTCGGTCACTACCTGTCCGGCTGTGCACTGATGTTTGCCTCCACAGACGACGAAAGACTGTTGGAACGCGTGAACTATGTAGTCGACGAACTGGAAATATGCCAAAACAGTCATGGAAACGGATACATTTCCGGCATTCCACGTGGGAAAGAGATTTTCGAGGAAGTAAAAGCCGGAGATATCCGCTCCCAGGGCTTTGATCTGAACGGTGGCTGGGTGCCGCTATATACCATGCACAAACTTTTTGCGGGCTTGCGTGATGCACATCTGCTGGCGCATCATCCCAAGGCCCTGTCTATAGAAATCAAACTCGGCAACTGGCTGGAGGATGTACTTCAAGGACTGGACGATGATCAGGTGCAGCAGGTGCTGCATTGCGAGTTTGGCGGTATGAACGAGGTGCTGACCGATCTGGCGGAACATTCGGGAGAAGAACGCTTTTTGAGTCTGGCGGAACGCTTTTATCACGGAGAGGTGTTAAATGATCTCGCAGATAGCCAAGATACGTTGGCAGGGCGACATGCCAATACGCAAATCCCCAAAATCATTGGCGCTGCACGGCAATTTGAAATGACGGGGAAACCGCAATATGCGGACCTATCTCGCTTTTTCTGGGATCGGGTGGTTCACAAGCATTCCTACGTGATCGGCGGCAATAGTTATAATGAACATTTCGGTGAACCTGGCAAGCTGAATGACCGTTTGGGCGAAGGTACCTGTGAAACTTGTAACACCTACAATATGCTGAAATTAACAAGACATATGTTCGAGTGGGACGCCTATGCAGCCTATGCCGACTACTATGAACGAGCGATGTTCAATCATATTCTAGCTTCACAGCAGCCTGTAGATGGACGTGTGTGCTATTTTGTATCGCTGGAAATGGGAGGACACAAGTCCTTTAATTCTCAATATGAGGATTTCACATGCTGTGTCGGGTCCGGTATGGAAAGTCACTCCATGTACGGCACTGCAATTTATTTTCACACGCCAGAAGCGATCTATGTCAATCAATATGTCCCTTCTACTGTGACATGGGACGAGATGGGCGTACAGCTCAAACAAGACACTCTCTTTCCGCAAAATGGACGGGGAACGCTGCGCGTTATCAGCAAGCAGCCCAAATCCTTCGCAATCAAGCTAAGATGCCCGCACTGGGCGGAGCAAGGGATGCTGATTAAAATCAACGGGGAAGAGTACGTCACAGAGGCCTGTCCTACCAGCTACGTTGTAATGGAACGGGAATGGAGCAATGGGGATACGATCGAGTACGATATTCCTATGACCGTGAGAGTCGAGGAAATGCCGGATAATCCACACCGAATTGCTTTTATGTACGGCCCGCTTGTACTGGCTGGGGACCTTGGCCCTGTTGAACAGGAGTCCAACGAGGAACGTCTGCTTGCGTCTGTTCTGATCGGATCGACCGATTCCCTGACAACGAAGCTGATTGCTGACGGGAACGAGCCTAATACATTCCATATGACCGACTTAGGCTATATCGGAGACTTGCAGCTTCGTCCGTTTTATCAGATGTATGATCGTTCATATACCGTCTATTGGGATCTCTTTTCCAAGGACGAATGGACAGCAACCGAGGCAGAATATCGTACCGCGTTAGCGTATCAGCTAGAGCTGGAACGACTTACAGTGGACGTTGTGCAGCCTGCCGAAATGCAGCCTGAACGGGATCATGCCTTTACTGGAGAGCATGTAGGTCTAGGGTCCATCTATAACCGCAAATATCGCGATACCTGGCCTGGGGGCTGGTTCTCTTTTGTCATGAAGGTGCTTCCGGATGAGCCTGTCCAATTGGCGGTTACTTATTTGAAGGACTTGAGCCGTCCCCATAGTGACTTTGATATCACTGCGGATGGCCTGATTTTAGGGGAAGGCAAGCTGGAGTCTGAGGAAATGAATAAATTCGAAACGTTCGTCTATGAGCTTCCTCTATCTGTGACGAACCACAAGAATGAAGTTACGATTCAATTCAAGGCCCATCCACAAGGCAAAGTGGCGAAAGTAGCTGGATTACGAGTGATTAGACACTCTATTGTATGATCAATTATCTATATAAATCTACTATTCCGCCTACTGCGTTTTGATGTTCGTTTTTTTAAAGGAAGTTTATAAAACAACAAGCAGACGCTTCTATAAGCTGTCTGCTTGTTCCACTTACTTCCTTATAACTTCGATTCCTCGTCATTGCTTCATGTTCACTTCACAGCATGTTCATTTCGCGGAAACTGTCTCTAATCTTGCGCAGCTCTTGCTGTGCTCGACCATAGCGGGAAGCGTAGGTCCAAGCAAGCACTTGATGATAATGCGAAGGTGTTTCAATCGTGGTCACGTTATACATGGTCAGATTCCCATCTATTTCTCCTTTTAGGGTAAACTCAATGGCAGGATATCCGTTCACCACCATATCTGAAGCGGTCCCCAATTCAGGGTCCGTAATTCCTGACACCAAATGATCCTCAATGATTCCTTTATATTCTTGAAGAGTCATACTGCTGTCAAAATCGCTTTTCGGTTCAGACAATACAATCAGATATCTTTCGGTAAATTCATTTTTAATGGCGATGTCCGCATCCTCATTAATCCTATTATCTCGTGACCAATTCCAGGGAGCCGTAACCGCAAACTGGCTATCCTTACTGGTAAATACCTCAGGCTTCATGATTTGCGTAATGAGCATAGAAATTAAAGATACAGCAAAAACCATTGAAATGATCGTCGTCAGGATGATTGCTCCTGCAATAATCCCGGTTTTCTTTCTGCCCACCTTTCCCAAATCCCTTACCTTAACCACATATGTATTCGCAGCCATATCTCCAATCCGTTGTTTCCGAGGTGTCACCAGCACACATATACCGGCGGGCAGTCCCATGAAAAGCAGCGGATTCGTATCCACCAGATGTATGAGAGTGCGGATCAAGGATTTAACCATGCCTGGCGGCCTTCCTTCTCCATTCACAACCTGAATACGAAGTACAAACTTGCCCAGCGTATAGCCTGTAAGTCCTTCCAGTAACAGATAATAGCAGAAGGAGCCGATCAGGAAGAGCATCACTACCATACCCATATTTGGGGTTTCCGCTTCAGCTACTTTTTCCGTTGTAAAATATACCAGCCCTCCGTACCCAAAGACGATAAGAATGAAGTCAATCATCCAAGCCGCCCATCTTCTGAAAAAAATAGAGGCACCGTATGTTTCTGATAATACTGCCATCTTATCCGGTTCTCGTCGCTGATAACCGCCATTCCTCACAAATTCTCCCGGAGCTACTGTAGATGGATTTTTCAATAAATTAGGTTCTTCCAAATGATACACCCCTGATGTCAATTTAATCCTAGTTAAGTATAGCATCCTTTTTCATCCAATGGAGCAAGCCTGACAGTGCACTGGAGTAAACCGAATCCCGCCGATGAACAAACCACACCTCTAATTTACGATATTCCTCAGGTAAACGATGAGAAGCAATACTTCCCGCCTCCTCTGCCTTTGCAATCGACGATTGTGGCAACATGGACACTCCCAAACCAGAGGCTACTCCACCCAAAATGACTTCCAAGGTTCCGAATTCCATAATCTGATACGCATCCACACCTGCATCGCTCAGAAAACTTTCCGCTCTTGCCCGATGTGTGCAGCCTACATCGAAGAACAGCATAGGCTTGGCAAGCAACTTGCTCATATCACTTTCTCCCGGTTCCGAAATAAGCACCAACTCCTCTTCAAACGCCGCAACATGCTCTATATGCGGATCATCGACGGGGCCATAGACGAACGCTCCATCTAATTCGTAATTTAATACCTTTTGTACGAGATCATGGGTGCTGCCTGTCATAAGCGATAGATGGACATCAGGATATTGAGCGTGATATTCCATCAATAAAGAGGTCAGATGCGTAACCGCCGCCGTCTCAATCGAGCCTAGTCGCAAAGGTCCCGCGGGCTGGTCTGAATATTGAGTGGACTTTACAGCCTCGTCCAGCAAGGTCAGTATGGTATCCGCATATTTCAGCAGATTCTCTCCTGCTGGCGTTAACGTCATTCCCCGGTTAGATCGGCGAAATAGCGGTACGTTCAATTGTGCCTCAAGCTGCTGAATCCGCGAAGTCACATTGGACTGTACATAATTCAAAACTTGCGCAGCCTTCGTGATACTGCCCTCGCGAGCGACGGCCCGAAAAATTTTCAAATCACTGCTTTCCATGTATACGTCACCTGCTTGGTATGATCATTTGTGATACTCACGTTCGATTTTGTCCATTTTACCGGATGCTTGCCGCTCTGTACAATTCAATATATATGCAATTGCATCTAAATTCGCACCACGGGAGGTTTTAAAATGAAAGCCGTGATACATGCCAGCAAAAACGGCCCTGAGGGTCTGATGTATACAGACGTTACGGACAGACAGCCAGGGAACGATGAGGTGAGGGTAAAACTCAAAGCCGCAGGCTTGAACCATCGGGACTTATTCCTCATGGCAGATCGAGCTGCCAACGATGCTCCACTCATTCTCGGATCCGATGGAGCAGGTGTGATCGAGGCTGTGGGTGCTGGCGTCCCAACCTCGCTGGTAGGCACCGATGTAATGATCAATCCATGTATCGGATGGGAGAATACGCATCATGTTCCCTTAGTTCCAGCCATTCTGGGCGGACCTTCGGACGGGACATTCGCTGAATCGGTTATCATCCCCGTCCAAAATGCCGTCAGCAAGCCAGCATACCTTTCATGGGAAGAAGCAGGGGTACTGCCTTTGTCTGCTTTGACCGCTTACCGCGCGCTCTTCACAAGAGGCCAATTGCAGGAGGGTGAGCACGTCCTCATTCCCGGTATTGGCGGTGGTGTAGCCACGTATGCCATGCTTATGGCTTTAGCGGCAGGTGCACGGGTCAGCGTCACATCACGCAGCGAAGCAAAGAGGCAGGCTGCCCTCGCCCATGGCGCTAATCATGCATTCGACAGCCATAGCGGATGGAAAGAAAATATGAACGGAGACACCGTAGATCTGGTCCTTGACAGTATCGGTCCTGCTACGTTCGATAAATATTTGGATGTCCTCAAGCCAAACGGTCGGATTGTTACATTTGGCGCAAGCTCAGGAGATCAAGTAGAGATTCCACTGCGGTCTATATTTTTTACTCAAATCAGTATCATCGGCACCTCTATGGGCAGTGGCGAGGAATTCGCAGCTATGCTTCAGTTCATGGAGCGCCATGCACTCCATCCGATTATAGATAGCGTATTTCCTCTACAAGACACAGCAAAAGCCTTCCACCGTATGCAGCAGGGAGCGCAGTTAGGCAATATAGGAATCAGGATAGAGTAAGGAGTCTGAACGAAGTATAGGAATGGAAAAAAATCCACTACCGTAAAATGCCTTCATCCAGAAGTCAATTTTATGGTAGTGGACCTATTTAGTCGATCAAACGATGCTGGACCCATTTGTTGCCCCGGAAGCGCCAAAGGAAAACGAGTCCCCGCACGCCCCATTCAATATCCATAGCCAACCAGACACCAACAATCCCCAAGTTGAACACAATGCCCAAAATATACCCGAGCACCACCCGACACAACCACATGGACAGCATTGAGGTGAGGGACGTAAATTTTGAATCACCTGCTGCCCTTAGTGCAGAGGGTGTGATAAAGGCAATGGACCAGAGCGGAATCTGGGCCAACGTATTAATCAGTATGACAACAAATATGTCATCTACGATTTCGGCAGGCGGATGAAACAGCCCCACCATCGGCTCAAACAAAGGCATCAGGATTAATCCCATTACAATAAACGAACAAGACGACAGCCAAATAAACGATTTGGTAAACTTGCGGGCATCCTCGACATTTCGACGTCCCATGCATTGACCGACCACGGTTACAATCGTAAGAGCCAAAGCATTCGCAGGGATTTGGAACACGTTAGCTAGGGATGAGCAAATGGCATTCGTCGCCAACGCATTGGTTCCCAGACTCACAATGAAAATTTGGGTTAAAATTTTCCCCCCATTAAAAAACATCTGCTCCGCTGCAAAGGGAAGCCCGATAAACAAAATCTTTTTAAGCATGGCCAGATTAAAGTAAAGCATATCTCTAAGCTGAACACGCAAGTCATCATCTACCCTGACCAAATAGATCAGCGCGCACACTGCTCCTGCATATCTGGACACATTGACGGCAATCGTCATGCCCAGCACACCCATATCCAATACATTAATGAATACCACATTGAGGAGCACGTACGAGAGGTTCATGATGAGAGAAAGAGCCAGCGATGCCCTCGTCTTCCCGATCCCCCTCAGCGCTCCACACACCGCCTCAACGATTGCAATCCCCACAAAAGACATACAACTTCCCAGTAGATATACCTTACCGTTAGCTAATACATCAGGCGAGGCGGAACCAAACAGAACACTCAAAATCGGATTGTACAACACGATCATAAACAAACTGATACATAAGGCCAGCAAGGAAACGGAGGAAATGGTACCGGATGCGGCTTTAGAAACCATGAGGTCGTTACCGCTCCCCTTATACTGTGCCACGACAACCGTTCCCCCGGTAGACACTGCGACAAACACATTAATCAGAAAAATATTCAAAGAATCAATCATATTTACGGCACTGACTGCCGCCATCCCCGACGAGCTAATCATGGCCGTGTTCACCAAATTAAGACCCACGATAAAAGCCTGATCAATCAGCAGCGGGATAAACAGCGCAATCATCTGTCGATAATCAATAGACTCTCCTGAAAAATGCTTATTCAGAAAGCCATGTGTTCTCATCCTTACACTCAGTTGACTCATATCATCACATTCTTTTTCTCAAATTGAAAAAAACCCTTCAACAGAAGAGCCTTCATGGCGAAAAAATGTATAAAGTTGCAAGGCTAGATGTGTCTAGTTCTTGATTCTGTACACTTTTCTCTACATAGAAGTATTGCTCCAAAAGAAAATCCTGTCAATGGTCTTGCTCACATTTGAATAGAAAATAACAGAAAAACCTGCTCAGCTCAGTGAACAGGTTTTGCAGCAGTATTATAACGCCTTAATATGTCATTAAAACCTTGTTAAAAGAATGTCTATGATCTTCTCGCAATCAAATCTTGTTGAATAGAAGCTTCATTCTTTTCGAATTTTTTATAAAAAAACATAGGAATGATCCCGATCAAGAAGATGATAAATGGCAGCCAGATAAAGCTGAACTGAATGCCAGACAACGCCGTAGGGGTTTGAACTTGCCCAGCGATGTAACCGGTGCTGCCCATAATCCATGCTGGCAATAATCCGCCAATTCCGCTACCCGCTTTAATACAGAATGCGCTTCCAATAGAGGTCAGGAAGCCACTTGCCCGAATACCATTTTTCCATTCCCCATAATCGACTGTATCTGACAACATCGCAAACGGCATAGAACATGCAAAGCCTGATCCTAACGCACCAATAATCCAGCCGATAATAATGAGAGTTAAGTCTGTACTTCCCATTAAAATCACGACTTGACCCAGCGCAGCTAATATCAATCCGATAATCATAATCGCATTTTTACTTAATTTTCTGGCAAAAAACGGAATCAGAACCATCGAGATCAACTGTAAGGAGGTCAGTCCATTGATTAAAGGTACTAAGTCCTTACTGTCCAGATTGTATTGCAGATAAAAGATGAGCGTTGCTGAACGAATATTCAAACCGATCCAGTAACACAAGTTGGCAGCTACAACGAGCATCCAGGGCCAGTTTCGTTTGATCGCTGTGAAGCTTTTAGCAATGGGAACGGACTTCGTTTTCACTGCTGCATTTTCTCGCAAATCGGCAAACGCTATGAAAAACATAATAATCGCCATGATTCCAAATAAAACAAGCGTTAAGGAAAATCCTTTTTGATCATTCCCCTGTCCAAAGAAAGCAACCAAAGGTAACGTAAACGTCGTGGCGATGAAGAAGCCCACATTCCCCCCTACCATGCGGAAGGAGTTCAAGACGACGCGTTCATTAGAATTGGTGCTCAGGTTAGGCAGAATAGACGTAATCGGCGTACTAATTCCTGTGTACAGGATGCCGGCTATGATATACGTAATGGCGGCATATGCAATTTTGCCCGACTCACTCCAATTGGGCGTCGTAAACGTAAGGACCATGAACACAGCGAACGGGATTGCTAACCATAGAAAATAGGGTCTGCTCTGGCCGTATTTTGACTTCGTTCGATCAATCAGGATGCCCCAAATCGGGGCATCAATAGCATCAATAAAACGGGTGATAAATAGTAATGTCCCGGCAATCCCGATAGAAAGACCGAATACATCTGTATAAAAATATAATAGATAACTGGAAATGACACAGTACAACAGATTGCCGGCCGTATCCGTTAATGAATAGCTGATTTTACGATGAAAAGGAACGGTACTGGTTGCCTTTTCCGGTGGTTCTGTACTCACAATTCTCGTACTCATGATCTTTCCTCTCCCCATGCGAATGAATTATGATTCATAAACCCATACACGCATTTCCCCTTTAGCCCGATTGCACCAGGCGTAGTAAGGAATGGCGGTAATTTGTTGAGGAACAAATTCAGGGGGCTCCGAGCTGTATAATGCATTCGAATTTTTTACCCGGTGTCCCTCTATGGTCAGCTTTACAATGCCACCCAGCAGGTTTCCGCTGAACTCTTCCGTAATAAGACTATCCTTCGTCAATCTTAATCCTGCCAAATTCGCTCCATTATCCACTTCTTCCAGGCAAAACACGACTGGTCCGCGTTGGAGAGCAATTTGCTGCTGGTTCATGGAGACCAGCGGATTGCTCCGAATGCGCTCAACTGGCATAGCCAAATGCAGAGTTACCACATCTCCGTCCTTCCAAGTACGCTGAATCTCGATATAGCCTTTTTCCAGACGATCTAATGATATGGTTTCCCCATTCACCTTTACCTCTGCCTGCTTGCACCACCCTGGAATTCGCAGTGCCCATTTAAAGGGAGTTGGCTCTGTTACATGGATCGAAAAGGTTAGATCCGCATCCCATGGATAATGATGAGTTTGTGTAATTTCAACCTCATGACCAGATAAAGTCATGTTCACCTTGCTGGCAATGTACAGATGCGTATACAACGTATCGTCCGTTTGGGTGTACATATTGTCCTCAACCGATGCAATCATTCGTGCCAAATTGGGCGGACAGCAGGCGCAGAAAAACCATTTTTGCCGTTCTGTTTTTACATGCTCCTGATCTTTTCTGGATTTTTGAAAGGGATTAACCTCCAACGGATTCACGTAGAAAAATCGTTTCCCGTCCAGGTCCATCCCACTAATCGTCCCGTTGTATAGCGCCCGCTCCAGCACATCGGCATATTTCCGGTCTGGCGCTAAACGCAGCATACGATTGGCCCAAAAGGCCAGCCCTACAGAGGCGCAAGTCTCACAGTACATGCTGTCATTAGGAAGATCGTGATGGCAAGTGAACGCTTCCGCGTTTACAGTAGAACCGATCCCTGCGGTGATGTACATTTTGTGATTCGTGACATCATCCCACAGCGTTTCACAGGCTTGTAACAGGGAAGCATCCCCTGTTTTCGCGGCCAAGTCCGCCATCGCAATATACAGGTACACCGCTCTTACTGCATGGCCGACTGCCTCTTTTTGTTCCCGCACAGGTTGGTGTGCTTGCTGGTATTCGAAGCCTAAACCAAAATTAATGTTGTTCTCATCATTCCAGGTGGGCTCTGTTTGAATATGTTTTCTCTGTTCTTGTTCCTCTGCAAAGTAAATAGGATGCTGTCCCCGCTGTTCAATAAAATATTGCGCTAATTTGAGATATTGATCCTTTGCCGTTACGTCGTATAATTTGATCAAGGCCAACTCAATTTCTTCATGTCCCGGGTAGCCTTTCCGTTTCCCTTCTTCCGTACCAAAAACCTGCTGAATCAGGTCTACGTATTTCTCCATAATGTGAAGAAACTTCGTTTTGCCCGTCGTTTCATAATAAGCAACAGCCGCTTCTATAAAATGCCCTGCACAATACAGCTCATGATTGTCTCTTAGGTTCGTCCAGCGATTATTGGGTTCCTTAAGCAGATAGTACGTATTCAGATACCCATCCTCAGCTTGAGCTCTGCCCAACAATTCAATCACTTCATCAGCCCGCTCTTCAAGCGCAGGATTCGGATGATCCCTTAAGCTAAAGGCAACCGTCTCCAGCCACTTGGCAATATCACTGTCCTGAAAAACAGTTCCATAATACTCCCCACTGGATTCCCCGGCTGCAATCCTAAAGTTTTCAATCGCATGACTGGGTTCTGTATCTGGTAATTCATCATTTAATGCTTTCCACTGGTAAGGAATAACCTCTTCCGCCACAACCTGCTTATACTTTTTCCAAAATAAATCGTCAACGATGACATGCTTAACTGGCTTTGCCGTTTTCATTGGATAAACATCCCTTCCTGTAAATAGAACGCTTTCATTTTTTGAAAAATAAGGATAAAGTATTGATAATATCGTACAAGCTAACCTGAGTTCCCCTTGCTACAGTCCTTATTTTATCAACCTGAATTTATAAAAAAAATCGCGATCTTTAACTAAAACTTATACGATTTCACACACAAAGGAGCTGGCTTCCATGAGCAAAACAGACTTTCTATCATTCCTTGTCCCTCCGCTGCCTTATTTCATTGAGGGGAATTTTACTACATATCAAAAAGGGGATTGGCATCCAAATAGGTATAATCTGGGTTATTTTGACGTAATAATCATTAAAGAAGGGTTGCTGCACATTGGCGAAGAGGACGAAGTGTGGAAGGTAACTGAAAATTACGCTCTCATTCTTGAACCGGATAAACATCATTTTCCGATTGAGGCATGTACAGAACAAACCTCCTTTTACTGGTTCCATTTTCAAACCAATAGCATGTGGTGCGCACAATCCTCGTCCAATCCTATTATACCCAGCACTCCCATTCCCGAGCTGCATTTTCATTCAGAACATACGACCATTCATTTGCCTAAAATTCAAAAAGTGGTGAATCCACATGAGCTATTTTCGAAATTAGACTATTTACTAGCCTCTACTTTAAAACCTAGAAAACTGGCACTATGGGAGGCCCAACAGACGTTTGTGAATGTTTTCCAGAGTTTGGAGTATGATCAGAATAATAAAGACAGCTCCTCTAAGTTGGCGGAACAGATCGAAATATACCTAAAACAGAATTACAAAAATACAATCACCAATAAAGATTTGGAGACCCATTTTCACGTACATCAGAACTATCTCGCTAGATGTATGAAGGTCGCCTTCCAGCGCACACCGCTTGAATATTTAATGGATTATCGACTGGATCAAGGGCGTAGTCTTTTGCTGCAAACTGACTGGTCCGTTCAACAAATTACGGAGGAAACGGGATTCTCCCAAGCAAGCTATTTCTCCAAATGCTTTAAAGAAAAATTCGGAATGTCTCCAAAGAATTATAGACAACAATACTGGAAACCAGTTCATTGAATGCTTACACCTCCTTTACACTCTCTTTACATTTTCATTGTATCCTTTTGATATTCTCGCTTTATACTGAGTCGGTTATATCATTTTCACTTCAGCAAAGGGGCATACATATGAAGTCAACTAAACTCGCATTATTAGCCATGTTAACAGGGGTTCTGGTATCACCAGAACTGACCCATGCGGCAGACATTCAGCCATCCGGGTATGCATCGCTACGAACACAGGCAGATAAAATGGGGGCGACTATTACATGGGATAGTGATGACCAGTCTGTTTTGGTCAAGCTGAAAAATGGCATTGTCGGAACCTTTACAGTGGGTGAGAAGCAATATCGTCTAGCTGGACTAAGCGGAAAAGCGGACCGGGAAATTAAGATGATGAATGGAAATGTATATCTTCCTACAAAACTTCTTACAGCGCTTGAAGCAGAGAACAGCAAATATGCAGATCCTAAGGACGCAGTCCCCACCTATAAAGTGATCCCTTCTGCTGAAACAGAAGCTGTGGAGGATGGAGAAGACGCAGCCGACGACCCTGCCATCTGGCTCAACCCGGCCGATCCAGAGAAAAGTAGAATTTTAGCAACCAATAAAGGCGGCGGGATTTTAGTCTATGATCTGGAAGGCAAGCAACTGCAAAACATGAAGGTTGGAAAAATGAATAACGTGGATCTTCGTTACGGTTTCACCTTGGGCGGAAAAAAAATAGATATCGCAGGGGCGACCAATCGAACCAACAACACGATCGATATCTTTGCCATTGACGGTGCATCAGGAAAGCTGACCAACGTGGTTGGCAAACCTATTAAAGCATCTATGAAAGAAGTATACGGATTCAGCCTATACCATAGCCTCAAGACAGATAAATTTTACGCGCTCGTTTTGGGCAAAGAGGGTGAATTTGAACAATATGAGCTGACTGATGACGGAAGCGGCAAAATTGCAGGTAAGCTTGTCCGCCAGTTCAAGCTGAGTACGCAATCTGAAGGCATGGTTGCTGATGATGAATATGGCACGGTCTACATCGCTGAAGAGGATTACGCTATTTGGAAGTATAGTGCCGAGCCAGACGGTTCAACCGAGCCACTGCGACGTGTGGATATTGCAGATGGGCGCAGACTTCACGATGACATAGAGGGACTTACATTGTATTACGGTAAAGATGGCAAAGGGTATCTCATGGCCTCCAGCCAAGGAAACAGCAGCTATGCGATCTATGAACGACAAGGCGACAATGCATATATAAGCAACTTTACGATCAGTGCGAGCCCTACCATTGACGGTACGTCTGTCACAGACGGTATTGATGTGCTTGGCTACGGATTAGGCAAGAATTTCCCTCATGGCATCTTCGTTGCACAAGATGACGAAAATCTTCAAAATGGCAAAAAGTTAAATCAGAACTTTAAAATGGTGCCTTGGGAGCGAATCGCTACGGGAGCCCCTACCCCGCTAACGATAGACGATGGCATCAACCCGCGTGAATTGGTAAACAGAAGCACGCAGTAATGCTTGTCGGGGAAATCAACTCAACCTTCCGACTCTATTCATAGAAAAAAAAAGAGGTGTTCCAAAAGCCATGAAAGGCTACTTGGGACACCCCTTTTTGTTTTTAAGCGGGAAAAGGTTTAAGATCCAGCACCAGCACATTTACCGAGTTGGCCGGTAAGTCTAAGAGAACAGAATCCCTATGAAGCGTGATCTGCTGTTCGGTAGGCACTACCTTCTCATCATTCTTTTTGTTCACGTTAGGTACATGAACAAGCGAGGAATCGCCAGTTAGTGTAATCAGCTTAGCGATGGACTCAACACTCAAATCTTGTAGATTCAGCTGTGTTGCCTTATCCACGTTGTCGGCATTCACCAGCTTCACGTATACATGCTCAGCATCTTGGGTTACCGAGTTGAACACGTCTTTGTTGTAAGCCTCCAGCTTGTAGTCCAGCACTTTGCTGGTTGTCTCGCCGTCGGTATATGAGCAAATCAGATTACTGCCCGTTTCACCGCCGTAGTTCACTGTTATGGTGTAGTCCGTGTTGTCAGCCAACTCTTCATAGCTAGCTGCTCTCAAGTTACCTGCCGCTGTACTGGAAGAGTAGTCACCCAATGTGTAGCCTTCTATGCCTTGCTTGTAAACCTTCACGCCGGTAGCCTTGCCGTCATAGCCGATCGCGTACTCAACGACGTTCTTTTTCTCCGCAGAAATATCGGTAAGACCCACACCCACATAAAAACCGTCCGTGCCGGAAATGCGGGAAGCGACCACCTCTACCTTGTAATTGCTCCAGCTGTTGTTCAAAATGTACAGACCATTCAGACCGCTATCCTGAGCTTTGAGGACAAGCCCCTTGCCTTCCTCTACTGTTGAGCCTACGGAACCAGGAATGACCTGCCAGGCCGAATTCAATTTCTGGGTAAAATCCTGATCCAGCAGCACACTGCCGTCCTGGTTGGAAGTAACGGTCACACGCTTAATCACAACCTCGGCGTTGCCTGTCGCGATTTCAATTCCCCCCTGAGGAATGAGATCCGTTGGCTTGCCATTTTTGTAAGTAGAGAAAGAAGTGCTCAATACTTTATTCCCCAAATATTTAGCATACATTTGCTGTACATAGTAGTTCGGCGTAAACCACACCGTTTCGTCATCGAACCAGATGCAGTCTGGCGTCCATCTGTAGGTTCCATCTGTCAGCACCTTATTAAACAGCGGTGCATAGGCAGCCAACCGAACGACATCGGCATTATTTTCAAAGCCCGTCATCACCGCTGCCTCTGCTACAGCGCCTGCCAGTGTATTTTTATCCGTTGAGGCGTACTCCCCGACAAAAACCTTTGATGTTGCTTTCCAATTTATACTGCCGTCCACGTTATAAGCTCTGTAGTAGTAGTTATAGCGGTCCACGTTATTCAGCAGGTACTCGTTAGAACGATAGTAGTGCTCGTCTGCAATAGTGTCCATATAGTCCTTTTGCTTCTCATACCAGGTTACCGTTTCTTCCGTCACCTGGTTACCATCTGCAAAAGCGACCTTAGCCGAACCGGTCATATTACCGCTTAAGAACTTCCAGCCCTGCTGATATGCATCGTCGTCTGCTTGAGCGCCAACCGTGGAGATAATGTGCAGCTCGTAGCCCGGATAGTTTTTCTCCATGTACTCATCAATCGACGTTTTGAACACTTCAAAGTTGGCAAAGAACTCTGTGCCCCAGTTCTCGTTACCCACACCCAAATAACGTAGATCAAACGGAGCTTCATGGCCCATCTTTTTACGCATAGCAGCCCATTCATTATGTTCAAAATCCACACTAATCGCAAAGTCGATCAGATCCGTAAAGTTCTTAATATAGTATTCTCTTAATGCGCCACCAGCCGGATGAGCGTAATCCGAACGGGCTTGACAGAGAACGCCACAGGCCATAACCGGAAGCGGAGCTGCATTCAGGTCTTCTGCCAACTGGAAATACTCCATATAACCAAGGCCCATGGTCATCATATAGCCCCATACATTAAAGTTTTCCTTGCGTAGCTCGATATCCCCAATCGATTCCTTCCAATCGTATACGTTTTCCCATATAAACGAACCCTCAGAAATACAACCACCTGGAAAACGCAAAAACTTCGGATACATGCCAACCAGCGCGTTCACCAGATCTTTTCTCAGTCGGTAGTTAGGATTACCTTGGAAGTTAGCGTGTGCCGAAGGGGATTGCTCTTCCTCTCCTGCGCCCCATACATCTTGTGGGAATAAAGAAACCATATCAACCGAAATGTCCCCTTCAAATGTAAGCGCCAGCTGCCCGAGAACCGTAGCTGAGCCTGTCAGCACAAGTTTGGAATCAATGCCATACTTCTTCCACGTGTTGCCGCCTTCCACCTGTATCGTAACCGAATCACTAATGGCCTTTTCATTCGAATCTTGCAGCTGCAGTGTGATTGTGCCCGCTGAATCAGCCTTCGCCCAGATGGTAAACTCATACTTGGCACCCTCTTGAATGGACATGGCGCAATTCTGGTTAGAGTCGGAAAAGCCCTTGTTCCGAATCGTTGCACCATCCGCTACCGTCACATAATAAGAGTTCACTTCTTTGTCTTTTGCGCCTAAAAACTCATTTAATCCACCGCTATGTCGTGGAGTCATCTTGTCCGTATCACCAGACCAGGCGAACAACGGGTTGCGGTTCCGTCCGGTAGAGCAGCCGCATTCACCGGAAGCATGGGAATACGTATCGAACTCGAAAGATTCAAAGGAGCGATTCTGAACGAGTTCTGCATAAATCCCGCCATCTGCTGCGTTATTGATATCTTCATAGAACAAGCCGTACATCACTTCGCTGACATCCAATACTTCCTTATTTCCATGAATGGTCAGCGTGTACGGAGGCAGCTGTTCAGGAAGAACGGATACTTCAAAGCTTTCTTCAATCTGGCTTAAGCCCTTCGTCAATAAGGCTGTGACGGTAACCCCTTGTGCGGAGGTAATCGCCTGCACCTGACCATCGTCAGAGAGTATACTAGGTTGGCTGGATTTCCAGGTCACTTCTACTCTTCCACCCATCAGAACGGTTGGCAGAGATAAATCCTTGGTCACAATCGTCGTTGGGAAGGACAAATACTTATCTCGGGCAAGCTTTACGATCTCTTCATCTGTCAACGAATCGCACATAACCTCAATGACTTCATCTGCCGACAAGCCTGCTTTATAAATTCGAAAGTCGGAAACGGAGCCGGCAAAGTCTACATCCGCCGCATGCTGAGAGCGACCAATAAAATTGTTGCTGTAGTTGGACGAGTCTGTAAACGTTTCAAACCATTTACGCAGCTTGGCATAGTTACCACTAGAGGTTTGGCTGATGGAACCGTCCGCTACCACCTCACCATTAACATATACCACCGGACCTGCACTGCTTAATGTGCCGCCTTCCGTGCCGATCACAGACAGGGCTATGTGCATCCACTCATCCCTGACAAAACCTCTTCCCGGATCTACGGACAAATCTGCCTCGGTGAAAAGAGTTCCGCGCAGATTCCGTGTCATGAACATATAGGGCCCTGTATGGGCTTTACCAAAGTCAAAAACACGTTCCCACATATCTGTGAATCTGCCGAAGTTGACCCAAGCAGTAACCGTCACACCCGTGTTATCGCTTACATCTTTAAACAGATCGGAAGGAAGCTGAATATATGATGTACCATTGGGGCCTCCCTCAAGCGTCAAAGCTGCTCTACCGGTAGCATGGGAAATCGTAGGTGTTACTGTGCCTGAAGCAACCCCATCGTTACCTTGTCCTGAGCTATCCTTGCCGACGTTCTCTGCATCATCAAACTTGTAACGCGCAATGATTTGATCTTGGAATTTGGTCATCTTCGTGCTCCTATACCTATAGTTTATTAATGTAATAACTAATTAGTTAATATAAATACATACTATATAGCTATAGTACCTTATCCCGAGTACCTTTTTCAATCCAATAAATCGGATTTATGAAGAAAATACTTGTACGAACTACATAAAAAAGCAGCCATCACAGAAGATACTCTGCGATAACTGCCTTTTGGCTTGTAAAGAAGCTTGGCCGTAGCTATGTTATCCGTTCAATTTTTGTCCACAATTCGGACAGAAGTTAGCTCCTTCGTTTTTTGTACCGCAATTCGGACAAAAATTGGGCTTATTCCCGTCTCCAGATGAAGGGGGACCAGCAGGTGTAGGCTGAGTCTCAGCCGAAGGCTTTGGGTTCGGGTTCAAATTTTTCATCATTTCATTTGCTATATTCATCCCCATCATCATACTCGCCATATCCGAAGCTGCACCGCCGCCTTTTACATTACCCGATGCAATCCCGTCCGTCATCGTCACTTGTTGGTACTTTTGCAGATTACCGATCATTTCATGAGAGGCTGTCTTCGTAATCATATCTTGGATTTCTTGAGGATAATTGAAGCTCATCACATGAAAGCCAGTAATCGTCATACCGTTGTCCATCACTTGCATATCCAGATCTTCTTGAATACCTTTTGAAATGTCAGAAGCATTCGCCTGCAGATTGAACATGTCCTTTCCTTCTCTGCTGATCCACTTCATCAATAACTGATCCAATACTGAAGTAATGCGTATTTTAACATCCTCAACGAGATAACTGTCCTTCACTCCGGCAATCTTATCGATGAGCGTAACATAATCGTTCACTTTAAAATTAAATGTGCCATTGGCACGGATCGGCATACCGCCTGGCAGCTGGGGAGTCGGGATCAGCACCGGATTCTGCGTCCCCCATTTGACAGTAAACTCCTTCGTATTAACGAATAAGACCTCTACCCTCATACCACTGTTAAAACCAAATTTAAACCCTTTTAAGGTGGATAGAAATGGAATAATGTCAGAGTCCATGTTATATGACCCTTCATTCTCAAAAACACCCTCTATTTTGCCGTTATTTACAAAAATCGCGTCTTGACCGGAGCGGATAATTAACTTACTTCCTTTTTTAATTTCACAATTACTCCACTTCCAGAAAATCATATCATCTCTAAATTCTTCCCACTCTACAACATTTGCAAATTGATTTCTGAAGAATCCCATACTGTATCCATCCTTTCCGTTCAGGATTTTGCAAAATTCGATTCCAGTCGCTCCAAAGTGCAATATATAGATGAACTAGACCATTTCGATCTATATATTATTCATTGAAAGTCGCTTATTGGATTTTTGCAAAATCCTCAGTTAAAATGATCCTCTGCTCCCGCTATGCGAATGACCGCCGCTGGTAGTTCCGCCACCACCGCCTGAGCTGCTACTGCTACTGCTCTTTTCAATCTTCCGCTTCGTTGTCGTTGTGTGAAGGTACAGATCTCGATGCTCCAGAACTCCTGAGGCGTTCGCATCCTCGTAGGTCTGTCGATTTACCGTAACCCGACCGCCAGAATTGGAAACCATCTTGCCCACGATCATCGCTGCCAATCCCAGTGCAATCGCCAAATGAAGCCAGCCTTTAAAAAATATACTGTCTGGGTTCACCCCTGGACGGATCGCCAAATATTTATGCGCGCCTAGAATATACTTTTGAAATGCCAGCCCATAGTTGCCGTTCGTCAGATCCGGGCTAATCTCATGGCGTATTTTAGTAAGCCTGTCATCATCCAGATACCGTTCTGCCTTATAAAATCCAGCCAAGTATACCTCTCTATTTCTCATATCCATCGTTAAAATAACCGCGTTCCCATGAGCTCTGTCATACCCTGGGCCATGGTCATCATAAAAGTCCTGCGTCATTTTCATAACATCCATATTGTCGGGATTGGGGGTTGTATAAATAATAATGTCCGTTTCTCTTTCAGCCCCGTATTGATTAGCCATCGTGTTCAACACATCATACTCTTCCTGATTGAGCAAACCCGCTTCGTCATAAATCAATGACTTCATTTCTGTCGTTGCTGGTTCGCCCTTCATTTCCATAGGAAGCGCCAGAAAAACAGCAAAGAACAACAAAACGGCTACAATGGCTCTATGTCTTTTCAATAGAATTCTCCTCCCATCATCAACCAAGTGATTAACCTTAATGAAAAGAGAGTAATTCCGAAAATGCCTGCAAACCAAGCCGTCACCTTGAACTTGCTAATCGGAGGCTTACCGACTACCTTGCCCGTCTGTCCGTTCATAGCAAACGTATGCTCCAATTGATTATAGTCATAGTGTATGACCCACACCGGGAGCAGGACATAATCCGCTTGTTTTAATGTAGTATCAACTTGCTTTTCCGTATAACTCACGGCCGTATACTCTGACACCGTAGAATGAATATAAGCATCAATATATTCCTTTACTTTTTCTTTCACTCGCGGGAAAAGCTCTTCTTCGTTATAACTGTACTTCTCCGCAATATAACCTGCTAGATATGGCGTTTTAAAGGGTTTTAGCTGATCGTATGGAAAAGGCTCCAATTTATCCATCAGCTCGTCGTTCATTTTCTCCGCAGCATCAATCGGAACCTTTACATAATTCAAACGGATTTTCCGATATACATCAAAATGCTTCGTTTCCGTATATTCGTAGTCTCCACTCGTATAGGTTCGCACTTGGGTACCTTCACCTTGAACCTCAATTTTATTATGTAATTCATATAACCAGAAAGGCACATACATCCCGGTTATTCCCTTGATTCGGTCTGCTATCATGAACCGATTCGGCGTCAGACGGCCATTCTTGCACCATTTTTTGAAAGCAGCTATGGCTTCTTCCTTACTGATTGAAAAAGGAATAACCTGCGCTGGAGCCAGCTTCCCAGTCAGTCGATCCCCGAGAACCACGGCAGAACCACAAAAGCTGCACACCGTTGCACTCGTCTCCACTTCTGTCATAATCACGGCTCCGCAGTTATTACAATGATACTCATGAGCCTCATCTTCTGAAAAAATACGATTTATCAGAGGATCAGGAATAGATTCGATATTGTCCTCTCTTCCGCAACTATGACAGGATAACATCCCTGTCTCACTATCAAAGACCATGCCGCTGCCGCAGTTTGGGCATTTGTATTCGATAACCGGCATCTGCTCACCTCCTCATGTTAGATACTGTTATTCATCTTCTGTATTCGTACTCTTCTCGTATTGTGCAAATAAAGCATCCAGGTCGTCCTTCGTTCCTGCCCGAAGCTCAGCTATAGCCATCGCCTCATCATACGCTCTGTTCACCTGCTCTTCCATAACCTCAAAAGCAGAATTCTTGCTACCTATAGAATTCAAGGTTTGCTGTGCTTTGGCAACCGCCATCTTCCCTTTAAGTTCAGCGCTACGCGCTTCTAGCTGCCCCATATCGGACACTAACTTCTCCTGCATTTGTTTCATATTCACGGCGTTTACTGAAGCTAAGTCATAGGACGTTTGTAATTGTTCCAATTTCTCCGTTTGCAAACCCTTCCTCTCCAGAAACTTTCGAGCTTCCTCTTCATTACCAGCTTCCACAGACTTACTGGCATAATACTGGAGCTTTTTGATCTGGGCTTTGCATTCATCCAGTGCTCTTTTGGCCCTTCTCTCATCAGCCAATACCGATACCGTCTCCGCTTTCACCTTGCCTAGATCACTGTTCAAATTCCGCATATAATCATCAATGGTTTTCTCTGGATCTCCCACCTTATCCATTAAGGCGTTAACATTCACTTTCATAATATCCCTAAACCTCGACAAAATTCCCATGATGACCTCCTTCGAAAGGACTACATCCCACCATATCATACATCAAATCCGGTAAAAAATGTTCATTATAGCTCTATATACTGACCCACTGATCACTTTCGGATGTGTGTTCGTTTTATGATAAAAGCAAAGGGTCCAAAAACCCGCGACAGATTTTTGAACCCCTTTATTTTATTGTTCCTGATTATAGTTCTTCATAGGACTTGGGGTCCTGCCCCCAGATCCGTCCATCCTCACTGCTAAATGCCGAAATCATGTTCATTTCCTCTGGAGACAACTCAAAATCAAAAATATCCAAATTCTCCGTTTGGTGTTTCAAAGAAGAGGCCTTCGGGATCGGGATTGCTCCAAGTTGGATATGCCAACGTAAAATCGCTTGTGTATTCGTTTTACCATGAGCAGCAGCAATTTTCCCAATCTCTTCATTCTCCAGCATGCTGTGACCACGACCCAAGGGGCTCCACGATTCCGTCACGATGCCCTGTTCAGCATCTTTTGCACGCTGATGTTCCTGATTAAATAATGGGTGCAATTCAACTTGATTTAAGCTCGGCGTGACACCTGTTTCCCGAATTAAACGTTCATTATGCTCGGGCAAGAAATTGCACACCCCAATGGAACGAATATAGCCCCTTTTCTTCGCCTCAATTAACGCCTGCCAGGCTTCAACATATCGATCAATTTGGGGATTCGGCCAATGGATTAGGTACAGATCATAATAGTCCAGACCTCCTCTATATAATGACTCTTCGATCGTTACAATGGCTTCTTGGTAAGCATGTCGGCGACCTGGTAGTTTGGAGCAAATCAACAATTCTTCTCTGGGCACAGAGCTCTGCTGGACCGCTTTCCCGACAGCACCCTCATTTTCATAGTTGAACGCTGTGTCGATCAGACGGTAACCTGCATTAATCGCGCTGGTAATTGCCTTGACTCCATCTGCACCCTTCAATCCAGCAGTCCCAAATCCAATGACGGGCACCTTAGTGCCATCATTCAATACCTTCTCCGGAATTGGATCGTTCATATTAACAGCCCCCTTTACTATTCTCTTATACCGCAACACCTTTAATGCTCAGAAAAATACAGCGTATGACTCGGTTCCTCCTATACTTATTACCCACCAGTTCGTGACTTTCCTATTAAATTCTCTGTATGCTACATCAAAAAGTGCCTGATCCCCGTTGAAATCATACTTGAATTCAAGGAGTCAGGCACTCGTATACCGCTACCAAATCATATATTCCACTTCATGCTGAATTGCTTGGTTGTCCAACACAAAGTTGAAGCGTCTTAATTTTTATTTCAAGCCTTTCCATACCCAGTTCTCTACCTCTGGCAAGTCAATGCCCTCTTCGCGAATGAATTGATGATGTTTCTTAACCGTAGCATCCATTTCATCCACAATGTTGGTGTACTTCCCAGCGTCAGGTAAGTTGAGAACAGCTTCCTTCACTAAGTCAAAACGATCCATTTGATTCAATACACGCATATCAAACGGTGTCGTAATATCGCCGTTCTCACGGTAACCATGTACATGCAAGTTATGATTGTGACGATCAAAGAACAGATCTTTGATCAGACCTTCGTAACCATGGAAAGCGAAAACTACTGGTTTATCCTTTGTGAAAAAGTGATCAAACTCGGCGTCAGATAATCCACGCGGGTCTAGTTTTTGACTTCTCAGTTTCAGCAAATCTACCACGTTGATGTACCGAATCTTCAATTCAGGCAGTTTTTCATGCAAAATGGAAATCGCAGCTAAACTTTCAATCGTTGGCTCTGTACCAGCAGAAGCAATGACAAGATCAGGTTCTCCACCTTGATCTGTACTTGCCCAGTCAATGATCTTTAACCCTTTATCCACCAATTCCTTCGCTTCATCAGCAGTAAACCATTGTGGACGTGGGTGTTTGGACGAAACAATCAAATTGATCTTTTGACGGTCGTTTAAAATGGTGTCGAAAACAGCCAACAAGGAATTGGCATCCGCTGGCAGATACTCCCGAATAAATTCCGGTTTTTTATCAGCCAAATGACCCAACAAACCTGGATCTTGGTGTGTATACCCATTATGATCCTGTTGGAACACCGTTGAAGTTGCTACGACATTCAATGATGGGATATCTGCACGCCATCCTTGATCCGTTGCTTTACGCAGCCACTTAAAGTGTTGGGTGATCATTGAGTCAACCACACGCAGGAAAGCTTCGTAACTTGCAAAGAAACCATGACGACCAGTTAACACATAACCTTCCAGCAATCCTTCAGCCTGGTGTTCGGATAATTGGGAGTCAATTACGCGGCCATAGGACGACAAAAATTCATCATTAGGTTCAATAATTTGGTCCATCCATTGGCGTTTGGTTACTTCAAAAACAGGAGCCAAGCGATTAGACATTGTTTCATCCGGTCCGAAGATTCTGAAATTACGATTTTCTTCATTTAAGACAACCACATCTTTAACGTATTTCCCTAAAACCGACATATCTTGCGCAATCACTTTACCAGGTACGGAATTATCCAGCGCATAGTTACGGAAATCCGGTAACTTCAAGTCTTTAATGAGGTTACCCGCATTCGCAACAGGGTTCATTCCCATACGTTTATCGCCTGTAGGCAGAATTTCAGCAAGCTCAGAGTTTAAACGACCGTTTTCGTCGAACAATTCCTCTGGTCTGTAGCTATTCAACCATTCTAACAAAGCAGGTGCGTGCTGCATATTTTTTTGATCAACCGGAATTGGAACCTGATGGGCACGGAATGAATTTGTATTCGGCACGTTGTCCCATTCCTTTGGACCCGTCCAGCCTTTAGGTGAACGGAATACAATCATCGGCCACGCTGGACGAGTAAGATCATTATTTTCACGCGCATTCTTTTGAATAGCTTCAATTTTCTCGATGGCCGTATCCAATACTTTCGCCATTTCTGGATGCATGTGATCCGGATTTTCACCTTCAACAAAGAATGGCTCCCAGCCCAAACCTTTAAAGTATGAGGTCAATTCTTCTTTCGATTGACGAGACATAATCGTTGGGTTACTAATCTTAAAGCCATTCAAGTGCAAGATTGGCAGCACTGCACCATCCGTGATCGGGTTGATAAATCTGTTAGAGAACCACGAAGCGGCTAGTGGACCCGTTTCAGCTTCGCCATCACCAATAACAACAGCCGAAATCAGATCAGGATTATCCAGAATGGCACCTACACCATGAGAAAGGGAGTAGCCTAATTCTCCACCTTCATGGATAGATCCAGGTGTTTCAGGAGCAGCATGTGAAGCAATACCGCCAGGGAAAGAGAATTGTTTGAACAATTTCTTCATACCTGGGATATCTTGCGTAATTTGCGGATAGATTTCGGTGTAACTTCCATCCAGATATGAATTTGAAACCATAACCTGACCGCCGTGACCAGGGCCCTCAATGTAAAGCATGTTCAAATCATATTTATTAATAACACGATTTAGATGTGCATAAATAAAGTTTTGTCCTGGAATTGTGCCCCAGTGTCCAATAGGCTTAACCTTCACATCTGAATCTTTTAAAGGCTCTCTCAACAAAGGATTATCTTTTAAATAAAGCTGACCTACCGAAATGTAGTTCGTTGCACGCCAATATGCATCAAGTTTTTCTAAATATGTTTTAGATGAATAATCTGCTAACACGGGTGATAATGACATGGTGTCCACTCCCTAAGTAGTATTGTTTGTAATTTATTTCCGGAAATTTCATCTACATGTACATCATAACGCCGCGCCGATTAAATTCAACCTTTTTCACAAGTGATACGGTCCAATTTTGTGAAATTTTGAACATACTATGAAATATAAATTAAAAAGACAGTAAAAAAGCTCTTACATTAAAATATATAGAAGTATAAACCAATAAAATTTGTAATAACCGTTGCAATCGCAGGCTCCAATCCTTTTCTCAAAATTATAAAAAAAAGACCGGAGAATTCTCCAGTCTTATCATTAGTGAACCGATACAAAGGTATTAAATTTTAAATATTTGTAATGAAATCGCATATGAGAAAACTCAAATGGCGTACCGTTATCTAAAAAGAACACACCTTCCATAATACCTACAGGCTCATTTTCATTTAAATGTAGCAGCTTTTGATCATTCTCTTGGGACGGTTCTGCAAAAATGGATAAAAAAGATTTGGTGACGGCCAAGTTCCGCGAGTCTTCCAAATAATTAAAAATGGACCCCTCGATAATAGTCTGATTTAAATTCTGAACAATTTTAATAGGGATATAGCCTGTTTCAATCATAAAAGGATCATCATCAAACAAACGTAAGCGGACAATTTTGTATACAAAATCATGAGTCTCCAAGAACAAATCGCGCTGTAATTCTTCTGTTGGCGGAATGACCTCAAAACTCAGTACTTTGATTTTTGGCTTTTTACCATGCATTTGAAAATTATCAGTGACTCCTAGATTAGAGCCTTCGTAGTTAAAGATAGATTCATTTCTTATGTATAATGGATTAATAAATGTCCCGGAACCTTGTTTTTTAAAAATAATTCCGACATTCTCCATTTTAGTCAGAGCACGTTTAATTGAACTACGACTAACCTGGTAAGTCTCACTAAGACTACGTTCATCTGGCAATCTCATATCTGCAAACTTTCCAGCAAAGATTTTCATCTTGAGATCGTCAATAATTTGCTTATAGACAAATTGTGTCATATAGTACTCCTCTTTCAGGTCTTCTATAACTCCATATAGTTTACCATAACTTGCCCATTTCATCTCATGTTTGTTTCTGTATGCTGAGTGGGCTTTCAGCGGATAGGAAACGCCCGCGCTTTTACTTTACATCTCTATGCATAATACCATGATTATACATACATAACACCACTGAACGTACCTGCAAATTAGCAGAAAATACAGAACTCCCACCTTAACTTCCGCGATAAGAACAAGCCTGTTTCGAACCTTGAGGGATGTTTGACTAGACCAGGCTAAAATCCTTGAATACATTGTTATTATTTATCTTGTTCATACGTTCACTAATAAAAATGGTGGGGGGGAGATCATATTGGCTATCCGCTACAGCGTCATCATTCCAACCTATAATCGAGTCCAGCAATTGTTGCTTACACTCGCTTCATTTGAGACACAAACCTATCCAAAGCAACTATTCGAAGTCATTGTAGCTGATGACGGTTCTACAGACGGAACGAGAGAAATGGTCGAAGACTTCAAAGCATCCTATCCTCTTATCTATGTGTCACATCAGGAACAACGCGGTCGATCTGCCGTTCGAAATTTGGGACTGCGCCGTGCAAGAGGGCTATACATCATCTTCTGCGACGCTGACTTTGTAGTATTACCGGAATTTATTAGGATCGTGAGCCGTTATCACCGTAAATATCCCAAGTCCGTGCTTTCAGGCATTCCTCACTCGTGGGACGATGCTTTTACCCATTATTACCCTGACTTTTCTCCTGAAGAAAAAGAACAATGTCGCAACATACTTACGCAGTCCAACTTATGGAATGCTGACTATGAAGCAGCAAACGAAATTACTCCGATCATAACCCCAGAAGATATCCTTCACCAAACGGGTGCACTGTCTAAAGTAGTTAGTCCCACAAGGGTTCCTCCGAATACGCAGAAACAATTTGCCTCAACGGACGTAGCCCCCTGGATGCTGCTGGTTACTCGTTGTGTAGCCATCAAACGCAGTCACTTGATTCGTATTGGAGGTTTCAATGAACGGTTTGTGCTCTATGGACTCGAGGACTGGGACCTTGGCTATAGACTACATCGCTTGAAGATTCCTTTTTATTGCATCAAAGAGGTGGTCGGATATCATCAGGAACATCCAACCTATCTTAGAGGTAACGTGTTAAATACGGAAAATCTGAGAATCATGTATGAAACCTACGGATTCCATGACTCCTCGTTAAATTTATTTGCCCTTATCCCTCCATCCGAGGATTTTGAGACCTACAAAAATACGTTGCGGGTATTGCGCAGGGGATTCCGCTCTAGGTTAACACGCTCATCAGCACTGTTATTAAGAAGAACACTACGCATTGCAGCCAAACAGTTCTACGATCAAAGCCATACTCTTGCATACAAAAAGTCATTACACTTGATAAAAAGGAAAGCAGCGAACCGGAAAAGTCGAGTCGCTCACGTATTACGAGAAATGCTGGTGAAGTCTGAAAAGCTGGTGGAATAATAGTTACTCATCTACGGCTTACAAAATCTCGTGTATTGCATCCTCCTTACAGGATAAAAAACTCCTCCATAAAGGTGCGAGCCCAACTTGGCAAGCAGCTTTATGGAGGAGGAGTCGAGGCCTTGTCCGCTGATAACGATACATAAGCTTCTACAAAGAAACATCCTTCAGTTTACGCAATCTTAATGGCTAGCCAAATCATGCTCCAAAGCTTGAAGAGAAAGGCTATCCCTCGTACTGCCTCCCTCTCCCGGTCTCATATCAAAAATACGATCGACAAATCGATTGACATCTAACAGCATTGCTTTTCGTTCCTCCAAGGTTACACGCGGCACCGAGTAAAGAAGCTTAATCTCGGCATCCGAAAACTTAGCGAACCCAAACAAATTATCGTTCGCCGCGTAGAGCATATCTTTCTGACGTGATATACGAATATAGTCTTCTGACGATCCTGTTGTAAAAATCGAGTAGGCTCTCTTGCCCTCAAGCCCATATACACCATCAGAAGAGCGTATGAGTCCTGTTGTGAACACTCTATCTATATATCCTTTAATAACAGCGGGAAATCCGCCCCACCATACCGGTGAAATAATAATCAAGGCATCTGCCCACAATAAATCCTCCTGTTCTTTTACTATCTCCTCTGGCAATACGTTAGTGACCTTAGCCTCTAAATCCTTTAAGCCTACCGTCGGATTAAATGACATTTGGATTAAGTCTTTTACCTTAACATTCGCCCCTCGTACGTTTAGATGAGCGATCACCTGCTCCAAAATCGCTTTGTTAAAGCTCTTAGGATAAGGGTGACCGTATAGAATATTAATGTTCATCTTCTTCGCCCCCAGAATATTTCCATATGGCTTGTCAAAGCCTTAATGCTAATGTAATGTTAAGCCAAAGGTATCGAAACAACAAGTAGGCATATTTATAGTAGATACTATCAAAAATCATACTAATTGATTTCATAGGGTTTTCTGGGATACAAACGAGGAGGAGATGGAGTAAATGAGTGAAAATCTGAATCATTTTACAGATTGTCCCTTAACAAAGGTTCAGAAAATCATTGGAGGAAAATGGAAAATAGTGATTTTATGGTTTCTGTCCCGTGGTACCAGAAGATTCGGTGAGATTAAACGCGCCTTTCCTGATATCACACAAGCGATGTTAACCAAGCAGCTAAGAGAATTAGAAGAAGACGGGTTTGTGCATCGGGAAGTATTCAAAGAAATCCCTCCCCGTGTTGAATACTCGCTAACAGCTCACGGAGCAAATTTCGTCCCCATATTGCGTAGTATGTATGATTGGGGGGAGGTTCATCTGGAGCACTCGAGAAAATGAAAACCCACTATGACCAATTTTGTCAAAGTGGGTTTAATCCTGTTTCCTCTGGGGGCGAAACAGTAGCCGTTTCGTTTACTGTTGTTTTCCAGTTAATGTTCTCACTTTAATAGGATGCAGATTCGCCTCAATTTGAGCCCGCTGCGGTTCATACCACTCTGGCAGCATTAATTTCTGCCCCATAGATTCAGCAGGTTCATCGTTAGCAAATCCCGGTGGATCTGTAGCAATTTCAAATAATACGCCGCCCGCTTCTCTGAAATATATAGCATTAAAATATTGGCGGTCTATGATTGGAGTCGGCTGATAGCCATAATGCTGGACTGCGCTTCTCCATTCTTCATGTTGTTCGAAGTCTTTTGCACGCCATGCAATGTGATGTACCGTGCCTGCTCCACCAATGCCTAGACCTATTTTGGCGAGTGGGACATCCACGATGTTGCCGATTTCTCCTATAGACTGATAACGGGCATATTCGGCGTCTTCAGCGATTTTCGTAAATCCGAGTATGCTCTCCAATGCATCCATCGTTTTCTGTGGGTTGACACTAAATAGCACGGCACCCCCGAATCCCTTAATTGCTTTATC
Source organism: Paenibacillus sp. FSL L8-0502 (assembly GCF_038593055.1). Lineage (NCBI taxonomy): Bacteria > Bacillati > Bacillota > Bacilli > Caryophanales > Paenibacillaceae > Paenibacillus > Paenibacillus sp. FSL L8-0502. The sequence continues at coordinate 232,927 of NZ_CP151958.1, read as the reverse complement.
AGCCGAAATGCCACCGTAAGACCAAGTACTATTCGCTCCCGCTTCACGTTCGACAAGCTCAAGACGTAAGCCCTCATTATCCTCAAATTGAAGATACTGTTCAGAAAAACGGCTCGTTTTCGTAACTTGAACATCAAAGCTTTGCAAACGCTGCTGCCAAAAATCAAGTGAACCTGGGGGTACCACATACGAGGTTATGCCCACCTGGCCGCCTCCGATTCGTCCTTTGGGGGTTCCTGGTGCAGGAAAAAATGTAATGATCGTTCCAGGACTTCCTGCACCGTTACCAAAGTACAAGTGGTAAACCTCAGGAGCATCGAAGTTGATTGTTTTCTTCACTAACCGAAGTCCCAGGACGCCGGCATAGAAGTCGAAGTTTTCCTGCGGATTACCGGCGAAAGCTGTAATATGATGGATACCTGTAGTTTGAAGCGACATATGAAACCCTCCTTTAATCGTTGGAACCTTTATTTTTATTGTTGATGACTTTTAATGACCTAAACATCATGTTTTATCTAAGCAATGCATCAATAGAATATGAGCCTGCCCCTGTCAACGCAATACCAATTACGACTGCAATAAGAACTAGCGGATATTCATAGCCATTAGCTGTTGCCCAGATCCCGTTTGGACCATGTACTTTGAAAATTGCTCCGAGCATAGTCGCCGTAATCAACAATGCAGCCAGTGGAGTGAGCAATCCTACAGCAAATAGAGCTCCTCCCAACAATTCCATCAACCCAGCAGCCACTGCCATGAATACCCCGGGCTTAATGCCGATCGATTCCATCCAACCGCCAGTACCTTTTGGACCATAACCGCCAAACCAGCCAAACAGTTTCTGTGCTCCGTGCCCCACCAATAACAATCCAACCACCAAACGTATCAGTAACAATCCACTTGCCAACATAAAAATCATCCTCCATTTTATATTTATTTAAAGATTATTAAGTTAGAGATATTAGACGAAATTAAACTTATTTTTTTGCGATTTGAGCCTGTTCCTTTTTCAGTTTTTCAGGCGTAACATCGTCTCCATTCGGGTCATAAATCGTAGCATTCAAGAGAATGCTTTGTACAGAACCCCGAAAGATTTGAAGGTATTCTTTGCGAAGATCCGTTTGTTCCGTTTTTTCGATTTCAGTTAACCCGACTTCTTTTGCTTTTTTTGCAAGTTGATTAATTCTTTCTAAAATGGTGATCATGTATATACCTCCCTATTTAAAATTTTCTGATTGTTTTGTTTTTTTATCTTTAATTTATTTATCTTGATATAAAGATATAATACTTTTCTATCCGTGTCAATACTTTTTCTAAAAGAAGAGAAGATGAATTCTTGAGGACGCTTACAGAGAAAAAGAAAAAGCACCCATCACAGAGGGACTTTACTGCGACAACTGCTTCCTGAGTTTAAGTACCACATCACCAGCGGGCCCCCTCCTAAGATCAATAAATTCATCGGTAGTTATGTAGAAAAGGTGATCGTCTACTAAGAGCATGTAGAAGTCATCTTTAGCTACAAGTTGTGGGTTTGATCGATGAAGGCGAGGGGAGTCGAACCCCTGTCCGAAGATAACGGTACATAAGCTTCTACGGGTGTAGTCACAGTTTTGATGTCACCCGAGTAAGCAAACGTAATTAATAATAGCCCTCCATATTTTCTATATTTCCTCGACCACCATTCTGTTCTTCGAAGTCCGTTAATGATATATAATCAGCTTTAAATCTGTGAATATCTAAAAAATGAAGTGACATCTCATCGTCATCCCCATGCTTACTCGAAAAAATATAATCACCTATTTTATCATCGTAAACCAACATATAGTCAGTCTTTTTATCTCTATCTCTTCTCCACATCTTGAATACATGATTATGAAGAGACTTATCAATATACATTATTAATACCTTTCTTCTGTTAATGTTTGTAAGAACTAAGTAATCCACCTCTGATTTGCTTAACTCATTTGAAATTCCTTCAACTCTTTCAGATTTAATTCGTATCTCGCCACTCTTCTTATGAGTATACCCAAGTAAAATCTTAGTTGCATTATTAAACGTGGAAGAGGTTGCTACCATATCATCTCTATTAAGAATAGTAATAAATCCTTCATATTGTTTATTGTTATTATATAAACAATATGACAGATCCGAACACCATCTGCTTCCCTCTGGAGTGAGTTCAATCCCTGTAAAAGTTCCACCCACGCCCTCGGGCAACATAAATATAGTCATTGCCGTTGCTTGCATCACCACTACCATAATCGTAAGTACGTGCTCAATAGGATAATTAATTCCTAACCAAAACCTCATCGATTCGCTCCACTTTGAAACACCAGCACCAGACCCGATCTCAAAAAGATCACCTTCGATTACTTGACCTTCTTTTATAAGAAAAAGTCTCGTTTCATTATCTTTTGTATAACCTATAATTAAATCTACATCAGAATAGGTAGCAGAATTATTTAGTACCTGTATTGCTTCATCTATACTTACACCATATGATAGAACCTCTTCAAAAATACGTAGCATGTCAAAGGCATGAGAGACTACTCCTGAAAAGCAAACAGTTACATTATCATTAATTCGAGTAATCTTATTTTCATGTTCATATACAAAATAATCATTATACTTATCCTGCAGTTCACCGAATGCTGAATAGCTAGTCCCATAGTTATTTATTTCTTCAGTTGTGGAAATCGCTGAATCGGCTACAATAAAAATTCGGTCTTCTTTTTTCCATGCTAAACAGTATGTCATCTTTTGAGTATCCCTCCGATACAAAATTACTACACTCAGTGAATCAATCAACAGTAAATAATATTATGATATTGCTTCCAGCTCCGCAAACTAAAATTTCTACTATCTATGCAAAGTATCCCTTTTTTTTCAAAATACATGTCTACTTCTTATGTCAAGAAATTGTAACTGTGAATATAGAGTTGTTCAAAAGTGTGCGTCTCAATTCATCATCCTGTATTTCTTCAATATCTTCTTTTAATTGTCTAGTAATTTGTTTAATATCTAGCAAATCGCCTTCTAAATAATTCAACTTTTCTAAGTATGACTCAGCCTCACCATTGCAATTTACGATATAACTAGAAACGACACCTAAATATTTTTCACCAAAGAATGATCGAGTATGCTCACTAGATAAGTTAGCAAACAAATGATCAAGAAATAATTTTGTCAGTTCTGGATAATTGCTAGGTAAGCTATACATCAACGAGCGACAATCATGAGAATAATACTGACTATCTTTCGCACCCTCATATATAATATTTTTTACTAAGCTTATTTTCAAATCATTATTGACCATATCATACCAATGCTCTTTTTCAATTGACTTAAAGACACTCACAGCAGTATTAGCAGTATTGAAATTATAACCATGTATATTTTCAATCACCTTCTTCATCCAATGTTCATATAAGCACTTATCTTTTAATAAAACTAAAACATCTATCAAGTTACCATCCAAATAATGAGATAATCTGAAATCCTTGCGTGAAGATTCTCGCAGTAAATTCCTAAATTTTTCAGAACTACTTTCATCGACTAACAAGTTTTTCACCACTTTGAATCTTACATCTATCTTATACGAGGTATTCATAAAAAAATTCGTTGCTCTGTAATTAGCTACTAATTTTGACACATTTTCAATATGGTTTTCTGATTGGAATCTTCTAGACAATATCACCTTAATCCAGTTATCCGCATTATTAATTTCACTTGTATCTAAATTTTCTTCCAATTTACGCATGATTTTTTCAATGCTCAGTTCAGATAATATACTTAATATATTTGTATTCAAACTTAATATCTCTAAGAGTTCACCTTGATATTGATCTTTATCGATTAATTCCCTTATGCATCCTTCAAATTCATTTGTTGCATGTTCAGCTGAAAATGCTAGAAATCTTATCGCGTTAATCTTTTGGATTGGTAAAGTTGTTGTTTTAATAGTTGTAACTAATAACTTAAACAATGGAGGCTTTGCCTTATCTTGAAACTTATTCAAATTTGTACTTACCATAAGATTCATTTTTTCGGTATTAATCACTGGAAAAAAAGTTTTTTCCTGCATCTCATCAATTAAATTCTTCATATGTTTAAAACCAAATAAAACTGGTTTAGATGCGAGGACATCAATAATAGAAGAATAAATATCTCTTGCCTTCTCAGGGGAACATACGAAGTTACTAGGATGAGCACAGTCATTTCTAGTGTCTAAACAGCGTTGCAATTCCTTCAGCTCACTACTATTCAACATATCAATTTCTTTAGTTGCACATTGTTCAAACAGGTATTTTTCATATACCTCATTTTTGCTCTTTCTCTGTTCAACCTCTTCATCTAATTTTCTAAAGCTTGAATCACTTCCTGCCAAAGCTTTTACCTTCTTATGTAAATCATATCCTCCTGCAATAACGCTCATAATAACGCACGCTCTGAAAGAACCTCCCACATAACACTTTAACGCCTCATTTAAGTAGTCTTTTATTTCATTATCATGAACTTTATTCAATAACTCTTCCATATCCCTCAACATAAAATTCTCTCCTATTCCTAATTGTTCATTTCAAGGTAGTCATTAAATAAAAGTATGAACCGCTCTGATATTCTATCGCCAATGATGATTGATTTTTATTTATAGGAAGTTCAGCCGATAACCTCGACAATTCCTTCAATATCTTGGATAATATACTCCCATAGATTGAAATCACTGTCAAAGATATTATCGGCTACTTCCTATTCAATATGAATTACAATTCAGTTACCATGTGCTTTTCATACAAAACCTCATCCTCACTCGCAAAATGCACCTTGATATGCAGTTGCTTCGTCTCCCTCATTACTCTCACCTGAGATACAAACTTACTAATCATTTGATGCAACATCTGCGGATTCTAAACCTCAGCATCCAGTAGACCGATCAACGTCTGAATGTCATACTTCACGGACGCAATAAACTCTTCTGGCACATCAACCTCATTCAGTCCTTTAGACAACGCTTTATGCTCCACATTCTTGTCCACTAATTCCGTCTGCATCTCATCCAACATCTCTTGATGAAATGGCTTCCCTTTGCCAGATTGTATATCATCCTTAATAGCATCCACACGTTTCTCCAAAAATGCAATCTCTGCCGCTAAACTGGATGCCTGAGCAACGAGATGCTTGTTCTTCTCGTTATAATACATGTGAATCTCTTCCTCCAACTGATTGTCCATCGACAGCGGCAACAGAGTCGTTCTGAGCTTATTAGTGACAACTTCCTCAATACGCTCTTTACGCCATCCTACATATGAACAAAATTCCTTGCCTTTCCGCATGTAACCACCGCATACATAATATCTTTGTCCGCCGCTCTTGGTATGTGTAGATGTAGAGTTTCCAACCATCCTTGATCCGCATTTGTCGCACACCATGACTCCACGCAACCAGAATGGAGATGCTGGCTTTGTGCCAAATGACTTATGCGTCTCACCACCACCATTGTTGCGTTGCTTAGCAACCGTCTGGCATTGTTCAAACAGTTCTTTTGTAAGGAGTGCAGGGTGAGCATTCTCTGTAATAATCCACTCGGAGCGATCTCTCCACTTCCTCCCCTTCGTTTGATAATCCTGCTTGTTCCACACTTTGCTTCCAATGTATGATTCATTGAAAATAATGGCCCTGATGTGCTGGCTGACCAAGTACCACCTTTTTGTGTAGGTACTTTTTGTTCGTTCAGTTCAGATGCAATTTTATGATAACCTTTGTTTTCAAAAGCATATTGATTGAATATCCAGCGAATTAAATCAACTTCTTCCCTCGGCCCCGGCACCCACACAGATTTTGTCTTCTGATTTCCCATCGCAATGTGTTCCGTCCGATACCCATATGGAGGCGTACCACCATTGTTGTACCCCTGCTTCGCATTCTGCGTCATGCCCTTCCTTACCTCGGTCGCTAAGTTGGCGTTGGAGAACTCTGAAATGACCTCCAACATCCCCTCCAGCAACATGTCCTGCGGTGTCTCAAACTCGGTCTGCTCAGTCACAGAGTTGACCTTTACCCACATTGATTGAGTAAGGCTTTGTAGATGACATGGTCGTCCCTCTTACGTGAGAACCGATCAAACTTTTGAGCAACAACCGCATCAAACGGTCGATTTGAGCGTTTAGCCAATGCAATCATCTTCCGGAACTCAGGATAATCATCTGTCTTTGCCAACTTCTCTTTTTCAATGAACTCGTTAACGATGATCCACCCTTTATCCAGACAATATTGCTGAATGGCCTTCAATTGTGCCGGAATGGACAGTTCCTTCTCTGCTTGACGATCTGAAGACACACGACATAAATAGCTACTTTCATTGAATACCTCTCCCTTTTTGTTGTTTTGGGCATAAAAAGCAGGCACACCGTTTTGGCGTACCTGCGATGAAATTTCATGTTATTGTGGTTTATTGATTTTTCGTGCGCTCAACGATGCCTGAGTGGCATCCCAAAGCTGTTGATCGACAATAGCTGGATGTGCATTCTCTGCAACAATCCATTGGGACACATCATTCTGTTCACCACCTGCATCCGACTTCTTATTCCATACACGCTTGCCAAGATACACTAGATTGTTGAGGATGGCAAGCACTGTGGATAGAACCCACCTTTTCCCCTCAATGATGTTTTGTTGATTCAATTCATGGGCAATCCGCTTGCCTCCATGACCTTCTTCGGCCAATTGGAACATCTGCTGGACTCAAATTTGACCTCTTTATCACTTCCAAGCTCATAAGTGACTCTTCTGCCTGTCTGAATACGCCGATAACCGAAAGGCACTCTGCCGCCGCAATGAAATCCTTGAGAGGCATTCTCCCTCATTCCCTTCAACGCCTCATGACGCAGATATACTGGGGTGACATCAAAACTGCTACGTACAGAGGTACCGCCATGTACATCATCAGAAATATGTCGTATTCGACGTCAGAGTAGCCCGAAGCCCTAGAGCCGAAGCGATTTACCCCATCCCTTAGAATACGAGCAAGCAAAAACGGACACCGAATGGTGTCCGTTACTGATACTACATATGGAGGCGAGGGGAGTCGAACCCCTGTCCGAAGATAACGACACATAAGCTTCTACGGGTGTAGTCACAGTTTTGATGTCACCCGAGTATCGCCCCGTAACCGGCTATACGTTGGGTCAGCCTGATTATCTTCTTCAGCTCACCGCAGGCGGAGATGAGACAGCGTATCCCACTATTTGTTAGCCCCTATCCCTGTCACATGGGCGATGCAGAGTAGAAGCACGCACACAGTTTCTTAGGCTGCGAAAGCGTAGTTGTTTTGTTGTTTGCCGTTTAATAGGCTTTAGCGTTGATGAAGCGGACGCGTCCCCACTACCCGCTACCCATGCTCGAACTATCCCCGTCGAATCCATAAACGCCCCCTTATTATAAAAGGGCTCCACGGATAAATCCGGAAATACCGGAGCATAAGCATGCATAATATCAAAAGCTGAATCCTAAGATTCAACACTCGAACAAAGTTAAAAGCTTTAAAACTGACTACTTCGTTAGTATACCATATTACAGGTCATTACGAAACGAAATGAAGCCATTTAAGCCTTATAAAATAGCACCATTAGAGGAACAAGTAACTTTTCCACGTAATTTGTACCATAACTAATAATACAATAACTTATCTCGCAATTTTCTGCTTCTCACGTAAAGCACGTTGGATATCACGTTGTGCATCGCGTTTAGCGGCAGCATCACGTTTATCATACTGCTTTTTACCTCTACCCAGTCCGAGCAAAAGCTTGGCATAACCATTGCGAACATAAATCTTTAACGGAACAATCGTGTAACCTTCCTGTTTGGACAGACCGATAAGCTTGCGAATCTGCTCTTTATGCAACAGCAGCTTACGCGTACGCGTCGGATCGGTAGGATTATTACGATTACCTTGCTCAAAAGGACTGATATGCATATTGTGAATATGAATTTCGCCATTACGGATCGTAGCAAATGCATCACTTATATTGGAACGACCATTTCGCAGAGACTTAATTTCCGTTCCCGTTAATACCATGCCCGCCTCGTAGGTGTCCTCAATAAAATAGTCATGGGAAGCTTTTTTGTTCTGGGCGAGCACTTTCCCGTCTGCCTTCTTACCCATGAATACCACTCCTTATGAATAACGTAATTCACTCTTGAAATCCAGGCATCAAAATCTGGCTACAAAGAGCCACCTAGAAATATATTGTAACAAATTTCAGATGGTAAAAGCAAGAAGGGTCAAGCCTTCTACATTTCTAACTAACACTAACATCACACTTAAAACAAGGCGGCTTCTATCCGTTACTGCAGACAGAAACCGCCTTTATACCTAAGTCGCATGATTAGTTTCATCCCCTGCCACGAAAGAAGACTCCTGCCTTCTAGCAAGCAAGTATAGCCACCTACTTCTTCTTTTTCCGCACAAAGCCAGCGGTGCTATTGCCGCCACTTCCGCCCTTATTCTTCCGTTTGCGTCGTGCTGCGCCTTCACCGTTTGGTCTGGCATCACTTCCTGGTGTAGCTGCTCCGCCGATGAAAATACCGTTGGCAGACGTCTTCTTCCGTCGCTTGCTTGCCCCGGATGCTGGCGAGTTATACCCGCCCTTGCCACTGCCAAAGCCGAAGCTGCTAGCTGAACCAGCTCCTGCCCCGTTCCCACCGCCGCGCCCTGAACGGCCTGCGGTGCTAATGCCTCCGTTACCTGCGCCAGCCTCTTTTGGCTTCCCGGTAACATCACGACTGCCTTTACCCTCTTTGCCAGTCTTATCCTTGCCGCCCTTGCGGTCACGCCCTTCTCGGCCTTTGCCTTTACCACGGCTCTCGCCACGCGCAAAGCCTCCGCCCTGTCCTGTACCGCCAGTCCGTTCACGGCGTTGCCGTTGCTTCATATCGACAAGTTCAAAGTCAATTGTGTAATCTTCCATATTTACACGCGCGACCCGAACCTTAACCTCATCTCCAATGCGGAACACCTTGGAGGTGCGTTCGCCGATCAACGCCATATGCTGCTCGTCAAAATGATAATAGTCGTCCGTAAGCGCACTCAGTCGCGTCAGACCCTCCACTGTATTGTCGAGCTCTATGAACATTCCGAAGCTGGTTACACTGCTGATGATTCCCTCGAATTCCTCGCCGACCTTATCCAGCATGTACTCAGCCTTTTTCATCTGCTCTGTATCACGCTCTGCATCCACAGCTACACGCTCACGCTCGGAAGATTGCTGCGCAATATCAGGCATACGTGCAGTCAAATATTCCTGACGTTCGGCTGTTAAAGCCCCGCCATTCTCCAATACCTCACGAATGACACGGTGAATCACCAAGTCAGGGTAACGACGAATCGGCGATGTAAAATGAGAGTAATATTCCGCTGCTAGTCCAAAATGACCTGTCGACTCCGCATCATACTTTGCCTGCTTCATCGAACGCAGCATCATCGTGCTAAGCACGGTTTGCTCCTTCGTACCCTGAATGTCTTCCAGCAACGTTTGCAGTGCACGCGGATGAATGGAATTCCCTCTACCTTTGATCTGATGCCCAAAATTAGCTGCGAAAGCCATAAAGTTTTGCAGCTTCTCTGGATCTGGGTCCTCATGAATCCGGTACAAGAAAGGTACTTTGAGCCAATGGAAATGTTCAGCTACCGTTTCATTGGCCGCCAACATAAACTCTTCAATAATTTGTTCAGCTATCGTACGATCCCTCTTCACAATATCGACAGCTTTACCTTCATCATCAACAATCACTTTGGCTTCATCAAAATCAAAATCAACTGCACCTCGGCGCATTCGATTAGCACGCAGCTTCAATGCCAATTCCTTCATCGTGCCGAATACATCAACCAGATCCTTGTACCGTTCCATCAGTTCAGCATCTTCCTCTTCGAGGATTTTGCGAACGTTAGTGTACGTCATCCGTTCCTTCGTTTTAATTACACTGGTGAAAATATCATGCTTTACAACCTTCATATGCTCATTGAATTCCATCTCACAGGATAAAGTCAGTCGATCCACCTGTGGATTCAAAGAACATATTCCGTTTGAAAGTCGATGTGGAAGCATAGGAATGACACGGTCAACCAAATACACGCTACAACCGCGGTTATATGCCTCCTGATCCAGCTTGGAGTTCTCACGCACATAATACCCTACGTCGGCAATATGAACGCCCAGACGGTAATTTCCGTTCGGCAAGCGCTCTACATTTACAGCATCATCCAGGTCTTTGGCATCCTCACCATCAATGGTAACAATGATCTTATCACGCAGATCGCGCCGCCCCTGACGTACAATCTCTTCTTCCGTAATCGCGTCGGGAGCATTCTCGGCTTCCTCTGTCACTTCATCTGGAAAAGCTTCCGGAAGCTGATGCTTGCGAATAACGGACAAAATGTCAACGCCTGGATCATCCTTATGACCCAAAACCTCCAACACTTCGCCTTCCGCCGCAGCTCGTCCTTCTGGATAGCTCACAATGCGCACAACGACCTTTTGCCCGTTCACAGCTCCGTTGAAGCTATCCTTTGGAATGAAAATATCCCGGTTAATGCGCTTATCATCCGGCAATACAAAACCGTATGCTTCGTGGCTCTGAAACACGCCTACTACTTGAAGCACTGCGCGCTTCACGATCCGCACAACTTCGCCTTCTAATCGGCCACCCGCAGGTCCCTTCGACGTCACTCTTACCAGTACCGTATCTCCATTCATCGCACTCTTTAAGTCGTTAGCATGAATATATACATCCGGGTGCTCCCGGTCCTCTGGAATCAAAAAAGCAAATCCCTTGGCATGAGCCTGCAAACGCCCACGCTGCAAATCCATCCGTTCCGGCACGCCATAACGGTTTGTGCGGGTCAGCAGAATTTTCCCCTCTTCCTCCAAGGCATTCAAAAGCTTAAGAAATTCACGGAAATCTTCGGCATCCTTAATATCAAAATGCTGCTCCAGCTCCTGGTAAGTCATGGGTTTGTATGCGGTCTCGCGCATAAAATCGAGTAGTTGTTGCTCTGTTATCATAATATTGTCCACCTCGGGTGACCTTTAATTTTCAGTAATAAATCCGCATGTCCTTGTTCCTTGTTCCTGATACAAGGCTCTTAATATACTCATACCCTAGTATACACGAATTTAATCGACGGCATCCCTGCCTGTCCAAAATCTAAAAAAAGCCCCCGTTTCCCGCGAAACGAAGGCTTAAGGTACATATTTATCTTATTTTGCAAAAAATGCAACTAAAACAGAAACGATCATGAAACCCGCACCCAAAACAGCAGTTGCGCGTTGTAAAATCAAATCCATACCGCGAGCTTTTGTCTTGCCGAACAGATGCTCAGCACCGCCAGAGATGGCACCGGACAAACCTGCACTTTTCCCCTTTTGCAGTAAAACAACCGCAATAACAGCAATCGAGAACACAACGAGCAGCACTTTCAAAAAGATTTCCATGAAAAATCCCACCTCCTGAGCTTATACATCTGTTTTGCAAAACAACACAGCCTCTTTTATGAAAACATGTACATATCATGTTATAAATAGCCGGAAATTAACGCAAAACACTATTTTTATTCTACCACAGCTTCCAGTAGATAACAACAGCTATAGCAAGTCACTCAGCCATTAAGCCTTTGCAAAGTTATAAATTCTCATACACATCCATAATAACAAAAAACAGACCTGCTCGCGGTGGCGAGTAGGCCTGTTTTATTCATGCGTAAAAGCTTTGAGCGTTCAGACTTCGTGATCATAAACCATGAGTCAAGAGACGCCATCAGCATTTTTGCGCAATATTATTTTTTCAGGTTGTAGAAAGATTTCAGGCCGTGGTATTGAGCCAGTTCACCCAGTTGATCCTCAATGCGGAGCAATTGGTTGTACTTCGCAATACGGTCAGTACGGGAAGGAGCACCTGTTTTAATTTGGCCTGCATTTGTTGCAACAGCGATATCAGCGATTGTGCTGTCTTCGGATTCACCGGAACGGTGAGAGATAACAGCTGTGTATCCTGCACGTTTAGCCAATTCGATAGCATCGAATGTTTCAGTCAGCGTACCGATTTGGTTTACTTTGATCAGGATGGAGTTACCGATGTTTTCATCGATACCTTTAGCCAGACGCTCTGTGTTTGTTACGAACAGGTCGTCACCAACCAATTGGATTTTGTTGCCCAATTTTTCAGTGAGCAATTTCCAACCTTCCCAGTCATCTTCGGAGCAACCATCTTCAATAGTGATGATTGGGTATTTATCAACCCAAGAAGCAAGCAGGTCAACGAACTCAGCAGAAGTGAAGGATTTGCCTTCGCCTTCCAAAGTATATTTTCCATCTTTGAAGAACTCAGTGGAAGCAACGTCCATACCGAGGAATACGTCAACACCTGGTTTGTAACCAGCTTTTTCGATCGCTTCGATAATAGTGGACAGAGCTTCTTCGTTAGATTTGAAGTTAGGAGCAAAACCACCTTCATCACCAACAGCTGTGTTCAAACCTTTGGAGTTCAGTACGGATTTCAGGTTGTGGAAGATTTCTGCGCCTACACGCAGAGCTTCTTTAAATGTAGGAGCGCCTACAGGCAGAACCATGAACTCTTGTACGTCAACGTTATTGTCGGCATGAGCGCCACCGTTAACGATGTTCATCATTGGTACTGGCAATTGTTTAGCATTGAATCCGCCTAGGTAAGTGTACAGTGGCAAGCCCAGAGCTTCAGCAGCAGCGCGAGCTACAGCCATGGATACTGCCAGAATTGCGTTTGCACCCAATTTACCTTTGTTATGTGTACCATCCAATTTGATCATCAGCGTGTCGATTTCTACTTGGTTCACAGCATCCAAGCCGATTACTTCAGGAGCAATAATTTCGTTCACGTTTTTAACAGCTTGCAGAACGCCTTTACCCAGGTAACGGGATTTGTCGTTATCACGAAGTTCTACAGCTTCGTGAGCGCCTGTGGAGGCACCGGAAGGAACGATAGCACTACCGATAGCACCGGATTCCAGATATACTTCAACTTCAACTGTAGGGTTACCACGGGAGTCGAGGACTTCGCGAGCGTACACGTCAGAAATAATAGTCATTTGTACTTAATCTCCTTTGTGAATCATGATTTATTGGTCAAGCCTATACTTATTAAATCAAGCTTACTTGCGGGATGCAATCATAGATTTTCCTGTCATTTCCGCAGGTTGCGGAAGTTGCATCAAATCCAGAAGCGTTGGAGCTACGTCAGCCAATATTCCATGCTCACGCAAAACGATATTCTCGTCAGTCAAAATGAACGGAACCGGATTCGTTGTGTGAGCTGTGAACGGACGTCCCTGCTCATCAATTTCCATATCCGCATTACCATGGTCGGCAATGATAATAACCACGCCACCTTTGGCTTTAACCGCATCTACAACACGTCCAACACATTCATCCGTCGTCTCTACCGCCTTAATCGTTGGCTCCAGCATACCGGAGTGTCCAACCATATCCGGATTGGCAAAGTTCAGGATAATCGCATCATGCTTGTCGGCTTCGATTTCCTTGACAGCAGCATCCGCTACCTCATACGCACTCATTTCCGGCTGCAAGTCATATGTAGCCACTTTAGGCGAGTTGATCAAAATACGAGTTTCGCCAGGAAGCTCCACATCACGTCCGCCACTGAAAAAGAAAGTAACGTGCGGATATTTTTCAGTCTCGGCAATACGCAATTGCTTCTTGTTGTTTTGAACCAACACTTCACCAAACGTGTTATCCAGATTTTTCGGTTCGTAAGCTACAAAGCCCTCAACCGTTTCGCTGAACAACGTCAGGCAAACAAAGTGCAAATCTTTAGGCCATTTCGGGCCACGGTCAAAACCACGGAAGTCCGCGTTTGTAAATACCTGAGACAGTTGAATCGCACGGTCAGGACGGAAGTTGAGGAAGATAACAGAGTCATTGCTTTCGACCAGCCCTACAGGACTTCCGTCAGCCTTCACAATAACAGTTGGCTCCACAAATTCGTCGAACACTGATTTTTCATACGATTCTTTCAATGCTTCCATTGGATCTGTGTATTGAGGTCCTTCTCCGTATACGATTGCACGGTAAGATTTCTCTACACGTTCCCAACGTTTGTCGCGGTCCATAGCATAATAGCGTCCTTGTACAGTCGCAATTTTACCTACGCCCACTTCTTGAATTTTAGCGATCAGCTGCTGCATGAAGCCTACGCCGCTGTCTGGCATAACGTCGCGTCCATCCATGAAAGCATGAATGTACACTTCTGTTAGGCCTTCTTTTTTCGCCAAGTCCAGCATAGCGAACAGATGGCTGATATGGCTATGCACGCCGCCGTCGGACAGAAGTCCGTACAGGTGAAGTTTCGTGTTGTTCTTCTTGGCATGTTGCACTGCTTTAACCAGTGTTTCATTGTCGTAGAATTCACCTTCACGGATGGACTTCGAAATACGAGTCAAGTCTTGATATACGATACGGCCTGCGCCGATGTTCAAGTGACCCACTTCAGAGTTACCCATTTGTCCTTCCGGCAAACCTACTGCTTCGCCAGAAGCCGTCAGCGTCGTATGAGGATACTGTTGTAAATACCGGTCGTAATTCGGTTTGTTGGCCTGTGCAACCGCATTGCCTTCCACGGTGTCACGCAGTCCGAACCCGTCCATAATAATTAAAGCTACCGGTTTTGGTGCTGTCATCTTACTTCGCCCCCTCAACAAGCGCGATGTACGACGCCGGTTGAAGACTGGCACCGCCCACGAGCGCGCCGTCGATATCGCTTTGACCCAGGTACTCAGTAACATTTTCAGGTTTTACACTACCACCATACTGAATACGTACAGCATTTGCTGTATTTTCATCATACAGCTCTTTAATCAGACTGCGGATATAGGAAATCACTTCATTCGCATCCTGCGAAGTGGAGGATTTGCCTGTTCCGATGGCCCAGATTGGCTCATAAGCAACAACTACTTGTGCAGCCTGATCCTTAGCCAAACCAGCAAAAGCTGCTACAGTTTGCACTTTTACAACTTCTTTGGTTTGTCCAGCTTCACGATCTTCCAGCTTTTCGCCTACACATACGATTGGAGTCAGGTCATGACGGAATGCCGCATGAACCTTTTTGTTCACCGTTTCGTCTGTTTCATTAAAATATTCACGACGTTCGGAGTGTCCGATCACAACGTAGTCTACGCCCAGATCTTTCAGCATTCCGCCGCTAATTTCACCTGTAAATGCACCATCTTCTGCAAAGTGCAGGTTTTGTGCGCCAATTTTAATAGACGTGCCTTTTACTGCTTCAACCAGAGCAGGAAGATTCGTAAATGGTGCGCAAATCACGCTTTCCACTCCTGCAACCTCTGCTTTGCCTTTGATCTCTTCGATGAAAGTTTTAGCTTCTGGTACGGTTTTAAACATCTTCCAGTTACCCGCGATAATCGGTGTTCTCAATGGTTTCAACTCCTAACTATTAGGTGCCCTAAAGCTTTATTCACGCATAGTGCGTTTGATTATTTATCGTTCAGTGCAACAACACCCGGAAGTGCTTTGCCTTCCATAAATTCCAGAGATGCGCCGCCGCCAGTGGAAATATGATCCATCTTGTCAGCCAAGTGGAATTTTTCAGCCGCAGCCGCAGAATCACCGCCACCAATGATGGTGTATGCTTCAGTTGTTGCGCAAGCTTCCGCTACTTCACGAGTACCACCAGCGAAAGGCTCGATTTCAAATACGCCCATTGGTCCGTTCCATACAACCAGTTTGGAGTTTTTGATTACATCTGCATAGATTTTACGTGTTTTCGGTCCAATGTCCACGCCTTCCCAAGCTGCAGGAATGCCGTCGATATCCACAATGTCTGTGTTCGCCGTAGCGCTGAAATCGTCAGACACAACAATATCTACCGGAAGATAGAAGTTTTTGCCGAGTTTCTTCGCTTTTTCGATAAATCCAAGAGCTACGTCCAGTTTGGATTCATCCAGCAAAGATTGACCCACTTCATAACCTTGAGCTTTGAAGAATGTATAAGTCAAACCGCCACCAATGATTACGTTATCTGCAATGTTCAGCAGGTTGTCGATCACGTCGATTTTGTCTTTTACTTTGGAACCGCCGATAATGGCTGTAAAAGGACGATCTGGATTCGACAGAGCTTTACCAATAACAGACAATTCTTTTTCCATCAGCAGGCCGGAAACAGCCGGAAGAATATGAGCGATACCTTCAGTGGAAGCATGAGCACGGTGTGCTGCGCCGAATGCGTCATTCACGAAAACGTCAGCCAATTCAGCAAATTGCTTCGCCAACTCAGGATCATTCTTTTCTTCTCCTGCATAGAAACGTACATTTTCAAGCAACAGCACGTCGCCGTTTTGCAGTTCAGCCACTTTCGCTTTAACAGCTTCGCCTACCGCTTCGTCCACTTTAACTACTGGCTTTTTCAGCAGTTCAGACAAACGTACGCCAACAGGAGTCAGACGCATGGATTCAACAACCTGACCTTTTGGACGTCCAAAGTGACTCGCCAAAATAACTTTTGCACCTTTTTCAATCAGGTAGTTAATGGTTGGCAAGGTTTCACGAATACGCTTGTCATCTGTAATTTTACCGTCTTCAACCGGAACGTTAAAATCTACACGAACAAACACCCGTTTTCCATTCAGTTCTATATCACGTACGCTCTTTTTGTTCATCTCCATATTCCTCCGCACCCTTATAATTTTACGAAACAGGAATTCAAGGCACATTTTGATATATAAAGAGCGGAAACAATAACCTGTTTCCGCTCTATGATGTTGCTAATAAGAAAGTTCTTATTATTTAGCCAGTTTAGCGAAGTATTCCAACGTGCGGATCAATTGTGCAGTGTAGGACATTTCGTTGTCATACCAAGCTACAGTTTTCACCAGTTGTTTGTCGCCGACAGTCAGAACTTTAGTTTGAGTTGCATCGAACAAAGAACCGAAAGTGAGGCCTTTGATGTCGGAAGAAACGATTTGATCTTCAGTGTATCCATAAGTTTCAGGATCGGAAGCTTCTTTCATCGCTGCGTTGATTTCTTCAGCAGTTACGTTTTTCTCCAGAACTGTTACCAACTCAGTCAGGGAACCTGTAGGTACTGGAACACGTTGAGCCGCGCCATCCAATTTACCTTTCAACTCAGGGATAACCAAACCGATTGCTTTAGCAGCACCAGTTGTGTTAGGAATGATGTTTTCAGCTGCTGCACGAGCACGACGGAAGTCACCTTTAGCATGTGGAGCATCCAAAGTGTTTTGGTCGCCAGTGTAAGCATGAATTGTAGTCATCAAACCTTCAACGATACCAAATTTATCTTGCAGTGTTTTAGCCATAGGAGCCAGGCAGTTCGTTGTGCAAGAAGCACCAGAGATTACAGTTTCAGTTCCATCCAGAATTTCATGGTTTACGTTGTAAACGACAGTTTTCATGTCGCCAGTAGCTGGAGCGGAGATAACAACTTTTTTAGCGCCGCCTTTCAAATGTTTCTCAGCAGCTTCTTTAGTTGTGAAGAAACCTGTGCATTCCAGAACGATGTCTACACCCAGGTCTCCCCAAGGCAGTTCTTCAGGGTTGCGGTTAGCCAAAACTTTAACTTCTTTACCGTTTACTTTGAAGAAGCCATCATGTACTTCTACTTGTCCTTGGAAATTACCTTGTGTTGTATCATATTTCAACAAATGTGCCAACATTTTGGAATCTGTCAAGTCATTGATTGCTACTACTTCAATACCTTCCACGTTTTGAATCCGACGGAAAGCAAGGCGTCCAATACGTCCGAAACCATTAATACCAACTTTAACTGTCATGAGTGAGTTCCTCCCAAAGTTCGTTTAGTTTAGTTTTATATATTCAAGACAGACCCGAAAGCCTGTCAAGACAACACGATTCATAAATCCTATATTAATCATTTAAATAACGACTTACAATCTCAACAGCAGCGCCTTCGTCGGTGACCAGAATGTCTTCTTGCCCGAAACGCAGTACCGCATGAATAGCGGCCGCCTTGTTCTTGCCTCCAGCTACACCTAGAACCGTATCGGTACGCCTAATGTCCTCCAATCGGAGTCCAAGCGTCAGCATTCTGTGAACAACGACGCCATCTTCGTTAAAATAATAACCAAACGATTCGGCTACCGCCCCTTCACTGCTGATCTGGGCAAAGGTTTCGGGATCAAGTTTACGTCTATGTGCCATCGCTATGGCGTTGCCTATCCCGTGAATGATGATACGACTCTCGCGAATCAGGCTCAATATATCCTGAATGTTCGTATCTTCAAGCAAGGAGTTGTAAGCATGATTGCTGAGCAAATCCGGTACATGGAGCAGACGGTATTGAGCGCCGACCTTGCGAGCCATTGTGGAAGCAATTGTGTTGGCCTGCATTTCCATGCTTTCTCCCAAACCCCCGCGTGCCGGTACAAACCACCCACCCTTAAGGGGGCCATTAGAAGGCAATGCCAGTTGTTCCGCCACGTCTGCAATCGTCGTGCCACCTGTTACAGCGACCACATCCTCGTCGTCCATAACACTTAGCAACGCTTTTGCTCCAGCGCGCCCCAGCTCCTGCTTTGTTAACGGAGAAACATCCGAATCCCCTGGAACGACAACCACCTTCCTCAAACCATAGGCTTGACGAATCTGGTCCTCCAATTGGGACAGGCCGAACAAGTTATTCGCAATCGGCTCCAGCTGTTCCAGCAGATCCAGTCCTGCTTTGCTCACCTTCATGCCTACACTCTCAATCTCAATTAGCCCCTGAGCTTTAAGAAGATCGGTTTCGGCGCGCAACACGCGCTCGGTCATGTTCAGTGAAGCTGCCAGTGTTCTGCGTCCAACAACATCGGACAGCATAATCTGATGCAGGATCGTGTACCTTTTTTTCAAAACATCCATGAGGTCGGGCAGAAGCTGCTTCTGTATTTCTAATATCTTTCGCATGCTTTCCACTCCCGCACACTTCTAAGTTCTGTCTCTAACTGGTCTTAAAACGTCCCGGGATAACTTTTTAAGTCCCACGTATATCTTAACCAATATTTGCTCCATATGCAAGTCTATCTGAACCTATATTTCTCAACCATTTGTCTGAATATGCGCATTTAATAAAAGCTTGCAATTCACTGCTGTATATCATATAATCATCTTTGTTTCCAATTAGCTGTTTAATTAGTTAGTTGTTTGCATTGAATCAACTATGCGCCCGTGGTCCAACGGATATGACGTAGGCCTCCGGAGCCTGAGATCGAGGTTCGATTCCTCGCGGGCGCGCCATTTTAAATGAACGCTTAAATGCTTCTATATAATGTTTTAACCAATAAGAGCGCTGAGGGCTCTTTTTTTTAATCATTAGTTTGACTTTCTTTGACTTTTTGTTTGAAATTGTTTATCATGTGGTTAATACGGTAACAGTTTATAAATAAGGGACGTGTACTCGGCATGTCCACCAAATCCACTAACGATATTTAAGGGAGGTTTTTTGACGTGAGCTATGTTCCTATGGTAGTAGAACAAAGTAACCGCGGCGAACGCGCCTATGACATTTATTCCAGACTGTTAAAGGATCGCATTATTTTGTTAGGCTCGGACGTCAATGACGTTGTAGCCAACTCTATAATTGCGCAAATGCTGTTTTTGGCTGCCGAAGATCCTGAAAAAGATATTCACTTGTATATTAACAGTCCTGGCGGTTCCATTACAGCTGGTATGGCCATTTTCGATACGATGCAATACATTAAACCTGATGTATCTACGATTTGTGTAGGTATGGCGGCTTCCATGGGCGCGTTCTTGCTGAATGCAGGCGCCAAAGGTAAACGTTTCGCTTTGCCAAACAGTGAAATTATGATTCACCAACCTCTGGGTGGTGCACAAGGCCAGGCAACGGATATCGAAATCCGCGCACGCCGCATTCTGAAAATGCGTGATAAACTGAACCGCATTCTCGCAGATCGCACAGGCCAACCACTGGAACGTATTGAAAAAGATACAGACCGTGACTACTTCATGTCTGCTGATGATGCCAAAGAATACGGTATTATTGATAAAGTGCTAACTAGCTCCTCTCCAGAAGGTGTATAAGAGAAAAAATTTGCCTCTCGATAGCTGGTAAATGAAAAAGCTGCTCCGGATGTTATTATCCGGTAGGCAGCTTTTTTGCTTTATTGTTTTTTAGAGTATAGACAGTCCAACTTACTCATTTCTACTATTAAATCTGTCCCGCAAAAGGCTTTCCGCCTTGAGGCAGCAGTTGACCGAACGAGTAGGTAAACTCCGGAATTCCATACGCGTATGGCGCATAATCATACAAATCAAACACGATTGTTACTCCACTGTTCGTCACATAAAAATTCTGATCTGCCGCCAACTCTTTAAATTTACCGAATCCTTCACCAGCCTGAAGCGCATCGATTTTTTTCTTCAAATCAGCATTGAGGAACTTTTTGTAATTTGGATTCGCCTTCAATACGTCAGACAACTGCAGCAGTTTACCATCAGCGAGCGAGAACGTATATCCTTTACGTACCGTCATTCCATGTGCGCCACCCATATACGAGTAATCCTGCATAATCACACTTAGAATACCGTCCTTGTTATAGGCAATTGCAAAATCATTTTCGAAATCATACGGTCTTTCTGTTGTAGCCTCTCCCTCAGCCACCATCTTTTTGCCTGCTGCCAATATACCCTCTGCATGCTTTTTAAGCACATGGTTAATGGCCTGCTCTGCCTCAGGATTCAGCTGGCTGCCGCTGATTTGCGGATACTTAACTTTGTAAGATACCTTCGCATTACTCGAAGCTGGAAGTGTTTGAGACGCAATTGTGATCGGGTTTAGCTGACTTTTACTTAGCGTTACTGTCTTCTGAGCTGCGTTCCATTGAGCATCTATGCCTAGATAGTCTTTCAACAGACTCATAGGAATGTATAGCTTCCCAGCGATCTGTTTGGCATCCATACTACGTGTATTGATTCCATTGACGTTGACGTAGGCATCCGAGGAAGAAGCCATAATGTAAAGTTTATTGTACCCGCTACCTACGGTATATGTCGTTGCTTTCGCATCATAGCTTACTGGAATCCCCAAGCTGTCACGCAGTGCGGCCACCGGAATCATTGTACTCCCGTTCACTTGAACACCTTTAGCGGGCAACGTTTTACCATTCCATTGGATAGTGATTCCTGGTTGCTGTGTTGCCGCTTGCTGCTGTTTAATCGATGCTGCCTGGATATATGAAACGGGAACAGCTGCGACTCCTGCTAAAATCCCTGCTGCCAGCAGTGCTGAACCCCATTTTTTCGTATGCTTATTCATATTAAGTATTCCTCCTGTTATTATTTCTGTATTGTCTATGTGTAAATAATCACTTTACTTATTATATCTATACCCCATTGTATGTAGTTTACAATCTGTACACTCCCCGATTTCAATCTGTACACCTAGTAACCCTTAGCTATGACAGACTCATTACAAAAAGGTTTCGGTATACAAAAAAAGCCAGCAAGCCAGCCTGCGCATGATGCAGGCCGCTTGTGGCTTCGTTTGATGATCTATATTAGTTCATTTCGTATTGAGCCGACACCTGAACTTTCACTGTTACTTGCCCCGATTGTATCTCTGTCCCGCTACCTGCTAAATCCATGAGCGATTTTGACATGGCATTTTCACGTTGTGTAAAGACTTGTGCTTCTCCGCCATCTACCGTCACATTCACAAGAGCACCTAATCCGCGTTTGGCCGCTTTAGCTACAGCACTAGCTTTAGATTGTGCGCTTCCCAATGCTTTAGTAATGGCTTCTTCCTCATAAGTCGAAGGATCTTCCACGGAAAAACGAATATTATCTACGTTATTGGCTCCGGACTTGGTCGCCTCATCCAACAACTGACCTATTTTATCCAAATCGCGGTATTTAACGGAAATTGTATGGTTGGCAGTGTAGCCTTTGAGCTTCTGCCCTTCTTTTTCGTTATAGGTGTAGTTAGGCTGTACATAAAACTGGCTGGTCTGAATGTCATCTCCGCTGATGCTCCACTTTTCTTTCAGCAGTTGTGTAACCTTGTTCAATTTTGTAGCATTAGCTTTTTGAGCAGCGGCTGCCGTATTCCCTTCCGATTGTACACCGATAGAGAGATAAGCAATATTGGGCTTTGCCAATACTTCCCCGCTTCCAGTCACATTAATTACACCGTTTACCGTCGAAGCTGTTGACGCAGCATAAGCACGATCTGCCCCTGTCCATAATCCTCCTGCTACTCCCCCTGCTATTAATGCACCTGTGAGAACTGCTGTGGCTACTGTTTTTGTCCAAAGTCTCATTGAATTCAACCTCTTTCTAGTAAATGTTTGTACCTTCCAGACGGAAAAGACGGAAAAAGGTTGCAGCCAAGCGTACAAATTTCCGAAACAGAGCATGACCACGAGGATTTTCATTATTTATAGTTTGAACTTAATACGGCCTCTATATCCAATAAATCCACAATAAAACAGTTAGCTGAGGAGTGTTCGAAGGATTTTTTTCTGGATATAAAAAAAGCCCCAAAGGGGCTTTTCACTAAGATCATACACTATATTACAAGCAATTCTTTGTTTATTGATTTTCCAGCTCTACCTTACTAACCAGACTTACTAAAGCGTTTACAGCCTGTTCGGCATCCGCACCTTCAGCACTAATATTGATTTCAGTACCTGTGCTGATGGCAAGACTCATAATACCCATGATGCTCTTGGCATTAACCTTTTTGTCATCTTTTTCCACAAAAATCTCAGATGAATATTTATTCGCTTCCTGTACGAACAACGCAGCAGGTCTGGCGTGCAGTCCTGTTTTCAAACGTACGACTACCGGATGTTTTGACATGTCAGCTTACCCCCTCATCAAATAAATCTGGACACTACTTACTCCATTTTATTTATCACATTATAACATTAACCCGGGACAGACACTAGAAAAAAAACTAAAAAAACTGGGGCTAAAAGCCCCACCAACATTCTTTTTACGGAATCAGGCCATTTTCGCCCCTGATTTTGTCAGCCATCT
Source organism: Paenibacillus sp. FSL L8-0502 (assembly GCF_038593055.1). NCBI lineage: Bacteria > Bacillati > Bacillota > Bacilli > Caryophanales > Paenibacillaceae > Paenibacillus > Paenibacillus sp. FSL L8-0502. The sequence goes on along the minus strand of NZ_CP151958.1, from coordinate 209,846 downwards.
CATCAATTTTGCGAAGCCGATGATTTACACCCGATTTACTCACGACCCCTTTGAGCATTTCCCCGACTTCTTTCAAATTCAAATCGGGATGAGCGAGCCGAACTTCTGCCACTTCACGCAGTTTATCCGGCAAGGTCTCCAAGCCAACTTCTCTCTCCAGCAACTTAATATTCTCAATTTGCCGGACAGCAGCTCCAATTGTCTTGTTCAAATTAGCCGTTTCACAATTGACAATACGATTCACGGAATTGCGCATATCGCGCATAATGCGTACATCTTCAAATTTGAACAAGGCTTGATGCGCCCCAATGATGCTAAGCAGCTCAATGATCTTCTCGCCTTCCTTGATGTAGAGAATAAAACCCTTTTTTCGCTCAATACAGCGAGCATTTAGATGAAACTCATTCGCAAGATCAACGAGTGCCTGACAATGCTCCTCATACATCGAAGAAATTTCAAGGTGGTAAGATGATCCTTCAGGATTGTTGACAGAGCCACCTGCCATAAAGGCGCCCCGTAAATAAGCTCTCTTACAACAGTTTTTCCGAACAATATCCCGATTAATCCCGTCAGTGAACAAGAAACCTTCTGAGACGATATAAAGATCCTTTAGCAGTTGTTGCACATCATTAGGAATACGGACAATGTACACATTATTTTTTTTCAAGCGCATTTTTTTCCGTACAAGCAGTTCGATATGAAGTTGAAAATGCTTCTTGATCAAGGAGTAAATCCGCCTTGCAATCGCGGCATTTTCTGTGGACACGTCCAATATCACCCTTTTATTCGACAGTTGTACGGATCCGAGCATACGTATGAGCGCAGATAGTTCCGCTTTCTCACAGCAGGACTGGCTTTCAATCATCGTAAGCTCTTTTTTCGTTTGTGCCGCAAAGGACAAGGGACTCACCTCCTTCTTAATATCCAGTTTTGTACCAATTGGTAAATATGCTGGCTCAATTTGTCTGCATCATGCCGTAAATACGTGCGGAACAGAACTAATGTATCTGCCACCACTTTATATCCCCGGTCGGTCAGCTCGCCCATGTCTACTTGAACTGGCTTGGCTCCCTGCTCGGCATACATTTCCTGTACTTGGGGTGGAATTTCTCCGTTATTTACAATGACATAGTCGAAGAGATGATGCCCTACATGCTCAAAAATAGCTTGCAGATGGTCTCCTACTGTATAGCCATCGGTTTCACCAGGCTGGGTCATAACGTTACAGACAAATATTTTGATAGCGTCTGATTTCACTACAGCTTCAGCGAGTTTAGGTACAAGCAAATTCGGTAATATGCTGGTATATAGACTGCCGGGGCCAATCAAAATCGCATCAGCTTCATTAATGGCCTCTACAGCCTCAGGCAACGGCTCCACGTGAGTCGGTTCAAGAAAGACGCGTTTGATTCGTCCGCCCGCTTCTGGGATCTTGGACTCTCCGGTAATCACCGTGCCATCCTCCATTTCGGCGCTTAGCACAACGCCTTCCTCGGCTGCTGGCAGCACACGTCCCCGGACAGCAAATACACGGCTAAGCTCACGCACCGCCGTTACAAAATCTCCCGATATATCGGTCATCGCTGCTAAAATCAGATTGCCCAGACTATGGCCTGACAATCCTGATCCCGCACCGAAACGGTATTTCAGCATATCTGACATCACTGGTTCCACGTCAGCCAAGGCAGTCAGCACATTGCGAATATCCCCTGGGGGGGGCATCTGCAGCTCACTGCGCAAAATCCCGGAACTTCCGCCATCGTCAGCGACTGTAACAATAGCCGTAATATCTAGCGGCTTTTGCTTTAAGCCCCGCAGCATGACGGACAAGCCGGTTCCGCCGCCCATAACAACTATACGTGGGCGCTCCCGTTGTGATCCGGTCTCTTTCATGATTTCACCTCATTAATGCCGGTCCCGATCAGCATCCCGATGCGAAACAGAAACAGATTCTGTCTCGCTGGCACCCAGCATTTTTCCTAAATACTCCGATATTGCAACAGAACGATGCTTACCGCCAGTACAGCCAATGCCGATAATGACCTGGCTTTTGCCTTCTTTGCGATATTGCGGAATCAAAAAGTGTAACATATCCAGCAACTTGGTCAAGAATGCCTGAGTCTCGGGCCATTTCATGACATAATCATATACATCGCTATCCTGTCCAGTGTGGGGACGTAGTTGATCCACATAGTGGGGATTAGGCAGGAAGCGCACATCGAATATAAGATCGGCATCAATGGGAATACCATACTTGAAGCCAAAAGAAGTAATGTTCACGGAAAGCATACTGCTCTCCAGATGAGAAAATCGTGAAATAATCCTTGCCTTTAAAGTTGCAGGCTTCATCACACTTGTGTCAATAACCTGTGTAGCCGAGCTTTTTAGTTCTTCCAACATCTTGCGCTCCAACCGAATCCCATCCAAAGGCATACCGTCTGGAGCCAGCGGATGACGTCTACGACTTTCCTTATACCGCTGTACGAGAACGCCATCATTCGCATTTAAGAATAAAATTTCACAATGAATCGTAAAATGATCTTTAATATAATTCAACGATTCCGACAAGGCAGTGAAAAATTCTCGTCCGCGTAAATCAATGACGAGTGCAACCTTGCCTATTTTACCATTAGACTGCTCAATCAACTCTGCAAATTTGGGAATCAGTACAGGGGGCAAATTATCAACACAGAAGAAGCCCAAGTCTTCCAGGCTCTGAACCGCAATGGTCTTCCCTGCGCCTGACATCCCCGTAATAATAATGAGCGTTGCCCACGGCGCAGCATTTTTTAGGTTATCTGTCATATGGACTTCCCTCTCCTTTTGCTTCTTCGCTCTATGCCAGTACCCGTATTATCAGTAACCTGTGGTCAGGAGCGTAGCAGCAACCCTGCAGCCCCTACAACACCCGCGTCATTGCCTAACACCGCTGGTACGATATATACACCTTTTTGAAGCGGTTCAGGTGCCAGCTTGGCGTATACGCGACGCATCTCTTCAAACAAAAAGTCGCCTGCTTTAGAAACACCGCCGCCTATAATAAACAACTCTGGATTAAGCACAGCGGCAACCGCTGCCATGGATTTCCCCAAATAAAAGGCAGCCCGGTTCACGATACGCAGTGCGACTTCATCCCCGGCTTTAGCAGCATCAAATACTTCCTTGGCGGCAATTTGATCCTCCAGCGCCAGAGAGGTCCGGTCGCCACGTTCCACAGCATCCTTGGCCATACGAATGATGCCTGTTGCAGAAGATACAGTTTCCAAGCAACCCATTTTGCCGCATCCACACTGAATTGCCTCCAGATCAGGTACGACGCTGATATGACCAATTTCCCCGGCCATGCCTGAAGAACCTTGGTATATTCTACCGTTTATAATAATACCGCCACCTACTCCTGTTCCCAGGGTATAGCATACGCAGTTTTCGATGCCTTTGCCTGCACCAGCCCAAGCCTCACCTAGCGCAGCAACATTCGCATCATTGTCTATTTTCACAGGCTTGCCAATCCGGTTCTCTAGGAGCGCACGGATCGGTACGTCACGAAAGCCAATATTAGGAGCGAGGACAATAATACCATCACGAACATTCGTAAAACCTGCAACGCCTGCACCGACACCCTTGAGTTGATCCCACTCATAAGGAGATTCCTCAACAATGTGCCGCACATATTTTTCGATATTACCAATGACAACATCTACACCTTTATCGGTTTCGGTTGGTCCCTCGTATGTGTGCAAAAGCTGTCCGTTCTCATTACAAATGCCTACTTTAATCGCTGTACCGCCCAAATCGACACCCACATAGATACTTTCAGACATGTTCCAAGCCACCTTTATGTTTACTTAAAAACCTGGTATGAAATATATGCTTATAATTCCTACTTCATAATAGTAATCCTACGTTCCAACTATAATTGAAGCCCTCGTTACGGTCAAGGACACTTCCTTGTTGAAAAGTGTACGATTAGAGGAACTTTTAACCTTATGCACCCATAAAAAGGAGAAAGCCCGTGCAAACGCAGCAGGCTTTCTCTTCCTGAACAAAAGATGTGGCATAACAGAGGTTTCCTTCGCTCTCCCGTTAGCCTTTTTGTGTACTATAGACACGCTTTTATTGATCCAGTGTTTCGCTCCAGTCGTGAACAGCACTGCCTTCGAGATATTTCTCGCAGTCCATAGCCGCCATACAGCCCGTTCCCGCAGCCGTAATCGCTTGACGGTAACGATTATCCTGTACGTCCCCACAGGCAAAAACTCCGGGGATGTTCGTTTCCGTTGTGCCTGGCTTCACTACAATATAGCCGTGTTCATCCGTATGGATTTGTCCGTTCAGGAAACCTGTATTCGGTGTATGCCCGATGGCTACGAACACGCCATCTACCTCAATCAGCTCATCCTGATTGGTCTCATTATTGTGTACCTTCAAACCCTTTAAACCAGATTCTCCCGTCACAACTTCCAGAGGAGTCCGGTTTAATGCCCAATGTACTTTTTCGTTCTCACGCGCGCGATCTTGCATAATTTTGGATGCCCGCAACTCATCGCGACGATGGACCAAGGTTACACTGGAAGCAAAACGGGTCAAGAAGCTCGCTTCCTCCATGGCTGAATCGCCACCGCCAACCACGACAATCTTTTTCCCGCGGAAAAAGAAGCCATCGCAAGTTGCGCAAGTGCTGACTCCGCGACCTACATTGTCCTGCTCACCCGGAATACCAAGATATTTGGCGGACGCACCTGTAGCAATAATGACCGACTCCGCCTCAATGATGCCTTTACCCTCTACCTTCACTTTAAAAGGACGTTTGCTAAAATCCACTTCCTCTACCCAACCGGAAGTAAATTCAGCGCCAAAACGTTCAGCCTGCTTGCGCATATTATCCATCAGTTCAGGCCCGAGGATACCTTGCTCAAAACCCGGAAAATTTTCAATTTCGGTCGTTGTAGTAAGCTGCCCACCGGGCTGCATCCCTTCAATGATCAGCGGATTCATGTTAGCACGTGCCAAATAAATAGCCGCTGTGTAGCCTGCAGGACCTGTACCAATAATTATGGATTTATACATACGTTTGTTGCCTCCTTTAAGTGATGTTTGGAGCAGGTCTCAGACCTGCTTTTTAAACGTGGAGAGCGGCTGCTTCAGCTTCTGTTTGATACCACACACGCTGTCAATCTGGCGTGCATAGCGGCTTACGGTCGATACGGAAATACCATAGCGATCGGCTACTTCCTGATAGGTGACTGAATGATGATGCATTTTGGCAGTCAAATATTCCAGCGCCGCTGCCCATCCCTCAGTATGCTGAACCATCGGAACTTCCGGGGCAAGCCGATCCAAATACTCCAGCCACAGCGATCTCAAGTCGTGCTGCATGACCGGATCGGATGGCTTGCTCATAACGGTCAGTACCTTATCCAGCACTGCCTGCCATTGTGGATCAACCGGGGAGGCAGATACATCACCTTCAATTGTATGAGGATCGTTCTCAACCTCCAACTGATCAGAACGTTCCGTTTCCGGGTACATTTTCTGCTCACCCTGCTCCGCCAGCTCTTGCAATACTTGCAAGGCACGGCGTTTCAGCTCATCCTCCTGGTCCGGGTCTTCTACGAAGGACTCCAGTGCCTGACGCACCTCATCATCACCGATCAAGCTTAACGCCTGAATGACCTGAAGCTGAGTCGCCCGGTCCCCGTGGCGCAAGGCCCAGAAGAAGGATGACCGGATTAGCGGGTCCTTCTTCATGCTGTCAGGCACCTGGTCAGCACCAAACTTCTCCCACATGCGGAATTGCTCCTCAAACGGGAGATGATAATGATAGCTGAGCACTTGCAGCGGTGTACCCTCCTGCTGGAGTTCCTCCAGTCGGGACAGGAAAAACCGCGGAACTTCCGAGGAAGCATCCTGCTTTTGCAAATGACTCCACAACCGCCGTGCTTCCGCATATCTTCCCGTATTGCTGGCAGCTACCGCCGTGTAATGGTACAAAGAAGCGTCCGCATTGTTCTCTCCATCGCCATGAAGCAACCTGCGGAAATGTCTGTAGGCCTCCTCATGGCGTCCGAGAATGCCCATAGTGGTCGCCAGCTTGAATACCTGCTCCTCCTGAAACGGTATAGTGACCGCCAAAGTCTGCACCAGACGATCCAATTCCGGGCCGCCGCCCTCGTGCTGATAAAAGATCGCCAAGTTGCACAATGCGTGTAAATTCCCCGGCTCATCCTCCAACACTTGAATAATGGTAGCCTTAGCATTTTGGAACAATCCCATGTAGTAATACGCTAACGCCAGATTATTTCGCGCAGCGAACATATCCGGTTGTTCCTCTGAAATTTGCTTGAGCAACTGGGCTGCCTGAGCAAATTTCCCCTCCTCCAGCAGGACACGAGCCTGATCATGCTCTACTACTCCCTGCCGGGCCTTAATGCGGTTCAGCTTCGTTGGACGGTCCAGCTCATAATACAGCAGCTCCATCATTTCCTCCGCTTCATCAAGAAACTGGCCTTCTTCGTCCTCCTCCAGGTACGTGACCAATGCTTTCTCCGCTTCTTCAAACTGCTCCATATTAGCGTAATTATTCGCCATATAGAAATAACACTCTGTCATCGACGAGTCTACGTCACTCAGAACAGAGGACAGGATCTCATTCGAACCTGCATAATCCCCCATCTCTGATAATATACCCGCCATATTGCAATGATTCACCGGATTATCCGGTTCATATTCAACGGCTTTGCGAAAATATTTCAATGCCTTGTCATAATGATTGCGATCAAGCGAGCGCACAGCTTTCTCAAAAAAGAAAGATGCGTCGAAACGCAAAGCAATAATCTTAGGGCTAGGTTCCGATACTCGCAGATGTTTCCCTTTCATAAATAACCAAGGCACCTCCTTTAAAAGTAACTGACATGTTCATACCCTTCAGTATACCACAACTTCAAAACGACTTGACAGTCGATCCTACCTCATTCCAAAAAACGGATATATGCTCGTATACGATAGATATATATACAAGAATACGCTAAATAGCCGAACGCTTTTCCCTGTATAAATAAGGAGCGTTCGGCTAGCCACTGGATATGATACTTAGACCCAATAAACGTAATAATTAAAGCGTCAGCGGCACCGGCGAGCGCTCGCGATGCTGAAATACGGCAAGCTCGCGATAGCCGACTTCATATAGAAGCGCGCGTGCCTTCTCCAAGTGCTCGGACAGCTTCGCCGGATCATGGGCATCCGATCCTACGGTCAGCGGGATGCCTAGCGAAAAAGCTTCGTCCAGCATGCGGCGGCTCGGGAACATCTCAGCACAGGGCTTCGAAAGCCCTGATGCATTCAGTTCCATCGCCCGACCGCTGCGGGCAACGGCTGAGAGTGCGGAGCGCTCCAGTTCACGCAGCTCCTCCATTTCCTCCGGCTTCGGATGATAGCCGAAGCGCTTAATGACATCCAAATGCCCCATGATGTCATACAAACCGGTAGCTGCCGCCTTAGAAACCGCATTATAATACGTGCGGTACACCTCAAGCACATTTTTGCCTTCCCAATGGTGTACCTGACGGAAGTCCGTGATATCCCATTCACCTAGAAAATGGACGGAACCAATCACATAATCCCAGGGATACGCGGTGATGATATCTTCGATTTCTCGTTCCCAGCCCTCAATGTAGTCGCCTTCCAAGCCAACACGAATATCAATTTGCTCTTTAAAACGTTCCTTCAGTTCCAAACATTCTTCCACGTATCGGGGCAGCTCCTCCATAGGCATCGCCATTTCCGGGTAATAGTCAGCCGGTTTTACATGCAGTAGTGGCATGTGATCGGACAAGCCGAGCTGATCCAGCCCCAGCCGAATTCCCTGCTGTACATACTCTTCCAGACTCCCTATGGCATGCCCACAGCGGGCGTGATGCGTATGATAGTCAATTTTCATGCGATCCTCCCCCTTTCAACACTACAACAAATCGTACTAATCACGACGAGGTCGTTCATGACGGCGATTCAGCTCAGCCAGCACGTGATCTAGCGGTAGCTTGCGCTCCTGCAACAGCACCAGCAGGTGATAAATCAGGTCGCTAACCTCCAGGCGCAGTTCATCATTATCTTTATTTTTGGCGGCAATGATCGTCTCGGATGCTTCTTCGCCAACCTTTTTCAAGATTTTGTCTACACCTTTATCAAAAAGATAGGTCGTATAGGCCCCTTCAGGACGTGTCTCTTCGCGCTCCTTAATAATCGCCTCCAGCTGGGCAAGTACCTCAAAGCGGTCTGCTGAAGCATTGGAAATATCATCGGTTTGATTTACCAGCGTGTGGTCTCCTGCATTTCCTGCAACAGGTGCTACAGCCGTCCCTGGCGCGGAAATATCACGGAAAAAGCAGCTCGTTGCTCCTGTATGACAGGCAGGACCGTTCGGAATGACACGTATCAACAGAGCATCACCGTCACAATCCAACTGGATGGAAGTGATTTTTTGCGTATTCCCTGAAGTAGCCCCCTTGTGCCACAGCTCCTGTCTGGAACGAGACCAGAACCAGGTCTCTCCCGACTCCAAAGACAGTTTCAGCGACTCGCGGTTCATGTAGGCCAGCGTAAGCACCTGAAGGGTGGCATCATCCTGCACAATCGCCGAGACAAGACCCACCTCATTCCAGCGGACATTATCCAGTATCTGCTCCAGAGATAGCTGTTGGTTCAATTCGTTGCTCATCGTATCTCCACTCCTCTGCGCTTCAAATCCCGTTTTAGGTCAGGGATTCCTATTTCTTTATAGTGAAAAATCGTTGCTGCTAATCCAGCATCCGCTCTGCCCGCCGTAAACACGTCATAGAAATGCTCCTGTTTGCCTGCTCCGCCAGAAGCAATAACTGGAATTCCGACGGTATCCGATACCGCAGAAGTCAGCGGCAGGTCAAAGCCGTCCTTGGTTCCGTCCGCATTCATGCTGGTCAGCAGAATCTCACCGGCTCCCAACTGTTCAGCTTCCTTGGCCCAGGCCAAGGCGCGAATACCAGATGGCGTGCGGCCTCCGTGGGTATATACTTCCCACTCGCCCCACGCCTCGTTGTACTTGGCATCAATGGCAACAACGATACATTGTGAGCCAAAGCTGCGCGCCCCCTCCGCAATCAGCTGAGGATTACGGACAGCCGCCGTATTTACGCCGATTTTATCAGCCCCTGCACGCAAAATGCGTCTCATATCATCGACATGAGATATCCCGCCACCTACGGTGAAAGGAATGGCAATTTCCCCGGCTGTCTGACGAACTACTTCTTCCATGGTGGCACGCCCTTCAACTGAAGCAGAAATATCCAGAAATACGATTTCATCTGCCCCTTCCCGGTCATAAAGCGCCGCCAATTCCACCGGATCACCTGCATCGCGTAGGTTCACAAAATTAACGCCCTTAACCACCCTGCCATCCTTTACATCCAAGCAGGGAATAATACGTTTAGCCAGCATGCCTACTCCCCCTATGCCTTTGCTACAGCTTGTATGGCAACCTGTAAATCAATGCTCCCTGTATACAATGCTTTACCCACAATAGCACCACCTACACCCTCCTTCGCATAGGTGCTCAGCGTGATTAGATCTTCCATCTTACTGACACCGCCGGAAGCGATCACGGTTCGTCCACTGCTTTTCGCAAGCGCTACGACCGCCTCGACATTCGGGCCTTGCATCATTCCGTCGCGGGAAATGTCTGTGAAAATGAACGTTTCCGCTCCCTTGGAGGCCAACTCAGCAGCCAATTCGTCCGCTCGAACCTCCGAGGTTTCAAGCCATCCGCGCGTGGCCACATAGCCATTCCGTGCATCCAGACCAATGGCGATCCGATCACCGTAGGTACCCAATACCGCTTCCGTAAAAGCACGGTCCTCAATCGCTGCCGTACCCAAGATCACACGGCTCACGCCCAACGACAACAGCCGCTCCACATGTTCACGCGTACGCAAGCCGCCACCCACTTGTACAGGCACTTGCACCGCAGAAGCGATGCGCCCAATGAGCTCATCGTTCACCGGTTGGCCTGCTTTAGCACCGTCCAAATCAACCAAGTGAATGTAGGAGCCGCCCATACGCTCCCATTCTTGGGCAACCTCCACTGGGTTTTCGTTGTATATCGTCTCCTGGCTATAATCTCCTTGTACCAGTCGTACACATTTGCCATCGCGAATATCAATCGCTGGGTATATCGTGAACAAAGTATGACCCCCTTGTGAGCTATTCAACATCTATATGCCTTTACATCCATCAACGACCAAAGTTGGCGTACCCTCAACTATAGACACATGAATCGTTACGCTCGCTTTTCCGCTTCCGCCAGTTCCAAAAACTGTCGAAGCAACCGCATCCCCATTTCCCCGCTTTTCTCCGGGTGGAACTGCATGCCATATACATGGCCTCTGCCCACGATAGCCGTTACGGGCCCACCGTAGTCAGTCACCGCCAGTAGGTCACTTTCGGCCTCCGGCTTCGCATGATAGGAATGTACAAAATACACATGTCCTTCCTCCAAGTCCTGTAACAACGGGTGGTTCGGCTGAGTCATACGCAGACGATTCCAGCCCATATGCGGCACTTTAACCCCCAGATCAGGAGCAAACCGAACGACCTCACCTGGTAAAATATTAAGCCCTTCGTGACTGCCGTATTCTTCACCACGAGTGAACATCAGTTGCATTCCTAGACAAACACCGAGCAGTGGTTGTCCAGCGCTTGCAACCTCCTGAATCACCCGATCCAATCCGCTGGAACGTAAATGCTCCATAGCATCCCCGAATGCCCCTACACCCGGCAAAATCACACCGCTGGAGGAACGAATCACTTGGGCATCTCCCGTTACTACAGCCTCATAGCCAAGACGCTCAACTGCCTTGCTCACACTATGCAGATTGCCTCTGCCGTAATCCACAATGGCAATGGACATAGGCTACAGCACTCCCTTCGTTGAAGGCACTCCAGTCACCCGTGGATCAATGGATGTCGCTTCATCCAGTGCACGTCCCAGCGCTTTGAACACGGCCTCAATCATATGGTGGGTATTTTGCCCGTAGTGAACGATGACGTGTAGCGTCATGCGGGCCTCCAACGCAAATTTCCACAGAAATTCATGCACCAGCTCTGTCGAAAAGCTCCCTACCTGCTGTGATGGATACTCCGCACGATACTCAAAATGAGGTCGGTTACTCAGATCAATGACAACCTGTGCGAGCGCCTCATCCATTGGTACAAAGACGCTGGCATAGCGCTTAATTCCTTTTTTATCACCCAATGCTTCCAGCAAGGTCTGTCCCAGACAAATACCAATATCCTCTACGGTATGATGATCGTCGATATCAACATCCCCTCTGGCCTGCACATTCAGATCAAAGTGTCCGTGCTTGGTGAACAAGTCCAGCATGTGATTCAGAAAAGGAACATCCGTTTCAATCTCAGCTTGCCCTGTGCCGTCTACTGCAAAAGATAGCTGAATATCCGTTTCGTTCGTCTTTCGGCTGACGCTGCCTGTACGTCCTGCTACGTTATTTTCGTTCCCCATCGCCATCCACCGCCTTCTTTTCATTGTCCAATCGAACTTGTATCGCCCGTGCGTGACCTTCCAGTCCTTCATGGCGGGCAAGCTGCATAATCGTCTCACCATTGCGCAGTAGCGCTTCTTTGCTGTAATAGATCATACTCGACTTCTTGATAAAATCATCAACATCCACTGGTGAGGAAAAACGCGCCGTTCCATTCGTCGGAATAATGTGGTTAGGTCCGGCAAAATAATCGCCTACTGGCTCCGAGCTGTACGCTCCCAGGAAAATAGCTCCCGCGTTTTCGATCAGACCTACATGCTCCATCGGCTGCTCTGTCATAATTTCCAAATGTTCTGGTGCCAGTCGGTTTACAATATGGATGCCCTCTTCCAAAGTGTCGACGACAATGATAGCCCCGTATGCCTCCACCGATGCAGCAGCAATATCTCTACGCGGTAGCTCTGCCAATTGGCACTGTACTTCAGCTGATACTTCTTCGGCCAAGCGTTGCGAGGGCGTAACCAGTATGGCTGAGGCCATCTCGTCATGTTCCGCCTGTGAAAGCAGGTCAGCCGCTACATATGAGGCATTCGCCGTGTCGTCAGCCAACACGACAATTTCACTTGGTCCCGCTATACTGTCGATATCCACCGCGCCGTACACCTCGCGCTTCGCCAGCGCTACATAAATGTTACCGGGACCGCAAATTTTATCGACTGGTTCAATGCTATGTGTTCCGTAAGCGAGAGAAGCAATCGCCTGCGCTCCGCCAACCCTATATATTTCCGTTACACCAGCCTCTGCCGCAGCTACCAGTGTATATGGATCTATCCCTGCCTTGCCGCCTGTCGCCGGGGGGGTCACCATGACAATCTCCGGTACACCAGCCACCTGAGCGGGAATGACATTCATCAGCACCGAGGACGGATAGGCTGCTTTACCACCCGGAACATACACGCCTACACGTTTCAACGGTCGGATAATTTGGCCGAGCAAGCTACCGTCTGGCTGTAAATCCATCCAAGAATTACGTTTTTGCTTCATGTGAAAAGCACGGATATTATCCGCCGCTTCTCGAATCGCCTGTAAAAAAGAAGGCTCTACCTTGTCATATGCCGCCTTCAATTCTTCCTCCGTCACACGAAGTTGCTCTGCGATCAGCGATACACCATCAAACGATTGCGTATACCGCAGGACAGCCTCATCCCCCTCTTGGCGTACCGACTGAATAATGGTACGCACAGCCTCATTTTGCTCAGGTGTGCCGTAATCCACCTCCCGTTGGAGACTGAAATCACGGGCTGATACAATCTTCATTTGTCCATTCCCCCTTACTTGCAGCTTGCAGAATGCTCCTTTAACCCTTGGCTTATTCCTTTAGTTGATTTACTCCCGAGGTGCCACCGCATTGGGAATCACCTGATGCAATCGATCACACAATGCCTGAATCGAGCTGTTTTTCATCCGGTAGCTGACCCGATTGGCAATCAGACGACTGGTAATATCCAGTATGCTGATCTGCTCGACCAATCCATTCTCCCGCAAGGTCTGCCCCGTCTCTACCATATCAACAATGCGGTCTGCCAGACCAATTAACGGCGCCAGCTCAATGGAGCCATTCAGCTTAATAACCTCCACCTGCTGGCCTTGCTCCCGAAAATACTGGGAAGCCACATTCGGATACTTTGTAGCGACCCGCTGACGAATACCTGGCTGCCAATCTGGTAAAGCAATCACTGACATCCGACAACGGGCAATCCCCAGATCCAGCAGTTCATACACATCCTTGTTTTCTTCCAGCAAAACATCCTTGCCCACAATGCCGATGTCCGCCGCCCCGTACTCCACATACGTAGGAACATCGACGGGCTTCGCCATAATAAATTCCATGCCTAGCTCAGGCAGTGGAATGACCAGCTTGCGCGTTTCGTCCACATCCAGTGGAATTGGAACCCCCGCCTGGCGAAACAGCTCGGAAGCCTGCTTATAAATCCTTCCCTTGGGCATGGCTACTTTCAATGTTTCTGTCATGGCAGTTCCCCCCTTGTACTGGCTCTCTTCCTTCGGCTGTATAGCTGTATACCTCTGCGTACAGCCCCTGCTGCTCACGACGTCGATCTTCCGGTCCGCCCGTGAGCCCTGTTACTACAGTAAGACCTGTTGCGCGTAGCTGTGCCGCTGCAGATAACGCCTCTTGGCGTCCCTGTTCGTCATAACGGATAAGTACAGGAAGCTTCGTCTCCATTTGGATACCATCCACACCATCGACGATCCGGTTTGTCTTCAATGCAAATCCCGTTGCAGGTACGGATCGACCAAACTGCTGAAGCAGATTGTCATAGCGACCCCCGTTGCATACCGGGAACCCAATCTCCGCCGCATAGCCCTCAAAAGTCATTCCTGTATAATATGAAAAATCCCCGATCATGGTAAGGTCGATTAACACATGCTCAGATACGCCGTATGCCTCCAGTACTTCCCACACCTCGCACAAATGTGCAATGGATCGAATCGTCTGCTGCTCCACACTAAGACGGGTAGCCTGGTCACAAATTTCTTTTCCACCGCGCAACCGAAGAATAGCTTCCAGCTTATCCCGATGTTCGGGAGCCAAGCCCAAAGCTTCAATCGCTGTTCGGTAGCCCACTACATCACGACTGAGCAACAGTTCCTTTAGCGCTTGTTGTTCAGCCTGACGGCCTGGAATGATTTCCTCAAATAAGCCGTTCAGAAATCCCACATGTCCCATGGCAATTTTAAAAGAGGCCACTCCTGCCGCCTGTAATGATGCAATAGCCAATGCTACAACTTCTGCATCAGCCTCAGGCGAATCATCACCTACCAGCTCCACACCTGTCTGAAAAAACTCCGCTTCTCTTCCTGCCTCTTCCTCAATCGCCCGAAATACATTTGCGTGGTAGGAAAGTCGGAGTGGTACTTCCTCTTCCTTTAGCAGCGAAGATACCACCCGCGCAATGGGAGCGGTCATATCCGATCGCAGCACCAACGTGGTTCCCCGGTTATTGAGTAATTTAAACAGCTTTCGATCGGAAGTAGAACTAGCCACTCCCACCGTATCGTAGTATTCCATCGTAGGCGTCATAATCTGGCGGTAACCCCAGCGCTCCATGCATTCGAGTACATTCAGTTCAATGGCCCGCAGCTTCGACACTGCACGTGGAAGATAATCTCGAACCCCTACAGGGATTTCGAATCCTTTTGGCTTAGACATCTCTATCACCTCATGATTTCACAATATCTTTATCATGGTAAAGTGCTAACAAACTAAAGTATATTCGATATATTATCATGCTCTACTTGTGAACGTCAACCGAACGGAGCAGCCCTTTTTTACAGATTCGCCAAGCCGCTGCCCCTTTCTATATTTTATCCAATGCAAAATACACGAATCCTAAAAAAAAGACTGCCAGCCCTAAGCCAACAGTCCAATACAATCAAAATATTTAGCTATTCATTTGTTCATCTTTACTCCGGGAAGGAAACTTCGGAACCGTGCCCAAACCGATCCATGCAAATGGTACATATCGAAAACACAACGTCACAATCAACCATGAGCCAAACAACGCCAACAACCATCCACCCGTAACAGAGAAGATATATTCTACTGGCGTTCCGTGCAAATCCAGCTTGCGATATACTCTCAATAACGCCGGGTGAAGTAAATAAATGCCGAATGAGCATGAGCCCAGCCAGCTGATTAACATTCGCAGCCTATCGTTAGCATGACGATATAATAAAACCGAGAACTGAAACAGCACCAGCGCTGAGACGAGGGCATATGCATTATGGAGCAGTTCATAGATCAGCGAGTCTGCATAGATGGCTTCGCGATATGCTACAAACCATATTTGTACATATGCTATACCCAGGAGTAGCCAAGCCACCCACAAGCCCCACCAACTGATCAACTGTCCGCGTCTAATTACTGTACCTGACACCGGAAAAAGCCACTTTTTAAACCCTTCATATCCAATCGCTACAGCTGCGCCCAAGGCAAAATAACTGATATACGTAATCGCGAGACTTCCTCTTTCCTCTTGCCAAACATATTTGTTCAGCAATACAAACCCCCATTGAATGACTAACCCTACTGCCAAAATGATACAGGCTGCTCTCCGTGGACTCGATATCCAATGATATAAGCGCTGCACTCCCCACAACAACAGTGGGAAGACCAAATAAAATTGGATGATGATGATGACATAATACAAATGCGTGTACGCCTTTCCCGTTAACAGCACGAGCGGAAGATCACTGAGCGGCATCAACCCGCGTGTTACCAAGGTCAAATAATACACAAGAGAAAACAAAACGTACGGCAACACAATAAACATCAGTCTTTTTCGGAAGAATATAAGCATATTCTTACCACGAAGCGGCCTATCGACATAATTGTAAAATAAAACAAACCCGCTCACAAAAATAAATACTGGCACCGCAAAGCTACTAAACATATTTAAAAATAGAAAAGGGTAAAACAATAGAGAATGGCGCGCATCAATTAAAGCCATTGAAGTCGCATGAATGGTAACAACGGCTGCAATTAATATTCCCCGGTAAACATCAAGCTCTGGTATACGTTCTTTTTTGACCAAATCAACACGCTCCCATATCGCTTTGCAAATATGTCTGTTATCAATTTTTAAACATAATTAACATGCATTACCCCACTTATTATACAGAAAAACAACAATAAGGAAGACCCCTTAATACATAAGGGGTCTTCCTTATTGTGCTATTTCCTACTCATCCACACCAGAGCGTCTTAAATCACGCAACGGATTGCCACCTACAAATGCACCTGCGGGCACGTCTTTATGCACGACCGCTCCGGCTGCTACGATAGCTCCGTCACCGATGGTGACACCCGGCAAAATGGTTGTGTTGGCGCCGATCAGCACATGATCACCAATCACCACTTTACCGATACGATACTCTTGTATGAGGTATTCGTGAGCCAGTATCGTTGTGTTATATCCAATGACCGAATTGTTCCCTATCGTAATATGCTCCGGAAAAAAAACATCCACCATCACCATCAGGCCGAAGGCCGCATGTTGCCCCACCTTCATCCCCAGCACTCTGCGGTAAATGACGTTTTTCAGAGAAAGCACAGGACAATACCGGGCAATCTGTATAAAAATAAAGTTCTTAATGCCTTTCCAGCGGCTCACCGTCCGATAAATCTGCCACAACGCATTGGGACCTTCTACAGGATAGCGGTTCACCCTTCTCACGATACATTGACACCTTGAAGCTCCAGCTTCAGCAAATCCCGCATATCATGCAACATGTAGTCAGGCCCATATCCGCGCAGAGTTTCCTCGCCCTTGAGCGACCAAGCTACACCAGCCGATTTCACACCTGCTGCCTGAGCTGACAAAATATCAAAAGAACTGTCTCCGACCATCAATGTATGCTTTGCTTCAGCATTCAAACCTGTCAAGGCCTTGAGCACTGGTTCAGCGTGTGGCTTTGGATGTTCCACATCGTCTACCGTTACAATATAGTCCATTGAGGAAGTCAGATTGAACAGATTAAGTACACGTATCGTGGATGGTCGTATTTTGGTTGTCACAACCCCCAGCTTAATCCCTCTCGCACGCAACTCCTGAATGACCTCAATGACATATGGAAATGGCTTCACCATTTGGTCATGATGAATCTGATTATAAGCACGGTAGTCCTTAACCAACCTAGATACATCCGTTAATCCCGAAAAAGTACGGAGTTGATCGTCCAGCGTTCCACCCATATGAGGAATAATATGCTCCCGCGTCAGCGGATCAGCATCCGGATGATTCAAAATGTGTAGAAATGTGCTGATGATCAGCTCATTCGTATCCATGATGGTGCCGTCTAAATCAAACAAAATCGTATTTATCATAGATGCTCCTTCTTGTCCTCGTCCGTGTCTTCCTTAGGTAGCTTATCCGCCGTAGCTGTTGGAGGAACCGCGTCCTGTCCTGGACGGGATACCTGCTCTGGCATCACGTCAGGTACCTGATCAATCCCCGCTTTGCTGGAGATAATCGGATCGCTATATCGAGCAACAGATGTACCCTTCCGGCGACGAACCAAAATGAAAATCACGGCAGCTACAACAATAAAGATAGGCAGCAATTGCGAGATCCGTACATTACCGTAACTCGGGTCCAGATGCCCTGGTTCAAACCCTAGCCATACCATAGGAGACCACAAAGCATTCACAAAGGAAGCCAGCCAATCCGGTCCCTGAAAAGCCAAACTGTCCGTCCGTACACGCTCGATGAAGAAACGGCCAATTGAGTACCAAATGAAGTAAAATGCAAACATTTCGCCTGCACGCACAAATTTCATACGACGAATGACGAGCAGCAAAATCACACCTACAATACTCCACAGTGATTCATATAAAAATGTAGGGTGATGGAACACCCCGTTAACGTTCATCTGATTCACAATGAAATCCGGCAGATGGAGCTGATTTCGCAAGAATGTCTCTTCCGTCGGTCCACCGTAGGCTTCCTGATTGACAAAATTACCCCAGCGTCCAATCGCTTGACCGATCAGTAGGCCTGGTGCACAAATATCAGCGATACGCCAGAAGTTATACCCTTTATACCGGAAATAAATGACCGCACATATAATGGCCCCGATCAAGGCACCGTATATCGCAATACCGCCATTCCAAATTTTAAAAACATCCCATAGATTATCTCGGTAGTCTTCCCATTTGAAGGCTACATAATAAATACGCGCTCCAATAATAGCTGAGGGAACACCCAGAAGCAGCATATCCATAAAAAAGTCCTGCGGAATACCGAATCTTTTTCCTTCACGGATGGCAAGATATAAACCCACAAGCGCCGCCAGCCCCAAAATAAGCCCATACCAGTGGACCTTGATTGCCCCGATTGAAAAAGCGATCGGATTCAGCAGTAATGTTGCCGTTGACATATGTTTCTCTCACTCCTCGTTCTTCCTTGCAAACGAACAAACCTTAATCCATCTCTTCCATATCTTCAGAAATTGTAGCAGTCAGCTTGTTTGTAAATTGCAGGGCTGCATTAACACCCATTTGTTTCAAACGATAGTTCATCGCCGCCACCTCGATAATAACAGCCAAGTTTCGGCCCGGACGAACTGGAATCGTAACCAGTGGAACATCTGTATCAATAATGCGTGTCGTTTCCTCATCAAGACCAAGACGGTCATACTGCTTGTCCTGCTGCCATGCCTCCAGACGAACAACCAATGTAATCCGTTTGTTATTACGAACTGCACCGGCCCCAAACAGCGTCATCACATTAATAATGCCCACGCCACGAATTTCCAACAGGTGACGGATCAGCTCAGGTGCTGTACCATGCAGCTGAAAATCGGACGTTTGCCGAATTTCTACCGCGTCATCTGCTACCAAGCGATGTCCACGTTTAACCAGTTCCAGTGCCGTTTCACTTTTACCAATTCCACTACTTCCTGTGATAAGCATTCCCACGCCATACACGTCACACAGTACACCATGAATAGTTGCTGTAGGAGCCAGCTTTCTTTCGAGAAAGCCTGTGATGCGGCTTGATAAAATCGTCGTCGCCATATTAGTGCGCAGTACAGGAATATCTCGCTCTGCGCTCGCCTCCACTAACTCAGCCGGTACCTCTAGACCACGTGTGACGATAATGCATGGAGTCAGCTCTGTACACAGACGCTCCATCCGATCCCGGCGTTCCTCAGGAGGAAGCATTCCCAGAAAAGCCAACTCAGACCTTCCCAGAAGCTGTACCCGCTCTTGTGTATGATATTCAAAATACCCGGCCATCTCCAGACCTGGGCGATTTAAATCGTCCACTGTGATCAGTCTTCGCAGACCTTTTTCACCGGAAATAACTTCCATTTGAAACTGCTGTACAAGCTCGGATACCTTTACCTGTTTAGCCATTTTATTCTCCCCTTCATCTGCAAAACCAGATTCTATACGTCACTTGATTTATGTAGCTTTACCCTATTAACCATACAACCCAACGCCAGTCTATCCTGCGCCAATGCACACTCCACTTGATTTAACATATGGTTCCAGGCTAGCTCCATTCCGCCAGCTGGGTTGATCCCATCTAGGACTCCTGCCAACGAACCTACATCTAGACCTGTCCATTGTACCCATCGTATCGGAATTTTCCAATGAATGCAATGCCGAAGCTAGTAGCCGTATGCGATATATAAAAAGAGTCGCAGTTCTCCGCTCGGGGAAAACTGCGACTCTCTTCCAGAGGCAAATTTTATTCGCCAACCAGAACACTCAATTCCGATTCCTTATCAAAAATATGAACCTTGTTCATATCAACAGCCAACTTCGCTTTGACACCATCACGAGTATTGGAGCGTCCGTCTACACGGGCAATAATCGTATCATTTCCAGCACCGCTCAGGTACAACAGCATTTCATGACCGAGGTTTTCCGTTACATCCACAGTGGATGTAAAGATCGTATTCGGAGAAGCCTCCAAGAATACAGGCTCTTCATGAATATCCTCAGGACGGATACCCAAGATCACTTCTTTCCCGATATAGCCCTTCGCTTTTAAAATCTGTCCTTTACCTTCTGGTACAAACAGATCCAGACCCGGCGCAGCAAAATGCAATGCACCTTCTTTTTCAACCAGCTTACCTGTGATAAAGTTCATCGTAGGAGAGCCGATAAAACCAGCTACGAACAGATTCACTGGACGGTTGTACAGTTCATCTGGGGATGCAGCTTGTTGGATAATACCATCCTTCATAACTACAATCCGGTCACCCATCGTCATGGCTTCGACCTGGTCATGGGTTACGTAGATAACAGTCGTTTCCAGACGCTTAGCCAGCTTCGTGATTTCCGCACGCATCTGACCACGCAGCTTGGCATCCAAGTTGGACAGTGGCTCATCCATCAAGAACACTTGCGGGTCACGCACAATCGCACGTCCCAAGGCAACACGCTGGCGTTGACCACCTGATAACGCTTTCGGCTTGCGGTCCAGCAGATGCTCAATATCAAGGATTTTAGCCGCTTCACGTACACGTTTGTCAATTTCTTCTTTCTTCACCTTACGGAGTTTCAGACCAAAAGCCATGTTTTGATATACATTCATATGCGGATACAAGGCATAGGATTGGAATACCATCGCGATATCGCGGTCCTTTGGAGCCACGTCGTTCACAACACGATCTCCAATGTACAATTTACCGTCTGAAATTTCCTCTAGACCAGCGATCATACGGAGCGTAGTAGATTTACCACAACCGGAAGGACCAACCAACACGAGAAACTCTTTATCTTGAATGTCCAAATTGACATCAACAACCGTAGCTTTATCTGCACCCGGATATTTTTTGAAAATATGCTCTAAACGTACACCAGCCATAGCTTTTGCCTCCCTAAGATCAAGTTATGAAATCGAATACATTTCTTACTTGTATCTTATCCTAGTCCCCGTAGCATGGCTATTCGCAAACTGCACAAAAATGCTATTTCCTTTTTGTCACTTTGTACAATAGAAGATAGAGCTTGACTAAAACCGCATCATTAAACGTCCGCACGTCCAATCCAGTCTCCTGTTTGATCTTGTCCAAACGGTAAATTAACGTATTTCGATGCACATATAGACGCTTAGCTGTCTCACTCACATTACAATCCAGTTGAAAAAAGATGTCTAATGTGGCCATCGTTTCTGAGTCTTCCAGTATGACAGATGACTTCATTACCTGCTCTAAAAATAATACGCGTTGTTCCTTGGAAATGCGGTTTAACAGCCTTTCCAAATGAAGCTCCCATGAAAAGTGGATGTGCTCTGTTACATGAAAAATCTTGCCCAAATGTATGGTCTCCCATAACAAATTCAGCTCTTGGGGAAGACTTTGCAAAGGGATTGAAGGCTTAGAAACCGCCAAATGGAATACACCCACCCACTCATTCGCAATAAGCTCATATAGACCCAAGCTAAAAGCCGTGAGAACCTCCTCCAACGATTCCGTAAAATCTGCATCCCTGGACTCAGTGTCTTTATCCCGTTCATCGTCCGCTCCTAATAAAAGCTCCTTTTTAGCCATAATCAGCCAAGACTGTTTGTCCAATGGAGTAAGCAGCACATCCCCTCCAAAATAGCTCGCGAACAATCGATGGAGCTGGGTATAAGTAATAGCCCCCTCCTGTGTTCCCTCGCCATTCAGTAAAATCGGAACCATACACGCTGATAGCGAATCACGAAGCTGCAATTCATCTGGAACCTCTTCTTCCTTGTTTAGATTGGCAGCCTGCTGTATAAGCCATTGTCCATAACGATTCATGCGCTCTTCCTCGCTATAAACCGGGTTATCCGACAATTGTGGACCGTTCTGCCAGACCTGCTCCATGTTCCCCAATAGCGCTTCTACCAGTTTCCGTTCTCGATCCGTCAAATATCTGGCCTCTACCACAAATGCAGCCAGTTCACCTGCCGACGCACGAAATGGAAAATATAACTTGTTGTCACGGACAAACGATCTATCCGGAATAACTGAATCGGCTGTCTCTCCCTCTGCCATCATTTCCGGGCACCAAGGCACTATGGTAAAAGGCGCTTGAATAATATTCTGAAGCTGTTGCTGAATCCATTCTGTATCCAGAGTCACGCGATCACCACTTCACTTTTTTTTAGAATATAGAATAAGCACTAAGCGAACATAATGAACTCATTATAACCTGTCGATACCGTAAAATAAAAAGGCTATATAAAAACATAACTTAAAACAATACAAAAAAAGCCATCAACCTATAGTTGATGACTTCTGATGAGCCATGAAGGACTCGAACCTTCGACACCCTGATTAAAAGTCAGGTGCTCTACCAACTGAGCTAATGGCTCGTAAAACTGGTGGAGGATGATGGATTCGAACCACCGAACCCGTAAGGGAGCAGATTTACAGTCTGATGCGTTTGGCCACTTCGCTAATCCTCCATATAAAGGTGGCTCGGGACGGAATCGAACCGCCGACACGAGGATTTTCAGTCCTCTGCTCTACCGACTGAGCTACCGAGCCATATCCATTAACAAAAAAATAAAGTGCGGAGGGATACCCCTTCCCACTTTAGTACGGTAAAACTATTGAATTGAAAAATGGCGGAACTGACGGGATTCGAACCCGCGATCTCCTGCGTGACAGGCAGGCATGTTAGGCCTCTACACCACAGTTCCCTGGATTTTTCAAAATTCAAAAATGGTGCCGGCGAGAGGACTTGAACCCCCAACCTACTGATTACAAGTCAGTTGCTCTACCAGTTGAGCTACACCGGCACAATGGTGGAGGCTGAGGGGATCGAACCCCCGACCCTCTGCTTGTAAGGCAGATGCTCTCCCAGCTGAGCTAAGCCTCCTGGGTATGTATGGTAGCGGCGGAGGGGATCGAACCCCCGACCTCACGGGTATGAACCGTACGCTCTAGCCAGCTGAGCTACACCGCCATAACATAATATTTCGCTAGCTTGTCCTAAATGGCGGAGAGAGAGGGATTCGAACCCTCGCACCACTTTCGCAGTCTAACCCCTTAGCAGAGGGTCCCCTTATAGCCACTTGGGTATCTCTCCATATAAATGGACTCACTTAGCAAAACTCCGCAAGTTATTCTGTATCTCAACAAAGTGATTTGGAATATCAAGCGCAATTTCAAGGTTACACCCTGAAAACTGGATCCGAAACTCATTTGCGTTTTATCTTAGGATAAGCCCTCGACCGATTAGTATTGGTCAGCTCCATGCATTACTGCACTTCCACCCCCAACCTATCTACCTCGTCGTCTTCAAGGGGTCTTACATACTGGGAAATCTCATCTTGAGGGGGGCTTCACGCTTAGATGCTTTCAGCGCTTATCCCTTCCGTACATAGCTACCCAGCGGTGCTCCTGGCGGAACAACTGGTACACCAGCGGTACGTCCATCCCGGTCCTCTCGTACTAAGGACAGCTCCTCTCAAATTTCCTACGCCCACGACAGATAGGGACCGAACTGTCTCACGACGTTCTGAACCCAGCTCGCGTACCGCTTTAATGGGCGAACAGCCCAACCCTTGGGACCTACTTCAGCCCCAGGATGCGATGAGCCGACATCGAGGTGCCAAACCTCCCCGTCGATGTGGACTCTTGGGGGAGATAAGCCTGTTATCCCCAGGGTAGCTTTTATCCGTTGAGCGATGGCCCTTCCATGCGGTACCACCGGATCACTAAGCCCGACTTTCGTCCCTGCTCGACTTGTAGGTCTCGCAGTCAAGCTCCCTTCTGCCTTTGCACTCTTCGAATGATTTCCAACCATTCTGAGGGAACCTTGGGGCGCCTCCGTTACTCTTTAGGAGGCGACCGCCCCAGTCAAACTGCCCACCTGACACTGTCCTCGCACCGGTTTACGGTACCAAGTTAGAACCTAGATACGATCAGGGTGGTATCCCAAGGATGCCTCCCTTCAAGCTGGCGCTCAAAGTTCGACGGCTCCCACCTATCCTGTACAGATCGTACCCAAATTCAATATCAAGCTGCAGTAAAGCTCCATGGGGTCTTTCCGTCTTGTCGCGGGTAACCTGCATCTTCACAGGTATTAAAATTTCACCGGATCTCTCGTTGAGACAGCGCCCAAGTCGTTACGCCATTCGTGCGGGTCAGAATTTACCTGACAAGGAATTTCGCTACCTTAGGACCGTTATAGTTACGGCCGCCGTTTACTGGGGCTTCGGTTCATAGCTTCGCCCCGAAGGGCTTACCACTCCCCTTAACCTTCCAGCACCGGGCAGGCGTCAGCCCGTATACTTCGCCTTGCGGCTTCGCACAGACCTGTGTTTTTGCTAAACAGTCGCTTGGGCCTTTTCACTGCGGCCCCCTCGGGCTATTCACCCTACCGAGGCACCCCTTCTCCCGAAGTTACGGGGTCATTTTGCCGAGTTCCTTAACGAGAGTTCTTCCGCGCGCCTTAGAATTCTCTTCTCGCCTACCTGTGTCGGTTTGCGGTACGGGCACCTTCTCCTGGCTAGAGGCTTTTCTTGGCAGTCTGAGATCATGACCTTCGCTACTATAATTTTCGCTCCCCATCACAGCCCAGCCTTAACGATGTGCGGATTTGCCTACACATCAGCCTCACTGCTTAGACGGACATCCATCAGTCCGCGTCACTACCCTACTGCGTCACCCCATCGCTCATAACGGATTACGGTGGTACAGGAATTTCGACCTGTTGTCCTTCGACTACGCCTATCGGCCTCGCCTTAGGTCCCGACTTACCCTGAGCGGACGAACCTTCCTCAGGAACCCTTAGGCTTTC
>NZ_CP151958.1:117500-180000 GCF_038593055.1 Paenibacillus sp. FSL L8-0502 | reverse complement strand
CACTGAGTCTGTTCAGCAATTCCTTGAGTTTGATATCCTCAGGACCAATTCCCTCCATAGGAGATATCGCCCCGTGAAGCACATGGTAAAAACCATTAAACTCCTTGGTACGCTCCATAGCCACCAAATCCTTGGAATCCTGAACAACACAAATGACGGAAGTATCCCTTGTCTTATCCTGACAGATCCGACATGGGTCTGTGTCCGTAATGTTGCCGCATACTGAACAGAAGTGAAGGTTACGTTTCACATTGACCAGCGCTTTGGCAAAGTCAATCACATCATCTTCCTTCATTTTCAGTACGTGAAAAGCCAACCGAGCAGCCGTCTTTGGCCCTACTCCCGGCAGGCGCGTAAAAGCGTCAATTAGCTTTGCAATCGGCTCCGGATAATACAATAGCGTGTTTCTCCTTTATGCGGCAGACTAGAACAAGCCCGGAATTTTCATGCCGCCTGTAAATTTACCCATATCATCATTAGCCAGTTCATCTGCTTTGGACAAAGCATCATTGACTGCAGTCAGCACAAGATCTTGCAACATTTCTACATCATCAGGATCTACAGCTTCCGGTTTGATCGTGATGGACAACACTTTTTTATGTCCATTTACCTCCACCGTCACAACACCGCCGCCAGAAGTTCCTTCGATTACTTTTCCGCCAAGTTCCTCTTGGGCTTTCAGCATTTGTTCCTGCATTTTTTTCACTTGCTTCATCATTTGGTTCATATTGTTCATTTCAATCATCTCCTTTAATGAAGTATACATCTAGACACTTGCTTTAATCTTTAATGACTACCAAATCTTCCCCGAAAAGTTGAATAGCTTCATCAATCCAGGGCTCCTTGGACTTTCCCGGCGCATCATGCTCCGGCTCCAGTTGCAATTCTTCGGCAGGCTGGTCGGAAACTCCTTCAATCGCAGCATTCCAATCCTTTTGCATCATCGTTACTAAACGATAAGGATGACCCAACTGCTCATGTAATACCTTCTCGATGACCTGCTTATTGGCAGGCTTTTCGGTAGTTTCACGATGAATATTGTTCTTAAATGCGACCAGCACACTGTCCTCTAACACAGAAACCGGCTCACCGTCCATAAACCAGGCATGAACCGTAACTTTCGCCTCTTTTACCCCTTGCAAAATCTGGCTCCACTTACGTCCTGCTGCTGCGAATGCTTCGCTTGACTTCTCAGCGATATAGCGATCCAACTGGGAAGGAAGCTTGGCTGGCGCTGAAATCCGCGGAGCAGGGGCACGACCCCCGGAAGCCTGACGACCACCCGACGATGCTTCCTGTCCCGCTCCAACGCCCAATCCACCTTGCAGCGCGCGCTCCAGTTTCTTTTCGAGCTCAGCAAGCTGGCGCTTCAACATTACGACATCTTCCTGATCAGCTGCAGCGCCAGAGCGTTGTGCGGTTGGCTGAGCAACAGCCCCCGCTTCCCCCGGAATACTACATAGCTTCAATAGAGCTACCTCAAACAAGGTTTGGGGCTGTACGGCATATTTCATCTCGCTCTGGTAACGATTAAGGGTGTCAATCATTGCAAAGAGTTGCTCCTTGGTAAAAGCATCTGCCACTTCCTTAAATCGCTCTGGATCCAGCACTCGCTCCGTCATTTTGGTCGCCTGAGGCACCATCTTGATCATTAGCAGATCTCGGAAATAGTACAGAAGATTCTCCATGCACTTATCTGCACTTTTACCTTCCTGCATAAAGCTCTCGATCATTTGGAGCACCGTGCCCACATCTTCTTTCAGCAATGCTAAGGCAAGCTTACCGAATTGCTCGGACGCAATACCTCCCGTCATGTCCAGCACCTGCTGATAAGTAACCCGACCATCTGTAAACGAGGATATCTGATCCAAAACGCTAACCGCATCTCGCATCCCGCCATCTGAAAGACGGGCAATGTACTGCAGTGCATCCGAATCAGCCTGTATGTTCTCCTGTTGACATATCAGATCAAGCCGCTCTGTCTGTTCTTCCAGCGATACACGGCGGAAGTCAAACCGCTGGCAACGCGAAATAATGGTAGCCGGAATCCGATGTGGTTCAGTCGTAGCCAATATGAACATCACGTGTGGCGGCGGCTCTTCCAGCGTCTTGAGCAGCGCATTGAACGCTTCCGTCGTCAGCATGTGCACTTCATCAATGATATAAACCTTGTGCCGCACTTCTGTGGGCGCATATTTGACTTTATCGCGCAAATCACGAATCTCTTCAACGCCCCGGTTGGAGGCTGCATCAATCTCCTGTACATCCATGACCGCTCCGGCCGTGATCCGTTTACAGGCTTCGCATTCGTTGCAAGGTTCCGGCGCAGGTCCATGCTCACAGTTGATTGCCTTGGCCAAAATTTTGGCCGCACTCGTCTTACCTGTTCCTCGTGGACCGCTGAACAGGTAAGCATGGGACGTGCGATTTTCGCGGATAGCATTCTGCAATGTCTGGATAATATGCTGTTGTCCTACCATGTCCTTGAAAGCCTGCGGCCGCCAAGCACGGTACAACGCTATATGTTCCAATGCGCGTTACCCTCTTTCCCATTCACTTTCATGACCATTCATGGTCACTTCATTATACTATACTCCCGTCCGAATCTAAACCAGACACCTTCCAATTTATAAAACACAAAAAAACATCTTCGCAATGATTGCCAAGATGTCCTAATTACCAATATATACCGTGCACCTGTTATTGATCGTTGTGATCCGAGCGGCAATCCTGAACAGCAACTCGGGCTAGGCAACCCTCCGGCACAAGAGTGGGCCTGCTTATGGCTGCTTCCTTCCGGACCTGACCAGGTTCACAAGTACTCATTGCGGAGGACCCAGCCGTCAACATTGTGCGCAGGGACCAGCCTCACATCAACAACACCTCTAACAGGAATTCAACCTCGCTATAGCGGATTGCGAGTTACAGGGCACCGCTACCTCCCCATCTAGCACGGTGAAAATAAGTATATCTTAAGGCCGCATAAAAAGCAAATACACATTATTACAAAAAGAGCCCTCTGCAGTCGCAGAAGGCTCTAATAACTTTATAACTTGCGGTAATCCATTAGATACCGTATTTCTTTTTGAAACGATCCACGCGTCCACCAGCATCAATAAATTTCTGCTTGCCTGTGAAGAACGGGTGGCAGGCGGAGCAAATCTCCACACGCAGAGATCCTTTCACAGAACCAGTTTCAAACGAATTTCCGCAAGCACAAGTGACAGTAGTTACGTTAAATGTTGGTTGAATAGCTTGTTGCATTGAACTTTCACCTCTTTCCGCCCTGAACGTCCTATCAGTCCAGAGTTGTATGAACACATGTTCACATTATAGCACTTGAATATGAGCGTTTCAACAACTCTTTTCTGCATTCAGAAACAGCGCAAAACAGGTGTATTTCAATTGCTGTGTGACCGTTTTAGGCCTTGGCAAATTTGGGACGTGCCTGCCCTTGCGGCGGTACATGAGTGTAAGAACCGATGACTACATCAGGCAGTTCCTCACGATAAATCTCAAGCATTTGCTTCATGCCAAGGATCTCACCTTGAGCAGGTGGAATCAATTCCAGATAGCTTTCAGGATCGATGTTCAAATTACGCATTTGAATCAGCCTGAGCTTAGTTCGTTTGGCAAATTCAATCATTGCCTCAATTTCTTCTTCTCGGTCAGTTACACCCGGAAAAATCAAATAATTAATCGACGTATATACACCCTGCTCAGAAGCATAACGAAGTGATTTTTCCACATTAGCCAACGTGTAACCGCGCGGCTTGTAATACGCATTGTAATGATCGTCCAGTGCACTAATGGTACTAACGCGCATCAGATCAAGACCCGCATCCACGATTCCCCGGATATGATCGCTCAATCCCGCATTCGTATTGATATTGATGTATCCCATATCCGTAATGGAACGCACCTCTTTGATCGAATCAATAATCAGTTTGGCTTGTGTGGAAGGCTCACCTTCGCAACCTTGACCAAAACTAATGATGGATTCCGGTGTCTTCAAATGTTCCAGCATAACTTCTACAATTTCTTCGACGCGAGGACGGAAGTTCATTCTTGTCTGCGGAGATACGAAGCCACTGTCATCTGGCTGTTCAGATATACACCCAAAGCAACCCGCATTACAAGAATAAGATACCGGAACTCCCCCCTCCCAGCGATTCAGGAATGTGTTCGAGGAAGTAAGGCATTCGTAGCCAAGCGCACAGTTAGACAAATGTTGGTACAGCCGATTTTCGGGATATTGCTCCGTCATCCGCTGAACACCCAATTTAACTTGATGGCGGTCACAGTTTTCCGGATTCCACTTGGACGGACTGTCACTCTGCTCAGCCGTTACATAAAATGCTCCGTCTTTCCAGACTACGGCCGAATAACCGAACAAGGGAAGCTTGTACTCCTTATCGGTCTTCACATATCCCGGCAGGCACAAGCGTGTAAAACCTTGCGGCAATAAAGCCCCTACTGCTTGCATATCTCCGGGAAGAGAAACCATTTCCCCTGTTTCAGGGTTCATACCGACCGGGCGAGTGCTGGGCAGGCTTACCAATGTAGCTCCTTCCGGTAACGGAATAAGCTCATCCTCCATGATTTCAACAATCATGTCTGCACTACGTGCAAGCCCATACAAAGAAGCATGATCATATACATTGCCTTTTTCGTCGGCATACACCAAATACATTTTGGAGCTCCTTTCGCTCCGTTAAGCCTACGCCATTAACAAAATGAATGATAACGACTGTGTACTTACGGAACAGATAAAATACATGAATGGGTTTTAGTTGGTTGAGGCCGGGACTGAGGCTGTGGTAGAACGCGTAGTTCTCCGTTGTTGCCCACCAGAACTGCTTTGCGAGCCACCGGAAGAAGGTGCCGCCAAATCAAACGAAGCCAGAAATTCAGCATTAGTCTTGCTATTACGCAGCTTTTTGAGGAAGCCTTCCACAAAATCATGGCTTTCCGTCATATTTTTACGAATGGCCCAGATCGTATCCAATTCTTCCTTGTTCAACAACACTTCCTCACGGCGTGTGCCGGAACGACGAATATCAATCGCAGGGAAGATACGACGTTCTGCCAGCTTGCGGTCCAAATGCAACTCCATGTTGCCTGTACCTTTAAACTCTTCATAAATGATATCGTCCATGCGTGATCCTGTATCAATCAGCGCTGTAGCAAGAATCGTCAAGCTACCGCCTTCCTCCACATTCCGAGCCGCACCAAAAAAGCGTTTTGGACGGTGAAATGCCGCCGGATCAATACCCCCACTCAAAGTACGACCAGAAGGAGGAATAACGAGATTGTACGCACGAGCCAAACGCGTGATGCTATCCAACAGGATGACAACATCCTTTTTATGTTCTACGAGACGTAGCGCACGCTCCAACACGAGTTCTGCCACTTTGATGTGATTTTCAGGAAGTTCGTCAAATGTAGAGGCCACAACTTCACCTTTAACAGAACGCTGCATATCGGTCACTTCTTCAGGGCGTTCATCAATCAACAAGACAAAAAGCTCGATCTCGGGATTGTTGGTAGAAATGCTATTGGCAATTTCTTTGAGGAGAAGCGTCTTCCCAGCTTTGGGAGGTGCTACAATGAGTCCGCGCTGTCCAAGTCCGACAGGGGCCAGTACATCCATAATTCTCGTAGACAAATGGTTGGGGGAAGTTTCAAGGACTAATTTGGTTTGCGGATACAGTGGAGTCAGTGCAGGAAAGTGTAGCCGCTCAGCAGCTTGCTCAGGACTTCTTCCATTGACGGCGTTAACTTGAAGCAATCCAAAATATCGTTCATTCTCTTTTGGCGTTCGGCACTTACCGGAAACAAGATCGCCTGTTCTCAAGTCAAACTTGCGGATTTGTGAAGCAGAGATGTAAATATCTTCGGTACTCGGGAGATAATTGATCGGCCTCAGAAAGCCGTAACCTTCAGGAAGGATTTCCAGAACCCCTTGCATAAACATCAATCCGCTCTTCTCAGCTTGTGCACGCAGGATAGCGAAAATTAGTTCTTTCTTCTTGAGCGTTCCGTAGTACGGGATCTGGTATTGCTTGGCCAGCTTGTACAGGTCGGTCAGCTTCATTTCTTCCAGATCGGAAATTTGCAGATCCATATAATAACCACCTATTCAATTATTAAGTCCATTCATACATCTAAATGATAGACAATGATATCATAAACACCATTAACATAATTTTAACCAAAACAAATAAAGTTATGCAGCCATCTGCCTGGATTATACCGAATTATTCCGGTTTTCCGATAATTGATTGTTAGGTATGAACCACAATCTTTTATCAAGCAGCGGCTGCACAGGTGTTGCCCGTTCTATCGCTTTCGTTCCGGGAGTTCGAAAAAATTGCACGGCTTAATTATTCAGTCTGCCGCCATACATCCGCGCCCAAAAGACGCAGGTTAGAGACAAGGTGATCATAACCACGGTCAATGTACTCGACACCCGTCACCTCGGTTACGCCTTCGCTTACTGTAAGTCCAGCAATGACAAGGGCCGCTCCGGCGCGCAGATCTGCCGCTTTTACTTTAGCTGCATTCAATCGACCACCCTCTATAATGGCAGACCGACCCTCTACGCGAATTTTAGCCCCCATACGCACCAGCTCAGGGACGTGCTTAAAACGACTGCTGTACACAAAATCGCTCAATACACTGACACCCTGCGCTTGGGTAAGCAAGCTGGTCATGGGAGATTGTAAATCTGTGGCGAATCCGGGGTATATCAAGGCTTTAACGTCGACATGTTCATAAGAAGGTGCACCCAGTACGCGAATACTTTCATCATATTCCTCGATACCGATGCCCATTTCCTGCATTTTTGCAGTGAGAGCCTCCATATGTTTGGGGATTACGTTGTCAATCAATACATTTCCACGGGTTGCCGCAGCAGCAATCATGTATGTGCCCGCTTGTATACGGTCAGGTATAATGGAATGACGGCAGCCATGTAGCTCCGACACACCTTCAATTCGAATCGTCTCCGTACCGGCGCCTTTAATAATGGCCCCCATAGAGTTTAAAAGGGTTGCTACATCTATAATCTCAGGCTCTTTAGCCGCATTTTCGATAATTGTGGCGCCTTTGGCACGTGCTGCCGCCAGCATAATATTAATGGTAGCGCCTACGCTGCTAACATCCAAGTAAATCTTGGTTCCGCGCAGTTCTTTGGCGTGCAAATGAATAGCGCCGTGCTCGTTCGTAACCGTGGCACCCAGCGCTTCAAAACCTTTGATATGCTGATCAATGGGCCGGGGTTCGAAATTGCACCCTCCTGGCAAACCGATGATCGCTTCCTTGAATCTGCCCAGCATGGCTCCCATCATATAATAAGAGGCTCGTAATTTCTTAACAGGCCCATTCGGCATAGGAATGGATTTAATAGAGGATGGATCTATTTTCATCTGGCTACCTTCCCAGGCAACCGTTGCACCAAGTTCCTCCAGTATCTCGGAATACACCGCCACATCACTTAACAGTGGCAAATTGTCCAAAATGACTTCCGACTCTGCCAGAATGGCTGCGGGAATCAAGGCGATGGCACTGTTTTTGGCACCGCTGATGGAAACTGTACCCTGAAGCGGCCGTCCACCGGTGATCATCAATTTTTCCATAAGCTTGAGGGTCCCCCTACGTGTTTTGCAGTCGGTCAAACAATAATCTCAAATCAAAATTTTTAACTTTTTTAGTGGTGAAAATGGAAAGACACCGGCTAAGCGGTGTGCTTTCCATACCAAACTATTCAACTGTACAGATTTAAGTATTTTGTGCAGCAGAACTACAGCTACAACTAAGAAATACATCTAGCCTGTGCAGACGCACGACCAGTTTAACTTATTATTACGCTTTGTTGTTGGAACCGAACTCACGAATTTTACCGATAACGGTTTGTTTAATCGCTTCACGACCTGGAGCGATGAATGTACGTGGGTCATAAGCATCCGGTTTCTCAGCAAGCACTTCACGAACCACTTTCGCAAATACGATTTGGTTCTCAGTGTTTACATTGATTTTGGAAGTTCCCAAGGAGATTGCTTTTTTAATGTCATGTGTTGGGATGCCAGTACCACCGTGCAGAACGAGTGGAAGTTTGATTGCATTGCAGATCTCTTCCATTTCTTTGAATCCGAGGTTTGGCTCGCCTTTGTATGGTCCGTGTACGGAACCCAGTGCAGGTGCCAGTGTATCGATACCTGTTTCGTTAACGATACGC
The DNA here is from genome assembly GCF_038593055.1 of Paenibacillus sp. FSL L8-0502. Taxonomy (NCBI): domain Bacteria; kingdom Bacillati; phylum Bacillota; class Bacilli; order Caryophanales; family Paenibacillaceae; genus Paenibacillus; species Paenibacillus sp. FSL L8-0502. The sequence goes on along the minus strand of NZ_CP151958.1, from coordinate 171,761 downwards.
AGACAGTCGTCCAACTTAGCGTACATTACGTCGCCGACAACATCATCCTCTTGACCGCCAACCATTCCAACTTCAGCTTCAACAGAAACGCCTTTGGAATGAGCATATTCAACCACTTTTTTCGTTGTAGCAATGTTTGTGTCGATTGGGCTGTGGGAATCGTCAATCATAACGGATGTGAACCCAGCGTCGATAGCTTCTTTACATTTTTCAAAGCTGGAACCGTGGTCCAAATGGATCGCAACCGGAACGGTGATTTTCATGTCATGAATAAGACCTTCTACCATTTTAACTACAGTGTAGAATCCGCCCATGTGACGTGCTGCGCCTTCAGAAACACCCAAGATTACTGGGGATTTTTCTTCTTCAGCAGCGCCCAAAATAGCTTGAGTCCACTCCAGGTTATTAATGTTGTATTGACCTACTGCGTATTTTCCTTCGAGTGCTTTGTTCAACATGTCTTTCATAGATACCAATGGCATGGTTACAGTCCTCCTAAAGGTGTTTGGGTTTGTCTATATTTTTAGCCGACATCACATACGGGCTTATTATACCACAACCCATGTTAAATACTAAACAAGCTTTTGCATATCAACACATACAAAAATCACGCTCAGGACGCCGTTTTTCGATAGAATTGTATAAGGAGAGGATTTACTTTCAGTATTTCCCATAATCACAAACAAAAAACCCTGTTGTGTTAACAGAGTTCTCAACCACCGTGACTCACCTAGTCACCTCTGAGTTGTTTGTTCACAGCAATCCGCATTTCGTCAATATCAAAGGGCTTGGTAAAATGCATTAGCGCACCTAGCTCCGTCGCCTCTTTAATCATGTCCAGTTCTCCATATGCTGTCATCATAATAACCTTGATATCGGGATTCATGGTTTTTAGATGTTTCAGAATTTCGAGTCCGTCCATACCTGGAATTTTCATATCGAGCAGAACCAGATCAGGTGGTTCCTTCTCAACAATTTCAAGTGCAATTTTCCCGTTCGCCGCCTGAAAGGTCTCATAACCCTCACTTCCGAACACTTCCATCAGTAAAATCCGTATTCCATTCTGGTCATCGACGATTAATACTTTCTTCTTTTCCAATGTTTTAACCTCCTAAGATCTTAAAACGAGGATCATGCAGCTATTGCCATAACAGCGTCCGATGACGTACAATATCCGTCCCATACCTAAAACTATATTCGCTCCTGCAAAAAGAAAATCCTTCTCTAATACATAATTGTGGAATATTCTTTCATAATCAGGAAGCATGGGATAAAAAAAGACCTCCCGTAGGAGGTCTTTCAAGCCGTAGCATTAACCTTGAAGCTGCAATGCTGCCTTTACAAATTCACGGAACAAAGGCTGCGGACGATTCGGACGGGAAGTAAATTCCGGGTGGAATTGTACCGCCAGGAACCACGGATGCTCAGGGAGCTCCACGATTTCCACCAAGCGTCCATCCGGTGAAGTACCGGAAATGCGAAGACCCGCTTTTTCAATAACTTCACGATATTCGTTATTGAATTCGTACCGATGACGGTGTCTTTCGTACACCAGCTCGTCGTTGTAGCAAGCCGAAGCCAGGGAACCTTCCACCAGTTTGCATGGATACAAGCCAAGACGCATCGTACCGCCCAGATCTTCGATGTCTTTTTGGTCGGGAAGCAAGTCAATGACAGGATAATCCGTTGCCGGATTAATTTCCGAGCTGTTGGCTCCTTCGAGACCAGCCAGGGAACGTGCAACCTCAATGACAGATACCTGCATACCCAGACAAATACCGAAGAACGGAATTTTTTGCTCCCGTGCATAACGGATAGTACTAATTTTGCCTTCAATTCCGCGATCGCCGAAGCCACCTGGTACGAGAATGCCGCCAATGCCGCCCAGCATGTCAGCTACGTTCTCGTCCGTCACTTCTTCAGCGTTCACCCAACGGATTTTTACGTCTGCATTCGCATCAAATCCAGCGTGCGAAAGTGATTCAACCACACTTAAATAAGCATCATGTAATGCAACATATTTACCAACAATAGCAATTTCAACCGTTTTATCCAGCTTGCTGATTCGATCAACTAACCCTTCCCATTCGGTCATATCTGGTGCAGGTGTTGTCAGCTTGAGATGGTTAACTACGATTTCGTCCAAGCCTTCTTCACGTAGGTTCAACGGAACCTCGTAGAGGGTTGAAGCATCGCGGCATTCTACCACTGCATTCGCATCAATATCGCAGAACAATGCAATTTTAGCCTTCATATCGGAGGACAGTTCATGCTCTGTACGGCAAACAATGACATTCGGTTGGATGCCGATGCTGCGCAGTTCTTTTACACTGTGCTGGGTTGGCTTGGTTTTAACCTCACCAGCAGCTTTAATATAAGGAATGAGCGTTACGTGAATATACATCACATTTTCGCGCCCAACTTCGCTTTTGAGCTGACGAATAGCTTCCAAAAATGGCAAGCTCTCAATATCGCCCACAGTACCGCCGATTTCTGTAATAATTACGTCCGAACCCGCTTCACGGCCTGCACGGTACACGCGCTCCTTGATTTCGTTCGTAATATGAGGGATAACCTGCACCGTACCGCCCAAATATTCTCCGCGACGCTCTTTGCTGATTACGCTGGAATATACCTTGCCTGTTGTGACATTGCTGTTCTTGGACAGATTAATATCAATAAAGCGCTCATAGTGTCCCAAGTCAAGGTCCGTTTCCGCACCATCATCCGTTACAAACACTTCACCGTGCTGGTAAGGACTCATCGTACCCGGATCGACATTCAGGTAAGGGTCAAATTTTTGAATCGTTACCTTCAGTCCCCTGTTCTTCAAAAGCCTCCCCAGTGAAGCTGCCGTAATCCCTTTGCCCAAGGAAGACACAACCCCGCCTGTCACAAAAATATACTTTGTCACTGTTCAAAACCCTCCTAGATAAGATGCAAAATTCAGGCGACATTATGATGTTATCGTAACCCGTTTGCACGGATTATCATCCATGAAGAAGGCAGCGGAATCATTTTCCATGTCCGCCGCCCTTAGCCTTCTTTCATGAGTGAAAACACCCCTATAAAAAACAAAAAAGCACTCCCGTAGTACGGGGCACTTTTATAAAAAAAGCAAACATATAAGTGAATCAATCATAAGCCCAAGCAATAGTTTACCCCGTGTCCAATCCGCTGTCAAGGAAGTTATATGTGTTAATTTGTCCATTGAACCAGATTGGAGAGAATCCACCTGAAAGCTTTAAATCAGAAGAGGTTTTCAATAAAACGGTCATGAAAAGGGGAGAACGCATCTCCCCTTGCAGCCTGTTCCTAACGAAGTGAATCGTCGTCTTCCGTCGACTCATCGTCATTTTCATCTTCTGAATCTTCCTCATCACTGAGGTCCTCGTCGTCTATAACCACGTCTTCATCACTATCATCATCATCTTCTCCGTCGAACAGCTCGTCTTCGCCGTCCTCGTCTTCGCTATCTGCATCGAAGTCGTCATCAGAGTTGTATGTTTCTTCTTCATGATAGTCATCTTCGTCGTCATCGTCTTCGTCGTTAATAATACGAGGACGCTTGGCGCCTGTCAGGGCATCTTCGGATTTATCTACCGGATACCAACGTTTCAAGCCCCACAGATTCGTACCGACACAGGCAAAACGCCCGTCAATGTTGATTTCAGTATATAGCTGAGCAATAACGTCATTAATTTCTTCGTCAGACAAGCCGCGCAATTTGGCGACTTCCTTCATCAGGTCACGGTAATAATATGGAGTATTGGCTGCTTTCAATACCATAAATGCCAAGTCCACCATTGGAGTCTCGTGGACTTTCTCCGGGTCAATCTTCAAGTTGAGTGGGGTACTCACCTAGGGACACTTCCTCTCACACGTAATTCACAAGAACATGTTTCAGAGCATACACGATACATGCAATACTAACATATCCATTATCAAAACTAAGTAAAACCTATTTGGAAGCAAATTGCAAGTTAAAGATGGGTATCGTCATAATTTCCAGGAATATCCCCCTAAACAAGACGGCACACGTAAAAAGACGGGGTCCCCCCCGTCTTCGACTGTACCCGCTTCGGGAGAACCCCCCAAAGTTGTTGCACAAGAGCTTATGCCCTCCATGTATCGTATGTGTCCACATCCACTTTGACACGACAAGCAGGCCTATTTACTTAAAAAAGGGGCAGGTTTCCCATGCCGCAGCTGACGCTTGCTCATACTATACCTCAGCATGGCTCATCGGAGGGGGACCGTCTCAAATGGACTATCCGGATTTTTTGCAGCGTTTGCATGAGGGTATTTCGGAGCCGTCCGGCAGTGGACGGAACAAACAGATCATCACGTTCGATAAGCCTCACCAATACCGGGAATGCCTGTCCTATCTCAGGAAGCTGAAACCCGAGCTTGCGGGATTACGGCAAGTACAACCGGCCAGACTAATCCGTGCTTTAATCGCTCCGCTTTCAGGGGGAGACAGGCTGGGCAAATATCACAACGGTGTTACCGTTGAAGAAGATACCCGCATGAAGGTTCACGCTGAAACTGCTCATATACCAAAAGCAGAGAAGAACCTTTCCATGCCATGGGGAGTCAAACAGGTACGTGCATACAAGGCTTGGCCTTCCTCGACAGGGAATCGGGTCAGAATCGGTGTGATCGACACAGGAGCGGATTTTCAACATCCTGATCTTCGCCATTCTCTCGCCAGAGGTATTAATTTGCTTAACCGAACCATGCTACCCTATGACGATAATGGCCATGGTACTCATATTGCTGGAACTATCGCGGCGTCCAACTATGACGAAGGTATGGTGGGCGTAGCACCACGAGCTTTAATTCATCCCGTAAAAGCATTTGATCATAATGGAGCCGCCTACGTCTCCGATATCATTCTTGGTATCGACTGGTGTGTATTAAATCGTGTCGATATCATCAATATGAGCTTTGGTATGAAGTCGCGCAGCAAGGCATTACTTGATATGGTGAATAAGGCATATCATAACGGCATCGTCGTTGTAGCGTCCTCAGGAAACGAGGGCAAGCGCCGAAGTATTGACTACCCCGCCCGCTATTCCCAGACGATCTCAGTGGGGGCTACTGACAAATACAGACGCATTGCACCTTTCAGCAACCGAGGGCAATTTGTAGACGTGTACGCACCTGGCGAAAAGATCACATCCTCCTGGATCCATGGCAAGCATCACGAAATGAGTGGTACCTCTATGGCTACTTCCCATGTGACCGGAAGCATCGCACTTCTCCTTTCACTGAGGCCGGAACTGGGGCCTGGAGAAATCAAGGCGTTGCTTAAGCGTACCGCCACACCACTACGCCTGCGCAAAAGCGCTGGACGTAGCTCTATCTCGACCAAACTTGGCGAAGTCGATGCCTTCCGGTTGATGCAGGAGGGCACAAAGTGAATGATGATGTGATGCTAAACCTCTAGTGTATCGCCTGGCTCCAGAGAGTGAACTTTTCTGGAAGGACCTTCACATCCACTATTTTCTTCTCTTATCAACTCATCTCGTACCAGGTCAGTCTGCAGCTTCGGCGCATGAACGAGTACAACCTGTTTGCTAGGCAGCTCCTTCAGCATTTGCCGCACATCTGATAATCCCTGATGCACCTTATAAATCAAATGCCGAGCTACACAGCTGTTATTTTGATCCACACGTTCCAACAGATATTTGCCAAAAGAACCATGTGGAGCATGCCCGGTCAATATAACACTGTTGCTGATTCTTTCTCCGCTATCATTACCCTCCCCCATGTTGCGGTTATCCGATAGATACTGATAGTACCAGCGCGCCTGTGGGGAATCCATCATGCCGTCTCTTGTTATGATAATAGCCGTTGGGTTCTGTTCCAGCAGACTCACTCGTTCCGCAGCATCACGAGGCACGAAGACCCTGTCACTGTTTAGCACATGTTTTATTCGCGCTAGAGCTTCCGGACGCAGCCATTCTTTCCAGCGGCTTAACTGTTTCAATCCCTGCCATATGTCGTGCTCTACAATCATTGCCTGTTCAGGGAATTGCTCACTAGCCCATACAATCAAGTCCTGTCCTCTGCCAAAGGCAGGCACCGGCAACAACACATGGCCACCAGACCATAATATCCGCTCCATCTCGACCCTCAGCCGCTCCAGCTTAACAGGCTGCGGGTCTATATCCATGCCATACGCATTGTCCATAATGGATATGTCCGCTAGATTGGGCTCTGACTTCCATTCAGGCAGGTCATGCAGCCCCTCCCCAACACCCAAGTCTGGCGCATCGGCAGCAAGAAGCTCAGATTCGCGGCTGTAATCTCCAGAAAAAAACAACCGCTTCCCTTCCATTTCTACCACATACCATACTGCACCAGCCAAATGTCCACTGCGTCCCCACATGATTCTCATACTCGGACAAGCCTCAAGCCATTCTCCTGCTGGCGCCTCATCTTCTAGATAGCGATAAGCAATGGATTGGATGTTCTGTTCGTCGTATGGTAGTTCTGCTCCTCTTGATTCAACATAAGTATGCCAGGAGCGAAAATAGGAGCCTAACTGCTCAGCAGTGGCCTTGGTCGTCCAGACCTCCCCCTGGTATCCATACTTGTACAGTAGGGGGAGTGCCATGGAATGATCCTCATGTGCATGAGACAGCAATACAGCGGTCAGTCTCTCCGCCACCTGCGGTGGGAAAACCGGATATTGTCCGGTTCCTTCCTTTTTCACGCCACAATCCAGCATGACGCGATGCTGTTTTCCTTCAAAAACATAGCAGGAACGGCCATGTTCGCCCGCCCCTCCCCAAATCCTAAGCTTAGTCATGATTATTTCCACTTTCTTCGCGAGTTTAAGCTTTCCATTAAGATCAGTAGCAACGTGGTCATTCCGACCGATATGACAGCCATCGCCATCCCAAGCGACACCTGTCCCTGTTCAAATTGTGCAAATATGTAGGTTGCTGACGTCTGAACGGATGGTGGCAAAATCAGTAATGATCCTACCAATTCGCGTGAAGCAATGGTAAATGTCATCATCCAACCAGCGAGCATTCCCGGTACAATCAGCGGCAGTACAATCCGGCGGAATATATAAGACGGTCGCCCGCCAAATACCTGCCCCGCCTGAAAAAGGCCAGCGTCCACCTGTGTAAAGGCGCTTTTGACATACTGCACAGTATAAGGAACAAACAAGATAACATACGTCAGAATGACCATGCCGTATGTGTTATACAATGGAATCGGCATCCATGGTGAGTTCCACCACAAAATCAGGCCCACCACCATAACAATTCCCGGCACCGTATTCGGAAGCAAACTAAATGCATCAACCGTCCGTTGGATTCTTGTGCGTGAGCCGCCAATGACAAGTGCAAACCAAGTGCCCAGCACCACAGCAAGCGTCGATGCGCCCAAAGAGAGAAATACGCTGTTCAGGAGCGCCTCCATACTCTCTGATCCCCAAGACAGCAGTTCCTTGTAAGAGTCGAGCGTCAAATTATCCCAGGCAAGTCCCATTCCCCTCAGCTTCATCGTCGAGGCTGAAAGAATTGAAAAATAAGGAATGCCAATGGACGCAATGAGCAACAATAGAATGAATGCAACACTCAGCCCCGTAGTCCAACCGGATATACGAAGACGGGACGGACGCGAACCTTTACCACCTACCAGCCTATACGTAAACTTCCGGTTGATCACCGACTGCGCATACCACATGAGCAGGCAGGCGGTTAACAGCACCGAGGCCATCGACGTCGCTTTGCTAAAATCTATGGGCCAGCTAGAAATGTATTTGTGGATTTCTGAAGTCATGACCTCATACCCGATACGTCGCCCAAAGGTAGCGGGGGTGCCAAACTCGGCAATCGTTTTAACGAAAATGAGCAGCGCGCCCATTCCGTAAGCCGAAAGCAGCAGCGGTAAAATGATTCGACGGAATCTGTACAGAAAGCCGCCGCCCATTACGGCACCCGCCTCCTCCAGACTCCCGCCAATCCTCACCAGCGCCCCGCGCAGCAGCAGGTACAGGAATGGAAATAGATGTAGGCTCATGATCATCACCATGCCACCAAGGCTAAAGAAGGATGGCGTTAAGAAATACAGGTCCGGGAACAACTGCTCCAGATATCCGTTTTTTTGCATAAACAGAATCCAGCCCATGGACCCGATATAGGGCGGGGTCATAAACGGAATTAGCAGCACGACATCCAACCAGCGCCAGTGCGCAAGACGAGTGTTGGACATGATCCAGGCTAGCGGAAGTGCAAGTACCGTTGTTCCTGCAATCACACAGATACCTAGCCAAATCGAGCTGAATAGCACTCCCGCAAATGGTGAAGCAGCTAACGTTCGAAAAGGTGCATCCCACTGAAATTCTTCATCAACATACACACTTTGGATAAAGATTTGCAGCAACGGCATCACAATCAAGAAAAGAAGCGCGATCAGAGCCAGCGTCAGACACCACGCTCTGATGTGTTTAACGGATAAGCCTCCCATCGGCTTATTTGAACATTTGCGTGAACTTCTCTGTCACGTCTGATCCATGTTCGCCCATCCATTCCCAATTGGTCTTCAGCAATGGGATCTCGTCCAGATTGGCACGCTTGTCAGCTTTGATATCCGTGCGGCCCGGGAGTAAGGAGGCATCCGCTACTAGTTTCTGTGCGTCGTCCGACAACAGATAGTCAATAAATGCCTTGGCATTCTGCTCATGCTGCGTTGACTTGAGAATTGCAGCGGGACGTGGGCTGATGACGGTTCCCTCTGTTGGATAGACGATGTCAATCGGCTCGCCTTTGGCTTTAGCCTTGTAGGTCATGTAATCGACCGCAGCAACGACTATACCTTTAGCTCCGGTAATCACGGGGTCCAGCGCTTCCTGATTGGCACCAGCCATGGCCACACCGTTTGCCTTGTACTGCTCAAACAACGTCCAGCCTCCATCGCCCTTGGCGCTCAGATAGCCTGTCATAAAGTCCAATGCTGAGCCGGACAGTGATGGGTCGGGGATGTTAACCTGATCCTTGTACTCAGGCTTCGCTAAATCGGCCCATGAAGTTGGTGGTGTTTTCACCAGCTTTGTGTTATACGCAATGCCCAGAGCAGAAGCACTGGTACTGAAGTAGTTGCCCTCCTTATCGGACCAGTCTGGATTTAGCTTGTCCGCGTTTTTGGCATCCGGGTAAGGCAGTGTTAGTCCTTCCTTTTTCAAGCCTTGTACAGACGGAAGCGATGCCAGCACAACCACGTCCGCTACCGGATTCGTCTTCTCGGCTTCCATACGGGCCAAAATTTTTCCTGTCGTTCCCTGAAACAACTCTACCTTCACTCCGCTCTGCGCCTCATATCCTGCTATCAGCTTTTTCGCCAGTCCATCCGGGCCTGCGCTGTAGACCACCAACTTCTGATCGGTGGATGCCGCCTCCGCTTGTCCTGCTGATCCATTAGCTGGCGCCCCATCCTTGGTTGGCGTTGCTGTTCCGCAACCCGCCACAGCGAGTCCAAAAGTCAATGTTAATGCGAGCATCGTCCCTTTTTTCCATCCTGTACGAAAAACATGCCTATTCATCATCTTATATACCCCTTTTCCCTATGCTTCAAGTTGGTGGATGTGTTGCGGTGATACCCAAATGTTCATTTGTTGACCTATGGGCAAGCGGATGGAATGATATGCAGTCCATTGCTCGCCGCTCTCGGCTAGTATACGAATTTCATAACGATCGCCGACATAGCTGACATGCAGGATCTCTACTGTAAAAGCGTGCTGATCCGCTTGCTCCTGTTCCCAACGGACATGTTCAGGACGAAATAGTGTCCGTTCCAACTCCAGCCAGTTGGATTTGCCGATAAACCTCGCCACCTCTGGATGAGCTGGGCAACCGTAGATCACCTCTGGTGTTCCGGTCTGCAAAATATGTCCACTTTTCATAACAACCACTTCATCAGACATGGACATGGCCTCGATCTGATCATGGGTGACATATAGGGCGGTCAGCCCCAGATCGCGCACAAGCGACAACATCTCAATGCGCATCTCCTCCCGTAGCACCGCATCCAGCGCACTGAGAGGCTCGTCGAACAACACCAGTCGAGGCCGGATAGCAACCGCTCTTGCGAAGGCAACCCGCTGCTGCTGACCACCGGACAGCTGATGAGGATACCGATCCTCCATCCCTGACAATCTGACCATGTCGAGCGCCTCCAGCACCACTGTCCGCAGTTCCTTGTCTCGGGCGCTGGCAAACCCTTTCCCCCGCTTGCCCGCACGCAGGCCGAAGGCCACATTTTCAAACACCGTCATATGCGGCCACAGAGCGAAATCCTGAAAGACCATACCAAAGTGGCGGAGATGTGCGGGAATATCCTTTTTTCGTTCAGCCGAAAAAAGAATTTCCTCTCCCATCGTGATTGTGCCGGTATCCGGTGTCTCCAGACCAGCAATCAAGCGCAAGAGCGTTGTTTTCCCACATCCGGACGGTCCGAGCAGTGTTGTGAATTTGCCCCGTCGTACGACCAGATTCGTCTCATGCAGCGCTGTTATTTGGCTGAAGGTTTTACTTAATCCGTGAATATATAGATCCTGATTCATCGCATTACCTGCCTGTTCTTCTGACTGACCCCAGTGTAAAACTTGAATTCGCAAGCTGTGTTATTGGAAAGTTAAAACAAAATTAATTATTTCAATGAATTGTGTTAATACTCATAGATTTAATCTATATAGAGGGGATTAATGCTGCTACCCATACAAATAGGCATGATTGTTCGATTAACCTGAAAGCGAGGCATTCTAAGTGAATTTAAGTCTTCTAAAGTTACATATTGTAGAACTGCTGAATAAGCACCATAAAATTACCACGGTCGCCGAGCTTCTTGGCTTAAAGCAACCTACTGTTACTTTTCATATGAAAAATCTGGAGCGTGAATTCGGCGTAAAGCTGTTTGACACACGCATGGGCAAAATCATCCTGACGGATGCTGGAAATGCGCTACTGCACTATGCCAGCAAAATTAATGCACTGGCTGCCGAAGCTGAGCGAGTCGTCCGCGAGTTCGATACGCTCCAGCGGGGAAGCATACGTATTGGCGCAAGCTATGTACCCGCTACCTACTTGCTTCCTGCTGTGTTGCACCGCTTTGCCCGTGAGCATCCGAGCATTCACATCGCCTTGTCTGTGAAAACTGCGCCCGTGATCAAGGACATGCTCGCTCGTCACGAAATTGATCTTGGCATCATTTCGGCAGAGCCGTTTCAATCCCCAACGCTACTCTCAGAATCCTTGGGCGAAGATGAACTGATGCTCATCTGCTCACCCACTCATCCGCTCGCCAACGAAACCGATTTGACACCCGAGCTTATCGCTTCTTCCTCCTTCGTATTACATGGCAAGGATTCCAGCACACGCCACGTGACCGACAAATGGCTGGAGCGTGGGAGTCGGCGACTTCCCTCCTATCTGGAGTTGGATTCACTGGAAGCCATCAAACAGGCGGTTATGCTGGGAGAACACATCTCCTTTGTCTCTCGCATTGCCGTTCATTCAGAGGTTGAGCGGGGCTTACTGGTTGTAAGACCTATTCCGGGGCAGTCTGTTGAGCGGTATATTTATATGGTCAGCAACAAAGACCGCCATCGCTCGGCGCTCATTCACAGATTCACCGAATATTTATCATGGAACCAAGATTAAATCTTACCTGTCATATAGAAGTTATGTCTTTTTTTTACCGGAGTACCCTCTTGCTTTGACATACGACTGACAATACACCCGTAAAGTGTAGCGTGTAACCTATTCGGACGAACAGGAGAGGATGAAATGAAAACAGGCCTTCGTATCACCCAATTGATGTCGGTAGTAACTCTGAGTGCAGTACTGCTCGTAACAGGATGGAAAGGAGCAGAACCGGTACAAGCTGCCGCCAATGCCACACCAAGCTATGAGGTGAAGCTACTACTGGATACGGCTCAGGTGCTCAATGCGGATGGCTCATTAAAAAGTGGCATCGTGAACGAGTTTCAAATTAGCGACGATGCACAACGATTGAGCGTCGAGTATTTTGATACAAATTCATTGCAATTAAATGACGAGGGCTGGAACGTGAGGTTTCGCAAAAAAGAGGACAAAAAAAATTATGAATTAACCTACAAAAAGCGCTATACGGTCACAAATGGAAATATCGACGCGGCGCTCACCCAAGCGAATAAAGAAGGGTTCAGCGCATCTGATGATAATTATGAGGCTGAGGTGGATTGGGGATACAGCAAGCAAACACTAAGTTTTTCCAATGATAAAAAAACAAATGCCTCCAAAGGATTGGCTCTGCCTTCCCCAGATCAAGCATTAAAGCAACTACAGGATAATCTTCCGGGCAAGCTGCAAAACTGGAAATCCAGCAACTGGGGCAAGAAAACTCTGGCAGACTCCAGAGTACGCGGTCCGGTACAGGTCAGCAAATATGAAGGTAGCTTTCAGGGACTGGATACCGACGTTGAAATATGGCCTATTCGCAGCGCAAACGGATCAGGTACAGAAAATATTATCGAAATCTCCTTCAAAACCTCGGATTACAGTGTTGCCGCCAGCAACCGCACCAAGCTGATGAACCTGTTGCAATCCAAAGGATGGATGGTTCCCGCCGATTCCCTGAAAACGAATTTGGTACTGGAACGCTACTAAGCTAATCCAACATAAAAATGAACCGAGGCGCCAACCTGTTGAGAGTGGCGCCTCGGTTCATTTTATTATTATTTATATGACTACAAGGTCATGATGTTAAAGTTGCTTGCTTACATACGTTCCGGTGCAGACACGCCCACTAGCTTCAGTACGTTGGCAATGGTCGTGCGCACCGCACCAAACAACGCCAAGCGTGCCTGCGTTTGAGCGGCATCCTCTGTAATGACGCGCTCTGCCTTATAGTAGCTGTGGAACAATGAAGCCAGCTCGTAGACATAGCGAATCATACGGTGTGGTGCAAAGTTTGCAGCCGCCACCGATACTTCCTCCGGCAGCTCGCCGATTTTGTGGAGCAAATCGTATTCATGCTCAGCCGTCAGCTTGGACAAGTCAACTTCCGCCAACGGCAGCACAGCAATCCCCTGCTCTTCAGCTTGACGATATACGCTGCATGCACGTGCGTGCGCATATTGTACGTAGAATACTGGATTCTCATTGGAAGTGGAAATCGCCAAATCCATGTCAAAATCCAGGTGCGAATCCATGCTGCGCATAGTGAAGAAGTAACGGATCGCGTCTACACCCACTTCTTCCATCAGATCTTCCATCGTCACGGCCTTGCCAGTACGTTTGGACATTTTTACTTTTTCCCCATTTTGGAACAAGCTGACCATTTGGGCAATCAACACTTTAAGCTTATCCGGGTCATTACCCAGTGCTTCCATTGCTGCCTTCATCCGTGGAATATAGCCATGGTGATCCGCTCCCCAAATGTTGATGATCGTGTCATACCCACGAGCATATTTATCGCGATGGTAAGCGATATCCGGGGTCAGGTACGTATATGTACCGTCATTTTTGATCAAGACACGGTCTTTATCGTCGCCGTACTTGGTCGTATTCAGCCATGTAGCTCCGTCCTTCTCGTAAATCTCTTCACGGTCACGCAGCTCATTCAGCGCTTTAAGCACTTCACCATTTTCATACAGCGACGTTTCGCTGAACCAGGAGTCAAAAGGTACACGGAACAGCTCCAGATCACGCTTAATCTTGTTTAGTTCCTTTTCCAGACCGTAGTCACGGAAATAAGCAGCACGATCTCCCGGTTCCATGGACAACAGAGAATCGCCCTTTTCGGCCACCAGTTCCTTGGCAAACCCGATGATATCCTCACCATGGTAACCATCCTCCGGCATCTCCGCAGGCTGTCCCAGCTCCTGCAAATAACGCGCTTCAATAGAGCGGCTCATGTTGTAAATCTGGTTGCCCGCATCATTAATGTAGTATTCACGAGTTACTTTGTATCCGGCAAAATCAAGCACGTTGCAAAGAGCATCCCCTACGGCTGCACCACGTGCATGACCTAAGTGAAGGCTACCTGTCGGATTGGCGCTGACAAACTCGATTTGTACCTTTTTGCCTGCACCTTCCTGTATACGCCCGTAATCTGCCCCCTGCTCCTGCACTTGTCCAATGACTGCGTACAGGTAGCTCTTGTTCAGGCGGAAGTTAATAAAACCCGGTCCAGCGATTTCCGCACTTTCAATAGAAGCGGAAGCTAAATCCATATTCGCGATTAAGTCTTCAGCGATTTGCCGTGGGTTCTTCTTCGCAATGCGGGTGAGCTGCATCGCAACGTTGGTAGCCAAATCACCGTGTGACTTGTCCTTGGGCACCTCCAGCGTAATGGTCGGCAGCTCTTCGCGGCTCACGATTCCGGCAGCCAGCACCGCCGCCTCGATTGCTAAAGTCACCTTTTGATTAATAAGTTCCAGTGGATTGCTTGTCATGATTATTGCTCCTCCTGTATATGCAAACTGATGGCAAAATGCCCCGAGAAATCCTCAAATACGTACAGATCATAGGTCCAGCTCACATGTCCGCTGAATCCATCCATCCGAATATCAAGCTTCTGCGTATGCGCAGACATGTTCAGGTTTAAATAAGGCGAGCGGTAAAATCCAGGCAACCTGCGTCCCAGCGCAAACGACTGCTCTGATTGTACCTCACCGTGACGAATCAGCTTTAGCTCATCCGGTCCGATCTTGACTGTGTTCCGTGTCGTACCGCCCTCAGGACTTTCTTGCGGCTCATCGTACCTTATATATAGATGCTTCCCACGCACAATCGCTTCTCCGGGAAGTTCCTGTACCACATCTTCTCCGTCATGATGACTATGAAGACGGATTCGGACCTTTGCATTATGTGGCATGTATTCAAACTCCATTCTATTGCTATCCTACTGTACTACTATATCCAGTTCCCGATTGCAATTCAAATGAGTTTTTACAAAAAGATGCTTTCATCCAAAAAATTTAGCTACCTTAAGTCAGCTCCATCAGATGCTTGGCTAAAACTTTCAATGAATCGAGAGGCTAGAGAAGACATGTATTTATCCTTCATCCAGACAGCCGCCACACGTGTATGCAATTCTTCACACATAATTTCCTTAACGATTAACTGGTTATTGCTTCCGAGTGACAACGCAGACCGCGAAATCATACCGATCCCCAGCCCTTCATTAGCCCAATGAAGCGTGGTGCGAGCATCATCGTTTTTGCAAAAGAAATTTGGCTCAAAGCCATGCTTTATACAGGTATCGTGGATCAATTGTTCAAAGCGGCGATATACGATGAGCGGCCTGTTTTTCAAGCCAGACAACGGGATGGTCTTCTGTTCGGGGTTCCAGTCATGTTCTTCTGTCATCACTGCGATCATCGGTTCGGAGGACGCATATCTGCACCCTAAATCAGTGGTATTAAAAGGGGTTCTGACGATACCGACCTCGACAATTCCTTTGTTCAAAAGATCGAGAATCCTAAAGGTATTTCCCTCATGAATTTCAAATTTTACACCCGCATAGGTTTTATGAAATTCGGAAAGCCTGTCTTTCATTAGGGCTGCGCCGGAAGAGGAGACCGTTCCAATGGTAAGCGTACCCTTCATCCCCAAGGCAAAATCGTTAATTTCTCTCGTTGTGGCATCTGTCAGCTCCAGAATCTGCTTGGCCCTATTCTGTAAAATGATGCCGGCCTCCGTCAACTGGATGCTTCGCGAGCCTCGATGCACGAGCTTTACACCAAGCTCTTCCTCCAGTTGCATGAGCTGCTGACTTAAGGGAGGCTGTGCGATTTGCAGCTTTTTGGCTGCCGCTGTAATCTGTCCGGCCTCTGCGATCGCCAAAAAATACTTGAGATGTCTCAATTCCATCATTATGGCCCTCCGGTACTGATATATGTAAAACCTATACCTCTAATATATATTAAATATTATTCATATGGTTGGGGATATGACATAATCAAATTCAGATATGCTATTGCGGCATGAGGCTATATACATTATTTAGGTTAGGTGATGGTTTATTTGCTGAAATTTGCTGTTTTTTTGAAACCCTATAAAAAGGAAACGATTCTTGGGCCTCTATTTAAACTGATTGAGGCCATCTTGGAACTATTGCTGCCCACTATGGTTGCCTTAATGATCAATCATGGTGTAGGTAAAGGAGACACCCATTATGTTTGGCAGATGGGTCTTTTGATGTTACTCATGACTATACTGGGCTTTGGCAGTTCATTAGTGTGTCAGTTTTACGCAGCCCGTGCCTCCCAAGGATTCGGAACTACGCTGCGCAATACGATGTTTAAACATATTTCATCGTTTTCTTATGCTGATCTCGATAAGTTCGGTACGCCCTCGCTCATCAACCGGATTACGAATGATGTCAATCAACTCCAAACGGCTGTAGCGATGCTGATTCGTCTGGTCATTCGTGCTCCTTTTATTTGTATCGGGGCTATTATCATGTCCATGATCCTGGATTTCCGCCTGGCTTTGGTGCTGTTGGCGGCTACACCGGTTCTAGCTTTGATCCTGTATGTGGTCATTACCAAGGCTTCACCACTGTATCGTCGGTATCAAAAAAAACTCGATAAAATCGCTCTGGTACTTAGCGAAAATCTTACAGGCGTACGGGTCATACGCGCATTTGCCAAAAGAGGCGCTGAGCGAGTTAAATTCAACGCCGCTTCGGATGACCTGACTCAGACCGCTATTCGTGTCGGACGTATTTCTGCTTTGCTAAGCCCTGCCACCTTGCTGGTGGTAAACGGAGCTATTATTGCAATCCTGTGGATCGGCGCCATCCATATCCAATATGGATCACTTACACAAGGGGAGATTATTGCCTTTATTAATTACATTACGCAAATTTTATTAGCTCTGATTGTGGTGACCAATTTAATTATTTTGTTCACCAAGGCTGCCACTTCAGCAGCGCGGATTCAGGAGGTCCTAGACACGCAAGCTTCGATTTCCGACACTGCTGCTACTTCTACATCTATAGATAGGGAGGGAACAAGTGGGCATGGCGCTGTACCAGCCATCTCTTTTGATCATGTTTCCTTTGGATACAATACGACAGGGCAACTGGCACTTAACGATGTAGTGGTAAACATCTATCCTGGTGAAACGGTTGGAATCATCGGAGGAACAGGTTCGGGGAAATCCACCTTTGTGAATCTCATTCCCCGCTTCTATGATGCGGTAGAGGGTTGTGTACAGGTTGACGGCATCGACGTACGGCAGTATAAGCTTGAGCAATTGCGGCAGAAAATCGGTATTGTTCCTCAGAAGGCGCTGCTGTTCACTGGGACGATAGCGGATAATATCCGTTGGGGACATGAACACGCCACCGACGAGGAAGTCGCTCAAGCCGCAGCAATCGCGCAAGCGGATGAATTTATTTCTAACTTGCTGGAAAAATTCGATGCCCCGATCACCCGAGGAGGACTTAATCTATCGGGAGGACAAAAACAGCGACTTACCATTGCCAGAGCTATTGTAGGCAATCCGGAAATTCTGATTTTGGACGATTCCTCAAGCGCACTTGATTTTGCAACTGACGCCGCCCTCCGGAAATCGCTACGGGAAAAAAGCACCCGCATGACTGTCCTACTGGTCTCGCAACGAGTAAGCAGCGTACAGCATGCTGATAAAATCATTGTATTTGATGAAGGCCGGATTGTCGGAATCGGCACACATGATCAGTTGATGAGCAGCTCGGAGGTATATCAGGAAATTAATCGCTCCCAGCTCTCAACGCAGGAGGTGGACCAATGAGTGGCAAGGAAACCTGGAGAAGATTGTTAACCTATGTCGGTCAATATAAAACAACAACATTTTGGGTCATCGTCAGTGCGATTCTCAGCGTGCTTGCCAGTCTGATCGGACCCTACATGATTGGTCAAGCTATCGACCACATGGTGGATAAGGGAGCAGTGAATTTTAAAGGTATTGCACAGATTCTAGCTGGATTAGGCATTGTATATGTTGTAGGCAGTCTGTTTAGCTGGCTACTCACGTATTTGACGAACCGTATTGCTTTTCAGACCGTAAATGATATGCGGCGGGAGTTATTTGATCATTTTAATATCCTTCCGTTAAGCTTTCATGACACTCATCCGCAAGGAGACAGCATTAGCCGTTTCGTGAACGATATGGATGCTGTGTCGGATGGATTTCTGCAAGGATTTTCCACCTTGATTACCGGGATTATTACGATTATAGGCTCCATTGTACTCATGCTGTATATCAGTCCGATCATGACGTTGGTCGTATTGGTGTCTGCCCCGATCACATACGGTGTGGCACGGTTCATTACGACAAGGTCACAGCGTATGTTCCGCGAACAGGCCAAAATTTTAGGAAGCCTGAACGGTTACGTGGAAGAAATGATCGGCGGGCAACGGGTAGTTACTGCTTTTCATTATGAAAACCGCTCGCTTGAGGAATTTTCCGCCAGAAACGAACAATTGTATCAAGCCGGGGTGAAATCGCAGTTTTACGGATCATTGTCCAACCCCTCTACCCGATTGGTGAACAACATGACTTTTTCAGTCACCGCCATGATTGGCTGTATTTCCATTATTTTGGGTGGGATCTCGGTAGGTGGATTGTCGAGCTTTCTGATTTATACCAATTTGTTCGCCAAGCCCTTTAATGAAATTACGGGTGTTCTCACCCAGTTCCAGGCAGCCACGGCTTCTGCTCAGCGCATATTTGCGATTTTGGACTCACCGCCAGAGCAGCCGGAAAAATCGAACGCCGTACAGCTGAAGCGCAGCAAAGGCACGATTCTTTTTGATCATGTCAAATTCTCCTATAACCCGGAACGTACGCTCATTACGAACTTTAGTCTGGAGGTTAAACCGGGTACACGTGTGGCCATTGTCGGACAGACCGGAGCTGGCAAAACCACACTCGTCAATCTGCTCATGCGGTTTTACGATGTGGACAGCGGCTCGATATCCATCGACGGGGTGAATATCAACGACATGAGCCGGGACAACCTGCGGACTAACTTTGGTATGGTGCTTCAAGATACATGGCTGTTCAGCGGAACCATTCGGGACAATATCGCTTACGGGAAGCCGGAAGCCACGGACGAAGAAGTCATCGCGGCTGCAACAGCTGCCAATGCGCATAGCTTCATCAAGCGACTGCCTCATGGCTACGATACGGTCATCAGCGGGTCAGGCGACAGCCTGTCGCAAGGCCAAAAACAGCTGCTTACCATCGCGAGGGTAATCCTCGTCGATCCACCTATGCTGATCCTGGATGAAGCGACCAGTAGCATAGACACTCTGACAGAAGCGCGTATCCAAAAAGCATTTATGAAAATGATTGCCGGACGCACCAGCTTTGTGATCGCCCACAGACTATCGACCATCCGCGAAGCGGATTTGATTCTATACATGAAAAACGGCGATGTCGTCGAAAGTGGTACCCATGAGGGGCTGCTTGCCAGCGGCGGCCATTATGCCTCGCTCTATAACAGCCAGTTTACTACGGCTTAAAAGGCTGACCGGATACGGTCGCATCAGTAAGGTCAACGTTCTTAAAAAAAGTCGGTTGCTTTTTAAGCAATTGGCTTTTTTATTTTTCTTTGATAAATCCCCCCCTATATTATATAATAAAACGAGAACAAACGTTTCCGTTTCATCTAAACCTTATGGTTTGTATAGCCAACATCATGCATGGGTTTCAGTTGGGAGGCTGAATATGGATATTAATGAATTTCAAAAGTGGGTCAAGCAATATTATCAAGAGAGGAACTGGTCTGATTTAGATATCTTCGTCCGAATTGGTTTCTTGGCAGAGGAAACCGGGGAGGTTGCGAGAGCTATTCGCGCCCTGGAGATCGGCAGAGACCGGCCTGATGAGATCGATGGTTCATTCGAGGAGAACAGGGAGCATTTAACTGAAGAACTTGGAGACGTACTGGGTAATCTCATCGTGATCGCCAACAAGTATGACATCACCTTGGAGGATATATTTCGAACACACCAGCAAAAACTTGCAAAAAGATATACATAAAGGAGAATCTCATATGAAAAGCATTGCTGTTTTTTGCGGTTCCAGTAATGGAGCGTCTGAGATTTATCGAGAGCATGCTGTTGCTCTGGGCAAGGCACTTGCCGAACAGGAAATAAGCCTGATTTATGGAGGAGCAAGTGTTGGTTTAATGGGTGCAGTGGCTGACGCGGCACTTCATGCAGGAGGTCACGTCATCGGTGTACTCCCTCACTTTTTGCAAAGCCGTGAAATTGCACATGTGGCCTGAGCGAATTAATCATTGTTGATTCCATGCACGAACGAAAATCTAAAATGGCAGAGATTGCGGACGGATTCATTGTTTTACCAGGTGGCCCAGGTACAATGGAAGAATACTTTGAAATTTTCACATGGGCGCAATTAGGCTTGCATGAAAAGCCATGCGGTCTTTTAAATATTAACCATTATTACGATCCTCTTATTTCCTTGTTTAATCGTATGGTTGAGGAACAATTTATGCAGGAAAAATATCGTGCGTTGGTAATTACGGATACTACTTCGCAAGGAATCCTACAGCAATTTACAAATTACACTCCTCCTGCCGTCAAAACATATCTCACGAGCAAACGGACCTGACATTAGGAATGGCACGTATTGCTCAACAGACATACCATTTAATTTAATATGATATGAAAGGAACACCACCGTCAACGTTATTCCAGTGGTGTTCCTGTAAAATTGAACTCATCCAATGAATGCTGTCACGCCTAACGGGAACCCCAATTTTAAATCCCAGCGCCCGTAGCGGTTGGTTGGTCCATTTGCTCACTTTCCTGAAAATCCCTGCGGTAGAACCAGCCGATCAGAACAGCAACGGTAGTCATGGCCGCAGCCAACAAATACACCTGCACCATACCGAAACGGTCTGCATACCAGCCCATGAATAACAAAGACAGACCGAAAGCGAGATTTGTAAGCACATCAATTCCCGCCATCACTTTGGGCAGCTGGGCTGGCGGTGCACTGGTTTGCAGCAAGGTGCGGCGAATAATCCCCGCCATTTGAACAGGTAAGCCTGATACAGCAAAAAGAATAAGCGCAGCAACGGGGATGGTATTCAGCGCAAATACAATGGTAATCAGTACATACACCAGCAATGCTCCGAGCATGTACAAAAAGCTGTTCTTTTGCAATCGCTTGACCAAGCCAACGACAATCAATCCACCCAAAATCGTGCCCGAGAAAAAGGACGCATTCATAAAGCCCCACCAGCTCGCATCCCGATGCAGCACTTGGCTGACGTACGCCAGAATAAATACCCCAAGCCAGGAGACTCCCCCGATACTATCCACGCTATCGACGATCATCAGAGAACGAATACGACGGTTGTGCCAAATGATTGTCCAGCCTTCCCCAAGCTCTTTCCAATGGGAGCCTTTTTCCTTTGCCTTTGCAGGCTCTACTGCATTTGTCGAGGAATCCGAAGCTTCAAGACTTAATTCCTTCTGATCCAGCGGATCACGAATGAAGGACGTGACAGTTACAGCCACGAGATAACAACAGGATGCAATCACAAGCGTATTCAGGGAACCCAGCCAAGCCACAATAATTCCGCTCAGCGCCCAGCCTGCACACCTGACCACCTGATCACTGACCGCCACCATGCCGTTGGCACGCATTAGCCCTTCACCCGTAGCCAAACGGGGTACAAGCGCATTACGCGCAGGATTGGTCCAGCCATCCAGAAAAGACATACCGAACACCATCACAAAAATAAATAGAAACGACCTCTGCTCAGGTACGATCCACAAATAAAGCAGCAGTAGCGTAAAAATGACAAACTGACCAAACTGGGAAAATAGCAACACGCGTGTTAGCCGAAATCGGCCGAGGACGATTGGTGCAACGAGCCCACTAAGCACTTGGGCAGACAATCGGAACAGCGGGATTAGAATAGTCGTCATTAAGGAATTACTTGAGCTGAACACCAATACCACTACACTCAACATGTAGATGATATCTGCTACGTTGGAGATCGTCTGGGACCCCCACAGGTAATAAAAAGAGCGTCTGATCAAAAAAGTTTCCCCCTCTTTGGTACATCGCCGATTTATGTATTTCCATAACCAAACCGTCCCTGTTGACATTACAAATCTGTTAAATGTCTGGTTTTTTGTATATTCTACACACACCCTTAAATTTCCTTCTTTTATCTTAAAAGGAAATTCAGTGTCCAGTATGCTTTCATGGCCATTTTTAAATCTTATTCAAGACAAAAAAGCGCCTATAGCGCTCCTTTCCGCCCAAAAACAGGCAATAAAGACCACTAAGACGCTTTTTCTTAAAATGTTTACTTCGTTAAATCCTCTACAAACTTAGGTAGTACAAACGCCGCTTTGTGCAAACGCGGACTATAATATCGGGTGTCCATCTCTGGAATTCGGTTTTCGTCTACTTCGAGCGGATCATACTTCTTACTACCCAACGTGAATGTCCATAGACCACTCGGATAGGTTGGAATGTTCGCACCATATACACGCACAATCGGGAAAATTTCCTTCACATCTTTGTTAACCTTCTGAATCAGATCTGCCTTGAACCAAGGATTATCCGTTTGTGCAACGAAAATACCGTCTTCCTTCAATGCTTCAAAAATACCTTGGTAAAACCCGCGCTCGAACAGCGGGGCTGCCGGACCTACCGGCTCCGTCGAATCGACCATAATGACGTCGTATTCATTTTTGTGTTCAATAATGTGCATGTATCCGTCATTGACCAGCACTTCTACATTAGGCTCGTCCAGCTTTCCGGCAATTTCAGGCAAATATTTTTTAGAATATTCTATCACCTTACCGTCAATCTCCACCAATACAGCCTTTTCCACTTCAGGGTGCTTGATGACCTCACGAATAACGCCGCCATCGCCACCACCCACAACCAAAACTTTTTTCGGATTCGGATGTGTATTCAAAGCCGGATGTGCTACCATTTCGTGATACACAAATTCATCCTTAACCGTTGTCATCACCATGCCATCCAGAACAAGCATATTGCCGAATTCCTCTGTCTCGATCATAGCCAGATCCTGAAAATCTGTTTTCTCAGAGACGTAGGTTTGTTTGATTTTTGCTGTAATGCCGAAAGAGGGAGTCTGCTTCTCCGTAAACCACAAGTCCATCATTCCAACCTTCTTTCTGATCAAAGTATGTGTCCGGCAATCCGGTAGCATAAACGTTGACTTTCCTTATATCAGTAACACGCAAACGCCAAGTTTGCTATATTTATTGTACCAAACACATTGGAATTTCACACTTTTTGCATTATAAGTGATACCTGAATGAGCTGCTAAAGCAATTTGGAGATTTAATCTTGTTTAAAATAGACACGTATGTGTATCTGATGAATAGACGCTTTCGGATTGACTATACTGAGAACATCAACTATGGAAGGAGGTGGCATGATGACCGATACGACCGGACGATCCCCCAAGCGTAAACCGCTTTGGCTTCGATTGTTTCAAGGACTGATGTCTCTCACGATTCTGACGGTCATCGCCGCCTGCATCCTGCTCGCCTATTTGTACACGACCAGCCTTCCGCTCGCGGATACGGACCGGAATTCACGTCTGCTCGATAGTCAGGGGCAAGTCATCGCCACTTTCTCTGCTGGAGGCAAAGAATCCATTCCGGTCCAGCTTGATCACATTTCACCCGATTTGATTGCAGCTACCCTGGCTGTGGAAGATCGGAAGTTTTACGATCATTTTGGCTTTGATTTCAAAGGTCTGGGCCGGGCGGTAATCGTTAATCTGACCCGCTGGGATATGTCGCAAGGGGCCAGCACGCTGACTCAGCAGCTTGCACGCAATCTATACTTATCTCATGAGAAAACGTGGACGCGCAAGGCCAAGGAGGCTATCTATACCGCACAGCTTGAAATGAAGTACACCAAAAATGAGCTGCTACAAATGTATTTGAACGAAATTTACTATGGTCACGGCGCCTATGGCATTGAAGCAGCTTCGCAAATGTATTTCGGTAAATCCGCAAAAGATCTGGATTTGGCCGAAAGCGCCCTGTTAGCAGGTATTCCGAAAGGGCCAACCTACTATTCACCGTATAATCATATGAAAAATGCAAAGGATCGGCAGAAAATTGTTCTGGACTCCATGGCGCTTATCGGCAAAATTACACCGGCTGAAGCCACCAAGGCCTATGAGGAAATGTTAGCCCTGCGGCCCGAGAGCCAGCGTCGGACAGTGGAAACCGCTCCCTGGTTCCGCGATTACGTCCGCCAGTTGGTGACACATCAGCTCGGGATTAGCGAAGGGGTGCTTGAGCATGGCGGCCTGAGTATTTATACCACGCTGGACATGCACATGCAGCAAGCAGCCGAGGCGGCTGTAAACGAGGGCATGAAGAACAGCAACGGACTGGAAACCGCGTTAATCTCCATGGACCCGCGCAACGGGCATGTCAAGGCCATGGTCGGCGGAACGAACTATGTCGGGAATCAATATAATCATGCGCTGGCCACAACCCGGCAGCCAGGCTCCTCCTTCAAGCCGATTATGTATCTAAGCGCACTGGATTCCGGCGAATTGACGAGTACGTCCAAGTTCGAAAGCCGACCGACGTTGTTCCACTACGATAACAATCGCAAGACCTATAAGCCCAAAAATTTTGGAGACAAATATTTGGGCGAAATAGATCTTCGGCGCGCAATTGCGGCGTCCGATAATATTTATGCCGTTAGCACCATTTTGAAGGTGGGAACGGATAAGGTCATGGATCTCGCCAGCAAAATGGGCATTACAAGCGAGCTCAAGCCCGTACCTTCGCTAGCGCTGGGTGTGTCGCCCGTCAGCCCGTTCGAGATGGCCTCGGCCTTCTCGGTCATCGGTAGCGGCGGGCAAAAGGTGGCTCCGGTGGCAGTGCTGCGCATCACCGATGCTGCCGGGCGGTCGCTGTACGAAGCGCCCCAAGCCGCGCCCGTGCAGGTGGTGAAGCCCGCCTCCGCCTACGTCCTCACACGCCTTATGGAAGGCGTGTTCGAGGAAGGCGGCACTGGCAACCGGGTCGCGAAGCTGATCAAGCGCCCGGTTGCCGGCAAGAGCGGCACGACCAACACCGATGCGTGGATGGTCGGCTTTACCCCCGAGCTGTCCACCGCTGTCTGGGTCGGCTATGACAAGGGCAAGGACATCAGCACACAGGATGCCCGACGGGCGGCTCCGATTTTTGCGCAATATACGGAGAAAGCGCTGGAGAATGTGCCACCCAAAATCTTTCCTATCCCTGACGGCGTAGTCAGCGCTTATATTGACCCGGCCAGCGGCAAGCTGGCTGCACCG
The DNA here is from genome assembly GCF_038593055.1 of Paenibacillus sp. FSL L8-0502. NCBI lineage: Bacteria > Bacillati > Bacillota > Bacilli > Caryophanales > Paenibacillaceae > Paenibacillus > Paenibacillus sp. FSL L8-0502. The sequence continues at coordinate 146,408 of NZ_CP151958.1, read as the reverse complement.
GACAGCCCGGACAAGCGGCTGGAGGTATTCGTCAGCGGCACGGAGCCGAAGGAGACGCTATCGGGGCAAGATAACCAACCGGCATCCACACCAACTGACCAAGCGGAGCGACAAGCTGAAAAGAAATCGTGGTGGGGCAATTTTAAGCGTTGGTGGATGGATTAATAGCAAAAAAAGACTGGGGGAACGCGATGAGCGCTCTCTCAGTCTTTTTATTTTCGCATCACTTACCTCATATGCCCATTTAACTCTCTTGCCAGTGCCATCAGCCATCATCCCGTTAAACCCCACTCTTCCCTAAAGCTGCGCTATTACCAATAACAGCTAAACGACTCAATACGGTTGAGGTCTACACCATAATAAAACCAAAAACGTCCACTCCACCGAAAACCCGCTACCGATGTTCTGCCTACAAAGACAGGGTACAGCCAAAAACGCTCTCCGTTCGTCAGCCATACAAACGTGTTGCGGAACAAACAACCGAAGATGGCTCCAGGGTCAACCGCATACGCCGAAACCAGCGGCTTCGGTGGCGTAAATTGCGGTGGTGGAGAAGTGGGTGCTTGAGCTTGCTGCCCACCTTGCGGACCGAACGGCCCTTGCGGCGGCGGTGAGAACGGCTGTGGCGAAAATGATCCTGGGCCTGGTGGCGGACCTATCGGAGACGGGAACGAATCCTGCATATCAGGAAATTGTGGAATCGGAGGACTTGACGGCGTGAATGGACCCGGAATACCCGGTTGCGTTCCGAAAGGAACTTGTGGCAGTAAAGACATGTGTTTCACTCCTTGTGTCTAGGCTGATGTATCCTATGCGGGACACCAGCCCGCGGACTGGGCGAATCCCCATATCTCCGCCAAACTCCGCTATTTCGTCCTTTTACATCAAAAATTCTTATTTCCTGATACGATTAACTTCCTTTTTGAACATGCTCCAGCTCAATTTCATGTATCATTTTAATCTCGACTCGTTTCCTGAGCTCATCATACTGTTCCAGCAGCCGATGCTTATACCCTAAATTGTCGTTCATCCAGCCTATCATAGAGTCATCCTTATGCTCTGTGGACCAGCTAAATAAATCGCTATAGAGCTGACCAAATGATTCCTCGTTACAGCGAGCGAACCGGATCGGTCGGGCTGTATAACTTAGTTTTAGTTCCAGCATCTCATACAACACTTCCAAACGGTACTCCAAGTCCTGTACACCTGCTTTGGACACATCACAGCTTTTTATATCCTGAATAAGCTCTCTAAAGGTCAACCCTACATGTTGCATAGCAATATAAGACCACACACAGCTTCCCGTAGCTGTTCCATGAGCCTCCCAAAGCGGATTCCACAAAATAGACCGAATCGTATCCCTTTGCTCCTCTCCAAACAAGGCAATTCCAGCAATAATTCCCGCATTACAGTCTACCGAGGCATGTCGTTCTCCCCAATGCACCAATCGTGGAACCATATCTTCAGTAGTGCATTTGAAGCTTAGCAGAGGTAAGAATTCATTAAACAAATGCTGATCCAACACTTTTTCCAATTCAGCCGCCAGTTTCTCACGGTACGGTTCGCATGGAAGATGTACCAGTCCCAAACAGGCATCCACAGACACAGCTCCATACGGTCCGTTCACCAAAGCGACAAGATCAGCAGCAGCCTCCACATAACCCAAATAACCTAGCACATACAGCACGCCGTCAGGTATATGTTCTGGGGATGCCTGATTTCGCACATAACGCTCGTACATATCCTGCGCCAAAGTAACATCCCCGCATCTCATGATCGGCTGGAGGAGCAACCCCCTGATATAATGGTGGGGATCTTCTACAAAAAGCCTATATAACTCCCACGCATCCTCCACTGTCCCATATTGGGCAACCACATCCGTATAGGCGGAAATGATGCTGGCGTCCAGCTTCTTGCCTGAGCCGAACATATCCATAAGTCTTGCTGTCGTGTCCATCATCCTGTTTTCTCCTTTCACGTGTGTACGTCTTCATAAAGCAATTCTCTAATGCTGAATATTTCTATTAAAAAAGAGGAAAGATGTTACCATCTACGATCCAGTCTAGGGAGCTGATCTCATGCATGATTCCAATCCAAAAATTACAACATTTTTCATGTTCTCTGGTCAAGCAGAAGAAGCCATGCAATATTATACCTCTGTCTTTAAGCCGTCTGGTATCATGAGCATTTTCCATCAGGAAGATGGGACCGTGTTACATGCCGTATTCAACCTCAAAGGGCAAACCTTTATGGCTATAGACTATAACCATCAGGACAAACACCCTTTTACCCCAGCTCTATCGCTATTCGTCACTTGTGATTCGGAAGAAGAAATTCATCGTGTGTTTGGTCAGCTATCTCAGGAAGGCCGAGTTCTAATGCCCCTTGAAGCCTCGCCCGTAAGCCAACAATTTGGCTGGGTTGAAGACAAATACGGTGTTTCATGGCAATTAAATTTGGCAAAAGACTAAATTTCTTCTCTAAACGATCCAGCAGACTCTAGAAGTCTATAGAAAAACAATAGACCATGCTCCATCTTTTTTTGGTAATATTATATTTAATAGGTGCCAATAAAAGGATGTGTGTTTATTGTATAGTGCAAATTGTGAACAATGTTTTGGTTTATGCTGTGTAGCCTTGCCTTATGCTAAATCAGCCGATTTTGCTTTTAATAAGGACGGAGGAACCCCTTGTCAAAACCTAAATGCGGATTATCGTTGTAATATTCATAAGAACCTAAGAAATAACGGCTTGCGAGGCTGTACAGTATATGATTGCTTTGGAGCAGGCCAAAAAGTTTCCCAAGTTACATACAACGGAAAAAGCTGGCGAGACGATCCGGCAATAGCTGAGGAAATGTTCAATATATTTCCCATCATGCAACAGCTTCATGAAATGCTTTATTACCTAAATGAAGCCCTTAACTTAAAAGAAACTCATCCCATCTATACAGACTTACAAAAGGCTATGGCGAAAACCGAGCAGCTTACGAATCAAGATCCAAAATCTCTCATAAATCTTCATGTACCCACCCATAGGGCGTTAGTCAATGATTTACTTTTACAAACAAGTGAGTTAGTACGAGAAAAAGTTAAGAAAAACATAGAGCACAACAAATATAGTAAAAAGATCAGGAGTAGAGACCTTATCGGGGCCAATTTGAGAGGCGCTGATCTTAGAGGTACCAACCTGAGAGGAGTTTTACTGATTGCTGCTGATCTGCGAGAGGCTGATCTGAGAATGACGGACTTGATCGGTACGGATTTTAGAGATGCTGATTTAAGTGGGGCTAATCTGGAAGGAAGTATCTTTCTTACACAGGCGCAATTAAATTCGGCTAAGGGCAATTGTAAAACCAAACTGCCCCCTTCTCTAAGCATTCCAAACCATTGGCTGCATTAGTTTTTTTCTAAGCAGTGGTTGTATATTCGAGTCGTGTTAGCGCACGACTTCTTTATTATTCTCACCTCAGTATATAGCTCATTTTATAACGTAAATACAGCTTTTATCTTCAAGAATTTTACTGATTACTCAGTTCTTTAATGTATATTGGGCAACAAAAAGCACCTTCCATTGGATCAGGTTCAAAAATCACGCCTTTATGACTGCATCCAGATTTAAATCCCCTTATTCTTCTTCGTTTAGAAATTCCTTTAATCTCTGACTTAGGGCTGCATACTGCTCTGCATTGGTGTCTGAGAATGCTTCTTCCCGGTTGGAGTGTACATGCTGATACTGTGGAAGGCTTGAAAATTGCGACCTCGTAAAATCTACAATGTCCTCACCAATACGGTTGTAATAGTGCCAACCACTATCCAGCCATGTTTTCAAAATATCGCCGCCAAGCCTGTCCTGAACGACGAGTGCTGTGACACCACATTGCCCAGACGCAGGATTATTTGCGGTCCATTTAGAGCTAGACTCCAAAGACCAAGCTTGAAACAACGCCTTTTCTAATTCTAAAAAACGGTTTGCATCCAACATGCGCCTCCCCTTTCGATTCCATTCTGCACTTATGTGAACGTGCTTTATTTATTTCAACCCGTATTCCACACTCTGCGAATCTTGGCTTCTGCTTCTTTCAGTTCTAGCAAATACACGTCGGGATTCGAAAGCTTTTTCCAGTCCTCAAACCCAAACTGCGGATCGTAATATCGAATGAGAAGAGATAGTAAAGCTCCATGAGTTACAATGATAACCGTTTTTTCCGCCCGCTCTATAAGCTCCTGAACAAGCTGGATTCCTCGATCTACTGCTTCACGGGATGATTCCCCTCCCTCCAGCTTCAAGTCCTCGTCCAAATAGGTCTGTTCCAGCACGTCCAGCCAATGATCCAAATGCTCATGGCTAATTACCCGTTCTTGAAGACGTACATCAGTATACACCTGCAACTGTTTCCGTTCAGCCAAGGGCTGAATGGTTCGCACGGCCCGTTTCCACGGGCTGGACACAATATATTCCACACCTACATTCTCCATAAAATCAACCAACTGCTCAGCTTGTCGGGTACCCTCATCGGTAAGTCGGGCATCTGGTTCCTGTCCTGTTGCTTGGGCATGTCTGACAAAATAAATTCTCTTCACGTCATCACTCCTAACTGTCACACAAATTTAAAATTATACATATTTACAAATAATTATTTTTATGATATAGTATAGGTTTACATATTTATGTTTAATGATACGATTCCTTTGTATTACATCAACTCTTATGGGAGGGATTCGATGCAATTAGACAAGGGAATACACATGCTCCAGGTTTCTGCTAACATTATGGGAAGTATAGAGAGTATTCACCCGACTTTAGTGTGGGACGAAGATAACATGATTTTAGTTGATACGGCTTACCCCGGGCAACTCTCACTTTTACATGAGGCTATTCTAGACACCGGATTAGCAATCCATAAACTTACCTCTATATTAATAACACACCAGGACCTTGACCATATCGGCAGTTTAGCAGATATAGTCCGAGCCTCTTCATCCCCAGTTCAAGTATTAGCCAGTTCTATCGAAAAGCCCTATATACAGGGAGAAAAACAGCTTATAAAGCTGACTCCAGAAGCAATAGATCAAGCTGTAAGCTCCATGCCCGAATCCGTTCCGGTAGAGTGGAGACACGCATTCCGGCGTACACTTGAAAATCCCCCAAAGGCTATTGTAAACTCCACCATCGTTGCCGGAGAGGAACTGCCCTTCTGTGGGGGGATCGTAGTTATAGATACTGCTGGACATACACCAGGACACTTAAGTTTCTATCATAAATCCAGTCAAACCCTGATTGCAGGAGATGCTCTACGCGTAGTAAGCGGCAAATTATTGGCTCCAGACCCGCAATACTGCTGTGATTTCAATATGGCCAAAGAATCTCTTAAAAACCTGCTGCCATATGATATTAAAAAAGTGGTCTGCTTTCATGGAGGGCTGTACGAAGGCAATTGTAATCAGCGGATATCTGAAATATATGAATCCTAACCTTTGATTTACATGGTCGTACCCACCCCTTGACTGGTCAGTGAATCATCTAAAGAAAAGACTAACCAGGAATTCCTGGTTAGTCTTTTTTGAATGAGAACTAGGCTTTTAAGTGAACTCTTAATACAGGTACTTCTGGAGAGGCAGATGTACCTTCCAGGATTTCCACATGGCTAATCATCTCTTGCCCATCTGGAACGATTACCGGCGTAATTACAGGCAATCCACCTTGTTGAATCGCATCCAGGTCAAACTCCATCAATAATTGCCCAGCTTTAATGCTATCTCCTACTTGGACATGAGGATTAAACCCTTGTCCTTTGAGAGAGACGGTATTAATCCCGACATGTATCAAAACTTGTACGCCGGATTCATGTTCAATAATCAGAGCATGCTTACTTTTCTCCATGACATGGGCAACTTTTCCCGCGAAAGGAGCGGTGACCCTACCCTCAGACGGATGAATAGCGATGCCATCCCCCATAGCTTTCGTAGAGAACGCAGGATCTGGAACCTCCTCCAGGGAAACCACTTTTCCTTTGATTGGTGCTATCATTTCGAATTCTTCAATACGAGGAGCCGCCTTCTTTTTCAACCATTTAAACATAACGATGCCACCTTATTTAGAGATTACATTCATAAACAGTAAATAGGACTTAACTACATCTTTCAAGGAACCGGTTCCACAAAATGAATAGAAAGAAGAGTGGAAGCGATTTCTATCTGAATTATAGTGAATGCCTTTCCAGGATGTCAAGGAGCTATCAGTTCATAACTACATATCTGTTACAATAATTTTCATGTAACTTGGAGGTGCTCTAACAAATTGCCGATTTAAGTGTTTTATCTCTTAAAAACAGATTTTTTATAGTATACTTTTCCAGCAATTTCTTTGATGATCATGTTTGGCATGTTCATTCAGCATTGCTTACCTACATGAAAAAGAAGTAGACCGCCCCCAACCAAGGTATCGGTCTACTTCTGAACCTTACTGCCGACTGCTCTTTAAGCAGTTGTGTACACTGGAATCGTGTTAACGCTTGGCCTACCCTTCCAGCGCCTGCTTCAATTCCTCAGGCGAAGCGTCCCACCATTCCTCGTTATGCGAAATGAGCAGGCTTTTGAGCGCTGCCTTATCTTCGCTGCCGAGATCCTCCAGCATGAAACGACGCTTGAGCGCGTAATCCATACGGTTGACGTGATCGGCGAGGATTTTCCAGCCGCGTTTGGCCTCGTCGTCAATCAGCATCTCGCAGGCGGTGGCGCCGCCGTACATACGTCCTTCGGCTGTACGGTCCACAGCTACCCATACGAGCCATACCTGGCGTCCGTTCGGTACGTCCTCTTTATTCGTAGAGAACTTGATACCACGTTCTACTTTACTTTTGGCATGCATGGCACCGATATCAATTTTCGCCTCTCCTCGGTCAATGATGACCGGTGACATGCTGTTCAGGTCAATTGAGCCTGCGCCGAAACCCTTATGTTTACTCTTGCCACTGACAATGTTCAGTGCAATCTGTTTTTTGCCGTCCGGCTGATTTTCACTCATGCGTCACTAGACCTCCATTTTCCGTCTTCACACTCATTCTACACTATAAATATTTTAACTAATAATCTCCTGAAAGCAAACATATACATGCTGTAGATGCTTGTCAACGGGAGGTATCCATTGTATGACCCCAGCACGCACTAAAATCGTTTTATTGTCTACACTAGCCCTCGGTCTCCTCGCAGGGACGTTATGGTTTGCCTGGCAGCCCCAATCGCAATCCGACCCGCAGTCCATAGGCCAACCACTATACGGCTCCCTGTCTGAGTCTGCGCTTGCCCCAAATGTGGGCAAGCCTCTAGGGGCAAACATCCTGCCTGACCTGCCCAAGAACCCTCCACAACCCGCTACAGAAATCCTCAGCAAACGGGTGGTAGAGTACCACATTGATGTATCTCTGGAAAAGGGACAGGTTTTGCGAGGCACTGAGACACTGACCTGGAAACATCCGGGCAAGAAAACCGTGAATGATCTGTATCTTCATCTATACCCGAACGCCTTCTCTTCCATGGAAACCACCTTTATGAAGGAATCCGGTGGAAAGCTGCGCGGAGACACCATGCCCAAAGACGGCTTTGGCTCTATGACGCTGACTGAACTAAAAACAGAAGACGGTTTATCCCTCATGCATCGCATCCAATATGTGCAGCCAGATGACGGTAACGCAGGCGACCGTTCGCTCATGAAGGTGCGTCTACCCAAGCCAGTACGAGGTGGCGAAGAAATCACATTATATATGAAGTTTGAGGTAAAACTGCCTGCCATCTTTGCTCGTATGGGTGGGACAGATGATTTTGTAATGGCAGGACAGTGGTTCCCGAAGCTCAGTGTCTACGAGACTGCAGGGCAGCGTGGACGCGCCGAGGAGGGCTGGAACCTCCACCAGTATCATGGTAACTCCGAGTTTTATGCCGATTTTGGAATTTACAGCGTACGGATTCGGGTGCCTGAAACTCATATCGTAGCAGCGACCGGATTTCCCACCCGTGGTGCCGTCCGACAGAACGGACAAAAAATATATCAATTTTATGCCGATGATGTACACGATTTTGCCTGGTCCGCTTCACCCAACTTTGTAGCCGTAGAAGAACCCTTTTCTTCTGCTGAAGTCCCTGGTGTCAAAATCAAGCTCTACCTTGACCCATCGCACAAGGAGCTCAAAGGACGCTATATGAGCGCAGCGAAGGCCGCTCTTTTGTACTACAGCAAATGGTACGGGCCTTATCCATATTCCACCCTGTCCATCGTGGTTCCACCTAAATCAGGCAATGGAGCTGGCGGCATGGAGTATCCGACACTCATCACGGCCGCTGCTGCGGGTAATCTCAATCCTGGCTATAGTCTGGAACGGACATTAGTTCATGAGATTGGACATCAATATTTCTATGGAATGGTAGCCAATAATGAATTTGAGGAGCCGTGGCTGGATGAAGGCTTCACCTCCTATGCAGAGGAGCGACTTATGGAGCAAGAATATGGGCTTACCCCCAACTTGCCATTACAATCGGGACAGGTATCCTCCCCACAGCCGCTAAACCGTGAGTCATGGAAGTACGGCTCGGCTGCTGAGTACGCGCAAAATGCCTACTCTCGAGGCAAGCTGGTACTACGGGGCATTGAACGTCAGGTGGGTATGAAAAAAATGGATCGCATTATGCGGACCTACGTCCAGACGTACCGATTTAAGCATCCGTCCTCACAGGATTTTCAACGTATCGTGGAGAGAGTCACCGGACGCTCATGGAGCCACTATTTTGAACAGTATGTATATGACGGCCAGATGGCGGACTTTTCAGTGGATCACATCACAAACCACAAGCTGGAGAATGGATATGAAGCAGTCGTGACGGTCAGCAAAAAAGGGGCGGATTATCCCAAGATCCCTGTCCAATTTACCTTCAAGGATGGAACCACGAAATTCAAGGCTTGGGACGGTGCGGGCAAAAGCACAACTTTTCGGATCAAAAGTACTTCTCCCGTTTCCTATGTAACCCTTGATCCCCTATATACCATTGCACTGGAGAACAAGCATATTAACAATACCCTAAAAGCCGAATTGGACGAAAAGCAACAAACCCGTTGGAGTATAAGTGTAACCAAGCTGTTGGAGACACTGCTTGGAAGTCTGTCATGGTGAGGTGTCTATAGATGCGGACTGTTATAAAAGAGGGCTGGGCGCTGGTGCGCATACGATTTTATATCGTTATCATTTTGTTTCTGTATCGATTACTGTGGGGGGTGTTTCTCTATCGGCTGGTACAATCTGCCGTTATCCCGCTACTGCTCCGTTATCCTGATCAGGGTCAAAACGAGCTGGGACAGACCTTGTTTTGGATGGAGAGCCAGATTGCTCTGATGGACAGCCGGGAAGTACATGTGTATTTGTGGATACTACTAGGGGCGACTGTACTACGCATACTGATCACTCCCTTCATTAGAGCCGGAATATATCAAAGCCTGCATACCGATGCGACTGAGCCGCAAAGCCTGTCCTTTTTCAAAGGTATGAAACGCCATGGCATGTCGTCGCTGTTGTATTACATCATCGAGTTGGGACTGCTGCTGATTCCCGCCTTTTGGGTAGTACCGAGACTCTACCCTATTGTAGCAGGTACGCTTCAATCTCCCTCTTACCTGCTGCACTTGTTGCCCTATGCCATGGGATGGATGGCATACGGATGGTTCATTCGGCAGTGCATCCTGTATATGCAACTAGGCACTGTCGGTGGTCACGCCATACTATCGTCCCTGCTCGCCTTCTTTCGCCAGCTTCTCCCAGCTGTCGGTATATCCCTTTTGCTCGGTGCTTGTGTGCTGCTGGTCTTCGGTCTATTTGGCACCGTGGCGATGATTTGGACTGGCATGCTCGCGCTCATTCTCCAACAATCGTATCATTTTGTTACTAGTCTGGTCAGGCTGTGGCATATCAGTTCGCAGTACAGACTATGGCATACCGATATCTCCAGTAGAAGCTAAGCCCTTCCTTTATGTTAATCACTTCATTTCCGTCTGTCGAAAAAACTTTATGCATAACCGCGCAAACGGCACATAACTGAATACTGTTAACAAGATCTGTTCCTGGGACATTAGGAGCAGATTTTTTTTGTAACTTTTTGCAATGAAACATTTGCCAAAGCCAGCCGACTTTGTTACAATAATCGCAGTGAACTGATAGTAACAACTTTGTAATCTTTATTGTAACCTTTATCTCAAAAATATCGTTATTGTGAATACTGCTCTCCAAGGTGCACATCTTAAGTAAAGCCTAATTCCTGGCACCTAGGAAGCGGGGGAACCAGTTTGGGTGAATTGATCTCGCAACAGAGTGGTCATAGGGGAACCTTCTACCGAATCCTTAAGCTAACCTCGCAGGCATTGGAAGGGGTATATTTTTTTTGAAGAAGAAGCTAACGATCGCAGCTATGAGTCTTGCCATTGCCTTTACATCTTTTACATTCGGTGGCGGCAGTGCATTTGCAGACTCCAAGATGGACCAGGTCATCCAAGATGCCAAAGGAACGAACTACAGAAGCGGAGGCACTACACTCGAGGGATTCGATTGCTCCGGCTTCACAATGTATGTATTCAACAAACTGGGAATTAAACTTCCGCATCAATCTGGATCACAATTCAAAATGGGATCTTCTGTATCCCGCGATGAAATGAGGCCTGGGGACCTGGTGTTCTTCAACACCACAGGAAGAGGCATTTCCCATGTAGGTATCTTCGTAGGTGAAGGGAAATTTGCCCACTCCTCGACTTCACGTGGTGTAGTAGTTAGCTCACTGAACGAAAATTATTACGCTAACCGCTATGTCGGTGCAAAAAGAATTATGAGCACAGACGCTTACCATTCTGTAGCTTCAGATATTCCTGATGACGATAACGTAGAATAACTAACGCACAGCAAGCTAACCCTAGCCGCAATTTGATTCTGGCCGGAATCGAATTGCGGTTTTTTATGTCCACAACATCAGCAATGATTATCTTTACTGACGAACTGACACCTCAAAAGGTTTCAATTTTAGCGAACATCGTCGGTTTTACCGTCACCGCTGGGGGAGCATATGAGCAGTAATTCCTTCTTATTGAATGTATACCCGACTTAGGTATGAAATAAACACGCTTGCCATTCCCCTGCAACTTGTCTACAATCTGTTGTTAATGATTGAAGTACCTGTGTAAAAGGAGGATGGAACACATGCCGGCCTCAATATCCAACTATCGGATCGTACCGATGGACGAGCATCAAGCGGCTGCAATCTGTGAGTGGCGCTATGATCCACCTTATAACATATACGGTTGGCTCCCCTGGGAACAAATGAAGGCGCTTGAAGTCGAATTTGGGAGTCCCACGCTTCGCCAAGAGCAATATGTTGCCGTACTGGATGAAGAGAACAAGCTGACAGGATTTGCTCAATATTTTCCTATGATCGGTGTGACCCGGCTAGGTCTTGGAATGCACCCTGACAGATGCGGACATGGCAAAGGATCAGATTTTGTCCGTGCCATTGCAGAGGAAGCCCAACGACGCAACCCGAAGAATGAAATTGATCTAGAGGTGCTCACTTGGAATGGGCGCGCTATTCGGGCCTACAAGGCGGCTGGATTTGAGCTTACAGATACCTATGAACGCCAGACTCCCGATGGCAAAAAACCGTTTTATTGTATGGTATATCGTCCAGACCACCCAACCCAGGTTCTATGATAAAAGCGCCTTCGGCATACAACCACGATGTTGTATAGCGAAGGCGCTTTTATCATCATACGACAGATCATTACAAGCTCAATGACTGCTACGCATTTTTTCAAAAGCTTCATTATATTGTTGGGCTTCCTTAATATCCACGGCCATAATACCGCCATCGTCCCAAGAGGTCAAACGCAGAGTCACGGTCTTGTAATCAATCGTAATAAATGGATGATGATTGAATGCTTCAGATATAGCGGCAACTTCATCCACGAATGCAATCCCTTTCATAAAACTGGAAAAATTATATTTCCGAACGATCCAACGTCCTTCCTCCAGCTCCCAGCCCTCCAGTTTCTCCAGATGTGCTTCAATCTCTTCTTGTGTAAAAGGCATGTTACGAACTCCTCCCCGTTTATACGGAAGCCTTTCGACCGCTTAAATACGGCCAAAACTACGATATATTGGTGTACATATTACCACGGCCCCGTTGATAAATCCATAAGACGGACCTCAAATCAAAGGGACTGACGTAAGCTCCTCGTCCCCAATCAGTACATAGATACGATGCTGCTCCGGCTCATAGATCACAACGCCACTCCCTACAGTGATTGTGGGCTCTGTACCCAGTGCATAAAATAAGTCTTCTGCCAAAGCTTCATTGACTTCCTGACGTCCCGCCGGGTCCAGCCTGTCCCAATCTTCTGCTTCCATCTCAAAAAATTCATAGCTATCTGGGATGCGCCCCACAGCCTCTGTCAAATCGTTCAAAATTTGTTCATACTCACGTCCATGCTTTACTCCCATGCCATTTCCTCCAATGGTTCCGCCATTCAATACATAATCACCTTATTATACCGGAAATTCGCACTTAACAAAAAAGAGAGTTTTGTCGATAAATACTATAATCCGTCTTGTAATGACGCGCTTGGGGCAAGGACGACCCCGGCGGCATGAAAGGATTCAAAATCTATTCTCATGGATGAGGTGTATCATGCAAATTTCAACCATTATCGGACTTGTGCTCGGGATTTTGTCACTGGTCGTCGGGATGATCTTAAAAGGCGCTCCGGTCGTCAATCTGGTCAATAATCCCGCTGCTTACATGATTATTTTCGTCGGAACGGCAGCGAGTATATTTATGGCCTTCCCGATGGCAGAAATCAAACGGATTCCGAAGCTGTTCAAGGTTATCTTTACCGAACAAAAACTATTAGACCGCAAAGAGCTCATCGGTACGTTTACCGAGTGGGCATCCATTACCCGTCGTGAAGGTCTGCTCGCCTTGGAATCCAAGGTAGAGGAAATCGACGATCCCTTTATGCGTGGCGGCATGCGAATGATTATTGACGGCAATGATCAGGAATTCGTACGGGACGTTCTAATGGAGGATATCAATGCCACCGAGGATCGGCATCGCTCTGGCGCGCTGATCTTCTCCCAAGCCGGTATGTACGCTCCAACGCTCGGGGTACTCGGTGCGGTTGTAGGTCTGATCGCCGCTCTGGCCGACCTTAGTGACATGGAAAAGCTCTCTCATGCCATTGCAGCAGCCTTCATTGCGACGTTGCTCGGTATTTTTACAGGTTATGTCCTGTGGCATCCGATGTCCAACAAGCTGAAACGGTTATCCAAAAAAGAAGTCGAGCTTAAATTAATGATGGTCGAAGGTCTGCTTTCCATTCAATCGGGGATATCGACGATCGCCATCAGTCAGAAACTGACGATCTTCCTGACTCCGACCGAACGGGCTACGATGACCCAGAAGGATGGCGATTCCAGTGAGTAAAAAGAGACATGAACCGCATGAAGAGCATGCTGACGAAAGCTGGCTGTTGCCATATTCCGACTTAATGACCCTTCTGTTGGCTCTTTTCATTGTCTTATTCGGTATGAGCTCGCTCGACGCCAAAAAATTTGAAACTATGGCTCAATCCCTGAGTGCAGCTTTTAATGGCGGCACTGGCGTACTGGATCACTCAGCCGCGAATCCGTCGTCACAATCCATGGATATGGGCAAAAATAAAGAACAAGTGTCACAACCCGTAAAATCGAAGGCTACTTCTACCTCTGAACTGCAAAAACAGCTAGCCCAGCGGGAAGAAGAAGATTTAAAAAAGCTTAAAAAACAGATGGATCAATATATTCAAAATAACGGCCTGACCCCGTTGCTGAATACCAAGCTAAACCAATCGCAGCTAATGATTACCATTAGTGATAATGCCCTGTTTTCATCCGGGCAGGCCGAAGTAAAGCCGGAAGCAAGAAAGCTGGCCAAGTCCATTTCTAGTATGCTCCAGCAGTTCCCTGGCTATGATGTTATCGTATCGGGTCACACGGATAATGTACCGATCTCCAACAGCCAGTTCCCGTCCAATTTTGATTTGAGCGCCAAGCGCTCTCTGAATTTCTTGCGTATCTTGTTGCTCAATCCAGATCTCGACCCAACCAAGTTTGTATCCATCGGTTATGGCCAGTATCGTCCATTGGCAAGCAATCAAGATGGTCAAGGACGCTCTAAAAACCGTCGTGTTGAAATATCTGTTCTTCGCAAATATCAGAACGGGACACAAGTCATCAGTCCTACCTCAAGCTCGAGTGAAGGTTGATTATGCATATGTTATATGAACAAAGGCACCGCCGCATTTTTATGCAGCTGGTGCCTCTTTGTTTAGTGCTTCCTGTACTTTGCCCTTTCAGATACGACGATCATACGCTCTAGGCTATACGAGCCCCTCTGGCATTAGCTAAGCGTATAATCGAGCATCTGACCAAGCTCCAGCTTCTCAGCCTCTGTCAGATCACGCCAGGCACCTTTCTGAAGGGACCCCAACCGAATATTCATGATTCGCAGCCTTTGCAGTTTTTTAACTTCATAACCGAAGGCTGCACACATACGCCGGATCTGACGATTTTTCCCTTCAGTCAGGATAATACGGAATACATACTCAGATACACGCGTCACCTCACAAGGTAGCGTCCGCTGACCGAGTATTTTCACCCCGCTAGACATGCCCTGCACAAAAGACGGTACGACAGGGCGGTCCACTGTTACAATATATTCTTTCTCATGCTTGCCTTCTGCCCGTAGAATCTTATTCACAATGTCTCCATCGTTGGTAAGTAAAATGAGACCTTCCGAATCCTTATCCAGGCGTCCAATCGGGAATATCCGCTGCGGGTGCCCCACAAAATCAACAACATTGCCTCTAATGTGGCTCTCCGTTGTACTTGTAATGCCCACCGGTTTGTTCAATGCAATATAGACGTGATCAGACTTATCGCGCAGTGGCTTGCCGTTCACGCGAACATCATCGCCTTCTTCCGCTTGACTACCCAGCACAGCCACTTCGCCGTTAATCGTCACGCGACCGCTCTCTACCAGCTTGTCTGCCTCCCGGCGCGAGCAAAAACCGGTTTCGCTGATAAACTTGTTAATGCGCAACCTGTGTACCCTCCATTTCTACTAACACACTTCCTCCTGCGCCCCAGCCCGTTACTCCGGCTTGGCAATCGGAAGCTGCACCAGGGCTGTCGTTCCCTCTCCCTCTGTGCTTTCAATATCCAGTGTGCCTTTATGACTCTGTATAATACGCTGGCTGACCATAAGTCCTAGTCCTGTACCTGTTTCTTTGTTTGTGAAAAAAGGTTCTCCCAACTTGGACAGCATTTCTGCGGGAATACCCGCTCCCTGGTCCCGTATGAAGATTTTAACGTTTTCTCCCTCCAAGAACAAATGAATCGTGATGATGCCACCTTTACTCATAGCCTCCATGCTATTTTTAAGTAAATTAATGAATACTTGCTTTAACTGATTTTCTTCAGCGTATACCAGGGCAGGCTCGTCCGTGACCTGAAGGTTGAATACAATGCCCAGCAGATGCGCCTGACTATCTAGTAAAGAAATCACGTCGCTCACAATATAACGAACATCTTTTTTCTGAAAATGCACTGCCTGTGGCTTCGCCAGTATTAAAAACTCGCTAACGATCAAATTAATGCGATCCAGCTCAGACATCATAATATCGTTGTGTTTCATATTCAACACTTGATTTTGCTGCTGTAGTTGGAGAAAGCCACGTAGCGTGGTTAGCGGATTACGAATCTCATGCGCTACGCCTGCCGCCAGTTGCCCGACGGTTGTCAGTTTCTCTGATCTGCGCAACAACTCCTCCATCCGGTTGCGACCCGTGATATCACGCGACACGCAGATAAACCCCAAAATCTGGCCTTCTTCATCCAGAATAGGCGATGTGCTCATACTAATCTCTACTGTACTTCCATCCTTCCGCATTCTAAGGGACTCACTTGATACGATGCTCTCTCCCTGAAGCAGGCTCTTCTTCTGAAATTCATATTCCTCCTGTTGCTGTGGAGGTACAAATTCCAACTTACGACCAACCAATTCTTTCTTGGTCCAGCCGTACAAAGCTTCAAAGGCATGATTGACCCGAACGACGCGATCCTCCTCGTCGGTTACATGAATCGCATCTGCTGTCTGATTAATAACCGATTCTAGATGTTCCTTTACAGAACGGTTCTCTTCATACATCTGCTCGAGTCTTCTCGTGTACATCCCTAGGTTGTAGGCCATCGCATTGATGCGCTCACCCAACTGTGCAAGCTCATGACCACCTTTTATTTCTAGCCGTGTATCAAAATGACCGTCAGCCATCTCATTCACTTTCCCCAGAATCGACTGAATTGGGCGGACAAACAGACTTGCCAGCACATAGCTTCCAATGATCACCACCTCTAAAAGGACAATGGAAATGGCAATTAAACTTATCAATTGCTTGGAAATAACAGAAGTGATCGTATCATAATTCATAACAATACGGATAACATAGGCATCACGATTAGCCGGATAAAAAGGTATGTAACTGACGAGAACCCGCTCACCTTTAATATAGCAGTCTTGTACAATACTCTCCCCCGAGAGGATAGCTCTGGACACGGCCAAACGATCTTCCTGCACCCTTGTTAGTTGATACGTGCCGAATTGGATCGGTTTGTTGTACATGTAATAGTATTTCGAATCGTTTCCGTTCTTGTCCATCGAAGCGCCACCAAAGGTTGCAGGGTTAATTCCTGTAATCTCCATGATGCGATAATCCACTTGTTGAGTTTGCTTTACGATCTCATCGGGGCTCAGGATGGTTATGAAATTTTGTACTGAAGTATCCTGAAAGGAAATTCGAATTAAGTAGTTACGTTTTTGATCATAATAAAATCCCCATTTGTTAATATCTGAGGAGTCTGAACCGGTGTAGTCAAATGACCCCGTCCAAAAATGATCCAGTTTCTGACCTTGCACCATTGCAGCCTGTCCGTGCTCATATAATTGGTCAACTGCATTTTTCCAATATCCTGTCAATGGATCGGATGGCGTTACTTCTTTAGGATCCGAGGATCTAACAACCTTATACCCCTGCCCGTCTCGAATCATCAAGGAAATATTAGTATCTCTGTGGAGTGAGGCCACCTTTTGAAGCTGTTTCTGCTGAATATTTCGAATGTCAGGATCGAGCTGATTGGCAGCCAACGTGGCAGAAAGCCACAGATTATATCCGAGCTGTTTGTCAACGGCCTCCCAGCTATGTTGGGTTTGTTCGATAGCTCCTCCGATAATTTTAGCCGTCAGAACCATTTTAGTTTCACTGTCACTTCTTAGGTTTTCGTGGGTCGTGTAATAATTAAGTGCGATGTTTAATAAAAGGATAAACAGGACGGACCCCGACAAAATGATCGTTATTCTGATTTTTATCGACACACTGATTTCTCACCTCTTGCCGCATGCTGGCGATTACTGGGAATTGCTAACTCAATGATACCGTAATAGCGCCTGTGATACCAGCATTTACATTTACCGGATATACATAAATACACACCTTGTGTACAGTATTGTCAATAGACGAGGATTTGCCTACAATATAAAAGATAATCATCCACAGGTAGTCCACAAATACACAGATTTTATTATAAACTGTGGATAAACCTGTGGACAAGTACCTTGTTATCCACAATTTTATTCACATCATGTTAACAACGGAATATTTGTTCGTTGGATAATTCCGCGTTTTGAAAGGAGCATTTTCCCAGTGACCACCATGGATCACGCCTATTGGATGAAAGAAGCCATTCAGGAAGCGTATAAGGCAGAAACGTTAGGTGAAGTCCCTATCGGGGCTGTCATCGTAAAAGATAATGAAATCATCGGTCGCGGCTACAATTTGCGCGAGACGGATGCTGACCCAACCGCACATGCAGAGATGGTCGCCATTCGTCAGGCCAGTGAGCACTTAGGTGCCTGGCGCCTGCTGGATTGTAGGCTGTATGTCACTCTGGAGCCGTGTCCAATGTGCGCCGGAGCCATTGTGCAATCACGGGTTCCCCATTTGATATACGGCACTACAGATCCCAAGGCAGGCTGCGCAGGCACGCTGATGAATTTATTACAGGAGCCTCGGTTCAATCATTGTACAGAAGTAACTAGTGGTGTACTGCAGGAGGAATGTGCATCGCTGCTAACGAGCTTCTTTCGGCATCTGCGGCAAAAAAGAGCGGCAGCCAAATTGTCTCCTCCCCCGTCTTCATTCTGAGGAGACACAGTCCAAAATACCTCATCTCATTGCTAATTCCCCATGGAAGGAGATCACCCCATGCCTATGAGCTTGTATAATACGCCTCAAGGTATCTTTTTACGGCCATTTAGCTTGGCGGATAGCGAAGCCCTTCTCGCCCTTAGGCACCGAAATAGGGATTCCCATGCGCCTTATGAGCCGCTTTACGAGGATTCATTTTTCACATTAGAGAAACAACAGGACTACATCCGTCAGAAATTGCGGCAAGCCGAAGAAGATCGAGGTTACGTATTCGGTATCTTTCTCTTAAAGGAAGAACGGCTCATCGGTTATATCTCCATTTCCAATCTAGTACGTGGAGTTGGACAATTCGCTGATATCGGCTACATGATGGATCATCATGAACAGGGTAAAGGGCATATGACCGCCGCCTTAAAGTTGATCATACAATATGCCTTTCGTGCCTTATCTCTACATCGTCTTCAAGCGGGTACTCTTTTGCATAATGATCGCTCACAATGTGTATTAGAAAAATGTGGCTTTCGACCAGAAGGCATTGCTCGCAAGCTTGTACAGATTCAGGGCACATGGCAGGATCACCAGGTGTTTGGACTTTTAGCCGAGGATGAAGTGTGGCAGAGCTAAATGACTGTACAGGGCAACATTAACAAACAAAAAACCGCCCGGCTTATGCCGAGCGGTTTTCTTGCAATCATGTCATCCCATACTTAAGGAGCAACAGTTTGCATTTTTTGTTGCAGTTGTTCCATCGTCAGGACTTGATCAGCTGTTGGAATACCTACTTTAAATGCTGCTTTAGCATTGATTTTATTGTATTGCGTGTAGCCTGTTACAGACAATTTCACATTGTCTTTTGTAGCCGGATCATTCATCTCTACATTCGCATTCAGGTCTTGATACACAGGAATGTTATCCTTGTTCAAAGCTGTATTAATGTCAAACTGCTTCACTGTCAAGTAGTTTTTCAACTCATCCAGCTTTTTGCTAACTTCACTGGTGTTAGATTGCAGTTCTTTCTTCGCTTCAGCCAGCTCTTCCTTCTTCACTTGAAGCATGCTAGCATATTCGTCCTTAGACATTATATCAAGGACTTTAGGAAGCGCCTTAGTGATAAATGTATTGGTTGCTTGCTTCACGTTGTCGTTCGTTATTTTAAACTGAACTACTTGTTTAGCTTCAACGCCTTGTGGCAACTTAGCGTCTTTAGGATCAATATCAAAGAAGTACGTAGCTTGATCATACTCGTTCATAATAGCAGCGATCACTTCATTCGCAAATTTCTGCGATTTTTCTTGATCCATAGCTGCAGGGTTAAATTCTTGTCCCGATTGTTTAGCCAGTTCTTGTGGATCAATGATCAGGAATTTACCTACAACATCCTGTGGAAGCGGGTAAAATGGAATATTAGGAATTTTAACGTACAGTTTATCTTTAGTCATCACCATTGGAATCGTGAAGCTGGTGGAAAGATCACCTTTCAAATGAATGCCGAGCGTCATTTCAGATTGGAAAGGTTCTTTTTGATATACACCGTCCAGCGTAATGTCTGCATTTTTCAGCATACTGGTTATCATTGCACTTTGTTCACTTGGTAAAGTAGCAGATGAAATTGTCAGATCCTTAACGGTAAATTGACTTTTGGATTCATAAGAATTCAACTTCATTGCATTTGCAGTACCGGTCGTAACTGCTTCCTTCGGTTCTAACTTCTTGCTACAACCTACCAGGGCTACCGTCAAAAGCAACACCATAGTGAGTACCAAGACGGATAACTTTTTACTCATTGTGTAGATTCTCTCCTCTCGTAATTAACCCCTTTTTTTATGCTAACAAAAAAATACACACCTCCTATTTTAACTCATATTCTCAAACAGCGAAACACTTATTGGAAAATTTTCTTACAATAAGCACAAAGACACCCTGGTTCTCCTAACCAGGGTGTACTATCGATGCAGTATATTTTTAGGAGAAAGGTCTTCCTGCTTATGAACCTTCTCTGTTATGATGATCCACGTGATTCCGCTGTTTCACCTTCTTGGAACCAGATAACGGCTCCTGCTGATGACTACGCTCACGCTTTTCGTTACTTCCACCAGAATCCTGTGCTTCAGGGACAGGAATGGCTTTAGGCTTGCCCATTTATGCATCCTCCATTCTCAGTCTATATTTGTGGTACATCAACAAATCCGTTTATTACCATTAAAAATAGGACTATAGATGGTGTAGATCTTCTGTTTTATCGTGGTTTAGTGAATCCTGATGACGGCGATCATTACGATCCTGCTGCACTTGCTGTGCCTGATGACTATTCACTGGACGTTGCTCCAAATCATCAACAATGTTAGATAGGTTTTTATCCAGTCCGTTTTTGGCTTTTGTCATGTATCCTTCCTCCTCATTCCTTCATACTACGAATGCGTCAATGACTGTAATGTTTGGGCACATTGGTGAATATGCCGAGTATAATCGGACACCAGCTGTTGAATGATATCTGTTCGTTCATCTACAGACTGTCCATCCCGCTCTACATCGACTAAGCTAACCTGCACTTCCCGGGAATCTACATAAGTACATGCAAAATCAAAGGAGTACATTTGTCGGCCTTCTACCTCGATGTGGATTCGTATAGCCCGGTTGTCAGCTTCATCTGCCTGTACCTGCGATTTATCCCCTGAATTCAAAAGAATCGGCAGTTGTTCCTGCCAGGCCTCTACCAGCTTTTGCTGATCTACTGTCATTTCTCGATTCATGCCAGCACCTCCATATCTGATAACGTGTGAAAAAACCGAGCTTTTTATACAACAAAAAAACCATTCTCCACGATTCCTGATCACTAGCATCTAAAGGCTAATGTACCAGCTATCGTATTTGAATGGCTTGGTTTATTTAGAATATGGCGGAGAGGATGGGATTCGAACCCATGTGAGCTTGCACTCTAACGGTTTTCAAGACCGCCCCGTTATGACCGCTTCGGTACCTCTCCAGGTGGTAAATGGATAAAGCTGCTTCCCTTTTAAACATACTCAGGCGCAACAAAATTATTTTACCACAGAATTTCTAAGAATGCAATACTTACTGTTTAGGAGCAATAACCTCAATGCCTCGCATGTATGAACGCAGTACTTCTGGGATCACGATGCTTCCATCCTCTTGCTGATAGTTCTCCAAAATAGCAGCCACAGTCCGCCCTACAGCCAATCCTGATCCGTTCAGCGTATGTACAAATTCAGGCTTCGCCTTTGAATCTGGACGAAACCGGATGTTCGCACGACGCGCTTGGAAGTCTTCTGTGTTTGAACAAGAAGAAATCTCGCGGTACATGCCACTCTCAGGCAACCATACTTCCAGATCGTACGTTTTGGCAGACGTAAAACCCATATCTCCCGTGCAAAGTGCCAGCACACGATATGGAAGTCCGAGCAGCTGTAAAACACGCTCAGCGTTATTCGTCATTTTTTCCAATTCCTCATAAGAGGTATCCGGGTGAACCAACTTAAGCATCTCTACTTTATTGAACTGATGCTGACGGATCAGACCACGTGTATCACGTCCCGCTGATCCTGCCTCTGAGCGAAAGCATGAGCTGTATGCCACATAATATTTCGGAAGCTGCTCCGCATTCATGATCTCTTCACGGTGGTAGTTCGTTACCGGAACTTCAGCCGTAGGAATGAGATAATACTCCGTATCACGCAGCTTGAACAAATCTTCTTCAAACTTCGGAAGTTGGCCCGTTCCGTACAAGCTGTCCCGATTTACGATGTATGGAGGAAGCATTTCTTCATAACCATGCTCACTGCTGTGCAGATCCATCATAAAGTTAATCAGCGCACGCTCTAGTCTTGCTCCCAGTCCTTTGTAGAACGTAAAACGAGAACCCGTTACCTTGGCTGCTGCTTCAAAATCAAGAATATCTAGATCCTGAGCCAACTCCCAATGCGCTTTGGGTGTAAAGGAAAACTCGCGCGGCTCCGACCAGCGACGGATTTCTACATTATCCTCTTCCGATGCGCCAACAGGTACTGTTTCATTGGGAATATTCGGAATAGACATCACCAGTTCGTCGATCTGAACTTCCAGTTCGCGTACTTGCTCATCTAATTCTTTGATACGATCGGAGACTTGACGCATTTCTGCAATAAGATCATCCGCATTTTCCTTATTCTTCTTCAACTTGGCTACTTCACCGGATACCACGTTCCGACGATTTTTGAGCCCTTCACTTTCCTGAAGTAACTCACGACGGCTTACATCCAGATCTGTAAAACCATTAATCAGATCCAGAGATTTTCCCCTGTTCTGCAAAGCTTTCTCAACCCTACCAAGCTCATTACGTAAAATCTTTATATCTAACACAGGTAATCCCTCCTACACTACAAACCTGACTTTCACTATTCGCGGACCATATCCACAAAATATTGATGTAACCGGTAATCGTCTGTTAACTCCGGATGGAAGGATGAAGCCAGCAAATGACCCTGACGGGCTGCCACGATCTCGCCGTTATACTCAGACAGCACATCTACTCCCGTTCCAACAGACTGTATTAATGGTGCGCGTATAAATACGGCACGAACCGGTTCCTCAATCCCTTTAATGTTCAAGTCTGTTTCAAAGCTCTCTCTTTGGCGACCAAATGCATTACGCGATACTGTAATATCCATTAGTCCCAAATGTGCTTCTTCCTGTCCTTGAATCGTTTTAGCCAGTACAATCAATCCTGCGCAAGTGCCAAATACAGGCTTGCCTTGATTGGAAAACTGACGTATAGCCTCTATAAAGTCATACTTGCGCATTAGCTTACCGATAGTGGTACTTTCACCACCGGGAATGATAAGACCGGACAGCTCATCGAGCTGTTCGATCTTCTTCACCGCTATACCTTCCGCACCCGCACGTTCAACGCTTCGTATATGTTCAGCTACAGCGCCTTGCAGCGACAATACACCTATTTTCATGCCGGTCCCTTCTTTCTTACCAACCACGATCCTGCATGCGCTCATGCGGTGCCAGTTTGGAAATTTCAATGCCTTTCATAGGAGTTCCCAAATTCTTGGAGACTTCTGCGATCAGCTTGTAATCCGTATAATGAGTGGTCGCTTCCACGATTGCCCGTGCAAACTTCTCAGGGCTATCCGACTTGAAAATACCAGAACCTACAAAGACGCCATCAGCGCCTAAATGCATCATTAACGCGGCATCAGCAGGTGTTGCTACACCACCCGCTGCAAAGTTAACCACTGGCAGCTTGCCAAGCTCATGCACTTCTAACAGCAGTTCATATGCAACTCCGAGGTTTTTCGCTTCTGCATACAGCTCGTCCTTCGACAAGTTTTGCACCTTGCGAATTTGACCATTGATAAAACGCATATGACGAACGGCCTCAACAATATTCCCAGTTCCCGGTTCACCCTTCGTACGGATCATAGATGCACCCTCACCAATGCGACGCAGTGCTTCTCCCAGATCCTTGGCTCCACAAACAAATGGAACGGTGAACTCCCGCTTATCAATATGGAAAACTTCATCCGCAGGTGTCAATACTTCGCTCTCATCGAGATAGTCAACACCGAGAGATTCCAGTACCTTTGCCTCTACAAAGTGACCGATGCGAGCCTTAGCCATAACAGGAATAGAAACAACCTTCATAACTTCTTCCACAATCGTTGGGTCAGCCATACGAGCAACCCCACCAGCTGCACGGATATCCGAAGGTACCCGTTCAAGAGCCATTACAGCTGTAGCTCCTGCTGCCTCTGCAATTTTAGCCTGCTCAGCGTTCATGACATCCATGATTACGCCACCTTTTTGCATCTCTGCCATACCTCTTTTTACACGCGAAGTTCCCGTTTCCATGTCGTTGCCTCCTGTAAGGGTTACGTTTAGATTCTAACTAAATATTTTACCGCACCAATGCCAAATACACAATCATTTCAAGCTGCAAAATAAGTAATGAAAAACAAGGTAGGTCGCTTAGCTCTGCTTATTTAGAAGAGATTCTTAATTCCTTGGAACAGATCTCCGAAGAAATCACCGATTGCCCGGAAAAGCATTCGGAACCAGCCGCCCTCTTCTACTGCTGTCGTAGTAACCAGATCAACGGTTTTCGTCTGCCCTTTATCCACACCGTCTGTCTTGTACGTGTACGTAATGGTTCCGACTTTGGCCCCTTGCTTCAAAGGTGCTACAAGAGAGCTTGCTGGTGTAATGTTCGTTGTAAAGGTTACCTTGGGATTGCTCGCACCCTTGGGTACGATAAAACTTACTGCATCTTTTGTAACGATCGGCACTTCTGTTTCCGTACCTTTGGTCACTGGCACATTCTCAACACCCTTAACCACCGTCTTTGGGGCAATAACCTGCTTCACTTCAAAATTATCAAAACCATAGTTCAGCACTTTAGCTGTCTCTGTAAAACGGTGTGCATCTGAATCAGCTCCCATAACTACACTGATGAGACGCATTCCATTGCGTTCAGCGGTTCCTGTAAAACAGTTGCCAGCATTGGCCGTATGGCCTGTTTTCATCCCGTCTAAACCTGGGTAAGCAAACTTTCTAAAGTTAGTAATATTTTTGTTTGCTTCCAGCATCCAGTTATAGTTAATAATCGGCGCCTTGTCAGTAGGACGGAATTTGTAAGATTGAATTGTCGTGAATCGTGTGTAATCCGGATGATCTTTAATGATGTAACCAGCCAGAGTAGCTGCATCTCTCGCTGTCATCACCGTTTCCCGGTCTGTATCCGGCTGGAAGCCTTTCGGCATATCACCACGGTCCAAACCAGTCGAGTTGATAAAATACGTATTTTTCATGCCCATTTTCTGAGCTGTTTCATTCATTAGTTTTACAAAATCCTGCTCAGTTCCGGATACGCGTTCAGCAAGGGCTACTGTTGCATCATTAGCAGAACCTACCGCCATGGCAATATAAAGCTCTTCTACCGTATGTTGATCCCCTTGAGCCAAAAAAATACGTGATCCAATGCTCTTAGAAGCATTCTCGTTAACCGTAACCTTATCCGTCCACTTGAGTTTGCCTTGCTTAACCTGTTCAGCCACGATGTATTCTGTCATCATTTTAGTCATACTTGCTGGTGGAAGTGGCTCATCTGGATTCATAGACAGCAATACTTGCCCCGTGGAAGGCTCGATCAAAATGGCAGAACGTAGTGCCAGACTAGGGGGGTTAATAGAACCTGTCCCCGTAATATTGGTTGCCTGTGTTGCCGCTCCAGCTGCAAAAGTAGCCACGCTCGGATCGAAATTGCCTACAACAGGCAATGCCGACATATACATCATATTGAGCACCATGACTGCAGTCACGCTCTTTTTAATCATGCTGCGTTTTGTATTTTGCTTTAAATTGTTCGCTTTCAAATGAATACAAACTCCTCTCGTACCTCAACCCGATCCGTTATGTACAACGAGACGGTGGTTACAGCCTCTACTTGGCCAATGTAATTAATGTTTTAGTGTTAAAATCCAGTTTCATTTCGTTTTATTTCGTTTTCTTAGTTGTATCCTGTCATGAGCATTTTCTGCTCGAATCTTCTTTACTGGTAGGAATCATCCAAAAGACCTACGTGCCCTAATTCGTCAATAATTTCGTCATAAAGGCGGACACTTGTCTATTCTATCACAGGGGTATCTCTAAAAAAAGACAGGCAGAGCGAAATACGCTCTGCCTGTCGTCAAGTCTACTACAGCCGAACTTTATAGAGAGTAGTTTGGTGCTTCTTTCGTAATTTGCACATCATGCGGATGGCTCTCACGCAGACCAGCACCTGTAATACGGATAAAGCTTGTATCGTTACGAAGCTCCTCAATATTAGCTGTACCGCAATAACCCATACCGGAACGAAGACCGCCCAACAGCTGATGGACAGTGTCGGAAAGTGGTCCTTTATAAGCAACGCGTCCTTCAATGCCTTCCGGTACCAATTTCTTGTCGTCATCTTGGAAATAACGATCTTTACTACCTTGCTTCATCGCAGCCATAGAGCCCATACCACGATATACTTTAAAGCGGCGTCCTTGATAAATTTCAGATTCGCCCGGGCTTTCTTCCGTACCTGCAAAAAGACTTCCCAGCATTACCGCAGAAGCGCCTGCCGCAATGGCCTTTGTAATTTCACCGGAGTATTTAATACCGCCGTCTGCAATAATCGGAATATTATATTCACGTGCTACTGTTGCACAATCATAAATTGCTGTTACTTGTGGAACACCTATCCCTGCGATTACGCGTGTTGTACAGATGGAGCCTGGACCAATACCGACTTTTACGACCGATGCTCCTGCTTCAATCAATTCGCGCGTTCCGTCTCCAGTAGCTACATTACCTGCTACAATCGTCAGATCAGGATAAGCTTCACGCAGCTTGCGGACCGCTTCAATGATGTTAATATGATGGCCGTGAGCAGAGTCCACAACAATCATATCCACACCCGCTTTTACAAGTGCTTCAGTCCGATCAAATGTATCCTTGGAAATACCAACAGCCGCACCGACCAGAAGACGACCTTGTGCATCTTTCGCTGCGTTCGGAAATTGAATAGCTTTCTCAATATCTTTAATGGTGATAAGACCTTTGAGATAATTTTCATCATCGACCAAAGGGAGCTTTTCAATCTTATGCTTTTGCAAAATGACTTCCGCTTCCTGTAAAGTCGTACCTACAGGTGCAGTTACCAGTTCTTCCTTCGTCATGACTTCACTGATTTTAAGGTTAAAATCGTGAATAAAGCGAAGATCACGGTTAGTAATAATACCCACCAGTTTGTTTTCTTCGTTTACAACAGGTACACCAGAAATACGGTATTTACCCATAACTGCTTCAGCATCAGATACCAAATGATCCGGAGTCAATGAGAATGGATTGGTGATAACACCGCTCTCAGAACGTTTAACCCGATCCACCTCTACCGCTTGCTGTTCAATCGACATATTTTTATGAATAATACCGATACCGCCCTCACGAGCCATCGCGATTGCCAACACTGCCTCAGTAACAGTATCCATACCAGCACTCATCAAAGGAATATTCAGCTTTACGTTATCACTCAAACGTGTCGCCACGCTTACTTCTTTGGGCAGAACCACCGACTTGCGAGGTACCAGCAAAACATCGTCAAAGGTAAGGCCTTCCTTACCGAATTTATCTTCCCACACCAAGATGATCCTCCTTCAAATTGTTTAGTCTGTATTGGTCTTGTTGTCTGTCCGACATGGACAAATCAAGGCTCTCTGAAAATATATTATTGCAATCTTAGCA
The DNA here is from genome assembly GCF_038593055.1 of Paenibacillus sp. FSL L8-0502. Lineage (NCBI taxonomy): Bacteria > Bacillati > Bacillota > Bacilli > Caryophanales > Paenibacillaceae > Paenibacillus > Paenibacillus sp. FSL L8-0502. Next base: position 118,814 of record NZ_CP151958.1, on the reverse strand, counting down.
AAGCGGTATAGGGGTGTCAAGCCTTCAACAATAGCCCTAACCTTTAGTATTTCCCTGTACAAACAACTGTACTCCTACGGAGGACAACCTTTAAAAATAAGCGTTTTTAAGAGTAATAGCTATTCACAAGAGCGTATCTCTTCTTTGAATGCGCAGCATAGAAGCAATTATACAAGTGGTTTGTACCCTAATATACCAAAGAGGACCATGATCTCAATGAGATCATGGTCCTCTTTACTTGTTGCTTGGCGACGTCCTACTCTCCCAGGACCCTGCGGTCCAAGTACCATCGGCGCTGGAGGGCTTAACGGTCGTGTTCGGGATGGGTACGTGTGGAACCCCTCCGCTATCGCCACCAAACATGAATTTGCTACGCAAATTCTTCCGTACGGTTATTCGGTTCACCACATATCGTGTGAATGAATAGCCATGCGCTTGTCGTATGTCACTTGTACATACCTTCAAGGTTACACCCTGAAAACTGGATCCGAAACTCATTTGCGTTTTATTCTTAGGATAAGCCCTCGACCGATTAGTATTGGTCAGCTCCATGCATTACTGCACTTCCACCCCCAACCTATCTACCTCGTCGTCTTCAAGGGGTCTTACATACTGGGAAATCTCATCTTGAGGGGGGCTTCACGCTTAGATGCTTTCAGCGCTTATCCCTTCCGTACATAGCTACCCAGCGGTGCTCCTGGCGGAACAACTGGTACACCAGCGGTACGTCCATCCCGGTCCTCTCGTACTAAGGACAGCTCCTCTCAAATTTCCTACGCCCACGACAGATAGGGACCGAACTGTCTCACGACGTTCTGAACCCAGCTCGCGTACCGCTTTAATGGGCGAACAGCCCAACCCTTGGGACCTACTTCAGCCCCAGGATGCGATGAGCCGACATCGAGGTGCCAAACCTCCCCGTCGATGTGGACTCTTGGGGGAGATAAGCCTGTTATCCCCAGGGTAGCTTTTATCCGTTGAGCGATGGCCCTTCCATGCGGTACCACCGGATCACTAAGCCCGACTTTCGTCCCTGCTCGACTTGTAGGTCTCGCAGTCAAGCTCCCTTCTGCCTTTGCACTCTTCGAATGATTTCCAACCATTCTGAGGGAACCTTGGGGCGCCTCCGTTACTCTTTAGGAGGCGACCGCCCCAGTCAAACTGCCCACCTGACACTGTCCTCGCACCGGTTTACGGTACCAAGTTAGAACCTAGATACGATCAGGGTGGTATCCCAAGGATGCCTCCCTTCAAGCTGGCGCTCAAAGTTCGACGGCTCCCACCTATCCTGTACAGATCGTACCCAAATTCAAT
>NZ_CP151958.1:15000-112500 GCF_038593055.1 Paenibacillus sp. FSL L8-0502 | reverse complement strand
ATCTCGCCTTAAAAAACGCAGACATCCAAGCTCCTTATATCCTGGTAGGCCATTCTCTCGGAGGGATGTACTCAAGACTGTACGCGCAGACCTACAAAGACGAAGTGGCAGGATTGGTTCTGGTGGATGCCAGGCCTGAGAATGACGCTCGCCGGACAAATGAGATCTATGCCAAAGAACGACCTAAGGTCAATCCCTCCCCGTTAATATCCATTCTCCTAGAAAAGTCAGGAGCATTTCGCCTGTTTCCCAATTTTATGCTAACGGGTCGAGTCGAATATCAAGATAGAAACTCTTTTGTGAATATTGTCGCTTCTTCTAAGTACTTTCGATCTGTTGCGGAGGAAGGTGATCTAGCAAGCACTACCGAAGATGCCATACGGGGACAGCATCTGGGCAACCTCCCTGTACGTGTAATTGCCCGGGGCGTTCAACAAGATTTGACTCAGTTCGGTATTAGTAAGCGCGGAAATGATCAGATCGAACAAAGCTGGCAAATGGGACAGCGCGAGATGCTTAACATCTCTACAAACAGCAAATTTATTGTTGCCAAGAAGAGCGAGCATATGATCATCCATGATCAACCGGAGCTTGTCATCCAGGTCATCCGTGAACTCATCACCGACACCAGTCATTTTCAGTCAACCATGTCTAAAGCATACACAGATGATTAGGGACTTTATATGTTAAGGACAGCATAAAAAAACAAAAGACGCCCGAGTTCCTTCTATATAAAGGAATCCGGGCGTCTTTGCTACCCTACACTATTCTCGTTGATTGATCTTAGGACAGAATAGGCTTGTTTTTAGATGAGGCTTCTGCAATTTTACCAAGTATTTGTTTCAGTACTTTAGCATTTTCCCCGACAAAACCGGAATCAAGCAGCACATCATGCGTTCCGATGACTTCGTATTCTTTGTATTGACCATGCGTCGCCTTTTGCCATAACAATTTATCTAATGATGTATCCGGACCAATACTATCATCCTCTGCAATCAGAGCATGGATATTCGCATGAACTTCACCTGCGTTAATAAGCTCATCGCGGTAGGTGGAGTAAACCAACATTTTGTCCATGACTCGCTCCCTGTCGGCTGGATCGGCGAGGAATACTTTGTACTGCTCCCTAATGCTATCCAGCACCGTCTCGACAATCTCTTCAAGCTCCTCAGGTGTCGATTCATCCTTGGACATCTTTCTCATAGCATCTACCATAATAATGTCACCAACATGGTAGCCTCGGCTTTCCATAGCTTTAGCTACCTCGAAGGCGAGATTTCCTCCAAGTGAGTATCCAAGGAATACATATGGGCCCTCGGCTTGAATGTTCACGATGGCATCGATGTATCGATCCAGCATATCTTGGCCCTGGAAACGATCGCCGATAAATTCCATCCCGTACACCTCGCAAAGCCCATCCAGCTCCTTGGCCATCTCATAGTACCCCAGAGAGTGACCTACCCGAGGAGGGAAGCAAAATACTTTAAGCGTTCCTTTCCCTGGGAAGTGGATAATTTCCATTTCTTGTTCGTCGGCAGTAGTTGTTGCCTGCAGCTTGAAAATTTCATGCGCCATTTCTTCCACAGTCGGCAGATTAAACACGGCCTGGAGTGGGAGATGGACGCCCATATTAGACGAGATCCTTTGGATCAAGCCCAATACTTTCAGAGAATGGCCCCCAAGGTCAAAGAAATGATCTCTGATCCCGATTTCCTGTACGCCGAGCACCTCGGACCAAATCTGAGCGAGCTCGACTTCTGTCTGCGTACGTGGCGCGATATACTCCGCTGTGCTCCGCAGAAGGATTTCTGGTGCCGGTAGCGCTTTGCGATCCAATTTGCCATTCGGATTCAGCGGCATTTGTGCGAGCTGTACGAAAGCAGACGGAATCATATAGCTTGGCAGCTCGCTGCCCAGTGCTTCGCGTAATACGCCCGCTGCGAGCCCTTCCTCGGCCACAAAGTATGCGCACAGCTGAGTACTTCCGCTGGAGTCAGCCAGTGCTAGAACAACCGCTTCCTGCACCGATGGCACCCTCAGAATTTGTGCCTCCACTTCTCCCAGCTCAATGCGGTAACCCCGGATTTTTACCTGGTGATCGATCCGTCCCAAATACTCAATATTCCCGTCTGGCAGCCATCGGGCCAAATCGCCCGTTCGGTAAATCCGTGCTCCCGGTTTGTACGGGTGAGGAATGAACTTCTCTGCCGTCAGGTCCGGCTGGTTGAAATACCCCCGCGCTACCCCTTCGCCTGCAATGCAGAGTTCTCCCGGTACCCCCACAGGTGATACCTGAGAAGCGCTGTCCATCATCCATACTTGGACGTTAGCGTACGGTTTGCCGATCGGCACATGCGTTAGAGCCGCAGTCTCAGGGCTAGTTGTATATCGGGTCGCATATACGGCCGCTTCGGTAGGACCATAGATATTCTCCAGTACTGCGTGTGGAGATACTTTATAGTACTCTTCTACAAGTTTGGCAGGCAGCGTCTCGCCGCAGGCAAACAGGTATTTCAGAGTAAGGAATCCTTGGGTGCCGCTTTCTTTCAAGTATTGAACGAGCACACTGAGCATCGATGGCACCAAATTAAGATGCGTGATTCGGTTCGTATCCACAGCCTCCAGCAGTGCCATCGGGTCTTTGTCCACGCCTTGTGGCAGGATCACGAGAGTCCCCTGTCCAAAGAACCAGCAGAACAGCTCTGGCACAGAGAAGTCAAAGGTGAATGTCGTTTTGAGCAGGAAACGGTCGCCTGCCAACATCGGATATTCAGCTTCCAGCTGACTCAGCGTATGGACGGCAGAGCGGTGTTCAATCATTACACCTTTCGGCTTGCCGGTTGAACCTGACGTGTAAATGATATACGCCAGATGCTCCGGCCCCGCAATTGGCTCCAGATTCGAGCTATCCTCATGGTACGCCTGCGGATCATCAAGTGCCAGGATCGTGCCAGTGAACGGGAACCGATCTTTAAGATGGTTCTTCGTCAGCAGAAGCTTCGCCCCCGAATCCTCCAGCATGTGGCGAATACGGTCTTCTGGGAACTCCGGATCAATCGGTACATAGGCCCCACCAGCTTTTAGAATGGCATGGATACCAATGATCATCTCAAGCGAGCGCTCGACCATGATGCCAACTGGTTGGTCCGGTCTGACCCCTTGGGCACGCAGTGTACGTGCAAGACGGTTCGCCTGCTGATGAAGTTCTCCATAGGTAAGCTTCGTTTCTCCGTAAACAAGTGCTGTACGATCCGGTGTGAGCGCAGCTTTTTCCTCAAATATGCCGTGGAGGGTCTGCTCACGCGGATAAGGAGCTACTGTATCTCCCCACACCTCTATTATTTGTGATTTCTCTTCTGGCGTGATCAGTTCCAGCTCATCAATACGGATAGCAGGTTGTACAGATACGCTTGTCAGAATTCTCGTCAAGTGTCCTTGAATCCGTTCCACGCTCTCCCGGTTATAGACGCGAGCATTATATCGATACAAGAACTCCAGACTACGTCCCGGCAGCACAATAAGGTTAAAATCATAATTCGTCTGTTCAAACATCTGAACATCTGTAATTTTGTATTCAGCCTCTTCACTGGCAATTTTCTCTTCCAGATGCTCTTCTACCGGGTAATTTTCGAACACCATAATATGAGAAATCAAATCTTGCTTTTGTTCGCTCTGTGCTTGAATCTCATAGAGCGGATAGGAATCATAAGCATGTCCTGCCAAATATAATTCCTGCTGTCTTTTCATCACATGGGAGAACGTATCGCTTCCCTCGGCCTGAACCCGAACTGGAACTGTATTAATGAAGAGACCGATCATGCTTTCGATACCCGGAATCTCGGCAGGTCTTCCCGATACCACACTTCCGAAGACGATATCCTGGCTTCTATTGTAGCGCTGCAGCACGATTCCCCAGGCTGCTTGCATCAGCGTATTCATTGTCACCTGATGCTGTTTGGCCACCTGTTCCAGGCGATCGGTCAGTTCCGCATCCAACGTGAATACCAGCTTCTCCGACACATAGGCCTCTGCTTTTGCCGATGGCTGTGTGATGGCTTGTGGCAGCTTCGTCTGCTGCTCGTAGCCTTTCAGGTACCCTCTCCAGTAAGAGGATGCCTCTTCCTCGCCTTGTTTCTCCAACCATTGAATGTACTGGCTGTACGATGCTGCTACAGGAAGCTCAGGTTCCCTTTGCTCACGTAGAGCTCCGTATGTTTCAAACACTTCCTGGAGCACAAGTGGCATACACCAGCCATCCAAAATGATGTGATGAGAGCTCCACAACAGATGGTAATGCTCTTTTGCAGTACGTAGAATAGCAACACGCAGCAAGGCTTCATTCGCAAGATCAAAGCCTCTTGCTTTGTCTTGGGCAACATAAGCTGCAAGACGCGCTTCTATTTCAGCGGAATCCAGCTCATGCAAATCCTCGTATACGAAATCGCATGCTCTTTCTTTGAACACAATCTGTATAGGGAAATCGCCCCATCCAGCATGGAAATTCGTTCTCAATATGGCATGCCGTTTCATCAGTTGCTGTAAGCTGCGTTTGAAAACCTCAGGATAGAACACTCCCTGAATTTCAAATGTGGCCTGCTCAAAGTAGACCTCTGAATGAGCCTCCAGCAAGCTGTGGAACAACATCCCCTTTTGCATCGGCGTCAGTTTATACATATTCTCAATACTACCGATATGCCGTGTCTGCTCTTCTAACTCCTCAATCTTTTCCAAGCTGATATCTTTGAGGAGTACATCGCTTGGTGTTAGTTCTGTTCTTTCCTTACTTACGCAATGTCCAATGACTTCACTAAGACAGTTCTTCAGAATGCCAACAAACTTAGCCACGGACTCCCCGTGGAACTGATGATGGTTATAGCTGACCGAGAGTTGAAGCTGCCCTTCGGCAATCAGTCCATTAATGTTCAATGCCTGATGCTGCACCATCTGCTCACTGACCTCAGGTCCTACGGAGTAAGGCGATACTTCCATCGTCCCTCCTGCAAGATCCTGATCGAACTGACCCAAGTAGTTGAACGTAATCTCCGGTTCAGCCGAGAAGGAGGAGGTATCGGGACTGTCGCTTAAATATTTCAAAATCCCATATCCGACACCTTTGTTCGGGATACGACGCAAGCCTTCCTTTACATGCTTGATTCTGGCCCCGATCTCCAATTCCCCGTCCATCTCAAGGGCGACAGGGTATTGACTTGTAAACCAGCCTATTGTGCGAGTAATATCCAGTTCCGGTACAACAGGCTCCCGCCCATGTCCCTCCAGAAGGATGCCTACACGTTCGATTCCCGTCCACTCGTGAACAGCCATACCAAGGGCTGTCAGGAGCAGATCGTTGACCTCCGTATTGTAAGTACGGTTCGCTTCTTTCAGGAACTGCTCTGTCTCTTCTGGTGACCATCTGACCGTGATAGCCTCGCTATCCTTGATGAGAAGTGCGCCATCTACCTTGTCTTTGGGAAGAGGGACAAAGCCATCTCCTTCTACCTCTGCCCAATAGCTGAGTTCTTGTTCAGCCGCCGGGCTGTTAGCAAATTGTGTGATTCCCTCAACCCATGCACGGTACGAATCCGTCTTCTGCGGAAGCTTGACTGCTTCTCCACGTGCTGCCTGCTCGTAGCCTTCCTGCAGGTCCTCAAAGAGGATACGCCAGGATACGCCATCCACAGCCAGATGATGAATAACGATCAACAGATGTTCGCCTTCCGCACAGCGGAACAGACCCAGTCTAAAGAGAGGTCCATCCTCCAGAGAGATGCTGCGCTGAATGGCTTCCGCACCCGCTTCTATTGCTGAAGCCGGGTCTGTCTCATCCCGCAGGTCGTGGATTTGGAGGCTATAGAGTTCACCCTCACCTACGCTCCGGTTCCAGGCCTCCAATCCCTGCTCTCCTTGGCGGAACACCAGTCGTAAAGCATCATGATGCTCTGCAATTGTCCGAACAACCTCGGCGAGCGCATCGGTATTGAAGCCATCCCGTCGGTACAACATGACCGACTGATTAAAGTGATGCAGATCCATTGACTGTTCATCGAAGAATCTGTGCTGAGCAGGTCCCAGTCTTACCGATCCGTGTACCTCGCTTTGGTCCGCAATTCGGCTGACCACACTAACGCGCTGCGCCAACTCTGCAATTGTCGGATAACCGAACAAATCCTTCATTTCAAGCTTGTAGCCTGCTTGAAGAAGCCTTGAGGATACTTGAATGGATTTGATCGAGTCACCTCCAAGTTCAAAGAAATTATCATGAATGCCGACAAGCGGCACGCCAAGTACACCTTGCCAGATTGAAGCCAAAATGTTCTCCACATCCGTCCGCGGAGCGGTAAAGTCTGCTCCCGCCTTTATACCCGAGTTCGGTTCAGGCAGTGCCTTGCGATCCAGTTTGCCATTCGGTGTCAGAGGCATCACGTCCAGTTGTACGAAGTAAGACGGAATCATATATGCAGGCAGTCCGGCAGACAGTTCGTTTCTCAGCTCGCTGACAGACATTTCGCGATCCGCTACAAAGTAAGCACACAGAGACTTCTGTCCATTGGCGTCTGCCCACGCAACAACGAGAGCTTCCTCGACAAGGGGCATATCCAGCAACTTGGCCTCAATCTCACCAAGCTCAATACGATAGCCCCGTATTTTGACTTGATGGTCAATACGCCCAATGTACTCAATGTCTCCATTAGGAAGGCGACGAGCCAAATCTCCGGTGCGATACATATTTCCTTCCGCAGCGAACGGATTCCTAATGAATTTTTCTGCGGTAAGATCCGGACGGTTCAGGTATCCACGGGCTACTCCGTCCCCGGCGATGTACATTTCGCCCTCCACACCTAACGGTACGAGACGAAGCTGTTCATCCAGGATATGAATGTATATATTGTCTGACGGCAAACCAATCGGTACGGATTCCCGTGTATCCTTCGCAGGATCGTACAGGTGAATCATGCAGCCGACGACCGTTTCGGTTGGTCCATATTCATTGTAGATTTTGATATTGCCACCAAAGAGGTCGGTAATCGTTTTTGACAAATGTGTGGTCAGATTCTCTCCACCCACAATAAGCTGCTGAATGCGACTCTCTACCGGGATGGTCATATCTTTAATCAGACTGAGATGCGTCGGCGTCAGCTTGAGAATATCCACCGCATTTTCGCGCAAAATATGCTGAACAACCTCCGCTTTATCTATACCATCATAAATCCGTACTATTCCTCCATTTATTAACGGAGTAAACATTGATGTCATCGTCAAGTCAAACGAAATGGACGAATACAGCGGGAAGTCCGTTGGTTGCCCTGCACAATAGACTTTATTGGCCCACCAGATGTAGTTCACGATTCCTTTATGGTTAATCATGGTTCCCTTCGGATTTCCTGTTGTACCCGAAGTATAGATTAGATACACCAAATCGTTTCCTCTCACAGGAATATTAGGATTATTCACTCCAGCTCCGTAGATGTGCGGGGCATCCAATTCCATAACCATTCCCTCAAAGGCCGCTAGTTTCGTCAGGTGGCTCTGTGTGAGCAGAATCTCAGCGCCAGAGTCCTTCAGAATATACTGAATCCGCTCCTGCGGATATTCAGGATCAATCGGTACATAGGCTCCGCCCGCTTTGAGTACCCCCATGATGGCAACCAGCAGTTCCACTGACCGATCCGCCAACAGCCCCACTACTTGTTCACTCCGTAGTCCTTGGGCTATCAAGGTGGAAGCTAGTCTGTTCGCCTGCTCGTTCAGCTCCCGATATGTGATCTGGATGTCGCCGCTTATTGCCGCGATCTTATCCGGCGTACGGGCCACCTGTTCCTCAAACAAGGTATGCAGCCCCTGATCACTTGGGTAGACATGAGCCTTGCCACCCCAGTCAAGCAGGTTTGTCCGTTCCTCAGATGTTACAATCTCCAGTTCCTGTATCGTCGCTTGCGGATGAGTAGCTACCTGATCGAGCATTTGCAATAAATGTCCTCCGATTCGCACAATGCTTTCTTGCTCGTAGACCGAAGCATTGTAGCGAATGCAGACCTTAATGTCTTCGCCTGGAATCACAACCAGGTTAAAGTCATAGTTGGTTTGTTCAAACATGGTGAAGTTGGCAACTTCGAGATTGTCCTCCGTTTGATTACCCGATTGCTCCACCTGTTCGTCGAGCGGGTAATTTTCAAAGATCATAATATGAGAAATCAGGTCCTGCTTTTGGGTTGTTTTCCCCTGAATCTCATACAGTGGATAGGTATCGTAGACACGACCAGCCAATGATTGTGCCTGTGTACGTTTCATTACCTCGACGAAAGCCTCGTCTTTGGATGACTGTACACGGATAGGTACTGTATTAATAAACAGACCCACCATATTCTCGATCCCTGCAATCTCAGCCGGTCTACCCGACACAACGCCGCCGAAAACGACATCCGAGCTGGCATTATAACGTTGAAGAATCAGTCCCCAAGCTGTCTGCATGAGTGTGTTGACGGTCACGTGATTGCGCTTCGCGACAACATCCATTTTACCGGTCAAAGATGCACCCAGATGGAGAACATGCTCTTTTAGGACATAGCCCGCTTCTTTGGCTTGAGATTTCGTTTTACCTTCCGGCAATACGGTATTCCCGTCATAATCTTCGAGATATTGGCTCCAATATGTTGAAGCTTCTTGATCATCCTGTGCATCAAGCCACTCGATATAACGGCTATAGGGCTGAGCTGGCGGCAGGACAGGCTGTAATTGCTGTTTCTTGGCAGAATAATAATCGAACAGCTCCTGTGTAATGATCGGGATACACCAGCCATCCATAACAATATGGTGGAAGCTCCACAATACAAGACAGCTTTGATCCTTCTGCAAGACGGTCACTCGCATCAGCGGATCATCTGACAAGCTGAACCCCTTAACCATATCTTCAGCAATATAAGCCTTGATCCGGGCTTCTTGTTCCTGCATAGATGCGTCGCGCAAATCTACGTAGTGCAGAGGGATTAACCGTTGCTTAAAGACAACTTGCAGCGGTACATCCGCAATGTTGTTGTAAAAGCCGGTACGTAGTATGGCATGTCGTTGCACCAAAGCCTGGAAGCTCTCGAAGAAGATATCTACATCGAGGCTGCCACGCATCTCAAACGTTGCCTGTTCGAAGTATGAAGAGGAATCCGGCTCCAGCAGGCTGTGAAACAGCATGCCCTTCTGCATTGCCGTCAGCTTGTACACATCCTCAATCTCTCCGATATGAGCCGTCTGCGCCGTAAGTCGATCAAGCTGCTCCAATGTTAATCCTTGGAACAGAACATCACTAGGTGTAAGCTGTGAACACTCCTGAGCTACACAATGCCGGATGACCTCACTAAGGCTTGACTGTAATAATTCAGCAAAATGACTCACCGTCTCGTTACGATACTGCCTGTTGCTGTACGTAATCGTCAGTGATAGCTGTCCTTCAGCAATCATGCCATTCACATCCAGAGCATATTGCTGTGGTGTGAGATCGCTGAGCGCCTTACCGACTGAATGTGTAGACAAGCTAAGAGCATTCCCCTCCAAATCCTGGTCAAACTGTCCAAGGTAGTTGAAGGAAACTTCTGGTTCTACGCTGAATCGAGTGTCTTTTTCCGGTGCCATATATTTCAGCAGACCGTAGCCGATACCTTTGTGCGGAACCTCTCGCAAATTCTCCTTGATGCGCTTGATCCGGGTAGATACTTCCTGCCCATCTTGCAGGTTCAGCAGAACAGGGTACTGAGTTGTGAACCAGCCCACGGTACGGGTAATATCCAGATCTGGTATGATCATTTCCCGTCCATGTCCTTCAAGGTTAACCAGAACCTGCTCCATGCCTGTCCAGCGCTGAATAGCTGCTCCCAGAGCAGTCAAGAGTAAATCATTCGTCTCCGTATGATAAGCCCGGTTTGCTTGTCGCAACAGCAGCTCTGTTTCTTCAGCAGACCACGTTACCGTAACCGACTCGGTATCCCGAACGGTGCCTGGCTCCTGATCCTTATCCTTGGGCAGTGGAGCCAGAAGCGTCTCCTCAATCTGCTGCCAGTATGAACGCTCCTCGTCCAGGGCAGGACCTGCTGCATACTTCGCCGCTTGCTCGGACCATACAAGATACGAATCGGTCTTTTGCGGAAGAACAATCGTTTGTCCATTCAACGCCTGCTCGTATCCTGTTGCAATGTCTTCAAACAGGATGCGCCAGGACACACCGTCAACCAAGAGGTGATGAATGACAATCAACAAATGATCGCCATCTTCACAATGGAACAGGCCTAGCTTGAACAGTGGGCCACCTTCCAAGTCAAAGCTTGCCTGAATGGCATTGGCTTGGGCCTGAACCGCAGCTGTCTGGTCTTCCGCCTGCCGCATATCAGCAATGTCCAATGTGTAGAGCTCGCCTTCATCCGTTCCCCGATTCCAAGCTGCGTATCCAGCTTCTGTAGGCCGGAAAACCATGCGCAGCGCGTCATGATGGATCGCAATTTGGTCCATTGTCAATCGGAGTGCAGCCTCATCAAAGCCGTCTTTCCGATAGAGCATGACGGCATGATTATAATGGTGCGGCTCCGCTGTATGGCGTTCAAAGAACCAGCGCTGAATTGGCATTAACTCTGCTGCACCTTTAATTTCGCCCTGTTCCGCTGTACGTCCGGCTGCCTGAAGATACGGGCTGAGCTCGGCAATTGTCGGATATTTGAAGAGATCCTTCATCTCTAATTTATATCCAGCTTGGAACAATCTCGAGGACACTTGAATCGCCTTGATGGAGTCACCACCCAGGTCGAAGAAATGATCGTGGATGCCGACCTGCTGTGCTCCCAGCACACCTTGCCATACGGAAGCCAAAGCTTCCTCAGCCTTCGTCCTTGGCGGTTCATAAACCGCTCCAGTCTGCACATTGGCCTCCGGAGCCAGAAGCGCTTTGCGATCCAGTTTGCCATTTGGTGTCAAAGGCAGCTGTTCCAATTGCATAAAGTAAGATGGAATCATATAAGCCGGCAGTTCGGCAGCCAAGGCTTTTCTCAACTCTCCTACCGTCAGCATCTGATCGGCTGTGAAATAGCCGACAAGCACTTTTTGTCCACTTCCATCCTCTTGGGCGAGCACAACGGCCTCTCTTACAGACGGAGCATGGAGCAGCTTCGCTTCCACTTCGCCTAGCTCAATACGGTAACCACGGATTTTTACCTGATGGTCAATCCGTCCCAAATACTCCATGCTGCCATCCGGCAACCAGCGTGCCAAGTCACCCGAGCGGTACATACGCTCGCCTGCTTCGAACGGATGAGCGACAAACTTCTCTTCCGTCAATTCCGGTCGGTTCAGATAACCTCGCGCCAGACCTACGCCCGCCACATAGAGTTCACCTGGAATGCCAATCGGCTGTGGACGGCGTTGTTCATCCAAAATGTACGCTCGCAGCGTCGGAATCGTGGTGCCGATATTGCTGCGGCCCTGTTCAATTTCCAACTCTGTAATTTCCTTGTAGGTTACATGCACGGTCGTTTCGGTAATGCCGTACATGTTAATGAGCTGCACTTGCGGATACTTCGTTCTCCAGTCCTTGAGCAGGGCCGGAGCTAATGCCTCTCCACCGAAGATAATCATACGGAGGCTCAGTTCTGCCGCCTGATGACCGAGCTCTTCCTGTAGCAACTGGTAGAAGTAAGTCGGTGTCTGGTTCAAAACGGTGACCTTCTGATCCTTAAGCAATTGTAAGAAACGATCTGGACTCTTCGCGGTAAGCGATGGAACGATGACCAACCGTCCTCCGTTCAGCAATGCTCCGTACATTTCCCATACAGAGAAGTCAAAACAGAATGAATGGAACAGTGTCCACGTATCCTGAGGACCAAAGTCAAACATATTTTTATCATTAAAGAGCAAGCGAACTACATTTTTATGCTCAATCAGTGTTCCCTTTGGCTTGCCTGTCGTACCCGATGTGTAGATGACGTAGGCAAGATTCCCCGGTCCGGCTGCAGACTCCAGGTTTGAGACATCCTCCTTGTAGGAAGCCGTTTTGTCCAGACTTACGATATCCCCGGCGAAGGAGACCCGTTGCTCCAGATGCGCTTGTGTCAGCAGTAGCTTGGCTCCTGAATCCTCAAGCATAAAGCGAATGCGGTCTTCTGGATATTCAGGATCTACAGGGACATAGGCCCCGCCTGCTTTCAAGATGGCTAAAATTCCGACCACCATTTCAAGGGAACGATCCGCCATGATTCCAGCCAAACCGTCTGGTTGCAAACCACGTTCCCTCAGCGTTCGGGCAAGTCCATTGGCCCGCTCGTTCAGCTCGCTGTAGGACAGGGTTGCATCTTCACATACGACTGCCACTGCATTCGGAGTACGTGCGGCCTGCTCCTCGAACAGCGCATGGATCGTCTTGTCACGAGGATAATCTGCCTTGGCTTCGTCCGGCGCTTTCATCAGCCTTGATTTTTCCTGAGGTGTCACGATATCAAGGGATGACAACGGCAGTGCCGGATTGGCGATGGCTTCCCGAATAAGCTGTACAAAGTGGCCTGCCATCCGATCAGCAGTCTCTTGCTTGTAGATCGCAGTCGCATACTCAAGCGTGCAGTTCAATGCCCCGTCTGCTTCTTCACTCACGGTCAACGTAAGATCGAACTTGGCAGCCGGATGTACATTATCGTAAGGAGTGAAGCGCAATCCTTCTATTTCTTGTTCTCCCTGATCGATATTTTGCAGGACAAACATGGTATCAAATAGTGGGTTACGGCTCAAATCACGCTGAAGCTCCAGCTTTTCTACCAGCTCCTCGAACGGGTAATCCTGGTTTTCATAGGCCCGCAGCGCTGTTTCCCTCACTTCCTGCAGATAAGCCTCGAAAGGCTTCTCTCCTTCTGGATAAGTACGAAGTGCCACTGTGCCGACGAACATACCGATGAGGCCTTCGAGTGTCGCATGGGATCTTCCTGCCACAGGTGAACCGACGATGACATCTTCCTGACCTGTGTACTTGTGCAAGAGCGCTGTATAGGCTGCCAGCAGTACCATGAACAGAGTGGAACCCGTTCGGGTAGCCAGCTCCTGAAGTGAAGCACTCAGAGAAGAATCAATTTGGAAGTCGATTCGATCGCCCGCAAAGCTTCGCACCGCAGGACGAACTTCATCTCCTGGCAAATCCAGCACTGGCAAGCTTCCGCGGAAAGCATCCAGCCAGTAAGCCTCCTGGGCCTTAAGACGCTCGCTTCCGAGCTGCTCTTGCTGCCATACCGCATAGTCTGTGTACTGGATCTGTAGCTCAGGAAGTACGTCCTCCTCTTGGTAGAAGCGGAGAAACTCTTCTATGAGAATATTCATAGAAACCCCATCTGAGACAATATGGTGCATGTCAAACAATAGTAAATGGCGCTCATGTGCAATTCGAATAAGGCCGACCCGCAGCAATGGAGCTACACCCAGATCAAAAGGACGGACGAACTGCTGAAGGGTAGCTCCTGCCTCTTCCTCGCTCAACTCCGCATATTCCACAGCAAACGGAACATCCGTCAGGAGCTGCTGTACAGGTTCACCGTTCACGGTCACAAAACGAGTACGCAGCGAACCATGACGATGAATCAGACGACGGAATGCCTGCTCTAGTCGTTCCCGATCCAAAGCTCCCTCAACGGTAAGAATACCTGGCATATTGTAGCTCAGCTCTCCACCTTCCAGCTGACTTAGAATAAACAGTCGTTTTTGGGCAGAGGACAATGGATAATGCTCTCTCGCTCCCGCTGTAGGAATTTCTTCGAAATTCAGCGGTGTATAGCCCTCAATAGCACGGGCCAATCCTTCAATAGTAGGAGACTCGAACACTGCTCTCAGACTAATCTCTCGATTCATTTCCTTGCGAATTCGTGAGACTAGCAGGGCTGCACGCAGTGAATGACCTCCAAAATGGAAGAAATTATCCTTCACTCCCGCATTCTCCACACCTAGCACCTCTTGCCAGATTTGGGCTAATTGCATTTCTACAGGTGTCTTTGGAGCCTCAGATGAAGCAACTGCCCATCCACGCTCGCCCTGCAGCGCTTTTCGATCGATTTTTCCGTTCGACGTCAGAGGCATATCGTCCATTTGTATGAAGCGGGAAGGGATCATATATCCAGGTAACATCTCCGACAGGACGGCCCGAAGTTCGGATACCTCAAGTTTCTGAGCGGCTACGAAGTAAGCGACTAGATCTTTGTAGCCATCATTGCCCTCTACAGCCATGGCCACGACTTCCTGAACGGACGGCACTCTGAGCATTTGTGCTTCTACCTCGCCTAGCTCGATACGGTAGCCGCGGATTTTGACTTGGTGATCTATTCGACCTAAGTACTCGATGGTTCCATTCGGTAACCAGCGAACCAAGTCACCCGTCCGATACATACGCTCTCCTGGAGCAAATGGATTGTCCACAAACTTCTCGTCCATTAACTCAGGCTGGTTATGATACCCCCGCGCTAACCCGATACCCGAAATGCATAGCTCTCCAGCTACACCGACAGGTTGCAATCTAAAATGGTCATCCAAGATGTACACACTATGGTTAGCAATAGGTCGTCCAATAGATACAATATCCGTTGCTCCCTCACTGTCCGGGACAGACCAGATTGTGGTGCATACGGAGTCCTCTGTTGGACCATAGCCATTAGAGTAACGTACATGCTTCCTCCACTCTTCGATCAACTCGATCGATGCGGCCGATCCAGCGGTTAGCAAGCACCGCAGTGTTGGCAAACGCTCTGGATCAAGGTGGATAGCGTAAGCGGGTGGCAAAGTCGCTACCGTAATCCCCTTATCGTTCATGAACTGCTCGAACAGGGCATGATCTAAAATATCTTGTGGAGAAGGGATGCACAGAACAGCCCCGTGGCTCAGCGCCGTTAAAATTTCCGAAACCGATGCATCAAACGACAGGCTTGCAAACTGAACGATCCGATCCTGCGGTGTAACTTCGAAGTGTGTCCCGTATACGTCCGAAAGATTGGGTAGTCCCCGATGCTCGACTAATACGCCCTTAGGCTGACCCGTCGTACCTGAAGTGTAGATCACGTAAGCCAGATCATCCGGGCCGGCAGTAGCCTCCAAATTCGAGGTGTCGGCATCATAGGTCGATGATTCATCCAGCAGCAAAACATTTTCCGTCCATCCGAGATGCTCCAAGAGATGGGCCTGTGTAAGGATCAGCTTCGCCCCGGAATCTTCAAGCATGTAACTGATTCGTTCTTTCGGATACTCTGGATCGATTGGAACATAGGCACCCCCGGCTTTCATAATGCCGTAGATCGCAACGATCATTTCGAGCGACCGTGCAGCAATCAGTCCCACCAGATCTCCCGTCTTGATTCCCTGAGTACGGAGCCTTCTCGCCAGTCCATTGGCTTTTGCATTGAGCTCGGCGTAGGTCAGCATCTCGTCCCCAAACAAAAGGGCAGTCGCGTCTGGCGTTCGTCCCGCCTGTTCCTCCAACAGCCCGTGGAACGTGTTACATTGCTCGTAAATGCCTGGTGTATTTCCCCATACGTTCAGAATCTGTTCTTTCTCCTGCGGCGTGACTAATTCTAGAGCATCCACGGAAATTGCAGGATTCTCCACAATTTGTTCCATCAGGTGGGACAAGTGGCCCTTGATTTGCTCGATCGTGGCTGGATCATAGACGAGCGCATTGTATTGGAACAACAATCTCATCTCTTTGCCCGGTAGAACAATTAAGTTAAAATCGTAATTCGTTTGTTCAAGAAGCTCCGCTTCCTCAATCTCAAAGGCAGCCTCGCCACCACCCAGACGCTCTACTTCCTCTTCCACAGGATAATTCTCAAACACCATAATATGAGAGATGAGATCCTGCTTCTGATCCGTCTGAGCCTGAATTTCAAACAACGGGTAGGTGTCATACATATGAGAAGCCATATATTGTTCCTGCTGCTGCTTCATCAGAACCGTGAAGGGGAGATTCTCCTCTGTCTTCACACGAACAGGAATCGTATTGATGAACAAACCAATCATCCGATCAATGCCCGGAATTTCTGCTGGTCTGCCTGATACTACACTTCCGTACACGACATCCCGGCTACCGTTATAGCGTTGAAGTGCAATGCCCCAGAGGGACTGCAGCAATATGTTCATCGTGACATGAGCATCCCTGGCCACCTTTTCAAGGCGCTCAGTTAATTCCTTGCTGAGAGGATAATTCAGCTTTTCTGCTACATAGCCTTCTCCCTTACTTGCTCCACCGACTTGAGGTAAAAGCGTCTGCTGCTCGTAACCGGCCAGATATCGGCTCCAATAGTTGGACGCAGCTGCTTCATCCTGCTGTTCCAGCCATTCGATATATCGACTGTACGGATGAACCTCTGCCAGCTGCGGCTCTCTTCCTTCCAGAAGGGCAAAATAGTGTTCAAATACCTCCTGCGTAATTAACGGAACACACCACCCATCCATGACGATGTGGTGAAAGCTCCATAAGAGACGGAAGCTCTCTTCATCTGTTTGTAAAATCGATACACGAAGAAGCTCGTCTTCAGCCAGGTTAAAGCCCCGTGCTTTGTCCTTAGCACCAAATGTCTTCAGGTAAGCCTCACGCTGCGATGCATTCATCTCCCGCAGGTCTTCGTACACCAATTTAGCGCCTCTGTGCCGAAATACAACCTGCAAAGGCTCGCTGCCCCATCCGCTGTAAAAGTTCGTGCGCAGGATGGCATGACGCTCCACCACTGCATCCAGACTGTGTCCGAAGGCGTTCGGATCAAAGCTACCTTTAAAGTCAAAAGCAGCCTGCTCAAAATAAGCGCCTGTATGCGGCTCAAACATATCATGGAACAGCATGCCCTTCTGCATCGGCGTCAGACTATATACATTCTCAATATCGCCAATGTGGCTCGTTTGCTTAGAAAGCTCCTCCAGGTCGGCAATGCTTAGACCTTTCGCAAGCACGTCGCTTGGTGTCAATACGGTTTTTTCTTGGGTTACGCAATGCTGAAGAAGCTCCCGCAGGCTTTCTTCAATATATCCAGCGAGCTGTTCCATCGTAGATGACTTATACTGTTTTCCGTTATAAGTAATCGTCAGAGTCAGGGCTCCGTCCGTCACCATGCCATTGATATCTAGCGTATAGGCCGGTTCCTCCAACAAGCTTTGCGCGCTTCCGGTCGGATAAGGAGAGATCTGCAATGAGCTTCCTTGCAAATCCTGATCAAATTGCCCCAGATAGTTAAAAGAAATCTCAGGTTGCAAGCTGAAGCTATCTTCATCCAACTGACTTGCCACCGTTTTGAGCAACCCGTAGCCAATACCTTTGTTCGGAATTCGGCGCAACCCTTCTTTCACAGACTTGATCAAGGAGGCCACTTCCGAGTTATCCCCCAAGTCTAAAATCACCGGATATTGACTTGTAAACCAGCCGACGGTACGGGTGATGTCAATATTCGGTATAATCGGCTCACGACCGTGCCCTTCCAGATTCACAGCAACCTTTTCGATCCCAGACCACTTGGATATCGCCATGCCTAGAGCAGTCAATAGCAAATCATTCGTCTCTGTTTGATAAGCACGGTGGGCTTTTCTCAACAATTGGTCGGTTTCTTCTATAGTCCATTGTGCTGTTACTACTTTGCTATCCTGTAAAAGAAGGCTTTCCACAGCCTCATCCTTCGGCAACTGTTCGAGTGGCTGATCCTTCAGCTCTCTCCAATACGCCCGATGAGTCTCCATTTCAGGGCCTTCCGAATAACGAGCAAGGGCGTCACCCCAGTCACGGAAGGAATCCGTCTTCTGCGGGAGTGTCAGTGCTTGGCCTTGAATCACCTGCTCATAGCCTGCTGCGATGTCCTCGAACAAAATCCGCCAGGATACTCCGTCCACCACCAAATGGTGGATCACGATCAGAAGGTGGTCTCCATCCTGACAATGGAAAAGCCCTAACTTCAGCAGCGGGCCTTCTGCCAGATGGATACTGCGCTGAATGTCATCCGACAGCGATGTAATGGCTGCAGTCGGATCGGATTCATTCCGTAAATCAACGGTGAACAGGCTATAAAGCTCTCCTTCTTCAAGATCACGATTCCAAGCTTCGTAGCCATGCTCTGTCTGACGGAAAACCATACGAAGGGCGTCATGATGCTCAGCAAGTTTTCTCAGCACCTGATGCAAGGCCTTTTCCTCAAATCCCTGTTCACGATACAGCATAACCGCTTGATTGAAGTGATGAGGCTCTGCCTGCTTCCGGCCAAAGAACCACTGTTGGACTGGAGTCAAGCGAGTCGCTCCACGCACAACTCCCTGTTCAGCCATGTGCACAGCCGTCTGTATTTCCGCGCCTAGCTCGGCAATGGTTGGCGATTTGAACAGTTGCTTCATCTCTAACCGATAGCCGGCCTGCAGTAACCGTGACGACACCTGAATGGCCTTGATGGAATCTCCACCCAATTCAAAGAAATTGTCATGGATACCCACCTGTTCCGCACCCAGCACCCCTTGCCAGACAGACGCCAAAGCTTCTTCGGCCGGTGTACGAGGAGCTGTATACTTCCGTCCTGTATGCGCACCTACTTGCGGAGCCGGCAGAGACCTGCGGTCCACTTTTCCGTTTGACGTTAATGGCATACGATCCATCTGAATAAAATAGGATGGCATCATATAGCCCGGAAGTACCTGCGATAGGGCAAGGCGTACTTCGCCTGCCGTGAGCGCACGATCCGCCACATAATAAGCGCAAAGCTGCTTCTCTCCAAGCTCATCCGCGCGAACGACCACTACGGCGTCGATTACTGACTCCACCTTGGCCAGTTGGGCCTCGACTTCAGGGAGTTCGATGCGGTAACCACGTATTTTGACCTGCTCATCAATTCTTCCTTTAAACTCCAAATTCCCATCTGGAAGCCAGCGTACCAAATCCCCAGTTCTGTAGCAGGGTTCTCCGTCCTTCACAGGACTAGGGACAAATTTCTCTGCTGTGAGATCAGGACGATTGAGATATCCGCGCGCTACACCTTCACCGCCGACAATGAGTTCACCCCAAGCACCAATAGGCTGTAATTGCAGCGATCCATTGACCACATAAGCGGTCGAATTACTAATTGGGCGACCAATCGGTACGACCCCTTCGGCACGACCTGGAATCTCGTAGGTTGTGGAGAAGGTCGTATTCTCTGTCGGACCATAGCCATTGATAGGGACAAGATCAGGATTAGCCTCGATTACACGATTCATATGAGATATGGACAGTACGTCACCGCCGACTAGTAATGCTTTGAGCCCTCTGAACAGGTACTCATCCTGCAGGGAAAGCTGATTGAAAAGCGGTGAAGTAAGCCACAATGTCGTAATCCCGTACTTGGCAATAGCTGCTTTGAGCCTATCGGCAATCAGAATGTCGTCATTCTCTACGAAATAGAGCTGTCCACCGTTAAGCAAAGCTCCCCATATCTCGAATGTAGAAGCATCAAAGGCCACTGCTCCCGTTTGCAAAATCCGTGTAGATTCATTCAGCTCCACATAGTTGGTCTCTTTGACCAGACGAACCACGTTCCGGTGTTCAACCATAACGCCCTTCGGTCTACCCGTCGTACCCGATGTATAGATGACATAAGCAAGCCCCTGCGATCCTTGGGCAGTCTCCGGCTGGGCGGGTTCAGCTGCATAAGCCTCTTCACTGCTAAGATCGACAATCGGTATACCGTAGTCTACATTTATAAGCTCGCTCTTTTGCACCAATAATAGCTTGGCGTCGGAATCATTAAGCATATAACGCACACGATCTTCCGGGTAATCAGGATCAATCGGCACATAGGCTCCACCCGCTTGAAGCACCGCGAGCATACCAATGACCATTTCGATGCTTCGTCCGCCCATCACGGCCACAGGCTGCTCCCTCAACGTTCCCAAACGACGCAGTGTTTGGGCCAGTCGGCTCGCCTTGTCTTCCAATTCAAGGTACGTTAGCTGGACATCGCCGAATACAAGCGCCGTCTGTTCCGGTGTACGCTTGACTTGTTCTGCGAACAGCTCATGAATGGTCTTGTGGCTTGGATAAGGAGTCGATGTCGCGTTAAATACTTCAACGATCTGTACTTTCTCCTCCGGTGTGATCATTTCTATCTCGGCCAGTTGCAACTGGGGATTGGCCGAGACTGCGTGCAGAATCCGGAGCAAGTGCGTAGCAAGTCGCTCTACACTTTCACGGCGATATAAAGCCGTACTATACTCGAGGCCAAAGGCTAATTTTGAGCCCTTCTCCTCTACATTGAGGGACAGGTCAAATTTGGCTGTGACGGTGTCCATCAAGTAAGGAGTAAAGTGCACTCCGTCCATTTCCTGCTCTTCCTGCTCGGTATTTTGTAATACCAATAGGGTGTCAAAGAGCGGATTGCGGCTGACATCACGTCCTACGCCCAGCTTTTCGACCAATTTTTCAAAAGGGTAATCCTGATGCTCAAACGCCTTGAGCGCTGTTTCCTTGATTTCCAGAAGATAATCCTGAAAGGTTTTATCTCCTGCCGGGTAGCTGCGCAAGGCCAGTGTGTTGACAAACATTCCGATGATACCCTCAAGCTCAGCCTGCGGCCTTCCGGCTACTGGAGAACCTACGACGATGTCCTCCTGTCCTGTATATTTGTGCAGTAGTACCGAATAAGCAGCCAGCAATACCATATACAGTGTAGTACCTGTACGGGATGCAAGCTCTTGTATCGCCTTATTTCCAGACTCATCCAATGTAAAATCAATTCGGCTTCCCTCGAAGCTTCGAACCGAAGGTCGTTGGAAGTCTGTAGGCAGATCCAATACTGGCAACTCTCCTTCAAAGGCTTGCAGCCAATATTTCTCAAAATCTTGCCATTGGTTCTCTGACTGTTCCCGTTGCCATACGGCATAATCCTTGTACTGGATGTGCAGCTCTGGTAGCTGTTCTCCTTGATACAAATGAGTAAGTTCCTCTATCAATATTTGAATAGAAACCCCATCTGAAATGATGTGATGCATATCAAACAGCAACAGATGACGCTCCTCCTGGAGCTTCACCAAGCTAACACGCAGTAATGGAGCCTGACTCAGATCAAAGGCACGAATAAAGCTGTGAATGAGCGTATCCGTCTCCTCCACCGAAGCCTCTGTGTAGTTCAACACGAACGGCACATTCCTATGCACACGCTGAACAAGCTCTCCATCCTGCATATAAAAGCCGGTTCTCAGGGATTCATGGCGCTGGATCAGTGCCTGGAACGCAGACTCCAGCCGTGTGCGATCCAACGGTCCATCCACCGTGAAGACCCCTGGCATATTGTAGCTGAGCTCTCCCCCGTCCATCTGTCTCAGCACGTATAACCGCTTTTGCGCTGAGGACACTGGGTAAGCTTCGCTTTCCGCCGCCTGTGGGATGGATTCGTACATGGTTGGAATGTGTTTCTTCACAAGTTGCGCCAAGGATTCGACTGTAGGTGACTGAAACACCTCACGCAGCGAAATGCTACATCCCAATTCTTTGTGAATCCGTGAAACGAGCACTGTTGCCCGCAAGGAGTGACCCCCAATTTCAAAGAAATTATCCCTGACACCAACGCGGGTAACACCCAAGATATCTTGCCAAATGAGTACCATCTGAGCTTCCACAGCAGTTCTCGGAGCCAAATAAGCCTCGCCGGATTGTACGCTGCTTTCAGGAGCCGGCAACGCACGGCGATCCAGTTTGCCATTTGGCGTAAGCGGCATTTGCTCCAGCCGGACAAAATAAGAAGGAATCATGTAAGCGGGGAGTTCCGCTGCCAGCTGAGACCGCAATTCCCCCGGCGAAAGATCACTGGAGGCTACATAGTAGGCGCACAGCAATTTTTGGCCCTGTTCGTCTTCCCGTGCGAGGACAATCGTTTCCCGTACGTTCGGAGCCTTGAGAATTTGGGCTTCTACCTCGCCAAGCTCAATTCGATAGCCGCGAATTTTGACCTGATGGTCGATCCGCCCCAAATATTCAATATTGCCATCAGGCAACCAACGAGCAAGATCCCCCGTTCGGTACAGCCGCTCTCCCGCCCGATACGGATGTTCAACGAATTTCTCAGACGTCAAATCCGGCCGATTCAAATACCCACGGGCCAGGCCGTCCCCCGCAATGTATAGCTCTCCCGGAACCCCAACAGGCTGCAAGCGTCTTTGCTCATCGAGAATGTAAGCGCTAAGTGTGGGGATCGTTCTGCCAATATTGCTTTTCCCCGCTTCAATCTCATGTTCCGTGATTTCCTTGTAGGTGACATGGACCGTTGTTTCCGTAATTCCGTACATATTAATCAGCTGCACATCAGGATACTTGACCCGCCAGTTTCTCAGAAGAGATGGACTTAAAGCCTCTCCACCAAAAATGATTTTTCTAAGGCCAAGCTCTGTCGAAGAGTGCGTTAGTTCTTCCTGTAGCACCTGATAAAAATACGTCGGCGTCTGATTTAAAATGGTGACTTGGTTATCTTTCAACAACTCCAGGAAAGCTGCTGGGCTTTTGGCTGTGAGAGATGGAACAATCACCAATTTCCCTCCATAAAGAAGCGCTCCGTACATCTCCCAAACGGAGAAATCGAAGCAGAACGAATGGAATAGCGTCCACGTATCCTGAGAGGTGAAATCAAATAAATTTTTATCGTTAAAGAGCAGTCGAACTACATTTTTGTGCTCAATCAGCGTGCCCTTCGGCTTGCCGGTTGTACCCGACGTGTAGATGACATAGGCCAGATGGTTTGGTCCCGAAATACTCTCCAGATTGGAGGCATCTCCTGTATACGTTGTAGAATCGTCCAGGCTCACAAGCTTTCCGTCAAAAGTGGTACTCTCCCACAGATGACTTTGGGTGAGCAACAGACGGACACCTGAATCCTCCAGCATATAATGGATACGCTCTTCCGGATAATCGGGGTCAATCGGTACATAGGCACCCCCTGCTTTCAAAATGGCCAACATCCCGATGACCATCTCCAAGGAACGGTCAGCCATAATCCCTACGAGCGTATCTGCCCCTACTCCCTCGGAGCGCAAATATCTCGCAAGCTGGTTAGCCTGCTCGTTTAGAGCTAGGTATGTAATGCTCTGCTCGTCCATCTGAACGGCTACATGATCTGGCGTGCGCTCGGCTTGTTCCTCAAATAAGCCATGGATGGTCTTCTCACGTGGATAATCGACTGCAGCGCCTTCCGAAAGAGCCAAAATGGATTGCTCTTCGGGTTCGCCCAATAAGTTTACCTCTGCGATAGAAAGCTGAGGTGAATGAATGATCTGCTCGGCGATCGTAAGCAACTGGGAAACCATGTCCTTAACTTCGCTGCGTTCAAACAGCTCCGTCCGATAATCGACATCCAGTACCAGTTCGCCTTCATCCAAGATCTCTACGATATGAAGTACGAAATCGTTCACTTCATCCCCGCAGAAATCATAATCTGTCAAAATACGCACATCATCCAAATCAACCCAATTGATAAGACGATATTCCATTGAAACGCCAAAAAGCCGCTGAATATCCTTGTTGCCATGCATTTCTCTAAGATCCTGAATTAACTGATTGTATGGATATTTCTGATGCCGCAGGATTGACATCTGATCTCTGGCTACATCCTGCACGAAGCTCAGCACATCCATATCCTTTTCGACGTATGTTCTGGCAGCAGCGGTGCTGACGAACATACCTATCTTTTGCTTCTCTTTTTTGTTCCCCCGGTTAGCGAACGAAGTTCCAATCACCACATCCGGCTGATTCGTCATTTTGTGTATGTAGATATACATCGCACCCATGAAGAACTGGAACAAGGAAATTCTGTTCTGTTGGCAAAATGCCTGCAGCTCGTGATACAGCACTTCTGGTACAGTAAAATGCTCCCGAACAGCGTGGGTGCTTAAAGACAATGGATTATATGACTTCCAACCCGTAAGCTCAGGCAAATCAGAAAATTTATCCAGCCAGTATGCCTTATCTTTCTGGTATCTGTCAGAAAGTTCGTATGCATTCTCATCTGCAATATATTCAATATACGAGCAATCGTCGCCCAGCTTCGGCTCATTTCCTTGAATTAACTCCATGTAAAACGCTGTTAGCTGATTGCCATAGACCACCATTGATATTCCGTCAGAAATAATATGGTGCATCTTGATATTAATCCAATACTCTTCCTCGCTAATCTTCACAATTAAAAACTGGAAGAGTTCAGAATCCAGCAGGGGCAAGGGTTTGCTTTTGTGTTGCTCAAGTAAGGCTTCCACTTCAGATATACTTTCATAGTGGGAAAGATCCAGGCACTCCAACTGTCTTTCTTCATAAGGAACGACATACTGTTGAGGCACTCCATCCACTGAGGTAATACGAATACGGAACGCATCATACTGTTTGATAATCAAATTAATAGACTGCATGAAGGCAGCGATATGGATATGCCCCTTCATCTTAGCTGTACCGGAAAGCTGTGACACTGACGTATCTGGGTAGAGTAATTCGGTATACCATATACGCTTCTGCGCATTTGTTAAATCATATAACTGCATGTCATTCATCTCATTCACTCCTATTCCATGATGTGAATATCCTCCCGCTGCACCTGGCAGTCAGGAGGACAAAAGGAAAGTTTAACGTGCGCTTCCACACCGTCATTGATCCAGTGAAACAATTTCTTCCGCCTCAACTACCAATCGATCCCCTACGGAAGCACGACCACTTCCCAGAATATAGCCCCGTCGACGCTTGATCACTTCAAAGTAGAGATCAATTCGGTCCCCAGGCTTCGCCAAGCTATGGAACCGAATCCCATTGAGATTGGTCAGGTATGAAATCCCTTTTTTATCAACCGCCACGAATGCCGCCAATTGTGCAAGCGACTCCACAATCAACATAGGAGGCATGTATGGATTACTGTCTGTAATGAACCACTCACTCCAGGTGACAAGCTTGTATCCCTTCGCCCACTGCGACGTTTCGTACCCGGTCACGCCATCCAACAGAAGAAAAGGGTACCGGTGAGGAAGCACATCCGGGATATGGATTAGCTCTTCGCTCACAGGCTTATTCCCCTTCCCACTTGCGAACAGCAAGGCAGACGTTGTGCCCTCCGAAACCAAATGAATTGCTAATCGCTGCGCGGACCTCGCGTTCCTGATATACATGCGGCACAAAGTTCAATTCAGGAGCTTCCGGATTGTCACAATTGAGTGTCGGTGGTACTTTGCTGTGAATCATGCTCTGCACAGTCGCAATTAATTCGACTGCCCCTGCACCGCCCATTAAATGGCCAGTCATGGATTTAATAGACGATATCGCCAATTGGGGGGCATGCTCCCCGAACACTTTTTGAATAGCGTTAATCTCCATACGATCATTAAATGGCGTACTCGTACCGTGGGCATTGACATAGTCGATTTCCTGCGGTGTCAGGCCGCCATCCTGCAGTGCGATGTTGATCGCTTCTGCCGGGCCGGAGCCAGAGGGATCTGGAGCCGTGATATGATACGCATCCGTTGTGCATCCGTAACCCACAACTTCGGCCAGAATGGTGGCTCCGCGGTTCAAAGCATACTCCAACTCCTCCAGCACCAAGACTCCTGCTCCTCCACCGATGACGAATCCATCGCGATCCACATCAAACGGACGACTGGCCTTCTGCGGCTCTTCATTACGTCTGGAGAGAGCATGGATATTCGCAAAAGATGCCAGATCAAGCTGACTAAAATTGGCTTCTGCTCCACCAGCAACCACGACATCAGCCGTACCGTACTGGATCGTACGTAATGCTTCACCAATGGCATTACTTCCTGTGGCACAAGCCGTAACCACAGCAAAAGAAGGCCCCTTGGCTCCGATAGCAATGGAGATTTCACCAGGTGCTGAATTAATCATCATCGAGGAAACAAAATAAGGAGAAACTCTTTTGGGACCAAGCTTTGTTAATTTCCCATAGTTCTCCTCTATAACGTCGAGGCCGCCTGCTCCAGAGCCGACAATAACCCCCACGCGACTTGCATTCCGCTCATCAATCACTAATTTCGATTGCTCCACTGCCTGCCGGGCAGCCGCCAAAGCAAACTGAGTGAACTGTGCAACTTTATTAGCTTCCTTCTTGCTCATATATTGCAATGGGTCAAAGCCCGTAACCTGTGCACCGATCTTTGTCGGAATGTCCGCTGTATCGAAAGCAGTGACAGGTCCGATTCCACTTTTTCCTTCTAACAGTGAATTCCAGAAATCCGTAAGATTAAGCCCGACCGGCGTTACGACTCCCTGTCCAGTCACTACAACACGTCTTCTCACTGTATCCACGTCCTTCGTTGAAATTAATTCTTGGAAGCCTGTTGCTCGTAGAGAGGAAAGTCGCCATACACATGACTGATTTTTTCATGCACATCCGCAAGATCAGCATATACCTCGACGACCACAAGCTTGTTCTCCTGATACTTTTGCCAAGCAAGCTGAAGCTGTTCCCGTGCCTCTCCCTTACTCCGAATTGCAAGGCTTTCCACAAACTCGTACTGAGGAATTTGAATTCCTGTCTTGGCCGCCTCAGAAACAAACGGGAGGGACTGCCCTGTGAGATGCTTATAATTCATCTGATTCTGTAACCAACCATACCCACCATTATTGAGTACGACATAGATTAATGGTATTTGATACTCCACCGCCGTCATAAAATCCGAACAGAAGAGATTGAACGCACCGTCACCTACAAGTGCCACTACTGGACGTTGTGTTGCCACGCTTGCTCCCAGAGCAGCCGCCGCACCGAATCCAAGACTCGTTTGATCACTAGGAACAATCGAAAGAGAGCCTTGGGCAAAGCGGAAATATGGATAAAAATAGGACCACATATCCTGCAATCCATTCTCTTGAAGAAGCACCAGATTTTCGGGGAACTCCGTCTGAATCATGTCCAACAGCTCAGGAACGTGGATCCCAGGAGCCTTTTGCAATTCCTCCAGATAGATAGCCCTATGAGAAAAAGCCTTCTCTTTACAGCTCCTGATTGTTTCAAGCCACACTCCATCAGGCTTCTGCCCTAGCCGATCATGCCATTGCTCCACTGCTGCATATCCATCACCAAGCACTTTGATACCCCTGTATTCGTGTGCAAAATCCTCCAGATTTACATTGACTTGAATCAAAGGTGTATCCTGTAGCAGAATATCCCACTCGAACGTAGCCGTTTCTTCCAAGCGGCTGCCCAGTGTGATCACCACATCAGATTCCTTCCAGATTTGTCTTAGACTGAGATCCGTATAGAGTCCGGCAACACCGCAGAAAAGTTCGTGTTCTTCATCCACTACACCCCGTCCCGAGGCAGTTGCGAACAAGGCCGCTCCATGTTGGTGAGCGAACCGCTCAATCACATCACCTGTACCTGACTTCATTCCCCCTCCGACTAGAATGAGCGGCCTGCGCGCCGTCTTTATAATCGCCCAAGCCGCATCCAACTCCCGACGAGACGGAGAGCACGACAGCTTTTCTGGTGGGGTAAACTGAAGCCCTGTTGGCACAGGCTGGTCCATCAGGTTTTCAGGGAGTTCGATATAGACAGGACCCGGTGCTCCATTGATAGCCAAAAAGGCAGCCCGCTCCATCGCCCATACAAGCCGATCCACATGCTCGACACGATAAGCCCATTTTACGAGCGGCTTCACGAGTGAGATTTGATCGGCTTCCTGAAAGGATCGGGTACCCAGCTTGTCTCCGCCAGTACCAAGCGCCAGAAGCAGGAGCGGAGCGCCCAGGTTCTTGGCTTCCAGCAGCCCTGTAAGTGTATTACTGAGCGCAGGGCCTTTCCCCACAACACATACGGACATCTGGTTGGTGGTGAGCGCATAACCTGCTGCCATGAACACAGCATTACGTTGATCTTTGCACAAAATAAAATCCATACCGGATGAGGGGAGTGACGATACGATTTTGAGATCATCACTTGGTAATCCAAAGAGATGCTGAACCCCAGCCGATTTTAAGTAGCCAATAATGGCATCCCAGGGGAAGAAGCTCGCAGTCATACCAAACTCCTCTTTTCCGACAAATATTCTGCGACAATTTCTGAAATCAAGATCGGCTTCGAAATGAGCTTGAAATCGTAAAAAATATAGTTCGACATCGTGCCGTAGCCACCAAAAGGCTTATTGCCTTGATCCACATCCTCAAGCGTCTGATTAATGGTCAATGTGTGCTTCTTTCGTAGAACGTCAGTCAGGTGCTCCGATCCGTATAAGCTGCAACCCATTGCACGTTCACTGAAATAACTGGAGGAAATACGCTTGATCAGTTGCTCGTCGTCTTGGTAGCTAACTACATTGAAGACTGGCGAAAAATACTCAATAATCTCCAGATTCTGATCCAATTCACTATATACAACCGTTGGCTCCATCTTTTTCGTACGGAAATCAATGCCGCCGCCGTAAATAATAAATTTGTCGTTCGTGTTAAAATACTCAGAAACCGAATATAGCGTGTCTTTGTAGAATATAGGGGTATAGTTTGCGTTCGGATCATTGTTGGCTCCAAACACGAGTTGGTCAAGCTGTTGAATCAGCAGATCTTTGAAATGCTCACTCACATCTTGATGTACCAGAATGATGTCGGGGCCTAGGCAGTCTTGTCCAGAGTTGAACAATCTCATTCGGATTACATCGGTAACCGCCAGCTCCAGATCTGCATCAGGCCCGATAATGAAAGGATTTAGCCCTTGTCCGTAAAAAATGTAGAGCTGATCTTTTCGAATCTGTTTTTTGATCTTCTCTGCATTGGTATAGCTTCCGGTGAACACCACAATATCAGCTGGCATCACGGAATTCTCCATGAACACCTTCTGGCTAACTTTACGAATATAGATGGGTAATCCATGTACAGCCTGAAGCTTTTCATGCAGCATGTTGACGTACTCATTTACGTGAGAAGAAGGGCGAAAGTCTATATTTTCAACGTACAGGGACGGAATCAAAAGGTATAATGCATAGGAGTATAGAATGACGTTGGAAGGCATGAATACAGCCATAGATCGTTGCCGACTTGGCTGATAGATCTGCACTTCTTGCAGAGCACCTTGAAGTGTGAGGATCGTGGAGTCAATTTCTGCATTGGCGGCCCGATAGGATGAAAATTGCGTGAGAATATCCATCACTTCCTGCCGATTTTCAATCAAATAATTGAGGCATTTCAGAATAGATTCATGCCTTTCCAAAAACAGTGTGTTTTCTGCCAATTCTGGATTTATATTCATGGCACATTCTCCCTTTCCTATATGCGGTTTTGGTAAATATCTTGCTATACCTTGCGAGAAGCAACTTTTCCCAGGGCAATACGCTCCATCTCCAAACGATCCACTTTTCCATTGCGATTTAA
Organism: Paenibacillus sp. FSL L8-0502; assembly: GCF_038593055.1. Lineage (NCBI taxonomy): Bacteria > Bacillati > Bacillota > Bacilli > Caryophanales > Paenibacillaceae > Paenibacillus > Paenibacillus sp. FSL L8-0502. The sequence continues at coordinate 83,174 of NZ_CP151958.1, read as the reverse complement.
AGGAAAGTGGTCAAGCGGAAGCAAAAGATCGGGAAACATGTATGAAGGGAGCACACGATTTATTTCTTTGCGGAGTACAGACAAGGCTTGCAAGGATTCGCCTTCGATGAAGGCAACAAGTAATGTCCCTTTAGCCTCATCCTCCAAGGTGATCACGCAGGATCGGTAACCTAACGAACCAATCCGGTCCTCAATATAGACCGGAGATACCATATAGCCCATCCGGTTGACCGTCTTGCCGCTGCGTCCAATGACATACAGCATTCCGTCATCCAGATAGCCCAGATCCCCCGTCTTGAACCAACCGTCCTGTAGAACGGATTGCGTCAGGTCTGGACGATTTAGATAACCTTCCATGCATCCAGCACTGCGTATCCACACTTCGCCTACGACACCGTCCGTCTGCTGTTTGCCTGTAGAATCTAGTATTTTCAAATCCACACCAGGTAATGGTAGTCCACAACCCTTCGGACACTCTAGCGTCCCCAGCGTAACGTTGCCCAGTTCAGAAAGACCGTAACCATTCAGCAGGGGCTGTCCAAATATGTTGTTAAATTTCTCTTCAAGGTCTTGGGTAAGTGGAGAACCGCCTACGCACCACATGCGCACCGGGGCTTCCTTGACCATTTCCAGTTGTTCGGGTTTTCGGTTTAGCATACGCAACAAGGTGTAAAAAGCAGAGGGGTTAGCATCTACGACCGTCGCCCGGTCTTTCGTAATACTTGCAATGACGCTCCAGAGGTTTTTTGGATTGCAGATGATGAGAGAACATGAGGTTAACCACCAGGAGAAGATAAGTGAGATTCCATAAAAATGAGAGAAAGGCACAACGGGGAGCATATGGTCAGACGGTAGGTAGTTCATGGCGTGTATGGAATGCCTGATGTTCTCCATAAAAGCTGAACCAGCTTTCACGATTCCCTTGGGTTTTCCCGTCGTACCTGAAGAATACAGAATGAGCGCATCTGGCCTCTCGCACCACTTGTTAAAGTCGAGGGCTTCAAGCTTTGGCTCTCCCACCCAATCCGGGTGCACTGTTTCTTCTTGAATCAGATCTTGAATCAGAATAACGAGTGCATGAGGAAGTTCTAAATCGGAATCCGTAAGGATGCAACAGGCATCCGCTTCATCATAGATTTGGGCCACCTCATCGAGCACAGTCTGCTCGTCCACCACAGTCACCGAAACAGCGATATTGCACAGGGAGAACAGAGACACAACAAACCAATAAGAATTGGCCGCTTTCAGAATCACTCTACCGTCTTCGGGAATGCCTCTGAGAGTCAACATCCGGGAGAAGATCGTAACGTCTCGCTCCAGACGCTCCCTGGTCATAATTCCTTCAGATGAGATAATCCGGCAATCCGTATGCGTAATAAGCACAACGTTCCCTCCTTACATCCCCGTAATATGGTATCCAGCATCTACATGGATAACTTCACCCGTAATGCCTCTCGATAAATGGGAAAATAGGAATAACGCCGTATCTCCGACTTCAGACGTATCAACCGTCTTGCGTAAGGGCGTAGTTTCTTCAATATGTTTGAGCATTGTGTTAAAATCCTTAATGCCATAGGCAGCCAAAGTCCGTATCGGACCAGCGGAAATCGCATTTACACGAATGCCATATGTGCCCAGATCATTCGACAGATAGCGCATGCTGGCTTCCAGTGAAGCCTTCGCCACACCCATAACATTGTAATTTTTGATCGCTCGTTCTGCGCCAATATACGTCATGGTGACGATACTCCCACCCTCTGTCATCAGTGGGTACACTCGACGGGATACAGCAGCCAAGGAATAGGCGCTGATTTCTTGTGCAACGGCGAATCCCTCGCGAGAAGTGTCAACGAACAAGCCATCCAAATCCTCAGCCTTAGCATAGGCGACACTGTGAAAATAACCATGCAACACGCCTACTTTTTCTTTTAGAAAATCCGCCAATGCATCAAGCTCTTCATTGCTTTGTACATCGCAAGGACAGACCAGTGCTCCCGGAATGGTTTCAGCAAGCTTTAGTACCCGCTCTGCAACCCTCTCATTTTCGTAAGTAAAAATGAGTTGTGCCCCTTCAGCAGCTAAAGATTGAGCTGTCCCCCAAGCAATACTCCTGTTATTAGCCACGCCCATAATCAAAATGTTCTTACCGCTCAGTAGTACTGCCACAGAAACCACCTTTCTTTTTTTACATTATTAAACAAAATAACAACTTAATTGCGTATGTCTACATTTATAGACATATGTAATCTTTCCTGGAATATTATCGCGTTAATTGCCAAACTTAGATAGGCGACGTTTTAGGCAAATCACAAAATTTATTTTAAAATTTGTGTAACACATCATGTATGCTGTCTGTCATCTCACAAAAAATAATTGTGTTGCTTCTGTTGGTCTGTGTTCAAATCGAAAGGGATACATGTGTGTGAAAAAAGATAGCGAGGCGAAAATAAGGTGACTGTCAAAGTAAGTTAAACATAAAATCCGCATATTTTTGTAAATATTTACATTCCGATGACAGACTCACCCCACTACCGGAAGTAACCACTTCATTTTCACCAACAATGACTCTCCCGATTTGAACATCCTGAGTGACCAGCCAGATATCATCTAAGTGTAAAACCTTAACCTTTATAGACTACGCTTTTGTTTTTTGGGAGCTAAAGTATAGCTAAAGGAGACAACAAAGTCGATTACCAGAACGATCGCCCATGTTTGCATAATGCCCTCCAAAGACGCCGTACGCTGAGGATCATCAACATACACAATGATGGCGAGCAACAAAGCGTTACCTATAGCCCAACCCAAAAGGTGAAGCAACCAACCTATCCGTTCCTCTTTTGCATGAGCAGCACCATACTTGCGTTCAGGCTTGGGTCCCTTACCAAACCAATGGGAGAACCGTACATCCGCCCACTTAATTAACCTATGACCAAATGCTACTGTAATACCAAAATAACAGGCCGCCAAGCCAGTAGCAGTCGTAATCTCCATGCCACTTTTCACCGTGATGAACACCGCAATCAGTAACAGGATATCAATAATTGGGGTAAATAGTAAAAGAAGACCGCCTAACTTCTTCAAGCCAAACATATACCTTGCGATCAAGCCTGCAACAACAAAAACCCAAAATAAAACTTCAGCACTAATAATAAATAAATACATAATAGATGATTCCTTTCAAATTAGAAATTGGTATTTACCAAAACTATCCCCCTTTCATGCCCACTATCATACAATATTATACATAATATTCCTAGTATTTTGTCTATAATTACATAAAAGGAAACAAATAGCCGTTTTTTTCTGCGAAAAACAGTATCTGTTCAGATCATTTCGTTTTGTTCTCAAAATGGGCATTTTACATGATATGCTACCCATAAAGAATTATGATGATCTGAAATGAAAAAAGATGTACCTATGCTAATCAGCACGGGTACATCTTTTCTACAGATACACTATCCAATTACAATATGCCCTTCGGGACGACGGTACAATGTCTTGGTCGAGCGTGGACGAATGGCATAGGCAATCGTAAGAGGACCAATCCGACCAATAAACATGGTCACACAAATAATCAGCTTGCCTGCATCAGATAATCCTGGCGTTACTCCTACGGACAAGCCTACCGTTCCGATTGCGGAAGCAGCCTCAAATGCAAGGGAGAGAAATGGGGCATCCTCTGTCATTAAGAGCAGTATAACCACAATCGAGAATATAAATAGGGCCAGTACAATAATGGTCAGCGCCCGCATCATGATATCTTTGGGGACCCTATGACGGAAAAACACGATTTCCTTCTGTCCTCGCATGACGGCGATTAGCGCACCTACCATAAGCAGAAACGTAGTCGTTTTGATTCCTCCTCCAGTTGAGCCTGGAGAAGCACCGATAATCATCAGCAACATAATAAAAAACTGACTTGCCTGCCTTAACCCGCTGATATCGACTGTGCTCGTACCCGATGATCTCGTGGAGACCGATTGAAAGACAGCTCCATATACTTTGCCTTCCCAGTTCAGTGCACCCAAGGTTCGTGCATTGGTAAACTCAAAAATAAATAAAACCAGCGCACCAATCACAATGAGCACTCCCGACACGCTTAGCACCATTTTGGAGTGTAGAGACAGTCTCCGGGTACGGCGAAAATCGAACAGATCGCTAAGCACCAGGAAACCCAAGCCTCCTGATATAACGAGCACAGATGCAATCATATTGAAAACAAAATCTCCAGCGTATTGTTGGAAGCTAGTCCCGAACAGATCGAATCCCCCGTTATTAAAGAGGGATACGGAATGGAATATTCCATAATATATCGCTTGTCCGACAGGCATTTCTCGCATCCACCGCAAAGCCAAGACAACGGCAGCTATCGCCTCAATGGTAAAAGAAAAGATCAGCACCTTGCGAATAATACGCACGATCCCTTCCATGCTATCGGCATTAATAGCCTCCTTAAGCAGCAACCGATCCTTCAGCGATAATCGCCGCCCCAATAACAGCGCAAACAAGGTCGCTAAGGTCATAAACCCCAGCCCGCCTAGCTGCATCAGCACCAAAATGACGGTTTCGCCAAACATCGTATACGTTGAATCGACGTCAACGACGACCAGTCCTGTGACACAAGCGGCTGAGACGGACGTAAAAAGCGAATCAATCCAATGCGGAGCATGACCACTATGATTGGCAACAGGAAGCATCAGTAGCAAAGTACCCAATGCAATAATCAATAAATATCCAATGACCAATATAAAAGGAGGCGATGCGAACCGACTAAGCTTGACGCTGCGTTTCATTAGAGTATTCTCTCCATCCGTTCTTATGAAAAAGAGGAACAAGACACGGGAAACCCGGCTGATCCTCTATATTCATAATGTTATGTTATTCTACTGTACGGTTACGCATATGCGGGAAAAGCAGCACATCGCGAATGGAAGGCGCATCTGTCAGCAACATGACCAAACGATCGATGCCGATGCCCAATCCGCCTGTTGGCGGCATACCGTATTCCAAGGCGCGGATAAAGTCATCATCCATTTCATGAGCCTCATCGTTACCGTGCTCACGTTCCAGCAATTGAGCTTCAAAACGTTGGCGCTGGTCGATTGGATCATTCAGCTCAGTAAACGCATTCGCATGCTCACGAGCGACCACGAACAGCTCGAAGCGATCCGTAAACCGCGGATCTTGTTCGTTTTTCTTGGCCAACGGCGAGATTTCAACCGGATGTCCAGTAATAAAGGTCGGCTGAATGAGCGTTTCTTCTACGAACTGCTCAAAGAATGCATTCAGGATATGGCCAAAGGTCATGTGTGGTTCAACCGGAACTTTGTGCTCTTTCGCAAGACGATGAGCTTCTTCATTACTCATCTGCACGCTAAAGTCTACGCCTGTTACTTCTTTAACAGCATCAACCATGGAGACTCTGCGCCATTGCGGCGTCAGATCCACTTCCTGGCCTTGATATTGAATGTGCTGTGTGCCCAGTACTTCTTGCGCAATATGTGCAACCATGTTTTCCGTCAATTGCATGATATCTTTATAATCAGCATACGCTTCATACAGCTCAATCATCGTAAACTCAGGGTTATGGCGGGTCGAAATACCTTCATTACGGTAAACACGACCGATCTCATATACCTTCTCCATTCCGCCGACAATTAGTCGTTTCAAATGGAGCTCAATAGCAATACGCATATAAAGCTGCATGTCCAATGCATTATGGTGCGTAACAAATGGCTTCGCCGCCGCTCCGCCAGCAATGGAATGTAATGTTGGGGTTTCAACTTCCAAATAGCCGAGCGAATCGAGATAACGACGCATGGATTGAATAATACGGGACCGTGTAATGAACGTTTTTTGTACTTCAGGGTTCATAACCAGATCGACATAGCGCTGACGGTAACGCAATTCAACATCCTTCAGACCATGATATTTCTCTGGTAATGGATACAAGGATTTGGACAAGACCTCAATATCGAGCACTTTGATCGTTGTTTCACCTGTTTTGGTCTTAAAGAGCACACCCTTAACACCAACAATATCGCCCAGATCCAAAATGCCAAATGCTTTATATTTGGATTCAGGTACTGTGTCTTGACGAACATAAATTTGAATACGTCCGCTAAGATCCTGTATATGAGCAAAGCTGGCTTTTCCCATAACACGTTTAGCCATAATACGGCCTGCTATGCTAACTTCAATATTCTTTTCTTCCAGTTCTTCCTTAGTCAAACTGTCATACTTGCTCAGTAGTACGCCCGCTTCAGCCGTGCGTATGTATTTGCGTCCAAAAGGATCAATGCCCAATGAGCGAAGCTCGTCCAATTTGGCACGACGAATTTGCAATAATTCACTTAATTCCTCGCGGTTTTCTTGTGTTTCCTGGTTAGTAGTTTCATCCGACATGGTGCTAAATCAGCTCCTTCAATATGAATAGACGGGCCGGGGTCCGTCCGGGTGTAGAGAAAAAAAGCTTCCACAAGGAAGCTTTTACATTAAATTCCAAAGTCCGTGTCTTATTTCTTGATATCCACGATTTTATATTGAATAACGCCTGCTGGAACGGTGACATCCACAACAGTTCCCTTTTTCTTACCGAGAATTGCCTTGCCAACCGGACTTTCATTCGAAATCTTGTTCTGTAGCGGGTCAGATTCGGCAGAACCTACGATAGCATACTCTGTAATATCTCCGAATTCCAAATCTTCAACAGTCACAGTTGCGCCTACTCCCACAACATCGGTGTCAATTTCATCACTATTGATAATGCGGGCATTGCGTAGCATCTTTTCCAACGTAATTACACGGCCTTCAATAAAGGCCTGCTCATTCTTCGCATCCTCATATTCGGAGTTTTCACTAATATCTCCGTATCCGATGGCTACCTTAATCCGTTCAGCCACTTCGCGGCGTTTGACAGACTTTAAGTTCTCAAGCTCATCTTCGAGCTTCCTAAGACCTTCCTGTGTCAGAATGACTTCTTTATCGCTCATCTTAACCGATTCTCCTGTCATGGGAAAAGTTTAAAAGTGCATCGGAATGCACGCTTTCAAAACATAATATGCCACTCTGAGGGAATGAGAACATTTCCTGCTGTTGTCTTGAGAGCTGCACACAATTTGTAGCATACATCAAGATTTTATACTGAACGATTATAGGGCAAGCAATTAGAAAAGTCAATCGCGTGCGCAGGCCGGAACAGCTTCCTTATTGCGCAACAGCAGCAGGAGATGCAGCACTTGTAAAAGGCTCATCGTTTTCTACCATGTGCAATTGAGATACAAATTGATCCAAAATACGTACCATATCGTCGCGCTTTGTTTCTTCCATAATGGCATCCTTAATACGTGCTGAACCTTTAAGCCCCTTGAGGTACCAAGCCAGATGCTTGCGCATTTCACGGACAGCTACTGCTTCACCCTTCAATGCAACCAGACGATCCATATGCAGAATGGCAATACGAATTTTTTCTTCCGGTGAAGGATCGGGCAACAGCTCACCTGATTGCAAGTACTCAATCGTACGGTAAAGCATCCACGGATTTCCCAGAGCACCGCGTCCGATCATAACGCCATCACAATTGGTCAAATCCAGCATACGGCGAGCATCTTCCGGTGATGCCACATCGCCATTTCCAATTACAGGAATGGTAACTGCTTCTTTAACTTCTTTTATAATATCCCAATTCGCAAGTCCCGTATACAGTTGCTCCCGTGTACGGCCATGTACGCTAACGGCCTGTCCTCCGGCACGTTCAACAGCGCGAGCGTTCTCTACGGCATAAATATGCTCACTATCCCAACCAATACGCATTTTCACAGTAACCGGCTTGTTTACTGATTCCACTACCGCCGATACCATTTCATAAATCTTGTTTGGATCGAGCAGCCAACGAGCACCTGCATCACATTTGGTCACTTTGGGAACCGGGCAACCCATATTGATATCAATAATATCTGCATTCGTTTCCTGATCTACGACCTTCGCTGCTTCCACCAAAGATTCGCGGTCTCCCCCGAAAATTTGCAAGCTAAGTGGCTTCTCACGCTCATCTACAAACAGCATCTCGCGTGTACGCTTGTTGCCGTGAATGATCGCTTTATCACTAACCATTTCTGCACATACCAGACCTGTACCGAATTCCTTGGCGATCAGGCGAAAAGCAGGGTTGCACACGCCTGCCATCGGAGCCAGAACGACTTGGTTTTTCATTTCAATACCGCCGATTTTCAACATATCTGTTCACCCCTTTATTCTTTCTTTTGTATCATTATTTATCGTCATTCCGTCAGTTCCCGGACTTCAATTTCTAGCGTTTGGGCGATAATGTTCAGCATGTCTAAGTCTATTGTACGATTGCCTCGCTCCACAGCACCTAATACAGTCAAAGATATACCGGTACGCTCTGCCAACTCCTGCTGTGTGAACCCTTTTAGTTTCCGAAAGGCGCGGAGTCGTTGCGCCAGCTGCATGTTTTCCAAAGCTGTATGCCGTCCTTTCCATCCACAGAATTCAATGCAGTATGCACGATACTGTACAGACCGGACGGATCTTGGTTCGGAACGATGTCAGCCAAGGGAACCAGTACAAAAGCACGCTCCAACATGCGAGGGTGAGGAAGCTCCAAATCCGGTGTAGCCAGTTGTGCCGCTCCCATCCATAACAAGTCCAGATCAATGGTTCGTGGACCATTAGGAATATGTCTTACTCTCCCCAGACGACTCTCCACCTCCAGCATATATACCAGAAGCTCCTCTGGAGCAAGTGTTGTAGATAGGGCTACCGTCATGTTCAAAAAAGAAGGTTGATCCAGATACCCAACAGGCTCTGTTTCGTACAGGCTGGAGCACCGTATTACCCGGATACCCGGATGTTCGTCCAGCGCCGTAATGGCTTCATACAGGGTATGCTCGCGCTCCCCCAAATTAGCCCCTAAAGCAATATAAGCCTCTGATGCCTCAGAGGTCGAATGTGCATTCATGTATCGTTCCTACTTTCTTGCGCGATAAAGCTCAACCGTCACGCCTTGAAAATGAATATCAAATGGCGGATGCGGCTTCGTGACTTTGACAGTCAGTGCATTGACACTAGTATAAGTGTCCAGTAGGGAAGATGCAATACGTTCGCCCAAAGCTTCAATCAATTGGTAAGACTCCTTTTCTACAATATCTTTAACGGTGTAATGCACCTCGGCGTAATTAACCGTTTTGTCCAAAGCATCCTGCTCACCCGCTTCACGCAGATCAAGCTCCAGTTCCAAATCAATATAGTAACGTTGTCCCAGCTTACGTTCCTCTGGAAAAACGCCATGATATCCGTAATACTCCATACGATGCAATTTCATTTTATCCATTGTGGGTAGGCCCCCTGTTATTTATTAGATTTTTCTAAATAAGCTCAACTAAAGGTGTACACGCGGCACCACTACGCGGTCGGATGGTACTTCCCATCGCTGTTGTGCCCAGATTTCCTTATATTAGGATAAAATGGTTGGAATCCTGGCACAAAGGCGACCGCTTCGCTTGTACAGCACCATTCCGTCCACTTCGTTTTCGTTCTACTATTTTTTCCGTTCTTCTTACATTAATTTCTCTCTAAAAAATACAGTGACTTTATGGTGCGTTGTAGCGGAATGAAGGATTTGAATCCGGAGAAGCGTAGCGCTCGCCTCCAAAGCTTTTCAAGGAAAAGCTACATCGTAAGCATATACTCAACGGGATTCCTACAGTCATATGTTTTACCAATTCAAAAGAATCCCGTTGCAACAGCGATCACAGGATCAAATCATTCATGAAGCGTCTCCTAACCACCATAACTCAGTGCATTTTTAGACCCGTACACCATCGCATCACACATACGTACGGTGCGCTTGATTTGCGCCACATCGTGTACACGCACAATCTGGCACCCTTGAGCAATGCCAAAAGCAACAGTAGCCGCCGTGCCCTCCACCACATCATTCACAGGCAAATCCAGTGCTGTACGAATAAATCTTTTGCGCGACGTAGCCAATAACAGCGGAAAGCCCAGCTGACCCAATCTATCGAGAGAAGTCATGGCATGAATATTTTCATCGTAATCCTTGGCAAAACCGATACCTGGGTCTAAAATGATCTGTTCCTCACGTACCCCCGCATCCAGCGCTAATCGGATACTCTCTTTTAAATCGGACAGCATATCAGAAACCAAATCACTATAGTTATGGTCATGACGATTATGCATCAAAATGACCGGGCAATCGAATTCCGAAGCTACACGTGCCATATCAGGGTCTGCCTTAAACCCCCACACATCATTAATGATATGTGCGCCAGCTTCGAGTGCCTTTCTGGCTACTTCAGCTTTGTAAGTATCTACAGATAATGGAATGTGCGGTGCGATACGATGGATGGCCTGGACGACCGGAATGACCCGAGCCAGCTCCTCTTCCACACCTACTGGATCATGACCGGGACGGGTAGACTCCCCGCCAATGTCAATGATATCAGCTCCATCTTCCACCAGCTTCAATGCATGTAAAACAGCAATCTCCGGGTTATAATGTAATCCTCCATCGGAAAATGAATCCGGGGTCACATTCAGTATACCCATGATCTGTGTGGAATGTCCGAGTGTAAGCTCGGCATCCCCCATTCGGTAACTACGTTGATAAAGGGTCGGTATGTTCACTTGATCCCTGCTTTCTGTCTATAATCGTGCAACAGCAAAGCTGTTATGGACTTGGGGTGCGTCAAGAGAACCGATACATGGTTGGTTGCTCCTCCCGGCTCCAACAACAAATCCACGGGCCGTATTTCTTGTATAGAGTTGGTCATAAAAATTTCATCAGCCTGTTTCAACTCGTCCCAGCGGTACAGGCCCTGCTCACAAGGAATGTCTCGCAGATGCGCCAGCTCCAAAATGAATTCACGCGTAATGCCTGGCAGAATCCCTGTAGACAAGTCAGGGGTATACAGCGTATTATTCCGCACAAAGAACAGATTGCTGACCATTCCCTCTGCCAGGAAACCATTGGCCGTAAGCATCATTCCTTCAGCCTTATAACGGACAGCTTCGGCATACTGCTGAAGTTCCCGTTTCGCAAGAATATTATTCATATAATGCAGCGACTTTAAGCGAACCTCACCCTCTGGAGTGTTTCTGGGGATTCGCAACAACTGAAGCGCCGATGGGGAAGTCGAGTGCCCGATTTGTGTATTGGTAGAGGGCAACGGTTTGGCAAACAAAATATGGTTGGGACGCGTATAGTCACCCGTCGGCAATCCTAGCACCTCTTCACCCGCTGATACGGTGTAGCGGATGTAGGCTTCATCCAACCCATTTGCCACCATCAGATGCTGAATGTGTTTCGTAAGCTGCTCCTCATCAGGTTGAAAAGGAATGCCAAGCATTCGGCAGCCTTCCTGTAGTCGATGCAGATGCCGATCCAGCAAGAATGGGGCACCCTTGTAGGTGCGGAATGTTTCAAACAAACCCATTCCGTATAAAAAGCCGTGATCACTTACGTGAACCACGGCTTTTGCGGCTTCCGTGAGGACGCCGTTGACTCCGATATATTTCATGAATCAAACGCCTACCTTGCGTTTTAGGAAATTGCGTAACAGCTGATGCCCGTAATCCGTAATAATGGATTCTGGATGGAACTGAACTCCTTCTACGGCAAATTCTTTATGCCGCAAACCCATAATTTCACCTTCTGCGGTTTCAGCGGTAATCTCTAGACACTCAGGCAGACTCTCGCGCTCTACCAGCAATGAGTGATACCGGGTTGCTGTGAACGGAGAAGGCAAGCCTTCAAATACTGACGTATTGTGATGAAGAATCGGTGAGGTTTTACCGTGCATGAGTCGTTCAGCCCGGATAACCTTACCGCCAAAAGCCTGTCCGATGGCCTGATGGCCGAGGCAAACGCCAAAAATCGGAATGCGACCTTTAAAATGGCTGATCACATCCAGTGATATCCCCGCCTCATTCGGCGTGCATGGACCCGGCGAGATCAAAATATGCTCTGGTGCCAGCTCTTCTATGCCTTTCACATCAATCTCATCGTTCCGTTTTACGGTTACTTCTTCGCCAAGTTCACCCAAATACTGAACAAGATTGTACGTAAACGAATCATAATTATCAATCACCAAAATCATACGACTCACCCTCCTGTGATACCGCTTCTGCTCAAAGCGGCTTCTTCTTCACCACATTGTACCGCCTTCATGACAGCTCTGGCCTTGTTCCGACATTCCCGATATTCCCTGTACGGGTCTGAATCAATGACGATCCCCGCACCTGTCTGTAAATAGGCAGTGCTGCCTTTAACAGCTAGTGTTCTTATTATAATATTTAATTCCATATTACCGTTATAGTCAATCCATCCAAGGGACCCAGTATAAGGCCCCCGCCGGACAGGCTCTAATTCTTCGATGATTTCCATCGTGCGCACCTTGGGTGCCCCGGTAATGGTTCCGCCTGGAAAGGTAGCCGCAATTACATCTATAGCTGTACGACCTGAGGCTAACTTCCCCTCCACCTGAGAAACCAAATGCATAACGTGCGAATAATACTCGACAGTCAGCAGTTCAGGTACATGCACCGATCCGTATTCGGCAATCCGTCCGATATCGTTACGCTCCAGATCGACGAGCATAATATGCTCGGCGCGTTCTTTTTCGCTTGATAGAAGCTCTGCTGCCATAGCGGCATCTTCATCCGGTGTTAGCCCCCTTCTTCTCGTACCTGCAATAGGTCGGGCGCTCACACGTCCATCCTCCAGCTTCACCAACAATTCTGGCGATCCACTGACGATCCGTAAATCTGGCATACGCAGCATACCCATATAAGGGGATGGATTCAGCAGACGAAGCCATTCATATATATTCTCAGGAAGGGCTGCAAGCGTACGTTGCTGACGAATCGACAAGTTAACCTGAAATACATCCCCTTGGGCAATATATTCCTGCACACGTTTCACGGCATGTTCAAAATCTTGTTGGTTGAATGCCGCTGCCCATCCTTCAGATTCTTGATGAGCAGCCTCTAATCCTTTTTCGGACAGCCGAGCACAACGGCGAGGATGAGCTGGATCAGTCTCTCCCGCATGTATGATGTTCTTCCACTGAGTCAGCATGCGTCCTGCACGTTGGACCGCTTCCGCATAAAGTTTGCCAAGTATCGATATGGTCTCATCCACCATAAGCTCATTAGCCAAATCAGTCTGGCTAATGAATTCACCGGAGCGGGCAGGATTGGGCATATGAACAGCGCAATATATGCAGGATTTTTCGTGATCATAAATCCACAGCTCATTCACCCTCATCCATACATAATCAGGTATGCCCGTATCGTCTGCAGCTTGAGATGGCAAACGCTCCAACGAGCGAGCTACATCGTATCCAAGATAACCCGCAAATCCTCCAGAGAAAAAGGGCATGCCAGGTACACGCGGTGCACGGTAAGGAGCGATCCAGTTGTTCATGACTTTCAAAGGTTGACCATGCATATCTCCATGCTTCCCACTTTGCAAATCAGTCCAAACTGCATGTTCTCCCTTGCCTTCCAATACAGCAACCGGATTTAAGGCCAGATAGGTGTACCTCCCACCTTTAGCGCTCTCCAGCAAAAAGGCATATGGCGACGAATCCTCCCAAGCCTTCCGCCACGATGACGGTAGCCCTCCCACGGGTAATGGGTACTCGGCGATATAGGGAAGTATGCTCCAGCCTTCCTCCTGCCAAACCTGCCACTGCGCCTCCGTCACTCTAGCTGTCGATTTCATCCGTGTGTGCTTCCCCTTCCCAACTTTTCAATAAGTCTACATTCTCTCCTTAAAAAGAAACCCCCACTCCCCTGCAACAGGGAAATGAGGGAATCCTTACGTATAGTATACACAATTACGACATAATTACAGCTCGAAATTGTACAGTGGTGTACTCAGGTAACGTTCTCCATTACTTGGAATAATGACAACGATCCGTTTACCCTTGCCCAATTGCTTAGCAAGTTTCAAAGCCGCATGGACAGCCGCGCCAGATGAAATACCGGACAAAATGCCCTCTTCCTTGGCCACTCTACGTGCTACCTCGAAAGCTTCGTCGTTTTCTACATGAATAATTTCATCATAGATATCACGGTTTAAAATTTCAGGAATAAAGTTGGCACCCAACCCTTGGATCTTGTGGGGTCCTGGCTTACCGCCTGCTAACAGCGGGGAAGAGGCAGGTTCTACGGCCACAACTTTAATATCAGGGAATTCTTTCTTAAGCACTTCACCGGCTCCAGAAATGGTTCCGCCAGTACCTATTCCCGCTATAAAAGCGTCCAGAGTTCCGCCAATGGAATGAATGGCTTCCACAATCTCAGGACCGGTCGTTTCACGGTGAATTTTGATATTAGCTTTGTTCTTGAACTGCTCAGCAGCAAAATAATCCGGATTTTCACTCAGCAATTCTTCCATTTTCTTAACGGACCCGTTCATGCCTTCTGATCCTGGTGTTAACACAAGTTCGGCTCCATAAGCGCGCAACAAATTACGACGCTCTATGCTCATCGTTTCTGGCATAACGATGACTGCCTTATAGCCCTTCGCAGCAGCAACCATAGCCAAGCCGATTCCTGTATTACCGCTAGTTGCTTCAATAATGGTACCGCCTGGCTTAAGCAGACCTTCACGTTCAGCTTCTTCTACCATACTAATCGCAATACGGTCTTTTACACTGGAGCCTGGGTTCTGATATTCCAGTTTCAAATAGATTTCAGCGCTATCTTCCGGTACGATCCGGTTGAGGCGAACGAGGGGGGTTTCCCCGATAAGTTCGGTGATGTTATTAACAACTTTAGCCATGATAATTCCTCCCTGACTGTAGATGATATATTAAAAAATGCGAAATCATATTGTAGATCAATCTTAGTCAATCACTTTAATTTTGTACCGTTCATTTAATTTCCGATAAAAATAGTGGGTTTTATACGCTAATAATAACAATCTTCAATTCCAATGTCAATACAAGTGAGTAAGCTGCGATGCTGTCAACCCGCGTTATCAGCATCGCGCTTCCTTCAAACCAATATTCTTTCACTACGTTACAGAGAAGCGGAGGATGCATTCTTTTCAGATAAAATACGCGCTCCATACTTATCACGCAGACTCTTCTCAACCTCTTCCAAAGGAGCGGCTTGTGCAAGCGCAAGAGATCGACGAATTTGCTGCCGGATCTGCTGCTTATCCGGAGAATTCTTCAACCGGACATCCTGTACATAAATGACAGCATAGCCATCGTTAACAGAGATTGGACCCGCAACATCCCCAGAGCTTAGCTCTCTCGCCGCCTTCATAATCGCCTCCGGTTGAAATGGATCATATTCATCCACCCATCCCAGCTGTCCACTGCTATCTTTGTCGAAAGGCTTACGTGAATGCTCTTGAATCAGCACATCGAAGCTCTCCCCCTGCTTAACCCGGTCTAGCAGCGCTTCTGCCTCCTCCGCATTATCCACATAAAGAGCTCCCAATTGGATCTGCTTACCGACGGCAAATTCCTCGGGATGCTGCTCCCAATACTCGTCAATCTCAGCTTCCCGAACTTGAATACCCTGCGTAGCTATTTTCTCCAAACCAATCCGGTATTCCGCTTCATTCCGCAAGTCAACCGGATCTAAGCCAAACTGTCGCTGCATTTCATCAAAGTAGGTATGATCTGAGTCATACCCTTTACTATCCTGCTCCAGCACCTGCTGTAAATCCTCTTGGGTGATCTTGATACCGAGACGCTTGGTTTCAGCCTGCACGGCTTTACGATTCAACATTTGCAACAGCGTATTGGTTCCATATCGCTTTTTCAGTTCCGCTACCCACTGTTCCTCCGATATGCCTTCCTGACCCATCTCCGCCACAGTATGATCGCCGTCATCCTTGCTTACATCACCCGGCTTTGACAGCCCCCGAAGCATGATAAGACCACCCAAGGCGGCGACGCTAACGGTCAGAATAATGACAGCTGTCCATAATCCTTTTTCCCGTGTAGTCATCGCTTGCACCGCCCATCCGGTTAGGCTTTCGCTTGATCTAACAGATTTTGCAGCTCATCTTTATTAAACTGATAAGCCTCATTACAAAAGTGACATACGACCTCAGCCTGTCCTTCTTCCTCAATTAACTGCTCTAATTCGCTTTCTCCCAAACTGATCAATGTTTTTTCCACGCGCTCACGTGAACACTCACATTGAAAATGGATATCCAATTCATCGAGAATCCGAACGTCCGGCAGCATCCAGCGCAGCATTTCATCAAGTTCCAATCCTTGATCCAGCAAAGCGGTAACGGGCGGAATGGAGCTGACTGCATTTTCGATCGCAGTAATCTCATCATCATTCAAGCCTGGAAGCAACTGAATAATAAACCCACCGGCCACAATAACCGAGTTATCAGTATCTACCAGCACACCCAAGCCCACCGCTGACGGGGTCTGCTCCGATTTGGCAAAATAATAGGTAAAGTCCTCACCCAGTTCACCAGAAATAATCGGAGTACTGCCGCGATACGGTTCTTTTAATCCCAAATCCTTGATGATATGAATGAACCCCTCTGTACCTACAGCACCCGCTACATCCAGTTTGCCCATACTATTGCTCGGCAAATGCACATGTGGTTCAGTAACATAACCTCGCACTTCCCCTACAGCATTGGCATCAACGACGATTTGCCCAATCGGCCCATCACCTTTAACTTGAATGGTCAATCGCTCTTTGCCTTTTAGCATAGAACCCATAATAGCTCCTGCTGTGAGGGTTCGCCCCAAAGCAGCGGTAGCCGTTGGATACGTATCATGTCTTCTCCGCAATTCCTCTACCAATTGAGTTGTCCGAACAGCAAAAGCTCTAACCCTCCCGTCCATGGCTGTGCCACGAATAAGTCGATCCTGCTTATTTTCCATATTGATATCCTCCCCTATTCTCCAGGACAGCTATGCTGCTTATTTTCGTTAGTATTGCTCATCATTGAAGCATAATTTCCTACTATATAAACAATCTGCATCGACAGATCACGCGAATTGTTCAAAAACGTAACATATTTCAGTATAGACGAAAAACGCCGCTAATCCAAACCGATAAGATCATCGGTTGGACGCAGCGGCAGCTTATATCCACTTTTTTTATTCAGCGTTACGTTGGTAAATGATACGTAATCCTTCAAGCGTCAACATCGGCAACACTTTCTGAATGCTCTCTGTCTCTGATGCGATTAGCTCTGCAAGACCTCCGGTAGCAATAACCGTAGGCTCCGCCTGCATTTCTTCCTTAATGCGCCTCACAATGCCATCCACTTGCCCAGCATAGCCGAAGATAATCCCAGCTTGCATGGCATGAACCGTATTACGACCAATAACCTTTTTGGGTTTCTCCAACTCGATGCGGGGCAGCTTGGAAGCCCGTTGATACAGTGCCTCTGTCGAAATCCCGATACCCGGTACAATTACACCACCCAGGTAGTTTCCCTTATCGTCAATACAATCAAACGTCGTCGCGGTTCCAAAATCCACCACAACCAGCGGCCCGCCAAACCGTTCGACAGCTGCAACAGCGTTCACGATCCGATCCGCACCTACTTCACGCGGATTCTCATAACGCAGGTTAAGACCGGTCTTGATTCCCGGTCCGACGATTAACGGCGTTTTGCCTATGTATTTATCGCACATTTCTTCTAATACACGGACCAATGGCGGAACGACAGAGGAAATAATAACTCCATGGATGTCATCCTTTAATACGCCACCCATACTAAAAAGATTATGTATGAGTACGCCGTATTCATCTGCGGTTGCCTGTCTGGAGGTACTGATCCGGTAATGGTGCAACAGCTCCCGCCCTTCGTACATCCCCAGAACAATATTGGTATTACCTACATCCACTACTAGAATCAATGGGTGTCACCTATCTTTCTTTGCGTTAAGGTCAAGGCTGATATCCAGACTATGAAAAGAGTATGTCAGCCTGCCTACAGAAATCACATCTACGCCACTCTCAGCCATCTCACGCACTGTATCCAGCGATACATTGCCCGAGGCTTCTGTTTTGACATGTGGTGCCCGTTCCCGAATGAACCGAACGGCTTCCTTCATATCTGGGGCAGACATGTTATCCAGCATAATGATATCCGCCCCAGCTTCCAGGGCTTCCTGCACTTGTTTCATGTTTTCCGTCTCTACTTCAATCGTCATCGTATGCGGTATATTAGCACGCGCTCGACTCACAGCTTGTTCAATCCCACCTGCGCCCTTAATATGATTATCCTTAATCATAACAGCATCGTACAGGCCAAAGCGATGATTCGAGCCACCGCCTACACGAACAGCATACTTCTCCAGCAGCCGATGTCCTGGTGTTGTTTTGCGTGTATCCACCAAGCGGGTGGACAAACCATGCAATTGATCTATAAAAGCTCGAGTCCGCGTGGCAATGCCAGACATTCGTTGGAGCAAATTTAACGCCAGTCGCTCTCCAGTCAAAATCGCATGGGTACTTCCATTTACTTCAGCCAAAACGCTTCCCTTTTCAATCCACTGTCCATCGGTCACCAGCGGAGTAAACGACAAGGAAGGGTCCACTACCTGAAATACAAGGGCAGCCACGGGTAAACCCGCAACTACGCCGCTCTCCTTGGCATGAATGACAGCTTTGGATTGGTGGCCCTGCTCAATCGTCCAGCGCGTGGTCACATCACCAGAGCCTGTATCTTCTCGCAGCCAGCTGCGAATTTGTGCCGTCAGTTCCTCCTGATATCCACTAAACTCTCCATAAAGCTCGCTGTTAGATGTCATGAACGTACTCCTCCGTTATCCCTTGATCACGTCGCTGCTGAACATGCTTTCGCCAGGCGCTATCATCTGTCTCAGGAAAATCCTCGCGATAATGCGCTCCCCGGCTCTCCTCACGCAGTAACGCACCATCTGTTACTAATAAAGCACATGTGAGCAAATTGGCAAATTCGATCTCTTCCCGGCTAGCGATCACAGCCTCGAAAATAGGCAATTGCCCTTGCAGCTCATCTAATGCTGCTTGCAGCCCCTCGCCGTGCCGACGAACTCCAGCATAACGAACCATTACTTCTTGCAGCTTATGCCGTTGCTCCGTGACGGATGAAGCCGGGAACTCTGTGCGGTTATCGCTATAAGATATCAACGTATGGCCGACCAGCGGTGGCAATGAATGCAGTCGCTCAATAATCCTGCTGGCGAATACAATAGCTTCAGATAATGAATTGCTCGCAAGACGATTAGCTCCGTGAACACCTGTAGAAGAGGTCTCCCCGCAAGCGAATAAACGCGCAATGGAGCTTTCCCCGTGTAAATTGGTCTGAACACCACCCATCATATAATGGGCAGCAGGCGCAATGGGAATCCAGTCTGTCGTCATATCCAAACCAAATGACAGACATGTCCGATAAATGGTTGGAAAACGTCGCTTCACCCGCTCAGGCGGCTCATGCGTAATATCCAAGTATACAAACGCAGCTTGGGTGCGTTCCATCTCATGAATGATAGCACGAGCTACGATATCTCTGGGTGCAAGCTCCTGCCGTGAATCATACTTGTCCATGAAGTGTTCTCCGTGAATATTGCGTAACACGGCTCCTTCTCCCCGTACAGCTTCGGAAATTAGAAACCTTGGAGCGCCCGGATGGCACAACGCCGTAGGATGAAACTGTATGAATTCCATATCCCGGACAATCGCCCCAGCACGATACGCCATAGCAATACCATCCCCGGTTGCAATATCCGGGTTAGTCGTATAACGGTATAATTGCCCGCTACCTCCTGAGCACAAAATCGTTGCATTAGCAGTGATATACGACCTTTCCCCACCTGGCTTTTGGACGAGGGCCCCAATACACTCACCATGCTCAGTCAGCAGGTCGATGACCATGCACTCTTCCCACACTTCGATACCGGGATGAGCAGCAACCTGCTTTGACAACGCACGAACAATTTCATAACCCGTAGCGTCTCCATTCGCATGCAAAATACGCCGATGGCTATGCGCTCCTTCCCGTGTCAATGCTAGTTCACCATCCACACGATCAAAAGCCGTTCCCATACGTATTAACTCTTGAATACCAACTGGACCTTCATGGACAAGCGTTCTGACCGCCTCTGGTTCGCACAAACCTGCACCAGCAATCAGGGTGTCCTGCATATGATAAGCAGGTGTATCCTCATCCGATGTGACAGCAGCAATGCCGCCTTGAGCATAACGTGTGTTGCTTTCCATCAAAGTCTTCTTGGTGATCAGCAACACTTTCCGATTCTCTGCAGCCTTAATGGCTGTATATAAGCCCGCAATGCCCGAGCCGATAATTAACACGTCGGCTTCCAATCGGGTCAATTCCGCTACATCAAAATCAACTAGATATCTTGGAATCATGCCTTCACCTGATTTCACAGAAGAATAGCGCACACCATAGGTTCTACAGTATGCGCTCACGTATATGTTCAAAATAATAGAAAGTCGATTGCAGCAGCTGTTGGCTTTTATAAGCTAAGAAGACGACAGCCGTTTATTTAACAATAAATGTACACAACGTTCCGGTGTCTGTCAAATCACGTTAGCAATAATCTTCCATTTAAAAAGCTCCGGAAAACCAATAATACCTGGTTCCCCGGAGCTTGCATATAAGCTTATTCAACTATCCATTGAATGATTAGGTTGTTGTCGGTGGAGTACCACCGGAGTTGCCCGAATTGTTATCATCCTCTGGCTTTTGCAGATTAGGGATATCATTCGGTTGATCTGTTGTATTCTTAGGCTCTTCATCCTTACCTTGAATACGTACACGGACGTCTCCAATGTTGTCGATCACAGGCTCACCGTTTTCCGGTGTTCCTTCTCCTTCAGTCGTGCCACCATCCAAAGAACCTGTCTCAATCAAACGTTTGATTTGTTCAAGTTCCAAGGTTTCTTCTACCAGCAAGGTTTGAGCAATCAAATGAACCTCTTTGGAATACTTGGTCAGGAGTTCTCTAGCACGCTCATAAGATTCAGTGATGAAACGATTCATCTCCTGGTCAATCTGATAAGCGATCTGATCACTGTAGTTCTGCTCATGACCGATATCGCGTCCAAGGAATACTTGGCCTTGTGAAGTACCGAACTGCATCGGACCAAGTTTCTCACTCATACCATATTCTACGATCATGCTACGTGCGATGCTTGTTGCTTGTTGGAAGTCGCTATAGGCTCCTGTTCCGATCTCACCAATGAACAGTTCCTCGGATACGCGTCCACCCAACAATCCAGTGATTTTGTCCAGCAATTCCTGCTTAGTTGTCAGCATGCGGTCTTCCTTCGGAAGCATGATGACATATCCGCCTGCACGTCCACGTGGAATAATCGTTACCTTGTGAACCATGTCGGCATTTTCCAAGAAGAAACCAATAATCGTATGGCCTGCTTCATGATAAGCAACAATTCGTTTCTCGCGGTCACTGATTACGCGGCTGCGTTTTTCTGTACCTACGATAACACGGTCGATGGCTTCATCTACTTCTCGCATCGAAATATCCCTGCGGTTACGACGGGCCGCCAACAAGGCAGCTTCGTTCAACAGATTTTCGAGATCAGCGCCTGTAAAGCCTGTTGTACGTTTCGCAATTACGTCCAATTTAACATCCTTCGTTAACGGCTTGTTGCGAGCATGTACATACAATACTGCTTCACGGCCTTTAACATCTGGACGGTCAACCGTAATTTGACGGTCAAAACGTCCTGGACGAAGCAACGCCGGGTCGAGAATATCCGGACGGTTTGTAGCAGCTACGATGATAATACCTTCGTTTGCGCCGAATCCATCCATCTCTACGAGCAATTGGTTGAGCGTCTGCTCACGTTCATCATGTCCGCCACCCAATCCAGCGCCACGTTGACGTCCAACGGCATCAATCTCATCAATGAAAATGATACAAGGTGCGTTCTTCTTAGCGTTCTCGAACAAATCACGAACACGGGAAGCACCGACCCCGACGAACATTTCTACAAAATCAGAACCTGAGATACTGAAAAACGGTACTCCAGCCTCGCCTGCAACAGCTCTTGCCAAGAGTGTTTTACCCGTACCTGGAGGGCCCACTAACAGAACACCTTTCGGAATACGAGCGCCCACAGCTGCAAACTTGCGTGGGTCCTTCAAGAATTCTACGACTTCGACAAGCTCCTGCTTCTCTTCGTCAGCCCCTGCCACGTCCTCGAACGTAACCTTCTTCTTCTCTTCGTTATACAGACGGGCTTTGCTCTTGCCGAAGTTCATAACTTTGCCGCCACCGCCCTGTGCCTGATTAAACAGGAAGAAGAACAACAGGAACATGATCACCAAAGGAATGATAGAAGTCAAAAACGTCAGCCAGATGCTTTCGCCTTCCATTTTCTTCTGTACATATTCAAACCCGTTCGTTTCGCTGGCATTTACCAGTTCACTTAGTGCTTGATCCGTTGGTGGAACATATACGGAAAAATTGGTCGATTTAGCATTAGCCGGCTGCTTCTTATATGCACCGGTTACAAGATAGGCGTAACCGTCAAATTGGACCGTTACTTTAGAGATGTTATTAGCTTTAACCTCTTGCCGTAATTGGTCATATCTAGGGAGATCGGAGGCTTCGTTACTGTTACTAACAAACTGAACGATACCCACCACAACTAAAAAAAGAATCAAATAAAAACCAGAATTCCGGATGAACCGATTCATCCCCTACCTCCTCTCGAGACACTTAAGTTATTTTACCATAGCCTGTAAGTCCTTCTCAACAAAGGGCCTTATTTAGTCCTAGGACTGGAGGCTGAGATTAGCTGGTATAGATTTCCGGCTTCAAAATCCCTATGTATGGGAGGTTCCGGTAGTGCTCGGCATAGTCCAGACCATAGCCGACAACAAACGCATCTGGAAGCGTAAATCCAGTATAATCTGCTTCAAGATTAACCGTCCGGCGTGCAGGCTTGTCGAACAAGGTTACGACACATACCGAATTGGCATTACGATTCTTGAGCAGTTCAATCAAATGTGTCAGCGTCAGGCCGCTGTCGATAATATCTTCGACAATCAGAACGTCGCGTCCTTCCACAGATGCGTCCAAATCCTTAATGATTTTGATGATACCTGAGGATTTTGTGGACGCTCCATAACTTGATACAGCCATGAAATCAAGCTCCAATGGCACTGTAATGGATTTAACCAAATCAGCCATAAAGATAAACGCACCTTTCAGTACGCAAATCACCAATGGATTTTTCCCTTCATATTTTACGCTGAGCTGTGCACCCAATTCCTTAATTTTACTCTGAATTTCTTCTTCGCTGATCAATATTTCCTGAATATCATTTTGCAACGGTGTAAACCTCCTAAGTTTATACTATGAAAGCCGTTCCTGTGCAATTACCGGTGCCCCGGACTCTCTCGTCTTTGCCATGACATATATATAACCGAAGACGTGTGCTCTTGCACCGCGGCATGTACAGAACGTCGTACGCCCGGAATCCAGAGAATAGCTCCAGAGTGGTCGCAGACGATGGGAATAACGGAACGCATTGAAGGAGGTATTTTTTCATTAATAAAAATATCTTTAACCTTTTTTCTTCCGTTTAATCCCATTACATACATGGTATCTCCAGGTAATCGCGAGCGTACAGTCAAAGGCAGACTCAATTGATCTGCGTCGAACCACGCTTCCTCCTTATTGGCCGGATGATCCCCATCCAAATAGGAAGCCCTTCGCCACCGAAGTATACCACCTGCCTCAGGCAACTCTAGCTCACCGGAAATAGGCAATACACTTAGTCCATAGCACCATTCGCCCATAACGACTTGCGTACGGTCAAACAAAACCGCTTGGTCATATTCGCGGACTCCAACCGCACCGCCTCCCAAATCCAAACTCCATGTAGACGATGCCTCTTGGAGAAGTCTTAGTCGAACGGTCTCAATTTTACGAAAATCAAAATTTTCACTGTCCGAAGGCAGATAATTTAATATTAGTTTAATCAACCTCCGTTGTAAAGCAACGGGTAGCTTACGGTATGAAGCGATGGGAAACATGTACCTGCCATTATCCAAGCTCACCATTTTCTCGTATACTGACAGCGTAGATGCCTCCATAAAGTCATTTTCGTCAGCCATCGTTTCGGCCAGCCGGTTCAGAGATGGTGTCAGTCGCTCATTATATTGCCCCAAAAAAGGAAGCACATCCATGCGGATGGCGTTACGGCGGTATTTGGACGATAAATTAGTGCTGTCTATCACGTAGGAAAGACCATACAAGTTACAAAACTCAATCAGGTCAGCCTTGTACATACGTAGCAGCGGGCGAATGAGTTGCACATTTTTTTCATTGCGTGCCAAACGCATACCCGCCAAACCTGCTGGGCCGCTACCACGCAGCAAGTGCAAGAGAACCGTTTCGGCTTGATCGTCGCCATGGTGAGCCATTGCAATATGCTGTGCTTCCCACTTTGTAGCCATATCATGTAAAAAGCTGTAGCGCAGCTCGCGTGCTGCTTCCTGTGGTCCCTTACCACTCTCCTTCATATAAGCGGGTACATCGACCCGAGTCATTTCAAATGGAAGTTCAAGCTTTCGGGCAATATTGCGTACCACTTCAGCCTCCGCATCCGATTCCTCTGGTCTGAATCCATGATGAACGTGAGCGCAGACGAGTTGTAAAGGCATATGTATAACGGATATTTCATGTAAAATGTGCAAAAGGGCCACCGAATCCGGCCCACCGGATACAGCAACCACAATGCAGTCTCCGGGGCTCCACAGTGAATGATCTCGCGCCAAGGCGAGCACTTCCTGTACAACACCGGTCGGTTTTGTTGTTCCCATTCCCGACCCTCTTTTCTTCCGACCGTAAAAATGATGATCATCTGTTATCTTATGTAAGTCATGCTGCTACCTTAACGCAATCCAGAGCGCTCCGGCAAGCAGCAAAAGCGATACCGTGAAAGCATATCCCAGCCAGCGTGGATTCCCTCTTTTGACCGACGATTGCCTGACATGTGCGGAAGCCAAACGTGACCAAGATCGGGCCGCTGCACGAGTATCGGAATATTCTCCACGCACTGCACCCAGTAGCCATTCGGCATAGGGGCGTAATACACGGCTGCGGCGAATGATGACCGTCAATTCTGCCGTATTACGCAACTGTGGCAGCCTGCTGGCAGCCGCCTTTAACGATTCGCTCTCCAATATATGAATCGTTAGAAGAGCGAAGGCAAACAGGTCATACTGGGAATCGGCATTTCGGCTGCCAGCATTCCAAAATCCCCTGTCATACCATTCTGTAAATTGTTTAACACTCCGGCCAGCAAGAGACACCCCACCGTAGTCAATTAATTCAGCCTCTCCATAGGCATTGACCAAAATATTCTGCGGCTTCAGGTCGCCAAACACCCACCCTGCCTGATGGAGATCCGCCAGACGATTCAGTATACCGGTTCCAGCCACGCCATACCATTCCGGCCCTTTGGCTGCCACAAAGCGATGAAGTGGATCACCCTTAACGTACCGCATAACATAAAAGGGTATCTCTCCGCTGCGTAACACTACATCATCCACCTCAAACAAAAAGGAAGGATTCCCATTTCGCTGGAGGGCGGTCTGAGTGCCCTGAGACTGCAATGTGGTTAGCACATTAATCTCCGATTGCAGATCAAGCGTGTTCTTCCCCATTTTCAGAGCAAATTGCCGATCGGCCTGTGCTTCTTTTACCAAATATACAGTTCCGTTCGCTCCCCGGCCCAGCAAGCGCTGGATGACATAGCTGCTCCGCTTCCACTTGCCCTTGATGACCGTTCCGGGTGCAAGAACGGGATCAGACGACGTAGTCACCGAGCATCCCTTCTCCTTTGCCATAGGATTCTTCCAGATCTTTCTGTTCTCCTAGTGTAACATATCGGTAATAATCAATCACTTGTAAAATGGCAGGACCTGTCGGTGTTGCCCCTTTCATCCGCAAGCGTCCAAATATCGATTTGATCTGATTAAGCTCAGAGGTCCAACCGATATCCATGACTGCGTCTTCTCCCATTTTGCCGCCCGGAAAATGAAATACAGATATACGGCTGTGTCCGCTTCTGGACTGTAAACTGAGCAGCAAATCACGAATGCTGTCCTCTACAGCAGGCAGCTTGGGCTTCATGCTCGCACTTGCATCAATGAGTAAAGCAATCTCCAGGGTGCTTGTTTCTGTCAGCTCATCCATCACCTCAACCACTTGGGCTCGTTTTGCCGGAGGAAGTTCACCGATATGTTTGGCGCCACCCTCGCCCAAAATGTGCGTTAACTCTCTATTAACCGCCTGCTGAATGGTTTGAACCACCGTTTTGCGCGTCATCATCTGCATGGTCTGTGCCAACTGCTTCGTCCCAACGATTTGGCTAAACCCTCCCCCTGCTTTAGCAATTTCTTGAATCTCCGCGCTGCCAAGCTCGCCAATAGTTCCATAATCTATGACTCCGGCGACATTCACTGTAATACCTTCCCGTAGAGCTTGGGCAGCCGCCATGACTGGACTAACACCTACATTTGAGCACCCGTCTGTTATGATCAAAATTTGCTTCATCGTTTTTTGACCTCCGCTTCCTCTTAATCTATTCCGATAGATTCTATCTTTGCCTAATCCGGAACGATTCAAACGAAGGATGCGGATTTTTAAAAAGCGAATAAGGAATTTCCCGGGCAATGTCGGATTAGCTCACCGTCCGTGGACGTTCCAACCACCTCATGCCAGGTACATGGAGAGTTGCCCATTCTGGGCGGAAGTGATCTATTTTACTAACGACTACTGTCATATCGTCATAGATTTGATTTTGTTGGTATCGAATAACCCGTTCTAGCAAACAGTCGGCCAACTGCTGAGGATCTTCGCTTTCAATCTCCTGAATCATGCGTTTCATCCATATTTCCTTATTAACCGCGTAACCCGGTGAGTCGTATATACCGTCTGTAATCATAATGAGAATATCACCCGGCTGGAGCTGCAGGGATACCAAATCAATTTCAATATCCTGTATAATGCCAATCGGCAAATTGCTGGCAGATACGGGAATGACCTCCTCTCCTCTTTTAATAAAGCTTGGCGTAGACCCAATTTTCATAAAGGTTGTCTGGGCCGTATACTGATCAATCAGCGCCATATCGACCGTAGCATACATTTCCTCAGGTGATCGCAGCATCAGGACAGAGTTAACCGACTTGATCGCCAATTTTTCGTCCATACCCGATTGCAGTAATTCCTCCAAAATGTTAAGTGCTGCACTGCTCTCTTGCTGCGCGCGCTCTCCGTTTCCCATGCCATCGCTTAAGGAGACTGCAAAAGTCCCGTTCCCTAGCTCCATCATGCTGTAGCTGTCTCCTGAGAAAAAATCACCTCCTTTGGCCGCACTAGCTACCCCTGTAGCAATCTCATACGTTTTAGCAGAGCCGAACATGACTGTAGCCAAGCCTTGGCGGCGATCTGCCTCCGTTTCGCGCATTACAGCTATATGCTCGTCCAGTATGTCCGACAGCAGTGGAGCAATGATTTTCCGACATTCATCAAATCCCCTTGTATAGGCATGGACAATCTCAATTTCTACCTGACCTGCATCCAGATTAATAATCTCAATAGATTGGATGGACAAGCCCAGTCTATCAAGAGCCTCCCGTATTTGCTCCTCCTGCCGATGCATGGTCTGCCCTTCCCGCTGAATTTCTCGCGCTAAATCCTCCATGATTTGTGATACGCCCGATAGCTGGTCAGCAACAAGCTGACGACTATCGTATACTTGGCGCTTCCACTGCATATTATGTTGGTAGAGGCTATACTGCTGCTTCATCACTTGCAGGACAGCGCCCGTTTTAGCACATGCCTTACTCCATTGCGGGGGAATCTGTTCTGGCTCCAAATCCGGGTTATCCTCAATGGCGCTCATCATTTCAGTCATATACTGATGGGTTTGCATGAACTTGCCGTCCCAGCACTGCTCACACTTGAAGCAAGAGGCACATGTCCCTTCCGCCACCGCATTCATAAAGTGTTCGATTTCACCATCCGACTTCGCGCCCTCACTTGCAGATATCTGGTGAAAGCTGCGGGATAGCTGACTGAATACACGGGAAAACTTCGTTACTCGCTCTGCGGTAAGATCGCGGACCCTTTTGGCATATTCATGCTGAGATTTAGCATGGTCCTGCGTACCGGGAACATAGGTAGAAACCGCTTTAAAGAAACTTTTTGGGGTCATTAAAAATAATAGAATCGCCGCACAGCTCTCCCAGGTTGATGTCAGCACGTCTCCGGTCCCATCCAAATAGATCGTCAGAATGGAGGAGCCTAGCAGCATCCCAAGCGCAACAGCACCCTTTTTCCCTTCACGCAGCATCCCTGCCAGCAAACCTGCAAAAGCGAGTAAACTCATCTGCACAATTGCAGACATATTGGCCAAGCTTAAAATTAAACCGGTAATGACACCGACCGATGCACCCAGCGAAGCACCTCCCACCAAAGCAAACACCAAGACCAAATATCGCGACAATACATGATCGACAGACAATGAATGAACAGTCCATCCTACTGCTCCTGTCATCACAGAGGCTAATAAAATAATAAGACATAAAATTTCCTCATTTTTGAGCTGGCTTGTCTTCTTGCGGTACGTAAACAACGGTATGGCCTGTGTGAATACCAGCGTAAGCATAAAGCTGAGAACCGCATCCGTTCCCACAATGATAAGTTCATACCATGTGAAAGTTGGAGCCATCACGGCGTTAAATAAATTGACCATAAACACAGACAAGAAAACCATAAGCGGAGCATAGGATAGTTCCAGACGATCGAAGGTTCGTAACCCGCGATACAGGAAATAAAATACCAGTAGCTCACCACCAATCATAAATAACGATGGGTAAGGAGCTAACAGGCTGCCTAACACAACGGATACAGCTACAGGCAGCATCAGGTCACGCCGAAGAAACGTAATGACCGCAAAATAAGCGAGGGCAAAAGGAGAAAGCTCGTCCAAAATAGTGGCGCGTCCCAGTAGAACTCCCATAGCCGACAATAGCAGCATCCATCTTTGCGCTGTTACCCATTGCACCACTTTATGTGAATCCAGCCGTTTTCTGAGTCTGGAAGACCAACCTTCCGTACGCTCTTTGGATTTGGACTTTCTAGATTTTAACCCCGGAAAATGTACCACGTTCCATTTCTCCATCATGCGTCAGGCACCCCATTCATCAATTTGATGTTCCCATCTTAAACCGGAACGACTGAGAAAGTTTGTCAGAACCCCACGTCTTATTCCAAGAAATTTCCGACAAAAAAACGTTCTGCGCGAAAGGACAGAGCATCACCTTGAACATCAAGCTACGCCCGTATGGAAGCAGATGGAAGTTGTGTCTCTTAACTCCTTGCTTGACCTCTCTATGTCGTCCATCACTATGACCAAGACTAGCGATTTGCACAGAAGATAGACGGAAAACCGTTGGAGTTTGTCGGACGATTATGTCCTCACGACAAAAAAAACATTCGCTTTCCAGCACGAATGCTTTCCTCGTCTTCATCAAAATTGCGAATCTCATAAAATGCATGTATAACGATAACCGGATTTATCGTCCACACCCATTGCATGTCGCATCTATTGTCGGTAGAACGCAAAAAAACCGTAGCAGTCTTTCGACTGTACGGTTTTCCGTGTATGGTTGATACGGTTGTCAAAGTGAATTAAACACGCTTCGCGCCGCGTCCTCCGCGTTTACCTTCGGTGTTCTTTTTCAGCGACGAAATGCGTTCCTCACTATCTTTCAGGAAGCGTGACATTTTATCCTCAAATGAAGGTTTACCCGGTGCAGGCTTGAAAGAACGGCCTCCACGATCGCGGTTGAAACCACCGCCACCACCACCGCGTCCTTGACTTGGACCTGAACCTCCACCGCCGAAACGGTCGCCTCCGCCTGGTCCTCCTGTACGCTCCGGTCTTGGAGCTCTTGGGGGACGGGCTTCACTTGCCGGCTTGTCAATCGTTTGCTTAATGGAAAGTCCGATTTTGCCATCTTTGTCAACATTAATGACTTTCACCGTCACGACATCATTAATCTTCAGGTGGTCGTTAACATCCTTAACATAGTTATCGGCGATTTCCGAGATGTGAACGAGACCCGTGACACCTCCAGACAAATCCACAAATGCTCCAAAATGCGTGATGCCTGTCACTTTGCCCTCTAACTTGGTGCCCACTTCAATTGCCATAGAATAAAATGATCCTCCCTTAAAATATACAACCGATTTTTTTGCAAAAAAATCCCGCTGTGGTGATTTGATTATACAAAATGGCGGAACCAAGGTCAACTAAGCATTGGCCCGATAATGTTCCTATTTCTGATCTCCGATGATTGGCGTCTCTTCCGGTTTGTAAAGACCGTACTTACTTCTGGCAATCTCGCCAATGTACTCAGGGTCCTTGAGACGATTCACTTCGGTTTGAAGCTGTTGTTCCGTTTGTGTAGCAGCTTGCTTCTGCTTTTCCTTCTGGATGAGCTGTTCATTTCGATCGGCCATAATCATGCCTTGAGAAAAAAAGGTGAAAATTGCCCAACTACCAAAGGCGGCAAGCGATAGCAACCAAATCATGATTCGCCTGCGCCCGCCCGCGTTGGACTTGGACGTAGAAGATGAATGGCGATCTACAGACGAATTACGCATGATACTACCTCCTTCCAAACCATCTTTTCGCTGTGTTTTTCAGTCTGATACCCAGCTTTACGAGCGACTCTGGAGTCCTCCAGCGCGCTTTAAGTGGACCGATCAGCCATAGGATCGGCTTCCAAACCGGCATCAGGATGTATATCAGCATCCTTCCCAGGAACACAATAAGTGCCCATGTCCATCCGACTAGCTTGCGTAACAGCCGATACAGCGCTAACACCGGAAGAACAATCAGGATGCGCAGTATGCTGTTCACGATCAACGTCAGTCTGCGAACTATCTCTAATAACATTACCACAAAACGTTGGGTTGTAACACTAAAGGCCCAAAAATAGAGCCAAACCCCCAAAAGTAGTCCTAAAAAGACATAAAACCGCAGCTCACCGCGATTACTCGCGTATAGCACACGGAAAATAAACAAAGCCGAGGCCACCCAGTACAGCACGTCCAATATATGAACGCTCCAGCGGGCAAAATGAAAGCGGATGGACAGCACCCGGTAGCTGTCAAACACCACTCCCATGGCTATGCCCGACACCAGCATCCACGTTAACGTCAGCCATTGCGTGTAAGGGTTCATTTGAAGATCTTGCCGAATAGGCTTTTTCCGTTTTTAGCCGGGGCCCCGGGCTCCAGGTAGACGAGGGAAGTAATCAGACCTTCAATGGACAACAGTCCCTCTTCTAGGCTGAGGTTTTTGATATGTAAATGTTGTCCGCGAATGGTGAGATGGCCCAGCTCGGTCTGAAGCAAAAATTCTTCACTGTCAAAGCTCTCCACATTGCTGACGCCTGAAATATCGAGTTGCTTGCGGCTTTGCATGCGCAGATCATGGTGCTTTGACTTCCCTTGTTCAATCATGGCATGTACCCCTCCTTCTGTTCTTAGCTTATGAAGGGGGCCGTATGATTTAGAACCGCTTTTGCTGTTAATCAGCATATGATGGACGAAAACTCGTCATCTAAAGAAAAAAAGCACTCCTTCATAAAATAATGAAGGAATGCTTTCATGTACAGTTGTGAGAAAATCAGATGTCTGCTTACCAGTTTAAACCATTGTCCCTGGCAATAGGCTCTTCCTTTACCAACGTGTACATACTTGCAGCCTCGTCCTTGCGTGTAGTGTCGGCGAGCCGTTCCACTCGCACGGTCACCAGCTTCTGGCCAAACTGGACGGTAATTTCATCGCCTACTTTGACCGCACTGCTCGGCTTGGCTTCGCGTCCGTTCACCAGCACTCTCCCTTGTTCGGAGACGTCCTTGGCTACCGTACGCCGCTTAATCAGCCGCGAGACTTTCAAGAATTTATCAAGACGCATTAGTTAACGGCTTCTTTAAGCTTATTACCGGCTTTAAAAGCAGGAACGGTCGATTCTGGAATTTCAATCGTGTTACCGGTTTGTGGATTGCGGCCTGTACGGCTGGAACGCTTGCGTGTTTCGAAAGTACCAAAGCCGATCAGTTGCACTTTGTCACCGCTAGCGAGTGCATCTGTAATTTCACCAAGAACGCCATTCAATACAGCTTCAACGTCACGTTTGCTCAAACCGCTTTTGCTGGAAATATTGTTGATCAGATCTGTCTTGTTCATAAGATAAAAGCCTCCCAAATGTCAAAAAATAATCATCACGCTACATGTCCATTGATGGAGCAGACGTGAGGTCCAACTGTGGCCGAAGCCCTTCTGAATGTCACTGTAACACGCTTAACTATAAGCTACAGTTATTTTCAGAATTACTACAAGTTATTCTGGCTTGTCCGTAAAAATCCTGCAATGACAGGCGTTTTTTTATTCGACCCCAGTCAAGCCAACATCCTACTACAAAACTCTGCCCATTGGCAAGTCCTCTCAAACTGGGCCTTCTTTCAACCCTGCATATGTCTCATTTTACTGTTCTGTGCAGCCAAAAGCGAATATGTGGAATCACGCTTTACCAAGGAGCTTTTTCGCTTCCTGCCAGTAAGTCTCCATTTCATCTACGCTGCTTTCTTCGGGACGACGTCCCTGCTCGCGTAATTTCTGCTCAATATACTGGAAACGGTCGACAAATTTGCGATTGGTAGCCGACAATGCCTCTTCCGGATCTACTCCCATAAACCGGGCTGCATTCACGGCAACAAATAACACATCGCCTAACTCCAGCAACTGGGCTTCCACAGCATGCCCTTCACGAACCGCTTCCTTCAGCTCACCCACTTCTTCGTCCAATTTATCGAATACGCCCTCAATGCTATCCCAGTTAAAGCCTACTTTAGCTGCTTTCTTCTGGAGCTTGTACGATTTCATAAGAGCAGGCAGATCACGCGGAACCCCGTCCAGTACAGAAGGGTATGCTGCCGTCGTGCCTTTAAGCCGTTTTTCCTCAGCCTTCATCTGCTCCCAGTTTTGCAGCGCCTCTTCCGCATCATTCGCTTGATTATCACCGAACACATGCGGATGACGGAAAATAAGCTTATCATTCAGCCCCTGAATTACATCATACACATTGAAGGTTCCGACTTCCTCTTCCATTTGGGCATGCAGCAAAATTTGCAACAACAGATCGCCCAGCTCTTCCTTCATATGCTCAGGGTCGTCCTCATCTATCGTTTCGATGACTTCATACGTTTCTTCGATCAGATTTTTGCGAATCGACTGATGTGTCTGTTCACGATCCCAAGGACAGCCTTCCGGGCTGCGCAAAATATCGACAATCTCGTGTAGACGGTCAAAAGAACGCCATTTCAGCGCTTCATCTTCACTGCGAGGTATGTATACCAAGGATAGGTTCCCGTAGCCCTCTACTCGATCCAGCTCGTACAGCGGTACCTTGTGCACCGTTTCCTCCCCTTCTACCCCAAGGGCGTGACCGACATATACCTCATAATCGTCAGGATACCTCTCCATCAGGCACAGCTTCACATCAGAAGCCGTAAAGGTGTCATACACCTGTCCGATCAGTGTATGCAGCTGAGGCTGGAGCCAGCTGGCATCCAGTGTACCTGCGTCCAACAACTGAAAACCCTCAATCGGATCAAAACCAAGACGCACAAAAGCTTCATCCAGGAAACTTTCGCCCCCTAGAATATTCAGTTCAATCCCTTGCGCAGGACAACGCTCCTTAAGCAACTGCACCGCTGCTTCTGCCACCATAGGGTGGCCGGGAACCGCATAGACGATTTCGCTTCCGTCTGCCGCCTTAGCAGCCGTCGTAATCAATTGGCTGGTAATTTCCTCGTATACCTCTGGGAAAGACTCTTTTGTCTCATATACCTCGTCAAACGACTCAAAAGCCACTTCAAACTCATTTAGCACTTGAACCGCAGGATGCTCCTTGGTCCGCAGATACAGCGCTGAAGCGCCCCGCATTTTGTTCAATATCCCTATCGTAAGCTGATCCGGATCCCCCGAGCCCAAACCTACGACCGTTAATGTTACGCTCATATCCCATCCTCCGTTTCGCAGAAACAAGGCTCATGCTCGAAAAAATACACGGCCTAACCCCGCTTCCGCTTCCTTTGCTTTGGCATTACTATACCACAAAGTGGTATAGGCTCATAAAATGGTTGTCCCGATTCACGCCGTAAGCCGTATGCCTGGCTAAGCCAGTACACGTAGCCTGTGCAGCACGGCTGCCAGCGGGCGTCCGAGCTTGGGCACCGCCACAAGCTCGGCTTCCGTGATCAGCCTCAAGCGTGCGAGGCCGATCACGAACACTGCGGCGCCTGCGGCTACACCCAGCAGGCTCTCCACGGCTGCCGTGGCACGACCTTCGGCAGCCCACCCCAAGGCACCCAGCACAGCGCTGGTGCCCCACATCGCTGCCCCGGCCGCACCAGCCAGGGCGATAAGCAGCGCCGCCGGCTTGAGCACGCTGGCGGACCAGCTCGCGCGCAGGCCTACCAAGCGAGCCAGCAGCACGATGTTGATCACTGCCGCCAGCAGATAGGCGACAGCCCCCGCAATGGCGGCTCCAGCCGTGCCTAGCTGCGGCACGAGCAGCCAGTTTAGCAGCGCCTTGGCTACTGCAGCCGCGAGCATCGCCAGAGCCGGCGCGCGAACTGCGCCAAGCCCTTGCAGCAGCGCAGCCGAGATGATGCTGAGCGTGCCGCCTACGGCGGTTAGCGCCATCCAGCGCATGACCCCGCTGCCGGTGTCGTCCGCATACAGCATCACATTGACGGGCACAGCCAGCACGATCAAGCCTGTCGCAGCGGCCAGTCCCAGTAGCCAAAACCAGCGCAGCGATTGCTCGCACTGGCAACGTGCCAGTTCCGTACCGCCGGTTACCCGGGCCTCAGCCAGCGATGGAATGAATAATGCCGACAGGGTGGTGGCAAACATCATGACTAGCTGTACCAGCGGCAGACCTCGGTTATACACGCCAAAGGCCACCATAACCGCAGTATCGTCCAATCCCTCCTGCTTTAACAAGCGAGGTACAGTAAATGTGTCTACCAGGCTAATTAACGGAACGGCTAGCGCTCCAAGGCAAACAGGCAGGGCATAACGCAGTATCGCCTTTAACAAGGCACCATTGCTTTCCGCTGGGTGTAGCTCTCCAGCTTGTGCTTGCACTGTCGCCATGACCGTCCCTTGCCTTCTAAGCCTCTTCCTGTGATTTCGCCAATATAGCAACATGACGACCAAGCCCGCTGCTCCACCTGCTGCTGAACCAAACACGGCTCCGGCAGCAATCATATCTGCTCCCGCTCCTTGTGACAGCATGAGCAGCAACAGTATAATCATCACGCTTACCCTTATCGCCTGCTCCGTCACTTGGGAAACAGCAGTCGGAAGCATATTTTGCAAACCTTGAAAATATCCTCTCAGTCCCGCCATAACCGGCACGAACAAAAAGGCAAACGCCGCCGCCCTCACCGACGGAATGACGTGAGCATTGTCGATCCATTGACCAATGAGCGGCGCACACGTATACATCAGCACGCCCAGGATTAATCCGAAGACACCCAAGACAAGCGAAGATAACCGAGCAACACGTTGCCCCGCTGCTCGGTTTCCCACTGCCTCAAACTCAGCTACAAATTTGGATATTGCAGCCGGAAATCCAGCAGCTGCAATGGTAATGAACAGCGTATAAAAAGGATAAACCGTATTATAAATGCCAAACACGCCGTCGCCGCCGATATTCTGCAGCGGGATTTTTTGCACTGTGCCGATCAGCTTGCTCGCTACCGCTGCCAGTGTTAAAATGACAGCACCTCGTAGCAGCCGCGAAGCGGCGCGATTTTCCTGCATTCTCCGTCTCCACTCCCACCTGAAATAATGCATCTTACCCGAGTCCTATTATACCGCCTCTTCTCACGGAAAGAAAAAAAACCCTGTGCAACGTAGGACGGCTTTCGCCATTCTGTACGTCATACAGGGGTGAAACGGGATGTTACTGTTCCATTTGTTTGCCCAGGAAGCCAGCGGCTGTTTCAGCCATTTTGACCTCCATTTCGGACATTTTTACATTTTCGTCCTTGTTCAACAATACAACGGAACCAATGGGATCACCACCGGAAACAATGGGAGCCGCCACAAAGGACGAGAGTGTTTCTTCGTGGTCTCGCGTTAGCTCATAAGAGCCGCTGGCTGTCTCCAGCACAGTTTTGCGATTATCCATACTACCTTCGATAATGCTACCGATTGGCTTGTCCAGAAACTCTTTTTTAGAGCCTCCAGCCACCGTAATAATGGTGTCCCGATCGGTAATCATTGTAATATGGCCCGTGCTTTCAAACAGGGACTCAGCATATTCTTTGGCGAAATCACCAAGTTCACCAATAGGTGAATACTTTTTCAAAATGACTTCTCCGTCACGATCCACAAAAATCTCAAGCGGATCTCCTTCACGAATTCTCAAGGTGCGGCGAATTTCCTTTGGAATAACTACCCGCCCAAGGTCATCAATACGGCGAACTATACCAGTAGCTTTCATTT
This sequence comes from Paenibacillus sp. FSL L8-0502, assembly GCF_038593055.1. Taxonomy (NCBI): domain Bacteria; kingdom Bacillati; phylum Bacillota; class Bacilli; order Caryophanales; family Paenibacillaceae; genus Paenibacillus; species Paenibacillus sp. FSL L8-0502. The sequence continues at coordinate 46,530 of NZ_CP151958.1, read as the reverse complement.
CACATGTTGCCCCACTTTCTCAAGAAGAATTTAGTAAACTACTGACGGTATCGAAAGACGCTTCCACTCCCCCAGAAGCGGTCACGAAGAACGTCACGGTCATGGTGTTTATGGTGATATCTGACCATAGTATTCATCTGTTCCCAATTCCTTATGCATGTTCAGTTATTTACCTTCGTTTGTAGCTCCATCTTTGGCTGTTCCTGCCTTGGCATCGCCCGTACCGTTTGTTGTTGCGCCCGGTGTAGTTGTGCTACCGGCACCAGAAGTTGCACCGCTTTTCTCTTGCGTAGCTGGTACCTTCGGCAGATTGATTTTCAAATCAAGTTTCGTCAAATCATTTTCGGTAAAGTTTTGGATACTTTCCCCGGCCAATTTATTTTTCAGGGCAGCCTTTTCGTTGTCTTTCAATTTATCAAACGTTGGCTCATTGCGGGACTCCACTTTGATCACGTGATATCCGTATTCCGTTTCCACCGGCTCACCGATTTTGTTAATCGGTTGGGTCTCAGCGGCCTCTTTAAAGGCAGGTACCCATTGCGCTACAGATGCATTCTCATACAGACCTCCGTTAGACGCAGAACCTGGGTCTTCTGAGAATTTCTTGGCAATCGTCGCAAAATCCGCTCCTCCGTCCAGCTTCGCCTTCACTTCTTTCGCCAGCTTGAGGGCATCCTCTTTTTTGCGCTCTTTCTTTGTTTTAGGATCTTGGAAGTTAATCAATACATGACGCACGGTTGCTGTCGTGAATTGATCTTTATTTTTCTCAAATTCCTGTTTTAGCTGATCATCTGTTACTTTGTTAGTTTCGCTGTTGATTACCGTCATTACACGCGTGAAGTAATCTTTCACACCTTGTTCGGTCAGTTTTTTATCACTCAGAAATGTCTTGAACTTATCTTCTCCGACTGACTTTTTATACTGCTCTAGTTGTTCGTTCCCTTCTTTGGCACCCTGCTCCTTGGCTTTGTCGTCCGCTTTAGCCGCCAGAAGCTTGTACACCACTTCCTGCTTTACAATTTGCTCTCGTACCTGATCCGAAGCTAACGCAGCCTCATACTCTGGGTACAGGAATTTCATCATGCTGATTTCTTGGTTGAACTCATTTTCGGTAATCGTTCCACCCTTATAGGTCACGACAACCTTGCTGTTGTCCTTCGGTTCATCCTTGACCTTGTTCTCATCCGCTTGCTTCGTACATGCTGCCAGAACGGATATAGCTAGCAGCGCTGCCATTCCCAAGGAGAGCATTCTCCAAGGTTTTCTTTTATTTAGTTGTGGCATTTTGCAGTTCCTCCTTCAATGTGAATGCTTCTTTCAATGCACTCAAAAATTGTTCCAGCAGTTCTAACAACTGTGGATCACTTAGACCTTTACCCTTTATGCGTGCGCTCATAGAAGTGCCCTGTTCAAATTGTACACGTCTTTCAAAGCGATTGCCAATCTCGGCAAGTTTGGCGGTCTGTACCGCCTGCTGGCGCCCTTCATGGAATTTCAACACGATATTGTCATCCCGTTGTACCATGGACTCGATGCCATACATGCGTCCATATACCTTGAGACGGGCCACGGCTAGCAAATGACGCACAGCCTCTGGCAGATCGCCAAATCGGTCGACCAGTTCATCCTCCAGTTCAGAAGCCTCGTCAAAGGTACTGACCGCTGCAACCTTTTTATAAATCTCAATTTTCTGGATGCTGTCATAAATATAGTCACCCGGCAGGTAAGCATCGACGCCTAAATCAATCGACGTACTCCAATTCCGATTGGACTGATCCTCTTCTCCAAGTACGCTGACTTTACGTTTATTAATTTCCTCAGCCAGCATCTGCGAGTAAAGATCAAAGCCGACGGATGCGATGAATCCATGCTGCTCAGCGCCAAGCAAGTTACCCGCGCCGCGGATGGACAAATCGCGCATTGCAATCTTGAAGCCGGAGCCCAGCTCCGTAAATTCTTTAATCGACTGAAGGCGCTTCTCCGCCACTTCCGTGAGCACCTTATCCCGCTGGTACGTGAAATAAGCATAGGCAATCCGATTGGAACGACCTACACGCCCACGCAGCTGATAAAGCTGGGAAAGCCCCATTTTATCGGCATCATGCACAATGAGTGTATTCACATTGGGAATATCCACGCCAGTTTCAATAATGCTGGTGCTGACCAGCACATCATATTCGCCATCCAGGAAATCCAAAATAGTTTTCTCCAGTTCGGTTTCGGACATTTGTCCATGGCCCACGCCCACCTTGGCCTCCGGTACGAGCGCATTGATCTCTGCAGCCATCTCCTGAATACCCTGCACACGATTATACAGATAGTACACCTGCCCTCCGCGTGCCATCTCGCGTTCAATGGCCTCACGGACTAGAGTCTGGCTATGCTCAACCACATACGTTTGCACTGGAAAACGGTTTTCCGGTGGCGTCTCAATGACTGACAAGTCACGTACACCCAGCATGGACATATGCAACGTACGCGGAATAGGTGTTGCCGTTAACGTCAGCACATCTACGTTCGTTTTCAGCTTCTTCAGCTTTTCCTTGTGGGTTACGCCGAATCGCTGTTCTTCATCGACAATCAGCATTCCCAAATCCTTAAACACCAGATCCTGCGACAACAGACGATGGGTACCAATGACAATATCGACCGTGCCTTGCCGGACCCCTTTAATCGTTTCATTCTGCTCTTTGCGCGAGCGGAAACGGCTCAATACCTGAATATTGAACGGATACCCTGAAAAACGTTCACGGAACGTCTCATAGTGTTGCTGTGCCAAAATCGTCGTCGGTACCAGCACCGCTACTTGTTTGCCTTCAATAGCAGACTTAAAAGCAGCACGAATCGCAACTTCAGTTTTGCCGTAACCTACATCACCGCATAGCAAACGATCCATCGGGCGGCTCTGCTCCATGTCCTTCTTAATCTCTTCGATGGCCCGAATCTGGTCACGTGTCTCATCATACGGGAACATATCCTCAAACTCTTGTTGCTCCGGTGAATCCTTTTCAAAAGCAAACCCTGGTGCCGACTGTCGTTCTGCATATAGCTTGATCAAGTCATCCGCAATATCCTGAACCGAGCTGCGCACCTTACTTTTAACCCGTGTCCACTCATTGCCACCCAGTTTATAAATCTTGGGTTCCTTGTCCTCTGAGCCAACATATTTCTGAATCAAATCAATTTGTTCAATCGGCACTGACAGCTTATCTCCACCCGCGTAGAGGACATGCATGTAATCCTTATGGATACCGCCAACCTCCAGCGTGCCGATCCCCATGTACTTCCCGATCCCGTGATTTTGGTGTACGACGTAGTCGCCCACCTTCAGCTCGCTATAGCTCTTAATTCGTTCTGCATTGTCCACATGGCGGCCCTGCTTACGAGCTTTCCGCTGCTTCTGAGAAAACATTTCACCCTCGGTAATGACCGCCAGGTGAATAGATGGCATTTCAAAACCGCTTTGCAGATTGCCGATAGCCATCGTCGGCTCATCAATACCATAATCCTCAAGCACTCGGCGCATCCGGTCCAGACGTTCATCTCCACTCGCCAGCATCATAACCTGTGTGCCAGCTTTGCGCCAACGATCCATCTCCGCCTTGAGCACATTCATTTGGCCATGGAAATCCTGCATGCCTCGGCAGATGAAGTTCAAAATATTTTGCGGCTGGGTATGAGGAACCTGACGGAGGAAAATCGACAGGAACAACGTCTGAAATCTCCGGTTGTACAGCAGATTGTCCGCGTCGTCTGACAGTTCTAGCTGCGGTAACGTTTTACCGTTTTGAAGCAAATGCAGATTCCATTCTGACTCATCCCGTTCCAGTTGCTTGGCTGTTTCCAGCATACGCGCCGGTTCGTCAATAATCAGAATCGTATCTTCCGGCATATAATCTGCCAGGGTTTTACGTTCAGGATACAGCAGGGAGATATATTTATAGATTTCGTCAAAATACACATGCTCTCGCAGCAACTCAATTTCACGATGGATCTCTTCTTTCAGATGCTGCTTAGCTTGACGATCCGTCATTTTGCCCAGCTGCTCCTCCAACAAAATAGCAGCGGCATCTGCCGCCTGATCCATACGCTGGTTATTCGCAATAACTTCCTTACACGGCGTTACAGTAACGGCCTGAACCTTTTCCACCGAGCGCTGATCTTGCGGATCAAACTTACGGATCGAATCAATTTCATCGTCAAACAGCTCCACACGATAGCCCCAACGGGTTGTCATTGGATAAAAATCAATAATTCCTCCACGTACGCTCATCTCTCCACGTGATTCCACACGCTCTACACGCTGGTATCCCATCTCGACCATATGTAGCAAAAACACTTCCAGCTGAATTGTTTCGCCTTCTTTCAGCTCAATACGAGCCTCACGCCATGTTTCCGCCATTGGCAATAAACGTCGAACACCAGAAAACGGCACGACAACAATCCCACGAAAACCCTGGGCGCAGCGTATCAATACATCAATTCGTTGGGATAAGGTCTCTGGACTGGATATGGCTGCTTCAGCAGCTACCAGCTCATTGGCAGGATACAATAAAACCTGATCGGGGGAAAGCGCTTCCTGTAAGTCATCTGCTATTTTTTGAGCGGCAAACATATTGTGCGTCATGACCATTAACGGTCGTCCGGTATCTTCGGCAAGCGCGGCCATCAGTACCTGTCGGGAAGAGCCTGATAAACCTGATATCAGTTGTTCCTTCATCCCTGATGATATGCCTGCTGCAATGGATGCATAATCAGCATCCTTCGTAAAAGCCTGAATAAGTGCTTGTAACAAAAAAGGCACCCCTTTATGCTTATAAATAGTTACATGTAAACCGAAAAAGAAGCCTCAGCAATGCTGCCAAGGCTCCATAAGCGGAATTGCCGCTTCACCTCTCAAGCTGGTACATCGGACCAGTTGAATACCTGTTATTGGAGCGGATTAACGAGCAGACTCAGCTCTGGATTATTCTCCAGTGCCTGACTGCAATGCTCGCAAATGACTTTGACGGTCACTTCACCGCCCGAATTATACGCTATTATATCTCTACGTTCGGCAGGGGTCAAGGAATGGAAGCCTAACCTTTCTTCGGTTATTGCCGCGGAATCAATTCGTCCCAAGAAAGTTCGACAATGTCTGCATACATAATTAACAACCATGTAATGTATATGCCTCCTGAAAGTTTTCTATACCTTTCAGTATGTCCAACAATCTTCCATTTAAGCCCGTCTGCCTACGTCTAAACTTACTTGTTGAATTCAGCCATCGTCCGTTCAAACGGATGACTCAAGCTGTATTCTAAGGCGTTGCACGTGTCCTCGATCATTCCGGCCAGCAATTCTTTTTCCTTCTTTGGAAAGGTACCTAGAACATAATCGACAATAGCATGTCCAGGCTCCGGGCGGGAAATGCCCATGCGAATCCGATTGAAGGACTGCGTGCCGGTATGTTGAATGATCGATTTAATGCCGTTATGGCCGCCTGCGCTACCTTGATAACGCAATCTTATTTTACCGACTTCTGTATCCAGGTCATCGTACACGACAACCAGATCTTCCATATCGGCCTTATAATAGTCCATATAAGCACGTAGAGACTCGCCTGATAGATTCATATAGGTCATTGGCTTAATCAGTACAGTTTTCACGCCACCAATGTGGCCCTCTCCAATCAACGCCTTGCATTTGCTTTGGTTAATCTGGATGTTATGACGCGAGGCAAGAGCATCCAATGCCATAAATCCGACATTATGTCTCGTTTTCTCGTATTGGGGACCGGGGTTACCCAATCCTACAATCCACTTCATAACCTTGACACCCTCTTTCACAGTCTGGATTTTTTGGTAAAATAGTTGTATTGAGGATTTTGCAAAAATCTAATAAGCGACTTTCAATGAACAATATATAGATCGAAATGGTCTAGTTCGTCTATATATTGCACTTTGGAGCGACTGGAATCGAATTTTGCAAAATCCTGTTATGAATAGGAAGGTGCGTGCCGGTATGCTCAATCAAGGTGATATCCTCTTATATGACAGCCATTTTCTATATCATTTAAAACATTCCGTTCCTGTCCAGGTTTATGACGGGAATGTACATATCCAGATTGGCATCGTTGCGCGTTTTAATGAGCATTTCGTCGAAATAGAGGACACACTATACAATCGTCAACGTTTCACATTCATATCTCGCCCAGGCTTTTAGCCTGACATGCTGATAGGGGTTACCTTTTCCACATGGAAAAGGCAACCCCTTTTTAATGAGCCAGCGCTTATTCGATTTCAAACAGTTTGCTGATCGACAATTCTTCATGCACACGGATGATAGCTTCTCCCATTAATGGAGCCACAGACAATACCTTCAGCTTGCTTGTCGGATTCGGGTGAACGATCGGGATCGTATCCGTCACAACCACCTCTTTTAATGGCGAATTCTCCAGTCTTTCCATCGCAGGACCAGACAATACGGCATGTGTACAACACGCATACACATCTTTTACGCCGCCTTCTTTAAGCGCATTTGCACCTAATACAATCGTTCCGGCTGTATCAATGATATCATCAATTAAAATAGCCGTTTTACCCTCAATGTTCCCGATGATGTTCATCACTTCACTGACATTTGGCTCTGGACGACGCTTATCAATAATAGCGAGCGGCGCACTCAGGAAGTCCGCCAGCTTGCGCGCACGAACAACCCCGCCATGATCGGGTGAAACGACAATCGGGTTCTCAATTTGCTTGGAACGGAAATATTGGGCCAGAATTGGTGCTCCCAGCATATGATCCACTGGAATATCAAAGAATCCCTGAATCTGCATCGCATGCAAATCCATACTGATTACGCGGTGAGCCCCCGCCTTTTCAATCAAGTTAGCGACAAGTTTCGCTGTAATCGGATCGCGTGAACGAGCTTTACGATCCTGACGAGCGTAACCGTAATATGGCATAACGACATTGATACTTTTGGCGGAAGCGCGTTTAAGTGCATCAATCATAACCAATAACTCCATCAAGTTGTCGTTAACCGGCAGACAAGTTGACTGCACAATATACACATGGCAGCCGCGTACGCTTTCCGACAGCTTAACCTGGATTTCACCGTCACTAAACGATGTGGTATGGGATTCCCCCATTGGGATGCCGATGTAGTCCGCAATCTGGTGGGCTAACTTCGGATTGGAGTTACAAGTAAATATTTTGAGTTTGGAATCGCAATAAGTCATTAATAGAAACCCTCCGTGCTGGTTCATTCATTACAGATTCAACAGCTTGCTGATTAAGGTCATTCCGATCTTTTCTTCTTCGCTTTGGCACGTGCGCGGATTTTGTCCGCATATCCGACTTTGTTCTCTTGACGTGGTCTGGCAATGGCCAGATCGTTATCAGGGACAGCATGTGTTACAGTGGAGCCTGCTACAACATAAGCACCTTTTCCAATCTTAATCGGGGCGATCAGATTCACGTTGCTACCAATAAAGGCATCGTCTTCAATTTCTGTAATGGATTTATTATATCCATCATAATTGACCGTTATTGCCCCGCAGCCAATATTTACATTTGTACCCACCTTGGCATCACCGACATAGCTCAAATGAGACACCTTGGAATGATCTCCAATGGTCGCATTTTTCACCTCAACAAAGTCACCAATTTTCACATGTTCGCCAAGCTTCGCGCCTGGACGCAGATAAGCAAACGGCCCCACAGATGTACTGCTTCCCACTTCCGCTTCGTTCAACACCGAATGTTTTACCGTTGCGCCTGAATGGATAATCGTATTCTGAATCTCAGCCTGCGGACCAATCACACAATCTTCTCCGATTTGTGTTTGACCATGCAGCCATGTGTTCGGGTACAGTACCGTATCGGAACCAATAACAACCTCGCTCCCGATATAGGTAGAAGACGGATCAATGACAGTGACACCATTTAGCATATGCTTGCGAACGATGCGCTCACGCATATAGCCCTCAGCTACCGACAAAGCGACTCTGTCGTTAACACCGATGGATTCAGACACATCATCTGTCAAATACGCCTCAACCTGTTCACCTTCACCATGCAAAATACCAATGACATCTGTCAGATAATATTCCTGCTGTGCATTGGTGTTCGTTACCTTGTCCAGCGCTGCAAACAGCTTGGCATTGTCAAAGCAGTACGTTCCCGTATTGATCTCCCGGACAGCATCTTCCTCAGGTGAACAATCTTTCTGTTCCACGATCTTGAGCACGGCCCCGGAAGCATCACGGATAACTCGTCCATATCCTTTCGGGTCGTCCAACTCAGCGGTCAAAATCGTCGCAGCTGCCCCACGGCTCTCGTGCAATTGCACCAAGCCTTCCAGCGTCTCCGCTGTGATCAAAGGAGTATCCCCACAAATGACAATGGTTGTACCTTTTTCCTGACCGAGCAAGTCCTTGGCTTGCTTAACAGCATGGCCCGTTCCCAACTGCTCTGCCTGAAGCGCATATTCTGCCGACGGTCCCAAATAAGACTGTACCGCCTCTGCTCCATGACCCACGACGACTACACTTCGGGACACACCGATTTCACGAACCGTGTCGAGCACATGCCCAACCATCGGTTTTCCGCACACCGGATGCAGAACTTTATATAATTTGGATTTCATACGTTTTCCCTGCCCTGCGGCAAGAATGACTGCCAACCTTTCCAACAAGTCCAACCTCCTATCCTGAAAATAACAGTTACCCCTTGGCTAAAACGTTAATTCCCAGATCAGATTTTGCTTAACTTTTCACAATCCTCCTGAAAAATAACGGCGAACCTTTGGTTAATGGCTATTTTTTCAGGCCAGCTTGTGCTGGACATTCATCCCCGGGACGCATCGCTGCCTAGTCCCTGTCTTATGAAAAAGCCGCTTCGGCAGCCCGGATGGCTCCAAGTTGCCTTAAAACTGACTGTTAACTCACTAAAGAATATATCTCATTCCAGACAAAAAGAAAAGAGAGCCACAGTTAGTGGCTCTCTTTTTCTTTTGTTCCCCAATCCTGCTTTAGGCGAATTAAGCGCCTTCTTCAATAGCAACTTCTTCATCCACAGCCGCACGTTCGTACTCAGTCAATACAGCAGCTTGGATCTTCTCACGGGTTCCTGAAGATATCGGGTGAGCGATATCGCGAAACTCTCCGTCTGGAGTTCGTTTGCTTGGCATAGCTACGAACATCCCGTTATTACCGTCGATAACTCGGATGTCATGAACAACGAACTCGTTATCAATCGTAATGGATGCAATCGCCTTCATTCTTCCTTCTGAGTTCACTCGGCGGAGTCTAACATCCGTAATCTGCATGTGTGTTTCACCACCTTTTTCCAAATAGGACTTGGTGTATACATTCCACACAGCAGTTCGAAATCCTTCTTTTTTTCGGCAATTCGTATCCTAAATTCAGGTAATTTTTTTGAAAAGATTTCTTTTCGACATATTTAGGTATTTTATGATGGATTGTGACAATTTACAGCCCTGTTCACTCATCAAAATAATTGCCCAGCTTGACCGTAATTTGCTTGCTTCGAGAATCGACTGCGGTCAGATTCGCCAGTGAAATATAATCGTGCAGCAGGCGCTCTTCGTTCTCCACCTCGCCCGATTCTACCAGCACACCTACACCGGCCACCTCAGCATCAAACTCAGCCAGCAAGTCGACCATCCCCTGAATCGTGCCACCGGCCTTCATAAAATCATCTACGATGAGCACACGCGATTTCTCACGCATCGCACGTCTGGATAATGACATCGTATGCAGGCTCTTTTGTGATCCTGAAACATAATTAATGCTTACAGCCGAGCCTTCTGTTACCTGATGATCACGCCGTACGAGAACGACTGGCAAATTCAGCTGTGCTCCGGTTGCATAGGCAAGTGGAATACCCTTGGTCTCCACCGTCATAACCACATCAATCTGACGATTGGCAAAGGCGGTCGCGAATATTTTACCAGCTTCGTTCATCATCGCAGGTTGGCCCAGCAAATCGGACAAATACAGGTACCCTCCCGGTAATATGCGGTCAGGCTGCTCCAGTTGCGCACACAGGTCGTTCGCAAACGCAAGCGCATGCTGCTTGGAAAGCCTCGGGATCAGTTTCACGCCCCCTGCCGCTCCCGCCAGCGTCAGAAGCTCGCCAGTACCTTCATCCTCAAATACTTCCTTGATGATGGCCAGATCCTCGCTTATGGACGACTTAGCTGCCCCGTAGCGATCCGCAAAATGAGTAAGAGGCACCAGCGTATGCGGCCGTGACAATAAAAATTGCGTCATTTCCACCAATCGTGAGCTTCTTTTAAGTTTTTTCACAACAATTCCTCGCGATCTATTCTCCTGCCGCCCGCTTCGTACAGTAAAGCACCGGCGGACTGGCCGGTTGCTGGCGGAATGTAAGTGATATAGTGAAATCCGAATATTTAATAGTAAATATATCATCTTCGTACGTATTTGTACAACAATTGCCACTATAATAAGAAAGAAATATCTAAAATCAGGTCAAAAGTCGTACTGCGTACACATCTTTACAAAACCCTCTTAGTCCATTGTAAATCCGTGGCACTTTGGCTTCCTTCGATACTAGTCCGAACACCGTAGGTCCACTACCTGACATCAGCACACCGTCTGCTCCTAAGCGGATCATGGAGTTTTTAAGATGCTCTACCTCTGGATACAGCTTTAGTGTTACATCCTCCAGTACATTCCCCAGTGCGTTGCATACATCGGTAAAAGAAGCGTTACGGATCGCATGCTCCATCTGGCGTGCAGACGGGTGGTGCGTAATCTGATCCGCTTTGACACGACCGTACACTTCAGCCGTCGATACATTAATCGGCGGCTTCGCAAGGATCACCCAGCATTGTGGCGGATTCGGAAGTGGCTTGAGCAGTTCTCCGCGTCCACTCGCTAAAGCTGTACCCCCTGTAATACAGAAAGGTACATCTGAGCCCAGCTCCGCACCCAGCACCCTTAATTCGGCATCCGAGATACCAAGCTTCCATAGCTTGTTCAGTCCACGCAGCGCTGCGGCAGCATCACTACTTCCACCCGCCAACCCTGCTGCCACCGGGATATGCTTATCCAGATGGATGTGGACGCCCGTAGACACGTTATAACGTTCTTTGATCAGACGCGCAGCCTGAAAAGCCAAATTCTTTTCATCCAATGGTATGTACCCGGCTTGACTTGAAATAATAATGGTATCACGCGGTAACTCAGACATCGTCAATCGGTCAGACAGATCGACCATGGTCATAATCATTTCGACCTCGTGATAACCATCGTCCCGTTTACGTAGAACATCAAGCATTAAATTGATTTTCGCCGGTGCTTTTTCATATATTTTCAAGGCGTTCACCCACCTTCAACTTTTCCCTCAAGACAGCTTAACATATTATATCAGACTCAGCGTGTCAAGTCATGAGGTTCAAAAAAGCGGAGATGCCCCGGTCTAATCCCGGATATCCCCGCTTTTCATCAGCACCACCGATGGCTACGATTTGCGAGAAGCAGCCTGCTCAGCAAGCTGGATGGCCCGCTTGACCATATTGCCCGCATCCTTGGCTTTAATGCCTCCCCAGCCTTCTTCCTTGACCGTGTCGTAAAATCCAAGATCTTTGGCCAGCTCGTACTTTAGCTCCTCCGACATGACACTCCGTCTTCTTCGGCTCATACATACGCCTCCTTCGGCAATGGAATAAGGAAGATCATTCCCGGCTTAGTATGTGCAGAGATGTCATGCTTCATCCTGCTCTGTATATACAAAACGGCCCCGTCATTTGAAATGACGAAGCCGTCGTTAAACCTGCAAAGCTGGTATAAATCACGAAATGAATTAAGGTGTTTCAAAATATTCGACTACACTTGTATGGGAGTCGGGATCATATACGCTGACTTCCACCGACTCGGTAAGGATGTCAGCATAGCTGTAGGAGACACGTTTAAACGTCTGTTGCTCCTGATCCAGCTTGACGATAAAAACAGAAGGGTACGTTTCTTCCAAGACACCAGTTCGTTCGACGGTCTTACGGCGTCCGCCGTTAGCCCGCAGCAAAATTTTTTGCCCTACATGTGCGTCGAGACTGCGTTTGATTTCCAACAGCGTATTTTTAGCCATTGCCTAACGACCACCTCTTTCCTTGTCCATTATAACGAATTTTAGATGGATTGTCAAATCGAGCTAAATATTATAACAACACGAAAAATAAGTTGTCAATTTAATTTTTTGCGAACAGGAATAATTTATATAAAAAATGACAAAAAGCCTCTGAAAGCAGAGGCTTTTTGTTCAAGTCAATCCTATTGGCACATTTGAATCCTAGATTGCGGAAGGCGTTACTTTAAGCGTTGACAAATTTTCAAGCTTCGGCAGGCCGATGCGATAGCTTCCTCTGGTTTCAATTCCACCCACTCCGCGACTGCCGCTGATTGTCTGGTGAAACAGGTCCCCCATATTCACCGTATCTCGGATCGAAGTAAAGGCCGCCTTGGCAGCCACGTAAACGGGGTCCAGCGCGTGAATCAGGATACGCCCTGGTGAGCTGGCGAAGTTCGCTCCCGCACGCAGCAGCGCCTCAAAATGGGACTGGCACGCCCCCGCTACAATGGTCAGCGAATCCAGATGACGTTCATATTGTCTTGCTACCTGAATTGCCGCCACAAAATTTTGCGAATTTTTATAACTTTTCAAGCTGTACAAATCGTAAGGCTGTGGCTGCTTTAGCACGCCATCATGTCCGGTAATCACTACAATATCCGGACGGATACGGGGAAGCAGCCGGTACAACGTATCCGCCATTGCCGATTCATGAACGTGATGTCCCTCTGCAGGAACACGGAGCTGTTCATATAAACTGAGACATTTTTTCAAATAGCCGGGATCTCCATCCAGATGAAGAACCTTTCCCGGCATTTCAAAATACGTTGACTCGACTGGATCACTCCAGTCCCCAACCAGAGCTGCCTGACTACGAGCAGCTTGCTGCTGGCGTGCCCGTTGCAACAGATTAAGAGACTCACCAGCCTTAATGTGAGCCTGCTGAGTCTTACCGCTAATCTGGTCTGCAGGCACTCTGACCAGATCGTTCACCGGGGAATCGGCCAGCAACCGAAATTCTATTCCCTTAATGATCGCTTTATCCCGCTGGATGTCCTCAACGCGAAACGTGACATCTCCGCCGTACGATTTCCGAACGACCAAGTCTCCTAAACTCATCACACTGTATCACCCCTCGTATATCGTATGGGTGAATGCACAGTTTGGTTCCAGCTTAGGATATACCTGCTTCCACCAGAACAGCACTGAGACGCGCAAATTCCTCAATACTTAGCGTTTCTCCTCGACGGGAGGGTTCAATACCAGCTTGTTGCAACAACGGCTCCAACGTGTCCTTGTTCTCTTTGGTGAAGAATCGGCTTTTTAAGTTATTGGAGATGGTTTTACGACGCTGGGCAAAAGCAGCATGAACCACTTCAAAGAAGTGCTTCTCATCCACCACTTCCACCGGAGGGGCTTCCCGTACACGCAACCGAATGACTGCAGACTCCACATTTGGCTGGGGAATAAATACTGTATTCGGTACAATACAGACTAATTCAGGTTCGCTGTAATATTGTACTGCAATGCTCAGACTGCCGTAATCCTTCGTTCCAGGAGACGCAGCCATACGCTCAGCCACTTCTTTTTGGATCATAACGACGATATTCTCCAAAGGGAGCTTGTCCTCAAGTAGCCTCATCAGAATCGGTGTAGTAACGTAATACGGCAGATTAGCCACGACACTTACTTTACTCACGTCTGCAAAATCAGCTGCAAATACCTCGCGTAAATCCAGCTTCAGCACGTCTCCATGACGTACCTTCACATGCTCATAAGGGGCCAACACTTCTTCGAGAATTGGCAGTAGCCGCTGGTCAATCTCGACAGCGGTAACTACCTTGGCCGATTGCGCCAGCTTCTCAGTCAAAGCGCCAATCCCAGGACCAATCTCAAGTGCGCCCTTCGTCTCATCCAATCCGGCAGCATTCACAATCTTATTGAGAATATTTTGATCAATCAGGAAATTTTGTCCCAAACTCTTTTTGAACGAAAAACCGTGCCGTTGAATAATTTCCTTCGTACGCCGCGGTGTTGCTATATCTTGAATCCCTGTCATACGAATATCACAATCCTTCACTTTCAATTTGTGCCAGCGCTCCGGCAAATTCCTCGCGGCTGATCTGAAATACAGAGAGCCGTTTATGTAGCTGCTTTCCGTTACAATAACCAATACCCAGCACATTCCCTAAGGCCATACGGCGTGCAGCAGCATTGGGGTGGGTGATAAGTCCAGCATCAATCAGGTCCGCCCACTCAATCAGCGGGTCGGCGCCTTCTACTGTCGTATGAACCCGTGCGAGAGCGTGTCTGATCGCTTCCGGTGAGGCATTCTCCACACCAATATCTCCTTTGCGCGTCGCTTCTGCCTCGGGTATAAAGGCCTGCTTGCAGCCGGGTACCTTGGAAGCGATAATCTTACGGATGCGCTCCCCTGCATGATCGGGATCGGTTAAAATGATGACCCCCCGCCGCTCCTGCGCCAATGCAATTTTACGCAGCGTCATTTTATTAATGGCTGAGCCGCCAGTTTCTATTGTATCCGCTTCAACAGCGCGGCGAATGGCCACCGTATCATCCCGGCCCTCTACCACGATCACTTCCTTGATCATTTGCATTTCCCTCCACTGCTACACAGCAAGCTATATTTATCTTTCCCTGCTTTTGAAAACAAAATAAGAAGAGGATATCCTCTTCTTAGCATGGCATAACTATGTTGTTAATACTATCGCATTGCCCTCAACATACACAACCTGTTTTAGTTGATTTCAGGCTTTACCGGTCCGATAACATATACGGTTTTACCGTGCTTACGACCAAATTGGTTGGCTCGGCTCAAACTCTCATAATACACATCGATTTTGTGGCCTTTAATCGCGCCACCGGTATCCTCCGCACGGCGGAAGCCCACCCCTTCGATATACACCCACCAGCCGATTGGAATTATACTCGGATCGACAGCGATGGTGCGGCCTTCCGTCACGCGCGTGCCGGATGCAGTACGTGTACCGATACCTGGCTCCTGTGAGGAATACGCCGTCATGGAGACATTTTGTAAAACTTTGCTATATTTAAAATTGACGCCTGCTTTACGGACAGCACTGCCCGAACTAACCGTTGTTGTCTTAACCGCATCATTGGGACCGACGGAAGCAGCAAGAACGACCGGCTTTTTCTTCGTTCCTACCGCAATAACCTTATCCACACGGTTCTGTGCAACTTCCTTGTTAACCAGCTGTTTGGATACCAACTTTCCATCATGATATACCTTTTGAACGTGCTGGACTACCACACCCGATTTGCCGCTTTGAATGACCCGATTATCGCCTTTATAAAGACTCGGATCGGCCGTTTTGATGACCTGATAAGGCACCTGTTTTTTCTGTTCGACCTGCTGTTTCTTCACACGGACGATTTTTATGTCCATGTTAGACGAAACAGAGGCATCCAACGCAGGATAAACTTTATCCGTTGACGATAATTTATAGCCCGAGGTACGAATGGCACCTTCTACTGTATTTTCTGTTGTGTACAGCTTTTTCGTCTCATTGCCTGAAGATACTTTAACTTGATTGGCACGTTTAATGACTACGCGGTCCCCATCCTGTACTGCTCCATTTAGCGGCATAGAAATTGTATCATGCGGCTGAAGTGAAATGGAATGCTCGCTCAGCAAATCTTGAAGCTTGGATTCCCGGGTTTCTACCGCAGATGCCTTGCCATCAATGACAAAAAAGACTTGTTTTTTAGATTGCGTGTACATCAGAATTGAAATCATAATCGTTAGCGCGATTAGAAAAATAGCAACCAAAGCAGCCTGGCGCACATTCTCTTGCTTCCAACGCAATACGTAAGACATGCTGGATGAGCGTGACTCATGGGTCTCCTCTTTTTGGAAAATGCCCATTTCCTCCGTCCTCCTTACATAGCCCGCCGTCTGGAGTAAGACATAGTTGAGATTTGACGTGACTATAACAGATTTTCTACAAGACAAGCCCAAACTGCGACTGTCCTGCACCATGTACCCGTCTTCGCGGCATGCTGTCCTCCCCTGTTTAACCACAGTATGATGACAGATTTTCTTTTATTCACAACAAAAAAAGCCAAAGAAAGAGACTAGAGAGCTCTTTCGTGGCTTCCGGCATGTGTGAATATGCGGGAAAACTCATGCACGAGATGGCTTCTCTCTTGTTACGCTTACGGGGTTAGCTGTCGGGTTCGGACGTAGAGAGTCGCCCTAGCTTGGGTCAACCGCTCATGGCGGTCGCCTTCACATTCACCCCGAAGACCCAGAAAGAAATCGAAATACGGCTCCTCCACCTGTTCAATCCCATCCGGGAAAAGAAATTAGGTCGAGCCGGCTGGCGGAAGGGACGTTCCCTTCTTGCACATACGCCGGACGTACTGTAAGCCATATCGGTTCCCCCGTTCCCTGTAAAAGGGACTCAGCGAGACTGGTTCATGAAATGACTTGTTGATGTTTACATTCAAACAACAATTCACTGAAAAGATGATATCCTGTTTCTATGCATGTTGTAAAGCAGGTTTCAAGTACATTTTTCAAAATATTCGGTTAAAATATTGTAATATTCTCGAGTTTCCTGCAACAAATTCATGATTAGCTTCGTCTATCTCTTTATTTTGATCGATTTCTTCGCTTTTTTATTGAATGTCAAATCGTTCCAAGGCATTTTGGGTCGTTATTGACACTAATTCCTCCACTGTAATCCCCTTAATTTGGGCTGCAGCCTCTGCTACCAGTCTCACATGCGCAGACTCATTTCGCTTCCCGCGAAACGGATGCGGCGTCAGGTAGGGCGCGTCCGTTTCAATGAGCAGACGGTCCAGTGGCACCTGTGCCAGCACCTCTTTTGGCTGCTTGGCATTTTTAAACGTAATAGGACCACCGAAGGAAAGGTGAAATCCCATATCCAGCACCATTTGGGCTGTCTCCCAGCTCCCAGAAAAGGAGTGCATGACTCCGCCAATCTCACTCGCTTTTTCCTCACGCAAAATCTTAACAATATCTTCATGGGCATCCCGGTTATGAATAACAATGGGCATTTTGAGCTCACGAGCCAGACCAATTTGATTTCGAAACACCCGATGCTGAACATCCTTCGGTGATGTATCCCAATAATAATCCAGACCGATCTCTCCGATGGCTACGACCTTCTTATGACTGCATAACGATGCAATCCATTCTAAATCTCCCTCTTGCATTGTAATCGCATCCTGCGGGTGCCATCCAACTGCCGCATAAATAAAATCATACGTCTCGGCCAATTTCATGGTGGATGGAATGGTCTCACGATTAAATCCGATATTGATCATCCGCGTTACTCCTGATTCGACAGCACGTGCTATAACTTCTTCACGATCTTCGTCAAATTGTGGCGCATCCAAGTGAGTATGAGTGTCGAACAAATCCAAGGTTTACATCTCCTTTTTTTACTTACATTTCTATATAGTTGTCTATTCTTTGACAAAATAATTCCTTATTTCGGCAGGAAGCCTGTCTTTTACCGCGTTCAATTTATTCTGGGGAAAATACATATGATATTTCCCTCGGTGAATACCACTTATGGAGCGCACAATTTCCGAAACTTCGGATATTTCACTCACCTCGCCCTGACGTCCAAGCAGTAAAATCTGGTTGTCCGTCGAGCCACCCTGCCGAAACACATCATAAGGAAGATCCGTCGGAAAATCAATTTCAAAATCATATTCAGGGTGCAAACCAGCCTCTTCCAAAGCTTTCCGAATACTGTCAATGGTATCTGTATCCATATTTTCAATCTCTACATATTTATACAATCTACGGTCCATAAAGCGGCTGCTCAAATCACTTAAAATTTCGTCCTTTTCTCGTTTCCACTGGCTAAATACGGTCTGAATTAATGACTCATCGAGCATCAGATATTGCTCTACTGTAAGCTCTCCTTTCAACAGATCCGGCAGCGGGTCCAGCAGAAAACCAAACTCATATCCGTTTTTAAACAATTCCTTTGCTCGCTTGAAAATTTTACGTAAAAGGATCTCCGAGCTGCGTGTTACAGGATGAAAATAAATTTGCCAATACATCTGATAGCGTGACATTAAATAATCCTCTACTGCATGCATGCCTGATTCCTTCACAACAATTCTCCCATTATGAGGACGCAACAGTCGTAAAATACGATCCAAATCAATCGTGCCGTAGTTGACACCTGTCGAATGAGCATCCCGCAACAAATAATCCATACGATCGGCATCTAGCGGACTGGTCACCAAGTTAACAACAATCGGCTTATCATACGTTTTGGCTATAACCGCAGCCACCTTTTGTGGAAGCTTCTCGTCAACTTGCCGTAGCACGGCGTTGATCTTCGTGTCTCCCAGTACAATGCGGCATGTCCAATCCTCATGGTTCATATGAAAGGCTTCCTCAATTGAATGTGAAAATGGGCCATGCCCCACATCATGCAATAGAGCTGCACACAGAGCAACCAACCTTTCCTCTTTCGGCCAATCTGGGAAATCTCCACGTTCAAATTGAGAAATAATACTTCTCGTAATCTCATATACGCCCAATGAATGTGAAAAACGGCTATGCTCCGCTCCATGAAACGTAAGATACGATGTGCCTAACTGCCGTATGCGGCGTAAACGTTGGAACTCCGGCGTGTTGATCAACCGCCATATCACAGTATCCTGAACATGAATGTAATTATGTACCGGGTCTTTAAATACTTTTTCTTCACTGAGTGGCTGGTGCAAGATATCAGCTCCTTTAATATTCGGAATAATGGATTAAAATACAATAAAATCCTAAAGCATTTCCCTCATTCGACATTCTTTGTCGTAATATGTCGAATTATAGTTTTTCGACATTTCCAAATCGACAAATTGAATAAATCATCAATAAGATAAGGCAATGCACATGAGTAAAGCTCTTTAATCTAAATACTTTTGCATAATCAGACTGTTACTACATTTTTTAGGTTGACTGTTTTGGGAATCGTTGGTATAGTAAATATCAGAAAAGAGAAAATTTTGTCGAATCATGACACTTATATTATTTTAAACGGCGAGAGGAGCCTGATTTATTATGATGAAATCCACTGGTATTGTAAGAAAAGTCGACGAGCTCGGACGTGTTGTTATTCCAATCGAATTGCGCCGTACCCTGGGAATCGGGGAAAAAGACGCGTTGGAAATTTATGTTGATGGCGAACGCATCATGCTTAAAAAATACGAGCCTGCTTGTATCTTCTGCGGTAATGCTGAGAACGTAATTTACTTCAAAGGGAAAATTGTTTGCCAAGATTGCATTTCTGAAATCCCAACACCTGTGACAAACTGAGAATTTTAGTATATAATAGACTTATCAGATATTGTTAATTCTAACCTTTTTCATATACACTCCTTGTTGCCTTCCACGGTTTGAACCCAACCGTTGGAAGGCCCTTTTTTGTTTAGGCAGATATTCATAAGAGTGCGTTGTAAACATCTCTCTTGGAGATTGCACGATCTGTGGCTGTACGCTTCATTGCGTCCTTGCGTGTAAGTCCCTCTTGCTCGTAATGTGCGACGTGGGACTCCAAAGATAAGGACTGCCACCATGCCTGACGTTCCTGTTCTTCTTCCTCTTCGTCTTTTCCTTCAACCACTAGACAATACTCACCAATCGGTGGATTTTCCTCTAGTTTAGCAAGGCATTGCTCCACGGTTCCTCGTACCCATTCCTCATGCAGCTTGGTCAGCTCACGCGCAAGCACCACTTTGCGTGAACCTAATGTTTCCTTCAACACCATCAATGTCTTCACAATACGATGAGGCGATTCATAAAAAATAATTGTGCCGTGAGATACCTGAAACGATAGCAACAGCTTCTCCAGGTCCTTTTTCTCCCGTGGTGGAAAACCAGCGAAGGTGAACCTTTCTGTATCCAGTCCTGAGGCAATTAAAGCAGATAGTGCCGCATTCGCTCCTGGGATGGGGATGACGCTAATTCCCGCTTCCAGTGCCAGCTTGACCAGATCCGAACCAGGGTCAGAAATGGCCGGTAGACCTGCATCGCTAACCAGCGCCAAGTTTTTCCCTTCTATTATGTAACGTATCAGTTCAGGCCCACTGGCAACCTTATTATGTTCATGATAACTAAAGAGCATATCCGGTGTGATTTCGAAATGAGTGAGCAGTTTACGTGTCTGCCGCGTATCTTCGGCAGCGATAATACTACACGACTTTAAGGTGTTAATTGCCCTAAAGGTCATATCTTCCAGATTCCCAATAGGTGTTGCAACAAGATACAATTTTCCCCGTTCTTCTTCGCTGTTACTAAAGCTTTTTTGTACAGCTGCTTTCACACAGAATCCCCCTTGCTTACTTCTCCATAGATATCTCTTATCTCCTGAGTATAATTCCCATTTTCCTGATATACAATGAGCGGAGGCAACAAACGAACCTCGGGTTTACCGTCACGTAATGCTTCAACCAGTACCATATTGGCTTCCATATGAACTCGTGGGTGAACAAAACGTATTCTTTTGGGTTCCAAACTATGTTTACGCATCAAGGTTATAATCTCGCCCAGCCGCTGCGGGCGATGAACCATGGATACTTTCCCCCCATTACGGACAAGCCGGGTGGATGCCTGAATGACTTCTTCCAGTGTGCAGTTCACTTCATGACGGGCAATTGCCTGGTGAGGATTCAGCTTGATATCGCTACCATTTAGCGGCATATAGGGGGGATTCACGGTAATCGCATCATAAACACCATGTCCCGTGATGTGAACCAGCTCACGCAGGTCCCCTTCCCGAATCTGAATTGCTGCTTCTAATCCATTCAAGCTGACACTGCGTCTAGCCATATCTGCCAAGCGTGGTTGAATCTCAATTCCTTCAATAGACGCTTTTGTTCGTGTCGTTAGCAGCAGGGGGACAACCCCATTGCCTGTACACAGATCAAGAATCTTTCCACGCTGCGGAATACCAGCAAAACGTGCCAGCAAGACCGCATCCATCGAGAAGCTGAATACTTCATCACTCTGGATAATGCGCAAATTATGTGAAAGCAGATCATCAATTCGTTCAGACTTCTTTTCTTTTTCCTCCATAGTGCTCTCCCATCTTTTATAACCAAAGTCGCTTTTCACTCATACTTCCCTACAAAAAAAGCCGTAGGCATCTTGCTCCTACGGCTTGTTTTTATTTATTCAAAAATGACAGACAGAAGAGGCAATCGCCTTCCGTTCGCAAATGTCCGTAATACACGTTGCATATATGAAATCCTTCATGATACAGCCTTGCTAGATTGTCGTAGCCTTCGCCCACGACCTCACCCGTTTGCCCTTCATCCTTAATGACGATCGGAGGAGGAAGCTTCGGCTTGTTTGCCGTCTTTTCTTCTCCAGAGGTTTCACGTTTGAGCATCTTGCGCACCTGTTCGTTTTCAATCGTTAGTCGTTGATTTTCCTCCAGCAGCTCTTTAACTGCCAGTTTCAATTCACCCAGATCGCTATGCAACTGTCCCATTTGGGTTTCCATTTCGTGAATACGCGCAAAAACATTTAATTTATCCAAGTTTCCACCCCGAAGCAACCTAATGGTTTACTTGACGACTACATCGTCCATTGGAAGTTCCTTGACCTTACTGATCTCAAACAGTTGAACATGCACCGTGCGATGACCTGCATTCACACCTACGACTTTACCTTCCCCCAAAGAGGTGATAACCATCTTACCCACCTGAGGTAGCTCTTCTCGCATACTTTCGTAGTTATCATGTTCAAACTTGAGACAGCACATCAATCTCCCGCACAACCCGGAAATCTTCGTCGGATTCAGCGACAAACTCTGATCCTTCGCCATCTTAATAGATACCGGCTCAAAATCCCCCAGCCATGAGGAGCAACACAGAATACGTCCACAAGGTCCAATTCCGCCAAGCATTTTAGCCTCATCCCGTACGCCGATCTGCCGCAGCTCGATCCGTGTACGAAAAATACTGGCCAAGTCCTTTACAAGCTCTCGAAAATCTACTCGACCCTCTGCCGTAAAATAAAAAATGATCTTATTGCGGTCAAATGTAAATTCTACATCTACCAATTTCATTTTAAGGCCATGGTCTTTAATTTTATTTAAACACGTGCCGAATGCATCCTTGGCCGCTAATTTATTCTCTTCTACCACAAGAGCGTCATCATCCCCAGCAATACGAATGACTTTTTTTAAGGGCAGGACAACATCCGAATCATTTACCTCTTTTTTGCCCACTACAACCTTGCCATATTCAATACCGCGCGCGGTCTCTACAATGACACAGTTTTCTTTCTCCACTGGAAGATCCAGCGGATCAAAATAATAAGTCTTGCCCGCCTTCTTGAAACGGACACCCACTACACTATACAAAAATTAACCCCCTTGTATGCCACTAAACCTCATTTGAAGCCGACATTGTACGAATGGCCGCAATTGAAGTCTCACTGTCGCACAAACCGGGAACCTGGCGTCGCGGATTGTGCAGAGTGGAACAAGCGCGCCTTCCTGTTAGCCGGTGATAGAACCGCTTGTATCGGACAACCCAATCAGAAGCTGCTCCACGCATAACTGCCCGTTGACGTGAAAACGGAGCTTCTTCCTGCAATTCGCGGCCAAATCCATATAAGAGACCCATTGTTCCGTGCTGCGGGTGATTGCCAATTTGGAGACGGACTCCAAATGATCTATGAAAACAATGCTTTCGTGCCTTCCGTAACGGAAATGAAGCATATCCTTAAACCACAAATGAAACAGATGAAACAGAATATCCAGGTGTTCAGAAAGTCCAGTTTTAAAAATCTTCTGTTGAGCCAGAATAATAGACGAGCTCCCCCGACTCATGGACTCCTTCACTAATTGTAACACTACGTTTCTAATTTCTGCAAACCAATTCTGCTGGAGAATTTCTCTACATGATTCCAGTCCTGAAGCAATATGAACGACCGACCGGACAAGCCCTGCCGTATAGCCTTCCCCAATTAATGCCTGCATCATCACCTCCGGCTGTAAAGCGTGGAAAGGAACCTGCTGCGTCCGTGATTGAATCGTAGGCAGCAACGCCTGTCCATTTTCAGAAATGAGTATACCGACCACTGGAATTTGGGGCTCCTCCAGAAATTTAAGTAAGCTATTAGCAGCTTGCACTGTCATGGTATCCGCCTGTCGGATGATATATACCTTCGGATTGGAGCTTTCAGATTTGTAAGAAAATATACGTTGAAGCCCGCGAATCTGATCAATTTTAATCGTAGCTCCATCCGGCTCTACAATATGCAAATCTGGATGATTCCCGTGCTCTACCTTGCGGCATGACAAACACTCCCCACATGCATCGTCCGTCTGTCGCTCACAAAATAAAGCCTTAGCAAAGATCTGCGCCATGTTCATCTGCCCGCTTCCCGGCGGCCCGCTAAAAACATAGGCATGGTTGACCGTATGATTCCGTAGTGCACTTTGCAGCATTTTTTTGGCTACATCCTGGCCCATTATATGTTGAAAAGACATATTTCCTCACTTTCTCCACTGAAAACAACTGTGATCCATCGGCAAATCGTTGTTCTTCCAGGCATGTATATAGTCAAAAATAATCTGCCAGCATGATCAGCAAGCAGATTATTTCTTCGTGGCAATAGCCCGTCTGTATTCATTTATAACATAAGTCTGCATTAAAATGAGAGATTAATTAGCAATCCTCTGATCTCACCGACCCCTTGCAAAAGCTCAATCTTGCCTTGCTCGGTTTCGAGCAGTTCATCTGCCATTTTGAGCAACAGCTCATCCACTTCATCAATCAGCTTATAACGTTTGCTGCGTCCCCGGCGATCCCAGCCCTTCGTGTCCTTCATGGACACGCCTCGCCGAACGGTATCTTCCAAAAACCGTTTAACCAGCATCTTATAGGCCTTCAGCTCACGAATCGTCATTGAACGTGCAAGACGATCTCCCTGCATTTGTATTTCCTTAAAGCGCCGATTCAATTCCTCCTGCGAAGCTTGCTCACCATTTTGCTGCATAACGTCGGAGAAGCTCTTGGGCTGAATTGGCTTTGCACTCATTTCATTTGTAGACAATGTACTTTGTAAAGGGCGATAGCCCGGATTTATTTTCATATAAACCTGCTTTCTCCCCGGATGCTTCCACTTTCCCCCTTCATGAACAGTTCAACCTAGAACTCAGGGTTTCTTCGGCTTTCCGGGGACTGCGCTGTAGCGCTGCCGTTTTAGTAGATCTGCCCTCATTCCCATCATGCAGGAAGATACAGGCGATTCCCCTATCATATCGGCAGAATAGGCCCTATTGTGTAGATTCAGAAATGCTCGAAACGGTCTACAGGCATCACGAATACCGTCGCTCCACCCACCTGCACTTCAACAGGCAACGGTAAATAGGAGTCCGTCGTCCCGCTCATAGGGGTAACGGGTGTGACCAGCTGTTCACGAACCTTGCAACTGCTGCGAATGACGTTCATTAATGAGTCCACCTGATTGTCATCAACACCGATCATAAATGTCGTATTACCTGCACGCAGAAATCCTCCTGTGCTCGCCAATTTGGTAGCACGGAAATTAGCTTTCACCAGTCCGCTGGATAATCTATTACTGTCCTTATCCTGTACAATCGCAATAATCAGCTTCATCCTGTATTCCTCCTTCAAGTCATATTAGAGACAACCTTGTCCCTAGCTCAATTTTACCGTATATCCTTCGACAATTATATGCTAAAATTCTGAGCAAACCGTGTTTTCAGCAAATCCTTCAATACTTGCTCCACCTGCTCTGGCGCCGGAGATGCATCAACAATTGTAATTCGCTCCGGAAATTTGCGAGCCAACTCCAAATATGCCTCTCGCACCTTATGGTGAAACGATATACTCTCCATGTCGAGGCGGTCCATTTCTGCTCCTCGTGACGCACTAATTCTTGCCAATCCCAGTTCGGGCTCAATATCCAGATAAAATGTGACATCCGGCTCCCAATCATCTACCGCAAAGCGATTAATTGAAGCTACCTCTTCAATTCCGATTCCTCTTGCAAATCCTTGATAGACTAAGCTACTATCCACAAAACGATCACATAATACGATAGCTCCCTGTTCAATAGCCGGCTTTACCTTCTCCACCAAATGCTGACGCCGTGCCGCCGCGTATAAAAGTGCCTCTGTTCGAGCATCCATACTGGTATGAGCAGGGTCCAAAATGATAGAACGAATCTTTTCGGAAATTTCGATGCCACCCGGCTCCCTTGTCGTGATGACTGGATAGCCTTCTTCCTCCATAAACTTCGCCAGCCGTTGAATCATAGTTGTTTTACCGGAGCCGTCTCCCCCCTCCAGTGTAATAAAAATGCCTTTGCGATTCATGTTATTCCCTGCTTTCCTGTCTGAAAAATAAAAGTCACCCACAGGCTACGTATGCTTCTTTTATTCAGTCTTCTGTATTTGTTAAGTCTCTAGTATCTAATCTTTATTGTAAACGGAATACCCGAATTGTAAGCATACTTTCATCTGCTACCCCGTGCCATTTGGCTCCCAGCTTACGTAGACGACCCATCCGCAGTGCAATCGCTTCTGTGATCGTTTCTCCTGCATATAGCAGTGGAATACCTGGAGGATACGGGATAATCATTTCGGCCGCTACCCTGCCAGCGCATTCCTCTACAGGCACCGTCTCCATCTGATCGGGGCTAATCGGTCGAAGCCCAAACGGCACCGGAATAGAGTATCCCTTCATTCTATCATTGTTCCACGTGGAAAAATCTAATTCGAGTCTTTGCTGCTCTTTTTCCGTTGGCCCCGGCTCACCAGCCGTCTCCTTAAATCTTATATCATTATTTATATGCACAAGAGCCTGCAACAGGTGACTCGCATCCTTAGCCGTAGAGCCTAACGTAAACAATAAAACAACATGTTTTTCGTCGCTCATCTCTGGAACACATCCGTAAGTCTCCAATTCGTGCTTGAGTTCAAATCCATCCAGTATACCCCATGTATCATACAGCACCAATTTAAAGGGATCCTGGGTTGAATATCTGCTTATTCCCTCCTCAGCCCTTTCTAGGACCTCAGAGGTTCCCCTGTGAGCGTATTCCCCCTCTAGTGCCTGCTGTGTAGATTCTAACAAGCGAAAGCGCGGGAGCTGCTCCAGGCCCTTTCTAAAAGCATCTACTGCCGCTAAGCCCATGGTAAAGGCATCTGCTCCATACGCCTCTATATACCATCTTGCCAAATCCAATGAAGCCATTAACGGATAAGAAGGGCTAGAGCTTTGCACCATCGCCAGTCGCTGACGAAGTAGTTCCCGATGAATTCTCTTTCCCTGCACATGTAACATGGCCCCCATGGTCATGGCTGGGAGCATTTTATGTGTCGATTGGACGACTACATCAGCCCCGCAGGATAGCGCAGAGGCTGGCAAACGAGGATGCAGCCCATAATGGGCACCGTGGGCCTCATCTACCAATAGCGGCACATGGGCTGCATGACAGACCTTAGCCGTTGCCGTTAGGTCATGTCCCATCCCATAGTAATTAGGTAGTGTAAGTAACACCCCTTTTGCCGAAGGATATGTCTTCAGTGCAGCCTTTATTGTATCCGTCGTTGGGGCAACCGCCAATCCGCTCAGTGTATCTATTTCCGGATCCAGGAATACCGCATTAGCCCCTGACAGCATGAGACCGTTCAGGACAGATTTGTGTACATTTCTCTGTACCAGCAGTAGATCTCCCGGCTCCGTACATACAGTTAAAATCATAGCCAAATTACCGACCGTGCTTCCTCCAATTAGCCAAAAGCTCTCTTCAGCACCAAAACACTTTGCAGCCAGCTCTTGCCCTTCACGAATCACATCTTCTGGGTGATGCAAATCATCCAGTCCAGTAATTTCTGTCGCATCAATAGACATCACTTCTTGCAACAGAGATGCAATATTTTCATGCTCATATACTTGTCCATTTTTATGACCGGGCACATGGAAAGAAGCATTGCCCTGAGTCCGGTAACGTATTAGGGCTTCCATTAATGGTGCGTGTACCGCCTTTTTCCCCATCATTCTGCAATCCTTCCAAACAAAGCTTTATATCTACCTTATTTTATCGTAAAATCAAGCGGAATCCTACTTTTACTCACAGAAAAAAAGGCCCGTATCGACAGACCTTGAATGCCAATCCTTCAAAGACTAATTGCAAAGGATATTATGCATTTTTCTGTACCCAGATTTGCTTTAGTTGATCAATAAAAAAATGATATTTGGCATCAGTTGCATCCGTGTGTACCATTTCAGCTTCACACGTATCACAGATAAACTCGGAAACGATAAAAATGCCTTCATGCTTGTGCTGTCCGCATATAATACAGCGGTGGTCGCCTTGATCATGCATATCCATCCCACCTTGTTTCTTTTACTATTAGTATGGGGCACTTTCTACTATTTTAAACCTTTTCATAGCTCAGTTTGACGATATACTCTATATATATTCCTCCTGGGCCATTATGGTGTTTGTACCCCGTATGTTTAAAAAACAGCCGTCTATGCCGATATAATAAGAAAAAGCTCTTATGTATGGATACCCTTTCATCGGAGCCTTGAACACTTCATCAGTGATAGCTTTTCCAGTAATTATAGAGTAGGCTAGCTAACACTGGATGTCGATCATTCTGTATTTCTACAAAAACGATTAAATGCTTATTTAAAGCGGCATGAGCGAAGTACCGTCCCTTTTTCCGGCTGTGGACGGGAAGCCACTTGTGATGCAGTAGATTAATGAAAGGACTGTTCGCATGACAGAGGAAACCGGAACCAAAGCTACCTACTATCACTACAAGCTCATTAAAAAAATCAGTATACCGCGTCAACTAGTATGGAGTCATATTTCACTGCCTATTATTATGCTTCTCTTTCTGCTTCTTGCCTTTTCCTGGACTAGCGTGTTTTTGTTTGCTCTTGCCTTTTTCCTTACCTTATGGGTACACTTCGTAATCTCACGATCTGTCCTATACATCGGTGGCGGAGCATCCTTCCGCAAACGTTGGGCATTCCACCGTAAGTTACCATGGCTAGGCTATATGACAGACCAGTACATAGGCTATAGCATCTTTCGTCGTGTGCACATACATACCCTCTGGATCGGTATCTGCTTATCAGGCGTATTCATTCTCTGGTCTCCACCAGCCTTTACGGTATCCTTACTCTTCTGGCATCTATGGCTTATTGCACCGCGTCTATACATCCTCAGTCGGCTTACGGGCGAGAGAAAAGACGGCATGTTGAAGTTTACCGATGAAGATGCCTCATATTATCAACAGTAAATCTAACCACTCATATCCGTACAGATAAAAAATTCCGATCTGAACTACCTACAACGATCTAGACTGAAGCAAAAAGGAGCAACCTCAATCGGTTACTCCTTTTTTTGCGACTTAACAACCATAATCGCTTTATTCTCTTATCAAGTAAACTTTCCTCACCTTTATCCTCGTTATTAATGTAGAGCAATTATTCAACATGCAAATATATAAAAGGAAGCTACTCCCTACTCAACGGCAGTTCTGAGTGCTTCCCCACATCCAATCTCATCATTCACCATTATACACAGCATACGATACGCTATGAGTTTACTATAAATATGATCTACATTAAGTCCTATGCTGCTTACCGGTTGAAAACCGTACTCCTAATTAAGATCCACGCTTTTGCTCTTCACAACAGCCTTTCTGTCTTTTGGAACCAATACAGTAAAAGAACCATCATGCACAGACAAATGCACCATGTGTTTATTTTTCTGAAACACCTTCTGATTTGAGGTGGATAGATTCGGTTCCTCAGTCCACCCCCAAGCTGCAATCTCCTCTAGATAAGGAGCAGGTAGACTATCACTTTCCTTCAACGCTGGCAGTGCATAGCGAACATAGTCCATGTCCGAATTACTGCTGGCCCGATCGGTTTTACTAGCTTCTTTGGGAACCGGAAACGTCTTCTCGTTGGCAGCACCCTCAAACGATGTCCAAGAAGGCTCCTCTTCCACGCACCCGGTAAGAATCGCGACAGCGACACTGAATAGCACCAATAGAGCAAGCCATTTATTTCGCCGCATGATCTTCCCTCCTTACCAGCCTGATTGATTATACAAAAATCCTATGATGGAGTTTGCATAATTCTGCAACAATGCAGCGTGTGTGTATGGGATTCAATACCTATATTATACAGGGTTTACTCTTACATTCCGTAACAAAAATGTTACCTTCCTTTTGTAGGGATATTTCTAAAATATCCGTATATGCAAAAGAGGACCATGATCTCATTGAGATCATGGTCCTCTTTACCTGTTGCTTGGCGACGTCCTACTCTCCCAGGACCCTGCGGTCCAAGTACCATCGGCGCTGGAGGGCTTAACGGTCGTGTTCGGGATGGGTACGTGTGGAACCCCTCCGCTATCGCCACCAAACATGAATTTACATCGTAAATTCTTTTTCAGGAATCAGCATCGCCAAATGCTGTGTGTTTACTTGTTCCATATAAGCCACTTGAGCTTATACAATACAAAGCTTACACCCTGAAAACTGGATCCGAAACTCATTTGCGTTTTATTCTTAGGATAAGCCCTCGACCGATTAGTATTGGTCAGCTCCATGCATTACTGCACTTCCACCCCCAACCTATCTACCTCGTCGTCTTCAAGGGGTCTTACATACTGGGAAATCTCATCTTGAGGGGGGCTTCACGCTTAGATGCTTTCAGCGCTTATCCCTTCCGTACATAGCTACCCAGCGGTGCTCCTGGCGGAACAACTGGTACACCAGCGGTACGTCCATCCCGGTCCTCTCGTACTAAGGACAGCTCCTCTCAAATTTCCTACGCCCACGACAGATAGGGACCGAACTGTCTCACGACGTTCTGAACCCAGCTCGCGTACCGCTTTAATGGGCGAACAGCCCAACCCTTGGGACCTACTTCAGCCCCAGGATGCGATGAGCCGACATCGAGGTGCCAAACCTCCCCGTCGATGTGGACTCTTGGGGGAGATAAGCCTGTTATCCCCAGGGTAGCTTTTATCCGTTGAGCGATGGCCCTTCCATGCGGTACCACCGGATCACTAAGCCCGACTTTCGTCCCTGCTCGACTTGTAGGTCTCGCAGTCAAGCTCCCTTCTGCCTTTGCACTCTTCGAATGATTTCCAACCATTCTGAGGGAACCTTGGGGCGCCTCCGTTACTCTTTAGGAGGCGACCGCCCCAGTCAAACTGCCCACCTGACACTGTCCTCGCACCGGTTCACGGTACCAAGTTAGAACCTAGATACGATCAGGGTGGTATCCCAAGGATGCCTCCCTTCAAGCTGGCGCTCAAAGTTCTACGGCTCCCACCTATCCTGTACAGATCGTACCCAAATTCAATATCAAGCTGCAGTAAAGCTCCATGGGGTCTTTCCGTCTTGTCGCGGGTAACCTGCATCTTCACAGGTATTAAAATTTCACCGGATCTCTCGTTGAGACAGCGCCCAAGTCGTTACGCCATTCGTGCGGGTCAGAATTTACCTGACAAGGAATTTCGCTACCTTAGGACCGTTATAGTTACGGCCGCCGTTTACTGGGGCTTCGGTTCATAGCTTCGCCCCGAAGGGCTTACCACTCCCCTTAACCTTCCAGCACCGGGCAGGCGTCAGCCCGTATACTTCGCCTTGCGGCTTCGCACAGACCTGTGTTTTTGCTAAACAGTCGCTTGGGCCTTTTCACTGCGGCCCCCTCGGGCTATTCACCCTACCGAGGCACCCCTTCTCCCGAAGTTACGGGGTCATTTTGCCGAGTTCCTTAACGAGAGTTCTTCCGCGCGCCTTAGAATTCTCTTCTCGCCTACCTGTGTCGGTTTGCGGTACGGGCACCTTCTCCTGGCTAGAGGCTTTTCTTGGCAGTCTGAGATCATGACCTTCGCTACTACAATTTTCGCTCCCCATCACAGCCCAGCCTTAACGATATGCGGATTTGCCTACACATCAGCCTCACTGCTTAGACGGACATCCATCAGTCCGCGTCACTACCCTACTGCGTCACCCCATCGCTCATAGCGGATTACGGTGGTACAGGAATTTCGACCTGTTGTCCTTCGACTACGCCTATCGGCCTCGCCTTAGGTCCCGACTTACCCTGAGCGGACGAACCTTCCTCAGGAACCCTTAGGCTTTCGGCGGATCTGATTCTCACAGATCTTTTCGTTACTCATACCGGCATTCTCACTTGAATGCAGTCCAGCGCTCCTTACGGTACACCTTCAACCCGCATTCAACGCTCCCCTACCCCTGATGCAAGCATCAAGCCATAGCTTCGGTGGTGTGTTTAGCCCCGTTACATTTTCGGCGCAGAGTCACTCGACCAGTGAGCTATTACGCACTCTTTCAATGGTGGCTGCTTCTAAGCC
>NZ_CP151958.1:0-10000 GCF_038593055.1 Paenibacillus sp. FSL L8-0502 | reverse complement strand
AACTGGACCATTTTTTTCCGTAACATTAATCGTCTTGATCCCCTTACCTCCACGGCTTTGGATACGATAATCCATAACAGGGGTACGCTTGCCATAACCTTTGGCCGTTACAATCAGGATATCCAGGCTGGTATCCACGATGTCCATACCAATTACAGCATCACTCTCATCAAGGTTGATCCCTTTAACCCCTGTAGCGCTACGGCCCATAGACCGTACATCACTTTCAGGGAAACGGATAGACATGCCTTGTGCTGTACCAATAATCATTTCCTGCTGTCCGTCCGTCAGCTTCACTTCGATCAGGGCGTCATCTTCACGCAAGTTAATGGCAATCAAGCCACCTTTGCGGATATTTGCATAGTCGTCAAGCGGTGTCTTCTTAATAATCCCATGCTGAGTCGCAAAGAAAAGATAGCTATCCTCCACAAATTCCTCGATTGGAATTACCGCATTGATCGACTCACCCTGTTCAATCTGAATCAGGTTAATAATCGGTGTTCCCCGGGCTGTCCGGCTTAGATCAGGAATCTCATAGGCCTTAATTCGATATACCTTACCCTTGTCGGTAAAGAATAACAAATGATGATGTGAATTCGTAATGAACAGATGCTCTACGAAATCCTCATCTTTGGTATCCATACCAACTACACCACGACCACCGCGTTTTTGACTGCGATAGGTGGTAACAGGAAGGCGTTTGATATATCCCGTATGGGTTACAGTAATAATAACATCTTCACGCGGAATGAGATCCTCATCCAGAATACTCTCTTCACCCACTGTAATTTCAGTGCGACGTTCATCAGCGAAACGCCCTTTAAGTTCATTCAGCTCTTCGCTAATGATGTTGAGTACCAGATGCTCGTTCGCCAAAATCTCACGGTATTCCGCAATCTTTTGTATTAGCTCGTTATATTCGTTCTCAATCTTCTCACGTTCCAAACCGGTTAAACGTTGCAGACGCATATCGAGAATAGCCTGAGACTGCTCAAGAGTGAGCGAGAAACGCTCAATCAGTCCTTCACGAGCTGCTTCTGCAGTTTGGGAAGAACGAATCAAGGCAATAACTTCGTCCAGATGGTCAAGAGCAATGCGCAAGCCTTCCAGAATATGTGCTCTAGCTTCGGCCTTCTTCAGATCAAATTCTGTCCGGCGACGAATAACTTCGACCTGATGTTTGAGATAATGATACAAGACATCCTTCAGGTTTAGAATCTTCGGTTCGTTGTTTACAATGGCAAGCATATTAATACCGAAATTCGACTGCATAGCTGTATGTTTAAACAAATTATTCAGAACGACATTCGGGTTCACATCTCTACGCAACTCAATAACGACACGCATACCCGTACGGTCCGATTCATCACGAAGATCCGTAATGCCTTCAATACGTTTGTCACGTACTAATTCGGCAATTTTCTCAACAAGGCGAGCCTTATTCACTTGGTAAGGCAGCTCATGCACGATAATCCGTGCTTTATTGCCGATCTCTTCTATGGTGGTCTTTGCACGCATGGTCACAGATCCGCGGCCCGTCTGATACGCCTGACGGATACCAGAGCGTCCTAAAATATAACCTGCTGTCGGGAAATCCGGTCCTTGAATATAATCCATAAGTTCCATCGGCGTAATGTCAGGGTTTTCGATCAGTGCTTGTACACCATCGATAACCTCTCCCAAGTTATGCGGAGGAATATTGGTAGCCATCCCGACTGCAATCCCGCCGACCCCATTCACCAGCAAGTTAGGATAACGTGCTGGTAATACGACAGGCTCGCTCTCTTCACCATCGTAGTTCGGCATAAAATCAACGGTCTCTTTGTTCAAATCACGTAGCATTTCCATGGCAATCTTGGACAACCGTGCTTCGGTGTAACGCATCGCAGCGGCCATATCTCCATCCACGGAGCCAAAGTTACCGTGTCCATCCACCAACATGTAACGCAAGGAAAAATCCTGCGCCATCCGCACCATCGTATCATATACAGCCGTATCACCATGAGGGTGATATTTACCGATAACTTCGCCGACGATTCTTGCCGATTTTTTGTAAGGCTTATCTGGCGACATGCCTAGCTCGGACATCGCATACAAAATACGACGGTGTACCGGCTTCAGTCCGTCCCGCACATCAGGCAAGGCACGGCTAACAATAATACTCATGGCATAATCCATAAAGGATTCGCGCATTTCCACTCCGATATCCCTATTGATGATTTGCGAGTTATTTTGATCCGCCATGCTGGTCCTCCTTCTTATCCTTCAATACAATGCTCTCTATGTGAAAAGCCTAACAAGATACTGCCTATACACTCCGCTCTCTGCGCAGGATTTTGGCTGAAATCCTCATCTGTATAATTATATTACTTTCACAAAAAGAGCACAATTAAACGCATCTGTCCTCTTTACAGCGTAAATCCCTCGTCATTCTCTTTCTGCCTGTAGCAGATCGCTATTCTCTTGTACAACTCACAAGCCCTGATTATAACAAATTCCCCAGAGCTGGGGATTAGCCCCCACCATAAGGGCCTTTTCCACATACAATACGTATACGGTCAGGGTTCAATTAGCAAAATTCCGAAAAACGCCGTATTTCTCTATTATATCATTGTTTTACGCGCTTGTCCTTTAGTTTCCCTTGTTTTGTTAAAGTGTTGCGGATTCCAAGTACATGACTCATATTTCGAAAAGAAAGGGATGAGATTAC
Organism: Paenibacillus sp. FSL L8-0502; assembly: GCF_038593055.1. Lineage (NCBI taxonomy): Bacteria > Bacillati > Bacillota > Bacilli > Caryophanales > Paenibacillaceae > Paenibacillus > Paenibacillus sp. FSL L8-0502. The sequence goes on along the minus strand of NZ_CP151958.1, from coordinate 7,290 downwards.
TTGTCTATTCAACGAGTATCCAGTAAGTGGACCAAAACAAATGCCATTCTCCCCAATCCGACATTGGCTGCTTATGTACCGGAAACACGGTTGTACACATTTGATCACTTAAACGAAATGTTGGCCGTGTATGGTACTGTCTATATTAAGCCGGATAACGGTACTTATGGAAAAGGGGTTATGCGGGCAGAGAGGCTGACAGAGCCGCTCCCGCCGACAGAAGAAGGAATCATCGAAGAGAGAACTTGGTATGTGCTTCGCTATGAAGTAGACATTTTCACCTTCGAAAGTCTAGAAGATCTGCACAGAGTGGTTTCTTCCCGCATACGAAAACGTCCATATCTGATCCAACGTGGAATTCCACTTCTTCAGCATGAAGAACGCCCCTTCGATCTGAGGGTATTAACCCAGATGAACTTGAGACACCAATGGGAAACAACACTTATTGTAGGACGCGTAGCTGCTCCTGACAAAGTCGTCACCAATCATCACAGCGGTGGGACAACACGCTTTTTCAATGAGCTGGTCGCTCCATATATGGATGTAAAGGAAGCTGTACGACTGGAGCAAAAATTATCGAAAATGGGCGAACGGGTAGCCTGGCAGTTGCAAAAAAAATACCCACGTTTAAGGGAAATCGGATTAGATGTGGGACTGGATCAGCAAAATTATCCGTGGATTCTTGAGGTTAATACGAGACCAGCAATCAAGGTATTCTCTTCCCTTCCAAACAAAAGCCTCTATCATAAAATATTCAGATATGCAGTAGGCTACGGCCGATACTCTCCGTCGACAGGTAAACCCGTGCGCTCTAAGAAAAAAGCCTAAAACAATGAGATTAGATATTCAAATACACCCGGGCTGGTTAATGACAAGAAAAGGGACGCCCATTTGGGCGCCCCTCGTGAACTCTTACAAAATACTACCTAATGAGCATGTAATACAGCCACTAGGAAGGAACGTTACACATTAGAAATCAAGATTTTTCACGTACTTTGCATGCTCTTGGATAAAGTCACGACGAGGTTCTACATTATCACCCATCAAGGTATTGAACAGTGTATCAGCCAGCATCGCGTCACTGACAGTTACCTGAAGCATAGTACGACTCTCAGGGTCCATCGTAGTTTCCCAAAGTTGGGTCGCATTCATCTCACCCAAACCTTTATAGCGCTGTACATTGTACTTCGCGTTTTCTCCAAATTCCCTGATGATCTCATCACGTTCCGCCTCGGAGTTCGCATAACGTACAACTTTGTTACGCTCTACTTTGAATAATGGTGGTTGAGCAATATAAATATAGCCTGCATCAATGATTTTACGCATGTACCGATAGAAGAACGTCAGCAACAACGTACGAATATGGGCGCCGTCGACATCCGCATCTGTCATGATGATGACCTTGTGATAACGGGCTTTGGCGATGTCAAAGTCGTCTCCGATCCCTGTACCCATTGCTGTTACCATCGACCGGATTTCATCACTGGACAAAATACGGTCCAAGCGTGCCTTTTCAACATTCAGGATTTTACCACGAATCGGCAAAATAGCTTGAAAGTGACGATCACGCCCCTGCTTGGCTGATCCCCCTGCGGAGTCACCTTCGACAATGTACAGTTCACTAATCGAAGCATCCTTAGAGGAGCAATCCGCCAACTTGCCTGGGAGCGAACTGATTTCCAGCGCACTTTTGCGACGTGTAAGCTCACGCGCTTTACGCGCTGCTTCCCGGGCACGTGCTGCTTGCAATGATTTATCTACCACGCGGCGGGAAACAGACGGATTTTCCTCTAGGAACTCCTGGAGTTTCTCTGCGAATAAGGATTCGACAATCCCTCGCACCTCACTGTTACCCAGCTTTGTCTTGGTCTGACCCTCAAACTGTGGTTCTGGAATTTTGACGGAGATAATTGCCGTCAATCCTTCACGCACATCGTCACCGGTCAGGTTGGCATTGTTGTCTTTAATCAAGCCATTTTTACGTGCATAATCGTTTATAATCCGGGTTAATGCACTCTTGAAACCTGATTCGTGAGTTCCGCCCTCATGGGTGTTGATGTTGTTGGCAAAAGAATAAATATTTTCGGTATAGCTGTCGTTATATTGCAATGCAACTTCGACTTGAATCATATCCCGCGAGCCTTCGACATAAATCGGCTGTTCATGTAGCGCTTCTCTTTTTTGATTCAAGAATTGCACATATTCACTGATTCCGCCCTCGTAATGGAATGTATCGCTAGCTCCCGTCCGTTCGTCAGTCAAGCTGATTGCAATGCCTTTATTCAGGAAAGCCAACTCACGAATCCGCGTTTGGAGCGTATCATAATCATATACGGTCGTTTCTGTAAAGATTTGATCGTCCGGATAGAAGGTCGTTTGGGTACCCGTCTCGTCTGTATCACCGATGACTCTGACATCATACTGCGGAGCACCACGGTGATATTCCTGCTCATACAGATGTCCGTCTCGTTTAACATGAACAATCATTTTGCTGGAGAGAGCGTTCACTACCGATACCCCAACCCCGTGCAGACCACCGGATACCTTGTACCCTCCGCCTCCGAATTTACCGCCTGCGTGAAGCACAGTCATAACGACTTCCAGCGCAGATTTTTTCATTTTGGCGTGTTCGCTTACTGGAATACCACGTCCATTATCTGTAACGGTAACACTGTTATCTTCGTGAACCACAACTTGAATGCTGTCACAATAACCCGCCAGCGCTTCGTCAATGCTGTTGTCCACAACTTCCCAGACCAGATGATGGAGACCTTTGGCGCTTGTGGAGCCAATATACATCCCGGGACGTTTCCGAACCGCCTCCAGGCCCTCAAGGACCTGAATCTCGCCCGCATCATAAGACGGTTGATTCATAGACATGCCTTTCACCTACTTCTATAGATTCTATGGTTAAGCATTGGCAACAAACTGGTTTGCCCGCTTTTTGAGTGTTGTTGAGGAGATGGGGGAATAATACACCGTATTCTGAGTAACTACGATGGACTTGGCTTCCTCTTCGCCAATCATCTCGACATGCTTTTGCTGTTGGGCATGGTTCACGTATTGCTTGGAGATTTTAGAGGATTTTTCAATCGAGATATCGAAAATAGCCACAAGCTCTGACGAGCGGATGATTTTTTCTCCACCCAGATGAATATACATAGCGGTCACTCACTCCTTAGTGTTCCACATGCCCGTCGTGGACGTGATAAATATTGGCATCCTTGAGTCGTTCTGCGTTCAAAGTCTCAACCCCGGTTGCCGTGATAAAGGTCTGTACTTTGCTTTGGAAGGTCTCGATCAGCTGGGTTTGACGATAGGGATCCAGCTCGGACAAAACATCATCCAGCAGCAAGACAGGATATTCACCAATTTCCTCATGAATTAACTCAATTTCGGCCAACTTCAAGGACAGGGCCGTCGTCCGCTGCTGCCCCTGAGAGCCATACGTATGCACTTCTCTGCCGTTAATGGCAAAGGCTAAATCATCACGATGGGGTCCCGCCAAAGTCATGCCACGGCGGATTTCCTGTTCCCTCATTTGGGATAACTTTATCATAAATCGCTCCAATAAGACAGCTTCATCTTCTTCCTCTGGCTCACTGAAGGAGGGAACATAGGTTAATTTTAACTCTTCCGTCCCACCTGCGATCCCTTCATGAATAGCTTGAGCCCACTTTTGTAGCTTTGTTATAAATTGTTTCCGCTTTTTAACAATTTTAACACCATGCTCAACAAGTTGCTCATTCCATACCTCCAGCATCAGCTGCACTGACGCCATATCCTTACCCCAAGCTTGCTTGAGCAGGTTATTTCGCTGAACCAATACTTTCTGGTATTGCTGCAAATGATACAGATAGCCTGGCGCAACCTGGCCGATTTCCATGTCAAGAAACCGGCGGCGAACCCCCGGTGTTCCTTTCACAATTTCCAGATCCTCAGGTGCAAACATGACCACATTTAACGAACCGATAAAATCGCTCAATTTACGCTGCTCCAGTCCGTTGATCTTTGCTTTTTTGCCTTGTGTGGATAACGCGAGATCCAGTCTGATTTTCCCGTATTTTTTATCCACATCTGCGGCTAGGTGAGTGGAAGTAGCCCCGAAAGAGATTAACTCCTTGTCGCGGGACGTTCGATGACTTTTGGTTAAAGCTAGTACAAAAATCGCCTCTACCAGATTCGTTTTGCCCTGCGCATTTTGTCCGATCAGCAAATTAACGGGACCAAATTCATTCAGTTCCAGCTGCTCATAGTTCCGGTACTGCTGCAAAACAATGTTGTTCACAAACACATAGGGTCCCCCTTGTTACTCCGTACCTAAAAGGAGTCCTTGCCACCCAGGCGATCATGCTCCTGCTGTAACCTCGAAACTTCCGTTGTCCTCTACTTCTACGGTATCACCTGGGTACAGTTTTCTTCCACGACGTTCTTCCGGTTCACCATTCACACGGACTTGTCCCTCTTGCAGCAGGGCTTTAGCCATGCCTCCTGTGGATACACAATCGGCTAATTTTAAAAATTGATCGAGCTTGATGTATTCGGTCTGTATAGATATTGGTTTCAAGGCTTGTTCATCCTTTCGGTTGTCCTCAGGTGGGTTAACGCTAGACATCAGTTGGTTGTGCGATATGGCAGGATGATATATAGCGCATTGCTGGAATCTGCCGGTTTTAAAATAATGGGACTCATAATGCCGGTAAAAGCAATCGTCAGCTGCTCGCTGTCAATCACCTTCAGCACGTCAAGCATGTATTTGGAGTTGAACGAAATTTTGAGCGGCTCCCCCTCAAATTTGGACACCGTTACTTCCTCACGCACTTTGCCAAGCTCAGAGGAACTAGAGGAAATTTCCAAACCGCCATTTTCCAGCGACTGCATTTTTACGATATTCGTTTTTTCCTCACGGGACAGCAAATAAGCACGGTCAATTGACTCACTTAAACTTTTTGTATCCACAATCAGTTCTGTTTTGTAGGAGGTCGGAATAATTCTAGAAGTATCAGGATAGGTGCCGTCCAAGATGCGGGAATAAAATAGCACCCGATCTACTTTGAATAATACCTGATTGTCCGCTACTACGATATCCACAAGCATATTTTGGTCTGGAATAATTCTGCTCAGCTCATTCAGCGTTTTGCCCGCAATGACAACATTGCTAAAGCGCAAGCCTTCAGACGTCTCCAAATGAGCGCTGCGGGTGGCAAGGCGGTGGCGGTCCGTTGCCACAAACTTCAGTTCCCCCTCAGCCAGATTCCACAACACGCCGGTTAAAATCGGTGTCGTTTCGTGGGTGGAAATGGAGAACACCGTCTGTTTAATCATATTTTTAAGTAAATCTCCTGGCACAGAGATGACTTGATTTTCTTCAATGTTGGGAAGCACCGGGAATTCTTCAGGATCTAAGCCAACAATCTGAATTTCAGTTGCACCGGACGAGATAAAGGTTTGGAATTGGTCTTTTACCTCCATACGAATCTCCTGCGAAGGCAACTTTTTGATAATTTCGACAAAGAATTTGGCAGGCAGCACCACACTACCGGGTTGTTCAACCTGAACGACAGTTTGGTCACCATCCTCCATCGGAATAAAGGATTGAATCGAGATGTCTGTATCGCTGGCGGTCAGCGTTACTCCCTGGTGATTCACATCCAGCTTAATACCACTCAGAATTGGAATCGTAGTTCGACTTGATATCGCTTTGGATACATGTTGTATAGCCTCGTTCAAAACGTTTTTCAGAATGCTGATCTTCATAAGTTCCTCCTACGGGTTTTAATCCTTCAAGCACGCGTTGACGCGGGCCTTATTTAGGTGATGTATATCTTTAAAATATATTAGTAATAGTAATAGGCGCACTGAATATGTGGATAAGTCACTGTAACCCTAATAAAATCAAGCCTATCCACATGTGTATAAATTGTGTATAGGCTCTGAACTTGTTCAGGTTGGATTTTTGATTTTTTCTATTAGGTTGTTGATAACTTTAAACAGATCCTGATCCACTTGAATGGATTTGGAGATTTTTTCGTGCGCATGAATGACAGTCGTATGATCACGCCCACCGAAAGCTTCACCGATTTTTGGCAAAGAATAATCGGTTAACTCACGAGACAGGTACATGGCAATCTGTCGTGGAAAAGCTACAGCCTTCGTCCGTTTACGCGCTTTAAAATCCTCCAGCCGTAAATTGTAAAATTCCCCGACTTGGTGCTGTATATCCTGGATCGTGATCATTTTTGGTCGACTGGACGGGATAATATCCTTCAGCGCCTCAGCCGCGAGATGACTTGATACATCCTGATTGGTTAAGGAGGAATAAGCGACAACGCGAATAAGCGCCCCTTCTAGCTCACGGATGTTTGTATCGATTTGATTAGCGATATACATCATGGCTTCATTGGGAATATCCAGGTTTTCTGCCCGCGCCTTTTTACGAAGAATAGCAATTCTCGTTTCCAGATCCGGCGGTTGGATATCCGTTATGAGTCCCCACTCGAAGCGAGAGCGTAGCCGTTCTTCCAGCGTTGGAATCTCTTTAGGTGGCCGATCGCTTGAGATTATAATCTGCTTGCGTTCCTCATGAAGCGCGTTGAACGTGTGGAAAAATTCCTCCTGCGTCGATTCCTTACCCGCAATGAATTGAATATCGTCAATGAGCAGAATATCAATGTTGCGATATTTATTCCGAAAACTTTCCCCGCGGTTGTCCCGGATAGCATTAATGAATTCATTCGTAAACTTCTCCGACGATAAATAAACGACCTTGCTGGCCGGATTGTGCTCCAAAATATAGTGTCCGATAGCGTGCATCAGATGCGTTTTTCCCAGCCCTACACCACCGTATAAAAACAGCGGATTGTAAGCTTTGGCCGGCGCCTCGGCGACGGCCAGCGATGCCGCATGGGCAAAACGGTTCCCCGATCCGATGACGAATGTATCGAATGTATATTTGGGATTCAGCATATGGGACACAGCTTCTTCATGAACGACCGGCTGCTGCTGAGGTTGTTGCTGAAGGTCGACCTCGGCGGGCTTGTTCTCTTCAATAACGAACTTGACCTCTAGCTGTTTGCCCAAAATCTCATAAACCGTTGCTCCGACTAGCTTGGTATAGCGGCTTTCAAGCCATTCCACGGCAAAAGTTGTCGGTGCAGAAATCACAATGGAGTGGTCATTTAGTTTCGCTGCCTTGGTAGCCTTAAACCAAGTGTCGTAACTCGGCTTACTCAGCTTGGTTTGTATGATGGATAGAATTTGCTGCCATAGTTCAGAGGTATGGCTGTCCAC